>NZ_CP179909.1:2957500-6809525 GCF_047456255.1 Pseudomonas sp. BNK-45 | reverse complement strand
CACCCCGCGACAGTGCTAAGGTTCCGGCCTAGCTTTTTGCATTCTCCAAGGAAGCCTTTATGCCGGACGCCTCGTCCCTCACCCCCGGTTTTATGGTGGTTCACGGTAACCGCCTGGACGAGCTGCGCAGTCTGGTGGTCAGCTGGATGCGGCGTTACCCGCTGGCTCCCCTGGAAAATGAAATCGCCCTGGTGCAGAGCAATGGCATCGCCCAATGGTTGAAGCTGGCCCTGGCCGAAGACCCCGAGGAGGATGACTCCGGCGGCTGCGGGATCGCCGCAGCGATCGATGTGCAGTTGCCCGGTAGCTTCATGTGGCAGCTCTACCGTCTGGTACTGGGGCGTGATGAAATCCCGCCCAAATCCTTGCTGGATAAAGCCCCGCTGACCTGGCGTCTGATGCGCCTGCTGCCGGAATTGATCGACGAGCCCCATTTCGAGCCCCTGCAACGCTTCCTGACCCACGACAGCGATCTGCGTAAACGCTACCAACTGGCTGAGCGCCTGGCGGACCTGTTCGACCAATATCAGGTCTATCGAGCCGACTGGCTGGAAGACTGGTCGGCAGGGCGCCATCAATTGCGCAACGTTCGCGGCGAAGCCAAGGCCCTGACCCCAGCCAACTGCTGGCAAGCCGAACTGTGGCGAGCCCTGCTGGTGGATGTCGGCACCGAGGGCATGGCCCAGAGTCGAGCCGGAGTCCACCAACGCTTTATCGAGCGGATCAACAGCCTGGACCAGCCCCCCGCCGGCTTGCCATCCCGGGTGATCGTTTTCGGCATTTCCTCATTGCCGGCCCAAGCCCTCGAAGCCTTGGCCGGACTGGCGCGTTTCAGCCAGGTCCTGCTCTGTGTGCACAACCCCTGCCGTCACCATTGGGCGGATATCGTTGCCGACAAGGATCTGCTGCGCCACCAGTACAAACGTCAGGCGCGCAAAGCCGGCATGCCCCTGGCCCTGGATCCGCAAACCCTGCACCAGCACGCCCATCCGCTGCTGGCTGCCTGGGGCAAACAGGGACGGGACTACATCAATCTGCTGGACAGCTACGACGATCCCAACAGCTACCGCGCGGCTTTTCGCGACGGTCGCATCGACCTGTTCAGCGAGAGCGAACCGCACACCATGCTCCAGCAGTTGCAGGACGACATCCTCGAACTGCGCCCCCTCAACGAAACCCGCGAACGCTGGCCCGCCGTCGATTTGCAGCAGGATCAATCGATCCGTTTTCACATTGCCCACAGTGCGCAACGGGAAGTGGAAATCCTCCATGACCAGCTACTGGCGCGCTTCAGTGCCGAACCCGGGCTGCGCCCCCGGGACGTGATCGTCATGGTGCCGGACATCGACAGCTACGCCCCGCACATCCGGGCGGTATTCGGCCAGTTGGAACGAGATGAGCGCCGCTTCATCCCCTTCACCCTCACCGACCAGGGCCAGCGTGGCCGCGACCCGCTGCTGATTGCCGTCGAGCACCTGCTGAAACTGCCGGACAGCCGCTTTCCGGTCAGCGAGATCCTCGACCTGCTTGATGTGCCTGCGTTGCGCGCCCGTTTTGGTGTCGACGAAGCCGACCTGCCGACCTTGCATCGCTGGATCGAGGGGGCCGGTATCCGTTGGGGCATGAACGCCGAGCAACGGGCCGAACTGGGGCTGCCCCAGGAGCTTGAGCAAAACAGCTGGCGTTTCGGTCTGCGGCGCATGCTCCTGGGGTACGCCGTCGGCCGCTCCTCTGCCTGCGACGGCATCGAGCCCTATGACGAGATTGGCGGCCTGGACGCAGCGCTGATCGGTCCCTTGGTGGCTCTGCTGGATGCCTTGCAGATGGCCTACCAGCAACTCATCGAACCGGCGGTGCCCGCCCAGTGGGGCGAGCGCCTGCAGCAGTTGCTGCAGCTGTTCTTCCTGGCCTCTACCGAGCACGACGACTACCTGTTGGGCCAGCTTGAGGACCTGCGGGAAACCTGGCTGGAAACCTGCGAATCCGTCGGCCTGCAAGATCGGTTGCCCCTGACGGTGGTGCGCGAAGCCTGGCTCGCCGGCCTGGATCAGGGCCGCCTGTCCCAGCGCTTTCTCGCCGGCGCCGTGAACTTCTGCACCCTGATGCCGATGCGTGCCATCCCCTTCAAGCTGGTGTGTCTTTTGGGCATGAACGACGGCGATTACCCGCGCGCCCAGCCGCCCCTGGACTTCGACCTGATGGGCAGCGACTACCGTCCCGGCGACCGTTCACGGCGTGAGGATGACCGCTACCTGCTGCTCGAAGCCCTGCTCTCGGCCCGGGACCAGCTGTACATCAGTTGGGTTGGCCGCAGTATTCGCGACAACAGCGAACGGCCCGCCTCGGTACTGATCGGCCAGCTGCGCGATCATCTGGCCGGCGGCTGGCGGCTGGTGGACGAACAGGCATCGTTGCTCGACGCCCTGACCCAGGAGCACCCGCTGCAGCCCTTCAGTGCCCGCTACTTCCACGACAGCGACACACTGTTCAGCTATGCCCGGGAATGGCAGGTCCTGCACCAGGCCCACGAGCCCGCCATGGCCGTCCAGCCCCTTGAACCCTATGTCCAGGATGAACCCCTGAGCCTGGCTCAGTTGCAGGACTTTCTGCGGCACCCGGTACGGCACTTTTTCAGCCAGCGGCTCAAGGTGTTCTTCGAGGCCATGGACGCGCCCCTGGCGGACGAGGAGCCCTTCGTCCTCGATGCCCTGCAACGCTACAGCCTGAGCGACAGTTTGCTGGAAGCGGCCTTGAGCGATGCCGCGCATCCGGAGCAGGCCCTGCAGGCCCAGGCGCAGCGGCTGCAAGCCAGCGGCCTGCTGCCCATGGCCGGGTTTGGCGAGTGCCTGCAACGTGAGCTCATGGAGCCGTTGCCGGACCTGCTGCAGCGCTACCGGCAACTGCTGGACCTGTGGCCGACACCGCTGACCAGCGCCTTGCCGGTCAGCCTGGAGCTCCAGGGCGTGCGTGTGGAAGGCTGGTTGAGCAGCCTGCATCAGCGGGCAGATGGCGGGCTGTTGGCGGTGACCACCATTGCCAATGGCATCGGCTCGATCAAGACCCGCAAATGGCACCGCCTGATCAAACCCTGGATCAATCACCTGCTGGCCTGCGCCAGCGGCTATTCCCTGACCACCGCGCTGGTGGCCAGCGATGACAGCCTGTTGCTCGCGCCGCTGGAGCAGCAACAGGCACGGACGATTCTCGGCAACCTGCTGCTGGCCTGGCAGGCGGGCATGCGCCAGCCGCTGCCGGTGGCGGTCAAGACCGCCTTTGCCTGGCTCGGGCAGAGCGATCCGGACAAAGCCGGCGCCGCCGCCCGCAAGACTTACGATGGCGACGGCCAGAACAGCGAGGGTGAGCGCCGGGAGACTCCGGCCCTGGCCCGGCAATTTGCCGATTACAACGCACTGATCGCCGATGAGACCTTCAGCGGCTGGGCCGAAACGCTCTATCGTCCCCTGCTGGACGCGCCCTGGCGTTCCGCCCTCGGCGAGGAGGCCGCGCAATGAGTCAACAAGCCCCCCTGGCCCTGGCCTTTCCCCTGCGCGGCAGCCAGCTGATCGAAGCCAGCGCCGGCACCGGCAAGACCTTCACCATCTCCGCGCTGTACCTGCGCCTGGTGCTGGGGCACGGTGGCGAGTCCGCAGGTTTTGGCCGCGAACTGCTGCCGCCGCAGATTCTGGTGGTGACCTTCACTGACGCCGCGACCAAGGAGCTGCGCGAGCGCATCCGTACCCGCCTGGCGGAGGCCGCGCGTTTCTTCCGTGACGAGATCAGTGCCCCCGACAGCCTGATCCTCCAGATGCGCGAGCAATACCCTGCCGAACAGTGGGCCGCCTGCGCCAATCGCCTGGACATCGCCGCGCAATGGATGGACGAGGCCGCCGTCTCCACCATCCACAGCTGGTGTCAGCGGATGCTGCGCGAGCACGCCTTCGACAGCGGCAGTCTGTTCACCCAGACCCTGGAAACCGACCATAGCGACCTGCTGGGGCAGGTGCTGCGCGATTACTGGCGGCTGTTCTGCTACCCGATGCAGGGCGATGCGCTGAACTGGGTACGCGCCAACTGGGTCGGCCCGGCCCAGTTGCTGCCGCGGGTTCGCGCGCTGTTTGGCAGCGAGCATCGCGAGCCCTCGGCGCAGACGCCCGCCGAGTTGATCGAGGCTTGCCTGCAGGAGCGCCGGGAAGCCCTGGTGCAACTCAAGGCACCCTGGCGGCTATGGGCCGAGGAGTTGCGGGATATCTGCCTGCAAGGCGTGGCCAGCAAAAGCGTCGATGGCCGCAAGCTGCAGGCGCGCTTCTTCGAGCCCTGGTTTGAAAAGATCAGCGCCTGGGCCGAGGACGAGTCCGTTGAACAGTTGGACATCGGCACCGGCTTCACCCGCCTGACCCCGGACGGCATGAGCGAGGCCTGGAAGGGAGAGGCGCCACAGCACCCGGCGCTTGAAGCCATGGCCGGGCTCAAGGCCAGCCTCGAGGCTTTGCCCAGCCCTGACGCCGCGGTCCTGCAGCACGCCGCGCAGTGGGTCGGTGAGCGCTTTGAAGAAGAGAAACGTCGCCGTGCCGAGATGGGCTTCGACGACATGCTGCTGCGTCTGGACTGCGCCCTGCACAGCGATGGCGGCGAGCGCCTGGCGACCCTGATCCGCGAGCAGTTCCCGGTGGCCCTGATCGACGAGTTCCAGGACACCGACCCGGTGCAGTACCGGATCTTCGAAAGCATCTACCGCATCGAGGCCAACGATCCCGAGACCGGATTGTTTCTGATCGGCGATCCTAAGCAGGCGATCTACGCCTTCCGTGGCGCCGATATCTACACCTACCTGCGGGCCCGCCAGGCCACCACCGGGCGCCTGCACACGTTGGGCACCAACTTCCGTTCCAGCCAGGCCATGGTCAGTGCGGTCAACCATGTGTTCCTGCAGGCCGAACAGCGTCCGCAGGGGCGCGGGGCCTTTCTGTTTCGCGAAGACGACGGCCAGAACCCGGTGCCGTTCCTGGCGGTGGCGGCCCAGGGGCGTAAGGAGCATCTGCAGGTCGAGGGGCAAGGGGTGCCGGCGCTGAACTTCTGGCATCTGCCGGCCGAGCAGCCACTGTCCGGGGCCCAGTATCGTCAGCAGCAGGCGGCGGCCTGTGCCAGTGCGATCGTTCAGATGCTCAATGGCGGCCAGCAGGGCCGCAGCGGTTTTGTCCGCGAGCAGCAACCCCTCAAGGGGCTGTTGCCGGCGGATATCGCCATCCTGGTCCGCGATGGCAAGGAGGCCCAGGCGGTCCGCGCTGAACTGGCCGCCCGCGGGGTGCGCAGCATGTACCTGTCGGACAAGGATTCGGTGTTCGCCGCCCAGGAAGCCCGGGACCTGCTGGTGTGGCTCAAGGCCTGTGCCGAGCCGGATGTGGAGCGCCCGCTGCGGGCCGCCCTGGCTTCCTTGACCCTGAACCTGTCCCTGGTGGAGCTGGAGCGGCTGAACCAGGACGAGCTGGCCTGGGAAGCCCGGGTCATGCAGTTTCGCGGATATCGGGCGATCTGGCGCAGCCAGGGCGTGCTGCCGATGTTGCGCCGCCTGCTTCACGACTTCCAGCTGCCCCAGGCGCTGATGGCCCGCAGCGATGGCGAGCGGGTGCTGACCAACCTGTTGCACCTGTCCGAGCTGCTGCAACAGAACGCCGCGGAACTGGACGGCGAGCAAGCCCTGATCCGTCATCTGGCCGAGCATCTGGCGCTGTCCGGGCAAGCTGCGGAGGAGCAGATCCTGCGCCTGGAAAGCGACGAGCAACTGGTCAAGGTGGTGACCATCCACAAGTCCAAGGGCCTGGAGTATCCCTTGGTGTTCCTGCCCTTTATCTGCTCCACCAAACCTGTGGATGGCAGCCGCCTGCCCCTGCATTACCACGATGGCGCAGGCAAGCCTCAGGTCAGCCTGCGACCGACCCCGGAGCTGATCGCGCAAGCGGACGAAGAACGCCTGGCGGAGGACCTGCGGCTGCTCTACGTGGCCCTCACCCGGGCCCAGCATGCCTGCTGGCTGGGTGTGGCCGACCTCAAGCGCGGCAATCACAACAGCTCGGTGCTGCACCTCTCGGCCCTGGGCTACCTGCTGGGCGGTGGTGCCCGGCTCGACGAGTCCAAGGGGCTGCTGCGCTGGCTGCTGGACTTGCAGCAAGGCTGTGACGCCATCGGCGTTGGCGAGCTGCCGGCCGCCGATGAGCAGCGCTTTCATCCGCCACGCAATGACGCCAGCCTCCTGGAGCCGCTGATCCCGGTTCGTCGTGCGGCGGAGAACTGGTGGATCGCTTCCTACAGCGCCCTGCGCATCAGCGACACCCTGGGCGCGGGCAGCAGCGAAGCCCCGGAAAACCCCCAGGCGCAGAAACTTTTCGATGATGAGCGGCTGGACCCTGAAGCCCCGCGTGAAGTCGCCGCCAGTGGTGGCGATATCCATCGTTTTCCCCGGGGCCCGAACCCCGGCACCTTCCTGCATGGTCTGCTGGAGTGGGCCGGGGAGGAGGGCTTTGCCGCAACCCCGGAGCAGATCGGCGACGCCATCGCCCGCCGTTGCAATCGCCGTGGCTGGCAGGGCTGGATCCCGACCCTCAGCGACTGGCTGCAGCACCTGCTGCAAGCCCCCTTGCCGGTGGGGGACGGACAGCCGCCGGTGGTGCTGGGGCAACTGACCCAGTACCGGGTCGAAATGGAGTTCTGGTTCGCCAGCCACAAGGTCGACGTACTCAAGCTGGACCAACGGGTGCGTCAGCAGACCCACCAGGGCGCGGCGCGGGTCACCGCCGAGCCGGTGCTGCTCAACGGCATGTTCAAGGGCTTTATCGACCTGACGTTCGAACACCGGGGCCGCTATTACGTGGCCGACTACAAATCCAACTGGCTGGGCGTGGACGACGCCGCCTACACCGAGCAGGCCATGGAACAATCGATTCTCGACAACCGCTACGACCTGCAATATGTGCTGTACCTGCTGGCCCTGCATCGCCAGCTCAAGGCCCGGCTGGCGGACTACGACTATGACCGGCACGTCGGCGGCGCCCTGTACCTGTTCCTGCGCGGCAGTCGTTCGGCGAGCCAGGGCGCGTATTTCGCCCGGCCGCCGCGGCAGTTGATCGAGAGTCTCGACCGCATGTTCCAGGGCCAGCCCGAGCCGCCCAGGGCCGAGCCCGCCTGGGAGCAGGGAGTGCTGCTATGACCCCGGATCTGTTCGACTCCTCGACCGAAACGCCGGAGGCGCCGTTCGACCTGGCTCCCCTGGCCCGTGCCGAGGACCTGCTGCTGTTGCTCGAGCGCTGGGTCGAGCGCGGCTGGCTGCGTTCCCTGGACAAGGCCTTTGTCGGCTTTCTCCATGAACTGGACCCGGGCTGCGATCCGCTGGTGCTGATGGCCGCGGCCCTGACCAGTCACCAGCTGGGACATGGGCATGTCTGCCTGGACCTGTTCGAAACCCTCAAGGAGCCGGATTTCGCCCTGTCCCTGCCCCCGGAAGGGGATTCGCAAAGCGGTGCCCCGGTGCTGCCGTCCCAGGTCCTGGCGGGGCTGGAAGGCGCCCAGTGGTGCAAGGTCCTGGCCGGCAGCCGGCTGGTGGCCCTGGCGGCGGATCAGGGTGATGCGTCCCGCCAGCGGCCGTTGGTGCTGTCCGGCAAGCGCCTGTACCTGCGGCGCTACTGGGCCTATGAACGGCGCATCGACAATGCCCTGCGTCAACGCCTGGCGGTCACCGAGACCACCCCGGAAAACCTGTCCCAGCGCCTCGACGGGCTGTTCGGTGTGGCCCGGGCCAGCGGCCCCATCGACTGGCAGAAACTGGCCTGCGCCCTGGCCACCCGCGGTGCCTTCAGCATCATCACCGGTGGCCCCGGCACCGGTAAGACCACCACTGTGGTGCGCCTGTTGGCCCTGCTCCAGGGCCCGGCGGTGGAAGCCCGCAAACCGCTGCGCATTCGTCTGGCGGCGCCCACCGGCAAGGCCGCGGCGCGTCTCACCGAGTCCATCAGCCTGCAGGTGCGCTCGCTGTCGGTGGCCGACGAAGTGCGCGAGAAGATCCCCAGTGAAGTGACCACGGTGCACCGTTTGCTGGGCAATCGTCCGGGCACCCGGCATTTCCGCCATCACGCCGGCAACCGCCTGCCTCTGGATGTGCTGGTGGTGGACGAAGCCTCGATGATCGACCTGGAAATGATGGCCAATCTGCTGGACGCCTTGCCCATCCATGCGCGTCTGGTGCTGCTGGGGGACAAGGACCAGTTGGCCTCGGTGGAGGCGGGGGCCGTGCTCGGGGACCTGTGCCGCGATGCCGAGGCCGGCTGGTACAACCCGCAGACCCGTGCCTGGCTGGAAGCGGTCAGTGGCGAACACCTGGGCGCCAGCGGCCTGCAGGAGGACAGCGGGCACCAGCATCCCCTGGCGCAGCAGGTGGTGATGCTGCGTCACTCCCGGCGTTTCGGCGAAGGCAGCGGCATTGGCCAACTGGCGCGTTGGGTCAATCAGCAACAGGCCGACGAGGCCCGGCGCCTGCTGGCGGCCCGCAGCCATGCCGACCTGTATGGCCTGAGCCTCAAGGGCGAGCAGGATCGGGCGCTGGAGCGCCTGCTGCTGGAAGGCCATGGCGAGGGACCGCAAGGCTACCGGCATTACCTGAATGTGCTGCGCAGTCAGCGTCCTGCCGCCGACACGCCCCTGGACGACCGGTGTTGGACCGAGTGGGCGCGCAATGTGCTGCTGGCCTTTGACCGTTTCCAGTTGCTCTGCGCGGTGCGCAAGGGGCCCTGGGGCGTCGAAGGCCTGAACCTGCGCATTACCCAGGCACTGTTCAAGGCCCGGCTGATCGACAGCGACCAGCTGTGGTACGAAGGCCGTCCGGTGCTGATGACCCGCAACGACTATGGCCTGGGGCTGATGAACGGCGATATCGGCATCGCCCTGAAACTGCCGGAGGCGCAGGGCCAGGAGCCGGGGCGCCAGGTGCTGCGGGTTGCCTTCCCGCGGAACGATGGCCAGGGCGGGGTGCGCCTGGTACTGCCGAGCCGGCTCAACGACGTGGAGACGGTCTATGCCATGACGGTGCACAAGTCCCAGGGCTCGGAGTTCGCCCATACGGCGCTGATCCTGCCCGATGCCCTGAACCCGGTGCTGACCAAGGAGTTGATCTACACCGGCATCACTCGGGCCAAGGACTGGTTCAGCCTGATCGAGCCCCGCGCCGGGGTCTTCGAAGAGGCCGTGCGGCGCAAGGTCAAGCGCCTCAGCGGGTTGATGCTGGAGCTGGACTGACGCCGATGTCTGAGTCTGGTGCCCGGCACCGTTTCGGGGCACTGGCCTCGCGGCATTTTCCCGGGCTGTGCTATCGTTGCGGCATCATTTCCGTGAAATTCAACGAGAATCCCTGCATGGACGTGGCTGTCTTGAGGACAGAGCGCAGTTTGCGGTGGAGACAGTTTGCACTGTCGACCATTCTTTGCCTGTTCAGTCTGTGCGCCGTGGCGCAGTCAGAGCCTTCAACCCCGACCAGCCTGGCCGAGCAGCGGGCCAAGGCGGTGACGCAAGTGGTGCTGGGGATCCTCAGCTACGCGCGATGGCCGGTGGAGCCCGCTGAGCTGCGCTTGTGCGTGGTGGGGCCCACCGAATACACCGATGACCTGCTCAAGGGCACGACACAGGCCACCGGCCGCCCGGTGCTGGTGCGCCGGTTGCTGGCCAGCAGTCCGGCCCTGGCCAGCGAGTGCGACTCGGTGTACGTCGGCAAATTGAGCACTGAAGAGCGTAACCGGCTGTTCAACTCGTTGGTCGGCCAGCCCGTACTGAGCATCAGCGAGGGCGGCGACCAGTGCACCGTGGGCAGCCTGTTCTGCCTGCGGGTCAGCGACAACCAGGTGTCGTTCGAGGTCAATCTGGACTCGGTGGCCCGCAGTGGGGTGAAGATTCATCCCAGCGTGCTGCAATTGTCTCGTCGTCGTCCGGCGGCCCCATGAAAGGGTTCAAGTCCAAGGCCCGCCCCACCCTGCGGTCGGTCATCGGTCGTGGCCACCTGATCGTCGCGCTGCTGGCGATCTGCATGGCCAGCCTGTCCCTGACCTTTCTCGGGGTCCTGGCGTTGCGGGTCTATGCCGATCACAACCTGCACCTGATCGCCCGGTCCATCAGCTACACCGTGGAAGCCGCGGTGGTGTTCAACGACACGGTGGTGGCCACCGAGGCCCTGGCCCTGATCGCCTCCACCGAAGAGGTGGCCGATGCCAAGGTCTACGACACCCAGGGCCGCCTTCTGGCCAGTTGGCAACGTCCGGAGAGCGGCCTGCTGACCAACCTGGAAATGCACGTCGCCAGCGCGTTCCTGGAAAAGCCCATCAGCTTGCCGATCCTGCATCAGAACCGCGAAGTCGGCACGGTCAATGTCACCGGCCATGGCGGCAGCCTCTTGCGCTTCCTGTTCAGCGGTCTGGTGGGCATCGTGCTGTGCACCGCGCTGAGTGCCTGGGTGTCGCTGTACCTGGCGCGTCGGCAACTGCGGGGCATCACCGGCCCCCTGCGCAGCCTGGCGGAAGTGGCTCACGCGGCCCGGCGCGAGCGAGCGTTCGACCAGCGGGTGCCGCCTGCGCAAATCGCCGAGCTGGACAACCTGGGCAACGACTTCAATGCCCTGCTCGATGAGCTGGAAGCCTGGCAGACCCATCTGCAAAGCGAGAATGAAACCCTGGCGCACCAGGCCAGCCACGACAGCCTGACCGGTCTGCCCAACCGGGCGTTTTTCGAGGGCCGGCTGATCCGTGCGCTGCGCAGCGCCAGCAAGCTCAACGAGCGCATGGCGGTGCTGTTTCTCGACAGCGACCGCTTCAAGGAGATCAACGACAACTTCGGCCATGCCGCCGGCGATGCGGTGCTGGTGGCGGTGGCCACGCGGATTCGCGCGCAACTGCGTGAGGAAGACCTGGTCGCGCGCCTGGGCGGGGATGAATTCGCCGTGCTGCTGACGCCGCTGCACCGGGTCGAAGACGCCCAGCGCATTGCTGACAAAATCATCAACAGCATGGAAATGCCGATCCAGCTGCCCGGCAATCTGTCGATCATGACGTCGCTGAGCATCGGCATTGCCGTGTACCCGGATCATGGCCTGACCCCCGGCAGCCTGTTGAATGCTGCCGATGAGGCCATGTACCAAGCCAAGCGCGGTTCGCGAGGCGGGCAACACACCGTGGGGGCGGAGCCCCCAATCGTTCAGGTTCAAAACAGGAGCTAATTCCCTTGTTCTCGATGACGCAACGTTCGGTTCGACTGTTCAGCACCCTGGTGTTCATGGCCCTGTTGGCCCTGGCTGGCTGCCAGAGCGTGCCGCCCAAAGGTCTGACCCCGAAACAGATCGCGGTACTGAAACAGGAGGGCTTCGAACTGACGGATGAAGGCTGGGCCTTCGGCCTGTCGGGCAAGGTGCTGTTTGGCAGCGATGTGGAAACCTTGAACCAGGCCAGCACCGAGATCGTCCAGCGCATCGGCAAGGCCTTGCTCAGCGTCGATATCCAGAAGGTCCGGGTCGACGGCCACACCGACGCTTCGGGCAAGGAGGCCTACAACGTGCAGCTGTCGGTGCGCCGGGCCAAGAGCGTGGTCAAGGTGCTGACCCAGGTCGGCATGCGTGAAGAAAACATCCAGTTGCGCGGCCTGGGCAGCAGCGAGCCGGTGGCCTCCAACAGCACCGCAGCCGGACGCACCGAGAACCGCCGGGTGTCGATCGTGGTGATCGCCGACTGATCGGCATTGCCCGGCTGGCGGCTACCCCCGGCAGCCGTTAGCGCCCTTTGGCCGGCTGGTCGCCGATGCAATCCGGCACGTTGGGGCCGATGTCGATCATGGCCGCGGACACCCGCGGGTCTCCTTTCATGCCCCACTGCAAGGGGCCCCCGTCGACGACCAGGTCATAGATCTGGCTGTCGCCAAGCCATTGGCCATTGCGCTGGTCATACAAACGGAAAAACGCCGGCAGCTCCCAGTGCGGGTTCTCGTTGGGAGCCTGCTCCGGGTCCGGGTGGTACTGGGTGTGGAATCTGCCGGGCAGGACCCAGAACGGCCTGAATACCTGAACCCTGTAGCACCCGTTGGGGCTGATGCGGGGGGCGCTGCGGGCCGTCGCCAGGCCTTTTTCCCACCATTGCGAAGCGGGCCACAGCGAGGCGCCGAGAACCACTGCGCCAAGGGTGAGCGAGCCGCGTCGGCTGAGTTTTTTCATCTTCGGGTATCCAGATCGATCCATGAGCAGGTCAAGCGTCAGGGGGCGGCGAACAGCATGCTGCGACTGTCCCCCATGAGCAGCGGGCGATTCTGCTCGGTTACCTCGCGGATGTAATCCCACAGCAGGGTGATGCGCTTCAATTTGCGCAGGTCTTCACGGCAGTACATCCAGAATTGCCGGGTCAGGTTGATCTCCTTGGGCAGTACGGGCAGCAGCCGCGGGTCCTGGGCCGCCAGGAAGCACGGCAGGATCGCCAGCGAGCGGCCCTGCTGCGCCGCCACGTATTGGGCGATGACGCTGGTGCTGCGCAGGTTGGCGCTGGCCCCGGGCACCACATTGGCCAGGTACAGCAGCTCGGAACTGAACGCCAGGTCGTCCACGTAGCTGATGAATTGATGTTCCCCCAGGTCGCTGGGGCGGCGGATCGGCGGGTGACGGTCGAGGTATTCCTGGGTGGCGTACAGCTGCAGGCGGTAGTCGCACAGCTTGCAGCACACGTAAGGTCCGTGCTCCGGGCGCTCCAGGGCAATGACGATGTCCGCCTCACGCTTGGACAGGCTGATGAAGTGCGGCAGCGGCAGGATATCCACCGAGATCGCCGGGTAGGCGTCGAGGAAATGGCTCAGTTGCGGGGTGACGAAGAAGCTGCCGAAGCCTTCGGTGCAGCCCATGCGCACATGCCCGGACAACGCCACCCCGGAACCCGAGACCTGCTCGCAGGCCATGTGCAGGGTGCTCTCGATCGACTCGGCATAACCCAGCAGGCGCTGGCCTTCGGCGGTGAGGACGAAGCCGTTGGTGCGGGACTTTTCGAACAGCAGGGTGCCCAGGGCGGTTTCCAGCGAACCGATGCGCCGCGACACCGTGGTGTAGTCCACCGCCAGGCGCTTGGCCGCGCTGCTGGCCTTGCGGGTGCGCGCCACTTCGAGGAAAAACTTCAGGTCGTCCCAGTTCAGGGTGCTCAGCGAGGTGATGTTTTTTTGCATGTTGGACCGGATTTTATGTGCGTTCTTATTAGGAATTTGCACATCTATACTCCAAAAACCGTCCGACACCAACTCGCGACAGCCCTTCTTTCAAGGCGCTTGCCCGCCTTGGTTCCCTGCATAAGAACTCAAGAAGTCAGGAGACCTCATGAACGCATCCCTCAAGCCCGACGGCACCACCCTGCAACAGGTCAAATTGCTGATCGACGGCGAATGGGTCCAGTCCCAGAGCCAGGAATGGCATGACATCGTCAACCCGGCGACCCAGGAAGTGCTGGCCAAGGTGCCCTTTGCCACCGCCGCTGAAGTCGACGCCGCGATTGCCGCCGCCCAGCGCGCCTTCCAGACCTGGAAACTGACCCCGATCGGCGCGCGGATGCGCATCATGCTCAAGCTCCAGGCCCTGATCCGCGAGCATTCCAAACGCATTGCCGCAGTCCTCAGCGCCGAGCAGGGCAAGACCCTCGCCGACGCCGAGGGCGACATCTTCCGCGGCCTGGAAGTGGTGGAGCATGCCTGCTCCATCGGCACCCTGCAGATGGGCGAATTCGCCGAGAACGTTGCCGGCGGTGTCGACACCTATACCCTGCGCCAGCCGATCGGCGTGTGCGCCGGGATCACCCCGTTCAACTTCCCGGCGATGATTCCGCTGTGGATGTTCCCGATGGCCATCGCCTGCGGCAACACCTTCGTCCTCAAGCCTTCCGAGCAGGATCCGCTGTCCACCATGCTGCTGGTGGAGCTGGCGGTGGAAGCCGGGGTGCCGGCTGGCGTGCTCAACGTGGTGCACGGCGGCAAGGACGTGGTGGATGCGCTGTGCACCCACAAGGACATCAAGGCGGTGTCCTTCGTCGGTTCGACCGCGGTCGGCACTCACGTCTATGACCTGGCGGGCAAGCACGGCAAGCGCGTGCAATCGATGATGGGCGCCAAGAACCACGCCGTGGTCCTGCCCGACGCCAACCGCGAACAGACCCTCAATGCCCTGGTGGGCGCCGGCTTCGGCGCGGCCGGTCAGCGGTGCATGGCCACCTCGGTGGTGGTGCTGGTTGGCGCTTCGAAACAATGGCTGCCAGACCTCAAGGCCCTGGCGCAGAAGCTCAAGGTCAACGCCGGCAGCGAGCCGGGCACCGATGTGGGCCCGGTCGTGTCCAAGCGCGCCAAGGCGCGGATTCTGGAGCTGATCGAAAGCGGCGTGAAAGAAGGCGCCAAGCTGGAGCTCGATGGCCGCGGCATCAAGGTCCCGGGCTACGAGCAGGGCAACTTCATCGGCCCGACCCTGTTCTCCGGGGTAACCACCGATATGCAGATCTACACCCAGGAAATCTTCGGCCCGGTGCTGGTGGTGCTGGAGGTCGACACCCTGGATCAGGCCATTGCCCTGGTCAACGCCAACCCCTTCGGCAACGGCACCGGCCTGTTCACCCAGAGCGGGGCGGCGGCGCGCAAGTTCCAGAGCGAAATCGACGTCGGCCAGGTCGGCATCAACATCCCGATTCCGGTGCCGGTGCCGTTCTTCAGCTTCACCGGTTCCCGCGGTTCCAAGCTCGGCGACCTGGGCCCGTACGGCAAGCAAGTGGTGCAGTTCTACACTCAGACCAAGACCGTCACCGCCCGCTGGTTCGACGACGACAGCGTCAACGACGGTGTGAACACCACCATCAGCCTGCGTTGAGGAGCCTGACATGAACATTGCATTTATCGGCCTGGGCAACATGGGCGCGCCCATGGCCCGCAACCTGATCAAGGCCGGGCATCAGCTGAACCTGTTCGACCTCAACCAGAGCGTGCTGGCGGAGCTGGCGCAACTGGGCGGGCGCATCAGCGCCTCGCCCAAGGCCGCCGCCGAAGGCGCCGAGCTGGTGATCACCATGCTCCCCGCCGCGGCCCATGTGCGCAGTGTGTGGCTGGGTGAAGACGGGGTGCTGGCGGGGATCGCCAGCGGCGTGCCGGCAGTGGACTGCAGCACCATCGACCCGCAGACCGCCCGCGAAGTGGCCGCCGCTGCCGCCAGGCAAGGCGTGGCCATGGCCGATGCGCCGGTGTCTGGCGGCACCGGTGGCGCCCAGGCCGGCACCCTGACCTTCATGGTCGGCGCCAGTGCCGAGCTGTTCGCCACCCTGCAACCGGTGCTGGCGCAGATGGGGCGCAACATCGTGCATTGCGGCGAAGTGGGCACCGGGCAGATCGCCAAGATCTGCAACAACCTGCTGCTGGGGATTTCGATGATCGGCGTCAGCGAAGCCATGGCCCTGGGCGATGCCCTGGGCATCGACACCCAGGTGCTGGCGGGGATCATCAACAGCTCCACCGGCCGTTGCTGGAGTTCCGATACCTACAACCCGTGGCCGGGAGTGATTGAAACCGCTCCGGCATCCCGCGGCTACACCGGCGGCTTTGGGGCCGAGCTGATGCTCAAGGACCTGGGGCTGGCCACCGAGGCCGCTCGCCAGGCGCATCAGCCGGTGGTGCTCGGCGCCGTGGCCCAGCAGCTGTACCAGGCCATGAGCTTGCGGGGGGAGGGTGGCAAGGACTTCTCGGCCATCGTCAACAGCTACCGCAAGTCGCAGTAAGGCTATAGCCGTTGCCGCAGGCTGCGAACGGCCCGAAGGGCCGCAGCGATTTCACCTCTGGCGAAGCTTGGTATTGAACGCGGCCCCTTCAGTCGGGGCATTTGCGGGAACCTGCGTCGGGCAGGTTCCCGCTTTTTTTTTGCCGCCTCAGTTCGGGCGGCCGGCCACGGTACGAGGGGGAGGATTGAGGCGTGTGTCGAGGCCGAAGCGTTCCTGGACCACCACCTGGTACAGCCCTTTGGCCAGCAACGGATTGATCAGAATGTTCCAGCTGTGGCGCGACACCGATGAGGGCACCAGCACGAATGGATGGTCGGCCAGCAACTGGTCGGCGAACTTCTGCTGGCCGGCGCTGGGTATGCCCGGCACCAGCCAGTTGGGATTGGGAATGCTCTGTTCATCGATCCGGTAGATGGCCGACGGGTCCTGGATCAGGGCGCCGGTGAGCACATGGGGCACGCTGTCCAGGGCGGCAAAGCCCTTGTGCACCGCCACTTCCAGAATCGCCGTGGCCGGGTCGGCGCTGCCATACACGGCCTTGACCCCTTTGGAGTTCCAGCGACCGCCGCACAGCTCGGCGCCGATGCCACTGTCCCAGCTGTCGGCGTGTCGGGCGGCGTCCAGTCGCCAGAAGTGAATCGCACTGCTGCCGGGGGCGCTGATCACTGATAGACCCCGTATTCCAGGCGGGTGAGGAACTCGTCCACCAGTTCGAAGCCGATGGGGTTGGTCAGCAGGTCCACCGGTTTGTGGCCATCGAGGCCCATTACCGGCTTGGCCATCCAGTCCTGTGCCTCTTCACTGCTGCCGAAGATCTCCTGGGCCTTGGCCAGCACCTGGGCAAAGCGCACTGCGCGGGCGCTCTGCTCCGGATTCAAGGGCTCGTCCGGGGTTTTCAGGCGGCGGTGCAGGGTGCGTTCGGAGAGGCCGATGATCTTGGCCAGGACCTGTTCGTCCTTGAGCATGGGCACCGAGGAGACGAACTTGATGATCGCCGTCAGCGGGATGCCTTCCTCGGTCAGCCGATAGATCGAGATGCGGTCGTCAAAGCGTGCCCGGCCACCCAGGAGGATGTCCGAAGACTGTTCTTTCAATACCAGCTTGCCCCGCCGCTTGGGGGGGAGGCCGGTGTCTGTCAGCGCAACCATGGGTCTACTCCTGCCTTTGCCATTTGGCAGTGATTATATAGACATTTGGCAGAATGCGTTGAGTTGAATGGCCGCCATGCCGGAGGAGCCCGGATGGCGCGGGCTCCCGGCGGGTGTTCAGGGATCAGGCGAACACGAAGTACTTGCGCACGGTTTCCAGCACTTCCCAGGTGCCTTTCATTCCGGGTTCCACCACGAAGATATCGCCGGCACGCAGGTGGATGGGATCGTGGCCGTCCGGGGTGATCACGCAGTAGCCTTCCTGGAAATGGCAGTACTCCCACTTTTCGTAGGCCACCCGCCACTTGCCCGGGGTGCAGATCCAGGTGCCCATGATCTTGCTGCCGTCCTCGCTGGTGTAGGCGTTGAGGTTGACGGTGTGTGGGTCGCCTGCGAGCTTTTCCCACTTGCAGGCATCAAGAACGGGCAGCGGATGGGTATCGCGCAGAACGGTAATGGGTTGCGACATGCTGTGCTCCTAGCGGGCAGAGAACTGAAGACGCACCCTATAGCGCCCGGCATTGCGGGGGATGTCTGTGCTCGACCTCGGGGTATCCAGAAGCGCTGCCGCGCTCTGTGGCGGCTGTTGGGCGGGGCGCTGCCGGGGCGGCCCGAAAGGGGCTTGAGGGGTTGCAAGATTCGGTTGATGAAGCGCGCTTTATTAGCAGGATTTGCGAAATATCTGACGAGTACCGAGTTATTTCGCAAGAAACTTCAGCGGTATCGCTCGTATCATTCAGTCCGGAGTGACCGAGAGCCGCACGAATGGAAAATACACCACGCTGGTGGGATATCAGCCCGCCCTTGAGTACCGCGACCCCGACCTGGCCGGGAGATACACCGTTCCAGGAGGAGCGCGTCTGGCAGTTCGGGCCCGAGTGCCCGGTGAATGTCGGGCGGGTGACCCTGTCGCCCCACACCGGCGCCCATGTCGACGCGCCCCTGCATTACCGGCCGGATGGCCTGCCCATCGGCGAGGTGCCGCTGGATGTCTACATGGGCCCGTGCCGGGTCCTGCATTGCCTGGACAGCGGCGCCCTGGTGCAGCCCGAAGCCTTGCTCGGGCGCCTGGACAACCTGCCCCCGCGCGTCTTGCTGCGCACTTATCCACAGGCGCCGCTGAGCACCTGGGACCCGGACTTCACCGCCGTCGCCCCGGCCACTGTCGAGCTGCTGGCCAGTCTCGGCGTGCGCCTGATCGGCATCGACACGCCGTCTCTGGACCCTCAGCAGTCCAAGACCATGGAGGCCCACAACAAGGTGGCCCGCCACGGCATGGCGATCCTAGAGGGGATCGTCCTGGATGAAGTGGCCGAAGGCGACTACGAACTGATTGCCCTGCCACTGCGCTTCGCTCACCTGGACGCCAGTCCGGTGCGGGCGATCCTGCGCCCCCTGGCCGATTGATTCCTACAATAAATACACAGCTGGCCGTCCGCGCCGTTGTGCAGCCCGAGTCCGGGTTGCGCAGCCTGCGGGCGGCAACCGCTGCCTGAGGCGAGGAGCCCACGCCATGAGCCAATGTCCTTTTTCAAGCAACCCACCGGATGAATGGCATAACGCCGAGCTGAATTTCTCCGACTCCATGAGCTACGGCGACTACCTGGACCTGGGGCGCATCCTCAGTGCCCAGCACCCGCTGTCGCCGGACCACAACGAGATGCTGTTCATCATCCAGCACCAGACCTCGGAGCTGTGGATGAAGCTGATGCTCCACGAGCTCAAGGCCGCCCGCGAGCAAGTGCGCCAGGGTCAGTTGCCCCCGGCGTTCAAGATGCTGGCGCGGGTCTCGCGGATCTTCGACCAACTGGTGCACGCCTGGGCCGTACTGGCGACCATGACGCCGTCCGAGTACAAGTCGATCCGTCCCTACCTGGGCCAGTCCTCGGGCTTCCAGTCGTTCCAGTACCGGGAAATCGAATTCATCCTCGGCAACAAGAGCGCGGCCCTGCTGCGGCCCCATGCTCACCGCCCCGAGTTGCTGCAATCCCTGGAAGAGTCGATTGCCACCCCATCCATGTATGACGAAGCAATCGCCCTGATGGCCCGCAGCGGCTTGAGCATCGATCCCGAGCGCCTGGCGTTGAAGAGCACCACCACGACCCGGCACGACCCCTCGGTGGAAGCCGCCTGGCGCGAGGTGTACGCCAACCCTTCGGCCTATTGGGACCTGTATCAGCTGGCGGAAAAATTCATCGACCTGGAAGACTCGTTCCGCCAGTGGCGCTTCCGCCACGTGACCACTGTGGAGCGCATCATCGGCTTCCAGCCCGGCACCGGTGGCACCGAAGGCGTCGGCTACCTGCGCAAGATGCTCGACACCGTGCTGTTCCCCGAATTGTGGCGAGTGCGATCCTCGCTCTGACCGCCCTGTTCGCTCAACAAGAAACGGCGCGTCCTCACCTTGGGGACGCGCCGTTTTTGTAGAGCTTGCCGATTGCCCTGTGGCGAGGGCGCTTGCTCCCGCTGAGGGGCGCAGCACCCCATCTACGGCCTGTAAGCGTTTTCAGGCATCCCGCGCCAGCAGGCTTTGCGATTGCTGCGCAATCGAAGGGGAGCAGGCTCCCCCGCCACATTCCTCGTTCGCCATCAGCGACGGTTGCAACAGCTGACGTGGGGCCGTTGTGCGGCTAAAGTGGTCGCCCCTTGTGCGTTATTTTCATTTGATCAGGCAGACCACGTGGCCCGGACCTTCGAGCTTGAAACCCTCAACATGCGCCTCAACGATCCGCAGTTCGCGCCCCTGGACCTGCATCAGCGCATCCAGCGGGCCTTGCGCGGGCTGATCCTCGACGGTGCTCTGGGCCCTGGGGTGAAACTGCCGGCCACCCGGGGTCTGGCCAAGTCGCTCGCGGTGTCCCGGGATACGGTGGAGAACGCCTATGTGCAGTTGCAGCGCGACGGCTTCATCGTGCGCCGCGAAGGTTCGGGGAGCTACGTCTGCGAAAGCATCGGTGCCCAGTTGCGCGGAGCCGCCCGGCGTCGCCTGCGTTTGCAGGAGCAGCCCCACAGCGCCCGGGAGCCGGGCTCGGGGCTGAGCCGCCGGGGCCGGATGCTGGTCGAACGCGGCGGTGTCACCGACCAGCAGGCGGTGAGTGCATTTGCCACGGGCTTGCCGGAAACCCGCAGCTTTCCTCTTGATGTCTGGGAGCGCCTGCAACGCCAGGTGCTCAAGGCCTATCGCGGCAACGTCTTGCTGCACGGCGATCCGCAAGGCGCCGAGCCGCTGCGCCAGGCCATCGCCGCCTACCTGAACCTGGAGCGCGGGGCCAAGGTGCGTGCCGAGCAGATCCTGGTGCTGAGCAGTACCCGGCAGGCGCTGTACCTCTGTGCCCAACTGCTGGTGGATGCCGGCAAGCCGATCCTGATGGAGAACCCTGGCTACTTCGGGGCTCGCAAAGCCTTCGAGGCCGCCGAGGCCTGGATCAATCCCATCGATGTCGACGACCAGGGCATTCGCACCGACCTGCTGCGGGCCGATCGCAGTGGCGGTCAATGCGTCTACGTGACGCCGTCGCACCAGTACCCCAGCGGTGTGACCCTGTCCCTGGAGCGTCGCCTGGAGCTAACCCGCTGGGCCGCCGAGCACGGCAAGTGGATCATCGAGGACGACTACGACAGCGAGTTCCATTACGACGGCCTGCCCACCGCCTGTGTCCAGGGCCTGGACCCCTATCAGCGCACGCTCTACGTCGGCACCTTCAGCAAGACCCTCTACCCCGGCCTGCGCATGGGCTACATGGCCTTGCCCGATGAGCTGGTGGGCGCCTTCAGCGCGGCCCGCAGCATCATGGATGGCCACACGCCGCAGATCCTCCAGTTGACCCTGGCGCGGTTCATGGAGGAGGGCCACTACAACGCCCATGTGCGGGCCATGCGCAAGCTCTACGCCGGTCGCCGGCAAGCTATGCTCGATGCCATCGGGCGGCATTTGCAGGGCATTGCCGTGGCCTTGCCGCCACCGGGCGGGTTGCAGATTCCTTGCCTGCTGGAGTCCGGCTGGAGCGAGGAACTGACCCAGCAACGGGCCGCCCGGGCCGGCATCCAGCTGCCGGGGCTCAGCCGGCTCTATGCCACCGAGCCGAAGCGGCAGGGCTGGTTGCTCGGCTACGCCTCGCTGAGCGCCCATGAAATCGAAACCACCATGGCTCGCCTGTCCCTGGCCCTGCGAAAGGCCTAGCTCAACGCCGGCCTTCAGGGGTTGGCGGCACGGCCGGCGAGGGCATTGGCCCGGCCGTGAATCAGCAGGTGCGCGGTCAAGCCGGCCACCAGCCCCCAGAAGGCGCCGCCGACCCCGAGCAGGGTGACGTTGGCTGCGGTGGCGAGGAAGGTGATCAACGCGGTTTCCCGGGTGGCCGCGTCGGCCATGGCATTGGTCAGGCTGCCGCCGATCGCCCCCAATAGCGCCAGGCCCGCGAGGGTGCTGACAAAGGTCTTGGGCAGCACCATGAACAGGCTGGCCAGGGTCACGCCGAAGGTGCCCACCAGGATGTAGAACAGCCCGCAGGCGATACCGGCGATGTAGCGTTTTTTCGGGTCAGGATGGGCGTCCTTGCCGGTACAGATCGCCGCGGTAATCGCCGCCACGTTGAAGGCATGGGCGCCGAACGGTGCCATTAGCAGCGACCCCAGGCCGGTGACCGTGAGCACGGGATTGGCGCTGGTGCCGTAGCCGTCATTGCGCAACACCAGCATGCCGGGCATGTACTGGCCGGTGAGGGTGATGACGAACAGCGGCAAGGCCACTCCGAGCAAGGCCTGCAGGGAGAACTGCGGCGCGGTGAATACCGGCGCGGCCAGGCTCAAGTGCACTGCAGAAAAGTCGATCCGCTGCTGAGCGATGAGCAGCCCCAGGCCGATGACCAGGATGCCCACCACGGCAAAGCGCGAGGTGAAACGCCGCAGCAAGGCGTAGGACACCAGCAGCACGATCACCAGCAGCGGGTCGGCGCTGGCGCCGCCAAAGGCATTGATCCCGAACTGCAACAGAATGCCCGCCAGCAGGCCGGCGGCAATGCCCTTGGGGATCATCCGCACCAGTTTGTCGAAGGCCCCTGATGCGCCCAGCAGGATGAACCCCAGAGCCGAGATCAGATAGGCACCGATCACCTCGGCGTAGGGCGTGAATGGCATCACCGTGGCCAGGAAGGCCGCGCCGGGTGTGGACCAGGCCGTGATGATCGGCGCCTTGTAACGCAGGCTCAGCCACAGGCCGGAAAGCCCCACGCCCACCGACACCGCCCAGACCCAGGACGCGGTCTGGGCCGGTGACAGGCGCGCCAGTTCGGCGGCCTGGAACACCAGGACAAAGGTTCCGCCGTAGTTCACCAGCACTGAAATCAGCGCCGCCACGGTGGGTGAGAAAACATCGCTCCAGCGCAGGCTTGTCGCCGTTCTGTTCATCAGCCGCTCTCCATCCAGAAACAGGCTCCCAGGCTCGGGTGCCGGGAGGGAGTCGATTCTAGGGAACGGGTGGACTGTTGTTTCAGGCCGCATTTGCCATTGCTGGCAGACCGCTTTGCGAGCGCCGACAAAAAAGCCCGGCCTTGATTCAGGCCGGGCTTTGGGGTGTTGCAACCGTGCGGCTTAGTGCAGGGCGGGCTGCCCGGCCTTGCGCGCATGGCTCAGGCGGTAGAAGCCCCAGATCACCAGGACCCATACCGGAATCGCATACACCGAGGCGCGGATGCCCGGGATCATCCACATCACGCCGACGATCATCAGCATGAAGGCCAGGCACAGGTAGTTGCTCAAGGGCGACCAGAAGGCCTTGAACGACGGCACCACGCCACGCTCGGCCATGGCCTTGCGAAAGCGCAGGTGGGTCAGGCTGATCAGTGCCCAGTTGATCATCAGCGCGGCCACCACCAGGGCGAACAGCAGCTCCAGCGCTTCATGGGGCGCCAGGTAGTTGACCAGTACGCAGAGCAGGGTGATGAGGGCGGAGATGCCCAGGGCCAGGATCGGCACGCCTTGTTTGTTGAGCTTCATCAGCGCCTTGGGCGCGTCGCCCTGTTCGGCCAGGCCGAAGAGCATGCGGCTGTTGCAGTACACGCCGCTGTTGTACACCGACAGCGCCGCGGTCAGGACCACGAAGTTGAGGATCTGCGCCGCCGCATCACTGCCGATCAGCGAGAAGATCTTCACGAAGGGGCTGCTGCTGTAGGCGTCGCCGCCGGCATTCAGACTCACCAGCAGCTCGTCCCACGGGTACAGCGACAGCAGCACGGCCAGGGCGCCGACGTAGAAGATCAGCACCCGGTAGACCACCTGGTTGATCGCCTTGGGAATCACCTTGCGCGGCTCGGCGGCTTCGGCGGCAGTGATGCCCACCAGTTCCAGGCCGCCGAAAGAGAACATGATGAAGGCCATGGCCATCAGCAGGCCGGTGCCGCCGTTGGGGAAGAAGCCGCCGTGGGACCAGAGGTTGCTCACCGACGCCTGGCTGCCGCCGCTGCCGCTGAACAGCATGTAGCAGCCCAGAACGATCATGCCGACGATGGCCACCACCTTGATGATGGCGAACCAGAACTCGGCCTCGCCGAAGAACTTCACGTTCATCATGTTGATCAGGTTGACCAGTACGAAGAACACCGCCGCACTGACCCAGGTGGGGATTTCCGGCCACCAGAACTGCACGTATTTGCCCACTGCGGTGAGTTCGGCCATGCCTACCAGGACATACAGCACCCAGTAGTTCCAGCCGGCGAGAAAGCCGAAGTAGCCGCCCCAGTACTTGTGGGCGAAGTGGCTGAAGGAGCCGGCCACGGGTTCTTCGACGATCATCTCCCCCAGCTGGCGCATGATCAGGAAGGCAATGAATCCGGCAATCGCATAGCCGAGGATCATCGAGGGGCCGGCGGACTTGAGAACCCCGGCCGAGCCGAGGAAGAGTCCGGTGCCGATCGCCCCGCCCAGGGCGATCAACTGAATATGGCGATTCTTCAAGCCACGCTTGAGTTCACCTTGCTTCAAGGTTTGATCCACTAACTTGCGCTCTCTTCTAGTTGTTATCAGGACCGATCCCAGGGTGAATGGGAACGATCGCGGCTGAATGCTGACGGGATCAGATATTACTCTCGGTAAACCGCTCGTAATACAGCTGAACGCGGTTAAGTTGCTGTTCTTGCAGCCAGATTCGGATCGAATCGACCATCGGTGGCGGTCCACAGACATACAGGTCGCTGTCGTGGTCGCGCAGCTCGCTGCTGTCCAAGTGCTCGGTGATGTAGCCGCGCTTGCCCGACCACTGCGGGTCGGCGTCGCTGATCACCGGGGTGAAGCGGAATGCCGGCAAGCGTTCGCCCAGGGCCTGGATGCGCGCCAGTTCGCACAGATCGGCACTCTGGCGTACCCCGTAGTACAGGTGCACCGGTTGCTGGCAGCCCTGCTCGACGACCTGTTCGAGCATCGCCAGCAGCGCCGACAGCCCGGTGCCGCCGGCCACCAGCAGCAGCGGCCGGCTGATCTGGCGCAGGTAGAAAGCCCCCAGCGGCGCCTCCAGCTCGATGCTGTCGCCCACCAGGCAGCGCTCGCGAATGTAGTTGCTCATCACCCCGTCGGGCAGCAGGCGGATCAGGAACTGCAACTGGTTGTCCGCCCCCGGCCGGTTGGCGAAGGAGTAGGCCCGGCTGCTGTCGGTGCCGGGAATCCGCAGGCGGGCGTATTGACCGGGGAGAAACTCCAGCGGCGCCTCGTGGCGGCCCAGGTCCAGGTGCAGGATCGCGGTGCTGTCCGACACCTGGCGCACATCGATCACCGAGCCGGTGCGTCGCACCGGATCGGCGTTGTGGCACAGGCTGGAATCGAAGTCGAAATAGAACGCCGCGTCGGACTGCACCCGGGTCTGGCAGGTGAGCATCTTGCGTTGCTCCAGGTCCTGGGGCGAGAGGGCTTCCTCGTCCACGTAGTCCTGGCTGTACTGGCCCGATTCGCAACGACCCTGGCAGGTGCCGCAGACGCCTTCGCGGCAGTCCAGGGGAATCTTGATGCCGTTGCGCAGGGCAGCGTCGAGCAGTATTTCATTGGCCTTGACCGGGAAGAACAGGGTCTTGCCATCGGCAAAGCTGAACGCGACCTTGTGCGTCATGAAGGGATGTCCGTCGAGTCAGAGGTGGTAGAAGTCGAGCACCGAGTTGATCGTGTCGTTGAGCAGCAGCACGTGCTTGCGCTGGATCAGCCAGCTGTCGCCATGGGGCTTGAGGTCGTAGGTGGCGTGACCGTAGAAGTCCTCGGAGGTGGCCAGGCGATAGAACAGCGTGTGCCAGTTCAGGCGCACCAGCAGCAGCCCGTTGGCGCCCTCGCTGATGCGCAGGTTGCTGACCATGTGCAGGGTGCGCGGCATGGGAATGGTCGAGGCCGCCTTGCCGGTGCGCAGGCGGAACACCCGGTCTTCCAGCCCCGAACGGTTGGCGTAGTAGATCAGCGACATCTCGCGCTTCGGGTCCCGGGTGTAGACGTGTTCCGAGTCCCATTGCGGCAGGTGGAACTCGCTGTCCACGGCGAACAGTTGCAGGTAGGCGTCCCAGTCCTGGGCATCGCAGAGCTCGGACTTGCGATAGAAGAATTGCTCGATCTGGTACTGCAATTGCGCATTCATGTTCATACCTCACGCAGTTTCAGGGACTGGCGCTGCAGGCCGTCGAGGAGGAATTTCTGCCAGTTGCGGTGCTGGTTGACGTACAGCCCTTCATGGGTGATTTCGGTGCCGGTCATGGCCGGCTGGATGCCCAGGTTCTCGCTGTTGGCGGTGGGGCCGGTGGCCCAGCGGTGATGGCCGCGCGAGACATCGCTCCAGCGCTCCAGGCGTCCCTGGAAGCCGCGCTGGGCCTCGCGAAACTCCACCAGGTCATCCGGCGTGCCCATGCCCGAGACGTTGAAGAAGTCCTCGAACTGGCGGATGCGGTTTTCCCGGTCGGCGTCGCTCTCGCCCTTGACCCCGATGCACTGGCTGATGATCTCGGTCTTGTTCCAGGCGATGGGGCGGATGATCCGCAGTTGGGAGCTGATCTGGTCGAGGAAGAACAGGCTGGGGTAGATGTTCAGGTTGCGCAGGCGGTGCATCATCCACTCGGCCTTGGCCTGGCCGTGCTCTTGCACCAGGCGCGGCATGATGCTGGCGTAGCCGGAGCGCACCGCCGGGTTGGGCATTTCGCTGAACAGCACGCTGTGACCGTTGTTGAAGGCGAACCAGCCATCGTCGGTGCTGGCGTCGCCGGCGCCGAGCTTGCTGTAGTCCAGGGTGGCGCTGCTGCCGCTGCCGTTGTCGCGGTTGACCTGCTGGCGGTGCTGCACCGTGGCCACGTAGTTGTAGTGCACGGTGCTGACGTGATAACCGTCCAGGCCGTTCTCGTTCTGCAGCTTCCAGTTACCGTCGTAGGTGTAGGCGGACTTGCCCGGCAGCACCTCCAGCTCACCGTTGGGGGACTGGGCGACCATCATGTCGAAGAAGATCCGCGCGTCGCCCAGGAAGTCTTCCAGGCTGTTGTCGGCGGCCACGTCCAGGCTGATGAAGACAAAGCCCTTGTAGCTGTCGATGCGGGCCTTCTTCAGGCCGCGGGTGGCCTTGTCGAAGCCCTCGTCGTATTCCCCCGGGGCCTTGACCTTCACCAGGCGCCCGTCGCTCTTGTAGCACCAAGCGTGGAACGGGCAGGTGAAGGTCGACTGGTTGCCCTTGCCGACCCGGGTCAGGGTAGTGCCGCGGTGCTGGCAGGCGTTGATCAGGGCATTGAGCCGGCCCTCGCCGTCGCGGGTGATGATCATCGGCTGGCGCCCGGCGCGCAGGGTGATGAAGTCGTGATTGTTGGGCAGTTCGCTTTCGTGACAGGCGTAGATCCAGTTCTTCTCGAAGATCAGTTCCATCTCCAGATCGAACAGCTCGGGCTCGGTGAACATCTCCCGGGCGATACGGAACACTCCGTCCGCGGGGCGAAAATCCAGGCAGCCGTGGATGAAGTCCTGCCACTGCTCGACGCTTCTTGCACCACTCATGAGTCGGTACCTTTCTTATTCAGGTCAATCGGGTGCCGTCATTAGAGAGAGTGCGGGGCGCCGGTGGCTATCCGCTTAGTCGGCCAAGGCCATCCATAAAATTGCCTGGGTAGTTGCGACCCACCTTCGAGCGGATAAGCGATCGACGGCTGCATCCCGGGGCGCCGATCGGCTACTGTGAGCCCGACCAGATGAGGACGATGGGGTCGGGTTATCCACTTAGTCGGCGATTGCTATCCACTGGGTTGGCAGCGTTGCCGGCTGGCGCAAAACTTGCCCTGTCACACAAGACGCGCCGTCAGAGCGCGCTGAATAACAATTGCCGTGGGTGCGCCGTGATGAATAGCAAGGCTGATGGGCTGTTTCGCGAGATTCGTATCGATCGCTATGACCTTGAAGGGGCCAGGAGCTGGATGTCGGGTATCTGTGGGCCGCATCGCCTGGAAACCGCGACCCCCGAACGGATCCGTTTTCACCACAGTGCCAACGTGCTCAGGTCACGCTCCACGACCCTGGGCATCATCGAGTACGGCACCGATGTGACCGTCGATATCGAGGACACCGAGCGCTTCAGCAGCTACAGCCTGAGCCTGCCCCTGTGCGGCGAACAGGAACTGAGCAAGGACGGTCGGCTGCTGCGTTCGGACCGCGACCAGGGGGTGATCGTTGCCCCCAACGAAAGCCAGGTGCTGGCCATCTCCGGCGACTGCCGCAAGTTGCAGGTGGTGATTTCCCGGCCGGCCATGAGCGAAGCCCTGGAGGCCCTGCTGCAACGCCCGGTCGAGCAGCCGCTGCGCTTCGAAGCGGCGATGGACGCGCGGCAGGGGGCCACCGCGGCCTGGTGGCGCATGGCCCAGCACTTCATCGGCGAGCTGACCCAGGGCAACGAGCTCTATGAACAGCTGGCCTTCACCCGGGAAATCGAAAGCTCCCTGATCAAGGGCCTGATCCTGGCCCAGCCCAACAACTATTCCAGCGAGCTGCGGGCGATGCTCGGGGTCAAGCTGCCGCATTACCTGGTGCGAGCCCGCCAGTACCTGCACGAGCATGCCCGTGAAGCGGTGCACCTGGAGGACCTGGAAACCGCCGCCGGTGTCTCGCGCTTCAAGCTGTTCGAGGCCTTTCGCAAATACTTCGCCCTGTCGCCCATGGCCTATCTCAAGCGCCATCGGCTCAACGGTGTGCGCCAGGACATTCTCGAACACGGCGCGGCGCGCAATATTTCCGAGATCGCCCTGGGTTGGGGCTTCACCCACCTGGGACGTTTTTCCGCCGAGTACCGCAAGCTGTTCGACGAGGCGCCCAGCGCCACCGCGCAGCGCCATCCGGCACGGCGCCCGGTGGGGTTCTAGGGCGGACTACTTGCGCAGTACCAGGTCCAGCAGGCCGTCCTGCTCCTTGATCTTCTGCAGGACGATTTCCGAGCGGATGTCGGTGACCCCCGACGCGCGGTTCAGGTGATTGACGATGAAATCCGAGAAGTGCTTGAGGTTGCGCGCATGCACCCGCAGCACGTAATTGCTGGCGCCGGTGATCACGTAGGCGGCCACCACTTCCGGCCACTGCTGGACCTTGCCGATGAACGTCTCGTGCCAGCCTTCCACGTCCTGGCGCAGGGACACGTGGACGATGGCTTCCAGCTCGATGCCCAGGCGCTCGGCATTGAGCTGGGCGCGGTAACCGCTGATGATCCCGTCGCCTTCGAGCATGCGCAGGCGGCGCAGGCAGGCCGAGGGTGAAAGGGCCACTTTCTCCGCCAGTTCCTGGTTGCTGATACGTCCATCCTGTTGCAGGAAGTAGAGGATGCGCAGGTCGGTGGAGTCGAGGGTCATGGCTGGCATAAATCCGCGTTTTTTATTGGAGGATTAGAATTTTATTCGAGATTAGTACGGTAACGCGCTGCACTTTGCACGAAAATTCTAGCTGGCTTCGTCCATTATTTCCTGAGTTTGCGGGTCGTCCAGACCCCGTGCCCGGCCTGTTCCAGGCGGGCATGACCTTGACCAAGACAGGACTTCCAATGATCGATAAAAACCACTGCCTGCGTCTCGATGAACAGGACCCACTGGCGCCGCTGCGCCAACAGTTCGCCCTGCCCGAGGGGGTGATCTACCTCGATGGCAACTCCCTGGGTGCCCGCCCTGTGGCGGCCCTGGAGCGGGCCCGGCAAGTGATCGAGCAGGAGTGGGGCGACGGCCTGATCCGCAGCTGGAACAGCGCCGGCTGGCGTGACCTGTCCCAGCGCCTGGGGGACCGCCTGGCCCCGCTGATCGGCGCCGGCAGCGGCGAAGTGGTGATCACCGACACCACGTCCATCAACCTGTTCAAGGTGCTCAGCGCCGCCCTGCAGGTGCAGGCCGGGCGCGCCCCCGAGCGGCGGGTGATCGTTTCCGAGAGCAGCAACTTTCCCACCGACCTGTACATCGCCGAGGGCCTGACCCGGATGCTTGAGCAGGGCTATTCCCTGCGCCTGGTGGACAGCCCGGACCAACTGCCGGCGGCGATCGACCAGGACGTGGCGGTGGTGATGCTCACCCACGTCAACTACAAGACCGGCTACATGCACGACATGCAGGCCGTCACCGGACTGATCCACGAAGCCGGCGCCCTGAGCCTCTGGGACCTGGCCCACTCGGCCGGCGCGGTGCCGGTGGAGCTGACTCGCAGCGGCGCCGACTACGCCATCGGCTGCACCTACAAGTACCTCAATGGCGGCCCGGGTTCGCAAGCCTTCGCCTGGGTCGCCCCGGCCCTGTGCAACCTGGTGACCCAGCCGTTGTCCGGCTGGTTCGGCCATGCCCGGCAGTTCGACATGGCCACCCAGTACGAACCCGCCAGCGGTATCGCCCGCTACCTGTGCGGCACCCAGCCGATCACCTCCCTGGCCATGGTCGAGTGCGGCCTGGAGGTCTTCGAGCAGACCGACATGCAGAGCCTGCGGCGCAAGTCCCTGGCCCTCACTGACCTGTTCATCGAACTGGTGGAACAGCGCTGCGCCGGCCACGACCTGAAGCTGGTGACCCCGCGTGATCACGCCAAGCGCGGCAGCCACGTGAGCTTCGAGCACCCCGAAGGCTACGCGGTGATCCAGGCCCTGATCGCCCGTGGCGTGATCGGCGACTACCGCGAACCGCGGATCATGCGTTTCGGCTTCACCCCGCTGTACACCCGCTTCAGCGAAGTCTGGGACGCGGTGCAGATCCTCGGTGAAATCCTCGATCAGAAAACCTGGGCCCAGGCGCAGTTCCAGGTACGTCACAGCGTGACCTAAGGCGCGCTTCATCCCCTGGTCGCCGCCGCTCGCGGCGACCAGGCAAGCGGCACAAGGACGGGCCGTCACAACGATTCATACGTGCACACAACAATAAAGAGGCACTCAAAGTGACCACCTCCAACAAGGGTTTCGAAGCGATCTCCAATCGCGAGCACGGCCTCAGGCGCCAGCTGACCGCCGGCCAGATGAGCATGATCGCCATCGGCGGGGCCATTGGCACCGGCCTGTTCATGGGCAGTGCCTATGCCATCGGCTATGCCGGCCCCAGCGTGCTGCTGAGCTACGCCATCGGGGCCTTGATCACCCTGATCCTGATGGGCTGCCTGGCGGAAATGACCGTGGCCCACTCCACCTCCGGCTCCTTCGGCGCCTATGCCGAGTTCTACGTCAGCCCGCTGGCCGGTTTCCTGGTGCGCTACGCCTATTGGGCGGCCATCGTCCTGGCGGTGGGCGCCGAAGTCACGGCCATCGCCATGTACATGAAGTACTGGTTCGCCAACGTTCCGGAATGGGTGTGGATCATCTCCTTCTCCAGCGTGCTGATCCTGCTCAACGCCATCAGCGTGAAGACCTTCGGCAACTTCGAATACTGGTTCTCCACCATCAAGATCGCCGCCATCGTCGGCTTCATCATCCTTGCGGTGTACGTGGTGTTCGGTTCCGGCAACCCCGACTACGGGCTGCACAACTACAGCGCCCACGGCGGCTTCTTCCCCAACGGTTTCGAGGGCATGTGGATCGCGGTGATCGTGTCGATCTTCAGCTACCTGAGCGTGGAGATGATCGCGGTGGCGGCGGGGGAGGCCAAGGACCCGCAGCGCGCGGTGAAGCAGGCCTTTCGCGCGACCATCGTGCGCCTGGTGGTGTTCTACCTGCTGACCCTGGCGCTGATGCTGGCCATCGTGCCCTGGGTCCAGGCCGGCAAGGCCCAGAGCCCGTTCGTCACGGTGATGCAGACCATCGGTATTCCCGGGGCCACCGGGGTGATGAATTTCGTGATCCTGATCGCCGCGCTGTCGGCGATGAACAGCCAGCTCTACATCACCACGCGGATGATGTTCAGCCTGTCCCGCGCCGGCTACGCCCCCAAGTCCATGGGGGCCTTGAGCAAGAGCGGGATTCCGCTCAATGCCCTGTTGCTGTCCAGCTCCGGCATCGCCCTCGCGACCCTGGTCAACGTGCTGTACCCGGAAAGCTCGTTCACCCTGATGATGGCGATCTCGATGTTCGGCGCGATCTTCACCTGGTTCATGATCTTCCTCACCCACTACTGCTTCCGCCGCTATCACCAGCGCCATGGCGAGCAGCAGCTGTCGTTCCGCATGCGTCTGTTTCCCTACAGCACCCTGCTGGGGCTGGTGCTGATGGGGGCGGTGATGATCACCACCTTCTTCACCGAGGCGTTCAAGATGACCCTGGTGTTCGGCGTGCCGTTCCTGCTGTTGCTGACCCTGGTCTACTTCCTGTGTTTCCGTAAGCCGAGGACGGTCGCCGGGTTGTCCGAGGTCTGAGGCCACGCCTCCCGGGTCGCCCTAGAGGCTGCCCAGGGGGCACTCCTCGCGAGCCTGTTGCAGGCTGGTCTCGAAAATTTCGAGCCGGCCCTGCAACTGTTGCAAATCATCGATCTGCCGTTGCAGCTCGCGCCTCTTTTGCGCCAGGGCGGCCTGCGCGCGGTCCCAGGGAAAGGCCTGATCCTGGTGCGTGGCGAACACCTGCTGCAACTCCTTGAGCTTGAACCCCAACTGCTGCGCGCACTTGATGAACATCAACTGCTCGACGCTCTGCGCGTCATACAGGCGGTAGCGACCCTGGCGCGGAGCTGCGGGCAACAGGCCGATGGCTTCGTAATGACGGATACTCTTGACCGTGGTTCCGGACAGTTGCGCGGCTTGGCCGATGTACATGAAGGCTCCTTTTCCAGTACCGGGCCGTCCGGCGGTGGACGGCGTTGCGCATTATCCGGCGCTTTCACTGCCTGGCAAGGTACTGCGCCTGCATCAGCCAATCGGCCTTGCGTTCTTCGCTGGCGTCCAGCACCGGGCCAAAGGTCAGGGTGCGCAACGGCTTGATGCCGCAGAAATCCAGGGTGGTGCGGCGCATCTGCTGCAAGCCGGGCATGCGGTAGAACCAGCGGAAATACCAGGGCGGGGTGTCCATGGTCACCATCAGGTGGGCGGTGCGGCCCTTGAGCAGTTGCTCGGGAAAGGCCTTGCCGGGGCGGTACTTGAAGGCGAAGCCCGGCAGCAGCACGCGGTCGAGAAAACCTTTCATCAGCGCCGGAATTCCGCCCCACCAGATGGGGAAGACCCAGGTCAGGTGCTCGGCCCAAAGGATGTCGGCCTGGGCTTGGCGCAGGTCCTCTTCCAGGGGCTGGATCTGCCGGTAGCCTTCATGCAGGACCGGGTCGAAGTGCAGGTCGCCGAGCCTGAGCTGGCGCACCTCATGCCCGGCCTCCTGCGCCGCTTTCACGTAGCGCTCGCTCAATGCCGCGCACAGGCTGTGGCGCGAGGGGTGGCCGAGAATCACCAGGATGCGTTTGCTCATTACCGTGGTCCTTGAGGAATAAACCCCAAGGCTAAAGTCTGCCCCTAGGGGGAGAGTCAAGGTTCCAGCAGCGCGCGACACAAACCCTGTGCGTACAGCGGCAGGGCCTCGAAGTCGCGGGCGCACAGCAACAGCCGGCGCCGTGCCCAGGCCTCGTCCAGGGGGCGGCTGTGCAGTTGCAGATGCGGGTTGCGCTGCAGGGCGGCCAGGGGCACCAGGGCCAGCCCGGCGCCACGGGCGACCATGCGCAGCAGCGCGTCGAAACCCTCGGCGCGGATGCGCAATGGCATGCGCCGGCCCAGGTGCAGGGCCTGTTCCTCCAGGTACACCGCCAGGGCGCTGTGGCTGGCCAGGCCGACATAGTCGTAGGCCAGGCTGTCGCTGAAGCTGGGGGCCGGCTGGGCGCTCAAGGGGTGGTCCGGGGGCATCGCCAGCACCAGTGGATCGTCGCGAAATGCCCGGGTCATCAGGCCCTGGGTGTCGACCGCGTCGGAGACGATCCCCAGGTCCGCGGCGCCCTGGCGCAGGGCATGGGTGATGCGCTGGCTGGGCAGCTCCTGCAGCTCGATATCGACCTGTGGATGGCTGTGCAGGAAGTCCGCCAGCAACTCCGGCAGGTACTCGCTGAGGGCGGTGGTGTTGCACAACAGGCGCACCTGGCCCTTGACCCCCCTGGCGTACTCACCAAGGTCCTGTTGCAGGTGCTCGGCGTACAGCAGCAGCGTTCGCGCGTGCTGGGCCAGGGCCTTGCCGGCGGCCGTCGGACGGATGCCGCGACGCCCGCGTTCGAGAAACTCGATGCCCAGGGAGGCTTCCATGGCGCGGATTCGAGCGCTGGCGGCGGCCAGGGACAGATGGCTGCGAGCGGCCCCGGCGGTGATATTGCCGGCCTCCAGAATATTCAGGTACAGGCGCAGGTCGATCAGATCGAAGTGCATGGGACATCCCTCGGCGAACATCATCTCTGTAGGAGCCGGCTTGCCGGCGAAGAGGCCTTCGGATTTTGCATCGGGCTTGAGCGCGCCTTCGCTGGCAAGCCAGCTCCTACGGCGGTGGCGGGCAATAGGTTTTGGCATGTGCCTCTTGCTGGGCAAGAGGCTGGCTCAGTATATGGCAGATTTTCAGCACGCCGCTGCGGGTGCAGGATTGGCCCATGAACAGCTCACTCGCGTTTTATCAGCATCTCGGAATGGCCCTTTCACTGCTGGTCATCGGCACATTCTTGCTGGCCGGCATGGTCAAGGGGGTGATCGGTCTCGGCCTGCCCACCATTGCCATGGGGCTATTGGGGCTGGCTATGGCTCCGGCGCAGGCTGCGGCCTTGCTGATCATTCCGGCGACCCTGACCAATCTCTGGCAACTGGCCTTTGGCGGGCACCTGCCGGCGTTGCTCAAGCGTCTGTGGCCGATGTTGCTGGCGATCTTCGTCGGCACCGTCGCCGGTTCCCTGTGGCTGGGCATCGAGGGCGGGCATTGGGTGGTGCGCGGGTTGGGCGCGGCGCTGCTGCTGTATGCCCTGAGCGGCCTGCTGCTGCCGACCTTGCGGGTATCGGCGGCCCAGGAGCGCTGGCTGGCGCCGCTGTGCGGGCTGGTCACCGGGGTGATCACCTCTGCTACCGGGGTGTTCGTGATCCCGGCGGTGCCTTATCTACAGGCCCTGGGCTTGAACAGGGACTCACTGGTGCAGGCCCTGGGCCTGTCGTTCACCGTCTCGACCCTGGCCCTGGCCGGCGGCCTGCTATGGCGTGGCGCCCTGGGCGGCGCCGAACTGGGGGCGTCCGTGCTGACCCTGGCTCCGGCGCTGCTGGGCATGTGGCTGGGGCAATGGTTGCGCCAGCACATCAGCGCCGTGCTGTTCAAGCGGGTGTTCTTCATCGGCCTCGGGCTGCTGGGCGGGCACTTGCTGATCAGTGGCTAGAGCTTGTGCTCAGCGGCCAGCCGAGGCCGGGCTGAGCATGTCGATGGCGCGGATCTCGAAGTCGCGCTCCAGGTAGTCCATGCGCGCGGCGAGAAACTGCTGCATGTGCGGCAGGCCCGAGTGGCTATCCAGCGCCTCCTGGGAGGCCCAGACCTCGTAGAAGATAAACAGGCTCGGGTCTTCCCGGTCCCGCAGCATGTGGTACTCGATGCAGCCGGCTTCAGCGCGGCTGGCGGCAACGTGGCTCAGGAAAAACGCCTCGAAGGCGTCGGCGCGTTCGGCGCGGGTCTTGGCGTGGAGGATAAAGGCCTGGGGCGTGGACATGCACAAAGCACTCATTGACGGGAAAGGTGCTGAGAATCCTAAGGCAAAGATCGGCTGTCGATTCGTGCATTTTGGTCAAATGTATTTTGAGCAACCCGGGCTTATTCTCCGCGCCCTGCCTGATTAACCTGCCGCCATCGTTTGCAACCTTCACAGCCCGCCGCTGCCAATGCGCGATGGGGTGTCCCCGATGAGGCCGGATCATGAAAAAAGTACTGCTGCTCAATGGCGCCAAACAGTTCGCCCACTCCGATGGCCGCTACAACGCCACCCTGCACGACACCGCCCTGGCGGTGCTGGATCGCGGTGGCCTGGAGGTCAAGGTCACCCATATCGACGAGGGCTATGACATCCAGGAAGAAGTGGCGAAGTTTCTCTGGGCCGACGTGATCATCTACCAGATGCCCGGCTGGTGGATGGGCGCGCCGTGGATCGTCAAGAAGTACATCGACGAAGTCTTCACCGAAGGCCACGGCAGCCTCTACGCCAGCGATGGCCGGACCCGCTCCGACGCCTCGCAGAAGTACGGCAGCGGCGGCCTGATCCAGGGCAAGCAGTACATGCTGTCGCTGACCTGGAACGCGCCGCAGCAGGCCTTCGACGACCCGACCGACTTCTTCGAAGCCAAGGGCGTGGACGCGGTCTACTTCCCGTTCCACAAGGCCAACCAGTTCCTCGGCATGAGCGGTTTGCCGACCTTCCTCTGTGTCGATGTGATGAAACGCCCGAACATCGAAGGCGATGTGCAGCGTTATGCGCAGCACCTCAAGGCGGTGTTCAATCTCCAGGGCTGAATCCGGCTACTATTGAGCGCCTTGAAGCGGGCCTGCGGTTTATCCAGGGCCCACCTGCGCCGATAAAGGACTCCTGTGAAAGCCCGATCCGACGAGTTGCAAGTCTTGGTTTGCGTCATCGAGTGCGGTTCGATTTCCGCCGCGGCCGAGCAATTGGCCCAGACCCCTTCGGCGGTCAGCCGCAGCTTGTCGCGGCTGGAGGCCAAGCTCGAGACCACGCTGATCAACCGCACCACTCGACGCATGGACCTGACCGAAGAAGGGCGCTACTTCTTCGAACAGGCCAAGCGCATTCTCGATCAGATGGACGAGCTCGAAGAGCGCCTGTCGTCGCGCCAGCGCACCCCGTCCGGGCGCTTGCGGATCAACGCCGCAGCGCCCTTCATGCTGCATGCCATCGTTCCCCATGTGGCCGAGTTCCGCCGCCTGTACCCGGACATCCAGCTGGAGCTCAACAGCAACGACCTGATCATCGACCTGCTGGAGCAAAGCACCGACATTGCCATCCGCATCGGCGTGCTGGCGGATTCGACCCTGCATGCCCGCTCCCTGGGCTGCAGCCCGTTGCACATTCTTGCCAGCCCCGATTACCTGGCCCGCCACGGCACCCCGCAGAGCGTGGCGGAACTGGCCGGGCACACCTTGCTCGGGTTCACCCAGACCGAAACCCTCAACCACTGGCCGTTGCGCCATGTGCATGGCGACCGCTGGCAGATCCAGCCGGACATCAGCGCCTCCAGCGGCGAGACCTTGCGCCACCTGGCACTGGAGGGGCAGGGCATTGCCTGCCTGTCGCATTTCATGACCATCGACGACATCCGCGCCGGGCGCCTGCAACCGCTGCTGGCCGCGTTCAACAGCGGCTATCGCCAGCCGATCAACGCGGTGTACTACCGCAACTCGCAACTGGCCCTGCGCATCCAGTGCTTCCTGGATTTCATCCAGGGCAAGCTGGCCGATTACGCCCACCCCGAATTCCAGGGCTGAAAGCCCCGTTCCCCGCCTATCACCCGTAGGAGCCGGCTTGCCGGCGAAGGGGCCCCCGGTTTTGCGCACGTCTTGAAATCGCTTTCGCTGGCAAGCCATCTCCTACGGTGGCTGTGTGTATCGGGTCTGTCCGGCAATCGATCCCTTGTAGGAGCCGGCTTGCCGGCGAAGAGGCCCCCAGGTTTTGCGCACGTCTTGAAATCGCTTTCGCTGGCAAGCCAGCTCCTACGGTGGCTGTGTGCATCGGGTCTGTCCGGCAATCGATCCCTTGTAGGAGCCGGCTTGCCGGCGAAGAGGCCCCCAGGTTTTGCGCACGTCTTGAAATCGCTTTCGCTGGCAAGCCAGCTCCTACGGTGGCTGTGTGCATCGTGTCTATCCGGCAATCGACCCCTTGTAGGAGCCGGCTTGCCGGCGAAGGGGCCACCGGATTGGCGCCAGTCCCGAGATCGCTTTCGCTGGCAAGCCAGCTCCTACGGTGGCTGTGTGTATCGGGTCTGTCCGGCAATCGATCCCTTGTAGGAGCCGGCTTGCCGGCGAAGGGGCCAGCGGATTTGGCGCCAGTCCCGAGATCGCCTTCGCTGGCAAGCCAGCTCCTACGGTGATCCATGGCTGAGGCTTGGGACGTTCGTGCCACGATTGGCGATTGCTCAACCCCCCGTCTCGGGCCTAAGGTTCTTGCCGTTCAAAAACAAGAAAAGGAAGGACTTTATGCGCATTCTGTTGTTCAAGTCCCTGGCCCTGACGGCTGCCATCGCCGCCAGCGGTTCGGCCTTTGCCGTGACCCTGGAAGGTGGCGCGGTAGCGGCGCCCAACCAGTACGGCGCCGATGTCGCGGCGCAGATCCTGAAGAAGGGCGGCAACGCGGTGGATGCGGCGGTGGCCACCGCGTTCACTCTGGCGGTGACCTACCCCGAGGCCGGCAATATCGGCGGCGGCGGGTTCATGACGATGTACATCGACGGCAAGCCCTACTTCCTCGACTACCGGGAAACCGCGCCCAAGGCCGCGACCCGGGACATGTACCTGAATGAAAAGGGCGAGGTGATCGAGAACCTGAGCCTGGTGGGCGCCCGCGCCGCCGGGGTGCCGGGCACCGTGATGGGCCTGTGGGAAGCCCACCAGAAGTTCGGCAAGTTGCCGTGGAGCGAGCTGATCACCCCGGCCGTGGGCTACGCGAAAAACGGTTTCAAGGTGGCGGACAAGCAGTACCAGTACCGCGAAGATGCGCTGAAGCTGTTCAACGGCAGCACCAACTTCGGCGACTACTTCGGCAGCATGAAACCCGGTGAAACCTTCCGTCAGCCGGAGCTGGCCGCGACCCTGGAGCGCATCGCGGACCAGGGCGCCAAGGAGTTCTACAGCGGCAAGACCGCCGACTTGCTGGTGGCCCAGATGCAGGCCGACAAGGGCCTGATCACCAAGCAGGACCTGCAGGACTACAAGGTCCAGTGGCGCCAGCCGCTGCAGGTGACCTTCCGGGGCAACACCCTGTACACCGCGCCGCCGCCCAGCTCCGGCGGGGTCGCCCTGGCGCAGCTGATCAGCCTCAAGGAAGAGCGCGCCGCGGACTTCAAGGGCGTCGAGCTGAACTCGGCCAAGTACATCCACCTGCTGGCGGAAATCGAGAAACGCGTATTCGCCGACCGCGCCGACTACCTGGGCGACCCGGCGTTTTCCGAGGTGCCGGTCAAGCAACTGACCGACCCGGCGTACCTGAAAAAACGCGCCGCCGAAGTCAACCCGAATGCCATCTCGGCCACCGAGAAGGTGCGTCCCGGGCTTGAGCGGCACCAGACCACCCACTTCTCCATCGTCGATGCCCAGGGCAACGCGGTGAGCAACACCTACACCCTGAACTGGGATTACGGCAGCGGCGTGGTGGTCAAGGGCGCGGGCTTTTTGCTCAACGACGAAATGGACGACTTCAGCGCCAAGCCCGGCGTCGCCAACGCCTTTGGCGTGGTCGGCGGTGACGCCAACGCTATTGCTCCCGGCAAGCGCATGCTGTCGTCCATGAGCCCGAGCCTGGTGACCCGTGACGGCAAGGTCACCCTGGTGCTGGGCACCCCCGGTGGTTCGCGGATCTTCACCTCGATCTTCCAGGTGCTGAACAACCTCTACGACTACCACCTGCCCCTGGAGAAGGCCGTGGCCGCGCAGCGCGTGCATCACCAACTGCTGCCCAAGGACACGATCTACTACGACGCCTACGCGCCGCTCACCGGCAAGGTCGCCGACGAGCTCAAAGCCATGGGCTACACCCTGGAAGACCAGGGCTGGGAGATGGGCGACATCCAGGCGATCCGGGTCAACGGCACCGCGCTTGAAACCGCTTCCGACCCCCGTGGTCGTGGCGTCGGCAAGGTCGTCAAATAACCACTGAACCGCTGTAGGAGCCGGCTTGCCGGCGAACGGGCCCGTCAGCCTGGCGCCCGATCGAGCGCCGCTTCGCTGGCAAGCCAGCTCCTGCCTTTGTTGCTCACGCGCCGACGAGCGGCTGTTCGGCGGCGCTTCAATTCCGTACCATTGCGCGCCTTTTTCCGCTCTCCCCCAGGACCGCGTCCGCCGGTCCGTCGATCAGGTCAACCATGAAAGCAAAACGTCTGCGCGCCGATGTCCTGGCCGGACTCACCACGTCCTTCGCCTTGCTCCCCGAATGCATCGCCTTCGCCCTGGTGGCTCACCTCAACCCGTTGATGGGCCTGTACGGCGCCTTCTTCATCTGCACCCTGACCGCACTGTTCGGCGGTCGCCCCGGGATGATCTCCGGTGCTGCCGGTTCCATGGCGGTGGTGATCGTCGCCCTGGTGGTGCAGCACGGGGTGCAGTACCTGCTGGCCACGGTGTTGCTGGGCGGGTTGGTGATGGTCGCCTTCGGCCTGCTGCGCCTGGGCAAGCTGGTGCGCATGGTGCCGTACCCGGTGATGCTGGGCTTCGTCAACGGCCTGGCGATCGTGATTGCCCTGGCCCAGCTGGAGCATTTCAAGAGCGGCGAACACTGGCTCAGCGGCCGGCCGCTGTACCTGATGGGCGGCCTGGTGGCGCTGACCATGGCCATCGTCTATCTGCTGCCGCGCCTGACCCGCGCCGTGCCGCCGGCCCTGGTGGCGATCCTCGGCGTCGGTTTGCTGGTGTACCTGCTGGACCTGCCGACCCGCACCCTGGGCGACATGGCGCACATCGCCGGCAGCCTGCCGGGCCTGGCCGTGCCCCAGGTGCCGTGGAACCTGGAGACGCTGTCGATCGTCGCGCCCTACGCGCTGCTGATGGCCATGGTCGGCCTGCTGGAAACCCTGCTGACCCTCAACCTCACCGATGAAATCACCGAGAGCCGCGGCCATCCGGACCGTGAATGCGTGGCCCTGGGGGCGGCCAACATGGTCTCGGGGATGTTCGGCGGCATGGGTGGCTGCGCGATGATCGGGCAGACCGTGATCAACCTCAGTTCCGGCGGCCGCGGGCGCTTGTCCGGGGTGGTGGCCGGTGGCCTGATCCTGCTGTTCGTGCTGTTTGCGGCGCCGCTGATCGAAGGCATTCCCCTGGCGGCGCTGGTGGGGGTGATGTTCGTGGTGTCACAGCAGACCTTTGCCTGGGCCTCGTTGCGGGTGATCCGCAAGGTGCCGCTGAACGATGTGCTGGTGATCTTGGCGGTGAGCGTGATCACGGTGTTCACCGACCTGGCCATGGCGGTGTTCTGCGGCATTGTCATCGCCGCCCTCAACTTCGCCTGGCAGCAGGCCCGGGAACTGTATGCCGACGCTCACCTGGAGGCCGACGGCAGCAAGCGCTATCAGTTGCACGGCACTTTGTTCTTCGCCTCCACCACGCCGTTTCTCAACCAGTTCGACCCGGCGGGCGATCCGCAGCACGTCACCATCGACTGTCGCCACCTGAGCTTCGTGGATTACTCGGCCATCGCCGCCCTGAAAACCCTGCGCGAGCGTTATGCCAAGGCCGGCAAGCACCTGCAGGTGCTGCACCTGTCCGAACGTTGCAGGCAGCTGCTGAAACGGGCTCGGGTGCAGCCCGACTGAAGCCCTCGGGCGAGTCGTTCCGCTCGGCGGTTTGTCAGGGCCGTGGAGTGAAAATATCCACTGCCGATTTTCATCGAGCGGCGTTTTACTTAGCTGTTCGCGACAAGGCCTGCCTCTTTACGAAAATTAGTTTCACTGGGTTTGAAACCCGCCTCCTTAAGTGATTAAAGCGTTTCACAACCATTCGAAGTGACGCTGTCTTCAAGGAGGGTCCCATGGCTCCTGCATCGGGTTTTTGGCTGCTGGGCTACGCCGCAGTCGCCATCATTGCGTTGATCGTGTTGATCGCCCGCTACCGGCTCAATCCCTTTATCGTCATCACCCTGGTGTCCGTCGGCCTGGCGCTGATGGCCGGCATGCCGCCGTCCGGCGTGGTGGGTGCCTATGAAGCCGGGGTCGGCAAGACCCTGGGCCATATCGCCCTGGTGGTGGCCCTGGGCACCATGCTCGGCAAGCTGATGGCCGAATCCGGCGGCGCCGAACAAGTGGCGCGGACCTTGATCGACCGCTTCGGCGAGCGCAACGCCCATTGGGCCATGGTCTGTATCGCCTTTCTGGTGGGGCTGCCGCTGTTTTTCGAAGTGGGTTTTGTACTGCTCATCCCCATTGCCTTCACCGTGGCACGGCGGGTGGGGGTGTCGCTGCTGATGGTGGGCCTGCCCATGGTCGCCGGGCTGTCGGTGGTCCACGCCCTGGTGCCGCCGCACCCGGGGGCGATGCTGGCGGTGCAGGCCTATCAGGCCTCGGTGGGGCAGACCCTGCTGTACGCGATCCTGATCGGCGTGCCCACGGCGATCATCGCCGGTCCGGTGTATGCCCGGTTCATCGTGCCGCACATCCATCTGCCGGCCGAGAACCCCCTGGAGCGTCAGTTCATTGCTCGCGAACCCCGGGCGCGCCTGCCCAGCTTTGGCCTGACCATGTTCACCATCCTGCTGCCGGTGGTGCTGATGCTGATCGGCGGCTGGGCCAACCTGCTGGCCGAGCCCGGCACCGGGCTCAATCAGTTCCTGCTGTTCATCGGCAACTCGGTGATCGCTCTGCTGGTGGCGACCCTGGTGAGTTTCTGGACCCTGGGGCTGGCCCAGGGCATCAACCGTGAATCGATCCTCAAGTTCACCAACGAGTGCCTGGCGCCCACGGCCAGCATCACCCTGCTGGTGGGGGCCGGGGGCGGCCTGAACCGGATTCTGATCGACTCCGGGGTCACCGAGCAGATCGTCGGCCTGGCCCATGAATTCCAGCTGTCGCCGCTGTGGATGGGCTGGTTGTTCGCGGTGCTGATGCGGGTCGCCACCGGCTCCGCCACCGTGGCCCTGACCACCGCCTCGGGGGTGGTGGCGCCGGTGGCCGTTGGCCTGGGCTATCCGCACCCGGAACTGCTGGTGATCGCCACCGGCGCCGGCTCGGTGATTCTGTCCCACGTCAACGACGGTGGCTTCTGGCTGGTGAAGGAATACTTCAATATGACCGTCACTCAAACCTTCAAGACCTGGACCGTGCTGGAGACGCTGATTTCGCTGATCGCCTTCGGCCTGACCCTGGGTCTCGCGGAGCTGCTGTAGATGGACATTCTTTACAAGATCCGTTCGGGGCTGAACGACTTCAGCGCCGGGGAGCAGCGGATCGCCCGTCTGCTGCTGGACGACGTCGGCTTTGGCGCCTCCGCCAGCCTCGACGAACTGGCCCGACGCGCCGAAGTCAGCGCCGCCACCCTGTCGCGGTTTGCCCGCAGCGTCGGGTGCCGCGACCTGCGTCAACTGCGCCTGCAACTGGCCCAGGCCAGCGGCGTCGGCAGCCGCTTTCTCGACCCGGGCAGTACGCCCGAGCAGTCCGGTTTCTACCGGCAGATCGTCGGCGACATCGAGTCCGTGCTGCATCGGCACCTGGCCGGTTTCACCCAGGCGCAGTTCGCCGACGCGGTGCGCTTGCTGGGGCGCGCGCGGATGATTCACGCCTTCGGCAGCGGCGGCTGCTCGACCCTGTGCAGCGATGAACTGCAGGTGCGCCTGGTGCGCCTGGGCTACCCCATCGCCGCCTGTCACGACCCGGTGATGATGCGGGTCACCGCCGCCGCCCTGGGGCCGCAAAACGCGGTGATCGCCTGTTCCCTGACCGGCATCACCCCCGAGCTGCTGGAGGCGGTGACCCTGGCGCGCACCTACGGCGCGGGGATCCTGGCCATCACCTTGCCCGACTCGCCCCTGGCGCAACTGGCGGATGTGCTGCTGCCCCTGCACAGCGCCGAAACCCCGTTCATCTACAAACCCACCGCCGCCCGCTACGGCATGCTCCTGGCCATCGACGTGCTGGCCACCGAGCTGGCCCTGGCCCAGCCGGACGACAACCAGGAGCGCCTGCGGCGGATCAAGCTGGCCCTGGACCATTACCGTGGCGGCGAAGACTGCCTGCCCCTGGGAGACTGACATGCGCTACGACACGCTGATCCGCAACGCCCTGATCATCGACGGCAGCGACCGCCCGGGTTACCCCGCCGACCTGGCGATCGGCGACGGCCGCATCGCCTGTATTGGCGATCTGTCCACGGCCACAGCCGAGGTCGATATCGATGCCGCCGGGCGTGTGCTGGCCCCGGGTTTCATCGACGTGCACACCCACGACGACACGGTGGTGATCCGCCAGCCGCAGATGTTGCCCAAGCTCAGTCAGGGCGTGACCACGGTGATTGTCGGCAACTGCGGGATCAGCGCCGCGCCGGTGAGCCTCAAGGGCGACCCGCCGGACCCGATGAACCTGCTGGGCGAGCGCGGCATGTTTGTCTACCCGCGTTTTTGCGACTACCGCGCGGCGGTGGACCAGGCGCAGCCAGCGGTGAATGTCGCGGCCCTGGTGGGGCACACGGCGCTGCGCAGCAACCACCTGCCGGACCTGTACCGCAGCGCCAGCGCCGATCAGATCGCGGCCATGCGCGGGCAGTTGCGCGAGAGCCTTGAGCAGGGGGCCCTGGGCCTGTCCAGCGGGCTGGCCTACGCCAGCGCGTTTTGCGCCGACACCGATGAAGTGCTGCAACTGGCCCAGGAACTGACGGCATTCGGCGCGGTGTACACCACCCACCTGCGCAGTGAGTTCGAGCCGGTGCTGGAGGCCATGGACGAGGCCTTCCTCATTGGTCGCGCGGCCCGGGCGCCGGTGATCGTCTCCCACCTCAAATGCGCCGGGGCCGGCAACTGGGGACGCAGTCCGCAACTGCTGGCGGCCCTGGAGCGGGCGGCCCAGGATCATCCGGTGGGCTGCGATTGTTATCCCTACGCCGCCAGCTCTTCGACCCTGGATCTCAAGCAGGTCACCGATGCGTACCGCATCACCATCACCTGGTCCACGCCGCACCCCGAACAGGGCGGTCGTGATCTGAACGAGATTGCCGACGAGTGGGGCGTCAGCCTGCTGGCCGCCGCCGAGCGCCTGCAACCGGCGGGGGCGGTGTACTACGGCATGGATGAAAGCGATGTACGGCGCATCCTCGCCCATCCGCTGTCGATGATCGGCTCCGATGGCCTGCCGGACGATCCCTTCCCCCATCCGCGCCTGTGGGGCGCCTTTCCCCGGGTGCTCGGGCACTTCAGCCGCGACCTGGGCCTGTTCCCGCTGCACACCGCGGTGCACAAGATGACCGGGCTTTCCGCCGCGCGCTTCGGCCTGCAGCAGCGCGGCGAGATCCGCGAAGGGCACTGGGCGGATCTGGTGCTGTTCGACCCGGCGCGGGTGCGCGACGTGGCCGACTTCAAGCACCCGCAGCAAGCGGCGCAAGGGATCGACGGGGTTTGGGTCAACGGGGTGTGCAGTTATGCCCAGGGCCGGGCCAACGCTCAGCGCGCCGGGCGCTTCCTGCCGCGGGAGGGGGATTTGCGCCGGGGCTTTCGTACCGCGGGCTGATTCTTTGATCTTCGTCACAGTGATGGCGCGGTGCTATTAAAGAATCCCTGAGTGGCGCCGAAGTGCTGGGAACCGCCGTCGCTACAGGCGGCTTATTTCGGTCAGGGAGTCGTGCAATGAGCTTTGGCAAAACCACCCCCATCCTGCGGATCTTCGATGAAGCCAAGGCCCGGGAGTTTTACCTCGACTTCCTGGGGTTCAACCTGGATTGGCAGCATCGTTTCGAGGATGACTTTCCGCTGTACATGCAGGTGTCCCGGGGCGAATGCGTGCTGCATCTGTCCGAGCATCACGGCGATAGCACCCCGGGTGCGGCGCTGCGGATCGAGACCGACGAGCTGGAAGCCTTCCAGCAGCAATTGCTGGCCAAGAACTACCGTTTCTCCCATCCGCAGATCCAGGCCATGCCCTGGGGCAGCCAGGACATGACCGTCAGCGATCCATTCGGCAATCGACTGGTGTTCACCAACGCCATTTGCGTCTGAGGGGGCTCAGGCCTTGCCGGTGCTCAGCGTGGCCTGACGGAATTGCCCCGGGGTCAGCCCGGTGCGGTTCTTGAAGCTGCGGTGAAAGGAACGGGATTCGCTGTAGCCCAGGCAATCGGCGATGTCCTGGATCGACAGGGCGCTGTGGCGCAAGTGGTGCTCGGCCAACTCCTGGCGCAAGTCATCGAGAATCTGCTGGTAGGAGGTGCCGGCCTGTTGCAGCTGGCGCTGCAGGGTGCGTTCCGACATCTGCAACTGCTCCGCCACCTGCTCCTTGCGCGGCAGACCGTCCTTGAGCAACTGGCGCAACAGGTTCTGCACCTGCAACGCCAGGGGCGCATCGCCCAGGGACGCCATCATCGCCTGGGCATGTTCTTCCAGGGTCTTGAGCAGGCGTGCGTCGGCCTGGCGCAGGGGCAACTGCAGGTAGTCCAGTGGCGCCACCAGCGCTGAGCAGGGTTGCTGGAACAGCACCGGGCAGCCGAACAACGCCTCGTACTGCGCCGCCTCGGCCTGGTCCGGCAGGGCGTGCTCGAACCACACTGCGCTGGGCGACAACTGCGAGTCGGCGATCCAGCGCGCGTACAACAGCCAGGAGGCCAGGACGTTTTCCACCAGGTGCCGGCGAATGTCCGGGCGCTGATGGCGGCAATTCCAGATCAGCCGCACCTGATCGCCTGCCGCCTCGGCGCGACTGGTGCCCATGTCCCCCACCAGTTTTTCGAACGGCATGATGCGGCCCATGGCTTCGCCCAGGGTCGCGCAGTTCATGGTGATGTAGCCCAGCACGTTCCAGGAGCTGGGTTTGACGAAGCGCGCCGAATTGAGCCCGAACAGCGGATCGCCGGAGTGCTGGCAGAAATAGTCCAGCAGCCGTTCATGCACCTCCATGGGCAGGCGCAGGCTGGTGTCGTTCAACTGCGCGGCTTGCAGCCCGGCCGCCGCCAGCGCCGGCTCGGTGGCAATACCCAGTTGCTCGGCATAGAGCAGGTATTTCAGCAGGGGCGGGACCGAAGTAAAACCGAGGCTGGGCATGTACGGGTTCCTGGTGACTAATCCCTAGGACAGCAGGACGAAGAGCGGGAAAGGTAAGGGCAAACCCCAAGGGCTGTAAATGGCCGGCGCCCCCGCTTCTTGTAGCCGCTGCCGCAGGCTGCGACCGGCCCCGAAGGGGACGCCGCTCTTGAGGGCCCAGGAAGGCCCTGCGGGCCTTGTCGCAGCCTGCGGCAGCGGCTACAGAGGTAGGGCGTCCATGCGCGGGGCACCTTGCGTGCGCCGGTTGTCTGGAGTACCGGTCTACCAACCCGCGTGTGGCCGCCACCCTGGTTCAAGGGGGGCGGCGACGGGGCGCAAATCAAACGCGGAAGTGGCTGACCATCATCTGCAACTGGCCGCCCAGGCGCGCCAGTTCAACACTGGAGGCCGCGGTTTCATCGCTGGCGGCGGCGGTCTGTTCGGACACGTCGCGCACGTTGATGATGCTGCGGCTGATCTCTTCGGCCACGGCGCTCTGCTGTTCGGCGGCGGCGGCGATCTGCTGGTTCATCGATTGGATGTTGGACACGGTGCGGGTGATGCTTTCCAGCGAGGCACCGGCCTTGCGGGTCAGCTCGACGCTGCTGTCGGTCAGGCTGCGGCTGTTGTTCATCACCGTGGCCACTTGCTGGGTGCCGTTCTGCAGGCCGGCCACCAGTTCCTCGATCTCTTCGGTGGACTTCTGGGTGCGCTGGGCCAGGGCCCGCACTTCGTCGGCGACCACGGCAAAACCACGCCCGGCTTCACCGGCCCGGGCGGCTTCGATGGCGGCGTTCAGCGCCAGCAGGTTGGTCTGTTCGGCCACGGCCTTAATCACGTCCATGACGCTGCCGATCTTGTCGCTTTCCTGTTGCAGCACGGTCATGGCGTCGGTAGAGCGCACCACTTCGCTGGCCAGGCGCTCGATCTGTTCGATGGCCTGGGCCACCACCTTGTCACCCTGGCGGGCTTCGCCGTCGGCGGCGGCCGCGGCCTGGGAGGCCTCTTCGGCGTTGCGTGCGACTTCCTGCACGGTGGCGGTCATCTCGTGCATGGCGGTGGCCACCTGGTCGGTCTCGACTTTCTGGCTGTTGACCCCGGCGCTGGTTTCCTCGGTCACGGCCGACAGTTCTTCGGCGGCGCTGGCGATCTGGGTCACGCCGTCGCGGATGCCGCCGATCAGCTCGCGCAGGGTCACGCCCATGCGGGCGATGCCCTGTTGCAGCACGCCCAGTTCATCGCGACGGGTAACCCGCAGGTTTTCGGTGAGATCGCCGGAAGCGATGCGCTCGACCACGGCCAGGGTTTCCTGCAGCGGGCGGGTGATCTGCCGGGTGATGATCACGGCGGCCAGTACGCCCACCAGCAGCGCCAGCAGGGTGCTGATCAACTGCAGGCTGCGGGCCTGGGCGCTTTCGATGTCGCGACGGTCCAGCTGGATCTGGTACAGGGCGTCGCTGCGGCTGACGATGTCGGCGCCCTGGTCGGTCATTTCCTTGCGCGCCTGCACGGCATCGCTGAAGGCCAGCTTGAAGGCCTGCAGCGAACTGCGGTAGCCGCTCAGGGCCGCTTCCAGCTGTTTCATGGCGTCGCGCTGGGTGCTGCCGAAGTGCGCATTGAGCTGGTCCAGCTCGGCAATCGCCGCATTGAGCTGGGTCGCGGCTTTCTGTTCGGTGTCCGGGTTGTTGGTGGTGACGTAGCCGCGCACTTCATAGCGGGCCAGCTGGAAGGCGTCCTTGGCCTGGGTGATGGCCTGGAACTGCTCGAAGCGCTCGTCGCTCAGGGGCATCTGCTTGACCCGGGCGTTGATGGCGTTGATCAGGTCGTTGGCGCGCTCGGCGTTTTGGTTCATCGCCTGGCGCGCGGCGTCGCCGGTACGGTAGGCATTGCGCATCTTGTTCAGCGAGTCCTGGTAGGCGCTGATGGTCGTGCCCAGGCCTTGCAGGAGCTTGATGTTGTCCGGGCTCTGGAACGAGGCCAGGAGCTTTTTCTGCTGCGCGCTGAAATCGTCCAGGGTGCTCTGCACGCCTTGGGCGGCGGTTTCGTCGCCGTTGGCCAGCATGTACTGCAGGCGGGTGACCCGCAGTTTGGTCAGGCCGCTGTTGAGCTGGGTGATGTCGCTCATCCAGTTGCTGCGGTCGATCAGGTTGCCCAGGCTGGTCCAGCCGGTCAGTGCAAGGACGGTGGTCAGGGCCAGGACGAGGCCGAAACCCAGGCCCAGCTTAAGGTTGACGCTGATGTTGGCAAACCAACTACTCATTGAATTCCTCCAGGAACGTAGCTCTTCTTGATCTTGAGTTGGCTGGAAGATTGTTGTTGTTGGTGACCAGCAAGGTGTTTTGTAGGGGGTGTATCGGCGGGACGTTCCATAGCTGAAACGATTTCGTCGGTATTGTCCCAGGACAATGTTTGATGCGATGGACGGTCATTTTGCGGGATCACCGTCGGTCCGTTGAGCTTTTTTTCACATTCATTTCACCCGCGCCCCACGCTTGCCGCCCTAGAGTCCGACGAGTCGATGCCGCCGGCATTCGGCGGCGCTCGTTTGTCATCAGCAGGCGCTAGCCTGATGGCGCGTCGCTCAACACATCGGATCATTCTCAGAGGGGCGGTTGGACAGTGGCCACAAGACTCGCTTTGCCGCCGGTCAAACGCTCATTCGCGATGGGCGGCCTGACGCGTTACAAGAACCGCCTGGGGTTGCTGCTGGCGGCCTTTTTGCTGATTCCCCTTGGCCTGCTGCTGTTGCAGCCGACGGCGGTGCCCGACCTGGCTCACGGCAATGTGGCCGGGATCAAGGCGGTGACCAGCAGTTGGGCCAAGGGCGACACCATTGTCCTGGTGCGGCATGTGGAGCGCTGCGACCGTTCCAGCGCGCCCTGCCTGGGGCCCGCCGATGGCATTACCGATCGTGCCCGGGAGGTGGCGGTAGCCATCGGCGCGCGATTCGAGCAGTTGGGCCTGGAACGCACCGACCTCTACAACAGCCCCATGACCCGTACCGCGCAGACTGCGGGCTACATGTTCAGCAAGGTCAGCAGTGGCGATGGCTGGCTGTACGACTGCAAGGGCAATCTGTTGCGCGACGTGCTGGCACACAAGGTGGCCGGGCGCAATCTTGTGCTGGTGACCCACAGTGAATGCATGGATGAACTGGAGCAGGAACTGAAGCTGGCGACCCCGACCCTGGGCTATGGCGCTTCCCTGTTCATCACCACCGATACCCTCAATGGCGCGCCGAAGATGCTTGGCATGATCGAGGCCAGCGACTGGCGTTCGGTGAACCTCAAGCCTTGAGGCGCCTCGGGGCTGACCGCTGCGGTCAGCCGGGCGCGCCCCGGGCTCAGGGGGCCAGCAGGTCCGGATCGGCTGGCGGGCTGCCGGCGGGCGCGATCGCCGTCGGCGCGGGGCCGTCCTCGATCCGTTGCGGACTGATCAGGTTGGTGAACTCTTCGATCAGGCGCTGGATCGCTTCCGGCGGCTCGCAGTCGCGAAACTCCATGCTGATCTGCACTTCGTCCGGGTCGCGTTCCTGGCCCTCGCGCTTGCCGCTGCCGAAGGTGACGAAGAACTTCTCGCTTTGCAGTTCGCCATTCTCCAGGTCGTGGCTGGCCTTCTGCAGTTCGGTGCCATGCATGCGTACCGACAGGTCGACGGTCATCTTGTGCAAGGCCAGGCCCTTGGGCGAAACCAGGGCGATCAGCGGCACATTGATGATGTGCTGCTCGTTGAGCGCCACCTCGACCATCTTGGCCTTCATCGGCGTGCCCAGGTCGTTGACGTTGTAATCGAAGAACTGGTCGAACAGCTTGATGTACTGCTGGGCGATCAGGTTGTGGGTGGCGGCGGCGGCCTGGTGCATGCCCCGGGTGATGTGGCTCAGGTCGCTGGCCGACATGGGCTCCTTGCGGCGGGAAAAGAATGCCATGGATCACGCTCCTTGTTCGGTGGCTGGAGAACCCCGCCGTGAAGGCGGGGCGGGTTACTGGGTCGAAGGTGCCGCGTGGATCAACCGCCGGTGCCGGTTTTCTTCTCGGCCGCAGCGCCCGGCATTGCCAGCGTATTAGCGGTTGGCAGCTTGTCCGGGTCGGTCGGTTGAGTGCTCGGCAGCCGCACCGGCTTGGTGGCGGCGTCGGTGAGGAAGTCGATGACGCGCATCAGGGCTTCCGGTGGGTCCTGGCGGACGATCTTGGTGCTGATGGCGTAGCGCGCGCGGGTGTCGGTCTTGCGGGTCTGGGTGGATTTGTGGCTTGCCGCACCCTTGACCGACACACTGAACGGGCCCCAGCCCAGCTTCGCCTCGAAGCTGCCGGAGGCTTCGGTGGAGCTGGTGTCCTCGGCCATCTGGCTGATGGTCAGCTCGAACTCGATGGAGCCTTCCTCGATGGTGATGTTGGGGTGACTGATGGCCGCCAGCAGCGGAATGCGCATCGACTTCTTCACCGTGCCCTTGTAGACGCCCTGTTCATCCACCAGGGTTTCGTCGTAGTCGAACTGCACCGATACCGCCTGGCCGTCCTTGATGCACACACCCATGAGGAAGTCCGCATAGGCTTTGCTCGCGGCGACCTGCGCCTGAATCATCGCCATCAGTGGGCCGGTGATCATCTTGTCCAGGGGCAGCGCGGCAATCACGCCGCCGATCAAGCCCTTATCAATATCTGCCATGGTCTAGCTCCTTGTTCTTCGTTGCGCGAAATGCGCCCCTGCACCTTAAGAAAGCCGTGACGGCCGATTCAGCGGGAATCGATTACCGGTGAGTGTTGGCTTCCAGGCGACGGATATTGCCGATCTGCCGCAGGCTCAGGCCGTACTTGTCCGCCAGCACGCTGCGGGAGATGCCGCCCAGGCTCTCCAGCTGGATGTGCTGGTTGCGGATCTGCCGGCAGAAGTGATCGGCCTTGGGGATTTCCAGGGCCAGGCCGGCAAAGCGTTCGATCAGGGCGTTGAGGGCGTCGGGGGGCAGGATCAGGGCCAGCGAGGTGCGTTCGGCGTGCTTGGGAATGTACTTGGGACGGCCGCCGTATTCCCGGGTCAGGCGGTAGGCGTTCTCCAGGCCGATGCAGTCGATGAGGGCCTGGAGCGAGTGGGGTAGTTGGCGAACATCAATGAGACTGAGGTCTTTCACGTCCATTTGGTACCTCCTTGGAATTATGGATAACGCTGGTTCGATCCTAAGGAGGTGCCTCGTCCGTTGTTCAGTGGGAAATTTCCCCCCTATTAAAGGGAACTATTACATTCTGATGTTGTATCGGTCGCGGGTGGTGCACTGGATTTTCTTCAACCGTTGGAGGAAATATCCATGTCACGTTATGCGATTGATTTCAGTTTTATCGCCGCCCTCGAAGGCGGTGCCATGACTCGCGGTTATGTGCCCGATGCGGCCAACAGCAAGAGCGGGGTGACGGTGGGCACCGGGTTCGACCTGGGGCAGCGCGGGGTCCAGGATCTGCAGGCGCTCAACCTGCCGGCGGATCTGGTGCGGCGGCTGACGCCCTACCTGGGGCTGACGGGACTCAAGGCCAAGCAGTTTCTGGTTGACCAGCCCCTGAGCATCAGCAGCGCCGAGGCCGAGCTGATCGATGAGGCGTACAAGGCGCCCTTCGTCGATCGCCTGGCCGCGGCCTACACCCAGGCCAGCGGGGTGGATTTCGCCCAGCTGCCGGCGCCGATGCAGACCGTGATCGCCTCGGTGGCCTTTCAGTACGGCAGCCTGGCCAGCCGCACGCCGAAGTTCTGGGCCCAGGTGGTGGCCCGCGACTGGAAGAGTGCCCTGGTCAACCTGCGCAATTTTGGCGACAGCTACGGCACTCGGCGGCGCAAGGAGGCCGATCTGCTGGCCTCGCAGCTCGGCTCATGAGCGGTTGCCGCCCAGGCCCCGGGCCTGGGCGGCTGGCCGGTTTCAAGGGCAGGGGTAGGTGTGCAGCAGGCTCACACTGCCCATGTAGTGGGTGTCATCGGGCTGGGTATTGCTGGGCAGCGTACGCCAGTCCACCAACAGGCACATGGCCCTGAGGGAAATGCCCTTGGCCTGGCCGATGGGGTTGGAAAACTCGTAGCGGTACAGCGCCTGAGTGGTGTTTTGCGGGGTGACGCTGCCGGCGTTGAGCAAGGTGCTGCGGGCCATGTCCGGCAGTTTGTCCTGGCTGACGGTAAAGCGCGGTTGCTCGCCCTGGTGGACGAACACGCCCTGGTCACGAGAGCGTTTCCACAGTTGCTGCCACTGGCTACTGCCGGCGACGGTGCTCAGGGTGGCGGCGTAGGCCTTGAGGGTGGCGGGCGGCACCTGGGCGGTTTCCAGGGCGTGGGCAGCGCTGGCCAGCAGGCTCAGGCCGATGATCAGTGAACGCAGAATCAACATGGGAATAACTCCTTTTCCAGGCCGCACGGCCCGACACGAACACGGGGGAAGTCCCCCGGCGACAGGCTGTCGCCGGGGAGCAAGGCTTAGCGGGCGTCGAGGTAATCCCAGCGCAGGCCTTCCTTATTGTTTTTAGCGGTCAGTTCCTTGGCCACGGTGTTCTCGATGGCGTTGACGTTGATGTTTTCCACTTCGAGGATGTTTTTGTTCGCCAGTTGCTGGCGGAACTCGGCCTTGTTGGTGAGGAACTGGCAGGCGTGTCCCAGCTCGTGCATCAGCACCAGGGCCGGGGACAGGCGCTCGACCCGGTCGCTGCTGAACAGCGCGAGGAATTTCTGGAAATTGCTCAGGTCCGGCTGCTTGTATTTTTTCTCGATGGCGTACACCTGGGACTTGAGGTTCCACACCACGCGCCCGGCGGAAGTGGTGGAGTTGGCAGCCGGAGGAATCCAGCGGTCGGTCTTGTCCGCTGCCGACGAGTTGGTGACTTCCACGATCAGCTCTTCCTTGACGGCGATCAGTTCGTCGATCAGGAAGTTGGCCAGGTCGGATTGGCGCAGATAGTGGCAGGCATCGTCGAAACGCTTCTGGGCGACGGCCTGGTCCAGGGTCGTGGTGGTAACGGTGATGGTCATGACTGACTCCTTTGAGGAAATGCCCGTCAATGGGCAGGAGTCATGGTTTCAAGGGCGGTGAGCGGGTATCAGCGGGAAAGGATTCAAGGGGTAGCGTTCAAGGGGTGGCGTTCAAGAGGTGGAGCTCAAGGGATGGCGGGGCGAATGGGATGGGCATTTCAATGTCCCGCGAGTAAAGTGCCGCGCCCGGGAAATGAATCCCGGACGCTTTTTCCATGGAGTTACGTCGTGAAGCACATCAGCAAAGTCGTTGCCTCTGCCTGCCTCGGTCTGGTTCTTGCGGGCTGCACCGGCACCCCGATGAAAACCCAGCAGTTGGACAGCAGCCAGTACACCGTGATCGGTCACAGTGAAGCGACCGCCACCGGCATCATGTTGTTCGGGGTGATCCCGATCCAGCAGAACAGCCGTTTCGTCCGCGCGCAGACTGCGGCGATCAAGGCCAAGGGCGGCGACGCCCTGATCAACACCCAGGTCCAGGAAAACTGGTTCTGGGCCTGGGTCCTGAGCGGCTACACCACCAAGGTCTCCGGTGATGTGGTCAAGCTGAAGAACCCTCAGTAAGCCTCGCCCGGATAGACAAACGGCACCTGATTCAGGTGCCGTTTTCGTTGGCGGGTCAGTGGCCCGGTGCGAGGCTGACGAAGTGGTAGGCCTGGCGGCTGACCATGAGGGTCTTGAGGATCTGCAATGGCGGCTTGGGCGTCTGGTCACCGCCGATGACGGCGACATGCTGCGGCGACTCGGCGAGAAAGGCCTGCAACTGCGCTTCGGTCTGCAGGTCCTTGAGCAGGCTCTGGGTGTAGAACACGCTGGCCCCGGCAATGCGCTCGTTGGCCTGATACAGCGCCAACTGATGCCCGCTGGCCTGCAGCGCCATGATCTGGTCGGTCACCGGGACGAACGACAGCTCACGGTCGGCCCGGGGCGCGGCCCATTGGGCGTTCACCAGATAACCGCCGATGATCAGGCTCATGAGGGCGATCGCCAGGCCCTGGCGCCGACGCCCCACAGCACTCCAGAAACCGCTGCCCGCAGCCCGCTGCGCGAGACGCTGGTACAGCACCGCGCCATATTCCGCCGCCAGCACCGCCGCTGCCGGGGTCAGGGACATCAGGTACACCGTGCGTTTGCTGGAGGCCAGGCACAGCAGGGTGAACTGCGCCAGCAACCAGAGGCTGAAGAACAGCAGGTAGCGGTTTTGCACCAGGGTTTTGCGAAAGTGCCACAGGCCCAGGTAGACCAGGATGTTCCACGGCAGGAAGGCCTGGGGCAGCTTGGCCAGGTAGTAATAGAAGGGCTCGTAGTGCCCGGCCTCGACAAATGAGCCGTCGAAGCGCCCGACACTGTTGGTCCACAGCACTTCGCCCAGGGCTTGCAGGCCGCCGCGCTGATAGAGCATGTACAGCCAGATCATCAGCGGCACCAGGCCCAGCAGGGTCAGCAAGCCGGGGCGCAGCCACTGGCCGAAGCTGAAGCGTTTTTCGATCAGGCTGTCGGCCAGCAGGTAGGCGAAGATCACCACCCCCGGCATGGCCAGGCCCAGCACGCCCTTGCTCAGGGTGGCGATGGCAATGCCGCCGGCGAAGGCCAACCAGGCCAGCAACGCCGGTTGCTGTTCGGCCTGACGGCGCTGGGCCTGAAAGAACGCCAGCAGGGCCAGGGTCACTCCGAGGCTGAGCAGGGCATCTTCACCCACGCCACGCACGTTGCTCCAGTAACTGGCCATGGTCGCCAGCATCAGTCCGGCCACTGCCGCCAGGGTGGCCGGGCGGCCAAAACGGCGCAGCATGGCGTATAGCAGCATCACGCTGAACAGCCCGGCAAAGGCCGAGGCCAGGCGCACCGCCAGGGGCGTGCCGCCGAAGGCGCGGATGGCGCTGGCGTCGAGCCACAGGCTCAGCGGTGGTTTTTCCAGGAACGGCGTGCCGAACAGGCGCGGCGTGACCCAGTCATCGTCCAGGTGCATTTCCATGGCGATCCCGGCGACCCGGGCCTCGGTGGAGCCTTGCAACTGGTGATTGCCCAGGGCGAAGAAGAACAGCAGGCAGGCCAGCAGGAACAGCAGCGGAGCGGGTCGTGACATGAGTTGTGCGCCGGCAGATCAAGAGGCGCAGCCGGAAGGCTGCGGGCAAGCGCCAAAGTATACGGAGGCAAGTCTTAACAAATTGTGAACAAGTAGGGGGAAAAGGTGCGGTTCGGTCTTGAGGGCTCAGTCGGACCGGATCGGGTGGTGTAGGGGCGTTGATCAGCGCAGGTGACGGCCGCTGCGCCACCAGAAAACCAGCCCCAGAAAAGCCCCCGAGCAGCCGAACAATGGCGCCAGCGGCAGGTAGCGCGGCAAGCCCTCGGGTAGCGGTTCATCCTCGTAGCGGTCGGTATAGAAGCTGGAGGGCGCCAGGCTTGCGACCACGGGAATGGTCGGCATGGCGGCCACAGCGCCGCTGAACAGGTAGATCAGCACGTTGCGCCAGGCAAAGCGCTGGGCCAGCCAGAAGAACAGGGCGCAGGGCAGGGCTGTGATAATGCCGGTCAGCACGCCACTGACCACCAGGGTCAGCAGGCCCACGAACAGCGTCTGCAGAATGATGTCGCCGTTCAACGAACCGGCGCTGGCCAGCATCGTCAGCATCAGCAGCAGGGCCAGCACCGTGGCCAGGGCCGTGACGCCGATGAAGTAGGCGGCGAACCAGTCTTCCGGCTGCACGCTGCGTGGGGGTGGAGTGGTTACGGACATGGCAAAGGTCGCTATATGGGTGGCTGCTCTGGCCCTGCTCAAGGGTGCCTTGGCGTCGGGCCGCTGGTGAATAAAGGCTCGGCTCAGCGCAAGTGACGCCCGCTGCGCCACCAGAACACTACCCCCAGAAACACCCCACAGCCGCCGAACATCGATGCCAGCTGCAAATAGTGCAGCGCAGCGCTGACGCCGTGCGGGAGGTTGAAGAGTTCAGGGAGCAGTTGGGTCATCACGGGTATGGCGAACTGCGCCGCCAGGGCTCCGCTCACCAGGTAGATCCACAGGCGGCGCCAGGTAAAGCGCTGGGCCAGCCAGAAGAACAGGATGCACGGCAAGGCGGCGATCAGGGTAATCAGCACCAGGCTCACCATCAGCACCGCCACGCTGAACGACAGGGAGTCGAGCAGCGCCCTCCACGGGTGCTGGCTGGTGGTCAGCAGTATCAGGTTGACCACCAGCACCAGGGACAGGGCCAGCCCGGCGACGCCGATGAAATAGGTGGCGATCCAGTGACCGCGGTTCAGGGTGCGAACGGATTGGGGCGCTTGGGACATGGTGGGCACGGGCTTCAGGCAGAGGATGACCGGACCCAGGCTATCGGCAAGCAGGCGGTTTGATTGTGGAGTTTGCGTGGTTTTTTTGCGGTCAATGTTCTTTGGTGGATGACGTCGGGGCAGAAAATCCCTTATACAGGCAGCGGCCCGTCGACTGTTCACGGGCCCGGCTTGCGTCACCCACCCAGAAGGAGATGGACATGTTCAAGTTCCTGACGATTACCGAGTTGCCCCGTACCCCTGCGCATCGTGATTCCGGCTCCATCAGCGGAGCGATCAATGCCTGGGAGCTGAAAAATCGGGCTCTCAATACCAAGGGGTTTGTTACATGTCCAAAGAATTACTCGGAGTTTCTGCTGTAGGGCTGATGGTGCTGGGCGAGTTCTGCGCCATCTACAGTGAAGTGGTGGTGGCGCGGCTGGCCCATTCCGGCAACACCTCCGGTGCCGAACTGGCGCTGCCGGTGCTGATCATGTGCCTGGGCGGTATCTGCCTGCTGGCGGCCTACTGGCTGGGTTACGTGGCGGTGGGCGATATCTGGATCATCACCGTGGTCTCGGTGACCTCGCTGCTGCTCCTGGAGCCGCTGGTGATCTGGGCGCTGTTCCAGCAGGCGCCCGGGCGCGGTGCCTTGATCGGTTTCTGCCTCGGTGCGCTGGGGATGTTGTCCGCCGTGTTCCTCTAGCACGGCCTAGCTCTGGCTCGGGTCCTTCAGGCCCGGGCCCGGGCAAAGTAACGGCTGGGCGCCTCGCCCAGGACCTTGCGAAACACACTGCTGAAGGCGCTCGGGCTGCTGTAGCCCAGGTCGCTGGCGACCCGGGTCACGGCCTCGCCACGGCCCAGGCGCACCACGGCCGCCAACAGGCAGGCCTGCTGGCGCCATTCGACGAAACTGATGCCGGTGTGCTGGCGAAACAGCCGGGTGAAGGTGCGACGGCTCATGCCGGCGCGCTCGGCTATGGCATCGATCCCCAACTCCAGCGACGGCTGTTCCAGCAACGCGCGACAGACCCTGGCCAGCCGCGGCTCGTCCGGCAGCGGGGCGTTGAGGGTCAAGGCCGGCATGCTGGCGATTTCATGCAGCAGCAGGTTCATCAACTGCCCCTGCACGCCGTCCCTGGCGTAGAGCGCGGGGAGGTGCATGGCCCGCAGCAGCAGTTGGCGCAGCAACTCGGACACTTCCCGTACCTCGCATTGCGCCGGCAAGCCCAGGCGCAGTGCCGCCCGGGGGCGCACATAAGTGTTGAGCAGGGTCACCGGGCCGCGCATGTGCATGGCGTGGGTCACCCCGGCCGGCACCCAGATCGCCCGTTGCGGCGGCACCACCCAGTTGCCCTGTTCGGTGTAGACGCTGATCACCCCGGTGGCGGCGTAGGCGAATTGCCCGCGTCGATGCTGGTGTTCGGCGAAGTGCTGGCCGTCCGCATAGTCGACGGCCGTGACCCGCGCGTCTCGGGGGATGTTTTCGTAGGGATCGATAGCGATAGATTGCATGGCCCGAATCTACTGATAGTTGACCTGATACTGCAAGCGGGCCATGGCATGCTGCGGCGATAGTTCGGTCCCGGCCGGGGATTTGCTCGCGGCCGCCTTTCCTGGACCGCGCGACATGCAGAAAAAACACCTGTTCCTGGCCCTGCTGGTGACCGCCTTGTGGGGCCTGAACTTTCCCATCACCAAGCTTGGGCTGGCGAGCATCGATCCGTTGCTGCTCACTGCCTTGCGCTTCACCCTGGCGGCCTTGCCCTGGGTATTTCTGGTGCCGCGCCCGCCGGTAGGGTTTGGCTGGCTGGCGGCCTACGGGCTGATATTCGGCGTGGCCATGTGGGCCCTGATCAACCTGGGGATCGATCAGGGCGTGGCGCCGGGCACGGCGTCGCTGTTGATCCAGTTCAGCGCCTTTTTCTCCCTCGGCTGGGGCGTGCTGCTGTTCGGCGAGCGCCTGCGCTGGCAACAGGTTCTGGCCACGGCCATTGCGCTGTGGGGGCTGCTGCGAATCATCGGCGACAGCCCCGGGCACGCCACCAGCCTGGGTTACGCCTTGCTGCTGGTGAGCGCCTTCAGCTGGAGCGTGGGCAACGTCATCATCAAGCGCTGCGGGGTTCGCGAGGTGTTCGCCTTCGTGGTCTGGGCCAGCCTGTATGCGCCGTTGCCGCTGCTGGCGGTGACCTGGGTAAGCCACGGGAGTGCGCCGTTTCTGCAACTGGCCGGGCAGGTGTCCGTCAGTGCGCTGCTGTCGCTGATGTTCCAGGTCTATGCGGCAACGCACTTCTGTTACTGGGGCTGGAACCTGTTGCTGCGCGAGTATCCGGTCTCTCGGGTGGCGCCCTTGTCGTTGCTGATCCCGGTGTTCGGCATGGCCGGGTCGGTGTTGATCCTGGGGCAGCGGGTCGGGGTCGATGAGGCTGTATCCATGGGTCTGATCCTGCTGGCGCTGGCCGTGGGGCAGCTCGACTGGCGCCGGTTTTCAGCCCTGGGGCGGCGGTCTCTGTAGCCGCTGCCGCAGGCTGCGAACGGCTCCGGAGGAGACGCAGCGATCTTGAAGGCGCCGGAGGTTCGTCGGTCAATCGCCAAGCAAGGCCCTGCGGTCCTTTTCGCAGCTTCGCGGGCTCAGCAGCGGCTACAGGCGGCTTTGTGTAGCCGCTGCCGCAGGCTGCGAACGGCTCCGGAGGAGGCGCGGAGATCTTGAAGACGCCGGAGGTTCGTCGGTCAAACGCCAAGCAAGGCCCTGCGGTCCTTTTCGCAGCTTCGCGGGCTCAGCAGCGGCTACAGGCGGCTTTGTGTAGCCGCTGCCGCAGGCTGCGAACGGCTCCGGAGGAGACGCGGCGATCTTGAAGGCGCCGGAGGTTCGTCGGTCAATCGCCAAGCAAGGCCCTGCGGTCCTTTTCGCAGCTTCGCGGGCTCAGCAGCGGCTATAGGCGGCTTTGTGTAGCCGCTGCCGCAGGCTGCGAACGGCTCCGGAGGAGACGCGGCGATCTTGAAGGCGCCGGAGGTTCGACCGGCAATCACCCAGTCGCTGACAGTCGGTGGGGCAGGCGGGTTTTTTATCCTCGTTCAGTCACCGTTCAGGGGGTGCGCGCGCACCATGTTCAGCCTTACGCCGGGCCATGGCGCGGCACTTTCTGACGGGGCGAAGATGGTTCGAGAAACGCGTTTCGGGATTGAGTCCTGGGGGATCTACCTGGCGGCCCTGCTGCTATTCACCTTTGGCATCTGGGACCAGCAGCCCCAGGGCTTCGATGGGCGCTGGGCGCTGTTTCTGCAGGAGATGTTCCGCCACGGGCCGAGTCTGTTCCCCACCACGTATGGCCAGCCGTATCCGGATTACCCGGGCACGGCGACCTATTTCAGCTACCTGTGCGCCCAGCTGTTCGGCGCGCCCAACCACCTGGCCAATGTGCTGCCCACGGCCCTGGCCTCGGCGGGGGTTCTGGCGCTGCTGTACCGCTTGCTGGCGCCCATGGGTCGCACCTGGGCGCTGCTCGCGGTGCTGCTGACGGCGCTGACCAGCCAGCTGTTGGACAAGTCCCGTTCGGTGTGCCTGGACCAGATGATCTCGCTGCTGTGCCTGGGGGCCTTCTACCTGCTGCACAGCGGCGAGCAGCGCGGCTCGCGACTGCGGCCATGGCTGGTGCTGCCGCTGTTCGTGCTGGCCTTCGCCATTCGCGGACCCCTGGGGCTGGTGGAAGTCTGCGGCGTGGTCTGCACTTACTGGCTGCTGGGAGACAGCCGCACCCAGGAGGCGCGCCGCACCTTGTTCAAGCGCGTGCTCGGCTACGGTTGCGGCGGCCTGCTGGTGCTGGCCGGCTGTTGGTGGCTGTTGATGCAGCTGGCCTATGTCAGCGGCGGCGAGGCCTTTGTCCATCAGGTCTACAACATGCAGGTGAGCGGGCGCCTGGATGAAAGTGGCGAGCCGTTCTACTTCTACTTCCAGCTGGCGCTGTACCGCTATTTCCCGGTGGTGCCCCTGGCCCTGGTGACCCTGTGGATGCTGCGCAGCCAAGTGTTCCGGCGCCATGCCGACCCGCAACTGCGTCTGGTGCTGCGGCTCGGCGCCTGCGGCCTGATGATCCTGCTGGGCTTGTCGGTGCCGCACTTCAAGCGCGCCTATTACATCCTGCCCATAGTGCCGATGTTCGCCGCGGTGGCCGCCTACGGCCTGCTCATGGTTCGGGGCCAAATGGGCAAGGTGCGCAGTGCCTACCTGTGGCTGGTGGGTGTGCTGCCGGGGCTGTGCATCCTGGTGCTGTTCGTGCTCAAACACAGCTGGCACAAGCACGGCTATTGGCCGCCGGTGTCGATGCCCTTGCTGATCGCGATCTTTGCCCTGCTGCAACTGCTGGCGCTGTACTGCTGGCGCCACACCCGGGGCAGCTTCGGGCGGCGCCTGGTGTTGCTCAGCGCCCTGGCCCTGGCGGCGCAATGGACCCTGCTGGTGGCGGTGGTGGACCCGGCCAAGGACCGGCAATTCGACACCCAGGGCTTCGTCAGCGACGTGGAGCAGCTGCGCGCGGCCGAACACGGTCCCCTGGTGTTCTTCAACCTGGGCCAGGACACCTGGGCGGTGCGCTACATGATGAACCTGGACCACGACGAACAGCCGCTGTTTGTCGCCGGCGACGCCCCCGGGCAACTGGACGCGCTGCCCCACGGCTCCTGGGTGATCGTGGCGCGCAAGGATCGAGAGAAGCTGTTGGGCACCTCGCTGGAAAACCAGCAGCCGGTGTACGAGGGGCGCTTGAATGACAATCCCTGTTTGGTGTTTCAGTTGCAGTAAGTCCTTGGCAGCGAGGGGGGCGGGTCGTATTTTTGGCCCCTGCGATCCGCGTTGAAACCAGGGAGTGGTCATGGAATGCCAAGTTCGTCCGGCCCTAGAGGCCGATGCCGCGAGGGTCAGCCAGGTGATCCTGGCGGCCCTGCTCACCAGCAATGCCCAGGACTATCCCGCCCATGTGATCGAGCGGGTGCAAGACAGCTTTACCCCAGACGCCGTCCTGCAACTGATGCGGCGTCGGCAAATGTTCGTCGCCCTGGTGGACGGGAAACTGCTGGGCACCGCCAGCCTTGACGGGCGCGCGGTGCGCTCGGTGTTTGTCGATCCGGCGTACCACGGCCATGGCCTGGGCCGGCAACTGATGGCCGCGGTCGAGCAGGCGGCGCTGGACTCGGGTTTGACCTCGCTGGTGGTGCCCTCGTCGGTTACCGCCGAAGGCTTTTATGCACGCCTGGGGTTCGTTCGGGTACGCGAGCATTACGAGGGTGAGGAGTTGACGCTGATCATGGAGCGGGGCCTGTCCGGGCTGGCTTGACCTTTCCCGCCATGAGCCTTGTAGGAGCGCGCTTGCTCGCGATGGACGTCAGCGATAACGCGCGTTCGCTGGAGGAATGCGGCGCTCTTGGGAGCTTCGCGAGCAAGCTCGCTCCTACAGGGCTGGGTTGAGCTCAAGGCACCTGGATACCTCCCGGGTGCCAGAGCCATCAAGTGCTTATGCCACCGCCAGCCGCCGGGGCCGCAGCCAGCCGATCACCACCGCGGCAATCAGCAGGACCCCCAGGTAGCCGAAGAACGGATAGACCTGCCCCACCAGGCTGATAAAGCCCACCAGGCTGCCGACAAACGCCAGGGCACCGGCGGCAATGGAGCCGAGGCGGAACTGCCGGGTGCCGGCCGGCAACAGCCGCGCGGAGAAGGAGTACAGGGTGCCCACGGCGGTGTTGAGGATCATGCAGAAGATGATCAGCGCCATCAGCAGCCCCAGGGCCGGGGAGACTTCGCCGGCGATCGACAGCATGGGCATCGGCAGGTCCGCCACGCTGTCCAGGCGCGACAGCAGGCCCAGGCTCATCACCAGCATCAGCAGGCCCAGCAGCGCGCCGCCGAGAATGCCGCCCCACATCGCCTGTTTCTCGCCCTTGGCCGCGCCGCCCATGATCGCCAGGATCGGCACACCGGCCACGATGTTGTAGGACACATAGAGCAAGGCCCCCAGCAGCCAGTGGCTGGCGCCGGCTTCTTGCTTGGCCGCCAGTTGATTGAGTTCACCGAAGCTCAGGTCGCGGGTGGCGGCGCCATACAGGGCCACGCCCACCGCGGTGATGATCAGGAAGGGCGTCACCGCGCCGATCATGCCGATGACCTTGTGCACGTCCAGGCACACGATGGCGACCACGATCAGGGTCACCAGCACGCTGCCGGCAATGGCTGGAATGCCGAACTGCTGCTCCAGCAAGGCACCGCCGCCGGCCAGCATCACCACGGTCACGGCGAACATGAAGAAGGTGATCATCAGGTCCACCAGCGCGCCCAGGTGCTTGCCGCACAGGGCTTGCACCACGTCCTTGTGCGACGCTGCCCGCAGGCGGCTGCCCATGCTGGCCAGGGCCATGCCGAGGAAGGTGAACAGCGCCGCGCTGACCACCGCGCCCGCCAGGCCCCAGGCGCCGAAGTCGACGAACATCAACAGCAATTCACGACCGGAGGCGAACCCCGCACCGACAATCACACCGACGAAGGCGCCGGCGATCTTCAGACTTTCTTTCATGACGATTAGCCTCGATTTGTTGTTGTTATGTGGGGTGGACGGCCGCGTCATCTGGCGTGGCGGTCCTGGGCATCGCACTTGAGGGCTGGGGCGGGTGACTCAGCTTTCGCCGACCCAGGCCTGGACTTCGATCTCGACATCGACCCCCAGCGCCAGTTGCGCGCTGACGGTGGAGCGCACCGGGAAACCGATCTTGAAGTGACGCTGGTAGACCTCGTTGAAGCCGGCGAAGTGCTGCATGTCGGTGAGCCAGACGGTGCTCTTCACCACCTGGTCGAAGCTGGCGCCGCACGCGGCCAGGGTCTCGCCGATGCGCGCCATGGCGGCCTCGGTCTGCACGCGGATGTCGCCGTGCACCACTTCGCCTTCGGCGCTCATCGGCACCTGGCCGGAGAGGAACAGGAAGCCGCCGACGCGGATCGCCCGGGAGAAGGGGTAGGGCAGGTGGCTGGGGTAACGCTGGATATCAGTGGACATGGCAAGGGCCTCGTGGGCTGGGTGGGTTAACGCAAGCGAGCGGGGGCCAGGGCCTGGGCATCGACGCCCTGGCTCAGCAGTTCTTCGGGGACCGGGTGGCCCAGCAGCAGGGCGCAGGCCAGTTGCGAGACGCCGGCCGCCGACTGGATGCCGTAGCCACCCTGGGCGGCGAGCCAGAAAAAGCCTTCGCAGTTGTCATCCCAGCCCACCACCAGATCGCCGTCGGCGACGAAGGAACGCAGGCCGGCCCAGCTGTGGCGCGGGCGGCGGATGCTCAGGGAGGTGACGTTCTCGATGTGGTAGATGCCGGTGGCGATGTCCAGCTCTTCGGGCATCACGTCCTGGGGCGGCACCGGGTCGGCATTGGCCGGGGAGCCGAGCAACTGGCCGGCGTCGGGCTTGAAGTAGAAGCTTTCGTCGATACCGATCACCGCCGGCCAGCGGCTGAAGTCTTCATCCGGTGGGCCGTCGAAAGTGAAGGCGCTGCGCCGGCAGGGTTGCAGGCCGATGGGGGCCACGCCGCACAGCTGGGCCACGTCATCGACCCAGGCGCCGGCAGCGTTCACCAGATTGCGCGCCTGCAGGGAACGGCCATCGCTGAGTGTGAGGTTCCAGTGGCGGTCTTCGCGGCTGGCTTCGACGATGTGCGTGTCGCACTCCAGCTGCCCACCGGCGCGGCGCATGGCCCGCAGGAAACCCTGGTGCAGGGCGTGCACGTCCAGGTCCTGGGCGGCGGTTTCCAGCATCGCCCCGGCAACGGCGTCGGGGCGCAGGCAGGGCACCAGGGCCCGGGCCTGCTCGGCCGTGATCAGGCGCACGTTGGCGGAGCGGGCGCGGGTTTCGTCGTAGGTCTGCTGCAACTGGTCCAGCTGTTCCTCGCTGGCCACGTACAGGCAGCCACGGGGCTCCATCAACGGGTGTTCGCAGAAACCCTGCGGCGGCCGCTGGTAGAACGCCCGGCTGGCGCGAGTCAGGGCCTGGATCTGTGGAGTGCCGTAGGCCTCCATGAACATCGCCGCAGAGCGCCCGGTGGCGTGATAGCCCGGCTGCGATTCACGTTCCAGCACCAGCACGCTGGCCTGCCCGGCCAACCGATAGGCCAGGGAAGCACCGGCAATACCGGCGCCGATGATGACGAAGTCGAAGCATTGGTTCGCGTGCATGCCGGGGTTCCTGAATCACTGGAAAATGACAGGGGTTGAAAATTCTCACATACGAGAAATGTAAGATATGAGAATTTTCCAGTCAACCCGGGGTCATGGGTTAATATTTCGCCACGTGCCCCGGCCAGCGTCGCGGTTGCCCTTATTTGCCTGACAGAGAGCCCCAATGAGTTCCGACCGAGCCCAGCCCGCCTCGAGCTCCCACGCCCATCCACTGATCGACCGGACCCAGGTCGGCGCACGCCTGCGGACCATCCGCAAAAACCAGAAGCTGACCCTCAAGCAGCTCTCGGAACGCTCCGGCGTCGCGCTGTCGACCCTGTCGAAAATGGAGCTGGCCCAGGTTTCGGTCAGCTACGAGAAACTCGCCGCGGCGGCACGCGCCCTGGGCGTCGACATCGCCCAGCTGTTCACCCCCGCGCCGAACCTGACCCAGACCCGCAGTGCCCAGGTGCAACCGACCGTGGTCAGCACCACCATCGCCGACGCCCCCGGCTACAGCACCGGCAACTACGACTACCACCCCATGGCCGGCGACTTTCCCGGGCGCAGCATGACCCCCATGTACGCGCGGATCTTTGCCCGCGAGCTGCAGCAGTTCGAGGACTACATCCGCCACCCGGGGCAGGAATTCGCCCTGGTGCTGTCGGGGCGGGTGCGGATTCAGTTTGAGACCGGGGAAGCCGTGAGCATTGGCCCGCAGGAGACCGCCTACTTCAACAGCAGCGTCGGCCATATCTACCTGGCGGAAGGGGAGGAGGATGCGGAAGTGATGGTGGTGATGTCGGAGCGCTGAAGCCCTTCATCATCAAGCAACAGCGCGACAGGTCCAGCTGCCGCGCCGTGCTTTCGTGGGGTGTTCTACTTCAGCGTTGGCGTGTGGCGACTGCCATCGAGCAAGGCATCCACCACGGCCCGGGCCATCTTCACTGAGTGCACCTGATACCGGGGGAGTGCTTATCGCTGCGCCATCTGCCTTGGCAATTTGGGCTTCCATGCATGTGGATGTATGCCCCTGGATAGCACCTAATCCCGGAATTTGTCCCCCTCTGTTTATGGGCAAGATCGACACCGCGGCATAGCGCTCTTGTCCGCTGATCTTGAGACGTAATCTGGCCAGCGTTGACAGACCCTGGCTCGGCCAGTCTGCGGGCTTGTAGATACATGGAAGGCTCGGCATTATGAGCTGCGTTTGACTGGGGCGACGGAGCCAAGAATGAGCGATATCACGGGAGAGGCGACTGTCATCAGGAATGCCAGCGTGCTGGCAGCCGAAATCGGTGGAGAACTGGTGCTAATGAGCGTGTCCCAGTGGCATTACTTCGGCCTTAACTCCGTGGCCAGCGATATTTGGGAGCGACTCGCATCGCCTGTGCGTGTAGATACCTTGTGTGAGGCACTGGTAGCCGAGTATGACGCAGACATCCAGGTGATTCGCCAGGATGTCATGGAGTTGCTGAGCAAGCTGGTGAGTCGTGAGCTCATTGAGGTCCAGGCTTGATCAGCGCTCACCGTCTTCGTGTCATTGAAGCCGCCCTCTTTTTTTCGCTCACGCCTATCTTCTGCCGACTGTTTTCGTGGCGCCTTTTGCTGAGTTTGAGTGGCGCCCGCATTGAGCCGGCATCGTCTGATTTGAATCCCGCCTTGTCGCCCATGGCTCGTGCAGTGGGAGATGCGGTAGCCGTCGCGGCCAGGCGCCTTCCCTGGAAACCTCTTTGTCTGCGCCAAGCGTTGGTGGCGGCCTGCATGTTGCGCCTGCGGGGGAAGCGTTCCGTACTATGCCTGGGTGTACGCAGAGACGGTGAATCTATAGGCGCACATGCATGGCTGGTGTTACCGGGGCAAGACGGTGGGATCGTTTGCGGGGCGGAGAATATTGGCAACGTTCGCGCTTTGCGGCGGCAAGACTAGGTGTCACACCATGTATGACGATTACTCTCTTTGCGGCTGGCGTGTGCGCAGTGATTTGCCGTTGCCGGAGCTACTGCCCTGGACAGGGGACCTACAGGCTCCGATAGACCTGAATATCGAACTTGGAGCAGTTGAGGCGCGACTGCTGGACCCTCAATACGAAGGTCCGGTTCTGCAAATGAGCACTGATGGAACCTGTCGTTTCACTATCGAGTCAGTTGCGACTTACCGAATAGCACACGATGGCCGTACGATTCGGGTACAGCCCAGCCTCTCTGCGGATCTCCCTGCAGTAAGGACATTTTTGTTCGGTACCGTGTTTGCAATTGTTTGCCAGCGCCGTACCGTCTTACCTTTGCATGCCTGTTGCGTGAAACTGCCTTCTCCCCAGGGGGATATTGCAGTTGCCTTCACGGCGCCTTCGGGAACAGGTAAATCGACCCTGGCATCTGCCTTCATGCGGCGGGGTTACCCGATTCTGGCAGACGATGTCACGGTGGTCAGCCTCGACCAGGAGCGAGGTGCTGTTGCGTTGCCCACCTTCCCCAGGGTCAAGCTCTGGCGGGATGCAATGAGCCAGTTTGGCCATGGCATGGGTGACGCAGAGCGTGTACGCCAGGATATGGACAAATTCTCCGTTGGCTTAGGGGCCGAGCACTTCGCCGTAGGCGCTCCTCTGAAGCTGGCAGCGTTGTACCACCTTGAGCGAGTCGAAGATGCCAGGCATGCAGGTCTGGAAGAGGTCGGCGGTTTACCCGCCTCGGTTCGGTTCTCCAAGGCCCTGTATCAGGAGCGGATTCTCATGACGGTTGCCTCTGGTAAGGGCGCCCACTTCTCACTGGCAATGCGATTGGCGGCTGGCGTTGCGCGACATGTTCTGGTTCGACAGCTTTCTGGCTTTGAACATTTGGATGAACTTGTCCAGCGCATCGTCGCGTTTCACGCCGGGACGGCCCATCAGGCATGAGTGGCTTTTACTGGCTGGCGTCCTACCCCAAGTCTGGCAACACTTGGCTGCGCTTGGTCCTCAACAGTTATCGCCTCGGCGGATCGAAGCCAGACTTCTCGCAGAAGCAGAACTTCGCTCCTATCGCCAGCAGTCGTCGCCGCTTCGACGAGCTTCTGGGCGTCGCCTCGTCTGACTTGCTGCCTGATGAGTTGTTGAGATTGCGTCCGCGCATGTATGAGCTGCAGGTGACAGAGGCCCGCGAACCTTTGTTCAACAAGGTGCATGACGCCTGGCAATTGACCCCTGGGGGGAGCCACTGTTCCCGGCCACCAATACCCTGGGAGTGGTCTATATCGTGCGTGATCCTCGAGATGTGGTGTTGTCGCTGGCCGGGCACATCGGTTTCAGTGTGGATAGGGCGATCGACCTTCTCCTGGACGAGACAGCTATCCTGTGTGACCAAAAGCTCGGACTCATGGATCAGCTGCCGCAACGACTGGGGAGTTGGAGTCAGCATGTACTGAGCTGGATCGATCTGCCCGCGCCTTGGAGTCCTTTGCTCATTCGCTATGAAGACATGTTGGAGAAGCCCTGGGAAAGCTTTGCCTGTGTCATCAAATATTGTGGTTGGCCGTTAGATGACGAGCGCCTGGAGCAAGCCTTGGATGCCACTCGCTTCGACCGGCTGCAGGCTGCGGAGGCCAGCCATGGTTTCAGTGAGCGGCCGCAACGCGCCTCTCGCTTCTTCCGAGAGGGGCGTGCTGGAGGGTGGCGTGAGCGATTGAACGATGCGCAGCTACGCCGTATTGAAGAGGCCACCGAGTCGGTCAGAGCGCGCCTTGCTTATTGTTAGACAAGGGCCTGGGCGCTTGAGTCGATGAAGGTCAACCCTGGAACTGGCGGCCAGTTTCGATCCAACGCAGGAATGCGCCAAAGTGAAGACCTCGGTGTAGAACGATCAGATGCTCAGGACTCGCTGGTCGGTTCGGCCAGTTCGAAAGGAGGGCCTTCATTCGTTTAAGGTCCAGCAGGCGTTGGGCCAGCGGGGAAGCCTCCAGCTCTTCGAGTCGTTCGCCGAGGAAAGGGCGCACCATACTCATTCGATGAAGGTATTCAGGACATTGCATGCCGCGTTTGCGGTTGTTGACCACCTCGCCAGGCAGGCGATCCGCTGTGACTCGACGGGCGAGTAGACGAGTTACGCCACCTTGCAGGTAGAGGCTATCGGGAAGTGAAAAGCAGAATTCCAGCAAGCGCCGATCAGCCATCGGATCGCGAACCTCGAAGCCATGCAGGGCACGTACAAGTCCCGTTGCCTGTAACGCTGACTGGCGCTCCCGGAACCACGCCTGGCGTAGCTGCCAGCTAGCCATAGAAGCCATTTGCTTGCGCCGCTTGGCCCCCTCTTCGGTTCGAATGCGCGCCTTTATCATCGGGTCAATTGGATAGAGATGCCCCCACTCGGAAGCGCTCGACCTGGCTTGCAGTTTTGCTATTGACTGCTGAATGATCTCTGGCGCGAACGGGGCCAGGGTGGAGCGCCATATCTGGCGCGCAATGGCCGCGTTTTGTCCGCTCGTGCGGGCCAGGGCGAGTGATTCCTGAAAGGCCTTCAGCCAGCGGCCATCCCTCATCAAGCCAGTAAGGGTGCCCTGTCCATCCCAAGACAAAGTCACATTGCCGAGCGCTCCGGTCAGCAGCACACGCCCACCTTGCCGCCTTATGTGATCCCGGGCGGAGCCCATCCAGGCCAGGTTCATCACATTTCGCCAAGGGACGCCTGTCAGTTGGAACATCTGTAGCCAGTCGGTATCCCATCGATGCTGCACTGGCCCATTGAAAAACAGAGGCTGCAATCCGGGTGTCTGTTCGCAGATGCTCTCTACATAACGTCGCTCACTCATGTAGTGCTGATTTGAATCCAGCAGCTCGGTGTTGGCGGCGGGCAGGCAGGTGATGGTGGTCAATGAGTTGCCTGGCAGGTGTTTCACGGCCGTCACCGACACGGCGGAGGAGTCCAATCCTCCTGTGAGCGAGGAAAATGCCGGGCCTTCGATCCTCAGGCAGTCTTTGACTGCACGCTCGAACAATTCGCGTGCTGCCTCGACGTATTCCTCTTCTCTGGGCAAGCGGAGCTCGGTTCGTTGCTCAGGCGTCCAGTAGAAATGTTGCTTGAGTTGGCCCGAGCGCAGTATTGCCACCGAGCCTGCAGGTAGAAGGCGCAGATGCTTGTAAGGTGTGCCGTTGTCGGCCACGGGCAAGTCCGAGAGCAGGGCGACGAAGTGCTCTTCGTTTAGCTCGCGATCGATGCCGGGAACTGCCAGTAGGGCTGCCGGGTTCGTGGCGAAAGCAAAGAGCCCGTCCTTCTGGTGATAGTACAAGGGGCGCTGACCAACTGCGTCACGTGCGAGCAGTAGACTACGATCAGCAACATTCCACACCACTAGCGCAAAATCTCCGAGCATGCGCTCGGGACCGCGCGCTCCCCAGCGCGCCATTGCTTCAAAGGCAATGGCGCTGTCGGCCCAGCCATGTGCTTCCCTGGGTAGCGCCAGAGCGTCTATCAGCTCGATGCGATTAATCAGGTAACCGTCAAATACCAACACCAGAGGGACATCATGCCGAAGTGCGGGCTGATGATCCTGATGATCTTCCGGGGCTGTTATACGTAGACGATGGGTAAAGTGAAGGCCCGGGTGAGACCAGTGCCGGGATTGCTCGAGCCCTGGCGCATCCAGTGCTGCTGCAAAATGCTCAGGTAGTTCCGCAGGGATGGCCTGAGCGGAAAGCAGACCGGCAAATGCGCTCATCGATGAGCCAGGGATTTACAGTGACGGAGCATGCCGGTCAGGAGACGTTCGAAAAGCCAACCGTACCGTCATTGCCGCTTGTGGCGAAAATAGAGGTGGTCACATCCGATATGGAAACTTCAACGATTTCTGGCTTCTCCCAGGCTTTACGTTGGGACTCGGTTTCGTTGGATTCATTAGTGTCTTGTTCGGCCATCTTCTTGCTCCTGTAAGTCCGGTGATCAAGCTATATCAACTGCTCGCATTTTGGCAATTGGGGATTGGCTAAGGTTTTGCCGAGTAACAGACAGGCTCAGGGTACAAAGGTCTGCCCTGGGTGAATTTCTTGTAGCTTTCGTCACCTAACTGATAGGCAACCTGCATCCAGTTCATCATCGTCAGTGTGTGCTGCTTCGGCTTTGGCGGAGCAGGCTGACGCAGTCGCTTCAGCAACTCCAACTCGGCGGCGGCGAGATCATCGCTGAAGGTGAATTCGCTTGAAGGGCCGCAATGGACCTCATATTCGGAGCAGCCACGCTTTATGCTGACCGAGACGCTGGCGCCAAGCTCAGGTGTATCGAGTACTTTCTCAAGTACCTGCTGGTAAGCTTCGCGGGCATTCTGCAGTCCATCCAGATGGAACAGGACTCGGTAGGGACCGGCCTGGTAGCGTGCATTCAGGCTGGCGCCGGCCTTGTAGGCATAGGGTAGGTCATGCGCGATCTTCTGGGTCGCAATCAGCTGTTCCAAGTTGGCTGGGCGTATCTGGACCTTGAAGCAGTGGCGGCAGCCTACCGGGACGGCCGCTCGACCGTAGGCCTGACGGAACAGGAAGCCCAGGAGCTTCCCGCAGGGGAATGGTGTGCGGATGGGACCAACTACCCAGGTTTCATTCAATTGGACAGGACGCGACAGTTCCCAGGTGTCATCTTCATGCAGAACTACATCGCCTCTTTCGCGTGCGATCAGGAGATTTTGCCCAATAGTGGACTTACCCAATTTGAGGTTCAGAAAGTCCGTGCTGGTGGTGGTCAAGGTAACCCGCTCCGCATCGTTTGTTGGTGGACAGTTTCCTTGTCGTGGAGATTACGGTAAAGCGAAATGAGGAGTCTTTGGTTGTTTCACGAATGGGTGCGTTTCTTGGTGCAGGTTTTGCGCGGCGGTGAACGACGGAGCTCTGCACTCCTGATGCGACGGCGTCCACAAGGCTTGTTTCAGCCATACGGCACGACGCGAGAAGATCGCTACCCCGAGTTGTTCCAGTCAATTCGCCAGGTACTGGCAGACACTCCGCAAACGCGCCTCCTATCGTTCGGCTGCTCTACCGGCGAGGAAGTGTTCAGCCTGGCCCGCTATTTTCGACAGGCCCATATCCGTGGCGTGGATATCGATGCGGGCCGTATTGGCCGGTGCCGGGCGCGATGGCAGCGTGAGGGGCGAGAGCCCCGCCTGAGCTTCTTATGTGCAGGTGACGTTGCGCTGGAAACGACCGCCAGCTATGACCTGGTGATGGCGATGGCCGTCTTCCGCCATGGCGCGTTGGGCGAGAGCCCCACCGACTGTTCTGCCTGGATTCGCTTCGCTGACTTTGATCGCGTGCTTGGCGACCTGGCCAGGGTGCTCAAGCCGGGTGGTTTGCTGGTGATCCGCCACGCCAACTTCCGTCTCGGCGACACGGGCGCGGCGGGTCTGTTCGAGTGCCTGCACGGCGAAGCGGCGCAGGCTTCGCCGATCTATGGACGGGACGACCGCTTGCTGCCCGGCGTACCGGGGGACGACGGCATCTACCGCAAGCGAACAGCGCTCCTTGCCTCATCGAACATGACGCGCTAGCGCTTATCTGCAGTCTGGACCCGCGGGGTTCGCTGCGGGCCTTCACTGGCGTTATGCCCGGCGTGTGCCGAAGTCATCTCGCAACACCTGCAAAATCCGTTGCCAGGCCTGACCGTCGCCAAATGGATTGCTCCAGGTAACGCTTGAATGACGCAGTTCATCTGCAGCATCGATCAAACTGTTTTGCGTCACCACGGGCGCCAGTCTGGAGCCCCCGCTGTCCAGGCTTTCCGGGCGCTCGGTATTGGCTCGCAGCACCAGGCAGCGGCGCTGCAGTACGCAGGCCTCCTCCTGCAGGCCGCCACTGTCGGTCAGTACCAGGTCGGCGCCTTGTAGCAAGGCCAGCATGTCGATATAGCCAAGGGGATCTGTGGTCTTTATAGGCAACGAGCTGTCGATGATTTTCCAGTGCTCCCGGCCCAGCCGTGGGTGGACGGGGAAAATCACTGGCCTGTTGCGCGCTTCAGCCAAGCGCTGAACGGCTTCGATCAGTCTGGCGAAATGCGCGATGTCGTCGGTATTGGAAGGCCGGTGACAGGTCAGCAGCAGGTAGCCTTCGGCTTGCACCCCCAGCCTTTCCAGGATTCCCGAGCGTGCCCGGGAGCTGTGCACATAGCGCAGGGTGGCATCGATGCCGGTGTTGCCCGTGATATGCACATTGGCGCCGTGGATGCCCTCATTGGCCAGTAGCTCGACCTGCAATGCCGAGGGGCAGAACCAGAAGTCGGACATGTGGTCCAGCTGGATTCGATTGGTTTCTTCCGGCATAGATTTGTCGAAACTGCGTAAACCAGCCTCGACATGGGCAATCGGGATATCAGCCTGGCGCGCAGCGAGCCCTCCGGCCAACGAGCTGTTGGTGTCGCCCTGGACAATCACATAGTCCGGCCTAACGGCCTGCAGTACCGGTTCGATTCCCATGACCATGCGCGCCACTTGCGAGCCCGCGACATCAGACCCCACCCCTAGATTGAAATGCGCGAGAGGCAGCTCGAGTTCGTCGAAGAACAGCTTGTCCATGGCCGCGGCGTAGTGCTGGTTGGTGTGGATCAACGTATAGCGGATACCTTGCCGAATGCAGGCACTAATCAGCGAGGAAAGCTTGATGATTTCGGGGCGCGTGCCCAGTACAAAGGCTAGATGCATGAGTGGGAACGCCCTGCAAAATCGATAGTCGGCTCCGGCTCGGGCGGACAAATGAAGTCCTTGAGCGCGCCGTCGACCATCAGCACGTTACGGTCGGTATGGCGCAAAGCGGTGAGGCGATGGGTGATCAGCACCACGGCAAGCTCGGGCCTTGCGGCGCGCAGGGCTTGCAGAAAGCGGCTCTCGCTCAGTTGGTCCAGGGCTGCCGTGGCTTCGTCCAGAACCACCAGCACCTGGGCGTGGGCAACCGCGCGAGCAAGCCCGATGCGTTGCCGCTCGCCGCTCGATAGCTGTTGCTCGAAGGCCTCCACCGGAGTGTCCAGGCCTTGGGGAAGGCGGTTCAGCAGAGCGTCGACACCGGTAATGGCCAGTGCGTCGTTGAGCGTCTGCTCTGCACCGGAACCCAGAAAGGCCACGTTGTCGCGCAGCGTACCTGGAATCAGCGTGGTGCCGGAGGAGGCGTAACCGATGGCCCGGTGCTCCGCTGGCAGGTCGAGCCATTGCAGCGTGCCCTGGTTTGGCTGCAGCTCACCAATCAGAACATCCACCAATGTCGATTTGCCCACGCCCGACTCGCCGACCAGACCCAGCCACTCCCCTTGGCCGATGCTCAGGTTCAGGTTGTGGATCACTGCCTGGCTGGCCTGGGGGTACCGGTACTCCAGTGCCTCGCACAGCAGCACTGGCTGGAGTGGGGTGCGAGCAGGTGCCATGTGCTGCTGGACGGCCTCCGGGGCTGTTCGGGAGGGCGAGTCGGGCGAGGTCAACTCCTCAAAATACGGGCGGGACAAGCGCAGCGTCTGCAGGCTGAACAGCACCCGCCGAAAACCTGGCAGCAAACGCAAGCCCACGGCTGAAAACAAGGCCATTGCATGCAGGTCCGTTTGCCCGCTTCCCTTGCTGGCTACCAGTACGCACAGCACCAGCATCATCAGGAAAAACAGCTCCATGACGGGGGACTGGACCTCCATCAGCGTGCGTTCCCGGGCCGTGGCTCTGGCGAAGCGTTTGGCCACTGGGTAATAGCGCTCCAGTACCGCCTGTACGCGGCCATACAGGTGTATCTCGCGCAGGCAGGCAATGCTGTCGGCGACCCAGCGCTGCATCAGCACCTGGCTTTCGCCCCTGCGCGTTTCCCTGATGTCGTTGAGCACCACAGACAAGGCGCCGCCAGCGCCGGCGGCCAGCAGCAACGCACCGAGCAGCATCGCCGTCGCCAGGGGCTCCAGAGCCAGCAACACACAGAGCAGCAGAGCGACCACCAATACTTCGGTGAGCAGCTCCAGGCTGGGCAGGAGGGTGCCTATGACGATTCTGGGCGCCATGTAGTTGACGGCCACATTGCTGCCCTGCGCCGTTGTGTTTGAGAGCTGGGCAACGGGGCGGTCCAGTTCGTGCTGGAAAATGCTCAACGAGATCATCAGTGTCCAGGCGTCGATCAGCCGGCTGCGCGCGGCAGACATCAGCGGCGCCAGCACGCCCTTGCCCAGCACCAGGGCCACCACCAGCAGGGGCAGCGCGGATACGCCGCTACCGGCAAACGCCGACCACTGCATTTCGAGCTGCGCATACCAACCGGAGGAGGTACGCACCGTCGGTAGCAGCGAGCCCAACAGGATCGCCACCAGCAGCGCACAGAGCGTATCGATGGCGGCCTTGCCCAGCAGCAGCGCCAGCATCGACACAATGCTGGACGTGCTGGCGCCACAGCGTCTGACGAAGGCCAGTGCCCGCGGTGGAAGGTCGAACAGTGCAAAGGGTTTCACAAGTTTCATGGGCCTACGGCGATCAAGGATTTGGGCAAGCCCAGGATTCGTTCGCGGATGATACGGGCAGTGGGAAACAAAACCTGCATCTGCCGACGGGTCAGCAGGCGGACGCTATCGACGAGAAACTCGGCCTGTTCGTGGTTCGCGGCGCGTTGCCAGTGCCCCAGTGCCACTTGGCGTACCAGTCCGACCCTGAGGCGACGCGGCAGCCAGTGAAAAAAGGGCGTCATGCAGTGCGGTTCGAGTGGAAACCAGAAATCCGGTGTCTGGATAAAGTAGCGTTCGGCGACGCGCACAAGCTCCCGGGCAAAACGTTCGACACGCTCCGGACTGCCCACATGCTCGATCACGGAGTTGGAATGCACGATATGGAAGACACCGTTCTCGAACTGGCTCAGGTCACAGCCATCAGCGCACAGTGCACTGAAGGGGTGCAGGGGGGGCTGACGTACGGGCTGAGTGTTGAGCAGCGTGATGGATACACGGCGTGAGGCCAGGTAGGTCGCCGGCAAAATTTTCCAGTATTTTTGTGTCCCTCCCACATCCAGCAGATTGACATGGCCATGCCGGGCGTATGCCTGCTCGATCATGTCCCGCAGTGGCCCGATACGCCGGCTGCGCAGCCGCGTAGCGAGCGCGCGCGGGTTGTCGTAGTCGGTCAAATAGCGCACCAGCCTTTTCATCCAGCCGGTAGGCCGCGATCGCTGCACGGCCTGCTGGTAGAAGATCACCAGCTCGGCGGCTTTGCGCTGCCAGGTGAAGCCCTGGCGAACGGCCTCTACCACACTGGCCGGTACTTGGCTTTGCGCGCACTGGGCGGCACGCGCGCCCAGGGCCGGGATGTCGCCCAGGGCGAACACGCCGTTCCAGCCAACGGCGTCGGTGATGGCGCGGCACCCCTCGATATCCGAGCAGACGATGGGCACACCGGCCAGCAACGCCTCGAGGATGACCGTCGGCATGCCTTCGCGTTCGGAAGCCAGCACCATTGTCTTGCAGCCGGCCATCATCTGTTGGGTAACGGCATCGTCCTGCCAGCCATGAAAGCGCACCCGCGAGGACAGACCCCACTGTGCCGTCAGGGCTTCCAGGCGTGGGCGGTCACTGCCTTGACCGACGATGTGCAGAATGGCCTGGGCCAGGGGGGGCGTCTTCAGCGCAGCAATCACATCGTCGAGGCGTTTGACCGGATCTAGACGCCCGATGGACAGCAAGGCGGGCGCCCCCTCCAGCGGCACCGAACTGGCGACGGCAGGTTGACGATGATCATCAATACAGTTGGGAATGATCAGGGTCCGCGTGGGCTGCAAGCCGCGCCGGTCAAGGTCGCCCTCCCAGCCCTTGTGCAGCAGCACCACGGCGCTGGCGGCGCGCACCATCAGGCGCTCGACGGTGCAGTCCCACAGGCGCTTGAGCAGTTGTCGCCACCTGGAGCCCGTGTCGTAGTAACAGTGCGGGGTGTACACCAGGGGCCGGCCACGGACGACGGCCAGCAGTGCGGCGAATGCGGCAATTGGGGTCCGGGCGCCATGCACATGCACGAGGTCATGCTCGGCCAGGGCGGACCAGAGGCTTCGATGCCCCCCCTGGCGTACGTCGAGCCCGTCGCCGGCCACATTGACCTGCGGGGCAAGGATGGTGATGCGGGTGCTGTCATCGGCCTGTATGGCCGTGGCCAGCCCCTGGATATGACGGGCCACGCCACTGGACAGGGGTTCGAACTCCTTGCTGACATGCAGTACCCGTATCTTCATGCCACGGACTCCAGCGTTGCCGGCTGCTGGAGCTGTTGCAGCAAGCCGGCGAGCCCGCTGGTTTGCCTGGCAAAGTGGCTGCGCAACCATTGGGCCTGGGCCTGTCCGGTGGCCTGGCGAAAGGCCGGGTCATCGCGCAGACGCTGATAGAGGCCGGCCACTTGCTTGGCTGTCGCGGCCTGTAAAGGCGCCGCCATTGCCTGGCGTACCGCCCGGTTTCCAGGCAAGGCCAACTGCAACGCCACCACCCAATGCCCGGCCAGCGCCGCCTCTAGCATGGCGGTGGAGCAGTAGCCCACCACCAGCTGCGGTATGGCGGCCCGGGGTTGCAGCTCCGGGTGCGGTGGACGGCGAGTGGCGCATGCGGCCGCACCGCTGTAGGGCTGGTCTTCCTGAGGGTGCAGCAGAATGCGGGTATCCGGGGCGATTTGCAGCAGCGCGTAGGCAAAGGTCGCCAGGGTTTCGCCAATGCCCTCGCCCAGTATCCGGGCATGGGTCTGCGAGAGCAGGGCAATGCCCTCAGGGGCACGCGCAGCCTGCTCCGGCTGCTGACCCCGGCCCAATGCGTCCTCTACCAGTTGCGTGCTCGGGGTGCCATTGGCCTCGAACACCTGACGGCTGGCGTTTCCCCATACCAAGTAGCAGTCGGCCCGGGTCGGGAAGAACTCATCCGTGGCAATGCCGTGTTGCACGCAGATGCTGGGCAGCCCCTGGCCAATCGCGGCGCGGCTCATCAGATCGAAATCGTTGTGCAACAGCACGACGCCTCGGCTGCCTGTCAGGGTCCGCCGCAGGCTGGCGGTCCAGAGTGCGCGGCGGGCCAGGCAACTGGCGAGCAGCAGCGGCTGCTGTTGCCTCAGCGTGGCGATGAACACGTGCAAGGCCGAGCGCCACGCCTGCAGGCCTGGTCGCGCGGGGCGGATGCAGGTCAGACCTGGGGAGATGTCATCGATGGCCAGGCGCGGGTGCAACAGCACCAGCGGCGCATAGCCCGCCGCTGCCAGGGCGGGCAGTGCCCGCTCCAGGGTGCTCCAGCCACTCACGCCAGGCAGGGTGGTCAACAGGATGGCTTGCTTGTGCCCTTGCACGTTGAGGCCAGGGTTCTTGTGCCTGAGCAATAGCCAGGAATCACGCAACAGGGCCCCCAGGGCGCGGACTCCGGCCGCGACCTGGCTTCTTCCTGCGTGCAGATAGAACAGCTCATGGCGAACATCTGCCGCATCCGGGCCGAACTGCTGGCGTATGTATTCGACGTGCTCCGAGAAAGATTCTCGTAGCCAGGCGGATGACTTCATGGGGTAAGATCCGATTTCTCTTATGCCAGCCACGCTACAGCTAGGCAGTTGAGTTGCCAACCACCATCAGCCGCTTGTCTAGTGCATAGGATGCACGCCCCGTTATGGCCATATCCCATTCTCAATGTACCGCCAGCGCTTCCGGGCAGAACGCCGATGACCTCCATGGAGATCATGTCCAACTGCTGCAGGCAACCTTGTGGTTGATGGGTTTTGAGCAGCCGTTCAGCGCTCCCGCCGTGCCCGCCCTTTGCCAGTTCATCCGCCACCATGGGGTGGCGGGCTTGATGCAGCCCAACAGGGTAAAAAGCCAGGCCCCCGTTTGCTTGGCAGCGCTGAATGCCGAACGCCAGCGCATTGCCATTCGGGCCCTGGCACTGGGGGCCGGGCTCAAGCGCCTGGTCACGGGATTTGCCGCGCGAGGTCTGCAGCCGCTGGCGCTCAAAGGGCCGGCGCTGGCCGTGCAGGCCTACGGCAATCTCGGCGCACGGGGTGGTGTGGACCTGGATGTACTGCTGCCGACGGAACAGTGGCCCGAGGCCCTGGCCATATTGCAGGACATGGGCTATCACGTGGCTCCTGGCCAACAGTGGCCCCTGCCCGATGCCACCCATGAACTGGTGCTCGCTCACGGGCAGTTGCCGCGGATCGAGCTGCACCGCCGCCTTCTGCGTCACCAGCATTTGCTCCACGCCCCGCAGCGAATGACCCAGGTGCTCGACCTGCAAGGTACCGAGGTGACCTGCCTGGCGCCGGCCTATGCGCTGCCGTATTTGATTGCCCACGCCAACCAGCACTGCTTCCGCCGCTTGATCTGGCTGATGGATATACACGCGCTGTTGCAGTGCCCCGACCTGGACCTTGAGCTGCTCGCCAGCCAGGTAAAGCGCAGCGGCACCTGCGCGATGCTGGATACCTGCCTCAGCCTGCTGACCCTGCTGTTCGGCCTGAAGGTTCCGGCGCCTCTGCAGCAGGTGCGCCGACCTTGCCGGGCAAGTCGGGAGATGGTCGAGCTGGCACTGGATGCGCTGCGCAGGTCTCTTAGCGATGACCAGGTGGCGATGGGCCAAGGTCTGTTCAAACGCGTGAGCCTGGACATTGCCTTGCAGGACACGCTGGCGGCCCGTTGGCAGGCGCTGGTGGGCTGGCTGAGCCCCACGGCAAAGGACCTCCAGTGGCTGGCACTGCCGCGCGGGCTGAGCTTTCTCTATCCGTTCGTGCGTCTTTTGCGGCTGGCGCTGCGCCAGCGGGGGCACGAAGTTTGACTCTTGCCATTCCGCTCTCTCGTTTATTGGTTCGTGGCCTGGGCGTTGCCGCCAGTGCCTTGTCGGCAGGTTGGGTCGTCGAGTCCGGGGTTCCCTGGCCTGGCACCTGGGGCCTGGCATTGGCGGCCGCGCTGCAGTTCATGGGGCTGGACTGGGCACTGATACGTCCCCGCCATCGCCTGGCCGAACGCCTGGCTACCGGGATCGGGCAACTGCTTCTGGGATTGGGCGTGCTGGCCTGTCTGGCGGGGCTGTTCGGCTATTCGTTATCGGTGTCGTGGTCGCTGGGCTGGCTGCTGTTGGCCAGTGTCACGCTTGCCCTGCTCGAGGTGGGCAATGATCGGGTCGCAGCCTGGCGTCCCGGCGTGCCCAGGGTCGTGCTGGCGGGCGCTTGCCCACATGTCAGTCAGTTCACGGAACAGCATGGGCAGTCCGCCGTTCGCTTGTCGCATGAAGAGGCCCTGGGCCTGCTGACGCAGCAGCCAAGCCGGCAGCTGTCAGAACAGGTGGTGATTTTCGATACCTGCCTGCACGCAACGCCGCCCCAGCATCTGGAAGGCGGGTGCCCCACGCTGCCCATACAGGATGTGCATGCTTTTTCGCCAGGAGCTGCGGCGGCCAAGCGCTTGTTCGATCTACTCGTCGCGGCCGTACTGCTCTGCGGCTGTGCGCCGCTGCTGGTGGTCATCGGACTGATCGTTCGCCTGCAGGACGGCGGGCCGGCGCTGTTTCGTCAGCAGCGCCTGGGTTTGCAGGGCTCGATCATTACCGTGCTGAAGTTTCGCAGCATGCGGGTGGCCGCTGGTAGTGACCTGCTGGCGCCCCAGGCGCGCCTCGATGACCCGCGTGTCACGCCGCTCGGCAAGTGGATGCGTTACTGGGGCATTGATGAGCTACCACAGCTGATCAACGTGTTGCGCGGTGATATGTCCCTGGTCGGCCCACGGCCCCATGCGGTCGCTCATGACCTGCATTATGGCGCCAAGGTTTGTGGTTACACCGCGCGGCAAGCCGCCAGGCCCGGTATCACCGGGCTTGCCCAGATCCGTGGTCGGCGTGGGGAAACCCGGGCCGTATCCGATATGGCCTCACGGGTGCGCGATGACCTCGAATACATTGCGCGCCAGTCGCTGTGGCTGGACCTGTTTATTCTGCTGGCCACACCGATGGCGCTGTTGCGCAGCGGCCATGGGCGCTGTGAGCCTGAGCGTGTAGCGGTCTCGGCCCCCTCTAGAGACGAGCAAGCCGCCACGCCATCCGCGGATAGCCGTTACGCAGACTCAGAGGCCGAATCTGTTTGAGGATGTGAGCTCGGATGTCGTTCGCCTGCGGTGGTAGTGGCGCGACGGTAGGTGTCGCCGGTGCGTTGAGCCGCGCATACACGCGCAGATTGCCTTCGTAGATTCCGTGGGCTTCCCGGCGCCAGTGCTGGGCATGAAACCCATTGGCGCTCAACAATGCCTCAAGGGTTTGCGCCGAGAAATAGCTGCGGTGCGAAACATGCACCTGCAACAGGCCAAGCTCGGGCCAGTCAGCCTCGATATCCGGGACCTCGATCACCAGCCAGCCCTGCGGATCCATCAGCTTGGCTATCCGAGCCAGTGCTTTGCCCGGCTCCTGAAGATGCTCCAAGACATGGAACAATGTCACCAGCCGAGGTGCGAAAGGCAGTTGCGTGTGTTCGTCGAGCTCTTCAGGGCGAACGTGTTCGCCCAAGCCCAGCACCTGTACCGCATGATCGCGCTGAGGGCCGCCTGGCTCCAGGCCCATATAGTGTTCATAGTTTTGGGCGCGACAGGCATCCAGGAAAAACCCCAGGCCGGCACCGATATCCAGCACCGATTGGCATTGACCTACAACGGCGCTGATCTCGCTAAAGCGATAGCCTGCGAGCAGCCGATAGTTCCACATCGCTTTGCTGGCTGGTGGTTGTCGCATGAGGCGGGGGTATAGCTGGCTGTAGAAGCGTGCCTGGGTGTCGCCCTTCAGGCCACGCGCCAGATAAACCAGGCTGCAATGGCGGCAGGTCGACAGATTGACTCGCAGAAAATAACGGTCATATCGCCAGATAAGCTGTGGATCGTTTTGCCCGCAGCCAGGGCAGGGAAGCTCGACCAGATGTCGATTGATCTGGCGAAGCTGATTGAGCAGAGAAAATGCCATCTATGCCTGTTCCCGCATTGAATCGAAGGAGTCCGTAAAAGAGGCAGCACTCTAGCAGTCCGCAAGACGATGGTAACGACCTGTCTCTATTCATTGGCCGTTCCAAACACGGTCAGCGCATTGCAGCAGCCTGGTCGCTGTGTCAAATTCTCGCACTTTGCCCCGTGACTAGCAGACCACCTTCACGTTTGTGCAGGCAGGCCCATCAGGTTGGAATGATGCATACAACGCCTACAGCAAGACCTATTGGGCCTTACGATGAAATTTCGCTGGCGGAGCTGGCGCTGCGAGCCCTGCAGTTCTATCAGCGGTTTGGCCGCTTGCTGCTGCTCTTGGCGCTGCTGGCGGCGTGTACTGTGGCTGCCTGGGTAGCCAGTCGCCCGCTGTATAGCGTGTCCGCGCTGCTCGAAGTGCCGAAGGTAACGCTTGAAGAATGGCGGCAGGCGCAGTCGTTTCTCTGGGACAAACGCTGGGTCGATCACGCCTTCGGCGACGACCGGCAAGAAGTCGGCCCTGGACACCTGCAGTTGCGCAACCGCGCGCTCAATCCCCAGTACTGGATCCAGAGCGTGCGCTATCGCTCCTCCCTCAATCGGGACGACGCCCGGGATATTCCTGTCGCGCAAATCCAGAGCAGCACGGGGCTTGGCTTGGAGTTCGCCCTGCGGGTGTCCGACGAGGAACAGGCCAACCTGACCATCAATACCCTTGCCCGGCAAGTACGCGAAGCCTTTCTGGCCAATAGCCTGATCGACTTGGTGAGGACCAGCCAGGCGGCCCTCGATCATCGTCCGCAACTCAAGCTGGATGTGCTCAAGGCCGAGTTCGAGATTGAACAGAACCGCCAGCGCATCGCCGATATGCGCCAGTTGCTGGAGCGCTACCCTGATCTGCGCCATCTGGAAACCAGCACCCTGTTTTCGGTCAGCGATGGTGGTGGCAAATACCTGTCGCCCTTGCCGCAGATCGTGGCTCTGGAAAGCACGGTTTCCGAACTGCAGGCCAAGGCGCGAGCGGCTCAGCGTGAACTGGACAAGCTCGACTGGACCGAGCGCCTGCTGGCTGGCATGGACGAAACGATCCGCAACGCAACCTCGGGACAGGTCATTCTCGACAAGCTCAAGAGCAACCGCGAAAAGCTGCTTGCCAACGCGGCACAACTGGACGCCAGCGCTCGGGAAGCAGCCGAGGACATCAACCTCAAACTCACCCAGGCCGAGTCCCGGCAGCAAGCCATCGGTATCAAGACACGCTCGGCGATTTCCACGGCGCCGGTACCGCTGCGCAACCCGTTGATAATGGGCGTCGCGGCCTTCGTGCTGGTGTTCGTGGCGTTGTCCATTGTGCTTGCGCTGTACGTGGCGCTGCATAAAGGGCGCGATGTGCTGCTGTGGCTGCCACGCCCGATCCGCAGCAGGCTGATTGTGGAGCCAAGGCCGTGATGCGCCTGTTGGTGACCGGCGGCGCCGGTATGTTGGGGCGCCGTGTCGTTCGGCAGTGGCGTGCTGCCGGCGGTGAAGTGGCGGTGCTGGATAATCTCTCCAGTGGCCTTGCGATGCCGCCCGAGGCCAGTTGGACGGTCCAGGGTGATCTTCGCGATGCCCAGGGACTGGCCGAGTTGCTGGCATCCTGGCGCCCCGATGCCATCCTGCATCTGGCGGCGGTGCACCACATTCCCACCTGCGAGAATCAGCGCGCCCATTGCCTGGACGTCAACGTGGTGGGTACCGAAAGGCTGCTGGCTGCGGCTGAGGCGGCGCAGGTAGACCGCGTTGTGATTGCCTCGAGCGGCGCGGTCTACGCTTGGCAGGAAGGGCCGCTGTCGGAGCTGTCCAGCCCCTTGGCAGCCTGTGACAACTATGCATTGTCCAAGCACTGCAACGAGCAGCAATTGCAGTTCTGGAGCGGACGCGGCGGGCGAATCGGTCGGGTGGCGCGGATTTTCAACGCGGTGGGCCATGATGACCCTAACGCCCATCTGATCCCCGATGTGCTCAAGCAATTGCGCCAATCGAGCGATGGCTGCATACGCCTGGGCAACCTGACGCCCCGGCGCGACTACCTGCATGCCGATGACATCGCCCGCGGCCTGATCGCCCTGCTGCACGACCCGCGTACAGACGTGCCATTCGACGTGTTCAATCTGTGTTCCGGGGTGGAGCACTCCGTGGAACAACTGGTGCAGCAACTCGGAGACATCGTCGGCGTGCAGGTCAAGGTAGAAGTTGACCCGGCCCGGCAACGGCGGGTCGACCGCCCCAGTCAGTTGGGCGATCCCCGCCGTACCCTGCAGTTACTGGGCTGGCAGCCCCGCCTGGCGTTTGCCGAGGCCCTGAGCCTGGTCGTGTTTCCGGACCAGGTGCGGTAAGCGTGGGTCCGACGCGACCACGCTCGTCCGTTTCTCCAGAGCGACAGGGGCTCGCAGCTAACGGCGGGTCCCTCAGCCAATCGTTTGTGCTGGCGGCCGTGACCTTCGCCATCGGTCAACTGGCCAACCTGACGTTCCAGATCGTTCTCTTGAAGTCGCTGGGGGCGACCACCTACGCAGTGGTCGGCCTGGCGCACCTGCTGTTGCTGACCCTGATCTTCCTGGCCGACCTGGGCTACGCCTCGTTGTTCCTGCGAGAAGACCGCCATGCCAGCCACTGGCTGGTGACCTGGCGTTGCGCGCTCGGGCAGCGGTTGCTCGCGACCCTGGTGCTGATCAGCCTTGCCTTGACTGGCTGGGTGTTCTACAGCGATGACCAGGCCGGGCGGCAGTACCTGTTCAGCGCCGCCCCCGCCAGCCTGTTTGCGCTGTTCAATTTTTCCGCCCCGCTGATCGCGGCCGGCCAGCGTCTGCGCGGGCTGATGGCGGCGCAGATCGCCTGGCCGGCCGGGTTGCTGCTGTGGTGGCCGGTCAGCGTCAGCCTGCCCCTGTCAGCGGCTGCCAGCGCAGGGCTGGCGGTAAGCCTGGGGTATCTCACCCAGGCCGCCGTCAATTTCGCCATGAGCGGTCAGCGGCTGTTGTGGTTGCCGTTATTGGGCAAAGGCCAGTTGAGGGCGGCGCTGCACCTGTGTGCATTAAGCGTGTCCGGCACCTTGCATGACCGGCTCACGCCGTTTCTGCTGGCGCCCCTGGTACCAGGGTTCATGCCGGTCTTTCTGCTGCTGAACCATGTCTTGAGTGGCCTTTCTGGCGTACAGGGCCAGTTATCCCGCCTGTTGCTGGGCCAGGCCAGCAGCGCGGGTGGTCGCCAGCGGATCGTGGCGGTGGCTTCGTTGCTGGCTTGGGCGACCGCCAACATGCTGTTGCTGGGCACACTGGCGCAAAGCCTGGAACTGCCGGTCGAGTCGCGTCAGTGGCTGGCGTTGGCAGGGCTGGTGGTGTTGGCCTGGGGCCTGTCCGCCTCCAGCGGTTTTCTCGTGCTGCTGCTTATTGGCGAGCGTCGCGAAGGGCAGTTTGTGCGGCCGTTCCTTCTGGGGCTAGGTGCCAGTGCGGTGCTGCAGCTCATGGCCGCCTGGAGCGACGCGCCAGCGTCCGTGTTGTGGGCCAGGGTCGTGGGGATGTTGTTGGTGATGAGCGTATTGCTGGTCATGCTCAGGCTGCGACCTGGGCGTTGGGGCATGCTCGCCTTGGCGGGGGCGTTGGCAACCTGCGCGGCGGCGCAAACGAGCTGGGCCACCGGCCTGGCCATCATGCTGGCAGTCCCGGCCATGATCGGTTTGCTGGGCCGGCGTCCTTGCTATATCGAACCACGTTGCACAGGGGGGATGGATGAATAGGCAGGAGTACCGGTCATGTGCGGGCTGATCGCCGTACGCGCCCTGAGCGCGGTAGCCGACCTGCAGCAACGGGCCAGCCGGGCATTGGCCAGCCTGGCCCGTCGTGGCCCCGATGCCGAGGGCCTGCTGATGGTCGAGACGGCGCCACCGACACTGCTCGGGCACCGCCGCCTGGCTATCCTCGATACCAGCCGCGCCGCCGAGCAGCCCATGCGATGCCCTATCACTGGCACGGCGCTGGTGTTCAACGGTGCCATCTACAACTTTGTCGAGCTGCGTAATGAGCTGCGTACGCTTGGCTGTGTCTTCGTGACCGATGGTGATACCGAGGTGCTGCTGCACGGCTGGCGTGTCTGGGGCGAGGGGCTTTTCTCCCGCTGCAACGGCATGTGGGCCGTGGTGATCTGGGATGCGCCCAGTGGCGACCTGGTGTATAGCCGTGACCGGCTGGGGGTAAAACCCCTGTATCTGCATCACGACGGTCAGCAGATGGTGCTGGCCAGTGAAATCGGCGCCATTGCCCAGATGCTTGGCGGTTATCCGGCCCCGAATCCTGAAAAGTTGTTCGACTTCCTGATCACGGGCTTTTCCGAACAGGGTTCGGCCACCTTTTTTCAGGGGGTGCGGGCCGTCCCACCTGGCGTGGTCGGGCGCATGAGCCGGACCGGCCGATTCAGTCAGGCTCCTTATCACCAATGGCCCGCACCCGGCAGTGCCGAGCCGCTGTCCAGCCTGGAACTGCGGGGACTGGTGGAGGACGCGGTGCACCTGCGTCTGCAGGCGGATGTGCCGGTGGCCAGCCTGCTGTCCGGCGGTCTGGACAGCTCCATCATCACCCGGGTGGCGCTCAACGCCAGCCAGCAGCCCCGGCAGCGGCTCGACGCGGCGTTCACCTACGGCTACCGCGATGCCCAACAGCGCGGGTTCGATGAGTCGGCACGGGCCGCGCTGTTCATGGCCGAAAGTGGCCATGACGACCGGCACCACGTGCTGCGCTTTACCCCCATCCCATCGGCGGACGAGCTGATGAACCTGATCTCGGTACAGGGCGAGCCCTTCAGTACGCCCTCGGTGCTGGCCAGTTTCAGGACTTACCGGGCCATCGCCGAACAGGGATTCAAGGTGGTGCTCTCCGGCGAAGGGGCCGATGAGCTGTTCGGCGGCTATTCGGCCCGTTATCACTCGGTGGCGGCCCGAGATGCGCTCTGGTCCGGGCACCTGATGCAGGTGGTCCAGCGCCTGAGGCTGCGTACCTTTCCTGTCAGCTTGCTGTTCAACCGCCTGGTCTGGGACCTGCCTCCAGCGCTGATAGGGCCGCTATTGCGTCGTCATCGTCCGAGTGTCGGGGTGATGAGCGCCGGGTTGTGGGAGTCTCAGCAGCAGCGCCTGGCGCTGATACGCCAGCGGATGTCCAGTCCCCTGGAGCAGCGCATGCGCGAGGACCAACTGGATAATCTGTTGCCCATGGCACTGCGTATGGCCGATCGCAACAGCATGAGTGCTGGCATCGAACTGCGTAGCCCATTCATGGACCATCGCCTGGTCGAGCGGGCGTTCCGTACGCCGGCCCTGGAGCGGATAGGGGCCGGTCTCTCCAAGGCCCTGCTGCGCGATGCGTTCAAGGGGGTGCTGCCGGATCGGCTGGTGACCACGCCGAAAAGTACCGGATTCGGCCATGCCGAACAGTTCCTGGTGGCGCAGTTGCCGTGGCGTGAGCTGCTGGAGGATCTGCCTGCGCAACTGAATGACTTTGTCGACCTGAACGCACTGCGCCGGCACCTGGCCAGGCCGCAAGGTCACAGCACCCTGTGGCTGGCACTGTCAGTCGCGCTCTGGTACCGGAGCATCTATGCCTGAACGGTTCCACGACTGGGGCCTGGCGGCGGATGCCGGTCAGTGCCGTGTGTGTGGCAGCAGCGCCGCACAGCGCTACTTCTGGCCGGAGGTCTATGCCCACTCCGGGCAGGCCCTCATGCGTTGTGGCTATTGCGCCACGGTGTACCTGGCCCCCGGTTTCAGTGCAGCCGGGCTGCAGCGTTTTTATAGCGGCCCGTATCGCCGCCTGTTTCCTGCCGAAATACCTTGGCGCAGCACGGAGCGTTTTTTTGCCTGGCGTGGCGATGCCGACGTGGCGCGCAAACGGTTTGCCCTGATTGACGCGAACCTGCCGCCGCAAGGGCAACTGTTCGAAATGGGCGCAGGTTTCGGTGCCTTTCTCGGGCAGGCCGCGCAGCAACGGCCCGATCTGCAACTGAGCGCCAGCGAGCCGGACACCGCGCAACGCCAGGCCTTGCTCGGGCAGGCATCGGTGCGCTTTGTCGAGAGCCTGGCAACCCTGCCGGAACAGAGCCTGGATGCAGTGGTGGCCTTCCATGTACTCGAACACCTGATCGACCCACGCGGTTTTCTTGAGCAGGCCGCGCAAAGACTGCGGGACGGGGGCCGCCTGTGGCTGGAGGTGCCAGACTTGATGAGCGACTGGCAGACCCGGCTGTTCGTCCATCCGGCACATTTGAGTTACTTCTGTGCCGACAGCCTGCGGCGCCTTGCCGAAGCGGCCGGCCTGCATGTGCTGTACTGCGGCGCCCATCCCGTTTCCGCGCTGGCGGGGACGCTGTGGCTGGAGGCGCTGCGCCCGACGACGCCGATCCGCCAGCCTGTGGCGTCGGCAGCGCAACAGCAGGTGGACGCTGTCGATCAGTGGATCTCACGGGTCGGCTGGGGGTACCGGGACCGGATCAAGGCGCTGCTCAAAGCCATGGCCATGCGTGTGCTGGGGGCGGGCTTGCTAGGCGAGTGGCAGCGCTGGCGCCAGCATCGCCGTCACTGTGCAGAGCAGGCGCGGCGATGAGGTTCAGGATCGTGTTGCTGATCATCCTCTGGGTGCACCTGGGGGATCTGGGCAGCGCCTGGCTGTATGGCGACGGTGCCTGGCCAGGCGTGGGGTTGCTGCGCAACCTGCGTGACGTTTTGGTGGTGGTGCTCGCCGCGTGCTGTCTACTCAGCACCCGTCTGCCAAGCCGCCTGTTGCTGCCGCTGGTGGCCTACAGCGCCCTGGCGCTGTGCTACCTGCTGGTCAACAGGGCAAGCATGACGCCGAGCATCTTGCTGGGCTCCTACGGCACGCTGATGATACCCGTGCTGTTTTTTCTGCTGGGTTTCTACTGCGTGCGCCGCCCTGAACAGTTGCGCAGCTGCGTCGCCTTGCTGGTGCTGCTGGGCATTGCCAGCACAGTGTTTGGCGCCTGGGAGCAGCAGCACACGACGTTTTGGACCGAGACCATTGGTTATCCGCGTTATATGCGCGATATCAAGGGCATGGTGTTGGGCGCCGATTGGGAAAGCGGCTTGCCATGGAACTTCTACGGCGGCGTCGACCTGCAACGGCGGGCGGCGGGCCTGCTGGCGTCCCCCCTGGCGCAGGGCATGTTCCTGGCAGTCGTGGCTGTGGCTGCCATCGCCTGGTCGGAGCGACGTGCTGGCTATCTCAGCCTGCTGCTCAGTGGTTTGCTGTTCGTGGGAATCTGGATGTCGGGAACGCGCGGCGCCATGCTCGCCGGCAGCCTGGCCCTGATCGGTTACCTGGCCACGGGGACCTCGCTGTTCCGTTACCGCGCCATACGCTGGTTGGTGGCCGCTGGCGTCTGCGGGGGGATTGCGATGTTCTCCTATGGCATCGTGCAGATGAGCATCAATTTTCTGGATGGCTCAACCATCGGCCACTGGCAGGCGTTGCAGAAAAACCTGCTGGATCTGCCCAAGGTGCTGTTGCTGGGTGCCGGCCTCGGCGCCCAGGGCGCGCAGGCGGCCCAGCAGCAACAGACGCTGATCGGCGGTGGCGAAGGGGCAATCTTCAGCATTGCGTTCCAGCTCGGCCTGCCTGCCGCCCTGCTGTTTCTCTGGTTCTACCTGAACATGGCCCTGGCCTTGTTGAACCGTTATCGTAGGCACCCTGAGCCGATGCTGCTGGCGATGTTCTGGTTGACGCTGGGCCTGTCCACCACCTTGATCAGCTCCGAGCACCTGCTCACCGTCTCCGGCACGGGCGCCTTCTGGCTGCTTTGCGGAGCCACGCTACGCAGCACCTCGTCCACTCGCTACCAAACTGAGCCCATCATCGATGAACAGCACTCCGGATAGCCGCCGCATTGAGTTTCTGGGTTGTCCTCTGGACCTGCTCAGCCCGCAGGAGATGATCGAACAGGCCCGGCACGCTCTCACGGATGGCTGTCGACTGCGCCTGGAAGGGCTCAATGTCGCCAAGCTGGTCGACGCGCGCGCTACCCCGTTCCTGATGCAGGCGCTGCATGAGGCGGAGCGTGTCCATATCGATGGTGCGGGTATTTCTCTGGGACTCAAGGCGCTGGGAATCAAGACGCCACCGCGCTGCGCGGGTATCGACCTGATGGGCCTGCTGTGTGAAATGGCGGCCGCGACCGGTGCTTCGGTGTACCTGCTCGGAGCCCGCCAGGAGGTGGTTGAGTTGACGGCAGAGCGTTTGCAGGCCCGTTATCCCGGCCTGCGCATTGCCGGCCTGCGCAACGGTTACTTCACGGCCGGCGAAGAGGCGAAAGTAATTCAAGATGTCCGCGCCAGCGGTGCGGATATCCTGTTTGTCGGCATCAGCTCACCCAAAAAGGAATTGCTGCTGCACACCCACTGGCCGAACTTGGGCGTCCGGGTAGGCATGGGGGTCGGCGGCTCGTTCGACGTGCTCTCCGGCCAGTTACCTCGAGCGCCGCGCTGGGTTCAGAGGATTGCCATGGAGTGGTTGTTTCGCTTGTTGCTCGAACCTCGTCGCCTGCTCTGGCGCTACGTGCGTAGTAACAGCCTCTACTTACTGTTGCTGGTCGTTACCCGTATAAGGCTTGCGACGCGAGCCAAGGTCAGAGCCCAGTGCTGAAAGCAGGAGCAGTCATGTCTTATGAACCCTTGCGGACTTTGCTGTCCCGACCCGGCCAGGCTTTGTTGGCCCTGGGCCTGTTCGTGCAACTGAGCGGGTTTCTGTTCAATAACGACGGCAGTCGCCAGGCCACACAGGTTTACCTGTTGCTGTTCGTACCGGCGCTGATTCTGCTTATTGCCGAACGTTTTGCGCTCTCCTGGTGGCGCCAACCCAGCGCGCTGATACTGCTGGCCCTGCTGGGCTGGGTGGTGCTACGGAGCTGCTTTGACGATTCCTGGAAGGCGCCGGGCTACTTGCTGAAGGTGGCTCTGCTGATCTTGCTCTATGTGTTCGTGGTCGGCCAGCTGGTGCGCAAAGGCGTGATCGAAATTCCCCTGGCTCTCGCGGTGCTGCTCGCCTGCTGTTTTGCCTGGCTGACACTGATCGTTCAGTTCGTTGTTCTGGATAAGCCGCTGGCCTACGAGGTACTCAGAAGCACCGGTCGGCTGCAAGAGTTGGGCTGGCATGGTTTCGCGGATTTCTCATACCCCATCCCGGCGGGCCTTTACTACGGGATCTTCGCCGTTCTGCTGCTCAGCGTCCTGGTGGAGCGTGAACTCAAGGCCTGGGCCTGGCTGCCTGTGCTTGTCGGTCTGGCAGGCTTGTTGGTGTATGTGCTGTTGACCTTCTCGCGTGGTGCCTGGTTCTCAACCCTGGCGGGCAGCTTGACCCTGTTGGTGCTCAGCCCGCAACGGCGTGCTCGTGTCCTGCTGCTGATCGGTGCACTGTTGATACTGCTGATGATGACGGTGTTCTGGTCGCGGGTTGAGCACGAATGGTTTTTGGGCACCAGTCAGCGCGGTCCTATCTGGCTGAACTGGCTGGCCCGTCTGCCCGAGTTCTGGGCCCTAGGAAAGGGGGCTGGAGTCAATTTGGTCTACCGCTATCCCTGGGGCGATGTGGTGTATCACGCCCACAGTCTGTATTTGCAACTGTGGTTCGAGTACGGGATCGTCGGCTTTGTCTTGTTCGTGCTGTTGCTCGGCACCACGCTCCTCAAGGCGTGGCGCTTGCGTGCCGATCCTGCTGCGCGTGTGGCTCTGGCGACTTTGGTGTTCGCCCTGGTGGCGATGGTCTCGGATATCTCGAGCGTGTTCACTCGGCCAAATCCTTATTGGGTTGTGCTGTGGTTGCCGATTGGGTTGATCGTGGGGCTGCGGCCACTGGTCGAGCCGTCCACGACCCAGTAGCGATCAAAACCGAGGTTGCCGGTCACGCGCATGGGCGTGACCCTGCTATCGGAACTGCTGAGCCGCTCCACAGCGGGCGACCCACTGAACTTCCTGCGCCTGGAAGGCCAGCGCATCGTGCGCTCGGTGAGCGTGACCACCGATCCGCGAGAGACCTTGAACCGTGCGTCTTACACCTTTTTGAAGGCGCTCAGGGCGGGGCGGTTTGTTTGAGGAGACAGCGCGGCAGGTCGTGCTGCCGCGCTGTGCTTTTGCGAGTCCTGCTACTTCAGCTAGGGCCTGTGGCGACTGCCATCGAGCAGGGCATCCACCACGGCCCGGGCCATCTCCACCGAGTGCACCAGGGACCAGATCAGACCACGCTCGATACCGCTGCCGCGCTCGGTGATTTCATCGGAGACTTCTTCGGCGCTTTTCAGCAGCAGGGAGACGTGGAGCAGGGCTTCTTCGGCGTTGATGCCGCCGCGTACCGAGAACAGAGAGTCGCGACTTACTGGGGTGCTGATGGTTTTTTTCAGTGACTGGATCAGAGCTACATCGGCAGGCTGAAGTGACAGCTTCTGCCGGATCTGCTGATTGGCCAGATCGTGTTCAGGGTTTCTGCCGCGATGGGCAGCAGTGAGAGGCGGATCGGGCACGAGCTTTTTCATGGTGCAACTCCTAATCGATGGTAGGAACCTTCACCGTCGCTGCTAAACGATAGGGTGGCGGCCGTTCGCAGGTTAGCAGTACCGGTCGATTAGGAACCCGGCGCACCCGAAGGTGCCCTGCGCACGGCCGCCATAAAACGGAGCCTAAAAAACGCCACGTAGATGGCGGCGCTGTGCGCCTAATCGATTCCGGGCTGCTAAACCCGGTCACTGAATGTGCAGTGACGGATCGAGGCTAGCCAGGGTGAGGGGGTAGGCGCAAGCGGCTAGGAGTTTCTAGGAAAGTTCGCACAATAGAAAGAGACTTAACGCTGCTTTGGGGGAACGAAGGCGCGGTCCAAGTTGGCTGGCGTTTCGGTTTTTTAGCCTCAAGCATCTCCCTGTCAGAGGAAGAGCTTCACACCCCTTCAACTTCGATCCCATGTTCCGCCAACCAGGTCTTTCGCTGTGCGTAGTCTGGCATGATGCGCTCGAGGCGTAGCCAGAACTCAGGTGTGTGGTGCGGCTCGTGCAGGTGCACAACCACATACTTGGCAATGTGCTTGGGTACGAAGGCTCACTCGAGTATCCGCACAGCTGTTGAGCTGTGCTCAGCAGGCTGTCATTAAGCTGGCATAGGTGAGCAAAACCAGCCAGTCAGGCACAAAAAAGGCACTTGCGATAATCGCCAAGTGCCTTTTTTGTACTGCTTCATTTGGTGGAGCCGGGGGGATTTGAACCCCCGTCCGCCAGTACTCCGCTGTCGGTCCTACATGCTTAGCCGTGTCTATTGAGTTAACCCTCAGCGACCCGACGGGCAGGGTGCTTTGGGCGAGTTGTGTAAGTTTTAGCCGCTTCGTCCACAACGTACTGCACGGCGATTCTGTTCTATATGACAATCATTTTGGGTTTACAGACATCCCCTGATGATTGCTGGACCCGAAGGTACCAGGGGGGAAGGGCTAAGGCTGCTTACGCAGCGAGAGCGTAATCCCCGTAGGTTTCGTCATTGGCAACTATAGGAAGTTGCAACAGTGGATTTACGAGTTCTGTTACCAACTCGGCATGCACCTAAAGTTTCGCAACCGGCGTCGAATCCTAAACGGCCCCGAACCTGTTGTGCATTACCAACAGGTGGACGGATTCTACGCTAAGCGAGCGCAGAAGGCCAACCCGAAGGTTGGCCAATGCATCGGCCTACTGATCGCCCTTGGTGTTGTTCTGCAAGCGCTGGAGCGCTTGGGTGGTCAGGGAGATGCAGTTCTTGGTGCCTTGCTCGGTGCCTTTGGCGTGCTCGGCGGTGGCTTGCTGCACCGTGGCGTCGATGTCGCTGCTCAGGTCCGAGCTCATGGCCTCGGTGCTGACCTTGGCGTCTCTGATCTTTTGCAGGTTGATCTGGCACAGGTCCTCTTGCCCGGCGGCAAACACCGGGGAGGCCAGCATCGCGGCGGTAATGAACAGTCCAGCCAGTGCGGAACGCTTCATGGTGATCTCCTTGATTGCAGGGGCTCGGTGCTGCCGGTCAACAGGACAGGCGGCCGAGTGGGGCGAAGCCCTTTGTGTGCGGGCCTAGAAAGTGGACCTTGGCCGGGTGCCGGGGTTCGGTTTTTTTTTGCGATGAAACGCTGCCGCCGTTATCGCGTTCGAGCAGGCACAAAAAAGGGGCGAAGCCGCCCCTTGTTGTCCTGCCCTGAAGTCAGACCGCCTTGGCCCGGGTGACCCGGTCCACCAGGTAGACCAGCCCGTGATAGTCGATCCCGCCATGCTGGCTGAGGCCGATCTCACAGGTGCGGCTGGTGGAAATGCCTTCGCTGCAATACTGCACCGCGTCCTTGAGGCTGCGCAGGGAGTGGGCATTGAGTTCCGGGGTGGTGAAGCCCTTGTCGCCGGCGAAACCACAGCAGTGGATGCCTTCGGGGATCACCACATTCTTGCTGCAACGCCGGGCCAGTTCGATCAGGGCCTGGCTCTCGCCCAGGTGCTGGGTGCTGCAGGTGACGTGCACGGCGATCGGTGCTTCCTGCGGGGTGAACTCCAGGCGTTCCAGCAGGTGGGTGCGGATGAAGCGCACCGGGTCGTAGAGGTCCAGGCGCACGTCCCCCAGGTCCTGCACCAGGCGCAGGGTGCAGGGGCTGGTGTCGCAGTAGATCGGGTCGAGGCCGCCTCGGCTGGCGTGGAGCAGGGCGCCGATCAGTTCCTGGCGCTTGTCCTCGGCCTGGGTGGCGTAGCCCTTTGAGGCGAAGGGCTGGCCGCAGCAGAGGTTGTCCAGGTTGTCCGGCAGCACCACTTGATAGCCGGCCTTTTCCAGCAGACTGCGGGTTTTTTCGTAGAGCGACGATTGTTCCTTGTCGCCTGCTGCTGGCCCCATCACTCGGGACACGCAGGCCGCCAGGTACACCACTCGCGGGCGCGCGTCGCTGACGCTCGGGCTGAAGCGAATGGCCTTTTCCGGCTGGGGCATGGCGTTGTTCCACTGCGGCACCCGGCCTTTGGACAGGCGCGTCAGGCTCGCCGACAGCTTGCTCAGCCGCGGCGCCCCCAGAAGCATGCGCGCGCCGTTGGCCACGTGCAGGGTGAAGCGCGCGCCCTGCAAGGTGCTGGCGAAATGCGAGCCGAGCCAATCGGCGGTGCCGCTGTGGGTGGCGTGTTCGCTGCGCAGTTTTTTAACCAACTCGCCGGTGTTGATGCCCACCGGGCAGCGCTGGGCGCACAGGCCGGTGGCGGCGCAGGTGTCGATGCCCTGGTACTGATAGGCCGCCTCCAGCTCGGAGGTGTCGATGCCGGCGCGTTTGCGTGCCTGGATGTCGCGCCAGATGACGATGCGCTGGCGTGGGCTCAGGGTCAGGCCCTTGGATGGGCACACCGGCTCGCAGAAGCCGCACTCGATGCACTTATCCACAATCTCGTCGGCCGCCGGCAGCGGCTTGAGATGCTTGAGGTGGATCTGCGGGTCTTCGCTGAGCACCACGTCCGGGTTGAGGATGGCGTTGGGGTCCAGCAGGCGCTTGAGCTGCCACATAAGCTGGTAGGCATCGCTGCCCCATTCCAGCTCTACGAAGGGCGCCATATTGCGCCCGGTACCGTGTTCGGCCTTCAGCGATCCGCCGAATTCCACCGCCACCAGTTGCGCCACATCGTCCATGAACGCCTGGTAGCGGTTCACTTCCTCGCTGCTGTTGAAGCCCTGGGTGAAGACGAAGTGCAGGTTGCCCTCCAGGGCGTGGCCGAACAGGATCGCTTCGTCGTAGTGGTGCTTGTCGAACAGCTCGATCAGGCGGTTGACGCCGATGGCCAGCTGCTCCACGGGGAAGGTCACGTCCTCGATGATCACCGTGGTGCCGGTCTTGCGCACCGCGCCCACCGCCGGGAAGGTGTCCTTGCGGATCGCCCAGAGCTTGGCGTTTTCCTGCGGGTCTTCGGTGAAGTCCACCTGTTTTTCCACCGGGAAGGCGGCCAGGGAATTCATGATCTGCGCCAGTTGCTCGTGCAGTAGTGACGAGGACGCGGCGCGGGACTCGATCAGCAGCGCGCAGGCGTTGGCCGAGAGTTGCTGGACGAACGCCGGCATGCCGGGCTTGTCCTGCACCGAGCGCAGGCTGCGGCGGTCCAGCAGCTCCACCGCCGACACCGGCTGGCTCTTGAGCACGGTCACCGCATTGCAGCAGGTGTCCACATCGGGAAACACGATCAGCGCCGAGGCCTTGTTCGGGTGGTCGATCACCGTGTCGTAGGTCACCGCGCTGATAAAGCCCAGAGTGCCCTCGGAACCCACCAGCAGGTGGCTAAGGATGTCCAGCGGTTCGTCGAAATCCACCAGGGCATTGAGGGACAGGCCGGTGGTGTTTTTCAGCCGGTACTTGTGGCGGATCTTCGCTGCCAGCTCGCTGTTGGCGCGGGTGCTGCGGCCCAGTTCGGCCAGGCGCTCCAGCAACGGACCATGGCTGGCGCGGAAGGCGCTGACGCTGGCCTCATCCTCGGTGTCCAGGCGCGTGCCATCGGCCAGCACCAGGCGGATGCCGGCCAGGGTGTGGTAGGTGTTCTGCGCGGTGCCGCAGCACATGCCGCTGGCATTGTTGGCGACGATGCCGCCGATCTTGCAGGCGTTGATCGAGGCCGGGTCGGGGCCGATCTTGCGCCCGAACGGCGCCAGCCAGGCGTTGGCCTGGGCGCCGATCACCCCGGGCTGCAGACGAATCTGCGTACCCTGATGGCGAATCTCCTTGCCGTTCCAGTTATCCCCCAGAACGATCAGCACCGAGTCGCTGATGGCCTGCCCGGACAGGCTGGTACCGGCGGCGCGGAAGGTCACCGGCACCCGGTCGCGCTGGGCCAGCTGGAGCAGGGTGACCACTTCGTCCTCGGATTCGACGCGGATCACCAGCTTGGGGATCAGTCGGTAGAAGCTGGCATCGGTGCCGAAGGCCAGGGTCGAGAGCGGGTCGTCGAAACGCCGCTCCTGGGGAATCAGTTGCTGGGCGTCACGCAGAAAAGCGGCCGGTAGGCTCATTGGTCCTCCAGGATCAGCACCACCAGGTCTTTCGGGCCGTGGGCGCCGTAAGCCAGGACTTGTTCGATATCAGCGGTCTTCGACGGGCCGGACACCAGCAGCGCGTTGGTCGGCATGCCGGCGGCCCAGTTCATCTGTTGCTGCACCTGATAGAAGTTGTCGCGGATTTCGCTGGCCTTGAGCAGGGCGAAATGCACCGGCGGCACCAGGCTCATCAGCCGCGGTTCTTCCCGGGTCGGCCAGAGGATCAGGCTGCCGGTGGCGGCGATGGCACCCAGGGTGCCGGTGAGGCTGGCCGGGGTGTCGTTGAACAGCTCGGCTTTCCATTCTTCCACCGGGCGGTCGTAGGCCTTGAGCGCCGGCAGGTGCGGGTGCTCGGCCCAGTGCTGGGTGACCCGCTGGCCATGGGGCGTGCTCGGGGCGATCAGCAGACTGGGCAACTGGCGCTCCTGCAGCAGCTTTGCCAGCAGATCCGGCCAGCCGTCGGCGGTGCTCAGGTGGATCTCGGTGTGCACCGCTTCCATCTGTTTGCGCAGATGTGGAATGCGTTGCTCCGCCGTGTAGCTGTAAGGCTCGGTGACCAGCGCCTCGTCGAAGTTATCCACAATCGGCGTGGTGCCGGTCAGGCTGTTGCGCAATTTGGCGAGGATGTTGTGTTTCGCGCTCATCAGCGATCTCCCTGCTTGTCCAGGTGCTCACGGGCCAGGTCATGCAGCGACCGGGCGGCGGGTTTGGGCGCGCTGTGGTTCTGCGTCCAGGGGCCGACGTTGCTCGGGGTGAGGGCGCGCAGCCGGGTGGCGGCCAGGGTGAACAGGCGATACAGGGGCGGCGAGCTGTTGAGGCGGGCCCAGGCGTTCCAGATGAAACGTTCCTTGCGCGAGTACTTGCTGCCCTGGCCGCGCATCACTTGATGTGGGCTGTCCGGGGCCTTGACGTTCTCTTCCCGCAGGCGCCGCAGCAACGCCGGGATCGGGATCTTCACCGGGCACACTTCGCCACAGGCACCGCACAGCGACGAGGCGCTGGGGTGATCCGGCACCTTGGCCAGGCCCACCATGTGCGGGGTGATGATCTTGCCGATCGGCCCCGGGTAGACCTCGCCGTAGGTGTGGCCGCCGACCCGGGTGTAGACCGGGCAGTGGTTCATGCAGGCGCCGCAGCGGATGCAGTTCAGGGTCTGACGCAGTTCGCTGTCGGCAAAGGCCTGGCTGCGGCCGTTGTCCAGCAGCACCAGGTGCACTTCCTGGGGGCCGTCCAGCTCATGCTCCTTGCGCGGGCCGGAGATCATGTTGACGTAGGTGGTGATGGGCTGGCCGAGGGCCGAGCGGGTCAGCAGTGAAAGCAGCGGCACCACATCGCGCAGGTTCTCGACGACTTTCTCGATCCCGGTGACGGCGATGTGCACCGGCGGCACGGTGGTGGACATGCGCCCGTTGCCTTCGTTTTCCACCAGCAGCAGGGTGCCGGTCTCGGCCACGGCGAAGTTGACGCCGGAGACGCCGATATCGGCTTCGAAGAATTTCTGCCGCAGGACCTTGCGACCGATCTGAATGAGTTGGTCAACGTCCTTGGTGTACTCCACGCCGAGTTTGTCGTGGAACAAGGACGCGACCTGACCGGCATTCTTGTGGATCGCCGGCATAATGATGTGTGAAGGCTTCTCGTGGTCGAGCTGGACGATGAACTCGCCCATGTCCGACTCAAGGCATTCAATGCCTTGTTCAGCGAGGACATGGTTCATTTCCATCTCTTCGCTGACCATCGATTTGCCCTTGATCACTTGCCGCGCCTCGTGAGCGCGGATGATCGAGAGGACGATGCCATTGGCTTCGTCCACCGTTTCCGCCCAGTGCACTGTCACACCGTTGCGGGTCAGGTTCTGTTCCAGGCGCTCGAGCAGGTCGGGCAGCTTGGATAACGCCCGGGCGCGAATCGCATTGCCCAGGGCGCGCAGGTGTTCTCTTTCGTGGGCATCGCTGAACGAGGCCGCACGCTTGGCCATGAGTGAATCCATGGCGCTGCGAAAGTTGTTTCGCAGTTGTTTATCACCCAGGGCTTGGTGGGCCCGGGTGCGAAAATCGTCCGCCACGGTGGTGGTCGGAATCAGCTCGGGGGTGCTCATTGCGCACCTCCGGTACGTTGCCAGAGGAAGCTCGCCAGGTGCTGGCCGCGCAAGGCTTCTTGCTGTTTTTCCAGCGCGCCGTTGATGTTCATCAGGCACCCGCAATCGGCACTCAGTACCTGATGCGCGCCGGATTCCTTCAGCGCGCGGGTCTTGTCCGCGACCATGGCGCCGGAGATGTCCGGCATTCGGACGCTGAAAGTCCCGCCAAAGCCACAGCATTCGCTTTCGTGGCTGTGTTCTACCCGTTCCACATTGCTCAGCTGTGACAGCAGCTCACGGCCGTGCAGGTGGGTGTTCATTTCCCGACGGGCCGAGCAGGAGGTGTGCAGGGCCACCTTGACCGGCGCGCCGCTGTCCTTGAGCTGCACCTTGCACACGTGCAGCAGGAACTCGGCCAGCTCATAGGTGCGGGCAGCCAGGGCCTGCACCTGTTTCAGGGTTTCGGGCTCGTCCTTGAACAAGTCCGCGTAATGCTCGCGCAGCATGCCTGCGCAGGAACCCGAGGGCACCACCACCGGATAGTCACCGGCAAACAGCGCCAGTTGCGAGCGGGCCACGGTGCGCGCCTGCTCGGTGTAACCCGAGGTGTAGGCCGGTTGTCCGCAGCAGCTTTGCCCTTGCGGGTAGTCCACGCGAATGCCTTCGCGTTCCAGCAGGTGAATCGCATCCATCCCGGCTTCGGGATAGAACAGGTCGACCACGCAGGTGCCGAACAGGTAGACCCGCGCAGGTTTCGCGCTGGGGTACTGCCGGGGTTCGGCCAGCGGCGGTGCGACGCGGGTCGCATTGGGCACGGCGTTGTAGAAAAGCTCGCTCATCAGGCGTGTCTCCGGGTGGTCCCGGTTATTCGTCCGTTGCGGCGGCTGAAAGATAAACCAGCAAGCTTTCAGCAGCCTTGCAGACCGGGTGGTGAATGCGGACGCCGCGGGTGAAGGCGGCGTCGGTTCTTTAGGTGTTGCTTAGTGCACCAGCATGCCGGTGAACCAGTAGGCCTGGGCCAGGGTGATCAGGCCGACAATAGTGGCAAAGAACAAGCTGTGCTTGAGGGTGAAGCGGAACAGGTCCGACTCCTTGCCTACCAGGCCGGTGGCGGCGCAGGCCACGGCGATCGATTGCGGCGAGATCATCTTGCCGGTCACGCCGCCGCTGGTATTGGCCGCCACCAGCAGGGTGTCATTGACTCCGATCTGGTGCGCGGTGGTGGCCTGCAGCGAGCTGAACAGGGCATTGGACGAGGTATCGGAACCGGTGAGGAACACCCCGAGCCAGCCGAGGAACGGCGAGAAGAACGGGAACGCCGCGCCGGTGGCCGCCAGGACCAGGGCCATGGTCGAGGACATGCCCGAATAGTTGGTGACGAAGGCGAACGCCAGCACCATGCCGATGGACAGGATCGGCCAGCGCAGCTCGTAGAAGGTCTCTTTTAAAGTGGTCAGACCAGTTTTGACGTTGATCTTCAGCACCAGCATGGAGATCAGCGCCGAGAAGAAGATCGCCGTGCCGGTGGCGGAGATCGGGTCGAGCTTGAACACTGCCGGGATAGCGGTCGGCGTGGTTACGATCGGCGTCATCTTGATCACCATCTGATCCAGATGCGGGATGGCGAAGTTGAACACCCAGCTGTACATCGAGCCGCCGGCGGCGAACATCGCCTTGAAGGGCTTGAGGGTCCAGATGGTCACCAGCACGGTGAGGATCAGGAACGGCGACCAGGCCTTGAAGATCTGCCCCAGGCTGTAGGGCGAAGCGACGGTGCTGCGTGGCTGGCCGAAGCCGCCGGCGCTGGCGGTCACGGCCGCGCTGGAGGTGGCACCGGCGATCTGTGCGCCGGCGGTGCGCTTGGGCTGCCAGATCTTCAGGAACAGGGTCAGGGAGATCAGGCTGGCCAGGGCCGAGGTGATGTCCGGCAGTTCCGGGCCGATGAAGTTCGAGGTGAAGTACTGGGTCACGGCAAAGCTCAGGCCGGCCACCAGCGCGGCAGGCCAGGTTTCCTTGACGCCGCGCAGGCCGTCCATCATGAACACCAGCCAGAACGGTACGAACAGCGACAGCAGTGGCAGTTGGCGGCCGGTCATGGCGCCGATCTTGAAGGCGTCGATGCCGGTCACCTGGCCGGCGACGATGATCGGAATCCCCAGGGCGCCGAAGGCCACGGGCGCGGTGTTGGCGATCAGGCACAGGCCGGCGGCGTACAGCGGGTTGAAGCCCAGGCCTACCAGCAGGGCGGCGGTGATCGCCACCGGTGCGCCAAAACCTGCCGCACCTTCGAGGAAGGCGCCGAAGCAGAAACCGATCAGCAGCACCTGCAGGCGCTGGTCGTCGGTGATCGACAATACCGAGCTGCGGATGATTTCAAACTGGCCGCTCTTCACGGTCAGCTTGTAGAGGAACACGGCGGCGACGATGATCCAGGCGATGGGCCACAGACCGTAGGCAAATCCATAGCCAGCGGCAGCGAAGGCCATGTCGGCGGGCATCTTGAAGGCGAAGATCGCCACCAGGATCGACAAGGCCAGGGTGATACTCCCGGCGACGTGTCCTTTGAGACGGAACACGGCCAGAGCCAGGAAGAAGAACACGATCGGGATGACGGCGGCGAGGGCGGACAGGCCGAGGCTGCCAAGCGGGCTATAGAGCTGTTGCCAGGTTTGCATAATGGGGTGGCCCCTAATTGTTGTTGGTCAGGCACTGCTAGCGTCTTGGTTAATTGGTAAGACCAATTTACAATCGCTGTTGGCTAGGGTAAAAGCCTTGTGCTCGGTGTGTCAATTTGCCGCCCTAAAACTTTTGTCGAATGCGCTATGGCGCGGCCATCTGATCGGTGCAAATGGCTGCCTTCTGCCAGGTGTTGGCGCGCCGTGAATAGGCCAGAATAGAGCCCCCCGGCGAAGGGTCGGGAGGGTGGAGAGTGAGTTATGGGGTTTGATCAGATACGCCAGCGCCGTTTGTCCGACGATATTGTCGAGCGCCTGGAAGGGATGATTCTCGAAGGCACCTTGAAGGCCGGTGAGCGGCTGCCGGCCGAACGCGCCCTGGCCGAGCAGTTTGGGGTGTCACGTCCTTCATTGCGCGAGGCGATCCAGAAACTGACGGCCAAGGGCTTGCTGATCAGTCGTCAGGGCGGCGGCAACTATGTGGTGGAATCCCTGGGCTCGACCTTCAGCGATCCGCTGCTGCACCTGTTGGAAAACAACACCGATGCCCAGCGCGATCTGCTGGAGTTCCGCCACACCCTGGAAGCGTCTTGCGCTTATTACGCGGCGTTGCGGGCGACGGCGGTGGATCGTGAGCGGCTGACTCAAGCCTTCGAGGAGCTGCAGGATTGTTATTCCCGCTCCGACGATGTCAGCCGTATCGAGGAGGGCGCGGCGGATGCCAAGTTCCACCTGGCGATTGCCGAGGCCAGCCATAACGCGGTGTTGCTGCACACGATCCGCGGCTTGTTTGATCTGCTCAAGCGCAACGTGGTGACCAACATCGGTGGTATGTACAAGCAGCGTACGGAAACCCGCGACATGCTGATCAGCCAGCACCGCGACCTGTACCAGGCGATTATCGAGGGGCGTGCGGAAGAGGCGCGGGAAGTTTCCAGTCGGCACATTCTCTATGTGCAGGAGGTGCTCGAAGAAGTACGCCAGGAAGTGCAGCGAGTGGCCCGGGCCGAACGGCGCAAGGGCATGTAATGCAAATCGCCGGCAAGCCGGCTCCTACCTGGGTGTTGTAGGAGCCGGCTTGCCGGCGAAAGCGACCTCAAGGCAGGAAGATCAGTCTTCCTTGCCCTTGGTCCGCACCGCACGCTGCAGCTCGCGATCGGAATCGCGCTCGCGTTCGGTGTGACGCTTGTCGTATTCCTTCTTGCCCTTGCCCAGTGCAATTTCACACTTGACCAGGTGCTTGCTCCAGTAGAGCGAAAGGCACACGCAGGCGTAACCCTTCTGCTGCACGGCAGCGAACAGCTTTTCCAGCTCGCGCTGGTTGAGCAGCAGCTTGCGCGTGCGCGTTGGGTCGGCGATGACGTGGGTGCTGGCGGTGGTCAGCGGGGTGAAATGGCTGCCGAACAGCCAGGCCTCGCCATCCTTGAGCAGCACGTAACTGTCCACCAGTTGTGCCTTGCCCGCCCGCAGACTCTTTACTTCCCAGCCGGCCAGGACCAGTCCAGCCTCGAACCGATGTTCGATGAAGTAATCGTGACGCGCCTTTTTGTTTTGCGCGATGGTCCCTGTTGGGTGTTTCTTCTGTTTAGCCATAGGGGCGGCATTATAGGGAGTTGCGCGCGCGTCGGCTACGGTGACGCAGCGTGCTTGAGCAGGTTGATTGAATCCCGGACAATGCGCCCTCTTTTTTTTCGGTTGGGCGCGTTAACGATGTCGACAGACAGGGTCTCTGTCCACGGCGGCTGGGCAAGCCGCTGGGTCTTTATACTCGCTGCAACTGGTTCGGCCGTGGGCCTGGGGAGCATCTGGAAATTCCCCTACATGGTCGGCGTCTATGGTGGTGGTGCCTTTGTCCTGGTGTTTCTGGCGTGTATCGCGCTGATCGGGTTGCCGGTGATGCTGGCAGAGACCCTGATCGGCCGTCGTGCGCGGCAAAGTCCGGCGAATGCCCTGAAGGCGCTGGCCCTGGAGGCCGGGCATTCGGCCAAGTGGTCCTGGGGCGCCTTTGCCGGAATGATCACGGCGCTATTGATCCTTTCCTTTTATAGCGTGGTGGGTGGTTGGTCCCTGGACTACATCATCGATATGGGGCGAGGGGATTTCCAGGGTGTGACCGCAGACCAGGTCGGGGCTTATTTCTCTGCCGTGACGTCCGACCCTTGGCGCCTGACCTTATGGCACACGCTGTTCATGCTGCTATCGGCCTGGGTGATTGCCAAGGGGGTGGTGGCGGGGCTGGAGCGCAGTTTGCGGGTCATGATGCCCCTGCTGTTTGTGATGTTGCTGGTGTTGCTGGGTTACAGCATGACCACCGGGCATTTCATGCAGGGCCTGCATTTCATGTTCGATTTCAGCCTGGACCGCTTGTTGGATGGGCTGCTGCCGGCCATGGGGCATGCATTCTTTTCCCTCAGCGTCGGTGTCGGTTCGATCATGATCTACGGCGCCTATATGCCGAAGCATTCGTCCCTGTCCGGCACTGTGGTAGGGGTGGCGCTGCTGGACACCTTTGTTTCCCTGGTGGCGGGAATGGCCTTGTTTCCCATTGTGTTCGCTGCCGGGCTGAACCCCAGCGAAGGGCCTGGTTTGATGTTTATCAGTCTGCCGTTCGCCTTCGGTAATGTGGCGTTCGGCCAGCTTATGGGCGTAGTGTTCTTTATCCTGGTGGCGATTGCTGCCTGGAGCTCGGCCATTTCCTTGTTGGAGCCGATGGTGGCTTATCTCGTCGAGAGGACTAAAATCCGCCGCGGCTGGGTGACATTCTGGCTGGCGTTCAGCTGCTGGTTCGTGGGATTGGGGACGGTGTTTTCCTTCAATATCTGGCAGCAGGCCAAGTTTTTCGTGAACGAAGGCGGCGTTTTTCATCTCTACCGATGGGGCGCGGTCGGCGGTCTGGACTTCTTTGGTGTGATCGACTTTTTCACCTCGCGGATCATGTTGCCTCTTGGCGGTTTGTGCTTCGTGGTGTTTGCAGGTTGGGTGATGGGCCGTGAGGCTGTTCGTGATGAGTTGTCGTTGCGCAGTCCGTTGTTGTTCACCCTGGCCTTGTTTTTGATGCGCTATGTGGCGCCCGTCGGCATTCTTGTGGTGTTTGCCGCCCAGTTGTGGAAATGAAGCTCACATGACGACCCATATTCAACGTTCGGCCCTTTTGCCCTATCCGGCGCAGTTTCTGTATGACCTGGTCAATGATGTGGCCCGTTACCCGGAGTTTCTTCCCTGGTGCTCTTCGGCCGAGGTGCTGGAAAACAGCGAGGAGCGGATGCGTGCCAGTCTGGCGGTGGCCAAGGGTGGCATGAGTCAGCGTTTTGTGACCTGTAATACCCTGGTACCCGGCCAGTCGATCGAGATGAACCTGGAAGAGGGGCCGTTCAATCAATTGCATGGCCTGTGGGTGTTCAAGCCGTTGGGAGAGAAGGCCTGCAAGATCAGTCTTGATCTGTCTTTTGATTATGCGGGGCCTTTGGTGCGGGCCACGTTAGGGCCGCTGTTCAATCAGGCGGCCAATACCCTGGTGGATGCATTCTGTCAGCGGGCCAAGCAACTGCATGGCTGAGTCCCTGATCTCGATCGAGGTGGTTTACGCCGCAGTCGATCGACAGTTGCTGATCACTGTATGGGTGCCCCAGGGCTCGACTCTGCGCGGTGCGCTGCTGGCTTCTTCCATAGGTGAGCATTTTGCCGAGTTGGATCTGGCGAACTGTCCGGTGGGTATTTTCGGCAAGCAGGTCATGAATCCTGAGCAGCATTTGGTTCAGGCAGGGGATCGAATCGAAATTTATCGTCCGCTGCTGGCGGATCCGAAAGAGGTTCGGCGTTTGCGTGCTGCCAAGGCCGCTCAGGTGCGTAAGCGCGGACAGTGATAGCCAGTGACAGGCAATAAAAAGCCCGGGAATGCCCGGGCTTTTTTATTCGCCACAAATTATTGCGGAGAGGTATCCAGTGGTTCAGGAATAGGCACTGGTACGGTTTTGACGCCATCCACATCTTTCTGGATCTGGTCCAGCAGCGAGCCCGGTTTGACCGGCTTCTCGGCTTTTGGCTTCTCGGCGTTCTCGGCAGGAGCGGTGACGGTGTTTCCGCTCTCTTTGCCAAGCAGGGCTTCGTCGCGGCTCACGCCAGGCATGAAGTCGCCGGCCAAGCTGACCAGTTGGTCGTTGCCATTGAAGATCAGGCTGACGCGTTCCTGTTGGCGTTCACCGCCGCCAGGTTGCAGGCTGTAGAGATAATCCCAGCGATCGGCATGGAACGTGTCGGTCAACAGAGGGTTGCCCATGATAAACCTTACTTGCCGTCGGGTCATTCCCGGGCGCAACTGGTCTATCATGTCCTGCGTCACGACATTGCCCTGCTGGATGTCGATTTTGTAAACCCCGGGGAATGAACAACCGGCGAGTGCGAGCAGTCCCACGAATGTGAAACTGGTTAGCAAGAGCTTGGTGTTTTGCATCGGTGGGCGACTTCCACTATCTTGGCTGGGACAACGTAAACCCCGATCATACCCGCATTAAGAGAAGCTGCGAAGCAGCATCGGCGAGAAAGCTGACCATGGTTGAAAATAGCGAACTACGTAAAGCCGGCCTTAAAGTGACTCTGCCACGGGTCAAAATTCTACAAATGCTCGATTCTACTGAGCAGCGGCACATGAGCGCTGAGGATGTCTACAAGGCGCTGATGGAAGCTGGTGAGGATGTCGGTCTGGCCACGGTTTACCGTGTACTGACTCAATTCGAAGCAGCCGGACTGGTGGTGCGCCATAACTTTGATGGCGGTCACGCTGTATTCGAGCTGGCGGATGGCGGTCACCACGACCATATGGTCAACGTGGAGTCTGGTGAAGTGATCGAATTCTTCGACGAGGAAATCGAAAAGCTTCAGAAGGCGATTGTCGAAAAGCACGGTTTCGAGTTGGTGGATCACAATCTTGTGCTGTATGTGCGCAAGAAGAAGTAAGCCTCTCACGCGACTGGCATAGTCGTGAAACGATCGAAGGCGACCTCAGGGTCGCCTTCGTGCTTTGTGCCTATATAAAAGAAGCGCTAAAACCTCAGGCCTTGGTGGTTACCACCATTTTCTTGGCATGGGCCAGGGACTCCTTGGTCAAATCGATACCGCCCAGCATGCGGGCAATTTCCTCGATTCTTTCGTTCTTGCCCAGTTTGGAAACGGCGGTATGGGTCGCGTTGTTGCCACGGACCTTGTGCACGAACAGATGTTGATGCCCCTGGGCGGCAACTTGTGGCAGGTGAGTAACCGTCAGCACCTGGCCGCGCTCGCCGAGACGCCGCAGCAATTGGCCGACGATCTCGGCAGTCGGGCCGCCGATCCCTACGTCGACTTCGTCGAACACCAGGGTAGGCACTCGTGAGGTTTGTGCCGTGATGACCTGGATCGCCAGGCTGATGCGTGACAACTCGCCACCCGAGGCGACCTTGGCCAGCGCCTTGAGCGGTTGTCCTGGGTTGGCGCTGACCAGGAGTTCGACCTGCTCCAGGCCGTTGGGCAGCAGCTCATCGCTGGTGTTAGCTCGCAGCTCGATCGTGAAGCGTCCGCCGGGCATGCCCAGGCGCTGAATTTCAAGTTCTACCGCGCTGGCCAGTCCGGTGGCCGCCTGCTCCCGCAAGCGACTCAGTTCCTGGGCTTTCTCCTGATAGTGGCGGGCGAAGGACTGCAGCTCTTCGCCGAGGCGCTCGATGCTCTCGTCGTTGGCGTCCAGGGCTTCGATTTCATCCAGCAGGGTTTGCTGCATGGCCGCCAGTTCGAAGGGCTGGATGCGATGCTTGCGTGCCAGGGTATAGATGGAGTCCAGGCGTTCTTCCAGCTGTTGCAGGCGTGCCGGGTCGGCATCGAAGTGATCGAGGAAGCGATTCAATTCGCCCACGGCTTCTTCCACCTGGATCTGGGCGCTGGCCAGCAGGTTGGTGGCCTCGCCTAATGCTCCTGTCGAGTTGCCGATGCTGGACAGGCGGTTGAGGCTGACGGTCAAGGCGTTGAGGACATTGCCGGAGTCACTTTCGCTGCACTGTTCGACCACCTGGCGGCAGATGCCCAGCAGGGTTTCGGCGTTGGTCAGGTTCTTGTGTTCCTGCTCCAACTCTTCGAGTTCGTTTTCTCCCAGGCCGAGATTCTCCAGCTCTTCAAGCTGATAGCTCAGCAGTTGATGGCGGGCGCGCTGCTCATCGCCGGAATTGGACAGGCGCTCCAGCTCCTGGCGGGTCTGGCGCCAGCGTTGGGCTGCCAGTTGTACCTGGCGGGCAAGATCGGTAGCGCCGGCATATTCATCCAGCAGGCGGCGATGGGTATCGGTTTTGAGCAGCGACTGGTGTTCGTGCTGACTGTGAATGTCGATCAAGAGCTCGCCCAGGGCCTTGAGGTCGCCAAGCGGGCAGGGCGTGCCATTGATATAGCCGCGTGAGCGCCCTTCGGCGGTGATGACCCGGCGCAGGATGCAGGGGCCGTCGTTGTCCAGGTCGCGCTCGGCCAGCCAGGTGCGGGCCTCGGGAATGTCCGCCAGGTCGAAGGTGGCGAGGATGTCGGCCTTGTCGGCTCCTGGTCGTACCACACCGCTGTCGGCCCGGTCGCCCAGGGTCAGGCCGAGTGCGTCGAGCATGATCGACTTGCCGGCGCCGGTTTCGCCTGTGATGACGCTCATCCCGCGATCCAGTTCCAGATCCAGGTGTTCGACGATGGCGTAATTGTGTACGGACAGGTGCACCAGCATGAAGGCCGCTCCCAAACTAAATGTCTGGTTATTTATACAGTGTTTTGTTTTGGGCTGACAATGCTTTCCCTTAGCTCGATTCGCTTGGTTGATGCGTCTTTTTAGCGCGTTCGGTAATCACTGTTGTCTGGATTTACTGAAGGCTGATGACTTTTGCTGTGGTGGCGGGCTTGAACCCTGAAAATGCGACCCCATATAGCAGGGCAGAAGAGTGGGCCTGGCTCACTGACGATATTGAAAGGAGAATTTCATGGCTGACGAACAGACTCTGGATACGCAAAATCTAGACGCCAATCAGGCTCCCGAGGCTTCGGGTGAAGACCTGGCGGCTCGTGTACAAGTGCTCGAAGAGCAACTGGCTGGTGCGCAAGATCAGGCTTTGCGTGTTGCAGCTGATCTGCAGAACGTCCGCCGCCGCGCCGAGCAGGACGTGGAGAAAGCTCACAAATTCGCTCTGGAAAAGTTTGCCGGCGACTTGCTGCCGGTGATCGACAGCCTGGAGCGCGGCCTGGAGCTGTCCAACCCGGACGACGAGAGCATCCGTCCGATGCGTGAAGGCATCGAGCTGACCTTGAAGATGTTCCACGACACCCTCAAGCGTTATCAGTTGGAAGCCATCGATCCGCATGGCGAGCCGTTCAACGCTGAACAGCACCAGGCCATGGCCATGCAGGAAAGCGCAGACGTCGAGCCCAACAGTGTTCTGAAGGTGTTCCAGAAGGGCTATCAGCTCAATGGTCGCCTGCTGCGCCCGGCCATGGTCGTGGTCAGCAAGGTTCCTGCACCCGTTTCGCCTTCGATTGACGAAAAGGCTTGAAAACGGCTGTAGAGCCCCCATTTATCAGTCAAGCGTTTAAGTGCTACCGCAGTTTGCCACCACGGCTGCGGCATCCAAATCCAAAGTTTCGGGAGAGTTAACATGGGCAAAATTATCGGAATTGACTTGGGGACCACCAACTCGTGCGTCTCCATTCTTGAAAACGGCAACGTAAAAGTTATCGAAAACGCCGAAGGCGCGCGGACCACCCCGTCGATCATTGCGTACGCCAACGATGGCGAGATCCTGGTAGGTCAGTCGGCCAAGCGCCAGGCAGTCACCAACCCGCACAACACCCTGTACGCCGTAAAGCGTCTGATCGGTCGTCGTTTTGACGAAGAAGTTGTGCAGAAAGACATTCAGATGGTCCCTTACAAGATCGTCAAGGCTGACAACAGCGACGCCTGGGTTGAAGTGAACGGCCAGAAAATGGCTCCGCCACAGATCTCGGCTGAAATTCTCAAGAAAATGAAGAAGACCGCCGAAGATTACCTCGGTGAAGCGGTGACCGAAGCGGTCATCACTGTTCCGGCCTACTTCAACGACAGCCAGCGTCAGGCCACCAAAGATGCTGGCCGCATCGCCGGTCTGGACGTCAAGCGCATCATCAACGAACCAACCGCAGCCGCGCTGGCCTACGGTATGGACAAGGCCAAGGGCGATCACACCGTGATCGTTTACGACCTGGGTGGCGGTACTTTCGACGTTTCCGTGATCGAGATCGCTGAAGTCGATGGCGAGCACCAGTTCGAAGTGTTGGCTACCAATGGTGACACCTTCCTCGGTGGTGAAGACTTCGACATCCGTCTGATCGACTACCTGGTTGACGAGTTCAAGAAAGAAAGCGGCATGAACCTCAAGGGTGACCCGCTGGCCATGCAGCGTCTGAAAGAAGCTGCTGAAAAAGCCAAGATCGAGCTGTCCTCGAGCCAGCAGACCGACGTGAACCTGCCGTACATCACTGCAGACGCCACCGGTCCTAAGCACCTGAACGTGAAGATTTCCCGCGCCAAGCTGGAATCGCTGGTTGAAGACCTGGTTCAGCGCACCATCGAGCCTTGCCGTATCGCTCTGAAGGACGCTGGTATCGACGTTGGCTCGATCAACGATGTGATCCTGGTCGGCGGCCAGACCCGTATGCCTCTGGTGCAGAAGGCTGTAACCGATTTCTTCGGCAAGGAAGCTCGCAAGGACGTCAACCCGGACGAAGCGGTTGCCATGGGTGCTGCCATCCAGGGTGCGGTATTGGCCGGTGACGTGAAGGACGTACTGCTGCTGGACGTTAGCCCGCTGACTCTGGGTATCGAAACCATGGGTGGCGTGATGACCGCGCTGATCGAGAAAAACACCACGATTCCAACCAAGAAATCGCAAGTGTTCTCGACTGCCGATGACAACCAGGGCGCAGTGACCATTCACGTACTGCAGGGCGAGCGTAAGCAAGCCGCGCAGAACAAGTCCCTGGGCAAGTTCGACCTGACCGACATTCCTCCTGCTCCACGTGGCGTGCCGCAGATCGAAGTGACCTTCGACATCGACGCCAACGGCATTCTGCACGTAGGTGCGAAGGACAAGGCTACCGGCAAGACTCAGTCGATCGTGATCAAGGCCAACTCCGGCCTGTCGGATGAAGAAATCCAGCAGATGATCCGTGATGCTGAAGCTAACTCGGAAGAGGATCGCAAGTTCGAAGAGCTGGCCACTGCCCGTAACCAGGGTGATGCGCTGGTGCACTCGACTCGCAAGATGGTGGCTGACGCCGGTGACAAAGTCACCGCAGAAGAAAAGACCGCCATCGAAGCTGCTGTGGTCGCCCTGGAAGCCGCTGTCAAAGGCGACGACAAGGCTGCCATCGAAGCCAAGGTCGAAGAGCTGTCGAAGGTCTCGGCTCCGGTTGCTCAGAAGATGTACGCCGAACAGGCTCAGCCTGCAGAGGGCGCGGCACCACACGCCGAGTCCGCTGAAAAAGCCGATGACGTTGTCGACGCCGAGTTCGAAGAAGTTAAAGACCACAAGTAATAGCTTGTTGGTCGGCCGGTTGACTGCCTTTGGGCGGTGACTGGTAGGATGTCGCCGCGCGGGAGCTTGCTCCCGCGTTGGCGTGTCTGGAGTCAGTGAATTTTTGACGGCGTACAACCTCCGTTTGTGCGCTGGCGGTCGGGCCGGAGAAGCTCCTGCTTTCCGGTTGCGACGACCGCAGTCGTCGACCTGCAATCGGGTCGTCTATCCAAGACCAGGATCGTTGAATTGACGTGAGTTGGGTCCGGGCCTGTATTGGGGCTCAGCGAGTTTGGCAGAGCTCAGGAGGGTTTGCCGGACGTCCTTAAGAGTGCAAAGACTTATGGCAAAGCGTGACTATTACGAAGTGTTGGGTGTGGAGCGCGGCTCCAGCGAAGCGGAGCTGAAAAAGGCTTATCGCCGCCTGGCGATGAAGCATCACCCTGATCGTAATCCCGGCGACAAAGCGTCGGAGGATATGTTCAAGGAGGCCAACGAGGCCTACGAAGTGCTGTCCGATTCCAGTAAGCGTGCAGCGTATGACCAGTACGGTCATGCCGGTGTCGACCCGAGCATGGGTGGCGGCGGTGCCGGTTTCGGTGGTCAGAATTTCTCCGATATCTTCGGTGATGTGTTCAGTGATTTCTTCGGTGGTGGTCGCGGTGGTTCCCGCGGCGGCGCGCAGCGCGGCAGCGATCTGCGTTACACCCTGGAACTGAATCTGGAAGAGGCGGTGCGTGGCACCACGGTAAATATCCGTGTGCCGACGCTGGTCAATTGCAAGCCGTGCGATGGTTCGGGCGCCAAGAAAGGCTCGTCACCTGTGACTTGCCCGACTTGCGGCGGCATTGGTCAGGTGCGCATGCAGCAGGGCTTCTTCTCGGTGCAGCAGACCTGTCCGCGTTGCCATGGCCAGGGCAAGATCATTTCCGATCCGTGCGATTCATGCCGCGGCGAAGGTCGTGTCGAAGAGTACAAGACGCTGTCGGTCAAAGTGCCGGCCGGTGTCGATACCGGGGATCGTATTCGTCTTTCCGGAGAAGGTGAGGCGGGGACCCAGGGTGGTCCGACCGGCGACCTCTATGTGGTGATCAATGTGCGTGAGCACGCGATCTTCCAGCGCGACGGCAAGCATCTGTTCTGTGAAGTGCCTATCAGTTTCGTCGATGCGGCGTTGGGCGGCGAGCTGGAGATTCCGACCCTGGATGGTCGGGTCAAGCTGAAGATTCCCGAGGGGACTCAGACTGGCAAGCAGTTCCGGATTCGCGGCAAGGGTGTTGCTCCTGTGCGTGGTGGCGGTGCTGGCGACCTGATGTGTCGGGTTGCGGTAGAGACGCCGGTGAATCTGAGTCGTCGCCAGCGGGAATTGCTGGAAGAGCTGCGTGGTTCGCTGGATGGCGATAACTCTCACTCGCCGAAAACCACTGGCTGGTTCGAGGGTGTCAAGCGCTTCTTCGGCGACCTGTAAGGAGTAGGGCATGCGACGTATAGCTGTGATGGGTGCCGCAGGGCGCATGGGCAAGACTTTGGTCGAGGCCGTGCAGCTGCGTTCGCCGCTCTCCGGCCTGACGGCCGCGATCGTTCGGCCGGGCAGTTCGCTGGTCGGTGCGGATGCGGGTGAGCTGGCGTCTCTTGGGCGTCTTGGCGTGCCAATGTCCGACAGCCTGGAAAAAGTCGTTGATGAGTTCGATGTGCTGATCGACTTCACCTTGCCGGAAGTGATGCTCAAGAACCTGGCGTTCTGCCGCAAGGCGGGCAAGGCCATGGTGATTGGTACCACCGGTCTTGGGGCCAAGGAAAAGCAGTTGCTGGTCGAGGCGAGCAAGGATATTCCCATCGTCTTCGCCGCCAACTTCAGTGTCGGGGTCAACCTGTCGCTGAAACTGCTGGATATGGCAGCGCGGGTCCTGGGTGATGATGCGGACATCGAAATCATCGAAGCCCATCACCGGCACAAGATCGATGCGCCGTCGGGCACGGCCCTGCGCATGGGTGAGGTGATCGCCAATGCCTTGGGGCGTGATCTGCAGCAGGTTGCGGTTTATGGTCGCGAAGGTCATACCGGTGCGCGTGAGCGGGATACCATTGGCTTTGCCACTGTGCGCGGCGGCGATGTGGTGGGGGATCACACCGTGTTGTTCGCCACCGAAGGCGAGCGTCTGGAGATCACTCACAAGGCGTCCAGTCGCATGACGTTTGCCAAGGGAGCGGTACGTGCTGCCCTCTGGCTGGATGGTCGCGAGGCCGGTCTTTACGACATGCAGGATGTGCTTGATCTGCGTTGAGAAGCATCTGAAGTGGGGTTGAGGTTGTCTTTCAACCTCGCTTCGCACCGCTAGGCGATGTTCTGTCGCATTCCTCTGCCTTTAGGGCTCATTAGCGGTGGACCGAAAAAGCCTTTTTCTGTAAGCTACAGCTTTAGTGTGTCCACTAAAAGCGCGCAGATAATTCGACGAAGAAGCGGGGTGACGTGTCTATACGTCATTCCGCTTTTTTGCAACCTGCGATCGCCCTTTCAGGCTCTATTTACGGGAGGTCTTCTTGACTAAGCCAGCCATACTCGCCCTTGCTGATGGCAGCATTTTTCGTGGCGAAGCCATTGGAGCCGACGGTCAAACCGTTGGTGAGGTGGTGTTCAACACCGCAATGACCGGCTATCAGGAAATCCTTACCGATCCTTCCTACGCCCAGCAAATCGTTACCCTGACTTATCCCCACATTGGCAACACCGGCACCACGCCGGAAGATGCCGAGTCCGACCGCGTCTGGTCGGCCGGCCTGGTCATTCGTGATCTGCCGCTGGTGGCCAGCAACTGGCGTAACACCCTGTCCCTGTCCGATTACCTGAAAGCCAACAATGTGGTGGCGATCGCCGGTATCGACACCCGTCGCCTGACGCGCATCCTGCGTGAGAAAGGTGCGCAGAACGGCTGCATCATGGCCGGTGAGAACATCTCCGAAGAAGCGGCGATTGCCGCAGCCCGCGCCTTCCCGGGCCTCAAAGGCATGGACCTGGCGAAAGTCGTCAGCACCAAGCAAAGCTACGAGTGGCGTTCGACTGTCTGGGATCTGAAGACCGACAGCCACGCCACCCTCGAAGCCGCTGACCTGCCGTACCACGTGGTTGCCTACGATTACGGGGTCAAGCTGAACATTCTGCGCATGCTGGTCGAGCGTGGCTGCCGCGTGACCGTGGTGCCTGCCCAGACGCCGGCGAGCGACGTCCTGGCTCTCAATCCAGATGGCGTGTTCCTGTCCAACGGCCCTGGCGATCCCGAGCCTTGCGACTACGCCATCAAGGCGATCAAGGAGATCCTCGATACCGAGATTCCGGTATTCGGCATCTGCCTGGGGCACCAGCTGCTGGCCCTGGCCTCCGGCGCCAAGACGCTGAAGATGGGTCATGGTCACCACGGCGCCAACCACCCGGTTCAGGACCTGGATACCGGCGTGGTCATGATCACCAGCCAGAACCACGGCTTTGCCGTGGATGAAGCCACGCTGCCGGGTAACGTCCGGGCGATCCACAAGTCGCTGTTCGACGGCACCCTGCAGGGTATCGAGCGTACCGACAAGAGCGCGTTCAGCTTCCAGGGCCACCCTGAAGCCAGCCCGGGCCCGAACGATGTGGCGCCGCTGTTCGACCGCTTCATCAACGAGATGGCCAAGCGACGCTAAGCGCTCGCCTTGAAAGTGTAGCGAGCAGCGCTTGAGGGTGGCCCCGGCGAGTCCGGCGGAATCCCCTCAGGCGCCTCAGAGAATGTTCAAGACGGCTTGCCGACTGACCTGCGGATTTGAGTGACAACCCATGCCAAAACGTACAGACATTAAAAGCATCCTGATTCTTGGCGCTGGCCCGATCGTGATCGGCCAGGCCTGCGAATTCGACTACTCCGGCGCCCAGGCTTGCAAGGCCCTGCGCGAAGAGGGTTACCGGGTCATCCTGGTGAACTCCAACCCAGCCACCATCATGACCGACCCGGCCATGGCCGACGCCACTTACATCGAGCCGATCAAGTGGCAGACCGTTGCCAAGATCATCGAGAAAGAACGCCCGGACGCGCTGCTGCCAACCATGGGCGGCCAGACGGCTCTGAACTGCGCCCTGGACCTGGAGCGCGAAGGCGTCCTGGAGAAGTTCGGCGTAGAGATGATCGGTGCCAACGCCGACACCATCGACAAGGCCGAAGACCGTTCGCGCTTCGACGCCGCGATGAAGTCCATCGGCCTGGCGTGCCCACGTTCCGGTATCGCTCACAGCATGGAAGAGGCCAATGCGGTTCTCGACAAGCTGGGCTTCCCTTGCATCATCCGTCCGTCCTTCACCATGGGCGGCACCGGCGGCGGTATTGCTTACAACCGTGAAGAGTTCGAAGAAATCTGCGCCCGCGGTCTGGACCTGTCGCCGACCAAGGAGCTGCTGATCGACGAATCGCTGATCGGCTGGAAAGAGTACGAGATGGAAGTGGTCCGCGATAAGAAGGACAACTGCATCATCGTCTGCTCCATCGAAAACTTCGACCCGATGGGCGTGCACACCGGTGACTCGATCACCGTGGCTCCGGCGCAGACCCTGACCGACAAGGAATACCAGATCCTGCGTAACGCCTCCCTGGCGGTATTGCGCGAGATTGGCGTGGAAACCGGCGGCTCCAACGTGCAGTTCGGCATCTGCCCGAACACTGGCCGCATGGTCGTGATCGAGATGAACCCGCGGGTGTCCCGCTCTTCGGCGCTGGCTTCGAAAGCTACCGGCTTCCCGATCGCCAAGGTCGCGGCCAAGCTGGCAGTGGGCTACACCCTGGATGAGCTGTCCAACGACATCACCGGCGGCAAGACTCCGGCGTCCTTCGAGCCGTCTATCGACTACGTCGTGACCAAGTTGCCACGCTTCGCCTTCGAGAAGTTCTCCAAGGCCGACGCACGTCTGACCACCCAGATGAAATCTGTTGGTGAAGTCATGGCCATCGGCCGGACTTTCCAGGAATCCCTGCAGAAAGCCCTGCGCGGTCTGGAAGTGGGCGTTTGCGGCCTGGATCCGAAGCTCGACCTGAGCAATCCGGAAAGCATGAACGTGCTCAAGCGCGAGCTGACCGTGCCAGGCGCCGAGCGTATCTGGTACGTGGCTGATGCCTTCCGTGCCGGCATGACCGTCGAGCAGATCTTCGGCATGAACATGATCGACCCTTGGTTCCTGGTGCAGATCGAAGATCTGATCAAGGAAGAAGAGAGGGTCAAGACCCTGGGTCTGTCGGCCATTGATCGCGACCTGATGTTCCGCCTGAAGCGCAAAGGCTTCTCCGATCAGCGTCTGGCCAAGCTGCTGGGTGTGACCGAGAAAAACCTGCGTACTCACCGTCACAAACTGGAAGTGTTCCCGGTCTACAAGCGCGTCGACACCTGCGCTGCCGAGTTCGCCACTGACACCGCGTATCTGTACTCGACTTATGAAGAAGAGTGCGAGGCCGCGCCGTCGACTCGCGACAAGATCATGATCCTGGGCGGCGGTCCAAACCGTATCGGCCAAGGTATCGAGTTCGACTACTGCTGCGTACACGCTGCGCTGGCGCTGCGCGACGATGGTTACGAAACCATCATGGTCAACTGCAACCCGGAAACCGTTTCCACTGACTACGACACCTCTGATCGCCTGTACTTCGAGCCAGTGACCCTGGAAGACGTGCTGGAAATCGTCCGCGTCGAGAAGCCTAAAGGCGTGATCGTGCAGTACGGCGGCCAGACTCCGCTGAAACTGGCTCGTGCCCTGGAAGCGGCCGGCGTGCCGATCATCGGTACCAGCCCTGACGCTATCGACCGTGCCGAAGACCGTGAGCGTTTCCAGCAGATGGTCGAGCGCCTGAACCTGCGTCAGCCACCAAACGCCACCGTGCGCAGCGAAGACGAAGCGATTCGTGCCGCGACCAAGATTGGCTATCCGCTGGTGGTGCGTCCGTCCTACGTTCTGGGCGGTCGGGCGATGGAAATCGTTTATGAGGAAGAAGAGCTCAAGCGCTACCTGCGCGAAGCGGTCCAGGTGTCCAACGACAGCCCGGTGCTGCTGGACCACTTCCTCAACTGCGCCATCGAAATGGATGTGGACGCCGTTTGTGACGGCACCGATGTGGTGATCGGCGCAATCATGCAGCACATCGAGCAAGCCGGTGTTCACTCTGGTGACTCCGCGTGCTCGCTGCCGCCGTACTCGCTGCCGGCGCACATCCAGGACGAGATGCGTGAGCAGGTCAAGAAAATGGCCCTGGAACTGGGTGTGGTCGGTCTGATGAACGTGCAGCTGGCCCTGCAGGGTGAGCAGATCTACGTGATCGAGGTGAACCCGCGTGCCTCCCGTACCGTGCCTTTCGTGTCCAAGTGCATCGGTGTCTCGCTGGCAATGATCGCTGCCCGTGTGATGGCGGGTAAGACTCTGAAAGAGCTGGGTTTCACCAAGGAGATCATTCCGAACTTCTACAGCGTCAAGGAAGCGGTGTTCCCCTTTGCCAAGTTCCCGGGTGTTGACCCGATCCTCGGCCCAGAGATGAAGTCCACCGGTGAAGTGATGGGTGTGGGCGATACTTTCGGTGAAGCCTTTGCCAAGGCCCAGATGGGCGCCAGCGAAGTATTGCCAACTGGCGGCACTGCATTTATCAGCGTGCGTAATGATGACAAGCCGCTGGTTGCAGGCGTAGCCCGTGATCTGATCAACTTGGGCTTCGAAGTGGTTGCGACGGCAGGCACCGCCAAGGTGATCGAGGCGGCCGGCCTGAAAGTGCGTCGCGTGAACAAGGTGACTGAAGGTCGTCCGCATGTGGTCGATATGATCAAGAACGACGAAGTCACCCTGATCATCAACACCACTGAAGGTCGTCAGTCTATCGCTGACTCGTATTCCATTCGTCGTAACGCCTTGCAGCACAAGATCTACTGCACTACCACCATTGCTGCTGGCGAAGCTATCTGCGAAGCGTTGAAGTTCGGTCCGGAAAAGACCGTGCGTCGCTTGCAGGATCTACACGCAGGATTGAAGGCATGAATAAATACCCAATGACCGTCCAGGGCGCTCGCGCCCTGGAAGAAGAGCATGCTCACCTGACCAAGGTCGTGCGTCCGAAGCTCAGCCAGGACATCGGTACGGCCCGTGAGTTGGGTGATCTGAAAGAAAACGCCGAATACCATGCTGCTCGTGAGCAGCAGGGTATGGTCGAGGCGCGGATCCGTGATATCGAAGGCCGCTTGCAGAACTCGGTGGTCATTGATGTCACGACCATCCCTCATAGCGGCAAGGTGATTTTTGGTACCACGGTGGAGATCGCTAACGTCGAAACCGACGAAAGTGTCACCTACCAGATCGTTGGTGAGGACGAGGCTGATATCAAGCTCGGTAAAATCTCCGTCGGTTCGCCGATCGCTCGCGCCTTGATTGCCAAGGAAGAGGGTGATGTGGTGGCGGTCAAAACGCCTGGCGGCGTTATCGAGTATGAGATTGTCGAAGTCCGTCACATCTGAAAGAAGGCGCCCGCTGCAAGCGGGCGCCATGCTTTGGCAGCTGACCCAGATGTTGTGGGTTGGCGGCTTATGGTTGTTGCATCTCGGCTTGCTTCCCGCCCTGGGGCAGATTGGTCTTGCCCCTTTGCTGATCGAAGAAATTTCCACCTTGCTCAGTGCGTTGTTGGTGGGTTTTTCGGCGGCATGCCTGATTCTGCAGGCGGCGGTACTGATTCAGTCCGAAGGGCTGAAAAGTCTATGGCGGGATATTCGGGGGCAACTGCTGTTGATGGCGATGTATGCGTGCGGGATGTATTTCACTGTACGCATTCTGCTGCCGGAGGCTCAGCGCTGGCAGTTGTTCAGCTATCTGGTTCTGGGGTTTTCCGGTCTGGTATTGGTGTTGCAGCCAGTGCCGGGATGGGGTGGAAGGGTGCGCCAGGCACACCCTTGACCCTTGTCGACGTCAGTGGAAACGATGGACGTTCGACAATTGCTTGTTTACCTTGGCGTTCTTGCGGTAGATCAACGCCATCTTGCCGATGACTTGCACCAGATCCGCTTTGCCGGCTTTGCACAGTTCGGCAATGGCTTCCAGGCGCGACTCGCGCTCAAGGATGTTGAGCTTGATCTTGATCAGCTCGTGATCGCTCAAGGCGCGTTCAAGTTCGGCTAGCACACCTTCGGTCAAACCGTTGTCAGCCACAGTCAATACTGGTTTCAGATGGTGGCCAATGGATTTGTACTGTTTCTTCTGCTCTTGAGTGAGCGGCATAATCTGACCCCTGCGTCTGATCTTGTAAAAAGCGGCGGCCAGTTTACCCGAGCGAGTCCGGGACCGCCCAGTTAATCACGACCCGTTTTATTTTTGAGGTGGCCCGTGGCCCGTTCCAAGACAAGCCATAACTGGCTGAAAGAGCACTTCAACGACCCATTCGTCAAAATGGCGCAAAAAGATGGGTATCGTTCTCGTGCCAGCTACAAGCTACTGGAGATCCAGGAAAAGGACCGCCTTATCCGTCCTGGCATGAGTGTTATCGACCTGGGTGCTGCGCCGGGTGGCTGGTCGCAAGTGACCAGTCGTCTGATTGGTGGTCAGGGGCGACTGATTGCTTCCGATATCCTGGAGATGGACAGCATTCCCGATGTGACCTTTATTCAAGGGGACTTCACCGAGGATGCGGTGCTGGCACAGATTCTCGAGGCTGTTGGAAATTCGGAAGTCGACCTTGTGATTTCCGATATGGCCCCCAATATGAGTGGGTTAGCGGCTGTGGATATGCCGCGGGCGATGTTCTTGTGCGAATTGGCGCTGGACCTTGCCAGTCGTGTACTACGTCCAGGTGGTGATTTTCTGATCAAAATCTTCCAGGGTGAAGGTTTTGACGAGTACCACAAGAGCGTTCGGCAGATGTTCGAGAAAGTACAGATGCGTAAGCCGACGTCTTCTCGTGACCGTTCCCGAGAGCAGTATCTGCTTGGGCGCGGCTTCCGGGGGCGCAGTGAGTGAGTAAGGTTTTTGACCGGGGTGATAGGATTTTCGTATTTCGCCCCGTCAGATTAAACGCATATTGTGTAGTCTAAGTTTCACATAGGGTTACAGACAGCGCCTGCCAGAGCTGTAGGTAATGTAGTAAGTTAGGCCGGTGAATATCATGCGAAGCGCGCGCCAGTAGCGGAGCTTGCTTCAGAGGGTAGTTAATTGAACGACATGGCAAAGAATCTGATCCTGTGGTTGATCATCGCTGCCGTCCTGGTGACGGTGATGAACAACTTCTCCAGCCCTAACGAGCCGCAGACCCTCAACTATTCCGACTTCATCCAGCAAGTTAAGGATGGCAAGGTCGAGCGCGTAGCTGTTGATGGCTACGTGATTACCGGCAAGCGCAACGATGGCGACAGCTTCAAGACCATCCGCCCTGCGATTCAGGACAACGGCCTGATTGGCGACTTGGTGGACAACCATGTTGTGGTCGAAGGCAAACAACCTGAGCAGCAAAGTATCTGGACCCAACTGTTGGTCGCCAGCTTCCCGATCCTGGTGATCATTGCAGTCTTCATGTTCTTCATGCGGCAAATGCAGGGTGGGGCAGGCGGCAAAGGTGGGCCGATGAGCTTTGGCAAGAGCAAGGCGCGTCTGCTCTCTGAAGATCAAGTTAAAACCACTCTGGCTGACGTCGCAGGTTGTGACGAGGCCAAAGAGGAAGTTGGCGAGCTAGTTGAGTTCCTGCGTGATCCAGGCAAGTTTCAGCGTTTGGGTGGTCGTATTCCTCGCGGCGTGCTGATGGTCGGTCCTCCGGGTACCGGTAAGACCCTGCTGGCCAAGGCCATTGCGGGTGAAGCCAAGGTGCCGTTCTTCACCATTTCAGGTTCTGACTTCGTCGAGATGTTCGTCGGTGTCGGTGCCAGCCGTGTTCGCGATATGTTCGAACAGGCCAAAAAACATGCGCCATGCATCATTTTCATCGATGAGATCGACGCTGTCGGTCGTCACCGTGGTGCCGGCATGGGCGGCGGTCATGATGAGCGTGAGCAAACCCTCAACCAATTGCTGGTTGAGATGGATGGCTTTGAAATGAACGACGGCATCATTGTGATTGCCGCTACCAACCGTCCAGACGTACTCGACCCGGCGCTGCTGCGTCCCGGTCGTTTCGACCGTCAAGTGGTGGTGGGGCTGCCGGATATTCGCGGCCGTGAGCAGATTCTCAAGGTTCACATGCGCAAAGTGCCAATGGGCGAAGATGTCGCTCCGGCAGTGATCGCGCGCGGTACTCCGGGCTTCTCCGGTGCGGACCTGGCGAACCTGGTGAACGAGGCCTCGCTGTTCGCGGCTCGTACTGGTAAGCGTATTGTCGAAATGAAAGAGTTTGAGCTGGCCAAGGACAAGATCATGATGGGCGCTGAGCGCAAATCCATGGTCATGTCCGAGAAAGAAAAGCAGAACACCGCTTATCACGAAGCTGGCCACGCCATTGTCGGTCGAGTCGTGCCTGAGCATGATCCGGTCTACAAAGTCTCGATCATTCCTCGCGGTCGGGCGTTGGGCGTCACCATGTTCCTGCCGGAAGAAGACCGCTACAGCCTGTCCAAGCGGGCCCTGATCAGCCAGATCTGCTCGCTCTATGGTGGCCGTATCGCAGAAGAGATGACTCTTGGTTTTGACGGTGTGACCACCGGTGCATCCAACGACATCATGCGCGCCAGTCAGATTGCCCGGAACATGGTCACCAAGTGGGGGTTGTCCGAAAAGCTCGGTCCGTTGATGTACGCGGAAGAAGAGGGCGAAGTATTCCTGGGTCGTAGTGCAGGCAGCCAGCACGCCAGCTTGTCCGCTGAAACGGCGAAGCTGATCGACTCTGAAGTGCGCAGCATCATTGATCAGTGCTACGGCACTGCCAAGCAGATCCTGACCGACAACCGCGACAAGCTGGACGCCATGGCAGACGCCTTGATGAAGTACGAAACCATCGATGCTGATCAGATTGACGACATCATGGCCGGGCGTACTCCGCGTGAACCTCGTGATTGGGAGGGCGGTTCGGGCACTACTCCTCCAGTGGTGCAAAACGAACGTCCGGAAACACCCATCGGCGGCCCTGCTGCCGACCACTAAGGTTTTAAATGACTTCTGTTCCTTCCTCCACCCGGTTGCCTTGCGGCAACCGGGTTCTTGATTTGGCCCGTGTGCATGTCATGGGCATTCTCAATGTAACCCCCGATTCCTTCTCCGATGGCGGTCGCTTCAGTCAGCTGGATGTCGCCTTGCGGCATGCCGAGGCCATGGTCCTGGCTGGTGCTACGCTGATCGATATCGGTGGCGAGTCGACGCGGCCAGGTGCCCGTGCGGTATCGCCTCTGGAAGAGTTGGAGCGTGTGGCCCCGGTCGTGGAGCGAATTAATCGCGAGCTGGATGTGGTTATTTCCGTTGATACCTCAACGCCGGCTGTCATGCGCGAAACTGCTCGCCTGGGAGCGGGGTTGATCAATGATGTGCGCGCATTGCGCCGTGATGGTGCCCTGGATGCGGCGGCCGCTACAGGTTTGCCTGTATGCCTGATGCATATGCTCGGTGAGCCTGGCGACATGCAGGACAACCCGCACTACGAGGATGTCACTCGGGAGGTGAGTGAGTTTCTGCTTGAGCGGATGGCCGCGTGTGCGTCGGCGGGGATCGAGGCTGAGCGCATTGTCCTTGACCCGGGCTTTGGTTTTGCCAAGACCCTGCAGCACAATTTGAGTCTGTTCAAGCATATGGAGACCTTGCATGTCCTTGGGCGCCCCCTGCTGGTTGGGGTGTCGCGCAAAAGCATGATTGGTCAGTCCCTGAATCGACCTGTAGCCGAGCGATTGCACGGCAGTCTGGCACTTGCGGCGCTGGCGGTGACCAAGGGCGCGAAGATTATCCGCGTCCATGATGTTGCCGAAACGGTGGATGTGGTGCGAATGATTGCGGCAGTGGAATCCGCCGAATAAGAATGATGGAGTACTTATGACGAAGAAATACTTTGGCACCGACGGCATTCGTGGTCGTGTGGGCGAATACCCGATTACTCCAGACTTCATGCTCAAGCTCGGCTGGGCGGCAGGCATGGCTTTCCGCAGCATGGGGGCTTGCCGTGTGCTGGTGGGCAAGGACACCCGTATTTCTGGCTATATGTTCGAGTCGGCTCTGGAGGCCGGATTGTCCGCCGCCGGCGCGGATGTGATGTTGTTGGGGCCGATGCCAACGCCGGCGATCGCTTACCTGACGCGCACCTTTCACGCCGAAGCGGGCATTGTCATCAGTGCTTCGCACAATCCTCACGATGACAACGGCATCAAATTCTTCTCGGGCGAAGGTACCAAACTCCCCGACGAAGTAGAGCTGATGATCGAAGAGTTGCTGGACGCTCCGATGACCGTGGTCGAGTCGAGCAAACTCGGCAAGGTATCGCGAATCAATGACGCCTCGGGGCGGTATATCGAGTTCTGCAAGAGCAGCGTGCCTTCCAGCACCAGCTTCGCCGGCCTGAAGATCGTCCTGGACTGTGCTCACGGCGCGACCTACAAGGTAGCGCCCAGTGTGTTCCGTGAGCTGGGTGCGCAAGTGACGGTGCTTAGCGCGCAACCTAACGGCCTGAACATCAACGAGAACTGCGGTTCGACTCATATGGCGCAACTGCAGGCGGCAGTTCTGGCAGAGCATGCGGACCTGGGGATTGCCTTCGACGGTGACGGTGACCGGGTGCTGATGGTCGACCAGACCGGCGCCATCGTTGATGGTGATGAACTGTTGTTCATCATCGCTCGTGATCTGCATGAGCGAGACAAGTTGCAGGGCGGCGTGGTCGGTACTCTCATGAGTAATCTCGGTCTTGAGCTGGCGTTGGCGGATCTGGGTATTCCTTTTGTGCGAGCCAATGTTGGCGACCGTTATGTGATTGCTGAGCTGCTTGAGCGCAACTGGTTGGTGGGTGGAGAGAATTCCGGCCATATCGTGTGCTTCCGCCACGCGACCACCGGTGATGCGATCATTGCCGCGCTGCAGGTGCTGATGGCGCTCAAGGCGCGCGGTGAAAGTCTGGCGCAATCACGCCAGGGGCTGCGCAAATGCCCTCAAGTGCTGGTCAACGTCCGTTTTGGTGGCGGCGACAGTCCGGTTGAGCATCCTGCTGTGAAAGAGGCTTGTGAGCGCGTTACGACCGCTATGGCGGGGCGTGGCCGGGTTTTGCTGCGCAAGTCCGGCACTGAGCCGCTGGTGCGTGTCATGGTCGAAGGTGACGATGAAGCGCAGGTTCGAGCCTACGCCGATGAGCTGGCAAAACTGGTTGCTGAAGTTTCTGCCTGATTTCGGCTTGCCAGTGTTGTTTTGGTTGGGTAACATCTGCGCCCACTTTGACCGACGAGGTACAGCATGCGTCGCCCTATGGTAGCTGGTAACTGGAAGATGCACGGTACCCGCGCCAGCGTCGCTGAGCTGATCAACGGCCTTCGTCATCTGGCCTTGCCAAGCGGTGTTGATGTCGCGGTATTCCCGCCTTGCTTGTATATCAATCAAGTTATTGATGGCTTGAAAGGCAAGTCGATTCAGGTCGGCGCGCAGAACTCTGCGGTGGAATCCATGCAAGGTGCGTTGACGGGCGAAATCGCCCCGAGTCAATTAGTGGATGCAGGTTGCTCCCTGGTGCTGGTTGGGCACTCCGAGCGCCGCCTGATCATGGGTGAGCGTGACGCGACTCTCAATCGCAAGTTTGCAGCAGCGCAGGCCTGTGGTTTGAAGCCGGTTCTGTGTGTAGGGGAAACCCTTGAGCAGCGCGAAGCTGGTAAGACTCTAGAGGTTGTCGGGCGTCAGCTGGGCAGCATCATCGAAGAGTTGGGTGTTGGCGCTTTCGCCAATGCGGTTATCGCTTACGAGCCGGTCTGGGCCATTGGTACCGGGCTGACTGCAACACCGCAACAGGCGCAGGATGTGCACGCAGCCATTCGCGCACAGTTGGCGGCAGAGAATTCTGAAGTGGCACGAGGAGTGCGGCTTCTATACGGCGGCAGCGTGAAGGCGGCCAATGCGGTCGAACTGTTCGGCATGCCGGATATCGATGGGGGGCTCATTGGTGGAGCTTCCCTGAATGCAGATGAGTTCGGTGCGATCTGTCGCGCCGCGGGAAACTGAAAAAATGCTGGAAACAGTCGTAGTCGTTTTTCATCTGCTGGGTGCCCTGGGCGTAGTTGCTCTGGTTTTGCTGCAGCAGGGTAAAGGTGCCGATGCTGGCGCGTCTTTCGGTGCAGGTGCTTCAAATACTGTGTTCGGAAGCCAAGGTTCCTCTACCTTTCTTAGTAAGTTTACTGCTATACTTGCCGCCTGTTTCTTCATAACTAGCTTGGGGTTAGGTTACTTTGCTAAAGAGAAAGCTCACCAGCTGACTCAAGTAGGTTTGCCAGATCCAGCAGTACTTGAAGTACCAAAGCAAAAACCGGCTTCTGATGATGTCCCGGTGCTCCAAGAGCAAAAGTCGGCCAACAGTGCGACTGACGTACCTCCAGCTCCAGAGCAGAAGTAAGAAGAGTTTCACGCAGTAATGTAGTCTATGCCGAGGTGGTGGAATTGGTAGACACGCAACCTTGAGGTGGTTGTGCCCATAGGGTGTAGGGGTTCGAGTCCCCTTCTCGGTACCAATTGTCAGGAGAGCCCGCTGTTGCGGGCTTTCTTGTAGGTGGAAGGTTACATTGACCCAAAAAGGGATCGGTCGTATACTTCCGCCCCAGCTTTGTCGCGGGGTGGAGCAGTCTGGTAGCTCGTCGGGCTCATAACCCGAAGGTCGTCGGTTCAAATCCGGCCCCCGCAACCAGTTTCAGCGGAGCCCCTTTTCAGGGGCTTTTTGTTAGCTGGACACTTTACAGCGCCGCTATTCAACGGCGTTTCCGGGATGGGCGCTTCGCCCATTTTTTATTTGCACAAGCATGCACGAGGGGGTTCAGGTGTCGAGCAAGCTAGAACAGTTGCAGGCCTTGTTGGCCCCGGTGGTCGTGGCCCTTGGCTATGAATGCTGGGGTATTGAGTTTTCGGCTCAGGGTCGCCACTCATTGTTGCGCGTTTATATCGATAAAGAAGGCGGCGTGTTGGTGGACGATTGCGCCATCGTCAGCCGTCAGATCAGTGGTGTTCTCGACGTGGAAGACCCGATCTCCGTTGAATACACCCTTGAAGTTTCCTCTCCTGGCATGGAACGCCCACTGTTCACCCTTGAACAGTTTGCCAAGTATGTCGGTGAGCAAGTGAAGATCAAGCTGCGCTCGCCCTTCGAAGGTCGGCGTAATTTTCAGGGCCTTCTCCGCGGGGTGGAGGAGCAGGACGTCGTGGTGCAGGTGGATGATCACGAGTTTCTGTTGCCGATCGATATGATCGACAAGGCCAACATTATTCCCAGTTTTGACTGAGACGCGGATCCCGCGGATCCAATGGCTTGCGAAAGGCGAGGCGTACGATGAGCAAAGAAGTACTGCTGGTTGTTGAGTCGGTATCCAATGAAAAGGGTGTACCGGCAAGCGTGATTTTTGAAGCGCTGGAGCTGGCCCTGGCCACTGCTACCAAAAAGCGTTTTGAAGACGAAGTGGACCTGCGTGTGGAAATCAATCGCCACACCGGTTCCTACGAGACTTTCCGTCGCTGGACGGTGGTCGAAGAAGCCGATCTGGATGATCCAGCGGTCGAGACCTGGTTGAGCAAGGCTCGTGAAACCCATCCCGACGCTAAAGTCGGTGATGTGATCGAAGAGAAAATCGAATCCATCGAGTTCGGCCGCATCGCTGCCCAGACCGCTAAGCAGGTCATTGTGCAGAAGGTTCGCGAAGCCGAGCGCGCACAGGTGGTTGATGCCTATCGCGAGCGCCTGGGTGAAATCATCTCCGGCACCGTGAAAAAAGTGACACGTGACAACGTGATCGTCGACCTGGGCAACAACGCCGAAGCGTTGCTGGCCCGTGAAGACATCATCTCCCGTGAGACTTTCCGGGTTGGCGTGCGTCTGCGCGCGCTGCTCAAGGAAATCCGCACCGAGAACCGCGGCCCGCAGCTGATCCTGTCGCGTACCGCGCCGGAAATGCTGATCGAGCTGTTCCGTATCGAAGTGCCGGAAATTGCCGAAGGCCTGATCGAAGTCATGGCCGCCTCCCGTGATCCGGGTTCGCGGGCCAAGATCGCAGTCCGCTCCAAAGACAAACGCATCGACCCGCAGGGCGCGTGCATTGGTATGCGCGGTTCGCGCGTCCAGGCCGTTTCCGGCGAGTTGGGCGGCGAGCGTGTGGACATCGTCCTGTGGGACGAGAACCCGGCGCAGTTCGTGATCAATGCCATGTCGCCGGCTGAGGTCGCGGCAATTATCGTTGACGAAGATGCCCATGCCATGGACATCGCCGTTGGCGCAGACAACCTGGCTCAGGCCATTGGTCGCGGTGGTCAGAACGTGCGTCTGGCCAGCCAATTGACTGGCTGGACCCTGAACGTGATGACCGAATCGGACATCCAGGCCAAGCAGCAAGCAGAAACCGGCGACATCCTGCGCAATTTCATCGATGAGCTGGAAGTCGATGAAGAACTGGCACAGGTTCTGGTTGATGAAGGCTTCACCAGCCTGGAAGAGATTGCCTACGTACCGCTGGAAGAAATGCTCAACATCGACGGCTTTGACGAAGACATCGTCAACGAGCTTCGCGCTCGGGCCAAGGATCGCTTGTTGACTAAAGCCATCGCTACTGAGGAAAAGCTGGCAGACGCCCATCCGGCCGAAGACCTGCTCTCGCTTGAGGGTATGGACAAGGATTTGGCGATGGAACTGGCGGTGCGCGGCGTAATTACCCGCGAAGACCTGGCCGAGCAGTCTATTGACGACCTGCTCGACATCGACGGCATTGACGATGATCGTGCCGGCAAGTTGATCATGGCCGCCCGAGCCCACTGGTTCGAGTAATTAGGCGCGGCCTGAGGAGAGAAGTGCATGACGCAAGTCACGGTGAAACAACTGGCCGATGAGGTCAAAACACCGGTAGAGCGCCTGCTGCAGCAGATGCGTGAGGCAGGTCTGCCGCACACCGCCGCCGAGGAACATGTGAGCGACAGTGAGAAGCAGTCGTTGCTGACTCATCTGAAAAGCAGCCACAAGGCGAAAGTGGAAGAACCACGCAAGATCACTTTGCAGCGCAAGACCACCAGCACCCTGCGTGTTGCTGGCAGCAAGAGCATCAGCGTTGAAGTGCGCAAGAAGAAAGTCTTCGTGCAGCGCAGCCCGGAAGAAATCGAAGCCGAGCGTCAACGCGAACTGGAAGAACGTCGCGCAGTAGAAAATGCTGCTCGTCAAAAGGCTGAAGAAGAAGCCAAGCGTCGCGCCGAAGAAGAAGCGCGTCGCCAGCCTGCTCCGGTTGCCGAGCCTGTTGCTGCGCAAGCTGCTGCAGCCCCTGCACCTGCGCCTGTGGTCGAAACTGTGCAAGAAGCACCGGTGGCCGCTCCGGCACCAGTGGCCGAGCGCAAGAAAGACGAGCAGCGCCGTCCGGACAAGTCCCGCAACGACGACAACCGTCGCAGCGGCGATGGCGAGCGCAAAAACGCTCCGCATCGTGCTTCGGTCAAGGAAAAGGCACCAGCACCGCGTGTTGCTCCACGTACCACCGACGAAGAAAGCGATGGCTTCCGTCGTGGTGGTCGCGGCAAGGCCAAGCTGAAGAAACGCAACGCTCACGGTTTCCAGAGCCCGACCGGGCCAGTGGTACGTGACGTGCAGATCGGCGAGACCATCACTGTGGGCGAGTTGGCCCAGCAGATGTCGGTCAAGGCTGCCGAAGTCATCAAGTTCATGTTCAAGCTGGGTACTCCAGCCACCATCAACCAGGTTCTGGATCAGGAAACTGCCCAGCTGGTTGCTGAAGAACTGGGCCACAAAGTGACCCTGGTCAGCGACACCGCCCTGGAAGATTCCCTGGCCGAGTCCCTGAAGTTCGAAGGTGAAGCGGTTGCCCGTGCGCCGGTCGTGACCGTAATGGGCCACGTTGACCACGGTAAGACTTCGTTGCTGGACTACATCCGTCGCGCCAAAGTGGCCGCGGGCGAAGCCGGTGGCATTACCCAGCACATCGGTGCCTACCACGTAGAAACCGAGCGCGGCATGGTCACCTTCCTCGACACCCCAGGTCACGCCGCGTTTACCGCCATGCGTGCCCGTGGTGCCAAGGCCACCGACATCGTGATCCTGGTGGTTGCAGCGGACGACGGCGTGATGCCGCAGACCGTTGAAGCTGTTCAGCACGCTCAAGCTGCCGGCGTTCCGCTGGTGGTTGCGGTGAACAAGATCGACAAGCCGGGCGCCGACCTGGACCGTATCCGCAGTGAACTCTCGGTTCACGGCGTGACGTCGGAAGATTGGGGTGGCGATACGCCGTTCGTACCGGTCTCCGCGAAAATGGGTACGGGTGTCGACGACCTGCTCGAAGCCGTTCTGCTGCAAGCCGAAGTACTGGAACTCAAGGCGACTCCTTCGGCTCCTGGCCGTGGTGTCGTGGTTGAATCCCGTCTCGACAAGGGCCGCGGCCCGGTAGCCACCGTGCTGGTTCAGGACGGTACGCTGCGTCAAGGCGACATGGTGCTGGTCGGCTCGAACTACGGCCGCGTGCGCGCCATGCTCGACGAGAACGGCAAGCCAATCAAGGAAGCCGGTCCTTCCATTCCGGTCGAGATCCTCGGCCTGGACGGTACTCCGGATGCTGGCGACGAGATGAGCGTAGTGGCCGACGAGAAGAAAGCCCGTGAAGTGGCTCTGTTCCGTCAAGGCAAGTTCCGCGAGGTCAAGCTGGCCCGTGCTCACGCCGGCAAGCTGGAAAACATCTTCGAAAGCATGGGCCAGGAAGAGAAGAAGACGCTCAACATCGTCCTCAAATCCGACGTCCGTGGTTCGCTGGAAGCTCTGCAAGGCGCTCTGAACGGTCTGGGCAACGACGAAGTGCAAGTGCGCGTAGTGGGCGGCGGCGTCGGTGGTATCACCGAAAGCGATGCCAACCTGGCACTGGCCTCCAACGCTGTACTGTTCGGCTTCAACGTGCGTGCCGATGCCGGTGCACGGAAGATCGTCGAGCAGGAAGGTCTGGATATGCGTTACTACAACGTGATCTACGACATCATCGAAGACGTCAAGAAAGCCCTGACCGGTATGTTGGGCAGCGACGTTCGGGAGAACATCCTGGGTGTTGCCGAAGTTCGCGACGTGTTCCGCTCGCCGAAGTTTGGCGCGATCGCCGGTTGCATGGTCATCGAAGGTGTCGTGCACCGTAACCGTCCAATCCGTGTACTGCGTGAAGACATCGTTATCTTCGAAGGCGAGCTGGAATCCCTGCGCCGCTTCAAGGATGACGCGTCCGAAGTGCGTGCCGGCATGGAATGCGGTATCGGCGTGAAGAGCTACAACGACGTCAAAGTCGGCGACAAGATCGAAGTCTTCGAGAAGGTCCAGGTTGCTCGCAGCCTCTAACTCGCGCACTTCAAGAGCCCTGGTGGCCCGCCGCATGCAAGTGCCCGGCTCCTCCAGCGGCCTCTAAACGCAACGCCCGGTCTGGCTCCTGCCAGGCCGGGCGTTTGCCGCTTTCAGACCACACGGGTTTCACCGTGAGGCAGTAACAGGTAACAAGACATGGCAAAAGAATACAGCCGTACCCAACGCATCGGTGATCAGATGCAGCGCGAACTGGCGCAGCTGATCCGTCGCGAAGTCAAGGATCCACGCGTCGGCCTGGTGACTATCACCGCCGTGGAAGTCAGCCGTGATGTCGGTCACGCGAAGATTTTCATCACCGTGATGGGCCAGGAAAACGCCGAAGAGATCGCCCAGAGCATCAAGGTGCTGAACTCGGCGGCAGGTTTCCTGCGCATGCAACTGGCCAAGGAAATGAAGCTGCGCAGCGTGCCGCAACTGCACTTCCATTACGACGAAAGCGTAGCTCGCGGGGCACACCTGTCGGCCCTGATCGAGCGTGCCGTGGCTGAAGACAGCCAGCATGGCGACGCGCCTGCCCCTGAAGACGCCAAGGAGTAAGCGGTGGCTCAGGTCAAGCGTATCCGTCGTAACGTCAGCGGCATCATCCTCCTGGACAAGCCGCTGGGCTTCACCTCCAACGCGGCGCTGCAGAAAGTCCGCTGGTTGCTCAATGCCGAGAAAGCCGGTCATACCGGCAGCCTCGACCCCCTGGCCACCGGTGTGCTGCCGCTGTGCTTTGGCGAGGCCACCAAGTTCTCGCAATACCTGCTCGATTCCGACAAGGGTTACGAAACCCTGATGCAATTGGGCAAGACCACCACCACGGCGGACGCTGAAGGCGAAGTTTTGCAGACCCGTGAAGTGACCGTTGGTCGTGCCGATATCGAAGCGGTATTGCCGGAATTTCGCGGTGAAATCAAACAGATACCGCCGATGTACTCCGCCCTCAAGCGCGATGGCCAGCCCCTCTACAAACTGGCTCGTGCAGGGGAAGTGGTGGAGCGCGAACCGCGTTCTGTTACTATTGCGCGCTTGGAATTACTCGCCTGTGAAGGCGACACTGCGCGCCTGGCGGTGGACTGCAGCAAAGGCACCTATATCCGCACCCTGGTGGAAGATATTGGTGAAAAGCTCGGCTGCGGTGCTTACGTTGCAGAACTGCGACGGACCCAGGCCGGACCTTTCAGCCTGGCCCAGACGGTCACCCTGGAAGAGCTTGAAGCCGTGCACGCCGAGGGCGGCAACGAAGCGGTGGATCGCTTCCTGATGCCATCGGACAGCGGCCTGCTGGATTGGCCGCTGCTGCAGTTCTCGGAGCACAGCGCGTTCTACTGGCTCAATGGCCAGCCGGTACGTGCCCCGGATGCACCGAAGTTCGGCATGGTGCGGGTACAGGATCACAACGGTCGCTTCATCGGTATCGGTGAAGTGAGCGAAGACGGGCGCATCGCGCCGCGTCGACTGATTCGGTCAGAATGACCGGACGAGGGTGGCTGTTAACAGGCACGGTCACTACTCATTTATAGATACAGGGATTTGTCCCTGGCCTGTTGAAACTGTTCTTGAACAGTTTCCTGATATAAGGATTGCCCACATGGCACTCAGCGTTGAAGAAAAAGCTCAGATCGTAACCGACTACCAGCAAGCTGTTGGTGACACTGGTTCGCCAGAAGTGCAAGTTGCACTGCTGACCGCCAACATCAACAAACTGCAAGGTCACTTCAAAGCCAACGGTAAAGACCACCACTCCCGTCGTGGCCTGATCCGCATGGTAAACCAGCGTCGTAAGCTGCTGGACTACCTGAAAGGCAAAGACCTGAGCCGTTACAGCACCCTGATCGCTCGTCTGGGTCTGCGTCGCTAATCAGCGATTGCGCTATGAGGTTGGTTGTTTGCCATGCGTCAGCGGTTTTTCCGCCGGCGTATGGCAGGCTCCCAGCCTCAAGTTTTATCTGCTGCACTGTTTTACCTGGACAATAAAGGCTGGGCCGATTCCCCGCATTGCCCAAGAATTTCGCAAGAAGCAAGTTTCCCCAAGAGCCACAAAGAAGGTAGGACACCGTGAACCCGGTAATCAAAAAATTCCAGTTCGGTCAGTCGACCGTCACCCTCGAGACTGGCCGTATCGCCCGTCAAGCCTCCGGCGCAGTATTGGTCACCGTTGACGACGACGTCAGCGTATTGGTGACCGTGGTGGGCGCCAAGCAAGCGGATCCAGGCAAGGGCTTCTTCCCTCTGTCCGTGCACTACCAGGAAAAGACTTACGCTGCCGGTAAGATCCCTGGCGGTTTCTTCAAGCGTGAAGGCCGTCCTTCCGAGAAAGAGACCCTGACCTCGCGTCTGATCGACCGTCCAATCCGCCCTCTGTTCCCAGAAGGCTTCATGAATGAAGTGCAGGTTGTCTGCACCGTGGTTTCCACCAGCAAGAAGACCGATCCGGACATCGCTGCGATGATCGGTACCTCGGCTGCCCTGGCGATCTCCGGCATTCCTTTCGACGGCCCGATCGGCGCCGCTCGCGTGGCTTTCCACGAAAGCACCGGCTACCTGCTGAACCCGACCTACGAACAACTGGCTGCTTCGAGCCTGGACATGGTCGTGGCCGGTACCGAAGAAGCCGTACTGATGGTTGAATCGGAAGCCAAAGAGCTGACCGAAGACCAGATGCTGGGCGCGGTACTGTTCGCCCACGACGAATTCCAGTCGGTGATCAAGGCTGTCAAAGAGCTGGCTGCCGAAGCGGCCAAGCCTACCTGGGACTGGGCTGCTGCCCCAGAAGCCACCGAACTGCTGGGCGCTATCCGTGCCGAGTTCGGCGAAGCCATCTCCCAGGCTTACACCATCACCGTCAAGGCCGACCGTTACGCGCGCCTGGGTGAGCTGAAAGACCAAGTGGTTGCCAAGCTCTCCGGTGAAGAAGGCCAGCCTTCGGCTGCCGAGGTCAAAGCCGCTTTCGGCGAGATCGAATACCGCACCGTTCGCGAAAACATCGTCAACGGCAAGCCACGTATCGACGGCCGCGACACCCGCACCGTACGTCCGCTGAACATCGAAGTCGGCGTCCTGCCGAAGACCCACGGTTCGGCCCTGTTCACCCGTGGCGAAACCCAGGCCCTGGTAGTTGCGACCCTGGGTACTGCCCGCGACGCACAGCTGCTGGACACCCTGGAAGGCGAGAAGAAAGACCCCTTCATGCTGCACTACAACTTCCCTCCGTTCTCGGTGGGCGAGTGTGGTCGCATGGGCGGCGCGGGGCGTCGTGAAATCGGTCACGGCCGTCTGGCCCGTCGTTCGGTCCAGGCCATGCTGCCAGCCGCCGACGTGTTCCCTTACACCATCCGCGTAGTGTCGGAAATCACCGAATCCAACGGTTCCAGCTCCATGGCTTCCGTGTGCGGTGCTTCCCTGGCACTGATGGACGCCGGTGTGCCGATGAAGGCACCGGTTGCCGGTATCGCCATGGGCCTGGTTAAAGAAGGCGAGAAGTTCGCCGTCCTGACCGACATCCTGGGTGACGAAGATCACCTGGGCGACATGGACTTCAAGGTAGCCGGTACCGCCAAAGGCGTGACCGCGCTGCAGATGGACATCAAGATCAAGGGCATCACCGAAGAAATCATGGAGATCGCCCTGGGCCAGGCCCTGGAAGCTCGCCTGAACATCCTCGGCCAGATGAACCAGATCATCGGTCAGTCCCGTAGCGAACTGTCGGCCAACGCACCGACCATGATCGCGATGAAGATCGACACCGACAAGATCCGTGACGTCATCGGTAAAGGCGGCGCCACCATCCGCGCGATCTGCGAAGAGACCAAGGCTTCGATCGACATCGAAGACGACGGCTCGATCAAGATCTTCGGCGAAACCAAGGAAGCGGCAGAAGCCGCGCGTCAGCGCGTTCTGGGCATCACCGCGGAAGCCGAAATCGGCAAGATCTACCTCGGCAAGGTTGAGCGCATCGTCGACTTCGGCGCTTTCGTCAACATCCTGCCGGGCAAGGACGGTCTGGTGCACATCTCCATGCTGAGCGACGCTCGCGTTGAGAAAGTCACCGACATCCTGAAAGAAGGTCAGGAAGTGGAAGTGCTGGTATTGGACGTGGACAACCGCGGCCGTATCAAGCTGTCCATCAAAGACGTGGCAGCGGCCAAGGCTTCGGGCGTTTAATCGTCCTATAGCCTCATGCTGAACAAGCAAACGCCCCGACTGGTTCGGGGCGTTTTGCTATCTGCGGCAAGGCTTCTTGGTTGCTGGTCCAGGGTACGGGTGCTAGGTTTTAGCCCACGCCGGTGTAGCTCAGTCGGTAGAGCAGCGCACTCGTAACGCGAAGGTCGCAGGTTCGATTCCTGTCACCGGCACCAGAATCGAGTTTGGAGCGGTTTGCAACTGTATGGCCCCTCCAGCAAAGTCCATCTCGCGCTGAATGAGCGCCCTCGAAAGATACGTCTTCAAGAAATGCCGTCAGCCAGGTTTAACCTGTGTTGAGTTCATGGGCAGTCTTCATAGCAAATTATTGATAGTCGTCACGGCTTATTCTGCGGATTGCTGGGCGTGCTGTTCTATTTAATTGGCTACTCATGTAGTTGATTGTTGAATGGCATTTTTAAAGGATCTTACAGTCGGTAAATAGTCAGCCGAACCGAAACTTCGTTTTTTATATTCGTTAGTGCCTATCGTGCTTCTGGCCATTTCGCCGTTGGCATTTGAGGGCAATGCTTTAGTGGTGGGATGGGAGTCGTACTTAGTTGCTTATGCGGTTACTTGATGCTGGCCATGAATCAGGTGGTGCCAGCGAACGGCATTGCCCATAATGGCGCCCGGGAATCATGGAGTGTTCAGCGTGAAGAAGTGGAAGTTGGCGTTGATTGGCGCAGTGTCGCTGGCCCTTGCAGCCTGCGAGAAGGCCCCTACATATGAGTTTGAGGGGCAGTATTTTGCAATGGAGGGCGAAGAGTGCACGACTCCGGCGAATGTGAAAGATGCTGAACAATATTATCTGGAGATCACCAAAGAAGTGCGGGACAGAAACGTGTTGTTCTCGGCTCGTTTTCCAGCAGCGGCGAAGGCTGGACTGCCTGTTGTCAGTGCGCAGAGCGTCTCGCCCAATGATGATAACCAGCTGACTTTCAATTTTTATGAACCCAAGTCAGCCGGAACGCTTCCTGAGGCTACAAAGTTCAATATCGTGCTCTCCGTTATTCCTAATCAACGCAAGGAAGGACACTTGTGGGTGACCAAGGCTGAAATGAATATTGCCCGCGATGGAACAGTCCAGCAGTACGACATCCTGGAAAATCTCAGAAGATTTTTCGAACTCGGCAAGGCAGGCGTTTGCTTGAGAAAAGACACAACAACTGGCTGAGCAACCTTGTTTCCTGCGGTTTCTGGTGGGCCTGTGTCTGATGATGGCCCGCAAATTCGCCGATTTTTCCCTCATGGGTGCATCAGGTCATATAAATCGTCGCTCAAAGGTCCTATATTCGGTTGCTGTCTGAGTACCAGCATGCTGTTTTCAGATGATCCCGAATGGTTCTGAAGGCCAGATAAATCGCCGTTCACGACGATTTTTTGCGGCAGAGAGATCCCAACGATCCAGATCCATCTTCCATTCCCATGATCAGAGAGAACGAGATGATTCCTAAAGAGGCAAGAATCGACGTAGCGCTTGAACGGTACCTGGCTGCCACGCCTTCCTTGCAAGAGGAAATCAGCGCCCTGAGCCCCGAAGAACAGAAACAGCAAGCGCAATGGGCGTTTGAGGACGAGGCAGAGTCTCGCGGCATCGAGCCGTGGGAGCTGGTGCTCGATCTGGTGGCCGAGACACCGGAGGAGTTGAAGGCCATGCGGCTGGAGGTGCATCAGGAGGTTGCTGAAGCGCTGGGCATGGACCTTGAGGACTATCTGCAGCTCAACGAAATCGACGATTGAGCCCGACGCCAGCCTGATCCAGGCTGGCGTTTTTCATCCATCACAGGCTCAGGCGCATGGACAGGTCCACAGCCTTCACGTCCTTGGTCATGGCGCCGATGGAAATGTAGTCCACCCCGGTTTCGGCAATCGGCCGCAGGGTGCTTTCATTGATCCCGCCACTGGCTTCCAGCTTGGCCTTGCCGGCATTCAGGCGCACGGCCTCGCGCATGTCGTCCAGGCTCAGTTCGTCGAGCATGATGATGTCGGCTCCGGCTGCCAGCGCTTGCTTCAACTCCCCAAGGCTTTCCACTTCCACTTCCACCGGCTTGCCCGGGGCGATCTTGTGCGCGGCGCTGACGGCCTGGGCGATGCCCCCGCAGGCAGCGATATGGTTTTCCTTGATCAGGAAGGCGTCATACAGACCGATGCGGTGGTTGTGGCAGCCGCCACAGGTGACCGCGTACTTCTGCGCCAGGCGCAAGCCTGGGAGCGTCTTGCGGGTATCGAGCAGCTTGACCTGGGTATCGGCGACAAAGTCGGCCAAATAGCGGGCACGGGTGGCCACGCCGGACAGCAGTTGCAGGAAGTTCAACGCGCTGCGTTCGCCAGTGAGCAGCGACCGGGCCGGTCCTTCGAGGTGAAACAGCGCCTGGTTGGGCACCACTCGCTCGCCGTCAGCCACTTGCCAGTGCACGGCGACCCGCGGATCCAGTTGGCGGAACACCGCGTCCACCCAGGCTGTGCCGGCGATGACCGCGGCTTCGCGGGTAATGATGGTGGCCTTGGCCAGGCGTTCGGCCGGGATCAATTGCGCGGTGATGTCGCCGCTGCCGATGTCTTCCAGCAACGCGCGGCGCACGTTGGCTTCGATTTCGGCGGTCAGGTCGGCGAGGCGTAGATTCGGCATAACGGGCTCCACAATCAAGGTGCGCCGATTATAGGGGCATGGGATCAGCGAACCCAAGGCGGCGAGTGCCGGTGAGTCTCTGGCGAACCGCTCTTTCGTCGTTTTGTCTGATGGGGATAAGTGAACTTTCTTGGTGAGTTGAGGGTTATTTCCGGAGAGGCGACAGAGTCTGCTGGCGCAAGAGGGGAGTTTTACAAGATAATATGACTTGTAATTGACGTCATAGCTTTGACGTATCTTTGGCTCCCTTTTAAACGCAGTGCTGTGGAGTGCACCCGCCTCCGCTGAGAACCGACTGTGAGCGCCGTCGGCTTGACTGAATCTTGATCTCGAACCGAAGAAACACCTTTCCAGGAGGCTTGGATGCACAACGACGGGAATGTAGTGCCTTTGCACAAGGCGGCTACAGATCAGGCGAACGCTTCGCCGCTTGCCCGCCTGCCGGTGATTCTGCTTCAGGTTCGTGACAAGGCCGCCCAGCAACTGCGCCACGGTTTGCAGGAGCTGTTCGATAACGCCGACGACACCCTGTTCGAAATGGCCGATCGTGCCCAGAACAATGTCGAGCAGAACACCCTGTTCGAAGCCATGCGCGACCTGCGCCTGAAGCGCAAGAGCATCGAACGCGCATTCCTGGAGAAGTTTTTCGAAGCCTTTGCCAGCCTGGTGCAATACGACCCCGCCCTGGTCATTCCCCACGCGGTGGCATACGACCCGTCCCTTGATCCCTCCCGGGATGACCTGGAAAAGAACGTCGCGGTGCAGGCCATGGTGGCCAAGGTCCTCAACCGCGAAGGCTTTGCCCTCGGGCAACTCACGGAGCGCCTGAGTGCGCTGCTGGGCCGACGCCTGCTGGATGCGGAGAATCCCCTGGGGCCGGCGCTGCTTTGTGAGTACTTCCTGCAGGCCGGGCGCAGTCTGGGGGTGGAGATCAAGGTCAAGTTGATCATCCTCAAGCTGTTCGAGCGTTACGTGCTCAGCGATGCCGAGCAGCTTTTTGGCGAAGCCAACCAGCTGTTGATCGCCACCGGCATTCTACCCGAGCTGATGCCGCCACCGGCGCGTCGAGCCTCGGACCGAGCCCGGGTCGAAGCCCAGGCACAGGCTGGCGAAGGCACCAAGCCCAGCCAATGCCAGCTCGACGAGAGCGTGCAGGAAGTTTTCGCGGCCTTGCAGACCTTGCTTCTGCAGGTGCGTGGCAGCGTGGCGCCGACCCTGGAAGCCAGCGCCGAGACGCAGCCGATTTCCACCCGCGACCTGATGCGCCTGCTCTCGCACCTGCAGCAATACGTACCGCCCCCCAGCGCCCAGGAAGATTTCGACCTGCGCAACCAGTTGGAGCAACTGCTCACTCGGGTCAGCGTCAAGAGCGGCAAGTCGCGGGTGGTGGACGTGGCCGACGAGGACGTGATCAACCTGATCGCCATGCTCTTCGAGTGCATCCTCGATGATCGCAACCTGCCAGACTCGCTCAAGGCGCTGATCGGGCGCCTGCAGATTCCCATGCTCAAGGTCGCGGTGCTGGACAAGAGCTTCTTCAGTCGCGGCAACCACCCGGCTCGACGCCTGCTCAATGAAATCGCCGCGGCGGCCATGGGCTGGGGCGGTTGCGACGACCACCAGCGCGACAGCCTGTACCTGCGCATCGAACAGGTGGTGCAGCGCCTGTTGAGCGAGTTCAGCGACGACCCGACGATCTTCTCCGAACTGCTGGCCGACTTTCTCGCCTTTACCGCCGACGAACGACGTCGTGCCGAGTTGCTGGAGCAGCGCACCCGAGACGCCGAGGAAGGACGAGCCAAGGCGGAACTGGCCCGGCGCCGGGTCGAGCAGGCACTCAATGAGGCGCTGCTGGGCAAGGTACTGCCGCACAAGGTGGTGGATTTTGTTCGCGATGCCTGGAGTCAGGTGCTGCTGCTCAGTTGCCTCAGGCACGGCGATGACTCCGTCGAGTGGCAGACCGCCGAGCGCACCCTGCACGACTTGATCTGGAGTGTGCAGCCCCAGCCGCAAGCGGACGCGGCCATGCGCCTGCTGGAACGGGTGCCGGGACTGCTCAAGGGTCTGCGTGACGGTTTGAACGGTGCGGCGGTCGATCCCTTTGCCACCAGCGAATTCTTCAGCCAGCTGGAGGCCCTGCATCTTCAGGCATTCGAGCGCCAGGCCCTGGTGCCGCTGCTGCGCGGGAGCGCTTCGTCGGCCGAGCCTGCGCAAATGATCGTGGTCGCCCAGGAGATTGTCCTGCCTTCTGCCGAGGAAGGACCGCTGGAGGCTGCGCCCCTGGTCCTGCCGGCCAACGACCCCAGCCTGCTGCTGGTCGATCAATTGCGGCTGGGGGCCTGGGTCGAGTTCCAGGAAGAGGAGGACACCACCTTGCGCTGCAAGCTGGCGGCGATTGTCCCCCATCCCGTGGCCAAGTACGTGTTCGTCAACCGCACCGGGATGAAGGTCCTGGAGCGCACGCGCATGGGCCTGGCCCTGGAGTTCCAGCGCGGCGCGGTACGGGCTCTGGACGACACCCTGCTGTTCGATCGGGCCCTGGAGTCGGTGATCGGCAATCTGCAGCGACTCAATCACGGCAAGTGATCGCAACCCGAGGGGGTAACGCGGCATACTGGGCCACTCAAGGCTTTAGTTGAAGGAATCGGTATGCGGCTGGACCCTGCCACGGGTTGGTGTCACGGCGTGCGGCACTGCCCGTCAGTCAATTTCAATCAACGTCCCGCGGGGGAAATCTCCCTGCTGGTGATTCATAACATCAGCTTGCCGCCGGGGCAGTTCGGCGCCGGCAAGGTCCAGGAATTCTTCCAGAATCGCCTTGATGTCACAGAGCACCCGTATTTTGCCGGGATTGCCGATTTGCGCGTGTCGGCGCATTTCCTGATCGAGCGTGACGGCGCGGTCACCCAGTTTGTCTCTTGTCTGGACCGGGCCTGGCACGCGGGGGTGTCGAGCTTCGAGGGGCGCGATACCTGCAACGACTTTTCTATTGGCATCGAACTGGAAGGCACCGACGAGCTGCCGTTCACCGAGGCCCAGTACCGGTCCTTGAGCGCCCTGACCGAACAATTGCAGGCCGCCTACAGCGCCATCACCACACAACGGATCTGTGGCCATAGCGACATTGCGCCCGGGCGCAAGACCGACCCGGGTCGGGCTTTCGACTGGGCACGCTATCGTGCCGCCTTGGAAAAGGGGGAAGGACAATGAGTTTTCTGGTGTTGCTGCTAGCGGTGTGGGTCGAGAAATTCTCGGCCTTGCGGCAGCGGGTGCAGCGTGACGGCTGGTGGCTGAAGAACCTGGCGCAGCTGGAGTCCAGCCCGCGTCTGGCCGCACACCCCTGGTGGCTGTTGCTGATACTGGTGCTGCTGCCGGTGGCCTTGCTCGGTCTGCTGTTACTGGTGCTGCAACCGGTGGCCTACGGGCTGCTGGCCTTGCCGCTGCATCTGCTGGTGGTGATCTACGCCCTGGGGCGCGGAGATCTGCTTGGGGGCCTCGGGCCGTTTCGCGACGCCTGGCGGCGCGAGGACCTGCAAGCGGCGGTGCATGTCGCCAAGCGTGACCTGGACATTGGCGCCGACAGCGGCGAGCAACTGCTGGAGCGGGTGCAGGGCTATGTGCTGTGGCAGGCCTTCCAGAGCTTCTTTGTGGTGATCTTCTGGTACTTCCTGCTGGGGCCGGTGGCAGCCTTGAGCTACCGCCTGCTGGCCCTGGCTGCCGAGCACGGCAAGAATCCCGCCCTGGTGGAGCGTGCCGCGCAACTGCGCCATGCCTTCGACTGGTTGCCCGTGCGCCTGCTGGCGGCGAGCTTCGCCCTGGTGGGCAACTTCGTGGCCGTGAGCCGGGTGATGCTCCACGAGTTGCTCAACTGGCACATCAGTGCTGCCCAGCTGGTGGAGCGGGTCGGCCTGGTGGCCGCTGAAATTCCGCCACCCCTGACCGGCCCCGAAGGCATCAACAGCCTGGACCGCATCTGGGAATTGCTGCTGCGGGCCGCCGTGCTCTGGTACGCCGGTTTTGCCCTGTGGACCGTCCTGGCCTGAACGAATGAGGGAGCATGCTCCCTCATCCACAGCGGTTAACTTTAAGTTACAAAACCTCCCCCGAAATTGAGCTATACAGACGGAGCGCCGAATAGTGGCTATCTGCTGCCTTCGCCTGCCTGCCAATAAAAATAAAAGAAAAGGGAGACTTCTTTGTGAAGAGCTTGCTCTATCCCGCTGTCGCGCTGATGAACCGCCTGAGCTTCGGCATGAAGTTCAGCCTGATCAGCGTGCTGTTCTTTGTGCCCATGCTGGTGACCAACTTCTATCTGGTGCGTGATTCCTACCGCGAGTTCCAGGGCACCCGGGTCGAGCTGCAAAGCCTCGACCTGCTGGGCAGCAGCCTGAGCCTGCGCCGGGATCTGGAGACGCTCAACAACCTGGTGCAGATCAACGCCGGTCTCGGACAATCGGGCAAGGCGGGGGACCTGGAAGGCAAGATCCTGGCCCTGGAAAAATCCGTGCTGGACCGCCTGCAGGCCCTGCAGGCGGTCACCGTCGATCCGCAGCAGGTCGAGGTGTTCAACGCCAAGCGCGATGAACTGGTGGCGGCCTTCAAGGCCCAGCAGACGGAAAGCTCGCTGCTGAACAAGAGCGGACTGATCGGCAAGCTCCTGGGCAGCGCACAGTTGTTCAGCCAGATCATCGCCAGCCAGTCGGGCCTGAGCCGCGATGGCCAGGGCGACATCCGCCAGCTCAGCGACCTGATCACCAGCATCACCCCGCAAGTGACCCAAACCCTCGGCGAGGGCCGGGCCATGGGCGCCTATTCCCTGGGCCAGGGTTTTCTCAACTCATCATCCAGCACCCGCTTCGACGAACTGCTGGTGCAGATCGAAAAGCTCCAGGCCGAGTACGGGCTCAAGCTGCAGGACGCCCTGGGTTCGAGCCGTGCCGCCCACGACGCCCTGGACAGCCTGGCCAGCGCCAGCAAGAGCAGCCTCAAGCAGGCCAGTGAACTGTTCGAGGAGCAGGTGGTGATGGCCGATACCCTGGATGCCCCCTGGCAGGGTTTCTACGACCAGATCAGCGGCCTGATGGCACAGACCTATCAACTCAACGAAGGCACCCTGAAATTCCTCGATGTCGAGCTGCAAAAACGCCTGGCGCAGAACCGCAGCCACATGGTGCTGCTGGTGGCCGCCCTGGCCCTGGTGTTCCTCTCGATCGTCTATCTGTACGGCGGTTTCTACGCCTCGACCCGCACCACCTTGCGGCGCCTGGGGGCGATGATGGACAAGGTGGCGGCGGGGGACATGACCGTCACCTTCACCGCCCACAGCCGTGATGAGCTGGGCGAGCTGGGCAGTGTGTTCAACGGCACGGTGCGCAAGATCCACGACCTGATCGAACGGGTCGGCCATACCGTCAGCGAAGTCGAACGCCAGGCCGGGCAAGTGGAAAGCGTCTCGGCCCAGAGCAACCAGGCGGTGGCCGGTCAGCGCAGTCAGATCGAACAAGTGGCCACGGCCATGAACCAGATGTCCGCCACCTCCCAGGAAGTGGCCCGCAGCGCGGCGGCGGCGGTCAGCAGCGCCCACAGCGTCAACGACGAAACCATCAGCGGCCGTGGCCTGGTGGAGTCGCAGCAGGGCAGCATCGTTCGCCTTGCCAGCGAGATCGATCAGTCGGTGCTGGTGATCAACCAGCTGGCCAGCGACAGCCAGTCCATCAGCCGGGTGCTGGAAGTGATCAAGAGCATTGCCGAGCAGACCAACCTGCTGGCGCTCAATGCGGCCATCGAGGCCGCGCGTGCCGGCGAGCAGGGCCGGGGCTTTGCCGTGGTGGCCGATGAAGTGCGGACCCTGGCCAAGCGCACCCAGCAGTCCACCGAGGAAATCGAGGAGATGATCGGCAAGCTGCATGGCGGTGTCAGCGCGGCGGTCAAGGCCATGGGCAGCAGCCACGCCATGGCCAACGGTACGGTCGATCAGTCGGAAAAGGTCCAGCAGGCCCTGGAAAACATCCTCGGCGCGGTGGGCATGATCGTCGACCAGAACCAGCAGATTGCCGCCGCCGTGGAGCAGCAGACCTCGGTGGCCCACGACATCGACCAGAACATCGTCGAGATCAACCGCGCCGGCGAACGTACCGCCGAGGGCGCGCACCAGACCGAAGACGCCAGCCGTCAGCTCTCGGCCCAAGTGATGCAGCTCAAGCAACTGATCGGCGCCTTCCGGGTCTAGACGCGGCCGGCAACGAGTGTCGGCGGGGCGCCTTGTCCAAAGGTGCTCCGCCGTCTCGCATACAAACTGTAGTAATTAAAGTCTTTGTCTTAGGCGGATTTCCTGTTTTCCTGCGCGTCTGTTTTTTTGAGCGTCCCACGTCGGGCGACTCGCCCCGTCGGCCATGACCCTCCCATGGCCCTGAGGACATGTGCTGATGACTGTCACTTCTGGAATCCGCGGCCGCTGCGCCCATTGCCAGACCCTTCTTGATCTTGAACCCTGGCAACTCAACGCCATGGCGTTGCAGGAACCCTTCAACTGCAACCATTGCCACAAGCCCCTGAAGCTCAGTTGCCCGGTGCAGATCAAGCGCCTGAAAAGCTTCGGCGGCCTGGCCGGGCTGCGGGCGCTGATGATCGTGCTGTGCGCCACGCTGCTGTTGGTGACCCTGGTACTGGAGTGGCTGGGACTGGTCAGCCTGACCCAGCAATTGAGCCTTTCGGCGCTGATGCTGCTGGGCTACCTGCTGGTGATGGGCATTGCCCGGCGGCGATTGCGCCGACCCTTGCAGCTACAGGCCGGCTGAAGGCCAGCCGAACAGTTCGCAGGCATTGCGGGTGCTGGCGCTGGCCAGTTGCTCGGGAGCGATGCCGATGATCTGCGCCAGGGCGGCGCAAATGGCGGGTAAATGCTGCGGGCTGTTGCGCTGGCCGGGAAACATGGCGGGGGCCATGTCCGGCGAGTCGGTTTCCAGCACCACAGAGTCCAGGGGCAACTCGGCGATCACCTTGCGCAAGCGCAGGGCCTGGGGCCAGGTGGCGGCGCCGCCCAGGCCCAGCTTGAAACCGAGCTTGAGGTATTCCCGGGCTTCCTCGCGGCTGCCGGCAAAGGCGTGGATGATGCCGCCGCGCTTGAGCTTGAAGCGCTTCAAGGTGGCGATCACCGCTGCGTGACTGCGCCGCACGTGCAGCAGGGCGGGCAAGTGAAAGTCCGCCGCCAGCTGCAACTGGGCCTCGAACAGCGATTGCTGGCGCTCGCGGTCCAGTTGTTCCAGAAAGTAATCCAGGCCGATCTCGCCCACCGCGCACAGCTGGGGATGCCCCGCCAGCCGCGTCAGCCAGTCCCCCAGTTGCCGGAGGTCGGCGGGCTGATGAGCGTCCAGATAGACCGGGTGCAGGCCAAAGGCGGCGTACAACTGTGGGTCCTTCTGCACCAGGTCCCAGACCCGTTGCCAATTGGCCTGATAGACCCCCAGCACCACCATTCGCAAAACGCCCCGGGCGCGGCTGTCGGCCAGCAGCGCCTCACGGTCGTCGTCGAAATCCGGAAAATCCAGATGGGTGTGGCTGTCGATCAGATCCACGGTATCAATCCTGCCGGATACGCTGTTTGAAGGTCCGGGCGATGGCCTGGACGCCGGGTTGGTAATGCCCTTCTTCAATCGCTGCCAGGGCCAGTTGCAGGGCTTTTTCGGCAATCAGTTGATGCTGCTGGGCCATGGCGTTGACCGGCAGCGGCAGAAAATCCAGCAACTGGGTGTCGCCGAAGGTTCCCAGGCGCAGCGGTCGGGATTTGAGCGGGAAATCATGCAGGGCATCGAACACCCCCTGCAGCAGCACATAAGAGGTGGTCACCAGGGCATCCGGCAGGTGGCCCAGGCGCTGCAGCAACTCCTCCATCAACTGCCGGCCGCACTCACGGCTGAAGGCTTCGCCATGCTCGATCAGTACCTCACCGGCAAAGCCTTGCAGGGCCTGGCGGAAACCGGCGGCGCGCTCCTGGCTGATGCTCAGTTCCGGGCGGGCGCCGATCAGCACGATCTGCTTGGGCTCGGGCTCAAGCAGGCTCTGGGTCAGTTGCAGGCTGGCTTGCAGGTCGTCGCTGATCACCGAGCAGAACTGCTGCGCCGGCATCACCCGGTCGATGGCGATGATCGGCAGGCCCTGGGCCTGCAATTGCTCATAGCTGTCGTCTTCGGCTGGCAGGCAGCTGGCGACGAACAGCGCATCGCAACGCCGCGCGCGAAACAGCTGGAGCAATTGCCGCTCGCTGTCCGGTGCGTCGTCGGAGCTGGCGATCAGCAATTGATAGCCCCGGGCCCGGGCGCCTTGCTCCAGCAGCTTGGCGATGCGCGCGTAGCTGGGGTTTTCCAGGTCCGGAAGAATGAACCCCAGGGTCCGGGTGTGCCGGCTACGCAAGCCGGCGGCCTGGGGGTTGGGGGTAAAGCCATGTTCTTCCACCACCGCGCGCACCCGTTCCACGGTGGCGTTGCTGATGCGTTGTTGTTCGGCCTTGCCGTTGATGACGTAACTGGCGGTGGTAACGGACACACCGGCCAGGCGAGCGATATCACTGAGTTTCAACCCGGGATTTCCTTGTTTTTGGTGCTTGCCCCGACATTTTCGCCAATCCTACCTGATCTGGGCAGGCGACCAACGTCGGAACCGGCCATCGAGCGGAAGGACTTCTAGGCGCCGAGATTATCGAGTAACTTAGCAAACTTGCTAGATTAAACGTTTCAGCAGGCGTATTTTCTAGGCTAGATCATAAGCGGAAAAACACCTCTGCCCGGTAACAAGTCCCGTTTGTGGCCATAAACACGCCTACGCTGCTTACTTAAAACAATACCTAGCGCCGCCACCTGCCGCGCTAAATAGGAGAAGCCATGCTCGAGCTCACTGTAGAGCAGATATCCATGGGCCAAACGGCTGTGGATAAGTCCGCGGCGCTGCATTTGCTGGCCGATAAACTGGTGGCTGACGGCCTGGTGGCCGAGGGTTACCTGGCCGGCCTCAAGGCCCGCGAAGCCCAGGGCTCGACCTTTCTCGGCCAAGGCATCGCCATCCCCCACGGCACCCCGGAAACCCGCGATCAGGTATTTGCCACCGGCGTGCGCCTGCTGCAGTTTCCCGACGGTGTGGACTGGGGCGACGGGCAGATCGTCTACCTGGCCATCGGCATCGCGGCCAAATCCGACGAGCACCTGCGCCTGCTGCAACTGCTGACCCGGGCCCTGGGAGAAACCGACCTGGGCCAGGCCCTGCGTCGCGCCAGCTCCCCGGAGGCCCTGCTCAAGCTGTTGCAGGGGGCGCCCCAGGAGCTGGCGCTGGACGCGCAGATGATCGGCCTCGGGGTGGCGGCGGAAGATTTCGAAGAACTGGTCTGGCGCGGCGCCCGCCTGCTGCGCCAGGCCGAGTGCGTGAGCAACGGCTTTGCCGCGGTGCTGCAACAGGTGGATGCGCTGCCCCTGGGCGACGGCCTGTGGTGGTTGCACAGCGAGCAGACCGTGTTGCGCCCCGGGCTGGCGTTCGTCACCCCGGACAAACCCATCCGCTACCTGGGCCAGCCCCTGAGCGGTCTGTTCTGCCTGGCCAGCCTGGGGGAAGCCCATCAAGCCCTGCTGGAGCGCCTGTGTGCGCTGCTGATCGAGGGCCGTGGCCAGGAATTGGGCCGCGCCACCAGCAGTCGCGCGGTACTGGAAGTGCTCGGCGGCGAGTTGCCCGCGGACTGGCCCAGCGCCCGCATTGCCCTGGCCAATGCCCACGGCCTGCATGCGCGCCCGGCCAAGGAGCTGGCGCAGTTGGCGAAGAATTTCGAGGGTGAGATCCGCATCCGTATCGCCGATAGCGCGGCTTCGGCGGTCTCGGTGAAAAGCCTGAGCAAGCTGCTGAGCCTGGGTGCCCGACGCGGCCAGGTGCTGGAGCTGATCGCGGAACCGAGCATTGCCGCCGATGCCTTGCCGGCCCTGCTGGCGGCCATCGAAGCCGGCCTCGGCGAAGCCGTCGAGCCCCTGCCGGCGGCCAGCGCCCCCCGGGAAGAGCCGCAGGAAGTCGTGGTGCCGATCTGCGCCCCGGCTTCCGGCAGCCTGATCCAGGCCATCGCCGCCGCTCCCGGCATCGCCATCGGCCCGGCCCACATCCAGGTCCAGCAAGCCATCGACTACCCGCTGCGGGGCGAGTCCACCGCCATCGAGCGCCAGCGCCTGCAGCAGGCCCTGGCCGACGTGCGCCAGGACATCGATGGGCTGGTCCAGCGCAGCAAGGCCAAGGCCATTCGCGAGATCTTCATCACCCACCAGGAAATGCTTGACGACCCCGAGCTGGCCGACGAAGTGGACACCCGCCTCAAGCAGGGTGAAAGCGCGGAAGCGGCGTGGATGACCGTGATCGAAACCGCCGCCAAGCAGCAGGAAGCCCTGCAGGATGCCTTGCTCGCCGAACGCGCCGCCGACCTGCGGGACATCGGCCGTCGGGTGCTGGCGCAACTGTGCGGCATCGAAACCCCGGCCGAACCGGACCAGCCCTACATCCTGGTGATGGACGAAGTCGGTCCCTCGGACGTCGCGCGCCTGGACCCGGCTCGCGTCGCCGGCATTCTCACCGCCCGCGGCGGCGCCACCGCCCACAGCGCCATCGTCGCCCGGGCCCTGGGCATTCCGGCCCTGGTGGGCGCGGGCGCCAGCGTGTTGCTGATCAAGCCCGGCACGCCCCTGCTGCTGGACGGCCAGCGCGGCCGCCTGCATGTCGACGCCGACAGCCACACCCTGCAGCGGGCCGCCGAGGAACGTGACACCCGCGAGCAACGCCTCAAGGCCGCCGCCGAGCAACGCCATCAACAGGCCCGCACCACGGATGGTCATGCGGTGGAGGTGTTCGCCAACATCGGCGAAAGCGCCGGTGTCGCCGCCGCCGTGGAAAACGGCGCCGAAGGCATCGGCCTGCTGCGCACCGAACTGATCTTCATGGCCCATCCCCAGGCCCCGGACGAAGCCACCCAGGAAGCTGAATACCGCCGTGTGCTCGACGGCCTTGCCGGGCGGCCGCTGGTGGTGCGCACCCTGGACGTGGGCGGCGACAAACCGCTGCCTTACTGGCCGATCGCCAAGGAAGAAAACCCCTTCCTCGGCGTGCGCGGCATCCGCCTGACCCTGCAGCGGCCGCTCATCATGGAAGCGCAATTGCGTGCGCTGCTGCGCTCGGCGGACAACCGCCCGCTGCGGATCATGTTCCCCATGGTCGGCAGCGTCGAAGAATGGCGTCAGGCCCGGGACATGACCGAGCGCCTGCGCCGGGAAATCCCGGTGGCCGACCTGCAACTGGGGATCATGATCGAAGTGCCGTCTGCCGCCCTGCTGGCGCCGGTGCTGGCCAAGGAAGTGGACTTCTTCAGCGTCGGCACCAACGACCTGACCCAATACACCCTGGCCATCGACCGTGGCCACCCGAGCCTGTCTGCCCAGGCCGACGGCCTGCACCCGGCGGTGCTGCAACTGATCGACATCACCGTGCGTGCCGCCCATGCCCACGGCAAGTGGGTCGGGGTCTGCGGCGAGCTGGCGGCCGACCCGCTGGCGGTGCCGGTGCTGGTGGGCCTGGGGGTGGATGAACTGAGCGTCTCCGGACGCAGCATCGCCGAGGTCAAGGCGCGGATTCGCGAGCTCAGCCTGACCCAGGCGCAAACCCTTGCTCAACAGGCTTTGGCCGTCGGCAGCGCCCACGAGGTGCGTGCCCTAGTGGAGGCCATGTAATGGCAAAGATTCTCACCCTGACCCTCAACCCGGCGCTGGACCTGACGGTGCAGCTGGCCCGCCTGGAGGTCGGGGAAGTCAACCGCAGCAACGCCCTGCACAGCCACGCGGCAGGCAAGGGCCTGAACGTGGCCCAGGTGCTGGCCGACCTCGGCCACCAACTGACCGTCAGCGGCTTTCTTGGGGAAAACAATCCACAGGCGTTTGACGCGTTGTTCGCCCAGCGCGGCTTTGTCGATGCCTTTATCCGCGTGCCTGGCGACACCCGCAGCAACATCAAGCTGGCCGAAGACGACGGGCGCATCACCGATATCAATGGCCTCGGGCCCGAGGTCAGCGAGGCGGCGCAACAGGCCTTGCTGGAGCGCCTGGACCAGATCGCCCCCGGGCATGACGCGGTGGTGGTGGCCGGCAGCCTGCCGCGAGGGATCAGCCCCGAATGGTTCCAGGCGCTGTTGCTGCGCCTGAAAAGCCTGGGCCTGAAGGTCGCCCTCGACACCAGTGGCGCCGCCCTGCGCGCCGGTCTGGCAGCGGGGCCCTGGTTGATCAAGCCCAACACTGAGGAACTGGCGGACGTCCTCGGCAGCCCGGTGCTTGGCGTGGCGGTGCAGGCCGAGGCGGCGCGCCTTCTGCTGGCCCAAGGCGTCGAGCACGTGGTGATCTCCCACGGTGCCGAGGGCGTCAACTGGTTCAGCGCCGCGCCGTCCCTGCAGGCCTTTCCGCCCAAGGTCAGCGTGGTCAGCACCGTGGGCGCCGGCGACTCGCTGCTGGCGGGCATGCTCCACGGCCTGCTCGGCGCCCAGCCGTTAGAACAGACCCTGCGCACCGCCACGGCGATTGCCGCCATGGCCGTGACCCAGATCGGTTTTGGCATCAGCGACAGGGCCCAACTGGCCCGGCTGGAGCAGGGGGTGCGCGTGCACCCCCTCCTAGAACAATAAGAGGGTTGCGTATGAAGTTAGCCATTATTACCGCCTGCCCCAACGGCATGGTCACCAGCGTACTCTGCGCCCGCCTGCTGGACGCCGCGGCCCAGCGCCAGGGCTGGAGCACCAGCGTGGAAGTGCACGATGACGCACACCCCGAACGCCAACTGTCAGCGGCCACCATTGAGGCTGCCGAGTGGGTGCTGGTGGTCAGCACCGGGCCTGTGGACCTGTCGCGTTTTGTCGGCAAGCGGGTGTATCGCAGCACCCCGTCCCAGGCCCTGCAGGACGTCGATGCGGTGCTGCGTCGCGGCGCCGAAGAGGCCCAGATCCATGTCGCCACCGAGGCCAGTGCCGAGCCTGTGGTCGAGGCGGGCAAACGCGCGCCGCGCCTGGTGGCGATCACTGCCTGCCCGACCGGCGTGGCCCACACCTTCATGGCCGCCGAGGCCTTGCAGCAGACCGCCAAGCGCCTGGGCTACGACCTGCAAGTGGAAACCCAGGGCTCGGTGGGCGCCCGCAACCCGCTGAGCGCCGAAGCCATCGCTGCCGCCGACGTGGTGCTGCTGGCGGCGGACATCGAAGTGGCCACCGAGCGTTTTGCCGGCAAGCGCATCTACCGCTGCGGCACCGGCGTGGCCCTCAAACAGTCCGAGGCCACTCTGAACAAGGCCCTGGCCGAGGGCCAGCTGGAGTCCACCGCGCCAGGCGCCGCGGCACCGGCCAAGCAGGAAAAGACCGGGGTCTACAAACACCTGCTGACTGGCGTGTCGTTCATGCTGCCGATGGTGGTGGCGGGCGGCCTGATGATTGCCCTGTCCTTCGTCTTCGGCATCACCGCCTTCAAGGAGCAGGGCACCTTGGCCGCGGCCTTGATGCAGATCGGCGGCGAGACCGCCTTCAAGTTGATGGTGCCGCTGCTGGCCGGTTACATCGCCTACTCCATCGCCGACCGCCCGGGTCTGGCGCCGGGAATGATCGGCGGCATGCTCGCCAGCACCCTGGGCGCGGGTTTTATCGGCGGCATCGTCGCCGGCTTCCTGGCCGGTTATGCGGCCAAGGCAATCAGCCAATATGTGCGACTGCCGCAAAGCCTGGAGGCGTTGAAACCGATCCTGATCATCCCGCTGCTGGCCAGCCTGTTCACCGGGCTGGTGATGATCTACGTGGTGGGCAAACCGGTGGCGGGCATGCTCGAAGCCCTGACCCATTTCCTCGACAGCATGGGCACCACCAACGCCATTATGCTGGGGGTACTGCTGGGCGGGATGATGTGCGTCGACCTGGGCGGGCCAATCAACAAGGCGGCCTACGCGTTCTCGGTGGGGCTGCTGGCGTCCCAGAGTTATGCACCGATGGCCGCGACCATGGCCGCGGGCATGGTGCCGCCGATTGGCTTAGGGATTGCCACCCTCATTGCCCGACGCAAATTTGCCCAGACCGAACGCGAAGCTGGCAAGGCCGCCCTGGTATTGGGCCTGTGCTTTATCTCCGAAGGGGCGATTCCGTTTGCCGCCAAGGACCCGCTGCGAGTGATCCCGGCGAGCATTGCGGGCGGCGCCCTGACCGGGGCCTTGTCGATGTACTTCGGCTGCAAACTGATGGCGCCCCATGGCGGCCTGTTTGTCATGCTGATCCCGAACGCCATCAACCATGCGCTGCTGTACCTGCTGGCGATTGTTGCAGGGAGTCTGCTGACGGCGGTTGTCTATGCCCTAGTGAAACGACCAGAGACCGTCGAACTGGCCCTGGAACCGGCCAAGGCGGCCTGACCTCCACGGCACTTCCGTTGCGGCGCAATCCCGCAACGGCACCCGCTGTAGCCGCTGCCGCAGGCTGCGAACGCTCTGGGCGGCACTCCGTCGTAGGAGACGCGGCGATCTTGAAGACGCCTGAGGTTCGTCGGTCAATCGCCAAGCAAGGCCCTGCGGTCCTTTTCGCAGCTTCGCAGGCTCAGCAGCGGCTACAGGCGGCTTTGTGTAGCCGCTGCCGCAGGCTGCGAACGGCTCCGTAGGAGACGCAGCGATCTTGAAGACGCCATAGATTCGTCGGTCAATCGCCAAGCAAGGCCCTGCGGTCCTTTTCGCAGCTTCGCAGGCTCAGCAGCGGCTACAGTCGGCTTTGTGTAGCCGCTGCCGCAGGCTGCGACCGGCTCCGCAGGAGACGCGGTGATCCGAAGGGCGCTAGACATTTTGTGTCCATTTCGAGAGCAAACTCAGCCACAGGCATAGGCTGCTGTCGGCCAAGTCTCTTTCTTTTGTAAGGCGTTTCCGAGACACTCCCTGGCGCTTGCGGCTGGGTACTCGGCTCACTAGGCTCGGTTCGTCACTGAATGTTCAGTGATCGGGTTTAGCAGCCTGATTCCAAGACACGCAAGTATGGCCCCTGTCCCGGTTGGCTTTTGGCCTGCCGAGTTCTGTTATGGCGGCTGTGCGTGGGGCGCCCTCGGGTGCGCCGGATTCCTTGGACCGGTCTGCTAACCCGCGTACAGCTGCCACCTTACGTTTAGCAGCGTCAGGTGGTGGCTCCACCCCAAGGAGCTGCACCATGAAAAAGATCGTCCCCGATCCGCCTGTTTCCCATTCTGTTTCCCGTCGTAATCCCGACCACGATCTGGCCAACGAAGTCATTCGCCATGCACTGGCCAACACCCGTGCAAACGGCTCGTTGATTGCGGCTCTGCACCCCACCGCCGCGGGTCCGGCGGGCACCGACTCGCCCTTCAGCGTTCGTCCCGGTATCAGCGCCGAGGAAGCCTTGCTCCACGTGTCCATGTTGCTCAAGGCGGCCGAGGAGGTGTCCGACGAGATCACCGAGCAGGCCAGCGGCATCGAGCGTGGCCTGATCTGGTCCCTGGTGCATTCAGTGGAAATGGCCCGTGGCGTGGTCGATGCCTTGCTTGATGGCAATCGTCGTTCTCCCAGTTGAGTCGCCGTTCGTTAGTACGGATTTTCACCGCCGAAGGCCGCTTCAGCGCGCCTTCGGCATCAACTGTTGTGAGCTTGCTCTATCTCTTGTGTAAGCCCCGTCTAAACCGTTCTGACTGGCTTGAGTCTGGAGTAGCAGTTGATTAGTTTCGGATCGTCAGGGCGGCTCGGTGCGGAGCATCTACGGATGCGCCGGTTGCCTGAGGCCGGTTCTGCTAGTCCGCGTCGAGCTGCCACCCTGCATTGCGTCCTTCAGTCCCCTGTCACACCCCCTTCATCCCCGCTGACTAAGGTTGCCTTTTGACCATTGTCAGGGAGTCACCATGAGCGAGTTCAACCTCGGCCGTCGTCGGATCATGCAAATCGCCGGGGCGGGGCTGTTGCTGCCGAGCCTGGCGCCGGCGGTGATTGCGTCGGTCAAGGATCGGCCGCAGCTCACCGATGGGGTGCAGTCCGGGGATCTGCTGGGGGATAAGGCGATGATCTGGAGCCGCAGCGATCGACCGGCGCGGATGGTGGTGGAGTGGGACACGCGAAGCATGTTCAGCAACCCTCGGCGTTTCATCTCGCCCCTGGCCGATGCGCGGACCGACTTCACGGCGCGGGTGGAGTTGACCGGGTTGCCGGCCGATCAGGCGATCTTCTATCGGGTGACCTTCGAGGATGCGCAATCCGGTGTGGCCAGCGAGCCGTGGTTCGGCCATTTGCGCAGTGCGCCGTCGCAACGCCGGGACATCCGTTTTGTCTGGAGCGGCGACACGGTGGGCCAGGGCTTCGGCATCAACCCGGACATCGGTGGCATGCGCATTTATGAGGCCATGCGCCTGCGTTTGCCGGACTTCTTTATCCACAGCGGCGACACCATTTACGCCGACGGCCCGGTGCCGGCGCAGTTGACCGTGGAGGACGGGCGCGTCTGGCGCAATATCACCACCGAGGCCAAGAGCAAGGTGGCGCAAACCCTGGACGAGTACCGGGGCAATTACCGCTACAACCTGATGGACGAGAACCTGCGTCGCTTCAACGCCGAGGTGCCGCAGATCTGGCAGTGGGACGACCACGAGGTGGTCAACAACTGGTCGCCCGGCAAGCAGTTGGACGAGCGCTACGCGGTCAAGGACATCCAGACCCTGGTGGGCCGCGCGCGGCAGGCGTGGCTTGAGTATGCGCCGATGCGTCGGCAGAGCGCCGATGGCGGCGGGCGGATTTACCGCAAGCTCAGCTATGGGCCGCTGCTGGATGTGTTCGTGCTGGACATGCGCAGTTATCGCGGGGCCAACGATGACAACCTTGGTGGCGAGAAGCCCTTCCTGGGCCGTGAGCAGCTGGATTGGTTGAAGCGTGAACTCAAGGATTCGCAGGCCCAATGGAAAGTGGTGGCGGCGGACATGCCGATTGGCCTGGGTGTACCGGATGGCGAGGTCAGCCCGGGCGTGGCGCGCTGGGAGGCGATTGCCAACGGCGACCCGGGACCGGCCCAGGGGCGTGAGCTGGAGATTGCCGAATTGCTGGCGCACCTGCACAAGCATCAGATACGCAACCATGTGTGGCTGACGGCGGACGTGCATTACTGCGCGGCCCATCATTACCACCCGGATCGCGCGGCGTTCCAGGATTTCGAGCCGTTCTGGGAGTTTGTTGCCGGTCCCCTGAATGCCGGGAGTTTCGGGCCCAATGTGCTGGACAAGACCTTCGGCCCGGAAGTGGTGTTCCAGAAGGCGCCGCCCGCGCAGAACACCTCGCCCTTTGCCGGTTTTCAGTTCTTTGGCGAAGTGCAGATCGACGGGCAGACGGCAGAGCTGAAGGTGATCCTGCGGGACCTGGATGGCGTGGCGGTGTACGAACACAACCTGCAACCGGTGTAACCCTTCTCGCCAGCACCCCGTCCCGTAGGAGCCGGCTTGCCGGCGAAGAGGGCCTTGAGCCTTGCGCCGTTCTGACGGGCGCCTTCGCTGGCAAGCCAGCTCCTACGCAGGAGTGGGGCCGCAGGAGTGGTGTAGAGCCGGCTTGCCGGCGAAGCGTCTGACGCCTCAGTAAACGTCGCGGCGGTAGCGCCCCTGTTCGATCAGGCGTTCGACCTGGTCTGCGCCCAGCACCTCGTTGAGCACCTGATCCACCCCTGAAGCCATGCCCTGCAAGCTGCCGCAGATGTAGATCGCGGCGCCGTCGGCCAGCCACTTCTTCAGTTCGTCGGCCGCTTGGCGCAGGCGGTCCTGGACGTAGACCTTCTCGGCCTGGTCCCGGGAGAACGCCAGGTCCAGGCGGCTCAGGTCGCCGCGGGTGCGCCATTCCTGCAGTTCATCCTTGCAGTAGAAATCATGCTCGGCGTTGCGCTCGCCAAAGATCAGCCAGTTGCGTTGCTGGCCCTCGGCGATCCGTGCCTTGAGCAAGCTGCGCAGGCCCGCCAACCCGGTGCCGTTGCCCAGCAGAATCAGCGGGCAGGGTTCGGCCGGCAGGTGGAAGCCGCTGTTGCGCCGTACCCGCAGGCTGATGCTCGAACCCACCGCCGCGTGTTCGGTGAGCCAGCCGGAGCCAATCCCCAGGCTGCCATCGGGGCGGCATTCCTGGCGCACCAGCAATTCCAGGCAGCCATCAGCGGCAATCGAGGCGATGGAGTACTCGCGCATGTTCAAGGGCACCAGGGCATCCACCAGGGCCTGGGCGTGCAGGCCGATCAAATGGGCGCGGTTTTCCGGGAGCTGGCGGCTGCCCAGGGCTTGTTCGAGGCTTTCCTGCAGGCCGTCCAGTTGCACCGGGGTGTTGCCGGAGAGGCCCAGGCCCGCGAGGAAGTCCGCCACTGCGCCACGGCTGTTGCGCGGCATGACTTCCACCAGATCCCCGGCCAGCCAGCTGCTGGCGCTGGGGGCCAGCAGTTGCAGCAGGTAGACCCCGGAGCCGCTGCTCTCAGGATTGAGCAGGCTGCGGCTTTTCAAGGTCCAGTTGTCGAACGCTGGGGCCCGCCACAGGTCCACCGGCGCATGGCCGATGAGTTGTCCCAGTTGTTGCTGCCAGTGGCGCAGGGCGTAGCTGTCGCCGCTGTCCACTTCGATAGGGGCGAACAGAGTGCTGGCGCCCTGGTTCGCCAGCCAGTCATGCAGGCGCCGGGCAAAACCGCAGAAGTGCGGGTACTGGCGGTCGCCCAGGCCGAGCACGGCGTATTCCAGACCCGGCAGCGACAGCTCGCGGCCCAGCAGTTTGCGCTCGAAGCCGCGGGCGCTGTCTGGGGCTTCGCCGTCGCCGAAGGTGCTGACCACGAACAGGGCTCGCTGGGCGTCACGCAGGTCCTGTTCGCTGAGGTTGCCCAGGGGCAGGACCCGGGCGGCGATCCCGGCAACCTGCAATTGCCCGGCGGTCTGCCAGGCCAGTTGTTCGGCAAACCCGCTCTGGCTGGCGAAACCGATCAGCCACGCGGAGCCATCGTCGGCGCTGCTTTCCAGGCCTTGGCGTGCGTCCTTGATCTGGCGCTTCTTGCGCCGGCGATCCAGGTACAGCAGCCAGCCGGTGACGAAGAACAGCGGCATGCTCAGTGAGGCCAGGGTCAGGGCGATGCGCCCGATCAGGCCGAAGTAGCTGCCCACGTGCAGGGCGTAGACGCTGGTGAGCAGTTGCGCCTTGACGCTCTGCTCGGCGTAGCGCTGGTGGCGACTGATGACCCCGGTGACGGGATCCAGGGTCAGCTGGTTCAGGGCGCGATCGTGGGGCGAGTCCTTGAGCAGGTAGAACACTGTCGCCGGCTGGCCGGCCACGGCGGGCATGCGGATGTTGTAGGCGCTGAGGTCCTTGCCGGCGGCGCTGTAGAGGCTGCTCCACAGGGCGTTGTAGTCCGCCACCGGGGCCGGGCCCTTGGGCGGTGGGCCGCCGCGACCGCCGCGCTGGCGCTCACTGTGTGGCGCGTCGGAGAGCAGCTTGGTCAGTCCCTCCCGGTACCAGTCGTAGGACCAGTACAGGCCGGTGAGGGCGAACAAGAGGTAAAACAACAGGCACCAGGTGCCGAACACCGCGTGCAGGTCCCAGTTGAAGCCGCGGCCTTTCTTGGCCCAGTCCAGGGTCAGCCATACCCGCCAGTTGCCGACCTGGCGCGGCCAGCGCAGGTACAGCCCGGACAGGCAGAAGAAGATCAGGATCAGGGTGCAGGCGCCGGTGATCTGCCGGCCGGTGTCGCCGATGGCCAGGAAACGGTGCAGTTGCAGCATGAAGCCGAAGAAGTCCTGGCCGACCGCGTCACCCAGGAGCTCGCCGGTGTAGGGGTCGAAGTAGCGCATCTGGCCACGGCGTTCGCCCGGCGGCGGTGTGAAGAACACCCGCGCGGCGTTGCCGCTGTCGGTTTCCACCCAGAGCATGGACACGGTCTGGCCTTCGGCGGCCTGGATTTTCTCCACCAGTTCGGCGGGCGGCAGCGCCCCGGCGGGGAGCGGGTCGACTTGCAGCACCGATGGGTTGAGGGCGCGCAGGATTTCGTCCTGGAACGACACCGTCGCCCCGGTGATGCCCATCAGGGCCAGGATCAGCCCCGCGCTGATGCCGAAGAACCAGTGCAGCTGGAACAGGGTTTTCTTCAACACGTCACTCGCCTTGTTCGTCCAGAGAGAGAAAACACGGCGCGCAGTATGCCGTGTGTTGTCGAGAAGCATTCGTTTTTACACGCAAAAGCCCCAGGCATTCGGATGCGTGGGGCTGGGGCGCCTGTGGCCGGGGCCACAGGTGGGTGTTGCGCTGGATCAGAAGTGGAAGTTGGCACTCATCAGCGCGGTACGGCCGGCGGCCACGTGGGCGTAATGGGTCTGGAAGACCTGATCGAAGTAACGCTTGTCGGTCAGGTTCTGCACGTTGAGTTGCAGGTCGACGTTCTTGGTCAGCTTGTAGCTGGCCATGGCGTCGTAGCGCCAGTAGGACGGTATTTCCACCGAGTTGGCGATGTTGCCGAACTGGGAATCGACGAAGGTGGCGCCGGCACCGACAGTGAGGCGTTCCGGGATCAGGTCATAGGTCGACCACAGGGTGAAGTTGTTCCGTGGCGTGCTCGGGGTGTGGTTGCCCTCGTCCGCCGCCAGGGTGGTTTTCACCACTTCGCTTTCCATGTAGGTGTAGCCGCCGTAGACCTTCCAGTTGCGGGTCAGCTTGCCGCTATAGGTCAGCTCCAGGCCATTGACCCGTTGTTCGCCGTCCAGCACCTGGGTGGCGCCGCCATCCGGATCGTTGATCCGCGCATTGGTTTTCTCGGTGCGGAACAGGGCGGCGGTCAACGACAGATCGTCATCGAAGAAGTCCCACTTGGTGCCCACTTCATAGTTGCGGTTCTTTTCCGGGTCCAGGCTGCTGTTGTTCGCCGCCAGGTCCAGGCCACCGTTGCCGCTGGTTTCACCCGCCGGGTTGCTGGAGGTGGAGTAGGCCGCGTAGACGCTGCCGTTGGGCAGCGGTTTGTAGACCACGCCGATCTGGTAGTTCCACAGCTGCGAGTTGTTTTCGCGGGCGAACTCGCCCACTGGGGCACGGGTGGCGTAGCCGCTGGAACGGGTCTGGTAATCGTCGAAACGCAGGCCCAGGTTCAACGACCATTGCTCATTGAACTTCAGGGTGTCGAACACGTAGGCCGCAGCGGTCTTGGTGTCGGTGTCGGTGTAGGCCGCGCTGTCCTTGATGGTGCCGTTCCAGCCGGCGCCCGGTGTCGGGTTGTTGAGGCTGGTGCAGTCGCCGTTGGCGATCAGGGCCGCGTTACAGGTGCTGCCGTTGACCGCCGAGGTCACGTCGTAGGCACGGTTGTGGGTATCCACGTAGGAGAACTCGATACCGGTCACCAGGCTGTGCTCGATGAAACCGGTGTCGAACTTGGCGCTCAGGTCGGTCTGGTTGGTCCAGCCCTTGGAGGTCGAGTTGCGGCTTTTCGGGCTGCGGTAGACGGTGCCGTTGGCGACGTTGCCACGGCTGTCATCCGGGTTGGTGACGATGTAGTCCAGGGTCGAGCGCGACAGGCGGAAGCTGTTGGACAGGGTCAGGTTGTCGTTCAGGTCGTGTTCGATCTTGATCGTGCCGCTGTCTTCGCTGGTCTTGCGGTAGTCGCGGCCGGTGAGGCCGTAGAAGTTGTCACGATTGACGCTGACAGGTTTGTCGACGTTGTACTTGCTGCGGCGGGTGCCGCTGTTGGTCAGCGGGATGCCGTAGTCCGGAATGTCGTCGGTGTTGAGGTGGTAGTAACCCACGGTGACCCGGGTGTCGGTGCCCAGGCCGAAGGCGAAGGAGGGCGCCACGCCCCAGCGGCTGACTTCCACGGCGTCGCGCCCGGCCACGTTGGCCTCGTGCTTCATCAGGTTCAGGCGGAAGGCCGAACTGTCGGTCATCTGCTGGTTGAGGTCCAGGGTGGTGCGTTTGGTCTGGTCAGAGCCCCAGGTGAACCCCCCGTTGTAGGAGTTGCCCAGCTTGGCGGTCTTGGAGATCAGGTTCAGGCTGCCGCCGGTGGAGCCGGCGCCGGTAAAGGCCGAGCCTGGGCCCTTGCTGACTTCGATGGACTCGACGTTGAAGATCTCCCGGCTTTGCGAGGCCGGATCACGCATGCCGTCGATGAACACGTCGCTTTCGGCGTTGAAGCCGCGAATGATCGGGCGGTCACCGGCCGGGTTGCCGCCTTCACCGGCGCCGAAGGTAATCCCGGGTGTGGTGCGCAGGGCATCCACCAGGCTGGTGGCCGCAGTGTCCCGCATCACTTGCTGGGGAATGACCGTCACGCTTTTCGGTGTTTCCCGCAAGGGTGCTGTGTATTTTTTCGAGGAGGAGGTGTCGACCTTGTAAGACGTCTGCTCCTGGGCCTCACCGCTAATGCTGGTGGCATCCAGGGCAATGGCCTTGCCCGCGGCCTTTTGCTGGGTGTCTTCGGCGGCCTGAACCATATGGCCCGCGGAGCCGGCGGTAATCGCCACGCCAATGGCGGAGGCCAGCAGGCGCGGTGAACTGACAGCGGATGGTGGTTGTTGGCGTGACATGGTGGTTCCCCTCCCCAAGGATTTGAGGTCGCGGAATATAGGGGAAAGAAACAATCGTTATCAATTGCGAAACGTTACTATTCGCACTGAATTTACAATCTTTACAATTTATCCTTACGGTTTTTGCGTTCTCATTCGTCACCGGGTTTTACACAGTCAATAAGAATCAATACCATTGACGACCTTTCGCTGCTCAGGTACCTGGCCATGTTGCTGCACATCCCCGGCGTGTTCACCCGTGATGAAGTGGGGCGTATCCGTGAAGCCCTGGAGCAGGCGGACTGGGCGGATGGCAAGATCACTGCCGGTTACCAGTCGGCCAAGGCCAAGCACAACCTACAACTGCCGGAAGGGCATCCGCTGGCCCAGGAGATCGGCGCAGCGATGCTCGATCGCCTGTGGCAGAACCCGCTGTTCATGTCCGCCGCCTTGCCGCACAAGGTGTTCCCACCGCTGATCAACTGCTACACCGCCGGCGGCAGTTTCGACTTCCACATCGACAACGCCGTGCGCCAGCCCAAGGGCAGCGCGGAGCGGGTGCGCACCGACCTGTCGTCGACCCTGTTCTTCAGCGACCCCGAGGACTATGACGGGGGGGAACTGGAGATCCAGGACACCTACGGCCTGCAGCGGGTCAAGCTGCCGGCGGGGGACATGGTGCTGTACCCCGGCACCAGCCTGCACAAGGTCAACCCGGTGACCCGTGGCGCTCGCTACGCCTCGTTCTTCTGGACCCAGAGCCTGGTGCGCGAGGACAGCCAGCGCGCCTTGCTGTTCGAGATGGACGGGGCGATCCAGGAACTGACCCGGGACGTGCCCGAGCATCCTTCGCTGATCCGCCTGACCGGCACCTATCACAACCTGCTGCGGCGCTGGGTCGAGGTGTAGGCGGTGACTGTTCAACTTCGCCGCAAGGAAGTCCTCGACGGCGCACAACTGAGCGCCATGCTCCAGCAAAGCCCGTCCCGCGCGGCCCAGGCGATCCTGGTGGCTGCTGGCGAGGGCCTGGTGGAGGCCCAGGCGCTGCTGGGGCAGATCCTCCTCGACGGCCACGGCATCCAGCAGGACCTGGCCCTGGCCTTGCGCTGGTTCGACATCGCCGCCCAAGGCGGGCACCTGATGGCCCGCAACATGCTCGGGCGCTGCCATGAACACGGCTGGGGCTGCCCGGCGGATGCCGCCCGCGCTGCCGGGCATTATCGATTGGCCGCCGAAGCGGGGCTGGACTGGGGCCTGTACAACTACGCCAACCTGCTGGCCACTGGCCGTGGCGTGGCGCAGAACCATGCCCTGGCCCTGGCCTGCTACCGCCGCGCGGCGGACCTTGGCCATGCCAAATCGATGAACCTGCTGGGGCGTTACCTGGAGGAAGGGCTGGTCTGTCCGGCCGACCCCGAGGCGGCCCGGGACTGGTACCGGCGCTCGGCCGAGGGTGGAGACTTTCGCGGACAGTTCAGCTATGCGGCGGTGCTGGCCGATGCCGGGCGGATCGACGAAGCGGTGGATTGGCTGAAGCGCGCCCTGGTCGGCGGCAATCTGAACTTCCTGCGGGTGGCTTGCGCCGAGTTGCTTAATGCCACGCATCCCGAGATTCGCCAACTGGCCCAGGCTTATCAGCAGCGGGCCGCCCAATTGGGTGATGAACGGGACGTAGAGCGGCTTGCTGTGTTGGCTTAAATCACTATGATTCAAAGCTAATCGCTTTTAATCATTCTGATGCAGGTCTACCTCATGCCCGCGACAAAAGTACTGACCGCCCACATTCCCTTGGATCTGGCGGATAAGGTCGATCAACTGGCTTCTCGCCTGGAGCGCTCCCGTGCCTGGATCGTGAAGCAAGCATTGGTGGCCTGGGTTGACCAGGAAGAAGAGCGTCGCCGACTGACGCTTGAGGCCTTGGCAGATGTCGATGCTGGAAGGGTTGTCGATCATCAGTCAGTGCTGGCTTGGGCAGAGAGTCTGTCTGGCGACAAGCCTCTGCCTTTACCAAAATGAGACAGTTGAAATGGACGAGCAAGGCGCTATCCGATCTGGCTCGGCTGTTTGAATTTCTCGCTCAGGTTAATCGCTCGGCTGCTGCTCGGACCGTGCAATCCCTCGTGCGGGCTCCAGATGCGCTTCTATCTAACCCTCGATTGGGAGAGCAGTTGGAGGAATTCAAGCCGAGGGATGTTCGACGGTTGCTGGTGGGGCATTACGAGGTGCGTTATGAGATTCAAGGCATGGCCTTGTCCGTCCTGCGTATTTGGCATGTCCGGGAAGATCGTTGAGCCACTGAATCGCACGCATAAAAAAGCCCATGACACGTCATGGGCTTTTTCTTGCAGCTTGTCGCTAACAGCTAGCCACTGCCCTTACAGGTAGAAGGCCTTCAGCGGCGGGAAGCCGTTGAATTCCACTGCGCTGTAGCTGGTGGTGTAGGCACCGGTGGACAGCCAGTACAGGCGGTCGCCGATGGCCAGGTTCAGCGGCAGGCCGTACTTGTAGTTTTCGTACATGATGTCGGCGCTGTCGCAGGTCGGGCCGGCGATCACCACTTCTTCGACTTCACCTTTCTTCTCGGTCCAGATCGGGAACTTGATCGACTCGTCCATGGTTTCGATCAGGCCGGAGAATTTGCCCACGTCGGTGTAGACCCAGCGCTCGACGGCGGTGCGGGATTTGCGCGCCACCAGTACCACTTCGCTGACCAGGATGCCGGCGTTGGCGATCAACGAACGGCCCGGCTCGAGGATGATTTCCGGCAGGTCGTCACCGAAGTCTTCCTTGAGGAAGCGGATGATTTCCTCGGCGTAGGTTTCCAGGCTGTTGGTGCGGGTGATGTAGTTGGCCGGGAAGCCGCCACCCATGTTGATCAGCTTGAGTTCGATGCCGTCTTCTTCCTTCAGGCGTTCGAAGATCACTTTGACCTTGGCGATCGCCGCGTCCCAGACGCTGATGTCGCGCTGTTGCGAACCGACGTGGAACGATACGCCATAAGGCACCAGGCCCAGGTCGCGGGCGAGGATCAGCAGGTCCATGGCCATGTCGGTCTGGCAGCCGAACTTGCGCGACAGCGGCCAGTCGGCGGTGGTGGAGCCTTCGGTGAGGATGCGCACGTAGACTTTCGAACCCGGGGCGGCCTTGGCGATGTTGCGCAGGTCGGCTTCGGAGTCGGTGGCATACAGGCGCACGCCCTTCTCATAGAAGTAGCGGATGTCCTTGGACTTCTTGATGGTGTTGCCGTAGCTGATGTTGGCCGGGTTGACGCCGCGGCTCAGCACTTTGTCCAGTTCGTAGATCGAGGCGATGTCGAAGCTGGAGCCTTTTTCGTGCAGCAGGTCGATGATCTCGACGGCCGGGTTGGCCTTGACCGCGTAGTAGACCTTGGCGAATTCGAAACCGGCGCGCAGGTCGTCGTAGGCCTGGGCGATCATCTGGGTATCGATGACCACGAATGGGGTTTCTTGCTTGTCGGCGAACGCCTTCATTTTTTGAAAGGTTTCGCGCGCAAAATAGTCTTCGACGTTAATCGACATGCGTTGGGAGCTCCTACTGGCAAACGTTAGAAATCAATGGGTGCAAATGAACGTCCTCCGTATCCCCACTTTGGTTCGCCTACTTCCCAAGGCATGTCGCCGAAAGCAAAAAGGCCATGGGCAATCTGCCCTTGGCCTTGCTGTCTCGTCGTCAGTACTTGAGCCGGATGGATCGTTTCCAGCATGGACGTTCGGCGCGAACTTTAGGCGGTGAGGGGCCTGAGATCAACAAAAAATGTCGCGTTTTTGCACTTGTCTGACGTGCGTTGACGACACCTCTCTTTGTAGCCGACACAGATGACGGACAGATGTTCCCGAAGAATTCACGGGTGTTAAAAATACCTGCACGTTCGACGCTTTTGCGCGCCAAGTGGCTGGTAAGTGTCAAGTCGTCAACATCGGCGACGTTAGCGGCGAGAGGCGGGTGTGAGGGGGATTTTGGCTGTTTCGGAAGGTCTCGCCGGACGGCGTTCAAGGGAGTGGCTGTTGATATTTTTTTCCGGCGCGTTGGCGGACAAAAAACCTTGTGGCGAGGGACTTGCTCCCGCGGACTGCGCAGCAGTTCCACTCTTTTTTGCCAAGAGGGGCCGCTTCGCCGCCCAGCGGGAGCAAGCTCCCTCGCCACAGGTTCGTTGTTGGCTATTTATTGATCAGGCAACCACCGCTTCAGCCGGTGAGACGATATTGGTCTTCATCCCCCGTGAACGCCCCGAGCTCAGGTAGGCAGCAATGGATTCCTGGGTCACTTCCCCCAGGAACACCCGTTCGGCATCCAGCACCGGCAGCCACGAGCGGTTGAACTCGTACATGCGTGACAGAAGAATCCGCAGGTGCTCGTCGTAGGCGGCGGTGGCGTTGAATTCGCGCAGGAACTGGGCGCAGGTGCCGGTCTGACGGTGCAGGTCGCGACGGCGTACATAACCCAGGGCCTTGTTCTCGGCGCAGGTCACCACCACGTAGCGGCGGTCGTGTTCGTCCATCAATTCCAGGGCTTCGGCCACCGGGGTTTCCGGGCTCACCGACGGGGCGTTGTCTGCCGCGTCTTCGGCCTTGACCAGCAACAGGCGCTTGAGGGTGCTGTCCTGGCCGACGAAGTTACTGACGAAGTCGTCCGCCGGGTGGGCGAGCAAGGTGTCCGGGTGGTCGATCTGCAGCAGCTTGCCGGCGCGGAAGATGGCGATCTTGTCCCCCAGCTTGATGGCTTCGTCGATGTCGTGGCTGACCATGATCACGGTCTTGTTCAGCGCGCGCTGCATCTCGAAGAACTCGTTCTGGATCATCTCGCGGTTGATCGGGTCCACCGCGCCGAAGGGTTCGTCCATCAGCAGCAGCGGGGCGTCCGCCGCCAGGGCGCGAATCACCCCGATGCGCTGCTGCTGGCCGCCGGACAGTTCCCGCGGATAGCGGTGCAGGTACTGCTTGGGTTCGAGCTTGATCATGCTCATCAGCTCGCGGGCACGGTCGTGGCATTTCTGCTTGTCCCAGCCCAGCAGCTTGGGCACCACCACGATGTTTTCCTCGATGGTCATGTTGGGGAACAGGCCGATCTGCTGGATCACGTAGCCGATGTTGCGGCGCAGGGTGACTTCGTCGAGGTCGGTGGTGTCTTCGCCGTTGATCAGGATCTTGCCCGAGGTGGGTTTGATCAGGCGGTTGATCATTTTCAACGTGGTGCTCTTGCCGCAGCCGGACGGCCCGAGGAACACGCAGATCTCGCCTTCATTGACGGTCAGGCTTACCGAGTCGACGGCTTTGACATCCTTGCCGTTGCTGCGAAAGGTCTTGGTCAGGTTTTGAAGTTCGATCATTTCAGGAGTCCTTTTGGTGTCAGCGAGCGTTGCAGCCATTGCAGAAGCAGGTCGGCGAAGATGGCCAGGAGACTGACCAGCACCGCGCCGACGATCAGCATCGACATGTCGCTGCGGCTGATGGAAGCAAGAATGAGTACGCCCAGGCCGCCGGCGCCGATGGTGGCGGCGATGGTCATGACGCCGATGTTCATCACCACGGCGGTGCGTACCCCGGCGAGGATCACCGGCACCGCGATGGGCAACTCGACCATGCGCAGGCGCTGGCCGAAGGTCATGCCGATACCGCGGGCGGCTTCACGGATGCCCGGTTCGACGCCGGTCAGGGCCAGGTAGGTGTTGCGCATGATCGGCAGCAGCGAATAGAGGAACACTGCCGTGATGGCCGGTAGCGGGCCCAGGCCCTGGCCGAACTTGGAGTAGAACGGCAGCAGCAGGCCGAACAGGGCGATGGACGGAATGGTCAGCAACACCGTGGCGCTGGCCTGCAACGGGCCGGCCAGGGTCGGGAAGCGGGTCATCAGGATGCCCAGGGGCACACCGAAGACAATCGCCAGGCTCACGGCAATGCCCACCAGGGTGATGTGCTGCCAGGTCAGGTGCAGGACCTGGGCCCAATCGAGATGGGAAAAGGCGTTTAAAAATTCCATGTCTTCTCCTCTCTATCAGTGGTTGATCGGATGCTGGCGCAGGAAATCTGCGGCCACGGCGGAAGGGCTTTCATGGTCGACATCGACCCGCGCGTTCAGCTGGCGCATGGTTTCGTCATCGAACAGCGCCGCCAGCGGCTTGAGGTCCGCCGCCAGTTGCGGATGGGCGTCGAGGTACACCTGACGCACCACGGGGGCGGCGGTGTAGTCCGGGAAGTAGTGCTTGTCGTCCTCCAGCAGCTTGAGCTTGAAGGCGTTGAGCCGACCGTCGGTGGTGTAGACCAGGCCGGCGAACACCTGGCCGTTGCGCAGGGCGGTGTAGACCAGGCCGGCATCCATTTGCCGGGTGTTTTTGCGGGTCAGGTTCATCTCATACAGCTTGACCATGCCGGCCATGCCGTCGGAGCGGTTGGCGAACTCCGTGTCCAGGGCCACCAGGCGGTTCTCCTCGGGTTTTTCGGCCAGGGCTCGGGTCAGGTCGCTGATGCTGTTGATCTGCGGATGTTCCCGGGCCACGTTCTCCGGCAGGGCCAGGGCGTAGGTGTTGCTGAACTTGGACGGCGCCAACCAGACCAGGCCTTTTTTCGCGTCGAGTTCTTTGACTCGGGCGTAGGACTGCTGGCTGTCGAGTTTCTCGTCGATGTGGTTGTAGGCCACCAGCGACACCCCGGTGTATTCCCAGATCAGGTCCAGTTGTCCGCTTTCCTGGGCGCTGCGGGCCAGGTTGCTGCCCAGGCCGCCGGTGACGCGGGTGTCGTAACCCTTGCTGCGCAGGTACTGGGAGGTGATTTCCGCCAGCAGGGTCTGTTCGGTGAAGACCCTGGCGCCAATGCGGATCAGCGGTTTTTCCGCGGCGTGGGCCAGCCCGGCGAACAGCAGGGCACAGCCGAGTATCAGGCTTAGTTTTTTCATGTCGATTCCTTGTCTCTGACGGGCTTAGGACGGGCGCAGACCGCGTTCCAGCCAGAGGCGGCTGGCCAGGGTGACCAGGCCGTCGAGGAGCAAGGCCAGCAGCGCGGTGCAGGCGGCGCCGAGCAGCAGTTGCGGCTGATTGTTCAGGGCAATGCCGGGGAATATCAGGCTGCCCAGGCTGTTGGCGCCGATCAGGAAGGCCAGGGGCGCGGTGCCGACGTTGATCGCCAGGGCCACCCGCACGCCACCGATGATGATCGGCACGGCGTTGGGCAATTCGACTTTCCACAGCACCTGGCGCGGCGTCATGCCGATGCCGACCGCGGCTTCCTTGAGGGAGCCCTGGACGTTTTTCAGGCCTTCGTAGGTGTTGCGCACGATGGGCAGCAAGGAGGCGAGGAACAACGCGAAGATGGCCGGGCCGCTGCCGATGCCGAGGATCCCCAGGGCGATGGCCAGGACGGCCAGAGGGGGGACGGTGTTACCGATGTTGAACACTTGCATGAAGCGTTCGGCGCGTCCGACCATGTTCGGGCGGCTGAGGAAGATGCCGGCGGGGATGCCCACCAGCAATGCGGCGAGCATGGACGCCAGGACCAGGAACAGATGAGCTTGCAGGTAGAACAGTAGATCGTCGCGGTAGTGTTCGATCGTCGTGATGCCGATCCAGTGGACCAGCAGGGCCAGGAGGGCGATGACCGCAACCCCTCCTATCAGCCCTTTGCCATAGCGAATAGCCACAGGCGGACTCCTTTTGTCGGTCGGCGGGCACTTTCCCGTGTGGCAGGGCCATTCCTGGCTGCCGGGACAGTGCGCGCGAAAAGCAGCTCGTCGAATGCCGGCAAAGCGGCGGGTGAACGAGCCATGAGCGCAGCTTCGTCAAGCTAACTTGCTGATATTTCAGCCCCTGACGACGGTGCGTGACAGGGGAGTGGACGTCTCCACGTTTTAAAAGGTTCCATACTTGGCAGCATTTAGCCACCGTTTATCTGCCGCGCGGTGGCCCCGGCAACGGGGGCAGCGGTGGCCCGCGGGGTGTTCTCTGGGCTATAATCTGCGCCCTTTTTTGATCACCGCCAGGCGATTTCCCATGACCAAACAGGCCGCCGAAGTCGCGAAACGCCGCACTTTCGCCATTATTTCCCACCCGGATGCGGGTAAGACCACCATCACCGAGAAGCTGTTGCTGATGGGCAAGGCCATTGCGGTGGCGGGTACCGTCAAATCGCGTAAGTCCGACCGCCACGCCACCTCCGACTGGATGGAGATGGAAAAGCAGCGGGGTATTTCCATTACCACGTCGGTCATGCAGTTCCCTTATCGCGAACACATGATCAACCTGCTGGACACCCCGGGCCACGAAGACTTCTCGGAAGACACCTATCGCACCCTGACCGCGGTGGACTCGGCGCTGATGGTGCTCGATGGCGGTAAGGGGGTTGAGCCCCGGACCATCGCCCTGATGGACGTCTGCCGCCTGCGGGACACGCCGATCGTCAGCTTCATCAACAAACTCGACCGCGACATTCGCGACCCGATCGAGCTGCTGGATGAAATCGAAGCGGTGCTGAAGATCAAGGCCGCGCCGATCACCTGGCCGATCGGTTGCTACCGCGACTTCAAGGGCGTGTACCACCTGGCGGACGACTACATCATCGTCTACACCCCGGGCCACGGCCACGAGCGCACCGAAACCAAGATCATCGAGAAGCTCGATTCCGACGAAGCCCGCGCCCACCTGGGTGACGAGTACGAGCGCTTCATCGAGCAGCTGGAGCTGGTGCAGGGCGCCTGCCACGAGTTCAACCAGCAGGAGTTCCTCGACGGCCAGCTGACCCCGGTGTTCTTCGGTACCGCCCTGGGCAACTTCGGGGTCGACCACGTGCTGGACGCCGTGGTGGACTGGGCGCCGCTGCCGCTGCCCCGTGAAGCCAACGAGCGCGCGGTGGCGCCGCAGGAAGAAAAGTTCAGCGGTTTCGTGTTCAAGATCCAGGCCAACATGGACCCCAAGCACCGCGACCGTATCGCCTTCATGCGCATCTGCTCGGGCAAGTACGAGAAGGGCATGAAGATGCGCCACGTGCGTACCGGCAAGGACGTGCGCATCGGCGACGCCCTGACCTTCTTCTCCTCCGAGCGTGAGCAACTGGAAGAAGCCTACGCCGGCGACATCATCGGTCTGCACAACCACGGCACCATCCAGATCGGCGACACCTTCACCGAAGGCGAGGCCCTGGGCTTCACCGGGATTCCGCACTTCGCCCCGGAGCTGTTCCGCCGCGTGCGCCTGAAGGATCCGCTCAAGTCCAAGCAGTTGCGTCAGGGCCTGCAACAGCTGGCCGAAGAGGGCGCGACCCAGGTGTTCTTCCCCGAGCGCAGCAACGACATCATTCTCGGCGCCGTTGGTGTGCTGCAGTTCGATGTGGTGGCCAGCCGCCTGAAGGAGGAATACAAGGTGGAGTGCTCCTATGAGCCGATCACCGTGTGGTCCGCCCGTTGGATCGACTGCAGCGACAAGAAGAAGCTCGAAGAGTTTTCCAACAAGGCGGTGGAAAACCTGGCCCTGGACGGCGGTGGTCACCTGACCTACCTGGCGCCGACCCGGGTCAACCTGGCGCTGATGGAAGAGCGCTGGCCGGACGTGAAATTCCGCGCCACCCGCGAACACCACTAAGTTCGCCGGCAAGCCCCGAAGCCCCGCTGTGCAGACAGCGGGGCTTTTTGTTGCGCGCAGGATTGGCCCGCTGCCGCCTCGTAGGAGCTGGCTTGCCAGCGAAGGCGGCGGACGCTGTGGTGCATGGCTGGCGGGTTTCTTCGCCGGCAAGCCGGCTCCTACGGAGGGTGGTGTTTTTCAGGGCACGCCGTTAGTCGGAAGGGCTTGGACGGCTTGGGTATCGATAGGGGGCTATCTGGCAAAGCCGGGAGATCACGACTAGTTTCAGACTGTGCTGTGGTCACTGTTCGGCAGGGTTCGCAGCCTTCGAAGATTCACCTATGAAGGGATGGAATCGACCATGAGAATTTTCCAACGCGTTGTGCTGTTGATCAAAGTGCTGGTGATGCTGTCGCTCGGAACCTCGGCGGCCTGGGCCCACAACCTGCTGCAGGTGAAAGAGCCGGGTTATCAGTCGAGCCATAGCGCACCGGTGCAGATGCTTGCCAAGTCCGACTCGGAGCCGGGCGATGAAGGCCAGGGCGGCAGTTCCGGCGATGACGACCAGACCACCGACGAGGGCGAAGGCGACAGCCAGGGCTAAAAGAAACCCCCAGCGACGGACTGATGCGCAATCCGTCGCCAGGGGCGGGTCGAACAAGGTTCAGGCGCTCCCGCAGGTAATCGGGAGCGCCTTTTTCATGGCCGCTACAGCACGAATTGCTCGGCGTAGTGGCAGGCCACTTGCCGGTTGTCCAGCGGTCGCAGGGCCGGCTCTTCAGTGCTGCAACGCTCGGTGGCGTAAGGGCAGCGCTTGTGGAAGGCGCAGCCGGGTGGCGGGTTCAGCGGGTTGGGCAATTCACCGACGATCTTGATCTTCGGCTTGTCCGGGTCCGGATGAATGGTCGGGGTCGCCGACAGCAGGGCCTGGGTGTAGGGGTGCAGCGGGCGGGTGTAGATGTCCTCCTTGGGGCCCATTTCCACCGGCCGGCCGAGGTACATCACCAGCACCTGGTCGGCGACGTGACGCACTACCGCCAGGTTGTGGGAGATGAACACGTAGGCGGTGTTGAATTCCTGCTGCAGGTCCATGAACAGGTTCAGCACCTGGGCCTGGATCGACACGTCCAGGGCCGAGGTCGGTTCATCCGCCACCAGCACCTTGGGTTGCAGCATCATCGCCCGGGCCAGGGCGATGCGCTGGCGCTGACCGCCGGAGAACATGTGCGGGTAGCGCTGGTAGTGCTCGGGGCGCAGGCCCACCTGTTTCATCATGGCCTGGACTTTCTCCCGGCGTTCGGCGGCCGACAGCTTGGTGTTGATCAACAGCGGCTCGGCCAGTTGATCGCCGATCTTCTGCCGCGGATTGAGCGAGGCATAAGGACTCTGGAACACCATCTGCACGTCTTTGCGCAGCTGCTTGCGCTGGGCCTTGTCGGCACCGGCGACTTCCTGGCCAGCGATTTTCAGCGAGCCGGAGGACGGCTCCTCGATCAGGGTCAGGGCCCGGGCCAGGGTGGACTTGCCGCAGCCGGACTCGCCGACCACGGCCAGGGTCTTGCCGGCCTCCAGCTCAAAGGACACGCCGTTGAGGGCGCGCACGGTGGCGTGGCCCTTGAACAGGCCTCGGGACACTTCGTAGTGACGGGTCAGGTCGCGGGCGGTAAGAACGACGGCCATTACGCCACCTCCTGATTCAGCGGATAGAAGCAGCGCACCAGGCTGGCGGCTTTCGGATCAAGGCTTGGACGCTGCTGACGGCAGTTGTCCTGGGCGTAGGGACAGCGGGGTGACAGCAGGCAACCCTGGGGCCGGTCGTAGCGCCCGGGGACGATGCCCGGCAGGGTCGACAGGCGGGTGGCACCGAGGCTGTGCTCGGGAATCGCCGCCAGCAGCGCTTCGCTGTAGGGGTGTGCGGGGATGTCGAACAGCTGCGGCACCTGGCCGACTTCCACGGCTTGTCCGGCGTACATCACGCAGACGCGCTGGGCGGTTTCGGCCACCACGGCCAGGTCGTGGGTGATCAGCACCAGGCCCATGTTCTGCTCTTGTTGCAGGTTGAGCAGCAGGTCCATGATCTGCGCCTGGATGGTCACGTCCAGGGCGGTGGTGGGTTCGTCGGCAATCAGCAGCTTGGGTTCGCCGGCAATGGCCATGGCGATCGCCACCCGCTGGCTCATGCCGCCGGACAGTTGGTGCGGGTAGGCGTCCATGCGGCTGGCGGCGCCGGGGATCTCGACCTTCTCCAGCAGTTCGATGGCACGCTTGCGCGCGGCCTTGCCGGACATCTTCAGGTGCAGGCGCAGCACTTCCTCGATCTGGAAGCCTACGGTGTAGCTCGGGTTCAGCGCGGTCATCGGGTCCTGGAAGACCATGGCCAGGTCCTTGCCGACGATCTGCCGGCGCTGGCGGGCGCTGAGCTTGAGCATGTCGCGGCCGTCGAAGCTCAAGGCGTCGGCGGTGACGATGCCGGGGTGCTCGATCAGGCCCATCAGGGCCATCATGGTCACCGATTTGCCGGAGCCGGACTCGCCAACGATGGCCAGCACTTCGCCCTTGTCGACCTTGAGGTCGAGGCCGTCGACCACCGGCACCGCCTTGGCGTCGCCGAAACGGACATTGAGATTCTTGATTTCGAGCAGTGACATGGGAATCTCCTCAGGCGGCGTTCTTGAGTTTCGGGTCCAGCGCATCGCGCAGGCCGTCGCCCATCAGGTTGATTGCCAGCACGCTGAGCAAAATGGTCAGGCCCGGCAGGCTCACCACCCACCAGGCGCGTTCGATGTAGTCGCGAGCCGAGGCCAGCATGGTGCCCCACTCCGGAGTCGGCGGTTGCACGCCGAGGCCGAGGAAGCCCAGGGCGGCGGCGTCGAGGATCGCCGAGGAGAAGCTCAGGGTGGCCTGGACGATCAGCGGTGCCATGCAGTTGGGCAGCACGGTGATGAACATCAGGCGTGGCAGGCTGGCACCGGCCAGGCGCGCGGCCGTCACGTAGTCGCGGTTGATCTCGCCCATCACCGCGGCGCGGGTCAGGCGCACATAGGAGGGCAGGGACACCACGGCAATGGCGATCACGGTGTTGATCAGGCCCGGGCCGAGGATGGCGACAATCGCCACGGCCAGCAGCAGCGAGGGCAGGGCCAGCATGATGTCCATCAGGCGCATGATGGTCGGGCCCAGCAGACGTGGGAAGAACCCGGCGAACAGCCCCAGGAGGATCCCCGGGATCAGCGACATCACCACCGACGACAGGCCGATCAGCAGCGACAGGCGCGAGCCCTGGATCAGGCGCGACAGCAGGTCGCGGCCCAGTTCATCGGTGCCCAGCAAAAATTGCATCTGCCCGCCTTCGAGCCAGGCCGGCGGGGTCAGCAGGAAGTCGCGGTATTGCTCGCTGGGGTTGTGCGGCGCCACCCAGGGGGCGAACAGCGCGCAGAACACGATCAGCAGCATGAACAGCAGGCCGGCCACCGCGCCTTTGTTGCGGGAGAAGTGCTGCCAGAATTCTTTGTACACGGACGGATAGAGCAGGCTTTGATCGACTGCTACTGAGGTAGTTGGAGTGCTCATTGGTCTTGATCTCAGCGCTGATGACGGATGCGTGGGTTGGCAAAGCCGTAGAGGATGTCCACCACGAAGTTGACCATGATCACCAGGCAGGCGATCAGCAGGATGCCGTTCTGCACCACGGGATAGTCCCGGGCGCCGATGGCTTCGATCAGCCACTTGCCGATGCCCGGCCAGGAAAAGATGGTTTCGGTCAGGACCGCACCGGCCAGCAGGGTGCCGACTTGCAGGCCGACCACGGTCAGTACCGGAATCAAGGCGTTGCGCAGGCCGTGGACGAACACCACCCGCGCCGGTGACAGGCCCTTGGCCTTGGCGGTGCGGATGTAATCCTCGCGCAGCACTTCGAGCATCGAGGAGCGGGTCATCCGCGCGATCACCGCCAGGGGAATGGTGCCCAGGACGATGGCCGGCAGGATCAGGTGGTGCAGGGCGTCGAAGAAGGCGCTGGTGTCTTCGGCCAGCAGGGTGTCGATGAGCATGAAGCCGGTTCTGGGCTCGATGTCGTAGAGCAGGTCGATGCGCCCGGACACCGGGGTCCAGCCCAGGCTCACCGAGAAGAACATGATCAGGATCAGGCCCCACCAGAAGATCGGCATCGAATAGCCCGCAAGGGAGATGCCCATGACCCCGTGGTCGAACAGCGACCCTCGCTTGAGGGCGGCGATCACCCCGGCCAAGAGCCCGATGATGCCGGCGAATAGCAGGGCGGCCATGGACAGTTCCAGGGTCGCGGGGAACAGCGAGGTGAACTCGCTCCACACGCTGGTGCGGGTGCGCAGGGACTCACCCAGGTCACCGTGGGCCAGTTTGCCGATGTAGTCCAGGTACTGGGCGTACAGCGGCTTGTTCAATCCAAGGCGTTCCATTGCCTGGGCATGCATCTCGGGGTCGACCCGACGCTCGCCCATCATGACTTCCACGGGGTCGCCGGGAATCATGCGTATCAAGGCGAAGGTCAGCAAGGTGATGCCGAAGAATGTGGGGATCAACAACCCCACACGGCGGGCAATAAAACTAAACATCTTCTGAAGTACCTCAATCAGCCGGTTAGGCGTACCCGCCACCCTTGGGGTCAAGGGCGGCAGGCGTTTCTTATCACTTCACTTGGGTGGTCGCGAAGTTGTTGGTGGTCAGGGGGCTCTGGTGGTAACCCTCGACGTTCTTGCGCATGGCGGTGAACATTTTTGGATAGGCCATGGGAATCCAGGGTTGGTCCTGTTGGAATACCAGCAGAGCCTTTTCATAGAGCGCGGCACGCTTGGCAGGTTCAGCGTCGGCGCGGGCCTGGTCGATCAGCTCCTGGAACTCCTTGTTGCACCAGCGGGCGTAGTTTTCGCCGTTTTTCGCTGCATCACAACTCAGGTTCGGGGTCAGGAAGTTGTCCGGGTCGCCGTTGTCCCCAGCCCAGCCGGCCGACACCATATCGTGTTCGCCGTTTTTCGCACGCTTGAGCATCTCGCCCCATTCCATGACGCGGATCTCGAGCTTGAGGCCGATCTTGGCCAGGTCGGCCTGCATCATCTGCGCACCCAGCAGGGGATTGGGGTTGGTCGGGCCGCCGCCGTTGCGGGTGAACAGGGTGATCACCGTACCGTCCGGCACCCCGGCGTCCTTGAGCAGGGCCCGGGCCTTGTCCAGATCCCGGGGCGGGTTCTTCAGGCTGTTGTTGAAGCCCAGCAGGGTCGGCGGATAAGGGCCGGTGCCGACCAGCGCATTGCCTTTGCCGTAGAGGCTGTTGACGTAGGCTTCCTTGTCGAAGGCGATGTCGATGGCTTTGCGTACCCGCACGTCGCTCATGTATTTGCGGGTGGTGTTCATGGCGATGTAGCCGGTGGTCATGGCCGCCAGTTCGTCGACCTTGAGGTTGGCGTCGGCCTTGATGCTGGGGATGTCATCGGGCTTGGGGTACAGGGCGACCTGGCACTCGTTGGCCTTGAGCTTCTGCAGGCGCACGTTGTTGTCGATGGTGATCGCCAGCACCAGCGGGTCGGCCGGTGGCTTGCCGCGGAAGTAGTCCGGGTTGGCCTTGAAGCGTACCTGGGCGTCCTTGGCGTAGCGGTTGAAGATGAAGGGGCCGGTGCCGATGGGCTTGCTGTTGAGGTCGGCCGTCTTGCCTTCCTTGAGCAGCTTGTCGGCGTATTCCGCCGGGTAGATCGATGAGAAGGCCATGGCGATGTCGGCCAGGAACGGTGCCTCACGGCGGGTCAGGGTGAAGACCACGGTGTGGTCGTCGATCTTCTCGACGCTTTTGAGCAGTTCCTTGAACCCCATGCTTTCGAAGTAGGGGAAGCCCACGCTGGACTTGTCATGCCAGGGGTGCTTTGGGTCCATCTGGCGCTGGAAGCTCCAGAGCACGTCGTCGGCATTCATGTCGCGGGTCGGGGTGAAGTAGTCGGTGCTGTGGAACTTGACGCCCTTGCGCAGGTGGAAGGTGTATTGCAGGCCGTCCGGGCTGATGTCCCAGGACTCGGCCAGGGCCGGTTCGATGTCAGTGGTGCCGGGTTTGAAGTCCACCAGCCGGTTGAAGATGGTTTCCGCCACTGCGTCGGCCGTGACTGCAGTCGTGTACTGGACCATATCGAAGCCTTCCGGGCTGGCTTCGGTACAGACCACCAAGGGTTTGGCTGCGGCGCCGAGGGCGGCGCTCAGCAGGGCGGCGCCAATGGCCGCTTTCAGGGGAAGCATGTTCATCAGGAACCCTCTGCAATCGATTGAACCAGATTAGCTTGAACGGCGGATTCGTCATGAACCCGCCCTTCAACTGGTGGGTTAGAGAATGTTGAACGGGATGGTGGTAACCAGACGGAATTCGTTGATGTTGCCGTCGGCCTGGTTCTTGCTGGCGCGGTGCGTGGTGTAGGTGGCACGGATCGCGGTGGCTTTGAGTGGCCCGCTCTGCACGGCGTAGGAGGCGCCGATGCCGTATTCATAGTGGGTTTCGCCATCCATGGTTCTCACGCCGTAGAGTTTGCCTTCGGAGTTGATGCCGCCGTAGGCGCTGCCGGTGTAGTGGGTACCGTCGATGCCCCAGCCGCGAGCCTGGTAGACGTTGAACTTGAGGCCGGGCACGCCGTATTCGGCCATGTTCAGGCCGTAGGCGATCTGGAAGGATTTCTCGTTCGGGCCGTTGAAGTCCGAGAGCAGGGAGTTGGCCAGGTAGATGCCGTTGGTTTCATGCAGGTAGTCGAAGTACTCGTTGCCGCTGACTTCCTGGTACGAGAAGGTCAGGCTGTGGGCCTGGTGGGTCAGCCCCATGGACAGGGAGTAGGTATCGTTGTCGATCTCGCCCATCTCTTTCTTGCCGGTGTCGACGGTCTTGTAGTAGTTCAGGCCGGTGGTCAGGCTCAGCACCGAGCTGTCGCCCAGCTCGTGGGTGGCGCCGAAGTAGTACTGGTTCCAGAAGTCTTCCACCTTGGAGGCGTAGAGGCTGGTCTTCAGGCTTTTCAGCGGCTGGTAGTTGAGGCCGACGATGCTCACGCGGTCGGTTTCGGCGGTGTTGCTGGTGTACTCGGAGCGGAATTTCGACAGGCTCTGTTCGGTCCGTGGCGATACCCGGTCAAAGGTGCCGGCATCGAACGACAGGTTGTTGAACTCTTCGCTGTGCAGGCTCACCCCTTCAAAGCTCGAAGGCAGCGCACGGTTGCCGATGACGTCGACGATCGGCGTGCTGAAGTTCTGCCGGCCGGCGGTCAGGGTGGTGTTGGATACGCGGAACTTGACGTTGGCCAGGCCGAGCTTGCTCCACTGGCCCACGGCGTCGCCGTCGGAATGGGTCAGGGTGCGGTTGTTCTTGCCGGCGATGTCCTTGCGGTCACGATCCAGGGCAATGGCGTTGTAGGCCGCGACTTCGGTGCTGACCCCCACGGTGCCTTCGGTGAAGCCGGAGCTGTAGTTGAGGATGGTGCCCTGGACCCAGTTGATCCGGCGTGGAGTCGAGGTGTCCACGCCATTGTGGTTGTAGGAAAAACGGTCATTGCGGCGTTTCAGCTCGTTGGCGTACCAGTTGCGCGTGGTGCCCGACAGGCTCTGCCCTTCGATGAAACCCTTGGCCTCGGCCTGGGCATTGGTGCTGTTCTGTACAGTCGGGACGAAGTCCTGGCTGACGCTCTCCGCATGGGCCGTGGCGGTGATGCTACCGATAGCCAAGGCTAACAATGCGCTGCTGCTCAGTTTCATGGGTGAAGCTCCTTTGTTTTCTTTTTTAGATGCCGGTTTTTTTCGGCCGGCTGGTTTTTGGAACTCATTCATGGCGTCGCAAACGTTTGCATGTGGCTTGATCGCCGAATTCAGGCAAAGCGTCTGCGTGAGGACGAAAATCGTCCCCAAGGTTTTGGCTCATCGGTTATGGGGCCAGGCTGACACCCGAGAAGGTGTTGCGGCCGAACGGGCTGACCTTGAAACCCTCGACTTTCGCGCTCAATGGCTGATTGATCATCGAGTGGGCCACCGGCGTGATCGGCACCTGCTGCTTGAGCAACTGCTGGGCCTGTTTATAGAGCTCGGTGCGTTGCTGGCGGTCGGTCACTAGCTTGGCTTGCTTGATCAGCTTGTCGTACTGCGGGTCGCACCACATGGAGTAGTTGTTGCCGCCGATGGCGTCACAGCTGTACAGGGTGCCCAGCCAGTTGTCCGGGTCACCGTTGTCTCCGGTCCAGCCGATCAGGCTGATGTCGTGCTCGCCATTCTTGGTGCGCTTGATGTACTCGCCCCATTCGTAGCTGACGATCTTCACCTTGAGGCCGATCTTCGCCCAGTCGGACTGCAGCATTTCGGCCATCAGCTTGGCGTTGGGGTTGTAGGGGCGCTGCACGGGCATGGCCCAGAGGGTGATTTCCGTGCCTTCCTTGACCCCGGCGGCCTTGAGCAGTTCGCGGGCCTTTTCCGGGTTGTAGGCCGCGTCCTGGATGGTTTCGTCGTAGGACCACTGGGTCGGCGGCATGGCGTTGACCGCCAGCTGGCCGGCGCCCTGGTACACGGCGTTGAGGATGCTGGGCTTGTTCACCGCCATGTCCAGGGCCTGGCGCACTTCGAGGCGATCGAAGGGCTTGTGCTGCACGTTGTAGGCGATGTAGCCGAGGTTGAAGCCGGGCTTCTCGATGACTTGCAGTTTCGGGTCGTTTTTCAGCGCATCGATGTCCGCGGGACGCGGGTGCAGGGTCACCTGGCATTCGCCGGCCCGCAGCTTTTGCACCCGCACCGAGGCATCGGTGTTGATGGCGAAGATCAACCGGTCGAGCTTGACCCGGCTCGGGTCCCAGTAGTGCGGGTTGGCGGCGTAGCGGATCTGCGAGTCTTTCTGGTAACGCTGGAATACGAACGGCCCGGTGCCGATGGGCTTCTGGTTGATCTGGGCGGGGGTGCCGGCCTTGAGCAGTTGCTCGGCGTATTCGGCGGAGAGGATCGCGGCAAAGCTCATGGCCAGGTTCTGGATGAACGCCGCGTCCACGGTGTTGAGGGTCATGACCACGGTCAGCGGGTCGGTTTTCTCGACCTTGGCGATGTTCTTGTTCAGGCTCATGCCGTTGAAGTAGGGAAACTCCGTCGGGTAGGCCTTACGGAACGGATGTCCGGCGTCGAGCATGCGATTGAAGGTGAACAGCACGTCGTCGGCGTTGAGGTCGCGGCTGGGCTTGAAGTACGGGGTGTTGTGGAACTTCACCCCTTCACGCAGGTGAAAGCGGTAGGTGAGGCCGTCCTCGGATATGTCCCAGCTTTTGGCCAGGGCGGGCAGCACGTTGGTGGCGCCTTTCTCGAATTCCACCAGGCGGTTGTACAGCGGCTCGGCGGCGTCGTTGTCGGTGGCGGTGGTGTATTGCGCCGTGTCAAAGCCCGCCGGGCTGCCCTCGGAACAGAACACCAGGCTGCGCTCGGCGGCGCCGCAGATGGCGCTGGAGGCCAGCAGGCTGCCCCCTATCAGGGCGGAGAAAATCAGGGAATGACGCATAACGGTCCATCTCCATTTTTTGTTGTGATGATCAATGGACCATGGCTCCTTCCTGGAGCCTGTACAGGTCATTGATGCCAAACCATGGCTGTAGCAAATGCCCGCCGACAGACGCAGTCTTGCCTCGCCTCGACGTTAAGGGTCGAAGGCCGGGGCGTATATCCGCTGTGCCTGAAAGCCCTGTAAGAATCGGCTCAAAATTCGTGGGACCGCTCTTTGTCGAGGCGGTGTGTCGAAGGTAGGCCGGGTGCTTACGGTGTGGGCCGGTAAAACAACGGCGACGTCAGCGACGCCGCCGTTGCCGGGCCTTATTTGCCGATGCTGACACCATAGAAGGAGTTCAAGCCAAAGGGGCTGATCTTGAAGTCCTGCACGTTGGCGCGCATGGGTTGGAACACCGTCGAGTGTGCGATAGGTGTCATCGGAACGGCGTCTTTGAGGATGTGTTGCGCCTGCTTGTACAGCTCGGTGCGTTTGGCCACATCCGACGTGGCCTTGGCTTGCTTGATCAGCGCGTCGTAAGGCTTGTCGCACCATTTCGAGAAGTTGTTGCCATTGAGCGCATCGCAGCCGAACAGGGTGCCGAGCCAGTTGTCGGGGTCACCGTTGTCACCGCTCCAGCCGATGATCATGGCCTGGTTCTCGCCGCCCTTGGAGCGTTTGATGTACTCGCCCCACTCGTAGCTGACGATGTTGACCTTGAGCCCGATCTTGGCCCAGTCGGATTGCAGCATTTCAGCCATCAGCTTGGCGTTGGGGTTGTAGGGGCGCTGTACCGGCATGGCCCACAGGGTGATCTGGGTCCCTTCCTTGATACCGGCTTCCTTGAGCAGCTGCTTGGCTTTCTCGGGGTCGTACTTGGCGTCCTTGATGCTGGTGTCATAGGACCATTGGGTCGGCGGCATGGCGTTGACCGCCAGCTGGCCCGCGCCCTGGTAGACGGAGTCGATGATTTGCGGCTTGTTGACGGCCATGTCCAGGGCCTGGCGAACCTTGAGGTCGGCCAGCGGGTTGGCGTCGGTACGGCCCTTGAGCACCGGCATCACGTTGTAGGCGATGTAGCCGAGGTTGAAGCCTGCCTGTTCAGGCATCTTCAGGTCCTTGTCTTCCTTGAGGGCCTTGAGGTCGGCCGGACGCGGGAACAGGGTCACCTGGCATTCGTTCTTCTTCAGCTTTTGAATGCGCACCGATGGGTCGGTGGTGATGGCGAAGATCAGGTTGTCGATCTTCACGTCTTCAGGCTTCCAGTAGTCCTTGTTGCCGGTGTAGCGGATGTTGGAGTCTTTCTGGTAGCTCTTGAACACGAACGGGCCAGTGCCGATCGGCTTCTGGTTGATGTCGCTGGTCTTGCCTTCCTTGAGCAGCTTGTCGGCGTACTCGGCAGACTGGATGGAGGCGAAGCTCATGGCCAGGTTCTGGATGAATGCGGCGTCCACGGTCTTGAGGGTGAACTTGACGGTCTTGTCGTCGACTTTCTCGACCTTGGTGATGTTGGTGTCCATCCCCATGTCGGTGAAGTACGGGAATTCGGTGGGGTAGGCCTTACGGAACGGCATGTCTTTGTCGAGCATGCGGGTGAAGGTGAACACTACGTCGTCGGCATTGAAGGTGCGGGTCGGGGTGAAGTACGGCGTGGTGTGGAACTTGACGCCTTCACGCAGATGGAAGGTATAGGTCAGACCGTCGTCCGAGATGTCCCAACTGGTGGCCAGGCCCGGGATGACGGCGGTGCCGCCCCGTTCAAACTGGCTGAGGCGGTTGTACAGGGTTTCGGCTGAGGCGTCGAAGTCGGTTCCGGTGGTGTACTGGCCTGGGTCGAAACCGGCCGGGCTCCCTTCAGAGCAGAACACCAGGTTAGTCGCCGCGTGGGCGAAGGGGGCGCTGGCAAGCAAGCCGGCGCTGACTAAGAACGGAAGGACTGCTTTCTTGAACATGGTGGCCTCATGATTTGTTGTCATTTTTGGTGTAGAGGGCGACCTTGTGAGTCGACCCGCCGATACTTATGCAGGCCCCATACCCAATGCAAGATGCGGGGCTGTCACAAGTCTCAAAGAGTGGAACGAACGTACAGGAATGACGCATTTGTATAAAACTTGACGCATTTGACCGTTTGCGCGGGGTGTTTCTGGTGCATACGTCGCCTTTTTCTTGGGCAGGCAGGGCGGGCCGTGCCTCCAATGGGGGCGTCGCTGGCGCGGGTGCCGACCGGCTGCCGCCAGGCCCTGGCTGGCGCACACAGGGGCGCGGCGCATTCGCCTGAGCGGATAACGGTGTTCGTTTGGTTAGGGGAGGCCGTGGGAGACGGATGCCCGGGACCTTGCAGGCGATGGCGAGTGAACAGCGCATCGTCGGCGGTGTGGGAGTCTTGGCTCGCAGTGAGGTTGTCACTGTGGAGGTTGCGGGAGGCGTTCGACCGTCCGCAGGGGTGGGTCAGCCTCGTTGTTTGCCAAACCTGAAGCGCAAAGGTCTTACACATGCAAACCTCATTTTTTCTTCTTCTAGGGCAGATCTGAGGATTGGCCTTGTGGGCCGTGGCAACTCGCCTTGCTATGGGGCGTTGATCCAGCCCCATTGACCCTGTGCGGCGACGGCGATCGCTTGTTATGTGATTGATTGTCGATTCGCCGATGCCGAAATTAAGTCATGCTGAAATCGTGGTCAACGAAAATTAAGCCTCACTAACATTTCTCTGCGCAGCAGTGCCGCTTCTGAGGTTCCATTGACGGCTGTGGACTTGGCTCAGGCCGCCGAATGATCGTCGAACAGGCCCATGGTGGTGACGGTCAGCACTTCCGCCGGGCCAGGGCCTGCATTGGCCAGGAAATGGCTCTTGGTCGCGTCGAAGTGCACCGAGTCTCCGGCACTCAGCGGGTATTGCTGACCTTCGATGGTGTAGACGATCTGCCCGGAAAGCACGTACGAAAACTCCGAACCGTCATGGGAGATCAGCTCCGACTGATAACCCACCGGTATGTTCATCTTCACCGCATTGATCAGGTTGCCGGGAAAGGAACTGGACAGCCGTTCGTAGGCCAAAGGCTGGCCCTCGATGGTGTAGCGCACCCGCTTGCCGTCGTGGGAGTCGGGCTGCGCCTGAATCGGCTGGTCGAACAGGGCGTTCAGGGGAACGTTCAGAGACTTGGCAATGTTGACCAGGGAGGAGATGGAGACCCCGGTGAGGTTGCGTTCTGCTTGGGAGAGAAAACTGGCGGTCAGTCCCGATTCACTGGCGATCTGACGCAAGGTTTTCTTGGCGGCGCGGCGATAGCGACGCAGGCGTTCGCCGATGCGATCTGCGGTCATTGACGAGACTCTTATAGGAAAGGCGCAGTATACCCGGCGGACGTCAGTAACATCTGACCTGCCCCATACCGGGGCCATAACTCTAACATCAGCGAACCGAGTTCCCCGGGTCCGGATTGAAATAGTTGGTAATGAAAAACGGCGACAACCTTTCTGCAGAAGGTTATCGCCGCTGGAAGAGGCAGGGAAAGGGTTACGGCATCAGCACTTCGATGGCGCCATCGGCGGTCATGCTGACCTGGCTGGTGCCGGCTTCCACTTCCGGAGTCACCGGTGCCGAGTCCATGCTGGCGGCCTTCATCATCATCGGCGCGCGCATGTAGGGCTGTGGATAACCGTTGCTGTTGAGGTTCAGGTTGACGATCTTGTAGCCCTTGCCACCCAGGGCATCGGTGGCCAGTTGCGCGCGGGCCTTGAACGCCTTGACTGCGTCCTTGAGCAGGGCATCTTCGCTGGCCTTGCGGGTCGGATCGGCGATGGCGAAGTCCATGCCGCCCATTTTCAGGTCGCCCAGCAGCTCACCGGTGAGCTTGGACAGCGCGGCGAAGTCGGAGCTTTCCAGGCGCAGTTCGGCGCGTTCACGCCAGCCGGTGATCTTCTGCCCCTTGCCGTCGTAGATCGGGTAGCTGTTGCGGCTGCCCTGGCGCAGGGTCACGTCCTTGACCTGGCGGGCCTGCTCCAGGGCCTTGTTCATGGTGGTGGTGATTTCCGTGGCGAGCTTGGCCGGGTCGCTGTTCTGCGATTCGCTGTAGAGGGTCACGATCATCAGGTCGCGGGCCACTTCCTGGCTGACTTCGGCGCGCAGGGAAATCTGGTTGTAGTGCAGTTCATCGGCGGCCAGGGCGGGCAGGCTGGTGAGCGTGCCGGTGCTGAGGGCCAGAAGGGCGAGGCTGCGACTGAAATGCTGCATGGAAACTCCTTGAGTGCGGTCCGCAGGGTTGATCCCGACCTGCGTGAAACCTTCAGACAGGTAAGGCAGTGGCAAGTTTCAAGTCGCAAGCGGCAAGCCACTACGCTTGTAGCTGAAAGCCTGCGGCTTGCAACTGTTTTTCTGTGACGCTTTGCCGCAGTTTTGCCTGCGTCGGCGGCTGCTTGGTTATACTCCCGCCGATTGCCCTGGAGCGCTCATCAGGAGAGCTCATGCTCGCCCCCGTAAAATTGCTGTCCGCCACCCGTCAGAATCTCTGGCGGCTGACCTTCATCCGCACCCTGGTGCTGGCCGCTCAGGCCGGTTCGGTAGGGCTCGCCTATTGGCTGGACCTGTTGCCCCTGCCCTGGCTGCAACTGGGCGTGACCCTGATGTTTTCCATGGTGCTCTGTGCCTTCACGGCCATCCGCCTGCGCACCTCGTGGCCGGTGACGGAGCTGGAATATGCCCTGCAACTGGCCTGTGACCTGTTTATCCACAGCGTGCTGCTGTACTTCTCCGGGGGGTCCACCAACCCCTTCGTCTCCTATTACCTGGTGCCCCTGACGATCGCCGCAGTGACCTTGCCCTGGCGCTATTCGGTGGTGCTCTCGGGAATTGCGCTGACGCTCTACACCTTGCTGCTGGCCCGCTTCTACCCCTTGCAGACCTTCCCCATCGCCCGGGAAAACCTGCAGGTCTATGGCATGTGGCTGAGCTTCGCCCTGGCGGCAGCAGTGATCACCTTCTTCGCCGCGCGCATGGCCGAAGAGCTGCGCCGCCAGGAAGAGCTGCGGGCGATCCGCCGCGAAGAGGGGCTGCGGGATCAGCAATTGCTGGCCGTGGCGACCCAGGCCGCCGGCGCCGCCCATGAGTTGGGTACACCGCTGGCGACCATGAGCGTATTGCTCAAGGAAATGCGCCAGGACCATCCCGACCCGCTGTTGCAGGATGACCTCAGTGTGCTCCAGGACCAGGTCAAGCTGTGCAAGGAAACCCTGCAACAGCTGGTGCGCGCCGCCGAGGCCAATCGCCGGCTGGCGGTGGAGATGCAGGACGTCACCCAGTGGCTGGACGAAGCCTTGAATCGCTGGCACCTGATGCGCCCCGAGGCCAGCTACCGCTTTCATCTCCTGGGAGAGGGGCCGGTGCCGCGCCTGGCGCCGCCGCCGGACCTGACCCAGGCCTTGCTCAATCTGTTGAACAATGCAGCCGATGCCTGTGCCGAGGGCCTGGAAGTGCGCCTGGACTGGGATGCGGAAAACCTCACCATCAGTATTCGCGACCACGGCGCCGGAGTACCCTTGGCCATCGCCGAGCAGATCGGCAAGCCGTTTTTTACCACCAAGGGCAAAGGCTTCGGCCTGGGCCTGTTTTTGAGCAAGGCCAGCGTGACCCGTGCTGGCGGCTCAGTGAAACTCTACAGTCATGAGGAAGGCGGAACGCTCACTGAGCTGCGCCTGCCCCGTGCCGCCCGAGGAGACGACCATGAGTGAAGAGATCCAAGTCGAAGGCGAAGAACTGCCGCATCTGTTGCTGGTGGACGATGACGCCACCTTTACCCGGGTCATGGCCCGGGCCATGAGCCGGCGGGGCTTTCGTGTCAGTACCGCGGGTTCTGCCGAGGAGGGCCTGAGCATCGCCCAGCAGGATCTGCCGGACTACGCCGCGCTGGACCTGAAGATGGACGGTGACTCCGGTTTGGTGCTGTTGCCCAAGCTGCTGGAGCTGGATCCGGAAATGCGTGTGCTGATCCTCACCGGCTACTCGAGCATTGCGACAGCGGTGGAGGCGATCAAGCGCGGCGCCTGCAACTACCTGTGCAAGCCGGCGGACGCCGATGATGTGCTGGCCGCACTGCTCTCCGAACACGCTGACCTGGACACCCTTGTGCCGGAAAACCCGATGTCCGTGGACCGCCTGCAATGGGAGCACATTCAGCGTGTGCTGACCGAGCACGAAGGCAATATCTCCGCCACCGCCCGCGCGCTGGGCATGCATCGCCGCACCTTGCAGCGCAAACTGCAGAAGCGCCCCGTCCGTCGCTGAACCGCGACTGAACGAATGTCCGCCGGACATCGTGAAAAAGCGAGCCGATCTACTAAGATCGGCTCAATGCTTGTCCTCCTTCCAATCGAGCCTCAACGATGAATCAGAACGCTGAATACTCTGCGGTCAACGATGCTGTGCGCGGTCAATTCTTCCGACGGGTCTGGGCCATGATCACTCCTTACTGGCGCAGTGAGGAAAAGGGCAAGGCCTGGTTGCTGCTGATTGCCGTGATTGGCTTGTCACTGTTCAGCGTGGCCATCTCGGTGTGGATCAACAGTTGGTACAAGGACTTCTACAACGCCTTGCAGAAGAAGGACGAGGCGGCCTTCTGGAGCCTGATCCTGTATTTCTGCGGGATCGCCGCGGTGGCAATTCTGGGGGCGGTTTATCGTCTCTACCTGACCCAGATGCTGACCATCCGCTGGCGGGCCTGGTTGACCGAAAGACACTTTGCCCGCTGGCTTGGCAACAAGAACTACTACCGGCTGGAGCAGGGCGGCTACACCGACAACCCGGACCAGCGGATTTCCGAAGACCTCAACAGCTTCACCAGCAATACCCTGTCCCTGGGCCTGGGGCTGATTCGCAACCTGGTCAGCCTGGTGTCGTTCTCGATCATCCTGTGGGGCGTGTCCGGCAGCATCGAGGTGTTCGGCTACACCATTCCCGGCTACATGTTCTGGTGTGCGCTGGTGTATGCCGCCGTCGGCAGCTGGCTGACCCACTTGATCGGACGTCGCTTGATCGGCCTCAACAACCAGCAACAGCGTTTTGAAGCCGATCTGCGTTTCTCCATGGTGCGGGTCCGGGAGAACGCCGAGAGTATTGCCCTGTACGACGGTGAGAAAAACGAAAACCAGCGCCTGAGCAACCGCTTCGGCAAGGTCTGGCACAACTTTTGGGACATCATGAAGGTGTCCAAGCGCCTGACCTTTTTCACCGCCGGCTACGGTCAGATCGCGATCATCTTCCCGTTCATCGTCGCCGCGCCGCGCTACTTCGCCGGCAAGATCGAACTGGGCGAGCTGATGCAGATCAACTCGGCCTTCGGCAACGTCCAGGAGAACTTCAGCTGGTTCATCAGCGCCTATTCGGATCTGGCGGCCTGGCGCGCCACCTGTGATCGTCTGCTGAGCTTTCGTCAGGCCATGAGCGAAAACGAAGAGTGCCCGCCGGCAATCGATGTGCAGCATCAGGGCGAGCAATTGCAAGTGCGTGACCTGAGCCTGGACCTGGCAGACGGCCGTCATCTGCTGGCCGGAGCCCAGATGACCGTGCATCCCGGTGAGCGGTTGATGCTCAGTGGCCGCTCCGGCAGTGGCAAGAGCACCTTGCTGCGCGCCATGGGACGGTTATGGCCGGCAGGACGTGGCAGCATTCTGCTGCCCAATCAGCGTTACCTGTTCCTGCCGCAGAAACCTTACCTGCCCATTGGCAGCCTGCGTGACGCCTTGAGTTATCCACAAGCCGGCGACAGCTATGCCCAGGAGCGTTATGCACAGGTCCTGGAGACTTGCCGCCTGCCGCACCTGGTTGCGCGCCTGGACGAAAGCAACCACTGGCAACGCATGTTGTCCCCGGGTGAACAGCAGCGTCTGGCCTTTGCCCGGGCGCTGCTCTATGCGCCGCAATGGCTGTACATGGATGAGGCGACCTCGGCCATGGATGAGGAAGACGAGGCCAGCCTGTACCAGGCACTGATCGATCAACTGCCGGGCTTGAGCATTGTCAGTGTCGGCCACCGCAGCAGTCTCAAGCGTTTCCACCCGCGGCATGTGCGCATCGAGCAGGGGCATCTGCAGGAGCAGGTTGTCACCGCTTGAGGGCGCTGCCGGCAGGGCGCCGCTGGCCCCAGGCTCATGGCGTAGCCATGGCGCTGAGGCCGTTTCGCGGGCAAGCCCGCTAGGGGCGATCAGGGCTGATGGAGGATCGAACGGTCGACGCGGACGGCCAGTTGGCCACTGCCCGGCTTGGCGTTGAACACCACCTTGCCGTGTTCATCCACGCGGGCCCGGGCAATGGGCGCGCCATTGAGCAACAGCTCCAGCGGTGCATCCTTCAGGGATTGGCCGGAGGCCAGTTGCAGGTTCAGGTTGATTGTCATGGTGATGTCCTTATCAGGCGTTGCGATCGATGAAGCGACTGGCGTTCTTGTCGATGGAGCCGATCAGCTCCGGTGAGCCTCCGCGAAACTGACGGAACACATTGCGTCCGCTGGCGCTGCTGTTGTGGGTGCCAGGCGGGATGTTCAGGGTGGGCTGGAAGCTGTCGCTCAGTTCGACATAGGCCGACCAGGGGCCGATGTAAGACTCGTTCAAGCCGTTGGTTTCGCTGAGGGCATAACGCACTGCCTGGCCTGGCAGCCAGTTGGGTTCACTGGGGCTGTGGCTCTGCCAGCCGTCGGCGAGGATCGACGGCACTGCGCTTGGAGTGTCCAGATAGCCCGCCGGTTTGTTCGGGCTGTAGTTCTTCAGCAGCAGGTAGGTGCTCCAGCCCCACCAGTTGTCGATGGTCTTGTTGTCGTTGAGGTTGTTGACGTCGCTGCGGCGCAGCACTTTGTCCCCGCTCATCACGAACAGTGGCGAGAAATTGCCGGTTTTCGCTGCGTTCAGATCCGGCAGTGCCTGAAGCGCCCCATAGCTGCCGGCAGCTGGCAAGTTGCCGCTCAGGTAGCAGACGAAGATCTCATCCGCCGAACGCTGTACGGCCTGCTTCACCTGCTGGCGATTGCGGTGATCGACGCTGTCGAAGTAGCGCTTGTCGCCGTAGGCATGCCAGCGCTCGCCCAGGGCGTTGCTGACATTGAGGCCGAACTTGCTGTCTTCGTCGTGCATGAAGCGGGTGATCAACGAGCCCAGGTCGCTGGGGGTGACCACCGCGGCCAGTTGCTTGCGTGGCACGCGGACATGGCCCGCGGAAAACAGGTCGGTGAGGAAGTGGTCGGCGAAGGCGTTCATCGCGTAGGCCAGTTCCAGTTGCTTGTCGTCCGCGGTTTTGCCCGCCAGAGCCGCCTGTTGCAGGGCGGCGGTATGCCCGGCGACATAGGCGGCCAGGGCCCATTCGCCAAAGTGGTCGGCGTTGTTGGCCGCCAGCTTCAGGTAGCGGCCCAGGGGGAACAGGGCGGACACCACGCTGCCGCCGCCGGTAATCCGGTTCCACTCTTCGGACAAGGTATCGCCCAGGGCGTCATAGGCTTCATGGGGCTGTTTGCCGTCGCGGATCGCCTGATTGGCGGCGAGGACTTCCTTCTGCATCACGGCCAGGATCTGCCGGGCTTCGTCCCTGGATGCCGGCAGCACCGCGAGGGAATTGAAGGCGGCGTTGAAACGCTGCACCCGCTCGGCGGCGGTGGCGCCGTCACAGATGGGTTGCTCGGGAATGCCGTAGAAGTCGCCTCCCAGGGCCACCACCTGGCCGTAGGTCAGGGCCAGGCCGTTGGGCAGGTGCAGTTCGACCTGCCAGGCGGGAATGGCCGGGCCATCCTTGACGAAGCGCAGCAGGGTACTGTCACCGATGGCGGTGTGTTCGCCCCCCTCGAAACGCAATTGTGGCGATGCCTTGCGGGGGGTGTGCGCTGGCAGGGGAAGGTCTTGCGGACGGTGGTACTTGACGGTGTGGTGGCCGTCGGCGGTCAGCACCAGGGTGTCGCCATCGCCGGTGATGGCGATGCCCTGTTCACTGAACAGGTGATCCAGGTCGGCAATGATCTGGCCCGCCGGTTGTGACTGTTGCTGCATCTGTGCAGAGATTCCTGACATTTCTAGCTCCTTGATATGTCATGGTCATGCTTGGTTTTACTGTATGTATATACAGTTATTTTCAGCATAATCGAAAATCACCGGGCGTCAAGAAGCCGATTGCGACGGCATTGTTCGATTGGATTATCATTAGCGCCCTAACGACAGGCTCAAGGTCCCCCGCGCATGCTGGCAATCTTCTTCGAAACCCTGAGCATCACCGCGCCGGTCTTTGCCATGCTGTTTCTTGGGCTGGTGCTCAAGCGCGTCGGCTGGATTAACGACAGCTTCATCCACACCGCGTCGGCCCTGGTCTTCAACGTCACCATGCCGGCGCTGTTGTTTCTCGGCATCGTCCACGCCGATCTGCATGCCTCGTTAAAACCCGGGGTGCTGATCTACTTTTCCGTGGCCACCCTGGCCTGTTTCGTCCTTGCCTGGTGCTGGGCTATCTGGCGCTGTCCCAAGGAGGATCGGGGGATCTATACCCAGGGGGCATTTCGCGGCAACAACGCGATCATCGGTCTGGCCCTGGCGGCCAGCATGTACGGGGATTACGGGATTTCCCTGGGGGCGTTGCTCGCGGCGCTGGTGATTCTGTTCTACAACACCCTGTCGACCGTTGTCCTGGCGGTCTACAGCCCGGTGATCAAGTCCGATCCCTGGAGCATCTGCAAGAGCGTGTTCAGCAATCCCTTGATCGTCAGCGTGCTGGTGGCCGCGCCGTTCGCCTATTGGCAGATCGGCCTGCCCGGCTGGCTGGAAACCTCGGGCCGCTATCTGGCGCAGATGTCCCTGCCCCTGGCGTTGATCTGCATTGGCGGCACGCTGTCCCTGGCGGCTTTGCGCAACAGTGGGCGGATGGCCATGAGTTCGAGCTTGCTGAAGATGGTGAGCCTGCCGACGCTGGCCACCTTCGGCGCCTGGCTGTGCGGGTTTCGTGGTGCGGAGCTGGGGATTCTGTTTCTGTATTTTGGCAGCCCCACCGCGGCGGCGAGCTTTGTCATGGCCAGGGCGGCCAATGGCAATCATGAGCTGGCGGCAGCCATTATCGTCATCACCACGGTGATGGCGGCGGTGACCACCAACATCGGGATCTTTGTCTTGCAGTGGGGCGGGTGGATCTGACGCTGTTCGCCGGCCAGCCGGCTCCTACAGGGCGCGGGTAGGAGCCGACTGGCCGGCGAACAGCGGGTTCACTGCGCTTGTTGATAGGTGTCTATCACTTCCTGGGCGGCGCGAAACGCATCGATGGCCGCCGGCACTCCGGCATACACCGCGCAATGCAGCAAGGCTTCACGTATTTCTTCCACGGTGCAGCCATTGTTCAGGGCGCCGCGCACATGGCCTTTCAGCTCCTGCGGGCATTTCAGGGCGGTCAGGGTGGCCAGGGTGATCAGGCTGCGGGTTTTCAGCGGCAGCCCCTCACGATTCCATACCCCGCCCCAGGCATGCTCGTTGACGAAGTCCTGCAGCGGTTGGGTGAACTCGGTGGCGTTGCCCAGCGCGCGATCGACGAAGGCATCGCCCATCACCTGGCGACGCATTTGCAGTCCGCTTTTCTTGTTCTCGCTCATGGCGCTTCTCTCTTGTGTTGGCGGCGCCAGGCCCGTAGCGAACTGAACAGCAGAAACGCTACCAACGCTGGCAGGACGAAAAACAGCATCAAGTGTTCCAGCTTGCCGGCCAGCGGCATGCCCGTGGTGAAGGACACCACGTGCAGCCCGTAGGCCAGGTACAGCCCGAGAAACAGCAGGCCTTCGGCGCGGGTGATGCGATACCCCGAATAGAACACCGGCAGGCACAGCACGGCCACGCAGAGCAGTACCGGCAGATCGAAGTCCAGGGCGTTGGGCGAAACCGACAGTGGAGTCGGCGCGACCAGCGCGGTAAAGCCCAGTACGCCCAGCAGATTGAACAGGTTGCTGCCGATCACGTTGCCCACGGCAATGTCCCGCTGGCCCCGCACGGCGGCGAGCAGCGAGGTGGCCAGTTGCGGCAGGGAGGTGCTGACCGCGATCACGGTCAGTCCCATGACCCGTTCCGACAAGCCAAGGTCGTCAGCGACGGTGACCGCCGCTCCCAGTAGCAGATGGCCGGCGAACACCAGCAGCCCCAGACCCAGAAGCACCAGCAACATGCTGCTCAGGCGCGGGGCGTAACCACGGCGGTCGGTGGCGCTAGGCAGCGGCGGGCGTGCCGGGTGCCTGGATTGGCGCAGCAGCAGAACCAGATAGAGCAGCAGGGCCGCCAGCAGGATCAGGCCGTCGGAGGGGGTGAGGCGTTCGTTATAGGCCAGGACAAAGACCAGCGCACTGGCACCGATCATCAGCGGGATATCCAGGCGCACCAGCTGCCGGGACACTCGCAGGGGAATGATCAATGCCGAGAGGCCAAGGATCACCAGGATGTTGAAGATGCTGCTGCCGATCACGCTGCCCACGGCGATGTCGGTGTTGTCGGCCAGGGTCGCTTGCAGGCTGATGGCCATCTGTGGCGCGCTACTGCTGAAGGCGACGACGCTCAGGCCCATGATCAGCGGGCGCACCCGCAGGCGCGCCGACAGGCGCACGGCCGCGCGCACCAGCAGTTCGGCACCGGCGATCAGCATCACCAGGCCGCTGATGAGCTGGATCAGGCTGAGCAGGGGCAGTTCGGCAAAGGCGGTAATGGCTTGGGCTCCGTCGGTCAGTCGCTGAGGGCCTGGACCCGCACTTTGGCGGTCCCGCTGCGCAGCATGTCCAGCTGTTGCGCGGCGGCGCGGGACAGGTCGATCAGGCGGCCGCGGGTGTGCGGGCCACGATCGTTGATACGGACCACGACGCTCTTGTCGTTGCCCAGGTTGGTGACTTGCACTCGGGTGCCGAAGGGCAGTTCGCGGTGGGCGGCGGTCAGGCCGTTCTGATCGAAGGATTCGCCGCTGGCGGTGCGATTGCCGTGGTGGCGAGCGCCGTAATAGGAGGCCGTGCCGGTTTCGTCATAGCCCCGAGGGTCGATGACGTGGCTGGTGGCGCAGCCAGTGAGCAGAGCGAGCAGGGCGCTAGTGGCAACCAGACGCTTCATTCGGGGGCTCCGATGGTTGATGTGGCGAGGGAGCGGGCTCCCGCCGGTCTGTCTGGCAGACCGCAAGCCGGCGGCGATGTTCCTTGCAGGAATGACGCCGGCCGGTATGCCGTTGCTGCGCGACCGAACGGGAGCCCGCTCCCTCGTCACACGCAAGCGGCCCGGGCCGCTTGCGGTTAAACCGCGATCAGCCTTCGAGCTTGCTTTTCAGCAGTTCGTTGACCTGTTGCGGGTTGGCCTTGCCTTTGGATGCTTTCATCGCCTGGCCGACGAAGAAGCCGAACATCTTGCCGCGCTTGGCCTCATCGGCGGCGCGGTACTGTTCGACCTGTTCGGCGTTGGCCGCGAGCATTTCATCCAGCACCGCGGAGATCGCGCCGGTGTCGGTGACTTGCTTGAGGCCGCGCTTGTCGATGATCTCGTCAGCAGTGCCCTCGCCATTGGCCATGGCTTCGAACACGGTCTTGGCGATCTTGCCGGAGATGGTGTTGTCCTTGATCCGCAGCAGCATGCCGCCCAGCTGTTCGGCGGAAACCGGGGCTTCGTCGATTTCCAGGCCCTGCTTGTTCAGCAGGCTGCCCAGCTCGACCATGACCCAGTTGGCGGCGAGCTTGGCGTCACCGGCGATGCTGGCGACTTTCTCGAAGTAGTCCGCCTGTTCGCGGCTGGTGGCCAGGACGCTGGCGTCGTAGGTCGACAGGCCGAACTGCTCCTGGAAACGCTCGCGTTTCTGCGGTGGCAGCTCGGGCAGGGTGGCGCGCACCTGGTCGAGGAAGGCGTCCTCGATGACCACTGGCAGCAGGTCCGGATCGGGGAAGTAACGGTAGTCGTTGGCTTCTTCCTTGCTGCGCATCGGACGGGTTTCGTCCTTGTTCGGGTCGTACAGGCGGGTCTGCTGGATCACCTTGCCACCGTCCTCGATCAGCTCGATCTGGCGACGAATCTCGGAGTTGATGGCCTTCTCGATGAAGCGGAACGAGTTGACGTTCTTGATCTCGCAGCGGGTGCCGAACTCGACCTGGCCCTTGGGGCGGACCGAGACGTTGCAGTCGCAACGCAGCGAGCCTTCGGCCATGTTGCCGTCGCAGATGCCCAGGTAGCGCACCAGGGCGTGGATCGACTTGACGTAGGCCACGGCTTCCTTGGCGCTGCGCATGTCCGGCTCGGACACGATTTCCAGCAGCGGCGTGCCGGCGCGGTTCAGGTCGATGCCGGTAGAACCGTTGAACTCTTCATGCAGGCTCTTGCCGGCGTCTTCTTCCAGGTGCGCGCGGGTGATGCCGACGCGTTTCATGGTGCCGTCTTCCAGAGGGATGTCCAGGTGGCCCTTGCCAACGATTGGCAGCTCCATCTGGCTGATCTGGTAGCCCTTGGGCAGGTCCGGGTAGAAGTAGTTCTTGCGGGCGAACACGTTGTGCTGGCCGATCTCGGCGTCTACCGCCAGGCCGAACATCACCGCCATGCGCACCGCTTCCTGGTTCAGCACCGGCAGCACGCCGGGCATGCCCAGGTCGATCAGGCTGGCCTGGGTGTTGGGCTCGGCACCGAAGGCGGTGGAGCTACCGGAGAAAATCTTCGATTGAGTGGTGAGCTGGGTATGAATCTCCAGCCCGATCACGACTTCCCATTGCATGTGTGTCTCCTCAGAAGCCGGTTGGGGTGCGGGTGTGCCAGTCAGTGTTCAACTGATACTGGTGCGCAACGTTGAGCAAGCGGCCTTCCTGGAAATACGGGGCGAGCAGTTGCACGCCGACCGGCAAGCCGTCGACGAAACCGGCCGGCATCGACAGGCCCGGCAGGCCGGCGAGGTTGGCGGTGATGGTGTAGACGTCTTCCAGGTACGCAGCGACCGGGTCGCTGCTCTTGGCGCCGAGCTTCCAGGCCGGGTTGGGCGTGGTCGGGCCGAGGATGATGTCGACTTCGTTGAACGCGGTCATGAAGTCGTTCTTCACCAGGCGACGGATTTTCTGTGCCTTGAGGTAGTAGGCGTCGTAGTAGCCGGCGGACAGGGCATAGGCACCGACCATGATCCGGCGCTGGACTTCGCTGCCGAAGCCTTCGCCACGGGAGCGCTTGTACAGGTCTTCCAGGTTGGCCGGGTTCTCGCAACGGTAGCCGAAGCGCACGCCGTCGAAACGCGACAGGTTGGAGGAGGCTTCCGCAGGGGCGATCACGTAGTACGCAGGAATCGCGTGCTGCATGTTCGGCAGGCTGATTTCCTTGATCACCGCGCCGAGCTTTTCCAGCTCCTTGATGCTGTTGTGGATCAGCTCGGCGATGCGCGGGTCGAGACCGGCGCTGAAGTACTCCTTCGGCACGCCGATGCGCAGGCCCTGCAGCGAGCCGTTGAGGCCGGCGCTGTAGTCCGGCACCGGTTCATCGATGCTGGTGGAATCGTTCGGGTCGAAGCCGGCCATGCCTTGCAGCAGGATTGCGCAGTCTTCGGCGGTGCGGGCCAGCGGGCCACCCTGATCGAGGCTGGAAGCGTAGGCGATCATGCCCCAGCGGGAAACGCGACCGTAGGTCGGCTTCAGGCCGGTGAGGTTGGTGAAGGCGGCCGGTTGGCGGATCGAGCCGCCGGTGTCGGTGGCGGTGGCGGCCGGCAGCAGGCGTGCAGCAACCGCTGCTGCGGAACCGCCGGACGAACCGCCGGGCACGTGTTCCAGGTTCCACGGGTTCTTCACCGCGCCATACCAGCTCGACTCGTTGGCCGAGCCCATGGCGAATTCGTCCATGTTGGTCTTGCCCAGGGTCACGGCCCCGGCCGCAGCCAGCTTGGCGACCACGGTGGCGTCGTAGGGCGCCTTGAAACTGTCGAGCATCTTCGAGCCGCAGCTGGTGCGGATGCCCTGGGTGCAGAACAGATCCTTGTGGGCGATCGGCGCGCCCAGCAGCGCACCGCTCTCACCGTTGGCGCGACGGGCGTCGGCGGCCTGGGCCTGGCTCAGGGCCAGGTCCTGGGTGAGGCTGATGAAGCTGTTGATCTGCGGATCCAGCTGGGCGATGCGCGCCAGCAGGGTCTGGGTCAGTTCTACGGAAGAGAATTTCTTGTCGGCGAGTCCGCGGGCGATCTCGGCCAGAGTCATGTGATGCATTGCAGGCTCTTTCCCTTTAGTCGATGACTTTCGGAACCAGATACAGGCCGCTTTCGACCGCTGGTGCGATGGACTGATAAGCCTCGCGATGATTGGACTCGGTCACAACGTCTGCGCGCAGGCGCTGGCTGGCTTCCAGAGGGTGGGCCAGGGGCTCGATACCGTCGGTATCGACTGCCTGCATTTCATCCACCAGCCCGAGAATGCTGTTCAGGGCCAAGGTGATGTGTGGAAGATCGCCTTCATTGAGCTTGATGCTGGCCAAATGAGCGATTTTTTCCACGTCGGAGCGTTCAAGCGCCATGGGATTCTCCAGTGGAAAACAAAAACGGATTTCGTCCGCGTGTTAGATTGTCGGAACACTACCGCATTTCTACGGTCTTATGGCCGCGATTGTGGGGTTTGGTGCACAGAAAAGCGGCCAATTTAACATATTGGCGCCTTGCCCAAAATCCCTGTCGTTGTTAGAGTTTGCCGCACTTTTTTACCCACGCGTTGCCTAGGGTCCCTTTCCCATGTTCAAGAAACTGCGTGGCATGTTTTCCAGCGATCTTTCCATTGACCTGGGCACTGCCAACACCCTTATTTACGTGCGCGAGCGCGGTATTGTCCTGAATGAACCATCGGTTGTGGCCATTCGGACCCACGGTAATCAGAAAAGTGTTGTCGCGGTTGGTACTGAGGCCAAGCGCATGCTCGGTCGTACTCCGGGCAACATTGCCGCCATTCGTCCGATGAAGGACGGCGTGATCGCCGACTTCAGCGTCTGCGAAAAGATGCTGCAGTACTTCATCAACAAGGTTCATGAAAACAGTTTTTTGCAGCCCAGCCCTCGTGTGCTGATCTGCGTTCCATGCAAGTCCACCCAGGTTGAACGTCGCGCCATCCGTGAATCGGCCCTTGGTGCCGGTGCCCGTGAAGTGTTCCTGATCGAAGAGCCTATGGCCGCAGCCATCGGTGCCGGCCTGCCGGTTGAAGAAGCTCGCGGTTCGATGGTCGTGGACATCGGTGGCGGTACCACTGAAATCGCCCTGATCTCCCTGAACGGTGTGGTCTACGCCGAATCCGTGCGGGTTGGCGGCGACCGTTTCGACGAAGCGATCATCACCTACGTGCGCCGCAACTACGGCAGCCTGATCGGCGAGTCCACCGCCGAGCGCATCAAGCAGGAAATCGGCACCGCCTACCCGGGCGGCGAAGTGCGCGAAGTCGACGTGCGCGGTCGTAACCTGGCCGAAGGCGTGCCACGTGCCTTCACCCTGAACTCCAACGAAGTGCTGGAAGCTCTGCAAGAGTCCCTGGCAACCATCGTTCAGGCGGTGAAAAGCGCCCTGGAGCAATCGCCGCCGGAACTGGCCTCTGACATCGCCGAACGTGGCCTGGTGCTGACCGGTGGTGGCGCCCTGCTGCGTGATCTGGACAAGCTGCTGGCCCAGGAAACCGGTCTGCCGGTGATCGTCGCCGAAGATCCGCTGACCTGTGTCGCTCGCGGCGGTGGCCGTGCATTGGAAATGATGGACAAACACACCATGGACCTGCTCTCCAGCGAATAACTTCGCGGCGGGCATCTATGCTGTTGCGCTCACAGGCAGCACTTTGCAGTGCTGCCTGTGGCGTTTATCTTCTGTCAATCTGCATCCAGGCCGGTTTGATGCCGTATGAATAAACACAACATTTGCCTGGGAGGAGCGGCTTATTAAACCGCTTTTCGCCAAAGGCCCCTCATTAGGCGTGCGCCTCCTGGTGCTGGTCGTGCTGTCGGTCGCACTGATGGTGGTCGATGCCCGCTTCACACTGCTCAAGCCAGTGCGTAGCCAGATGTCGCTGGTGCTGATGCAGTCCTACTGGATCACCGACCTGCCGCAGCGGCTATGGCAAGGCGTGGCCAGTCAGTTCGGCAGTCGTACCGAACTGGTCGCTGAAAACGAAAAACTCAAGACCGAAAACCTGCTGCTGCAGGGGCGCATGCAAAAGCTTGCCGCCCTGACCGAGCAGAACGTGCGCCTGCGCGAACTGCTCAACTCCTCGGCACTGGTCAACGAGAAGGTCGAAGTGGCCGAGTTGATCGGCATGGATCCGAACCCCTTCACCCACCGCATCATCATCAATAAAGGTGAGCGCGATGGGGTCTTTCTCGGTCAGCCGGTGCTCGATGCCCGTGGCCTGATGGGCCAGGTGGTGGAGTTGATGCCCTACACGTCCCGCGTGCTGCTGCTCACCGACACCACCCACAGCATTCCGGTACAGGTCAATCGCAACGGTCTGCGCGCGATTGCCAGCGGCACCGGCAATCCGGAGCGCCTGGAACTGCGGCATGTGGCCGATACGGCGGATATAAAGGAAGGCGACCTGCTGGTCAGCTCCGGCCTCGGCCAGCGTTTCCCGGCGGGTTATCCGGTGGCCACGGTCAAGGAAGTGATCCACGACTCCGGCCAGCCGTTCGCCATCGTGCGGGCGGTGCCCACTGCCGCATTGAACCGCAGCCGTTACCTGCTGCTGGTGTTCAGCGATCCGCGTACCGCCGAGGAACGGGCCAACGATGCCGCCCAGGCCCAGGAAGCCCAGGATCAGCAAGGTGGCAACGCGGCGCCGGTGGTGCCGGCCACGGTGCCCAAGCCGGCGGCAAATGCTGCTGCACCCGCCAGCACGGCGCCCGCTGCGCCAGCAACTCCAGCCAAGCCCGCGGCCCACGCACCGGCCAAGCCGGTCCATAAACCCGTGGTGAAGCCTGCGGCAACCAAGCCTGCGGCAGCAGCACCGGCCACCACCGGAGGAAGAGAATAATGGCGGGCACCCCCTATTCACAAAACGGCTGGATCGTCTGGCTGACGTTCCTGATCGGCATGTTGCTCAGCGTGTCGCCACTGCCTCAGTTCATGGAAGTCCTGCGCCCGTTGTGGCTGGCCCTGTTGCTGGCTTTCTGGGCCCTGGCCCTGCCGCACAAGGTCGGCATGGTCACGGCCTGGTGCCTGGGGCTCGCGGAAGACGTGCTCTACGGCACCCTGCTGGGACAGAACGCACTGATTCTGACCCTGATCACTTTCCTTGTGCTGTCCTTGCAGCAGCGCCTGCGGATGTTCCCGATGTGGCAGCAAAGCCTGGTGATCCTGGTGATCTTCGGTCTGGCGCAGCTGGTCCAGCTCTGGCTCAGCGCCCTGACCGGCAATCGCCAGCCAACCCTGGCCCTGGTGCTGCCGGCCCTGGTCAGCGCCTTGTTATGGCCTTGGGTCAGCTTTGGCCTGCGTGGCTTGCGTCGACGTTTCAAAATCAACTAATTCGGTCAGGCATTGGCCCGCACCTCGACAGGGAGATGTCTTGATGAATCCGCTTTACCTCGCCTCCGGTTCGCCCCGTCGACGTGAGCTGCTCACCCAGATCGGCGTGCCGTTCACCGTCATCAGTGCCGATATCGATGAAACGCCGCTGGCCGACGAATCTCCGGCCGCCTATGTCGAGCGCCTCGCCCGGGGCAAGGCGGCTGCCGGCCGCGCCCTGATCACCAGCAGCGAGTCCCAGGCTCCGGCCTGTGTGCTGGGAGCCGATACCGCCGTGGTGCTCGATGGACGGATCCTGGGCAAGCCGCGGGACCAGGCCGACGCCCTGGACATGCTCATGGCCCTGTCCGGCCGCGAGCATGAAGTGTTGACCGCCATTGCCCTGCTCGACGGCGAGCGTTGCGAGTCGCGAGTGGTGCGCAGCCTGGTGCGTTTTCGTCCCGTTTCGGCAGCAGAGGCGGCGCTCTACTGGGCCAGTGGCGAGCCCCGGGACAAAGCCGGTGGTTATGCGATCCAGGGACTTGCAGCGGTGTTTGTCGCAGGGCTCAATGGCAGTTATTCCGCCGTGGTCGGCTTGCCGGTATGCGAAACCGCAGAATTGCTCGGCCATTTCGGCATACCCTGTTGGCAAAACCTTCCAGTGCGCTAAAGCGCCGTGTAAGACAGCTGCGGCCTTCTATGAACACGCCTGAACGAGACACTGCCATGAGTGAAGAGATTCTGATCAACATCACGCCGATGGAATCGCGGGTGGCGGTGGTCGAAAACGGAGTGCTGCAAGAGGTTCACGTCGAGCGCACCCAGCGCCGTGGCATCGTCGGCAACATTTACAAAGGCAAGGTGGTACGGGTTCTGCCCGGCATGCAGGCGGCCTTTGTCGACATCGGCCTGGATCGCGCGGCATTTATCCATGCCTCGGAAATCTCCACCCGCGAAGGCACGGCGGTGGAGAGCATCAGCGCCCTGGTCCATGAAGGGCAGAGCCTGGTGGTGCAGGTCACTAAGGACCCCATCGGCACCAAGGGCGCGCGCCTGACCACCCAGTTGTCGATTCCCTCGCGCTATCTGGTGTACATGCCTCGCACCGCCCATGTCGGCATCTCGCTGAAGATCGAGGACGAGGCCGAGCGCGAGCGCCTGAAACAGGTGGTCAGCGATTGCGTGGCCCAGGAAGGCATCAAGGAAGCGGGTGGTTTCATTCTGCGCACCGCCGCCGAGGGGGCCGGGGCCGACGAGATCCTCATGGACATCCGCTACCTGCGCCGGCTGTGGGATCAGATCGGTGCGCAGATCAAGACCATCGGCGCACCCAATGTGATCTATGAAGACCTGGGCCTGGCCTTGCGCACCCTGCGCGACCTGGTGAACCCGAAGATCGAGAAGATCCGCATCGACTCCCGGGAAACCTTCCAGAAGACCACGCAATTCGTGGCTGAACTGATGCCGGAAATTGCCGACCGCCTGGAACACTATCCCGGCGAGCGGCCGATCTTTGACCTGTACGGGGTCGAGGATGAAGTGCAAAGGGCGCTTGAACGCAAGGTGCCGCTCAAGTCCGGTGGCTATCTGGTGGTGGATCCGGCAGAAGCCATGACCACCATCGACGTCAACACCGGCGCCTTCGTCGGTCATCGCAATCTTGAGGAAACCATCTTCAAGACCAACCTCGAAGCCGCCACCGCCATTGCCCGGCAACTGCGCCTGCGCAACCTGGGCGGGATCATCATCATCGACTTCATCGACATGGAAGACGAAGAACACCAGCGCCAGGTGCTGCGGACCCTGGAGAAGCAGCTGGAGCGCGATCACGCCAAGACCAACATCATCGGCATCACCGAGCTGGGGCTGGTGCAGATGACCCGCAAACGCACCCGGGAAAGCCTGGAGCAGGTGCTCTGCGAGCCCTGCAGCAGTTGTCAGGGGCGGGGCAAGCTGAAGACCCCGGAAACCATCTGTTACGAAATATTCCGCGAAATTCTCCGCGAGGCCCGGGCTTATCAGGCAGAAGGGTACCGAGTGCTGGCCAATCAGAAAGTGGTGGATCGTCTGCTGGACGAAGAGTCGGGCAACGTTGCGGAGTTGGAAGGTTTTATCGGCCGGACCATCAGGTTCCAGGTCGAAACCATGTATTCCCAGGAACAATACGACGTGGTGCTGCTCTGAGTCCCCGTGTCTTACCTCAGTGGAAATGGCTGGCTTCAGCTTTCTGCATGACTTTTGCCGTGGGAGCCAACTGAAATGGAGCGGCTGATCCGTCTGTTCGCCACGCTGACTCGCTGGGGCCTGGGCCTGTGCGCGTTGCTGTTGGTGGTGATTGCCCTGTACGTCAGTCTGGGGCGGGAGCTGACTCCGTTGGTGGCCGAGTACCAGGCCGAGGTCGAAGCCAAGGTGCAGCAGGCTGTGGGCTTGCCGGTGCAGATCGGCAGTCTGGAGGGCCGCTGGAGCGGCTTGTCACCGATCCTGCTGGCCCACGATGTGACGGTGGGCGACGGGGCCAATGCCCTGCGCCTGGATCAGGTCAGCGTGGCCCCGGACATGCTCGGCAGCCTCCTGGCCCGGGACCTGCGCATAGGGCGCCTGGAACTCAGTGGCCTGAGCCTGAGCCTCAAGGAGGGCGCGGACGGCCAGTGGCAATTGCAGGGTCTGCCGATGCAGCAGGACCAGCCCATGGACCCGGAGCAACTGCTGACCCGCTTGCAGCAGGTCGCCGAGCTGTCCCTGCTGGACAGCCAGGTCACCTTGCTGCCGCAGGATCATGCGCCGCTGGCCCTGACCTATGTCGGCCTCAACCTGCGCACCGGTCCCAGCCGCCAGCGTCTTGACCTGCGTCTGACCCTGCCGGACGGGCAGCCCCTGGCCGTCAATCTGCGCACGCGGATCCAGGCGCAGGCTTGGCGCGACGCCCAGGCCGAGCTGTACTTGAGCCTGCCGCAAAGCGACTGGTCACGCTGGCTGCCGGCGCGTGTCACTCAGCAATGGAAACTCTCCGAACTCAAGGCCGGCGGTGAGCTGTGGCTGAACTGGGCCAAGGGTGGCGTGCAGAGCGCGGCGCTGCGCCTGAATGCGCCCCAGCTCACTGGCGCCTATGCCGAGCGCACGCCGGTCACCCTGAAGAACCTGGCGTTGAACGCCTTCTTCCAGCGCAGCGATCAGGGCATGCAGGTGCAACTGGACTCCCTGGCGCTGAGCCTTGGCGAGACCCGTTGGGAGTCGCGCCTGCAACTGCAGCAAACCCTGGCCGGCGACAATCAAGAAGAACTCTGGCATCTGCAGGCCGATCGCCTGGATCTGACACCGCTCACGCCGATCCTCAATGCCCTGGCACCCCTGCCGGAAGGCCTGGCCACCACTGTCGAGCGCTTGAAGGTCACCGGCGGGCTGCGCAATGTGCTGCTCGACTATCGCCCGCAGAACACCGGCGACCAGCGCCTGAGCTTCGCCGCCAACCTTGATCGGGTCGGCTTCGACGCCTATCACGGCGCTCCGGCGGCCCGCAATGTCAGCGGCAGCATCAGCGGCGACCTGGGGCAGGGCGAGCTGCGCATGGACAGCAAGGATTTCTCCCTGCACCTGTACCCGATCTTCGCCAAGCCCTGGCAGTACATCCAGGCCAACGCCACCCTGACCTGGAAACTGGACAAGCAAGGTTTCACCCTGATCGCTCCGTATCTCAAGGTGCTGGGGGAGGAGGGCAAGATTGCCGGCGATTTCCTGATCCGGCTGCACTTGGACCACAGCCAGGAAGACTACATGGACCTGCGGGTCGGCCTGGTGGAGGGCGATGGTCGTTACACCGCCAAGTACCTGCCCCAGGTACTCAGCCCGGCGCTGGATGAATGGCTGCGCACGGCGATTCTCAAGGGCGCGGTGGATGAGGGCTTCTTCCAGTACCAGGGCTCGCTGAACCATGACGCCATCGAAGCGGCTCGTAGCATCAGCCTGTTTTTCAAGGTGCATGACGCTGAATTGGCCTTCCAGCCGGGCTGGCCGCACCTGAGCAAGATCAGTGGCGATGTGTTCGTCGAAGACAGCGGCGTGCGCATCGTCGCCAGCAAGGGCCAGTTGTTGGACACCAAGGTGCGGGATGTCTTCGTCAACATTCCCCATGTGGCCAGCGGGCACAGCAGCCACATGTTGATCGACGGCAGTTTTGCCGGCGGCCTGGGCGATGGGGTGAAGATCCTGCAGGAGGCGCCGATCGGCACCGCCGCGACCTTTGCCGGCTGGCAGGGCGAGGGTGACCTGCAAGGCAAGCTGGATCTGGACATCCCGCTGGTCAAGGGCGAAGAGCCGAAGATCGTGGTGGATTTCAAGACCGACAAGGCGCGCCTCAAGCTCAGTGAGCCGGCACTGGAGCTGAGTCAGCTCAAGGGCGACTTCCGCTTTGACAGCAGCAAGGGGCTCAGTGGCGAGGGCATCAGTGCCCAGGCCTTCGACCGGCCGGTGAGCGCGCAGATTTTCGCCGATGGCAAGCCCGGCAAGCCCAATACGCGGGTGGTGGCCAAGGGGCAGGTGGCAATCAAGAAACTCACCGATTGGTTGCAGGTCAGCCAGCCGCTGCCGGTCTCTGGCGAGCTGCCCTATCAGTTGCAACTGAACCTCGATGGCGCCGACAGTCAGTTGATGGTCAGCTCCAGTCTCAAGGGGGTGGCGGTGGACCTGCCGGCACCGTTCGGCATGAGCGCCAGCACCGGTCGCAACAGTGTGTTCCGCATGACCCTGCAAGGGGCCGAGCGCCGCTACTGGTTCGATTACGGCGAGCTGGCCGACTTCACGTTCGCCGCCCCCAGCGGCAAGCTCGGCGAGGGCCGTGGCGAACTGTTTCTCGGCGACGGCGCGGCCTTGCTGCCCACCAGCAAAGGGCTGCGGGTGCGCGGAATCTTGTCCGAGCTGGACGTCGAGCCCTGGAAGAACCTGGTGGACCGCTATGCCGGGAAGGACCCGGGAGGCAGCGCCAAGCAGTTGCTCAGCAGTGCTGACTTCAAGGTCGGGACGCTCAGCGCCTTTGGCACCCGCCTGGATCAGGTCAACCTGCAGCTGACCCGGCAGCCCGCCGCCTGGACGTTGCAGATTGACAGTCAGCAGGCCAAGGGCACTGTCGGCATCCCCGATGCCAAGGCGGCGCCGATGGCGATCAATATGCAATACGTGCGCTTGCCGGCCGCAGACCCGGCGGCCCAGGCCGACGAGAATGCGCCCGATCCGCTGGCTTCGGTGGACCCCAAGAATGTGCCGCCGCTGGATATCGCCATCGAGCAACTGTTCCAGGGCCCGGACCTGATCGGCCGCTGGGCGCTCAAGGTGCGTCCTACCGCCAAGGGCATGAGCTTCAACAGCCTGGACCTGGGGCTCAAGGGCATGCAGCTGCAAGGCGAGGGTGGTTGGGAAGGCCAGGCCGGTGCCAGCAACAGCTGGTACCGCGGGCGCATTGGCGGCAAGAACCTGGCCGACGTGCTCAAGGGCTGGGGCTTTGCGCCCACGGTAACCAGCGAAGACTTTCATCTGGATGTTGACGGTCGCTGGCCGGGCTCGCCGGCCTGGGTCGGCCTCAAGCGCTACTCCGGCAGCCTGGACGCCACCTTGCGCAAGGGCCAGTTCGTTGAAGTCGAGGGCGGCGCCCAGGCGCTGCGGGTATTCGGTCTGCTGAACTTCAACTCCATCGGCCGGCGGCTGCGCCTGGACTTCTCCGATCTGTTCGGCAAGGGCCTGAGCTACGACCGGGTGCGTGGCGTGCTGGTGGCGAGCAACGGCGTCTATGTCACCCGAGAACCGATCACCCTGACCGGGCCGTCGAGCAATCTGGAGCTCAATGGCACCCTGGACATGGTGGCCGATCAGGTGGACGCCAAGTTGCTGGTGACCTTGCCGGTGACCAACAACCTGCCGATCGCCGCGCTGATTGTCGGCGCTCCGGCGGTGGGTGGGGCGCTGTTCCTGATCGACAAGCTGATCGGTGACCGCGTGGCGCGCTTCGCCAGCGTCAAGTACAACGTCAAGGGCCCGTGGAAAGAGCCGAAAATCACCTTCGACAAGCCGTTTTGAGAATCCTCGATTCGTGCCTATGGAGTAGCATGGCGGCCTACCCAACACGGAGTACGCCATGTCTCTTGCGGTGATTCAAATGGTCAGCCAGAGCGATGTTCTGGCCAATCTGCAGCAGGCCCGCAGCCTGCTCGAACGCGCTGCCGCCGGTGGCGCCAAGCTGGCGGTGCTGCCGGAAAACTTCGCGGCCATGGGTCGTCGCGACATGGCCGCCATCGGTCGCGCCGAGGCCCTGTGCGAGGGACCGATCCTGCCGTGGTTGAAACAGGCCGCCCGCGACCTCAGGTTATGGATTGTCGCCGGCACCCTGCCGCTGCCGCCTGAGAATCAGCCCGATGCCAAGTCCAACGCCTGTTCGTTGCTGGTGGATGACCAGGGGCAGTGGGTGGCGCGCTACGACAAGTTGCACCTGTTCGACGTCGACGTGGCCGACAATCGCGGCCGCTATCGCGAATCCGATGACTATGCTCATGGAAACCGCGTGGTGGTGGCGGATACGCCGGTGGGGCGCCTGGGGCTGACGGTCTGTTATGACTTGCGTTTTCCCGAGCTGTACAGCGAGTTGCGCGCTGCCGGCGCCGAATTGATCAGCGCGCCTTCGGCTTTTACCGCAGTGACCGGTGCCGCGCATTGGGAGGTGCTGATCCGGGCCCGGGCCATCGAGACCCAGTGCTATGTACTGGCGGCGGCCCAGGGGGGCGTGCACCCGGGCCCTCGGGAAACCTACGGCCACGCCGCAATCGTCGACCCTTGGGGGCGAGTGCTGGCGCAGCAGGATCAAGGTGAGGCTGTGCTGCTGGCCGAGCGCGACAGCAGTGAGCAGGCGTCCATTCGGGCGCGGATGCCGGTGTTCAGTCACCGGCGCATTTTCTCGCAAGGCGTTCAACGGCTTGCATAAGTACGACGAATTTAAGGCCAAAGCATATGAGCGGGTTGTTGTCCTCAGTCAGTGAACATCTTCTAGCCCCTGGCGGCGTGACCATCGAAAGCCTGCAGGGCGTGCTGGGGGATCTGGCCGGCCCGGGCATCGACGCCGCCGACCTGTATTTCCAGGGACAGATTTCCGAGTCCTGGTCCCTGGAAGACGGGATCGTCAAGGAAGGCAGCTTCAACCTTGACCAGGGGGTCGGGGTGCGGGCGCAGTCCGGTGAGAAGACCGGCTTTGCCTACAGCAATGCCATCACCCTGGAAGCCCTGGGCCTCGCCGCCCGAGCGGCGCGTTCGATTTCCCGGGCCGGGCAGAACGGCACGGTGCAGGCGTTCTCGACCCAGGACGTGGCTCAGCTGTACGCGCCGGACAATCCACTGGAGGTCATCAGCCGCGCCGAGAAGGTCGAGCTGCTCAAGCGCGTTGACGCTGCGACCCGGGCCCTGGATCCGCGTATCCAGCAGGTCAGCGTGAGCATGGCCGGGGTCTGGGAGCGCATCCTTGTGGCCTCCACCGACGGAGGCCTGGCGGCGGATGTGCGGCCGCTGGTGCGCTTCAACGTCAGCGTCATCGTCGAGCAGAACGGTCGCCGCGAGCGCGGTGGCCACGGCGGTGGCGGGCGGACCGACTATCGGTATTTCCTCAGCGAGGACCGGGCCATGGGCTATGCCCGTGAAGCGTTGCGCCAGGCCCTGGTCAACCTGGAAGCGATTCCGGCACCGGCCGGCACCTTGCCGGTGGTGCTGGGTTCCGGCTGGTCCGGGGTGCTGCTGCATGAAGCCGTGGGCCATGGCCTGGAAGGCGACTTCAACCGCAAGGGCAGTTCGGCGTATAGCGGGCGCATGGGCGAAAGCGTGGCCTCCAAGCTCTGCACCATCGTCGACGACGGCACCCTGGCCGGGCGCCGTGGTTCCCTGAGCGTGGACGACGAAGGCACCCCGACCGAATGCACCACGCTGATCGAGAACGGCGTGCTCAAGGGCTACATGCAGGACAAGCTCAATGCCCGCCTGATGGGCGTGGCCCGCACCGGCAACGGGCGGCGCGAATCCTATGCCCACCTGCCGATGCCGCGCATGACCAACACCTACATGCTGGGGGGCGAGAGCGACCCGGCGGAAATCATCGCTTCGGTGAAGAAGGGCATCTACTGCGCCAACCTCGGCGGCGGCCAGGTGGACATCACCAGCGGCAAGTTCGTGTTCTCCACCAGCGAGGCCTACCTGATCGAAGACGGCAAGATCACCGCTCCGGTCAAGGGCGCGACCCTGATCGGCAACGGTCCCGAGGCCATGAGTCGGGTGTCGATGGTGGGCAATGACTTGTCCCTGGACAGCGGCGTTGGCACCTGTGGCAAGGATGGCCAATCGGTGCCGGTGGGCGTCGGCCAGCCAACCCTGAAGATCGATGCGATCACCGTGGGTGGCACAGGTGCATAGGAAGGAGGGCGTCGGGCGAGCTGCCGGGCAGCTCGCCCGTGGAGGGCTCAACGCAGACCGCGTTGAGTCTCGTCCAGTTCGCGGATGTACTTGAAGATTTTACGGCTGGAGGCCGGCGCCTTGTTATGGGCCACCTCGTGCTGGGCCTGACGGATCAGGGAACGCAGCTGTTGGCGATCGGCATCCGGGTACTCGTTGACGAACTTTTCCAGGACGTCATCGCCGCCACCGATCAGGCGGTCACGCCAACGTTCCAGGTTATGGAAGCGTTCGTTGTACTGCCGGGTGGAGGCATCGAGTTGGTCAAGCAGTTGCAGAATCGCGTCGGTGTCCTGGTCCCGCATCAGCTTGCCGATGAATTGCAGGTGGCGTTTGCGGGCGATATGGGCGACGTGCTTGGGCGCATCCGCCAGCGCCCGGCGCAAGGCGTCGGTCAGAGGCAGTTTGTTCAGCAGGTCGGGCTTGAGGGTGGTAAGGCGCTCGCCGAGATCAACCAGAGCATGCAGCTCGCGTTTGACCTGGGATTTGCTTTTCTCCCCATCGAGGGAGTCGTCGTAAGAATCAACCATGGTGGCAGTCCGCAAAGAAACGCCGCCATGATAACCAGTCGAGGGCCGCTTGTCCGGCTCGGTCGCTCGCCGGCCTTAATCGAAAGCAGAATTTGAGTGGAGAACAGCATGAGTGCAGCACAAAGCGTCGGCCCACAGGCTTTGCCGGCCCTGCAGGAGCAAGTCGAGCAAATTGTTGCCGAGGCCAAGCGCCAGGGGGCCAGTGCCTGCGAAGTGGCGGTGTCCCTGGAGCAGGGGCTGTCGACGTCGGTGCGCCAGCGGGAAGTGGAAACCGTGGAGTTCAACCGCGACCAGGGCTTTGGCATCACCCTTTATGTGGGCCAGCGCAAAGGCTCGGCCAGCACTTCTGCCAGCGGTCCGGAGGCCATTCGTGAAACCGTGGCTGCGGCGCTGGCGATAGCCAAGCACACGTCGGAAGATGAAGCGTCGGGCCTGGCCGATGCGTCCCTGATGGCCAAGGACCTGCAGGACTTCGATCTGTTCCATGCCTGGGACATCACGCCCGAGCAAGCCATCGAGCAGGCCCTGGCCTGTGAGGCGGCAGCCTTTGCGGCCGACAGCCGGATCAAGAATGCCGATGGCACCACCTTGAGCACCCACCAGGGGTGCCGGGTGTATGGCAACAGCCATGGTTTCATCGGCGGTTACGCCTCGACCCGCCATAGCCTGAGCTGCGTGATGATCGCCGAGGCCAACGGCCAGATGCAGCGCGACTACTGGTACGACGTCAATCGCCAGGGCCAGTTGCTGGCGGATCCGGCGAGCATCGGCCAGCGCGCGGCCCAGCGTGCGGCCAGCCGGCTGGGTGCCCGTCCGGTGCCGACCTGCGAAGTGCCGGTGCTGTTTTCCGCAGAACTGGCCGGCGGTCTGTTCGGCAGTTTTCTCGGCGCGATCTCCGGCGGCAACCTGTACCGCAAATCCTCGTTCCTCGAAGGCGCCCTGGGCCAGCAGCTGTTTCCCCAGTGGCTGACGATCGACGAGCGGCCGCACCTGATGCGCGCCATGGGCAGTTCGGCATTCGATGGCGATGGCCTGGCCACCTATGCCAAGCCCTTCGTCAAGGACGGCGAGTTGGTGTCCTATGTGCTCGGCACCTATTCCGGGCGCAAACTGGGCATGCCCAGCACTGCCAACGCCGGCGGGGTGCACAACCTGTTCGTCACCCATGGCGATGAAGATCAGGCTGCGTTGTTGCGGCGCATGGGACGCGGCCTGCTGGTCACCGAACTCATGGGCCATGGCCTGAACATGGTCACTGGCGACTACTCCCGTGGCGCGGCAGGCTTCTGGGTCGAGAACGGCGAGATCCAGTTCGCGGTGCAGGAAGTGACCATTGCCGGTAATTTGCGCGACATGTTCAAGCAGATCGTGGCCGTGGGTAACGATCTGGAACTGCGCAGCAACATCCGCACCGGCTCGGTGCTGATCGAGCGGATGACCGTCGCCGGCAGCTGATCCTCCTCCTGAGTCAGCCAAACGCGCCACCTTTCCCGGGTGGCGCGTTTTTTTATGCGCGCAATTTTCGTAGGCGCTGGCTGGCCAGCGAAGGCGTCCTGAGGCCCGATATCAGGTTCAAGGGCCTATTCGCCGGCAAGCCGGCTCCTACAGCAGTTGGGCAAAAATCGTACAAGTCAGATTGATTTGATTCTCAATATCATTTAATAATGAAAATCATTATTCAATGAGCCCAGGTCATGAGTTCTGCCTTGCACGAGCAGCCCTACCTCGAAAGCTGGCGCTGGATGAGTCGCCAGATCCGTTGCGCGCTGGAGCCGGATGAGCCGCGCCTGATTGAGCACTACCTGGCCGAAGGGCGCTATCTGGCGTGCTGCACCTCCATGTCGGCGTGGCGCGTCGCTGAAACCTCCTTCCGTTTATTGATCGATACCGCTACCGATACCGCATTGCCCTGGCACTGGCGCAGCCTGTGCCTGGATCAGGCCTGGCGCCCGCTGCGCGACATGGAGCGGTTGTCTTTGTGCAAGTGCCGGCTCAAGCGCTGGCAAAGCCATGCCTGGCGGTTGGCGACGGTGTCGCTGCTGCCTTCCATTCCCCTGATTGAACTGGTGCAAGGATTTCCCGATGAGTAACTTCCGTATCGAACGTGACAGCATGGGCGAACTGCAGGTCCCGGAGCAGGCGCTGTACGGCGCACAGACCCAGCGGGCGGTGGATAACTTTCCCATCAGCGGCCAGCGCATGCCGGCAGCCTTCATCCGGGCTCTGATCCTGGCCAAGGCCGCGGCGGCCCGGGCCAACGTCGAGCTGGGGCAACTGAGCCAATCCCAGGGCAAGGCCATTGTCGATGCCGCTCAGGGCCTCCTGGAAGGCGACTTCATGCAGCACTTCCCGGTGGACATCTTCCAGACCGGTTCCGGCACCAGTTCCAACATGAATGCCAACGAAGTGCTGGCGACCCTGGCCGGCCGCCTGTTGGGCGAACCGGTCAATCCCAACGACCACGTCAACTGTGGTCAGAGCAGCAACGACATCATTCCCACCACCATTCACGTCAGCGCCGCCCTGAGCCTGCACGAACGCTTGTTGCCGGCATTGGTGCACCTGGTGGACGTCATCGAGCGCAAGGCGGTGCAGGTGCATCCTTTCATCAAGACCGGGCGTACTCACCTGATGGACGCCATGCCGGTGCGCATGAGCCAGGTGCTGGACGGCTGGGCGCAACAGCTCAAGGCCAACATCGCTCACTTGCAGGACCTGCTGCCGAGCCTGCAGGCCCTGGCCCAGGGCGGCACCGCGGTGGGCACAGGGATCAACGCCCACCCCGAGTTCGCTGCGCGCTTCTGCCAGCAGTTGAGCCACCTGACCCAGGTGCCGTTCACCCCGGGCAAGAACCTGTTCGCCCTGATCGGTTCGCAGGACACCGCAGTGACGGTATCCGGTCAGCTCAAGGCCACCGCGGTGTCGTTGATGAAGATCGCCAACGACCTGCGCTGGATGAACTCAGGCCCGCTGGCGGGGCTGGGCGAGATTGAGCTGCAAGGGTTGCAGCCGGGGTCGTCGATCATGCCGGGCAAGGTCAATCCGGTGATTCCGGAGGCGGTGGCGATGGTTGCCGCCCAAGTCATTGGCAACGACAGCACCATCACCGTGGCCGGCCAATCGGGCAACTTCGAGCTCAATGTGATGCTGCCGGTCATCGCCCAGAACCTGCTGGGCAGCATCGAGCTGCTGGCCAACTCCAGCCGGCTGCTGGCGGACAAGGCTATTGCCAGCTTCAAGGTCAATGAGCCCAAGCTCAAGGAAGCGCTGGCGCGCAACCCGATCCTGGTCACCGCCCTGAACCCGATCATCGGTTACCAGAAGGCCGCGGAAATTGCCAAGACCGCCTACAGGCAGGGACGGCCGGTGATCGATGTGGCGTTGGAACTCACCGATCTGCCGCGTAGCCAGCTCGAAACTCTGCTGGATCCGGAAAAACTCACCGCAGGCGGCCTGTAACCCTCGACACCGTTTTGGAGGCGCACCATGGAGCACTGGAAACGCACGATTGAAAGGGCCAATCGTCTCTTTATGCAGGGCGAACTGGTGGATGCTCGCGAGTTCTACCTGCAGGCGCTGGCGCTGGCCCAGGTGTTGTTCGAGCGCTGGGCGGATGCCGACGAAGCGGTGGCGGCCTGCGTGATTTCCCATCACAACCTGGCGGACCTGCATCTACGCCTGAACCAGCCGGAGGAGAGCGCGGAATACCTCTGTGCCATCCATCAGCGCCTGCTGCAGACCATGCAGGACAGTCGCCTGAACCCGGCCTTGCGCGAAGCGGCCTGGCGCCAGAGCAGCAAGACTTACGTCGAGCTGCTGAATTTCATCGGCGAGCACGGTGAATACCCCCGCACTCATCGCTTGCTGGGCGGCAACGTCACGGGCCTGTCGACCGACAGCCCGCGCGCCGGCGGCACCTTTTTCGGAGTTCATTGATATGTCCTTTACCTTGCCTGCACTGCCTTACGCCTACGACGCCCTGGAGCCGCACATCGATGCGCAGACCATGGAGATTCACTACAGCAAGCACCACCAGACCTACATCAACAATCTGAATGCCGCAGTGGAGGGCACCGAATGGGCCGGTTGGGAGATCGACAAGCTGGTGGCCAGCGTCCAGCAACTGCCTGAGCCGCTCCGGGCCGCAGTGATCAACCAGGGTGGTGGGCATGCCAATCATTCACTGTTCTGGGCCGTCATGACCCCGGCCGGCGGTGGCCAGCCCGAAGGTGCCTTGGGGCAGGCCATCGAGCAGCAACTGGGCGGTTTCGAACGCTTCAAGGAGGCCTTCACCAAGGCCGCGCTGACCCGTTTCGGCAGCGGCTGGGCCTGGCTCAGCGTGACCCCGGAGAAAAAGCTGGTGGTGGAAAGCAGCGGCAATCAGGACAGTCCGCTGATGAACGGCAATACGCCCATTCTGGGGCTGGACGTGTGGGAGCACGCCTATTACCTGCGATATCAGAACCGGCGGCCGGAATACATCAACGCGTTCTACAACGTGATCAACTGGCCGGAAGTGGCTCAGCGCTACCGGGCCGCGATGGCTTGATCCCTTCTCCTGAAAACAAGATCTAAGGCCGACTATGGGCACTGAAACACTGGCGATCAGCAGCGGACGAATGTTTCGCTATGCCTTCGGTTCGCTGTTGCTGTTGGCGGGGACCGCTTTGCTGGTGGCTCAAGGGCTGAGCTGGCTAAGCCTGGAACCGCGCCTGCTGCGTGCCTTGCAAGGCGGTTCCATTTGCGCGCTGGGTACGGCACTGGGGGCGGTCCCGGTGCTGGTAATCCGGCAAATGCCGGTGGCGGTGAGCGACACCCTGCTGGGGTTTGGTGCCGGAGTGATGCTGGCGGCGACGGCGTTTTCACTGGTTGTCCCCGGCATTGCCGCAGCCCAGGACCTGGGCTTGTCTGCCTGGGGCTCCAGCGGCCTGATCTGTGCCGGCATCATGCTGGGGGCCCTTGTTCTGTTCCTGGTGGACCGCAAGATTTCCGGCGGCAGCCCGGAGTTGCTGGTGGGCACGCCGGAGCATCCAGTGATTGCCCCGCGGATCTGGTTGTTCGTCTTCGCGATCATTGCCCACAACATTCCTGAAGGGATGGCGGTGGGGGTGTCGGCCGGAGGCGGCATGCCGGATGCGGACAGTCTGGCCATGGGCATTGCCCTGCAGGATGTACCGGAAGGGCTGGTGATTGCCCTGGTGTTGGCGGGGGCGGGGATGTCGCGGGGCAAGGCGTTCCTGATCGGCGCCGCTTCAGGCCTGGTGGAGCCGGTCTTTGCCTTGCTCTGTGCCTGGCTGGTGAGCCTGGCGCAGGTGCTGCTGCCCTTGGGCCTGGCCCTGGCAGCGGGGGCGATGCTGCTGGTGGTCACTCATGAAGTGATTCCGGAGTCGCGTCGCAATGGCCATGACAAGCTTGCCAGTCTCGGCCTGTGTATCGGTTTCTGCCTGATGATGGTGATGGATACCGCACTGGCCTGAATGCCGCTCGTGCTTACTCGCCTTCGTCGAAGTAGTTGTTGATCAGTGCAACCAGTGCATCCAGTGCTTCCTGTTCCTGCTCGCCTTCGGTCTTGAGGTGGATCTTGGTGCCCTTGCCGGCGGCGAGCATCATCATGGCCATGATGCTTTTGCCATCGACCATGGATTCCGGGGTCCTGCCGGCGCGGATCTGGCAGGGGAACTGGCCGGCCACGCCGACGAACTTGGCTGAGGCGCGGGCGTGTAGGCCCAGTTTGTTGATGATCTCGATTTCCAGAGCTGGCATCGCGGGGTAGATCCTTTCAGCTAAGGTCGCGGTGGCGAACCTGGACGTTCTTCAGGGTTTTTTGCAACACCTTGCCCAGGCGCTCGGTCAGGTACACGGAGCGGTGGTGCCCGCCGGTGCAGCCAATGGCAATGGTCACGTAGGCGCGGTTGCTGGCGGCGAAGCGCGGCAGCCACTTGAGCAGATAGCTTTCGATGTCCTGGAACATCTCTTCGACATCGGGTTGCGCAGCCAGGTATTCCGCCACCGGGGCGTCCAGTCCGGATTGGGCACGCAGCTCGGGTTTCCAATACGGGTTGGGCAGGCAGCGAACGTCAAACACCAGATCGGCATCCACCGGCATGCCGCGCTTGAAACCAAAGGACTCCACCAGGAACGCGGTGCCGGGTTCCGGCTGGTTCAATAGGCGCAGCTTGATGGTGTCCCGCAGTTGGTAGAGGTTCAGATTGGTGGTGTTGACCTTGAGGTCGGCCAGATCGACGATCGGGCCCAGCAGCTGGGTTTCGTCGTGGATGGCTTCGGCCAGTGAGCGATTGGCACTGCTCAGCGGGTGACGACGACGAGTTTCCGAGAAACGCTTGAGCAGGGTTTCCTCGTCGGCATCCAGATAAAGAACGTCACACTGGATATGCCGGCTGCGCACTTCTTCCAGCAGTTCGGGGAAGCGTGACAGATGGCTGGGCAGGTTGCGGGCGTCGATGGACACCGCTACCAGCGGTTGCGCCAGTTCAGTGTGAATCAATGCGCGTTCGGCCAGCTCGGGCAGCAAGCCGGCGGGCAGGTTGTCGATGCAGTAGTAGCCGTGGTCCTCAAGAACATCGAGGGCGGTGCTTTTACCTGAGCCGGAACGGCCGCTGACGATGATCAAGCGCATGATTACTGACCGTTTTGCTCGTCCAGGACAACCTGATACAAGGCTTCGTTGCTAGTGGCACTGCGCAGGCGATCGCGGACTTCCTTGCGATCGAGCATGCTGGCTATCTGCCGCAGCAGTTCCAGATGAGCATCGGTGGCGGCTTCCGGGACCAGCAGGACGAACAGCAGGTCGACCGGGGCGCCGTCGATGGCGTCGAAATCGATGGGAGCGTCCAGGTGCATCAGTGCACTGATGGGCGACTCGCAGCCTTTGAGGCGGCAGTGGGGAATGGCGATGCCATTGCCAAAACCGGTGGAGCCGAGTTTTTCGCGGGCGATCAGGCTCTCGAAGACGTCCTGCATCTCCAGATCAGGCACTTCACGACTGATCAGGTTGGCAATTTGTTCGAGGGCGCGTTTTTTACTGCCGCCCGGCACGTTCACCAGGGAACGGCCGGGGGTCAGGATGCTTTCAAGTCGGATCATGGGAGGGGAGTGTTAGCGACCCGTGCCTTGGAGAAGGTGGAGTTGCTTTTCCTTATGCTTTTTCAGTTGGCGGTCAAGCTTGTCCGTGAGCAGGTCGATTGCGGCATACATATCGTCATGTTCTGCATTGGCGACGACCTCCCCACCGTGGATGTGCAGGGTGGCTTCGATTTTCTGCTTCAGTTTCTCGACGGCCATGGTGACCTGCACATTGGTAATCTTGTCGAAATGCCGCTCCAGCCGGTCGAGTTTTTCGCCGATGTAAGCGCGCAGAGGTTCAGTCACTTCGAGTTGGTGTCCACTGATGTTGACTTGCATACAGCTTCTCCTTCGTTGCCAGTGCATAACGCGGCAGGCTGAGGTGCCTGCCACCTAGACCATGCCTGCAACCAGCTGGCTGAGCCAGCTTGCAGGCACACTCCGAAACGCTGTGGCCGGCCCGGCGGTTACATCAACCGCTTCCGTTCGCTGGAAGGCGCGATCCCAAGGGATTCGCGGTACTTGGCGACGGTCCGGCGGGCTACCTGAATGCCTTGTGCCTCCAGTAAACCAGCGATCTTGCTGTCACTCAACGGCTTTTTCTGATTTTCCGCAGCCACCAGTTTTTTGATGATCGCGCGGATTGCCGTGGACGAGCATTCGCCGCCTTCCGAGGTGCTGACGTGGCTGGAGAAAAAGTATTTCAGTTCATATATGCCCCGGGGGGTATGCATGAATTTTTGCGTGGTCACCCGGGAAATCGTTGATTCGTGCATGCCGACCGCTTCGGCAATGTCATGCAGAACCAGGGGTTTCATGGCTTCGTCGCCATATTCGAGGAAGCCCCGTTGGTGCTCGACGATCTGGGTGGCCACTTTCATCAGGGTTTCGTTGCGGCTCTGCAGGCTCTTGATGAACCAGCGGGCTTCCTGCAACTGATTGCGCATGAAGGTGTTGTCGGCGCTGGTGTCGGCGCGGCGAACAAAACCGGCGTACTGTGCGTTGACCCGCAGGCGTGGCACGGATTCCTGGTTCAGCTCCACCAACCAGCGCTCGTTGTCCTTGCGCACGATGACGTCCGGAACCACGTACTCGGCTTCGCTGGATTCGATCTGCGAGCCGGGACGCGGGTTGAGACTTTGCACCAGTTCGATGACCTGGCGCAGTTCGTCTTCCTTGAGCTTCATGCGACGCATCAACTGGCTGTAGTCGCGACTGCCCAGGAGGTCGATGTAATCGCTGACCAGGCGCTGGGCCTCGCTCAGCCAGGGAGTTTTCACCGGCAGCTGGCGCAACTGCAGGAGCAGGCATTCGCCCAGGTTGCGTGCGCCGATGCCGGCAGGTTCGAATTGCTGGATGCGATGCAGGACGGCTTCGATCTCGTCCAGCTCGATGTCCAGCTCAGGATCGAAGGCCTCGAGGATCTCCTCAAGGGTTTCGTCCAGGTAGCCCTGATTGTTGATGCAATCGATGAGGGTCACGGCGATCAGGCGATCGGTGTCCGACATCGGGGCCAGGTTCAGTTGCCAGAGCAGGTGGCTCTGCAGGCTTTCTCCGGCCGATGTGCGAGTGGTGAAGTCCCACTCGTCGTCATCGCTGCTGGGCAGGCTGCTGGCGCTGGTCTGGTAGACGTCTTCCCAGGCGGTATCCACCGGCAACTCGTTGGGGATGCGTTCGTTCCATTCGCCTTCCTCGAGGTTGTCCACCGTGGGGGCGGTTTCCTGGTAGGAGGGTTCCTGGATTTCGGTATTGGGTTTGGACTCGGTGTTGTCGGCCAGGGGGTCGCTGTTGTCGAAGTCGTCGCCGTCTTCCTGGCGTTCGAGCATCGGGTTGGACTCCAGGGCTTCCTGGATTTCCTGTTGCAGGTCCAGGGTCGACAATTGGAGCAGGCGGATGGCCTGTTGCAGCTGCGGTGTCATCGTCAGCTGCTGGCCCATTCTCAGGACTAGCGATGGTTTCATGGCAGGGGCTTAACACCTTATTTGCCGGCGCACATGCGCCATCCACTACAGGGCGCCGAAGCGCCAAACATAAGCAAATTATATGCCTGAAACTGAAGTGTTTGCCTAGAGCGCTGTAACAATAAAGTTTGTGGGGATTTATCGTTTGCGGCGCTCTGGCGTCTGGCCCGACACCTCAGCCGTTACAGGCGGAACTCATGGCCCAGATAGACTTCCTTGACCAGTTCGTTGGCCAGGATGGTCTCGGAGTCGCCCTCGGCGATCAGTTGCCCGTCATTGACGATATAGGCAGTCTCACAGATGTCCAGGGTTTCCCGGACGTTGTGGTCAGTGATCAGTACACCGATGCCTTTGGCCTTCAGGTGATGGATGATCTGCTTGATATCGCCGACCGAGATCGGGTCGACACCGGCGAAGGGTTCGTCCAGCAGGATGAACTTGGGTGCGGTCGCCAGCGCCCGGGCGATTTCCACGCGGCGGCGCTCGCCACCGGACAGGCTCATGCCGAGATTGTCGCGGATGTGGTTGATGTGGAATTCCTGCAGCAGGCTTTCCAGCTCCTGGCGGCGGCCGGCCTTGTCGAGCTCCTTGCGGGTCTCGAGGATGGCCATGATGTTGTCTGCGACCGACAGCTTGCGAAAGATCGAGGCTTCCTGAGGCAGATAGCCGATACCGGCACGGGCGCGACCGTGCATCGGTTGGTGGCTGACATCCAGGTCGTCGATCAGGACGCGGCCCTGATCGGCCTGGACCAGACCGACGATCATGTAGAAGCAGGTGGTCTTGCCGGCGCCGTTGGGGCCGAGCAGGCCGACGATCTGCCCGCTGTCGATGGACAGGCTGACATCACGCACGACCTGGCGGCTCTTGTAGCTCTTGGCCAGGTGCTGGGCTTTCAGAGTTGCCATTACTGGGCCTTTTGCTCGTCGGTTTTCTTTTTCGGCTGGATGACCATGTCGATCCGCGGACGTGGCGCGGTGACCGAGCTGCCGTTGGCGCGACCGGCGTTAGCCACTTGCTTGACGGTGTCGTAGACGATTTTCTCGCCTTCGGTGGTGTTGCCGTCGTTGATGACCTTGGCCTTGTCGATCAGCACGATGCGGTTCTGCTGGGCATGGTACTGGATGGTCACGGCGTAGGCCTGGACGGGTTTCGGGTCGGTCTGCTTCTGCAACTGCTCGAAGTAGGCCAGGTTGCCCACCGACGTCACGACATCGATTTCGCCAGTCTTGGATCGGGTGATGGTCACGGTGTTGCCGGTGATCTTCATCGAGCCCTGGGTGATGATCACATCGCCCTTGTAGGTGGCCACGCCGTTCTTGTCGTCCAGCTGGGCGTCGTCGGCCTGAATGCGGATTGGCTGTTGGCTATCGTTCGGCAGAGCCCAGGCGCTCACGCTTCCCAGTGCTGCGCCCAGACTGAGCAAAATAGGGAGGGTTTTAACGAGCCTCATACTGTCCTCTTACGTTCGATAGCAGGTTCATCCTGCCGTCTTTCAAATACGCTTTCATTCCCTTGGCAGTGGTCACGCCGTCGGCGCCGTCGATTCTAACGGCTTGCTCGGTCTGCGCATATTGCTTCTGCGGGAATACTGTCATGCGGCTGGTGGTGATCAGCAGGTTGCGGTTGTGCTCGTCGGTGCGGGAAACCCGAACCGAATCGATCAGCTCGACCTCGGTGCCGTCCGGATTGACTTCGCCGCGCTCGCTCTGGACGTGCCAGGGGTAAGTGGTGCCGCGGTACATCTGCAGGTCGGGCTTGGTCAGCAGTGTCACTTCGCTGGCCTTGATGTGTTCGACCTTGTCCGAGGTCATTTCGTACTGCAGTTTGCCGTCGGGCAGGTACTGCACGCTGCGGGCGTTGATCGCGTAATAGTCGATGGCGCTCTCGTCGACCTGCACCACTGGCTTGTCGAGGAAGCGTTCCGGGCTGATGTTCCAGTAGCCGACCGCCGCGAACAGCAGGGCGATGGTCCCGAAGATCAGGATGGTGCGAATCTTTTTACTCAGCATGGGAGGGCTCTATAAATAAGCGGCATTGGCTGCTTCAAGGCGATCCTGGGCGCGCAGGATCAGCTCGCAGAACTCCCGTGCGGCACCTTCGCCGCCGCGGGCAACGGTAATGCCGTGGGCGTGTTCGCGGACAAAGCTGGCAGCGTTGGCCACCGCCATGCCCAGGCCGACACGGCGGATCACCGGCAGGTCGGGCAGGTCGTCACCCAGGTAGGCGACCTGTTCATAGCTTAGGCCCAGTTGGGCAAGAAGCTCGTCCAGTACCACCAGTTTGTCTTCGCGGCCCTGGTACAGATGGGGGATCCCCAGGTTCTTGGCGCGGCGTTCCACCACAGGGGTCTTGCGCCCGCTGATGATCGCGGTCTGCACCCCGGCGGCCATGAGCATCTTGATGCCTTGGCCATCGAGGGTATTGAAGGTCTTGAACTCGCTGCCGTCTTCAAGGAAGTACAGGCGACCGTCGGTCAGGACGCCATCGACGTCGAAGACCGCCAGCTTGATGTGTTTACCGCGTTGCAGCAGGTCGGCACTCATTTACATCACTCCCGCGCGCAGCAGGTCGTGCATGTTCAAGGCGCCGATCGGCCGGTCTTCCTTGTCCACCACCACCAGGGCGCTGATTTTATGGTCTTCCATGATCTTCAGGGCTTCGGCGGCCAGCATATCGGCACGGGCGGTCTTGCCATGAGGGGTCATGACCGAATCGATGGTGGCGTGGTGGATATCGATGGCGCGATCCAGGGTGCGGCGCAGGTCGCCGTCGGTGAAGATCCCGGCCAGGCGGCCGTCGGCCTCGAGGATCACGGTCATGCCCAGGCCCTTGCGGGTCATTTCCATGAGCGCATCCTTGAGCAGGGTGCCCCGTTGCACTTGGGGCAGGTCGCCGCCTTCATGCATCACGTTCTCGACCTTGAGCAGCAGGCGGCGGCCCAGGGCGCCTCCAGGATGGGAGAAGGCGAAGTCTTCGGCAGTGAACCCGCGGGCTTCCAGCAGGGCCACGGCCAGGGCATCGCCCATGACCAGGGCGGCAGTGGTCGAGGAGGTGGGGGCCAGGTTCAGCGGGCAGGCCTCGTGTTCGACATGCACATTCAGGTTGACGTCGGCGGCCTTGGCCAGCGGCGACTCGGGGTTGCCGGTCAGGCTGATCAGTTGGATGCCCAGGCGCTTGATCAGCGGCAGCAGGGTGACGATTTCGTTGGTGGAACCCGAGTTGGAGAGGGCCAGGATCACGTCGTCGCGGGTGATCATGCCCATGTCGCCGTGGCTGGCTTCGGCCGGATGGACAAAGAAAGCGGTGGTTCCGGTGCTCGCCAGGGTCGCGGCGATCTTGTTGCCGATGTGCCCGGACTTGCCCATGCCGACCACGACCACTCGGCCTTTGCTGGCCAGAATCATCTCGCAAGCGCGTACGAAATCTGCGTCGATATGGGGCAGCAAGCCTTCTACGGCCTGAAGTTCGAGGCGGATGGTGCGTTGTGCTGATTGAATCAGGTCGCTGGATTGGCTCATGTCTGAAATCGTATAGCCCGATGAAAAGGCGGCGATTATAGCGGTAATGAACAAATCCCTCACGCAAGTTCGTCAGCCTTTGTCCGTCCGGTATCAGGATTCCTCCGATTTCGCCTGTCCTGGACCTGAACGTTCACGGCTTCGGCCTTGGGGGCGTCGTATCAGCAGTGATATAGTTCGCCGCCAGTTCGGCCTGCCCAGGGGCACGTACTCCCGGCAGGGAGCCAAGCGTCCGAGTGATAGGCTGCATCGCAAGGAGTTTAGATGAGTGCCGATAACGCCTACGCGGTCGAGCTGAAGGGACTGTCCTTCAAGCGCGGTGCGCGCAGCATTTTCAATAACGTGGATATCCGTATTCCGCGGGGCAAGGTCACCGGCATCATGGGGCCTTCCGGCTGCGGAAAAACCACCCTGTTGCGCTTGATGGGCATGCAGTTGCGGCCCAGCAGCGGCGAAGTGTGGGTCAACGGTCAGAATCTGCCGACCCTCTCGCGCAGCGATCTGTTCGATGCGCGCAAGCAAATGGGCGTGCTGTTTCAGAGTGGCGCACTGTTTACCGATCTGGATGTGTTCGAGAACGTGGCTTTTCCGCTGCGGGTGCATACCGAACTGCCGGACGAGATGATTCGCGACATTGTCCTGCTCAAGCTGCAGGCGGTGGGCCTGCGTGGTGCCGTCGACCTGATGCCCGACGAGCTGTCCGGCGGCATGAAGCGTCGGGTCGCCCTGGCCCGGGCCATCGCCCTGGACCCGCAGATTCTCATGTACGACGAACCCTTCGTGGGTCAGGACCCGATTGCCATGGGCGTCCTGGTGCGGCTGATCCGCCTGCTCAACGATGCCCTGGGCATTACCAGCATCGTGGTGTCCCACGATCTTGCGGAAACCGCGAGCATTGCCGATTACCTCTATGTAGTCGGTGATGGCCAGGTATTGGGTCAGGGAACTCCTGACGAACTGATGGACTCCGACAATCCGCGTATCCGTCAATTCATGAAGGGGGATCCCGACGGCCCGGTGCCGTTTCACTTTCCAGCGACGGATTACCGCGCAGATCTTCTGGGGAAGCGCTGATGCGCAAAATATCGCTAATCGAGAGGGTTCGCCTCTTCGGTCGCTCAGGCATCGATGTCCTGGCGGTACTGGGGCGTTCCACCCTGTTCCTGTTTCACGCGCTGCTGGGACGTGGCGGCATCGGCGGCAGTTTCGGCCTGCTGATCAAGCAACTGCACTCCGTGGGCGTGATGTCCCTGGTGATCATCGTCGTGTCCGGAGTCTTCATCGGCATGGTGCTGGCGCTCCAGGGCTTCAACATTCTCTCCAGCTACGGTTCGGAGCAGGCGGTGGGGCAGATGGTCGCCCTGACCCTGTTGCGTGAGCTGGGGCCGGTGGTTACCGCGCTGCTGTTTGCCGGTCGTGCCGGTTCGGCGCTGACTGCCGAGATCGGCAACATGAAATCCACCGAGCAGCTCTCCAGCCTGGAGATGATCGGGGTCGACCCGCTCAAGTACATCATCGCGCCACGCCTCTGGGCCGGCTTCATCTCCCTGCCGCTGCTGGCGATGATTTTCAGCGTAGTGGGCATCTGGGGCGGCTCCTGGGTTGCTGTGGACTGGCTGGGTGTCTATGAAGGTTCCTACTGGTCGAACATGCAGAACAGCGTGACCTTCAGCGGTGACGTACTCAATGGTGTGATCAAGAGTATCGTTTTTGCGTTTGTAGTGACCTGGATCGCCGTATTCCAAGGCTACGACTGTGAGCCCACCTCAGAGGGGATCAGCCGTGCCACTACCAAGACCGTGGTGTACGCCTCGTTGGCCGTACTCGGCTTGGACTTTATTCTGACCGCCTTGATGTTTGGAGATTTCTGATGCAAAACCGCACCCTGGAAATCGGTGTCGGCCTTTTCCTGCTGGCCGGCATCCTGGCTTTGCTGTTGCTTGCCCTGCGAGTCAGTGGCTTGTCTCCGAGCGCAAGCACCGATACCTACAAGCTTTACGCCTACTTCGACAATATCGCCGGTTTGACGGTCAGAGCTAAGGTGACCATGGCCGGGGTAACCATCGGCAAGGTCACGGCGATCGATCTGGACCGCGACAGCTTCACCGGTCGGGTCACCATGCAACTGGAAAAACGTGTGGATAATCTGCCGACCGACTCCACTGCATCTATCCTGACGGCTGGCCTGTTGGGTGAGAAATACATCGGTATCAGCGTGGGCGGGGAAGAAGCCTTGCTCAAGGATGGCGGGACCATCCACGACACCCAGTCGTCGCTGGTGCTGGAGGACCTGATCGGTAAATTCCTGCTCAATACCGTTAGCAAAGACGCCAAATGAGGAGTTTTTCGATGATCTCTATCTTGCGACGTGGCCTGTTGGTGCTGCTGGCGGCCCTGCCGTTGCTGGCCAATGCGGCCGGTGCACCTTCCGCACACGATCTGGTGCAGGACACCACCACCCGCCTGCTGGCGGATCTGGCGGCCAACAAGGAAAAGTACAAGCAAAGCCCGAACGACTTCTACAACGCCCTGAACGGCATTGTCGGTCCGGTGGTGGATGCCGACGGCATCTCCCGCAGCATCATGACCGTGAAGTATTCGCGCAAGGCCACACCGGAGCAGATGGCGCGCTTCCAGGAGAATTTCAAGCGCAGCCTGATGCAGTTCTATGGCAACGCCTTGCTCGAGTACAACAACCAGGGCATCACCGTTTCTCCGGCCAAGGATGAAAGCGGCACCCGTACCAGCGTGGACATGCAGGTCAAAGGCAACAACGGCGCTATCTATCCGGTGTCCTACACCCTGGAAAAGATCAACGACGAGTGGAAAGTGCGTAACGTGATCATCAACGGCATCAACATCGGCAAGCTGTTCCGTGATCAGTTCGCCGACGCCATGCAGCGCAACGGCAACAACCTGGACAAGACCATCGACGGCTGGGCCGGCGAAGTGGCCAAGGCCAAGGAAGTCACCGAAGACGCCGCCCATAAGGCTGCACAATGAGTGAGTCGGCCGTACGCCTGGGTGACGCCGGGGAGCTGCTGATCAGCGGCGTGCTGGATTACCGCAGCGGCCCGGGCCTGCGCAAGCAGGGCCTGGCGCTGATCAAGTCGAGCCCGGGCACCGCCCTGGTACTCGATTGCTCGGCGGTGGAAAAATCCAGCAGTGTCGGTCTGGCCCTGTTGCTGGCCTTCATTCGCGATGGTCAGGGGCTGGGCAAGACGGTGAGCGTTCGCGCCCTGCCCGAGGACATGCGGGAAATCGCCGAGGTATCCGGGGTCACCGAGATCCTCCTCCATCCGTAGTAACCCACATCTATATAGAAGCCCCCCGTCAGAGTCCTGCTATGCGGGGTTCGCAGGCGCGGGGCTTTTTTGTATGATGTCCGACCCGCGCGCACAGGGCGCCGATTGAGGTTGAGCATGCAGGCCAACGAAGTGAAGAGCTTTCTTGAGGGAAAGCTGCCCGGAGCTCAGGTAGAAGTTGAGGGCGAAGGCTGCAACTTTCAGCTGAACGTGATTAGCGACGAACTGGTGGCCTTGAGCCCGGTCAAGCGTCAGCAGAGCATCTATGCCCATTTGAATCCATGGATTGCCGATGGCAGCATCCACGCGATCACCATGAAATTTTTCAGCCGCGCGGCCTGGGCCGAGCGCACCTGAGCCCAAGGGCGTCGAGACTGTTATGGATAAATTGATTATTACCGGCGGCGTTCGCCTTGATGGCGAGATCCGCATTTCCGGGGCCAAGAACTCCGCGCTGCCGATTCTGGCGGCAACCCTGCTGTGCGATGGCCCGGTCACCGTGGCCAACCTGCCGCACCTGCACGACATCACCACCATGATCGAGCTGTTCGGTCGCATGGGCATCGAGCCGGTGATCGACGAGAAGCTCAGTGTCGAAATCGACCCGCGCACCATCAAGACCCTGGTGGCGCCTTACGAGCTGGTGAAAACCATGCGCGCCTCGATCCTGGTGCTGGGCCCGATGGTTGCCCGCTTCGGTGAGGCCGAAGTGGCCCTGCCAGGCGGTTGCGCCATCGGCTCGCGCCCGGTTGACCTGCACATCCGCGGCCTGGAAGCCATGGGCGCGGTGATCGACGTCGAAGGCGGCTACATCAAGGCCAAGGCCCCTGAAGGCGGCCTGCGCGGCGCGAACTTCTTCTTCGATACCGTGAGCGTGACCGGTACCGAGAACATCATGATGGCCGCGGCGTTGGCCCGGGGCCGCAGCGTGCTGCAGAACGCCGCCCGCGAACCTGAAGTCGTCGACCTGGCAAACTTCCTGATCGCCATGGGCGCGAAGATTTCCGGCGCCGGCACCGACACCATCACCATCGATGGCGTCGAGCGTCTGCATTCGGCGATCTACAAGGTCATGCCCGACCGTATCGAAACCGGCACCTACCTGGTGGCGGCTGCCGTCACCGGCGGCCGGGTCAAGGTCAAGGACACCGATCCGACCATCCTTGAAGCCGTACTGGAAAAACTCAAGGAAGCAGGCGCCGAAGTCACCACCGGCAGCGACTGGATCGAGCTCAACATGCACGGCAAGCGCCCCAAGGCGGTCAACGTGCGTACTGCTCCGTACCCGGCGTTCCCGACCGACATGCAAGCGCAGTTCATTTCCCTGAACGCGATTGCCGAAGGCACGGGTGCGGTGATCGAGACCATCTTCGAAAACCGCTTCATGCACGTGTACGAACTGCACCGCATGGGCGCCAAGATCCAGGTCGAAGGCAACACTGCGATCGTCACCGGCACCGAAATCCTCAAGGGCGCGCCGGTCATGGCCACCGACCTGCGGGCCTCGGCCAGCCTGGTGATCTCGGCCCTGATGGCCGAAGGCGACACCCTGATCGACCGCATCTACCACATCGACCGTGGTTACGAGTGCATCGAAGAGAAGCTGCAGATGCTCGGCGCCAAGATCCGCCGCGTACCGGGCTAGTAGCATGACGGGCACAGGGAGGTGCCCACAGCCGAATCTGTTCCACGTCGAGCCTGTCTTCAGGCTCGACGCATGTCTGGCGCCGTTTGCGTCCGGGCATCAGTCGCCGCATAAGGACTTACGTTACTCATGTTGACCATCGCACTGTCCAAGGGCCGTATCCTCGACGACACGCTGCCGCTTCTGGCTGAAGCGGGCATCGTGCCAACCGAGAATCCGGACAAGAGCCGCAAACTGATCATCCCCACGACTCAGGACGATGTTCGCCTGCTGATCGTGCGCGCCACCGATGTGCCGACCTATGTCGAGCATGGCGCTGCCGACCTCGGGGTGGCCGGCAAGGACGTCCTGATGGAGTACTCCGGCCAGGGCCTGTACGAACCACTGGACCTGCAGATTGCCCAGTGCAAGCTGATGACCGCCGGTGCCATTGGCGCCGTCGAACCCAAGGGGCGCCTGCGCGTGGCCACCAAGTTCGTCAACGTGGCCAAGCGTTACTACGCCGAACAGGGCCGCCAGGTGGACATCATCAAGCTCTACGGCTCGATGGAACTGGCGCCGCTGATCGGTCTGGCGGACAAGATCATCGACGTGGTCGACACCGGCAACACCCTGCGGGCCAACGGCCTGGAGCCCCAGGAACTGATCGCCACCATCAGCTCCCGCCTGGTGGTCAACAAGGCATCGATGAAGATGCAGCACGCCCGTATCCAGGCGTTGATCGACACCCTGCGCAAGGCAGTGGAATCGCGACACCGCGGCTGATTCACATGCGTGGCCTTGAGCCGCGCCCATCTATCCGCGTCATAGCCAGAATGCTCAGGTGCCCACGCGGATGGCTTGGTAGTCTTGCGGCGCCTGAGCTTTGCAAATCCAAGCTTGCCCTTTTGTGCACTCGCCAATCATTGAGGCCTTCGCTATGACCGCTCCGACTGCAATTCGCCGACTCAACGCTGCCGACCCGGATTTCGCCCGTCATCTGGATCATCTGCTGAGCTGGGAAAGTGTCTCTGACGATTCGGTCAATCAGCGGGTGCTGGACATCATCAAGGCCGTGCGCGAGCGCGGTGACGCGGCGCTGGTGGAGTTCACCCAGCGTTTCGACGGCCTGCAAGTGGCCTCCATGGCCGACCTGATCCTGCCGCGCGAGCGCCTGGAGCTGGCCCTGACCCGAATCACCGTGGCCCAGCGCGAAGCCCTGGAAAAGGCCGCGGCGCGGGTGCGCAGCTATCACGAGAAACAGAAGCAGGACTCCTGGAGCTACACCGAGGCCGACGGCACGGTGCTGGGCCAGAAGGTCACGCCGCTGGACCGCGCCGGCCTGTACGTGCCGGGGGGCAAGGCTTCCTACCCGTCGTCGGTGCTGATGAACGCGATCCCGGCCAAGGTGGCGGGCGTGACCGAGGTGGTGATGGTTGTGCCGACCCCGCGTGGCGAGGTCAATGAGCTGGTGCTGGCGGCGGCCTGCATTGCCGGGGTCGACCGAGTCTTCACCATCGGCGGCGCCCAGGCCGTGGCCGCGCTGGCCTACGGCACCGAAAGCGTGCCCCAGGTGGACAAGGTGGTCGGTCCGGGCAACATCTATGTGGCCACTGCCAAGCGCCATGTGTTCGGCCAGGTCGGCATCGACATGATCGCCGGTCCGTCGGAGATCCTCGTGGTCTGCGACGGCCAGACCGATCCGGACTGGATCGCCATGGACCTGTTCTCCCAGGCCGAACACGACGAAGACGCCCAGGCGATCCTGGTCAGCCCGGACGCCGAGTTCCTGGACAAGGTGGCGGCGAGCATCGCCAAGTTGCTGCCGACCATGGAGCGTGCGGAAATCATCAACACCTCGATCAATGGCCGTGGCGCCCTGATCCAGGTTCGCGACATGCAGCAGGCCATGGACGTGGCCAACCGCATTGCCCCCGAGCACCTGGAGTTGTCGGTGGCCGACCCGCAAGCCTGGCTGCCGCAGATCCGCCACGCCGGGGCGATCTTCATGGGCCGTCACACCTCCGAGGCGCTGGGCGATTACTGCGCCGGGCCGAACCACGTGCTGCCGACGTCCGGTACTGCGCGTTTCTCCTCACCGCTGGGGGTGTATGACTTCCAGAAACGCTCGTCGATCATCTTCTGCTCCGAGCAGGGTGCGTCCGAGCTGGGCCGGACCGCCTCGGTGCTGGCCCGTGGCGAGTCGCTGACCGCCCACGCCCGCAGCGCCGAATACCGCATCGTCGACGACCAAGATCAGGGGCAATGAACATGAGCAAATTCTGGAGTCCGTTCGTCAAGAACCTGGTGCCCTACGTGCCGGGCGAGCAACCCAAGCTGACCAAGCTGGTCAAGCTCAACACCAACGAAAACCCCTATGGCCCGTCGCCCAAGGCCCTGGCGGCGATGCAGGCCGAGCTCAACGACAACCTGCGCCTGTATCCCGATCCCAACAGCGACCTGCTCAAGCAGGCGGTGGCCCGCTATTACGGGGTGCAGGGCAATCAGGTCTTCCTCGGCAACGGTTCCGACGAAGTCCTGGCGCACATTTTCCATGGCCTGCTGCAGCAGGATAAGCCGCTGCTGTTCCCGGACATCAGCTACAGCTTCTACCCGGTGTATTGCGGCCTGTACGGCATCGACTACCAGGCGGTGCCCCTGGACGAACAGTTCCAGATCCGTGTGGCCGACTACGCCCAGCCCAACGGCGGGATCATCTTCCCTAACCCGAATGCGCCCACCGGCTGCCTGCTGGCCCTGGACGCGGTGGAGCAGATCCTCCAGGCCAGCCCGGATTCGGTGGTGGTCGTGGACGAAGCCTATATCGACTTCGGTGGCCAGACCGCCATCAGCCTGGTGGACCGCTATCCCAACCTGCTGGTGACCCAGACCCTGTCCAAGTCGCGCTCCCTGGCCGGCTTGCGGGTGGGCCTGGCAGTGGGGCATCCGGACCTGATCGAGGCCCTGGAGCGGATCAAGAACAGCTTCAACTCCTACCCGCTGGATCGCCTGGCCATTGTGGGTGCAGCGGCGGCCTTCGAGGACCGCGAGTACTTTGCCAAGACCTGTCAGCTGGTGATCGAAAGCCGCGAGTGGGTGGTGGCGCAGTTGCAGGCCAAGGGTTTTGAAGTGCTGCCGTCGGCGGCCAACTTCATCTTTGCCCGCCACCCGCAGCACGACGCAGCCGGCCTGGCGGCCAAGCTGCGTGAGCAAGGGGTGATCGTGCGTCACTTCAAGCAGGAACGGATCGCCCAATTCCTGCGCATCAGCATCGGCACGCCGGAGCAGAACCAGGCCCTGATCGACGGGTTGGGGCAGCTTTAAGCCGCAAGCTGCAAATTAGAAGCTCAGAGCCAATGCTTGGAGCCTCTCGCCTGCAGCTACAAGCTTGCCGCTTGTAGCTGCAGCCCCCGGCTGCTCTCACTCGTGGTGCGGCTCGCCGAGGAAGGTCAGGGAGCTGAACAGGCCGCGTGAAGCCACATCCGGGTCGTCCTTGAGCGGCACTTCAAGCTCTGCGGCAATCACGTTCAAGCCTTCATTTCTCACCAACACTTGAGCGCGTCCCTGGGCATCGGTTTCGGTGCTCAGGGTGCTCGGTGCATTGCGGTAGTCGCCGATCAACTTGACCCCAGCCACGGGCTGCCCATCCAGCAGTACCCGCACCGGCAGGCTATTGCCCTGGCCCACGGTCAGCGGGTCGACTTCCGGCAGGATCAGCAGCTTGAGCTGTTCCAGCCTGGGCAGCTTCGCCCCCGCTTGATAGATCGCCAGGCTGTACTTGAAGGTGTGGGTCGAGGCGATGGCCCCCGCAACTTTGCTGCGCCCTTGGTTGACCCAGCGTTTGTCCGCCGTTTGTGCCCACGGACCGTTGTCCAGCGCCACCGCCAGCACCGCCGGTGGCTTGAGTGGTTGCAGGCGCGCATGGTCAGCCAGGCGTTGCACGGTCACTGGAATCATCCTGGCTGCGGCGTCGTAGGCCCAGGCACCACTGATCTTCTGGGCCTTGAAGGCGTCGTCTTCGGCGCCGTGGCCGTAGATCACTTCGATATTGCCGCGGCGCTGTTCGGTCCACAGACCGTGGGCCGAGGCCTGGGTTGTACCCAGGGTGGCGAGCAGGCCCAGCAGGGCGATTGATTTGAGGTTGTGCATGGCGATTTCCGGCTACAGGTTGAGTGTCAGGCTGACGGTGAAGTTGCGCGGCTCGCCGGGCGTGACCCAGTAGTTGCTGTAGGAGCGCTCGTAGTACTTCTCGTCGAACAGGTTGTTCAGGTTCAGGCCCAGGGTCAGGTTGTCGCTGGCCTTGTAATGGGCCAGCAGGTCCAGGGTGCGATAGGCGGGCAACTCGAAGCGGCCTCCGGCCTCGCCGGAGCGATCGCCGACGTAGGTCAGGGCGGCGCCGACGTCCGAGCCTTTGAATCGTCCGTCCTGGAACTCATAGACGCCCAGCAGGCTGCCACTGTGCTTGGCCACGCCGAGTATGCGACTGCCGGTCGGGATCGTCTGGTCGCCCTTGGTCACTTCGGCATCGATCAGCGCATAAGCACCAATCACCCGCACCGCGTCAGTCAACTGGCCGCTCACTTGCATGTCCAAGCCCTGACTGCGGGCCTTGCCCACGGCGCGGCTGAAGTCGCTGCCGGGGTCCAGGGCCAGGACGTTTTCCTTGTCGATGCGGAAGGCGGCGAGGGTGGCGCTCAGACGCTCGTCGAACAGCTCGCTCTTGATCCCCACTTCATAACCGACCCCTTCCTCGGGCTTGAAGGTCTTGCCGGCCGCATCCAGCCCGTTGTTGGGCTTGAACGAGGTGGAGGCGTTGGCGAACAGGCCCACTTGCGGCGTCAGCTGATAGAGCAGGCCGGCACGCTGGGTCAGGGCGTCGTGGCTCTGGCGGCTGCGCTTGCCGTTGGTGTGGTCGTCGATCCGTTGCTCGAAGTGTTCAAGGCGGGCGCCGAGCATGCCTCGCAGGCGATCGGTGAAGATAATCTGGTCCTGCAGGTTGAGGGCCTGGCTTTCGACATGCTCGAAAAAGTCAGTGCCGGAACGTTTGCCGTTGGGCTTGGCCTGGCCGTAGATCGGGTCGTAGATGTCGACAGCGTAGGCGCCGCCGGCGATGGTGGTGACCCGCTCGTTCTTGCGGTAGTTCTCGTATTCGCTGCCGATCAACAGCTCGTGCTGCCAACTGCCGATGTCGAACAGGCCGCGCAGTTCCAGCTGGGTGATGCTGTCGTGCCAGTTGTTGTCGCGCTCGCGGTAGCGCCGGTTGACGGTGTGCTGGTCGGCATTCAACGGGCGGGTTTCCGAGGCGAAGCCCCACAACTTGCCTTCCTTGTAGTGGCTGGCCAGGCGCAGCTTCCAGCTGTCGTTAAGGTGATGTTCCAGGGCGGCCTGGAGCATGTTGTTGTGGTTGTCGATGTTGCCGTCGCTGGGTTCGCCGAGGAAGGTCGAGCGCGAGACGCCGCTCCAGCGGTTGTTGGGGGCGACGATGCCGCGGTCGAAGGTTGAGCTGTGGCGTACGAATTCGCTTTCCACCAGCAGGTTGGTGTCCGGGTTCAACTGCCAGCTGAAGGAGGGGGCGACGAACACCCGGCGACTGTCGACGTGGTCGCGAAAGCTGTGGTTGTCCTCCACCGCCAGGTTGACCCGGGACAGCAGGTCGCCCTCGGCATCCAGCGGGGTGTTGAGGTCCAGGGCGGTGCGGTAGCGGTCCCAGCTGCCGGCACTGGTCTGCAGGGTGGTGAAGGCTTCGGGCTGGGGTTTCTTGGTCACGATGTTCACCGTGCCGCCTGGGTCGCCGCGGCCATAGAGGCTGGCGGCCGGGCCCTTGAGCACTTCGATGCGCTCGATGTTGGCGGCGTCCGGGGTGCTGGGGTAACCGCGGTTGGCGCTGAAGCCGTCCTTGTAGAACTCCGAGGTGGTGAAGCCGCGCACGCTGTATTCATACAGGGTCAGACCGCCGAAGTTGTTCTGCTTGGCGACTCCGCCGGCAAACTCCAGGGCGCGTTCGACATTGTGGCTGCCCAGGTCCTTGAGCACGCTGGCGGGGATCACGCTGACGGACTGCGGGATATCGCGGATTGCCGTATCGGTCTTGGTGGCACTGGCCGAGCGGGTGGCCCGGTAGCCCTTGACCGGACCGGTGGCGGACTCGTACTCGGTGCTGATGCGGGTGGTTTCCAGCTCCAGGGTTTGCGGTTCTTCGGCGAGCAGGGGGTCGGCCAGCAGGCCGAGTGCCAGACCGGCCAGGGGGAGGATTTTTCGGGACGTCATGGGGCTGTTCCAATAGCAGTATTGAAACAATATAACATGACTAATGAGAATGTATGCTGTTAGCCCGGCATTGCCGGGCCCAGCTTTAGTCTTCTTCCTTGACCGGTGCGGGTGGCGGACGCAGGCCGATTTCCGCCGTCAGCTTGAGTTCCTTGCCATTGCGCATCACCAGGATGGCGACTTTTTCCATCGGCTTGATGCGCGCCACCTGATTCATCGAGCGACGGCCGTCGCCGGCCGGCTCGCCGTCGATGCTGAGGATCACGTCACCCAGTTGCATGCCGGCTTTCTGTGCCGGGCCATCGCGGAAGATCCCCGCCACCACGATCCCGGGACGTCCGGCCAGGCCGAAAGACTCCGCCAGTTCCTGAGTCAGCGGTTGCACTTCGATTCCCAGCCAGCCACGGATGACCTGGCCGTGTTCGATGATCGATTTCATCACTTCCATGGCCAGCTTGATCGGAATGGCGAAGCCGATGCCCTGGGAGCCGCCGGACTTGGAGAAGATCGCGGTGTTGATCCCGGTCAGGTTGCCATTGGCGTCCACCAGGGCGCCGCCGGAGTTGCCCGGGTTGATCGCGGCGTCGGTCTGGATGAAATCTTCGTAGTTGTTCAGGCCCAGCTGGTTGCGTCCGGTGGCGCTGATGATGCCCATGGTCACGGTCTGGCCGACTCCGAACGGGTTGCCGATGGCCAGGGCGACGTCGCCGACGCGGACGTTTTCCGAGCGGCCGACGGTGATCGAAGGCAGGTTCTTCAGGTCGATCTTGAGCACTGCCAGATCGGTTTCCGGATCGCTGCCGATGACCCGGGCCAGGGTTTCCCGCCCATCCTTGAGCGCCACTACGATCTGTTCGGCGCCGGAGGTCACGTGGTTGTTGGTCAGCAGGTAACCTTCGGGGCTCATGATCACCCCGGAACCCAGGCTCGACTCCATGCGCTGCTGCTTGGGCAGGTTGTCGCCGAAGAAGCGGCGGAACTGCGGGTCTTCAAACAGTGGGTGGGCCGGCTTGTTGATGACCTTGGTGGTGTACAGGTTGACCACCGCAGGCGCGGCAATCAGCACCGCATCGGCATAGGACACCGGTCCCTGCCGGGTGCTGGTGGTTTGAGGCGCTTGTTGCAGGTTGACGTCCAGGCTGGGCAGGCCGACCCACTGGGGGTAGCGCTGAATAATCAGCAACGCGATGAGCACGCCGGCCAGAAGCGGCCAGCCAAAAAAACGCAGAGCCTTGAGCATTGAGCAAGTCCTGGGTGGTTACGAAGGGCTGCGCACGGCCCATAATGTCGCGCATTATACGAGGCCGCGCGCGCCTCTGAACGGGATATTTAGGAGTCTTTTATGGCCGTTGCCCTGAGCACATTGGTGGAAGAAGCGGACCGTTATCTGGGCAGTTCACGCATTGCCGACTACTGCCCCAATGGCCTGCAGGTCGAAGGGCGCCCGCAGGTGATGCGTATCGTCAGTGGCGTGACCGCCAGCCAGGCCTTGCTGGATGCCGCCGTGGAGGCCAAGGCCGATCTGGTGCTGGTGCATCACGGCTACTTCTGGAAAGGCGAGAACCCCTGCATCACCGGCATGAAGCAGCGTAGGTTGAAAACCCTGCTCAAGCACGACATCAGCCTGTTGGCCTATCACCTGCCCCTGGACCTGCACCCCGAGGTGGGCAACAACGTGCAGTTGGCCCGGCAGTTGGATATCACCGTGGAAGGCCCATTGGACCCGGAGAACCCCAAGGTCGTCGGTCTGGTCGGTTCTCTGGGCGAACCCATGACGGCGCGGGACTTTGCCCGGCGGGTGCAGGAAGCGATGGGCCGTGAACCGCTGCTGATCGAAGGCAGCGAAATGATCCGCCGGGTCGGCTGGTGCACCGGGGGTGGCCAGGGCTACATCGACCAGGCGGTGCAGGCCGGCGTCGACCTGTACCTGAGCGGCGAGGCCTCGGAGCAGACCTTCCACAGTGCCCGGGAAAACGACATCAGCTTCATCGCCGCCGGCCACCACGCCACCGAGCGTTACGGCGTCCAGGCCCTGGGCGACTATCTGGCCCGGCGCTTTGCCCTGGAGCACCTGTTCATCGACTGCCCCAACCCGATCTAACCCCTGCATGGGCCGCCCGGGCAGGCGATTTAGCTGCCTAACCGGGCGGCATATTCATATATCGTTTCGTTCTAGTTGGCTCCCTGATTAGAAGCAGGTCGCTGTGCTAGCATGCCCCGCTCGAACACGGCCCGATGGCCGTCCATAAGAAAGCTTTCGTGAGTAGCCATGGTCGACAAACTGACGCATCTGAAACAGCTGGAGGCGGAAAGCATCCACATCATCCGCGAGGTGGCCGCCGAGTTCGACAACCCGGTGATGCTGTACTCCATCGGTAAAGACTCCGCCGTGATGTTGCATCTGGCCCGCAAGGCGTTCTTCCCCGGCAAGCTGCCGTTCCCGGTGATGCACGTCGATACCCAGTGGAAATTCCAGGAAATGTACAAGTTCCGCGACCGCATGGTCGAAGAACTGGGCCTGGACCTGATCACCCACGTCAACCCGGATGGCGTGGCCCAGGGCATCAACCCGTTCACCCACGGCAGTGCCAAGCACACCGACATCATGAAGACCGAGGGCCTCAAGCAGGCCCTGGACAAACACGGTTTCGACGCCGCGTTCGGCGGTGCCCGCCGCGATGAAGAGAAGTCCCGCGCCAAGGAGCGCGTCTACTCGTTCCGCGACAGCAAGCACCGCTGGGACCCGAAGAACCAGCGTCCCGAGCTGTGGAATGTCTACAACGGCAAGGTCAACAAGGGCGAGTCGATCCGCGTGTTCCCGCTGTCCAACTGGACCGAGCTGGACATCTGGCAGTACATCTACCTGGAAGGCATCCCGATCGTGCCGCTGTACTTCGCCGCCGAGCGTGAAGTGATCGAGAAGAACGGCACCCTGATCATGATCGATGACGAGCGCATCCTCGAGCATCTGTCCGATGAAGAGAAAGCCCGCATCGTCAAGAAGAAAGTGCGTTTCCGTACCCTTGGCTGCTACCCGTTGACGGGCGCGGTGGAGTCCGAGGCCGAGAGCCTGACGGACATCATCCAGGAAATGCTCCTGACGCGAACTTCCGAGCGCCAGGGCCGGGTCATCGACCACGATGGCGCCGGCTCGATGGAAGACAAGAAACGTCAAGGTTATTTCTAAGGGGCTGTCATGTCGCATCAATCTGATTTGATCAGCGAGGACATCCTCGCGTACCTGGGCCAGCACGAACGCAAAGAGCTGCTGCGCTTTCTCACCTGCGGCAACGTCGATGACGGCAAGAGCACCCTGATCGGGCGCCTGCTGCACGACTCGAAGATGATCTACGAAGACCACCTGGAAGCCATCACCCGGGATTCGAAGAAGGTCGGCACCACCGGTGACGACATCGACCTGGCGTTGCTGGTCGATGGCCTGCAGGCCGAGCGCGAGCAGGGCATCACCATCGATGTCGCCTATCGCTATTTCTCCACCGCCAAGCGCAAGTTCATCATTGCCGACACCCCAGGCCATGAGCAGTACACCCGTAACATGGCCACCGGTGCTTCCACCTGTGACCTGGCGATCATCCTGGTGGATGCCCGCTACGGTGTGCAGACCCAGACCCGTCGCCACAGCTTCATCGCCTCGCTGCTGGGCATCAAGCACATCGTCGTCGCCATCAACAAGATGGACCTCAAGAACTTCGATGAAGGCGTGTTCGAGTCGATCAAGGCCGACTACCTGAAGTTTGCCCAGGGCCTGAAGTTGCAGCCCACCAGCCTGCACTTCGTGCCGATGTCGGCGCTCAAGGGCGACAACGTGGTGAACAAGAGCGAGCGTTCGCCCTGGTACACCGGGCAGTCGCTGATGGAAATCCTCGAAACCGTGGAAGTGGCCGGTGACCGCAACTTCACCGACCTGCGTTTCCCGGTGCAATACGTCAACCGTCCGAACCTGAACTTCCGTGGTTTTGCCGGCACCCTGGCCAGCGGCATCGTGCACAAGGGTGACGAAGTCGTGGTGCTGCCGTCGGGCAAGAGCAGCCGGGTCAAGTCCATCGTCACCTTCGAGGGCGAGCTGGAGCAGGCCGGTCCTGGCCAGGCCGTGACCCTGACCATGGAAGACGAGATCGACATCTCCCGCGGCGACCTGCTGGTGCATGCCGACAACGTGCCGCCGGTCACCGACAGCTTCGAAGCCATGCTGGTGTGGATGGCCGAAGAGCCGATGCTGCCGGGCAAAAAATACGACATCAAGCGTGCGACCAGCTACGTGCCGGGCTCGATCGCCAGCATCAACCACAAGGTGGATGTGAACACCCTGGAAGAGGGCGCGGCCAGTGCGCTGCAACTGAACGAGATCGGCAAGGTCAAGATCAGCCTCGACGCACCGATCGCCCTGGATGGCTACGAAAGCAACCGCACCACCGGCGCTTTCATCGTCATCGACCGCTTGACCAACGGCACCGTCGGCGCCGGCATGATCATCGCCCAGCCGGTGGCCCATGGCAGCGCCACCCACCATGGCAAGCTGGCTCATGTGGCCACCGAAGAGCGTGCCCAGCGCTTCGGCCAGCAACCGGCCACCGTGCTGTTCAGCGGCCTGTCGGGCGCCGGCAAGAGCACCCTGGCCTACGCCGTGGAGCGCAAGCTGTTCGACATGGGCCGTGCGGTGTACGTGCTCGATGGCCAGAACCTGCGGCACGACCTGAACAAGGGCCTGCCCCAGGACCGTGCCGGCCGGACCGAGAACTGGCGCCGTGCGGCCCACGTCGCCCGTCAGTTCAACGAAGCCGGCCTGCTGACCCTGGCCGCGTTCGTGGCACCGAGTGCCGAAGGGCGCGAGCAGGCCAAGGACCTGATCGGCAAGGAGCGTCTGCTGACGGTGTATGTCCAGGCATCGCCTGCGGTATGCGCCGAGCGTGATCCGCAAGGCCTGTACGCGGCGGGTGGGGATAACATCCCGGGCGAATCCTTCCCTTACGACGTGCCGCTCAATGCCGATCTGGTGATCGACACCCAGGCGCTGTCGGTGGAAGAGAGCGTCAAGCAGGTGCTGGACCTGCTGCGCAGCCGCGGCGCGATCTAAGCTGTAGCCAAAAGCCCGCAGTCGAGTGATCGGCTGCGGGCTTTTTTGTGCGCTTGAATTAGCCTTCCCCGGCCAGGACGGTACAGCTCCGTAGGAGCTGGCTTGCCAGCGAAGAGGCCCTCAGGGTTTTGCCGGATACTCTCGATGCAGCACTTCCAGCAACGCATCCTTGGCCAGCCACTGCTGGTTGATCCAGCCCTGGAATTCCTGGCGATAGGCCGTGTCCTGTTCGTAGTTCTTGCCAATGAACTGCGGCGGAATCCGTACCTCTTCAAAGCGCACCACCACATCCTTGACCCTGCCGCACAACAGGTCCCAGAAACCGGGCCGGCCAGCGGGGTAGTGCAGGGTCACATCGATGATCGATTGCAGTTGCTCGCCCATGGCGTCCAACACAAAGGCGATACCACCGGCCTTGGGCTTGAGCAGGTAGCGGAACGGCGATTGCTGCTGGGCGTGCTTGGCGTCGGTAAAGCGCGTGCCTTCGACGAAGTTGAAGATGCCCACCGGGTTGTTGCGAAACTTCGCGCAGGTCTTGCGGGTGGTTTCCAGGTCCTTGCCTTTCTTCTCCGGATGCTTTTCCAGGTAGGCCTTGGAGTAGCGCTTCATGAACGGGAAGCCCAGTGCCCACCAGGCCAGGCCAATCACCGGCACCCAGATCAACTCCTGCTTGAGGAAGAACTTCAATGGGCGGATGCGCCGGTTGAACACGTACTGCAGGACCATGATGTCGACCCAGCTCTGGTGGTTGCTGGTGACCAGGTAGGAGTGCTGGTAATCCAGGCCTTGCAGGTCCTGCACATGCCAGCGGGTGCGGCACACCAGCTGCATCCAGGCCTTGTTGTTGCTGATCCAGGCTTCGTGGGTGTGGTTCATCAGCCAGTGAGTCAAGCGCTGGGTGAGGGCGAAGGGCAGGGCCTTGCAGATCGCCACGCAGAACAGGAACGAGCACAGCAGGAGGGTGTTCAGCGCCAGCAGGATCGAGGCAATGATCCCGCGCACGACGGCAGGTAGAAATTCCAGCATTTAGACATCCATGGGTCGGTTGGCGGCTTGAATCGCGGTCAGGGCGATGGTGTAGACGATGTCGTCCACCTGGGCGCCCCGGGGCAGGTCGTTCACGGGTTTGCGCAGGCCTTGCAGCATCGGGCCCAGGCTCACGCAATCGGCGCTGCGCTGCACGGCCTTGTGGGTGGTGTTGCCGGTGTTCAGGTCGGGGAACACGAACACCGTGGCCTTGCCCGCCACCTGGCTGTTGGGCGCCAGTTGTCGGGCGACGTTCTCGTTGGCCGCGGCGTCGTATTGCAGCGGGCCGTCGATCAGCAATGAGCGCTGGGCTTCATGGGCCAGCAGGGTCGCCTCGCGGACTTTCTCCACTTCTTCGCCGCTGGCCGAATCGCCGCTGGAGTAGCTGATCATTGCCACCCGTGGGGTGATGCCGAAGGCCGCCGCCGAATCGGCGCTCTGCAAGGCGATTTCCGCCAGCTCGCTGGCGCTGGGGTGCGGGTTCATCACGCAGTCGCCGTAGACCAGCACCTGCTCGGGGAACAGCATGAAGAACACCGAAGACACCAGGGTGCAGCCCGGGGCGGTCTTGATCAGTTGCAGGGCCGGACGGATGGTGTTGGCGGTGGAGTGGATCACCCCGGATACCAGGCCGTCCACTTCATCCAGGGCCAGCATCACGGTGCCGATCACCACCGGGTCTTCCAGTTGCTGCTCGGCCATGGGCGCGTTGAGGCTCTTGCTCTTGCGCAGGGCAACCATGGGCTCCACGTAGCGCTCGCGGATCAGGTCCGGGTCGAGAATCTCCAGGCCTTCGGGCAACTCGATGCCCTGGGCCCGGGCCACCGCATGAACTTCCTCCGGCTTGGCCAGCAGCACACAACGGGCAATGCCACGGGCCTGGCAGATGGCGGCGGCCTGTACGGTCAGCGGCTCGCTGCCTTCGGGCAGGACGATGCGTTTGTTGGCCTGCTGGGCTCGCTGGATCAACTGGTAGCGGAACACGGCCGGCGACAGGCGCATTTCCCGCGGGGTGCCGCAGCGCTGGTGCAGCCAGTTGGCGTCCAGGTGGCTGGCGACGAAGTCGGTGATGATTTCCGCGCGCTCGCGGTCATCGATGGGGATTTCCTTGTTCAGGCCATTGAGCTGGTTGGCGGTGTCGTAGGACCCGGTGCTGACCGACAGCACCGGCAGGCCGGCGTTCAGGGCGCCACGGCACAGCTCCATGATCCGTGGGTCGGGCAGGGTGTCGCTGGTCAGCAGCAGGCCGGCCAGGGGCACGCCGTTGATGGCCGCCAGGCTCACGGCGAGGATGATGTCGTCGCGGTCCCCTGGCGTCACCACCAGCACGCCGGGCTTGAGCAACTCCACGGTGTTGCGCATGGTGCGGGCGCAAATGATGATCTTGGTCATGCGCCGGCTTTCGTAGTCGCCGGCGTTGAGCACCTGGGCTCCCATCAGCTCCGCTACGTCGCGGGTGCGTGGGGCGTTGAGTTCCGGCTGGAAGGGAATGCACCCCAGCAGGCGGAAGTCGCCGCTGCGCAGCAATGGCGAATGCTCCTTCAAGCGTGCGGAGAAGGCCTCCATGCTTTCATCGGTGCGCACCTTGTTGAGGATCACACCCAGCACTTTCGGGTCCCGCGGGCCGCCGAACAACTGTGCCTGCAGCTCGACCCGGCCGGACAGTTCGGTGAGCACTTCGTTTTCCGGGGCGGACACCAGGATCACCTCGGCATCCAGGCTTTTCGCCAGGTGCAGGTTGACCCGGGCGGCGTAGCTGGCGCTGCGGGTCGGCACCATGCCTTCGACGATCAGCACGTCCTTGCCGATGGCGGCTTGCTGGTAGAGGGTGATGATTTCCTCCAGCAGCTCATCCAGCTGACCGTCGCCGAGCATCCGTTCGACATGGGCCAGGCCCAGGGGTTGTGGCGGTTTCAGACCGTGGGTGCGGGCCACCAGCTCGGTGGAGCGCTCGGGACCGGTATCGCCCGGATGAGGCTGGGCAATGGGTTTGAAAAAGCCGACCTTGAGGCCGGCCCGTTCCAGGGTACGCACCAGCCCGAGGCTGATGGAGGTCAGACCCACACCAAAATCGGTGGGCGCGATAAAAAAAGTTTGCATGCGAATTCTCGGAAGGTGCATGGCAAGGGCGACGGTCTAATGCCGTCTGCCGAATCGTCAGGCGCTAAGGTTATCGCTTCCCGGGGTCTGAGCACACCAGCCACAGGCAAAGGGCTGGCCTATTTTTTCTGCCCGCCGCTGTGGGTCCAGGACCCAGGCCCGGGATTGCCAGGGGGGCTGGTGGCGCAGGTGCTGGGTATGGCCGCAGGACAGCTCCACCACCCAGTGGCCGTCTTCATCCTGATGAAATCCACGAATTGTCGGCCGGCTTTTCCCGTTCCGTTGGTCCGGGTTCCGTTCGCTTTCGAGCGATTGCTTCGCTAAACTTCGACGCTCTTCATTCTTATGCAAAAGGTCCCGCCCCATGCTGATCGCCGCCAATAAGGCTGTCTCCATCGACTATACCCTCACCAATGACGCTGGTGAGGTCATCGACAGCTCTGCCGGCGGCGCCCCGCTGGTTTACCTGCAAGGCGCAGGTAACATCATTCCTGGTCTGGAAAAGGCTCTGGAAGGCAAGCAAGTCGGTGACGAGCTGAACGTTTCCGTAGAACCTGAAGATGCCTACGGCGAATACGCTGCCGAACTGGTCAGCACCCTGAGCCGCAGCATGTTCGAAGGTGTCGACGAGCTGGAAGTGGGCATGCAGTTCCACGCATCCGCTCCGGACGGCCAGATGCAGATCGTGACCATCCGTGACCTGGACGGCGACGACGTGACCGTCGACGGCAACCACCCGCTGGCCGGTCAGCGCCTGAACTTCCAGGTCAAGATCGTTGCCATCCGTGATGCCAGCCAGGAAGAAATCGCTCATGGCCACGTCCATGGCGAAGGTGGCCATCACCACTGATTTTCTGCGCTAAGCTCAAGCGTGCTGGAGAGGCGCCCGAGCAGGCTGTGTGAAAACTACTGCGTTTGGCAATACTGCGTTAAAAACAGGCTCGGAATGCTCATTTAGGCTCCTAAACTCCGCTTCCTCGCCTGTTTTTGCCTTGTCTTGCCTGCACTCGCGACGTTTTCACACAGCCTGCGAGGGCGCCTTTTTAGTCCGCGGCTTTTGGCTGTACTGTCGAGAGGCTGTTTTCTGTAAGAACACAGGAATTTGGAGTTCGTCATGAGTGCTTTTCACGACCTTAAATTGAAAGCCCTGGATGGTCAGGAGCTGCCGCTCGCGCCCTTCAAGGGGCAAGTCGTGCTGGTGGTCAACGTCGCCTCCAAATGTGGTCTGACACCACAATATGCGGCGTTGGAAAATCTCTACCAGCAATACAAGGGCCAGGGGTTCAGCGTACTGGGCCTGCCCTGCAATCAGTTCGCCGGGCAGGAGCCGGGCACCGAGCAGCAGATCCAGGAGTTTTGCAGCCTCAACTACGGGGTGACCTTTCCCCTGAGCAGCAAGCTCGAGGTCAACGGTCCCGAGCGGCATCAGCTGTACCGTTTGCTGGCGGGCGAGGGGGCCGAGTTTCCGGGGGACATCACCTGGAACTTCGAAAAATTCCTCCTGGGCAAGGATGGCCGGGTTCTGGCGCGCTTCTCGCCACGCACCGCGCCGGATGATCCCACCGTGGTCCAGGCTATCGAGAAGGCCTTGAGCTGAAGCGGCCAGCCGGGTGCACCCGCCCGGCCCATTGTTATTGCCTGCCTCGCGCCGCTCTCATGCGGCGTTTTTGCATCTAAATCACTTAAATCAATAATGCTGTGCAGGGCTTTGGGGGATGAATATTATCCCCATCATAAGTGCGCCGGGGCCGGTACCCGGCGCAGTCTTGTGCGTCGAATATCGACTCAAGCCTTTTTGTCGGAGTGCAGCATGCCTGTTCAAGCCTTGTTCAAACCCTTTCAACTCGGCGCGCTGGAGCTGCCGACCCGCGTGGTGATGGCGCCCATGACCCGCTCGTTTTCCCCGGGTGGGGTGCCCAACGCCAAGGTCATCGAGTATTACCGGCGCCGTGCCGCCTCCGGCGTGGGCCTGATCATCACCGAGGGCACCACGGTCGGACACAAGGCCGCCAACGGTTACCCCAACGTGCCGCAGTTTTATGGCGAAGCGGCCCTGGCCGGCTGGAAGAAGGTGGTGGACGCGGTTCATGCCGAGGGCGGCAAGATCGTCCCGCAGCTGTGGCATGTGGGCAATGTGCGGCGCCTGGGCACCGAGCCGGATGCCAGCGTGCCCGGCTACGGCCCCAGTGAGAAGCTCAAGGATGGCAAGGTGGTGGTGCATGGCATGACCCACGAGGACATCCGGGAGGTGATCGCCGCCTTCGCCCAGGCCGCCAAGGATGCCCAGAGCATCGGCATGGATGGCGTGGAAATCCACGGCGCCCACGGTTATCTGGTGGACCAGTTCTTCTGGGAAGGCAGCAACCAGCGCACCGATGAATATGGCGGCGACCTGGCCCAGCGTTCGCGTTTCGCCATCGAGCTGATCCAGGCCGTGCGTGCCGCCGTCGGCCCGGACTTCCCGATCATCCTGCGCTTTTCCCAATGGAAGCAGCAGGACTACAGCGCTCGCCTGGTACAGACTCCGCAAGCCCTGGGCGCATTCCTCAAGCCGCTGGCGGATGCCGGTGTGGATATCTTCCACTGCTCGACCCGGCGCTTCTGGGAGCCGGAGTTCGAAGGTTCGGACCTGAACCTGGCCGGCTGGACCCGCAAGCTCACCGGCAAGCCGACCATCACCGTGGGCAGCGTCGGCCTGGACGGCGAGTTCCTGCAGTTCATGGTCAACACCGACAAGGTGGCGCAGCCGGCCAGTCTGGAAAACCTGCTGCAGCGCTTGAACAACGACGAGTTCGATCTGGTGGCCGTGGGCCGGGCCCTGCTGGTGGATCCGGATTGGGCGCAGAAAGTCCGTGAAGGCCGTGAGCAGGACATTCTGCCGTTCAGCCGCGAAGCCCTGATGACCCTGGTCTAACGTCCGGCTCCGGGCGGCGAGGGGGGCAGCCCTCTCACCGCCTGGAGTGTCTTGACCGTACCTGGCGTTTTTTGCAGCGCCGCTTCGATCATTGCCTCGTAGTCTCCGGCTGGAGCCGGCTGGCAGGCATTGCGCAACTGATCTTCAAACTGTTCGATCACGGCGGGCCACCCTTGGCGGCTGGCGTGTTGCCGGGCATTGAGACGTACCCGGCGCAGGGTTTCGGCTTCCTCCAGCAGCCAGCCGGCAGCCTCACAGAACGCGCCTTCATCCCCGGGCATGGCCAGCACGCCGTTGTAGCCATGGCGGATATGCTGGGCTGCCGCGGCCTGATCGTAAGCCACCACCGCCAAGCCGGACGCCAGGGCTTCCAGCACCACATTGCCGAAGGTTTCGGTCAGGCTGGGAAACAGGAACACATCCCCCGAGGCGTAATGGGCCGCCAGTGCCTCGCCGCGCTGGCTGCCGCAGAACAGGGCTTCGGGCAGGTTTTTTTCCAGGGCGGCACGTTGTGGGCCGTCACCCACCACGATCAACTTCATCCGACGCTGTGGATAACTGGCCTTGAGCTGTTCGAAGCAGCGCTTGAGCAGCCCGAGATTCTTCTCCGGCGCCAGGCGCCCGACATGGATCACCGCCAGGTCGTCGTTGCCCAGGCCCCAATGGCTGCGCAGCTCATTGAGCCGCTTGGCCGGATGGAACAACTGGCTGTCGACGCCTCGGGACAGCAGGGCCAGGCGTTCGAAGTGGCGGCGCTCCAGCTCCAGGCGCTGGCTGACACTGGGCACCAGGGTCAGCTTCGAGCGGTTGTGGAACCAGCGCAGGTAGTGGGTCAGCAGGCGAGTCAGCAAACCCAGGCCGTATTGGCTGGAGTACTGCTGGAAGTTGGTATGGAAGCCGCTGACTACCGAGATCCCCAGGCGCTGGGCGGCCCGCAGTGCAGACAGTCCCAGGGGACCTTCGGTGGCAATGTAGAGCACGTCCGGGCGCTGGCGTTTCCAGCGCCGCAGCAGTTTGTGCATCGACGACTGACCCCATTGCAGCCCCGGATAGCCCGGTAGCGGCCAGCCGCGGCACAGCAGCAGCGCTTCATCGCTGGGCCGACTCTGGTCGCAGCCCTGGCGTGGGCGCACCAGCTCAACCTGATGCCCGCGGGCGCGCAGGCCATCACACAGGCGGCCAAGGGTATTGGCCACGCCATTGATTTCCGGCGGGAAGGTTTCAGTGATGAGGGTGATATGCAGAGCGGTCGTCATGGCCTCAGTGTCGACTGAGGCCATGTCGCCATTGTGACGTGCGGATGATGGATTTATGACGCCGGCAGCCTATTTGCCCGGCAGGTTCTCCACCCCGCGTTCGCGCACCCAGAACAGCGTCGCTCCGGCCACGGCGGCCGGCATCATCAGGATGTTGACGAAGGGGATCATCAGCGCCAGGTAGACGATGCCGCCAAAGCCCAGGCTCTGCCAGCGCTTCTGCCGCAGCCAGGCGAGCATGTCCTGCCAGCTCATTTTGTGGTTGTCCGCCGGGTAGTCGATGTACTGGATAGCCATCATCCAGATGCCGAACAGCAGCCACAGGGGCGCGGCCACCAGGTTGATCACCGGGATCAGCGAGAGGATGAACAGGCCGATGGCCCGGGGCAGGAAGTAGCCGAGCTTGCGCATTTCCCGGGACAGGGTGCGGGGGATCATGGCGATCAGCTCGCCCCAGCTGAAGGCCGGGAAATCATCGGTGCCGCGGACCACGGTTTCGACCTTTTCCGATAGAAAGCCGTTGAAGGGCGCGGCGATGATGTTGGCCAGCATGGTGAAGGTGAAAAACACCATCAGCGCCACCAGCACCATGAACAGTGGCCAGAGGATGTAGCTGAGAAAGCTCAGCCAGTCCGGCAGGGTCGGCATCAGGCTGTCGATCCACAGGCTGAACTGGTGGCCGGCGAAATAGATCAATCCGACGAACAGTATCAGGTTGATCGCCAGGGGCAGGAGCACGAACAGGCGCAGGCCAGGGCTGAGGACCAGCTTCAGGCCTTCGCGCAGGTATTGCGGTCCGGACAGTACGGGGGCGGGCATAGAGCGCTCCGAGCAGATGGAAAACGCGCCGACCTTACCGGCTTTGCCCAGGGGGCGAAAGTGGTGCGATCAGCTCGACATCAACGGTAACAAAGACCCTTTCAAATGAGTCCGCAGAGGATAGAGACCGCCTATGAGCTGGATTGTTAAACCGTATTTCCTTAATCTTCGCCCCCTCTATACGCTTCACCCATTATTTTTTGGACGGACGAGTCAAAGCCTTCCCCAAGGTATCGCCGTCCTTTTTTATTCCAGCCGGCAATCCGGCGTTCCGTGCCAGGTCACCTGGGCCGGTCGATAGGAGTGAGTCATGTCTGAAGTACGTCATTCGCGTGTGATTATTCTCGGTTCCGGCCCTGCCGGTTACAGCGCCGCCGTCTATGCCGCCCGTGCCAACCTGAAGCCGCTGCTGATCACCGGCATGCAGGCCGGCGGCCAACTGACCACCACCACTGAAGTCGACAACTGGCCTGGCGACGTGCACGGCCTGACCGGCCCTGCGCTGATGGAGCGGATGCGCGAGCACGCCGAACGTTTCGAAACCGAAATCGTTTTCGACCACATCAACGCCGTGGATTTTGCCGCCAAGCCTTACACCCTGACCGGCGACAGCGCGACCTACACCTGCGATGCCCTGATCATCGCCACCGGTGCCAGCGCCCGTTACCTGGGCCTGCCTTCGGAAGAAGCCTTCATGGGCAAGGGCGTTTCCGCTTGCGCCACTTGCGACGGCTTCTTCTATCGCAACAAGCCGGTGGCCGTGGTCGGCGGTGGCAACACTGCGGTTGAAGAGGCCCTGTACCTGGCCAACATCGCCAGCACCGTGACCCTGATCCACCGTCGCGAAACCTTCCGCGCCGAGAAGATCCTGATCGACAAGCTCAACGCCCGTGTGGCCGAAGGCAAGATCATCCTCAAGCTCAATGCCAACCTCGACGAAGTCCTGGGCGACAACATGGGTGTGACCGGTGCGCGCCTGAAGAACAACGACGGCAGCTTCGACGAACTGAAAGTCGACGGCGTGTTCATCGCCATCGGCCACACCCCGAACACCTCGCTGTTCGAAGGCCAACTGACCCTCAAGGACGGTTACCTGGTGGTGCAGGGCGGCCGTGACGGCAACGCTACCGCGACCAGCGTCGAAGGCATCTTTGCCGCCGGTGACGTGGCCGACCACGTGTACCGTCAGGCCATCACCTCGGCCGGCGCCGGCTGCATGGCAGCACTGGACACCGAGCGTTACCTGGACGGCCTGCAGAACGCGGCACACTGATTTCCAGGCAATAAAAAAACCGGCGCAAGCCGGTTTTTTTATGGGGGTTGCACTGTCGGAGCCGGTTTGTCGGTGGCGAGGCTGTCGCCTTCGCTGGCAAGCCGGCTGCTACAGGCTCCGGATCAGCGGCGGGTCAGCGGCTGGGCGGCGAACTTCACCCCGGCCAGGCCGTGGGCGATCAGGGCGCGGATGTTGCCGTGATCAGTGCCTTCGGGAGTGGCCAGTACCGAGCGGTAGTGTTCGCCAAAGGCCAGCAGGGCCTCGTTGTCGCTCAGGCCTTCCAGCAGGGCCAGGCCCAGGGTCTTGCACGAGCCTTCATTCTGTCCGGCAGCGTTTTCCACGCCGCCGTTGCTGAACGCCTGGGGCTGGTAGTGGTAACCGGCGGCGACAAAGGCCAGGGTGTCGGCAAAAGCATGTTCGCCGCTGTTCAGGCTGGCGCGCAGGGTGTTCAGGTCAGTCATGGGGCTTTCCTTTGGCGAACGCCGCTTGCTGCTCGGCGCTGGCTTCTTTCTGGTAGAGATTTTTCCATTCGGCGTAGGGCATGCCGTACACCACTTCACGGGCCTCATCGAGGCTGACCTCGATCTGGCGTTCATCGGCCTCGGCCTTGTACCACTTGGACAGGCAGTTGCGGCAGAACCCGGCCAGGTTCATCAGGTCGATGTTCTGCACGTCCTTGCGGTTGTCCAGGTGGGCCACCAGGCGGCGAAAGGCCGCGGCTTCCAGTTCCAGGCGTTGTTGAGGGGACATAAGACTCACTGCACGTAGAAGGATGGGAACAGCTGCAAGCTACAAGCTGCCGGCGGCCAGTCAAAGCCCAATCGCCTTGACCGGCCGCTTGGCGCTAGCGACTTGCCGCCAATGTGATCGACACCGATTCGGCAAAGCGCAGGGCGTGGGGCTTGTCGACCTCGACCTCGGCGTAGTGCACCGAGTCGTTGCTCATCACCAGGTCCAGCAGTTCCTGGGTCAGGCGCTCCAGCAGGGCGAAGCGATTGCCTTCGACGTGAGCGATGATCGCCTTGGTGATGGTGCGATAGTTCAGCGCATGATCGATATCGTTGTCACGCACCGCCTCCTGGGCGGGGTACAGGATGGTCAGGTTGATCAGCACATCCTGCTTGTTGAGGATTTCTTCCTCGTTGATTCCGATGTAGGTCCGCAGGAGCAGGTCCTTGACTCGGATACGAGCCATTCCTGGCTGAAGTTGTGGCATTGCTACTTGCTCCGTCCAATCAATTGCAGGAATTCCTGGCGAGTGGTGCTCGAATCGCGGAAGGCGCCGAGCATCACCGAGGTGTGCATGGTGGAATTCTGTTTCTCGACGCCGCGCATCATCATGCACATGTGCTTGGCCTCGATCACCACCGCGACGCCGGCGGCCTGGGTCACGCTCTGCAGCGCGTCGGCGATTTCCCGGGTGAGATTTTCCTGGATCTGCAGGCGCCTGGCGAACATATCGACGATGCGGGCGATCTTCGACAGCCCCAGCACCTTGCCGGTGGGAATATAAGCCACATGGGCCTTGCCGATGAAGGGCAGCAGGTGATGTTCGCACAGCGAATACAGTTCGATGTCGGCGACTATCACCATTTCATCGCTGTCGGAGGCGAACAGCGCGCCGTTGACGATCTCCTCCAGCGACTGGCTGTAGCCGTGACACAGGTACTGCATGGCTTTGGCTGCGCGCTTGGGGGTGTCGAGCAAACCTTCGCGCTCGGGGTCTTCGCCCAGATCCTTGAGGATCTCGCGGTAATGCTGGGGCAGGGAAAGGCTCATGCATGGTCCTCGCGGGGCCGGCTTACTTGATGTGTCGCCCGCCGTTGACGGTCAGGGTGGTGCCGGTGACATAGGGGTTGTCCAGCAGGTAGCGCAGGCTCTGGTAGATCACTTCGCTGCCGGGTTCGATGCCCAGCGCGGATTTGGCCAGGGTCTTGGCGCGGTACGCCGCGTCGTCGTCGGGATTGAACAATAGCAGGGCCGGAGCAATGCCGTTGACCTTGATTGTCGGGGCGTATTTCGCCGCGAAGGACAGGGTCAGGCTGTCCAGCCCGGCTTTGCTGGCGCAGTAGGCAATGTGCTTGCTGCTGCCTTTGCGGGTCACGTCGTCGCTGATGTGGATGATGTCCGCGGGGCTTGAGCGCTGCAGCAACTCCGCGCAGTGCAGGTTGATCAGGTAGGGCGCGAGCATGTGCACGCTGAACATCCGGGTAAAGGCGGCGCTTTCCTCGCCCGGGCTTTCTTCCAGCCACTCCGAGGCGTTGTGGACGATGGCCCGCAGGCGGTCGGTTTGGGTTTTCAGCTCGCTGATCAAGGCCAGGATTCCGGCCTCGCTGGACAGGTCGGCGAACAGCAGGGTCGCGCCTTTTTCACGCAGGGTTTCAAGGCCTGGGCGCAGGCTGCGGTAAGTGACGATCACCGGCTGTCCGTCTTCGAGCAAGCGCAGGGCGCAATGCAGGCCGACACGCTGGCTGGCGCCAGTGATCAGGATCGGGGCGGGGGAGGCGTTCATGGAGGGCTCGCGTCGCGGGTAGTGGGAAAACTATACCAGCGAGGGGCGGACCTGTGCCTGCAGGCAACAGGCTGGTCGGCGAAAGCGACCTTGCGCGGCTCTTCGCTGGCAAGCCAGCTCCTGCGCTCGGCGCGAATGCTGCGCCAGGTGCTGCAGGAGCCGGCTTGCCGGCAAATCACGGATTTTGCGTCGAGGGGGCGCTCGGCAATACGCGCGCCGGTGTGCTGTTGAGCCAGTTGGCCAGCAGGCGGGTGGACAGCGGAATGAAGAAATAGACCATCAGCGGGGTCAGCGCCAGGGTGCTGACAAACACCCGGGGCAGCAGGCTCAGATCACTGAGCAAGGGGCCGAGGACGAAGTTGAACAGCAGCGATACCGGGAAGAATGCCAGCCAGATGGCCACGGCCTGCTTCCAGCGTGGCGGCCGTTGTCCGGCGGCGCCGAACCAGCCGTCGATGCCACTGACCCGGTGCTCCGAAGGGTAGGCAAACAGATCGCTGCCCCGGGCCAGCCAGGCGGTACGCGAGGCGGAGTGCTCCCAGGTGTGCAGGGTATGTTCGTCGGCAAAGCGGAAGATGATCTGGAATTCGTCATCGTCGGGCGGTGGTGCAAGGACACCGGAACCCAGGTAGCCGGGAAAGTCGGTGGCCAGTTGTTCGCCTTCGCGCAGCCAGGCGATCAGGTCCTGGTAACGGCCGTCGGCAACGCGCCGGGCAACCATCAGGGTGACGGGTGAGGTAGACATTATGTATCTCCGTAAAACCAATGCGCTGCCTGGATAAGGCAGGCGCTTGACGTGGCACCGGGGTAGTGGGCCGCGCCTGAAACAAGCAAGGATTATTCCCGATTGCTGGCGCGGGACCAACGACGCCGGTCGGTTTTTCTCGGGCTTGAAGCATTTGCGTCGGGGAAGAGTAGAATGAGCGCCACTTTGTTTACCGGTGTGTTCTCCCCCAGATGCCCGTCATGACTGAACTTGCCCCTGTCACGCCCGCCCCCGACCCTGTCGCTCAGGACGAGTTGTTTCCGATTCGTGAGGTGGCGCGCCTGACCGGCATCAACCCGGTGACCCTGCGGGCCTGGGAGCGACGCTACGGTCTGATTCAACCCACGCGCACCGAAAGTGGGCATCGCCTGTATTCCATGCACGATGTTGAGGCGGTGCGGGAGATTCTGGGCTGGATCGAGCGTGGCGTGGCGGTGAGCAAGGTCGGCAAAATCCTGGCCAAGAACCGCGCTGTCCAGGCGCAGGGCAAGGCGCCGCTGGACGATGCCCTGCAAGGCGAGTACGGCCAGTGGCGCGATCAGTTGAAGCTGGCGGTGAGCGCCTTCGATGAGGAACTGCTGGAGCGTCTGTACGGGCAGATTTTTTCCAGTTACGCCCTGCCAGTGGTGTTCCAGGACATCTTCCTGCCGTTCTGGAAGCAGCTACTGCAGGTTCGGGACGGTTTCGGCCAGACCAGCGAGTGGTTGTTTCTGGACGGTTTCCTGCGCGCGCGGATCACTCAGCGTCTGTTGTTGCAGCGGGCCGGGCAGAGCCGGCACTTGTTGCTGACCGCGCTCAACGAACAGTGTCGCGAGCTGGAGCTGTTGGTGGCGGCGCTGATGCTCGGGCATGACCAGCTCGGTGTGCGTCTGCTGGGGCCGGGGGCGCCCCTGGAGGAACTGACCCTGGTCTGCGAGAAGCTCCAGCCCGTGGCCCTGGTGGTGTTTTCCAATCATGCGCCCACGGCGGAACTGCCCAAGCGTCTCCAGCGTCTGGCGCTGACCCTGGATTGTCCGCTGATGCTGGCCGGAGATGCGGCGGACCTGGCGCAGGAGCGTCTCAGCGGTTCGCCGGTGGCCTGCCTGGGGAATGAAGGACGCCTGATGCAGAAACGCCTGCGGCAGTTCCTCAGCGGGCGCCTGGATACCTGAGCCCGCCGTTGGCCCGCCCGCCTCAGGCGTGCAGGGCCGGATGGCTGTGGCGATGCTGCTGGAGGATGAACTGGCGCAGGCGCTCGGTTTCTTCCACATCGCGCTGATCCAGGCGATAGGCATAGAAACCGGCTTCGGTCTGGCGCTCGAAGCGCCCATGCAGGGCAATCCGCTCATACCCCGAGGGGCTGAACCACTGGGCGAACTGCTTGGGCGGCCGGGTCCGGTTGCGGATCTCCAGCAACACGCCCTTGAACGACACTTCCCGCACCCACAGGCGTCCCGGCTGGCCCTTGGCGTTTTCCAGGGCCACCGGTTCTTCCAGCGCCAGGCGCCAGGGCCGGACCATCGGGCCGTCCTCGAAGATGCTCGGCACACCCAGGCGTAGATGCAGGGCATGGAACTCGTCTTCCACCAATTGCAGGGGAAAGGTCATCTGCTGATTGTCGAAGTGCGCCTGGATGGTGACCTTTTCGTTGGCGGCCAGGCGGGTCAGCAAGTCACGGATCTGCGAGCCGCCATTGACCAGCAGGCTGGATGTGCTGTCGCGCACATTGAGCTGTGGGTTGTGCTGCATGGTCCGGATGAAATCCAGTTCATCCTGAGTGAGAAGGGCGTCACGCTGCATGATGTTGCTCGAAGGGTGGAGTACAGATCGGCGGGGAATATCCCTACAGACCACGAAAGATGGATTTTATTAGTGTCCGTCGGTCGCCTTGAACGCGGCCAGTTCGGCCTGTGCCGCGGCCAACTGTTGTTCCAGCTGGAGCAGCCGTTGCTGAGCCTTGATCTGTGCGCTGACATCCTTCTGCACACCGATGAAATAGGTCAGCTGGTCGCTGTCGTTGAACACCGGAGTGATCGACAGCTCGTTCCAGAAGTGGCTGCCGTCCTTGCGGTAGTTGCGCAGCACCTCGCGGCACGGCTGGCCCTTGCCCAGGGCCTGGCGAATCCGCTCCAGTCCCGGCTGGTCACGGTCTCCGGACTGCAGGAAACGACAGTCCTGATACAGCACCTCATCGGCGCTGTAGCCCGTCAATCGCTCGAAGGCCGGGTTCACGTAAATCACGATGTTGTCTTCGCCTTCCTGTTCCGCGACCACAATCCCGTCGTTGGAGGCGTCGATCATCCGTTGCAGAAGATGCGCGTTGATCATCCCGAAGTTCCGCTATCGATCAGTTGGTGCTGGATTCTAAGACATGCTGGCACGCTGTCCACTGGGGCTCTCCAGAGGCGCGGGATGCCAGGAAGGGGATTTTACTCCGTAGCTGGTAATATCCCAGTCTTTTAGTCAGCTTCAGGAACAGATTGATGAAAGTCGCCATCCTTTCCGGCTCGGTCTACGGCACGGCTGAAGAAGTCGCCCGGCACGCCGCCAAGCTCCTCAACGCTGCGGGCCTGGAGGCCTGGCACAACCCACGGGCCAGTCTGGCCGAGCTCCAGGCCTTCGCGCCGCAGGCGTTGCTGGCGGTGACCTCGACCACCGGCATGGGGGAACTGCCGGACAACCTGCTGCCGCTGTATTCGAGCCTTCGCGATCAGTTGCCCGCCGCCTGTCGCGGGCTGCCGGGGGCGGTGATCGGCCTCGGCGATTCCAGCTATGGCGATACCTTTTGCGGTGGCGGTGAGCAGATGCGCGAATTGTTCGCCGAACTGGGCGTGCGCGAAGTGCTGCCGATGCTGCGCCTGGACGCCAGCGAGAGCGTGACCCCGGAAACCGACGCCGAGCCCTGGCTGGCCGAGCTGATCAGCGCCCTGCGGGGCTGACCGGCTGTTCCCGCAGCAGCGCGAGCCAGGCTTGCGCTGCCTTGGACAGATAAGCGCCTTGGCGCCAGATGAAGGCGATATCCCAACGCAGGTAGTCCGGCGCCTTGAGTGTCAGGCGCACCACCCCCGGCCGCACCAGGCCGCGGGCCACCACACTGGGCAGCAACACCACGCCCTGGCCGGCGGCCACCAGCGCCGCGAGAAAATCCGCCTGACCACTGCGCCCGCCCTCCTTGGGGGTGAAGCCCACCTGCTGGCAGGCCTGGAGCAACCGGTCGTTGAGCACAAAGCTGCGCTGATAGAGGAGGAAGGGGGTATCCGCCAGTTCTTCCAGGCGCACCTGGGCGTTCATCGCCAGGGGATGATCGGCGGGCAGCAAGGCATCCAGCGGCTCATCGCAAAAGGGCTGGTAGGCAAACGCCGGGTCCTTGGGGGTCAGGCTGCCGCCCAGGTCCAGCTCGCCATTGCGCACCGCCTGCTCGACATTCAGGCTGCCGCCTTCGAGCAGTGACACCTGAATGTTCGGATAGCGCCGGCGGTATTCGGCAAAGCGGCTGGCGAACAGCGCGTCGCTGCCCAGCAACGGCAGGCCCAGGCGCAGTTCGCCCCGGGCCAGCTGGCTCAGGTCGTCCAGCTCGCTGAGCAGCTCGTGGCGCAGGCGCAGCATGCCCTCGGCCCGTTGCAGCACCACCTGGCCGGCGGCGGTGAGGTGAATGTGCGAGCCCTGGCGCTCCAGCAGGGGCGTGCCCAGGCTCTGTTCCAGCTGAGCGATCTGTTTGCTGACGGCCGACTGGCTGATGTGCAGGGTCTTGGCGGCCTGGGTGAACCCGCCCTGGCGCATCACTTCGACGAAGCTGCGCAGTTGTTTGAAATCCATGGTGGTGATTCCAGATTGGAATGGTTTCGAGTCTAACAATTCGCTTCGGTGATGCGGGGGCTTTTCATAAAATAGCCCCCTGAGAGGACCTGACCCCATGAACATTTCCACCTGTAAACGCCTGAGCCGCCTGATTTACGAGCTGGCGGTGCTGCTGGCCATCTATTTTCTCGGTTGCCAACTGGCCACCTGGCTGCCCTGGCCAATTCCCGGCGGAGTCATCGGCCTGGGGCTGTTGCTGCTGGCCTTCGCCCTGGGCTGGGTCAAGCCGGCGGCGCTGCAACTGGGGGCCGGCCTGCTGATGGCGGAAATGCTGCTGTTTTTCATTCCGGCGCTGATGAGCCTGCTGGATTACGGCAGCCTGCTGCGCGAGGACGGCTGGCGGATCCTCCTGGTGATCGGCATCAGCACCTTGCTGGTGATGCTGGTGACTGCACTGACCGTGGAATGGGTGTGCCGCTGGAGAATGCGCCATGAAGCTTGAGCTGATGCCGATGTTCTGGCTGGCCCTGACCCTGGGGGCCTATCTGTTCAGCCGCTGGATCTATCGGCGCACCGGGCGCTACCTGCTATCGCCGCTGATCCTGGTGCCGGCCCTGTTGCTGGCGATTGCCGTGCCGCTGCACACCGCCTACGCCGAATACGCTGCCAATACCCACTGGCTGATGCTGGTGCTGGGGCCGGTCACCGTGGCCTTCGCGATTCCCATCTGGCAGCAGCGGCAACTGCTGATGCGCCACTGGTCGGCCCTGTTGCTGGGCATGCTGGCGGGCAGCGCCGCGTCCATCGGCAGTTCCTTCGGCCTGGCGAAGATGTTGGCCCTGGACAGCTCGGTGACTCTGTCCCTGGTGCCACGTTCCATTACCACGCCGTTCGCCATGCCCCTGGCCCATGACCTGGGCGGCGTGCCCGAACTGACGGCGGTGTTCGTGATGTTCACCGGGGTGTTCGGCGCCATGCTTGGCGGTGTGCTGCTGCGCTGGCTGCCCTTGCGCAGCGCCCTGGCCCGGGGCGCCCTGTTTGGGGTGGGGGCCCACGGTGCCGGAGTCAGCCGTGCCCATGAAGTCGGCGGCGAAGAGGGCTCCGTGGCCGGGCTGGTGATGGTGCTGACCGGGCTGTTGAACCTGTTCGCCGCCCCTTTGCTGGCGTCGGTGCTTTGACGTGAAAGCCCCGGGCCAGAGCCTTTTTTCCGGCTGACCCGCTCGGTCATCAAGCTGGCTGGCAATGCAACTCCGCCAGCGCTGCGGGCTGTCTAGACTCTGAGGGTCCTCTTCCTCCAATAAGAACTGTCACCGAGGTCCTTGCCGTGAGCTCAGCCCCCGTTCAATCGACAGCGAGTGTGAAAAACCAGGTCAGTGCCATCGAGTGGCAAACCCGCCTGGACCTGGCCGCCTGTTATCGCCTGGTGGCGATGCATGGCTGGGACGACCTGATCTTCACCCACATCTCCGCCAAGGTGCCGGGCACCGAAGACTTTCTGATCAATCCGTTCGGCATGATGTTCCACGAGATCACCGCTTCCAGCCTGGTGAAGGTCGATCAGGCCGGCAACAAGCTGATGGACAGCCCCTACGAGATCAACCCGGCCGGCTACACCATTCACAGCGCGGTGCATGCGGTGCGCCACGATGCGCTCTGTGTGCTGCACACCCATACCGCCGCCGGGGTCGCAGTGTCGGCGCAGAAGCAGGGCGTGCTGCCCATCAGCCAGCAGTCGCTGTTTGTCCTGTCGAGCCTGGGCCATCACCCCTATGAAGGAGTGGCCCTGAACCCCGAGGAAAAGGTGCGGCTGCAGGCTGACCTGGGCGACAACAACTTTCTGCTGCTGCACAACCATGGCTTGCTGACCTGCGGCGCCAGCATCGCCGATACCTTTCTGATGATGTTCATCTTCCAGCGTGCCTGTGAGATTCAGGTGCTGGCGCAGAGTGGCGGCGCCGAGCTGATCGCCATTTCCCCGGCGATCCTGAGCGGGGCCAAGGCGATGATCGCCGGGGTCACCCGCAGTGCCCAGGGCATGGGCGGGGTGCTGGCCTGGCCGGCCCTGCTGCGCAAACTCGATCAACTCGACCCGGGTTATAAAGTCTGATGCCTATTGCCGAGATTCCTCTATGTGTCTGGCGCAAGCGCGGCAAGGACTTCGAGTTCCGCGGCCGGCGCATTCGCTACTGGGTGGCGGGGCATGGCGAGCCGCTGCTGTTGATCCATGGCTTTCCCACGGCCAGCTGGGACTGGCATTACCTGTGGCAGCCCCTGGCGCGGCGTTATCAGGTGATCGCCTGCGACATGCTCGGCTTCGGCGACTCGGACAAGCCCCTGGAGCATGAGTACAGCCTGCTGGAACAGGCGGACTTGCAGCAGGCGCTGCTGGCTCATTTGCATGTCCGCCAGCCGCTGCACCTGCTGGCCCATGACTATGGCGACAGCGTCGCCCAGGAGCTGCTGGCCCGGCACTATGAACAGCGCATCGCAATTGCCAGCTGCGTGTTTCTCAATGGCGGCCTGTTTCCGGAAACCCATCGCCCGGTGCTGACCCAGAAGCTCCTGCTCAGCCCGCTGGGCTGGATGCTTGGGCGGGCCTTCAGCCGCCACGGCCTGGCGAACAGCTTCCGGCAGATCTTCGGCCCCCAGACCCGTCCCAGCGAGTCGGTCCTGGACGACTTCTGGAGCCTGGTGCACAGCAACAACGGGCCGCGCATCCTGCACAAGCTGATCGCCTACATCCCCGAGCGGCGGCTGCAGCGCGAGCGTTGGGTCAGTGCCATGCAACGCGGCGAAGTGCCGCTGCGGGTGATCGACGGCGCCCAGGACCCGATTTCCGGCGCACACATGGTGGAGCGCTATCGCCAGCTGATCCCCGAGCCGGACACCGTGCTGCTGCCGGGCATCGGCCATTACCCGCAGATCGAGGCGCCGCTGCCGGTGCTCAAGCATTACCTGGGCTTTCGCGACAGGCTGTCGTCGCCATCGCGTCAGGCCGTGGGCTCCTGAGCGCCAGGGCCACACCGTGGCCCCTTGCCGGAGCCCGTTGTTGAGCGCTCGGGGCAATTATCCCGCTGTCTTATTGCGCACCATTCAGGTCCGGACGTTTTTATTGTGACCGCCGCCCGGCTGCCTGACACTCGGCCCATTGTCCATTGGCCCTGCTGGAGTTCGGTATGAGTGAATCTGTGCGCTTGCAAGACAAAGTAGTGATCATCACCGGAGCCGGCGGCGGCCTGGGCCGGGCCCATGCCTTGCTGTTCGCCAGGCACGGGGCCAAGGTGCTGGTCAACGACCTGGGGGGCTCGGCCCAGGGCGAAGGCGCCAGCGCCTCCGCGGCCGACAAGGTGGTGGCACAGATCCGTGAGGCCGGGGGCATTGCCGAGGCCAACCACGACTCGGTCACCGATGGCGAAAAGATCGTGCAGAACGCTCTGGACGTTTTCGGCCGGGTCGATGTGGTGGTCAACAACGCCGGCATCCTGCGGGACAAGACCTTCCACAAGATGGACGACAGCGATTGGGACCTGGTGTACCGGGTGCATGTCGAAGGGGCATACAAGGTCACCCGTGCCGCCTGGCCGCACCTGCGGGACCAGGCCTACGGGCGGGTGATCTTCACCGCCTCCACATCGGGCATCTACGGCAACTTCGGCCAGTCCAACTACGGCATGGCCAAGCTCGGCCTGTACGGCCTGACCCGGACCCTGGCCATCGAAGGGCGCAAGAACAACATCCTGGTCAACGCCATTGCCCCGACCGGTGGCACGCGGATGACCGAGGGGCTGATCCCGCCGCAAGTGTTCGAACAGCTCAAGCCCGAACTGGTGAGCCCGCTGGTGGTGTACCTGGGCAGCGAGCAATGCCAGGAAACCTCCGGCCTGTTCGAAGTGGGCGGCGGCTGGATCGGCAAGGTGCGTTGGGAGCGCAGCCTGGGCGTCGGTTTCGATCCGCGCCAGGGCTTTTCGCCCGACGATGTGGCAGCGCACTGGCAGCAGATCTGCGATTTCGAAGGGGCGGCCCATCCCAAGGACAACATCGAGGCGCTGAAGGAGATGATGCAGAATCTGCAAAAGTACGCCCTCTGACGCTGCGCGGACCAGCGTTGTCCGGCGCTGATCGGCGGGCACTCTTCCCCGGCTTGAAAACAGCCGTTCAATGACCCGCCGGAGCCTGGGCCCCGGCGGTTTTACTCCTGTGGCGTTCGTCTCTATGCTCGACGGTTGGCGAACGCACAAGGAGCGCTTGAGATGTATGAATCAAAGGATCAGCCGGTACTGTCGCGACTGCTGTTTATCCGGCGTCTATGTGTTCATGGCCTGGTGGTCCTGGCCCTGATCAGCTTTTCGGTGCTGCTGGGGATCAGCGGCCTGCTGTACTTCGAGCAGGACATTTCCTTTCACGACGCCTTGTATGACGCGGCCATGATCCTCGGCGGCATCGGGCCCATCAACATGCCGCAAACCCCTGGCGGCAAACTGTTTTTTGCCACCTACGGGCTTTATACCAACCTGGTGTTCGCCGCCACGCTGGGCTTGATCCTGTCTCCGGTGGCGCATCGTCTGTTGCACAAGTTTCACTACGACGAAGGGGATGACGACAGGTTGTAAGTTCAACGTGGCGGTTGTCTTGCGCGCATAAAAAAGGCCGCTGCAAGAGCAGCGGCCAAAGTAAGACGTTAGATCAAGGAGCTACAAAATCAACGTCAGTGAACCCGGTGTCGCGACCTGAACCCAACCCCTTCAAGCCGCCTGGAAACTGATTCGGGGAACCCGGTTGCCGGGTGCTTCCCGTGGCAGTGGCGTGGTGCTGTTTGCCGTGACTGCGGGGCAAGAATAAGCCCTGGCCCGCCGTGGAAAAATAGCGATTCAGGACAAGGACTGTTACAGCCTGAGCAACAGTTCCAAGTGAGCGCCCGCCAATCGGATCGACGCCCCTGATGGGGGCGTATCCAGCCCATGGATAGACCGCTGGAGCGCCCCAGAGGCAAGGGCATTCATCCTTTCGAGCGACAACGCGAATACCTCCTTGGTGCGCTTATCGGCCGTGGCACCCCGGCAGTAGGGTGACTTCTCCTGTCATTCACCGGGGAAGACGCATGACAAAAACAACAATGCGCGCCATCTTCACACCGCAGGCGTTGGCCGCCGCGGTGGCACTGGGCTGTTGCAGCCAGGTGCAAGCGGTTTCGTTCAACATCGGGGAAATCGAAGGGCAGTTCGACTCGTCGCTATCGGTCGGCGCCAGCTGGGGCATGCGCGATGCCGACCGGGCGTTCGTCGGCACGGTCAACGGCGGGACCGCGCAGTCTTCCACCGGCGACGATGGCCGCCTGAACTTCAAGAAGGGCGAGACCTTCTCGAAGATCTTCAAGGGCCTGCATGACCTGGAGCTCAAGTACGGCGACACCGGCGTCTTCGTGCGCGGCAAGTACTGGTACGACTTCGAGCTCAAGGACGAGGATCGCGAGTTCAAGCCCATCAGCGATCACAACCGCAAGGAAGGCGCCAAGTCCGCAGGCGGGCAGATCCTCGACGCCTTCGTCTACCACAACTACTCCATCGCCGACCTGCCGGGCACCGTGCGCGCCGGCAAGCAGGTGGTCAGCTGGGGCGAGAGCACCTTCATCGGCAACTCCATCAACAGCATCAACCCGGTGGACGTCTCGGCCTTTCGCCGCCCGGGGGCCGAGATCAAGGAAGGCCTGGTGCCGGTGAACATGCTGTTCGCCTCCCAGGGCCTGACCAACCAGTTGACCGTGGAAGGTTTCTATCAGCTGGAGTGGGACCAGACCGTGGTGGACAACTGCGGCACCTTCTTCGGCAACGATGTGGTGGCCGATGGCTGCACCACCGGCTACACCGTCGGCAGCCCGGCGATCGCGCCCCTGCAACCGGTTGCCGCGGCGTTCGGCCAGGGCTTTCAGGTGTCCCGTGAAGGGGTGATCCTGCCCCGTGGCGGCGACCGCGATGCCCGGGATTCCGGGCAGTGGGGCGCCGCTCTGCGCTGGCTCGGCGATGACACCGAGTACGGCCTGTATTTCATGAACTACCATGCGCGCAGCCCGGTGGTGAGCACCACCACGGCCAACATCAGTCCGGCCACCCTGGGGGCTATTGGTGCCGCAGGAGCTGCGGCCGCGCCCACGGTTCCCGGCGCGGGAGCCAGCCTGGTGCAAAGCGTGATGCTCGGCCGTGGCCAGTACTACCTGGAATACCCCGAAGACATCCGCCTGTATGGCGCCAGCTTCTCCACCACGCTGCCCACCGGCACCGCCTGGACCGGCGAGATCAGCTACCGCCCCAACGCCCCGGTGCAGGTCAACACCAACGACCTGACCCTGGCCCTGCTCAACCCGATTGCCGGCGGCGCGGCGTCGCCGATCAAGACCGCCCTGGGCGCCGACAACACCGGCTACCGGCGCAAGGAAATCACCCAGATCCAGAGCTCCATGACCCAGTTCTTCGACCAGGTGCTGGGGGCCGACCGCCTGACCCTGGTGGGCGAGGCCGCGGTCGTACACGTCGGCGGCCTGGAAGACAAGAGCAAGCTGCGCTACGGCCGTGACTCGGCCTACGGCCAGTACGGCTATGGCGGCGATACCGGCGGTTTCGTCACCGCCACCTCCTGGGGCTATCGGGCCCGGGCGATCCTCGACTACAGCAACGTCATCGCCGGGATCAACTTCAAGCCCAACCTGTCCTGGTCCCATGACGTCAACGGCTACGGTCCCAACGGCCTGTTCAACCAGGGCGCCAAGGCCCTGAGCGTCGGAGTCGATGCCGACTACCGCAATACCTACACCGCCAGCCTCAGCTACACCGACTTTTTTGGCGGGCGCTACAACACCCTCACCGACCGGGACTTCCTCGCCTTGAGCTTTGGCGTGAACTTCTGAACCGGCACAAGAAGGAGCACTTGAATGCGCAACATGATTCTGCAATGCAGCGCCCTGGCACTGAGCCTGTGGGCGGCCAACCTGATGGCCGCGGTGAGCCCGCAAGAAGCCGCCCAGCTGGGCACCAGCCTGACGCCCCTGGGGGCGCAAAAGGCCGGCAATGCCGATGGCTCGATCCCGGCCTGGACCGGCGGCCTCCCGAAGAACGCCGGGGCGGTGGACAGCAAGGGCTTTCTCGCCGACCCGTTCGCCAATGAAAAGCCGCTGTTCATCATCACCGCGGCCACGGCGGACCAGTACAAGGACAAGCTGTCCGACGGTCAGTTGGCGATGTTCAAGCGCTACCCGGACAGCTACCGGATTCCGGTCTACCCGACCCATCGCAGCGTCGGCCTGCCGCCGGAGATCTACGAGTCGGCCAAGCGCAGCGCGCTGAACGTGACCACCACCAACGATGGCAACGGTCTGGCCAACTTCACCGGCAACCGCTACTACGCCTTCCCGATTCCGAAGAACGGCATCGAGGTGCTGTGGAACCACCTGACCCGCTATCACGGCGGCAACCAGAAACGCATCATCACCCAGGCCACCCCGCAGACCAACGGCAGCTACACCTCGATCCGCTTTGAGGAGGAAGTGGCGGCGCCGCAACTGATTCCCGACCTGGACCCGGCCAAGGGCGCCAACGTGCAGAACTTCTTCAAGCAGTCGGTGACCGCCCCGGCGCGGCTGGCGGGCAACGTGCTGCTGGTCCATGAAACCCTGGACCAGGTCAAGGAGCCCCGCTCGGCGTGGATCTACAACGCCGGGCAGCGTCGGGTGCGCCGCGCCCCGCAAGTGGCCTACGACGGTCCGGGCACTGCCGCCGACGGCCTGCGCACCTCGGACAACTTCGACATGTTCTCCGGCGCTCCCGACCGCTACGACTGGAAGCTGGTGGGCAAGAAGGAGATGTACATCCCCTACAACAGCTACAAGCTGGACTCGCCGAGCCTCAAGTACGACGACATCATCAAGGCCGGACACATCAACCAGGACCTGACCCGCTACGAGCTGCACCGGGTCTGGGAGGTGGTGGGCACGGTCAAGCCGAACCAGCGGCACATCTACGCCACCCGGCACATGTACATCGACGAGGACAGCTGGCAGGTGGCCCTGGTGGATCACTACGACGGCCGTGGCCAGCTGTGGCGGGTCGCCGAAGGTCACGCGCAGTACTACTACGACCATCAGGTCCCGGCCTACACCCTGGAAGCCCTGTATGACCTCAACGCCGGTCGCTACCTGGCCCTGGGCATGAAGAACGAGGAAAAGCACAGCCTGGAATTCGGCTTTGCCGCCAAGGCGGCCGACTACACCCCGGCCGCCTTGCGCGCCAGCGGGGTGCGCTAGGCCGCAGGTGACGCAGGTGCTCGAAAGGCGACCGCCCGGTCGCCTTTTTTATGGCAGGGGATCAGCCCGCTGAATACTTCTTCAACAGGCCGGGAGGTCGGGGCTAGGGTGGGGGCACGCTGGCAAAAACTATAAAAAGGCTCGCCGCAATGACTGCCATGACTCGTTGTCCAGAGCGTCCCGGGTTCATGCCCCGTTTGTCTTCCCATCATTCACCACGCCGCCACTTGAGTGAGCCCCTGCTGCTCTCCAGCGCGCGGGTCAAATTGTTGTGCGCCCCTGCCGGCAGCGGCAAGACCGCACTGCTCAGCGAATGCCTGCAGCAGGCCCCCGAGGGCTGCCGGGTCATCTGGTTGCCCCTGGGCGGCACCCGGCAGACGCCCGAGGACCTGTGTCGCGCCCTGGCCCAGGCGTTGGGCCTGGCCGCTGCCGAACCGGCTGCGCTGCTGGCTCATCTGGCCCAGCTGCCGGGCCCGGCCTGGCTGTGTCTCGATGACTATTGCCGGCTGCCGGCGGCCGATCTGGACCTGCTGCTGGACCGCTTGCTGAGCGTCGACAACCCCGCGCTCACCTGGTGGATCGGCAGTCGCCGCCGGCCTCAATGCAACTGGCCACGACTGTTGCTGGATGACCAGCTGCATGAACTGGACGGCAGCGCCCTGGCGTTCAGCCAGGACGATATCGAGCGCTTGTTGCAGCGCCTGCCGCAGCCGTTGTGCGCCCAGACCGCCAGCCGCGTCCTGCAACGCAGCGGCGGCTGGTGCGCGGGGGTGCGTATCGCCTTGCTCGACGGCAGCGAGTGGGTCAGCCAACCCTGCAAGCCCGGGCGTCCCAACACCTTGCTCGAATACCTGGAGCACGAGCTGTTCAGCGTGCTGTCGGCGGAACTGGCGGAAGTCTGGCAAGTGCTGGCCCATATGCCGCGGTTCAATGCCGAGCTGTGCGAGCACCTGTTCGGCGCCGGAGAAGGGGCCCGGTACCTGCGGACCCTGCAGGACCTGGGCTGCTTTATCGAACCCTGGGAAGGCGGTGCCGACTGGCTGCAGGTGTTTGCGCCCCTGGCCCGGCTGATGCGCGATGAGGCCTGGCCCGCGGGACGCTCCTGGCATCGTCGGGCCTGCCAGTGGTTTACCGCCCAGGAGGATTGGCAGTCGGCCTTTGAGCAGGCGCTGCTGGCCCAGGAGTATGAAGTGGCGGTCAGCCTGCTGGAGCACTTCAACGTCGAGTTCCTGTTCCAGCGCCACAATGGCTTGCTGCTGTTGCAACTGCACGAACGCCAGGGCGCCGAGCTGTTGCTGGGCAGTCCGCAGTTACTGGGGCTGCTGGTGGCGGCCATGCTGTTTGCCGGACGCTTCGAGCAGGCCGGGCAGTGCATGGCCCAGATGGCCCGTTTCACGCCGCAGGCGTCGGCCGCCGACCAGCGCCAGCTGCTGGCCCGCTGGCAGGCGCAGCAGGGCTGGCTGTTGCATCTGGGCGGGCGCATGGAGGCCGCGCGGCAGCACTTTCGCGAAGCCCTGAACGAGTTGGACGACAGCGCCTGGACCATCCGCTTGCTGTGTCTGTCCGGCCTGACCCAGCAAGCGTTGCTGTGCGGCGAGCTGGATGTGGCCCAGTCCCTCAATCGGCAAGCCCTGTGCCTGGCCCGGGCCCAGGATGCGCAGTTGTTCGAGGGCCTGCTGGAACTCGACCATGCCCAACTGCTGGAACAGCGCGGCGCGCCGCATCGGGCGCAAAGCCTGCTGGAGCAGGTGCTCGAGCGATTGTCCGGGCAAGTGCTGCGGGCCACGCCCCTGCTGGGGCGCCTGGCCTTGCGCCAGGGACAGGATCAGCAAGCGGCCGGGTATTTTCGCCGGGGCCTTGAGGATTGTCTGGTCAGTCATGACAAGCGCGCCTTGTATGGCTTTCTCGGCGAGGCGCAGTTGGCGGCCAACCAGGGCGACTACGCCCAGGCCTTCGTCCGCCTGCGAGACGCCGAGCGACTGATGCAGCAACGGCAGATCCCGGACAGCGTCTACCGTGGCGTGCTGTTGCAGGTCAGCAGCCAGCTCTGGCTGCAGCAGGGGCGGGCGGATCTGGCTCACGAAGCCCTGAGCCGGGTACTGCGGCATTATCGCGGGCCCCAGGCACTGCAGGCGCCGCCGGCCAGTCTGGAACTGATCCCGAGTATCGAATGCCTGCTGGTGCTGGCCGAGGTGCATCTGGGGCGGGCCCAGGCACCGGTGGCCAGCTTGCAGGGGCTGCTGGCCCGGGCCCGGCGCCACGGCATGCTGGGGCTGGAGGTCCAGGTGCAGTTGGTGCTGGCCGAGGTGGCCTTCAGGCTCGACGATCAGGCTCTGGCGGCCCAGGCCCTGCAGGCCGGACAGGAACTGGCGGCGCGCTGCAATCTGCCCCACGCCCTGCACGAGTTGCGCCTGCGGCAACCCGGCTTGCTGGCGCCAGCCGACAGCCCGCCAGCCATGGCGGCCCAGGCGCCGCCAGAGCATCACGAGAGCCTGCTCAGCCTGCGGGAGCTGCAGGTGCTGCAATTGATCGCCCAGGGCTGCTCCAACCAGCAGATTGCCGAGCAGTTGTTCATCTCTCTGCACACGGTGAAGACCCACGGCCGCAGGATCCACAGCAAGCTGGGGGTGGAGCGGCGCACCCAGGCCGTGGCCAAGGCCCAGGCCCTGGGGCTGATGAGCTGAGGGGGGGGCGGTTACTCGGGCTGCGGCTGATAACCCATGCGCCAGCTCACGGCGGCGCTGGCCGCCAGCAGGCGCTGGGCCGCCGGCCCATGTTCATCGGCGTGAAACAGCGAAGTCGGTCCCACCACGGTCAGCACGGCGGCGATCTTGCCGGTGGCATCGAACACCGGGGCCGACAGCGCATCGACCCCGGGCATCAGCAGGCCGTGGACATGGTGCAGGCCGCGCTGGCGAATCTGCTGCGCCAGTGCATCGTGAACCTGGGGATCGGCCAGTGCATGGGGCTCGCTGCCGGCCAGTTCCTGCTGACGCAGGTCGAGGGTTTCCCGTTGTGGCAGGTAGGCGTTGAACACCAGGCCGGTGGATGAACTGAGCAGCGGCAGCACCGAACCCAGTTGAGTGACCACGGTCACCGCCCGTACCGCCGGTTCGATGTGCACCACGGTCGCGCCCTGGTTGCCCCACACCGCGAGGAAGCAGGTTTCGTTCAACTCATCCCGCAGTTCTGCCAGGGGCAGGGCACCGACCTTCAGCACATCCATGCTGCCCAGGGCCGCGAGGCCGACCCGCAGGGCTTCGCGACCCAGGCCGTAATGATTGGTGGCGGTGTTCTGCTCGGCAAAACCGCTGGCGATCAACGCCTGCAGATAACGGTGCACCTTGCTCGCCGGCATCTGCACATGTTCGGCCAGACGCGAAAGAGAAGTGGCCGGTGACAGTTCGGCCAGGGCCTTGAGGATGTCGGTGCCGACTTCGGCCGAGCGGACTTTCTGTTTACCGGTGCTGTCGCTGGTGCTGCGCGGCTTTTCCATGGAGGTGTCGGGGTCCCGTGACAAGTGGCGGTCTTTATAGCTTGACGCTCATAGGCAATCAAATTACGTTATGCGTAATTGGATTACGATAAAAATAACCCAGGCGTGCCGATAACTCTTGTGAAGGAGTAGTGGGCCCCTGCCTATTCCAACTTCCAGGAGGCTCCATGAACCTCGATTCTTCGGCGTCGGCCCTCAGCTACCAATCGGGCTTCGGCAATGAATTCGCCAGCGAAGCCCTGCCGGGCGCACTGCCCGTCGGCCAGAACTCCCCGCAAAAAGCCCCTTACGGCCTGTACGCCGAACTGTTTTCCGGCACCGCCTTCACCATGACTCGCAGCGAAGCCCGGCGCACCTGGATGTACCGCATCCAGCCTTCGGCCAAGCACCCGGCTTTCGCCAAGCTGGCGCGGCAACTGGCAGGCGGCCCGTTGGGTGAAGTCACCCCCAACCGCCTGCGCTGGAGCCCCTTGCAGATACCTGGCGAGCCCACCGACTTCATCGACGGCCTGGTGGCCATGGTGGCCAACTCGGCGGCGCAGCATCCGGCCGGTATCAGCGTCTATCACTACCGCGCCAACCGCTCGATGGAGCGGGTGTTCTTCAACGCCGATGGCGAGTTGCTGCTGGTGCCGGAACTGGGCCGCCTGCGCATCGTCACCGAGTTGGGCGTGCTGCAGCTGGAGCCGCTGGAGATTGCCGTGCTGCCCCGCGGCCTGAAATTCCGCGTCGAGCTGCTGGACCCGCAAGCCCGTGGCTATGTCGCCGAGAACCACGGTGCGCCATTGCGCCTGCCGGACCTCGGGCCCATTGGCAGCAACGGCCTGGCCAACCCTCGCGACTTCCTGGCGCCGGTGGCCCATTACGAAGACCTGCGCCAGCCCACCACGCTCATCCAGAAGTACCTCGGCGAACTCTGGGGCTGCGAGCTCGACCACTCGCCGCTGAACGTCGTCGCCTGGCACGGCAACAACGTGCCGTACAAATACGACCTGCGCCGTTTCAACACCATCGGCACGGTCAGCTTCGACCACCCGGACCCGTCGATCTTCACCGTCTTGACCTCGCCCACCAGCGTGCCGGGCCTGGCCAACCTGGATTTCGTGATCTTCCCGCCACGCTGGATGGTGGCCGAGAACACCTTCCGTCCACCGTGGTTCCACCGCAACCTGATGAACGAGTTCATGGGCCTGATCCAGGGCGCCTACGATGCCAAGGCCGAAGGCTTCCTGCCCGGCGGGGCGTCGCTGCACAGCTGCATGAGCGCCCACGGCCCGGACGGCGAAACCTGCACCAAGGCGATCAACGTCGAGCTGCAGCCGGCCAAGATCGACAACACCATGGCCTTCATGTTCGAAACCAGCCAGGTGCTGCGCCCGAGCCAGTTCGCCCTGGAATGCCCGGAGCTGCAGAACGACTACGATGCTTGCTGGGCCTCGCTGCCCGTCACCTTCAACCCGAATCGGAGATAACCCATGACCTTGCCCACCATCACCCGTAGCTGGGTCGAGTCCGCCAACGGTCACCCCGACTTCCCGTTGCAGAACCTGCCCCTGGGCGTCTTCAGCACCCAGGGTTCGGCGCCCCGCAGCGGGGTCGCCATCGGCGAACAGATTTTCGACCTGGAAGCGGCGCTGGACGCCGGCCTGTTCGAAGGCCAGGCCAAGGCCGCGGTGCAAGCCGCCCGTGGTGGTCAGTTGAACGCGTTCTTCGAGCTCGGCCGCCCGGCCCGGGTCGCCCTGCGTGAGCGCCTGCTGGAGTTGCTGGGCGAAGGCAGCAGCCTGCGCGGCAAGATCGAGGCCCTGGGCGCGAAACTGCTGCCCCTGGCGGCCGATTGCCAGATGCACTTGCCGGCCAAGATCAATGACTACACCGACTTCTATGTGGGCATCGAGCACGCGCAGAACGTCGGCAAGCTGTTCCGCCCCGACAACCCCCTGCTGCCCAACTACAAGTACGTGCCCATCGGTTATCACGGCCGGGCCTCGACCATCCGGGTTTCCGGTGCCGACGTGCGCCGGCCCAAGGGCCAGACCCTGCCGGCCGGGCAGAGCGAGCCGACCTTCGGCCCCTGCGCGCGGCTGGACTACGAGCTGGAGCTGGGGATCTGGATCGGCCAGGGCAACGAGATGGGCGAGCCGATCGCGATTGGCGACGCCGCCGAGCACATCGCCGGCTTCTGCCTGCTCAACGACTGGTCGGCGCGGGATATCCAGGCCTGGGAATACCAGCCGCTGGGCCCGTTCCTGTCGAAGAGCTTCATCACCAGCATTTCGCCCTGGGTGGTGACTGCCGAAGCCCTGGAGCCGTTTCGCCAGGCCCAGGCGCAGCGTCCGGAAGGCGATCCGCAACCGCTGCCGTACCTGCTGGACCCGCGCGACCAGGCCGCTGGCGGCTTCGACATCGAACTGGAAGTGCTGCTGATCACCCAGGCCATGCGCGAGCAGGGCCTGCCGGCTCATCGCCTGACCCTGAGCAACACCCAGTACATGTACTGGACCGTGGCGCAGATGGTCGCGCACCACAGCGTCAACGGTTGCCAGTTGCAGGCGGGCGACCTGTTTGGTTCGGGCACCTTGTCCGGTCCGCAGAGCGGCCAGTTCGGCAGCCTGCTGGAGATCACCGAGGGCGGCAAGAAACCCATCGAGCTGGCCTCCGGCGAGGTGCGCAAGTTCCTCGAAGACGGCGATGAAATCATCCTGCGCGGGCGTTGCCGCCGCGAAGGCTTCGCCTCCATCGGCTTCGGCGAATGCCGTGGCACGGTCCAACCGGCGCGTTAAGGGAGAGCCCCATGCAGCTCTATACCTACTACCGTTCCACCGCGTCCTATCGGGTGCGGATTGCCCTGGCCCTCAAGGGCCTGGATTTCCAGGCCATCCCGGTCAACCTGCTGGTGCCCAAGGGCGGCGCCAACCGCCAGCCGGAATACCTGGAGATCAACCCCCAGGGGCGGGTACCGGCGCTGCGCACCGATGACGGCGACCTGCTGATCCAGTCCCTGGCGATCATCGAGTACCTGGAGGAACGTTATCCACAGGTGCCGCTGCTGTCCGAGGACCTGGCCAGCCGTGCCCGGGAACGGGCGGTGGCGGCAATCATCGGCTGCGACGTCCATCCGCTGCACAACTCCAGCACCCTCAATCTGTTGCGCGAGTGGGGGCATGAGGAAGAACAGTTGCTGGTGTGGATCGACCACTGGATCAGCCAGGGCCTGGCGGCCTTGGAACAGCTGATCGGCGATCAGGGGTTCTGTTTCGGCGCCGAGCCGGGGCTGGCCGATGTGTTCCTGATTCCCCAGCTGTACGCGGCCGAGCGTTTCAAGGTGTCCCTGGAAAACTACCCGCGGATTCTCCGGGTCGCGGCCCTGGCGGCCGAACACCCGGCGTTCCAGGCCGCGCACCCGGCCAACCAGCCGGACACCCCGGCCTGAGCCTGCGCGCGGCCCCTGCATCCGGGGCCGCGCGGCATCCGCATCACCCGGGCCCCGCAAGGGGGCCCGAGCGGTCACCACCGGTGACCTGTGCAACACCGCTGCCCATCACCATAAAAAACCGAACAGGTACCTTGCGATGCAAAATCAGATTGCCAGCTTTCGCGCGGCGCTCGACGCCCGCCCGGTGTCCCGCTACCAGTGGTTGCTCCTGTTGCTTCTCGCCTTGCTGTTGGTCACCGATGGCTACGATGCCCAGGTCCTGGGTTATGTGGTGCCGGCCCTGGCTCAGGACTGGGGCCTGGAAAAGGCTGCCTTCGGCCCGGTGTTCAGCGCCAACCTGTTGGGCTTGACCCTGGGCTCCCTGGCAGTGACGCCCCTGGCGGACCGTTTTGGCGTGCGGCGCATCCTGCTTTGCTGTGTGCTGATCTACGCCAGCCTGACGGTGCTGATGGTGTTCGCCCATTCTCTGCAGAGCCTGATGGTGGCGCGCTTTATCTGCGGCATCGGCATGGGTGGGGCGATGCCCAGCGCCATGGCGCTGATGTCGGAATACTCGCCGCCGCGCCTGCGCACCCTGATGGTCACCCTGGCGGCCTGTGGTTTCTCCTTTGGCGGTGCTGCCGGTGGTTTTGTGGCCGCCGGCTTTATCGATCGCTTTGGTTGGGAGGCGGTGTTCCTTGCCGGTGGCATCACCCCGCTGCTGTTGTTTCCTTTCCTGCTCTGGCGCTTGCCCGAATCGCTGCCGCGGCTGCTGCGCGATGCACCGCCTTATGCGCGGCTGCGCAAGCTCACCGCACAGATGCTTCCGGGTTGGCAGCCGCCGGCTGCCGAGCTGGGCCGCGACGAAGCGCAGGCGGACAGCAAGCTCACGGTGCTGGAACTGTTTCGCCACGGTTATGCGCGGCCGACCCTGCTGATCTGGTCGACCTTTTTCGTCAGCCTGATCCTGCTGTATTTCATGATCAGCTGGCTGCCGACGCTGCTGCTGGAGAGTGGCCTGGCGCTGCAGCAGGCCAACCTGGTGACCTCGATGTTCCTCTTTGCCGGCACCCTCGGCGCGATCTGCATGGCCTGGTTCGCCGACCGCCTGAAACGCAAGGTGCGCCTGCTGGCCGCGGTGCTCAGCGCCGCCGCACTGTGCACCGTGCTACTGGGGTTGAACCACGACAACCCGCGCTACCTGGTGCTGTTCGTGTTTGCCGCGGGCTTCTGCATCATCGGTGGCCAGTTGACCCTGAATGCCTTCGCCAGCAACTTCTACCCGGCCCAGGTGCGTGCCACCGGCACCGGCTGGGCTTTGGGCGTGGGGCGTTTCGGTTCGATCCTCGGTCCGCTGTTCGGCAGCATGCTGCTGGCGATGCATATTCCGGTGCAGCAGATTTTCTTCTTCTGCGCGATTCCGGCCCTGCTTGCGGCGTTGTTGATCATCCAGGTGCGTTCGCCTCTGGCGTCGGCCTCGGGTGAGGCGGGGCCGGCCGTGCAACGGCAGGCCCCGCTCAAGTCCTGAGGGGCAGGGTGGTTCAGCGTGCCAGGTGCTTGATCATCGGCACGCAGGCCAGGGTCAGGCCCCGGGGCGACTGGTACTGGGCAATGCGCTCGCCGACAAAGCCGCAGCGGCGATAGAAGTCGGCGGCGTTCAGGGTCGAATCCAGGATCAGGTGGGGCAACTCGGCCTCCAGCGCCCGTTCTTCGAGGTACTCCATCATCTTGCGGCCGATGCCGCGTCCCATGTAGGCCGGGTCGACGAACACCGCGTCGACCTGCCCGGTCTCCAGGTCGAGCATGCCGCTGGCGGTCACCTGATTGTCGATGACCGCGACATGGCCGGTGTTTTCCACCACTTCGATGAAGTAGTCGCTCAGTTCGCCAGCCGTCCAGACCTGGAGGTCCGCTTCGGGGTAATGGCCGGCGCACTGCTGGTTGATGGCCAGGTTGCGAATGTCGAAGACCCGTTGTGCGTCGGCGCCGTGGGCTTTTCTGATGAGCATGCTGTGTCCGTTCCCTGGAGTTAGCCGCCCATCCTGCCAGAGCCCGGGCGCTGCTGTCATGCGGCCCTGGCCTGTATCAGCAACAGCCCCCAGCCGGTGGGCAGGGTGCCGTCTGCGCATTGCAAGTGCCGGGTGGCGTCGTGCAGCTCCTGCTTCATCCTGGCGCGGTTGGCAGGGCTCAGGCGATCCAGGTCGTAGGTGTCGCCGAGGGCAACCCAGAGTTCCTCGAAGGTTGGCGTCCAGGGCAGGTCCAGGTCTTCGAAGTGCAGCGCGGTGAAGTGCCGGCCCAGCAGTTGCCGCCAGCCATCCTCCGACTGCGCCCGTGGGTCCACCAGGGGCAGGTGCGCCAGGTGGTCGCGTCGGGCGGCGGCGCGGAACACCTGCAGGTAGTGCTGGCCCAGTTCCCCGAGGAGAAATTCCCGGCCGACCACCGCTGACAGTTGGCCGCCCGGGACCAGCACTCGATGAGCCTCCTGCAGCACCTGCTCGATATCGCTCATGAGCATCAGCGCCAGGTGGGAAAGCACCGCGTCGACGCTGGCGCTGGCGAGGGAAAGGGCTTGCGCCCGCTCCTCCAGCAGCAGGCCCCGGCCCGCCAGGCGCACATGGGCCGCCTGTAATTCGGTGGCGCTCATGTCGACCCCGAGCAACCGTGCCGTGGGGTGGTGCCTGGCCAGCAGGTCGAGCAGGAAACCGTCGCCGCAACCCAGGTCCAGCACCCGCGCCTCGGGTGGCAGGGCCTTGAGGGTGGTTGCCAGTATGTCGTAGGAGGAACCACGCCCTGCCAGGCTCAGCCCGGCGAAGGCCGGTGGCGTGGTGCCGGGGTGGCGCTGGTGGAAATCCTGGAGGAAGCGTTCGGCGCTGTTCATGCTTTTTCATCCTTGCAGCAGGCGGGTGGGCGGCGGGCATTGTTGCACGGCAGGCGCGGAACCGCGGGGGGATTCAGTGCACGATGGTGTTGGGCGGCAGGTGCCCCAGGCGTTCGGTCAGGCGCAGGCGCTGGATCGGGTCGTCGCTGAGCAGCAGGGCGTGCTCCAGGTCGAAGCGCTCGGCATTCGGGCATTCCAGGCGCTGGTAGAGGCTGGCCCGGGCCAGGTAGTCGGCGGCGGTGCCATTGCCCAGCTCCAGTACGCGCTCGGCATTGATCAGGGCCCCCAGGTGGTCGTCGTAGGACAGGTGCAACTGGCGCAGGTTGCGCGACAGGCGCTGGAACATCTGCGTGGGCTCGGCGCTGACCAGGTGTTCGGCACTGAGCTTGATGTGGGCACCGTATTGGCGTTGCAGCAGTTCCCGGCAGTCGGCGGGGTACAAGCGGCGTCCGCCGCAGGGATCGAGCAAATGATCGGCGCCGGGCACCCGCAGCAGGAAGTGCCCGGGGAAGTTCACGCCCACCAGGGGAATCTGCAAGCGTTGCGCCAGCTCCAGGGCGATCAGCGCCAGGGCCAGGGGTTGTCCGCGACGCGTTTCCAGGACCTTGTCCATCAGCGCTGCCTGGGGCCGCAGGGGCAGGTGTTCGTCCTGCTGGAAGCCCAGGTCGTTCATCCGGCGCAACAGCGGCTGGCCCAGTTCGTTTGCCGGCAGAGGGGGCAGGCTGTGGCCGATCTGCTGTTGGATCTCCTTGAAGGCTTCCAGCTGGCGTTCGGGGACCAGTTGCGGGGCGTGTTCGGCGGCAATCCACAGGGCCGCTTCCAGCAGAGCGGGCGGCGAGCGGTGCAGGCAGGCGAAAAAGGCTTGGCGCGGGTTCATCTCAACCTCCGACGGATGCCTCGTTTTAGCCTCGTGGCGCCGCTTCGTCCAGTGCTGACACAGGTGGTTGCAGGTTATTTCCCAATGCCTGCAAACACTCTCGGCTTATTCCTGCGCGGCGCAGCAAATTCCAGGCGCAAGCCTATACTGGCGACTACCAGAAGTGATTCGGGAGCCTGTCGATGTTTGCTCTCATGCACAGCACCCGCCTTGAATCGCTGCACCTCAGCGTCGACCCCAGCACCGGGTTGAAGGCAGTGATCGCCATCCACAACAACCGCCTGGGGCCCGCCCTGGGCGGTTGCCGTTATCTGGCCTATCCCGACGCCACCAGTGCTGTGGAAGATGCTGCGCGCCTGGCCCGGGGCATGAGTTACAAGGCCGCCCTGGCCGGATTGCCGCAAGGTGGCGGTACCGCGGTGATCATCCGCCCGGCCCATGTGGAAAATCGCGCCGCGCTGTTCGAGGCCTTTGGCCGCTGCGTCGAGCAACTGGACGGCCGCTACATCACCGCCATCGACAGCGGCACCTCGGTGGCCGACATGGACTGCATCGCCCAGCAGACTCGCTATGTCACCAGCACCAGCGCTGCCGGCGATCCTTCGCCCCACGCTGCCATGGGGGTGTTCGCCGGCATCCGCAGCACGGCCATGGCGCGCCTGGGCAGCGACAACCTGGAAGGCCTGCGGGTGGCGATCCAGGGCCTGGGCAACGTCGGCTTCGCCCTGGCCGAACAACTGCATGCGGTCGGGGCCGAACTGCTGGTCAGCGACATCGATGCCGGCAAGGTGCAACTGGCCATGGAGCAACTGGGCGCCCATCCGATTGCCAACGATGCGCTGCTCAGCACCCCCTGCGACATCCTTGCGCCGTGCGGCCTGGGGGCCGTGCTCAACAGTCATAGCGTGGCGCAATTGCGCTGCGCGGCGGTGGCGGGGTCGGCCAACAACCAACTGACCAACCTGGAGGTGGCCGACCAGCTTGAACGTCGCGGCATCCTTTATGCGCCGGATTACGTGATCAATGCCGGTGGGCTGATTTATGTCTCGCTCAAGCACCGGGGCGAGGAGCTGTCGACCATCACCGCCCACCTCTCGAAGATCAGTTCACGGCTGACCGAAGTCTTCGCCCACGCCCAGGCGGAAAAACGTTCCCCGGCGCGGGTGGCCGATGAGCTGGCGGAGCGGGTGCTGTATCGCTAGGCCCAGGCCTTCATCCTTGCCCACGCCCTCTGTAGTATCTGGCCCCGAAAACGCGGCGCTGAACCCGCCCCCTGACAGGCCCAATGGACAAGGAATGTATTCGACGATGCGTGAAGCACTGGATAGTGGGCTGGATGAGCAGCTGTCTTGCCTGTTGCGGGTGGGGGCGGATATGGAGTCGGTGCGCAATATTCTTGTGTTGTACCGGGACAGGGGCTTTTCGGCGGCGGCGGTGTACAACTACCTGGCATTACTCAGGCTTGATGCATCCGATGCGGTCGAGGACCGAATCCTGGAAGCCATGGATATCGCGTCCGGCCATTGCTCGGCAGGTTGCAGGGTATGGGGCGTTGGGCAATGACCGTGGCAGATGCGGACAAAACGTTTGCCGAGTGTTCAGTCAGGGATCTGCAGCGATACGCTGCGACCTGCCTGGAGGCGTACTGCCAGGGGAAGGGCATTCGCCATTGCGCTGTCGATGCGCTGATCCGGTACCTCAAGGATTATCCGGACAGGGGTTCTGTACTGGCCTGGGAGAGGGCCGGGGCCTTGCTGGCGTTGAATGGTCGCGGGGATGACTGGCCACAGGACCTTGTCGCTCTGATACCGCCCTCGGAGACCGAGGCGTTCTCCAGCCTGGTCGACAGCGCGGTGGAGGTTGGCCTTGTCGACCTGTTTGGCGAATCGACGGATTTGCCGGTGACCTTTGTGCGCAAGATCATTTCCATACTGCGTGGCCACTCTCTCGATCTGCCCGAGTTGCCGGGACCAAGGGCCATTTGAGCGGCCGTTGTGCAAGCCGCTTTCGGTTATCCGCAGGCATGAAAAAAGCCCTGGGTCATGGACACAGGGCTGATTCAATTCGCGTGAAACCTACTTTGCCGCCTTGGCCGCTTTCGCCGGTTTGGCTGGCGCCTCGGCTTCGGCAGGTTGCTGCGCCTCGACCGCTTCCACCACGGGTGCGGGGGCGCTGAGCAACTCGGACAACGCATCCGGCTGGCTCTTGAATGCCTTGGCGAACACATCGCGATTTTTCGCCATGTAGATCCCGGCTTCTTCCACCTGCTGCTCGCTCAACGACGGCACGGCTTTTTGCAACACTTGCGCCAGCAATTCAGCCAGTTCGAGCATTTTGTCATGACGGTCAGCTTCGGCTTTATCCATGAACAAGCGCTCCAGATCTCGGCTGCTGCGGTATACCACTTCGACGGCCATTCACCACCTCACATGCCTTCACGATAATGGGTCTGTATAAATACTGTATCTATATACAGGTCGAGAGAATAGGCGAATCCTTTTCCCTTGGATAGTGGCTTTTTAATGTAGACGGATTTTTTTTCCCGGGCCGATTGTTACCGGGCCGTGCCTCGTTGCGGGTGGCCACCATCTCATTGACGGCTCCTGGCCTTTTTTCTGCATGCAGAACAATCGTCACGTCCAATCCGCATCATCCGGTCGAACCGACCTAAGGAAGTACCATCGTGAAAATCAATTGGGCCGAGAACCTGCGGCAGAACGTCCATCAGTTGGCCGAATCCCTGGGCAACCTGTTCGTCGAGACATTCCATTACCTGGCGCTGTTCGCCATCGGTGCGGTGACCGCCTGGGCCGCGGTGATGGAATTCTTGCAGATGATCGAGGCAGGGCACATCAAGATCGATGACATCCTGCTGTTGTTCATCTACCTGGAGTTGGGGGCGATGGTCGGTATCTACTTCAAGACCAACCACATGCCGGTGCGCTTCCTGATCTACGTGGCGATCACCGCGCTGACCCGGCTGCTGATCTCCAACGTTTCCCACCACAACCCGCCGGACCTGGGGATCATCTACCTGTGCGGCGGCATCCTGTTGCTGGCCTTCGCCATTCTGGTGGTGCGCTACGCCTCGTCGCAATTTCCCTCGGTGAAGATCGAGCATCCGCAGCGCAAGCTCGGCGCCGGCTCCGGCGAGCACCCGGAAGTGGAGAAGGGCGAGCTTTAAATCCTCAGGGCCTGGGGCGCGGGCTTGTGGCCGGCGGGCGGCAACTGCGCCAGGTTGTCGCCGTTGGTCATGGCTTCGAGGATGGCCACGGCGCTGTGGCCCTGTTCGATGGCGATGCCGAACTGGATGCTCTGCACCAGGCGCTTGATGCGTTGCGGGTCATTGCGCTGGGCCGCGCTGATGATGCGTTTGGCCACCACCCGACCGGCCTGGGACAGGGTCAGCATGATGCTGCCGTCCAGGCCCTGGATGCTCAGGTTGACCTGATAGTCCGGGGTGAAGGTGTCGGTAATCAGTTGGAAGGGGTTGTCCATGATGCCTCACCGCTTGATTGGGTCGTGCAGTCATTGACCGGCAGGGCGCGCAATAGGTTCGCGATTCCAGACCACTGGCCGGTCGTTCGCCGAGGGTTGTCTACGTCCGTGTGGCTCAAGGACGAACAAAGCAAGGGGCATGCCGGGAACCGCGGGAGGCAATGATTGCAGGGATAAAAAAGCGGACCGCAAGGTCCGCTTTTTTTATTCCGGTCCGTTTCAGGGCAGGAACGAGTAAATGATCGCAGACAGTGCGATCAGGCCGATCAACACCACGAACAGGTTCGACAGCTGGCCCGAGTACTGGCGCAGTGAAGGCACCCGCTGGATCGCGTACATCGGCATCAAAAACAGCAGGCAGGCAATCACCGGGCCGCCCAGGGTTTCGATCATGCCGAGGATGCTTGGGTTGAAGGTGGCCACGGCCCAGCAGGTGAGGACCATGAACAGCGCGGTGATCTTTTCCAGCTTGCCGGCCGACAGGACACGGCCGCGGCTGCGCAGGCTTTTCACGATCAGCCCCTGGAAGCCCTCGCTGGCGCCGATGTAGTGGCCCAGGAACGACTTGGTAATGGCCACCAGGGCGATCAGCGGCGCGGCGTAGGCAATCACCGGAGTCTGGAAGTGGTTGGCCAGGTAGGACAGGATCGAGATGTTCTGTTCCTTGGCCGCCACCAGGTCCACCGGCGACAGGGCCAGCACACAGCTGAAGCAGAAGAACATCACCGTCAGCACCATCATGCCGTGGGCAGTGGCCAGGATGCCGCTGCTCTTGCGCTCGGCCAGGGCACCGTACTGGCGCTTCTGATCCACCGCGAAGGCCGAGATGATCGGCGAGTGGTTGAAGGAAAACACCATCACCGGAATCGCCAGCCACAGGGTCTTGAAGAACAGCGGCAGGGCCATGCCTTCGCTGGCCGAGGCGAAGAAGGCGCCGTTCCAGTTGGGGATCAGGCTCAGGGCCAGGAGCAGCAAGGCGGCGACGAACGGATAGACCAGCAGGCTCATGGCCCGCACGATCACGCCCTGGCCGCAACGCACGATGGCCATCAGGCCGAGGATCAGCAGCAGCGACAGCAGCGCCCGGGGCGGTGGCGTCATGTGCAGCTGGTGCTCCATGAAACTGCCCAGGGTGTTGGTCAGGGCCACGCTGTACACCAGCAGGATCGGGAAGATGGCAAAGAAGTACAGCAGGGTGATCAGCTTGCCGGCGCCGATCCCGAAATGTTCCTCGACCACTTCGGTGATGTCCCCGGAGCGTCCGGAGAGGACGAAGCGGGTCAGGCCGCGGTGGGCGAAGAAGGTCATGGGAAAGGCCAGCAGCGCCAGCACGATCAGCGGCCAGAAGCCCCCGACCCCGGCGTTGATCGGCAGGAACAGGGTGCCGGCGCCGATGGCGGTGCCATACAGGCCGAGCATCCAGGTGGTGTCGTGCTTGCTCCAGCCCTGGTGGGCTGTCGCGGTGTCGCGGGGTGTGGCTACAGCAGGGTGTTCGGCAGCAGGTGTCGGTACATCGGTCATCGGTATCGCCTCGTTATTATTTTTGCTCGGGCTCACGTTTTACGGACGGTCAGGCAAGGCTCCTCAGCATTCCACCCAGCTCACCGCCAGGCCGCCCCGTGAAGTTTCTTTGTATTTGTCGTGCATATCGGCGCCGGTATCGCGCATGGTGCGGATCACCCGGTCCAGGGAAATGAAATGCTGGCCGTTGCCGCGCAGGGCCATCTGGGTGGCGTTGATCGCCTTCACCGCGGCAATCGCGTTGCGCTCGATGCACGGCACTTGCACCAGGCCGCCCACCGGGTCGCAGGTCAGGCCGAGGTTGTGTTCCAGGCCGATCTCGGCAGCGTTCTCCAGTTGCTCGGGCGTGGCGCCAAGAACTTCCGCCAGGCCGGCGGCGGCCATGGCGCAGGCCGAGCCCACTTCACCCTGGCAACCGACTTCGGCGCCGGAGATGGAAGCGTTCTTCTTGCACAGGATGCCCACGGCCGCGGCGCCGAGGAAAAAGCTCACGACGTCGTCGTCACAGGCCTGGGGATTGAACTTCATGTAGTAGTGCAGCACCGCCGGAATGATCCCCGCCGCACCATTGGTGGGGGCGGTGACCATGCGGCCGCCGGCGGCGTTTTCCTCGTTCACCGCCAGGGCGTAGAGGTTGACCCACTCCATGGCCGAGAGGGTCGAGGTGATGACGTTCGGCTTGCCGATTTCCAGCAGGCTGCGGTGCAGCTTGGCGGCGCGCCGCGGGACGTCGAGGCCGCCGGGCAGGGTGCCTTCGTGGCGCAGGCCCTGTTCGACGCACTCGCGCATCACCGACCAGATATGCAGCAGGCCGCTGCGGATTTCCGCATCGCTGCGCCAGGCCCGTTCGTTGGCCAGCATCAGTTCGCCGACCCGCAGCTTGTGGGTCTTGCACAGGGCCAGCAGTTCGGCGGCGCTGTTGAAGTCGTAAGGCAATTCGACGCTGGCAGCGGCGTCGGCACCGGTCTCGACCTGGGCGGCCTCGATGATGAAGCCACCGCCCACCGAGTAGTAGGTCTGCTCCAGCAGCATGCCCTGCTCGCCGGAGGCGCTCAGGGACATGGCGTTGGGATGGTAGGGCAGGCTTTCGTCCAGCAGCAGCAAGTCCTGCTGCCAGTCAAAGGCGATGGGCGTGCGTCCGCCCAGCAGCAGCTGGCCGCTTTCGCGCAGTTGCGCTATGCAAGGGTTGATGCTGCTGGGGTCGATGCTGTCTGGCCATTGGCCCATCAGGCCCATGACGCTGGCGCGGTCGGTGGCATGGCCGACGCCGGTGGCCGACAGCGAGCCGTAGAGGCGGATTTGCACCCGCTGCACCTGCTGCTCCAGGCCCTGGTCGAACAGTGCCTGGGCGAAGGTGGCGGCGGCGCGCATCGGGCCTACGGTGTGGGAACTGGAGGGGCCGATACCGACTTTGAAAAGATCGAAAACACTGATAGCCATGCTAAAGCCTTACAAGCAATGGACGGTGGATCGCTGCCATTTTTTGTAGGCCAAGCGCAATGTCGGCGATACTGCCCGGGTCGGTCGCGGCTGACCAACGAAAATTCCTAAGAGATCCTTTAGCAGGACTAAACGATGAGTCGTCAGTTTCATGCCCAGACCTATGTCTGGCTGCATGTGTTTTCCTGTGCCGCGCGGCACCTGTCCTTCACTCGCTGTGCCGAAGAACTGCACATCACCCCCGGCGCGGTGAGCCAGCAGATTCGCCAGTTGGAAGAGCGCCTGGGGCTGCGCCTGTTTCATCGCCGGCCCCGGGGCGTCGAGCTGAGTGCCGAGGGCCAGCGGCTGGCGCTGACGGTGAGCGAGGCCTACGGCAGCATCGATGCGGAACTGCGGCGCCTGGACGCGGGAATGATCAGCGGCACCTTGCGCCTGCGTTCGATCCCGTCGTTCCTTGGCAAGTGGCTGACCCCGCGTCTGCCGCGGCTGCAGCAGCGTTATCCGGAGATCCAGCTGCGCCTGGTGGCCGAAGACAGCAGCGTGGCCCTGCACGAAGGCGACTTCGATCTGGCCATCGACCTGAACGACGGCAGCTACCCCGGTTTGCAATCCACCGCGCTGCTGGATGAGCAGATCTTTCCTGTGTGTGCCCCGAGCCTCTTGCGTGGCCGACCGCCGCTGCACGGCCCGGCAGACCTGGCGCATTTTCCGCTGTTGCACGACATCACCGCCTGGCGCGGCAGCTACGAATACGCCGAATGGGAGTTCTACCTCAATGCCATTGGTTTCGAGGGCGCGGACGTACGCCGTGGCCATACCTTCAACCGCAATCACCTGACCATCGAGGCGGCGATTGCCGGCATGGGCGTGGCGATTGCCCGACGCACCCTGCTCAACGACGAGCTGGAGCGCGGCACCCTGATCGTGCCTTTCGGCCTGGCGGTGCCCAACCACAAGCGCTATGTGCTGCTCTATGCGCCGGGCGCGCTGAGTCATCCGGGCGTACGCGCGGTGCATGACTGGCTGGTGGAGGAGGCGGAGATTTTTCGCGGTCTGCACCCTCTGGGAGAGGGGCAATTGTGAGGGGGCAAGCGCGGTAGCCGAGTGGAGCTAACTCCCGACAGTAACAGTGCTTTTGCAGTTTGTCCGGGTTTATTTGCGTATGAATATTTATCTTTTTTTAGGGGTTGAAATGTTCGTCGCCGTGCCTAATTGTGTAACCAAGAGGTCACGAAACGCAGGTCCAAACGCCCTGCCTTGACCCTCTTACGAGCAAGCTGAAATAAGGGAAGAACTATGCAAATCCAAGTCCATAGCGATAACCATATTCAAAGCAGCCTTCGGATGGAGGAGTGGGTGCGCAGCACCGTTGAAAGCACGCTCGAACGCTACGAAGAAGATTTGACCCGGGTCGTGGTCCACCTGCGGGACGAGAACGGCGGCAAGTCGGGTCCGGACGATATGCGCTGCCAGCTGGAAGCCCGTCCGAAAGGTCACCAACCGATTTCCGTGACCCACAAGGCCGACACCCTGGAACAGGCCATCGATGGTGCCACCATCAAGCTGGAAAGCGCCCTGGAGCACATGTTCGGCAAACTGCGCGGCAAACGTGCGGCGGCCGTACCCAGCAGCGATGGCAGCGAGGCCGATGCCCTGCTTGAAGAAGAATTCCTGGAAAACCAACAGGCCGCGCTCAATAGCTGACGGCTGAGCTTCACTCCCAACGACGGGCCTGCATTGCAGGCCCGTTTTGTTTTGTGGCGAAACAAATCAGAACGCGACCGAAGTCTGCACGTAGAGAGTGCGCGGTTCACCCACGTACTTGCCCTTGTTGTTGTCGTCGAAGGAACGGGTGAAGTACTGGTGGTTGAAGATGTTCTTCACCCCCACCGCCACATTCAGGTCCGACAGCTGCGGGCCGAAGTCGTAGCCGGCCCGGGTGCTGAACAGCATGTAGCCGGGGATGCGCCCGTTGCTGCCGTCGGCACTTTCGCGTGACGTGTTGGCGTTGTCGGCGAACTGGCTGCTCTGGTAGCTGCTGTCGAGGTTGAGCTTCCACGGACCTTCGGTGTAGCTCACCCCCAGGGTGCCCTTGTGCTTGGACGAGAAGGGCACGCGGTTGCCCTGGTTCGGGCCGTCCTCACGGATGGTGGCGTCGACGTAGGCATAGGTGGCGTAGACATTGAAACCGGCCAGCGCCGGATCGAGGCCGTCCAGGGCGTAGTTGATGCTGCTCTCGATGCCCTGGTGCCGGGTTTCGCCCCGGGCGATCACCGTGTCGTTGGTCTGGTTGCTGTCGTACTGGTTGTCGAAGTTGATCAGGAACGCCCCGATCTCCGCCCGCAGGGTGCCATCGTCATAGCGGGTGCCCAGTTCCCAGGTGCGGGCCTTTTCCGGCTTGACCTCGCCGCTGGCCACGCGGTTGGGCATCTGGCTGTACTGCACGCTGCCGAAGGAGCCTTCGGTGTTGGCGTAGAGGTTCCAGCTCTCGTTGAGGTGATACAGCACATTCAGCGCCGGCAGGGCGGTGTTGTAGTCGCCCTGGTATTTGACGTGGGTGAGGTTGTTGCTCTGTTGGGACTCGATCATCTCGTAGCGGATCCCCGGGGTCAGGGTCCACTTGCCGATATCGATCCGGTCGTCGACGAAGAACGCATGGGCCTCGGTGCCGCCGCGGGTATCCCGGTCGTTGCGGCTGTTGCTGCTGGGCAGTGCCTGGTTGGCGGTCACCGGCGTGCGGTAGCGCAGTTCATGCCCGGCTTCGTTGATGTAGCGATAGCCGACGCCCACTTCATGGCTGCTGTCTCCCAGGTCGAAGCCCTGGGCGAAGCGGGTTTCCAGGCCTCGCACCCAGTATTCCCGGGGCGACAGGGAGAGGAAGCTGCCCTGGTCCAGGTAGCCGCTGCGCAGGGTCTTGGTGAAGAAGCTGTTGACGCTGAACTCCCGGCGATCTTCCTGATAGCGATAGCCGAGGTTGAACATCGTGCGCCGGCCCCAGAACTTGTCGTAGGGGCGGGTCGACTGATACGGGTCGGCCTTGTAGTCCGCCACGTTCAGACCGCCGGGCATGTCCGCTTCACCCTCGTAGTACTGGGCCATGGCATTGAAGCTGTTGGCCTCGTCGAGCTGGTACTTGCCCTTGAGGATCAGGTCGTCGATCTGTGTGTCGCTGTGTTCGCGCCAGTCGCCGCCGCGGGTGCCGGAATACAGCAGGGCGCCCCCCAGGCCGTTGTCGGCGGTGCCGCCGGCCAGCAGGTTGCTGCTGGTCTTGAAACCGTCATGGCTGGAGGAGGGGCTGGTCTCGGTCTGAAAACCACCCTTGACCGTCGGTGTGTCGGGAATCGCCCGGGTTACGAAGTTGACGATGCCGCCGACGTTCTGCGGGCCGTAGCGCACCGCGCCGCCACCGCGCACCACGTCCACGGCATCCATGTTGCCCATGCTGATGGGGGCAAACGACAGCTGCGGCTGACCATAGGGGGCGAACGGCACCGGGATGCCGTCCATCAGCACCGTGGAGCGCGAGGCCAGTCGCGGATTGAGGCCGCGGATGCCAAAGTTCAGGGCCATGTCGTGGCTGCCGGTGCCGTTGTTGTCCGGTGCGTTGACCCCGGGAATCCGATTGAGCACGTCCCGGGCCTGGGTCGCGCCCTGGCGCTCGAACTCGTCCCGGCGGATCACGTCCCGGGCGCCGGGGTGCTCGAAGACATCGCCCTGCCGGGCATCGCCGAGCCAGTCGCCGACCACGCTGGAGGCCTCCAGTTGCACCGACGCCGGGGCTGTCTCGGGGCTGGCCGGTTGCAGGCTGAAGGCATTCTGGCCCTCGGCCCGGGCTTGCAGGCCGGTGCCTTGCAGCAGGGCTTTGAGGCCCTGTTCCGGGCTGTAGTTACCTTCCAGGCCACGACTTTGCACGCCACGGGTGACCTCTGAGCCGAAGGAGATCAGTACCCCGGCTGCACGACCGAACTGGTTCAGCGCGCTTTCCAGGCTGGTCGGGGCAATGTGGTAGGGCTTGGTCTCGGTGGTGGCGGCCAGGACCTGGGGCAGGCTGGCAAGACTCAGGCTGGCGCCCAGCAACAGGTGACGCAGGGTACGGGCCAGGGGCGTGAGGCGGGTGGGGTGCTCGGTCATGAACGGCGATCCTGAGAAGGGGGAATCAAGGTGGCTTTCCCTCTCTGTCACCCGAGCCGGGCAAAACGGCTCAACGGCCATGAAAAAAATCTTCCTGAGCGAAAGAACCAGCGACGGATGGCGGTTGCCGACAATCAGGCCCGAGCCTCAACCGTGACCCAATAGCGGGTAAAACGCCGCACCCTGACCGGCAGGCTGATGGCCAGCAGGTCGAGAATCCGCTCGCTGTCATCCAGCGGATAACTGCCTGAGATCAGCAGGTCCGCCACCTGGGCATCGCAGTTCAACTGGCCACGACGGTAGCGCCCCAACTCGTCGAGGAAATCCGCCAGGCGCATATGGGCCGCCACCAGCATGCCTTCGCTCCAGGCACCGCTGCCGGCATCCAGGGCCCGGGGCGGCTGCCAGCTGCTGTGGGTGAAATTCAGTTGCTGTCCGGCCGCTACCTGAGGCGGCATTGCGCTGTAGTGCGCCGGCGTCACGCTGACCGTTCCGGAAAACACCGCCAGCTGACTGTGCTCCTTGAACTGGCGCAGGTTGATTCGTGCGGCAGCGGGGCGGACCTGCCCCTGGGCGGTCTGTACCAGCAGCGGTCGGGCGTCCTGGCCGGCGCTGAGCATGATCTCGCCCTCCAGCAGGCGGATCAGTCGTTGTTGTCCATCGAAGCGCACATCCACCGCGCTGCGGGTGTTGAGCTGCAACTGGCTGCCATCGCTCAGTTGCAAGCTGCGCCGCTGGCCCACGGCGCTGCGGTAGTCCGCTAACAGCGGCGGCAGCGGGTTGTGTTCCCGCAGGCCCCAGGCGGCGGCCGAGCCGGCACCGAGCATCAGCAACAGCTTCATCGCTTGGCGCCGGCTGGCGGATTTCGGTGCATTCAAGGCCGCCTGGGCCAGGGGCGAGGACACGCCGCGCAAGCGCTGATTGACCCGTTGGATATGCGCCCAGGCTCGCTGGTGTTCGCTATGGGCGTCGTGCCATTGCTGCCAGGCCGCTTGCTGGCGCGGGCTCAAGGGGCCGCCTTGCATTTCGATCAGCCAGTGCACGGCCTGTTCAGCCACGGCGTTGCTGAAGTCGGGCTGGCCATTGAGGTGTGGATTCATCGAGGCGCTCACAGGGCGAAGTAACAACGCATGGCGGCTTTGTTCAGGTGACGTTTGACCGTGGCAATGGAAATGTTCAACTCCCGGGCAATTTCGCCGTAGCTCAGGCCGTCGAGCTGACAGAGCAGAAAGGCCCGCTTGACCGGACGTGGCAGGCCGTCGAGCAGGGCATCCAGTTCCATCAGGGTCTGCAGGATGATGGCCCGGTCCTCCTCGGAGGGGGCCAGTTGCTCCGGCATGTGCGCCAGGGCTTCCTGGTAGGCCCGCTCCAGGTCCTGGCGGCGGTAGTGGTTGTACAGCACGCGTTTGGCGATGGTGGTGAGGAACGCCCGGGGCTCGACCAGGGCCGGCGTTTCCCGGGCGCTGAGCACCCGGATAAAGGTGTCCTGGGCCAGGTCGGCGGCGCTGTGGGGGCAGCCGAGCCGACGCCGCAACCAGTTGTTCAGCCAGCTGTGATGGGCCTGGTAGAGGCCTTCGACGGTAGCGCAATGGGACAAGCGGGACGCTCCTGCACCCGCAGGGCGCACAAGAGAACAAGAATTGTTCGCATTGTAGTGTCGCTACCTGGCATTCGGCAATCCGCCCGCATCGCCGGCAGCCAGTGGCTGTGCCTGGGCTTTTTTGCATATGAGAATATTTATCATTATTATCGTGCGCCTGTTGGCTCCGGGTGCTTGCGTGGCATCCCGGGCTTCTCCCTTCGTTTCCAGGTCCAAACATGAAAAGCAAGGCCGGCGGGCTCCCCGCTTCCTATCGTCTGGCGGTTGCCTCGCGGGTCTGCGCCGCAGTCCTGGGGGGCTACCTGTTGGCGGCGCTGTCCAGTGTCTGCCTGACCCTGCTGCTGCCTGGCCCCAGGGTCGATGCCGTGCTCAGCGGGATGCTCCTGTCCTTCGTGTTCTACCTGCTGGCGGTGCTCTGGTGCTTCGCCTGTCGCAGTGCCTGGCAGGCCTGGGCCGGGGTATTGCTGCCGAGCCTGGTGCTGGCGCTGGTGAGCGGCAGTCTCTACTGGGCGGCCTGGTCATGAAGGAGGGGTTGCGGCAATCCATGGCCTGGCTGCACACCTGGAGCGGGCTGTTGCTGGGCTGGTTGCTGTTCGCGATTTTCTTCACCGGCACCCTGTCCTACTTCAAGGCGGAAATCACCCACTGGATGCAGCCCGAGGCGCCGGCCCGCGCCCTGAACGCCGACGTCAGTCTGGAGCTGGCCCAGCGCTACCTGGAACAGCACGGCCAGGGCGCCCAGCGCTGGTTCATCGACCTGCCGGACCCGCGCCAGCCGCTGCTGGCGGTGGCCTGGCAGGCGCCGAGCGCCCCCGGCGAGCGCGGCGTGTTCACGGAAAAGCTCCTGGACCCCGGCACCGGCAGCGAACTGCACGTGCGCGATACCCGTGGCGGCGAGTTTTTCTACCGCTTCCACTTCCAGTTGCAGATGCCCTATCCCTGGGGCCGCTGGCTCTCGACCCTGGCGGCCATGGTGATGTTCGTGGCGCTGATCAGCGGCATCATCACCCACAAGAAAATCTTCAAGGACTTCTTCACCTTCCGCCCGCGCAAGGGCCAGCGCACCTGGCTCGACGGGCACAACGCGCTGGGCGTGCTGGTGCTGCCGTTCCACTTGATGATCACCTACAGCAGCCTGGTGATCTTCATGTCCATGGTCATGCCGGCGAGCATCCAGGTGGCCTACAAGGGTGACAGCAACGCCTACTTCAAGGACCTGCGGCCGGCCAGCAACAACACCCCGGCGGCCGGTCGGGCAGCGCCCCTGACCGCCCTCGACCCGCTGCTCGAACAGGCCCTGGACCATTGGCCGGGGGGCCGGGTGCAGCGGCTGGTGATCAATCACCCGGGGGATGCCAACGCTTCGGTGCACGTCATGCGCCACAGCGCCGACCGGGTGGTGCGCGATGGGGGCAGCACCCTGTCGTTCAACGGGGTCAGTGGCCAGCTGTTGCAGGCCAGCCCGGAACAATCCCTGCCCAAGGCCATCAGCGGCAGTTTCTATGGTTTGCACATGGGGCTGTTCGCCGGTCCGCTGTTGCGTTGGCTGTACTTCGCCTGTGGCCTGGCAAGCACCGCGATGATCGGCACCGGCCTGGTGCTCTGGCTCGGCAAGCGCCAGCTCAAGCACGCCAGGAGCCCGGCGCTGCCCTTCGAGCTGCGTCTGGTGCAGGTGCTGAACCTGGCCAGCATGGCCGGGCTGGTGCTGGCGGTGGCCGGGTTCTTCTGGGCCAACCGGCTGTTGCCGGTGACCCTGGCCGAACGTGCCGATTGGGAGGTCAACGGCTTCTTCATGCTGTGGGGCCTGAGCTTGCTGCATGCCGTGCTGCGGCCGGAGCGTCGTGCCTGGGTCGAGCAACTGAGCCTGGCGGCCTTGCTGTTCACCGGCATTCCTTTGCTGGACGTCCTGACCAGCCCGAGCCGGGCCGACGGCCTCATGGTCCGCGGCGACTGGATGCTGGCGGGCTTCGACCTGGCCTGTCTGGGCAGCGGCCTGTTCCTGGCCTGGGCGGCGCGCAAGATGCATCGCGGCCAGCCGGCGGCGGCCCGTGCCCCACGACAACGGCCACCGGCCCCTGACACCGAGGTGAACTGAATGCTGCTGGCGCTGCTGCTGTGCTTTGCCGGATTCACCGGTCTGTGCCTGTCCCTGGACCGGCACCACGCTGAGGTGCTCGGGCGCAAGCCCACGACCCGGCGCCGACACGGCCTGCGCCTGGGCGGCTGGCTGTTGCTGGGCCTGTCGCTGGCGGCGGCGGTGCTCGAAACCGGCTGGAGCCTGGGCCTGGTGCAGTGGTGCGCGGTGCTGATGGCCAGCGCCCTGCTGTTGGTGTTGCTGCTGCCCTATCGCCCGCGCCTGGTGCTGTCGATGGCGGGGGCCAGCCTGTTGGCCAGCCCGCTCGCCGCCCTGGCCGGATTCTGAAGGAGCGGCCCATGATGAGCACCCTGCCACCGGAACCCTCCGATCTGGATCACCCCGATCTGCGGGGCAGTCGCGCGCATTTTCTCCAGGTGTTCCTGTCCCAGCGCGCGCAGATGGAAGCCCTGGTCAGCCGCCGGGTCGGTTGCCGGGCCACCGCCGCGGATCTGGTGCAGGACCTGTTCCTGCGCTTCTGGCGCCGGCCGCTGGTGCAGGTCGAAGAACTCAGCACCTACCTGCTGCGCTGCGCCGGCAACATCGCCATCGATCACCTGCGCAGCGAGGGCGCGCGGGTGCGGGTCAGCGAAGGCTGGCTGCCGGAGCAACAGGACAACCAGGGCTGCGAACCCCAGGCCGCCCTGGAAGCCGGCAACGATCTGCGCCATGTCGAGGCCGCCCTGCGCAGCCTGCCGCAACGCACCCGGCAGATCTTCCTGCTCAACCGCATCCATGGGCGCAAGTACGCCGAGATCGCCAAGGTCATGGGCCTGTCCCAAAGCGCCGTGGAAAAACACATGATGCGCGCCCTCGAAGCCTGCAAGGCCAGCCTGCGGGACCCCTCGACCCCGCGCACGCCAAGGAATGCACCGTGAACCACCGCTCCCGCGTTATCCCGACGCCCGCCCAGGAACAGGCGGCCCTGGCCTGGCTGAGCCTGCTCCACGATCAGCCCAGCAGCGGTGATCAGGCGACGTTCAGCCAGTGGCTGCAGGCCGACCCCGCGCACATCGAGGCCTATGCCCAGGCCCAGGTGCTGTGGGAATTGAGCGAACAGCCGGCGCGCACCCTGGCCGATGAAGACGCCCTGGCCCTGCAAGGCCTGCTGCGTTCCATGGATGGCGCCCGGGCCCGGAGCCGACGACGCTGGTCGGCGGGCCTGGCCATGGCCGCCAGCCTGGTGCTGGCGGTGGCCCTGGGCGCCGGTTGGCAGCCCGGGCGCTGGGTCGATGACCTGGGGGCCGACTACGTTTCCGCGCCGGGCCAGGTGCGCACCGTGACCCTGGCCGACCAGAGCCAGGTGACCCTGGATGCCGACAGCGCCATTGCCGTGGATTTCAGCGGCGGCGAGCGGCATGTGCAACTGCGCCGCGGCGCCGGGTTCTTCAGTGTCAGCCACACCGGCGCGCCCTTCGTGGTGGCGGCCGGGGAGGGCGAGACGCGGGTCCTGGGCACCCAGTTCGAAGTGCGCCTGCAACCGCAAGGGGCCCAGGTCACGGTGCTGTCCGGGCGGGTCGGGGTCACGGCGGCCCAGGGCGCGGCGCAGCAGGTACTCGGCGCCGGCCAGCAAGTGGCCTACGGGCATGCTGCGGCGACCCCGTTGCACGGTGTCGACAGCGAGGCGCAACTGGCCTGGCGCCAGGGCTGGCTGAACTACTACCACGCGCCCCTGGGTGAGGTGGTGGCCGACCTGCGGCGCTATTTCCCCGGACGCATCGTGCTGCTCAACGACGAGTTGGCGGCGCGCCGGGTCAGCGGCAGTTTCTCCAGCAAGGACCCGCAAGCGGTCCTCGATTCCCTGCAGGCCGTCTTGGGCTTCGAGCAGCACCAGCTCTTTGGCCGACTCCTGGTCCTGCGCTGAAAGGCCCGTCCCAGAGCTCCCGAACATTCATCGAGATCACACCGTTCTGTCACCAAAACGTTACATGGGGCGCGGATCATCTGCGCATTCCTGAGCACATGGTCAGGATCGGCGAGGGTTGTGATTCAGCTCTCACAAGGGAGGGAAGGCTGAAGCGGGAGCAAGACGATGCGCAGCTGGGATGTCGCTAAAAAGAAGAAGGCCCACATCGAAATCATTCCGATGATCGATGTGATGATGTTTCTCCTGGTGTTCTTCGTACTCATCAGTCTCAACGTGATTCCCGCCGTGGGAATCAAGACGCAGTTGCCGGTGGCCAGCACCGCGCAACAGTTGAAGCCACAAAACAAGGCGGTGATTACCCTGGGTCTGCAGGAACGTCTGCAACTGGACGGACAGGACCTGGATGAAGGGGCACTGTTGGCCCAACTCAAAGTGCTGAATAACGGCAGTGAAAAGTTGGTGATCATTATCAATAGCGATCAGGGCGTGGAAGTTAAGCGCCTGGTGTCGGTGATGGACTTGCTCAAGGGCAATGGCTTCTCTTCCGTCTCCATCGCTACACGCAAGTCCTGACGCCATGTTCGCCTTATATAAAACACGCAAGTGGCTGGCGTGCCTGCTGCCGGCTGGCCTGTTGTTGCTGGTGATCTATACCAGCCAGTTGCAACAGTTGCAGATCAAGCCGGTGTACGACGAAAGCACGGTGGAAATTGCCCTGGTCGATGCCGCCGAACTGCTGGCCGCTGCCGAGCCACCGCCGCCGCCCGAGCCGCTGCCGGTCGAGCCCGAGCCGCCGCAGGTGGTGCCCGAGGAAGAGCCGCTGGTGATCGAGCCGCCCAAGCCCAAGCCGGTGGTCAAGCCCAAACCGCCGGCGCCCAAGCCTCTGGTGGCCAAGCCGCAGCCGCCCAAGCCGGCCCCGGCCGCCGTGGCCCAGAGCACTCCGGTGGCGCCGCAGCCCGCGGTGGCCGCCGCCCCCAAGCCGGTGGCGCCACCGGCCGCCGTACCTGCTCCGGCCCCCGCACCCGCGGCGCCCAGCAGTGCCATCAAGGAAAGCCTGTACACCGCCGCTTTGCGCAAGGAACTGGAAAAGCACAAGCAATACCCCAGCGGCCGCGAGGCCTCGTTGCAACGTCCCCAGGGCGATGTGGTGATCTGGCTGGAAGTCGATCGGGCCGGCAACGTGCTCGACAGTGGCATCGAAAACAAGGCGCCGAACATGTTGCTCAATCGCGCCGCGCAAACCAGTTTGCGCCGCGTGGAGAAAGTTTCACCGTTTCCCTCGGACGCGTTCTCCGGCAAGAACAAGCAACGTTTTACCGCGACCTTTAGTTACAACGTGGAATAAACCCATCACCTATTAACGAAAGTTGTAAGCAAGGGATTGACCCGTGAAGATCAATAAACTTTATGCCCTGCTTCTGGCATCGGGCCTGGGCAGTTTTGCGCCATTGGTTCTGGCCGAAGATACAGTTGACGTCGGTGCGGTGAACGTTGCCGGTAAACAGACCCTGGGCAACGGCCACATGATCAAGGAAGAAAGCGCCAAGGGGCGCTCCACCGTGACCAAGGAAGCCATGGACCAGATGGCCCCCACCGCCAACGCCGTGGACAAGCTCAAGTACACCCCGGGCATCAACGTCTCCAGCACCGACGCCACGGGCCTGAGCGGCACCAACTTCACCATGCGCGGGATGAACTCCGACCAGGTGGGGCTGTCCGCCGACGGTTTCCCGATCAACGACTCGGGGGACTACAGCATCTACCCGAACCTCATGGGCGACCCGGAGAACTTCAGCGAAGTCTTCGTCACCCAGGGTTCGTCCGAGGCCGACGGCCCGCACATCGGCTCCAGCGGCGGCAACATCGGCCTGGTGACCGTGCGCCCGACCAAGGATTTTGGCGTGTTCGCCAAGCAGTCCATCGGTTCGAACAATGTGCGCAAGAGCTTCGCCCGGCTCAATACCGGTGACCTGGGCGGCTTCAAGACCTGGGTTTCGGCGTCCCACACCGAGGGCGACAAGTGGCGCGGCAAGGGCACCCTGCGGGCCGACAAGGTCGAGTGGAACACCCTGTTCGAAGACGGCAACGGCAACTCCACCAACGCCATCGTCAAGTACAACCTGCAGGAAAACTACAACTACAACAGCCTGAGCAAGGCCCAGTTCCAGAACCAGGGCCGGCGCCTGGACTACTCGGAAAGCACCGTGTTCAAGAACGGCAGCGTGTCCCAGTCCTACAAGCTCAACCGCAACCCCTTCGAGAGCGTGACCGCTTCGCTGACCCAGCGCTTTCAGCTGCGTGACGACCTGAGCCTGACCTTCAACCCCTACTACGTGTGGTCCAACGGCGGCAGCTTCAGCGGCCAGACCGCCACCAGCTTGTCCGCCAGCTCGAACAAGGCCGGCAACTACGACCTGGCCGGCTTGCCTGCCGGCACCTACTACCGGCCGTCGTGGACCGAAACCTGGCGCCCCGGGATGACCACCAAGCTCAAGTGGGATCTCAACGAAGAGCACAGCCTGGACGTCGGCTACTGGTACGAGCGCGCCCGCCAGCGCCAGACCCAGCCCTTCATCGGCATCAAGGGCAACGGTGCTCCGGAGAATGTCTGGGGCGACTACAACGGTTCCGACCAACTGGTGGACCGCAACGGCGTCACGGTCCAGGGCCGTCACCAGTACACCGTGACCCCGGCACAGAAGCTCTGGGTGCAGGACACCTGGCAGGCGACCCCGGACCTGACCCTGACCGGAGCCCTGGCTTACCAGTACGTGGAACGCGACGGCAACAACCTCGGCAGCCTCACCGACAAGCCGGAAAAACGCGACGCCAAGTACCACCAGTTCCTGCCCAGCTTCAACGCCAAGTACCAGGTGGACCCGAACAACCAGGCGTTCTACAACGTCACCCGCAACATGCGCACACCGCCCAACTACGTGCTCTACAACAAGGGCGACTCCATCAGCCTGAAACCCGAGCTGAGCTGGAACCAGGAACTGGGCTGGCGCTACAGCGAAGAGAACATGGCCCTGAGCGCGACCCTGTTCTACATCAGCTTCAAGGACCGGCAGATCTCCACCACCGACCTCAACGGCGACTACGTCGTGGCCAACGTCGGCGAAGTGAAGAACCGCGGCCTGGAGCTGGAGTGGAGCGGCAAGCTGCCCCACGACTTCAACTACTACGCCTCGTACACCTACACCAAGTCCGAGCAGATGGACGACCTGACCAACAAGAACGTGCTGCTGCCGACCTCCGGCAAGCAACTGGCCAACGTGCCGGAAAACATGTTCAACCTGAGCCTGGGCTACGACGACTCGCGCTACTACGGCAACGTCGTCGGCAAGTACGTCGGTGCCTTCTACGGCGACCTGACCAACGACGAGAAGATCGCCGGCCGCACCGTGGTCGACCTCAACGCCGGTATCCACCTGCCGGTGGACAAGAAGGTGCTGAAGTCCGCGACCCTGCGCTTCTCCATGCTCAACGTGTTCGACAAGGAATACCTGGCCTCGACCCGTACCGTGTCGTTCAACACCCAGCGCACCAACGGCCTGGCGCCGAGCACCGCCTACTACAACGTCGGTGAGGAACGCACCGCGATGGTCTCCCTGGAAGCCGGGTTCTGATGCCCTTCGGGGCCAAGAGGAAATGACGATGGACATGAATCTGCTGCACGACATCACCTTCTACACCATGTACGGCGCTGCCGCGATTGCCGCCTTTATCGCCGTGGAGCGGGGCATCTACTTCAGTTTCAGCCTGCGCCAGGCGAAGAAACTGGAGAGCGTGCTCAACCCGAAGATGCACAGCGTCGACGACCTGCCCGCCGAGCTGCGCCAGCGCAACAGCTTGCCCCTGGAGATGGTCGCCGAGCTGTTTGCCCACAAGCAGGGGCTGGCCAGCCACAAGGACCTGGAAGACCTCAGCGAGTCGATCTACATCGCCACCCGCAGCAAGCTGATGCATGGCCTGTGGCTGCTGGAAACCGTGGTCACCGCCGCGCCCCTGCTGGGCCTTCTGGGCACCATCCTGGGGATCATCGACACCTTCAAGGCCCTGGCCGAGACCGGCGTCAGCGACCCGGGCGAAGTGTCCAAGGGCATCGGCACCGCGCTGTACGCCACCGCCTTGGGGATCGCCATTGCCCTGGGCAGCATGATCTTCCACAACCACTTCCAGGACCGGGTCGAGCGCATCACCGACCACCTGAAGATCCTGCTGCTGCGCGCCGGCATGGGCACCGCGCTGAAGGCGCCGCCCGCACCGCAAGCGCTCCACGGCAGCCTGCAACCGGCCTGATGGCCTAGCCTGTCGCCGCTGGCGCAGGCTGTGATCGACGACCGGGCCGGTGCTGTTGTCCAGCCCCCCGGATCGCCTCCTCACAGCTTTGGCCAGCGGCTTTTTTTTCGTCGACTTTCCAAGGATTTTTTCCATGTCCCGTCTTCGTCCCATGCCCCGGCTGCTGGGTGCACTGACCCTGGCCCTGGTGACCCTGGCCGGTTGCAGCTCGCTGACCCGCGAGCCGCAACCGGTGGCGGTGAACATCGTCGCCATCAACGATTTGCACGGCTACCTGCAGGCCAACCCCTTCAGCTACAAGGACCCCCAGGCCCCGGGCGGGGTGCGCAAGCTTGCGGCCGGCGGCATCGCCACCCTGGGCGGCATGCTCACCCAGTTGCGCCAGCAGGATCCGCAGCTGCTGTTCATCGGTGCCGGCGACCTGGTGGGCGGCAGCCCGCCGCTGTCGGCCATGTGGGCCGACGAGCCGACCCTGGAGGCCCTGCGCCAGATGGGCATGAAGCTCAGCGCCATCGGCAACCACGAACTGGACAACGGCAAGGCCGAGTTCCTGCGCCAGCTCAACGGTGGCTGCCAGTCGTCGCGGCCGGACAAGGCCTGCCAGTTCCGCCCGAACTACCCGGGCAGCGGCTTCCCCTACCTGGCGGCCAACCTGCTGGACAGCGACACTGGCCAGCCGCTGTTGCCGGCCTATCGCATCGAGGAGGTGCGCGGGGTCAAGGTGGCCTTTGTCGGCGCGGTACTGCGGGACGTGGCCTCTGTGGTCAGCGCCAAGGGCATGCGCGGCCTGCAGGTGAGCGATGAAGCCGACGCCATCAACCGGCTGATTCCCGAACTCAACGCCAAGGGGGTCAACGCCATCGTCGCCGTGGTGCACCAGGGCGGCTCGACCCCGGAGCCGTTCGACAAGCCGGACTGCTCGCAACTGGGCGGCGATATCGTCGAAGTGGCCAAGCGCCTGGACCCGGCGGTGGACGTGCTGATCAGCGCCCACTCGCACCAGGGCTACCTGTGCCAGGTCGGGCCGCTGCTGGTGACCCAGGGCCATTCATACGGCCACCTGCTGACCCACCTGACCCTGCAAGTGACCCCGGGCCAGCACCGGGTGGCGAGCATCCAGGCGGTCAACCTGCTGGCCGATCCGGCCCGTTATCCACAGGACCCGGCCCTGGCGCAGTTGCAACAACAGGTCGAAGCGCGCAGCAACCAGGTGCTGCTCAAACCGGTGGGCGCGATCGCCGCCTCGCCGATTGCCCGGCGCGCCGATGCCGCCGGAGAAATGCCCATCGGCGACCTGATCGCCGACGCGCATCTGGCCGGCGGCCGGGCCAACGGTGCACAGATCGCCTTCATGAACACCGGCGGCATTCGCAGCGACCTGGCCCTGGAGCCCGGGCAAACCCGGGTGAACTACGGGCAACTGGCGACCCTGCAACCGTTCAACAACAACCTGATCGCCTTCGACCTCACGGGCCGGCAGATCGAGCAGGTGCTCAACCAGCAATGGAAGGGCGCGGAGGATGCCAACATCCTGCAAGTGTCCGAGGGCTTCAGTTACCGCTGGGACGCCAAGCGCCCGCCGGACAGCCGCGTAGTGCCCGGCAGCCTGCGCCTCAATGGCCAGCCGCTGCAGGCCGAGGCGAACTACCGGGTGGTGATGAACGGCTTCCTGGCCGATGGCGGCGACCGCTTCAGCCTGTTCAAGAGCGGGGGCAACCGCAGCGACCTCGGGCTCAGCGACCTGGACGCGATGCTGCAGTACCTCAAGGCCATGGACCAGCAGGGCCGGCCTGTGGGCTCCAGCACCAGCGCCGGGCGTATCCAGCGCCTCAACTGACGCTTGTAGCCGCTGCCGAGCCTGCGAGGCTGCGAAAAGGTCCGCAGGACCTTGCTTGGCGATCTTTACACCGCCGCGACCGCTTCGTCGGAATACCGCCCAGCCCGTTCGCCGCCTGCGCCAGCGGCTACAGGGGATGCATCGGGCGGGGGGCGTTTTCGCCGTCGTGAAAATATTTTCAAAAAACAGGTGAGGTCTTGGCGTTCGAGCTACGTGTAGTGCTTGAAAGTGCGACTAATTCGCATTCACGGCTTTTTTACACGCGAGTCTCAAGCATGAAGTCCAGGGCACATTCGGCGGCAAACGCTTCGGTCAAACGGTGGTTCGGCGCCTCGGCGCTGGTGGTGTCGGGGTTGGCCATGCTGCCCCTGGGCGTGGCGCTGGCGAGCGAGTCCGGCGTTGCACAACACAGCGCGCTGTTCAACTTTTCCATCGCGGCCAAGCCGCTGCCCCAGGCCCTCAGCGACTTCACCCGGATCACCGGGATCAGTGTGATCTACACCGACCAAGCGCCTTATGCGCTGACGGCACCGGCCCTTAGCGGCCAGTTCAGCGCCGATCAGGCCTTGCAGCGCCTGCTGGGCAACTCCGGCTTCGGCTACCGCCGCAGCGATGCCCACACCCTGGTCCTGGAACCCTTGCCGAGCGGCGCCGGGCTGAACCTGGAGGCGACCCAGGTCACCACCCAGGGGCCAGACGACAGCACCAGCTACCAGCCGCCGGCCAGCACCTCGGTGGCCCGTTCCCAGGCGCTGAACCAGGAGATCCCGCAGATCATCAACGTGGTTCCAGCCCAGGTACTGCGGGACCAGACCCCGCGCAACCTGGATGACGCCCTGGCCAATGTCAGCGGCATCACCCAGACCAACACCCTGGGCGGCACCCAGGACGCGGTGCTGCTGCGCGGCTTCGGCGACAACCGCAACGGCTCGATCATGCGCGACAGCATGCCGGTGGTGCAGGGCCGGGCGCTCAATGCCACGGCGGAACGGGTGGAAGTGCTCAAGGGGCCCTCGTCGCTGCTGTATGGCATCCAGGACCCGGGCGGCGTGGTCAACGTGGTCAGCAAGAAGCCCGAGCTGCAGCAATCCACGGCCCTGACCGTGCGCGGCTCGACCTATGGCTCGGGCAAGAACGGCAGCGGCGGCAGCCTCGACACCACCGGGCCGCTCGGCGATTCCGGGCTGGCCTACCGCTTGATCGTCGACCATGAAGACGAGGACTACTGGCGCAATTTCGGCACCCATCGCGAATCCCTGGTGGCGCCGTCCCTGGCCTGGTACGGCGAGAGTACCCGGGTGCTGCTGGCCTACGAGCACCGCGAGTTCCTCACCCCGTTCGATCGCGGCACCGCCATCGATCCCAAGACCAACCACCCGCTGGACATCCCGGCCACCCGACGCCTGGACGAGCCGTTCAACAACATGGAAGGGCGCTCGGACCTGTATCGCCTTGAAGTCGATCATGAGCTCAGCGACGACTGGAAAGCCCACTTCGGCTACAGCTGGAACCGCGAGACCTACGACGCCAGCCAGGTGCGCCTGACCGCGGTCAACCCCAACGGCACCCTGACCCGGAGCATGGACGGCACCCAGAACGCCCTGACCACCGATCGCTACGCCACCGTCAGCCTGGAAGGCAAGGTGCAGCTGGGCGGCATGCAGCACGACCTGGTGTTCGGCCTGGACGACGAGTACCGCAAGATCTACCGCGCCGACCTGATCCGGCAGAAAAGCCGCACCACCTTCAACTACCTGAACCCGGTCTACGGTCGGGAAGTGGCCGGCACCACGGTCAGCGCCCCGGACAGCGACCAGACCGACCTGCTGCGCAGCGACTCGCTGTTCTTCCAGGACGCCATCCACCTCACCGACCAGTGGATCCTGGTGGGCGGCGGACGCTTCCAGGAATACGACCAGTACGCCGGCAAGGGCCGGCCGTTCCACGCCAACACCGACAGCAACGGACAGAAGTTCGTGCCCCGTGCCGGGCTGGTGTATCGCTACACCGATCAGTTGTCGTTCTACGGCAGCTACACCGAGTCGTTCAAACCCAACTCCAGCATCGCCCAGTTGGCCGGCGGCACCGCGGTGCTGGACGGTTCCATCGCCCCGGAAGAGGCCAAGTCCTGGGAGCTGGGAGCCAAGCTCGACATCCCCGGGCGCATCACCGCCAGCGCGGCGCTGTTCGATATCACCAAGCGCAATGTGCTGGTGTCCACGGCCACCGCCACCGAGACCGTCACCAGCGTGGCCGGTGAAGTGCACTCCCAGGGCCTGGAGCTGGACCTGACCGGGCAGCTCACTGATCAGTGGAGCCTGATCGGCAGCTATGCCTACACCGACACCGAAGTGACCAAGGACACCCAGTACAAGGGCAAGCAGTTGCAGAACGTGGCCAAGAACAGCGGCTCGCTGTCGGCGGTCTACGACTTCGGCAGCCTGATCGGCGGCGACCGCCTGCGGGTCGGCGCGGGGGCCCGTTATGTCGGCCAGCGCGCCGGGGACGCGCCCAACAGCTTCGACCTGCCGGGCTACACCGTGGCCGATGCCTTCGCCACCTACGACACCCGGGTTGAAGGGCAGAAGGTCAAGTTCCAGCTCAACGTGAAGAACCTGTTCGACAAGACCTACTACACCTCGTCGGCCAGCAAGTACTTCGTGTCCATGGGGGATGCCCGTCAGGTGTCGCTGTCCAGCACCCTGGAGTTCTGATGAGCACCCTGATCCCGGACCTGGCCGTGGCGCCTTAGTCGGCGCCCAGTGCCAGGGCTTGCGCTTGTGCCGCGCAGTCGCCGCTGGCGGTCAGGCCCTTGGCGCGGACGGCCAGCAGCTCTTGCCGGGCGACGGCGAAGTCGGCCTGGAAGGTCGGATCGGTGTGCAAGCGTGCCACGGTGGTCGCGCCGATCTCGCGCCCTTCACGCACGTCGCTGTACCAATGCACGTTGCACACCATGCGGCTCTCCGAATAGGCCCGGCCACGGGCCCAGAGCGCGTCGCCGTACTCGGGGGCCAGTTCGCTCAACAGCAGCGCCCAGGCCCAGCCAATGGCGCTGTGGCCCGACGGGTAGGAACCATCTTCGGCGAGCTTGGCCTCATCTTCCGGGGTGCAGCTGGGCTGCTGGTTGTAGACGAAGGGCCGTGTGCGCTGGTAGCGCTTCTTGGCGCTATAGGTGGCCAGCCCGGCATCGGTCAGGGTCCGGCGCAAGACTCTGTACAGCGCAGGTGTCTGCTGTTCGCTGATGGGCGCATTCAGCGCACAGGAAAACGTCTCTGCGGCGGCGGGGAACTTCAGGTTGGCATCGCTGATGGCCAGCGCCCAGCGTTTGCTGCCACGCAAGACCTGGCTTTTTTCAGCCATGCTCTGGTCCAGCGCGAAGGCTTGTGAGCCCACTGCGGGAGGTGGCGGTAACAGCGCAAGACTATTGGGCAGATCCTGCTGTTTCAGATATCCGATCAAGTAACCGGGTCGGAACTCCGGGACATTGTCCGTTTGGCTGTGTTGTTGGGCCACGGCTGGGTGGATCAGGCTTGAAAGCAATACACCGGCCAAACATTTCGATAGTAGGCGTTGCATGTGGATATCACCTCTAGAAGTTTGATTCGCTACATGGGGTCTGCTAGTTGGGTTACTTGAAGTTCCAGGCGTAATTGAACATCAGCCGTGTATCATCGGTGTCACGAATGAAGTTCTTGGCATAGTTGGAGCGATAGTTCGCGGTGCGCAGGCGCACACTCAAGTTTTTCAGCGGGCCTTGTTGTACGACGTAACGCAGTTCGTTATCCAACTCCCATGATTTGCCAATGGTTTGGCTGCCGGTGATCTGGGCATGGCTGCCGGATATATAGCGGCTGTTGAAACTCAGGCCCGGCAAGCCCAGGCTGGCGAAGTCGTAGCCATAACGCAGTGCCCAGGAGCGTTCCTTGGCATTGGCGAAGTCACCCAGTACCGACAAGTTGATCAAGTTGGCATCGGCGCCCAGGATGTTGGCATAACCGGTGTCTCCCAACATTCGCTGATAAGCCAGGCCAAGGCTGTGGCCTTCATAGGCATAGCCGATGAGTCCCTGCAGGGCGCGGTTGTCGATCTTGCCGCCTTTGGCATCGCCGTAGTCGTTCATCAGGCTCAAGCGCAGATCGCTGCTGAATGTTCCTGCTCCCCAGGGGCTCTTGTTGACCAGGGTGAAGACCCGCTGGCGGTAGATGTCCTGCAGTTGGGCGACATGCACACGCGCCAGCCATTGCTTGTTGAACCGATAGTCGACGCCCGCCATGTCGAAGTGTTCCGCCGTGGCCCCCTGACCCTGAAAGCGCCGGTTCAAGGGGCTTAAGGTCAGTGGCGTGTACTGCGTGGCGTTGCGCTGCATGACCCGGCTCAGGCGCCCGGCGGTCAATTCCAGGTCTTCGATTTCATTCGAGGTCAGCAGCCCGCCTTCGAAAACTTGCGGAAACAGACGGCCGTCGTTGGGTTTCAAGGTTGGCAGTACCGGTGGCACCAGCGCGCCGAACTTGAACAGGGTCTTGCCGGTCTTGAGCTTCCCGGCCAGGGCCAGTTTCCAATAGTCATCCTCTGCCCGGCCATCGCGCGCCACCTTCAGCAGCCCGGTGCCGGTTCGGCCAGGCGAGGAGTCGAGCTTGATGCCGAGCATGCCGATGGCGTCGGCACCGACACCGATGGGACCTTCGGTCAACCCCGAGTCGAGGCGCAAGAGCAAACCTTGCGCCCATTCTTCACGGCTCGGGGCCGTGCCTTCGCGATAGTCCCGATTGAAGTAATAGTTACGCAGTTCCAGGCGAGCGCTGCTGTCGCCCAGCAGTTCGGCGTTGACCGGAATGGCCAGCATCGAGGCACACATCAGGGTCGAGCGCTTGACCCATTGTCGTGACCAGTTTCTTGAAAGCATTGCATCGTCCTCTGTTCTTGTTGTTTTTGGAGTCAGGCGATTGACGAATGACGTGTTGAGTTGTTGCCGGTTGGTTTGAGTTGATCGACGTTGTGAGTGGTGTGTTGTGGGTATGGGGATGTTGAATTTTTGCGTAATGCCCGGGATTCAAAGTCGGAAGACTAAGTTGGGGCTGGGGTTAAACAAGAATCATCAGCTCTGTGAATGAAGTGGTAACTGAAACTTTAAAATTATTACCTGTTTATGTTTTTGGTTGTCATATAAGTATTTATTGAAAGTGCTCTTTTATGGAGGGGTGTGTAGGAGTTGTTTAATTGGGTTGTAAGAGTTGTCTTGTTTAAGTAAGGAACTTTGGTCACTTACGAATTCGGACGTGTCGGCGTGGGTTTTGCCGCAAGAAGGGGTCTGCGGAGGTGGCTTATCGGTAGTCCGAACATTGGCGCTGGAACGCCTGCCGGTAGTCACCGGGCGTGCCGCCCAGGGCCTGGCGAAAGCGGTTGGTGAAGTGGCTGGCACTGGAGAAGCCGCAGGCCAGGGCGACTTCCCCCAGGGGCAGGGCGCTGTGGCGCAGCAGATAGCGGGCCCGGACCAGGCGCCGGGCCAGCACATATTGATGGGGCGGCAGGCCGAAGCTGGCGCGGAACATGCGGGCGAAGTGGTATTCCGACAGCGCACACAACCCCGCCAGTTGGCCCAGGCTCAGCGGCGCGTCCAGCTGGCTGTCGATGTAGTCCACCAGCAGGCGGCGCTGGTGCGCGGCCAGGCCGCCCTTGAGCCGGACACCCTGGCGCGGGCCCACTTGATTGAGCAGGGCGTGGCTGAGCATCTCGTGGGCCAGGCTGCTGGTCAGCAGGCGCTCGCCGGGCTCGTCCCAGTTCAGGCGCACCAACTGCGCGAAGCGCCGGGTCTGCTCGGGGTCGTCGACGAAGGTGCTCTCGCGCAGGTGCATGTCCCGGGGCTCGCGGTCCAGCAGGGTGACGCAGCCGAGGGCGAACTGCTCGGGGCTGAAATACACGTGGGCCAGGCGGATATCGCCGTTGATCACCCAGGCCGACTGGTGCTCGGCGGGCAGGATGCACAGCTTGCCCGGGGCGCCCTTGCTGCTCGGCTGATCGCGGCGAAAGGTGCCGGTGCCGCCGGCCAGGTAGCAAGACAGGGTGTGGTGGCCGGGCGCCTGATATTCCTGGGCGTCGTGATGGTTGCTCCACAAGGCCGCGGACAAGCCGTCACCGAGCTCGGCACTGTGCTCCAGGCGAGCATGGGGCGAGCGGTTCAAGGCTTGGAAGACTTGCAGGGTATCCAGTGCGGGCATGGTGGGGGCGTCAATCAAAGGTCCGTTTGCCGGTGTTTCGCATGCTACTCCGTCGCCCCTGCGCTGCCAGCCCCGGGCTGATAAAAAGCGCAAGTTTGTGCAAGCGCCCCTGATCTGCCGGGCATGACACTGCACACCTTATAAAGGAGTCGTGCCATGAACCTATCGCTGTACCTGTTGACCGTGCTGATCTGGGGCACCACCTGGATCGCCCTGAAACTGCAACTGGGGGTGGTGGCGATACCGGTGTCCATCGTCTATCGCTTCGCCCTGGCGGCCTTGGTGCTGTTCGTCCTGCTGTTGCTCAGCCGCAAGCTGCAGCCGATGAACCGCCGTGGCCACCTGATCTGCCTGGCCCAGGGCCTGTGCCTGTTCTGCATCAACTTCATGTGCTTCCTGCACGCCAGCCAGTGGATTCCCAGTGGCCTGGTGGCGGTGGTGTTTTCCACCGCGACCTTGTGGAACGCCCTGAATGCGCGAGTGTTCTTCGGCCAGAAGATCGCCCGCAACGTGTTGCTCGGCGGCGGCCTGGGGCTGCTCGGGCTGGGGCTGCTGTTCTGGCCCGAACTGGCGGGCCACAGCGCCAGCCCGCAAACCCTGCTGGGCCTGGGCTTGGCCCTGCTCGGCACCCTGTGTTTCTCGGCGGGCAACATGCTCTCCAGCCTGCAGCAGAAAGCCGGGCTCAAGCCGCTGACCACCAATGCCTGGGGCATGGCTTACGGCGCGACGATGCTGGCGGTGTATTGCCTGGCCCAGGGCATTGCCTTCGACCTGGAGTGGAGCACCCGCTACATCGGCTCGCTGCTGTACCTGGTGATACCGGGTTCGGTGATCGGCTTCACCGCCTACCTGACCCTGGTGGGGCGCATGGGCCCGGAGCGGGCGGCGTACTGCACCGTGCTGTTCCCGGTGGTGGCGCTGAACGTCTCGGCCTTTGCCGAAGGCTATCAGTGGACCGCCCCGGCATTGGCCGGACTGGTGCTGGTGATGCTGGGCAACGTGCTGGTGTTCCGTAAACCCAAGGCTGTGCCAGCCTCTGTAGCCGCTGCCGAGCTCGCGAGGCTGCGAACGGCGGCGCAGCCGTCGCAAAACCAGGCGACCTGATGCTGCCGGGCTATCGCTGAAGGTCCTGCGGACCTTTTCGCAGCCTCGCGGGCTCGGCAGCGGCTACAGGGAGTGATAGGCAGTGGGTGGTCAGCCCTTCCACACTTGCGGGTTGACCAGGTCCTGCGGGCGTTCGCCCAAAAGGGCGCTGCGCAGGTTGCCCATGGCGCGTTCGGCCATGGCGTCACGGGTTTCATGGGTGGCCGAGCCGATGTGCGGCAGGGTCAGCGCGTTCTTCAGCTGGAACAGCGGCGATTCTGCCAACGGCTCTTTCTCGTACACATCCAGGCCGGCGCCACGGATCTGGCCCTTTTGCAAGGCGTCGATCAACGCCGGCTCATCCACCACCGGCCCGCGGGAAATGTTCACCAGGATCGCGCTGGGTTTCATCAGGGCCAGTTCACGGTGGCTGATCAGGTGCCGGGTCTGTTCGCTCAACGGCACCACCAGGCAGACGAAATCCGCCTCGGCCAAGAGTTGCTCCAGGCTGCGGAACTGTGCGCCCAGTTCCTGCTCCAGGGCCGCCTTGCGGCTGTTGCCGCTGTAGAGGATCGGCATGCCGAAGCCCAAACGCCCACGGCGGGCGATGGCCGCGCCAATGTTGCCCATGCCGACGATCCCCAGGGTCTTGCCGTGCACATCGCAACCGAACAGCGCCGGGCCGACGCTGGCCTGCCATTGCCCGGCCTTGGTCCAGGCATCCAGCTCGGCCACCCGGCGAGCGCTGCCCATGAGCAGGGCGAAGGCCAGGTCGGCGGTGCTTTCGGTGAGCACGTCCGGGGTGTTGGTGAGCATCAGCCCGCGTTCGTTGAAATAGGCCAGGTCATAGTTGTCGTAACCCACCGAGATGCTCGACACCACTTCCAGCTGCGCGGCGTTTTCCAGCTGCGCGCGCCCCAGCTTGCGGCCGACGCCGATCAGGCCGTGGGCCCGTGGCAGGGCTTCATTGAACTGCGCGGCGATGTCCCCCAGCTTGGGGTTGGGGACGATGACCTCGAAGTCCTGTTGCAGGCGTTCGGTCATCTCGGGGGTGATGCGGCTGAAGGCAAGTACCGTCTTTTTCATTGCGGGAAGACTCGTCAGGCGGGAGAGAATGCCAAGCAAGCTAACATTTTTGCCGCCGCCGCCAAAGCCTGCCGGCGCTGGCCTGTGTAGGCGCTGGCTTGCCAGCGAAATCGGTTTCCAGATTTGCGCAGAACTTGCGGGCCTCTTCGCCGATGAGCCGGCTCCTACGGGGGGCGGGCGTCGTTCGTGGGAGCCGCGTACATCCTGTAGGAGCTGGCTGGCCAGCGAAGGCGGTGCTGAGGCTGGCGGGCCTCTTTGCCGGCAAGCCGGCTCCTACAGGTGGGGACGGTGGTTTGGGGAGTGCCCCGGCGGTCAATTGGCCAGGCGTGCGCCGGTGAGGCTGCCGCTCAGTTCATAGGCCGCCAGTTCCGCCTGGTGCGCGGCAAGGATCTCCGGCAGGGAGCCGCGCAGGTATTCGACCCAGGTCTTGATCTTGGCGTCCAGGTACTGGCGCGACGGGTAGATGGCGTACAGGTTCAGCTCCTGGGAGCGGTACTGGGGCATCACGCGCACCAGGGTGCCGTTGCGCAAACCTTCGATGGCGGCGTACACCGGCAGCACGCCAATGCCCATGCCGCTGATGATCGCGGTCTTCATCGCGTCGGCGGAGTTCACCAGGAACGGCGAGCTGTTGATGGTGACCATTTCCTGGCCTTCCGGGCCGTCGAAGGCCCATTTCTCCAGGGGAATCACCGGGCTCACCAGGCGCAGGCAGGCGTGGTTCAGCAGGTCGCTGGGTTTGTGCGGGCAGCCGTTGGCTTTCACGTAGGCCGGGGAGGCGCAGACGATGCTGTAGGTGATCCCCAGGCGCTGGGAGACGAACCCCGAGTCCGGCAGCTCGCTGGCCAGGACGATGGACACGTCGTAGCCCTCGTCCAGAAGGTCCGGCACGCGGTTGGCCATGGTCAGGTCGAAGGTCACGTCCGGGTGCGATTTGCGGTAGCGGGCGATGGCGTCGATCACGAAGTGCTGGCCGATGCCGGTCATGGTGTGCACTTTCAACTGGCCGGCGGGGCGGGCGTGGGCGTCGCTGGCCTCGGCCTCGGCTTCTTCGACGTAGGCCAGGATCTGCTCGCAGCGCAGCAGGTAGCGCTTGCCGGCTTCGGTCAGGGCGATACGGCGGGTGGTACGGTTGAGCAGGCGGGTTTGCAGGTGAGCCTCAAGATTGGAGACTGCGCGCGAGACGTTGGCCGTGGTGGTATCCAGTTGCACTGCCGCGGCGGTGAAACTGCCGGCTTCGGCCACACAACTGAAGGCGCGCATGTTTTGCAAAGTGTCCATGGGGTGCTCTCTGGGGAGATGGCAAATTGTGACACGAAGTTACGGGGGCTTGGATAGGCGACCAAGGGATTATCGCGTTTACGGTAACAAAGATTCACAGGAATCCCAGCTTATCGCCGCCCCGGCCGCCCCCTAGAATTGCGCCGATCCGTAGGAGTCGGCTTGCCGGCGATCCGCGCAACGCGGTGTAGCAGGCGTATCGCTGCGCTGGCCGGCCGACTTCCACGAGAGAAATACTCCCCCCGATCTTCAGGAATTCGCAGCAGTGCCGCGTCGCATCAGCAGAGGGTTCAAGACCCTCAGTGTTTGGGCTTTATCGTTAGCAATCAGCGGCTGCATCGGAACCGGAGGCATTGCCCCACAAGGCAAGACACTTCCCGCTAATACACTGGCCACCGACGAGGCGATCCAGAGCGCCGCGCAAGAGGCCCACTGGCCCAGTGCCCAGTGGTGGCAGGCCTACGGCGACCCGCAGTTGAACCGCTGGATCAGCCTCGCCGTGCAAGGCAGCCCGAGCCTGGCCATGGCCGCCGCCCGGGTGCGCCAGGCCAAGGCCCTGGCCGGTATCGCCGAGTCGGCCGAGTCGCTGCAGATCAAGGGCGACGCCACCCTCAAGCGCCACAATTGGCCCACCGATCAGTTCTACGGCCCCGGTGCCCTGGCCAACACCACCACCTGGGACAACAACGCCGCCCTGGGCTTGAGTTATGCCCTGGACCTCTGGGGCCGCGAGAGCAACAACACCGAGCGCGCCGTCGACCTGGCCCACATGAGCGTGGCCGAAGCCCGCCAGGCCCAGCTGGAACTGGTGAACAACGTGGTGCGCAGCTATATCCAGCTGTCCTTGCACTTCGCCCAGCGCGATATCGTCGCCGCCACCCTGAAGCAGCAGCAACAGATTCTCGAACTGGCGCAACGGCGCCTGGACGGCGGCCTGGGCACCCATTTCGAAGTCAGCCAGGCCGAGGCGCCGCTGCCGGAAACCCATCGCCAGCTGGACGCCCTGGACGAAGAAATCGCCCTGACCCGCAACCAGCTGGCGGCCCTGGCTGGCAAGGGCCCGGGAGAGGGCGCGCAACTGCAGCGGCCGAGCCTGTCCCTGGGCGCCGCGCTGAAACTGCCCTCGGCCCTGCCCGCCGAACTGCTGGGGCAGCGCCCCGACGTGGTCGCCAGCCGCTGGCAAGTGGCAGCCCAGGCCCGAGGCATCGATGTGGCCCACGCCGGCTTCTACCCCAACGTCGACCTGGTGGGCAGCATCGGTTTCATGGCCACTGGCGGCGGCGCCCTGGAGTTCCTCACCGGCAAGAAGCTCAACTACAGCGTCGGCCCGGCCATCAGCCTGCCGATCTTCGACGGCGGCCGCCTGCGCTCGGAGCTGGGCGAAGCCGCGGCCGGCTACGACATGGCCGTGGCCAAGTACAACCAGACCCTGGTGGACGCGCTGAAAAGCATTTCTGACCAGCTGATCCGCCGCGAGTCCATGGACAAGCAGCAAGTCTTTGCCGCCGAGTCGGTGGCCGCGGCGCAGAAGACCTACGACATCGCCACCGTGGCCTTCCAGCGCGGCCTGACCGACTACCTGAATGTGCTCAACGCCCAGAGCCTGCTGTTTCACCAGCAGCAGATCCAGCAGCAGGTGCAGGCCGCGCGCCTGACCGCCCAGGCGGACCTGGTGACGGCCCTGGGCGGCGGGCTGGAAGCCGGCCGCGACGTCCCCGCGGAAAACCGCACCCAGGCACCCAAGACCCCCGCGGCCCTGGCCGTGTTCGACCACTGAAGCAGGCTCCCATGACTTCCTTGCCCGCCCCTTTGCGCTGGCTGTACTCCCTTGAATGGCGCCGGGGTTTCTTCGACTGGGCACGCAGCGACGGCGTGACCTGGGTCTACATCTTCAAGGTGCTGGCCGCCGCGTTCCTCACCCTGTGGCTGGCCATGCGCCTGGAGTTGCCGCAACCGCGCACGGCGATGATCACCGTGTTCATCGTCATGCAGCCGCAGAGCGGCCAGGTGTTCGCCAAGAGCTTCTACCGCTTTCTCGGCACCCTGACCGGCTCGGCGGTGATGGTGGCGCTGATCGCCCTGTTCGCCCAGAACACCGAGCTGTTCCTCGGCTCGCTGGCGATCTGGGTCGGCATCTGCTCGGCCGGTGCCGCGCGCTGCCGCAACTTTCGCGCCTACGGTTTCGTCCTCGCCGGCTACACCGCGGCGATGGTCGGCCTGCCGGCCCTGGCCCATCCGGAAGGCGCCTTCATGGCGGCGGTGTGGCGGGTGCTGGAGATCTCCCTGGGGATTCTCTGCTCGACCCTGGTCAGCGCCGCGATCCTGCCGCAGACCGCCAGCGCTGCGATGCGCAACGCCCTGTACCAGCGCTTTGGGGTGTTCGCCCTGTTCGTCACCGACGGCCTGCGCGGGCGCAGCCAGCGCGACAGTTTTGAAAGCAGCAACGTGCGTTTCATTGCCGAGGCCGTGGGCCTGGAAGGGCTGCGCAGCGTTACCGTGTTCGAAGACCCGCACATGCGTCGGCGCAACGGCCGCCTGAGCCGCCTGAACAGCGAGTTCATGGGCATCACCACGCGCTTCAACGCCCTGCACCAGTTGCTCGAACGCCTGCGCAGCAGCGGCGCCGACCATGTGGTGGCGGCGATCAAGCCGGGCCTGCAGGACCTGGCGGAACTGCTGGACGGTTTCTCCGGTCGGGCCCTCACCAGCCCCGACGCGGCGCGCCTGGCCACGGCCCTGGCGGCCTACAAGAGCGAGCTGCCGGCGCGGGTGCGCAGCCTGCGCGCGGCCTTCCAGGAGAGCGGCCCGAGCGACGCCGAGCAGCTGGATTTCCACACCGCCTACGAGCTGCTGTACCGCTTCGTCGACGAGATGCACAGCTACGCCCAGACCCACGCGTCCCTGGCCGACCACAGCCACGAACGCGAGCGCTGGGACGAGCCCTACACCCCGCAGACCAACTGGCTGGCCAGTGCCGCTTCGGGCATTCGCGCGGCCTTCGTGCTGCTGGTGCTGGGCAGTTACTGGGTGGCCACCGCCTGGCCCAGCGGCGCCACCATGACCCTGATCGCCGCCGCCACCATCGGCCTGTCCGCCGCCACGCCGAACCCCAAGCGCATGGCCTTCCAGATGGCCTGCGGGACCTTTATCGGCGCCCTGGTGGGCTTCGTCGAAATGTTCTTCGTGTTCCCCTGGATCGACGGCTTCCCGCTGCTGTGCCTGATGCTGGCGCCGGTGATCGTGCTCGGCTCATTCCTCGCCTCGCGGCCCAAGTACGCCGGGGTCGGCCTGGGCCTGCTGATCTTCTTCAGCACCGGCTCGGTGCCGGACAACCTGACGGTCTACAACCCCTACACCTTCATCAACGACTACATCGCCATGGTCATGGGCATGCTGGTCTGCGCCGCGGCCGGGGCGATCATCCTGCCGCCCAACAGCCGCTGGCTGTGGCGGCGCCTGGAGCAGGACCTGCGCGGCCAGGTGGTGTACGCCATCAGCGGCAAGCTCAAGGGTCTGGCGTCGAGCTTCGAAAGCCGCACCCGCGACCTGCTGCACCAGGCCTATGGCCTGGCGGTGGGCCAGCCCAAGGTGCAGAGCGAACTGCTGCGCTGGATGTTCGTGGTGCTGGAAGTCGGCCACGCCATCATCGAGCTGCGCAAGGAGCAGGCGATCCTCCCGGTGCACCCGGCCTATGCCGAATCCCAGCCCTGGCGCCAGGCGATCCGGGTCATGGGCCGCTCATTGGTGCGGCTGTTCCTGCAACCGAGCCAGAGCAACCTGGAACGCGGGCTGATCGCCGTGGACCACGCCATCAGCCGGGTCCAGGCCACCGACGAGCCCTTTGCCCCGCACTTCGACACCTCGGCCCTGCGCCGGGTCAAGAGCTACCTGCACTTCATCCGCACTTCACTGCTCGACCCGCAATCGCCGCTGGCGGCCTATGCCGTGGCCAAGCCGGCAGCGCCTGCACCCCAAGGACTTGACCATGCCTCGTGAAATCGCCTTCCACGGCGTTTACATGCCCACCATGACCCTGATGTTCTTCATCGCCGCGGCCCTGGCCTGGGCCCTGGACCGGTTCATCTCCGGCTATGACCTGTATCGCTTCTTCTGGCACCCGGCGCTGCTGCGCCTGAGCCTGTTCTGCTGTCTGTTCGGCGCCATGGCGCTCACTGTCTACCGTTGAGACCCCCGCAATGAAAAAGTTTTTCAGCCTGCTCGCCACCCTGCTCGTGCTGGCCCTGGCCCTGTGGATCGGCCGCACCCTGTGGGAGCACTACATGTACACCCCCTGGACCCGTGACGGCCGGGTGCGGGCGGACATCATCAACGTCGCCGCCGACGTCACCGGTGAAGTGGTGGACGTGCCGGTCAAGGACAACCAGCTGGTGCACAAGGGCGATCTGCTGATGCAGATCGACCCCGAGCACTACCAGATCGCGGTCAAGCAGGCGCAATCGCTGGTGGCCTCGAAGAAGGCCACCTGGGAGATGCGCAAGGTCAACGCCAAGCGCCGCGCCGACATGGACAACCTGGTGATCTCCAAGGAAAACCGCGACGACGCCGGCAACATCGCCGACTCGGCCCTGGCCGATTACCAGCACGCCCAGGCCCAGCTGGAAGCGGCGGAACTCAACCTCAAACGCACCCAGGTGCGGGCGGCGGTGGACGGCTACGTCACCAACCTCAACGTGCACCGCGGCGACTACGCGCGCATTGGCGAAGCGAAGATGGCGGTGGTCGACATGAACTCGTTCTGGGTCTACGGCTTCTTCGAGGAAACCAAGCTGCCCCGCGTGCGCGTGGGGGATAAAGCGGACATGCAACTGATGAGCGGTGAAGTGCTCAAGGGGCATGTGGAAAGCATTTCCCGCGGCATCTACGACCGCGACAACCCGGAAAGCCGCGAACTGATCGCCGACGTCAACCCGACCTTCAACTGGGTGCGCCTGGCCCAGCGCGTGCCGGTGCGCATCCACATCGATGAAGTGCCGGAAGGCGTGCTGCTGGCCGCCGGCATTACCTGCACCGTCATCGTCAACCCCGAGCCTCTGTAGCCGCCGGCGGTTGTAGGTGCTGGCTTGCCAGCGAAGGCGTCGTCACAGGCGGTGCAAGGCTTGCGGGCGCCTTCGCCGGCAAGCCGGCTCCTACGGGGAACTGCGCGGTGCACCTGACTGCTGTAGGCGCTGGCTTGCCAGCGAAGGCGTCGTCCCAGGCGCTGCAAGGCTTGCGGGCCCCTTCGCCGGCAAGCCGGCTCCTACGGGGAACTGCGCGGTGCACCTGACTGCTGTAGGAGCTGGCTTGCCAGCGAAGGCGTCGGCCCAGGCGCTGCAAGGCTCGCGGGCCCCTTCGCCGGCAAGCCGGCTCCTACGGGGAACTGCGCGGTGCACCTGACTGCTGTAGGAGCTGGCTTGCCAGCGAAGGCGTCGGCCCAGGCGCTGCAAGGCTTGCGGGCCCCTTCGCCGGCAAGCCGGCTCCTACGGGGAACTGCACGGTGTATCTGACTGCTGTAGGAGCTGGCTTGCCAGCGAAGGCGTCGGCCCAGGTGGTGCAAGGCTCGCGGGCCCTTTCGCCGGCAAGCCGGCTCCTACGGGGAACTGCGCAGTGCACCTGACTGCTGTAGGAGCTGGCTTGCCAGCGAAAGCGTCGTCACAGGCGCTGCAACGCTCGCGGGCCCTTTCGCCGGCAAGCCGGCTCCTACGGGGAACTGCGCGGTGCACCTGACTACTGTAGGAGCTGGCTTGCCAGCGAAGGCGTCGGCCCAGGCGCTGCAAGGCTTGCGGGCCCTTTCGCCGGCAAGCCGGCTCCTACGGGGAACTGCGCGGTGTATCTGACTGCTGTAGGAGCTGGCTTGCCAGCGAAGGCGTCGGCCCAGGCGCTGCAAGGCTTGCGGGCCCTTTCGCCGGCAAGCCGGCTCCTACGACAGTGGGGGGGGCGGTTATTTGTAGGTTTTCTGCATGATCGCCAGGGACTTCTTCGCCGTGGCTTGCAGGCCGTCGTTGACGTGGTTGATCGCGGCCACCAGCTTCGGGTTCTGCAGCACGTCGACACCGGGGTAACGCTGCTGGGCCAGCCGCGAGACGATGACGTACTGGGTTACCGCGTAATGCAGCTTGAACTGGCCGCTGTCCCGGGCCTTGGCGATGGCCGCTTTGACAAAGGCCTGGCGCTCGGCCGTGGTCATGCCCTGGAACAGGTCGGGGAGATCGAAGTGGATCTCGGCGGAGAAAATCGCCACCTCCTCATCCCGCGCCTCGTCGTACATCACCTGTTTGCTGGTCACGCGCTTCTTGAGGTCGGCAAAGCGCTGTTCGCCTTCGGCCAACTGCTCCGGGCTCATCTTGCCTTTCAGGGCATCCAGCTGGCTGGTGTCTTCGGTGTTGTCGATAACCTTCAGCCAGGCGTAGGCCTTCACCAAATCGCCGGACTCTTCGGCGGCGTCGGCCAGGTTCTGCTGCGGCTCCGGGTTGCCGTGCAGCGCCGAACGCTCCAGCCAGCGCAGGGCCAGGTCCCGGTCCTTGGGGATGTCCTTGTCGCCGAACCAGTAGGTGGCGTACATGCCGTACTCGGCGCACCAGTCGTTCTGCGAGGCGGAGTAGGCGATGTAGTTGAAGGACTCGCGGTCGCGCTCGGCCTTGGGCTTGTCGGTTTCCTGGTCAGTGGTGGTGGACAGGAAGCAGAAGGCCCGGGTGTAGTGCGGCGCGGCCATGGCGAAGCAGCCCTTGGCGTTCTTGTAGTCCTCGATCTCGTTCAGCTTGTAACCGATGCCGTACAGCAGATCGGCCTCCATGGCCGGGTTGCAGTACTCGTTGGCGCTGACCTTGGGCAAGACACTGTCCAGCGTCAGCTTGGGCAGGGTGTCATTCAGTTCGGGGACTTTCGGTTCGGTGTTTTCCGGAGCCGTGGAGGCGCAGGCCGCCAGCAAGACAGCCAAGGCCAGTGGCAGCGCGTTGAACAATTTCAATGGGTATTCCCTGATCGGCGAATGAAAAGGCGCGCATGAAATCAGGCTGGGACGGGGGAAGGAGGAGCGTTAGCCATTCCGTGCTTGGGTGTCGACGCCAGCGATTCCATGCTGCATGAGCCCTAAGGGCTCAAGGTCGCGCATTCTACGGGGTTTGAGAGGGCGTACAACCCAAACCGCGGCATCTGGTTGACCGCGGCAAGGGGCCCTGAGGTCTTGAGCGGATGACACTTCGGCGACGGCTTTAACAGCGCTAGCGCCGCCGCTCCCGTTATGACTTGCGCTTGGCCAGAATGATTTTGGCCTTGGCTACGCTGTCTTCCACGCTGAGGTCATCGTCCTCCAGCACGGCCTGCAGCGCCGGGTCTTGCCACAGGTCCACGGCCGGGCCGGTGCTTTGCACCAGGCGGGAAATCAAGGCGTAGGCCACCAGTTGGCCGCGGGTGTGGAACTTCGGGTGGCGCTCCTGCATGTCCACCAACTGGGCGACGAACGCATGCCGTTGCTCAGGCGACATGCCCGCGAATACTTCCGGGTAGCTGAAGTACAGATCCCCTGTGCCCAGGGCGATGAGGTCCTGGCGCAGCGCCTGCTCAATCTCCTGTTTCGGCGTGAGTTGACCGAGTAACCGGGTGTAATGCTGCTCGCCTTCGGCCAACTGCTGAGGGCTCATCTTGCGTTTCAGCGCTGCGAGCGTTTGGGCGTCATCCAGGGTTCGGGCCCAGGCGTAGGCCAGCGGCAAATTGTCCTGTTCGTTGCGGCGCACCATCTCCTGTTGCGAGTCCTGGTCGCCGTGCCGAGCGGCGCGTTCCAGCCAGGCCATGGCCAATGCCTTGTTCGGGGGCTGGTCCAGCTTGCCGACGTTATAGATGTGGTACAGGCCCGCTTCCGCGCAGGATTCATTGTGCTGGGCGGCGTAGGCGATGTAGTTGAAGGCTTCGCTTTTGTCATAGTCCTTCTGCCTGGAGCCGACGATCCCGCCCAGGATGCACAGGCTCATGGTGTTGCGGGGGGCGGCCATGATCAGGCAGGCGCGGGCCATCTGTATGGCCTGGCTTGCCAGCAGGGTACGGCTTGCGCCATGCCGCACCTCGTCCTCATCGATCAGTCGGATGCCGAGGCCGACCAGCCGTTCGCTGTCCATCTCCGGTGAGCAGTACGGGTTGGCCTCGACCTTGGGCAGGATCTGTTCCAGGCTCAGGTCCGGCAGGGTGGCATTGAGTTTTTCGTCCGGTGACGAGGCATTGCAGCCCAGCAGCAGAGTGAGGATGGTCAAGGGCAGCAGGCTGCGAGATATCAATGGAGAGTCCCTGAGGTTCAATCGTAAAAGGCAGGACGCCAAGAGGGCATGAGCAGGGGCGGGGGGCAGCCGTTGCGTGCCTGAGGTGCCGCTTCCCTGGAATTTGAGTGCGGGCATTCTATGGGCATCGGCGCGGCATACAACGGTGTCATGCAACGGATGCCCTGCGTGGGGTGCTCAGAGCTTGGCGTTCAAGCCAAACCGCTTCATCAGTCCCTTCTCCAGCAAACCCTTGGGCAGCAGGTTGGCCAGCAGCGGCAAGGCGCGGCTGCCATTGCCCAGGCGCACCAGGCGCGGCGGGTTGTCCTGCTGCACGGCCTTGAGCAAGCCGGCGGCAAATTCGCTGGCCGGGGTCGGCTTGTCCTGGGAGGCCTTGGCGCGGGCGCGGATGCCCTCGCGCAGGGGCCACCAGGGCGATTGTTCGTTGAGCAGCTGTTCGGCTTCATGCCCGGCGTTCTTGGCGAAACTGGAGGCAATGGCCCCGGGCTGCACTTCCATGACCCGGATGCCGAACGGCGACAGCTCCATGCGCAGGGCGTCGCTCAAGGCATGCACCGCGGCCTTCGAGGCGCAGTAGGCGCCGGCAAACGGCGTCACCAGCACCCCGGACACACTGCCGATATTCACCACCAGGCCACGGCTGCGGCGCAGCACCGGGAACATCGCCCGGGTCACCCCGACCACCGAAAACACGTTGGTTTCAAACTGGCGCTGCATGGCTTGCACACCGCCATCCAGCAGCGGGCCCATGGCGCCGTAGCCGGCGTTGTTGATCAGCACATCCAGGCCGCCGTATTGCTGGTTGATCTCCTCGCCCAGGGCGCTCAGGGCCGGGGCGTCATTCACGTCCAGTTGCACGGCCTTGAAACCGGCGGCTTGCAGGGTGTTCACGTCCTCGGCCTTGCGAGCGGTGGCGAGCACGGTGAAACCGGCGCCCTTGAAGGCATCTGCCAGGGCGCGGCCGATGCCGCTGGAACAACCGGTGATCAACGCTACGGGCATGGCGCGGTCCTTGTGCTGGGTGAGGGGAGGGGCGAGTCAGTCGGAGAAACTACCCTGTAGACGCTCGGCGCGAAACTCCAGGGTTTGCGGGCGATAGCCGGGGCGCAGGGGCGGCAGCGGCAGGCAGTCCTGCCAGTTGGCGCCGGCCTGCAACTCGCCGGGGCCACGGTAGCGCGGGGCGCTGTACTGGTTGTCGGCGAGGTTGACGGTATCCCCCGGGGCATAGGCGGCGACCCGCCAGCGCAGTTCCACCAGGGGCACCTTGTTGCCGTTGTTGAGCTTGACCTGCAGCGGCCGGTCGGCGGGGCAGTGGTCCGGCGCGTAGCTCAGGCGCAGCTCCAGGCGCGCCAGTTGCTGGGCTTCGCGGTTGTCCAGCCAGACCACCCAGCAGGCCACCAGGGCCAGGCCGAACGCAGCGGCCAGGGACACGGGAAGGGCCTTGGCGGGATAGCGCAGAAGCAGGATCAGCCAGGTGACGACCAGCAGAACGCCGATGAACATGACGCGAGCCTCGGGGAAAAGGAGGGGGACATCCTACCTAAGCGTAGGTGGGGTTGGCGATGGAGGAGGGCTGTTGTGACGTTATCCACAGGTCTGGTTTTGATGGGTGTGTTAGGGACAACAGACGGTCTGTTAAAGCGGATTTATGCCGATAGTGGACATCATGTGGTCCACTCTGGTGCCCGCCCGAGCGGGTGGCTGGCATGCTCCCGGGGGGCTCTATTCACTCCTGGAACACCTTTACCGGGACTGGAAAGTGCTCAGGTTCTCAGGGCTGCAAACATCGAACGAGGCGAATGCTAGCTGAAGGGGTGGACTCCGCTTTCTACTGTGAAGAGTGTTGGTGCCAAGGACGAGACATGCCCGTGGTGGCGATCTATGAGGTGTATAATCTCCGGGCTTTGGCATCAATCATGGGGCGATGATGGACGTATCACTGCAGCAGATTTTGCAAACTGCACAGATCAGCGATCTGAAGAAGCTGGGGACGTTTCTTGAGGTCAAACGCTTTGTCGAAACTCAGCTGTATTTGAAGTTAGGGGCAAATGGCTGGAGCTCTTTATCTTTGAAGTTGAAGCGCCTCAGTGCCCTCGCAGAAGAGGGGCGAGAGTGCGAACGTGCGCTCAGTGATGCCTTGCCCTATCCGGTTGTGCGCAATGAAGTTTCAAAAAGAATCGGCTTCAGGATGTGCGCCAGGAATGTTGCAGAACTTAGAGGCGCTTTGTCCCTGTTGTCGAAATGCGCTGTTCGTCCTAGGTTTGATCCTTATGAACGTTTCGAAAAGAACAAGCTTAAAAACTTTGTAAGCAGTTCAAGACTGGAAGGCATAGACATACCGATCTTCGACGAAAAAGCCTCGTTGGAAAAAATCTTGGCCAAGCATGGAAGACCGTTGGATGGATAAATACGACGCTTCTCATGATCATTACTGCTACCCCGCCTCCTCAGTGCTTAAAAACAAGCTGAATATCCAGGAAATGGCCGCCCTTGAGGCGGCGGAGAGGGACATCACCGCGCTGACCGTCAGTCGGGTTCGCTATGTTGCTCCGCCCTACAGCCTGGAGAATCTCAAGCTGCTGCATCGACAGTTGTTTTCCGACCTCTATGCCTGGGCGGGAGAGATAAGAAATGTTGATATCTCCAAGGGCGGGACGCGTTTCTGTAACTGCGGAAGAATCGAGGCGGAAGCCCTGAAGATTTTTTCCAATCTTCAAGAAAACAACTGGCTGAGTGGACTTGAGCGAAACGATTTCTGTGAAAAGCTGGCGGAATTCTACTGCGAGCTGAACATGATTCATCCGTTTCGCGAGGGCAATGGCCGAGTTCAGCGGATCTTCTTTGAACACCTCGCGCTATCGGCAGGTTACGAACTGGACTGGGAAGAGGTCAGCCAGGATGAGTGGCTTGAAGCGAATATCAATGGCGTCTATGTGAACTACGCGCCCATGGCAGAGATCTTCAAGCGCATCGTCACTGCCTAAAACCTCCTATCGAAGTTGGCCGCAATGGCCTGCTTGTTCTGGCGTGCTACGGCGTGCCGCCATCCTGAATGTTCCCAACGCCAGCGGCTTGGACATAAACTGCGACGCCTTTGTCGTTGCTCTGTATCGAACCCGGGACTAGCCTTTGAGCGTCGCTGCCAACTCAGCGGCTGGGCTTGGTAACCCGTGTTGATACAGGCGCAACAGCGCCCCTTGACGATTGCAGGCGCTTTTTTTGCGCCCGCATTTCCGTGCAATGGCGGCTGTGCGTGGGAGGGCTCGTCCCTGCCGGGTTCCTGTATCTCCGGTTTACCAACCTGCGCACGGCTGCCACCCATTCGCTTGGTAACGAACGTGGCAGCTCTCACTTTGATATGGGGGTTCAACCATGTGCGCTATCAAGACCTCGGGCTTCGTCACCTTTGGTTCCTGTGGTGACGCCGATCAGTCTCTGTTCCGCGTCAATGCAGATGTGCCTTTGCAGCAGGCGCTGGAGCACGCGTCGACCCTGCTGTACTACGCCAAGAAACTCGCCCTGGATGCGGCCATGGAAGACCAGGGCGAGCGTTACGCCTGGGCCGCGCATTTCCTGGCGGAGATGGGCAAGGCGCTGATCGATGACGTGGGATTGGGAATGAAGGAAGAGGTGTTGCACGCCTGATCGATGTTTCCTGATGGAGGGAGTCGAAAGAGCGCTGTGTCTTCGTGGGAGGGACGCAGCGCTTTTTTGTTTCTTGTAGCCGCTGCCGCAGGCTGCGAACGACCGCGTAGCGGGCGCAGGGGGCTTGAGATCGCTGAAGGTCCTTCGGCCCTTTTCGCAGCCTGCGGCAGCGGCTACAAAAATCCCCCTGTCCAAGCACCTGCGGATAGGGGACGCCGGCACCTGGACAGGGGGAGCACAAAGGTCTTGCTAGCACGGCTCCCTGCTTTTACTTGCAGCTTGCCGCTTGAAGCTTACGGTTGCTCCTATTTATCGCTGCTTCTTGTAGCCGCTGCCGCAGGCTGCGAACGACCGCGCAGCGGGCGCAGGGGGCTTGAGATCGCTGAAGGTCCTTCGGCCCTTTTCGCAGCCTGCGGCAGCGGCTACAAAAATCCCCCTGTCCAAGTGCCTGCGGATAGGGGACGCCGGCACCTGGACAGGGGGAGTACAAAGGTCTTGCTAGCACGGCTCCCTGCTTTTACTTGCAGCTTGCCGCTTGAAGCTTACGGCTGCTTCTACTTGCCGCTGTTACTGAGCGATAGTTTTCACCGAAACACCACGCTCCACCGGCGTCGAACGGCCATAGATATCCTCAAACCGCTCGATATCGTCCTCGCCCAAATAACTGCCCGATTGCACTTCGATGATCTCCAGCGGAATCTTGCCCGGGTTGCGCAGGCGGTGCACCGAGGCAATCGGGATGTAGGTGGATTGGTTCTCGGTGAGCAGGAACACGTTCTCGTCACAGGTGACTTCGGCGGTGCCGCTGACCACGATCCAGTGTTCGGCGCGGTGGTGGTGCATCTGCAGCGACAGGCAGGCCCCCGGCTTGACCGAGATGTGCTTGACCTGGAAGCGCCCGCCCATGTCCACCGAGTCGTAGGAGCCCCACGGGCGGTAGACCTCGCAGTGGTTCTGGGTTTCGCTGCGGCCCTGTTCGTTGAGGGTGTTGACCATCTGTTTCACCCCTTGGACCTTGTCCTTGTGGGCGATCATCATGGCGTCCTTGGTTTCGACGACGACGATGTTTTCCAGGCCGATCACCGACACCAGCTTGCCGTTGCCGTGGATCATGCAGTTGTGGCTGTCCTGGATCACCACATCGCCCTTGCTGACGTTGCCGTTGGCGTCCTTTTCATGCACGTCCCACAGCGACGACCAGCAGCCGACATCGCTCCAGCCGGCGCTCAGTGGCACCACGCAGGCGCGTTGGGTCTTTTCCATCACCGCGTAGTCGATGGAGTTGTCCGGGCAGCAGGCGAAGGTGGCTTCGTCGATGGTCACGGTGTCCGCGTCCTGCTGGCTGCGTTCCAGGGTCAGCAGGCAGGTGTCGTAGATGTCCGGGTCGTGTTTCTTCAGCTCTTCGAGGAAGCGGCTGGCGCGGAACAGGAACATGCCGCTGTTCCAGAAGTAGCCGCCAGCCTGGACGAATTCGTTGGCGCGTTTTTCGTCGGGCTTCTCGACGAACTGCGCGACCCGGCTGATGCCCTCCGGCAGCAGCGCATCGTTGCTGGACTTGATGTAGCCGTAGCCGGTTTCCGGTTTGATCGCCGGCACGCCGAACAGCACCATTTCGCCCCGCTCGGCGGCCACGGTGGCCAGGGCCAGGGCCCGTTGCAGGGCTTTCTGGTCGTCCAGGACGTGGTCGGCGGGCAGCACCAGCATCAGTTCGTCACGGCCTTCGTTGACCAGCATCATCGCGGTCAGGGCCACGGCCGGGGCGGTGTTGCGGCCGAAGGGCTCCATGAGGATGCGCTGGGATTCGAGCTTACGGGCTGCCAGTTGCTCGTTGACGATGAAGCGGTGGTCCTTGTTGCAGACCACGATCGGGGTGTCCATGCCTTCGAACACCAGGCGCTCCAGGGTTTGCTGGAACAGGGTGTGTTCGCCGGTCAGGGCGAGGAATTGCTTGGGGAATTGCTTGCGCGAAAGCGGCCAAAGACGTGAGCCGCTACCACCTGACAAGATCACCGGAATCATGTTGTTACTCCTTCAAACATCGTATGGGTTAGAGCTACTGCGTTCTGTCGTTTCACTCTTGTTTTTGTGGCGTGCCCGGATGCCCTTGCTCGCCCCCTGCAGGAGCCGGCTTGCCGGCGAAGGGGCCTGTTAGCCTTGTGTCGGGCTTGAGGACGCCTTCGCTGGCAAGCCAGCTCCTACACAGGGGGAGCGGCGGCCGTCCGGAAATTCGTTAGCGGGTCGAGACGGGGCGTTTCACCCACACCGGCGACAGGTTGCTGCCGTTGCCGGTGACGTAGAGCACCGCCGCTTCGCCGCGCTCCAGGGCCACGGGCTTGAGGTCGCTGACTTTTTTATCGCCGTCGTACAGGGCGAAGCTGACCTTCACCGGGTTGATTTCGCGCTCGCCGCGACCTTTGGCGGCCACCGCCTTGACCACGTCGGTCTTGCCGTCGGCGGTCTTCAGGGTCAGGGCCTGGTCGCTGAGGTTCTGCACCCGCACCAGGGATTTCTGCTTGTTCTTGAATGGCGGTTCTTCGATCAGTTGCGGCTGGCCGCTGGCGTTGTTGACCAGGGTGTAATAGTGATCGGCGGCCAGTTTCACCGGCACGCTCTGGCTGCCCACCTTGGCGGTGTAGTCGCCGCCGGGCATGAAGCTGAAGTCGCTGCTGGCCAGAGGCGCGACGTCGTTGACGTTGGTGCTGCCCACCGTGGCGCTGACTTCACTGTTGCTGGCGTTGTACAGGCGCACGAAGGTCGAGCCCTTGGGCGCGGTGGGGCCGTACAGGGCGGCGTCGCCACCGGCGAAGGCGGACAGGGACAGGACGCTCATGCCGGCAGCCAGGGTGATTGCTTGGGCGAGACGGCGAGGAGTAGTGATGAAAGTCATGAGTGTTACCTCTTTTTCAGTTTTGCGCCCGGTCGGGCGTCTCGGATTTGGCGTTAACAGCTAGGTTCTGTTGGCGTGCACCGGCTTGCTTGAGTTCTGCGACCCACTGCGGGTCGGCGTCGCCGATTTCGTTGTTCACAGGCAGATAGCGTTCAGGGAATTCCCAGATCAGCACCTGGGGCGGGTGGTTCTTGAAGTCGTCGCTTTTCAGGTAGCTGAGCATCGGCAGGATCGGGCCGTGGCCGTCCTCGGCGTAGCTCAGCACGTCGCTGTGCAGGGCCTGTTTCAGGGCGCCGACGAAATTCCAGTTGGGGTTGGCGCTGTAGCTGGTGCCCACCAGGGTCACTGGCACTTCGTGGTCGGCGAACAGTGCGTCGTCGGCGGCCGGCTGTTCCTCGCTGGCCCGGGTCACGCGCTTTTGCAGGGGCTCTTCGGCGGGCATCAGGCTCTCGAACAGCGGGTCCAGGGGCAGGAAGCGCCGCAGGTCACCCTGGTGCTTCACGGTCTCTTGGGTTTGGGTGACGAAGCGTTGTGGCTGACCGCTGAGCGGGGCCTTGGCGGCGATGGCTGTGGCCAGTTGCCGGGCGACGACTTCGGCGCCGGCCGGGGTCCAGTGGGTGTCGGTACGCAGGAACACTTGCTGGCCCTGTTGCTTGGCCTGTCGCAGGGGCCCCAGCAGGTCAGGGGCGAGGATCTTGTTGGCGGCGACCCGGGCGTGGAAGTCCTGGTAGAGGTTGGCGTGGATCCGCGCCGGACGTACCTCGTCCAGGTGCTCCGGGTACAGGCGCGCCTTGGCCGGAATGATGGCCATCACCAGTTTCACTCCGTGCTCTTTCAAGGTCTGGCGCACGCCTTCCACCAGGGCGTAGTTGCCTTGCAGGTTGAGCTCCTCGTTGACCACCGGGTTGAACTCTTCATCGCTGTACAGCCACTGGTCGCGGCCCAGCACCACCCCGGGGCGGCCTTCGTTGAACAGCTTGAAGTCCAGGGCGGCCCACAGGTTGGTGCCCAGGCGCTTGATCGGGAACTGGTCGTCATAGTGGGTTTCCACCGCCTTGGCCCAGCGTCCGTTGAGCACGGTGGCGTCATTGTTGGTGCTAAAGCCGAAGAAGCTGCGCACCGACCACAGCCCCAGCGCCAGCAGGGTCACCAGGAACAGGGCGATGTAGAACACACGTAATGAGCGGGTCATGGGCAGATCCCTCAGAACTGGAAGTAAAGGAACGGCGAGAAGCTTTGCGCCGAGAGTTTGAGAATCGAGGCGATGAACAGCAGCAGCACCAGGGCGCGCATCACGTAGCGCGACCAGTCGGCGCTCCAGTAGGCCGGTTGCACCTGGGCCTCGGTGCCGACGATGTAGCCCGGCTGGTGAATGCTGCCGGGGGTGTCCCCGGGCACTGCCTTGATCAGGCCGGGCTGGGCGCTGGCCGGGCCGTCGGCGGGGGTAGCGACGTCGGGCTTGGCCTTGACCGGTGCCGGGTTGCGGTACAGGTCACGCAGGCCGAAGAACGCCAGGGTGGCGTAGGCCAGGACCAGGGTCGCCACTTGCAGGCCGGTGAGGCTGGCGCGGTTGAGTTCCGACAGCGACCAGTCGCCAAAGCTGAACATGGCGCCGTACATGCGCCCGGCCACGTGCAGGTTCTCGGCGCGGAAGATCACCCAACCCATCACCACCAGCAGGAAGGTCAGGGCCCAGCGCACCGGGTTCAGGCTGCGCGGCGTGGTGTTGATGCCCAGGGCCTTTTCGATGGCCAGCCACATGCCGTGCCAGGCACCCCAGACGATGTAGGTGAAGTTGGCGCCGTGCCACAGGCCGCCCAGGAGCATGGTCAGGAACAGGTTGCGGTAGGTGATCAGGGTGCCTTTGCGGTTGCCGCCCAGGGTGATGTACAGGTAGTCGCGCAGCCAGGTGGACAGGCTGATGTGCCAGCGCCGCCAGAACTCGGTGATCGACTGGCTGATGTAGGGCTGCTTGAAGTTTTCCATGAAGCGAAAACCCATCATCAAGCCCAGGCCGATGGCCATGTCGCTGTAGCCGGAGAAGTCGAAGTACAGCTGCGCGGTGTAGGCCAGGGCGCCGAGCCAGGCGTCGCCCGTGGTGGGGTTTTGCAGGGCGAAGCAATGGTCGGCGACCACCGCCAGGGTGTCGGCGATGAACACTTTCTTGATGAAGCCCTGCATGAAGCGGGTGCAGCCTTCGGAGAACTTGTCCAGGGTGTGGGTGCGGTGGTTGAACTGCTCCGCCAGGTCGCGAAAGCGCAGCACGGGGCCGGCGATCAGGTGCGGGAAGATCGCCACGAACGCCGCGAAGTCGATCAGGTTGCGGGTGGCCGGGGTGTCGCCGCGGTAGACGTCGATGATGTAGCTGATGGACTCGAAGATGTAGAACGAGATGCCGATCGGCAACAGCACGTGGGTCAGGATGAACGGCTCCAGGCCCATGGAGGTCATGATGGCGTTGAGGCTGTCGACGCCGAAGTTGGCGTACTTGAAGTAGCCGAGGATGCACAGGTCCACCGCCACCCCCAGCAGCAGCCAGCGCTGGGCGGGTTTGGTGCGCACACCGGCGGCGCCGACTTTCAGGCCGATCCAGTAGTTCCACAGGGTGACCCCGGCGAACAGCGCCAGGAAGTCCACGCGCCACCAGGCGTAGAACACGTAGCTGGCGATCAGCAGCAGCAGGTTGCGATAGCGTTGCCCGCTCAAGTAGTACAAGCCGAGAAAGATCGGCAGGAACAGGAACAGGAACACATTGGATGAGAAAACCATCCCGATCTCTCCATGTTTAACCAATAGTCAGAGGCCGCAGCCCCCCCCAAACCCCCCCGTGAAAAACCGCGGGGGCGTATTGCATGCATGACGCTCTCTGTCGCCGCTGCCGAGGTACGAGGCGGCGATGGGCTGCGAAGCGGCCCCCTGGTGGCGGTCCTTTGGACCGCGTCGCAGCCTCGTGCCTCGGCAGTGGCGACAGGTGTTGCTGTTACGGGCCCTTGTTGCCTTTTTCGTGGGTCGGGTCGTAGACCTTGGTCAGGTCGCCCCCCAGGCGGAAGGTCTTGAACGGCTGCATCTTGTGCTTGCGTTCCAAGACATCCGGGGCGCAGGTGTAGAGGCTGCAGTAGGGTTCCAGCCAGGCGAATTTGGAGTCGACCTTGAGGTCGGTCATGTCCTGCTGCTTGCCGTTTTTCTGCTCGAAGGTGTCCGGGTCTTTCACCCCTGCCAGCACTCGCTCGCCCAGGCGCTTGAGCGCGCCGTTGTTTTCCTGGCGCAGGTCGACGCCGTTGACCTGGGCGAAGCTGGCGATCATCGCCAAGGGCGGCAGGGCGTAGTTGTGATAGGCCAGGGCCCGTTGCTGGCGCTTGAGTTCGTTGGGCAAGAAGCCGTCGGCATCGACCTGATTGGCGCCGACCTTGTATTCCTTCACGGCCCAGTCGAACAGGTCGCGGCGGTTGGTGGCCACGGCGGTGGCCATCACCGACCAGGCGGCCCAGTAGGAGTGGTTGTTGGTCTTGTCCAGGGGCAGGTTGTCCCAGTCGCTGACCACCTGGTCGGCCATCTTGCTGAACCAGGCCTCGATCTTCTGCGCCTGTTCCTGGTGGGTGGCCAGGGGGTGGGAGTCGGAGAACTTCAGCCGCAGGTAGGCCGAGGCCATGCTGCCCAGGGCCCATTTGCGCATCGACTTGCCGGTGTGGTTGAAGTCCTTGGACATCAGCGCATCGGCCTGGGCCCAGGCGCTGAGCCAGGCGAGGGTGCAGTCCAGTTGCTCCGGGCGGCCGTCGCGCATGAACTGCATGACCCGCTTGCTGGTGCCGCGCTCGATCTTGGTGATGTCCGCGGTGGTGTCGCGAAAGGCCTGTTCGGACTGCACGTTGAGGGTGGCCCGGGCCTTGTCCGAGCCTTCGTACTTGCTGCGAAACTGCAGGGCGCCGGTGTAGGGCGCGGGCATGGCGTCGCAGCCTTCGCTGTCGTCACCGCTCTTGAACTTGTCCACCGGGGCGTAATAGCCCTGGGGCGGACGCAGCGGCGCGGCGGCCTGGGCGCTGCCGGTGAACATGGCGAGCCCCAGCAGGCTGGGTATCAACAGGCGTTTCAGCTGTGTGCTTTGCATAGGTAACCTCATTGCCCGATCTGCGCGGTGCGTTGCTCGGCGCTCGGGAATACGTTGCGTTTGCAAATTTTCGCTTCGACCTTCTGCCCGGCAGTGCCCGCTTCCGGACCCTGGATCTCCACCGCCAGCAGGTTCTGCGAGGCCCAGTCTTCATCGGTGCGCAGTTCGAAGGCGAAGCGCCCGTCGGTGTCGGACGTTTCCGGTTTTTCGATCTTGATGTCCTCGTGGCGGCCGTTCATGTACCAGAGGGTGGCTTGCAGGGTTTTCACCGAAGGGTCGGCGAAGCGGATGTCGACCTGATGGCCGCTGTTGCGCAGGTCCAGGTTCTTGCTGTTGACCAGCAATTCGTTCTTGCCCGGCTTGAGGGTGGTGCTGGCGCTCATCTGCGGGTTCTTGCCTTCGCAGCCGTTGTCCAGCAGGGCCATCATCTGCCGGTAGATGGTTTCCTGGTCCAGGCGGTACAGCGGCGAGAATTCCCAGATCAGGATCTTCGGCGGGGACTTCTGGAATTCGTCGCTGCCCAGGTACTGCAGCATCGAGCCTTCCAGGCCACCGCCGGGGAAGGCGACGTTGAGAATGTCGGCGCCGATGGCCTCTTCGAGGAAGCCGGCGAAGTTGTAGTTCTTGCCGCTGTGGCTGGTGCCCACCAGGGTGATCTGCGGGTTGCCGGAATCACCGAACAGGTCGCCGTCGCCGGCCTCGCCCTTGGGCTCGGTGGTGAACTGGTCCATGTACTGGATGGCGTAGCTGGTGCCGCACAGCTGCCCGGCCATGTTGTGCAGGGTGCCGGTCTTGCCCATGCGCCCGGACTTGTGGGTCTCGAATTCGCGCCGGGGAATGTCGGCGAAGGCCGGCAGTTGCTTGACCTTGTCGGCGACGATCTTGGCCGTGCGCTGGGCGCCGTAAGGGGTCCAGTGCTGGTCGCCGCGGAAGTAGAAGTCGTGGGCCGGCAGGGTCTCGGGCAGTTGTTCGTTGGTCAGCGGCGACAGGTCCGGCACCACGTAGCCCATCTGGGCGAAGCGCCCGAGCATGGCCTTGTAGTTGTTCAGCGCCTTGTCGTAGTCGAAGCGGGCTTTCTGTTCCGGGTTGAGCTTGTTGCGGTTCACCAGGCCGCGGGTCGGCTGGTACACCAGCACCAGTTCCACGCCCTTGCTCTTGAAGGCTTCGTGCAGCTGCTTGAGGCGGCGGTAGCCTTCAGGCGTGGTGTTGAACTCGGTGCGCAAATCTTCCTGGGTACGGAACAGCCAGTCGCCCTGGGCTTGCACCAGGGTGGTGAAGTTCTGCTGGTAGCGGGTCACGTAGTTCTTCGCGTCGTGGGCGGCCGGGCACAGGTTGCAGCACGGCTCGGCCTTGAAACTGGGCGCGGCGCTCGCAGCGCTGGCCGCATCGGCGCGGGCGCCGGCGCTGGCGGCGAGTATCCCCGCGGTCAGGGCCGACAGGCCCAGGAGTTTGATCCAGTGTGGGTGCATGCAAGTCATCCTCAATCGCGCATTTCGGTCTGGCGTTCGACGGGGTCGATCAGCACGGCCTTCTGCTGGCGCACCAGCAGGTCGAGAATTTCGTCCTGGCGCTCGCCCAGGACCCCGGAGAAGCTGATGCCGCTGCTTTTGGTCGGCGCCAGCATCGACACCCGGTACAGCTCCACGCTCAGGGGCGAGTCGATGGACATCGGCCCGCTGCCGTTGGCCGCCAGCTCGCCGCCGACCACGATCAGCGACACCTGGGCGTCGAACGGGTCGAGCTTGATGTCGCGGTCGGTGTCGGACAGGTCCTTGATGTGGCCGTAGACCCCGGTCAGGCCGTTGGCCATGGCGATGTTTTCGTACAGGCGGATGTTCACGCTGTTGCGAATGCGGATGCCGTGGCGGCGGTTGCTGATCACCTTGTTGGCGTAGATCAGGTTGTCGGCACTCTCGTAGAGGGTGATGCCGTCGCTGTGGTTGCGGTAGATCTCGTTGTAGGCGATCAGGTTGTTGACGCTGTTACGGTCGATCACCAGCCCCGAGAGGTGGTTGTCGTAGCTGCGGTTGTTGAAGATGAAGCTGTCGTTCACTTCCCGGGAAATGATGATGCCGTGCTTCTTCTTGGTGCCGTGGACGGTGTTGTCGGCAATGATCAGGCCGTGGGAGCGGTCGTGGGGGTCGATGCCGTAGACGATGTTGTCCTTGTAGGTGTTGCCCTTGAGCACGAAGTCCCGGGTTTCGTAGCAGTAGAAGCCGTACCACATGTCGGAGAAGGTCGAGCCGATGATCCAGCCGGTGGGCTCGGGGCGCTTGAGCACCTTGGCCATGTTCGGCGTGTACTGGGAAATGCTCACCCCGTAGGACTTGGAATTGGCGTAGCCGAAGCTGGCCATCGTGCTGTTGACGATGTAGGTCTCGGTACCGCCCCAGGCCAGCAGGAACGGGCGGAATTCCTTGGGCGAACGGAAGCTCGCCGGGCCGTTGTCCTGCTCGCGCCAGCCGGTGACTTTGGTGTCACGCACGAACAGCTGGCCGTCGTTGACCAGGAACGCGCCGCCCTCCTGGGACAGGCGCAGCTCCTGGGTCTGTTTGTCGATGTCGAGGATGCCGTGGCGGCCGACGACGATCGGCACCCGGGCCAGGTAGACCCCGGGCGCCGTCTCGCTGATGTACTGCTTGGGCAGCTTGCCCACCAGTTGCTTGAGGTTGATGTAACCGTCGTCGATGAAGATCGCCTGGGGGATGCCGTGCTGGCGCACCACCCATTCGGCCATCTTGTTGTCGCCGCCGATGAAGTCTTTCAGGGCGTCTTCCTGCATCATCCGGCGCACGCTGATCTTGCCCGGCTTGCTGCGCACGATCTTCGCCGCGACGGCTTCGGCGGTGTAGCCGGACAGGTCCGGCAGGGTCGGCTTGGCCAGGGCCAGGGGCTCGGTGGGCGCGCTGCTGACGGTGTAGGTCTTGGCCTGCTGCAGGCCCTTGGCGATGATCGGCGCCTTGGCCGGCTCGGCACTGGCGAACGCCGAGCTGCTGGCCAGCAACAGAGCGCCCGCCAACAGGCTGATGGCGCCTTTCGCAGCGGGGCTGTTCATGGGGTAGCAGTTCATTTCGGGCACTCCCTTCGCGGTTCGCATCAGAAGCGCCAGATCACGTCGATAAAGGCGCGGTGCATGTACGAGTCGACGTCTTTGCCATAGGCGTCGCCGGGCTTGAACACGCCGCCACGAAAACGCACCAGGGCCGACGGCTCATCGATGGACTGGCTCAGGGCCGCCGGCAACAGGCCTTGCTTGAAGTACTTGGTGACCACCAGGTCCATTTCCTGCCCCAAGTCTTTCTTGCCGTCCTGCAGGGGCAGCGCGGTGCTGGAGAGCAGGTTGCCGTTGCCGTCATAGTCGTTGTCCACGGCGTTGATGCCGTTGCTGCCCACCGGCTTGTTGCCGTCCACGCGCCAGAACTTGTGGTAGATCAGGCTGGCGTCGTATTCATCGTTGAGCATCCAGGAGCCGAACAGGGTGGCGCTCTGGGTGTTGTTCATTTCGCCACGGAAGGCTTCGCCGAAGCGGTGCACCCGGGAGCGGGTGCCGGTGTAGTTGGAGCGGTTGCTTTGCAGGCCGTTCTGCTCGTAGTCGCCGCTGGCCCGGGCGTAGGCCGCGCCCACTTGCCAGTTAGGGTCCAGGCGCAGGCGCACGCCCAGGTCGGTGGCCCAGCCGTCGAGGTTGTCGCCGCGCTTGGCCTGGGTCGGGCGGCTGCCGTCGGCGTTCAGCGGGTTGACCGTGTCGCGGTCGCCGCGCATGCCGGTGAGGCTGGCCCAGTAGTTGACGGTATTGGTGTTGCGCCAGTTAAAGGCGTCGCTGTTGGCTTCCAGGCCGAGCCAGGTCAGGTCGCCGTTCTGCTTCTTGTCCAGCGGGTCGCTGGCCACGCCGGGCTGGGCGTAGTCGAGCTTGCCGTCGTCATGGGTGTGGTGGGCGCGGATGCCCACCCATTGGCCGGGCGTCCACTGATAGGCGGCGTCGGCGTACAGGTGCAGGCGGTCCTTGTCCTTGGGCGCCAGCTCCTTGAGGTCGGTGCGGTATTCGCTGAAGCGCTCGGCAACGCCGACGTTGGCCCGCAGCAGGGTGGTGTCGAAGGTCCAGTTCAGCGCCTCGATGTTGGTGTCGCGCCATTGCCCGTCGTCGTTGCGCAGGCGCTGGCGACCGAACTTCAACTGCTCGCCGGGGTAGGCGGTGAAGCCGCTGTATCCGATCCAGAACTCGCGCATCGCCAGGTAGCTCTTCTTGGTCTTGCGGTCGTCGTTGCTCGATTGCTGGCTGGCGTCGTCGCTGGACTGTTGCAGGGTGTCGGTTTCGATCACGTCGCTGGCGGTCACCGCCTGGCCCATGGCGTAGGCGCTCCAGGCACCGCTTTCGCCGTAGACCCAGGGCCGCAGGTCGAGGCCGACGCCGTTGACGTCGCCACCGCGCTGGGTGCCCAGGTCGCGGTCGTCCTCGGACTGGCCGGTGATCTTCACTTCCAGGCCGAAGTTCCTGGTGTCGGTGAGGGCGGCCAGGGTCGGGTTGGACCAGAGCATGGCAAAGCCCAGGGCCATGCCCAGCTTCGACAGGCTGAAACGCTTGCCTGTAGCCGCTGCCGCAGGCTGCGCCCGGTCGCGCAGCGGCCGCGATTGGCGGGGGCTGGAGTGGCGAGCGCTTTGCGCTCGATGGCAGCCTGCGGCAGCGGCTACAGGAGTTGGATTGAGTGGGGGGAGCGTCATAGGGTTTCCTCGCCGTCTTCTTCTTGCAGGGCGTGCAGTTGCAGCGCGTTCTGGCTCAAGGCCCCACGCACGGCCTGCTCTTGTTGCAGCAGGCGTTGGGCTTCGGCGCGCTGTGCAGGCGGCAATTGGCTTTCCAGTTGTTGCGCCAGTTCGTTGGCCTGCGGTGTGTCCTGGACCTTCGCCAGTTGGCTGAAGACGTAGGCGTTGACTGGGTTGGGCTGGGTGCCGCGGCCCTGGGAGAACAACTGGGCAATGGCGAAGTCGGCGCTGTTCTGGCCGTTGCGCGCGGCGGTCAGCAGGTGGTCCAGGGCCTTTTGTGGGTAGACCTGGCCCAGGTAGCCACGGCGGTAGATCTGGCCGAGGTAATAGTCGGCAGCCACTTCGCGGCCCACGGCTTTCTGGAAGTGTGCTTCGGCGACCTTGGCGTCGGCCGGCACCCATTTGCCTTCGTAGTAGAGCTTGCCCAGCAGCAGTTCGGCGCGGGGCTGGTCGGCGGCGCGGCCGTTGTCCAGGTACTGCATCATCTGGTCGACGTCACCCAGTTCGGGGAAGTCGTAGAGCAGTTGGGCCAGGCTGACCCAGGACGCCGGGTAACCCGGAGCGACCTGTTCCAGCAGGGCCTGGGCGGTTTTTTCATCCGGCTTGCCGAGGCTGGCATCGCCCAGCACCCGGGCCACGCTGTCGACGCGCTGGGCGCTGACCGTGCCACGGCTGTAGCCGGCCTGCAGCTGCTTGAGCAGCTCGGCCTGTTGCTCCGGCTGGCCGCGTTTTTGATAAACGGTGGCCAGTTCCACGTAGCAGATGTCGGTGCTGTTGAGCGCGGCCTTGCAGATGCTTTCCACCTCGGCCAGGTGCTGGTCGTAGGTGCCTTGGGTGCGGTACAGCAGCACCTGGGCCAGGCCGGCTTCCGGGTAACCGGCGCTGCGCCATTGGCTGATCTGCCGCTGGGCGTCGACGTTGGGGAAGCTGTGGGGGTATTGCAGGTACAGCATCGCCAGGGGAATCAGGGTGTTGCCTTCACCGTTGGCAAAGGCTTTTTTCAACAGGCCTTCGGCTTCGTGCTGCTCGGCCTCGGTGGAACCGGGCTTGGCCACCAACAGGCGGCCCAGGCGTGCCTGGGCCCGGGGCGACACATCGGCTGCGGCGCGATAGGTGGCCTCGGCCTGCTTGATCTGCGCCGGGTCGCGGCTTTCCACCTGGATGTCGGCCAGGCCCACTTGCGCCTCGCTGTAGCCCAGGTCCGCGAGTTGCCGGTAGTTCTGCTGGGCCAGGGCGGTGTCGCCGCGCTTCAGGGCTTCGTTGGCCAGGCGCTGGTCCGGCAGGCCGGCGCAACCGGCCAGGGCCAGGGCGGCGACCAAGGGCAACACCGAACCCTGTAGCCGCTGCCGCAGGCTGCGATCGAGCGCGCAGCGCTCGTGCTGGTTTTCGGGGGGCATCGAGCTGGCCGGGTTGCGTCCGCTGCGCGGCCGGGCGCAGCCTGCGGCAGCGGCTACAGAGAGCTGGGTAGGCACTGTCATGGTTACAGACCCGCGGCCATGGCTTTGTCGATCAGCCAGTTCATCGACGGGCCGCGGTCGCTGCTGACTTCCACCGGGCGACCGGCGAAGGCGCTGCTCAGAGGCGCGTCGGGCTTGATCTGCACGCGGATGTCGGAGGACAGGTCATCGCTGTTGAGGCTGGTGCTGCTGACGATGGTGCCGGTGCGCATTTCATCCTCGCCGGCGATCTGGAAGTTGACCTGGGTGCCCGGGCGCACGTCGCCGAACTGGCGATAGGAGAAGCGTGCCTCGACGTTGGCCTGGCTGTTGCGGGGCACCAGTTGGAAGATCACGTCGCCCTTGCTCGCGTACTGACCGTCGGCCACCCGTTGCTGGGCCACGGTGCAGTCGCAGGGGGAGGTCAGGGTGCCGGTCATCTGCTTGCCGAACAGTTCCTCGACCTTGGCCGGTTGCAGCTGGTTTTCGTCCAGGTGGCCCTTGAGCACGTCGAGCATGCTGGTGCTGAAGCTGGCCAGGGGCGCGCCCTTGGCCACGGCGCCATCGATCTGCACCAGGCTTTGCACGGTGCCATCGCGGGGCATGGTGACGTTCATCCCCGGGACGCTGACCAGGCCGGCCTGGGCGTGGCTGACGAAGTACATGCCGTACACCGACTTGAGCACGAAGCCGAAGGCGGCCAGGCCCACCACGAAGATCCCGGCGCTGAAGGTCACGGCCCGCAGGCGGCCCATGGCGCTCATGCCGCTGCCGCTGTCCTTGACCTTGCGCGCCTTGGTGAAGTTGTCGCGCTGCAGGGTGGCGAGCACGTCGCCCATGCTGACGATGTCGCCGGCCAGGTGCGAGGTGATCAGGTGGCGCAGGGTGGAGATGTCCTGGGGCTCCAGGTTCTGGAACTGGCAACCGACGCGGCCGCTCTGGCGATCGAAGGAGCGGATCTGCAGCTCCACATCCATGGCCAGGCCGAGGTTGTCGATGACAAATTGCAGGCGGCCCTTATGCACGGCACCCACGGTCAGCATCTGCTGCCCGGCGTTGAAGCTCAGGCCGCCGGCGGAGAGATCGTGGACCCGCACTTCCAGCGGCTTGGCCTCGTTGCCGAAGAAGCGCAGCTTGGCCGGGATCTTGACCCGGGCGTGCTGGCGTTGGGCTTCGGATTCATGCACTACGTTGACGTTCACGGCGGTGTTCATAGAGTCGATTTCCTAGTTAATTCAGGCAAGTCGGGTCAGACCATCAGCAGCAGCACGGCGACGAATACGCTGCCGGCGGAGAAGGTCATGGTTCGAGACGACCAGGTGTTGAACCAACGTTGAAAGCTGGCGAGATCACGGGTCAGTTTGGTGTCCTGGCGGGTCCAGGATTGCTGGTCGAGGCGGAAGAACACGTAGATCTTCACCAGCGCGCCGACGATCTGGTTGTAATAGAGAATCAAGGGGTAGGCCGGGCCGATGTGGTGCCCCGAGCAGGACAGCAGCAGGGTCAGGATCAGCCGGGTGATGCCGATCCACAGCAGGTAGGCCAGGAGGAAGGCGGTGCCGTACTTGACGCTGGCGATGATGGCCACGGTCAGGCCCAGCAGCGAGGTCCACATCGACACGCGCTGGTCGAACAGCACCACGCTGGTGAACAGTCCCAGGCGCTTGATCCCCAGGCCCAGGGCCCGGGCGTTCTGCCGCAGGTTGTTGCCGTACCAGCGGAACATCAGTTTGCGGCTGGCCTTGATGAAGCTCTTTTCCGGCGGGTGTTCCACAGTGTTGATCGCCGCGTCGGGCACGTAGAAGGTGTCGTAGCCCAGGCGCATCAGGCTGTACCAGCTGGACTTGTCGTCGCCGGTGAGGAATTTGAAGCGGCCCAGGCGCCAGTGTTGCAGGGAGTCGCTTTCGACGTCGGCGATGAAGTCCGGGTCGGTGACCACGCTGGCGCGGAACACCGACATGCGCCCGGTCATGGTCAGCACGCGCTTGGACAGGGCCATGGAGCACATGTTGATGTGGCGCTGGGCGAAGCGCAGCTTGTGCCATTCGCTCATGACGTAGCCGCCGCGCACTTCGCAGAATTCGTTGGTGGTCAGGCCGCCGACATTGCCGAACAGCTGGAACCAGGGCACGGTCTTGCGCACCACGCCTTCGCCGAGCACGGTGTCGCCGTCGATCACCGCCACCACGGCCCGGCTGTCCGGCAGGTGGCGGGAGATGGCGCGGAAACCGAAGGCCAGGCCGTCACGCTTGCCGGTGCCGGGGATGCGCACGAAGTCCAGCTTGACCCGCTCCGGCGGGTTCATCCGCGCCCACAGGCTTTTCACCAGCAGCTCGTCGGACATCTCCACGATCGAGCAGACCACGGTGGTGGGGAAGCCGCAGTCGATGGCTTCGCGGATCACCGAGCCGTAGACCTGGGCGGTGGTCAGCGCGTCGATGCGAAAGCTGGTGACCATCAGGAATACGTGGGACGGGTCGGCCGCGCTGCCGAGCTTGCGCACCTTGCGCCGCAGGTGCGGGTAGACCACGTAGAGAAACAGCATGCCGCGCACGAAGTGCGTGGCTCCCATGGAGTAGCGCCAGATGCCCACGGCGCCAATCAGGAAAATGAAGTCCTTGGATTGCGAGTCGAAGGTCGAGGCGGGCAGGAGCAAGGCCATGCCCATCAGCAAACTCGAGTAAAACAGCCAACCGGCGGCCTGAAGCAGGCCGTGCTTTAGCCTGTGCATAATCTGCATCCTAAAATCAGTTGCAAGCTCCAAGCCGCAAGTTCCAAGCGTGGAGCTCTTGCTTACGGCTTGAAGCTTGAAGCTTGCCGCTGCTTTACCAGCAGATGCCTTCGGTACGGCCCTTGCTGCTGGTGGCCTTGGCCATGAAGCCCACCAGGTCTATGACCTGCTTGCCGTCAGGCACGTGTTCGGCCAGGGCGCGGAACTTCTCGTCGCGGTTGCCGAGGATGATCAGGTCGGAGTTGCCGATCACCGCGTCGAAGTCCGAGTTGAGCAGGGACGAGACGTGGGGGATCTTCGACTCGATGTAGTCCTTGTTGGCGCCGTGGACCCGGGCGTACTCGACGTTGCTGTCGTAGATGCTCAGGTCGAAGCCCTTGCCGATGAGCATTTCCGCCAGCTCCACCAGCGGGCTCTCGCGCAGGTCGTCGGTGCCGGCCTTGAAGCTCAGGCCGAGCAGGGCGACCTTGCGCTTGTCGTGGCTGGAAACGATGTCGAAGGCGTTCTGCACCTGGGATTCGTTGCTGCGCATCAGCGAGTTGAGCAGCGGCGCCTCGATGTCCAGGGAGCTGGCGCGGTAGGTCAGGGCGCGCACGTCCTTGGGCAGGCAGGAGCCACCGAAGGCGAAGCCCGGGCGCATGTAGTACTGGGACAGGTTGAGGGTCTTGTCCTGGCAGACCACGTCCATCACTTCGCGGCCGTCGACGCCCACCGCCTTGGCGATGTTGCCGATCTCGTTGGCGAAGGTGACCTTGGTCGCGTGCCAGACGTTGCAGGTGTACTTGATCATCTCGGCGACTTCGATGTCCTTGCGGATGATCGGTGCGTCGAGTTCTTCGTACAGCGCTTGCAGCACATCGCCGGAGGCCTGGTCGAACTGGCCGATCACGGTCATGGGCGGGAAGTCGTAGTCCTTGATCGCGGTGCTTTCACGCAGGAATTCCGGGTTCACCGCGACGCCGAAATCCACCCCGGCCTTCTTGCCCGAGCAGTCTTCGAGAATCGGGATCACCACGTTCTTCACCGTCCCCGGCAGCACCGTGCTGCGCACCACGATGGTGTGGCGGGTGGCCTTGTCGCGCAGGACGAAACCGATCTCGCGGCACACCGATTCGATGTAATCCAGTTCCAGGTCGCCGTTCTTCTTGCTCGGGGTGCCGACGCAGATCATCGACAGGTCGGTATCGCGGATGGCTTCGGCGAAGTTGGTGGTGCCGCGCAGACGAGCGGTCTGGATACCTTGCGCCAGAAGTTCACCCAGACCCGGTTCAACGATCGGCGATTTACCGGCGTTGATCAGGTCGATCTTCTCTTTCGAAATATCTACGCCAACCACTTCGTGGCCCCGTGCGGACAGGCAACCGGCACAGACTGCACCGACGTAACCCAAACCAAATATGCTGATGCGCATCGCATTTACCTCTGTGTTATTCACGCCATTAGATGGCCGGAGTTAATGTTTGCCAGCTGTTTTTGCGCACTCGGAAGTACAACGAAGTACGTTGTAGGGCCGCGTGCAGGCAGACTAAGTTCCGAGTGTCTAAATAAGTGCACTCAAGTTGTGCGCAACCGATCCTTGTTGTTCTGATTTGCCCTTGAATGTTGCCGGCGGCTCCTGCTGCAGGGTTCGCGAGAAAAACCATCCGCTATCCTTGGGATGGCTGAAGGCCACGTAATACGGGCTTTTCAGTTGGTTCTCGCGGCCCTTGAAGGCCAGCTGTTCCTTGGCTCGTTAGGGGATAGTTGTGCTGCCTTATCTCCTGTTGTTTACCTTTTAGTTCAAGTTTGTGACTCATTGGTCAAAGGGGGACGCAACTTGATTAGTTTCAGCTGAGTCCGTGTAAGTCATCTCTTACAAGCTCGTTGAGAATCGTTACCGGTGGTATGAGCGGTGTCCGCGGGCATAGTTCCGGCCCGCTCATCCTGTTTTGCGAAATTTCTTGAAATATTGAGAAAGATGGCACTGCTTTCAAACTGATAGCACTTAAGGTTTGGGCCTTTAGTTGTGGGGAGTTGAACTGCGTAGATAGTTTTGTGCCACTACCGAATAAAAAAAGTGGTGCCACTACTGAAAAAATTCAGCGCTGTCGAGTGAAATAAAAGTTATGCAAAACGCGGAAAGTTCTGTCGCGCCAAAAAAATGGCTTATCGAAGGCGGGGAATGTGCGGGTGATCACATTCTGGCGCGCTCGCCAGGTGGTAACGAGCGCGGCAGGGGAACGCTTTATTCCGGTGCGTGGTCGCGCAGGAACACCAGGTTGTCGGCTTTGGATTGCTCCGCGCTGAAGCGGTAGCCCTGGACGTCGAATTGCTTGAGCTGGGCGGGGTCGTTGATGCGTTCCTGGATGACGAAACGGCTCATCAGGCCCCGGGCCTTCTTGGCATAGAAGCTGATGATCTTGTACTGGCCGTTCTTCAGGTCCTTGAACTCGGTGTTGATGATCCGCGCGTTCAGGGCGGTGCGCTTGACCGCCGAGAAGTACTCGTTGGAGGCCAGGTTCAGCAGCAGGTCGTCGCCCTGATCGGCCAGGGCCTCGTTCAGCCATTCACTGATGCGGGTGCCCCAGAAGGCGTACAGGTCCTTGCCCCGGGCGTTGGCCAGCTTGGTGCCCATTTCCAGGCGGTAGGGCTGCATCAGGTCCAGGGGGCGCAGCAGGCCGTAGAGGCCGGAGAGCATGCGCAGGTGCTGCTGGGCGTAGTCGAAGTCCGCTTCGCTCAAGGATTCGGCATTGAGCCCGGTGTAGACGTCGCCCTTGAACGCCAGCAGCGCCTGCTTGGCGTTGTCCGGGGTGAAGGCCGGGGTCCAGCTGCCGAAACGCGCGGCGTTGAGCCCGCCGATCTTGTCGGACACGTGCATCAGTTCGCTGATCTGCGCCGGGCTCAGTTCCCGCAGTTGCTGGATCAGTTCCTGGGAGTGGTCGAGGTATTGCGGCTGGGTAAAGCGCTGGGTGACCGGCGGTGTTTCGTAATCGAGGGTCTTGGCGGGTGAAATCACCATCAGCATGGGGTCGTCTCCTTTAAGCGTCGGGGGATTCTAGGGGCTCGGGCGCCGGGACTCCACCTATGATGGCGATAGCCATGACCGCTGATCGCGGTTCGCCGGCAAGCCGGCTCCTACATAGCCCTGTAGGAGCCGGCTTGCCGGCGAAGGGGCCCTGATTCCTGGCCCAGATCGGCTATAGTGCCGCGCGGGTTTTGTTCTGGAGGCATCCCTTTTGCGTATCGCGTTTCTCTTCTCGGCCTGGCTACTGAGTGTCAGCGTGCTGGCGGCGCCCAATGATCCGGCGACCCTGGATCGCAGCACCTGGCCGGAAAAGCTCGACAATCCGACCCTGTTCGACGTCGCCTCGCGGGCCGAGATCCTGACCTTTGCCCGTGCCCTGCTGGTCAGCGAGGCCTGGGACGAGGCCTCGCTCAAGCAGCGCCTGGGCTTGCGCATGATCAACATGGGGGCGATCAACGAGCTGCGCGAGCATCTGTGGGCGCGCCTGCTGGAGAACTACGACTTCGCCCAGCAAAGCTGCGATCAGGACGCTTCGTTCTGTTTCCTGGTGGAAAACATGCAGCAGTTGCGCAAGCAGGCCGGCAAGTTCCAGCTCGGCGAGGATTCCTATTACGCCCGCTGGGGCGAACCCAGCCGCAGCTTTCACGAGCAGTACCTGGATGAGTTGCTGCGCAAGGCGGCGCTGTCACCGCAGACCAGCAGCGAGGTGCTGCGTTTCGGCGATTACGAGCGCAATGGCGACGAACTCAATGACCGGCTGTTTCTGCTGACCTTCGACAGCGCCGCCAACCTGGCGCCGGACAATACGCCCTGGCTCACCAACTACCTGCGCAAGGCCAACCTCAGCGGGACGTTCTTCGTCCTCGGCAACGACATCCAGAACCGCCTCGACAAGGCTTCGGTGGCCAGCCTGCAGTCGCTGTATTCCCGGCAGTGCGTCGGGGTCCAGGGCTGGGAGTTCCGCTCCCACAGCCATTGGCAGGACTGGCAGTACTCGATCCAGCGCAGCGCCGACCTGGTGAAGAGCAAGCTGCCGGAAAACTACGTGCCGCTGTTCCGCCCGCCTCTTGGCCAGCGCCGCGCCGACGCCGAGGGTTTCTTCAATGCCCAGGGCATGCAGGTGGCGTTGTGGGACATCGACGCCCAGGATGGCGCCGGCAAGCTCAAGGCCGAGGACAGTGGCCAGCGGGTGCTGACCCTGATGCTGTTGTGGCGGCGCGGGGTGATTGCCTTCAATGCCAAGCAGGACGGGGTCAAGACCAGCCTGCCCTGGTTGCTGGCGCAGACCGCGCAGAGCGGGATTGGCTGGGAGGATTGTCAGGACGCGTTCCGCTGAAACGGCCAAGTGCCCGGAAACACGGGGCGTGGGCGCAAAAGGGGGCGGATTTCAGCGGGGTTTCGAGGCAGGCGGACTTCCGACTTTAACGGTGAGCGGGCAGTGCGCCAAGGGCTTTTCGTCACTCTGAAAAATAAACATCAAAAAAGCGTCAAAGTGCGTTTTCCTGTCACGGTTTTTGGAGTATTACGAACTCAGACCGCCGAAACCTGCGACACAGGTGGCGTCTTCCAAGACTCCTCGTGTGCAGCTCACCTGACCCCCCCTGCGGGTGAATTCGGTGGTCATTCGAGGCGCGATACCCCATGGTATTGCGTCGACTGGCTCCCACATAAGGTGACCGAGTATGGATGACCACGGACGTAGCTCTTCTTCCAACCAGCCAATCCTTTATGTACTCGATACCAATGTATTGATTCACGATCCCAACGCCTTACTGAATTTCGAAGAACACCACGTCGCCATTCCCATGACCGTCCTCGAAGAGCTAGACAAGCTCAAGAGCGGACACCATAGCGTTGCCGCGGAATGCCGCCAGGCGATCCGCCTGATCGACAAGACCCTGGGCGAGGCTTCGCCCGAGGATGTCGAGCTGGGCGTGCCGATCCAGCGTGGCAAGAGCGGGCCCAAGGGCTTGCTGTCGATCCTCATGAGCAAGCGCAACGAGCCCAACAGCCTGTTGCCGGAGAACCTCAACGACAACATCATCATCAACCAGTTGATCGACCTGCACGCGCGCAACAAGGACCTGCCCGTGGTGCTGGTGACCAAAGACATCAACATGCGCCTCAAGGCGCGGGCCTGCGGGATCGCCGCCGAGGACTACAGCACCGACCAGCTGGTGGACGACGTGTCCCTGCTGCCCAATGGTTTCCACAACATGAGCGGCTCGTTCTGGGACCGCGTAAGCAAGGTGGAAACCCGTCAGGATCACGGCCGTACCTGGCACCAGGTGCAGCTGATCGACAACCTGCCGGCGGTGCATATCAATGAATTCATCATCGACGAACAGGGCTTTGTCGGCTGGATCAAGGAAATCCGCGCCGATGTGCTGCTGATCCTCGACCTGCATCAGGAACCCCTGTTGCACCAGGAAGCCTGGGGCCTGAAACCGCGTGACATCTATCAGGGCCTGGCGCTGTACGCGCTGCTCGACCCGGACATCCACCTGGTCAACCTGTCCGGCGCCGCCGGTTCCGGCAAGACCATCCTGGCCCTGGCCGCGGCCATCGAGCAGACCATGGTCAGCAAGCGCTACCGGCGCATCATCGCCACCCGCAGCGTGCAGGGGCTGGACCAGGAGATCGGCTTCCTGCCGGGCACCGAGGCGGAGAAAATGGAACCCTGGCTGGGCGCCATCACCGACAACCTCGAAGCCCTGCACATGGATGACGAGAACACCCACGGCAGCGTCGACTACATCCTCAGCAAGGTGCCGTTGCAGTTCAAATCCCTGAACTACATCCGCGGTCGCAGCTTCCAGCAGAGCCTGATCCTGATCGACGAATGCCAGAACCTCACCCCGCACCAGATGAAAACCATCATCACCCGTGCCGGCGCCGGTTCCAAAGTGGTGTGCCTGGGCAACCTGGCACAGATCGATACCCCTTACCTGTCGGCCACCAGCTCGGGCCTGACCTACCTCACCGAACGCTTCAAGGACTTCCCCAACGGCGTGCACATCACCCTGCAAGGGGTGCCGCGCTCGATCCTGGCGGAGTACGCGGAGAGCCATCTGTAACGGCAATGCCTTCCAGCACGGGCGGCCTTCGGGTCGCCCGTTTTGCATCCAGGCCCCGGCCCCGGGTTATCCTGCGCTCCCGCCGCCGAGCGTTCCCCAGTTGGAAAACACCGGATGACCCGCGTTTCCCTGCGCAATATCGACCTGAATCTGTTGGTAATCCTCGATGCCTTGCTGACGGAAAAGCATGTGACCCGCACCGGCGAGCGCCTGCACCTGAGCCAGCCGGCCATCAGCCATTCCCTGGGCAAGCTGCGGGTGCTGCTGGATGATCCGCTGCTGATCCGCCAGGGCAACGAGGTGCTGCTCAGCCCGCTGGCCCGTAGCCTGCAGGCGCCCCTCAAGGAAGTTCTCAGCCAGATCGAGACCTTGCTCGGCAAATCCCTGGACTTCGACCCGGCCACCTCGCAGCGGATCTTTCATTTGGCGATGTCGGATTACGCGGCGGCCATCGTCCTTCCCCGGCTGCTGGTGCGCTTGCGCGGTGAGGCGCCGTTGATGCGCCTGGTGGTGACCCAGGGCAGCCGCCACGAGATGTCCGAGCAGATTGCCCAGGGCCAGATCGACCTGGCCCTGGGAGTGTTTCCCAGCCTCGGCGCAGAGATCGCCAAGGAGGTGCTGTTTGAAGAGACCTTCTCTTGCCTGGTGGATGGCAGCACCTTGGGCGTGGAGCAAAACCTGGATTTGAACACCTACCTGGCGCGTCCCCATTTGCAGGTGTCGATGGACGGTTGCTTCAACGGTGAGGTCGATCAGCGCCTGGCCGACGAAGGCCTGGAGCGCCAGATTGCGGTCAGCGTGCCCCATTGGGGGGCCGCGCCGAACATGATCCGTGGCACCGACCTGATCCTCACCGTGGCCAGCCGCACCCTGGACGAGATCCCGCTGCCGCAGGGACTGCTGCGCTTGGCCCCGCCGCTGAACATTGCGCCCTTCAAGTTCGTGCAGATCTGGCATTCGCGTTTCAGTGATGACCTGGCGCATCGCTGGTTGCGCGAGCAGGTCAGGCTGGCCAGCGCAGCCAAGGACTGAGGCGACAGCTCAGCCACGGATGGTAATGACGAAACCGCCGATCACCACCAGCACGCCGATCAGCTTCTGCAGGCTGATGTCCTTGCGTGGCAGACCCACCAGCCCGAAGTAGTCGATGATCAGCGAGATCAGCAACTGGCCGATGATCACCACCATGATGAAGTTCAGCGCCCCCAGGCGCGGCGCCATCAACAGCGCGACGGTGATGTACAGCACCCCGGCCAGGCCGCCCATCCAGATCCACCAGGGACCTTGCAGGGCGGCCATGAGATTGGGCTTGGGCACCTTGATGAACAGCAGCAGGACCCCCAGCACCAGCAGGCTGACCAGCAGCGAAACACCGGTGGCCCACAGTGGATGCCCGAGCAGGGTGCCCAGGCGGGCGTTGGTCCCGGCCTGGAGGGGCACGGCGAAACCGGCGAGCAGGCTGAGCAGGATCGAAACGAACAAGGCCATGAAGCGACTTCCTTTTTTGGATGTTGGCGCTGTTGTACGGTTATCCAGCGCCGGGCTCCAATTCGTTGTTCTGATGCGCCCTATTCGTCGGGCTGATTGCCGTTTGGCGCAGGCAGATGCCCCGTGCGAAAAATTGACCCGCGGGTTTACAATCGGCCCACCTGATCAGGAGTAACGCCGTGCTGACTCATCTCGATTCCCAGGGGCGCGCCAATATGGTCGACGTCACCGACAAGGCCGTGACTTTTCGCGAGGCGGCGGCCGAAGCCCGGGTGCGCATGCTCCCGCAAACCCTGCAGATGATCGTCAGTGGCGGTCACCCCAAGGGCGATGTATTTGCCGTGGCGCGCATCGCCGGGATTCAGGCCGCGAAGAAGACCAGCGAGCTGATCCCCCTGTGCCATCCGTTGATGCTGACCAGCGTCAAGGTCGAGCTCAGTGCCGAGGGCGAAGACAGCGTACACATCGTGGCCCGTTGCAAGCTGTCGGGGCAGACCGGGGTGGAGATGGAGGCGTTGACCGCCGCCAGCGTCGCCGCGCTGACGATCTATGACATGTGCAAGGCCGTGGACCGCGGCATGATCATCGAAGGCGTGCGGGTGCTGGAGAAGACCGGCGGCAAGAGCGGCCATTACCGGGTGGCTGACGCATGAAGATCTCGGTGAAGTTCTTTGCCCGCTACCGTGAGGCCCTGAAGCTCGATGGCGTGCTTGTCGAGGGCGACTTTGCCTGTGTCGACGATGTGCGCCAGGCGCTGCTGTCCCGTGACGGGGCCGCCGTGCTCGCCGAGCAGAACCTGATGTGCGCCCGCAACGAAGAGCTGTGCCAGTTGGACGAACCCCTGGCGGACGGCGATGAAGTGGCGTTCTTTCCCACCGTGACCGGAGGCTGAGATGGCGATCCGTGTGCAAGCCGCGGCCTTCGATCCCGGCGCCGAAGTCAACGCCATGCACGCCGCCAATACCGGGGTGGGCGCGGTGGTCAGTTTTGTCGGCTACGTGCGCGATTTCAATGACGGCCGGGACGTGCACGGCATGTTCCTGGAGCATTACCCGGGCATGACCGAAAAGGCCCTGGGCAAGATTGCGGCCGAAGCCGAGCAGCGCTGGCCGCTGTTGCAATTGCAGGTGCTGCACCGCGTCGGCGCCCTGGAACCGGGCGAGCCGATTGTCTTCGTCGGCGCGGCCAGTGCCCATCGCCAGGCGGCCTTCGATGCCTGTGCCTTTGTCATGGATTATCTGAAGACTCGCGCGCCGTTCTGGAAAAAGGAAAACACCGCCGACGGCCCGCGCTGGGTGGAAGGCCGCGACAGTGATCACGCTGCGGCCGAGCGCTGGAAAGACTGATCCCCTGATGCCTGGCGGCGGGGCCGGATCCCGCCGCAATCCTGCTTGCAATCGACTGCGACTGTTCCCGCCGACCGCTGGGGATAAGTCGCTGCGCGCGCCGTTGACGATATGTACGTAAAAGTCCAGTATGGAATTACAAGTACAAATACAGCGTCTCCCGTTTCACCCCTTCCTTCTGTCTTGCCAAACCAACAACAACCCGCGAGAGAACGAACATGAAAAAATTCCCCCTCATCAGTGGCCTGGCCTTGAGCCTGTTGGCGTGCAGCAGCCTGATGGCTGCCGAGAAAACCCTGCGCCTGGGCATCGAGGCGGCTTATCCGCCGTTCGCCTTCAAGACCGCCGACGGCAAGATCGGCGGTTTTGACTACGACATCGGCAATGCCCTGTGCGCGCAGATGCAGGTCAAGTGCGAGTGGATCGAGGGCGAGTTCGACGGCCTGATTCCCTCGTTGAAGGTGAAGAAGATCGACGCCGCGCTGTCCTCCATGACCATCACCGCTGAACGCCGCAAATCGGTGGATTTCACCCACAAGTACTACTTCACCTCGTCGCGCCTGGTGATGAAGAAGGGCGCGGTGGTGGATGACCAGTACACCAGTCTCAAGGGCAAGACCGTGGGCGTGCAGCGTTCCACCACCACCGATCGTTTCGCCACCGAGGTCTTCGAGCCCAAGGGCATCAAGGTGGTGCGCTACAGCAACAACGAAGAGATCTACATGGACCTGGCGGCCGGGCGCCTGGACGCGATCTTCGCCGACACCATTCCCCTGGACGATTTCCTGTCGATGCCTCGCGGCGCCGACTACGCCTTTGTCGGGCCCGAGTTGAAGGATCCGAAGTACGTCGGCGAGGGCGCGGGAATCGCGGTGCGCAAGGGCAACAGTGAACTGGTGGGCGAGTTGAACAAGGCCATCGATGAGATTCGCGCCAAGGGCGAATATCAGAAGATCCAGGCCAAGTACTTCAAGTCGGATATTTATGGGGATTGAGACATTGCGGTGTTCTTGAGGACGCCTTCGCGAGCGAGCTCGCTCCTACAGGTGTTGTGCAATTGCGTGTAGGAGCGGGCTTGCTCGCGAACCTTTACTGTCCCTTCAATTCCTTCAGGTGCTTGTACACCGTGGCCCGGCCCATGTTCAGCACGTTGGCCACGTAGTTGGAGGCGCTCTTGCCCTTGAAGGCGCCCTCGGCGTGCAGCGCCAGCACCAGCTCACGCTTGTGGTCGCGGGTCAGCAGGTTCAGCCCCAGCTGGCGTTCGCGCAGCCAGTTGTGCAGGAAGGTGTTGATGCGTTCCTGCCAGTCGTCGCGAAACAGCGAGTCGGGCTGGGGAATCAGTTTGCTCGGCGAGAGGAACAGGTCCAGCGCCGCCTTGGCGTTTTCCAGCAGCGAGATGTTCAGGTTGATGCACAGCACGGCCATTGGCTGGCCGTGGCTGTCGCGCAGCACGCTGCTGAGGCTGCGGATCTTCTGCCCGTCCCAGTTGAGCTTTTCATAGGGGCCGATATTGCGCTCCTCGCTGTCGCCACTGAGCAGGTCTTCCAGGGCCGCATCGTCGCCCACTTCGCGCTTGGACAGGTTGTTGGCGATGTAGTCGATCTTCTGCGTGCGCAGGTCGTGGAGCACCACCTCGGCGTGAGGGAAGAACAGCGTGGCAATGGCATCGGCAATCGCCCGGAAGTTGTCCAGGGCAGGGTCCTTTGCGGGTGAGGTCATGGGTCGTACTCCAGGCGGCATCGGCGCCCGCCGTTGGCGGGCGCTGGGAGTGTGCCGCAATCGTTCGGGCGCGTCATCTTGAGGGCCTTCAGCCGAGGCGGGCAGGGGACAGCATGGCGGGCGTGAGGCCGAAGCGGGTCAGCTGTTCCGGCAGCGGCTGGCCCCGCACCAGGGCGGCGCTGGCCTGGCCCATGGCCGGGGAGGTCTGGATGCCGTAGCCGCCTTGCCCGGCGACCCAGAACAGCCCGGGCACCTGTGGATCAAAACCGGCCAGCAGGTCGCCGTCGCTGACAAAGCTGCGCAGGCCGGCCCAGGTCCGGGTTGGACGTCGGATGCTCAGGGTGGTGGCTTCTTCGATCTGGTAGATGCCCAGGGCAATGTCCAGTTCCTCGGGCTGCACATCGTGGGGCTCGACCGGGTCGGCGTTGGCCGGCGAGCCGAGGAACATGCCGGCGTCGGGCTTCATGTAGAAGGATTCGTCCAGGCTGACCAGCATCGGCCACTGGTGAATATCGAGCCCTTCCGGGCCGGCGAAAATGAACGCCGCGCGGCGCTTGGGTTGCAGGCCCAGGCAGCGCGCGCCGGCCATGGCGCCGATCTGGTCGGCCCAGGCGCCGGCGGCGTTGATCAGCAGGGGGGCGCTGAAGGTCTGGCCGCTGGTTTGGACCTGCCACAGCCCTTGTTCATCACGGCGCAACCCCAGCACTTCATGGTCGGTATGGACCTGGCCCTGATGGCGGCGAATGCCCCGCAGGTAGCCTTGGTGCAGGGCGTCGGTGTCGATGTCGCTGGCAGTGGGGTCGTAGAGGGCCCCGTGGACCTTTTCGCGGCGCAGGATCGGCAGGCGGGCGCAGGCTTCGTCGGCACTGAGCAGTTGCATCTCCGGCACCGTGGCTTTGGCGCTCAGGTACTGGTTGTTCAGTTCGGCCGGGTCACCGTTGAAGTCCACGGTCATTTCGCCCCGTGGCGTCAGCAGTGGGTGTTCGCAGAAACCCTCTGGCGGGTGGTCGAAAAAGTCCCGGCTGGCCAGGGTCAGGGCACGCACCTGGGCAGTGCCATAGGCAGCGGTGTAGAGCGCGGCGGAGCGGCCGGTGGAGTGGTAGGCCGGGTGCGACTCGCGTTCCAGCACGATGACCCGGCCGTGGCGCGACAGCCAGTAACCGGTGGAGGCCCCGGCGATACCGCCGCCGATGATGATGAAGTCTGCCTGGGTCATTGATAACTCCGGAAAAGATGCAGGTGACGGGGGCTTAGGGCTGGCGTTGCAAGTGGTACAGGGCATTGGCCAGGGCGATGTCTTCCAGGCCCAGGCCGATGGAGCGGAAGAACACGTGGCGCTCGGCATTGGGGCGCCGGGCCTGGCCGCTGAGCAGCTCCGGCAGGTCGCCGAGGATCGCCGCGCTGTCCCAGCCGTGCTGTTCGCCGGCGATCAGCATCTCGCCGGCCGAGCCCGGGGTGGTGCGCCGGTAGTCGCAGTAGACCTGCAGCTCCGGCAGGGCCGCGGGCGGCACTTCATGGGCCCGTGGTGCGTTGGTGCTGATGGAGGTGATCAGCGCCGGCTTGCCGAGGCGGCGCGGATCGATCACCGGCCCGGCGGAGGAAGTGCAAAGCATGATCACGTCGGCATCTTCGACAGCCTCTTCAAGCTGCGGGACGATTTGCAGGCGCGGATCGAGGGCCTTGAGACGCGCAAGCTCCTCGGCGGATTTGCTCGCAAGGCTTGGGGAAAAGAGGCGGATGCTCTGCCAGGGGCGCAGGTCTTTCACGTAGTGCAGGTGAGCCTGGGCCACCGCGCCGCTGCCGATGATCGTCAGGTGCCGGGCCTCGGGCGTGGCCAGTGCCTCGACGGCGACCGCCGTGGTGGCGGCGGTGCGTGCGGTGGTCAGTTCGGCGGCGTCGCACAGCAGCAGGGGCTGGCCGCTGTCCATGGACATCAGCAGGGTCCAGGCGGTGACCAGCGGGCCTTCGGCGCGGACGATGTAGGGCGAAGTCTTGACCCCGTACACCCGATCTTCAGCCAGCACCCCCAGGTAGTTGATGAAGTCGCCGGCGCCCTGGGGAAACTCCACCAGCTGCTGCGCCGGTTGCACGGCGAGTCCGGCGGCCAGGTCGCGGAACAGTTTGCGCAAAATCTGCGGGACGTCGATTTGCGCGAGCCACTGGCGGGCTTCGGGTCGGGCCATCAGGTAGGGCGTGCTGGACATGCAAGGGCTCCCATCAAATTAAACTAATTTGTCCATTATGGACTTTTAGTTTTGGTGGGCAATATCCAGGCGAAAAAAAACGCAGCCGGTGATGGCTGCGTTTTTTTTGGTGCGCCCGTGATCAGGCTTGCGGGCGTTTGCGCTCTACAGGGCGCAGCAGTTCGGCGGGCGGCATCTCGCAGCTGATCTTGCGTCCCAGCAGGGCTTCGATCGAGGGCAGCTGGTAGGAGTCGTCCTCGCCGGCGAAGCTGATGGACACGCCCTCTGCCCCGGCACGCCCGGTACGGCCGATGCGGTGCACGTAGTCGTCCGGCACTTCCGGCAGGGTGAAGTTGATCACATGGCTGATGCCGTCGATGTGAATGCCGCGGCCGGCCACGTCGGTGGCCACCAGCACCCGGATCTTGCCTTCGCGGAAGCCTTCCAGGGTCTTGATCCGCTTGTGCTGCGGCACGTCGCCGGACAGCTGGGCGGCGTTCACCCCGTCGCGCACCAGGCGTTCCTCGATGCGCCGCACTTCATCCTTGCGGTTGGCGAAGACCATGACCCGTTCCCAGCCGTTGTCGGTGACCAGGTTGTACAGCAGCTTGTACTTGTCGGCCCCGGCCACGGCATAAATGTGCTGTTCGACGTTTTCGCTGGCGACGTTCTCGGCCTCGATCTCGACGATTGCCGGATCGGTGGTCCATTGCTTGGCCAGGTTCATCACGTCATCGGTGAAGGTGGCGGAGAACAGCAGGGTCTGGCGTTCGCTCTTGGGCGGGGTCTGGCGGATGATCTGCCGCACCTGCGGGATGAAGCCCATGTCGAGCATGCGGTCGGCTTCGTCCAGCACCATCACTTCGACCATGTCCAGGTGCACGTCGCCGCGCTGGTTGAAGTCCAGCAGACGGCCCGGGGTGGCTACCAGGATGTCGCAGTGGCGGGCTTCCAGGTGCTTGAGCTGTTTGTCGAAGTCCATGCCGCCGACGAAGGTCATGACGTTGAGGCCGGTGTACTTGGTCAGCGCCGCGGCGTCCTTGGCGATCTGCACCACCAGCTCCCGGGTCGGGGCAATGATCAGCGCCCGTGGCTCGCCCATGTAGCGCTCTTTGGGCGGCGGGGTCTGCAGCAACTGGGTGATGATCGAGATCAGGAACGCGGCGGTCTTGCCGGTGCCGGTCTGGGCCCGGCCGATGGCGTCCTTGCCCGCCAGGGTATAGCCCAGCACCTGGGCCTGGATCGGCGTGCAATAAGGAAAGCCCAGGTCCTGGATGGCGTGCATCAGTTCCGGTGCCAGTTTGAAGTCGTGGAAACGGGTCTTGCCTTCCTGGGGTTCGACCACGAAGTCTTCAAGTTTCCAGGTGCTGGCGGGCGGCTTGGGTGCGCGCGGACGGCGCGGCTGCTCAGGCTTGGGTTGCTCGGCCTTGGGCTTCTCTTGGCGTGGCGCTTTGGGAGCAGAAGGGGCGGCCGGTGTGTTCACCGGTTCTTTTTTAGCTGCGGTAGCGGGTGCGCTCCGTTCCGGCTGACGGCCGTCATTACGGCTGCTGGAACTGGGGGAAGGGGCACTGGGGCCTGGCGCGAGCGGCTCAGCCTCGCTTTTACCGAAGATTTTCTTGAGTGCTTTGAGCACGGTCATCTCATCAATTGGTTAAGGAATGTACGCCGGCCAGTGTAATGCAAGAAACGGGCGCGGCGTAGTCTGTTGCTCTGGCCCCCGGTTGGAGGCGGATTTTCTAGCGCAAACGCTCGTTCAGCCAGGTGCCGATATCGCTGATTTCTTCTGGTAACACCTCGTGCCCCATTGGGTATTCCTGCCATGTCACGGTGACACCATGCTGCTTCAGATACTCGTAGGCGGTGCGGCCCATGGCGTTTTGCACCACTTCGTCGTACTGGCCATGCAGCGACAGCACCGGAATCCGCTGTTGGCTGGCGGAAAGTTGCAGTTCGTCGCCAAAGGTCGGTGCGTAAGTGGAGAGGGCAAGCACGCCACCCAACGGACCCTGCCACTTGAGGAAGGCGGTGTGCAGTACGACGGCGCCCCCCTGGGAGAAACCTGCCAGGAAAATTCGCGAGGCGTCTATTCCGCTGGCGCGTTGCTCTTCGATAAGTCTGATGACTTCATCGGATGATTCGTCGAGCTGTTCACGACTGATCGCGCGAGCCGGGTTCATGGCCAAAATGTCGTACCAACTGGGCATGGCATATCCGCCATTGATGGTCACGGCACGGGTCGGCGCCTGGGGCAGGACGAAGCGGGTGCTCAAGAGTTTTTCCTGCAGCATCTCGGCCACCGGCAGGAAGTCGTAACGGTCCGCTCCCAGGCCGTGAAGCCAGATCACACAGGCATCTGCGGGCTTGCTGGGCTGAAGAATCAAGGGCTCGGTCATGGCTGCTCCATTTTTGTGCGTGCGCGCTGATTGAGTGCGAGGTCAAGGGGCGCGCCCGGTTGATCGGTGAAGAAGATGTCGCACGGTTGAACGTTTTGCTATTGACCACTGGCTGAAACGCTTTAGCCGAAACTGTGGTACGGGCTTTGCTATGGCTCAGAAAGAGGAGTGGAAGTGATAGCACTCTCTGCCGGCGGTAACACTAACAGGCTACCGCGGGCGATGGCATAGCCAACCTCCTCTGATACAGGTTCGCCAATGGCCGCTACGGGCTTTGCGAACTGCAAAGGGCTACAGCCCGTTCGGCCGATTGGTGAGATGTAGGCCCCCCATTACGTGGATTTCTCCTACTAGACTCATAGCGAAGGTCTTACGCCGCTTGACCCCATAAAAAAGCCTACACGGGTCAACAGCGCCTCATGAGGGTGCGGCAGGACTCAAGCTCCGACACAACAAGAGCAAAACTGGAGGTTTGAATGAAGATGTTGAAATCCACCCTGGCCGCTGTCACGGCGGCCACGGTCCTGGCTACAAGCGGTTTCGCACAGGCGGGTGCGACTCTGGATGCAGTACAGAAGAAAGGTTTCGTACAGTGCGGCGTCAGTGATGGTCTGCCGGGTTTCTCGGTACCGGATGCGACCGGCAAGATCCTCGGGATCGACGCCGACGTTTGCCGCGCAGTGGCCGCTGCAGTATTCGGTGACGCGACCAAGGTCAAGTTCAGCCAGTTGAACGCCAAGGAGCGCTTCACCGCGCTGCAATCCGGCGAAATCGACGTGCTGTCGCGCAACACCACCTGGACCAGCTCTCGCGACGCGGGCATGGGCCTGATGTTTGCCGGTGTCACTTACTACGACGGCATCGGCTTCCTGGTGAACAACAAACTGGGTGTGAAAAGTGCCAAGGAGCTGGACGGTGCGACCATCTGTATTCAAGCCGGTACCACTACCGAGCTGAACGTGTCGGACTACTTCCGTGGCAATGGTCTGAAATACACCCCGATTACCTTTGACACCTCCGATGAAAGCGCCAAGTCCCTGGAATCCGGGCGTTGCGACGTGCTGACATCCGACAAGTCCCAGCTTTACGCACAGCGCAGCAAGCTGGCGACCCCGACCGATTATGTCGTGCTGCCGGAAACCATCTCCAAGGAGCCGCTGGGCCCGGTGGTGCGTAAGGGCGACGAAGAGTGGTTCAGCATCGTCAAGTGGACCCTGTTCGCCATGCTCAACGCCGAAGAGGCGGGCATCACTTCGAAAAACGTCGAAGCTGAAGCCAAGTCGACCAAGAACCCTGATGTGGCACGTCTGCTGGGCGCGGACGGTGAATACGGCAAAGACCTGAAACTGCCGAAGGACTGGGTAGTACAGATCGTCAAGCAAGTAGGTAACTACGGTGAAGTGTTCGAGAAGAACCTCGGCAAGAGCACGCCACTGGCCATCGACCGCGGCCTGAACGCGCTGTGGAACAACGGCGGCATCCAATACGCACCACCTGTGCGCTGATGGTTCTATCACCCGGCGGGCCAACCGCCGGGTGATGTTCTGTTCCATTATTCCTGGGGCACTTCATGCAAAATTCTATCGGCGCACCCAAGCAGAGGCTTAGCCTCAGCGATCCGCGTGTGCGCGCCTGGCTGTTCCAGATCATCACCCTCGTGGCGGTGGTTTCGCTGGGCTGGTTTCTGTTCGACAACACGCAAACCAACCTTCAGCACCGGGGTATCACCTCGGGTTTCGACTTTCTTGAGCGCAGCGCCGGTTTCGGCATCGCTCAACACCTGATTGCCTACACCGAAGCGGACAGCTATGCCCGGGTCTTCGTCATCGGCCTGCTCAATACGCTGCTGGTGACCTTTATCGGGGTAATCCTGGCGACCCTGCTGGGGTTCATCATCGGGGTGGCGCGGCTGTCGCAGAACTGGATCATCAACAAGCTGGCGACGGTGTATGTGGAAGTGTTCCGCAACATTCCGCCGCTGCTGCAGATCCTGTTCTGGTACTTCGCGGTGTTCCTGACCATGCCGGGGCCGCGCAACAGCCACAACTTCGGCGACACCTTCTTTGTCAGCAGCCGGGGCCTGAACATGCCGGCGGCGCAAATGGCCCCGGGGTTCTGGGCGTTCGTGGCGAGTGTGGTGCTGGCCATCGTCGCCATCGTGCTGATGTGCCGCTGGGCCAACAAACGCTTTGAAGAAACCGGGGTGCCGTTCCACAAGTTCTGGTGCGGATTGGCGCTGCTGCTGGTGATTCCGGCGTTGTGCACCCTGTTGTTCGGTTCGCCGGTGCATTGGGAGTTGCCGAAGCTGCAAGGCTTCAACTTCGTTGGCGGCTGGGTGCTGATACCCGAGCTGCTGGCCCTGACCCTGGCCCTGACCGTCTACACCGCGGCATTCATCGCCGAGATCGTGCGCTCCGGGATCAAGTCGGTGAGCCACGGTCAGACCGAGGCGGCCCGCTCCCTGGGGCTGCGCAACGGCCCGACCCTGCGCAAGGTGATCATTCCCCAGGCCCTGCGGGTGATCATTCCGCCGTTGACCAGCCAATACCTGAACCTGGCGAAGAACTCGTCCCTGGCCGCCGGTATCGGCTACCCGGAAATGGTTTCGCTGTTCGCCGGCACGGTGCTCAACCAGACCGGCCAGGCCATCGAGGTCATTGCCATCACCATGAGCGTGTACCTGGCGATCAGCATCAGCATTTCCCTGCTGATGAACTGGTACAACAAGCGCATTGCGCTGATCGAGCGGTGAGGAAGCGCCCATGACAACTCATACTTTCAAGCCCGACATGCCGCCGCCCAGCCGCAGTATCGGCGTGCTGGCGTGGATGCGCGCCAACATGTTTTCCAGCTGGCTCAACACCCTGTTGACCCTGTTTGCCTTCTACCTGATCTACCTGGTGGTGCCGCCGCTCCTGCATTGGGCGATCCTCGACGCCAACTGGGTCGGCACTACCCGTGCCGATTGCACCAAGGATGGCGCCTGCTGGGTGTTCATCCAGCAGCGTTTCGGCCAGTTCATGTATGGCTACTACCCGGTGGAACTGCGCTGGCGGGTGGACCTGACCGTTTGGCTGGCGGTGATCGGCGTGGCGCCGTTGTTCATCTCGCGCTTTGCCCGCAAGGCGATCTACGGCTTGTGTTTCCTGGTGTGGTACCCGGTGGTTGCCTACACCTTGCTGCATGGCGGTTACCTGGGCTTGAGCAATGTCGCCACCAGCCAATGGGGCGGTCTGATGCTGACCCTGGTGATCGCCACGGTGGGGATTGCCGGAGCCCTGCCGCTGGGGATCCTGCTGGCATTGGGGCGACGCTCCAACCTGCCGGCGATTCGCGTGGTCTGCGTGACCTTCATTGAGTTCTGGCGCGGCGTGCCGCTGATCACCGTGCTGTTCATGTCCTCGGTGATGCTGCCGCTGTTCCTGCCCGAGGGCATGAACTTCGACAAGCTGTTGCGCGCCCTGATCGGGGTGATCCTGTTCCAGTCGGCCTATGTGGCCGAGGTGGTGCGCGGTGGCTTGCAAGCTATTCCCAAGGGCCAGTACGAAGCCGCTGCGGCCATGGGTCTGGGTTATTGGCGGGCCATGGGCCTGGTGATTCTGCCCCAGGCCCTGAAGCTGGTGATTCCCGGCATCGTCAACACCTTCATCGCCCTGTTCAAGGACACCAGCCTGGTGATCATCATCGGCCTGTTCGACCTGCTCAACAGCGTCAAGCAAGCCGCCGCCGATCCCAAATGGCTGGGCATGGCCACCGAAGGCTATGTCTTCGCGGCCCTGGTGTTCTGGATTTTCTGTTTCGGTATGTCCCGCTACTCCATGCATCTGGAGCGTAAGTTGGACACAGGCCACAAGCGTTAGGAGTATCTCCATGAGTGAAGCGAACAAAAAGCCTGTGGGCCCTGAAGGCATTATTCAGATGCAGGGTGTGAACAAGTGGTACGGCCAGTTCCACGTGTTGAAGGACATCAACCTCAACGTCAGGCAGGGTGAGCGCATCGTGCTGTGCGGGCCTTCGGGCTCGGGCAAGTCCACCACCATCCGCTGCCTCAACCGCCTGGAAGAGCACCAGCAGGGACGCATCGTGGTGGATGGCGTCGAGCTGACCAACGACCTCAAGCAGATCGAGGCCATTCGCCGGGAAGTGGGCATGGTGTTCCAGCACTTCAACCTGTTCCCGCACCTGACCATCCTGCAAAACTGCACCCTGGCGCCGATGTGGGTGCGCAAGATGCCCAAGCGCAAGGCCGAGGAAATCGCCATGCACTATCTGGAGCGGGTGCGCATTCCGGAGCAGGCCAACAAGTACCCGGGCCAGCTGTCCGGTGGCCAGCAGCAACGGGTGGCGATTGCCCGGGCGCTGTGCATGAAGCCCAAGATCATGCTGTTCGACGAACCCACCTCGGCCCTGGACCCGGAAATGGTCAAGGAGGTGCTCGATACCATGATCGGCCTGGCGGAAGACGGCATGACCATGCTCTGCGTGACCCATGAAATGGGCTTTGCCCGCACCGTGGCCAACCGGGTGATCTTCATGGACAAGGGCGAAATCGTCGAGCAGGCGGCCCCCAACGACTTCTTCGACAACCCGCAGAACGACCGCACCAAGCTGTTCCTGAGCCAGATCCTGCATTGATCCTGATGCACGGCTGGCGCTGACGATAAACCCGGACTGGCTCCGGGTTTATTTTTGCCCGGCATTCAGCTGCCGGCAGCGCCGAGCTGTGGTTCGGGGTGGTCGCCCAAGGCTGAGGGCGCCAGCCGTGGTTCGCCAAGCTCCAGTACGTCCTTCATCAACCGTGGGTGGCGATCCAGCAGGCGCATCAGCACGTACAGCGGTTGGGGCACGCCGACTTCGCCGCGCTCGTAACGGGAAAAGGCGTTGTGCCCGCCGCCGGACAGCAGTTTGACCGCTTCTTTCTGCGAGAGGTGCAGCTTGCGGCGGATGCGCTTCAGGTCGGCGGCGACGTTCTGCCGGTACTCCTCCAGCAAGTGGTCGCCCGCCGCGGCATAGCGCTCTGCACTCTGGGCATCGAATTCGATTTCACCGCACTCCTGGCATTCCCAGCCCGCCAGGCCAAGGATCTGACGCTGCAGGTGCCGGTAGTCGATGAGCTCGCTGCGCTGCTCGAAGGCCAGCATGCCGGTGGGAGCGCCGCAGCTGTAGCATTGTTGTCGTTTCATGTCTCTGCCTCCTTGAAGGAGATCACCGGAGGCCCTGCACCGGGGCGGTAGGTGACCTTGATGTAGAGCGTCCGGTTATCGATGCGGGTGTAATACACGTCCTGCCACAGCCGGTGATCGCCATAGGTGGTCATCGATTTGTAGAACAGGCTGCCCTGCAGTCCGGCTATCACTCGTTGCATGGCAGCCAGGGACAATCCGAGTTCCTGGCCGCAGCGCAATGCGCTTCGAGTGAAGGCTTGTGCTCCATGCCGAACGACCTGTGCCTTGATCAGCGACAGGTCGTAATGAGGTGTTTTCTTTTCCATGAGACACCCTTGAGGCTTGACCGAAATTACCCTTATAGGGTTTTTTGTCAAGACCTGTTTGCCTTGGCGAAAGTGCCTCCTCCAGCCTAAAACGTTGAACTCTCGGAAAAGCCTGAATACCATGTCGGACAATTCATCCGATGATTGGATGATTGAGCGAGTCCCATGAGCGAAACATCCCCCCTGATCAAAAAATCCCTGGTTGACCAGGCCCTGGAACAACTGCGCAAACGCATCAACAGCGGTGTCTGGCGGGTCGGCCAGCGCTTGCCCACCGAACCGGAACTGGCCCAAGAACTGGGCATCAGCCGCAATACCGTGCGCGAAGCCATGCGAGTGCTGGCGTTCTCCGGACTGATCGAGATCCGCCAGGGCGACGGCAGCTACCTGCGAGCGGTGGCCGATCCACTGGACATGCTCCAGGCCCTGTCCCAGTGCTCCCTGGAACAGGCCCGGGAAACCCGGCAGATCCTCGAAGTGGAGGCGGTCGGCCTGGCGGCCCTGCGCCGCACCGACGAGGACCTGCAGGCCCTGAACCAAGCCTTGCAGGCCAGCAGCGGGCATTTTCATGGTGACCTGGAAAGCTACATCGCCTGCGACCTGGTTTTTCACCAGCGCCTGGTGGATGCCGCCCACAACCCGACCCTCAGCCAGCTGTACCGCTATTTTTCCAGCGTGGTGGGCGCGCAGTTGCGCCAGACCTTGACCCAGGCTCCGCGTCGCCAGGACGTCTTCGATCTCCATCAGCATCTGCTGGATGCCATCGAACAGGGCGACCCCGAGCAGGCCAAGCAGTTGTCCCGCCAGTTGATCAACGAATCCTGAATCCGAGACCTTCATGTCCAATCACCAGGTACCCCCGAATACCCCGTCTGCTCCTCGGCGTCCTGCCGAACTCGAAGAGCTGCTGATCGACGCCGAGGCCGATGACGAGGAGCTTCAGCAGGCCCCACCCGCGGTGCGCCGGCCCTGGCTGTTGCTGCTGGGGCTGATTCTGGTGGCGCTGAACCTGCGTCCGGCGCTGTCGAGCATGGCGCCGTTGCTCAGCGATGTGTCGCAGCAACTGGGGCTGTCAGCCGCCAAGGCCGGCCTGCTGACCACTCTGCCGGTGCTGTGCCTGGGCTTGTTCGCGCCTTTGGCGCCGCTGCTGGCCCGGCGTTTTGGTGCCGAGCGGGTGGTGCTGGGGATTCTCCTGACCCTGGCCCTGGGCATTGTGCTGCGCAGTTCCCTGGGGGAGTTCGGCGTCTTTGCCGGGAGCATCCTGGCCGGCGCCAGCATCGGTGTGATCGGGGTGCTGCTGCCGGGCATCGTCAAGCGCGATTTTGCCCGCCATGCAGGCACCATGACCGGGGTCTACACCATGGCCCTGTGCCTGGGGGCGGCGATGGCGGCAGGCGCGACGGTGCCCCTGAGCCAGCACTTCGGTAGCAGCTGGGCCATGGGCCTGGGGTTCTGGGTCGTGCCGGCGCTGGCGGCGGCGCTGTTCTGGTTGCCGCAAGTGGGGCACAAACACGGCGCCCACCATGTCGCCTTCCGTGTGCGCGGGTTGCTGCGTGATCGCCTGGCCTGGCAGGTCACCCTGTACATGGGCCTGCAGTCCTCCCTGGCCTACATCGTGTTTGGCTGGCTGCCGTCGATCCTGATCGGCCGCGGGCTGAGTCCGACCCAGGCCGGACTGGTGCTCTCCGGATCGGTGATTGTGCAACTGGCCAGCTCCCTGGCGGCGCCCTGGCTGGCGACCCGCGGCAAGGACCAGCGCCTGGCCATCTTGATGGTCATGCTGATGACCCTGGGCGGCCTGTTCGGTTGCCTGTATGCGCCGCTGGACGGTTTGTGGGGCTGGGCGATCCTGCTGGGCCTGGGGCAGGGCGGCACTTTCAGCCTGGCCCTGACCCTGATCGTGCTGCGCTCGCGGGACACCCATGTGGCGGCCAACCTGTCGAGCATGGCCCAGGGCATCGGTTACACCCTGGCGTCCATGGGGCCCTTTGCGGTGGGGCTGGTGCACGACTGGACCGGTGGTTGGAACGCCGTGGGCTGGATCTTCGCCGTGTTGGGCAGCGGGGCGATCATCGCCGGCCTGGGCGCCGGTCGTTCGCTGTATGTGCAGGTGCAAAGCGAGAAAATCTGACGGACTTCGCTGTCGGTATTTGCCTGGCAAATGCCGATAGTCTTCCCGAGGCATGGGGATTATTGTGCTGGCATTCCCTTGCCTTTCCGGAGTCTGTCCATGAGTGATGCCCAGCGCGCCCTGATCACCGAGTTCTACCAGGCCTTCCAGCGGCTCGATGCCGAGGCCATGAGCGCCTGTTATACCGAGGATGTGCTGTTCAGCGATCCGGCCTTCGGTGAATTGCGCGGACGTGATGCTGGTGACATGTGGCGCATGCTCACGTCCCGGGCCAAGGACTTTTCCCTGACCTTCGATCAGGTGCGTGCCGATGGGAACACCGGCAGCGCGCATTGGGTGGCCACCTACCTGTTCAGCCAGACCGGCAACACCGTGGTCAATGACATTCAGGCGCGCTTCGTGTTTCGCGACGGCAAGATCTGCGAGCACCACGATCATTTCGACATGTGGCGTTGGGCGCGTCAGGCCCTCGGGGCCAAGGGCCTGTTGCTGGGCTGGACGCCGCTGCTCAAGAACGCCGTTCGCGCTCAGGCCCGCAAGGGCCTCAAGGCCTTCCAGGGCGGTCGCTGAAAGCCATCCTCTGTTAAGATCGCGGCTGGTTATCCACAGGCCCCGATTCTTTTTGTGAGCAGCCCCGATCCAACCCCCGCAATTGCCGCCGAGCGGCCTGCGCCTGCCGGCAAACCCTGGTTTGTGTACCTGGTGCGCGCTGCCAATGGCGCTCTCTACTGCGGCATCAGCGACGACCCGGTGAAGCGCTTTGCCAAGCACCAGAGCGGCAAGGGCGCGCGTTTCTTTCTCTCCAGCCCGGCGGTGGCCCTGGTCTACACCGAAGCATGCCGAGACAAGAGCGAGGCCCTGCGCCAGGAGCGGCTGATCAAGAAACTCAGGAAGAGCGCCAAGGAGTGCCTGGTGGCCGCGGCCAGTGCAGCGGCATCAATCTGACTGATAGGTTCTCATCAGTTGGATCTGTAGGCCGTCCACGGATTGCGCGCTAAGCTTCAGCGCTCTCCCTCTTGTGGCGGACCCCAGCATGTCAGAGTTGATTCTCCACCATTACCCGACCTCTCCCTTCGCGGAAAAAGCCCGCTTGCTCCTGGGGTTCAAGGGCCTGTCCTGGCGCTCCGTGAAGATCTCCCCGGTCATGCCCAAACCCGACCTGACGGCCCTGACCGGCGGCTATCGCAAGACCCCGGTGTTGCAGATCGGGGCGGACATCTATTGCGACACGGCCTTGATCGCGCGCCGCCTGGAGCGGGAGAAAGCCTCGCCGGCGCTGTTCCCCGAAGGCCAGGAAATGATCAGCGCGACCTTCGCCGCCTGGGTCGACTCGGTGGTGTTCCAGCATGCGGTGACCCTGGTGTTCCAGCCCGAGTCGGCAGCCGTGCGCTTTGGCAAGCTGCCGCCGGAAGCGGTCAAGGCCTTCATGGCCGACCGCGCCGGGTTGTTCAGTGGCGGCAGCGCCAGCCGTCTGCCCCTGGACGTGGCCAAGCATCAGTGGCCGACCATCATGGCGCGTCTGGAGCAGCAACTGCAGCGCGAGCCGGGGGACTTCCTGTTTGGCGAACCGTCGATTGCCGATATCGCCCTGGCGCACCCGCTGTGGTTCCTCAAGGGCACGCCGGTGACCGCACCGCTGGTGGACGAGTATCCGGCGGTATCCGCCTGGTTGGCGCGGGTGCTGGGCTTTGGTCATGGCTCCTTCACCGAGCTGAGTGCCGAAGAGGCCCTTGAGGTGTCGCGCAGCGCTACGCCGGCGCCGCTGCCGGATGAGCGGTTTGTCGATCCCAATGGCTTTGCTGCAGGGCAGCAGGTGGTGATTGCTGCGACCGACTATGGCGTCGATCCGGTGGCGGGCGAGTTGCTGTTTGCCGGTACTGAAGAGTTGATCCTGCGTCGCGAAGATTCGCGTGCCGGTGTGGTGCACGTGCACTTCCCGCGGTTGGGGTTCCGTATCCAGGCACAGTGATCCACACCTGTAGGCGCTGGCTTGCCAGCGAAGGCGTCCTCAAGATCGATGCTCGATCTACTGGCCCTTTCGCCGGCAAGCGGCGCGCCGCCCGGCCGGCTCCGACTAAGGTTTCAGCGCAGCCATGATCGCGTCGGGGTCGTAGGTACGGATCAGGCTGCCATTCACGTCCAGGATCGGAATCCCGGCACCGCCCAGGGCGGTATAGGCCTGACGCGCCTCGGCATCTTTCTCGATGTCGAACTCCCGGTAGGGAATGCCCTTCTGATCGAGAAAGCGCCGGGTGGCCTTGCAGTAGCCGCACCAGTCGGTGGCGTACAGCACCACCCGGGCCTGGCTGCGGATCGCTTCGCTGACCACCGCCGAAGGGTTGAACAGGCGCTCGATCTTGCCCCAGTGCTGGTAGATCACCACCACCAGCAGGATCAGCAAGAACTTCTTCAATACCCCCTGGAGCATCAGTTGCGGCGCTTGAGCTGGTCGGTCAGTTGGGTCGGCAGGCCCTTGATGATCAGGGTCCCGGCTTCTTCGTCGTACTCGATCTTCGAGCCCAGCAGGTGGGCTTCGAAGCTGATGGACAAGCCTTCGGCGCGGCCGGTGAAGCGGCGGAACTGGTTGAGGGTGCGTTTGTCCGCGGGAATCTCCGGCGACAGCCCGTAATCCTTGTTGCGGATGTGATCGTAGAAGGCCTTGGGGCGGTCTTCGTCGATCAGTTCCGAGAGTTCCTCCAGGCCCATGGGCTCGCCGAGCTTGGCCTGGCTGCTGGCGTACTCCACCAGGGTCTTGGTCTTTTCCCGGGCCGACTCTTCCGGCAAATCCTCGCTTTCGACGAAGTCGCTGAAGGCCTTGAGCAGGGTGCGGGTTTCGCCCGGGCCGTCGACGCCTTCCTGGCAGCCGATGAAGTCGCGGAAGTACTCCGAGACCTTCTTGCCGTTCTTGCCCTTGATAAAGGAGATGTACTGCTTGGACTGCTTGTTGTTCTGCCACTCGGAGATGTTGATCCGCGCCGCCAGGTGCAACTGGCCCAGGTCCAGGTGGCGCGACGGCGTCACGTCCAACTGGTCGGTCACGGCCACGCCTTCGCTGTGGTGCAGCAGGGCGATGGCCAGGTAGTCGGTCATGCCCTGTTGGTAATGAGCAAACAGCACGTGGCCGCCCACTGACAGGTTGGATTCCTCCATCAGCTTCTGCAGGTGTTCCACCGCCACCCGGCTGAACGCGGTGAAGTCCTGGCCGCCGTCCAGGTACTCCTTCAGCCAGCCGCTGAAGGGAAACGCGCCGGACTCGGGATGGAACAGTCCCCAGGCTTTGCCCTGTTTGGCGTTATAGCTTTCGTTGAGGTCGGCGAGCATGTTCTCGATGGCTGCGGACTCTGCCAGTTCGGAGTCTCGGGCATGAAGAACTGCGGGGCTGCCGTCGGGTTTTTTGTCGATCAGGTGGACGATGCAATGACGGATCGGCATGGGCTTCTCGGCTGATTGAAGGGGGAGGGCGGGCTCCCCGAAAAAGTGCCCAGTGTACCGCAGCCGAGGGTTCGGGCGCGGTTTGCCGGGCGATGAACGGCTCGTCGGTAACGCTTATGCATTTTTTTACCGATTTAGAGCAATAAAGCTGACCAAATGGCTAGGTAGAGGCGGATATTTCCCCGTCTGTGTGCTAGTTTTGCCCCGTCTTACGCGATGTCTCAGCGTTAAGCGTGCATTCAGCATTTGTCGGGTCGAACCAAACCCTGATTTCGGTATCTATAACCCCGATCTGTCGTGGTTGTAACCGGGGTGCCAGATTCACAAGATCTGGCTCGATGGCTGACACTGCACTCTGCAATCCAAATGAATTTGATAGGGAAGGAACACCACAATGGCTATTACTAAAGACCAACTGATCGCTGATATCGCTGAAGCTATCGACGCGCCGAAAACCACCGCGCGTAACGCTCTGGACCAACTGGCCCAGATCGTTGCTGATCAATTGGAAAATGGCGGCGAAATCACTCTGCCAGGTATCGGCAAGCTGAAAGTGACCGAGCGTCCTGCCCGTACTGGCCGTAACCCATCGACTGGCGCTGCCATCGAAATCGCTGCCAAGAAAGTTATCAAGCTGGTTGTGGCTAAAGGCCTGACCGACGCTGTTAACAAGTAAGACTTGCAGTGAAACCGTGCTCAGAAGTTCTCCGGGCACGGTTTGTGTGACACCGATTCACGCAAGGTGAATCGTCTTTGAATCCCCCGCCTCTCTAGTTCTTCCTCAGTTCTTCCTGCCCCAGCGTTCCTGACTCCAGGCCTGTTGCTGTGCCTTGTCCTTGAAGGTCCAGGCGACGAAGCGGCTCTGTTTCTGTCCCTGGGACATCTCCACCACCTGGCTTTCCAGGGCGCCGGCCTTTTTCAGTGCGCTTTCAATGGCTGGCAGGTTCGAGGCCTTTGACACCAGGGTGCTGAACCACAGCACTTGCTGGCCGACGCTTGCGCTCTCGCTGATCAACTGGCTGACGAAGCGGATCTCGCCACCTTCGCACCAGAGTTCCCGGGCCTGCCCGCCAAAGTTCAGCACCGGCAGCTTGCGCTTGGGATCGGCCTTGCCCAGGGCTCGCCATTTGCGCTGGCTACCGCGGGTGGCTTCATCCAGGGAGGCGTGGAACGGCGGGTTGCACATCGTCAGGTCGAAACGCTCGGTGCTTTCCAGCAGACCGGTGAGGATCTGCCTGGGATTGCCCTGCTGGCGCAGGCTGATGGCCTTGTTCAAGCCGTTGGCCTGGACGATGGCCTTGGCGGCGGCCAGGGCGGTGCTGTCGATGTCCGAACCGAGGAACTGCCAGCGGTAGTCGCTGTAGCCGATCAGCGGATAGATGCAGTTGGCGCCGACCCCGACATCCAGCACCCGTACCGCCGCGCCACGCGGGATTTCACCCTGGTTGTGGCGGGCCAGCAGGTCGGCGAGGAAGTGCACATAGTCGGCGCGACCGGGCACGGGCGGGCACAGGAAGTCCGCCGGAATGTCCCAGTGGGCAATGCCGTAGAAGGCCTTGAGCAGGGCGCGGTTGAACACCCGCACGGCTGCCGGGTCGGCAAAATCGATGCTTTCCTTGCCGTAGGGATTGAGGATCACGAACTGCCCCAGCTCCGGGGTGCTCTTGATCAGTTGCGGGAAGTCGTAACGCCCCTGGTGACGATTGCGCGGATGCAGGCTGGCCTTTTCCCGGGGCGCGGCGGTTTTTGGGGCGGCGGGCTTGGGCTTTTTGCGCGCAGGCTTGGGTGTGCTGGGGGCGGTCATGGGGGATCGATTCGGGGCTGGTTCAAAGTGGCGGGCATTGTCACACAGGAGCAGCGGTAAGTTTCAAGCGGTGAGCGACAAGTGATGCCTGCCTCCGCGCCGCCCAAGACAAGGCGCACAAAAAAGGGAGGCCTGTATGGGCCTCCCTTTTTCACACTGCGCGAATATTCGTTACAGGCTGGAAATCCGTGCGTGCTGTTCCGCCAGCTTGCCCAGGGCCTGTTCGGCCTCGGCCAGTTTGGCGCGTTCCTTCTCGATCACTTCCGCCGGTGCCTTGTCGACGAAGGACGCGTTGGACAGTTTGCCGCCCACGCGCTGCACTTCGCCTTGCAGGCGTTGGATTTCCTTGTCCAGACGGGCCAGTTCCGCGCCCTTGTCGATCAGGCCGGCGATCGGTACCAGCACTTCCATCTCGCCCACCAGGGCGGTTGCGGACAGCGGTGCTTCATCGCCGGCGCCCAGTACGGTGATGGACTCGAGCTTGGCCAGCTTCTTCAGCAAGGCTTCGTTCTCGGTCAGGCGACGCTGGTCTTCGGCACCGGCGTTCTTCAGGAACAGGGCCAGGGGCTTGCCCGGACCGATGTTCATTTCCGCGCGAATGTTGCGAGTGCCGAGCATCAGGCCCTTGAGCCATTCGATGTCGTCTTCGGCGGCCTGGTCGATGCGGGCTTCGTTAGCCACCGGCCAGGGTTGCAGCATGATGGTCTTGCCGTTGCTACCGGCCAGCGGCGCCAGGCGCTGCCAGATCTCTTCGGTGATGAACGGCATGAACGGATGCGCCAGGCGCAGGGCAACTTCCAGTACCCGTACCAGGGTGCGACGGGTGCCACGCTGGCGTTCAACCGGCGAGTTCTCGTCCCACAGCACCGGCTTGGACAGCTCCAGGTACCAGTCGCAGTACTGGTTCCAGATGAACTCGTACAGGGCCTGGGCGGCCAGGTCGAAACGGAACTGGTCGAGCTGACGGGTGACTTCGGCTTCAGTGCGCTGCAGTTGCGAGATGATCCAGCGGTCCGCCAGGGACAGCTCGTAGGCCTCGCCGTTCTGGCCGCAGTCCTCGCCCTTGTCCAGCACGTAGCGCGCGGCGTTCCAGATCTTGTTGCAGAAGTTGCGGTAACCCTCGACGCGACCCATGTCGAACTTGATGTCGCGGCCGGTGGTGGCCAGGGAGCAGAAGGTGAAGCGCAGGGCGTCGGTGCCGTAGCTGGCGATGCCGTCGGCGAATTCGGCGCGGGTCTGCTTCTCGATGGCTTTCTGCAACTTGGGCTGCATCAGGCCGGTGGTGCGCTTTTGCACCAGGGTTTCGAGGTCGATGCCGTCGATGATGTCCAGCGGGTCGAGGACGTTGCCCTTGGACTTGGACATCTTCTGGCCCTGGCCGTCGCGGACCAGGCCGTGCACGTACACGGTCTTGAACGGAACCTGCGGCGTGCCGTCTTCGTTCTTCACCAGGTGCATGGTGAGCATGATCATCCGGGCGACCCAGAAGAAAATGATGTCGAAGCCGGTGACCAGCACGTCGGTCGGGTGGAAGGTCTTGAGGAACTCGGTCTGCTCCGGCCAGCCCAGGGTGGAGAAGGTCCACAGGCCCGAACTGAACCAGGTGTCGAGTACGTCGTTGTCCTGCTGCAGGGCAACGTCCGGACCTAGGTTGTGCTTGGCCCGCACTTCGGCTTCGTCGCGGCCGACATAGACCTTGCCGGACTCGTCGTACCAGGCCGGAATGCGATGGCCCCACCACAGCTGGCGGCTGATGCACCAGTCCTGGATGTCGCGCATCCAGGAGAAGTACATGTTTTCGTACTGCTTGGGCACGAAGGCGATGCGGCCGTCTTCCACGGCGGCGATGGCAGGCTCAGCCAGAGGCTTGGTGGAGACGTACCACTGGTCGGTGAGCCACGGCTCGATCACGGTGCCGGAGCGGTCGCCCTTCGGTACTTTCAGGGCGTGGTCGTCGACGCTGACCAGCAGGCCGGCGGCGTCGAAGGCGGCCACGATCTGCTTGCGCGCTTCGAAGCGGTCCAGGCCGACGTACTCGGCCGGGATCTTGCCGTCGACGGTTTCGTTGAGGCTGCCGTCCAGGTTGAACACCTGGCAGGCCGGCAACACGGCGGCGTTCTTGTCGAAGATGTTCAGCAGCGGCAGGTTGTGGCGCTTGCCGACTTCGTAGTCGTTGAAGTCGTGGGCCGGGGTGATCTTCACGCAGCCGGTGCCGAATTCAGGGTCGCAGTAGTCGTCGGCGATGATCGGGATGCGCCGGCCGACCAGGGGCAGTTCGACGAACTGGCCTATCAGGGCCTTGTAGCGCTCGTCTTCGGGGTTCACCGCGACGGCGGAGTCGCCGAGCATGGTTTCCGGACGGGTGGTGGCGACGATCAGGTAGTCGTTGCCTTCAGCGGTCTTGGCGCCGTCGGCCAGTGGGTACTTGAGGTTCCACAGGAAGCCTTTCTCGTCGTGGTTTTCCACTTCCAGATCGGAAATCGCCGTGTGCAGCTTGGTGTCCCAGTTCACCAGGCGCTTGCCGCGGTAGATCAGGCCGTCTTCGTGCAGGCGCACGAAGGCTTCCTTGACCGCTTCCGAGAGACCGTCGTCCATGGTGAAGCGCTCGCGGCTCCAGTCCACGGAGGAACCCAGGCGGCGGATCTGGCGGCTGATGTTGCCCCCGGACTGATCCTTCCATTCCCAGACTTTTTCGAGGAACTTTTCCCGGCCCAGATCGTGACGATTCTGGCCCTGGGCTTCGATCTGGCGCTCCACCAGCATCTGGGTGGCGATACCGGCGTGGTCGGTGCCCGGCTGCCACAGGGTGTTGCGACCCTGCATGCGGCGGAAGCGGATCAGGGCGTCCATGATCGCGTTGTTGAAGCCGTGGCCCATGTGCAGGCTGCCGGTGACGTTCGGCGGCGGGATCATGATGGTGTAGGAGTCGCCCGCGCCTTGCGGGGCGAAGTAGTTCTCGGACTCCCAGGTCTGGTACCAGGAAGTTTCAATGGCGTGCGGCTGGTAGGTCTTATCCATGCGCGGCGGGACCCTATTGGCATTTATTCAGGAAAAGCCGGGAAGTATAGCGGAGGGCGGCAGCAGCAAGCCACAAGCGGCAAGCGACAAGATGGCCATGCCCGGCTTTTGCGTGTGGCTTATGGTTTGCCGCTGGTGGTTGCTGCGAGCAGGCGTTCCAGGCGGGCGTCGAGGCGACGCTTGATCTCGGTTTCGATGTGTGGGGCGAAGTCGTCGATCACGTCTTGCATGATCAATTGCGCGGCGGCGCGCAGCTCGGTGTCCAGATGCAGCAGGGCGTCGGCACTGTTGCTGGCGGCTGCGGGTTTGGCTGCCGGCGTTGGCGCGGGAGCCGGGGGCGCAGCAGGGGTTGGTGCTGGTGCTGCGACTTGAGCCGGGGTCGGCGCAGGTTGCGGTTTGGCTGGCACGGCAGGGGCGGTTTCGGTGGTGGTCGGTTGCTGGCTGCCCACCATGTCGAACAGCAGGGGGATTTGCACTTCACTGCTCACGGTCTCGGTCAGCAGCGGTGGTTGCAGGTTGTCATCACCGAGCAGTTGACGGATCGACTCGAGGTCGTCCAGCAGGTGCGCGGGTTTTTGCAGCGGGTTGGGAGTGTCCATCGGGTGCTCAGAGTCGCTGTAAACGGTGATCTTGCAGAGGATAGCCCTGTTCGCGATAGAAACGGAAACTCTCGCGGGCCGCCTGACGAATAGTCGGGTCTTCCACCACGACCTCGGCAATTCGGGCAAAGCGCGGGGCGAAGGCCGGTACTTTCAGGTCCAGGTTCACCAGCAGGTCGTTGTGTTCGCCGGGGTCCTGGCCCAGGCCGAGGACGATCAAGCCTTCGGGTTCGCTTTCCGCCGGGCCGTGGGGGACGAAGGTTTCGCCCTTGAAGCGCCACAGGCGGGCATCGAGTTCATCCCGTTGCGCGGCATCGCTGCAATGCAGGTAGATGCGGTGGCCCATGCGCCAGGCCTTGTCGGTGAGCTTGCAGGCAAAATCCAGGCGCGCCGCGGGGTCCGCGCTGGGAAGGATATAAAAGTCGACTTTGGTCATTGTGGTTCCTGAGCCGGAGAGGGCGCCGCCTTCAAGCGACACCCTCCGCGGTCATGGTTTTCAGGCTTTGGCGCGGTCCAGCAGGTATTGGGTCAGCAGGGGAACCGGACGGCCGGTGGCGCCCTTGTCCTTGCCGCCGCTGGTCCAGGCGGTGCCGGCGATGTCCAGGTGCGCCCAGTTCAGGTTCTTGGTGAAGCGCGAGAGGAAGCAGGCGGCGGTGATGGTGCCGGCCTTCGGTCCGCCGATGTTGGCAATGTCGGCGAACGGGCTGTCCAGCTGCTCCTGGTACTCGTCGAACAGCGGCAGTTGCCAGGCGCGGTCGTCGGCTTGCCGGCCGGCGCTGAGCAGCTGCTCGATCAGCTCGTCGTTGTTGCCCAGCAGGCCCGAAGTATGGGCGCCCAGGGCCACGATGCAGGCACCGGTGAGGGTGGCGATGTCGATCACGGCCTGAGGCTTGAAGCGTTCGGCGTAGGTCAGGGCGTCACACAGCACCAGGCGGCCTTCGGCGTCGGTGTTGAGGATTTCCACGGTCTGGCCGCTCATGGTGGTGACGATGTCGCCAGGACGGGAAGCGCCGCCGCTGGGCATGTTCTCGGCGCAGGCGAGGATGCACACCAGGTTGATCGGCAGCTTGAGCTCCAGCACCGCACGCAGGGTGCCGAACACGCTGGCGGCGCCGCCCATGTCGTATTTCATCTCATCCATGCCGGCGCCGGGCTTGAGGCTGATGCCGCCGGTGTCGAAGGTGATGCCCTTGCCCACCAGGGCGAATGGCTTCTCGGACTTCTTGCCGCCGTTGTACTGCATGACGATCAGGCGTGGCGGCTGGTCGCTGCCCTGGCCCACGGCATAGAACGAGCCCATGCCCAGTTCCTTGATCTTCTTCTCGTCGAGGACTTCGACTTTCAGGCCCTTGAACTCTTTACCCAGGGCCTTGGCCTGTTCGCCGAGGAAGGTCGGGTGGCAGACGTTCGGCGGCAGGTTGCCCAGGTCGCGAGTGAAGGCCATGCCCTTGGCGATGGCCTGGGCGTGGGTCACGCCACGCTGGACTTCCGCCTCGGCGGCCTTGATGGTCAGCAGGGTGATTTTCTTCAGGGCGCGAGGTTCGGCCTTCTGGCTCTTGTAGCGGTCGAAGACATAGCCACCGTCCACCAGGGTTTCGGCCAGCAGGCGGGTCTTGCCGTAGCTGTCGCGGCCCTTGACCACGACTTCGTCCAGAGCCAGCACGGCGTCACTGCCGCCCAGGCCCTTGAGCGTGCTCAGTACGCCACTGATGAGCTTACGGAACGGGCGGTCGCCCAGTTCGCCATCCTTGCCGGTGCCGACCAGCAGCACGCGTTCGGCCTTGAGCTTGGCCACGCCGTGCAGCAGTAGGCTCTGGCCGACCTTGCCGGCCAGGTCGCCGCGCTTGAGCACGGCGCTGATGGCGCCGCCGCTGAGTTCGTCGAGTTGCTTGGCGACGGTGCCGAGCTTGCGGTCTTCGCCGATGGCGACCACCAGGGTGGCGGTCTTCAACGTTTCCGGGCTAACGCTTTTTACAACCAGTTCCATGTCCGGGTCCCTGAATGAATGGTCTAAGAGCGCAGGAAAGACTCCGGCGCGGGGCTTATCTATATAGAAGAAGGCGTCGCGTGCTGGCGACGACAAAGCCGCCAGTTTGAACCTCGCCGGTCGCGGCTGACAACCCTCGTATCGGCCAAGTTCGCCGCTTTAGAGCGCCGGGAGAGCATCCTCCGTGACAGGCGCGCGCAATCACAGGATAATGCGCCATCTTTTTCGGCGGCTCTGCAATTTGGAGCCGGCTCGATACGTTTGCTTGTTCGGCCGCCTTAGCCTGACAACCCTGGAGTGTCTGGTTTGATCGTCTTTCGTTATCTATCCCGCGAAATCCTGCTGACCCTGAGTGCCGTGAGTGCGGTGCTGCTGGTCATCATCATGAGCGGGCGCTTCGTCAAGTTCCTCGCTCAAGCCGCCTCGGGTGCTCTGGATCCGGGCTCGCTGTTCCTGATCATGGGCTTTCGTCTGCCGGGCTTCCTGCAACTGATCCTGCCGCTGGGGCTGTTCCTCGGCATTCTTCTGGCTTATGGCCGGCTTTATCTCGAAAGCGAGATGACCGTGTTGTCCGCGACCGGCATGAGCCAGCAGCGCCTGCTGGGCATGACCATGGTTCCGGCGGCCCTGGTGGCGCTGGTGGTGGCGTGGCTGAGCCTGAGCCTGGCGCCGCAGGGAGCCAATCAGTTCCAGTTGCTGCTGAACAAGCAGGATGCCCTGACCGAGTTCGACACCCTGGTGGCCGGACGCTTTCAGGCGCTCAATGACGGCAGCCGGGTGACTTACACCGAGCAGTTGTCGGAAGACCGGACCAATCTTTCCGGGGTGTTCATCTCCGAAAAACGCCTGAATCAGGAAAAGAAGGACCAGGGCATCTCGGTGCTGGTGGCCGAGAAGGGCCATCAGGACATCCGGCCCGACGGCAATCGTTACCTGATCCTGGAGAACGGCTACCGCTATGACGGCAACCCGGGCGAGGCCAACTACCGGGTGATCAAGTACGACACCTACGGCGTGCTGCTGGAGCGTCCGGACGTCAGCGACGAAGTCACTGATCGCGACGCCATGCCGACCCGCGATCTGATCGGCAAGGACGACCTGCGGGCCCGCGCCGAACTGCAATGGCGCCTGTCCCTGCCGTTGCTGGTCTTCATCGTGACCCTGATGGCGGTGCCGCTGTCCCGGGTCAATCCGCGCCAGGGCCGCTTCCTCAAGCTGATCCCGGCCATTCTGCTGTACATGGCGTACCTGACCATCCTGATCGCGGTGCGCGGTGCCCTGGAGAAAGGCAAGATCTCGCCTGCCCTGGGGCTGTGGTGGGTTCACCTGCTGTTCCTGGCCATTGGCCTGGGCTTGATGTACTGGGAACCGATGCGGTTGAAAATGGCGAGTCGTCGCAGCGTGAAGGAGATGGCTCGTGGTTAAGCTCGATCGCTACATCGGTAGCAGTGTGTTCATGGCCATTCTTGCAGTCCTGGGGATCATCCTCGGGCTGGCCTCGCTGTTTGCCTTCATCGATGAGATGGGCAGCGTCAGCGATACCTACACCGTGATGGACGTGATGAGCTACGTCGTCCTCACCGCTCCGCGCCGGGTGTACGAGATGCTGCCGATGGCGGCCCTGATCGGCTGTCTGATCGGCCTGGGCTCTTTGGCCAGCAACAGTGAGCTGACCATCATGCGTGCCGCCGGTGTCTCCGTCGGTCGTATCGTCTGGGCGGTCATGAAGCCCATGCTGGTGCTGATGCTGGTGGGGGTGCTGGTGGGCGAGTACGTGGCGCCGGCCACCGAGACCCAGGCCCAGGCCAGTCGCGCCCTGGCACAGGGTTCCGGCGATGCCCAGAGTTCCAAGCATGGCCTGTGGCACCGTCAGGGCGAGGAGTTCATCCACATCAACGCCGTGCAACCCAATGGCTTGCTGTATGGCGTGACCCGCTACCACTTCGATGACAATCACCACATGCTGTCGTCGAGCTTCGCCCGCCAGGCGCGCTTCCACGAGAACTACTGGCAGTTGACGGATGTCACCACCACCTATTTCCGTGAAGGTCACACCGAAGTCATCAGCGCGCCCGACGAGCGCTGGGACGTGGCCCTGAGCCCGCAACTGCTGAGCACCGTGGTGATGGCGCCGGAGTCCCTGTCGATCACTGGCTTGTGGGGCTACATCCATTACCTGGCGGATCAGGGGCTGAACAACGGTCGCTACTGGCTGGCGTTCTGGGTCAAGGTCCTGCAGCCCCTGGTGACGGCGGCCCTGGTATTGATGGCGATTTCCTTCATCTTCGGCCCGCTGCGTTCGGTGACCCTCGGTCAGCGCGTGTTCACCGGCGTGCTGGTGGGGTTCACTTTCCGCATCGCCCAGGACCTGCTGGGGCCTTCGAGCCTGGTTTTTGGCTTCTCTCCGCTGTTTGCGGTGCTGGTGCCGGCAGGCATCTGCGCCATTGCAGGCTTCTGGCTGCTGCGCCGGGCCGGTTGATTTAGCGGTTCCGCCAGGTTTTAAGCGCAACGCCCCGGTCTCTGGATCGGGGCGTTTTTGCATTTGACAAACGCTGACAGGCGAGCGTGACGCTCGTGCCGAGTATCAGGTACAATTCCCGGCTATTTTTCGGCGGGCCATGCCTGCAGCCTTTTTGAGTGTTCATCCGTGAGTGATTTGAGTCATATCCGCAATTTCTCCATCATCGCCCACATTGACCATGGCAAGTCGACTCTGGCCGATCGCTTCATCCAGATGTGCGGCGGCCTGGCCGAGCGCGAAATGGAAGCCCAGGTTCTGGACTCCATGGACCTTGAGCGTGAGCGCGGGATCACCATCAAGGCCCACAGCGTCACCCTCTATTACAAAGCCAAAGATGGCATTACCTACCAGCTGAACTTCATCGATACCCCGGGCCACGTGGACTTCACCTATGAAGTCAGTCGCTCCCTGGCGGCCTGTGAAGGTGCGCTGCTGGTGGTGGATGCCGGCCAGGGCGTTGAAGCCCAGTCGGTAGCCAACTGCTACACCGCCATCGAGCAGGGCCTGGAAGTGATGCCGGTGCTGAACAAGATCGACCTGCCACAGGCCGATCCGGAGCGGGTCAAGGAAGAGATCGAGAAGATCATCGGTATCGATGCCACCGACGCCGTGACCTGCAGCGCCAAGACCGGCCTGGGCGTGGACGAGGTGCTCGAGCGCCTGGTGACCACCATTCCGGCGCCGACCGGCAATATCGAAGACCCGCTGCAAGCGCTGATCATCGACTCCTGGTTCGACAACTACCTGGGCGTCGTGTCCCTGGTGCGTGTGCGTCACGGCCGGGTCAAGAAAGGCGACAAGATCCTGGTCAAGTCCACCGGCAAGATCCACCTGGTGGACAGCGTCGGTGTATTCAACCCGAAACACACCGCCACTGCCGACCTCAAGGCCGGTGAAGTGGGCTTCATCATCGCCGGCATCAAGGATATTCACGGGGCGCCGGTGGGTGACACCCTGACCTTGAGTTCGACCCCGGACGTGGAAGTGCTGCCAGGCTTCAAGCGCATCCAGCCTCAGGTCTATGCCGGCCTGTTCCCGGTCAGCTCCGATGACTTCGAGGATTTCCGCGAAGCGCTGCAGAAGCTCACCCTCAACGACTCGTCGCTGCAGTACACCCCGGAAAGCTCCGATGCCCTGGGCTTCGGCTTCCGTTGCGGGTTCCTCGGCATGCTGCACATGGAGATCATCCAGGAGCGCCTGGAGCGCGAATACGACCTGGACCTGATCACCACCGCGCCGACGGTGATCTTCGAGCTGCTGCTCAAGACCGGTGAAACCATCTATGTCGACAACCCGTCCAAGCTTCCGGACCTGTCGTCGATCGAAGACATGCGCGAGCCGATCGTGCGGGCCAATATCCTTGTGCCGCAAGAGCACCTGGGCAACGTCATAACCCTGTGCATCGAGAAACGCGGTGTGCAGCATGACATGCTGTTCCTGGGCAGCCAGGTCCAGGTGACCTACGATCTGCCGATGAACGAAGTGGTACTGGATTTCTTCGATCGCCTGAAGTCCACCAGCCGCGGCTACGCGTCGCTGGATTACCACTTCGATCGCTACCAGTCAGCTAATCTGGTCAAGCTGGATGTATTGATCAACGGCGACAAGGTCGATGCCCTGGCATTGATCGTGCACCGTGACAACGCCCACTACAAAGGGCGTGCGTTGACCGAGAAGATGAAAGATCTGATTCCTCGGCAGATGTTTGACGTGGCAATCCAGGCCGCCATCGGCGGGCAGATTGTGGCGCGGACAACCGTCAAGGCCCTCAGAAAGAACGTACTGGCCAAATGCTACGGCGGCGACGTCAGCCGTAAGCGCAAGCTGTTGGAAAAGCAGAAGGCCGGTAAGAAACGCATGAAGCAAGTGGGCAACGTGGAAATTCCACAAGAAGCCTTCCTTGCCGTGCTCAGGTTGGATAGTTAGGTCCTATGTCACTAAATTTCCCGCTGTTGCTGGTCATCGCTGTCTTCGTATGCGGTTTCTTGGCGTTGCTCGATCTGGTGTTTCTCGCACCGCGTCGACGCGCGGCCATCGCCAACTATCAGGGCAGCGTCAGCCAGCCGGATGGGCTGGTGGTCGAGAAGCTGAACAAGGAACCGCTGCTGGTTGAATACGGCAAGTCGTTCTTTCCGGTGTTGTTCATTGTCCTGGTGCTGCGTTCGTTCCTGGTGGAACCGTTCCAGATTCCGTCGGGCTCGATGAAACCGACCCTGGATGTCGGCGACTTCATCCTGGTGAACAAGTTCTCCTACGGGATTCGCTTGCCGGTGATCGACAAGAAAGTCATCGAGATCGGTGATCCACAACGCGGCGATGTGATGGTGTTCCGCTACCCAAGCGACCCCAACGTCAACTACATCAAGCGTGTAGTGGGCCTGCCGGGGGATGAAGTGCGCTACACCAGCGACAAGCATCTGTTCGTCAACGGCCAGCCGGTGGCGGAGCAGTTGGTCGGCGCTGAGCCCGGCACCCTGGGCAGCGCTGAGCTGTACAAGGAGAAACTCGGTGCCGCCGAGCACTTGATCCGCAAGGAAATGAGCCGCTATCGGGCCACTCCGGACGGTCGTTGGGTGGTACCCGCCGGGCACTACTTCATGATGGGCGACAACCGCGACAACTCCAACGACAGTCGCTACTGGGACGATCCGAGTATTCCCAAAGACCTGCTGGGCATGGTTCCCGACAAGAATATCGTCGGCAAGGCCTTCGCAGTCTGGATGAGCTGGCCCGAACCGAAACTCAGCCACCTGCCGAATTTCTCGCGGGTTGGCCTGATCAAGTAATCACACACGGCGCTGTTGAACACAGCGCCGAATGCTTTTCTGGCTCTTGTATAAAACGGCGCGCCTTCGGGTCATCCGTAACAGCCTTATCGCCAGAAGCATGCAGTCAACGATATTCAGGATGTGGATTTGAACACAGCGTTAATTGCCACCCGCACTTCGTGCGCGGCCCCTAGGATGGCGAGTTTCGGCAACGAAATCAGTGTGGGTAAACCGTGAGCGTTTCTTTGAGCCGTCTCGAGCGTCAGCTCGGCTATTCCTTCAAGGACCAGGAACTGATGCTCCTGGCCCTCACTCACCGCAGCTTTGCCGGGCGCAACAACGAGCGCCTGGAGTTTCTCGGTGACGCCATTCTCAACTTCGTGGCCGGCGAGGCGTTGTTCGAGCGCTTCCCCCAGGCCCGTGAAGGCCAGCTGTCGCGTTTGCGCGCGCGCCTGGTGAAAGGTGAAACACTGGCGGTACTGGCCCGCGGTTTCGACCTGGGCGAATACCTGCGCCTGGGTTCCGGCGAATTGAAGAGCGGCGGTTTCCGTCGTGAATCGATCCTGGCCGATGCCCTGGAAGCCCTGATTGGTGCGATCTACCTGGACGCCGGCATGGAAACCGCCCGCGACCGCGTACTGTCCTGGCTGGCCTCGGAGTTCGAGAGCCTGACCCTGGTGGACACCAACAAGGACCCCAAGACCCGGCTGCAGGAGTTCCTCCAGTCCCGTGCCTGCGAACTGCCGCGCTACGAAGTGGTGGATATCCAGGGCGAGCCGCACTGCCGGACATTCTTCGTTGAATGTGAAGTCACCTTATTGAATGAAAAAAGCCGAGGTCAGGGTGTGAGCCGTCGTATTGCCGAACAGGTAGCGGCCGCTGCAGCACTGATTGCCCTGGGCGTGGAGAATGGCCATGACTGATTCAACCGCAACACGCTGTGGCTATGTCGCCATCGTCGGCCGCCCCAACGTGGGCAAGTCGACGCTGCTCAACCACATCCTCGGCCAGAAGCTGGCGATCACCTCGCGCAAGCCCCAGACCACTCGTCACAACATGCTCGGGATCAAGACCGAAGGCGCCATCCAGGCGATCTACGTCGACACCCCCGGCATGCACAAGAGCAACGAGAAGGCGCTGAACCGCTACATGAACAAGACCGCTTCGGCGGCCTTAAAAGACGTCGACGTGGTGATCTTCGTGGTCGACCGCACCAAGTGGACCGACGAGGACCAACTGGTCCTTGAGCGCGTGCAGTACGTGCAGGGGCCGGTGATCCTGGCGATCAACAAGACCGACCGCATCGAGGACAAGGCCGAGCTGATGCCGCACCTGACCTGGCTGCAGGAGCAACTGCCGAATGCCGAGATCGTGCCGGTCTCCGCGCAGCAGGGGCATAACCTCGAAGCCCTGGAAGGCTTGATCGCCAAGCACCTGCCGGAGAACGATCACTTCTTCCCGGAAGACCAGATCACCGACCGCAGCAGCCGCTTTCTTGCCGCCGAGCTGGTGCGCGAGAAGATCATGCGCCAGCTGGGTGCCGAGCTGCCGTATCAGATCACCGTGGAAATCGAAGAGTTCAAGCAGCAGGGCAAGACCCTGCATATCCACGCCTTGATCCTTGTCGAGCGCGATGGGCAGAAGAAAATCATCATTGGCGACAAGGGTGAGCGGATCAAGCGCATCGGCATGGAAGCGCGCAAGGACATGGAGCTGCTGTTCGACTCCAAGGTCATGCTCAACCTCTGGGTCAAGGTCAAGGGTGGCTGGTCCGATGACGAGCGCGCCTTGCGTTCCCTGGGCTACGGCGACCTCTGAGACCTTTCGCCGACCAGCCGGCTCCTACAACACCCTGTAGGAGCTGGCTGGCCGGCGAACCGCTTCACCTCCTTCTCCGGACCCGGTTCCCTCTCTGCCCCTGAGATCCCCCGCAACCATGTCCAGCAACGCCCCAGTCGGCCAGCTTGCCTACGTCCTGCACAGCCGCGCTTACCGTGAAAGCAGCGCCCTGGTGGATTTCCTCACCCCTCAAGGTCGCCTGCGCGCTGTCCTGCGCAACGCACGAGGCAAGGCCGGTACCCTGGCGCGACCCTTCGTTCCTCTGGAAGTCGAGTTTCGCGGCCGCGGCGAGCTGAAGAACGTCGGGCGCATGGAAAGTGCCGGAATCGCCGCCTGGCTCAACGGCGAAGCCTTGTTCAGCGGCCTGTACCTGAATGAGCTGCTGATCCGCCTGCTGCCGGCGGAAGATCCCCATCCGGCGGTGTTCGACCACTACGCCGCCACCTTGCTGGCCCTGGCCGAGGGCCGGCCCCTGGAGCCCCTGCTGCGGGCCTTTGAGTGGCGCCTGCTGGACGATCTGGGCTATGGCTTCGCCCTGGACAGCGACATCCACGGCGCGCCCATCGCTGCCGATGGCCTGTATCGCCTGCAGGTGGATGCCGGACTGGAGCAGGTCTTCCTGCTGCAACCGGGCCTGTTCAATGGCACCGAACTGTTGGCCATGGCCGAGGCCGACTGGAGCGCTCCCGGTGCCTTGTCGGCCGCCAAGCGCCTGATGCGCCAGGCCCTGGCCGTGCACCTGGGCGGGCGGCCCCTGGTCAGTCGCGAGCTGTTTCGCAAACCCTAGGCGTACTTGCCGCTCATCCGTCGGCGGCGGCCGGCCACGCGCAGCGCTCATTCTGCGTTCGTGCAAATGGCAACAGACCCTGTTCTCCCCGTATGCTGTGCGGCGAATTTTCATTTATCCAGGAGCGCTTCCGTGACCACCAGCAATCGCATTCTTCTCGGCGTGAACATCGATCACGTTGCCACCCTGCGTCAGGCCCGCGGCACGCGTTACCCTGACCCGGTCAAGGCCGCTCTGGATGCGGAAGAGGCGGGTGCCGACGGCATCACCGTGCACCTGCGCGAAGATCGCCGGCACATTCAGGAGCGCGACGTGCTGCTGCTCAAGGACGTGCTGCAGACCCGCATGAACTTCGAGATGGGCGTCACCGAAGAGATGATGGCGTTCGCCGAGCGCATTCGCCCGGCGCATATCTGCCTGGTGCCGGAAACCCGTCAGGAGCTGACCACAGAAGGCGGTCTTGACGTGGCCGGTCAGGAGGCACGGATCAAGGCGGCGGTGGAGCGCTTGTCGAAAATCGGTTCTGAAGTGTCGCTGTTCATCGACGCCGACGAGCGCCAGATCGAAGCCTCCAAGCGCGTCGGCGCGCCGGCCATCGAGTTGCACACCGGTCGTTATGCCGATGCCCAGACGCCGAGTGAAGTGGCGGACGAGCTGCAGCGCATCGTCGACGGGGTTGCCGTGGGGCTGGCCCAGGGCCTGATCGTCAATGCCGGCCACGGCCTGCATTACCACAACGTCGAAGCGGTGGCGGCGATCAAGGGCATCAACGAGCTGAACATCGGCCACGCCCTGGTGGCCCATGCCCTGTTCGTCGGCTTCAAGGGGGCGGTAGCGGAGATGAAGGCCCTGATTCTGGCGGCTGCGGCCAAGGCCTGAGTGACCTTCGCCGACTAGCCGGCTCCTGCACCATCTCTGTAGGAGTCGGCTGGCCGGCCAGGGCTGTTAAAGCGGCGGATTGTCTTCCGGCGGCTTGGTCTTGTTGACCCCGGGCACGTGCAGGTTGCCCTCGGCGACCTGATCGCCTTCCAGCTGCGGCTGGGTCACCCAGGTCAGGATGTCGTAGTAGCGGCGGATGTTGGCGACGAAATGCACCGGCTCGCCGCCCCGGGCGTAGCCATAGCGGGTCTTGCTGTACCACTGCTTTTGCGACAGCCGTGGCAGCATTTTCTTCACATCCAGCCATTTGTTCGGATTCAGGCCTTCCCTTTCCGCCAGCTTGCGAGCGTCGTCCAGGTGGCCGGTACCGACGTTGTAGGCGGCGAGGGCGAACCAGGTGCGGTCTGGCTCCTCGATCTTGTCGTCCAGCTGTTCCTTGATATAAGCCAGGTACTTGGCCCCGCCACTGATGCTCTGCTTGGGGTCCAGGCGGTTGGACACGCCCATGGCCTGGGCGGTGTTCTGGGTCAGCATCATCAGCCCGCGCACGCCGGTCTTGGAGGTCACCTCGGCCTGCCACATGGATTCCTGGTAGCCCACCGCCGCCAGCAGGCGCCAGTCGAGCTTCTCCTGCTTGGCCGAATTCTTGAAGTGTTTCTCGTACTTGGGCAGACGCTGCTGCAGGTGTTGGGCGAAGGTGTAGGCACCGACATAGCCGAGCACGTCCACGTGGCCGTAATAGCGGTCCTTGAGGCGTTGCAGGGTGCCGTTCTTCTCCACCTTGTCGAGGAAACTGTTGATTTCGTTGAGCAGGCTGTTGTCGTCGCCGGCGGCTACCGCCCAGCTCTGGCTGCGGGCATCCCCCAGGTCGAAGGCGACCCGTACGTTGGGGAAGTACACCTGGTTCATCGCCAGTTCGTTGGAGTCCACCAGGGTCAGGTCGATCTGCCCTTCGTCCACCATGCGCAGCAGGTCGACGACCTCGACGGCGTCCGACTCTTCGTAGTCGATGCCGGGGTACTTGAGCTTGAGTTCCGCCAGTTGTTCGGCGTGGCTGCTGCCCTTGAGCACCATGATGTGCTTGCCCACCAGGTTCTGCGCGCTGGTAGGGCGGGACTGGCCGTTGCGATAGATGATCTGCGGGGTGACTTCCAGGTAAGGGTGGGAAAACCGCACCTGCTGTTTGCGCTGCTCGCTGCTCACCAGGCCAGCGGCAGCCAGCACCGGGCCTTTGGGCTGGCCCAACTGGTTGTACAGGTCGTCGAGGTTGTCGGCGGTCTCGATCTTCAGCTCCACGCCCAGATCGTCGGCAAAGCGCTTCACCAGCTCGTATTCGAAGCCGGTTTCGCCGTTGCGGTCCTGAAAGTAGGTGGCGGGGCTGTTACGGGTGATCACCCGCAGCACACCATCCTCCTTTACGCGCTCGAGGGTGCTGGGTTTTTCAACGCAGGCGCCGAGCATCAGGAAGAGTCCGGTTACGATGAGCCACTTGGCGCAGCGCGGACGTAAAGCCATAGGGGAAAACATTGGCGCAGTATACGCAAAGGATAACGGCCGCCATATCTCGACAGCGAAGGGCTTGTCTGCTAGCCAGCGGCGGTCTGGGCTGGAGGCCTCAAGAATGGGGCCTCGGTGCTTGATGTGACGATTAAAATAACCCGCGGCAATGACCCTGATGAGCCTTTGTTATAGGGCGCCTGGACCGGGCCGACGTCCGGGCGCCACCCGGGGTTGGGTTTCGAGTGCCGATGGCAACGGTTTACGTTAGAATGCACGGCCTCAAAGCACACCCCCTTCCCGAGGCTGTCCCGAAGATGTTGATCCTGCGCGGCGCTCCTGCCCTTTCTGCCTTTCGCCACAGCAAACTCCTTGAACAACTGAGCCAGAAGGTTCCAGCTGTCAGTGGCCTGTATGCTGAATTCGCTCACTTCGCCGAAGTCACCGGCGTCCTGACCGGCGACGAACAGCAGGTGCTTGCGCGCCTTCTGAAGTACGGCCCCAGCGTTCCGGTACAAGAGCCGAGCGGTCGTCTGTTCCTGGTCCTGCCGCGTTTCGGCACCATCTCGCCCTGGTCGAGCAAGGCCAGCGACATCGCCCGTAACTGTGGCCTGGCCAAAGTCCAGCGCCTGGAGCGCGGTATCGCTTTCTACGTGACCGGTGAGTTCAGCGACGCCGACGCCCAGTCGATTGCCGATGCCCTGCATGACCGCATGACCCAGATCGTGGTGGCCAACCTGGAACAGGCCGCCGGCCTGTTCAGCCACGCCGAACCCAAGCCGCTGACCGCCATCGACATCCTCGGCGGCGGCCGCGCCGCGCTGGAAAAAGCCAACAGCGAACTGGGCCTGGCCCTGGCCGAAGACGAAATCGATTACCTGATGAGCGCCTTCCAGGGCCTCAAGCGTAATCCCCACGACATCGAACTGATGATGTTCGCCCAGGCCAACTCCGAGCACTGCCGCCACAAGATCTTCAACGCCAGTTGGGACATCGACGGCCAGAGCCAGGAAAAAAGCCTGTTCGGCATGATCAAGAACACCTATCAGATGCACAGCGAAGGTGTGCTGTCCGCCTACAAGGACAACGCCGCGGTGATCGTCGGTTCCGTTGCCGGGCGCTTCTACCCGAACCCTGAAACCCGCCAGTACGGCGCGGTGCAGGAGCCGGTGCACATTCTGATGAAGGTCGAGACCCACAACCACCCGACCGCCATCGCTCCGTTCCCGGGGGCTTCCACCGGTTCCGGCGGCGAGATCCGTGACGAGGGCGCCACCGGCCGCGGCGCCAAGCCGAAAGCCGGCCTCACCGGCTTCACCGTGTCCAACCTGCAGATCCCGGGCTTCGAACAGCCGTGGGAAGTGCCGTACGGCAAGCCCGAGCGCATCGTCAACGCCCTCGACATCATGATCGAAGGCCCATTGGGCGGCGCTGCGTTCAACAACGAATTCGGCCGTCCGGCCCTGACCGGTTACTTCCGTACCTTCGAACAGTCCATCAACACCCCCCGTGGCGATGAAGTGCGTGGCTACCACAAGCCGATCATGCTGGCGGGCGGCATGGGCAACATCCGTGACGAGCACGTACAGAAAGGCGAGATCACCGTCGGTTCGAAACTGATCGTCCTCGGCGGCCCGGCGATGCTCATCGGCCTGGGCGGTGGTGCCGCTTCCTCCATGGCCACCGGCACCAGCTCGGCGGACCTGGACTTTGCCTCGGTACAGCGTGAAAACCCGGAAATGGAGCGCCGTTGCCAGGAAGTCATCGACCGTTGCTGGCAGTTGGGGGACAACAACCCCATCAGCTTCATCCACGATGTCGGCGCCGGCGGCCTGTCCAACGCCTTCCCGGAGCTGGTCAACGATGGCGGCCGCGGTGGTCGCTTCGAACTGCGCAACATTCCCAACGACGAGCCGGGCATGGCCCCGCACGAAATCTGGTCCAACGAATCCCAGGAGCGTTATGTCCTGGCGGTGGGCGCAGCAGACTTCGAGCGCTTCAAGGCCATCTGCGAGCGCGAGCGTTGCCCATTCGCGGTGGTCGGCGAAGCCACTGCCGAGCCACAGCTGACCGTGACCGACAGCCACTTCGGCAACAGCCCGGTGGACATGCCCCTGGAAGTGCTGCTGGGCAAGGCCCCGCGCATGCACCGTTCGGCCGTGCGGGAAACCGAGCTGGGTGACGATTTCGATCCAAGCACCCTGGATATCGCCGAGAGCATCGAGCGCGTCCTGCACCACCCGGCCGTGGCCAGCAAGAGCTTCCTGATCACCATCGGCGACCGCACCATCACCGGCCTCGTGGCCCGTGACCAGATGGTCGGCCCATGGCAGGTGCCGGTGGCCGACGTGGCCGTGACCGCCACCAGCTTCGACGTCTACACCGGTGAAGCCATGGCCATGGGCGAGCGCACGCCGCTGGCCCTGCTGGATGCCCCGGCGTCCGGCCGCATGGCGATCGGCGAAACCCTGACCAACATCGCCGCCTCGCGGATCAACAAGATCAGCGACATCAAGCTCTCCGCCAACTGGATGTCGGCCGCCGGCCACCCGGGCGAAGACGCGCGTCTGTACGACACGGTCAAGGCCGTGGGCATGGAGCTGTGCCCCGAGCTGGGCATCACCATCCCGGTGGGCAAGGACTCGATGTCCATGGCCACCCGCTGGAACGAAGAAGGCGTGGACAAGAGCGTCACCTCGCCGCTGTCGCTGATCGTGACCGGCTTCGCGCCAGTGGCGGACATCCGTCAGACCCTGACCCCGCAGCTGCGCATGGACAAGGGCACCACCGATCTGATCCTGATCGACCTCGGTCGCGGGCAGAACCGCATGGGCGCCTCGATCCTGGCCCAGACCCACGGCAAGCTCGGCAAGCAAGCGCCGGACGTCGATGACGCCGAAGACCTGAAAGCCTTCTTCGCCGTGATCCAGGGCCTCAACGCCGACGGCCACCTGCTGGCCTACCACGACCGTTCCGATGGCGGCCTGCTGGTAACCGCCCTGGAAATGGCCTTCGCCGGTCATTGCGGTCTGAACCTGACCCTCGACGCCGTGGCGGAAAACGCCGCGGAAATCGCCGCCATCCTGTTCAACGAGGAACTGGGTGCGGTGATCCAGGTGCGGCAGGATGCGACCCCAGGCGTGCTGGCCCAGTTCAGCGCTGCCGGTCTGGGCGACTGCGTGGCGGTGATCGGCAAGCCGATCAACAACGGTGAAGTGAGCATCTCCTACAACGGCGAAAGCGTGTTCACCGGCCAGCGCCGTCTGCTGCAGCGTCAGTGGGCGGAAACCAGCTACCAGATCCAGCGTCTGCGGGACAACGCCGAGTGCGCCGAGCAGGAATTCGACGTCCTGCTGGAAGAAGACAACCCGGGCCTGAGCGTCAAGCTGGGCTTCGACGTCAACCAGGACATCGCCGCGCCTTACATCAAGAAAGGCGTGCGTCCACAGGTGGCGGTGCTGCGTGAGCAGGGCGTCAACGGCCAGGTGGAAATGGCGGCGGCTTTCGACCGCGCCGGCTTCAACGCCATCGACGTGCACATGAGCGACATCCTCGCCGGTCGTGTCGACCTCAACGACTTCAAGGGCATGGTGGCCTGCGGCGGCTTCTCCTACGGCGACGTGCTGGGCGCCGGTGAGGGCTGGGCCAAGTCGGCGCTGTTCAACAGCCGCGCGCGTGACGCCTTCCAGGGCTTCTTCGAGCGTACCGACAGCTTCACCCTGGGCGTGTGCAACGGTTGCCAGATGATGTCCAACCTGCACGAGCTGATCCCGGGCAGCGAGTTCTGGCCGCACTTCGTGCGCAACCGCTCCGAGCAGTTCGAAGCCCGTGTAGCCATGGTCCAGGTCCAGGAGTCGAACTCGATCTTCCTGCAGGGCATGGCCGGTTCGCGGATGCCGATCGCCATCGCCCACGGCGAAGGCCATGCGGAATTCGAAAGCGAGGAGGCCCTGCTGGAAGCCGATCTGTCCGGCTGCGTGGCCCTGCGCTTCGTCGACAACCACGGCAAGGTCACCGAGCGTTACCCGGCCAACCCGAACGGCTCGCCGCGCGGGATCACCGGCCTCACCAGCCGCGACGGTCGCGTCACCATCATGATGCCGCACCCTGAGCGGGTGTTCCGTGCTGTGCAGAACTCCTGGCGTCCGGATGACTGGAACGAAGACGCGGCGTGGATGCGCATGTTCCGCAACGCACGTGCCTGGGTGAACTGAGGCTGATGTACAAGCTCAGCTTCTTCGTGCCTCCCAGCCATGTGGAGCAGGTCAAGAGCGCCGTATTTGCCGCCGGTGGCGGACGTATCGGCGCCTATGACCAGTGCGCCTGGCAGGTGCTCGGCCAGGGCCAGTTTCGCCCGTTGGACGGCAGCCAGCCGTTTCTCGGGCAGACCGGTCAGGTGGAGCGGGTGGAGGAATGGAAGGTCGAGCTGGTGGTGGCCGATGAACTGATCGCCAATGCAGTGGCGGCTCTCAAGCAGAGCCATCCCTACGAGACGCCGGCTTATGAAGTCTGGCGTCTTGAAACGTTCTGAAGTGATCCACCGATAAAAAGCCCGCTGCACCGGAGACGGTCAGCGGGCTTTTTTGTGGGACTTTTCAGTCAGGCCGGCACCTACGGGATCAGCGTAGGAGCCGGCTTGCCGGCGAAGGCGTCTTCAGGCTCTCGCCCCCACCTTCTTGTGCAGCAGCGTTTGCAGAGCGGCCTGCAATCCCCCGGCCTTCTGGCCAATCAGCACGTGCCAGACATCCCCCTCCATGCGCCGCATACCCTGGCAGCCCAGGGCGTCGAGCGCCGACTCCGACAGGCTGCGGCTGTCACTCAGTTGCACCCGCAACCGGGTCAGGGCGACGCAGTCGGCCTGCAACAGATTGTCCCGGCCACCCAGGGCGTTGAGCCACTGCTGGGCTTCCTGGGTGGAGACTTCGAGCGATTGGGGGGCCTCGACTGGTGGCGCTGGCGCCGCGACCGGGGCTGCCGCCGGCAGCGCCAGACGGATCTGGTCGGCGATACTGTCGGCCATCGGTCCCACCACCACCTGCAAGCTGCCGCCCTTGCCGGGGCGCACCACGGCCAGGGCGCCCAGGGCTTTCAATTCTGCGTCGGCGGCCAGGTTGCGGTCCGCCAGCTCCAGGCGCAGGCGCGTGGTGCAAGCGCCGACCGTGATCAGGTTGGCCGAACCGCCCAGGGCCTTGATATAGGCGGCGGCGCGCTGATCGGCGTTGAGTTCGCTCTTGTCCCCGGATGGACTGTCCTCGCGTCCCGGGGTCTTGAGGTTGAAGCGGCGGATGCAGAAGTCGAATACCAGGTAGTACACCACCGCGTACAGCAGCCCCACCGGGAACACCTTCCAGCCGTTGGTGGAGCGTCCCCAGCCCAGGGCCATGTCGATGGCGCCGCCGGAGAAGGTGAACCCCAGGTGGATGTTCAACAGGTTGGTCAGGGCCATGGCCAGGCCGGTGAGCAGCGCGTGTACCAGATACAGCAATGGGGCGAGGAACATGAAGGCGAATTCGATGGGTTCGGTGACCCCGGTAAGGAACGAGGTCAGGGCCATGGACAGGAAGATCCCGCCCATCACCTTGCGCCGTTCCGGCAAGGTGTTGCGGTACATCGCCAGGCAGGCGGCGGGCAGACCGAACAGCATCATCGGGAACATCCCGGTCATGAACTGGCCGCCCTTGGGGTCCCCGGCGAAGTAGCGGGTCAGGTCGCCGGTGACCACCGCGCCGGTGCTCGGGTCGGTGAAGCTGCCGAAGATGAACCAGGCCATGTTGTTGAGGATGTGGTGTAGGCCGGTGACGATCAGCAGGCGGTTGAACACGCCGAAGACGAAGGCGCCAAAGCTGCCGCTTTCCAGCAGCAACTGGCCGAAGCTGTTGATGCCGTGCTGGATCGGCGGCCAGATCAGGCCGAACGCCAGCCCCAGGCCCACGGCGCTGAAGCCGGTGGCAATGGGCACGAAGCGCCGGCCGCCAAAGAACGCCAGGTATTCGGGCAGCTTGATGTCCTTGAAGCGGTTGTACAGCGCGCCGGCCATCAGGCCGCTGATGATCCCGGCGAGCATGCCCATGTTGATGCTGGCGTCCAGCACCTTGAGGGTCGAGATCATCACCAGGTAGCCGATGGCCCCGGCCAGCCCGGCGGTGCCGTTGTTGTCCCGGGCAAAGCCCACGGCGATGCCGATGGCGAAGATCAGCGCCAGGTTGCCGAAGATCGATTGCCCGGCATCGTGGATGATGGCGATGTTCAGCAGGTCGGTGTCGCCCAGGCGCAGCAGCAGGCCGGCGATCGGCAGGATGGCGATGGGCAGCATCAGGGCGCGGCCGAGGCGTTGCAGGCCCTCGATGAAGTACTGGTACATGGCGTCTCTCCTGGAATGCTTGTTATGGGTTCAGCGGCCAGTGCCGGGCGCAGGCCTCGCGCACCGCGACGGCACCCTGGAGGTCGAGCAGCGGCTGGCTCAGCCGGCGGCATTCGGCGGCATCCAGCTGGCGCACCCGGTCCTTGATTTCCCCCACCTGCGGCGGGCTCACCGACAGTTCGCGCACGCCCAGGCCGATCAGCACCGGGGTGGCCAGGGGATCGGAAGCCAGGGCGCCGCAGACGCCGACCCAGCGCCCATGGCGCTCGGCACCGCTGCAGGTCTGGGCGATCAGTCGCAGCAGGGCCGGGTGCAGGGCGTCGACCCGCGCCGCCAGTCCGGCATGGTCGCGGTCCATGGCCAGGGTGTACTGGGACAGGTCGTTGGTGCCGATGGAGAGGAAGTCGGCGTGTTCCGCCAACTGCTCGGCCATCAGGGCCGCGGCCGGCACTTCGATCATCACCCCCAGTTCCGGCTGTTCGGTCAGGCCCAGTTCGGCGGCGAGCTGCTTCAGGCGCTGGCGGATGTGCAACAGCTCGGCCACTTCGGTGACCATCGGCAGCATCACCCGGCAACGTTGCACCGGGCTGACCTGCAGCAGGGCGCGCAATTGCTGGTCCAGCAGCTCCGGTCTTGCCTGAGCCAGGCGGATGCCGCGCAGGCCCAGCACCGGGTTGGCTTCCACCGGCAAAGGCAGGTAGTCCAGCTGCTTGTCGCCGCCGACATCGATGGTGCGGATGATCACCGGCTTGTCGCCCATGGCGTCGAGCACTGCCTGATAGGCCTGGCGTTGCTCGGCTTCGTCCGGGGCGGTCTGCCGATCGACGAACAGGAACTCGGTGCGCAGCAGGCCGACGCCATCGGCGCCACCCTGGTGCGCGTCCCGGGCCTCGGCGCTGGAGGCGACGTTGGCCGCCACCTCGATCGACTGGCCGTCCCGGGTCAGGGCCGGGTCACCGGCTTGCTGGCGTTGCTGCTCGCGGCGCTGTCTCCGGGCCGCAACGACCTCTTGCACCCGGGCGATGCGTTGCGGGTCCGGTGCCAGTTCCAGGCGTCCGCCATCGGCATCGAGTACCACTGCCGGAAGGTGCTCCAGCTCAAGCAGCTCCGGGCCCAGGGCCACCACGCAAGGCAGGCCTTTGCTGCGGGCGAGGATGGCCACGTGGGAGGTGGCGCCGCCGGCGGCCATGCACAGGCCGGCCACGCCCTGGGCGCTCAGTTGCAGCAGGTCGGACGGGGTCAGCTCCTGGGCGGCGACAAGGGCCCCCGGGGGCAACTGGTACTGCCAGGCTTCGCCGAGCAAGGCCCGCAGCACCCGTTGTTGCAGGTCCCGCAGGTCGTTGGCGCGCTCGGCCAGCAACGGATTGCCCAGTTGTTGCAGGACCTGGCATTGCTCGGCGATGGCGGCGCTCCAGGCATGGGTGGCGGCGCGTCCCTGGGCGATGGCGGCGTCGGCGGCGTCCAGCAGGGTCGGGTCTTCCAGCAGCCCCAGGTGGGCGTTGAAGATGTCCTGTTCCTGCTGATCCCGGCGTTGCCGGGCCTGTTCCAGGGTGCGCAGGATATCCCCGCGCACCTGCTCCAGGGCCGTGTTCAGGGCCTGGCGCTGCGACTCGGGTTGGTGCTGGCCGCTGTCCTTGGGCAGCTCCATGGCGTTGAGGCGCACCAGGGGGCCGCAAGCCAGCCCGGGTGCCGCGCAGACGCCTTGCAACACGCCAGCCTCGGTGGCCGGGCGCAGCACCTGGAGCGCGGCCGGCGCTGCGGCGTGGGCATCGTCCGCCAGGGCGCTGCCTAGCGTCTTGAGCAGCGCCTGCAAGGCGGCCTGGCAATCATCGCCCTGGCAACTGACCAGCACTTCATCCTGTTCGCCGATGCCCAGGCCCATCAGGGCGATCAGGCTGGTGCAGGGAGCGCTTTTGTCCTTGAAGCTCAGCTGTGAGTGGCTGTTGAATGCCGCCGCGGTCTGGCGCACCAGCGCGGCCGGGCGAGCGTGCAGCCCGCCGCGGTGGGCGACCCGGATCCGGGCGCTGGCCTGCTCGCTGGCGTCGGCCCGTGAAAGCTCCGGCCTGGCGGCATCCGTGCGGCGGCTGAGATGCAGCAGCGGCTCGCCGACCTTGACCGAAGACAGGTTCAGGTGACGCAGCTCGAAGTGTTCGCCGTTGGTCAGGATCATCAGGCTGATCAGGCTCCGGCAGTGCTGCGCCACATGGTCCAGGTCAAACCGCAGCAGGGGCTGGCCGGCGCTGACTTGCTGGCCTTGTTCCACCAGCAGGGCAAAGCCTTCGCCTTGCAGCTCGACGGTGTCCAGGCCCAGGTGCAGCAGCCATTCGGCACCGTTGGCGGCCCGCAGCGTCACCGCATGGGCGGTGCGCGCGATCTGCACCACTTGCCCGGCGCAGGGCGCGTGCAGCGTATCGTTGAGCGGGTCGATGGCAATCCCGTCTCCCATGGCGCCACTGGCGAACACCGGGTCGGGGACGCTGCTCAGCGGCAGGACAGGCCCGCTGAGGGGGGCACTGAGCGTCAGGTCGTTATTGTTGTTGTGCATGGCGCAGTACTCGTCGATCAAAGGGGCTTAGTGCGTGCGGGTCACTTTGCTCAGGTGGCGCGGCTGATCCGGGTCCATGCTGCGGGCCTCGGCCAGGCCGGCGGCCATCACATAGAAGCTCTGGATCGCCAGGATCGGGTCCAGCACCGGGTGTTCCGCGCGGCTCAGGGTCAGGTCCCGCTCACCGATGTCATCCGGTGCCGCCAGCAGCACCTTGGCGCCGCGCTGGCGCATGTCCGCCGCCAGGCTCAACAGGCCGCCCTGTTCGGCGCCCCGGGGGGCGAACACCAGCAACGGGTAGTCGTGGTCGATCAGGGCCATCGGGCCGTGGCGCACTTCGGCGCTGCTGAAGGCTTCGGCCTGGATCGCCGACGTTTCCTTGAGCTTGAGCGCCGCTTCCTGGGCGATGGCGAAGCCGGCACCACGGCCGATCACCATCAAGCGCTGGCAATCGCGCAGGGCATTGACCGCCAGGTTCCAGTCCTGGGTCGCGGCCTGTTGCAGGCCTTCGGGCAGAGCCAGGCCGGCCTCCAGCAGGTGGCTGTCCTCGTTCCAGTGACCGATCAGCCGGGCGCTGGCGCTGAGGGTGGCGATAAAGCTCTTGGTCGCCGCCACGCTCTGCTCGGTGCCGGCGTACAGCGGCAGGGAGAATTCGCTGGCGGCCTCCAGGGGGCTGTGTTCGGCATTGACCATGGCCACGCTGAGGGCCCCGCGCTTGCGCAGCAGGCGCACGCTGTTCACCAGATCCGGGCTCTGGCCCGATTGCGAGAAGGCGAACACCGCCTGGCCGCTGACCCGCAAGGGCGCCTGTTGCATGGTCACCACCGACATCGGCAGCGAGGCCACCGGGATGCCCACCTGTTGCATGGTCAGGTAGGCGAAGTAGCTGGCGGCATGGTCGGAGCTGCCCCGGGCCACGGTCATGGCCACTTGTGGCGGCTGGCGGCGCAGGCGGCCGGCGACCTCGACCAGGGACGGGTCCAGGTGCTGCAACTGGCTGCGGACGGCGCTGTGCGAGGACAGCGCCTCTTCAAGCATTTTTGAAGTCAATGTCTTCTCCTTCGACCATGACGGCGGTCAGTGTGAGTGCGCGGTCCAGGCGCACGCTGTCGGCCCAGCTGCCGGGTTGCAGGCGGCCGCGTTCGGGGATGCCGAGGTAGTCGGCGGGAAATTGCGACAGGCGCTGGGAGGCCTCGGCCAGGGGCAAGCCGATCTTCACCAGATTGCGCAGGGCCTGATCCATGGTCAGGGTGCTGCCGGCCAGGGTGCCGTCCGCCAGGCGCACACCGCCCAGGCACTTGGTCACGGTGTGGCTGCCGAGCCGGTATTCGCCGTCGGGCATGCCGGCGGCGGCGGTGGAGTCGGTGACGCAGTACAGGCACGGGATCGAGCGCAGGGCCACGCGCATGGCGCCGGGGTGCACGTGCAGCAGGTCGGGGATCAGCTCCGCGTACTGGGCATGGGCCAGGGCGGCGCCGACGATACCCGGCTCCCGGTGATGCAGGGGGCTCATGGCGTTGTACAGGTGGGTGAAGCTGGTGGCGCCGGCGGCGAGGGCGGCCACGCCTTCTTCGTAGCTGCCCAGGGTGTGGCCGATCTGCATGCGCACGCCGCGGGCGCTGAGTTCGCGGATCAGCGCGTCGTGGCCGGCGATTTCCGGGGCAATGGTGATCACCCGGATGGGCGCCAGTTGCAGGTACTTCTCCACTTCGGCCATGAGCGCGGTGTGGGCGAAGTTGGGCTGGGCGCCGAGCTTGCCGGGGTTGATGTAGGGGCCTTCCAGGTGCACGCCGAGCACTCGGGCACAGCCCTGGGGGCGCTGCTCGGCGTAGACCCCGAGCTCGGCCAGGACCTGGCTGATTTCCGCGCTGGGGGCGGTCATGGTGGTGGCCAGCAGCGAGGTGGTGCCGAAACGCACGTGGGTACGGGTGATGGTTTCGAAAGCTGTGCGGCCTTGCATGACGTCCTGGCCGCCACCGCCGTGGACGTGCAGGTCGATGAAGCCCGGCAGCAGGTAGGGCAGGTCATTGTCCGCCGGGTCGCAGGGGCTGCCTTCGATGGCCACGACCTTGCCGTGCTCATGGACCAGGCGGCCACGGACCCAGCCTTGGGGCGTGAGGATGTTGTCTTCGGACATGGGCGTTTCTCTGGCTCCAGGGGGCGGATTCAGCGTCGCAGCTCGGCGACGAAGTCGTAGTAGTCGTTGCGGCAATAGGTGTCGGTGACTTCGATCGGCGTGTTGTCTTCCAGGTAGCCGACCCGGGTCATCAGCAGCATGGCGGTGCCGGGGGCAATGCCCACCAGGGCGGCAAACTCGTCCGAGGCATTGATCGCCTGGATGTGCTGCAGGGCCCGGACCACGGGGCGGCCGATGCTGTCGAGGTACTCGTAGAGCGAATCACCCACCGCCTCGGGCCTGGCAATGATGCTGGCCGGCAGGGTGCTCATCTCAATGGCCATGACCGCATCGTCGGCTTTGCGCAGGCGCTTGAGCCGCGCCACCTTGTCGTTGGGCGACAGGCCGAGGCGGATCAGCTCTTCGTGGGTCGGCGGGGTGAGGGTGCGTTCCAGCCACTGCGAGCCGGGGACGAAGCCTTTGAGGCGCAGCATCTCGCTGAAGCCGGAAAGGCGCGACAGGGGCTGTTCGAGGCGCGGAGTGATGAAGGTGCCCGAGCCCTGGCTGCGACGAATCAGGCCTCGCTCGAAAAGCACCTCCAGGGCCTTGCGCGCGGTCACTCGGGAGATGCCCAGCAGTTCGCTGAGGTTGCGTTCCGAAGGCAGTGCCTGCTCGGCTTTCCATTGGCCGGAGTGGATCGCCGCTTCCAGGTTGCGGGCCAGTTGCAGGTACAGCGGGGTCGGCTGGGAGTCGTCGGGACGCAGGGTCAGGAGGTGATTCATCTATAGGTTTTCCGATGCGGTTATTAGGTTGTTGTCGCCCGGTAATGCCGAAAAACTAATACCACTTAAATACCATGTCAACGCCACCTATCGGGCTGAAGTGCAGTAAATCCGGCGCTTTCGGGGTGTATGAGAGGATAAATGATTGAAGTGGTATTAGGCAGGTCTGGCCGCGAAGGCCTTGAGTCGAGGTGGCGACCCGCAGCGGGTCGCCAAGTGGTATGCGCGCCCGGGGAGGGCGGCGGGGGGAGAAATATTTTTTGCCGGGAGGCCGTTAAGGGCGGATTTCGATCAGCGTGCCGTCTTTCACCAGGCCCCAGACTTCGCGCATGTCGACGTTGCGCATGGCGATGCAGCCATCGGTCCAGTCCAGGGTGTGGAAGTACTGCTCGGGAAACTCTTCGGTGTCCGGGGTGCCGTGGATCATGATCATGCCGCCGGGATTGACCCCTTCGCGACGCGAGCGGGCGGCATCGGTGATGTTCGGGTAGGAGATGTGCATGGCCAGGTTGTAGCGGTCGCTGGTCTTGCGCCAGTCGAGCCAGTAGAGGCCTTCCGGGGTGCGTTTATCGCCTTCCATGAGCTTGGGCCCCTTGGGCTTCTTGCCCAGGGAGATCCGGTAGGTTTTCAGTGGCTTGCCGCCATTGATCAACTGCAGTTGATGGGCGGATTTGAGCACCAGGACCTTTTCGATGACCTTGCCGTCCAGGGTTTCCACCGTGGAGGCCTGAGATAGAGTGACGACGGAACAGCACAGCAGGGCAAGCAACCAGCGCATTGACACGATATCCCCAGGCGCGCACAGATTCCGTGCACGTTTTTATTGTTTAACTGATGGCAGGCTGAGAGAGCGGCGGAATGGATTCGGAGCGTACGGCATAAGCCTGTGCCCGCCGGTCAGCGAAGAAGCATCCTAAGGTACGACCGACGGTGCGGAAAGCCAGCTCGGACCAAGGGATATCGGCTTCCTCGAACAACTGCACTTCCAGGCTCTCGGGACCGGCGGCAAAGTCCAGGTCCGCCAGCTCGGCGCGAAAGAATACATGTACCTGGCTGATGTGCGGCACGTCGATCAGGGTGTAGATATTCAGGTTGCGCACCCGGGCGCAGGCTTCCTCGAAGGTTTCGCGGATGGCCGCCTGTTCCACCGTCTCGCCGTTTTCCATGAAGCCCGCCGGCAGGGTCCAGTAGCCCAGGCGCGGTTCGATGGCGCGGCGGCACAACAGCACCTTGCCTTCCCAGGTCGCCAGGCAGCCGGCAACGATGTTGGGGTTCTGGTAATGGATGGTCTGGCAGTGATCGCAGACAAAGCGCAGGCGCGAATCGCCGTCGGGAATGCGCTGGGTCACCGGGTTGCCGCACTGGCTGCAAAATTTCATGAGGGGTATCCGAAAAGGCTGGGGCTATCTTGGCGCGCCGTCCGGTTGTCGGCAAGTTGTCGTTAAGCGACATGCCCGGGAGCGGGGGTTGGGCCACCGATTGGATTGGTGCATGATGCACGGTAGCCAACAGATCGAGATGCCTCATGCTGGACGAGCTACTTCATCGGGTAAGCCATTACACCCCACGAACCCTGGAGACCGACCGACGTTTCCCCGAGGCTGCGGTGTTGGTTCCCATCACCCGCAGCGACGAACCGGAACTGGTGCTGACCCTGCGTGCCAGCGGGCTGTCGACCCATGGTGGTGAAGTGGCCTTCCCCGGTGGCCGGCGCGATCCGGAAGACCCGGACCTGATCTTCACCGCCCTGCGCGAGGCCGAGGAAGAGATCGGTCTGCCGCCGGGACTGGTGGAGGTCATCGGCCCCTTAAGTCCGCTGATTTCCCTGCATGGGATCAAGGTCACGCCTTACGTCGGGGTGATTCCCGACTACGTCGAATACCGGGCCAATGATGCCGAGATTGCCGCTGTTTTCAGCGTGCCCCTGGAGTTTTTTCGCCAGGACCCTCGTGAACACACCCACCGTATCGACTACCAGGGCCGCAGTTGGTATGTCCCCAGCTACCGTTTCGGCGAGTACAAGATCTGGGGCCTGACCGCGATCATGGTGGTCGAACTGGTCAACCTGCTGTACGACGCCGATATCAGCCTGCATCACCCGCCGAAATCCTTTATCGACACCTGAAGCCATGGCTTGGCATGGCATAAACCGCGGCTGCCTGAACCATAAGGACAACAAGATGAAATACCGCCTGGGCGACGCCCGAGTCGACACCCATCCACAGAGCTGGGTGGCCCCGAATGCCACCCTGGTGGGCAAGGTCAAGCTCGAAGAAGGGGCCAGTGTGTGGTTCAACGCCGTGTTGCGTGGCGACAACGAACTGATCCTCATCGGTAAGCACAGCAACGTCCAGGACGGGGCCGTGATGCACACCGACATGGGCTTTCCACTGACCCTGGGCACCGGCGTGACCATCGGCCATAACGCCATGCTGCATGGTTGCACCGTGGGCGACTACAGCCTGATCGGCATCAATGCGGTGGTGCTCAATGGCGCGAAGATCGGCAAGTACTGCATCATCGGCGCCAACGCGCTGATCGGCGAGGGCAAGGAAATCCCCGATGGCTCGCTGGTCATGGGCTCGCCCGGCAAGGTGGTGCGCGAGCTGACCGAGGCACAGAAGAAAATGCTCGAAGCCAGCGCCGCCCACTACGTTCATAATGGCCAGCGTTATGCCCGAGATCTGGTTGAGCAAGAACAATGACTGCCCCTGAAAGACCCGTCGCCTCGCCTTGCGTGAGCATCTGTGCCCTGGATGAACAGGACATCTGCACCGGCTGTCAGCGCACGGTGGAGGAAATCACCCGCTGGAGTCGCATGGACAACAACGAGCGCCGCGCCGTCCTGGCCCTGTGCCACGAGCGGGCCAAGTCCAGTGGACTGTTGTGGATGGTCGGTTCCAGCTCGGCGAGCTGATCCGGCCAATCGCCGGCTCCTGCAGGCAATGCGCGGGAGCCAGCTTGCCGGCGCAAGGGTTTCTTGGCCCAACCCCTGGCCTGCAGTAACCTGTGCGCCTTCCCGACAGGTACTCTTCGCCCCATGCTCTTCCTGATCACCTATATCAGCAGTGTCGTGCTGATCAACTACGCCTTTTCCGTCGCGCCGCAGCTGGATATCGTCTGGTCGGCCTGGGGCGGGCTGGTGTTTGTCCTGCGGGACATGGTGCAGACTCGCTTCGGCCATGGCGCCGTCGTCGCCATGCTGGCGGCCCTGGTGTTGTCCTATGTCACCTCCGACCCGACCATTGCCCTGGCCAGCGCCAGCGCGTTCGCCGTCTCGGAATGCATCGACTGGCTGGTGTTCAGCATCACCAAGCGGCCCCTGCATGATCGCCTGTGGATCAGTTCGGCCCTGAGCATTCCCCTGGATACCTTCATCTTCTACGGCATGATCGATGCCATGACCCCGGGGGTGATCCTCACCGCCCTGGGCTCGAAGTTCGCCGGGGTCACCGTGGTCTGGCTGGCCATGGCCTGGCGTTTGCGCAAAGCGGCGTGCACCGGCTGAGCCAAAGGCCGCGGTTCATGTAAAATGCCGCGCTCTTTCCCCCTTGGGTCGTCCGCCTGGCGCTCGGCCCTCGATGATTCGCTCCTTTGAGGACCTTCAGATGACTCGTATCGGAACTCCATTGTCGCCAACCGCGACCCGCGTCTTGCTTTGTGGCTGTGGTGAGTTGGGCAAGGAAGTGGTGATCGAGCTGCAACGCCTGGGTGTCGAGGTGATTGCCGTGGACCGCTACGCCAACGCCCCGGCGATGCAAGTGGCCCATCGCAGCCACGTGATCAACATGCTCGATGGTGCAGCGCTGCGGGCGGTGATCGAAGCCGAGAAGCCGCACTTCATCGTTCCGGAAATCGAGGCCATCGCCACCGCGACCCTGGTGGAGCTGGAAGCTGAAGGCTTTACCGTGATCCCGACCGCGCGGGCCACTTCGCTGACCATGAACCGCGAAGGTATCCGCCGCCTGGCCGCCGAAGAGCTGGACCTGCCGACCTCGCCGTACCACTTCGCCGACACCTTCGAAGACTACGCCAAGGCCGTGCAAGACCTGGGCTTCCCGTGCGTGGTCAAGCCGGTGATGAGCTCCTCGGGCAAGGGCCAGAGCCTGCTGCGCAGCGTCGATGACGTGCAGAAAGCCTGGGACTACGCCCAGGAAGGCGGGCGTGCCGGCAAGGGCCGGGTGATCATCGAGGGCTTCATCGATTTTGACTACGAAATCACCCTGCTGACCGTGCGCCACGTGGGCGGCACCACCTTCTGCGCGCCGGTCGGTCATCGTCAGGAGAAGGGCGACTACCAGGAATCCTGGCAGCCGCAGGCCATGAGCCCCAAAGCCCTGGCCGAATCCGAGCGTGTGGCCAAGGCCGTGACCGAAGCCCTGGGCGGCCGCGGCCTGTTCGGCGTGGAACTGTTCATCAAGGGCGATCAGGTGTGGTTCAGCGAAGTGTCGCCGCGCCCTCACGACACCGGCCTGGTGACCCTGATTTCCCAGGATCTGTCGCAGTTCGCCCTGCATGCGCGGGCGATTCTCGGCCTGCCGATCCCGCAGATCCGCCAGTTCGGGCCTTCGGCCTCGGCGGTGATCCTGGTGGAAGGCACGTCCACCCAGACCGCCTTCGCCAACCTCGGCGTGGCCCTGAGCGAGCCGGACACTGCGCTGCGCCTGTTCGGCAAACCGGAAGTCAACGGCCAGCGGCGTATGGGCGTGGCCCTGGCCCGTGACGAGTCGATCGAAGCGGCCCGGGCCAAGGCGACCCGTGCTGCACAAGCGGTCGTCGTCGAACTCTGAGACGCATCGCGAGCAAGCTCGCTCCTACAAGGTCCGGATTGAACCTGTAGGAGCGAGCTTGCTCGCGAAGCGGTCGCTCAAACGACCCGATTCAAATCGTTATTGCGCGTTTCCTTCAGGCACAGCACCGCGATCAAGCTCAGGATCGCCGCCCCCGACACATACCCGCCTACCCAGCTCAACCCACCCATCGCCACCAGTTTCTGGGCGAAGAAGGGTGCGGCCGAAGCACCGACAATGCCCCCCAGGTTGTAAGCCGCCGAAGCGCCGGTATAGCGCACATGGGTCGGAAACAGCTCCGGTAGCAGCGCGCCCATCGGGGCGAAAGTCACCCCCATCAGAAACAGCTCGATGCACAGGAACAACGCCACACCGGCGGTGGAGCCCTGGGTCAGCAGCGGTTCCATGGTGAAACCGGACAGAATCGCCAGCACGCCGCCAACCACCAGCACCGGCTTGCGCCCGAAGCGATCGCTGGCCCAGGCCGACAACGGGGTCGCCGCGGCCATGAACAGCACGGCAAAGCACAGCAGGCCGAGGAACGTCTCGCGGCTGTAACCCAGGGTGGCGACGCCGTAGCTCAGGGAAAACACCGTGGAGATGTAGAACAGCGCGTAGCACACCACCATCGAGGCGGCGCCCAGCAGCACCGGCATCCAGTATTGGCTGAAGAGTTCCACCAGCGGCATCTTCACCCGCTCCTGGCGCGCCACGGCGTTGGCGAACACTGGGGTTTCGTGCAGCTTCAGGCGCACGTAGAGCCCCACCATCACCAGCGCGGCGCTGAGCAGAAACGGAATGCGCCAGCCCCAGGCGCGGAACTGCTCGTCGTCCAGGCCCATGGCCAGGGCCAGGAACAGGCCGTTGGCGGCGAGAAAGCCGATGGAGGGGCCCAGTTGCGGGAACATGCCGAACCAGGCGCGTTTGCCAGCCGGGGCGTTTTCCGTGGCCAGCAGAGCGGCTCCGCCCCATTCACCGCCCAGTCCGAGGCCCTGGCCGAAGCGCAGCACGCAGAGCAGGATCGGTGCCCAGGCGCCGATGCTGTCGTAGCCCGGCAACACGCCGATCAGGGTGGTGCAGACCCCCATCAGCAGCAGCGAAGCGACCAGGGTCGATTTGCGCCCGATGCGGTCGCCGAAATGGCCGAACAGCGCCGAACCCAGTGGGCGGGCGAGAAAGGCGATGCCGAAGGTCAAGAAGGCCGAGAGCATCTGCGCGGTGCCGGAGCTCTGGGGGAAGAACACCGGTCCGATCACCAGCGCGGCGGCGGTGGCGTAGACGTAGAAATCGTAGAACTCGATGGCGGTGCCGATAAAACTGGCGGTGGCCACCCGAGAGGCGGAGTTGCTCGGTTGGGCAGGCGCGGCGGCGCTGTAGGTGGTGCTGGTCGTCATGCGGATATCCCTGACAGTCTGTGCTCCTGTGGAGCGAATTATTATGGTCGAGCACCCAGGGATGTGGGTTTGGCGCGCTCGTCACTCGGGATGGGAGTGACGTCGAACGGTGGCGGGTGATGCCTGCAGGATCGTCTGCGGTGCGGGTAGCACGCGGATCTGCGGGGCTTGGGTAAGCAGCGCGATTATAGAAAGGCTGCTAACGATCCAACAAGGCCTGTGCTCGTTGCCGGGTTTGCGTCACTGCGCCAGGCCCTGAGAGCCCGTTGCAGGCGGGACAGGGCGCCAGCATCAGCGCCTGTGGCGTATCGGCTGCGAGTCAGACCCGGGCGGGAACGCTGCTGGTGTGCCAGAGCAGCACGCGGCTGACGCGGTTTTCCTCGGTTTCGAGGATCTCCAGGCGGTAGCGGCCGATCTTCAGGCACACGGCGCTGTCGGGAATGGTTTCCAGGGCTTCGGTGACCAGGCCGTTGAGGGTCTTGGGGCCGTCGCTGGGCAGGTGCCAGCCCAGGCTCTTGTTCAGTTCGCGAATCGAGGCCGCGCCTTCCACCACATAACGCCCGTCGGCCTGCGGGTGGATGTGGGGGTTGTCCAGGCTGTGCTCGCTTTCGAACTCGCCGACGATTTCTTCGAGGATGTCTTCCAGGGTGACGATGCCCAGCACTTCGCCGTATTCGTCCACCACCATGCCCAGGCGCCGTTGCTGCTTGTGGAAGTTGAGCAGTTGCAGTTGCAGCGGGGTGCTTTCGGGGACGAAGTAGGGTTCGTGGCAGGCGGCCAGCAGGGCTTCCTTGGTCAGGCTGGCGTCGGGCAGCAGGTGGCGGATCTGCCGGGTGTTGAGCACCGCTTCGACCTGATTGATATCACTGTGGAATACCGGTAGCCGGGTGCGCTTGTTCAGGCGCAGTTGGGCAATGATCTCTTCGATCGGGTCGTCGAGGTTGATGCCCTGCACTTCGCTGCGGGGCACCAGGATGTCGTTGACGGTGATGTTGTCCAGGGCGTGGATGCCGGACAGGGCGTGGTGTTCCTGAGGCGCGGGCTCGTCGTCCAGCAGCGCCGGATCGTCGTCGCTGTGCTTGACCGCGCTGGCCTTGGCGGCAAACGGGCGCAACAGCAGTTGGCCGATGACGTTGAGCAGCCAGGCCAGGGGATAGACGAGCTTCATGGGGATCGCCAGCAGGCTGTTGCCGAAGCTCAGGGTGCCTTCCGGATAGCGCAATGCCAGGGTGCGGGGCAGGTATTCGGCCAGTACCAGCAAGCCGCTGGTGCTGATCAGGCAGGCCAGCCAGGGGCCTTCTTCCGCCCAGTAGAACAGCGCCAGCAAGGTGCTGATGATCACCGCCAGGACCCGGCACAGGGTATTGCACAGGATCAGGCTTTCCTTGGGGAAGGCCAGTCGCGCTGTCGGTTTGTCACCGGAGCGCGAGCCGTTGCGTTGGGTCAGCAGGTGTTGCTGGGCGGCGTCGATGGCGGTGAATAGCCCCGACCAGACGATCAGCAGGGCGATTACCGCGAGCATGGGCCCGGAGGGCAGGGAGTCGGTCATGGCCGGTCGTCAGATGTGCAGGATGTATTCACGAACCAGCTTGCTGCCGAAGTACGCCAGCATCAGCAGGCAGAAACCTGCAAGGGTCCAGCGAATCGCCTTGTGCCCGCGCCAGCCCAGGCGGTTGCGACCCCACAGCAGCACGCTGAACACCACCCAGGCCAGGCAGGCCAGCAAGGTCTTGTGCACCAGGTGCTGGGCGAACAGGTTTTCGACGAACAGCCAGCCGGAGATCAGCGACAGCGACAGCAGGGTCCAGCCGGCCCAGAGAAAGCCGAACAGCAGGCTTTCCATGGTCTGCAGGGGCGGGAAGTTCCTGATCAGGCCGGAAGGGTGCTTGTTCTTCAATTGGTGGTCCTGCACCAGCAGCAGCAACGACTGGAAGACCGCGATGGTGAACATGCCGTAGGCCAGGATCGACAACAGGATGTGGGCGAGAATCCCCGGCTCCTCATCGATCACCGGCACCGTGCCGGTGGGCACGAACTGCGCCAGCAGGGCCGTCAGGGCGCCCAGGGGAAATAACAGCACCAGCAGGTTTTCCACCGGAATCCGCCAGCAGGCCAGCAGGGTCAGGGCAATGACCGCGGCGGCGATCAGGCTGGCAGCGCTGAAGAAGTCCAGGCCCAGGCCCGCCGGAGTCAGCAGGTGGGTCAGCAGGCTGAGGCCGTGGGCGAGCAGGGCCAGGATGCCCAGCGTAACCAGCAGGCGCTTGTTTGCCTTGGCGCCGGAGGCCAGGCGAGAGCCTTGATAGAAGGTCGCAGCGGCATAAAGGACGGCGGCGGCGAGGGTGGGTAGCAAGCTGGGTGACAAGGGGAGCATAAATCCTGTTAGGCAGGCCCGAAAGTCGCTGAGTTTGGCATAGAACCCACAGCCCTGAAAGACCACGCAAGCAGACGGCGAGGTGTCCGCCACGCACAGTCTTCGCTATAATCCGCGACCTGCCCACGCCGCAGGCTCATCGAGCACTTGTTTATTACGCTCTGGGCCGCCATTACCCCGGTCTACCTTGGGCCTGAAAGGATCGAGCATGTTTGAAAACCTAACCGACCGTCTCTCGCAGACGCTGCGCCATGTCACCGGCAAGGCCAAGCTGACCGAGGACAACATCAAAGACACCCTGCGCGAAGTGCGCATGGCGCTGCTCGAAGCCGACGTCGCGTTGCCGGTGGTCAAGGACTTCGTCAACTCGGTGAAGGAACGTGCGGTCGGCACCGAAGTGTCCCGCAGCCTGACCCCGGGCCAGGCCTTTGTGAAGATCGTCCAGGCCGAGCTGGAAAGTCTGATGGGCGCGGCCAACGAAGACTTGAACCTCAGCGCCGTGCCGCCAGCCGTGGTGCTGATGGCCGGTCTGCAGGGCGCGGGCAAGACCACCACCGCCGGCAAGCTTGCGCGCTTCCTCAAGGAGCGCAAGAAGAAGAGCGTGATGGTGGTGTCCGCCGACGTTTACCGTCCGGCGGCGATCAAGCAGCTGGAGACCCTGGCCAACGACATCGGCGTGACCTTCTTCCCGTCGGACCTGAGCCAGAAGCCGGTGGCCATCGCCGAAGCGGCTATTAAGGAAGCAAAACTCAAGTTCATCGATGTGGTGATCGTCGACACCGCCGGTCGCCTGCACGTCGACAGCGAGATGATGGACGAGATCCAGGCGCTGCACGCGGCGATCAAGCCGGTGGAAACCCTGTTCGTGGTCGACGCCATGACCGGCCAGGACGCCGCCAACACCGCCAAGGCCTTTGGTGATGCGCTGCCGCTGACTGGGGTGATCCTGACCAAGGTCGACGGCGACGCCCGTGGCGGTGCCGCGCTGTCGGTACGCGCGATCACTGGCAAGCCGATCAAGTTCATCGGTATGGGCGAGAAGACCGAGGCCCTGGAGCCGTTCCACCCTGAGCGTATCGCTTCGCGGATCCTGGGCATGGGCGACGTGCTCAGTCTGATCGAGCAGGCCGAGCAGACCCTCGACAAGGAAAAGGCCGACAAACTGGCCAAGAAGCTGAAGAAGGGCAAGGGCTTCGACCTCGAAGACTTCCGCGACCAGCTGCAACAAATGAAGAACATGGGTGGCCTGGGCGGCCTGATGGACAAGCTGCCGAGCATCGGCGGCGTCAATCTGGCGCAGATGGGCAACGCACAGAGCGCCGCTGAAAAGCAGTTCAAGCAGATGGAAGCCATCATCAACTCCATGACCCCGGCCGAGCGCCGCGACCCTGAGCTGATCAGCGGTTCGCGCAAGCGCCGGATCGCCATGGGTTCCGGTACCCAGGTGCAGGACATCGGTCGCTTGATCAAGCAGCACAAGCAGATGCAGAAGATGATGAAGAAGTTCTCCGCCAAGGGCGGGATGGCCAAGATGATGCGCGGCATGGGCGGAATGTTGCCCGGCGGCGGCATGCCGAAGATCTGAAGAATCCGCGCCGGCAGTCATGTCGGCGCATTTCCACGGGGACGTGGAATCCTGGGCAAACCCTCGATTGGGGCGCGCTCACTCGCTGCCGCTTGCGGCGGCTCCATAGCAAATCTGAGTGGCAGCCGATAGGCGCCGGAAAAAGTCATTTGCAAAAGTCCGGATATTCCTTAGAATATGCGGCCTTTCGGGCACCCATGCCCGCTGTGCATTTAGATTTGCAGCACCGACTACAGGAACGATGTTCACATGCTAACAATCCGTCTTGCCCTTGGCGGCTCCAAAAAGCGCCCGTTTTACCACTTGACCGTGACCGACAGCCGTAACCCACGTGACGGTTCGCACAAAGAACAAGTTGGCTTCTTCAACCCGATCGCTCGTGGTCAAGAAGTACGCCTGTCCGTGAACCAAGAGCGCGTAGCCTACTGGCTGAGCGTGGGTGCACAGCCTTCTGAGCGCGTTGCTCAGTTGCTGAAGGAATCGGCTAAGGCTGCAGCCTGAACCCTATGAACGCGACGCCAGCTCCTGCTGATGATTTGATCGTTATCGGCAAAATCTACTCTGTTCATGGCGTTCGCGGCGAAGTGAAGGTCTTTTCCTTTACTGATCCGATTAAAAACCTGTTGGACTACAAAACCTGGACGCTCAAGCGCGAAGGTAGCGTGAAACAGGTTGAGCTGGTCAGCGGACGCGGGAACGACAAGTTCCTGGTCGCAAAGCTCAAGGGTCTTGATGATCGCGAAGAAGCTCGTCTTCTGGCCGGTTACGAGATCTGCGTGCCGCGCAGCCTGTTCCCTGAACTGACCGACGGCGAGTACTACTGGTACCAGCTGCAAGGTCTCAAGGTCATCGACACCCTCGGGCAACTGCTCGGGCAGATCGATCACCTGCTGGAGACCGGCTCGAACGATGTAATGGTGGTCAAGCCTTGCGCTGGCAGCCTGGATGATCGCGAACGCCTGTTGCCCTATACCGAGCAATGCGTGTTGGCCGTCGACCTGGCAGCGGGCGAGATGAAGGTGGAATGGGACGCGGATTTCTAAGCGTGGCTAACTTGCGCGTAGAAGTGATCAGTCTGTTTCCCGAGATGTTTTCCGCCATCAGCGAGTACGGCATAACCAGCCGCGCGGTGAAACAGGGGCTGTTGCAGCTGACCTGTTGGAATCCGCGAGACTACACCACGGATCGACATCACACTGTGGACGATCGCCCGTTTGGCGGTGGTCCGGGCATGGTGATGAAGATCAAACCCCTGGAGGATGCGCTGGTTCAGGCCAGAAACGCAGCCGGGGAGGGTGCGAAGGTGATCTACCTGTCGCCCCAAGGCCGTCAACTGAATCAGTCGGCGGTGCGCGAGTTGGCGAATGAGGATGCATTGATCCTGATTGCTGGTCGTTATGAAGGCATTGACGAGCGGTTTATTGAAGCTCATGTCGATGAAGAGTGGTCGATTGGCGACTATGTACTCTCCGGTGGCGAGCTGCCGGCGATGGTCCTGATTGATGCGGTTACGCGACTGCTGCCCGGAGCTTTAGGGCATGTGGATTCCGCGGAGGAAGATTCCTTCACGGACGGTCTGCTGGATTGCCCGCACTACACCCGACCGGAGGTGTATGCGGATCAGCGTGTTCCCGACGTATTGCTAAGTGGCAATCACGCACACATCCGGCGTTGGCGTTTACAGCAGTCCCTTGGTCGGACCTATGAACGACGCGCCGATCTTCTGGAAAGCCGCTCGCTTTCTGGAGAAGAGAAGAAGCTGCTCGAGGAATATCTCCGCGAGCGGGACGATAGTTAACAACGTATCGATGGTAGATCCGACGATTTACCTTAGGAGCACAGCATGACCAACAAAATCATCCTTGCACTCGAAGCAGAGCAGATGACCAAAGAGATCCCAGCCTTTGCCCCGGGCGACACCATTGTCGTTCAGGTGAAAGTGAAGGAAGGCGATCGTTCCCGTCTGCAGGCGTTCGAAGGCGTAGTTATCGCCAAGCGCAACCGCGGTGTGAACAGCGCGTTCACCGTACGTAAAATCTCCAACGGTGTTGGCGTAGAGCGTACTTTCCAGACCTACTCCCCGCAGATCGACAGCATGGCTGTCAAGCGTCGCGGTGACGTGCGTAAAGCCAAGCTGTACTACCTGCGCGACCTGTCGGGTAAAGCAGCTCGCATCAAGGAAAAACTGGCTTAAGTCCAGCTTCCGATGCAGAAAAAAGCAGCCTACGGGCTGCTTTTTTGTTGCCTGTCATTTAATCCCCGGAGCGGTTGAGCAGGACGCAGACCGTATTGGCGATCCGCTCCAGCAGGACCTCGTCGTAAGGCAGCCAGGGCAGCGCCGCCAATTTGCCACTTTGCCCCGCCAGGGCTACTTCCACCGGTGCCCCATTGCGCGTCACGCGCCCGCTGACCAGATGCACCGCATAGTCGCCGGCCCGGACATGACGTCCTTCCAGCGACACCAGCCCCTCCTCGATCAGCGTGGCGAAGGCCATGCCCAGTACGTGGCGGCGCATCAGCGTCATCTGGGTGAGATTCTGCCCGGCCAACAGATTCAGACGTTGTTCACGCCTGGCTACCGGCATTTGCGGCAGGGGCTGGCCGGTGGCGCTCTGTGCCAGTTCCTCGATGGCGAAACTGCTGACGCTGACCAGCAGGTCGATGGCCCGGCAGGCCTCTGAAAACACCTGGGGCGGCACATCTTGAATCTGCATCGGCTGCCAATGTCGGTCGGTGCGCCGGGCAAAGCTTGTGCTGCCCGACTGGCAGTGCCCCTCCAGGCCCGGGTACAGCGCCGTGTTCACGGCGAAGCTCACCCGGATGTCGCCCAGGCATCGGTTCAGACCGCCGTCCCTGTCGATCTTCCAGCCTTCGCGGCGGGCCAGGCCGATCAGTGGGCGGATGGACAGGCTGTAGCCGGCGAATGCCTGGCAGTGGTGGCTTTCCAGCTCTGGCGGGGACGGCAGGTAGTACTCGCGAAACACCTGGCGCAGCGGCTGTTTGATCCGGCGTTGGCTGATCAGCTTTTGCCAGGCGTGGCGCTCCTCGGCGCTGGCCGACAGTGGGTGCCACAGCGAAATCCTGCACCCGGCCTCCAGGTCCAGCGACTGGCCCCAGGGGTCCATCGCTTGCGCGTTCGCATCCAGCAGGAAGCTGCGGCGTTGGCCATGGTCGCAGTGGGCAACCCAAATCAATGAGCGGGTAAAGGGCGAGCCCACGGCGGAGTCGGCCAGTTGCGCTCGCCAGTCGCGCAAAGGCAGCTCGAAGGCTTGCCACAGTCCGGATTCCAGGCAGTTGGCCAGAAGCCCGTGCTGGGCCTTGCCCGGCGTGCTGGTAGGGGCCAGGCGCAGGGCGATCTCGGGGCGTTGGGCCAGGCCGCGTTCGGCAGGCTTGAGGTTGCGCGCGAGTTTTTTCTGGATGCCGGCATGGCGCACCAGGCTCAGGGCGCTGCGCAGTGCCTGCACGCTTTCCGGGGTTGGCACCTGCTCGATGCAGTGCCCCAGGGCAATGGCCAGGGACTGCGATGGCGCGGTCTTGGCCTGGGTCGGGGCGACACAGGCCTTGGGCAGCAAAATGTCCATCAGCGGTGGCAGCCAGGGGGCATCGCGCAGCAGGGCGACCCGTGCGGCGCGGGCGATCACCGGCGTGTCATCGGTGGTAAAGGCGCCATCGGCCACATAGGGCGTGGCGCCGCTGTGAATCGCGTCCAGGCGCTGGGCCGCCGTGTTGAGAATCTGCTGTGAGAATTCGACGTATGCCGCGTCATCCATCAACACCCTGGCCGGATCGGCGCTCAGGTGATGATGGCCGGTCCAGTACTCGCTACCGGCCAGGGCCTGCTGTGAGCGCGGCTCCAGTTGCCCAAGCAGTTCGAACTCCTGCCGGGCGTAAGGCGAATTCCCATGGTGCTGTTCCACCCAGCGTTGCAGCGCCCCACGGGCCTCTTCATCCACCCATTGCGTCAGCATGTACGCCTGGGGGTAATTCGCCGCCCACTGTGCGCCGGGTTCCGCGAGGATCCTGCGCAGCTCCGCGGCCAGGGCGGCGCTCGGTGTGCCGCTGAAACAGGCCAGTTGCTCCAGTGCCTCTGGCCAGGTCAGGCAACTGCGCAGCGCCTCCAGCAGGGTGGCGTGGTCGAGGGCCGGGCTCAGTTCCAGTTCCGCGGCCTGTTGCACGATCACGGTCGCCAGTTGCTGCGCCGCCGGGTTGCCAGGGTCGCGCAGGGCCCGGCGGATGTCTGGCCACAGGCTGCCCAGTTGAGCGGGTGTCAGTGGGCTGATGTCGAGCGGCGGGCCGATGAAGTCTGGATGATCCACTCGGTCGGCATTCAGGCGTTGTTGCAGGTGCGTGACGAGTGAAGGCGTGAGCGGGGCATCCATGGCGGCGGGTCTCCTTTGACAGTGCGCGGATCATCGCATTTTTTCTCGCCGCCGTTGGCCTCAGGCCCCTGGCGGGTTCTTTCGGCCCCTGGCGGGCGGCGATATACTCGCCGGCCCAATAAAGTGTGATCGCCCACGCCGTGCAACCCGCATGGACGCCCAGGGCGCGTGACACCCTCCTGGCGCTCCTGACCTGACGTTATCCACAGGCAGGCGGCCCCCGATTGTTTCCCTCAAGCCTTTGGTCGCTGCCCGACAGCGCTCATCGGCATTCCATGCCCGCAGCGTGCCCATGCGCGGATCTATTCATTCAGGCAGTAATTCGATGACCCCTCGTGAGCAAGAAATCCAGCGTCGTACCGAACTCTCGGTGACCCGCGTGACCAAGGCGGTATTCCCGTCCACCACCAACCATCACAACACCCTGTTCGGCGGCACGGCCCTGGCCTGGATGGATGAGGTTTCGTTCATTGCGGCCACGCGTTTCTGTCGCTTGCCGCTGGTGACGGTGTCCACCGACCGCATTGATTTCAAGCACCCGATTGCCGCCGGTTCGATCGTCGAGTTGGTCGGGCGAGTGGTGAAGGTGGGCAACACCAGCCTCAAGGTCGAAGTCGAGGTGTTTGTCGAAAGCATGAGCTGCGATGGGCGGGAAAAAGCCATCCATGGCCTGTTCAGCTTTGTCGCCATCGATGACGAAAAGCGCCCGGTGCCGGTGCTTCCGGGGTTTGCGGCGTAGAAGGCGGCTTGCCGGCGAGCACGCTATCGGGGCTCTTCGCCGGCAGCCGGTTCCTACCGGGGCTGGTTACGGGGACTCGGGCTGGATCAGCGCCAGCAGGGTCCAGCCCGGTGCCGGCTTGAGGTCGCTCTCCGGGGTGACTACGTGCACCCAGCCGTTGCTGTCGCGGGCGAACAGCAGGGTGGCGCGTTCGCCGTGCAGGGCCTGGTAGTCATCCCAGCCGAAGGCCTCGGTCAGGTGCGTGCTGTACAGCTCCGCGCCCTGGCCCAGCAGGCTGGCCAGCTTGGTGTAGCTCAGGGCCTCGCTGCCCAGTAGCTGGCCTCGGTGTTCGTGACTGGCGCGGTGTTTGTCGGTGCGCCGGCTTTCCTGGCTGTTGGCCAGGGCGAACAGGCGCTGATGACCGAAGTCATGACGAAAGCGCATGGCCGCCAGGGTGTTGAGCTCGCCGGAGGGCGAGAGCGCCAGCAGATGCCCCAGGCCCACCAGGTCCAGGTGCGCGTCGGCATGTTGCGAGGCCGGGTTGCCGAAGTAGGTCGGCAGGCCTTCCATGCGCGCTGTGCGGATGTTCTCCCAGCTGGAGTCGGTCAGCAGCACCCGGCTGCCCAGTTGCTGCAGGGCCTTGCCCAGGGTGCGGGCCGGACCGTTGGCCCCGACGATCAGAAAGCCGCTGGGCGCCGGTTCGGCGACGTTCAACAGGCGCGCCAGAGGGCGAGCGGTGGCGCTTTGCAGGACCACGGTGCCTATGATCACGGCGAAGGTCAGCGGCACCAGCAGCAGCGCGCCCTGATGGCCGGCTTCGTCCAGGCGGATGGCGAAGATGGCCGACACCGCGGCGGCGACAATCCCCCGTGGGGCAATCCACGCCAGCAACGCCCGCTCGCGCCAGCTGAGGCTGGAGCCGGCGGTGGACAGCAGCACGTTCAGCGGGCGGGCGATGAACTGGATCACCAGCAGCAGGATCAGCACCAGCGGGCCCAGGGCGATCAGCGCCTTGAGGTCCAGGCGCGCTGCCAGCAGGATGAACAGCCCGGAGATCAGCAGCACGCTGAGGTTCTCCTTGAAGTGCAGGATGTGCCGCACGTCCACGCCCTTCATGTTGGCCATCCACATGCCCATCAGGGTCACCGCCAGCAGCCCGGATTCGTGCATCACCTGGTTGGAGGCAATGAAGATCCCCAGTACCCCGGCCAGGCTTGCCAGGTTGTGCAGGTATTCCGGCAGCCACTGGCGCCGCATGATGCTGCCCAGGACCCAGCCGCCGACAATGCCGAACAGGCTGCCGCACAGAATCACGCCGCCGAAGGTCAGCAAGCTGTGGCTCAGGCCATCGCCGGCGGCACTGGCGATGATGAAGCTGTAGACCACCACCGCCAGCAGGGCGCCGATGGGATCGATGACGATGCCTTCCCAGCGCAGGATGTTGGCGATCGAGGCCTTGGGGCGCACCACCCGCAGCATGGGCACGATCACCGTCGGTCCGGTGACCAGGGTCAGGGTGCCGAACAGCAGGGCCAGCATCCAGTCGAAGCCCAGCAGCCAATGGGTGGCCAGGGTGATCACCGCCCAGGTGGACAGCGCGCCGAGGGTGACCAGGCGATGGACCACACTGCCGATCTCGCGCCATTCCGAGAGGTGCAGGGTCAGGCTGCCTTCGAACAGGATCAGCGCCACCGCCAGCGACACCAGGGGCATCAGCAGCGGGCCGAACATTTCCTGCGGGTCGAGCCAGCCGAGCACGGGGCCGGCCAGGATGCCGCTGAGCAGCAGGAACAGAATGGCCGGCAGCTTCAGCCTCCAGGCCAGCCATTGGCAGCCCAGTGCCGCCACGCCGATGCCGCCGAAGGCCAGCAGAATCTGTTGTTCGCTCATCAATGCACCCTGTTCCTTGAAATGGCTGGCTATGAAAGACTAGCGACCCTCCGTGCAGTTCACTATTTTTTTACCCGCAGCCCCTGGGCCGCGCCTTTCGAGTCTTTATGCCCGCCATCGACCACCCTCTGATCGACCGTTTTCTCGATGCCCTGTGGTTGGAGAAAGGCTTGTCCGACAACACCCGCGACGCCTATCGCAGCGATCTGGCGCTGTTCAACGGCTGGCTGCAGGAGCAGGGGCTGGAGCTGCCGCGAGCCGGTCGCGAGTTGATCCTCGATCACCTGGCCTGGCGCGTGGAGCAGGCCTACAAGCCCCGTTCGACGGCGCGGTTTCTCTCCGGCCTGCGCGGGTTCTATCGCTATCTGCTCAGGGAGAAGCTGATTGAGGTCGATCCGACCCTGCGGATCGACATGCCGCAACTGGGGCGGCCGTTGCCCAAGTCGCTGTCGGAAGCGGATGTCGAGGCGCTGCTGGCCGCCCCGGACCTGAGCGAGGCCATCGGCCAGCGCGACCGCGCCATGCTTGAAGTGCTCTATGCCTGCGGGTTGCGGGTCACCGAGCTGATCAGCCTGACCCTGGAGCAGGTCAACCTGCGCCAGGGTGTGTTGCGGGTCATGGGCAAGGGCAGCAAGGAGCGCCTGGTGCCCATGGGTGAGGAGGCGATTGTCTGGGTCGAGCGCTATATGCGCGATGGCCGTGCCGAGTTGCTGGGCGGGCGGCCCAGCGATGTGCTGTTTCCCAGTCAGCGCGGCGAGCAGATGACCCGACAGACCTTCTGGCACCGGATCAAGCACCAGGCCAAGGTCGCCGGGATCGGCAAGGCGCTGTCGCCCCATACCCTGCGCCACGCGTTTGCAACGCACCTGCTCAATCACGGTGCCGATTTGCGGGTGGTACAGATGCTGCTGGGGCACAGCGACCTGTCCACCACCCAGATCTACACCCACGTGGCGCGCGCGCGGCTGCAGGATCTGCACGCCAAACATCATCCAAGGGGCTGAATGGGCGTCCGTGCGGCGCTTTGCGTCGCCCGTAGTCGGTGCCGGCAAACAGATGTGATAGGCTTTGCCGGTTTGCAAAAAGGGTGTTTGCCCGCGTTTGGTCCCGACCAGCCTTGGCGTTTGCCCATTTGCCCGCCTTCAGGAGTTCCCATGCGTTTGACCCAGATTATTGCCGCCGCCTCCCTGGCGCTGCTCAGCACCTTCGCCGTGGCCGATGACAGTGCCGAGAAAGCCATCCGCAAGAGCCTCGAGACGCTGCAGCTCGAAGTGCCGGTGGAAAGCATCACCGCCAGCCCCCTGGCGGGCCTGTATGAGGTCAAGCTCAAGGGCAGTCGCGTGCTCTACGCCAGCGCCGACGGCCAGTTCGTGGTTCAGGGCTATCTGTTCCAGCTCAAGGACGGCAAGCCGGTGAATCTCACGGAAAAAACCGAGCGCCTGGGCATTTCCAAGTTGATCAACGGCATTCCGGTCGCAGAAACTGTGGTCTATCCGGCCATTGGCGAAACCAAGACCCACATCACCGTATTTACCGACACCACCTGCCCCTACTGCCACAAGCTGCACGCGGAAATCCCGGCGCTGAACAAGCAGGGTGTGGAAGTGCGCTACGTGGCCTTCCCGCGCCAGGGCCTGGGCTCGCCGGGTGACGAACAGCTGCAGGCGGTCTGGTGCTCGGCGGACAAGAAAGCCGCGATGGACAAGATGGTCGACGGCAAGGAAATCAAGGCCGCCAAGTGCGATAACCCGGTGTCCAAGCAGTTCGCCCTGGGTCAGTCGATCGGCGTCAATGGCACGCCGGCCATCGTTCTGGCCGATGGACAGGTAATTCCCGGCTACCAGCCGGCACCACAGATCGCCAAACTGGCGCTGGGTGCGAAATAATCCTGCATCGTCACGCTAGCCTTTGACGATCATGCCCCTCTGCGTGTAGCTGGAGGGGCATTAATAGAGAGCCGCGCTGTTTGCGGCTGTTTTCCACGGCCGGCCTTGAGTCGGCCGTTTTATGGGGAGTTCAGAGTGAATCCGGTCAAAGTAGGCATCTGTGGGCTGGGTACTGTCGGTGGCGGTACCCTAAACGTACTTCAGCGTAACGCCGAGGAGATTGCCCGCCGTGCCGGGCGTGGAATCGAAGTAGCGCAAATTGCTACCCGTACGCCAAAGCCGCAGTTCCAAACGACCGGTATTGCGATTACCAACGATGTATTCGCCGTGGCCACCAACCCCGAGATCGATATCGTCATCGAGCTGGTGGGCGGCTACACCGTGGCCCGCGAGCTGGTGCTCAAGGCCATCGAGAACGGCAAGCACGTGGTCACCGCGAACAAGGCGCTGATCGCCGTGCACGGTAACGAAATCTTCGCCAAGGCCCAGGAGAAGGGCGTGATCGTGGCCTTCGAAGCCGCCGTGGCCGGTGGCATCCCGGTGATCAAGGCGATCCGCGAAGGGCTGTCGGCCAACCGCATCAACTGGCTGGCGGGGATCATCAACGGCACCGGCAACTTCATCCTCTCGGAAATGCGCGAGAAGGGCCGCACCTTCGAAGACGTGCTGGCCGAAGCCCAGGCCCTGGGTTATGCCGAAGCCGATCCGACCTTCGACGTCGAAGGCATCGACGCCGCGCACAAGCTGACCATCCTGGCGTCCATCGCCTTTGGTATCCCGCTGCAGTTCGACAAGGCCTACACCGAAGGCATCACCAAGCTGACCACCGCCGACGTGAACTACGCCGAAGCCCTGGGCTACCGCATCAAGCACCTGGGTGTGGCGCGCCGCACCGAGGCGGGCATCGAGCTGCGGGTGCACCCGACCCTGATCCCGGCCGATCGCCTGATCGCCAACGTCAACGGCGTGATGAACGCGGTCATGGTCAATGGCGACGCTGCCGGTTCGACCCTGTTCTACGGCGCCGGCGCCGGCATGGAGCCGACCGCTTCCTCGGTGGTGGCCGACCTGGTGGACGTGGTTCGCGCCATGACCAGCGACCCGGAAAACCGCGTGCCGCACCTGGCCTTCCAGCCGGACTCCCTGTCTGATCACCCGATCCTGCCGATCGAGTCCTGCGAAAGCGCCTACTACCTGCGCATCCAGGCCAAGGATCACCCGGGCGTACTGGCCCAGGTGGCGAGCATTCTTTCCGAGCGTGGCATCAACATCGAATCGATCATGCAGAAGGAAGTGGAAGAGCAGGACGGCCTGGTGCCGATGATCCTGCTGACCCACCGCGTTCTGGAGCAGCACATCAACGATGCGATTACCGCGCTGGAGGCCCTGCAGGGCGTCGTTGGCCCAGTGGTCCGTATCCGCGTCGAACATCTCAATTGAAGCAGCGGCAAGCTTCAAGTTCCAAGCGGCAAGCCAGAAGCGCAACTGCTCTGACTTGTCGCCTGTAGCTTGCAACTTGCAGCTCAAACCGAAGGTTTGTCCCCATGCGCTATATCAGTACTCGTGGCCAGGCACCGGCCCTGAATTTCGAAGATGTGCTGCTGGCCGGTCTGGCCAGCGACGGCGGTCTCTACGTACCGGAGAACCTGCCACGTTTCACCCAGGAAGAAATCGCTTCCTGGGCCGGCCTGCCGTATCACGAGCTGGCGTTCCGGGTCATGCGCCCGTTCGTCACCGGCAGCATTCCGGATGCCGACTTCAAGAAGATCCTCGAAGAAACCTACGGGGCGTTCTCCCACAACGCCATTGCGCCGCTGCGTCAGCTCAATGGCAATGAGTGGGTGCTGGAGCTGTTCCACGGCCCGACCCTGGCGTTCAAGGACTTCGCCCTGCAACTGCTGGGTCGCCTGCTGGACTACGTGCTGGAGAAGCGCGGCGAGCGCGTGGTGATCATCGGCGCCACCTCCGGTGACACCGGTTCGGCGGCCATCGAAGGCTGCAAGCGTTGCGACAACGTCGACATCTTCATCCTGCATCCGCACAACCGGGTATCGGAAGTGCAGCGCCGGCAGATGACCACCATCCTTGGCGAGAACATCCACAACATCGCCATCGAAGGCAACTTCGACGACTGCCAGGAGATGGTCAAGGCCAGCTTCGCCGACCAGGGCTTCCTCAAGGGCACGCGCCTGGTGGCGGTGAACTCGATCAACTGGGCGCGGATCATGGCCCAGATCGTCTACTACTTCCACGCGGCCCTGCAGCTGGGCGGTCCGGCGCGCTCCATCGCGTTCTCGGTGCCCACCGGCAACTTCGGCGACATCTTCGCCGGCTACCTGGCGCGCAACATGGGCCTGCCGATCAGCCAGCTGATCGTCGCCACCAACCGCAACGACATCCTGCACCGCTTCATGAGCGGCAATCAGTACGTCAAGGAAACCCTGCACGCGACCTTGTCGCCGTCCATGGACATCATGGTGTCGTCGAACTTCGAACGCTTGCTGTTCGACCTGCACGGTCGCAACGGTGCGGCCCTGGCCGCGCTGATGGACAGCTTCAAGCAAGGCGGCGGTTTCAGCGTCGAACAGGACCGCTGGACCGAAGCGCGCAAGCTGTTCGATTCCCTGGCGGTGAACGACGAGCAGACCTGCGAAACCATCGCCGAAGTCTTCGCCCAGACCGGCGAAGTGCTGGACCCGCACACCGCGATCGGCGTCAAGGCCGCCCGTGAATGCCGTCGCAGCCTGGACACGCCGATGGTGGTCCTTGGCACCGCGCACCCGGTCAAGTTCCCGGATGCCGTGGAGAAGGCCGGTGTCGGCAAGGCCCTGGAGCTGCCGGCGCACCTGTCCGACCTGTTCCAGCGTGAAGAACGCTGCACGGTCCTGGCCAACGACCTGAAAGCGGTGCAGGCTTTCGTCAGCCAGCACGGCAATCGTGGCAAGCCGCTCTGACCGGATGGTCTTGTCGTCCACGAAGCCCGTCTCCTGACGGGCTTTGTTTTTTCTCGCACTTGTTGCATGAGCTTGGCCCGGCTGGGGCAGGGAGGCACGGATGAGCAACCGCCAAACCCATTGCATGTCACTTGCCTTGTGGCGGCTTGTCGGGGGCCTGCTGGCCTGCCTGTTCTGTGGCGCGTTGCTGGCGGCTGCGACGAAGAATCTACCCTTCAAGCTGGTGCCGGCTTTCGTTGACCTGGAACCCCTGGCCCTGGCACCTGCCGAACGCCAGTGGCTGGCGACGCATAAGACGCTGAGGGTCGGCATCGCCATCGATGACTACCAGCCCATTGATATCACCCGGGACCGCAATCGCTATCAAGGAATCAGCGCCGACTACCTGGCGCTGGTGGGCGAGCGGTTGGGTGTCACGATGGAGGTCCTGGGGTTTTCCGAGCGAGAGCAGGCGATTGAAGCGCTGCGCAACGGCAGTATCGATGTCCTGACCAGTGCCAATGGCTATGAGCGCGGTGTCTCGGGGCTGCGTTTCACCAGTGACTACATGCCTGACAGGGCGGTAGTGGTGGTGCGTCGTGACGGGGTGAGCTCCAGCGATGACCTGGCCGGCAAGAAACTGGTGTTATTGGATGGCTATGCCAACGCCGAGCAGGTTCATGCGGCGTATCCGAACAGTCAGATCATGCTCTCGCCGAACCTCTACAGCGGCTTGGAGGCATTGAATCAGGGCGATGCCGACGCCTTCATCGGCAATGAGATCATCGTCCGCGCCTACCAGGCCCTGCGCCCTTATCTGGCGGTGCGGATTCAGGATGAAAGCCGCCTGCCGCCGACGGGCTTTGCCTTTGCCACGCGGGATGACAACGTGCTGCTGGCGGGCATGCTGGAGCAGGCGCTGCAGAGCATCGACGAGTCCCTGCAGCGGGAAATACAGGCCCGTTGGACCACCGGGCTGGGGGCGAATATCTCGGGTGAGCGCATCGAACTCAGCGCCGAGGAGCAGGCCTGGATTCTCCAGCACCCGCATGTGATGGTCGCGTCCCAGCAGTATCCGCCCCATGTGTTCAAGGACAAGGAGGGGCGCTGGGCTGGCCTGAACATCGATTTGCTCAACCGCATCTCGCGCATGACCGGTCTGCATTTTGTGCACAAGGAGAGCCTTACCACGGCGCAGACCCTGGAGCTGCTGGAAAGCGGGCAGGCGCAGATGAACTCGACCCTCACGGCCAGTGAAGACCGGCGACTGTTCCTGAATTTCTCCCATGCCTTTGGTGGTGCCGCCTGGGTTTTTGTCGTGCGCCCCGAGGATCGGCGCCTGAGCAGCCTGGAACAGTTGGCAGGCGAGGTACTGGCGCTGCCGGCCCGGCACACCCTTGAGAGCTACATTCGCCGCAACTACCCCGATATCCGCTTGCGCAGTGTCGCCAGCGATGAAGAGGCGCGGGCCCTGGTGAGTAGTGGCGAGGCCCGGGCAACCATTCAGAATGAGGTCCAGGTTCAGGCGCTGGGGGCGGCCGATGACGGATTGCGGGTCGGACGCAGTGTCGAAGGCACCTGGTCGGCTGACGAGTTTTCCGTGCGCAAGGATCAGCCCGAACTGCTGAGCATCTTGAACAAGTCGCTGGAGGCGCTGCCGGTGGCGGAGCTCAGTGCCATTCGCCTCAAGTGGCTGGGAGCCACGCCGGTGCCGATGCCGGCCTGGCAGCGTGTGCCGACCTGGGTCTACTGGGCCATTGCCACGGCGCTGCTGTTCGGGCTGGCCTCCCTGGCCTGGAGCAGTCGGCTCAAGCGCCAGATTCAGCAGCGATTGCAGGCCGAGCAACGACTCAATGATCAGTTGGTGTTCATGCGTGCTCTGCTCGACGGTATTCCCAATCCGATCTTTGTCCGAGACCTGGAAGGGCGCCTGATCACTTGCAACAAGAGTTACGAGCAGCAGTTGGGGACGAGCCTGGAGCTGATTCGCGGACGACAACTGACCGAGCTGGACCTGTTGCCTGCGGCCACCGCTCGCCAGTTGCATGGCGAGATCATGCAATTGCTGGCCAGCGAGGCGTCGGTGTTCGCCGATCGGCAGGTGGAGACGCGCAATGGTTCGATTCACGCCTATCAATGGACAGTGCCCTTCTATAGCGCCGACGGGCTCCTGCAAGGCTTGCTGGGCGGCTGGATCGATATTACCGAGCGCAAGCGCCTGGAGAATCAGCTGGTGGAGGCGCGTCAGGCGGCCGATCAGGCCAATGCCGCGAAAAGCGCATTTCTGTCCACCATGAGCCATGAGATCCGCACGCCCATGACGGCCATCGTCGGCTTGCTTGAGCTGGAAAAGGAGCAGGCCAGGGTCAGGGGCGCGCCCTTCTCCGAGGCCTTGCGGGTGGCCTATCGCTCCGCCCAGGAGTTGATCAGCCTGATGGGGGACAGCCTTGATCTGGCCAAGATCGAAGCCGGCCACATGCAGTTGGTGCCACAGGTCACCGCCCTCAAGCCGTTTTTCGAGAGTGTTCGGCAGTTGTTCGAGGTGACGGCGCGTAATCAGGGGGTGCATTTACGGTTGGTGTTCAACGCAGAGGCCCAGGGCCGTTATTTCTTCGACCCGCTGCGCTTGCGCCAGGTCCTGCACAACCTGTTGAGCAACGCCCTGAAGTTCACCGCGGAAGGTGAGGTGCGGGTGACGGTCGAGCGTCAGCCCGACGAGTCCGGTATCGAGTGCCTGCGCATCAGTGTTGCGGACACCGGCCCGGGTATCAGTGCCGAGCAGCAAGCGAACATTTTCACGCCTTTTGTTCAGGCCGACGCCATGACCTCCTCGACGTATGGCGGTACCGGGCTGGGTCTGAGCATTTGTCGGCAGCTGATCGAGTTGATGGGCGGGCGCATTCACCTGTCGAGCGAACCGGGTGCGGGAACCGTGGTCACCCTCGAGCTGTATCCGGAACGGGTCAGCGACGATCTCGAGCCTCAGGCGTCACCGTCTGCCGAGCGCCCGCCGAGTCGCAGCATCGAGGTGCTGGTGGTGGATGACTTGAGCGCCAATCGGATGGTCCTGAGCCAGCAGTTGATGTTTCTCGGACACCGGGTCGTGGCCTGTGACAATGCCCAGGAGGCGCTGCAGCAGTGGCGTTCCGGGGCCTTTGACGTACTGATGACCGATTGCAACATGCCGCAGATGAGCGGCTATGCACTGACCGAGGCCATCCGCCGGATCGAGGCGCAAGAGGGGCGTCGGCGCTGTCCGGTGATCGGTTGTACCGCCAATGCTTTCGAAGACGAGCGAGAGCGCTGCGAGCGTGCCGGCATGGATCAATTGCTGGTCAAGCCGGTGACCCTGGATCAATTGGCTCAGTCCCTCGCGCGTTTCCTGCCGTCACCGTCATTCAATATCCAGACCTTGCGCGGGATGACTCAGGCCGATGAGCCGGTGCTGCAGCGCATGTTGCAGGAGTTGTTGCGTAATCTCGACGAGGAGCAGCAGGCGCTGGAGGCGGCCCTGGCGGCGCAGGATTGGCGGGGCCTGGGAGGCACCTTGCACCGTCTCAAGGGGGTGTGTTGCCTGATTGACGCCTTGCCCCTGGCCAAGGTCTGTATCGCGTTGGAAGAGGTGGTCAAGGGGCAGCAGGCGCAGGCGCTGGCCAGTCATTGGCCGGAGTTGCGAGACGTTATCGGGATCTTGCGTAGCGACATTCAGGCGGCTCTGGACGAATAAGACTTGTCCTATGTGTGCCTAGGAAATATCTGACTACCGTGTCGGCTCGTAGTGGACTGTTTCACTTGCGCCGTCTCGGAGGTTGCCCCCCATGCATACGCTTAACGTGCTGATTCTCGAAGATAACTCGTTCCAGTTGATGGCCTTGCACCAGATGCTCAACGCCAATGGCGTTTTCAACGTGCTGGCTGCCGAGAACGTGGCATCCGCGCGGCGTTCGCTGGACAGCAAGGGGCCGGTGGATATCGCCATCTGCGATCTGTACCTGGAGCAGGCTGACGGCCTGGAACTGATCCGTGATCTGGCCCGGCACCAGCAGGCCAAGGCCCTGATCATTCTCAGCGACGCGGAGCCGGATGTGCTTGAGGGCGCGTCCGGCATGGCCCGTGAATTGGGCCTGAAAGTGCTCGCATGCCTGCCAAAACCGGCGTCGGCCGCGGTGATTGGCGACTTGCTCTGTGCCTATCAGTTGCACTCCAGGGCCGATGGCCCCGAGCTGAATCAGACACTGCTCCGGGACTTGCTGGGCCTTGAACCCTTTGTTCGCGAACCTGTGACCACGGACGAGGGGCTGGCGGCGGTGCTGGGTTGTGGCGTGGCGCACTTTCAGCCCGTCATCCACCAGCAGGGCGGGTTGCAGGGTGTCGAGGCACTGGCCCGCTGGCAGCATCCCGAGCGGGGCTTGCTGATGCCGGGCGAGTTTCTTCCCCTGATCGAGTTCGCCGGCCTGCAAGAACTCTTCACCTGGCACATGCTGGAGCAGGCACTTGAGCTGGTGGCCGGGGTGAAGCTGGTGCTGGGCTACTGGCTGCCGATTGCGGTGAACATTCCCACCAGCATCCTTGAGCGGCCGCTGTTCCCTCGGCAGTTGGAAGCCTTGCTGAGGCGCTTCGAAGTCCCGGCGCGGATGTTGACCCTGGAGCTGGTCGACACCACCCAATTGCAAACCGATAGCGCCCATGTCGAGGCACTGTTGCGCCTGCGGATGCTGGGCTGCAAGTTGTCCATTGGCGATTTCGGTACCGGGGGCACCAGTCTGCAGCGCCTGCTGGAGCTGCCTTTCACCGAGCTGAAGATCCCTCCGGTGTTTGTTGCAGGCATGGCGGCCGATGAACGCAAGCTGGCACTGGTCGGTGGCGCCACGAGCATGGCTCGGCGCATGTCCCTGGCGGTGGTGGTGACGGGCATCGAGAGTGAGGCCGACTGTTTGGCGGCCAGGGCGTTGGGGGCGGTTCATCTGCAGGGTTGTTTTATCGCGCCACCGATGAGCGCCGCCGAGTTGCGCCAATGGCTGGTCGAAACTTCAGGAGCGGGATGCAATGGGCCGGGCGAGCAGTTGGCCGGTTTGTGTGCCTAGGACAGCCCATGTTCCTGAACGTAGATGTATAGCGCCGCTTCGCTGGAAAGACCCAGTTTGCGCATGGCGCTGACTTTCTGTGCGCTGACGGTCTGTTTGCTGCGGTTGAGCCGGGTGGCAATTTCCCCCACGGCATGGCCGGCGGCCAGCAGGCGGATCACTTCCAGCTCCCGGGGGGACAACTGGTCCTTGGACACCAGGCGATCCGGGCCCACTTCGCCGGCAAGGCTCAGGGCCCGGCTGATGGCCTGGGCGACATAGCGCTTGTGCTGTCGTGCCCGGGCAATGGCGGACGGCAACTCATCGGCCAGGCTGGCCTTGCTCAGCAGGCCCATCACGCCGAGGTCGAGGATCGAGCGGAACAGTCCGGCGTGGTTGAGCATGGTCACCACCACGATGGGCAGATCGGGATGATGCCGGCGCAGTTGTTCGATCAGGCGCAGGCCGTCGTTCTGTTGCTCCTCGGGCATCATGAAATCCGTTACCAGCACATCGCATTCCGTGTCCTGCAGCAACTGGACGAGGGCGGAGGGGGATCGGGCTTCACCGACGATCATCAAGCTGTCGTTTTGCTCCAGCACGGCACGCAGGCCGATCAGGAAGATCGGGTGGTCGTCGGCAAGGATGATGCGCAATCTGTGGTTCGACATTGCTTTCAAAGCTTGGGCTCCAATGCAACGGCGGCGTGGGTTGCGCCTGGTTGGCCGTTTTATATCTGTCATGTTACCCGTGCATGCTCGATTGACTCAGGTCGGCAGCAGTAGGCGTGGCGAACTTTCTTCTCTGAGCGATGGTCACTTGAATGTCAGAAAGCTACCGGCATTTTTGTTTTCGAACCTCTAATTCGAGCTATTGAGTGGTGATCTAGATGGAAAGTATCAGTCTTTTATTGAGTGAGTCGTTGAGTCCCTACCAGGTCACGCTGATGCCCTGTGGCGCCCACGGTGAATGCCTGGTGAGGCTGAAGAATACCGCTGGCGCGATTGTCGTGGAGCGTGAGGTCAATCAGGCCCAGCTCACCGACAAGCGCCTGCTGACCGATGTGGTCGATGGGCTGCACCGTGATGTGTTGATCGCTGAAGGGCGGCTGGAGCCTTGCGTGATCGCAGCCTTGCGCCACGCCGCCGAAGGCAAGGTGTTCGATCAGCACCGCTGATGCAAATTTTTACGGAACCTTCCGCCAGTCGTATCAGTCAGACTCAGTATCAGCAGGATCAGGCATTGTGCTCCGGTGCTTGCAGCCGGCTGATACCGGTCGTCAAAGACCGCGTTTAACCCCGAGTCGTCTCCCCACTTCTCGGGGTTTCTTTTTGCCCGGGATTTGTCAGTGGTCGTGCAGGTCCTGGAAGTAGGCGCGGGCGTCGGCGCGGTATTCGTCGCGCATTCCGGGGTCCAGCCAGGCGGCATACAGCTCCACCAGTTGCTCTTCGCGCAGCTTGAGCAGGGCCAGGTTGATCTGGGTGATGGCCTGCCTGCCCTGTGGGGTGTCGGAGCAGCCGACGTGGATTTCCTGATACTTGCTGGTGCCTTCGATCGGATAGAACTCCAGATCCTGCGGGTCGATACCCTGCTGCATGGCCTGATAGCGGATTTCCGGCCAGTAGCCCAGGAGCAGTTGCAGGCGGCCCAGGCGCTGCATCTGCAGCAGGCTGCCCAGGGCGTCGTTGCCATAGTGGGCGCGAATCTGCTGCGGCGACACTTGCTGTAGCAGGTTGTCGAGCTGTTGCCCGTAGCTGCGCTCGGCCACCACGCCAATCAGTTCCTTGCCGCTCTCGAGCAGGCCATGCAGGTCGACCTTGCCGTCATGCAGGAAGTGCGCGAGTTGTTCGCGGTCGGCGCGGCGGATCGCCAGGCCATTGCTCAATACGCGAAAGCTGGTGATGGAGTAGGCGACCCACTGCGCGCGCTCCTTGCTCCAGATCAGCGCCGGGTCGCAGGTGAAGCTGGGCTCGCGCAGCATCTGCATGCCTCGGGCGCGATTGACCCGGACCAGCTCGTGCTGGTACTCGGGCAGGCTGGCGATCAGTTGTGGCATCAGCAGGTCGATGACGCCGCGGCCTTTCTGCTGGCCTTCGAACACATTCAAGGGGGGCAGGTCGCGCAGCAGCCAGGTGAGCATTTCCCCGGCGTGGCCGGGTGGGCAGGGCAGCCACAGCAGGCACACCGCGAGCGCCATCGTCAGTCGGCCAAGGCCGGGGTTCGAGCGTCGATGTGCCGGTTGTGGAGCGTCGGTGTGAGACGGCTGTTTCAGGTTAGATTGCCCCAGAGTTGCGCAAGTGCTGGATCTGCTCGCTGCTGTAGCCCAGGCCCTCCAGGACCTGTGCCGAATGTTCGCCCAGTTCGGGGCCGACCCAGTCCGCGGAGCCGGGCGTCTCAGAGAGTTTCGGCACGATGCCGGGCATCTTGAAGGCCTTGCCGTCCGGCAGCTTGGCCTGGAGGAACATTTCCCGGGCCAGAAATTGCGGATCGTTGAACATGTCTTCGGCGCTGAAGATCCGGCTGGCCGGGACTTCGGCCTGGTTCAGTTGCTCCAGCACCCGTTCCAGGGGCAGGGACGCCACCCAGCGATCGATCACCCCGTACAGTTCGTCGCGGCGAGTGTCGCGTCCGTCGTTGCTGGCCAGCGCGGGGTCGTTGGCCAGGTCGTCGCGGCCAATGAGGTGCATGAAGCGCTTGAAGATCGCGTCGCCGTTGGCGCCGATCTGCACATGCCTGCCGTCGGCGCTGGTGTGGATCGACGACGGGGTGATGCCGGGCATGATGTTGCCGCTGCGCTCGCGGATAAAGCCGAACACGTCGAACTCCGGAACCATGCTCTCCATCATGGCGAAGATCGCCTCGTACAGCGCCACGTCCACCACTTGCCCCTGGCCGCCGTTGACCTCGCGATGACGCAGGGCCATCAGGGCGCCGATCACGCCCCACAGAGCGGCGATGGAGTCGCCGATGGAAATTCCGGTGCGCACCGGCGGGCGGTCCTCGAAGCCGGTGATGTAGCGCAGGCCACCCATGGATTCGCCCACGGCGCCGAAGCCCGGCTGGTCCTTCATCGGTCCGGTCTGGCCGAAGCCGGACAGGCGCACCATCACCAGTTTCGGGTTCAGGGCGTGCAGCACGTCCCAGCCCAGGCCGAGCTTCTCCAGCACGCCGGGGCGGAAGTTCTCGATCAGGATGTCCGCTTCGCCCAGCAGCTGCTTGAGCACCGCCAGGCCTTCGGGGTGCTTGAGGTTCAGGGTCAGGGATTTCTTGTTGCGCGCCTGGACGAACCACCACAGCGAAGTGCCTTCATACAGCTTGCGCCACTTGCGCAACGGATCGCCGCCGTCCGGGGATTCGACCTTGATCACCTCGGCACCGAACTCGGCGCAGATGCGCGAGGCGAAGGGGCCGGCGATCAAGGTGCCGAGTTCGATCACTTTCAATCCGGCGAGGGGCTTGCTGAGACTGTTCATGGGGCATCCGCTGGGCAGGAAAATCCGCCTAGCCTAGACCATTGGTCGTGATTAAGTCAGCGTCCGGTGCCGGCCCGCGTTGATTATTTCCGGGTGGCTGCGCAGACAATTGTGCTTCTCATTCCCTTTGGTGACAGGTTTAATGACGCCTTTCGAGAGAACGCGCTTGCAAAGGACGCAATCTGGTCTATGTCCGTGACGGAGCCTGTGCTCTTGCTGGAACGGTAAGTCTGATAAATCTCGTTACAAATACTCGATCAAAAACTTACATGTGATGAATTGAACTCCTTACATGTGATGCTCTAGTCTGTGCGCCATGGAAAACAAATCCTCAGCCCATTACCAACGTTTATTCCGCCAGCGCCTGCGTGATCAGGGCCTGGTGAAAAAGGAAGTCTGGATACTGCCGGAGAACGCCCAGGCGTTGCTGGCGGTTGAACGCAAACTGCGTCAGCCCTCCAAGGGGCTGGCTCCTGTGGAAAAGGATGGAGAAATGAGCATGCCGCAGATCTGGAATGCCCGATCGCTGTGCCAGGCCCTGATGGCCACCGAGTTGTTCAGCAGCGGCGAAGCCTGCGTTGAGCTGCTTGAAGGCGCCGAACCGAGCTTGCACGTGACCATGCGCGAATACGGCGACCTGCCGCTGTTCATTGCCCTGTCCGGCGAGCAGATCCTGGTCGAAGCCCTGCTCTGGCCGCAAAGCGAAGTGACCGATGTGCAGGCCTTCAATGAAGAGGTCCTGCTCAGTCGCCAGCTGTTCCCGCTGTCGAGCATCGGCCTGGAAACCCGGCTTGGCGGCGAGCGCTTCTACATGATGTTCGGCGCGCTCAGCGCCACCTCGATCCTCTCCAACGTGCTCTACGAGATCGAAACCCTGGCCAGCAACGTGATCAGGGCTACCGAGGCCTATGAAGGCTACCTGAAGGCTCAGGCCTGACCTGGAGGAATGCACATGAACGTATGGAGCAAGTTGCTTACCGCCCTGCGCGGTGGCGCCAACGAAGCGGGTGAAGCCCTGGTGGACAGCCAGGCACTGAGGATTCTCGATCAGGAAATCCGCGACGCCGATCAGGAACTGCGCAAGTCCAAGGAGGCCCTGGCCGAGATCATGGCCCGGCAGAAACTCGCCGCCGAGCGCGCCAATGGCAGCGCGGCGAAGATCGCCGAATATGAAACCTACGCCCTCAAGGCCCTGGAGTCGGGCAACGAACAGCTCGCCCAGGAAGTGGCGCAGAAAATCGCCAACCTGGAGAACGACCTGGCCGTGGAACGCGAGCAGGCCGACGGTTTCGCCGCCAGCGTGGCCCAGTTGCGCAAGGCCGTGACCCAGGCCGAGGGCAATATCAAACATTTGAAACAGCAGGTGGATACCGTCAAGGCCACCGAGAGCGTGCAGAAGGCCCAGCAGGCCGTGGCCCAGCGCTACGGCGGCTCCCAGAGCAAGCTGCACACCGCGGTGGAGTCCCTGGAGCGGATCAAGCAGAAGCAGGCCGAGCGTGCGGCGAAGATGGAAGCCGCAGCGGAGCTGGCCAGCACCAGCAACCCCGACGACGCCCTGGACGCCAAGTTGCGCGAGGCCGGGATCGTCGCCGGCAGCACCAGCGCCGACAGCGTTCTGGCGCGCCTCAAGGACCGTAACAAGTCCTGATTCATCGTTGTGTTGTAGGGGCGGGGTCGTCGGGCCTTGCCCGGCTTTTTCAGGGATAGGAAAGCAATGGAAATCTTCCTGCAGACAGTGTTGTCGTTCCCCACAGTGCTGTTCAGCTTCATGCTCTGCCTGGCCGTGATCTACTGGGTCGTGGTGGCCATGGGCATGCTTGAAGTCGACCTGCTGGACTTCGAGGCCGACTCGCTGCTCGACAGCGCCCACGCCGGCGAAGGCCTGGCCGGGCTGCTGATCAAGTTCAAGCTCAACGGGGTGCCGGTCACCCTGGTGCTGACCCTGCTGATGTTCTTCAGCTGGTTTTTGACCTATTTCGCCGAACTCTACGTCCTCAGCCACCTGCCCCTGGGCTGGCTGCGCTATCCCCTGGGCCTGTTGCTGGCCGTGGTTGCGCTGTTTCTGGCAGCGCCCATCAGCGCGGCCATCTGCCGCCCGCTGCGTCCGCTGTTTCACAAGATGGAAGCCACCAGCAGCCAGTCGGTGCTGGGGCAGACCGCTGTGGTGCGTAGCGGCAGAGTCACCCTGGAACACGGCGAAGCCGTGCTCGAGAACGGCGGCGCGGGCCTGATCCTGCGTGTGCGTGCCGATGAGGCGCGAGCTTTCAAACGCGGCGATCGCGTCGTGTTACTGGAGTATCTGGAGGCGCAACACGCCTATCGGGTCATTACCGAGGACGAGTTTCGCGGCCTCTGAGCCCGGGCTTCCTCAGAATCAAAGGAGATTGATTGCATGAATTTACCGTCGCTGCTGCCCATCCTGCTCGGGATCGGCCTCGTCGTCCTGGTGGTCTTCGGCCTGCTGGCCCTGTTCAAGGCCTTCTACATCAAGGTCCCCCAAGGCACGGCGCTGATCGTCAACGACATGTCCTCGACCCCCAAGGTGCACTTCACCGGCGCCCTGGTGTACCCGGTCATCCACCTCAAGGAGTTCATGCGCATCTCGCTGATCACCCTGGAAGTCGACCGTCGGGCCAAGGATGGTCTGATCTGCCGCGACAACATGCGCGCCGACATCACCGTGGCCTTCTACCTGCGGGTCAATGAAACCCAGGAAGACGTGCTCAAGGTGGCCAAGGCCATCGGTGTCGACCGCGCCTCCGACCGCGCCGCGGTCAACGAGCTGTTCAACGCCAAGTTCTCCGAAGCGCTGAAGACCGTGGGCAAGCAGTTCGACTTCGTCCAGCTGTTCGAAAACCGCCAGGACTTCCGCGACCGCATCATCGAGATCATCGGCAACGACCTCAACGGCTATGTGCTGGAAGACGTGGCCATCGACTACCTGGAGCAGACCGCCAAGCACTCCCTGGACCCGAGCAACATTCTCGACGCCGAGGGTATCCGCAAGATCACCGAGCTGACCGCGGCGCAGAACGTCATCACCAACGAACTGGAGCGCAACCAGGAATTGGCGATCCAGAAGAAGAACGTCGAGACCCGCGAAGCCTCGCTGTCGCTGGAACGCCAGCAGGCCGATGCCGAAGCACGGCAGAAGCGCGAGATCGAAACCATCCGCGCCCGCGAGGAAGCCGAGACCGCCAAGGTCAAGGAAGAAGAGCGTCTGAAGGCCGAACAGGCCCGTATCCAGGCGCAGCAGGAAATCGACGTGCGCACCGAGAACCATCAGCGCGAAGTCGAAGTGGCCCAGCAGAACCGCCAGCGCGCGGTGGTCATCGAAGTGGAGAAAGTCACCCGCGCCAAGGACCTGGAAGTGGTGGCCCGCGAGCGTGAAGTGGAACTGCAGCGCATCGAGAAAGAAAAGGCCCTGGAAGAGCAGCGCAAGAACATCGCCACGGTGATCCGTGAGCGGGTCGCGGTGGAGAAGACCGTGGCCCAGGAAGAAGAGCGGATCAAGGAAGTGCGCGAGGTTTCCGAAGCCGAGCGTGCCAAGCAAGTGGTGGTGATCCAGGCCCAGGCCGAAGCCGAGCAGGATCTGGTACGCCAGGTCAAACAGGCCGAAGCCGACGAAACCCGCTCCAAGCACAAGGCGGTGGAAATCAACAACCTGGCCCAGGCCGAGCTGGAAGCCGCGGCCAAGCAGGCCGAAGCCAAGAAACGCCTGGCCGAAGGCCTGGAAGCCGAGCGCGCCGCGCCTGGCCTGGCCGATGCCCGCGTGCTGGAAATCACTGCAGCGGCCCAGGAAAAAGAAGGCCTGGCGCAAGCCCGCGTCCGCACCGAGCAACTGATTGCCGAAGCCCGTGGCGAGCAGGAAAAAGGCCTGGCCGACGCCCGCATCATGGAAGCCCAGGCGGCGGCCAAGGAGAAGGACGGCCTGGCCGAAGCCAAGGTCATGGAAGAGAAACTCGGGGCTCAGGCCCGTGGCGAAGAGCAACTGGGCGCGGCCAAGGCCAAGGCCACCAAGGACCTGGGTTCGGCCGAAGCCGAAGTGCTGCTGCAGCGCCTGAACGCCGAAGCCGAAGGCCTGGGCAAGAAGTTCGGTGCCCTGGATTCCCTCAGCGACAGCGCGCGGTCCCACGAAGAGTTCCGCATGCAACTGGAGAAGAACTTCGAGGAAGCGATGGCCGCCATCGCCGCCAACAAGGAGATCGCCAAGGACCAGGCCGAAGTGCTGTCGGCGGCCCTCAGCAAGGCCAAGATCGAGATCGTCGGCGGCGAAGGCGACTTCTTCAACTCCTTCGCCAAGTCGCTGTCGGTGGGCAAGGCCATCGAGGGCGTGGTGGGCAAGAGCCCGGTGGTCCAGGACGTCCTGGCACGCCTGCTCAATGGCAAGGGCGCCCCGGCGGTTGCCGCCGAACTGGCCGCCGCTGCCGTCTCGCGCAAGGCCGACGCGCCGTCTGCCGAAGCCTGACCCACACCTGACACACCTGTAGCCGCTGCCGAAGGCTGCGACCGACTCCGTAGGAGGCGCAGCCCTTGAGGGCTTTCGGGCCCTCAAGCACGCACGCAGCCCGCGGCAGCGGCTACCGGCCTTGTGTCGGGCACCGGGCTCCAGGTTTGAGGAGCCCGCTTTTTTGCACACCGCCGTAGATCCAGGAAGGCCACGATGTCGGACGCTCAAGTCGCAACTCCCCCGCAGGACGTATTGGATAAGGCCGTCGCCGAAGGCGGCGCCTATGAGGTGCTGCACAAGCGCCTGCTGGAGCAGGGCCAGCGCCTGCGGGCCACCACCGACGACCTCAACCAGAGGCGTCTCGACGAGTTCGGCAACAGCCGCATGGAAGTGGTCGGGCGGGTGCGCATCCGCACCGAGAACAACTGCATCGCCCGGGACATCGTCCAGGTCGGCGACTGCCTGTTGTTCGGCTACAACGTGTTCATCGGCCTGAAGAAGGAAACCAGCGTCGCCGACGTGTTTTCCCTTTACCGGCTGGTGGAGGAGGGCGAAGGCTACGAAGCCGAGCCGGTGCCCCTGGAAGGCAGCTTCCTGGCGGCCCAGGGCTTCCTCAACGATTTCAACGAGCTCTACACCTATTACAAGAACACCCGCCTGCTGCAACTGGCGATCCGTGACGGCAAGCTGCTGGCGAGTTTCCAGATCGGCGAGCGCGTCACCGATGTGCGGGTGTTCCGCTGGTCGATCTCGGTGGACGGGCGCGAAGTCCGTTACATCGACAACCGTGGCGAACGGGATATCGCCCTGCCAGCGCCCTTCGACTTCGAATGGAAGAAAGCCACCCGCGAGATGGTGGTCGAAGGCCGCTTCCCGCACCTGAACATCCTCGACACGGTGTTCGTCGAAACCATCGGCGGCGACCTGACCATCAAGGTCGAGAACAACACCGAATCGGGCCTGGGTATCTACCGTGAAGAGGTGCTGGACAAGACCCAGTCCCTGGACGACTCGCAGATCGAGTTCGCCCGCCTGGGCAGCCTGATCCTGCTCAAGGTCCTGCCGTACCGCGAAGAGCAGTGGCGCTACCTGGTGTTCAACAGCCTGACTCGCCAGGTGGAGCGCATCGACGCCATCGGCCTGGCCTGCGTGCAACTGCCGGAAGACCACGGGATCATCTTCCCCGGTGGCTATTACCTGCAGAGCGGCGAGTACAAGACCTTCGAACAGTCCATGGACGGCATGCGCTTCAAGCGCTCGGTGCGCTCGCCCAACGGTGAAGATGTGCAGTACATCTTCTACCACCCGGAGCAGGGCCGCTCGGTGCTGCTGACCTACAACATGATCAACCGCCAGTTGCAGAACCCGCTGTTCGGCCACGGTTACGCGCGCCTGGAAGACGGGCGCATGGTGATCTTCGCCGCCGAAGGCGACGAGCCGACCCGGGTCCACCCGATGCAGGTCTGGCAGACCCCGTTCTTCACCGAGGAATACGCCGCGCGGCAACCGACCCGCAGCGGTTTCCTCGGGCGCATCGGCAATGCCGAGCTGGTGCGCAGCGTTTCCGATCTCTACGACCTGTGCCGCGAGATCGACACCCCGGCGGTGTCGGTGCAGCGCTATTCGCTGCTGTGCCAGAACACCCGGCGCCTGTTCGATGTGTACCACTGGCTGGGTAGCGCCGAGCTCGAAGGCCTGGCCCCATTGCTGCGCGAGGTGGCCTCGACCTCGGAGCTGGTGCTGGATGAATACGAGAAAGTCGAAAGCATCCGCCGCCAGTCGGACCAGGCCATGGTGGCCGCCGAGGCCAAGCAGAAAGCCCTGCTCGACAGCCTGCTGGTGGACAGCTGGGACCAGGTGCAGAGCTTCGTCGATGCGCTCAACGGCATCACTGCCCAGCGCGGCCTGCTGCTGACCATTCGCGACTACCGCTACATCGACGTGGCGCGCATCGACGCCATGGAAGCCGAGCTGCTCAAGGCCCAGGAGCGCACCGCCGCTGGCACCGCGACCTTCCTCGCCAGCGACCAGGCCCTGCTGCCCTTCGTCACCCAGTTGGAAACCCTCGACGCCCAGGCGCAGAAAGCCGAAACCGTGGCCCAGCTCAACGAGCCCCTGGGCGCCCTGCAAGCCATGGCCGGCGACCTGGACATGCTGTCGAGCCTGATGGCCTCGTTGCAGATCGACGACGCCACCCAGCGCACCCGGATCATCGAATCGATCTCGCAGATCTACGCCCGCCTGAACCAGGCCAAGGCCCGCGCCGAGCAACGGCGCAAGGGCCTGGGCTCGACCGAGACCGTGGCGCAGTTCGGCGCGCAGTTCAAACTCTTCAGCCAGGGCATCACCAACGCCCTGGCCCAGGCCCAGGACCCCGAGCGTTGCGACGAGCAACTGTCGCGGCTGCTGGTGCAGCTCGAAGAGCTGGAGAGTCGCTTCGGCGATCACGAACAGTTCCTCGGCGACATCCTCGGCAAGCGTGAGGAACTGCTGGAAACCTTCGAGGCCCACAAGCAATCGCTGCTCGACGAGCGCCAGCGCAAGGCCCAGGGCCTGCTGGACGCGGCGCGGCGGATTCTCGACAGCCTCGGCCGGCGCACCGCCAAGTTCACCCAGGCCGAGGAACTCAACGCGTTCTTTGCCGCCGACCCGCTGATCCTCAAGCTGCGGGAGCTGGCCGAGCGCCTGCGCGAGCTCAAGGACAGCGTCAAGGCCGACGATGTCGAGTCGCGCCTCAAGGGCGCCCGGGATCAGGCCGTACGTGCCCTGCGCGACAAGACCGAGCTGTTCGAAGAGGGCGGCAATGTCATCAAGCTGGGGCCGCGCCACCGCTTCAGCGTCAACACCCAGGAGCTGGACCTGACCCTGATGCCCCGGGGCGACGAACTGCACCTGCACCTGACCGGCACGGATTTCCTCGAACCGTTGCGCGACCCCGAGCTGGAAGCCCTGCGGGACTTCTGGCAGGTGGCCCTGGAGTCGGAGTCGGCCCAGCTGTACCGCGCCGAGTACCTGGCCGGGCAAGTGCTGGATGCCGCCGACCGCGGCCAGGAAGGCCTGAGCCTGGAAAGCCTGAAACCCTTGCTGGCGCACCCTGAGGAACTGGCGCGGGTGATCCGCGACTTCGCCGCGCCGCGCTACAAGGAAGGCTACGAGAAGGGCATTCACGATCACGATGCCGCGGCGATCCTCCTGCAACTGCTGCCCCTGCGCGACAGTGCCGGCCTGCTGCGCTTCGGCGCGGCGGCGCGGGCTTTTGCCGCGTTGTTCTGGGACCGCCAGCAGCACCAGCCGCAACCGCAGCAATGGGCCGAGCGGGCCCGCACCAGCCGGCATATCCAGCAACTGTTCGGTCGTCGTGAAGGCTTGTTGCAGTTGCAGGACGAAATCTTCCTGGCGCTGCAGGACTGGCGTCAGCAGCAGGCCTTCAGCCTGCCGGCGGAGCTGTTGCCGGAAGCCGCCGAGTACCTGGTGCAGGAACTGGCTGCAGAACGCATCGAGTTCACCTTCAGCAAGTACGCCAGGCAGTTGCAGGAAGCCCTGACCCTGCGCCTGCAAGGCGCGCGCATGTGGGACGACTACCAGCAGGCCCTGGCCCAACTGGCCGAGCGGCCCGCCGCGCAGTGGGCGCTGGCCGGCAACTGGCTGTCGGCGCTGTGTGCCGAGGGCGAGTTCGCCGAGTGGAGCGACTACGTGCCCGAGGCCGTGGCCCTGTCGCTGTTGCGGGACGACTTTGCCAAGCGCATCACCGAAGTCGACCTGCGGTTCAGCGTCGGCAACCTGATGGGCGAACACCCGCGCATCCAGGAGCGCAGCCTGTCCCTCACCGTGGACGGTTTCTTTGCCCGCCTGCGGGCCCACCGCGAACAGTTCCTGCCCGGCCTGCAGCGCTACCAGGCGCTGCGCCAGGGCATCATCAGCCGCGAACGCTCGGCCCTGCGCCTGAGCGAATTCAAGCCGCGGCCGCTGAGCTCGTTCGTGCGTAACAAGCTGATCAACGATGTGTACCTGGGCTTTATCGGCGACAACCTGGCCAAGCAGATGGGCACCGTGGGCGAGAACAAGCGCACCGACCTGATGGGCCTGTTGATGCTGATTTCGCCACCGGGCTACGGCAAGACCACCCTGATGGAATACGTGGCGCACCGCTTGGGCCTGATCTTCATGAAGATCAACGGCCCGGCCCTGGGGCACCAGGTGCGCTCCCTGGATCCGGCCCAGGCGCCGGACGCTACTTCGCGCCAGGAGCTGGAGAAGCTCAACCTGGCCCTGGAGATGGGCAACAACGTGATGCTCTATGTCGACGACATCCAGCACACCCACCCCGAGTTCCTGCAGAAATTCATCTCGCTGTGCGACGGCACCCGGCGCATCGAAGGCGTGTGGAAAGGCCGCACCAAGACCTACGACATGCGCGGCAAGAAGTTCTGCGTGGTGATGTCGGGCAACCCGTATACCGAGTCCGGCGAGGTGTTCAAGATCCCCGACATGCTGGCCAACCGGGCCGACATCTATAACCTCGGCGACACCCTGGGCGGCATGCAGGAAGCCTTCGCCCTGAGCTACATCGAGAACGGCCTGACCTCCAACCCGGTGCTGGCGCCCCTGGCCACCCGCGACATGGCGGACGTCTACCGCTTCGTCGCCAAGGCCGAAGGCAAGGCCTTCTCCAGCAACGAACTGAGCCACAGTTACAGCGGCGCCGAGATCAACGAAATCACCACCACCCTGCAACGCCTGATGCAGGTGCGCGACGTGGTGCTGCGGGTCAACCAGCAGTACATCGCCAGCGCCGCCCAGGCCGACCAGTACCGCAGCGAGCCGCCGTTCAAGCTGCAGGGCAGCTACCGCAACATGAACAAGATGGCGGAGAAGATCTCGGCGGTGATGAACGACGCCGAGCTCCTGCAACTCTTGGCCGACCACTACCAGGGTGAATCCCAGCTGCTGACCACCGGCGCCGAGGAAAACCTGCTCAAGCTCGCCGAGCTGCGGGGCAACCAGACCCCGGAGCAGAGCGAACGCTGGGCCCAGATCAAGCGCGACTTCGTGCGCAACCGCTCCATGGGCGGCAGCGACAGCGATGTCGGCACCCGGGTGGTGGCCCAGCTCAACGATCTGGTGGAAGGCGTGCGCGGCCTGGCCCGGCCGGCGGAACAGCAGGGCATGCGTGAAGTGCTGGAAAACCTCTCCGAGCACCTGGAGCAGAGTTTCCTGCCGCTGCTCAAGGTCATGCACAAGAAGATCGACGTCGACCTGCACAGCCACCAGCGCATTGGCGACATCGCCACGCGGGTGGACGAATTGAGCCGCATGCTCAGCCACGGTGATGTGCCGACCCTCAAGGACCCCCAATAGTAGGAGCCGGCTTGCCGGCGAACAGCCAAGGATCACGACATGGATTTTGCCCACCTGGACCGGCAACTGCGCGACAGCCTGCTGGACCTGAAACTGAGCAACGAAGAACGGGACGAACTGCGCCAACTGGGCAGCGAACTGGGCAGCGACCAGGTGCGCTACCTGCGCAACCGGGCCTTTGACCTGGTGCGCGAGCTGGCGCTGGCGGACAGCGCCAATGTGCTGCCGGCGCTGAAATGGCTGGAGCAGGTGATCAAGACCCTGGACACCCACAGCGCCCCGGTGCGCGACATGGCCAGCGCCCACTTCAGCCCCGGTGAAGACTGCCGGCGCAAGATCCGCGACCTGTGCCGCCAGGCGCGAGTCTCGGTGGATATCTGCGTGTTCACCATTTCCGACGATCAACTGAGCGACGAAATCCGCGCCTGCCACCAGCGCGGCGTGGCCGTGCGGGTGATCAGCGACAGTGAAAAGCAATTCGATGTCGGCAGCGATATCGCCGCGCTGCGCGAGGCCGGGGTTCCGGTGCGGATCGACGACACGCCGTTCCACATGCATCACAAGTTCGCCGTGTTCGATGGTCGAACCCTGCTCAATGGCAGCTTCAACTGGACCCGCAGCGCCACCACCGGCAATGAGGAAAACCTGCTGGTGATCGACCACCCGCAACTGGTGGCCAGTTACCTCAAGGAGTTCAACGAACTCTGGGCCCGCTACGCGCCGCGTTAAGGCGTGTAGCGGCGGGTCAGCACCCGGCCTCAGGCAGCGCTCGGCTGACTCCAGAGGCTGTCGTCGGCCAGCCTGTCGAGGAGTTTCTGGCGCAACCTATAGGCCTGTTCCGGGGCGCTCTGGCTCAGGGTTTCCAGGGCTAGGTGCAACTGCTGCAGCGGGTTTTCGCTGTTAAACAGGCTGCCCAGTTCCAGGCCGGCAATGGCTTCTTCGAAACGTTGCTGACGGATATGGTTCAGCAGCGTGGCGTGGCTCAACTGGCTGGTATAGGAAACGTGCTGTTCCAGGCGGCTCTTGAGCTCGGCGGCCTTTGCCTGCTCGTCGATGTAGAGGTAGACCAATGCCAGCTGTGCCAGGTGGTAGTTTTTTTCCGCTGGGTCCATCGCCGCATTCTGAGCTTCGTCGTCGAGCGCTTGCACGGTCTGGTCCAGCAGTTCGATGGCTGGCCGGGTCTGTTCCAGGTCGTGCAGTAATTTGGCCTGTGCTGTCTGTTTCACCGGGCGATCGGTGTATTCGAGCTGGGTGTTGAGGAGCGCCATTTCCTCAAGACCGTTGCGGATCAGTTCGCTATCCCGCCGCTCGGGCGCCAGGGCAGCCTGCACCCACAACTGGGTTTCCACGATCAGCAGGCGATGCCACGGCCATTGCTCAGCGCCACGCCAGGTCTCCAGTGTCAGCAGGGCCTGCTCCAGCAGGTGGGCGCACCAATGCGGGTGTTCCTCGAAATAGGTGCGCCACAGAGAGAGCAGGCACCACAGACGCTGCGAGGGCGCGACTGCGCAGGCCTGCAAGGCCGCCTCGGCCTCGGCCAGCTCATGGCGCGCGACATGCCAGTGCAACAGGCTCAGCAGCATCTCGCTGGCGTGTCTCACCGGCACCTGGGCGATCAGCGATGCCGCCAGATCCGGACGGCTGGCGTCCAGGATCAGCTTGAGCAGCGGTGGGTAGCCGCAGTAGTCCTCGGGCTCGGGGTTCTGCGCCAGCAGTTTGAACCCGGCGTCGAATTCCCCGGCTTGTATCAGCAAGACCACGACGATGATCTGGGCCGACGCGGGCAATTGCGCGGCCATGGTCGGGAACTGCACGTCCTGCCCCTGGGCACGGTACTCGCGCAGGGTCTGTTCCACTTCATACGGGTCCAGTTCGTCTGCCGGCTGTTTGAGCAGCAGTTGCCAGGCCAGGCCGATGCTGATGGCGGCTTGCTCGGCCAGGCCCACACTGCGTTGCAGGGTTGCCAACTTTCGGTGCTCACTGGCACAGCCCTGGTTCAACTGCTCGACACCGAAGGTCACCAGCAAGGCGCGGGCCTGCTCAAGCTCACCGCGGGCCACCAACAGCGGGATGCGCAGCAGGGGCGCTGACGGCAGGGGCTGATGCAGGCGCTCCAACAGGCTCAGCACCGCCTGCGGGCCGTCCTTGTCGAGCAGGGTTTCGAGCAGTCGGTACAGCGCCATGGGCTGGTAGGTTTCATCGAGCTCGGCCAGGATCTCCAGGGCCTGGGCCTGGTTGCCTTGCCGGTACAGCGCGGCGGGCATCGGCAGCAGCCCCTGTTGCCGGGCTTTGCCCGTCAGGCGCTGGGCCAGTTGCAGGGCCACCTGCGGTTCGACGGCGCTCAGGTACGCCGCGCGATAGATCTGCGCCTCCTCGTCCAGGTTGATGCCCAGGCTGCTGCCCTGGTCATTGCTGCTGCCCTTGTGGGCGTAGACCACCAGCAGCGAGATCACGCCGGTGATGAGCAGCAGGATGAGAAACACTTCCATGATTCGGTTTTCCTTGGGGGCGAGAACTGAGCCTGGCGGACCGCGGCAATCTGCTGCCGGCATTGAAACGGCTGGAGCCGATGGTCAAGCCCTTGGACGCCAACAGCGCCCCGTTGGGGGGCGCCAAAGGCCGCTGGGTCAGTTCGCCTGAGAGGCGCGCCAGGCCTGCCCGCTGCTGAACCGCTCCATCAGCTGTTGCTGAAGTTCGGCGGCGCGCTCGGGGGCGCGCTGGTGCAGCTCTTCCAGGGCCTGATACAGGCGTGACAGAGGTTTCTTGTCGCTGAGCAGGACGCTCAGGTTCAGGGCCTCGATGGCCTGGGCGTAGCGCTGGTGCTCGATGTGATTGAGCAGCAGGTCCTCTTCCAGGTCGCGACTGCCGGCCTCCAGGCTGTGCAATCGATCCTGCAGGGCCTGGGCCTGCTGTGCTTCGTCGATGCTCAGGTAGGCGCTGGCGATGTCCTCCAGGTAGAAGGTTTTGTCCATCTCATCGACCTCCGGCAGGCTGTCGCTGTCCAGCAACGCCAGGGCCTGCTCCAGCAGGGTCCTGGCCTGGGCCGTCTGCCCCAGGTTGTGCAGCAGCTTGGTCTGCTCGCGAATGCACAGCAATTGCTGTTCGCCTTCCTCCTGCTGATGCAGCCTGTGCAGTTCCTCAAGGCTGCTGCGTACCAGCCAGCTGTCCCGACGATGGGCCGGCAGTCGGCTTTGCAGCTGGAGTTGGGTTCGCAGCGCCTGGATGCGCATGCCGCTCCAGAACTCATGGTCATGCTTGTAACCGTCGATCTGTTGCAGCGCCTTGGCCAGCAGTGCCTCGGCCCATTGCGGCTGCGTGGCGTGGTGCTGTTCACAGAGACTGAGCATCAGCCCCGGATGCTGGCTCGGCTCAGTTTCCAGCGTCGGCAGCAGTGCTTCGGCTTCTGCGGTCTGGCCTTGTGTCGCCATGTGGTTCAGCAGGCTCAGCAGCAGGCTGTAGCGATGCAGGTCGGGGGCCTTCTCCAACAGGCGCAGGGCGTTGTCGATGGGCGGCAGGGCCAGGGCCAGGTCCATCAGTTCGCTGTGCGTGGTGGAGTAGAGATCGTCGCTGATGGGGGCCAGCAGGCTGAGGGCAGAGTCCAGTTGACCGGCCTTGATCAGGGCGGCGACCGCCTGGGCCTGCTCTTCGGCCGGTAGCGACGCGGCGCGGGTGAGGATCGAGTCGAACTGGCCCAGGGTCGCGCTGGCCTCGAACAGTTGGCGCAGAATCGACTGGCGATGGCCCTCCTCGGGCCCCTCGAACACCGACCATGCCTGCTCGACGCTGACCTGCGCCGCGTCCTGCATCCCGGCCTGATGCTGCAGGCGCGCCAGGGTCAGCAGGTTGCCGATGCTCTGGCGCTCATGGGCGGCCGCTTGGCGCGGGTCGCTCAGTTCGCCGAGCACGGCCAGGGCCCGCTCCTGTTCGCCACGGGCCTGGAGGATACGCACTTGCAGCAGCGGCCAGCTGGGCAGGGATTCCCCCCAGTTCTCCAGGAGTTCCAGGCAGGCTTGGCTATCGTCGGTGTCGAGCAGCGTTTCGATCAGGGTATTGAGTACGTAGTCCCGGGCGTGGGGCGGCAATTGCTGGTACAGCTCCCGGGCCTGGGCCTTGTGGCCCGCCAGGTAGAGCTCGCTGGCCACCAGCTGCGAGGCCAGTTCCCGGGCTTCGCCGGGCAGTTGCTCTGCCAGTTTCAGCGCCAGCAGCGGTTCGGCCTTGCTCAGCAGCAGGGTCTGGTTGATCTGGGCGGTGAGGTTGCCGGTCAGCTCCAGGCTCTCGTTGCGATCGGCGGTTTTTTGGCGGGCATACAAAATCAGCGCGATGAACAGCAGCACGATGACAAGCAGGGTGACAAAGAGAGTCATGGACGTCCTTTTCTATTGAACTGCGGCGTTGGCGCGGTGCGCGCCGGCCGATTCGCGCGGGGGTTATAAAACCCTGGTGGCAGGCTGGCAACCAACTTTACCGAGGCAATGCATTTCTGCGGATTTCAGCGCAAGGGCCTCCGGCCGGTCAGCGGTCGGGCAGGGCGGCAGGTTTCGGGTTAGACTTGCCGCCTTTTCGCACACTCAAGAAGCCCGCACATGGCCCAGCCGTCCACCACCTACAAATTCGAACTGAACCTGACCGACCTCGACCGCGGGGTCTACGAAAGCGTCAAGCAGACCATCGCCCGTCACCCTTCGGAAACCGAGGAACGCATGACCGTGCGCCTGCTGGCCTACGCCTTCTGGTACAACGAGCAGCTGTCGTTTGGTCGTGGTCTGTCGGAAGTGGATGAGCCGGCCCTGTGGGAAAAGAGCCTGGACGACCGCGTGCTGCACTGGATCGAAGTCGGCCAGCCGGACGCCGATCGCCTGACCTGGTGCTCGCGCCGTACCGAGCGCACCAGCCTTCTGGCCTACGGCAGCCTGCGGGTCTGGCAGACCCGGGTGGTGGACGCGGTGAAGAACCTGAAGAACCTCAACATCGCCGGCGTGCCCCAGGAGGTCCTTGAGACCCTGGCCAAGGACATGCCGCGGGTCATCAAGTGGGACGTGATGATCAGCGAAGGCACGATCTTCGTCACCGACGATCGCGGCCAGCATGAAGTGCAGCTGGAATGGCTGCTGGGCGAGCGCGGCTGATTGCCCGCGCCGCTCCTGAACGACCCACCGTCCCCCAAGAGAAGTTGCTGTTAGCCCATGCGTATCGAACCCCGTGAGTTGCCCGCCGTCCTGCCCTTTCTCGGCGACCTGCCGCCGCTGCTGACCCGCCTTTATGCCGCCCGGGGCGTGCAGTCGGTGGAGGAGCTAGACAAGAGCCTGGCGCGGCTGATCCCGTATCAGCAACTCAAGGGCATCGACGCCGCGGTGGACCTGCTGGTGACCGCTCTGGACCAGCGCCAGCGCATCCTTATCGTCGGCGACTTCGACGCCGACGGCGCCACCGCCAGCACCGTGGGCGTGCTGGGCCTGCGCCTGCTGGGCGCGGCCCATGTCGATTACCTGGTGCCCAACCGCTTTGAATACGGCTACGGCCTGACCCCGGAAATCGTCGCCGTGGCCCTGCAGCGCGAGCCGCAATTGCTGATTACCGTGGACAACGGCATCTCCAGCGTCGAAGGCGTGGCCGCAGCCAAGGCCGCAGGCTTGCAAGTGCTGGTCACCGACCACCACTTGCCCGGCCATGAACTGCCGGCGGCGGATGCCATCGTCAACCCCAACCAGCCGGGCTGCGAATTCCCCAGCAAGGCCCTGGCCGGGGTCGGGGTGATCTTCTATGTGCTGATGGCCCTGCGCGCGCGCCTGCGCAGCATGGGACGCTATGAAACCCGGCCGCAGCCGAACATCGGCGAGCTGCTGGACCTGGTGGCCCTGGGCAGCGTGGCGGACGTGGTGCCCCTGGACGCCAACAACCGCATCCTGGTGCACCAGGGCCTGGAGCGGATTCGCGCCGGTCGCGCGCGGCCGGGGCTCAAGGCGATTCTCGAAGTGGCCAAGCGCGATCACTCGCGCATCACCTCCACCGACCTGGGCTTTATTCTCGGCCCGCGGCTCAACGCCGCCGGGCGCCTGGACGACATGAGCCTGGGCATCGAGTGCCTGCTCAGCGACGACGTCTCGGCGGCCCGGGCCATGGCCGCCCAGCTCGACGAGCTGAACCAGGACCGCAAATCCATCGAGCAGGGCATGCAGCGCGAGGCCCTGGCCCAGCTCAAGGAACTGCCGGTGGAGTCCATGCCGTTCGGCCTGTGCCTGTTCGATGCCGACTGGCACCAGGGGGTGATCGGGATTCTCGCTTCGCGCCTGAAAGAGCGTTACCACCGCCCGACCATCGCCTTTGCCGATGCCGGCGACGGCATGCTCAAGGGCTCGGCGCGTTCGGTGCCGGGCTTTCATATCCGCGACGCCCTGGACGCCGTGGCCGCGCGCCATCCGCAACTGATCAGCAAGTTCGGTGGCCACGCCATGGCCGCCGGGCTGTCGCTGCCGGAGCAGAACTTCCCGGCCTTTGCCGAGGCCTTCGACGCAGAAGTGCGGCGCCAGCTGCGTGAAGAAGACCTCACCGGGCGCCTGCTGTCGGACGGCACCCTGGCGGTGGAAGAGTTCCACCTGGAACTGGCCCGCGCCCTGCGCCATGCCGGGCCCTGGGGCCAGCACTTCCCCGAGCCGATGTTCCATGGCGTGTTCGAACTGGTGGAGCAGCGCATCGTCGGCGAACGCCACCTGAAAGTGGTGCTGCGTAGCGAATGCGGCTCGCTGAAGCTGGACGGCATCGCCTTCGGCATCGACCGCGAAGTCTGGCCCAACCCGACCATCCGCTGGGTGGAACTGGCCTACAAGCTCGACCTCAACGAGTTCCGTGGCCAGGAAACCGTGCAGTTGATGATTGCCCATATCGAACCGCGTTAAGGGCGACGAGGGTGGTTTCGCCAGACTTTTGGAAAGCGGGATGGCGGTATGTCTCTTTCTTTTGTAAGGGGTTTCCGAGACACTCCCGGGCGCTTGTGGCGATCTACTCAGCTGACTAGTCTCGGTTCATCACTGCTTATCAGTGATCGGGAATAGCAGCCCGGGTCGAACGCAAGCGATGCCATCAGCACTGCCATGCAGATTTGCAGTGTGTTGTTATGGCGGCTGTGCGTGGGGGCGCTTTCGGGCGCACCGGTTCCTCGACCCGGTCTGCTAGCCCGCGTACAGCCGCCACCCTGTTTAAACGTCTAGCAGCGTTAGGTGTGGAGGCTTCATCGTCGAGGAGCTACACCATGAAAAAGATCGTCCCCGATCCGCCGGTTCTCCATCCTTCTTCCCGTCGTAATCCAGACCACGATCTGGCCAATGAAGCTGTGCGCCATGCGCTGGCCAACACTTGCGTAAATGGCTCGTTGATCGCGACTCTGCAACCCACCGTGGCCGGCCCTGCAGGGCCTGATAACCCCTTCGCTGTGCGCCCCGGCATCAGTGCCGAAGAAGCATTGATTCATGTGTCCATGCTGCTCAAGGCCGCCGAGGAGGTGTCCGATGAAATCACCGAGCACGCCAGCGGCGTGGAGCGCGGCCTGATCTGGTCGCTGGTGCATTCGGTGGAGATGGCCCGCGGCGTGGTGGAAGCCTTGCTCGATGGCAATCGCCGCGCCCCACTTAGCTGACATTGGCCTGGCCGCTGCCGCTGGCAGCGGCCAGTGCAACAGGTTTTTTGCCCGGTGCCGTGTCAGGAACCCAGCCGACGGCAGTGTTGTCGACTAGTCTCTAAGCACTGTCTGATTGGCCTTGTGACCTTTTGTCATTCTTCTACCCGCGGGGGCGGGCGCTTCACTTCGCAGTCACTCGTCGACCGTTCAAACAGAACCCTGGAGCCTGACCATTGATCGAGAGGTGCCCCATGAGTCTGCTGCTTGAACCCTATACCTTGCGTCAACTGACCCTTCTCAACCGCATCGCCGTGTCGCCCATGTGCCAGTACTCGTCGGTGGACGGGCTGGCCAATGACTGGCATCTGGTGCACCTGGGCAGCCGTGCCGTCGGCGGCGCCGGGCTGATCTTCACCGAAGCCACGGCGGTCACCGCCGAGGGCCGGATCACCGCCCAGGACCTGGGCCTGTGGAACGATGCGCAGATCGAACCCTTGCAGCGCATCACCCGTTTCATCACCGCCCAGGGCGCCGTGGCCGGCATCCAGCTGGCCCATGCCGGGCGCAAGGCCAGTACTCATCGGCCCTGGCTCGGCAAGTCCGGCAGCGTCAAGCCCGAGGATGGCGGCTGGGTGCCGGTGGGGCCCTCGCGGATTGCCTTCGACCCACAGCACACGCCGCCCACCCAACTGGACGAAGGGCAGATCGGCGAGATCATCCAGGCCTTCGTCGCGGCCGCCAAGCGGGCCCTGGTGGCCGGCTTCAAGGTGGTGGAAGTGCATGCCGCCCATGGCTATTTGCTGCACCAGTTCCTCTCGCCCCTGAGCAATCAGCGTCAGGACCAGTACGGCGGCTCGTTTGAAAATCGCATTCGCCTGGTGTTGCAAGTGACCGAGGCGGTACGAAAAGTCTGGCCCGAGGAGTTGCCGCTGTTTGTGCGGGTGTCGGCCACCGATTGGGTGGAGGACGGCTGGAACCCCGACGAAACCGTGGAGCTGGCGCGGCGTCTCAAGGACCTGGGGGTGGACTTGATCGATGTGTCGTCCGGCGGCACCGCGGCCAATGCCGAGATACCCACCGGGCCGGGCTATCAGACGCGCTTTGCCGAGCGGGTGCGCAAGGAGTCGGGGATCGCCACCGGCACCGTAGGCTTGATCACCGAACCGGCTCAGGCCGAGCACATTCTGCGCACCTGCCAGGCGGACATCATCTTCCTGGCCCGGGAGCTGTTGCGCGACCCGTACTGGCCGCTGCATGCCGATGACGACCTGGGCGGGCGCAAGGCGATCTGGCCGGCGCAGTACCAGCGGGCCACCCACAGGGACCAGCCGATTCATGAGTCGGACTTGCGCGATTAAGGTTGTGCCGATGTAAAAAAACCGGCCCGTGTGGGCCGGTTTTTTTGTGTCTGACTGCTGGCCGCCTTCGCGGGCAAGCCCGCTCCTACGGAGGCGGTGCGGTCTGTAGGAGCCGGCTTGCCGGCGAAGAAGCCCTTGAGGCAGGCGCTGTATGCACCGACGCCTTCGCGGGCAAGCCCGCTCCTACGGGGGCGGTGCGATCTGTAGGAGCCGGCTTGCCGGCGAAGAGGCCCTTGAGGCAGGCGCTGTATGCACCGACGCCTTCGCGGGCAAGCCCGCTCCTACGGGGGCGGTGCGGTCCGTAGGAGCCGGCTTGCCGGCGAAGTGAACTGGCCTAATAATTTTGGACACCCCAATCGGGCGCTATGATGGCGCCCAAATCTGAGGTGTTTGGATATGCGTAATTCTTATTCGGGTGAATTCAAGCTCAAGGCAGCCAGCATGGTGTTGGACGAGGGACTATCGGTTCCCGAGGTTTGCGCCAGTTTGAGTGTTGGTCCTACGGCGCTGCGTCGCTGGGTTGAACAAGTTCGTCAAGAGCGCCAGGGATCAACTCCGGTCGGGGCCAAAGCGATTACCGCCGATCAGCGAGAAATCCAAAAACTCAAAGCCTTGCTCAGGCAAAAAGATCGGGATATCGAAATCCTAAAAAAGGCCAGTGCTCTCCTGCTGTTGGACGCCAAAGATCACTCTCGCTGATCGATGAGCTGGGTGAGCAATACGGCGTGAACAAGTGCTGCCGCGTGCTGGGAATTAGCCGCAGCAGCTTTTACGCATGGCGCGAGCGCCAAGGCCGAGCTCGGCCCGAACGAGAGAAACTCAAAGCCTTGCTGGTCAAGCACCATAAGGCTTCCAGGGCATCTGCCGGCTCGCGCACCCTGGCCAAGGTGCTGCAAGCCAATTGGCATAGTGTCGGACGGTACATGGCTCGCAGCCTGATGCGAGAAGCCGGTATCGCCAGTCGTCAGCGTCGACGCCACAAGTACAAGTCCTCCGGCGTGGAAGCGCTGGTGGCGCCCCACGTGCTCAAGCGTCAGTTTGAGGTTACGGCGATGAATCAGGTGTGGTGCGGCGACGTCACGTACATCAAGGTCGGCAAGCGCTGGCTGTATTTTGCCGCAGTTCTGGACTTGTTCGCCCGCAGGATCGTGGGCTGGTCGTTTTCGATGATCTCTGATGCCTCGCTGACCTGTGAAGCCTTGCGGATGGCCGTCGAGCTACGGGGGCGTCCCAAAGATGTGTTGTTTCACTCCGATCAAGGTTGCCAGTACACCAGCCATAAGTTCAGGAATGAGCTGCTGGAACATGGGCACCGGCAAAGTATGAGTCGTAAAGGTGAATGCTGGGACAACGCTCCGATGGAACGTTTCTTTGGCAGTTTGAAGTCGGAGTGGGTACCTGAAACAGGCTACAACTCGGAGCATGAGGCCCGAACGGATGTACAGCGCTACGTCATGCGCTACAACACCATCAGGCCTCACAGTTATAACGACTATTGGTCGCCGGTGGCGATGGAGAAACTGGCGGCGTAGAACCTTAATCGGTGTCCAGGATTACTTGACCAGTTCAAAGAGGCCCTTGAGGCAGGCGCTGCATGCACCGACGCCTTCGCGGGCAAGCCCGCTCCTACGGGGGCGGTGCGGTCTGTAGGAGCCGGCTTGCCGGCGAAGAGGCCCTTGAGGCAGGCGCTGTATGCACCGACGCCTTCGCGGGCAAGCCCGCTCCTACAGAGGCGGTGCGATCTGTAGGAGCCGGCTTGCCGGCGAAAAGGCCCCTAGGGCGTGCCGGGGGCTGTCAGCCGATCAGGGGTATTTGCGCTTGTCCGGCGCCGGGGGGAAGTACTGGTACAGCCAGGTTTCGCTCAGGGTGCGGTCGTGGGTGCGGATGAACAGCCGCAGTTCCACCGGATCGACGCTGTCGTTGGTGGGGTACCAGTCGAAGAGGATGCGGTAGCCCTTGATCTCGTCCAGCACCAGGATGCTGAAATCCTTGACCTCGCCGTGGGAGGCGGTGACCACCGGTTCGATGCCGGTGCCTGCTGGCAGGCGATCGAGGCCGCCGCCAGTGAAGTCCACGGCAAAGCGTCGGGCCCAGACTGGCGGGTAATGCTCGCCCGGGGCCCAGCCCTCGACGAAGCCGCCCATGCCCGAGCGGGTGGCGTGCACTCGCGCCAACGGCGTGCCCACCGGCGGCAGGGCGCTCCAGTAGAGCTTGTAGCCGTAGTTCAGGGAGTCGCCGGCGGCCACGGGTTGCTTCGGGGTCCAGAAGGCCACGATGTTGTCCATGGTCTCGCCGGTGGTGGGGATCTCCAGCAGGTCGATGCTGCCTTCGCCCCAGGCGGTGGTGGGCTCGACCCACAGGCTCGGCCGGCGGCTGTACCAGTCCACGGTGTCCTGGTAGCTGGCGAATTCATGGTCGGTCTGAACTAGGCCGAAGCCTTTCGGGTCCTTGTCGGCGAAGGCGTTGAATTGCAGGGTCGCCGGGTTGTTCAGCGGGCGGCAGATCCACTCGCCATTGCCGCGCCACATGGCCAGGCGGTCGGAGTCGTGGATCTGCGGGTGGATGGTGTCGCACATGCGCCGTTCATGGGTGCCGCAACTGAACATGCTGGTCATGGGGGCGATGCCCAACTGCTCGATGGCGGTGCGGGCGTTGATGTGGGCGTCGATCTCCATCACCACGCGCTCGGCCTGGCAGTCGATGTCGAAGCGGTAGGCGCCGGTGGCGCTTGGCGAATCCAGCAGGGCGTAGACCACGAAACGGGTGCTGTCCTTGTCCGGAGTCTCGAACCAGAACTGGGTGAAGTCGGGGAATTCCTCGCGGCGCTTGGCGTAGGTGTCGATGGCCAGGCCCCGGGCCGACAGGCCGTACTGGCCGGTGGCGTCCACCGCACGGAAATAGCTGGCGCCGAGGAAGGACACCACGTCATGCCTGTCCAGCTCCGGGGCCTTGAACAGCTTGAACCCGGCAAAGCCCAGGTCGCCCTTGAGCTGGGCGGTGTCGACGCTGGTGTTCTGGTAGTTGAACAGCGACGGGCGGAAGTGCACCTCCCGGGCCAGGCGGGTCTTGGGGTCGACGCTGTGCATGCGCACCGGTTGCTTGAAGCCCATGCCGACGTGGAAGAACTGCACATCCAGCTGGCCGTTCAACTCATTCCACAGCGAATGCCGGCTGTCGTACTGGATGGCGTTGAAGTGCTGCGGCGTCATCTGCGCCAGGGTTGGCGGCAGCACTTGCTTGGTGTCTACATACGGGTTGCCGGCCAGCTGCTTGGCCTGGGCCTTGAGGCGCTCGAAATCGAAGGCCTGGGCGTCGCCGTCAGCGGCGCCGGCCCAGGCTCGTGCGGCCAGCAGCCCGCTGGCCGAGAGGCCGGTGTAGGCCGCCAGGGCCATGGAAGCTTTGAGGAGGTGCCTGCGGTGCATAGATGAACCTTGTGGGGGGCTGGGATCGTCAGCCGCTCCTGGCTGACTGGGGGGATCGCAAGGTGAGGTCCGGCCATGCCATTGGCCAGACGCAGCGGACGATAAATAGAGGGTCGCTAGAATAAACGGTTCGCCCCAGGCAGAAAAATGCTTAGCTTGTGTCCATTGGTAACCACTTGAATCGCCTCAGGAACCGGCCTCATGTTGCACCCGCGTGCCCTTACCGCAAACGATATCCCGCAGCTCAAATGGATCGACCGCGCCGAAGTCATCGACGGCTTCTACCGTGTGCAGGATGGCCGTCTGATCGGCTATGCCCAGCATGAGGTGGTCAGCGGCTGGCCGGAGGGCGAGGCCGAGCATGACGCGCTGATCTTGCAGCAGTGTTACCAGCGTGGCGGCTGGTTGTACGGGATTTTCGACGCTGAGGTGCTGGTGGCGGCAGCGGTGGTCGATTGCCTGGCGATCGAGTGCGCCGGGCTGGATTTGCGGCAGTTGAAATTCCTCCACGTGAGCCAGGCTTATCGCGGCCTTGGCCTGGGCCGGCAGCTGTTCGCCCTGGCCCGGGAGCAGGCCCTGGCCATGGGCGCCCAGGGCTTGTATGTATCGGCCACGCCGTCGTGGCACACGGTGGACTTCTACCGGCGCCTGGGCTGCGAAGTGCTGGCGACCCCGGACCCGGAGTTGCTGCGCATCGAGCCCGAGGATATCCACCTCTGTCTGCGGCTGGTTTAAGCCTGCGCGCGCTTGCGCCAGTGCGGCCAGGCGCCGATGGTCAGCGCCCGCAGCAGCCATTCGCAGGGGCCGTACTGATGGCTGCGCAGCCAGCCTGCGCTGAGCTGCATCTGCAACAGGTAGATGGCGATCACCAGCAGGGGAATCCACAGGGGCTGCAGGTGGTTGATCAGCCCCAGCCCGTAGCCGGTGAACAGCAGGCACAGGATCAGCGATTGCAGCAGGTAGTTGCTCAATGACATCCGTCCCAGCGGCGCCAGGCGTTGGCACAGGCGCTGGCCCAGAGGCGAGTCGAAGGCCCGAAGCAGCAGCATGGCGTAGCTGGCCGAGAGCAGCGGTGCGCTGACCTGGCTGATGCCGTAGCCGATGACCTCCAGGCCGCCACCGGGCGCGTAGGCGCTGCAGTAACCGTAGAACAGGGCGCCCCCCAGGCCGATGGGCAGGGTCAGGGCCAGCAGCCGGGGCACCCGCGCGGCAAAGCGCTCGGGCGCCACCAGCAGGCCCTTGCGTCCGGCCACATAACCCAGGAGGAACATCGCCAGGGTGCTGGGCCCCTGCAGCAGCCACAGGGCCGAGGCGGTTTCCAGCAAATGCGCAGCGTTGTAGCCGAGGGTGTCCAGCGCATCTCCACCCAGGGCCAGATCCTTGAGCAGCGGCTGGTCGTCGGCGGCCCCGGTATAGAGGCCGGCGTTCAGCAACTCGATGCCAAACAGCAGAATCAGCAGCGCCGTGGCGCCGATCAACAGGATCGCCAGGATGGCCGCCATCCGTGCTGTCAGCCCGCGCAACGCCAGCAGCACCAGGCCCAGCAGCGCGTACAGGGTGAGGATCTCGCCGTAGAACAGCAGCGTGCCATGCACCAGGCCGATGGCCAGCAAGGCCAGTTGCCGCCGCAGCATGCGCGGCACGAAGCGTTCACCCGCCCGCTCGGCGGAGGCCATCTGCAGGGTGAAGCTGTAGCCGAACAGGAAGGAGAACAGCAGGTAGAACTTGGCCTCGAACAGCACCGACACCAGCCAGCGGATCAGGTGGTCGAGGTCGCTGGCGTAGGCCGGGTTGCTGACCGGCGAGGCGTAGTAGGGATCGGCGAAAGACCAGATGTTCACCGCCAGGATGCCCAGCAGTGCGAAGCCGCGCAGGGCATCGACCTGCTGCAGGCGTGCGGCCTGGCGCGGCAATGGCGCGTTCATGTCCGGGGCCCGGGCAACAGGGCATGTTCCAGAGGGACGAGGGGCATGGGCTGGCCTGTCGGTTAAAGGAGTGAAGGCTCAATTAACGCGATCAGGCGGCGTGGGGGCAATCAAACTCTTGTGAAAAAAAGTCAACGGGCCTGCGCCGGGGCTGGCACGCCGCTCCGGGTTCAGCTCTGCGCCGGCAGGCACTGGGCTCCGGCGGCGGGCGTTTCGCCCTTTTTGGTCCACCAGGTCAGGCGGTTGAGGCTGTTCAGGTCGCCACGCTTGATCGCTTCCCGGTAGCAGGCCAGGGCCCGGGGGGCATCGGTGGTGCCCCACTTACCCTCGGCGTAGCCGCTGCCCAGGTAGTAGAAGGCGCTGGCCGAGTCCAGTTCCCGGGCGGTGCGCTGCACCAGCTCTTCGGACTTGCGGGGTTGCTGGCATTCATTGACCGAGCCATCGCCGAGCGGATCGCAGTAGTACATCGACAGCATCAGCGCCGCCTCGGCATCGGTCTGGGCATAGGGCAGCAGCAGTTCTTCCGGCTCCCCGGGCTTGAGCTCCGGCGCCATGCCCGAGTAGCCCAGGCTCACGGCCTGCACGGCCGCCTTGGCCGAGCCATGGCGGGCGGCGTCCAGCAGAATCTGCTGACCCAGCTCGAAGAAGTACTGGGTCAACAGGTATTGCTCCCGGCCGCCGTAGCCCAGGAACAGATCGGCCTTGCGCATCTGCCGTTGCAAGGCTGTTTCGTTGGCCGGGGCGTCCTGGTCGAGCAGGCCGTCCATGGACCACTGCTCCACCCGCACCAGTTGCCAGCAGGCGCCCTGTTGAAAGACGAAGGCCTGGACCACATCGCCCAGCGGGTCATGCACCACCAGGGTCTGGCTCTCCCAGAAGGATTGCAGTCCGGCCCGGGCCTGGGCCTTCGGATCGAGCAGGGTCAGCAGGTGTCGGGTATCGCCCGTCAGCTTGTGCCGGGTGGTGATCTCGCGTCCGTACTCGTCGTGGGCCGGGCGCTGTTCGATCAGCGGCGAATCGGTGAACGCCTGCTGCAGTTCCGGGCTGCTGGCAAAGGCCTGGAGGAAGGTCGGCAGGTCGCTGGACGGGCAGGCGGGGGCAGCGGCCTGGGCCGCTTGAGCGGCACCACCGAGCAACAGGGCGGCGCACAGTGGGCGCAAAAGATGACGAAGGGCGGGCATCGGCGAACTCGTTGAGGTGGGAGACAGAGCGTCGGTCATGGGCTGTCCGGGGCGGGCGCGGGCAGCAGGCGGCGGCACAGCCACTGGGCCAGAGCGATCGCCAGCAGCGGCGGCACGCTCATCAGCAGGCAATAGACGTAGCCGCGTACCGGATGGTTGGGAAACATCGCCCAGGCGGTGAACAGCACCAGGGCGCCGACCAGGCCCAGCTTGGCCTTCAGGTTGGGCACCAGGGCCACCAGCACGCTGACGATGATCAGCAGATAAAACAGTAAATCCACCATCACACCCAGGCCAAAGCCCTTGGCCAGGGCGCCGAAGTAGCTGCGATACACCGGTATGCCCCAGACATGCGCCAGATAGAACAGCGGCGCCGGCAGCGCAAGCGGCACCAGGCTGGTGCAGATGCGCAGCAGGTGATAACGGCTTGTGGCGTCCAGGCTCATGGACGGCGCTCGCGGGCGGTGGTGGTGGGAGGGCGGGGCATGGGCGCATCCTTGCTGCCGGAAGGTGTTCAGCGATTCCGGTCGATGGCGCCGGGGTTTTCAGGCGGCGGATAGTGCCGCAACTGGGGGCGCTAATCCAGTCTGGCGGCTGGGGATCGAGCGGCAGGCGCTGTGGGGCCAGCGCCTGCCGATGGCCCGTGCAGGCTCAGTGCTTGAACATGACGTGGCGGACCGTGGTGTAGTCCTCCAGGCCATACAGGGACATGTCCTTGCCGTAGCCGGACAGTTTCTGTCCGCCGTGGGGCATTTCGCTGACCAGCATGAAGTGAGTGTTGACCCAGGTGCAGCCGTATTGCAGGCGTGCCGACAGGCGATGGGCGCGGCCGACGTCGGCAGTCCACACTGAGGAGGCCAGGCCGTAGTCCGAGTCGTTGGCCCATCCCAGGACCTGGGCTTCATCCTCGAAGCGGGTCACCGAAACCACCGGGCCGAAGACTTCGCGGCGGACGATTTCGTCGTCCTGCCGGGCGTCGGCCAGCACCGTGGGTTCGAAGAAGTAGCCGTTGCCCGGCACGGCCTTGCCCCCGGTGATCAGGCGCATGTGTGGCTGGGCGAGGGCGCGCTCGACAAACCCGGCCACGCGGTCGCGATGCGCGGCGGTGATCAGCGGCCCCAGCTCGGTCGCCGGGTCGTCCTGCAGGCCGTGGCGGATGCTGCCGACGGCGGCGCCGAGCTGCTCGACGAAGCGTTCGTAGACCCCGGCCTGCACGTAGATCCGGCAAGCGGCAGTGCAGTCCTGGCCGGCGTTGTAGAAGCCGAAGGCGCGGATGCCCGCCACCGCAGCGTCGAGGTCGGCGTCGTCGAAGATGATCACCGGGGCCTTGCCCCCCAGTTCCATGTGCATGCGTTTGACGCTGTCGGCGGTGCTGGAAATGATGTTCGCGCCCGTGGCGATCGAACCAGTGAGCGACACCATGCGCACTTTGGGGTGGGTCACCAGCGGCTGGCCGACGCTCGGGCCACGGCCGAACACCAGGTTGAGCACGCCGGCCGGGAAAATCTCGCTGGCCAGTTCGGCCAGGCGCAGAGCGGTCAGCGGGGTCTGTTCCGAGGGCTTGAGCACCACGGTATTGCCGGCGGCCAGGGCCGGGGCGATCTTCCAGGCGACCATCATCAGCGGGTAGTTCCAGGGGGCGATGGAGGCGATCACCCCCACCGGGTCGCGGCGGATCATCGAGGTGTGCCCGGGCAGGTATTCCCCCGCCGCCGAGCCGCCCAGGCAGCGGCTGGCGCCGGCGAAGAAGCGGAATACGTCGGCGATGGCCGGGATTTCATCATTCAGGGCCGCGCTCAGGGGCTTGCCGCAGTTGTCCGACTCCAGCCTGGCCAGCTCGGCGCCGTGGGCCTCGATGGTATCGGCGAGCTTGAGCAGCAGCAGCGAGCGGTCCTTGGGCGGGGTCTGCGACCAACTGGCGAAGGCGTCGTCGGCGGCCCGCACCGCGGCGTCCACCTGGGCCTGGCTGGCCTCGTTGATCTCCACCAGCACGCTGCCCAGGGCCGGGTTGTACACCGGCTGGGCCGGCCCCTCGCCGGCCACCAGTTGGCCGTTGATCAGCAATTTGGTCTGCATGTTCATCTCCTTTCTTGGCGCTGAGGGTAGGGAAGCGGGTTATTTGCCGCCGCTGCCGGCCACGCTTTCGCCGCCACGGGTCAGGTAGTAGGCGCCGAGGATCGGCAGCATGGTCACCAGCATCACCAGCATGGCCACCACGTTGGTCACCGGTACGTCCCGGGGCCGGCTCAACTGGTTGAGCAGCCACAGTGGCAGGGTGCGTTCATGGCCGGCGGTGAAGGTGGTGACGATGATTTCATCGAATGACAGGGCGAACGCCAGCATGCCCCCCGCCAGCAAGGCCGAACCGAGGTTGGGCAGGATGATGTAGCGGAAGGTCTGCCAGCCGTCGGCGCCCAGGTCCATGGAGGCTTCGATCAGGCTGTGGGAGGTGCGCCGCAGCCGGGCGATCACGTTGTTGTGGACGATCACCACGCAGAAGGTGGCGTGGCCGACGACGATGGTGAACAGACCCGGCTCGATGCCCAGGGTCTTGAAGGTCGCCAGCAGGGCGATGCCGGTGATGATGCCCGGCAGGGCGATGGGCAGGATCAGCATCAGCGAGATGCCCTGCTTGCCGAAGAACTCGCGGCGGTACAGGGCCGCCGAGGCCAGGGTGCCGAGGACCAGGGCGATCAGGGTGGCGATGGCGGCGATCTGCAGCGACAGCTGGATGGCGTCCAGCACGTCGGGGCGGTTGAAGGCCACGCTGAACCACTTCAGGGTCAGGCCCCGGGGCGGAAAGCTGAAGGCCGCGTCCTCGGTGTTGAAGGCGTAGAGGACGATGATCAGGATCGGGAAGTGCAGGAACACCAGCCCGCCCCAGGCCGCCAGACGCAGGCCGAAGGATGCTCGTTCAGAGTGCATCGAAGGCCCCCAGGCGTTTGACGATGGACAGGTAGATGGCGATCAGCACGATGGGCACCAGGGTGAAGGCGGCGGCCATCGGCAGGTTGCCGATGGCGCCTTGCTGGGCGTAGACCATGCTGCCGACGAAGTAGCCCGGCGGGCCCACCAGTTGCGGCACGATGAAGTCCCCCAGGGTCAGGGAGAAGGTGAAGATCGAGCCGGCGGCGATGCCCGGCACCGCCAGCGGCAGGACCACCAGCATGAAGGTCTGGCGCGGCGTGGCCCCGAGGTCCGCCGAGGCTTGCAGCAGCGAGGGCGGCAGGCGCTCCAGGGACGCCTGGATCGGCAGGATCATGAACGGCAGCCAGATGTAGACGAACACCAGGAAGCGCCCCAGGTGCGAGGTTGACAGGGTGCTGCCGCCGACCCCGGGAACGCCCAGCAGCCATTGCAGCCCCGTCTCCAGCCCCAGGTGCTGGATGAACCACTGGGCCACGCCGCCCTTGGCCAGCAGCAGGGTCCAGGCATAGGCCTTGACGATGTAGCTGGCCCACATCGGCAGCATCACCGCGATGTAGAAGAACGCTTTGGTCTTGCCGCTGGTGTAGCGGGCCATGTAGTAGGCGATGGGAAAGGCGACGATGGCGCTGGCGATGGACACCGCCACGGCCATGCCCAGGGTGCGCAGGATGATGTCGACGTTCGACGGCTGCAGCAGCGCGGCGAAGTTGCCCAGGGTCAGCTCCGGGGTGACCGCCATGGTGAAGTCGTCGAAGGTGTAGAAACCCTGCCACAGCAGGGTCAGCAGGGAGCCGAGGTAGATCGCGCCGAACCAGATCAGCGGCGGCACCAGCAGCAGCGTCAGGTACAGGTTGGGGCGCCGGTACAGCAGGTTGGACAAGCGCCGCAGGGGCGTGTCGCCGCTGCCTTGGACGAGGGCCTGGGTGCTCATCTCAGGCCTCGCTGGTCGGGGTGTCGGTCAGCGGGATCATCGCCTCCCGGGCCCAGCGGGCGCTGATGCGTTGTCCGGTGCAGTGGCTGCTGCCGGTGTCCAGCCATTGGTTGTTGGCCTGGCTGATGTTCAGGGTCTGGCCATTGTCCAGCTTCATTTCGAAGCGGGTGGCGCTGCCCTGGTACTGGATGTCTTGGAGCAGGCCGCTGATCTCGATCTCCGAGGCCGCCAGCGGGCCTTGGGCGAAACGCACGTGTTCCGGGCGGATGGAGAAGGGCTGCGGGCTGCCGCTGAGCTGTTGCGCCAGCTCGCCGCGAATCACGTTGGAGGTGCCGACGAATTCGGCGACGAAGGTGGTGGCGGGTTTCATGTACAGGTTGCGCGGGCTGTCCACCTGTTCGATGCGGCCCTTGTTGAATACCGCCACCCGGTCGGACATCGACAGGGCCTCGGTCTGATCGTGGGTGACGAAGATGAAGGTGATGCCCAACTGGCGCTGGAGTTTCTTCAGTTCGCCCTGCATCTGCTCGCGCAGTTTCAGGTCCAGCGCCCCCAGGGGTTCATCCAGCAGCAGTACCCGTGGCCGGTTGACCAGGGCCCGGGCCAGGGCCACCCGCTGGCGCTGGCCACCGGACAGTTGCGCCGGCTTGCGCTCGCCATAACCGCCCAGGGCCACCATCTGCAGGGCCGCCTCGGCGCGCTCCAGGCGTTCGTGGCGGGCCACCCCCTTGACCTTCAGGCCGTAGGCGACGTTGTCCCGCACGTTCATGTGGGGGAACAGCGCGTAGTCCTGGAACACCGTGTTGACGTCCCGTTGATAGGGCGGCAGGCCCGCGGCCTCGGCGCCGTGAATGCGGATCGATCCGGCGCTGGGCTGCTCGAAGCCGGCAATCAGCCGCAGGCAGGTGGTCTTGCCCGAACCGGACGGGCCGAGCATGGAGAAGAATTCACCGTCGTGGATATCGATGGACACCCGGTCGACGGCCTTGACCTCGCCGAACTGCCGGGAAACCTGGGTGAACTGGACTGCAAGGGTCATGGTGCACTGCTCCGCAAAGGCAGGGCCGCCACTGGCGGCCTGCCTGGACTGCTGGGTCGACGAGGGCCGGGTTGGACAGGTCGTTCTAGCGGCCACCCATGATGGCGATGTAGTCCTGGGTCCAGCGGCTGTAGGGCACGAACTTGCCGCCCTCGGCCTGTGGGGTTTTCCAGAAGGCGATCTTGTCGAACTGATCGAAACCGTTGGTCTTGCAGCCCTCGGCCCCCAGCAGCTCGCTCTCTTTGCAGGCCGCTGGCACCGCCGGCAACGAGCCGAACCAGGCGGCGACGTCGCCCTGGACCTTGGGCTTGAGCGACCAGTCCATCCACTTGTAGGCGCAGTTGGGGTGCTTGGCCTCGGCGTGCAGCATGGTGGTGTCGGCCCAGCCGGTGGCGCCTTCCTTGGGAATGGTCGAGGCGATCGGCTGTTTCTCGTTGACCAGGCCATTGACCTGATAGGGCCAGGCGCTGGAGGCCACCACGCCCTCGTTCTTGAAGTCGCTCATCTGCACCGTGGTGTCGTGCCAGTAGCGGTGGATCAGCGGTTGCTGGGCGCGCAGCAGATCGAGCACCGCCTTGTACTGGGCCTCGGTCAGCTCATAGGGACTCTGGATGCCCAGTTCCGGCCGTGCGGTCTTGAGGTACAGCGCCGCGTCGGCGATGTAGATCGGGCCGTCATAGGCCTGGACGCGGCCTTTGTTGGGCTTGCCGTCCGGCAGGTTCTGCGCCGTGAACACCACGTCCCAGCTGGTGGGCGCCTGCTTGAACACCTGGGTGTTGTACATCAGCACGTTGGGGCCCCATTGGTAGGGGGTGCCGTAGGTCTTGTGCTCGACCACGTACCAGGGGCCGTCCTTGAGGCGCGGGTCGAGGTTCTTCCAGTTGGCGATCAGCGCGGTGTTGATCGGTTGCACCCGCTTGCCGGCAATCAACCGCAGGGAGGCGTCGCCGGAGGCGGTCACCAGGTCGTAGCCGCCCTTGGCCATGAGGCTGACCATCTCGTCGGAGGTGGCGGCGGTCTTGACGTTGACCTTGCAGCCGGTTTCCTGCTCGAAGCCGGTGACCCAGTCGTAATTCTTGTCGCTCTCGCCCCGTTCGATGTACCCCGGCCAGGCGACGATATCCAGTTGGCCTTCGCCCGGGCCCACGGCCTTGAGCGGTTCGGCGGCCTGCAGGCTGGCGCTGGCCAGCAGGGCGGTGGTGAGAACACTGAGGATTGCGGTCTTGTGCGCGGACATAGGAATTGCCTCTGCTTTTATTAGGATCGGGGCAGTGGTTGACGATGTGTGCTGCGGCCGCGGACGGCTTGTTATTAGCGTAGTGGTGTTATTCCAGCTCGTTGCCGTGGCGCGCCATGATGTGGCGCACCACGCTGTAGTCCTGCAGTGAGTCGCTGGACAGGTCCTTGCCGTAGCCGGAGCGCTTGAGGCCGCCGTGGGGCATTTCACTGGCCAGCATGAAATGACTGTTGATCCAGGTGCAGCCGTATTGCAGGCGCGCCGCCACTTGCATGGCCTTGTCCAGGTTTTGTGTCCAGACCGAAGAGGCCAGGCCGTATTCCGAGTCGTTGGCCCAGTCCAGGGCCTGCTCCAGTTGTTCGAAGCGGGTGACGGTGACCACCGGTCCGAACACCTCGCGCTGGACGATCTCGTCGTTCTGGCGACAGCCGGCCAGCAGGGTCGGCTGGTAGTAGAAACCGGCGCCGGAGTGCACCGCCGCGCCGGTGATGCGTTCGATGTGGGGCTGGCTCAGGGCGCGCTCGACGAAGCTGGCCACCCGGTCGCGCTGGCGGGTGCTGATCAGCGGGCCGATTTCGTTGTCGGCGTCGCGCTTGCTGGCAAAGCGCAGGCTGCTGACGGCGCTGCCCAGCTCCGCCACCAGGCGGTCGTGGATGCCGGCCTGGGCGTAGACCCGGCAAGCAGCGGTGCAGTCCTGGCCGGCGTTGTAGTAGCCGTAGCTGCGCACGCCCTCGACCACGGCCTCCAGGTCGGCATCGTCGCAGACGATCACCGGTGCCTTGCCCCCCAGTTCCAGGTGGGTGCGCTTGAGGGTCTTCGCCGCGGCCTGGAGGATTTTCTGGCCGGTGACTATGTCGCCGGTCAGGGACACCATGCGCACCTTCGGATGGCTGACCAGATGGCTGCCGACCCCTTCGCCGCCACCGCAGACGATGTTGATCACGCCCCGTGGCAGCAACTGCGCCAGGCTCGGGGCCAGGGCCAGGATCGACAGCGGGGTGTGTTCCGAGGGCTTGAACACCAGGGTGTTGCCCGCCGCCAGGGCCGGGGCGATCTTCCAGGCGGCCATCATGATCGGGTAGTTCCAGGGCGCGATCGAGGCCACTACGCCGATGGGATCGCGGCGCACCATGCTGGTGTAGCCGGGCAGGTACTCGCCGCTCAACTGGCCGGTCTGGCAGCGCACCGCACCGGCGAAGAACCGGAACACGTCGATGCTGGCGCCGAGGTCGTCCTGGCGCGCCAGGTGCAGCGGCTTGCCACAGTTCAGGGCTTCCAGGCGGGCCAGGTAGTCGGCCTGTCTTTCCAGGCTGTCGGCAATCGCCAGGAGCAGGTTCGAGCGTTGCTGCGGGGTGGTCCGCGACCAACTGGAGAACGCCCGGTGGGCGGCGAGGATCGCGCTTTCCACCTGCTCGCTGCTGGCTTCGGCGATCTGCGTCAGCACCTCGCCGGTGGCCGGGTTGAGAATCGGCTCGACCCGACCCTGGCCGTTCACCAGTTCGCCGTCGATCAGCAATGCCGTGCACAGCGGAGTCTGTGGGCCAGCCATTTTGCGGGTTCTCTTTTCTGCTAGGGCCATGGGGCTCCCCTGGGGGTGAGTGCCCGGCCTGCTCTTATCGGGAATGCCCAGAGACTAGTGGCGGGGCCTGAGGTCGACAAATTCTTAATACTGAAGGGGCCGTTCGATTAAATAGATGGCTTGCGCCCGCCCGGGGGCTGCTCCCGGGCCACGGTGAGGAAAGGGTCCACCAGGGCCGGGCGCGCGGTGCCCCGGCGCCAGGCCAGGCCCACATCCAGGGTCTGGTTGAGGTCCGCCAGAGGCCGGGCCTCGATGATGTCGCCCTCCAGGGACCAGGGGCGGTAGGTCATGTCCGGCTGGATCGACAGGCCGAGCCCGGCGGCCACCAGGCTGCGCACCGCTTCGGTGGAGGCGGTGCGCAGGCTGATCCGCGGCTGCAGCCCGGCCGTGCTCCACAGGCGCTGGGCATTGCGCTCCATTTCATCGACGTTGAGCTGGATCAGCGGCTCCCGGGCCACGTCCGCCAGGTTGATGCTGTCGTGTTCCAGCAAGGGATGCCGGGGCGGCAGCCAGAGGCGGTGCGGCGAGTGGGTCAGGACTTCGGTCTGCAGCGCGTGGCGGTCTTCGAGGTTGGACAGGATCAGCACCCCGACGTCGATTTCGCCACTGACCAGCAGGTGTTCGATATAGGGCCGTTCGTCCTCCATGACCCGGATGTCGACATTGGGGTAGGCGCGCTGGAAGCGGGTCAGCAGGTCCGCCAGGTAATAGCCGGCCACCAGGCTGGTCACCCCCACGGTCAACTGCCCGGCCACTGGGTCGCTGTTCTGTTGCAGGCTGCGCTTGGCGTTGTCCACCGTGGCCAGGATCAGGTGCGCCTGACGCAGGAACTGGTGCCCCTGATGGGTCAGGGTCATGCCCTTGGCATGGCGGCTGAACAGGTTGACGCCGATTTCCTGCTCCAGTTGCTGGATGGCCAGGGTCAGGGTCGACTGGGAAATGAACACCGCCTGGGCGGCGGCGGAGATCGAGCCGGTTTCGGCCACGGCGATAAAGTGACGGATCTGGCGCAAGGTCATCATGGCGGGGCTACCGGGCGGCTTATTAGAAGTATTGGGCGCTGTATTGGTAAAACCGATGCCTTGTTTAGCACCTTTCCCTGATCCGGTGAAAGCAACATTCAGAAGCACTATCGTCCCCTGAGCCTCGGCACTTCTCTCTAGGCTTGCGGCCTGATGTGTCGACACGACACTGACTTTGCGGAGGCGGCAGATGAACACCCGTGGATTGCTCGATCAATTACTCAGGTCCGGCCAGGAGCTGTTGCAGAACCAGGCCGGCACCGCGTCCGGCGAGCGCGGCAAGGCCCGCCAGGGCGGCCTTGGCGATTTGCTCGGGGGCAAGTCCGGCGGTCTTGGCGGACTGCTCGGCGGCGCTGGCGGCGGGGCCCTGGCAGCCGGGGCCATGGGCTTGCTGCTGGGCAACAAGAAGGCCCGCAAGTTCGGCGGCAAGGCCCTGACCTATGGCGGCCTCGCGGCTCTCGGCGTGCTGGCCTACAAGGCCTACGGCAACTGGCAGGCGCAACAGGGCACGGCCCCGGCCAATGAGCCGCGGACCCTCGACCGGTTGCCGGCGCAACAGGTCGAGCTGCACAGCCAGGCGATCCTCAAGGCCCTGGTGGCGGCGGCCAAGGCCGACGGCCATGTCGACGAGCGCGAGCGGGCGCTGATCGAGGACCAGTTGCGCAAGCTGGACAACGACCCGCAGCTGCAGCAGTGGCTGCACAGCGAGTTGCACAAGCCGCTGGACCCAGCGGACGTGGCCCGCGCCGCCAGCACCCCGGAAATGGCCGCCGAGATGTACCTGGCCAGCGTGATGCTGGTGGATGAAGAACACTTCATGGAGAAGGCCTACCTGGATGAACTGGCGCGCCAACTGCAACTGCCAGTGGGGCTCAAGGCCGAACTGGAAAACCAGGTGCGCCAGAACGCTCACTGACTTGCACGGGCCCCCTTTGCCATGGATGGCGGTTCTGCCCGAGGGATTTGCCGATATGCCTTCAGGGGCGGAAAAAGCCCGCTAAAGCGCGAGCCAGAGCGGGCGCGCAAATTTGCCCAAAGTGCTGCCTGTGTCGTTAAACCACCCGTAAAACCGCGATCGTCCTCGGCTATACTCCCTCCATTTTTGAATGGCCCCGAGGACTGACTGTGAAGAACTGGACGTTGCGCCAACGCATTTTGGCGAGCTTTGCGGTGATTATCGCCATCATGCTGCTGATGGTCGTCGTCTCGTACTCGCGCCTGTTGAAGATCGAAGCCGGTGAAAACAGCATGCGTGACGATGCGATCCCCGGGGTCTATTACAGTTCGATGATCCGCAGCGCCTGGGTCGATACCTACCTGCAGACCCAGGAGATCATTGGCCTCAAGCAGAATCAGGACATCAGTTCCGAAGACAAGGCCGACTTCAAGGTATTCGAAGAGCGCCTGCAGACCCAGATGGGCAACTACAAGCAGACCCTCAACAGTCGCCAGGATCAGACCGAGTTCGATGCCTTCGAGAAAGACCACCAGGAGTTCAACCGCATCCAGGCCGCGGTGCTCGACCTGCATCAGAAGCGCCAGGAAGCCGAGGCGATTCGCCTGTTCAATGAGCAACTGACCCCGGCCTGGATTGCCGGACGGATGAAGCTCAATGACATCATCAGCGAGAACAAGGCCGTGGCCGACGCCGCCAGCGACGCCATCGACGAGGCCGTGGCGACGGCCAAGGTCAGCATGGGCGTGTCCTTGCTGGTGGCCATTCTTGCCGCCGGTCTGTGTGGCCTGCTGCTGATGCGGGCGATCATGGCGCCGATGAATCGCATCGTGAGCATTCTTGATGTCATGCGCACCGGCGATCTGAGCGGCCGCCTGAACCTGGACCGCAAGGACGAGTTCGGTGCCGTGGAAACCGGCTTCAACGACATGATGACCGAGCTCACCGCCCTGGTGTCCCAGGCCCAGCGCTCGTCGGTGCAGGTGACCACCTCGGTGACCGAAATTGCCGCCACGTCCAAGCAGCAACAGGCCACCGCCACCGAAACCGCGGCCACTACCACGGAAATCGGCGCCACTTCGCGGGAGATCGCCGCGACCTCCCGGGATCTGGTGCGCACCATGACGGAAGTCTCCAGCGCCGCCGACCAGGCCTCGGTGCTCGCCGGCTCGGGCCAGCAGGGCCTGGCGCGGATGGAAGACACCATGCACTCGGTGATGGGCGCCGCGGACCTGGTGAACGCCAAGCTGGCGATCCTCAACGAGAAGGCCGGCAACATCAACCAGGTGGTGGTGACCATCGTCAAGGTGGCCGACCAGACCAACCTGTTGTCGCTCAACGCCGCCATCGAGGCGGAAAAAGCCGGCGAATACGGCCGCGGCTTCGCCGTGGTGGCCACCGAGGTGCGCCGCCTGGCGGACCAGACCGCCGTCGCCACCTACGACATCGAGCAGATGGTCCGCGAGATCCAGTCGGCGGTGTCGGCGGGGGTCATGGGCATGGACAAGTTCTCCGAGGAAGTGCGTCGCGGCATGGCCGAAGTGCAGCAGGTGGGCGAGCAGCTGTCGCAGATCATCCATCAGGTCCAGGCCCTGGCGCCGCGGGTGCTGATGGTCAACGAAGGCATGCAGGCCCAGGCCACCGGCGCCGAGCAGATCAATCACGCCCTGGTGCAATTGGGCGATGCCAGCAGCCAGACCGTCGAGTCCCTGCGTCAGGCCAGCTTCGCCATCGATGAGCTGAGCCAGGTCGCGGTGGGCCTGCGCAGCGGCGTCTCGCGTTTCAAAGTCTGATGGACGAACTGGCGCACAAGCGCAGTGGCGCTGCGGGGGCGAAAAGCGCTCTGTTCCTGATGTTTCGCATCGGTCAGGAGCGCTACGCCCTGCGGGCCGTGGATGTGGTGGAGGTGCTGCCGCGCCTGCAGCTCAAGCCCATTGCCCGGGCGCCGTCCTGGGTCGCCGGGGTGTTTGCCTACCGCGGGGTGGTGGTGCCGGTCATCGACCTGTGCGAGCTGACCTTCGGCCGTCCCGCACAATTGCGCACCAGTACCCGGCTGGTGCTGGTGCACTACCGCAGCGATGCCGAGCGGCCGCCGCGGGTGCTGGGGCTGCTGCTGGAGCAGGCCAATGACACCCTGCGCTGCGATCCCCGGGAATTCCAGCCCTATGGCCTGGACAACCGCCAGGCCCCTTACCTGGGGCCGGTGCGTGAGGATGACCTGGGGCTGCTGCAATGGGTGCGGGTCGACGACTTGCTGGCGGCCGAGGTGCGTGAGCTGCTGTTTCCCGAGGAGCCCCTGGACCCGGCGTCGCTTGAGGAGCCTCGATGAGTGACGAGCAACGGTTTTTCGATTTTCTCAAGGAGCGCATCGGCCTGGATGTAGCGTCGGTCGGCCCGGCGATCATCGAGCGCGCGGTGCGCCAGCGCTGCAATGCCCTGTACGTCCACAGCAGCGACGAATACTGGCAGAAGCTGCAGGGCTCCCGGGAGGAGCAGCAGGCCCTGATCGAGGCGGTGATCGTTCCGGAAACCTGGTTTTTCCGCTACCCGGAATCCTTCGCCACCCTGGTCAAGCTGGCCAAGGCCCGCCTGGGGCAGATCAAGGGCATGCGCGCCCTGCGCCTGCTGAGCCTGCCGTGCTCCACCGGTGAAGAGCCCTATTCGATCGCCATGGCCCTGCTCGACGGTGGCCTGGCGCCTCATCAATTCAAGGTCGACGGCCTGGATGTCAGCCCACTGTCGGTGGAGCGGGCCCGGGGCGCCAGCTATGGCAAGAACTCCTTTCGCGGCCAGCACACCGAGTTTCGTGAGCGGCACTTTCATGTCGAGGGCGATCGTTATTGCCTCAGCGAGCGGGTGCGCGAGCAGGTGCGGCTGCAGGTGGGCAATGTCCTGGACCCCGGATTGCTGGCCGCAGAGCCGCCTTTCGACTTTGTCTTCTGTCGCAACCTGCTGATCTATTTCGACCAGCCGACCCAGCGTCAGGTGTTCGAGGTGCTCAAGCGCCTGACCCATGAAGAAGGCGTGCTGTTTATCGGCCCCGCCGAGGGCAGTCTGCTGGGGCGCCTGGGCATGCGTTCGATCGGCATTCCCCAGTCCTTTGCCTTCAGTCGGCACCAGGAGCCGGAACCGGCGCCGCTGCCGGTGACCTTGCCGCAGCCGCTGTCCCTGCCGTTGCGGCCGCGTCATCCGCTGACCCCGGCAGCCCCGGCGCCGCGGCCGCGGCCCTTCGCCACCCGGGCGGTTCCGGTGCCGGCTCCAGCGCTGGACAGCGCGCCGCCCAGCGATGCGGCGAGCCTGTTGGCCACCATTGCCGCCCTGGCCAACGAGGGCAAGAGTGCCGAGGCCCGTGCCGCCTGTGAGCGCTACCTGCAGCAGCATGAGCCGGTGGCCCAGGTGTTCTACTGGCTGGGGCTGCTCAGTGACGTGGCCGGCAACGCCATGGAGGCCCAGGGCTTTTACCGCAAGGCCCTGTACCTGGCGCCCCAGCACCCCGAGGCCCTGGCGCACCTGGCGGCGCTGCTGGCGTCCCAGGGCGATGTCGCCGGCGCCCAACGATTGCAGGCGCGGGCTGTGCGTAGCACCCGCGCTGCCGACAGTGAGTTGAAACGATGAGCCATTCCCTCTCATTGGACCTGACCCGTGACGATGCCCAGGCCATCGACGATTGCTGGAACCGCATCGGTATCCACGGCGACAAGTCCTGCCCGTTGCTGGCCGAGCACATTCATTGCCGCAACTGTTCGGTGTACTCCGCCGCGGCCACGCGCCTGCTGGATCGCTATTCGCTGCGCCAGGAGGACCGCGAGCAATCGGTGGCCCTTTCGCCCGACAGCGATGTGGTCACCCGCTCGCTGCTGATCTTGCGTCTGGGCGAGGAGTGGCTGGGGCTGGCCACCCGCTGCCTGCTGGAAGTGGCGCCGCTGCAGGCGATCCACTCCTTGCCCCACCAGCGTTCGCGGGCGCTGCTGGGGGTGGCCAATGTGCGCGGGGCGCTGGTGGCCTGCCTGTCGTTGAGCGAACTGCTGGGGCTCGATGGCGCGCCAGCCGGCGCCGCCCCTTCGGCGCGGATCATGCCGCGGATGCTGATCATCGGTGCCGAGGGTGGCCCGGTGGTGGTGCCGGTGGATGAGGTGGACGGTATCCATGCCATTGACGAGCGCATTCTCGATGGCGCGTCGCTGTCCGGCGAGCAGGCCAATGCCAAGTACACCCGTGGCGTGTTGCAATGGCAGGGCCGCAGCCTGCGCTTGCTGGATGAAGAGCAGTTGCTCTTGGCCGTGACCCGGAGCCTGACATGACCCCCGATCAAATGCGCGATGCCTCGCTGCTGGAGCTGTTCAGCCTGGAAGCCGAGGCCCAGACCCAGGTGCTCAGTGCCGGACTGCTGGCGCTGGAACGCAATCCGACCCAGGCCGACCAGTTGGAAGCCTGCATGCGCGCGGCCCATTCCCTCAAGGGCGCGGCACGGATTGTCGGGGTGGATGCCGGGGTCAGCGTCGCCCACGTGATGGAGGATTGCCTGGTCAGTGCCCAGGAAGGGCGACTCTACCTGCAGCCCGAACACATCGATGCGCTGTTGCAGGGCACCGACCTGTTGATGCGCATCGCCACGCCCGGAGGCGCCGAACTGGCCGCCCCGGACGTGCTTGCCTACGTGGCGCTGATGGAGCACCTGCTGAGCCATGGGCCGGCGACGCCGGATGCGCCCTTGCCCATGCCCGCCGTGGCGGAGCCGGTCGACGCCATGCCGGAGGCGTTGAGCGAGCCCGAATCCCTGGCGTTGCCGAATGAGCCAGCGGTGGAATCGAGCGTGAGTGCGGCGCGTCCGGGCCGGCGCGTGACCGAAGGCGGCGAGCGGGTGCTGCGGGTCACCGCCGAACGCCTCAACAGCCTGTTGGACCTGTCGAGCAAGTCCCTGGTGGAAACCCAGCGGCTCAAGCCCTACCTGGCCACTATGCAGCGTCTCAAGCGGATCCAGAGCAACAGCCTGGCGGCCCTGGAAAACCTCAACCTGCACCTCAAGGAACACAGCCTCAGCCTGGAGGCCCAGGAAGCCCTGGAGGATGCGCGGCGGCTGCTGGCCGAATCCCAGCAACTGCTGGCGCAGAAGACCGCCGAACTCGATGAGTTCGGCTGGCAGGCCAGCCAGCGGGCCCAGGTGCTGTATGACACGGCCCTGGCCTGTCGCATGCGGCCCTTTGCCGATGTGCTCAGCGGCCAGGCGCGCATGGTCCGTGATCTGGGGCGCAGCCTGGGCAAGCAGGTGCGCCTGGAGATCGAGGGTGAGAAGACCCAGGTCGATCGCGACGTGCTGGAGAAACTCGAAGCGCCGCTGACCCACTTGCTGCGCAACGCCGTCGACCATGGCATCGAATTGCCCGAGCAGCGCTTGCTGGCGGGCAAGCCGGCAGAAGGGGTGATCCGCCTGCGGGCCTCGCACCAGGCCGGCCTGCTGGTGCTGGAGTTGGGCGACGACGGCAACGGCGTGGACCTTGAGCGTCTGCGCCAGAGCATCGTCGAGCGCCAGCTGTCGCCGGCGCAGACGGCCGCCCAGCTCAGCGAGGAAGAATTGCTGACGTTCCTGTTCCTGCCCGGCTTCAGCCTGCGGGACAAGGTCACCGAAGTGTCCGGGCGCGGCGTCGGCCTGGATGCGGTGCAACACATGGTCCGGCAGTTGCGCGGGGCGGTGTTGCTGGAGCAGACCAGCGGCCAGGGCAGTCGCTTCCACCTGGAGGTGCCGCTGACCCTGTCGGTGGTGCGCAGTCTGGTGGTGGAAGTCGGCGACGAGGCCTATGCCTTTCCTCTGGCTCACATCGAGCGCATGTGCGATCTGCAGCCGGAGGAGATCGTCCAGGTCGAAGGGCGTCAGCATTTCTGGCACGAGGGGCGGCATGTCGGCCTGGTGGCGGCCAGCCAGCTGTTGCAGCGCCCGGCGACCCCGAGCAGCGCGCCAACCCTCAAGGTGGTGGTGATCCGTGAGCGTGACTCGGTGTACGGGATCGCCGTGGAGCGCTTTATCGGCGAGCGCACTCTGGTGGTGCTGCCCCTGGACGACCGCCTGGGCAAGATTCAGGATATTTCCGCCGGAGCCCTGCTCGATGATGGCCGGGTGGCGCTGATCGTGGATGTCGAGGACATGCTGCGTTCGGTGGACAAGCTGCTCAATACCGGACGCCTGGAGCGCATCGCGGGCAATCATTCGTTGCACGCACAGGCCGCGCGCAAGCGTATTCTGGTGGTCGACGACTCACTGACGGTGCGTGAGTTGCAACGCAAGCTGCTGATCAACCGCGGCTACGATGTGGCCGTGGCGGTGGATGGCATGGACGGCTGGAATGCCTTGCGTTCGGAAAGTTTCGACTTGCTGATCACCGATATCGACATGCCGCGAATGGACGGAATTGAATTGGTCACACTCTTGCGTCGCGATAATCGCCTGCAGTCCCTGCCGGTGATGGTGGTGTCCTACAAGGATCGTGAGGAGGACCGGCGCCGTGGCCTGGATGCCGGCGCCGACTACTATCTTGCCAAGGCCAGTTTCCATGACGACGCGCTGCTGGACGCGGTGGTGGAACTGATTGGAGGCGCGCGGGCATGAAGATCGCCATCGTCAACGACATGCCCATGGCGGTGGAGGCCCTGCGCCGGGCGCTGGCCTTCGACCCCAGCCATGAAGTGGTGTGGGTCGCCACCAATGGCGCCGACGCGGTGAAGTACTGCGCCGAGCTGACCCCGGACCTGATTCTCATGGACCTGATCATGCCGGTGATGGACGGCGTCGAGGCCACGCGGCGGATCATGGCCGAGTCGCCGTGCGCCATCGTGATCGTCACCGTCGATCGCCAGCAGAATGTCCACAGAGTGTTCGAGGCCATGGGCCACGGCGCGCTGGACGTGGTCGATACCCCGGCCCTGGGGGCCGGCAATGCCCAGGAGGCGGCGGCGCCGCTGCTGCGCAAGATCCTCAATATCGGCTGGCTGATCGGCCAGCGTGGCAGCCGGGTCCGTTCGGCGCCGGTGCCCTTGCGCAGCGGCGCTCCCCGGCAGGGGCTGGTGGCCATTGGCTCCTCCGCCGGAGGCCCGGCCGCTCTGGAGGTGCTGCTCAAAGCCTTGCCAAAGGACTTTCCCGCCGCCATCGTGCTGGTCCAGCATGTTGATCAGGTGTTTGCCGCCGGCATGGCCGAGTGGCTCAGCAGCGCCTCCGGCCTGCAGGTGCGCCTGGCCCGGGAGGGCGAGCCGCCGCAAAGTGGCACGGTATTGCTGGCGGGCACCAACCACCACATCCGTTTGCTGAAGAACGGCACCCTGGCCTACACCGCCGAGCCGGTGAACGAGATCTACCGGCCCTCCATCGACGTGTTCTTCGAAAGCGTCGCCAGCTACTGGAATGGCGATGCGGTGGGGGTGCTGCTGACCGGCATGGGCCGTGACGGAGCCCAGGGCTTGAAGCTGATGCGCGACCAGGGATTCCTGACCATCGCGCAGGACCAGAACAGTAGCGCGGTGTATGGCATGCCCAAGGCGGCCGCTGCCATCGGTGCCGCCACAGAGATTCGCCCACTGGACAAGATCGCTCCACGTTTGCTGGAGATATTTGCCAAATGACTGATAAACGCAGCTGTCCTGGCCAGGTAGCAACTCAGGTGACAACCCATGAATGATTTACAGCTCGACGAATTCAAGACCGACGAAAATGCCGCCATGGTGTTGCTGGTGGACGACCAGGCCATGATCGGCGAAGCGGTTCGGCGTGGGTTGGCGAATGAAGAAAACATCGACTTCCACTTCTGCGCCGATCCGCACCAGGCCATTGCCCAGGCGATCCGCATCAAGCCCACGGTGATCCTTCAGGACCTGGTGATGCCGGGGCTGGACGGCCTGACCCTGGTGCGCGAGTACCGCAACCACCCGGCGACCCAGAACATCCCGATCATCGTGCTCTCGACCAAGGAAGACCCGCTGATCAAGAGCGCGGCCTTTGCCGCGGGGGCCAATGACTACCTGGTCAAGCTGCCGGACAACATCGAGCTGGTGGCGCGGATCCGCTACCACTCGCGCTCCTACATGACCCTGCTGCAACGTGACGCCGCCTACCGGGCGCTGCGGGTCAGTCAGCAGCAGTTGCTGGACACCAACCTGGTGCTGCAGCGGCTGATGAACTCCGACGGCCTGACCGGGCTGTCCAACCGCCGGCACTTCGACGAATACCTGGAGCTGGAGTGGCGCCGGGCGATGCGCGAGCAGAGTCAGTTGTCATTGCTGATGATCGACGTCGACTACTTCAAGATCTACAACGACACCTTTGGCCACCTGGAGGGCGATGAAGCCCTGCGTAAAGTGGCCACGGCGATTCGCGAGGCCAGCAGCCGGCCTTCGGACCTGCCGGCGCGCTATGGCGGCGAGGAGTTCGTACTGGTGCTGCCCAACACTTCACCGGGCGGGGCGCGGCTGGTGGCCGAGAAGCTGCGCCAGACCGTCGAAGCCCTGAAGATTCCCCATAACGCCCCCGTGGAAGGCTCCAGCCTGACCATCAGCATCGGACTTTCCACCATCACCCCGCAGCCCAACAGCCATTGCCGGCAGTTGATTTCGGCGGCGGACAAGGGGTTGTACCTGGCGAAAAACAATGGCCGCAATCAGGTCGGGATCGAGTAGGCGGGTTGGGCGTGCGCTCTAGGCGTCAGCCATTGGCGTGGCCGGCGCCTGATCCTGTGCGACCTCCACCAGGGTGTCCCTGAACAGGTAGTAGCTGTGGCTCGCGGTGTGCCGACAAGTGAGCTTTACCGCTTCGATGCGATAGGTGGTGTAGGTGTTGAGTGTCTTGTCGATGAACCAGTTGTTCAGCAGGTTGCCAGGGGCGATCGGGTAGTCGCCAAAGCGGTAGTCCATGTAGCCGCCCCTATGGACGTGGACCCAGCGACAGCTGAACCTGGCCTGCAGCCATTGGGTTCGCTCACCGACCTCATCCACCAGCATTCTTGTGCGGTAGTAGATCCACCACCACAAAAAGATCAGCCAGGGCACGACCAGGGCGCAAGCCAGCGCTGGTGAGACCATCAGCCAGATTCCCATCAATGGCATAAAGGCCAGTGCGCTGAAGAGCGTGGCGAAAAACGTCTGGACGCCTCTCCCGTTTCGCCGCTCCCTGCGCTGGATCTCTTCTATTTCGGCGTTGTTGAGTGTGCGTCCCATGAGCCTACTGCTTGCGTGTCATTTCAGGCGGCATTGTATTGCGCCGGCCGGTCTCAAGGGCGCCGTGATTTTACGTCGCGGCCTGTGAGTATCGAAGGCGATGTGACTTGCCGGACAGGGCTTGCAGGTCAGTGAGGGCAATGAATTTCAGTGTGCACTTGGATTTCAGTGGGGCTGTCGCTGAAATTAGATGGCCGATTGGCCGCTAAAGCCGCTAAGCGGGCTGCCGTGATTCGGTGATTCCGTTATAATCGCCGGCTTTCAAAAGTTCGCCAACGAGTGCCGCCCCCCATGGAAATCAACCCGATCCTGAACACCATCAAGGACCTGTCCGAGCGCTCCGAAACTATTCGGGGGTATCTTTGACTACGATCAAAAGCATGAGCGTCTGACCGAGGTCAATCGCGAGCTTGAAGATCCGAGTGTCTGGAACAAACCCGAATACGCCCAGGAACTGGGGCGCGAGCGCGCTGCCCTGGCGCAGATCGTCGAGACCCTGGACGAGCTGAATGGCGGCCTGGCCGATTGCCGCGACCTGCTGGACATGGCGGTCGAAGAAAACGACGAAGGCGCGGTGGGCGATGTCGTCGCCGAGCTGGCCCGTCTCGAGGAAAACCTCGCCAAGTTAGAATTCCGCCGCATGTTCAGCCACGAAATGGACCCGAACAACGCCTACCTGGACATCCAGGCCGGCTCCGGCGGCACCGAGGCCCAGGACTGGGCCAACATCCTGCTGCGCATGTACCTGCGCTGGGCCGACAAGCGCGGTTTCGACGCCACCATCATGGAGCTGTCCGCCGGTGAAGTGGCCGGGATCAAGGGCGCGACCGTGCACATCAAGGGCGAATACGCCTTTGGCTGGCTGCGTACCGAGATTGGTGTACACCGCCTGGTGCGCAAGAGCCCGTTCGACTCCGGCAACCGTCGCCACACTTCGTTCTCGGCAGTGTTCGTTTCGCCAGAGATCGACGACAAGGTGGAAATCGAAATCAACCCGGCCGACCTGCGGATCGATACCTATCGTTCCTCCGGTGCCGGTGGTCAGCACGTAAACACCACCGACTCGGCCGTGCGTATCACCCACGTGCCGACCAACACCGTGGTCAGCTGCCAGAACGAACGTTCCCAGCACGCCAACAAGGACACCGCCATGAAAATGCTGCGGGCCAAGTTGTACGAGCAGGAAATGCAGAAGCGCAACGCGGCTTCCCAGGCCCTGGAAGACACCAAGTCGGACATCGGCTGGGGTCATCAGATTCGTTCGTACGTGCTCGACGCGTCGCGGATCAAGGACCTGCGCACCAACATCGAACGCAGCGACTGCGACAAGGTGCTCGACGGCGACATCGACGAATACCTGGAAGCCAGCCTGAAATCCGGCCTGTAAAAAGACGCGATACAGGATCGGCTGATTCAACGCGATCCCTGTAGGAGCCAGCTCTGCTGGCGATCCCCGGGCCGCAAGGCCCGGGGGCAACGAACCTGATGGAATATCTAAAGACATGAGCGACCAACAACTCGACCCGCAAGCCCTGCAACAGGAAGAGAACTCCCTGATCGCCCTGCGCAAGGAAAAGCTTGCTGCCGAGCGCGCCAAGGGCAATGCCTTCCCGAACGACTTCCGCCGCGAAAACTACTGCCAGGACCTGCAGAAGCAGTACGCCGACAAGACCAAGGAAGAGCTGGCGGAGGCTGCAATCCCGGTCAAGGTTGCCGGTCGCATCATGCTCAATCGTGGCTCGTTCATGGTGATCCAGGACATGACCGGGCGCATCCAGGTCTACGTCAACCGCAAGACCCTGTCCGAAGAGACCCTGGCCGCGGTGAAAACCTGGGACATGGGCGACATCATTGCTGCCGAAGGCACCCTGGCCCGTTCCGGCAAGGGCGACCTGTACGTTGAAATGACCCAGGTGCGCCTGCTGACCAAATCCCTGCGCCCGCTGCCGGACAAGCACCACGGCCTGACCGACACCGAGCAGCGCTACCGCCAGCGCTACGTTGACCTGATCGTCAACGAAGACGTGCGCCAGACCTTCCGCGTACGTTCGCAAGTGATCGCGCACATCCGCAGCTTCCTGATGAAGCGCGACTTCCTCGAAGTCGAAACGCCGATGCTGCAGACCATTCCTGGCGGCGCCGCGGCCAAACCGTTCGAAACCCACCACAACGCCCTGGACATGGAAATGTTCCTGCGTATCGCCCCCGAGCTGTACCTCAAGCGCCTGGTGGTCGGTGGTTTCGAGAAGGTGTTCGAGATCAACCGCAACTTCCGTAACGAAGGCGTTTCGACCCGGCACAACCCTGAATTCACCATGTTGGAGTTCTACCAGGCCTACGCCGACTACGAAGACAACATGGACCTGACCGAAGAGTTGTTCCGTGAACTGGCGCAGCTGGTGCTGGGCAGCACCGACGTGCCGTATGGCGACAAGGTGTTCCACTTCGGCGAGCCGTTCGCCCGTCTGTCGGTGTTCGACTCGATCCTCAAGTACAACCCCGAGCTGACCGCCGACGACCTGAACGACATCGACAAGGCGCGTGCCATCGCCAAGAAGGCCGGGGCCAAGGTGCTGGGCTTCGAAGGCCTGGGCAAGCTGCAGGTGATGATTTTCGAAGAGCTGGTGGAGCACAAGCTGGAACAGCCGCACTTCATCACCCAGTACCCGTTCGAAGTGTCGCCGCTGGCTCGCCGCAACGACGACAACCCCAACGTCACCGACCGTTTCGAGCTGTTCATCGGCGGCCGCGAAATCGCCAATGCCTACTCCGAGCTCAATGATGCGGAAGACCAGGCCGAGCGCTTCATGGCCCAGGTGGCGGACAAGGACGCCGGCGACGACGAAGCCATGCACTACGACGCCGACTTCGTTCGTGCCCTGGAATACGGCATGCCGCCCACCGCCGGTGAAGGTATCGGTATCGACCGCCTGGTGATGCTGCTGACCAACTCGCCGTCGATCCGCGACGTGATCCTGTTCCCACACATGCGGCCGCAAGCCTGAATGTCGTGAATATGAAGCCGCCTTTGACAGGCGGCTTTTTATTGTCTGGTTGGAACTGACGTACCGCTTCTAATTCTGTGTGATTTTTCAGAGGGAATACCTGTCGTGAACCGCGCAATTGCTCAAGAAGGTGCAGCTGGCATCGCCACTGCGGTGGCTGAAAGCGTTCAGTACCAGGGGCGCAAGGCCAGCCGACAGGGCAGCGAACAGCGCAGACAGGAGATTCTCGACGCCGCCATGCGCATTGTCGTGCGTGACGGTGTGCGGGCCGTGCGTCACCGCGCGGTGGCCGCCGAAGCCGGTGTGCCCTTGTCGGCCACCACCTATTACTTCAAGGATATCGATGACCTGCTCACCGATACCTTCGCCCAGTACGTCGAGCGCAGCGCGGCCTACATGGCCAAGCTGTGGGCCAGCAACGAAGGGTTGCTGCGCGAGATGGTCGCCTACGGTGATGGCAGTCCGGCGTCGCGCGCGCAATTGGCCGATGACATTGCCCGCCTGACCGCCGACTACGTACAGCGCCAGTTGTACACCCGCCGCGAGCACCTGATGGCCGAGCAGGCGTTCCGCCAGGAGGCGCTGCTCAATCCGCGCCTGGCGCAACTGGTGCGCTCGCACCAGCAGATCCTGTTGCAGGGCACCTGCCAGTTCTTTCAGGTCCTGGGCTCCCGGGAGCCGCAGCAGGATGCCAAGGTGTTGACGTCTATAATCGGCCGGATGGAATATCAGGGCCTGCTCAACGACAGCGAGCCGCAGGCGGAGGAGGAGATGCTTGGCATCCTCACCCGCTACATGCATCTGGTGCTGGCTTCGGTCTGATTTATCCGTCCCGGGCTGTGCAGCCGGCGTCAGCGGCTAGAGTGATTCTGGTGTTCAAGGGAGAGTTGCATGCAAGCCTGGCGCGTCCTGATGGCTCTGGCGTTTCTTCTGCTCAGCGGTTGCCTGGTGGTCTTCAAGGAGCCACTGCCTGCCGAGCAGGCGGCGCCTGCCGCGTTGCTGGGCAAGTGGGCCAGCCAGAACGCCTGGGGCGAGCCGCTGAACATCGAACTGCGCCAGATCGGCCCCAACCGCTATCGGGCCGCGAGTTTCCCCGGTGGCACGGCGCGCCCGCGCGACACCTACGAGTTCACGGTGGCGCAACATGGCAATCGCTGGTATCTGTCGGCCGCGGTGCCCCAGGCCTTCGGCGGGCACTACAGCATTGCCGGGTTCGAACTGACGGCCAGGCACGAACTGGTGCTCTATACCCTGGACCTGGAACAGATGCGCCAGTCCCTGGGTCAAAAGGCCCTGAGCGGGCAATCCATGCCCACGGCCGAAGGCGAGGGGGTGCTGATCAGCAGTCCGTTGCCCGAGGTCTTCGCTTACCTTGACGACCCCGCCAACTCCGACCTGTTCGTCGAGACGGCACGTTTCAAGCGCGTGGCCCGCTGAGCCTGCGCCACAGACCCAATCAATAGGAACTTCCGGTGGACGACTACCAGCAGACGATACGCACTTTGTCCGATCGCATAGTGCTGGCGCAGACCCCGATCCGCGTACTGGATGCGGTGAAGTGGGACGAGAACATCCGCAAGGGCTTTCTCAAGGCCAAGGGCAAGGAATTGCCCGCCGTGGATCGCGCCTATTACGAAGGACGGCCGCTGTCCTTCGATTCCGGAGCGGTAAAGCTGGAATTCCAGAACATCGAGCGCGACATCACCCGGCAACTGGGCCAGTTCAGCCCGGTGGGGCAGATCATGCGCCGCATGTGCAAGGAATACCGCATGGTGGTGCGCATGCTCGAAGCCCGGGGCACCGGCGACTTCGGGCTGATCTCCCAGGAACTCTACGGCGCCGCGTCCGATGCCTTCCACGCCGGCGATCCGACCCTGGCGGACCTCGGGCTGATGATGTCCGACTACCTGAACAACATCGACGGGCGCGGCGACCTCAAGGACGAACCCAAGATCCTCAGTGCCAAGCAGGCGGTCGGCCTGTTACAGGGCCGGCTGAACAAGGTGTTCGGCGAGGCCGAGGAAACCATCCGCGTGTTCGAGTCCGACGGTATCGTCGCCGACGCCGCGGCGGGCGCCGACTACATCAAGATCCGCAGCGACGCGATGTTCAACGAACGCGATGTGCGGGCCCTGGAAGTCCATGAAGGACTGGTGCATGTCGGCACCACCCTCAATGGCCTGAACCAGCCGATCTGTACCTTCCTGGCCAAGGGGCCGCCCTCGTCCACGGTGACCCAGGAAGGCCTGGCGATCCTCATGGAGATCATCACCTTCGCTTCCTACCCGAGCCGCCTGCGCAAGCTGACCAACCGCACCCGGGCCATCCACATGGTGGAGGAGGGGGCGGACTTCCTGCAGGTGTTCGAGTTTTTCCGCGAGCAGGGTTTCGAGATGGCCGAGAGCTACGGCAACGCCAGCCGGGTGTTCCGCGGTTCGGTGCCCACGGGGCTGCCGTTTACCAAAGACTTGTCCTATCTCAAGGGCTTCATCATGGTTTACAACTACATTCAGCTGGCCGTGCGCAAGGGCAAGCTGGAGCAGATCCCCTTGCTGTTCTGCGGCAAGACCACCCTGGAAGACATGCGTACCTTGCGCCAACTGGTGGATGAAGGTTTGGTGGTGCCGCCCAAGTACCTGCCGGACCAGTTCCGTGACCTGAATGCCCTGTCGGCCTGGATGTGTTTCTCCAACTTCCTCAACCACCTGAGCCTGGACCGGATCGAGGCGGACTACTCCAATATCCTTTGAATCTGTCCGGGGGGCACACATGGACGTACTGCTAGCTGCACGGAGTGGCCGATGATGCGCATCCTGGCCGCGCTGACCTTGTTGCTGTGCCTCAATGGCTGCAGCTCGCTGCTGTTCTATCCCGAACCCGGGCTGCCATTCACTCCCGAACGGGCCGGGCTCGAATACCGTGACGTGACCCTGACCAGCGCCGACGGCCTCAAGCTGCACGGCTGGTGGCTGCCGGCCAAGCCGGGGGTGGCGGTCAAGGGCACGGTGCTGCACCTGCACGGCAACGGCGGCAACCTGGCCTGGCATCTGGGGGGCAGTTGGTGGTTGCCGGAGCAGGGCTATCAGGTGCTGCTGCTGGACTATCGCGGCTATGGCCTGTCCGAGGGCGCGCCGAGCCTGCCGGCGATCTACCAGGACGTCGACGCTGCGTTCAAGTGGCTGGACCAGGCCCCTGAGGTGCAAGGCAAACCCTTGATCGTGCTGGGGCAAAGCCTGGGTGGCGCGCTGGCGATCCACTACCTGGTGGAGCACCCCGAGCGTCAGGCCCGGCTCAAGGCCATCGTCCTCGATGGCGTGCCGGCCAGTTATCGCGATGTCGGGCGTTATGCCCTGAGCACCTCCTGGCTGACCTGGCCGTTGCAGGCGCCGCTGTCCTGGCTGGTGCCGGACAGCGACAGCGCGGTTTACCTTCTGCCGCGCCTGACCGGGGTGCCGAAACTCATCTACCACAGCATCGATGATCCGATCGTGCCCCTTTCCAACGGCATCCGCGTGTATCAAGCTGCGCCTCCGCCCAGGGTCCTGCAACTGACTCGCGGCGGCCATGTGCAAACCTTTGCCGATCCGACCTGGCGCAGCGTGATGCTGCGCTACCTCGATGATCCGCAGCATTTCGACGGGTTGCGTCGGCTGGGGGAAATCCCCAATTACCCGACGCCCCCGAATTCAGCCGTTGAACCTCCAGAGAGTCCGCAATGAGTGAAGAACGCAACGCCATTCCCATGATCATCACCGGTATCTGCAGCATCATCGTTACCGTGGGCAGCCTGTGGTACTACGGCTATCTGCACTTCGCCAAACCGGAGGACGCGCTGCTGCTCAGCGACTTCACCATGCTCAAGACCGTGCCGGGCGAGGACTACAAGATCTCCCTGCAACCGGCCGATGAAGTGGCCCAGTGCATCGATGGCGTGCTGGTGCTGTTTGACACCCAGCAGAAGGGCCTGACCGGGGTCCTGGTGAACAAGAAGAAGCAGGCCGTGCGCTGCATGGGCCAGGAGACGCCCCAGCTGCAGCAGTGATCTGCAGGTTTTTTGCAGAAGCCGGCGTGCCGGCGAAGACGCACACAAAAACGCCGCCGACCTGAACAGGTCGGCGGCGTTGTGTTTCACCTGCCTATATAAGGCAGAGGCTGCATCAGTTGCGGCTGATGGCCGAACGTGGTGCCACCGGCTGGTTGTCGTTGGAAATGGTCACTTCCACGCGACGGTTCATGGCGCGACCGGAAACGCTGCCGTTATCGGCCACCGGATACTCCTTGCCATAACCCTGGCTGACGATGCGCGACGGGTCGACGCCCATGCGGATCAGGGCCATCTGCACCGAACCGGCACGGCGCTCGGACAGGGACTGGTTGTAGGAATCGCTGCCGGTGCTGTCGGTGTAGCCTTCGACGATCACCTTGCGGTCCGGGTTCTGCTGGAGGAATTGCGCCAGCTTGTTGATGTTCACCAGTCCGCTGGACTTCAGGTCGGACTTGTTGGTGGCGAACAGCACGTCACCAAAGGTCACCAGGGTGCCGCGATCGGTCTGCTTGGCGTTGAGGCTGTCCTGCAGTTGCTTGATCTGCGCGTCACGGGCCTCGAGGATCGCGCGGGCGCGCTGGTCGCCGGCGTCCTTGAGCTTGGCTTCGGCGGTGCGCAGGGCAATGGTTTCCTTGGCCACTTCAACCCGTTGGTTGGTCAGGTAGGCCAGCTGGTCGACTTTCTTCTCGTCTTCCTTGTTCAGGTAGGCCTTGTCGGCCTTGTCCATCCAGTCGGCGGCGTCCTTGGTTTCCAGGGCCGCGACCTTGCTCGCCTGCGGGTTGGCTTGCAGGCCGGAGAAGTTGGTGCGGGCGTTTTCCAGGTTGGCGTTGGGTGGGGTGGAGCACGCCGCCAGGGCTACGCTCATGGCCAACAGGGCAGGGATCATCAGTTGTTTGCGCATAATGGTTCGTCCTTTCAATCAAATACGAGTACGTGGGAATCGGCGGCGGCTTACTGCACGCTGCGCATACCTTCCTGACGCAGTTCCTGAACGCCTTTCTGCGAGTCCTTCAGCGCCTGCTCGGCCTTGGCGGCCTGGGCCTTGCGCTCGGCGACACGGGCATCCCACTCGGCTTGTTCGGCCAGGCGGCGGGCTTCGTCGTACTTCTTGTCGTGCATGGCAATCTCGGCTTGCTTGAGCTTGTCCTGGGCCGACTTCATTTCCACGGCGGCGAACTCGGTGCCGCCTGCGCTCACTGCGCTATTGACCGCAGATTGCGTGACCGCGTACTGCTCGGAAGGCGGGTTACCGGCACAACCGGCCAGTACCATGCTGCTACCGAGGGCCAGCGCGGCCAGCTTCAGCCCGCGCAGAGAGGTGAACGAGGATTTGGCAGTGCTGATCTTCATGGTCTTCAACTCCATTGGGTAACTCCTGGAAAACATCAATGTCCATCCCGGTCCTGGCGCCGTGGTGCTGAGTGACGAGCGCTGATGGCAAAATTTGAAACGGCCGTTCCAGTGATGGCTACTGGGTGTGACCCGAGGCTTTTTTGAATAGTTCAGAGAAAGATGGCGATTGGCCGGAAAAAAACTGACGACTCGGACAAGGCTCTAAATCCGGAACTTTTGCCGTGCAGCGGGGTATCCCCGACCCTGTTCAGGGCCGGGGACGATGAAGTTCAACGGGAGTTGGAGAGGGCGCCGACTCAGTGCTTCGGCTTGTCGGACTGGCTGGCCATGAGCTGCAGATGCTGGCGTGACAGGGCCAGGAAGCGCGGGGTCGGACCGATATCCTCGTAGAGCGGATCGCCTTCCTCGTCGGTGGCCACCACCTGCCGACCCTGGATGTAGGGGAAGCTGGCTTCCAGCTCTTCCAGGGCGGCGCCAATCAGTTCGCCGAGCAGTTCCTCGGTCTGGCGTTTGGGGTACATCTCGGAGAGGGCGGCCAGGCGGGCGGCGGCTTCCACGTCCAGGTGAATCCGGTAGGCGGTTTTGCTCAGGCGCCCCTTGGCGTTTTCTTCCCAATGTTGTGCCAGTTCACGGATTTTCATGTTGACCTCGATGAACGCCTGCTTGTGGCAGGTTGGGTTGAGTAACCGGCCGGGGCCGGTGCGTGGCCCTTGTGCGGCCTACCCTTGAGACTAGTCCCATCGGCCAGGGTTGGCCCGGGGTGAGGTTGCACGCTTGCTAAGGCAGGCGTGCAAGCGGCACTCTTGAGCCTTCCGTGCCGCCTTGAGTCTGCTGGAGACCACCTCGATGACCGATATTGATGCGCGCTTGCGCGAAGACGTTCACCTCTTGGGAGAACTGTTGGGCAATACCATCCGAGATCAGTACGGGGAGGCTTTCCTCGATAAGATCGAGCAGATCCGCAAGGGCGCCAAGGCCGATCGCCGGGGCTCGCCCGGTGCCGAATTGAGCGCCAGTCTCGATTCGCTGAGCGAAGACGAACTGCTGCCGGTGGCCCGGGCCTTCAACCAGTTCCTCAACCTGGCGAACATCGCCGAGCAGTATCAGTTGATTCACCGTCGCGACGAGTCGCAACCGGCGCCCTTCGAAGCCCGGGTACTGCCGGAGCTGCTGGCGCGCCTGCGGGCCGAGGGCCACTCCGCCGATGCCCTGGCCCGGCAATTGGCGCGTCTGGAGATCGAGCTGGTGCTCACCGCTCACCCCACCGAAGTGGCGCGCCGCACCCTGATCCAGAAGTACGATGCGATAGCCGCGCAGCTGGCGGCCCAGGACCATCGTGATCTCACCAGCGCCGAGCGCGGGCAGATTCAGGAGCGCCTGCAACGGCTGATCGCCGAGGCCTGGCACACCGAGGAAATCCGCCGCACCCGGCCGACCCCGGTGGATGAGGCCAAGTGGGGGTTTGCGGTGATCGAGCACTCGCTGTGGCAGGCGATCCCCAATTACCTGCGCAAGGCCGACAAGGCGCTGTTCGAAGCCACCGGCCTGCGTTTGCCCCTGGAGTCCGCGCCGATCCGTTTCGCTTCGTGGATGGGCGGCGACCGTGACGGCAACCCCAATGTCACTGCCAGCGTGACCCGCGAAGTCCTGCTGCTGGCGCGCTGGATGGCCGCCGATCTGTATTTGCGTGACGTCGATCACCTGGCCGCCGAGCTGTCCATGCAGCAGGCCAGCCCGGCCCTGCTGGCCAAGGCCGGGGACAGTGCCGAACCCTACCGTGCGTTGCTCAAGCAACTGCGCGAGCGCCTGCGGGCCACCCGCAACTGGGCCCAGGCGGCGCTTGGCGCGGCCGTGCCGGCCGGGCCCGAGGTGTTGCAGAACAACCGCGAGCTGCTTGAGCCCTTGCAGCTGTGCTACCAGTCGCTGCATGAATGCGGGATGGGCGTGATTGCCGATGGCCCGCTGCTCGATTGCCTGCGCCGGGCGGTGACGTTCGGCCTGTTTCTGGTGCGTCTGGATGTGCGTCAGGACTCCAGCCGGCATACCTCGGCCATGACCGAGATCACCGATTACCTGGGCCTGGGGCGCTATGCCGACTGGAGCGAAGAGGACCGCATCACCTTCCTCAATCGCGAACTGGCCAGCCGGCGGCCGTTGCTGCCGGGCTACTTCAAGCCTTCGGCGGACACTGCCGAAGTGCTTGCCACTTGCCGCGAGATCGCCCAGGCGCCGGCGGCGTCCCTGGGTTCCTACGTGATTTCCATGGCGGGGGCGGCCTCCGATGTGCTGGCGGTGCAGTTGCTGCTCAAGGAGTCCGGGGTCCTGCGGCCGATGCGCGTGGTGCCGCTGTTCGAAACCCTGGCGGACCTGGACAACGCCGGCCCGGTGATGGAGAAACTGCTGCACTTGCCGGGCTACCGCTCGCGGCTGCAGGGGCCTCAGGAGGTGATGATCGGCTACTCGGATTCGGCCAAGGACGCCGGGACCACCGCGGCCGCCTGGGCGCAGTATCGGGCGCAGGAGCGGCTGGTGGATATCTGCCGTGAGCAACAGGTGGAGTTGCTGCTGTTCCACGGCCGCGGCGGTACTGTGGGACGCGGCGGTGGTCCGGCCCACGCGGCGATCCTGTCGCAGCCGCCGGGTTCGGTGGCGGGGCGCTTCCGCACCACCGAACAGGGGGAAATGATCCGTTTCAAATTCGGCCTGCCGGACATTGCCGAGCAGAACCTCAACCTCTACCTGGCCGCCGTGCTGGAGGCGACCCTGCTGCCGCCGCCGCCACCGGAACCGGCCTGGCGTCACCTGATGGACGAACTGGCCAGCGACGGGGTCCAGGCCTATCGCGCGGTGGTGCGCGACAATCCGCAATTTGTCGAGTACTTCCGCCAGTCCACCCCGGAGCAGGAGTTGGGCCGCCTGCCCCTGGGCAGTCGCCCGGCCAAGCGCCGGGCCGGTGGGATTGAAAGCCTGCGGGCGATTCCGTGGATCTTCGGCTGGACCCAGACCCGCCTGATGCTGCCGGCGTGGCTCGGCTGGGAGGCGGCCTTGAGCAAGGCGCTGGCCCGGGGCGAGGGTGAGTTGCTGGGGCAGATGCGTGAACAGTGGCCGTTCTTCCGCACCCGCATCGATATGCTGGAAATGGTGCTGGCCAAGGCCGATGCGGACATTGCCCGCTCTTATGACGAGCGCCTGGTGGAGGCGGAACTGCTGCCATTGGGTGCGCATTTACGCGACCTATTGTCGCAGGCCTGCGCGGTGGTCCTGGGGTTGACCGGACAGTCGCAATTGCTGGCCCACAGCCCCGATACCCTGGAGTTCATCCGCCTGCGCAATACCTACCTGGATCCGCTGCACTTGCTGCAGGCGGAGCTGCTGGCGCGCTCGCGCCAGCAGGAGGCGCCGCAAGGAAGCCCCGTGGAACAGGCGTTGCTGGTCTCCGTGGCCGGTATCGCCGCCGGTTTGCGCAACACCGGCTGAGGCGGCAGAGGGCTGTTTGCCTGCTCTGGCGCAGCCCTGATCAGGACAAACCCAAGGTGTCGCTCAGATTCATCTGGCGACACTTTGTTATGGGGTTGCGACTTGTTCTACCCGGTCAAAGTGGCATAAAAAGGCCGGGTTCCTCCGACTTTCGACTGCTTGTGCGGGCTGTGTCGGCTGTGTATCTTGATCAGCCTTTGGCCGTTTGGGCGGTCATCACCCTATTTTTGAGATTGGCCCCACGAGGCGAATCCGAGCGTTTCTAAATAAAAAATTGAGGAGCACATCGATGCGCGTAATTCTGCTGGGAGCTCCCGGGGCCGGTAAAGGTACTCAGGCAAAGTTCATCACCGAAAAGTTCGGCATTCCACAGATCTCCACCGGCGACATGCTGCGTGCTGCGGTCAAGGCCGGCACCGAGCTGGGCCTGAAGGCCAAGAGCGTGATGGACAGCGGCGGCCTGGTGTCCGACGACCTGATCATCAACCTGGTCAAGGAACGCATCAGCCAGCCTGACTGCGCCAAGGGTTTCCTGTTCGACGGTTTCCCGCGCACCATTCCTCAGGCCGAAGCACTGGTCAAAGCCGGTGTGGAACTGGACAACGTGGTGGAAATCGCTGTCGACGACGAAGAGATCGTCCAGCGTATCGCCGGTCGCCGTGTACACGAGGCGTCGGGCCGTGTGTACCACACCGTCTACAACCCGCCGAAGATTGCCGGCAAGGACGACATCACCGGTGAAGACCTGGTGCAGCGCAAGGACGACACCGAAGAAACCGTGCGTCATCGCCTGTCGGTCTATCACTCCCAGACCAAGCCGCTGGTGGAGTTCTACCAGCAACTGGCCTCGACCCAGGGCAAGCCGAAGTACAGCCACATCCCGGGTGTGGGTTCGGTGGAAGTGATCACTGCCAAGGTACTTGAAGCCCTGAGCTGAATTACCTGATCGTTTGATCGTTCAACGGCCCGCTTGCGGGCCGTTGCTGTTTATAATGCGTCACTTTTTTCAATGCCGATGGAACCCCGAATGAGCACCTTGCTGGCCCTGGACACCGCGACTGAAGCTTGCTCCGTTGCTTTGCTGCATGACGGCAAGGTCACGAGCCATTACGAGGTGATCCCGCGCCTGCATGCGCAGAAGCTGTTGCCGATGATCAAGGAACTGCTGGCCAATGCCGGTACCACCTTGCAGGCGGTGGATGCCATTGCCTTCGGCCGTGGGCCGGGCGCCTTTACCGGTGTGCGCATCGCCATTGGCGTGGTGCAGGGGCTGGCCTTCGCCCTGGAGCGTCCGGTGCTGCCGGTGTCCAACCTGGCGGTGCTGGCCCAGCGCGCCCTGCGTGAGCACGGTGCGACTCAGGTGGCCGCGGCCATCGATGCGCGCATGGATGAAGTCTATTGGGGCTGTTATCGGGAAACGGCCGGCGAGATGCGCCTGGTCGGGGCCGAAGCCGTGCTGGCGCCGGAAGTCGCGAGCTTGCCGGCAGGCGCCAGTGGTGACTGGTTTGGCGCGGGCACGGGCTGGGGGTATGGCGAGCGCATTGCCGTCACGCTCAGCGCTCGGGATGCGGGCATGCTGCCCCATGCCGAAGACCTGCTGACCCTGGCGAAATTTGCCTGGGAGCGGGGCGAGGCGATCGTCGCCGACGAGGCTCAGCCGGTCTATCTGCGGGATAAGGTGGCCACGCCCAAAGCCCGTTGAGGGTGCTCCAAGTGTTTGCGGTTGTTCAGATTTTTTCTGCCGACAGCCGCCAATCGTCTGTTTTTCAGCATCCTTCCTGCCCGGTTTTAAACCTTTTGGCTTTTCTGTGTTCTAGTTATCACTCGGGCATTTGCTAAGTCGCAGCAGTGCCGCTAAATTGCCATCATTGATCCCGGGCTTTTCAGTATGCGCATAGACGGCATCTCCTCGCAGTCCTACCCCATCAAGCGCAAGCCTCGCAAAGGCCCGGTGCTGGTAGACGAGTCCCTGGACGATGCCGATGCGGTCGAAGTCCAGCCCGAATCCCAAAGCCGTTCCCAGGCTTCTGCCTCCCGCACCGGTAATCTCCCCGCCCGTCCTCAGGACATGATCTTCCAGCGCGCGATGAAAAAGAGCGTGGCCAATGCTCTGGCCAGCTACTTGACCACCGCCGGCTTTGTCGATTGGGACCTGGAAGTGGTAGGGCTCGACCTGCACATCTGATGCTGCCTTATTTCCTCGGTTGTCCTTCCTGGAGCGAAAACGCCTGGCGTGAGTACCTGTATCCGCAAGATGCCCGAGCGAATGATTTCCTCGGCCTGTATTCCCAGGTCTTCAACGCCGTCGAAGGCAACACCACCTTCTATGCCCGTCCCGCGCCAACCACGGTGCAGCGCTGGGCCGAGATCATGCCCGAGCACTTTCGCTTCACCGCCAAGTTTCCCGGCGATATCAGTCACGGCGGTGACCTGCGCCAGCAGTTGAGCGCAGCCGAGACCTTTGTTCAGTTGCTCAGCCCGTTGGGTGAGCGGGTCTCGCCCCTGTGGTTGCAACTGCCGGCCAGCTTCGCGCCCCAGCGCCTGGCGGAGCTGGCGGGGTTTATCGATGGTCTGCAGCGGCCGCTGGCGGTGGAGGTCCGGCACCCGGAATTCTTTGCCAAGGGCGATGCCGAGCGCAGGCTCAACCGATTGCTGCGCGAGCGGGGTGTCGAGCGCATCTGCCTGGATCCGCGGGCCCTGTTCAGTTGTACGTCCAGCGCTCCGGCAGTGCTGCATGCACAGTCGAAAAAGCCCCGTGTGCCGCCACGGCCGGCGGCCTTCACGCAGTTTCCCCAGGTGCGCTTTATCGGCCATCCGGAGCTGGAGGCCAACGATCCGTTCCTGCTGCCCTGGATCGACAAGGTCGCCACCTGGATCGAGGAAGGGCGCACGCCCTATGTGTTCCTGCACACCTCGGACAACCGCCTGGCAGCGGAACTGGCCCGACGTTTTCACGCTCGGCTGATGCAACGTTTGCCTGGCTTGCCCGCGTTGCCTGAGTTATACAGAGAGCCCGCCGCGGAGCAGCTCGGCCTGCTCTAAGGCGGTTTCACCGCCTTTTTCAGGAGCGAGCAAATGGACGCGCAATCCCTTCGAGCCAACGTTTTCAAGGCCCTGCACGAGCGTGCCGGAGCCTTTGTCATCCCCAATCCCTGGGATGCCGGTTCCGCGAGGATGCTGGTCGGCCTCGGTTTCGAAGCGCTGGCCACCACCAGCGCGGGCAACGCCTTCTCTCTGGGGCGCCCGGATGCCGAGGGCGCGGTCAGCCTGGAAGACACCTTGAACAACGTCCGCGGGATCGTCGACGCCAGCAGCCTGCCGGTGGCGGCGGACCTGGAAAACGGGTTTTCCGACAGCCCTGAAGGCTGCGCCCAGGCGCTGTTGCTGGCCGCGGCCAGTGGCGTGGTGGGCGGTTCGATCGAGGATGCCAGCGGGCGTGCCGACGAGCCCATTTATGACTTCAATCTGGCCGTGGAGCGCATCGAGGCCTGTGTCGTGGCAGCCCGTAGCCTGCCATTTCCCTTCACCCTGACGGCTCGGGCGGAGAATCTGCTCCACGGTCGTGACGATCTGCCTGACACCATCCGCCGTTTGCAGGCCTTTGCCGAAGCCGGGGCCGATGTGCTCTATGCGCCGGGGTTGCGCAGTGCCGAGGAAATCCTGCAAGTGGTGCGGGCCGTGGCCCCCAGGCCGGTGAACGTGCTGATGTCCGGCGGCCTCAACCTGAGCGTGGCGCAACTGGCGGAGCTGGGGGTCAAGCGCATCAGCGTCGGTTCCGCCCTGGCTCGGGCAGCCTATGGCGCCTTCTACCGCGCGGCTGAGGACATTCGCGATCACGGCCGCTTCGATTTTGCCGAGCGGGCGATGCCGTTTAGGCAGATCAATCAATTGTTCAAGCAGCCATGAACAGGGGGGGCATGTGCGGAGGCTGAAAGTATTGGGCGCCGTGTTGCTGTTGTGCGCCCTGTTGTTGCTTGGCATCCGCTTGGGCTGGTTGCCGGTGGCTGATGCGTGGAACCCCTGGGCGCCGTTGGATGTGCAAGCCAAGCCCAATCTGCTGACCCGTTTCAAGCTGGCGCGGCTGCGGGACGATCCGCAGCTGTGCGATGAGGTGCTGGGGCGCTCCGGTTTGCGCACCAGTCGCCAACCCGACAGTCGTGGCGATGTCGCCTGTCCGCTGAGCAATACCTTGCGGGTGCAAGGTGGATCGGTGGCGTTGAGCAGCAGCTTTCTCGCCAGTTGTCCGCTGGCGGTGGCGTTTGCCCTGTACGAGCGCCATGGACTGCAGCCGGCGGCGCAGGCGGTGTATGGGCAGCGAGTGGCGCGGGTCGATCATCTGGGCAGCTTTGCCTGCCGCAATATGTACAGCCGCGAGAAAGGGGCGCGCAGTCAGCATGCCAGCGCCAACGCCCTGGATATTGCCGGCTTTCGTTTGAGCGATGGACGCAGTATCAGCGTGCTGCGGGATTGGCCCAAGGACAGCAGTGAAGGGCGCTTCTTGCGATTGGCCCGGGACGGCGCCTGTGATGCGTTCAATGTGGTGCTGGGGCCGGACTACAACAGCGCGCACCGCAACCATTTCCATCTGGATGTGGGGCCTTGGTGGGTGTGTCGCTAAACAGCGGCTCAGGCGGCGATGCGCAGGTTCTGCAGAATCAGCGGGCGTGCCCAGCCGATGTCGAAATCCATCTGCCGTTGCTGTTCGATGAGCTCCTCCGGCGGGAACGGTTCGGCCGGCTTGTCCAGCAGATCCAGCTCGAATTCGGCAATCGGCAGGTGCAGCGGGCGCGGCTCCGGCGCAGGACCTGGAGCAGGCACTGGCTGACCGGCGTTGAGCACGAGCGGCCGTACCCAGCCACTTTCGAAATCCTGCTGGCGTTGCTGGGCGACGATTTCTTCTGGCGGGAAAGGCGTAGCGGGTTTGTCCAGCAGCTCCATTTCGAATTCGGCAATCGGCAGGAACAGCGGCTCGGGAGGGCGAACTTCGGTTTCCTGCACGTCGCAGTGGCGCTGATTGACGATCTGCGCCAGCACGTCGCTACCGCCCGCCGGTTCTACCGGTCCATCGACGGCAACCGCCGGCAGCCCTTCAACGCTCGCGCCATCTCCCCGTTGCTCGGCCAGGGCCTGGGCAAAGAAGTCCTGCCACAGATGGCTGACGCCGCTCAGTGCCTGGGAGTTGCGTAGGCCATAGTCGCCGTGGCGAGAGATATAACCTATCGATGTGCGTTGAATGTCTGACATTGCTCTCGGTCGACGCTTGAGCTCTGGCAAAATGGCCGATAGTTCTGTTATCGGCAGTTTTTGCCGATCATTAATTTTTTGAGTGTGGTTTCAGATGAATGAGCAACCCGCGGCCTGCCGCATCCAAGTCGAGGCCCTGGGCGCTGGCTTCGAGCCCCTGGCGCGGCAATGGGCCGAGCGCCTGGGCCTGCCCTTGCAGATCGACGAGCCGGAGTTCGCGCTGCAGGTCGGTGAGCAGGGCCTGCAATTGCAGCAGTTGGGGGCGGATGCGCCGGGGCCGGTACGGGTCGACTTCGTCGAAGGCGGCGCAGCCCATCGACGCCTGTATGGCGGCGGCAGCGGACAGATGATCGCCAAGGCGGTTGGGGTGGCTCAAGGCGTGCGCCCCCGCGTGCTGGATGCGACGGCGGGGTTGGGCAAGGACGGGTTTGTCCTCGCCACCCTGGGGTGCGAGATGAGCCTGATCGAACGTCAGCCATTGATTGGCGCGCTATTGGAGGACGGCCTGGCCCGTGCCGCGCTGGACGCCGAAGTGGCGCCGATCGTGGCTCGCATGCATTTGCTAAAGGGCAACTCCATCGAACTGATGCGCAACTGGGAAGGCGAGCCGCCTCAAGTGATCTACCTCGATCCGATGTTTCCCCATCGGGAGAAAAGCGCGCTGGTGAAAAAGGAAATGCGCCTGTTCCGCCCGCTGGTGGGGGACGACAACGATGCGCCGGCGCTGCTGGCGGCGGCCCTGGCCCTGGCCAGCCACCGGGTGGTGGTCAAGCGCCCGCGCAAGGCCCCGTGCATTGACGGGCCCAAGCCGAGCCACGGGCTGGAGGGCAAGTCCAGCCGCTACGACATCTACCCGAAGAAGGCCCTCAAGGCCTGATCCCCCCTGGGCCCGGCTTGCCGGCGAAGGCTGTCTTCACGGCCCGTTCGCTGGCAGGCCAGGGCCTGCTCAACCCAGCTGCTACGGCCTGTAGGCGCGGATGAACAGCGCCACCACTTCCTGCACGTGCTCTTCCGCCGCGTCGCCCCTCAGCGGCTCGCCGCAGCCATAGAGCAGGCGGAAGTTCGCCCCGCCCTTGAGCATGCAGAAGAAGTGCTCGGCGGCATTGCGCGGCTTGTCGATGTGCAAGGTGCCCAGCTCATTGATTCGCCTCAGCAGCCGTTCCATGCCTTGCAACACGCGTTCTGGGCCGGCTTCGATGAACATCTGCGAGAGCTTGGGATCCTGACTGCCCAGGGCCATGATCAGGCGATGCAGGTTCACCGACTCGTCGCTGTTGATCAGTTGGTGAAAGCCTCTGGCGATGTTCAGCAGGACGCTTTCCACCGATGTGTCGGGCGTCAGTTCGTAGATCAGCGTCGGCAACTGCTCTTCGCACTTGGCCACCACCGCGGCGGTGAACAGGGTCTCCTTGTCATTGAAGTGGCTATACACCGTGAGCTTTGAAACGCCGGCTTCGGCGGCGACCGCATCCATGCTGGTACTGGCGTAGCCATTGCTCAGAAACAGGTTTTTCGCTGCATCGAGAATGGCCTGGCGCTTGGCCAGATCTTTGGGCCTGCCTGGCCCAACGTTTGCGGAAAGATTGTCGGACATTTTTCGCTGTTAATACTGGACTGGTGAGTTTGCTATTAATAACATACCGGCCAGTATAATTATTCAAAGCACCATTAGCGAAGGGTCGCCGCCATGTTCCGCTATGCCTTGCCAGTCAGCCTGGCTTTTTTTCTGTCTGCTTGTGGGCACGAAGAGCCCGTTCAAATTGGCATCCGACCGGCCATGGTGGTCCAGCCAGAGCCTTCGGCACGGGCTTCGGACAGTTATCCCGGCGAGGTGCGCGCCCGTTACGAACCCGAGCTGGCATTCCGCATTGGCGGCAAGGTCAGTCGACGACTGGTTGAGGAAGGCGAGCGGGTCAAGGCCAATCAACCCCTGGCCGAACTCGACCCGCAGGACGTGCGCCTACAGCTTGAAGCCACCCGGGCCCAGGTCACGGCGGCCAGCGCCAACCTCAATCTGGTGCGTGCCGAGCGCGATCGCTACAAGACCCTGCTGGACCGGCAGATGGTCAGCCGCTCCCAGTACGACAATGCCGAAAACCTCTACCGCGCCGGTGAAGCGCGGCTGAAGCAGATCAAGGCCGAGTTCGACGTGGCCAACAACCAGGCCGGCTATGCCGTGCTGCGTGCGCCGCAGGACGGCGTGGTGGCCAAGCGTGCGGTGGAAGTGGGGCAGGTGGTGGCGGCCGGGCAGACGGTCTTCACCCTGGCCACCGATGGCGAGCGCGAGGTGCTGATCAGTTTCCCCGAGCAGAATTACGGTCGCTTCAAGGTCGGCCAGCCCGTGTCGGTCGAACTCTGGACCCAGCCGGGCCAGCGCTTCGACGGACGTATCCGCGAGCTGTCGCCGGCTGCCGATCCCAAGTCCCGGACCTTCGCCGCGCGCATTGCCTTCACTGCCGGCAAAGTGCCCGCCGAGCTGGGCCAGAGCGCCCGGGTGTTTATCCAGAACGCCGATGCGCTGTCGCTGTCGGTGCCGTTGTCGGCCTTGACTGCTGAAGGTGGCGCGACCTTCGTCTGGCGGGTCGATGCCAACAACACCCTGCACAAGACCCCGGTGCGGGTCGGCGCCTTTGGCGAGAAGAGCGTGCCGGTGCTCGAAGGCTTGAGTGCCAGCGATTGGGTGGTGGCTGCCGGCGTGCATGTGCTCCATGAGGGCTTGCAGGTGCGCCCGGTGGATCGTGACAACCGTATGGTTAACCTGGCGGCCAAGGAGTAGTCCCGATGGGTTTCAACCTTTCCGCCTGGGCGTTGCGCAATCGCCAGATCGTCCTGTTCCTGATGCTGTTGCTGGCCATTGTCGGCGCCTTGTCCTACACCAAGCTGGGCCAGAGCGAAGACCCGCCTTTCACCTTCAAGGCCATGGTGATCCGCACCAACTGGCCCGGGGCCACGGCCCAGGAAGTGTCGCGCCAGGTCACCGAGCGCATTGAAAAGAAACTGATGGAAACCGGCGAATACGATCGCATCGTTTCCTTCTCCCGCCCCGGGGAATCCCAGGTGACCTTCATCGCCCGGGACTCGATGCATTCCAACGAGATTCCCGATCTCTGGTACCAGGTACGCAAGAAGATCAGCGATATCCGCCAGACCTTGCCGCCGGGCATCCAGGGTCCGTTCTTCAACGATGAGTTCGGCACCACCTTCGGCAATATCTATGCGCTGACGGGCAAGGGCTTCGACTACGCCGTGCTCAAGGATTACGCCGACCGCATCCAGATCCAGCTGCAACGGGTCAAGGACGTGGGCAAGGTCGACCTGCTGGGCCTGCAGGACGAAAAGATCTGGATCGAACTGTCCAACGTCAAGCTGGCGACCCTGGGACTGCCGTTGGCGGCGGTGCAGCAGGCGCTGGAGGAGCAGAACGCCGTCTCCACCGCCGGGTTCTTCGAAACCCCCAGCGAGCGGGTGCAATTGCGGGTATCGGGCAATTTCCAGACGGTGGAGCAGATTCGCAATTTCCCGATCCGGATCGCTGACCGTACCTTCCGCATCGGCGATGTGGCGGAGGTGCGCCGTGGTTTCAATGATCCGCCGGCACCACGCATGCGCTTCATGGGCGAAGACGCAATCGGCCTGGTGGTGGCGATGAAGGAAGGCGGCGACATCCTGGTGCTGGGCAAGGCCCTGGAAGGCGAGTTTTCGCGCCTGCAGAACAGCCTGCCGGCAGGGATGGAGCTGCGCAAGGTGTCCGACCAGCCGGCGGCGGTGAAGACCGGGGTCGGCGAGTTCGTGCGGGTGCTGGCCGAGGCGCTGATCATTGTGCTGCTGGTGAGCTTCTTCTCCCTCGGTGTGCGTACCGGGATGGTGGTGGCCCTGGCGATTCCCCTGGTGCTGGCGATGACGTTCGCCACCATGTACTACCTGGGGATCGGTCTGCACAAGATCTCCCTCGGTGCTCTGGTGCTGGCCCTGGGGCTGTTGGTGGACGACGCGATCATCGCGGTGGAGATGATGGCGATCAAGATGGAGCAGGGCTTCGACCGGATCAAGGCCGCCAGCTTTGCCTGGACCAGTACCGCCTTCCCCATGCTCACCGGCACCCTGATCACCGCCGCAGGCTTTTTGCCGATTGCCACGGCCCAGTCCGGCACCGGCGAGTACACCCGCTCGATCTTTCAGGTGGTGACCATCGCCCTGGTGGCCTCGTGGATCGCCGCCGTGGTGTTCGTCCCCTACCTGGGAGAGAAGCTCCTCCCGGACCTGGCCAAGATCCATGCCGCCAAGCACGGCGCCGAGTCCAACCCCCACGGCACGCCGTTTTATCAGCGCGTGCGCCGCGTGGTCGGCTGGTGTGTGGAGCGGCGCAAGACCGTGATCGTCCTGACCATCCTGGCGTTTGTCGGCTCGGTCGTGCTGTTCCGCTTCGTGCCGCAGCAGTTCTTCCCGGCCTCGGGACGCCTGGAACTGATGGTCGACCTGAAGCTGGCGGAGGGCGCGTCCCTGAGCAATACCGCCGACGAGGTCAAGCGTCTGGAGGCGATGCTCAAGGATCACCCGGGCATCGATAACTACGTGGCCTATGTGGGCACCGGTTCGCCGCGTTTCTACCTGCCGCTGGACCAGCAACTGCCGGCCACCAGCTTTGCCCAGTTCGTGGTGCTGGCCAAGTCCATCGAGGAGCGGGAAAGCCTGCGGGGTTGGCTGATCTCCACCCTCAATGAACAGTTCCCGGCCCTGCGCTCGCGGGTCACGCGGCTGGAAAACGGTCCGCCCGTGGGCTATCCGGTGCAGTTCCGGGTCACCGGCGAGCACATCGAGGAGGTTCGCGCTCTGGCCCGCAAGGTGGCGGCCAAGGTGCGGGAGAACCCCCATGTGGTCAACGTGCATCTGGACTGGGAGGAGCCGAGCAAGGTGGTTTACCTGAACGTCGATCAGGACCGGGCCCGGGCCCTGGGCGTCAGCACCGCCAACCTGTCGAAGTTCCTGCAGAGCTCACTGATCGGCTCCACCGTCAGCCAGTACCGCGAGGACAACGAGCTGATCGAGATCCTCCTGCGGGGTACCCGGCAGGAGCGCACCGAACTGGCATTGTTGCCGAGCCTGGCGGTGCCTACCGACAACGGCAAGAGCGTGTCGCTGTCCCAGGTCGCGACCCTGGAGTACGGCTTCGAGGAAGGGGTGATCTGGCACCGCAACCGCCTGCCCAACGTCACGGTACGGGCCGATATCTACGGCAAGGAACAGCCGGCGACCCTGGTGCAGCAGATTCTGCCGACCCTGGAGCCGATCCGCGCCGAACTGCCGGATGGCTACCTGCTGGAGGTGGGCGGCACCGTCGAGGACTCGGCCCGTGGCCAGAACTCGGTGAAGGCGGGCGTGCCACTGTTCATCGTGGTGGTGCTGACCTTGCTGATGATCCAGCTGCGCAGTTTCTCGCGCACGGCCATGGTGTTTCTCACCGCGCCCCTGGGGCTGATCGGGGTCACCCTGTTCCTGCTGGTGTTCCGCCAGCCGTTCGGCTTCGTGGCCATGCTCGGGACCATTGCCCTGTCGGGAATGATCATGCGCAACTCGGTGATCCTGGTGGACCAGATCGAGCAGGACATCAAGGCCGGGCACACGCCCTGGGATGCGATCATCGAAGCCACGGTACGGCGTTTCCGGCCCATCGTGCTGACGGCCCTGGCGGCGGTGCTGGCGATGATCCCGCTGTCGCGCAGCGTGTTCTTCGGGCCGATGGCGGTGGCCATCATGGGCGGGCTGATCGTGGCGACGGCGCTGACCCTGCTGTTCCTGCCGGCACTTTATGCGGCGTGGTTCCGGGTCAAGAAAACCTAGCAAGCGCTACGCAGGGTTGCATCCAGCAGGAGCCGGCTTGCCGGCGAAGAGGCCTTGAGGCCGGCGTCTGTCGGCAGACGCCTTCGCCAGCTAGCTGGCTCCTGCGGGTGAGGGGAAGGTCTTACAGGGTGCCGAAGACTTTCTTGGCCAGGCTGGTGGCCGCGGCCGCCGGGTTCTGGCGAATGGCTTCTTCCTGCTTGCCGATCATTTCGAACAGGCCATTGAGGGCTTGCTCGGTCACGTAGCTTTCGATGTTGGCGCTCTTGGCATCCAGCACACCCAGGGTCGCGGCCTGGCCGGCGAAGGAGTTGTACTGCTTGGCCAGACCCACCTGGTCGGTGGCTTGCTTGACGATAGGCAGGAACTTGGCGCGGATCTGCTCGCGGCTGCTCTTGTCCAGGTACTGGGTGGCAGAGTCCTTGCCTCCGGCGAGAATGCCCTTGGCGTCCGCCACGGTCATTTTCTTCACCGCATCCACCAGCAGCGCCTGGGCTTGCGGCACTGCCGCTTCGGCGGCCTTGTTCATGCTGGTTTCCAACTGATCGACCTGGTCACCCATGCCGAACTGTTTCATTTTCTTCGCCACTTTGCCGAGGTTGCCCGGCAGTTCGATGCGCACATCGGGGTTGTTGCTGAAACCGCCAGGGGTCCCCAGCTGTTTCACGGCGATCTGCGCGCCTTGGGTCAGGGCGTCCTTGAGGCCGCCGCTGGCGTCACCCTGGGACAGGTCGCTGAGGGACAGGGCCAGAGCACTGGCGGAGATCATCAGGCCAGCGCACAGGCTGGTGAAGCGGAGCGAAGTACGGAGCATGGCGGCTTCCTTGGACAATGAGAGTTAACGTACAGCGTCGACACGGAGTTTCAGCGGCTGGGGATCCTTGCCGTCCAGATTGACTCCGTTGTGTTCGGTGGTGATGAACATCAGCTTGCCGTCCAGTTCGATCCGCGCGCTGACCGCGTAGCGGTGGCCTGGCTTGACCTGGGCCGGGTCGTAGCTGAGGTGGAAGGGCAGCGGCACCTGGCCCTTGATCGGACCGCTCTGCTCGGCCAGGACTTGCGCCGGCGCATCTGCCAGGGACACGTCCTGCAGGCTCACGCTCAGGGTGGCGGTGGGCGGCAGGGCGATGCGCTGCAGGTAGAAGACTTCACCATCGAGGCTGGCCTTGGCCGCAGGCTGCATGGCTTGGCAGGCGCCGAGCAACGCAGTGGCTGCCAGCAGGGTGAGTTTTTTCATTGCGGATCTCCGTATCGGGGGCGCCGCAGATTCTGCGGCGCCGATAAGAATCTAGTCGCTTTGCACCGGTGCCGCGAGCTGCTCGGCGGCATCTTCGCTGCGGTGCAGGGCGACCTGGCGGATCGACAGGCGAATCTCCGCCGGCAGCACGCGCTTGGCGGCGCCTTCGGCCAGGTCCCCCAGCAGTGGGTGGTAGCTCAGCTTGCCGGCTTCGTCGCGGCGCAATACGCCCTGGTCCAGCAGGGTCTGGATGAAGTGGCGGAACAGACTCTTGTCGAAGAACTCCGGGGCATTGAGGCCATGCAGGATCGACAGGCGCTGGGCCATGACCGTGCACAGGTCTTCCAGCTCCTCGGCGCTGATGCTGTTCTGGCCGCTGTTGAGCAGCAGGGAAATGGCCATGTAGAAGCGTTGCAGGGTCTGGGCGATGCTCTTGGACAGCAGCGTCAGCAGGACAAAATGCCGCGAGCTGGGGGCCGGGCGCAGGTACAGGTCCTTCTCGAAACGCAGCAGGCCCTGTTCGACGAAGGCCTCCAGCCATTGATCCACCACCGCGTCGAGTTCCTCCAGCGACCAGCGAATGAACAGCTCCGCCTGCAGGTAGGGATACAGCGCCCGGGTGTAGCGCAGGATCTGTTCGCGGCTCATGCGCGACGAACTCTGGAAGAAGCTCGCCAGCAGGGCCGGCAGGGCGAAGATGTGCAGCACGTTGTTGCGGTAGTAGGTCATCAGGACGGCGTTCTGCTCGTCCAGGTAGAGGATCTTGCCCAGGGCGTCGCTTTGCTCGGCCAGCAGGTCCATGTCCTTGACGTGCTGGATCAGCGCCCGGCCATCGCCTTCCGGCAAGGTGGTGTGGGGCGAGTAGGGCACGCGGCGCAGCAGTGCCAGGTACAGGTCCAGGACCCGGGCCATGGCGCGTTCGTCCAGGGCCAGGCGGCTGGTGGAGAGCAGGGCCAGGGCCACCAGGTTCACCGGGTTGATCGCCGCGGCTTCATTGAGGTGCTGGGCCACCCGCTCGCCCAGGCGGTTGGTGGTTTCGTTGAGCCAGGCCGGGCGGTACTGCGGGCCCAGCTCCTGGGAGCGCCAGTCTGGTTGCTCCTGGTCGAGGAACTCCGCCAGCTTGATCGGTTCGCCGAAGTTCACCGCCACCTGGCCGAAGCGCTGCTTGAGGGCACCGATGACCTTGAAGATGTCGAAGATCGACTCCTTCTTCTTGCTCGCGCCGCGTAGCTCGCCCAGGTAGGTGCGGCCTTCCAGGACCCGCTCATAGCCGATGTACACCGGCACGAAGACGATGGGCATGCGCGACGAGCGCAGGAAGCTGCGCAGGGTGATGGCCAGCATTCCGGTCTTGGGCTGCAGCATGCGCCCGGTGCGCGAACGCCCGCCTTCGACGAAGTACTCCACCGGGAAGCCCTTGGTGAACAGGGTGTGCAGGTATTCGTTGAACACTGAGGTGTACAGCGGGTTGCCCTTGAAGGTGCGGCGCATGAAGAAGGCCCCGCCGCGGCGCAGCAGGCTGCCGATCACCGGCATGTTGAGGTTGATCCCGGCGGCGATGTGCGGCGGCGTCAGGCCGTTGCGAAACAGCAGGTAGGACAGCAGCAGGTAGTCGATATGGCTGCGGTGGCAGGGCACGTAGATCACTTCGTGACCCTGGGCGATCTTCTGCACGCCTTCCAGATGGTTGACCTTGATCCCGTCGTAGATCTTGTTCCAGAACCAGCTGAGCACCACTTCCAGGAAGCGGATCGCGGTGTAGGTGTAGTCCGAGGCGATCTCGTTGCCGTAGCGCAGGGCCTGGGCCTTGGCTTTTTCCGGGGAGATCTTCTCGCGCTCGGCCTCGTCGAGGATCGCCTGTTTCACCAGGGGCTGGTTGAGCAGGCCCTTGACCAGGTTGCGTCGGTGGGAAATGTCCGGGCCGATGACCGCGGCCTTGAGGTTGCGAAAGTGCACCCGCAGGATGCGCTGGGCCATGCGCACGGTGCGTTCGTGGCCCTTGTTGTGTTCGATCAGTTCCCGCAGGTTGATCGGCGCGGAGAACTGCACCCGGGTCTTGCGCCCCAGGATCATGATGCTCAGCAGCCGGCGCAGGCGCCCGGTGACTGCCCAGCTGTCGGCGAACAGCAGTTTCCACGGGCTCGATTCACTGTCCGGGGACTGGCCCCAGAACACGCTGACCGGAATGATCTGCGCGTCTTCGGCGGCGTTCTGGGCCAGGGCGCTGACCAGTCGGGTCAGGGTCGGCGGCGCGCCGCGCTTGTCCTGGCGGCCGAGCCAGTCGGGCTCCGGGGTCAGGTAGAAGAAGGCCGCAGGCTCCAGCAGATTGCCCACCGACACCGGCAGCACCGGGCGTGGCAGCCCGGCCTTGGTGCATTCGCTATCGACCACGGCCAGGTCAGTCAGGGACGGGTTTTGCAGGACGTAGAACACCGGCCGGCTGCGGTCGAGGTCGAGGGTGAAGGACGACTGGTTGATGGTTTCCGAGCGCACCCAGAGGTACAGCAGGCGGCGCAAGGTGCCAAACACGAGACGGCGGATCGGGGAGCGGGTCATACGGCTTCTGCGTGAGTGAATATGTGGATGAACACAAAACCGAGCAACTGCTCGGGGCCGGTAGTGTGCCGGATTCGCCGAAAATCGGCAAAAAAGCGCCGAAACAAGATTGAGTTGAGAGTTTTTACGCCTGTCATATACTCGGCCGACTCTCTCGCGGCCGTGTTGCCTCCTGTCATAGAGACACAGGTCGGGGGAAAGTTCTCAAGGTTTGGTTGCAGTGCGCCAATCCAATAATAAAAAAATGAGGTATGGATTCATGACTACTCGTGAGACCGGCAACGTGAAGTGGTTCAACGACGCCAAGGGCTACGGCTTTATCCAGCGTGAAGGTGGGGCGGACGTGTTTGTCCACTATCGAGCGATCCGTGGCGAAGGCCACCGCTCCCTGACCGAAGGCCAGCAGGTGGAGTACGCCGTGGTCGAAGGCCAGAAAGGTCTGCAAGCCGAAGACGTCGTCGGCCTGTAACCAACCCGGTAGGAGCTGGCTTGCCAGCGAACAGGGGCACTGGCGATGCAAGCTTTGGCGGCGCCTTCGCCGGCAAGCCGGCTCCTACGGGTTCAATGTTCAGGCGGTGCGCCAGGTAATCTCTTCTTCACCGTCGGCGCTGATGCGAATCCAGCGATCGGCGGACTCTTCACCTTCTTCCTCGACCCAGCTGCCCGGTGCGCAGCGCACTTCCACGTTCAAGGCGGCAAAGGCGGCGCGGGCGCAGGCGATGTCGTCATCCCATGGGGTCTGGTCGCTTTCCAGGTACAGGCTGTTCCACTTGCCCACCGCTTTGGGCAGCCAGGTCACTGGCACGTCGCCTGCGCTGCATTTGTAGGTCTGGCCTTTCTGCACCCAGTCGCTGCAAGGGCCGAGCACGGCACCGAGCCAGGCGGCGATGGCCTTGTAGTCGACGTCGGCGTCTTTCAGGTAAATCTCGATATCGGGCTGGCGCATGGATGTCCTCATTGCCGGTCTGAAAAATCCATTCGCGGATTTCTTCGACCCCGGGCCGCTGCCCGAAGTCGTGGGTTCTAGTGGGGTTTATTGCAGCACGAAGTAATCGTAGCGCATCGACACGCTGACCTCGAAAGGCTCGGCCTGCTCGATCACCGCGGCCCGGCGTTCGGCGCTGGCGCGCCAGCCGTGAGGGGTCATGGCCAGCAGGTTGGCGCGATCTTCCGGGCGTTCCAGGCACAGCTTGAACGCCAGGGTTTCGCTGTGGGCCAGGGCCATGCCTTCAGGTACCAGGGCCAGGTGCTTGTCGTCGGTGTACTCGCGCACCTCGTCGTACAGGCGCTCGCGCAGCTCCATCAGGTGACCGCTGGTGGGGCCGACTTTCATCAGCCCGCCGCCGGGGCTCAGCAGACGCTTGGCTTCCTGCCAGTCGAGGGGGCTGAAGACGCTGGCGAGGAACTGGCAGCTGGCATCGGCCAACGGAATGCGCGCCATGCTGGCGACCATCCAGGTCAGTTGCGGCGCGCGGCGGCAGGCGCGTTTCACCGCTTCCCGGGAAATATCCAGGGCATACCCGTCGGCGCCAGGCAAGGCCTCGGCCAGTTGCGCGGTGTAGTAGCCCTCGCCACAGCCGATGTCGACCCAGCGCTGGGGCGCGCGTTCCGCCGCCAGCTCTGCCAGGCGCCGGGCCACCGGGGCGTAATGCCCGGCGTTGAGGAAGTCGCGGCGGGCCTCGACCATGGCCTGGTTGTCACCCGGGTCACGGCTGTTCTTGTGCTGCACCGGCAGCAGGTTCAGGTAGCCCTGGCGGGCCCGGTCGAAGCGATGCCCGGCCGGGCAGGCCACGCCGTTGTCCACGGCATTCAGCGGGGCGCTGCAAAGAGGACAGGCGAGCATCAGGCAAGCAACTTGACGAGAGTCTGGTAGTAGATCTCGGTCAGCACATCCAGGTCGCTGGCCAGGATCCGCTCGTTGACCTGGTGGATCGTGGCGTTGACCGGGCCCAGTTCCACCACTTGGGTGCCCAGGGTGGCGATGAAACGACCGTCGGAAGTCCCGCCGCTGGTGGATGCCTTGGTCTCGCGGCCGGTGACCTGCTTGATGCTGGCCGAAACCGCGTCCAGCAGGGCGCCGGGTTCGGTGAGGAATGGCAGGCCGGACAGGGCCCAGTCCACGTGCCAGTCCAGGCCGTGCTTGTCGAGGATCGCCGCGACCCGCTGCTGCAGGCCTTCCACGGTGGATTCGGTGGAGAAGCGGAAGTTGAACACCGCCACCAGATCACCGGGGATCACGTTGGTGGCGCCGGTGCCGGAGTTGAGGTTGGAGATCTGGAAGCTGGTGGGCGGGAAGAAGGCATTGCCGTCGTCCCAATGTTCGGCCGCCAGTTCCGCCAGGGCCGCTGCCGCCAGGTGGATCGGGTTCTTGGCCAGATGCGGGTAGGCCACGTGGCCCTGTACCCCGCGGACCGTGAGCTTGGCGCCGAGGGAGCCGCGACGGCCGTTCTTGACCACGTCGCCCACCAGGCTGGTGCTCGAAGGCTCGCCGACGATGCACCAGTCCAGGCGCTCCTTGCGTGCTGCCAGGCGTTCCACCACCGCCTTGGTGCCGTGGTGCGCCGGGCCTTCTTCGTCGCTGGTGATGAGGAAGGCCACCGAGCCCTTGTGGTCCGGGTAGTCGGCGACAAAGCGCTCGGCGGCCACCAGCATGGCGGCCAGACTGCCTTTCATGTCCGCCGCGCCACGGCCGCAAAGCATGCCGTGTTCATCGATCAGGGCTTCGAACGGATCGTTCTGCCAGGCCTGGACCGGACCGGTGGGCACCACGTCGGTGTGCCCGGCGAAGCACAGCACCGGGCCGTCATGCCGGCCATGGGTGGCCCAGAAATTGTCCACGTCCTCGATGCGCATCGGTTCCAGCTTGAAGCCGGCATCGCCCAGGCGCTGCATCATCAGCTTCTGGCAGTCGGCGTCGACCGGCGTCACCGAGGGGCGGCGGATCAGATCACAGGCAAGTTGCAGGGTCGGCGAAAGCTCGGCGTGGGCCGTCATGGGAAACTCCGGTGCAAGGCAAGATCAGGCGCGGCTCTTTTCTTGTTGTAGCAGCGAGCAAGCTCGCGATGGACTCAAGAGCGGCGCAGAGCCTCAGGTGCTTGCGTCATTCTTGACATCTATCGCGAGCAGGCTCGCTCCTACAGGGAGAGCTGCGGGCTAGGCGCGCAAAATGGCGGATATCTTAAAGCAAAACGGCGGCCTGAGGCCGCCGTTTAGTGCTTTGCATCGATTTAGGCGGCTGGAGCCGGCTCGGGGTGTTCCGCAGGTTTTGGCAGCGACGAAAGGAAGGCCATGACCAGTGCCGCCACATAAGGCAGCGACTGCACCAGGAGCATGGTCACCCAGAAGCGCATGTCGTTGCTCGGCAGGCCCTGCACCAGGAAGATCCCCAGCGCCGCGCCCCACAACAGCAGCATGATGAACAACTCTTCCCGGGCTTCGGAGATCGCCACCCAGAAGCCGTGGTTATCGGCGTTCTTCGGGGTGCGGAAGAACGGGATGCTGCTGGTGAAGAAGCCGTACAGCACCGCCTTGGCGATGGTGTGGGACAAGGCCAGGCCCGCCAGGGCCGCACAGAACGCGTCCTTGAGGTTGACCCCCACGGCCCGGCGGTAGAGGAAGATGATCTTGCCGACCTTGAACACGAACAGCGCCAGCGGCGGGATCGCGAAGATCAGCAGCGGCGGGTCGACCCGTTGCGGCACGATGATCATCGCCGCCGACCACAGCAGGGCGCCGACGGTGAAGAAGATGTTCATGCCATCCGCCACCCACGGCAGCCAGCCCGCGAGGAAGTGGTAGCGCTGGCCGCGGGTCAGCTCGGTGTCCTTGCCGCGCAGCAGGCTGGCGGTGTGGCGCTTGATGATCTGGATCGCGCCATAGGCCCAGCGGAAGCGCTGCTTCTTGAAGTCGATAAAGGTGTCGGGCATCAGGCCCTTGCCGTAGCTTTCGTGGTGGTACGCCGCCGACAGGCCCTTCTCGAACACCCGCAGGCCCAGCTCGGCGTCTTCGCAGATGCACCAGTCGGCCCAGCCCAGCTCTTCCAGCACTGTGCGCCGGGTCATGGTCATGGTGCCGTGCTGGATGATCGCGTCACGGTCGTTGCGGGTGACCATGCCGATATGGAAGAAGCCCTTGTACTCCGCGTAGCAGAGCTTCTTGAAGGTGCTTTCGTTCTGGTCGCGGTAGTCCTGGGGCGACTGCACGATGGCGATCTTCGGATCGGCGAAGTGCGGCACCATGTGTTTGAGCCAGTTGCGGTCGACGCAGTAGTCGGAGTCGATCACCGCGATCACTTCGGCATCCTTGGCGGTGTGCGGCAGCAGGTAGTTCAGCGCACCGCCCTTGAAACCGGCCAATGGCGCGACGTGGAAGAACTTGAAGCGCGGGCCCAGGGTCTCGCAATAGGCCTGCACCGGCTCCCAGACCGCCGGGTCCTTGGTGTTGTTGTCGATGATCAGGACTTCGAAGTCCGGGTAATCGAGGTTGGCCAGGGCATTGAGGGTCTGTTTGACCATCTCCGGCGGCTCGTTGTAGCACGGCACGTGGATCGAGACTTTCGGCCGGTAGCTGGAGTCGCCTTCCACCGGCAGGAACTCGCGCCGGCGCTTGTGGATCCACACCGCCTCGGCCAGCTCATGGGCCTCGGTGAGCAGCACGATGAACACCCCCAGCGCACCGAGCGCGAGGAGAAAGCCCACGGTCAGGCTGAACCAGGTGCTGTATTGCTGGCTGTAGTCGTAGCCGATCCACACCAGCACCGAACCGCAGAGGAAGGCGATGAAGGTCAGGAAGGTGCGGCCACGCTGGCGCAGGGCCGAGCCGTCGATCATCAGCAGGGTCAGCGACAGCAGCGCCAGCACCACCGAGCCGATGGCCAGCACCCGCCATTGCGGGATCGCCACTACCGGGCCTTCGAAGTTGAATTTCTGCTGGCGCGCGGCGTTGAACACGCCCCAGTAGGCGCCCACCGAACCTTCGTCGCTGGCCTTCCACGGCTGGTCGAAGGCTTCGATGACGAAGTAGTTGTAGCCCTGGCGGTTGAGCTTGTTGACCAGGGTGCGCAGGTAGATCGCCTGGTCCGCCGGACTGGCGTCGGCGCCACCGCGCATGCGGCCGTTGCTCGGCCAGCCCACTTCGGACAGCAGCAGCGGCTTTTTCGGGAACATCTTCTTCAGGTCGCGGGCGCGATCGAGGACGAACTGCTGGGCCTTGTCCACCGGGATGAACTCCCAGTACGGCAGGATGTGCGCGGCGATCAGGTCGACGTGCTTGGCCAGCTCCGGGTGTTCTTCCCAGACGTGCCACTGTTCCGAGGTGGTGACCGGGACTTTCACCGCAGCGCGGACCCGGTCGAGAATCACCGACAACTGGTCGGCGGTGATTTCCTTGCGGAAGATCGCTTCGTTGCCCACCACTACCCGCACCACGCTGCGCGAGCTGTTGGCCAGTTCGATGGCGCGCATGATTTCCCGCTCGTTGCGCTCCAGGTCCGGGCTGATCCAGATGCCCAGGGTCACGCGCAGGCCGAACTCTTCGGCCAGCTTGGGAATATCCTGCAGGCTGCCATCCACCGAATAGGTACGGATGTTGTCCGTCAGCTTGCTCATGATCTCCAGGTCGCGACGCATTTCATCGTCGGACGGGTACTGGTCCTTCTGCGGGAACTGGCCCTGCTGGAAAGGCGAGTATGAAAAACCGGAGATCTGTTCCGGCCAGTCGGGGGCCGAGACCGGGCGATTGATCAGCGCCCAGAAGCCGGTGAACAGCGCGGCAATGGCCAGCACTATCACCAGGTTGAGTCCAAATTTACGCGATGACATAGCTATTTCGGGTTCCAAAGGGTGTGGAACGAGGGAAGGGTTGGCAGGCGCCAAACGGCGGGCATCCTACACCGGCCCTCAACTGAGCGTACAGCGCACAGAGGAAAGCCAGACCTTGGGCACTGTAATTGCGTTTAAGTTCTTTACTTGTAGCTGGCGGCTTAAAACTTGTCGCTTCCCAGCCCTATAATGCGCGCCGGTTTTTTAGGTGATGGTCATGAGTACAGAAGATCCACGGTTTGCCGGCGTCGCTCGTTTGTATGGCATTGAAGGCTTGGAGCGGCTGCGGGCGGCCCATGTGGCGATTGTCGGGGTCGGCGGTGTCGGTTCCTGGGCGGCGGAAGCCATTGCCCGCTGCGGGGTGGGCGAGATCTCGCTGTTCGACCTCGACGATGTCTGCGTCAGCAACAGCAACCGGCAACTGCATGCCCTGGACAGCACCGTGGGCAAGCCCAAGGTCGAGGTCATGGCCGAGCGCCTGCGCGGCATCAATCCGGACTGCCGCGTGCATGCGGTGGCGGATTTCGTCACCCGCGAGACCATGGCCGAATACATCACCCCGAACATCGACTGCGTGATCGACTGCATCGATAGCGTGAATGCCAAGGCGGCGCTGATCGCCTGGTGCAAGCGGCGCAAGATCCAGATCATCACCACCGGCGGTGCCGGCGGGCAGATCGACCCGACGCTGATCCAGGTCTGCGACCTGAACCGCACCTTCAACGATCCATTGGCCTCCAAAGTGCGCTCCACGTTGCGCCGCGACTATGGTTTCTCGCGCACCGTGACCCGGCACTACAGCGTGCCCTGCGTGTTTTCCACCGAGCAACTGCGCTACCCGAAGCCGGACGGCAGTATCTGCCTGCAGAAAAGCTTTGTCGGTGATGGGGTCAAGCTCGACTGCGCCGGCGGTTTTGGCGCGGTGATGATGGTGACCGCGACCTTCGGCATGGTGGCGGCGACCAAGGCGGTGGACAAGATCGTCGCCGGCGTGCGCCGCCCGTCCGAGCGCAGCAAGCCCCTGTAGCCGCTGCCGCAGGCGGCGAGCGGCCCGGCGGCCCGTGGGGGCTTGAGGCCGCTAGGGGGGCTGGCGGGAGAGCGCCAGGCAAGGTCCTGCGGACCTTTTCGCAGCCTCGCAGGCTCGACAGCGGCTACAGGGGGCCGGCCAGTTCGTTCATGCGCTGCAGCACCGCGTTCAGGCCGTTGCTGCGCGATGGCGAGAGCTGGCGCGACAGGCCCAACTGATTGAACCAGTCCGCCAGGTCCACCTCGCGCAATTGCTGCGCCGTCAGGCCGTTGACCCGCGCCAGCAGCAAGGCGACCAGGCCGCGAATCAGCCGCGCGTCGCTGGCGGCGGCAAATTGCCAATGATCATTTTCCAGGCTCGCCACCAGCCAGACCTGGCTTTCGCAGCCGTGCACCCGATTGGCTTCGACCTTGTCGGCCTCGCTCAGGGCTGGCAGGCGTTCGCCCCATTGCATCAGCAGGCGTGCCCGCTGTTCCCAGCCGGCAGCGCCCTGGAACACCTGCAGGGCGGCGACGGCATCCGCCGGCAGGCTCATCGCAGCAACTCCAGGGCCTGATCCAGGGCCTCGAAGAAGCGCTCCAGGTCTTCGGAGTCGTTGTACAGCGCCAACGACACCCGGATCGCTCCGGCCAGCCCCAGGCTTTTCATCAGCGGCATGGCGCAGTGATGCCCGGCCCGCACGGCAATGCCCTGTTCGGTCAGCAGGTGCGCCAGGTCGGCGTTGTGCACGCCGTCCACGACGAAGCTGACCAGGGCCAGTTGCGGGGAGCCCAACAGGCGGATGCCGTTGCGTGCCTGCAAGCCCTGCAACAGATAGGCGTGCAACGCGGCTTCGTGCGCGGCCACTGCCGACTGATCCAGGCCGCCGAGGTAATCCAGGGTCGCACCCAGGCCGATGACCCCGGCAATCGGCGGGGTGCCGGCCTCGAAGCCCAGCGGCGCCGGGCGGAAGCTGGCGTGATGGTAGTCGGCGTTCTGGACCATCTCGCCACCAAACTGCCAGTGGCGCAGCCCCTTGAGCGCCTCGTGGCGGCCAAAGAGCACACCGACCCCGTCCGGGCCGTAGAGTTTATGGCTGGAGAACACATAGAAGTCGCAGCCCAGGGCCTGCACGTCATGGCGGCCATGCACCACGCCCTGGGCGCCGTCGATCACGGTCAGTGCGTCCCGGGCCCTGGCCATGGCCAGCAGCGGGCTCAAGGGCTGCCATGCACCGAGCACGTTGGACAGCTGGCTCAGCGCCAGCAGCCGCGTTCTTGGGCCGATCAGGTGGCCGGCCGCCTCGATATCGATGATTCCGTCGGCATCCAGCGGCAGGACGATCAGCTTGAGTTGACGACGTTCGGCCAATTGCTGCCAGGGCAGCAGGTTGGCGTGGTGTTCCAGGGCGCTGATGACGATTTCATCGCCCGCTGTGAATTGGTGTTCCAGGCCGTAGGCCAGGAGGTTCAGCGCGGAAGTGGCGCCGTGGGTGAAGACGATCTGTCCGCTGTCACCGGCATTGAGCCACTGGCCGACCTTGCTGCGGCTGTCTTCGAAGGCCTGGGTGGCGTGGGCGCCGGGCAGGTGTTGCGCGCGATGCACATTGGCCGCGCCATTGGCGTAGTAGTGGGCCAGGGCGTCCAGCAGGGCTCGGGGTTTTTGCGTGGTGGCGGCGTTGTCCAGGTACGTCTGGTCCTGGCGATGCAGGGCGGCGATGGCCGGGAAGTCGGCGCGCCAGGGGGAGGCTACAAGCATGGTGGCAGAACTCGTTTGAACAGGCCGGGCGCCGATGATAAGCGCCCGGCCGGTTCCAGTGAAACCGAATCGCTGCTTAGTTGTGAGCGTGCAGCGCTTCGTTCAGCTCGATGGCCGACTTGTGGGTCTTGCACTCCACGGCGCCGGTTTCCGAGTTGCGACGGAACAGCAGGTCCGGCTGGCCGGCCAGTTCCCGGGCCTTGAGCACCTTGACCAGCTGGTTGTTCTCGTCCAGCAGCGCCACCTTGGTGCCGGCAGTCACGTAAAGGCCCGACTCCACGGTGTTGCGGTCGCCCAGGGGAATGCCGATACCGGCGTTGGCGCCGATCAGGCAGCCTTCGCCGACCTTGATCACGATGTTGCCGCCACCCGACAGGGTGCCCATGGTGGAGCAGCCACCGCCCAGGTCCGAACCCTTGCCGACGAACACGCCAGCCGATACACGGCCTTCGATCATGCCCGGGCCTTCGGTGCCGGCGTTGAAGTTGACGAAGCCTTCGTGCATCACGGTGGTGCCTTCGCCGATGTAGGCGCCCAGGCGGATCCGCGCGCTGTCCGCGATGCGCACGCCGCTCGGCACCACGTAGTCGGTCATTTTCGGGAACTTGTCCACCGAGAACACTTCCAGCAGCTCGCCGCGCAGGCGGGCTTCCAGTTGACGCTCGGCCAACTCGCCCAGATCGATCGCACCCTGACTGGTCCAGGCCACGTTCGGCAGCAGCGGGAACACGCCGGCCAGGCTCAGGCCGTGTGGCTTGACCAGGCGATGGGACAGCAGGTGCAGCTTCAGGTAGGCCTCTGGGGTGGAGGTCAATTGAGCGTCTTCGGCCAGCAGGGTGGCTACTAGCGGCTTGTGGCTTTCGGCCAGGCGGGTCAGCAGGGCAGCCTGGGTGGCGTCGATGCTCTTCAGCGCATCGGCCATCTGCGCGGCCTGGGCGGTGGTGAAGGTGATGGCCTGGTTGCCTTCGCTGTAGCCGAGGATCGGTGCGACAGCGGCAACGATTTCGGCGGCAGGATTGAGCAGTGGCGATGCGTAGAACACTTCCAGCCAAGCGCCTTGACGATTTTGGGTGCCGACACCGAATGCCAGGCTGAACAGGGTAGTGGACATGCAGTTACCTCTTGCGAAATTGAGTGAGCAGGCTTACTTGAGCGCCGCTGCGTAAAGGTCTGGCTTGAAGCCAATCAGGGTCTTGTCTCCGAGATCGAGCACCGGGCGCTTGATCATCGAAGGTTGCGCGAGCATCAGTTCAACGGCTTTCGCCTGGTCGAGATCGGCTTTGCTTTCGTCATCGAGTTTGCGAAAGGTCGTGCCTGCGCGGTTCAACACCACCTGCCAACCGTGCTCGTCGCACCATTGGTTCAGGTGCTCACGGTCAATGCCGGAGGTTTTGTAATCGTGGAAGTCATAGCTGACAGCGTGTTCATCGAGCCAGGTGCGCGCCTTTTTCATGGTGTCACAGGCTTTGATGCCGAAAAGGTGCAACGTTTTACTTGAAGCGGTCAAGGAATTGCCCCCTTTGGAGATGCTGGAGATCAAAGGTCACGGATTATGCCACGACCGCAGCGCTTCGGCGCCGGCCTGAAATCGGCTTTGTCGCAGGTTGTTGCGTGGCAGGGTGCGGGGCTTGCGACTTATGTGCAGCGGTCAGCGCCAAGTTTAAGCGGCTAATATGGCACTTCGTCGGCGATTCTCAGCTGAGATGCGTACGATTTTTCCTGTTGAGCCTTGGATTTTCGCTTTATGCAAACCGCCTATACCGTCCTCATCCTGCTGATGCTGGTGAGTCTTTCGCGACTGGTCGGACGGGTGATTCCGCTGCCCTTGCCCTTGCTGCAGATTGTCGCCGGCGCCTTGCTGGCCTGGCCGACCCTGGGATTGCACGTCGCCCTGGACCCGGAGCTGTTCCTGTTCCTGTTTCTGCCGCCGCTGCTGTTTTCCGATGGCTGGCGCATGCCCAAGCGCGAATTCTGGCGTCTGCGGGGACCGATTCTGACCCTGGCGGTGGGTTTGGTGCTGTTTACCGTGGTCGGTGCCGGCTACTTCATTCACTGGCTGTTGCCGACCATTCCTCTGCCGGTGGCTTTTGCCTTGGCGGCCGTGCTGTCGCCCACCGACGCCGTGGCGGTGTCGGCGATTTCCCAGAATCGCCTGCCGACCCCGCTGATGCACATGCTCCAGGGCGAGGCCCTGATGAACGACGCTTCGGGCCTGGTGACCTTCAAGTTCGCCCTGGTGGCGGCCGTGACCGGGGTGTTTTCCCTGGCCAATGCCAGCCTGACCTTTGTTCTGGTAGCGGTGGGCGGGCTGGCGGTCGGCGTGGCCCTGAGCTGGTTGGTGGGGCGCCTGCGGGCCTGGATGATCGCCCGCGGCTGGGACGACCCGGCGACCCATGTGGTGTTCATGCTGCTGTTGCCGTTTGCCGCCTATGTGCTGGCCGAGCGCCTGGGGGCCTCGGGCATTCTCTCGGCGGTGGCGGCGGGGATGATGCAGAGCTGGCTCGACCTGCTGCCGCGCCAGACCAGCACCCGGCTGCTCAATCGCAGTGTCTGGTCGCTGCTGGAGTTTGCCTTCAACGGCCTGATTTTTCTGCTCTTGGGCCTGCAATTGCCGGACATCGTCAAGGCCGTGGTCAGTCACGAGACCTCGCTCTGGCCGACCCTGTTCTATCGCTGCCTGGATGTGCTGGCGATCTTCCTGGTGTTGTTGGTGTTGCGCTTTATCTGGGTGCAGAGTATCTGGCGTCTGTCCGGGCTGCTGCGGCGCTGGCGCGGCAAGGGCGAGCTGACCCTGGTGCCCACGGCGCGTTCCTGCTGGTTGCTGACCGTGGGTGGGGTACGTGGGGCAGTGACCTTGGCCGGTGTGATGTCGGTGCCTTTGTTCCTGGGCGCCGGGGAGGCATTTCCCGAGCGTGACCTGCTGATCTTTATCGCCGCCGGAGTGATTCTGCTGTCCCTGGTGGCGGCCTGCATTGCCCTGCCGCTGCTGTTGCGCGGCATTGTGAAGAGCCCCGACGACAAGCGCCGCGGGGAAGTGCGCGATGCCTGGCGCAAGACTGCCGAGGCAGCGATCCATGCCCTGGAAGCCGAGGAGGTGGCCGAAACCAGTGAGGTTCCGGACGCGGCGCAAGCGGCGCTGGCCACCGAGCTCAAGGGGCGCTTGATGGCTGAGTACCGGCATCAGTTGGAGGTCTACAACGACTCCGCCGAGGCCCAGGCCCTGGCCTTGCAGATGGACTTGCTGGAGCGCCGCCTGCGGCTCAAGGCCCTGCGTGCGCAACGGCTGGAGCTGTACCGCCTGAGCCGACATCACCAGATCGGTGACGATGTGCTGCGCGAGGTGTTGGCGGACCTGGATTTGAGCGAGGCGAATCTGGGGCTGGTGAAGTGAACGGATGACGCTTTTGCCGGCAAGCCGGCTCCTGCAGGGAGGGTGCAGGAGCCGGCTTGTCGACGAAGGGGCTCAGGCCCGACGCAACACGAAATCGCGAATCCGCTCGGCGGCTTCCACGCATTCCGCCAGCGGCGCGACCAGCGCCATGCGCACCCGTCCGGCACCCGGGTTGGTGCCGTCCACATCCCGCGACAGGTAGGAACCCGGGACCACGGTCACGTGTTCCTGCTCGAACAGGTCGCGGCAGAAGGCGGCGTCATCCCCGGCCACGTTCGGCCACAGGTAGAAGCTGCCGTCCGGGCGTTGTACGTCCATCACGGGGGCGAGGATCGCCAGCACCGCGTCGAACTTCTCGCGGTACAGCGCGCGGTTGGCGCGCACGTGCACTTCATCGTTCCAGGCGGCGACGCTGGCCAGTTGGGTCTGCACCGGCATGGCGCAGCCGTGGTAGGTGCGGTACAGCAGGAAACCCTTGAGGATCTCGGCGTCGCCGGCAACGAAGCCGGAGCGCAGGCCCGGCAGGTTGGAGCGCTTGGACAGGCTGTGGAACACCACGCAGCGCTTGAAGTCCTTGCGGCCCAGTTCGACACAGGCGCTGAGCAGGCCCGGCGGTGGGGTCTGCTCGTCGAAGTACAGCTCGCTGTAGCACTCGTCGGCGGCGATCACGAAGTCGTGTTCGTCGGCCAGGGCGATCAGTTTTTTCAGGGTGTCCAGCGGGATCAGCGCGCCGGTGGGGTTGCCCGGGGAGCACAGGAAGAGGATCTGGCAGCGCTGCCAGATCTCGGCCGGTACGGCGTCGAAATCCGGGTTGAAGCCGTTTTCATCCAGGCACGGCAGGTAGTGCGGCTTGGCTCCGGCGAGGAAGGCGGCGCCTTCGTAGATCTGATAGAAGGGGTTGGGACTGACCACCAGGGCGTCTTCGCCGCGGTTGACCACGGTCTGGGTGAAGGCGAACAGGGCTTCGCGGGTGCCGTTGACCGGCAATACGTTGCGCGCCGGGTCGATCCAGCCGGTCGGCACGCCGAAGCGGCGCTCGCACCAGGCACCAATCGCTTCACGCAGCGCCGGGATGCCCAGGGTGGTGGGGTAGACCGCCATCTGATCGAGGTTGCTGGCCAGGGCTTCGGCGACAAAGCTCGGCGAGCGGTGCTTGGGCTCGCCGATGGACAGGGCGATCGGGCGCTTGTCCGGGTTGGGCGTCACGGTGCCGAGCAGGGCCCGCAGCTTTTCGAACGGGTAAGGCTGCAACTGGTTCAGAGCGTTGTTCATCGGTGCGTTTTCTCACTCAAAGCGGCGGTTCAGACCTGTCAGATGCTCAGGCGGGTCGTTTCGATAGTCGGTTCGTGGCTGACACTCAACTGTTCGACGATCGCATCCTGCAAGCGGCTGCACAGCTGTGGGTCGGAAAGGGGCTGGTTGTGCGCATCGGTAATGAAGAACACGTCTTCCACGCGCTCGCCCAGGGTGGCGATCTTGGCATTCTGCAGCGACAGGTCGAACTCCAGGAAGATCTTGCCGATCCGCGCCAGCAGGCCCGGGCGGTCCGGGGCGCTGAGCTCGAGCACGGTCACCGGACGCTGGGCGTCGTTGTGGATGGTCACCTCGGGCTCGAAGGCAAAGTGCTTGAGCTGGCGCGGCACCCGGCGCTGGATGATGGTCGGGTAGTCGTCGGGGTTGCGCAGGGCGTCGGTCAGGCCCTTGCGGATCTGTTCGACCCGCTGCGGGTTGTTGCCGATCGACTCGCCGTCGTTGTCCAGGACGATGTAGGTGTCGAGGGTGAACTGGCTGCTGGAGGTGATGATGCGTGCGTCATGGATGTTCAGGTTGAGCTGGTCCATGGCGGCCACGGTCACCGCGAAGAAGTCGTGCTGGTCCGGGGCGTAGATGAAGATCTGGGTGCCGCCCTCGAACTCGCGCTGGGTGATTTCCTTGATCAGCACCAACGGGCCGCCGTCCGCCGGCTGCTGGAGGATCGCGTCGCTGTGCCAGGCCACATCGCCGGCGGTGTGGCGCAGGAAGTAGTCGTCGCCCAGTTGCGACCAGAGTTGTTCCACTTCGTCCGGGTCGGTGCCGTTGCGCACCAGGATGTCCAGGGCGGCGCTCTGGGTCTGGCGGATCTGCTCTTCGCGGTCCACCGGGTTTTCCAGGCCGCGGCGCAGGGCGCGCTTGGTTTCGGTGTAGAGCTGGCGCAGCAGGCTGGCGCGCCAGGAGTTCCACAGGGTCGGGTTGGTGGCGTAGATGTCGGCGACCGTGAGTACGTAGAGGTAGTCGAGGCGGGTCTGGTCGACCACGGTCTGGGCGAAATCGTGGATCACCTGCGGGTCGGACAGGTCCTTGCGCTGGGCGGTGGTGGACATCACCAGATGGTTCTGCACCAGCCAGACGATCAGCCGGGTGTCCCATAAAGGCAGTTGGTGACGCACACAGAAGGCTTCGGCATCCACCGCGCCAATCTCCGAGTGGTCGCCGTGGCGGCCCTTGCCGATGTCGTGATACAGGCCGGCCAGGTAGATCAGCTCGGGCTTGGGCAGCTTGCCCATGAGCTTGCTGGCCAGGGGGAATTTCTCGGAGATCGGCGTGTACTGCATCTTGCGCAGGTGCTTGATCAGATTCAGCGTGTGGGCGTCCACGGTATAGATGTGGAACAGGTCGTGCTGCATCTGTCCGACGATGAAGCCGAACTCCGGCAGGTAGCGTCCGAGGATGCCGTAGCGGTTCATCCGCCGCAGGTTGCGGTGGATGCCGATCTCGCACTTGAACAGCTCGATGAACAGGCTGGTGTTGCGGATGTCGTGGCGGAAGTCGTCGTCGATCAGGTGCCGGTGTTCGCGCAGCAGGCGGATGGTGTCGGCGCGCACGCCCTTGATCTCCGGGTGCTGGGCCATCAGCACGAAGATCTCCAGCATGGCGAACGGGGTGCGCTTGAACACGTTGTCGTTGATCGCCTCGATATAGCCGTCATGCAGCTGGAAGCGGGCGTTGATCGGCTGCGGCGGGGCTTCGTCCTCGGGGGCGAGGATCACTTCCTCGAAGTGCTGGATGATCAGGTCGCTCAACTGGGCGATGCTCATCACCACCCGGTAGTACTGCTGCATGAAGCTTTCTATCGACTGCTTGACGTCTTCACCGCTGAACCCCAGCAGCTCGGCGATGGAGCGCTGGTGGTCCAGCAGCAGGCGGTCTTCGGCGCGCCCGGCAAGCATGTGCAGGGCGTAGCGGACCTTCCACAGGAATTCCTGGGAGGAGGCCAGCAGGGCGTTTTCGCTTTCCACCAGGAAGCCTTCGCCGGCCAGGGCTCGCAGGTTCAGGGTGCCGTATTGGCGCCGGGCCACCCAGAGAATGGTCTGGATATCCCGCAGGCCGCCGGGGGAGCCTTTGACGTTGGGCTCCAGGTTGTATTCGGTGTCGTTGTACTTGTGGTGACGGGCCTTCTGTTCGGCGCGCTTGGCCAGGAAGAAGTCCTTGCTCGGCCACATGTGTGCGGTGCTGGTGACGTCCAGCATGCGCTGGCGCAGGTGCTCGGGCCCGGCGATGGTGCGGCTTTCCATCAGGTTGGTGATCACCGTCAGGTCGGCCCGGGCCTCCTCGGCGCACTCGTCCACCGAACGCACGCTTTGTCCGACTTCCAGGCCAATGTCCCAGAGCAGGGTGAGGAAGCGTTCGATGGAGTCGCGAAAGATCTCGTGATCGGCGTTGTCCAGGAGGATCAGCAGATCGATGTCGGAGTAGGGGTGAAGCTCGCCGCGGCCGTAGCCGCCGACCGCCACCAGGGCGATGTCGGCCTCGGTGCTCCAGTTGAACTGGTCCCAGGCCTTTTGCAGGATGTTATCGATGAACCAGGCGCGGTCCTCGATCAGCCGGCGGATTTCCCGTCCGCTGCGAAAGCGGTTGTCGAGCACTTCCCGTGCCTGGCGGATGGCTTTCTTGAAGGCGGCGATGGGGCTGGCCTTCAGTGCCAGTTCCGCCTGGAACTGGCCACGGTCGAAGAGTTCGGGATCCACCTGCGGCATCGATTGGCTTTCCTTTCTATCTATAAGGTCGGGACGCGGCGTTGTGGATCAGGCAGATACCCGGGGGATGGTGTCATCGCTGCGCAGGGTGAAGATTTCGTAGCCGGTCTCGGTGACCAGCAGGGTGTGTTCCCACTGCGCCGAGAGCTTGCGGTCCTTGGTAATGGCGGTCCAGCCATCGCCCAGCACCTTGGTGTCGGCCTTGCCCTGGTTGATCATCGGCTCGATGGTGAAGGTCATGCCGGCCTTGAGTTCCATGCCGGTGCCGGCGCGGCCGTAGTGCAGGATCTGCGGCTCTTCGTGGAATACCTTGCCAATGCCGTGGCCGCAGAATTCGCGCACGACCGAGAAGCCGTTCTTTTCCGCGTGCTTCTGGATCACTTCGCCGATGTCGCCCAGGCGGCAGCCCGGCTTCACCAGTTCGATGGCCTTGTACATGCATTCCTGAGTGATCTGCGACAGGCGCTCGGCCCAGACCGGCACATTGCCGACGTGGAACATGCGGCTGGTGTCGCCGTGGTAGCCGTCCTTGATGACGGTTACGTCGATGTTCAGGGTGTCGCCATCCTTCAGCGGCTTCTCGTTGGGGATGCCGTGGCACACCACGTGGTTGATCGAGGTGCAGATGGACTTGGGAAAGCCCTTGTAGTTCAGCGGGGCCGGGATGGCGCCCTGCACGTTGACGATGTAGTCGTGGCAGATGCGGTCCAGTTCTTCGGTGGTGACCCCGGGTTTGACATGCTCGGCAATCATTTCCAGCACTTCGGCGGCCAGTTTGCCGGCGACACGCATTTTGGCGATGTCCTCGGGAGTTTTGAGGGTGACGGTCATACAGGCTCTCTTGACGCTCAGTGGCGCGATATACACGGAATGGCTTGAAAACCTGCCCCGGCAAGGCTGGCGCCGGGGTGGAAGCAGGAAGGTTTTCGGAAGCCGCAAAGGAGCGATTCTAACAGACGCTCAGCGCAAATCTGAGGTTCTGCTGGCGCTTGTCTCCATACAATGGTGCATTCTGGGCCGATTCCAGCAACAGGGCAAAAACTCCAAGGATCGGCGGATGTGAATCCGGGTTCCGTTTTGCCCCTCGCTGTGGTATAAAATGCGCCGCTTTCCGGGGATGCCCCGAAAAGCCCAAACCCACACACGTGTCGACACGATGACCTGGGTGCCCTCAGCGCAGGCTGTTGGTTGGTCATTGGGATACGTGGAGGCCTAACCCGACTTATTAAGGAACTATCATGTCCCAAGTCAACATGCGCGATATGCTGAAGGCCGGTGTGCACTTCGGTCACCAAACCCGTTACTGGAATCCGAAAATGGGCAAGTACATTTTCGGCGCGCGCAACAAGATTCACATCATCAACCTTGAAAAAACCCTGCCAATGTTCAACGAAGCTCTGACTTTCGTAGAGCGTCTGGCCCAGGGCAAAAACAAGATTCTGTTCGTCGGCACCAAGCGTTCCGCTGGCAAGATCGTTGCTGAAGAAGCAGCACGTTGCGGTTCGCCGTACGTCGATCACCGCTGGTTGGGCGGCATGCTGACCAACTACAAAACCATCCGTGCTTCCATCAAGCGTCTGCGTGACCTTGAAGTGCAAGCAGAAGACGGCACCTTCGCCAAGCTGACCAAGAAAGAGGCGCTGATGCGCACTCGCGATCTGGAAAAGCTGGATCGTTCCCTGGGTGGTATCAAGGACATGGGCGGCCTGCCTGACGCACTGTTCGTGATCGACGTTGATCACGAGCGCATCGCGATCACCGAAGCCAACAAGCTGGGCATCCCGGTCATCGGCGTTGTCGATACCAACAGCAGCCCGGAAGGCGTTGACTACATCATCCCAGGCAACGATGACGCCATTCGCGCCATCCAGCTGTACATGGGTTCGATGGCTGACGCTGTGATCCGTGGTCGCAACAACGTTGCTGGCGGCACCGAAGTGTTCGAAGAAGCAGCAGCACCGGCGGCTGAAGCCTGAGTAACTGACGCTTAGCGTTTACTCAGTACGCAAAAAGGGGGCTTGGCCCCCTTTTTGCCAACTCGAAAATCATTTCGTCGTCGCGCCCCGACAGATTCTGTAATCCGGGGCTGTTATGAAGTGAATTCGGGGCAGCGCCCAAGAATTGAACGCCCGTTCGATCGGGTGGAATGGTTGAAAACCTATCCAAGAGGATTTTGAAAATGGCAGAGATTACTGCAGCGTTGGTCAAAGAACTGCGCGAGCGTACCGGCGAAGGCATGATGGATTGCAAAAAGGCCTTGACCAAGGCCGGCGGCGACATCGAAAAAGCCATTGATGACATGCGTGCTTCCGGCGCCATCAAGGCTGCCAAGAAAGCAGGCAACGTGGCTGCTGAAGGCGCTATCGCCATCAAGGACGACGGTAAAGCCGCTGTCCTGCTGGAAGTGAACTCGCAGACCGACTTCCTGGCTCTGCAGGACGACTTCAAGGCATTCGTTGCTGCCAGCGTTGAAAAAGCGTTCGCTGACAAACTGACCGACGCCGCTCCGTTGATCGAAGCTCAAGAAGCCGACCGTCTGATCCTGGTGGGCAAGACCGGCGAGAACGTCAACATCCGTCGTCTGGCTCGCGTTGAAGGTGACGTGGTCGGTACTTACCTGCACGGTAACAAGATCGGTGTTGCGGTTGTCCTGAAGGGCGGTTCCGTTGACCTGGCCAAAGACATCGCCATGCACGTAGCGGCAAGCAACCCTGAGTTCCTGCTGCCTTCGCAAGTTTCCGCCGAAGCCATCGAGCGTGAAAAGGGCGTGTTCCTGCAGTTGAACGAAGACAAGATGAAAGGCAAGCCTGCCGAAATCGTCGAGAAGATGATCGCTGGCCGTATCAGCAAGTTCCTGGCTGAAGCCAGCCTGGTTGAGCAAGCCTTCGTCAAGGATCCAGAAATCACCGTAGGTGCTCTGGCCAAGAAAGGCGGCGCTGAAATCGTTTCCTTCACTCGTTTCGCCGTAGGCGAAGGCATCGAGAAGAAAGAAGACAACTTCGCTGAAGAAGTAGCTGCACAACTGGCTGCTGCCAAGCAACAGTAAGACGGTTTTTCAACTGTCGCCCAGAAGAGGCTGCCCGCTCACGCGCGCAGCCTCTTTTCAAATGGGCAGGGCAATTTTGTTGTGTGACCTCGGAACCGGTTTACAAAGTCGTGTTCTGATGGCGCTGTGACAGCGTCAAGCTAGAGTGAACGCAGGCTGAAAACAGCCCGCAAAGAATTTTTAAAATACGCCGCAGGAGAGATTCGCAATGGCTCAGCAGGGCAGTGGTTATCAAGCTCGCTATAAACGCATTCTACTCAAGCTTAGCGGCGAGGCCCTGATGGGCTCGGAAGAGTTCGGGATCGACCCCAAGGTGCTGGATCGCATGGCGCTGGAAGTCGGCCAACTGGTTGGCATCGGCGTCCAGGTAGGCCTGGTGATCGGTGGTGGCAACCTGTTCCGTGGCGCCGCATTGAGCGCTGCCGGGATGGATCGGGTCACGGGCGACCACATGGGCATGCTGGCCACTGTGATGAACGCCCTGGCCATGCGCGACGCTCTGGAACGTGCGAATATCTCGGCCATCGTGATGTCCGCCATTTCCATGGTGGGCGTGACCGATCACTATGACCGTCGCAAGGCCATGCGCCACCTGAACTCCAAAGAGGTGGTGATTTTCGCGGCCGGCACCGGCAACCCGTTCTTCACTACCGACTCCGCAGCCTGCCTGCGCGCCATCGAGATCGATGCCGATGTCGTGCTCAAGGCAACCAAGGTCGACGGTGTTTACACTGCAGACCCGTTCAAGGACCCGCATGCCGAGAAGTTCGATCATCTGACTTACGATGAAGTGCTGGATCGCAAGCTGGGAGTGATGGACCTGACGGCCATCTGCCTGTGCCGCGACCACAAGATGCCGCTGCGGGTATTCAACATGAACAAGCCCGGCGCCCTGCTGAATATCGTGCATGGTGGCGCTGAAGGAACCCTGATCGAGGAAGGCGAACAATGATCAACGAAATCAAGAAAGACGCCCAGGAGCGCATGAAAAAGTCCCTGGAATCGCTGGCGCATGCATTCGGCCAGATCCGTACCGGCAAGGCCCACCCGAGTATCCTGGGCAGCGTGATGGTGCCTTACTACGGTACCGACACGCCGTTGAGCGGCGTTGCCAACGTTACCGTGAAGGATTCCCAGACCCTGCAGGTCGTGCCATTCGAGCGCAACATGCTCGGCGCCATCGACAAGGCCATTGGCAGTGCCGGTCTCAACCTCAACCCGACCAACCTGGGCGAGCTGCTGCTGATCAAGATGGCGCCGCTGACCGAGGAAACCCGCAAGGGCTTCACCAAGCAGGCGCGCGCCGCGGCCGAAGATGCACGGGTTGCCGTGCGCAACATCCGTCGCGACGCCCTGGGCGAGTTGAAGAAACTGACCAAGGACAAGGAAATCAGCGAAGACGAAGAGCGTCGTGGCAGCGCCGAAATCGACAAGCTGATCAAGGACTTTGAAGCTCAGATCGCCAAGGCGACTGAGGAAAAAGAAAAGGACTTGATGGCCGTTTAAGGGTCAGGCGTTTTCATGGAAAAGACCAAGCAGTCCGTGTTGTCCTCGGTGCCGCGCCATGTCGCGATCATCATGGACGGAAATAACCGCTGGGCAAAAAAACGCTTTATGCCGGGTGTTGCCGGGCATAAAGCGGGTGTCGATGCCGTGCGTGCGGTGATCGAGGTGTGCGCTGAGGCCAAGGTCGAGGTGCTGACCCTGTTTGCCTTTTCCAGTGAAAACTGGCAGCGCCCGGCTGATGAAGTCAGCGCCTTGATGGACCTGTTCTTCAAGGCGTTGCGTCGTGAGGCCAAGCGCCTCAACGAGAACAACATCAGCTTGCGGATCATTGGCGATCGTTCGCGCTTCCATCCCGAGCTGCAGGCGGCGATGCGCGAGGCGGAAGCCATTACGGCCGGTCCCGATCGTTTCATCCTGCAGATTGCCGCCAACTATGGCGGGCAGTGGGACATCGCTCAGGCTGCCCAGCGCCTGGCGCGTGAGGTTCAGGCCGGTCATCTGCGCCCCGAGGACATCACGCCGGGTCTGTTGCAGACCTGCCTGGCAACCGGCGATCTGCCGTTGCCGGATTTGTGCATTCGTACCGGTGGCGAGCATCGCATCAGTAACTTCCTGTTGTGGCAACTGGCCTATGCCGAGTTGTATTTCTCCGACCTGTTCTGGCCGGACTTCAAACACGAAGCCATGCGCAATGCGCTGGCCGATTACGCATCTCGCCAGCGGCGCTTCGGTAAGACGAGCGAGCAGGTCGAGGCTGGAGCCCGGGTTTAATGCTTAAACAACGAATCATTACGGCACTGATCCTGCTGCCGATCGCTTTGTGCGGGTTTTTCCTGCTGGAAGGTTCGGGGTTTGCCCTGTTCATCGGTCTGGTGGTGAGCCTGGGAGCCTGGGAGTGGGCGCGCCTGGCCGGTTTCGAGGCGCAGCCGGCTCGGGTCGCCTTCGCCTTGGTGGTGGCGGCGATGTTGCTGCTCATGCACCTGGTGCCGGGCGTTGCTCCTTGGGTGCTGGGCGCTGCAGTGCTGTGGTGGGCGTTGGCGACCTTCCTGGTGCTGACTTATCCGCGTACCAGCGAGCACTGGTCGGGCGTCGCGCCCAAGCTGCTGATCGGTCTGTTGATCCTGTTGCCGGCCTGGCAGGGCCTGGTGTTCATCAAGCAGCTGCCACTGGGCAACTGGTTGATCATGTCGGTCATGGTGCTGGTGTGGGGCGCGGATATTGGCGCCTATTTCTCCGGCAAGGCTTTTGGCAAGCGCAAGCTGGCGCCTCAGGTCAGTCCTGGCAAGAGCTGGGAAGGTGTGTATGGCGGCCTGGCCTTGAGCCTGGTGATCACCGCGGTGGTCGGGCTGGTGCGTGACTGGAGTGCCGGGCAGATCCTGCTGGGGTTGCTGGGGGCGGCCATCGTGGTGTTTATTTCCGTGGTCGGTGATCTGACCGAGAGCATGTTCAAGCGTCAGTCGGGCATCAAGGACAGCAGCAACCTGTTGCCGGGCCATGGTGGCGTGCTCGATCGGATCGACAGCCTGACGGCGGCTATCCCGGTGTTTGCGGTACTGCTGTGGATGGCCGGACTGTGAGTGCTGTCCAGCAGGTAACGGTTCTGGGGGCTACGGGCTCCATAGGGCTGAGTACCTTGGACGTTATTGCCCGTCATCCGGATCGCTACCAGGTGTTTGCCCTCACCGGGTTCAGTCGCCTGGCCGAGTTGCTGGCATTGTGCATTCGCCACGTGCCGCGCTTTGCGGTGGTGCCGGAGGCGGCTGCCGCCAGTCGTTTGCAGGAAGAGCTGCGGGCTGCCGGTCTCTCGACCCGGGTTCTGGTGGGTGAGCAAGGTTTGTGTGACGTCGCGTCGGCGCCTGAGGTCGATGCGGTGATGGCGGCGATTGTCGGGGCGGCCGGTTTGCGTCCGACCCTGGCAGCCGTTGAGGCCGGCAAGAAAATTCTGCTGGCCAACAAGGAAGCATTGGTGATGTCCGGCGCGCTGTTCATGCAGGCGGTGGGCAAGAGTGGTTCGGTGCTGCTGCCCATCGACAGCGAGCACAATGCAATCTTCCAGTGCATGCCTGCCGACTTCTCCCGGGGGTTGGGGGCAATCGGGGTGCGACGGATTCTGCTGACAGCCTCGGGTGGTCCGTTCCGTCAGACGCCGCTGGCCGAGCTTGAGCGTGTCTCGCCCGAGCAGGCTTGTGCCCATCCGAACTGGTCCATGGGACGCAAGATCTCCGTGGACTCGGCGAGCATGATGAACAAGGGCCTGGAGCTGATCGAGGCCTGTTGGTTGTTCGATGCCAGGCCTTCACAGGTTGAAGTGGTGGTGCATCCCCAGAGCGTGATTCACTCCCTGGTGGATTATGTCGACGGTTCGGTGCTGGCGCAGTTGGGTAATCCCGATATGCGCACGCCGATCGCCAATGCCCTGGCCTGGCCGGAGCGTATCGACTCTGGTGTTGCGCCGCTGGATCTGTTTGCGATTGCCCGCCTGGACTTCGAAGCACCCGACGAGCAGCGGTTTCCTTGCCTGCGGCTGGCGCGTCAGGCTGCCGAGGCGGGAGGCAGTGCGCCGGCGATGCTCAATGCGGCCAACGAAGTGGCGGTTTCGGCGTTTCTCGAACGGCGCATCCGTTACCCGGAAATCGCGAGTATCATCGACGAAGTTTTAGTCCGTGAACCTGTGGTCGCAGTCAATGAACTCGATGCGGTGTTTGCGGCGGACGCCAAGGCCCGGAGCCTGGCGGAACAATGGTTGCAGCGTAACGGGCGATAGGATGCGCGACCGCGCGAGTGGCGGCGAACAGGATTGCGGAGAAAGTAGATGAGCGCGCTCTATATGATTGTCGGCACCCTGGTAGCCCTGGGCGTGCTGGTCACCTTCCACGAATTCGGCCACTTCTGGGTCGCCCGCCGCTGTGGCGTCAAGGTGCTGCGCTTCTCCGTAGGCTTCGGCATGCCGCTGCTGCGCTGGCACGATCGTCGTGGCACCGAGTTCGTGATCGCCGCCATTCCGCTGGGCGGCTACGTGAAAATGCTCGATGAGCGTGAAGGCGAAGTGGCCGTCGAGGAGCTGGATCAATCCTTCAATCGCAAGTCGGTTCGCCAGCGCATTGCCATTGTTGCCGCGGGGCCGATTGCCAACTTCCTCCTGGCGCTGGTGTTCTTCTGGGGTCTGGCGATGCTGGGCAGCCAGCAGGTGCGGCCGGTTATCGGTGATGTCGAGGCGGGCAGTATTGCGGCGCAGGCAGGCCTTGCTGCCGGTCAGGAAATCGTCGCCATCGACGGTGAGCCGACCACTGGCTGGGCAGCGGTCAACCTGCAGCTGGTGCGTCGTTTGGGTGAAAGTGGCGCGTTGCAGGTGTTGGTGCGCGAGCAGGGCGCGACTGTGGAGTCGCCCCGTCAGCTGGTACTGGACAAGTGGCTCAAGGGGGCTGATGAGCCGGACCCTATCCGCTCCCTGGGGATTCGCCCATGGCGGCCGGCGTTGCCGCCGGTGTTGGCCGAGCTGGACCCGAAAGGCCCGGCCCAGGCGGCTGGCCTGAAAAGCGGTGATCGTCTGTTGGCCCTTGATGGGCAGTCGCTCAATGACTGGCAGCAAGTGGTCGATTGGGTGCGGATGCATCCTGGCAGCAAGATTGTGCTGCAGGTGGAGCGCGATGGTGCTCAGATCGAGATCCCGGTGACTTTGGCCAGTCGCGGTGAAAGCAAGGCGCCCAGCGGTTATCTTGGGGCCGGGGTGAAGGCGGTAGACTGGCCGCCGGAGATGCTCCGCGAGGTCAGTTATGGTCCGCTGGAGGCCATTGGCGAAGGGGCCCGGCGGACCTGGACCATGAGCGTCCTGACCCTGGAATCACTGAAGAAAATGTTGTTCGGCGAGCTCTCGGTAAAAAACTTGAGTGGACCGATAACCATTGCTAAAGTGGCGGGCGCTTCTGCCCAGTCGGGCATTGCTGATTTCTTGAATTTCCTTGCTTATCTGAGTATTAGCCTGGGTGTTCTGAATTTGTTGCCCATCCCGGTACTGGATGGGGGGCATTTGTTGTTCTATCTGATCGAGTGGGCGCGTGGTCGTCCCTTGTCGGATCGGGTGCAAGGTTGGGGGATACAGATCGGTATCAGCTTGGTGGTCGGAGTCATGCTGCTTGCTCTGGTCAACGATCTGGGTCGTCTGTAACGCTTCGCTGAATTGCGAATCTGCCGCATTTTGCGGCAGTTTGTTTATTGCCAGTTGGAATAAGAAAGGACTTCATGAAACGTCTGCTGCTAACTGCGGTTCTCACCGTATTGATGATCGCCGAAGTTCACGCCGAGTCCTTCACTATCTCCGATATCCGCGTCAACGGCCTTCAGCGCGTTTCCGCGGGTAGCGTCTTTGGTGCCTTGCCGTTGAACGTCGGCGAGCAGGCGGACGACCGTCGCCTGGTGGAATCCACTCGTGCGCTGTTCAAAACCGGTTTCTTTCAAGACATCCAGCTGGGCCGCGATGGCAACGTCCTGGTCATTACGGTAGTCGAGCGGCCGTCGGTTGCCAGTATCGAGATCGAAGGCAACAAGGCGATCTCTACCGAAGACCTGATGAAGGGCCTGAAGCAGTCTGGCCTGGCCGAAGGCGAAATCTTCCAGCGTGCGACTCTCGAAGGCGTGCGTAACGAACTGCAGCGTCAATATGTCGCCCAGGGTCGTTACTCGGCCACCGTTGAGACCGAAGTGGTGCCGCAACCACGCAACCGCGTTGGCCTGAAGGTCAAGATCAACGAAGGTACGGTCGCTGCCATCCAGCACATCAACGTGGTGGGCAACACGGTTTTCCCTGATGAAGACCTGATCGGCCTGTTCGAACTCAAGACCACCAACTGGCTGTCGTTCTTCAAGAACGACGACAAGTACGCTCGTGAAAAGCTGTCCGGTGACCTGGAGCGTCTGCGCTCCTACTACCTCGATCGTGGCTATATCAACATGGATATTGCTTCGACCCAGGTGTCCATCACTCCGGACAAGAAGCACGTCTATATCACTGTCAACGTCAACGAAGGCGAGAAGTACAGCGTTCGTGACGTGAAGCTCAGCGGCGACCTGAAGGTCCCTGAAGACCAGGTCAAGGCGCTGTTGCTGGTGGAGAAGGGCCAGGTGTTCTCGCGCAAGCTGATGACCACCACTTCCGAACTGATCACTCGTCGTCTCGGTAACGAGGGTTACACCTTCGCCAACGTCAACGGCGTGCCTCAGCCGCATGATGAAGATCACACCGTGGACATCACCTTCGTGGTGGACCCGGGCAAGCGTGCCTACGTCAACCGCATCAACTTCCGTGGCAACACCAAGTCCGAGGACGAAGTGCTGCGTCGCGAAATGCGTCAGATGGAAGGTGGCTGGGCTTCGACCTACCTGATCGACCAGTCCAAGACTCGCCTGGAGCGCCTGGGCTTCTTCAAGGAGGTCAACGTCGAGACTCCGGCTGTTCCGGGTGTCGATGACCAGGTTGACGTGAACTACGCGGTGGAAGAACAAGCGTCCGGGTCGATCACCGCCAGCGTCGGTTTCGCCCAGAGTGCCGGTCTGATCCTTGGTGGTTCGATCACTCAGAACAACTTCCTGGGTACTGGTAACAAGGTCAGCATTGGCCTGACCCGCAGTGAATACCAGAGCCGCTACAACTTCGGCTACGTTGACCCCTACTGGACCGCCGATGGCGTGAGCCTGGGCTACAACGCCTTCTATCGCACCACTGACTACAAAGACCTCGACGTCAACGTGGCCAGCTATGCGGTGGACAGCCTGGGTGCCGGTGTCAGCGTGGGTTACCCGATCAGTGAGACTTCGCGTCTGACCTTCGGCCTGACTGCGCAGCAGGACAAGATCAAGACAGGTCTGTACACCGTCGATGAGATTTTCGACTTCGTGAATCAGCAGGGCAGCAACTACCTGAACTTCAAGGCATCCGCCGGCTGGTCCGAATCGACCTTGAACAAAGGTGTGCTGGCCACCCGAGGCCACTCTCAGAGTTTGGTCTTGGAAACCACTACCCCAGGTAGCGATCTGTCGTTCTTCAAGCTTGATTACCGTGGCCAGATGTTCCAGCCGCTGACTGAAAACTACACCATGCGCTTCCATACCGAGCTGGGCTACGGTGATGGCTACGGTTCAACCGACGGCTTGCCGTTCTACGAGAACTACTATGCTGGTGGTTTCAACTCGGTTCGTGGTTTCAAGGACAGCACTTTGGGGCCGCGCAGTACCCCGAGTCGTGGTGCTGGTGTAACGGGCAACGTCGGAACTGCAGCCGACCCCGATCAGGATCCGCTGCCGTTCGGTGGTAACGTCTTGATCCAGGGTGGTGCCGAACTGTTGTTCCCGCTGCCATTCGTCAAGGATCAGCGTTCCCTGCGGACGTCGGTGTTCTGGGATGTGGGTAACGTGTTCGATTCCAAGTGCTCGAACGTGAAAAATACCAACGGCATTTCTTCCAAGACGCAGTGCAATGACATCAGCCTCAGCAACCTGGCCAGCTCCGTGGGCGTCGGTGTGACTTGGGTTACGGCCCTGGGTCCATTGAGCTTTGCCCTGGCGATGCCAGTGAAGAAACCGAATAACGCTGAGACCCAGGTGTTCCAATTCTCCCTCGGTCAGACTTTCTAATAGCCTGACCCAAGATAACGACAATGGATTTTGTAGGAGTGCATCGTGCGTAAGTTGACTCAATTGGTTCTCCTGGCCTCCGTTCTGGTCGCGAGCCCGGCGTTTGCCGAAATGAAAATTGCCGTTCTGAACTATCAGATGGCACTGCTGGAATCCGACGCGGCGAAGAAGTACGCAGTGGACGCCGAGAAAAAGTTCGGTCCGCAACTGACCAAGCTGAAAACCCTGGAAAGCAGCGCCAAGGGTATCCAGGATCGCCTGGTGGCCGGTGGCGACAAGATGCAGCAGGGCGAGCGTGAACGTCTGGAGCTCGAGTTCAAGCAAAAGGCCCGTGACTTCCAGTTCCAGTCCAAGGAACTGAACGAAGCCAAGGCTGTTGCTGACCGCGAGATGCTCAAGCAACTGAAGCCGAAGCTGGACAGCGCAGTTGAAGAAGTCATCAAGAAAGGCGGTTTCGATCTGGTCTTCGAGCGTGGCGCAGTGATCGATGTCAAACCTCAGTACGACATCACTCGCCAAGTTATCGAGCGCATGAATCAGCTGAAGTAAGCCATGACCGCGATTATAAAACTCGGCCAGTTGGCCGAGTTCCTCGGCGCCACCTTGCGTGGCGACGCGGAGAAGGAAATCACTGGGCTAGCCACCTTGCAGGAGGCTGGCCCAGCTCAGTTGAGCTTTTTGGCAAACCCGCAATATCGCAAGTACCTGGTGGACTGCCAGGCCGGTGCGGTGTTGCTGAAAGCCGCTGATGCCGAGGCCTATGCCGGCGACGCATTGGTGGTGGCCGATCCTTACCTGTCCTATGCCCGAATTTCCCATCTGTTCGACCCCAAGCCCAAGGCCCCGGCTGGCATTCACCCATCCGCGGTAATTGCCGTTGATGCGCAGGTGGATCCAGCGGCCAGCATTGGCCCGTTTGCGGTGATCGAGAGTGGTGCTCGCATCGGTGCCGGAGTGACCATCGGCGCTCATTGCTTTATCGGTGCCCGCTGCGAGATCGGCGAGGGCGGCTGGCTGGCGCCAAGGGTCACCCTGTACCACGACGTACGCATCGGCAAACGAGTGGTTATCCAGTCGGGCGCGGTGCTGGGGGGCGAAGGCTTCGGCTTTGCCAACGAGAAAGGCATCTGGCAGAAGATCGCGCAGATTGGCGGCGTGACCATCGGTGACGATGTCGAGATTGGCGTCAACACCGCGATCGATCGTGGCGCCCTGGCCGACACCGTCATCGGCAATGGCGTGAAGCTCGATAACCAGATTCAGATCGCCCACAACGTTCAGGTCGGTGATCACACCGCCATGGCCGCTTGTGTGGGGATCTCCGGCAGCACCAAGATCGGCAAGCACTGTATGCTCGCCGGCGGTGTGGGGCTGGTCGGGCACATCGATATTTGTGACAACGTATTCCTCACTGGAATGACCATGGTGACTCACTCGATTACCGAGCCGGGTGCCTACTCTTCCGGTACGGCCATGCAACCTGCTGCCGAGTGGCGCAAGAGCGCGGCACGCATCCGTCAGCTCGATGATCTTGCGCGACGCCTGCGTCAGTTGGAAAAGCGCGTTGGGGGCGTGACCCCTGACGGCAATGCTTCATCAGATGGCTGATACCATTTCCATATCAAGTGTGCACAGCCGCTAGACGGCCTCCTTGATTTGCTAGAGGGGCGTGCGTTAGTCGCGCGCTCCCACTCTTTACTACAGGCTTCCCCCCGAAATGATGGACATCAACGAGATTCGCGAATACCTGCCTCACCGTTACCCTTTCCTGTTGGTGGATCGGGTAGTGGACCTGGATGTTGAGGGCAAGTGCATTCGTGCCTACAAGAATGTCAGCATCAACGAACCGTTCTTCAATGGTCACTTTCCTGCGCATCCGATCATGCCGGGCGTACTGATCATCGAAGCCATGGCTCAGGCTGCGGGCATTCTCGGTTTCAAGATGCTCGACGTGAAGCCAGCCGATGGCACCCTGTATTACTTCGTCGGTTCCGACAAGCTGCGCTTCCGCCAGCCAGTGCTGCCGGGCGACCAGCTGATTCTTGAGGCCAAGTTCATCAGCTGCAAGCGCCAGATCTGGAAGTTCGAGTGCCAGGCCTCGGTCGACGGCAAGCCGGTGTGCTCTGCTGAAATCATCTGTGCGGAACGCAAACTATGAGTTTGATTGACCCTCGCGCAATCATCGATCCGACGGCCATCCTGGCCGACGACGTTGAGGTTGGCCCGTGGTCGATCATCGGCGCTGGTGTGGAAATCGGCGAGGGTACAGTGATCGGGCCCCATGTCATTCTCAAGGGCCCGACCCGGATCGGTAAGCACAACCGCATCTACCAGTTTTCTTCGGTAGGTGAGGACACCCCTGATCTGAAGTACAAAGGCGAGGAAACCCGCCTGGTCATCGGTGACCACAACGTGATCCGCGAAGGCGTGACCATTCACCGTGGCACCGTCCAGGACCGTTCCGAAACCACCTTGGGCGATCACAACCTGATCATGGCCTACGCCCACATCGGTCATGACAGCGTCATTGGCAACCACTGCATCCTGGTCAACAACACAGCGCTGGCCGGCCATGTGCATGTTGACGACTGGGCGATTCTTTCCGGATTCACCCTGGTGCATCAGTACTGCCATATCGGCGCCCACAGCTTCTCCGGCATGGGCACCGCCATCGGCAAGGATGTACCGGCGTTCGTAACGGTGTTCGGCAACCCCGCCGAAGCCCGCAGCATGAATTTTGAAGGCATGCGCCGTCGGGGCTTCAGCGAGGACGCGATCCACGCACTGCGGCGCGCCTACAAGGTGGTTTACCGTCAGGGTCTGACCGTGGATCAAGCCTTGGCTGAACTGGCCGAAGCGGCGGTTGAGTTCCCGGAAGTCGCGGTGTTTCGTGACTCGATCCAGTCTTCGACTCGCGGCATCACCCGTTAATCATGAACACTCTGCGTATTGCGCTGGTGGCTGGCGAAGCCTCCGGCGACATTCTCGGCGCCGGTCTGATGCGAGCCCTCAAGGCTCAGCACCCGGCTGTCGAATTCATTGGCGTCGGCGGTCCGCTGATGCAGGCCGAAGGTCTGACCTCTTACTTTCCCATGGAGCGCCTGGCGGTCATGGGCTTGGTCGAGGTGCTTGGGCGACTGCGTGAGTTGCTGGCGCGACGCAAGAAGCTGATCCAGACCCTGATTGCCGAAAAGCCGGATGTATTCATCGGTATCGATGCTCCGGATTTCACCCTGAATATCGAACTCAAGCTGCGTCAGGCCGGGATCAAGACCGTGCATTACGTCAGTCCGTCGGTCTGGGCCTGGCGCCAGAAACGGGTGCTGAAGATTCGCGAAGGGTGCGACCTGATGCTCACGCTGTTTCCCTTCGAGGCCCGGTTCTACGAAGAGAAAGGCGTACCGGTGAAGTTCGTCGGCCACTCTCTGGCCGATGCCATTCCGCCGCAGGCGGACCGAGAGGCGGCGCGTGCCGAACTGGGTCTGCCGGACGGGCCTCTGGTGGCCTTGATGCCCGGCAGTCGTGGCGGTGAAGTGGGGCGCCTGGGGGCCTTGTTCCTGGATGCCGCACAGCGCTTGCGTACCCTGCGTCCCGGCGTGCGCTTCATCATGCCGTGCGCCAGCCCGGAGCGTCGGCTCCAGCTCGAAGAACTGCTGGCCAGTCGTGACCTGCCGCTGACCTTGCTCGATGGCCAGTCCCACAAGGCCCTGGCCGCCTGTGACGCGGTGCTGATCGCTTCTGGCACCGCGACACTCGAAGCCTTGCTCTACAAGCGTCCAATGGTGGTGGCCTACCGTTTGGCGCCGCTGACCTTCTGGATTCTCAAGCGCATGGTCAAGAGTCCGTACATTTCCTTGCCGAACCTGCTGGCCCAGCGCCTGCTGGTGCCGGAGCTGTTGCAGGATGACGCCACCGCCGAAGCCCTCGCGCAGACCTTGTCGCCGTTGATCGAAGGCGGGGAAGAGCAGACCCGCGGTTTTGACGAGATCCACCGAACCTTGCGTCGCGACGCGTCCAACCAGGCCGCGCAAGCGGTGCTTGAGCTGATCGGCAAATCACAATGAGTAACGCGAAGATGCAGATGGGCCTGGACTTCACCCTGGTGGCGGATGCCGAGGATCTGGTGGCCGGTGTCGATGAGGTCGGCCGTGGCCCCTTGTGCGGAGCCGTTGTCACTGCGGCGGTGATTCTCGATCCGAAACGGCCGATTCTTGGTCTCAATGATTCGAAGAAACTCACCGAGGCCCGTCGCGAGAAGCTGTTCGACGAAATCTGCGAAAAAGCCTTGAGCTGGTGCATTGCCCGGGCTGAAGTCGAGGAAATCGACGAACTGAATATCCTCCACGCCACCATGCTGGCCATGCAGCGGGCGGTGGAGGGACTGAGCGTGACCCCGAAGCTGGCAATGATCGATGGCAACCGCTGCCCCAAGCTGGCCATGCCCGCCGAAGCGGTGGTCAAGGGCGATAGCAAGGTTCCGGCGATTGCCGCGGCATCGATTCTGGCCAAGGTCAGCCGCGACCGCGAGATGGCTGCCTTTGAGCTGATCTACCCGGGCTATGGCATTGGCGGCCACAAGGGCTATCCGACGCCGGTGCACCTGGAGGCCCTGGCCCGCCTGGGACCGACCCCGATTCACCGGCGCTCGTTCGCCCCGGTGCGACAAGCCTATGAGGCCCTTGAGGCGCGGGGCGAGATTCCGTCCTGAGGCTGATGTTTTAGTCGAGGCCCGGTACAATCCGGGCCTTGTTGTTTTCGCGCTTATTACAGGATCACTATGCCGGCTTCATTCGTTCACCTGCGCCTGCACACTGAGTACTCCCTGGTCGACGGCCTGGTGCGGATCAAACCGCTGGTCAAAGCCCTGACCGGCATGGGCATGCCTGCGGTAGCGGTTACCGACCAGAACAACATGTGTTCCCTGGTCAAGTTCTACAAGGCCAGCATGGGTGCCGGGATCAAGCCGATCTGTGGTGCCGACCTGTGGCTGTCGAACAAGGACCCGGACAATGCCCTGAGCCGCATCAGTCTGCTGGTGATGAATGCCGTGGGCTATCGCAATCTCACTGAGCTGATTTCCCGGGGCTTTATCGATGGCCAGCGCAACGGCCAGATCATCATCGAACGCGAATGGGTCGCGGAAGCCGCGGAAGGCCTGATCATGCTCTCGGCGGCCAAGGAGGGGGAGATCGGCATGGCGCTGATCGCCGGTGACCTGGAGGTCGCCGAGACCCTGGCCCGGGAGTGGATGACGGTATTCCCGGACCGTTTCTACCTGGAAGTGCAGCGTACCAACCGGCCCAATGATGAAGAGCAACTGCACGCCGCCGTGGCCCTGGCCGACAAGATTGGCGCGCCGCTGGTGGCTACCAATGATGTGCGCTTTATCAAGCAGGAAGACTTCGAAGCTCACGAGACCCGGGTCTGCATCGGCGAAGGCCGCGCCCTGGACGATCCGCGACGCTCGAAGAACTACAGCGACCAGCAGTACCTGAAAAGCGCCGAGGAAATGGCCGAGCTGTTCAGCGACCTGCCCGAGGCCCTGGAAAACACGGTCGAGATCGCCAAGCGTTGCAACATCGAGGTCAAGCTGGGCAAGCACTTCTTGCCCGACTACCCGATTCCCGATGGCATGACCATCGATGAGTACTTCCGCAAGGTTTCCTTCGACGGCCTGGAAGAGCGCCTCAGCGTGTTGTTGCCCAGGGACACCACCGAGGACTACGAGGCCAAGCGCCAGGTCTATGTCGACCGCCTGAACTTCGAGCTGGATATCATCATCCAGATGGGGTTCCCCGGTTACTTCCTGATCGTGATGGACTTTATTCAGTGGGCCAAGAACAACGGCGTGCCGGTAGGTCCCGGCCGGGGGTCGGGTGCCGGTTCCCTGGTGGCCTACGTGCAGAAGATCACCGACCTCGACCCGCTGGAATACGACCTGCTGTTCGAACGTTTCCTTAACCCGGAACGGGTATCGATGCCCGACTTCGACGTCGACTTCTGCATGGATGGCCGTGACCGGGTGATCGACTACGTGGCCGAGAAGTACGGCCGCAACGCGGTGAGCCAGATCATCACCTTCGGTTCCATGGCGGCCAAGGCGGTGGTCCGCGACGTGGCGCGGGTCCAGGGCAAGTCCTATGGTCTGGCCGACCGTCTGTCGAAGATGATCCCCTTCGAAGTCGGCATGACGCTCGAAAAAGCCTACGAGCAGGAAGAGATCCTGCGGGACTTCATCAAGGTCGATGAAGAGGCGGCGGAAATCTGGGAAATGGCGCGCAAGCTCGAAGGCGTGGTGCGTAACGTCGGTAAACACGCCGGTGGCGTGGTGATCGCGCCGACCAAGCTCACCGACTTCTCGCCGATCTACTGCGACGAAGAAGGCGGCGGCCTGGTAACCCAGTTCGACAAGGATGACGTCGAGGCGGCCGGTCTGGTGAAGTTCGACTTCCTCGGCCTGCGGACCCTGACCATCATCGATTGGGCGCTGAAAACCATTAACCGCGACCGCGCCAAGGTGGGCGAGGAACCGCTGGATATCGCCTTTATCCCGCTGGACGACAAGCCGACCTACAGCCTGTTGCAGAAAGCTGAAACCACCGCGGTATTCCAGCTTGAATCCCGGGGCATGAAGGAGCTGATCAAGAAGCTCAAGCCCGACTGCCTGGAAGACCTGATCGCACTGGTGGCCCTGTTCCGTCCGGGGCCGCTGCAATCGGGGATGGTGGATGACTTCATCAACCGTAAGCACGGTCGCGCCGAACTGGCCTACCCGCACCCCGACTATCAGTACGAGGGCCTGCGCCCGGTGCTGGCGCCGACCTACGGCATCATCCTGTATCAGGAACAGGTGATGCAGATCGCCCAGGTCATGGCCGGTTACACCCTCGGCGGTGCGGACATGCTGCGTCGGGCCATGGGTAAGAAGAAACCCGAGGAAATGGCCAAGCAGCGTGGCGGTTTCATTGAGGGTTGCGCCAGCAACAACATCGACGCCGACCTGGCGGGCAACATCTTCGACCTGGTGGAAAAGTTCGCCGGTTACGGCTTCAACAAATCCCACTCCGCCGCCTACGGCCTGGTGTCCTACCAGACTGCCTGGCTCAAGGCGCACTACCCGGCGCCCTTCATGGCGGCGGTACTGTCTGCGGATATGCACAACACCGACAAGGTCGTGACCTTGATCGAGGAAGTGCGGACCATGAAGCTGCGCCTCGATGCGCCGGATGTGAACACTTCCGAGTTCAAGTTCACGGTGAACGACGAAGGCCGCATCGTTTATGGCCTTGGTGCGATTAAAGGGGTGGGCGAGGGTCCGGTGGAAGCCATCACCGAAGCCCGTGTCGAGGGGCCGTTCAAGGACCTGTTCGATTTCTGTGCCCGGGTCGACCTCAAGCGCATCAACAAGCGGACCCTGGATGGTCTGATTCGCAGTGGCGCCCTGGACCGCCTCGGCCCGCACTTCTTCGATGAGCCCAAGGCTTATCAGGCCAACATCGATCAGAATCGTGCCGTGTTGCTGGCGGCCATGGAAGAGGCGATCAAGGCGGCGGAACAGACCGCTCGGACCCACGACAGTGGTCACGCCGACCTGTTCGGCGGAGTGTTTGTCGAGGAAGACGCGGACGTCTATGCCAACCACCGCAAGGCCAAGGAACTGACCCTCAAGGAGCGCCTGAAGGGCGAGAAAGATACCCTTGGGCTGTACCTGACCGGGCACCCGATCGATGAGTATGAAGGCGAGATCCGTCGTTTCGCCCGTCAGCGCATCATCGATCTGAAGCCGGCCCGGGATACCCAGACGGTGGCGGGGATGATCATTGCCCTGCGGGTGATGAAGAACAAGAAGGGCGACAAGATGGGTTTCATCACCCTCGACGACCGCTCGGGACGGATCGAGGCCTCGTTGTTTGCCGATGCGTTCCATTCGGCGCAATCGCTGTTGCAGACCGATGCCATGGTGGTGGTGGAAGGCGAGGTGAGCAACGACGACTTCTCCGGAGGCCTGCGCTTGCGGGTCAAGCGGGTGATGAGCATGGAAGACGCGCGGACCAACCTGGCGGAAAGCCTGCGCCTGAAAGTCCATACCGATGCCCTCAAGGGCGATCAGCTACGCTGGCTGGGTGAGTTGTTCAAGCGCCACCGCGGCGCGTGCCCGATCACCATGGAGTACAGCCGTAATGACGCCAAGGCCCTGCTGCAGTTTGGCGAGAACTGGCGGATCGACCCGGCGGACAGCTTGATTCAAGCCCTGCGTGACCAGTTCGGGCGAGACAACGTCTTCCTCCAATACCGTTGACGGAGAGGCGCCATCATTGCGCCTTGTCGTCACCTGAATTTTTAATCTCGACCTCAACGCGTCCGTCCCTTAAGGTAGGGCGCGAATAGACAACCGGCCGGCCCAAGCCCCCTTGGACGTCGAGCCCAGACGGACGCCTATGAACCCGAATTTTCTTGATTTCGAACAGCCGATCGCCGACCTGCAAGCCAAGATCGAAGAGTTGCGCTTGGTCGGTAATGACAATTCGCTGAATATCGGCGATGAGATTTCCCGCCTGCAGGACAAGAGCAACACCCTGACCGAGGACATCTTCGGCAAGCTCACCAGCTGGCAGATCGCACGTCTGGCACGGCACCCACGTCGTCCATACACCCTGGACTACATCCAGCACATCTTCACCGAGTTCGACGAGCTGCATGGCGATCGCCACTTCTCCGACGACGCGGCGATTGTCGGTGGTGTTGCCCGCCTGGACGAGCAGCCGGTGATGATCATCGGTCATCAGAAAGGCCGCGAAGTACGCGAGAAAGTGCGTCGCAACTTCGGCATGCCGCGTCCGGAAGGTTATCGCAAGGCCTGCCGCCTGATGGAAATGGCCGAACGCTTCAAGATGCCGATCCTGACCTTCATCGACACCCCGGGCGCCTATCCGGGCATCGATGCTGAAGAGCGCAACCAGAGCGAGGCCATTGCCTGGAACCTGCGGGTCATGGCGCGCCTGAAGACCCCGATTATCGCCACCGTGATCGGTGAGGGCGGTTCCGGCGGCGCATTGGCCATCGGCGTCTGCGACCAGTTGAACATGCTGCAATATTCCACTTATGCGGTGATTTCGCCGGAAGGCTGCGCCTCGATCCTGTGGAAAACCTCGGAAAAGGCTGCCGATGCGGCCGAGGCCATGGGCATCACCGCAGAGCGTCTGAAAGGCCTGGGCATTGTCGACAAGGTCATCAGCGAGCCACTGGGCGGCGCCCACCGTGATCCGGCGGCGGCTGCCGCTTCGATCCGTGCCGAGCTCAGCTCGCAGCTGGCGATGCTCAAGGAAATGGATAACGACACCTTGCTGGCCCGTCGTTATGACCGCCTGATGAGCTACGGTCTCTGATCGACTAGCGCTTTCCCCGTTAGGGGCACGCTCGTTCGCGACCCAGGCGCCGCCATCGATTCGATGGCGGCGTCGTTGCTTATAGCGGGGCAAGTGACTGCGCCAGCCGGCCGCTCCTACAGGTTTTGATCGCTGCATGAACGCTCTCAGCACCCAATTGCTGCACAGTCTGAGGCCCTGGCTCGATGCCAAGGTCTGGCGTGTCGCCCTCTCCGGTGGTCTTGACTCCACTGTCCTGCTGCACCTGCTTGCCAGTCTGGCGCACCGGCAACGCCTGCCGACACTGCAGGCTGTGCATATCCACCATGGGCTGCAAGAAGCGGCGGATGCCTGGCCGGAGCATTGCCAGGCGATCTGTGATGCCCTGGGCGTGCCCCTGAAAGTGATTCGCGTGCAGGTGCAGGCTGGTGCCAGTCTTGAACAGGCCGCCCGTGAGGCTCGATACGGGGCGTTCGCGGCGCTCACCGCGGCGCATGAACTGCTGCTGACGGCGCAGCACCGTGATGATCAGGCCGAAACCCTGCTGTTTCGTCTGTTGCGCGGAGCCGGGGTCCGGGGCTTGTCGGCAATGCCGATGTGCCGGCCTCTGGGGGGCGGGCAGTTGCTGCGACCTTTGCTTGGCGTGTCGCGTCAGGAGCTTGAGCGCCATGCCGCCGAGCATGGCCTGAGTTGGGTCGAGGACCCTTCGAATGCCGATCATCAGTATTCGCGCAACTACCTGCGGCATCAGGTCATGCCCTCTTTGCTGGCCCGCTGGCCTCAGGCCGCTACCTGCATGAGTCGCAGCGCCGCGCACCTGAGGGAGGCCCAGGGCCTGCTCGACGAGCTGGCGGCGCTGGACCTGTCGGCTGCTGAGGGCGGGGACTGTTTTTCCTGGCTTGGCCTGCCGTCGCTGGCCCTTGCGCCGTTGCAGACCCTGTCCCCGGCCCGCCAGCGCAATGCCCTGAGCCATTGGCTGGGTGGTTTTGGCCGTTTGCCCGATACCGATCATTGGCACGGGTGGGAGAACCTGCGGGATGCCGGCGCCGATGGCCGGCCGCTGTGGCGCCTGGCCGATGGTGAGCTGCATCGTGCGTGCGGGCGGGTCTGGTGGTTGTCCGGTGCCTGGTTGCAGCCGGTGCAGGGGTCGGTTGAATGGCTGGATCCGACATGCCCATTGCGTTTGCCGGGCAATGGCGAGGTGTTTTTCAGTGGAAGGGCGCCCCAGGGACCGTTGCGCATAGGCTACCGACAGGGAGGGGAGGTCGTGCAGGTGGCAGGGCGCGGCCATCGTGACCTGAAGCGTTTGCTCAACGAAGCCGGGCTACCGGGTTTTGTCCGTGGCAGATTGCCGCTGTTGTATCAGGGGGAGCAGCTGTTGGCGCTGGCTAACCTGACTGGGCCCGGCGCGAAACCTCTGGCCGACTGGCAATTGCATTGGCGACCACTGACCAGCGATCAAGGTTTGAGCTGAAAGGGGCTTTCCGGTAGACTACGCTCCCTTCTTGATACAACTTCTGTGGATTCGCCTGAATTGCAGGAGTTGCCGATTACCAAGCAGTCTTTGCTGGGCGATTCCAAAAAATGTGTAGCGAGCAACCTACCGGTGTTTTTGCATCCGGTCTGTCACCACGCGGCGGTTTTTTTGAAAGGTGCACTGTGATTAATGCAGGTGATCGGGGGCTTCGGCCTTCCTTCGCTTTCCCCGGCGGCACTGACCGCTTTAACGCAGACTTCTAGGGTTTTTCATGACGCGCTACATATTCGTCACGGGCGGTGTTGTTTCTTCATTGGGGAAAGGCATTGCCTCGGCTTCATTGGCGGCCATCCTGGAGGCGCGGGGGCTTAAGGTCACCATGCTCAAGCTGGACCCGTACATCAACGTCGACCCGGGCACCATGAGCCCGTTCCAGCACGGTGAAGTGTTCGTCACCCACGACGGCGCCGAGACCGACCTGGACCTGGGCCACTACGAGCGGTTCATCCGCACGACCATGACCCAGAACAACAACTTCACCACTGGCCGTGTCTACGAGCACGTACTGCGCAAGGAGCGCCGTGGTGACTACCTGGGCGCCACCATCCAGGTGATTCCGCACATCACCGACGAGATCAAGCGTCGCATCATCAAGGGCGCCGGCGATGCCGACGTGGCCCTGGTGGAAATCGGCGGTACCGTGGGCGACATCGAGTCGCAACCGTTCCTCGAAGCCATCCGCCAGTTGCGGGTCGAAGTCGGCTCCAAGCGCGCGATGCTGATGCACCTGACCCTGGTTCCGTACATCGCCACTGCCGGCGAAACCAAGACCAAGCCAACCCAGCACTCGGTGAAGGAGCTGCGCTCCATCGGCCTGCAGCCTGACGTGCTGATCTGCCGCTCCGACCATCCGGTGGATGTGTCCTCGCGTCGCAAGATCGCCCTGTTCACCAACGTTGAAGAGCGTGCGGTGATTTCCCTGGAAGACGTCGACACCATCTACAAGATCCCGGCCGTGCTGCACGCCCAGGGCCTGGACGATTTCGTCGTCGAGCGTTTCGGCCTGCAATGCAACGGCGCCGACCTGTCCGAGTGGGAAAAGGTGGTGGACGCCAAGCTCAACCCCGAGCACGAAGTCACCATCGCCATGGTCGGCAAGTACATGGAGCTGCTGGACGCCTACAAGTCGCTGATCGAAGCGATGAGTCACGCCGGCATCACCAACCGCACCAAGGTCAACCTGCGCTACATCGACTCCGAAGACATCGAGAACCAGGGCACCGCGCTGCTGGAAGGCGTCGACGCGATCCTGGTTCCGGGCGGTTTCGGCTTGCGTGGCGTGGAAGGCAAGATCACCGCTGTGCAATACGCTCGCGAGAACAAGGTGCCGTACCTGGGTATCTGCCTGGGCATGCAAGTGGCTGTCATCGAATTCGCCCGTAATGTCATGGGCTGGAAAGATGCCAACTCCACCGAATTCGATCGCGCCAGCGGTCACCCGGTCGTCGGCCTGATCACCGAGTGGGAAGATGCCACCGGCGCCGTCGAAGTGCGTAACGAAGCGTCCGACCTGGGCGGCACCATGCGCCTGGGCGCTCAGGAATGCTTGCTCGAAGCGGGCTCCAAGGTGCACGACTGCTACGCCAAGGACGTGATCGTCGAGCGTCACCGCCACCGTTATGAAGTGAACAACAAGTTGCTGCCGCAACTGATCGAGGCGGGCCTGAAGATCTCCGGTCGCTCGGGCGACGGCGCGCTGGTCGAAGTGGTCGAAGCTGCGGATCATCCATGGTTCGTCGCTTGCCAGTTCCACCCCGAGTTCACCTCGACGCCACGTGACGGTCACCCACTGTTCAGCGGTTTCGTCAAAGCTGCATTGGCTCAACACCAGAAGAAGGCTTGAACCTGATGGCGCAGAAGATCATCCGCGTAGGCAACATCGAGATCGCCAACGACAAGCCGATGGTGCTGTTCGGCGGCATGAACGTGCTGGAAAGCCGCGACATGGCGATGCAGGTCTGTGAAGAGTACGTGCGGGTGACCGAGAAGCTCGGGATCCCCTACGTGTTCAAGGCCAGCTTCGACAAGGCCAACCGTTCGTCGGTGACCTCCTACCGTGGCCCGGGCCTGGAAGAGGGCATGCGGATTTTCGAAGACGTGAAGCAGGCCTTCGGCGTGCCGATCATCACCGACGTCCACGAGCCGGCCCAGGCCGCCGTGGTCGCCGAAGTCTGCGACATCATCCAGTTGCCGGCGTTTCTCTCGCGGCAGACCGACCTGGTAGTGGCCATGGCCAAGACCGGCGCGGTGATCAACATCAAGAAGGCCCAGTTCCTCGCGCCTCAGGAAATGAAGCACATCCTGAGCAAGTGCGAAGAGGCGGGCAACGATCAGTTGATCCTCTGCGAGCGCGGTTCCAGCTTCGGCTACAACAACCTGGTGGTGGACATGCTCGGCTTCGGCATCATGAAGCAGTTCGAGTACCCGGTGTTCTTCGACGTTACCCATGCCCTGCAGATGCCGGGCGGTCGCGCCGACTCCGCTGGCGGTCGTCGGGCCCAGGTCACCGACCTGGCCAAGGCCGGCATGAGCCAATCCCTGGCGGGTCTGTTCCTGGAAGCCCATCCGGATCCCGACCACGCCAAGTGCGACGGTCCCTGCGCCCTGCGTCTGGACAAGCTTGAGCCGTTCCTGGCTCAGCTCAAGGCTCTGGACGAACTGGTCAAGAGTTTCCCCACGGTAGAAACCGCGTAAAAAACGGCGACTTCCTCTGTAGGAGCCGGCTGACCGGCACCGCGTTTTCGCGGGCCTGTTCGCCGGCAAGCCGGCTCCTACGAACCAGCAGTTTGACCCACAAGTTATAAATCGAGCGGTACTCAGCGTTTTCGTCAACTTTGGAGTGTTTACAACAATGGCAAAAATCGTCGACATCAAAGGTCGTGAAGTTCTCGACTCCCGTGGCAACCCCACTGTCGAAGCGGACGTGCTTCTCGACAACGGCATCATCGGCAGTGCTTGCGCGCCGTCCGGTGCCTCCACCGGCTCGCGCGAAGCGCTGGAGCTGCGTGATGGCGACAAGAGCCGTTACCTGGGCAAGGGCGTGCTCAAGGCGGTAGCCAACATCAACGGTCCGATCCGCGATCTGTTGCTGGGTAAAGACCCGATCGACCAGAAAGCGCTGGATCACGCGATGATCGCCCTGGACGGTACCGAGAACAAAGCCTCCCTGGGCGCCAACGCCATCCTCGCCGTGTCCCTGGCTGCGGCCAAGGCTGCTGCCCAGGACCAGGACCTGCCACTGTACGCCCACATCGCCAACCTCAACGGCACTCCAGGCGTCTACTCGATGCCTGTACCGATGATGAACATCATCAACGGTGGCGAGCACGCCGATAACAACGTCGACATCCAGGAATTCATGGTGCAGCCAGTCGGCGCCAAGTCTTTCTCGGAAGGTCTGCGCATGGGCACCGAGATTTTCCATCACCTCAAAGCCGTGCTGAAGGCCCGTGGCCTGAATACTGCGGTGGGTGACGAAGGTGGCTTCGCCCCGAACCTGGCCTCCAACGAAGACGCGCTGAAAGTCATCTCCGAAGCCGTGGCCAACGCCGGTTACACCCTGGGCACCGACGTGACCCTGGCTCTGGACTGCGCCGCCAGCGAATTCTATGAAGACGGCAAGTACAACCTGTCCGGCGAAGGCCAGGTGTTCACCGCCGAAGGTTTCGCCGAGTACCTCAAAGGTCTGACTCAGCGCTACCCGATCATCTCCATCGAAGACGGCCTGGACGAGTCTGACTGGGCGGGCTGGAAGATTCTTACCGACAAGATCGGCGACAAGGTGCAACTGGTCGGTGACGACCTGTTCGTGACCAACACCAAGATCCTCAAAGAAGGCATCGACAAGAAGATCGCCAACTCGATCCTGATCAAGTTCAACCAGATCGGCACCCTGACCGAAACCCTGGAAGCCATCCAGATGGCCAAGGCTGCCGGTTACACCGCCGTGATCTCGCACCGTTCCGGCGAAACCGAAGATTCGACCATTGCCGACCTGGCCGTGGGCACCTCGGCTGGCCAGATCAAGACCGGCTCCCTGTGCCGTTCCGATCGCGTATCCAAGTACAACCAATTGCTGCGTATCGAAGAGCAATTGAACGGCAAGGCCAAGTACAACGGTCGCGGCGAGTTTCGCGGCTAAGCAGTAGATGGTAAAAAGACACCGGATTGTGTCGGGAAAATCGCGACAGCGAGTTTTTTGCCACTAATCTGATGCCTTAAGAGCACAAGCCTGGTTCTTCCAGGCTTCGTGCTATCAGTAGGTCCGAAGTTGTTGGCATGGCTGTCTTTTTTCACTGGATACCCGATATTCGATGCGCAGTCCCAATTGGTTGTTCCTGGTCTTGCTCTTGCTGCTGGCCGGCTTGCAGTACCGCCTGTGGGTGGGGAACGGCAGCTTGGCCCAGGTAGCTGACCTGACTCAGCAGATTGCCGACCAGCACGCTGAAAACGAGCGTCTGCTGGAGCGAAATCGCGTACTCGATGCGGAAGTCATGGAGTTGAAGAAGGGCATGGAGACCGTGGAAGAGCGGGCTCGCCATGAGCTGGGCATGGTCAAGGAGGGTGAAACCCTCTACCAGTTGGCCCAATGAGCAATCGGCTACCGGCCTTCTGGGCCGTGATTCCTGCCGCGGGCGTCGGTGCCCGCATGGCCGCGGACCGTCCCAAGCAGTACCTGCAACTGGGCGGACGCACAATTCTCGAACACAGCCTCGGCTGTTTTCTCGACCATCCCGGCCTCAAGGGGCTGGTGGTCAGTCTGGCGCTGGATGATCCCTACTGGCCGACCCTGGCCTGCGCCCACGATTCGCGGATTCAGCGGGTCGAAGGTGGCGCCGAGCGCTCCGGTTCGGTGCTCAATGCCCTGCTTCATCTGCACGCCCAGGGCGCGGCCGACGAAGACTGGGTGCTGGTTCACGATGCCGCGCGCCCCAATCTTTCCCGAGATGACCTGGACAAGCTACTGGGCGAGTTGGCGCACGACCCGGTGGGCGGGCTGCTGGCGGTGCCGGCCCGGGACACCCTGAAGCGGATCGACAAGCACGGAAGGGTTCTGGAAACCGTGGATCGCAGCCTGATCTGGCAAGCCTACACACCGCAGATGTTCCGGCTTGGCGCGCTGCACCGGGCCCTGGCCGACAGCCTGGTGGCCGATGTGACGGTCACCGATGAGGCTTCGGCAATGGAATGGGCCGGGCAGGCGCCACGCCTGATCGAAGGCCGCTCCGACAACCTCAAGGTCACTCGCCCCGAGGACCTTGAGTGGCTGCGCCAGCGTTGGTCCAATCGGCGCTGATCGCGGGCGGCCGACGAACCTCGTAGCCGCTGCCGCAGGCTGCGAACGACTCCGAAGGAGGCGCCGCTCTTGAAACCTGAAGGCCCTGCGGGCCTTGTCGCAGCCTGCGGCAGCGGCTACACATCGCGGTATTCCGGGCGTTCGGCCAAGCCGTGCTTGAGATAGTCCACCAGCTTGCGCACTTTCGGCGACAGATGCCGTTGCTGCGGGTACAGCGCCCAGACCGCGGTATTGGGCGGCTGGTGAGCGTCCAGCAAGGAAACCAGCGTACCGTCCTGCAGGTGCTCCAGCACGTAGTAGTCCGGCAGTTGGCAGAGCCCGACGCCTTGTAACGCCGCATCCAGCACTGCCTGTCCGCTGTTGCAGCGCCAGTTGCCCTGCACCCGTTGCGAAAATTCGCGCCCATCGACCTCCAACTGCCAGATATCCGAGCTGCCAATCAGGCAGTTGTGTCGGCTCAATTCCGACAGGCTGTGAGGGCGGCCATAGCGCTCCAGATAGGAGGGCGATGCACATAGGTACATGCGGCGTGGTGCCAGGCGAGTGGCGACCAGGCGTGAGTCCTGCAGGCGTCCCAGGCGAATGGCCAGGTCGAGCCCCTCGTGCACCAGGTCCAGAGGCCGGTTGCTCAATTCGATGTCCACCCGCAACTGTGGATAAAGGCTCATGAAGCGCGTGACCAGTGGCACGATGAACCGCTCGCCATAGGCCACTGCGCAAGTCATGCGTAGCATGCCCTTGGGCTCGCTGGTCAGGTCCCCTACGGCGCGCAACGCTTCCTCGCGACCGTCCTGCAAGCGTTGGCAATGCTGGAGGAAGGTCTGTCCGGCCTCGGTCAGGGTGACGCGACGGGTACTGCGATACAGCAGGCGGGTCTGCAAGCGCTCTTCGAGGCGCGCCACCTGGCGGCTGATGTGAGATGAGGAAACCCCCAGGCGCTCGGCAGCGGCAGTGAACTGGCTGCATTCGGCAACCGCGACAAATTCGTCGATGCCTTCCCAACGGTTTTCGCTCATTGATTATCCCTGCATGGCAATAATGTTTTGCTTTTGCCTGGATTATTCATCGCATTGCGCTGTTTTACACTCACTGCCTCGTTTTTATTCGCTGGAGAGTCAGGATGATCAAGTCACGTGCTGCCGTAGCCTTCGAGGCCAAGAAGCCCCTGGAAATCGTCGAAGTGGATGTCGCCATGCCCAAGGCCGGCGAAGTGCTGTTGCGGGTCGTCGCTTCCGGCGTCTGCCACACCGACGCCTACACCCTGTCCGGCGCCGATCCGGAAGGCATCTTTCCGGCGATCCTCGGCCATGAGGGTGGTGCAGTCGTAGAAGCGGTGGGTGAGGGCGTGACCTCGGTGGCCGTGGGCGATCATGTGATTCCGCTGTACACCCCGGAATGCGGCCAGTGCAAATTCTGCCTGTCGGGCAAGACCAACCTCTGTCAGGCCATTCGTGCAACCCAGGGCAAAGGCTTGATGCCTGACGGCACCACGCGCTTTTCCTACAAAGGCCAGCCCATTTTCCACTACATGGGCACCTCGACATTCTCCGAGTACACCGTGCTGCCGGAAATTTCCGTGGCCAAGATCCCCAAGGAAGCGCCGCTGGAAAAGGTCTGCCTGCTCGGTTGCGGCGTGACCACTGGTATTGGTGCGGTGATCAACACCGCCAAGGTCAAGGCCGGTGACACCGTGGCCATCTTCGGCCTGGGCGGCATTGGCCTGTCGGCGGTAATCGGTGCGGTCAAGGCCAAGGCCGGGCGCATTATTGCCATCGATATCAACCCGGCCAAGTTCGAGATCGCCAAGCAACTGGGCGCTACCGACTGCGTCAACCCCAAGGACTTCGATCGTCCGATCCAGGAGGTCATTGTCGACATGACCGACGGCGGCGTGGATTTCTCCTTCGAGTGCATCGGCAATGTCCAGCTGATGCGCGCCGCGCTGGAATGCTGCCACAAGGGCTGGGGCGAGTCGGTGATCATTGGGGTGGCCGGTGCCGGCCAGGAAATTTCGACCCGTCCCTTCCAATTGGTGACCGGTCGCGTATGGCGTGGTTCGGCTTTTGGCGGCGTGCGTGGTCGCAGCGAACTGCCAAGCTACGTGGAAATGTCCCAGACCGGCGAAATCCCGCTGGATACCTTCATTACTCACACCATGGGCCTGGAAGACATCAACAAGGCCTTCGACCTGATGCACGAAGGCAAGAGCATTCGTTCGGTCATTCATTTCTAAGAGCAGCGGCAAGCGGCAAGCCACAAGCACCAAGAAGGGATTCCCACTTGCGGCTTGTAGCTTGCGGCTTGTGGCTGGAGGTCTGCCATGAGTCTGGAAAACCTTTCCTGCCAGAAGAGCTTCGGCGGCTGGCACAAACGCTACAAGCATCATTCCCAGGTGTTGGGCTGCGACATGGTGTTCGCGGTGTATTTGCCGCCCCAGGCGGAACAGGGCGGCAAGCTACCGGTGCTTTACTGGTTGTCCGGCCTGACCTGCACCGACGAGAACTTCATGCAAAAGGCCGGCGCCCAACGGCTGGCGGCGGAGCTTGGTCTGATCATCGTCGCTCCGGATACCAGCCCTCGCGGCGCCGGCGTGCCCGGTGACCCTGAGGGCGCCTGGGACTTTGGCCTGGGAGCCGGGTTCTATCTGAACGCGACCCAGGAGCCCTGGGCCCAGCATTATCGGATGCATGACTATGTGGTGAACGAACTGCCGGAATTGGTAGAGGCGCATTTTCCCGCGTCGCAGAAACGTGGGATCAGCGGGCACTCCATGGGCGGTCATGGGGCATTGGTCTGTGCCTTGCGTAATCCCGGTCGCTATCAGTCGGTTTCGGCGTTCGCTCCTATCAGTAATCCCATGGATTGTCCTTGGGGGCAGAAGGCGTTTTCCCGTTACCTGGGTGAGGAACGTTCACGCTGGCGTGAATGGGATGCCAGCGTACTGCTTGCCGAAGCCAGGGAAAAACTGACGTTGCTGGTGGATCAAGGGGATCGAGATGACTTTCTTGCCACCCAGCTCAAGCCAGAAGTGCTGCAGCAGGCGGCCAGGAGCGCCGGCCATCAGCTGACGCTGCGGATGCAGCCGGGCTACGACCACAGCTACTTCTTCATCGCCAGCTTTATCGACGATCACTTGCAGCACCATGCACGTGCTCTTAACGCCTAATGCCTGCCAAAGCAGGTAGAATCACGCCCTGACTTTTTCGGGGCGTTTTTTTATGCGTATTGGCCACGGCTACGATGTGCACCGTTTCGCTGAGGGCGACTTCATTACTTTGGGTGGTGTGCGCATCGCCCATCATTGCGGCTTGCTCGCCCACTCCGACGGTGACGTGTTGTTGCACGCGCTCAGTGATGCCCTGCTGGGCGCTGCGGCGCTGGGGGACATCGGCAAGCATTTTCCGGACACCGATCCGCAGTTCAAAGGTGCCGACAGCCGCGTCCTGCTGCGTCATGTTGTCGCGCTGATCCACGCCAAAGGCTGGAAGGTCGGCAACGTCGACAACACCATCGTCGCCCAGGCCCCGAAAATGGCGCCTCATATTGAAACCATGCGGGCCTTGATTGCCGAGGACCTGCAAGTTGAACTGGACCAAGTGAACGTGAAGGCCACCACCACTGAAAAACTCGGTTTCGTCGGCCGCGAGGAAGGTATCGCGGTGCACTCCGTGGCCTTGTTGCTGCGCCCATGAATGAATCGCAACTGTTGGGCCCGCGGGCCTATGGTGACGCCCTGGGCAGCGCGGTGCTCAAGGCCACTGCCGAAGATTTCCAAGTCGATGAAGTGCTCGATATCCCGCTGAGCGGTGAAGGCGAGCACCTGTGGCTGTGGGTGGAAAAGCGTGGCCTGAATACCGAAGAGGCCGCGCGGCGGATTGCCAAGGCCGCCGGAGTATCGTTGCGCACCGTCAGCTACGCCGGGCTCAAGGATCGCCAGGCGCTGACTCGCCAATGGTTCAGCGTGCAACTGCCGGGCAAGGCTGACCCGGATCTTGGCGCTGCGGAAAACCACACCCTGAAAATCCTCAAGGCTACCCGCCACAAGCGCAAGCTGCAGCGCGGTGCCCATGCGGCCAACGGTTTTACCCTGCGCCTGACAGAGCTCACGGCGGATCATGCGGCCATCGATGAGCGTTTGCGCCAGATCGCCCAGCACGGGATTCCCAACTATTTTGGCGCCCAGCGGTTTGGCCACGACGGCGGCAACCTGGTGGATGCCCGTGGCTGGGCCGCGCGCCAGGCTTTGCCAGAGCAGCGCAATGTGCGTTCGCGCCTGCTTTCCACGGCCCGCAGCTATCTGTTCAATCAGGTGCTGGCGGCACGGGTGGCAGACGGCAGCTGGCAGCAGGCGCAAGTCGGTGACCTGCTGGCGTTTACCGACAGTCGCAGTTTTTTCATGGCCGGTCCTGAGGAATGCTCGGACCCGCGCCTGGCGATTCTCGACCTGCACCCCACCGGTCCGTTGTGGGGCGAGGGCGCCTCTCCGGCGAGCGGTGTGTCCCACGAACTTGAGCAACAGATTGCCGGCCGCGAGGCGGCACTGTGTGATTGGCTGATCAGAGCCGGCATGAGCCACGAACGACGCATCCTGCGGCTGCCCATTGGCGGTTTGACGTGGCATTATCCCGAGCCTGACATTCTGCAACTGGAATTCGTCCTGCCGGCCGGGTGTTTCGCCACCGCATTGGTGCGTGAACTCGTCGATCTGGTGCCGGTGGGGCAGACGGACAGCTCATGCGTATTCTGATTTCTAACGATGATGGGGTAACCGCACCCGGTATCGCCGCGCTGCATGCTGCGCTGGCGGATTACGCCGACTGTGTGGTGATCGCACCGGACCAGGACAAAAGCGGCGCCAGCAGCTCGCTGACGCTTGACCGTCCGTTGCATCCGCATACCCTCGGCAATGGCTTCATCAGCATCAACGGCACGCCGACCGACTGTGTGCACCTGGGGCTCAACGGCCTGCTGGAGCATGAGCCGGATATGGTGGTGTCGGGGATCAACCTGGGGGCCAACCTCGGGGATGACGTGCTGTACTCCGGAACGGTCGCCGCAGCCCTGGAAGGGCGCTTTCTGCAGCGTCCGGCGATTGCCTTTTCGCTGGTGTCGCGGCAGGTGGAAAACCTTGCCACGGCGGCCCATTTCGCGCGCAAGCTGGTGCAGGCTCAGGGCTTGCTGGATTTACCACCACGGACGGTGTTGAACGTGAATATTCCCAACCTGCCACTGGATCATATTCGTGGCATACAGCTGACCCGCCTGGGCCATCGCGCGCGCGCGGCGGCACCGATGAAGGTCGTCGATCCCCGTGGCAAGTCGGGTTACTGGATTGCCGCCGCCGGGGATGCCGAAGATGGCGGCCCGGGCACCGATTTTCATGCGGTGATGCAAGGTTATGTCTCCATCACTCCGTTGCAGCTGGATCGCACGTTCAATGACGCGTTCCGGAGCCTGGACGGCTGGTTGGAGGGGCTGCGCTGATGGCTCGTGAGCAAGACGATTTGCTGCGACGGGGAATCGGCATGACTTCCCAGCGTACCCGCGAACGCCTGATTCAACGGCTCTACGATGAAGGGCTGTCCAATCCACAGGTATTGGAAGTCATTCGTCGTACGCCGCGGCACCTGTTCGTTGATGAAGCCCTGGCCCATCGGGCCTATGAAGACACGGCCCTGCCGATCGGCCACAACCAGACCATCTCCCAGCCTTACATGGTGGCGCGCATGAGCGAGCTGCTGCTGGAGGCCGGTCCTCTGGACAAGGTCTTGGAGATAGGCACCGGGTCCGGCTACCAGACGGCGGTGCTGTCGCAGTTGGTGGAGCGGGTGTTTTCTGTGGAGCGGATCAAGGTCCTGCAGGACCGTGCCAAGGAACGGCTGCAGGAGTTGAACCTGCGCAATGTGGTGTTTCGCTGGGGTGACGGTTGGGAGGGCTGGCCAGCCTTGGCGCCTTACAACGGCATCATCGTGACCGCTGTGGCCACTGATGTTCCCCAGGCGCTGCTCGACCAGCTGGCTCCGGGCGGACGCCTGGTGATTCCGGTGGGGGCAGGAGAAGTGCAGCAGTTGATGCTGATCATTCGAGAAGAACACGGCTTTGCCCGGCATGTCCTGGGGGCGGTGCGTTTTGTGCCTCTGCTCAATGGGCCGCTGGCCTGAGTATTTGTCGGGGCTGGGTGAATTCTGTTTGAAGTGCTGTGTCTTAGTGCCGTATTGATCGTCAATGAGTCTGGTGGCCTTCAATGGTCATTTCTTGCCACTGTGTGGTGCGCTTTGCCAGCGGTAAAGCGCGGTCGTCCAGTTATACTTGCGTCATTTCACGCCTGAGCAAGGCAATCTATATCGTCAACCACCATAAAGGGAGCGGCGGGTGAGTCTCACAGTCATTGCGCAGCGAATAGGTATATCAAGCTTTCAGCGACTGATGATTGGCCTTGTCTTGAGTTCCTTGTTGGTCGGTTGTTCCAGTACCAAGTCCAGCAGCGTAGGTGTGGTTGAGCGCAGTAATACCGCCGCGCCTCAGCGTCCGACAGTCACGACTGGGCAATATGTGGTGCGTCGTGGCGACACCTTGTTCTCCATTGCCTTCCGCTATGGCTGGGACTACAAGGCATTGGCCGCTCGCAACAATATTGCCGAGCCCTATACCATCCATCCCGGGCAAACCATTCGCTTTGATGGCCGCACTGGCGCAGCGCCGGCCACGGTGGTTACCAGTACCCAGTCCGGTGCCTCGTCGTCGAGCAAGACCACGGTTATTCGTCGTCCCGTTGGTGCTGCTACGGCCCCCGCAACGGCTCCAGCATCAGGCACCGCAGCCCCCGCGGCCAGCAAGCCGGCGCCTGCCCCGGTTACGCCTGCGGGCCTCGCACCGACAGGTTGGGGCTGGCCTTCAAACGGCGTTCTGATTGGAAAATTCTCTTCAAACGGTAGTTTGAATAAAGGCATTGATATCGCCGGGGATTTGGGACAGCCTGTTTTAGCTGCGTCTGATGGGACGGTGGTTTACGCCGGGAGTGGCTTAAGGGGCTACGGCGAATTAGTCATCATCAAACACAACGAAACCTACGTCAGTGCTTACGGCCACAACCGCAAGCTATTGGTTCGGGAGGGACAGCAGGTCAAAGTCGGACAGACAATTGCCGAGATGGGATCAACTGGTACAGACCGGGTGAAACTGCACTTTGAGATTCGCCGACAAGGTAAACCTGTAGATCCGCTGCAATTCCTGCCACGACGTTGATCCGTCACCAGCCTGTTCCACTCACGTAGAGGGAACAGGCTCCAGCGTTGCCAAGGATTAAGGCGCCGCTTGAGCCTGAGGTCGAACTCACCAAAGGACTATAACAATGGCTCTCAGTAAAGAAGTGCCGGAGTTTGACATCGACGATGAAGTTCTCCTTATGGAGAGCAGTATCGATATGGATTCGATGTCGAATAATGAGGGGGCAACTCCACCTTCCGTTCGCGCCAAATCCAAAAGCTCCGCATCACTTAAGCAACACAAGTACATTGATTACGCGCGCGCCCTCGATGCGACGCAGTTGTATCTCAATGAAATCGGTTTTTCTCCATTGCTCTCTCCTGAAGAGGAAGTGCACTTTGCGCGTTTGTCGCAGAGTGGCGACCCTGCCGGGCGCAAACGCATGATTGAAAGCAACTTGCGCCTGGTGGTGAAAATCGCCCGGCGCTATGTCAATCGCGGCTTGTCGCTGCTGGACCTGATCGAAGAGGGCAACCTCGGCCTGATCCGGGCAGTGGAGAAGTTCGACCCGGAACGCGGTTTCCGCTTTTCGACCTACGCCACCTGGTGGATTCGTCAGACCATCGAACGGGCGATCATGAATCAGACCCGCACCATTCGGCTGCCGATTCATGTGGTCAAAGAGCTCAACGTCTACCTGCGCGCCGCCCGTGAGTTGACGCAAAAACTCGATCATGAACCCTCTCCCGAAGAAATCGCCAACCTGCTGGAGAAGCCGGTGGCCGAAGTCAAACGCATGCTCGGTCTGAATGAGCGGGTTTCTTCGGTTGATGTCTCGCTGGGACCGGATTCGGACAAAACCCTGCTGGACACCCTGACGGATGACCGTCCGACGGATCCTTGTGAGCTTTTGCAGGACGACGATCTGTCACAAAGCATCGATCAATGGCTTTCCGAACTGACTGAAAAGCAGCGTGAAGTTGTGGTTCGCCGCTTTGGTCTGCGGGGGCACGAGAGCAGCACGCTCGAAGACGTCGGCCTGGAGATCGGCCTGACCCGCGAGCGGGTTCGGCAGATTCAGGTTGAAGGGCTCAAGCGCCTGCGGGAGATCCTTGAGAAGAATGGCCTGTCCAGTGAGTCGCTGTTCCAGTAGCTTCTGGAGCTGATCCGCAAGAGCCCCGATTCGTTCGGGGCTTTTTATTGGCTAAGTGTTTTGGCCCTGAGTGCTCGGATTCTGATCAAGGATGGGATTACTCTTAACTTGCGTGTAAGCAATAGATTACTTTTTCGTAGGTGTTCGGTTCGCTAGTGCTTCAGGCTTGCCTAAAACACCTTAGGTTGTTTTTTATCTATTTGATTTATAAGAGTATTTTTTATTTTTCCTATTGGCCTTCGACAGTATTTCCCGGGATAGGTGCGATTGCTCTTATCAGGGAACTCTCTAATATCAGCCCTGTGTCGACGGATAGACACAGCCATCAAGGACGATGGTCAGGACATCGCAGGAAGCGATTCATCAGGACGATGAAAAGGAACACAGGGACTAGGGAAAAAGTGGGCGGGTCATACCGCCCCTTTTTTTTGCCTGGCGAAAAGTCCCCAATCGCAAGAACCCCGTTCCCAGAAACGCAAAAAGGCCCGCAAGGGGCCTTTTCAGGAACGCGGGGCAATCAGCGTTCGAGGTCTTTGATCTTGCCTTTGACGCCATCCCACTCTTCGGCATCCGGCAACGGTTCTTTCTTTTCAGTGATGTTCGGCCAGATCTCTGCCAGCTCGACGTTCAACTGAATGAATTCCTGCATTTCTTCCGGGACTTCATCCTCGGAGAAAATAGCTACAGCGGGGCACTCAGGCTCGCACAGCGCGCAGTCAATGCACTCATCCGGGTGAATCACCAGGAAGTTCGGGCCTTCGTAAAAGCAGTCCACCGGACAGACTTCTACGCAGTCGGTGTACTTGCACTTGATGCAGTTGTCGGTGACGACGAAGGTCATTTCTAATTCTCTCCTCAGGCGGCGGCAGCGGAGCCCCAACATGACGGGGTCGCCAGGTTTGGGAGCGATAGTCTGCGAACCAGGCTAATAGTCCGCAGCATCCCAAACCGCGCGAGATTCTAACAGCTTGAAGGCGTTCGCGTTAGATGCGCGTCTTCAATGTATAGAGCATTTCCAGCGCTCGGCGCGGGGTCATGTCATCCAGATCCAGCTTGGCCAGTTCTTCCAGTACCGGATGCGGCAGGCTGGCGAACATGTCGCTTTGCTGCGGAATCGAGGTTTTACCCGGTGCTGGAGGCGCCACCTCATGGGGCAAACTGGTGGTTTCCAGACGGCTCAAGTGCTCCCTGGCGCGGCTGATGACAGCGCTGGGAACCCCGGCCAGCTGGGCTACCGCCAGGCCGTAGCTCTGGCTGGCAGGTCCTGGCAGCACGTGGTGCAGGAACACGATGCGTTCATTGTGCTCGGTGGCATTGAGGTGCACGTTGGCCACCAGCGGTTCGCTTTCCGGCAGTACGGTCAGCTCGAAGTAGTGGGTGGCGAACAGGGTGTAGGCCCGTAGCTGGGCGAGACGTTCTGCCGCAGCCCAGGCCAGGGATAGTCCGTCGAAAGTGCTGGTACCGCGGCCCACTTCGTCCATCAACACCAGGCTGCGCTCTGTGGCGTTGTGCAGGATGTTCGCGGTTTCGCTCATTTCCACCATGAAGGTCGAACGGCCGCCGGCCAGGTCGTCGCTGGAGCCGATCCGGGTGAAGATCCGGTCCACCAGGGACAGCTCGCAGCTGGCCGCCGGGACGAAGCTGCCGATATGGGCCAGCAGCACGATCAGCGCGGTCTGGCGCATATAGGTGGATTTACCGCCCATGTTCGGACCGGTGATCACCAGCATCCGTGTGTTGTCGTCCAGGCTCAGGTCGTTGGCCACAAAAGGCGTGGTCAAGACTTGTTCCACCACCGGGTGACGACCCTGGGTGATGCGCATGCACGGCTCGCTGACAAAACGCGGGCAATTGAGGTCCAGGTTCAAGGCGCGCTCGGCCAGGTTGCTCAGCACATCCAGCTCCGCCAGGGCGCCGGCGGTGTCCTGCAGCGGTGGCAGATGGCTGATCAGGGTTTCCAGCAGCGCATCGTAGAGCATCTTCTCCCGGGCCAGGGCCCGGCTCTTGGCCGACAGCGCCTTGTCTTCGAACGCCTTGAGTTCCGGCGTGATGAAGCGCTCGGCGCCTTTCAGGGTCTGCCGGCGAATGTAGTCCGCCGGTGCCTGCTCGGCCTGCTTGCTGGGCAGCTCGATGAAATAGCCGTGAATGCGGTTGTAGCCGACCTTGAGGTTGGCCAGGCCGGTACGGGCTTTCTCGCGGGCTTCCAGGTCGATCAGGAACTGCCCGGCGTTCTCGCTCAAGGATTGCAGCTCGTCCAGCTCGGCGTCGTAGCCGGTCTTGAGCACGCCGCCGTCACGGATCACCGCCGGCGGGTTGTCGATGATGGCCTTGGCCAGCAGCGCTGCCAGCTCCGGGTAGGTGCTGGTGGTGAGCGCCAACTGCTTGAGGTGATCCGCCTCCAGCTCAGTCATCGCCTCTTGCAGTTCCGGCAGCGCGGCCAGGGCGTCGCGCAGGCGGGCCAGGTCGCGCGGACGGGCGTTGCGCAAGCCGATTCGCGCGAGAATCCGCTCGATATCGCCGATTTCCTTCAGCTGCGGTTGCAGCCGTTCGAAGCGGTAACCGTCCAGCAAACAGGTAATGGACGACTGACGCGCCTGCAGGACCTTGAGGTCGCGCAGCGGGCGGTTCAGCCAGCGAGTCAGCAGGCGGCTGCCCATGGCGGTCTGGCAGCGATCGACCACCGATTGCAGGGTGTTGTCGCGGCCACCGGCCAGATTGGTGTCCAGCTCCAGGTTGCGGCGGCTGGCGCCGTCCAGCACCACGGTGTCGTCCAGGCGTTCGTGACGCAGGCTGCGCAGGTGGGGCAGGGCAGTACGCTGGGTTTCCTTGGCGTAGCTGAGCAGGCAACCGGCGGCGCCGATGGCCAGGGTCAGGGTTTCGCAACCAAAGCCCTTGAGGTCCTGGGTGGAGAACTGCTGGCAGAGGCTCTTGTGAGCCGAATCGCGCTCGAAATCCCAGGGCGCGCGGCGCCTTGTACCGCGGCGTTTTTCCGCCGGCAGGCCCTGCGGCCAGTCATCGGGGATCAGCAGTTCGACCGGATTGATCCGCTCCAGCTCAGCCAGCAGGTTTTCCCAGCCCTTGATTTCCAGGACGCTGAAGTTGCCGCTGGTGATATCCAGTACCGCCAGGCCGAACAGGCGCTCATCGCCCAGCACGGCGGCAATCAGGTTGTCGCGGCGCTCGTCCAGCAGGGCTTCGTCGCTGACAGTACCCGGGGTGATGATGCGCACCACCTGGCGCTCCACCGGGCCTTTGCTGGTCGCGGGGTCACCAACCTGCTCGCAGATCACCACCGACTCGCCGAGTTTCACCAGTTTGGCCAGGTAGCCCTCGGCGGCGTGGTAGGGAATGCCGCACATGGGAATCGCCTGGCCCGCCGACTGTCCGCGCGCCGTCAGGGTGATGTCCAGCAGCTTGGCGGCCTTCTTCGCGTCTTCATAGAAGATCTCGTAGAAGTCGCCCATGCGGTAGAACATCAACTGATCAGGGTGCTGGTTCTTGAGGCGCCAGTACTGCTGCATCATCGGCGTGTGGGAGGACAGATCGGAGGTAGTTTTACTCATTGGTATTTAGGCGGATTCGTTGAATGGGTGAAGCAAAGGAGCGCTGGGCCCGGCTTTTTGCAGATGGCGGCAAGGTTACCATGGGTGCCCCGGGCTCGCAGGCACCAAGGCGCGAGCAGGGTTGTCCGGCAAATGCATTGCAAATATGCAAAACAGCATTTGTCATTGCCTAAAAGATCGAGCAATATGCGTTCTATGCAAATACGCAATGTTTCTACCGTCTTAAGAGAGCTGCTGGATCGCGATGGAATCTCCCCCACGGAGCTTCACCGCCGTACCGGTGTGCCTCAATCCACCCTCTCGCGGATTCTCAGCGGGAAGATCGTCGATCCCTCGGATAAGCACATCTCGCGGATCGCCGAATACTTCCAGGTGAGCACCGATCAACTGCGCGGGCGCGTGGACATCGCGCCTGCCCGCGCGGCGGCCCCCCGTGACGAGATTCATTCGGAACTCAAGGACATAAGCCTGTGGGACGACGATACCCCTGTCGATGACGACGAGGTGTCGGTTCCCTTTCTGCGTGAGGTTGAATTGGCTGCTGGATCAGGAAGATTCGTCATCGAGGAAAGCGAGCGCGCCAGCCTGCGCTTCGGCAAGCGCAGCCTGCGGCACAACGGCGTGCAGTTCGATCAGGCCAAGTGCGTCACGGTGCGGGGCAATAGCATGTTGCCGGTGCTGCGCGATGGCGCCACGGTCGGGGTCAATGCCGGCAAATGCGCCATTGGCGACATCATCGATGGCGACCTCTACGCGATCAACCACAATGGCCAGCTGCGGGTGAAGCAGCTGTATCGCCTGCCCACCGGGATCCGCCTGCGCAGTTTCAACCGCGATGAACATCCGGACGAGGACTACAGCTTCCAGGATATCCAGGAGGAGCAGATCAGCATCCTCGGTCACGTTTTCTGGTGGGGCATGTACGCCCGCTAAGCCATCACGGTCAGACACAGCCCGCCACTGAGCGGGCTTTTTTTCGCCCTCGAAAAATCCTCCCCCCTGCATTTATGCGGGCTCCATGCACGCGTGCAATTTTTTCGCATAAATAAATGCATTTACGCATTGACTGCATATGCATGAATGCATATTATCCATCTCAAGCCGTTCAACAACGGCTGCAACGACGCTCTTTAGTGGCAAAGCAAAGGCAGCGATGAGCCGGCCTCGACGGTTCAGAGGGTTGGCAACTGACCCGGGTGTGCAGCGTAAAGCACCAGAAGCAGTTATCCGGCGGACAGGGTCGCGGTCGGAGGAACAATTTGAATGGGTCCGTACCGCACCAGTAGTGCCGAAAGACCAAGGTTTGCATTACTGAAAAGCCCGGGCGACCGGGCTTTTTGGAATGCCTGCCTAACGTGGGCCGCCAATAGACAGGGACCCCTTGAATCACCCTTTTCAGCTTTCTATCAACTGGCCATCTCGCTGGCCTCAATCCGCACGGGAGACGTGAATGACAAACGAGCAGCAAGCGTTGCTGGACATGCCGATCTGGCTGGTCATCGTCCTGGCGCTGGTCGGTGGCGTTTCCGGCGAAATGTGGCGCGCCGACAAGGAGGGCGCCCGTGGCTGGTCGCTGTTACGGCGCCTGGCGCTGCGCTCTGGAGCCTGCGTGGTCTGCGGGGTCTCGGCCATCATGCTGCTGTATGCCGCCGGCGTCTCGATCTGGACCGCCTGTGCCTTCGGTTGCCTGACCGCCATGGCCGGTGCCGACGTCGCCATCGGCCTCTACGAGCGCTGGGCGGCCAAGCGCATCGGAGTATGCGAACCGCCCTCACGGGACTCGAACCCGGATCAGCGCTGATCCCGCATCGGCTCCGGCCTTCAACAAGGCTCATCGGCCCTGGCGGCTGGGGCGCCTCGACCTGATTCAGGAACTACACAATGAACGAACTGACCCAGCTAAAAGACGCCATCACCTCCACCATCAAGCTGGCGATGCCGCAACTGCAGAGGGTTGAGGCCTTCCCCAAGATCCTCGAAGGCGTCACTGAACCGGCGCTCCACTTCGCGGTTACCGGCCTGGACCAGGCCGCCGACCCCGGGGATGGCCGCAGTTGCATGCGGGCCACCTTCGAGGCGCGGATACGGGTTGACCCCGAACTGGCACAGGCGCCTTTGCAGGCGGCCATGCTGGCGGCGCAGTTGCTTGAGCTGTTGCGTTGCCAGCAGTGGAACCTGGACTTTGTCGAAGGGGCAACGGCGGTATGGGCCAAGCCTGCCGGCCCGGTGGCCGATCCGGCTTATCGCGCCGAGTGGATCGTGCAGTGGCAGCAACTGGTCTACCTGGGCCAGGAGCAATGGCCCTGGCCCGATCAACCACCGGGCACGCTGGTGTTGGGCTTCAGCCCCGATACCGGACCCGGCCACGAGGGCGACTACCAGTCGCCGGAGCACATGGCGTGAGTTACGTGTCTGCAACCCACGACCGCATGATTGCCGGTCTGATCCTGCCTTGCAGCGTGGTCGGCGTGGATCTGGCTGCCGGTCTGGTGCGGGTTTCCGATGGTGCCGGGTGGACCAGCGCCTGGCTGCGCTGGCACAGCCAGGCCGCGGGCAAGGCCCGGCACTGGCGGGCGCCGAGCCTGGGGGAGCAGGGCGTGCTGATCAGCCCCAGCGGCGAGCCGGCCCAGGGCACCTTCGTTCCCGGCCTGTATGGCAACGCCGGTCCCCAGCCGGACAACCGCGACCATGTCGAGGTCTGGCGTTTCGAGGATGGCGGCTCGCTGGTCTATGACTGGCAGGCCAAGAGCTACAGCATCAGCCTGCCCAGCGGCACGGTGAGCATTCAGGTCGGCGCCAGCTCGGCGCAGGTCACCGACAGCAGCATTACCGGCAAGGCCGACAGCATCACCCTGAGCGGAGCGATCACCTTGAATGGCGATGTGCAGATCAACGGTGGGAGCCTGAAGCATAACGGAGTCAACGTCGGTTCGACCCATACCCACCCGGGTGTGATGTCAGGCCCCGGTGCAACGGCTCCGCCGCAGTGATCCTTGGCCCCATCGCCCGCACGACCCACCTATCACTCAAGCAACCCGCCCAGAGCGGTTTTTTCTACCCGGAGAATCCAATGGCCACCCCCAAGAAAAAAAACGGCCGTCCGGCCGGCACCGGTGCTGTGGTGTTTCGCGACAGCCTCTACACCTCGCGTCATCTGATCCTGCCGGATGGCCGCCAATTGCCGGTGGTCCAGGGACAGGTATCGGTCAAGGCCGGCGACCGCGTTGCCCTGGACTACCTCGCCAGCCACCCGGATCTGCAAGCACAGGAGTAAGGCCATGATCGGAATGGATCGCCGTACCGGCCTGTCGCTGTCCGGCATCGAGCATGTGCGGCAGTCCATCGAGGACATCCTGACCACGCCCCTGGGCAGCCGGCGGATGCGCCCCGAATACGGCAGCAACCTGCGTCGTTATGTCGACCTGCCAGTGACCGGCGGCTGGAAAAGCGCGGTGCAGGCCGAAGTGGCACGGGCGCTGTTGCGCTGGGAGCCACGCTTGAAGCTGGAGCGGGTCAGTGTGGTCGCGGTGGTGGGAGGCCAGATCAGTTTTCAATTGACCGGCCAGTACCTGGGCAATCGCGCGGTTTTGGAGGTGACGGCATGAGTACGTTGGACCTGTCGGCGCTGCCGGCACCCCAGGTGCTTGAAGCCCTGGATTTCGAGGCCTTGTACCAGGGCAAGCTGGACACCTTTCGCCGGCACATGGGCGAGAACTGGACGGCCAACCTGGAAAGCGACCCGGTGAGCAAACTGCTGGAAGTCTCGGCTTACGCTGACATGCTGCTGCGGGCCCGGGTCAACGACGCCGCCAAGGCGTTGCTGCTGGCCCATGCCCAGGGCACGGACCTGGACCACCTGGCGGCCAACGTCAAACTGCAGCGCCTGGTGATCCAGGCCGCAGACCCGCAGGCGGTACCGCCGTTGGAGGAGGTCAAGGAAGCTGACGACGCGCTGCGCGAGCGTGTGCAATTGGCCTATGAAGGACTGACCACGGCCGGCCCGCGCAACAGCTACATCCTGCATGCCCGTAACGCTTCTGCGCTGGTAGCCGACGCCGAGGCCGAAAGCCCGGCACCGGCCCGGGTGACGGTCACGGTGCTGAGCCTGGAGGGAAATGGCGCGGCCAGTCCTGACTTGCTGGCGACCGTTGCCGCAGCCCTCAACGATGAAGACGTGCGACCGCTCGGCGACCGGGTCACGGTCCAGAGTGCCCAAGTCTTGCCGTATCGCATCGACGCGGTGCTGCACATGAAGGGCTCCGGCCCGGAAGGTGACGCCGCCCTGGCAGAAGCCGAGCGCAAGCTGGCTGCCTGGGTCAACCCACGCCGGCGCCTGGGCATCGAGGTGGCCCGTTCGGCCATTGATGCGCAGTTGCATGTGGCCGGCGTGGCTCGGGTCGATCTGGCGGGTTGGCAAGACATCACCCCGACCAAGGCTCAAGCGGCGTATTGCACCGGTTACAGCGTCACGCTGGGGAGCTGAGATGACCAGCCTATTGCCGATCAATAGCACGCCGCTGGAGCGCGCCCTGGAGGCGGCCGGTAGCGGTGACAGCGCCATCATGCTGCGCACCCTGTACGACCCGGCGACCTGCCCGGTGCATCTGCTGCCGCAACTGGCCTGGGCCTGGTCGGTGGATCGCTGGGACCCGCGCTGGTCCGAGACGGTCAAGCGCAACGCCATTCGCGCCTCCTACTTCATCCACGCCCGCAAAGGCACCCTCGGTGCGCTGCGCCGGGTGGTGGAACCGCTGGGTTACCTGATCGAAGTGGTCGAATGGTGGCAGACGGTCCCTGAAGGCGAACCGGCCACCTTTGCCTTGAAAGTCGGGGTGCTGGATACCGGCATCACCGAGGAGATGTACCAGGAGTTGACCCGGTTGATCGACGACGCCCGGCCGGTCAGCCGGCACATGACCGGCCTGGCCATCAGCCTGGAAACCTCCGGTGTCATCGGTTACGGCGCCTACGTGGATCAAGGCGAAGTGCTCGACGTTTATCCCCCGACACCCCGCGACATTGAAGTGACCGGCCGTTATGGCCAGGTCATGTGTATTGATGAAACAGACACCCTGGATGTGTACTCATGATTGATTCCAACAGTCAGTTCTTCGCCATCCTCACGGCAGTGGGCGAGGCGAAACAGGCGAATGCCACGGCCCTGGGCACGTCCTGGACCTTCAAGGAAATGGCGGTCGGCGATGCCAACGGCACCGACCCCATCCCGAACAAGGCCCAGACCAAGCTGATCAACGAATGGCGCCGCGCCCCGGTCAACCAGGTGCGCACCGACCCGGCCAACCCCAACATCATCATCACCGAGCAGGTGATCCCGCCTGATGTCGGTGGGCGCTGGATCCGCGAGATCGGCCTGTTCGACGCCGACGGCGACCTGGTGGCGGTGGCCAACTGCGCCCCGAGCTTCAAGCCCCTGCTGGCCCAGGGCACCGGCAAGACCCAAGTCATCCGCATGAACTTCATCGTCGCCAACACCGCGCAAATCGTGTTGAAGATTGATCCTGCTGTGGTGCTGGCGACTCGCGAGTATGTCGACAGTGCGGTGATCGAGGCCCTGGCCAAGCTGGACTTCAAGCACTCGGCGCTGGTGGCCACCACCGCCAATATCGCCTTGAGCGGAATTCAGACCATCGACGGCGTGCTGCTGCCGGCCGATGCCCGGGTGCTGGTGAAGAACCAGGCCCAGGCCAAGGACAACGGGCTGTATGTGGTGTCGTCGACGGGCGTCTGGACCCGTGTCCAGGATGCTGACACCAGCCTGGAGGTCACCCCCGGGCTGTTCGTCAGCATCGAGAAGGGCACGGTCAACGGCGACAGCGTCTGGCAGTTGGTTACCGACGGGCCGATTGTCCTCGGCACCACGCCGCTGGCCTTCGAGATGGCCATCGGGCGAACCGGCATCAGCGCGGGCTCCTATGCCAACGTCACGGTCGACAAGTACGGCCGCGTGATCGCCGGGACCAACCCGAGCACCCTGGCCGGGCATGGCATTACCGACACCTACACCAAGGCTGAGATCGAGTCGATTGTGGCGCAGTCGTCATCGTTGCCGGTGGGCTCGATGGTGGCGTTTCCCAGGGCCAGCGTGCCGCCGGGGTTTCTGGAGATCGATGGCAGTGTGCAGAGCATTGCGGCTTATCCAGACCTGGCGGCGTATCTGGGGAGCACTTTCAACAAGGGGGATGAGGGGGCTGGAAACTTTCGCTTGCCCGAGTCTCGGGGCGAGTTCCTGCGGGGGTGGGATCATGGGCGTGGGGTGGATGCTGGGCGGGAAATTGGAAGTCGGCAAGATGCGTCGATTGTCTCAGCAGGCGATGCGGTAGTTTCAGGAGTAAGCGTTGTAGCGTTTTACAATGATCTCAATGATGACTCTGCAGCATTCAGGGCGCGGCTGAACTCTGATGGGACTCCGACGGCTCTACCAAATGTTCAGTACGTTGGGACCGGGGCAAATATTAGTGGTCCCGGTATAGCTTCTGCAATGTACGTCCGCCCACGCAACCTGGCGGTCATGTGGTGCATCAAAGCCTGGAACGCACCCATCAATCAGGGAAACATCGACGTAGCAGCGCTGGTAAAGGAACTGGCCGCACTCAAGTCTGCACACCCTGTCGGTGCCATCATTCCATTTCCCAAGGGTGAGGTTCCACCGGGCTATCTTGAACTTAACGGTAGCGTGCAAAGCATTGCCGCTTATCCCGATCTTGCGGCTTATCTCGGGACCACCTTCAACAAGGGCGATGAGGGTGCTGGAAACTTCCGATTGCCTGAGTCTCGGGGGGAGTTCTTGCGGGGATGGGACCATGGGCGCGGTGTGGATGCTGGGCGTGCTCTTGGCACTTGGCAGGCTGATGAGTTCAAGTCGCACACTCATCCAATCGGTAATCAAAATACATACGGCAGCGGCGGGTCTTCTGGGCCGTTGCACAACGGAGCGAAAGTTGGAGAACTAACCCAGCCAACCAGCCCGACTGGGGGAGCTGAAACCCGTCCGCGCAACCTCTCTGTCATGTGGTGCATCAAAGCCTGGAGCGCGCCCGTCAATCAGGGGAACATTGACATTGCGGTTTTGGCCCCGCTTGCAGCTCAAGCGACTGAGAACAATCAGGGGACCGCAAAAGTCGGAACCCAGACTCAGGTGAATGCTGGTACTGATGACTCAGTGATGGTGACGCCGAAAAAGCTGCGGTGGGGTTTCTCCTTCTCGTTCGCGCAAAATGGTGGAATCTTTTTGCCATTCTGGCTGGGCGGGCTGGTGATTCAGTGGGGAGTGATTATCACCACAGGCGGCAGAACAGGTCCGTTTGGAAACTTCGCTTTTCCCTTCGCTTTCCCGACAAGCGTGCTTTCACTCATAGGCTCATCAGCAGCGAACAACGCCAATAGCGGGCTTGATCTCGCGGCAAGCGGTATTCCAATTGTTGCATTTGACTCTGTGACTACCACTGGTGCGCGCTGGCGAACCGATAGCAACAACGGCACAAATATGGCGAACGGAATCCCTGTCCGCTGGCTGGCCTTCGGCTACTGATAAGGAGTGATATGTACAGGCTATATAGCAAAACAACTCAAACGACTTATGTCCCTGGTTTGCACGTATCAATTCCGGAGGACGCGATCGAAATCTCTGATGATCTGTACTTGGCAGTTATTGGCAATCCGGCTCCCGGCAAGATCCGTGCGCACGATGAACGAGGCCTACCGTATCTTGTAGATGCGCCAGTTGTTGAGCGTGATCTTTCTGTAGAAGAACGGATATGGCGCGATGCAGAGTTGACATCTGTCATGTGGCTACGCGAACGTCACCGTGATCAGCTCGAAATTGGGACCGCCACCACGCTGACAGGTGACCAGTTCAATGAACTGTTGGTGTACATACAAGCCCTACGCGACTGGCCCCAATCCCCGGACTTTCCACAAGCCGAGCATCGTCCAGTAGCCCCATCCTGGATCGCCGAACAAACCCAGTAAACGCCCCGCACCGCCGGGGCGTTTTGTTTCCCGCTTCCCACCAATCAATCATCCCTACGAGCCCCCTTCACCCGGGGCTTTTTCATGTCTGGAGTTTATCCATGAGTGGTTTTTTCCACGGCGTTACCGTGACTAACGTCGACACCGGCACGCGCACCATTTCGCTGCCGTCGTCTTCGATCATCGGCCTGGTGGACACTTTCACCGAAGGCCCGACCGCCGCTGCCAAGGCCAACGATCTGCTGCTGATCACCAACGAGCGCGAGGCCATTGCCGCCTGGGGCCCGGATGCGGCCATCACCAAGGCCTGCCAGGCCATCTACCAGCGGGCCAAGGCGGTGATCGTCGCTTGTGGCGTGGCCAAGATGACCGACGCGGCCGAGCAGACTTCGGCGATCATCGGCGGGGTGCTGGCCGACGGCAAGCGTACCGGTCTGCAGGCGCTGCTGGACGGCAAGAGCCGTTTCAACGCCCAGCCACGTCTGCTGGTCACCCCCAAGCACAGTTCGACCCTGGCCATCGGCACCGCCCTGGTGGCCCTGGCGGACAAGCTGCGTGGCCTGGCCATTCTCGATGGTCCCAATACCACCGACGAAGCGGCCATGGCCTACGCCAAGAACTTCGGTGCCAAGCGCGCCTATATGGTCGACCCGGGTGTTCAGCACTGGGACAACGGCGCCAATGCCACCGTCGATGCGCCGGCCTCGGCCTGGGTTGCCGGTCTGTTCGCCTGGACCGACAACGAGTACGGCTTCTGGGCCTCGCCGTCGAACAAGGAGTTCGTCGGCATCACCGGCACCAAGCGGCCGATCGAGTTCCTCGACGGCGATGAAACCTGCCGCGCCAACCTGCTGAACAACGCCAACATCACCACCATCATTCGCGATGCGGGCTTCCGCCTGTGGGGCAACCGCACGCTGTCCAGCGATCCGAAGTGGGCCTTCGTCACCCGGGTGCGGACCATGGACATCGTCATGGACGCCATCCTCTTCGGCCACAAATGGGCCGTGGACCGCTCGATCACCGCGACCTACGTCAAGGACGTCACCGAGGGCCTGCAGGCCTTCATGCGTGATCTGAAGAACCAGGGCGCGATCATCAATTTCGAGGTCTACGCGGACACCGAACTGAACACCGCCAGCCAGTTGGAGCAGGGCAAGGTGTACTGGAACATCCGCTTTACCGACGTGCCGCCCGCCGAAAACCCCCACTTCCGGGTCGAGGTCACCAACCAGTGGTTGACCGAAGTCCTCGACCAAGCCGCTTAAGGAGCCCCCGCAATGGCAATGATTCCCGAAACCCTGGCGAACATGAACCTGTTCGTCGATGGCATCAGCTTTCAAGGCGACGTGCCGAGCCTGACCCTGCCCAAGTTGACCCTCAAGACCGAGGAACACCGTGTCGGCGGCATGGATGTGCCGGTGGAACTGGACATGGGCATGGAGAAGCAAGAGGCCGGCTTCACCACCACCGGCGTGCGCCGCGAGTCGCTGAAGATGTTCGGCCTGGCCGATGGCAGCGGCTTCAACGGTGTGTTCCGTGGCGCCTTCAAGGGCCTCAAGGGCAAGGTCACTCCGGTGATCGTCACCCTGCGCGGCCTGCTCAAGGAGGTCGACATGGGCGACTGGAAATCCGGCGACAAGGCCGAGATCAAGCACAACGTGGCCCTGACTTACTACAAGCTGGAAGTCGACGGCCGCCTGATCTACGAGATTGATGCCCTGGGCATGAAGCGCGTGATCAACGGCGTCGACCAGCTCGCCGCCCAACGTTCGGCCCTGGGCCTGTAAGGAAGACACCCCATGTCTCAAGCAAGCGACAAGACCCCGAGCTGGATGACCCTGAGCAGCGACAGCGTGATGGTGGCGCTGAGCAAGCCGGTGGAGATGAACGGCGTGGTCTGCGACCGGCTCACCCTGCGGTCGCCGACGGTACGTGATGTGCGCGCCGCCAGCGCCGCCGGTGTGGGGGACGATGAACAGCGCGAGCTGATGCTGTTTGCCAGCCTCGCGCAAATCAGCACCAAGGACCTGGAGAGCATGGCGCTCAAGGACTATCAGCGCCTGCAGGCCGGCTATTTTCGCCTGGTGCAAGACGACGAGCTTTGATCCGGCGGTGATGAAGGTGGCGGCGAAACGGCTCGCTCGCGAGCTGCATTTTTCCGCCGAGGAAATCATGACCATGGGCTTTTCCGACATGGTCTGGTGGCTCACGGATTGAGCCCGTCACCCAAGGAGCAGGAGAAGCACATGGCGAACAAGCTGGTATCGGGGTTGGTGGTAGTGGGTACTGCCCTCAGTTCGACCTGGGACGCCGCCTTCAAGACGATGGAAGGCCGGATCAAGCAGCTGGAGCAGCAGGGCAGCAAGGCCAGGGTGCTGGAGAAGACCCTCGGCCAGACCCTGCGCCTGCAGGATGAATGGAAAAAGGCCCATGACACCGGCGCCGCTTCCGCAGCCGGGCTGTTGCGCCGGTTGGAAGAGAGCCGCAACGGGCTGCGCCAGCAGGGTATTGAGGTGCACAAGCTGCGCCAGGAATATCAAGCGCTGGGCAAGGTGGCCCGCGGTTCTGAGCTTCAGGCTCGTGGGCTGCAGCAGGTCGCCCAAGGCAAGGCCGACTTCAAGGCGGCTTATGGCTGGGCAAAGTTTGGCGTCGATAAACTGCGCGCCCCGGTCAAGATCAGTGCCGATTATCAGGCGCTGATCCGCGACATGGCGATCAAGGCCAATGTGGTCAACCAGCCTCAGGAAGCGCAGCTGAGCCGCACGGTGATTCAGACATCCCGTGACACGGGCATGGCCCGTAACGATGTGGCGGCCCTGGTGAGCCAGATGATGGCCAGCGGCATGTCGCTGGACAAGGCACAAGGCTACACAGGGCTGGCCGCCAAGTTTGCGGTGGGGCAGGGCGCGAGTGTCGACGACACGGCGAAGCTGATGCGGGCCCTGGAGCTGAAGGCCGGGATCAGCGATCCCAAGGTCATGGAGCAGGCTCTTGAGGCCATCGCCCTGCAGGGGCAGGCCGGCAATTTCGAGGCGGCCGACATGGCGCGCTTGCTCCCGGCGCTGCTCAAGAGCGCGAGCGCGGAAGGACTCACCGGTATGGAGGCGGTGAGTCAGTTGGGGTCCATGCTGCAAGTGCAGATGAACACTGCGGGCAGTGCTGATCAGGCCGCTGGCCAATTGCAGAACTGGATCGAGAAAATCGGCTCCAGTGAGGCGGTCAAGGCTTATGAAGACGCCGGCATTGATTATCAGGCTTCGCTGAATACCGGTATCCAGAAGGGCATGTCGAGCCTGGAGGCGAGCTTTGCCCTGGCCATGCGTTACGTCAGGGCCATCGACCCGGGCAAGGCGGCGAAGATGGCCGAGGCCCAGGCGCAGATCAGCCAGGAAACCGACCCGGCCAAGGCCAAGGCCATGCTTGAGGCCCTGGAAGAGTCCCTGCGCACCGGTGACCTGTTCACCGATATGCAGATCAAGGCGGCCTTGCTGGCCCAGACCCAGGGCCGGCAGCAGTACGAGCAGGTGAAGAAGGACTCGTTGAGCGCCTCTGGCGTTCTCGCCAGGAACCTCGCGGAGCGTCGAGAAGCCTCCAAGCAGTTGTGGGCTGAAGCAGGTTTAGCCATCGATGAAGGCCAGCGGGTCGTGGGAGAAGCTCTGCAACCGGTGACGGATCTGGTGGCCAAAAGCATCACCGTGGTGGTCGGCAAGCTGACCGAGCTGGCGGAGCACAACCCATCGTTGGTGCAGGGTGTGGTCGCTTTGGGCGCCGCGTATGTCGCGGTGCAAAAGCTCATGGCGGTCTACACCATGGGCAAGGGCCTGATCAATGTCCTGCGGGGTGGGTTGAAGGTTGACCCCAAGGCGGCAAAGCGAGCGCCTGGCCTCAGTGCGGGAGGCATTGACTGTTGCGAGCCCATGATCGACTGCGGCTTGGACAAGCAACGCCGTCGGGGCCGTGGTGGGCGTAAGGCTGACAGGCGCAGGCCACCTGCGAGGGGGGCGGGCATTCAAGGTGGCAAGAGCCCTTTGACGCCCAGTGGTCTGGAAAAACTGCCCAGAGGGGCGGTCAGGTCTGGCGTGGCCGGTGCCGCACTGAAAGGCGCTGGCTCTGTGGCCAAAGGGTTCGCACCTTTGCTCAAGGGCGGCGCGATCCTATCGGTGCTCGGTGCCGGTTTCCAGGTTGCGGACACCTATCTGAATGCCAAGACCCAGGATGAAAAAGCCGAAGGCTATGGCGAGGCGGCAGGCAATCTTGCAGGCGCCGCTGCCGGAGCAGCAGCAGGGGCCGCCATTGGTTCCGTGGTGCCGGTCATCGGTACTGTTATTGGTGGGCTGGTGGGCGGTGCCCTGGGCGCTTGGGGCGGTTCTGCCGCAGGTGGCGCCTTGGGCAAAAAACTGTTCGGCTCCGACGACTCGCTCAAGCAAATGCCCGCTGCCGGTCCGCTGATGATGCGCAATGCCGGGCAGAACATCCCGCCGGTGATGGGCGATATCGCCAAGTCCTTCCAGTCGGGCCAGACGCCTCCGCTGATGGGCCAGGCCGCGCGTTTGCTGGCCAGCCCGGCACCGTCGGCGTCGAGCCTTTCGCTGAGCAATCCCCCGGAGCCGTTCAAATCGGCGGCGCCCCCGGCAATCGAACAGCAGTTCAGCTTCGCGCCTTACCTGTCGATCTCGGTCCAGGGCGATGTCAGGGATCCGGCGCAACTGGCCCGGGAGCTGGAACCCTATCTGCGCTTTCAGTTCGACGAATACAGCCGCCAGGCGGCGGGTCGTCAGTTGTTCGACGCGGCACACGTTTAAGGAGGCGGCATGGCCTATATGGAACAGCTGCAATCGGGGCTCACGTCCCTGGTGGCGGCAGCGGAGGCGGGGCGACGCAGCGCCGATGAAATGCTGGGGCCGATGAACGGTGCCATCAGCGACATCACCGGCGCCGCCTCGGAGCTGGAAAACCTGCCCTGGGTCGGCCCGGTGCTGGGCGCCAAGCTGCAACGCACGATGCGCAGCATCGGCGCGGCGCAGTCGGCGGTGGGTGAGGTCGCGGCCAAGTACAGCCAGGCCGTGACCGTGGCGGGGCAGATGCAGCAGCGTCTTGGCGCCTTGCAGGAGCAGGTGGCCAAGGCCGGCGCGGCGATCAACCGCATCGGCGGGCAGATCAGTCCGGCCCTGGGCAATATCTTTCCTTCCGGCGCGCTGGCGCCCCAGGCCACCCCGGCGGCGGAGGCGGTGAAACCCTTCCCGCACCTGCTGATCCTGCAGCCCTTGGGGGCCGCGGCCGAGCCGTTCTACTTCAACCTCGACACCGCGGCCTTCGATGAGCTGCGCCGGCAAACCGGCTTTCGCTGGGCGGCCCAGGAGCGCCTGAGCCGCAGCATCGCGCAGCAGGCAGTGGGGCAGGGTGACGACAAGATCTCCCTCAAGGGCGCGATCTTTCCCGGGTTCAAGGGCGGGCTGGGGCAGTTGCAGGCGTTGCGCAGCATTGGCCGGCGCCTGCAGCCCCTGAGCCTGACCACGGGCTACGGCGAAGTGCTGGGCACCTGGTGCCTCACCAGCATCGACGAGGAACAGAGCCACCTGCTGGCGGGCGGCATTCCCCGCAAACAAGGGTTTTCACTGGAGTTTGTGAGCTATGGCAACGACCTGCAGAACCTCTGACGGCGATCTGCTCGACACCCTGTGTCATCGCTACTACGGGCACCTCAATGGCAGCGTCGAGGCGGTGCTGGATGCCAACCAGGGCCTGGCCGACGAGCCACAACCCTTTCGGGCCGGGGTACTGATCCTGCTACCGGAGCTGCCGATCCGCACAGAGGCGATGGTTCAGCTATGGGACTGACCTGGCCTCCACTCAACAGACCCCGCTGCGTGCGGGGTCTTCATTTTCTGGAGCACAGGCCATGACCCCGGTCTTTCGCATCCTCGCCGATGGCCGCGACATCACCGCGCAGATCAATGACCGGCTGCTGACCCTGCGCACCCTGGACAAGCCGGGCATGGAAGCGGACGAGTTCGAACTGCGCATCGACGACCGTGACGGTGCGGTCGCCTTGCCCGGTCGTGGCGCCGCCATCGAAGTGTTCCTCGGCTATGCCGGGCAGGCATTGACTCGCCTGGGGCGCTACACGGTGGATGAAGTGGTGGTCAACGGGCCGCCGGATTCCATCGAGATCCGCGGCAAGGCCAGCGACATGCGCGGCAGTGGCAAGACCACCCGCAGCGGCAGTTGGGAGAACGTGGCGCTGGCGCAGATCGTCCGCGATCTGGCGGCCCGCAACGGCTGGCAGCCGGTCTGTCCGGTGGCGACCAAGGTGCCGCGGATCGACCAGCTCAACGAGTCCGACTTCAACTTCATCACCCGCCTGGCCCGGCAGTACGACTGCACCGCCAAGGTGGCCGAAGGCAGGTTGCTGGTGCTGCCCCGGCAGTCCGGGTTGAGTGCCAGCGGCAAGGCCCTGGGCGTTGTCAGCCTCAGCCGCCGCGACGTCAGCCGCTATCAGTTCCGCCTCAGTGACAGCAGCACCCACAAGGCGGTGCAGACCAAGCACCAGGACCCGAAGAGCGGCACGCTCAAGGTCATCGACCTGGGCAACAGCGACTCGCCGGCCAGCGTGCCGGCGGTGCACACCGATCGGCACCTGTACCCCAACAAGTCCGCCGCCGAGCAGGCGGCCAAGGCACGTCTGGCCGCCTTCAACCGCAGCAGCGCCAGCCTGCGCCTGGAAATGCCCGGGCGTACCGATCTGTTTGCCGAGCGCCTGATCAATGCCCAGGGCTTCAAGGCCGGCCTGGACGGCGAGTACCTGGTGGACTCGGTGGAGCAACTGTTCAACCCGTCGGGGTGGAGCACCACGGTCGAATGCAACGGCGGCAAGCAAGGCAAGGCCAAAGCCAAGGCCAAGAAAACCCCCGCCAAAAAACCACTCAGGGTGGTGCAGCTTTGACGCTGCGTCAGCCCCGCGAGCTTTGCCGTGGCCACCCCATGTGCAGCGTTGCGCTGCAACCCACTCTGCCTTTTCAAGTACGCGGACAATCCGCAGGAGTAGTCATGAACCCAGGCATCAGCAGCCCGGCCTCGAAGCGAGGCCTGCGCTTTCTGTTCCAGACATTGATCGTCGGCTGCAGCTTGCTGCTGGCGGCCACAGCCCATGCCGGGCCCTTTGTCCTGGCCTACACCGACGGCCAGGTCGAAGCCTCCTACAGCAACCTGCAAGCGTTCCACGGCAACCTGTCCGCAGTGGGCCTGGGCAGCATCTACGGGCTGACCGTCACCGGCCAGTTGCACCAGGAAGGGATGAACCCGACCAGCGAAAACATCATTCGCTTCGCCCAGTCCAAATCGCTGCCGCTGTACCCCACCGTGTCCGACTACAACCAGGGCATTGCGGATTTCGACCCGGCCATCTCCCACTCCATCGTCAACGACAAGACCTTGAGTGCCGGCAGCATCAAGCAACTGGTGAGGCTGGCCAAGGAGGGCGGTTTTGCCGGGATCAACCTGGACTTCGAACAGGTCGAACCGAGGAATGCCAAGGCGTTTTCCGCCTATGTCAAAGCCCTGGGCAACGCCCTGCATGCCAGCGACAAGAAACTGATCATCAGCGTTCCGCCCAAGTCCAGCGACCGCGAGCCCGAGTACCTGCAAGGCTACGACTACAAGGCCCTGGGCGCGGCGGTGGATTACGTCCAGGTCATGACCTACGACCAGGTCGGCCCCGGCTGGAGCAGCGGCGGTTTCCATGACGAAGTCTGGCCCGGCCCGGGCTCCGGCGCCGACTGGCAACGGGCTGTGCTCGGCTACGCGGTATCGCGAGTCGCGCCGGGCAAGGTCCTGGCCGGGCTGCCGGCCTACGGTCAGGACTACAGCATTGGCAACCGGGTGCACTGGTCGGCCTATCGGGAAATCATTGCCGAGCACCGCGCCGTCACCCACCGGGACGCCGCTTCCGCAACGCCTTACGCCACCTGGGGGCCGGTCAAGAGCTTCGCCGATGGCGTGGAGTGGACCCCGGAGCGCGCGCAACCGGTGCTCTGGTACGACGATGCTACGAGCATCAAGACCAAGACCGCGCTGGTGACCAAGCTGGGCCTGGGTGGTACCAGCGTCTGGGCCATGGGCTATGAAAATGCCGAGTTCTGGACGGCGCTGCAGGCGGGGCTCAAGGCCGGTGCTGAGCTGTTGTCGGCGGGGCGGGAGTGACGGCTCGGATCGGCTCTGCAGCCGTCGGTCACAGATCCCGCCAGCAACCTGGGGCAGCGGTTCCCGGCGCTTGCTGCAAAACCCGTTGCGACGGGTTTTTTCATGCCTCCAACAATTCAGCCTCGCCGTTGCCTTGATGAATCCCGTTCCAGGAGTCTTGTGATGAAACTCACGGCTGTTCTCGATCAGCTACAAGCACAGTGCCCGAGCCTTGCGGGGCACATCGTTGTTGGCAGCGATGCCGCAACCGGCGCTGGTGCATCAACCCCGGTTGCCTATCTGGCGCCGGTCAATGATCTGGCCAGCGCCAGCGCCGGACAAAACATCATTCGCCAGACCATCCGCGATCGTTTTGAAGTGGTTCTGGCACTTGGCGCCACCGACCCCACAAAAGCGCTGAATCCGCTGCACGACCTGCGCGCCGAACTCTGGCGCGCCCTGGTCGGTTTCAAACCCGGCGCCGAGTACAACCCGATCCAATACGACGGCGGTGAACTGGTGTCGTTCGACGCCACCCGCCTGCTCTACCGCCTGCGCTTCTTCGCCGAGTTCCAGCTGGGGCGCAACTTGCCCGGGCAGCCGGCGGAAACCTGGCATGAGCGTGAACTCGACGGCCTGCCGTCCTTTACCGGGGTCACGGTGCGGGTCGATGCCATCGATCCGGCGGACCCCAATCTGCAACGTCCAGGGCCCGACGGGCGCCTGGAGCTGACTTTTTCAGGAGAGCTGAAGCAATGAGCAAACGCATCACCGTGCTGCCGGTCGCTGGCCGTGCCGTACCGGACCCGGAAGCAGGCGATCTGCTGCCCGCCTCCGGCCGTGAAGTGCCGGACAACGCCTGGTGGCGCCGGCGTCTGGCCGATGGCGATATCACTAGCAAGGCCGTGAAAGCGGCGAAATCTCAAGGAGCCAAATAATGGCGATCGGTTTCAGCAATATCCCGGCGGACATCCGTGTTCCGCTGTTCTACGCCGAGATGGACAACTCGGCGGCCAATAGCGCGTCGTCGGCCATGCGCCGGCTGATCGTCGCCCAGGTCAATGACAATCAGACCGGCGACGATCTCGGCAAGCTGGTGCTGGTGTCCAGCGTGGCCCTGGCCAAGAGCATCGGCGGGCAAGGTTCGATGCTCGCCTCGATGTATGAAACCTGGCGCAAGACCGACCCGGTGGGCGAGATCTGGTGCCTGCCGCTGCACAGCACCGAGGGCAGCGTGGCCAAGGCCGAGCTGAAGCTCACCGGTAGCGCCAGCGCCGCCGGCCTGCTCAATCTGTACGTCGGCGGTGTGCGGGTGCAGGCCTCGATCGTCAGTGGCGCCAGCGCTGCCCAGGCGGCCAGCGCCCTGGCGCTGAAGGTCAACGCGGCGGTGGAACTGCCGGTGACCGCGGCGGCGGTCGACGGCACGGTGACCCTGAGCGCCAAGTGGACCGGCGACAGCGGCAACGACATCAGCCTGCAACTCAATCGCCTGGGCAAGAGCAATGGCGAAGAAACCCCGGCCGGCCTGACCCTGGTGCTGGGCAAGATGGCCGGCGGCACCGGCGTGCCGGATCAGGTCGCGGCCCTGGCGGCCCTGGGCGACGAGCCGTTCGAGTTCATCTGCATGCCCTGGACCGACACCGCCAGCCTCAATGCCTGGCAAGCGGTGATGGACGACAACACCGGCCGCTGGTCCTGGGCCAAGCAGCTGTTCGGCCATGTCTACAGCGCCAAGCGCGGCAGCGTCGGCACCCTGGTGGCGGCCGGTCAGGCGCGCAACGACCAGCACATCACCATCCAGGCCCTGGAAACCGGCGTGCCCCAGCCCGTGTGGGTTCAGGCCGCAGCCCTGGCAGCGCGGACCTCGGTGTTCATCTCCGCCGACGCCAGCCGTCCGACCCAGAGCGGCAGCCTGCCGGGGATCGACCCGGCGCCGGCCAGCGAACGCTTCACCCTCACCGAGCGTCAGTCGCTGCTCAGCTACGGCATCGCCACCGCCTACTACGAAGGCGGCTACATGCGCATTCAGCGGGCGATCACCACCTACCAGAAGAACGCCTACGGCCAGGCCGACAACTCCTACCTGGACAGCGAAACCATGCACCAGTCGGCGTTCATCGTGCGTCGCCTGCAAAGCGTGATCACCAGCAAGTACGGGCGCCACAAGCTGGCCGCCGACGGCACCCGTTTCGGCGCCGGCCAGCCGATCGTCACCCCGAGCACCATTCGCGGTGAGCTGATCGCCCAGTACGCCAAGCTGGAGCTGGAAGGCCATGTGGAGAACGCCGACCTGTTCGCCGAGCACCTGATCGTCGAGCGCGACGTGCAGGACCCGAGCCGGGTCAACGTGCTGTTCCCGCCGGACTACATCAACGGCCTGCGGGTGTTCGCGCTGCTCAATCAATTCCGCCTGCAGTACGACGCCGCGGCCTGAGCCGGACCTGCATCACTGCGTTTTTTCAGCCCGCCTTGAGCGGGCTTATTTTTTGGGAGAAACATCATGGGTCAACTGATTGCGGGCACCTGCTACGTCAAAGTGGACGGCGCTCAACTGACCATCAGCGGCGGCTGCGAAGCACCGCTGATGGCCGTCAAGCGGGAAACCGTGGTTCCGGGTTTCTACAAGGAAACCGACCTCACCCCGTCGTTCAAAGTCACCGCGCTGCACACCCCGGACTTTCCGCTCAAGCAACTGATTGCCGGCTCCGACATGACCGTCACCTGCGAGTTCGCCAACGGCAAGGTCTACGTGCTGGCCGGCGCCTACCTGGTGGACGAGCCTATTGCCAAGGGCGACGACGCCAGCATCGAGCTGAACTTCGAAGGGCAGAAGGGGACCTGGCAATGAGCAATGCCGTGAAGCTGCAGGTGCCGATCGAAGCCCACGGCGAGCCCCTGGCCGAACTCACCCTGCGCCGTCCGACGGTGCAGGAAGTGCGGGCGATCAAGGCGCTGCCGTACAAGATCGACAAGAGCGAAGAAGTCAGCCTCGACATGGACGTCGCGGCCAAATACATCGCGGTCTGCGCCGGTATTCCACCGTCCTCGGTGAACCAGCTGGACCTGGTGGACCTCAACGCCCTGAGCTGGGCGGTGGCGAGTTTTTTCATGAGTGCGGCATCGCAGCCATCGCCGACCTGATCGCTGTCGCCTATGACCTGGCCTGGTTCTGGAAGGTCGACCCCGAACAGATGATGGCCAGGCCACTGGATGTGCTCCGGGAATCCCTGGAGCACGCGCAACGGATCAATGCGATGCAGCAGGTGCAGTGATGGCGTATCGAAAAAGAAACAAGACCAAGGGCCGGCGGCCCAAGCAGGCAAGACAGGCTAAACCGGCAGCACCTGTGCAGCAGGTCAAAGCCGAAACTGAGGTGGTCAAGCCTGCTGTGGCCGAGAGCGCAAGCAAAGCCGTCGACCCGGAGCTCACCGGCATTCGCCAAGTGGTGGGCAAGTTCAGGAAAAGCCTGGAAGAAAGTGGTCTGGGAGATCTGGATCTTTCAGGATTGTTCTCTGGGCAGGGCCTATTGACCCCCTTTGTTGCGGGCATGCAGTCGGCGATCAAGGCGGAGAACATCCAGGCTGTCACTGCTGCCGCGGTCAGGGGGGAGGCAAGTCCGGAGAACGAGCTGGGCAATACCGCGCAAAACCTCAAGCACTTTGATGAGGCGGTGGAAAGAATCACTCTCAATGTGGGGGTTGCACTGTTGCCGGCCATCAACAGCATTGTCACGGGACTTCAGCCCGTACTGACATCGGTCGGTCAATTTGTCGCTGATAACCCCGGGTTGGTGGAGGGGCTAGCGGCCGCAGCAATCGCCTTTACGGTGGCAGCCTCGGCGGCCACGGTCTTTGCCGCACTGTCCTCGCCTATAGGTTTGGCGATGCTGGCGATTGCTGCGGTAGCCGGTGTGGTGGTGGCCAATTGGAAGCCGGTTTCACGGTTTTTCATCCAGCTGTGGGGGAAGATTTCACCCACGGTCATGTCCATGGTTGGTCTTTTCAAGGAGGTGTTCGCATGGACGCCCATCGGGCAATTGATTGCCAACTGGGGGCCGGTCAGCGCTTACCTGAGCGCCCTCTGGCAAGACTTCAGCGCCGGTACCGGGCGGGTGTATCAGGCGTTGAATCTGCTCTTCAACATGAGCGGGTTTGGGGTGTTGATCAGAAACCTGGAGCCGATCAGAGAGGCTGTCCAGGTGCTTTTTCGCAGCCTGCGAGAGGTTTTCGAGTGGAGCCCGCTTGGCTTGATAAGCAGTAACTGGCAACCCGTGGTGGGGCTGTTTGCAGCGATCTGGGATCTGATCTGGGCGTTGTCGATCACGGCAAAGAACAACGTTGCCAGCCTATTCAGTTGGTCACCCGGTGAGGGGATGAGAAAGGACCTCGACGGTTTGATCCAGTGGTTCTCTTCGTTTCGTGAGCGGCTGGAAAAGGTCCTGGAGCCAATCCGCGAAAAGCTCAGAGCGACCTTTGGCAATTTGCTTGTCAGTGTCACCGGGAGCATCAACTCGCTGACCGAGAGTGTGGTGGAGCACAACAACTCGGCAAACCGGGGTGAGGACTCGCTGACCGATAAACCTTCTCCGCTGCTGACCCCGGGCAATTTGCCGCAAAGCTCCAGTTCGCTGCTGCAACAGGCGGCGGCCAACAATCGCACTCGGCTTGAAGGCGGGTTGCTGTTGCGCTTTGAGAACGCACCTCCCGGCCTGCGTGCCGAACAGGCCAAGACCAATCAACCAGGCCTGAACGTGGCTTCGACCCTGGGCTATCGCTCACTTTCCCTAGGAGGTTCCAATGGCGGATAACTGGCGTGATCGTTTGTTGCCCGCGTCCTTTCGCGGTGTGCCGTTCTGGGTCGATCAGGCGAAAACCCCGGTGGGCCAGAAAGGTCAGTTGCACGAGTACCCGCAGCGTGACCAGCCGTTTTTCGAGGGCCTTGGCCAGCAGGCGAAAATCCATGACCTGACGGCCTTTATCGTCGGCGCCGATTGCCTGGAGCAGCGCGACAGGCTGCTCAAGGCCCTGGAGGAGGGCAGCGGCGAGCTGGTGCACCCCTGGCTTGGGCGGATGCAGGTCAAGGTCGGCGAATGCGAGATGACCCAGAGCCGCCAGGACGGCGGCCTGGTGACCTTCAGCCTGAAGTTCTATCCGGACCAGCCGCTGCGCTTTCCCTCGGCGGTGGTCAACACCCAGCAGCAGGTGCTGGTGGCCAGCGATACCTTGCTGGGCTCGGCGGTGCTGCGTTTCGAGTTCGCCACCAATCTGATCAAGCAGGCGCGGATCGGCGTGGACGCGCTGCGCAAGGGGCTGACCGAGGTGTATGCGGTCATCGAGCACGAGTTCAAGCCGCTGATCGAGTTCTATGGCGACCTCAACACCCTGGTCAAGGCGGTCAAGGACATACCCAGGGAGCTGAGCACGGAGTTCAAGGGGTTGCTGGAGGATGTGCGCGGGCTCAAGGATTTTGCCCGCAGCGGCTATCGGCAGATGCTCGCCGATATTGCCCAGCAGGTGGAGGCGGCCCGGCGCATCGATGCGCCGAAGCTGACCACCGGCAAGGACACCACGGCGGCGGCCGAGGCAGTGGCCAACCTGGTGCAGGATGCGCTGCTGGTGCAGATCGCCCGCCTGGTGTCGGCGTTACCGGTGGCCACGCCCGTGGTGAAGCTCAAGAACACGCCGCCCCTGGCGCAGCAGGCCAGCCGGCCGGTGCAGCGCCTGGAGGTGCCGGTGGCCGACGATGTGCTGGCGCTGCGCGATCAGTTCAATGAGCTGATCTGGCAAGCCTCGCTCAAGGCCGACGCGGTGCATTACCAGGCGCTCAACACTCTGCGTCAGCAGGTGCAGGGGCACCTCAATGCCGTGGCTTCCTCGGGGGTGCGGCTGGTCAGCCTCAGCCCCAAGAGCAGCCTGCCGGCGCTGGTGCTGGCCTATCAGCGGTTTGCCGATGCGACCCGGGTCGGCGAAGTGGTGCAGCGCAATCGGGTGCCTCACCCGGGTTTCCTGCCGCCCGCCGACCTGCAAATTGCTCGGGAGTGACCCATGGACGAACTGGCAAATATCGTCACCCTGACGGTGGACGGGCTGGACTACAGCGGCTGGAAGAGCGTGGAGATCAGCGCCGATCTGGAGCGTCAGTTCCGCACCTTCAGCCTCAACATCACCTGGCAATGGCCGGGGCAGGACTCGCAGGTGCGGATCCGCCCGGGCGCTCGCTGTCAGGTGCGCATCGGTTGCGATCTGGTGCTCACCGGGCATGTCTACAAGGCGCCGATCAGTTACGACGGCAAGCAGATCAGCCTGAGCATCCAGGGCGGTTCGCTGACCCAGGACCTGGTGGATTGCGCGGCCATCAACCGGCCGAGTCAGTGGCGCCAGCAGGACGTGCTGAGCATCGTCCGCGCCCTGGCCGGCTCCTATGGGGTCGGTGTGCGCAGCGAGATCGCCCCGACCGGCAAGCTGCACACCCACAGCATCGTGCCGGGGGAGACGGTGTTCGCCTCCATCGACCGTTTGCTGACCCTGTACCGGGTGTTCTCCACCGACGACGCCGACGGTTACCTGCTGCTGGCGGCGCCGGGCAGCGGTGGGCGCGCCAGCGATGCCCTGGAGCTGGGCAAGAACATTCTCTCGGCCAATGCACCGATGGATTTTTCCGCGGTGTTTTCCGAGTACCGGGTGATCGGCCAGCACAAGGGCAGCGATCAGAGCAGCGGGGTGGCGGTCAGCGAGGTGTCTGGCCGGGCCAGCGATGCAAGGGTTTCGCGCAAGCGGGTCACGGTGATCAACGAAGCCGCGCAACTGAGTGCCGAGCTGGCTCAGCAGCGCGCTGACTGGGAGTGCGGCACCCGCACCGGCAAGGCCCTGACCACCACCTACCAGGTGCAGGGCTGGCGCCAGAGCAATGGCGATTTGTGGCGCCACAACACCCTGGTGCGAGTGATCGACCCGGTGCTGGGGTTCGACCGGGACATGCTGATCTCCAAGGTCACCTGGTCGCTGTCCGAGCAGGGCTCGATCACCACCCTGCAGGTGGCGCCGCCGCAGACCTTCGACGCCAACCCGACACCCGGTAACACCTGAAACCCGCGCCCATCCGTAGGCGCCGGCTGGCCGGCGAAGGCATCCGGCCCGAAACCGCGCAACCCCTGTTCGCCGGCAAGCCGGCTCCTACCCTCCAAGGAACTCAGCATGAGCCTACTGACACGCCTGTTGGCGCGGGGCACCGTGGTGCTCGCCAACTCGGCCAACAAACTGCAATCGCTGCAAATGCGCCTTACCGCCGGCGAGGTCAACGACGACATGGAGCATTTCGAGCCTTACGGTTTCACCAGCAATCCCCTGGCCGGCGCCGAGGGCATCGCCACCTTCCTCGGCGGCGACCGGTCCCACGCGGTGGTGCTGGTGGTGGCCGACCGGCGTTACCGCCTCAAGGCCCTGGCCGCCGGTGAGGTGGCGATCTACACCGACGAGGGCGACAAGATCCACTTCAAGCGTGGGCGCGTCATCGACATCGACACCGCGACCCTGAACATCCGCGCCAGCAGCGGCGTCAACATCGACAGCCCGACCCTGAGCATGAGCGGCAAGATCGTCTCCCAGGGCGATCAGCTTGCCGCCGGCATCAGCCAGATCAACCACGTCCACAGCGGCGTGCAACCCGGTCCGGGCCAGACCGGCGCGCCGGTGGGAGGTTAAGCATGTTCGCCACCTATGACCTGAAGAACGCCCTGACCCGGGCTGTGGAAATCAGCCTGTTCACCTGGCGCCGCGCCGCCGATGACGATGCCCTGGACGACGATCAGCGCTATGGCTGGTGGGGCGACAGCTTTCCCACAGTGGCCGACGACCGCATAGGTTCGCGGCTGTGGCTGCTGCGCCGGGTCAAGCTGACCCGGCAGACCCAGCTCGACGCCGAGTTCTATGCCCGCGAGGCCTTGCAGTGGCTGATCGACGATGGTCATTGCAACGCCGTCGAGATTCTCAGCGAACGCCTCGATGCCCAGCGCCTGAACCTGCGCACGGTGCTGATCCTGGCCGACGGCGAACGCCTGGACCTCAACCCCATTCACAGTTGGCAGGTGACCTATGCCGTTTGAAACCCCTTCGCTGCCGGTGCTGATTCAACGCACCCAAAGCGACCTGGCCAGCGATTCGCTGCGCCAGTCCGATGCCCAAGTGCTGGCCCGAACCCTGAGTGGGGCCGCCTTTGGCCTGTACGGCTACCTGGATTGGATCGCCGAGCAGATCCTTCCGGACAAGGCCGATGAGTCGACTCTGGAGCGCATCGCTGCCCTGCGCCTGAACCAGCCGCGCAAGGCCGCCCAGGCGGCCCGTGGCAGCGTCAGCTTCACGGCCGCGGCCGGAGCCGTGCTGGATGTCGATACCCTGCTGCAGAGCAGCGACGGTCGCAGTTACAAAGTGACCGCCGCGCGCACCACCAGCGCCGGGCTCAACAGCACCACGATCCAGGCGGTCGATGGCGGCGCCCTGGGCAATGCCGGCGCCGGTCTGGAGTTGACCGCGGTGCAGCCGGTGCAAGGCATTGGCAACGCGTTCACCGTGCTGGCCCCGGGGCTGAGCGGTGGCGTGGCTGAAGAAAGCCTCGAATCCCTGCGCTCCCGGGTGATCCGCTCCTATCGGATCATTCCCCACGGCGGCTCGGCGGACGACTACGAAACCTGGGCCCTGGAATGCCCGGGGATCACCCGTGCCTGGTGCCGGCGCAATTACCTGGGGCCAGGCACGGTGGGCCTGTTCGTCATGCGTGACGACGATACCGATCCGATGCCAACGGTTGAACAGCTGGCCGAGGTTAAGCAGTACATCGAACCGCGGCGACCAGTAACGGCTGAGTTGTACGTCTTAGCCCCCACGCGCAAATCGGTGGTGTACAGCATCCGACTGAATCCGGATACCTCCGCGGTCCGGGCGGCCGTCGAGGCGCAGTTGCGTGACCTGCATGCAAGTGAGGCTGCGCTGGGTGAGACCCTTTTGCTGACTCATATCGCCGAATCCATCAGCGGGGCCGCTGGTGAGTGGGACCACCAACTGGTGGCGCCGGTTGCTGATGTAGCAGCAGAGCCTAACGAGCTGCTGACGTATGGGGGCTGCGTATGGCTGGCTTAAGAACGGCGCAGCAGTACCGCGCCCAGTTGAGGGCGTTGCTCCCCTCGGGGCCGGCCTGGGAGCCTGAACGCGTCCCTGAACTGGCGTTAGTGCTGACGGGCTTGTCGCAGGAGCTGGCGCGCATCGATGCCCGGGCCTTCGCCCTGCTGAATGAGATGGATGCTGGCGGCGTGAATGAACTGGTGCCTGACTGGGAGCGGGTCACGGGGCTGCCGGATCCCTGCATCGGGCTTGAACCGGTATTTGAGGACCGCCGTCTGGCTGTGCGCCAACGGCTGATGGCGGCCGGCGGGCAATCCTGTGGCTACTTCATCGAGATCGCGGTGCGCCTCGGTTATCCCGAAGCCACCATCACGGAGCGCCGGGCCCCGCGGTTTGGCCGCTCCCGATTTGGCGCAGACCACTTCGGTACCTGGTCCGCGCAGTTTATGTGGACGCTCAACACGGGCCCGCGGCGCCGTCTGGGGCGGCGCTTTGGGGCCAGCTATTGGGGTGAGCGCTTCGGGGTCAACCCGAGCGGCGCCCTTGAATGCGTTATCCGTCGCAGCGCTCCGGCGCATGCACTGGAATCAATCAATTATGGGGTGGGTGTGTAAATGGATTATCCGAAAAGTGTGCCCAACGTGGGGTTAGTCAACGGCAAGTTTGTTGACGAGAACACGGCCACTGGGCAAGTCGGCTCGTTGATCCCGTCAGTTTGGGGAAACTCGGTTACTGATGAGTTGCTGAATGTAATTCGTAATGGTGGGTTTACTCCGGAAGAAAGCAATAGCGGCCAGCTCTTGGCGGCTATTATGAAAATTGTTTCAAATGCAATTCCGAGTAGTCACACAACTCTCGCAGGTTATGGCATCACTGACGCATATACAAAACAGCAAGTAGATACTTCGCTGAGTAGTAAAGCTGCAAAAGCCAATACCTTGAGCGGCTACGGAATAACTGACGCTTATACAAAATCACAAACTGATTCGGCGCTTGACGCTAAGGCCGCCAAAGCTAATACCCTTGCGGGCTATGGCATCGGCGATGCTTTTACAAAGGCAGAAGTTAATAGTCTGTTTAATGCAGGCTTTGGCCTTCTCCTTGGGGAAAATGGATTTCTCGCGTTCCCGACAGTTTTAGGGCGGTTTGTAATTCAGTGGGGATCAACGACGGCAGGGAATGTAACGTTTCCAATACAGTTCCGGGGTGTCAGTCATCTCGACCTGAAGATAAACAATTTCAATAGCACTTACGCGGCTTCCGGTGCTTACACGAATAATGAAGCGCTATCGACAACGGGCTTTACCGTTACCAGTGCGCCGCCTGCCGGCGCTCGCCTCAAGTGGATAGCCTTTGGCAACTAAGGGGTAAATATGATTTACGCAAAATGGATTGAGGCTGATGCTCGATTTGCTTTCTCAATGACTGACAACGATGGGCAGCGCATTACCGAAGAACAGCACCGCTCCTTGCTGCTGAAAGAGTCGCAGGGGATGCTCATAATTCCGGACAGTAACGGGTTCCCTGTTGTCGTTGACGCGCCGCCGCCGACAGTAGAGCGGCAGGGGGAAAACGAACGGCTATGGCGCGATAGTGAGTTGTCTGCGGTCATGTGGCTGCGCGAGCGGCACCGGGATCAACTGGAAATCGAAGCACCGACGAGCATTGACGGCGAGCAGTTCAAGGAGCTGCTTGTGTACATGCAGGCCCTGCGCGATTGGCCTCAGTCGGCGGACTTTCCTGACACTCTGCGCCGGCCTGCGGTGCCGCTCTGGATCGCAGAACAAATTGAGTAAACGCCCTGCACTGACATGGCGTTCTCATTTCTGACCTATGAGGATTCCCTATGCCTATAACACAGCACCAACTGCTGCAGATCCTTCCCAACGCCGGCGCTAAAGCCGGCGTTTTTGTTCCTGCTCTCAACACCGCCATGGCCCATCGGCAGATCGATACGCCGAAGCGTCAGGCGGCTTTCCTGGCCCAGATCGGTCACGAATCCGGGCAACTGCAATACGTGCGCGAGCTGGGCAGTGATCAATACCTGAGCAAGTACGACACCGGCACGCTCGCGGCACGCCTGGGCAACACTCCCGAGGCCGATGGCGACGGTCAGCGCTATCGCGGGCGCGGGCTGATCCAGATCACCGGGCGCAGCAACTATCGCCAGTGCAGCCTCGGGCTGTTTGGCGATGAGCGCCTGCTGGAGTTGCCCGAGCTGCTGGAGCAGCCGCAATGGGCCGCCGAGTCGGCGGCCTGGTTCTGGGAGCGCGGCGGGCTCAATGCCCTGGCCGATCGCGATGAGTTCAACAGCATCACCCGTCGCATCAATGGCGGTTTGAACGGCTTGCAGGATCGCCTGCAACTCTGGGCCAGGGCGCGGGCGGTGCTGTGCCTGCCCGTGGTCTGAGTTCATGCGGAGGCGGGCACCTTCTGTAGTCGCTGCCGTAGGCTGCAATTGGACCTGGAGGGAAGGTCCTGCGGACCTTTTCGCAGCCTGCGGCAGCGGTTACAGGGATTTTTGCAGGCGGTTTGATGCATTTCATATCGGTCCGAGGAGGACGTGATGAATATCCGCAGTTGGCTGGCTCTCGCCGTCGTAGCGGGGTTGCTTTATGCCCTTGGCTTCGTCAGCGGTGCCGGCAGCGAACGCAGTCAGCAGCAGCGCCTGGACGAGGCCCGACTGCAGCAATCCTTCGAGCAGGGCCAGGCGTTGGGCAGGGTCAAGGAGAAGGTGGTGGTCGAGTACGTCGATCGCGTCGTCAAGGTCTATCAGGCGGGCGCCACTGTCACCAAGGAGGTTCCGATCTATGTTTCGAAAGCAGCTGATAACGCCTGTGTTGTGCCTGGTGGTTTTGTCCGGGTGCACGACGCCGGCGCCGCCAACCTGCCCGTGGCCCCAGGCCCCGGCGTCGCTGATGACGCCGCCTCGGGCCTTGCACTCTCTACCGTCGCCGCCAGCGTCGTCGACAACTACAGCCAATGCCATGCCAATGCCGAGCAATTGAGGGCGTTGCAGCAGTGGGTGCGGGAGTCTCAGTCGCTGTTGCAAGGTGCTCCGGCGATGCCCTGACGGCCTTGAGACCTTTATGAAATGGATCGCTGCCGCAGTGTGGGGCAGTTGAAATCAAATGGATTTGTCGATGTTAAAAGAATGCAGATGCGGTCGTTGCAAACGACTTCTCGCCCGCGTGGGTGAGTTTACCGAGCTCCAGATCAAATGTTCCCGCTGTGGAACCTTGAATCACGTGAAGGCCTCGAGCCTTGGGCAATCGCCTGTGAGCGACATGAGAGCGGACTTTTCCGCGACTGATCATTCGACTCAATAGGTATCAACATGGCTTGGATTCGCTACGACTTCACCGACAACGGTTCTTCGGTGCTGCCGGCTCGCTATTACATGGCGCCGAACCAGTATCTGCAGTCCCCCAACAAACGCTTCAAGTTGCTCTTTCAGCCTGATGGCAACCTTGCGCTTTATGACGGCGCCCAGTTGGCGTGGGTCGCCGACCAGAACACGCCCTTTACCAATGTGAGCAAGGGCAACAAGAAAGACCCGATGATGGTCTTTATGAATTACGGCTTCGTTCTGGATGACCCGTTGCGCGGCCGTATCTGGTCGACGACACCGAGCGATCCCACCATGGGCTCTCGCGAGGATGCGTCCTTGCGTGCGTTCACCCAGGTTCAGGATGACGGGAACATCGTGACCATCGACACCATCCCTCACTGGTATGCGCCCAACGGTCGCGTGTTCACTCCGGCAGTCGGGGCGGCCATGATCATCGGTGGCCCTGCGGAGTTGGTACCGGGCCAGTTCTACCGTGCCGGTGATCATTCCCTGGTCTTCCAGGGCGATGGCAACCTGGTGGTCTACGGTCCGAACTGGAGCGTTGTCTGGGCGACGTACACCCAGAACAGGGGCGGTGCGCGATGCGTCATGCAGGCAGACGGTAACCTGGTGATCTACGCAGCGAACAATGCCGTCGTTTGGCAAAGTGGTACTGCTGGCCATCCGGGCGCAACCATTCGCCTGCAGGCCAACGGCAGCTTGAGCATCGTGACCGAGCGGCCGATCTGGGCCCGTTTCGGGTACACCCCGACCATCAAGCCGCCGCGTGTCTTTTACCCGGATCACAAGTGGCAAACCGCTAGCTACACCTGGGACAACGTGTTCTAAAAGGCCGCAAGAAGCCCCGCGATCGTGCGGGGCCTTTGCCTGGCGTCTTCAAGATATCGGTGGGTGTGCTGTTGCAGCTCGTCCATCGAGAAGCCCAAGAGCTTCGACCCCATCGCCTTTGAGCGACATGAAAACGGCACTTTCCGTGACCGCCCCTTCCATTCAAAGGTGAAAAATATGAACGCAGTAACCATGGGCAAGCACTTCATTACCGTATTCCCAAAAGGCATTGTGGAGATCGTTTCGGCGGCCCAAAACACGGGGGGGCTGATCATCCAGACGGGGTTGATCAAGACCTCGACCGGTGTGGTCGATCTGTATGTGGGACCGACCGGGTCTTCCATCTCCAATGCGGCCATCATCTTCTCGGGCAACGGCTCCAGCATTTCCGGCAGTGACTCCGAGATTGTCATGCCGTACCCGATCCGTATTCCCGCAGGCCAGGCATTGTGGGCCTATGCATCCACTCCGGGTGGTGCAATCGCGTTGACTTGGGACTTGCTGGCCTGAGTTGTGTGTCGAGCTTCGCGAGCTTGCGCGAGCGCTTTCCTGTTCTTTGGGGCTTCGTTGTCTGAAGCCGTGTTCCAGAGCCGTTGGTTTTCCTGACGGCTTGTCACTTGCAAGCCGTCTTTGCTGGTGTACGGTAAGCACACGCCAGCCCCATCAGGAGAGGATTGTGAAAGAAATTACCCAGCTTGCCGCTGAACTTGGCCGGCGTCTGCAGGTTCTGAATGCCCATGTCACCACCGCGGAGTCCTGCACCGGCGGCGGTATTGCCGAGGCGATCACGCGGATTCCGGGCAGTTCGGCCTGGTTCGAGGCCGGTTATGTCACTTATTCCAATCGCCAGAAGACTTTGCAACTGAATGTACCGGCCGGGTTGTTCAACTCGGTCGGTGCGGTCAGTCGTGAGGTGGTAGAGGCCATGGTTCGCGGAGCGCAGGCCAAGAGCCATGCACATTTTGCCGTGGCGGTCAGTGGCATCGCCGGGCCGGATGGCGGTTCCGCGCAGAAGCCGGTGGGTACCGTGTGGCTGGCCTGGGGCGCGGGAGAGACGCTGACTGCCGAGTGCCGGCACTTCCCCGGGAATCGCGATGAGGTTCGCCGACAAACGGTGAAGGCCGCGCTAGAGGGGCTGCTGCAACACGCCGCAGCAGAAATCGCAAATCAGGGGTAGGCGATCCTTGAGCGCTGTGGAATAATACTGGCTACTTATACAGGTGTTGGCCGTCAGGCCTTATTGATTACGTGAGGACTTTAATGGACGACAACAAGAAGAAAGCCTTGGCTGCGGCCCTGGGTCAGATCGAACGTCAATTCGGCAAGGGTGCCGTAATGCGTATGGGCGATCATGACCGTCAGGCGATCCCGGCCATTTCCACCGGCTCTCTGGGTCTGGACATCGCTCTGGGCATTGGCGGTCTGCCAAAAGGCCGTATCGTTGAAATCTACGGTCCTGAATCGTCCGGTAAGACCACCCTGACCCTGTCGGTCATCGCTCAGGCGCAGAAAGCCGGTGCCACTTGTGCCTTCGTCGATGCCGAGCACGCGCTGGACCCGGAATACGCCGGCAAGCTGGGGGTCAATGTCGACGATCTGCTGGTTTCTCAGCCGGATACCGGCGAGCAGGCCCTGGAAATCACCGACATGTTGGTGCGTTCCAACGCGGTTGACGTGATCATCGTCGACTCCGTGGCGGCTCTGGTGCCCAAGGCTGAAATCGAAGGCGAAATGGGCGACATGCACGTGGGCCTGCAAGCCCGCCTGATGTCCCAGGCGCTGCGTAAAATCACCGGTAACATCAAGAACGCCAACTGCCTGGTGATCTTCATTAACCAGATCCGCATGAAGATCGGCGTGATGTTCGGCAGTCCGGAAACCACCACCGGTGGTAACGCCCTGAAGTTCTACGCTTCGGTTCGTCTGGACATCCGTCGTACCGGCGCGGTGAAGGAAGGCGACGAGGTGGTCGGTAGCGAAACCCGAGTCAAGATCGTCAAGAACAAGGTGGCTCCGCCGTTCCGTCAGGCCGAGTTCCAGATTCTTTACGGCAAGGGTATCTACCTCAACGGCGAGATCATCGATCTTGGCGTGCTGCACGGTTTCCTGGAAAAATCCGGTGCCTGGTACAGCTACCAGGGCAACAAGATCGGTCAGGGCAAGGCCAACTCGGCCAAGTTCCTGCAGGACAACCCGGAAATCGGCAACGCGCTGGAGAAGCAGATTCGCGAGAAGCTGCTGACAGCCTCGCCAGACGTCAAAGCCAATCCGGTCAAAGAGACCGAAGACGATATGGCCGACGCTGATATCTGATTGATCCAATGACCGCCGTACTCGATACCCTCGTCGCGGTGCGGCGAACTGCAATGGACCTGCTCGCGCGACGCGAGCACGGTCGAGTCGAGCTGACGCGTAAACTGCGTCAGCGCGGCGCCCCTCCTGAAATGATCGAAGCTGCCCTTGACCGTTTGACGGAAGAGGGCTTGCTGTCCGAATCCCGTTATCTCGAAAGCTTTGTTTCCTACCGTGCCCGTTCAGGTTATGGGCCAATGCGTATTCGCGAAGAACTCAGTCAGCGCGGCTTGCAGCGAAGTGACATCGATCTTGCCCTGCGTGAGTGCGGTATCGACTGGCAAGAGCAGTTGCGAGACGTCTGGCAGCGCAAGTTTGCCGGGCACTTTCCTGCGGATGCCCGGGAGCGGGCCAAGCAAGGGCGCTTTCTGAGTTATCGCGGCTATTCCATGGACATGATCGGCCGCCTGTTGAGCGGCCGAGGGCTGGATGACTGAGGCTGTACCCGCTGCGTGATGCCGCGGGCGAGAGGCGGATCAGTTGGCGTCGCTGGTTTCTCTCACGCTTTGGTGGGCCTTGGGGGGCTGTCTGGCCCAGTTCTGCGGCAGGTTGATGAAGTCGATCAGTTCCCGCAGGCGGCCATTGTCGCGAGCGTTGAAAGTGAACGACAGCCGTGTCAAATGGCTGAATTGCGCTTCATCGTGTTCCTCTCCACGGTAGGCATGTTGCTGAAACCGACCACTGAGACACAGGTCGGAGAACTCCGTCTGCATCTGTGCCAGCGCCTGTTCGGTGAGATTGTGGTGCATGCGAATGACGAACTCTTGCTTCAGCCAGCGGCTGGAGTGGAAGTTGGCGTAGAACTGCTGGATTTCCTTGACGGCGTCTTCGGTGCTATGCACCAGACGCACCAGTTTCAGGTCGCTGGGCAGGATGTAGCGATTGGCTTCCAGCTGGTTGCGGATGAAGTCCAGGGCGCCCTGCCAGAATTGCCCGCCAGGTACGTCCAGTAGCACCACCGGTACCAGGGGGCTTTTGCCGGTCTGGATCAGGGTCAGGACTTCCAGTGCTTCATCCAGGGTGCCGAATCCACCGGGGCAGAGCACCAGAGCATCCGCTTCCTTGACGAAGAACAGCTTGCGAGTGAAGAAAAAGTGGAATGACAGCAGGTTCTCCGTACCGCCGACAGTCGGGTTGGCATGTTGTTCGAAGGGCAGGGTGATGTTGAATCCCAGGCTGTGCTCCAGGCCTGCGCCGTCATGGGCTGCGGCCATGATGCCGCCTCCGGCACCGGTGATGACCATCAGGTCCGAGCGCGCCAGGGCAGCGCCCAGCTCCTTGGCCATGGCATACAGCGGGTGCTCGCTGGGGGTTCGCGCCGAGCCGAATACCGTCACTTTGCGCCGACCCTTGAACTGTTCCAGGACTCTGAAGGCATGTTCCAGTTCACGCAGGGCTTGCAGGGTGATCTTGGCGTTCCAGCGATTGAGGTCGTCCTCGGCCATGCGCAGGACAGTGAGAACCATGTCGCGATAAAGAGGGATATTCGGGCTGTTGGGGGCAATCTGGTTGAGTTGCGCTTCGACCTGGCTCGTGAGGTCGGCGCCCTTGCTCTGAAAATGACGGGTTAACAGGTCATTCGATTGGTAAGGCATTCAGCTTCTCCTTCTGCACAGAACCTTGTGCACGCTCGAGGTATTCGAATGTGCCACGACACAGCCTGTGTCGCTGCCTGCTCGGCCCAGCGTGCGAGCAATGCTCCTGCGCCGATTGCTGCTGACCGTCGCTGGGCGGCAATCGAGGTATCCACAGAGGTCCTGCTTTCCTTTATTGAGAAAACAATTGCACTGCAAGGCGCATCAGGGCGGCCTCCTGAACCGTCCTCAAAGCATTAATGGAAACCTTCGGACATGACTTGATCATGTGCCCAGAAAGTCTTGGCGGCAATCGCTTCTTGATGAACTTATTGGCTTGTGCACCATTGGTCGGGCGCGGCGGCAGGGGGCTGTACCCCTGATTTACTAAGTTACAGCGCTGGGCCCGGGAAGGGGCCGCGGGCGTTCATTCGTGAAAGCGAAGGGCAAGGAGGCAAGGGATGACCACTGTTGTGCTGGAAATCGATCCGCAGTTGTACCAGCTGTTGCAAGCCGCTGCGGCGGCCCATGATTTGAGCCTTGAGGAAGAGTGCCGGCGGCGCCTGGCGGGCGAGGAGCCGCACTCGCGTTACCTGCAGGCCCTGGTGGCGGAGTTGCGCGCCGAGGATCTGCAGCGACGCGCGGCCCGCTCTTGATTACTTCTTCTTGGGAGTGTTCTGGGAGGGGCAGTCCGATTCCTGGAAGCGTGCCGAGGCGACCGGGCGATTGGTACGGTTCTCGGTAAATTCGTAGCGCATGATTGCGCCTTTGGCCATCAGCTTGCGGTAGTTGGGGTTGCGGCAGACGCTGGCACCCAGTTGCAGGTAGACCGCCTTGGGATTGGCGCGCATCTGGGCGGCGTGAGCGGACTGGACGCTGAGGTGGTTGATCAGCTCTTTGCCTTCAACGGTATAACCCTGATCGAGGATGTTTTCGTTGATTTCCCGGGGAGTGCCGACGTTGCTTTCCGCAGCGACCTTCTCCAGCATTTTGCTCAGTTCGAACTCTTGCAAAGACGCAGCCTGGACTCCCAGAGGCAAGGCCAGCAGAAGGGCGACGGTAGGGATGGTAAAGCGCAACATGAAACTCTCCTGGTGCAATGACTGAAGCTTCGACCAGTCACTCGACTGTGCGTTCAGTGGCGACGAATTATAGGGGGAGAGCCAGGAAGGCGGTACAGGTTTGAACAGATAGCTCTGATAAACTTGTCCGACTTTTTCCCGCCTCGAGTTTTTGACGTGTTGATTCCTGCCCTTTGCCGGTGTGGCCTGCGATGAGCCACGCGGTATCCCGCCTACGTGATTTGCGTATGGCTCGTGTGGTCAAACCCTTTTTCGCCCGGGGCTCGCGAGCCGAGCGTTGCCCGCGCTGCCGCGTGATTCCCAGTCATTGTCTGTGTGCCTGGCGGCCAAAGGTCAGCGCCGAATCGGCCATGTGCCTGGTGATGCACGATGTGGAGCCGCTCAAGCCGAGCAATACCGGGTGGTTGATCGCCGATGTGATTGCCGACACCTGGGCGTTTCACTGGTCCCGCACCGAGGTCGATCCACAATTGCTGGCCTTGCTGGCGGATCCGCAGTGGCAGCCTTATATCGTGTTCCCCGGCGAGTTCGTGGCCCCCGAGCGGGTGGTCAGTGAGGTCCGGCGGCAAGAAGGCAAGCGCCCGTTGTTCATTCTGTTGGATGCCACCTGGAGCGAAGCCCGCAAGATGTTTCGCAAGAGCCCGTATCTTGAGCACTTGCCGGTCCTGAGCCTGTCGTCCGAGAAGCTGTCGCGCTACAAACTGCGCCGCTCCAAGCGCGACGACCATTTCTGTACCGCCGAGGTTGCCGCGTTATGCCTGGAGCTGGCGGGGGACGAGCAGGTCAGCCAGGTCCTGGATGCCTACCTTGATGTGTTCAGCACCCATTACCTGTCGGCGAAGTTCCAGAAGGCCATCGATCCCCAGGATGAAGTGCACTCCCGGCTCAAGCCCTTTGTGTAGTGGTGGCGTTTGCCTGGTTTTTTTGCGGCCATAGCTGGGCAACCAGCATGCCGCCGAGCATCAGGGCGCAGCCGAAATAGCCGCGCATCTGCAGCGACTCATCCAGTAGCCAGGCCCCGGCGACGGCGGCGAACACGGCTTCGAGGGAGAGGATGATCGCGGCGTGGGAGGCAATTGCGTCCTTTTGAGCGATCACCTGCAAGGTGTAACCGACGCCGACCGCAATCACCCCGCCATAAAGAATGGCTGGCCCGGCACCGACGATCGCGCTCCAGCGAATCGGCTCCAGGCACAGCGCCAGGATCAGGCTCACCACCGAGCAGGTGGCAAATTGCAGGAAGGCCAGGCGAATCGGGTCATGGCGGCTGGCGAATACGCCCACCAGAATCACGTGCCCACCCCAGACAAAGGCGCCGATCAGTTGCAGCCAGTCGCCGGAGGCCACCTGAAAGCCGTCGCCGACGCTCAGCAGGAACATCCCCACCACGGCCAGCACCGCGCCGATCCAGGTACCCAGGCCGGTCTTGTGGCCAATCAGCAATCCCAGCAGCGGCACTACAATGACGTAAAGCCCGGTGATGAACCCGGCATTGGTGACACTGGTAAACAACAGCCCGACCTGTTGCAGATTGATCCCCAGAGCAAGGGCCAGCCCCATCAGCACGCCGCCCAGCAACAGGCCGCGATTGAGCAGCGGTGCGGCAGGGCGATCGGCCGCCGCCCTGCGCAGGACCAGCGGTAGCAGGCAGAGTGAACCCAGAGCGAAGCGCAGTCCGGAATAAAGGAAGGGCCCGATATGATCCATGCCGGAGGTTTGGGCAACAAACGCCGATCCCCAGATCACGGCGGTGATCAGCATCAGGACATCGGCACGCAAGGCTTGGCTTCGCATGATGGCACTCTTATTAGTTAGCCGGCTAAGATGCCGCAAAGCTTCACGCTTGACCACCCCGGCTGCGCTGGGCATGCTTGGCGCCGATTAGGGCGCCAGCGCTGTTTGAACCACCGTTTTGCTCAGGCTTTTCGCGGTGTTCGTGCTCTTTGGGTGTCGCACTCTGGCGAGCACTCGTGTTGCCTGGATAAGGGCTGAATGCATCAGTCCTGCCATGAAAAACAGGATCATTTGAAAAATGGCCACATACGAAATCCTGATTGCCGATGACCACCCGCTGTTTCGCAGTGCGCTGCATCAAGCCGTCACCCTGGGCCTGGGGCCTGATGTGCGTCTGGTGGAAGTGGCGAGCATCGCTGAACTGGAAACCCGCCTGACCGAAAAAGCCGACTGGGACCTGGTCCTGCTGGACCTGAACATGCCCGGCGCCTACGGCTTTTCCGGTCTGGTGCTGTTGCGCGGGCAATACCCGCAGATTCCAGTGGTGATGGTGTCGGCCCAGGAAGAAGCCTCCGTCATGGTCCGTTCCCGAGAGTTCGGGGCCAGCGGTTTCATTCCCAAGTCCAGCTCCCTGGAAGTCATTCAACAAGCGGTGCGCAGTGTGCTGGACGGTGATGTCTGGTGGCCGCCCCAGGCGTTTGAAGAAGTCAGTGTTTCGGCGGAAGCCAAGGCCGCCAGCGAAGGCCTGGCCAGCCTGACGCCCCAGCAGTTCCGGGTCTTGACCATGGTTTGTGAAGGTTTGCTGAACAAGCAGATCGCGTATGAACTGAGTGTGTCGGAAGCGACGATCAAGGCCCACGTGACGGCGATCTTCCGCAAGCTTGGGGTTCGCACACGCACCCAGGCGGCCTTGCTTCTGCAACAACTTGAGTCAATTTCCAGCCATTAACCGGCTGCTGGTTCACGCTTTTTTGACTTTGGTTGAACTAGCTTCCCCACTTCTTTTTCTTCAGTTGCCCTGCCTATGTCGCCTTTCAAAGGTCAAACCGGTCTTAAACGCATCCTTAACGCCGCCGGCTATTCGTTCGATGGCTTGCGCGCCGCCTTCACCGGCGAGGCAGCCTTTCGTCAACTGGTGCTGCTCAATGTGATCCTGATTCCCTTGAGCTTTTTGCTCCATGTCAGCCGGGTCGAGCGCGCGCTGCTGATTGCCGTGTGCCTGCTGGCGCTGATCGTCGAGCTGCTCAACTCGGCGGTGGAGGCGGCCATCGATCGCATTTCCCTGGATCGCCACCCGTTGTCGAAAAACGCCAAGGACATGGGCAGTGCCGCGCAGTTTGTTGCCCTGAGCATGATCACTATCGTCTGGGCGGTGATCCTGATCTAAGGAATGCTCGGCAGGACGATCTCGTCGCTGCGCTGCACCCCGGCGGTGAACGAACGGCACAGTTCGAGAAATTCGCGCATCGCCGAGGTCTGGTACTTCTGTTTGTGCCAGATGAAATAGAACTGCCGGGCCAAATCCAGCCCCGGCGTTTCCACCGGCACCAGGCTGCCCCGGCGAAAGGCGTCCCGCAGCGCCAGGCGGGAGATGCAGCCAATACCCAATCCCGACTCCACTGCGCGCTTGATGGCTTCGGTATGTTCCAGTTCCAGGCGAATGTTCAGTGCGCTGCGATGATGACGCATGGCCTGGTCGAAGGTCAGGCGCGTGCCGGAACCCTGTTCGCGAAGAATCCAGGCTTCGTGGGTCAACTCCTCCATGCTGGCGTGGCCGCGCTTGGCCAGCGGATGCTGGGGCGCGCAGAACACCACCAGCTCATCCTCGACCCAGGTCTGCACCTCGATATCCGGGTGGCTGCAGTCGCCTTCGATTAGACCCAGATCAATTTCGTAGTGAGCCACCTGTTGCACGATATGCGCAGTGTTCTGCACATGGAGCTTCACCTGGCTTTCCGGGTGTACCTGCATGAAGCTGCCGATCAGCAGGGTCGCCAGGTAGTTGCCGATGGTCAGGGTCGCACCCACCGACAGCGAGCCGAAGCCGGACTTGCCGTTGAGCAGGTCCTCGATTTCCTTGGCCTGATCGAGCAGGGCCACCGCCTGGGGCAACAACTGCTTGCCCAGGGCATTGAGACTCAAGCGCTTGCCGGCACGGTCGAACAGCTGGCAGCTGGATTGGCGCTCGAGTTCGGTGATCGAGGTGCTCGCCGCGGATTGCGACAGGGCCAGGAGCCCGGCAGCGCGAGAAACGCTCTCTTGCTGGGCGACGGCGACGAAGACTTGCAGTTGACGGAGAGTAAATCGCATATCGATATAACCGATAACCCTTATCTTAATAATCCAGTTAACAGATATTGTCGCCGCCATTAGAATGCTGTGCAATTGCGCTCATGGTCAGCGCAGGCAATTTCTAGGAGCCCCCGTACATGAGCAACATGAACCACGAGCGTGTCCTCAGTGTTCATCACTGGAATGACACTCTGTTCAGCTTCAAGTGCACCCGCGACCCGGGTCTGCGCTTCGAGAACGGTCAGTTCGTGATGATCGGCCTGCAACAGCCCAATGGCCGTCCGCTTATGCGTGCTTACTCCATTGCCAGCCCGAACTGGGAAGAGCATCTCGAATTCTTCAGCATCAAGGTTCCGGACGGTCCGCTGACTTCCCAGCTGCAGCATCTGAAGGAAGGCGACGAGATCATCATCAGCAAGAAGCCAACCGGTACCCTGGTACTGGATGACTTGAAGCCGGGCAAGCACCTGTACCTGCTCAGCACCGGCACCGGTCTGGCGCCGTTCATGAGCGTGATCCAGGATCCGGAAACCTATGAGCGTTTCGAAAAAGTGATCCTGTGCCACGGCGTACGTTACGTCAACGAAGTCGCCTACCGCGAGTTCATCACCGAGCACCTGCCGCAGAACGAGTTCTTCGGCGAAGCGCTGCGTGAAAAGTTGATCTACTACCCCACCGTGACCCGCGAGCCGTTCGAGAACGAAGGCCGTCTCACCGACCTGATGCGCAGCGGCAAGCTGTTCCGCGACATCGGTCTGCCACCGATCAACCCGCAGGACGACCGCGCCATGCTGTGCGGCAGCCCGAGCATGCTGGAAGAAACCAGCGAAGTGCTCAACAGCTTCGGCCTGACCGTTTCGCCGCGCATGCGCGAACCGGGTGACTACCTGATCGAACGCGCCTTCGTCGAAAAGTAGGAGCGAGCTTGCTCGCGAAGATCGCCCAAGCAGCGCATTCGTGCTGATTGGGCACGATCTCCCGAACGCAAAAAAGCCCGCGTTGCCTGACCAGGCAACGCGGGCTTTTTCGTTTCCGGGGTTCAGCCCGCCGGGACCACTTCCAGCACCCGGATCAGCCCCGGCTCGGGGTAATGCCAGCGCACATCCAGGTCCCAGAACTGCGCACCGTATTCCCGCTCGGCAGTGGGCACCTGATAGGCCGGGCGCGGATCCTGGGCCAGGCACTGCTCGATCAACTCCACCAGGGGCTCCTGAAGGCGCTGAGCGTGGATCTGAGCCTGTTGCAGGGCATTATCCTGCCACTGCACCGGAATAATCTGCGGCGCGGCGCTGGCGATGTCATTGCTCGCCGTGGCAATGATGTCGGCGTAAGGCACGTAGGGCTTGATATCGAGGATCGGCGTGCCGTCCAGCAGGTCGATGCCGGAGATCCACAGGCGGTTGGCCTCGACCTTGTCCAGCTTGACCACCGACTGGCCGATGCCGTTGGGTCTGTGGGTGGCACGGGTAGCGAAGACCCCCATGGACTTGTTGCCCCCCAGGCGCGGCGGGCGGACCTTGAGCCGTGGCTTGTCCTCCAGGGCCTGGTGAAACAGGAACAGCAGCCAGACGTGGCTGACCTGCTCCAGTCCTTGCACCGCGTCGCCCTGATCGAAGGGCGCCACCAGCTCCAATACGCCGCGAGCGGCCGGGGCCAGTTGCGGTTGGCGCGGGATGGCGAACTTCTCCTTGAAGCAGGAGCGCACGAAGCCGATGGGCGAAACGCTGTAGGTCATTTGGCAAGCCTCAAGCCTTGCGCTACAAGCCGCCAGCTACAAGCCTTGAACTTGCAGCTTGAAGCTTGCAGCTGTCTTACGCTCTAACACGCAGGGTCAGGCCCTTGAGGAAGTTGCGCAGCAGCTGGTCGCCGCAGGGGCGGTAGTTGGTGTGGCCAAACTTGCGAAACAGCGCGCTCAGCTCCGGCTTGGACACCGGGAAGTCGGCGGCCTTGAGCACGGCGTGCATGTCTTCTTCCTTGAGCTCGAAGGCTACCCGCAGCTTCTTCAGGATGATGTTGTTGGTCACCGGCAGCTCGATCGGCAGCGGCGGACGGCTTTCGTCCTTGCCGCGCTTGAAGATCACCAGGCCGTCGAGGAAGTGCGCCATGACTTCGTCAGGGCAGTGCACGAAGCCTTCTTCCTCATCCTTCTTCAGGTAGCTGACGATGTCGTTGAGGCTGACCTTGAAGCCGGTCAGCTTGATGATGTCCACGACCTTCTTGTCGCTGATGTCGAGCATGTAGCGCACGCTGCGCAGTACATCGTTATGAATCATGGTTACAGTCCTGATCAATGCGCGTGGAGCGCCGCGCCAGGGCACGGCGTCTGAATGGGGGCGGCTTTAGAACTTCTCTTTGGCCGACAGGTAGCGCCACTGGCCCAGCGGCACCTTGCCGATGGACACGCCGCCGACACGGATGCGGCGAATGGCGACGACCTTGAGGCCGACGGCTTGGCAAAACTGCGCGATCACACCCGGCTGCGGATTCTTCATGGCGAAGCGCAGGCGGTTTTCGTTCTGCCAGCTGGCCTTGACCGGCGGCAGCTCGCGGCCCTTGTAGGTCAGGCCGTGGTTCAGGCGGTTGAGGCCGTGATCGATCATCTCGCCTTCGACCTCGACCACGTATTCCTGCTCGATCTTGGCCGCGTCCGCGGTCAGCTTGCGCAGCACCTTCCAGTCCTGGGTGAACACCAGCAGGCCGCTGGCATTGGGTTGCAGGTCGTCACCGGCGCTCAGGCGCAGGAAATGCCCACGCAGCGGACGTTTGCCGTAGCGGTGCTCCTGGGACAGGCTGTCGGCGCTGATGGACTGCATGGCGCTGTCCAGGTCCTGGCCGGCGGGCACGTTGAGCAGGATGGTCACCGGCTCCGGTGCGGTGGCCTTGGCTTCGGGGTCGAGCACGACGGTTTGCGCGCCGACCTTGAACTGCGGCTCGTCGATGACTTCGCCGTCTACGGTGACCCAGCCGCCCTCGATGAACAGCTCAGCCTCCCGGCGGGAGCAGCCGACCAGTTCGATGAGGCGTTTGGAGAGACGAATCGGGTCAGTCATGTCAGGGGCCGTAACAAAAGAGGGCAGCTATTGTACCTGCCTGGCGCTGGTTAATCGCGGGTCCATTTGCCGGCTGTGGCTTTTAGCCGCGCAGGGCTTGCAGCTGTGGCTGCTTCAGGCGCATGTGCAGCAGTGGGTAGGGCTGGCCCAGGCCGTCCTGTTCCGAGCGGCCGACCACTTCGAAACCCTGCTTGAAGTAGAAACCCAAGGCCTGGGGATTCTGCTCGTTGACGTCCAGCTGATAGGCGTTCAAGTGCTCCACCGCGTAGTGCAGCAGTTGCCGGCCTAGGCCCTGGCCGCGATGGGCCGCGTCGATGAACAGCATCTCGATCTTGCCCGCCGCCACCCCGGCAAACCCGGTGATGCGCTGGCGTGGGTCGCGGGTACAGATCAGCATCACCGCATCCAGGTAGCGGGTCAGCACCAGGTTGCGCAGCAGCGCTATGTAGCTGTCCGGGAGAAAGTCGTGGGTGGCGCGCACCGAGTCTTCCCAGACGCGGACCAGTTCCGGGTAGTCGCTGACTTTCGGTGTGTGGATGACCGAGTGGTGGCGCATGCCGCTTGTCCCTGAGGTGATTGGCAAGGGCTAACGATAGACCGAAAAAAGCCCCGCATCTCGTGGTGAGAGCGGGGCTTGGCAGTTTTTTTACGCCTTACAGGGTTTCGGCCCAGAGGTCGTATTCGTCGGCGTCGGTGACCCGGCACCAGACCTTGTCACCCGGCTTCAGATCGCCGGCGCCATCGATGAACACGTTGCCGTCGATCTCCGGTGCATCGAAGAAGCAGCGGCCCACCGCGCCATTCTCATCAACTTCGTCGATCAGCACTTCGATCTCCTTGCCGATGCGCTGTTGCAGGCGTGCCGAGCTGATTTCCTGCTGGTGCGCCATGAAGCGTTCCCAGCGGTCCTGCTTGACCTCGTCCGGGACCACTTCCAGGTCCAGGTCGTTGGCCGGAGCGCCTTCCACCGGCGAGTACTGGAAGCAGCCGACGCGGTCCAGCTGGGCTTCGGTCAGCCAGTTGAGCAGGTACTGGAAGTCTTCTTCGGTTTCGCCGGGGAAGCCGACGATGAAGGTCGAGCGGATGATCAGCTCCGGGCAGATCTCGCGCCAGGCCTTGATCCGCGCCAGGGTCTTGTCTTCGAAGGCCGGACGCTTCATGGCCTTGAGCACTTTCGGGCTGGCGTGCTGGAACGGGATGTCCAGGTACGGCAGGATCTTGCCGGCGGCCATCAGCGGAATCAGCTCGTCCACGTGCGGGTAGGGGTACACGTAGTGCAGGCGCACCCACACACCCAGGGTACTCAGGGCCTCGCACAGTTCGGTCATGCGGGTCTTCACCGGCGCGCCGTTCCAGAAGCCGGTGCGGTACTTGACGTCGACGCCATAGGCGCTGGTGTCCTGGGAGATCACCAGCAGTTCCTTGACCCCGGACTTGACCAGGCGCTGGGCCTCGTCGAGCACATCGCCCACCGGGCGGCTGACCAGCTTGCCGCGCATCGACGGGATGATGCAGAAGCTGCAGCTGTGGTTGCAGCCTTCAGAAATCTTCAGGTAGGCGTAGTGCCGTGGCGTCAGCTTGATGCCTTGCGGCGGCACCAGGTCGATCAGCGGGTTGTGGTCCTGTTTCGGCGGCACCACTTCGTGCACGGCGTTGACCACCTGCTCGTACTGTTGCGGGCCGGTCACCGCCAGCACGCTTGGGTGCACGTCACGGATATTGCCTTCTTCGACGCCCATGCAGCCGGTGACGATGACCTTGCCGTTTTCCTTGATGGCTTCGCCGATCACTTCCAGGGATTCGGCCTTGGCAGAGTCGATGAAACCGCAGGTGTTGACCACCACGACATCGGCGTCCTGATAGGTGGACACCACGTCATAGCCTTCCATGCGCAGTTGAGTGAGGATGCGCTCGGAGTCGACCAGAGCTTTTGGGCAACCCAGGGATACGAAGCCGACTTTCGGGTTGGCCGGCGCGGAGGGGGTGGACATGTCTAACCTCGGTATTGGGTGTCGAGCCACTTGGGGGGCAAGTGCGACAGTTGGGCGCTGGCTGCGCCTCTGATCAAAAAGTGCGCAATTCTAGCGATGGTCGAGGCGCTTGACCAGCTTTATGCAGGGGAAATACGACGAGCGCTGGACTATGCTTCTTCGCGTTATGCCCGGTGGTTTTCATGCGGCTTTAGTTAAGTACCCAGTGGTAATAAAAACCTGCAAGTTACATGGGAAACTGCACAAGTTTAGAGAATAGCCCTTGTATAACCTTGCGCTTTCTATATAAGAAGCCCCGGTCTTGGTAGTAGGAGTCATTGATGGGTCAGGCAAGTGGTCAGGCGGTGAGTGGCGAGCACTCCGGGGCTAAGCCTCTGGGGATGCTGGTGGCAGCGGTCGGGGTGGTGTATGGCGATATCGGCACCAGCCCGCTCTATACCCTCAAAGAGGTGTTTTCCGGCAGTTATGGCGTCCAGGTCAACCACGATGGGGTGTTTGGCATCCTGGCGCTGATTTTCTGGTCGTTGGTCTGGGTCGTTTCGATCAAATACGTGCTGTTCATCCTGCGGGCCGACAACCAGGGCGAGGGCGGCATCATGGCCCTGACGGCACTGGCCCGGCGGGCGGCCGGCTCCTACCCACGTCTGCGTTCGGTGCTGGTGATCCTCGGCTTGATCGGCGCCGCCTTGTTCTATGGCGACAGCATGATCACCCCGGCGATCTCGGTATTGTCGGCGGTGGAAGGGCTGGAGCTGGCGTTCAGCGGCCTGGAGCACTGGGTGGTGCCCATGGCCTTGGTGGTGCTGGTGGGGCTGTTTCTGATCCAGAAACACGGCACCGATCGCATCGGCAAGCTGTTCGGCCCGGTGATGGTGGCCTGGTTCCTGGTGCTGGGAGGCTTGGGGGTCAACGGCATTCTCCAGCACCCGGAAGTGCTGCAGGCGCTCAACCCGGTGTGGGGCGTGCGCTTCTTCATCGTCCATCCCGGCATGGGCGTGGCCATTCTTGGCGCCGTGGTGCTGGCGCTGACCGGCGCCGAGGCCCTGTACGCCGACATGGGCCACTTCGGCCGCAAGCCCATTGCCCGTGCCTGGTTCGCCCTGGTGCTGCCGGCCCTGGTGCTGAACTACTTCGGCCAGGGCGCGTTGCTGCTGGAGAACCCCGACGCCGCGCGCAACCCGTTCTACCTGCTGGCGCCGGGCTGGGCCTTGATCCCGCTGGTGGTGCTGGCGACCCTGGCCACGGTGATCGCCTCCCAGGCGGTGATTTCCGGCGCCTTCTCCCTGACCCGTCAGGCGATCCAACTGGGCTACATCCCGCGCATGTACATCCAGCACACCTCCAGTGCCGAGCAGGGGCAGATCTACATCGGCGCGGTGAACTGGTCGCTGATGGTGGGCGTGATCCTGCTGGTACTGGGCTTCGAGTCCTCCGGCGCCCTGGCCTCGGCCTACGGCGTGGCGGTGACCGGGACCATGCTGATCACCAGCATTCTGGTGTCCGCGGTGATGCTGCTGCTGTGGAAATGGCCACCGGTGCTGACCGTGCCGATCCTGGTGGGTTTCTTGCTGGTGGACGGGCTGTTCTTCGCCGCCAACGTGCCGAAGATCGTCCAGGGCGGTGCCTTCCCGGTGCTGGCGGGGATCGTGCTGTTCGTCCTCATGACCACCTGGAAGCGCGGCAAGGAACTGCTGGTGGATCGCCTGGACGAAGGCGGCCTGCCGCTGCCAATCTTCATCGGCAGCATCCGCGTGCAGCCGCCGCATCGGGTCCAGGGCACCGCGGTGTTCCTCACCGCGCGCCCGGACGCCGTGCCCCACGCACTGTTGCACAACCTGCTGCACAACCAGGTGTTGCATGAGCAAGTGGTGCTGTTGACCGTGGTCTATGAAGACATTCCCCGGGTGCCCGCCCAGCGGCGTTTCGAGGTGGATGCCTACGGCGAAGGCTTCTTCCGGGTGATCCTGCATTTTGGGTTCACCGACGAGCCGGACGTGCCTGAAGCCCTGAAGCTGTGCCACCTGGATGAACTGGACTTCAGCCCGATGCGCACCACCTACTTCCTCAGCCGCGAGACGGTGATCGCCTCCAAGCTCGAAGGCATGGCCCGCTGGCGCGAAGCGCTGTTCGCCTTCATGTTGAAGAACGCCAACGGCAACCTGCGCTTCTTCAAGCTGCCGGTGAACCGGGTGATCGAACTGGGCACCCAGGTCGAGATATAAACCCGGGCCCATAAAAGCCCCCGTTGCCTTGCGGCAGCGGGGGCTTTTTCGTTTCACGGCCCTGTAGGAGCGAGCTTGCTCGCGATAACGGACTGACCATCGACATCGATGCTGGTGGTTGGACGGTTTCTCCCGGAGCCCGCTGGCCGCAAGATTTACGCGGCGAGCGCCTGCACCACATCGTCCACCACCGCCTTGCCCATGGCGGTCAGGTAGTGCGCGGCCCAGGCGTGACGATCGCTGTCCTGGCTGTAGGCGGCGTCCTCGGCAAAGGCCTTGGCCAGGGACAGCAGGTCGGAGGCTTGGGCCAGGGCGTCGCCGATGGGGAGGCCGGGGCTGACCTGGAACAGCGGGCGTTCCGAGCAGTAAAGGAAAGTGCTTAAGCCGATAGTTTTCAGATCTGACAGTTGAGGCGGGTTCGCATTGTTCATGGTCCAACTCCTGAATTTGAGGAGCTACCACGTTCGTTTCCAAGCGAATGGGTGGCAGCTGTACGCAGGTTGGAAAACCGGGAATCCAGGAAACCGGCAGACCCGAAGGTCTCCCACGCACAGCCGCCATAACAGATGGATTGCAGGTGCTAAATTCGCCTGCAATCACTATGGGGTGCTAGTTGCCCAGACTCTTCGGGTTTCCAAGCCCGGTTGCTGAAGTTCAGCGACACCCGGAGCCTAGCCCGTGCAAGCGCAGGCCAACAAGGCAGCAAAGTGCCCAAAACGCACCCCTTACACAACTCTCGGAGTTTGCCTACAACCTGGGCGGGAGTCATCCGCTATTGCGCCGCTTTCAGCGAGACAACTCAGGCAACTGATGTAAAAAAGCCCCCGCAGCTTCAGGGCTGCGGGGGCTTTTATGGGGCGAGGCTCAGCTCACTCTTGAGCGGTGGCCTGATCCTTGACCTGGCGCTTCTCGATGGCATCCACCAGGCGCTTGGCCAGTGCCGGGTAGTTCTCATCGAAGTGATGGCCCCCTGGCAGCTTCATGGCTTCACCGACGGCGGTCTTGTCGGTGCAACCGCTTTCATCGACTTCTTCCACGCCATAGATGCACACCACCTTGGCCGCTGGCAGCTTGGCCATTTCCGGGCCGGTGGCGGCTTCCTTGCCGGCGTTGCCCAGCCAGCCTTCGACTTCGATCTCGAAGCTGCCGGTGCGGGCGAAGGCCAGCAGGATAATGGCGTCGATGCGCTGTTGCTCGGCTTCCGGCAGGCGGTTGTAGATCGCCGGCAGCACGTCGGCGCCGAAGGAGTAGCCGGTCAGCACGAAACGCTTGGTGCCCCACTTCTGCCGGTAGTGCTGCATCAGCTCGGTGAGGTCGATGGCGCTCTGTTCCGGGGTCTTGTGCTGCCAGTAGTAGCGCAGGGTGTCGATGCCCACCACCGGGTAGCCGATCTTGGCCATCTCGCCGGCCACGTCGCGGTCCAGGTCGCGCCAGCCGCCGTCGCCGGAGAGGAACAGGGTCACGGTGTCCTTGGCCTGGCCGGCCGGGACTTCCACCACGGGGATGCTCAGGCCGCCGTTCTCCGAACCCACCAGCAGCTTGCGCAGCTCGTTGTTCAGCACCTGGGGCAGGTGGATGTCGTAGTCGCTGATGCTGGTGGTGGCGTTGGGGGTGTCACGCACGAACCCGGCACTTTCGTCGTCCGGGTTGTCGTTCCAGGCCACCAGCCAGTGGCCGTGGGCCAGGGTCTTGGGCAACGGATCGGTACAGCCGGGCGCCGGGTTGATGGTGAAGCCTACCGACACGGCCTGGGCCTTGTCGTCGTTCTGGGAGGCGATCCAGCGCCAGGCCAGGGCGGCGCCCGGGCCGATGCCGCTGACCAGGGTGGCCGGGCCGTTGAGCTGGGGCAGGGCGTCTTGCAGGGCTTGCTCCTGCAGCTTGCAGTCGTCCTTGGGCAGGACCACCTGGACGATCTGCGCCGCACCGCTGCGGCTCAGGGCCAGCAGTTGCTTGTCGGTCAGGGTGGCGTCAGGCAGCACCGCCACCACCACTCGGGCCTTGGCCTTGGTGCCTGGGGTCACTCGGGTCAGGGTCGAACCGTCGGCCTGGGTCAGTTGTTCCAGGGTGGGTTCGGGAGCTGGGCGGTTCCACCACCAGTAGCCGCCACCTGCAATCAGAGCCAGCACCACCAGGGTTGCCAGCAGGTACCGCCAAGAGCGTCGAATCATTAGCGTTTCACCAATCCAGTCAAGCCGCCTGCAATCAGGGCGGCAGTGTCGGCCAATGCGACCAGCGGGTCCAGACCTGCCGGCACGGCCATGTAACGAGGTTCCCAGTCAGGCTGGAATTTGTCTTTGAAGCGGCGCAGGCCCTGGAAGTTGTACAGCTGCTCGCCACGACGGAACACCATCGAGCCCAGGCGTTGGGTCAACGGCGCGCCACGCCGGGGTTGCAGGCCGGACAGCGGCACCATGCCCAGGCTGAAGCGGGCGTATCCATGATTTTTATAGTGCTGGATCAGGCCGACCATCATGAACTCCATGGTCAGCTTCGGCGCGTCCGGGTGCGCCCGCATCAGGTCGAGGCTGGCCAGGTCGTGGCTGTAGGTCTCGAGCAGGTTGGCGAAGGCCACCGGGCGCCCTTCAAAACGGATGATCGCGATACGGAAGTGCTTGAGGTAGTCGTCGCTGAAGCGGCCCAGGGAGAAGCCTTTCTCGCGGACGTTCTTGCCGGTCAGCCAGGCATCGGAGATGACCTTCAGCTCATCCATCGGCGCTTGCCCGGGTTCGTGGATCTCCAGCGACAGGCCGTCGCGGGTGCCGCGGTTCCAGGTGTAGCGCAGGTCCTTCATCTCCTTGCCCTTGGCTTCGAGATCAAAGCGCTTGAGATCGACCCGGGCTTCTTCGCCGAGCTTGATCGCGGTCAGGCCGATGTCCATGTAGTAGGGCAGGTTTTCCGCCCGTACCTGGTAGAACACCGGGCGTGCGTGGTGTACGTCGCACAGGTCGCGGAACTGCCAGATCATTTCCGCGCGTTGCTGGGTCGGGCCGATGGGGTCGTACAGCGCCACCAGGCTGCGGCCACGGCGGGCGTACATGAGGAAGGCGTCGTCGTTGGGGTGGAACAGCAGCGCCTTGTCACCGGTCAGGGCCAGGCCGCCATCGGGTTGGGAGGAGGCCATGAGGATCTGCGCCGCCTTGTCCAGCTCTTCGCTGGTGGGCAGGTGGATCACCGGGCGCGCGGTGCGCAGCAGCCAGGTCAGGGACACCACCAGCAACAGCACTGCGGCGCCCAGCAGCGAGCGCAGGCCCCGGGGAGCATCGGCGTCGAGGGTGAACTGCCACCACAGCTGATGGCTGTAGGGCACGTCCTGATAGGCGAACAGCAGCAGCCAGATGGAGGCACCGAGCACACAGACGCTGGCCACCAGATACAGCGGCGAGAAGGGCAGTTCGGTCAGGCGGCTGGGGCGGTAGAACGAGCGCCGGAACACCGCCAGCAGGCTGGCCGTGAGGGTCATCAGGCAGGCTTCTTCCCAGTCGAAGCCTTTGAGCAGCGAGAGCAGGGCGCCCACCAGCAGCAGAATGGTGGTGAGCATCCAGGCCGCCGACAGGCGCCGGCGCAGGCCCTGGGCCAGTAGCAGGCAGAGCACGCCGATCAGGCTGGCGCCGAAGTGCGAGGCGTCCACCAGGCGATGGGGAATGAGAAAGCCGATGTGTTGCAGGCGGGTGTCGATTTCCGGGGTGGCGCCGGAGAACAGCAGCACCACGCCGGAAAGAAACACCAGCACCGCCAGGATCGGTGCCGCCAGGCCGGAAGCCACCCGCAGCGATTGCCGGGTCTGGAACAGGCGCTGGGCTTCGTTGATCAGCAGCAGGACGCAGGCCGCCAGCATCGGCAGCACCACGTAGATCAGGCGGTACAGCAGCAGTGCGGCGGCCAGGGGCGCGGCGCCGAGCTTGTCGGCGAAGGCTGCCAGCAGGATGGCTTCGAACACCCCGACGCCGCCGGGCACATGGCTCAGTACGCCCGCTGCCAGGGCCAGCAGGTAGACCAGCAGGAAGGCGCCGAAGGGCGGTGCTTCGGGCAGCAGTAGGTAGAGCACGGTGGCGGCTGCGGCGACGTCCAGGGCGGTGATGATCAGTTGCAGGAAGGTCAGGCGGCGACCTGGCAGGCGCAGGGTGCGGCGTCCGACCCGGACCAGCAGGTTGTCGCGCAGGGGTTGCTCCGGCAGGCGCCGGCGATAGATGCCGACGGCCAGTACCGCGCCCAGCAGCAGGATGGCCAGGGCGATGCCGGCCAACAGGCTCTCTGGCATGCGCAGGGCCGCCGAAGCGGCCGGCAGGTTGCTCAGGGTGGCCAGGGCCGCCAGCGGTGGCAAGGCGCAGCCCAGGGAGAGGCTGGCGAACAGGGTCATGTGGGCGACGTCTGAGGCCCCCAGCCCGTGGCGTGCATATAGGCGATAACGCACCGAGCCGCCGGACAGCAGCGACAGGCCGATGGCGTTGCCGATGGCGAAGGCGGTGAAGCCGCCCAGGGCCAGGGTGCGACCGGGCAGGTTGACTCCGGCATAGCGACTGGCGGACCACTCGTAGCCCAGCAGAATGATGAAGCCGACGATGGTCGCGCCCAGGGCGCCGAGCAGGGCCGGCTTGGGCACTTCAAGGATCGAGTCGTGCAGCGCGTAGAAGTCCAGCTCGCTGAGCAAATGCCGGCAAGCGACCAGGGCAATGGCGAACAGCAACAGGGTTACGGCCAGGCCCAGGGGCTGGCGGTATTTGCTCAACAGGTCCAGCCAGCGCAAGCGAGTGGCTGTCACAGGTTGAGTGGCGGTAGCGGTGGTATCGCTGTCTTGTGAGTCAGACGTGTTGGCGCGCATCAATCACCTCTTGGATTGTGCGCGACAGGATGGGGGTATCCAGCCAAGTTACCAATCCCTGTAGAAAAAATAGTTTCAGATATTAACGCGTCTCACCGTGGCCCGGCGACCCTGGGCGCTTGCCGCCGGGTGGTTGCTCGAGACAGAGCATAGCTCGCGTCTTGAAGGGTCGAAGCACCGCTAACGGTTCGCAATACTTTCTCAGGTCATTGTTGCGAAAGAACTTTTTCAACAGATACAAAAAAGGCCACTCTTTCGAGTAGCCTTTTTTGATGTTTGGTTGCGGGAGCCGGATTTGAACCGACGACCTTCGGGTTATGAGCCCGACGAGCTACCAGACTGCTCCATCCCGCGTCTGTGTGGCGGCATTCTACAGGCGAACGACTGAGTGTCAACCATTAATGGTCCGACAGGTCAAATAAACGTCGAATGGCCGACTCTGCCGCTTAAGTCAGCGACAGCTAAAGAGTTTTGCCGCGCTGCTGGTGAGTACGGGCAGGGAAAAACAGACGCGCACAAAAAAGGCCACTCTTTCGAGTAGCCTTTTTTGATGTTTGGTTGCGGGAGCCGGATTTGAACCGACGACCTTCGGGTTATGAGCCCGACGAGCTACCAGACTGCTCCATCCCGCGTCTGTGTGGGCGGATTCTACAGCGTCGCGGGCGCCTGTCAATCATTAATTTTTAAAAAAGGCTTCCTGTTCAATCGCTTAGCGTGCTCGCAGGAGCGTTTGGCGAGGCTTGGGCCCAGGTAGAACGTGGCTTGCAGCTCTATGGAAGGCTTGGCGCTCATTGAGAGAATAAATGTCTCATGGTGCTTTGCCGATTGCTCCGAGATGCAAGGTACTGGTGCTATATACAGGGGCCGGTAGATACTGATCGCCCGCTTTGATTCCGACTTCAGCTTTCAATGATCCCTGCCTTTATATGATGCAGCGCAAAATCATCCACATTGACTGTGATTGCTTCTATGCCGCCATCGAAATGCGCGATGACCCGCAGCTGGCCAGCAAACCGCTGGCAGTGGGCGGCTCCGCGGATCGGCGGGGGGTGATTGCGACCTGCAACTATGAGGCGCGGGCCTATGGCGTGCGTTCGGCCATGTCGTCGCGGCACGCGTTGACCCTGTGTCCGGACCTGGTGATCGTCCGGCCGCGCATGGATGCCTACCGCGAGGCGTCGAAAGAGATTCATGCGATCTTTCGGGATTACACCGATCTGATCGAACCCTTGTCCCTGGACGAGGCCTACCTGGACGTTTCCGACAGCCCGAACTTCGCCGGCAGCGCAACGCGCATCGCCCAGGACATTCGGCGGCGGGTGTCCAATCAATTGCATATCACCGTCTCGGCCGGGGTCGCACCCAACAAGTTTCTGGCCAAGATCGCCAGCGACTGGAAAAAGCCCAACGGCCTGTTCGTCATCACTCCGGATCAGGTGGAGGATTTTGTCTCCGAATTGCCAGTGAGCAAGTTGCATGGGGTGGGCAAGGTCACGGCGGACAAACTGGGTCGTCTGGGGATTGTCGACTGCCTGCAGTTGCGCGACTGGAGCAAGCTGGCGCTGGTGCGCGAGTTCGGCAGTTTCGGTGAGCGTCTGTGGAGCCTGGCCAGGGGGATCGACGAGCGGCCGGTGCAGAATGACAGTCGGCGCCAGTCCATCAGCGTGGAAAACACCTATGACGTGGATCTGCCGGATCTGGACAGTTGCCTGCAGAAGTTGCCGGAGCTGATGGAGACGCTGGCCGGGCGCATGACCCGTATCGACGCCAGCTACCGACCGGGCAAGCCGTTCGTCAAAGTGAAGTTCCATGACTTTACCCAGACCACCCTGGAACAGGCGGGGGCGGGGCGGGACCTGGAGAGTTATCGGCAACTGCTGACCCAGGCCTTCAAGCGGGGCGGAAAGCCAGTGCGCCTGTTGGGCATTGGTGTGCGTTTGCAGGATCTGCGCGGCGCTCATGAACAGCTGGAGCTGTTCCAGGGCGGAGTGTAGGCGCTGGCTTGCCAGCGAACCGGGCTGTTATTCAGCCGCGGTAGCGCTTTTCGCCGGTAAGCCGGCTCCTACAGGGGATGTCAGTTGCTGCCGGGGTCGGCGACCAGGCGGCCGGCGTTCTTGGTCAGGGACTTGAGAAACTCGCTCTGCAGTTCCGGATCGTTGCGGGTCAGCTCGATCAGGCTCTGCTCCAGTTCGCTGGCTTCTTCTTCCAGGCCCAGTTCCGACAGGCGCTTGACTCGGTGCACCCATTGGCTCACTTCGTCATCTTCCAGGTCGTCGTAGATCAGGGCGTGAGCTTCCACCAGCTTGCCGCGCAGGCTGCTGCTCAGGCTCAGGGACGAGTCGGAATGCACTTCGTCCTGGGCGTCTTCGACACTGATCTGCAACTTGCCGATGTGGTTCAGGTCCTGTTCGGAGAACGGCGCGTCCAGCAGGTTCAAGCGCAGCACACCATTGCGATCGGTGCTCATGTCGTAGGTCTGCTTGCCGGCCTTGACTTGCACCGGGCGCTCGCTCCAGGGCAGGCTCGAATACTCCAGGCGCTTGTCACGCTGGACTTCATCGATGGCTGCCAGGTTCTGCTGGGCCCGACCGTGGGACGGCATGTTCATGAACGGGTTGAGCCCCGACACGCCATAGCTGACCCAGTCCTTGGTGACGCTGTCCGGCAGGTTGCCCAGGGCGAACACATTGACCACGTTGGCACCGACGCCGGCCACCAGTGCTACCGCACCCAGCGGGATCTCGTAGATCTCCCGCCAGGGTTGGTAGGGCGTATAGCGATCGTAGCGGCGGGTGACCTCGAACTCGGTGACTTCGAAGGTCTTTTGCTCGTGGATACGTACCCGGCGTTGCGGCAGCTCAAGCACCTTAGGCTCACCGACATCGATCTGCAGGCTGTGATCGAGCAATTTGCGCTCGATCCGTTCCTCGTGTTCGCTGCGTTGCGACATCTGATTGGCGCAGCCGCTGACCAGCAGGGCGCCGCACAAGGCGGCGCCCCCGAGGCTTAAGGTGTTTCGCTTGAACATGACTTCTCTATCTGGTTTCAGCGACGGATACGGGCTTGGAGGAAGGACAGAACGTCGGCCACGGGCAGCGCTTGCGCCTCGGCTTCGGTACGGCTCTTGTATTCCAGGTTGCCTTCGGCGAGGCCGCGATCGCTGACCACGATGCGGTGAGGAATGCCGATCAGCTCCATGTCCGCGAACTTGATGCCCGGGCTGGTTTTCTTGTCGCGATCGTCCAGCAGTACTTCAAAACCGGCGGCAGTCAGTTCTGCGTAGAGTTTGTCGGTGGCTTCGCGAACCTGCTCGGTTTCGTAGCGCAGCGGTACCAGGGCGATCTGGAACGGCGCCAGGGTGTCGCTCCAGATGATGCCGTTTTCGTCGTTGTTCTGTTCAATGGCGGCGGCCACCACGCGGGACACGCCAATGCCGTAGCAGCCCATTTCCAGGGTCACCGGCTTGCCGTTCTCGCCCAGCACTTCGCACTTCATCGCCTTGCTGTACTTGTTGCCCAGCTGGAAGATGTGCCCGACTTCGATGCCGCGCTTGATTTCCAGGGTGCCCTTGCCGTCCGGGCTCGGGTCGCCAGCGACCACGTTACGCAGGTCGGCCACGGTCGGAACGGGCAGGTCACGCTCCCAGTTGACGCCGAAGTAGTGCTTGTCGTCGATGTTGGCGCCGACGCCGAAGTCGCTCATCAGCTCCACCGAACGGTCGATGATGATGGGCAGTGGCAGGTTCACCGGGCCCAGGGAGCCGGCGCCGGCACCGATGGCGGCACGCAGTTCGGCTTCGGAAGCCATGACCAGCGGGCTGGCAACGCCAGGCTGGTTGGCGGCCTTGATTTCGTTCAGTTCGTGGTCGCCACGGATGATCAGGGCGATCAGCTTGCCGGCTTCTTCGGCATGCACCACCAGGGTCTTGACGGTCTTCTCGATCGGCAGGTTGTAGCCTTCCACCAGCTGGGCGATGGTTTTCGCGTCAGGGGTGTCGACCAGGCGCATCTCTTCGGTCGGCGCCGGGCGCGAGGTTTCGCGCGGCACGGCTTCGGCCTTCTCGATGTTCGCAGCGTAGTCGGAACCGTTGCTGAAGACGATATCGTCTTCGCCGGACTCGGCCAGTACGTGGAATTCGTGGGAGCCGGCGCCGCCGATGGAGCCGTTGTCCGCTTCAACCGGACGGAACTTCAGGCCCAGGCGGGTGAAGACGTTGCAATAAGCCTGGTGCATGCGGTCGTAGGTGACCTGCAAGGACGCCTGGTCGGCGTGGAAGGAGTAGGCGTCCTTCATGATGAACTCGCGACCGCGCATCAGGCCGAAGCGCGGGCGGATCTCATCGCGGAATTTGGTCTGGATCTGGTACAGGTTCAGCGGCAGCTGCTTGTAGCTGCTCAGCTCGTTGCGCGCCAGATCGGTGATCACTTCTTCGTGGGTCGGGCCGGCGCAGAAATCGCGACCGTGCCGGTCTTTGAAGCGCAGCAGCTCAGGGCCGTATTCTTCCCAGCGACCGGATTCCTGCCACAGCTCAGCCGGCTGAGTGCTCGGCATCAACACTTCAAGCGCGCCCGCGGCGTTCATTTCTTCGCGAACGATGGCTTCAACCTTGCGCATCACCCGCAAGCCCATCGGCAGCCAGGTGTACAGGCCGGAAGCCAGTTTACGGATCATGCCGGCGCGCAGCATCAGCTGATGGCTGATCACGACCGCGTCGGAAGGCGTTTCTTTCTGTGTGGCGAGCAAATATTGACTGGTACGCATGGTAGGCCGTTGTCGGTTGCTGAAGACTGGAAGTGACGGAGCATTGTACGGGCGAGTTCCGCTGGCGTACAGGATTGCGCTTGGAAGGGCGGGGAGCGACGGGGAACGGCCCGTAACTCCCGGGATTTTCTAGGATTCTTCGCTCACGGCGGTGCCATTGGCGGGGTGCTCCGGCTCGGGTTTGGGCCCGGCGCGGCGGCTCTCCTGGAACCAGTGCAGGGCGATCAGGATCAGCGTCGGGACCCCGAGTATCGCGGTGATGAGGAAGAAGTCATGGTAGCCGAACTTCTCCACCATGACCCCGGAATAGCCGCCGATCAGGCGCGGCAGCAACAGCATGATCGAGCTGAGCAGGGCGTACTGGGTGGCGGAGAACTTGAGGTTGGTCAGGCTCGACAGGTAGGCGACGAAAGCCGAAGTGGCCATGCCCGAACTGAAGTTGTCCAGGGAAATGGTGACAATCAGCATTTCCAGGTTCGGGCCCATGTCGGCGAGCATGAGGAACAGCAGGTTGGTGGCGGCGGAGGCGGCGCCACCGATGAACAGGATCGGCAGGATGCCGAAGCGCACGATCAGCAGGCCGCCCATGCCGGCCCCGAGCAGGGTCATGATCAGGCCGAAGATCTTGCTGACCCCGGCGATCTGGTCCTTGGTGAAGCCCTGGTCGATATAGAACACGTTGGCCATGACGCCCATGACCGTGTCCGACATGCGATAGGTGGCGATGAGCCCCAGCAGCAGGAAGGCTTGCCAGCGATAGCGCAGGATGAAGTCGTTGACCGGCGTCAGCACCGGCGCCAGGCCCCGGCGGCCCATGGCCGACAGGCACAGGGCGGTGAGGGTGATATAGAGGATGGCCCGCAGGAACGCCCGGTCTTCCAGCAACAGGTCCAAAAGGCTCATGCCATCGAAGATCACGCTGGCGAAGTCGGTGTTGTAGAGCTGGGTGAAGGTGGCGGGCACCGAAACCAGCAGCACGATCAGGACGAATACCGAGATCAGCTGGTGAGCGAAGCTGTAGCGTCCCGCGGAGAGTTGGGTGCGCAGTGGCACGGCGGGCTCACGCATCAGCAGGGTGGTGATCAGCGCGGGAATCATCAGCACGCCGAACAGCACGTAGGTGCCGGTCCAGGCTGAATGCTTGTAGCTGAAGCCGGTGGAGCCGAAGCCTTCGGCAAAGAACAGGGCGCCGGCGGTCGCTAGCAGCACCGCTACCCGATAGCCGGACATGTAGCTGGCGGCCAGGGCGGCCTGGCGGCTGTCGTCGGCGATTTCCAGGCGGTAGGCGTCGATGGCGATGTCCTGGGTCGCCGAGGCAAAGGCCACGATCACGGCAATGGCGATCAGCCAGGACAGATGTTTTTGCGGGTCACAGAAGCCCATGCCGATCAGGCCGAGAATCACCAGGGTCTGGGCCAGTACCAGCCAGGAGCGGCGTCGGCCGAGCTTGCCCAGTATTGGCAGGCGCCATTGGTCAAGCAGCGGGGACCATACCCATTTAAAGGCATAGGCCAAACCGATCAGGCTGGCGTAACCGATGGTTTCGCGGGCCACACCGGCCTCGCGCAACCACACCGAGAGAGTCGAGAACACCAGCATGTAAGGCATGCCGGCAGCGAAACCAAGCAGCAACAGCACGAGCGTCGAGGGGCTGGCATAGGCGGCAAGTGCGGCGCGCCAGGTTTTACGGGGCATGGGCTGAAGTCTGCCTCAGATTGCGGAAACAAAGCGCGCACTCTAACCGCTGTGCTCTACCGGGCGCCAGCCATGGCGCTGAATATCCACGCGATTATTCCGGATAGTGATGCCTTCGCCGCGCAGTCTGGCGCGCTGCTCATCACCTGACGGGCTGCCGGCCGGCAGGCTGATGCGGCCGCCGGCGGCCAGTACCCGGTGCCACGGCAGGCGGGTGTCAGCCGGCAGCTGGCTGAGGGTGCGGCCAACCCAGCGCGCGGCGCGGCCCAGGCCGGCCATTTCTGCCAGTTGGCCGTAGCTCACCACCTTGCCTGCGGGAACCTGGGCCAGGGTCAGGTACAGCGCCGTGCGTCGGATTTGCGCCGGGTCCTGCGGGGCGTCGCCGTGTTCGGTCACATTCGCGGTTCCAGATCAATGAAGAGGCGTTGGTCGGTTCAGGGGATGAGGGGTGGATGCATATTGAACTCACTCTCAATACCCGGGTCAGTCCTGACTAAGGCGTGTTCAGCAGGAATAATGCCGTTTTTTTTCGCAAGATCGAGCCCTGTATTACCTATGTTGCCTAGAACGTTGTTGTGTTTCGCGGTGCTCAGCGCCTCCACGCCTGTCCTGGCCGATACCGTCTGGTTGAAGAACGGTGATCGCCTGAGCGGCAAGATCAAGGTTTTCGACGGCGGCAAGCTGTTGCTCCAGACCGACTATGGCGGCGCTATTTCCATCGACTGGAAACAGGTCAAGACCCTGGAAAGCGACCAGGAGCTGTTGGTCAAGCAGGATGCCTACATCGGCGAGAAGACCAAGTCGTTGCAGGCGGCAGAGGAGGGCAAGGTCATTCTTGCCAATGGTGAAGCGCCCAAGACGGTGGAGCTGGCGAGTATCCAGCAGATCATGAAGCCCAGGCCGCTGGTGGAGGACATGGTCTGGAAGGGCAATGTCGATGTCGCCATGGACTACAAGCGTGCGGAGAAGGATACCGATGACTACGACATCGACTTCAAGACGTCGGCGCGCCATGGGGCTTGGCGCCACAATGCGCAGGGTGAGTACAACCGTGAGTTCCAGGATCATGTGGTGACCACGGACAACTGGAGTGCCGAATATGCCCTGGACCGTTTCATCACTGAAAAATGGTTCTGGGAAGGGCGTCTGACCTACAAGCGTGACAAGGTCGAGGAGCTGGAGCGGCAGCGGGTCGTGGGTACCGGCCCTGGCTACCAGTTCTGGGACGATGAATTGGGGGCGTTCTCCCTGGGCTCGCTGCTCAACCGTACAGATTACGAGTACGCCGAAGGCGGCAGGGACAACTTCTATTCCCTGGCAATGAAGTGGGACTACAACCGCTATCTGATCGGTAAACGGGTGGAGTTCTTCACCAATGGCGAAGTCGGGCGACCGCTTTCCGGGGTGGCCGACTATGCGCTGGATGCCGAGATGGGGTTGCGCTACAAGGTCACCGACTGGGCGTCGCTGAACCTGAAGGCGGAAAAGGACCTGATTCGCGGCACCAAAGACAGCGATCTGGACAAGACCCGCTACACCGTGGGCTTTGGCGTGGCCTGGTAAACCGGAGCGGCCCGGGCGCCTTTTCAGTAAAAGGCGCCGACAAAAACACCGGGCACAAAAAAGCCCCGCTGTTGAGGGCGGGGCTTTTTTACTGGATCAGTACAAGTTAGATAACTTGAACTTCTTCAGCTTGCATGCCTTTCTGACCGCGGGTAGCGATGAAAGAAACCTGTTGGCCTTCTTTCAGGCTTTTGAAGCCGTCGGATTGGATAGCTTTGAAGTGTACGAACAGGTCGTCACCGGATTGTGGAGTGATGAAGCCGAAGCCTTTTTCATCGTTGAACCACTTAACGGTACCGGTTTGGCGATTAGACATGGTGTATCTCCTTGGACAAAGTTAACTGCGACTCAGGAAAAGCCCTGGCCGAGACTGAGTGCAAAGAGCAGGAAAAATTCTTGGAGATGGTTGGATCGAAATTCAACATCGTGTAGAGATTCTCAGTGACACAAGCAGCACAGTGGCGCCACCTTAACCCTTTTTCCTGAACGTGCCAATGGCTAGGGCCAAGGTTTCTCGGTTTTCGTGACTGACGGCCCGTCGTTCGTCGCCGAGCCCTTGAAAATCGTGGTGTCGGGCGAGAAAAACGCCCCGGACTTTGAACCCGACCCCGCGCCCCGGTAAGATGCCTGACCGTTTTTTTTCACCTCGCTATTTCAGGACACCCGCCATGAGCATCAAATCGGACAAGTGGATTCGCCGCATGGCGCAAGAGCACGGCATGATCGAGCCCTTCGTAGAGCGCCAGATGCGTGGCGAAGGCCCGGATCGGCTGATCTCCTTCGGGGTGTCGAGCTACGGCTACGACGTGCGCTGCGCCGATGAATTCAAGGTGTTCACCAACATCAATTCGGCCACCGTCGATCCGAAGAACTTCGATGAAAAGAGCTTCGTCGACATCAAGAGCGACGTCTGCATCATCCCGCCGAACTCCTTTGCCCTGGCGCGTACCGTCGAGTACTTCCGCATTCCGCGCAACGTGCTGACCATCTGCCTGGGCAAGAGCACCTATGCCCGTTGCGGCATCATCGTCAACGTGACCCCGCTGGAACCTGAGTGGGAAGGCCACGTGACCCTGGAGTTCTCCAACACCACCACCTTGCCGGCGAAGATCTACGCCAACGAAGGCGTGGCGCAGATGCTGTTCCTGGAGTCCGATGAAGAGTGCGAAGTGTCCTACAAGGACCGGGGCGGCAAATACCAGGGCCAACGTGGCGTCACCCTGCCGCGCACCTGAGTACGTCCGTCTGACAGACAGCGGGAATTCCTGAGCGGACCCACACTCTATTGGGTGTATTTCCGGTATGCGCAAGGCATGCCGGGCCCAGCTCAGGAGTGCCCCATGAAGATAGATCCGCGAATCAGCGCCACCTTGGCCCAGCTGGAACCCAATCAGGTCGGGCTCTTGGCCTGGACCCTACTGGCCCATCCGTCCGCCGAGATGGCGGGTGGCATTCCCGGTCAGCCTGACCCGGATACCCCGCAACCCCTTGACCCCCAGGAACCAGGCGAGCCCACCTTGCCCGACGAGCCGCCACCCGCACCCGTGGCCTGAGCCGGCCCGTCGCCGCTCGACGCCCCGCCCGCGGCAAGCCGGTGCGGACGGGAGCGTCGTAGCGGGTCGCTACTTCAGATTGCCACTGAGGAACTGCTGCAGGCGCTCGCTTTTCGGGTTGCCCAGCACGTCCTCCGGGGCGCCTTCTTCTTCCACCAGGCCCTTGTGCAGAAACAGCACCTGGCTCGACACCTTGCGTGCAAAGCTCATTTCGTGGGTGACCATGATCATGGTCCGGCCTTCTTCGGCCAGGCCCTGGATCACCTTGAGCACCTCGCCCACCAGTTCCGGGTCCAGGGCCGAGGTCGGTTCGTCGAACAGCATGACTTCCGGCTCCATGGCCAATGCCCGGGCGATGGCCACCCGCTGCTGCTGGCCGCCGGACAGGAACGCCGGGTACTGGCCGGCGACGCGGGCCGGCAGACCGACCTTGTCCAGGTAGCGCCGGGCCCGCTCTTCGGCGTCCTTGGTGCTGATCCCCAGCACCCGGCGCGGGGCCATGGTGATGTTTTCCAGCACGGTCATGTGGCTCCACAGGTTGAAATGCTGGAACACCATCGCCAGGCGCGTGCGGATCCGCTGCAATTCGGCAGGATCGGCCACATGCATGCCGTGACGGTCGCTGACCATGCGGATCTGCTGGCCATCCAGGCTCATGGCGCCGTCGTCCGGGGTTTCGAGAAAGTTGATGCAACGTAGAAAGGTGCTTTTGCCCGAGCCACTGGCGCCGATCAGGCTGATCACGTCGCCGGTCTTGGCCTTGAGCGACACACCTTTGAGCACTTCATTGTCGCCATAGCATTTATGCAGGCCTTCAACGGTCAATTTGTACATGGGGCTTGCATCCTCAAGGCGAAAGTAGATAGCCGCTGCGATAGGCTTCGCGGCCGGCGACATGGGCGATCACCATGCCGGCGGTGGCCATGCGCCGCAGCGAGCGGGCATACAGGAGCCCGGCGTTGTTGCAATGGATAGGGGTGACCCGGTCGTGGATCGGGTCGATGATTTCAGCCACCTGCTGTCCGGCTTGCAGGTATTCCCCCGGCAGTGCGGTGAACACCAGCAGCCCGCCCACCGGCGTTGCTACCGGTTCCACTCCCGCCAGCGGCGTGGCCGGGAAGGGCAGTTCAGGCAAGGGCGGCGCCTCGGCGGCGATGGCACCGAAATGGGTCAGGTAATCGAGCATGGCCTGGCAGTCGAGACGGGCCAGGCCATGATTGACGTCGCCCTGGCCGCGCAGTTCGACGGTGACCGCGAAGCTGCCGGTGGGAATGGCAAAGCGCTCGCCGAAGCGCTGTTGCAGTTGCCACCACAGCAGGCTGAAGCACTCATCGAACGACCAGGCCGCCGAGTCGGTGGCCAGCAGGCAGGCTTCGGCGCCGATGTAGCGGGCCAGGGGCTCGACCTGCGGCCAGGCTTCGGGGGTGGTGTACAGGTGCGCCACGGCTTCGAAGTCGCAATGCAGGTCCAGCACCATGTCGGCGTCGCAGGCCAGCCGTTGCAGGGTCAAGCGCAGGGATTGCAGTTGCGTCTCGGGGCGTTGCCGGGCCAGGGCGTCGGCCAGGTGCCGACGCACCAGATCGAGGTTGTGCCGGGGGTCGTGATTGAGCAGTCCTTCGACGGCGTTGCCCACCTCTTCGCTGAGATCGACGAAGCCGCGATTGAAGTTCTGCCCACTCTCCAACTGATAGCGACCCAGGGGCACGTCCATCAGTATCTGCTCCAGGCCTACCGGGTTGGCCACCGGCACCAGAACGATTTCATGCCGCAGGCGACCTTCGGCTTCCAGTTCCGTCAGGCGCTGCTTGAGGTGCCAGGCCACCAGCATGCCGGGCAGTTCATCGGCATGCAGGGACGACTGGATGTAGATCTTGCCCGCGGCCTGGGTGGGGCCGAAATGAAAGCTGTGGACCTGGCGCGCGGTGCCCGGCAAGGGGGCGAGCAGGTCGTGGATCTCGTGGCGCATTGACGGTTATTCCTGCTGCAAGTCCTAGTGGGTCGGTCCGAGGAAGGCCAGCCAGCGGCGCTCGGCGAGACGGAACAGGCCCACCAGGGTGAAGGTCACGCACAGGTAGATGAGGGCGGCGATGCCGAACGACTGAAAGGTCAGGAAGGTCGCCGAGTTGGCGTCCCGGGCGATTTTCAGAATGTCGGGAATGGTCGCGGTAAAGGCCACCGTGGTGGAGTGCAGCATCAGGATCACTTCGTTGCTGTAGTAAGGCAGCGAGCGGCGCAGGGCCGAGGGCATGATCACGTAGGCATACAGCTTCCAGCCGCTCAGGCCGTAGGCCTTGGCCGCTTCGACTTCGCCGTGGGCCATGCTGCGAATGGCCCCGGCGAAAATCTCCGTGGTGTAGGCGCAGGTATTCAGGGCGAAGGCGAGGATGGTGCAGTTCATCGCGTCACGAAAGAACGCATCCAGCAGCGGTTGCGCGCGGATCGCGGCGATGCTGTAGATCCCGGTGTAGCAGATCAGCAGCTGGATATAGAGCGGCGTGCCGCGAAACAGGTAGGTGTAGAACTGCACTGGCCAGCGGATGTAGCGCTTGGGCGAAACCCGGGCGATGGACAGCGGGATCGACACCAGGAAACCGATGCAGATCGACGCCGTGAGCAGCCACATGGTCATGGCCAGCCCGGTCATGTGGTAACCGTCGCTGTAGAGGAAGGGACGCCAGTATTCCTGCAGGAGTTCGATCATCGCACGGCCTCCCGGGCGCCGGCGGCGTAACGCCGTTCAAGTTTGCGCAGGACAAAGTTGGAGGCACTGGTGATCAGCAGATAGATCAGCGCCGCCAGGACCAGAAAGTAGAACAGCTGATAGGTGCTCTTGCCGGCGTCCTGGGCGGCCTTGACCAGATCGGCCAGGCCGATGATCGATACCAGGGCCGTGGCCTTGAGCATCACCATCCAGTTGTTGCCGATGCCCGGCAGGGCGAAGCGCATCATCTGCGGGAAGACCACGAAGCGAAAGCGCTGGCCGCGTTTCAGGCCATAGGCGGTGGCTGCTTCCACCTGGCCCCGGGGCACGGCAAGGATCGCCCCGCGAAAGGTTTCGGTGAAATAGGCGCCATAGATGAAACCCAGGGTGATCACCCCGGCGCTGAAGGGGTTGATCTCGATGTATTCCCACTCCATGAAGTCGGTGAAGGAGGTCAGCCAGGTCTGCAGGCTGTAGAAAATCAGCAGCATCAGCACCAGGTCCGGCACGCCGCGGATCAGGGTGGTGTAGAGCTGGGCCGGAATCCGTAGCAAGGCCATGCTGGAGAGTTTGGCGCTGGCGCCGATCAGGCCGAGCAGGACGCTGACCAGAAGCGACAACACCGACAATTTGATGGTCATCCAGGTGCCTTCCAGCAGCAGGGGGCCGAAACCCTTCAGGCTGAATGCGGAAAGCCCCAGGTTTTTTAGAAGTTCTTCGAGCATCGATCAGTGACCCGTAGCGATAAAAAAGGCGCCCATCGAGGATGGGCGCCGACAGGTTATTTACCGCTGTAGAGGTTCAGGTCACCGAAGTGTTTTTTCTGGATGGTGGCGTAGGTGCCATCATCGTGTAACGCTTTGATACCTTTATCCAGGAGCGCTTTCAGCTCTTTGTTACCTTTCGAGATACCGACGGCGGTCTTGGCCGGCAGCAAGGGGTCTTCCACCGGCTTGCTGACTTCGTAGTCCGCGCCCTGTGGCGATTTGAGGAAGCCCAGCTCGGCTTGCAGCATGTCCTGAATCGAGGCGTCCAGGCGCCCGGAGGTCAGGTCGGCGTAGACCTGGTCCTGGTTCTGATAGGCCTGGGTCTTGACCCCGGCCTTGTCCAGCACGGCCTTGGCATAGGCTTCCTGAATGGTGCCCTGCTCGTAGCCGACGGTCTTGCCCTTGAGCGTGGCGGTGTCCGCGCTCAGGCCCGAGCCCTTCTTGAACACGAACGAGGTGGGGCCGGAGAACAGCTCGTTGGAGAAGTCGATGACTTTTTCACGGGCCGGGGTAACGGTCATGGAAGAGATCACACCGTCGAACTTATTGGCCTTGAGGCCGGGAATCATGCCGTCGAAGTCACTTTCGACCCATTTGCACTTGACCTTCAGCTCGGCGCAGATGGCGTTGCCCAGGTCGATGTCGAAGCCCACCAGGCTGCCGTCGGCGGCCTTGGATTCGAAGGGGGCATAGGACGGGTCGACGCCAAAGCGCAGTTCCTTGTATTCCTTGGCCAGCGCGGAGCCGGCGGCCATGCAAAGAGCCAGTGCAGAAAGGGTCAGCAATGCTTTTTTCATTATTCAATCCCTAAGAACCAATATGAGCGCTTGTGGCGCATGAGTACTGTTACTGGAACGCATAAGACATATTGAAAGTAGCAATTTCCGAACCAGAGTCCCGAACAAGTGTTTTAAACCGTTGGCAGGTGTCGGTGTCAGGGGCGGCGTGCGCTCAAGTGGGGCGTGTTTTGGGGCGGGCGCCAATAAGGTGCAAGGTGCGCGGTTGATCGCGGCAGGCGCTGGCTTGGGCATCACGCTGGCGCGTCATGCCCTCGGCGGGGGCGGGCTGTTCGTTTTGGGGCAGGCCCGCTTGCACCGGATGGGCAAGCGGGTGGCAGGGCCAGGCGCTTACTTGCCCGGGACCAGGGTCAGACGGGTCTTGCCGTAGCTGCGTTCAAAGTTTTGCGGTTGCATCGGGAAGCTCAGGTACTGGGCCTTGAGCCAGCCGTCGATGCCATTGGCGTAGTTCGGGCTCACCGGGTTGCTGGATTGGCCACTGCTGTTGAGGCCCATCAACGGCTCGCTCAGCGCGAAGTCGACGATGAAACGCAGGGCCGGGGTCGTGGTGATGGCAAAGTCCTGTCCCCAGCGATAGCCGGCGCTGTTGACGGTGTTCTGGTCGCCACCGGCCTGCAAGGGACCGCGTATCGCCTGGCCACTGTTGTTGGTCCAACGGTAGCTGTGCAACTTGCCCCACTGCCAGGCCTTGCGGTCCGTGCCCAGCAGTTGCTCGCCTGAACTGATGGCCGCCGCCAGGCTGCGGGCGATAATGGCCGGCTTGTCCTCTTTTTGCCCGTTCCGCGCGTCGCCCCAGAACGGGCTGTCTTCGCGGCTCAGAAGATGGTCGGCCTGGGCCGAATAGGACAGGCCCGCATTGGCAACGAACGCCTGCCAGGCAACGCCGGGCTCCGGACCGAGCTGTTTGAGGAAGGTCTGCTTGGCGCTTTCCTGGAGGAACAGTTCGTAGAGCGCGGCGTCGGCAGAGCCGGCAGTGAGCTTGCCGTCGAACGCCATCAGCCGGCTGTAGGCTTCCCGGGCCTTGGCGCGGTCTGCCTCGGGCAGGGTGTCAATGGCGTTTTTCAGCGGCTGGGCCATGCCCGGCGCCTCGAACATCTTTTTCAACTTGGCCGCGAACAGGGTGGTCTGGTCGTACTGCAGGGCAATCAGGCTGCGGTTGTCCTGCTTGCCGCCAGACAGCAATTGCCCGATGCGCTCGGCCCGCTCCGGCGCCTCCCAGGAGTTGGACAGCTGCATGCCGTAACCGCGGGAGATGACCCGCTGATTGGCGGTGGCGATCCAGCCTTGGGGCGGGTCCTGGTCATAAGGGTGGAGCATCGGATCGGCATAGCCATCCCAGTCATAGCGTCCATCCCAGCCGGGAGACGGCAGCAGGCCTTCGCCTTCGCGGCGGTTGGGGAAGCGTCCGGTGACCTGCCAGCCGATGTTGCTGGCATCGGCATAGACCATATTCAGGGCAATGGCGCGAATCTCGCGGCTGGCGTCGGAGGCTTTCTCCACATTCTGTGCCCGTGACAGATCGAAGAACGCATCCAGGCTCTTGTCGTCCTTGAGCTCCGGCATTTGCAGCGCCACGCCGTAGCCACTGTCCAGGGCATTGTTGGCGTTGATCCCCAGGGCGCTGTTGAGCAGCGGACCGTGGCGGGTTTCGTACACGGCTTCGCGAATCGGCCGCTGGCCTTTGACGAAGTAGGTCTCGTTGCGAACGATGACCGGCTGCCATTTTCCGTTGTTCTGGTAGTACAGGGCATTGCCCTGGCGCTTGAGTTTTTCCAGGAACAGGTCCTGGTTGTCGCCCATCGCCGAGCTCATGCTCCAGGCCAGCTTGCCGTTGAACCCTTGCAGAATGGCCGGTAAACCGGCGATCGAGGCCCCGGCCGCCTGATATTTCGGTGCGCGGATCTGTACGTAGTACCAGGCACCGATCTGGCTGTCGCTGGCCAGCAGGCTGCGACCGCTGCGAGCGCGCTGCGGGGCGACGGCCAGGTTGCTGCCGGCGGTGACGCCCAGGGAGTTGAGGGTCGACATCTGCTTGGCGGCCAGGCTGAGCTCGCTCAAACCCGGCACATACAATGCCAGCCCCTTGAGCTTGTCGGCCTCGGCCATGGGCAGCGGCTCATCGGGGTAGCTCGGGGTCAGCCAGGGCAGTTTGTCGCTGCCGACCCTTTGCGCCAGTACCAGGCTGTTGATCTCTTCCAGCAGATTGGCCGACTGGCCGAAATTCAGCAGGCAGAAGATCAGTGCCGAGTCTTCGGCCTTCCAGTATTCAGGAATGTAGCCACGGGCGGCGAGGTCTGGCGGCAGCTTGTCGCGGTAGCGGAACAGGTAGGCGTTGACCCCCCGGGCGTAGACCTCGAAGAAGCGCTTGATCCGTGGCGACGAGGCCTTGTACAGCTCGTCGGCGCTTTTCTTCAGGTTTACCGCGCGCATCAGGCGGTCGACATCCAGCGCCTCGGCGCCGGACATCTCTGCCAGGCGGCCCTGAGCCAGCAGGCGCAGGGTGACCATTTCGCCGATGCGGTCGCTGGCATGCACGTAGCCCAGGGTGAACAGCGCGTCATGGAAACTGTTGCTTTCGATCAGCGGCACGCCCACGGCGTTGCGGCGCACGGAGACGTTCTGGGCCAGGCCCTTGAGGGGCTGCACGCCAGAGGTCGGGGGCAGGCTGTTCTGCGAGTTCCAGGATTGGCAACCGGCCAGGCTCAGGGCACCGGCCACAGCCGCGGCAACGCCGAGCCGGGGAAGAAAATGTGAAAGGGCTGGCGAGGCCATGGTCAAGCTCCTGCGGGGGGTAACGTCGATAAAGGCGCTACGTTAGTGAGCAGGCGAGTGCCGCGCAAGCGGGGGCGGGAGGTATTTCTTGAAGGCGCTGCAAATAGCCATCGCCGGCCCTTCGGCCGCGGCCAAAGCACGCAGGAGCCGGCTAGTGGGCGAACAGGTCCTGGCGCCTGGCCTTGGAGCTTGCGGACGCCTTCGCTGGCAAGTCGGCTCCCGCAAGGCGAGGTTCAGATGGCGGGATTGACCTGCTCGACCAGGGCATAGGCCCGTTCAGTGGCCGGTCGGGCCTGGATGCTGTTGAACCAGCGATGCAGATGCGGGAAGTCCTCGAGTTTCTGGCTCTGCTTCTTGTACGAAGCGATCCAGGGGTAGATCGCCATGTCGGCAATGCTGTAGGTGCTGCCCGCGACGAACGCGCGGTCCGCCAGGCGTCGGTCCAGCACGCCGTACAGGCGCGCAGTCTCATCCACGTAGCGCTTGATGGCGTAGGGGACTTTTTCCGGGGCGGCGTGGCTGAAATGATGATTCTGCCCGGCCATCGGTCCCAGCCCGCCCATCTGCCAGAACAGCCATTGCAGGGTTTCCTGGCGCCCGCGCAGATCCTGGGGCAGGAACTGGCCGGTCTTTTCCGCAAGGTAGAGGAGGATCGCGCCGGACTCGAACAGCGACAGCGGCTGGCCGCCATCGGCGGGTTGCGGATCGACGATGGCCGGAATGCGGTTGTTCGGGGCGATCTTCAGGAACTCGGGCTTGAACTGTTCACCCAGGCCGATGTTCACCGGGTGCAGGGTGTAGGGCAGGCCGGCCTCTTCGAGGAACAGGGTGATCTTGTGGCCGTTGGGGGTGGTCCAGTAATACAGGTCGATCATGCAGTGCTCCAATTGGAATGTATCCGTACGTTATGGACAGCCAATGCCGGCATGAGGTCGTCCTGTTTGCCCTCGATGGCTTGCCTGAATAGGCATGTGATGCTCAAGTGCATCGAATTCAATGACCGCACCGGAGAAAATATGCCCCTTTCGGCCAGCACTGCACTGATGCTCATCGACCAGCAGCAAGGCATCCTCGAGCCCCGGCTCGGGCCGCGCAACAACCCCGAGGCGGAGGCACGCATGCTTGAGCTGCTGGCTCACTGGCGGGCCCGCGCTTGGCCGGTGATTCATGTGCAGCACCTGTCGCGCTCCCGGGACTCGGTGTTCTGGCCTGGGCAATCCGGGGTGGAATTTCAGCCGCGCTTTCGTCCCCAGGACGGCGAGTGGCTGATTCGCAAGCAGGTGCCGGATGCGTTTTGTGCCAACCCGCTGGAAGCGGATTTACGCCGGGAAGGGATTACGGGGCTGGTGATGGTCGGTGTCGCCACCAACAACTCGGTGGAGTCGACGGCGCGCACCGCAGGCAACCTGGGTTTTGCGGTATGGGTGGTGGCCGATGCCTGCTACACCTTCGACAAGCCCGACTTTGCCGGTCGGGCCCGTACTGCCGAGGAGGTGCATGCCATGTCGCTGGCCAATCTGCAGGGCGAGTACGCCACGGTCCTGAGCCAGGAGCGGCTCCTGGCCGGGGAGGCCGGGCAGTGTTGCCGCTGACGGCGTAGCGCCCTGGCAGCCCGGCCTGCGCTCAGATCAAGCGCCGTGGCACTTCTTGAACTTCTTGCTGCTGCCGCAAGGGCAAGGATCGTTGCGGCCGACGTCTTTCAGCGCGTTGCGGACCGGCTCCTGGTGCGCGTGGTTGCAGTGCGGGCCGTGAACATGGCCATGGTCGTGATCGTGATGGTCATGATCGTGGTTGCAGTCAGGGCCATGGACATGAGGTTGCTGGGTCATTGCGGGTTACTCCGGAATAAAATCGCCGGGAATTATCACGCCATTGCGCTTCAGGTGCACGTCCTTGCCGATGAATAATCCGATTTCCAGTTCGCCTTCCAGGCGATAGGGAATGGGGTGTTCAGGCTTGCGCAGCAGTTTCACCACGTCGCGGATTTGCGGCCAGAGGTTGGTGCGCACCGGCACCTTGAACAAGCGGCTGCTGTGGGGCGAGACGGTGAACCAGTGTTCGTGCTCGCCCTCGCTGAGCAGGAAGCGCTGCAGATAGACCCGGTAGGTCAGGCGGCGCACGGTCAGGTCGCTGTCGTTGGGGTTGTCCACCCGCAGGTGCAGGGTGAAGCGCTGTTCCAGCAGATTGGCCTTGACCACCTCGACTTTCACCAGATGCACCGCGGGGTCCAGTTCCTCCTCGGTGAACCAGGACACGCACCCCGACAGGCTCAGCAGTCCGAGCAGGCAGAGGGTTCGCAGGACGCGCAGTTCACCGATCATTGCAAGACTCCCTTTGAATTCCCCGGGCCCGTCCTGGGCCTGGGGCATTCCCGGTTCAGCGGGTGAAGTAGCTGGCGCAGCACTTCTTGAATTTTTGCCCGCTGCCGCAAGGGCAGGCGTCGTTGCGCCCGGCGTTCAGCGGCACCGTCGGATCGATGAAATACCAGCGTCCCTGGTTCTGCACGAAGGATGACCGCTCACGGTGGCTGTGCTCGCCCTGGCTGTCGTGCCAGCGCGCGGTGAAGGTGACGAAGGCATGCTCCGGCTGGCCACCGAAGACCTCCGAGCTCTCCACTTGCAGCCCCAGCCAGGTGCTTTGCGCACTCCATTCGCTGATGGACTGGCGATCCAGGCCGGCCTGCTGCACCGGCAGGGTCGTGGCCAGCAGGTAATCCACCTGGCCCAGCACATAGGCGCTGTAGCGCGAACGCATCAGGGCCTCGGCGCAGGGCGCGGGATGGCCGGCATGGTAGTGGCCGCAGCAGGCATCCAGGAGGTTGCCGCTGCCGCAGGGACAAATCGAGGCGCTCATCGTGTTACCACCAATACTTTCCAAAGTTCTCCGGGTTCGCCCAGAAGCGTGAATTGAGCCAGTCGGGCACCTGTTTGTATTCAAGCAGATCATAGGTAAACAGGGTCAGTACCTGCTGTTCCCGCTGGAAGCGTTCGCTGGCCTGCAGGGCCAGGGAGAAAAAATCGGTTTCCTGCCAGCCGCAGGCGGACAGGTCGGCCAGTACCGCAATCCGACTGGCATTGAGGTTGCGGATGCCCCCCAGCAGGTTCAGGCCGTCGCGCTTGGGCAAATGCTCCAGGCAGTCCACCGCCAGGGCCAGGTCGAAACGCCGGGCCGCCAGTTCCGCGGGCAAGGGGCCGGGCGCTGCCTGGGCGACCTGAGTGCCGGGGTGGGCTTCCTTGAAGGCCGTCAGGGCCGGGAAGTCGCTGGCGCCGATCAGCAGCAGCTGTTGCGGTGCATAGCGATCCAGCAGGGCCGCCAGGGCCTGCTGGGGTGTACGAGTAGAAATGCCGGCGCTCATCTTAGCTCCTCGATCAGAACGCCCAAGACTAGCGTGCCGCCACCTTCGGGCCTAGAGCGGTTCACCACTTATTGCGCGAGGTTCCCGTGTTTACGGGGTGAAAACGGCGCTGGCCTACTGCTGGCGCAGATCAATGCCGGGGTCTTTACTCCGTGAATCGGCCTTGAGCCGATCCCTCAGGAGAAATCAGATGAGCATCATTCGGACGGCAGTACCCTTGGTTCTGTTAACCAGTGTGTTGACTGGTTGTGCAGGTTTGCAGAAAACCGACTGGCCGATCTGCGCCGCGGTGGGCGGTGTCACGGGCGCGGCGCTGGGCGCCACCGAAAGCTCCTCGTGGGCGGGCGGTGGCGCATTGCTGGTCGGTGGCCTGGCCGGCGCCTATTGCTGGGTAAAAGGTGATGGCGACGAGGACGGCGATGGTGTGCCGGACAGCCGTGACAAGTGCCCACATACCCCAAGGGGCGTGAAGGTCGATGCCAACGGCTGCCCACCACCGCCACCCGTGGTGGAAGAGGTGGTAGTGGTCAAGGAAGAAACCATCGTCATTCGCGATGTGTACTTCCATTTCGACTCGGCCAAGCTGACCGAAGCCGACAAGTCCAAGCTCAACACCATCGTCACCCGCCTGAAACAGGAGGCGCCGAGCGCGCAACTGCGAGTGACCGGCCACACCGACAGCGTCGGCAGCGACGCCTACAACCAGAAACTCTCGGACAAGCGTGCCCACTCGGTGGTGGAGTACCTGATCAGCAACGGCATTCCACGCAACAGCTTCGTCTCGGTGACCGGCGCGGGTGAAAGCAAGCCGGTGGCGGACAACAAGACCGCCGAAGGCCGAGCCATGAACCGTCGCACGGAGATTCAGATCAACCGCTGAAACCTAGACCTGCGCGGCGTGACTGCCGCGCAGGGTCGTTTCGGCTTCCGGCTCCGGGCGTTGTTGATAAGGCCGGCGCTGGTCTTCTCCTGGGTCTCGATGCGTCCGCCGAGTTCGGCCGTGGCAGGCGATCCTCGCCGATCGAGGGGCTAAACAGAGCCTTCGGGAAGAATTTTCATCCTCCTCTGGCGTCCCCCCGGGATAAGTCGTTACTGTGCGCGCAAAGAATAATTCACGAGGGGAGCGTATGAAGTTCTTGTGGGGGATGGGTAAGTTTCTGACCTTGGTTTTTTGGCTGGTGGTGCTGATCAATCTGGCCAAGCCATTGATCAATCCATTGCACCTGCTGGTGAATCTGGCGGGCAGTCTGTTGCTGTTGACCCATCTGCTGGAACTGCTGCTGTTCAACGGCAGCCTCAAGGACCGTCCGCATCCCTGGCGTGATCGTTGGCAAATCCTGCTGGTGGGCATCTTCCACCTGCAAACCCTTCCCGCTGCTGTTCCTGCTGTCGAGACCGATCATGCGTAAGCTCTGCCTGCTGGCCCTGTTCTGCAGTCCCCTGGCCGTGGCCCAGGTGGTGCAGGTCGAAAGCAACTCCTTCATGCGCCTGCCCAATACCGCCAGCACCCTGCAGCTGGAGCGCCTCGATGTGGCGGACTACGGCACCTTGCTGATTCCGGCCAATGTCACCGAGCTCAAGGTCGAGGAGCTGCACCTGGGACGTGAGGCGCGCATCGCCATCGTGCCGACCGGGCAAAGCCTGCAATTGCGGGTCCAGCGTGCGCAGTTGGACAGCGGCAGCCAGATCAGCTCCCGCGGCGCGCCGGGCACCTATGAAAAGGCGCCCAAGCCGGGGCGCAATCTGAACCTGCGGTTCGAATCCCTGAAGGCCGAGACCTTGTCGGTGGACGCTCGAGGCGGTGCCGGTGTTCCCGGCTATGTCGGCCTCGACGGCGCCAATGGCCAGGAGCCGGGGTGCACCTGGGGCCAGGCCGGGCGCGGCGCCGATGGTGACAACGGCGGCGACGGACGACCCGGGGCGGCGGGCGCCCAGGTCCGGCTCGAGTTGCCCCGCGACTTCCCCGGCGAGCGGATCAAGGTGCTGGTCGATGGCGGTGCCGGTGGCCTGGCCGGTGCCGGAGGCAAGCCGGGGGCCGGGGGCAAGTCCAAGGGCTGCCTGGTGTATCGCACCGACGGCGGCAAGAGCGGTCGTCCCGGCGCCCAAGGCCAGCCAGGGCCGGCGGGAGAAGCCGGCACGCTGACGGTCCAGCGTTTGTAACAGCGGCCTTGAGGCCGCGCTTTCCCAGTCGCCCGCTCCTGTAGCGGGCGCTTGCTTTCAGAAGGTCGGCCGGGCCGCGGCCAGGGCCACCAGCACCAGGCCGATGATCAGGTTGCTGCCCACCAGCCGGCGGATCTTGCCCAGCGCCGCGGCGCCAGCGGGCCAATCCTCGGCGGCCAGCGCCTTGCGCAGCTCCGGCAGTTGCAGGGACTGGATGCGAATGAACAGGGCGGTCATCACCAGATACAGCCCCATCATGATCTGCACATACTTGGGCGCGGTTTCAAAGCCGCTGAAGCGCAAATGCAGCAGGCCGATACCGCTGATCGGCAACAGCACCACGGCCAGCCATACCCAGACGAAAAAGCGCGGAAACACCTGGGCCCACAGCTTCAGCCGTGCGGGGCCTTCCAGAGCGACCACGGCCGCGGGGCGCAGGACCATCCAGGCGAAGAACATGCCGCCGACCCAAACCAGGGCGGCCAGCACATGCAGGGTGTAGGCAAGGGCGAAAGGGGTCATTCGGGTACTCCGTTCTGCGCGGGATGAATTAGCGGGGTATGATAGCGGCCGATTCGAACCACTGAAAATTTATCCAGCGTTTTGTGCGCCCGAAAAACCATGATCAGCAACGAACTCAAAACCACGATCCAGGGCGCCTATTCGCGTTTTCTCGAAGCCAAGAGCCTCAAGCCGCGTTATGGCCAGCGCCTGATGATCGCCGAAGTGGCCAAGGTCCTGGGTGATATCGACACCGACGACGAAGGCCGGCGCAGTGGCGACCCGGCGGTGGTCGCGGTGGAAGCCGGCACCGGTACCGGCAAGACCGTGGCCTACAGCCTGGCGGCGATTCCCACGGCCAAGGCCGCCGGCAAGCGCCTGGTGATCGCCACCGCCACCGTCGCCCTGCAGGAGCAGATCGTCTACAAGGACCTGCCCGACCTGATGCGCAACAGCGGGCTGAACTTCAGCTTCTCCCTGGCCAAGGGGCGGGGGCGCTACATGTGCCTGTCCAAGCTCGACATGCTGCTCCAGGAAGGCCACGCCCAGACCGCCACGGCCCAGCTGTTCGAGGAGGAAGGCTTCAAGATCGAAGTGGATGAAGCCAGCCAGAAGCTGTTCACCAGCATGATCGAGAAGCTCGCCGGCAATAAATGGGACGGTGACCGCGACAGCTGGCCCACGGCCCTGGAAGACGCCGACTGGGCGCGCCTGACCACCGACCACAGCCAGTGCACCAACCGCCATTGCCCGAACTTCGGCCAGTGCGCCTTCTACAAGGCCCGCGAAGGCATGGGCAAGGTGGACGTGATCGTCACCAACCACGACATGGTCCTGGCCGACCTGGCCCTGGGCGGCGGCGCCGTGCTGCCGGACCCGCGCGACACCCTTTATGTGTTCGACGAAGGCCACCACCTGCCGGACAAGGCCATTGGCCACTTTGCCCATTACACCCGGCTGCGCTCCACCGCCGACTGGCTGGAGCAGACCGCCAAGAACCTCACCAAGCTGCTGGCCCAGCATCCGCTGCCCGGGGACCTGGGGCGCCTGATCGAGCAGGTGCCGGAGCTGGCGCGGGAGATCAAGACCCAGCAGCAGTTCATGTTCAGCGCCTGCGAGCAGATCGCCGACTTCAAGACCGGCGAAGACATGGAGGGCCGCGAACGGCCGCGCCATCGCTTCGTCGGCGGGCTGATCCCCGAGCACATGCGCGAGATGGGCATCGAGCTGAAGAAGGGCTTCTCCCGTCTGACCGACCTGTTCACCCGCCTCACCGAGCTGCTCAAGGAAGGCATGGATGGCGAGGTCAATATCGGCATCGCCAGCAACCAGGCCGAAGAGTGGTACCCGCTGTTTGGCAGCCTGCTGGCGCGGGCCTCGGGCAACTGGGAGTTGTGGACCGCATTCACCGTCGAGGACCCGGAAGACAACCCGCCCATGGCTCGCTGGCTGACCCTGGCCGAGAGCGGCTCGCTGTTCGACATCGAGGTCAACGCCAGCCCGATCCTTGCCGCGGAGATGCTCCGGCGCAATCTGTGGAACGTGGCCTACGGCGCCCTGGTGACCTCGGCGACCCTGACCGCCCTGGGCACCTTCGACCGTTTCCGCATGCGCGCCGGCCTGCCGAAGAAAGCCGTGACCGCCGTGGTGCCCAGCCCCTTCCATCACGCGGATGCCGGGGTACTGCGGGTGCCCGACCTGCGGGCCGATCCGCGGGATGCGCCGGCGCATACCGCGGCGATCATTCGCGACCTGCCGCAACTGGTGGAAGGTTCCCGCGGCACCCTGGTGCTGTTCTCCTCGCGCAAACAGATGCAGGACGTGTTCGACGGCCTGGATCGCGACTGGCGCAAGCAGGTGTTCATCCAGGGCAACCTGTCCAAGCAGGAAACCCTGAACAAGCACAAGGCCCGGGTCGACGGTGGCGATTCCAGCGTGCTGTTCGGGCTGGCGAGCTTTGCCGAAGGGGTGGACCTGCCCGGTGCCTACTGTGAGCACGTGGTGATCGCCAAGATCCCGTTCTCGGTGCCGGACGATCCGGTGGAAGCGGCGCTGGCGGAGTGGATCGAGGCCCGGGGCGGCAATCCGTTCATGGAGATCTCGGTGCCGGACGCCTCCCTCAAGCTGGTCCAGGCCTGCGGTCGCCTGCTGCGCACCGAACAGGACCGCGGCACCATCACCCTGCTGGACCGCCGTCTGGTCACCCAGCGCTACGGCAAGGCTATCCTCAATGCCTTGCCGCCATTTCGCCGAGAAATATCTTGAGCACGGCGCGCACCTTTGCGCGCCGTGCTGTCTATTTCACGTCACCGCTTCAGCACCGGCCGTTCATCGGCCTTTAGGGAGAGCCAGGTTCATATGATTCGCCGTTCGTTGCCCACTGTATTTGCCCTGTTGTTTGCCGCGCCCGTACTGGCGGCCCCAGCCGGACAACAGACGCTGTTCAACTTTGTCCGACCTGCTGCCGTGGTGCAGGTGGCGACACAAGATGCCAGCCTGCCGCAGTCCAACGCGGAGCAGACGGCCGAGGGAGAAGTGCTGCGGCGGATCACCTTCAACCCCACCGCCAAGCCGAGCCTGAGCCTGACGCCACAGAGCGGCGCCTGGGACTGGTCGCAGTCGGGGATGATGAGCCTGCGCATCCAGAGTGCGATGAACTGGGCCCTGACGCTCTACGTGACCATTCAGAGCAACGACGGCAAGACCCTGGTCAGCCGCGTCGACCTGCCCGCCGGTCCGGCGCAGACCCTGCTGGTGCCCCTGGTGGCCAGCGGCCCCCTGAGCCAGGGCATGAAGGCCGCTCCGCCGATGCCGATGACCGTGGACGGCCAGCGCATTCTGCTGGCCAGTAGCGAAGGGCAACTGGACCGCAGTCAGGTGGTGTCGGTCACCCTGTCCCTGGATAACCCCAAGGCGACCCAGAGCATCCTCCTCGAACGCTTCGGCGTGCTGGACGGTGAGGGCGTGGTCAAGGCGGTCTACGGTTCGCTGGTGGATGGCTACGGTCAATCGACCCGGGCCCGCTGGCCGGAAAAAGTCAGCAGCGATGATCAGCTCAAGGCGGCCGATGCCAGGGAGCAGCAACAGCTCAAGGGCTGGCTCGGCGAGCGGGAAAAGGCGCCGCTGGACAAGTTCGGCGGCTCAAGCCTGGGCCCGGACTTCAAGGCCAGCGGCTTCTTCCGCACGGAAAAACGCGATGGCCGCTGGTTCCTGGTCACCCCACAGGGGCATCCGTTCTACTCCCTGGGGGTCAACACCGTGGCCGCGGACAACAGTCAGACCTATGTCGCCGGGCGCGAGTGGATGTTCAGTGCCTTGCCCAAGGACGACGAGCCCCTGGCCGCCTATTACGGCGAGGGCGACAACCGCGGGGGCAACGGTGCCGACCAGGGGCGTGGCTATAACGCCGGCCGCTGGTACGACTTCTACCGGGCCAACCTGCAACGCACGTATGGCAAGCCCTGCACCCACGATGACCCGGCGGCGCAGCAGGCGGCCGCCAGCCAAGCCCAGCCTGTGGCTTCGGAGGCGGCCATTGCGTGCGCGCCGCCGGCGTTTGATGAGAAGCGCTGGGTCGCTCACACCCTGGATCGTCTGCAGGCCTGGGGATTCAACACCATTGGCAACTGGAGCGCGCCGGCCCTGGGGCTGGCCGACCGTGTGCCCTACACCGTGCCGCTGTCCATCGTCGGCGACTACGCCAGCATCAGCACCGGCAGCGATTGGTGGGGTGGCATGCCCGATCCCTTCGACCCGCGCTTTGCCATGGCCACCGAGCGCGCGGTGGCCATTGCCGCCCGCGATCACCGCGACGATCCCTGGCTGATCGGCTACTTTGCCGACAACGAACTGGCCTGGGCCGGTCCGGGTGACGATCCTAAAGCCCGCTATGCCCTGGCCTACGGCACGTTGCGCCTGACCACCGACGTCCCGGCCAAGCGGGCCTTCCTCAAGCAACTGCGGGACAAGTACCGCAATCAGGCGGGCCTGTCGAAAGCCTGGGGCATCGACCTGCCGGCCTGGGAACTGATGGAAGACCCGGGCTTTGTGCCGCCGTTGCCGAGCCCCGAGCACCCGGAAATCGAGGCTGACTTCAAGTATTTCCAGAAAGTCTTTGCCGAGACTTATTTCAAGACCATCGCCGATTCGTTGAAGTGGCATGCCCCCAATCATCTGCTGCTGGGCGGTCGTTTTGCCGTCAGCAACCCCGAAGCGGTGGCCGCCTGCGCCCAGTACTGCGACGTCTTGAGTTTCAACCTCTACACCCTCAAGCCTCAGGACGGTCAGGACTTTGCCTATCTGCGCAGCCTGGACAAGCCGGTGCTGGTGACCGAATTCAACTTCGGCTCCCGGGATCGTGGTCCGTTCTGGGGCGGTGTGACCGAACTGGCCCGGGAAGAGGAGCGTGGCCCGGCCTACGCCAACTTCCTCAAGCAGGCGCTGAGCGAGCCGTCGATCGTCGGTGTGCATTGGTTCCAGTATCTGGACCAGCCCGTGACCGGGCGCCTGCTGGACGGTGAAAACGGACATTTTGGTCTGGTGGGCATTACCGATGTGCCGTTTCAGGGCTTTGTCGACACGGTGCGCAAGAGCAACCTGCAGGCGCTTGAGCAATTGGCCAAGGAAGCGCAGAAGGCTCAGGCGCAACAGGCCGGTGCCGCCGCACAGGGCGCCGGTGACGCCGGCCAGGCGCACGGCGCCAGGGACAGCGGCGTGCATGCCGGTGGTCACGCCGCCAACGGTCACTGATCGGGCGGGGGCTCTGGCGCCATGAGCGCAGCCCCGCCGGCTGTTCCCAAATCCGTTACGGGCTGGAACAATGCGCGCCTCGTTGTCGAGCAAATGTGCTGGGGGAGTCAGGGTGCAGATTCAGGGTCATTACGAACTTAAATTCGAGGCGGTACGCGAAGCTTTCGCGGCATTGTTCGAGGATCCCCAGGAGCGCGGCGCGGCACTGTGCATCCAGATCGGTGGCGAAACCGTCATCGACCTCTGGGCCGGCACCGCCGACAAGGATGGCGCCGAGGCCTGGCACAGCGACACCATCGCCAACCTGTTCTCCTGCACCAAGACCTTCACCGCAGTCACCGCGCTGCAACTGGTGGCCGAAGGCAAGCTCAAGCTGGATGCGCCAGTGGCCGATTACTGGCCGGCGTTCGCCGCCTCGGGCAAGGCGGCGATTACCCTGCGTCAGTTGCTCTGCCACCAGGCCGGGCTGCCGGCGCTGCGTGAGCTGCTGCCTGCCGAAGCCCTGTACGACTGGCAGACCATGGTGGATGCCCTGGCTGCAGAGCAGCCCTGGTGGACGCCGGGTGAAGGGCACGGTTACGCCGCCATCACCTATGGCTGGCTGGTGGGGGAACTGATCCGGCGGGCCGATGGCCGTGGCCCGGGGGAGTCGATCGTGGCCCGGGTGGCCAAGCCTTTGGGGCTGGATTTCCATGTGGGCCTGGCTGACGAGGAATTTCATCGGGTCGCGCATATCGCCCGGGGCAAGGGCAATGTCGGCGATGCCGCGGCCCAGCGCCTGTTGCAAGTGACCATGCGCGAGCCCACGGCGATGACCACCCGGGCCTTTACCAATCCGCCGTCTATCATGACCAGCACCAATAAACCCGAGTGGCGGCGCATGCAGCAGCCAGCGGCCAATGGCCATGGCAATGCCCGCAGTCTTGCCGGTTTCTACAGCGGCTTGCTGGACGGCAGTTTGCTGGAGGCCGACATGCTCGAGGAACTGACCCGTGAGCACAGCCTGGGCATGGACAAGACCTTGCTGACCCAGACCCGGTTTGGCCTGGGTTGCATGCTCGATCAGCCCCAGGTCGCCAATGCCACGTTCGGCCTGGGCGCCCGGGCATTTGGGCATCCGGGGGCGGGCGGCTCCATCGGATTTGCTGACCCGGAGCATGATGTGGCCTTCGGTTTTGTGACAAACACTCTGGGGCCTTATGTCTTGATGGATCCGCGGGCGCAGAAGCTGGTGCGGGTTTTGTCGGATTGTCTGTAAAAAGGTTGCTGTTAAGAACTTTTTTGCTTAAACATGCTGGAAAAGCTGCAGGCATGAACCCTGTGGCTTTTATAATTTCCAAGCGTCTGTTTGTAGCGGTTATTTAGACCGAATTTTTTATCTCATTTTGTGGATATCCCATGTCGTCAAACAAGTCTCTAGCCTTGGCCATCTGCCTGACCGTCACAGGTTGTGCACAAACCCCACAAAATGAAGCGGATGGCGGCCATTGGTGGTCGTTCGGGTCCGACAAGAGCAGCAGCAATCAAGCCCCGCAAGCGGCCGAGAAACCGGCCGCAGCCGAAGCGGCGCCTGCCGCTCCTGCGGGCAAACCGGCGGTAGCGGCCAAAGCCGCTGCGCCGGCACCTGCCGCCAAAGCCACCGCTTCTGCCAAACCTGCAGCGCCAGCCGGCAAAGCACCGGCCGCCGCCAAGCCCGCCGTTGCTGCGGCTGCCGAACCGGCGCCCGCCCCCGCTCCTGTGGCCGCCGCCCCAGCCGCGCCCGCCGCGAAGGCCGAAAGCAGCAGCTGGTGGTGGCCGTTCTCCTCCAAGGACTCGGCTGACAAGCCGGTCGCCGAAGCCAAGAAGGCCGAGCCGGCTCCCGCTCCGGCAGTGGCCAAGGCCGCGGATTCCGAGACTCACTGGTGGTGGCCGTTTGCCAAGAGCGAGCCCAAGCCTCTGAACAAAGTGAGTGTGGCGGACGTGCCGATGCCTGATCCGAAAATCACCCAGGCCTGGCTCGACGACTACGAGCCGCGCCTGCGTGAAGCGGTGAAGGACAGCAAGCTGCAAGTGGAACGTCGCGAAAACGTGCTGGTGGTCACCGCACTGGTCGACGCCTCCTTCAACCCGGATCGTCCGGCCATGCTGCTGCCTGTGACCCTGGGCCCGTTCACCCGCGTGGCCAAGGCGGTTGAAGGCGATCCCAAGACAGCGGTGCTGATCCTCGGGCATGCCGATGCGACCGGTCCGACCCTGGCCAACCAGAAGCTGAGCCGCGATCGTGCACAGTCCGTTGCGGCCATCTTCAGCCTCAGCGGCTTGAAGCAGGACCGCCTGATGCTGCGTGGCATGGGCGCAGTGATGCCGCGCGCCGCCAACGACAGCCCGCAGGGTCGTTCGCTGAACCGTCGTGTGGAAATCATGCTGACCCAGCGCAGCACCCTGTTGGGCCTGTTGAGCAAGTACAACCAGCCGACGCCATCGGAGACTGAAATGGTCGCCGTGCAGGACGCCAAGCCGCCTGTGCCAGCTGCAAGCGGCAAAAAGGCCGCAGCCCCGGCGAAGAAGTCCACCGTCGCCAAGAAGCCTGCCGCCAAGAAGGCTCCAGCGAAAAAAGCGGCAGCTCCGGCCAAGAAGGTCGCGCAAGCTAACAACTGATTCTCAAGGAAAAGGAAGCAGGCATGACGCAGTCTCTGGCTGATATGCGCCGCGATTACACCCGCGATGGTTTGTCCGAGGCCCAGGCCCCGGACGAACCCTTTGCGCTGTTCCACCAGTGGTTTGCCGATGCGGTGAAAACCGAGCAGCCCCCGGTCGAGGCCAATGCCATGACCCTGGCGACCGTCGATACCGACGGTCGTCCCCATTGCCGCATCCTGTTGCTCAAGGGGTTGGATGAACAAGGTTTTACCTTCTTCACCAACTATGAGAGCGCCAAGGGGCAGCAACTGGCTGCACGGCCCTTTGCCGCCATGACCTTCTTCTGGCCAACCCTGGAGCGTCAGGTGCGGATTGAAGGCCGGGTGGCCAAGGTCACGCCCGAGGAGTCCGATGCCTATTACCAGGTTCGTCCTCTGGGCAGCCGCCTGGGCGCCTGGGCGTCACCGCAAAGCCGGGTGATCGCTGATCGCGCCGAGTTGCAGGAACTGCTCAAGGCCACTGAGGCGCGCTTCAGCGACAGCCAGCCCGATTGCCCGGAACACTGGGGTGGTTATCGCTTGCTGCCAGAGCGTATCGAGTTCTGGCAAGGGCGTCCCAGTCGCCTGCATGATCGTTTGAACTATCGCCTGCAGGGCGAGCAGTGGGTTCGCGAACGTCTGGCTCCCTGAAGACTGCGGATCACTCGCCGGGATAACCGGCCGCGGCGGCTTCGAGCCATTGCGGCAGGTCCCGGCGTTTTACTTTCTGGCGTTGGGCCTCGGCCAGTTGTTGCAGCATGAATTGCTTCTTCTGTTCATCGCTCCCGGCCATGGACAGTGCCAGGTCCCGGTCTGTCCAGCGCTTGATGCGTACATACAGCCACCAGTGGAAGTACAGACCGGCGACGGTGGTCACGATGATGATGAAGTAATCCATGGAGAATCCTTTGTTCGGTGGCGCTCTGCGGCAAACTGGCGTCACCGTATTGAGAAGGTTTAGCGTTTATACAGTCTGTACTTCGGCTGAATGAAACCAATTTTATCCGGGCTGCGCCGTGACAGGCGTCAAGCTGCGGAGTCTAATGACCATCTGTCCTTTGGAGTTGATCCTATGCGTAAGTCTGTTTTGCTGGTTGCGTCTTTCACCGCGATGGCAACGTTGCTCGGCGGTTGTGCCTCTAACCTGACCGGTGACTCCTACTCCCGTGACGAAGCGCGTCGCGTGCAAACCGTGCGTATGGGCACCATCGAATCCCTGCGGCCGGTGAAAATCGAAGGCACCAAGACCCCAATCGGCGGCGCTGCTGGCGCTGTGATCGGCGGTGTGGGTGGCAGCGCCATCGGCGGCGGTCGTGGCAGCATCGTCACTGCGGTGATCGGCGCGGTAGCGGGTGGTCTGTTGGGTTCGGCCACTGAAGAAGGCCTGACCCGCACCCAGGGCGTCGAAATCACCGTGCGTGAAGACGACGGCAGCATGCGTGCCTATGTGCAGCAGGTGCAGGAAAACGAAGTGTTCCGGGTTGGCGATCGGGTACGCATCATGACCGTCAACGGTACCAGCCGCGTTACCCGCTGATACCTTTGCTGCAAAACAAAACCCCGGCCAGGCAACTGGTCGGGGTTTTGTGTTTTCAGGCTGGCCGATCCTGCTTGATCAGGAGCTCAGCGCCGTGTTCTTGCGGCTGGCGGCCGCGGTGACGGCGTAACCGATCAGCGCCGCCAGCAGCGAGCCGGTGAGAATCCCCATGCGGTCCATGCCCGCGTAGTCGCTGCTGCCGGGCTCAAAGGCCAGGGAACCGACGAACAGGCTCATGGTGAAGCCGATACCGCAGAGAATCGCCACCCCCAGGATCTGGCCCCAGTTGGCGCCGGCAGGCAGGGCCGTGAGTCCGCTCTTGACCGCCAGCCAGCTGAGGCCGAACACGCCGATTGTCTTGCCCAGCAGCAGGCCGATGGCGATGCCCATTGGCACATGGTGGGTGAAGCTCTCAAGGGTCACGCCGCTCAGGGACAGGCCGGCGTTGGCGAAGGCGAACAGTGGCAGGATGCCGAACGCCACCCAGGGATGCAGGGCGTGTTCCAGGGCCTGCGAGGGCGAGGGCTCGGCATTGCGGGTGCGCAGGGGAATGCAGAAGGCCAGGGTCACGCCGGCCAGGGTGGCATGGACGCCACTCTTGAGTACGCAAACCCAGAGAATCAAGCCGATGATCATGTACGGCCCGAGTTTCACCACCCCCATGCGGTTCATCGCCACCAGGGCGGCGATGCAGGCGGCCGCCAGCATCAGCGACAGGGTCGACAGGGCGCCGGAGTAGAAGATCGCGATGATCACGATGGCCCCCAGGTCATCGATGATCGCCAGGGTCATGAGGAACAGCTTGAGCGAGGTCGGCACCCGTTTGCCCAGCAGGGCCAGGACCCCCAGGGCGAAGGCGATGTCGGTGGCCGTCGGAATCGCCCAGCCATTGAGCGCCGCCGGATTGTCCCGGTTGAGAAACCAGTAGATCAGCGCCGGAACCAGCATGCCGCCAATGGCCGCCATGCCCGGCAGAACGATTTGCGAAGGTTTGGACAGTTGGCCTTCCAGAACTTCGCGCTTGACCTCAAGGCCGATCAGCAGGAAGAACAGCGCCATCAGGCCGTCGTTGATCCACAGCAGAAGCGGTTTGGCGATCTTCAGGGCGCCGATCTGGGCCACCACCGGGGTTTCCAGCAGACCGTTGTACAGCCAGGACAGTGGCGAGTTGTTGATGATGAGAGCCAGGATGGCAGCGGCGATCAATAACAGACCGCTGGCAGCTTCCATGGCAAAGAAACGAGTGAAAGTGCTACGCAGAGGCAAGGTCGCTCTCCATCTAAATCGAAAATAGGTGGCACACCCTAACCCGTGCAGTTAGTTGTTAAAACAAAAATTATATTCTTTTTTGTTATATGCAGAGGCTAAAGGGCCCGCTTAAAAATGCTCATTTGCAGTTGTGTTTCCAATTGCTTCTCAGCTGTACCTGTAAGCCCTGAAAGTTATTTCATAACATGTCTGATCCGGGGCGTTGCGGGCCGTTTTTCCTGGGGAAAGCGCCTGTCAGTCCCGGCTCCCCGGATCATCCAGCCCGGGGGCATTTCATCTTCTTGCGCCGGTACGGCGTTCGATCTGACGAGAATAGAACATGAGCGACAATCGCCAGTGGGCCCGTGAGGCCATCCGCATCATCGAAGCCGACTTCCAGCGCAGCGCCGACACCCATCTGATTCCATTGCCGCTGCCGGGGCAGCCGGGCATCGAGCTGTATTTCAAGGATGAATCCAGCCATCCCACCGGCAGTCTCAAGCATCGTCTGGCCCGCTCGCTGTTTCTCTACGCCCTGTGCAACGGCTGGCTCAAGCCCGGTGCGCCGGTGATCGAGGCGTCCAGCGGCTCGACGGCGATTTCCGAAGCCTATTTTGCCCGTCTCCTGGGCCTGCCTTTCATTGCCGTGATGCCCGCCAGCACTTCCCAGGAAAAGATCGCCCAGATCGCTTTCTATGGCGGCAAGAGCCATTTGGTACAGGATCCGACGCAGATCTATGCCGAGTCCGAGCGCTTGGCCCGTGAAAGTGGCGGTCACTTCATGGATCAGTTCACCTACGCCGAGCGCGCCACCGACTGGCGGGCCAACAACAACATCGCCGAATCGATCTTCCAGCAGTTGCGGTTCGAGCGTTACCCGGAGCCCAGCTGGCTGATCTCCAGCCCCGGCACCGGAGGCACCACCGCGACCCTGGGGCGTTACGTGCGTTACCGCCAGCACTGCACCCGGGTGCTGTGTGCCGACGCCGAGCGTTCGGTGTTCTTCGACTACTACCAGAGCGGCGATGCCAGCCTGCGCCTGGATTGCGGTTCGCGGATCGAAGGTATCGGCCGGCCGCGGGTCGAAGCTTCGTTCCTGCCCAAGGTGATCGACGCCATGGTCAAGGTGCCGGATGCCCTGTCCCTGGCAGCCATGCACTACCTGGCCCAGCGCCTGGGTCGGCGGGTCGGCGGTTCCAGTGGCACCAACCTGATCGGCGCATTGATGGCCGCCCAGCACATGGCCGCGGCCGGCGAAAGCGGTTCGATCGTGGCGATTCTCTGTGATGGCGGTGAGCGCTATGCGACCACTTACTACGATCAGCAGTGGCTGGCGGAGCAGGGGTATGAGTTGGATGCCTTGATCGACGCGGTAGCGGCCAGCGTCGAGCGTGGCGAGGCACTCCCCGCCAGCGTATTGCGCGCCGGCATCTGAATCTGTCGTAGGAGCCGGCTTGCCGGCGAACAGGCCCTTGAGCCTTGCACTGTCCTGGATGACATCTTCGCTGGCGAGCCAGCTCCTACGGCTGGCGGTAGGAGCCGGCTTGCCGGCGAAAGGGCCGCTGCGTCAGGCCTGGATGCCGAGGATGTCGCGGGCCACGGCTTCGGCAATGCGAATCCCGTCGACCCCGGCGGAGAGAATCCCCCCGGCATAACCGGCGCCTTCACCGGCCGGGTACAGCCCCTTCACATTCAGGCTCTGCATCGAGGCATCGCGGGTGATGCGCAATGGCGATGAGGTGCGGGTCTCGATACCGGTCAGCACCGCGTCGTGCAGGGAGTAGCCCTTGATCTGCCGCTCAAAGGCCGGCAGCGCTTCACGAATGGCCTCGATGGCGAAGTCCGGCAAGGCCAGGGCCAGGTCGCCCAGGCTCACGCCGGGCTTGTAGGAGGGCTCGACGCTGCCCAGGGCGGTGGTGGGTTTGCCGGCGATAAAGTCGCCCACCAGTTGTGCCGGGGCCTGATAGTTGCTGCCGCCCAGGACGAAGGCGTGGGATTCCAGACGCTCCTGCAGCTCGATACCCGCCAGCGGGCCACCCGGGTAATCCACTTCCGGAGTAATGCCGACCACGATGCCGGAGTTGGCGTTGCGCTCGTTGCGCGAGTACTGGCTCATGCCGTTGGTCACCACCCGGTTCGGCTCGGACGTGGCGGCCACCACGGTGCCGCCTGGGCACATGCAGAAGCTGTAGACCGAACGGCCGTTCTTGGCGTGGTGCACCAGCTTGTAGTCGGCGGCGCCGAGTTTCGGGTGGCCGGCGTACTTGCCCAGGCGCGCACTGTCGATCAGCGACTGCGGGTGCTCGATACGGAAACCCACCGAGAACGGCTTGGCCTCCATGTACACGCCACGGCTGTGGAGCATGCGGAAGGTGTCGCGGGCGCTGTGGCCCAGGGCCAGGATCACGTGCCGCGAATGCAGCTGTTCGCCGCTGGCCAGCTCCACGCCCTGCAATTGGCCGTCTTCGATCAACACGTCGGTAACCCGCTGCTCGAAGCGCACTTCACCGCCCAGGGCGATGATCTGCTGGCGCATGTTCTCCACCACACCGGTCAGGCGGAAGGTGCCGATGTGCGGCTTGCTGACGTAGAGGATCTCGTCCGGCGCACCGGCCTTGACGAACTCGTGGAGCACCTTGCGGCCGTGGTGCTGCGGGTCCTTGATCTGGCTGTAGAGCTTGCCGTCGGAGAAGGTCCCGGCACCGCCTTCGCCAAACTGCACGTTGGACTCGGGGTTGAGCACGCTCTTGCGCCACAGGCCCCAGGTGTCCTTGGTGCGCTGGCGCACTTCCTTGCCGCGTTCGAGGATGATCGGCTTGAAGCCCATCTGCGCCAGCAACAGGCCGGCGAAGATCCCGCAAGGGCCGAAACCCACCACGATCGGCCGTTCGCTCAGCTCTGCCGGGGCCTGGCCCACCACCTTGTAGCTGACATCCGGCGCCGGGTTGACGTTACGGTCGTCGGCGAACTTGAGCAGCAGGGGCGCTTCGTCGCGCACGCTGAGGTCGATGGTGTAGATGAAGCACAGCTCGGACGACTTCTTGCGTGCGTCGTAGCTGCGTTTGAACAAGGTGAAATCGAGCAGCTCATCGCTGGCGATTCCCAGGCGCTGCACGATAGCGGCGCGCAGGTCTTCATCGGGATGGTCGATCGGCAACTTGAGTTCGGTGATTCGTAACATGACAGGATCCGGGTAGGCGGTGCGCAACAGTGCGCCGGCTTGCTTTGCACAAACCGGCGATTATAAGCCGCAATCCTCCCTGGCCGTGAGGCTAAAACCGCTGCTCGTCGAATCAGTCGTTGCGCGAGCCGCCGAAATAGCCGCAACCGCGCTGCACCTGACCGTCCACCCGCAGTTCGGCACTGAGGTGCTGGACGCTGCCGGTCGTCGGGTCGACGCAACGCTGCGGCGCCACCCAGAGTTCCACGCGCTGGTGATTGGCTTCGCTGGTGAGGTTGAAACGGCCGTCGCCCAACTGTTCTTCCAGATAGGGCAGGGCCAGGGTCGGTTGGCCGGCGCGTTCGATCATCATGCCCTTGGCGCTGACATCGACGTTCCAGGCCGGGTTCTTGCTGCCGGCCCGCAGGATCAGGCGCTGGAAGTTCGGGTCGCCGCAGGCGCTGGCGGAGCGCTCGACGCGGTACAGCTGGCGCAGGTCCAGCTGGCCGTCGCTGCTGCCACTGGCGGAGAACTTGCCCCGCAGGTCGGCGAACAGCTTGCCCTGTTTCTCCGCCAGGGTGGCGGCCTCCTGCAGCACGCTGGTGCCGCCGCCGTCACTGACCACATAGCGGCGATCCTCGGTGCAGGGCTTGAACAGCAATTTGCCGTCCGCCGCACTGAGTTCACCCTGCATCCGGGTCAGCCCTGCCATGGAGGGGGGCTGGGGCTGTTGGTTGAACATCGGCAGCATCTGGCAGCCGGCAAACAGCGGCAACAGGGCGAAACAAAGCAGTGAACGGGCAGTGCGCATCATCGGGCCTCCAAGCGGAAGCCGACACGTTACGCAGCCCGCCCGGTCACCACAACCCCGGATTGAACGCCGCGGCGCCATCAACCGCAGGAGCCGGCTTGCCGGCGAAGAGGTCATGGAGCCTTGTGTGGTTCGGGAGGACGTCTTCGCTGGCAAGCCAGCTCCTACACAAGCCAGCCCCACTCAAGCGGGATCAGCCGACGCGGTAGGTCTGGCCGGTCTGCAGGCCTTCCACGCTCTTGGCGTAGGCCAGGGCCACGTCAGCCGCCGGCACCGGCTTGAAGCCACGGAAGTACGGGGCATAGCTGCCCATGGCTTCCTGCAGCACGTTGGGGCTGATCGAGTTGATCCGCAGGCCCCGCGGCAGTTCGATGGCGGCGGCGCGCACGAAGCTGTCGAGGGCGCCGTTGACCAGGGCCGCCGAGGCCCCGCTGCGGATCGGGTCGTGGCTCAAGATGCCGGTGGTGAAGGTGAAGGACGCGCCATCGTTGGCGTACTCGCGGCCGATCAGCAGCAGGTTGACCTGGCCCATCAGCTTGTCCTGCAGGCCCAGGCTGAAGTGCTCGGCGGTCATGTCCGCCAGGGGCGCGAAGGTGACGTTGCCGGCGGCGCAGACCAGCGCATCGAAGCGTCCGGTTTTTTCGAACAGGGCGCGAATCGACTGGGCATCACTGATGTCCACCTGGAAGTCGCCGCTGCTACGGCCGATCCGGATCACCTCGTGACGCTGGGACAGTTCCCGGTCAACCGCCGAACCAATGGTGCCGTTGGCACCGATCAAGAGAATCTTCATGGGGCGTTCCTCGATAAGGGGGGAAGAACTTGCAGTCTAGAGTGGTTTTTTTTGTGGATTAACGCGCTAATAGGCAACCTTTGGTTTTCAAATGGAAACAGTCCATGAGCGAGATGGATGACCTGGCGGCGTTTGCCGTGCTGGTGGAGGCGGGCAGCTTTACCCTGGCGGCCCAGCGCCTGGGTTGCAGCAAGGGCCAGTTGTCCAAGCGCCTCAGCGCCCTGGAGGCACGCTACGCCGTGGTGCTGTTGCAACGCACCACCCGGCGCCTGGACCTGACCGCCGCCGGCGCGGCGTTGCTGCCCCAGGCCCAGGCCCTGGTTGCCCAAGTGGAACGAGCGCATCAGGCCCTGGCGCGGCTCAAGGACGACATGGCCGGGCCCGTGCGCCTGACCGTGCCGGTGTCCTTGGGCGAAACCTTTTTCGACGGCCTGCTGCTGGAGTTCTCCCGGCACTACCCCCAGGTGCAGATCGAGCTGGACCTGAACAACAGCTACCGCGACCTGGCCCGGGAAGGCTTTGACCTGGCCGTGCGTTCCGAGGTGGCCAGCGACCAGCGCCTGGTGGCCCGGCCGCTGCTGGCCTGGCATGAAATGACCTGCGCCAGCCCGGCTTATCTGGAGCAATTCGGTGAGCCGCAGACTCCCGCGGAGCTGGCCGAGCATCGCTGCCTGCTCAACAGTCACTACAGTGGGCGGGAGGAGTGGCTCTATCACCAGCGTCACGAGCTGCTGCGGGTGCGGGTCTCCGGGCCCTTTGCCAGCAATCACTACAACCTGCTGAAGAAGGCCGCCCTGGTGGGGGCGGGAATAGCCCGGCTGCCGTCCTATGTGCTGCACAGCGAGCTGGCCGATGGCCGCTTGCGCTGGCTGTTGCGGGACTACCAGACCCGCAGCATGCCGATGTACCTGGTGCACCCCTATCAGGGCGGCCTGCCCAGGCGCACCCAGGTCCTGGCCGATTACCTGATGGACTGGTTCCGGCGCAGCGGTGAGGCGCTGGATCGTCTGTAGTCGCGGCCGGCGGGTTGCGAACTTGAATCGGTTCCAGGACCTTCGGCCCTGTTCGCAGACTGCGGCAGCGGCTACAGAGGACGGTGGTGAAAATGCCGGGCCAGCAGGTGGTCGAGGGAGAACACGCCCGGGCCACGGGCCATCAACAGCAGGAAGATCGCCACCCAGGTGCCGTGGGTCGGGTAGGCGTCGGGGTAGACGAAGAGCTGGATGGTCAGGGTCATCCCCAGCAGCGCCAGGGCGGAAAAGCGCGTGGCCAGTCCCAGCAGGATCAGCACCGGGAAAAAGTGCTCGGCGAAGGCCGCCAGGTGCGCCGCCACTTCCGGGCTCAGCAGGGGCACGTGGTATTCGCTCTGGAACAGGGGAAGGGTGGAGTCCGCCAGACGCGGCCAGCCCAGTTCGAAGGTTCCGGAGAACAGGTCTATGGCCAGCCCCTCGACCTTGGTCTGGCCGGATTTCCAGAACACCGCGGCAATGGAGAAACGCGCGATAAAGGCGATCAGGCTGTAGGGAATGCGCTCGAACCCTTGAATGATCCGGTGCAGCAGTCCGCTAACGGGGGCAGGTGTCTGGGTGTTCATGGTCAAGCCTTCTGGTGAGGTTGCAGGTCGATGAGGGCGCCGTGGGCCAGCAGCAGGCCCAGGCACTGGCCCAGGTCGAAGTCGGCCTGGGCGTCCAGGGCATGAGCGGCGGCGATTTCCAGCGGCCAGTGGTGGCGCAGGCTGTCGATGAAGGTGGCGCTGCCGGCGTCCAGCACCATCACCTGCACCTCCAGGGCGTTGCGCAGCACCAGGGCGTGCTGGCCCTGGTGCAGATCGAACGCCGGCCAGGCAGCATCGCTCTGGTGTGCGGCCCACAGGCTGACGATGGCGAAGGCCGAGTGCAGGGTGCGCAGTGATGGATGCAGCCGCAGGCAGAGCTGGCCGAGGCGATCGGGCTGGTTCATCGCCGCCAGCAACCGGGCCGGTGGCAGAGGTTCGGCGTCGGCGGCGTGATAAGCCTCGACCCGCAGCCGTTCCAGGCGCGCCATATCGGCCAGATAGGGCAGGGCCGCCGCCGGAGCGAAGCCCCGGATAAAGTCCGCCAGGTCCTGGCCGTAGTCGCCGAGCAACGGGCTGTGCGGGGGGAAATCCTGCACATACAGGCGGGCCATGGCACTGAAGAATGTCTGCCCCACCAGTTGCGTCACCACCGGGTAGGCTTCCGAGAGGGCGTTGATCAGCGAGCCTTGCACGTTGTTGCGATAGACCGCGAAGCGGCTGGCCGGATCGGCGCCGTTGCTGCTGCAAAGCCCCGCTGGGCAGGTGGCTTCGCTGCTCAATAGCGCCTGGGCGAAGAGGGCGTTGTTGCTCATGGCTGCACCTGCGCCCGGTGCAACAGCGCCTGTGCCTGCGCGGCCTCCCCCAGCAGGGTGGTGAGGCTCGGTACCTGATTGTCCCGTTCGATCAGGGTGGCCATGGGGCCGATCCGCTCCAGCACCTGCTGGTACAGGGCCCAGACTTCCCGGTCCACCGGGGCGCCGTGGTCATCGATCAACAGGCGGTCGCCGAGGCTGTCCCGGTCTTCGGCGAACCCGGCCAGATGAATCTCCCCCACCGCGTGCAGCGGCAGCGCCTGCAGGTAGGCCTGGGGATCGCGCTGGTGGTTGATGCACGAGACGTAGAGGTTGTTGACGTCCAGCAGCAGGCCGCAGCCGCTGCGCTGGATCACTTCGCGGATGAAGTCCGTCTCGTCCAGGGTCGAGCGTTGGAACTGCAGGTAGGTGGCGGGGTTTTCCAGGAGCATGGTTCGCCCCAGGTGATTCTGCAGTTGATCGATGTGTTCGCAGACTCGCTGCAGGGTCGGCCCATCGTAGGCCAGGGGCAGCAGGTCGTTGAGGAACACCGGGCCGTGGCTGGACCAGGCCAGGTGTTCGGAAAAGGACTGGGGTTGATAGCGTTCGACCAGGACCGCCAGGCGCTGCAGATGCGCGCTGTCCAGGGGGCCTTCGCCACCAATGGACAGGCCGACACCGTGCAGCGACAGCGGATACTCCTGGCGAATCAGCCCCAGGTAATGATGGAAGGGGCCGCCGGCCACCATGTAGTTCTCGGCGTGCACCTCGAAAAAGCCCAGGTCGGGCCGCTGTTCGAGAACCTCCTTGAAGTGTTCGCTCTTGAGCCCCAGGCCTGCGCGGGGCGGCAGGCTCGGGGCGCACGCCTGAATGTCGTGGCGGGGGCAGTGGTTCAGGGCGTTGTTCATCATCGACACTCAGGCTGATGCAGGATCAGGACTTGGCTTTGAAGGCTTCGAGCTGGCCGAAACCGGTGGGCGAGGTGCTGCTGGCGGTTTTTTCGCAAGTGCCCTTGGGCACCAGCTTCCAGGCGTTGGCCTGATCGTTGACCTTGGAAGTCCCGGCGCAGGTGGTGCCGGCGCCCGCGGCGCAATCGTTCTTGCCCTTCATGGCCACGCCGAAGCATTTCTCCATATCGCCGGCAGCCTGGGCGCTGGTGGACACCGCGGCGATGCTCAGGGCGGAACCCAGGGCCAGGACCAGGGCGGTGGCGGACAAGGTGCGAGTGGTGTTCATGGTGTTTCTCCGGATCGGGGTGGGTTTAAGAAAGCGTGTTTGCTTGCTTATCCCTCTAGAGAAGGCACCTGGGGATTTGTTACAGCCTGGGACGGAGTTTTTTATTCCGGAACAAAAAAACGGCCCCGAAGGGCCGTTTTCATTGACGCGCGGGCTTAGCCGCCCAGATAGGCTTCGCGCACCTTCGGATCGGTCAGCAGTGCCTCGCCGGTGCCTTGCATCACCACCCGGCCGTTTTCCAGCACATAGGCGCGGTCGGCGATCTTCAGCGCCTGGTTGGCGTTCTGCTCCACCAGGAACACCGTCACGCCGTCGCGGCGCAGCTGTTCGATGATGTCGAAGATCTGCTGAATGATGATCGGCGCCAGGCCCAGGGACGGCTCGTCCAGCAGCAACAGCTTGGGTTTGCTCATCAGCGCCCGGCCGATGGCGAGCATCTGCTGTTCGCCGCCGGACATGGTGCCGCCGCGCTGGGTGAAGCGCTCCTTGAGCCGTGGGAACAGCCCCAGGACCTTGTCCATCTGCTCCTGGTAGTCGCCCTTGTCGGTGAAGAACCCGCCCATGGCGAGGTTCTCCTCCACGGTCAGGCGGGCGAATACCCGGCGGCCCTCGGGCACCACGGCAATGCTCTTGCGCATGATCTGCGCCGAACTTTGCCCCACCAGCTCTTCACCCAGGTAACGGATGCTGCCGCTGTGGGCCTGCGGCGAACCGCAGAGGGTCATCAGCAGGGTGGATTTGCCGGCACCGTTGGCGCCGATCAGGGTGACGATTTCGCCCTGGCGGATCTCGACGTTGACGCTGTGCAACGCCTGGATCTTGCCGTAGAAGGTGGAAACGTTTTCGAACTGCAGCATTTACGCTTCCCCCAGGTAGGCTTTGATCACTTCGGGATTGTCGCGGATCTGTTCCGGCGTACCGTCGGCCAGGGGCGTGCCCTGGTTGATCACCACGATATGGTCGGAAATGCTCATGACCAGCTTCATGTCGTGCTCGATCAGCAGCACGGTGACGTTGTGCTCCTCACGCAGCACGCTGATCAGCGCTTTCAGGTCCTCGGTTTCCTTGGGGTTGAGGCCGGCGGCCGGCTCGTCGAGCATGAGGATCCGCGGACGGGTCATCATGCAGCGAGCGATTTCCAGGCGCCGTTGCTGACCGTAGGCCAGGGTGCCGGCGGGACGGTTGGCGAACTCCCGCAGGTTGACCTTGTCCAGCCAGTAGCCGGCGTATTCCATGGCCTCGCGCTCGCTCTTGCGGAACGCCGGGGTCTTGAACAGACCGGCCAGGAAGTTGGTGTTCAGGTGCCGATGCTGGGCGATCAACAGGTTCTCGACCGCCGTCATGTCCTTGAACAGCCGCACGTTCTGGAAGGTCCGCACCACGCCCTTGCGGGCGATCTTGTGGCCCGGCAGGCCTTCGATCGGCTCGCCGTCCAGGAGAATGCTGCCGGCGCTGGGCTGGTAGAAGCCGGTCAGGCAGTTGAACACCGTGGTCTTGCCGGCGCCGTTCGGGCCGATCAGCGCCACCACTTGTTTTTCCTTGACGGTCAGGGCCACGCCATTGACCGCCAGCAGGCCGCCGAAACGCATCGACAGGCCGGTTACTTTGAGGATCTCGCGGCTCATTTGCGCAGCTCCATGTGAGGACGTTGCATGGGCAGCAGACCTTGAGGACGCCAGATCATCATCAGCACCATCATGGCGCCGAACATCAACATCCGGTATTCGCTGAATTCACGCATCAGTTCAGGCAAGAGGATCATCACGATCGCCGCCAGGATCACCCCCAGCTGCGAGCCCATGCCACCCAGCACGACGATGGCGAGAATGATCGCCGACTCGATGAAGGTGAAGGACTCCGGGGTCACCAGGCCTTGGCGCGCGGCGAAGAAGCTGCCGGCAAAACCGGCGAACGCGGCGCCCAGGGTAAAGGCCGAGAGCTTGATCACGGTGGGGTTCAGGCCCAGGGCGCGGCAGGCGATCTCGTCTTCACGCAAGGCTTCCCAGGCGCGGCCAATCGGCATGCGCAGCAGGCGGTTGATGACGAACAGCGCTCCCAGCGCCAGCAGCAGGGCCACCAGGTAGAGGAAGATCACCTTGTTGATCGAGTTGTATTCCAGGCCGAAGAACTCGTGGAAGGTCTGCAGGCCTTCCGCCGCCTTGCGTTCGAAGGTCAGGCCGAAGAACGTCGGCTTCTCGATGTTGCTGATGCCGTTCGGGCCGCCGGTGAGATCGGTCATGTTGCGCAGCAGCAGACGGATGATCTCGCCGAAGCCCAGGGTCACGATGGCCAGGTAGTCGCCCCGCAGGCGCAGCACCGGGAACCCCAGCAGGAAGCCGAAGGTGGCCGCCATCATCCCGGCGATCGGCAGGCAGATCCAGAAGCTCAGGCCGAAGTAGTGCGACAGCAGCGCGTAGCTGTAGGCGCCGACGGCGTAGAAGCCCACGTAGCCCAGGTCCAGCAGGCCGGCCAGACCGACGACGATGTTCAGGCCCAGGCCCAGCATCACGTAGATCAGGATCAGCGTGGCGATGTCCACCGCGCCGCGGGAGCCGAAGAACGGCCAGATCAGGGCGCCGAGGATCAACGCCAGGATGATCCAGCGCTGAGTGCCGGGCAGGGTCAGGAAGTTGCTGGCCTTGGCCGGGATCAGCGGCATGCTGGGAGAGGACTTCCAGGCGGCGCTGATCTGGCTGTGGAACAGCACCCGCAGGAACATCAGCACCGAGCACACCGCGATGGTGGCGAGAATGGCCGGGCTGGTGTCGTGGACTTCCAGGTTGATGCCGACGATGGTCAGTTTCAGGCCCAGCACCGGGTAGGCGACGGCCCAGACCAACAGGGCGCTGAACAGCGCCGATTTAAGATTCCTAGTCATACTTTCTCAACCTCCGGACGGCCCAGAATGCCGGTCGGACGGAACAACAGCACCAGAACCAACAGGCCGAACGCCACGACATCCTTGTACTGGTCGCCGAACACGTCGGCGCCAAAGGCTTCGGCCACCCCCAGCACCAGCCCGCCGAGCATCGCGCCCGGGATACTGCCGATGCCGCCCAAGACCGCTGCGGTGAAGGCCTTGAGGCCCACCAGGAAACCGGCGTTGGGGTTGATCACACCGTATTGCATGCTCAGCAGCACGGCGGCGATAGCGGCCAGTGCGGCGCCGATCACGAAGGTCAGGGCGATGATGTTGTTGGTATTGATCCCCAGGAGGTTGGCCATCTTGATGTCCTCGGCGCAGGCGCGGCAGGCGCGTCCCAGGCGAGAACGGGAGATGAACAGCGTCAGACCGAGCATGGCCACCAGGGTCACCACGAATACCACGATCTGCATGTAGGAAATCAGCACTTCATGTGCGCCGCCTGGCCCGATGGAGAAGTTGCCCGGGATCAGGTTGGGAATGGATTTGTCCTTGGAGTCCTGCGCCAGCAGAACGGTGTTCTGCAGGAAGATCGACATGCCGATGGCCGAGATCAGCGGGATCAGGCGGTTACTGCCACGCAAGGGGCGGTAGGCGATCCGTTCGATGCTGTAGCCGTAGGCACTGGTGACGACGATGCTCGCGATGAAGGCTGCGGTCATCAACAGCGGGACACTGTCGAGTCCCATCATGGCCAGCCCGGCGATGGCGATGAACGCCACGTAGGAGCCGATCATGTACACCTCACCGTGGGCGAAGTTGATCATTCCAATGATGCCGTAGACCATCGTGTAGCCGATGGCGATCAGGGCATACGTGCTGCCAACGGTCAGACCGTTAACCAGCTGTTGGAAAAAGTGATAGATGTCAGGCATTACAACGCTCCTAAAAACCTGATACGCATTTCACTGGTGGAGTCATTTTCCCGCCCAGGCCCCGTGGATCTGCACCCACTTCGGGCTGGGTTTTGCCAGCGAACCGCTGATGACGGTTTTGAGATTTTCAGGTGGGCGGGATTCCGGATCACGGAATACAGGCCCATACATTCTTAAAACAAAGCCCACGGCGAGCCGTGGGCTTTATTGGCAGTCAGTCAGGCCGCGCCTTACTGAGGAGAAACTTCGGTTTTAGGTTTGCCGAAGTGCCACTCGTAGACCACGAATTTGAAGTCTTTCAAGTCGCCCTTGGCATCGAAGCTCAGGTCGCCGGTGGGGGTCTTGAAGGTGCCGGCGTGGATGGCTTCAGCCACCTTGGCCGAGTCTTCGCTCTTGGCGTTGGTAATGGCGCCAGCGATCACTTCAACGGCGGAGTAGGAAGGGAATACGAAAGGACCGCTCGGGTCTTCTTTCTTGGCCTTGAACGCGTCAGCCAGGGCGACGTTGGCCGGGTCCTGGTCGAAGGATTTCGGCAGGGTTACCAGCAGGCCTTCGGAAGCGTCCTTGGCGATCTGCGAAATGGAGTCGTTACCTACGCCTTCCGGACCCATGAACTTGGCCTTCAGGCCCTTTTCCTGGGCTTGACGCAGGATCAGGCCCAGCTCTGGGTGGTAGCCGCCGTAGTAGACGAAGTCGACGTTGGCTTGCTTGAGCTTGGCGATCAGCGAAGAGAAGTCCTTGTCGCCGGCGTTGATGCCTTCGAACACGGCCACTTTGGTGCCTTTCTTCTCCAGGGTCTGCTTCACGGCGGTGGCGATGCCTTCACCGTACTGCTGCTTGTCGTGGAGCACGGCGACGATCTTGGGCTTCACGTGATCGGCGATGTAGTTGCCGGCGGCCGGGCCCTGGGCGCTGTCCAGGCCGATGGTGCGGAACACCATCTTGTAACCACGGGCGGTGATGTCCGGGCTGGTGGCGGCGGGGGTGATCATCACCACGCCTTCGTCTTCGTAGATGTCGGAAGCGGGTTGAGTGGAGCTGGAGCACAGGTGGCCGACCACGAACTTGACGCCATCGTTGACCACTTTGTTGGCCACCGCCACGGCTTGTTTAGGGTCGCAGGCGTCATCGTATTCAACGGCTTCGAGCTTCTTGCCGTTGACGCCGCCCTTGGCGTTGATCTGTTCGATGGCCATTTTGGCGCCACTGAACTGCATGTCGCCGTATTGGGCTACCGGGCCGGTCTTGGGGCCGGCGATACCGATCTTGATGGTGTCAGCTGCGAACGAATGGCTGGCAACACCGGCCAGGACCATAGCGGCAAACAGTTTGGAAATCTGCTTAGTAGCCTTATTCATAGTGCTCCACTCTTACTGTTGTAATTTTTATAGTTCCGGCGGCCTTGGGTCGCAGAACCGAATCAGATATATCGCGAATATCCGTCGGAAATGCCCCTGGCAACTGTACCGGTACAGTGTAGAGCGCCGGTTGTTCGCTTGAAAAGCTGGCGGCTGGGGGCAAAAACGCGGAGTGTCGCTTAATTGAAAGAAAAAGACAGATTTGCGGCGTGGCTTGCGCCCGGTTTGGCGTCAGTCCCTGGCGCTTCTGAGCTTCTCGATCGGTGACGCATTTGCTTCTGGGTTTTTCTGCCAGAGCACCGACGTTATGATTGCGCCGATTTCATTTCTGGACAGTCCCATGACTCAAGAACCTAGCACCCTCTATGCCAAGCTGCTTGGTGAGACCGCATCTATCAGCTGGAAGGAACTGGAGCCGTTCTTCGCCAAGGGTGCCCTATTGTGGGTCGACGCCGAGCTGGATCTGATCGAGGCGGCCCAGGCGGTGGCGCAGAACGAGGCGCAAAAAGTCGCGGCCTGGCTGGCCGAAGGGAAGGTTGAAAAGCTGTCTGCGACGCGGGCGTCCGATCTGTTGGAACGTGATCCGCAGCTGTGGGCGGTGGTGGTTTCGCCGTGGATTCTGACCCAGGAAAGAGCAGCGCGCTGACGGCGTGCGCCGATTTGGTGCGACGTTTTGTCGGACAAAAGTGTGTAGCCGAGTAACCGTGAATTTCGTGATGGCACCTTGCCGTGGAGAAAGGCCCCACAAGGCTTTCAGCCAGGGTGACGTTCACGGAAGGGGCACAGTTTCAAGCCCATCCGACGAGCTGCTTAATTGTTTCGTGGTGTGAGCCAATAACCCATTCGCCGACAAGCCGGCTCCTGCAGGGCGCAGGAGCCGGCTTGTCGGTGCAGCCCGGTCAGTAGGCGGTCTTGCCCGTGTGGCTGTTGAGGGAGATGACCCGGGTCTTGCCGATGCGGTGACGGTAGATTTCCCGCAGGTACTTGATGGCCTTCTTCACGCAATCCCGAGACAGGCGGATGTCGTTGATCGAGACGAACTTGTCCTTGTCGTTGATCAGCTCGCGGTACTTCTTCTCGTACATCGGCTTGATCGCGTACCAGTTGGTATCGAGGATCTTCGCCGGGTTCTCGAATTCGTTGAGCAGATCGTCGATGCGGTCTTCGTCGAATTGCTCGCTGACGATGAAATCCAGCACCGAGTTGTCCAGGGTGTCGTCGAAACGGTACGGATTGCGCGCGAAGCAACGCTTGATAAAGGCCACGATCAGGGTCAGGAAGTCGTCCGACAGGCACGGGCTCTTGGCGATCAGGGTGGTCAGCGACAGGTTGGCCGAAGCGCCGATCACTAGCGCATAACGCTTGAGGGTGGTGTTGGGGAACAGGCTGTTGAGGTGGGTCTTGAGCCGGTTCAGGTCCATGTAGGACAGCTTGTAGTCCTTGGGCAGGGAGACGATCGACACCACCGACGAGCAGTTCTTGAAGAAGTGCAGGTCGTGCAGCGCCGCCGCGTCATAACCCGACGCCTTGTACTGCTCCAGGGCCGCGCGGTAGCGCTTGGACTCGATCGGCAGCAGGCTGATGCCCTCGATGGCCTGGGTCACCTTGTTGAAGTGCGGCAGGTCGATGGAGCGGAAGAACAGGTCGTCGATGTTCAGGCGCTGCGGCTCTTTCTCGAACACCTTGAACTTGTCGCCGGTGGGCACCGGCTGCTCCGGCACCACGGATTCGGCATAGGCGATCGCCACCGGGCCGGCCAGGCTCATGAACAGGTCGTTGGCGTCCAGGCGGATGGTCTCGCCGATGTCGATGCCGGCGCGCCGGAAGTAGTTCTGGTCGTAGTCGGTGGTCACCGCCTGGGCGGTGAGGATGTTGAAGATCTGCTGGGAGATGTACTGGTTGGCGTGCTTCTCCATGGCGTTGACGTCGATGTTCTGGATGTTGCCGTCATCGCTTTCTTCGGCGTAACGCATGATGTCGTTGGAGATCAGCATCATCGCGTTCCACGGGCGGATCCGCCCCATCACACTGGCTTCGCTGCTGTCTTCGTTGTCGAAGTTGTAGGAGAAGTCCCACTCTTCCGAAAGGTATTTGCACAGCAGGCGGCCTGCGTTGATATGCAGCGCCTCGGACATTTCGCTGCGATGGTCCGAGATGTTCGGCAGCACGCAGATGCCACTGGTGAAGATCGGCTCGAAGACGAAGGAGTGGCCGCTCTTGCTGTCGTGCTCGTCCATCGGCTTGGTGTCGAAGGTCTTGTTCATGTACGAGTACTGCTGGGCCAGGCCGAACTCCGAAGCCATGCCCGAACCGGTACCGCCGCCGGCACTGAAGATCGAGAAGTACAGGCGCGACTGGTTGGCCTTGATCCCGCAGGAATCGATCAGGTACGAGTGGATCATTTTCCAGTCGGGGCTGGAGAAACGCTGGGTGTCCTTGTTGAGGATGATCTTGGCCAGGTACTGGCCGAGGATCGGCGCGTTACCGGCGCCGCCGGCGTGGACTTCCGAGAGGTCCATGATCTTCATCTTGCTGTAGTCGCGGATGAAGCCGCTCTTTTCGCCCTTGCGCGAGAAGCGGATGCGCCCGGCGATGTCCTTGTCCAGGTCGCCGAGCATCACCAGCGGTTCCACCAGGAACACCGGCTTGCTGGCCTTGCTCTGGCCCAGGCGCAGGTTCTGGCGGATCCACTGCGCGGGGCTGTAGCCGCCTTCGTAGACCTTGTCTTCGTTATTGAATTCGTTGAGGTAGAACTTGCGGGCGTTGTACACCAGCTCCGCCACATCCAGGGCGATGTTGGAGCCGCAGCGGCCCAGGCCGATCAGGCACACCGAGGGGAATTCCTGGTCGCGGCGGTTTTCCTGCTCGTCTTCCAGGTGCGGTGGACGCGGAAACACGGAATCGCGCAGGCCGTCGAGGTTGTCGAGGATGCGGTCGGTGTTGGTTTCGGTGAAGTACAGGTACTGCTGGGTCGACAGGGGGCGTGAACTGGACAATGGCTTCGTATCTGAGTGGCTTGATGTGGGGGAGGTCAGCGTCATCTCGGAGACTGCGTTGGCAGGATTGTTTTTAGAAGTCATTGTGCGCCATATGCCTGGTCTGGTTGGCTCGAGACGAGGTGTCAGCGAACCATCACGGAATGGGACCTCGTCGCTGCGTGGAGCGCGAATTTTGCCCAAGGCGTCAGGGTATTTACTGAGCGTCGCTCGGGGGAATCCTTTCCTGAATCATGATGAATCGGCCAGTATTCGATGATCTTTAATCAAATGGGGGCAATATGATGTCAGCGTTACCTTCACTCGGGTTTGCCGGGATCGGCCTGATGGGGCTGCCCATGTGCCGCCGGCTGCTGGCTGCGGGCTATGAGCTGACGGTGTGGAACCGCAATCCGCAGAAATGCGCGCCCCTGGTGGCCGCCGGGGCGCGACAAGTGGCCACACCGGCGCAGCTGTGCGAACACGCCGATCTGGTACTGCTGTGCCTGGCCAATACCGACGTGGTGCGCGAAGTGGTGTTTGGCGTTGATGGCGTTGCCCAGGGCGCCCGGGCCGGGCAACTGCTTCTGGACCTGTCCAGCCTGGAGCCCAGCGCCACCCGGGACATGGCCGCGGCGCTGGCTCGCGACACCGGCATGACCTGGGTCGACGCCCCGGTTTCCGGCGGCACCCCCGGCGCCGAGTCCGGCAGCCTGGCGATCATGGTCGGCGGCGAGGCGGCGGACATCGAACGGGTGCGCCCGGTGCTTCTGACCCTGGGGCAGCGGGTCACCCATATGGGCGCGGTGGGCGCCGGTCAGGTGACCAAGGCCTGCAACCAGATGATCGTCGCCTGCAACGCCCTGGTGATTGCCGAAGTGGTGGCCCTGGCGGAACGTTCGGGGGTGGATGCCAAGCTGATCGCCGAGGCCCTGGCCGGCGGCTTTGCCGATTCGAAACCCTTGCAGATTCTCGCTCCGCAAATGGCCGAGAGCCGCTTCGAACCGGTGAAGTGGCATGTGCGGACCCTGCTCAAGGACCTGGACGGCGCGGTGAAATTGTCCCGGGAGCAGGGCTCGGCGACCCCGATCAGCGGATTAGCTGCACAGTTGATGCGCCTGCATGGAGCGCAGGGCTACCTGGAGCAGGATCCGGCGACCCTGATCCGCCTGTACCGGGATCCGACAGGGCTGGATTGAGCCGCTCCTGGCGCTGGTCCAGTTCATCCAGCACCCGGTGCAGATCCTGCAGCGGCACCGGGCGGCTGAGCAGGTAGCCCTGCAGGTAGTCGCAGCCGTAGCGTTCTAGGAAGCGCTGTTGCTCCAGGGTTTCCACCCCCTCGGTGACCACCTGCAGGTGCAGGGTGTGGGCCATGACGATGATCGCCTGCACGATCTCCATGTCCTGGGTTGAATGGGGGATGTCCTGAATGAACGAGCGATCGATCTTCAGGGTGTTGAGCGGCAGGCGCTTGAGGTAGGCCAGGGACGAATAGCCCGTGCCGAAGTCGTCGATCGACAGCGACACCCCCAGCCTGCGGATCTGCTGGAGCAGCGCCAGGGTGCTGGCGATGTTGCCCATCAGGGCGTTCTCCGTGACCTCCAGCTCCAGGCGCTGCGGCGCCACCCGGGCATCGCGCAGGGCGCTTTCGATCTCCGTGGCCAGGGCCTCGCGCGTCAGGTTCAGGGCCGAGCAGTTGACCGCGATCTTCAGCTCGCCGCGCCCCTGTTGCGAGAGCTGGCCCAGGTCCTGGCAGGCCTTGCGCAGTACCCAGTTGTCCAGTTCGGCGATCATGCCGTTGGCTTCGGCGATGTTGATGAAACGATCCGGGGTCAGCAGCCCGTGTTGCGGGTGTTGCCAGCGGATCAGGGCTTCGAGCTTGGTGACCCTGGCGCGCTTGAGGTCGTAGATCGGCTGGTAGTGCAGCAGCAGCCCTTGATCGTCGCGCAGGGCGTTGCGCAGTTCCTCTTCCAGCTGCAGCTCCAGGGTGGCCCGGGTCTTGAGGCTGGTGTTGAAGAAGTGCAGGGTATTGCGCCCGGAGTCCTTGGATTGATACAGCGCCAGGTCGGCGTTTTTCAGCAGCTCCTCGCAGGTCTTGCCGTCATCGGGGAAGACGCTGATGCCGATACTGGTGGTCATCACCATGCGCCGGCCGCCGAGTTCGATCGGCTCCTTCATCTTGTGCATGATGCGCTGGGCCATGTGCCGCGCCTCATCGCGCTCGTGGAGAGTGATGAGAATGCAGAACTCGTCGCCGCCGAGGCGGGCCACCACGTCTTCATGGCTGCGGGTGGAGCTCTTGATATGCCCGGCGATGACCTTGAGCAACTCGTCGCCGGCGTCGTGGCCCAGGCTGTCGTTGATGCGCTTGAAATGGTCGATGTCGAGGAACATCACCGCCAGCATGCCGCCGTAGCGGGTCTTCTCCATGAGCTTTTCCGCAAACAGCTGGTTGAAGCCGCGGCGGTTGATCAGGTTGGTCAGGGCGTCGTAGTGGGCCACCTGCTGCAGTGACATCCGGGCCTGGTCCAGTTGCGAGAGCAAGGCGTTGACCCGGTGCAGGTCGCGTTCCTTGTGCTGCAGTTTCTTGTCCGCCAGGGCTGCGCTGAGGCCGCTGCCGATGATCAGCAGGATGATCACGCTGAGGGTCAGGCCCAGTTGCAGGTGCTCGTTGGGAATGGCCGGGACGACCGCGCTGCCGGCGGGCAAGACCAGGGTCATGGACCACATGCCGGTGAAGTGCATCAGCACGATGCCGCCGCCCAGCAACAGGCTGCTGGCGTACTTGAGCAGTTGATGGAACATCCCGCTGCCATCGCGCAGGTGTCGGGACAGCAGCAGCGCCGCCAGGCTGCAAGCGATCGCCAGCAGCAGCGACAGACCCATGAGCAGCGGCTGGTAATACAGGCCGGCGCTGGAGCGCATGGCCGAGACGCCGACGTAGTGCATGCCGCTGATGCCCAGGCCGATCCATATCGCGGCAATGACGCAGCGCCACAACGGCAATTGCTTGTGGCTCAAGGTGTTCATCGCCAGCCAGGCGGCAATCAGGGCGATGAGCAGGGACAGCAGGGTCGGTGGCAGGGCGTAGTGGATCTTCAGCGGTGCTTCGAACGCCAGCATGGCGATGAAGTGCATGGTCCAGATACCCCCGGCCAGGCAGCAGGCGCCGACACAGCGCCACAGGCGTTGGCTGGACGGTTGCTCCACGTGACTGATGCGCTCGGCCATGTCCAGGGTCGCGAAGCTGGCGGCACAGGCTACCAGGTAGGCCAGCAGCACCAGGACCGGGTTGTGAGTGCCGTGCAGGACCACCTGCCCACTGTCAGGAAGCTCGCTGATGAAATGCAGACCCAGCCAGTCCATAGCATGCCCATCTCTGAGTCATAGGATGTCGGCGGAGCCGCGCGCCAACGAGTGCTTGGAGTATAGAAGGCACCCGCTGGCTGCAATGGGAGGTGGCATTTTGGTGCCAATGATTTGCTTATGGGCGCTATCGCCAATGGTGCTAAGCGCTTTTCTCGAACCAGGGTTCGTGGTCGATGGGGTCCAGTGGCGCGAGGCCGAAGGCCGCGCGGGCGGCGTCGCAATCGCTGTTGTGCTGGCCGTCGGCCCAGGACGCTTCGAACTCCCGGCACGGGCTGGAGCGTTGTTCATAAATCGAGCAGCTCACGCGCTGGCCGACCTCGCCTTCAAGGGCGATGCAGCGCGGCGACTTGCAGTCGGTGCCGAGCATGGCCACCCGCGTGGGATTGATGCTCTGCACCAGATCGTCGGGGACCGTACCACCGGATGAGGCGCATTCGCCCCAGAAAAAAGACACACGAAAGTATGAACAGCAGGCACCGCAATTCAGACACGGACTGGCTTCGGACATGGGCGTATTCAAAGGGAAAGGGAAGGGTAAAGGGGGCAGGCAGGCGGCTATTCTAGGCTTCCCATTGGCCATGGGAAGGGGGGGCGCGAGGTATTTTTTCAACCTCGGCCAAGCCCTTGAAAAGACTGGGAAACGCCCGGGTAGCGGGGGCTGTGGCGGATTGGCCGATGCCGGGGTCGGCGCCTTGAGGCCGGGCCCGGACGCCGGGCTGCGATGGGTCGATATCAGGCTGGCGAATAATCACAGACAGCGGCACCGGGCCTGACTAGATTGCAGCTTCCAGGCTCGTCTGCGTCTGGCCGAATAACAATAAAGAGATCGACCCATGGATAACTCGACTCAAGCGGCAAATGCCTGGCGCATTCTGTTCCTGTTGTTTTTGGCAAACCTGTTCAACTTCTTCGATCGCACCATCCCCGCCATCATCATCGAGCCGATCCGCATGGAATGGCACTTGAGCGATTTTCAGCTGGGGATCATCGGCACCGCCTTCACCATCGTCTACGCCATCGCCGGCCTGCCCCTGGGGCGCCTGGCCGATACCGGCTCGCGCAGCAAGCTGATGGGCTGGGGGCTGGCGGTGTGGAGCGGGCTGACCGCAGTGAACGGCATGGTCGGCAGTTTCTGGAGCTTCTTGCTGGTGCGCATGGGGGTCGGCATCGGCGAAGCCAGCTATGCGCCGGCGGCCAACTCGCTGATTGGCGACCTGTTTCCGGCCCATCGTCGGGCCCGGGCCATGGGCATCTTCATGCTTGGCCTGCCCCTGGGGCTGGTGCTGGCATTCTTCACCATCGGCGCCATGGTCAAGGCCTTCGACAGCTGGCGGGCGCCGTTCTTCATTGCCGCGGTGCCGGGGCTGGTGCTGGCGGTGTTCATGTTCTTCATCAAGGAGCCCAAGCGCGGCGCTGCGGAAACGGTGAAGGTGGCGCAAGTGCCTATCGACCGACCGATCCGCCGGGTGCTGGCGATACCGACCTTTCTCTGGCTGACCCTGGCCGGGCTGACCTTCAACTTCGCCACCTACGCCTGCAACTCGTTCCTGGTGCCGATGCTCCAGCGTTACTTCCTCATGCCCTTGCAGGAGGCGGCGATGGCCACCGGGCTGATCGTCGGTGTCACCGGGTTGGTGGGGCTGACCCTGGGCGGCTGGTTCGCCGACAAGATCCATCAGCGGATCGCCAACGGTCGCCTGCTGTTCGCCGCCTGCAGCCTGATCATTTCGACCCTGGCCACCGGCTGGGCGCTGCATGCCGGGCGAGTCGAGATCGGGGTGTTTGTCGCGGTCTTCAGTGTCGGCTGGCTGTTTGCCTACAACTTCTACACCTGCGTCTACACCGCCCTGCAGGATGTGGTCGAGCCGCGCTTGCGGGCCACCGCCATGGCCCTGTTCTTCGCCGGCCTGTACTTGCTCGGTGGTGGCCTGGGGCCGGTGGTGGTCGGTGCGCTGTCGGACCATTTCGCCCACTCGGCGATGTACGCCGCCGGCGCGCAGCTGATGACCGAGGAGTTCAAGGCCATCGGCCTGCACGACGCCATGTACCTGATTCCGGTGGCGCTGTTCCTGACCCTGCTGTTTCTGTTTCAGGCCGCCCGCTGCTTTGTCGGCGACTCCCAGCGCATGAAGGACGGCTTGGCGCTGGCCGCGCCCGGGGCGCCGGCGCTGGCGGTCTGAGCCTGGGTGCCGCCCCATCTGCAGGAGCGGGCAGGCAAAAAAAAGGCCCGCATGATGCGGGCCTTTTGTTCAGCGGATGGAACCAGGCAATCAGCCCGCCACCAGCACCCGGATCGCTTCCAGGCGCAGGGCGGCTTTATCCAGCATCGCCAGGCCCTGTTCCCGTTGCTTGCGCAGGGCGACCAGCTCGCTGTCACGCACCGTCGGGTTGACCGCTTGCAAGGCGGTCAGGCGCGCCAGTTCTTCATCGGTATCGGCTGCCAGGCGACGTTTCGCTTCAGCCACACGCTCGGCGTGGCGTGGCGCGACCTTGGCCTCACCGGCGTTGATCTTCGGCGCCAGCTGGTCGCGCTGGGCCTGGATGAACTTGTTGGCGCTGGCCTTGGGCACGCTTTCCAACTGGTCGTTGAGGGTTTCGAAAGCCACCCGTGGCGACAGGTCGTTGCCGTTGGCATCCAGCAGGCAGCGCAGGGCGGCCGGCGGCAGGTAGCGACCCAGTTGCAACGAGCGTGGAGCGACCACTTCACTGACGTACAGCAGCTCAAGCAGCACGGTGCCGGGTTTGAGCGCCTTGTTCTTGATCAGCGCCACAGCGGTGTTGCCCATGGAGCCGGACAGCACCAGGTCCATGCCGCCTTGCACCATCGGGTGTTCCCAGGTGATGAACTGCATGTCCTCGCGGGACAGCGCCTGGTTGCGGTCGTAAGTGATGGTCACGCCTTCGTCGTCGCCCAGGGGGAAGCTGGCGTCGAGCATCTTCTCGCTGGGCTTGAGGATCAGGGCGTTTTCCGAGTGGTCTTCGCTGTCGATACCGAAGGCGTCGAACAGGGTTTCCATGTAGATCGGCAAGGCGAACTGGTCGTCCTGTTCAAGAATCGCCTCCACCAGCGCTTCGCCTTCGCCGGCACCGCCGGAGTTGAGCTCCAGCAGGCGGTCGCGGCCGGTGTGCAGCTCGGCTTCCAGGCGTTCGCGTTCGCTGCGGGCTTCGTCGATCAGCGCTTGCCACTCGCCATCGTCGGCGTTTTCCAGCAGCGGCAGCAGGCGTGGGCCGAACTGATGCTGCAGGGCGTTGCCGGTCGGGCAGGTGTTGAGGAAGGCGTTCAGGGCTTCGTGGTACCACTGGAACAGCCGCTCTTGCGGGCTGGTTTCCAGGTACGGCACGTGCAGTTCGATCACGTGTTTCTGGCCGATCCGGTCCAGGCGGCCGATCCGCTGCTCCAGCAGGTCCGGGTGCGACGGCAGATCGAACAGCACCAGGTGGTGGGCGAACTGGAAGTTGCGGCCTTCACTGCCGATTTCCGAGCAGATCAGCACTTGGGCGCCGAACTCTTCGTCGGCGAAGTAGGCCGCCGCGCGGTCGCGCTCGAGGATGTTCATGCCTTCATGGAACACCGTGGCCGGGATGCCGGAACGCACGCGCAGGGCGTCTTCCAGGTCCATGGCGGTTTCGGCGTGGGCGCAGATCACCAGGACCTTGGTGCGTTTGAGCATCTTCAGTTGGTCGATCAGCCACTCGACCCGCGGGTCGAATTTCCACCAGCGCTGTTCTTCGTCGCCGGCCTCGGGCTGCGCCTGGAAGCTGACTTCCGGGTACAGCTCGGCGTGTTCGCCCAGGGGCAGTTCCAGGTATTCGTCCGGGCATGGCAGCGGGTAGGCATGCAGCTTGCGCTCCGGGAACCCCTGCACCGCGGCGCGGGTGTTGCGGAACAGCACGCGGCCGGTGCCGTGGCGGTCCAGCAGTTCGCGCACCAGGCGCGCACTGGCTTCGCTGTCGCCGTCGTTGACCGCGGCCAGCAGGGCTTCGCCTTCGTTGCCGAGGAAGCCGTGGATGGTCTGGTGCGCTTCGGCGGACAGGCGGCCCTTGTCCAGCAGCTCTTGCACGGCTTCGGCCACCGGGCGGTAGTTTTCGCTCTCGGCACGGAAGGCCGCGAGGTCGTGGAAACGGTTCGGGTCCAGCAGGCGCAAACGGGCGAAGTGGCTGTCCTGGCCCAGTTGCTCCGGGGTCGCGGTCAGCAGCAGCACGCCGGGGATGGTTTCGGCCAGCTGTTCAACCAGGGCGTATTCCGGGCTGATCTGGTCTTCGTGCCACACCAGGTGGTGGGCTTCGTCCACCACCATCAGGTCCCAGCCGGCGGCGAACAGCGCGTCCTGGGCCTTCTCGTCGTCCACCAGCCACTCCAGGGCCACCAGGGCCAGTTGGGTGTCCTCGAACGGGTTGCTGGCGTCGCTTTCGATAAAGCGCTCTTCATCGAACAGCGCCACTTGCAGGTTGAAACGGCGGCGCATTTCCACCAGCCACTGGTGCTGGAGGTTTTCCGGAACCAGGATCAGCACCCGGCTGGCACGGCCCGAGAGTAGCTGGCGATGGATCACCAGGCCGGCTTCGATGGTCTTGCCCAGGCCCACTTCGTCTGCCAGCAGGACCCGCGGCGCGATGCGGTCGGCCACTTCACGGGCAATGTGCAACTGGTGAGCGATGGGTTGGGCACGCACGCCACCCAGGCCCCAGAGCGAGGATTGCAGCTGGCGGCTGGTGTGTTCCAGGGTGTGGTAGCGCAGGGAGAACCAGGCCAGCGGGTCGATCTGCCCGGCGAACAGACGGTCGCTGGCCAGACGGAACTGGATGAAGTTCGACAGTTGGGTTTCCGGCAGGGTGACGGCTTCGTTCTGCCCGTTGAGACCGTGGTAGACCAGCAGGCCATCGACGTCGTCGACTTCCTGAACGGTCATTTTCCAGCCTTCGAAATGGGTGATGCTGTCACCCGGAGAGAACCTCACGCGAGTGAGGGGCGCATTCCGTAGCGCATACTGGCGGGTGTCGCCAGTGGCCGGATAGAGCACGGTCAGCAAGCGACCGTCCTGTGCCAGAACGGTGCCTAAACCCAGCTCGGCTTCGCTGTCACTAATCCAGCGTTGCCCCGGTTGATACTGCTGCGCCATGCTGCCTGACTCCCGCTTTGAAAAAGCCGACTATCTTAACGGAACGATGCTTCCAGTCCAAAGAACTCTGATAAAAACCCCTGGATTAAAAGGTAGCGTACGGCGTGCATTCGTCGGTTGGCAGGGCACTATCGGCTGACGACTGGGTCACAGTTTTGCGACCGATGGCTCAAGTCGCCCATGCCGCAGCCGACAGCCTGCTGACAGGAGACCCATAACATGCTGCCACCGATGCTCCCCTTGAGTGCCGTGCCCATCACATCCCAGCAGGATCCGGTCCGCCAGCGTCCGGACATCCCGCCGGTGGTGCCGGTGCAGCAAAGCTCCAATGAAAGCACCATCGATCTGCAAAAGCGCGATCCCGAGCAGTCGGCTCTGCTGCTGCGCGAAGAGCAGCAGCGCCAGCAGGAAAAACAGCGGCGCAAGCGTGAGGCCGATGATGATCCCGAGCAGCACCTGGCCGTGCCCGGCGACGAGTTGAACGCCGACAACACCGTGCCGGTGGTGCCGCTGATTGACGACGCCCCGCGCCAGGGCCTGTGGGTGGATGTCGAAGTCTAGGGCCGATGGGCGCGCGCCAGTTCCGCGAGGGCCTGCAACAGGCGCTCGATTTCCTCTTCTGTATTGAAATAACTCACCGCGATCCGGGCAATGTCACCGAGGCCCCGGGCCTGCATGTCCAGCGGTGTGTAGTGCATGCCATTGGCGCCAATGTTGATGTCGCGGCGCGCCAGTTCTTCCTTCAGCGTCTGCCCGTCCCAGCCTTCGAGGGTGAAGGCGATCAAGGCCGATTGCTGCCCCGGTTGGCCCAGGTCTCGGAGTTGCACGCCGGGCAAACGCTCCAGCCCCCGGCGTACGCGGTCGCTCAGCATGCGGATCCGCTGGGCGATGGCATCGATGCCGATGCGCTCCAGCTCCTGCAGGGCATTGGCCAGACCGGCCAGCAGCACCAGCGACACTTCACTGGTTTCAAAGCGTCGGGCATCGTTGCGCAGGGCGAAGCCCTGGCCGTCCCAGGGGGCCGACAAGACGTCCCGTGGCAGCGGGCTGAGCTGTTCGAGGAAGCCTGGCCGTACATAGAGCAGGGCCGTGCCCCGAGGGCCGCGCAGGTATTTGCGTCCGGCGGCCTTGAGCACATCGCAGCCCAGCGCCTGCACGTCACACCGCAACTGGCCCACAGCCTGGGCGGCGTCGATGAAATAGGGGATGCGCCACTGGCGCGCCAGCTGGCCGATGGCCGCTGCCGGGTTGATCAGCCCGCCGTTGGCCGGCAGCCAGGTCAGGGCGATCAGCCGCACCCGGGTGTCGAGCATGGATTGCAGCGCCTCGACTGAAACCGCGCCCTGGCTGTCGCAGGGAATCACCTCCAACCGCGCGCCGGCCGCCACGGCCGGGGCCATGCAGGCCAGGTTGCCGGCCCATTCCTGGCGCCCCACGAGGATCCGGTCTCCCGGTTGCCAGGCGGGCAGGGCGTGGAAAGCCATGCTCCAGGCCGCCGAGCCACTGCTGGCAAAGGCGATCGCTTGCGGGCTGGTATTGAGCACACGGGCCGCGGCTTGTCGCGCTTGTTCCTGCCACTGCGCGCCATGGCGGGCGGCTTCCATCGGCCCGTTGTGCGCTTCGCGTTGCAGTTGCTCCAGCATGGCGTCCAGGGTGCCCTGGCTGGGCAATGAAGCCCCGGCATGATTGAAATGGCAGACTCGGGCACACCCCGGCGTGGCGGCCCGCAACCGGGAGATCTGCTCCAGGTCCAGGGGCTTCACGGCTTGAGCTCGAAAATCCCGTCGACCTCCACCGCGACACCGACGGGCAGGCTGGCGACGCCCACCGAGGTGCGGGCATGCCGGCCCTTGTCGCCCAAGGCATTGACCAGCAGGTTGGAGGCCCCGTTGGCGACCTGGCCATGCTGCTTGAAGTCGGCGCTGGCGGCGATGAACACCCCCAGCCGACTGATGCGTTGCAGCCGTGACAGGTCGTCACCCAGGGCGGCCGCCAGTTGCGCCAGCAGGGCCAGGGCCGCCAGTTCCGCGGCCTGGGCGCCTTGCTCGACGCTGAGGTTGTCACCGAGCCGGCCAAGCAATTGCGGATGCTCCTCGGCCGACGGCGTCTGCCCGGAGATGAACAGCAGGTTCTGACTGCTGACATGATTGACGTAGTTGGCGATCGGCTGGCCGGGACGCGGCAGCTCAAGACCCAGTTGTTGCACGCGTTGTTGCAGAGAGTCACCCATGGCAAGTCCTCGAATGAAAGGCTTGCAGCATCGGTGTTCGCTCCCGGGGCGACAAACGGATAGATCTAATCCGACGTATCTGAATTTCTCATGTGTCGCGGCCCTGTTCCATCAACCCTTGCTCCATTAACCAGTGTGCAAAACACTCGGCCGACGGATTGGCCGCGCCTTTGGCGGTCACCAGCCAGTAGCCGATGTGAGGGCTGTGCAGGGAGGGCAGGTCGAAGGCATCCACCAGGCTACCTTGGGCGAGGTGCCGGCGGATCAGCTGACGGCGGCCCATGGCGATGCCTTGGCCGGCCACTGCCGCTTCCACCACGATGTTGTAGTCGTGGAGCATGACGCTGGGGTGGGAGCCGAGGTCGATGCTGTTCTGCCTGCTCCAGTCGTCCCACTCAAAGGGCCGGTGGGCGCGGGCCATCAGCAAGGTGCCATTGGCCAGGGCGCGGGCCTTGAACTCCGGGCTGCACACCGGCGACAGCTGTTCGGCGAGAAAGCGCCTGGCCTCGACCTTGGGCCAGTTGCCCTTGCCGTAGCGAATGGCCAGGTCGACCTCGGCCCCGGCCACATCCGCCAGGTCGATTGCCGGTTGCAGCTCCAGCTGGATCTTTGGGTGACGGCGGCTGAAGTCCGCCAGGCGCGGGGCCAGCCACAAGGTGGCGAAGGACGCCAGCAGGCCAACGCGCAGCACCCGCGGCGGCTCCGCGGCCAGCAGTGCCCGGGTGGCTGCGGCGATCTGCTCCAGGGCCGGCCGGATCTGCTGGTAATAGGCGGCGCCAGCGGCGGTCAGGTCGATGGCGCGGGTGCGCCGCACAAACAGTGGCTGGCCCAGGTGCTGTTCGAGCTTGTGCACTTGATGGCTGATCGCGCTCTGGCTGACACACAGCTCACGGGCCGCCTTGCTGAAACTCAGGTGGCGGGCCACGGCCTCGAAGGCGCGCAGGGCCAGTAGGGGGGGCAGGTGCTGGGGCGTTTGCACATCCGCTTTCCTATGGGTGGGGGGGCGGCCATTGTGCGGATAAAAAATCTCTCCGGCAGCGACTTTATTGCATTCGCGTTGGTCTGATCACTGGTCAGGTGCGGCGCCGCGTCGCATTATTGGCACATTCGCCAAGGCCGCCCCGGGTTCCAGACCGTGCGGTCGATATTGACTTCGAGTGATGCAAGCCAAGCCATGAATCAAGACGACAAACTGATCGACCTGACCGCCGAGCGCGCCAAGCGCGTACATGACCTCAATGAAAAGCGCCTGAACGAAGTGCGCCAGGCATTCGAGCAGGCCATGCCGCTGGGCAAAGCCAAGAAAAAACCGAAAAACAAACCGAAAAAGCGCTGAACAGGGCGCTTTTTTGTTGATACAGGTCAGTTATTCCCCCTTCCTTGCGCCCACTCATGGGCGACATTGACCCCGGTCAATTTTCCCCGCCGCCTCTTTGGTTAACTTAGCCCCATCGCAACAGGGCAAGAGCAGGAGGCCAGTCATGTTTTTCGACAATGTGGTGATCGCCGGAGTGCTGACTGTCGGCCTCATGGTTCTGTTTTTCGCAGGGTTTGGATTCTTCATCTGGAAAGACGCGAATAAGCGTAAAAAACCTTAAGTCTCTCCAGAGCAACGAGCACGCAAGGCATTTTGGGCAACTTCGGTTGCCCTTTTTTTTGCCCGCAGAAAAGCGTGCGGCATAAAAAAGGTGCGTCCCTGGGGGCGCACCTTTTTTATTCCCGGGCGGGTGGATCAGGTGCCCAGGACCTTCGACGCCGCCCAGAACAGGCCGGCCGACAGGGCCACCGTGGCCGGCAGGGTCAGGACCCAGGCCAGCAGGATGGTCTTCACCGTGCCGCTCTGCAGGCCGCTCTTGTTGGCGACCATGGTCCCGGCCACGCCGGAGGAGAGTACGTGGGTGGTGGACACCGGCAGGCTGAAGATATTCGCCAGGCCGATCAGGCCCGCGGCGGTGATCTGTGCCGACATGCCCTGAGCGTAGGTCATGCCCTGTTTGCCGATCTTCTCGCCAATGGTCAGTACCACGCGCTTCCAGCCGATCATGGTGCCCAGGCCCAGTGCCAGGGCCACCGCCAGGATTACCCAGAACGGCGCGTACTCGGTGGTGGCGGTCAGGTCCTTGCGCAGCTTGTCCAGGTCAGCCTTTTCACGGGCTGCCAGGTCCGGCAGTTTGCCCACTTTCTTCGCCGTGTCGTCCAGGCACAGCAGGTAGCGACGCACCTCGATGCGGCTCTCCGGCGACAGCGAGTGGTAATCGGCGACACCCTTGAGGCTGCTCAGCAGGGCGCTGATGGTCGGCTCGGTTTGTTGCGGATTGCAGCGGAACTTGCCCGGCAGGTCGTCTTTCACGCTCTTGCCCAGGGCCAGGAATTCGCCCAGGGAGTCGTGGTTGCGCTCATAGAACTGGCTCAGGTGCAGGGTTGCGTCGCGGGTCCGCTCGATCTGGTAGGTGGTGCTGTTGAGGTCCAGCACGAACTGCGCGGGGACGATACCGATCAGCACCAGCATGATCAGGCCAATGCCTTTCTGACCGTCGTTGGAACCGTGGACGAAGCTCACGGCCATGGCCGAGATCACCAGCACCAGACGGTTCCAGAACGGTGGGTGCTTCTTGTCATCGACCTTGCGGCGCTGTTCCGGGGTCTTGTGCATCTTGGAGATCGGCCGCCACCATTTCAGGCCGATCAGCACCAGCGCGGCAATCAGGAAGCCGGCCATCGGCGAGAACACCAGGGAAGCGCCGATATCGATCGCTTTCTGCCAGTTCACGCCATCTCCCAGCGGGATGTCGTTGAGCAGGGCATTGGCCAGGCCGACACCGAGGATCGAGCCGATCAGGGTGTGGGAGCTGGAGGCCGGGATGCCGAAATACCAGGTGCCCAGGTTCCAGGCGATGGCCGCCGCCAGCAGCGAGAAGACCATGGCCAGACCGTGGCCGGTGTTGACATTGATCAGCAGTTCCACCGGCAGCAGGTGGACGATGGCATAGGCCACGCCGACCCCGCCCAGCAGCACACCGAGAAAATTGAATACACCGGAAAAGAATACGGCCAGGTGCGGCGGCATGGCTTTGGTGTAGATAACAGTGGCAACCGCATTAGCGGTGTCATGAAAGCCGTTGATGAACTCGTAGGCGAGGACAAAAGCCAGGGCGAGCAAGAGGCTCACAAGCACCCAAGCATCCAGTCCGCTGAATAAATCGATCATGAAGGTTTTCTGACCCGGTCATAAGGGGGCGCGATTATGCCAGAAAACCCTGGTAATCAATGCACAAGGTGCTCACCGGTAACATTCTTCAACGAAAAAACTGACCCAGAGCAGAGTTTTTGTCGATTCTCGTCGAGCCTGGCAACCCATTGAGTTTATTGGGTTTGAGCGCCATGAGTGCGGGCTCGACCGGCGTGAAGCAAAGGTTAAAACGATCGTATGAAATTTCAGCGAAAGGGCCTGCCGGGTGCCGATTCTCGTCCGGATGGGACAAGGTGGCGAAGGGCCCGGGGTGGCGAGCATCAATAGTCTGCCAGGCCGCCGAGATCATCGTGCGGACCAGCGAGCAAGCCCTATGAAGTCAGGCCGCCAGATTATGGCTGTTCGGCCTTGAGCTCTTTTTCCATCTTTTGCAGTTCTTGAGTGAAAGCCTGATCGCGAATAGTTGCGCGTTTGCGCCAAGGTTTGCGTTCCGGTTCGGGCTGGGCGGCATAGCGGGTGATCTCGCCGCCGTAAACTTCCTTGTAACGTTGTTCCTGGCGCTCAAGTTCCGCGCGCAGTTCGTCTTTCGTCACAGTGTTACCTAATTGAGTAAAGGTCCATTCCGGCGTAACGCATTGCCTGTGGGCGACTATAACAATCCGAATCGGGCTTCTGGGGCTGCCGATTCGTGATCCGTTCCAGCGTGCCTTTTGTTGCATGCGGCCACGTCACCGGATGAAGACAACTGTCGTAGCAACAGTGTTGTTTGTTGCAAGCGGATTGGCCGAATCTGCTTTGAGGTCAAGCGCTTGCGGCAGGTGATCGATTACAGCCTGGCGTCACCTGGGCGAGGCGGGAGCGGGACTCACTCCGTGTTCCTCGCTCGTGCAGTATAGCCGCGGCGAAGAATAACTCTATGGGCGACAAGTTTAAAATAGCCAACTTTATTGTGAGTGTTTTGTGACACGGAAGTTCGAAACACTTCCTACACGATGCTTCCTGTTTTCGTACTCCACCAATGGAAGTCTAGATGGGGTGTCGCTGCTCTTTATACAAGTGGCGAATGGAAAAAACAGCGCGCAGCGCCAGCTTCGGCTGGCGATTATTACTATGAGTTTTTGCAATAAAAGAGTGCTGAATAGGGTGGCGGCCTCAAGCGCGGCGGATTGCGATTATCGGTCGCCGGTTCGATAATCGCCCGATGTTGCCGGTGGCAGCTTGTGCTGTCTCTCCAATACGGCTTGTAATACGGCCGAATTTTGTCGCAGGGAACCTGAAATGAACGATCAGATGCGTAATTCCTTTACCTCGGTGGCGCCGCCGATCGTGGCTTCGGCGGCGAAGAGGATTCAGGCGTTGACCGGTGACCCGGATTTCATGACTTCCCTGGCTCGTGGCCTGGCAGTGGTGCAGGCGTTTCAGGAGCGCAAGCGCCACCTGACCATCGCCCAGATCAGCCACCGCACGGAAATTCCCCGGGCCGCGGTGCGTCGTTGCCTGCACACCCTGATCAAGCTGGGCTACGCCACCACCGATGGGCGCACCTATTCGCTGCTGCCCAAGGTGCTGACCCTGGGCCATGCCTACCTGTCGTCGACGCCCCTGGCGGTTTCCGCTCAGCCCTATCTGGACCGCATGAGCGAGCAGCTCCACGAGGCTTGCAACATGGCCACCCTGGAAGGCGACGACATTCTCTACATCGCCCGTTCCGCCACCACCCAGCGCCTGATTTCCGTGGACCTTTCGGTCGGCGGGCGCCTGCCGGCCTATTGCACGTCCATGGGGCGCATCCTGCTGGCGGCCCTGGACGACTCTTCGTTGCATGAGTACCTGGAGCACGCCGACCTGCAGGCCAAGACCAGTCGCACCCTGCATACACCGGAAGCCCTGCTGGAATGCCTGCAACAGGTGCGTCGGCAAGGCTGGTGCATTGTCGACCAGGAGCTGGAGCAGGGGCTGCGCTCGATCGCCGTGCCGGTGTACGACGCCTCGGGCCAGGTGCTGGCGGCATTGAACGTCAGCACCCACGCCGGCCGGGTCAGCCGCGCCGAGTTGGAACAGCGCTTTTTGCCCGGCCTGCTGAGCGCCAGCCGCGATCTGAGCGCCCAGCTGTTTGCTTAAGCTGTTCGATAAACGCACAGATCCGCCTCGGACGAATTGACGCTGTTTCCCCTGGCTCATTAATGTCGCGGCAGCGTCATCGGCGGCCAGCCGGCATTGCCGGTCTGCGCCGATGACCCGTCCAATAATAATGAAGAGGCCAACTCATGAGCATGCTCTCCCTGCGTCGTTGCCGTGACCGTTCCTGCCGTCCCGCCCGAGTCGCCTGATTTACTCCACCCTTTCTACGTGACCTGATCAGCCCTTGGCGGCCTTTGCTCGCCTGCGTTTTAGTGTGGAAATAACAACAATGAACCAACCTCAATCCGCTGTAGGGAACTGCCTTGATGTGCAGTCCTTCATCAATGCCCAACCCTTGTCCCGTTACCAGTGGCGAGTGGTGATCCTGTGTTTTCTGATTGTCTTCCTCGATGGCCTGGACACAGCGGCCATGGGCTTCATCGCCCCGGCGCTGTCCCAGGACTGGGGCATCGACCGCGCCAGCCTCGGCCCGGTGATGAGCGCCGCGCTGATCGGCATGGTCTTCGGCGCCCTGGGCTCTGGACCCCTGGCCGACCGTTTCGGGCGCAAGGTGGTGCTGGTGGGGGCGGTGCTGCTGTTCGGCGCCTTCAGCCTGGCGTCGGCCTATAGCACCAATGTCGATCAGTTGCTGGTCCTGCGCTTTCTCACGGGCCTGGGGCTGGGGGCGGGCATGCCCAACGCCACCACGCTGCTGTCGGAATACACCCCCGAGCGCCACAAATCGCTGCTGGTAACCAGCATGTTCTGCGGTTTCAACCTGGGCATGGCCGGCGGTGGCTTCATTTCCGCCAAGCTGATTCCGGCCTTCGGCTGGCACAGCCTGCTGCTGATTGGCGGAATTCTGCCGTTGATCCTGGCCCTGGTGCTGGTGGTCTGGTTGCCGGAGTCGGCGCGTTACCTGGTGGTGCGCAATCGCGGCACCGACAGGGTGCGCAAGACCCTGGCGCCGATCGCCCCGGCCATCGTCGGCGAGGCCGGCAGTTTCAGCGTGCCCGAGCAGAAGACGGTGAAGGCGCGCAACGTGTTCGCGGTGATCTTCTCCGGCACTTACAGCGTGGGCACCTTGCTGCTGTGGCTGACCTATTTCATGGGCCTGGTGATTGTCTACCTGCTGACCAGCTGGCTGCCGACCCTGATGCGGGACAGCGGGGCGAGCATGGAGCAGGCCGCCTTTATCGGCGCCCTGTTCCAGTTCGGCGGGGTGCTCAGCGCCGTAGCCGTGGGCTGGGCCATGGACCGTTTCAATCCGCACAAGGTGATCGGCTGTTTCTACCTGCTGGCCGGGGTCTTTGCCTACGCCGTGGGGCAAAGCCTGGGCAACATCACCCTGCTCGCCACCCTGGTGCTGATCGCCGGCATGTGCGTCAACGGCGCGCAATCGGCGATGCCGTCCCTGGCGGCGCGTTTCTATCCGACCCAGGGGCGGGCCACCGGGGTGTCCTGGATGCTCGGCATCGGCCGTTTCGGTGCCATCCTCGGCGCCTGGATGGGGGCGACCCTGCTGGGCCTGGGCTGGAACTTCGAACAGGTACTGACCGCCCTGGTGATTCCGGCGGCCTTGGCCACCACCGCCGTGGTGATCAAGGGCATGGTCAGCCACGCCGACGCCACCTGACGCCATCTCGCCCCCTAGGCAGTGTCGCAGGCTGCCCGCGGGCCCGGAGGGGCCCGCTGTTCCAAGGTCCTGCGCAAGGTTCTTCAAGCCCCGTCGCAGCCTGCGGCGGCGGCCACTAGCCGACCCGCAAGGCTGTTTCGGGATGGGAGAGCGGTAATCGATAGCCACGCAACAATGCGTTCGATAATCGAACACTCAGTCGATTATCGGATTGTTTGGGGTCTGGCTCCCGCTTAATCTTCAGTCACTGCGGCGCGCCCAGAGCGCCTTTTTCTCCAGTCGCTGAATAACAATCGGGAGACCCCATCCATGGCTGAAATCCTTTCGCTGCACGACGCGGTGAAGCAATTCGTCAACGACGGCGACACCGTCGCGCTCGAAGGCTTCACCCACCTGATTCCTACGGCCGCAGGTCATGAAATCATCCGCCAGGGCAAGAAAGACCTGACCCTGGTGCGCATGACCCCTGACTTGATCTACGACCAGTTGATCGGTGCCGGTTGCGCTCGCAAGCTGATTTTCTCCTGGGGCGGCAACCCGGGCGTGGGCTCCCTGCACCGCCTGCGCGATGCCGTGGAAAAGCAGTGGCCTCAGCCGCTGGAAATCGAAGAGCACAGCCACGCCGACCTGGCCAACGCCTATGTCGCCGGTGCCTCGGGCCTGCCGTTCGCCGTGCTGCGGGCCTACGCCGGCTCCGACCTGCCCAAGGTCAACCCGCTGATCAAGACCGTGACCTGTCCCTTCACCGGTGAAGTGCTGGCGGCGGTGCCTTCGGTACGCCCCGATGTCACGGTGATCCACGCGCAGAAAGCCGACCGCAAGGGCAACGTCCTGCTGTGGGGGATCCTGGGGGTGCAGAAAGAGGCCGCCCTGGCCGCCAAGCGCTGCATCGTCACCGTCGAGGAAATCGTCGACGACCTGAACGCCCCGATGAACGCCTGCGTGCTGCCGACCTGGGCCCTGAGCGCGGTCTGCCATGTGCCGGGCGGCGCCCATCCGTCCTATGCCCACGGTTACTCCGAGCGCGACAACCGCTTCTACCAGGCCTGGGATCCGATCGCCCGCGACCGTGAAACCTTCACCGCCTGGATCAACGAATACATCCGCGGCAGTGCCGACTTCAGCGAATTCCAGGCCAAGCTGGCCGCAGCTTCGGAGGCCAAGTAATGAACTACTCCACCAATGAAATGATGACCGTGGCCGCTGCCCGTCGCCTGCAGAACGGCTCGGTGTGCTTCGTCGGCATCGGCCTGCCCTCCAAGGCCGCTAACCTGGCGCGCCTGACCTCGTCGCCAGACGTGGTACTGATCTACGAGTCCGGCCCGATCGGCGCCAAGCCCAGCGTGCTGCCGCTGTCCATCGGTGACGGCGAGCTGGCGGAAACCGCCGACACCGTGGTGCCTACCGGCGAGATCTTCCGCTACTGGCTGCAGGGCGGACGCATCGACGTGGGGTTCCTCGGGGCTGCCCAGGTCGACCGTTTCGGCAACATCAACACCACCGTGGTCGGTGATTACCACCGGCCCAAGGTACGCCTGCCGGGCGCCGGCGGTGCTCCGGAAATCGCCGGTTCGGCGAAAAGCGTACTGATCATCCTCAAGCAGTCGTCCCGCTCCTTTGTCGACAAGCTGGATTTCATCACCTCCGTCGGTCACGGCGAGGGTGGCGACTCGCGCAAGCGCCTGGGCCTGCCCGGCGCCGGTCCGGTGGGGATCATCACCGACCTGTGCATCATGGAGCCGGAAGCCGGCACCCACGAATTCATCGTCACCTCGCTGCACCCGGGCGTGACCCGCGAGCAGGTAGTGGCCGCCACCGGCTGGGCGATCCGTTTCGCCGAGCACGTGGCCGAAACGGCCGCACCCACCGAAGTCGAACTCACTGCCCTGCGTGACCTGGAAGCGCGCACCGCCGCGGCCCATGGCCAAGCTCCTGGAGAAGCCTGATGCGTGACGTATTCATTTGCGATGCCATTCGTACCCCCATCGGCCGTTTTGGCGGCGGCCTCTCGGCCGTCCGTGCCGATGACCTGGCGGCAGTGCCGATCAAGGCGCTGATGGAGCGCAACCCGGGCGTGGACTGGAGCGCGCTGGACGAGGTGTTCCTCGGCTGCGCCAACCAGGCCGGCGAGGACAACCGCAACGTGGCACGCATGGCGTTGCTGCTGGCGGGCCTGCCGGACAGCGTGCCCGGGGTCACCCTCAACCGTCTCTGCGCCTCGGGCCTGGACGCCATCGGCACCGCGTTCCGCGCCATCGCCAGCGGCGAGATGGAGCTGGCGATTGCCGGCGGTGTCGAGTCCATGTCCCGCGCGCCCTTTGTCATGGGCAAGGCCGACAGCGCCTTCTCGCGCAACATGAAGCTGGAAGACACCACCATCGGCTGGCGTTTCATCAACCCGCTGATGAAGGCCCAGTACGGCGTGGACGCCATGCCGCAGACTGCCGATAACGTGGCCGACGACTATCAGGTGTCCCGCGCCGACCAGGACGCCTTCGCCCTGCGCAGCCAGCAGCGCACCGCCGCGGCCCAGGCCGCCGGCTACTTCGCCGAGGAAATCGTCCCGGTGCGCATCGCCCACAAGAAGGGCGAGACAGTGGTGGAGCAGGACGAACATCCGCGTGCCGACACCACCCTGGAAACCCTGGCCAAGCTCAAGCCGGTCAACGGCCCGGACAAGACCGTCACCGCCGGCAACGCCTCCGGGGTCAACGACGGCGCCGCGGCGCTGATCCTGGCGTCGGCCGAGGCGGTCAAGAAACACGGCCTGACCCCGCGTGCGCGGGTGCTGGGCATGGCCAGCGCCGGAGTGGCGCCGCGAGTGATGGGCATTGGCCCGGTGCCGGCGGTGCGCAAGTTGATCGAACGCCTGGGCGTGGCGGTCAGCGATTTCGACGTGATCGAGCTCAACGAAGCCTTCGCCAGCCAGGGCCTGGCGGTGCTGCGCGAGCTGGGCCTGGCGGACGATGCGCCACAGGTCAACCCCAATGGCGGCGCCATTGCCCTGGGCCATCCACTGGGCATGAGTGGTGCGCGCCTGGTGCTGACGGCCCTGCATCAGCTGGAAAAGAGCGGCGGTAAAAAAGGCCTGGCCACCATGTGCGTAGGTGTCGGCCAAGGGCTGGCGCTGGCCATCGAGCGGGTCTGACTGCCTGCCTTATACAAGAAGAGAACGAGGAACCACCATGAGTGACAAGCCCGGTTACCGGCGCCCGCAAGCGGGCACTCAGCCTGATTATCTGCACCCGGCCTACCAGTCGACCAACACCCGCTCGCCGTCCAAGCCGCTGGTGTTCCTGCCCCATTCGCTGTCGGAAATCACCGGCCCGAGCATCGGCGCCGAATCGATCCAGGAACGGGACAACGACCTGACCGCGCAGCACGCAGGCCAGCCCCAGGGCGAGCGGATCATCATCCACGGCCGCGTGCTGGACGAAAACGGCCTGCCGGTGCCGGGCATCCTGGTGGAGATCTGGCAGGCCAACGCCGCCGGTCGCTACAACCACGACCGCGACCTGCACGATGCACCGCTGGATCCGAACTTCACCGGCACCGGGCGCACCGTGACCGATGCCGACGGCTGGTATCAGTTCCAGACCATCAAGCCCGGCGCCTACCCCTGGGGCAACCACCACAATGCCTGGCGTCCGGCGCATATCCATTTCTCGCTGTTCGGCCCGAGCATCCTCACCCGCCTGGTGACCCAGATGTATTTCCCCGGCGACCCGCTGCTGGAATATGACCCGATCTACAACTGCGTGCCGGACACCCGCGCCAAGGAACGCCTGATCGCCCGTTTCGATCTGGAGAAAACCATCCCTTCCTACGCCCTCGGTTACCGTTGGGACATCGTCCTGCGCGGCCGCGATGCCACGCCGATGGAGAAATGACATGACCCTGACCGCGACTACCTCCCACACCGTCGGCCCCTACTACCACATCGGCCTGACCTGGCTGAACCGCGAAGACCTGACCGAGGAAGGCACTCGGGGCGAGCGGGTGGCGATCACCGGCCAGGTGGTGGACGGCAACGGCAACTTCGTCAACGACGCCATGCTGGAGGTCTGGCAGGCCAATGCCGCCGGCAAGTACCGCCACCCGGAAGATCAGCAGGACAAGCCCCTGGACCCGCACTTTCAGGGATTTGGCCGGGTGCCGGTGGACGCCGAAGGGCGCTTTCGCTTCACCACCATCAAGCCGGGCACGGTGCCGGGCCTCAAGGGCACGACCCAGGCGCCGCACCTGGTGGTGCTGGTGTTCGCCCGTGGCCTGGTCAAGCACCTGCTGACCCGCATCTACTTCGACGGCGAGCCGGCCAACGCCGCCGACCCGCTGTTGGCCTGCGTGCCTGCGGAGCGCCGCGGCACCTTGCTGGCCAGGGCCGATGCCGCCGGTCACTACCAGTGGAACGTGATTCTCCAGGGGACCGACGCCGAGACGGTGTTCTTCGATTACTGAGCCGGAGCACGGTGTAGCCGCTGCCGCAGGCTGCGAACGGCCCGAAGGGACGCGGTTGCGGCGAGTTTGGCGAGAGAGTGCCAAGCAAGGCCCTGCGTACCGAACGCGGCCCGGCCTTTCGCAGCCTCGCCGTGGCTCGGCAGCGGCTACAGGCAGAACCATAGGGCCCATGTCCCGTAGGGAACGGGAGTGTTGCCAGGTGTGTCTAGACTCACACTGTCCCCCACGAGTGAAAAATCATGACAACAAGCACAAGTCACTACACCGCAGAGGAGCGCAGCAAAAGGATCTTTGCCATTGTCGGTGCCTCCTCCGGCAACCTGGTGGAATGGTTCGACTTCTACGTCTATGCCTTTTGCGCCATCTACTTCGCCCCGGCATTTTTCCCCTCCGACGATCCCACGGTGCAGTTGCTCAACACCGCCGGGGTGTTCGCCGCCGGCTTTTTGATGCGGCCCATCGGTGGCTGGCTGTTCGGCCGGGTTGCCGACCGCCACGGGCGCAAGAACTCGATGATGATCTCGGTGCTGATGATGTGCGCCGGCTCCCTGGTCATCGCCTTTTTGCCGACCTACGCCAGCATCGGTGCCTGGGCGCCGTTCCTGCTGCTGGTGGCGCGCCTGTTCCAGGGCCTGTCGGTGGGCGGCGAGTACGGCACCACCGCCACCTACATGAGTGAAGTGGCGCTCAAGGGCCAGCGCGGGTTCTTCGCCTCCTTCCAGTACGTGACCCTGATCGGCGGGCAACTGCTGGCGGTGTCGGTGGTGGTGGTTCTCCAGCAGTTTCTCGATGAGGCCGAGCTCAAGGCCTGGGGCTGGCGCGTTCCGTTCGTGATCGGTGCCATCGCGGCGCTGATCTCGCTGCTGCTGCGGCGTTCGCTGAAGGAAACCACCAGCAAGGAGATGCGCGAGAACAAGGACGCCGGCAGCGTCGCCGCGCTGTTCAAGAATCACTCGGCGGCCTTCATCACCGTGCTGGGCTACACCGCCGGCGGCTCGCTGATTTTCTACACCTTCACCACCTACATGCAGAAGTACCTGGTGAACACCGCGGGCATGCATGCCAAGACCGCCAGCTACATCATGACCGGCGCGCTGTTCCTCTATATGTGCATGCAGCCGCTGTTCGGCATGCTGGCGGACAAGATCGGCCGGCGTAATTCCATGCTCTGGTTCGGCGCCCTGGGCACCCTGTTCACCGTGCCGATCCTGCTGACCCTGAAGACCGTCACCAGTCCGTTCCTGGCCTTTGTGCTGATCACCCTGGCCCTGGCCATCGTCAGTTTCTACACCTCCATCAGCGGCCTGGTGAAGGCCGAGATGTTCCCGCCGCAGGTGCGCGCGCTGGGGGTGGGCTTGGCTTATGCGGTGGCCAATGCGATCTTCGGTGGCTCGGCGGAATGGGTGGCCCTGAACTTCAAGAACATGGGCATGGAAAACACCTTCTACTGGTACGTCACGGCGATGATGGCGATAGCCTTCCTGTTCAGCCTGCGCCTGCCGAAGCAGGCGGCCTACCTGCACCACGATCTTTGACCTGTGTGCCTGCGCCCGAGCCGGGCGCAGGCTTGCTAAGGACTGTTTATGACCCTGACTGCGAGCAACCAGTTGTTCGATGCCTACTTCACTGCCCGGGAAATGCGCGGAGTGTTCTGCGACCAGGGGCGGGTCCAGGCCATGCTCGACTTCGAGGCGGCCCTGGCCCGCGCCGAGGCGCGGGTCGGGCTGATCCCGCAGCGTGCCGTGGCCCCGATCGAGGCGGCCTGCCGGGCGCAACTCTATGATTTCCAGGCCCTGGGAGAGGCGATTGCCACGGCCGGCAATTCGGCGATTCCCCTGGTCAAGGCCCTGGGCAAGCAGATCGCCCGCAGCGATGGTGAGGCCGAACGCTATGTGCACCTGGGAGCCACCAGCCAGGACGTGATGGACAGCGGGCTGGTGCTGCAACTGCGCCGCGCCGTGCAGTTGCTGGAGCAGGACCTGTTGCGCCTGGGGGACCTTCTGGCGGCCCAGGCCACGCGTCATGCCGACACGCCCCTGGCCGGCCGAACCTGGCTGCAGCACGCGACGCCGGTGACCCTGGGCATGAAGATCGCCGGTTGGCTGGGGGCGGTGACCCGCAGCCGCGAGCGCCTGCAACAACTCAAGCCGCGCCTGCTGGTGCTGCAGTTCGGCGGCGCCTCCGGAACCCTCGCGGCCCTCGGCGAGCAGGCCCTGCCGATTGCCCGGGCCCTGGCCGAGGAACTGCAGCTCCGCCTGCCGGAACAGCCTTGGCACACCCAGCGCGACCGTCTGGTGGAGTTCGCCTCGGTGCTGGGCCTGCTGGCCGGTAGCCTGGGCAAGCTGGGGCGCGATATCAGCCTGCTGATGCAGACCGAGGCGGCGGAAGTCTTCGAGCCTGCTGCGCCGGGCAAGGGCGGTTCGTCCACCATGCCGCACAAGCGCAACCCGGTGGGCGCGGCGGTACTGATCAGCGCCGCGACCCGGGTTCCGGGCCTCCTGGCGACAATGTTCACCGCCATGCCCCAGGAGCACGAGCGCAGTCTCGGCCTGTGGCACGCCGAATGGGACACCCTGCCGGACATCTGCTGCCTGGTGTCCGGGGCGCTGCAACAAGCCTTGCTGGTGGCCGAGGGGTTGCAGGTCGACAGCGCCCGCATGGCGCGCAACCTCGACCTGACCCGGGGCCTGGTCCTGGCCGAAGCGGTGAGCATTGAACTGGCCCAGCGCCTGGGCCGGGAAACCGCCCATCACCTGTTGGAACAATGCTGCAAGCGTGCGGTGGAGGAACAACGCCATCTGCGCGAGGTATTGGCGGACGATGCCCGGGTCTGCGCCGAGCTGTCGGCGGCAGAGCTGGATCGTCTGATGGATCCGGCGCATTACCTCGGTCAGGCCCAGGCCTGGGTCGAGCGCGCCGTGGCTGAACATTTTGCCTTGAAGGCCTGAAGGAGACTGCTGTGGGATTCGTGAAACTCGCCGAGGGCGATCTGCACTATCAACTCGAAGGACCAGAGGGCGCGCCGGTACTGGTGCTGTCCAACTCCCTGGGCACCGATCTGCGCATGTGGGACAAGCAGATGGCGGCCTTTACCCGGCACTTCCGGGTGCTGCGCATGGACACCCGCGGCCATGGTCTTTCGCTGGTGAGCGAGGGGCCCTACAGCATCGAGCAACTGGGCCGGGATGTGCTGGCGTTGCTGGATGCCCTGGATATCCAGCGTGCGCATTTCTGCGGCCTGTCCATGGGCGGCCTGATCGGCCAGTGGCTGGGGATCAACGCCGGCGAGCGTTTGCACAAACTGGTGGTGTGCAACACCGCGGCCAAGATCGGCGAGCCCTCGGTGTGGAACCCGCGGATCGAGACCGTGCTGCGTGACGGCCCGGCGGCCATGGTGGCGCTGCGTGACGCCTCCATCGCCCGCTGGTTCACCGCCGACTTCGCCCAAGCCCACCCTGACCAGGCCAAGCTGATTACCGACATGCTCGCCGCCACTTCGCCCCAGGGCTATGCCGCCAACTGCGCGGCGGTGCGCGATGCGGATTTCCGCGAGCAACTGGGGGCGATCAAGGTACCGACCCTGGTGATTTCCGGCAGTGACGACGCGGTGACCCCACCCTCCGGCGGTCATTTCATCGAGCAGCACGTGGCCGGCGCCGAGTACGCCGAGTTCTATGCCGCGCACCTGTCCAACGTCCAGGCCGGCGACGCGTTCAGCGCCCGTGTCGTGGAATTCCTGCTGGCCTGAGCATCGATACAAGGAGCCCTTCGTGGACGAGAAACAACGTTATGACGCCGGCATGCAGGTGCGCCGCGCGGTATTGGGCGATGCCCATGTCGACCGCAGCCTGAATGCCCTGAACGAGTTCAACTCGGAATTCCAGGAAATGATCACCCGCCATGCCTGGGGCGATATCTGGACCCGCCCGGGCCTGCCGCGGCACACCCGCAGCCTGATCACCATTGCCATGCTGATCGGCATGAACCGCAACGAAGAGCTCAAGCTGCACCTGCGGGCTGCCGCCAACAACGGCGTGAGCCGTGGCGAGATCAAGGAAGTGATCATGCAGAGCGCGATCTACTGCGGCATCCCGGCGGCCAATGCCACCTTCCACCTGGCCGAATCGGTGTGGGACGAACTGGGCACCGAGTCGCGCCTGTAACCTGTTCCACGGCCCAACAAAAAGGCCAGCCCGATCACCGGGCTGGCCTTTTTTGTGGGGCTGATGCGCCGTTACAGCAGGCTCAACGGATAGCTGACGATCAGGCGGTTTTCGTCGAACTCGTTGTTGCTGAAATCCCGGCGCATGGTGGAGTTGCGCCATTTCAGGTTGAGGTTCTTCAGCGTACCGCTCTGCACCGTGTAGCCCAGCTCGCTTTCCCGGCCCCATTCCTTGCCGTCGCTGACCGTGGCGGTGTGCACGTTGCTGCCGCTGATGTAGCGGTTCATCAGGGTCAGGCCTGGCACTCCCAGGGCGGCGAAGTTGTAGTCATGGCGCAGTTGCCAGGATCTTTCCTGGGCGTTGTCGTAGCTGGCGTTGAAGCTGTCGTTGGCCAGGGTGCCACCGCTGGTGCCGTTGACCCGCATCCAGGCGCTGGGGCCGGTGAGTTTCTGCAGGCCGACATAGAAGGTGTTGCCGCCGTACTTGGCCGAGAACAGGCCGGACCAGGTGCGGTTTTCCAGATCGCCGGCACGGGCGCTGCCGTCCTCCTTGCCGTAGAAGAAGCCCAGGTTGGCGCCCAGGGTCCAGTCGCCCAGAGGCTGGGTGTGGATCAGGTTGACGAACTGCTGGCGGTAGATGTCCTTGAGCTGGGCGTTCCACAGGGCGACCTGGGTGCGCTTGTCGTTGAAGGCGTATTCGGCGCCCTGGAAGTTGAAGCGGTCGGAAGTGAAGGCCGCTTTGCCGAACATCGTCATGTCGCTCATGCTGCTGTCGTCGCGCGGGCTGTTGCCGCGGAACTGGCCGCCGTAGAGCGTCAGGCCGGCGATTTCCCTGGAGGTGATCTGGCCGCCGCGGAAGGTCTGCGGCAGCGAGCGGCCGTCATCGGAACGCAGGATCGGCAGCACCGGCATCCACTCGCCGACCTTGACCTCGGTCTGCGACAAGCGGGCCTTGAACGCTACCCCCAGGCGCCCGAAGTTGTCCGCCGGGCGGCCGTCGTGGTCCAGGGGCAGCAACTGGGTGCCGCCGGTGCCCTTGCCACCGTCGAGCTTGAGCGAGTACAGGCCCAGCACATCCATGCCGAACCCCACGGTGCCCTGGGTGAAACCCGACTTGGCGTCGAGGATGAAGCTCTGAGTCCACTCTTCGGCCTTGCCCTGAGCCTTGGTCGGGTTGGTGAAGTTGCGGTTGATGTAGAAGTTGCGCAGGTTCAGGTTGGCCTGGGCGTCCTCGAAAAAGCCCGATTCCGCGGCCACTGCCGGCAGGGCGAGGCTGGTCAACGCCACCGCCAGAAGGCAGGGCACAAGGTGTTGTGGCGGGGTGATTGGCTTCATGTGTCGGTCTCTCTAATTGTTAGGGGTGCAGCAACCCACTGCCGGCAAATCTGCGGACAGCGTGCAATACCTTGAAGGTGCAGCGGGTGGGATCAGCCGGAGCGGGCAGGGCGTGGGGGCATGACATCGAACCTGTTGTTATTGGTGTGTTCGGGTGCCGGGAATGGTGCGTTGCCCCCCAGGGGCGATCAATTGGCGAATGGCGGTTTTGGGCGATTAACGAACACTTATCGAGTTCGCTTCCGGGGCGCCGACAACCCCGGGATGCCTGTTGAATCCTGGGGTTGTCCGCGCTGCTCGATGGGGCCTGGTCCTTGTGCGGTATTCCTGGCGCGCCACAGATTCATGACAAGTGTTTATTGCTTTGGTTGTAAGTCATTGTCTACAAGTGGCTTACTTATATAAAAGGTATAGGGGTAATCGCCAGTTAAGCTTTAAATTCGGTGTTATCTATTATCGTAAAAAGGTTTAAGCGAAAACTTTGCCGGTGCTGGAAATGCAGACTTGCCTTGCTATATTGAAAGTCCTCAGGGCGGATAGGGATAAGTTGTAAGTTTCGTCAGGAGAAAGGTTGTTATCGTGCTTTCAATATATAAGGAGAGATACCATGAGTACGAAAGTCAATCAGGAGCGCCTTGCATCAGTAGTAGGCCGCGCACTTCTGGATAAGGACTTCGCGGCGCAGTTGCATCAGGATCCTGAAGCGGCTGCCAAAGGCATCGGCGTGCACTTGAGCGCCACTGAAGTGGGCGCCGTGAAAAGTATCGATACGGCAAAACTGACCAGTGCCGGGTCGGCCATTCGCGACAAGATCGGTGTCGCGGCGATCTTTGACACTCAACAGCAACAGGCGCGAATGGACTGAGCGGGGCGTGTGCAGTCCGGTGTGTCGCCCTTCAGTGCGGATCAGGGCGGCACACCGGAATCGGGATTCAAGTCCACAGTGGAGTGCGTGTCCGTGTCCATCAGCCTGGTGTCGATGCAGGAAGCCGACTTCGAGCGTTTCGCCCGGCGAGCCTTGCAGGAGTATGCCGCCGGCATGGTGGCCGCCGGTGAATGGCCGCCGGAGCAGGCATCGTTCCAGGCGGCGGAGGTGTTCCGCCAGTTGCTGCCGCAGGGCCGCCTGAGTCCGCACAACCACCTGTGGCGGGCGCTGCATGCGGGGCGGGCGGTGGGTGAGCTGTGGATCGCCGAACGTCAGACCGGGTCCCGACGGATTGCCTTCATCCTCGATCTGTATATCGAACCGATCGAACGTCGCCAGGGTTACGCCAGGCAGACGCTGCTGGCCGGTGAGTCGCTGGCGCGCGAGTGGGGCTGTGATGAAATGCGTTTGCATGTCTTCGGTCGCAACCTTGAGGCGCGTCGTCTTTATGAACTGCTGGGCTATGAAGTCGCCAGCCTGACGATGAGCAAGCCCTTGCCGTGAACTTTAGGGAAGGTTGAACCATGGACAGCGTAAACAGCAAACAAGCGGAACTTTCCATCGACGAGCTGTTTAAGGGCACTACTTTTCTTGCGGACAGCGAACCGCAACGCTTTCTCCAGTTGCAGGAACAAGTTGCGAAGAATCGCTATACGATGTTTGTCGCGTTATATGCGGAACTGTCAAAGTTATTTGCGGCGAATTCTGCGCTGCGAGTATTTTTCAAACAGGCGCTGGATATTATTCTGTCGCCGGAAAGTGTCCGCAATCCACTGGTCGCGCATCCGGTATTTCAGATCTGGAGTGTGCTGACGTTTCGCGATGTCAACTATCTATTGACTGGAAAGACCCTGGATGACAGCGAGGTCAAGGCCAGGCTGCTGGAGTTTCCCCAAGTGCTGCAACGGATTGAAGCTGCGCAGCAGGCACGGCCCGATGAACAGTGCCCGCCGGTGTATCGCTTCGATGTCGATCCGCTGATCACGCAGGTCACGCCCCCCAGTTATGACTACCCACCAGACGAGGCGACCCGGCGTCAGCTGGAGCGCGCGGGTTATTCCAAAGCGTTTTTTCGCGATGTCATGCAACTTGCCCTGCAGCGGATCAAACACACCTGGCCGGCCTGTCATGAACAGTGGCAGGTGCTGGTCAAGGCCGTGTGCTACTTGCCCGACGGCAGTTTTCGCAGTTGCTCCGCGTCCCGCTATACCGGGGTGATCCTGCTGTCGAGCCGAGACAACTCGATACTCGATCTGGAGGAGTCGCTGGTGCACGAGGCGACCCACCAGTTGCTGTACAACGTGGTCGAAGTCGCCGCGGTGGTCGAGCCCCAGGCTTCGCGGGAGGTCCTGTACACCCTGCCCTGGTCGGGGCAGCAGCGCGACTTGTACGGGTACTTTCATGCCTTTTATGTCTACATCGCCCTGGTCAAGTACCTGGAACGGGTTCGCGACCGTCCGGCGCAGGAGATGCGCCGGGCCGAGCAACGCCTGCTGTTCATCCTGCGGGGTTTGAGCAAGGCGCAGGCGGATTTCGCCGCCGCACCGGGTTTTACCGCGCAGGGGCGGGAGCTGCTGGGCAATCTGCTGCAGGAGGTGCATCGCCTGGAGCGTCGCCATGCCGGATCGCTGAGTCGGGGCGAGGGCGCCAGTGCCGTTGCCACGGTCCTGCACATGACGGCCTGAGCCGGGGAGGCGGACATGCAAGACTTCGATGCTTCGCGTTTCCCCGACGCCGGGGTGGGCCTGGAATACCATTTGCCGCCTGGCGCCGGGAGCGGCGCGGTCGGGCTCGATCCCAGCCTCGAACGGATTCAGGCTGAGGGGCTGCCGTACTTCGATTACCTGGAGTTTCAGCCCACCCACTGCATCCTGCAGCCGCGCTTGAACGAGCTGGGCGGGCAGGTGCCGGTGCTGCTGCACTCGTCGAGCCTGTCCCTGGGCAGCGTCGGCATCGAGATGGACCGGGAGTTTCTGCACATGACCCGTCGCCTGTGCCAGCGGACCGCCTCGCCGTGGCTGGCGGAGCACATTTCCTGGTCACGCTTTCAGGGCGGCGATACCCAGCATTTCATCCTGCCAAGCCTGGCCCGGGAAGTGGCCGATACGGTGGTGGCCAACGCCCTCGAACTGCAGGCCTTCACCGGCACCCCGCTGGTGCTGGAGAACGCGCCGCGGCTGTTTGCCATGGACATTGGCCAGGAGCTGTCCGAGGGCGGATTCATTTGCAGCGTGGTGGAGCGCAGCCACAGCGGTTTTCTCCTCGACCTGGACAGCGCCATCTGCACCGCCCGGGCCCTGGGCTACGACTTGCGCGAGTACCTGCGATCACTGCCGCTCACGCGCCTGATCGAGGTGCATGTCGGCGATCCGCGCCGGGACTGGGACATTCTGCGGCAGTTGTTCGGCCACGCGCCGCTCAAGGCGGTCACCATCGAGTGGGACATTGCCGATCGCGCCGGCGATCCGGAGCTGGCGGCGCTGATTCGGGAGATCAAGGCGCTGCGGCCCGAGCCGCTATTCTGGCAGGCCGGCGCCCTGGCCAAGCCTGCGCCACCGGCGGCCGGCCCGCTGGATGGCCAGACCCTGTTGCAATTACGCCCGGGCACCTGGCTGGGTATCGACCGGGACCGCTTTACCCTGCGGGATCGACGGCGGGCCCCGGACTTGGAGTTGGCGCTGCAGTTTCTGCCGCTGGTCCGGCATTTTCTCTGTCCGCGGACCCTGGACAGCGCGCTGCTGCTTCCCGGCGCGCTGGAAAACCTCAGCCTGGCGCTGCTCCAGGACCTGATCGCCCGGGGGCTGTTGCAGCCCGTGGACGGGCAGGGCCCTGGGCCCTCCGAGCCCGAGGCGGCCGGCGAGATCTGGAGTCACTGGCAGGTTGCGCTGGATTTCTACCTGGGGACGCGCACGCAAACCGCCACGCCCTACATCAGCGTGGCGCAGATGGAGGAGCAACTGGCCGGCAAGGCGCTGCAGCAGCGCCAGCCGTCGGCGTTCAAGGACTACTTTTCCCATCCGTTCCAGGCCCTGGACAATCCCTTGCTGGCATCGCCCTCGCTGTTTGAGCAGCCGCAACTGCTGGAGGTTCTGGCCCGTCGCCAGACCTGCCGGACCTTCGACGGGGGCCCCGTGACCGCCCAACAGCTGTCGGCGCTGCTGTATTACACCTGGGGAGCGAGTCAGGTGCGGCGTAATCCCATGGGGGATTTCTTCCTGAAGAAGACCTCGGCGTCCGGGGGCTCCCTGCATGCCATCGAGGTCTATCCGATCCTGCTCAATGTGCAGGGCCTGGAGGCCGGTCTGTATCACTACTCGGTGCGGCGGCACGGGCTTGAACTGCTGTCGCGCGAGGACCCCAGGTCCTGGATCGGTGCGGCGTGCGGCGACCAGAGCTGGATCGAACAGGCCTCGGTGCTGTTCCTGTCCACCGCGTGTCTGCAGCGCCTGGCCTGGAAGTACCCGGGCAGCCGGGCCTTGCGGGTGGCCTTGATGGACTGCGGCCATCTGAGCCAGAGCTTTGCCCTGGTGGCTGCCGCCCTGGGGCTCAGGAGTTGCACCACGGCAGCCCTGCGCGACGAGACTTTCGAAACCCGCCTGGGCCTGGATTATCTGCGTGAGCCGGTGTTCTTGCTCAATGGGGCGGGGGGCTGAGGGGCGGTGACATAAAAAAACCCACCATGAGGTGGGTTTTTCCTACAGCCGGATCCTGTTTCAGAACAGGTGCAGCGCCGGGGCTTTTTCAGCCAGTGGCTGGTTCTTCGCCGTCTGCTCGCTCCAGCCGCCGCCGAGGGCCTTGTACAGGTTGACCTCGCTGGTCAGCTGCGCCAGGCGATCGGTGATCAGGGCCTGCTGGGCACTGAACAGCGAGCGCTGGGCGTCGAGGAAGGTCAGGTTGCTGTCGACCCCGATGCGATAGCGGCGTTCGGCCAGACGGTAGTAGTCCTGGTTGGCGTTGACGAAATCACGCTGGGCCTGCAACTGCTGGTTGTAGGTCTGGCGCGCCGCCAGGCCATCGGAGACTTCCTGGAAGGCGGTCTGGATGGATTTTTCGTACTGGGCCACGGTGATGTCTTTCTGGATCTTCGAGTAATCCAGGCTGGCGCGCAGGCTGCCGGCGTTGAAGATCGGCAGATTGATCTGCGGCTGGAACAGCCAGGTTCCCGAGCCGCCCTTGAACAGGCCCGAAAGGTCCGGGCTCAGGGTGCCGGCGTTGGCCGTCAGGCTGATGCTCGGGAAGAAGGCCGCCCGCGCCGCGCCGATATTGGCATTCGCCGCTTTCAGCTTGTACTCGGCTTCGAGGATGTCCGGACGCCGTTGCAGCAGCTCCGACGGCAGGCCGGCCGGCAGTTCGCTCAACAGATTGGCCGACAGCGGCTGGGCCGCCGGCAGGTTGCTCGGAATCGCCGTGCCCAGCAGCAGGGTCAGGCTGTTTTCATCCTGGGCCACCTGGCGGGTGTAACGGGCCAGTTGAACCCGGGCGTTTTCCACCGAGGTCCGCGCCTGGCTCAGGTCCAGGGCCGAGGCCACGCCTACTTCGTTGCTGCGCGAGGTCAGGCGGTAGCTTTCCTCGTAGGCACCGAGGGTTTCCTGGGTCAGCTTGAGCAGCTCCTTGTCGGCCTGCCAGGTCATGTAGGCATTGGCCACGCTGGCCACCAGGCTGATCTGGGTGCTGCGCCGGGCCTCTTCGCTGGAGAAGTAGGTTTGCAGGGCTTGTTCGCTCAGGCTGCGAACCCGGCCGAACAGGTCCAGCTCATAGGCGCTGATCCCCACCGTGGCGGAGTACTGGCTGCTGATGCCGGCTTCGCCGGTCTGCGACATGCGTGCCGGCGTGCGCTGGCGGCTGCCGCTGGCGTTGGCCGAAACCGCGGGGAACAGGTCGGCGCGCTGGATCTGGTACTGCGCGGCATAGGCGTCGATGTTCAGCGCCGCGACCTTGAGGTCGCGGTTGTTTTCCAGAGCGGTCTGGATCAGCTGCTGCAGCGCCGGGTCGTGGAAGAATTGCCGCCAGCCCTGTTCGGCGGCCGCCACGTTGGCGGCCTCCTTGGGCGAATAGGCGGGGCCTTGGGGGAATTGCGCCGCCACCGGCGCTTCCGGGCGCTGATAGTCTGGTATCAGCGAGCAACCACTTAGCGCGATGGCGGTGATTGCCAGGGAGAGTAGCGACTTGCTCATTGGCCAGCCTCGTTAGCAGTTGCAGTGGTTTCTGATAGATCCGCTTTCCTGCGGCCCATGGACGATACGGTGACGAAGAACAGCGGTACCCAGAAGATCGCCAGGATCGTCGCGGTGAGCATACCGCCGATCACCCCGGTGCCGATCGCATGCTGGCTGCCGGAGCCGGCGCCGGTGGAGACGGCCAGGGGCACAACCCCGAGGACGAAGGCCAGGGAGGTCATGATGATCGGCCGCAGACGCATGCGGCAGGCTTCCACCGCGGCATCCACCAGGGAGCGGCCCTGCTCGTGCAGTTCCTTGGCGAACTCGACGATCAGGATGGCGTTTTTCGCCGCCAGGCCGATGGTCACCAACAGCCCCACCTGGAAGTACACGTCGTTGGACAGGCCACGCAGGCTGGTAGCCATCAGCGCACCGATGATCCCCAGCGGCACCACCAGCATGACCGCGATCGGAATCGACCAGCTTTCATACAGGGCTGCCAGACACAGGAACACCATCAGCAGGGACAAGGCGTACAGCGCAGGTGCCTGGGAGCCCGACAGACGTTCCTCGTAGGACAGGCCGGTCCAGGAGATGCCCACACCCGGCGGCAGCTTGGCGGCAATGGCTTCGACTTCGTCCATGGCCTCACCGGTACTGTAGCCAGGGGCTGGGGCACCGAGGACTTCCATGGCTTCCACGCCGTTGTAACGGGCCAGTTTCGGTGAACCGTAGATCCACTCGCCCTTGGCGAAGGAGGAGAACGGCACCATGGTCCCGGCGCTGTTGCGTACGTACCACTTCTTCAGGTCTTCGGGGCTCATGCGCGCACCGGCCTGACCCTGGATGTACACCTTCTTCACCCGACCACGGTCGATGAAGTCGTTGACGTAGCTACTGCCCAGGGCAATCGACAAGGTGTTGTTGATGTCGGTGAGGGTCACGCCCAGGGCACTGGCGCGCTCGTCATCGATGCTCAACTGGTACTGCGGTTCATCGTTCAGGCCGTTCGGACGCACCTGGGACAGCACCTTGCTCTGGGCTGCCATGCCGAGGAACTGGTTGCGTGCCGCCATCAGTTTCTCGTGGCCGATACCGGCGCGGTCCTGGAGGAACACGTCGAAACCGGTGGCGTTACCCAATTCCAGTACCGCCGGAGGGGCGAAGGCGAACACCATCGCGTCGCGGAAGCTGAAGAAGTGCCGCTGGGCACGGGCCGCCAGGTTGAACACGCTGTTTTCCGCGGAGCGCTCGCCCCACGGCTTGAGCATGATGAAGGCCATGCCCGAGCTCTGGCCGCGACCGGCGAAGTTGAAGCCGTTCACGGTGAACACCGATGCCACGGTGTCCTTTTCCTTGTCCAGCAGGTAGGCGCGCATTTCATCGACCACCACCTGGGTCCGCTCGGCGCTGGAGCCGGCCGGGGTCTGCACCTGGGCGAACAGTACGCCCTGGTCTTCTTCCGGCAGGAACGCGGTCGGGATGCGGGTGAACAGCCAGATCATGCCCAGGACGATCAGCACATAGGCCAGCAGGTACGGAACCTTGTTGCGCAGGATGTTGCCGACGCCACGCTCGTAGCTTTTTACGCTGCGGTCGAAGGTGCGGTTGAACCAGCCGAAGAAGCCGCGCTTCTCGTGATTCTGCCCCGCAACCACAGGCTTGAGCATGGTGGCGCACAGGGCCGGGGTGAAGATCAGGGCCACCAGTACCGACAGGGCCATGGCCGACACCACGGTGATCGAGAACTGTTTGTAGATCACGCCCGTGGAGCCGCTGAAGAAGGCCATTGGCAGCAGTACCGCGGACAGCACCAGGGCGATACCCACCAGGGCTCCCTGGATCTGGCCCATGGATTTCTTCGTTGCCTCTTTGGGTGACAGGCCTTCCTCGTGCATCACCCGCTCGACGTTTTCCACCACGACGATGGCGTCGTCCACCAGCAAGCCGATGGCCAGCACCATGCCGAACATGGTCAGGGTGTTGATGCTGAAACCGGCCGCCGCGAGGATACCGAAGGTCCCCAGCAGTACCACCGGCACCGTCATGGTGGTGATCACCGTGGCGCGGAAGTTCTGCAGGAACAGGAACATCACCAGGAACACCAGGACGATCGCTTCCACCAGGGTTTCAACCACGCCCTTGATGGATTCGGTGACCACTGGCGTGGTGTCGTAGGGGAATACCACCTTCATGCCTTGAGGGAAGAAGGGTTCCAGGTCGCTGATGGTCTTGCGCAACGCCTTGGCGGTGTCCAGGGCGTTGGCGCCGTTGGCCAGTTTCACCGCCAGACCGGAAGCCGGCTTGCCGTTGAACTGGGCGCTGACGGCGTAGTTCTCGCCGCCCAGGGCCACATCCGCGACATCACCCAGACGCACTTGCGAGCCGTCCTTGTTGACCTTCAGCAGGATCGCCTTGAACTGCTCGGCAGTCTGCAGACGGGTCTTGCCGATGATGGTGGCGTTCAGTTGCTGGCCGGGCAGGGCGGGCAGGCCGCCGATCTGGCCGGACGACACCTGGACGTTCTGCGCGGCAACCGCAGTCTTCACGTCCACCGGGGTCAGGTTGAAGTTGTTCAGCTTGGCCGGGTCGAGCCAGATCCGCATGGCGTACTGGGCACCGAACACCTGGAAGTCACCGACGCCCGCGGTCCGCGAGATCGGGTCCTGCATGTTCGACACGATGTAGTTCGACAGGTCGTCCTTGGACATGCTGCCGTCCTCGGACACCACGCCGATCACCAGCAGGAAGTTCTTCACTGCCTTGGTCACGCGGATACCCTGTTGCTGCACTTCTTGCGGCAGCAGCGGGGTGGCCAGGTTGAGCTTGTTCTGTACCTGTACCTGCGCGGTGTCCGAGTTGGTGCCCTGCTCGAAGGTCGCGGTGATGGTCATGCTGCCGTCGGAGTTACTTTCCGAGGACACGTAACGCAGGTTGTCGATACCGTTGAGCTGCTGCTCGATCACCTGGACCACGGTGTCCTGCACGGTCTGTGCAGAGGCGCCCGGGTAGGTCACGGAGATGGCGATCGCCGGCGGGGCGATGCTCGGGTACTGGTTGATCGGCAATTTGAGGATCGATAGAGCCCCGACCAACATGATCACCAGGGCAATTACCCAGGCGAAGATCGGACGGTCGATAAAAAATTTCGACATGGTTTACTCCCCTTTGCCGCCTGCAGCTTTGTCAGTTGCCTGTGCAGGGGCCGGGTTTTTCGCGGCTACGTTGGTGGCTTCGCTGGCCTTGACCTCAATGCCCGGCTTGACGAATTGCAGGCCTTCGGTGATCAGCCGGTCGCCGGCCTTCAGGCCGTCTTCCACCAGCCACTGGCTGCCGACGGTGCGGCTGGCCTTGAGTTGGCGCAGCTCGACCTTGTTGTCCGGGCCAACCACCAGGGCGGTCGGGGTGCCTTTGAGGTCGCGGGTCACGCCTTGTTGTGGGGCCAGGATCGCCGCACTGTTGACCCCGGCTTGCAGCTGGGCGTGAACGAACATGCCTGGCAGCAGGGTGTGCTGAGGGTTGGGGAACACGGCGCGCAGGGTCACCGAGCCGGTGGTTTCGTCCACCGAGACTTCGGAGAACTCCAGTTTGCCGTCGAGCTTGTACTGGCTGCCGTCTTCCAGGGTCAGTTTGACCTTGGCGGCGTTGTCGCCGACTTTCTGCAGGCGCCCGCTTTCCAGCTCACGGCGCAGTTCCAGCAGTTCCACCGAGGACTGGGTGACGTCGACGTAGATCGGGTCCAGTTGCTGGATCACGGCCATGGCATCGGCCTGGCCATTGCTCACCAGGGCGCCTTCGGTCACCGAGGAGCGGCCGATGCGACCGGTCAGCGGCGCCAGCACCTTGGTGAACCGCAGGTTGATCTGAGCGCTTTGCAGGGCGGCTTCCGATTGCAGGCGGTTGGCCACGGCGGTGTCGTATTCCTGGCGGCTCACGGCCTGCTCGTTGACCAATTGCTTGTAGCGATCGGAAATCGACTTGGTCGATTGCAGATTGGCCTCGGCACTCTTCAGCGTTGCTTCATAGACCGATGGATCGATCTGATAAAGCTGCTGACCTTCCTTGACCTCCCCGCCTTCTTTGAACAGGCGCTTAAGAATGATCCCATTTACCTGCGGACGAACTTCGGCGATACGGAACGCAGTGGTCCGCCCCGGTAGTTCAGAGGTCAGGGTAAAGGCTTGTGGTTGCAGGGTGACGACGCCGACCTGAGGAGCTTGAGGGGCCGGTGCCGCCTCTTCCTTTTTACATCCGCTGAGCAGCGATGCCAGGGCGACGGCAGTGACCAGAGCGGTAACAGCTGGCTTGAGTTGCATGAAGATCCTCGGGTCAGGCACGCAAGATGCGCACAAGAAAAGTGGAAGGTTAAAAAGAGTTGGCTGAGTGGATTAGTAGCTTGCTAAGGAATATACTTACGTTCACGGCTGTTTGTAAATACCCTGGCGGCGTACCCATTCGGTTACACAAGCCCCTGTAGGTGTTGAATTGTAGGCTGGGCAAACGGCACCCGAGATGCCGTTTCATATTTATTCAGAAGGTCTTCACGCATCGCTGAAAGATCCTGATCGAGGTTTTACTGCCATGGTCCGTCGTACCAAAGAGGAAGCTCAAGAAACTCGCAGCCAGATACTCGAGGCCGCCGAAAAGGCCTTTTACGAGCGTGGCGTGGCGCGTACCACCCTGGCCGATATCGCGGCGCTGGCGGGGGTGACGCGGGGTGCCATTTATTGGCATTTCAGTAATAAGGCCGATCTGGTCCAGGCCATGCTCGACAGCCTGCGTGAACCTTTGGATGAGATGGCTGCCGCCAGTGAGAATGTAGATGAAATGGATCCGTTGGGCTGGATGCGCAAGTTGTTGATTCATTTGTTTCATCAAGTTGCCCTGGACCCGAAAACCCGACGCATTAATGAAATTCTGTTTCATAAGTGCGAATTCACCGATGAAATGTGCGATCTGCGGCGTCAACGTCGCACCGCCAGCCTGGAGTGCAACGTGCGCATCGAGCTGGCGCTGACCAATGCAGTGAATCGCGGGCAATTGCCCGAGAATCTTGATACGCAGCGGGCGGCTATCAGCATGCGCGCCTTCATCGATGGCATCCTTTACCAATGGCTGCTGGCCCCTGAGAGCTTCGCCCTGCACACCGAGGCAGAGCGCTGGATCGACATCGGGCTGGATATGTTGCGCTTGAGCCCGAACTTGCGTCATCAAGACAACATGCGTAATTGAATCCAGTTGTGTCAAGATTTACCGCGACGGATATCCATTCCCGCGCTCGCCATCGCGATGGGGTGCTTTTATATACGGGCTGGCCGCATCTTGATAGATAGCGAGCTACGTATTTTGTAGGGATTTTGTTGCGGGTGTGTGAATGAGTGTGAACCCTTCACCGTTCAAAGGCGCAGAGCAGCCGATCAAGGGGATTGCCCTGATCTGCCTGGCGGTTCTGCTCTTTGCCAGCCATGACACGTTGTCCAAGTACCTCTCGGCTTTTTATCCCATTGTCATGGTGGTCTGGGCCCGCTACGTGGTTCACACCCTGCTGATGCTGGTGGTGTTCGTTCCCCGCAGCGGTTTTTCCGCGGTCGTGCGTACCAAGCGTCCTGGCCTGCAACTGCTGCGGGCCCTGTGCCTGATCGGCACCAGCCTGTTGTTCACCACCGGCCTGCGTTATATCCCCCTGGCGGAAGCCACGGCGGTCAACTTCCTGGCGCCCTTGCTGGTCACTGCGCTGTCGGTGCCGTTCCTGGGCGAACGGGTCAGTCGGGCGCAATGGCTGGCGGTGCTCGCCGGGTTCGTCGGGGTGCTGATCGTGGTGCGGCCCGGGGGGGCGTTGTTCACCCCGGCGATCCTGCTGCCCCTGGGGTCGGCGCTGTGTTTCGGCTTCTATCAGTTGCTGACTCGCAAGCTCAGCGGTATCGACAGCCCGACCACCAGCAACTTTCTCACCGGGATTCTCAACAGCCTGATCATGAGTGCGCTGCTGCCGTTTTTCTGGAGCACGCCGTCATTTGTCCATGGTCTGTTCATGATCGGCCTGGGCACCTGCGGCATGCTCGGCCACATGCTGCTGACCCAGGCGTTCCGCCATGCCGCACCGGCGATGCTGGCGCCGTTCAGCTACGGGCAGATTCTGTTCGCCGGTCTGTACGGCTACCTGATCTTCGGGCATACCCCGGACCGCTACGGCCTGATCGGCATCACGGTGATCTGCCTCAGTGGCCTGGCGGTGGCCTGGACGCAACGCAGGCGCTGATCCCGGTGCCTACAAAAAAGCCCCGGCTCGCGAGAGTCGGGGCTTTTGGCTTTACCGGGGCCGGCTTACAGCGTCGGGTAGTCGATGTAGCCCACCGGACCTTTGCCGTAGAAGGTTTCCGGATGCGCCTCGTTCAACGGCGCGTCGGCTTTCAAGCGCGCGGGCAGATCCGGGTTGGCGATGAACGGCACACCGAAGGCCACGGCGTCAGCCTTGCCGGCAGCCAGCCAGGCGTTGGCGCTGTCCTTGGTGAAGCGCTCGTTGGCGATGTACGGGCCGCCGAAGGCTTCTTTCAGTTGCGGGCCCAGGCTGTCGGCGCCTTCTTTCTCGCGGGAGCAGATAAAGGCGATACCGCGTTTGCCCAGTTCGCGGGCGACGTAGGTGAAGGTTTCCGCCAGATTGGCGTCGCCCATGTCATGGGAATCGGCGCGAGGCGCCAGGTGCACGCCCACCCGGCCGGCGCCCCAGATCTCGATGGCCGCGTCGGTGACTTCCAGCAGCAGGCGGGCACGGTTCTCCAGGGAGCCGCCGTACTGGTCGGTGCGCTGGTTGGTGCTGCTTTGCAGGAACTGATCCAGCAGGTAACCGTTGGCGCCGTGGATTTCCACGCCGTCGAAACCGGCGGCCTTGGCGTTTTCCGCGCCGACCCGGTAAGCCTCGACGATGTCGGCGATTTCAGCGGTTTCCAGGGCCCGCGGGGTCGGGTAGTCGGCCAGAGGACGCACCAGGCTGACATGGCCCTTGGGCTGGATGGCGCTCGGGGCCACCGGGGTTTCGCCGTCCAGGTAGGACGGGTGGGAAATCCGCCCCACGTGCCACAGTTGCAGGAAGATCTTGCCGCCGGCGCCATGCACCGCCTTGGTCACGTTGGCCCAGCCACGCACCTGATCGTTGGACCAGATGCCGGGGGTATCCGGGTAGCCGACGCCCATTGGGGTGACCGAGGTGGCTTCGCTGAGGATCAGGCCCGCGGAAGCCCGCTGCACGTAGTACTCGGCCATCAGCGCGTTGGGCACGCGGCCGGCGTCGGCGCGGCAGCGGGTCAGCGGCGCCATGATGATGCGGTTGGACAGTTCGAGGTCGCCGATCTTGATCGGATCAAAGAGAGTGGTCATGGAATGCAGCCTTCTATAAAGGAAAGAGACGGATCAGTGGGTTGCAGGTGCCAGTTCGGCGTTGCCGCCCTGGCGAAAGGTAATCAGCGTCACCAGCAGGGCCAGAATCGCCAGCACCGCCGCCGCCAGCGGTACGCTGGTGAGGCCGAAACCGTGGGCGATGACGCTGCCGCCGACCCAGGCGCCCAGGGCGTTGCCGATGTTGAAGGCGCCGATGTTCAGGGTCGAAACCAGGTTCGGCGCGGCCTTGCCGAAGGTCACCACATTGACCTGCAAGGCCGGCACCGCGGCGAAGGAGGCGGTGGCCCAGAGGAACAGCGTGATTTCCGTGGGAATCAACGCCACGCTGGTCCAGGTCAGCACGGTGGAGACCACCGCCATGGCGGCGAACACGCCGATCAGGGTGGCGCCCAGGCGCTTGTCCGCCAGCTTGCCGCCGATGATGTTGCCCAGGGTCAGGCCCAGGCCGATCAGCAGCAGGGTCCAGGTCACGCCCCGGGGCGAGACGCCGGTGACATCACCGAGCAGGGGGGCGACATAGGTGAAGAGAGTGAACATCGACGCGGCGAACAGCGCGGTCATGCTCAGGGACAGCCAGATTCCGGCACCCTTGAGGGCGGCCAGTTCCGAACGCATGTCGAGTTTTTCCTCATCGCGCTTGGCCGGCAAAAAGCGCAGCAGACCGATCAGGGCGACCACGCCGATCACCGTCACCGCCCAGAAGGTCGAGCGCCAGCCGGCCGACTGGCCCAGGGCCGTGCCCAGCGGGACGCCAAGGACGTTGGCCAGGGTCAGGCCGGTGAACATCAGGGCCACGGCCGAGGCGCGCTTGTTGGCCGGCACCAGGCCGGCGGCCACCACTGAACCGATACCGAAGAAGGCACCGTGGCACAGCGCCGTGATCACCCGGGCGAACATCAGCACGTTGTAATCACTGGCCAGTGCGCACAGCAGGTTGCCGACAATGAAGATCCCCATCAGCGCCACCAGGGCCGCCTTGCGTGGCAGGCGGGCGGTGGCCAGGGCCATGAACGGCGCACCGATGGCCACGCCCAGGGCGTATCCGGTGACCAGCCAGCCTGCGCCGGGAATCGACACCCCGAGGTCCGCCGCCACATCGGGCAGCAAGCCCATGATGACGAACTCGGTGGTGCCGATGGCGAAGGCGCTCAAGGCCAGGATGATGAGTGAAAGGGGCATTGTCGGGTCCTTGTCAGGTCTAGAGCTGTTGGCTCATTTGCGTGAGGAACTGCTGGATGACTTCCTCATTGCGTTTGAAAAAATGCCATTGGCCGACTTTTCGGCTACTGATCAGGCCGGCGCGCTGCAGGGTGGCGAGGTGGGCGGACACGGTCGACTGCGACAGGCCGCAGCGTTGATCGATCTGTCCGGCACAGACGCCGTGCTCATTGCTGTGAGCCTGATCGGGAAATTCGACTGTCGGGTCTTTCAGCCAGTGCAGGATTTCCCTGCGAACCGGATGTGCCAGGGCTTTTATTATTTCGTCGAGGTCGAGGGACATGGCGGTGCTCGTTTTCCGTAAAACGTTGTATCGCGATGAGGCGAAATTTAAATCGTTATTTCGCGATATACCAATATGATTTTGGTCTTAAATCATTACTTATCGGTATATCGGGTTATAACGATATGTTGGGCGCGGTGCTAAGCTGCGCGAATGAATTATCTCGCACATCTACACCTCGGCGGCCAGCGTCCGGGTCAATTACTGGGCAGCCTATATGGCGATTTCGTCAAAGGCCGCCTGCAAGGGCAGTTTGCCCCCGAGGTCGAGGCGGCGATTCAGCTGCATCGGCGCATCGATACCTATACCGACAGCCACCCGCTGGTGAGTGCGGCGCTGTCGCGTTTCTCCCTGACCCGGCGGCGCTATGCGGGCATCGTCATCGACGTGTTCTTCGACCATTGCCTGGCCCGGGACTGGCAGCATTACGCCGATCAGCCCTTGCCGTCCTTCACTGCCGAGGTGTACCGGGTGCTGGCGGCCGAACCGCAGTTGCCGGCGCGCCTGGCGCAGATTGCGCCCTACATGACGGCCGATGACTGGCTCGGTTCCTACCGCGAATTCGCGGTGCTGGAGCAGGTGTTGCGCGGGATTGCCCGGCGCTTGTCACAGCCGCAGGAGCTGACGGCGGCGATGGGCGAGCTGGAGCGCTTGTATGAGCCGTTGAGCGAAGACTTTCGCGCCTTCTACCCGCAGTTGCAGGCATTCGCGGCGCAGCACGTCCATTTGCCCTGAAACAGATCCGCTCCTGTAGAGCCGGCTTGCCAGCGAAGGCGCCCTTATCAACGGCGCAGGCTTCGAGGGCTGCTTCGCCAGCAAGTGGGCTCCAGCAGGGCGGGTCAGGCGGCGACCAGTTCGCCGCTGCGGCGCGGTTCGGCCGGTTGGGGCACATCGCCGAACAGTGCCTTCTGCACCGCTTGCTGTGCCTGAAAGGCCAGTGCCGCACGTTCCTGGCCCTGACAGGCAATCGGCTTGAGCAGATGAATCTCCACCTGGCCCCGGTCGTGGGCGAACAGTCGCATCAAATGCGAGAGCAGGTCGTCGTCGCCAATGAAGGGGGCCAGGCTGTCGATCTGGCCATCGCGCAAATAACGGATCGCCACCGGTTGCAGCGACACTTCGGCGTCGATGGCACTGGCCAGCAGGCGGCCGTGGAAGGTCCGCAGGCCATGACCGTCGGTGGTGGTGCCTTCGGGGAACAACAGCAATGGATGCTGTTCCTGCAGGTGGCGGGTCATCTGCTTGCGGATCAGTTGGCTGTCGCCGGCCCCGCGGCGGATGAACAGGCTGCCGGCCTTGGCCGCCAGCCAGCCGGCCACCGGCCAGGTGCGCACTTCGGCCTTGGACAGGAAGGACAGCGGCGTGAGCATGCCCAGCAGCGGAATGTCGGTCCAGGACACATGGTTGCTGACCCAGAGCATTGGCTGCCCGGGCAACTCGCCATGTATCGAGATCTGGAAGGGTAGGGCATTGCTCAAGCGCGCCATGAAGAAGCGCGACCAGCGCTGGCGCCGGACCATGGAATTGGCCACGCCCAGGCGCTCCAGCAGACCGAAGACACTGGCCATGCTCAGCCCCAGCGCCACCACCAGCAGAACCCGGGCGATGCGCCCGTAGACCCGCAGCCGGCGCATCAGACCGCCGCCTTGAAGTGCCGGGCGTAGCGTGGGCACAACTCGTCACGCTTGAGCAGGATGAATACGTCGGCGACCTGGAAATCCTCGTCCCAGCACGGCTCGCCGCAGATTTTCGCCCCCAGGCGCATGTAGGCCTTGAGCAGCGGCGGCATCTCGGCGATCACGTTGGACGGAATGTCCAGGCTCGGCAGCGGGTTCTTCGGTTCGGCTCGCAGGTGTTCGGTGCTCAGGTAGCGTTCGCGCAGGCGCTGCATGATCGCCTGGGCCTGGATGCCACCGTCTTGCATCGGAATGCTGGCGCAGCCCATCAGGTAGCTGTAGCCGCCCTGGTTGAGGACCTCCGCCAGTTCGCCCCAGAGCACGGCGATGGTGCCGCCGTTGCGGTAGGCCGGGTCGACGCAGGTGCGACCGATTTCGAGAATCGGCCCCTTGAGCTGCATCAGGCCGTGCAGGCTGAATTCCTCTTCGCTGTAGAAGCGCCCCAGGCTGCTGGCGGCCTGGTGGTCCAGCAGGCGGGTGGTGGCCACCAGGCGACCGGTGTTCAGGTCGCGCACACCGATGTGGCTGCAGTGAATGTCGTAGTCATCCATGTCCAGACCCCATTCCGCGCCCTTGAGCTTGGCGTTGAACTCGCCGCTGAAGACGTTGAAGCGCAGGGCCTGGGCTTCCTGCAGGGCTTGGGCGCCGATCAGGCGTTCGGCCTGCAGGCGGCGTTCAATGCCGGTGTCGCTGATGCGGGCGATCTGAGTCATTGTGAATCTCCGTGCGGGCCACTGACCCGCCTTGGGTTGCAGCCGATCGACTTTGTTGTGCAAAGTCAGGCTATGTAGCCCCGGTGTCATCGCCATGAAGCTTTGGTGATGCTTATATGACAGCCCCTGAGGACCTTCGAATGCCCTGGCAAGCCCTGCTCGAGAGCCGTGAACGACTGCCCGCCAACCCTGATCTGGCCGAGGGTTACGGGGCTTTGCTGGCCCATCTGGGCGCGGTCACGCCGTTTGAACTGGCGGTGCGCGGCGGGCGTCTGATGAGCGCCCCCGGGCTGGCGTTCCTGGTGGGTTACCAGGCGGCCTTGCGCATGTTGTGGCCCAGCGCGCCGCTCAGCCTGGGGGCGTTGTGCGCGACCGAACGTCACAGCCTGCGCCCGGCGGACATGCAGACCCGGCTGGAGGATTTGCGTCTAAACGGACGCAAGGATTTCGTCACCGCCGGCGATGCCGCCGACTGGCTACTGGTGGCGGCCCGCAGCGAGGCCCCCGGGCAACCGGCGGCGTTGCGCCTGACCGTGGTCTATGCCGGGGAGCCGGGGGTCCAGGTCCAGACCCTGCCCGCCATCGGCCTGATGCCGGAGATCGGTCATGGCTGCCTGCTGCTGGACAACGCCGCTTGCGAACTGCTCGCCGGCGACGGCTGGGACGCCTATGTCAAACCCTTCCGCACCCTGGAAGACATCTACGTGCTGAGTGCCATGAGCGCCTGGCTGTATGGGGTGGGGCAGGACAGCGGCTGGCCGCAGCCTTTGCAATTGCAACTGCTGGCACTGCTGGCGGGGTGTGCCGAAGCCAGTCGGCAAAACCCGTCCTTGAGCAGCGGGCACGTTCTGTTGGGCGGCTTGTTCACCCAGTTCGAGGCCCTGAAGCCCGGGATCGATGCGGCCTTCGCCCAGGGCCCCGAGCCTTGGCGCAACCAGTGGTCCCGGGATCGGGGCCTGTTGGATCTGGCTGCCGGAGCCCGGGGCCAGCGCCTGGCCAAGGCCCTGGCGGCGTTTTAATCCCGGCCGAACGAGGCCCACCCTCACGCGGGATCGGCTGCCGGTGAGCGGGGCCGAGCGTCGTGTACAAGGCCTGATCACGCCTTGGCTGACAGGCAAGCACGGCGCTGCAGTAAAACGGTCATCTGTCCTGTTTAGGCTCGGCCACTGACGTCGTTCGAGTGTCCTTCATGCGCAAAGCTCCGACCCTGCTGGCACTCCTGCTCCTGTTCGGCTTGCCGGCCTGGGCCGAGGAGTGGCCGGGGGAGCAATGGCGCCGGGCCCCGGATGTCGCCGGTCCGGCGCTCCAGGCGCTTGAGGACTACGCCTTCGTGCCCAGGGACGAGAAGTCCCGGCAAGGCATTCGCACCGACGCGTTGCTGGTGATCCGCGATGGCCAGGTGCTTTACGAGCGCTATGCCGGCGCCACCGGAGCGCAGACTCCCCATCTCATCTGGTCTGCCAGCAAGAGTCTGCTGGCGGTGGTGTTGGGCGTTGCCTTCGCTGAAGGCCGCTTCCAGCTGCAGGACCCTGCCGCACAGTATTACTCGGCGCTGCAGCGGCATCCGAGCATCACCCTGGCCGACTTGCTGCACTGGGCCTCGGGCCTGGACTGGCAGGAAGACTACGAATACGCACCGCTCAACTCCTCGGTGGTGGCCATGCTCTACACCCGGGGCCATCGGGACATGGCCGCATTCGCCGCGCAGCAGGCAGCGGCCGCGCCGGCGGGGCAGGTGTTTCGCTACTCCAGTGGCGACAGCAACCTGCTGGCGGCCAGTCTGCGGGGGATGGTGGGCCCCGAGCGGTACGCGGACTATCCCTGGCACGCGCTGTTCGAACCCCTGGGAATCACCCAGGCCGTGTGGGAACGCGACGCGGCCGGCACCTTCGTTGCTTCGTCCTACCTGTACCTGACGGCTCGGGATCTGGCGCGCATCGGCCTGTTGATGCAGCGCGATGGCCGCTGGCGCGACCGGCAATTGCTGCCCAAGGCCTGGGTCGATTTCTGTCGCACACCCTTTGCCGGCTACCGCGCCAACCAGGACGTGGCCGTGGCGGGCGGGCACTGGTGGCTCAACCGCGCGGTGGACGGTGCGCCCCGGCCCTGGCCGGATGCGCCGGCGGACACTTATGCGGCGCTGGGACATTGGGGCCAGGCGCTGTACATCCTGCCCGCCGAGCGCCTGGTGATCGTGCGCTATGGCGACGATCGCGATGGCAGCTATCGGCACAACGAGCTGCTCAAGCGAGTCCTGGCGGCCTTTCCCGAGCCGAGTCCGCCATGAGGCGCCGGACCTGGGTGCGGTGTCATCCGCTGCTCGGCCTGTTGCTGCTGGCGCTGCTCCTGCTGCTGGGCTGGGGCTGGCAGCAGCGGGTGGCGTTGCAGGCCTTTCCCGACATCCTCGGGGCTTACACCGCCAAGGAGTACTGCTCCTGCCGTTACGTCATGCAACAACCCGCCAAAGACTGTCGCGCCTACGTGCGCCAGTACCTGCCCATCAGCGGTTTCAACGATGAGCCCCAGGCCCGGCGAGTCACCGCCAGCGCCCTGGGACGGACCCACGGCGCCTCCTGGCTGGGCCCCCGCGAAGGCTGCCGCCTCGATCCCTGATCCTCGATCAAGCCGCGCCGCAGATGATGTGTTCCATGCAGTGGAACCACATTTGATTGTCCTGTGCTGCGCCGCGCGGTTATCTGACGCAGCGCTTCGAGCAGGTCCGGCCCCTCGTGCAGCGCTCCGACAACAAGAACGGGAAGCCACCCGGCCCAGAGGAGATACGCCATGACCCGACACCAGCACATCCTTGCCTGGCTCAACGACATCGCCGGCGACCTGCGGGCCATCCGGCAGGACATTCATGCCCACCCGGAACTGGGGTTCGAGGAACAGCGCACCTCGGCCCTGGTGGCGCGTTGCCTGGAGGAGTGGGGCTACCAGGTGCATGCCGGGGTCGGCCGAACCGGGGTCGTGGGGGTTCTGCGCAACGGTACGGGCAGCCGCACCCTGGGGCTGCGGGCGGACATGGACGCCTTGCCGATCATCGAGAACACCGGGGTGCCCTACAGCAGTCGCCATGGCGGTTGCATGCACGCCTGCGGGCATGACGGCCACACCACCATCCTGCTGGGGGCGGCGCGCTACCTGGCCGCGACCCGCCGGTTCGACGGCACCCTGAACCTGATCTTCCAGCCCGCCGAAGAGGGCCAGGGCGGCGCCGAGGCCATGCTCGCCGATGGCCTGCTGGAGCGCTTCCCCTGCGACGCGCTGTTTGGCCTGCACAACATGCCGGGTCTGCCGGCCGGGCACCTGGGCTTTCGCGAAGGACCGATGATGGCCTCCCAGGATCTGCTCGAGGTGATAGTCGAAGGCGTCGGCGGCCATGGCTCCATGCCGCACCTGGCGGTGGACCCGCTGGTGGCGGCGGCGAGCATCGTGATGGCCTTGCAGACGGTGGTGGCGCGCAATATCGACACCCAGGAAGCCGCGGTGGTGACCGTCGGTGCCCTGCAGGCCGGCGAGGCGGCCAACGTGATTCCCCAGCAGGCGCTGTTGCGCCTGAGCCTGCGGGCCCTCAACGCACCGGTGCGCGAGCAGATGCTGGAGCGGGTCAAGGCGATCATCCGCACCCAGGCCGAAAGCTTCGGCTGCCGCGCCAGCATCGAGCATCGCCCGGCCTATCCGGTGCTGGTCAACAGCCCGGAAGAAACCGAGTTCGCCCGGCGGGTCGGGGTCGAGCTGGTGGGGGCCGATGCGGTCAACGGCAACACCCCCAAGCTGATGGGCAGCGAGGACTTCGGCTGGATGCTGCAACGCTGCCCCGGCAGCTACCTGTTCATCGGCAACGGGGTGGCGCAGCCGATGGTGCATAACCCGGGTTACGACTTCAACGACGACATCCTGCTCACCGGCGCGGCCTATTGGGCTGCCCTGGCGGAAAGCTGGCTCAAGCCCTCCTGAGCCTTGCCGCTCCTGTGTTTCCGAGCACCCCGGGCGTTACAGGCGCCCGGCACTTTTCCGAGCCCGGCCCAGGGCTCAAAAGTATCCAAGGAACGTCCCATGAGCACTTCGAGCCCCGCTGCTTCCAAGACCCGGCAGGTGGTAGCTGCCGTCGTCGGCAACGCCCTGGAATGGTACGACTTCATCGTCTATGGCTTTCTCGCCAGCTTCATCGCCCGCCAGTTCTTTCCGGCGGAGGATGAGTACACCTCGCTGCTGATGGCCCTGGCCACCTTCGGCGTGGGATTTTTCATGCGCCCGGTGGGCGGTGTGCTGCTGGGGATCTATTCCGATCGCAAGGGCCGCAAGGCCGCCATGATGGTGATCATCCAACTGATGACCCTGGCCATCGCGATGATCGTGTTTGCTCCCCATTACGCCGCCATCGGGCTGGGGGCACCCTTGCTGATCGTGGTGGCGCGCATGCTCCAGGGCTTCGCCACTGGTGGCGAGTACGCCAGCGCCACGGCCTATCTGGTGGAGAGCGCGCCGGTCCACAAGAAGGGCCTGTACGGTTCCTGGCAACTGGTCGGCCAGTGTCTGGCGGTGTTCAGCGGGGCGGCGATGGTGGCGGCGGTGACCCATTTCTTTTCGCCCCAGACCCTGGATCTCTGGGGCTGGCGCCTGCCGTTCGTGATCGGCCTGCTGATCGGTCCGGTGGGGCTGTGGATCCGCAAGTACATGGAGGAGCCGCAAGCCTTCGTCGAGGCGCGCAAGCAGGTGCGGGGCGATGGACCGGGGCTGTGGCAGGTGGTGTCGAGCCAGCGCCGGGCAATCCTGGTGTCCATGGGCCTGTGCAGCGGCAGCACCGTGTCCTTCTACGTGGTGCTGGTGAACATGCCGACCTTTGCCCACACCAACCTCGGCCTGCCCCTGGATCAGGTGCTGCTGGTGCAGATGTTCGCCGTGGCCCTGATGACCCTGGTGATCCCCTTTGCCGGGGCGCTGTCGGACCGGGTCGGCCGGCGCCCGGTGCTGATGGCGTTCACCCTGGCGTTTTTCGTCATGGTCTATCCCTTGTATGTGTGGGTCGCCGCCGCACCCTCCATCGAGCGCCTGCTGGTGATGCAGATACTGCTGTGTGGCGCCATTGGCGGCTTCTTCGGTCCTGGTCCCACCGCCCTGGCCGAGCAGTTCCCCATCGAGGTGCGTTCCACCGGCGTCTCCGTGGCGTATAACGTGGCGGTGATGCTGTTCGGCGGTTTTGCTCCGTTGATCGTGACCTGGCTGAGCCGGGTCATGGCCACGCCGGTGGCGCCGTCCTTCTATGTCCTGGCAACTTCGATCCTCAGTCTGCTGGGCATCTATTGCATGTACGACGCGGTCCGGGATGCCAAGCCCGATGCCCTGACCCTGGGAGGCGAGTCTTGATTCAGCACAAAGAAGCGGTGGCCTGCGAGCCCATCGTCGAACTGGATGCCCTGGCGCTGTCCCGGGCGATCCACGCCCGTCAGTTGTCCTGCCGCGAGGTGATGCAGGCCTACCTGCAACAGATCGAGCGCTACAACCCGCAATTCAATGCCCTGGTGTCCCTGGGCGATCCGGGCGAGTTGCTGGCCCAGGCCGATGAGCGCGACCGGCAACTGGACCGGGGGCAGTCCATGGGCTGGATGCATGGCATGCCCCAGGCGATCAAGGACCTGGCATCCACCGCGGGGCTGACCACCAGCCTGGGTTCGCCGCTGTTCGCCGAACAGGTGCCCCAGGTGGACGCCATCAGCGTGGCCCGGGTGCGGGCCAGTGGCGCGATCATCGTCGGCAAGAGCAACGTGCCGGAGTTCGGCCTGGGCTCCCACACCTACAACCAGCTGTTCGGCACCACCGGCAATGCCTACGACAGCCGGCTGAGCGCCGGCGGCAGCAGCGGCGGGGCAGCAGTGGCCCTGGCCCTGCGCATGCTGCCGGTGGCCGATGGCAGCGACATGATGGGGTCGTTGCGCAATCCGGCGGCCTTCAACAACCTGTTCGGCATGCGTCCTTCCCAGGGGCGGGTGCCCTTCGGCCCGACCCCGGAACTGTTCGTGCAGCAACTGGCCACCGAAGGGCCGATGGGGCGCACGGTGGCCGATGTGGCGCGGCTGTTGAGCACCCAGGCCGGTTACGATCCGCGGGTGCCCTTGTCCCTCAAGGAGGATCCGGCGCTGTTGCAGGCGCCTCTGCAACGGGACGTGCGGGGCCTGCGCCTGGGCTGGTTGGGGGACTACAACGGCTACCTGGCCATGGAGCAGGGAGTGCTGAGCCTGTGCGAAAAGGCGTTGGCCGACTTCACCCATCTGGGCTGCGAAGTGGAAAGCTGCCAGCCGGATTTTTCCATGGCGCAGTTGTGGGACTGCTGGCTGGTGCACCGGCACTGGCTGGTCCAGGGGGCTTTGGGGATGTTGCACGGCGACCCGGACAAACGCCGCTGGCTCAAGCCCGAGGCCCGCTGGGAAGTGGAGGGAGCGGCCAACCTGAGTGCTGCGGATGTGTACCGCGCGTCCCAGAGTCGCAGCGATTGGTACCGCGCCTTGCAGCGATTGTTCGAGCGTTACGATTTCCTGCTGTTGCCCACGGCCCAGGTGTTCCCTTTCGATGCACGGCAGGCCTGGCCAAGGCAGATCGATGGGCAGGAAATGGACACCTATCATCGCTGGATGGAAGTGGTGATCGGTCCGACCCTGGCCGGCCTGCCCAGCATCAGCATTCCGGTGGGATTCAACCTGGCGGGCCTGCCCATGGGCATGCAGATCGTCGGTCCGGCCCAGGCCGATCACGCCGTGCTGCAGTTGGCTTACGCCCATGAACAACTGACGCAATGGGTGCGCCAGCGCCCCCCGGGTAACCTGCTGTAACCAGGCGAGCGTCGCTGATAGGCTCCTGAGGCCCGCATCTTGCTGGGTAACGGCTTTACCCATTCTCAAGTCAGGGAGTTCGGACCATGGCCAGCAAGGTCGAAAGCGGCAGTGTGCGTTCCGTGGAACGGGCCCTGGGGATTGTCGAGTTACTCGGTCAGCACCAGGCCCTGGGGCTGGAGGAGTTGCACTACCTGACCGGGCTGCCCAAGGCGACGGTGTCGCGCATGTTGCTGACCTTGCAGGAGCAGGGCTGGATCTACCGGGGCTTGAGTGACCGGCGCTATCGCTTGAGCGCGCGCAGTCTGTTCGGCGACAGCCGACAACGGTTCAAGCGCCGCCTGGTGGAGCAGGCGGTGCCCTGGCTGCTGGAATTGAGTGCACGCACCGGGCTGGTCAGCGACTTGTCGGGTTTCGACGGCGAGCACCTGGAGGTCCTGGAAAGCGCAGTGCCCCCGGTGTTGCGCAAGCGTTACCCGATCAACAGCCGGATTGTCGGCCAGCATGCCAGCCTGTTTCATTCGGCCATGGGCAAGGCCTGCCTGGGGGCCCTGGCCAGCGCTGAAGTCCAGCGGTTGGCCGAGCGCGAGCGAGTACCGGTCGAAGATCAGCAACAGGCTTGCGCCCAGTCCCAGCACCTGGGGTTTGGCCAGCGCACTGAAGGCCACTGGGAGTATCCGGTGCGCCTGCCTTTTCTGATCCGCGCCGTGGCCTTGCCGTTGCAGGCCGAAGGCCGGGTGATCGGCAGCATCGCCCTGCATTGGCCGATGGATTTGGCCTGTGTCGAGCAGGTGCGCAGTCGTCATTTGCGATTGCTGGCCGAAACCGTCGAACAGCTGCAGAAAACCCTCGCCTGAGCCGTTCCCGGGCGGTGCAGGCGCGCAACGCCATGCGCTTCCTGTCGTGATCCATGCTTGGCGTGACTGGCAGCGGGGCGCCGAGCAAGGCCCGGATCCGTCCGGCGCGAGCGCTGCAGGTTTGTTCCTGAACTAAAGCCGCGGCTTGCCACTCTATCGCAGGGCGCCGCCCGAGCACGGCGTTTGCCAGCCTTACGGCAGCCGGTTAAGGTGGCGCCTTCTGTTCAAGGGAGCTTGCATGCGTACGCCGATCCGCCTACTTCTCAGCCTGCTCGGGGTACTGGCGCTGCCGGTCCAGGCCAACTGGTACCTGGACAACGAGTCATCCCGCGTGTCCTTCATCACCACCAAGAACGCCAATATTTCCGAAGTGCAGCGCTTCCTGGTGCTGCACGGCAAGGTCGATGGCAAGGGCCAGGCGCTGGTGCAGATCGAGATGGACTCGGTCAGCAGCGGCATTCCTCTGCGCGATGAACGCATGCGCCAGGAACTGTTCCAGGTGCAGCAGTTTCCCGAGGCGCAGATCACCGCACACATCAACCTGCGCCCGATCAACGACCTGGCTCCCGGTGCACAGATCGAGCTGTTGCTGCCGGTCACCGTGACCCTGCACGGCCAGGAACACACTTACAACGCCGAACTGCTGGCCACCCGCCTGGATGACCGGCGCTTTCAGGTGGTGACCCTGGAACCCCTGGTGCTCAACGCCGAAGACTTCAACCTGGCCCCGGGGCTGGACAGCCTGCGCAAGCTTGCGGGGCTTTCGGCCATCAGTTTCTCGGTGCCGGTGGGTGCGGTGCTGATCTTCACGGCGCGCTGAAATGCGCGCGGCGGTGTTCCCCTGGCGTGAAGGCAACCGCTTCGAGTTGCTGATCGATGGTCCCGAATTCTTTCCGCGCATGCTGCTGGCCATCGTCCGCGCCCAAGAACAGGTGGAGCTGGAACTGTATCTGGTGGAGGCCGGGGCCTGCGCCGAGGCCATGGTTCAGGCTCTGGTCCAGGCCGCCGAGCGCGGGGTGCGGGTGCGTTGCCTGTTCGACGACTACGGCAGCCTGGCCTTTACCCAGCCCCTGCGCCAGCGCCTGACAACTGCCGGTGTCGAACTGCGCTTCTACAACCGCCTGAAATGGCGCCAGGGCCTGCTCAACCTGTACCGCGACCATCGCAAGCTGCTGTTGGTGGACCAGTCCCTGGCAATGGTGGGAGGCACCGGGGTCACCGATGATTTCTGGCAGCCCGAGCACAACAGCTGCGACTGGCATGAAGTGATGGTGGAGATCGCCGGCCCTGCGGTGCGTGACTGGCAGCGGCTGTTTGACCGGCAATGGAGTGCCAACCTGCACCGGGGGGCCTGGAAGCCCAGTGTGGATTTCGGCCTGCCCCATCTGCCGCGCGTTCCTGACTCGGGGGAGGGCATGGGCCGGGTGGCGTATGCCGACTCTCGCCAGCATCGCGACATCCTGCACTCTCTGATCCGCGCCCTGCACAGCGGCCAGCGGCGCATCTGGCTGGCAACGCCGTACTTCTTGCCCACCTGGTCGGTGCGCCGTTCATTGCGCAAGGCCGCGGCCCGAGGGATCGACGTGCGCCTGCTGCTGACCGGGCCGAACACCGATCACCCGGCGGTGCGCTATGCCGGGCACCGTTACTACCCGCGCCTGCTCAAGGCCGGCGTGCGGATCTTTGAATACCAGCCGCGGTTTCTGCATTTGAAGATGGCCCTGGTGGACGACTGGGTCAGCGTCGGCTCGTGCAACTTCGATCACTGGAACCTGCGCTTCAACCTGGAAGCCAACCTCGAAGCCCTGGATCCGTCGCTGACCCGCGCGGTGGCGGCCAGTTTCGAGGCGGATTTCGCCCAGAGCGAAGAGATCAGCCTGGCGCAGTGGCGCAACCGGCCGTTGTGGCGGCGGATCAAGCAGCGGATCTGGGGCTGGGTCGACCGTCTGGTGGTCAACCTGCTGGACCGGCGCGGCTGACCGTAGCCGCTGGCGCAGGCTGCGAACCGGCCGAAGGGACGCAACATCTCAAGATCGCCAAGCAAGGCCCTGCGGGCCTTTGCGCAGCCTCGCAGGCTCGGCAGCGGCTACAGGAGTTGCGGGGGTTGTGGCGATTGCAGCGGCAGCCGGCCAGCGCAGGTCATGCGCCGGCCGGTGTCAGGGGTCAGAGCAGTTCGAAGCTCTGTTGCTTGACGTCCTGGGAGTCCAGGCCGATCTGCACATTGAAGTCGCCCGGTTCCGCGGCGTACTTGAGCTGGGCGTTGTAGAACTTCAGGTCGTCCTCGGTGATGGTGAAGTGAATGGACTTCTCTTCACCGGCCTTGAGCATGACTTTCTGGAAGTTCTTCAATTCCTTGATCGGGCGGATCATCGACCCGGCCACGTCCTGGATATACAGCTGCACCACGGTTTCGCCGTCACGCTTGCCGGTGTTCTTCACGGTCACGCTGGCGTCGAGCTTGCCGCTCTTGTTCAGCGTGGTGGAGGACAGGGCCATGTCCGACAGGCTGAAGCTGGTGTAGCTCAGGCCATAGCCGAACGGAAACAGCGGGCCGGTGGTGTCGTCGAAGTATTGCGAGGTGTAGTTGCCCGGCTTGCCCGGGGTGAACGGCCGGCCAATGGTCAGGTGGTTGTAGTAGGTCGGGATCTGCCCCACGGTGCGGGGAAAGGTGATCGGCAGCTTGCCCGACGGGTTGTAGTCGCCGAACAGCACGTCGGCGATGGCGTTGCCACCTTCGGTGCCGCTGAACCAGGTTTCCAGGATCGCGTCGGCCTGCTGGTTTTCTTCCAGCAGCGACAGTGGCCGGCCATTCATAAGCACCAGCACCAACGGCTTGCCGGTGGCCTTGAGCGCCTTGATCAGGTCGCGCTGGCTGGCGGGAATCAGCAGGTCGGTACGGCTCGAAGACTCGTGGGACATGCCCCGCGATTCGCCCACGGCGGCGACGATCACGTCCGCCTGTTTGGCCGCCTGGACCGCTTCGTCGATCATCTGCTGCGCCGGGCGCGGGTCGTCCACCACTTCCGGGGCATCGAAGTTGAGGAAGTTCAGGTAGTCCACCACCTTCTTGTCGGCGGTGATGTTGGAGCCCCGGGCGTAGACCAGCTGGGCCTTGTCGCCCAGGACATTGCGCATGCCGTCGTAGAGCGTCACCGACTGCGCCGGCACGCCAGCGGCGGCCCAACTGCCCATCATGTCGATCGGCGCCTTGGCCAGCGGGCCGACCAGGGCGATCTTCGCGGTTTTCTTCAGCGGCAGGGTGTCGTTGTGGTTCTTCAGCAGCACCAGGCTGCGGCGGGCGATGTCCCGGGCGTCGCTGCGGTGCAGACGGCTTTCGGCGTTGGTGTCGGCCGGGTCGTCCTCGGCCTTGCCGATGCGCACGTAAGGGTCCTTGAACAGGCCCATGTCGTACTTGGCCGCCAGTACTTCACGCACGGCGTTGTCGATGTCCTTCTGCTCGATCTCGCCGGACTTGAGCAGCCCCGGCAGCTCCTTGCCGTACAGCGAGTCGTTCATGCTCATGTCGATGCCGGCCTTGATCGCCAGCTTGGCCGCTTCGCGACCGTCCTTGGCCACGCCATGGCGGATCAGCTCGATGATCGCGCCGTGGTCGCTCACCGCCAGGCCCTTGAAGCCCCATTCCTTGCGCAACAGGTCGTTCATCAGCCAGGTGTTGGAGGTGGCCGGCACGCCGTTGATCGAGTTCAGGGCCACCATCACCCCGCCGGCACCGGCGTCAATGGCTGCGCGGTAGGGCGGCAGGTAGTCCTGGTACATCTTCACCGGGCTCATGTCGACGATGTTGTAGTCGCGACCGCCCTCCACCGCGCCGTACAGGGCGAAGTGCTTGACGCTGGCCATGATGCTGTCCGGCAGGGCCGGGCTCTGGCCCTGGTAGGCATTGACCATGACCTTGGCGATGCGCGAGACCAGGTAGGTGTCTTCGCCGAAGCCTTCGGAGGTGCGGCCCCAGCGCGGATCGCGGGAGATGTCCACCATCGGCGCGAAGGTGATGTCCAGGCTGTCGGCGCTGGCTTCCTTGGCGGCGATGCGCCCGGAGCGGCCGATGGCGTCCATGTCCCAGCTGGACGCCAGGGCCAGGCTGATGGGGAAGATGGTCCGGTGGCCGTGGATCACGTCATAGGCGAAGAACATCGGGATCTTCAGCCGGCTGCGCATGGCCGCGTCCTGCATCGGCCGGTTTTCCGGGCGGGTGATGGAGTTGAAGGTGCCGCCGATATTGCCCGCGGCGATTTCCTTGCGGATCAGCTCGCGGGGCATTTCCGGGCCGATGCTGATCAGGCGCAACTGGCCGATCTTCTCTTCCAGGGTCATGCGCTTGAGCAGGTCGTTGATAAAGGCGTCTTTGTTTTCCAGGGGGACCGGGGCAGATTCGGCCAACACAGGGTAACTGGCCAGGCTGACCAGCAGGCCCAGCAAACACAGCTTATTCATGAATAGTGTTCTCAAGGGCTCAAGACCGACGCATGAGTGACGCGTCGAACAGCCAAAATTTAGGGAGCGACTATTGTTGTTCAGATAAATCCAGCACACTTCAGGCCGTGTGAAAACCACTGCGTTCGGCAATACGGCGTTAAAAACAGGCTCGTGCGCGAGTCCGATCGGAATGCTCATGTAGGCTCCTACACTTCGCGTCCTCGCCTGTTTTTGCTTTGTCTTGCCTTCACTCGCGACGTTTTCACACCGCCTTATTTCTGAACTCTTTTTCGCGCTGGGCATCTTTTAGCCCATCAGCCCGATGCATTCCAGTGGCGCAGGCAGATTTTGCCCACAGGAGGCGTGAAACCGGGCAAAAGCTTCATTTCAATCAGGTTGTGCAAGGAGCCCCACCCATGAACATCACTCAAAGCCTGCGTTCGAGCTGGCCTGTCGCTGCCCTGTTGCTGCTCACCAGCCTGCTCAGCGGCTGTGGCATCAACAACATTCCGACCCTGGACGAGCAGGTCAAGGCCGACTGGGGCCAGGTGCAGAACCAGTACCAGCGCCGCGCCGACCTGATCCCCAACCTGGTGGAAACCGTCAAGGGCTACGCCAAGCACGAGGAAGAAACCCTGACCGCGGTGATCGAGGCGCGGGCCAAGGCCACCTCGATCCAGGTGGACGCCAAGACCCTGGACAACCCGGAAAAGCTCAAGCAGTTCCAGCAGGCCCAGGACCAGTTGAGCGGAGCCCTGAGCCGCCTGATGGTGGTGTCCGAGCGCTACCCGGATCTCAAGGCCAACCAGAACTTCCTGGCCCTGCAATCCCAGCTTGAAGGCACCGAGAACCGCATCGCCGTGGCCCGTCGCGACTTCATCCTGGCGGTGCAGAAGTACAACACCGAGATCCGCACCTTCCCCGGCCGCCTGTGGCACAGCCTGATGTACAGCGACCTGCCGGTGCGTGAATCCTTCGAAGCCACCAGCCCTGACGCCGACAAAGCGCCGCAAGTGAAATTCTGATGGCCCTCGGGCAGCGCGTGCTACGAGGCGCGCTCCTGTGGCTGGGGCTGGTGAGTGGCGTCGTACTGGCGCAACCCTCAGGTTCAACACCCATGGATGGGGTGCCGTTGCGTGCGACGCAGCCCTCTGTCCAGGTCGGGCCTGCACCGGCCACGGCGACAGCGGCACCGATTGCAAGCCTGTTCCCCCCGTTGACCGGGCGTGTGGTGGACACCGCCCAGTTGCTGACGCCTTCGGCGCAGGTCTACCTGACGCAGATGCTCGAACGGCTTGAACAAAGCACCAGCGACCAGGTGGTGGTGGTCACGGTGCCGAGCCTGGGCGGCTACAGCATCGAGGAGTTCGGCCTGCAACTGGGCCGGCACTGGGGCATCGGCCGCAAGGACAGGAACAACGGTGTCCTGCTGCTGGTGGCCAAGGACGAGCGCCAGGTGCGGATCGAGGTGGGCTACGGGCTGGAAGGGCGGATCGACGATATCTGGGCGCACCTGATCATCAACGACTCGATCATTCCGTACTTCAAGGATGAGCTGTACTCCTCCGGGATCATTACCGGCACCACCTCCATCGTGCGTCTGCTGGAGCCCAACAGCACGCGGATGCTGGAGCATCGCTGGGTGGTGCAGAGCTGGTACCAGCAGATCGAATGGCTGTGGTGGTTCAAGCTGGTGTTTTTCTCTGTGTTCGTCGGCGTGCCGCTGGTCGGGCTCTTGCTCTACACGCGCGACGACGGTGAAGCGGCAAGCGCCGGGCGGCGGGACACCGGCGATGACTCGTCCAGGCGTGAGCCCAGGGCCGAGCGCGACAGCAGTGCGAGCAGCGGTTCATTCGACTGGTTCGACTCCAGCAGCTCCAGCTCCAGTTCCAGCTCGGATTCGGACAGTTTCAGGGGCGGCGGTGGCAGTTTTGGCGGTGGCGGGGCGTCTGGCAGTTGGTAGTACACGCGGACAAACATTAAGGATGAGGTGCTGATGCGACTCTATAAAATCGGCCTGGTGCTGTTGCTCTGGGTCTTCGCGGTCTCGGCCCAGGCCGAACTCAGGTTCCCGGCCCTGACCGGGCGGGTGGTGGACGACGCGCAGATGATCGAGCCGAGCGTCCGCGCCCAGCTGACTCGGCAACTGCAAGCCCACGAACAGGCCACCAGCGAACAGTTGGTGGTGGTGACCCTGCCGGACCTGCAAGGCGCCAGCATCGAGGACTACGGCTACCAGTTGGGGCGCCACTGGGGCATCGGCCAGAAGGACAAGAACAACGGCGCGCTGCTGATCGTCGCTCGGGACGAGCGCAAGCTGCGCATCGAAGTGGGCTACGGCCTGGAGGAGCGCCTGACCGACGCCCAGGCCTCGGTGATCATCAACCAGGTGATCACCCCGGCGTTCAAGACCGGGCAGTTCAGCAAGGGCATCAGCGACGGGGTTTCGGCCATGCTCCTGGTGCTCGGCGGCACGCCGCTGGACGAGCCGGCCACGGCCTACGACAGCGGCGGCGAGAGCAGTCCCCAGGACGATTTTGTCCAGCGTCACCCGTGGCTGTTCCTCTTCATGGTGCTGCTGTTCATCCTGGTGGTGATGGTGGCGCAGGCGCTCGGTTTCATCACCACCACCAGCGGTCGTGGCGGTGGTGGGGGTGGTTTCGGCGGTGGCGGTTTTGGTGGTGGGTCCGGCGGTGGCGGCTTCAGCGGTGGCGGCGGCAGTTTTGGCGGCGGCGGTTCCTCCGGCGGCTGGTAACTCAAAATAAAAAGCGGAAATCCAACGACATGGCATTACTCAGTGAATACGAACAACGGCAAGTGGCCGAAGCCATTGCCCGGGTGGAGCAGCAGACCGACGCCGAACTGGTGACAGTGCTGGCCGCTCGGGCCGACGACTACGCCTATATCCCGCTGCTCTGGGCCAGCCTGCTGGCGCTGGTGGTGCCGGGGCTGGTGCACTACGCCACCGGCTGGCTGAACATGCACCTATTGCTACTGGCGCAATGGGCGACCTTCATCGTGCTGTGCCTGGTGTTTCGCCTGCCGCGGATCACCACCCGGCTGATCCCGCGCTCGGTACGCCACTGGCGGGCCTCCAACCTGGCCCGGCGCCAGTTCCTCGAACAGAACCTGCACCACACCGTGGGCGGCACCGGGGTGCTGATCTTTGTCAGCGAAGCCGAGCGCTACGTGGAAATCCTCGTGGACGAGGGCATTTCCAAGCGTCTGGATAACAAGCAGTGGAACGGCATCGTGCGCAACTTTACCCAGCAGGTCCGGCAGGGCCAGACCCTGCAGGGCTTCCTCGACTGCATTGAGGCCAGCGGCGAACTGCTCAAGGCCCATGTGCCCCTGACCCAGGTGCGCAACGAATTGCCCAACCGCCTGGTGGTGCTCAACTGAGCCCCCTTGGGGGCCGGCTTGCCGGCCCATGGCCCCAGAGCCTTGCACTGCCCTGGGGCGACGAATTTTTACCGTCGGGTGAATAACTCCGTGCCCCGACGGGATTTGCTCCCTAAAATACCCGCCACTCCCTGATTCACACCCCGCATCGCCCGAGGCACCTGCCCCCATGTCCGTTACTGCTCCTTCCGCCCGCTCCGCGCCGGATCATCACGCCCAGTTCCTGCAATTGCTCGACACCAGCCTTGCGCAGAACGCCTTTATCAAGCTGGTACTGGCCAAGCACGTGGGCCCGGAAGCGGACCTGCAACGCCTGATCATCAAGCAGCTGACGGTCAAGGAGCAGCCGTGCCTGTCCTTCGTCTATCGCTACAAGACCCGCGACATCACCAAGAACTTCACCCTGGACGAAGGCAGCGCCGCCATCGCCGAGCTGCTGCCGGCCGCGTTCAAGAACGCCCACCTGCTGACCCTGACCGATGAAGTGCAGCTGGAATACAGCAAGAAGGGCAAGAGCTCGCTGTTCAAGGGCAAGCCGCAAACCCAGCGCGATGTGCCGTCGGCCGAGCACAACCGTGAGAAGAACCGGTTCCTCGATCTCAGCCGGCCGTTCCTCGCCGACCTGGGGGTGACCAACAAGCAGCACGAGCTGATTCCGGCGATGTCGCGCAAGTGGAAGCAGATCAACAAGTTCATCGAAGTCTTCAGCCACGCCCTGAGCAGTTCGCCGATCAAGCTCGATCAGCCGGTACGGGTGGCGGACTTCGGTTCCGGCAAGGGCTACCTGACCTTCGCCATCCACGACTACCTGCGCAACACCCTCAAGGTCGAGGGCGAGGTGACCGGCGTCGAATTGCGCGAGGACATGGTGACCCTGTGCAACGCCGCCGCGCAGCGCCTTGCGCACCCGGGCCTGGTGTTCAAGTGCGGTGACGTGCGCAGCGTGGCCCCCAGCCAGCTGGAAGTGATGATCGCCCTGCATGCCTGCGACATCGCCACCGACTACGCGATCCACACCGGCATCCGCTCCGGCGCGGCGATCATCATGTGCTCGCCGTGCTGCCACAAGCAGATCCGCCAGCAGATCCAGAGCCCGGCGCTGCTCAAGCCGATGCTGCAATACGGCCTGCACCTGGGGCAGCAGGCAGAGATGGTCACCGACAGCCTGCGGGCCTTGTTCCTCGAAGCCTGCGGTTATGAAACCAAGGTCTTCGAGTTCATCTCCCTGGAACACACCAACAAGAACAAGATGATCCTGGCGGTCAAGCGTGCCGAACCGGTTGACCCGACCCCGCTGCTGGCCAGGATCGAAGAACTCAAGGCTTTCTACCAGATCAGCGAGCACTGCCTGGAAACCCTGCTCAAGGCAGACCAGCAGTTGTAAGTGACAAGCGACAAGCCTCAAGCCGCAAGCCAGCCACTTGCCGCTTACAGCTTGCCGCTGTAGTACCAGGCTATTACCCGGGCTGGCGTAATGGGACTACCTTGAGTACTTCTTCCGCCCACGTCTTTCCCTGAAAGGAGTCCACTCCATGGCCGCGAAAAAGATCCTCATGCTGGTTGGCGATTACGTCGAAGACTACGAAGTGATGGTGCCGTTTCAGGCGCTGCTGATGGTCGGTCACACGGTGCACGCCGTGTGCCCGGACAAGCGCGCCGGGCAGACCGTGCGCACGGCGATCCACGACTTCGAGGGCGACCAGACCTACAGCGAGAAGCCGGGGCACCTGTTTGCCCTCAACTTCGACTTCGCCCAGGTCAACTCCGCTGATTACGACGCGCTGCTGATCCCCGGCGGACGCGCTCCGGAATACCTGCGGCTGAACGCCAAGGTGCTGCAACTGGTCCAGGAGTTCGACCAGGCCGGCAAGCCGATCGCCGCGGTGTGCCACGGTGCGCAACTGCTGGCCGCGGCGGGCATCCTTGAAGGCCGCGAGTGCAGCGCCTACCCGGCCTGTGCCCCGGAAGTTCGGTTGGCCGGCGGCACCTACATCGATATCCCTGTGACCGAAGGCCACGTCCAGGGCAATCTGGCCACCGCCCCGGCCTGGCCGGCGCACCCCAGCTGGCTGGCCGGTTTCCTGGGCTTGCTGGGCACCAAAATCACCCTGTAAGCGAGGACCACGCCATGTGCGAGCTGTACGTCAAGGCCGACCCGATTCTCTACGAGTCCCGCTCCCGTTCGCTGCGCATCTGTGGCGTGGTCACCACCTTGCGCCTGGAAAACCAGTTCTGGGACATCCTCAGCGAGATCGCCGAAGCCGACGGCATGACCACCAACCAGCTGATCGCCAAGCTGTATGAAGAGGTCATGGACTACCGCGGCGAAGTGGTGAACTTCGCCTCCTTCCTGCGGGTCAGTTGCACCCGCTACCTGAGCCAGCGGCGTACTGGCGCGCCCGATCTCAGCCTGGTGCGGCGCAACGCACTGTAGCCGCTGCCGCAGGCTGCGAACGGCCCGCAGGGACGCGGGTTTCTGAAGGCCGCTCAAGGTTTGGCGGGCGATCGCCAAGCAAGGTCCAGCGGACCTTTGCGCAGCCTCGCGGGCTCGGCAGCGGCGCCCGGGCTCAGCTGATTTTGCTGAGGAAGCCCGGGAGTTGCGGTTCCGGGAGCACCGCCAGCACTTTGAGGCGTTGCAGCATGCGCTGGCGGGTGCGTTGCAGGTGTTCCCTGAGGTTCAGGGCGGCGGCGTCGAAGGCACCGTGCAGCAACAGTTCGAGAATCAGTCGGTGCTCGGCGAGCATCGCCGGGTCGGCACCGATGCCCAGCAGGCGGTAGAAAATCCGGTTGATGATCATCGGGCTCTGGGCCTGGCGGATCAGCGCTGCCATCTTGCGGTTGTGCAAGCCGCTCAGGCAGTGCTGGTGCAGGTCTTCTTCCAGGCGCTCCAGCACCTCCAGGTCGCAATGCTCGGCCTGTTGCGCCTGGGTCACCCGTTCCAGCATCTGTTCCAGGTGCTCGCGCGCCAGGCCCGGGGCGCTCTGGCGCAGGGCCTCGGGTTCCAGGCAGGCGCGCAGTTCGTAGTCTTCGGTGACTTCGCGAGCGGTCAGCGGCCCGGCCAGCCATTGAGAGTAGGGCTCCTTTTCCACCAGGCCGCGATCGCGCAGGCGCATCAGCGCCTCGCGGACCACCGCGCGGCTGACGCCGTAGTGCTCGGCGGCAGCCTGTTCGTCGAGGCGGAAGTGGCCAAAGGCGATGCAGGTGGAGAGGGCGCCGCTCAGTTCCTCGTAGATCCGTTCTCCCAGGGGGCGGGTGTCCACCAGTTCTTCATCGCTGGCCAGTCCCAGGTGCGCATGGCTCAGGGGCAGGCGCAGCGGTTCGATCTCCAGGCCCTGGGGGTTGATCAGGTAGCCGCGGCCATCAAAACGGCTGATCAGGCCTTCGCCGTGCAACAGGTCGAGGGCCTTGCGCACCGGCACCCGGCTGGTGCCGAACAGTTCAGCCAGCGGCGCTTCCAGCAGCACCAGGCCCTGCAGGGCGGTGCCCTGGAGGATGGCGTCGCGCAATACCTGACGGATCATGGCGTAGCGCGATGCGGTGCGCGGGTCCTCTGCTGACACTGCTTTCATCGGTTCCTCTAGGGGGCTGGGCGGCGATGGCCGGGGATTCTCTCACAGTTGCCGAGTGTCACTGAGTGCCACGTTTGCCTGCCCCGTCCTGGGGCCTTCATGGCCGGGTTGTTACCTTTCTGCACCAAAATGTACTTTTTAATAAAAGATACATTATTTCATTGGCATGAGCAGACGCGAGGCTTTTCTCCGTCGGTGGCTCAGCGGCCTGTCTCTGCAACCCACTCTGCCTCGATATTCCAGGGCCATTTCCAAGTTTTCGGAACGGGTGACGAGGTGCGCGGGCTCTTGAGCTGGCACGGAATCTGCTCTGAATAAAATGTACATTTTAATAATTAGTACATTTTATCGATTTGCGGAGTGAACCATGCATCCAGATTCGTTGAGCGACGCCACGGCGATGGCCCAAGCCTTCGCCCAGGGCCGCACCGATCCGGTCCAGGTCCTGGAGCAGGCCCTGGCGTTGGCCGAGGCGACGCCCCATGTGTTCATTTCCCTGTGCCCGGCCCGGGCCCGGCGCGAGGCCGAGGCGGCTGCCGCCCGGTGGCGTGACGGCCAGCCGCTGAGCCTGCTGGATGGCGTGCCCCTGGCCTGGAAGGATCTGTTCGACCTCGCCGGCAGCATCACCACCGCCGCCGCCCAGGTGCGGCGCGATGCAGCGCCGGCCGGCGTCGATGCGCCCAGCGTGCGGCAGTTGTGCCGCGCCGGGCTGGTCAGCCTGGGCAAGACCAATCTCAGCGAATTCGCTTACTCCGGGCTCGGCCTGAATCCGCACTTCGGCACCCCGATCAATCCCCACAGCGATGCCCAGCCACGGATTCCCGGTGGCTCTTCGGCAGGTTCCGCCGTGGCGGTGGCCGCCGGTATCGTGCCGATCGCCATGGGCACCGACACCGCCGGTTCGATCCGCATCCCCGCGGCCTTCAATGGCCTGGTGGGCTACCGCGCCACATCCCGGCGCTATGACCGCGACGGGGTGTTTCCCCTGGCCCACAGCCTCGACAGCCTCGGGCCGCTGACCCGCAGCGTGCGCGATGCCTGGGTGATCGACGCTCTGCTGCGCGGTGGCGACCCACGGCAACTGCCGCTGCCGCGCAGCCTGGCCGGGCAGCGCTTCTGGGTCGATTCGCCAGTGCTCGACGACAGCCGCACCCAAGCGGCGGTGCGCGCCAACCTGCTGCAGGTGGTCGAATGCCTGCAACAGGCCGGGGCGCGGGTGGAGCAACGGCCGCTGCACAGCCTGCAAGCCACCCTGCAACTGATCCAGGAACACGGCTGGCTCGGCGCCGCCGAAGCCTTCGCCCTGCACCAGCCGTTGCTCGACAGCGAGTACGCCGAGCAACTGGACCCACGGGTGCGCCGGCGCCTGGAAAGCGCCCGGCAGATGCCGGCCAGCCAACTGTTGCGGCTGTACCAAGCGCGGCGCCAGTTGCAGCAGCAAATGCACGACGAACTGGACGGCGCGGTGCTGATCACCCCCAGCGTGGCCCATGTGGCGCCGCCCCTGGCGCCCCTGGAGCAGGACGACGAACTCTTTGCCCGGACCAACCTGGCAACCCTGCGCCTGACCATGCCCGGCAGTTTCCTCGACATGCCCGGGGTGGCCCTGCCCAGCGGCCGCAATGCCCAGGGCCTGCCCACCGGGTTGCTGCTGAGCCTGCCCCAGGGCCATGACCAGCAGTTGCTGAACACGGCCCTGGCGCTGGAGGCGGTGCTGCCGCGCTAGGCCCCGACGATTTTTTTCCAACAACAAGCAATCACTGGAGGCCGCTCATGGCTAAAGAAATTCTCTGTGCATTTGGTGTCGATGTGGACGCGGTGGCCGGCTGGCTCGGCTCCTACGGCGGCGAGGATTCGCCGGACGACATCTCCCGGGGCCTGTTCGCCGGGGAAGTCGGCGCGCCGCGCCTGCTCAAGCTGTTCGAGCGCTATGGCCTGCGCACCACCTGGTTCATCCCCGGGCACTCCATGGAAACCTTTCCCGAGCAGATGAAGGCCGTGGCTGATGCCGGCCACGAGATCGGCGTGCATGGCTACAGCCACGAGAACCCCATCGCCATGACCGCCGAACAGGAGGAGATCGTGCTCGACAAGTCCATCGAGCTGATCACCCGAGTCACCGGCAAGCGCCCCACCGGCTACGTCGCGCCCTGGTGGGAATTCAGCAAGGTGACCAACGAGCTGCTGCTGAAAAAGGGCATCAAGTACGACCACAGCCTGATGCACAACGACTTCCACCCCTACTACGTGCGGGTCGGTGACAGCTGGACCAAGATCGACTACAGCCAGCACCCCGACACCTGGATGAAACCCCTGGTGCGCGGCCAGGAAACCGACCTGGTGGAGATCCCGGCCAACTGGTACCTGGACGACCTGCCGCCGATGATGTTCATCAAGAAAGCGCCCAACAGCCACGGCTTCGTCAATCCGCGACACCTGGAAGAAATGTGGCGCGACCAGTTCGACTGGGTCTACCGCGAGCATGAACACGCGGTGTTCACCATGACCATCCACCCCGACGTCTCCGGCCGCCCGCAAGTGCTGTTGATGCTCGAACGCCTGATCGAACACATCCAGAGCCACGCCGGCGTGCGTTTCGTCACCTTCGACGAGATCGCCGACGACTTTATCCGCCGCCACCCGCGCAACCGCTGATCCCGGCCACTTCATCGAGGCGTGATTGATGTCTATCTATAACAAGCTCGACCTGACTGGGTGGAAACCCCAGCAGCTGACCCCGGACCAAGTGCGCTTCGCCACCTGGATCGCCTTCTTCGCCTGGGTCTTCGCGGTGTACGACTTCATTCTGTTTGGCACCCTGCTACCGGAGATCGGCCGGCACTTCGGCTGGGGCGAGGTCGAGCAGGCCGAGATCGCCACCTGGGTGGCGGTGGGCACCGCGGTGGTGGCCCTGGCCATCGGGCCGCTGGTGGACAAGCTGGGGCGGCGCATGGGCATCATTTTCACCGTCAGCGGCTCGGCCATCTGTTCGGCGCTGACCGCCATCGGCGGCGCCTGGGGCAAGTCGCCGCTGATCCTGATCCGCTCCCTGGGCGGCCTGGGGTACGCCGAGGAAACGGTGAACGCCACCTACCTCAGTGAGCTGTACGCGGCGTCCGACGATCCGAAGCTGGCCAAGCGCCGGGGCTTCATCTACAGCCTGGTGCAGGGCGGCTGGCCGGTGGGGGCGCTGATCGCCGCCGGGTTGACCGCGGTGCTGCTGCCGATCATCGGCTGGCAGGGCTGCTTCATCTTTGCCGCGATCCCGGCCATCGTCATCGCGGTCATGGCGCGCAAGCTCAAGGAGAGCCCGCAGTTCCAGATCCACCAGCGCATCAGCCAGTTGCGCAAAAGCGGCTCGGTCAGCGAGGCCCAGGCGGTGGCCCTGACTTACGGCGTGGACTACGACGAGCACAGCAAGGCCGGGCTGGCCGCGGCCTTTCGTGGCCCGGCGCGGCGCGCGACTTTGGTGATCGGCGCGGCGATCCTGCTCAACTGGGCGGCGATCCAGGTGTTCAGCGTGCTGGGCACGTCGGTGATCGTCAGCGTGCACCACATCTCCTTCGAGAACTCGCTGATCATCCTGGTGCTGTCCAACCTGGTGGGCTATTGCGGCTACCTGAGCCACGGCTGGATGGGCGACAAGATCGGCCGGCGCAACGTCATCGGCCTGGGCTGGATGCTTGGCGGCCTGTCGTTCGCCGGGATGCTCTACGGCCCGAGCAACCTGCCGATGGTGGTGGGGCTCTACAGCCTGGGCCTGTTCTTCCTGATCGGCCCGTATTCGGCGGCGCTGTTTTTCATCAGTGAGAGTTTTCCCACCAGCATCCGCGCCACCGGCGGCGCGATCATCCACGCCATGGGCCCGATCGGTGCGGTGGTGGCGGGCTTCGGCGCGACCCAGGTGCTGTCCGCCGGTGGCGACTGGCAGACCTCGGCGCTGTATTTCGGCGCGCTGCCTTGCTTTCTCTCCGGTGCGCTGATGTTCGCCGCGCGCCATGTGCGTCCTGAAACCGTTCAATAAGGAAACTGATCCATGACTCGACAAGTCGCCTTGATCACCGGTGCCGCCAGCGGCATCGGCCAGGCCCTGGCCGTGGCCTATGCGCGCTGCGGCGTGGCGGTGGTGGGCGGGTACTTCCCCGCCGACCCCCATGACCCGCAAACCACCCGCGACCTCGTGGCCGAGGCGGGCGGGCAATGCCTGATGCTGCCCCTGGACGTTACCGACAGCGCCTCGGTGGACGCCCTGGCGGAACAGGCGGCGTCGCACTTTGGTCGTCTCGATTACGCGGTGGCCAATGCCGGCCTGCTGCGCCGTGCGCCGCTGCTGGACATGACCGACCAGGCCTGGAACGCCATGCTCGATGTCGACCTGACCGGGGTCATGCGCACCTTTCGCGCGGCGGTGAGGTACATGGGCGAGGGCGGTGCCCTGGTGGCGATTTCGTCGATTGCCGGCGGCGTCTACGGCTGGCAGGACCACGCCCACTACGCCGCAGCCAAGGCCGGGGTGCCGGGCTTGTGCCGCTCGCTGGCGGTGGAACTGGCGGCCAGGGGCATTCGCTGCAACGCGGTGATCCCGGGGCTGATCGAGACTCCGCAGTCCCTCGACAGCCAGAACTCCCTGGGCCCGGAAGGGCTGGCCAAGGCGGCCCGGGCGATTCCCCTGGGGCGCGTCGGGCGAGCCGATGAAGTGGCGTCGCTGGTGCGTTTTCTCACCAGCGACGAGTCCAGCTACCTGACCGGGCAGAGCATCGTCATCGATGGCGGCCTGACGGTGCGCTGGCCGGATTGAACCCACGGTGTAGCCGCTGCCGAGCCTGCGAGGCTGCGCATCGCTCTAATGCCAAACCTTCAACGTCCTCAAATCAGCCGCGCCCCTTCGGGGGCGTCCAGGGGCTGAGCTTTTTTAAGGAGTGCTGCACATGCAACACCTGCACAACCGCCGCGCCGTGATCACCGGTGCCGGCAGCGGCATCGGCGCCGCTATCGCTCGGGCTTATGCCGTCGCCGGTGCCCGCTTGCTGCTGGCCGACCGCGACCCCGCGCGCCTGGCCGAGAGCGCCCAAGCCTGTCGCGAACTGGGCGCCGAAGTCGTCGAATGCGTGGCCGATGTCGGCAGCGTCGAAGGCGCCCAGGCCGGGGTCGATGCCTGCGTCGAGCATTTCGGCGGCATCGATATCCTGGTCAACAACGCCGGCATGCTGACCCAGGCCCGTTGCGTCGACCTGTCCATCGAGATGTGGAACGACATGCTGCGCGTCGATCTGACCAGCGTCTTCATCGCCAGCCAGCGGGCCTTGCCCCACATGCTGGTGCAGCGCTGGGGGCGGATCATCAACGTCGCCTCGCAGCTGGGGATCAAGGGCGGCGCCGAGCTGACCCACTACGCCGCGGCCAAGGCCGGGGTCATCGGCTTCACCAAGTCCCTGGCTTTGGAAGTGGCCAAGGACAACGTGCTGGTCAACGCCATCGCCCCGGGACCGATCGAGACGCCGCTGGTGGCCGGCATCAGCAGTGCCTGGAAAACCGCCAAGGCCGCCGAACTGCCCCTGGGGCGTTTCGGCCTCGCCGATGAAGTGGCGCCCACCGCGGTGCTGCTGGCCAGCGATCCGGGGGGCAACCTGTTCGTCGGCCAGACCCTGGGCCCGAACTCCGGCGACGTCATGCCATGAAGGAGGGTTGAACATGTGCGGCTTATGCGGGCTGCTGGGCGAAGACGTGCACTGGAGCGATCCCCTGGGGGATGAACTGCCCCGGCGCCGCGAGCGCTTGCGCAGGATCGCCGCGATCAACCGGGTGCTGGCGCCGTTGCGGCTCAAGGTCGAGGACTTCCAGGGCTCGGCCTACTTGCTGCTCGGGGCCACTGGACGCCAGGAGCTGGCCAGCGGCCTGGAGCAACTCTGGAGCCTGGCCGAGGCCATGCTGGGCCGGCCCCTGGACCCTCTCGACCCTGTGCTTCTCAAACACCTGGAGCAACAGCCATGAGCATGCCCCTGAACGTCATCACCGGGTTTCTCGGCAGTGGCAAGACCACCTTGCTCAATCGTCTGTTGCAGGACCAGAGCCTGGGCGACACGGCGTTGCTGATCAACGAGTTCGGCGATATCGGCATCGACCACCTGCTGGTGCAGGAGGTGGCGCCGGATACCGTGTTGCTGCCCAGCGGCTGTGTCTGCTGTTCGATCCGCGGCGAGTTGAAGGAGGCGCTGCTGGAGCTCCTGGCGCGGCGTAGTCGGGGCGAGGTTCCGGCCTTTCGCCGGGTGCTGCTGGAAACCACCGGGCTGGCCGACCCGGCCCCGATCCTGGCCACGGTGAACAACGATCCGCAGTTGCGTGGGCGGGTGCACATCGGCTTGCTGGTGACCCTGGTGGATGCCAGCCACGCGGCGTTGCAGGAGCGCCTGCATCCGGAGTGGCTGGCCCAGGTGGCGGCCGCGGACCGCTTGTTGCTGAGCAAGACCGACTGTGTCGACGAAGCGACCCAGGCCGCCTTGCGTGAGCGTCTGCAACGGCTCAACCCCGGGGCGCCGCTGTTGCTGACCCGGCAGATCCGGAGCGGTGACCAGCTGTTGCTGGGCGAGGGGCTGCGCGGGGCGACGGCCGAGCGGGAGGTGGCGCGCTGGCAGTTGCAGCGGTCGTTGACGGTCGCCCCTGCGTCCCATGGCGCGGCGCAGGTGTGCAGCCTGGAGTTCGAGCAAGCGCTGGATTGGGTGGGCTTCGGGGTCTGGTTGTCGATGCTGCTAAGATGCCACGGCGAACGAATTCTGCGGGTGAAAGGATTGCTCAACGTCAACGCCAGCCAGGCCCCCATCGTCATTCATGGCGTGCAGCATTGCCTGCATGCTCCCGTGCATCTGCCACGCTGGCCCAGTGCCGATCATCGCTCGCGGCTGGTGTTTATCCTGCGCGGGCTTGAGCCCGAGCAACTGCGCCATTCCTTCGAGGTGTTCGCCCGCAGCTTCGCCCCGCTCGCCGGGGAGAGTGCCTGATGGCCGCGACGCAACCGGTCACCCTGCGGGTACTGGGCACCTCGGTGACCCTGCTCGAATCCCTGCGGCTGCGTGCCGAACAGGACCTGGGCATTCGCCTGGTGTATCAGGTGCACGATGTGGAACAGGCCCAGCGCATCGCGGTGATGCAGCCGGACAGCTACGACCTCTACGACCAGTGGTTTCACAACGTCGATTTCGTCTGGCCGGCCCAGGCGATCCAACCCATCGATACCCGGCGTATTGCCCTGTGGCACGAGATCAACGACCTGCCCAAGCGCGGACGCTTGTCCCCCAGCGATCGCCTGGGCAGTGGCAGCGTGCCCAGCGAGCGGCTCTACGTGCAGCACGACGGCAGCCTGGGCAGCACGGTCAGCGAGCGCATCAGCATGCTGCCGCTGACCCACAACGCCGACAGTTTTGCCTACCGCCCGGAGCGCCTGCCGGCCGGGTTCAGCAGCGCCAACGAAAGCTGGGGCTGGCTGCTGGAGCCGGCCTGGAGCGGGCGCATCGCCTTGCAGAGCGACGCCGCGATCGGTGCCCTGGATGCCGCCCTGGCAGTGCAGGGCTGTGGCCTGGAGTCGTTCAAGGACATCGGCAACCTGAGCATCGAGGAGATCGACCGGCTGGCACAGATCCTGGTACGCAAGCAGCGCGAAGGGCATTTCGCCGCGTTCTGGTCGGACGACGAAGAAGCCGCGCAACTGATGCTCAGCCCGCGCATCGATATCCAGAGCCTGTGGTCGCCGACCCTGATGCGCCTGCACCGCGCCGGGGTCAAATACCGTCTGGCGGTGCCGCGGGAGGGCTACCGCGCCTGGTTCGGCGGCCTGTCGTTGTCGCGCCATGCCCAGGGCGCGGTGCTGGACGCGGCCTACGCCTATCTCAACTGGTGGCTGTCGGGCTGGCCCGGAGCGGTGATGGCGCGCCAGGGCTACTACATCGGCAACCCGGCGCGTACCCGTGATCACCTGAGCAGCGCCGAGTGGGATTACTGGTACGCCGGCAAGCCGGCCCGGGAGGAGTTGCCGGGCAGCGATGGCGCGCCGCTGATCGAGATCGGCGAGACTCGCGACGGCGGTTCCTACCAGCAGCGCATGGGGCACATCGCGGTGTGGAACTCGGTGATGGACGAGCACAACTACCTGGTGCGGCGCTGGGGCGATTTCCTCCGGGCGGGCCGGGCGGCGGGCCGCGGCAAAGGCTGAGGACTAGAGCCCCAGGCGCGCCAGCTGGCGCAGGTCGGCGATCACCGCCGGGTTGCCGCCTTCCAGCACGTCCAGGCGCATTTGCGCGATCAGCGATTTCAGCAGCTCGGTCTGGGTCATCCGGGTGGCTTGCAGCAGGCGCGCGAGATCCTCGGCCACATAGTGGTTGACCTTCAGCGACAGGCGTTTCATGGCCGGCACGGCCGGCAACTGGCGGGCCTCGGCCTGTTCGGCCAGGTACGCGGCGAAGCCCTCATGCACCTGCTCCAGGGAAGACGCCGGAGGAGCGCTGAAGTAGTAGCTGAAGAACAGTTTGCGCATCTGCACCCCGGCGTCTTCGGCCACCGAGTGCATCGCCGCATCCAGCACATCGAGGTAGACCGCCGGCAGCCGCGCCTCGATGGAGGTCAATGACTGCTTGCGGGCTTCCTTGATCGCAGGCGTCGACTGGGGCGGGATGGCCACCACCGTGGCGCACAGGTCGCAGACCCCCACCAGGACCTCCCGGGCCTGGCCGTTGCCGTCGCTGAAAGGGACGTCACGGCGGGTGTAGGTGATGCCCACGACCTGTTGGCAATGCTCACAAAGCGCCTTGCCCCGGTCGCCCTGCAGATAGAGTTTCATGGGTTGCCCTCATCGGTGAACGCTGATGAACCAGGTTTCTGGCTCGATAAAGTAGAACTTGATGTACCAGCCCGCCTTCTTCAGCACATGGACGGCAAGGTCCGGGACGCTGTGGTGGGCACTGCAATGGTGGTCGGTGCCCTTGCAGGCGCCGATGGCCTCGATCAGTTGGCCCGCCGAAACCTCGCCAGTGGCCAGCAGGTTCTTGACCTCGATCGAACCGCGCGCGGCATGCAGATAGTTGCCGCTTTGTAGTGCATTGATCAGGTCCCGCCTGACCTTCCTGAAGCCTCTGTCCATGATGCGTTCTCGGTTGTACGACAGTCATCGTACATAATCAATGGGACGTTGACTGAAAGCGCCCAACGGCCTTTCAGCGGTGTTCAGGGGGGAGTCGATCTTAGCCCGGCAGGCGCGGGCGGCAGGGCCGGGTTAACGGCTTGCAATACATCGGTGATGGCCAACGGCTGGCCTGCTGCGGTGCGTCCGATGCACCGCAGCCAGTGGCCGTCAGAAGAAGCGGGTCACGCTGATCTTGGCGTTGCGTCCGACGCTGTAGGCGTTGTCGCCGCTGAGGGCCGGGCGGTAGTCGCGGTTGAACATGTTATCCAGGGTGAAGTTGACTTCGGTGCCCTTGAGGTAGGCCTGCTGGGGCTTCCAGTTGGCGAACAGGCCCTGCACGTTGTAGCGGTCATTGCCGTACTGGTCCCAGTAGGAGTCGCCCAGGCTGCTGGCCGGGCCACTGGGGTATTTGTCGCTGGGCAGGCGGTCGGTCTGGCGCACCCACTGGCCCTGCCAGCCGACTTGGGCATCCCACTGGGGAATCTTCACTCCCAGGGTCGCCACCCATTTGCGCGGCGGAATGTCCCGGGCCCAGACGTTCGGCCCCCAGGGGTTGGTGTAGGCGCCCTGGTGCTTGCCGGTGATCCACGAGTAGGACAGGGCGCCGAACAGGTAGCTGGAGTCGTAGTAGCTTTCGACTTCGAAGCCCTTGATGGTCAGGTCGCCGATGTTGCGATACACCGACATCGGCGACTCCTTGCACACCTGGGCGATGCTCTTGCCAGTGCTCAGTTGTTCCGCGCAGCCGATCCCGGTGGCCTTGAGGATCTCGTTGCTGATCTTGTTCTGGAACACCGTGGTGCGGATCTGCAGGTTGTCGTTGTCGGCCAGCACCTTGGAGAAGTTGTGGAGGGTCCCCGCGCGCAACGCGGTGATGCGCTCCGGGTCCAGGTTGCGGCTGGTGGCCGAGCGGCTGCTGCCGGGGGCCTGCACTTCGTACTGCTCGTCGATTACCGGAGCGCGCCAGGTCTTGCTGTAGTCGGCGAACAGCGCCAGGTTCGGATTGACGTTCCAGAACGCCGAGAGGCGCGGCGACCAGCCGGTGTAGGTCTTGTCGCCGTAGTCATGGCCGTCCTTGGGGTTGGTGCTGTTGTACAGCGGCGCGTCGTTTTCCTGGCCACGGTTGCGCACATGGTCGTAGCGCAGCGACGGGGTCAGGGTGAAGTCCCCCAGGGTCACCGCGTCCTGGATGTAGAAGGCGTTGTTGTCGACCTTGCCATGGGGCATGAACCCCGGCTGGTAGTGGCCGTAGTTGTACTTGGGCACTTCGTAGGTCTTGCCCGGCATCCACATGTCCACCTCGCGGGTGTGTTTGCGGATCTGCGTGCCGAGGGTCAGGGCATGGTCCAGGGAACCGGTGCTGAAGCGGCTGATGTTGGTCACTTCGAGGATCTTGTCCTCGTAGCCCACGGTGATCTTGCGACCGCCGGTGACCGGTTGATAGAAAGCGGTCGGGCCGCGTTCGTCGGTCTGATCGGTCGTGGAATTGGAGTACTGGACCTTGAGATCGATCCAGGGGTTGTCCACCGGCTGGTACTCGTACTTGGTCAGCCAGGTGGTGTCGATGGTGTTGCGCTGGGCCAGGTAGCGCTTGGTGGCGCCGTCGTAGCCGTACTTGTCGATGTTGGCCTTGCTGGGGGGCGCCGGGTAGCTCTTGGCCGAGAAGGGCGCCCAGATGTCGCTGTCGGAGCGCATGTAGCTCAGGCCCAGGCGCTGCTCGTCGGTCAGTTGCATGTTGAACTTGAACAGCTCGCCTTCCAGGTCCTGGGCGGTGTTGGGCTGGCGCTTGGGGTTGATCAGGTATTCATTGCGCGGGTCGGGAACGGAGCTGGCCAGTTTCATGTCGTCGCCGTCGCGCTTGGTCCAGTAGGCCAGGGCATCGAAACGATGATCGTCGGAACGGCCATACACCGCCGAGGTGTAGGCCTGTTGATGGTCGTTGCTGCTGTAGCCGTACTTGACCATGGCGCCGGCGTTGCGCCCGTCCTGCAACAGGTCCGGGGCGTCCTTGGTTTCGGTGTGCACGGTGCCGCCGAAACCGCCGTTGCCGGTCTTGGGCGAGTGCGGGCCCTTTTCCACTTCCACCCGCCGGATCAGTTCCGGCTCGATGAAAATCACTCCCTGCTGGTAGCGCTCGAAGCCGCTCTTGGTGGCGCCGTCGACGGTGATCGGCACGTCCTCGGCGTCCCCCAGGCCCCAGATGTTGATGGTCTGGCCGCCGGGTTTCAGCGAGCCGCCGAGGCTGACGCCGGGCAGGGTGTCGATCAGGCTGACCACGTTGTTGGACTGGTGGCGATCGATTTCCGCCTGGTTCAGGGTCGAGCGGCCGACACTGGCGGCGTCGACCTCGGTGCCGTTGCCGATCACGCTCATGGCCCCCAGTTGCAGGGCCGAGCCGCTGCTGACGCTGGTTTCGGCGGGGCGCACGACGTAGGTGTTGTCGACCTTCAGCAGATTGAACGGGCCGCCCTGGAGCAGGCTGCGGATCGCCTCTTCGGGGCTGAAGTCCCCCTGCAGGGCCGGTGCCTTGGCGTTGCGCAGCAATTGCTCATCGAACAGCAGCTGGATCTTCGCCTGCTGGGCGACCTGACTCAGGGACGCGGCCAGGGGCTGCGCCGGCAACTGGAAATGCAACGGCCCGGCCTGGACCTGCAGGCTGAAGGCCAGGCAGGCGGCGAGCAGGGTTGGGCGGGTACGGACTAACGGAACAGGCAAGAACGCGCGAAACATGACATCCCCCAGAGCGGCTTAAAGGCCAGAAAGGCGCTGCGGACAGAGCGCAGACAGGAGGAAGACGCGGCAGTGAAAAAATACCTCATATGCGAATGCAAAATATTCTCATGTATTGCTCAGCGGGCTTCGATCTTCAACTGACCGTCGGCCTGGACCCGGGTTTTCACCGGAATCAGGGCGGGCAGGGCCTTGACCAGGGCATCCGGGTCGTTGACGTCGAGGTTGCCGGACACCTTGTAGGCGCCGATGGAGCCCTCGGCCAGTTGCACCGGCTGCCGCCGATAGAGGTTCAGCTCGTCCACCAGGCTGGCCAGGTCGCGGTTGCGAAAGGCCAGGCGCCCGCTGCGCCAGTCGGCCACTTCGTCGCGGTCCAGGGACTGTTGGCGTAAGGTGCCTTGGTGCAGGTCGTAGACCGCCTGCTGCCGGGCCCCCAGCAGGGTCAGTTCCCCGGGCTTGCCGTCCGGGCTGAACGCCACCTGGCCGTGGGCCACGCTGACTACCAACTGGCGCTGACCGCGGCGCACGTCAAATGCGGTGCCCACCACCCGGACCTTGGCCGCACCGCTGTGCACCCACAGCGGGCGCTCCTGGTCGGCGGCGACTTCCAGGTACAGCTGGCCCTGCTGCAGGTAGATATCCCGTTGCCGGGCGCTGAAATCCACCTTCACCTGAGTATTGGCATTGACGTAGAGGGTGCTGCCGTCCGGCAGCTTGAAGGCTCGGGCGCCCTGTTCCTGTGCCGCGATCTGCTGCCGGTAAGGCGCCTGGGGTGTCCCCAGGTTGAGCGCCAGCACCGCGCACAGCACCGCGGCCGCCGCTGCCAGGGCCGGCCGCCAGAGCGGCGTCTTGCGCCGGGGGAGCGGCACGGGACGGTTCAGCTGCTGCAACTGCGCCAGATCGACCCACAACTGCTCGAACTCGGCATAGGCCCGGGCATGGGCCGGTTCACTGATCCAGCTGTCGAACGCCTTGCGCGTGGCCCGGTCCGGATCATTGCGGTTACGGGCGAACCAACTGGCGGCCTGGGCATCGATCTGCTCGCTGTCGAGGTCGTCCTGGGGGCCGGAAAAGCGGGTCATTCAGGCTGCTCCTTGCCATTTTCTCGTTGTAGGTGTTGCTTGCAATGCAGCAGGGCAAAGGCGATGTGTTTCTCCACCATGCTCACGGAAATCCCCATGCGCTCGGCGATCTGCGTCTGGCTCAGCCCCTCGAAGCGGTGCAGCATAAGGGCTTCGCGGCGCCGCGGCGAGAGCTGGGCGAGGACTTCTTTCAATTGTTCCAGGCGTTGCAGGCGCTGGGCGGCGGGCAGTGGCTCGTGCTGTTCGTCGGCCAGGGGCTCAGTGTCCAAGCCTGACTCGGGATGGACCTGGTGATGCACCCTGGAGCGCACCTGCTGGCGCCGCCAATGATCGCGCAGCAGGTTGCGTGCCATCTGGAACAGGAAGGCCCGGGGCTGTTCGACCTGGTCCCGGTCCCGGTAGTCGAGCCATTGGGTGAACACGTCCTGGGTCATGTCCGCCGCGTCGCTGGCGTTGTCCGTGCGTTTGCGCAGGAAATGCAGGATGTCCGCATAGAACCCGCGGACAGAGTCCGCCAGTGCAGAGTCGGGCTTGGAGCGAGACATGGATATCCTTCTTGACGACGCGGTGAGCACAAGGTCGCGAATGATATCGAGAATTATTGCTATTTGTCACTTTGGCAGAGTGACGATCAACCGGCACCGCCTACGCGTCCGAAATACCCCTCCTCGCAGGAGCGGGCTTGCAGCGAAGGCGACCTTGCGAGCGATGCCAGGCTTGCGGCCTCTTCGCCGGCAAGCCGGCTCCTACAAGGGGAAGCAGGCCTGTAGGAGCTGGCGTGCCAGCGAAAGCCCCCTCTAAGGCTCAGATCACGAAGAAACCGTGGGTGCCGTCGCGACGCAGTTGCTCCACCAGGCCGAATTCCCAGTCCAGGTAGCCCTGCATGGCTTCTTTCGGGTTGTCGGTGCCTTCATACGGGCGCCGGTAACGGTCGATCCGCGGCGAGGCCAGTTGCTGGCGGCTTTCCTCGACGGGCAGGCCGGCGTCGATCCAGGCCGCGGTGCCGCCGCTGAGCAGGAACACCGGGCGCTGGGTCAGGGCCTGCAACTGGGGCACCACGAAACGCGCCAGCAGGCTGCTGCCGCAGGTCAGGACATAGCGTTCGGGCTGGGGCAACTGGGCCAGGGATTCCTGCAACTGGCTGGGCAACACCCACCAGGCCCCGGGGATGTGGCGTTGCACGTAGTTGGCGCTGGCAGTGAAATCCAGCACCAGGGTGCCGGGCTGCTCCAGCCAGGCGGCCAGGGTCCGCGGGCTGATTTCTTCGGCCGGCGCGGTGTCCGGCAGCGGTGCCTGCCAGGGTCCGCGCACGCTGAAGTCGCTGTCGCGCAGGCCGTCGAGCACCGCCACTTGCCAGCCCATCTGGGCCAGCCAGGAGGCGCTCATGTTGGCCCGCACCCCGTCGTTGTCCACCAGCACCAGGCGCGCACCGCGCACGCTGGCGAAGTGATCGGTTTCCTGCACCAGTTGCCCACCGGGCGTGGAACGGGCGCCGGGCAGGTGACCGGCGGCGAATTCTTCCGGGGTGCGCACATCGAACAGATAGCTGGTGCGCTTGGGATCGGCTTGCCAGCGCCGCCACTGGGCCAGGTCGATGCGCGCCACATCGGCCCGGTCCGCGACCGCCCGTGCCGCCGTTTGCGCCTCGGCCCGCCGCTCTTCGTCGACCGGCCGGAAGCGCCGACTCTGGCCGTGCTCGAGTTTCTGTCCGGCCAGGGTCCAGCCGATGGTGCCATTGCGCAGGGCCGCCACCGGATTGGGAATGCCGGCGTTGACCAGGGATTGGGTGCCGATGATGCTGCGGGTGCGTCCGGCGCAGTTGACCACCACCTGTGTCCGCGGATCGGGGGCCAGCTCGCGCACCCGCAGCACCAGTTCGGCGCCGGGCACGCTGGTGCTGCCGGGAATGCTCATGGTCTGGTACTCGTCGAAACGCCGGGCATCGAGCACCACCAGGTCGGCCTGCCGGTCGAGCAGCGCCTGCAGTTCCTCGGCGGCCAGGGACGGGGTATGGCGCTCGGCTTCCACCAGTTCGCCAAAGGACTTGCTCGGTACGTTGACGTCCTTGAACAGCTCGCCACCGGCGGTGCGCCATCCGTCCAGGCCGCCTTCGAGCAGGGCGACGTCGCTGTAGCCCAGTTGCCCCAGGCGGCTCGCGGCGCGCTGGGCCAGTCCTTCGCCCTGGTCATAGAGGGTGATCGGGGTGTCGCGCCGGGGGATGCGCGCATAGGCCTCCAGCTCCAGTTTCGACAGCGGGATATTGGCCGCGAACAGCGGGTGGGCTTCGGCGAAAGGCGCCTCTTCACGCACGTCGATCAGCGCCAGTTCCTGGCGGTCGAGCAGGGCCTGACGGATCTGCGCCGGGCTGCGGGTAGGGAAATCGGTCATTGCGGGGGCTCCTTCGACAAGTCCCAGAGGTTAGGCAGCAAGCGGTTGGAATAACCGGAGATAAAGGGCTTCTCGTGACCTTCGGCGGTGTACACGGCCCGGCGTACCGCGCCGATGTTGGCGCCGTACACGTGGATGCTGATGGACACCCGGTCGGCGTAGGCATTGCTCACCTGATGGATGTCGCCAATGCGTGGCGACACCGCTTCCACTTGCCCCGGTACCAGGCGAATCGGAGCCCCCGCAGGTTGCAGGCGGCCGTCCGTCAGGCGCTCGAAGCCCTGGCTATCCTCGGCGCCGCGGAGCATGCCGATCAGGCCCCAGACCCGGTGATCGTGGATCGGCGTGCGCTGCCCCGGACCCCAGACGAAGCTGACGATGGAAAAGCGCTGGCGCGAGTCGACATGCAGCAGCCATTGCTGATAGTGCTGCGGGTCGGGCTGGGCGAATTCATCGGGCAGCCAGTCGTCCTGGCTCACCAGGCGCTGCAGCAGGTCGGCGCCTTGCTCCAGTATCCGGGGCTCATCGGGATGGCCGTCCAGCAGCTCGGCCAGGGCGGCGATGAAGTCCCGCAGGCGGGCGAAGTTGGGGGTATCGATAGCGACTGTTGCGGCGTTGTGGGGCATGGGCTCCCTCCGTGGACACAAGGCAAAGGACGCGAACTACACGGGCGAGCTAAAAGGTATTATTCTTATCGAACATTTTTCCAGTCATTTATTATGCGAAAAAAGAATGAAGATAGATGATCTGAACGCGTTCGTGGCGGTGATCCGCTGCCAGACCATCAGCCAGGCGGCCGATGCCCTGCAGTTGACTCAGCCGGCCATCACCCGCCGGGTGCAGAATTTCGAGGAAGCCCTGGGGGTGGAACTGCTGGACCGCAACACCAAGCCGCTCAAGCCCACCAGCATGGGCTTGCGGGTTTACGGCCAGTGCCTGGAAGTGCTGCGCAGCATCGACGCCCTGAACGAGCTGGTGGCCAATGACGGCGCCCCCAGCGGCGCCTTGCGCATCGGCGTGCCGCAGACCATTGGCGACGTGGTGCTGCTGGATGCCCTGAGCCAGCTCAAGAGCCTCTATCCGCAGTTGCAGACCTCGGTAGCCACCGGCTGGGGCAGCCACCTGCTGAACAAGGTCGAGAACGGTGAACTGGACGTGGTGGCCGCGCTGTTTCCCGCCGGCAAAGTATTCCCCGAAGGGGTGGTAGGGCGCTCCCTGGGCAGCATGAATCTGGTGGTGGTGGCGGCCAAGGGCGAGGTGCGCAAACGCTCGTGCAAGCTGGCCGACTGTTACCAGCGCGGCTGGGTGCTGAACCCCGACGGCTGCGGTTTTCGGGCCGGCCTGCAACGGGCCTTGAGCGCCCAGGGCCTGACCTTGCAGATCAACCTGGAAACCTTCGGCACCGAGCTGCAACTGGGGCTGATCGCCAATGGCCTGGGCTACGGTCTGGTGCCGCTGCCGCTGCTGGAGAACAGCAGTCACCGGGACAAACTGGAGATCGTCCCGGTCAGCGACTTCAAGCCGGTGATCGACCTGTGGCTGATCCACCCGCGCTTTCTCGGCAACCTGCAGGAGCCGGTGAGTCTGTTCGGCGAAATGGTCGCCGCTCGCGTCGGCTAGCCACGGGTGCGGCACAAATCGGCGGTAGGAGCTGGCTTGCCAGCGAAGGTGCCGGTAAAGGCGGCACAAGGCTCTACGGCCTTTTCGCTGGCAAGCCGACGTCTACGGGTTTATCCATTGTTTGCATATATATCTATTTGCTGAATGCAATTTTTGTATATTAAGTTAGAACCAAAACGAATTTCACGGACGTTTTTTATGTAGTTAGCATGGGGCTCGAACGCGCTGAAATAGGGATGTTGAAATGCCTGCGCAAGCCCCGCTCTCCTTGTATGCCCGCTGGACCGAGCGCCCCGGAGTGAAGTTCCTCGGCAACCTGTCGCTGCGCCTGATCAGCCCGCTGTTGCTGCTGTTGCTCTGGGAACTGGCGTCGCGCAGCGGGCTGTTGCCGGCGCGGATCATCGCCGCCCCCAGCACCATCGGCGGCACCCTGTGGCAGATGCTCGGCAGCGGCGAGCTGGGCGGGCACCTGTGGGTGTCCCTCCAGCGCGCCCTCAGCGGCCTGGCCATCGGCGTCAGCCTGGGCACTGTCCTGGCCCTGGTGGCGGGGCTGTCGCGGCGCGGCGAGATCGCCATCGACTCGCCGATGCAGATGCTGCGCACCCTGCCGTTCCTGGCCATCGTGCCGCTGTTCATTCTCTGGTTCGGCGTGGGCGAGACGCCGAAGATCGCCCTGATTGCCCTGGGCACCACCTTTCCCATCTACCTGACGCTGTTTTCCGGCATCCGCAGCCTGGACCCCAAGCTGCTGGAGGCGGCGACCCTACTCGGCCTCAAACGCTGGGAACTGATCGTCCACGTGATTTTGCCCGGGGCCTTGCCGGCGTTCTTCGTCGGCCTGCGCTACGCCTTCGGCATCAGTTGGCTGGGGCTGGTGGTGGTGGAGCAGATCAACGCCAGCGCCGGCATCGGCTACCTGGTCAACGACGCCCGGGACTTCATGCGCACCGATGTGATCGTCATCTGCCTCTTGGTCTACAGCGTGCTCGGCCTGGGCATCGACGGGCTGGTGCGCGGCCTCGAACGTTGCGCCCTGGCCTGGCGCCCGACCTTTATCAGGAACTGACCATGACTGTGTCATTGCCCCAGCCGCGCCCCGTGCGCGGCGCCGTCGAATGCCGCGGGGTGACCCGACGTTTCGCCGGGCAGGCGGTACTCGACAGCCTGGACCTGAACATCGCCCCGGGGGAGTTCGTCGCCCTGCTGGGCAGCAGCGGTTCGGGCAAGACCACCTTGCTCCGGGCCCTGGCCGGGCTGGAACCCATCGATGAGGGCCGGTTGCAGGTGCCTTCGGCCATGGCCGCAGTGTTCCAGGAACCACGCTTGATGCCCTGGAAGCGCGTGTGGCGCAACGTTGCCCTGGGCGTGCGTGGGGCTGGGGTCCGCGAGCGGGCCGAGGCGGCGCTGGCCGAAGTCGGGCTGGCCCATCGGTTGGGCGCCTGGCCCGGCACCCTGTCCGGCGGCGAGGCCCAGCGCGTGGCCCTGGCCCGGGCCCTGGTGCGCGAGCCGCAGCTGTTGCTGCTGGATGAACCCTTCGCCGCCCTCGATGCCCTGACCCGGATTCGCATGCATCAACTGATCATCCGCCTGTGGCGGGCGCACACCCCGGCGGTGCTGCTGGTGACTCACGATGTCGACGAGGCGCTGCTGCTGGCCGACCGGGTGCTGGTGCTGGCCAACGGGCAAATCGCCGAACAACTGCCGATCCGCCTGTCGCGTCCGCGTCAGGTGTCCGCCCCGGGGTTCCAGCCGCTGCGTGCGCGGTTGCTGCAACTGCTGGGCGTGGAAACCGAGGCCGAGCCGGCCGTCGACATCTCCCACCCCTTGAGTAGGACTGCCAGCCGATGAGCCTTTCCAGCGTGCAACCGTCTTCGTCCGTGTCCCGTCCCGTCCCTGATCCGGACTCCAGCGAGTTCGCCGACCTGCTGCAGCAGTTGAGCGAGGAGTTCGCCGCCAGTGCGGCCCATTACGATCGCCACAGCGAGTTTCCCCACGCCAACCTGCAGCGCCTGCACCAGCATGGCCTGCTGGCCCTGACCGTGCCCCGGGCCCTGGGCGGCAGCGAGGCGACCCTGGCCCAGGCGCGGCGGGTGATCGGCGCCGTGGCCCGGGGCGAACCTTCCACCGCGCTGGTGCTGGTGATGCAGTACCTGCAGCACACCCGCCTGCAACAGAACAGCGCCTGGCCCCTGCACCTGCGCCAGCGCGTGGCGCGCGAGGCGGTGCAAGAGGGCGCCCTGATCAATGCGCTGCGGGTCGAGCCGGACCTCGGCACCCCGGCCCGGGGCGGCTTGCCGGCCACCCTGGCGCGTCGGGTCGAGGGCGGCTGGCGGCTCAGTGGGCGCAAGATCTACTCCACCGGCATTCCCGGGCTGACCTGGCTGGCGGTCTGGGCTCGTAGCGACGATGCCCAGCCGCAGGTGGGCACCTGGCTGGTGCACCGCGACAGCCCCGGCATCCGCGTCGAGGAAACCTGGGACCACCTGGGCATGCGCGCCACCGGCAGCCACGACGTGATCTTCGATGAAGTGTTTGTGCCCCTGGAGCAGGCGGTGGACATCCAACCGGCCAACGTTCCGCGCCCCTCGGAGCTGGACAGCAAGGGCGTGCTCTGGCTGGCGGTGCTGCTGTCGGCGATCTACGACGGCGTGGCCCGCGCCGCCCGTGACTGGCTGCTGGGCTGGCTGGCCCAGCGCGCCCCGGCCAACCTCGGCGCGCCGCTGTCGAGCCTGCCGCGTTTCCAGGAGCTGATCGGGCGCATCGACGCCTTGCTGTTGAACAACCGGGTGCTGCTCGATGCCGCCGCCGAAGGGCGGATCGCCCCGGGCGAGGCGACCCAGATCAAGTACCTGGTGACCAGCAACGCCATCAGCGCCGTGGAGCTGGGCATCGAGGCCATCGGCAATCCCGGGCTGGCCCGGGGCAACCCCATCGAGCGGCATTACCGTGATGTGCTGTGCAGCCGGATCCACACCCCGCAGAACGACGCGATCCTTGGCGCCGTGGGCCGCGCCGCCTTTGCCTTGCCCAGCCGGGGAGCCCAGGTGTGACGCGTATTGCCAGCCAGCTCGACGAGGGCTTCAACCAGCAACTGCGCCAGTCGCTGCCAGGCGTCGAGGTGCTGAGCCTGCCCCGAGGGCTGCCCAGTGATCTGCCCGGGGATGTTCAGGTGCTGCTGGCCGCGCCCCATGCCGATTTTCGTGATGCTCCAGAGCCGCCTGCGGGCTGGCCCTTCGGCCTGCGCTTCGTGCAATTGGTGACCTCGGGCCTGGATTATTTCCCCCGTTGGCTGTTCCAGGATCTGCCGGTGGCCAGCGCCCGGGGCAGCACCGCCGAGAGCATTGCCGAGTTTGCCCTGGCGGCGATCTTCGCCGCGGCCAAGCAATTGCCCCAGGTGTGGATCGAGCGCGCCGAACACTGGCAGCCACGGCCGCTGGCATCGGTGGCCGGCAGCACCCTGGGCCTGTTCGGCTTTGGCAGCATTGCCCGCGAACTGGCGCCCAAGGCCCAGGCCCTGGGCATGCAGGTGCTGGCCCTGCGCCGTTCGGCGCAGCCTTTCGAAGTGCCCGGGGTCGAACCGGTGGCCGACCTGCACCAGCTGTTTGCCCGGGCCGATCATCTGCTGCTGGCGGTGCCCCTGACCGAGCAGACCCGACGCATCATCGATGCCGATGTCCTGGCGTCGGCCAAGCCCGGGCTGCACCTGATCAATATCGCTCGCGGTGGGCTGATCGATCAGCCGGCGCTATTGCAGGCCCTGGAGACGGGGCGCATCGGCCTGGCCAGCCTGGATGTGGCGGACCCCGAACCGCTGCCCGCGGGCCACGCTTTTTATCGCCACCCGGGCATTCGCCTGTCGCCCCACACCTCGGCCAATTCGCCACGGGTCTACCTGAATATCGCCCGCTTGCTGGGGCGCAATCTGCAGCGCTGGAGAGATGGTTTACCCCTGGAAAACCCGGTGGAGATCCAGCGTGGCTACTAACACACGGTTCCAGCCTTGGCCTGCAGCGCTTCGTGTAGCCGCTGCCGCAGGCTGCGCACGGCTCCGCAGGAGACGCAGGAGACGCAGGGGGCTTGAGGTCGCTGAAGGTTCGGCGGGCGATTGCCAAGCAAGGCCCTGCGGGCCTTTGCGCAGCCTCGCAGGCTCGGCAGCGGTTACAGGGTCCATGTCGGGCCGGGATAGGTGTAGCCGCTGCCGCAGGCTGCGAACGGCCCGAAGGGACGCGAGGTTCTCAAGGTTGCTGCAGGTTTGGCGGGAGATCGCCAAGCAAGGCCCTGCGGGCCTTTGCGCAGCCTCGCAGGCTCGGCAGCGGCTACAGGGCCCATGTCGGGCCGGGATAGGTGTAGCCGCTGCCGCAGGCTGCGAACGGCCCGAAGGGACGCGAGGTTCTCAAGGTTGCTGCAGGTTTGGCGGGAGATCGCCAAGCAAGGTCCTGCGGGCCTTTGCGCGCAGGGTATCGATGACCACTTCAAGGAGAGCGGACATGACCGCACATTTTCGTCCCGCGGTGTATGACTTGCCCCGCGATGGCCATACGGTGCTTCGCTGGGAGCACCCGCCCCAGCAGGCCACGGTCGAGCTGGAGCGCCAGCAGCGCAAGCAAAGCCTGGCCGCGGCCTTTAGGGTGTTCGCCCGGCTGGGCTTCGACATGGGGGGCGCCGGGCATATCACCGTGCGCGACCCGGGGCGCCCGGACCATTTCTGGGTCAACCCGGTGGGGGTGTATTTCGGCCATGTGCGGGTGTCGGACCTGCTGCTGGTCAACCCCGAAGGCGCGGTGATCGAAGGCGAGGGGGCGCTGAACCTCGCGGCGTTCGCCATTCATGCCGCCTTGCACGAAGCCCATCCCGAAGTGGTGGCCGCGGCCCATGCCCATTCGTTGCACGGCAAGGCCTGGTCGAGCCTGGGCCGCCTGCTGGACCCGCTGACCCAGGACGCCTGCGCCTTTTACGAGAAGCACGGGCTGTTCGACAACTTCTCCGGGGTGGTGCTGGAGGCCAGCGAAGGCGCGCGGATCGCCGCCGCGCTGCAGGGGCACAAGGCGCTGATCCTGCAGAACCATGGCCTGCTGACCGTGGGCGAAACCGTCGAGGCGGCGGTGTGGCGCTTCATCGCCATGGACAACGCCGCCCAGACCCAGCTGCTGGCGGAAGCCGCCGGCACCCCGCGACTCATTCCCCACGAGGTGGCGCGCCACACCGCGCGCCAGGTCGGCACCGAATTCGGCGGCTGGTTCAGCTTCCAGCCTTACCGCGAACGGATCGTGCGTGAAGAACCGGATTTTCTCGATTAAGGACCCTTGCCCATGCAGCGTCGTCACTTTCTCCAACTCTCGGCCCTGGCCGGCCTGGCCGCCGCCTTGCCGCGCCTGGGCCTGGGGGCCGCCGTGGATCTATCCGGGGTCACCCTGAATGTCGCCACCTACAAGGGCGCGGCGCCGAGCTTCTTTGCCGAGGCGGGCATCGAGCCGCCGCCCTACAAGGTCAGGTACGCCGAGTTCACCGGCGGCAACCTGAGCTTCGAGGCCCTGGTCAGCGGCACCCTGGACATCTCGCCGATGAGCGAGATCCCGCCGATCTTCGGCATCAAGAACCACGCCCCGGTGAAGCTGATCGCGGTGCTCACCGGCGACGTCAACAACCAGGCCTTCATCGTGCCCAAGGGCTCTGCGGTGCAGTCGGTGGCCGAGCTCAAGGGCAAGCGCATCGGCTACATCCGCTCCACCAGCTCGCACTACTTTCTGCTCAAGGCACTGAAGGAACAGGGCCTGGGTTTTGCCGACATCGTGCCCATGGCGCTGACCCCGCAAGACGGTTTCGCCGCCTTCCAGAACGGCGCCCTGGATGCCTGGGTCAGCTTCGGCTACTTCATCCAACTGGCGGAACTGCGGGCCGGGGCCCGGGTGCTGAAGACCGGCCAGGGCTACCTGTCCGGCAACTACGTGATCGCCGCCAACCAGAACAGCATTGCCGACCCGCTCAAGCACGCGGCGATCACCGACTACATCCTGCGCGAGTACCGCGCCTGGCAATGGATCGCCAGCCATCCCGAAGAATGGGCCACCAAGAGCGCCAAGATTCTTGGCATGCCCCGGGAAGTGTTCCTGGCCCAATACCGCGCCCAGAGCGGCCCACGACTGTTGCAACCGGTGGACGACGCGGCGGTGAAATCCCAGCAGGACGTGGCCGACCTGTTTTTCGAAGCCGGCGTCCTGCCCCAGCAGCTGGATGTTTCCGGGCTGTGGGACCGCAGCTTCCACTGGTCATGACCCCTTGTAGGAGCCGGCTTGCCGGCGAATAGGCCCTTGAGCCCTGCAACGATCTCGGGGCCGCCTTCGCTGGCAAGCCAGCTCCTACAGGTACACGCCCATGTTGATATTTCCGTGGGAACGGGCTTGCCGGCGAATAGGCCCTTGAGCCCTGCAACGATCTCGGGGCCGCCTTCGCTGGCAAGCCAGCTCCTACAGGTACACGCCCATGTTGATATTTGCGTAGGAGCCGGCTTGCCGGCGAATAGGCCCTCGAGCCTTGCAACGATCTCAGGGCCGCTTTCGCTGGCAAGCCCGCTCCCACGATCCGATGGGGCGATTTCTTTGATTGGTCAGGAGGCCCGATGTTTTCTCGAACCTTGCTGTGCCTGGCGCTGGTCAGCCCCTGGGCGCTGGCCGCCAGCCCGGCGCAATCGTTGCACCAGCGCCTGACGGTGCTCGACAGCCACCTCGATACCCCTATGCAACTGGCCCGCCCCGGGTGGGACATCACTCAGCGCCATGACTATCGGGACGACCTGTCCCAGGTCGATCTGCCACGGATGAAAGAGGGCGGGCTGGACGGCGGGTTCTGGGCCATCTTCACCCCACAGGGCCCGCTCAACGCCGAGGGCCGGACCCTGGCCAGCGAACATGGGCTGGCGGTGCTGGCGCGGATCCGCGACCTGATCGCCGCCCACCCCGATGATTTCGCCCTGGCCCTGCAGGCCAGCGATGTTCCGGCCATCGTCGCCCGTGGCCAGCGAGTGGTCTTCATCAGCATGGAGAACGCCGAGCCCCTGGCCGCCGATCCGGCCCGCTTGCACACCTATTACCGCCAGGGCCTGCGCATGCTCGGCCTGGTGCACTCGGCCAACAACGATTTCGCCGACTCCGCCACCGCCCTGCCGCAGTGGCACGGCCTGAGCCCGGCGGGGCGCGAACTGGTGGCCGAGGCCAATCGCCTGGGCATCCTGCTGGACGTGTCCCATGCCTCAGATCAGGTATTCGACCAGGTCCTGGCCCTGTCCCGCGCGCCGATCATTGCCTCGCATTCCAGCAGCCGGGCGATCACCGCCCATCCGCGCAACCTGGATGACCGGCGCCTGCGCCAGCTGGCGGCCAGGGGCGGAGTGGTGCAGGTCAACAGCTTTCCCAGCGACCTGATCAACCACGCGCCCAACCCCGAGCGCGACAAGGCCCTGGGGCCGCTGTACCGCGAGTTTCGCCTGGCGGCGAGCCTGAGCCCCGGGCAGGTGGCGGACCTGGCTGAGCGCATTCGCCAGGTCGAGGCTCGATACCCGCAGCCCAGGGCCAGCCTGGACGACTACATGCGCCATCTGCTGCACATCCTTGACGTGGTGGGGCCGGACCATGTGGGCATCGGTGCCGACTGGGATGGCGGCGGCGGGGTGCAGGGGCTGGAGGATGTGACGCAGCTGGCGCGAATCACCGAACGCCTGCTGGCGGCGGGTTACAGCGAAGCGGATATGGTGAAGATCTGGGGTGGGAATCTGCTGCGGGTGTTGGCGGCGGCGCAGGCCGTTCACGCTGGCTAGGAGGTTGAGTGTTTCAGGCCAGGTGAAAGGCTTGCCGGATGCGCCAAATCAGCTCTTGCAGGCTCTCTGTCAGCCCTATGGCGGCAGGATCCACGGCTTGTTCGGCCAGTTGCCGCAGGAACTGATGCAGGTCTTCAGCTATTGGACCGGGCAGGTGGGTTGAGTGGGGAGCAAGCAGGACCGAGAGGCTCAAGACATCGTTACGGTGTTTGCGAATGTTCCTGCTGTCGATCTGCTCCCCCTTGCCCTGGCGCTCGGTCAGGTTCAGCCAGGCATGGGCCTTGAGGGGAATCAGCCGGTCCGCCCCGATGTGGGTGATAGCGTCGATCTGCTGCATGCCTGCGAGTAAAAAGTCGTAGTACTGGTCGTTGAGCAAGATGGCCGAAAGGCTTGAGACGGCCTCGTCGACAGGAATAGGACTCAAGGTCGCGCCCTCGGCCAGATCGATGCCTTCCGGGCTGCGTGAGAACAGTTCGATCTGTACAGGGAAGCGGGTATCGGCCGGAGCCATGAAACGATAGAAAATCGGCCTTTGGTCATTGCGTTGCTTGATCTGATAACCGCCGGCTCGTATGAACTCCCAGAACCGAGCGACAAACGAAGGGGCCAGCGCTTCGATGATCAGGACGATGTCCAGGTCTCGGGTAGCTCTGAACGCCTGGCCGGCTTCTTCCATGCTCAGGTAGGCGGCCACGCCTCCGATCATCACGTAGCGGTCTGCGTAGTCGGTGAAGTATTCACGGAAGCGATCCAGCCCCCTTACCATTTCAAGTCTCCTTCCACTTGGCTCAAGCCGATCTGGATCCTTTCATCCTTGCTGTCCTGCAAGCTCAGGAGCAGCGAGAAAGGATCGACACAGCCATCCTTTGTCCGAGCATAGACGGTGGGTTCGTAGGACCAGATCTGCAATGCGCAGACGGCGTCCTCGGGGGCAACTTCGCTCAGCGCCGGGCAGTCCTTCAGGAGCGTGGCCAGGGTTTCACTGGAGCAGGCGTAAACCGGCAGCCGGGGTTCCATCAGCAGGCTGTGCTCGTGCAGCGCCGACTCGCCTGCCAGTAGCAGTGGCGTGTGATTCAAGTGCGGGATCTGGTTCAGCCACAGGGTCTTTTTCAAGGGGGAGCGCATGTGCTTCCTGGCGTCTTCCCAGAGTTGATGCGACGAAACCTGGATCTCGATATGGGCTTGCCGGTCGTTGTGTACCACGATCAAACCTAGTTCTTTCAGCTCTTTGACGGCGCGGGAAACGGTCATCTTGGAGTACTTGAACGGGTAGCCCAGCGTCGATTGGGACAACTGCAACGAGGGCGGCGAGGGATTCATCAACAGGTGGATCAGCATGGCCTGGGTGGCCGGACTCATGAGCGTGATTTTTTCCTGTCGAGCGCGGAAGTACTCCCGCAGATCAAGCCCCAGTTCGGGGATGAACAGCTGGTTGCCGGGGACGATGAACTGCACGCCCTTGTCAATCAGGCGCTTGCGCTCATAGGAGGCCAGGGCCTCGGCCACGAAGATCAGGGGGGCCTGGGTCAGCTTGCGCAGCGTATCCATGTGCTTTTTCACGTCCGGCAAGCTGGCCGCTTGCTGCGGGTTCTCCAGCAAGACCACGCAGGCTTGTCCGAGCAGGGTCATGTGCAGGAGGCAATAGTGGCTGTTGAGGTAGTAGGGAAGGTTGGGGGCTTGATCCCAGGCGCTGAAGCTTGGGGTATCGCCGAGCACTGTCTCGATGTAGGAGGCGAGCGCAGGCAGTTGGGGAGCCCTGTGCTGGAGTTCGGGGTTCATGCTCGGTGTCCTTTTAACATGATTTAAGAACGGTAACATTGAAAATGTTACTGTTCAATAAATACGTTGCAAACGGTTTTTCCCGGTGTAGACCCGCGGGCCGAGCTGGATTGTCCTGCGACTGGCTAGTCACTGTTGTTCATGCGTCTTGTGCAGTATTTGCGTGCCTGAATATGAAACAAAGTAATATTTGCATATGCTTAAAATGTATTTCTCTTATTAAATGAGCGCCCCTAGGATGGCTTCCCATAGACCCAAGTGACTGCATAAGTCCGCGGGCTATAACCGAACGCACTATCCATTCGCAGCAGGGAGCGCTGGCATGCCACTGACCAGAAGACAATTGATCGCCCGTATCGCCGCTGTCGGCGGGGTCCAGGCGGCGAGCGCGGTCATGGGCCTGTTCGGTGGCTCGGGCAATGCCGAGGCCTTCGAGGAGAACTATGCGTCGCTGCCCAGCGCGGCGGTGGGCAAGGGCGCTTCGGTGGTGGTGATCGGCGCCGGGATCGGTGGCCTGGTCAGCGCCTATGAGCTGAACAAGGCCGGGTTCAAGGTCACGCTGCTGGAAGCCCGGGACCGGGTCGGCGGGCGCAATTGGACGGTGCGCGGCGGCGATCGGGTGGAGTACAGCGACGGCAGTGTGCAGGTCGCCGAGTTCGACGACGGTTTCTACCTCAATGCCGGGGCCGGCCGCCTGCCCAGCCATCACCAGTTGATGCTCGGCTACTGCCGCGAGCTGGGGGTGGAGTTGGAGGTGCTGGTCAACACCAGCCGCAATGCCCTGGTGCGTCCGGACCTGAATCAGCCGGCGTTGCAGATCCGTCAGGCGGTCAACGACAGCCGCGGGCATTTTTCCGAACTGCTGGCCAAGGCGGTCAACCGGCATGCCCTGGACCAGGAGCTGACGGCTGCCGATCGCAGCAATCTGCTGAGCTTTCTGAAAACCTGGGGCGACCTTTCCGACAAGCTCGAATACCTGGGCTCGGCGCGCTCGGGCTACAAGGTCTGGCCCGGCGCCGGTGACCAGCTGGCGCAGAAGAACGACCCGCTGCCGTTGCAGACCCTGCTCAACCCGGCGCTGACCACGGCGCTGATGATCGATGAATACCCGGAATTCTCGCCCACCATGTTCCAGCCGGTGGGTGGCATGGATCGCATCCCCCAGGCGTTTGCCCGGCGTCTGCAAGGGCAGTTGCGGCTGCACAGCGAGGTGCGTTCCATCACCAACCGGGCCGACGGTGCCGAGGTGGTCTACCTGGATCGCCGCAGCGGCCGCACCCAGAGCCTCAAGGTCGACTACGTGATCAGTTCCCTGCCCTTGCCGCTGCTGGCCAAGGTCGAGAACAACTTCAGCACCCCGGTGCGTCAGGCCATCGGCGCGGTGCAGTTCGGTTACGCCAACAAGGTGGCCTGGCAGTCGCGGCGCTTTTGGGAAAGCCAGTACCAGATCTACGGCGGGCTGTCGTTCATCAATCAGGAGGCTTCCGGGCTGTGGTACCCCAGCGGTGGTTTCAACCAGGCCGAGGGGGTGCTGGTGGCGGCCTACAACAACGGTGAAACCGCCCGCAGGTTCGGGGAGAAAAGCCTGGCCCAGCAGATCGAGATTTCCCGTCAAGCGGTGGAGTTGCTGCACCCCGGCCACAGCCATGAACTGCGCAAGCCGCTGGTGATTGCCTGGGGCAAGATCCCCTACAACTTCGGCCCCTGGATCAGCCATGAAGTGGCCGAGCCGGACTACAGCCTGCTCAACCAGCCCCAGGGCCGGGTCTACCTGACCAGCGATGGCCTGGCCCACAGCGGCGTGGGCATCTGGCAGGAAGCCGCCGCCGGCGCCGCGCGGCGCGTGGTGCGCCACCTTTTTCAACGGGCGCAAGGCTCGTCGCTACAGCAAACGGCCTGAAAAAGCCGAGCACTCATAAAACAGCAGTCACCCATTGCCGGGTAGCGGACCTCCGAGGCTGGCAAACACAACCTTGGAGCGTCTTTGCATGTCTTTGAAAAACACCGTCGTAGGGCTGGGGCTGTTGTGCGCCGCCAGCAGCAGCTGGGCCGCGGGGATCCAGCGCGTGCCGTCCACCTATCCCCATTCGCCGATCCTGCAATCGGTGACCTTGCCCGCCAACAGCGAGGTGACCTACCTCTCCGGCCTGCTGCCGGACCCGGTGGACCCCAAGGCGCCCAAGGAACAGATCCACGCCGCTGGCAATACCGAGAGCCAGGCCCGCGAGGTGCTGCGCAAGGTGCAGACGATCCTCGCCGGCCAGGGCTTGACCCTGGGGGATGTGGTGCAGCTGCGGATCTACCTGGTGGGCGATCCGGCCCTGGGCGGCAAGCTGGATTTTGGCGGCCTGCAAGTGGCCTTTCGCGAGTTTTTCGGCACCGAGAAACAGCCGCTCAAACCGGCCCGGACCACGGTGCAAGTGGCGGGGCTGGTACTGCCCGGGGCCCTGATCGAAGTCGAAACCGTCGCCGCCCGAGCGCGCTGAGGCGCCTGTCAAAGGATCTGAAGTCATGAGTATGTCCTTGCATAAAATCGTCCTCGGCGCCGCGCCCCTGAGCCTTGGCCTGCTGAGCCTGGCAACCCCGGTGGAGCTGCTGGCCGCCGATGAAACCCTCGGCACCGTAGTGGTCACCGGCGTGCGCGGCAGCCAGCAGCGCACCGTCACCAACAGCCCGGCGCCGATCGATGTGATCGACAGCGAACAGCTGCGCAGCATCGGCCAGAACGGCCTGAAAGAAATGCTCGGGCGCCTGCTGCCGTCGTTCAACGTGCCCACCATCAACGGCGGCGGCACCGCCTTCCTGGTGCGCGGGGTGAGCATGCGCGGCCTGGGCGGCGATCAGGTGCTGGTGCTGATCAACGGCAAGCGCCGGCACAACTCGGCGCTGATCAACAACGGTGCGCGGGTCGGCAACGCCTCGGTGCCGGTGGACCTGGACCTGATTCCCACCGCCGCCATCGAGCGCATCGAAGTGCTGCGCGACGGTGCTGCTGCGCAGTACGGCTCCGACGCCATCGCCGGGGTGATCAACATCATCCTCAAGCGCAACGCCGAGGGCCTGACCTCGGACACCACCCTGGGCCAGTACTACGACGGCGACGGCACCACCGGCCACGAGGCCTTCAACTGGGGCAACAAGCTGGGGGAGGACGGCGGCTTCTTCAACCTGTCCTGGGACGCCAAGATCCAGGAGCCCTACGAGCGCTCCAGCGCCGCCAGCGGCCAGCTGTACTTCAAGCAGGCCGACGGCTCGCCGGACCCGCGAGAAAGCAATCGCCAGGGCTGGGGCACCGAATACGGCCTGGGCCGCGACCGCACCACCAGCCTGGCCTACAACGCCGAGCTGCCCCTGGCCGACGACCTCAAGCTGTATTCGTTTTCCACCCTGAGCTACCGCAACAGCAACAAGGATTTGGGCCATCGCAAGCCCACCGACATCACCAGCCTGGCGGGGGTGCCCAATGCGCCGTACCCCAATGGCGGCCAGGCGCGGCGGGAAATCCGCGAGACCGACTTCCAGGTCGCCGGTGGCGCCAAGGGCCTGGCGGGCGGCTGGGACTGGGATTTGTCCAGCACCTACGGCAAGGACCGCGGGGTGCTGGACACCGCCAACAACCTGAACATCTCCAACGGCCCCTACGGTCAGCACGACTTCCACCTGGGCAATCTGGTGTTCGACCAGTGGACCAACAACCTGGACTTCTCCCGGGCCCTGGACATCGGCTGGAGCAGCCCGCTGGAAACCTCCTTCGGGGTGGAATACCGCTGGGAGAAATACGCCCTGGAGGAGGGCGAACCCAATTCCTACAACCAGGGCAGCTATGTGCCGGCCACCGGCCCCTTTGCCGGCGTGGTGCCGGACCCGGGGCTGTTTTCGGTCAACGGCACCACCCCGGAAGACGCCTACAGCCTCAAGCGTCACAGCGAGGCGGCCTATGTGGACCTGGGCCTGAACATCACCCCCAACTGGTACGTCGGCGCGGCGGCGCGCTATGAGAAGTACAACCTCGGGGTGGGCGATACCACCAGCGGCAAGCTGACCACGCGCTACGAGTTCCTCCCCGGCTACGCGGTGCGCGCGGCGGTGAGCAACGGCTTCCGCGCGCCGTCCCTGGCCCAGAGCGTGTTCTCCACCACCAGCACCGTGACCCAGTTCGGCGCGGGCGGCACCACCAGCTCGGTGCGCACCAAGCAGATGCGCCCCAACTCGCCGGAAGCCATTGCCCTGGGGGCCAAGGACCTGGAGCCGGAAACCTCGCGCAACTACAGCCTGGGCTTCACCGCCGAACCCACCGAACGCCTGCGCCTGACCGCCGACTTCTACCTGATCGACATCGACAAGCGCATCCTCCAGACCGGCATCCTCAAGGGCCCGGCGGTGTCGCAGATCCTGGTGGAAAACGGCCTGTCGCCGAACCTCGCCGGGCAGTACTACACCAACGCCGCCGACACCCGGACCAAGGGCGTCGACCTGGTGGCGGACTACAGCCAGTCGTTCGGCGAGTACGGCACGGCCAAGTGGAGCCTGGCCTACAACCACAACAAGACCACCATCCGCGACCTGGCGGACACCCCGGCGGCGCTGTCGCGCCTGGGGGCCGGCTACGTGCTGTTCGACCGCCAGCAGCAGATCGACCTGACTAAATCCACACCCAAGGACAAGTGGATCCTGTCCACCAACTACAAGGTCGGCGATTGGACCACCAACCTGCAGCTGACCCGCTTTGGCGAGTACACCGAAGGCTCGAACATCCCGGCCAACGACCGCACCTACAGCGCCAAGTGGATCACCGACCTGGACGTGGCCTACGACGTGACCCAGAACCTCACCGTGGCGGTGGGCGCCAACAACCTGTTCGACGTGTACCCGGACAAGATCGGCCTCAAGGCCTGGGCGGGGACCTATGAATACGGGATGTTCTCGCCCTATGGCCTGGGCGGTGGCTATTACTACAGCCGCGTCAGCCTGGCGTTCTGAGCATGACCACGATCACTCTCGCAGGAGCTGGCTTGCCAGCGAAGGCGGTCGCATGACGGGTGCAGGGTTCAGGGGCTGTTCGCCAGCAAGCTGGCTCCTACGGCCGCTGTGTCAGCCTGGTGTTCTGAAGCACGCCAGCCATCCACCTCGTAGGAGCTGGCTTGCCAGCGAAGGCGGCCGCATGACGGGTGCAGGGTTCAGGGGCTGTTCGCCAGCAAGCTGGCTCCTACGGCTGCTGTGTCAGCCTGGTGTTCTGAAGCACGCCAGCCATCCACCTCGTAGGAGCTGGCTTGCCAGCGAAGGCGGCCGCATGACGGGTTCAGGGTTCAGGGGCTGTTCGCCAGCAAGCTGGCTCCTACGGCCGCTGTGTCAGCCTGGTGTTCTGAGCATGACCACGATCACTCTCGCAGGAGCTGGCTTGCCAGCGAAGGCGGTCGCATGACGGGTGCAGGGGTCAGGGGCTGTTCGCCAGCAAGCTGGCTCCTACGGCCGCTGTGTCAGCCTGGTGTTCTGAAGCACGCCAGTCATCCACCTCGTAGGAGCTGGCTTGCCAGCGAAGGCGGTCGCATGACGGGTGCAGGGTTCAGGGGCTGTTCGCCAGCAAGCTGGCTCCTACGGCCGCTGTGTCAGCCTGGTGTTCTGAGCATGACCACGATGATTCTCGTAGGAGCTGGCTTGCCAGCGAAGGCGGTCGCATGACGGGTGCAGGGTTCAGGGGCTGTTCGCCAGCAAGCTGGCTCCTACGGCCGTTGTGTCAGCCTGGTGTTCTGAAGCACGCCAGCCATCCACCTCGTAGGAGCTGGCTTGCCAGCGAAGGCGGCCGCATGACGGGTGCAGGGTTCAGGGGCTGTTCGCCAGCAAGCTGGCTCCTACGGCCGCTGTGTCAGCCTGGTGTTCTGAAGCACGCCAGTCATCCACCTCGTAGGAGCTGGCTTGCCAGCGAAGGCGGCCGCATGACGGGTGCAGGGTTGAGGGGCCATTCGCCGGCAAGCCGGCTCCTACAAGGGCTGGTGTTGTGTTTGTGGCTGGGCACTGCCCTGGCGCAGCCGGCGTTGCGGGTGTCCAGCCAGAAGCAGTCGCTGAAGATCCTGCTGCAGGCCGCCGGTGAGCTGGAGCAGGTGCCGTACCCCATCGAGTTCGCCTCCTTTGCCGCCGCTGCGCCCACCGCCGAGGCCCTGGCCGCGGGGGCGGTGGACATCGGCAGCCTGGGGGACGCGCCGTTCGTGTTCGCCGCGGCCGCCGGGGCGCCGATCAAGACCGTGGGGGTGATCAAGCTCAAGGTCACGCCCACGGCGGTGGCGCTGCTGGTCAGGGACGACTCGCCGCTACGGGATGCCGCCGACCTCAAGGGCCGGCGCATCACCACCACTCGCGGCTCCATCGGCCATTTCCTGGCCCTGGCAGCGCTGCGTTCGGTGGGCCTGCACGGCGCGGATGCGCAGTTCATCTTTCTCCAGCCGGCCGAGTCCCGCAGTTTGCTGAGCAACGGTCAGGCCGACGCCTGGTCGACCTGGGACCCCTACACCAGCATGGTGCAGATGGAAGGTGGAACCCGGGTGCTGGTCAGTGGCGAGGGCCTGTTCGCCGGGCACATGCTGCTGGTGGCCAATTATCAGGCGATCCATGACAAGCCGGCACAGATTGCCGATTTCCTCCGGCGCCTGGATCGCGCCTATGCCTGGGCCAATCAGCATCAGGCCGAGTTTTCCCGCATCCAGGCCGGCTACAGCGGCCTGCCGGTAGAGGTCCATGAACGCTCCAACCGCTACTCCGTGCCCCGACGCATTGCCGTGGGCCCGTCGGTGGTGGCGGACGTGCAGCACACCGCTGATCTGTATCGCGAGGAAGGCATCATCCAGAAGTCGTTTGATGCGGCGGCTTACATGGACGAACAGTTCAATGAAGTTGAATGAATTGATGGCGTTTTTATTAATTAAGCTCGGGAGGAATGAATAAATATCCCTTCAATAATGTCCGCTGTTTAACTTAACTATCAGCAAATTTAATAGTGTTCGCGCAGACCGTTGAAGTTGTCGGTAATGGCCGCTATTTGCCTGATTTTCGATACATTTTTAAGTTTGGATATTAGAGATAAAGGGTATTTCACAAGGTCTTGCCAACTGCCTAAGGTGGCCCTGAAACAAATTATTACGTTCTGCCAGTCTTGTACTTCGTCGCTACTTCCAGGGAATAAGGGAGCTTGCATGTTCACAGTCACTACTGCCGACAAACTTGAAGCGCGGCATATCCTCGATGTTGTGGAAAAACGCTCTTACGGCGTTCAGCTCAAAGGTTTCTGCCCACCGGATACCTTGCAGGTGGCGCGGGAGCATCTGTACCGGCAGGAACTGCGCAGTGCCTTCAGCCAGCAGCAGGAGTTTGTCCGGATCGGCAAGGCCTATATCGAGATCCAGGATGAACAGAGCCGGGCCGAATACCACGCCCTGGCCCTGCCCAACATCCGCAAGATCCGCAACCTGTTCCGGCCCCTGGCCTCGCCCATCGACGAGCTGCGCCTGTTGCTCGACGAGGTCTGGCCCCAGGGCGCGCACCTGCTGCAGGTGGACGGGCAGAAATGCTTCGTCGGCATCGCCCGTTTCCAGGGCTCGGGGGTCGATCTCACGCCCCACACCGACAAGCTCGAACGCAATGCCCCCGAGGGCCACAGCCCGCCATTGCTGACCCAGCTGTCGACCAACATCTACCTGGAGATCCCCGAGGACGGCGGTGAACTGGAGATCTGGGGCATCGAGCCGGACGAGGACGAATACAACCGCCTCAAGGGCGAGCGGGCCTACGGCATCGAGCGCCACCTGCTGCCGCCGCCGGACTTCGTGATCAAGCCCGAGCCCGGCGACCTGATCCTGCTCAACCCACGGCTGATCCACGCGGTCCGCCCTTCGGCCAGCAGCACCCGGGTCACCCTCGGGGTCTTTATCGGTTACTACGGCGAACACCAGCCTTTGGCCTACTGGAGCTGAACTCATGAGCAAGGTGCAGGAAATCAACCTCAAGGCCTACTTCAACAAGGGCGGCGAGGAGCACGAATTCGATGGCAAGCGCGTGGTCCTGGCGGTCAGCGTCGGCCAGGAATACCACGAGGACCAGAAGCTGCGGTCCACCATCCACCTGATCAACCAGTCCGGCTTCAGCCACGTCAAGGTGGTGGTCGCCGACACCCTGCAACGCCACAACAAGCACGGCAAATCCCCCGGCGAGGCGCTGTCGGCGTCGATCCGCGACGGCGATGCCTGGCTGGCGCGCAACCAGAGCATCCTCGACGGCCTGCGGGTGCCGTACCACATCACCCGCTGGAACCAGGAACTGGCCAGCGACCGTTACGCCGAACTGCGCCAGCAACTGGACCAGATCTATCAGCAGCGCGAGGAATTGCGCCAGGCCATCGACAGCACCATCAACGTGTTCACCGAGCGCCTGCGCCTGCGGGATGAACAGGCGGACATCGAACGGGCGGCGGCCCAGTGCCGGGAATACATCCTTGAGGAAATCCCGATCATCCTGCCGCTGTGGGCCGACGAGGGTTACCACTACGTGCTCTATCCGCAGCAGATGACCAGCGCCATGGCCACCAGCCGCGAGCTGCTGATCGAACCCCACAGCCCGGACCGGGTGCGCTGGCTGCCGCTGAAGTTCAAGAAGCGCGGGATTCCGATTCCGTTCACCTTGCCCGGCGCCATTCACCCCAACTGGACCAGCGGCGCCATCGCCATCTGACCCGCCGCGATCAATGCAGGAGCTGGCTTGCCAGCGATGCAGGACTCAAGGGCCTGTTCGCCAGCAAGCGGGCGCCTGCAGAGCGGTTTTTTTTGACTGACAAGGAGTTTCCATGAGCGTTTTTGCGCAACAGCAACGCAAGTGGTGGGCATTGCTCGGTGTGAGCATCGCCAGTTTTCTCGGCTGTGTGGATTTCACCATCGTCAACACCGCGCTACCGGCGCTGCAGGCCGATCTCGGGGCTTCGGTGGACAGCCTGCAGTGGGTGATCAACGGCTTCATCCTGACGCTGTCGAGTTTCATGGTGCTGGTGGGGCGCCTGGCCGACCTGCATGGACGCAAGCGGGTGCTGTTCATCGGCCTGAGCGTGTTCGGCCTGGCGTCCCTGGCGGCCGGACTGGCGACGCAGATCGACACCCTGATCGGCGCCCGGGTGATCCAGGGGCTGGCCTGCGCGGTGCTCTACACCGCCTCCGGGGCGATTGTCTCCAGCACCTTCGACAGCGCCGAACAGGGCAAGGCCTTTGGCGTGCTGTTCGGGGTCAACGGTGTGGGGCTGGCTGTCGGGCCGGTGCTGGGCGGGCTGATCACCAGTGGTTTTGGCTGGCAGTGGATCTTCCTGATCAACGTGCCTTTCGTGCTGCTGAGCCTGGGCATCTGCAGTGTCAGCGTTAAGGAATCGCGCTCGGCCGAGACCGGTGCGCGGCTGGATGGCTGGGGCGCCTTGCTGTTGCTGATCGGCTTGCCGAGCCTGGTGCTGGTGATCGTCCAGGGCGGAGCCTGGGGCTGGGGTTCACGCCTGACCCTGAGCCTGATCGCCGTGGCGCTGCTGGCCCTGGTGGCGTTCCTGGCGGTGGAGAAACGGGTCGCGGCGCCGATCATTGACCTCAAGCTGTTCGCCAACCGGCGCTTTGTCGCCGGGGTGGCGGCCAGTTTCGGCCTGGCGCTGTTCTATTGCGTGGCGTTCTTCGTCATGCCGCTGTACCTGGCGCAGATCCGTGGCGCATCGGTGCAGGCCAGCGGCCTGCTGTTGCTGCCCACCACCTTGGGCGTGGCGTTGCTGTCGCCGCTGGTGGGACGGCTGGTGGACCGCAAGGGCCCGGCGCTGTTGATCAAGACCGGGTTGCTGCTGTTCGTGCTCTCGGCGCTGCTGCAGGCCGGCTTCGATCGCCAGACGTCACTGGCGTATCTGCTGGGCGCCTTCGTCATCATGGGCCTGGGCTGGGCCAGCATTCTCGGGCCGTCGACGGTGCTGGGCATTTCCTCGGTGCCCCAGGCCGTGGGCTCGGTGGCCATGGGCTCGCTGATGACCCTGCACAACGTTGGCGGCGGCATCGGACTGGCGCTGGGGGTGGGCTTGTTCCACCACTTTTCCGCCACGCCGCTGGATGACCCCCAGGGCGCCTTTCTCAATGGCTATCGCGGGGTGATGCTGTTCTTGGCGCTGGCGACGCTGTTGGTCTGGGCTGCGGTGAGCCTGTTGCTGCGCGCCGCGCCGAGTCCGGTGGCGGCGGCCGAGGAGGGCGCCAGCCATGGCTGAGCGCGGCGGGCAGATGGGGCTGGGGGCCTTTCTCTCCGGCTCCGGGGCCCACGGCGGCAGTTGGCGCCATCCCCGGGCGGATGCCGATGCCTCGTTGAATTTCCAGCGCTATCGGCACTACGCCCAGACCCTGGAGCGAGGTTGCTTCGACGCGCTGTTTCTCAACGACAACGTGGCGGTGGGGGATCTCGATCCGCGGGTGCTGGCTCGCAGTTCCCACAGCCTGCGCTGGGACCCGCTGACCCTGCTGCCGGCCCTGGCGGTGGTGACCCGGCACATCGGCCTGATCGCCACCGCCAGCACCACCTACAACGAGCCCTACAACCTGGCGCGCAAGTTTGCCTCGCTCGATCACTTGAGCGAGGGCCGGGCCGGCTGGAACCTGGTGACGGGGCTGATCGGCGGCGAGAACTTCAATCAGCCCGTGCCCATGAGCCACGCCCAGCGTTATGCCCGCGCCGAGGAATTTTTCGACGTGGTCAGTGGCCTGTGGGACAGCTGGGCCGATGATGCCTTCCCCCGGGACCCGGCCAGCGGCCAGTGGCTGCGCCCGGAACGGATGCACCTGTTGCAGCACCACGGGCAGCACTTTCAGGTCCAGGGGCCATTGAACGCGCCACGGCCGGTGCAGGGCTGGCCGGTGATTGCCCAGGCCGGTTCCTCGGGCCCGGGCAGCGAACTGGCGGCGCGTTGCGCCGAGCTGGTGTTCACCGCCCAGACCGACCTGGAGCAGGCCAAGGCGTTCTACGCCGGGCTCAAGGAACGACTTCCCGCTTACGGCCGCCAGGCCGGGCAGTTGAAAATCTTCCCAGGCATCGCCCCCACGGTGGGCCGCAGCCTCAACGAGGCCGAGGAAAAGTACCAGCAATTGCAGGAGTTGCAGGATCCGCAGGCCCAGCTCAAGGCGCTGTCCTACCTGCTGGACCTGGGCATCGACCTGTCGAGCCTGCCCCTGGACGCCCAGGTGCCGCTGTTGGCGGATGCGGCGCCCACCGAACGGCACAAGAGCCGTCGGCAACTGGTGGTGGAGCTGATCCGCCGGGAACGGCCAACGCTGGCGCAACTGCTGCGCAGCCTGTCCGCCAGCGGGCACAAGGTGCTGGTGGGCACGCCGGGGCAGATCGTCGACGAGATGGCGACCTGGTACGAGGAATACGCCGCCGATGGCTTCAATGTGCTGTTCACCCACCTGCCGGGGGCCATCGACGACTTTGTGCAATGGATCACCCCCGAGTTGCAGCGCCGGGGCCTGTTTCGCCAGCGCTACACGGGGCACAGCCTGCGCGAACACCTGGGGCTGGAACGGGTGGCAAACCGATTCTTCAGCCAGCGGGGCAATGGCTGAATCGCCGAAAGGGACTTTACTCTCAAGGCGCAACGCCCATCGATCAACGCCCATCGAAAACCCCAAGGAGCAACAGCATGTCCGGATGGTATGAGTTGAAGAAAAGCAGCAGCGGCCAGTTTCGTTTCCTGCTCAAGGCGGCCAACGCCGAGACCATTCTCACCAGCGAGCTGTACACCACGCGCGCCGCCGCCGAGAACGGCATTGCCTCGGTGCAGGCCAACAGCCCCCTGGAGGAGCGCTACGAGCGCAAGAGCGCCAAGGACGGCAAGCCCTATTTCAATCTCAAGGCGGCCAATCACCAGATCATCGGCAGCAGTGAAACCTATTCGTCGGAGGCGGCCCGGGACAAGGGCATCGCCAGCGTCAAGGCCAACGGTCCGAGCCACAACATCAAGGACCTGACGGACGCCTGAACCCGGTTCGACAAGGTCTTTGCCGCTTGGCCCGATCAGGGGCCAGGCGGCCTTGTTGCAGCGCCATCGGCCCTGTGGCAGCGGGTCGCCCGCGATGGCGGCGGGCTTGGGTTCGAGCCCCTGGCGGGCGCCAGCCGATTGGCGACTGAATTCTGGCGAAATGCCATCACTTGTTTTATCCTCCGCGCCCGTCACCGGGCGCTCGGCATGCCTGGCACCTTGGGTGACGTTATCGATCATTGTCCAAGGGATCTGCGACCTCATGATTCGCCCTTTCGTTTTACTCGCCGCGCTGCTGGCGCTGAGCGGTTGCTACAGTCTGTCACCCACGAAAATTGCCAAGAACATGAACCCCGACCCGCAGTCGGGGGTGGCTTATGTGGTGGGGGTGGTCGGGATCTGGCCGAAGGCGGTGCACACCGCCAACGAACAGATGCTGCTGATTCGTCCACGAGGCGGTGACGGGTTCGCCTCGGCGCGCTTGTACAACGAGATCTACGGCCGCACGCCACGGGATGTGCGCGAGAGCTGGCACGGCATCGGCAGCCTGTTCGTCATGCCACTCAAGCCTGGGCGCTACGAGATCTACAACCTGCATTTCGATCGCGGCAACGCCAAGTCCTGGAGCCGGGAGGACTTCTCCATCCCCTTGGAGCTGGAAGCCGGCAAGGCCTATTACGTCGGCGATTTCCGCGCGGCCTGTCTGTCGGCGCTGGGGGCCAAATGCGTGTTTTTGCACAGTGACCATATGGAGCGCGACGCCGCCCTGGTGCGTGCTAAGTACCCGCAGGTGCCGAACCTGCAACGGGTCGATCTCGAGAAGATGGAAGAAGTCACCGCGTTGATCGTCAAGGAGCAGGGGCCCAAGGCCTCGATGCTCAAGGCCATGCTCTCGGGAGAATTGTGATGCGGACGCGGTTGTGGGTGTTGCTGGTGTTGATGCTGGGGCTGGGGGGGTGCCAGACCAGCCATAGTCTCAAGCCGGCCGAGGTGGATTATCAGCAGGCGTTGCCGGCGATCAGCGTCAGCGTCATGGGCGCCATTCCCGGGGGCCTGATCCGTGATGAACTGCGCCGCCGCGGCACCTTCGAACAGGTGCAGTCGGGGTTCACTGCCGATGGCTACAACGTGATCGTGATGGCCGACAGTGACTACTTCGGCTGGCAGAACATTCCCATGGGGCTGCTGAGCGCGATGACCTTTTTTATCGTGCCGGGCCGCGTCACCTGGGACAGCCAGGTGATGTTCCACGTCAGCCGTGGCGACCAGCCTTTGGCCAAGTATCGGGTCAGCAACCACACCCGCTCCTGGCGCGGTTGGGCCAATCTCGATGGCGGCCAATACCAGCATGTGCAGCGCATCACCGACGACTTCATCGCGCAGATGCTGCAGGACCCGCAGTTCAAGACCACGGCCCCGGTGGCGCTGAACCGCCACTGAGCCACGCGTGAACGCGGCCCATGCCAAAGCCCGGACGGTGTCAGCCGCCCGGGCTTTTTTGTCAGGGCTTCAACCCAGGGTCTGCAGCAGTGTGTGCAACTGTTGGCGACCGTCCGCGTTAAGGGCAAACACCGGCCGGCGTGGCTCGCCGGCGTTCAGCCCGGTCAGTTCCAGCCCGGCCTTGACCGTGGCCGGCAAGCCGCCCTTGAGGATGAAGTCCAGCAGCGGCAGCTGGCGGTAGAACAGCTCCCGGCCGCGCTGCAGGTCGTTGTCCAGCAGCGCCTGGTAGAGGTCGAGATTGAGCTGGGGGATCAGGTTCGCCGCCGCCGTGCACCAGCCGCTGGCACCGGCAGCGAAGGCTTCCAGGGCCAGCGGGTTGCAGCCGTTGTAGAACGGCACCTGGCCTTCGCCCAGCAGGTGCAGCTTGTGCATGCGCTGGATGTCGCCGGTGCTCTCCTTGACCAGGGTGACGTTCTCCACGCTGTGGAAGATCTTCAGGATCAGTTCCACCGACATGTCGGTGCCGCTGGTGGCCGGGTTGTTGTAGAGCATGATCGGCACGCCGATGCTGGCGCCGATGGCCTGGTAGTGGGCGAGGATCTCGGCTTCGCTGAGCTTCCAGTAGGAGGTGGGCAGCACCATCACCACGTCGGCGCCCTGGGCTTCGGCAAAGCGCGCGCGGCGGATGGCCTTGGCGGTGGTCAGGTCGGAGACGCTGACGATGGTCGGCACGCGCTTGGCCACGTGGCGGATGCTGAACTCGGCGACCTGGTCCCATTCAGTGTCGCTGAGGTAGGCGCCTTCGCCGGTGCTGCCCAGGGGCGCGATGGCGTGGACGCCGGCGTCGATCATGCGGTCGATGGAACGCCCAAGGGCGTCCAGGTCCAGGCCTTCGCCGTTGGCGCCGAAGGGGGTGACGGTGTAGCCGATGATGCCGTGGATCTTGGGGGTAGGCATGGTGCAACTCCTGCAAGGCATAAGGGGTGGATCAGTTCAGGCAGTCGGCGTGTTTTTTCAGGTTTTGCCGAGCGTAATAGTTGAAGGCGGCGCCGTGGCGCTTGGGCTTGGAGATCCAGTCGTGGGCTTCGCGGCCCAGCTCCGGGAGGATCGGCTTGATGCGGCCGGCGGCCATGGCCAGCAGTTGCAGCTTGGCCGCGCGCTCGATCAGTTGGGCGATCACGCAGGCTTCCTCGATGCTGGCGCCGGTGGACAGTTGGCCGTGGTGGGAAAGCAGGATCGCGCGTTTGTCGCCCAGGGCCGCGGAGATGATTTCGCCTTCTTCGTTGCCCACCGGCACCCCCGGCCAGGCTTCGAGAAAGGCGCAGTCCTCGTACAGCGGGCAGAGGTCCATGTGCGACACCTCAAGCGGCACTTCGAGCATCGACAGCGCGGCAACGTGGGTCGGGTGGGTGTGGATGATGCAGTTCACGTCCGGCCGGGCGCGGTACACCCAGCTGTGGAAACGGTTGGCCGGGTTGGGCATGCCGTGGCCTTCGAGGACTTCCAGGTCTTCGTTGACCAGCAGCAGGTTGCTGGCGCTGATTTCGTCGAAGCCCAGGCCCAGTTGCTGGGTGTAGTAGGTGCCCGGTTGCGGGCCGCGGGCGGTGATCTGCCCGGCCAGGCCCGAGTCATGGCCGTTTTCGAACAGGATGCGGCAGGTCAGGGCCAGCTTTTGCCGGTCGGTCCACGTATTATCCGCCAGGGTGTTTTGCATCTGGGTCAGGGCTTGCTTGACCAGCTGGTCTTTGGGCAGTGCTAATGTCTTGGCCATGTCGAAGGTCCTTTGAGAAGTGCAATGGACGTCGGATCTGCGCTTCACCTGCTGCTTGCGAGGTGGTTGGGTGAGGCGTGATGACACTTAAAAGGCTATATGACACTTTGTGTCATTGGCAAGCGCCAATCGTTGTTTCCTAGATGGATTAACCGCTCTACATGTCTATCCGTTTGAAATTACTGAGAAAAAAACTTGGCGTGACCCTGGAGGCCCTGGCCGAAAAATCCGGGATGACCAAGAGTTATCTGTCGAAAGTCGAGCGCGGGTTGAACACCCCGTCGATCGCGGCGGCGCTGAAACTGGCCAAGGCGCTGAACGTCAAGGTCGAGGAGCTGTTCGCCGAGGACAGCATCAGCCTCGACAGCTACAGCCTGGTGCGCAGCGACCAGCGCCAGTCGCTGGCGGCCAACGACCAGGCCCCGGGCTATGCGGTGCTGGCCCACCAGGTCAGCGAGCGCAACCTGCTGCCGTTCATCATCTACCCGGCCAGGGAGTTCAGTGACAAGACCTTCAAGGAGCACCTGGGGGAGGAGTTCCTGTTCGTCCACGAAGGCCAGGTGGAAGTGGATTTCATGAACGAACGGGTGATCCTCAACCGTGGCGACGCACTGCACTTCAACGCGCAGAAACCCCACCGAATCCGCTCCCTGGGGGACGAGCAGGCGCAGTTGCTGGTGGTGGTACACAGCAACGAAGAATGAACCCCGACCACTTCCTGTAGCCGCTGCCGCAGGCTGCGAACGGGCCGCAGGCCCGCGGCGATCCCCAGGGCGCCCAAGCCCCTGGCGGTGCTTATCGCAGGCTGCGCCAGCGGCTACACCAAGCCTGGCGCGTCCCCATCTGTAGCCGCTGCCGCAGGCTGCGAACGGGCCGCAGGCCCGCGACGATCCCCAGGACGCCCGCGCCCGGCGCGGTCAGTGTTCGACGGGCACCGCCAGGGCCGGGTTGCCCAGGGCGTGGGTCTTGGAATCGAAGAAGCGCAGGTTCAACTCCAACCCTTCGAACAGCTTGGCGTAGTGGCGCTTCTGGTGCTGGATGAACGCCGCGCTGCGCGGGTAGATGGAGATCGCCAGGGTCGTGACGGCCGACTGGCGGATCGCCTGCACCAGGTGCTGGTCCTGGGGCCCCAGGTTGTGGCCGAAGATGCACAGGGCGCCGCTGTGATCCAGCAGCTGCTGGTAGCAGAACGACAGGTAGTCCGAGCTGCGGATGGTCTTGAGCTTGTCCGCCAGCGGCCCTTCGCTGACGAACAAGGGCACGTCGTCCAGAGTCTTGAGGGTGTTGTTGATGGCGAAGCTGCCCAGCAGGGTGCCTTCGGTGGCACTCAGCTTGCGCGCGCTGCCATCGAGGTTGCGTACCAGGTGCAGGCCGCCGTGCAGGTAGAGGATGCGGGTCGCGGCACGGGGGGCGGTGCCCAGTGCGAAGGCCGGGTCGGCGCCGTGAAACAGGTCGTCGATGCCTTGGCTGTCATGCTGCACGGCCCAGTAGTTGAGCAGGTCGTAGTTGCTGGTGAACACCGTGGGGTAGCGCCGCAGTTCCTGGTTGATGGCCGCCAGGCTCTGCGCCTGGATCAGGCGCCAGGGAATGTGCACCGCGTGCACGGTGTTGATCAGCGCTTCCTTGATCGCGTAGTAGCGATTGCGCGGCGCCGCCGAGCTGACCGCCAGGGCCTTGTTGACCCGGCTGGTGGTTTTCAGGGCCCCCAGCACCTGCTCGAAGCTGCGGGTCTGCAGGGCTTCGAACACGCTGAGTTCGGATGGACTCAGGGGCTTTTCTTCGACGGTGCGGGCGTTTTCGAACAGCGAATCGTAGGCGAAGTCTTCCCACACGGCGCGGCTGGCGCCGTTGCCGATCAGCAGGCCGCCGAACGCCGTGCTCGTGCCCAGGGCGTTCCAGTCTTCAAGTTCGGCGTCAAATTCCTGGAAATCCGTCATCGCGGTCATTGGTCTCAAGGCAGTAGGTGATCAGGGCGCCGACTTTATCACGACCGACCCTTGAGCCAGATCAAGATCGCCCGTGACCGATGAGTCGATCCTGTCGGGCATACACCGCATCGACACCCGCATTGGGCCTTCGCCCGGAGACTTCCTCATGAGCAGCACCTTCTTTATTCCCGCCGTCAACATCATGGGTATCAACTGCCTGGACGAAGCCATGGAGGCCATTCGCAACTATGGTTTTCGCAAGGCGCTGATCGTCACCGACGCCGGCCTGGCCAAGGCCGGGGTGGCCGGGATGATCGCCGAGAAGCTGGCCATGCAGGACATCGATTCGGTGATCTTCGATGGTGCCAAGCCCAATCCGAGCATCGCCAACGTCGAGCAGGGACTGGCGCAGTTGCAGCAGTCGCAGTGCGATTTCGTCATCTCCCTGGGTGGCGGTTCGCCCCATGACTGCGCCAAGGGCATTGCCCTGTGTGCCACCAACGGCGGACAGATTGCCGATTACGAAGGGGTCGATCGCTCAAGCAAGCCGCAGTTGCCGCTGATCGCCATCAACACCACCGCCGGCACCGCCAGCGAAATGACCCGTTTCTGCATCATCACCGACGAGTCGCGCCACGTGAAAATGGCCATCGTCGACCGTAACGTCACGCCCTTGCTGTCGGTCAACGATCCGGCGCTGATGGTGGCGATGCCCAAGGGCCTGACCGCCGCCACCGGCATGGACGCCCTGACCCATGCCATCGAAGCCTATGTGTCCACCGCCGCCAACCCGATTACCGATGCCTGTGCGCTCAAAGCCATCAGCATGATCAGCGCCAACCTGCGCCAGGCGGTGCACGACGGCAGCGATCTGTTGGCGCGGGAGAACATGGCCTATGCCCAGTTCCTCGCCGGCATGGCCTTCAACAACGCGTCCCTGGGCTTCGTGCATGCCATGGCCCACCAACTGGGCGGTTTCTACGACTTGCCTCATGGGGTGTGCAACGCCGTGTTGCTGCCCCATGTGCAGAGTTTCAATGCCAGCGTCTGTGCCGACCGCCTGACCGATGTGGCCCACGCCCTGGGCGCGGACATCCGTGGTTTCAGCCCGGAGGAGGGGGCCCAGGCGGCAATCGCGGCGATTCGTGTCTTGGCTCGGGATGTGGAGATTCCTGCCGGCCTGCGTGAGCTGGGGGCCAAGTTGCAGGACATTCCGCTGCTGGCGGCCAACGCCCTGAAAGACGCCTGCGGCCTGACCAACCCGCGTCCGGCGGATCAACGGCAGATCGAGGAGATCTTCCGTAGCGCGTTTTGAGGAACGGGTAGATCCGTTTCGCTGGCAAGCCAGCTCCTGCAAGTGAAGCGTTCATCAACGCGCCGGGGGCTGACGGCGGGTATGGAAAATTCGCAGTATCTGTAGCCGGTCTCCCCGCACCCGATAGGGAATCAGGTAGGGCCAGCCCGGGACCATCCACTCCCGGGTGCCGGGCAGGCGGCCTTCGCGGCCGCTTGAGGGGAGGCGGGCCAGTTGCTCGATGCTGGCCAATAGCGTCCTGACGAATTCCGCTGCGGCCCGGGGATCGTCCTGGGCGATATGACGCGCCTCAGCATCCAGGTTGTTCAAGGCGCTGCGCAGCCATTCAATGCCCATTGTCGGTCCACTTGCCGGCGATGGCCGCCACTTCTTCGGCACTGGCAAAGTCACCCGCGTCGGCCTCGTTCAGGGCCTTCTGGATTTCCTCTATCTGCCAGGCTTCCCGCGCCAGGTAATCCCGCAGGGCATCCACGGCGAGAAACGACTTGCTGCGCCCGGTGGCCTTTGCCAGCAGGGCCAGGGTTTCAGCGAGCTCATCGGGCAAGCGCAGGGACATGATGGACATGGCGATCTCGTCATACCCTAGCCCAGCCCCGGCCATTCGTCAGGTCTGGAGTTGTCACAAGGCAAGGCAACTCCCGAGCTCCAGCTCCCAGCGTTGAAAGCGCCCGCGCGGCAGAGGATAGTGCGAGCAGAAATCGCGCTGTATCCGCCTGTCACAAGGAGTCGTGAATGTTCCGTCGCTCTTCTCTGATCCCGCTGCTGGGCAGCCTGGCGTTGCTGGCCGGCGCCACCTCGGTGGCGGCCCAGTGCCTGCCGCCGCCACGCAATGCCGAGGTTCCGGGCTTTTCCCTGTGCAAGGACTGGCCGGCGTTTGCCGACCAGAGCATCAGCCTGTTGTCCGAGATGGTTCCGGACCCCAGCGACACCGGCAACGGTGACGGCACCTACAACCTGCAACTGGCAGTGCTGGAGCGCAACAGCGGACAGGTTCTGGCGCGCTATGCACAGCCTGCGGCCTTTGTTTCCGACGCGGTTCGCCTGGAGAGCGTGAAGCTCGACACCGGGCGCTTCCAACTCACGCCGCAGGTGCGGGCGTTCGGGGTCCGTGCCGGGTTCGAGGGCTCGTCCCGGGTCAACCCCTTCAGTCAGGTCTGGCTCAGCCTGTATGTGCGAGAGGGCAGCACCTTGCGCCCGGTGCTGGAGAAATTCCTGGCCCACTCCTACAACGGCGAATGGGATGGCCAGTGTGCCGGGGAGGGGACAAAAACCACCCGTACCCTGGAGATCGCCAAGACCCGCAGCCACGGTTATGCCGACCTGATCGTGCGTTCGGTCAGCGTCAGTACCCGAAGCGAAATAGTCGGCGAGGAGTGCCAGTCCAAGTCGGTGACCGCCAAGCCGGTGCTCGTCACTTTGCATTACGACGGCCAGCGTTATGTCCTGCCCAATGGCTACAGCGGTATCTGATACCGGCAATCGATAAGGACGCTTGATGAAACGGCTTGAACAATCGGCCCGAGGGCTGCTGCTGTGCGCCTTGCTGGGCATGGCGACGACCGCGCTGGCCGAGTGCAGCGACTCAATCTATGCCCCGGGAGAACTCCATGTCTGCAAGCCCTGGCCGGCGGAAGAAGGCATGAATATCGGGGTTCGAGCAACGCCGATGCAGGGGCCGGTCAACGCCAAAGCACCCCGCTACAACCTGGATGTGGCGCTGCTGCTCGACGACAACGGCTGGGCCGTGGCCAGTTACAACAAGGACCTGGCCCCGCGTTCCGATGGCCTGGCCTTGCAGGGGTTGCAGATCGACACCGGGCGTTATCAGTTGAGCGAGGAGGAGCGGGCCTTTGGCCTGCGGGTGAACTACCTCCGCGCCTCCAGCCCCCGGCCCTATGAGAAAACCGTGCTGACCCTGTTCGTGCGCGATGGCAAGGGCCTTCCGCCGAGGCTCGAAGGGCTGGTGGTGGATGAGCGCCGCGGCGAGTTCGGCACGGGCGGTGAGTGTGTCGGGCGCAGCCGGATCCTGCAGCGGACCCTGGAGCTGGGCAACGGCCAGCGCAATGGCCATGTCGACCTGCTGGTGCGTACGCGAATCGTCGACACCGAGCATTTCAAGGGCCCGGCCGGTTGCGAGCGTCGTGATCTGGCGCCCAGGAGCAGCCGCGTTACCTTGCACTACGACGGTCAGCGCTACCCCTTGCCCCAAGCCCTGAAAGGTGTGTGATCCATGCTCACTGGCCTCAATCACCTGACCCTGGCGGTCAGCGACTTGCCCCGCAGCCTGGCTTTCTATCACCAGCTATTGCAACTGCGCCTGGAGGCCACCTGGGAGTGCGGAGCCTATCTGTCGTTGCCGGGGCTGTGGCTGTGCCTGTCCCTGGACCCGCAACGGCAGGCGCCGGCCGTTGCCGATTACACCCATTACGCCTTTGGCGTCGGCGCTGCGGATTTTTCATCGCTGGTCCAGCGTCTGCGGGAGGCGCGGGTGCAGGAGTGGCGTGACAACCGCAGCGAGGGTGCATCGTTTTATTTTCTCGATCCCGATGGCCATCGACTGGAGGTCCATGTCGGTGACTTGGCCTCGCGATTACGCGCCTGTCGCGAACGTCCCTACGCGGGAATGCGCTTTTACCCCACCGACTGAGGTTGCGCTGCCTGGAAGCAGCTGACGAAAGTCGCTGGTGGCAAGGTGCCTTGATCGTGCAGAATCCGGCAGATTCGTTCTGTGCCTGGCGTTACCGTGAGGTGCATCCGTCCTGGAGTCTTGCCGATGACCTCATCGCTGTTGCTGGCCGTTATCGCCTCGGGTTTCATTTATGCCATCACCCCCGGACCCGGGGTCCTGGCGGTGTTCGGCATCGGTGCGTCCCGAGGCCGCAAGGCCGGCGCCGGGTTTCTTGGCGGGCACATGCTGGGGGATGTGGTCTGGTGCAGCACGGCGCTGATCGCCATTGTCGGTGCCCGGGAAATCGGCAGCGAGGCTTTCAATATCCTCGGCCTGCTCAGTGGCCTGTACCTGTTCTGGCTGGGAATGCGCGCGATCCGCGCCCGTCGCGGCAACGGCGATGAGCCCCAGGGCGCCGCGCGCCATCCGTTCTGGCACGGCGTTCTCTTCGGCCTGACCAATCCCAAGGCATACCCGGTGGCCGTGGCCACCTTCACTGCGCTGCTGTCCAGCCGCGCCGAGCTGCTCACCTGGTCGATGCTGCCCGGTCTGATTGCCCTGAGCTTCCTCGGTGGGCTTGCGGCATACGCTATTCTCATCGGCGTTGTCGGCGCGCGTCGGGTGCGCGATGGCTACCAGCGCCACGAACTGGCAATCACCCGGATCTGCGGGGTGATGTTCATCGGTTTTGCGATCAATGCCCTGCTGCATGCGGTACCGGGACTGATCGGCAACAAGGCATAACGCCGCTCGCGGGGTGCGAGGGTGTAAGGCCGGTGCTCGACACTGGCCGAACAGGCTCAAGGGATGGGTACTCAGTGCATTTTTCATGGGTAGTAGCTTTCTCTGATGGCAACCAACAACTCCGCGCCTCTGGCCAGTTTCATCGACCTGCTCCTGGACGCCGTGTGCGCCGTGGATATCGAGGGTCGCTTCGTGTTTGTCAGCGCTGCCTGCGAGCGGGTATTCGGCTACACCGCCGATGAGCTGATCGGTCGGAGGATGATCGAGCTGGTACACCCGGACGATCGCGAACGCACCCTGCAGGCCGCCCGGGAAATCATGGGCGGTGTGCCCAAGCCCAACTTCGAGAACCGCTACCTGCGCAAGGACGGGCGCGTGGCCCATATCCTCTGGTCGGCGCGCTGGTCGGAGGTGGACCAGTTGCGCATTGCCGTGGCCCGGGACATCACCGAGCGCAAGCTGGCCGAGTCGAAACAGGCCGCGCTGTATGCCATCTCCGAGGCGGCCCACGCCACCGAAGACCTGCTGGGGCTGTTCAAGCGAGTGCACCGGATCATCGGCGAGTGGCTGCCGGCGCTCAATTTCGCCCTGGCGCTGTACGACGAGCGCAGCGACAGCCTGAGCTTTCCCTACCACGTCGACGACTGCGAAAGCAGCCCGGAACGGCCCGGAACCCTGATCGGGCGGTTTTGCGCCCAGGTGCTGCAGCATGGCCAGTCCCTGCTGCTGGCGCCCACATGCCCGTCGAGCCGGAATCTGTGGGACGAGTTCGCGGTCATCCAAGGCCCGCGTTGCTGGCTGGGGGTGCCGCTGAATTCGCAGAAGGGCACCATCGGCGTGCTCATGGTCAAGAGCGCCCCCGGCGCCCAAGGCTACGGTGAGGCGGAGCTGGAACTGCTGCAGTACGTCAGTGCCCAGCTGGCTGCGGCCATCGAACGTGCGCAATTGCATGCGCGCCTGCACTACATGGCCGAGTACGACCAATTGACCCATCTGCCCAATCGCGAACTGCTGCGCGAGCGCTTGCGTTCGGCCCTGGCCCGGGCCCGGCGCGACTCGGGACGCATGGCCCTGCTGTACGTCGACCTGGACAAGTTCAAGGAGGTCAATGACACCTGCGGGCATGCCGTGGGCGACATGCTGCTGCAAGCGGTGGCCAACCGCCTCAAGGGTTGCGTGCGCGAATCCGACACCGTGGCGCGCATGGGCGGCGATGAATTCGTGGTGCTGCTGGAAAGCGTGCAGCACATTGATGACGCCCAGCACGTGGCGGAAAAAATTCGCCACGCGCTAAACGAGCCACTGCGCCTGGATGGCCATTGGCTGAACATCCTGCCGAGCATCGGCATTGGCCTGTACCCCGAACATGGCCTGGAGGAAAAACAGCTGTTCAAGTACGCCGACGAGGCCATGTATGCGGTCAAGCGCGAGCGCAAGAGCCGCTCCAGCGCCTGAGGCCGGCGCGCTGATCCAGCCCCCGGACCCAAGCGGGAAGCGTCGCCGTTCGTCGTCTCGGCGCCGCTCCCGGTAAACCTTTGGCGCTCAGGGTTTTCCCAATGCAGGCGGGGGCGCTGGCTCCCGCCGGATGGATTTGCAAGAGGAGACCCCCCATGAACTGCATGGCCACTGTCCTTGGCCGCGCCGGCCTGGCCCTGTTGCTGGGCCTTGGTGCCGGCAGCGCCCTGGCCCAATCCCCTGCGGCCTTCATCGACGATGCCTCGGCCCAAGCCATGGCCGATATCGAAGCCAGCCGCCAGGCGCACCGGCTGACCTCATCCAAGGCGCTCAAGGAATACACCATCCAGGTGATCAACGATCGCACCACGGCCAATCAGCATCTGGCGAAGATTGCCAGGCAGCTGGACCTGCCGGTGGCCCCCCGGGAACAACTGCTGGACCAGGCCAAGCGCCGGGTGCCGCCACTTCCCGAAGGCGAGGATAGCGACCGCGTCTACGCCACGAACCAGATCAAGGCCACCCAGGCGGCGATCCGGCAGATCCGGCAACAGGCGCAGACCAGCGAGCTTCCCGAGCTCAAGGCGTTCGCCGAGGAAACCCTGCCGAAACTGGAAAACCACCTGCAAATGGCCAGGGCGATCCGCGCCGGACGCCCGATCGATCGGCTGGAGGGGTGAACTGGCGTGAGCTGCTTCCAGCTGTTGGTGGGGCTCACAGACAGTTGCCTTGGGTGCTTCAACCTTAAGGCTGTTTGCTGCAGCGCGGCGTTTTTCTTCGCTTCGCTGCTGGCTGATGCTCAGGTGCGCTCCAGTTGATGTGGATGTCTGTCTTTGTGACGGTTTGTGACTAGTATCAATGGCGGTCAAAGTGCCAGCACGCTAACTCACGGATCGGAATCAGTCAGAGGTCTCCCATGGAATTTCTCGAAAAACTAACCAACCTTGCTGCCAAGGTGCGGCTGCAAGGTGCAGCCATTCAAACTGAAGAGGCCACGAAGAATGCTTTCGTCATGCCCTTTATCAGTACGGTTCTGGGCTATGACGTCTTCGATCCGATGGAGGTGACCCCGGAGTTCGTCTGTGATGTCGGAACCAAGAAAGGCGAGAAGATCGATTACGCGATCATCAAGGATGGCGAGGTGCAGATGCTCATCGAGTGCAAGAAAATCGGTGAACCACTGCACATCAATCATGCTTCTCAGTTGTTTCGCTATTTCCATGTCACCAGTGCGCGTATTTCCATTCTCACCAACGGTCAGGTCTACAAGTTCTTCACCGATCTGGACGCGCCGAACAAGATGGATGAGAAACCTTTTCTTGAGCTCGATCTGCTGGACATTGACGAGTACTCCGTTCCTGAATTGATCAAGTTGACCAAGTCGGCGTTTGACGTCGATTCGGTACTCAGTGCAGCTGGCGAATTGAAGTACGTCAGTCAGATCAAGAAAGTGATTGCCTCCCAGATCAGCAAACCTGACGACGACTTTGTGAAGGTTTTTGCTTCTCGGGTATATGAGGGCGTGATCACCCAGAAAGTCAGGGATCAATTCTCTGAACTGACGCGCAAGGCCATCGGGCAGTTTCTCAATGACCAGATCAATGAGCGACTCAAGTCAGCCATGAGTGGAACTAACCAGACGGTCATCACGACGCACTCTGCACCCATCAACGATGGACGTGAGCTGGTGGAGGAGGACGGCCCGGATGAAAAGATTTTCACGACGCTGGAGGAGCTGGAGGGGTATCACATCGTGCGAGCGGTGGTGCGCTCTGTGGTGGATGCCAAGCGGATTGTCCAACGTGATACCCAGAGCTATTTCGGTATCTTGCTCGACGACAACAATCGCAAGCCCATTTGCCGTCTGCATTTCAACCGTGCCCAAAAATACATCGGCATTTTCGACCAGGACAAAGTCGAAACTCGCCATCCGATCAGTTCGGTCGATGAGATCTATGAATATTCGGAACATTTGAAGAAGACGGTGGGTTTTTACGACTAGGCGATCTGTCTTCTAGAGAAAAACCGGCGGCCTGCCGTGATGAGTGAGCAAGGCGGTCCAGCGCCTGCTTACACCTCGGTACATGGCTTCGCACAATCAAACAGGATTGTGCTGGAGCTGCCTGGGCTGTGGGCTTAACGTGGCCCGCTGCAGGCGTCGGATCCGGCGCCGCGAGGCTCAAGGAGGCAGGACATGGCGCAGGCACCGCGCGTTGCGATCAGCGATCTGTACCATCGGGCAGAGGATTATTTCTTCCTGTCCATCTCGCAGTTCTATCGCCGCTTTGGCGACGAGGTGAACGCCTATTGCACCGGCGTTGCAGCCAGCAGCCTGAACCTGCTGCTGATGCAGGGCAGCGAACGCGACAACGCCGAGCCTCTGGCCGAGGGCGTGGCGTTTCTCGAGCGTGCCGGGGTGCCGTTCTGTGTGGTGATGCCCCAGGCCCAGGCGGCGCGCTACAGCCAGCAGTTGCTCCAGCAGCAACTGGTGGCGGCGGACCAGACCCGGTGCATGGCCCTCGATCTTGCTTCCTACGTCCCGCCCCAGGCCGCGCCGGCGCTGAGGGATGTGCGCTGCACCGATCGGCACCTGCAGGATTGGGCGCGGCCGGTGGCGAGTGCCTTCGAGTCGGGGGATGCGGCCATCGAGCAGTACCTGGCGCGGCATCGGGCGGCGTTGCAGGCCGGGCGGGCCTTGCGGCATTTCAGCCTGTACGTCGATCAGCGTCCGGTGAGCGCCTTGACCCTGTCCCTGGGGCCGGAGGTGGCGCGGCTGGACGATATCGGCACGCTGCAGGGTTTTCAGGGGCGGGGTTATGCCACGGCGCTGATCCACGCGGTGCTCGGCTTCGCCCGGAGCCGGGGCGCCAGATGGTGCGTGCTGGAGGCCTCGCTCGACGGTCTGTCGATCTACCGCAAGGCCGGCTTCAATGTCCTGTTCGACTACCGCACTTTCTGTCAGGCATGAGCGGGGCCGCGGCGTTCTGCCGGAACTGCCGCGGGCTGAGCCCGGTGAGGGCCTTGAATTGCCGGCTGAAGGCGCTGTGGTCGGTGTAGCCGCATTGCAGGGCCACTTCGGTGATGGGCTCCTGGGTCAGCAGCAATTGTGAGGCGTGTTCCAGGCGCACCTTGTGGATCATCTGCCGCGGCGTGAGGTGGAAGATGCGCTTGCAGTAGCGCTCCAGCTGGGCCGTGGACAGCCTGGCGATGCGGGTCAGGTCCTGCAGGCGGATGGCTTCGCTGTAGTGCTCGCGGATATGCCGGTCCACCGCCGCCAGGCGTTCATAGGCCGGATGGGTGTCATGGGCCGCCTGCAGGTCCAGGGAGATGCCGGCCATGCCGATGATCCGGGCGTCACGACCATAGAGCGGCAGCTTGTGGGTCAGGCACCAGCCCGGTTCGCGACTGCCGTACAGGTGCAATTCCAGTTGGCCCTTGATGGTCACGCCCTGGTGCAGCACGCGCTGGTCCTGCTCGGTGTAGACCGGGCCGAGCACCGCGGGAAAGACCTCGGCGGAGGTCTTGCCCAGCAGGGGGCGGATGCTCTTGAAGCCGCAGCGCTGGGCCAGGGTCAGGTTGGCGATCAGGTAGCGGGCCTGCAGATCCTTGATGAAGAACACCGCGCTGGGGATGCAGTCCAGCAGCGGGGCGAGGGGTGCCATGTTGGCCAGCAGGCTGTCGATGTCCCCGGGGGATTGGGCGGCGATGGCCCTGGGCAAATGGTGGAGCTGTGCGCTATCGATCATCGTCGGCCTCTCTCTGGGGGGGCTTGGGGGATGGATCTGTGTCGCTAAAGCCAGGGCCGGCAAAGGGCCGGGGGCTGCGTGCCGACCCGGGCCGGTGCCGGTTTTTAGTCTGCCGCGTCCGGCGGGCGGGCGTCGAGCATAAGGGTGGCGACCCGGGCCGGCACCAGGGGCGAACGCGGCGCCACCTCGGGCCAGTCGAACAGGCGCCGGGCGGCGCTGGCGCAGACCCGGCCCTGGCAGGCGCCCATGCCGCACCGGCTGTGCAGCTTGGCGCTGCTCCAGTCCGCCGCGCCGGCCACGGCCGCATAGGGCACATCTTCGCACCGGCAGAGCAGGGTATCGGGGCGGGCCAGTTGCAGGATCTGCGGTTGCAGTTCGAAGTGCCGTTGCAGCCGTGCGGCAAAGTCCTGCCAGTGCCGGCGGCGGTCGATCAGCGTGGCGGCCCGGGCACGCTGGCCGCTGGCCACGCAGCCGGCAATCTCGCCTTCGATCAAGGCCAGTTCGCTGCCACCGATGCCGGTGCATTCACCGGCGGCCAGGACCTGGGGCAGGCTGCTGCGTTGTTGCGGGTCGACGGCGATGGCCCCCTGCTCCAGGCGACAGCCCAGGTGGCTGGCCAGTCGGGTGTTGGGCACCAGGCCGAAGCCGCAGGCCAGGTAGTCGCAGGGCAGTTCACTGAGGTGCCGGCCCTGGCGGATGCGTACCCGTTGCAGGTGCTGGTCGCCCAGGGCCTCCACCACGTGGGCGTTGCAGCGGTAGGCCGGGGTGAGCAGTTGCATGGCCTGGATCAGCTTGGTCGGCCAGCGCCACAGTTGGCTGGCGAACCCCAGCACCGCCGCGGTGGGCGCCTGTTCCAGCACCCGCAGCACCCGCGCCCCGGCCTGGCGTGCGGTGGCGGCGGTGGCCAGCAGCAAGGGGCCGCTGCCGGCGATCACCAGGGTTTTTCCCTGCAGGGGCAGGCCGTTTTTCACAAGGGCCTGCAGGCCTCCGGCGCCGGTGACCCCGGGCAGGGTCCAGCCGGGAAAAGGCAGCAGCAGTTCCTGGGCGCCGCAGCACAGGATCAGCTGTTCGAAGTCCAGCTGCCAGGCCTGGCGGGCATCCTCCAGCAGCAGGCTGTGGGAGCTCAGGGCGGCGATCACGCGGGTGGCGCCGAGGTACCGCACCGCCGGGTGCTGCACAACCTTGAAGCGTTCGTCCGCGGCCGGCGGCGTCGGACCCTGGCGCCAGATCTGGCCGCCGGGGCGCGGGTTGTCGTCGATGAGCACGATCGAGCGGGCGCTGTGGCTGGCGGCCCGGGCCGCGGCCAGCCCTGCCGGGCCGCTGCCGACAATCAGTATCTGGCAGCGCAGGCGCCGGGGGTTCATTGGCTGCGCTCCACCTGCATGCCGTCCTGGCACAGGGTCTGGCAGGCCAGTTGGCGCAGGCCGTCGATGCTCATCCGGCATTCCTGGCAGATGCCCATGCCGCAGAACGGCGCCCGTGGCCCGCCGTTGCAGGCGGTGCGGGTCCGCGGGTCGCCGCTGGCGGCCACGGCGGCGGCGACCGTGAGGCCGGGGCGCACGGCCAGTGCCTGTCGATCCAGGTAGATGATCATGGGGACTCTCCAGTCAGGGGGGCGAAGCGCCCGGGCAGATAAGGTCGCGGATCGAGCGCCGGGCATTCGCCGAACATCTGCTGCACCAGCAGCCGTGCGCTGCCGGGGGCGGTGGTCACCCCCAGCCCTTCATGGCCGACCGCCAGCCACAGCCCCGGCTGTTGCGGGTGTTCGCCGAGGATCGGCAGGCCGTCGGGCGTGGCGGCGCGAAAGCCGGTCCAGGCGCGGATGCCGTTGAGCTGCGCCAGTGCTGGCAGGTACTCCACCGCGCGCCGCAGCATCGGTGCCAGCACCTGGGGCTCGACCTCGGGCTCCAGGGTGTCGAACTGTCGGGACGAGCCGATCAGCAGTTGCCCGGTGGGGCGTGGCTGGACATTGAACGCCACCGAGGTGCCGTTGCTGGCGTGGGCGCTGGCGGCATAGCCCAGCTCCACCAATTGATGCCCCACCTGCTGCGGGTAGCGGTCGGTGATCAGCAGGTGGCCCTTCTTCGGTCGCAAGGGCAGTTCCGCCAGCAGCTCCCGGGCGCCGTAGCCGTTGGCCAGCAGCACCTGGGGCGCCTGCAGCACCCGGCCATCGTCGAGTTCCAGCCGGTTGCCGGCGACGCTGCGGACCCGGGCACGCAGACAGCGGATCAGCGGCTGGCTGTCGAGCAGCCAGCGGGCGGTGGCCGGGGCGTAGAGGATGCCGTCGCCGGGGACTTGCAGGGCACCGCCCAGGCCCTGGCGCAGCATCGGTTCCAGGGCCGCCAGTGCCGGGCCATCGAGCAGTTGGCTGGTGACGCCCTGTGCGGCCAGGGTCTGCTGCTTGGTCCGGGCCAGGTCCATTTCCGCGCGGTCGGCGGCCAGCCACAGGGTGCCGCAATTGCGGTGGGCGCAGGCCTCGGGCAGATGGGCACGCAACTGGCGCCAGAGGCCGATGGAGTAGTGACTCAGGGCCAGCTCCGCAGGGTTGTCGTCCATGGCCACCAGATGCCCCATGCCGGCTGCGGTGGCGCCGCCACGGGCGTCGTCCAGTACCTGCACCCGCAGACCGCGGCGGGCCAGTTCGTGGGCGCAGGCGGCGCCGATGATGCCGGCGCCGACCACGATCACATCGGCCTCGGCCTGCACCTTCACGAGCCGATGCCCCAGGCGAACGGGTCGCTGTCGTCCAGCAGCAGGGTGGCTTCGGCGCTGATATGGGCACTGCCGCGCAGGGTGGGAATGATCCGGTCGCCGACCACTTCGTAGTGGGCGCTGAACTGGCTGCCGATGACGCTGGCCTGGCGCCAGGTCTGGCCCGGGGCGAGCTTGCCGTCCGCGGCCAGGCAGGCCAGCTTGGCACTGGTGCCGGTGCCGCAGGGAGAGCGGTCGTAGGCCTTGCCCGGACAGAGTACGAAGTTGCGGCTGTCGGCTTGCGGGTCGTCGGCGAACAGTTCGATGTGGTCGATGATCCCGCCCCCGGCGCCGGTAATTCCGGCGGCTTCCAGGGCCGCGCGCACGCTCCAGGTGTAATGGGTCAGGGCTTCGACATTGTCCAGGGCCAGGCGCTGGCCATGATCGCTGATCAGGAAGAACCAGTTGCCGCCCCAGGCAATGTCGCCGTGCAGCGTGCCGTGCCCCGGCACCTGCAGCGCCACCTGCCTGCGGTAGCGATAGGCGGGCACATTGCGCACGCTCACCGACAGGTCGTCATGCAGGGTGGCCTGCACCGTGCCCACCGGGGTTTCGATGCGGTGCACGCCGCAGTCGATGCGCCCCAGGTGGTACAGCGAGCGCACCAGGCCGATGGTGCCGTGGCCGCACATGCCCAGGTAGCCGCTGTTGTTGAAGAAGATCACGCCGGCGCAGGCATCGCTGGCCTGGGGCGCGCAGAGCAGGGCGCCCACCAGTACGTCGCTGCCCCGGGGTTCGAGGACGCAGGCGCGGCGCCATTGATCGTGGTCGTTGCGCAGGGTTTGCAGGCGCTCGGCCATGGAGCCCCGGCCCAGGTCGGGAAAGCCGTCGATGACCAGACGGGTGGGTTCACCCCCGGTGTGGGAGTCGATCACGGTTATTTTTTTCATGGCGGCACCTGCGGGGAAAGAGCTACAGAGTGGCCCTGGCGAGGGGGCTGCCGCTTGTGGGTTTTCCCTGGCGCGGATGACGAAATCGGCACAGTCGCCGGTGCGTACCCGGGCTCGGGGAGGTACGGCGCAGGCGATCGCTGAATGTGCCGATTTCGTCTCCTGCGGGGGTGAAAAGCTTCAAGCTGCAAGGGGGATAAAAGGCGACTCTGGATAGCGTCTCCAACGCCAGTCGGCCCGGCCGACCTCAAACAAGGACAAGACCATGAGCCGTAAAGCCATCCAGTGGAGCGGTGTATTCCCCGCCGTGACCACTCAGTTCAAAGCCGATTTCTCCCTCGATCTGCCGGCCACTCACCAGGTCATGCGCAAGCTGGTGGACGATGGCGTGTCCGGCCTGGTGGTGTGCGGCACCGTGGGGGAAAACACCTCCCTGAGTACCGCCGAGAAACTCGCGGTGATCGAAGTCGCCAAGGACGCCGCGGCCGGCCGGGTGCCGGTGATTGCCGGGGTGGCCGAGTTCACCACTGACTTTGCCCGCAACACCGTGCGCGAGGCCGCCAGGGCCGGGGCCGATGGGGTGATGGTGATGCCGGCGCTGGTGTACTCGGCCAAGCCCCATGAAACCGCGGCGCATTTTCGCGCCGTGGCCACCGGCACCGATTTGCCGGTGATGGTTTACAACAACCCGCCGATCTACAAGAACGACGTCACCCCCGAGGTGCTGATCGCCCTGCAGGACTGCGAGAACATCGTCTGCTTCAAGGATTCCTCCGGTGACACCCGGCGCTTCATCGACCTGCGCAACGCGGTCGGCGATCGTTACGTGCTGTTTGCCGGGCTCGATGACGTGGTGGTGGAAAGCGTCGCGGTGGGCGCCGAGGGCTGGGTCTCGGGCATGTCGGTGGCCTTCCCCAGGGAAGGCGAGACGCTGTTCCGCCTGGCCAGGGACAAACGCTTCGAGGAGGCCCTGGCCCTGTATCGCTGGTTCATGCCGCTGCTGCACCTGGACGCCCGGCCGGATCTGGTGCAGTGCATCAAGCTCTGCGAAGAGCTGGTGGGCCGCGGTTCGTCCATCACCCGGCCGCCGCGTCTGGCGCTGCAAGGGGAAACCCTGGCCGAAGTCAAAGCCATAGTCGCCAAGGCCCTGGCCACGCGGCCGCGCCTGCCGGACGTCGGCCTGTAATCCCTTGCCGGGCGCCCCGGGCGGGGCGCCCGCTTGCGCAACAGCGCATGTGCTGCAAGCGTCGGGCGGCCCCGCCGACGTGACATTCGACCTGCCTATTCCAATAACCCCAAAAAGGCGCAGCCCCATGTCAGGCAAAGGCAAATTCAAGAAGCAACTTTCTCTGGTGGACCTGACCTTTATCGGTCTGGGTGCGATCTTCGGTTCCGGCTGGCTGTTCGCCGCCAGCCACGTTTCGGCGATTGCCGGGCCGGCCGGGATCTTTTCCTGGCTGCTGGGTGGCTTCGCCGTGCTGCTGTTGGGCATCGTCTACTGCGAGCTGGGGGCGGCCCTGCCCCGGGCCGGTGGCGTGGTGCGCTACCCGGTGTTCTCCCACGGCCCGCTGCTGGGCTACCTGATGGGCTTCATCACCCTGATCGCCTTTTCCAGCCTGGTGGCCATCGAAGTGGTGGCGGCCCGGCAATATGCGGCGGCCTGGTTCCCGCTATTGACCCACGAAGGTTCCAGCAACCCGACGATCATCGGCTGGCTGCTGCAGTTCGCCCTGTTGTGCCTGTTCTTCTGGCTCAACTACTCCAGCGTCAAGACCTTCGCCAAGTCCAACAACTTCATCAGCCTGTTCAAGTTCATCGTGCCCTTGCTGGTGATCGTGGTGCTGTTCACCTTCTTCAAGCCCGACAACTTCCACATCCAGGGCTTTGCGCCGTTCGGCCTGTCGGGGATCGAGATGGCGGTATCGGCCGGGGGCATCATCTTTGCCTACCTGGGGCTGACGCCGATCATTTCCGTGGCCAGCGAAGTGCGCAATCCGCAGCGCACCATTCCCATCGCGCTGATTCTCTCGGTGCTGCTCTCGACCCTGATCTACGGCCTGCTGCAGTTGGCCTTCCTGGGCAGCATTCCCACGGAGATGCTGGCCAACGGCTGGAGCGGCATCAGCAAGGAATTTTCCCTGCCGTACCGCGACATCGCCCTGACCCTCGGGGTCGGCTGGCTGGCCTATCTGGTGGTGGCCGATGCGGTGATCTCCCCCAGCGGCTGCGGCAACATCTACATGAACGCCACGCCGCGGGTGGTCTATGGCTGGGCTCGCACCGGGACCTTCTTCAAGGTCTTCACCCGTATCGACGAGCAGTCCGGCATCCCGCGCCCGGCGCTGTGGCTGACCTTCGGCCTGTCGGTGTTCTGGACCCTGCCGTTTCCCTCGTGGGAGGCGCTGATCAACGTGGTCTCGGCGGCCCTGGTGCTCAGCTACGCGGTGGCGCCGGTCAGTGTCGCGGCCTTGCGCAAGAGCGCACCGCAGATGCCGCGGCCGTTCCGGGTGCGCGGTTTTGCCTTGCTCGGCCCGGTGTCCTTCGTGATTGCGGCGCTGATCGTCTACTGGTCCGGCTGGAGCACGGTGTCCTGGCTGCTGGGACTGCAGATCCTGATGTTCGTGATCTACCTGCTGTGCAGGCGCCTGGTGCCGACCGACCACCTGAGCATCGGCGAGCAGGTGCGCTCGTCGCTGTGGCTGATCGCCTTCTATGCCCTGACCATGGTCATTTCCTACCTGGGCAGCTTCGGCGGCATCGGCGTCCTGGCTCACCCTTTCGACACCCTGACCGTGACCCTCATGGCCCTGTGCATCTACACCTGGGGCGCCAACACCGGGGTGCCCGGCGCCAAGCTGGTGCTGGATGGCGATGAGGTGGAGTGAGCGTGCGCATTTTCCAACAGACGAGGCAAGCCATGACAGTGACTGGACAGATGCTGATCGGCCAACGCTCCAGCTTCGGCGCCAATGGGCGGATCCACGGGCTGGCCGCCGCCAGCGGCGAGCTGCTGCAACCGGCCTTTGGCGGTGCCGAACAGGCCGACCTGGAGCGCGCCTGCGCCCTGGCCCAGGCGGCGTTCGAGCCCTATCGGCAGTTGCCGCTGGAGCAGCGAGCGGCATTTTTGGAGAGTATCGCCAGCCACATCCTTGAGCTGGGCGATGAGCTGATCGAGCGCTGCCAGCTGGAAACCGGCCTGCCCCGCGCCCGCCTGGAGGGCGAGCGCGGACGTACCGTCGGCCAGTTGCGCTTGTTTGCCGCCGTGGTGCGCCATGGCGGCTTCCTCGGGGTACGGATCGATCCGGCGCAACCTTCGCGCCAGCCCCTGCCCAGGGTCGACCTGCGCCTGCGGCAGATCGGCCTGGGGCCGGTGGCGGTGTTCGGCGCGTCGAACTTTCCCCTGGCCTTTTCCGTGGCCGGTGGCGATACCGCCTCGGCCCTGGCAGCGGGCTGCCCGGTGATCGTCAAGGCGCATTCGGCCCACCCCGGGACCTCGGAACTGGTGGCCCGGGCCATCGCTCGGGCGGCCCGGCAGCAGGGCATGCCCGAGGGCGTGTTTTCACTGCTGTTCGACAGTGGCCGCAGCATCGGCCAGGGGCTGGTGGCGGATCCGCGGATCAAGGCCGTGGGCTTCACCGGCTCGCGCAGCGGCGGGATGGCGCTGATGCAGATCGCCGCGGCGCGCCCCGAACCGATCCCGGTCTATGCGGAGATGAGTTCGATCAACCCGGTGCTGCTGTTGCCCCATGCCCTGGAGGAATGCGCGGAGCCGATGGCCTCGGCGTTCGTTGCCTCGCTGACCCTGGGCGCCGGGCAGTTCTGCACCAACCCGGGGCTGATCCTGGCCGTCGATGGACCGGCGTTGCAGCGTTTTGAGCGGGCCGCCGCCGAGGCCCTGGGCCATGTGGCGGCGCAGACCATGCTCACGCCGGGCATCTACCGCAGCTACTGCCAAGGCGTGGCCATTCTCGCCGCGCATGCCCGGGTGCAGACCCTGGCCCTGGGCCCGGAAGGGCAGGGCCCGCAGGCGCGCGGGGCACTGTTCGCCACCTCGGCCACGGCCTTCATGGCGTGCCGCGAATTGCGCGAGGAAGTCTTTGGCCCGGCCTCGCTGATCGTTCGCTGCGAGGACGTCGCTGCCTTGCAGCAGGTCCTGCAGAGCCTGGAGGGCCAGTTGACCATCGCCGTTCACCTGAGCGACGGCGATCAGCCGCAAGTGCGGGCCTTGTTGCCGTTGCTGGAGAGCAAGGCCGGGCGCCTGCTGGCCAACGGTTTCGGCACCGGCGTCGAAGTGGCTCACGCCATGGTCCACGGCGGGCCGTTCCCGGCCACGTCCGACAGCCGCAGCACCTCGGTGGGCAGCCTGGCGATCCAGCGCTTCCTGCGCCCGGTGGCCTACCAGGACCTGCCCGAGGCGTTGTTGCCGGCCGAGCTGCACAGCGCCAATCCGTGGCGGGTGCCGCAACTGCTCGACGGTCAGTGACCGGCTTGACCTGAGGCGAGGCTGCGCTCCACCGGGGAGTGTCGGCCCGCTTGCTCCTTCATTCGCTTAATCCATCGGTAAAAACTCTCCCACAGGAGCGTTCCCCACCAGCCATAGAGGTTGCAGCATGTCTGAACACATCAGCCTGTCCCTGGATGACGTCCACGCCCTGGCGTATCGGGTTCTCAGCCATCACGGCCTGTCCGACGCCCATGCCCGGGTCATCGCCGAGGTCATTACCCAGGGCCAGCGTGACGAGTGCCATTCCCATGGGGTGTACCGCCTGCTGGGCTGCGTACGCTCGGTGCGCGAGGGCAAGATCGACCCGCGTGCCGAACCCAGCCTGCGGCACATCTCGCCGGCGGTGCTGGAGGTGGATGCCCATTACGGCTACTCGTTGCTGGGCTTTTACACCGGCTTGCCGTTGCTGGCGGACAAGGCCCGCAGCCAGGGCATCGCGGCGATGGTGATCAAGCGCTGCTTCCACTTTTCCGCGCTGTGGCCGGAGGTCGAGGCGATGGCCGCCAACGGCCTGGTGGGACTGGCGATGAACCCCAGCCACAGCTGGGTGGCCCCGGCCGGCGGGCGCCACCCGGTGTTCGGCACCAACCCCCTGGCCTTTGCCTGGCCGCGGCCGGGGGGCAATCCCTTTGTCTTCGACTTCGCCACCAGCGCCATTGCCCGGGGCGATATCGAGCTGCATGCGCGTCAGGGCAAGCCGATTCCCGAGCACTGGGCCATCGACGCCGACGGCGAGCCCACCACCGATGCACGGGCCGCCTTGCAAGGGGCGATGCGCACCTTTGGCGGGCACAAGGGCTCGGCCCTGGCGGCGATGATCGAACTGCTGGCCGGGGCGCTGATTGGCGACCTGACCAGTGCCGAATCCATGGCCTTCGATGAGGGTGTCGGGGCCACGCCTTGCCATGGCGAACTGGTGCTGGCGTTCGATCCCCAGGTGTTTCTGGGGGAGGGCTATCAAGCCGGGCTGGAGCGGGCGGAAGGGTTGTTTGCGGCCATTGCCCAGCAGGGCGCGCGGTTGCCGTCGCAGCGGCGTTTTGAGGCCCGGGCCCGCAGCCTGGAGCGGGGGGTGCAGGTTCCTCGGGCGCTGTGGAACGATATCCAGGCCTTGCTGCCATGACGCTCTGGGGGGCGATGGAGTGTCCATCGCCCCCCAAGTGCTGCGGCTCGGGTCAGAAGCGCAGGTTGGCCGCCAGTTCGGCGGAACGCCCCGGCGCGACGGTGGCAAACAGGCCAACGTGGGACGCGTCGTAGTAGGTCTTGTCGGCGAGGTTGAGCACGTTGAACTGCAGGTCCAGGTTCTTGTTCACGCGGTAAGCGGTCATGGCGTCGTAGCGCCAGTAGGCGTCCAGGCTGTGGGTGTTCTCATCGTTGGTGTAGCGCTTGCCCACGTAGTTGGCGCCGGCGCCGACCTTCCAGCGCTCGGTGAGTTTGAAGGTGCTCCAGACCGAGCCACTGTTGGGGGCGATGAATTTCAGCTGATTGCCGTTATGGACGGACTCGGCGTCGGCGGCGTATTTCACCGCCCTGGCATCCAGGCGGGTGTAGCCGGCCACCACTTCCCAGCGCTCGGTCAGGTGACCGGTGGCTTCCACTTCTAAGCCTTTGACTTCGACATTGCCGTCCAGGGTCGCGATGCCGGTCAGCGGATCGTAGGTGCGGGCGTTGTCTTTTTCGGTCTTGAACAGGGCGGCGGTCAGCGCCAGGCGTTCGTTGAGCAGGTCCCACTTGGTGCCCAGTTCGAGGCTGCGGCTCTTTTCTGGAGCCAGGTTGCTCAAGCGGCCGCCCGCCGGACCATCGGCCCTGCCTGATTGCCCGGCGGTTTCGCCCGAAGGGTTGAAGGACGTGCCGTAGGCCAGGTAGATGCTGCCGTAGGGCACGGGTTTGAAGACGATGCCGCTCTGGTAGCTCCACAGGTTGCTGCGGTTACTTTGGGCCGGGTCGCGGACGTGATAGGCGTCGTAGCGCAGGCCCAGGTTCAGGTCCCATTGCTCGTGCAGGGCGAGGGTGTCCATCACATAGACAGCGCGGTTGTTGTGTCGGGTGACAGTGTGCTGGCCATCGTCTCGCAGCACCGGGGTGAACGGATCCTTGGGATTGGGATGATGCAGGTCGCCGAGGTTGAGGCTCCTGGAGCTGGCGTAGCGGTTCTTGACATCGATGCGTTCATGGGAGAATTCCAGGCCGGCGCTGTAGCGGTGGCCGATGGCGCCGGTGTCGAAGGTGCCGTAGATGTCGGTCTGGTTGATCAGCGAGCTGTTGACCACATTGCGCCCGCGCGCCGAGCGTTGCACCCGGTTGGCCAGCTCCTGGGGCGCCAGGGCGATCGGCCGGCTCATGACGTAGTCCTGCATGCTGCGGCCCTGACGGGTGGTGTTGCGCAGGGTCAGGTGGTCATTGATGTCGTGTTCCAGCTGCAGGGTGGCGAGGTCCGCCGAGGTATTGCGGAAGTCGCGCTGGGTGAAACCATAGAAGTTGTCACGGTCGACCTTGATCGGCTTGCCGGTGATTTCCGACACCGGGTGACCCTGGTCGGGCAGGTCATCGCTTTGCAGGTGGTAGTAGCTCAAGGTGGCGCGGGTGTCGGTGTTCAGGCCGAAGCTCAGGCTCGGTGCCACGCCCCAGCGCGACACTTGCACATGATCGCGCCCGGGGGTATCGGCCTCATGCTTCATGGCGTTCAGGCGCAGCGCCAGGTTCTGTTCGGGCAGGTACTGGTTGAGGTCGACGGTGCTGCGGCGCAATTGATCGGTGCCCAGGGTCAGGCTGCCGGTGGCGAAGGTTTCCGCCTGCGGCACCTTGCTGATCAGGTTCAGGGTGCCGCCGGTGGAGCCACGCCCCGAGTAGGCCGAGCCCGGGCCTTTGACGATTTCGATCTGCTCGTAGTTGAACACTTCGTGGTTCATGCGCCCGACGTCGCGAATGCCGTCGATCATGATGTCGGTGCTGGCTTCGAAGCCGCGGATGAACGGACGGTCGCCCAGCGGTGTGCCACCTTCACCTGCACCAAAGGTGATGCCCGGTGTGTTGCGCAGGGCGTCGGTCAGGCTGGATACGGCGCGCTCTTGCATCAGGGTGTCGGTAATGATGGTCACCGACTTCGGGGTTTCGCGCAGCGGGGCGGTGAACTTCACCGAGTCCGAGGCTTCACGCTTGTAACCGGCTGGGTGAATACCTTGTACCGCCGTGGGCGCGAGGGTCACCGGAGCCGTCTGCGGGGGCTCGGTGTTGTCGGCGTCGGCGGCCAGGCTGGCTTCGCCAATTGCCATCAAACCAAGGGATGTGGACCACAACTTCCATGAATGTGGGCGGGCAGGACTGGACATTGAGAAAAGACCTCCATTTATTTGGAAGCGATTCTCATGTGAGAATTTTTATCATTCAATCAGACTTATCTGAACAATCGGATCGAAACGTGTATGCAGCGTTGGCTCTTCTGTTTTTTCGTCCGATGCGATTTCATGGACGGCCCTTTCTTCTTGGACACTCACGGATGAACCTGCACCTTGAAACCCCCAGGCTGTTGCTGCGACCACGGACCCTCGAGCATTTCCAGGCCTGCCTGCGCATGGACCAGGATCCGGAAGTCACGCGCTTCATTCCGGGCACCTGGGACGGCGGTCAATGGCACCAGGATTTCCTGCGCTCGCGCATGACCCAGGACTTTGGCCCGCGCTGCGGTTATTGGGCGATCTTCGCCAAGCAGGCGCCGGATGAATTGCTGGGCTGGGTGTCCTTCATTCCCTTCGACGCAGTCGGGCCGGAGCTGGAAATGGGCTGGCGCCTGGTGCGTCGGGCCTGGGGGCAAGGCTATGCCAGCGAGGCCGCACGCCGGATTGTCGCCCATGCGTTTGCCGACCCGGCCGTGGAACGGATAGTCGTCGATGCCCATGTCGATAACGAGGCGTCGTTGGCGGTGGCGCGCAAGATCGGCTTTCGCTTCACCCACGATGCGGATTTTGAAGGCTTGCCTTGCCGCTTCTTTGCGATGAGCCGTGAGGATTTCCGGCAGCAAACGGCGGCCGGCTGAGGCGGGGATGCCAGTGCGGGGCGCCGTGGTTCGGCGCCCCCATGCTCGATGACGGCCCTCAGAGGTGACGGCTGACCCACCACAGCACCAGGAAGGCGATCGCGGCGGCCAGGGCCGCAAGCTGGAACAGATTGATCAGGCACTTCAGGCCCAGGGGGAATTTCCGGTAGTCCTTCACGTTCAGGCCGCCGTTGCGCAGGAACAGGTGGGGCATGGCGAACATGGCGCCGATGCACAGCAGCATGAAGAAGCGGCTCAGGGGATCCTTGCCCAGGAGCGGCATGCGGATGGCGATGACCCGGCAGCGAGCCAGGTGCTTGACCATGTCATCGAGCCTGAAATAGCCCAGGTACACCTGGATCACCAGGGACACCAGCCCGGACATGACCACCAGGACCCAACCCGCAGTGTAAATATCTTTGGCGTTACACATATCTCTTCAGTGACCTCCTCAAGCTTCACGACCAGGCGTTCAGCGTATTGCTCCTCCAGTGAGCCCCGACACGCAGGGCAGCCGGCCACCATACCACCCCGGGAGGCGAGGCGGGCCGCAGCCGGGCTGTAGCGACCATAGGCGCGGGCTTGCCCGGCCAACATGAGACAAGTACCAAAGGTGCGGGCGAGGGCCCTGGAGTGCCCGCCAAGGGTTGTCCTAGAGCTTGGCGCAACACTCGACGTCGGCCTGGGTGGTGACCTGGGTGTCGATGCCCAGGCGGTATTTGCAGTAGTCGATGATCATCTGCCGTTGTTCGTCGCTGAGTTTTTCCACGCGCCGGTAATCGCCGTCATTGGCGTGGATGTTGAAAAACTCCAGGCGCAGGGTCGGGGCTTGCTTGAGAAACCAGCGGGTGTGGGTTTCGGCCTCTTCCAGCTCGGTGTAGTAACCGACATTGAGCATCAGCAACAGGATGAGGGAGAGCAGGAACAGCAGTTTTTTCAAGGTACGGCTCCTTCCGTGAGCGAGGGGCGCCCAGGGCGCGGGCGGCGCATGCTTGAGCTTTTTGCGCCGCTTGGCAAGGGTTTCGGGTCGCTGGGGTGCTCAGGCGTCCTGGGCCGGGTTGCACCGGGTTCAGCAAACAGACAGTGGCCAACTGTTAAAAAGTGCAACACGCCAAGCAGGAGCGGGGCGGTAACAGGGGGCAAATGGCTTCCAGCGGATGCACGGCAGATCGCCAAGCGACTGTCGCGGCCAGTGGCCCGATGCATCGGCTGGCAAGCCGCGAGGGCGATCTTCGGATCGCTCTTTTTTTTCGTGTTTATCCGGCTGCCTGGTCGAGGCTTCAGACCAGCCCCAGGGCATTGGGCCGCGAGTTGGGGAACACTTCCTGCACCTGGGCGCCCGTCAGCCCCCAGGTCGTGGCCAGCAAGCCCCCGAGCAGATCGCGGTAGTTGTTGAGCACCGGGTAGTCGCGGTCCTGCAGCAGGCCCCGGGCATTCACCGCCACTTGCTCCCCGGCCAGGCGCCCACCGCGTACAGCGCCGCCGAGCACCCAGTACACCGTGCCGTGGCCGTGATCGGTGCCCTTGGCGCCATTCTCGCGAAAGGTTCGGCCGAATTCGGATACCACGATCACCAGGCTGTTCTTCCAGTGCTCGCCCATGGCATCGGCATAGGCCGCCAGCCCTTGCCCGAGGTTGGCCAGGTTGTTGGCCAGCGGGCCCTGGGTACTGCCCTGGTTGACGTGGGTATCCCAGCCGCCGACATCGACGAAACCCAGGCGATATTGCTCGCGCATCAGGCTGGCCATGCGCCGGGTCTGGGTGGCGAAGCTCTGCGCATTGGCGGCCCCGCGATTGGCCGCGAGCATCTCTTGCTGCAGCTCCTGCGAGACTTTCTGGCGCAAGGCCAGGCCGTCGCTGGCCGCCGCGGCGTAGGGCGTGTGCTGGTACATGGACGACAGAATGTTTGCCTGGCGCGCATCGAAGGGCGCCTTGCCGGCACTGCGCAGGGACAGGTTGGGAATGTCCCGGCCACCCTGGAAGCTCAGGGGCAGGGCATCGGTGAAAGCCATCGGCGCGCTGTCGGGCACTTGCCGGACCAGGCGCGCGAGAAAGCCCGAGTCGTAGCGCCGGCGTGGCTGGCTCGGCTGTCCGGCCTCGATGCTGTCCTGGGTTGCGAAGTGGCTGCGGGACAGGTCGTCGGTGCCGGCGAAGGGCACGAAGGCCATTTCCTTGCGCTGCCACAGCGGGTACAGCGAGTCCCGCAGCACCGGGTTCAGGCCCCAGTGGCTGTCCAGGGCGATGGCGCTTTGCGGGTTGTGCGCATCGGGGCGGGCGATTGCCAGGCTTGGGCGCGACTCGTAGTAGAAGTCGCTGCTGTAGGGCACCAGCAGGTTGTTGCAGTCGTAACCGCCGCGCAGGAACACCAGCAGGGTTCGCGGCGCGACGGCCGGTGCGGCGAACAGCCGGGCGGAAAACGACAGGCCGGGCAGGGCGGCTGCGGCGGCCGCGGCAATCAGCAGTTGGCGACGATTCATGGCAGTTCCCGGTCAGGTGGCGCGCAGCCCTTTGGCGCGTGCTCAGCGGTTGTTGAAGTCCGGCGAGGACAACAGGAAGGTGTTCCATTCCTGGGGCGAGACGGCCTGCTCCAGGGCGTTGCGGGTGGCGCTGGAGAGGTGAGGCGCGATCGCCTGGTAATACATCGGGGTGGTGATCATCGGAAAACCCGGCCCCGGAACCGTGCTGCCTTCGGCGGTGAACAGCCGGTTATTGCCCGAACCTATGGCCCGGGCGATTTCAAAGCGCTTGGCCATTTGCCCGGAGCTCGACCAGCCACTGGCCACCAGCGGCCAGCCGTCGGGGGTAATCCGGCCGAACACCGGCTGGCCCATCTGGTTCAGCCAGTTGAGCAGGGGCCGCGGGTTGGCCACAGGCTTGCCGTCATAGGTCAGGCGCAGCGCCGACACCACGAACTGCTGTGGGTCCTTGAATTTCTTGCCGGTCGATTGCAGCAACTCCGGCGACTGCATCAGCGTGCGCATGACCTGGGCAATGTCACCGTCGCTGTCGCGGAAGGTCTTGGCCATGCGGGCCACCAGGGCCGCCGGCGGTTCGTCGGCGACGAAGTACTGGGCCAGCTTGCGCGAGATGAACTGGGCGCAGGCCGGTTGCCGGGTGATGAGGTCGATGGCCTGGGTGATCTCGTCGTAGCCGCTGCCCTTGATGGTGTGGCCGAGCAGGCGCTTGTCGCTGAAGTCATGGCGCCTGGGGTTGAACTGGAACAATCCCTGTTGCACCACCAGCGGCTGCAAGGACCGGGGCCAATGTTGTTCGCGACCGTCTCGGGGCGCCAATCCGGCTCCGGTCAGGATCAGTGCCAGTTGCTGCACGTCCTCCTGGCTGTAGCCGGCCGCCACGCCCAGGCTGTGCAGCTCCAGCAGCTCACGGGCGTAGTTTTCGTTGACCCGGCCCTTGGCGTTCTGGCTGTTGTCGAGGTATTCGAGCATCGCCGGGCTTTGCAGGGTGGCCAGCAGCAGGTCCTTGAACCGGCCCAGGGCATGGGGGCGAATCGCCTCGTTCACGTAGTCGGCGCTCAGCAGTCGCACCTGGCCCTTGCCCTGGAACAGGCTGAAGTGATTGAGCCAGAACAGCACCAACTGCTCCTTGAGCTGGTTGGGGCCATAGATGGCTTGCAGCAGCACTGCGGACTGGGTCTGCTCGGCGAGCTGGTTGGCCCGCTGGCGAAGGTCTTGCCTGGCCTGGTTGCGGGCATCGCCGTCGGGCATGGCCTTGAGCTGTTCCTGGCGCTGCTTGAACTCCTGCAGCAAGGCCGGGGTCGAGTCGTTCAGGGCCGGGTAGCTGCGCAGCAGGGCGTCGATTGCCGCTGGCAACGGCTCGCGCAGGCGATCCTGCAGTTGCGCCTCGAGCAATCCGTCGCGGCCCAGGTGGCGCAGGCGCTGGAGTTGTGCGGTGTCCAGATCGAAGCCGTCGCGCCTGAGCCAGGCAATGTCGGCGGCGCTGGGGGGCAGGGGCTCGGCGGCCTGGGCAAGGAGCGGCAGGAACACGGCCAGCGCGCTCCACAGGTACAGGCAACGATGCAGCGTATGAGGCCTTGGCATGGGGCGGTTTTCCGGATGGAGAGGGCAGCGGTGTAGCGTCGCAGTACGGCCTGGCTGGGTGCTACCTTCCAGGGTGGATCGCTCTAGATCAAGTGTTTCAACGCAGCCTTCGGGCGCTGGCCGTCGACCGTTCGTCCGACGGATGGAATTGGCAAGCACTAGTCACTGCGTCATGCTGTCGATGGATGTCGTAATGCCATTACTTCAAGGTTCGGCCGGTTTTCCGGGCGTCGTTATATCCCCGTGTGGGTGAGATAGGTTTCTGATGAGTGTGTTGATCCTGCCCGAGACGGCATATGCCCGATAAGGCGTTGGCCGAGGAGCAGCGCCTGGCTGCCCTGTATGCCCTGGAACTGCTGGATACCGCCCGTTGCGAGCGCTTCGACCGCATCTGCCGGCTGGCTGCCGAGTATTTCAAGGTGCCCACGGCGTTGATCACCCTGGTGGACCGTGATCGGCAATGGTTCAAGTCGCGGGTGGGGTTCGCGGTCGAACAGACCCCGATCGAGCAATCGTTCTGCGCTTACACCATCAGAACCGATGATGTGTTCGAGGTGGAAGACGCCCGCCAGGATGTGCGTTTTCACCGCAACCCCCTGGTGACTGATGATCCGGGCATCGGCTTTTATGCCGGCGCGCCGCTGATTACTTCCACCGGGCATGCGATTGGCAGTCTGTGCGTCATCGACAAAGAGCCCCAGCGCCTGAATGCCGCCGAGCGCCAGCAATTGCGCGACTTGGCATCGCTGGTGATGGAACAGGTCGAGCAGCGTCAGCGCCTGACCCGGCGCGACCCGGTGAGCTGCCTGCCCAACCGTGAACAGTTCCAGAGAGATCTGTACGACCTGGCGGACGAAAATCCGGGGGAAAGGCGCGTGCTGGTGCTGGTGGATGCGGTGGACATGACTGTGGCCCACGAGCTGACCCTGGCCATGGGCCTGGCGCCGTTCGAAACCATCGTGCGCTTCCTGGCCCAGCAACTGCTCGCCTACCTGGGGCGGCATGTGCGGGTGTACCACGTGTCGGTCAAGCGCTTCGGGTTCCTGCTGCCGGCGGCCCCCGGGATCGAGCGCTTTCTGGACGGGCTGGTGCGGCGTCTGCGCCGTCAGCCGCCGGGCCTGGAACTGCCGATGATTCCGGCGGTGTGCGCGGGCACGGTGGAATTTTCCACGGACCGCGACGCTGTGCCCGACGTGCTGCGCAAGGCGATGTTCGCCCTGGAGCTGGCGACCCTCAACCGCAGCACCTGGGCGCCCTACGATGTGGTGCGTGACCAGGCCTATCGGCGGGCCTTCAACCTCGCCTCGGACATCAGCGAAGCCCTGGACAGCGGGCAGATCTACCTGATGTTCCAGCCGCGCTTCGCCCTGCCCGACGGTGCTCAGGTGAGCGCCGAGGCACTAATCCGCTGGGATCATCCGTGGCTGGGGCCGATTTCACCGGCGGAGTTCATTCCGGTCATGGAGCGCAATGCGCTGATCCACCGGGTGACCCACTGGGTGATCAATGCCGTGCTGGAGCGCCTGCACCGCTGGAGTTCCAGCGACGTGCAGCGTCTGTCGATCAACCTCTCGCCCCAGGATTTCGAGGATCAGGACATTGCCGATGTGCTGCGCGATGCCTGCCGGCGTCATCGCATCGACCCGCAGCGCCTGGAAGTGGAAATCACCGAAGGGGCCTGGCTGCGCTCCAATCCCAAGGTGCTGGATCAGCTGAGCAAGATTCGCGGCCTGGGCATGGATGTGGCCATCGACGACTTTGGCACCGGCTACAGCAACTTCGCCTACCTGCACCAGATTCCGGCCAATGTGGTGAAGCTCGACAAGTCCATGGTCACCGACCTTGAGAGCAGCGCCCAGCACCAGAAGATCACCCGCTCGGTGATCGCCCTGGCCCGGGAACTGGGTTACCGCACCGTGGCCGAGGGCATCGAGAGTTTCAAATGTCTGCAGATGCTGCGGGCCTTTGGTTGCGACGAGGCCCAGGGCTACTTCCTGGCCCGGCCCATGGCCCAGGAAAAGTTCCTCGCCCGCTGTGGCGCCCGGCGCTTTCCCTTGCAGCAGGGCTTCTAGCCACGCGGGACCCTCCTGCCGAGGTGGCCGCGCAACGGCGGCCGCCTCAGCGCTGGGCGGCCACCAGCAACATCATCGGTCGCTCGCGCTCTTCTTCCAGGGCGGGTTGCGCCAGCACTTGCTGGGCGCTCGGTCCCCATTCCTCGACGTGGCGAATGTTGAACCCGGTAGCGATCAGGGTGTTGAGCAGGGTGCCCAGGGTACGGTGCTGCTTGATCACCCCCTCGGCCAGCCAATGGGTGATCCGTTCGCCTTCCTGCTGATAGCTGTCCAGGGGCCAGGACTTGCGGCCCTGGTCATCCACCTGCCAGCCCGGATTGCGTGGAGCCATGAAGATCGGGTGCTCGATGGAGAACACCAGGCGCGCCCCGGGCACCAGGGCTGCGTAGACCTGGGCGAACAGGCCGCGCAGGTCCTTGATGTAATGCAGGGCCAGGGAGCTGTAGGCCAGGTCGAAGCTGCAGTTGGGCAGGCTCAGGTGTTCCAGGTCGGCCCGCTGATAATCGATATGGGGCGCCGAGGTGCTGGCGCGGGCAGTCGCCAGCATCTTTTCCGAAACGTCCAGGCCCAGCACCTGCTGGGCCCCTTGTTCGCTTGCCCATCGGCTGAACCAGCCATAACCGCAGCCCAGGTCCAGCACCTTGAGGCCTTTCATCGGTGGCAGCAGGGCTTGCAGGGCCGGCCATTCCGGCGCCGCATCCAGGCCGCCGACGGAGCGCCCTAGCTGGCTGTAGCCCTGAAAAAAAGTCGGGTCGTCGTAAATGTTCTGGGTCATGTCGCAGTTCCTTCAGGTTCGTGTGCAGCCCGTGATGTCGGGCGAATCATGCAAAAGAAGCGGCTGAGGGGCTTGTCCCTCGAAGGGCGCGACGCAGGTATCGTCGATGGCCGGGCAGGGGGGCAGGGAAACAGGCCGGATATCATAGCCAATTTGCCAGGCCGGGCTATCGCCGGGTGCGTTGTGCGTGCCGATCGTCGGGAGCACAAGCGCCGGCCAAGGCCAACTGAAGCGTCCCGATTGGCGGCCTGTACCCTGCGAGGATTCATGGGCAAAGCGAGAGTGATGGGCACGACCATCGAGGCGACCCGTTCGGCCGAGCCAGGTACAGGGCTGGGGCTCGAGTCGTCAGGCTTGAAGCTTGGAAGAGAAGAGGTCGCCTGAGTTCAACGACGGGGAAACTGCTTTGCGGATCTGCGCTGACTGGCAGATTGGGGAAGTGGAGCGGGTGAAGGGAATCGAACCCTCGTTATCAGCTTGGGAAGCTGGAGTAATGCCATTATACGACACCCGCTCGAACGGCTGACTTTGTACCAGATGTGGCTGCAGATTTGAAGTTTTTCTTTATCTGACCTGCGCTTGCGTGTCATCGCTGTTCGCCGCAGGTGGGCCATGCGCCAGGAAAAACAGGGTTTTTCAAGGGCGGCTGGCCCACCGGTGACGATGCACTGTCAGATCGCCCGTGCATGCTGATGCTGAACGCAGTGCGCGCGCGTTCGACCGTCGTACTGACCCGGCTTGAGGAATCCCAGCAATGCCTGGCGGCTGTCGCGGCAGGCGGCCTTGTGTTCCATGTCGAGAAAGTGCCCGGTGGCCTGGATGGTGCTGAAGCTCGCTTGCTGCACATGGTCGGCGAACAGCTTGGCGTCATTGGCCGAGGTGTACTCGTCCCACTCACCGTTGAGAAACAGCACTGGCACCTGGATGTTCTTCGCCGCTCGCAAGTAGCACTGCCGGTCGCCGTTGAGCACATGGCTGATGTGGAAGTGCATCTGCCCGTATTCGTGCTCCGCCAGGCTGCTGACGTGGCGGTAGTTGTAGCGCTTGAACAGCGAGGGCAGGTGCTTGCCGATGGTGTCGTTGACCAGGTGGCCGACGCGATGGCGGTCGAGGTTGCCGAGGTAATCGACACCGCGCTCCAGATAATCGCGCATCGGCTCGTTGATCACCGGCGAGAACGAGCTGATCACCGCCTTCTCGATGCGCCGTGGACGCTGGGCCAGAGCCTGCAAGGCGGCGGCGCCACCCCAGGAAAACGACAGCACATGCTCGGCGGCGAAGTGCTCGATCAACTCCAGGAGGATCTGCCCCTCCACTTCCTTGGTGAGCATCCGTTCGTGTTTGTTGTGGGCTTTGGAGCGGCCCGCGTAGGGCTGGTCGTAGAGCACCACGTTGAACTGCGGGTGCAGGTTCTTCACGGTCTGCGCAAAGGACGCAGTAGTGGCCATCGAGCCGTTGACCAGAATGATGGTCTTGTCTGCGGCATCTGCGCGATAGAACTCCGTGTAAACCCGATACTGACCCTGTATATCCAGCACAGCGATTTCTGGCCTCATGTCATAAGACTCCTGGCAAGCGGGTATGCGCGCATCACTGAGTGTGCACGGGCAATGTGACAGGTAGGCATACGCCTGGAATGGGAGCCCATGTCGATCCGGTAAGGCAGGTCGACGGGTGTTGTTATAGGTGGGCGATTTGCCGGGGGAAATGCAGAGCAGGCAGGGCTCAGGCCGGCAAAAGGTTTCTTAGATGTCTGTTCGTGACTCATCGGTCACATTTCGGCCGACGGAGTGATTCAAGCAGGGCAATCGGCAACCTGCAAGTCGATTGGACAAATTGTTCGACAGCTTCTGCCCAGCGGTCGTCCGGGCAGGGGGGGGCACTTCAGATCAGGCGGATTTCGTCGGCGCTCAGGGGCCGGTATTCGCCAGGTGCCAGCCGTTCGTCCAGTAGCAGCGGCCCCATGCGTTCGCGATGCAGGCGCAGCACCTTGTTGTTGAAGTGGCCGAACATGCGTTTGACCTGGTGATAGCGCCCTTCGACGATGCTCAGCCGGGCGCTGCGCGGACCGAGGATCTGCAACTGCGCGGGCAGGGTGGTGAGGTCTTCGAAGGCAAAATACAGGCCCTCGGCGAAGGTCTGGATGTACTCGGGCCCAATCTCGTCTTCGGTTTCCACGTAGTAGAGCTTGGGCAGTTTGGTCTGCGGCTGGGTCAGGCGTCGCGACCACTGGCCGTCGTTGGTGATCAGCATCAGCCCGGTGGTGTTGTAGTCCAGGCGTCCGGCGATGTGCAGCTCCTGCGGGTGCGGCTCGTGGATCAGCTCCAGCACGGTCCGGTGCTCGGGATCGCGGGTGGCACTGACGCAACCCATGGGCTTGTGCAGCATGAAGTAGCGCGCCGGCTTGCCGGCCTGCAGCACCTCCTCATCCAGCTCCACCCGACTGAATTCGCTGACCTCGGCCCGGGGATCGCTGACCGGCTGACCGTCGATGCGGACGCGCCGCTGCACTAGCAGCAGGCGCACCTGTTGGCGGTTGAAGCGCGGCAGGTTGCTGAGGAAACGGTCAAGGCGCATGGCGGGAAATCGCTGGCAGTGGACGGGGACGGGTTTCAGGAGCGGGGCAGGGTGCCGGCGCGCAGCTGCGCCTCGACCCCGGCGCAGCGCGGGCACAGGCAGGCACGGTCGCGCAGTTGGGGCGCCAGGGCCTCGATGATGGCCGGGTCGATGCTCACGCTGTAGCACCAGCAGGCTCGGTCCGCCGTGCGTGGGTCGGCCAGGGCGCAGTCGTTGCGGGCACCGCAGGCCGGGCAAAGGTCAGGTTCATTCATGGCTGGAGTGAGGCATTTCCACGCAGGTTCGATTACGTCCACTTTGCTTGGCGCGATACATCGCATGGTCGGCACGGGACAGCATGCTGTGCAGGGTGTCTGCCGGTTGCAGGGCGGTCAAGCCGATACTGACGGTCAGTTGCAGGGGTTGCCCTTCATAGTAGTAGCGTTGCCGTTCGGTCAGCAGACGAATCTTTTCGGCGATCTGCAGGGCGGGCCCGCTCTCGGTGTCCTTGAGCAGGACGATGAACTCCTCGCCGCCCCAGCGACAGACGATATCGGACTGGCGCAGGCAGTCCTGCAGGTCCCGGGCGAAGCCGCTGAGCACCTGGTCCCCGGCCAGGTGGCCGTAGGTATCGTTGAGGCGCTTGAAGTGATCCAGGTCCAGCAGCAGGGCGCAGAGCGGCGTCAAGTCGCGTCGCGCCTCTTGCAGGGCCTGGGCCGCCAGCAGGTCGAAACCGCGACGGTTGGGCAGACGGGTCAGGCTGTCGAGGGTGGCCTGGGTTTCGATCTTGCGCTGGTAGCGGCGCACCACGCCGCTGAGCAGGATCAGCACGATGGCGGTGATCACCAGGCAGATCAGCAGGTTCAGGTACAGCGACTGGCGGATGCCGTTGAGGGCGCCGTCTTCGCGCTTGTCGACGAACAGGTACCAGTTCAGTTCGGGAATGAAGCGCACATTGAGAAAATGCCCCTGGCCCTGGGTCGAGTATTCATAGCTGCCGCTGTGGGGCTTGGGCAGTTGGGCCATCAGTTCCTTGAGGCTTGCCAGATCATGCAGGGACTGGCCACTGCGGGCACCCTGGGGACCGCCATCGGCACCGGTCAGCACGATGCGCCCGAAGGTGTCGACGAAGTACACGCTGCGCTGGTAGCGCTGCTGGTACTTGTCGATCAGCTTGATCACCGCGTCCACCGTCAGGCCGACGCCAGCGGCGCCGATGAAGCGGTCCTGGTAGTCGTAGACCTTGTAGTTGATGAAGAAGGTCAGTTTGTCCTGATTGGCCAGGTCCGGGTCGACGTTGATTTCGTAGGGCGTCGCCATATTGCGCACGCGAAAGTACCAGGCGTCCCGCGGCTCATCGACCTTGATCTTCTTCAGCACGCCCTTGGCCTGGTAGTAGGTGAGGCTGGTGTTGGAGACGAAGAAGGCGGTGTAGGCGTCGTAGTGGGTCATGACCTCGTTGAGGTAGCGGGTCATCTGGCTGGGGTCGCGCTCGCCGGCCACCACCCAGTCACGCATGAAGGTGTCGCGGGCCATCATCGAGGAGATGAGCACCGGCCGTACCAGGTCCTTCTGGATTTCCGAATACACGGTGTCGGAAGTCAGCGGCAGTTCGGTGTTGACGATGTTGTCGCGGATCGAATCCCGCGAGGCGTAGTAGCTGAGCAGGGAGGTGGCGAGGAAGCCACTGCCCAGCAGGGTGATCAGGACCAGCACCAGCGAACGTTGCGAATACAGGGGAGAACGAAGCGGCATGGCGATTCCGTGATAGTGGCCCGATGACGCATTCTAGTGGCACGGCGGACAAATGACTTGTTCAACAGCGCACGGAATTGTCTGGGCATTGATACGTTGCAAACACTTCTTGCACCGCCGCCGGCCCAGGCCTTGAGACGCCATGGGCGGGGGCCTACCAGCGGTCGCATGACTTGTATCAATGTGTTGCCAGAATCGCACCAGAAGGCATTTTTGCGGTCAGATATTGCGTCAGTCAGCCTGTTGCTGATTGCCGCCTGCCAGCGTCGCTGGCGTGGCTTCTTCGCGGTCCAGGAGGCCGCCATGTATCGTCGACTTCTGCTTGTTGCATTACTGGGTTTGAGTCTTGGCGCGTGTGTCCCTTATTACGATGGAGGCTCAAGCTACTACAGCTCCGAGGTCTACAGTGCCCCGGCACCGGCCTATTACTACGGTGGCGGCGCTTCCTATTACTCGACCGGACGCAGCTACTACACCCCACGCTACTACCAGCCGGCGCCGCGTTATTACGCACCGGCTCCGCGTTACTACCAGGTCCCCCGGGCGGGCTACCGACCTTATCCCGCGCAGGGTTGGGGCGGGCATGAGCGCCACGGCAACTGGAACAACGACAACGGTGGCAATCAGGACTGGGGCGGTCACGGCGGGCGTGGCCGTGGCGACCATGGACGGGGTGGGCGCGGCCACTGATTGCGCCGGGGCCTGGAGCCCGTAGCCGCCTCAGGTGGCTACGGGCTTTTTAGTAATCCGTCAGGTCCGCCAGGGGATGGCGACCTTCCCAGGCCTTGTGGAAGTGCGCTTCGACCACGGCCTCGGGCACCTGATTGATATCCGCCCAATGCCAGTGCGGTTGATGATCCTTGTCGATCAGGCGCGCACGCACGCCCTCGGCAAACTCCGGATGCCGGCAGCAGTTCAGGCTCAGGGTGTACTCCATCTGGAACACCTCGGCCAGCGACAGGTAGCGGGCGCGGCGGATCTGTTCCCAGACCAGGTGGGCCGTCAGCGGGCAGCCCTGGGTGAGGGTCTGGGCCGCGCGTTGGTAGAGGGCATCGTCGTGATGCTGCAACTGGCTGACGGCGCGCCAGGCGCAGGCCACGTCACTGACATCCAGCCATTCGTCGATCTGCGCCCGGTGCGGCAGCCACTGGGCGTCGGGCAGTTGCGCCAGGGCTTCGTGCTGCAAGGCCTTGAGCAGGCTGTTGAGCTGCCGCGGGGTCTGTTCCTGCCAGTTCAACTGCAGCAAGCCTTCGATCAGCGTTTCCTGTTGCTCATCCAGCAGGAAGCGGTCGGCGAGGCCCAGGTCCAGGGCATCGCGGCCATTCATATGGGCCCCGGTGAGCCCGAGAAACAGGCCGAGCTTGCCGGGCATCCGTGAAAGGAACCAGCTGGCGCCGACATCGGGATACAGGCCGATGCTGATTTCCGGCATCGCCAGGCGACTGCTGGGGGTGACGATGCGGATGCCGGCCCCTTGGAGCAAGCCCATGCCGCCGCCCAGTACATAGCCGTGGCCCCAGCAGATCACCGGCTTGGGGTAGGTGTGCAGGCGATAGTCGAGACGGTATTCCGCAGCGAAAAAATGCCCGGCCAAGGCCGGTACTTCACCCGGATGATCCAGGCAAGCCTGGGCCAGGCTGCGCACTTCGCCACCGGCACAGAAGGCCTTGGCGCCGTTGCCGCGCAACAGCACGCAGACCACTTGCGGGTCCTTGGCCCAGGCGTCGAGGCGTTCGCTCAGTTGCTGGATCATCGGCAGCGACAGGGCGTTCAGGGATTTTTCCGCGTCCAGGGTGGCAATGGCGATGCGGGCGCCATCGCTGCCAGTGAGTTCTTCGACGTGCAGGTTCATCGTGACCTCGAGGAGCAATAGAAGCGATCAGTATGATCGCTGGTAGGGAAAGTGCCGGTTCCGTGTCAGATCAATTGACAAGCGAAGTCGGCTTTCCTAGGGTGCGGCCATTGTTTTTTCACGGGCCTGGCCATGACTGCTGACGATCGTATCAAACTCGAACCGAGCTGGAAGGAGGCCCTGCGTGCCGAATTCGAGCAGCCCTACATGAGCGAACTTCGCGAGTTCCTGCGCCGGGAACATGCCGCCGGCAAGGAAATCTATCCGCCGGGACCGATGATCTTCAACGCCCTGAACTCGACGCCGCTGGACAAGGTCAAGGTGGTGATTCTCGGCCAGGACCCGTACCACGGACCGGGCCAGGCCCACGGCCTGTGCTTCTCGGTGCAGCCCGGAGTGCCGGCGCCGCCGTCGCTGGTGAACATCTATAAAGAGCTCAAGCGCGACCTGAACATCGACATTCCCAACCACGGCTACCTGCAAAGCTGGGCCGACCAGGGCGTGCTGATGCTCAACACCACCATGACCGTGGAGCGGGCCAACGCCGCCTCCCACGCGGGTAAGGGCTGGCAGTTTTTCACCGATCGGATCATCGAGGTGGTCAGCGAGCATCAGCCGCATCTGGTGTTCCTGCTGTGGGGCGCCCATGCCCAGAGCAAGCAGAAACTGATCGACGCCACCAAGCACCTGGTGCTGACCTCGGTGCACCCGTCGCCGCTGTCGGCCTACCGTGGCTTCCTCGGTTGCGGGCACTTCAGCCGGACCAACAAGTACCTGGAGCAGAATGGCGAGACGCCGATCGAGTGGCGCCTGCCGCCGTTGTAAGGCCAATCCTGTAGCCGCTGCGCAGGCTGCGGCTACAGGGGGCCTTTGTTCCAGTGGCGGAACAGGGGCTCGGCGAGAAACAGCACGAACAACAACCTCATGACCTGCATCGCCGTCACCAGTGGCACCGACAGTTGCAGGACCTCCGCTGTCAGGCTCATCTCCGCAATGCCGCCGGGCATCATGCCCAGGGTCAGCGATCGCAGATCGAGGCGGGTCAACACACTCAGGCCCAGGGCCGCGAGGCCGGCCATCAGCATGGTCAGGGCGGTGCCGATCAGGGTGCGGCCCATGAACGAGGGCGCCCGACGGAAGAACTCTCGGTTGAAATGACAGCCCAGGCCACTGCCGATCAGCCACTGGCCGATCTGGCTGGCGCCGTCGGGCAGGCCGATGTGCAGGTCCCAGGCGATGCTCGCCGTCGCGCTGAGCAGCAAGGGCCCGAACAGCCAGGGATTGGGCTGGCGCAGGCGTTGCCAGAGCCAGGCCAGCAGCGCTCCAGCCGGAAACAGCAGGGCCAGCCACTGCCAGTCCACGCTGCTTGCCTGCAGGGACGGGGTGCCTTCCCCCAGCAGGTACTTGAACGCCGCCGGTACACAGAGCACCACCGTCAGCACCCGCAGGCTCTGCCCGGCTGCTACCCGACTGAGCACCGCACCGTTACGGGCGCCGAGATTGACCATCTCCCCGGAGCCACCGGGCATGCTGGAGAAGAATGCCGTGGCCCGGTCTTCCCCGGTGCGTCGCAGCAACCAGACCCCGACCACGCTGGACAGGCTGGTGACCAGGGCACCGAAGAAGATCAGGCCGAAATGGCTCAGCACCTGCTCCATCACCTGCGGAGTGAAGTGCAGGCCGATGCCGATGCCCACCACCCATTGCCCGCCTTTGCGCCCGCCGGGGATCTCCGCCAACTGCCAGGGCGTCAGGCAGCGCACCAGGATGATCGCCAGCAGCGAGCCGACCATCCACGGCAGCGGCCAGCCGATCTGGCTGGCCAGGTAGCCGCCAGCCAGACCCACCAGGGGCGTGCCCCACCATTGCCGGAAGCGGGCGTCAGACATCGGCCACGGCACGTTGCTGGGCCGCGCGCTTGCGCCAGATGCGCAGCAGCGGCATTAGCAGCATGATCACGGTCAGCACCCAGACCCCGACCGTGATCGGGCTCGACCAGAGAATCTCCATGGCGCCGTTGGAAATCGACAGCGCCCGGCGCAGGTTCTGTTCCATCAGTCCGCCGAGGATGAAGCCCAGCAGCACCGGCGACAGCGGGAAGTCCAGCTTGCGCAGGATGTAGCCGAAGATGCCGATACCGACCATCAAAAACAGGTCGAAGGTGGTGGCGTGCACCGCGTAGACGCCGATCCCGGTAATGATCGCGATCACCGGCACCAGGGCCCAGTTCGGCACCGCGAGGATACGGGTGAAGAGGCGGATCATCGGGATGTTGAGGATCACCAGCATGATGTTGGCGATGAACAACGAGGCGATCAGGCCCCAGACGATGTCCGGTTGCTGCTGGAACAGCAGTGGGCCGGGGGTGATGTTGTACAGCGACAGGGCGCCGATCATCACCGCGGTGGTGCCGGAGCCGGGTACGCCGAGGGTCAGCATCGGCACCAGGGCACCGCAGGCCGAGGCGCCGATGGCGGTTTCCGGGGCGGCCAGGCCACGCTTGTCGCCTTCGCCGAAGGTGCCGCTGGCACCGGCGATGCGCTTCTCGGTCATGTAGGCCACGGCGCTGGCCAGGGTCGCGCCGGCGCCGGGCAGCACGCCCATGATGAAGCCCAGCAGGCCGCAGCGGATGTTCACCGCGAACACCGAGGCCGCTTCCTTGATGTTGAACATCATGCGCCCGGTGGCTTTTACCGCTTCCTGGCCGCGATGGGTCTTCTCCAGCAGCAACAGGATCTCGCTGATGGAGAACAGGCCCAGCACCAGCACCACGAACTGGATGCCGTCGGTGAGGTGGATGTTGTCCCCGGTGAAGCGGTACACGCCGCTGTTGGCGTCGATGCCGACCGCCGACAGGAACAGCCCGATCAGCGCGGCGATGAAGGTCTTCAACGGCCGGTCGCCGGCCATCCCGCCCAGGCAGACGATGGCGAATACCATCAGCACGAAGTACTCCGCCGGGCCGAAGGCGATCGCCCACTTGGCCAGCAGCGGGGCGAACAGCACCATGCCGCAGGTGGCGATGAAGGCGCCGATGAACGAGCTCCAGGCCGACAGCGACAGGGCCACGCCCGCCAGGCCCTTGCGCGCCATGGGGTAGCCGTCGAGGGTGGTCATCACGGTGGAGGCTTCACCGGGAATGTTCAGCAGGATCGAGCTGATGCGGCCGCCGTATTCGCAGCCCAGGTAGACCGCCGCCAGCAGGATCAGCGCCGATTCCGGCGGCAGGCCCAGGGCGAAGGCGATGGGAATCAGCAGCGCCACGCCGTTGATCGGGCCCAGGCCCGGCAGCAGCCCGACCACGGTGCCGATCAGGGTGCCGGACAGGGCGGTGACCAGGTTGTAGGGGGTCAGTGCAACGCCGAAGCCCTGGCCCAGGTAACTGAGGGTATCCATATCAATTCTCCAGAACGTCGAGCAGGCCGAGGGGCAGAGGCACGTCCATGACCCGGTCGAACAGCCAGTAGAGGCCGACACTGAGCAGGCTGATGATGATCAGGCTGGGCAGCCAGCGGCCGCCGTAAAGCCGGGCCATGGGTACACCGATGAGGATGCTGGCGACGATGAACCCCAGGGGTTCGAAGGTGCCGGCGAACACCAGCAGCAAGGCCACGCAGATCGTGATCTTGTTCAGGGTGGCCCGGTCCAGGGGCGGTTCGTCTTCGCTGTGCTTGATCGGTGTCGGGCGCACCAGCATGTACAGCAAGGCCAGGCCCATCAGGCCGAGCATCAGCAGAGGGAAGGCCCGCGGGCCCACGGGTTCGTAGGAAAAGGCCGCCTGGTACGGCCAGGCCATCAGTGCCAGAGCGGCACAGGCCAGCAGCAACACCGCGGCGAAGAGACGTTGAACGAGCATGGTTAACTCCCGGGCGCGGCCCCCGATGCGCGAGGGCCGGGCCGTCAGCAAGGGACGGTCACTGGATCAGGCCGAACTCTTTGGCCAGGGTCTTGTAGTCGGCCACCTGCTTTTTCACGTAGGTGTCCAGCTCGGGGCCGGTCAGGGCGAAGGGGAACAGCTCGCGCTGATCACGCAGCTTGGCGAACTCTTCGGAGGCCAGCAGCTTGTCGAAGGCGTTTTTCCACCAGGCGTACTCCTCGTCGGTGACCTTCGGCCCGAGGTAGAAACCGCGTACCACCGGCCAGACGATGTCGTAGCCCTGTTCCTTGGCGGTGGGGATGTCTTTCATTTCGGGCTCGTCCAGACGCTGTTCGGAGAACACCGCCAGCAGGCGCATATCGCCGGCCTGGATATGCGGCATGGAGTCGGAGATGTCGGTGCTGCCCACCTGGATGTGCCCACCCAGCAGGGCGGTGGCGATTTCACCGCCGCCTTCCAGGGCGACGTAGCGCAGGTCCCGGGGGTTGATCCCGGCGGCCTTGGCGATCAGCGCGGTCTGCATCCAGTCCTGGCTGCCCACGGTGCCGCCGGAACCTATCACCACTTTGCTTGGATCTTTCTTAAGAGCCTGGACCAGATCGTCGAGGGTCTTGTAGGGCGAGTCGCTTTTCACCGCGATAGCGCCGTAGCTGGTGCCGACCGCCGCCAGCCAGCGCACCGCGCTTTCATCGAAACGGCCGAACTTGCCCTGGGCCAGGTTCAGCAGCGAGCCGCTGGACCAGGCCACCAGGGTCCCGGCGTCGGCCGGGCGCTGGGCCACCACCGCGTTGTAGGCCACGGCACCGACTCCGCCGGGCATGTAGGTCACGCGCATCGGCTTGGTCAGAATCTTCTCGTTGACCAGCGCGCTTTGCGCCAGCTTGCAGGTCAGGTCGAAGCCGCCGCCCGGGGAGGCCGGGGCGATGCATTCCGGGCGCTTGGGCTCGGCGGATGCGGCCAGCAACTGGCCGGCGAACAGCATGCAGCCGGCGGTGAGGGCGAGGTTGCGCAGTGAAAAGTCCATGATTGTCTCCACAGGAGTTGTTGTTATCGGTCTGTCCGGGTCATCCCCGACCCTTGTTCCGCAGCGGCCGGCTGACCGGCGAAGGAGCCCTTGAGCCGGGTGTCGGGCTGGCGGGCCTCTTCGCTGGCAAGCCAGCGCCTACAAAACGCTGAAACGGTGAGATACGAGGCGTGCTCGCGGGCTTACCACAGGGCTACGGCGTAACTCACCAGCAGGCGCACTTCATCGGCGTCGCGAGCCGAATAGTTGGAGCGGTAGGTGGCGTTGCGCAGGCGCACCGCAACGTCCTTGAAGGTGCCGCTTTGCACCACGTACTTGATCTCGGTGTTGCGCTCCCACTCCTTGCCGGTGTCGCCGTTTTTCAGGGCGATGTTGTCGCCGCTGATGTAGCGGGTCATGAAACTCAGGCCGGGCACCCCGAGCTTGGCGAAGTCGTAGTCGTAGCGAGCCTGCCAGGAACGCTCCTCGGCACCGGCGAAATCGTTGATCTGCACGAAGTTCACTAGGTACGGGTCGCTGCCATCGACATAGGGGAAGGCGCTGTCGCCGGACATGTGCTGATAGCCGGCGCTGAGTTTGTGGCCGTTGAGGGCGTAGCTCAACAGGCCGTTGAGGGACCTGTTGTCGATCTTGCCGCCCCGGGCCTGGCCCTGGTCGTCGCTGATGGCCAGGCGCAGGTCGCTGGCGAAGGTGCCAGGCCCCAGGGGGCGGGACGCGACCAGGCCGAGGAAGTGCTGGTTGTAGACGTCGTCCAGTTGGGCGAAGTGATAGCTGCCGGTGATCTTGTCGGTGAACTTGTAGTCCAGGCCGCCGAAGTTGAAGTGCTTGCCGGCCACGGTGCCGGCGAAGCGGCTGTTCTTGTTGTTGAGGCGGATGTCCTCGTAGTTGCTGTCGTCGCGGTCCTTGGCCTTGTCCAGGCGGCCGCCGGTGAAGGTCAGGTTCTTGATCTCCTTGGAGGTCAGCAGGCCGCCTTCGAAGGTCTGCGGCAGAATGCGCCCGTCGTTGGGCTTGAGGATCGGCAACTCGGGAATCAGGCTGCCGATTTTCAGTTCGGTGGCGGAGATCTTCACTTTGCCGGTCAGGCCGAGCTTGGAGTACTGGTCGGCGGCGCGTCCGTCATCGTGGGTCGGCAGCAGGCCGGTGCCGGTGCGGTCGGGGCTGGAGTCGAGCTTGACCCCCAGCATGCCCAGGGCGTCGACGCCGAAGCCCACCGTGCCTTCGGTGTAGCCCGACTGCAGGTTGAGCATGAAGCCCTGGGCCCATTCGTCGCGCTTGGACTGCTGGGCGCTGGTGCCATCGCGAAAGTCGCGGTTGAAGTACATGTTGCGGGTTTCGAAGGTGGCGCTGCTGTCTTCGAAGAAGGCGGCCTGACTGAAGGGCGCGACACCGGCGAGGGCCGCGGCGCTGGCCAGGGCGGTCGGGGTCAGACGGGAAAAAAACACGGGTGTGACGGCGTGAGGGCGCGTGGACGGCATCCAGGGGTACTCCGTTATTGTTCTTATTGTCGACGAAAACGCTTCGAGGCGTTTTGCGTGTCAGCGGTCGTTGAGACCAGGGCAGTCGAGACTGTCCGTAACGGGACTCTAAAGGGCCAACCTTTCGCTAACCTTTCAGTGCATTTTCCCGGTTTTCGGGCTTCACAGCGGCGGATGCGGCGGTACACTCCGCGCCAAAGAGCGGCGTCGATCCCCCCTGAAACGAGGTAATCATCCATGCGAGTCCTGCTCGTCGAAGACCATCTGCAACTGGCCGAAAGTGTCGCCCAGGCGCTCAAGAGCACCGGCCTGACCGTGGATGTGCTGCACGATGGCGTGGCCGCCGACCTGGCCCTGGGCAGCGAGGAGTACGCTGTAGCGATCCTCGATGTCGGCCTGCCGCGCATGGACGGTTTCGAGGTGCTGGCGCGCTTGCGGGCCCGGGGCAAGAACCTGCCGGTGCTGATGCTCACTGCCCGCAGCGACGTCAAGGACCGGGTTCACGGTCTGAACCTGGGAGCCGACGATTACCTGGCCAAGCCGTTCGAATTGACCGAGCTGGAAGCCCGGGTCAAGGCCCTGTTGCGCCGCAGCGTGCTGGGTGGCGAACGCCAGCAGCGCTGCGGGGTGCTGGCCTATGACCTGGACACCCGACGCTTCACCCTGGGCGAGGAACTGCTGACCCTGACGTCCCGCGAGCAGGCCGTGCTGGAGGCATTGATTGCCCGTCCTGGCCGGGTGATGAGCAAGGAGCAGCTGGCGTCCCAGGTGTTCGGTCTGGACGAGGAAGCCAGCCCGGACGCCATCGAGATCTATGTCCACCGCCTGCGCAAGAAGCTCGATGGCCAGGCGGTGGCGATCGTCACCTTCCGCGGCCTGGGCTACTTGCTGGAAAGTCGCGATGCATAAGCCCAGCAGCCTGCGCTGGCGGTTGCTGTGGAACCTGGCGCTGCTGCTGGTGGTGCTGATGCTGGCCAGCGGCTTGAGTGCCTACTGGAACGGCCGCGAGGCCGCCGACACCGCCTATGACCGGACCCTGCTGGCCTCGGCGCGGACCATCGCCGCCGGCCTGTCCCAGCGTGACGGCAGCCTGAGCGCCAATGTGCCCTATGTGGCCCTGGATACCTTTGCCTACGACAGTGCCGGACGCATCTACTACCAGGTCAACGACATTCACCAGCAACTGATTTCCGGCTACGAAAACCTCCCCGGTCCGCCGCCGGGCACCCCGCGTACCGATGACTACCCGGCCCTGGCGCGCTTCTATGACGCCACTTACCAGGGGCAGAACGTGCGGGTGGTGAGCCTGCTCAAGGCGGTCAGCGAGCCGAACATGAATGGCATGGCGGAAATCCGCGTGGCCGAGACCGACGAAGCGCGGGTCGCCATGGCCCGCAGCCTGATGGCCGATACCTTGCTGCGCCTGGGCATGCTGGCCATCGGGGCGTTGCTGCTGGTGTGGTTTGCGGTGAGTGCCGCGCTGCGGCCACTGGAGCGTTTGCGCGGTGCGGTGGAGGAACGTCAGCCCGATGACTTGCGGCCACTGCCGCTGGTGTCGGTGCAGCGCGAGTTGTGGCCCCTGGTGCGGGCCTTGAATCATTTCACCGAACGCCTGCGCGGGCAGTTCGAGCGCCAGGCGCAGTTCATTGCCGAGGCCGCCCATGAGTTGCGCACGCCCCTGGCGGCACTCAAGGCCCGCCTGGAACTGGGCCTGCGCTCCGATGAACCGCAGACCTGGCGTTCGACCCTGGACAGCGCGGCCCAGGGCACCGATCGCCTGACTCACCTGGCCAATCAACTGCTGTCCCTGGCTCGGGTGGAAAACGGCGCCCGGGCCATTGCCGAAGGCGGTGCGCAGTTGCTCGATCTGAGCCAGCTGGCTCGGGAGCTGGGCATGGCCATGGCGCCCCTGGCCCATGCCCGGGGCGTGGCCCTGGCGCTGGAGGCCGATGAGCCGGTGTGGCTCAAGGGCGAGCCGACCTTGCTCAACGAGTTGCTGAGCAATCTGGTGGACAACGCCTTGGCCCACACGCCACCGGGCGGCAATGTGGTGCTGCGGGTTTTTGCGCCGGGCGTGCTGGAGGTGGAGGACGATGGACCGGGGATTCCCCAGGAGGATCGGGACCGGGTCTTCGAGCGTTTCTATCGACGCAATCAGCAGGTGGCCGGTTCGGGATTGGGCTTGGCGATCGTGGGGGAAATCTGTCGCGCCCATCTGGCCCAGATCAGCCTGCATGACGGCGAGCCTTCGGGGCTGAAGGTGCGGGTGAGCTTCATCGCCGGATGAGCATCAGTAGAGCATTGAGCGGGATGCTTGCAGGTCGTTGCACACGGCCTGGTTTTCCGGGTCGATCCCCAGCTTCTTGAAGGCCGGCACGCTGAAGGCGTCGATCCGCGAGAGCGGGTGATCGGTGTCCTTGTGGCAGTACAGGGTCGCCACCTGCACCAGATCGACGTAGTCGATCCCGGCGCTCTGGCGGTCGAAGTGCAGGTACTGCCCGGGGATTGCCACCAGTTGCTCGGGGAACTCCCAGACCCGCAGCAGCTTGTCTCCCAGCAAGGGGTGGATACGCTCGATCACGTGGTTGAGGCTGACCGGGTCGGACAGCAGTTCGTAATGGTCTTCGGCGTAGGTCAGGATCGGCAGTACGCCGATCTGGTGCACCAGTCCGCCCAGGGCCGCCTGGTCGGGCTTGAGCTGGGTGTAGCTGCGACACAGGGCGTAGCTGACCCCGGCCACTTCCAGGCTGCGGCGCCAGACGTCGTGCATCTTTTGGGCAACCACTTCGGAGCGGGCGTTGAAGATCTGCTCCATCACCAGGCCGATGGCCAGGTTGCTGCTGTAGTTGACCCCCAGGCGGGTGATCGCGGTGTGCAGGTCGGTGACTTCCTGGGTCGCCCGCAGCAGGGGACTGTTGACCACCTTGATCAGTCGCGCCGACAACGCGGTGTCGCGGCCTATCACTTTGCTTAGGGTGCTGACGCTGATTTCCGGGTCTTCGGCGGCCTGGCGAATCTGCATGGCCACCTCCGGCAGGGTTGGCAGGACCAGGTCATCGTTGTCGATGGCCTCCACCAAATCCCGTTGGACCTTTTGCGCCAGCTCAGTCATTTCAGTTCTCTAGGGTGTTGCAGGGAAGGGGTGTCGATCAGCGCTGGATTTCGCGATCGCGGTCCAGCTCGTACGGCAGATCCAGCAAGTGCAGACCGGGTCCTTCGAGTGTCCCCAGGTGCAGGTTGCCGTCTTCCACCGCCTCGGCCTGCAATACGGCCAGCAGTTCCACCTGATCGGTCGCCTGGGCGGCCAGCACCACTTCACCGATGGCGCTGCCGTGGGTGGGGGAGAACAGCGGGGTGCCCGGGACGGGAAGCTCGCCTGCGGGCAGGGCGAGGCGGTAGAGGCGGCGCTTGAGCTTGCCCAGATACTGCATGCGGGCGACGATTTCCTGGCCGGTGTAGCAGCCCTTCTTGAAGCTGACGCCACCCACGGCCTGCAGGTTGAGCATCTGTGGAATGAACAGCTCGCGGGTCTGTGCCATGACCTGGCCGAGGCCGGCGCGGATCTGGCCCAGCAGCCACTGGTTGAGCTCGCCCTCGGGCAGTTGCGCGGCCAATTGCCGAGCCCGGTGCTCGGCCTGTTCAGCCGGGACCCAGAGTTCGGCGCGGTCGCTGGACACGCGTATGGCCATCAGGTCCTCGGTCCGGACCACGGCGCCGTCTTCCTGGGGCAGTGCGAGGCCCAGGCTGCCGAGGGTGGCGTCGCCGCCAGCAAGGCCGAAACGCACCCAGCTGGCGCTTTCGTCGCTGAGCGTGGCCTTGGAGAACACGGCGTACTTTTTCAGGTCCGCCAGTTGTGGTTCGAGCAGTTCACGGGCCATGGCCAGCAGGCAACCGTCCCCTTGCAGAAGGATGCGGAAACTCGACTGCATGCGACCTTTCTGGTTGCAGCGCGCGCCGAGGCTGGATTGGCTGTCGCTGAGGTAATTGAGGTTGCAGGTCAACTGACCCTGAAGGAATTTGCTGGCATCAGGGCCGCGGACGGCGAGGACGCCTTCGTGGGACAGGGGGCAGAAAAAAGCGGAGTCAGCCATGGTTCATCGCAGGGTAAAAAGTCTGGGGCACATCATAAGGGGGCGCCCCTGAAATGGATAGTTCACAAAGGATAGCCGGTGACCGACCAAAGCCGACTGTTCTCGTGTTCCCCGGGCTGTATACTTGCGCTCTATTTGAGGAGCGCTCCATGGTTGAAGATGTTGAACTGAATCGCCTCTACTGGCACAGCCGTCGCGGCATGCTTGAGCTGGACGTGTTGCTGGTGCCGTTCGTCAGGGAGGTGTACCCGCATCTCGATGAGACTGATCGCGAGTGCTATCGCAAGCTGCTGGAGTGCGAGGATCAGGACATGTTCGGCTGGTTCATGGAGCGCAGCGAGTCCGAGGACCCTGAGCTGCAGCGCATGGTTCGCATGATTCTGGACCGTGTCCAACCCAAGTAGCCTGTTCGAGTGCCGCTGGCGTGCTTCAAGGCAACTGCTGGCGGCCTACCTGATGGCCCAGGCATTCGCCGTGGCGGCCATTTTTCTTCTGCAGTGCGCGCCTGTCGCCCAGTTCCTGGGATTGTTGCTGTGCCTGTTGCATGCCGGTTGGGTACTGCCTCGACAGATTCTCCTGACTCACCCCCGGGCGTTCACTGGCTTGCGGTATTCGGCACAGGGCTGGCAGTTGTGGAGCCCGGCCAAGGGTTGGCAGGCGGTGCAGCTGCGCCCTGACAGCCTGGCGTTGCCGCTGATCGTGGTCCTGCGTTTTCGTGTGCGCGGCGAGCCGTGGGTGCGTTCTCTGTGTGTCCCGCGGGATGCGCAGGCGGCCGACGTGCATCGGCGCCTGCGGGTGCGGCTCAAGTTCGGCCGGCGTAGGTGGGCGGCTGCAGAATAGTGTCCCGGGCCTCGGGCAGCAGCTGCGGGTAGTCGAGTGTGTAGTGCAGGCCGCGGCTTTCCTTGCGCTCCATGGCCGAGAGGATCATCAGCTCGGCGACCTGGGCCAGGTTGCGCAACTCGATCAGGTCGCGACTGACCTTGTAGTTGCTGTAGAACTCGTCGATCTCATCCAACAGCAGGCGCACCCGATGCTGAGCCCGTTGCAGGCGCTTGTTGGTGCGCACGATACCCACGTAGTCCCACATGAATCGCCGCAGTTCATCCCAGTTGTGCGCAATGATCACGTCTTCGTCGGAGTCGGTGACCTGGCTCGCGTCCCAGGCGGGCAGGGCGGCGGGAATCGAGACCCGGGGCAGTTGCTCAAGGATGTCGGCGGCTGCCGAGCGGGCATAGACGAAGCACTCCAGCAGCGAGTTGCTGGCCATGCGGTTGGCCCCGTGCAGGCCGGTGAAGCTGGTTTCGCCGATGGCGTACAGGCCGGGCACGTCGGTGCGGCCCTGCTGGTCGACCATTACCCCGCCGCAGGTGTAGTGGGCCGCCGGTACCACCGGGATCGGCTGCCGGGTGATGTCGATGGAAAACTCCAGGCAGCGTTCATACACCGTCGGGAAGTGGCTTTTGATGAACTCGGCCGGCTTGTGGCTGATGTCCAGGTAGACGCAGTCAATCCCCAGGCGCTTCATTTCGTGGTCGATGGCCCGGGCGACGATATCCCGCGGAGCCAGTTCGGCCCGTGGATCGAAGCGCGGCATGAAACGTTCGCCGTTGGGCAGCTTGAGGTGGGCGCCTTCGCCGCGCAGGGCCTCGGTGATCAGGAAACTCTTGGCCAGCGGGTGATACAGGCAAGTGGGGTGGAACTGATTGAATTCCAGGTTGGCTACCCGGCAGCCCGAGCGCCAGGCCATGGCGATGCCGTCACCGCAGGCGCTGTCGGGGTTGCTGGTATAGAGGTAGACCTTGGCCGCGCCGCCGGAGGCGAGAATCACGAAGCGCGCGCCGAAGGTATCGACTTCGCCGGTGCCGCGATTGAGCACGTAGGCCCCCAGGCAGCGGTCGCCTTCCAGGCCCAGGCGCTTTTCGGTGATCAGGTCGACGGCGACCCTTTGCTCCAGCAGCTCGATGTTGGGGTGTTGTCGGGCTTGGGCCAGTAGCGTCTTGAAGATCGCCGCGCCGGTGGCGTCTGCGGCATGGATGATTCGTCGGTGGCTGTGGCCGCCTTCGCGGGTCAGGTGGAATTCGAAGCCGCTTTCATCGCTGCCGGCGTCTTCGTCCCGGGTGAAGGGCACGCCTTGGTCGATCAGCCATTGGATGGCTTCACGGCTGTGCTCGACGGTAAAGCGCACCGCATCTTCATGGCACAGGCCGCCACCGGCATTGAGGGTGTCATCGACGTGGGACTCGACGGTGTCGGTATCGTCCAGTACGGCTGCTACACCGCCCTGGGCCCAGTAGGTCGAGCCATTGGCCAGGTCGCCCTTGCTCAGGACGGCAATACGCAGGTGGCTGGGCAGGTTAAGGGCCAGGCTCAAGCCGGCGGCGCCGCTGCCTATCACCAGAACATCGTGTTGAAACTGTTGGCTCATTTGAAGGATTCCGCTCAAAGCGACCCAATACGGGGTTGGCGCAAGACGCCTGAATCGGCGAGTCAAAGCAGCCACACAGCCCACTAGTATATAGAGGGGGGGATCGGCACAATAGTCGCGCCTTCATGGCGTTGTGCGACTTCGCTGAGCAAAAGCGTTGCTCTCGGCCAGCCTCTACTCGCGGCGTTCCAGCTTCCGCGCGGGCTGATCGAAGAAGTAAGGCGGTTTTTCTCTTCACCGTTACACAATCTTCGTTCGGCACAGCTATAAAGATTGGGAACTTTTGCCAAGGCCCCAAACTCAATAGAAGGTTGCCTGAAAGAAGGGATAGCGTCGGTTCTGGCCAGGGTTTGCAGTCTGTCCCTTGTGACGGAAATCGACGACAGGATTATTCGCGCAGCCGGCCTTGCCCGCGCTGCGTTTTTCGTGCGTGCCGGATCAGAGCCCGCAGGAAACTTGCTTGGAGGGGGAGAACTTTTGCGAAAAGCCCGAGTCTATGTTTGCAAGCCTGATCGATTAGTGATGCAAGCCTCCTCCGAGCTTATCGAGGAGTGTTCATGCTAACCCAGGAAGAGGATCAGCAGTTGGTCGAGCGCGTTCAGCGTGGCGACAAGCGAGCGTTCGATCTGCTCGTGCTGAAATACCAGCACAAAATTCTCGGGTTGATCGTGCGTTTCGTGCACGACACCCATGAAGCCCAGGATGTCGCACAAGAAGCCTTTATCAAGGCTTACCGTGCGCTAGGTAATTTTCGGGGGGACAGCGCGTTCTATACGTGGCTGTACCGTATCGCCATCAACACGGCGAAAAACTATCTGGTTTCACGCGGCCGCCGGCCGCCGGATAGCGATGTCAGTTCTGAGGATGCGGAGTTCTATGACGGCGATCATGGCCTGAAGGATCTCGAATCGCCGGAACGTGCATTGCTGCGGGATGAGATCGAAGGCACCGTCCATCGAACCATTCAGCAACTACCTGAAGATTTGCGTACAGCCTTAACTTTACGTGAATTCGATGGTCTGAGTTACGAGGACATTGCCAGCGTCATGCAGTGTCCGGTGGGTACCGTGCGCTCCCGGATTTTCCGCGCTCGGGAAGCCATCGATAAAGCCCTGCAGCCGTTGTTGCAGGAAACCTGAGACAGCGGCGACAGCCAAGAGAGGAACCGCCATGAGTCGTGAAGCCCTGCAGGAATCGCTGTCCGCGGTGATGGATAACGAAGCGGACGAACTGGAATTGCGTCGGGTATTGAATGCCGTCGACGAAGTGGAAACCCGTGAGACCTGGGCTCGTTATCAAATCGCCCGGGCGGCCATGCACAAGGAGTTGCTGCTTCCGCGTCTGGACATTGCCGCTGCCGTTTCTGCAGCCCTGGCCGATGAAGCTGTACCGGCCAAAGCGTCTCGTGGACCTTGGCGCAGCCTGGGTCGTCTGGCAGTGGCTGCGTCTGTGACCGTAGCGGTACTTGCTGGCGTACGTCTGTACAACCATGACGAGATCGCTGGTGTTGAGCTCGCTCAGCAAGCGGGTCAGCCAACTCTGGCTGCTCCACAAGTCAAAGGCCCTGCTGTATTGGCCGGCTACAATGAGAGCTCGGAAGCCACCGGTCCCATGGCCAATGGCGTATTGCAAGGGCAGCCCGGCTGGCACGACCAGCGCCTGCCAAGTTACCTGCGTCAGCATGCTCAGCAAGCTGCACTCAAAGGCACTGAAAGCGCACTGCCTTATGCCCGTGCGGCGAGCCTGGAAAACCGCTAAGGAGGATCATGCGCGCCATACCTCTACTCTCGCTTCTGCTCAGTGGCTGGTTTGTGGTTCCAGCCCACGCCGACGAAGCCCAGGACTGGTTGCAGCGTCTTGGGCAAGCGGAACGCCAGCAAAGCTTTCAGGGCACCTTCGTTTACGAGCGCAATGGTAGTTTTTCTACCCATAACATCTGGCATCGTGTCCAGGATGGAAACGTCCGTGAGCGGTTGATCCAGCTTGACGGATCCGCTCAAGAGGTTGTGCGTGTCGATGGTCGTACCCAATGCGTCAGCGGTACGTTGGTGGCAGGGTTGGGGGATGCCCCGGACTCTGCGGCGCGTGCCCTGGATCCGCAAAAACTCAAGAATTGGTATGAGCTAGCCGTTATCGGCAAGTCGCGCGTGGCCGGGCGCCAGGCGGTGATCATTGCGGTCACCCCGCGAGACCAGCACCGTTACGGCTTCGAATTGCACCTGGATCAGGAAACCGGCTTGCCGCTCAAGTCCCTGTTGTTGAACGACAAGGGGCAACTGCTCGAGCGCTTCCAGTTCACCCGTCTGGACACCGCAGATGTCCCGGATGACAACGAGCTGCGCGCCGGCCCGGACTGCAAACCGGTGGCTCTGGACAGCGACAAGGCCTCGGCGATCAAGAGCACTCGGGCCTGGCACTCCGACTGGTTGCCTCCGGGTTTCGAGTTGACCAGCAGCAGCGCCCGCAAGGATCCGCAAACCAAGTCCGTGGTCAACAGCCTGCTGTATGACGATGGTTTTGCGCGTTTTTCCGTGTTCCTCGAGCCGCTCAATGGCGAAGCGGTTACCGATACTCGTTCTCAGCTGGGGCCGACGGTTGCCGTATCACGGCGCCTGACCACCCCCGAAGGCGAAATGATGGTCACGGTGGTCGGGGAGATTCCCATTGGCACCGCCGAACGTATTGCTCTGTCCATGCGCTTCGATGCCGCCACCCAGCAATGAACCTTTATTGGTTGTGTAAGAGGTCAGTCATGGCTCACCCACAATTGAGAAGATGAAATGTCTGGTGAGCAATTTCATTTGCAAAATCCACAAAGTTTTTTTATAGGTCAGAACCCCCTCGGTTCTGACCTTATTTGTCGTTCCTGGAGCAAAAGTGCCACCCCTGTCTTTTCGGTATTTGCTGCTCCATATCGCTTAACCACGCTCGTCGTAACGGGAGCCGTATGTCGATACCACGCTTGAAGTCCTACTTCACCATTCTTGCCACCGTACTGGTGCTGGGGCAGGCCGTGTCTGCCCAGGCCGCCGAGTTGCCTGATTTCACCCAACTGGTCGAGCAGGCCTCGCCCGCAGTGGTGAACATCAGTACCACGCAGAAACTGCCTGATCGTCGGGTTTCCAACTCGGCGCAGATGCCCGACCTGGAAGGCTTGCCGCCAATGCTGCGGGAGTTCTTCGAGCGCGGCATGCCCCAGCAGCGCTCCCCGCGCGGCGATCGCCAGCGTGAGGCGCAATCCCTGGGGTCGGGCTTCATCATCTCCCCGGATGGCTACATCCTCACCAACAACCACGTGATTGCCGATGCGGACGAGATCCTCGTGCGCCTGGCCGACCGCAGCGAATTGAAAGCCAAGCTGATCGGCACCGACCCGCGTTCTGACGTGGCGCTGCTGAAGATCGATGGCAAGGACCTGCCCGTGCTGAAACTGGGCAAATCCCAGGACCTCAAGGCCGGGCAATGGGTCGTGGCCATCGGTTCGCCGTTCGGCTTCGACCACACCGTGACCCAGGGCATCGTCAGCGCCATCGGTCGCAGCCTGCCGAACGAAAACTATGTGCCGTTCATCCAGACCGACGTGCCGATCAACCCGGGCAACTCCGGTGGCCCGCTGTTCAACCTGGCCGGTGAAGTGGTGGGGATCAACTCGCAGATCTACACCCGTTCCGGTGGCTTCATGGGCGTGTCTTTCGCGATCCCGATCGACGTGGCAATGGATGTTTCCAATCAACTGAAAACCGGTGGCAAGGTCAGTCGTGGTTGGCTGGGCGTGGTGATTCAGGAGGTCAACAAAGACCTGGCTGAATCCTTCGGCCTGGAAAAACCTGCCGGTGCACTGGTGGCGCAGGTTCAGGACGGCGGCCCGGCAGCCAAGGGCGGCTTGCAAGTGGGCGATGTGATTCTCAGCCTCAATGGCCAGCCCATCGTCATGTCGGCGGACCTGCCGCACTTGGTGGGCGCGCTGAAGGCCGGGGCCAAGGCCAATCTGGAAGTGATCCGCGAGGGCAAGCGCAAGAACGTCGAGCTGACCGTCGGTGCTATTCCCGAGGAAGACAAGGACCTGAGCATGCTGCCCAAGTCCGGAGTCGAGCGCAGCAGCAACCGTCTCGGCGTGGCCGTGGTCGAACTCAACGATGAGCAGAAGAAAGCCTTCGACCTCAAGGGGGGCGTTGTCATCAAGGAAGTTCAGGATGGTCCTGCCGCCCTGATCGGCCTGCAACCGGGCGACGTGATCACTCACCTGAACAACCAGGCGATCACCACCGCGAAGGAGTTCACTGAAATCGCCAAGGCGCTGCCGAAGAATCGTTCGGTTTCCATGCGTGTTCTGCGTCAGGGGCGCGCCAGCTTCATTACCTTCAAGCTGGCCGAATAACCCGTCAGCCTTCAGGGTTGCCCAATAAAAAGCCCGCCTCGTATGAGGCGGGCTTTTTTATGGTCCCGCTCCAGGTCAGCGCATCATGTCCTTGACCATCTGCTCCTGATCCATCATCTCGCGCTGACGCGCATCGATTCTCGACGACAGGGGGAAGTTGCTGCCGGCCCGGCGCTTGGCGAAGTCCAGTTGCTGGATGGCCTGGCGATAGTCGCCGACCAGGGCGAAGTACTCGGCCCGGGCCTGGTGTAGGCCGATGATGTTGCCGGACAGGCCGCGGGTTTCCGCCACCAGGTACCAGACGTCCGGGTCATCCGGGCGACTTTTCAGCAGGCCTTCCAGGGCTTTTTCCGCGTCCGCCGGGCGGTTCTGCTTAAGTAGAAGGTCAACGCGGACCTGGTTCAGCGGATAGTTGCCGGGGTAGAGGTTGAGCATTCGCTCGACCCGGCTTTGCGCATCCGGCAGGCGGCTGTTGGCCATGTCCAGCTCGATCTGGGCCAGGTTGTAGGTGATGTCATTGGGTGACTTGGCCAGCAACGGCTTGAGGTTTTCCCGCGCCTCGTTCCATTGGCTGCCCTTGATCTGGGCGATGGCCAGGCCATAGCGCGCGATGTCGTTCTTCGGGTTCTCGTCGAGCTGGGCGCGAAAACGCTTGGCAGCCAGGCCCGGGGACTCCTCATAGTTGAGTTGTACCCGGGCCCGAATCAGTTGATAGCGCAGGCTGTCTTCGGTGCCGCCCTGCTTGGCCTGTTCCGCGCGGTTGCGGGTGTCGGCGATCCGCGATTCGGTAACCGGGTGGGTCAGAAGGAATTCCGGCGGCTTGGCATCGAAGCGGTACTGACGCATCAGGCGCTCGAACATGGTGGGCATCGAACGCGGATCGTAGCCGGCCTTCTCCAGATTGAGGATGCCGATACGGTCGGCTTCCTGCTCGTTCTGTCGGGAGAAGCGCCGCTGTTCCTGGATCGCCGCCGCCTGGGTGCCGGCGATGGTGGCGATCCCGGCATCCCCGGCACCGGCGGCGGCGATCACGATCCCCGCCAGCAGCGCGGCCATCATCGGCACCTGCATGCGTTGCTGGGCCTCGACGCCGCGGGCGAAGTGCCGCTGGGAAAGGTGCGCCAGTTCGTGAGCCAGTACCGAGGCATATTCGCCTTCGGTCTGGGCGTTGAGGAACAGGCCGCCGTTGACTCCGACAATCCCGCCGGGAGCGGCAAAGGCGTTGAGCTGCGGGCTGTTGATCAGGATGAACTCCAGGCGCCGGTCATTGACCTGGCTGGTTTCCACCAGTTTGTAGACGCTGGTTTCGACGTAGTCCTTGAGCTGCGGGTCGTTGAGCTGCGAGACCTGGCTGCGCAGCAGCGCCAGCCAGGCGCGGCCCAGCTGGTGTTCCTGTTGTGGCGAGACAATGGCTGAACTGGCATCACCGAGTGACGGCAGGTCGTCGGCGAAGCCCGGTGAGGCGAGCAGGCAAGCGAGCGTCAGCAGGGTAGGGCGCAATAAATTCATGCACAAAGCCTTATTCGACAAAGGCTCTACTGTAGCTGGCCGCTGGTCCGGGGACCAGACAAAGGCGGTGAAAACTCTGCGGATCCAAGGTGCTTTCTGGCAAATTCCAGCGTCTACCCCATAAGCCCTTTGTCGCAGCGGGGTGTGTGTTTGGGGCAAGGCTTGTTTATTGCCGGGGGCTTGAGCTTGCAGGGTATTCTAGGCGCCTGAATTCATGATCGGAGTAAGTTCAATGACCGATGTTGTCGCCCATGATGCCGAGCTGGACGCCAGCGGGCTCAATTGTCCGCTGCCGCTGCTCAAGGCCAAGATGGAACTCAATCGCCTGGCCAGTGGCGCGGTGCTCAAGGTCATTGCCACCGATGCCGGGTCCCAGCGCGACTTTCGCACCTTTGCCCGTCTGGCCGGTCATACCCTGCTGCACGAAGAGGACGATGCCGGGGTCTATCGTTACTGGCTGAAAAAGGCCTGACGGCCGCTCATCGATTTCACCTAAGGATCATTGATGTTCAAAGTGCTACGCGACTGGATACAGCGCTACTTCTCGGATGAAGAGGCGGTGGTGCTCGCCGTCCTGCTGTTCCTGGCCTTTACGGCGGTGCTGACCCTGGGCGGCATGCTGGCGCCGGTGCTGGCGGGCATGGTCCTGGCGTACCTGATGCAGGGGCTGGTGGTGAGCCTGGAGCGCCTGCGCCTGCCGGGCGGCGCGGCGGTGGGACTGGTATTTGCCTTGTTCATGGGCTTGTTGCTGGTCTTCATCCTGGTGGTGGTGCCGTTGCTCTGGCACCAGTTCGTCACCTTGTTCAACGAGTTGCCCGGGATGCTCGCCAAGTGGCAATCGCTGTTGCTGCTGTTGCCCGAGCGGTACCCGCACCTGGTGTCGGACGAGCAGGTGCTGCAGGCCATCGAGGTGGCCAGGGGCGAGATCGGCAAGTTCGGGCAATGGGCGTTGACCTTCTCCCTGTCCAGCCTGCCGTTGCTGGTGAACATCATGATCTACCTGGTGCTGGTGCCGATCCTGGTGTTTTTCTTCCTCAAGGATCGGGCGATGATCAGCCGCTGGGTCATCGGCTATCTGCCGCGGGAGCGGACCCTCATTACCCGGGTTGCCCACGAAATGAACCGGCAGATCGCCAATTACATCCGCGGCAAGGTCATCGAGATTGTCATTTGCGGTGGCGTCACCTACATCGCCTTCGTCGCCCTGGGCCTCAACTACGCGGCGTTGCTGGCGCTACTGGTCGGCATTTCGGTGGTGGTGCCCTATGTCGGCGCTGTGGTGGTGACGGTGCCGGTGGCGCTGATTGCGCTGTTCCAATGGGGCTGGAGCGACCAGTTCATCTACCTGATGGCGGTCTACGGGATCATCCAGACCCTGGATGGCAACGTGCTGGTGCCGCTGCTGTTCTCCGGTGCGGTGAACCTGCACCCGGTGGCGATCATCTGTGCGGTGCTGCTGTTTGGCGGGCTGTGGGGGTTCTGGGGGATTTTCTTTGCGATTCCCCTGGCCACCTTGTTCAAGGCAGTGCTGGATGCCTGGCCTAGAAAGGACCCGGTGGTGGCGCCTTTACTCTAGATACGCGGGGCGGCTGATTCAGCCGCCCCGGTCATTTCAGGCCTTGTTCAGGGCCTGGGCCGCGGCCAGTACGGCGTCGACGTGGCCTGGAACCTTCACCCCGCGCCATTCCTGGCGCAGAACACCGTCCTTGTCGATCAGGAAGGTGCTGCGGTCCACGCCCAGGTATTCCTTGCCGTAGAGCTTCTTCAACTTGATCACGTCGAACAGCTGGCAAACGGCCTCGTCCTTGTCGCTGATCAGTTCGAAGGGGAATTCCTGCTTGCACTTGAAGTTCTCGTGGGACTTCAGGCTGTCGCGGGAAATGCCGAAGATTTCGGTATTGGCAGCCTGGAAGGCGGCGTATTGATCGCGAAAGCCCTGGCCCTCGGTGGTGCAGCCCGGGGTGCTGTCCTTGGGATAGAAGTAGATCACCACTTGCTTGCCCTTGAGGCCAGATAGGCTGACGGTCTGGCCGCTGGTGGCAGGGGCCTGGAAATCGGCGACGGGTTGGTCGATAGCAACGGCCATGGGAGCTTCCTTACATGGGGTTCTGTGGGCGCCAGGGTTCGATCAGCGCATCGAGGTTCATGGCATCGGCAAAATCCAGGAACTGATCGCGCAACCAGCTGATCTGGGTGCCGGCGGGCAGGGTCACGGTGAAGGTGGCGTTGAGCATGGTGCCCCCGGTCTGCGGAGCCTGGTAGGTATCGCAGGTGAGGTTTTCCAGCTCGACATGGTGGTCGATGAAGAATTGGCACAGCTCATTGACGATGTCCGAGCGGTACGCCGCGCTGACATAAGCCACATAAGGCAGAGCCTGAGGGCGGCTTTCCAGAGCTGCGCTGCGCACCACATTGACGGTGAAGGCGTGCTTCTTGGCCAGGAACGGCAGGCTGCTCTCCAGGCGCGCCAGGGCGTCCCAGCTGCCGGAAATCTCCAGCACCAGGGCGCTGCACTCGCCATGCCGGGTCAGGCGCGAGGTCACGACGGCGCAGCGGTTTTCATGGCTGGCGCGGCACAGGACGTTGGTCAGCTCCATGGGGTTGGCGCCGAGGGCACTGATGACAAGGAATTGTTCGCGAACTGTGGGGGTGGACATGCAGCATTCCTAAAGCGATGAGCGGTCGATACTTTTGACAAGCCAGTGTCGGGCAAGCGTCGCCAGCGACTTCTCAGGGCCCCGAAGTACCAGCCGGCGACAGGTCCCGAAACATCCGGAACAGGGGCTGGCAAGGCAGGAATGGGGCTTTGGAGAAGCGACAGGCAGGCGATAACCCGGTTTACACGCTTATCGGTAGCGATCAAAGCCTGAAGGGTAGCGAAAACCATCGCTCAGGGGAATGCTCACGGCGCGGGACTTCGCTTGTGCAAGGAACTTGGCGCCAGTACCATTACCGCTCTCTTTTTCCGGCAGGAGCGGTTGCATGATTGCGGGCAGTATGGTGGCACTGGTCACACCCATGGATGCACAGGGAAATCTCGACTGGGACAGCCTGAGCAAACTGGTGGACTTCCACCTGCAAGAGGGCACCAACGCCATCGTGGCGGTCGGCACCACAGGTGAATCGGCCACTCTGGATGTCAACGAGCACATCGAAGTGATTCGTCGGGTGGTGGCCCAGGTTGCAGGGCGCATTCCGGTGATTGCCGGTACCGGCGCCAACTCGACGCGTGAAGCGATCGAACTGACCACCAACGCGAAGATCGCCGGCGCCGACGCCTGCCTGCTGGTGACTCCGTACTACAACAAGCCGACCCAGGAAGGCCTGTACCAGCATTTCCGCGCCATTGCCGAGGCCGTGGACATTCCGCAGATCCTCTACAACGTTCCAGGCCGTACCGCATGCGACATGCAGGCCGAGACCGTGATCCGCCTGTCCAGCGTGAAGAACATCATCGGCATCAAGGAAGCCACCGGCGACCTGCAGCGGGCCAAGGCGATCCTGGCCGGCGTGCCCAGCGATTTCCTGGTGTACTCCGGCGATGACGCCACCGCGGTCGAGCTGATCCTGCTGGGCGGCAAGGGCAATATCTCGGTGACCGCCAACGTCGCACCCCGGGCCATGAGCCAGATGTGCGCCGCGGCCATGGCCGGCGACGCCGCCAAGGCCCGCGAGATCCACGAAACCCTGATGCCGCTGAACAAGACACTGTTCATCGAATCCAACCCTATTCCCGTGAAATGGGCCCTGCACGAAATGGGCATGATGCCGGACGGTATCCGTCTGCCGCTCACCTGGCTCAGTGCCGCCTGTCACGAACCGCTGCGGCAGGCCATGCGCCAGTCCGGCGTCTTGGTTTAATTGAGGAAGTACAACGCATGAAGCGAATGGCCGGACTTTCCGCACTTGCCTTGATTATCTCCAGCACCAGTGGCTGCGGTTGGATCTGGGGCCCGGAAGGCTACTTCCGTGACCGGGGTAGCGATTACCTGCAAGCGCAACAAACCGCACCGATGCAATTGCCGCCGGATGTCCAGACCTCCAAGCGTCTTGACCCATTGCTGCCGATCCCGCGCAACGTCGCTGACGACAACGTCAAGGGCGAGTACCAGGTGCCTCGTCCGCAGCCGCTGTCGGCGATTGCCGACGCCAGCGACTACACCCTGCAGAAGAGCGGTGATTCCCGTTGGGTCATGGCCCAGCATCCACCGGCCGAAGTCTGGCCAGTGGCGGTGCAGTTCTTCCAGGACAACGGCTTCCGCCTGGATCAGCAGCGCCCGCAAACCGGCGAATTCACCACCAGCTGGCAGCGTTCCGACGAGTTTTCCGCTGCCGTGGCCAAGCGCCTGAGCAGCGCCGGCGTTGCCGCCGACAGCGAAACCCGCGTGCGGGTGCGCATCGAGCCGGGCGTGCAGCGCAATACCAGTGAAGTCTACGTGGTCAGCGCCGAGCGTCCTGCCGGCAGCACGGCCGACGTGGAGTTCACCAACCGTTCACTCAACACCGGCCTGGACGCGGCGCTGGTGGACGATATGCTGGCCAGCATGAGCCGTACCGCCGAGAAAGGCGGTTCGGTGTCCCTGTTGGCGGCTCGTGATTTCGATACCCCAAGCCGGGTCAGCCTCAGCGAAGACGGCAGCGGCAACCCGGTGCTGAACCTGGGCGCCGACCTCGATCGCGCCTGGTCCAGCGTAGGCCGTGCCCTGGAGCAGGGCGAATGGCGGGTTGAGGACATCAACCGCAGCCTGGGCCTGTACTACATCAACCTGGCGGAAAAAGCCGAGAAGAAAAACGACGAGCCGGGCTTCTTCGGCAAGTTGTTCGGCAGCAAACCGGCCAAGGAAGAGATCGAAGCCCGCGCCGAGCGCTATCAGGTTCGCCTGAGCAAGGTCGGCGACAACGTCCAGGTCACCGTCGAGAAGAACATCAATACCGTGGCGCCGGCCGATGTGGCGCGCAAAGTGTTGGGCGTGATTCAGGACAACCTGGGCTGATCAGATGCGTTTTGCCGTTCTCGGCAGTGGTAGCCAAGGGAATGGCACGCTGATCGCCAGTGCTGACACTTACATTCTGGTGGATTGTGGTTTCTCCCTGCGGGAAACCGAGCGGCGCCTGCTGCGCCTGGGAGTCCATCCCTCGCAGTTGAGCGCCATCCTGGTGACCCACGAACATGCCGACCACGTGCATGGCGTGGGTTTGCTGTCTCGGCGCTACAATCTACCGGTCTACCTCAGTCAGGGAACCCTGCGCGGGATGCGCAAGCCGGTCGAGGCGGCGGGTTTTGTCCGTGGTGGCGAGCCACTGCAGATCGGCACCTTGCGCATTGACGTGATTGCCGTCGCCCACGACGCCCTGGAGCCTACCCAGTTTGTCTTCAGTGACGGCCAGCGGCGTTTCGGTCTTCTGACCGACCTGGGTTCCTACTGCGCCGGCGTACTGGAAGGTTACCGTGGCCTGGATGCCTTGATGATCGAGGCCAATCACTGCCGTGACCTGCTGGCGCGCGGTTATTACCCGTACTTTCTCAAGCAGCGGGTGGGTGGCGACCAGGGACATTTGAACAACCATCAGGCCGCAAGCCTGGTGGCCGAATTGGGATGGCAGGACCTGCAGCATCTGGTCCTCGCCCATCTGAGCAGCAAGAACAACCTGCCGCAGCTGGCCCGGCAATGTTTTGTCGACACCCTCGGGTGTGACCCGGACTGGCTGCAACTGGCCGATCAAGATTCAGGGCTCGACTGGCGTCACATCGCCTAGCCCACCTACGTAGCAAGCGGAGCCCATCATGGAAAAACGTGAAGAACTCTACCGCGGCAAAGCCAAGTCGGTTTACAAGACCGATGACGCCGACCGCTTGATCCTGCTGTTTCGCAACGACACCTCGGCGTTCGACGGCAAGCGCATCGAGCAGCTGGACCGCAAGGGGATGGTGAACAACAAGTTCAACGCCTTCATCATGCAAAAACTCGAAGCCGCCGGCATTCCGACCCAGTTCGACAAGCTGTTGGGCGACAACGAGTGCCTGGTGAAGAAGCTCGACATGATTCCGGTGGAGTGCGTGGTGCGCAACTACGCGGCCGGCAGCCTGGTCAAGCGCCTGGGTGTGGAAGAGGGCATGAAACTCAACCCCTACACCTTCGAACTGTTCCTCAAGGACGACGCCAAGGGCGATCCGTTCATCAACGAATCCCACGTGGTGGCCTTCGGCTGGGGCACCGCCGAGCAACTGGCGCGGATGAAAGAGCTGTCGCTCAAGGTCAACGAAGTGCTGAGCAAGCTGTTCGATGACGCCGGCCTGCTGCTGGTGGACTTCAAGCTGGAGTTCGGCGTGTTCAGCGACGGTTCCATCGTCCTGGGCGACGAGTTCAGCCCGGACGGTTGCCGTCTGTGGGACAAGGACACCAAGAAGAAAATGGACAAGGATCGCTTCCGCCAGGGCCTCGGTGATGTCATCGAAGCCTACGAAGAAGTGGCCCAGCGCCTCGGCGTACCGCTGTAATCGACGCAAGCATCTGATAGCACGGAAAAAATTCGCTCAAGGGGCTTCGCTTCGAGCAAATGTGCTGTTATGATGCGCGCCGTTGGAGAGATGCCAGAGTGGCCGAATGGGACGGATTCGAAATCCGTTGTACCTTCACCGGTACCTAGGGTTCGAATCCCTATCTCTCCGCCATACAAATGAAAGCCCCGGAAATCATCGATTTCCGGGGCTTTTTTGTTGCCTGCGTTTTTTGCCAACGCGTCGGACACGTCCTGTTCCAGGGCGCCACCGGGTGGCCATGACTCCTGCCTCGATGAACATCAGCGGCAGCGCCAGCGACCTGGCAGTGAGCGCCGCGAGCGACTGCGACAACGTCCTTGGCGGGGTGGTCGGGGTCGATCACGGTGGCTCCATCGATCAGTCGTCAATCAGCGGCACGGTGCTCGACACCAACTCGACCTCGGCAGCGCGCCCGGTGCATTGTGCGAGCACTGCTGCGGCCCGGACCCGGCCGACCGTCATTCGATCCGCGCGCTACAGGGCGCAATTCCTGCGGATTTTCGCGACTTTACACTGTACGAGACCATATATAAGAAGTGTCTTATTTATGAGTTGTTGTTCGTCTGCTTAGTGGTGTTTTTTATAAGTAGTACAAGTTCCCAAGAAAAATCTTGTTCATTTAGGGAGCACTCCTCGGTATATGAAGATTGGTCGTTATTCTAAAAGAAGAGTGCGATCGGTATCGTAATCGTCGCTCTGGATGGAACGCAGATGCCTGTTGGCGAGATGTATTTCATTGTGGGCGATTGCAGTTGATCGAGGTTGTTGTGGTGTTCAACTCATGTTTCGTTGGCTCGAAGTTCAGCAAGGCTGTACGTCTCGGGAGGGCGATGTTGTTTTGAATGCTGTGCTCTTAGACGGTTTTTAATAATAGGGAATCAGATGAAACTTAAATCTTTTGCATCCAAGGCGGCCTCCGGGTTGCTGCTTGCGGCATTGACTCCGGCATTGAGTTACGCAGAGACCGGTATCAACTCCGGCAATGTGAAGTTCGAAGGCCTGATCTCCAGCGTCAGTTGCAAGGTTCAGGTCGATGCCAACGAGTCCGGAGCGAACACTGGCACGGTCAAGTTCGGCAACGTCCTGCCTTCGGTCTTCGCCGGCGGCATCGGCACCGCCTCCGAATTCAAGGAATTCAACATCAACCTCAGTGGCGGAGGTTGCACCGACGGCTCCAAGGCCTCGGTCAGCTTCCACAAGGACGGTTTCATCGACAACGCCACCGGCAACCTGCGTCTGATCGACAGCGGTTCCGGTTCGGCGTCGGGCGTGCAGATCCAGATTCACAACAACGGCGCCACGCCGGGGAAAATCGACCTCTCGGAAAACAACAATCAGCAGGTGGCCGATGTGGTGGGCAACAAGGCCGTGCTGAAGTTCAAGGCCTCCTATGTGGCGGTCAGCGACACGATCGTCGAAGGTCGTGCCGACTCCAATATCAACTTCGATGTGACGTACAACTGACGTCCGTCAGTTATATAAGGAGTTGCTCATGGCGCCGAAAGCGCATGTGTTTAAAACTTTCGTTATCGGCGCCATCTTTCTGGCTTTGTTTTCCTCGGCAGTCAATGCGGAAATAGTTATTCATGGCACTCGTGTGGTTTATCCGGCGAATGCCCGTGATGTAACACTGAGAATGAATAATCCGGGCAGCATGCCCATATTGGTACAGGCCTGGATCGACGATGGCGATGCCAGTAAGGCGCCTGAAGAAATGAAAGTGCCTTTTCAACTGACTCCGGCACTCAGTCGCCTGGAACCCAATGCCGCGGCGGTACTGCGTATTGGTTATTCGAAAGAACCATTGCCTGCTGATCGTGAATCGCTGTACTGGCTGAATATCCTGGAAGTTCCGCCACAACAGAAACAGGATGAAAACCGATTGGCCTTTACCTTCCGCCACCGGATCAAGTTGTTCTTTCGTCCTACGGACTTGCAGGTCAATGTCAATTCGGCGGTGGACAAGCTCAGTTGGAAGTTCGAGCCCGCAGGAGTGGCTAGGGACATGAGCTCAGGTCCGGTCATCCAGGTGTCCAATCCGACGCCTTATTACCTGTCCTTCAGCAAGGTCGAGGTGCAAGCGCAGGGGCGGAGCGTCGACCTGGGGGCCGGGATGGTCGCGCCCTTTGCCCGGGAGTCCTTCGCCTGGCCGGCAAACGCCGAAAGAGCGCCTCGCAATGCGGCGGTGCGCTTTGAAGTGGTCAACGACTTCGGCGGCCGAGTGCCGCTTGAAAAGAACCTTCTCTAGTTGCCCTGTTAATTCAATTTCGCTCTTGGCCCAGGTTGTTTTTGGACGCTGAGTGCATTGGTGTCGATTATGTTCGGTGTGCAGCCCTGCTGGCTGGGTTTTCCTGTGCGTGCTCGAGTCTGTGCTGGCGAGGGTACGGCCCTGCTCTTGCGCGTACTGTCGGTGCTGGCCGGGCTGCTGGGGCTGGCGGCTCCTGTGGCGGCCCAGCCGACGAGCGCTGATCAGGCCACGCCGTCGGAGGTGGCCGGCGACGCGTCTCAGAACAGCCCGGTGTTCTTCGATACCCAGATGCTGTTCAAGGGGCCGGGAACCCTCATCGACACCCAGCGCTTCGAGCGCCCGGGTTACGTGGCGCCGGGCAAGTACCTGCTGGATGTGCGGGTCAGCGGTGCCTGGCGCGGGCTGATCGAGATCGAACTGCGCGAAAGCGATGATCCCCAGGGCAGCCAGCCCTGCTACGACCGCGCTTTGCTCAAGCAACTGGGCATCGACCTGAACAAAGTCGACGCCGCGCTGGCGCCTGCCCGTCATCCGTTGCAGGGCGACGGGGTGTTCTGCGGCGACCTGGCCAGTTACATCCCCCACGTGACGACAAAGGTCAACATGGCCGAGCAGCAGCTGGAGCTCTCGGTGCCCCAGCTGTTCGTGCTGCCTGAACTCGCTTCCAGCTACGTCGATCCGGCCAGTTGGGACGGGGGCATCAACGCGGCCCGGCTCAACTACAGCACCAACCTGTTCAGCTCCCAGAGCCGTGGTCGGCGCAGTACCAACGGCTATGCCGGATTGAACATGGGCCTGAACCTGGGAAACCTGCGCCTGCGTCACAGCGGCACCTTGTCCTGGTCGCCCGACAGCGGCAGCGATTATCAACGGGGCTATATCTATGGCCAGACCGACCTGACCGACTGGCGTTCGCAATTGCTGGTGGGGGAGAGCGTGACCGATGCCGAACTGTTCGATTCGGTGTCGTTTCGCGGCATCAAGCTGTTCAGCGATGAACGCATGCTGCCCACCACCCAGCGCTATTTCGCCCCGGTGGTGCGCGGCACGGCCAATACCAACGCCAAGGTCACGGTGTATCAGCGCGGTTACCTGGTGTATGAAACCACCGTCGCCCCGGGCCCCTTCGAGATTGCCGACCTGCAGGCCGCCAGCTTTGGCGGCGACCTGGAGGTGACCCTTACCGAGGCCGACGGTCGCACCCAGCGTTTTACCGTGCCCTTTGCCACCATGGCCCGCCACCTGCGTCCGGGGAATACCCGCTACAGCCTGAGCGGCGGCCAGGTGATCAGGGCCGGGGGGCGTGGCCAGCATCAGTACGTGGCCCAGGGCACCCTGCAACGGGGGCTGGACAACCAGGTCACCGGTTATGCCGGCGCCTCGCTCACCGGCAGCTACATGGCCGGCCTGATCGGCGCGGCGCTGAACACCGAGTTCGGCGGTTTCGGCCTCGACCTGACCCAGTCCCGCACCCAGGTGCCGCGCAACGGCAGCCTGCAGGGCTCCAGCCTGCGTCTTTCCTACAGCAAGAACCTGCATGACAGCGGCACCCAGTTCTCGTTGCTGGCTTATCGCTATTCCACCCGGGGCTATCTGAGCCTGAGGGACGCCATCGACCTGGAGGACTTCGTCAACCGAGGGGCGCGGTTCGACGACTTCGCCCGGGTCCGCGATCGGCTGGATGTGACGATCAACCAACGGGTGGACGGCATCGGCGGTGACTTCTACCTCAACGGCTCCTCCCTCAACTACTGGAACAGCCGCGGTCGGGCGCGCAACTACTCCATGGGCTACAACCACCAGTGGCGCGGCCTCAGCTATGCCTTCAGCGTCCAGCGGACCCAGGGTTCGAGCCAGTTTTCGGGGCGGCGCACCAGCAGCGAGAACACCCTGTGGAGCCTGAGCCTGTCGCTGCCCCTGGGGGGCGTCGCCGGGCGTTCCACCCTGGCCAACGCCTTCATCAGCCACGACCGGAATTCCGGTGCCCACTATTCCAGCGGCATTTCTGGCTCGCTGGGCGAGCGTGAAACCGCCTCCTATGGCGTGTCGGTGTCCCATGATGCCCAGCCGCGGGAAACCTCGACCAACGCCAATCTGAGCTACTACCTGCCGCAGGTGGCCTTAAGTTCGAGCCTGTCCCAGGGCCGTGACTACCGGGCCCAGTCGCTGGGCGCCTCCGGCGGCATGCTCCTGCATTCCGGGGGCCTGACCCTGTCCCAGACCCTGAGTGAAACCGCGGCCCTGGTGCATGCCCCCCATGCCAGTGGCGCCAGTGTCGGCTATGCCGGTGCGCAGGTGGACGGGCAGGGGTATGCGGTGTTGCCGAGTCTTGCGCCCTATCAGCTCAATACCGTGGACCTGGATCCCAGCGGCATGGCCGAGGATGTCGAGCTGCAGGTCAGTTCACGCAACGTCGCGCCCAGGGCGGGGGCGGTGGTCAGGCTGTCCTACCCGACCCGCAAGGCCCGGGCGTTTCTGGTCGACAGCCGGCAGGCCGATGGTGCACCGCTGCCCTTTGCCGCCAGTGCCCTGGACGCCGACAGCGGCGAGGAGCTGGGGGCGGTGGGGCAGGGCAGTCGCCTGGTGCTGCGCAGCGAGAAGGACCGCGGCCGCATCCGTGTGCAGTGGGGCGAAGACCCCGCCGAGCAGTGCCTGATCGACTACGTATTGCCGGCGCCCGCGACCCGGTCGGGCAACGATTCGCTTCTGCTCGACCTGCCGTGCCGCGGCCTGTCGCAGTCGGGCGCCAGCGCCATGGAGCCTGCATCTTGAGGGGCTGGCTTGTTCGTGTGGGGCGTGACCTGTGCCTGCTGGGGACGGCGCTGCTGCTGTGCAGTCAGGGCGCCCGTGCCGACCTGTCGATTGTCGGCACGCGTTTCATCTACCCCCAGGGGCTGGCGGCCTTGAGCATCCGGGCCGGCAATCTCGGCTCGGCGCCGCTGCTGCTGCAGACCTGGCTGGACCAGGGGGATCCCTCGGTGGATCCGAGCCGGCTGGCAGTGCCGTTCGTGCTTTCGCCCCCGTTGTCGCGGCTTGATCCGCAGCAGAGTGCCGTCCTGTCGCTGCGTCACAGCGGCGAGCCGCTGCCCGCTGATCGCGAGTCGCTGTTCTGGCTCAACTTTCTGGAAGTGCCGTCCCTGCAACCCCTGAGCGGCAACCAGCTGCGCGTCAGCTATCGCTTGCGCATGAAGCTGCTGTATCGCCCCAAGGGCCTGCCTGGGCGCGCCGACCAAGCGGTACGCCAACTGCGCTGGAACCTGCAGACGGCGGCGCAGGCGGCAGGGGCTGCGGTGCTCAACGTGAGCAATCCGACGCCGTACTACGTGTCCCTGGCGCAGCTGGCCGTGGGCGACCTGCAGCCACCCATCACCTGGCAGGGCATCACCGTCGAGCCGTTCGGCTCGGTGCGCCTGCCTTTACCCGTGGCGCCGGCGTTGCGCGACGCCATGACAGACGTTCGATACCAAGTGGTTTTAGACAGCGGGGAGACGCTGAGTGGAAGTGTGCAAATACACCCCTAGTGGTACGGCGGCCGGGCGGCCGGCCGGTGGAGGCAAGGGACGAGGTGCGGGGCCGGCGCGAGTGCCGTCGGCGCTGCGTCCGGGGATGTTGCTGGCGCTGCTGTTGCCCACGCTGGCGCAGGCGCAGATGCGGGTCCAGGTGCCCAGCGCCGGACAGGCCATACGGGACATCGAAGCCACCCAGCCGGCGCTGCCGCCGCCCAGCGATGAGGTGCGGCTGGAGGTGCCCAAGGCCGAGCGTTCGACCCCAGCCCCGGACACTTCGGGGGTGCGCTTGCGGGTCAAGGCCTTCGTCATCGAGGGCAATCAGGTGTTCAGCGATCAGGACCTGCAGCCGTTGCTGGACGATCTGCGCGGACAGGAACTGGACCTGGGCGGTTTGCGTGACGCAGCGCAGCGCATCACCGCCCATTACCAGCAACAGGGCTATCTGCTGGCCCGGGCCTTCTTGCCGGCCCAGGAAGTCGATGGCGGTGTGGTGCGCATCGAGGTCATGGAAGGCCGCTACGGACGTGTCGAGCTGAGCAACCAGTCCCGTGCCCGGGACGCCGTACTGCGTGGGCCGCTGGCCGCACTGGACGCTGGTGCGGCGGTCAACAGCGCGGACCTCGAGCGCAGCCTGCTGCTGCTCAACGACCTGCCCGGGGTCCGGGTCAACGGCACCTTGCGGGCGGGGCAGGTCCCCGGCACCAGCGACCTGCTGGTGCAGGCGCAGCCCGGTCCCTGGGCCAGTGGCAGTCTGGAGGCCGACAACTTCGGTGGCTACCACACTGGCGAGTTTCGCCTGGGGGGCAGCTTCAACCTGAACAATCCCCTGGGCCTGGGGGACCAGATCAACCTGCGCCTGCTGGGCAGCGATCGGGACCAGCGCTACTGGCGCGGCGCTTATCAACTGCCGGTGGGGCCCTGGTCGACCCGGGTCGGCGCGGCCTATTCGCACATGAGCTACGAGCTCAACAGAAAACGCTTGAAGAAGCTGCAGATGAACGGCCAGGCCCGTGTCCACAGTGTCTTCCTCGCCCAGCCGATCCTGCGGGGCCGGACCTTCGACCTGAGCGCGCAGCTGCAATACGAGAACAAGCAGCTGCGCGACGACATCGACCTGTTCGAGCTGAGCAAGCGCAAGCACATCGAGTTGTGGACCCTGAGCCTGGGCGGCAACCGCCAGGACCACTTCTTCGGCGGTGGCTACAACCAGTTCAGCCTGTCCTACGGCTCGGGTCGCCTGACCTTCGATGACGCTCTTGAGCAGCGCCTGGATCGCTATACCGCCGCCACCGGCGGCGGCTTCGCCAAGACCAACCTGCAGCTCGCGCGCCTGCAGCGCCTGGGCGACCGCTTCCAGCTCCAAGCCCAGGTCAATGCCCAGTGGACCTCGGCCAACCTCGACAGCTCGGAAAAGATGGGACTGGGCGGCCCCTATGGGGTGCGCGCCTATCCCCTGAGCGCCGGCATTGGCGACCAGGGCTGGCAGGCCGGCCTGGAACTGGGCTACGCCCTGGCACCCGGCTGGCAACTGAGCCTGTTTGCCGACAAGGGCTACGTGCAGGTCAACCGCCTGCCCTGGACGAACGAGATCAACACCCAGCGCCTGCAATCGGCGGGCCTGGGGGCGCGCTGGAGCGGCGAGCGGCGGCAACTCAACCTGAGCAGTGCCTGGCCCCAGGATAACCGGAAGGCCGGGGACGGTCCCGAGCGCACCCCACGGATCTGGGTGAACGCGACACAGTTTTTCTGAAGGCCTGCGTGTGCTTTGGAAGTGGTGCCGCCCTGCGAAAAACAGCAGGGCGTTTAAACGTCAATAAGGAGTCATCGTGAACAAGATTTATGCGTTGGTATGGAACCAGGCCCAAGGTCGCTGGAGCGTAACCTGCGAGGGCGCGCGGCGCCGGCGTCGCAGTGGTGGGCGCAAGGGGTTGCTGGTGATGGCAGCCGGCTTGCTGGCCCTGGGAGGACTGACGCCGGCAATGGCGCTGCCCGAAGGCGGCACGCTGGTTTCCGGCAGTGCCAATTACGACGTCAATGGCAACAACCTGGTGATCAATCAAAAGACCGACAAGCTGATCACCAACTGGAACGAGTTCAATATCGCCGCCAATCAATCGGTGACCTTCAACCAGCCGGGACGCGAGTCCATCGCCCTGAACCGGGTGACCGGCTTAAGGGGCAGTAATATCCAGGGCGTGCTGAATGCCAACGGCCAGGTGTTTCTGATCAACCCCAACGGGGTGCTGATCGGTCAGGGCGCCCAGGTCAACGTGGGTGGCCTGGTGGCCTCGACCCGTGGCATCAGTGACGATGATTTCAATAACGGTCGCTATCAGTTCACCGGTAAATCGGCGGTGGAAGTGATCAACGACGGCAAGATCACCGCGGCCGATGGTGGCTACGTGGCGCTGCTGGGCGCGCGGGTGCGCAACAACGGCGAAATCGTCGCCAATCAGGGCTCCGTGGTCCTGGGGGCCGGCAACGACTTCACCCTGAGCCTGGGTAACGACAATCTGATCAACTTGCAGATCAACGGTGCCGCCGCGAATGCGTTGGCGCAGAACACCGCAGTGCTCAAGGCCGATGGCGGTCAGGTGCTGATGCTGGCCAAGAGCACCAATGCGCTGACTCAGGCAGTGGTCAACAACCAGGGGGTGATCGAGGCCAATACCCTGTCCAGCAAGGAAGGACGTATTGTCCTGGACGGTGGCGAGCGTGGCGTGGTCAATGTGGGGGGCAAATTGACGGCCAACGCCTTAGCCACCGACGGCAACGGCGGTACGGTGCAAACCTCGGGCGCGGTCACCCGGGTCGAACTCAACGCCGAGGTCGATACCCGCTCCAGGAACGGTCGTACCGGCACCTGGATCGTCGAGTCCAATGAGGTCAAGGTGGGTTCCACGGGTGAGCCCGGCAACCCGACCCTGGTCGAAAGCACGCTCTCCCAGAACCTGAACAACACCAACGTTGATCTGCGTAGCCGCGATGGCGATGTAGCGGTGGCCGCTGCGGTCGAGTGGAAAAGCGGCAACCAACTGGCCCTGACCTCTGCCAAGGACGTCAAGGTCAATCAACGGATCAGCGCCACGGGGACCAACTCGCGTCTGCAATTGAATGCCGCCAAGTCGGTCCGGCTCGACAGTCACGTGAGCCTCACCGGCGCCAACAACAGCCTGGGGGTCAATCATGGCGAGCAACTGGTGGTGGGCGACAAGGGACTGGTGACCTTGTCTGGAAAGAGCGCCGGGTTTGACGTCAATGGCAAGCAGCACAAAGTGATCCAGAACAGCCAGCAGTTGCAGGCCATCGGCAACAAGCTCGATGACCACTATGTGCTGGGCAATCAGATCAAGGGCTCGGGGAGCATCAACTCGATTGGCGGCGACCAGGTGTTCACCGGTTCCTTGAACGGTCTGGGCAATACTATCAGTGGCTTCACCATCAACAGCTCGGGCCTGTATGCCGGATTGTTCGGCCAGTCCTCCGGCACCATCAGCGATCTGAAGCTGGCCTCGATCACCGTCAACGGACAAAACAGCCGCAACGGCTTCAGTGAAATTGGCGGTCTGGTGGGGCGCAACAGCGGCAGCATCGAACGGGTCAGTGCCCGCGATATGCAGGTTTCTGCCAATAGCGACCAGCGCAACAAGGTCGGCGGCTTGGTGGGGGTCAACTACGGTGGCTCGATCAGCGACTCTTCGGTAGCCGGTTCGTTGTACGGCGGCAGCCTGACCACGGCCATCGGCGGCGTGGCCGGGGAAAACCGCTTCGGCAATGGCAGAACCGGTCTCATCAGCGGCAGTGCCAGTGATGTCGATATCACCACCAAGATGTATAAACAGGCCATGGGCGGCGCCGGAGGACTGGTTGGGATCAACAATGGCGCAGTGATTTCCAACTCGTCGAGCAAGGGCACCATCGGTACTTACAATCCACTCTATAAGGGACTGAACCTGGGCGGGCTGGTGGGTAACAACCAGGACGGCGCCATTACCGGCTCCAGTTCCTCGATGACCGTGTACGGCTCGCTGGGTAGTCATATTGGCGGCCTGGTCGGGTTCAACCGCTCTGGCACCATCAGCGGTTCCAGTGCCAGCGGTAACGTTTACGGGGTGGGCAGCGAGTCCGCTGGGGGGCTGATCGGCTCGCAGCAGAACCAGAGCGTGGTGAGCAACGTCAAGGCGACTGGCGATGTGATTGACCGCTTCGGCACGAACCTGGGTGGCCTGATCGGAAAAAGTGACGACAGCACCATCCGCGGTTACGTCGAGGCCAAGGGCGATGTCAAAGGAGGTGTGAAGGCCAACGTCGGCGGTCTGGTCGGTAGCAATATCGGTGGCCTGATCTACGATGCCAAGGCGCTGGGCGCGGTGGAGGGCTACGCCAAGAGCAATATCGGCGGTCTGGTCGGCTACAACGATGGTGACCTGGTCTCGGTTGCGGCTCACGGCAAGGTCTTTGGCGATACCTATAGCTCCGTGGGTGGGTTGGTGGGCTTCAACGCCGATTACTACGACCACGTGATCGAGCGTGCCGTGGCGACGGGCAATGTCCATGGAACCTGGCACAGCAAGGTCGGGGGCCTGGTCGGCGACAACCAGTCGCGGATCGTCAACTCCGAATCCCGTGGCCGCGTCAGTGGCGGCTGGCGTGCCACCCTGGGTGGGCTGGTGGGGGTTAACGAGGGGCGGATCCAAGGCTCGAAATCCACCGGCAAGGTCGATACCGTCTGGGCCTACTTCCAGACTTACGGTAACCAGATCGGCGTCAACCACGGCACCTACTCCTCGGCTCGGGTTTCCAACGGCCTGATGGACTAAGGAGCGTTGGCAAGACCTCGGCCCGGCGGCCAAGGGTTAGCCCTGGCGCGCCGGGCACTTGCCACCTATTCACTTTCGATTGACCGGCTCCCGGGGCACCGCAGCGTGCACCTGGGGCCGGCTTGGAAAAAGAGGCAATGACCGATGAGTGATCCATGGTCCAGGCTCCTCACCGATGGGCGACGGCGCGGTCTGTTGATGCGCGCGATCATCCTGATGCTGTTGGGCGTGCAGGCGAGCGCACCGGTGTACGCCGTTACCCAGGGCAAGGCCGAGGGGTGCTCATTCAGTAGCTATGACAGCCCTGCCCAGGACTGGGTAGAGGTCACGCCACTGACCCGGAGCACGCCGGTGGGGTCCGTGTTGAAACAGCGTCAGGTGAACCCGATCATTGAATACACCACTGGGAAGTCTGTAACCAAGGAGCCGCATGAATTGGTTTTAGGTGCGCATTTTCCGGGGATCAGGTTTCTCGATGGCATCGTTCCGACCAATATCGATGGCATCAGTTTTAAAGTGACGGCCTATCCTTCAGGCTCGGACGCCCAGAGACTGACGGGTAATTTCTATCCCTTGGTACTGAAAAAATACAGGGTGGAGAGCTCAAACGGCGAGCTGAAAAAAGACTTCATGAACTACGTGTATTCGCTGATTCTGACCCGACCCGCCAATGAGTTACCCAAGGGATCGCTGCAGGTCAACAGCCTCTCCGGTGTTCAGGTGGCGATGTATGCGCTGGACCTGGACGCGGGCGTGGCCCAGGTCGGACAACACTTGCTGGAGCTACCGCCGCATAACAACCGAGAACGCTGTGCGAAAGAACTGCTGCTCAACGAGCACGACCTGCTTGGTTCCGAAGGCGTCAAGTTCACCGCCCAGTGCCAGGTGGTCACCCGCAACGTCACGCTGCGCCTGGGCAGTCCCTCGGCCCATGACTTTCCCACACTGGGCTCGACCTCGCCGCCCTCGGCCATGGCCAGGCTTGAGGTCAACGACTGCTCGTTCAACAGCCTGCCGAAGGTTTCGTTCAGCACCGAACCGGCCTCGCGCTGCGACCCGACAGGGATACTGGGGCTGACTCAATCGGCTCAGGATCAGGGGCGGTCCGTCGCCAAGGGCGTTGGCATCGTCATGTTCAATGAGCAGATCCCGCGGATTCATTGCAATGGCACTCAATACGCCATGGAGCGCCTGTTAGGCAGCGACAGCGCCAGCTTCAGCTTTCGCGCCCAGTACATTCGCACCGGTCCCGTCACCGAGGGGGCAGCCAACAGCAGCGCCCAGTTCAACTTCACCTTCGACTGAAGCACCGGCCGCCGGCCTCGGGTGTTTACCTGGACGCCGGCCCACAGGCCTTTCTACACTGACCTCCGTCTGGGGACCGGGGGAGCACCGATGAATCGCAATGAACTGCGCAAGGCCGACATCAACCTGATGGTGGTGTTCGAGGCGTTGATGCTTGAACGCAACGTCACCCGGGTGGCGGAGAAGCTCTTTCTCGGCCAGCCCACCATCAGCTCCGCCCTCAACCGTTTGCGAGCGATGTTCAACGATCCGCTGTTCATCCGGGTCGGCCATCGCATGGAGCCCACAGCGCGCGCCGAGCAGATCATCCAGCACCTGTCGCCGGCCCTGGACGCGCTGTCCTCGGCCCTGAGCCTGACCCACGATTTCGATCCCGCCAGCAGTAGCATGACCTTTCGCATCGGCCTGTCCGACGACGTCGAGTTCGGCCTGTTGCCGCCCCTGCTGCGGGCCCTGCGCCAGGAAGCGCCGCAGGTGGTGGTCGTGGTGCAGCATGTGGACTACTGGCGGATTCCCGATCTGCTGGCCTCGGGCGATATCACCGTCGGCATCAGCCAGACCCGCGGCCTGCCGGCCAATGCCAAGCGCAAGTTGCTGCGGCACATCCAGCCCAGCGTGCTGCGGGCCGATGCCAGCGATACGCCGCTGACCCTCGATGAGTACTGCGCGCGGCCCCATGTGCTGGTGTCCCACACCGCCAATGTCGCCGGTTTCGCCGATGAGTGGCTGGCGGAAATCGGCCGCACCCGCCAGGTGGTGCTGTCGGTGCCGCAGTACAGCTCGTTGCCGGCGCTGCTGGCTGGCACCGACATGCTCGCCAGCCTGCCGGACTATGCGGCGGCCGCCATGGCCGCTTCGGGCCAGCTGTTTGTCGAGCCCTATCCGTTCAAGACCCCGACCCTGGACTTGTCCATGGTCTGGCTCAGCCACGTCGACAGCGATCCCGCGGAACGCTGGCTGCGCTCGCGCCTGGAAGCCTTCATGAGTGAAAGGGCGCCCCTGGCGAGCTGACCCTCAACATGCCCTGTAGCCGCTGCCGCAGGCTGCGATGGACCGCGCAGCGGGCCCGAAACCTGCCCCATGCGGCATGCCCGGCGGATCGGGTGGGCGGCCTTGCCAGTCCTGCGCACTGGGTCGCAGCCTGCGGCAGCGGCTACAGCGGCGCGGTGAACGGAGGCCGCCCGCTTGGCATTGGCGCTGGCGGCTGCTTTGCTGTGTAGGTCTTCGGGTGAAACATTGATCGGTGGAGTGTGCCCATGAGTCGTTCCCGTTCCCTGTTACGTGGGCGTGGCCGCCACGACAGCGGCAAGGTTGGCATGGTCGAGCTGTTTTTCGACCTGGTGTTCGTGTTCGCCGTGACCCAGCTGTCCCATTCCCTGCTGGCCCATCTGTCCCTGGGCGGTGCCGTGCAGGTGGCGTTGCTGATGGTGGCGGTGTGGTGGGTGTGGATCTTCACGTCGTGGATCACCAACTGGCTGGATCCGGAAACCCTGCCGATCCGCCTCGGGCTGTTCGTGCTGATGGTGGCGGGGCTGCTGCTGTCATCCTCGATTCCCCAGGCCTTCGGTGAGCGCGGCCTGCTGTTCGCCGGCGCCTATGTGTTCATGCAGGTGGGGCGCACCGCCTATTCCCTGTGGGCGGTGCGCGGCGAGCCGTTGAACATGACCCGCAATTTTCAGCGGATTCTGTTGTGGCTGCTGTTCTCCGGGGTCTTCTGGATCACCGGCGGCCTGCTTGAAGGTCCGCAGCGCCTGGCGTGCTGGGGGCTGGCCCTGGCCATCGAGGTGCTGTCGCCGTCGCTGTATTTCTGGGTGCCGGGGCTGGGCCGCTCGACCCTGGCCGACTGGAACGTGGAAGGCAATCACATGGCCGAGCGCTGCGGCCTGTTCGTGATCATCGCCCTGGGGGAGTCGCTGCTGGTGACCGGCGCCACCTTCGCCGAGCTGACCACCAGCGCCCAGGGCCTGCTGGGCTTCGTGGTGGCTGTGCTGGGCAGCATCGCCATGTGGTGGGTGTACTTCGACAGCGGTGCCGAACGGGCGCATCACCGTATCGCCCATTCCGCCGATCCGGGGCGCCAGGCGCGGATTGCCTACACCTACCTGCACCTGCTGATCGTGGCCGGGATCATCGTCAGCGCCGTGGCCGATGAACTGGTGCTGATGCACCCCGATCACGCCAGTCCGGCCGGGGTGCTGGTGATCGTTGGCGGCCCCTGGCTGTTTCTCCTGGGCTGCGCCCTGTTCAAGTGGGTGATGAACGACCGGCCGTTGCCGCCGCTGTCGCACCTGGCCGGGTTGCTGGTGCTCCTGCTGTTGTTGCCGGCGGCCGGCAGCCAGCTGTTGTCCGCCCTGGCCCTGGGCAGCCTGAGCACGCTGGTGATGGTGGGCGTGGCGGCCTGGGAAACCCTGGCCCTGCGTGAGCGGAGGTCGACGGCGGGGCAATGAGGCCAACAACCTGTTCGGTCGGCGGCTGCGGCTTGTGTAGTATGGAGCGCCTTTTTCCCTGACAGACCAGGAGTCCTGCCATGCCGCACCTGCATATGGAATACACCGCCAACCTGCCGCAACTGGACGTCGACAAGGCGCTGCTGCGACTCAACCACGGGCTGGTGGCGTCCGGGCAGTTCTCCGACGAGTTCGATATCAAGAGCCGCGCGGTCAAGGTCGAGGCGTTCCGGGTCGGCACGGGCCTGGGCGAGCGGGCCTTTGTCCACGTCAAGCTGGCCTTGCTCAGCGGCCGTTCGCCGGAGGTCAAGAAGCACTTGTCCGAGAGCCTGCTGGCGGTGTTGCAGGACCTGGCGCCCTGGCCAGCGGACATTCAGGTGCAACTGTGCGTGGAGATCATCGATATCGACCGCGCTTCCTACAGCAAGGCCGCCATCGGTCGTTGACGGCTAGACCAGCCCCGGTTCGGCGCAGACCTTGACCACCTGTTCACGGAACCAGGTCTGCGCACTGTCCTGATCGGTGTGCTCGCTCCATTGCATATCCAGGGTGAACCCCGGCAGCCCGCTGGGGGCCTCGCAGTGGCTGAACACCGCCTCGTTGGCCAGCAGGCCCTGGATGCGTCGCGGCAGGGTGAGGATGAAGTCGGTGCCGGTGATCATCTTCAACGCCGCGCTGTAGCTGTTGGAGCGGGCGACGATCTGCCGCTTGTGGGCCTGGCGGGCCAGCCAGCCATCCACCATGTTGCTGTCCGAGGTCCAGGGCGTGGGAAACACGTGGCGCCGCTCGATGAACGACTGCAGGCTGAAGCGCGGCTCCTTGGGCGGCGTCGCGCGCTTGTCGAAGACGCACACCAGATCGTCCTCCAGCAGCATCTGCGACTTCAGGTCGGCGTGGCTGCGATGGAAGTGGGGGCCGAAACAGATCACCAGGTCGAGGCTGCCATCGCGCAGTTCCTCGGCGGGAACATCGCTCTCCAGTTTCTGCACATTGACCGTCACCGGCAGGTCGGCGTAGTCGAAGCCCTTGAGCAGCCGTGGCAGGATCAACAGCTCGAAGTACTCCGGAGCGCACAGGTTGAAGGTCACGGCCTGGCGGGTTGGATCGAAGGCCGGCACGCCGCTGTGACACAGGTTGATGCTCTCCAGGATCTTCAGCACGTGGCTGTACATGCTGGTGGCCTTGTAGGTCGGGCGCATGCCGTTGCGGGTGTGGACGAACAGCTCGTCCTCGAAGCCGTTGCGCAGTTTCTTCAGGCAGTAGCTGACCGTCGACTGACTGACGCACAGGGTTTCCGACACCCCGGTGACACTGCTTTGCTCGTACACCGCGACAAAGACCATCAGGTCCTGCATGTCGAGTTTTCTGAGCACATTGTTGATGAGCATCCGTTCCATCCCGCTGGGCACCTGGCGCCGGTGGCGCGCAAACCGGGTCGATGCTAGCGGAACGATCGTCCTAATTAAATGCCCGGAGCGGGGATTCGCGGACAGCATCGGGACATTAAATTCCGATAACACGACCTGCGCATTTTCGCTCAGCCGGCGGCTGCCTGTCCCGGGGCAATTTCAGGCCGCGGCAGCCTTCGCACGGCTGCCGCGCACCAGGCCGAGCATGCCCAGGGCCACCAGCAAGGCGCCGAGCACTTCCCCGGTTCGCGGCGTCTGGCCCAGCCACAGCCAATGGAACAGCGTCAGCAACAGGGTGCTGAGGTAGATGTAGGAAATCACCGTGGACGGGGCGATGACGCCAATCGCCCGGTGCAGCAGCCAGAAGGTCGCCAGGGTGGCGAACAGTGCCAGGTACAGCAGCCACAGCAGATCCTGGCTGCCCAGCAGGGTTGCACTGCGCCAGCCGCCGCCGACCAGGCTGGCGGCAAACAGAAACAGGGCGCCGAACAGCATGTTCCAGAAGGTCATGGCCGCCGGGCTGCGCCCTTGCAGGCTATTGGCCTTGAGGCGCTGGCTCAGCGGCGAGTAGGCCGCCATGGCCAGGCATCCCAGGCCATAGACGCCCATGGCGTACAACGACGGCCACTGCCCCGGGGTGCCACCCTTGAGGATCAGCAGCAGGGCCCCGGCGCCGGCCACCAGCATCGCCGGCCAGCGCCGGGACTGGCGATCGCCGGGCAGCAGCCAGCCTTCGAGCACCAGGGTCAGCAGCGGCACCAGGGTGAACAGGGTTCCGGTGTTGACCGCCGAGGTGTAGCGCAAGGCCTCGAACAGCGAGCCGAAGTACAGCGCCAGCAGCAGCCCCAGCACGGCATGGGCCCGCAGCCCCGCCAGGGTCATCGCCGAGGAGCCCTTGAGCCACAGCAGGGGGGCGAACATCAGGGCCGAGAACAGCAGGCGCAGCGCGGTCAGCAGCACCGGGTCGATGGCCTGGTTGACCTGGGCGGCGGCGAAGAACGATGCGGCGATCAACGCCGCCCACAGCAGCATGCCGAGATGCGCCTGGGTGAAATTCACGGGATGCATGGCAGGCTCCGGTGGCTCAGCGGATGTGCTGGCGGTAATGCCGCGGATCGAAACGCAGCACCATGAGCAGCATCAGCAGCATCACCGCGGTCAGTGACCACCAGGCCCATTCGAAGCTGCCCAGTTGGTCACGGATGATGCCCGCCAGCAGCGGCGAGAGGCCGGCGATCAGGTAGCCGATGCCCTGCACGAAGGCGGTCAGGCCGCCGGCCCGGCGCGGGTCGGGCAGGTGGTCCAGGGACACGATCAGGCTCATGGGAAACAGCCCGCCAATCCCCAGGCCCAGCAGGCATGGCCAGAGCAGGCTCAGGTGCTGCGGGCTGAGGATCAGGCCGCAGAAGCCGGCGATGATCAGCACCAGCAGGCCCACCAGTACCCGGCGCCGGTCCGGGTTGCGGTTGGCGATGGCCGGGGTGACCAGCCCGGAAATCACTTCCATGGCGGTGAGAAAGCCCAGCAGCAGGCCGGCGTTCTGCTCACTCCAGCCGTTCTCCACGTAGTAGGGCGCCAGCCACGCCAGTACGCAGGTGTAGGAGGCGGTGCCGAGGCCGAAGAACACCGCCAGCAGCCAGGCCCGGCGGTTGCCGGCAAAGGATTCCCGTGCGCCGCGAGAGGCGGGCAGGCTCGGCAGCGAGCGGCGCTGGGCGTACCAGAACCCCAGCCCCAGCAGGGCCAGGGCGGCCCAGATCGCCAGGGCCAGGCGCCAGCTGCCGCTGTGATTCATCACCAGCGGAGCGAAGGACGCCGCAATGGCCGCACCGCCCATGATCGAAGTGACATACAGGCCCATGAACAGCGAGACATTGTCGGCAAAACGCGACTTGATCAGCGCCGGCATCAGCGCCTGGATCAGGGCGATGCCGATGCCGGCCAGCACCGCGCTGAGAATCAGCTCGGCGGCCGAATCCATGAACAACCGCGAAACGGTCGCCAGGCCGATGATCAGCAGTGACAGGAGCACGGTACGGTGTTCGCCCAGGCGTTGGCTGACGGCCATGCCGAAGAACATCGCCAGGCCCATGGCCATCACCGGCAGCATGGTCAGCAACGAGGCCAGGCTGAAACTCAGCGGGATGTCACCGCGAATACCCGACAAGAGCGGGCCGACAGCGGCCATCGACGGCCGCAGATTGAGCGCCACCAGGACCACGCTGACCATCAGCCAGAGCGCGGGGCGGGAAGTTGCACGAACGTTTTCCATAACCAGACCTTCAAGAAATCAGGGCCTGATTAGGCGGTGCGGCTCAGAAACGGCGCAAATCAGAAAGTCTGCGGTGTTATTTAAAAATTAAATAAGCTGCAAGCTGCAAGCTGCAAGCGGGGTGCTTGAACTTGCAGCTTGACGCTTGCCGCTTGCCGCTGCCTTTAGAAAGGCTTGGTCGGCAGGTACTTGCCGTCCAGGGTGATCACGGCGCGGGAGCCGCCTTCGGGGTCCTCGACCTTCTTGATGTCCAGCTTGAAGTTGATGGCGCTGATGATGCCGTCGCCGAATTGTTCGTGGACCAGGGCCTTGAGGGTCGAACCGTAGACCTGGAGCATTTCATAGAAGCGGTACAGGGTCGGGTCGGTGGGGATGCCGCCGGCGATGCTGCCACGCAGGGGGATGCTTTGCAGCAGGCGGCTGGCGTCCTGGTCCAGGCCGAGCTTGTCGCACACCAGGTCGGCGGCTGCGGCCGGCAGGGCATGCTGGCCCAGCAGGGCGGCGGTGACGAAGGCCAGGCTCAGCCCGGTGCCGTCGGTGAGGTCCTGCCACGACAGGTTCTTGCGCGCCTTGGCGTCGATGATGGTGTCGGCCAGGGCCAGGCGTGGGGCTTGGGCAAATTGCGATTGCAGCATGGGGGGATTCCTCTTGGGTGACGAAAGGGCAGCGGCTCAGGCAGCGCTGGAAGGTTGGCTGGCCAGGGCACAGGTGTGCGGATGCTCGGCCAGGGACACGAAGCGTTGGTGGTTGCCGTCGAGGGCGGCGATGGCGCCGCTTTCGATGTCATAGACCCAGCCATGCAGGTTCAGCCGCCCCTGTTCCAGGGCCAGGGCCACCGCGGGGTGGGTCTTGAGGTTGGCCAACTGGGCAATCACGTTGTCGCGCACCAGGGCGTCCAGGTGGGCGGCCGGCGAGGCGTGCTGGCGGGCGGCGTTGATCACCTTGGCCGACTCGGCGTGGCGCAGCCAGTTGGCGACGGCGGGCAGGTGGTCGAGGCATGTGCAGTTGGCGATGGCGGTCATCGCGCCGCAGTCGGAGTGGCCGCAGATGACGATGTCGCTGACCCCCAGCACCGCGACGGCATATTCCACGGTAGCCGACACGCCGCCCGGCTCGGGGCCGTAGCTGGGCACGATGTTGCCGGCGTTGCGGATCACGAACAGGTCGCCGGGCTCCTGCTGGGTCAGCAGCTCGGGCACTACCCGGCTGTCGGAACAGGTGATGAACAGGGTGCCGGGGCTCTGGGTGCTGGCCAGTTGCTTGAACAGGGCACTGCGTTGTGGAAAGGCCTCGCGCTGGAACTTGAGGAAGCCGTCGATGATGGTCTGCATGGGGTTCTCCTTGCGTCGCTGATGGGGCAAGGATGGAAGTTTTCAGCTATAGCGTCCAAGACCGGCTTATTATGATATCCATAAGTACATCCTATAGTTGGAGCCTGCATGCTGCTGCGTCATATCCGTTACCTGCTGGCCGTGGCCGAGCACTGCAACTTCACCCGCGCCGCCGAGGCGCTGCATGTGTCGCAGCCGACCCTGTCGCAGCAGATCAAGCAATTGGAGGAAGCGCTGGGCGCGGCGCTGTTCGATCGCTCCGGGCGCAGCGTGCGCCTCACCGACGCGGGCCAGGCCTATGTCGCCTATGCCCGGCGCGCACTGCAGGACCTGCAAGCGGCCAAGCGGGCGATCCACGATGTGCAGGACCTGAGCCGCGGCTCGTTGCGCCTGGCGCTGACCCCGACGTTCACCGCCTACCTGGCCGGGCCCTTGCTCAGCCGCTTTCAGCAGCGCTACCCGGGCATCGACCTGAGCATCGAGGAAATGCCTCAGGACCGCCTGGAAGCGGCCCTGGCCGAAGACCGCCTGGACCTGGCGATCGCCTTTGCCGGCGAGCACCTGGCGGAGATCGACAGCCAGGCGCTGTTCACCGAGACCCTGAGCCTGATGGTCGGCCCGCAGTACCCGCAGCCGGACCACCTGCCCCTGACGGCCGAGGCCCTGGGCCGTCAGTCCCTGGTGCTGCTCAGTGGCGATTTCGCCACCCGCCAGCATATCGACCTGTATTGCCGGCAGCAGGGCATTGCACCGCGGATTGCCGCCGAAGCCAATTCGGTCAGCGCGATTGTCGAGATGGTCCGGCACGGGCAGTTGGCGACCATCCTGCCCAGCTCGATTGCCCGTGAGCAGCCGGGGCTGCGCACCCTGGCGCTGCAGTCAGCGCTGGCGCCGCGCCGCGTGGTGCTGCTGGGACGCCGTGGCGCCTACCGCAGCGCCGCCAGCCAGGCCTTCCGGCAGATGCTGCTGGATCAGGGCGCAGGCGCCGCCAGCCACTGATTCACCACCTGGTCATAGGCGCCGGTGGCCTTGCTCAGGTGCAGCCACTGGTCGACATAGCTTTTCCAGGCCATGTCGTCCCGGGGCAGGAGGAAGGCCTTCTCGCTGTATTGCAGGTAGCGCTCGGGATGGACCGCGCACAGCCCCGGCTTGTGTTTCTGCTGGAAGCGCGCCTCCGAGGCGTCGGTGATCATCACGTCGGCCTGCCGGCTCAGCAATTGATCGAAGATCTTCACGTTGTCGGCGAACAGGATCAGGTTGGCCTTGGGGGCGTGCGCCCGGGCGAAGATTTCGTTGGTGCCGCCCGGCGGTTCGATCAGGCGCACCGAGGGCTGGTTGATCTGCTCCAGGGTTTCATAGCGCTTGAGGTCCTGGCAGCGCACCAGGGGAATCTTGCCGTCGATGCCCAGGGGCTGACTGAAGAAGGCCGTTTTCTGCCGCTCCAGGGACACCGAAATACCGCCCACGGCGATGTCGCACTGCTGGCTGTGGAAGTCGGCCATCAGGCTCTTCCAGGTGGTGCTGATCCACTTCACCCGGACCCCCAGGCTCTTGGCCAGGGATTGGGCCATGTCGATGTCGATGCCTTCGTACTGGCCATCGTCGCGCAGGTAGCTGTAGGGCTTGTAGTCGCCGGTGGTGCAGACCTTCAACTGGCCGCGCTCGAGCACCTGGTCCAGGCGCGAGCTGGCGTCCTGGGCGAAGCTGAGGGCGGGGGCACTGAGGCCCAACAGGGTGCAGAGCAGGAAGCGGCGGAGCATGGGGTCGATCCTTGAGTGGCGGGCGGGGCAGGGTGCCGGGGCATTATTGGTGCCCGGCCGAGGGCGGGCAAGCAGGGTGTTGTTCAGCACCGGGACAGAAAGGTCTGCGGGCTTTCGACCTTTTTTTCACGAACGACTGGTTAATCTGTGACCTCTGGATACCCACAAGAGCTCGCCAGTCATGTCGTCCCACCCCCCACCGTCCATCGAACTGGAGTTCGCTCGGCGTTACGACCAGGAGCATGCGCGCGTTTGCGGCGAGCCTCGGCCTGCCGGGCTTGGCGCACGTCTGGCGCACTGGCGTATGGCGTGCCTGGTCCGTCATGCGCTGAACCTGGCCGGGGAACCGGGGCTGATTCTGGACGTGGCCTGCGGCGCCGGGCGCTACTGGCCGGTGCTGGCCGAGCATGGCAATCGGGTGATCCTGGCGGCGGACCCTTCCCAGGACATGCTCAATCATGCCCAGACCCACCATCCGGCCAGCCTGATGCGACGGGTCAAGACCTTCTACAGTTCGGCGTTCGACATCGGCCTGCCGGCCAATGCGGTGGACAGCATCATCTGCATGCAGCTCTTCGCCCATGTGAGTCACAGCGAGGACCGCTTGGCCCTGCTGCAGGAGTTCCATCGGGTCAGCCGTGACTCGGTGATCATCGCCACCCGGGTCGAGCCGCTGGTGAACGTGCGCGGGGCCGCGTCGGCCGGGCCTGCGGCCTTGCGCCCGGTGAGCAAGGGGCTGCTGGAAGGCGAGTTCAAGCAGGCCGATTTTGAGGTCCTGGGCCATCAGGATCTGCTGCCCGGCTTTGGAGCCTTGCGGGTCTACGTCCTCAGAAAACACAGTTAGTTGCAACTCTCGGACTATTCTTGCCCTCCGGTAGAAGGTTTCGCACTTGCTCTTGTCGGGCGAATGCTCAGAAATCTCCGGCGGCGATATATACTGCGCGCCATTCTTCAAGGGAGAGCCGTGTGGCCATCGATATACATTGGATTCGCGACAACGATAGCCTCGGTCAGCTTTGTGCCCAGTGGCAGCAATTGCCCTTCGTCGCCCTCGACACCGAATTCATGCGGGTCGACACTTTTTACCCCATCGCCGCCCTGTTGCAGATCGGCGATGGACAGCGCGCCTACCTGATTGATCCTTTGACCATCGACAACTGGCAGCCCCTGGCGGCCCTGCTGGAGAACCCGGCCGTGGTCAAGGTGGTGCACGCCTGCAGCGAGGACCTCGAAGTCCTGCTGCGTCTGACCGGCAGCCTGCCGGCGCCATTGTTCGACACCCAACTGGCGGCCGCCTACCTGAACCTGGGTTTCTCCATGGGCTATTCGCGCCTGGTGCAGGAAGTCCTGGGCATTGAGTTGCCCAAGGGCGAAACCCGGTCCGACTGGCTGCAGCGCCCGCTGTCGCAGACTCAGGTCAGCTACGCCGCCGAAGACGCGGTGCACCTGGCTCAGGTGTTTACCGAGCTGCGCCCCAAACTGTCGGCTGACAAGTACCGCTGGGTGCTGGAAGACGGTGCCGAGCTGGTGGCCAACCTGCGCCGTGAAGTGGACCCCTACGAGGTCTATCGCGAGGCCAAGCTGGCCTGGAAACTGTCCCGTGCCCAGTTGGCGGTGCTGCGCGAACTCTGTGCCTGGCGCGAGCGTGAAGCCCGTGCCCGGGACTTGCCGCGCAACCGCATCGTGCGTGAACACGCCCTCTGGCCCCTGGCCAAGACCCAGCCCGACACCCTGTCGGCGCTGGCCAAGATCGAAGACATGCACCCGCGTACCGTGCGCCAGGACGGCGAGTTTCTCCTCGACCTGATCAAGCGCACCGCCGCCCTGGGCCCGGATCAGTGGCCGCCGGCCGTCCCCGAGCCGTTGCCGATCGAAGCCGCGGCCCTGCTCAAGCGCCTCAAGGCCGTGGGCCAGGTCGAGGCCGAGCGCCTGGGCATCGCCCCGGAAGTCATGCTGCGCAAGAAAACCCTGGAAAGCCTGCTCAAGAGCGGTTTCCCCAACGGGCCTTACCAATTGCCTGATTCGCTGCGTGGCTGGCGTCGCGAATTGATGGGCCAGGCGCTGCTGGACAGCCTGGCCACCGCCGGAGAACAGCCTTGAAACGTATCTGCTCCATCTATAAAAGCCCGCGCAAGAACGAGATGTACCTCTACGTCCTCAAGAGCGAGGCCCTGGAACGCGTGCCGGAAAACCTGCTGCTGGCTTTCGGCAAGCCGCAACATGCCTTCGACCTGGTCCTGACCCCGGAGCGCAAGCTGTCCCGGGAAGATATCCACCAGGTGCTGGAGAACCTCGAGAAGCAGGGTTATCACCTGCAGATGCCGCCGGCCGAAGACGAGTACATCGAGCATTTGCCCGAAGAGCTGCTGCGTCGCAATGATCCGGTCTGACCCGTAGCGGCTCGGTCCCGAGCCGCTGTTAGATGCAAACTGACTGACCTGGCCGCCGCCTTGATCGATGGAGCGAAACTCCGTCGGCGGCGACCTGCACCGTTTTTTAAGGTTTGAGCCATGCGCGTTCTGATTGCCGAACACGATCACGCTGTTTATGCCCGCCTGTTGCGTCAGGCGGCCCCGGAGCTGGAAGTGCTGACCAGCGGCGACTCCGCCGAACTGTCGCGGCTGGCGGCCGATTGCCCGGTCTGGCTGGGACAGCCGGACCTGCTGGCAACCCTGTTGCGCCAGGGGCACCAGCCCCAGTGGTTGCAATCCACCTGGGCCGGCATCACTCCGCTGCTGGCCGACGGTTTGCCCCGGCATTACCGCCTGACTCGGGCGGTGGGGATCTTTGGTCAGGTGATGGCCGAGTACGTGCTGACCTACATCCTCGGCCATGAGCGTGAAGTGCTGGCGCGACTGGTCAGCCAGGTGGAGCGCAAGTGGGACAACCGCCTGGGCCAGAGCCTGGTGGGACGCAAGGTGCTGATCGTCGGCACCGGCGACATCGGCCAGAGCGTGGCGCAGTTCCTGGTGCCGTTCGGGGTCAAGCTGTACGGCATCGCCAGCCAGGCCCGGGAGCAGGCGCCCTTTATCGAAGTGGCCGGCCTGCAAGACCTGGGACGGTTGGTGGGGGAAGTGGATTACGTGGTCAACCTGTTGCCCAACACCCCCAGCACCCACGACCTGTATGACGCCGCGCTGTTCAGGCAGTTCAAGCCCACCGGGCTGTTCATCAATGTCGGGCGCGGCGTTTCCGTGGTCGATGCGGACCTGGTGCAGGCCCTCAAGGATGGCCATCTGGCCGGGGCGGTGATCGATGTCTGCCGCCAGGAACCGCTGCCGCAACGGCACCCGTTCTGGACCGCCTGGGGCTTGCTGCTGACCGGCCACAGTTCGGCGCCGACTTCGCCGGAATTGATGGTGCAGCTGTTTGTCGACAACCTGCGGGCCTACGAGGCCAGGCAGGCCTTGCGCGGCGAAGTGGATTTCGCTCGCGGCTACTAGAACCCAGCGCCAAGCTTCAAGCCGGTAGCTTCAAGCTTGACGCTACCGACTTGGGGCTGCTTTAAAGGCTGAAGTCGCCTTCGGCCACGGTTTCGCTCAGGGGGCGGCGCGGGCTTGGCTCTTCCCGGGCCTGCAGGTATTCGGCCAGGGTCGACTTGTCTCCCAGCTTGCCCACCGCCACGGCGGCATGCAGGGCATAGCCTTCGGGAATCTTCAGCTCCTTGCGAGTCAGTTCCTGGTCGAAGCCGGCCATGCCGTGGGTGTGCCAGCCACTCAGGCTCGCCTGCAGCGCCAGGTGGCCCCAGGCCGAGCCGGTGTCGAAGGTGTGCCACAGCGCCGGGGACTCTTCCGTGGCGCCCGGGGCGGTGAAGGTGGTCTTGGACATCACGATCACCAGGGCCGAGGCGTGCTGCGCCCAGCCACGGTTGAATTCGTTGAGCAGACCGAGGAAGCGCTCCCAGTTCGGCGTGTCGCGCCGGGCATAGAGAAAGCGCCAGGGCTGCGAGTTGTAGGCCGAAGGTGCCCAGCGCGCGGCCTCGAAGAAGCTCAGCAGGGTCTCTTCCGGGATGCTTTCGCCGGTGAAGGCCCGTGGTGACCAGCGCTGGGTGAACTGCGGGTGGATGGCGTAATCGGCAACGCGAGGATTGGCGCTCATGGAAAAACTCCTGGCAGCAAGTGAGAAGAGTGGAATAAACCGGCAAGCGCAGATCAGCTGAGCGAAGGGGTATTCCTGACCCCCGTGCGGTCGGCCCGGTGCAACGCGGTCGAGCGTTCATGGCACACGGACGCGGGGCGGTCCGGGGGGCAAAGCTACTGTGCCCATGGCCTGCTGACAAGTCTCGGGCTACCGGCAGTCGCTAGCGCTTGGCCGGCGGGGGCTTCGGCACTAGACTGGCGGCCTTTTCACCCTCGGATACTGATGCTTGAGCCATGGCCGCCAAAGTCGAACCTTTCTGGATACGCAAAACCCTCGAACAACTCGACCAGGACGAATGGGAGTCGTTGTGCGATGGCTGTGGCCTGTGCTGCCTGCAAAAGCTTGAGGACGAGGACGACAACAGCGTCTATTACACGCGCATCGCCTGCAAACTGCTGGGCCTGAAAACCTGCCAGTGCAGCGACTACGCCAACCGTCGCGCGTCGGTGCCTGACTGCATTCAGCTGACGCCGGGCAAGGCCGACGAGTTCAAGTGGCTGCCGCCCACCTGTGGCTACCGCCTGGTCAGCGAAGGCAAGGACCTGCCGCTCTGGCACCACCTGGTGTGTGGCGATCGCGATGCCGTGCACCACGAACGTATTTCCCAGTCCGGGCGCATGCTGGCCGAAGGCAGCGTGGCGGAGGAGGACTGGGAGGATCATCTGATTTTTCGCGCAGGTTGAGGATTCGCTGCGCAGGCCTCGGATGCTGCCGACGCTCGCTTGAGCGCCAGCAGCCTGCCAAGCAAGGAGTGGGTATGAGGGTGGGGGCGAAGCTGGCGCTGGTCGCGGCGCTGCTGGCGATGAGCGCATCGGCCTTGGCGGCGAACAAGGTCGATCTGAATTATCACGTGCGTTTTCTGCCTCAGAGCGATCAGGCCGAAGTGCGCCTGACCCTGGCCGAGGGCTCGGCACTGCGCAGCCTGGATTTCGACCTGGGCCAGGACGGCGACTACAGCGACTTCAAGGCCGACGGTCAATGGCAGGCGGCCGCCGCCGAAGGCGGGGGCCAGCGCGGTATCTGGCGTCCGGCCCGTGGCAGCGCCAGCCTCAGCTACCGGGTGCGCCTGAGCCACAGCATCAAGAAGGGCAGCTACGACAGCCGCAGCAGCGCCAACTGGGCGCTGCTGCGCGGCGAAACCCTGGTGCCGCCGGCCCGTATCGACCAGCAGGACGGGGTCGAGCTGGTGTCGCGTCTGGACTTCGATTTGCCCGCCGGCTGGAAGAGCATCGAGACCGCCTGGCCACGCATCGGCAAGAACCGCTTCCGCATTGACAACCCCTCGCGCCTGTTCGACCGCCCCACCGGCTGGATGCTGGCCGGCAACCTGGGCAGCCGCCGCACGCGCCTGGGGGCCACCGAGGTCAGCGTTGCCTCGCCCCTGGGCCAGGGCATGCGGCGCATGGATGTGCTGACGCTGCTGACCTTTGTCTGGCCGCAAGTGCAGGCGGTGTTTCCCCGCCAGCCGGGCAAGTTGCTGATTGTCGGTGCCGCCGATCCGATGTGGCGGGGCAGCCTGGCCGGGCGCGATTCGCTGTTCCTCCACAGTCGCCTGCCGCTGGTCAGCGAGAGCGGCAGCAGTCCTTTGCTGCGCGAGCTGGTGCAGTCGTTGGCGCGCATCAACGACAGCCAGCGCAGCGACTGGATCAGCGAAGGCCTGGCCGAATACTACGCCATTGAACTGCTGCGCCGCGCGGGTGGCATCAGTGACGAGCGTTATCAGGTTCTGCACCAGCACCTGATCAAGGACAGCCACAAGGTCAGCAGCCTGCGGGGCGAACAGGTGGACAGCGCCACGGTGGCCAAGGCGGTGTTGCTGTTGCAGGAACTGGACCGGGAAATCCGCCTCAAGACCCGCAACAAACGCTCACTGGACGATGTGCTGCAAGGGGCGATGCGCCTGCAGAGCGTCAGCACCGCCGAATTCATCAAGCTGAGCGAAAGCGTGCTGGGGGAATCGTCCAAGGTGCTCGACAGCCCCTTGCTGCACTGAGCCGAAGAGCCGCCAGGACCCGGGAGCCGGTCCCGGGTGTCCGCAGCGGACGGCGCAAGCTCAGGCCTTGGGCGTTTTCACGGCATCGTTGCTGGCGGCCTTGGCATTGCGCCCGGCGGCCTCGGCATTGGCCTTCAGGTTGCGCAGTTCATCACCGGCGCGCTCGATCTTGGTCCGCACCTGATGCAGGTCCTGGCGGCCTTTTTCCAGCAGGCTCTTGGCCGAGCTGTGGCCACTGATCCCGCGGGCCAGGGCCACGCCGCCAATGGCCACCTGAATCAGGCCGAACAGGCCGCCGCGGCGCAGGCCCTTGCCCAGCATCACCACACCCCCCGCCAGGGAGCCGATGCGTTCCCAACCCTGGACGTTCTGTGTCGGCTGACTGGACAACGGGGCCGGCTCGATGGTTTGCAGCTGTTTGCGCTCGCTCATGATCTGTCTCCAAAGGACATAAGGGTATGCAGCTGACTGCACCTGGGGCACGGGGGTTCCCGCCAATTGTCCGGCGTGCCTTCAGAACTTGGGCCCGGAGCGGGTGTTGTTGCCTTTGGCCAGGCGGTCGTAGAGCACCACGTTGACCGTGGCGGCCAGGTTCATGCAGCCGGTGGTGGGGATATAGACCACGTCCTCGCACCAGTCGCGGATCTCCTTGTCGAGGGAGCCGTCTTCCGGGCCGAAGATGTACAGCGCGCGATCCGGGTGGGTGTATTCCGGCAGCGGGCGGGCGCCTTCCACCAGTTCCACGGCCACCGGGATGCAGCCCAGGGGGAGGATTTTCTTCAGGTCGTCGATGCCGATCAGGGGAATGTCCTGGTGGACCTTCTTGGTGTCGGTGACGAAGTCGCGGGCACGCTCATAGCGCTTGCCGGTGTAGAACACCGAGGCGACGCCATAGCAGCCGGCGGCACGCATCACCGAACCGACGTTCTCCGGCGACTTGGGGTTATACAAACCGATGCAGCTGTACCTTTTGTTTGCCACGAGCAGGAAGCCTTGGGGGAAAAGAGCGCGATTATACGGAGATTGCCCACCGCTCGGGGGCTTGTTGTGGCGAGGGCGCTTGCTCCCGCTGGAGTGCGCAGCACTCCCCAGGACGGCACTGGCGCAGTGGCTGAAAAGCCCTGGTGGCGGTTTTTGGGGCCGCTTTGCGACCCCGCGGGAGCAAGCTCCCTCGCCACAGGGTTTTCCATACAGGGATCGTTAGCGCAGAGCCCGGCTGCCGGCACTCACTCCGGGTCTTTCTTCATCAACCCGGCCAGGGCGGCGAACGGGTTGTGGGTCGCCTTGGCGACTTTCGGCGTGCTCAGCGAGCCTTCGCCGAAGTACTGCTGGTCGGTGTAGCGCGAGTGCTCGTTGTCGTGGCAGTACAGGCACAACAGCTCCCAGTTGGAGCCGTCCTGGGGGTTGTTGTCGTGGTTGTGATCGCGGTGGTGCACGGTCAGCTCGCTCAGGCGCTTGCCGGAGAATTCCCGGGCGCAGCGGCCGCAGACGTGGGGGTACATCTTCAGTGCCTTGTCGCGGTAGCCCATTTCCCGGTCGCGCTGGGCGTCGGCAAGGATACGGTCCAGCTTGGCGGTGTTGGACGGGGGAGTGGACGAACTCATGGGTTCACCTTTGTAGAAGGACTAATGACGGTAATGGACGAAGTTTAGCTCAGGCCTTGAGCTTCTCGGCAATCCAGATGGTGTGCCGGGTGCCGCGATTGCCGTGGGCGAACACCTGCACTTGCTCGGCCTTGAAGCCGGCCTTGCGCAGGCGCTCGGAGAATTTCTGGTCGGCGCTGGCCGACCATACCGCGAGGATGCCCTTGGGCCGCAGGGCCCGGGAGCAGGCGGCGAGGCCGGTGCTGGAATAGAGCCAGCTGTTGGCTTTCTGGGTCAGGCCTTCGGGGCCGTTGTCGACGTCGAGCATGATTGCGTCAAAACCCTGGGGCTCGGCTTGCAGGACCTTGGCCACGTCTTCCAGGCGGATCACCGTGCGCGGGTCCAGCAGCGGTCGGCCGGACTTTTCCCCGAGCGGGCCGCGGTTCCATTCCACCACCCCGGGCACCAGCTCGGCGACCACCACCTCGGCGTTCTGGCCCAGGTGCTTGAGGGCTGCGGCCAGGGTGAAGCCCATGCCCAGGCCGCCAATCAGCACCCGCGAGTTCGGGCGCCCGGCGACCTTGCTGCAAGGGATCTGCGCCAGGGCGTCCTCGGAGCCGTGCATGCGGGTGTTCATCAACTGGCCGCCGTCGCCGCCCTGGATCTTGATGACGAAATCCTCACCGTATTCGAACAGGCACAAGGCACCGCCGCTTTCAGGAATCGGAGTAGTGTCCAGCAGTACGAAACGTTTCATGGGGATCTCATTGAGGAAGGCAAAACCTCCCGGTTGGGAGTAGCCTGACGCCAGACAATAGCAATGGAGCCATTGATGAAGCGCACTATTCTAACGGTGATTGCCCAAGCGGCGCTCGCCCTGACCGCCGCCCTGGCGCTGAATGCCGGCCCGGCCCTGGCCGACGAGCCGCAAAGCGCCCCGGTGGTGACCCCGACGCCCAACCTCGGCACCCCGGGCACCGCAACGCCCACGCCTTATCCGCAAGTGACCCCGCCCAGCACGCCCAAAGCCGGCAGCAGTGGCAGCGCGCCCCTGCTGCCGCCGATCGACATGCCCAAGCCACCCAAGGACCAGACCCTGCCGGGGCTGGAGCAGAACGACAACAAGCCCAAGGTCCAGGGTTAATGCCTGAACCGGCCTATGTGGCGAGGAAGCTTGCTCCCGCTCGGCTGCGTAGCGGCCGCATTAGCTGAATCCGCGTTGTGACGGTTGAAACCGGGTGGTGGCCTTTGGGGCGGCTACGCCACCCAGCGGGAGCAAGCTCCCTCGCCACAGGTTGGGTATCCCGTGGCTCAGATCTGTTGCGCGAGCAATTGTCCGTCGGCCATGCGCAGACGCTTGGACAGCGACACGGCCAGGGCGCGGATGATCTTGGCGGCGATCTTCGGCGCCTCGTTGAGCATCTTCTCCAGGGAGTCCTTGCCCAGGTTGAGCAACTGGCAATCACTGGCCGCCACGCAAGTGGCCGAGCGCCGTTCGCCATCGAGTACCGCCATCTCGCCAAAGGCCCGGCCGCTGCGCAGAGTGGCGATGGTCAGGGGCTGGCCGTCCAGGGTGCTCTTTTGCACGGACACCTGGCCGCTGTGGATGATGCACATGAAGCTGCCGGCATCGCCCTCGCGGAAAATCGCCTGGCCCTGGGCGATGCTGCTGATGCTGAAGTAGCCGGCCGCCGCGTTGAAGTCGGCGGGCAGCAGTTGATCGAACAGGCCGCAGTCCATCAGCCAGTCGCGGATCTCGTTGTTCAGTAAGGTGGGTTCGGACATGGGATCAGGGTCTTTTTCTTGTGTCTGTTGCGCGGGCGCGAGCCCGGTCCGGCATTTGCCGGCGGCGGTCCTGGGTTAAGACAGAAGCGCCGCCGAGAGTTCCTCAGCCCAGGCCCAGAATGTTCAGGACGAAGGCATATTCGAGGGCTACGTCACGTAATCCCTGGTAACGACCGCTCATGCCGCCATGCCCGGCGCCGAGTTCGGTCTTGAGCAGCAGCGGGTTATCGTCGGTCTTGGTGGCCCGCAGCCGGGCCACCCATTTGGCCGCTTCCCAGTACTGCACGCGACTGTCGTTGTAGCCGGCGATCACCAGGGTGGCCGGATAGGCCTGGGCGCGGACGTTCTCGTAGGGCGCGTAGGCCTTGATCCGCTCATGGACTTCCGGCTCCTCGGGGTTGCCCCATTCGTCGTATTCGGTGACGGTCAGCGGCAGCTCCGGATCGAGCATGGTGTTGAGCACATCGACGAAGGGCACTTCGGCGATGGCCACCCGGAACAGTTCGGGGCGCTGGTTGAGCACCGCGCCGATCAGCAGGCCGCCGGCGCTGCCGCCGCTGATGGCCAACTGCTGGGCGGTGGTTCGGCCCTGGGCGATCAGGTGTTCGGCACAGGCGATGAAGTCGCTGAAGGTGTTCTGCTTGTGTTCCTGCTTGCCGGCGCGGTACCAGGCCTCGCCCAGTTCGCCGCCGCCGCGCACGTGGGCGATGGCAAAGGCCACACCGCGATCGAGCAGGCTCAGGCGCGCGTGGGAGAACCAGGGGTCGAGGCTCTCGCCATAGGCGCCGTAGCCGTAGAGGTACAGGGGCGTCGGCCGGCCCAGGCACTCGCGCTTGACCACCAGGCTGATGGGCACTTGGGTGCCGTCGGCCGCGGTGGCCCAGAGGCGCTGGCTGACGTAGGCGTCGGCATCGAAGGGGCCCAGCACCGGGGTTTCCTTCAGCACCTGCTGCTGGCCGTCGGCCAGTTGCAACTGGCGCACCTGGGCCGGGCGATTGAGCGCCTCGTAGCGCAGGCGGATGCGCGAGCTGGAAAACTCCAGGCTGTTCTGCACATGCAGGCTGTAGGCGGCATCCGGCAGTTGCACACGATAGGCGGGCAGGCCTTGCGGGTGCACTTCGATGATCGGCAGGCCGCCTTCGCGCAGGCTCAGGGTCATGGCGCCGGCGTTGAGGGTCACGCCATCGAGCATCACCTCGGGGTTGTGCGGCACCAGCAGTTGCCAGTCGTCTTGCTCGGGGATCGCGCCGTTGTCCGCGGCCTGGTAGAGGGCGAAGTTGATGCCTTCGCGATTGCTGCGGATGAACCAGGTCCACTGGCCGTCGAGCTGGCCATGGTCGACATCGTATTCATGGCCTTCGACCCGAGGCGCCATGCAGGTAAAGGGCTGCTCCGGCCGCGCGGCGTCCAGGACCCAGGTCTCGCCGGTGGTCTTGCTGCCCAGGGACAGCAGCAACTGGCGCTCGGAGCTTGAGCGGTAGCAGTGCAGGAAGAAGCGCCCGTCCGGCTCGTGGAACACTTCTTCGGCGGCCGTGCCGTCCAGGCGGTAGCGCAACAGTTTGTGCGGGCGGTGAGTGTCGTCCAGCTCGCCAAAGAACAGGGTCAGGCTGTCGTTGGCCCAGGTCATGCTGCCATCGCAGTTGTCGAAGGACAGTTCGCTGACCTTGCCGGTGGACAGCTCCTTGACGAACAGGGTGTAGATTTCCTCGCCGGTGGTGTCGAGGCTGTAGGCCAGGCGCTGGTGGTCGGGGCTGATGCTGAAGGCGCCCAGGGAGAAAAAGCCGCCATTGGCCAGGGCGTTGGGGTCCAGCAGCAGTTGCTCGCGGCTTTCGTCGACCGTCAGGCTGTCGTCCGCCGGGCGCGGGCAGCGGTAGTGGCGAGCGTATTCGTCACCGGCAGTGGTGCGGGTGTAGTACAGGTACGGGCCCCAGGGCGAGGGCAGGGACAGGTCGGTTTCGAGGATCCGGCCCTTGATCTCCTGGAACAGCGCCTCGCGCAGCGGCGCCTGGTGCGCCAGCTGGGCGTCGAGGTAGCTGTTTTCAGCCTTCAGGTAATCGAGCACCGCGTCGGTGTCGCGTTCCTGCAGCCAGGCATACGGGTCAGCGCCGTCGGCCTTGTGGGCAATCGGGGCACTGCTGTCGTTGGCGGGTAAGGGCATGGGTGGCTCTCGGGCGATGACAAATGAGGGCTGGGCAGACGGCGTTGCAGCCTGACACGGCAAAAGTCGTTATCATAAGCGCCTCTTTGCCTGCCTTGCCATGGACACCATGACCGAGAACGACTATCTGATCGCCTGGGGGCTCTATGCCTTCGCCGCCTTGGGCTGCCTGCTGGTGTGGATGCGCCTGACCCGCTGGATGTGGCGCTGGCTGCGCGAGCCGCTGCGTGTGCTGATGGCGGTGCTGCTGTTCAGCCCCACCATCATCGACTCGGTCAAGGATAAATTTGCCCCGGCCATCGCCATCACGGCCCTGGACATCGCCTTCAAGGTGGGCAACAACGCCTGGCGCGCGGTATCCGACCTGTTCATGTACGGCATGATCGCCTTCGGCGTGTACCTGCTGTTCGTGCTGATCCGCTGGCCCATCGAGCGCGCCGCCAGGGATCGCCGCGAGCGTCATGAAGCGGCGAAAGCCGCGGCCAAGGCCGCCGAAGTCGAGGATGACCAGCCCTTTGGCGGTGCCGGCAACGACCGTTATGGTCGGCCTGCCGCGGGCACTCCCCTGAATACGCGGGTCGAGCCGCGTCTGTAACCTGGCCCCGGCATTCAAGCGAGAGTCCGAGCATGTGTGAGTTATTGGGCATGAGCGCCAATGTACCGACCGATATCGTCTTCAGCTTTACCGGGCTGATGCAGCGTGGTGGCCGTACCGGTCCCCACCGCGACGGTTGGGGCATCGCCTTCTACGAAGGCCGTGGCCTGCGCCTGTTCCAGGACCCGGCGGCCAGCTGCGAGTCGGAAGTGGCCAATCTGGTGCAGCGCTACCCGATCAAGAGCGAAGTGGTGATCGGCCACATTCGCCAGGCCAACGTCGGCAAGGTCTGCCTGGCCAATACCCATCCCTTTGTCCGCGAGCTCTGGGGCCGCAACTGGTGCTTTGCCCATAACGGCCAGCTGGCGGACTTCCAGCCCCGGGCCAGCTTCTATCGCCCGGTGGGGGACACCGACAGCGAGGCGGCGTTCTGCGACTTGCTCAACCGGGTGCGCGAAGCCTTTCCCGAACCGGTGGAAGTCGAGCAACTGCTGCCGATCCTGATCCGGGCCTGCAGCGAATACCGCAGCAAAGGCGTGTTCAACGGGCTGCTCAGTGACGGTGACTGGCTGTTCTGCTTCTGCTCCACCAAGCTGGCGCAGATCACCCGGCGCGCGCCGTTCGGCCCGGCCCGGCTCAAGGATGTCGATGTGATCGTCGACTTCCAGGCGGAAACCACGCCCAACGACGTAGTGACCGTGATCGCCACCGAACCTTTGACCGAAAACGAAACCTGGACCCGCTATCAGCCGGGCCAATGGAGCCTGTGGCGGCGCGGTGAATGCGTCAGCCACGGCCAGACCGAATAAGGACATCTCTATGTTGCTCAGTTATCTGCGGCTGGTGTTGTTCGCCGCCGGCCTGTTGGTCGGTGTGCAAGTGCCGGGTTTCATCAGCGATTACGCCAAGCGTGTGGAAGCCCACTTGATTGAGTCGCAGAACAGCCTGCGGGGCTTCCAGAGCACCGCGCAGCAGTTCTTCAAGGGTGATCTGAATGCCCTGGTGGCCCATTACCGCGCCAGCGAAGACCCGGTGTTTCGCAGCGATGCCGAGAGCCTGAGCGGCTTGCTGCATCGCCAGCTGGCCCTGGACAAGCAATACCAGGCCATGCAGGGCCCCTGGTACATCCGCCTGCTGCAAGTGGCCCTGGCGCCCGACCCGGATATCCGCAAGGAAACCTGGGACGGCTACAGCTACCAGATCCTGCTGACCCCGGAAGCGATGATCTGGGGCATGAGCGGCGCCATGCTGCTGTCCTTCGGCCTTGAGTGCCTGTACCGCCTGATCGATTGGGTGGTCCTGGGTGGCCGGCGCCTGCGCCAGAGCCGTCCCATCGAGGAACGCGACCTCAAGGGTCTCTGACCTCTGTAGGAGCCGGCTTGCCGGCGAAGGGGCCTGCAAGTCCTGCGCCTGGCTGCAGATCGCTTTCGCTGGCAAGCCAGCTCCTGCGAGGGGGGAGGGTGATGTTTACTGGGGGGCGATCAGTACCAGGTAATCCTCGCCGACCTGCTGCCCATAGCGCTGCACCACGCGCTGGCACAGCTGCACGATGTCTTCCACCAATTCCACGCCGACCCGCCACGACACCACCACCTGCAGGTTGGGCGGGCGCTGGTCGATGGCCAGCAGGGTCAGTTCGCCGCGGGCCAGCTCTTCGCGCACCAGCACCGGCGGCAGGGCGCCAATGCCGAAGCCGTCGCGCAGCAGGCGAGTGATGGCCGATACCGAGTTCACGCAATTGAGCCGTGGCGCCAGTACCCCGTTGGCCTGCATCAGGCTCAGCACCTGCTGGTGGGGCAGGGAGTTCTTCGAGTAGGTGATGATCCGCTCCTGGGCCAGTTCGGCCAGGCTGGCGTAGTCGCGGTTGTAGATCGAATTGCTGGCGGCGATCCAGCCCACCGGGTGGCTGGCCACTTCCAGGCTGCGGATGCTTTCCTGGCGCAGCAGGTCGGTCTGCAGCACCAGGTCGAGGAAGCCTTTTTGCAACTGGTCGCACAGATTCAGCGAAGTGTCGGCCACCAGCTCGATTTCCACTTGCGGGTAGTGGTCCATCAGTTCCGTCACCAGAGGGCTGAGCCAGGTATGGATCACCGTGTCCATGACCCCGATGCGCATCCGTCCGACCTTGCTCGACGGCGCCTCGATGGACTGTTTCAGCAGGTGCAGGGTGTCGAGCATCTGCTCGGCGTGCTCCAGCACCTTGAGCCCTTGCGGGGTCAGGCTGACGCCCCGGGAATCGCGCAGGAACAGCTTGACCCCCAGTTCGCCTTCCAGCACCGCGATGCGGCTGGAGATCGCTGCCTGGGTGGTGAAGAGTTTTTCCGCGGTGAGGCTGAAGCTCTTGAGCCGCGCCACCCAGACGAAGGTTTCGAGAAACTTGAGATTCATGGGATCAACTTTTCTTATGCCTTGGGGCGGTTTTTATTAGTTGGACGCGTCGGGCGTCCGAGTCGAAGAATGCGCCAACCCAAGATATGCGTCGTCTGGGCCCAGAACAACACCAATAAATCACCCTGGAGATCGCCATGAGTGCGCCCGAAACCCTGGCCGCCAAGGCCCCGCGCCGCGCCGGTCCGTTTGACTGGTACCGGGATATAAACCAGCAGGAACGCCGCACCTTCTGGAGCTGCAAGATCGGTTATGGCCTGGATGGCATGGACACCCAGATGCTCAGCTTCGTGATCCCGACCCTGATCGCGCTGTGGGGCATCACCTCCGCCGAAGCCGGCCTGATCCATACCAGCACCTTGCTGGCCTCCGCCCTGGGAGGCTGGATCGCCGGGATTCTCTCCGACCGCATCGGTCGGGTGCGTACCTTGCAACTCACGGTGCTGTGGTTCGCGTTTTTCACCTTTCTCTGCGGCCTGGCCCAGAACTACCAGCAGTTGCTGATCGCCCGGACCCTGATGGGCTTCGGCTTCGGTGGCGAATGGACCGCCGGCGCGGTGCTGATCGGCGAGGTGATTCGCGCCAAGAACCGTGGCAAGGCGGTGGGCATGGTGCAGTCCGGCTGGGCGCTGGGCTGGGGCCTGACGGCGATCCTCTATGCGCTGCTGTTCTCCTGGCTACCGCCGGAAGACGCCTGGCGCGGGCTGTTTCTGCTGGGCATCCTGCCGGCGATCTTCGTGATCTTCGTCCGTCGCCTGGTCAAGGATCCCGAGGTCTACCGGGAAACCCGCGCCCGTGAGAAACCCAGCAACCCGGCGCGGTTCTACGAGATCTTCGCCCCGGGGATCCTCAGCACCACCCTGCGTGCGTCGTTGCTGGCAGCCGGCGCCCAGGGCGGCTACTACGCCATCACCTTCTGGCTGCCGACCTTTCTCAAGACCGAGCGCGGCCTCAGCGTGCTGAGCACCGGCGGCTACCTGGCCATGGTGATCGCCGGCTCCTATGTGGGTTACGTGGTCAGCGCCTACCTGACCGACATTCTCGGGCGCAAGAAGAACTTCGTGCTGTTCGCCGCGGGGTCTTTCACCATCGTCCTGCTGTACACGCAGATGCCGGTGAGCAACGCGGTAATGCTCTGGCTGGGCTTTCCCCTGGGCTTCTTCGCTTCGGGGATCTTCAGCGGCATGGGGGCTTTTCTCACCGAGCTGTTCCCCACCCGCATCCGCGGTTCCGGCCAGGGTTTCTGCTACAACAGCGGCCGGGCGCTGGCGGCGCTGTTTCCGCTGCTGATCGGCCTGCTCAGCCAGCACGTGCCCCTGAGCGTGGCCATCGGCACGTTCGCCGCGGTGTCCTACGGCGTGGTGGTGCTGGCGGCCCTGAGCCTGCCGGAAACCCGCGGCAAGGAACTTGAGGCGCACTAACTGATAATCTGCGCGGGCATTGCGCGACAGCCCTGCAGCTGACCCACAACAAGAACCACAGGAGCACCGACCATGAGCCGCCTGTTATTGAATTGCGACATCGGCGAGAGCTTTGGCAACTGGACCCTGGGCCTGGATGCCGAAGTCATGCCCTTTATCGACTGCGCCAACATTGCCTGCGGCTTTCATGCCGGCGACCCGGGCATCATGCGCAAAACCGTGGCCCTGGCCCTGGCCAATGGCGTGCGCATCGGCGCGCACCCGGCCTATCAGGACCTGGCCGGTTTCGGCCGCCGCTCCATGAGCTATTCGCCCGAGGAAATCCGGGATCTGCTGCACTACCAGATCGGCGCGCTGGACGGCATCTGCCGGGCCCAGGGCGCGCGGGTCAGCTACGTCAAACCCCATGGCGCGATGTACAACGACATGATGGCCAAGCCGGCCCAGTTGCGGGCGGTGATCCAGGCGGTGGCGGCCTATGATCCGCAGCTGCCGCTGATGCTCATGGCCACCCGCGACAACAGCGCGGCCCGGGCCCTGGGCGACGAATACGGTGTGACCCTGTGGTTCGAGGCCTTTGCCGATCGCGCCTACGACAACGCCGGGCACCTGGTGTCGCGGCAACTGCCGGGGGCGGTGCACCACGACTCGGCCACCATCATCGAGCAGGCCCTGACCATTGCCCGGGGCGAGCCCCTGACCGCCAGCGACGGCAGCGCCTTGCTGCTGCAGGCCGACACCCTGTGCGTGCACGGCGACAACGCCAGTTCGGTGGCCGCGGTGCAGCGCATTCGCCAGGCCCTGAACCAGCAGTCCGGCCTATGAAGCCACAGGTTGAAGTCGTCGCCATCGATTGCCTGATGGTGCGCCTGTTCGAGGTGATCGCCGAGGACAACATGCCCTGGATGCTGGCCGCCGCCGAAGGGCTGCGGCGGGCCTTTGGCGAGTCTCTGGTCGATCTGGTGCCGTCCTATACCACGCTGATGGTGCATTACGACCTGCTGGCCCTGAGTCCGGCCGAGGCCCGGCAGCGGATCGAGGTCGCCTTGACCGATCTGGCGCCCGGCACCACCGGGGCCGGGCGCGAGCATGTGCTGCCGGTGTGGTACGACCCCAGTGTCGGGCCGGAGCTGGCGCTGTTGTCCCGCCGCAGCGGGCTGTCGGTGGCCGAGGTGATCCAGCGTCACAGCCAGCGTGAATATCAAGTGTTTGCCCTGGGCTTCGCGCCCGGATTCGCCTTCATGGGGCTGGTGGAAGAAGCGCTGGCGACGCCGCGGCTGAACACCCCGCGCAAGCGGGTGGCGGCGGGGAGCGTGGGGATTGCCGAGCGACAGACCGCCGCTTACCCGGTGGTATCGCCGGGGGGCTGGAACCTGATCGGCCGTACCCCGAGCCGCCTGTTCGATCGCGAGCGCGACGGCTACAGCCTGATGCAACCGGGGGACCGGGTGCGCTTTGCCGCGGTGGACCGAAGCGAGTTCCTGCGCCTGGGGGGCGATGACACGCCGCTGGAGGTGCCGGCATGAGCCGCTTGATGATCGAGGCCAGCACCCCGCTGTGCCTGCTGCAGGATGCCGGGCGCTTTGGCGTGCGCCATTTGGGCGTGACCCAGGGCGGGGCGCTGGACTGGGTGTCGATGTCCTGGGCCAACTGGCTGCTGGGCAACGCCCTGGATGCGCCGGTGGTGGAAATCACCCTGGGCGGCTTCACCCTCATGGCCGAGGACTATTGCCTGCTGGCCCTGGCCGGGGCCGACCTGGGGGCTTATGTCGATGAACGACCGTTGAGCCCGGGGCGCAGTTTCATCCTGCAAAAGGGCCAGCGCCTGCGCTTTACCCAACCCTTCCTGGGCGCTCGGGCCTACCTGGCGGCGCCGTGTGGTTTCGATGCGCCCAAGGTTCTGGGCAGTTGCGCCAGCGTGCAGCGCGAGGCCCTTGGCGGGCTCGACGGTTACGGCCGGGCGCTGAGCGAGGGTGGGGTACTGAGCTATTCGGGCACTGGTGGGGCGCTCAAGAGCCTGGCACCTGAGCAACTGACGGATTGCAAATCCGCTGCACCGCTGGAGGTGATCCTCGGCGCGCAGATCGGCCAGTTCAGCGGCCTGAGCCTGTTCGATGCCTTCAACAGCACCTGGACCCTGGACAGCCGCGCCGATCGCATGGGCGCGCGCTTGCTCGGGCCGACCTTGCAGTATCAGGGCCGGCCGATGATTTCCGAGGGCATTCCCCTGGGGGCGATCCAGGTGCCGCCGGACGGCCAGCCGATCGTCCTGCTCAACGACCGGCAGACCATTGGCGGCTATCCGCGCTTGGGGGCCTTGACCCCGTTATCCCTGGCGCGGCTGGCGCAGTGCTTGCCGGGCAGCGAGGTGCGATTGACGCCGGTGGTGCAGGAAACGGCGCATCGGCAGCAGGTGGCGTTCTTGCGCAGGTTTGGGTAGTGGCTGAAGGCGGCTGCTTCGCGACCGTTCGCAGCCTGCGGCAGCGGCTACAGGGGGCTCTGTAGCCGCTGTCGAGCCATGGCGAGGCTGCGAAAAGGCCCGCAAGGCCGCGCTTACTTGGACAGGAAACGCATGCCTTCTTCCAGGCCACGCAAGGTCAGCGGGTACATCTGGTCTTCGATCAACTCGCGCACGATGTTGGTCGAGGCGGTGTAGCCCCAGGTGTCCTTCGGGTAGGGGTTGATCCAGATGAGCTTCTTGTACTTCTCCATGAAGCGCTGCATCCACACATAACCGGCCTCTTCGTTCCAGTGTTCGACGCTGCCGCCGGCCTGGGTGATTTCATAGGGGGCCATGGCGGCATCGCCGACGAAGATCACCTTGTAGTCGGCGCCGTACTTGTGCAGCAGGTCCTGGGTGGAGGTGCGTTCCGAGCCGCGGCGCAGGTTGTTCTTCCACACCGATTCATAGATGAAGTTGTGGAAGTAGTAGTACTCCAGGTGCTTGAACTCGGTCTTGCAGGCCGAGAACAGCTCCTCGCAGATCTTCACGTGGGCATCCATGGAGCCGCCGATGTCGAACAGCAACAGCAGCTTGATGTTGTTGCGCCGTTCCGGGCGCATCTGGATGTTCAGCAGGCCGGCGTCGCGAGCGGTGTGGTCGATGGTGCCGTCGATGTCCAGCTCGTCCGCGGCGCCCTGGCGCGCGAACTTGCGCAGGCGGCGCAGGGCCACCTTGATGTTGCGGGTGCCCAGTTCCACCGAGTCGTCGAGGTTCTTGTACTCGCGCTGGTCCCAGACTTTCACCGCATTGCCCTGGCGCTTGCCGGCGTCGCCGACGCGAATGCCTTCCGGGTTGAAACCGCCGGAGCCGAAGGGGCTGGTGCCGCCGGTGCCGATCCATTTGTTGCCGCCGGCGTGGCGTTCCTTCTGTTCTTCCAGGCGTTTCTTGAACTCTTCGATGAGCTTGTCCAGGCCGCCCAGGGACTGGATCTGCGCCCGTTCCTCATCCGTCAGCGAACGCTCGAATTCCTTGCGCAGCCAATCCTCGGGGATCAGCGCCTGCAGGTGGTCGTCGAGTTTTTCCAGGCCGTTGAAGTAGGCGCCGAAGGCCCGGTCGAACTTGTCGAAATGCCGTTCGTCCTTCACCAGGATCGCCCGGGCCAGGTAGTAGAACTCGTCCATGTCGGCGAAGGTCACGCGCTGCTTGAGCGCGTTGATCAGGTCCAGCAGTTCGCGCACCGACACCGGCACCTTGGCCGCGCGCATTTCATTGAACAGGTTGAGCAGCATGACTATCGCTCTCTAATGATCTAGGGGTCTGTTCAGAAGCTCGCCGAGCGGCGATCAGGCAAGGCAGAAACAGCTGAGGAGGCGGAGTTTAGCGAGCTAAATGAGCATCCGAACCGGTTTCTAACGCAGCGTGATCGACGCGCAGGCAGCTTCTGGGCAGAGCCTAACGACTACCGCGACGGCTCATGAAGGCCAGGCGTTCCAGCAACTGCACGTCCTGCTCGTTCTTCACCAGCGCGCCGGCCAGGGGCGGGATGGCCTTGGTCGGATCGCGCTCGCGCAGCACCGCCTCGCCGATGTTGTCGGCCATCAAGAGCTTGAGCCAGTCCACCAGTTCCGAGGTCGAGGGCTTCTTCTTCAGGCCCGGCACCTTGCGCACGTCGAAGAACACGTCCAGGGCTTCGCTGACCAGGTCCTTCTTGATGTCCGGGTAGTGCACGTCGACGATCTTCTGCAGGGTGGCGCGATCGGGGAAGGCGATGTAGTGGAAGAAGCAGCGACGCAGGAAGGCGTCCGGCAGTTCCTTCTCGTTGTTGGAGGTAATGATGATGATCGGCCGCTGCTTGGCCTTGATGGTCTCGTCGATCTCGTAGACGTAGAACTCCATCTTGTCGAGCTCTTGCAGCAGGTCGTTGGGGAACTCGATGTCGGCCTTGTCGATCTCGTCGATCAGCAGGATCACCCGCTCCTCGGATTCGAAGGCTTCCCAGAGCTTGCCCTTCTTCAGGTAGTTGCGGATGTCGTGGACCTTGTCCACCCCCAGCTGCGAGTCGCGCAGGCGGCTGACCGCGTCGTACTCGTACAGACCCTGGTGGGCCTTGGTGGTGGACTTGATGTGCCAGGTGATCAGCTTGGCGCCGAAGGATTCGGCCAGTTGCTCGGCGAGCATGGTCTTGCCGGTGCCGGGTTCGCCCTTGACCAGCAGCGGACGCTCCAGAGTGATGGCGGCGTTGACTGCCAGCTTCAGGTCATCGGTGGCGACGTATGCGCTGGTGCCTTCGAACTTCATCTGCAATTCCTCGAACGGTGACGGCGAGCTGCCCGGGGCAGGTCGGTTGAATTGATGCGATGCGCGACTATAACGCGGCGCCCGGTCGACTGTGAACGTAGACGCCCCATTCAGTCTCTGAATGGAGCGTCACGGGGTGACTCAGTCAGTCGAGGGCTTGGGTTGTTCGTAACGGGCATTGAAAGCCTGGATGAATCCATTGCGCAAAATCTGCAAAAACGCCTGGAATGCGCTGATATCTTGCTGGTGCACACTGCCGCTGAGTTCGACCCGGGTGGCGAACTGGTTCTTGTGCTGGTTCTTCAGCAGGTTTTCCCCGGCCCCCACCAAGGCTTCCCATACCGAGCGTAATATTCCTTTGTTGCGGTTCTCCACGTCCTGCTGCCAGTTGAAGACTTCCACGTCCCGCAGCAGCGGCTTGATATAGCCATGCAGTTGGCCCTTGTCGGCCTGGGCTTCGATCACCACGTCGCCGTGTCCGGCATTGAAGTCGAACTTGCCGTAGGCCGAGGCGAAGTCGTTGAAACGTTTGAGTTCGATATCCCGGGCCCGCAGACGGAATTCGAAGTCCTCGAAATTGCTCAGGGGGTCGAAGGTGGCGGTGCTTTCCATGGGGGCCTGGCCTTGCAGCAAGGCCTTGCCGTCGAAGCGCGCGTCGCGTTTGCCCTGGCTGTCGATCACGTTGGTCAGGTTGTAGAAGCTGGCGTTGACCTGGGTGGCACCGATGTTCACCGGCGGCGTGGAGCTGAAGTTGCGAAAGTGGATCTTGCCGTCCTCGATCCGCACTTCGTCGAGGGTGATGGGCAGCAGCTTGCCCAACTGCGCCCGCCAGTCGGTGCCGGCACCGGTCTGCGAGGCCTGCTGGTCGGCGCCGCCATCGACGAAGTTCAGCTCCGGCTGGACGAACAGCGCCTTGGCCACCACGGCGTGGTCGTACCACAGCGAATGCCAGCTCACCGAGAGGTCGATCAGCGGTGCCTTGACGAAGGGCACCGGCACCTTGCCGCTGACCTTGATGATCTCCAGTCCGTTGATGCGGTAGGCGCCGCGCCACAGGGCCAGGTCGATGTCGCTGATGCGTCCGCGGTAGTCGCCCATGTCCGCCAGCTTGTCGTTCAGGTAGTCGCGCACCAGGTAGGGCAGGGCAATGTGCAGGCTCACCAGCAGCACCACCAGGCTTGCCAGGGTCCACAGGGGCCAACGATAACGAGCTTTCATGATCAGCAGTCTCCGGCCGTATACAGGCATTGACTGCCCGCGATCGCAGTCGTTCGGCGCGACTGGACGCTCAAGGGCACCAGGCATACCCTTGGGAACTTCTTCACTGCTGCATAAGGACCCAGCCATGAGCCGAATTTTTGCTGACAACGCCCATTCCATCGGTAATACGCCCTTGGTGCAGATCAACCGCATCGCCCCGCGCGGGGTGACCATCCTGGCCAAGATCGAAGGGCGCAACCCGGGCTACTCGGTGAAGTGCCGGATCGGCGCCAACATGATCTGGGACGCCGAAAGCAGCGGCAAGCTCAAGCCGGGGATGACCATCGTCGAGCCCACTTCGGGCAACACCGGGATCGGCCTGGCCTTCGTTGCAGCGGCTCGTGGCTACAAACTGATGCTGACCATGCCGGCGTCCATGAGCATCGAGCGGCGCAAGGTGCTCAAGGCCCTGGGTGCGGAGCTGGTGCTGACCGAGCCGGCCAAGGGCATGAAGGGAGCGATTGAAAAGGCCGCCGAGATCCTGGCCAGCGATCCGTCCAAGTACTTCATGCCGCAGCAGTTCGACAATCCGGCCAACCCGGCGATCCACGAGAAAACCACCGGTCCGGAAATCTGGAACGACACCGACGGCGCCGTGGATGTGCTGGTGGCCGGGGTCGGCACCGGCGGCACCATCAGCGGCGTGTCGCGCTACATCAAGAAGACCCAGGGCAAACCTATCCTGTCGGTGGCGGTGGAGCCGGCGACTTCGCCGGTGATCAGCCAGAAGCTTGCCGGTGAAGAGATCAAGCCCAGCCCCCACAAGATCCAGGGCATCGGTGCCGGCTTCGTGCCGAAGAACCTCGACCTAGCCATGGTCGACCGGGTGGAGCTGGTGACCGATGAAGAGTCCAAGGCCATGGCCCTGCGCCTGATGCAGGAAGAGGGGATTCTCTGCGGGATTTCCTGCGGTGCGGCAATGGCGGTGGCGGTGCGTCTGGCGGAAACCCCGGAAATGCAGGGCAAGACCATCGTGGTGATCCTGCCGGACTCCGGCGAGCGCTATCTGTCGAGCATGCTGTTCAGCGACCTGTTCACCGAGCAGGAAAACCAGCAGTAACGCACCCCGGGCATTCGTCGGCAGGCACCGACGTGCCGGCGAATGCTGATCCACATCAGGCAAGGGCCTGGTCGCTTGTGCTACTTAAGCGCCTTTGTTGCACGACCGTTAACACTGAATGTTGAGTCGTGCGGGTTTTTCCAGGGTCCAGGAGTGTTTATCATTGCCGGCTGCCAGGTCGGGTGAACACTCCCCACAGGTGCCTATTTCCAAGGAGTCGTTGCATGAGCTTTTCCTTTGCCGCCAAGTTCGCGGTGTTGTCGCTGTTCGTCGGCAGCATCCTTTACGTGCATCTGCGCGGCAAGGCGCGTCTGCCGGTACTGCGCCAGTTCGTCAACCATTCGGCGCTGTTCGCCCCCTACAACGCATTGATGTACCTGTTCTCCGGGGTGCCTTCCAAGCCTTACCTGGATCGCAGCAAGTTCCCCGAGCTGGATATCCTGCGGGACAACTGGCAGGTGATCCGCGAAGAGGCCATGCATCTGTTCGATGAGGGCTACATTCGTGCGGCCGAGAAGAACAACGATGCCGGCTTCGGTTCGTTCTTCAAGAAGGGCTGGAAGCGCTTCTACCTCAAGTGGTACGACAAGCCGCTGCCTTCGGCCGCTGCCCTGTGCCCCAAGACCGTCGAGCTGGTGAGCGCCATTCCCAACGTCAAGGGCGCGATGTTCGCGCTGCTGCCCGGTGGCAGCCACCTGAACCCGCACCGCGATCCCTTTGCCGGTTCCCTGCGTTATCACCTGGGCCTGTCGACCCCCAACTCCGATGCCTGCCGGATTTTCGTCGATGGCGAGGAATACGCCTGGCGCGACGGTGAAGACGTGATGTTCGACGAAACCTATGTGCACTGGGTGAAGAACGAAACCGAAACCACCCGGGTGATCCTGTTCTGCGACATCGAACGGCCGTTGAGCAGCCCGCTGATGATCCGCATCAACCGCTGGGTCAGCGCCCAGTTGGGGCGTGCCACCGCGCCGCAGAACCTCGACGACGAGCGCGTCGGCGGAATCAACCAGGCCTACGCCTGGAGCAAGCGCTTCAGCGACAGCTTCAGTGGCGTGGTCAAGCAGTGGAAGCGCCGCAACCCCAAGCTCTACCGCATTCTGCGTCCGGTGCTGGCGGTGCTGGTGCTGGTCCTGTTGTGGAAGTGGTTGTTCGGATAAATCTTGCAACGCCTCTCGGGCGCTGGTTATAGTCGGCGCCCTGTGAGTCCTGCAACTCACGTTCCTCCTCTTCGAGAACCATCGGCACATGGCTTTTTCCCCTCTCAACGCGGTAGTGCTTTCAGCGGTCAACGCTGGCGTCGTGCCGTGCGGGAATCAGCAGCCTGTGCAGATCGGTCAGTACCCCCCACCTGTCAGTAGCACGCCGGTGTACGCAGTCGTATCACCGCCGGGCGTTGGCTTTTCGGGCTGATCGGCATCGCTGCTGTTCCCGGTGCCCGCCTGAACCAAACACTACTGAACTTCAGCCTCGGCTGAATTGGCTTCTTGCCTGATTACAGGTGGTATTCATGTTGCTCATTTGCAAAAAATCCGCGTTGGCGGCGGCTTCCACGAGCCTGTTCGTCCTGCTCTGGAGCAGTGGCGCGATCTTCTCCAAATGGGGCCTGGCCCATGCTTCGCCCTTTGCCTTCCTGCTGTTGCGTTTTGCCCTCGCCTTGATCGGCCTGGTGCTGCTCATGCCCCTGCTCAAGCTGCGGCTGCCTCGGGGGCGCCGGGCCATGGGCGTTGCCATGGCCACCGGCCTGGTGCTGCTGGGGGCCTACCAGATCTTCTACATCCTGGCCCTGGACCTGAAGGTCACCCCCGGCGTGATGGCCACCATCATGGGGGTGCAACCGATCCTCACCGTGGTGCTGATGGAGCGCCAGCGCTCCTGGAGCCGCCTGTTCGGCCTTGGCCTGGGGCTCGCCGGGTTGATCATGGTGGTGTACCAGGGGATCGGGATGGCGGGGATATCCGTCTCCGGCATGCTCTGCGGCCTGCTGGCCCTGGTCAGCATGACGGCCGGTTCGATCATGCAGAAACGCATCACCGACAACCCCTTGGGCACCCTGCCGGTGCAGTACCTGGCGGGCCTGTTGCTGTGCGCGCTGTTCGTGCCGTTCCAGCCATTTCACGTCGAGTACAGCGCCGGCTTCGTGATTCCGCTGCTGTGGATGGCTCTGGTGGTGTCGGTGCTGGCCACCCTGTTGCTGTACCGCTTGATCGCTCAGGGCAACCTGGTGAACGTCACCAGCCTGTTCTATCTGGTGCCGGCGGTGACCGCATTGATGGACTTCGTGTTTTTCGGCAATCGTCTGGCCTGGCTGAGCCTGATGGGCATGGGGTTGATCATTGTCGGCCTGGTCTTCGTGTTCCGTAAGAGCGCCTGACCGTTGCGGGCGACGATCTTCAGGGTGGTCGCCAGGCGTGCGGCCGAGCGCAATGCTCGGTCGCTTTTGCCCATAATTGATTCAATTAATGATCGACTATAAGCAAGAATAGTGGCTAGATGCCACTATCGTCGTGTAGTTCTTTGCCGGTCAATAAAGGTCTGATTTCAAACCTTGCATGTGCACCTAATGAGCGACTGAAGCGAACCCTCAAGGTTCTTTTGATAACCAGATGCTTGGACTTTTTTGTTGGTATTCCAAATTCGTCCATCAGACAAACCTGAAAAACTAAAGCCGGTACCTAGACTGACGACATAGTCCTTAAACAAAGGAGAGTCAGTATGAACGCAACGTTCGCTTCAACCGCTTTCGGTTTGCTTTTGGGACTGTCCAGCAGCTGCTTCGCCGCTGCTCCCGTGGCGCAAGGCGTCATCCGTTTTACCGGCAGTATTGTCGAGTCCAATTGCGCGTCCAGCGCTGCCAGCACCGGCTTGAGCCTGCGCCAGTGCCCTCAGGGTTCACGGGGTGGGGCGATTGACGTGACCCGAGTCGGGACCCGTGTCAGCGCGGTGGAGCGTTCTGCGGTCAAGCTCAAGCTCCTGGCCGACAGTGGTTCCCAGGGCCGCTACTACGACCAGCAGTACGCCTTCGTCGATCAGTCCGGCAAGGCGGTGACCTCCGGCACCTACCTGATTACCCTCAGCGTTCCATAGGGCCACTGCCAGCGTTGCGACTCGGAGCTGCGGCCTCCCGAGTCGCAGGCTGATCAGAATCAGGCAGTGCTTCAGGCCGCCGATTTTGCCCCGGGCCGCAGCACCAGCCACAGCGCCACGCCAATCAGCGCACCGCCATACAGGTGCGCCATGGACAGCGGCTCATCCAGCAGCAAGGCCCCCCACAACACGCCGAACGGCGGAATCATGAAGGTCACGGTCATCGAGCGCACCGGACCGATGGCGCTGAGCAGGCGGAAATACAGCACGTAGGCGAAGGCCGTGCAGCCTAGCCCCAACCCCAGCAACGACAGCCACACGCTCCAGCCACCCCAACTGGCCGGCGGCTGGCTGATGGCGTTGTAGGCGAACAGCGGCAACAGCAGCAGGCAGGCTCCGAGCATGCTGCCCAGGGCTGACAGGCGACTGTCCAGGCCGCCGGCCTGATCCAGCCAGCGCCGGGCGAGGAACCCGGCAAAGCCGTAGCAGGTGGTGGCCATCAGGCAGGACAGGGCGCCCAGCAGCAGGTCATGGTCGAAGGCCACGGGGCCGGCGCGGGTCAGGATGCCGACGCCGAACAGGCCCAGGCAGACGCCGGCGATCTTGCTCAGGCTCAGCCGCTCATGAAAGAACAGTCCGCCGATCAGCACCCCCATCAAGGGCGTGGTGGCATTGAAGATCGCCGAGTAGCCGGCGGGCAGCACCTGGGCTGCCACCGAATACAGGGTGGCCGGTATGCCGGAGTTGATCACGCCGAGCAGCAGCACGGTCTTGAGCTTGCCGCGAAAGTTCCAGTCGATCCGCATCAGCGCCAGCATCACCAGCAGCCCGAGGGCGGCGATCGACACCCGGAAGAATGCAGTGGGCACGCTGCCCAGCACCGGGGCGATGATGCGCATGAACAAGAAGCTCGCGCCCCAGATGGCGGCCAGCGACAACAGGCGCAAGAGATCGACAAGTCTCACGGCAATTTCCTTGATTGAAGGGCGGCGATGTTGCCCAGAGCCTGGGTCCATGGCAAACCCTATCGCACTTGCTACAGGATAAATCGTGTGACCAGCCCGTTGAGGTCCACCGCCAGGCGCGACAATTCCTGGCTGGCGGCGGAGGTCTGGGTGGCGCCCGCAGCCGTCTGGGTCGACAGGTCGCGGATGTTCACCAGGCTGCGGTCCACATCCCGGGCCACCAGCGCCTGCTGCTCGGCGGCACTGGCGATCACCAGGTTGCGCTGGCTGATCTGTGAGATCGCCCCGGTGATCTTCTCCAGCGCGCTGCCGGCGCCGTTGGCCTGCTGCAGGGTTTGCCCGGCCTGTTCGGCGCTGGTCTGCAGGGCGCTGACGGTGGCATCGGTGCCGTGCTGAATACGGTTGATCATCTGTTCGATTTCTTCGGTGGAATCCTGGGTGCGTTGCGCCAGTGAACGCACTTCGTCGGCCACCACGGCAAAGCCACGGCCGGCCTCGCCAGCCCGGGCCGCCTCGATCGCGGCATTCAGCGCCAGCAGGTTGGTCTGTCCGGCAATGGCCCGAATCACCTCCAGCACTTTGCTGATGTCCTGGGCCTGGGACGCCAGCCCCTGGGCCTGTTCCGACGCCCCCAGCACTTCGCTGACCAGTTGCTGGATCGACTCGATGGTCTGGCTGACCTGATGATGGCCGTGGCGGCTGTCCTGGTCCGAGGCTTGGGAGGCTTCGGCGCTGGAGACGGCGTTGCCGGCCACTTCATCCACCGCCGCGCTCATTTGCGTGACCGCGGTGGCGGCCTGCTCGATTTCATCGTTCTGCAACTGCAGGCCGCGGGTGCTCTGTTCCATCACCGCGCTCATTTCCTCGGCGGCCGAGGCCAGTTGCTGGGACGACTCGGCGATGCCACGGATGGTCGAGCGCAGGTTGTCCTGCATGCCGGCCAGGGCCGTCAGCAGTTGCGCCGGCTCGTCCCGGCCCTGGCCATTGACGTCCTGGGTCAGGTCGCCGGCAGCGATGGTCCGGGCGATCGCCAGGGCCTGGGCCAGGGGCGCGGTGATGCTGCGGGTCAGTAGCCAGGCCAGGAACAGGGTGCTGGCCAGGGCGATAGCAATGATGATGCCGACGATCCACTGTGAGCGCTCATAGAGCCTGGCGGCCTCCTCGGCGGCGGTATCGGCGCCGTTCTGGTTGAACTGGATCAGCTCTTCCAGGGTGCTGTCCAACTGGCTGCCCAGGGGCGCCAATTCGACGTTGAGTCGGGTGTAGGCCTGCTCCTTAAGGCCGCCATCGATCTGCTGGATGATTTCCTGCAGAAGGGTCGTGTACTGGGCAATGGTGTTTTTCAGCCGTTCCAGCAGCGCCGCTTCCTGCTCGCTGGTCAGCAGGGTCTTGTGCTGTTCCAGGCGTTGGGCCAGCTCCAGGCGTTCGTCGGCGATCATGCGCTTGCTTTTTTCCCGGCTCAGAGGCTGGTCATTGACCAGCAGTCGCAGCGCTTCCAGGCGGATGGTGGCGATATTGGCGGCGCTGTCATGGATGTTCTCGATGCTGGGCATCCACGAGGCCTCGATGACTTTTGCACTTTCGCGCAGGGTTGCCATCTGCCCCAGGCAGAACAGCCCGACTGTCACCAGCAAGGCGGCCAGAACCGCAAAACTGAGGCTGGCTCGCAAGCCGATTCGAATATTCCTGATCGACATCATGTGCTCCTTGAATACATTAAAAAAACATTCGGCCCTCGCTGATTTAGCGCTGTTGTTAGGGGAGGGTGGGCGCTTTATATGGCAAAGTGCCATCATATTGAAAGGCCCTGAATAGAGGCTTTTCCCCGATAGTCATGGGGTTTTTTCGGCAACGGGAGCCCTTTTTTCGCGACCAGCTTGCTCAGCTCATGAGGCCTTCACGCCGCGTACTGGAAGGCCTGCGGGTGAATCGATAAAGCCCGAGCTTTGCCGACTTGATGGTTTTTTATTGACCGAACGGTCGATTTAAAAAATTGCCGGCAATCGTCAGCAAAGATTTCCCGGCTCGGTGGATCGGGCGAAAAAATGCGCTTCTCCTCGGGTCGTTTCACTGGCTAAGCTCTGGCATCGCAAATTCCCGCAGAGGTCTACTTATGCCGCAGTCATGGCCCGCCGCCGATATCGCTCGAATGATCCTCGATGGCTTCGACGACTACCGCGAGCACTTCCGCCAGATCACCGACGGTGCCCGGCAACGCTTCGAGCAGGCGCAGTGGCAGGAAGCGCAGAAGGCCTCGGCGGCGCGCATCAATCTCTATGAGGAGAAGGTCGGGCAAACCGTGACCGGCCTGCATCAGGCCTTCAGTGACGACGCGTTGATGGATGTGGCGCAGTGGCCGCTGGTGAAAAGCGCCTACATCAGCCTGATCGACCTGCGCTTTGACGACGAGCTGTCCGAGACCTGGTACAACTCGATCTTCTGCGGCCTGTTCAGCCACGACCTGATCAGCGACGGCTGCATGTTCATCCACACCACCCGGCCCAGCCTGCGCCGGGCCCGGGCCGCGCAGACCCGCAGCTACCAGCCCCAGGGCAACCTGTCGGCGATGCTCGAACAGGTGTTTGCCGACTACCGTTTCAGCGAGGACTATGCCGATCTGGCGGGCGACCTGCGGCGCCTGGAGGCGCAATTGCGGGAGAACCTGCCGGACTGGGTGTGCAAGGACCCGGAGCTGACCCTGGAGCTGTTTTCCTCGGTGCTCTATCGCAACAAGGGCGCCTACCTGGTGGGGCGCATCTTCACCCATGAAGAGCAGTGGCCGCTGGTGATCCCGCTGCTGCACCGCGAAGGCCGGGGCATCCAGATCGATGCGTTGATCACCGACGAGGCCGATGTCTCGATCATCTTCTCCTTCACCCGTTCGTACTTCATGGTGGATGTGCCGGTGCCGGCGGAATTCATCGGCTTTCTCAAGCGCATCCTGCCGGGCAAGCACATCGCCGAGCTGTACACCTCCATCGGCTTCTACAAGCACGGCAAGTCGGAGTTCTACCGCGCCCTGATCAACCACCTGGCCAGTACCGACGACCGTTTCATCATGGCTCCCGGTGTGCGCGGCATGGTCATGAGCGTGTTCACCCTGCCGGGCTTCAACACCGTGTTCAAGATCATCAAGGACCGCTTCTCGCCGTCGAAGAACGTCGACCGGGCCACGGTGATCGAGAAGTACCGGCTGGTGAAGAGCGTCGATCGGGTCGGGCGCATGGCCGACACCCAGGAGTTCGCCGATTTCCGCTTCCCCCTGAGCAAGTTCGATCCGGCCTGCCTTGAGGAGCTGCTGGAAGTGGCGCCGTCCACCGTGGCCGTGGAAGACCAGACGGTGCTGATCCGCCACTGCTGGACCGAGCGCCGCATGACCCCGCTCAACCTCTACCTGGAGCACGCCAACCCGGACCAGGTGCGCGAAGCGCTGGAGGATTACGGCCTGGCGATCAAGCAACTGGCGGCGGCCAACATCTTCCCCGGCGACATGCTGCTGAAGAACTTCGGCGTGACCCGTCATGGCCGGGTGGTGTTCTACGACTACGACGAAATCTGCTTTCTCACCGAAGCCAACTTCCGCCACATCCCGGCACCCCGTACCCCGGAAGACGAGATGGCGTCCGAACCCTGGTACTCCATCGGCCCCCACGACGTGTTCCCCGAGGAGTTCCCGCCGTTCCTGTTCGCCGATGCCGGCCAGCGCAAGCTGTTCGACCAGTTGCACGGCGAGCTGTACAACGCCGACTACTGGAAGGGCCTGCAGGACGCCATCCGCGCCGGCAAGATCATTGATGTCTTCCCTTACCGGCGCAAAGGCCTGGAAGACGAATAGCCGCAGCGGCTAGCGCCCCCTCACAAGCTGCAAGCTAAAAAGCGGAAGCTGCGTTAATCTTGCGGCTTTTCGCTTGAAGCTTGCCGCTGCTTTTATGACTGACCAACTGCTGAAAAACCTCGATCACGCCATGCTCGCCGACCGCCACCGCTTGCGTCGGCAGTTGCTTGAGCTGCGCAAGAAGCCCGATGAGGCCAAGCTCGCCCAGTGGCTGGAGCGGATGCAGGCATCGTGCAACCTGGTGACGGCGCGGCGCGCGAGTGTGCCGCCGATCCGCTATGACGACAGCCTGCCGATCGCCGCCAAGCGCGACGAGATCAAAGAGGCGCTGCTCAAGCATCAGGTGCTGATCATCGCCGGTGAGACCGGCTCGGGGAAAACCACCCAGCTGCCGAAGATCTGCCTGGAAATCGGTCGCGGCCAGCACGGCCTGATCGGCCATACCCAGCCCCGGCGGATCGCCGCCCGCAGCGTTGCCAGCCGGGTCGCCGAAGAACTGGCCACGCCCCTGGGTTCGCTGGTGGGCTATCAGGTGCGCTTCGAGGATCAGAGCGATGCCAGCACCCTGATCAAGCTGATGACCGACGGCATCCTGTTGGCGGAAACCCAGAACGACCGCTACCTGGAACGCTACGACACGATCATCGTCGACGAGGCCCACGAGCGCAGCCTGAACATCGACTTCCTCCTCGGCTACCTCAAGACCCTGCTGCCACGGCGCCCGGACCTGAAGGTCATCATCACCTCGGCGACCATCGACCTGGAGCGCTTCTCCAAGCACTTCGATAACGCGCCGATCGTGGAAGTCTCCGGGCGTACCTTTCCGGTGGAAACCTGGTATCGCCCCCTGACCCTGGAGCAGGACGAGGAGGGCAACCGGGTCGAGGACGACCTCACGGTGGATCAGGCGATCCTTGCCACCCTGGATGAAATTGCCGCCTACGAGCGCAGCGAACGGCGCAGCCCCGGAGACGTATTGGTGTTCCTTCCTGGCGAGCGGGAGATCCGCGACGCCGCAGAAATGCTGCGCAAGGCCCAGCTCAAGCACACCGAGATTCTGCCGCTGTACGCACGCCTGTCGCCGGCGGAACAGCAACGGATCTTCCAGTCCCATCCGGGGCGGCGCGTGGTGCTGGCGACCAACGTCGCGGAAACCTCGCTGACCGTGCCGGGCATCCGCTATGTGATCGACAGCGGCACCGCGCGCATCAGCCGCTACAGCTACCGGGCCAAGGTCCAGCGCCTGCCCATCGAGGCGATTTCCCAGGCCAGCGCCAACCAGCGCAAGGGCCGTTGCGGCCGGGTCGAGCCGGGGATCTGCGTGCGCCTGTACAGCGAGGAGGATTTCCTCGGCCGGCCGGAATTCACCGACCCGGAGATCCTGCGCACCAACCTGGCGGCGGTGATCCTGCAGATGCTCCATCTGCGCCTGGGTGAAATCACCGCATTCCCGTTTATCGAGCCGCCGGATGGCAAGGCCATCAGCGACGGTTTCAACCTGCTGCAGGAACTCTCGGCAGTGGACCGCAACAGCCAGCTGACGCCTCTGGGCCGGCAACTGGCGCGCCTGCCGGTGGACCCGCGCATGGGCCGCATGCTGCTCGAAGCGGCCAAGCTCGGCAGCCTGCAGGAAGTGCTGATCGTCGCCAGCGCGATGTCGATCCAGGACCCTCGCGAGCGTCCGCCGGAGCGCCAGCAGGCGGCTGATCAGGCCCACGCACAGTGGAAAGACGTGGACTCGGATTTCGCCGGGCTGGTCAACCTGTGGCGCGGCTTCGAAGAACAGCGCCAGGCCCTGACCGCCAGCCCGTTGCGCAACTGGTGCCGCAAGAACTTCCTGAATTACCTGCGCCTGCGGGAATGGCGCGACTCGCACCGGCAACTGAGCCTGATCTGTCGCGACCTGCAGTTGAGCCTGAACAAGGAACCGGCGGACTACCCGAAACTGCACAAGGCGGTGCTGGTGGGGCTGCTGAGCCAGATCGGCCAGAAGACCGAGGATGGCGACTACCTCGGTGCCCGTCAGCGGCGCTTCTGGGTTCACCCGTCCTCGGGCCTGGGCAAGAAGCGCCCGCAATGGCTGATGACCGCCGAACTGGTGGAAACCACCAAGCTCTACGCGCGCATGGTGGCCAAGATCGAGCCGGACTGGATCGAGCCCCTGGCCGGCCATCTGGTGAAGAAGAACCACTTCGAGCCCCACTGGGAGAAGAAGCGCGGCCAGGTGGTGGCCTACGAGCAGATCACCCTGTTCGGGCTGATCGTGGTCGGCCGCCGGCCGGTGCATTACGGCCCGGTGGACCCGGTGGTGTCCCGCGAGCTGTTTATCCGCGAGGCCCTGGTGCGCGGCGAGATCCAGTCCAAGGCCAAGTGCCTGAGCGCCAACACCCAGTTGTTGGAACAGCTCGACGCCCTGGAAGCCAAGGCCCGGCGCCGCGACATCCTGGCGGACGAGGAAACCCTGTTTGCCTTTTACGACGCTCGCTTGCCGGCCGAGATCCATCAGACCGCGACCTTCGACAGCTGGTACCGGGTGCACAGCCAGAAGAACCCGCAGTTGCTGATCATGCGCGAGGAAGACGTGCTGGCCCGCGAGGCCAGCGAAGTCACCGCCAAGCAGTACCCGGACACCCTGCATATCGGCGACCTGGAACTGGCCCTGAGTTATCACTTCGAACCCAACCATCCCCGCGACGGCGTGACCTTGCGGGTGCCGGCGCCCCTGTTGCCGGCGCTGCCCGCCGAGCGCCTGGAATGGCTGGTGCCGGGGCTGATCGAGGCCAAGTGCATTGCCCTGGTACGCAACCTGCCCAAGGCCCTGCGCAAGAACTTCGTGCCGGTGCCGGACTTCGTCAAGGCGGCCTTGCAGCGCATGGTCTTCGCCGAAGGTTCCTTGCCCCAGGCCCTGGGCCGCGAGCTGTTGCGCATGACCGGCGCGCGGGTCAGCGACGAGGCCTGGAGCGAAGCCGAACAACAGGTGGAAAGCCACCTGCGGATGAACCTGGAAATCGTCGATGCCCAGGGCAAGTTCCTCGGCGAGGGCCGTGACCTGGCCGAACTGACCGCGCGTTTCGCCGAAGCCAGCCAGGCTGCCCTGGCGGTGCCGCAAACCGCCAAGAGCCAGCAGCCGGTGGAGGCCAAGGTGTTTGCCGCGGTCGCGGAAAAGACCCAGCAGAAGATCGCCGGGCTGTCGATGACCGTGTATCCGGCCCTGGTGGAAGAGGCCGGGACGGTCAAGGAAGGGCGTTTCTCCACTGCCGCCGAAGCCGAATTCCAGCACCGCCGGGCCTTGCAGCGCCTGCTGTTGCAGCAACTGGCCGAGCCGGCCAAGTTCCTGCGTGGCAAGTTGCCGGGGCTGACCGAGCTGGGCCTGCTGTACCGCGAATTGGGCCGGGTCGATGCGCTGGTGGAAGACATTCTGCTGGCCAGCCTCGACAGCTGCATCCTTGAGGGCGAAGCCAGCTTGCCCCGCGATGGCGCGGGGCTGGCGTCCCTGGCCGAGCGCAAGCGCGGCGCCTGGACCGAGCACGCCGAGCGTCTGGCGCGCCTGACCCTGGAGATCCTCAAGCTCTGGCACGGCCTGCAAAAACGCTTCAAGGGCAAGATCGACCTGGCCCAGGCGGTGGCCCTCAACGACATCAAGGCCCAGCTGGCAAACCTGGTGTACCCGGGTTTTGTCCGGGAAACCCCGGCCCTGTGGCTCAAGGAGCTGCCGCGCTACCTCAAGGCGGTGGAGCTGCGTTTCGAGAAACTCGGCAGTCAGGTGCAGAAGGATCGGGTCTGGAGCACCGAGCTTGCGGGCCTGTGGAACCAGTACCAGACCCGGGCGCAGAAGCATGCCCAGGAAGGCAAGCGTGATCCGCAACTGGAGCTGTACCGCTGGTGGCTGGAGGAGTACCGGGTGTCGCTGTTTGCCCAGCAGTTGGGGACCAAGGTGCCGATTTCCGACAAGCGCCTGAACAAGCAATGGAGCCAGGTCGACGCCTGAGCCGACGCCCCCTCAGGCGCTGGCGTGCCAGCGAAGGCGTGATCAAGGGCGCGGCAAGGCTCAACCCGGCTCGTTGGCAAGCCGGTGCCTGCCGGGCGCGCGGCAATTGCGGCGAAATGCCGGTGGTTATGGCAAACTCCGCCGTCATAAATACCGGCACGCTGGTCTGGCCCCCCAGGCAAGCGGGCGGATCGGAATAAAGCGATGCCAGGAAGGCTCCCACCAGCGGGGCAGTCCGTTTGTGGTTTGGCACGGCGGTGCCAATACCTTCTGCCTCATCACACTAGAGGAACGACCGTGCATAACGTCGTCATCAGCGGCACCGGCCTGTTTACCCCGGCCAATAGCATTTCCAACGAAGAGCTGGTGGAGTCTTTCAACACCTACGTCCAGCAGTTCAACCGCGACAACGCGGCGGCCATCGAACGGGGCGAAGTGCAGGCCCTGACCGAATCCAACGCCGCCTTCATCGAGAAAGCCTCCGGGATCAAGAGCCGCTTTGTCATGGACAAGGCAGGCATCCTCGACCCGCAACGCATGGTTCCGAACCTGCCGGAGCGCTCCAACGACGAGTGGTCGGTGCTCTGCCAGATGGCCGTGGCCGCCGCCGAGCAAGCCCTGCAACGGGCCGGCAAGACCGCCGCTGATATCGACGGGGTGATCGTCGCCTGCTCCAACCTGCAGCGCGCCTACCCGGCCATCGCCATCGAAGTCCAGGCGGCCCTGGGTATCCAGGGCTTCGGTTTCGACATGAACGTGGCCTGCTCCTCGGCGACCTTCGGCATCCAGGCCGCCTGCAACAGCGTGCAGCTGGGCCAGGCCCGGGCGATCCTGATGGTCAACCCGGAAGTCTGCACCGGGCACCTGAACTTCCGTGACCGTGACAGCCACTTCATCTTCGGCGACGCCGCCACCGCGGTGATCATCGAACGCGCCGACCTGGCCACCTCCAAGCACCAGTTCGAGATCGTCAGCACCAAGCTGCTGACCCAGTTCTCCAACAACATCCGCAACAACTTCGGTTTCCTCAACCGCGCTGCGCAAGAAGGCATCGGTGGCCGCGACAAGCTGTTCGTCCAGGAAGGCCGCAAGGTGTTCCGCGACGTGTGCCCGATGGTGGCGGAGCTGATTGCCGCGCACCTGGAAGAGAACCAGCTCAACGTCGGCGACGTGAAGCGCTTCTGGTTGCACCAGGCCAACCTCAGCATGAACCACCTGATCGTCAAGAAACTCCTGGGCCGCGAAGCGTCGGTGGAAGAGGCGCCGGTGATTCTCGATACCTACGCCAACACCAGCTCGGCCGGCTCGGTGATTGCCTTCCACAAGTACCAGGACGACCTGGCCAGCGGTTCCCTGGCGGTACTCAGCTCCTTCGGCGCCGGTTATTCGATCGGCAGCGTGTTGCTGCGCAAGCGTTGATCTAGGCTGATGCGGGTGTGGCGCCGGGCGGCATTGGCGCGTCACACCCTCTCAAACCTGCATGATTGAACGAGGCACGAATGGCTGCTGCAGATGACGGGCAACTGCTAGAGCGCCTTTTGGCGGGTGAGCAAAAGGCTTACAAGGAACTGGTCAGTACCTACCAGAGCGCCATGCGCGCGGTGGCTTACGCCATTGTCGGCAATCGCCATGCCGACGAAGTGGTGCAGGATGCCTGGCTGTCGGTGGTGCGCAATCTGTCGGGCTTTCAGGGGCGCTCCAGCCTCAAGACCTGGCTGCTGACCATCACCGCCAACGCGGCCAAGGGCCGCTACAAGCAAAATCGCCGGGAAGTGTTGCTCGATGACCTGCCCGCGCCCCATGGCACGGTCGGCGATGAGCGTTTCTCCTCCACGGATGGCCACTGGCTGGTGGCGCCTTTCGCCTGGCACGAAGACACCCCCGAAGCCTTGCTCACCGAATCCGAGCTGCGCGACTGCCTGGAACACACCCTGCTCAGCCTCTCGGAGCTGCAAAGCAGCGTCCTGCTGCTGCGTGAGCGCCAGGGCCTGGAGCTGGAAGAAATCTGTAATCTTTTGGGGCTCACGCTCTCCAATGTCCGGGTGCTGTTGCATCGGGCACGTCTTAAGGTCTTCGCCACCGTGGAGCATTTTGAGGAAACCGGCCAATGCTGACCTGTAAGGAACAAGTGGCACGCTCCAGCGATTATCTCGATGGTCAGTTGAGCTTTCGCGAGCGCCTGATGGTGCGCCATCACCTGCTGTTCTGCCCCAATTGCCGGCGATTCATTCGGCAGATGCGCCTGCTCCAGGCCACCTTGCGGGTGTTGCCGGAGCCGCCCCTGGAGGGCTTGGATGCCTTGGCCGAGCGTCTGGCGACGCAACGCAGCAAGGACGTTTGAGAGGGAAAAACACAGGCCGGCGCGGCGACGACGAACGGATGATGGGGGAGCGTCGCCCCGCGCCGGACTGTTGAAACCCGGCAGAGGCTGCTCGCGGTTGGCGCGGGCAGCCTCTGCGGTGTACGAGCTGGTCGCTTAGAACTTGGCTTCGGCGTCCAGTTGCAGGGTGTTGGTATTGGCGTCGCGCTGGGTGCGGCTGGAGTAGTCGGCCTTGGTCAGGAAGTAGGTCGCGCCCAGGGCGAAGTTCTTGTCGATGTCGTAACCGACCTTGAACTTGTGGCCACGGGAACCGGTGGTGCCGTTGGCAAAGTCGGAGTCGGTAAAGGCGCCGACCACGGCATTGCGCTGCACGTCGCGGTAGTTGTAGTCGAGGTTGAAGCCGAACACTTTCGACTTGGCGCCCAGCAGCCAGGCGGTGTCCTGATCGTTCACCGCATCGTTGTTCTTCACGTACTGGCCGTAGAACGACAGCGGCATCGGCAGGCCGCCGATGTCGATCTGGCTGAAACCTTCGTACAGGCGGAACTGGTTGTCGGCCGAGTTGCCGTTGACCGCCAGGGCACAAGGCGTGGAGGTGCCGGTGCAACGGCTGTCCTTGTCGTTCTGGTAGGCATAGACGCTGCCGCCGACGGTCAGCTTCAGATTGTCGGTGATGGCGAAGCGGCTACCCAGTTGGCCGGCGGTCAGGCGCAGGTCGTGGCGGAACTGCACGCCTTCGCCGTCGACGTTGTCCTTGAGGCTGTAGTTGCCCAGGCTGCCGAACAGTTCGGCGCTGCCGCCCAGCGGGTACTTGTAGGTGACGGCCAGGCCTTCAGGGTTGATGTCACTGTCCCAGATCACATCGCCCATGCTGACCCAGGGTTGCAGCATCTTGCCGCCGATCACGTGCAGGTTCTTGACGGCGTCCGGGTGATAGTCGATGTAGCCCAGGTCCAGCCAGATCTGTTTCTTGTCGAAGTAGTTGTCCATGTCCTGGTTGGTGGAGCGGGCATCGTCGCCGCCGCCGGTGGCGATGCGGATGCCGGTGTCCACCTGCGGGTTGATCTCGCTGTAGGCGCCCAGGCGGGCACGGATGCGCTGACGATCCTTGTCGCGGCCGCCGTTGTTGGATTCGCCGTCGATCTTGACGGTTTCCTGGCGGACCCGAACGTCGCCCTTGAACTGAGTCTTGGCCGCCCAGGCCAGCTTCTGGTCGAAGGCGCTCAGCTCGTTGGCTTTCTTGGCGGCCGCCGCCACTTGTTCGTTGGTTTCTTGCTGCGCTTGCTGAGCGATTTGCTGGGCCTTCTGATCCTTGGCCAGATCGGCTTGCAGTTCAACGTACTGCGCCTGGGAAATCGAGCCGTTGGCCTTGAGCATGTCGAGCAGTTTGGCGTCGACCGCAGCACTGGCGGGAACGCTCATGGCCAGTAACAGGCCGCCACACAGGGCCGCCGCGGTTTTCGTGGAAGCAAGACGCATAGCAATCTCCGAAGGTAAGAGTGGATGGCTCAACCATCCAGGACACAACCGACCTGTGCAGATCGGAAAACAGTGGTCGGGTAGAACCCGGCGCTCTAAAAACAGGCGCCAGTATCACGATGGTTTATGACAGCGGGGTGGCAAAGTAATGGCGTGTAGATGACGATTGCTGACGGCAATGCCCCCTGGGCGAGGAGCGTTGTTGGTGCCGGGACAGGGGGGATGCTGGGGGCGAACGGCCGCCGTTCAGTGGGCGGGTGTCGCGCCGCAAGAGGTCAGAGAAGCGGGGCGGGCGGCTTGGCCCGAGCTTGGGGCTCGGGCCTGGCGGGGTCAGGGGCAGGTGGTTTCGTGCAGGTACAGCCACTGCGCCGAGTTGTCCTGGACACGGATGATCGCCAGGGACAGGCGCGCGGTTTCGAGTGAGTCCAGGCGGTGGACTTCCTTGTAGCGGATCGCCGCACACGGGCCTTCCTGCCACACGCAATGCAGGTCGCTGAGGCGGATTTCCAGCCCCGGGCGCTTGCCCAGGCCCGCGTGAAACAGCTGTTGCACCTGCTCGCGGCCGACCAGGGCGCCGCCGGTGGTGACCATCTGGAAGTCCTCGGCCAGCAACGCCATCAAGGGTTCGAGGCAGGCTGCGCCGTCCCCCTGCCGGTTGCTGAAGACGCTGTGAATCAGTTGGTGAATACGCTGCACGCTGTGTTGCGCTTGTTCAATGATCGAGTTGGGCATGGGGGGCCTTCATGGTGGGGAGTTGGTTCAGGGTCAGCAGCGGCAGCAGACCGGCCGCAGCGGCCAGCAACAGGCTCAGGTGGTAGGCGCCGGTGGCATCGGCGTACCCCAGCAGCAGGTTGTAGAGCATCAGCAACCAGGCGGCGCCGAGGCTGAACGCCACCTGCCGGTTGATGTTCCAGATCACACTGGCCCGGTGTGTATCGGCGCCGTTGAAGTCGAGCAGGGCGGTGGTCTGCGCGGTGTTGGCGCCGGCACCGCCGCCCAGGCCCATCAGCAGGTAGGCCATCACCAGCAGCGGCAGGTCGGCGGCCGAGTCGACCCAGCACAGGCTGGCGATGCCGGCGCTGTGCAGCACCAGGGCCATGGCGAACAGCCGCGCGGCGCCCAGGCGGTTGTAGCAGCGTCCGCCCACCAGCATCGCCAGCAGCGCGCCGGCGGCGTACAGCAGCATGAACATGCCGCTGTGCCGGGCACTCAGGTGCAGGTGCTCCTGGAGGAAGAACAGGCTCAGCAGATTGACCCCGGTGAAGATCCCCGGAATGGCGTGATAGATCGCCACCGACAGGCCCAGGCGCGGGTTTTTCAGCAGCCGTAGTTCGACGATCGGACGGGCGCAGGCCCGGCAGTGGCGCCGATAGCACTCGGCCAACAGCAGCCCGGCGATCAGGCTCGGTGCCGCCTGATACGCCGGGTAGCCGCTGCCGTACAGCGACATGCCCAGCAGCAGGCCGCCAAGGCTCGCGCTCACCAGCAGCAGGCCGCGCAGGTCCGGGCGATCCGCGGGTGCCGAGGGGCCAGGGGCGATCCAGCACCAGGACAGCAGCGCCGCCAGCAGCGACAGCGGCAGGCTGGCGAAGAACACCCAGCGCCAGGAACTGTGATCGACAATCGCGCCGCCCAGCGTCGGCGACAGTGCCGGCGCCAGCAGGGCCACGGCCATCACCAGGGTGGAGATCCGCGAGCGTTGCGCGCCCTGGAACAGGTTGAAGGTCAGCGCCTGCCCCAGGGGAATCAGCAGGCCGCCGGCCATGCCCTGGACCAGCCGCCAGAACACCAGCGACATGAAGCTGTCGGCCAGCCCGCACATCAGCCCCGCGCCGCTGAACAGCAGCATCGAGGCGCAGAGCACCTGGCGGTTGCCGAAGCGCCCGGCCAGCCAGGTGCTGATGGCGATCACCAGCGTCAGGCCAAGGATGTAGGCATTGGCGACCCAGGCCACGGCGGCGCTGGACACCTGCAAGTGGCCGGCAATGCTGGGCAGGGCCACCGCCGACATGAAGATGTTGACGCAGTCGATAAAGAACCCGAGGAGAAATACCACCGCCACTTTGTATCTGTAAGTCATGCCGTCTCCCTATTTGCGCGCAGCTTAGGGAGCTTGGGGGCGGCGTGTCGAGGCGCCTATACTTGACGCATTGTTTAACAGGATTTGACAGTGAGCGATCATTTTCACGGCCAGCTGCACCGGGTGCAGACCTTCCTCGCGGTGGTCGACTTCGGCTCCTACACCCGCGCCGCGCAATACCTGGGCATCAGCAAGGCCATGGCCAGCCTGCATGTGAAGACCCTTGAGCAGGCACTGGCGAGCACCTTGCTGGTGCGTACCACGCGGCAGGTGACCCTGACCGAAACCGGCGAGGACCTTTACCACGAGTTCAAGGGGATTGTCGCCAATATCGACACAGCCTTCGACAACGTGCTGCATGGGCGCAACCGGGTCAGCGGCAAGCTGCGCATCAGTTCCACGGCGGAGTACGCCGAGACGTTCGTGTTGCCGATCCTGCCGCTGTTCACCGCGCGCTATCCCGAGGTGCGCCTGAGCTATCACTTCAACTCATCGCTGAATGATCTGGTGGCGGAAAAGCTCGACCTGGTGATTCGCCTCGGCCACCTGGCGGATTCGGGGTTCAAGGGACGCAAGCTGGCGGACTACGCCATTGCCCTGGTGGCCAGCCCGGCGCTGCTTCAGGGCCGGGAGTTGCAGCGGATCGAGGACCTGAGTGCGCTGCCGTGGATCGGCAACAGCAACCTGGCCGGGCCGCCGGGTTGGACCTTCAGCCATCCGCGCCGCGGCGAGGTGGAGGTGAAGGTCAGTCCGGGGCACGAATCCAACTCGGCGACGGCGATTCGTGCCCTGGCCCTGGCGGGCCTGGGGCTGGCGGTGCTGCCGGAGTGGATGGTCCTCGACGATCTGGGCAGCGGCCGCCTGGTGCGGGTCCTGCCGCAGTACGGCCTGGCCCCGCAGCCGGTGCATGTGCTGTTTCCCAACAGCGCGCACTTGCCGCGCAAATCCCGGGTGTTCATCGATTTTCTTGCCGAACACCTGGGGCATTGAGGGGGGCAGGGTACTGGCGGTTTCGGTGAGTCCGGGGATGGAGGATACTCGCCGGGTCGTTCGATCTGAATTCCGGGGACCCCCATGCCGCTGCAATCCTTGAACAGTCTGTGTGCCGTCGATCCTGTGCAATGGGATGGCCTGCTCAAGGATGGGCAACCCTTTGTGCGCCATGCCTTTCTCAGTGCCCTGGAAGACAGCGGCAGCCTCGGCCCGCGCTCGGGCTGGCAGGCCGAGCACCTGTTGCATGTGGAGGACGGTCGCCTGCTGGCGGCCCTGCCCAGCTATCGCAAATGGCACTCCTACGGCGAGTACGTGTTCGATCACGGCTGGGCCGATGCCTGCGCGCGGGCCGGGATCGACTATTACCCCAAGCTGCTGACGGCGGTGCCTTTCAGCCCGGTCAGTGGCGCGCGGGTGCTGGCGGCGACCCAGGCGGATGCCTTCGAGCTGCTGAAAAGCCTGCCCGGCTACCTGGAGATCGAAGGGCTTTCCAGCGCCCATATCAACTTCACCGACGACTTCAGCGACGCTGCCCTGGAACAGCAACCGGGCTGGTTGCAGCGCCTGGGCTGTCAGTTCCATTGGCAGAATCGCGGCTATCGGGACTTTCAGGATTTTCTCGACGCCCTGAGCTCGCGCAAGCGCAAGCAGATGCGCAAGGAGCGTGAGCAGGTGGCGGGGCAGGGCTTTGATTTCCAGTGGTTCGAAGGCCAAGAACTGGACGAGGCGCACTGGGACTTCGTCTACGCCTGCTACGCCAACACCTATGCGGTGCGGCGCCAGTCGCCCTACCTGACCCGGGCCTTCTTCAGCCTGCTGGCCGAGCGCATGCCCGAGGCGATCCGCGTGGTCCTGGCCAAACAGGGCGGGCGCCCGGTGGCCATGGCTTTCAGCCTGGTGGGCGGCGACAGCTTCTACGGCCGCTATTGGGGCTGCCTGGCGGAGTTCGACCGCCTGCATTTCGAGACCTGTTTCTACCAGGGCATGGAGTACGCGATTGCCCAGGGGCTGCAACGCTTCGATGCGGGAGCCCAGGGCGAGCACAAGCTGATCCGCGGCTTTGAACCGGTGCTGACCCGTTCCTGGCACTACCTGCGCCACCCCGGCCTGAATGCCGCGGTGAAGGATTTCCTGCAGCAGGAGCGCAGCGGTATTCGTGCCTACGCCGAGGAGGCGAGGGACGCCTTGCCCTATCGGCAGGCGTGACCCTCGCCCCTTTGCGTCAGCTGTCTTCCTTGCCCAGCCAGCGGTAGACCACGCCACCGATCACCGCGCCGAGGATCGGCGCCAGCCAGAACAGCCACAGCTGCTGCAAGGCCCAGCCGCCGACGATCAGCGCCGGGCCGGTGCTGCGGGCCGGGTTGACCGAGGTGTTGGTGACCGGGATCGAGATCAGGTGGATCAGGGTCAGGGCCAGGCCGATGGCGATCGGCGCCAGCCCCGCCGGGGCGCGCTTGTCGGTGGCGCCGAGGATGATCACCACGAACATCAAGGTCATCACCAGCTCGCAGACAAACCCCGCCGCCATGGAATAGCCGCCGGGGGAGTGGGCGCCATAGCCGTTGGAAGCCAGCCCCGAGGCCAGTTCGAAACCGGGCTTGCCGCTGGCGATGAAGTACAGCAACGCCGCGGCGATCACCCCACCGAGCACCTGGGCGACGATATAGGCCGGCAGTTCCCTGGCCGGAAAGCGCCCGCCCACCACCAGCCCTACGGACACGGCGGGATTCAAGTGACAACCGGAGATATGGCCGATGGCGAAGGCCATGGTCAGCACCGTCAGGCCGAAGGCCAGGGCGACGCCCAGCAGGCCGATGCCGACATTGGGAAAGGCCGCGGCGAGCACGGCGCTGCCGCACCCGCCCAGGACCAGCCAGAAAGTACCGAGCATTTCGGTAACGGAACGTTTGAACAAAGACATGAGTGAGTCCTTGATAGGTCAACCTATCAACGCGATACAACTGTTATGCATCCCGCAGGTTAACTACAGGTTCCGCTCCGGAACCTAGGGTCAGTACAGCAGGCTTTCGGCGCAATTCCAGTCCGCAAAAAAACGCCAGGGCCCCTGGAAACGGGGCCCTGGCGTCGCGAGGCACAACCTTCTGCAACTGATTGCAACCTGTAGCCGCTGCCGCAGGCTGCGACCGAGTCCGCAGGACTCGCAGGGCGATTGACCAGGCAAACCGCGGATGCAGGTTCTGCGGCCCCTGCGGTGCCGATCGCAGCCTGCGGCAGCGGCTACAGATCAGTCGCCGCCGGTCAGTCGATGCCGACGAATCCTCCGGTCTGGTGTTGCCACAGGCGTGCATACAGACCGCCACGGGCCAGCAGTTCGGCGTGGGTGCCGGTCTCGGCGATGCGCCCCTGTTCCAGGACCACCAGGCGGTCCATGCGGGCGATGGTGGAGAGGCGGTGGGCGATGGCGATCACGGTCTTGCCCTGCATCAGGGTTTCCAGGCTTTCCTGGATCGCCGCTTCGACTTCCGAGTCCAGGGCCGAGGTGGCCTCGTCCATGATCAGGATCGGCGCGTCCTTGAGCAGTACCCGGGCGATGGCGATGCGCTGGCGCTGGCCGCCGGACAGCTTGACCCCGCGCTCACCGACATGCGCATCGAAACCGGTCCGGCCCTGGGCGTCGGACAGCAGCGGGATGAACTCATCGGCGCGGGCCTTGCGCACCGCTTCCCAGAGTTCCTCGTCCGTGGCGTCGGGGCGGCCGTAGAGCAGGTTGTCGCGGATCGAGCGGTGCAGCAGCGAGGTGTCCTGGGTGATCATGCCGATGCGTTCGCGCAGGCTTTCCTGGGTCACTTCGGCGATGTTCTGGCCGTCGATGAGGATTTGCCCGCCCTGCAGGTCGTACAGGCGCAGCAGCAGGTTGACCAGGGTCGACTTGCCGGCTCCGGACGGACCGATCAGGCCGATCTTTTCCCCGGGACGGATGTCCAGGTTGAGGTCGCTGATCACCTTGTTGGCCTTGCCGTAATGGAACTCCACATGCTCGAAGCGCACGCCGCCGTTGGCCACGGCCAGCTTGGGCGCCTGCTCGCGGTCGGTGAGCTGCAGCGGCTGGGCGATGGTCTGCAGACCGTCCTCGACCATGCCGATGTTTTCGAAGATGCCGTTGATCACCCACATGATCCAGCCGGACATGTTGACGATGCGGATCACCAGGCCGGTGGCCAGGGCGATGGCCCCGGCGCTGATCAGCGATTGGCTCCACAGCCACAGGGCCAGGCCCGTGGTACTGACGATCAGCAGGCCGTTGAGGCTGGTGATGGTCACGTCCATGGCGGTGACCACGCGCCCGGCCAGCTGGCTTTTCTCGGTCTGCTCGGCGATGGCCTCGCGGGCGTAGCTCTGCTCGAAATGGGTGTGGGCGAAGAGCTTGAGGGTGGTGATGTTGGTGTAGCCATCAACGATCCGCCCCATGAGTTTGGAGCGGGCGTCGGAGGCGTCCACCGAGCGTTGCTGGATGCGCGGCACGAAGTAGCGCATGGCGCCGATGAAGCCGGCGATCCACAGCAGCAGCGGGATCATCAGGCGCCAGTCGGCGTCGGCGAACAGCACCAGGGAGCCGATGGCGTAGATGGTCACGTGCCACAGGGCGTCGATCACCTGCACCGAGGAGTCCTGCAGCGAATAGCCGGTCTGCATGATGCGCTGGGCAATGCGCCCGGCGAAATCGTTCTGGAAAAAGTTCAGGCTCTGGCGCAGCACGTAGCTGTGGTTCTGCCAGCGGATCAGGCTGGTCATGCCGGGGTTGATGGTCTGGTGCATCAGCAAGTCGTGCAGGCCGACCATCAAGGGGCGGAACAGCAGGGCCACCACCGCCATCCAGGCCAGTTCCAGGCCGTGGTCGGTGAATACCCGGGCGCTGGGCGTGCCCTGGGCCAGGTCGATGATGGTGCTCAGGTAGCTGAACAGCGACACCTCGATCAGGGCCACGAACAGGCCCACCACCAGCAGGGCGACGAAGCTCGGCCAGACTTGCTTGATGTAGTGGAAGTAGAAGGGTAGGACCCGATTGGGCGGGGTGGCGCTGGGGGCGTCGCGGAAGATATCGATCAGTTGTTCAAAACGACGAAAGAGCATGGGGGTCTTGAAGCCCGGGGTACGGGCTCTCCTGTTCTGAAAGCGGACGGGGCGCCGGGTGGGGCGCCGCCGTCGGGACAGGCTGGCGGATTCAGTCGATGCGCTTGGCCGACTTGATCAGCACCGGGTCCACAGGCACGTTTTGCATGCCTTGCTTGGTGGTGGTCTGGGAATTGACGATCTGGTCCACCACGTCCATGCCGCTCACCACCTTGGCGAATACGGCGTAGCCGGCATCGCGGCCCGGGTCGAGGAAGGCGTTGTCGGCGACGTTGATGAAGAACTGGCTGGTGGCCGAGTTGGGGTTGGAGGTGCGGGCCATGGACAGGGTGCCGCGTACGTTATGCAGGCCGTTGGAGGCTTCGTTCTTGATCGGGTCGCGGGTGTCTTTCTGCACCATCTGCGCGGTGAAACCGCCGCCCTGAACCATGAAGCCCGGGATCACCCGGTGGAAGATGGTGTTGGTGTAGAAGCCGCTGTCGACGTAGTCGAGGAAGTTCTTGCTGGAGATCGGGGCCTTGACCGGGTCCAGTTCGACTTCGATCTTGCCGAAGCTGGTGTCCAGCAGGACGTGGGGCGCCTTGGCCGGTTGGGCGGCCATCAGGTTGGCAGCGAACAGCACGGAGCCGGCGACGAGGGCGATTTTTTTCAGCATGGTTCAGTGATCCTGGGTGGTGGTGTCGACTGTGGTTGTGAAGTCCAGCAGGGTTTGGTTGAAGCGCTGCGGCTGGTCCAGCGGGGTGGCGTGACGGGAATCCTCGATCACCACCAGCCGTGCATCCGGCAGCAGTTTGACATAAGCCTCCTTGACCGCCACCGGGGTGTAGTCGTGGTCGGCGCTGACGACCAGGGTTGGACAGGTGATACGGCCCAGACGTTCCTGCACCCCCCAGCCGACGATGGCGTCGAAGCTGGCGAGATAAGCACGTTTGTCGTTTTTTGCCCAGCGCTCGGCCATTTTCCGCCGCAACTCGCCTTGCTCGGGCTTGGGAAACAGGCGCTGGCCCAGGGCCTGGCCGATGGTGGCCAGGCTCAGCACCCGGGCCAGGCTCCAGCGCTTGAACCACTGCCAGTAGTCGTTGGCGCTGCGCACCTTGACCTCGGGGGCGCTGTTGACGATGCACAGGCTTTTGAGCAACTGCGGCTGATCCACGCCCAGTTGGAAGCCGATCATGCCGCCCATGGACAGCCCGACATAGTGCGCGGGGCCCAGGTTCAGGTGTTCGATCAGCGCCACGATATCGGCGGTGAAGCCCGGGATGCTGTAGCGCTCCCGGGGTTTGTCCGAGCGTCCGTGGCCACGCAGGTCGGGGACGATCAGGCGGTAGCGGTTCGAGAGCTCGGGGATCTGCTTTTCCCAGTCCTGGGCGCTGGAGCCCAGGCCGTGAACCAGCAGCAGGGGATCCCCCCGGCCGTATTCCTCGTAGTGCAGGGTGCAACCTTCATGCTCGAAATAGGCCATGGCAGAACTCCTGTTCTGGTGAGTGGACGTCAGGCTTGTTCGGGGGCGGCAAAGGGCGCGTCCAGGGGCGCGGTGTCGAACGTGCGCAGCAGTTCCACGAGGATCTGCGTGGCCGGGCCCAGGGGTTTGTCCTTGTTGGAATAGAGGAAGAAGGTCGGGTGGCGACTGCCGCCCTGGTCCAGGGGCAGGACCTTGAGCAGGCCTTCGCGCAGTTCCCGTTCGATCAGGTGCCGGGGCAGCCAGGCAAAACCCAGGCCGCTGCCGACGAAGGTCGCGGCGGTGGCCAGGCTGCCCACGGTCCAGCGCTGTTCGGCGCCGAGCCAGCCCACATCCCGCGGCTGCTGGCGGCCGGAGTCGCGGATTACCACTTGCAGCTGGCTTTCCAGGTCCTGGAAATGCAGCTCCCGTTGCAGGCGGTGCAGGGCGTGTTCCGGGTGGGCCACGGCGACGAACTCCACCGAACTCATCTCGGTGCCCAGGTAACCGGGAATGTTGAAACTGCTGATGGCCAGGTCGGCCACGCCTTCGAGCAGCACTTCCTCGACCCCGGACAGCACTTCCTCGCGCAGGCGCACGCGGCAGCCGCGGCTTTGCGGCATGAAGGCGGTCAGGGCGCGCACCAGCCGCGCGTTGGGGTAGGCGGCGTCCACCACCAGTCGCACTTCGGCTTCCCAGCCCTGCTCCATATGGTGGGCCAGGTCTTCCAGCTGGCTGGCCTGCTTGACTAGTTGCCGGGAGCGGCGCAGCAGCACGCCGCCGGCTTCGGTGAGCACGGCCTTGCGCCCGTCGATGCGCAGCAGCGGCACACCGAGCTGGTCCTGCATGCGCGCCACGGTGTAGCTGACCGAGGATTGCGAGCGGTGCAAGGCTTCGGCGGCCTGGGCGAAGCCGCCGTGGTCGACCACCGCCTGCAGGGTGCGCCATTGATCCAGGGTCACGCGGGGCGCTTTCATGAGGGACTCCTCTTGTCCTAAGCTGGCGCTCCTTATTGGAGACTGCCGAATGAGAAAATTCTGTTGTGTGTTGCTGGCGTTGTTGCCTCTCTGCGCCTGGGCCTATCCCATCGATGTCGAGAAGCAGCTCAATGGCCTGAGCATCGATTACACCGCCTACGACACCGATGAAGACATCGGCTCCATCCAGTTGAACAACTTCGGCAAGCGCGATGCCCTGTGCTCGGTGGTATTTCGCAATGGCCCCGAGTCACCGCGCACCCGCAAGGTGGAAGTCGCCGCGGGGCAGAGCAAGAACGTGACCGCCAAGTTCAACCGCAAGATCATCAAGCTGCGCCTGGAACTGAACTGCCAGGCCAAGTGATCGAAGCAGGCCGGTCCAGGGGGATTGCACAGGGGCCGGCTGTGCTTATAAACGAATTTATTGATTGGTTATAGCAGTTATTTGCGCTTTTTCATCGATATCACTCTGTTTAATCTGCGCTCCATCGACTTACGCATACCCCGATGGAGGCTTCAGCCATGTCCCGCGTCCTGATCATTGAAAGCAGCGCCCGCCAGCAGGATTCCGTATCCCGGCAACTGACCCAGACCTTTATCCAGCAATGGCAGGCCGCTCACCCCGGCGACTCGATCACGGTCCGCGACCTGGCCCGCCACCCGGTGCCGCACCTGGACGCCAACCTGCTGGGGGGCTGGATGAAGCCCGCCGAGCAGCGCAGCGCCGCCGAGCAGGACTCCCTGCAGCGTTCCAACGAATTGACCGAAGAGTTGCTGGCCGCTGACGTGCTGGTGCTGGCCGCGCCGATGTACAACTTCGCCATTCCCAGCACCCTGAAGGCCTGGCTGGACCATGTGCTGCGCGCCGGGGTGACCTTCAAGTACACCGACACCGGGCCCCAGGGCCTGCTCACCGGCAAGCGCGCCTACGTGCTCACTGCCCGTGGCGGCATCTACGCCGGCAGCAGCGCCGATCACCAGGAACCCTACCTGCGTCAGGTGATGGGCTTTATCGGTATCCACGACGTCGAGTTCATCCACGCCGAAGGCCTGAACCTGGGGGGCGACTTCCATGAAAAGGGCCTGAACCAGGCCAACGCCAAGCTGGCCCAGGTGGCCTGAGCCAGGATGCTGGGGCCCAGGCGCCCTCAGCCAGGGGCTCGGCGGCGCCGTTAATCCGCAGATAATCCCCCGGTGTTGAAGTAGCGCCTGCGGATCCCCTTCAAGCCGGTTCGCGCATCGAACCTCCCTTTGCACTGGTTGCTCCTTCAGTGCCGACGCCCGATTGCACGCTTAGCGAGATCGGGCTTTTTTTTGCCCGGGATTTCATCTGCGCGGGCAAAACCGCTATCGTCGCCGCCATTCAAGATGAGGCGAACATGGGCTATCTACTTTTTGTCACCCTGATCCAGGCGTTTTCCTTCAGCCTGATCGGCGAATACCTGGCCGGGCATGTCGACAGTTACTTCGCGGTGCTGGTGCGGGTGCTGCTGGCGGGGCTGGTGTTTCTTCCGCTGACCCGCTGGCGCCGGGTGGAGCCGGCCTTCATGCGCGGCATGCTGCTGATCGGAGCGCTGCAGTTCGGCATCACCTACGTGTGCCTGTACCTGAGCTTTCGCGTGTTGACGGTGCCGGAGGTGCTGCTGTTCACCATCCTCACGCCATTGCACGTGACCCTGATCGAAGACGCCCTGAACCGGCGTTTCAACCCCTGGGGCCTGTTGGCGGCGCTGGTGGCGGTGGCGGGCGCGGTGGTGATTCGCTACGACAGCGTCAACCCGGATTTCTTCATCGGCTTCTTGCTGCTGCAACTGGCCAACTTCACCTATGCCGCCGGGCAAGTGCTGTACAAGCACCTGGTGGCGCGCCATCCCAGCGACCTGCCGCACTACCGGCGCTTCGGCTACTTCTACCTGGGTGCCTTGCTGGTGGTGCTGCCGGCGTTCCTGCTGTTCGGCAAGGCCCATTACCTGCCTGATGCGCCGCTGCAATGGGCGGTGCTGCTGTTTCTCGGCCTGGTGTCCACGGCCCTGGGCATGTACTGGTGGAACAAGGGCGCGTGCCTGGTGACCGGCGCCACCCTGGCGGTGATGAACAACCTGCATGTGCCGGTGGGGCTGTTGATCAACCTGCTGATCTGGAACCAGCACGAAGACCTGGGGCGGCTGATGCTGGGCGGCTTGGTGATCCTTGGCGCGGTATGGATCAGCCGCCGCGGTGCCCGGCCCCGCCTGATCCCATAACCCGCAGGAGCCGCTGATCTGCCGGAGCCGGCTTGCCGGCTGAGAGCCCGCAAGCCCTGCGTCTGACCGGTCAACGCCTTCGCTGATCGGTAGGAGCCGGCTTGCCGGCGAAAGGGGCCGCAAGCCTTGCGCCTGACGGGCCGACGCTTTCGCTGGCAAGCCAGCTCCTACGGTGGGGCAGAGTCGGCTTGCTGGGGTAAGGGGCCGCAAGCCTTGTGCCTGACGGGCCGACGCTTTCGCTGGCAAGCCAGCTCCTACGGTGGGGCAGAGTCGGCTTGCTGGGGTAAGGGGCCGCAAGCTTGGCGCCTGACGGGCCGACGCTTTCGCTGGCAAGCCAGTTCCTACGGTGGGGCAGAGTCGGCTTGCTGGGGTAAGGGTCCGCAAGCCTTGCGCCTGACGGGCCGACGCTTTCGCTGGCAAGCCAGCTCCTACGAAGTTACAGCGCCTGTTTTTCGAGCTGGGGCACATGGCTGGCCCCCAGGACCGCCGGCAGCAAACCGGCCCGCAGATCGGTGCCGCTGGGCTGCTGGTAGAGGTTCAGGCCGAACTCCGGCATCACCGCCAGCAGGTAATCGAAGATATCCCCCTGGATGCGCTCGTAATCGACCCAGGCGGTGGTGCGGGTAAAGCAGTAGATCTCCAGCGGAATGCCCTGGGCCGTGGTCTGCATCTGACGCACCATGCAGGTCATGTTCGGCTGGATCTCCGGGTGACTCTTGAGGTACGCCAGGGCGTAGGCGCGGAAGGTGCCGATGTTGGTCATGCGCCGGCGGTTGGCCGACAGCGCGGCGACATTGCCCTGGGCTTCGTTCCAACTCTTGAGCTCGGCCTGCTTGCGCCCGATGTAGTCGGTGAGCAGGCGCACCTTGCTCAGCCGTTGCTCTTCGTCGTCATGCAGAAAACGCACGCCGCTGGCATCGATGTACAGGCTGCGCTTGATCCGCCGGCCGCCGGACTGCTGCATGCCGCGCCAGTTCTTGAACGACTCGCTCATCAGGCGCCAGGTGGGGATGGAGACGATGGTCTTGTCGAAGTTCTGCACCTTGACCGTGTGCAGGGTGATGTCCACCACGTCGCCGTCGGCGCCGACCTGGGGCATCTCGATCCAGTCGCCGACCCGCAGCATGTCGTTGCTGGTCAACTGCACGCTGGCGACGAAGGACAGCAGGGTGTCCTTGTAGACCAACAGGATCACCGCCGACATGGCGCCCAGACCGGACAGCAGCAACAGCGGCGAGCGGTCGATCAGGGTGGCGACGATGATGATCGCGCCAAACACATACAGCACCATCTTCGCCAGTTGCACATAGCCCTTGATCGAGCGGGTGCGGGCGTGTTCGGTGCGCGCGTAGATGTCCAGCAGGGCATTGAGCAGGGCGCTCAGGGCCAGCAACTGGAACAGGATGGTGAAGGCCATGGCCAGGTTGCCGAGGAACAGCAGGCTGGTCTTGCTCAGCTCCGGCACCAGGTGCAGGCCGAACTGGATCACCAGGGACGGGGTCATCTGCGCCAGGCGGTGGAACACCTTGTTGTGGCGCAGGTCATTGAGCCAGTGCAGGGACGGCTGGCGGCCCAGCAGCCTGACGGCGTGCAGGACCAGGTAGCGGGCCACTCGTCCGAGCACCAGGGCGACCACCAGCAACAGGGCCAGGCCGATGCCGGCGTGCAGGAGAGGGTGTTGATCGAGGGCTCCCCAGAGGTCCTGGGTATTGAGCCAGAGCTGTTTGAAATCCATGGGCTAAAACGATTCTTCTATGGGACACGAGGGGAGGATTAGAGCATTTAACCCTGACAAAGTTACGGTTAAGGACAAATCGGCTAACAAAAAACCAACTCTTTGCCACCGTTTGCACAAAGAAACTCGGCCTTCGCGCTCGAAACCGTTACCCTATGCAGCTGTTTTTTTGCATATCTTCGAGGTAGCACCCGTGTTTTCCCAATTCGCCCTGCACGAACGCCTGCTCAAAGCCGTGGCCGAGCTTAAATTTGTCGAGCCGACGCCGGTGCAAGCAGCGGCTATTCCGCTCGCGCTGCAAGGGCGTGACCTGCGGGTGACGGCACAAACCGGCAGCGGCAAGACCGCGGCCTTTGTCCTGCCGATCCTCAATCGCCTGATCGGCCCGGCGAAGATCCGCGTCAGCATCAAGACCCTGATCCTGCTGCCGACCCGGGAACTGGCCCAGCAGACCCTCAAGGAAGTCGAGCGTTTCTCCCAGTTCACCTTCATCAAGTCCGGCCTGATCACCGGCGGTGAAGACTTCAAGGTCCAGGCCGCCATGCTGCGCAAGGTGCCGGACATCCTCATCGGCACCCCGGGGCGCATGCTGGAGCAGCTCAACGCGGGCAACCTGGACCTCAAAGAAGTCGAAGTGCTGGTGCTCGACGAAGCCGACCGCATGCTCGACATGGGCTTTGCCGAAGACGTGCAGCGCCTGGTGGACGAATGCCCGAACCGCCAGCAGACCATGTTGTTCTCCGCCACCACCGGCGGTTCCGGCCTGCGGGAAATGGTTGCCAAGGTCCTCAACAACCCGGAGCACCTGCAACTCAACAGCGTCAGCCAGCTCAACGAAACCACCCGTCAGCAGATCATCACCGCCGACCACAACCAGCACAAAGAACAGATCGTCAACTGGCTGCTGGCCAACGAGACCTACCAGAAGGCCATCGTCTTCACCAACACCCGGGCCATGGCCGACCGCATCTACGGTCGCCTGGTGGCCCAGGATTACAAGGCGTTCGTCCTGCACGGCGAAAAGGACCAGAAGGATCGCAAGCTGGCCATCGATCGCCTGAAGCAGGGCGGGGTCAAGATCCTGGTGGCCACCGACGTCGCCGCCCGCGGCCTGGACGTCGACGGCCTGGACCTGGTGATCAACTTCGACATGCCCCGCAGCGGCGACGAATACGTGCACCGCATCGGCCGTACCGGCCGCGCCGGCAACGATGGCCTGGCCATCTCGCTGATCTGCCACGGCGACTGGAACCTGATGTCGAGCATCGAGCGCTACCTCAAGCAGAGCTTCGAGCGCCGCACCATCAAGGAAGTCAAAGGCACCTACAGCGGCCCGAAAAAGGTCAAGGCGTCCGGCAAGGCCGTTGGCGTGAAGAAGAAAAAGACCGACGCCAAGGGCGACAAGAAAAAGTCCGTGGCCAAGTCGCCGACCAAGCGCAAGACCGCCAACCGCCCGAAAAGCGACAGCCTGGTCAGCCAGGACGGCCTGGCGCCGCTCAAGCGCCGCAAGCCACAGGCGCCGGCGGCTGAGTAAGCCCGCCGCCTGCTGTCGATGAAAAGCCCGGACCTGGTCCGGGCTTTTTTTTGCCTGGCTTGCGGGTTTTCTCCATGGCCGGGCTGGGCCTGCAGGCCGCCACCAAGAAATGTGGCCTAAAGATTAAGAAATGTCTGATGTGTCGGTGACTGGAGCAAATCTAGTATCGGCATCCGCTGAAGGGCCCGGATTATTTGGGAACTACACAGTCTTTCAGCCTGCTCGGCGCTCATTTGACGTCAAGATGATGGCACATTAACATCCGCGCCCTGTCTTGGCCTTGCTGCCCTTTCGAAGGATCGAATATGTCTCTCTCCACCCTCGGGATGAGGTTGTGCTGCGCGCTGTCTTGCCTGCTGCTGACTGGCCCCTTGCACACGGCCCTTGCCGCCCCCTTACCTGCACCGACGTTCAGCCCCGGCGACCAGGACCTGATCCGCGACCGGCAGAACCGCCTGCTGGAAGAACAGCAGCGGCGTCTCGACGAACTCAAGGACCTGCCCGGCAAGAGCGCCACGCCGGTGGCACCCAGCGCGCCCGCCGACAGCCGCTGCTTCCCGATCAAGGACATCCAGCTCAAGGGCGCCGACTCGCTGTCCGCCAGCGAGCGCGAGAGTCTGCTCAAGCCCTACATCGGCCAGTGCCTGGGAGTGCCTCAGCTCAACGAGCTGCTCAAGGTCATCACCAACCGCTACATCGAAAAGGGCCTGGTCACCAGCCGCGCCTACCTGCCGCAACAGGACCTGTCCAGCGGCCACCTGCAGGTGCTGGTGGTGGAAGGCAAGCTTGAGGGCCTCAAGGCCGCCGAAGGCAGCAAGCTCAGCGCCCGCGAACTGAACATGGCCTTTCCCGGCAGCAGCGGTGAGTTGCTCAACCTGCGGCAGATCGAGCAGATGGTCGACCAGCTCAACCGCCTGCCGTCGAACCAGGCGCAGATGGAACTGGCCCCGGGGCAGGCCGTGGGCGGCAGTGAAGTCTTGGTCAAGAACAACCCGCAAAAGCCCTGGCGCGTCGGCCTGTCGCGCAGCAACGAGGGCCAGAAGAGCACCGGCGAGCAGCAGTGGGGCAGCTCTTTCGAATGGGACAGCCCCCTGGGCCTGGCCGACCAACTGGTGCTGCGCGGTGGCCACGACGCCATCAGCGACCACCAGAAAACCTCGCGCAACGCCATGCTCTACTACAACCTGCCGTTTGGCTGGTGGAACCTCAGCTACAGCTACAGCCAGAGCGAATACCGCTCCCTGGCCCAGGGGCAGGGCTTCAACTTCAAGCAGACCGGCGACAGCCAGAACCACCAACTGCGCCTGGAGCGAGTGATCCACCGTGACGCTGTGAGCAAGACCTCGCTGAACAGCGGCCTTAGCTACCTGCGCACCAACAACTACATCGAAGACAGCAAGCTCGCCAACAGCAGCAACCGCCTCAGCGAAGCCCAGTTCGGCATCAACCATGGCCGGCGCATCGGCGGCGCCTTCGTCAACTTCGACCTGGGGATGCAGGATGGCATCGGCGCCTTCGATGCCCAGCGCGAAAACCAGCGTGACCGATACGGCAATCGCCAGGCCAATGCGCGCTATCGCAAATACACCGCCACCGCCAGCTACCTGCAGCCGTTCAAGCTGTGGGACGAGTCCCTGGTGTTCAGCAGCCTGGTCACCGGCCAGCGCAGCGAGGATGTGCTGTTCAGCTCGCAACGCATGAGCCTGGGCAGCCAGTCCTCGATCCGTGGCTACAAGGACCAGAGCCTCAATGGCGACAGCGGTTACTACTGGCGCAACGACCTGCGCTGGAGTCGCCCGGTGACCTGGAACTGGCTGCGCCCGGCGTTCGCCGAGTACGGCACGGGACTGGGCTATGACGTTGGCGCGATCCGCAACGACCGCTACAACGCCGAGCAGCATGGCCGGGTCTCCAGCGACTCCATCGAATTCTTTGCCCGCGGCAAGCACCTCGCCGCCAGCCTGACCTTCGCCCACTCCCTCGAGCGGCCAGATGCCCTGAGTGAGCGGGAAGCACCGATCTACTTCCGTTTGGACCTGTTCCTCTAATTCCGCTTTTTGCCTGAGATTCTCGACATGGACGTTCGTCAGTTTGCCTTCCTGGCCCGCCAGCCTTCGGCTGCCCTGCAATCCCGTGAGTCCTTTTGGGGCCTGCCCAAGCGTGGTCTGGCGTTCATCCTGGCCAACATGATGTTCTGGCAGCCGGTGGTGGCGATGGCCGACGGCATCGTGGTCAACGGCAGCGGCACCAGCCTCGGGCAAGCGGCCAATGGCGTGCCTATCGTCAACATTGCTGCGCCCAATGGCGGCGGGCTGTCCCACAACAAGTTCAGTGATTACAACGTCGGCCAGCAGGGCGTAATTCTCAACAACGCCACGCAAAACCTACAGAACACCCAGTTGGGTGGCTACATCATCGGCAACAGCAACCTGGGTGGCCGCGCGGCCAATGTGATCCTCAACGAGGTCAATGGCGGCAGCCCCAGCCAGCTAAAGGGTTACACCGAAGTGGCCGGGCAATCAGCCCATGTCATCGTCGCCAACCCTTATGGCGTGACCTGCAACGGCTGCGGCTTCATCAACACCCCCAAGGCCACCCTGACCACCGGCAAACCGGTGATCGAGAACGGCCAGATCCAGCGTTACCAGGTGGACCAGGGCAGCGTCGCCATCGAAGGCGCGGGGCTCAACGCCAGCAATATCGACCAGTTCGAAATCATCACCCGCAGCGCCAAGATCAACGCCGAGATCCAGGCCAAGCACCTGGCGGTGATCGCCGGGGTCAACGATGTCGACGCCCAGACCTTGAACGCCACGGCACGCACCGCCAACCCGGCGGATGCGCCGCAACTGGCGATCGACTCCTCGGCGCTGGGCGGCATGTACGCCGGGGCGATCAAGCTGGTGGGTACTGAAGCCGGGGTGGGGGTGAAGTTGGCGGGGGACATGGCCACCAGCGGCGGCGACCTGCAAATCGATGCCAATGGCAAATTGACCCTGGCTCGTGCTCAGGCCCTGGGCGATGTGCAACTCAAGGCGCAAGAGGTGCAACTGACCGAGTCGGTGTACGCGGACCGGAACGCCAAAGTGGTTGCTGCTGAAAAACTGGCGGTGGACAAAAACCTGACAGCGGGCGGCAACGTGCACCTCGAAGGCCGGCAGGTGGTCAGTCGTGGTCAGCTTAATGCGGGGCTCCAGCGGCAAGAGGCTATCGAGACCATCAATCCCAGCAGCCATCTGCAGCTTCAGGGCGGCAGTCTGACCAATACCGGCACTATCAACGCCCGGGGCAGCCTCACGACTGATCTGGAGCGCCTGGATAACCGGGACGCGGAACTGGTGGCTGCGGGTGATCTGCACCTCAAGGCCGGTCGTGTTGATAACCGTGGTGGTCAGTTGATTGGCCAGCAAGCTCTCAAGGTTGAGGGCAGCAGTCTGGATAATCGTGGCGGGACCCTGGCCGCCGAGCAGTCTGTCAAGGTGGTACTCGACACTCTGGACAACCGCGATCAGGGCCTGCTGCTCAGCAAAAGCGCAGACTTGACCCTGAACACCGACAGCCTGGATAACCGCCAGGGCACCCTGCAAGCCAACCAGGGCGAGCTCAAGGCCAGGGTCAAACAGGTCCTCGACAACGGCGGCGGCAAGATCCTCACGGGTGCCGGAAAACTGAGCCTGGAAGCCGATGAACTGCGCAACCAGCAAGGACGACTGAACGCCCAGACCGGCAAGCTTGAGGTCAAAAGCGCGACCTTCGACAACACTCAGGGGCAGGCCCGCGGGGCGGCAGTCGAGATCAGCAGCCGCTCCCGTCTGCTCAATGATCAGGGGCATGTGCTGTCCACCGCAGGCGACTTGCAGCTCAAGGGCGGCGAGCTCCGCAACAACGAGGGCGAGATCGCCAGCCAGAAGCACCTGCAACTCTCCGTCGACAGCTTGCAGAATCAGAAGGGCAGCCTCAGCGCCGAAACCATCGGGCTGGCGCTTTCCGGCAAGCTGGACAACGACGCGGGGCTGATCGAGGCCCGGGAAAGCCTCGCGGTGGACGCCGGTTCAGTGAGCAACGCCAAGGGTCGTTTGCGGGCCTTGGGCGAGCAGGGCGAGAGCCGCTTCAGCATCGGTGGTCGTTTCGATAACGACCAGGGCCTGGTGGAGATCGGCAATCAGCGCTTGATTCTGAGCAGTGGGGGCTTGAGCAATCAGCAAGGGCTGGTGCGCCACCTGGGGCAACAAGGCTTCGTGTTGTCCCTGGCGGACGCTGGCAATGCTGGCGGTAGTTTCATCACTAACAGTCGGCTGGATCTGGACCTGGCGGACTGGAGCAACACCAGCCGGATCCAGGCACAAAAGATCGGCTTGAAGGTCGGGACCTTCACCCAGACCCGCACTGGCAAGCTGGTCTCGGTCGAGGGGGTCGAGGCTAGTGGTGATCATTGGATCAACGACGGCGGCCTGGAAACCGATGGCGACCTGAAGCTGATTCTCAGTGGTTCTTACCAGGGCAACGGCCTGCTCAAGAGCCAGGGGCGCATGACTTTCGCTGCCGCCCGCGCCGACCTTAGCCAAGAGGCCGAAGTGCGCAGCGGTGCTGCCGCCGATTTCACTCTCGGCGGTCACCTGCAGAACCTCGGCACGCTCACGGCCGCCGGCGACCTGCAACTCAAGGTCGACAGCCTGACCAACCAGGGCACCCTGGGGGCGGGCAATGCCCTGCACATCGAAACCCCGACCCTGGTCAACCAGAGCGGGCTGATCTTCAGCGGCGCCGACATGCAGCTGGAAACCAGCAGCCTGACCAACGACAAGGGTGACATCTACAGCCTTGGGCGCCTGGATGTGAATGCCCCGGGACAACAACCGGCCAGCCTGATCGAAAACATTTCCGGCACCATCGAAAGCGCCCATGGCATGCAGTTGCTGGCCAATCGCCTGGTGAACCGCAAGGAGAAGTTCGCCTTTATTCCGGCCCTGACCTCCGGGCGTATCACCTTGCACTTCACCGACAACTGCAAGGGCAAGCACTGTGCAGCCTCCTACTCGGTGACCGAGGTCTACGGCACGAAAATCACCGAGGACTCCCAGCGCGGTAACCTGATTTCCGGCGCCGAGCTGACCTTCAAGGGCGACAGCTTTGAAAACCAGTTCAGTACCATTTCTGCCGCCGGCGACATCAGCTTGCAAAGCAACAGCCTGAAGAACATCGGTGCCGGTGGTGGCGAGATCCGCAATTACGCTTACTCGATCTACACCAAGGACGACGGCGCCTACTACACCTTCATCAACAACATGGGGCGCTACAACGCCTACAACGACCCCAACTCTGCCAGTTACAACCCTGCGGCGATGCCATTGGGAGCGATCGCCCTTGGTAGCCTGAACGGCTTCAGCAAGGTTGAGACCTCCGGCAGTGGCGAAGTCGCCGAGGCAGTCATCCAGGGCGCCGGCAAGGTGGACATCACCGGCACCCAACTGCTGGAAAACAGCGTGATTCGTCCGGGTGAAACCGTGGCCGCCAGTGCCAGCCGGGTCGGCCTGACAACCGTGGACAGCAGCACTCAGGCCCTGCCACAGCTGAACCTGCAAGCCGCTCCGGACCTGCAGCAACAAGCGGTCAACCCTCTGGCCTTGCCCGGTTTCAGCTTGCCGCAAGGTGACAGCGGCCTGTTCAAGGTCAGCCGCAACCCGCAACACAAATACCTGATCGAAACCAACCCGGCGTTCGCCAACCTCAAGCAGTTCATCAGTTCCGACTACCTGCTCAGCCGCATCGGTTTCAACAGCGACCAGACCCAGCGCCGCCTGGGCGACGGTCTCTACGAACAACGACTGATCCGCGAAGCGGTGATCGCCCGTACCGGCCAGCGCTTCATTGCCGGGCTGGACAGCGACGAAGCGATGTTCCGCCACCTGATGGACAACGCGATCGCCAGCAAGACCGCCCTTGACCTGTCACCGGGTGTCGCCCTGACCTCCGCCCAGGTTGCGGCCCTGACCCACGACATCGTCTGGATGCAGGAACAGGAGGTCAACGGCGAGAAGGTCCTGGTACCGGTGCTGTACATGGCCCAGGCCAACAACCGCCTGGCGCCCAATGGCGCGCTGATCCAGGGGCGCGATGTGAACCTGATCTCCGGCGGCACCCTGGCCAATCAGGGCACCCTGCGCGCCAGTGCACAACTGCAAGCCAGCGCCCAGAACATCGACAACAGCGGCCTGATGGAAGCCAACGAACGCCTGTCGTTGCTGGCCACCCAAAGCATCCGCAACGCCCAGGGCGGGATTCTCAAAGGCCGGGACGTCAGCCTGGTCGCGACCCAGGGCGACGTCGTCAACGAGCGTTCGAAAGTCAGCCAGGACACCCGTTATGGCGGCGGTATCCAGCACAACGACTACCTCAACAGCGCGGCTCGGGTCGAGGCGGGCAACAGCCTGAATATCGACGCCGGACGGGATATCCGTAACAGCGGCAGCGTGCTCCAGGCCGGGGGGGATGCAAGTCTCAAGGCGGGGCGTGATCTGGCGTTGGTGGCCACTGAGCAAGTGAACAGCAGCAGCGGGCGCCACAAGAAGACCAGCTGGAGCCAGAGCCAGACCACCCAGCACGGCAGTGAAGTGCAGGTCGGTGGCAATCTTTCCGCCACGGCCGGCCAGGATCTGCAGATAGTGGCCAGCAAGGTCGCTGCCCAGGGCAGCCTGGCACTGGCAGCGGCGCGTGATGTCTCCATCGAGGCTGCGGCCAATGAGAGCCACCGCGCGTCGAAGAGCAAGAAGGTCACCAGCAGTAACGATCAGGTACGTCAGCAGGCATCCTCGGTGACCGCTGGCGGCGATCTGTCGATCAAGGCGGGTCAGGACCTGACCTTGGTGGCCAGCCAGGTGAAGGGCGAGCAAAACGTCGCGCTGGATGCCGCTCGCGATCTCAATCTGCTGTCCGCCAAGGACGAGAGCGCCTCTTTCTACTCGAAGAAGAGCAAAGGCTCCTTCGGGCGTAGCAGCAGCAAACAGCAGGAGAGCTACCACAGCACCAACGTCGCCTCTGTGGTCGAGGCCGGGAAAGACCTGACCCTCAACACCAGCAAGAAAGCCGATGGCGGCATGAGCATCAACGGCGGCCGCGATGTCACGGTGATTGGCAGCCAGCTCAAGGCCGGCGCAGACCTGATGGTCGGCGCCACCGGCGATGTGGCGGTCCTCTCCGGTGTCGAGGAGCACGGTTCCTACAGCAAGAAGACCAAGTCCGGTTTCCTCGGCCTGTCCAAAAGCGGCAAGAGCCAGTTGCAAACCACCGCGACCCAGGTCGGCAGCGAGCTGAATGCCGGCAACGATGTGGTGGTTGCTGCGGGCAACGATATTCGCTTGCGGGCCAGTGAAGCCACGGCCGGCAACGATGTGGAACTGCGTGCCGGGCTGGTCAAGGACACGGGTGACATCAACCTGGTTTCGGCCAACGACACCGCCTACAGCCGCAGCGAGCAGTACAAGAAAAAGGTCGGGCTGTCCTCCTCCGGGGCCAGCGTCTCCTTTGCCTCGGCCAAGGAATCCGGGCGCCAGGCGCAAAGCAGCACCAGCGTGGGCAGCCAGGTGCTGGCCGAGCGCGATGCGAGCCTGAAGGCCGAGCGCGACATCAACGTGGTGGGCAGCGGCATCAGCGCCGGGCGCAATGTCAGCCTCGACGCCGGCCGTGACGTCAATGTGGTGGCGGCACAGAACAGCTCAGCGGAGCAGGACTGGAAAAAGAGCAAGCAAGTCGGCGTAGGCGTCAGCAGTGACGACAACGGTGTCAGCCTCTTCGCCGGGGCCGAGCGCAACAAGGAAAAGAATCGCGTCGAAACCCAGACCGCCGCCGCCAGCCAGATCAGTGCCGGTGCAGACCTGTCGGTCAACGCCAAGCGCGACATCAATCAGATCGGTTCCGACCTTCGGGCCGATCACGACATCAACCTGGTGGCCGGCCGCGACATCAAGATCGACGCCGCCCGGGAAGTGCGGGTGACCGAGCAGCAGCGTGAAAGCGAGCGCAATGGCCTGGGCGTCACCCTCAACCACAACTACGGCAAGACCAAGGACGCCGTCAACGGCGCCGGCGACGGTGAAAACAACACCAGCAAAGCCTCCAGCACCCTCAAGGCCGTCGACTCGGTCAGCCAGTTCCTCGCCGGACCGACCGCTGACGTCAAGCTTGGCAACAGCAAGCAAAGCAGCAGTCAGGAGATCATCGAGCAGAGCAACCGCTCTTCAACCCTGCAGGCCGGCAACGACCTGAACCTCACGGCCAACAACGACGTGACCGTCAAGGGCAGCCAGTTGGGTGCCGGGCGCGACATCAACGTCAAAGGGCGCGACGTCACCCTGGATGTGGCCAAAGGCAGCATCAGCGAGGAAACCCGCAATACCGAGATGTGGGGCGGCATCCACGGCGGCACCAGTGGCGGCGTCAAGATCGGCGTCGGAGGCAGCTTCGGCACCGCCAACACCGAGAGCAGCCAAGGCTCCTCCACCGTCACCCAACTGGATGCCGGGCGCGACATCAACCTCAAGGCCAGCAACGACCTGAACCTGATCGGGACCCAGGCCCAGGCCGGACGCAACATCGACCTGGATGCCGGCAACGACCTGAACATCCGCGCCGCGCAGAACGACCACAGCAGCGAAAACAACCGCAACAGTGGTGGTGGGGAGATGGGCTTCACCTTTGGTTCAGAAGGCGTCGGTTTCTACGTCAGCGTCAGCATGGGCAAAGGCAATCTGGAACGTGAAGGCGAGCGCCAGCAAGAGGCCTATCTCTATGCCGGGGACCGTCTGGGCTTCACCAGTGGCAAGGACACCAACATTGCGGGTGCCAACCTGCGTGGTGATGAAGTGATCGGGCGTGTCGGGGGGGACCTGAACGTCGCTTCGGTCGCCGACACCGGCAAGGTCAAGGGTAAGGAATTCGACATCAGCGTCACCGCCACCTTTGGTCCTGCCCCGGGCCTCAGTGGCTCAGTCGGTTACGGCCAGACCACCGGCAAGACCGACTGGGTTGAAGAGCAAACCCGCATCACTGGCAAGAACAAGGTCGATATCCGCACCGAAAACCACACCCAGATCGACGGTGCGCTGATCGCCGCCGACAACGGCAACCTCAAGCTGGATACCGGCACGCTGGGCTTCAGCGATATCGCCGGTAAGGACAAGGAGCACGGCTATTACCTTAACGTGGGCGGCACCTACAGCTCCGGTAGTGGCACCACACAAGACAGCAGCCAGGTGGGTAAAGGCAAGGAGGGTGAAACCGGCTGGAGCGTCAGCGGCTGGGATTACCAGAAGAACCGCGAGCAGATCGTGCGGGCCACCGTTGGGGCGGGCGAGATCGTGGTGCGCAAGGATGCCGAGACCGGGGCCGATTCGACGGCCGGGCTGAACCGGGATGTTAGCAAGGCGTATGAGATCACCAAGGATGAAGAGTCGCGTACGGATTTGTATGCGAGTAGTTCTTCCATTGACGCTGCACTCAAACCGGGTGAAACGCTGAAACAATGGTCTGATGGGTTGCTCAACTATGACAAAACTGCACTGAATAACTTTAACAAGGCGGCGTCAGCGCTCAACGTGATGATTAATCGCGTGGATAAAATTTTAGGGCGTCCCATGGATGCTCGTGCGGAAGCTGTGGCAGGGAAGGACTTAGCAGAAAGTACACTTGAGGCACTGATTCTTTCCGGTAAAAGTCGCCGCGAAGCTATGGCGATGATGGGAGATCAAAAGTTTATCGATGGTGTTCTTGTTGGTATCGCCTCATTAAATGGTATCGAACCGAAGGTTCTGGAGGAAATTGAAAGGGTCGTAGAGCCCAGTAACAACGTTCCTAGCCAAGGTTCGCTGGTGCTGAAAGAAACGCAGGTTAATCCCACTGGGATATTGGAGCTTCAGGGAACTTTAGAGAGTCTTGCGGCAGCTCAGAAATATATTAAGGAAAATCCAGAGCAAGCGGAAGCTGTAGGCTATGTTATGGCTGCTGCGCAGGGGCCTAAAGGTGTTGCGCAGTTTCTGGTGATGAAAGCTATTGAGGGAACAGAGTTTGGTAAGAAGTTTGCTGAAAATATGGGTAAGGTGGAAGCCTACGCGGGAAAAGCAGCAGCACAGGCTATTCAAGGGACAGAGTTATACCCGAATTTTCAAGAAGATGCCTATATAATTGGCGGTGGCGAGCTGATCTATAGCATCTTTACTGGTGCGTTACCGGGTAAGAAGGGAGCGAAGGGCGAGGCTCATGTTTCTGTTAACGATGGCAGAATTAATGAACGTGGGGGGAATTCTGCTGGTGATACTGGAAAGGGGGGCGCTGGGTCAGTAGATAAAACTGTACACGATACCAATACTAATCTGCCTGTAGTTCGTGAAGGGAAAGTAGTTTATGAACCATTGGCTAGGCCTGATGCAAATGAAATTAGGGCTGGGTCAGGGTTTGCAAAGCTTGGATATGATGTTAAATATAAAGCTACCGCATCGGATCTAGGAGTTAAAGATGTAAGAACGCCAGATATGTATGTGTCTGGTATTGGGAAGGTTGATGTTTATACGCCGAACACAGCAAATCAAAAAAATATTATAAATGTTATTGAGAAGAAAAAGTCACAAGCTTCATCTGTTTTGACGCAGATTGATTTGTCTGGAGTTGAAATGAAAAGTATTGCAGATAGGGTTTGGGGCAAACCCAATGCTAAAAATATCCATACATTATTTTTTCAGGATTCAAAAGGGCAAATACATCGTTTTGATCGTCCGGTCTTAGGAGGTAACTAATGTCAAAGTTACAGTGTGAATGTGGTTGTGTAATGGTTGCTCGTACAATGGAGGAGGAGTTTTTATATGATTTTGTTCCTCAGAAGGTAATCGTTGGATTGCTAAATAAGTGGGAGGCTGCTGGTGCTAATTTTAGTAGTGATGATTTTTTGGATTTATATAATGAGTTTAGAAGAGATGCATACAAGTGTCCGTCTTGCGGTCGTATTCTATTGCAGGTTGATGAGGGGGGGGATGCGTTTGATAGATATAAAAAGGAAGTTGACTAGTTGCTGTTTGAGTGATTGTGGTTTTTGATAAGTTTGTTGCTGTAGTAAGTGGGTTTTGCGAGATGTAGATGTAATGGCTTGCTTGATTGGGTGAGTCCTTTTGGTTGTACATAAGAGAGCTCAAACCTCAAGATCAGCAGCGGCTTGAAGGTCCGCGCCGAGCAAAACGACAATGATGGTGGGGAAGTGGGCATCACTGTCGGTACCGAAAAGAGATGGCGTTCTATGCCGGCGTGACAATCTGGAGTGTGAAGGCGAGCGCCATCAAGAGGCTTATCTCTATGCCGGGGACCGTCTAGGTTTCACCAGTGGCAAGGACACCAACATTTCTGGTGCCAACCTGCGTGGTGATGAAGTGATCGGGCGTGTCGGGGGAGACCTGAACGTAGCTTCGGTCGCCGACACCGGCAAGTTCAAGGGCAAGGAATTCGACATCAGTGTCACCGCCACCTTTGGTCCTGCTCCGGGGCTCAGTGGCTCAACTGAAAACCACATCCAGATCGACGGTGCGCTGATCGCCGCCGACAACGGCAACCTCAAGCTGGACACCGGCACCCTGGGCTTCAGCGATATCGCCGGTAAGGACAAGGAGCACGGCTATTACCTGAACGTGGGCGGCACCTACAGCTCCGGTAGTGGCACCACACAAGACAGCAGCCAGGTGGGTAAAGGCAAGGAGGGTGAAACCGGCTGGAGCGTCAGCGGCTGGGATTACCAGAAGAACCGCGAGCAGATCGTGCGCGCCACCGTCGGGGCGGGCGAGATCGTGGTGCGCAAGGATGCCGAGACCGGGGCCGATTCAACGGCCGGGCTGAACCGGGATGTGAACAAGGCGTATGAGATCACCAAGGATGAAGAGTCGCGTACGGATTTGTATGCGAGCAGTTATTCCCTTGGCGCTGTGGCGAGCCCGAAGAAGGCGTATGAGCAGTGGAAGAAGAGTGTTGAGTTGTATGGGGAAAAAAGCCGGGAGACGATGGTAAAGCTGTTCCTTCTCTTGGCCAGCATGGGCGTTCTAATTGAATCGCCCCGGATTCTCTAGACACCTTGCAAGCTCATTGCGTAACGCTTTTCAAACTCTACCGGCGACAGCTGATTGTTGAAACCATGACGACGTTTCGCGTTGTAGAACATCTCGATGTAATCAAACACATCACTACGTGCACCTTCCCGTGTGGGGTAGATTTTGCGCTTGATCCGTTCCCGTTTCAGAAGCTGGAAAAAGCTCTCGGCCACGGCATTGTCATGACAGTTGCCTCGACGACTCATGCTGGCAACCAAATTGTTCGCCTTCAAAAAGCTGCGCCAATCGGAGCTGCTGTATTGGCTGCCTTGGTCGGAGTGAACCATCACCTCCTGTTTCAGTTTACGCCTCCAAACCGCCATCAATAACGCATCAATTGCCAAATCACTGGTCATCTGCGACTTCATTGACCAGCCAACGACCTGACGAGAAAACAGATCCAGCACCACTGCCAAATACAGCCAGCCTTCATACGTACGAATGTAGGTGATGTCGGTGACCCAAACCTTGTTGGGTTCTACGACATCGAACTGGCGCTTCAGCAAATTGGGTGAGGCTACCGCTGGCTTACCGCCGTACTTTCCAGGGCGACGTCGATACCCTGTCTGAGAGCGCAGCCCTTCAAGACGCATCAGCCTCGCCACACGATGGCGACCACAGTCTTCTCCGACCTCGCGCAGATCATCATGGATTTTTCGATACCCATAAACGCCGCCGCTCTCCAGCCATGAGTGCTTGATCAAACCCAGCAGTCGCTGATCGTCTTTAGCTCGTGCAGATTGCGGCTCAGACAGCCAGGCGTAATAACCGCTGGGATGGACTTTCAGCGTCAGGCAAAGCCGTCGAGTCGAATAGTCGCCCGCGCGCTGTTTGATAAAGGCGTACTTCAGCCGCACTCCTTGGCAAAGTACGCGGCGGCCTTTTTTAATATGTCTCGCTCTTCAGTCACCCGCTTGAGTTCCGCTCGAAGACGACGCAGCTCAGCGTGCTGATCATCATCCTGCTGCCGTTCTTCTTGAGGTTTGCTGTAGCGCTTTATCCAGGCATAGAGGCTATGCGTCGACACGCCAAGACGTGCTGCCACATCGGCGACAGGCAGCTTCTTTTCGGTCACTTGATTGACTGCTTGGATTTTGAATTCTTCAGGGTAACGCGGGTTGCTCATGGCACCTCCTAATTGACCTCAGTTTAAGGCAAAGAGGTGTCTACGAAACCCGGGGCGATTCATGATGCATTAAATCGAAAGGCTATTAGCGATGTAACTACTATGGGAAGTTTAGCTCACGTACCAGCTACTTGGTTAGGGAAGCTATTGGGTGCATTATTTGGTCGAAGTGTAATTGTTGGAGGGGAAGCGGCAGGCCTGAAACTCACGGGTAACCTACTTGGGAAGGAGAGGTCTCTCGGGAGCGCTGCGGGACACGCCTATGCTGGTGGTGTTCTTGAGGGAGGAACTGGTGCCGCATATGCTGGTCATGGTCAGTACAGATATGGAGTCGGGGAAACTATTGTGCCTGAAGGAACAGCTATAACTTTGCCCCGAGAGGGCATTCGTATCACAGACGCAACTGGGTAATTTATCGAGCGTGGTGATTGGGAGGGATTATTCGCAGCAGTGTTAAAAAATCCTCGTATTGCTAACGATATTGAAGGCATGGCAACTTGGTTGCCCGGTGCTAAAGTTCTTAATTACTCTCTTAGTGCGCCTACAAATCTGGTGATTTTGAAAAATTCATCAACGGTGGAACAGCGCACATCGCTTTCTGAATTGCTAAAGTCCTACGCAGGGTGTGTACAATGGGCTGCATGTACAGAATTCGTGAGGTGATTTATGTATTTTAAGGATTTGAGTGATTATTCTTACTATTTAAGTGGTGGGCTACCTAGTGTAAAGAATGTCGGCTGGATAGATTCAAGGCATTATTTTGAACGAGGTGATGTTCCAAAGGCTGTTGTTGATAAGCTGCATCAGCTGATAGCTGGCTCTGCTGTATTTGATGCTCATGTAAATAAGATACGAGGTATTCATCCGTGTAATTTATGCGGCGAGCGAAATGTTGAGGTCTCTGTAGGTAGTAAAAATATATATATTGGTAGCTCTGAGATTTGGGTGCCGTATGCTTGCGCTGATGGGTATTTTGCCTCCCCTACGATGATAGTTCACTATATAGAAGTGCATGGATATAAGCCGCCGGATGAATTTATTGAAGCGTTAATGGCTGTGGATTTAGATGTGGAGTACTCGGCTCAAGATGCTTATATGCTGGCTGTTTCTAAGGTTTGAGTATGGTGTTTAAGGGCGATTTATAGAACGTTGTTGGTGGTGAGGGGGTAGTCAGAAAAGATGGTCGAGTTATTATTTGCTGCCGCTATCGATCTTTGGGTTTCGATTCTCAGATGGTGTAATGACTTTGGATGAGATTTGGTGGCTATCTTTGCACTAAGAACATTAAGTGGCTCACGAGATAAGAGGGGGCTGAGTTTTGTCGCCTTGTTATGAATTGTTTCGAGCTGGAAGACGTTCTTGACTTAATTTTCCTGAAGTTGGATGAGCCAGTGAGGGATAGGGTGGTTTGGCTTTTAGAGTGTTTTGGAAAATACATAGGCTCAAGATCCATGTTTAGATTATCCAAGTCCGTGGTAGAAATGGATGTTGTTGGCCGTTATCTGCGTCAAGGAAGCATTATTGAGCACTATTACTAAGAGAACAGGTCTGTTTTTGAACTATAGGTGTATGGTCAATCACGAGAGAAAAAGGGCGACCTTCAAGCCGCCCCTTTTTGCTTACTGAAGCACTTGCTCTTGCATTCGCCTTGTCGTCACATCCATCAAATCACACCCATCGCGTAGCAGAATGCTGCACAGCAGCGACAGTTCCTGCAGCACCACTGCACCTTTGGGCGCTTCATCAGAAACTGCGAGGTTCTCCAGTAGTTGAGTCACAGCGCGAATGCGATACGCCGCTGCATCGTGCAGGACGTCTGTGGGAGCTTGGGTGTCGATCAGCAGTGAGGGAATGTTGCAGTCGTGGCCGGTTATAGCTTGATAACGCGTCATTTATTGAGCCTCTTTAGTTTGACTGAGGACTCTGTAAATCAGGTCGCCAAACCCGGTCGTCCTTTCAACGACCCCTCGACTATATCCAGCGCCCCCCCTGTCCTTAAAGCCCCATTCCTACTGGATTGTCTGCTTCTGCCGTAAGGCAATTCCTAATTTGTCGAGAGTATCTTTTCAAGCCGGTCCGCCACGATTTTCCTGGCTTACAATGCCGCCGCTTATCGCCATGCCACAGTTGGTTTTCAGGTGGCGGTGCGTTGTTGAAAACCCTCTCAAGGAAGATCCGTCATGCGTCTGTTGTCTCTGCTGTTCAGCTTCGTTCTGCTCGCCGGTTGTGCTTCAACCCCGGACTATTACATCTCGCCCAAACCGGTGCAGATTCCCGCCACCGCCACTTACTGGATCGACACCTTCAACCTGCAACTGGTGGGCGAGAGCGAGCGCTTTCTGCCCGAGGACAAGCTGCGTCAGCAGCTGGGCATGGAGTTGATCCGGCAATTGGGCAATGCCAATCGCTACGCCGCCAGCAAGGACAGCGCCGACTACCTGCTGGATGTGAATGCGGTGTACAAGCGCCGCCTGAGTGATTCCAAGGGTGGGCTGGTGTCGATGGTCGTCGATGACAATACGATCCTGGCCAGTGTCGATTTTGGCTACAAGGTCCAGGTCAAGCGCGACGGCGCCGAGGTGTTGCATTTCGCTCAGGAGCGCAACGGTTTGCAGCCTGCCGGAGCCATGGGCCAGTTGCGTAATATGAAGAGCATGCTGGGGGTGATCACCAACAGCGGTAATTCGGATGTGGAGAACTTCTACATTCGCGCTCTGCCGAAGTTCATTGTCAGTGATATCAAGGCCATTCCTTCGCGCTGAGTAGGTGTGTGGCTGGATGGTAGGAGCGAGCTTGCTCGCGATGAGCCGAGGGCGCTGCGTTCTTTCAGTTGCGGCGCGTTGTCGTTGACGTTCATCGCGAGCAAGCTCGCTCCTACATGGGGTATGGATGTATCAGTCGGCCTTTTGGCTTATAGCGCCCTCACCGGAATACAAATCTCACACTCCAGCTCCCCGGTCTTGATGTCGTAGTACGCATCCGCCGGATAGCGTTCGAACGCCGGGCGCGGGTCGAACTGCATGCCGCTCTTGGGCAGCCAGTCGCGGCACAGTTCGATCCAGGCATCGCCGATGTCCGGGCCAAGGCCGCGGTAGGCCGCTACGGCGTACAGGCCGCCGGGCAAGGTGGTGATCACGGCGGGAGGGCCGGCCTTGAAGTCTTCGTGCACTTCGACGCAGGCGTCGTAGCGGCATTTTTCGGCCGGGGTGAGGTCCGGGTCGTCGTGGCCGATGCCGTAGCGCACGCGGTTGAACAATCGGTGTTCGAGCATCCATGGCATGACGGTTTCGCGCCAGAAAACCCCAATGCCCGGGCCGTAGGCACCGATGTAGCGCAGGTAAGCCACGCGGGTGGCGGGCAGCTGCTGCAGGGTGACGTTCATCGCTGTTTCCTTCAGGTGAATGAAGGCGTCAGGATCGTCGAAGGCGGGAATGTGGGTCTGATCAGGATTGCTCAATTCACGCAGGCGCCGTTCTCGGATGTCGTCGAGGCGGCGGTGCCAGCGTTTCGGTTCGGTATCGCGCCAGGTGCTGGGGGAGACCGAGAAGTGTTGCTTGAAGGCTCGGGAGAAGGCTTCGCCGGAGCCGAAGCCGACTTCCAGCGCGATTTCCAGGATCGAGGCTGCGGGGCGACTGGCCATGAGGTAGGCGCCGCAGGCCAGGCGCCGGCGACGCAGGTAGGCGCCCAGGGGCTCGCCGACCCAGGCGCTGAACAGGCGGTGGAAGTGGTAGGGCGAAAAATGTGCCACCCGCGCCAGGTCCGTCAGCTCCAGGGGCTGGTCCAGGTGTTGGTCGATGTACTCCAGCACCCGGTTCATGCGCAGGGTGTATTCGTGGAGGCTGTGGTAGGCGGCGCTCATGTCTTCAGATTAGTTGGCTGTGAGGGTCGTCGTAGTCTGCCGCAGATTTGTGCCATTTGTGTGTGCGATTCGCCGGCAAGCCGGCTCCTACGGGAGGTTTCTGTCGGCGAACAGGCTGTCAGTCGTCACAGCAGCAACTGCTGCCCTTGCTCCGGGGTGTTTTCTGGTAACGGTCGTGGTGCCGAACCCAGTCCATGATCTGTTCTTCGTTGCGCCCCTTGGGCGTCAGGTCGAGGAAGTTGTAGGCCCCCAGCAACAGGTCCAGCCCGCGGGCATAGGTGGAATATGTGTGGAAAATTTCACCTTGCGGGTTGCGATAGAACACGCTCAGGCCGGGTAGCTCCCGCTCGTCGCCACTGACCTGTTCGTAGTTGTAGCTGGCGGTTCCCTGGGCCAGTTGCTCGTCGCTGAGGCTCACGCCAAAGTCTTGGTTGAAGTCGCCGCCGGCGCTGGAGTACCAGTCGAAATGCCAGCCCATGCGTTGGCGAAAGGCTTGGAATTGGCCGTAGGGCGCGTGGGATACCGCCACCAGCGCCACATCGTGGTGGGCCAGATGCAGGTTGGCGCCATCGAAGTGGTCCGCCAGGAACGAGCAGCCCTTGCAGCCCTCTTTCCAGCCGGCGCCGAACATGAAGTGGTAGACCAGCAGTTGGCTGTGGTCGCCAAACAGGTCCGCGAGGCTTAGCGGGCCATTCGGGCCTTGAAACTGATAGGGCTTGTCGATTTTTACCCAGGGCAGCGCCCGGCGTTCGGCGCTGAGCTGGTCGCGCTGGCGGGTAAAGGCCTTTTCGTGGATCAGATGCTGTTTGCGGGCTCGTAGCCATTGTTCCCGGGAGACCACGGGATGATCGGTAACGGGCATGACATTTCTCCTCTGGCAGTGGGCGAAGCGTCTTACACACGCTAGTCGTTTGACTCCGGGGCAGATCGACAAACCGCCCAGCGGTTTTCCGCTTGGGGGGCGCTGGCCTGGGTGGATTTCCTGAACGGCTGAAAAGCCTGTCGGTCACAACCTATGAACGGCATTTCATTCTTGTGTCTGGAGGTTGAATCAGGATGAGCACTTACAACTGGGATCTGATCGAACGGCTGTTGCACGAAGTGCAGAACGGCGCCGGCCACAGTTTCACTCCCCGTCCTTACGCCGAGCAGCATGCGGCGGCCAAGGCGGCGGAAGGTGAGGCCACCGGTAACCTGGATGATCTGAAAGTCACTGCTACCGAGTACGAAAAGCTGCTTCTGGACCGGGGGTTTATCGAAACTCGGCCTGAGGAAGAGGGTGGCAACGGTGAGAATTTCATCCTGACACCCCGGGGCTCCAGCCTGCTGTGCCTGCTCGACAGCAGTATTCCGGGTCATGAGCATCCCCGTCAGGTGCTGGATGAGCAGGCCGATGCCCTGGCGCCGGAAACTTTCGACGAGTTGGCCTCCAAGGCTCAGATCGCCTAGCTCAGGGCGGGTCCTGGCGGGCGTTCTGCAGGCATTTGAGTTCCGCGAAATCCTGGCGTACGCCGTCGATCTTCTTCAGCAGGCGCTGGCGCTGCTCAAGGCTGCTGGTGGCCATCAGGTCCACCAGCAGGTGGCGGGCGGCCTGTTCGGTGCGGGCATAGGCCTGGCGGTAATCCTCTGTCCATAACTGCTCGCGGTTCACCAGCAGTTGCTCGATGCGTTGTGGGAAATCGCTGTTTTGCCGTTGCGCCACGGCGGCGCTGAACTGTGCCTGCCAGTGGATGCGGTTGGCGATCCACTGCTGGTTCTGTTCGCCCAGGGACGCCGACCATTGCTCGATGCGTCGTTGCTGGTTGGGACTCAAGGGGCCGAGCCAGGATTTCAGGCGTTTGCTCATGCGCTGGCTGCGCTGTTCTATCTGCTGCGCCAGGGATGGTTTCAGGTATTGCTCGCGATGTTCCTGCTGGTCCTTGGCAAAGGCGTTGTTCATCTCGGCGACTTGTCCGTCGTCCAGGCCCTGGAGCAGCTCTACCGCGGAGGGCACGATCTGCCGCGCGGTTTCGGCGATGGCTTGCTTGGCTTCCTGGGTTCGCTGTTGCAGGGCTTGGTCACTGACCTGATTGCTCTGCACCATGGCTTGCAGGCGATCAAGCCAGTCCAGGTAGCCTGGCAGTTGGGTGGTGCAATGCCAGCTCAGGTGCTGCTGCAGACGCTGGTTGAACCAGCTCTTCTGCTCGCGGTTCATGTCCAGGTAGTCGTTGAGGGTCCAGGGGATGATCACATCCAGGTTGCGATAGGCTAGGCCTACCCGGCTGCAGGCGCCGAGCAGCAGGCTGCAGATCAGCAGCGGGATGAGCAGGTGCCAGCGGCGGGCCATGGGCGAGTCCTTGCGAGTGCGGGTTGCTGTATCTGAACCCGCCGGGCCGCTGACAGTTCAGAGGCCTGTGCCTAGTAAAACGTCCGTTCGGCCTTGAAGGTGAGCAGGCCGTCGCACTGTGGGTTGTGCCCGGTGTAGGCACTGCAGTCGCTACCGCGCAGGCTTGAATCACTGTAGATCAGCTTCAGATCGATCCCCCGCCAGGGCCGCGAGAATTTGATCGACCAGTCATTGAAGCCTGCCACTTCACTGCCGTTGGCCACGGCGACAGCATTGGTCAACTGGTACGCGGTGTATTTGACGCTGATGCCTATGCCGAACGGCGAGTTGCCGCCCAGGTCGGCGAACAGGGCGCTGTTGCGCATGGCCGGGTCGTTGCTGAGGGCGGCGCCAAACCGGCTGCCCAGCAGGCTCAGGCCGCCGTAGAACTCCTGGCTGTTCTGGGTGCGCCGCTGCGGGTAGTTGTAGTGAATGATCCCCAGTTCGTAGCCCAGGGTCTGGTCGAAGGGACGCTTGAAGCCCAGGTAGGCGTCCACTTCAAGCGGGCTGGCGGGGTTCAGGCCCATGCTGGGGGACCATTGGCCGAAGTACCAGCCGCTGTCGTGGCTCAGGTCGAGGCCGCCGTGCAGGGAGTCGCTGGAGGCGGGTTTGACCAGGCCCTGGGCCATGCTGCGGCTGGGGCTGGTGCCCAGCTTGAGGTCGAAGGCGCCCAGTTCTCGCTGGACTGTCTGGCCCAGGGCGATGGGGCAGGCCAGTAGCAGGCTGAGGGCCAGTGTGGCGGATTTGAGCATGCAGCACTCCTTGAACGGCGGGGAGTGACAACCTGAAAGTCGGCTGAAACGATTTATCCGGAAGGCGGCAAGAATACCGGCGAATGCCTGGGGATGAGGGCCGTTCGTCGATTTTTGCTGGCGTTGGGCGGGGAGCGGGGTGCCAGTCCTAGCGCTTTGAGGGCAAAGCGCTAAGGGACCAGGATAGAGCGTGGGGAATTACTTCTTACCGAGGCTGATCTGCTTGGACGGGCCGAAAGTCTGGCCGCTGACGCCTTTGGCAATTTGCTGGATTTCGCCGCCGGACTTGAGGAAGGCTGCGATTTGTTCGTTGATCGATTCGCTGGTTTCAACGGCGGGAGCTGGTTTTGCTTTGCTGTTGGAGGCTTTTACTCGCATGGCGGCCATTTAACCTTTCGGGAAAATTAATTTGGCCAGGCATCTTATCAGAAATACTTGACAATTGCTTGGTAAATATCCTCTGGAATAACGCGCGGCTTTTTGTGTTTTTTTCTAAGTTGATCTCGCTGATATCTACCTAAGTGGCTGTTTTAAATAAGGACTACTGGCGGGCAAGGCGGTCTTGGCGCTGCGGATTCCGCTCGGGCAGGTGCGCCTTTGCCTGACGAGTGGCCGCTTGATCGGCGCCAAGGCCAGAAAAATCAAGGCTGTTCATGGATTTTTTCCCTGGGCGACTCAGGAGCATCAACGCCACTGTGGAAAACAGGTAGAATGCCGCCCACGTAACGAGGGTATTGGAAATGGCTTTAGTCGGGCGCTACAACAGTTTGCAAGTGGTAAAACACACTAACTTTGGTTTGTATCTGGATGGCGGTGCGGACGGCGAGATCTTGCTGCCCAATCGTTATATTCCCAAGGATATTCCCAGTGAAGATGAAGACTGGTTGAATGTTTTTGTTTATCTGGACAGTGCCGACAAGTTAATCGCAACTACTGAAAAGCCGAAAGTTCAAGTCGGCGAGTTCGCCAGTCTTAAAGTTGTCGAAGTTAACAGCATCGGGGTATTTCTGGATTGGGGATTGCCCAAGGATCTGCTGCTGCCGTACTCCGAGGAAAAGCGCCAGATGAATGCCGGCGAATACTGCGTGGTGCATGTCTACCTGGACAAGCACACCCGTCGTATCACCGCCACGGCCCGCCTGGACCGCTATCTGGACAAGACGCCCGCCAACTACAAGGTGGGCCAGGAAGTCGACTTGCTGGTGGCCGAGTCCACCGACATGGGCTTCAAGGCCATCATCAATAACAAGCACTGGGGCCTGATTCACAAGAACGAGGTGTTCAAGTTCCTGCGCTCTGGCATGCAAGAGAAAGGCTTCATCAAGGAAGTCCGCGCCGACGGCAAGATCAGCCTGAGCCTGCAACCTGTGGGTGAAGAGGCGGCCACCAGTCTGAACTCGAAGATCCTTGCCAAGTTGCGGGAGAACAATGGTTCCCTGGCGGTCAGCGACAAGAGCGATCCGGCATTGATCAGCAGTTTGTTCGGGGTCAGCAAGGGCAACTTCAAGAAGGCCATCGGTGCACTTTATAAGCAGGGCCAGATTGTCATCCACGCAGATCGCATCGAGCTAAGCTGACACTCACTTCACGCTGCAGGCGAGTCTCATGAAAACCACTCTGGTCGCCTGGCTCGCCACCCTGCTGGCGTTCCTGCTGCTCGACGCGCTTTGGCTGGGGCTGATGATGGGCCCCACCTACCGCGCCCAGCTGGGCTCGCTGCTGCTGGAACAGCCACGGCTCTTGCCGGCGGCTCTGTTCTACCTCCTCTACGTGACTGGTTGCCTGCTGTTCGCGGTACGCCCCGCCCTGCAACAGGGTGGCTGGCGTCGGGCTGCGCGCCTGGGGGCACTGCTCGGGCTGGTGTCCTACGGCACTTATGATCTGAGCAACTGGGCGACCTTGCAGGCCTGGCCGGCCGCCCTGGCGCTGCTGGATATGGCCTGGGGCATGCTGGTCAGTGCCCTGGCCAGTGGTTTCGGCGTCTTCTGTGCCTGCCGTTGGGCACCTGGTGCTGGACGCGGGCCGCAAGTCTGAGCGGGTTTGCCACTGGGTTTTGCGCCGCTGTTCAGCCCGCTGGGGTGTAACTTTTTTATCTTGGGTAGGTGTCATGTCATTCAAACACTGTGAGGCACTGTGGTGAGCATCGAACGGCGCAACGCCGATGGCTTTGCCCTGCAAGTGATGCTGGGGTTGTGCCTGATCTGGGGCGTGCAGCAGGTCATGATCAAGTGGGCGGCGGCGGACATTGCTCCGGTGATGCAGGCGGCCGCCCGTTCCGGGATTTCGGCGCTGCTGGTGGCCCTGTTGATGTGCTGGAAGGGCGGCTGGTCGCAGATTCCCGGCACCTGGCGCGCCGGTCTATTGGCCGGCGCCCTGTTCGGCCTGGAGTTTTTGTTCATTGCCGAGGGCCTGAAGCTCACCAGCGCCGCGCACATGTCGGTGTTTCTTTATACCGCGCCGATCTTCACCGCCCTGGGGGTCAATTGGCTGCTGCCCAGTGAGCGTTTGCGGCCCTTGCAATGGCTGGGGATCGTTCTCGCATTCATTGGCATCAGCATTGCCTTTGCCGGTGGCATCTCCCTCGACAACCTGGACCTGCGCATGCTCCTGGGCGACCTGCTGGGATTGCTGGCGGGGCTGGCCTGGGGGGCGACCACGGTGGTGGTGCGGGCTTCACGGCTGTCGGAGGCGCCTGCCACCCTGACCCTGTTCTATCAGTTGATCGTCGGATTTGTCGGCCTGTTGTTGATTGCCGTGCTCAGCGGTCAGGTGACCCACGTCAGTCTGACCCCGGTGGCGGTGGCCAGCGTGCTGTTCCAGGGGCTGGTGGTGTCGTTTTTCAGCTACCTGACCTGGTTCTGGCTGTTGCGCCGCTATCTGGCGGCAAACCTGGCGGTGTTTTCCTTCATGACGCCGATGTTCGGCGTGACCTTCGGCGTGCTGTTGCTGGGTGAGCCTTTGAGTCTCAACTTTGTGCTGGGGGCGCTGCTGGTGCTGCTGGGCATCACTTTTGTCAGCGCCGAACAATGGTTGCGTCGGCGGATCAAGCGTTTGCTGTAAGCCGCTGTCTAGGACGCCAGCGGGCAGCGCTGTGTCGCGGACCGCGGTTGCCAGAGCAGGCTGGCGCCGAGCAGCAAGCCGCAGCCTGCGACCACCAGCGCCGGCTGCAGATTGCCGCTGAAATGACTGCTCAGGGCCGCCAGCAATGGACCGCTCAACTGGCCCATGGCGAAGCAGGCGGTGAGCAACCCGGCATTGCGCTGGGCCGACTGTGGTGCCAGTTCCCGTGAGCGCTGCATGACCAGTTGCATGCAGGCCAGGAACGGCGTGCCACACAGCAGCACTCCCAGCACCAGGCCCAGGCCACTGCCCAGCAGGCAAGCAAAGACTCCCGCCGCCTGCAGCCACAGGGTCGCCATCAGCCAGTGCCGAGTGTTGTCCGGGCGTTGTCGGCGCAGGCTGACCAGGGCGACTCCCAGGGCGGCGGCCAGGCCGAAGCCGGGCCAGAACAGATCGGCTTGCCACTGGCCGTGAAAGCGCGCGCTGGCCATCTGCGAGAGAAAGGTCGCGGGAATGATGTAGCCCACGCCGTACAGGCCATAGACCAGCCCCAGGCGGCCCACGCTTTGCTCATTTTCCGCGGTCGGCTGGGGGGTGAGCCGCTGGCTGCTGGAGGTCCGGGGTAGGATCGGCAGGATCACCAGCAGCATCAGCAAGGCCACGGCGCCATACAGCAGCCACAGGTTGGCGGAGCTTTGTCCCAGCCGATTGGCGCCCAGGGCCAGCAGGCCGGTGAGCATGATCCCCAGCCCCGGGCCGGCGAACACCAGGGCTCCCAGGCGGGGCCGGCCTGCCGCCAGGGCCAGGGGCTGGCTCAGGGCCGTGATCATCACCAGCACCCAGGCACTGGCCAGGCCGGTGCCGAAGCGCAGCGCCAGGTGCGGCCAGAAACCCCGAGCCCAGAACGAAGCCAGGGTCAGCAACACACATAACCACAGCCCACCCAGCAGGCGGGCCCGCATCTGGCCCGGCTGCCGGGCGAACATGGCGTCCAGAGCGCCGATGAAATAGCCCAGGTAGTTGGCGGCGGCGATCAGTCCGGCGGCGGTCAGGTCGACCTGGCCTTCGCTGATCAGGTGCGGCAACTGTGGCGTCAGGGCGAAGCGGCCAATGCCCATGGCCATCATCAGGGCAATGAAACTGGCAAGCAGGCGCAGCAGGGGGGACATGGTGGTCTTCCATCGGCAAGGACAATGACCGTCAGGCTAGGGCGGATTGACTTTCATTAAAAATGAATAATAGTGAGAAACCTGTTCAGTTTTGGAGAAGGTCATGGAGTTCAGCCAGCTGCGTATTTTCCAGGCTGTGGCCGAGGAAGGTTCCATCACCCGGGCCGCCGAGCGCCTGCACCGGGTGCCGTCGAATCTCTCGACCCGGCTCCGGCAACTGGAGGAGCAACTGGGCGTCGAGCTGTTTCTGCGTGAGCGCCAGCGCTTGCAACTGTCACCGGCGGGCAAGGTCCTGCTCGATTACGCCGCTCGGTTGTTCGCCCTGCACGACGAAGCTCATGCCGCGGTGCAAGGCGGTCAGCCGGCCGGGGATTTCGTCCTCGGCACCATGTACAGCACCGCGGCCATTCATCTGCCGGCGCTGCTGGCGCGCTACCACCGCACCTACCCGGCGGTGAATCTGCAGGTGCAGTCCGGGCCCAGCGGCGAGTTGCTGGAAGGCTTGCTCACCGGACGCCTGGACGCCGCCCTGGTGGATGGTCCCCTGGAACTGGCGGGGCTGGATGGCGTGCCGTTGTGCGATGAAACCCTGGTACTGATCAGTGAGGCCGATCACCCTCCGGTGCGCACTGCCCGGGATGTGGAGGGCCGGGCGGTGTTCACCTTTCGTCAGGGCTGTTCCTATCGCATGCGCCTGGAGTCCTGGTTTGCCCACTATCACGCAGCCATGGGCCGGGCCATGGAGATCGAGTCCTATCAGGGCATGCTGGCCTGCGTGATTGCCGGTTCCGGGGTGGCGCTGATGGCCCAGTCGATGCTCGACAGCCTGCCGGGGCGGGAAAGTGTCGCGGTGCATGCTCTGGCCGAGCCGTTCGCCCACACCACCACCTGGCTGATGTGGCGCAAGGGCATGCTGGGGGCCAACCTCAATGCCTGGATCGAACTGCAGCAGGGTGCCTTCGGGCATCAGGTGCCGGTGCTGCGGGCCAATGGCTGAATAGCCTTGGCCGATTCGTCTCAATCCAGTAACAGTTCATTGCGATTGCGAGGCAGCGCGCAGGAAAAGTTAGGACTATTATCTGCTTGAGGCGGCGCAGTACCGCCGCTCGGCACGACCCTGAGGGGGCACTATGAAAGACAAACTGCAAAGCTGGCTTCACGACCTTGGCGTCGCTTTGGGCCTGATCGAGCCACCGCTGCAACCGGTGCCGATTCCTACCGACGAAGAGCTGCGGCGCCGTCAGCAACGTCGCCGTTGAGCTTGCCGCGAGTGCGGAGTGCAGACTCCGTCTCGCGCCTGGTTTTTCCCACCACGAGACGCTGGGCCTGATCCCGGGGTGTTCGTGCAACCCTTTATAGTCCTGCTCCTCTGCCTGGCTCCTGCAGCATTCAACCGCGTTGCCCGCCCGGCGCCTGGGCACTTTTTTGTGGGCGAAAAAAAACGGGTGCGGCCACCGACGCCGCACCCGTCGAAGAAAAGCTTCAGGCGTCCGACGTCAGGTCAGATCGCGTTGGCCAGCGGCACCGGGCGCCGAGAGAGCAGGCTCACCACCACGAAGCTCACCAGGCCCACGGCCAGGCTGTAGTAGATCGGGGTGTTGGCGTCCAGGCCATCCTTGAACATGAAGAACAGGGCCGTGATGAACCCCAGGGACATGCTGGTAATGGCTCCGGCGGTGGTGGCGCGTTTCCAGTAGATGGCCCCGATCAGCGGAATCAGCATGCCGCCCACCAGCAGGTTGTAGGCCAGGGTCAGGGCGCTGATCACGTCACTGACCACCAGGGCGATGCCCAGCACCACGATGCCCAGCAGCAGGGTCGCGATACGGTTCTCGTGGACGTCGCCGTTGCCGCTCTGGCGACCACCGCGCAGGCGTGGCAGCAGATCCTGGGTCACGGTGGTGGAAGCGGCCAGCAGGCCGGCGCTGGCGGTGGACATCAGCGCAGCCAGTGCGGCGGCTATGACCAGGCCGCGGATGCCGTTGGGCAGGCTGGTCTGGACGATGCTGGCGAAGGCGTTGTTGACGTTGTCCAGGTCCGGCAGCAGCACCTTGGCGGCCATGCCGATCAAGGCGCCGGCCAGTCCGTAGAGCACGCAGTAGAGGCCGGCCGCGGTTCCGGCGATTTTCGCGACGCCTTCACTGCGAGCGGTGAATACCCGCTGCCAGATGTCCTGGCCGATGAAGATGCCGAAGAAGTAGATCAGGAAGTAGGTGAGGATGGTGTCCCAGCCGATGGCGGTGAAGTCGAAATAGCTGGCCGGCAACTTGGCCACCAGGCTGTCCCAGCCGCCGGCGTCGACGATGGATAGCGGCATCAGCAGGAACACCAGGCCGATGGTCATGATCAGGAACTGCACGATGTCGGTCAGGGTCAGCGACCACATGCCGCCGATGGTCGAATAGAGCACCACCACACCACCGCCCACCAGGATCGAGACCCAGAACGGCAAGCCGAACAGCACTTGCATCACGGTGCCTATGGCAATGGTCGAGGTGGCCCCGATCATCAGGGCGTAGACCAGCATGATCAGTCCGCTGGCATGGCGTGCCGCGGGGTTGTAGCGGCGCTCCAGCACTTGGGTGACGGTATAGATCTTCAGTTTCAGCAAGGGTTTGGCCAGGAACAGGCTGAGCCCGACGATGCCTAGGCCGATGGCGCCACAGAGCCAGAAGCCGGAAATGCCGTGGACGTAGCCCAGGCGCACGGTGCCGATGGTCGAGGCGCCGCCCAGTACGGTGGCCGCCATGGTCCCCAAGTAGAAGCCCGGCCCGAGGTTGCGGCCGGCTACCAGATAGTCGTCACGGGTCTTGGCCCGGCGCATGCCGTACCAGCCCAGGGTGATCATGCCAGCGGCATAAATCAGTACTACGAGAATATCCAAGCCCATGTTCGGGTCCTCAAAAGCAAATTGTTATTGTTGTCGCCACCTGCGGATGCGCACGGCCAACCGTTCGACCGGTGGCGACCGGTCTATCGCAAGAATTGCGGTTGCTGGGCAGTTCAGGCCAAGGGCGGCCTGTTTCGAGAGAGGTCGTACAGGGTGCTGCATCGCGGGGCGGGGATCTGCGCGTCCCCGTTGTTCATGTGGTTAAGGCTGTTTTCTTTATTGTTATTCATGATCTGCTCCGATCACGTTGGCTAAGGTGTTGCGCTCCTTTGCATGACGGATCCATGGCCGCGCTCGTGCTTGAGCGCGGCACCAGCCCTCCCAGGGCCGGGATTCAGCGGTGGGCCACGCCGGGCAGTACGCAGAGCATTTCGTACAGCAGGTTGGCGCCCAGGAGCGAGGTGTTGCCGGTGGTGTCGTAAGGCGGCGAAACCTCCACCAGGTCGCAGCCCACCAGGTCCAGGCCCTGGCAGCCACGGACGATCTCGATGGCCTGGATGGTGGTCAGGCCGCCGATTTCCGGAGTCCCGGTGCCCGGTGCCCAGGCCGGGTCGATGCCGTCGATGTCGAAGCTCAGGTACACCGGGCCGTTGCCGACCTTTTCACGGACCTCGGCCATCAGAGGTTCCAGGGATTTGTGCCAGCACTCTTCGGCCTGGACCACACGGAAACCCTGTTTGCGGCTCCAGTTGAAGTCTTCGGCGGTATAGCCCTGGGCACGCAGACCGATCTGCACCACCCGGTCGCAGTCCAGCAGGCCTTCTTCCACGGCGCGGCGGAAGGTGGTGCCGTGGGCGATCTTCTCGCCGAACATGTGGTCGTTGACGTCGGCATGGGCATCGATGTGCACCAGCCCGACCTTGCCGTGTTTCTTGTGGATGGCCCGCAGGATCGGCAGGGTGATGGTGTGGTCGCCGCCCAGGGTCAGGGGAATCACGTTGTGTTCGAGGATGCCGTCGTAGGCCTCTTCGATGATGCGTACCGCGTCCAGCAGGTTGAAGGTGTTGATCGCCACATCGCCGATGTCGGCCACCGACAGGGAGTCGAATGGGGCGGCACCGGTGGCCATGTTGTAGGGGCGGATCATCACCGATTCGGCGCGGATTTCCCGCGGGCCGAACCGGGTGCCGGCACGCAGCGAGGTGCCGATGTCCAGGGGCACGCCGACGAAGGCCGCGTCCAGGCCGGCAGCGGTTTGCAGATGGGGAAGACGCATCATGGTGGCGATGCCGCCGAAGCGCGGCATTTCGTTGCCGCCCAGTGGTTGGTGAAGAATCTTGTCCACGGGATAGGCCTCATCGTTGTTTTATATTTATGAGGTTGAGGGCGCAGCAGGTGCCGCCCGATCAACCGAGTGGGCCGATTCTGCGAAATGTAGTTCGGGGAAAGAATCGCTACGGACAAATACTTAGTTCAGATTTTTCTAAACTAATGACCAGGGCCGCGCTAGACTCTCGCGCTGCTGCCAACGCCCTGCGAAGCGTGGCAGCCTGCCCCCGTCCGCTGGTGCAAGCAGCGTTATCCGGGTGATGGGGGGGCGATTGAACGTGGGCATGGATGGCATCGGGCCTGCTTCATCGCGCGGCACGAGCACGCGCACTTGTTACAGGGAAGTGGTCGTTTTGCCTGTTATCGGAGCCTGTCATGGCCAACGCTTTACCTGATCTGAAACTATTGCGCATCTTCGTCAGCGTGGTGCGCCATCAGGGGTTCGCCAATGCCCAGCACGAGCTCAATCTCTCGACTTCGGCCATCAGCACCTACATGAGCCAGCTGGAAGCCTCCCTGGGACTGGTGCTCTGTCACCGTGGCCGGGGCGGTTTCAGCCTGACCAGCAAGGGTGAGCTGTTCCACCAGGAAACCCTGCGCTTGCTGGGGGAACTGGAGGGCTTCGAGCAATACGCGGCGGCCCTCAAGGGCGAGTTGCGCGGCACCCTGAACCTGGGAGTGATCGACTCCACCGTCAGCGACAAGGCCCTGCCGTTCGCCGAGGCCATCGGCGCCTACAGTCAGGAGCATCCGGCGGTGCATCTGCACCTGTCGGTGCTGAGTCCTCATGAGTTGCAACTGGGGGTGCAGGACAACCGCCTGGACCTGGCCATCGGTGCCTTCTCCACGCGCATGAGCGGCCTGGTGTACATGCCGCTGTACCGCGAGCAGCACTGGCTGTACTGCAGCAACCGGCATCCGCTGTACAGCGAGCGGCGCATCCCCGAGCAGGTCATCACCCAGCAGCGCATGGTGGGCCGCGGCTACTGGAGCCAGGCCGAGCTGGCCCGTCACGGCTTCAAGCACAGTGCGGCGACCGTGGAGAGCATGGAGGCGCAGTTGATCCTGGTGCTGTCCGGTGCCTACATCGGCTACCTGCCGGAACACTACGCCCAGGCCTGGGCCGACAAGGGGGACCTGCGGGTGCTGCTGCCGGCGACCTTCGGTTATCAGGCGCCGTTCTCCATGATCATGCGCCGTGGCCGGGGCCGTGAGCCGCTGATCCAGACCTTCCGCGACCTGCTCAAGGCCCAGCTCAACCAGTCATAAGGTATTCCCATGTCCCGAGCACGCTGCGAGCGTTGCCTGCGCCCTACGGGCCACTGTCTGTGCCCGCTGATCCCGCGGTTGTCCAGTCGCACCCGGGTGTTGCTGTTGCAGCACCCCAGCGAGGTCAACCATGCCCTGAACACGGCGCGGCTGGCCGCGCTGGGGTTGAGTAACGCCGAGTTGGTGGTGGGCGAGGTGTTCGAGGATTTGCCGGCGCTGCTCGCTCAGCCCGGATACAGGGCCTGCCTGCTGTTCCCGGCGGATGATGCCCAGCCATTGCAGGCCTACGCCGAGACGGATGAACCGTTGCTGCTGGTGGTGCCCGACGGCACCTGGCGCAAGGCGCGCAAGCTGTTGCACCTCAATCCGCTGCTGGCGGCCCTGCCGCGAGTGACCCTGGCCGCTGCCACGCCTTCGCGCTATCGCCTGCGCAAGGCCCCGGGGCCGGGTGCGCTGTCGACCCTGGAAGCGATTGTCCAGGCGTTGCAGGTGCTGGAGGCGCCGACCTCCTTCGAGCCCTTGCTGCGCCCCTTCGAGGCCTTGATCGAAGGGCAGATCGCCGCGATGGGCGAAGACACCTACCAACGCAACCATGGCGCCAATTCCTCCCTGTAAGAGGGGCGAAAACGGGACAAAGCTGCAGTGCTTTTCCCCGGTAAACGGGCTACTTCAAGGGGGCGTCTAGCGTCTCAGGTTCGCAAGGTTTTCTGCCGCAGGATGTAAATGCTGACCAGCACCGCGCTGGTCAGCATGAAGCTGCGTGCCCAGATTGACGGCACCAGGTAGCAGGAGAAACCGATGCTCAGCCACATCAGGCCGATCGCATACACCTTGCCCTTGAGCGGTATGCCGTTGCCATCCAGGTAGTTGCATATCCATGGACCCAGGCGCGGGTGTTGCACCAGCCACTGGTAGAAGCGTGGCGAACTGCGGGCGAAACAGGCCGCCGCCAGCAGCAGGAAAGGGGTGGTGGGCAGTACCGGAAGGAAGATGCCGATGACCCCGAGCGCTACGCTCAGCCAGCCGATGGCCAGCAGAACGTAACGCAATACCCGGGGGCGTTGGCCTATGGGCTTGGCCATAGGCGCCGACTCAGTGGTGACGAGGCTTGAGCAGCGCGGGTTTTTCGTCGGGGGCGTTGCACAGCAGGTACAACGCAGTCAGGGCTTCGGGGATCTGCACGATCATGTCGTCCATCAGGTTGGCATCGGTGGCGATGTCCGAGAACTCCGGCTGCTCGTCGAACAGGCCGGAGCCGACCATGATCGGCAGCAGCATCTCGCTGACTTCTTCCTCTGCGGTTTCGAACCAGGCCGCTTCACGCAGGAATACGCCTTCCATGAACCCGATGCACCAGCCGCGCAGGTCGGAGTCATCCGGGTCGTCGCCCAGGTCGAGTTCGCAGGGCAGTTCGAACTCCTCGTCGGAGGCCAGTTGGCGGGCGATGTGCGCCTTGAGGGCCAGCAGAGTGGATTCGATGGCTTCGCGTTCGGCGTCGTCGCGGTAATGCGGCTCCTCGGCGAAGAGAGCGTCGATCCACTCACGGTCGGGAACGCTTTCCGAACAGATCGACAGCGCGGTCAGGTAGCCGTGAGCGGCCACGTAGTCCAGCGCCTCGTCGTGCAGATCATCTGCGTCGAGGAAGACTTGCAGGCGGGTTAGTTGCTCAGCGAAGGACATTGACGGGCTACCTTGGGGAATAAACGATGTTGAATTCTAGGCTTTCTTGCGCGCTCAAGCCAGCCACGGGGCAGATTTGAGCGGTTCTAAAGGTTACCAGCGGTCCCTTGTCCGCGCCCTCTGTCAGGTGGGGCTCGGGTATACTGCCGCGTTTTGTGATGCCCTGCAGGCCCGAACGCAGTTGCGGACAAGTCCGCTAACGCATTTGTCGGTGAAGCGTGCCGGTTTTTCGGCCAGTCTGCGCCCAGGGAATTCGGTGATTTTTGGAGTTTTTCATGCTCGAACAGGCTCAACGCGTCCTCAAGGACATCTTCGGCTACGACAGTTTCCGTGGTCGCCAAGGTGCGATCATTGAGCGCGTGGCCAGTGGCGGCGATGCCTTGGTGCTGATGCCCACCGGTGGTGGCAAGTCCTTGTGTTTCCAGGTCCCGGCCCTGCTTCGCGAAGGATTGGCGGTGGTGGTATCGCCACTGATCGCGCTGATGGACGATCAGGTGGCCACCCTTGAGGAACTCGGTGTCGCGGCTGCCGCCTTGAACTCGACCCTGAGTGCCGAGCAGCAGCGTGACCTGGCGGCGCGTATTCGTCGCGGCGAGGTGAAGATGCTCTATCTGGCTCCTGAGCGCCTGGTTCAGCCGCGGATGCTGGCGTTCCTGCAGAACCTCGACATTGCCCTGTTCGCCATCGACGAAGCCCACTGCGTGTCCCAGTGGGGCCACGACTTCCGTCCCGAATACCTGCAGTTGGGGCAACTGGCGGAAATGTTCCCCAACGTGCCGCGCATTGCCCTGACCGCCACCGCCGACAAGCGCACCCGGGAAGAGATCGTCAATCGCCTGCACCTGCAGAACGCCGAGCGCTTTCTCTCCAGCTTCGACCGGCCGAACATCTTCTACCGCATCGTGCCCAAGGAGCAGCCGCGCAAGCAGTTGCAGGCGTTCCTCAACGAGCGGCGCAGCGATGCCGGTATCGTCTATTGCCTGTCGCGCAAGAAGGTCGACGAAGTGGCGGCCTTCCTCTGTGAGCAGGGCTTTACCGCGCTGCCGTATCACGCCGGCCTGCCCAACGAGCTGCGGGCCTATCACCAGAAGCGCTTCCTCAACGAGGAGGGCCTGATCATGGTGGCCACCATCGCTTTCGGCATGGGCATCGACAAGCCCAACGTGCGTTTTGTCGCTCATATGGATCTGCCCAAGTCCCTGGAAGCCTACTACCAGGAAACCGGCCGCGCCGGCCGTGACGGCCTACCGGCGGATGCCTGGATGGCCTACGGGCTGCAGGACGTGCTGATGCTCAAGCAGATGCTGCAGAACTCCGAGGGCGACGAGCGCCACAAGCGTCTCGAGCAGCACAAGCTCGATGCGATGCTGGCCCTGTGCGAGGAAACCCGCTGCCGGCGCCAGACATTGCTGGCCTATTTCGATGAGGACATGCCCCAGCCTTGTGGCCATTGCGACAACTGTGTCGACGGGGTGCAGACCTGGGACGCCACCGAGCCGGCACGCCAGGCACTGTCGGCGATCTATCGCACCGGCCAGCGGTATGGCGTCGGTCACCTGGTGGATGTGCTGCTGGGCAAGGACACGGAAAAAGTGCGCAGTTTCGGTCATCAGCACCTGTCGGTGTTTGGCGTCGGCAAGGCTCGCAGCGAAGGCGAGTGGCGCTCCCTGTTTCGCCAGTTGGTGGCGCGCGGGCTGGCGGATATTGACCTGGAAGGCTACGGCGGCCTGCGCCTGAGCGACAGCTGTCGTCCCTTGCTCAAGGGGGAGGTGACCCTGGAGCTGCGCCGCGATCTCAAGCCGCAGAGCAGCCCGAAAAGCAGTACCAGTCAGGCCAGTCAGCTGGTACGGGGCGAGGAGCGCGAGCAGTGGGAAGCGCTGCGAGCCCTGCGCCGCAAGCTGGCGGAAGAGCATGGGGTGCCGCCTTATGTGATTTTCCCCGACTCGACCTTGCTGGAGATGCTGCGCAGCCAGCCCGGCTCCATGGCGGAGATGGCCGAGGTCAGCGGCGTCGGCGCGCGCAAGCTGGAGCGTTATGGCGCGGCCTTCCTCGAAGTGCTGGGCGGCGGTGTCGAGGCGCCGAAGGTGGTCGCCGATATCCGTCACGAGTTGACCACCTTGGCCCGTGCCGGGATGACCCCGGTGCAGATCGCCGGGCAACTGCAATGCACGGAGAAGAATGTCTACACCTTGCTGGCCGAAGCCATAGGCAAGCAGCAGTTGTCGCTGGAACAGGCTCTGGACCTGCCGGAAGACCTGCTGGGGGAAATCCAGGATGCTTTCCTCGACGGTGAGGGCGAATTGCCGCCGGTGGCCGAGATCAGCGAGTTGTTTGCCGGACGCGTGCCTGAAGGGGTTTTGTATTGCGTGCGTGCGGCCTTGCAGTCGGAGTTTGAAATTTGAGGGGGTGCGTCAATGTTGTAACGATTCAGTCCCTTACAGGCCTTGCCTCCGGGCAAGGGGCATGCTTAGCTGACTAATAATTAGGTTTTCTTTATTTTCAGTCTGATCATGAGTGTTTTATGCCGTTAACCGATGAACACCGTTTTGGTATGCAGCTGGCGCATATGTCTCGCGGCTGGCGTGCCGAACTGGATCGCCGCCTGGCCGGGCTCGGCCTGTCCCAGGCCCGTTGGCTGGTGCTGTTGCACCTGGCCCGTTTCGAAGACGCGCCAACCCAGCGTGAGCTGGCACAAAGCGTTGGCGTGGAAGGTCCAACCCTGGCCCGTCTGCTGGACAGCCTGGAAACCCAGGGCCTGGTCCAACGCCAGGCGGTAATGGAAGATCGTCGGGCGAAGAAGATCGTGCTCTGTCCTTCCGCCCGGCCCCTGATCGAACAGATCGAAACCATTGCTACCGCCTTGCGCCATGAATTGTTCATTGGCGTCGACGATGAAGACCTGCGGGTCTGCATGCGCGTTCATGGGCGCATCCTGGCCAATCTGGAAAAATCCTGACGCCTTCCGCCGGGGTTGCCTGACCCCGGTTCGTCCTGTTTTCGCCTATCCCTGAATATTGCTGGTTGCGCCATCCGGTGCGGCACTTGCGCGTCTGTCAGAAGGTCTGGCCGAGGTTCAGCGACAGGGCCTTCTGGTTGTCGTCGTTGAAGCCGTAGCTGAAATTCAATGGCCCCAGCGGCGTATCGAACCCGAGGAAGATGCTCGCGGCATTGATATAGCCGCTGTCAAAGGCGTTGTCGTTGTTCCACGCCCGGCCACGCTCCAGCGAAGCTCCCAGGTACAGCGGGAAATCCAGCGGCAAGTAGGCGCGTGGCGTCAGTCGACGCAAGTACACCGCCCTGGCCAGGGTGATGTTCTGTCCGGACAACGCGTCCTGGCGGAAGCCCGACAGCTGCCGGGCGCCACCGAGGAGGAAGCTGGAAGTCACCACTTCGGCGTTGTCCAGGGTCCGGCCGTAGCGTCCGCCCAGGACGAAGGTGTTGGGGCCGCTGCTCAAGGCCTTGTCCAGCTTGAACTCCCACTGACGGTAGCGGTTGTCCGAGCCCAGGCTTGGTTCGAACTGGCGCAGGGTCAGTCCGATGTCCTCACCGGAGTGAGGGAAGTAGACGTTGTCCAGCGAATCGAAGGAGTACTGCAACTGGTAGTAACCTTCGTTGAAGTGCTCGCTGGGCAAGTCGTGATCGCCGATGCGTACATCGGCCTTGCCCCAGGCTTCGCCGATACCGAAGCGGACTTCGCCGCTGTTGCCGATCTGTCGTCCCAGGTTGAGGCCGAGGCCGTAGCGTTCCACGCGATACTCGGCGATCGGATCGTTGTCCAGTACCGCTTCGACGTTCTGTGCTTCAGCGGCGATGAAGGGCGCAATGAAGTAGCGCGAGCCGGCGTCCAGTGGCTGGTAGAACTCGCTGTAGATTTCCTGCTGGTCGCCGACCTGCACTCGGGTCAGCCACTCCGCACCGAGGCTGTTGATTCCGTTCATGCGGTAGCTGGCGCCGATATTGAAGGCGCTGTCGCCACGCATGTCATCGGACAGGTTCAGGCCCAGGCGCAGGTAGTCGGTGCCGCTGCGCTTGCCGCGGGCACTGATCACCAGGGTGTTGTCCGGGCCCTTGTGGGTCACGCGATACTGCACCTGCTCGAAGAAATCCAGGCCGTACAAGGTGCCCATGTCGGTCTCCAGGCGGCCCAGGTCCAGGGGCTCGCCGATCCGCTGGCGGATGTAGTAGCGAATGACCTCATCGCTGACCTTGGAGTCGTTCTCCACTTTGATCGCGCTGATGATGGGCGTGCGCTGGCTGGGCTGGCGCGCGGCCGTCAACTGCGCGTCCTGCGGCTCGGCGGGGCGCAGGCGAGCCAGGCGTGCGTCGAGGATGCGGGTGGCGCGATAGCCGGCGTCGATCACTTCCTGGGCGCGGCCGAAGTCGGTGACGCCGAAGCTCGACAGCAAAGGTTGGATCAGCACGTCGTCCTTGTGCAGGGTCGCCAGTTGTTCTTCGGAGTTGCGTCGGGTCATCAGGGTGATGGACTGGTTGAGCACATCCACCACGGTATTGAGTTGCTTGCGCGAGCGCAGCGGCGTGCCGATGTCCACCACAATGGCAATGTCGACCCCCATGTCCCGGGCCACATCCAGGGGAATGTTGTCGGTCATGCCGCCGTCCACCAAAAGCCGCCCGTCCAGTTCCACCGGGGCGAATACCGCCGGAATCGACATGCTGGCGCGGATTACCTGGGGCAGGTGGCCTTTGCGGAACACCACCTTTTCGCCGCTGGCGATGTCAGTGGCCACGGCCCTGAAGGGGATCGGCAGCTTGTCGAAGTCCCGGGTGTCACTGGCGTGGGCCAGTTTGCTTTCCAGCAACAACGCCAGGTTCTGGCCCTGGATCACCCCCAGGGGCAGGCCGAGGCTGCCGTCGTCACGGAAGCTGAGCTTCTGCTTGACCAGAAAGTCCCGATCGTCCTGCTTGCGCCGAAAGGGCACGTCTTCCCGGGGCGGGGCATCGGACAGGGCCTGTTTCCAGTCAATGTTCAGGGCCAGTTTCTCCAGCTCGTCGATCTTGTAGCCCGAAGCGTAGAGGCCACCGATCACTGCGCCCATGCTGGTGCCGGCGATCGCGTCGATGCGGATGCCTTGCTCTTCCAGGGCCTTGAGTACGCCGACATGGGCCAGGCCGCGGGCCGCGCCCCCCGAAAGCACCAGGCCGATTTTCGGTCGCGGTGCTTCACTGGATTGAGCGATCAGGGGCAGCAGGCAGAGCAACAGGCAGGACAGCAGGCGGCGCATCGTGGATCTCGGGACGGGCGATAAAGCCGGCTATTATAGCGACGCCCTTGCACCCAGGAGTCCGCCGTACCATGACTGAACGTAAACCCGAAGTGATCATCACCTATTGCACCCAATGCCAGTGGCTGCTGCGGGCGGCCTGGCTGGCCCAGGAGCTGCTGAGCACCTTCAGCGACGACCTGGGCAAGGTGTCCCTGGTGCCCGCTACCGGGGGAACCTTTCATATCAGCTGCGATGGCGTGCAGATCTGGGAGCGCAAGGCCGACGGCGGCTTTCCCGAAGCCAAGGTGCTCAAGCAAAGGGTTCGCGACTGCATCGACCCCGAGCGCGACCTGGGACACAACGATCGGGCTCAGTGAGAGCCGGCCGACGCCGTTGTGGCTGGCTTGTCTGAACGGGTCGAGAGTCGGCTCGACACCACGATCGCCACGATGATCAAGGCGCCTCCCATCAGTATGCGCAACGTCGGATTCTCGCCGAACAGCAGCCAGGCCACGGTAATCCCGTAGACCGGTTCCAGGGCGAAAACCACCGCCGCGGTGCGAGCCTTGATCACCGCCAGGCTGGCGACAAACAGGCTGTGGGCAAGACCGGTGCAGAAGATTCCCAGCAGACTGATCCATAGCCAGTCCATGGCCCGCACCTGGCCAAGCTCGGGGGCCGCCACCGGCAACAGGCACAGGGCGACCACCACGTTCTGGCAGAGGGCCGCCTGCACCGCGGGAATGCGTCCGGAGCTGGCGCGGTTGTTCAAGGACAGCAGGGCAAACAGCAGGCCCGAACCCGCGGCCCAGAGCAGGCCGGTGGTGGCCTGGCTGGCGAGGTCGAAGTCCGGGGTTACCAGCACCAAACCGATGCTCACCAGGCTCACCAGCAGCATCTCGTTGAGGCGGATCCGCTCGCGGAAGATCAGCCCCTCGAGAATGACCGTGAAGGCCGGGAAGCTGGCAAAGCCCAGGGTCGCGATGGCCACCCCGGCGACCTTCACCGCGACGAAGAAGCTGACCCAATGTCCGGCCAGCAACAGGCCGCTGAGCAGCAGGCGCCGCCAATCGGTGGCGGCCAGTTTCTGCCAGGGCGTGGCGCTGGCCAGGCGCGCGAAGCCAGCCAGGGCCAGCACGGCAAAGGCCGCACGGCCGAACACGATAACAGCAGGCGAGGCGACGGCCAGTTTGCCGAACACGCCGGTCAGGCCGAACATCAGGGCGCCGATATGCAGGGCGCCAAGGGCGGTACGCGGAGTCATCTTGATCCTTGAGCAAAAGATGGTGATGGCCTTGAAGGGCTGCGGCTCAGTTTAAGAAGGGTCGGTGCCGGCGTCTGTCGCGATCCTGGGTTTTTTTGTCGAGGGATTAGCCTGGGCTCCCTGCCGGAGCCGACGCGGGGAGTGACCGAATTCGCGCAGCATGGCGGCGGCGAAGGCGCTCTGTGAGTTGTAGCCGACCCGGCTGGCGATCTCGCCGACCGGCAGGGTCGAGCCGCGCAGCAGTTCCAGGGCCATGTGCAGGCGCCGTCGTCGCACGTATTCCATGGGCGTCTCGCCACATTCGGCGATGAACCGTGTGTGCAAGTGGGCGCTGGAAAGACCGGCAATTCGTGCCAGATCGGCCACCTGCAGCGGATGGGCGGCGTGGCGCTCTATGTGGGCCTGCATGGCGGCGTAGGGCAGCCGTCGCTCGCCAGGAGGAAGCGGCGTCGAGTGGTTGAGGCTGGCCAGCAGTAGGACTGCGCCTTGCTGGGCAATCAGGGGGTCGTCCACCGGGCTCTGCGCCAGCCAGTTGACCAGGCGGCTCTGGTTTGGCTCCAGGACCCGATGTCGGGGCGCGTCGAGCAAGCGCCGGCTGGCCTCGGCGTGTTCGCCCAAAGATTGTTGCACCCAGTGTTCACCGGGTATGTCCAGCACCAGGCAATGGCTTCCACTGGGGCTGCCGCACACATGCCGGGCGCCGGCCGGTACCACCACGAAGCTCTGTTGCTGCACCTGACTGCCCCGGCCTTCGACTTCGAAATCGAGCTGGCCACGCAGGCCGAACACCAGTTGCGCATGCTCGTGGCTGTGGGCGATCAGGTCGTGAGTGTAATGGCGCAGAGTGAGGATAGATCCCATCACGGTCTCCTTGGCAGAGGCGCAGTCTACACCGCCAGTCGGGCGGTTCGGGCTGTCATCGCATTGCCGCATTTTTGTCATGGGCTATTAATCGCTGGGGCGCAAGCTCGCAAAAAATCCCGGAGAGCGTCCATGACCCATGTCGAACTCGCCAAGCCCAGTCGCAAGCAACGGGTACGGACCTTATGGATTTCCGATGTGCACCTGGGGACCCGGGATTGCCAGGCGGAGCACCTGGCGCAGTTTCTCAAGGGCTACCAGGCCGATCGCATCTACCTGGTGGGGGACATTATCGACGGCTGGAAGCTGCGCGGTGGCATGTACTGGCCCCAGGCCCATACCAATGTGATCCGCCGCTTGCTGACCATGAGCAAGCGCGGCACCGAGGTGATCTACGTCACCGGCAATCACGATGAGTTCCTGCGCCGTTACTCCAAGCTGATTCTGGGCAACATCCAACTGGTGGACGAAGCCGTGCATGTCACGGCTGACGGTCGCCATCTGCTGGTGATTCACGGCGACCAGTTCGACGTCATCACCCGCTATCACCGTTGGCTGGCCTTTCTCGGCGACTCGGCCTACGAGTTCACCCTGACCCTCAACCGCTGGCTCAATCACTGGCGGGCGCGTTATGGCTACGGTTACTGGTCGCTGTCGGCCTACCTCAAGCACAAGGTCAAGACTGCGGTGAGCTTTATCAGTGACTTCGAGGAGGCCATTGCCCACGAGTGCGTCAAGCGCGAGCTGCACGGGGTGGTCTGTGGCCACATCCACCATGCCGAGATCCGCAAGGTCGGCGAGGTGGACTACCTCAATTGCGGTGATTGGGTCGAGTCCTGTACCGCCCTGATCGAGCATTGGGACGGCAGCATCGAACTCTATCGCCTGGCCGACGCCCAAGCCCGGGAAGCCCAGCTCAAGGCCTCGCTCACGAAAATGGCGGAGCCGGCCTGAGCCGGAGAACCATCGGGCTTCAGTCGGTGCGGGGCTGTTCCATGGCCGCCTGGTACAGCGACTGCCGGGGCTGGGCGAACAGCCGTTGCAGCATGGGTTCGAAGAAGCTCAGGGGCAGGCTGGCGTAGGTGGGGTCGAACGCCGCGGCATCGTACTTGGCGCAGAATTCGGCAGTGCGCTGGTACAGCGGATGCTCGCGAAATTGCTCGCGCAGATGGCGGTCCATGCCCAGGTGGTGGAAGAAGTAGTAGCCCTGGAAGACTCCGTGCTTTTCCACCATCCACAGGTTCTCCGGGCTGACGAAGGGCTTGAGGATGGCGGCGGCGATATCCGGATGATTGTAGGAACCCAGGGTGTCGCCGATGTCATGCAGCAGGGCGCAGACCACGTACTCCTCGTCGCGCCCGTCATGCCAGGCGCGGCTGGCGGTCTGCAGTGAATGGGTCAGACGATCCACCGGGAAACCGCCGAAGTCGCCTTCCAGCAGTCGCAAGTGGGTCAGGATGCGGGCGGGCAGTTGCCTGGCGTAGGCGCTGAAATCCGCAGCGATGATCGCCCAGTCCTCTTGGGTGCCATCCTGCATGTGGGTGAAGCGTGCGTGAGCCTTCATCGTTCGGCCTCTTGCTGTCTGGGGAAATCGGGCCCGAGCCCGGCCATGGTCATAGCCATGGTCGCGGGGTGGCGAGGACGGATGGACGGTCGGCGCTAGAACGGCACCTTGCCGAGGATCATGTCGCGGTACATGACGAAGTCACCCAGCAGGCTGTACAGCGGGTGCTGAAAGGTGGCCGGACGATTTTTTTCGAAGAAGAAATGCCCGACCCAGGCAAAGCCGTAGCCGGCCAGCGGCAGCGCCAGCAACAGCAGCCAGGCCCCTTTGCCGATGGCCAGGGCCAGGAGGAAGATCACCAGGCTGGTGCCGATAAAGTGCAGGCGACGGCAGGTGCTGTCGCTGTGCTCGCTCAGGTAATAGGGGTAGAACTCGGCGAAGCTGCTGAACTGTCGGATGTTTTCCATGGCCGCGATCTCGGTTGTTTGTTGTTGTGCGGGCGGATGTTCTGCGGGAGCTTATGTGAGTCTAGAGTCCCTGGTTGCGCTGGCCAGTGACAATAGGCGCCACTTTAGTATCCTTGGGCAATTGGCCGTAGCATGCGGCTTGTCATGTAAGAAGCCCTCATGAGCGAACGAACGACTTCTGCAAGCTGGGCCTTGGGAATAGTCAAGGCTCTGGAGATGGATGGCCTGGACTGCCGCGCTTTGTTCGAGCAGTTGGGGCTCGACTACGGCGCTCTCGAAGACCCCGACGCGCGCTTCCCCCAGGATTCGATGACCCGGCTCTGGCAGCGTGCCGTCGAGTTGTCCGGCAACCCGGCGATCGGCCTGAACATGGGCAAGGTGGTGCGTCCGGCATCCTTTCATGTGGCCGGTTACGCCTTGATGTCGAGTCGTACCCTGGTCGAAGGCTTTCAGCGTCTGGTGCGCTATCAGCGCATCATTGCCGAAAGCGCCGACCTGAGCTTTCGTCTTTTACCCGAGGGTTATGCGCTGATCCTGACGGTACATGGCGACCATCTGCCGCCCACCCGGCAAAGTGCCGAGGCCTCGCTGGCCTGCGCACTGGCCCTGTGCAGCTGGTTGACCGGGCGGGCCCTGCAGCCACGCAAGGTACTGCTGCAAGGCGAGCAGCCCGAGGATCTGCAGCCTTACAAGGAGATGTTCCATGCCCCGCTGGCGTTCTCCGCGCCCTTTGATGCACTGATCTTCGAACGCGCCGACATGGAGGCGCCACTGCCCACGGCCAACGAGGCGATGGCCTTGCTGCACGATCGTTTTGCCGGCGAGTACCTGGCGCGCTTTTCTGAAAGCCGGGTGACCCACAAGGCGCGGCAGGTGCTGTGCCGCCTGTTGCCCCAGGGCGAGCCCAAGCGCGAGGTGGTGGCGCAGACCCTGCACCTGTCGCAGCGCACGTTGCAGCGTCGTCTGCAGGAGGAGGGCACCAGCTTCCAGACCCTGCTGGACGACACCCGGCGAGAGTTGGCCGAGCAGTATCTGGCGCAGCCGCGCATGACCTTGCTGGAGATTGCCTATCTGTTGGGGTTCGCCGATCCGAGCAATTTCTTCCGGGCGTTTCGCCGCTGGTTCGATACCACGCCGGGTGAGTATCGGGCACGCCTGCTGGCGCTGCCGGCGTCGGTCAATGACGCCAGAACGCCGGAATACACAACACGAACACCGTGATGATCTCCAGTCGGCCCAGGAGCATGCCCAGGGACAGGATCCACTTGGCGGCATCCGGCAGGGTCGAGAAGTTGCCCGCCGGGCCGATGGTTTCGCCCAGGCCCGGGCCCACGCCGGACACGGTGCTGGCGGCGCCGGTCAGGGCGGTCATCCAGTCCAGGCCCAGGAGCGACAGGGCCAGGGCAATCATGCAGATGGTGATGGCGAAGAAGAACGAGAAGGTCAGGATCGAACGAACGATTTCCTCGTCCAGGCGGTGGCCGTTGTACTTCTGCTTGATCACCGCCCGGGGGTGGATCAGCTGATTAAGGTTGGCCTTGAGCAGGATGTAGGCCACCTGGAAGCGGAAGATCTTGATCCCTCCGGCCGTGGAGCCTGAACAGCCACCGACGAACCCCAGATAAAAGAACAGCATCAGTGAGAAATTGCCCCACAGGCTGTAGTCGCCCAAGGCGAACCCGGTGGTGGTGACCACCGAGGTCACGTTCAGCGCTACGTGACGCAGGGCGTCCAGCCAGTGCAGGTCGGTGGTCCACCAGTACCAGGTGCCCAGCACCAGCCAGGTCACCAGGAGCATGCCGAGCAGGCCCTGGACCTGCTGATCCTTGATCAACGCCTTGCGGTTGCCGCGCAGTGTCGCCACATAGAGGGCGAAGGGCAGGCTGCCGAGGATCATCACCACCACCGCCACCCAGTGCACTGCCGGTTGCTGCCAGTGGGCCAGGGAGTCGTCGGAGGTGGAAAAACCGCCGGTGGAGATTGCCGACATGGCGTGGTTGATGGCGTCGAACACGTTCATGCCGGCCCACCAGAACGCCAGGCTGCCGAAGATGGTGATGCCGACATAGGTGGCGACGATCAGGCGCGCCACCATGTGCGAGCGCGGCATGACCTTTTCCGAGCGGTCCGAGGACTCGGTCTGGAACAGGCGCATGCCGCCAATGCGCAGCAGCGGCAGGATCGCCACCGCCATGCCGATAAAGCCGATGCCCCCCAGCCAGTGCAGCATCGAGCGCCAGATCAGGATGCCCGGGGACATGCTGTCCAGGCCGCTGAGCACCGTGGCGCCAGTGGCGGTGATGCCGGACATGCTTTCGAAGAACGAATCGGTGTAGCTGATGTGCTGGGTCAGCAGGAACGGCAGGGCGGCAAAGATACACACCACCACCCAGCTGGAAACCGTCAGCAGGTACATGTCTCGCGGGCGCAGGTGGATGTGCTCGGGGCGCCCCGGGATCACCAGGGCCAAGCCGGCGATAAAGGTGATCATGCTGGCCCAGAGGAAGGACGGCAGGTCGCCGGTGCGTTCGAAGATCACCAGTGTCGCCATCGGTACCACCATGGCGATGGCCAGGGTGATGAGGAAGATGCCGATGATGAAGCCAATGATTCTTAAAGTCGGCAACGCCATGTATTGCGCTCGGGCTGGTAGGTGAAGGGCGCTCATTCTACCTGCGGGGCAGGGCATGTAAACCGGCACCCCGGCGGCGGATGCCGTTAGAATGGCCGGACATTTTTTTCAGGAGGTGGCCGATGGAGGCTCTCGACGCTTTGCTCAACCGTGTTTCCGTGCCGCGCCTGGTGGAGCCTGCGCCCAGCGCCGCGCAGCGCGAAGCACTGTTCGCCGCCGCCTTGCGCGCGCCGGACCACGGGCAATTGCGCCCCTGGCGGTTCCTCACCGTCGAAGGCCAAGCCCGTGATCAGTTGGGCGAACTGCTGGTTGAAGCCGTACAGCTGCAAGGCGGCGAAGTGACTCAGGCCGCGCTGGACAAGGCCCGGGCCATGCCGCTGCGTGCACCGCTGGTGGTAGTGGTCGTGGCGCGGCTGCAGGAGCATTTCAAGGTGCCCAAGTCCGAGCAATTGCTGGCGGCGGGCTGTGCAGCCCACGGTATCCTGCTGGCGGCCTATGCCCAGGGCATTGGCGCCGTGTGGCGCACCGGCGAGTTGTCCTATTCGCCGCACGTGGCCAAGGGGCTGGGCCTGACGGAGGGGGAAGAGATCATTGCCTTCCTGTACCTGGGGACGCCGCTGAACGAGCCTCGGGTCGCACCAAAAGTCGACACCAGCGAGTTTGTCAGCGCCTGGAGCGCCAAGGCCTGATCGACACCAGCGGTCGCTGTGTTGCATCGCGGGCAAGCCCGTTACCGCCGGACCTGGCAGTAGCGGCTTGCCCGCGCTGGTTTCAGGCGGGGGCTGGCGCGCCGGGCATCAGGGGCAACTCCAGGGTGGCGATGAAGCCGCCCTGGGAGTGATTGTCCAGTAACAGACTGCCGCCGTGACGCTCCGCCGCCCGGCGAGCAATGGCCAGGCCCAGGCCATGGCCGGGTGCGCTTTGCCCTGGTGCGCGGAAGAACGGCTCACCCAACTGTTTCAGGTGTTCGGCGCCCACCCCGGGCCCGTGGTCGCGCACGCTGATCAGGATCCTGTCGCCCTGGCGCAGGGCCTGGACCTCGATCGGTTGCCCGGCGGGGTTGAAGCGCTGGGCATTGCGTAGCAGGTTGTCCACCGCCCGCTCCAGCATGGTCGGCCAGCCTCGCAGGCTCAGCTGCGGCTGGGCGTCGATCTGCACCTGTTGCTCCGGGCAGGCCAATTGCGCGTCTTTTTGCAGGGCCAGCAGCAAGGCATTGAGGTCCACGTCCTCGGCGCTGGCGTTGTCCGCGTCGACCCGGGCCAGCACCAGGATCTCGCTGATCAGCGCCTCCAGGCGATCGCATTCCCGAGTCAGTCGGGGCCACAGCCGCTCCCGCTCTTCGGGGGCGGCACGCTCGGCCAGGGCCAGGGCGATGCGCAGCCGTGCCAGGGGGGAACGCAGTTCGTGGGACACATCCCGCAGCAACTGACGCTGGCTGCCAATCAGGCTTTGCAGACGCGAGCCCATGCGGTTGAAGTCCCGGGCCAGCACGCCGAACTCGTCGCGCCGATTGGCCAGGCGCGCCAGGCTGTTCTGCTGATAGCTGGCCTGGCCCAGATCGTGTACGGCGCCGCGCAGGCGGCTCAGCGGGCGGGTGATGGACAGGGTCACTAGCAGGCTGAACAGGGTCAGCACCACCAGGGCAATGGCCAGGGCGCTGAGGGGCCAGGTCAGGCTGTCGCGGTGCCAGGCATCCAGCTCCGGATGGGGGATGCGGTAGATGAACAGATAGGTATCGCCGGTGGTAGGGCTGGTGTATTCCGCGGTCAGGCGGCGCCAGGGCAGGTGGCGGTCGTCGTTGTTCTGCCGGGCCTCGAAGGCGGCGGCGCGGCGCGGGAAAGTCCCGCGTACCACCGGGTCGCCGCTCTCATTGAGGACCTGGACATCGATGTGGTACTGGCGCTTGCGCTGCTGGAGGATGTCCTGGGCGGCGTCTTCGCCCTGGGTTTCGTAGGTTTGCGTCCACTCCGCGGTGAGGCTGTTGAGCCCCGGATGGCGACTGAGGATCCAGGCGTCCTGGTTGAGCATGTGCCCGAGCAGGATCGACAACCCGGCAACCAGGGTGATGGCCAGCCAGAAACTGGCCAGGATGCGCCAGAACAATGAACGCACAGAGACTCCTCGAACGCGAAAGCCCAGTGGCGCAGGCCACTGGGCTGGGGGATGGACGCTAACGCATTATTGCGCTTTTTGCGGTTGTTGCGCTTTCCAGGCCTTGAACTCGGCCCATTCGGCGCGACGTTCCTCTTGTTTCTTCACGATGGCGTCGAATTCTTTCTGCTGCTCGGGCTTGAGCAGGGCGCGGATGTCAGCCTGGGTTTTCTGCTGTTTGGCGGCCAGTTCGTCTTTCATGGCTTTCTGGTCGGCCGGCGAGAGTTTCTCCAGGTATTTTTCCACGACGGCCTTGCGGTCGTGCATTTGCTCGCCCATCAGCTTGCCGATCTGCTGGCGTTGCTCACGGCTCAGGTCCAGTTGACCGAAGGGGCCTTTGCCGCGCATGTGCTCGCTGTGCCGTGGACCGTCCATCGGCCCCATCGGGCCGTTGCCCTCAGGCATGGCCATGGCCACGGTTGGCAGGGCGGCGGCGAACAACAGAGCGATCAGGGTCTTGCGCATGGTGTGTCTCCTTGTCTCATTCCCGGTAAGTTCCGGATGAGTTCAGGTTACCCAGATCAAGGTCAGCGGCGGTCAGTGGAGGGTAAAGCTTGGGTAAAGACGCCGGGCCGGCGTCCTGACAATGGCGTCGGGACGCGGTTACAGGCTGTAGTAGTAGCCGCGGCTGCGCAGGGCAACGATGCGCGGGCGACCATCTGGGTGGGGGCCGATCTTCTTGCGCAGATTGCTGACGTGCATGTCCAGGCTGCGGTCGTACAGGGTCAGCTTGCGGCCCAGCGCGATCTGCGCCAGTTCCTGCTTGTCCAGCGGCTCGCCAGGTTGCTTGAGCAGGGCCTCCAGCAGGCGACTTTCGGAAACCGTGAGACTGATGTCCTGCTCGTCAATGGTGGCCACGCCGCGAATCGGGCTGAAGCACAGGTCGCCCAGCTCCAGCTGGCTGGAAGCCGCCACCGGGTGGCTGCGGCGCAGGACGGCGCGCAGGCGGGCAGTGAGTTCGCGAGGGTCGCAAGGCTTGGCCAGGTAGTCGTCGGCGCCCAGTTCCAGGCCGAGGATGCGGTCCAGGGGCTCGCCGCGGGCCGAAAGCATCAGCACCGGCAGGTCGGGGTGGTCGTTGCGCAGTTGCTTGAGCAGTTCCAGGCCGCTGCCGTCGGGCAGCATGACGTCCAGCACCACGGCTGCCGGGGCCGCTTCGGCCAGGGCCCGGCGTGCGCTCAAGCCATCGTGGCAGGCACGTACTTGAAAGCCTTCCTGGCCGAGCCAACTGCTCAGGAGCTCGCACAGCTCCTGGTCATCATCAATCAGTAACAGGTCGCTCATGAATCACTCAATTTAGCCATTGTCGACGCTTGCGATGCCCGCCACTGGCGAAGATACCGCAGAGCAGGGCGATGAGGGCCACGCCGCCGCCAGTGACGAACCATTGCTGCTGATCGGTCAGCAGTCGCGGCACCGGGTTGGCCTGGGCCTCTTTGAGCTGCAGCTTGAGGCGCTGGTTCTCCTGGCGCAAGCGGGCCAGCTGTGGGCTTTCCCGTTCGGCGTCGGCGCTTTGCAATTGTTTGCTCAGCTCTTCTCGCAGGCGCTCGCTCTCTTTCAAGCGTTGCTGCAACTCGGTGATCTGACTGCCGGCGCTCAGGGACAGCGGCGTCGAATGGCCGGTTTCCTGGGTTTCCTCGGCAAGGGCCGGAGCCCCGATCGACAACATGACCAACAGCAGGCACAGCGGACCTTGGCGCATCGAAACTCCTGATTCCAATCGAGTGTTGGGCAGGTTGTCGGCCGTCAAACGAGAATAATGAGCGATTGAGAACGCGATGGACCCTGAAGGTTCATCGCGTCGGGGAGGATTTACGGCATCGATTGCCTGAACGGCTTGACCAGCACGTTGGCGTAGACGCCGGCAGTGACGAAGGGGTCGGCCTCGGCCCAGGCCTGGGCGGCTTCCAGGGACTCGAACTCGGCGACGATCAGGCTGCCGGTGAAGCCGGCGGCGCCGGGGTCGTTGCTGTCGATCGCCGGGTGCGGGCCGGCCAGCACCACACGCCCTTGCTCATTGAGTACTTGCAGTCGCTCCAGGTGCGCCGGGCGTGCGGCCAGGCGTTTTTCCAGGGAGTTGGCGACGTCTGTGGCAATGATTGCGTAAAGCATGTCAGTCCTCGGTTTTCGGGGTAGTGGGATCGGCGTCATGCAGGTGGCGCGACAGGTAGATGCCCTGGCCCACCAGGAATAGTACGGTCATGCCCAGGCTGCCGAAGACTTTGAAGTCGACCCAGATGCTCTGGAAAGTGAAGGCGACGAACAGGTTGGCGGCGCCGCAGAACAGGAAGAACGCGATCCAGGCGATGTTCAGGCGGGTCCACACCGGATCAGGCAGGGTCAGGGCGTGGCCCATGATGCGCTTGATCAGCAGGCGGTCGCCGACGAAATGGCTGCCGATGAAGGCCAGGGCGAACAGCCAGTTGACCACCGGGGCTTTCCACTTGAGGAAGGTTTCGCTGTGGAAGGCCAGGGTCAGGCTGCCGAAGACCAGGCAGGCGACCAGGGTCAGCCATTGGCTCTTTTCCAGTTTGCGCTGGGAAATGAACAGCGCGCCGTACACCACCAGGGAACTGATGATCAGCACCGCCGTGGCGCTGTAGATGCCGCCCACGGTGACTTCGTGCCCGGCCAGGTCGACGACCCGGGGATCGATTTTATAGACGATGAAAAACAGGAACAGCGGGATGAAGTCGATGAATTGTTTCACAGTGGCAGCCAGAAGCAGGATGTGGCGGCATAATAACAAACATCCTTGGTCGCGAAAGCGCCAGCTGACTTGAGGTTTTAACATCCTGTGAATGTCGATTTGCACTGCCATAGCACGGCCTCCGACGGCGCCCTGGCGCCTGCGGTTCTGGTTGCGCGTGCGTACGAGAGAGGCGTGCGAATCCTGTCCCTGACCGACCACGACACCCTCGAAGGGCTGGACGAGGCCCGTCAGGCAGCGGCGCAACTGGGCATGCAACTGGTCAATGGCGTCGAACTGTCCTGCACCTGGGGCGGCGCCACTATTCATGTGCTGGGCTACGGATTCGATACCCGGGCTCCGGCCCTGGTGACAGCCATCGAGAAACTTCACGCAGGGCGCTGGCTGCGTTCCGAGGAAATCAGCCGCAAGCTGGCCCTCAAGGGCATGCCGGGCGCTTTGGAAGGCGCCCGGGCCATCCAGCAGGAGCTGGGAGACAGCGGCAACGCCCCGGCGCGGCCGCACTTTGCCGACTACCTGGTGCGTGCCGGCTTCGTCAAGGACCGCGCCGAAGCCTTCCGCAAGTGGCTGGGGGCGGGAAAGCTGGGTGACGTCAAGCTGCACTGGCCCACCCTGGAGGAAACGGTCGGCACCCTGCGCGAGGCCGGTGCCTGGGTCAGCCTGGCCCATCCCTGGCACTACGATTTCACCCGCAGCAAGCGTCGCCGTCTGATTGCCGACTATATTCAAGCCGGTGGTCATGCAATCGAAGTGGTCAATGGCCATCAACCTGCGGAGCAAGTGGGCAGTTTGGCTATTCTTGCTCGTGAATTCGGACTGCTGGTCAGCGCCGGCAGTGACTTTCATGGTCCAGGAGGCTGGTCCGAGATCGGCGAATACCGCCCGGTACCCGAGGATCTGCCACCGCTATGGTGTCGCTTCAAACATGAGCCAATTATTGCCGCCTGAACAGGTAGAGACAGTGAGTCAATTTTTCCAGATCCACCCGGAAAACCCCCAGCCGCGCCTGATCAAACAGGCCGTCGAGATCATCCGTGGCGGTGGCGTGGTGATCTATCCCACCGATTCGTCCTATGCGGTCGCCTGCCAGATGGGCGACAAGGCGGCGATCGAGCGGGTGCGCCGCTTGCGGCAACTGGACGACAAGCACAACTTCGCGCTGATCTGCAGCGACCTTTCGCAGTTGGGCCTGTTCGCCAAGATCGACACTGGCACCTTCCGCTTGCTCAAGGCCCATGTGCCGGGGCCCTATACCTTTATCCTCAATGCCACCCGGGAGGTGCCGCGCCTGCTGCTGCACCCCAAGCGCCGCACCATCGGCCTGCGGGTGCCGAGCAACCCGATTGCCCTGGCGCTGCTGGCCGAGCTGGGCGAACCGCTGATGAGCGTCAGCCTGATCATGCCCGGCGACACCGAGGCCCTGAGCGATCCCTATGAGATGCGCCAGTTGCTGGAGCATCAGGTGGACCTGATCATCGACGGCGGCTTCGGCAGCACCGAGTCGTCCACAGTGATCAGCCTGGCCGATGGCGAGCCGGAAGTGATCCGCGTCGGTTGCGGCGACCCTGCGCCGTTCATGGCCGAGGCCTAGATGTCCGCAGTAGAAACCGTCGACGAGCAGGCCGGTGCCCAACAGGAGCTGCCATTCGCCATGGTCTACGGCCAGGCGGTCATGGAAATGCCCCTGGACCTGTACATCCCCCCGGATGCCCTGGAGGTCTTCCTCGAAGCCTTCGAAGGACCGCTGGACTTGCTGCTGTACCTGATCCGCAAGCAGAACATCAATATCCTCGACATCCCGGTGGCGGAAATCACCCGCCAGTACATGGGCTATGTGGAACTGATGCAGTCGGTGCGCCTGGAGCTGGCCGCCGAGTACCTGGTGATGGCGGCGATGCTGGCCGAGATCAAATCGCGAATGCTTTTGCCGCGTTCCGCCGAGGTCGAGGAAGAAGAGGACGACCCGCGGGCCGAGCTGATCCGCCGCCTGCAGGAATACGAGCGCTTCAAGGCCGCCGCTGAAGGCATCGACGGCCTGAGCCGGGTTGGTCGCGACGTGGTGGTGCCCAAGCTTGATGCGCCCGAGGCTCGGGTGCGCAAGCTGCTGCCGGATGTGGCCCTGGAAGAGTTGCTGATGTCCATGGCCGAGGTGCTGCGCCGTGGCGACATGTTCGAAAGCCACCAGGTCAGCCGCGAGGCCCTGTCTACCCGCGAGCGCATGAGCGATGTGCTGGAGCGGCTCAAGGGCGGCGGTTTCGTGCCCTTTGTCGAGCTGTTCACCGCCGAGGAAGGGCGCCTGGGGGTGGTGGTGACCTTCATGGCGATCCTCGAACTGGTCAAGGAATCCCTGGTCGAGCTGGTGCAGAATGAGCCCTTTGCGGCCATCCACGTACGGGCGCGAGCCGAATAACGAGCTTAAATCATGAACCTGAATGAACCCCGCGAGCTGGCCTCCCTGCTCGAAGCCTTTCTGTTGGCCTCGGGAAAACCCCAGTCCCTGGAACGCCTGTTCGAGCTCTTCGAAGAAGCCGAGCGGCCGGACCCGGCCGTCTTCAAGAAGGCCCTGGCCCTGCTGGGCAAATCCTGCGAGGGGCGGGCGTTCGAGCTCAAGGAAGTGGCTTCCGGCTATCGCTTGCAGATCCGCGAAAAGTTCGCGCCCTGGGTCGGCCGCCTGTGGGAGGAGCGCCCGCAGCGCTACTCCCGTGCCCTGCTGGAGACCATGGCCCTGATCGCTTACCGCCAGCCGATTACCCGGGGCGAGATCGAAGATGTGCGCGGCGTGGCGGTCAACAGCAACATCGTCAAGACCCTGCTCGAACGCGAGTGGATTCGGGTGGTGGGCTACCGTGATGTGCCGGGCAAACCGGCGATGTTCGCCACCACCAAGGCCTTTCTCGACCATTTCAACCTGAAGAACCTCGACGACCTGCCGCCGTTGGCCGAACTGCGGGAGATTGAAGCCGAGCCAGTGCTGGAGTTCGATGACGCCCCCGTGCCCGAGCACTTGCAGCAACTGGCCGACGCCAGCGCGGAGCAGGAGGAGCCCAAGGAAGAAACCAGCTTCCATACCCTGTTGCTGGAGCTGGACTCCATGGAGGAGGGGATCAAGACCGACTTCGACGACCTGCATCGCGATGGCGCGGTTGAGCCTGGGAACTCGGAGCCGCTGTTCGATCACCCGGAGGTGCAAGCCGAGCCTGACATCCCAGGTGACGACTTGGATGACTCCCATGAGTTTGCGGTCGAGCCCGAAGCAGAGCCGCAGGGTGCAGCCGAGGACGATGTGCTGGGTGTCGCCGAGGCCCGGGCCAAATTGCTGGCCGCCGTGGCCGCGCTGGAGCCTTCGCCACCGCAATTGAGCGAAGAAGAAGCCGAAGCCCTGGCCCTGGCCGAAGCCATCGAGAACGAACGCCGCCTGCTGGACGACTGACCTTGCCGGCGAAGGCGTCAGTCGGTGCGGCGCATGACGTGCCGGCCAGCCGGCTCCCACGGCGATGCCGGTCACCGGTTGGCGGAAAAAAGCCCGGGCGGCGACTTATCAACTAGTCTGTGATGCGCAATCGCCGCCATGAGCGTATGATTCGCGACCCTTTGGCGATCCCTTCGCCACAGAACCTGTTTTCACGTCTTCAGGCCGCTCTAGCCTGAAGCGCTACACCGGGAGGTGCCCAGATGAGCGATACCGATCAGAACGACCAGGAAATCCGTCCAGCCGGCGAGAAACTGCAGAAAGTCCTCGCCCGCATCGGCGTCGGCTCGCGCCGCGACGTCGAGGCCTGGATCAGCCAGGGCCGGATCAAGGTCAACGGCAAAGAGGCCACCCTGGGCCTGCGCGTCGACCTGCATGACGCCATTTCCATCGATGGCAAGGTGATCAAGCGCGAAGAGGCCGCCGAATCGGTGCGCCGCGTGATCATGTACAACAAGCCCGACGGCGAAATCTGCACCCGTGACGACCCGGAAGGCCGTCCGACCGTGTTCGACAAGCTGCCGCGTCCGCGGGAAGGCCGCTGGATCAACATCGGCCGCCTGGACATCAACACCACCGGCTTGCTGATGTTCACCACCGACGGTGAGCTGGCCAACCGCCTGATGCACCCGTCCTACGAGATGGACCGCGAGTACGCGGTGCGCGTGCGTGGTGAAGTCGACGACGAGATGATCGAACGGCTCAAGGCCGGGGTCATGCTCGAAGACGGCCCGGCCAAGTTCACCGACATCCAGCAGGCGCCCGGTGGCGAAGGTTTCAACCACTGGTACCACTGCGTGGTGATGGAAGGGCGCAACCGTGAAGTGCGCCGCCTGTGGGAATCCCAGGGCCTGGTGGTCAGCCGCCTGAAGCGCGTGCGCTTCGGTCCGGTGTTCCTCAACTCCGACCTGCCCATGGGCCGCTGGCGCGAAATGAGCCAGTACGAAGTCGACGTGCTCAGTGCCGAAGTCGGCCTGACCCCGGTGGCCCTGCCGCAGCTCAACGCCAAGTCCAAGGACAAGCTGGAGCGCATGCAGCGCAAATCCTCGCGTCCGGTGGGCAAGAGCGAGCGCGTGCGCACCCTGCGTCCGGCCACCGGCGCACCGGCCAGCCCGCGTGCTTCCCGCGAGCCGCAGATCGAAGGCGAGCGCCCAGGGCGCAAGCCGGCGGCCCGTCAGGATGGTGAGCGCGCGCCACGCGCGCCGCGTCCGGCCAGCGGTCGGGGCACGCCGGTAGCCGAGCGTCCGGCGGACACCAAGCGTCCGGCCAAACCGGCACCGAAGTCCAAGCGTCCAAGCCCGGTGCTGGACAAGGACGCGCCGTCCGGCAAGCGTCGTGGCGCCCCGGCCGGTGCCGGCCAGCGTCCCGGCTTCGGTCGTCGCAAGCCGGAGTAAGCGTCGGCCAGCCGACAACAACGCCAACCCTCGGGTTGGCGTTTTTTTTGCCCGGTGCTTGGTGGGCGCCGGCTTGCCGGCGAACAGGCTCTCAAGTCCTGGGCCTGGGGCATGATCGTCTTCGCTGAAAAGCCAGCGTCTACCCACCAGCCTGCGGTTGCGCTAGAAGGCGAACTGGCCGTCGAACACCGGTTTGTTGTCCACCGCCAGCACCCCTGAGCTGAAGATCAGATCCAGGTGGTGGCTGCCCTTGGCGCCGCCTCCCAGCCCCAGGTGCAGGCCGCAGTGGCGCTCCTCGAAGCCGGAATTGCGCCCGTAGAGGGACCTGATGCCTTCGTTGGTGCCGATGCCCAGCTCCTCGATGCGCCGGTTGGACGGGTTGGCATCCAGGTATTTGTTGAAGTCGTTGGCCAGCCCGGGTACCTCGGTGGCGACCCTGGTGATGCTGGAGTTCTCGATCCACAGCTCCAGCGGTGCTTGCAGTACCCCGTATTTACGGGCGAAGGGGATGGTGCCGAGGAAGGTGCCGAGAAACTTCACATGACCGTTGATGGCCTCGCTGTGGGTGGCGATTTCCCCGGGTGCCAGGTCGTAGTTGCCGACGCCGTTGATGTCGGTCCATTTCTTCACGTTGCTCAGGGGTGTCTCGAAATATGAGCCCTGGGGGTCGCTGAAGCTCAGGGTCGAAGCCTGGGACAGGCGGCGGATCAAGGTGGCATTGAGGTCGGCGATACGCTGCGGCTCGACGCTGAAGGTGTCGTAGAAGTACTCGCCGTAATCCTTGAACAGCAGCGACTTCTTCCAGTGCTCGGCCATCAGTCCGTGCAGCGGGCGGAGGAACTCCGGACCATCGGGGCGGGGCTGGGCCAGGGTCGAGGAGTCGTAGAAAAAAATGTACAGGTCGCAGTCGATGATCGCCCGGGCCAGGCGTTCGGCCGGCTCCAGGTCCAGGCACAGGGCGCTGAGCGTCAGCGGCGTGGCCTGGCGCGCCTGTTCGAGGATGGCACTGACCATGGCCTGGTAGTCGGCGGTGTGGCCGAGCACCACTTTCTGCGGTCGGGCGTTGCTCAGGGCCGGGTGGCGTTCGAGGTAGTACAGGAAATGGCGGATGGCGCGGGTCTGGTCCATAAAACCTCCCTGGAGGACAAAGGTGACCGGGGCAGGCGCAAGGCCTGCTCCGGTCCGGGCGCCTTACATTGGCCACATCGCCGTGCCGAACGGCACCACGGCGTCGGCCTGCATCATTTCCACGGCTGCATCATGAGTGGCCGCTTCGAACCACTCGTCCAGTTGCAGTTCGGTTTCCAGGTCTTGTTCCAGTGTTTGCATGGTGACTCTCCTAGATGACATAGCGCATAGCAGTCCATTGGCAGAGCGGATCAACAGCGGTGAACGAGATGCTTGCACAGGCTGCGCAGCCGCTCCTCGTACCTGTCGGACGAGGCATCCGGCAAGTGGCTGGAAACCTAGTTCAGGGCATTTTGAAGTGCAAAAAAATATTTAGATTATTTTCTACTGAACTTTATTTTCTATTTTTGTGCGAGCTATTTATCGCCTGAAAACAAAAAGCTAAAGCACTCCCGGCGGCGCCGCGGTCGGCGCGTCAATTTGCAGTCGCCGGGACGGATGATCTGTCTTGGCAAGTTAACGTTACGCGCTGTAAAGAAAAAATGACGAAATGTTGCGTGTTGCGCCCTGAAACGGCACGGGTCGTGGCGCTGTAAGGAAAAGCTGCCGGCGGACCGTGAGCCATCTGCTTGCCGAGGCTCTGGCCCGCTTGTTCCGGAGCGCCAAGGCGGGTGAGATGCACACCTGCCTGCGTACAGGTGCATAACAAGAAGGAGGCGCAATGAACGCCGTAACCGACTTTCACCGACACCCTTCGAAGGGCGATGGTCATCGCACCTTCATCGACGACCCCACGCGGTCCGTCCAATGTTCCGCCGCCGATGTCGAGCATCGAGCAGGCCCCGCAAGATCCCGGTTACCGGCACGCTGATACAGCGGTGTCTGGCGGCAGGGGGTCAGGGGTGTACAATGCGCGGCGTTTTAACTGTGACCCAACTGCGTACCCGCGCATTTTGCGTCTGCGTCGCGCGTTTCAGCCTGCCCCGAGGGCGCTGGGAGCCGCGCTGCCGGGCCAATAAACTCAAGGTTATCCACCTTGTTCACTCCGCCGCGTCACGAGCGTGGTGGGTTCGATTTCGTCACAGATAAAAACAAACAGGTGACGCATGACCGTTAGAAAAACGCTGAATTTCGGGTGCCTGCGCTGGGGTTTGCTCCGCGCCGCTTAAGCCTCATCGGGCGGCAACGTCTTGCAAACATCATCAAACCTTGCGTGAGAACCTTTTCATGAGTGGACAAAACTCGCATTCGGGCGAGCTGAAACGCGGCCTGAAAAATCGCCATATTCAACTGATCGCCCTGGGCGGCGCGATCGGCACCGGTTTGTTCCTGGGCTCGGCCGGGGTACTCAAATCCGCTGGCCCATCGATGATCCTCGGCTACGCCATCTGCGGTTTCATCGCCTTCATGATCATGCGCCAGCTGGGCGAGATGATCGTCGAAGAGCCGGTGGCCGGTTCCTTCAGCCACTTCGCCCACAAGTACTGGGGCGGCTTCGCCGGTTTCCTCTCCGGCTGGAACTGCTGGATTCTCTACATCCTGGTGGGCATGTCGGAGCTGACCGCGGTCGGCAAGTATGTGCACTACTGGTGGCCGGACGTCCCGACCTGGGCCTCGGCGGCGGTGTTCTTCGTGATGATCAACGCCATCAACCTGGCCAACGTCAAGGTCTTCGGCGAGGCCGAGTTCTGGTTCGCCATCATCAAGGTGGTGGCCATCGTCGGCATGATCGCCCTGGGCAGCTACCTTTTGGTCAGCGGCCATGGCGGCCCGCAGGCCTCGGTGAGCAACCTTTGGTCCCACGGCGGCTTCTTCCCCAATGGCGTCAGCGGCCTGGTGATGGCCATGGCGATCATCATGTTCTCCTTCGGCGGCCTGGAAATGCTCGGTTTCACCGCAGCTGAAGCCGACAAGCCGAAGACCGTGATCCCCAAGGCAATCAATCAGGTGATCTACCGCATCCTGATTTTCTACATCGGCGCCCTGGTGGTGCTGCTGTCGCTGACCCCATGGGACACCCTGCTGGTGACCTTGAACGCTTCCGGCGATGCCTACAGCGGCAGCCCGTTCGTCCAGGTGTTCTCGATGCTGGGCAGCAACACTGCGGCGCACATCCTCAACTTCGTGGTCCTGACCGCGGCGCTGTCGGTGTACAACAGCGGCACCTATTGCAACAGCCGCATGCTGCTGGGCATGGCGGAGCAGGGGGATGCGCCGAAAGTCCTGGCCAAGATCGACAAGCGCGGTGTGCCGGTGATGTCGATCCTCGCCTCGGCGGTGGTGACCTTCGTTGCCGTGGTGCTCAACTACCTGATCCCGCAGCACGCACTGGAACTGCTGATGTCCCTGGTGGTGGCGACCCTGGTGATCAACTGGGCGATGATCAGCTACTCGCACTTCAAGTTCCGCCAGCACATGAACCGCACCGGCCAGACCTCGCTGTTCAAGGCCCTGTGGTACCCCTATGGCAACTACGTCTGCCTGGCATTCGTGGTGTTCATCCTCGGCATCATGCTGATGATCCCGGGCATCCAGATCTCGGTGTACGCGATCCCGGTGTGGGTGGTGTTCATGTGGGTCTGCTACCTGATCAAGAACAAGCGCAGTGCCCAGCAACCGCTGCAGGCGGCCAGTGCTTCGCTGAAGTAAGCGCGGCCCCGGCAAGGACTAACCCGGCTCCGGCCGGGTTTTTCATGCCTGTGATTCTTGGCGGGCTTGGATTGCTTGCGCCGGCAGGCCGCCTGCAAGTGTGTGCTGGGCGGCGAAGAGGCCCGCCGGAGCCCAGGTAATGGGCGTATCCTGTGGGCCCTGAAAACGGATTCCTGTTCCATGCTGGTGATTTCCAACAATGTGCATCTGCCGGATGCCGAGATCGAGCTGACCGCCATCCGCGCCCAGGGCGCGGGAGGGCAGAACGTCAATAAAGTGTCCAGCGCGGTGCATTTGCGCTTCGACATTCCGGCCTCGTCCTTGCCGCCCTTCTACAAGGAGCGCCTGCTGGCGCTGCGCGACAGTCGCATCACCAGTGACGGCGTGATCGTTCTCAAGGCCCAGCAGTACCGCACTCAGGAGCAGAATCGTGCCGATGCCCTTGAGCGCCTCACCGAGCTGATCCTCAGTGCCGTCAAGGTGGAAAAGAAACGCCGCCCCACCAAACCGACCCTGGGTTCGAAGAAGCGCCGTCTGGAGAGCAAGGCCAAGCGCGGCAACATCAAGGCCGGTCGCGGCAAGGTGGACTTCTAGCCGAGTGCGCGTTCCTTGCGCTGCCGGGGCGCCTGACGGTACAGGCACAGGCTGAGTACCAGGCCGCAACAAGCGGCGATGGCGGCGAACAGGAAGATCGAGGCAAAGCCGAAACCCGCGGCAATCGCCCCGGCCAGGGGGCCGGTGATGCCCAGCGACAGGTCGATGAACAGCGAATAGGCGCCCACCGCGGCACCTCGGCTGGAGGCTGGCACCAGGTTCACCGCTTCCACCCCCAGGGCCGGGAACACCAGGGAGAAGCCGAAGCCGCTCAAGGCCGCGCCGGCCAGGGCCCAGTTGGCGTCCGGAGCCTGCCACAGCAGCAACAGGCCGAGGGTTTCCACCGACAGGCAGGCGATCGCCACGCGAAAGCCGCCCAGGCGGTTGATCAGGTTGCCGAACAGCAGGCGGGCACCGATGAAGCTGGCGCCGAACAGGCTCAGGCACAGCACCGCGTTGGCCCAATGCTGAGTGGCGTAATACAGGGTGATGAACGTGGCGATGGTGCCAAAGCCGATGGAGCCCAGGGCCAGGCCGCAGCCGTGGGGGAAGACCTTGCCCAGCACATGGATGAATGGCAGGCGTTCGCCGGCGACGATGGGGGCGGCGACTTTCGGCCAGGCCAGCAGCAGGCCGAGCACGGCCAGCAGGATGATGCTCGAGCCCATGCTCCACAAGCCGAGATGATCGACCAGCCACGCGCCCAGGGGCGCGCCAATGGCCAGGGCACCGTAGCTGGCGATGCCGTTCCAGGAGATCACCTTGGCGGTGTTGGCCGCGCCGACTCGCCCGATGCCCCAGCCAATCGAACCCGAGCCCACCAGGCTTTCCGCGCTGCCCAGCACCAGGCGGCCGGTCAGCAGGCTGATCAGGCTCAGGGTCGGCAGATGTTGCAGCCAGGCCGAAAGCAGCATGAACACGCCGCTCAGTCCGCAGCCGGCCAGGCCGTACATCACCGCGCGCTTGCTACCCAGGTTGTCGATGATGCGTCCTGCGTAGGGGCGGCTGAGCAGGGTGGCCAGGTACTGCACGCTGATCACCAGGCCGGCGATGACTGCGCCAAAACCCAGGTCGCTGTGCACATAGCCCGGCAGCACCGCCAGGGGAATTCCGATGTTCAGGTAGCCGATAAAGGTGAACAGGACGATGGAGACGACTTGCAGCGTGACCGCCAAGGGGCGCTGGGAATCTGGCATGGGGATGGGTCCACGGCGACAGCTAAATAGATAGGCTGCTTATGATACCGATGTGGACGCTGATGCAGGGGGAGAATTCGACGCGTTGTTCAGATCTTTCGGGTCAGGGTGTTGACTCAGGCGTCTTGGTCTTGCAACAGGTGAGTGGTGACCAGGGCGGCGATGGCGTTTTCCTGGGTGCCGAAGCGGGCCAGCAGGGCGGCCTGTTTCTGCGCGCTGAGGCGGTTCCACACCTCGATCATTTTTTCCGCGGTGCCGATCAGTACGCTGGCCTGGGTTTCGCTGAAGGAGTCGGTCATGGTCGGGTGAGGCTCGGAGGGAGGTTTCAGGCGGTGTGGAAAGCGCTTGAGTAGCGCTTTCCACACGGTCTGGTTACAGCATTTTTCAGTCTTCGCTGTCGGCCTTGCGGCGGTCGGCGGCTTCTTGCACTACAGGCTTTTCAGCACTGGCTTGGGGCGGGGTGGTCTGCTCAGTTTCGTGCAGGCTTGGGAAGGGGAGATTCGGGATCTCATGCATGTCGTTGCTCCTCGCAAAGTCTGTTTTTTAAATCGCTGGGTAGGTCCGCGCTTTTAAAAAGCCTGGGCAGGATACAGCACTGGAAATGACAAAAAGATTTTTATCGCGATTTTTTGGGATGAAAGGATCAGGGCTGCGCCGCAAATGCCTTGCCGAGGAGGGCGTCCTTTAGACACCCGCCTCGGCAAACACATGTTTCAGACGACCCGGGCGATGGCCTCGGCCAGCAGGTCCAGGCGGGTGGCGTCGATCCCGGCCACGTTGGCACGGCCGGAGCTGACCATGTACACGCTGTGCTGCTCACGCAGCGCCTGCACCTGAGCCGGGCTCAGGCCGGTGTAGGAGAACATCCCGCGTTGCACACCGATATGGGCGAAGCGCTCGGCCAGGCCATGGGGTTGCAAGGCCTCCACCAGGCCGGCGCGCAGTTGCGCGATGCGCTGGCGCATGGCTTCCACTTCGTCGATCCAGAGGCGCTTGAGTTCGGCATCGCCAAGGATGGTGGCGACCACTGCAGCGCCGTGATCCGGTGGTGTGGACCACAAGTTGCGGGCGATGTGGGCCAGTTGGCTGCGCACGTCCAGCAGTTTTTCGCCGTCCTGAGCGCAAACGATCAGGGCGCCGGTGCGGTCGCGGTACAGGCCGAAGTTCTTCGAGCAGGAGCTGGTGATCAGCACTTCCGGCAGTTCGGCGGCGAACAGCCGCACCGCCCAGGCATCCTGCTCCAGGCCATCGCCAAAGCCCTGGTAGGCGAAGTCGATCAGTGGCAGCAGCTTGCGGCTGCGCACCACCTCCAGTACCCGTTGCCAGTCGGCGTGGCTGAGGTCGAAGCCGGTCGGGTTGTGGCAGCAGGCGTGCAGCAGCACCACATCGCCCTCGGGCACCCGGTTCAGGGTCGCCAGCATGGCCTCGACGTCCAGGCGGTTGTCGCTGCCCACGTAAGGGTAGTGGCTGACCTTGACTCCGGCTGCGGCGAAGATGGTTTCGTGGATCGGCCAGGTCGGATCGCTCAGCCACACGCCACGGCCCGGCAGGCAGTGGGCGATGAAGTCGGCGCTCAGGCGCAGGGCGCCAGTGCCGCCCGGGGTCTGGGTGGCGCCGGCGCGCTGGCTGGCGATCAGCGCAGAGTCGCTGCCCAGCACCAGTTCATTGATCACCTTGCCGAAGGCCGCGTCGCCGTGGCCGCCGATGTAGATCTTGGTGTCCTGGCGATCCACCAGGCGCTGCTCGGCCAGCTTCACCGAACGCGGAATCGGAGTCAGGCCCTGGGCGTCTTTGTAGACCCCCACGCCGAGGTCGAACTTGTTCGGATTGGGATCGCTGGCGTAGGCCCCCATCAGGCCGAGAATCGGGTCGCCGGGTACCCGGCCGATGGCGTCGAAATGCATTACTTGCGTCCTTCTGCGGTCTTGGCCACTTCGTCGGTGCGGGCGGCCATGATGAAGTCGTTGCGGTGCAGGCCCTTGATCGAGTGGCTCCACCAGGTCACGGTGACCTTGCCCCACTCGGTGAGCAGGCCCGGGTGATGACCTTCGGCTTCGGAGATCTCGCCCATGGCGTTGGTGAAGGCCAGGGCGAACTTGAAGTTCTTGAACAGGAAGACTTTTTCCAGCTGCATCACGCCGTCGCGAACTTCGATGTTCCAGTCAGGGATCTGCTTGATCAGTACCGGCAGTTCTTCGTCGCTGACTTGTGGAGCATCGGCGCGGCAGGCTTCGCAATGGGCTTGGTTCAGAGCGGTCATGGTGTGTTCCTGAGTTCGATTCTTGTTGGAAGTTACTATCTTTCGCAGCGGCTCGCGAGTGCGAACCGCTCAGGCCGCCTTGGGTTTTGGCGGGAACTTGGGCGCGTGCAGGCCCAGCTGCATGCCTTGGTGGACCAGGGCCATGATGTCTTCATGGGCCAGGTCGAACAGGCGCTTGAGGTTGGGCAGGACGAAATAGATCGGTTGCAGGATGTCGATGCGATACGGCGTGCGCATGGCTTCCAGCGGGTCGAAGGCCTGGTGTTCCGGGGCTTCGGAGAGGCTGTATACGGTTTCCTTGGGCGAGGAGAGGATGCCACCGCCATAGATGCGTCGCCCGGCCGGGGTTTCTACCAGGCCGAACTCGATGGTCATCCAGTACAGGCGCGCCAGGTATACCCGCTCTTCCTTGGTGGCTTGCAGGCCGAGCTTGCCGTAGGTGTGGGTGAATTCGGCGAACCAGGGGTTGGTCAGCAGTGGGCAGTGGCCGAAGATCTCGTGGAAGATGTCCGGCTCCTGCAGGTAGTCCAGCTCTTCTGGGGTGCGAATGAAGGTCGCCACCGGGAAACGCTTGCTGGCCAGCAGCTCGAAAAAGGTCTGAAAGGGAATCAGCGCCGGCACTCGGGCCACTTGCCAGCCGGTGGTTTCGCCGAGGACCTTGTTGATTTCGCTCAACTGCGGGATGCGATCGTGGGGCAGTCCGAGTTTCTCGATGCCATCCAGATACTCCTGGCACGCACGACCCTCGATGACTTTCAGCTGACGCGTGATCAGGGTGTTCCACACCGCGTGTTCTTCGGGTGGATAGTCGATAAAACCTTGCGCGTCGGGCTCGCGGGCCACGTACTGCGTCTGCTTCATGCTGCTCTCCTGCCAGGGGATGCGTTCTTGTTATGTGTGACCCCAGTCTTACCCGAGGGTGCGACGCTTTGCAGCAGGCGTTCGGTGGGCGTGAGGGGCTATTGGGTGCCTATTTGTAAAGTAATCGTTACGAATTTGCCTGGGTGGCCGCCGTGTTGTGGGTTTTCAGCTTTGAAAAAGCCCTTTGCTGTCACATAATCTTGACGATTATCTGCGTCACCCTGCAGAAAGTTTGCCAAGGCCGGCGTCAAAAGCGTCGGTTTTCGGCGTTTATGCCCTTTATCATCAGCTCCGGGCCTCCTTTTATGCGTATCAAAGTTCACTGCCAGAACCGCATCGGCATCCTGCGCGACATTCTCAATCTGCTGGTGGAGTACGGGATCAACGTGGCCCGTGGCGAAGTGGGGGGCGAGCATGGCAACGCCATCTACCTGCACTGCCCGAACCTGATCAATCTGCAGTTCCAGGCGCTGCGCCCCAAGTTTGAATCCATCGCCGGGGTCTTCGGTGTCAAGCGTGTCGGGCTGATGCCCAGCGAACGTCGGCATATGGAGCTCAATGCGCTGCTGGGGGCGCTGGAGTTCCCGGTGCTGTCCATCGATATGGGCGGCTCCATCGTTGCCGCCAACCGGGCGGCGGCGCAGTTGCTGGGGGTGCGGGTGGATGAGGTGCCGGGCATTCCCCTGTCGCGCTATGCCGAAGACTTCGACTTGCCGGAACTGGTACGGGCCAACCAGTCGCGGATCAACGGGCTGCGGGTCAAGGTCAAGGGCGATGTGTTCCTGGCGGACATCGCCCCGCTGCAATCCGAGCACGACGACAGCGAGGCCATGGCCGGCGCGGTATTGACCTTGCATCGGGCGGATCGGGTCGGTGAGCGCATCTACAACGTGCGCAAGCAGGAGTTGCGCGGTTTTGACAGTATTTTCCAGAGTTCGAAAGTCATGGCGGCGGTGGTGCGTGAGGCACGGCGCATGGCGCCGCTGGATGCGCCGCTGTTGATCGAGGGCGAAACCGGCACCGGCAAGGAGCTGCTGGCCCGCGCCTGCCACCTGGCCAGCCCGCGGGGGCAATCGCCACTGATGGCCCTGAACTGCGCCGGGTTGCCGGAATCCATGGCTGAAACCGAGCTGTTCGGCTATGGCCCCGGGGCCTTCGAAGGGGCGCGGGCCGAGGGCAAGCTGGGACTGTTGGAACTGACCGCCGGAGGCACCCTGTTTCTCGACGGCGTGGGGGAGATGAGCCCGCGTCTGCAGGTCAAGTTGCTGCGTTTTCTGCAGGATGGCTGCTTCCGGCGGGTGGGCAGTGATGAAGAGGTGTATCTGGATGTGCGGGTAATTTGCGCGACTCAGGTCGACCTGTCGGAGCTCTGTGCCCGGGGCGAGTTTCGCCAGGACCTCTATCACCGGTTGAATGTGCTGTCGCTGCATATACCGCCCCTGCGCGAATGCCTCGATGGCCTGACCCCGCTGGTGGAGCATTTTCTCGATCAGGCCAGCCGGCAGATCGGCTGCCCGCTGCCGCGACTGGCACCGGCGGCCATGGAGCGCCTGAGTCACTACCACTGGCCGGGCAACGTCCGGCAGTTGGAGAACGTGTTGTTCCAGGCGGTCTCGTTGTGTGATGGCGGCATGGTCAAGGCCGAGCACATCCGCTTGCCGGACTACGGTGCCCGTCAGCCCCTGGGGGATTTCTCCCTGGAGGGCGGCCTGGAACAGATCGTCGGGCGCTTTGAGAAGGCCGTGCTGGAAAGCCTGTACGCCGAGCATCCCAGCAGCCGGCAGTTGGGCAAGCGTCTGGGGGTGTCCCATACCACTATTGCCAACAAGTTGCGCCAGTACGAGGTCGGCAAGGAATCTCCGGAATAAAAAAGCCCCGCTGATGAAGCGGGGCTTTTCGTTTGGCTCGGGGCTGGCTGTCTTCAGATATGGAAGTAGCCGACACAGGAGTCAAAAGGCAGGCGCTTGAGTTCGATCTTGTTCATGTCGAACACTTCGCGCAGGGCCTTGGTTTCGCCCGGGAAGTTGCGGTAGGCGACTTCGTCGAGAACCACGATAGCGCCCTTGGGCATGTACGGCAGGAAGGTTTCCAGGGCGACCTTGGTGGGCTCGTACAGGTCGGTGTCGAGGATCAGCATGGCCACTACCAGGTCTGGACGCGACTTGACGAATTCCGGCGCGGTCTTGCAGATGTCGCCCTTGACCAGCTCGCAGCGCGGGATGCGGTTCACCGGACGCAGCAGGTCGTTGGCATCGATCATGTCCTGGATCAGCGACTGGTCGGTGTCGGAGAACATGCTTTCGTTGATGTCGGCCGGGTCTTCGTCCTTGTTGATGCTGGTGAAGCCTTCGAACGTGTCGAAGCCCACAATGGAACGGTTGATGGCGTAAGGCTCGAGGATCATCGACAGGTGCATGTAGAGCATCAGCGAGTTGCCCTTGTACACGCCGCATTCGATGATCGCGCCGGGTACATCCATGACCTTCTTGAACAGCTCCATGCGCGACAGCGCGGCGGTGACGTTGATGCGGTTGGCGAAGACGAAGGGTGCGTCGGCAACGTACTCGGCGTCGACCCGCTTGAGTACGCCGGCGCGGGTTTCGTTGTATTCGGCTTCGGCGGGGGTAAGGCGACGTTTGGTCATGGCTTGAATCCTTGGAAATTCGAGAAGTCGTGGGCGTGGAAGTAGTCTTTGAAGCCGGAGCCGACGTCGGGGCAGGCGCTGTCGACGTTGGGGGCTCCGCGGTGGTGTTTCAGGTCTTCGAGGTGCATCAGGCGGAAGTCCACGCTGAAGCGGGTGCGGTCGGTACGGTTGGGGACAGTGCCGTGCAGGTGCGAGCCGGAGAACACCAGCATCTCGCCGCAATTGCCGGCAATGCGGATCTCCGAGGCGTTGTCGATCTCTTCCAGGGGAACTGGATGGACCCGCACTTCTTCTGTCAGGTTGTCCTTGGCCTTGTGGCGCTGGTTACTGATCCAGTCCTTCAGGCTCCAGTCTTTCGAGGTGTTGGCCACCGGCTTCTCGAAGTAGCCGGGGTTGATCATCATGGTCTGGTCCGGGGTGATGCTGTAGACCGGCATCCAGGTGTTGATCTGGCAGTCCACGCTGCCATACCAGCTGTCGCGATGAGGCTTGTAGGCGTAGCTGACGCCGGCGTGGAGGTAGTCGTAGTTGGGCACGACCCGCAGGCGCGGTACGTCGAAAATGTAGTCCCGAGGATCGATGCCGATCTCGTGTATGAAGGCAAGGATCAGATCCTTGACGCGCTGGCTGTTGGTGAACTGGCCCTTGAGTCGGGTAACCCGGCTGACGAACTCTTCTACCGGCATCATCGTGTGCAGAGCCTGGTGGTTGGTTTCGCCATCGAATGCCGCGGTGATGCTTTCCTTGGCGTACCCGCAGAGTTCTTTTGCGGTGGCCAGGTCAGTGTCCAGGAAGATATCCCCGGAATAGATGGCTTCCTTGAAGTCGGCTGTCTTGCGCAGCTGATTGAGGTACAGGTTCAAAGTGGTTCTCCTTGGCAGTCACTGGCTTAGGTGTCGGCCACCCCCCTGCAAACTGAAGTCGCAAGCGCCAGCGACTGTGTCTAGCAAGAACTGTTCACAAAGTGCCGGCTTGGTGGTCGAAAGTTCCCCGGGAGCGCGACCGATACTTGCCGTCAGCGGCATAAGTCCGCCGTTTTTTCGTCTCTTGGCTCGTCTTGAAAACCACGTTGCTTGCGTTAAAGCCCCGGCCTGCATGGTGTGCGTTGCTTGGCGTGGAAGTTGGTGTAGAAATTGCTTGCGCCATGCCTACTACAGCGTGGGGCGGCAAACGTCCGGCAGATGAGGAACGATTGTGGACAAGTACCTTTATGTGGCAATGACCGGCGCCAGCCAGAACGCACTGGCGCAAAAGGCTCATGCCAACAATCTGGCGAACATCTCCACCAACGGCTTTCAGCGCGACCTGGAACAGGCGCGCGCGATGCCGGTGTTTGGTGACAGTTTTCCGGCGCGGGCCTTTGCCATGGGCGAGCGGCCAGCCACGGACTTTACTCCCGGCTCGATGGTGGAAACCGGTCGTGACCTGGACGTAGCCGTCAGCGGCAAGGGCTGGATCGCCGTGCAAAGCCCCGATGGCAGCGAAAGCTATGTGCGCACCGGCAGCTTGAACGTCGACGCTCTGGGTGTGCTGCGTGCCGGCAACGGCATGCCGGTCATGGGCAACGGCGGTCCGATCGCCGTGCCGCCTGAGCAGAAGATCGAAGTGGGCCAGGACGGCACCATCAGCATCCGTGCCATGGGTGAGGGGCCGCGGGTCATGGCCGAGGTCGATCGCATCAAGCTGGTCAATCCGGACATCAAGAACCTGACCAAAGGGCTCGATGGCTCGATCAAGACCAAGGACGGCCAGCCGGCGCCGGCCGATGCCAATGTCCAGCTGGTGTCGGGATTCCTGGAGTCGAGCAACGTCAATGCCGTGGAAGAGATGACCGCGGTGCTGGCCTTGTCCAGGCAGTTCGAATTGCACATCAAGATGATGAACAGCGCCAAAGAAGACGACCAGGCCATGGCTCGGGTCTTGCAGATCAGCTAATTACCAGTACCTAGCGCCGTAAAACAGGCGCGAGAGGAGAATCGAATGCTTCCGGCTCTATGGGTTGCCAAAACCGGTCTGTCCGCCCAGGACACCAACCTGAGTGTGATTTCCAACAACCTGGCGAACGTCTCGACCACGGGTTTCAAGCGTGATCGCGCGGAATTCCAGGACCTGCTGTACCAGATCAAGCGTCAACCGGGTGCCCAGTCGACCCAGGACAGCGAACTGCCAAGCGGCCTGCAGGTCGGTACCGGTGTGCGCATTGTCGGCACCCAGAAGAACTTCACCGCCGGCAGCCTGCAAACCACCGAGCAGCCGCTGGACCTGGCGATCAACGGCCGGGGTTTCTTCCAGATCCTGCAACCCGACGGCACCACGGCCTACACCCGTGACGGCACCTTCCACCTCAACTCCAATGGCCAGATCGTCACCGCCAGTGGTTTTGCCCTGGAACCGGCGATTGTCGTGCCCAACGACGCGCAGACTTTCACCGTGGGTCAGGACGGCACCGTATCCATCACCATCGCCGGCAACCCGGCGTCCCAGGTGATCGGCAACCTGCAAACCGCCGACTTCATCAATCCGGCCGGCCTGCAGGCCCAGGGCAACAACCTGTTCCTGGAAACCGCCGCCAGCGGCGCGCCGCAGATCGGCACTCCGGGTCTCAACGGTTTCGGCACCACCCTGCAGAACACTCTGGAAGCGTCCAACGTCAGCACGGTCGAGGAGATGGTCAACATGATCACCACTCAGCGTGCCTACGAGATGAACTCCAAGGTGATCTCCACCGCCGACCAGATGCTCTCGTTCATAACGCAGAAGCTGTAATCAAGTCTTGAGGTCGCCACAGGTCTGATGTGGCGTGCCGGCAACATCGTGAGGAAGGGTCATGAATCGGTTTATTTGTGTTCTAGCGCTGAGTGGGAGTGCCGTGCTTGCGGGCTGTGTTGCCCCGCCGCCCAAGCCCAATGACCCTTACTACGCGCCAGTATTGCCGCGTACACCGCTGCCTTCCGCGTCCAACAATGGTTCGATTTACCAGGCCGGCTTCGAGCAGAACCTGTACAGCGACCGCAAGGCGTTCCGGGTCGGTGACATTATCACCATCACCCTGAACGAGCGGACCAACGCCAGCAAGGGCGCCAACTCGGCCCTGACCAAGACCAGCTCCAACAGCGTTGGCCTGACCTCGCTGTTCGGTGCCGTACCCAACACCAACAACCCGTTGGGCGATGGCGACCTGACCCTCAATGCCGGCTACAGCGGCAACCGTGCGACCAAGGGCGACAGCAAGGCGGCGCAGAGCAACAGCCTGACCGGTTCGATCACCGTCACCGTGGCCGATGTGTTGCCCAACGGCATCATCGCGGTACGCGGCGAGAAGTGGATGACCCTCAACACCGGCGACGAGCTGGTGCGGATCGCCGGCCTGGTCCGGGCCGACGATATTGCCACTGACAACACCGTTTCCTCGACCCGAGTGGCGGATGCGCGCATCACCTATTCGGGCACCGGCTCCTTTGCCGATGCCAACCAGCCTGGCTGGTTCGACCGTTTCTTCCTCAGCCCGCTGTTCCCTTTCTAGGTGATGAGAAGCCTCATGTTCAACTTCAAGCACCTGATGGCGGCGGCCTTGTTGCTGTCCACTTCCCTCGGCGTTCAGGCCGAGCGGCTGAAGGACATCGCCAGTATTTCCGGCGTGCGTTCCAACCAGTTGATAGGCTACGGCCTGGTGGTCGGGCTTAACGGCACCGGCGACCAGACCACCCAGACGCCGTTCACCCTGCAGACCTTCAACAACATGCTGTCGCAGTTCGGCATCAAGGTGCCGGCCGGTTCCGGCAACGTGCAGTTGAAGAACGTTGCGGCAGTGTCGGTGAGTGCCGATCTGCCGGCTTTCGCCAAGCCGGGCCAGCAGGTGGATATCACGGTTTCGTCCATCGGTAACTCCAAGAGCCTGCGTGGCGGCACCCTGTTGCTGACACCCCTCAAGGGGATCGACGGCAACGTCTATGCCATCGCCCAGGGCAACCTGGTGGTGGGCGGTTTCGACGCCGAAGGGCGCGACGGTTCGAAGATCACCGTCAACGTGCCGTCGGCCGGGCGGATTCCCGGCGGCGCTTCGGTGGAGCGAGCCGTGCCTAGCGGTTTCAACCAGGGCAACAGCCTGACCCTGAACCTCAACCGTTCGGACTTCACCACCGCCAAGCGCATCGTCGACAAGATCAACGACATGCTCGGCCCGGGCGTGGCCCAGGCCATCGATGGTGGTTCGATCCGCGTCACCGCGCCACTGGACCCAAGCCAGCGCGTGGATTACCTGTCGATCCTGGAGAACCTGGAAGTCGATCCGGGGCAGGCGGTGGCCAAGGTCATCATCAACTCCCGGACCGGCACCATCGTCATCGGGCAGAACGTCAAGGTGTCGCCGGCGGCGGTGACCCACGGCAGCCTGACCGTGACCATTACCGAAGACCCGATCGTCAGCCAGCCCGGTCCTCTGTCCAATGGCCAGACCGCGGTGGTGCCGCGTTCGCGGGTCAATGCGCAGCAGGAAGCCAAGCCGATGTTCAAGTTCGGACCGGGCACCACCCTGGATGAGATCGTTCGCGCGGTGAACCAGGTGGGCGCGGCCCCAGGCGACCTGATGGCGATTCTCGAAGCCTTGAAACAGGCCGGCGCGCTGCAAGCCGACTTGATCGTGATTTGAGGTGGCGGCCATGGATATACGTAAGAGCGGATTGATTGGCAGCGGCGATTCCGGGTCCTATTCCGACCTCAATCGTCTGCAGCAACTCAAGGTCGGAGACAAGAACGGCGAAGCCAACGTGCGCAAGGTGGCGCAGGAGTTCGAATCGCTGTTTCTCAACGAAATGCTCAAGTCCATGCGCAAGGCCACGGATGTCATTGCCCAGGACAACCCGCTCAATACCCCGGCCGCCAAGCAATACCAGGACATGTACGATCAGCAGCTCGCGGTGTCCCTGTCGCGTGAGGGTGGCGGTATCGGCCTGGCCAATGTGCTGATGCGCCAGATGATGAAGAACAAGCCGGCCACGCCGGGCGCCACGCCGCCAGCCCAGGTCGCTGCGCCAGTGGCGACACCGACGCCGATTGCCGCGGGCACCAGTGCCCAGGATGGTCCCTTGAGCCGGTCCAATGGCCAGCGGCCGTTGTGGGCCTCCCGTGCCCATGACCCGTTGCGAACCTCCGTGGCCCATAACGACATGGTCCTGCTCAACCAGCGTCGCCTGTCGCTGCCAAGCAAGCTGACCGATCGCCTGTTGACCGGGATCGTGCCGTCGGCCGGCGGTGTTGCCGATGCCACCACTCAGAACCCTGCGCCGAGTCGCACCACGGCGGCCGCTGATGCGGTGCTGCGCGGCGAATGGCGGGTCAACCAGGGCTATGCCGCGTCCCAGGGCAAGATGCGCGTGTATGGCCGGGCCATGGCCCAGCCGCCGTTGGCGCCGGCCAAGCGCGCCTTCAGCTCTGCCGACGACTTCGTGGCCACTATGCTGCCAATGGCGCAGCAGGCGGCTCAGCGGATCGGCGTCGATCCTCGCTATCTGGTGGCCCAGGCCGCGCTGGAAACCGGTTGGGGCAAATCGGTGATGCGCCAGCAGGATGGCACCAGCAGTCACAACCTGTTCGGCATCAAGGCCGGCAAGAGCTGGCAGGGTGCTCAGGCCCGGGCGATCACCAGTGAGTTCCGCAATGGGCAGATGGTCAAGGAGACGGCGGCGTTCCGTTCCTACGATTCCTATCAGGACAGCTTCCACGATCTGGTGACCTTGTTGCAGAGCAACAATCGCTATCAAGAAGTGCTGAAGGTGGCCGATAAACCAGAACAGTTTGTTCGCGAGTTGCAAAAAGCCGGGTATGCAACGGACCCGGATTACGCTAGCAAGATTTCGCAGATAGCCAAGCAGATGAAGAACTACCAGAACTACGCTGCGGCGGGCGTTTCCACGAATTTATAAGGTCTGAATCATGAGTTTGCTCAATATCGGGATGTCGGGGCTGGCCGCCAGCCAAACGTCGTTGATGACCACGGGTAACAACATTGCCAACGCCGACACCGCCGGGTACTCGCGCCAGCAGACCGTGCAGGGCACCAAGGCCTCCGCTCAATTCGGCAATGTCTTCATCGGCACCGGTACCACCCTGGCCGACGTGCGCCGGGTGTACAACAGCTTCCTCGATGCCCAGTTGCGCACCGCCACGTCCCTCAATAGTGACGTGGCCGCCTACCAGGGCCAGATCAGCCCGATCGACCAGTTGCTGTCGGACAACGGCACCGGCATGAACGGCGCCCTGACCAAGTTCTTCGCCTCGCTGCAGAACCTCAATGCCAAGCCCACCGACGAGGCCTCCCGGCAGTTGCTGCTCAGCGACACTCAGGCCTTGAGCAACCGTTTCAATTCGGTGTCCAGCCAGCTCAACGAGCAGAACAGCAACATCAATGGCAACCTGGCGAGCATGGCAGACCAGGTCAACAAGCTGGCCAACACCGTGGCTCAGCTCAACCAGAAGATTTCCGAGCTGTCGACCAACGGCAACGGCATGCCCAACGATCTGTTGGATGCCCGTAATGAAACCGTGCGTCAGCTTTCGACGTTCATCGGGGTTCAGGTATCGGAGCGCGGTTCGAGCCTCGATCTGTACCTGGGCAGCGGCCAGCCACTGGTGATGGGCAACTCTGCCAACACCCTGGAAGTGGTGCAGGGCAAGAATGATCCGACCCGCTCCATGCTGCAGATCAACCGGGGTACCAGTACCGCGGACATCACCAACGTCACCACGGGTGGCGAGATCGGCGGCCTGTTGCGCTATCGCAGCGAAGTGCTGGACCCGGCCATGAATGAACTGGGGCGCGTGGCCCTGGTGGTAGCCGACCAGATGAACAGCCAGATGGCCCAGGGCATCGACAAGAACGGTGAATTCGGCGGCAACCTGTTCAACGACATCAACAGCCTCAGGATGATCAGTCAGCGCAGCATGGCCAGCGCGACCAACAGTGCCGGTTCGGGCAACTTCAATGTGACGATCAAGGACACCGGCAAGCTGAGCACCAGTGACTACACGGTGACCTTCAGCAGTGCCACCGATTACAGCGTCAAGCGTTCCGATGGCTCCGACCTGGGTAGCTTCAGCACGACCACCAGCCCGGCGCCGGTGATCGACGGCTTCTCGCTGAACCTCACTGGTACGGTGGCCGCCGGTGACAGCTTCAAGATCATCCCGACCCGCAATGCCGCAGCCACCATCCAGACGGAAATGACCGACTCCAAGCGCCTAGCTCTGGCCGCGCCGTTGAAGGCCGAGCTGGGTGCCGGGGTCAAGAGCTCCCTGAGCATTTCTTCGCAGCCGTCCCTGGCAGTGCCGATCGACAACTACGATGTAGCCAGCAAGCTGGAGATGCAGACCGCTCTCAAGAACTCCGGCCCGGTCAAGGTGGTGTTTAACGCGGCGTCCGGCGGCAGCCAGACATACGATTACTTTGACGCCAAGGGCACCAAGATGGGCAGCGGCTCCATCGTGCCGGGGCAGAGCAACGTCCTGAACCTGCAAGTCAATATGCTCGATGCCAGCGGCAACCCGATCACCGACGGCGGCACGCCACCCGTGACCAAGACCTTCACGGTGCAAATGACCGTTGCCGGTTCGCCCAACGCCGGTGACAACATGAGCATCTCGGTGAATGGCGCCGGCTCTTCCGATAACCGCAACGGCCTGGCGTTGTCGGGCCTGCAGACCAAACAGACCGTGGACACCGGTTCGGCGAGCAAGGGCATCACCCTGGTGGATGCCTACGGCAAGCTGATCGAGAACGTCGGCGCCAAGGCCAGCCAGGCCAAGCTCGACACCGCGGCCAACGGCTCCATCCTGGCCAACGCCAAGGGTGCCCGGGACTCGCTGTCCGGGGTCAACCTGGATGATGAGACCGGTAACCTGGTCAAGTTTCAACAGTACTACACCGCGTCTTCGCAGATCATCAAGGCTGCGCAGGAAACCTTCAGCACGCTGATCAACAGCCTTTAAGGAGTCGTAGCCCATGCGCATTTCCACCGCCCAGTATTACGAGACTTCGGCTGCCAACTATCAGAAGAACTTCTCCAACGCGATCAAGAGCGGCGAAGAAGCCAGCAGCCTGGTCCGGGTCAAGACCGCCGCCGACGATCCGGTGGGCGCTGCCCGTCTGCTGCAATTGGGTCAGCAGGCTTCCCTGCTTGATCAGTACAAGGCCAACAGCAACTCGATCAAGGCTTCCCTGGGCCAGGCCGAGTCGGTGATGACCAGCATCAACAACGTCCTGGACCGCGCCAAGCAACTGGCCGTCGGCGCGGGCAGCGCCGGTTACACCGATGCCGACCGCCAGGCCAATGCTGCCGAGCTGGGGCAGATCGAAGAGCAACTGCTGAGCCTGATGAACTCTCAGGACGAAAACGGCAAGTACCTGTTCGGTGGTTCCAAGGACGACGTTCCGCCGTTCAGTCGCAACTCCGATGGCACCTACAGCTACAACGGTGACCAGAGCAGCCTGAAACTGCCGGTGGGCGACACCATGATGATGGCCGCCAACAGCACCGGTTGGGATGTGTTCCAGCAGGCGCTCAACACCAGTCGTAGTCAGGTCACCATGACCTCGCCGGCGGTGGATGATGGACGGGTGTCCCTGTCCAATGGCCAGATGAGCAACAGTGGCGCCTACAACAGCCAGTTCCGCGCTGGCGAGCCTTATACCGTGTCGTTCGTCAGCGGTACCCAGTTGCAGATCCTCGATGGCAGCGGCAACGATGTGACCGCCGAGGCCAGCAAGGGTGGCGTGGTCGGTACTTCGCCGAATCAGACGGTGAGTTTCCGGGGTATCGATCTGAACCTGAACGTCAATCTCAAGTCCGGCGATGTCGCCAACACGGTGCTGCCGGGCCACAGCTTCACCCTGGCGTCGAAGCCGGACACCTTCAACGTTGCGCGTTCTCCGGGCAACCCGAGCATGACTCAGGTTTCAGCCACCAGCGTGACGGACCCGGTGGCCTACAACTCGACGTTCCCGAGCGGTAACGCGGTGCTCAAGTTCACCAGCGCCACCAACTTCGACCTGTATGCCGCGCCGCTGACGGCCGACAGCAAGCCAGTGTCTTCAGGGGTGGTCGGTCCGGGCAATATTGCCACTGCGGCAGGTGTGAGCTTCACCCTGACGGGCGCTCCGTCGCCGGCCGCCAACGATCAGTTCAGCGTGGCGGTCAACACTCACGAAACCCAGAATATCCTGGACACCGTGAGTCAGTTGAAAAACGCCTTGAACACACCCACCGACGGTAACGTCCTGGCGACCCAGAAGCAGTTGGCCGACCTCGCCTCGGGCATGGCCAACCTGGCCAGTGGTGTCGATCAGCTGTCCATCGGCATCAGCTCCATCGGTGGTCGTGGCTCGGCGTTGGCCACCCAGAACGAAATCAACGAAAGTCTGGCGGCAGCCAACGTCACCACGCGTTCGGCCATCAGTGATTCCGATCCGGCCGAAGTCATGACCCGTCTGACCCTGCAGCAGACCATGTTGCAGGCCTCGCAGTTGGCCTTCAGCAAGATCACTCAACTCGGCCTGTTCAACAAGGTCTGAGTACAAGGCGTTCGAGCCCGTCTCGAACGCCGTGATCGTCGAGCCGTCAGCCGTCTTTTTTAAGCGGTCCTGCAGCCCTGGTCTTTCTGGCCGGGGCTCGCCGCTCGAGAGTTTGCAACCGTGAACCAAGCCCCTCTAGTCAGCATCGTCATCCCCGCCTTCAACCCGCGTTTCTTCAGTCAGGCTCTGGACAGTGCCCTGGCGCAGACCTACCAGCCCCTGGAAATCGTCATTTGCGACGACAGTGCCGACGATCAGATCCAGTGTATCGTCGAAGCCATTGTCGAGCCTGCACATCCTGTGCGCTATCTGCGCAACCCGCAGCGCCTGGGCCTGCAGAAGAACGTCCTGCGCTGTGTTGAAGAGGCGCGTGGCGAGCTGATCAAGGTGTTGTGTGATGACGATCGGCTGTTTGCGCCCAGCATCGCCCTGCAGGCACCGGTGCTGATCGACAATCCGGATATCAACCTGGTGTGCGCACTACGGGTATTCAGTGACGCCGGGAATTTCATCCTGCCGCCGCGGGTCGACAACTGCCGTTTTACCTACAACGATGCCGTGCTCAAGGGCGAGGATATGCTGGCGATCTTCGAGAGCACGCCGCGCAATTTCCTCGGCAACTTCAGCTCAGCGCTGATGCGTCGTGCCGATGTGCTGGAGCTGCTGCCGGCATTGATCCAGGAAGGTGCCGGTTTTGTAGCGCTGCTGGATTTCGCTCTGTTCATCTGCCTGATGCGCCGTGGCAATCTCGCGGCGTTGGTGACGGTGCTCAGTTGCGAGCGCCTGTACCCGGGGCGCCTGAGCGCGACCCCGGAAATGCTCAAGCAGGCACGTAGTGAGTGGGAGTGGCTGGTGCAGATGCTGGCCGCACGCAGTGGCGAGTCGGCGCCGGCGGCAGGCTGGGTGCGCTATGTCGATATGGCTCGGGAGGCCGAGCAGCCGCGTAACTGGCAGGAGCTGTGCGTGACCCGGGTGCTGGGCAACCGCAGTACCGTGGTCGATGGCCGGGTCGGTGGCGAGAGCATCAGTTACGAGGATTTCTATCGGGAGTGGCTGTCGGTACGCAAGTTTTCGGCGGTGGAGCAGCGGCTGATGCCTCAGCGCATCGACAGCTGGCCGCGGCGGGTGCAACTGGTGCCGGTGGTCCTTGACTTTGAGGGCGATGGCGAGGCACTTGCTCGGACTCTGGACAGCATTGATGGTCAGTTGTTCGCGCCTGCCGCGGTGCTGGTGTTATCGGTGGGCGAAGAGCAGGTGCGTGATCGGGTTCTGCATCAGTCTCTGCGAGGTGACTGGGTGCAGCAGCTCAATGAGCTGGTGCCGCAGTTGGAAGGTTGCGACTGGTTCTATCTGCTGCAGGCCGGTGATCGCCTGCAGGAGTCGGCACTGTTGATCCTTGCCGAGCGCATCGCCAATACCCCGGCCATGCTCTGTGCCTACAGCGATGAAGGCGCGTTGGTAGAGGGTGAGTCGTCGGAGCCGGTGTTCAAGCCTGACTTCAACCTCGACCTGATGCGCTCCTATCCCTATGTCGGTCGCGCCCTGGCTTTTTCTCGCGAGCGTTTCATGGCCGAGGGCGGTTTCGACCCGGTCCGTGGCGAGCTGGCGCCCCAGGATCTGCTGTGGCGGATGGTGGAGGCGGCCGGGCCGCAGACCATCGAGCACATTGCCGATATCCAGCTGGAGTCCGAGTTCAGCTTCGCCCAGTGGTTGTCCCGCCCTCAGGTGATCGAGGCCAGTGAAGGGCTGGTGGCAGCGCATTTGCAGCGCATCGGCGTGGAGCACCGGATTGTTCATGATGATCTGCCGCTGCTCAACCGCATTGATTACCTGCATGCTAGCCGACCGTTGGTGTCGATCATCCTGCCGTGCGGTGACTCCCTGGCGACCCTACAGCGCTGTGTGGAAAGCCTGATCGAGCAGACGGCCTACAACCACTATGAAATTGTGCTGATGGATGCCGGCAGTCGCGACCCGGCCATGGCCGACTGGCTGACAGCCATGGCCGAGTTGGGTGGTGCCATGCTGCGAGTTCTGCCTTATGTCGGTCCGCACAGCCATGCTGCGCTGATCAACAGTGCGGCGAGCCAGGCGCGTGGCGACTACCTTTTGCTGCTCAGCCCGAGGGCGCTTATCTGCAGTGGCGACTGGCTGGATGAGCTGCTTAATCAGGCCCAGCGTCCGGAGGTGGGCGTGGTGGGGGCACGGATCCTGGCGACTGATGGTTCCATTCTCCATGCCGGTCAGGTGCTGGGTATGGCCGGGCCTGTGAGTTCGCCTTTTGTCGGCGAAGCCATGGACGCCAGGGGCTACATGCAACGACTGCAAGTGGTACAGAACTGGAGTGCGGTCAGTGACGATTGCCTGATGGTGCGCAAGGAGGTCTTTGCCAGCCTGGGCGGCCTGGATGAGCAGGCCTTCGCCGGCGAATTGGGGGCGACCGATCTGTGTCTGCGGGTCGATCGAAATGGCTATCTGGTGGTCTGGACGCCTCATGCCACCCTGATGCTGCGACCAGCATCGCCTGCCGTTGACAACAGCGAGCGCCAGCTGGTCCGCGAGGCCGAGCAGGAGCGCTTCTATCAGCAGTGGATGGCGAAGATCGCTCGCGATCCGGCCTATAACCCGGCCCTTAGCCTGGGCTATTCCAGCTTCAGTCTGGAACCTTCCTTGCGCAACAACTGGAATCCGTTCTGCAGTCGCGCGTTGCCCTTGATCCTCGGCTTGCCGGTCAACAGTTCCGCGGTCGGGCATTACCGGGTCACAGGTCCCCTGGCGGCACTGGAAGAAGCGGGGCGGGTGATTGCCCGGGTGGCCTACGAGTCGCCGTCCACGGTGGATATCGAGCGCCTGTCGCCGGATACCATCATCCTGCAGTGCCGCTATAGCGAAGGGGCGGCCAGTGACATTCTGCGGATGAAAAAATATTCCAGCGCCCTGCGGGTCTTCGAGCTCGACGACTACATCGTCAGTGCGCCGAAGAAAAACACCCACGCTCGGAACAAGCCGGTGAACACCGAGCAGATGCTGCGTGAAGGCATCGGCTTGTGCGATCGGGTGGTGGTGACCACCCAGCCACTGGCAGACGCCCTGTCGAGCATGCACAGCGACATCCGCGTGGTGCCCAACATGCTGGCGCTGGACCCCTGGGCCAGCTTGACCAGTCGTCGTGGTACCTCCAGCAAGCCTCGGGTGGGTTGGGGTGGTGGCACCAGCCATACCGGCGACCTGGAGATCATCGCCGAGGTGGTGCGCGAGCTGGCGAACGAGGTCGAGTGGGTATTCTTTGGCATGTGCCCTGACGACTTGCGTCCTTACGTACACGAATTTCACTCGCTCACCAGCCTGCAAAGCTATCCGTTCAAGCTGGCCAGCCTGAACCTGGATCTGGCGCTGGCTCCGCTGGAGTTTCATATCTTCAACGATTGCAAGAGCAACCTGCGGCTCCTGGAGTACGGTGCCTGCGGTTATCCGGTGATCTGCACCGACACTGAGGCCTATCGCGGTTTCCTGCCTTGCACCAAGGTCCGCAGCAACAGCACCGAGGAATGGTTGCAGGCGATCCGCATGCACCTCTCCGACCCGGCAGCCAGCTACCGCATGGGCGATGAGCTGCGAGAAGCGGTGCATCGCGACTTCATGCTGCGTGACGATAACCTGCGGCATTGGCTGTGGGGATGGTTGGCGGACTGATCCAATCTTGGCCGGTGATGCCCACCGTCACCGGCCGCCTCTCTGGGCAAGCATCACTCGAGTGACTGTCCTTGCGGCCTTCTGCGTTGCCTGCACGCAATTGGCGCACTTCCTGCAAGTCCCCAGTAAATCGCCATAAATCCTTCACTGCGGCGCGGTGCAAGGGACCCTTGGGTTGCGATGAATGATCTGCATCTGGCGCCGCGCCAGCCCTGAATGGGCTGACCTGGCCCACGAAGAGCAAGAGGACAGCGATGAAGGCCGTAATTCTGGCAGGTGGACTGGGAACGCGAATCAGCGAAGAGTCCCACCTCAAGCCCAAGCCCATGATCGAGATCGGTGGCAAGCCAATTCTTTGGCACATCATGAAGCAGTATTCCGCCCACGGGATTCATGACTTCGTGATTTGCCTGGGCTACAAGGGCTACGCGATCAAGGACTTCTTTGCCAACTACTTCCTGCACACCTCGGATGTGACCTTCGACATGCGCAACAACCGCATGGACGTGCATCAGAACTACAGCGAGCCCTGGAGCGTGACGCTGATCGACACCGGCGAGGAAACCATGACTGGTGGGCGCCTGCGCCGTGCCGGGCGCTACCTGCAGGATGAAGAGGCGTTCTGCTTTACCTACGGCGATGGTGTGTCAGACCTGAACATCGGCGCCCTGGTGGATTTTCACCAGGCCCACGGCAAGCTGGCCACCGTGACCGCGGTGCAGCCGCCAGGCCGCTATGGCGCTCTGGATCGCAAGGGCGATCAGGTCCTGGGGTTCACTGAGAAACCCCGTGGCGACGGCGGCTGGATCAACGGCGGGTTCTTCGTGTTGTCGCCCAAGGTGCTGTCTTACATCGATGGCGACAGCACCACCTGGGAAGCCGAGCCGCTGATCCAGTTGGCCAAGGATCATCAACTGAGTGCCTACGAGCACTCAGGTTTCTGGCAGTCCATGGACACCCTGCGCGACAAGAACCATCTGGAACAGCTCTGGCAAAGCGGGGAGGCCCCGTGGAAGCAGTGGGACTGAGTCCGGAGTTCTGGCGCGGCAAGCGGGTCCTGCTGACCGGCCATACCGGCTTCAAGGGCAGTTGGCTGAGCCTGTGGCTGCAAAGCCTGGGCGCAAAGGTCAGCGGTTTCGCCCTGGATCCGGGGACCGAGCCGAGCCTGTTCGAGCTGGCCCGGGTGGCCGAGGGGATTGACGATCATCGTGGCGACCTGCGGGACCTGGGCAGCCTGCTGGAGCTGATCGCCCAGGTCGAGCCGGAAATCGTCCTGCACCTGGCGGCCCAGCCCCTGGTGCGCGAGGCTTACCGTGATCCGCTGGGGACCTACTCAAGCAACGTCATGGGCACCCTCAACCTGTTGGAAGCGATCCGTCAGGTCGGTGGGGTGCGCGCCTGCGTCCTGGTGACCACCGACAAGGTCTACGCCAATCAGGAATGGCTGTGGCCCTACCGGGAAAACGAACCCCTGGGTGGTCATGATCCCTACAGCAGCAGCAAGGCCTGTTGCGAGCTGCTGGCCCAGTCCTATGCCTCCTCGTTCTTTGCCGCCGAGCGTTACGCCGAGCACGGCCTGGCCCTGGCCACGGCCCGCGCCGGCAATGTGCTGGGCGGGGGCGACTTCGCGCCCGAGCGGCTGATTCCCGATGTGCTCAGGGCCTGGTCCGCCGATGAACCTGTGACCCTTCGCTTCCCCCAGGCGGTGCGCCCCTGGCAGCACGCCCTGGAGCCGTTGGCCGGCTACCTGCAGCTGGCGGCTGGTTTGTATGAGCAAGGTCCGCAATACGCGGGGGCCTGGAACTTCGGTCCCGGCGAGCAAGACATGTGCAGCGTCGGTGACGTGGTGGGGCTGCTGGCCCGGCACTGGCCTGAAGCCCCGGGGCTGCGGATCGAGCCCAGTGAGTTGCACGAAGCCGGTCTGTTGCGCCTGGACAGCAGTCGTGCGCGACAGCTGTTGGGCTGGATGCCCCGCTGGACCCTGGAGCAATGCCTGGTGCAAACCCTGGACTGGCACCTGGCCTGGAAAAGCGGAGCGGACATGCGCTCCGTGACCCTCGGGCAGTTGAACCTGTATCGGGGGGCGCTGTGAGCGAGTTCCAGGTGCTGGCGCTGCCCTTGGCCGGGTTGTTTGAGGTGCGCCACAAACGTTTCGAGGATCAGCGCGGACATTTTTCCCGATTGTTCTGCGAGGGCAGCCTGAGTGCCTTTGGCCAGCCTTTCCATATCCGTCAGATCAACCATTCCTGCACCCGCGAACGCGGCAGCGTGCGCGGTCTGCACTACCAGACCGCGGCCCGACCCGAAGCCAAGCTCATCACTTGCCTGCGCGGTGAGGTCTGGGACGTGGCAGTGGACCTGCGCCCCGAGTCGCCGACCTTTCTGCATTGGCATGCCGAGCACCTGCGCGGCGGCGACGGCCGCAGCCTGTTGTTGCCGGCAGGCTTCGCCCATGGTTTCCAGACCCTGAGCGAGGATGCCGAACTGCTCTATCTGCACAGCGCCGACTACGCCCCGGAGCACGAGGCCGGGTTGTCGGTGCTGGACCCGCGCCTGGCGATCAACTGGCCGCTGCCTGTCAATAATCTGTCGACCCGGGATGCCAGCCACCCCTTGCTCGATGCCGCTTTCGCTGGAGTGAGTCTATGAATTGCCGCGGTTGTGGCGCATGCCTGAGCCTGCCTCTGATCGACCTGGGCACCTCGCCGCCGTCCAACGCCTATCTGCGTGCCGGGCAGTTGGATCAGGCCGAGCAATGGGTGCCGCTCAAGGTCCAGGTGTGCCAGCAATGCTGGTTGGTGCAGACCGAGGACTACACCCGCGCTGACCACTTGTTCGACGCCGACTACGCCTATTTCAGCTCGTTTTCCAGCACCTGGCTGCAACATGCCCGGGACTACGTGGCGCAGATGGTCGAGCGTTTCGGCCTGGATGCCCAAAGCCGGGTAGTGGAGGTGGCGGCGAATGATGGCTACTTGTTGCAGTACGTGGCCCAGCGTGACATCCCTTGCCTTGGGGTCGAGCCGACTCGCAGTACCGCCCAGGCGGCGCGGGACAAGGGGCTGCTGATCCGTGAGTCGTTCTTCGGCCGCGATACCGCCGCGCAGTTGCTGGCGGAGGGTTGGGCCGCCGACCTGATGGCGGCCAACAATGTGCTGGCTCATGTGCCGGACATCAACGACTTCCTCTGTGGTTTTGCCGCCTTGCTCAAGCCCACGGGCGTGGCGACTTTCGAGTTCCCCCAACTGCTGACCCTGATGGCCGGGCAGCAGTTCGATACCCTGTACCACGAGCACTATTCCTACCTGTCGCTGACCGCGGTCCAGGGTTTGTGCCAGCGCAACGGCCTGGAAATCTTCGATGTCGAAACCCTGTCGACCCATGGCGGTTCGCTGCGGGTGTTCGTGCAGCGTGTCGATGGCCAGCGCCGTCCCGTACTGGACAGCGTGGCGCGTCAGTTGCGGCTGGAACAGCAGGCCGGGGTGAACACACCCGGGTACTACCAGACCCTGGCGCCGGCCGCCGAGCGGATCAAGCACGAGCTGCTGCGCTTCCTGCTCAAGGCCAAGGCCGAAGGCAAGCGCGTGGTGGGTTATGGCGCGGCGGCCAAGGGCAATACCTTGCTCAATTACGCCGGGGTCAAGCCCGACCTGTTGGCCTGGGTTGCCGATGCCAGCCCGCACAAGCAGGGCAAGTACCTGCCGGGCAGCCGGATCCCGGTGGTCGCGCCCGAGCGCATCGATCAGGAGCGTCCGGACTATGTGCTGGTACTGCCGTGGAACCTGCTGGACGAAGTCAGCGAGCAATTGGCCCAGGTACGGCAATGGGGCGGGCGCTTCGTGATCGCGGTGCCCGAGTTGAAGCTGCTGTGAAGGGCATGACGGTGCTGGTCACCGGCGCCACCGGCTTTGTCGGTCGGCATCTGGTCGCGGCCTTGCTGGCCCGGGGATGCCGCGTGCGTGCGCTGGCGCGGGATGCGGACAAGGCGCGGCAGTTGCCCTGGTTCGACGCGGTGGAGTTTCGCGCCCTGGACGTGCACGCCCCGCAGCTCGATGTCGCGGCCTTGGTGGAAGGCGTCGATGCCTTGGCCCATCTGGCCTGGCCGGGGCTGCCCAACTATCAGGCGCTGTTTCATCTGGAACACAACCTGATGGCCGACTACCGCTTTATCAAGGCCGTGGTCGAGGCCGGGGTGAGCCAGGTGCTGGTCACCGGCACCTGCTTCGAGTACGGCATGCAGAGCGGGCCGCTGGGTGAAGAGATCGAGGCGCGCCCGAGCAATCCCTACGGTTTGGCCAAGCACAGCCTGCATCTGTTTCTGCAAGCCCTGCAGCAGCAGTTGCCCTTCAGTTTGCAGTGGGCACGGCTGTTCTACCTGCATGGCCCGGGGCAGAACCCCAAGAGCCTGCTGGCGGCGCTGGACCGAGCGATCGATGCCGGTGACGAGGTTTTCAATATGTCCGGCGGCGAACAACTGCGGGACTACCTGGCCATCGAGGCCGCCGCCGGCCACCTGGCGGCGCTGCTCGACCAGCGCGGATTTTCCGGAGTGGTCAATTGCTCCAGTGGTCGGCCGGTATCCGTGCGCTCCCTGGTGGAGCAGCGTATCGCTCAGCGCGGTGCGGCGATCCGCCTGAACCTGGGGCATTACCCGTACCCGGACTACGAACCCATGGCGTTCTGGGGCTTGAACCAGCGCCTGCTGCACATAACAGGAGCCGAACATGGCGCATGAGTTGTATCGGGTCGCCGATTTGCCGGTGCTGCAGAACCGCACCTTCGCCGATGCCCAGAGTGCCCGTGCCTCGGCGTCTGCGGATATCGTGCTGGTGCAGGACCTGCAGAGCGGGCTGATCTTCAATCAGGCCTTCGATGCCGACAAGCTCAGCTACGACAGCGACTATCAGAACGAGCAGGCTCACTCGGCGCAGTTCCAGCAGCACCTGATGGACGTGGAGGGCATCATCGCCCGCCACTTCAAGGGGCGTGAGCTGATCGAAGTCGGTTGCGGCAAGGGCTATTTCCTCGAGCTGCTGCGCAGCGAGGGCTATGCCATCACCGGCATCGACCCGGCCTATGAGGGGGCCAATCCCGAGGTGATCAAGGCGCCGTTCACCCGTGGCCTGGGGCTGGCGGCCGAGGCCATCGTGCTGCGTCATGTGCTGGAGCATATTGCCGACCCGCTGGCCTTTCTGGCAGAGATTGCCGATGCCAACCAGGGTGGGCAGATCTACATCGAAGTGCCGTGTTTCGACTGGATCCTTGAGCATCGCGCCTGGTTCGATGTGTTCTATGAGCACGTCAATTACTTCCGTCTCCAAGACCTGCAGCGCATGTTCGGCACAGTGCATGAAGCCGGGCATCTGTTTGGCGGCCAGTACCTGTACGTGGTGGCGGACCTGGGCAGCTTGCAGTCGGCGTTGCCGGCGCCGCTGCAGCCGTTGCGGATGCCGGCGGATTTCACCGCCAGCATCGAGTGTGCCAAGCGCATCATCCAGTCGGCGCCGCACACCGCTGCCGGGATCTGGGGCGCCTCTTCCAAGGGCGTGATCTATTCGCTGTTCCTGCAGCGTGCCGGTGTCGCAGTGGATCAGGTCGTCGATATCAACCCGGCCAAACAGGGCCGTTACCTGCCGCTCAGCGGCATGCGCGTGTCCTCGCCCCAGGAAGCCATGGAGGCTCTGCCGGCGGGCGCCAACCTGTTCGTGATGAATTCCAACTACCTCGAAGAAATCAAGCACATGACCGACGGCCGTTACGTCTATCACGCCGTCGATAGCGCTTCGTTCAGCTAATTTGCCATTGAGAACCGAACATGACCGAGCACAACGTCATTCAAGCCTTTGAACAAGAATGCCAGGCGCAGATCAGCGCCCAGGGCCAGGATGAAAAGCTCAAGGGCCTGGCCCGCGATTTTTTCAATGAGTCTGCGGCGCACAAGTACAGCTATCACTTTTCCTGGATGGGCCGGCCGATCATCCAGCTGCCCCAGGACATGATGGCGATGCAGGAGATCATCTGGCGGGTCAAGCCGGACCTGGTGATCGAATGCGGCATCGCCCATGGCGGTTCGATCATCTACTACGCCTCGCTGCTGGAGCTGCAGGGCCATGGCGAAGTGCTGGGCATCGACCTGGATATCCGCCCGCATAACCGCGAAGCCATCGAGCAGCATCCGATGAGCAAGCGCATCCGCATGATCGAAGGTTCGAGCATCGATCCGGCCATTGCCGAGCAGGTGCGGGCCGCGGCGGCGGGCAAGAAGGTGATCCTGGTCCTGGACTCCAACCACACCCACGAGCACGTGCTCGAAGAGCTGCGCCTGTATGCGCCGCTGGTGTCGGTCGACAGCTACTGCGTGGTCATGGACACCGTGGTCGAGGACATGCCGCCGGAGTTCTTCCCGGACCGTCCGTGGGGCCCGGGCGACAACCCGAAAACCGCGGTCTGGGCCTATCTGGAGGAGAACCGCGATTTCGAGATCGACTACCAGATGCAGAACAAGTTGCTGATCACCGTGGCACCGGACGGTTACCTGCGTCGGGTTCGTTAACTATCAATGGTTGCAGGTTTAAGGCGTTTGGCCGGTTGTGGGGAAGTACCTATGTGGGTTGGAGACAAAGCAATGAATGACAAAGCACCCCTGAGTGAGCGTTTCACCCTTGTGCTGCTGTCCCACAACCGCAAAGCGTTCATGCGGCGCACCTTGCAGTATTACAGCACCTATCCCTGCTCGATCCTGGTACTGGATTCGTCGCTGGAGGCGGACGAGTCGCTGTCGCAACTCTACCCCCGGGTCGACTACCGGCATCTGCCGCAGTTCGGCTACAAGGGCTTGCAGGACAAGCTGACCTACGGCATGAGCCTGGTGACTACGCCCTACATGGCGTTCGCTGCCGATGACGATTTTCTCCTCCATGATGCGCTGACCAGCTCCCTGGAGTTTCTTGAGGCCCATCCCGACTACGGACTGTGCCACGGCTACGGGATGATGTACCTGGCCCGGGCTTCGGAAACCAATTACTACCGCCGTGATCGCCGGGTCATGGAGGACTATGGCGCCGATGATGCCCAGGACCGGGTGATGAATTTCATGGGGCATTTCCTGCCGCCGTTCTATGCGGTGACCCGCACCGACCTGCTGCGCCAGTGGTATGAGCTGTTGCCACCGGGGGTGAGTTTCGAATGGCAGGAAATCGGTCACTCCTTCTTCCTGCTGGCTTGTGCCAAGGCGCGGATCCTGCCGATTCCGTTTGCCGTGCGCGAGGCCAACTACGGGGCCTCGGAGCACAACACCAATGTGCTGACGGTGCTGACCTACAAGGACGCGCAATCGGTGGCCCAGCGTGAGGCGTTCGCCGAATTCCTCGCATCGCTGCCCACCGGTTTCAGTGACCGGGACCCCGAGCAGGTGAAGCAGATCGCCCTGGACAGTTTCACCGCCATGGCCGACTGCCTGCTCAGCGGACGCTCCCTCAAGGGGACGGCGATCTTTCGTTCGGCCTGGGTCGAGGTTGGAGCCGAGCCGGTACGCTCCTTCGGTCCCGAGCAGTTCGTCGAGATGCCGTTCTACAACCAGCCGATGTTCGATCTGCTGACTGAGTTGGAATTCCTCATGCACGCCATGCCCACCGGGCGCCTGCAGCTCAAGGAGCTGGAGGGCGTGTTGCTGCGTCAGGAAGAGTTGATGCGGGTCCATCCCAATGACACGCCGCAAAGCCTGCGCGCCCGGTTGTGGGAAGCGCTGACCCTGAACCTGTTCAACCGCGAGGTGGTCAAGTGCCTGGCGGAGTCGATGCAGGACAGCGAAGAGCCCGAGGAGGCGCGCAAGCTGCAGGCCTGGGCCGAGCGCCTGGCGTCGGTGCCAGGGGTAGACAGTCGTGCCCTGTTCGACGCGACCGAGTCGGGACGCTTGCTCAAATGGCTCGAGGCCCGTACTCCGGAGCCGGCACAACTGAGTGCCATCGCTGCGCACCTGGCGCGTCATGCCGGAGGCCCGCAGGTGCAGATCCTGTTGCTGGACCTGGACGCTGATCTGGTCAAGTTGCAGGCTACGCTCGACAGTCTGCTGGCCGGCCATTACAAGGCGTTCAAGCTGGTGGTGTTCACCACGGGCGAGCTGCCGGCCACCACCACGGCCCAGGACACCTTGCACTTCATCAAGGTCACGGAAAACAACTACGTCGAGCGCATCAATCAGGCCATGGCCCAGTCTCGCGCCGACTGGGTGTTGTTGGCCGAGGCCGGTGATCAGTTCACCGCCAGCGGCCTGCTGCGGGCGAGCCTGGAATTGCTCGGCGCCGAAGGTATTCGGGCCGTGGCCATGGACGAGATCCAGCGCCGTGCCGATGCCACCTTGACTTCGGTGTTCCGCCCCGGGGTCAACCTCGATCAATTGCAAGGCACGCCGGCGCTGATGGCCCGGCATTGGCTGCTGGACCGCGAGACGGTGCTGCGGGCCGGTGGTTTCTCCCGAGAACTCAAACAGGCGTTGGAGCTGGACCTGCTGCTGCGCCTGATCCAGGACGGCGGTCTGGCCGGCCTGGCCCACCTGGCCGAGCCATTGCTGATTTGTCAGGCCCCTGGGGACAAGGCAGAGACCGAAGAGCGGCAGGTACTGACCCGGCACCTGGCCGCACGAGGTTATCGCGCTCAGGTTGGCTCAGCGCAGCCGGGCACTTACCAGATCGAGTATCAGCACGCCGAGCGACCGCTGGTATCGATCATTCTGCCCAGCCAGGACAATTTCGCCGAGTTGCAACGCTGCCTGGTCAGCGTCCTGCAGCGCACCCGCTACCAGCGCTATGAAGTGCTGATCGCCGAAAACCACAGTCAGAGTGCCGAGCTCGACAGTTGGCTGACCAGCCTTGAAGGCCGCGGCGAGCGTATTCGTGTGTTGCGCAGCGACCGGCGCCTGAGCGCTTCGGCCTTGTTCAACATGGCTTGCCGGGAAGCACGGGGCGAGTACCTGGTGCTGCTCTCGGCCGAGGGTGAAGTGGTCAACGCCAACTGGATCGAGAGCCTGCTCAACCAGGCCCAGCGTCCGGAAGTCGGGATTGTCGGCGCCAAGCTGGTGAACGAAAGGGGCATGACCACTCAGGCCGGCCTGATCCTGGGCTTCGACGGCCACCTGGGCGCCGCCTTTGCCGGCGAGGCCAAGGACGCGGCGGGCTACATGAACAGCCTATGGGTGGAGAAGAACTACTCGGCGGTGTCCGGTGCCTGCCTGATGATCGCCAAGGCGCTGTTCGAGGCGGTGGGCGGACTGGACGAAGAGCATTTCGACCAAGCCTTCGCCGATGTCGACCTGTGCCTGAAAGTCGCCGATGCCGGTTACCTCACCGTAGTGACTCCCCAGGCGCAGATTCAGCACCCGGGCACCCTGGCGCAGGATTCACAAGCCGCAGCGGCCCTGCAGGACAAGTGGGCGGCGCGCTTTGCCCAGGATAGTGCCTATAACCAGAACCTTTCATTGAGCGGCAAGGGCTTTACCCTGGGCGTTGCTGGCGCGGTGAACTGGGCTCAGTTGCTCGGATAAGGAGCCAGTCATGTTTAACGGCAAATCGATTTTCATTTCCGGCGGCACCGGTTCGTTCGGGCGCAATTTCATTCGTCGTCTGCTGGAGCAGTATCAGCCCAAGCGGGTGGTGGTGTTTTCCCGTGACGAGCTTAAGCAGTATGAGATGCAGCAGACTTTCAATGCGCCCTGCATGCGTTACTTCCTGGGCGATGTGCGTGATGCCGAGCGTCTGCGCCAGGCGATGCGCGGCATCGACTATGTGGTCCATGCCGCAGCCCTGAAGCAGGTGCCGGCCGCCGAATACAATCCCACCGAGTGCATCCGTACCAACGTCAATGGTGCCGAGAACATCATTGCCGCAGCCATCGACAACGGGGTGAAGAAGGTCGTGGCCTTGTCCACCGACAAGGCGGCCAGTCCGATCAACCTGTACGGCGCCACCAAACTGCTGTCGGACAAGCTGTTTGTGGCGGCGAACAATATTGCCGGTGAGCAGCCAACCCGTTTTGCCGTGGTGCGCTACGGCAACGTCGCCGGCTCCCGTGGTTCGGTCGTGCCATTCTTCAGCAAGCTGATTGCCGAGGGAGCCAGGGAACTGCCGATCACCGATGAGCGCATGACGCGATTCTGGATCACGCTGGATCACGGCGTGCAGTTTGTTCTGGACAGCTTCGCCCGCATGCACGGCGGTGAGATCTTCGTGCCCAAGATTCCCTCGATTCGTATTGTCGATCTGGCGTCGGGCATGGCTGCCCATCTGCCACAGAAACAGGTCGGCATCCGTCCCGGAGAGAAGCTCCATGAGTTGATGGTGCCGCTGGATGATGCGCGCATGACCCTGGAGTTTGCCGATCACTACACGATTCAACCGTCCATTCGGTTTACCAGCGTCAATGTCGACTTTGCCGTTGATGGCGTGGGGGAGCGGGGCGTTTCGGTCGCCGAGGATTTCGAGTACCGCTCCGATACCAATCCGCATTTCCTCTCGGTGGGGCAGATTGCCGAGTTGCATGACGGAATCTCGGCATGATTCCTTACGGTCGCCAGAGTATCGACCAGGCGGATATCGATGCCGTCGTGGCCGTTCTGCAGTCCGACTGGCTGACTCAGGGGCCGGCCATCGAAGCCTTTGAGCAGGCCATCGCCGCGCGCTGCGAGGCGGCCCATGGAGTGGCCGTCTGCAATGCCACGGCGGCGTTGCATATCGCTTGCCTGGCGGCCGGTCTGGGGCCTGGTGATTGGCTGTGGACCAGCCCCAATACCTTTCTGGCTTCGGCCAACTGTGGGCGTTACTGCGGCGCGGATGTGGACTTTGTCGATATCGATCCGCAGACCTGGAATCTTGATGTCGAGGCCCTGGCCGACAAGCTGCAGGCTGCCCAGGCGAGTGGCCGGTTGCCCAAGGTGGTGGTGGCGGTGGCTTTTTCCGGGCAGAGCTGCGACATGCGCCGGTTGGCGGAGTTGGCTGAGCGCTATGCCTTCACAGTGATCGAAGATGCCTCCCACGCGGTGGGCGCCTGCTATGCGGGCCGGCCAGTCGGCTGCGGTGACTTTGCCGCGATGACCGTGTTCAGCTTTCATCCGGTGAAGATCATTACCAGCGCCGAAGGTGGGATGGTTCTGACCAATCGTCCGGAACTGGCGGAACGCCTGCGACGCCTGCGCAGCCATGGCATGACGCGTGATCCGGCACAGATGAGCGAGGCCAGTCATGGTCCCTGGTACTACCAGCAGGTGGAATTGGGCTTCAACTATCGGATGACCGATCTTCAGGCAGCGCTGGGTTTGTCCCAGTTGAACAGGCTGGATGACTTTGTGCGGCGCCGCCAGTACCTGGCTGCTCGCTATCAGCGCCTATTGCAGGGTCTGCCATTGACGCTGCCCCAGGCTCAGGCCGATGCACAGTCGGCCTGGCATCTGTACGTGGTGCGATTGCAGCTCGAAGGACTGAAGTGCTCTCATCGAGAGGTTTTCGAAGGGCTGCGTGAGTCGGGAGTTGGGGTCAATCTGCATTACATTCCGGTGCACCTGCAGCCGTATTACCAGGCGCTGGGCTTTGCTCGGGGGGACTTTCCCGAGGCCGAGCGCTATTACGCAGAAGCCATCAGCCTGCCGATTTATCCCGGGTTGAGTGACAGCGAGCAGGATTTCATTGTCCAGCAGGTACGACGCTGGCTGCAGGAGTCGTCAGGATCGTGAGTGCGGTTGCCATCATTCCTGCCCGAGGCGGCAGCAAGCGTATTGCCCGCAAGAACCTCAAGGCCTTCGATGGCGTGCCGATGCTCGCGCGCTCCATCGACAAGGCGCTGAGCAGCGGGTTGTTCCGGCAGGTGGTGGTCAGTACCGATGACCCCGAGATCGCGGAGCTGGCGCTCGCCTGTGGGGCCGAGGTGCCCTTCATCCGGCCGCCGGCCCTGGCGGATGACTTCACTGGCACTGCGGCGGTGATTGTCCATGCCTTGCAGGCGTTGCGGGAACAGGGGCGGGAATACGAGTACGCCTGTTGCATCTATGCCACGGCGCCCTTGCTGCAGGCACGTTATCTGCGTCAGGGGCTGGAGATGTTGATGCGACGCCCGGACAAGGGATTCGCCTTTTCGGTGTGCGGTTTCGGCTTTCCCGTGCAGCGGGCGTTGATCCTCGATGAGCAAGGGGCGCTCGATGCGCTGTATCCGCAGTTTCGTCAAAGCCGCTCCCAGGATCTGCCCGCGGCCTATCAGGATGCGGCGCAGTTCTATTGGGGCCGGAGCCAGGCCTGGCTGCAGGGCGAGGTGCTGTTCTCGCCTCGCAGCCTGCCGGTGATCCTGCCCCGGCATCTGGTGCAGGACATCGATACCGAAGAGGACTGGCGCCGCGCTGAATACCTGTATGCCGCGCTCAAGGCCGGGGGAGAGTTGGAGTGAGGGTGCTGATCCGCGCCGACGCCTCGCCGGCCATCGGCAGTGGCCATGTGGCTCGCTGCCTGACCCTGGCCCAGGAGCTGCGCCGCCAGGGCGCCAGCGTGGCATTCGCCTGTCGGCGTCTGCCCGGGCATCGCCTGGAGGCGCTGCAGGCCGAGGGGTTCCAGACCTTTGAATTGCCGGATCGCTATGCCGACGAGCATCCCGAACTGGGGATCGAGACGCCCTTGCCCTGGCAGGCGGACATCGCCGCATTGCAGCAGGCGCTGGCCACTCAAGCAGCCTTCGATTGGGTGCTGGTTGACCATTACGGCCTTGATCATCAATGGCAGAGTGCGGCTCGGCAGTGGGCGCCGAGGATCGCCGCCATCGACGATCTGGCCAACCGTAGGCATGCCGTGGACCTGTTGCTGGACCAGAATTTCAGCGGCAGCGCCCAGGCCTATGCCGGGTTGCATGACGAGCGCTGCCGGACCCTGTTCGGCCCGCATTTCGCCTTGCTGCGCGAAGAGTTCCGACGTCCCGCGGTCCCGATTCGTCCCCAGCCGCGGCGGATGCTGGTGAACTTCGGTGGCTTCGATGCCGCCGGTCAGACCCATAAGGCGATGTTGGCGCTGGCGGATTTCCATCAGTTGCAAGTGGATTTCGTCGCCGGCAGCGGCAACCCGGACTGGCAGGCCATGCAGGCCCTGGCCGCCGAGCGGCCGCACTGGCGCCTGCACAGCTATGTGAAGAATTTTGCCGCTCTGCTGGCCGAGGCCGATCTGTGCCTGGGCGCCGGGGGCGGTACCAGTTGGGAGCGCGCGGTGCTGGGTGTGCCCACGATGTGCATCACCGTGGCCGGCAACCAGGAGCTCAATGCGCGCTTGCTGGCCGAAACCGGTGCCCACTTGTATCTGGGGCCTTGTGAGCAGGTCAGTGTGGAGCAGGTGCGTCAGGCGGTGAGCCTGCTGCTGGACAATCCATGGTTGCGTCAGAGCCTGGCCCGGCGCGCTCGCGAACTGGTGGATGGCCTTGGCGTGCAGCGCGTGGCGGCGGCTTTGTTCGCCGCCGCGCTGCGCTTGCGTCCGGCGACCCTGGATGATGCCCGCCTGCTGTTCGACGGGCGCAATGCCGAGCTTGTCCGGTGTTGGTCACAGCAGCCCGGGACGCTTGAGTGGCCGGACCATCTGCGCTGGCTGGAGGCTTGTCTGAAGGATCCGCAGCGTTTGTTGCTGATTGCGCAAGTGCCCGAGGGGCCGGTGGGGGTGCTGCGCTATGACCGCCAAGGCGTGCAGGCCGAGGTGTCGATCTACCTGTTTGCCGAGCGCCTGGGCCTGGGCTGGGGGGCTGCGTTGCTGGAGCAGGGCGAGGCATGCCTGATGCGCCATTGGCCCGATGTGCAACGCCTGGGGGCCCGTGTGTTGGCAGAAAACCAGGTTTCACTGGCGTTGTTTCGCCGCGCCGGCTACCGCCAGGCACCCTGCGAATTCACCCGTGTATTGAAGGAATCTCTGGATGACTAGTTTCAAGATCGGCTCGCGCTCTGTAGGCGCCGGTGCGGCGCCGCTGATCATCGCCGAGATGAGCGGCAACCATAATCAGTCGCTGGAGGTGGCCCTGCAGATCGTCGAGGCCGCGGCCCGGGCCGGTGCCCATGCCCTGAAGTTGCAGACCTACACCGCCGATACCATGACCCTGGATCTGGATCAGGGCGAGTTCTTCATCAAGGACCCGGACAGTCTCTGGGCCGGTTCATCCCTGTATGACCTTTATCAGCGCGCCCATACGCCCTGGGAGTGGCACGCGCCGATCTTCGCCCGGGCGTGGGAGCTGGGCATGCTGGCGTTTTCCACCCCGTTCGACGAGAGCGCGGTGGATTTTCTCGAGAGCCTCGACGTCCCGGCCTATAAGATCGCCAGTTTTGAAAACACCGACCTGCCCTTGATTCGTCGGGTCGCCGCCACCGGTAAGCCGCTGATCATCTCCACCGGCATGGCCAGCATCGCCGAGCTGGACGAAAGTGTCCGGGCCGCGCGCCAGGCCGGTTGCCGGGATCTGGTGCTGCTCAAGTGCACCAGCACCTATCCGGCATCACCGGCCAACAGCAACCTGCTGACCATTCCCCACCTGCGGGAGCTGTTCGGCTGTGAAGTGGGGCTGTCCGACCACAGCATGGGGGTTGGCGTATCGGTGGCGGCGGTGGCCCTGGGAGCGACGGTGATCGAAAAGCACTTCACCCTGGACCGTTCGGCCGGTGGGGTCGACGCCAGTTTTTCCCTGGAGCCGGGAGAGTTGACCAGTCTGGTGGTAGAGACCGAGCGTGCCTGGCAAGCCATGGGGCAGGTGCGCTATGGCGCTACCCAGGCGGAAAAACAGTCGCTGATGTACCGCCGGTCGTTGTATGTCACCCGGGACATGCAGGCCGGAGAGCAGTTCAGCGCCGACAACCTGCGGGCGATCCGTCCCGGGCTGGGGCTGGCTCCCAAGCACTACGACGCGCTGCTCGGCCGCCGCGCGCGGCAGGCACTCAAGCGCGGCACCGCACTGGACTGGGCATTCGTCGAATAGGCCTTTGTGTGGCTGATTCGGCAAAATGGCGTGACCTGTGAGTCATAACGTGCATCTTCACTGTATTGTATTGCCCGGGAAGATGGCGCCAGCCCTGCGTGACAGGACCCGTGATAGCCCTTTGTTCTTCCCGATGCCGTTGTGTTCGGCGCAAGTATCTGTGTTTCTTTCGGCAGCCCCTGCTCAGTGACTGAGCGGGGGTATTGAGCTGTTTATTATTGGGAAGCCGTAATGATTGGCATAAAAAGCATTGCGAGCTACGTGCCTGTAGCCGGCGTGGACAATTACGCACAAGGTGCAAAATTCGCCAAGGATGAAGACTTCATCCTGGGCAAGATCGGTTCTGCTTTTCTGCCGCGCAAAGACGCCGGGCAAGAGACTTCCGATCTGTGTGTCGAAGCGGTCAATGCCCTGTTCGCCAGTAACCCGGAGCTCAAGCGCGAAGCCATCGACGTATTGATCGTGGTCACCCAGAACGGTGACGAGGAAGGGTTGCCCCACACCGCCGCGATCGTGCAGGACAAATTGGGCCTGCCGACTACCGTCGCGGCTTTCGATATCTCCCTGGGCTGTTCCGGGTATGTCTACGGTATCTATGCCATCAAGGGCTTCATGGAAGCTGCGGGCCTGAAAAACGGCCTGTTGGTCACCGCCGATCCCTATTCGAAGATCGTCGATCCCGAAGATCGCAACACCACCATGCTGTTCGGCGATGCCGCCACTGCCACCTGGCTGGGCGAGGGCGCGACCTGGCAGTTGGGCAAGGCCAAGTTCGGCACCGACGGTTCCGGCGCTCCGCACCTGAAGGTCAGCGATGGCGTGTTCTTCATGAACGGTCGTCAGGTGTTCAACTTCGCGTTGCTCAAGGTGCCGGCGCATCTGCATGAGTTGCTGGCCGAGTCGGGCTTGCAGCCGGACGATATCGATGCGTTCTGCATTCACCAGGGCAGTGCGGCCATTGTCGACGCCGTGGCCCGGCGCTTTGAGGGCGATCCGGACAAGTTCATCAAGGACATGGTGGAAACCGGTAATACGGTTTCCTCGAGCATTCCGCTGTTGCTGGAAAAACACATGTTCGATTCCAGCTGGAAGCGCGTGGCCTTGAGTGGCTTTGGCGTTGGCCTGTCCTGGGGCTCGGCGATCATCTATCGCGCCTGAGTTCCCGTTCCCGGCGGTACATGTAGCGCTCAAGGTGTAATCTTGAGCGCTATTTTTTTGCGCGAGTGATAGGCGAGGCAGCATGAGCGATAGCTTGGAACACAATGCCCAGGTACTGAGGGAGCGCTGGCCGGCGCTGCTGGAGCGGCTGTTGACTGAGGACAGTGCCGTATTGCAGGCGGATCTGGTGGAAGGCCTGGGGTCGACCCTGAGCGTCGCCGGTATCCAGCTCACCAGCCGTCATGATCGCACTCGCGAGGCTCGTACTCAGGCGGCCAGTCTGCCCGAGGCGCCTGTCCTGCATCTGTATGGCTGCGGCCTGGGGGATCTGCAACTGGCGTTGCTTGAGCGACCGGGGCTGACGCGACTTTACGTGCATATTCTCAACGGCGCGCTGTTCAAGCTGGTGCTGCAGTTGCTCGATCAGCAGTTCTGGTTGGCCGATCCGCGGGTCGAGCTGCTCTACGCCGGCGACCTGTCGGAGATTCAGCTGCCATTCTTTGCCCTGCCGTCCGAGTTGGTGCTGGCCGATGATTACAGCGCGAAGATTCGCGACCGATTGGTCAGTGAGACTCATGTGACGTTCAACAACCGCCTGTTCACCGAGGAGGCGGGTGTCGCCGAGCGCCTGGCTGCCGTCGAGCCGTGGGTGCGGGCTGATGCCGATGTCGCCGAGTTGTTTGGCCGCGATAGCGGGCGCGAGGTTTTTGTGATCGCGACCGGTCCGAGCCTGGAGCAGCATTTTGCAGCCTTGCGGGCATTGCGCGAACGGCCGCAACGACCGTTGCTGATCTGTGTCGACACCGCGTATCAGCCCCTGCAGCGCCACGGCATTCAGCCGGATGTGGTGGTGAGTATCGATCAGCGTATTTCCAGCCGGCATCTTCCGGCTCAGGACAGTGCCAGCACGACCCTCGTGTACATGCCTCTGGCGGATCCGCGGGTGCTTGAAGGCTGGCAGGGGCCACGTTACGTCGCTTACTCGGCCAGCCCGGTCTTTGCGTCTTTGCGTCAGCGATGGCCTAAGGCGCAGTTGCATGCCGGAGGCAGCGTGATCCATCCCGCGGTGGACCTGGCGGTGAAGATGGGAGGGCGGCGGATCACGTTGTTCGGTGCGGATTTTGCCTTTCCGATGGATCGAACCCATGCCGGCTGGCAGGACGGCGACCTGGGGCCGCAACTCAAGGCCGCCAAGCATTGGGTGCTGGACGGCAACGGGCAGCGAGTCAAGACCCAGCTCAATTTCCGCAGCTACCTGTGCGAGTTGGAGCGCTACATCCAGAGTCAGCCCGAGGTCAGGTTTTTCAATACCAGTCGCAGCGGCGCCATGATCGCGGGCACCACCTTCCATGAGGATTTTGTCCAATGAGCCGGCTTGAGTCTCTGATCGCCCGTGCCCGGGAGGTTGCCGATCTGTTCCGCCTGGGACGGGAGGTCGAAGCGGCGGTGAACATGATCGAGCTGTTCGACCCGGTGCAAGGCCTGGTCGATGTTGCCCCTCTGGCGGTTCAGCAGGAGTGGTCCGGGTTGCTGAGTCTGATGCTCAAGTGTCAGGAGGCGCAGGATTGGCTGGGCCTGGCCGACTACCTGGAGTACGAGTTGGTGGAGTGGCTGTCCATGGCATTTGGAGATTGAGGATTAGGCGCATCAGTCGGGTTTTGGTGGGGTTTTTCTGGCGTCATTTTTTAGTTGGACAAGGGTTTAACCCCTTGTTTTTCAAGGGGTGGCAGGGTGATGGCAAATATTTTTGAAAAAGCCCTAAAGCAACTTGCATTACCGACGATAACTATTACGAAGGTTCTCTAGGCCATTACCCGGCGGTTGCCAGGGCCGGAAGCCGCAGTACCCAACCAACGAGGAATTCGTCATGGCTTTAACAGTAAACACTAACGTCACGTCGTTGAACGTTCAGAAGAACCTGAACCGCGCTTCCGACGCTCTGTCGACTTCGATGACTCGCCTGTCTTCCGGCCTGAAAATCAACAGTGCAAAAGACGACGCCGCCGGCCTGCAGATCGCTACCCGTATGACCTCGCAGATCCGCGGTCAGACCATGGCAATCAAAAACGCCAACGACGGTATCTCCATCGCCCAGACCGCTGAAGGCGCGATGCAAGAGTCCACCAACATCCTGCAGCGTATGCGTGAACTGGCTGTTCAGTCGCGAAACGACTCCAACGGTACTCAAGACCGTGTTGCTCTGAACAAAGAATTTGCTCAGATGTCGGACGAGCTGACTCGTATCGCCAAGTCGACCAACCTGAACGGCAAGAACCTGATCGACGGTACTGCTGGCACCATGACCTTCCAGGTAGGTTCCAACACTGGCGCTACCAACCAGATCACCATCACTCTGGCCAGCGGCTTCGACGCTGCAACCCTGAGCGTGGGTTCGGCGACCATCGCCATCACCGGTACTGACAGCACCACTGCTGAAGCCAGCACCAAAGCTGCCATGGACGCTATCGACAAGGCGCTGCAGACCATCAACTCCAGCCGTGCCGACCTCGGTGCTGCCCAGAACCGTCTGACCAGCACCATCTCCAACCTGCAGAACATCAACGAAAACGCCAGTGCTGCACTGGGTCGCGTACAAGATACCGACTTCGCTGCTGAAACTGCCCAGCTGACCAAGCAGCAGACTCTGCAACAAGCTTCGACCGCAGTTCTGGCCCAGGCCAACCAACTGCCGTCCGCTGTACTGAAACTGCTTCAGTAATAGCTGGCTAAGCTTTGGCGGGGGAGTGCGCTGGTCGTGCTCTCTCGCTTTTTTACTTTAAGAGGTGATGGACATGGATATGAGCGTGAAGCTGAACTTGTCTTATCCAACGGCCAAGCCGGTAACGCCAGTTGCTGACAAGCCCGTGGAGAAGCCTCGAGAGGTGGTGCCTGCTGTGGTTGAAACTGCTAGCCATGACGGCAAGAAAGATGCGCAGGCTGAGCAAGATAAGTTGAAGATGGCCGTTCAGGAAATCGAGAAATTCGTCCAGTCGGTCAAGCGTAACCTGGAGTTCTCGATCGACGAGCCCTCCGGTCAGGTTGTGGTCAAGGTCATTGCCAGTGATTCGGGTGAGGTGGTTCGTCAGATCCCCAACGAGGAAGTGCTGAGATTGGCCAATAGCTTGAATGACGCCAGCAGTCTGCTGTTTAGCGCGAAAGTCTGATAGCTGGCATGAAATTTGTTGCTATGTTCTTTTGGACGTTGTAGTGGTCAAAAGATCGGCGGCACACTGAAGGGAGAAACACATGGCAAGTCCAATTCTACCGGGTACCGGTCTGGGTTCCGGCCTCGATACCGGTGCTATCGTCAAGGCGTTGGTTGCGGCTGACAAAGCGGCCAAGCAGGGTCAGATCGACCGTGCAACTACCAACAACAGCGCGAGTATCTCCGGTATCGGAACCTTGCAATCGCTGTTGTCGACTTTTCAGAGCACCCTGTCGGTCACAGGGCTCGGAAGCTCGGTCAATCCTTCCTTTGCCGGTTTTGCGGCGACCTCCACCGACAGTAAAATCGTGGATGCCACAGCCGACAACTATGCGGTGGCTGGCAAGTACACTGTTGAGGTAACCGATCTTGCAACTTCGTCAAAAGTGGCCAGTAAGGCTTTTGCCGGAGGAAATACCAGTGCCATTCCGAGTGGTACGTTGAACATCACTCAAAATGGCATTAACTATCCGCTGACAATCGGCGCGAATGCGACATTGCAGTCGGTGCGTGACTCGATCAATGCCGACTCCAAGATGGCCATGTCCGGAATCAGTGCCAACATTGTGACTGACTCGTTCGGTTCGCGTCTGGTGATCGGCTCTGACAAGACCGGTGCGGGCTCTGATATTTCTGTCAGTGGTATCGCTGGGTTGGAAGTTGATGGCACCCAGCCTATGGGGACTGGAGCCGCCGCTTCGGGCAACATTGGTGGGGTGGCCAGGGATGCGGTTTTTAGTATCGATGGCATGCAACTGACCAGCAAGACCAACACCGTCACTCAGGCTGTTTCCGGTCTCAAGCTCAACTTGTTGGCCAAGACCGATAAGCCGATCACTATCACCGTTGCGACCAATACTGAAGGTCTGAAGACTTCAATTCAGAAGTTTGTCGATGCCTATAACGCTGTGGCCAATGGTATTTCGACCCTGACTAAGCCCTCTTTGGATGACAATGGCAAGCTGACGGTCCCGGCTCAGTTGACCGGTGACGCTCTGCCTCGTTCGATTCTGGCGGCCATTCGTGAGCCGTTGTCACAGGTTGGGGCGGGCGACAAGCTCACCGTCCTGGCGCAGTTGGGGATTACCACCAACCAGAAGACTGGTGCGCTGGATTTCGACGATAAAAAATTCACTGTCGCCATGACCGATAAGAAGCTTGGTGGCGAAGTGCAGAAGCTGTTTTCGGGCGACGGCACCAATCCGGGGTTGCTCGATCGCATGACTTCCGCTATCAAGCCGTTCACTCAGGGTGTAGGCAGCATGACCGAGGGGATTCTGACCACTCGGACCAAGGCTCTGGATATCACCAAGAAAAAGCTCAGCGATCAACAGGATGCTTTGGATCGTCGAGTGGCAACACTGACGGCAGTACTGACCAAGAAGTACAACGATATGGATACTCTGGTGGGCAAGTTGAAGGCTACCGCCAGTAACATCACGTCGATGTTCGAAGCGTTGAACGCACAAAAGAAAGGTTAATATCTGGCCTGTGCCATAAGCCCGGCAGCGTTTTTCAACGCTCCGGGCTTTTGTATTTGGCCTAAAGTTTTTTGACGTTGCGTCGATACAATGCTTATACGAACCCTTGAGTTTTGAAGAGGTATCACATGAATCCGATGTTAGCCCTTCGGCAGTATCAGAAGGTCGGTGCGCAGGCGCAGACCTCCGAAGCCAGTCCACATCGTCTGGTGCAGATGTTGATGGAAGGCGGCCTGGATCGTATCGCTCAGGCCAAGGGTGCGATGGAGCGCAAGGATATCGCCAACAAGGGCGTGTTCATCAGCAAGGCCATTGGCATCATCGGTGGCTTGCGTGAGGGCCTGGACCTGGAAAACTCCATGGATACACTGGGGGATCTGGACAGTCTTTATACCTACATGATGAAGCGTCTGACTGAAGCCAATATCAAGACTGATCCGAAGATCCTTGATGAGGTTGCTGGTCTGCTGCGTACGGTCAAAGAGGGCTGGGATGCCATCGCTGCGCCGGGTCCGCAGTTCTGAGGAGGAACACCATGAGCGCTGTCCTGCAACGTATCGAAGAAACCCGCGAGGCATTGGTCGACGCCCTTGCTGAGCGCAATTGGCAAGCCATTGGTGAGTTGGATCTGGCTTGTCGTTCGTGCATGGAGGACGTGCTCAGCGAAGCTCAGGTCGATGAGGTCGCCTTGCGTGACAATCTGGAGGAGTTGTTGGGGGTTTACCGACAGCTGCTTGAGGTGGCGACCGGCGAGCGTCAGGCGATAGTCGACGAGATGTCGCAGATCACCCAAGCGCAGAACGCGGCAAAGGTTTACCATTTGTTCGGTTAATGTTGAGTTAATCCGAACGTTGCGCGCCATAAATTTGACTGTGCACGCATTTTTGACTTAACTAGTGGCTGTTTTCAGATTTCAGGCGTCTATAAGGCAGAAAATGCCTACAAGCGCGTCTAGCTTGCCCCTTATTCTGGGCATTGAGTTGACTAGGGAAGTTGCTATTGCATGTGGCGTGAAACCAAAATTCTGCTGATCGATGACGATGGCGTGCGCCGCCGCGACCTGGCGGTGATTTTAAATTTTCTCGGCGAAGAAAATTTACCCTGCGGTAGCCATGACTGGCAGCAGGCTGTCGGCTCTTTGTCGTCAAGTCGTGAAGTAATTTGCGTCCTCATTGGGACCGTAAATGCTCCGGGCGCGCTTCTGGGTCTGCTAAAGACACTCTCAACCTGGGATGAGTTCCTTCCGGTTTTGCTAATGGGCGAAAATTCTTCCATTGATTTGCCGGAAGACCAGCGGCGTCGAGTGCTTTCCACCCTGGAAATGCCACCCAGCTACAGCAAGTTGCTTGATTCCCTGCACCGCGCCCAGGTCTATCGTGAAATGTACGATCAGGCCCGCGAGCGCGGCCGTCATCGCGAGCCCAACCTGTTCCGTAGCCTGGTAGGCACCAGTCGCGCAATCCAGCACGTGCGGCAGATGATGCAGCAGGTCGCGGATACCGACGCCAGTGTGTTGATCCTTGGGGAGTCGGGAACCGGCAAGGAAGTGGTGGCGCGCAATCTGCACTATCACTCCAAGCGCCGTGATGCGCCTTTCGTTCCGGTCAATTGCGGAGCCATCCCTGCCGAGCTGTTGGAAAGCGAATTGTTCGGTCACGAGAAGGGGGCGTTCACCGGGGCCATTACCAGCCGTGCCGGTCGCTTCGAGTTGGCCAATGGCGGCACTCTGTTCCTCGATGAAATTGGCGATATGCCATTGCCGATGCAGGTCAAGCTGCTGCGGGTGCTGCAGGAGCGGACCTTTGAGCGGGTGGGGAGCAACAAGACCCAGGGTGTCGATGTGCGGATCATTGCCGCCACCCACAAAAACCTGGAAAGCATGATCGAGGTCGGGACCTTCCGTGAGGATTTGTACTACCGCCTCAACGTGTTCCCTATCGAGATGGCGCCGCTGCGCGAGCGGGTGGAAGATATTCCGCTGCTGATGAATGAATTGATTTCGCGCATGGAGCACGAGAAGCGCGGTTCGATTCGTTTCAATTCCGCCGCCATCATGTCGCTGTGCAGGCATGGCTGGCCGGGCAACGTCCGAGAGCTGGCCAACCTGGTGGAGCGTATGGCGATCATGCATCCATATGGGGTGATCGGTGTGGTCGAGCTGCCCAAGAAGTTCCGCTACGTCGATGATGAAGACGAGCAACTGGTGGATAGCTTGCGTAGCGATCTGGAAGAGCGGGTAGCGATCAATGGTCATGCCCCGGACTTCGCTGCCACCGCCATGTTGCCGCCGGAAGGCCTGGACCTGAAGGATTACCTCGGTAGCCTGGAGCAGGGGTTGATCCAGCAAGCCCTGGACGACGCCAATGGCATCGTGGCGCGTGCCGCCGAGCGCCTGCGCATCCGTCGCACGACGCTGGTGGAGAAGATGCGCAAGTACGGCATGAGCCGTCGTGAAGGTGATGAACAGGCGGATGATTGACGCCTGTTTTTCAAGTCGTTGAAAACTGGGTAGTTTTTTTTAGGCACGGGTATTGCTAAGTCTCTTGTAACGTTCCGTTTAACTGACGGTCAGCCAAGCGAGAGAGCACGATGCCCCAAGCCGCCCAGATGTCTCCTGTCCCCGATGCGCCGGGGCCATCGTCGTCCGTAGAGCAGGCAAGCCGGCAGGGTCTTGAGCAGGCCTTCGCCTTGTTCAACCAGATGTCGAGCCAACTTACTGACTCCTACAGCATGCTTGAGGCCAGGGTGACCGAGCTCAAGGGCGAGTTGGCCGTGGTCAGCGCCCAGCGCATGCAGGAGCTGGCGGAAAAAGAGCGTCTGGCCAACCGTCTGCAGAACCTTCTCGACCTGTTGCCGGGCGGCGTTATCGTCATCGATGGCCAGGGTATCGTCAGTGAAGCCAACCCGGCGGCCTGTGATCTTTTAGGTTTGCCTCTGGAAGGGGAGTTGTGGCGCAACATCATTGCCCGCAGCTTTGCGCCCCGCGAGGACGACGGTCATGAAATTTCCCTGCGCGACGGTCGGCGCCTGTCGATTGCTACCCGTTCGCTGGATGCCGAGCCCGGGCAACTGGTGTTGCTCAACGATTTGACTGAAACCCGTCATCTGCAGGATCAACTGGCTCGTCACGAGCGCCTGTCCTCCCTGGGCAAGATGGTCGCCTCCCTGGCACACCAGATTCGCACCCCTCTTTCGGCAGCCTTGCTGTATGCCAGCCACCTCACCGAACAGGAGTTGCCACTGGCCACTCATCAGCGTTTCGCTGGGCGGCTCAAAGAGCGCTTGCATGAGCTGGAGCATCAGGTGCGCGACATGCTGGTATTCGCCCGTGGCGAATTGCCCCTGACCGATCGCCTGTCCCCCAAGTCGCTGCTGCAGTCGTTGCAGGCCGCGGCCCAGACCCATGTCCAGGACGTTGCCGTGCGCTGGCAGTGCGACAGTCATCAAGGGGAGTTGCTGTGCAACCGCGACACCCTGGTCGGCGCCTTGCTCAATCTGATCGAAAACGCCGTGCAGGCCAGTGCTGGCGCGGCGCGACTCAAGGTGCATCTGTATACCCGGGGTGACACCCTCAGGTTGTGTGTCAGTGACAGTGGCAGCGGAATTGACGCTGCGGTTCTGGAGCGCTTGGGCGAGCCGTTTTTCACCACCAAGGCCAACGGCACCGGGCTCGGCCTGACGGTGGTCAAGGCGGTGGCCCGGGCTCATCAGGGAGAATTATCCCTGCGTTCGCGTCCTGGGCGCGGTACTTGTGCGCTGGTGACACTGCCTCTGTTCTCCAGTGCTCATGGAGTGGAGTGAAGTTAATGGCAATCAAGGTTCTACTGGTTGAAGACGATCGTGCTTTGCGCGAGGCCCTGGCAGATACCCTGCTGCTGGCCGGTCATGACTACAAGGCGGTTGGCAGCGCGGAAGAGGCGCTGGAAGCGGTAGCCGTCGAGTCCTTCAGCCTGGTGGTCAGCGATGTGAACATGCCGGGTATGGATGGCCATCAGTTGCTGGGGCTGTTGCGTGCCCGGCAACCGCAATTGCCGGTGTTGCTGATGACCGCCCACGGCGCCGTCGAACGTGCCGTGGAGGCCATGCGCCAGGGGGCTGCCGATTATCTGGTCAAGCCCTTCGAGCCCAAGGCGTTGCTGGAGCTGGTGGCTCGTCATGCCCTGGGCTGCCTGGGGGTGGCTGATGGGGAAGGGCCGGTGGCTTTCGAGCCGGCCAGTGCCCAGTTGCTGGAGTTGGCCGCGCGCGTGGCTCGCAGTGATTCCACGGTGCTGATCTCCGGCGAGTCCGGCACTGGCAAGGAAGTGCTGGCGCGCTATATCCATCAGCATTCCCATCGGGCCAGCCAGCCGTTCATTGCCATCAACTGCGCAGCGATTCCCGACAACATGCTTGAAGCCACCCTGTTCGGGCATGAGAAAGGATCCTTTACCGGCGCCATTGCGGCCCAGCCCGGCAAGTTCGAGCAGGCCGATGGCGGCACCATTCTTCTGGATGAAATCTCCGAAATGCCCCTGGGGCTGCAGGCCAAGTTGCTGCGGGTCTTGCAGGAGCGCGAGGTGGAGCGGGTCGGCGCTCGCAAGCCCATCACCCTGGATATCCGGGTGGTGGCCACCACCAACCGCGATCTGGCGGGGGAGGTGGCGGCCGGGCGCTTCCGTGAGGATCTGTACTATCGCCTGTCGGTCTTTCCCCTGGCATGGCGCCCGTTGCGTGAGCGGACCGCCGATATCCTGCCGCTGGCCGAGCGATTGTTGGCCAAGCACGTCAATAAAATGAAGCATGCCGCCGCCAGACTCTCTGCCGAGGCTCAGGCCTGCCTGCTGGCCTATCCCTGGCCGGGCAACGTTCGCGAACTGGACAATGCCTTGCAGCGAGCCCTGATCCTGCAGCAAGGGGGGCTGATCCAGCCGGAGGACTTCTGTCTGGCTGGGCCGGTCGCCTGTGCGCCGCTGCCGGCCTTGCCGGTGGCCGGTCAGTCGGCGCCGCGCGGTCTGGTCAATGCCGGGGAGGGTGCGCCCCAGGAGTCGGGCGGCCTGGGCGACGATCTAAGGCGTCGGGAATTCCAGATGATCATCGATACCTTGCGTTCCGAGCGCGGGCGGCGCAAGGAGGCGGCGGAGCGATTGGGGATCAGTCCGCGCACCCTGCGTTACAAGTTGGCGCAGATGCGTGACGCCGGAATGGATGTCGAAGCCTATCTGTTTGCCACTTGATCGTTCATGGACGAAGCCTCGGACAGGCTTTTGTCGCGCAAGGCCATGGAGCTGGCACCCTTGTTGCTAACACCTCACTAACCGCACAGTGAGTGTCAAAAAATTGCGGGTCGTCAGAGAGAGTAGACCATGAGCCAAGGTGTTGAATTTAATCGGTTGATGCTGGATATGCGGGCCATGCAGATGGACGCGATGTCGCAGCCTAAATCCGCCGCAGTGGCAGAAGTCGGCGGCAGTAGCTTCGCTGACATGCTTGGTCAGGCCGTGAACAAGGTCAATGACACTCAGCAGGCTTCCAATCAGCTGGCCAGCGCTTTTGAAATTGGTAAAAGCGGCGTCGACCTGACTGACGTGATGATTTCCTCGCAAAAGGCCAGCGTGTCTTTTCAAGCTTTGACCCAGGTGCGCAACAAGCTGGTTCAAGCGTATCAAGACATCATGCAGATGCCGGTTTAAGGACGAGATTGAGTCATGGCAGAAGCAGTCGCCGATAACGTACCGGCCAAGGCCACCCCGATAGACGGTAAACCGCCGCTGTTCGGTCTGTCCTTCCTGGAAAACCTGTCCCAGATGACCATGCTGCGTCAGGTTGGCCTGTTGGTAGGCCTGGCCGCCAGCGTGGCGATCGGCTTTGCCGTGGTGCTGTGGTCGCAGCAGCCCGATTACCGGCCGCTGTATGGCAGCCTGGCCGGTATGGATGCCAAGCAGGTCATGGATACCCTGGCTTCTGCCGACATTCCTTACACCGTCGAGCCCAATTCCGGTGCCTTGCTGGTCAAGGCCGATGATCTGTCCCGAGCTCGCATGAAGCTGGCTGCCGCTGGCGTGGCGCCGGGAGACGGTAACGTCGGCTTCGAGATCCTCGATAAGGACCAGGGCCTGGGTACCAGCCAGTTCATGGAAGCGACCCGCTATCGTCGCGGCCTGGAAGGCGAGCTGGCCCGGACCATCTCCAGCCTGAACAACGTCAAGGGCGCCCGCGTGCACCTGGCGATTCCGAAAAGCTCGGTGTTCGTCCGCGACGAGCGCAAGCCCAGCGCATCGGTACTGGTAGAGCTGTACTCCGGTCGCTCTCTGGAGCCGGGTCAGGTCATGGCCATCGTCAACCTGGTGGCCACCAGCGTTCCTGAGCTGAGCAAGTCCCAAGTCACCGTGGTCGACCAGAAGGGCAACCTGCTCTCCGATCAGGCGGAAAACTCCGCATTGACCATGGCCGGCAAACAGTTCGATTACAGCCGTCGCCTGGAAAGCATGCTGACCCAGCGGGTGCACAACATTCTGCAGCCAGTGCTGGGCAACGATCGCTATAAGGCTGAAGTCTCGGCAGATGTCGACTTCAGCGCGGTGGAGTCCACTTCCGAGCAGTTCAACCCCGATCAGCCGGCCCTGCGCAGCGAGCAATCGGTCAACGAACAGCGCTCCAGCAGCAATGGCCCGCAAGGCGTGCCGGGTGCTCTGAGCAACCAACCGCCGTCACCGGCGTCGGCGCCGCAAACCACTGGGGGCGCGACTGCCTCTGCGGGCATGGTGCAACCCGGCCAGCCGCTGCTGGATGCCAATGGCCAACAGGTCATGGATCCGGCCACCGGTCAGCCGATGCTGGCACCTTACCCGGCGGACAAGCGTCAACAATCCACCAAGAACTTCGAGCTCGATCGCTCCATCAGCCACACCAAGCAGCAGCAGGGTCGGGTCAATCGCCTGTCGGTAGCGGTGGTGGTGGACGATCAGGTCAAGGTCAATCCGGCCAATGGCGAAACCACCCGTGCTCCCTGGAGCGCCGACGAATTGGCGCGGTTCACCCGACTGGTGCAGGACGCGGTAGGTTTCGACGCCAGCCGTGGCGACAGCGTCAGTGTGATCAACGTGCCATTCTCCGCCGAGCGTGGAGAAGCGGTCGCCGATATTCCGTTCTATTCGCAACCTTGGTTCTGGGACATCGTCAAGCAGGTCCTGGGCGTGCTGTTCATCCTGGTGCTGGTGTTCGGTGTCCTGCGTCCGGTGCTCAACAACATCACCGGCGGTGGCAAAGACAAGCAATTGGCAGGTCTTGGCAGTGATGTCGAGCTGGGCGGCATGGGCGGCCTGGATGGCGAGTTGGCCAACGATCGCGTCAGCCTCGGTGGTCCGCAAAGCATCCTGCTGCCGAGCCCGAGCGAGGGCTATGACGCTCAGTTGAACGCAATCAAGAGTCTGGTGGCTGAAGACCCGGGTCGTGTGGCTCAGGTCGTGAAAGAGTGGATTAACGCAGATGAGTGATAACCGAGCCGCTACCGCCAAACTGACCCGGGTCGACAAAGCCGCGATTCTGCTGCTGTCCCTGGGGTCCACCGATGCCGCGCAGGTGCTGCGCCACATGGGGCCCAAAGAGGTCCAGCGTGTGGGTGTGGCCATGGCGCAGATGGGCAACGTGCACCGCGAGCAGGTCGAGCAGGTGATGAGCGAGTTCGTCGACATCGTCGGCGATCAGACCAGCCTGGGCGTGGGCTCCGATGACTACGTGCGCAAAATGCTCACCCAGGCCCTGGGCGAAGACAAGGCCAACGGCCTGATCGACCGCATCCTGCTGGGTGGCAACACCAGCGGCCTGGACAGCCTGAAGTGGATGGAGCCCCGGGCCGTGGCGGACGTGATTCGTTACGAGCACCCGCAGATCCAGGCGATCGTCGTCGCCTATCTGGATCCGGATCAAGCCGGTGAAGTGCTGGGCAACTTCGACCACAAGGCGCGACTGGATATCATCTTGCGGGTTTCCTCGCTCAATACCGTGCAGCCGGCGGCGCTCAAAGAGCTGAACCAGATTCTCGAGAAGCAGTTCTCCGGTAACTCCAACGCCTCCCGTACCACTTTGGGCGGTATCAAGCGTGCGGCCGACATCATGAACTTCCTCGACAGCTCGATCGAAGGCCAGTTGATGGATTCGATCCGCGAAGTCGACGAAGACCTGTCCGGCCAGATCGAAGACCTGATGTTCGTGTTCAACAACCTGGCCGATGTCGACGATCGCGGCATTCAGGCGCTGTTGCGCGAAGTGTCTTCCGACGTGCTGGTGCTGGCCCTCAAGGGGTCGGACGAAGGGGTCAAGGAAAAGATCTTCAAGAACATGTCCAAACGTGCGGCGGAGCTGCTGCGCGACGATCTGGAAGCCAAGGGGCCGGTTCGCGTCAGCGACGTGGAAACGGCGCAGAAGGAAATCCTCACCATTGCCCGCCGTATGGCCGAAGCCGGAGAGATCGTTCTCGGCGGGAAGGGCGGCGAAGAAATGATCTAAGGTCGCTTTATGTCGTCCAGCAGTGATGAGTCCCACAGCGAACTGATTCGCGCCCGGGACGTCGAGGGTTTTGACGTCTGGGCGCTGCCCAGTTTCGATCCCGAGCCGCCCGAGCCCGAGCCGGAGCCTGAAGAGATTCCGGAAGAGATCGAGGAAGTGCCGCTGGAGGAAGTCCAGCCGCTGACCCTTGAAGAGCTCGAGAGCATTCGTCAGGAAGCCTATAACGAAGGTTTTGCCACCGGCGAGAAAGAAGGCTTCCACAGCACTACGCTCAAGGTCCGGCAGGAAGCTGAAGTCGCTCTGGTCGCCAAGTTGCAGGCCCTCGAGCAACTGATGGTCAACCTGTTCGAGCCGATTGCCGAGCAGGACATGCAGATCGAGAAAACCCTGGTGGAACTGGTCAAGCATGTCACCCGTGAGGTGATCCAGCGTGAATTGGCGATGGACTCCAGCCAGATCGAGCACGTCATGCGCGAAGCCCTCAAGCTGCTGCCCCTGGGTGTCGGCAATGTGCGTCTCTACGTCAATCCGCAGGACTTCGAGCAGGTCAAGAGCCTGCGCGAGCGGCATGAGGAAAGTTGGCGCATCGTCGAGGACGAGGCACTGCTGCCTGGCGGCTGTCGGGTCGAAACCGAGCACAGCCGCATCGATGCCAGTGTCGAAACCCGCATTACCCAAGCCATGGATCAATTGTTCGATCGGATGCACGAGCAGTCGCTGCACCCGGGCGCTGCGGACCTGAGCCTGGATCTGGGGCCGCGGACGCCGTCAGTGGCGAATATCGATCCCGAGCAATCTTTCGTCACCGAGCACCCCGAGCCTGCGGAAGCCGCTGATGCGCCTTGAACGCACCAGTTTCGGCAAGCGTCTGGGGAGCTACGCCGAGGCCGTCAAGCTGCCTGGTCAGCCCATCCTGGAGGGGCGTCTGCTGCGCATGGTCGGCCTGACCCTGGAAGCGGAAGGATTGCGTGCCGCCATGGGCACTCGTTGCCTGGTGATCAACGATGACAGCTATCACCCGGTCCAAGTCGAGGCCGAGGTCATGGGGTTCTCCGGAGGCAAGGTGTTCCTGATGCCGGTGGGCAGTGTCGCCGGGATTGCGCCGGGTGCCCGGGTGGTGCCTCAGGCCGACACCGGGCGCCTGCCCATGGGCATGAGCATGCTCGGGCGCGTGCTGGATGGCGCCGGTCGGGCGCTGGACGGCAAGGGCTCCATGCGCGCCGAAGACTGGGTGCCGATGGATGGTCCGACCATCAACCCCCTCAAGCGCGATCCCATCAGTCAGCCGCTGGATGTGGGGATTCGCAGCATCAACGGTTTATTGACGGTGGGGCGCGGCCAGCGTCTTGGCCTGTTCGCCGGTACCGGTGTGGGCAAGAGTGTGCTGCTGGGGATGATGACCCGCTTCACCGAGGCCGACATTATCGTGGTCGGGCTGATCGGTGAGCGGGGGCGTGAGGTCAAGGAGTTCATCGAACACATCCTGGGCGAAGAAGGTCTCAAGCGTTCGGTGGTGGTGGCTTCGCCGGCGGACGACGCGCCGCTGATGCGGTTACGAGCGGCAATGTACTGCACGCGGATCGCCGAATATTTTCGCGACAAGGGCAAGAATGTCCTGTTGCTGATGGATTCCCTGACTCGTTTCGCCCAGGCCCAGCGGGAAATCGCCCTGGCCATTGGCGAGCCGCCCGCTACCAAGGGTTATCCGCCTTCGGTGTTCGCCAAGCTGCCCAAGCTGGTGGAGCGGGCCGGTAACGCCGAGGCCGGCGGTGGTTCGATCACGGCCTTCTACACCGTGCTGTCGGAGGGCGATGACCAGCAGGATCCTATCGCCGACTCGGCCCGAGGCGTGCTCGACGGGCATATCGTGCTGTCCCGGCGCCTGGCGGAGGAAGGGCATTATCCCGCCATCGACATCGAAGCCTCCATCAGCCGGGTCATGCCGGCGGTGATCAGCCCCGACAACATGGCGCGGGCCCAGTACTTCAAGCAGTTGTGGTCGCGTTATCAGCAGGCGCGGGATCTGATCAGCGTCGGCGCCTACGTGGCAGGCGGTGATCGCGACACCGACACGGCGATTTCCCTGCAGCCGGCCATGGTTGCCTACCTGCGCCAGGGGCTGAACGACAACGTCAGCCTGGGCCACAGCCAAACCCATCTGGAGATGCTTTTCGCTCCGGCGGCGGGCGGTTAACCGGCCATGGCCGATAGCCGTGCGGCGCGCCTGGCGCCGGTGGTGGACATGGCTGAAAGCGCCGAGCGTACCGCTGCCCAGCGCTTGGAGTACTTCCATGGCCAGGTGCGCGTGGCCGAGAGCAAGCTGGGGGATCTGGAGCGCTTTCGCGGCGATTACCAGGAGCAGTGGGTCGAGCGCGGCAAGCTGGGCGTCAGCGGTCACTGGCTGATGAACTACCAGTACTTTCTCAGTCAGTTGGACACGGCGGTGGCCCAGCAGCGGCAAAGCCTGGCCTGGCATCAGAACAACCTCGATCGCGCGCGGGAGGCCTGGCAGCAGGCTTATGCCCGGGTGGAAGGGCTGCGCAAGCTGGTGCAGCGCTACATTGACGAGGCTCGGGCGCTTGAGGACAAGCGCGAACAGAAGTTGCTGGATGAACTTTCCCAGCGTCTGCCCCGTCAGAATCCCTACTGATTGCGCTCATTTTTCGTCTGCAGGTTGTTCGTCTGCCCGGTGGGTGCTAAACCTTTTAAACGTCGTCAATGACAAGGAAGCAGTCACATGTCGGTCGTTACAGAAATATCCCCGGACGGTCAGAAACTCACGATCTCCATCCGTGGGCGCTTTGATTTCGGGCGTCATCAGGAGTTTCGCGAATCCTATGAGCGGCTCAATCGGACGCCGGAGTCCATCGTGGTGGATCTCAAGGAAGCCACCTACCTCGACAGCTCTGCCCTGGGCATGCTGCTACTGCTGCGTGACCATGCCGGCGGTGACAATGCCGATGTCCGGGTGATCAACAGCAACTCGGATGTGCGCAAGATTCTCGCCATCTCCAATTTCGACAAGCTTTTCGATATCAGTTGAGCGGGCTGCGCTCGATGGCCGAGCCCCTGTGTGTGCTGATTGCCGAAGATGGCGCGGCGGACCGTCTGCTGCTGTCCGGCATTATCCGGCGCCAGGGGCATCAGGTACTGGTGGCCGGCAATGGCGCCGAGGCCCTGGCGCTGTTCGAGCAGCAGCGGCCACAGATCGTGCTGATGGATGCGCTGATGCCGGTGATGGACGGCTTCGAGGCGGCGCGGCGGATCAAGGCCCTGGCGGGCGAGACGCTGGTACCGATCATCTTTCTGACCTCCCTGAGTGAGAGCGAGGCGCTTGCCCGTTGTCTGGAGGCGGGCGGCGACGACTTTCTGGCCAAGCCTTACAACCCGGTGATCCTGGGCGCCAAGATCAACGCCATGGATCGATTGCGCCGCCTGCAGGAAACCGTGCTGGCCCAGCGCGATCAGATCACCCGTCACCACGATTACCTGCTCAACGAGCAGCGAGTGGCCAAGGCGGTGTTCGACAAGGTGGCCCACTCCGGCTGCCTGGACGCGCCGAACATCCGCTATCTGCAATCGCCTTATGCGCTGTTCAACGGCGATCTGTTGCTGGCGGCCTATACCCCGGCGGGGGACATGCATGTGCTGCTGGGGGATTTCACCGGGCACGGATTGCCTGCGGCCGTCGGGGCGATGCCTCTGGCCGAAGTGTTCTATGGCATGACCGCCAAGGGCTACGGTTTGCCGGAAACCCTGCGGGAGATGAACGCCAAGCTCAAGCGCATCCTGCCGGTGGACATGTTTTGTTGCGCGACCCTGTTGTGCCTGAGCTACCAGCGACGGTCGGTGGAGGTGTGGAACGGCGGCATGCCCGAGGGCTACCTGTATCGCCATGCCGGTGATGCGCGCACGCCACTGGTGGCGCGGCATCTGCCCCTTGGCATATTGAGTGCCGAGGCGTTCGAGGATCGTACCGAGGTGTTCTCCATGATGCCCGGAGATCGGGTGTTCCTGCTGTCCGACGGGGTGATCGACACCTGCAATGCCGAGGAGGAGCTGTTTGGCGTGGAACGACTGCATCGGGTGTTCGCCGCCAACCGCCAGCCGGAGCGACTGTTCGAGGAGGTCCAGCTGGCCCTGGAGAGCTTTGGCGGTAGTGCCCGGGACGATGTGAGCATGGTCGAGGTCGGGTTGCCGGAGTTTCCCAGGTTGACGCCGCCAGCCCCGGTGTACTCCGACAGCGGCCAGTCCTGTCCACTGGATTGGTCGTTGAGTTTCGAGTTTCGCGCGGCCACCCTCAAGCGCTTCAATCCGCTGCCATACCTATTGCAATTGCTGCTTGAAGTGCACGGCCTGCGCTCCCAGAGCGGGGCTCTTTACAGTGTCCTGGCCGAGCTCTATTCCAATGCTCTGGAGCATGGAGTGCTCAAGCTCGACTCCCGGCTCAAGCGCGATGCCGAGGGGTTTACCCGCTACTACCGCGAGCGTGCGACGCGGCTGGAGCAGTTGCAGGAAGGGTTTGTCCGGGTGCACCTGCAGGTACAGCCGCTGGAGGCGGGAGGGCGTCTGGTGGTGCGGGTCGAAGACAGTGGCGAGGGCTTTGATGTGGCGGCCGTTCTGGCCCGTCCCAACGATGCCGGACGGTTTTCTGGGCGTGGCGTCAGCCTGATCCGACAGATGAGCCGCGAGGCTCTGTGGTCGGACGATGGGCGCAGTGTCTGCGTGGAGTTTTCCTGGGACGCTCTGGCATAATCCCGAAGTTTCTTGATCAAGGAGTGAACAAGTGGCTGAGATCCATCTGGACCACACGGTGCTCAATGCATTGCAGGAAGTCATGGAGGATGAATACCCCGTCCTGCTGGACACGTTCGTCTGCGATTCCGAGGAGCGGGTGCGCTTGTTGCACCAGTCCGAGGACGCTCTGCAGCTGGTGGCCACCGCTCACAGCCTCAAGGGCAGCAGCAGCAACATGGGGGCCATCCGCCTGGCGGAACTCTGCCATGAGCTGGAGTTGCGGGCCGGGCAATCCGCCACTGACGGCATAGCCCGCCTGGTAGGGGAGATTGATGGCGAGTTCGCCATTGTCCGGCGCTTGTGCGAGCAGGAACTGCAGCGCTTTCACTGTTGAACAATATTTTTTCATCGGGTTGACGAAACTGGCTCGACCTTTGCAATCAAGTTTCCCGACTGTACCTACGATCCCCGTGCAGCGGAGACTGTCCCATGGCTGTTACCCCTAATACGCTTCTTCAGGCCACCGCTCAGGCCAGCGCTAAGTCCAAGACTCAAGCGACTCCTGCCAGCCCCCTGGCAAGCGTTGCCGAGCCTGGTGACAAGGCGTCCAGCTTCGCCCAGCTCTATGCCAAGGAGGCCCAGAGCCAGCCGCTGAGCAAGTCGCCAACCTTTGCCGACAACTCGCCCAGGCCGGTGCGTGACAAGGGCGCCGACAATAGTCCAAAGAAAGATGTCGCCAGCAATCAGTCTGCCGCGTCGCAGCCCGTGGTTGCCGATAGCGGCAAATCCTTGCCTGCCGACAAGTCGACGAGCAGCGACAGCAAAACGGCCAGCGCCGCCAGTGACGACAGTAAGCCGGCCGACAGCAAGTCGGCTGATAGCCAGTCGGTCGATAACTCCCAGGCCGATGCTTCGGTAAATCCGGCACCGCTGGACCCTGGTCTGTTGCCGGCCATCCAGCCCCAGCCTCAGGTCGCCGAAGTGCCGCCGGTGGCAGCGCCGCAACCTCAGGTTGAAGTGCCCGTGGTGGTGCCGGCAGTGGTGGCCGCGGCAGTGCCGGCGGTGGCCCCTGCGGCCGAGCCGCCCAAGGCCGTGTTCGACCCCGAGGCCGATCCTCTGGATGCCATGCCGGCAGTGCGCCTGGCCATGGAACAGGGCGGTCACGTCTCGGCTTCCAGTCAGGCTCAGCCCAAGGCCGCACCGGCGAGCGCCAATACCGAGGGTCAGTTGGCGTCGGTGCAGAACTTCGCCAATGCCATGGTCGGCATGTTGGAGCAGCAGGCCGGCAAAGGCGGTACTGAGCAAGGCGGTGAAAAGGCCTTCACCGGTCTGATTGCCGATGGCCTGAAAGACCTCAAGGGGGCTTCCAGCGATACCCGGGTGGATGATTTCGCCAATCGCCTGGCGGCTCTGACTCAGGCGGCAACGCCCAAGACCGCCAACGCGGTGCCGGTCAACCAGCCCCTGGCCATGCACCAGAGCGGCTGGACCGATGAAGTGGTCAACCGGGTGATGTACCTGTCCAGTGCCAACCTCAAGTCGGCGGACATCCAGTTGCAGCCTGCGGAGCTGGGGCGCCTGGATATTCGCGTGCACATGATCCCCGACCAGCAGACCCAGGTGACCTTCATGAGTGCCCATGCCGGCGTCCGCGAAGCCCTGGAGGGGCAGATGCACCGCATGCGGGACATGTTCAACCAGCAGGGGCTGGGGCAGGTGGACGTCAACGTATCCGATCAGTCCCGCGGCTGGCAGGGGCAGGAGCAGGCTCAGCAGGAACAGGCCCGTCGCAGTGGCTCCAGCACCCGTGGCACAAGCCTGGACGGTGGCGACGAAGAGTTGCCCCATGGCGTGGCTGAAGTGGCCGCGCCCGTGCAGACGGTCATTGGTACCAGCGCGGTCGACTATTACGCTTGATTGAGTGACAAAGGGGCCGTGACGATCCGCTCGCCATGGCCCTTGCTTCTCCCTCCCCGCAGCTCATCCCCGCATTCCAGACAAATCTGGCATAACACTTGCTCTTGCCTTGCCGTGCGACTGTGAACCCCCGAATAGTGACGGATTATTGGCATGGCGAAGAGCGAAGCAGCAGAGAAACCCACCGCAGGGAAAAGCAAACTCAAGCTTATCCTCTTGATTGTCCTGGCGTTGTTGCTGGCCATCGGCCTGTCGGTCGGCGCCACCTGGTATTTCATGCACAGCTCCCAGAGCAAGCCCGCCCCGGCCGCGGAAACCGCCAGCAATGTCAAGCCGGCGGCGATCTACGAGCCCATGGCTCCGGCCTTTGTCGCCAACTACACGCAGAATGGCCGGCAGCGCTACATGCAGGTGAGCATTACCCTGCTGGCGCGCAACCAGGCCGATCTGGATGCGCTGAAAGTGCACATGCCGGTGATCCGCAACAACCTGGTAATGCTTTTCTCCGGACAGAATTTCGACACCCTGGCGACTCCTGTCGGTCAGGAAATGCTCCGCCAGAAGGCTACGGCCAGCGTCCAGGAAGTGGCGCAGAAAGAGGTGGGCAAAGTGGTGGTCGAGCAGTTGCTCTTTACTAACTTCGTACTGCAGTAGGAACACGACATGGCCGTGCAGGACCTGCTGTCCCAGGATGAGATCGACGCACTGTTGCATGGTGTCGACGACGGTCTGGTACAGACCGAACACGCTGCCGAACCCGGCAGTGTCAAAAGCTACGACCTGACCAGCCAGGATCGCATCGTCCGCGGACGCATGCCGACCCTGGAAATGATCAACGAGCGTTTCGCCCGCTATACAAGGATCAGCATGTTCAACATGCTGCGTCGTTCCGCCGATGTGGCGGTAGGTGGCGTGCAGGTCATGAAGTTCGGTGAGTACGTGCACTCGCTGTACGTGCCCACCAGCCTCAACCTGGTGAAGATCAAGCCGCTGCGTGGCACGGCGCTGTTCATTCTCGATGCCAAGCTGGTGTTTAAGCTGGTGGACAACTTCTTCGGTGGCGACGGCCGTCACGCCAAGATCGAAGGGCGTGAATTCACCCCGACCGAGCTGCGGGTGGTGCGCATGGTGCTGGAGCAGGCCTTCGTCGATCTGAAGGAAGCCTGGCAGGCGATCATGCCGGTCAACTTCGAGTACATAAACTCCGAAGTGAACCCGGCCATGGCCAACATCGTCGGTCCCAGCGAGGCTATCGTGGTGTCGACCTTCCATATCGAACTCGATGGCGGTGGCGGCGACCTGCACGTGACCATGCCGTACTCGATGATCGAGCCGATCCGGGAAATGCTCGACGCCGGCTTCCAGTCCGACCTGGACGACCAGGACGAGCGCTGGAGCAAGGCCCTGCGCGAGGACGTGCTGGATGTGGCCGTACCGCTGAGCGCCACCGTGGCTCGTCGTCAGTTGCGCCTGCGGGACATCCTGCACATGCAGCCGGGCGATGTGATCCCGGTGGAGCTGCCGGAAGACATGATCATGCGCGCCAACGGCGTACCGTCGTTCAAGGTCAAGCTGGGTTCCCACAAGGGCAACCTGGCGCTGCAAGTGATCGAGCCGATCGAGCGCCGTTGAGCGGCGCTCCAACCTGTTTGCTGTTCAATGAATTTTTGCCCGTCGAGGACCCATGATGGCTGACGAAATTAACTCCCAGGACGACCAGGCACTGGCCGACGAATGGGCTGCTGCGCTGGAAGAAACCGGTGATGCCGGTCAAGCGGATATCGACGCTCTGTTGGCGGCCGATGCTGGGGCGGCGTCAAGTTCCGGGCGTTTGCAGATGGAAGAGTTCGGCAGCGTGCCCAAGAGTCACGAGCCGGTCACCCTGGATGGCCCCAACCTGGATGTGATTCTCGACATTCCGGTGTCGATCTCCATGGAAGTGGGCAGCACCGATATCAACATCCGCAACCTGTTGCAGCTCAACCAGGGTTCGGTGATCGAGCTTGACCGCCTGGCCGGCGAGCCGCTGGACGTGCTGGTCAACGGCACCCTGATCGCGCACGGTGAAGTGGTGGTGGTCAACGAAAAGTTCGGCATTCGCCTGACCGACGTGATCAGCCCCAGCGAACGCATCAAGAAGCTGCGCTAAGTGAACAAGCTGCCTGGCGTTGTGCTCGGTTTGCCTCTGAGCGCCCTGGCTGCGGAGCCGGTGGCGAGTGCCGCGGCTGCAGCGCCCGCGGTGGGCAGTGTCAGTGGCCAGCTGACCCAGCTGGTGCTGGGGTTGCTGCTGGTGATCGGGCTGATCTTCTTCCTCGCCTGGCTGTTGCGCCGGGTGCAGCAGGCCGGTCCTGCGGGCAAGGGCCAGGTGATCGAACTGATCGGCTCCCGCGCATTGGGGCCGCGGGATCGCCTGGTGCTGGTGCAGGTGGGCAATGAGCAGGTTCTGCTGGGCCTGACCCCGGGCACCATCACTGCTTTGCATGTACTCAAAGAGCCGGTGCAGGTGCCCAGTGCCGAGCAGGCGACGCCCGAGTTCGCCCAGCGCCTGATGGAGCTGTTGGGCAAGGATCAGAAGGATAAGAAGTAATGCCGTTGCGCATCATCTTGACGTTGGCACTGATGTTGGCGGCGCCACTGGCGCTGGCCGCCGACCCGTTGTCGATCCCGGCGATCACCCTTGGCACCAACGCCAGCGGCCAGCAGGAATACTCGGTCAGCCTGCAGATTCTGCTGATCATGACCGCGCTGAGCTTCATCCCGGCGTTCGTCATGCTGATGACCAGCTTCACCCGGATCATCATTGTCTTCTCGATCCTGCGTCAGGCTCTGGGCCTGCAGCAGACCCCATCGAACCAGATCCTTACCGGCATGGCGCTGTTCCTCACCATGTTCATCATGGCGCCGGTATTCGATCGGGTGAATCAGGATGCCTTGCAGCCCTACCTGGCGGAAAAACTCACCGCCCAGGATGCGGTGGCCAAGGCGCAGGTGCCGATCAAGGACTTCATGCTGGCACAGACCCGCAGCAGTGACCTGGAGCTGTTCATGCGCCTGTCCAAGCGCACCGACATCGCCAGTCCCGACCAGGCGCCGCTGACCATCCTGGTGCCGGCCTTCGTCACCTCCGAGCTCAAGACCGCGTTCCAGATCGGCTTCATGATCTTCATCCCGTTCCTGATCATCGACCTGGTGGTGGCCAGTGTGCTGATGGCGATGGGCATGATGATGCTCTCGCCGCTGATCATTTCCCTGCCGTTCAAGATCATGCTGTTCGTTCTGGTGGACGGCTGGGCATTGATCATCGGCACCTTGGCGGGCAGTTTCGGCGGTGTCTAAAACCTTGTTAGCGGGTACTCGACAATGACTCCTGAAGTCGCGGTAGACCTGTTTCGCGAAGCGCTCTGGCTGACCACCATGATGGTGGCGGTGCTGGTGGTGCCCAGCCTGCTGGTGGGCTTGATGGTGGCCATGTTCCAGGCGGCCACCCAGATCAACGAGCAGACCCTGAGCTTTCTGCCGCGCCTGCTGGTGATGCTGGTGACCCTGATCGTCGCCGGCCCCTGGCTGGTGCAAACCTTCATGGAATACATCCGTCAGTTGTACGGCAGTATTCCTCAGCTGATCGGCTGAGCCGATGTCCCTGCTGGCGTTGACCGACACCCAGATCAGTACCTGGGTGGCGAGCTTCATGCTGCCGCTGTTCCGGGTCACTTCGCTGCTGATGGTGATGCCGATCTTCGGTACCACCCTGGTGCCGCGTCGCGTGCGTCTGTACTTCGCCCTGGCGATTACCGTGGTCATCGCTCCGGGCCTGCCGCCCATGCCCGAGGTGCATGCCCTGGACCTCAGCGGCCTGCTGCTGATTGCCGAGCAGATCCTGATCGGCGCGGTGCTGGGCTTCTCGCTGCAGTTGTTCTTCCAGTCCTTCGTGGTTGCTGGGCAGATCGTGGCGATCCAGATGGGCATGGGCTTCGCCTCCATGGTCGACCCCACCAACGGCGTGTCGGTGGCGGTGATCGGGCAGTTCTTCACCATGCTGGTGAGCTTGCTGTTCCTGGCCATGAACGGCCATCTGGTGGTGTTCGAGGTGCTCACCGAGAGCTTTACCACGTTGCCTGTGGGAGGCGGCCTGATGGTCAATCACTACTGGGAGCTGGCGGGCAAGCTGGGTTGGGTGCTGGGAGCGGCGCTGCTGCTGGTGCTGCCGGCGATCACGGCCCTGCTGGTGGTCAACATCGCCTTTGGCGTGATGACCCGGGCGGCGCCGCAGTTGAACATCTTCTCCATCGGTTTCCCGCTGACCCTGGTGCTGGGCATGGCCATCGTCTGGATCAGCCTGGCCGACATTCTCAACCAGTATCAACCGCTGGCCTCCGATGCCCTGCAGTTCTTACGCGAACTGGCAAAGGCGCGCTGAGCCATGGCCGAGAGCGAAAGCGGTCAGGACAAGACAGAAGACCCCACGGAGAAGCGCAAGAAGGACTCCCGGGAAAAGGGCGAGATCGCCCGTTCCAAGGAGCTCAATACCCTGGCGATCATGTTGGCGGGGGCCGGCGGTCTGCTGGTGTATGGCGGTGGCCTGGCCCAGGACCTGCTGGAAATCATGCGCCTGAATTTTTCCTTGCCCCGGGAGGTGCTGCTCAGTCCGGGAGCCATGGGGCAGTACCTGCTGCACTCGGGCAAGATCGCCATCCTGGCGGTGCAGCCGGTGCTTTTGACTTTGCTGCTGGCGGCCATCATCGGTCCGATTTCCCTGGGGGGCTGGCTGTTCGCGGGCAAGAGCCTGGCGCCCAAGTTCAGTCGGATGAATCCGGCCGCCGGCCTCAAGCGGATGTTTGCCTTCTCGGCGGTGATCGAATTGATCAAGGCCCTGGCCAAGTTCGGCCTGGTGCTGTTCGTGGCGCTTTCGGTGTTGTCGTCGGACATTGACGACCTGCTGCGGATCGCCCACGAACCCCTTGAGCTGGCGATCATCCACAGCGTCCAGGTGGTGGGCTGGAGCACCTTGTGGATGGCGTGCGGGCTGATCCTGATCGCCGCGGTGGATGTGCCGGTGCAGATGTATCAGGCCCACAAGAAACTGCTGATGACCAAGCAGGAAGTGCGTGACGAGCACAAGGATCAGGAGGGGCGGCCCGAGGTCAAGCAGCGGATTCGCCAGACTCAGCGCGAGATGTCCCAGCGGCGGATGATGGCCGCGATTCCCGAGGCCGACGTGGTCATCACCAACCCGACCCACTACGCCGTGGCTCTCAAGTACGACGCCGAGAAGGGCGGGGCGCCAGTGCTGCTGGCCAAGGGAAGCGATTTTCTGGCCTTGAAGATCCGCGAAATTGCCGTGGCCCATGAAGTGATGCTGCTGGAATCCCCGGCGCTGGCGCGTTCGATCTACTACTCCACCGAACTTGAGGAAGAGATCCCTGCGGGCCTGTACCTGGCGGTGGCTCAGGTCCTGGCCTACGTCTACCAGATCCGCCAGCATCGCGCGGGCAAGGGCAAGCGCCCCGATCCGCTCAAGGACCTGCCGATTCCGCCAGACTTGCGGCGTGACACGTCCGGCAAGCAATCCCCCGGCGGCCCGGTGGAGCCTCTCTAGGTACGGGTATCCAGGGGCGGGCATCGACCGGGCGCGGCTTTATCGGCGAACGGGACCTGATTCAGTCAGAAAAATGGCTAATTGCCATTATCTGGCCTTGTAACCCTGGCTCCTGCAGCTGACCTGCGTCGTCCCTCTTGCCCACGAGGGCGGCCTCGCGATCTTGTCCATCGACACCCGGATTCCTTCAGGTTCAGGGCGCGATCACGCTCTGCGGCAAAGTTGGAAGGCTTCTTGCAGTAGCAGCCCCGTGCCGCTTCAGGCGTCAAAAGTTTGCTTTACGGAACGGGGTAAATCGGTGGATCGCTCTCAGTTAATCAGCACGGCTCGCAGTAACCTGGCTGACCTCGGTCGAGGCAACCTGGGTGTACCGGTGCTGCTGTTGGTCATGCTGGCCATGATGATGCTGCCGGTGCCGGCGTTCCTGCTGGACGTGTTTTTCACCTTCAACATCGCCCTGTCGATCGTGGTCCTGCTGGTTTGCGTGTATGCCCTGCGGCCGTTGGACTTTGCCGTGTTCCCCACCATCCTGCTGGTGGCCACGCTGTTGCGCCTGGCGCTCAACGTGGCCTCGACCCGGGTGGTCATGCTTCACGGCCAGGAGGGCCATGCCGCCGCCGGTAAGGTGATCCAGGCCTTCGGTGAGGTGGTGATCGGCGGCAACTACGTGGTCGGTATCGTGGTCTTCGCGATCCTCATGATCATCAACTTCGTGGTCGTGACCAAGGGTGCCGGACGGATCTCCGAGGTGAGCGCACGCTTCACCCTGGATGCCATGCCCGGTAAGCAGATGGCCATCGACGCTGACTTGAACGCCGGCCTGATCGACCAGAACCAGGCCAAGCTGCGCCGTCTGGAAGTGGCCCAGGAGGCCGAGTTCTACGGCTCCATGGACGGTGCCAGCAAGTTCGTCCGCGGTGACGCCATCGCCGGTCTGCTGATTCTCTTCATCAACCTGATTGGCGGCATGGCGGTCGGTATCTTCCAGCACAACATGAGCTTTGCCGATGCCGGCAAGGTCTACGCCTTGCTGACCATCGGTGACGGTTTGGTGGCGCAATTGCCATCGCTGTTGCTGTCCACCGCGGCGGCCATCATGGTCACCCGGGCTTCGGGTTCCGAAGAAATGGGCAAGCAGATCAACCGGCAGATGTTCGCTTCGCCCAAGGCGCTGGCGGTGGCGGCGGGGTTGATGGCGGTGATGGGGCTGGTGCCGGGCATGCCGCACTTCTCCTTCCTGAGCCTGGCGGCGGTGGCCGGCGGCGCGGCGTATCTGGTCTGGAGAAAGCAGAATCTGGTCAAGGTCAAGGCGCAGGAAGAGATCCAGCGTCAGCAGGACCTGCTGCCGTCTCCGGCCCGGGCCATGGAAACCAAGGAGCTGGGCTGGGACGACGTGACTCCGATCGACATGATCGGCCTGGAAGTGGGTTATCGCCTGATTCCCCTGGTGGATCGCAACCAGGGTGGGCAGTTGCTGGCGCGGATCAAGGGGGTGCGCAAGAAGCTCTCCCAGGACCTGGGTTTCCTCATGCCCACCGTGCATATCCGCGACAACCTGGACCTGGCGCCCAGCGCCTATCGCCTGACGCTGATGGGGGTGATCCTGGCCGAGGCCGAGATCTACCCGGATCGCGAGCTGGCGATCAACCCGGGGCAGGTCTACGGCACCCTCAACGGCATTTCCGCCCGGGATCCGGCCTTCGGCCTGGAGGCGGTGTGGATCGAGATCAGCCAGCGGCCCCAGGCGCAGTCCCTGGGCTACACCGTGGTGGACGCCAGTACCGTGGTCGCCACCCACTTGAACCAGATTCTCTACAAGCACTCCAGCGAGCTGATCGGTCACGAGGAAGTGCAGCAACTGATGCAACTGCTGGCCAAGAGTTCGCCAAAGCTGGCGGAAGAACTGGTGCCGGGGGTGCTGTCGCTGTCACAACTGCTCAAGGTGTTGCAGGCGCTGCTGGCCGAACAGGTGCCGGTGCGGGACATCCGCAGCATCGCCGAGGCCATCGCCAACAATGCCGCCAAGAGTCAAGATACTGCCGCTTTGGTCGCGGCGGTTCGCGTCGGACTGTCTCGTGCAATCGTCCAAAGCATTGTAGGCACTGAGTCTGAGCTGCCTGTGATCACCTTGGAGCCAAGGTTGGAACAAATTTTGCTCAGCAGTTTGCAGAAGGCAGGACAAGGCCAGGAAGAAGGCGTTCTGCTGGAGCCAAGCATGGCTGAGAAGCTGCAACGTTCGCTGATCGAAGCGGCGCAGCGTCAAGAGATGCAAGGTCAACCGGTGATTCTGTTGGTAGCGGGTCCGGTCCGCGCCATGCTTTCGCGGTTCGGGCGTCTCGCCGTTCCAGGTTTGCATGTGCTGGCGTACCAGGAAATTCCCGACAACAAGCAAGTGACCATCGTTGCGACAGTAGGGCCCAACGGCTGAGGTAGTGGGTTATGCAAGTTAAGCGTTTTTTCGCCGCCGATATGCGTCAGGCCATGAAACTGGTTCGTGATGAGTTGGGCGCTGAAGCTGCCATCATCGGAAACCGGCGGATTGCTGGCGGGGTCGAGCTGACGGCTGCCCTGGATTACAAGTTGTCGGCCCTGTCGCCACGGGTTCCGAACATGGAGCTTGAGGACGAGCTGCGCAAGACTCAGTCGCGGATCGTCACCGCCCAGGCCGAACTGAGCCTGCGGGGCGAGGGCGACAACGCCTCGATCACCAATCGCCAGCTGTTCGCCGGCCTGCCGCTGACCGCTGCCGAACCGCTGATCGAGCCGACCCTGACCGAGCGTCCGCGTCCGGCCCCGGCGCCAGTCGCACCGGCTGCGGATTCCCGCGCGCTGGACTCGATGCGTTTCGAGCTCAACGGCCTGCGCGAGCTGCTGGAAGTGCAGCTCGGTTCCCTGGCCTGGAGCCAATTGCAGGGCAGTCGCCCGGAGCAGGCCAACCTCTGGCGCCGTCTGCAGCGCATCGGCCTGTCCGGTCCGCTGGCCCGTGATCTGCTGGCATTGATCACCGATATCGACGAGCCGCGTCAGGCCTGGCGCATGCTGCTGGCGCACCTGGCGCGGATGATCCTGACGCCGGAAGTCGAGCCCCTGGAAGAAGGTGGCGTAATCGCCATGGTCGGCCCCGCCGGCATGGGCAAGACCACCACCCTGGCCAAGCTGGCCGCACGCTATGTACTCAAGTACGGCGCACAGAACATTGCCCTGGTCAGCATGGACAGCTTCCGTATCGGCGCCCAGGAGCAGCTCAAGACGTTGGGGCGTATCCTCAATGTCTCGGTGACCCATGTCGATCCTGGCCAATCCCTGGCCCAGGCGCTGGACCCGCTGCTGCGCAAGCGCGTGGTGCTGATCGACACCGCCGGCCTGCAGGCCAGCGATCCGGCATTGCGCATGCAGCTGGAAAGCCTGGCCGGTCGCGGGATCCGCGCGAAGAACTATCTGGTGCTGGCGACCACCAGCCAGAAGCAGGTGCTGACCGCCGCCTACCACAGCTACAAGCGCTGCGGTCTGGCCGGTTGCATCCTGACTAAACTGGATGAAACAGCCAGTCTTGGCGAGGTCTTGAGCCTGGCCATCAGTCATGAATTGCCGGTCGCCTATCTGACCGACGGCCCGCGGATTCCTGACGATTTGCACCTGCCTCGCCGGCATCAGTTGGTGAGCCGCGCAGTGAGCGTGCAGATGCAGGAAGAGCCCAGCGAAGAAGCCATGGCCGACATGTTCGCTGACCTCTACCACAGCCCGACCAAGCGGGTCGGCTGAGTTAGACATGAAAAGATTGCAGTGTATCTACATCGATGGTCTGCCATGCATTGTTCCAACGGTGAACGCGCAGCCAGTTATGTGGCCCCGTCTAAGTAAGACAAGGTAAAGAAAGAACATGGGCAGCATGCATCCCGTACAGGTGATTGCGGTGACCGGCGGCAAGGGTGGCGTCGGCAAGACTAATGTGTCAGTGAACTTGTCCCTGGCTCTGGCTGAGCTCGGCCGGCGGGTCTTGCTGCTGGACGCCGACTTGGGACTGGCCAACGTCGATGTCCTGCTGGGCCTGACACCCAAGCGCACCCTGGCGGATGTCATCGAAGGGCGCTGTGAGTTGCGCGATGTGCTGCTCCAGGGCCCCGGCGGTATCCGTATCGTCCCGGCCGCCTCCGGCACCCAAAGCATGGTGCACCTGAGTCCCGCCCAGCATGCCGGCCTGATCCAGGCCTTCAGCGACATCGGCGACAACCTCGATGTGCTGGTGATCGATACCGCTGCGGGTATTGGTGACTCGGTAGTCAGTTTTGTACGCGCGGCCCAGGAAGTGTTGCTGGTGGTCTGCGACGAACCGACTTCGATCACCGATGCCTATGCGTTGATCAAGTTGCTCAACCGCGACTACGGCATGAACCGTTTCCGGGTCCTGGCCAACATGGCCCAAAGCCCTCAGGAAGGGCGCAACCTGTTTGCAAAATTGACCAAGGTCACGGATCGCTTTCTGGACGTGGCCTTACAATACGTCGGCGCAGTTCCCTACGACGAAAGCGTGCGCAAGGCCGTGCAAAAGCAGCGTGCGGTCTATGAAGCCTTTCCTCGTTCGAAGTGTGCATTGGCGTTCAAGGCCATCGCGCAAAAAGTCGATACCTGGCCGTTGCCGGCGAACCCACGCGGGCATCTGGAGTTTTTTGTCGAGCGCCTAGTGCATCAAACAGCGGGACCGGTGCTATGACTGCCAGCGGCTACAACCTCTACAAGAAGTCGGCACGTGACAGCCAATATGAATTGATCGAGCGCTACGCGCCTCTGGTCAAGCGCATTGCCTATCACTTGCTGGCGCGGTTGCCGGCCAGTGTTCAGGTGGAAGACCTGATTCAGGCCGGGATGATCGGTTTGCTCGAAGTGTCGACCAAGTACGACGCGAGCAAGGGGGCGAGTTTCGAAACCTATGCGGGTATCCGTATCCGAGGGGCGATGCTCGACGAGGTTCGCAAAGGCGACTGGGCACCGCGTTCGGTGCACCGTAATACACGCATGGTCAGCGATGCCATTCGTGCAATTGAAGCTAAAACCGGTCGTGACGCTAAAGATCACGAAGTTGCGGCCGAACTTCAATTGAGTCTCGACGATTATTACGGGATTTTGAACGACACCTTGGGCAGCCGCCTGTTCAGTTTCGACGACCTGTTGCAGGACGGCGAACATGAAGGGCTGCATGAGGATGGCGCCAGTGCTCATCTCGAGCCGTCACGGGACCTGGAGGATGAACGCTTCCAGGCTGCCTTGGCGGATGCGATTGCCAATTTGCCGGAGCGCGAGCGACTGGTGTTGGCGCTGTACTACGACGAAGAACTGAATCTCAAGGAAATCGGTGAGGTCCTGGGGGTCAGCGAATCGCGGGTCAGCCAGTTACACAGCCAGTGCGCGGCCCGTTTGCGGGGGCGTTTGGGGGAGTGGCGAGCGCGCTGACAGGCAGTGTGGGGACACTGCGATCGGGACCGGTAAGGCAAGCGCTGCGCCGGTCTTGCAGTATGTGCTCCATGCAGTCGTTGTGTGTTATGCCGAATTGATTGAATGGCGCGTTCAGGTGCTGGATGCGTTTAAGACTGCTTGGAGGTCGAATTGGACAAGAACATGAAAATCCTCATCGTTGATGACTTTTCAACGATGCGGCGGATCATAAAAAACCTGTTGCGTGATCTGGGTTTCACCAACACGGTCGAGGCCGACGATGGCACTACCGCCATTCCGGTACTCAACAGCGGGAGCATCGACTTTCTGGTAACGGACTGGAACATGCCGGGCATGACCGGGATCGACCTGCTGCGCCACGTGCGTGCCGATGAAAAGCTCAAGCACCTGCCGGTGTTGATGGTGACTGCGGAAGCCAAGCGCGAGCAGATCATCGAAGCTGCCCAGGCCGGCGTTAACGGCTATGTAGTCAAACCATTCACGGCTCAGGCGTTGAAAGAGAAGATCGAAAAGATCTTCGAACGCATCGGTTGATGTACGTAGCCATTCCGCCACGGGGGAGCTATGGAGCATAACGAATCTTCACTGGGCGACTTTGAGTCGACCCTGAAAAAACATGCGCTGGAACTGGTCGAAAGCCTGGAAAAGGGCAAGTTCGGCGAAGCTGTGCAATTGATCCATGAGCTCAATCAGACCCGTGACCGCGGCCTGTATCAGGAAGTGGGCAAGCTCACCCGCGAGTTGCATAGCGCGATCGTCAATTTCCAGATTGACCCGCACATGCCGCAAGCCGAGGAAGTTTCACAGATCACGGATGCCACTGAGCGCCTGTCCTATGTGGTCCGGCTCACGGAAGCCGCCGCCAACCGCACCATGGACCTGGTAGAGAGCAGCACCCCGCTGGTCAATGGCCTGAGCACTGAAGCCCAGGCCCTGAGCGCAGATTGGGGGCGCTTCATGCGGCGCGAGGTCGGTGCTGAAGAGTTTCGCGAACTGGCGCGCCGGGTCGACAGTTTCCTGACGCGCAGCGAGCAGGAAACCCGCACCGTTTCCGGCCACCTTAACGACATTCTGCTGGCGCAGGATTACCAGGACCTGACCGGTCAGGTGATCAAGCGTGTGACCCAGTTGGTCACTGAAGTCGAAAGCAATCTGCTCAAACTTGTCTTGATGGCCAGCCAGGTCGATCGCTTCGCCGGTATCGAACATGACCGTGAATCGATCCTCGCGGAAAAAGATCCGCAAAAACATCTCGCCAAGGGTGAAGGTCCGCAGATTCATGCCGATAAACGGGAAGACGTTATGTCCGGTCAGGACGATGTAGACGATTTGCTTTCCAGCCTTGGATTCTAGGAGCACCCATTAATGAGCTTCGGCGCCGATGAAGAGATCCTTCAGGATTTCCTGGTTGAGGCCGGCGAGATTCTAGAGCAACTGTCCGAACAACTGGTCGAGCTGGAAAGCCGGCCAGATGATGCGGACTTGCTCAATGCAATTTTTCGCGGTTTTCACACTGTTAAAGGGGGCGCCGGCTTCCTCCAGCTCAATGAGCTGGTGGAGTGCTGCCACATCGCCGAGAACGTCTTCGACATCCTGCGCAAGGGTGAGCGACGGGTCGATTCGGAGCTGATGGACGTGGTGCTCGAGGCGCTGGACGCGGTGAACGGCATGTTCAGCCAGGTCCGTGAGCGCACCGAAATCACTGCTGCGACACCGGAACTGCTGGCCGCGTTGGCGCGTCTGGCCGAGCCTGCCGGTGCCGAACCTGCAGCGCCGGCGGTCGAAGAAGTGGCCGAAGTCGCTGCCGAGCCTGAGCCCGAGGCTGAGGCCTCATCAGGGGATATCACCGATAACGAATTCGAACTCTTGCTCGACTCGCTGAATGCCGCCAAGGCCGACGCCGAGGCTGCGCCTGCTGCCGCACCGGTGGCCGAGGGCGAGCCTGCCAGCGATGAGATCACCGATGCCGAGTTCGAGTCCCTGCTGGACCAGCTGCATGGCAAGGGGCAGTTCGCTCCCGATGCCGTAGCTCCCGCAGCGCCTGCTGCTGCCGCTGGTGCTGCCGCGGCTGGCGACGAAATCACCGATGACGAATTTGAAGCCCTGTTGGACCAGTTGCATGGCAAGGGCAACTTTGCCGTGGACGCACTGGAGTCAGCAGTGGCCGCGGTGCCTGCCGCGCAGGCGCCCAGCGCCGCAGCAGCCGGTAGCGACCTGATCACCGATCACGAATTCGAATCCCTGCTGGATGAGCTGCACGGCAAGGGCAAGTTCTCTGAAGCCCCGGGTGCGGCGAAACCTGCAGCGGCAGTTGCCCCGGCTCCGGCTGCAGCAACCAGCGCCGCCGTTGCCAAACCCGTGGCCAAGAAGCCCGAAGCCAAGGCCGAAGCGCCGAAACCGGCTGCGGCTGCAGCGCCGGCACCGGCTCGTGCCGCAGCGGCGCCGCCAGCGGAAAAACCGGCCAGCGAAGCGGAAACCACGGTGCGGGTCGATACCGCGCGCCTGGACGAAATCATGAACATGGTCGGCGAGCTGGTGCTGGTGCGTAACCGTCTGGTGCGCCTGGGTCTGAACAGCGGCGACGAAGCCATGTCCAAGGCGGTGTCCAATCTGGACGTGGTGACCGCCGACCTGCAGACCGCGGTGATGAAGACCCGCATGCAGCCGATCAAGAAGGTCTTCGGGCGCTTCCCGCGTCTGGTTCGCGACCTGGCCCGGCAGCTCAAGAAAGAGATCAACCTGGAACTGGTGGGGGAAGAAACCGACCTCGACAAGAACCTGGTAGAGGCCCTGGCCGACCCGCTGGTGCACTTGGTGCGCAACGCGGTGGACCACGGCATCGAATCGCCGGAAGAGCGCGAAGCCTCGGGCAAGGCCCGTGGCGGCAAAGTGGTGCTGGCGGCGGAGCAGGAGGGTGACCACATCCTCCTGTCGATTTCCGACGACGGCAAGGGCATGGACCCCAACGTTCTGCGAGCCATTGCCGTCAAGCGCGGCGTGATGGACAAGGACGCCGCCGACCGCCTGAGCGACACCGAGTGCTACAACCTGATCTTCGCCCCGGGCTTCTCCACCAAGACCGAGATCTCCGACGTCTCCGGCCGTGGCGTGGGCATGGACGTGGTGAAGACCAAGATTTCCCAGCTCAATGGTTCGATCAACATCTACTCGACCAAGGGCCAGGGTTCCAAGATCGTCATCAAGGTGCCGTTGACCCTGGCGATCATGCCGACCCTGATGGTGATGCTGGGCAACCAGGCGTTCGCCTTCCCGTTGGTCAACGTCAACGAAATCTTCCACCTCGACCTGTCCCGCACCAATGTGGTGGACGGCCAGGAAGTGGTGATCGTGCGTGACAAGGCATTGCCCCTGTTCTACCTCAAGCGCTGGCTGGTCAGTTCCGCCGCTCATGAAGAGCAGCGTGAAGGCCACGTAGTGATCCTTTCGGTGGGCACCCAGCGGATCGGCTTTGTCGTCGATCAGTTGGTGGGCCAGGAAGAAGTGGTCATCAAGCCCTTGGGCAAAATGCTTCAGGGAACCCCGGGCATGTCCGGCGCCACCATTACCGGTGACGGCCGCATCGCTCTGATTCTCGATGTTCCGAGCATGCTCAAGCGTTACGCCGCACGGCGTATTTGATTCGGCGGGGAGGGGCGGTTGGCCTCGCCCCACCTAACGGAGTGTTTATGGCAGTCAAAGTCCTGGTGGTGGACGATTCGGGTTTTTTCCGCCGCCGCGTCTCGGAAATTCTTTCAGCGGATTCGAATATCCAGGTCGTCGGTACGGCGACCAACGGTAAAGAGGCGATCGATCAGGCCCTGGCGCTCAAGCCGGACGTGATCACCATGGACTACGAGATGCCGATGATGGATGGCATCACCGCAGTACGGCATATCATGCAGCGCTGCCCGACGCCGGTCCTGATGTTCTCTTCCCTGACCCATGAAGGCGCTCGAGTGACCCTCGATGCGCTGGATGCGGGGGCCGTGGATTTCCTGCCGAAGAATTTCGAAGACATCTCGCGCAATCCCGAGAAGGTCAAGCAGCTGCTGTGCGAGAAAGTCCACAGCATCTCGCGCAGCAATCGTCGTTTCAGCAGCTACAGCGCTCCGGCGCCGCAACCGGCTGCACCGGCTCCGACTCCGTCGAGCTTCGGCGGTGCGCGCCCGGCGCCAGCACCGGCTCCGGTCCGCGCTCCGGCAGCGGCTCCAGGTCCTGCATCGCCGGCGCCCAAGCGCAAGGCCTACAAGCTGGTGGCGATCGGTACGTCCACCGGTGGCCCGGTGGCCCTGCAGCGGGTCCTGACCCAGCTGCCGGCCAACTTCCCGGCCCCCATCGTGCTGATCCAGCACATGCCGGCGGCCTTCACCAAGGCCTTCGCCGAGCGTCTGGACAAGCTCTGCCGCATCAGCGTCAAGGAAGCCGAGGATGGCGACATCTTGCGTCCAGGCTTGGCGCTGCTGGCGCCGGGCGGCAAGCAGATGATGATCGACGGTCGTGGCGCGGTGAAGATTCTTCCTGGCGATGAGCGTCTGAACTACAAGCCGTGCGTGGACATCACCTTCGGTTCTGCGGCCAAGTCCTACAGCGACAAAGTTCTGGCGGTGGTCCTCACCGGCATGGGCGCCGACGGTCGCGAAGGCGCCCGCCTGCTCAAGCAGGGCGGCAGCGCGGTCTGGGCCCAGGATGAAGCCAGCTGCGTGATCTATGGCATGCCCATGGCCATCGTCAAAGCCAACCTGGCGGACGCGGTGTACAGCCTGGACGACATCGGCCGGCATCTGGTCGAGGCCTGTCTCTGATGGATGTGCTCAGCCTAATCGGGATCATCATGGCGTTTGTCGCCATCATTGGCGGCAACTACCTGGAAGGTGGTCACCTGTCGGCACTGGCCAACGGCCCGGCCGCACTGATCGTGCTCGGCGGCACTATCGGTGCGGCCTTGCTGCAGTCGCCGTTGAGCGCTTTCAAGCGAGCCATGCAGATCCTGGTGTGGATCCTGTTTCCGCCGCGGGTCGATCTGCCCGGCGGCATCGACCGGGTGGTCAACTGGAGCCTGACCGCGCGCAAGGAGGGCCTGCTGGGCCTGGAAGGCGTGGCCGATGCCGAGCCGGACACCTATTCGCGCAAGGGCCTGCAGCTGTTGGTGGACGGCGCCGAGCCGGAAGCCATCCGCAGCATCCTCGAAGTGGATTTCTACACCCAGGAAAGTCGTGATATCGAGGCCGCCAAGGTCTTCGAGAGCATGGGCGGCTATGCGCCGACCATCGGCATCATCGGTGCGGTCATGGGGCTGATCCACGTCATGGGCAACCTGGCCGATCCGTCGCAACTGGGCAGCGGTATTGCGGTGGCGTTCGTCGCCACCATCTACGGGGTGGCCAGCGCCAACCTGGTGTTGCTGCCGATCGCCGCCAAGCTGAAGTCCATCGCCCTGCGCCAGTCCCGTTACCGGGAAATGCTGCTCGAAGGCATCCTGTCGATCGCCGAAGGCGAAAACCCCCGCTCCATCGAGTTGAAGCTGCAAGGCTTCATGGACTGACTATGGCTCGTCGTCGCCAGCAAGAAGAACACGTCAACCACGAACGCTGGTTGGTTTCCTACGCCGACTTCATCACCCTGCTGTTCGCGTTTTTCGTGGTCATGTACTCGATCTCCTCGATCAACGAGGGCAAGTACAAGGTGATTTCCGAGGCGCTGATCGGGGTCTTTACCGACTCCGATCGCAGCCTCAAGCCGATTCCCATCGGTGATGAGCGGCCCAAGACCGTGACCCCGGCCAAGCCTCTGGTCAAGGACAGCGAGCAGACCGACGCCGGGATTTCCGCTGGCAGCGATCCGCTCAAGAGCATCGCCGATGACATCAGCGCGGCCTTTGGCGATCTGATCAGCTCGAACCAGATGACCGTGCGCGGCAACGAGTTGTGGGTGGAGATCGAACTCAACTCCAGCCTGTTGTTCGGCAGTGGCGACGCCATGCCCAGCGACCAGGCGTTCACCATCATCGACAAGGTGGCGAAGATCCTCAAACCCTTCGACAACCCAATCCATGTCGAAGGCTTCACCGACAATCAGCCGATCCAGACCGCGCAATACCCGACCAACTGGGAGCTGTCCTCGGCTCGCTCGGCGAGCATCGTGCGCATGCTGGCGATGCAGGGTGTCAATCCGGCGCGAATGGCCTCCGTGGGCTATGGCGAGTTCCAGCCGGTGGCCAACAACGCCACTGCCGAAGGCCGTGCACGCAATCGGCGGGTGGTGCTGGTGGTGTCGCGCAATCTCGATGTGCGGCGCAGCCTGACCGGCACCGGCACCGCCAATGCAACACCGGATGCGGCACTCAAGCGTGCTGGCACACAAACTGCACCAACCCCGGTCAAAACGCCGGTACAGGGAAGCGCCGTCAATTCTCCGTCACCCGCTTTATAACTTAGCGCTATGTCTCGCCCTGCTGTGGCCGGGCGGGAGGAACCAACCGAATGAGAGTCTGGGCAGTCGCCAATCAAAAGGGTGGTGTTGGTAAAACCACCAGTTCCATCGCTTTAGCCGGCTTGCTGGCCGAGGCGGGCAAGCGCGTGGTCGTGGTCGATCTCGACCCCCACGGTTCCATGACCAGCTACTTCGGCTACGACCCGGACAGCCTGGAGCACAGCAGCTACGATCTGTTCCTGCACAAGGGCAACGTGCCCCAGGACCTGCCGGGCCAGCTGCTGCTGGGCACCAGCCATGAACACATTTCCCTGTTGCCGTCGAGCACCGCCCTGGCCACCCTCGAGCGCCAGTCGCCGGGGCAGAGCGGCCTGGGACTGGTGATCGCCAAGAGCCTGGCGCAGCTGTGGCAGGATTTCGACTATGCGGTCATCGACAGCCCGCCGTTGCTCGGCGTGTTGATGGTCAACGCCCTGGCGGCCAGCCAGCAGTTGGTGATCCCGGTGCAGACCGAACACCTGGCGGTCAAGGGCCTGGAGCGCATGGTCAACACCCTGGCGATGGTCAACCGCTCGCGCAAGCAGCCACTGCCGTTCACCATTGTGCCGACCTTGTTCGATCGACGGACCCAGGCGTCCCTGGGCACGCTGCGGATCCTGCGGGACAAGTTTCCCGACGAAATCTGGCAAGGCTACATCCCGGTGGATACCCGCCTGCGGGACGCCAGCCGGGCAGGGGTCACTCCTTCCCAGTTCGATGGCAAGAGTCGCGGCGTACTGGCCTACAAGGCCTTGCTCAAGCACTTGCTGGCCCAGCAGCTCGTGGCGCAGGTGGCTTGACGTGAAGGCTTATTCAAGTCGCCCGACGGCCTGGCCGATAACCTCGACAGGTCACTGTGTCGAGGTTTTCGCGTGGGTATCCTTATGAACCGTCCTCTGGATATCAAGAGCCGGCCCCAACTGGCGCTGCAGTCGTACCTGGACGCTTTGCTGCAGGACGCCACCGAAGAAGAACTGGCTCCGGAGCCTGCCGTTGCGGTTGCCGTCGAGGTCACGCCGCCAGCTCCGCTGGTCACGCCCGAGGCCGGCACTGAAGTGTTGGACGAGTTCCAGGCAGCAGTGCTGGAAGAGCAGGCGCGGGATGCGCTGATTCAGCAGCAGGCGGCTCCCGTCGCCCGAGTGGCGGAGTCGATGCCGGCGCCGGCCGTTCTGGAAGCACCGCCGCCGGTGCTGACTTCGATTTCCCCCGTGGTGCCGATGCTTCAGGCGCTGGTGCCGCCGGTGGTCGAAGTGCACCTGCCACCCAGCAATACGCCGCCGCCGGTCACCGGCAGCGACCGTCCCAGCTGGGCGGCAGAGCCTTTCGAATGCCTGTTGTTCGATGTCGCCGGGCTGACTCTGGCGGTGCCGCTGGTGTGCCTGGGGTCGATCTATTCTTTGGCAGGGCAGGAACTGACGCCGCTGTTCGGTCAGCCGGAGTGGTTCCTCGGTATCCTGCCGAGCCAGGCCGGTAACCTGAAAGTGCTGGATACCGCCCGTTGGGTCATGCCGGATCGTTACCGTGATGATTTCCGCCAGGGCCTGCAGTACGTGATCTCGGTCCAGGGCTATGAGTGGGGGTTGGCGGTGCATCAGGTCAGCCGTTCGTTGCGCCTGGACCCCAACGAAATCAAGTGGCGCAGTCATCGTGGCCAACGCCCGTGGCTCGCCGGCACCGTGATCGAACACATGTGCGCCTTGCTCGACGTGGCCGAACTGGCGGAGTTGATCGCCACCGGTGGTGCCAAGCAGCTGGCTATCAGTCAAGCGGCCCACAAGCCGAAGTGAAGCAAACACAGGCGGCGTCCGTTGGGCGCAGCCACACAGAACACACGCCGTTTTCAACGGTTTTTTGAGGGGTCAGGGTATGAATAAGTCGTCGTCTGCACAGGGTTCCGAAGATCCGATCCTGCAATGGGTCACCTTCAAGCTGGATAACGAGTCCTACGGCATCAACGTGATGCGCGTCCAGGAAGTGCTGCGCTACACCGAGATCGCTCCGGTGCCGGGTGCTCCGAGCTACGTGCTGGGGATCATCAACCTGCGCGGCAATGTGGTCACCGTGATCGATACCCGCCAGCGTTTTGGCCTGGTGCCCACCGAAGTCAATGACAACACCCGGATCGTCATCATCGAAGCCGACAAGCAAGTGGTCGGGATCATGGTCGACAGCGTGGCGGAAGTGGTTTACCTGCGTCAGTCGGAAGTCGAAACCGCACCGAATGTGGGTAACGAAGAGTCGGCCAAGTTCATTCAAGGCGTCTGCAACAAGAACGGCGAACTGCTGATTCTGGTCGAGCTGGACAAGATGATGAGCGAAGAGGAATGGTCGGAACTGGAGAGTATCTGATTGATCCTCGAGGTAGCGGTGATTGTCCTGGCGATCCTCTGGGTCGCCACTGTGGCGCTGTTTCTGTCGTACACCCGCAATCAGCGGCAGATCGCCGCCCAGCAAGCCGAAGGCGATGCCGTGCGCGATCAGCGGATCAAGGAGCTGGCCAAGCGTGTCGACCATTACCAGAACGGTACGGTGCGCATGGGCGAGGATCTGCATGAACTGCGGGCGGTGGTGGCGCCGTTGCCGGACAAACTGGCCCAGCTGGAGCAGCGCGACCCCTCCAGCCTGTCCTTCGCCCAGGCCGCGCGCCTGGTGGGCATGGGTGCCAGCGTCGATGAACTGACCCAGTCCTGCGGCCTGACCCAGGCCGAGGCGGAACTGGTCAGCAAGCTGCACAAAGGTTGAGCTTCAGCGGCAAGCTGCAAGCCGTCAGCTGCAAGTTTCCAGCTTGAAGCTTGCGGCTTACAGCTTGTAGCTGCCCTCCGTGATGTCCTTCTCCTGTTCGACCTGTTGCGGATCATGTCCGGCCGGAAACTTGCCCTTGAGGTTCCAGGCGAAGGCGATGATTTCGGCAATGGTCCGGTACAGCTCCGGCGGAATGCTCTCGCCCAGTTCCAGGCGGGCCAGCAGCTTCACCAGTTCGGCGTTCTCATAGATCGGTACTTCATAGTCCCGAGCGATCTTCAGGATGGCTTGCGCCAGTTCATCGTCGCCCTTGGCGGTGAGGGTCGGCGCTTGCTGGCCGTCGTACTTGAGGGCAATGGCCTGGCGCGGTGGTGGAGAGTCTTTCATGCGGTTTCGTCGACCCAGCGTTGTTCCAATCGGGTTTGCGGACCCCGGGGCGGGATGCCCAGGTGGCAGTCCAGATCGCCGACATCCAGTCCCGAGGCTAGCAAGCGTTCGCGCAGGTGGCCCAGGTGGCTCTCGATCAGGCTTGCCGTGTAGGGACGCTCGGCCCACAGCTGGCTGGACAGGCGCCCTTGAATCAGTTGCGCCTGGACCTGCAGCGGGCCCAGCGGGTCGAGATCGAACGCCAGGTCGACCCGCCACAGCGCCTGCTTGGACGGACGCTCTTCACGCTTGTGCGAGGGTTCAGGTTCGGGATCCGGCGCTTCTTCCCGTTGCAGCTTGACCTGCAAGGGCACGATGTCCTGCAGGTTGCGCATGGGGATCTCCAACTGCCAGGTGGTCAGTTTTCGACCATCATCGGTCAGGCCGCTCTGTTCCAGGCTCGCCAGCTGGTGGCTTTGCAGGCGTGATACCGCCGCCGCCGCCAGGCGCAGCAAATGTTGCAGATCGCCTTCGCCTTCCAGGCTTTGCAGCAGTCGTTCCGGCAGTGGGAAGCCGCCGGGTGGTGTCTTGGCGCTGACCTGGCCGAGGGTGCCCAGGGCGCTGCGCACGAAGCTCGGCAGCGATTGCGCCAGGGTGTTGGCGGCGATGATCGCGTTGAAGCTGCTGGAGGAGGGCAGTCCCGGGGTCAGCTGGGCGATCAGGCGCAGCAGGTCGGCCTTCAGGTCGGGCGTCTGAGCGGGATTGGCTCCGGCCAGCAGCTTGGCTTCCAGAAACAGACCGCTGCCCAGCAGGGCCTGGGCCACTCCGCGCGAGTTGCTCAGTTGCTGCTGGTCCGGCAAGCCGGCCAGCAAGCGTTCCACGGCGGCCCGCAGGTCGGTCGATGAAGTGGACAGTTCGCTGTCGGCGGGCAGGCTCTGCAGGAGGTTGATCAGTCCGTTCAGGGAGCCCTGGCGGCTTTGCTGGCTGGCCAGTTGTGCGGCGATGGCCAGTTGTTCCTGGCGGTTGCCCAGGGGGACGAAGTTCAGGGTCTGCGCATCCGAGACCAGGGCGCTGAGCAGGCTGCCGATACGCAGCGGCTGCGGGCTATCGATGCTCAAGGTGGCGCCGCTTTGAGCGGTATTGAGCAGGCTGACCAGAGAGCGGTAGATCGCCGGCTGGTTGCTGCCCTGGGGCAGAAGCTGGCTCGTCAGGACCTTGCCCTGGAGCAGGGTGCCTGGAGGCAGTTGGCTGGTGTCCAGGCGGGTCAGGGCGGCGACGCTGGAGGCAATGGCCTGCTGCACGGTGATCGCCAGGTTGCCGGCCGAAGGCTGGATCACCGCCAGGCTGGTGCCCTGGGGCAAGGGCTGGCTGCTGGAGGCCTGCACGGTGGTTTGCCGGCCATTGTCCAGGGTCACCTTGAGCAGCAGCTGGAAGGTCTGGTCGGTCTGCTTGAGCGACAGCACTTCGGCCTTGGCGCTCTGGCCGGCGGCAATCAAGCCTTCCAGGGGCGGCACCAGCTTGAGCAGTTCGCCGCTGATCGGCTGAGGGCGCGAGGGGCCGGGGGCGGGCGCCTGGGGCAGCGGCAGGATGTTTATTTCGCCAGTCATTCGGACACAACCTGTGGAAATTAGCCCTCTTGAGAGTAGGGCTTCGCATGTATAATGCCGCCCGTCTTTGGGGGAGTGGGGAAAACATTGCAAATGTTTGACGCAGCTCTCTAGAACAGGCCGCCAATGCATTTATTCTGCATCCCTTTAACGGCCGCGCCACTGCCGACTTGAACCCGTGAAGGCCCACCATCCCTTGACCAGCCCTCTTCTCGAAGCCGTAGCACTCTCTTGTGAGCGCGACTGGCGGATGCTGTTTGAACACTTGGAGTTGCGTCTGACCGGCGGAGACATGGTGCAGATCAGCGGTCCCAACGGCAGTGGCAAGACCAGCCTGCTGCGTTTGCTCGCCGGCCTGATGCAACCCACTGCTGGCCAGGTACTACTCAATGGCCAGCCCTTGCATGGCCAGCGTGCCGAACTGGCGCGCAACCTGTTGTGGATTGGCCACGCCGCCGGAATCAAGGATGTCCTGACTCCCGAGGAAAACCTCAACTGGCTCTGTGCCCTGCACCAGCCGGCCACGCGCGAGGCTATCTGGCACGCCCTGGCGGCCGTCGGCCTGCGCGGTTTCGAGGACGTCGCCTGTCACACCCTGTCCGCCGGCCAGCAGCGCCGTGTGGCCCTGGCCCGGCTGTATCTGGACGGCCCGCCGCTGTGGATCCTCGACGAACCCTTCACCGCCCTGGACAAACAGGGGGTGGCCCAGCTCGAGGAGCACCTGGCCAATCATTGCGAACGCGGCGGCATGGTGGTCCTGACCACTCACCACAGTCTGACCCGCATGCCGTCGGGCTACCGCGATCTGGACCTGGGACGGTGGGCGGCATGAGCGTCTTTGCCCAATTGCTGGCCCGTGAGGCGCGCTTGCTGTTCCGACGCCCGGCGGAGCTGGCCAACCCCCTGGTGTTCTTCGCCATCGTCGTTGCACTGTTCCCATTGGCCGTGGGACCTGAGACAAATCTGTTGCAAACCTTGTCACCGGGGCTGGTCTGGGTAGCGGCCTTATTGTCCGTCCTGCTCTCGCTGGACGGGCTTTTTCGCAGTGATTTCGAGGACGGATCCCTTGAACAGTGGGTCCTTTCGTCGCACCCCCTGCCTCTTCTGGTTTTGGCAAAGGTACTGGCACACTGGGCCTTTTCCGGCCTGGCACTGGTATTGCTTGCACCCTTGCTGGCCTTGATGCTCGGCTTGCCTACCGCCTGCCTGCCGGTGTTGCTGCTGTCACTGCTGCTGGGCACTCCGGTGCTGAGCCTGCTGGGCGCAGTGGGCGCAGCACTGACGGTGGGATTGAAGCGCGGTGGCTTGCTGCTGGCGTTGCTGATCCTGCCTTTGTACATCCCGGTACTGATTCTCGGCAGTGGCGCCCTGCAGGCGGCACTGCAGGGCATGCCGGCGACAGGTTATCTGCTGTGGCTTGGGAGCCTGACCGCCCTGGCAGTGACCCTTACACCCTTTGCAATAGCTGCTGGCCTGAAGATCAGCGTCGGCGAATAATGAGGTCTGGTTGTTTTTTGACCAGTAAAGACCCTGGCTGTTCGTGAGAGCGAAGAGCAACCGTGATGGAAACAACGAATGAACTGGACCTGGTTTCACAAGCTCGGCTCGCCTAAATGGTTCTATGGCATCAGCGGAAAAATGCTGCCCTGGCTCAGCGTCGCGGCGGTCTTGCTGATCGCTGTCGGCGTGGCCTGGGGCCTGGCCTTCGCGCCGCCGGACTACCAGCAGGGCAACAGCTTCCGCATCATCTATATTCATGTCCCGGCGGCCATGCTGGCGCAGTCCTGCTACGTGATGCTGGCGGTCTGCGGCGTGGTTGGCCTGGTGTGGAAGATGAAGCTGGCGGACGTGGCGCTGCAATGCGCGGCGCCGATCGGTGCCTGGATGACCGCCGTGGCACTGGTGACCGGGGCCATCTGGGGCAAGCCGACCTGGGGCTCATGGTGGGTCTGGGATGCACGACTTACGTCGATGCTCATTCTTCTGTTTCTGTACTTCGGTCTGATTGCCCTGGGCAACGCCATCAGCAATCGTGACAGCGCCGCCAAGGCCTGCGCGGTACTGGCCATTGTCGGTGTGGTGAACATCCCGATCATCAAGTACTCGGTGGAGTGGTGGAACACCCTGCACCAGGGCGCCACCTTCACCCTCACGGAGAAACCGGCGATGCCGGTGGAAATGTGGCTGCCGCTGCTGCTCACCGCCTTGGGCTTCTACTGCTTCTTCGGCGCCGTGCTGTTGCTGCGCATGCGCCTGGAAGTGCTCAAGCGCGAAGCCCGGGCCAGTTGGGTCAAGGCCGAAGTCCAAGGTTGTCTGGAGACTGTTCGATGAGCTTTGCATCCTTCAGCGACTTTCTCGCCATGGGCCATCACGGCCTCTATGTCTGGTCGGCGTATGGCATCTGCCTGGCAGTCCTGATCATCAACGTGGCGGAGCCGATCCTGGCGCGCAAGCGTTATCTGCAACAAGAGGCGCGTCGTCTGCGCCGGGAGAACGGTAAGTGAATCCGCTGCGTAAAAAGCGTCTTTTGATCATCCTGGCGATCCTGGTGGGCGTCGGCATCGCCGTTGGCCTGGCCCTCAGCGCGCTGAAGGAAAACATCAACCTGTTCTACACCCCGACCCAGATCGCCAACGGCGAAGCGCCGCTGGACACGCGGATTCGTGCCGGAGGCATGGTCCAGGCCGGTTCCCTGGAGCGCTCCGCCGACTCTCTGGACGTCAAGTTCGTGGTCACCGACTTCAACAAGTCGGTGACCATCACCTACCGTGGCATCCTCCCGGACCTGTTCCGCGAAGGGCAGGGCATCGTCGCTCTGGGCAAGCTCAACGCCGACGGCGTGGTGGTGGCCGATGAAGTGCTGGCCAAGCACGACGAGAAGTACATGCCGCCGGAAGTCACCAAGGCGTTGAAAGACAGCGGCCAGTCGGCACCGACACCAGCGAAAGAGGGTTAAGCCATGAGTTCCGCACTGTTCATTCCTGAACTCGGCCAATTGGCGATGATCCTCGCCTTGTGCTTTGCCCTGGTCCAGGCCGTGCTGCCGCTGCTGGGGGCCTGGCGCGGCGACCGGCTGTGGATGAGCCTGGCCCAGCCGGCGGCCTGGGGGCAGTTCGCCTTCCTGGTATTCGCCTTCGGCTGCCTGACCCATGCCTTCATGACCGACGACTTCTCGGTGGCCTATGTGGCCCACAACTCCAACAGCGCCTTGCCCTGGTACTACAAGTTCAGTGCCGTCTGGGGCGCCCACGAAGGTTCGCTGCTGCTCTGGGCGCTGATCCTCGGTGGCTGGACCTTCGCCGTGTCGGTGTTCTCGCGCCAGTTGCCCCAGGTGATGCTGGCCCGGGTGCTGGCGGTGATGGGGCTGATCAGCACCGGCTTCCTGTCGTTCCTGATCGTCACTTCCAACCCGTTCGCGCGGATCCTGCCGCAGGTGCCGGCCGATGGCCGTGACCTCAATCCGCTGCTGCAGGACATCGGCCTGATCGTTCACCCGCCGATGCTCTACATGGGCTACGTCGGTTTCTCGGTGGCCTTCGCCTTTGCCATCGCGGCCTTGCTGGGCGGTCGCCTGGACGCCGCCTGGGCCCGCTGGTCGCGGCCCTGGACCATCGTCGCCTGGGCCTTCCTCGGCATCGGTATCACCCTGGGCTCCTGGTGGGCCTACTACGAACTCGGCTGGGGCGGCTGGTGGTTCTGGGACCCGGTGGAAAATGCTTCGTTCATGCCCTGGCTGGTGGGCACGGCGCTGATCCACTCCCTGGCGGTCACGGAAAAGCGCGGCGTATTCAAGAGCTGGACCGTGCTGCTGGCGATTGCGGCCTTCTCCCTGAGCCTGCTGGGGACCTTCCTGGTGCGCTCCGGGGTCCTGACCTCGGTTCACGCCTTTGCCGCGGATCCCGAGCGTGGGGTGTTCATCCTGATCTTCCTGTTGTTCGTGGTGGGCGGCTCGCTGACCCTGTTCGCCCTGCGCGCGCCGGTGGTCAAGAGCCATGTGGGCTTCAACCTGTGGTCCCGGGAAACCCTGCTGCTGGGCAACAACCTGGTGCTGGTGGTGGCGGCCTCTATGATTCTGCTGGGCACTCTGTACCCACTGGTGCTGGACGCCCTGACCGGCGCCAAGCTGTCGGTGGGCCCGCCGTACTTCAATGCGCTGTTCATTCCGCTGATGGCCTTGCTGATGGTGGTGATGGCGGTGGGCGTGCTGGTGCGCTGGAAAGACACCCCGGTGAAATGGCTGATGGGCATGCTCGGTCCGGTGTTGCTGGGCAGCGTGGCCCTGGCCGTGGTGGCGGGCATTGCCTACGGCGATTTCAACTGGGCGGTGCTGGCGACCTTCCTACTGGCGGCCTGGGTGCTGCTGGCCGGGGTGCGCGACATCTTCGACAAGACCCGGCACAAGGGCCTGATCAAGGGCCTGCCAGGCCTGACCCGCAGTTACTGGGGCATGCAACTGGCGCACCTGGGCATCGCCGTCTGTGCCCTGGGCGTGGTGCTGTCGAGCCAGAACAGCGCCGAGCGCGACTTGCGCCTGGAACCGGGTGAGTCCATGGAGCTGGCCGGCTATCACTTCATCTTCGAGGGTGCCAAGCATTTCGAAGGGCCGAACTTCACTTCCGACAAGGGCACCGTGCGTGTGGTGCGCGATGGCAAGGAGGTGGCGGTGCTGCACCCGGAAAAACGCCTGTACACCGTGCAGAGCTCGATGATGACCGAGGCCGGGATCGATGCCGGTTTCACCCGTGACCTGTATGTGGCCCTGGGCGAACCCCTGGGTGAAGGCGCCTGGGCGGTGCGGGTGCACGTCAAGCCGTTCGTGCGCTGGATCTGGTTCGGCGGCCTGCTCACCGGTTTCGGTGGCTTGCTGGCGGCCATGGACCGGCGTTACCGGATCAAGGTTAAAAGCCGCGTGCGCGAAGCACTGGGCATGACAGGAGCTACGGCATGAGACGCTGGATGATGATGTTGCCCCTGGCGGTGTTCCTGGTGGTGGCGGTGTTTCTCTATCGCGGGTTGTACCTGGACCCGGCCGAGCTGCCATCGGCAATGATCGGCAAGCCGTTCCCGGAGTTCTCCCTGCCGTCGGTGCAGGGCGACAAGACCCTGACCCGTGCCGACCTGCTGGGCAAGCCGGCGCTGGTCAATGTCTGGGGCACCTGGTGCATTTCCTGCCGGGTCGAGCACCCGGTGCTGAACAAGCTGGCCGAGAAGGGCGTGGTGATCTACGGCATCAACTACAAGGACGTCAACGCCGACGCCCTGAAGTGGCTGGCCGAGTTCCACAACCCCTACCTGCTGGACGTGCGCGACGAGGAGGGCTCCCTGGGGCTCAACCTCGGCGTCTACGGCGCTCCGGAAACCTTCTTCATCGATGCCAAGGGCATCATCCGCGACAAGTTCGTCGGGGTGATCGACGAAGTGGTGTGGCGCGAACAGCTGGCCGCCAAGTACCAGGCCCTGGTCGATGAGGCCAAGCCATGAAGCGCTGGTTAGCCGCCGCCATCCTGGGCCTGAGCATCGCCGGCGTGGCCCACGCCGCTATCGATACCTATCAGTTCGCCAGCGACGCCGACCGCGAAAGGTTCCACCAACTGACCAAGGAACTGCGCTGCCCCAAGTGCCAGAACCAGGACATCGCCGACTCCAACGCGCCGATTGCCGCCGACCTGCGCAAAGAGATTTTCCGCATGCTCGGCGAGGGCAAGGACAATCAGCAGATCATCGACTTCATGGTCGACCGCTACGGCGACTTCGTGCGCTACCGGCCGGCCCTGACCGGCAAGACCGCGCTGCTCTGGTTCGGTCCCGCCGGGCTGCTGCTGGGCGGCCTGGTGATCATTGCCGTGATTGTCCGGCGTCGTCGCGTCGAGCTTCGTGACAGCCCGAACACGCTTTCCGTCGAAGAGCGTCAGCGCCTCGACCAACTGCTGGATAAAAACCACCCATGATTGATTTCTGGCTTGCAGCAGGCCTGCTGCTCCTGATCGCCCTGAGTTTCCTGTTGATCCCGGTATTGCGCGAGCGTCGTGCCCAGCGTGAAGAGGATCGTACCGCGCTGAACGTGGCGCTCTATGAAGAACGAGTGGCCGAGCTCAACAGTCAGCAAGCCGAAGGCGTGCTCAGTGCCGAACAGATGGACGCCGGACGCGCCGAAGCGGCTCGCGAGCTGCTGGCGGACACCGAAGGCAGCGCTCCGCTGCGCAGCTCGCGCCTGGGCAAGCCGCTGCCGTTGCTGGCGGCGCTGCTGGTGCCGGTGCTGGGGCTGGGGCTGTACCTGCATTTTGGCGCCAGCGACAAGGTCGAGCTGACCCGGGAGTTTGCCCAGGCGCCGCAGTCCATGGAGGAAATGACCCGGCGCCTGGAGCGCGCGGTGGCGGCCCAGCCGGACTCTGCCGAAGGTCTGTATTTCCTCGGGCGCACCTACATGGCCCAGGACCGTCCGGCGGACGCGGCGAAGATCTTCGAACGCACCGTGGCCGTGGCCGGCCGCCAGCCCGAGCTCTTGGGGCAATGGGCCCAGGCCCAGTACTTCGCCGACAACAAGCAATGGTCGGACAAGGTCCAGGGCCTGACCGACGAAGCGCTGAAAGCCGATCCCAACGAAGTCACCAGCCTCGGGCTGCTGGGGATCGCCGCCTTCGAAGGCGGACGCTACCAGGACGCCATCGACTACTGGAAACGGCTGCAGGCGCAACTGCCGCCGGACGACAATTCCCGCGCAGCGCTGCAGGGCGGGATCGAACGGGCCAGCGAGAAGCTGGTGGCCGCGGGAGGCAAGGTTGCGACCGAGCCGGCGGTTCAGGCCAAGGGCGCCTTGCTCAAGGTTCGCGTCGATCTGGCTGCGCAGCTCAAGGACAAGGTCCAGCCGGGCGACAGCGTGTTCATCTTCGCCCGTGCCACCCAGGGGCCGCCCGCCCCGTTGGCGGCCAAGCGCCTGACCGTGGCCGACCTGCCGGCTACGGTCGAGCTGGGCGATAGCGACGCGATGATGCCGCAGTTGAAACTGTCGAACTTCCCTGAAGTCCAACTGGTTGCGCGCATTTCCCGCGCCGGCAAGCCAACGTCCGGCGAGTGGGTTGGGCGTAGCCAGCCATTGCCCAGCAGCACCACCGCCGCGCAACAGCTGACCATCGACAGTCCGGATCAATAACCAGAGAAGCCGCCATGACCGCCATCGCTCGTATCACCCTGTTGTCACTGGTCCTGGGGTTGAGCGCTTGTACGGTCCAGCGGCCGGTGCCCACCTCCTCTGAACCCATTCCGCCCGCGGGGCCGAGCACACGCCCGGCTCCGTCCACGGCCCCGGGCAAGCCCAGCGCGCCGATCCCCACGACCAAACCCCTGCCTCGCACCTCCGCCAGCTTTGCCCCGCCGCCGGGCGGGCACAGCCACTGGGACGCCCGGCTCGGGGTCTATGTGCTGGACGACCAGGACAACACGTTCTACCGCCAGCGCACCTATTACCGCTGGAACAACGGTTGGAGCCGTTCCATCAGCCCCGACGGGCCTTGGGAAGACACCGATATCCACGGTGTTCCCGCCGGCCTCGGCCGCCAGTTCCAATAATTCCGGCGCCTGCCGGATAACCGCAGAGGCGCAGGCCAGAGCCCGCGCCCCGGGGTGGATTATTTAAGCCTCGGGTCGGCTGGCCGATACAGCGGGGTGTTCCCGAGTATCAGCCGTTGAGCGCCCGATGAAGAAAGACCTGAACAAACCCTATGTCGCGCCGATGGTGTTTTGGCTGGCCGTGATCTGTGTCCTGCTGTTGCTGTATGGCCTGGGGGCGGCAGACGTGCCGGAACTGATCTATCTGTCCCTGGCACCGCTGTACCTGCTGGTGGCCTTCGCCTTCATGTATTACTTCTTCTGCTGGAGCCTGATCTCGGTGTTCCGCCTGGGCGAGATCGGCTGGAAGAAGGTCGACTACGGCTGGCTGCTGCTGGCTTCCCTGGCGCTGATCAGTGCTACCCAGGCGGTCCGCGTGGACTGGTTCCAGAGCGACTATCAATGGGCGCAAAGCCAGCAGGCCGGCCTGCAGCGCAGGGTGTTGGCCGAGATCGACGACATGCTCGGCAGCGCTCACTGTCAGGCAGCGCTTGAGCTGCATGAGCCCCAGGATGCGGCCCAGGTCAGCAGCCTGTGCGAGCGCTTTGGCACGCTGGAACGCAGCGCCGATGGGCGTCCGTCGACCCTGGCGGTGAGCAAGGTGCAGCAGGCTCTGGATGATCTGCGTGGCGAGTATTCAGCCCCCCTGGTGCAGCAATGGTTGCAGCGTCTGGGACAGACATTCGGGGAGTTGGAGCGCCAGCGGGCCGAGGTCCAGCGCCTGCATGGGCTGACCCAGGTCAGCCAGGCCGAACGCCTCTACGGCTATTGCGCACCCCTGTTGCTGGTGATTGCCCTGGCCTTGCGCGCCTCCAAGGTGACGGGCGAGGTGCTGCTCAAGGCCCCCCAGCGACGCAGGCTGTGGCTGATCGTCAACCGCCGCGTGGTGCTCGATGGCCTGGGCTTTGTCCGCGGTGCCCGGGCGCGACTCGACGAAGCCCTGAGGAACTGGCGCGTGGCCCGTTGGGGCGTGGTGCACCTGTCCTGTGACTTCATCGCCGCGGCCAGTCCCCAGGACACCCCGGTGGCGGTGGCCCCGGGGTTCTATGAAAACGAATTCCGGCTCGAGACCCTGGCCGCCTTCGATGGCAGCGAGTTCGTGCAGTGGACCGCGACCCAGACCATCGACATCCTGTACCTGGTCGGTGAAACCGATCAGGGCCTGATCGAGCGCCTGCGGCGCTGGGGCGAGGCGCTGAACATCGAGGTGCTGGTCCGCGAGCGCATCTGAAGCGCGTCTCAGAGGCGCTCCAGCAACTGCTCCACGTACTCGATGAAGGCCCGGGCCTTGGCACTCACCAGGCGCCCGCCGGGAAACACCGCCCACAGTTGCTGTCGTGGCAGCTGCCAGTCGGTCAGCAGTGCCTTGACCGCGCCGCTGGCCAATTCCGGGGCGAACATCCATTGCGAGGCGGTTGCCAGGCCCTGATGTGCCAGGACCGCCGCCCGCAAGCCTTCCGCGGCATTGACCCGGATCCTGCCGCTGACACTCACCTGCTGCTCTTGGTCACCCTGGAAAAAGTGCCAGAGATGGCCGGGCCCCCGGCTGTAGATCAGGGCCTGGTGTTCGCTCAGATCGTCCGGATGCCGGGGTTCGCCATGTGTGGCCAGGTACTCCGGGGTGGCCAGCAGCAGGCGCGGGCATTCGGCGATTTTGCGCGCGGTGAGGGTCGAGTCGGCCAGGCGGCCCATGCGCAGCGCCACATCCACCCCGGCTTCCACCAGATTGATGTGCTGATCGTCCAGCACCACGTCGATCTGCAGTCCCGGGTGACGATCGAGAAAGGCCCCCAGGTGGGGCACGATGTGCATGCGGGCGAAGGTCACCGCAGCGCCGATGCGCAGGGTGCCATGCAATGCCGCCGCCGACCCGCGAGCAGCGTTTTCCGCCTCGCAGGCCTCCTCCAGGGTGCGCCGGGCCCGTTCGAAATAGGCCAGGCCGGCCTCGGTGGGGGTCAAGCCGCGGGTGGAGCGCAACAACAGCCGCACCTGCAGATGGGCCTCCAACTGGGCAATGGTTTTCGATACGGCGGGCTGGCCCAGGTTCAGGCGGCGGGCGGCAGCGGAGAAGGACCCGCTTTCCACCACATGCACAAAGGTTTCCATCGCGGCTAGGCGGTCCATCGGTTGTCCTTGCAGGAGAGGGGAGCAGGGCCCCCGGGAGCGGTTGCCGACACTATCACCGGGTTCAGCCCGAGTCGCCTAGGCGCGCACTGCTCGGCGGTTGTCCGCCACCAAAAGAAAACGCAGCAGGGCCAGCAGAGGAAAGGCGCTGCCCACCAGCGCCACGCCCAGCCAGCCGCCGTGTTCGTACACCGCGCTGGCAATCGATGAGCCGAAGGCGCCACCGATGAAGATGCTGGTCATGTACAGCGCGTTGAGGCGGCTGCGGCTGTGGGCGTCCAGGGCATACACCGCCCGTTGCCCGAGCACCATGTTCATTTGCACGCAGAAGTCCAGGACCACCCCGGTCACCGCCAGGCCGATCACGCTGTAGGCGGGATGGATCAGTGTCGGCACAAAGCTCAGGGCCGCCAGGAGCATGGCCAAGAGCGAGGCGATGCGGGTGTGGCCGGCATCCGCCAGGCGTCCGCTGATGGGGGCGGCGATGGCCCCGATGGCGCCTACCAGGGCGAAGATCGCGATCTGGCTCTGCGACAGGCCGTGCTGGCGTGCCAGCTCCAGCGGGGCCGCGGTCCAGAACAGGCTGAAGCTGGCGAACATGCAGCCCTGGTAGAAGGCCCGCTGGCGCAAGACCGGTTGCCGGCGCAGCAGGCTCCCCAGTGAGCGCAGCAGTTGGCCGTAAGTGGCGCTATGGGCCGGTTGGCGCTTGGGCATGGTCAGCATCAGGACCAGGCTGATGGCCGCCATCAGCACGGCAGCGGCAATGAACATCGCGCGCCAGCCAAACAGATCGGCCACCACGCTGGACACCGGACGAGCCAGGAGAATCCCCAGCAGCAGGCCGCCCATGATCCCGCCCACCACTCGGCCGCGGGACTCTTCCGGGGCCAGGTGCGCTGCCAGGGGAATGAGGATCTGCACCGACACCGAGCTGAAGCCGATCAGCAGCGACACCAGGAGAAAGACGTTGGGCTGCTGGGTCCAGGCCGCTCCCAGCAGGCTGGCGATGGCCACCAGGGTGGTGATCACCATCAGTCGGCGGTTTTCCAGCAAGTCGCCCAGGGGCACCAGGAAGAACAGGCCCAGGGCATAGCCGATCTGGGTCAGGGACACGATCAGGCTGGCCAGGGAACTGGACAGGCCGAGGTCCGGGGCGATCAGCTCGATGATGGGTTGTGCGTAGTAGATGTTGGCGACGATGGCGCCGCAGCAGAAGGCGAACAGCAGCACCATGCCTCGGGTCATTGTCACGCTGCGCAGGGGCAGCGCCTGGGTCGTTGAGCTCATCGGAATTCTCTTGGCGGCGAAAAGATGGGGCAAGGTTAAGAGGCAGCGCGGTAACGCAGTAGAGAGGGCGGGGCAATAGCATTCATTCCTGCGGGGAATAAATGACCGATTCAAGGCGTTGCGCTGCCGGCCGGGACGGATGCCGCTGACGAGGGCTGATGATACATTTACTTACATCTTGTTCGATAGCATGCTCATGTTCGCCATTCGCCCCGGAGTGGCCCGAGCCCCTTTTTCAACAGAGGATCCATCCCATGAATCGGTCTTTGCGTGGTTGGTTGTGCGCCGCTCAGGGCGTTGTCCTGGCGTTCACCCTGGTGGGCGTCGCGGCCCGCGCCCAGGAGGCGCCGGGCATGCGCATGGGCGTGCGCGGCGAGATCACCGGGATCAGCGGCGACCTGGTGCGGGTGCATGTCAACAGCGGTGAAAACGTCAGTGTCGAGCTGACCCCACAGACCCAGGTACGCGGGGTGACCCTGGCCAACATCGAGGACATCAAGCCCGGCAGCTACATCGGCTCGGCGGCACTGCCCATGGCCGACGGCACTCTCAAGGCCCTGGAAGTGCATGTCTTTCCCGCGCAGATGGCCGGCACCGGGGATGGTCATCGGCCCTTCGACCTGGCCAAGGGCAGCAGCATGACCAACGGCAGCGTCGGGGATCTGGTGGTGAGCAACGGCCGCACCCTGACCGTCAATTACAAGGGCGGGCAGCAGAAGATCCTGGTGCCGGACGATGTCCCCATCGTCAATCTCACCCCCGGGGATCGCAGCCTGCTCAAGGCCGGGGTCAAGGTGGTGATGTTCGTCACCCAGAGCGCCGACGGCAAACTCACCGCGCAGTCGATTTCCGCCGGCAAGGATGGGGTGGCTCCGCCCATGTAAGGCCGTTGCCTGCGGCGTGGAGGATCCCGCTCCGGCTCTGCGCCGCCCAGGCTTGCATTGCCAAATGTTGCAGCACGCGGGTTGCGGTGGAAGTCGCCAAAGCCTTGGTTTACGGTTTCCGGTCGTTCAATGCGCCGGGAGTGCCTTATGGAAAAGTCGACGTTCAACCCAGCCAGTGTGTTCAATTCGCTGCAATACGGTTTCAGCCAGGCGGTGGAAGTGCGGGGCGGCCGACGCCTGCTGCTGTCCGGCCAGGTGGGGGTGGATGAGCAGGAGCGGACGGTCGGCCCCGGCCTGCGGGAGCAGACCGAGCAGGCCTTCGACAACATCGCAAGCGTCCTGGCCGCGGCGGGCGGCCAGATGGCGGATGTGGTGATGCTGCGGATCTACATCGCCGAAGCCGCCCGCGACCAGCAGGAACACATCAGCGCAGTGCTGCTGGAGCGCTTTGCCAGCCAGCCGCCGGCGTCTTCGTGGATCATCGTCAGCGGCCTGTCCCTGCCCGAGTGGCTGATCGAGGTCGAGGCCGAGGCGGTGCTGGAGGAGCAGCATCAGGTGGCCACGGCGGCGTTGTTCAATCCGGCACGGGCGCTCTGAACTCGCCAGCAGGCATAAAAAAAGCGACCGCCAGGGTCGCTTTTTTCATTCACCCGCGAGGGGTCATTTGGCGTTGGTGTAGATCTGGTCGAAGATCCCGCCGTCGTTGAAGTGGGTCTTCTGCACGCTGCGCCAGTCGCCGAAGGTCTTCTCCACCGAGAGGAAGTCGACTTTCGGGAAGCGGTCGGTGTACTTGGCCAGCACCTTCGGGTCCCGTGGGCGCAGGTAGTTGTTGGCGGCGATTTCCTGGCCTTCCGGCGACCACAGGTACTTCAGGTATTCCTCGGCCGCGGCGCGGGTGCCTTTCTTCTCCACCACCTTGTCCACCACCGATACCGGCGGCTCGGCTTCGGCGGACACGCTCGGGTAGATCACCTCGAACTGATCGCGGCCGAATTCGCGGGCGATCATTTCCGCTTCGTTCTCGAAGGTCACCAGCACGTCGCCGATCTGGTTGGTCATGAAGGTGGTGGTGGCGGCGCGGCCACCGGTGTCCAGTACCGGCGCCTGCTTGAACAGCTTGCCGACGAAGTCCTTGGCCTTGTTCTCGTCGCCGCCGTTCTTCAGCACATAACCCCAGGCCGAGAGGTAGGTGTAGCGGCCGTTACCCGAGGTCTTGGGGTTGGGCACAATCACTTGCACGCCATCCTTGAGCAGGTCCGGCCAGTCCTTCAGGGCCTTGGGGTTGCCCTTGCGCACGATGAACACGGTGGCCGAGGTGAAGGGCGCGCTGTTGTCCGGCAGGCGCGTCACCCAGTTGTCCGGCACCAGTTTGCCGTTGTCCGCCAGGGCGTTGATGTCGGTGGCCATGTTCATGGTGATGACATCCGCCGGCAGGCCGTCGATCACCGAGCGCGCCTGTTTGCTGGAGCCGCCGAAGGACATCTGCAGGGTGATGTTCTCGTTGTGCTCGGCTTTCCAGTGTTTCTGGAAGGCGGCGTTGTAGTCCTTGTAGAAGTCGCGCATCACGTCGTAGGACACGTTGAGCAGGGTCGGTGCGGCCTGGGCGACGCTGCCCAGGGCCAGGCCGGCCGCCAGAAGCGAAGCGCTGAAGAGTTTTTTCACTGCACATTCCTTTTGTTCGAGAGTGAAGGCAATTTGCCGCCGACTATAGCCGGGGCGCTATATCTCTTTAAAGATTAAAAAGAACTTTGCTTATTCCAGTTTTTTGAACAGCGCGTTACCGCAGCGCGAGCAGAAGGCCGCGGACGGTTCGTGGCTGTTCTTGCGGCACACCGGACAGTCATGCTTGAGCTGTTCGCCACGCATGGCGCTGGCCAGTTCCGCGGTGAAGATCCCGGTGGGCACGGCGATGATCGAGTAACCGGTGATCATCACCATGGACGAGATCATCTGGCCGATCACGGTCTTGGGCACGATGTCGCCATAACCCACGGTGGTCAGGGTGACGATGGCCCAGTAGATGCCCTTGGGGATGCTGGTGAAGCCATGCTCCGGGCCTTCGACCACGTACATCAGGGTGCCGAACACCGTGACCAGGGTGCAGACGCTGAGCAGGAACACCAGGATCTTCTGCTTGCTGCCGCGCAGGGCGTCCAGCAGGTAATGGGCCTGTTTCAGGTAGGGCGCCAGCTTGAGCACCCGGAAGATCCGCAGCATGCGGATGATACGGATGATCAGCAGGTACTGGGCGTCGCTGTAGTACAGGGCGAGGATGCCGGGGACGATCGCCAGCAGGTCCACCAGGCCATAGAAACTGAAGGCGTAGCGCAGCGGCTTGGGCGAGCAGTACAGGCGCAGGCCGTACTCGATGGCGAAGATCAGGGTGAAGCCCCATTCGATGCAGGCCAGGACGTTGGCGTAGTTGCTGTGTACCTCGTCGATGCTGTCGAGGATCACGATCACCAGGCTTGCGAGGATGATCAGCAGCAGGGCGGTGTCGAAGCGCCTTCCAGCTACCGTATCGGTCTGGAAGATCATCACGTAGAGGCGCTGGCGCCAGTTGTCGCTATTACCCATGGAAGTCGCCTGAATCAAAGATCAGCGCAGCCTAGGGGGAGAGGCCGGGGGAGCGCAAGGTGTGTTGTCCCGGGGCGTGCGATCCAGGACCCGGGTGGCGGCATGCACCAGCCAGCAGGCGATGACGAAGGGCGCGGTGAGGGGTGCAAGGCCCAGGCTGACGATCCCGGGGGTGATCAGCAGTGCCAGCGACATCCCCGCCAGGGGGCGCCACGGAGCACGGGCCTGCTGGCCCAGGGCCAGGGCCGCCAGCGCGCTGTTGTAGCCGGCCAGGCCCAACAGGGCCTGGCCCTGTTGCTGCTGCCACAGTGCCAGGGCCAGGCCGCAGGCCGAGCCGACCAGGGCCCAGGTCGCCGCTCGGCGGTTGGCCAGCAGCAGTCCGAGGAGTATCAGCAGTCCGGCCAGCGGCTGGCCGAGAAACATGATCTGGCCCAGGCCCTGGAGCAGGCCGCCCAGCAGGCTCGACAGCGACAGCTCGGGCACTGCCGGGGGTAGGGGCGCCTGGGGTTGCATCAGGCTCAGCAACAGCCAGCCAAGGCCGACGAAGGGCGCGGTATAGGCCGGCAGGCTGCGCGGCTGGCGAGCGCGCTTGAGCCATTGCTGGGTGAGGATCGCGCTGAGGCCGGCGGCGGCGATGATCAGCGGCGGCAGCAGCACCGACCAGGGCAGGTACAGGCTCAGCAGCAGACCCAGGAGCACACCGTTATAGCTGAAGAGCCCGGCTTGCCGGTCGGCCTTGGCGTAGCCCCGGCGTTGTGCCGTGAGCAGTCCGGCCAGGGCGCCAAGCAGGGCGCCCCCGAGTTGGGCCGGGGCGCCGATCAGGATCGCCAGCAGGCACAACAGGCCGCACAGCGGATGGCGCTGGAGGAAAATCTGACTGAAACCGTTGAGCAAGGCAGTGGCCCAGTCGGGGCAGAAGGCGTTGAAAGACTGTGCAGGCATGGTGGAAATCGATGGATGCGGCGACTACCGCGTGCAGCGCTCGCTCCGAGTGGCCGCCTCTTCGGGCGGCTTCCTGCAGGTCGAGTGCGCTGCGGGGCAGTGGCGGCGGGTCAGAGAAGGGTTTCGACACGCAGGGAGTTGGTGGTCCCCGGCTGGCCGAACGGCACGCCGGTGGTGATCACCACGGTATCGCCGCGCTTGGCCAGGCCCTGGGCCTGGGCGATTTCCAGGGCCGTGGCACACACCTCGTCCACCTGGCGCAGGCGGTCATTGACCACCGAGTGCACGCCCCAGGTCAGGGTCAGGCGGCGCGCGGTGGCCAGGTTCGGCGTCAGGTTGAGGATGGGCACCGATGGCCGTTCCCGGGCGGCACGCAGGGTCGAGCTGCCCGATTCGCTGTAGTTCACCAGCACCGCCACCGGCAGGATGCTGCACACCCGGCGGATCGCGCAACTGATGGCGTCGGACACCGTCGCCTCGGCCTGGGGCCGGCTGACATCCAGTTGGGTCTGGTAGTCGGGACCGCTCTCCACCTGGCGGATGATCTTGCCCATCATCTGCACCGCTTCCAGCGGGTACTCGCCGGAGGCGGTTTCCGCCGACAGCATCACCGCATCGGCGCCTTCGGCCACGGCGTTGGCCACGTCGGTGACCTCGGCCCGGGTCGGCGCGGGCGAAAAGCGCATCGATTCCAGCATCTGGGTGGCCACCACCACGGGTTTGCCCAGCTGGCGACAGGTGCCGATGATGGTTTTCTGGATCTGCGGCACGCTTTCCGCCGGCACCTCCACCCCCAGGTCGCCCCTGGCCACCATGATCGCGTCGCTCAGTTCGGCGATTTCCCGTAGTTGGGTCACCGCTGAAGGTTTTTCGATCTTGGCCATCAGGTAGGCCTTGTCGCCGATCAGCGTGCGGGCTTCACGGATGTCTTCCGGGCGCTGCACGAAGGACAGCGCCACCCAGTCAACCCCCAGCTCCAGGCCGAAGCTCAGGTCGCGGCGGTCCTTGGCGGTCAGTGGGCTGAGGTCGAGCACGGCCTGGGGCACGTTGACGCCCTTGCGGTCCGACAGTTCGCCGCCATTGAGCACGGTGGTCTCGATGGCGTCGGCGTGCTTGGCGATGACCCGCAGGCGCAGCTTGCCGTCGTCCAGCAACAGGTCCATGCCCGGCTCCAGCGCGGCGATGATTTCCGGGTGCGGCAGGCTGACCCGCTCGGCGTTGCCCGGGGTCGGGTCGAGGTCCAGGCGCAGCGCCTGACCCCGCACCAGTTGCACCTTGCCTTCGGCGAAGGTGCCGACCCGCAGTTTCGGTCCCTGCAGGTCCATGAGGATGCCCAGGGGATAGTTCAGTTCGCGTTCGATCTGGCGAATCCACTCATAGCGCTGCGCATGATCGGCGTGGCTGCCGTGGCTGAAGTTGAGCCGGAAGATGTTGACTCCGGCCTGCACCAGTTCACGGATGTCCTCGATGCCGTCGATGGCCGGACCCAGGGTGGCGAGGATTTTGACCTTCTTGTCAGGCGTCATGTTTGGGGCTCTCGAGAATCAGGATGGCGCGGAAGTCGTTGACGTTGGTGCGGGTCGGCTCGGTGACGATCAGGTCGCCCAGCGCGGCGAAGTAGCCGTAGCCATTGTTGTTGTCCAGCTCGTCGCTGGCGCTCAGGCCCAGGGCTGCGGCGCGGGCGTAGCTGTCCGGGGTCATGATGGCCCCGGCGTTGTCTTCGGAACCGTCGATGCCGTCGGTATCACCGGCCAGGGCGTAGATGCCCGGGTAGCCCTTGAGGCTGTCGGTAAGGCTCAGGAGGAACTCGGCATTGCGTCCGCCACGGCCATTGCCGCGCACGGTGACCGTGGTTTCGCCGCCGGAGAGGATCACGCAGGGCGCCGCCAGCGGCTGGCCGTGCAAGGCCACCTGGCGGGCGATGCCGGCGTGAACCTTGGCCACCTCGCGGGATTCCCCCTCCAGGTCGCCGAGGATCAGTGGGCTGTAGCCGGCCTGGCGGGCTTTCACCGCGGCGGCTTCCAGGGATTGCTGGGGCCTTGCGATCAGCTGGAAGTGGCTGCGCTCCAGGCACGGGTCGCCGGGCTTGACGGTTTCCGACTCGGGGCTCTGCAACCAGCTGCGCACGGCCGCCGGGACGTCGATGTCGTAGCGCTTGAGAATCGCCAGGGCCTCGGCCGAGGTGCTCGGGTCGGCCACTGTCGGGCCGGAGGCAATGACTGTCGCCAGATCGCCGGGTACATCGGATATCGCGTAGGTGTAGACCGTGGCCGGCCAGCAGGCCTTGGCCAGTCGGCCGCCCTTGATCGCCGAGAGGTGCTTGCGCACGCAGTTCATCTCGCCGATGGTGGCGCCGGACTTGAGCAGGGCCTTGTTGATGGCTTGCTTGTCCGCCAGGGTGATGCCGGCGGCGGGCAGGGCCAGCAGGGCCGAACCGCCACCGGACAGCAGGAAGATCACCCGGTCCTGTTCCGACAGGTTGCTGACCAGCTCCAGCACCCGCTTGGCCACGGCCAGGCCGGCGGCGTCTGGCACCGGGTGGGCGGCCTCGACCACTTCGATCCTGGTGCAGGGGGCGCCGTGGCCGTAGCGGGTAACCACCAGCCCGCTGACTTCGCCCTGCCAACTGTGCTCCACCACCTGGGCCATGGCCGCCGCGGCCTTGCCGGCACCGATGACGATCACTCGACCGCTGCGGTCGCTGGGGAGATGGGCTTGCAGTACCTGTTGCGGATGGGCGGCGTCGATGGCTGTGGCGAACAGCTCACGGAGGAATTGTTGCGGATCGACCGACATGGCGGGCTCCCGGATTTCTTGTTATGGGGGGCTTGAAGCGGGTGTAGCCGCCACCTCAGGCGGCGACAAGGTCGGCAGGGCCGGTCCCTGGCCCGCCGTGAGGCGTGACCTGCGAACCTTGGTACAGCCTGGGGCAGCGGCTACATAGGGGGGTTATTTTTTCTCGCGGATCGAGAAGTTGGCCATGTGTTCCAGGCCCTTGATCAGCGCCGAGTGGTCCCAGTTGGCGCCACCGATGGCGCTGCAGGTGCTGAACACTTGCTGGGTACCGGCGGTGTTGGGCAGGTTGATGCCCAGCTCGCGGGCGCCGCTGAGGGCCAGGTTCAGGTCCTTCTGGTGCAGGTTGATGCGGAAGCCCGGATCGAAGGTGCCCTTGATCATCCGCTCGCCGTGCACTTCGAGGATCTTCGAGGAGGCGAAGCCGCCCATCAGCGCTTCGCGCACCTTGGCCGGGTCGGCGCCGTTCTTCGCGGCGAACAGCAGGGCTTCGGCCACCGCCTGGATATTCAGGGCGACGATGATCTGGTTGGCCACCTTGGCGGTCTGGCCGTCACCGTTGCCGCCGACCAGGGTGATGTTCTTGCCCATGCTCTGGAACAGCGGCAGGGCACGTTCGAAGGCCTGGCTGTCGCCGCCGACCATGATGCTCAGGGTCGCGGCCTTGGCCCCGACTTCGCCGCCGGACACCGGGGCGTCCAGGTACTGTGCGCCTTTCTCGTTGATCTTGGCGGCGAAGGCCTTGGTCGCGGTGGGGGAGATGGAGCTCATGTCGATGACGATCTTGCCCTTGCCGATCCCGGCGGCAACGCCGTCGGCACGCAGCAGCACGTCTTCGACCTGGGGCGTATCGGGCACCATGATGATGACGAATTCGGCTTCCTGGGCCACTTCCCGGGGCGAGGCCAGGGCCACGGCGCCGGCGGCGATCAGGTCGGCCGGGGCCTTGCCGTGGTGTTCCGAGAGCAGCAGCGAGTGACCGGCTTTCTGCAGGTTGGCGGCCATGGGGTGACCCATGATGCCGGTGCCGATAAATCCGATTTTAGCCATGATAAAAATCCTCTATTCAACGGGGCCTTGCAGGAGCTGGCTGGCCAGCGCAGGTGGCCGCAAGGGCGCTGCAAGGCTTGCGGGCCTGTTCGCCGGCAAGCCGGCTCCTACGCAGGTCCAGGTTCAGATTGCGTTGTGGGTTTTCAGCCAGCCAAGGCCGGCCTCGGTGGTGGTCAGCGGCTTGTACTCGCAGCCGACCCAGCCCTGGTAGCCGATGCGGTCCAGGTGCTCGAAAAGGAAGCGATAGTTGATCTCGCCGGTGCCGGGTTCGTTGCGTCCAGGGTTGTCTGCCAGCTGGATGTGGTTGATCTGGCTCAGATGGCTGGCCATGGTCCGGGCCAGGTCGCCCTCCATGATTTGCATGTGGTAGATGTCGTACTGCAGGTAGAGGTTGGCGCTGCCCACCTGTTCGCGGATCGACAGGGCCTGGGCGGTGTTGTTGAGGTAGAAGCCGGGAATGTCGCGGGTGTTGATGGCCTCCATCACCAGCTTGATGCCCACCGCCTGCAGCTTGTCGGCGGCGTACTTGAGGTTGGCGACCAAGGTCTTTTCCAGCAGGGCTTCATCGGCGCCTTGTGGGCGGATGCCCGCCAGGCAGTTGACCTGGGTGTTGCCCAGGACCTGGGCGTAGGCGATGGCCAGGTCGACGCCGGCACGGAACTCCTCGACCCGATCGGGCAGGCAGGCGATACCGCGCTCACCCTTGGCCCAGTCACCGGCCGGCAGGTTGAACAGCACCTGGGTCAGGCCGTGGGCATCGAGTTGCGCCTTGATTTCGGCGGAGCTGAATTCGTAGGGAAACAGGTATTCGACGCCGCTGAAGCCGGCATCGGCGGCGGCCTTGAAGCGGGCGAGGAAGTCCTGTTCGGTGAACAGCATGGACAGGTTGGCGGCAAAACGCGGCATGGTGGTCTCCTGTGAAGCGGTGAAGCCTGTGGCGGGCGCCAAGGTGGCAGTCGGGCTGCCCCGGCGACCTCTCTGGACAAGAGGGCGCACTGGGCAATCCCGGCAGGTTCGGTGAACCCGATGACAGCCTGTGGCAGCGGCTCCAGGGGTTAGTCGAGCAGGGAAATCGCGGTAGGGGCGTCGTTGCCCACCAGCGCCAGGTCTTCGAACTCGTTGACCGCGTTGATCTCGGTGCCCATGGAAATGTTGGTCACCCGCTCCAGGATGATTTCCACCACCACTGGCACCTTGTAGGTCTGGAGCATTTCCTGGGCCTGGCGCAGGGCCGGCTGGATGTCCTTGGGTTCGAACACCCGCAGGGCCTTGCAACCCAGGCCTTCGGCGACCGCCACGTGGTCGACGCCGTAGCCGTTGAGTTCCGGCGCGTTGAGGTTGTCGAAGGACAGCTGCACGCAGTAGTCCATGTCGAAGCCGCGCTGGGCCTGACGGATCAGCCCCAGGTAGGAGTTGTTCACCACCACATGGATGTAGGGCAGGTTGAACTGGGCGCCTACCGCCAGCTCTTCGATCATGAACTGGAAGTCGTAGTCGCCGGACAGCGCCACCACCTGGCGATTCGGGTCGGCCTTGACCACGCCCAGGGCCGCGGGAATGGTCCAGCCCAGCGGGCCGGCCTGGCCGCAGTTGATCCAGTGGCGCGGCTTGTAGACGTGGAGGAACTGCGCGCCGGCAATCTGCGACAGGCCGATGGTGCTGACGTAGCAGGTGTCCTTGCCGAACACCTGGTTCATCTCTTCATACACGCGCTGCGGCTTGACCGGCACGTTGTCGAAGTGGGTCTTGCGGTGCAGGCTGGCCTTGCGCTGCTGGCAGTCATGCAGCCAGGCGCTGCGGTCCTTGAGCTTGCCGGCGGTCTGCCACTCGCGGGCCACTTCCAGGAGCACGGTCAGGGCGCTGCCGGCGTCGGAGACGATGCCCAGGTCCGGGGTGAATACCCGGCCGATCTGGGTTGGCTCGATGTCCACGTGGATGAACTTGCGGCCTTCGGTGTAGACGTCCACCGAGCCGGTGTGGCGGTTGGCCCAGCGGTTGCCGATGCCCAGCACAGCGTCGGACTTGAGCAGGGTGGCGTTGCCGTAGCGATGGGAGGTCTGCAGGCCGACCATGCCCACCATCTGCGGGTGATCGTCGGGGATGCTGCCCCAGCCCATCAGGGTCGGGATCACCGGAATGCCGGTCAGCTCGGCGAACTCCACCAGCAGCTCGCTGGCATCGGCGTTGATCACGCCGCCACCGGCCACCAGCAACGGACGCTCGGCCTGGTCCAGCAGGGCCAGGGCTTTCTCGGCCTGGACTCGGGTCGCGCTTGGCTTGGCCAGGGGCAGGGGCTGGTAGGCGTCGATGTCGAACTCGATTTCCGCCATCTGCACGTCGAACGGCAGGTCGATCAGTACCGGACCGGGGCGGCCGGAGCGCATTTCGTAGAAGGCTTTCTGGAAGGCGTAGGGCACCTGGCCCGGCTCCAGCACGGTGGTGGCCCACTTGGTCACCGGCTTGACGATGCTGGTGATGTCCACTGCCTGGAAGTCTTCCTTGTGCAGGCGGGCGCGGGGGGCCTGGCCGGTGATGCAGAGAATCGGGATCGAGTCGGCCGAGGCGCTGTACAGGCCGGTGACCATGTCGGTGCCGGCCGGGCCGGAGGTGCCGATGCACACGCCGATGTTGCCGGCCTTGGTGCGGGTGTAGCCCTCGGCCATGTGCGAGGCGCCTTCAACGTGGCGGGCGAGGACGTGATCGATGCCGCCGACCTTCTGCAGCGCGGAATACAGCGGGTTGATGGCGGCACCCGGGATGCCAAAAGCGGTATCGACCCCTTCGCGGCGCATCACCAGAACGGCGGCTTCGATTGCTCTCATTTTGCTCATGGTTTTGTGCCTCTTACGTTTTGTAATTGTATACAAGTGGCTTTCCGCAAAGTGTATTCACGGCGAGCGACGCAGGTCAATTGATTTTCTTGAACTACAGTTGCTTTTGCGCAAGCCCCGATAAACCGGCGTCCATTTGTCGCACGTACCGACTTTTGCGATTTATTGTATACAAAATACAAATTCATTGTGTTCTATTTGTCGTATCGGACTTCTCCTACAAGAAGCTTCCCTCGGGCTTTCTCAATAACAAGATAAGGACGGCACCCATGAGCGCTTTAACCTTGAAAGTCGCAGTCAACCTGGCCAATCAGGCCATCAGTGCGGGGCGCCAGATCAGCGCGGCGCCCCTGACCATCGCCGTGTTGGACGCCGGCGGCCATCTGGTGACCCTGCAACGCGAGGACGGCGCCAGCTTGCTGCGTCCGCAGATCGCCATCGGCAAGGCCTGGGGCGCGATTGCCCTGGGCAAGGGGTCGCGCCTGCTGGCCCTGGACGCGCAGCAGCGCCCGGCGTTCATCGGTGCGTTGAATGGCCTGGGGCAGGGCAGCGTGGTGCCGGCACCGGGCGGGGTGCTGATTCGGGATCAGGCGGGGGCGGTGATTGGGGCGATCGGCATCAGTGGCGATACCTCGGACATCGACGAGCAATGCGCCATCAGCGCGATCGAAGCTCAGGGCCTGGCGGCGGACGCCGGCGTCAGCGCGTAGTCCTCAACCTTGCGGGCCCGGCCCCGGCCTGTAGCCGCTGCCGAGCCCGCGAGGCTGCGAAAAGGTCCGCAGGACCTTGCTGGTGTCTTGATATTTCTGCGCGCAGTTTGCAGCAACAACAGAAATGCAAGGGAAGGGGCACAAACGCGATCAGCGATCCGGTTCGCAGCCCTTGAGCACCAGGCGGATGATGGTCTGCGCCGCGGCCTCGTAGTCTTCTTCGGTGAGCTTGGCCTTGCCGGTGACCACCGAGATCTGCCAGTCGAAGTCGGCGTAGGTCTGGGTCGCGGCCCAGATGCTGAACATCAGGTGGTTGGGGTCGAGCGGGGCGATCAGGCCGCGATCGATCCAGGTCTGGATGCATTCGATGTTGTGCTTGGCCTGGGCGTTGAGCTGTTCCACCTGCTCCGGGCTCAGGTGCGGCGCGCCATGCATGATTTCGCTGGCGAACACTTTGGAGGCGAACGGCAGGTCGCGGGAGATGCGGATTTTCGAGCGGATGTAGCCGCTGAGCACTTCGCTGGGCACACCATCGGCATTGAACGGCGTGGAGGCCTGGAGAATCGGTTCGATGATGCTTTCCAGCACCTCGCGATAGAGGTTTTCCTTGGACTTGAAGTAGTAGTAGACGTTGGGTTTGGGCAATCCGGCCTTGGCGGCGATGTCGCTGGTCTTGGTCGCGGCAAAGCCCTTGTCGGCAAACTCTTCGCTGGCGGCCCGCAGGATCAGTTCTTTATTGCGCTCGCGGATGGTGCTCATAAACCGGGGGATTCCTTGCCTGTTCGGGCGGTTGCGCATGGTAGCACCGGCTTTGCGAGAGGCTCAAGAATGCCGGGTAGGGCCCGCTTTTCCTGCTTGCGCGCGCTCGCTGCACGGTCGGTGGCGCGGTATGCTGCGCGCCTCATTTTCATGCAGGAAGCCTGGCCCATGGCAGGAAGCAGTTTGCTGGTATTGATCGACGACATCGCCGCGGTACTCGATGACGTGGCCTTGATGACCAAGATGGCGGCGAAGAAGACCGCCGGCGTATTGGGCGACGATCTGGCACTTAACGCTCAGCAGGTTTCCGGGGTGCGCGCCGAGCGGGAACTCCCCGTGGTCTGGGCAGTGGCCAAGGGCTCGTTTCGCAACAAGTTGATCCTGGTGCCGGCGGCCCTGGCCATCAGTGCCCTGGCGCCCTGGCTGGTGACGCCGTTGCTGATGGTCGGTGGTGCCTACCTGTGTTTCGAAGGCTTCGAGAAGCTGGCGCACAAGTACCTGCCCCACGGCGACGATGCGGCCGAACATGAGCAGACCTTACAGGCGCTGGCAGACCCTCAGGTGGATCTGGTGGCCTTTGAGAAGGACAAGATCAAGGGCGCGATCCGTACCGATTTCATCCTCTCCGCCGAAATCATCGCCATCACCCTGGGTACGGTGGCGGGTGCTTCCCTGAGCCAGCAGGTGGTGGTGCTGTCGGGGATTGCGATCGTCATGACCATTGGTGTCTATGGCCTGGTGGGCGGCATCGTCAAGCTGGACGACCTGGGACTGTGGCTGGCGCAGAAGCCCGGCGCCCTGGCCAGGGGCATCGGCGGCGCTATTCTGCGGGCAGCGCCCTGGATGATGAAGAGCCTGTCGGTGATCGGCACGGCGGCGATGTTCATGGTCGGCGGCGGCATCCTCACCCACGGCGTGCCTGCCGTGCATCATCTGATCGAAGGTCTGGCCCAGCGCAGCGCCGGGTTCATCGGCGGCGCCTCGGTGATCATGCCGACCCTGCTCAATGCGGTGGCCGGGATTATTGCTGGCGCAGTGGTGCTGCTGGCCGTGAGCCTGATTGGCAAGGGCTGGCGTGCGCTGCGTGGCTGAGGCCTGATCACCCCGAGCCGGCGGCCTGGCGTAGAGCGATTGATGGCGCCCGCGATGCCCGGTGAACTGCACTTGCCTGGGTTGTGCTGTGAGGATGTGTCGCCCCGCCGGATGGCGGGGCGAGGCGGGATTACTCGGCGATCTGCAGCTTGCGCGCTTCGGTGTACACGTAGCGCACTTTTTCGTACTCGAACGGCGAGTTCAGCTGGCCATAGCGGAAGCTGGTCTGGTAACGCTTGTCGACCCCGCGCAGGACCCAGATTTCCGGATGATTGCTGCTGACTTCCGAAACGTTGAGGAAGTTGATCGCCGATTCGGTGGTGTAGTCCACCGCCAGCCCCGCGGTGTCCCGCAGGTTCGACGGACCGAGGATCGGTAGCACCAGATAGGCCCCCGCGGGCACGCCATAGAAGCCCAGGGTCTGGCCGAAATCTTCGGTTTGGCGCGGCAGGCCCATCTTGGTCGCCGGGTCCCACAGGCCGGCGACACCGATGGTGGTGTTGAGCAGCAGGCGCGCGGTGGTTTCCATCGAGCGTTGGCCCTTGAACTGCAACAGGCTGTTGACCAGGTTGGGCACGTCACCGAGGTTGTTGAAGAAGTTGCTCACTCCGCTGCGCAGGAAGCCAGGTGTCACATAGCGGTAGCCGTCCACCACCGGCAGGAACACCCACTGGTCGAAGCGGTAGTTGAAGTGGTAGACCCGACGGTTCCAGGACTCCAGCGGGTCGTAGACATTCAGCGCATTGAGGGTTGAACGCTCGAATTCGCGCTGGTCCAGCCCCGGGTTGAACTTGAGCCTCTTCAACGGCTCGGTGAAGCCGTCGGGATCGGGCGTGACCGGGGTGTTGGCCTTGCTGTTGTCGGCTTGGGCATAGCCTGCGCAGAACAACGCAGCGATAAGCAGGAGATGTTTAGCCACGGAAGAACTCCAGCATGGCGTCGCTGTTGACGCGGTAGTTGAGGTTGCCGCAATGGCCGCCATGGGGGTAGACGGTCAGGCGGTCGCCAAAGGTCTTGCGCAGGAAGCCCAGGTCGCCAGGGCCGAGGATCACGTCGTCGGCGTTGTGCATTACGGCAATCTTCGGGCTGGCCTTGAGGTAGTCCTGCAGGGCGTAGAGGCTCACCTGGTCGATCAGTTGCAGCAGGCTGCCGCCGTCGGTGCGGGCGCGCCACATGGGGATCACCTGCTCGGTCAGGTAGCAGTCGAAGTCGCACTGCAGGGCGCGCTTGAGAAACGGCGTGAGGCTGGTGCCTTCGCGGATCGGGTACTTGGGCGGGGTGATCAGGCCGCGACGGTTGATCAGGTCCGAGGTGAAGGCGATGTCCGCCGCCGAGAAGCGGAAGGAGGTGCCGATCAGCATCGCCATCTGTTCATTGCTCAAGTGCTGCTTGGACTGCTGGAAGTCATAGAGCAGGGCATCGTTGAGGTCGATATAGCCCTTCTGCTGGAAATAGCGGGTCAGCTTGCCCAGCACCAGTTCATAGAAGGTGGTGCTGTTGTTGATGCCCTTGACCTCGGTTTGCACCAGCTTGTCGAGGTTGGTGATCGAGGTGTAGAGGTTGACCGGCGGGTTGAGCAGCAGGACTTTCTTGAAGTTGAAGCTGCGCCGGGTCTCGTCCAGCTTGCTGACGAACGCGGCGTCCAGGGCGCCGAGGCTGTAGCCGGTGAGGTAGAACTCGGTGATCGGCAGCTTGGGGTGCTGGGCGCGCACGGCCTGCATGACCCGGTACATGTCTTCGGCGTCTTCCTGGGTCACCCCGGGGGTGGCGAAGCGCGAGGCGGCGCTGATGAAGTCGAAACTGGTGGGCGAGGACAGCTGCACCACGTGGTAGCCGGCCTTGTAGTAGAGCTTCTTCAGGTATTCGTTGAGGCTGCTGTCATAGCGCGCCCCGGTGCCGGCGATCAGGAAGATCAGCGGCGCGGCGTGATCCTGGGTGGCGATGCGGTAGGTGAGTTTCTTCACCGCCCAGAAGTTGTCCGGGAGGATGAACTCGCGTTCCGGGCGCAGGGTCAGGCTGTAGTCCGACTGGCGGATGTCCTCGTTTGCGGGCAGTTCCGGGCGCAACTCCGGCGGCGTGGTGGCGATGGTGGCTTCGAACGGGTTGGTCAGCGGGTAGCCATAGCTGGCCGGGTCGACATCGACCGCCAGCGCGGACGCACTCAGGATAAGGCCGCCAAGCAGGGCAGCGAAGCGCAAGGAACGAAGCATGACTGTATCCCTAGAAGGAAGGTGCCGAATGAGGTTTGCAGGCTATGACCACCGCGCTGCTGCCGAAGTGCCATGGGGTGGCACAAATTTCCCCTGCCGCAGGCGTGTCGAAGGTTGCTGGTAGGCGGACGATACACGTTGCCACTATTTGCTGAACAGTTATCTGTGCGTCGCCCTTGCCAAGCGTTGGTGGAGGATTATGCTGGGCGCCGTTTTGACTGTTCGGAGTGTTCCATGTCTCGCCGCTTGCCCGTGATCGTGCTGCTCATCGTCCTGCCGTTGTGGCTGGCCGCCAGTTATGGCTTGCGCTACGGCTTTATGGAGGATGCGCGCTGGGTGGGCGCCTGTGTCGAGGAGGCCGCGCGCTGGGAATGCTCGCTGCGTTCCAGCCTGGGCTGGATGATCCACTTCAAGGTGCTGGGCTGGAGCGCCCTGGGTACTGCGCTGCTGGCATTTGTCCTGCCGGGGCGCAGCGGCTGGTGGCTGGCGGTGCTGGCGTTGCTGGCCGGCATTCCGGCCCTGGCGTTGTACAACACCACCTTGGCGGTGTTCGCGGTGGTGATTGGCGCATTGCGTCTGGTGCGGGCTGCGCGATCCTGAAGTGGCGGCCGCGGGCGCAATCCAGGCGTCCCGCGGCCAACAGGCCAAGGTTCAGGCGAGACGGGCCCTGAGGCTGCGCCACAGCGCGGCCACCATCAGCAGGCTGACCAGGGCCCAGCCCCAGGCCTGTTGGTTGGCCAGGCCTTCCTGGTACAGCTGGGGAGCGATGCCGGCACCCAGGATAAAGGTCAGCAGGGCAATTTCGCGGCGCGGGACGCGGACCGGGCGGCACAGGTAGACCAGCGCCGGCAGCACCAGGGCCGCGCTGGGGAAGCTGCGGTAGCGTGGGTCGAACACCAGTTCCAGCATCATGACTGCAGCGGCGAAGCCCGCTGCCGCCAGAAGCCAGCCGGCCCGTTGTTCCAGGGCGTTGAAGGCCCGTTGGCGCCAGCCTTGGCGAGGGCTCAGTGTCAGTGCGGCGTGGCTCAGAACCAGCAGGTTCAGGCCCAGCAGCAAGGCGGCCCACACCCACTCCCCGGTGAAACGGCTGGTGACCCGTGCCAGTTCGGCCCAGGTGCCGATGGCGCAGGCCGCCAGCGCTCCCAGTAGCGGCAGCAGCAGTGCCGCGTGCCGGGTCCGGACTGGTCCGCCCAGCACCAGGGTGCCAAGGAAGATCACGCCGCCCACGCCCAGCCACAGCGGCCAGTAAGGCAGGTTGGAAACCGGGCCGGCGAGGATGCCCTTGTCCTGGCGATCGGCGTCGAACAGTCCCCAGTAGCCGCCCACCGCACCTTCGCTGGCGCGTTTCCAGGGTTGGTCGAAGGCTTCGATCAGGTTGTAGTGCCAGCCGTTGTGCTCTGCCAGGGCCACGAAGCCGCGAATGAACTTGGCTTCGTTGACCCGGCTCGGCACTGCGGTTTCGCGCTGGCGGCCTTCGCTGGGCCAGCCGGTTTCACCGATCAGCACGTCCTTGGGGGCGAAACGGTTGCCGAACACCTGGCGCACCTCGGCCACGTGGTTGAGGGCGGCGTCGATGTTCGATGGATCGTCTTCCCAATAGGGCAGCAGGTGGATGGTGAGGAAGTCCACCGCCGGGGCGATTTCCGGGTGCTTGAGCCAGAACTCCCAGACGTCGGCGTAGGTCACCGGCTGCTTGACCCCGGCCTTGACCTTGAGAATCAGCCGCGCCAGTTGGGCGCCGGTGACTTCCTTGCGCAGCAGGGCTTCGTTGCCGACGATCACCGCGCTGACCACGTCCGGGTTGGCGTTGGCCGAGGCGATCAGCAGGTCGACTTCTTTTTCGGTGTCCACCGGGTTGCTGTTGACCCAGGCGCCGATCATCAGCTTCAGGCCGTGCTTGCGCGCCAGCTCGGGCAGGGCTTCGAGTCCGGTCATGGAGTAGGTGCGGATGCATTCGAACCGTGTGGCCAGCAGCGCCAGGTCGGCATCCATGCGCTCGGGGCGCAGTGCGAACGGCTGGTCGAAGGGCGACTGATCCTTGTCGAACGGCGTGTAGGACGCACATTGCAGTTTGTGGCTGGCGCTGGCGACGTCGGGCAGATGCACTGGCTGGCCAAGGCCGTACCAGTAGCCGCAAAGGGCCAGCAGGCCGATCAGGCAGGCAAACAGATAAGCAGGGAAGGGGAAGCGGGCGGAGGCGGACATGGTCAGGCCATAGCAGAACAAAGCCCGGCATCTTACCCGTATTTGTCCGGGGCTTGGTGGTCGGCATGCTGTAGCCATGCAAAGTTCGGGCGGGCCTGCGGCATGGGATCGGCGGCGGGCCGGTTAATGGCTATCTGATGTCGTTGCTGGTTGTCTTGAGGTCGCAGACAGAGCAGGTCGCGGGCGAAGGCAGGTTGATGATCGAAGCATCAGTACTCCGCTGATGATCGAACGCGTTCGCGGTGAGGCGTGATGGGGGCGCTGTGCACCATAACCATACGTTGACGTGCCTGGCAGCCGCCTGGCACTGCACTATTCGGGGAAGTAACGATGAAGATGCGACGACTCTTAGGCGCAGGTGCCGCACTGGTACTTGCCATCAGCTCCACTCTGGCCAGTGCCGACAGCAAGACCCTGAGCATCGGCTACGTCGACGGCTGGTCCGACAGCGTGGCGACCACCTATGTGGCCGCGGAGGTGATCAAGCAGAAGCTCGGTTATGACGTCAAGCTGCAAGCGGTTGCGACCGGGATCATGTGGCAGGGCGTGGCCACCGGCAAGCTCGATGCCATGCTCTCGGCCTGGTTGCCGGTGACTCATGGTGAGTACTGGGCCAAGAACAAGGACAAGGTGGTGGACTATGGCCCCAACTTCAAGGACGCCAAGATCGGTCTGATCGTGCCCGAGTACGTCAAGGCCAAGACCATCGACGACCTCAAGACCGACACCAGCTTCAAGAACAAGATCGTTGGCATCGACGCCGGGTCCGGGGTGATGCTCAAGACGGATCAGGCGATCAAGGACTACGGCCTGGACTACAAGCTGCAGGCCAGTTCCGGTGCGGCGATGATCGCTGAGCTGACACGTGCCGAGGAAAAGCAGGAGTCCATCGCCGTGACGGGCTGGGTGCCGCACTGGATGTTCGCCAAGTGGAAGCTGCGTTTCCTTGAAGACCCGAAAGGCGTCTACGGCGCTGCTGAAACCGTCAACAGCATCGGCAGCAAGGGGCTGGAGAAGAAGGCGCCGGAAGTGGCGGCGTTCCTGAAGAAGTTCCAGTGGGCGTCCAAGGATGAAATCGGCCAGGTCATGCTGGCCATTCAAGACGGCGCAAAACCGGAGGCAGCGGCCAAGGACTGGGTTGGCAAGCACCCGGAACGCGTTGCCGAGTGGACGGCTAAATAGCCGCCAGGCGTCTAGATAGAGGGTCCCGGGGCCGCCCGCTGCTTGCAGTGGGCGGCCCTTGTTTTTTTCGCGGGGAAAATTGGCGAGCTGGCTAATGTCGTTCTAATACTAAGGTCGTCTGGAACCTGCTCCATAGCCGCATAGAGTGGACGAAGGTCTGTTGACGCTTGGTGGCGAGCCGCGTTGCTGGGCCAGCTTGTGCGAGGCAAGGCGCGAGATGCCGCCAATGGTTATTCCCTTGGCAAATCCCGCAACGCAGCCTCGCGCAAGTTGGCATGCAACCGAAGGGACGGGGTCCACTTGGTGCAGGGCTGCGTTTCTCGGAGCTTATTTGGAACAACCAAACTGCGCTCCTCGCGCCTTGCCCTGCACCAAGTGGATCACCGTCGCGGTCGTCACCAAGCGTCAACAGACCCTAGGTTCCACCTAAAATCTGTGCTGCGAGGATAAAAACAATGAACGACAGCATTTACCTCTCGATTCAAAACAGCCCGCGTTTCAAGGAGCTGGTCAGCAAGCGAGAGCGGTTCGCCTGGATTCTCTCGGCGATCATGCTTGGGCTTTACTCGGGTTTCATCCTGTTGATCGCCTATGGGCCCCAGATCCTGGGCGCCAAACTCAGTCCGACGTCATCCATCACCTGGGGTATTCCCATTGGTGTCGGCTTGATTGTCTCGGCCTTCGTCCTGACGGCCATCTATGTGCGACGCGCCAACGGTGAGTTCGACGAGCTGAACAACGCGATCCTGAAGGAGGCTCAGCAATGATCCGACGTCTATTCGCAGCACTCGGTCTTGCCGCTTTCGCTCCCGCCCTCTGGGCCGCAGACGCTTTGACAGGCGAAGTCCACAAGCAACCCCTCAACGTTTCGGCGATTGCCATGTTCGTGGTGTTCGTTGGGGCTACGCTGTGCATCACCTACTGGGCCTCCAAGCGCAACAAGTCGGCTGCCGACTATTACGCGGCGGGCGGCAAGATCACCGGCTTTCAGAACGGCCTGGCGATTGCCGGTGACTACATGTCCGCGGCGTCCTTCCTGGGGATTTCCGCCCTGGTGTTCACTTCCGGCTATGACGGCCTGATCTACTCCATCGGCTTCCTGGTGGGCTGGCCGATCATTCTGTTCCTGATCGCCGAGCGCCTGCGCAACCTGGGCAAGTACACCTTTGCCGACGTGGCGTCCTACCGCCTCGGGCAGACCCAGATCCGTACCCTGTCGGCCTGCGGCTCGCTGGTGGTGGTAGCGTTCTACCTGATCGCGCAGATGGTGGGTGCCGGCAAGCTGATCCAGCTGCTGTTCGGCCTCGACTACCACGTGGCGGTGATCCTGGTGGGGATCCTGATGTGCCTGTATGTGCTGTTCGGCGGCATGCTGGCCACCACTTGGGTGCAGATCATCAAGGCGGTGCTGCTGTTGTCCGGCGCGTCCTTCATGGCGCTGATGGTGATGAAGCACGTCAACTTCGACTTCAATACCCTGTTCTCCGAGGCGATCAAGGTTCACCCCAAAGGTGAGGCGATCATGAGCCCGGGCGGCCTGGTGAAGGATCCGATCTCGGCCTTCTCCCTGGGTCTGGCGCTGATGTTCGGTACCGCCGGCCTGCCGCACATCCTCATGCGTTTCTTCACCGTGAGCGATGCCAAGGAAGCTCGCAAAAGCGTGCTCTACGCCACTGGTTTCATCGGCTACTTCTACATCCTGACCTTCATCATCGGCTTTGGCGCGATCCTGCTGGTGAGCACCAATCCGGCCTTCAAGGATGCGGCGGGTGCCTTGCTCGGCGGTAACAACATGGCGGCGGTGCACCTGGCCAATGCGGTGGGTGGCAGCGTGTTCCTCGGCTTTATCTCGGCAGTGGCCTTCGCCACCATCCTGGCGGTTGTGGCGGGTCTGACCCTGGCGGGTGCCTCGGCGGTGTCCCACGACCTGTATGCCAGCGTGATCAAGAAGGGCAAGGCCAACGAGAAGGACGAGATCCGCGTTTCCAAGATCACTACCGTGGCCTTGGGTGTGCTGGCCATCGGCCTGGGCATTCTCTTCGAAAGCCAGAACATCGCGTTCATGGTGGGCCTGGCGTTCTCCATCGCCGCCAGCTGCAACTTCCCGGTACTGCTGCTTTCCATGTACTGGAAGAAGCTCACCACCCGCGGCGCCATGGTTGGTGGCTGGCTGGGCCTGGTCAGTGCGGTGGCGCTGATGGTCCTCGGTCCAACCATCTGGGTGCAGATCCTGCATCACGAGAAGGCGATCTTCCCGTATGAGTACCCGGCGCTGTTCTCGATGATCATCGCCTTCATCGGTATCTGGTTCTTCTCCATCACTGACAAGTCGGCTTCGGCTGTCAACGAGCGGGCCCTGTTCTTCCCGCAGTTCGTGCGTTCGCAGACCGGTCTGGGTGCCAGTGGGGCGGTGTCGCACTAAGCGAGAGGGTGGCATCGGCTTCTATATAGAAGCTGTGTAATGGCGAAATGCCTCGGTCGAGAGATCGGGGCATTTTTGTGTCCGCTCGTCCTGTACTACTGGCGCCGAGTTCAGGCGCAGGGTCGTAGGCGCGGGCTTGCCGGGCAAAGCGTATTTGAGGGGGGAGGGAGTGCGGGGCTCTTCACCGGCAAGCCGGCTACTGCGCTGTGTAGGCAAGGGAGGGCAGAAACAAATACGACCTCTGTTAGAGGCCGTATTCGGTGCAGCTAAGACGTGTGCGCAAGGCGGGTCTTATTTGCGGTCTTCCAGCTTGGTGATGTCGCGCGACTCGTAGCCGGTGTACAGCTGACGTGGACGGCCGATCTTGTAAGGGCTGGAGAGCATTTCTTTCCAGTGGGAGATCCAGCCGACGGTCCGCGCCAGGGCGAAGATCACGGTGAACATACTGGTTGGAATGCCGATCGCCTTGAGGATGATCCCCGAGTAGAAGTCGACGTTCGGGTACAAGGAGCGTTCGATGAAGTACGGATCGGTCAGGGCGATCTCTTCCAGGCGCATGGCCAGTTCGAGCTGAGGATCGTTGTTGATGCCGAGCTCTTTCAGGACTTCGTCGCAGGTCTGCTTCATCACGGTGGCGCGCGGGTCGCGGTTTTTATACACACGGTGACCGAAGCCCATGAGTTTGAACGGATCGTTCTTGTCCTTGGCCTTGGCGATGAACTTGTCGATGTTCGATACATCGCCAATTTCGTCGAGCATGGTCAGTACGGCTTCGTTGGCGCCGCCGTGGGCAGGGCCCCAGAGTGCCGCAATACCGGCTGCGATACAGGCGAACGGGTTGGCGCCCGAAGAGCCGGCCAGGCGCACGGTGGAAGTCGAGGCGTTCTGTTCGTGGTCGGCGTGGAGGATGAAGATCCGGTCCATTGCCTTGGCCAGTACCGGGCTGATCGGTTTGATCTCGCACGGGGTGTTGAACATCATGTGCAGGAAGTTTTCCGCGTACGACAGGTCGTTGCGCGGATACATCATCGGTTGGCCCATGGAGTACTTGTAAACCATCGCAGCCAGGGTCGGCATCTTGGCGACCAGGCGCACGGCGGAAATTTCGCGGTGCTGCGGGTTATTGATGTCCAGGGAGTCGTGGTAGAACGCCGACAGGGCACCGACTACGCCACACATCACCGCCATCGGGTGAGCGTCGCGGCGGAAGCCGTTGAAGAAGCTCTTCAGCTGCTCGTGAACCATGGTGTGGTTCTTTACGGTGCTGACGAACTGAGCCTTTTGTTCGGCGGTGGGCAGTTCACCGTTGAGCAGCAGGTAGCAGGTTTCCAGATAGTCCGACTTTTCAGCCAGTTGTTCGATCGGGTAGCCGCGATGCAGCAGAATGCCGTTGTCGCCGTCGATGTAGGTGATTTTCGACTCGCAGGAGGCGGTCGACATGAAACCCGGGTCAAAAGTGAAGCGGCCCGTGGCCGTCAGGCCCCGAACATCGATTACATCGGGACCAACGGTGCCGGTTAAAATGGGCAGCTCGACGGGGGCTGCGCCCTCGATGATCAACTGCGCTTTTTTGTCAGCCATGTGGCCTCCTATTTATGCTTGAAATCATCAGACAGACCCCCCACGCAGGGCCCGCACCACTATAGTGAGATAAATCTGAATGTCAATTTGCCTAAAGTCTTGTCCCAGAAGGCTTTGGGAGGGATTTTTTAGCGAAATTCACCGCCATTTACGCCTTTTATATGGCTAACGCAATCAGCTATTAGGGGAAGGCGTTTGCGTTGTCATTAGTAGCCTAACTGTCTATACTCGGCCACCGACCTCCGTAGGCTTCTGGGCCCGCTTTATTGGGGGTCGCACTCCCTGGGTAGTGGTTACCTGACCAGTGCACTCCCCAACAACTTTGCCCTGATTGTTAGGGGCTCTTCAGTGTGAAAAAAAGCCGTGAATAGCCAACGACCTGTAAACCTAGACCTAAGGACCATCAAACTCCCCATCACCGGCGTTACGTCGTTTCTTCACCGTGTTTCCGGCATCATCCTCTTCCTGGGCATCGGCATCATGCTTTATGCATTGAGCAAATCCCTGGGTTCCGAGGAAGGCTATGCCGAGGTGAAGGCGTGCTTGACCAGTCCGCTGGCCAAATTCGTTGCATGGGGCCTCCTGTCCGCCTTGCTGTATCACTTGGTGGCCGGTGTACGCCATCTGATTATGGACATGGGCATCGGTGAGACGCTGGAAGGCGGCAAGCTGGGCTCGAAAATCGTTATCGCCGTATCCGTGGTGGTAATCGTTCTGGCGGGAGTTTGGATATGGTAACCAGCGTTACGAACCTGTCGCGTTCGGGCCTTTATGACTGGATGGCACAACGTGTGTCTGCGGTCGTTCTCGCGGCTTATTTCATTTTCCTGATCGGATACCTCGTAGCGAATCCGGGCATTGACTACACCCAGTGGCATGGCCTGTTCGCAAACAACTGGATGCGTATCTTCAGTCTGCTGGCCATGGTGGCCCTGGGCGCTCACGCCTGGGTCGGCATGTGGACCATCTCGACTGACTACCTGACGCCGATGGCGCTGGGCAAGTCGGCGACAGCAGTGCGTTTCCTTTTCCAGGCAGTATGCGGCGTCGCGATGTTCGCTTACTTCGTCTGGGGTGTGCAGATTCTCTGGGGTATCTGATTCATGGCTAACATTCCAACCATTTCTTTCGACGCCATCATCATTGGCGGCGGCGGCGCCGGCATGCGTGCCGCACTGCAGCTGGCCCAGGGTGGCCACAAGACTGCCGTGATCACCAAGGTGTTCCCGACCCGTTCGCACACTGTGTCTGCCCAGGGCGGCATCACCTGCGCGATCGCCTCGGCGGACCCGAACGATGACTGGCGCTGGCACATGTACGATACCGTCAAGGGTTCCGACTACATCGGTGACCAGGACGCTATCGAATACATGTGTCAGGAAGGCCCGGCTGCGGTCTTCGAACTGGACCACATGGGTCTGCCGTTCTCCCGTACCGAAACCGGTCGTATCTACCAGCGTCCTTTCGGCGGTCAGTCCAAGGACTACGGCAAGGGCGGCCAGGCGGCTCGTACCTGCGCAGCTTCCGACCGTACCGGTCACGCGCTGCTGCACACCCTTTATCAGGGCAACCTGAAAGCCGGTACCACCTTCCTCAACGAGTGGTACGCAGTCGATCTGGTGAAGAACCAGGATGGCGCCTTTGTTGGCGTGATCGCTATCTGCATCGAAACCGGCGAAACCACCTACATCCGCTCCAAGGCCACCGTTCTGGCTACCGGCGGTGCAGGTCGTATCTACGCTTCCACCACCAACGCCCTGATCAACACCGGTGACGGTGTAGGCATGGCGCTGCGTGCCGGCGTTCCGGTGCAAGACATCGAAATGTGGCAGTTCCACCCGACCGGCATCGCCGGCGCTGGTGTACTGGTAACCGAAGGTTGCCGTGGTGAAGGTGGCTACCTGATCAACAAGCACGGCGAGCGTTTCATGGAGCGTTATGCTCCGAACGCCAAAGACCTGGCTGGCCGCGACGTTGTAGCGCGCTCCATGGTCAAGGAAATCATCGCCGGCAACGGCTGTGGCCCGAATGGCGACCACGTGATGCTCAAGCTCGATCACCTGGGTGAGGAAGTGCTGCACAGCCGCCTGCCTGGCATCTGCGAGTTGTCGAAGACCTTCGCCCACGTTGACCCGGTGGTTGCTCCGGTTCCGGTCGTTCCAACCTGTCACTACATGATGGGCGGCGTTGCCACCAACATTCATGGTCAGGCGATCACTCAGAACGCTGCTGGCGAAGACACTATCATCCCTGGCCTGTTTGCAGTGGGTGAAGTGGCTTGCGTATCGGTACACGGTGCCAACCGTCTGGGCGGCAACTCGCTGCTGGATCTGGTGGTGTTCGGTCGTGCAGCTGGCCTGCACCTGGAAAAAGCGCTGTCCGACGGTATCGAATACCGCGACGCCAGCGACACCGACGTCGACGTAGCCCTGAACCGCCTGGCCAAGCTCAACGAGCGCACCACCGGTGAAGACGTTGCAACCCTGCGTCGCGAGCTGCAGAGCTGCATGCAGAACTACTTCGGTGTATTCCGTACTGGCGAATACATGCAGAAGGGTATCGCCCAGCTGGCCGATCTGCGTGAGCGTATCGCCAACGTCAAGATCAACGACAAGTCTCAGGCTTTCAACACTGCACGTATCGAAGCACTTGAGCTGCAGAACCTGCTGGAAGTGGCTGAAGCCACCGCCATCGCTGCCGAAGTGCGTAAGGAGTCCCGCGGCGCTCACGCCCGTGAAGACTTTGAAGACCGTGACGACGAAAACTGGCTGTGCCACACCCTGTACTTCCCGGGTGAGAAGCGCGTTGCCAAGCGTGCGGTCAACTTCTCGCCGAAGACTGTTCCGACTTTTGAACCAAAAGTCCGGACTTACTAAAGGGTGATCGATATGTTGCAAGTTGAAGTTTATCGTTACAACCCAGACACCGACTCGGCTCCGAAAACCCAGGTTTTCCAGGTCGACACCGGTGGCAAGGACCTGATGGTGCTGGACGTGCTGGCGCTGATCAAAGAGCAGGACGAGGGTTTCTCCTACCGTCGTTCCTGCCGTGAAGGCGTTTGCGGTTCCGATGGCATGAACATCAACGGCAAGAACGGCCTGGCGTGCATCACGCCGCTGTCTGCCGTGGTCAAGAAGAACAAGCTGGTTATTCGTCCGCTGCCAGGTCTGCCGGTTATCCGTGACCTGGTCGTCGATATGAGCATCTTCTACAAGCAATACGAGAAGGTGAAACCATTCCTGCAGAACGATACGCCGGCTCCGGCCATCGAGCGTCTGCAGTCTCCGGAAGAGCGCGAGAAGCTCGACGGTCTGTACGAGTGCATCCTGTGCGCTTGCTGCTCGACCTCTTGCCCGTCCTTCTGGTGGAACCCGGACAAGTTCCTGGGTCCAGCTGCCCTGCTGCAAGCCTATCGCTTCCTGGCAGACAGCCGTGACACCAAGACATCCGAGCGTCTGGCTTCCCTGGACGACCCGTTCAGCGTATTCCGCTGCCGGGGGATCATGAACTGCGTCAACGTATGTCCCAAAGGCCTGAACCCGACTAAGGCCATCGGTCACATTCGTAACATGCTGCTGCAGAGCGGCGTGTGATTCAGCTGTTGTACCCGTAGGACCGCTGTACCCGTAAAAGCCAAGGCGCGGGCTTCAACCCGCGTCATGGCTCTAACCTGAGCAGCAGCTCACAAAGTGGCTGCTCTTATTTTTGAAGAAATGAGACAAGCAGGGGCATCCGGGCTGGTACCCGGACTATCAGCGTGATCCTAAGTGGCTTGTTTTGGTCGCTGCATTCGGACTTCTGCAAGCTTGCTCGGTGTCTTCGCCGGTGGTGTTCCCCTAACCGAGGGTGACCAAGCATGCAAGAAAGCGTGATGCAGCGCATGTGGAACAGCGCCTACCTATCCGGTAGTAACGCTGCCTATGTGGAAGAGCTCTACGAGCTCTACCTGCACGACCCTAACGCTGTGCCAGAAGAGTGGCGCACTTACTTTCAGAAGTTGCCTACCGACGGCAGCACTGCCATCGATGTTTCGCACTCGACAATCCGCGATCATTTCGTCTTGCTGGCAAAGAACCAGCGCCGCGCCCAACCGGTATCCGCCGGCAGCGTGAGCAGTGAGCACGAGAAGAAGCAAGTTGAAGTGCTGCGATTGATCCAGGCCTATCGGATGCGTGGCCACCAGGCAGCCCAGCTTGACCCGCTGGGGCTGTGGCAGCGTCCTGCACCTGCAGACCTGTCGATCAATCATTACGGCTTGACCAATGCCGATCTTGATACGACCTTCCGTGCCGGCGACCTGTTCATCGGCAAAGAGGAAGCGAGCCTACGCGAAATTCACGAAGCGTTGCAGCAGACATATTGCCGCACCATCGGCGCTGAATTCACGCACATCACCGATTCCGAGCAGCGCCAGTGGTTCCAGCAGCGTCTGGAAAGCGTGCGCGGCCGTCCGACCTATTCCGCCGACATCAAGAGCCACCTGCTCGAGCGCGTCACCGCCGGCGAAGGCCTGGAAAAATACCTGGGTACCAAATACCCGGGCACCAAGCGTTTCGGCCTGGAAGGTGGCGAAAGCCTGATTCCGATGCTCGACGAGTTGATCCAGCGTTCCGGTTCCTACGGCACCAAGGAAGTCGTGATCGGCATGGCCCACCGTGGCCGCCTCAACGTGCTGGTCAACACCTTCGGCAAGAACCCGCGCGAGCTGTTCGACGAGTTCGAAGGCAAGAAGAAGGTCGAGCTGGGCTCCGGTGACGTCAAGTACCACCAGGGCTTCTCGTCCAACGTGATGACCACCGGTGGCGAAGTTCACCTGGCCATGGCGTTCAACCCGTCCCACCTGGAAATCGTTTCTCCGGTGGTCGAAGGTTCGGTGCGCGCCCGTCAGGACCGTCGCAACGACCAGACCGGTGACAAGGTTCTGCCGATCTCGATCCACGGTGACGCGGCATTCGCCGGTCAGGGCGTGGTGATGGAAACCTTCCAGATGTCCCAGACCCGCGGTTTCCGTACCGGCGGCACTGTGCACATCGTGATCAACAACCAAGTTGGTTTCACCATCAGCAACCCGCTGGACTCGCGTTCCACCGAGTACGCCACCGACGTTGCGAAGATGATCCAGGCGCCGATCCTCCATGTGAATGGTGATGATCCGGAAGCCGTGTTGTTCGTGACCCAGCTGGCCATCGACTACCGCATGCAGTACAAGCGCGATGTGGTGATCGACCTGGTCTGCTACCGTCGTCGCGGCCACAACGAGGCCGACGAGCCAAGCGGCACCCAGCCACTGATGTATCAGCAGATCACCAAGCAGCGCACCACCCGTGAGCTGTATGCCGATCGCCTGATCCAGAGCGGTGTGCTTGACGCAGAGCGTGTTCAGGCGAAAGTCGATGAGTACCGCAATGCGCTGGACAACGGTCTGCACGTAGTGAAGAGCCTGGTCAAGGAACCGAACAAAGAGTTGTTCGTGGACTGGCGCCCATACCTGGGCCACACCTGGACCGCGCGTCACGACACCACCTTCGATCTCAAGACCCTGCAGGAACTGTCCGCCAAGCTGCTGGAATTGCCAGAAGGCTTCGTGGTTCAGCGTCAGGTCGCGAAGATCTACGAAGACCGTCAGAAGATGCAAGCCGGCGGCCTGCCGATCAACTGGGGTTACGCTGAAACCATGGCGTACGCGACCCTGGCGTTCGAAGGTCACCCAATCCGCATGACCGGCCAGGACATCGGCCGCGGCACCTTCTCGCACCGTCACGCTGTTCTGCACAACCAGAAAGATGCCAGCACTTACGTGCCGCTCAAGCATCTGTTCGAAGGTCAGCCGCGCTTTGACCTGTACGACTCCTTCCTGTCGGAAGAGGCGGTACTGGCATTCGAATACGGCTACTCGACCACCACGCCGAACGCGCTGGTGATCTGGGAAGCCCAGTTCGGCGACTTCGCCAACGGTGCGCAAGTGGTGATCGACCAGTTCATCACCAGCGGCGAGCACAAGTGGGGCCGTCTCTGCGGTCTGACCATGCTGCTGCCTCACGGTTACGAAGGTCAGGGCCCCGAGCACTCCTCGGCACGCCTGGAGCGTTACCTGCAGCTGTGTGCCGAGCACAACATTCAGGTGTGCATGCCGACCACGCCGGCACAGATCTACCACTTGCTGCGTCGCCAGGTGATCCGTCCTCTGCGCAAGCCGCTGGTGGTACTGACTCCTAAGTCGCTGCTGCGTCACAAGCTGGCCATCTCGACTCTGGAAGATCTGGCCGAAGGTTCGTTCCAGACCGTTATTCCGGAAATCGACGCACTGGACCCGAAAAAGGTCGAGCGCCTGATTCTGTGTAGCGGCAAGGTCTACTACGACCTGTTGGAAAAACGCCGTGCCGAAGGTCGTGAAGACATCGCCATCGTGCGTATCGAGCAGCTGTATCCGTTCCCTGAGGACGACCTGAACGAAGTCCTGGCTCCGTACACCAACCTCAAGCACGTGGTCTGGTGTCAGGAAGAGCCGATGAACCAGGGCGCCTGGTACTGCAGCCAGCACCACATGCGTCGCATCGTAGGCAATCACGACAAGTCGCTCGTACTCGAGTACGCCGGCCGTGACGCCTCTGCTGCGCCTGCTTGTGGCTACGCGTCGATGCACGCTGAGCAGCAGGAAAAACTGCTGCAAGATGCTTTCACTGTTTAACGCCTTCGCGCACCTGAAACCGAATTTAAGGAACCACAGATAATGGCTATCGAGATCAAAGCCCCCACTTTCCCGGAATCGGTTGCCGATGGCACCGTTGCCACCTGGCACAAGCAACCGGGCGAAGCCGTCAAGCGCGACGAGCTGATCGTCGACATCGAGACCGACAAGGTTGTGCTGGAAGTTCTGGCCACCGCTGACGGCGTGCTGGGCGCTATCGTCAAGAACGAAGGCGACACCGTTCTGTCCGACGAAGTTCTGGGCTCCATCGTTGAAGGCGGTGCCGCTACCGCTGCTCCTGCTGCCGCTGCTCCGGCCGCTGCCGCTGCTGCCCCGGCTGCCGCTGACGGCGAAGACGATCCAATCGCCGCTCCTGCCGCGCGCAAGCTGGCTGAAGAAAACGGCATCAACATCGCTTCCGTTGCCGGTACCGGCAAAGGTGGTCGTGTGACCAAGGAAGACGTAGTGGCTGCCGTTGCCGCCAAGAAAGCCGCTCCGGCTGCCGCGCCTGCCAAGGCTCCGGCCCCGGCTGCCGCTGCTCCGGTGTTCGCTGCCGGTGATCGCGTCGAGAAGCGCGTACCAATGACCCGTCTGCGTGCCAAGGTTGCCGAGCGTCTGGTTGAAGCCCAGTCGAACATGGCGATGCTGACCACCTTCAACGAAGTCGACATGACCGAAGTCATGGCTCTGCGTTCGAAGTACAAGGACCTGTTCGAGAAGTCCCACAACGGCGTGCGCCTGGGCTTCATGTCGTTCTTCGTCAAGGCCGCCACCGAAGCGCTGAAACGCTTCCCTGCGGTCAACGCCTCGATCGACGGTTCCGACATCGTTTACCACGGCTACGCCGACATCGGTGTTGCGGTGTCCAGCGACCGTGGCCTGGTGGTTCCGGTTCTGCGTAATGCCGAGTTGATGAGCCTGGCCGAAATCGAAGGCGGCATTGCCACCTTCGGCAAGAAGGCTCGCGACGGCAAGCTGTCGATGGAAGAAATGACCGGTGGTACTTTCACCATCACCAACGGTGGTACTTTCGGCTCGATGATGTCGACCCCGATCGTCAACCCACCGCAAGCCGCTATCCTGGGCATGCACAACATCCTGCAACGTCCTATGGCGATCAACGGTCAGGTAGTAATCCGTCCGATGATGTACCTGGCGCTGTCCTACGATCACCGTCTGATCGACGGTAAAGAAGCTGTGACATTCTTGGTAACCATCAAGAACCTGCTGGAAGACCCGGCGCGTCTGCTTCTGGACATCTAAAAAGCAGTTGCAAGCTGCAAGCGACAAGCTCCAAGCCCCCAGGGCGAGGGGCTTCAAGCTTGCGGCTTGCGGCTTCTAGCTTGCCGTTAAAAGGAACCTTTTTATGACTCAGAAATTCGACGTAGTAGTGATTGGCGCGGGCCCAGGCGGTTATGTAGCTGCAATCAAGGCAGCACAGCTTGGCCTGACGACTGCTTGCATCGAGAAGTACACCGATAAAGAGGGCAAGCTGGCCCTCGGCGGTACTTGCCTGAACGTCGGTTGCATTCCTTCCAAGGCGCTGCTGGACAGCTCCTGGAAATTCCACGAAGCGCAGGACGGTTTTGCCATCCACGGTATCCAGCACGCTGGCGTGACCATGGACGTGCCGGCCATGATCGGTCGCAAGGCCAACATCGTCAAAGGCCTGACCAGCGGTGTTGCCACCCTGTTCAAGGCCAACGGCGTCACTTCGATCCAGGGCCACGGCAAGCTGCTGGCTGGCAAGAAGGTCGAAGTCACCAAGCCGGACGGTTCGGTTGAAGTGATCGAAGCCGAAAACGTGATCCTGGCTCCAGGTTCGCGTCCGATCGACATTCCACCGGCTCCGGTCGATCAGAACGTCATCGTCGACTCCACCGGCGCCCTGGAATTCCAATCCGTACCAAAACGTCTGGGCGTGATCGGCGCTGGCGTCATCGGCCTGGAGCTGGGTTCGGTCTGGTCGCGTCTGGGCGCGCAAGTGACTGTCCTCGAAGCACTGGACACCTTCCTGATGGCAGCTGACACCGCTGTTTCCAAGGAAGCGCTGAAAACCCTGACCAAACAGGGCCTGGACATCAAGCTGGGCGCTCGCGTGACCGGCTCCAAGGTCAACGGCGAAGAAGTCGTGGTGACCTACACCGACGCCAACGGCGAGCAGACCATCACTTTCGACAAGCTGATCGTTGCCGTTGGTCGCCGTCCGGTGACCACCGATCTGCTGGCTGCCGATTGCGGCGTGACTCTGGACGAGCGCGGCTTCGTGCACGTTGATGATCACTGCGCCACTACCGTACCGGGCGTCTACGCCATTGGTGACGTGGTGCGCGGCATGATGCTGGCTCACAAGGCCTCGGAAGAGGGCGTCATGGTCGCCGAGCGCATCAAGGGCCACAAGGCCCAGATGAACTATGACCTGATCCCTTCGGTTATCTATACTCACCCGGAAATTGCATGGGTCGGTAAAACCGAGCAGGCCTTGAAAGCTGAAGGCGTTGAAGTTAACGTCGGCACCTTCCCGTTTGCCGCCAGCGGCCGTGCCATGGCAGCCAACGACACCGGTGGTTTCGTCAAAGTCATCGCCGATGCCAAGACTGACCGCGTATTGGGCGTCCACGTGATTGGCCCAAGCGCTGCGGAACTGGTTCAGCAAGGTGCGATCGGCATGGAATTCGGCACCAGCGCCGAAGACCTGGGCATGATGGTTTTCTCCCATCCGACCCTGTCCGAAGCCCTGCACGAAGCAGCTCTGGCTGTGAATGGCGGCGCCATCCACATTGCCAACCGCAAGAAACGCTAAGCAATAATAAGAAACCACGGCGGTTGGCCCGTCGTGAGCCTTGTGCGCAAGACTCACCGCGGAATATCCGCTGGACTCGACCTCTTGAGGTAGCGCCACACACTGGATCGGGGCCCAGGCTCCGGGTTCAGGGTGTGGCGCTGGTTTGAGAGTAGCGGTCACAGGTGGTGCGGCACTCAATATTGAGCGCAGCGCCGAATGCGCAGTACCTAACGAAGACGGTAAAAAGCATGAATCTTCACGAGTATCAGGGTAAGCAGCTGTTCGCTGAATACGGCCTGCCAGTATCCAAAGGCTACGCGGTAGACACCCCGGAAGAAGCAGCAGAAGCTTGCGACAAAATCGGCGGCTCCGAGTGGGTTGTCAAAGCCCAGGTTCACGCCGGTGGTCGCGGTAAAGCGGGCGGCGTTAAGCTGGTTCGCAGCAAAGAAGACGCTAAGGCATTCGCTCAGCAGTGGTTGGGCAAGCGTCTGGTGACCTATCAGACTGACGCCAATGGCCAGCCTGTCACCAAGATCCTGGTTGAATCGTGCACTGATATCGCTAAAGAGCTGTACCTGGGCGCTGTCGTTGACCGTTCGAGCCGTCGCATCGTGTTCATGGCTTCCACCGAAGGTGGCGTGGACATCGAGAAAATCGCTCACGACACTCCAGAAAAAATTCTGAAAGCCACTATCGATCCACTGGTTGGCGCTCAGCCATTCCAAGGTCGCGAGCTGGCTTTCCAACTGGGTCTGGAAGGCAAGCAAGTTGCCCAGTTCGCCAAGATCTTCGTGGGTCTGGCCAAACTGTTCCAAGATCACGATCTGGCCCTGCTGGAAGTGAACCCGCTGGTGATCAAGGCTGACGGCGATCTGCACTGCCTGGACGCCAAGATCAACATCGACGCCAACGCCATGTACCGTCAGCCTAAGCTGAAGACTTTCCACGATCCGTCGCAGGACGATCCGCGCGAAGCGCACGCTGCCAAGTTCGAACTGAACTACGTAGCCCTGGAAGGCAACATCGGCTGCATGGTCAACGGTGCCGGCCTGGCCATGGGTACCATGGACATCGTCAACCTGCACGGCGGTAAGCCAGCCAACTTCCTCGACGTGGGCGGTGGTGCTACCAAAGAGCGCGTGACCGAAGCCTTCAAGATCATTCTGTCCGACACCAACGTCGCTGCAGTACTGGTCAACATCTTCGGCGGCATCGTTCGCTGCGACATGATTGCCGAAGGCATCATCGGCGCCGTGAAAGAAGTCGGCGTGAAAATCCCGGTTGTTGTTCGCCTTGAAGGCAACAACGCGGAACTGGGCGCTAAAGTACTGGCAGAAAGCGGCTTGAACATCATCGCTGCTACCAGCCTGACCGACGCTGCTCAACAAGTTGTCAAAGCTGCGGAGGGCAAATAATGAGCGTCCTGATCAATAAAGACACCAAAGTTATCTGCCAGGGCATTACCGGTTCGCAAGGTAGTTTCCACACCCAGCAAGCCATCGAGTACGGCACCAAGATGGTTGGCGGCGTAACTCCAGGCAAAGGCGGCACCGAGCACCTGGGCCTGCCAGTGTTCAACACCGTGAAAGACGCTGTAGCGGCCACTGGCGCCACCGCCAGCGTGATCTACGTTCCAGCTCCTTTCTGCAAGGACTCGATCCTGGAAGCGGCTTTCGGCGGCATCAAGCTGATCGTCTGCATCACCGAAGGCATTCCTACCCTGGACATGCTGGACGCTAAAGTTAAGTGCGACGAGCTGGGCGTGACCCTGATCGGCCCTAACTGCCCAGGCGTGATCACTCCAGGCGAATGCAAGATCGGCATCATGCCAGGTCACATTCACTTGCCAGGCAAGGTCGGTATCGTTTCCCGTTCCGGCACCCTGACTTACGAAGCCGTCAAGCAGACCACTGATGCCGGTTTCGGCCAGTCCACCTGCGTCGGCATCGGTGGTGACCCGATCCCGGGCTCCAACTTCATCGACATCCTGAAGCTGTTCCAGGAAGACCCGAAGACCGAGGCGATCGTGATGATCGGCGAGATCGGCGGTTCGGCTGAAGAAGAAGCGGCTGCCTACATCAAGGCTCACGTGACCAAGCCGGTTGTTTCCTACATCGCTGGTGTGACTGCTCCTCCGGGCAAGCGCATGGGCCATGCTGGCGCAATCATCTCTGGCGGCAAAGGCACTGCAGACGAGAAATTCGCTGCACTGCAAGACGCAGGCGTGAAAACCGTGCGTTCGCTGGCAGACATCGGCAAGGCCCTGGCCGAGCTGACCGGTTGGGCTGTCAAGTAAGCCTCGCGCTTAGCTTGTAGTTCCTCCAGCAAAGGCCACCTTCGGGTGGCCTTTGTGCTTTCTGGCGCAAGCCGGTTTGCCGGCGAAGGGGCCTGTGCGCGGGGGTGTTGTCCTTGGCGAGGCCGGCGCTGGCGGGCCTGCTCCGACACGAGTCGGCTCCTGGGCGAACCAGGCTCTGGGCAACGCAGGCGCCAGCCGTGCGGTGGCTGCGCGGGGGGATTCATTCCGGTGGAAAAATAGTTTCAAAAAGGCGACATCCCCATGTCGCATATCAGAAAATTCTCATTGCGCCGGTGCGTTCGTCTTACAGATTCGGTAGGCTAGCCGCCTCTTTATGCGTCTGCTGCCCACAAGGTATCGGCGCGCTAAACGGGTCAGTCTTATACGGACTGACAGCATTTCCCTCACCCATAAGGGAAATCCCTCTCTAAATTCCGATTCAGTAGTGTGGTATTTCCTTAATGAAAGTGTTGAAAGGCCAGGACATTCTGGCGCTCGGCTTCATGACTTTTGCCCTGTTCGTCGGGGCTGGCAACATCATTTTCCCACCCATCGTCGGCTTGCAGTCCGGACCTCATGTCTGGATGGCGGCGCTGGGCTTTCTGATCACTGCGGTGGGCCTGCCGGTGATCACCGTGGTTGCCCTGGCCAAGGTCGGTGGCGCCATGGATGCGTTGAGCAGCCCCATCGGTAAAGTCGCCGGCGGTCTGTTGGCGGCGGTCTGCTACCTGGCGGTTGGCCCGCTGTTCGCCACGCCGCGCACCGCCACTGTGTCCTTTGAAGTGGGCCTGGCACCCCTGACCGGCGAGAGCCCGCTGGCACTGTTCCTCTACAGTTCGGCGTATTTCCTGCTGGTGTTCTTCATCTCCCTGTATCCAGGTCGTCTGCTGGATACCGTTGGCCGTTTCCTGGCGCCGCTGAAGATCATCGCCCTGGCGGTGCTGGGGATCGCAGCGTTCGCCCTGCCGGCCGGCAGCATTGGCGATGCCACGCCCGAGTATGTCGCCGCACCATTTTCCCAGGGCTTCATCAATGGCTACCTGACCATGGATACCCTGGGCGCCCTGGTGTTCGGCATCGTCATCGTCAATGCCATTCGCTCGCGCGGGGTCGAGTCGCCTCGACTGATCACCCGCTATGCGGTGATCGCCGGCCTGATTGCCGGGGTTGGCCTGGCGCTGGTGTACGTCAGTTTGTTCCGCCTCGGTTCGGGCAGCCATGAAGTGGCAGCCGGTGCCACCAACGGCGCAGCGGTACTGCATGCCTACGTGCAGCACACCTTCGGCTCCCTGGGCAGCGGTTTCCTCGCGGTGCTGATCTCCCTGGCGTGCCTGGTGACCGCCGTGGGTCTGACTTGCGCCTGTGCCGAGTACTTCAGCCGCGTAACGCCCTTGTCCTACAAGACGCTGGTCGTGATCCTCGCGGTTTTCTCGCTGTTGGTATCGAACCTTGGCCTGACCAAGCTCATCGCCTTCTCGATTCCGGTGCTGACCGCCATCTACCCGCCCTGCATTGCCCTGGTGGCCCTGAGCTTCTGCAAGGAGTTCTGGCAGGACCAGCGCCGCATCGTCGGTCCGGTGATGCTGGTGTCCTTTGTCTTCGGCCTGATCGATGCGCTCAAGGGCGCCGGCCTGGCCGATGGCCTGCCCAGCCAGCTGGCGCACCTGCCGTTGAGCGAGCAAGGCCTGGCCTGGCTGGTGCCTTCGGTGATCATCCTGGCGGTTGCCGTGATCTTCGACCGTATCCTGGGCAAGCCGGCCGAAGCGCTGGCTTGATCTGTCGGCAAGGGCTCAGGGTCGCCACAAGCGGCTCATGAGCATCCAGAACAATGCCCCGTATCGATCGATACGGGGCATTTTTTATGGGGCTCGGGCAGTGCCTTTTTCCTTTGCGTGGCGTCGAAGCTGTGTCCTCTGCCACGCCCTACAGGAATTTGCATGTCGTTCGTCCAAGCCAACCTGATCCATTTACTGGCCGCTTTGTGGTTCGTCATCTGCTGGGGCGGCTATACCCGTTATGCCACCTGGAAGGGACGGGACACCGCCTGCCTGGCCAGTGTCCTGCACCTGTATCGCGAAGACTGGATGCGCCGCATGCTGTTGCGTGACAACCGTATCGCCGACGCCAGTGTGATCGGCAACCTGGAACGCAACGCCTCGTTCTTCGCCTCCAGCACCCTGATCATCCTGGCGGGCATTCTTACCGTGCTTGGAGCCTCGGAACGCGCGGTGTCGCTGCTGGCGGACATTCCCATGGTCCAGCAGGCGTCCCAGGGCATGTCGGAGATCAAGCTGCTGTGTCTGGCGCTGGTGTTCGTCTACGCCTTCTTCACCTTCAGCTGGTGCATGCGCCAGTACAACTTCGCCGCCATTCTGGTGGGCTCGGCGCCAATGATCGGTGAGCGCCAGGTGTCCGAGCAGGAGCGCAAGGCTTTCGCTTCGCGGGCGGCACGGGTCATTTCCATGGCTGCCAACCAGTTCAACTTCGGCCTGCGCTCCTATTACTTCGGCATGAGCATGCTGGCCTGGTTTGTCAGCCCCTGGCTGTTCATGGTGATGAGCGCGGGGGTGGTGCTGGTGCTTTATCGTCGCGAGTTTCATTCCGACGTACTGGATGTGATGGTCTATACCCCTACGGAGGCGCCATTGCCCGAGACAAACAAGGAGCTAGGCTGATGAGTATTTCGTTCTGGTGCGTGTTTATCAGTGCGTTGCTGATTTTCATTGCGCGCATTCCGGTGGCCAAGGCCATGAAAGAGCAGGGCGGTTACAACAACCATCTGCCACGTCAGCAACAGGCCCAACTGACCGGGCTGGGCGCGCGGGCCCTGGCGGCGCATCAGAACAGTTTCGAGGCCTTCATGCTGTTTGCGGTCGGGGTGCTGATGGCCCATGTCACCCAGACTCAAGGCTGGTTGATCGACGTCCTGGCCATCACCTTTGTGATTGCCCGGGTCTTCTATCTGGCGTGCTATCTGGCGGATTTGACCTGGCAGCGAAGTCTGTTCTGGGCGGTGGGAATCTTGTGTTCCTTGTTGTTGATGCTTAGTCCAACTTTTCGCTGGTTGCTTATCTAGTCATTTCTTTCGGACACAATAAAGCCCGCACTTGGCGGGCTTTATTTATATCTTGCGCTAAAACCGAGTTAGTTGGTTTTAGGGGCTGCTTCCTTGGCGCTTTCTTCGGCTGCGGCCTTGTTGGATTCAGCCTGGTCTTTGGCAGCTTCGGCGTTTTCCTTGGCAGCTTCGTTCACTTTATCCTGAGCTTCGTTCATTTTTTGTTGAGCTTGCTCAGCGTGTTGGTTGGCATCTTGAGCTTTGTCCTCGGATTTTTTGTCACAGGCAGCCAGACCGAGGGAAGCGGTCAGCATCAGGGCAATAGCTAAAGTCTTACGCATGGGGTGTTTCTCCTTAGTGAAGATATCTACTGGCCTTTCGATCATGGTCTTGTGATTTAAGTTCCTTGGGGTTCCTAGATATATTAAGTATTTGTTCTACGGAACTTTTATCGCCCTGGCCAACCATCGATTCCTGACACTAACAAGAGAGATAACCCATGGCGCAGAATCCTGTTTTCGAGCGTGCATTGCGCTTTCTTTCCGCCTTGCGACACTGCCAGGTGCTGGGCATCAGCGTGCATAGCGCATCAGCGCAGGGCATGACCCTGACCTTGCCCTACAGCCCGCAGATCGTCGGCGATCCCCACACTGGAATCATCCACGGTGGCGCCCTGACCACCCTCATGGACACGGCCTGTGGCATGGCCACGTTGTGCGTGCTGCCGGAGTTCGAGGTTTGCCCGACCCTGGACCTGCGCATCGACTACATGCACCCGGCGGTGCCTCATCACGACGTGCATGGTTTTGCCCAGTGCTACCGGGTCACCACCGATGTGATCTTTACCCGCGGTTTTGCCTATCAGGACGATCCGCAGCGCCCGGTAGCCCATGTGGTCGGTACGTTCATGCGCATGGGCAAGGGTCTCAAGGGCACCCCGGGTTTTGCCACGGCCCTCAAGGGAGCGCGTCCATGAGCGAAGATCTCAAGGTGTTGCTGGAGCAGGCTCACCAACAGGGCGACTACGGTCCCTTGCTGCAGAAGATTCCCTACGCCGCCCTGATCGGCATCGAATGCTCGCGGCTGGGGGACGAGTTGCTGTTTCGCTTGCCGGCCAACAAGGACAACATCGGCAATCCCTTGCTGCCGGCGCTGCATGGCGGAGTGATCGCCGGTTTCATGGAATTGGCGGCGGCTGTGCATCTGTTGATCTTCACCGGCGCTCCCGGGGTGCCGAAGATCATCGATTTTTCCCTGGATTACCTGCGTGCCGGGCAGTTTCGCGACACCTTTGCCCGCTGCCAGGTCTGGCGTCAGGGGCGGCGCGTGGCCAACGTCGCGATCACCGCCTGGCAGAGCACCGCCGACGAGCCGATTGCCACCGCCCGTGCACATTTCAAGATCGAAGAGGCACCCGCCCCTTGAAATCCGGCGAGCTACCCCCACTTCCATGTCATCCCGCCGTTCTCCGCTTCCGGAGCGCGACCACAGCCATCTGATTGGAGTTTGATGACCATGAGTGTGGAAACTCAAAAGGAAACCCTGGGCTTCCAGACCGAGGTGAAGCAACTGCTGCACCTCATGATCCATTCGTTGTATTCCAATAAGGAAATCTTCCTTCGCGAATTGATCTCGAACGCCTCTGACGCCGTCGACAAATTGCGTTTCGAAGCCCTGTCCAAGCCTGAGTTGCTGGAAGGTGGCGCTGAACTGAAAATCCGTGTGAGCTTCGACAAGGACGCCAAGACCGTCACCCTCGAAGACAACGGTATCGGCATGAGCCGTGAAGATGTCATCACTCACCTGGGGACCATCGCCAAGTCCGGCACCGCCGACTTCATGAAAAACCTCACCGGCGACCAGAAGAAGGACTCGCACCTGATCGGTCAGTTCGGCGTGGGCTTCTACTCTGCATTCATCGTTGCCGATCAGGTCGAAGTGTTCAGCCGCCGTGCCGGCCTGCCGGCCAGCGAGGGCGTGCACTGGTCGTCCAAGGGCGAAGGCGAGTTCGAGGTTGCGACCATCGACAAGGCCGAACGCGGCACCCGCATCGTCCTGCACCTGAAGTCCGGTGAAGACGAATTCGCCGATGGCTGGCGCCTGCGCAACATCATCAAGAAGTATTCCGACCACATCGCCTTGCCGATCGAGCTGCCCAAAGAAGCCGCTGCCGCCGAAGGCGAAGAGAAACCGGCGCTGGAGTGGGAAACCGTCAACCGCGCCAGTGCCCTGTGGACCCGTCCGCGTACCGAGATCAAGGACGAGGAATACCAGGAGTTCTACAAGCACATCGCCCATGACTTCGAGAACCCGCTGAGCTGGAGCCACAACAAGGTTGAAGGCAAGCTGGAATACAGCTCGCTGCTCTACGTGCCGGCTCGTGCACCGTTCGACCTGTACCAGCGTGAAGCGCCGAAGGGCCTCAAGCTCTACGTACAGCGCGTGTTCGTCATGGATCAGGCCGAGTCCTTCCTGCCGCTGTACCTGCGCTTCATCAAGGGCGTGGTGGACTCCAACGATCTGTCGCTGAACGTCTCGCGGGAAATCCTGCAGAAAGACCCGATCATCGATTCGATGAAGTCGGCGCTGACCAAGCGCGTGCTGGACATGCTGGAAAAACTGGCGAAGAACGAGCCTGAGCAATACAAGGGTTTCTGGAAGAACTTTGGCCAGGTGATGAAGGAAGGCCCGGCCGAAGACTTCGCCAACAAGGAAAAGATCGCCGGCCTGCTGCGCTTCGCTTCCACTCAGGGCGACGACGGCGAGCAGACCGTGTCCCTGGCCGACTACCTGGCTCGCGCCAAGGAAGGTCAGGACAAGATCTACTTCCTCACCGGCGAATCCTACGCCCAGGTCAAGAACAGCCCGCACCTGGAAGTCTTCCGCAAGAAAGGCATCGAAGTGCTGCTGCTCACCGACCGCATCGACGAGTGGCTGATGAGCTACCTCAACGAGTTCGACGGCAAGAGCTTTGTCGACGTGGCTCGTGGCGACCTGGACCTGGGCAACCTGGACTCGGAAGAGGACAAGAAGGCTGCCGAGGAAGTCGCCAAGACCAAGGAAGGCCTGGTTGAGCGGATCAAGACCGCGCTGGGCGAGAGCGTCAGCGAAGTGCGGGTTTCCCACCGCCTGACCGACTCCCCGGCGATCCTGGCCATCGGCGAGCAGGACCTGGGGCTGCAAATGCGTCAGATCCTCGAAGCCAGCGGGCAGAAGGTTCCGGATTCCAAGCCGATCTTCGAATTCAACCCGACTCACCCGTTGATCGAGAAACTCGACGGCGAGCAGAACGAAGAGCGCTTTGGCGACCTGTCGCACATCCTCTTCGATCAAGCGGCCCTGGCGGCCGGCGACAGCTTGAAAGACCCGGCGGCCTATGTGCGCCGACTGAACAAGCTGCTGGTTGAACTGTCGGTTTAACCAGGTTGCAGGAAAAACCCGCTTCGGCGGGTTTTTTCATTCTGGTGTCCCCCTACTGGAGAAGATGAGTCATGAGTCAAATCACCGTGCGTTCCGTGGTCTATCAGATCGATGGCCAGCCCTATGAAGGCCTGCTGGCCTTTGATGCCGCCCATAAAGGCGCGCTCCCGGGGTTGCTGATGGCGCCGAACTGGATGGGTGTCAGCGCCGGCGCGCAGCAGCTCGCCGAGTCGGTGGCGGCCAAGGGGTATGTGGTGCTGATCGCCGACCTGTATGGCCAGTCGGTACGCCCCAGCGACGCCGATCAGGCCGGTGCGGCGATGATGCCCCTGAAGAATGACCGGGCGCTGTTGCGTCGGCGGATGCAGGCGGCCTTCAGCGCCCTGCAGAGCCAGGCCGAGGCCGCGGTGGACCTGTCCAGGCTGGCCACCTTCGGTTTCTGCTTTGGCGGCTGCTGCGCGCTGGAGCTGGCCCGCAGCGGGGCGCCAGTCAAGGCCGCGGCTTCCTTCCATGGCACCCTGGACACGCCCGATCCTGCGGATGCGCAGAACATCAAGGGCTCGGTGCTGGTGCTGCACGGTGCGGCCGATCCGCTGGTGGCCAAGGAACAACTGCCGGCCTTCGAGGCGGAGATGAATGCCGCAGGTGTTGACTGGCAACTGGTCAGCTACGGCGGCGCGGTGCATTCCTTCACCGATCCTCAGGCCAATGTCCCGGGCAAGATGATGTATGACGCCAAGACCTCGGCCCGGGCCTTCGCCACCCTGTACTACCTGCTGGACGAAGTGTTCCAGGGCTGACGGCATCCCTTGATCCGCCAGGAGCCGGCCTGCCGGCGATAGAGGGGCCTGTGGGCGATGCAAGGCCTGCGGGCCTGTTCGCCGACAAGCCGGCTCCTGCAGATCAGTGGCGGGAAGCGGGCAGTTCGATGCGCTCGCTTTCTCCCGGCACTTGCGGCCAGTCCCCGGCTGCCCAGCGTCCGCGTGCGGCCTCGATCAACAGCGGGTCGCTGGCGACAAAGTTCCAGTTGATCCGCCGCGGCCCGTCCAGAGGCGCACCGCCAAGCAGTACCGCGTGGCAGTCGCTCTCGGCGAACAGCGTGGCGTTTTCTCCCTCCGGCAACACCACCAGCGAGTGCGGGGGCAATGGCTCGCCGTCCAGTTGTGCCTCGCCGTCCAGCACATACAGCGCGCGTTGCTGATGCTCGGTGGGAATCAGCAGGCTGGTGGCGGTCTGCAGGTGCAGTTCGGCATACAGGGTCGGGGAGAGCACCGGCACCGGCGACTCCAGGCAGAAGCCGCTGCCGGCGATCATGCGGATCGTGACCCCGAGGTTGTCACTCACTGGCAGTGTGGCTGCGGGGTGATGGCTGTAGTGTCCGGGCCCCTGCTCATGCTCCTTGGGCGAGGCCAACCAGACCTGCAAGCCATGCAGGGTGAAAGCCTGGCTCAGCAAGGCCTCGGGCGTGCGCTCGACGTGGGCGATGGCACTGCCTGCGGTCATCCAGCTGACGTCCCCGGGGAGGACGATCTGGTCCGAGCCGAGGCTGTCCTTGTGGCGGATCTGTCCTGCGAACAGGTAGGTCAGCGTGGACAGGCCGATATGCGGGTGCTGGCGGATGTTCATGCCTTTGCCGGCGGGGTAGGAGGTGCTCAGCATGTGGTCGAAGAATACGAAGGGGCCGACGCTGCGGCACTGTGCCGAAGGCAGGGGGCGGAGGATAGGCTGGCCTTCGACGTCCTCGACGCGGGGGCGGATCACTAGGGGTGAATTCATGGCGGATTCCAGGCTGACCGGGGGTATGCCCGCAAGCATAACCCCCGGATGCCAGCCTTGCCGCTACTGGCTGAAGGCGCCTTCGGACAGGTGAGTCTCGATGCTGACTTCACTGGTGGTCATCAGCTTGTGGATCGGGCAGCGGTCGGCCACCCGGTGCAACTCTTCACGCTGGGCGTCGGTGAGCACGCCCTTGAGGGTCAGCTTCACGTGCAGGGCGTACTTGCCTTGCTGTTCCTGGCTGTTGTCGTGCTTGAGCTCCACCGTGACGCCGGTGAGCGGGATGTTTTTCTTCTGTGCGTAGAGCTTGAGGGTCAGGGCCTTGCAGGCCCCCAGGGCGGCATCGAAATAATCGTGGGGCTCGGGCGCGGTGCCTTCGCCACCGGCGTACTGGGGCAGGTCGGTGAACAGCTGATGGTCGTCGACCTGAATGCTGTGGCGGAAACCTTCGCTGGACTCGGTATTGACGGTAATGGTCATGGCAAACCTCAGGCAGTGATGAATGTCGGATCGGGTGGTAAAGGTGCTGAAGTTATAGAGCATCGGCCGGCGCAGGCGTTCAGGTTTTTACTGGCGGTAGCCGATGGCCCGGTGGCACGCCGATGAATGTGCAAGCAGCGACGTCGCAGCGGGTTTCGAGGTGGAAGCTGTACTGTTTGATCGGAAAATGTCGATTTTCTGTGAGCTGAATCGTTTTACTCTGAGGTATCGAAGTCATAGGGCGTTTTGATATCACGTTTTTGTCTTACGCAAATTTCCGCCGGCCCGATACCGTCTAAGAGCACCCTGCTGCAAGCTCTTGCAGCGCTCTAGGAAGGAGCCAAAGGAATGAGTCTCAGAAGTCTCAACATCGCCCCCCGCGCCAGCCTGGGTTTTGGCTTGCTGGCGCTGATGGTGTTTGTCCTCGGCGCATTTGCCCTGATGCAGATGGCCAACATGCGCCAGCAGTCCGATGAGGTGGAAAGCAACTGGTTGCCCAGCGTCATGTCGGTGGGCGACATGAGCCAGGATCTGTTGCGTCTTCGCGCCCTGACCCTGCGCCTGCTGATCAATCGCGACCCCCAGGCCCTGGCCCAGAACGAAGCCAAGATCAAGGACATCAAGAGTGGCCTGGGCGTTGCCCAGGGGCGCTATGAGTCGCTGATCGTGCTGCCCCAGGAGCGGGTCCTGTTCGATCGCTTCAAGGGCGTGGAGCAGCAGTACCTGCAGCGGCAGGCCCAGGTCATGGCCTTCTCCAGCCAGAATCAGCTGGAGGAGGCGGTCAAGGTGGTCAACGGTGAAATGAACCAGTTGGCCGATGAAATGGCCGCGACACTGCACGAGCTGATCGACTTGAACAAGCAAAGTGCGACCCAGGCCACGGATCTGGCTCAGGCAGTGTTCAGCCAGTCGCGCGTCTGGGTGGTGGCGATGATCGTGGTGGCGGCCCTGGTGACCATTGGCCTGGCCTTGTTGTTGACCCGCAGCATCGTCCTGCCGCTGGCGCAGTCCTTGCGCGTCGCCGAGGTGGTGGCCGGCGGCGACCTGACCGGAGACATCACGGTGATCGGCAAGGACGAGCCGGCGCGCCTGTTGCTGGCGCTCAAGGCCATGCAGCACAGCTTGCGCGAGACTATCCGGCGCATTTCCGATTCCTCCAGCCAGCTTGCCTCGGCTTCCGAGGAGCTCAGTTGCGTCACCGAGGATGCGACCCGGGGCCTGCATCAGCAGAGCCAGGAGATCGAACAGGCCGCCACGGCAGTGAATCAGATGACCGCCGCGGTGGAGGAGGTGGCGAGCAACGCGGTGGCCACTTCCGAAGCGTCCCGGGAGTCAGATCGGATCGCCCAGCACGGTCGCGAACAGGTGCATCAGACCGTGCTGTCCATCGAGTCGCTGGCCGAGGATGTAACAGCCAATGCCAGTCAGGTCGAACAGCTGGCGCAGAAGGTCTACGGCATCAGCAAGGTGCTGGAGGTGATTCGCTCCATCGCCGAGCAGACCAACCTGTTGGCCCTGAACGCGGCCATCGAGGCGGCGCGGGCCGGGGATGCCGGGCGCGGCTTCGCGGTGGTGGCCGATGAAGTGCGGGCCCTGGCCCATAGGACCCAGCAGTCGACCCAGGAAATCGAGCAAATGATCGGCGGTATCCAGCAGGGCACCGATCAGGCGGTCAGCTCCATGCAGCAGAGCAATAGCCGCGCCCATTCGACCCTGGAAGTGGCCAAGGCGGCGGGGCAGGCGCTGGAGGAAATCGCTTCGGCCTTCACCCTGATCAACGAGCGCAACATCGTGATCGCCAGTGCCTCGGAGCAACAGGCGGCGGTGGCGCGGGAAGTGGACCGCAACCTGATGAACATCCGCAACCTGGCGTTGCAGACCTCGGCCGGGGCCAATCAGACCAGCGCGGCCAGCCAGGAACTGTCGCGGCTGGCGGTGGACCTGAACAGCATGGTGGCGCGTTTTTCCGTCTGAGCCGCTGGCGCCGGAAAATGGCAGGCAAAAAAAAGCCCCGAACCGGTCGGGGCTTTTTCATGTCGCGAAGCGGCGAGGCTTACTTGCCCTGCCAGCGCTTCAGCACCAGGGTGGCGTTGGTGCCACCGAAGCCGAAGCTGTTGCTCATCACGGTGTTGATGGTGGCGTCTTCGCGAGTCTTGGTCAGGATCGGCATATCGGCCACTTCCGGGTCCAGCTCGTCGATGTTGGCCGAACCGGCCATGAAGTTGCCTTCCATCATCAGCATGCAGTAGATCGCTTCGTGAACGCCGGCGGCGCCCAGGGAGTGACCCGACAGGCTCTTGGTGGAGCTGATGGCTGGAGCCTTGTCGCCGAACACTTCACGCACGCCTTTCATTTCCGCGACGTCGCCGACCGGAGTCGAGGTGCCGTGGGTGTTCAGGTAGTCGATCGGGGTGTCGACAGTGGACATGGCCATCTGCATGCAGCGGATAGCGCCTTCGCCGCTTGGGGCCACCATGTCGTAGCCGTCGGAAGTGGCGCCGTAGCCGACGATTTCCGCGTAGATCTTGGCGCCACGGGCCAGAGCGTGTTCCAGCTCCTCGACCACCACCATGCCGCCACCGCCGGCGATGACGAAACCGTCACGCTTGGCGTCGTAGGCGCGGGAGGCTTTTTCCGGGGTTTCGTTGTACTGGGTGGACAGGGCGCCCATGGCGTCGAACAGGAACGACTGGGTCCAGTGCTCTTCTTCACCGCCGCCGGCGAAGACGATGTCCTGCTTGCCCATCTGGATCTGTTCCATGGCGGTGCCAATGCAGTGAGCACTGGTGGCGCAGGCAGAAGCGATGGAGTAGTTCAGGCCCTTGATCTTGAACGGTGTGGCCAGGCAGGCGGAAACGGTGCTGCTCATGGTCCGCGTGACGCGGTATGGGCCAACGCGCTTGACGCCTTTCTCGCGCAGGATGTCCAGCGCTTCCATCTGGTTCAGGGTCGAGGCACCACCGGAACCGGCGATCAGGCCGGTACGCGGGTTGGAGACTTGTTCTTCGCTCAGGCCAGAGTCGGCGATGGCGTCTTTCATGGCCAGGTAGGCGTAAGCCGCCGCGTGGCCGACGAAGCGATAGATCTTGCGATCGATCAGTTCTTCGAGGTTCAGGTCAATGGAGCCGGAAACCTGGCTACGCAGACCCATTTCGGCATATTCCGGGTTGAAGCGGATGCCAGGGCGACTTGCACGCAGGTTAGCGGAGACGGTCTCTTTGTCATTGCCCAGGCACGAAACAATGCCCAGACCAGTGATAACGACGCGGCGCATGCGGATAACCCTTAGAAGTTGTCAGTGGAGGTAAACACGCCGACCCGGAGGCCTTCGGCGGTGTAGATTTCGCGGCCGTCAACGCTGACCGAGCCATCGGCGATGGCCATGTTCAGCTTGCCCTTGAGCACGCGCTTGATGTGAATGTTGTAGGTGACCTTTTTCGCCGTCGGCAGAACCTGGCCGAAGAACTTCACTTCTCCCGAACCCAGGGCGCGACCGCGGCCCGGCAGGCCTTGCCAGCCGAGGAAGAAACCGACCAGCTGCCACATGGCATCCAGGCCCAGGCAGCCCGGCATCACCGGATCGCCTTCGAAGTGGCAAGCGAAGAACCACAGGTCTGGAGTGATATCCAGCTCAGCGACCAATTCACCTTTACCGTACTTGCCACCCTCTTCGCTGATATGGGTGATGCGATCCACCATCAGCATGTTGGGGGCGGGCAGTTGCGCGTTACCTGGGCCGAACAGCTCACCGCGACTGCAGCGCAGCAGGTCTTCCCGAGTAAAGGCGTTTTGTTTGGTCATGCGAGCTCCTCAATAGTCCCGTGCGGCAGGGTTGGGCAATCTTCCCGGCCGATCGAAGCGTTCATGCCTCGAGCCGGCAGCCTACTCATAGACTATTGCGTTGTAGTGAAAGTCACAGCGCCAAGGGTATGAAAGTACACTTGTTCACTGAAATTTTTTTTGAGGGCCTTTTCAGGGCCCCGTCGGGTGCCTAAGACTGCCGCACTTTCGCCCGTCACGCCAGTCGCACCTGTTGGAAAATAGCCTGTTACTGCACCCAACGTTGGAGAATCTGCTGCAGATCCGCACGCTTGAACGGCTTGGCCAGGTAGTCGTTCATGCCCGCTGCCAGGCAGGCTTCGCGGTCGCCCTGCAAGGCGTTGGCGGTCAGGGCGATGATCGGCAGATCGGCGCAGCCGGGCAATTGGCGGATCTGCCGGGTGGCTTCATAACCATCGACCAGCGGCAGTCGGCAATCCATCAGAATTGCCTCGAAAATCAGGCTCTCGGCGCTGCGCACCGCCTGGGCCCCGTCGGTGACGATGCTCACGGTGAAGCCCAGGCTGCGCAGCATGGCCTGGATCACGGTCTGGTTCACCGGGTTGTCTTCCACCAGCAGCACATTGCGGCCCTCGCCCTGGTGAGCGGCGGTGCTGACGCGCGGTGCCAGCACCGGCAGGCTTTGCTGGAACAGCGCCAGGGGGATCTCCAGGGTGAACACCGAGCCACGGCCTTCCTCGCTCTGGGCCCGCAGGGTGCCGCCCATGCGTTCGGCCAGGGTGCGGGCAATGGGCAGGCCCAGGCCGGTGCCGCCATACCGCCGGGAAATGCTGCTGTCGGCCTGCTGGAATGCATCGAACATCAGCTCCAGGCTGGCGGGGCTGATACCGATTCCGCTGTCGCGCACCGCACAGGTGAACCACAGGAGCTCATGATCCAGGGCCTGCCACTGGGCCTCGATGATCACGCTGCCTTGTTCGGTGAACTTCAGGGCGTTGCCGATCAGGTTGACCAGAATCTGCCGGATCCGCGTCGGGTCGCCCTTGACCTGCAGCGACTCCATGCCCGGTGGCAGGCGCAGTTGCAGGTCCAGGCCGCGCTGCAGGGCGCTGTGCTGGAAGGCCTGGGCCGAGCTGCCGATCAGTTCGGCGAGGTTGAACGGGATGTGTTCCAGCTCCAGGGCTGAGCGTTCGATGCGCGAGAAATCGAGGATGTCGTTGATCACCTTCAGCAGGTGTTCGGTGGACTCCGAAGCCAGCGCCGCGTATTCGCTCTGCTCCTGGGTCATCTCGGTGGTTTCCAGGAGCTGCAGCATGCCCAGCACGCCGTTCATCGGGGTGCGCAGTTCGTGGCTCATCATCGCCAGGAAATCCGATTTCGCCTTGTTCGCCCGTTCCGCTTCCTCCCGGGTCTGGATCAGTTGCGACATGGCCTGTTGCTGCTCGCGGCTGGCCAGCTCCAGGCCGGCGGCGAGGTTGTTGATGTGGCGTGCCAGATTGCCCAGCTCGCCGTCGTCGACAATCGGCAGCGGCGCCTTGAAGTCGCCTTCCTGGATCGCCTTGACCGCGTTACCCATGGCGCTGATGGGTTGCGCCAGGCCGGCAGCCAGGCGCCGTGCGAGGAGGAAGGTGAATAGCAGGGCGAACAGGGCGAGGATCGCGGCCTTGAGGAGTATTTCCTGCTGGCGCTGGCTGAAGGCGTCGTTGGACATGCCGACAATGACCCGTCCCAGATACCCGTCGCCCTGGGGCCCGAGGCTGGTCGGGTCGTCTTCCAGGAAGTCGTTGTGCACCTGGATGCGCTGCAAGCGCACCGGCGCCTGGAACACCTTGATCTGTTGCGCCTGTTTATGAGTGGCAGACGGTTGCTCGACATACACCAGGATGTTGTTGGCGCTGTCCTGGACCTCCAGAAAGTGCACGTGGGGCGTGGCCAGGGTGGCCTGCAACAGGCTTTCCAGGCCTTCGTTGTTGCCGGAGATCACGCCGTACTCGGTGGCTGGCGCCAGCTGGTTGGCAATCAGTTGGCCGGTGTGGTTGAGCTCCTGGCGCAGGTCCTGAATGCGCACGAAGGTGAAGAAGCTGATCAGCAACAGGGTCAGGAGCAAGGCCGGGCCGAGGCTGATGAGCTGCGTGCGGGTGTGGATGTCCCATCGGCGACGCAATTTCATGGGCGTTGCTCTCCTTCACTCAGTTGGCGCGCGACGGCTTGCGGGTCGATTTCCTCGATGCCCAGTGAGCGTGCCACCTGTGGATTGCTCAGTACTTTGAAGGCCGCCGGGTACAGTGCCCGGGGCCAGCGATTCGGCGCCTGCTCAAGCAGGCTGTCCAGGGTCTGCAGCCAGTCCTGCTGGTCGCTGTAGGTGCTGGCCAGGCTGCCGGCCCTGACGAAGCCGGCATTGGGGCCGATCAGCGCCCGCTGTTGGGCGTAGCTGCTCAGGAGCAGGTTCTTCACGGTTTTCGGGTTGTACAGCTTGGGGTCATCCAGGCCCAGCAGCACGTCGCTGTTGCGCAGCAGGTTTTGCAATGGCCGGCTGTCGTGGGTGCTGTCCCAGGCTTCGGCGACGATCTCCAGGCCCAGGGATTGCGCGGCGCCGCGCAGCTCCTTGAGCAGGAACTGGCTGTCCTCGCTGTACAGCACGCCAACCCGGCGCACCTGGGGCAAGACCTGGCGGATCAGGTGCAACTGACGACTCGGCGGTGGATCGCTCCAGAGCAGGCTGAGCTCGGGGTGGTGCAGGCCTTGCAGGCGCTGTTCGGCTTGCAGGCGGCTGATGCGCAGGACCAGGGTGGCCGGGCCCTGGGGATCTTGCAGGCGCCAGTCGAGGCTTTGCGGATCCAGCAGAATCAGGCGCGTGGCGCTGGGCAACTGGCCCGGCGCCGGCAGTTGCTCCAGCGGTACGAAGTGCACCTGGTCCTGGGGGCGTTGGGCGGCCAGCTCTGCGGTGAAGGTGCGTACCGCCGGGTTGTCCTCGCTGGCGGTCAGCAAGACGTCGGCGGCGCGCAGCGGTGCGCACAGCAGCAGACTCAGCAGGAACAGGCCCCAGCCGAGTCGGCGACGCAAGTCCAAGGCCCCCGAGGGCCGCTGCCGGGCCACGCTAGAACTCCAGCTCGGCGCTGAAATAGACCAGGTGCCGCGAGTCGTAGCGGTTGTCGGCGAAGGTGCTGGGCTGGTGGTCGAGTCGTTGTTGCAGTGTGCCCGCCAGTTCCAGGTTGGCCTTGCCCAGGGCCAGGCGCTTGGCGATGCGCGTGTCGACGCGTTCGAAGCGGTAGCCGTTGAGGGCGCTGTCAGCGTAATAGAACAACGCGCTGGACCAGCCCCGGCCCCAATTGCGCAGCCAGCCGGCGGAGCCGCTGTTGCTGGCGGTCAGGCGCTGGTCCAGGGGGTTGCTGGCTTGGGCGTGGACATAGGCGTAGGTCAGGCGCAGGCGGTCGGCGTGGCTCAATTGCCAGTCCAGCTGGCTTTCGGTGCCGGAAAAGCGTGAGGAATTGCTGTTGCTGGCGATGTATTGGTTGTTGCGCAGCGGCTCGCTGATCATGCCGCTGATTTCGTCGTAGAACAGCTTGATGTCGAGGTTCAGGGCCTGGTCGACGAAGTAGCCGTTGTAGCCCAGCTCGCGGGAGCGCATGTGTTCCTGATCGAGGTTGCCCGGGCCCCGGGTCTTGACGAAGTACTGGGCGCTGCTCTGGCCGTAGACCGGGTTGCTCAGGCCGGTGACCCGGTAGCTCCAGTTGACGTTGTTCTCGAACATGTCCGGGGAGCGGATGGCTTCCGAATACACCGCCCGCAGCCCGTGGCGCGGGTTGATCAGGTAGTTGACGGCGATCCGTGGCGTCAGCGAGTTGCCGGTCAGCTGGGTGTCTTCGTACATAGCCCCGCCCTGGATCAGCCAGTGTTCGCTGGCTCGCCACTCCAGCTGGCCGAACAGGCGCCAGGTGGTGTCGTCGAGGGTGCCGTTGAAATAGGTTTCGGAGTCGGCCCGGTCGTAACGATAGTTCATGCCGCTGACCAGTCGCAGGTTATCGCTGAGGCTCAGGGTGTCCTGCAGTTCAAGGTCGTAACGGGTTTCGCGGGTGCTCTGGTCGATGTTGCCGCAGACGGGGTTTTGGCCTCCGTCATTCCATTGATCGATGATTTGGCTTGCCAATGCCCGTTCCGTTGCAGTTCCTGAGGGGGCGCCACTCAAGGTACTTGGCATATTCCTCGCCAGACGTTCGGCGTAATAGGGATTGAGTTGCCAAAGACGCGTCAGTTCAGGGCTGAAGGAAACCGCGGCATCACAGGCTCTCCATGTCTGCTGGCGGTCCCAGTGTTGGGCCGAGCCCTGTATATAAAGGCTGTGCTGTGGATTGAGCTCCAGGTTCCAGCGTAGAGAGCCTGCGTAGTCCTTGGCGACAATGTCAGAGTTGTAGCCCTTCTCGGCATAGTCCTTGAACACCGGTTTATAGGTATAAGGCCGCTGGTTGGTGCCTTCCTTGGCATTCAATTGCCAATCGATGCTCTGCTGCTCGTCGAGCATCTGGCTCACCGACAGGCTGAAGCGGTTCAAGCGCTTGCTGTCGCGGTAGTCGGCGCCCAGGCGATTGTGGTCGAAGCCGTCATCTTCCTGTCCGGACAACGACAAGCGCAGGTCGCCGGTTTCCCAGCCCGTACCCTGGCTGGCGTACCAGTCGCTGATGCCGCGCTGGCCCCGGGTCACCTTGAACCGGGTGCCGTGGCTGTTGGCCGGTGCGCGGGTAATGATGTTGACCACCGCCATCAGCGCATTGGCGCCGTAGCTGACGGTGTTGGGGCCGCGAAACACCTCGATGCGTTCGATGTCTTCCATGGCCACCGGAATGTCGCTCCAGTCCACCGTGGCCAGGCCCGCGCGATACACCGAGCGCCCGTCGATCAGCACCTGCATGCGCCGCGCTTCGCTGGTGTTGGTGCCGTGGTAGTTGACCGTGGCCTGGTTGCCGCTGATGGCCCCGACCATCATCCCGGGCACCAGGCGCAGCAGCTCGCTGACGTCCCGGGCGCCGCTGGCCCTGATCAGTTCGTTGTCGAGCACGGTCATGCTGCCCGGCACGGCGGCGGGGGATTGTTTCAGGCGTGTGGCGGTCAATACCTCGGGCAGTGCGCTGCCGTCGAGAAACAGATCGTCGGCCAGCACCGGGTGGCCGAAGAGCATGCCCAGCAGCAGCGACAGACGAAGAGGTGAGGGACCAACGGACACGGCACAGCCTTGAATCTTGAAAGATGGCGCGCATGTTAACCGAGATAGTCGAGTTTTCCAGTCGATAAGCCCGACATTCCCCGAATGACAACGCGTGTTCCCGACAGGTTGCCTGAATGGCCGGTGGGGCTGGTGGTGGGAAAAGCGCCCCGTATAATGCCGCCATCGCCACTGCTATGGATAAACGGATTGCATATGACACAACAGCGCCCTATTGCGGTCCTGGGAGGCGGAAGTTTTGGTACCGCCGTGGCCAATCTGCTGGCCGAAAACGGTCACCCGGTGCGGCAATGGATGCGTGATCCCGAGCAGGCCGAGGCCATTCGGGTCAATCGCGAGAATCCGCGCTATCTCAAGGGCATCAAGATTCATCCGGCGGTGGAGCCGGTCACCGACCTGCTGGCCACCCTGAATGACTGTGACCTGTGCTTCGTCGCCTTGCCTTCCAGCGCCCTGCGCTCGGTACTGGCGCCCCACGCGCAGTTGCTGAGCGGCAAGCTGCTGGTCAGCCTGACCAAGGGCATCGAGGCCCAGACCTTCAAGCTGATGAGCGAGATCCTCGAGGACATAGCCCCGGCGGCGCGCATTGGCGTGTTGTCGGGTCCCAACCTGGCCCGGGAAGTGGCCGAGCATGCTCTGACCGCCACCGTGGTCGCCAGTGAAGATGAAGAGCTGTGCCAGCGGGTCCAGGCGGCATTGCACGGGCGGACCTTCCGCGTCTACGCCAGTGCCGACCGCTTTGGCGTCGAGCTGGGCGGGGCGTTGAAGAACGTCTACGCGATCATCGCCGGCATGGCGGTGGCACTGGGCATGGGGGAAAACACCAAGAGCATGCTGATCACCCGTGCCTTGGCGGAGATGACCCGTTTTGCCGTCAGCCAGGGCGCCAATCCCATGACCTTCCTCGGCCTGGCCGGAGTCGGCGACCTGATCGTCACCTGTTCCTCGCCCAAGAGCCGCAACTACCAGGTGGGCTTTGCCCTGGGGCAGGGCCTGAGTCTGGAGGACGCGGTGACCCGCCTGGGCGAAGTGGCGGAGGGCGTCAACACCCTCAAGGTGCTCAAGGCCAAGGCCCAGGAACTGGGCGTCTACATGCCGCTGGTCGCCGGCCTGCATGCGATTCTGTTCGAAGGGCGGACGCTGAATCAGGTGATCGAGCTGCTGATGCGTGGCGAGCCGAAAACCGACGTCGACTTTATCTCCACCAGCGGATTCAACTGAGTAGCACAGGAGCCAGACATGAACGATACGAATTCCGAAGCCAAATACGAATCCATCCTCCTGCGCGTGCTGTGGATGCTGGTGTTCGTGATGGTGTGGCAGGTGGCGCAGTTTCTTCTGGGCGCCCTGGTCCTGGTGCAACTGATCTATCGCCTGATCTACGGCGCGCCGAATGCCGGGCTGATGAACTTTGGCGACAGCCTGAGCCAGTTCCTGGCGCAGATTGGCCGGTTCGGCAGCTTCCACACCGAGCAGAAACCCTGGCCGTTCGCCGATTGGCCGACCCCGCGGGCCCCTGAAGGGGAGGCCCCCCACAGTGTGCCGCCGGCGCCCCACCCGGTGCGTGACGAGGAGCCCAAGCTGTGAAGTTGTGGGTACTGCGTCACGGCCAGGCCGAATCCCATGCGGCCAGCGATGACCTGCGCAACCTTACGGCCCACGGCCGCCAGGAAGTGCTGGGCAGCGCCGCGCAGCTGATTGGCCAGCCCATCAGTGCGATCATCGCCAGCCCCTATGTGCGGGCCCAGCAAACGGCGCAACTGGTGCGTCAGGCCCTGGGCTTCGAGGGCGAGATCCACACCGTGCCCTGGTTGACCCCGGAGGCCAACCCATTGCAGGTGCTGGAGCATCTGGACAGTGCGGACAACCTGCTGCTGGTCAGCCACCAACCCTTGGTCGGCAACCTGATCGGCCTGTTGCAGCACGGTCATCTGCGCGATCCCCAGCCCATGAATACCGCCAGCCTGGCGGAGCTGGAAGGCGACTGGCCGCTGGCGGGGCTGATGACCCTCAATAGCGTCAAGCACCCCTAGAGCGCCACGGCGGCCAGGCAGTTCCTGGCCGCCGCCGGTCCGTCGGGGTGACCGACACCCGGTTGTGCGGCGCTACATTTCTTAACTTGCAGCCCTCCTTTGTGCGTGGAATAGTCGACCAAGCAAGTGCTTGGTTGGTGTCGCGAACAGAATAAAAACAAAGGAGCGAGTCATGGCTGCTGCTTTTCGTTTGCCGCTGCAAGTGTTCTACGAGCGCGAGGCTCGTCATCCCCAGCAATGTTTTCTGGTTCAGCCCAGCGCCGGGGGGCAGGTGCAGGAACTGAGCTGGTTCGAGGTCGGCCAGCAGGCCCGTCGCGCCGCCCAATGGCTGCGGGAGCGCCAGTTGCCCCCCGGCAGTCACATCGCAATCATCGGCAAGAATTCCGCGCACTGGATCATCAGCGACCTGGCGATCTGGATGGCCGGGCATGTGTCGGTGCCGCTGTATCCCAACCTCACCGCCGATTCGGTGGCCCAGGTACTGGAGCATTCAGAGTCGGCCCTGGTGTTCATCGGCAAGCTCGATGACTGGCCGGGCATGGCCCCGGGGATCAGGCCCGGTCTGCCCACCGTGCGCCTGCCGCTGGCCCCTGAAGGCACTTTCGACTGCACCTGGGACGATCTGCAAGGCTGTCAGCCGTTGACTGACAGCCCGAGTCCACCGGCCGAGCAACTGGCCACCATCATCTACACCTCCGGTACCACGGGCCTGCCCAAGGGGGTGATGCACAGCTTCGGCAATCTGGGTTTTGCCGCCACTCACGGGACACAACTCTTCGGCCTGGGCCCGGGGGATCGACTGCTGTCCTATCTGCCGCTGTGTCATGTGGCCGAGCGCATGTTTGTCGAGATGGCGGCGATCTATACCGGGCAGACCGTGTTCTTCGCCGAGAGCCTCGATACCTTCCTGGCGGACCTGCGGCGGGCCCGGCCCACGGCCCTGTTCGGCGTGCCGCGAATCTGGACCAAGTTCCAGATGGGGGTCTACAGCAAGGTGTCGGCCAGGCGCCTGGACGTTCTCTTGAGCCTGCCGTTGATCGGCAAGCGCGTCGGTCACAAGGTGCTGGCCGGGCTTGGGCTGGACGCCTTGCGGGTGGCCTTGTCCGGGGCGGCGCCGGTGCCCCAGGCACTGTTGCACTGGTATCGGCGGTTGGGCCTGGACGTACTGGAGGTCTATGGCATGACCGAGAGTTGCGGTTATTCCCATATCGGCCGTTCCGGGGAGCAGGTGCCGGGCTGGATCGGTCGGCCCTGTCCCGGGGTTGAAGTGCGTATTGATGACGCGGGCGAGGTCCAGGTGCGCAGCGGGGCCACCATGCAGGGCTATTACAAGGACCCGCAGAAGACCGCCGAGACCATCACCGAAGACGGTTTTCTGCGCACCGGCGACAAGGGCGAACAGGACGCAGCCGGCAATCTGCGCCTGACCGGCCGGCTCAAGGAAATTTTCAAGACCAGCAAGGGCAAGTACGTGGCCCCAGCACCCATCGAGAATCGCCTGGCCGTGCATGCCCATATCGAGCAGGTGTGCGTGGTGGGGGACGGTCTGAGCGCTCCTCTGGGGTTGTGCGTGCTTTCGGCGGCGGGCTTGCAGGCCGCGGCAGGGAGCGCCCGGGAAGGGTTGCACAGCAGCCTGGAAAACCTGCTGGCCCAGGTCAATGGCGGCCTGGACAAGCATGAACGGCTGCATCGGCTGGTGGTGGTCAAGGACAACTGGGCCGTGGAGAACGGCTTTCTGACCCCGACCCTGAAGATCAAGCGCAATGTGATCGAGGCCACCTATGGCGGCAGTTTTCAACGCTGGAGCGAGCGCAGCGAAGCCGTGCTGTGGCAGGATTGATCGACAATAACCACCCAGAAGGGAAGCAGCGATGAGCCTATGGCGTACCACTCCGAACATCGAGCAACTGAACGCGGCACAGAAGAACACCATCGGCGAAGTGCTGGATATTCGCTTCGAGTCGTTTGATGAGGAATCGCTGAGCGCAAGCATGGTCATCGACCATCGCACCCACCAGCCCTACGGGTTGCTGCATGGCGGGGCTTCGGTGGTGCTGGCGGAAACCGTCGGCTCCATGGCCAGCTACCTGTGTATCGATGCCAGCAAGTTCTATTGCGTGGGCCTGGAGATCAACGCCAATCACCTGCGTGGCTTGCGCAGCGGACGGGTGACGGCGGTGGCCCGGGCCATTCATATCGGGCGCACCACCCATGTCTGGGATATCCGCCTGAGCAGCGATGAAGGCAAGGCCAGCTGTATTTCGCGCCTGACCATGGCGGTGGTGCCTCTGGGGCAAACGCCGCCGGCGCAATGAGTGAGCGCGCCATAGGCTGAGCCTGGGTGTCAGTATTCCTGTCCGTTACGGTCATTGCCCTGGTGCAAGGGCCTGCGGACAATCGGTGTTGGTTTGGTGGATGGATAGGTCGGTATGTCGCAACAGGTGTTTTTCGCTCACGCCAATGGGTTTCCCTCGGGCACGTACGGCAAGCTGTTTGCTGCCCTGGCGCCGGAGTTCGAGGTGGCTCATTTGCAGCAGCATGCCCACGACCCGCGCTTTCCGGTGGACGACAACTGGCAGAGTCTGGTGGATGAGCTGATCCACCACCTGCAACAGCAGGCGCAGCCGGTGTGGGGCGTGGGGCACTCGTTGGGGGGCGTGCTGCACCTGCACGCGGCCCTGCGCTGCCCGGAGCTGTATCGGGGGGTGGTGATGCTCGATTCGCCAGTGCTGACCCGGGCCGACCAGTGGGTGATCCGCGCCGCCAAGCGCTTTGGTTTCATCGACCGCCTGACTCCCGCCGGGCGAACCCTGGGGCGCCGCGAGGAGTTTACCGATGTCGAATCGGCGCGCAGCTACTTTGCCCGCAAGACGCTGTTCCGAGCCTTCGACCCCGATTGCCTGGACGCGTACTTGCAGCATGGCCTGCAGCAGGTGGGCGACCGCTTGCGCCTGCGTTTCGATCCGGCGACCGAGATCAGCATCTATCGCGGCGTACCGCACACCAGCCCCGGCAGCGCTCGCCAGCTCAAGGTGCCCCTGGCCGTGGTGCGGGGCCAGCAGAGCAGGGTGGTGATGCGGCATCACACCAGTGCCGTGGGGCGCATGCCCCTGGGCGAGTCCCTGACCATGCCCGGCGGCCACATGTTTCCTCTTGAGCGGCCCGAAGCCACCGCCACCCTGCTCAAGGAACTCTTCACCCGCTGGGAACAGCGCCGGAGCTGTGCATGAGCCAGGTCGTCGAGGAAGTTCGCCTGAACCTGCCCCACATCGAGCTGGCGGCCCATCTGTTCGGGCCCGAGGACGGCTTGCCGGTGATCGCCCTGCATGGTTGGCTGGACAACGCCAACAGCTTCGCCCGGCTGGCGCCCAAGCTCAAAGGCCTGCGCATCGTGGCCCTGGACATGGCCGGTCACGGGCATTCCGGGCACCGTCCGCCGGGCGCGGGTTATGCCCTGTGGGATTACGTCCACGACGTGCTGCAAGTGGCTGAACAGCTGGGCTGGAAGCGCTTTGCCCTGATGGGACATTCATTGGGAGCGATCGTGTCGCTGGTGCTGGCGGCGGCGCTGCCGGAGCGGGTCAGCCATCTGGCCCTGATCGACGGCGTGATTCCTCCGACCGCCAGCGCTGCAGGTGCCGCCGAGCGGCTGGGCATGGCCTTGCAGGCGCAACTGGACCTGCAGGACAAGCGCAAGCCGGTCTACAGCACGCTGGAGCGAGCCATCGAAGCGCGGATGAAGGGGCTGGTGGCGGTCAGTCGCGAGGCTGCCGAGCTGCTGGCCCTGCGTGGTCTGATGCCGGTGCCCGGTGGCTATACCTGGCGCAGCGACAGCCGCCTGACCCTGGCATCGCCGCTGCGCCTGACCGAGGAGCAGGCCATGTCCTTCGTCGAGCGGGTCAGTTGCCCGACGCAGTTGGTGGTGGCTGCCGACGGCATGCTGGTTCGGCACGAGTCCCTGCTGCAGCGTCTACCCTTTAGCCGGGAACAGCTGCCGGGCGGCCATCATCTGCACCTCAACGATGAGGCCGGCGCAACCTCTGTCGCAGACTGTTTCAATCAGTTTTTCGCCGTTCCTTGACTTGACGGGGTCAACTGTCGAGGCTGGGCGGGTTGAAATGGGAGACAACCATGATAGATCTGTACACCGCTGCGACCCCCAATGGCCACAAGGTTTCCATCCTGCTTGAAGAGCTCGGATTGCCCTACACGGTGCATGCTCTGAGTTTCGACAAGCGCGAGCAAAAGGCGCCGGCGTTTCTGAAGATCAATCCCAATGGGCGTATTCCGGCCATCGTCGACCGAGACAATGGCGATTTTCCCGTATTCGAATCCGGCGCGATCCTGGTGTATCTGGCCGAGCGCAGCGGGCAACTGCTGCCCAGCGATGCCAAGGGCCGCTCGATCGTCATGCAGTGGCTGATGTTCCAGATGGGCGGCATCGGGCCCATGCAGGGCCAGGCCAACGTGTTCTTCCGCTATTTTCCGGAAAAGCTCCAGGGCGCCATCGATCGCTATCAGCATGAAACCCGGCGCCTGTATGAAGTCCTCGACACCCGCCTGCAACAGGTCGAGTACCTGGCCGGGGACTACAGCATTGCCGACATCGCCACCTTCCCCTGGGTGCGCGGTCATGAGTGGTCCGGTGTTTCGGTACAGGGCTTGCCGGCCCTGCAACGCTGGATGGCGGCCCTGGAGGCCCGGCCTGCGGTCCAGCGTGGCTTGCAGGTTCCGCAACGCAGTGACGACGCCAGCGTCGTCAAGGGCGCCCAGGCCATGCTTATCCGATGAGAGTTTCCATGCGTTCACTCAGTGTTCTGGGCTTGTCCTTCCTTAGCACCCTGGCCCTTGCCGCCGATCTGCCCGGCAGCCATGACCTGCCCCTGGTGCCCCGTCTGACCGATGCACAAATCGTCGACTACCGTCCGCAAGTGGAGCAGGAGCGTGTCTACCCGTTGGGCTCGATCCGCAGAATCAGCGGCCAATTGCGCTTTGACGGTCAGGTCAATGCCTGGGGCAAACTCACGGCCATCACCTACCAATTGCCCGCCGAACGCACTTCCAACGAAGCCTTCACCCTGGCTCGCGAAGCCCTGCAGAAACAGGGGGCAGAGCTGCTGTTCTGGTGCCAGGCCCGGGATTGTGGCGAGAGCAGCCTGTGGGCCAATGAGGTGTTCGGCAACGCCAAGCTGTTTGGCGCCGACGAGCAGCAAGCCTATTTGCTGTTGCGCCTGGCGGCGCCCCAGGACAACTCCCTGGTGGCCCTGTACAGCATTACCCGGGGTAACCGCCGGGCCTACCTGCACGTGGAGCAGTTCGACGCCAGCGCTGCCCTGGGCGACTTGCTGCCCACTTCGGCGACCCTGCTGCGGCAACTGAAGGACACGGGCAAGCTGGACCTGCCCAAGCTGACCGATCCCCAGCCCGTCTGGCTCAACCTGCTTTCCCGCGGGCTGAACCTGGACACCACGCTGCGGGTCAGCCTGTCCGGCCAGCAGGCCGAGGCCTGGCGCCAGGCCCTGATTGGCCAGGGCGTGCTGGCGACGCGCATGGAAACCGGCGACACCCAAGCGGCCGGGCTGCACTTCGAACTGCTGCGTTAAGCTGTTTCAGGCGGCCTGCACTCGCGGGTTCGCCTACTCTTCTCCGTTTACCCTTGTGCGAGACATTTCATGCCCAATAACGATCGCCTGCTGGTGCAGATTCTGCTCCTGGTGTTGTTCGGTGCCAGCTTCTGGGTGATGGCGCCTTTCTGGTCGGCGCTGTTCTGGGGCGCGGTGCTGGCCTTTGCCAGCTGGCCGCTGATGCGTTTGCTGACCCGCTGGCTCAATGGCCGCGAGTCTCTGGCGGCGGCCCTGTTGACCCTGGGCTGGATGGTTTTGGTGGCGGCGCCGCTGGTCTGGCTCGGGCTCAACCTGGCGGATCACGTGCGCGATGCCACGGCCTTTATCAAGGATGTGCAGGTGGACGGCCTGCCCGAGGCTCCCGCCTGGCTGGGCAGCCTGCCATTGGTGGGGGAGCGTCTGGTCGGGCTGTGGAACAGCATCGATCAACAGGGCGCGGCGCTGATGCTGGCCGTCAAGCCGTATCTGGGGCAGGTGGGCAACTGGCTGCTGGCCCGCAGTGCACAGATCGGCGGCGGTATTCTCGAACTGACCCTGAGCATCGTCTTCGTGTTTTTCTTCTACCGTGACGGTCCGCGCCTGGCGTTGTTCGTACACAAGCTGCTGGAACGGTTGATCGGCGATCGGGCCGGCTACTACATCGATCTGGTCGCTGGCACCGTGCAACGGGTGGTCAACGGGGTGATCGGCACCGCTGCGGCCCAGGGCCTGCTGGCGCTGATCGGCTTTCTCATTGCCGGGGTGCCAGGGGCGCTGGTGCTGGGGATCGTCACCTTCCTGCTCAGCCTGATTCCCATGGGGCCGCCCCTGGTGTGGATTCCGGCCACGGCCTGGCTGGCCTGGAAGGGCGAATACGGCATGGCGGTGTTTCTGGGGATCTGGGGCACTTTCATCATCAGCGGCGTCGACAACGTGCTCAAACCCTACCTGATCAGTCGCGGTGGCAACCTGCCCCTGGTGATTGTGCTGCTCGGGGTGTTCGGCGGCCTGATCGCCTTCGGCTTTATCGGTCTGTTTATCGGTCCGACCCTGCTGGCGGTGGCCTACAGCCTGCTGCTGGACTGGAGCGCCAGTCAGGCCCGGACCCAGGAGCCGCGCTGAGCCGCGGCTTGCCGCTCGACAGGGGAGCGGCAAGCACCCATCAGGCGGCGACGTTGACGCTGTTGCCGACGCTGCTGGCAGGGTTCAGCTGATACTGCTTGCTGAGGTTGGCGATCATCTTGCCCAGGGCTTCGGTCAGGTTGGCCTGCGGGTTCTGAGTCTCGCTGTCCTGGTTGCGCCCGGCCTGCAGCGCGGCCTTGAGCTCATCGCTGCTGATGCCGCCGCTGCTGTCGCTGTCGAGTATTTTCAGCAATGCCGAACTGCTGTCGTTGCTGGCCGAGTTCTTGTCGCCGGACTGCAGGGCACTACTCAGTTCGTCGGCACTGATGCTGCCGTTGCCGTCGCTGTCGAGCTGGCCGAACAGTTGCTCGCCGGAGAGCTGTTGCGGGGGCGGTGGAGGCGGCGTCAGGCTGGCGGCCAGTTCGTCTGCACTGACGTTGCCATCCTGATTCTTGTCCAGGGCCGAGAAGAGCTGCTTGCTGTCGGCGCTGCTACCGGCACTGCTCAAGCCGCTGCTCAGTTCGTCACTGTTGATGACGCCGTCGCCGTCACTGTCCAGAGCGCTGAGCAGGGCGTCCGCCAGTTCGGTGCCGGGCGCCTGTCCGTGATGCGCCGGTGGCGCCATGGCGGCCATTTCATCGCTGCTCAGGCTGGCGTTGCCATCGCTGTCCAGTTCGCTGAAGTTCTTGCTCAGGCTGACCAGGACACCCTTGTCGCCCTTGTTCGACAGAGCGTTGTTCAGCTCGTCCTGGTTCACCTCGCCGTCGCCGTTGCTATCGAGCCTGGCGAACAGGTCCTTCTGCAATTGTTGGCCGCGGCTGGTGCTGGAGGCACTGCTGCTGGAGCTGTAATAGCTCGAATAGTTGCTGCTGACGCTACCTATCATTGGACTCGCTCCTTGGGATGAATGGATCCGGTGGAGGCACCGGCTCATGCAGCCTCAAGGCTGGAGTTGTCCTGGGTATGGGCGCTTTGTACCCGTGGCTACACAAGGGACTCAGGGGCGGGGCAGGCGCAGCACCGCGGTCAGGCCGCCGCCGGGAGTCTCTTCCAGCAGCAACTGGCCGCCCATGCGCTCTGCCGCTTCGCGGGCGATGGTCATGCCCAGGCCGACGCCGCCGGAGTTGCGGTTGCGTGAGCCTTCGAGGCGGAAGAAGGGTTCGAACACGGCCTCGCGCTTGTCGGCGGCGATGCCGGGACCATGGTCGATGACCCGGATCAGCAACTGATCCCGATGGTCTTCCAGGGCCAGGGTGGCATGGCCGGCGTAGCGCAGGGCGTTGTCCAGCAGGTTGTTGATGCACGACTGCAGGGCCATGGGCTGGACCAGCAGCGGGGCGCAATGGCCCTGGGCCTGGGCATCGGCGCCCTGGTCCTGGGCGTTCTCGCACAGCGACTCCACCAGCGCCTGCACGTCCATCCATTGCTCGGCCTCGCTGGTGCGCTGTTCATGCAGGTAGCTGAGGGTGGCGTCGAGCATCTTGATCATGTCGTCCAGGTCCTGGCGCATCTGCCCCTGCAGCTTGCTGTCCTCGATCTGTTCCAGGCGCAGTTTCAGGCGTGACAGCGGTGTGCGCAGATCATGGGACACGGCGCCGAGCATGCGCCCGCGTTGTTGGACCTGTTCCCGTATGCGTTTCTGCATCTGGTTGAAGGCGCTGGCGGCCTGTCTTGCTTCCCGCGGGCCGACCTCTTCCAGGGGCGGGCTGTCGAGGTTTTCGCTCAGGCGTTCGGCGGCGTCGCTCAGGCGCTGGATCGGCCGCGAGAGCAGCTTGGCGCCGTACCAGGCGGCAATGACCAGGGAGATCAGTTGGAAGGTCAGAGGCACCAGCGGTCCGCCGAACCAGGGGCGTGGCGGACGTTGCGGGAAGTACGGCGGCGGCCCAGGAGGGCTATTGCCGAGGGCCACCGGCGGCGGTGGTGGTGGAGGGGGCGGCGGATGTCCGTAATGGTGGAACCAGAAAAACGCCAGAAGGTGGGCGAGCACGATCGCGATCAGCAGGAGGCCAAACAGCCGGCCGAACAGCGTATCGAAGCGCCCGCGCATCAGCCGATGTCTCGTGCGTCGAACAGGTAGCCTTCGCCACGCACGGTCTTGATCAGTTGCGGCGATTTCGGGTCGTCCCCGAGCTTCTGCCGCAGGCGCGACACCAGCAGGTCGATGCTGCGATCGAAGGCCTCGATGGAGCGGCCCCGGGCCGCGTCCAGCAGTTGTTCGCGACTCAGCACTCGGCGCGGGCGTTCAATGAATACCCAGAGCAGGCGGAACTCGGCGTTGGACAGCGGCACCACCAGCCCGTCGGCGGAGATCAGCTGGCGCAGGACGCTGTTCAGGCGCCAGTTGTCGAAGCGGATATTGGCCCGCTGTTCGCTGCGATCGTCGCGGACCCGGCGCAGGATGGTCTGGATCCGCGCCACCAGCTCCCGCGGTTCGAAGGGCTTGGCCATGTAGTCGTCGGCCCCCAGTTCGAGGCCGATGATGCGGTCGGTGGGCTCGCAGCGGGCGGTGAGCATGAGGATCGGAATGTCCGATTCGCTACGCAACCAGCGGCACAGGGACAGGCCGTCTTCACCGGGCAGCATCAGGTCGAGCACCACCACGTCGAAGTGCTCGGCCTGCAAGGCCTGGCGCATTGCTGCACCGTCGGTGACACCGCTGGCGTGGATGTTGAAGCGCGCCAGATAGTCGATCAGCAGTTCGCGGATCGGCACGTCGTCATCGACGATCAGGGCCCGAGTGTTCCAGCGCTTGTCGTCGGCATTGGCCACGGCTTTGGAGTCGTCGTTCAGAGGGGCTGGAGTGTTATGCATGGGTGCGTTCATCTGCCAGGTAGGCTGCCGGCCATCAGGAGGCGACGGCGAGGTTATGGCTTCAGCATAGGCGTCCGGCCCGGGGGCAGGAAGTGCTGTTCGAGGGTGTTGCGGCTGGCGAGGGTAGCGCCGGGTATTGTTGCTGGCGTGTCGTCAGTGTATCTGCGTTGATACAAATGCCGGGGCGGCCCGCGGATTTGCCGGCGGATCGAAGATCCCTGGCACCGTTGAGGAGGATTTACCTCTGATCGGGTCCCGGATCGTCCCGGCTTGCGCTACAATCCGCGCCGATTTCGACTTGCCTGAGAGCCCCTTCATGTCCGCCTGCCAGACTCCTATCATCGTCGCCCTGGATTTTCCCACCCGTGACGCCGCACTGAAACTGGCCGATCAACTGGACCCGAAACTGTGCCGGGTCAAAGTCGGCAAGGAGCTGTTCACCAGCTGCGCCGCCGAGATTGTCGGGACCCTGCGCGACAAGGGTTTCGAAGTGTTCCTGGACCTGAAGTTCCACGACATTCCCAACACCACCGCCATGGCGGTCAAGGCCGCCGCGGAAATGGGCGTGTGGATGGTCAATGTGCACTGCTCCGGCGGCCTGCGCATGATGGCGGCCTGCCGCGATGTGCTGGACCAGCGCAGTGGTCCCAAGCCGCTGCTGATCGGCGTCACCGTGCTCACCAGCATGGAGCGTGAAGACCTGGCCGGCATCGGCCTGGACATCGAGCCCCAGGAGCAGGTGCTGCGCCTGGCCGCGCTGGCGCAGAAAGCCGGGATGGACGGCCTGGTGTGCTCGGCCCTGGAAGCCCAGGCCCTGAAGAGCGCCCATCCGACCCTGCAACTGGTGACGCCGGGTATTCGTCCGGCGGGCAGTGCCCAGGATGACCAGCGGCGGATCCTCACTCCGCGCCAGGCCCTGGATGCCGGTTCCGATTACCTGGTGATCGGTCGTCCCATCAGCCAGGCGGCCGACCCGGCCAAGGCCCTGGCTGACGTGGTCGCCGAACTGGCCCTGTAACACCCGGGTCTGCAGGAGCCGGCCAGCCGGCTCCCGCAGGTTCAGACTTTCAGCACCAGCTTGCCGAAGTTCTCGCCGCTGAACAGCTTGCCCAGCGTCTCCGGGAAAGTCTCCAGGCCTTCGACAATATCCTCCTTGCTCTTGAGCTGCCCCTTGGCCATCCAACCGGCCATTTCCTGCCCGGCCGCGGCGAACTGCGCGGCGTAGTCCATGACCACGAAACCTTCCATGCGCGCCCGGTTGACCAGCAGCGACAGGTAGTTGGCCGGTCCCTTGACCGCTTCCTTGTTGTTGTACTGGCTGATGGCGCCACAGATCACCACCCGCGCCTTGACGTTCAGGCGGCTGAGCACGGCATCGAGGATGTCGCCGCCGACGTTGTCGAAATACACATCGACGCCTTTCGGGCATTCGCGCTTGAGCCCGGCGTTGACGTCTTCGCTCTTGTAGTCGATGGCGCCGTCAAAGCCCAGTTCGTCGATGAGGAACTTGCATTTGTCCTGGCCGCCGGCAATGCCCACCACGCGACAGCCTTTGATCTTGGCGATTTGCCCGGCAATGCTGCCCACCGCGCCAGCGGCGCCGGACAGCACCACGGTGTCGCCGGCCTTGGGCGCGCCGACGTCCAGCAGGGCGAAGTAGGCGGTCATGCCGGTCATGCCCAGGGCCGACAGGTAGCGTGGCAGAGGGGCCAGCTTGGGGTCGACCTTGTAGAAGCCACGGGGCTCGCCGAGGAAGTAGTCCTGCACCCCGAGGGCGCCATTGACGTAGTCGCCGACGGCGAATCCGGGGTTGTTGGAGGCAATCACCTGGCCCACGCCCAGGGCACGCATGACTTCGCCGATGGCCACCGGCGCAATATAGGACTTGCCCTCGTTCATCCAGCCGCGCATGGCCGGGTCCAGGGACAGGTATTCATTCTTCACCAGGATCTGCCCGGCGGCGGGCTCGCCCACGGCTACCTGCTGGTAGGTGAAGGTGTCGCGGGTAGCCGGGCCGACGGGGCGTTTGGCGAGCAGGAACTGGCGATTGGTCAGGCTGGTCATGGCAGGCACTCAAGGGGTGGATGAAGCCCTAGTTGATAGACCCTCAGGTGGGTTGTCGCAAGGTTTGCCGATTCAGCGAATGGGGGTCGATCCAGTGTGGTGATGAACGCCCCGGCATTTTCATCACCGGGATGCATAAGACCTCAACCGGCCTTCTGATAATGCTGACGCCGACCGGGACGGCTATGGCTAGATGGGCCCCACAGCTGACCCGTATCTGAACGAGGATCTTTGCAATGAGCATGACGTTTTCCGGCCAGGTGGCCCTGGTGACCGGCGCGGCCAATGGAATCGGCCGGGCGACGGCCCTGGCGTTTGCCGCTGAAGGCTTGCAGGTGGTGGTGGCGGATCTGGACGTGGCCGGGGGCGAAGGCACCGTGGCGCTGATCCGCGCGGCGGGAGGCGAGGCGGTGTTCGTGCCCTGCAACGTCACCCAGGAAGCGGATGTACAGCAGCTGATGGCCCGTACTCTCGAGGCTTATGGCCGTCTGGACTATGCCTTCAACAACGCCGGGATCGAGATCGAGAAGGGCCGCCTGGCAGAGGGCAGCCTGGACGAGTTCGACGCCATCATGGGGGTCAACGTCAAGGGCGTCTGGCTGTGCATGAAGTACCAGCTGCCGTTGCTGCTGGCCCAGGGCGGCGGGGCCATCGTCAATACCGCCTCGGTGGCGGGCCTGGGCGCGGCGCCGAAAATGAGCATCTATGCGGCGTCCAAGCATGCGGTGATCGGCCTGACCAAATCGGCGGCCATCGAGTACGCCAAGAAAAAGATCCGGGTCAACGCGGTCTGCCCGGCGGTCATCGACACCGACATGTTCCGTCGGGCCTATGAAGCGGATCCGAAGAAGGCCGAGTTCGCCGCGGCGATGCACCCGGTGGGGCGTATCGGCAAGGTCGAGGAAATCGCCAGCGCCGTGCTTTACCTGTGCAGCGATGGCGCGGCCTTCACCACCGGTCATGCGCTGGCAGTGGATGGTGGTGCCACCGCGATCTGAGCCCTCGGCCGGCCCCCCGGCGCCTGTCGCCGCGGGGGCTGGATGGAATCGACCTCCAGTGTCCTGAAAACGACCTCCGCGTAGCTATTTGCCATTATTCCGGCTGTGAAGACTTGTGCGTCGGTGCACGCCGTTGCGACCCTTCGCACAGACGGATGGCCCTATGGCCATTGGGGATTGGAAGGGGACTGCGCACCATGACTTCGGCCGCGAGTGGACGTTTTGCCAACCTGGGCATGGCAAAGAAACTGGGTATCGGTTTTGCCCTGGTATTGCTCTTGACGGCCCTGGTGGCCGGCATTGGCGTCTGGTCGCTGCAGACCATCAGCCAGCGCTTCGATGGCCTCAAGCAGATGTCCCAGCTCAACAGTGGCGTGCTCAAGGTGCGGCTGCTGGAGCAGGACTACGCCCTGCATGGCGACAGCCAGACCGTGGACAGCCTGCACGAGAGCCTGGAGGGGCTGTTGCGGCTGGCCCAGCAGCTCAAGGGGCAGTCGGCGGCCAACCAGACGGCGATGGCCGATGTCGAGTTGGCGCTGGCGGACTATCGCAAGGCCTTCGACGAATTCGTCGAGCTGACCCAGGCCAAGGACCTGGCTCTGGAAATGGCCAGTTGGTCGGTGTCCAGCGTGGCCAACAACCTTGACGTACTGCAGGCCGGGCTGGCGGATGACGGCGCCTACACCCTCAAGGATTCCCAGGGCAAGGAGGGCGCGGAGTTCATCGAGCAGGCCAACCAGATCAGCCAGGTTTCACGCCTGATGCTGCAGGCCATGAACGAAGCGCGGTTGCGCCTGGACCAGAACCGCAAGGGCGATGAGCAGGCCAGTGCCGAGCAGGGCAAGATCGAACAGGCCGAGCAGGCGCTGGCTCAGGCCGAACAGCTGAAGACAGCGGTCAAGGATGCGGGCTACCAGACGGTGCTCAACGAGGTGTCGGGGCACATCGGCAACTTCAGTGAAAAACTCAACGAATACACCGGTCTGCTGACTCAGGAAAAACAGGTCTATCAGACGCTGCATGAACGCGCGGCCCAGGTGATGACGCGGGTCGACCAGGCCTATGTCGCCCAGGACCTGGCGATGCAGGGCGAGCTGGACAAGAACTCCTTGCTGATCATCGGCTCCTCGGCCCTGGCCCTGCTGGTGGGGCTGTTGGCGGCCCTGAGCATCACGCGCCTGATCGTGCGGCCGCTGCGCAGCGTGATGCATGTGGCTCAGCAGATCGCTGCCGGGGACCTGACGGCCAGCGTGGCGGTGACCCGGCGGGACGAGATCGGCCAGTTGATGCAGGCGATGCAGCAGATGGGCAGCGGCCTGAGCGGTATCGTCAGCGGCCTGCAGGCCGGGATCGAGCAACTGGCCAGTTCGGCCCAGTCGCTGTCCTCGGTGACCGAGCAGACCAACCTGGAAGTCAGCAGCCAGAAAGAGGAAACCGAGCAAGTGGCCACCGCCATGAATCAGATGACCGCCACGGTGCACGATGTGGCGCGTAACGCCGAGGAAGCCGCCCAGGCGGCCCAGGCTGCGGATGACAAGGTCGAGAGCGGGCAACAGGTGGTGCGCCAGAGCATGCAGCGGATCGAGCAGTTGGCGGACTCCGCGACCCGGGCCAGCAGCGGCATCGAAAGCCTGAGCGCCGAGATCGACAACATTGGCAGTGTGCTGGATGTGATCAAGAGCGTGGCCGAGCAGACCAATCTGCTGGCCCTCAATGCCGCCATCGAGGCTGCCAGGGCGGGGGAGCAGGGCAGGGGCTTTGCCGTGGTGGCCGACGAAGTGCGGGCCCTGGCCAAGCGGACCCAGCAATCCACCGAGGAGATCGCGCGCCTGGTGACGGCGTTGCATGCCGCCGCCGATTCTTCGGTGCAGCAGATCCAGAGCAGTGGCGAGCTGGTGAAGCTGGCAGTCAGTGATGCCCTGCAGACGGAAAGCGCCCTGGGCAGCATTGCCGCGGCGGTGTCGTTGATCCAGCAGATGAACCAGCAGATCGCCGCCGCCGCCGAGCAGCAGAGTTCGGTGGCGGAGGAGATCAACCGCAGCGTGACCAGCATTCGTGCCAGTGCCGATCAGTCGTCACTGGCCATGCAGGGCAATGCCGCGTCGAGCATCGAGCTGGCGCAGTTGGGGGTGGAATTGAAAGGGATGGTGGGGCATTTCCGCTTGTAGCGGCGGGGAGGGCGTAGCGCTATCGAACCCTTGTCCGGCGCGGGTGCGCCGGACAAGGGTTTTTTATTTCAGTCGTAGATGGCTTTCTTTTTCCAGTCGGCGTCGGCTTCCACGGTCTTCAGGCCCTGGGTCAGCTCGTTGACCTCATCTTCCGCCGGCTCCAGGGTCGACAGCACCATGGAGTTGGCGCGAACCAGGAGCTTGTCCAGGTACTCCAGCTGTTCCTTGTAGACCGCCGGATCCGGTTGCTTGCGCAGGTATTGCACACCGCGTTCGAAGGCCAGGCGGGCCTGGCCCGGCTGGTTCTGTTGCAGGGCGTACTGCCCCAGGTTGTTGAAGAACTCGATGTGCAGCAGCACCAGGATGTGGCGGATTTCCTTGATCCAGCGCTTGGCTTCATTGGGTTGCAGGAAACCGTCGTGGGCGGCACGGGTGACCTGGCCGTGCATCGCCTCCAGCAGGAAGCGCACATCCTTGGCCTTGGCTTCGGTCTGGATGGGGGCCGGCGGGTTGTTCACTGGAATCGATTCGCCCTGGCCAATCAGGGTATTGAGCTCGGCCTGGCGTGCCTTGAGCGCGTTGTCGGTCTTGTCGAGACTGAGCATGCGCTGCACCACGTTCAGCTCCAGGCGGGTCAGCAGCAGTTTGAGGGCCGGGGTCATGAACTGGCCGGGGAAGGTTTCGGTGATCTCGCCGCAGCGGCGCAGGCGGTCATTGAGTTCGACCTTGGTGCGGGCCTTTTCCAGTTTGTTGTTTTCCACCACATGGTTCATGTAGCCAATGGCGATCAATAGTGCGATCCCGGCTATTACCAGCAGGGTGATCATGAGTGGTGTCACCGTTAAAACCTCGTTATAGGATTCGCGTGCGAGTGTAGTGGCTTGGCATTTAGGCGCATAGCGCCGCTCGACGAGCCGGGCATGGCGGGTACTGCTTATATAGATGGCAATGGTCCGGGCAGCACCTCGGGTTCAAATTGCCATTACCGGCTGCGGAGGACTATAACGCCTTGTCGAGTGACAGAATATAGGCGTCAAAGCCTGGACCACAGAAAACCCCGCAGCGGGTCTGAAACTGCCCCGAAGTCATTGATTTAAATAAAATTATATCTGGGGGTTGACGGCCTCCCAAAGCATCCATAGAATGCGCGCCACTTTCAACGGAAAGCAAAGCGCGAAACGTTGAAGGCAGTGAATGTTGTAGCGTGTCCCCTTCGTCTAGTGGCCTAGGACACCGCCCTTTCACGGCGGTAACAGGGGTTCGAGTCCCCTAGGGGACGCCAATGCGGGAATAGCTCAGTTGGTAGAGCACGACCTTGCCAAGGTCGGGGTCGCGAGTTCGAGTCTCGTTTCCCGCTCCAATTTTAAACGACACTGCTTTCGGGCGGGGTCGAGTGAAACCAGAACCGAAGTCTTAGGACCAGGGTCTGGACACCGAAACACACACCATGTGTTCCGGGTAGCGTGTCCCCTTCGTCTAGTGGCCTAGGACACCGCCCTTTCACGGCGGTAACAGGGGTTCGAGTCCCCTAGGGGACGCCATTTGCGGGAATAGCTCAGTTGGTAGAGCACGACCTTGCCAAGGTCGGGGTCGCGAGTTCGAGTCTCGTTTCCCGCTCCAATTTTAAACGGCACTGCTTTCGGGTGGGGCCGAGTGAAACCAGAACCGGAGTCTTAGGACCAGGGTCTGGACACCGAAACACACACCATGTGTTCCGGGTAGCGTGTCCCCTTCGTCTAGTGGCCTAGGACACCGCCCTTTCACGGCGGTAACAGGGGTTCGAGTCCCCTAGGGGACGCCATTTGCGGGAATAGCTCAGTTGGTAGAGCACGACCTTGCCAAGGTCGGGGTCGCGAGTTCGAGTCTCGTTTCCCGCTCCAAATTCACAAAAACGCCGCTCATCGAGCGGCGTTTTTGTTTGTCCGCGATTCAGCCCTTCGTCCTGCCCTGGACAAAAAAAGGCCCGCCAGTCAGACGACTGTGCGGGCCTTTGTCATGGGGCGCTTACAGCGACAGCAACAGGCGTCCGGCGAACAGCAGCAGGATCAGTCCCATGCAGCGCTCGAACCAGTGCCCCAGGCGCATGAACAGCAGGCGCACCCGGGCGCTGGAAAAGAACAGCGCGACGATCACGAACCATAAAGCGTTGACCAGGCACATCCAGGCCCCATACGCCGCCTGAATGCCCAGCGGTGTGGTGGCGCTGACCAGGGTGGTGAAGATCGCCAGGAAAAACAGGGTCGCCTTGGGGTTGGTGGCGTTGGTCAGGAATCCGGTGGTAAAGGCCCGCAACAGGGTCTGTTGTGGTTCATCCTGCGCGGTTTCACCCGGGATCGCGGTCTTGGCCTTGCTGCGCAACAGGCTGACACCCAGGTACAGGATGTAGACGGCGCCCAGCAGTTTGGCGGCGCTCAGCAGCCAGGGCGTCGCGTGCATCAAGGCGCCGACTCCCAGCAGGGTGTAGAGCACGTGCACTGAAATACCGGCGCCGATCCCCAGGGCGGTGCAGACCCCGGTCATCCGGCCGAAGCGCACGCTCTGGCGGATGGTGACGGCAAAGTCCGGCCCCGGGGCGACCACGGCGAGGAAGTGAACCAGGGCCAGGGCGAGAAACTCGCCAAGATAATTGGACAGCATGCTGACTCCGCAAAGCAGTTTGGAGGGGGGGGGCGCGGGCGTTTTCAGTCGAGGCTGTAGCTGACCGAGAGAATGCCTTTCTTCTGCGAGACCGAGTCGATGCTCACCCGTCCCAGTTGTTGCAGGTGCTGGACATGGGTGCCACCGCAACCATAGGCGGGCAGCGGGCCAAACCCGACCTGGCGGGTTCCGGCGGCCAGGGAAATATGTCGGGGCAAATCCTCGCCAATCCATTGTTCGAGGGCGTTCTGCACCCTGGCGCAGTCGATTTCCCCAGGTTGTTCGCCCGGTTTGAATGAGACCCGGCCCTCTCCCGGCCAGTGATGGGCCTTGATCGGCGTCCAGCCCTGGCTTTGCACAAAGTGGCCGATCAGGTGCCCGGCCGAATGCATGCGGCTGTTGAATAGGCGCTGCGGCTCATCCACGCGAGCCGCATGGCTTCCCGGTGTCAGAGGCTGGTTCAGGTAATGCACGATCTGCTCATCTTCCTGGGCGACCCGCAGCACCTGCGCGGCGCCGATCCAGCCGGTGTCGCTGGGCTGGCCGCCGCCCTGGGGGTGAAAGGGCGTGGCATGCAAGGTTGCGGCAAACAGCCCGTCCCGGGGGAGGCAGCTCAGCAGTTCGACCTGGGCGGTCAGCAGGTCATGTTCGTAGTACAGGCGAAGCGTCATTTCTCAAACCCTGAATCCAAATGATTTTTTATTATGGGGCCTGGGTAATTGCGTGATAATCCGTTCAAAACTCAATGGACTATTGCGTCATGAGCATAAATCTACCGCTGCCATTACTGGCGGAAATGGCCATCTTCGTCAGGGTGGTGGAAACCGGCAGCTTCTCCGAAGCCGCGCGCCAGTTGGGGTCCTCGCCGTCTGCCGTCAGTCGCAGCATTTCGCGCCTGGAGAAGGCCCTGGCCACCCGCCTGCTGCAACGCACCACCCGCAAGTTGCGCTTGAGCGACGGCGGCGAAGAGGTGTTCAAGCGTTGCAGCGAAATGGTCAGCGCGGCCCGTTCGGTCATGGAGATCAGTGGTCAGTTCACCCATGAGGCCGAAGGCGTGGTGCGAGTCAGCGTGCCCAAGGCGGTGGGACGATTCGTGGTGCATCCCCATATGCCGGAGTTTCTGCGGCGCTACCCGAAGGTGGATGTCGAACTGCTGCATGAAGACAGGGATATCGACCTGATCGAAGACAATGTCGACCTGGCGATCCGCATCACCGATCGCCCGCCGCCGGGCTTGATCGGGCGCCAGTTGTTGCGCATCGATCACCTGCTGTGTGCCACCCCGCAGTATCTGGCGGAACATGGCACGCCGTTGCACCCACAGGATCTGCGTCAGCACAGTTGCATCTATCTCGGGGAGACCCCCAGCGACGCCCGCTGGAAATTCACCCAGGGCGGCAAGGCGGTGACTGTCGGTGTGCGCGGGCGTTACGCCGCCAACCACACCGGTGTGCGCCTGGACGCGGTGCTGCAGCATCTGGGCATCGGCAGCCTGCCGTATTTCACCGCGCGTCATGCCCTGGAGCAGGGACTGATCGTCCAGGTGCTGCCGGAGTGGACCTTTCTTGCCTCCTACCACGGCGGGGCCTGGCTCCTGCATTCGCCGACCCGCTACTTGCCGCCCAAGCTGCGGGTGTTCATCGACTATCTGGTGGAGTGCCTGGCCAGGGAGCCGACCCTGCACCGCCCCGGCAAGGGCGAACGCATCTTGTAGGCGCTGGCTTGCCAGCGAAGGTGTCTCTGAGGGCGATGCAAGACCCAAGGGCCTCTTCGCCGGCAAGCCGGCTCCTACGAGGACGACGCGCTAAGGCGGGCACAAAAAAGGCCCGCCGGACGAACCGGGCGGGCCTTGGCTGCGCGAGGCGCGGCGATCAGTGCTTGCTGTCCTGGGCGGAGAGCGCCAGCAGCTGTTTTTCCTGGTTCCAGTCGAAGGGCTCGTCGTTCTGCTCGGCTTCGAAGCGGCGTTCTTCCAGGGCCTGGTACAGGTCGATTTCTTCATCGGGCATGTAGTGCAGGCAGTCGCCGGCGAAGAACCACAGCAGGTCGCGAGGTACCAGGTGAGCGATCTGCGGATAGCGCTGCATGATCTGGCACAGCAGGTCCTGGCCCAGGTACTGGCTTTCGATCGGGTCGATCGGCAGCGAGGCGCGCAGTTCGTCGAAGCGCTCCAGGAACAGCGCATGGCTTTCCTCGGGAACCTGTTCGGCTTCTCCCACCGCCACCAGGATGCTGCGCAGGTGGTCCAGGAGGACGAGATGATCGGCGACGACGTTGGACATGACAGGGTCCTCAAGAGCAAAACGGGCGCGGGAGTATATAGCCCCAGCGCCCGGTTTCATAATCGGCCTGCCTCAAGGGCCGCCGTTCAGCGGGTCTTGCCCTCAATCAAGGTCAGATCCTCCTTGGCGAAGTCGTCCACGTCGATGACTTTGCGTCGCGCCGCTTCGGCATCCCGCAGGCTCTGGGCTTCGGCCGCTTGCAGCACGCCGGCCTCCAGGGCCGCATCGATGGCCGATTCACCGGCCGCCGGTTTGACCTGGCCGCTTTTCAGCGCTTCGTGGAGTTTTTTCTGCAGTGGATGGCTCGCGCTCAGCAGGTTGCAGGCGTGCTGCAGGGCGCCTACCGGATCGTCCGTGGATTGCGGGCGATAGCAGCCGGCGAGTACCGCTTCCAGGGCCGGGTCGCCCTGGGCGCGGCCAATGATTTGCGCCACTTCGGCATCCTGGCGGTCCGACGGCCCGGTATGGCGACGGCCGAAGGGAAACACCAAGACCCGTAGCAGGCAGCCGAAGAGGCGGCTGGGGAAGTTGCTGAGCAACTCGTCCAGGGCGCGTTCGGAGTGGCCGAGGCTTTCTTCCAGGGCCCAGGTCAGCAGGGGCCGCAGGTACTCCGGTGAATCCAGATCGTGATAGCGCTTGAGTGCCGCCGAGGCCAGGTACAGGTGGCTGAGCACATCGCCCAGGCGCGCCGAGAGCCGCTCGCGCCGCTTGAGCTCGCCTCCCAGGAGCATCATGGAAAAGTCGGCCAGCAGGGCAAAGGCCGCGGCCTGGCGGTTCAGGGCGCGGAAGTAGCGCTGGCTGAGCGGGTCGCCGGGGGCCTGTTCGAAGTGGCCCAGGCCCAGGTTCAGCACCAGGGTGCTGGCGGCATTGCTCACGGCAAAACCAATGTGCTGGAGCAGAAGGGCATCGAACTCCTTCAGCGCCTGGTCATGGTCCTCGCGTCCGGCCAGCGCCATTTCCTTGAGCACGAACGGGTGGCAGCGGATCGCCCCCTGGCCAAAGATCATCAGGTTGCGCGAGAGGATGTTGGCGCCTTCCACGGTGATGAAGATCGGTGCGCCCTGCCAGCTGCGGCCCAGGTAGTTGTTGGGCCCCATGATGATGCCCTTGCCGCCGTGCACGTCCATGGCGTGGCTGATGCACTCGCGTCCGCGCTCGGTGAGGTGGTACTTGAGGATGGCCGAGAGCACCGAGGGCTTTTCCCCCAGGTCCACGGCATTGGCGGTGAGCATGCGCGCGCTGTCCATCAGCCAGGCGTTGCCGCCGAGGCGGGCCAGGGCTTCCTGGATGCCCTCGAAGGCTGCCAGTGGCACGTTGAACTGTTCGCGCACCTGGGCGTACTGGCCGGTCACCAGGCTGGTGAACTTGGCGGCGCCGGTGCCCACCGCCGGCAGGGAGATCGAGCGTCCCACCGACAGGCAGTTCATCAGCATCATCCAGCCTTTGCCGAGCATCTCCCGGCCGCCGATCAGGTAGTCCAGGGGAATGAACACGTCCTTGCCGGAGTTCGGGCCGTTCATGAAGGCGGCGCCCAGGGGCAGGTGGCGGCGGCCGATCTCCACCCCCGGGGTGTCGGTGGGGATCAACGCCAGACTGATGCCCAGGTCTTCCTGCTCGCCCAACAGATGGTCCGGGTCGTGGGCCTTGAAGGCCAGGCCCAGCAGGGTGGCCACCGGGCCCAGGGTGATGTAGCGCTTTTCCCAGTTCAGGCGCAGGCCGAGGGTTTCCTCGCCTTGCCATTGACCCTTGCAGATGATGCCGGTGTCGGGCATCGCGCCGGCGTCGGAGCCTGCCAGCGGGCCGGTGAGGGCGAAGCAGGGAATGTCGTCACCGCGGGCCAGGCGCGGCAGGTAGTGATTGCGTTGTTCATCGGTGCCGTAATGCAACAGCAGTTCGGCCGGGCCCAGGGAGTTGGGGACCATGACGGTCGAGGCCAGGTCGCCGCTGCGGGTGGCCAGTTTCATCGCCACCTGGGAGTGGGCGTAGGCGGAAAAGCCTTTGCCGCCGTACTCCTTGGGAATGATCAGGGCAAAGAAACCGTGCTCCTTGATATGGGCCCAGGCCGCGGCAGGCAGGTCCATGTGCTGGCCGATCTGCCAGTCGCTGACCATGGCGCAGAGTTCTTCGGTGGGGCCGTCGATGAACGCCTGTTCTTCAGCGGTCAGTTGGGCCTTGGGATAGGCCAGCAAGGTGTTCCAGTCGGGGCGGCCGCTGAACAGCTCGCCGTCCCACCAAACGGTGCCGGCATCGATGGCGTCGCGCTCGGTTTGCGACATGGGCGGCAGAACTTTCTGGAACCAGGCGAACAACGGGGCGCTGAAGTACTTGCGGCGCAGGTCGGGCAGCAACAGCGGCGCGGCAACGGCCGCCAGCACTATCCAGAACACCAGCAGCAGCCAGCCGGGAGCCCGGCTGAAGGCACCCATGGCCAGCAGGTAGACGGCGACGGCGCCCAGGGCGGGCAGGGGAGCGGTGCGACGGTGCGCCAGGTAGGCGACCCCGACCAGCAAAACCAGTATCCACAACAACAGCATATTCAATCCTCCATGAAGCCAGGGGCCAAATCACCCTCAGAGCTTAGTCGGCCTCCGACAAAGCGGGTGATCGCGGCGGTGCGGGTGCAACGGTTGACTTTGCCGGCCAGTGGGGGCTTTGACGAACGGCTGGTGGTACTCGGGCCGACCCTGATCTTTGGCCGAAACGTCGTTATCGCCAGGGCGGACGTCTCGATAGACTCCAGGCTTCGCTTGGAGGTTTTGCCCATGAACCAGTACTTGCGTCCCAGCCGCTTCATCGATAGTGACCACCCTGCGGTGGTGGAGTTCGCCGAATTTCATCGCGGTGCCGGCGGCGATCCGCGGCAGCAGGCGGTAAACCTTTATTACGCGGTGCGTGAGGCCGTGCGTTACAACTTCTATTCCTTCAGCCCTGATCCGCAAACCCTGCGGGGCAGTCATGCCCTGGCCGCCGGCGAAAGCTACTGTGTGCCCAAGGCCACTCTGCTGGCCGCTTGTGCCCGGCATTGCGGGATCCCCGCGCGCATCGGCCTGGCGGACGTGCGCAATCACTTGTCGACCCCGCGTCTGCTGGAGCTGTTGCGCAGTGATGTGTTCGCCATGCACGGCTACACCGAGCTGTACCTGCAGGGGCGTTGGGTCAAGGCCACGCCGGCGTTCAACCAGAGTCTGTGCGAGCTGTTCGATGTGGCGCCGCTGGAGTTTGACGGGGTGCAGGACAGTGTCTTTCACCCCTTCAACCGTCAGGGCGACCAGTCGATGGAGTACCTGGTGGACCATGGGCACTTCGCCGATGTGCCGCAGGCGCTGTTCTTCAGCCACCTGCAGGCATGCTATCCCCATCTGTTCGGCGAGCAGGGAGGCGTTCTGCAGGGGGACATCCGCAGTGATTTGAGTCGCGGCTGATCCGGCGTAGACTGCCCCGGCATTCATAACTGAGGGATGGTCATGCTGAAGATCTGGGGTCGCAAGAACTCGTCGAATGTCAGGAAGGCGTTGTGGTGTGCCCAAGAACTGGGGCTGGCTTATGAGTCCCTGGATGCCGGGGGCGCCTTTGGCGTGGTGGACACTCCGGCCTACCGGGCGCTGAACCCCAACGGGCGCATCCCGTTGATTGAAGACGACGGCTTCGTGCTCTGGGAGTCCAACACCATCGTGCGTTACCTGGCTGCTCGGCATGCCGCCAACAGCCACTGGTATCCGGCCGATGTGCAGGCCCGGGCCAGTGCCGAGAAGTGGATGGACTGGACCACCTCGACCTTCGCCGAACCTTTCCGCCATCTGTTCTGGGGCATATTGCGCACTCCGGCGGCGCAGCAGGACTGGCAACAGATCAATGCCGCCAAGGCAACCTGCGTCGAGCTGCTGGCCCGGGTCGAGCAGACGCTGGCCGGGCAGCCCTATCTGTCGGGAGAAGAGATCGGGGTCGGCGATATCCCGCTGGGCAGCTTCATCTATGCCTGGTTTGAAATGCCCATCGAGCGGCCGTCGATGCCCCATCTGCAAGCCTGGTATGAGCGTTTGAAGCAGCGCCCGGCCTATCGTCAGGCAGTCATGACCGCTTTGACTTAATACCCACTATCAACAAGCGTGACTGTACTTGCGTGGCTTGGACCCGCACCATGGCGTGCGTCCGGCGTCGTTGCAATCCGACCGGACCGCCCTTACTTATTCAATTCCCCTTCTTGGTGCATGAATCCGATATGAGTTCCGCTCTGTCCATCCGGCAGCTAACCAAAACCTACGGCAACGGTTTCCAGGCCCTGAGTGGTATCGATCTGGACGTCGCCGAAGGTGATTTCTTCGCCCTGCTCGGCCCTAACGGGGCCGGTAAATCCACCACCATCGGCATTCTCTCGACCCTGGTGAACAAGACCAGCGGCAGCGTCAATGTCTTCGGCCACGACCTTGATCGTGAGCCGGCGGCGCTCAAGCGCTGCATCGGTGTGGTGCCGCAGGAATTCAATTTCAACCAGTTCGAGAAGACCTTCGACATCGTCGTGACCCAGGCCGGCTACTACGGCATTCCGGCGAGAATCGCCAAGGAGCGGGCCGAGCAGTACCTGACCCAGCTCGGCCTGTGGGACAAGCGCGATGTGCCTTCACGCTCCCTGTCCGGTGGCATGAAGCGACGCCTGATGATCGCTCGGGCCCTGGTCCACGAGCCGCGCCTGCTGATCCTCGACGAACCCACTGCCGGGGTCGACATCGAGCTGCGTCGCTCGATGTGGACCTTCCTCACCGAGCTCAACCAGAAAGGCATCACCATCATCCTCACCACCCATTACCTGGAAGAGGCTGAACAGCTGTGCCGCAACATCGGCATCATCGACCACGGCACCATCGTCGAGAACACCAGCATGCGTCAGCTGCTGAGTCAGCTGCATGTGGAAACCTTCCTGCTCGACCTCAAGCACGACCTCAGCGTGGCGCCGCAGTTGGCCGGCTATCCAACCCGGCTGGTCGACAGCCACACCCTGGAAGTCCAGGTGGACAAGGCCGTCGGCATCACCGCGCTGTTCGGTCAGCTGGCCCTGCAGAACATCGAGGTCTTGAGCCTGCGTAACAAAACCAACCGACTTGAGGAGCTGTTCGTGTCCCTGGTGGAGAAGAATCTATCGAAGGTGGCGGTATGAGTTCGGAGTTGAAACCCAACCTGGTGGCACTCAACACCATCGTCTATCGGGAGATCCGCCGCTTCACCCGGATCTGGCCGCAGACCCTGCTGCCGCCGGCCATCACCATGGTCCTGTACTTCGTCATCTTCGGTAACCTGATCGGGCGGCAGATCGGCGATATGGGTGGCTTCACCTACATGGAGTACATCGTGCCGGGGCTGATCATGATGTCGGTGATCACCAACTCCTACGGCAACGTGGTGTCGAGTTTCTTCGGCAGCAAGTTCCAGCGCTCGATCGAGGAACTGATGGTATCGCCGGTGTCGCCGCACACCATCCTGATCGGCTACACCCTTGGCGGGGTCCTGCGGGGCCTGATGGTGGGGATCATCGTGACCCTGCTGTCGCTGTTTTTCACCACGTTGCAGGTGCATCACCTGGGCGTCACCGTGCTGGTGGTGGTGCTGACGGCGACCATATTCTCGTTGCTGGGCTTCATCAACGCGGTGTTCGCGCGCAACTTCGATGACATCTCGATCATTCCGACGTTCGTGCTGACCCCCCTGACCTACCTGGGCGGGGTGTTCTATTCGATCAACCTGCTGCCGCCGTTCTGGCAGACCGTGTCCCTGGCCAACCCGGTGCTGCACATGGTCAACGCCTTCCGCTTCGGCATCCTCGGGGTGTCGGACATCCGGATCAGCGTGGCCATTACGTTCATGCTGGTGGCCACCGTGGTGCTGTACATCGGTTGCGCCCGGTTGCTGGTCAGCGGGCGCGGCATGCGTCAGTGAACGGCTTGCGCGTCTGATGCAAACGGCCTCCTTCGGGAGGCCGTTTGCGTTGTTCATAGGCGCTGCTGCTTGCGCCTGCGCCACTGGCGAGCGACCCACCAGCGCCAATAGAGCATGGTCAGGCAATAGGCCGCGGCTCCCAGCACCAGGCCGGCCACCACCGACCCCAGGAGAAAGGGTTGCCACAGGGTGCTGAGCTGACCGCTGATCCACTCCCAGGTCAACTCGTCGGGCAGGGTGCGGGCCGGCACGTTCATCAGCCAGGCCCCCAGTTGATAGGTGCAGAAGAACACCGGCGGCATGGTGATGGGATTGGTCAGCCACACCAGGCTGACACTGATGGGCATGTTGGCCCGCAGCCAGACGGCCAGCACCGCCGCCAGCAGCATCTGCATCGGAATGGGGATGAAGGCGGCGAACAAGCCCACCGCCATGGCGCGGGCCACGGAGTGTCGATTGAGGTGCCAGAGGTTGGCGTCATGCAACAGCGTGCCAAGAAAGCGTAAGGACTTGTGTTCCCGGATGCTGGCCGGATCTGGCATGTAACGTTTGAATAAGCGCCGGGGCATAAGGCTTCTCGGTTGGATCAGGCCGCGATTATGAACGGATTCTAGTCAGGGCAAATTCAGACATTGTGACAAATGATAAAGCCGCGCCGCCGATCCTCGGCTAAGCCCAGAGTAGGGACTGCCAAGGAGGGGCTGGCTGATGGGGACGGGGTTGCTGGCACTGGCCGCGGGGCTGCTGGCGCTGGGTTTTCTACCGGTGTTGCCGCCGGTCTGGCTGTTGCTGGCGTTGGCGGTCGTGGGGCTGATGCTGCTGCCGTTTCGTACACATCCCGTGGCATTTTTTCTCTTCGGTTTCGCCTGGGCTTGCGTTTCCGGGCATTGGGCCCTGAATGATCGCCTGGCTCCTGGCCTGGAAGGACAGACCCGCTGGCTGGAGGGGCAGGTCAGTGGTTTGCCGGAGCAGGGCCAGGGCGTGGTGCGCTTTGAGCTGCAGGGTGCCCAGGCGCGACGCGAGCGTCTGCCGCGGCGGATACGCCTGGCCTGGCACGACGCCCCGCCGCTGCACAGTGGCGAGCGCTGGCGCCTGGCGGTCACGTTGCGGCGTCCTGCCGGGCTGCTCAATGTCCAGGGGTTCGATCACCAGGCCTGGCTGCTGGCGCGGCGCATCGGGGCCACCGGCACGGTCAAGGCCGGGCAGTTGCTCAGGCCCGCCCGCCTGGCCTGGCGCGAGGGCCTGCGCCAGCACCTGCTGGGTGTCGAGGCACAAGGGCGTGGCGCCGGGCTGGCGGCACTGGTGATGGGCGACGGCTCGGGGCTGACGCGCCAGGACTGGCAGGTGCTGCAGGACACCGGCACGGTTCACCTGATGGTGATTTCCGGTCAGCACATCAGCCTGCTGGCCGGGGTGATCTACCTCGGGGTGGCCGGGCTTGCCCGCTGGGGCATCTGGCCCGAGCGCCGGCCATGGCTGCCCTGGGCCTGTGCCCTGGCCTTTCTCGGGGCTCTGGGCTACGGCCTGCTGGCCGGGTTCGATGTGCCGGTGCAACGGGCTTGCGTGATGGTCGCCCTGGTCCTGCTCTGGCGGCTGCGCTTTCGCCATCTGGGCGTCTGGCGACCCTGGCTGCTGGCGTTGAATGCGGTGTTGCTGTTCGAGCCCCTGGCCAGTCTGCAGCCGGGATTCTGGCTGTCCTTTGCCGCGGTGGCGATCCTGCTTCTTACCTTCGCCGGGCGCCTGGGGCGCTGGCGCTGGTGGCAGGCCTGGAGCCGTGCGCAGTGGCTGATCGCCATTGGCTTGCTGCCGCCGCTGCTGGCCCTGGGGTTGCCCATCAGTTTCAGCGGTCCCCTGGCCAATCTGCTGGCGGTGCCGTGGATCAGTCTGCTGGTGCTGCCGCCGGCCCTGCTGGGTTGTCTGTTGCTGCCGGTGCCACATGTGGGCGAGGGTTTGCTGTGGCTGGCCGGGGGGCTGCTGGATGGGCTGTTCCTTTTGTTGGGGACGATCGCCGGTGCCTGGCCGGCCTGGGTGGCGCCGTTGCTGCCCTGGTGGCTTTGGGGGCTCAGTGCCCTGGGGGCCTTGCTGTTGCTCCTGCCCAGCGGTGTACCGCTGCGGGTGCTGGGGTGGCCGCTGTTGCTATTGGCCATCTGGCCGCCCGAGCAAGTGCTGCCCGAGGGTGAGGTGGAGGTCTGGCAACTGGACGTGGGGCAGGGGCTGTCGATGCTCCTGCGCACCCGCGATCACGCCATGCTCTACGATGCCGGCGCCCGGGTGGGGGATTTCGATCTCGGCGAGCGGGTGGTGCTGCCCAGCTTGCGCAAGCTGGGGATCAGGCAGCTGGACCTGATGCTGCTCAGTCATGCCGACAACGATCATGCCGGTGGCGCCCTGGCGGTCTGGCGCGGAATCGATGTGGCCCGGGTGCGCAGCGGCGAGCCCGGGGCATTGCCCGACGCCCTGCAAGCACAGCCTTGCGAGTCGGGCCTGGGCTGGCAATGGAATGGGGTGCGCTTTTTGCTGTGGCAATGGCCGGCGGCGGCCGATGGCAACCAGGCTTCCTGCGTGTTGCAGGTCGAGGCTCGGGGCGAGCGGCTGTTGCTCACCGGCGACATCGACGTGCATGCCGAACGGGCATTGCTCGCCAGTCCGCTGGCGGTTCACACCCACTGGTTGCAGGCCCCCCATCATGGCAGTCGCACTTCTTCGTCCATGGCCCTGCTGCAACGCCTGCGACCGACCGCGGTGCTGATTTCCCGCGGGCGGGGCAATGCCTTCGGTCATCCCCATGCCGAGGTACTGGCGCGCTATCGACGGCTGGGGGTGGTTGTGCATGACAGCGCCGATCAAGGAGCGCTGAAACTGCGCCTGGGGACTTTCGGGCCCGTGCAAAGCCTGCGCGCGCAGCGGCGTTTCTGGCGCGATTGAGCACTAATGCCTTAAATAACCGTGAGTTATTAAAGCCTGTGAGCATGCGACATCACGGTCTTCGGTGCGTCCGGCCCCTATGTTAGAGTGGCGCACTTTTTCGAGGGGACTGTCACTGTGTGGGAATTGGTCAAATCCGGCGGCTGGATGATGTTGCCGATCATTCTGAGTTCCATCGCGGCTGTGGGCATCATTGCCGAGCGTTTGTGGACCCTGCGGGCCAGCCGGGTCACCCCGCCCCATCTGTTGGGTCAGGTCTGGCGCTGGATCAAGGACAAGCAACTGAACAAGGAAAAGCTCAAGGAGCTGCGCGCCGATTCGCCCCTGGGGGAGATCCTGGCCGCGGGCCTGGCCAACTCCAAGCATGGTCGCGAGATCATGAAGGAATGCATTGAAGAGGCGGCAGCCCGCGTGATCCACGAGCTGGAGCGCTACCTCAATGCCCTCGGCACCATCGCCGCCATGGCCCCGCTGCTGGGCCTCTTGGGCACGGTGCTGGGCATGATCGACATCTTCAGTTCGTTCATGGGCTCGGGCATGACCACCAACGCCCACGTGCTGGCCGGCGGTATTTCCAAGGCCTTGATCACCACTGCCGCGGGCCTGATGGTGGGGATTCCTTCGGTGTTCTTCCACCGCTTCCTGCAACGTCGGGTCGATGAGCTGGTGGTGGGCATGGAACAGGAGGCGATCAAGCTGGTGGAAGTGATCCAGGGTGACCGCGATGTCGACCTGGCCGAGGGCAAAGCGTGAAATTCCGTCGCAAACCCCGGGAAACCGTGGACATCAACCTTGCGTCATTGATTGACGTGGTGTTCATCCTGCTGCTGTTTTTCGTCGTCACCACCACCTTTACCCGGGAGACCCAGTTGCGGGTCGACCTGCCGGAAGCGGTCAGCGGCTCACCCGCCGAAGACCAGGAGGTCAAGCAGCTGGATATCGCCATCAGCGCCGACGGGGTGTTCTCGGTCAACAATCAGGTCCTGCCGAAAAGTGACCTGGCCACCCTGATGGAGGCCTTGCAGAAGGAGTCGGCAGGGGACACCCATCTGCCGCTGTCCATCAGCGCCGACGGCAAGACTCAACATCAAGCGGTGATCACTGCCATGGACGCGGCCGGCAAGCTCGGTTTCAGCCACCTGCGCATGACCACCGTCGAGGCGGCGCCGGCACCCTGATGGCACTCTCCGATCGTTTGCTCGCCGCCTGGTACAACGGCCATCCCGCGCTGAAGCTGCTGCAGCCTCTGGAATACCTGTACCGTCGAGTGGTGGTGGGCAAGCGCCGGCGCTTTCTGGCGGGCGAGGGGGCGATCTATCAGCCGCCGGTGCCGTTGATCGTGGTGGGCAACATTACCGTAGGCGGCACGGGCAAGACGCCGTTGATCTTGTGGCTGGTGGCGCACTGCCAGCGCCTTGGCCTGCGGGTCGGGGTGGTCAGTCGCGGCTATGGCGCCAAGCCGCCGCAACTGCCCTGGCGGGTGACGGCCGATGACAGCGCTGCGGTGGCCGGCGATGAACCGCTGCTGATCGTCCAGCGCTGTGGCGTACCGCTGATGATCGACCCTGATCGCAGCCGCGCGGTGCAGGCCTTGCTGGCCGCCGAACCGCTGGACCTGATTCTCTCCGACGACGGCCTGCAGCATTACCGCCTGGCCCGTGACCTGGAGCTGGTGCTGATCGACGCGGCCCGCGGCCTGGGCAATCGCCGCTGTTTGCCGGCCGGGCCCCTGCGCGAGCCGGTGGAGCGCCTGCAGAGCGTCGATGCACTGCTCTACAACGGCGCCTTTGATGATCATGCCGACGGCTTTGCCTTCCATCTCAAGCCTTCGGCGCTGGTCAATCTGCAGAGCGGCGAGCGCCGCCCGGTGGAGCACTTCGCGCCAGGGCAGGCGGTGCACGCGGTGGCCGGTATCGGCAACCCCCAGCGTTTCTTCAATACCCTTGAAACGCTACACTGGCGGCCTGTCCCCCATGCATTTGCCGATCACGCTCAATACAGTGCGCAGGCCCTGGCCTTCACCCCGTCATTGCCGTTGGTCATGACCGAGAAAGATGCGGTCAAGTGCCGTGACTTCGCGGCTGCCGACTGGTGGTACCTGGCGGTGGATGCGGTGCCGTCCGCGGCCTTCATCGCCTGGTTCGATACCCAGCTGATGCGCCTGCTGCCTGATCGTCTGTTGCCTTAATCGCTTTTATCCAGGGAAACCTCATGGACACCAAACTGCTCGACATCCTGGCCTGCCCGATCTGCAAGGGCCCGCTCAAACTCAGTGCCGACAAGACCGAGCTGATCAGCAAGGGCGCCGGCCTGGCCTATCCGATCCGCGACGGCATCCCGGTGATGCTGGAAAGCGAAGCCCGTACCCTGACTACCGAAGAGCGCCTGGACAAATGAGCTGCGCCTTCACCGTGGTCATCCCGGCACGCTTTGCCTCCACCCGCCTGCCGGGCAAGCCCCTGCAACTGATTGCCGGCAAGCCGATGATCCAGTGGGTCTGGGAGCAGGCGTGCAAGAGCGGCGCCGAGCGTGTGGTGGTGGCCACCGACGACCCGCGTATCGTCGAGGCGTGCCAGGGCTTTGGCGCGCAAGCGCTGCTGACCCGGGAAGACCACAACTCGGGGACCGATCGCCTGGCGGAAGTCGCCAGCCAGCTTGGCCTGGCGGCGGATGCCATCGTGGTCAACGTCCAAGGCGACGAGCCGCTGATCCCGCCTTCGGTGATCGATCAGGTGGCGGCCAACCTGGCGGCCCACACCGAGGCGCGCATGGCCACCCTGGCCGAGCCGATCGAGGATGTGCAGACGCTGTTCAATCCCAACGTGGTCAAGGTGGTCACGGACCTCAACGGTCTGGCCCTGACCTTCAGCCGTGCCACCTTGCCCTGGGCGCGGGATGCCTTCGCCAAGAGTCATGAGCACTTGCCGGAAGGCGTGCCTTACCGGCGCCACATCGGCATCTATGCCTATCGCGCCGGTTTCCTCCATGACTTCGTCAGCTGGGGCCCGTGCTGGCTGGAAAACACCGAATCCCTGGAGCAGTTGCGTGCCTTGTGGCACGGCGTGCGGATTCATGTCGCCGATGCTCTGGAGGCCCCACCCACTGGCGTCGATACCGCCGAAGACCTTGAGCGCGTTCGGCGCCTGCTGGAGGCCTGATGCGGGTTCTGTTCGTCTGCCTGGGCAATATCTGTCGCTCGCCCACTGCCGAGGGTGTGCTGCGCCACAAGTTGCGCGCCGCCGGCCTGGGCGATCAGGTGCAGGTCGCGTCGGCTGGCACCAGCGACTGGCATATCGGCAAGGCCCCGGATTCACGCAGCCAGCAGGCGGCCTTGCGCCGTGGCTACGACCTTTCGGCGCAACGGGCGCAGCAGGTCGGCAGTGCCGATTTCGCCGTGTATGACCTGATCCTGGCCATGGACCAGAGCAACCTGCGCAACCTCAAGGCCCTGCAGCCGGCCCGGGGCAAGGCCGAGCTGGACCTGTTCCTGCGCCGTTACGAGTCGGTCCTGGATGAGGTGCCCGATCCCTACTACGACGGCGAGCAGGGCTTCGAGCAGGTGCTGGACCTGATCGAAGAGGCCTGCGACCGGCTGGTGATCGAGTTGAAGGGGCGGCTATGACCCTGCACATTCAGTCCGATGTCTCGCTCAAGCCGTTCAACAGCTTCGGAGTCGAGGTCAAGGCCCTGCGCTTTGCCCAGGCCCACAGCGATGACGACGTGCGCGAAGCCCTGGCCTATTGCGCCGCGCAGCAGTTGCCCCTGCTGGTGATCGGTGGTGGCAGCAACCTGCTACTGACCGCGGATATCCGGGCCCTGGTGCTGCGCATGGCCAGCCGCGGCATCCGTCTGCTCAGCGACGATGGGCAACGGGTGGTGGTGGAAGCCGAGGCCGGGGAAACCTGGCATCCCTTCGTGCAGTGGACCCTGGAGCAGGGCTTGTCCGGGCTGGAGAACCTCAGCCTGATTCCCGGCACCGTGGGCGCGGCGCCGATGCAGAACATCGGCGCCTATGGCGTGGAGATCAAGGACGTGTTCGCCGGCCTGACCGCCCTGGACCGGCAAACCGGGGAGTTGCGCGACTTTGACCTGGCCCAGTGCCAGTTCGCTTACCGCGATAGCCTGTTCAAGCATGAGGCCGGTCGCTGGTTGATCCTGCGGGTGCGTTTTGTCCTGAATCGCGTCGATCATCTGCACCTCGAGTACGGTCCGGTGCGTCAGCGCCTGAACGAGCAGGGCATCGAGCATCCGACGGCCAGCGACGTCAGTCGGGCGATCTGCAGTATCCGCAGCGAGAAGCTTCCCGACCCGGCGGTGCTGGGCAATGCCGGCAGTTTCTTCAAGAACCCGGTGGTCCCGGCGTTGCTGGCGGCGCAGATCAAGCAGGCCTATCCGGGGCTGGTGGGTTATCCCCAGGCCGATGGGCAGGTCAAGTTGGCGGCCGGCTGGCTGATCGAGCAGGCGGGCTGGAAGGGCTTTCGTGAAGCCGATGCCGGGGTCCATCGCCTGCAATCCCTGGTGCTGGTGAACTACGGCACGGCCACCGGCCTGCAACTGCTGGAGCTGGCCCGGCGGATCCAGCGCGATATCGCCGAGCGTTTCAGTGTCGAGCTGGAGATGGAGCCGAATCTGTATTGAGGCGACTCTTGAACTAAGCTCAGCGCTTGAGCCCAAGGCCTTGCACGGTGCACACCCTGCAAGGCTTTTTTATGTCCGGCGGCTTAACTTAGCTTGCTAACAATGTAAGTATTTGTCGTCCCCAAAGGCCCGGTGAAGCCCCGTCTTCACAAGAGAGCCCGATTAGCCTGAGCCGATCTGCGCGCACCGCAGCCGCGTTGCCCCGTGGCAGATGGCTCGACCCCATCACCTCATAGAATGCGGGCGTGCCCATGATTACCCTGAAGCTCAACGGTCAAGATCATCCCCTGGACGTCACCGAGGACATGCCGCTGTTATGGGCCATCCGCGATGTGGCGGGTTACAGCGGCACCAAATTCGGTTGCGGCATGGGTTTGTGCGGTGCCTGCACCGTGCATGTCGACGGCGACCCGGCGCGCAGCTGCATCACCCCGGTCGGCTCGGTGCTGGGCAAGAATGTCAGCACCATCGACTACCTGCACAACGATCCGGTGGGGCAGGTGGTGCAGCAAGCCTGGCTGGATACGGCGGTGGCCCAGTGCGGCTACTGCCAGGGCGGGCAGATCATGTCCGCCACGGCGCTGCTCAAGATCCATCCCAATCCCAGTGACGAACAGATCGAAGAGGCGATGCTCGGCAATATCTGCCGCTGCGGCACCTATAACCGGATCAAGACCGCGATCCGCCAGGCGGCCAACCATCTGCAGGAGGCCAAGGCATGAACCGGCTCCCCAGTGATTTTGCCCTCTGCAACCTTAGTCGCCGTGGTTTTCTCAAGGGGGTGGGCGCCACCGGAGCCCTGGTACTGGCGGCCAGTTGGGGCTGGCAGCAGGCGTTTGCCGAAGAGCAGAAGTTTGGCGCCGATGGCATGCCCCACGGCTGGGTCGACGATCCCAAGGTCTATGTGAGCATTGCCGGCGACGGCAGCGTGACGGTGATCTGCAACCGTTCGGAGATGGGCCAGGGGGTGCGTACCAGCCTGAGCATGGTGGTGGCGGATGAGCTGGAGGCCGATTGGGCCCAGGTCAAGGTCAGGCAGGCGCCCGGAGACGAAGCGCGTTTTGGCAACCAGGACACCGATGGCTCGCGCAGCATGCGCCATTGGTACGAACCCATGCGGCGTTGCGGCGCCGCGGCGCGGACCATGCTGGAGCAGGCGGCTGCCGCGCAGTGGCAGGTACCGCCGAGCGAATGTCGGGCGCAGTTGCACAAGGTGGTTCATACCCCCAGCGGGCGCGAACTGGGCTATGGCGCTCTGGCCGCAGCAGCGGCGGCTCTGGCGGTTCCGGCCCGGGACGGTCTGCGCCTGAAGCAGCCGTCGGAGTTTCGCTATATCGGCAAGGAGGCGACCCGCGCCATCGACGGCCAGGACATCGTCAATGGCCGCGCGGTGTACGGCGCCGATGTGCACTTTGAAGGCATGCTGTTCGCGGCAGTGGCGCGGCCCCCGGTCTATGGCGGCAAGGTCAAGTCCGTGGATGAGCGTGCGGCCCTCAAGGTGCCGGGAGTGATCAAGGTGATACCCATCGACAGTCGCCCCGTGCCTTCCGAGTTCCAGCCCCTGGGGGGCGTGGCGGTGGTGGCGAGCAATACCTGGGCTGCAATCAAGGGCCGCGATGCCTTGAAGATCGAGTGGGACGATGGGGTCAATGCCGGCTATAACTCCGTCGAATACCGCAAGGAGCTGGAGGCGGCGGCACAGAAGCCGGGCAAGGTGGTGCGCAGCACCGGTAATCCGGATGAGGCCATGAACGACGCCCAGAGCAGTCTGGAGGCCACTTATTACCTGCCTCACCTGGCCCAGGCCCCCATGGAGCCGATGGTGGCGGTGGCGCGCTTTCTCGACGGGCGCTGTGAAGCCTGGGCGCCGAGCCAGGCGCCTCAGGTGACCCGCGAGCGGATCGCCGAGCGCCTGGGCATCGGCTTTGATCAGGTCACGGTCAATGTCACCCTGCTGGGCGGCGGTTTCGGGCGCAAATCCAAGCCGGACTTCATTCTGGAGGCGGCCATCCTGGCCAAGGCCTTTCCCGGCAAGGCGGTGCGGGTGCAGTGGACCCGGGAGGACGATATCCATCACTCCTATTTCCATACCGTGTCGGCGGAGTACCTCAAGGCCGGCTTGAACGAGGACGGCATGCCCGCCGCATGGCTGCATCGCACCGTGGCCCCGAGCATCACCGCGCTGTTCGCCCCGGGGATGAACCACGAGGGCGCCTTCGAGCTGGGCATGGGCTTCACCAACATGGCCTATGCGATTCCCAATGTGCGCCTGGAAAACCCCGAAGCTGCGGCCCATACCCGGGTGGGCTGGTATCGCTCGGTGTCGAACATTCCCCACGGCTTCGCCATTCAGAGTTTTGTCGACGAACTGGCCCACAAGGCGGGCCAGGACCCACTGAAGTACCAGCTCAAGCTGCTGGGGCCGGACCGTCAGATCGATCCGCGAACCCTGAGCGAAGAGTGGAATTACGGCGAGTCCCCGGAGCGTTACCCGATCGACACCGGGCGCATGCGTGCGGTACTGGAAACCGCGGCCAAGGCCGCCGGGTGGGGCCGCTCGCTGCCCAAGGGGCGTGGCCTGGGGCTGGCGATGCACTACAGCTTCGTGACCTATGTGGCAGCGGTGATCGAGGTGGAGGTCAAGGACGATGGCACGCTGATTGTGCACCAGGCCGACATCGCCGTGGATTGCGGCCCGCAGATCAACCCCGAGCGTATCCGCTCGCAGTTTGAGGGCGCCTGTGTCATGGGTCTGGGCAATGCGGTGCTGGGGGAAATCAGCTTCAAGGACGGCAAGGTGCAGCAGGACAACTTCCACATGTACGAGGTGGCGCGCATGTCCCTGGCGCCCAAGCAGGTGCAGGTGCACCTGGTAACGCCGCCGGGGGAGGTGCCGTTGGGCGGTGTTGGCGAGCCCGGCGTGCCGCCGATTGCCCCGGCTCTGTGCAATGCGATCTTCGCCGCTACCGGTAAGCGCATCCGCAATCTGCCGGTGCGTTATCAGTTGCAAGGCTGGCAGCAGGCGGGTGCCTGATGGACAGTGTCGACCTGAATGTCCTGCGCAGCGTGCTGGAGTGGCGCCGTGCCGGGCGCGGGGTGCTGCTCTACAGCGTGGTCCAGACCTGGGGCAGCGCGCCGCGCCCTCCGGGCGCCATGCTTGCCCTGCGCGACGACGGCGTGGTGATCGGCTCGGTGTCCGGCGGCTGCATCGAGGACGACCTGATCAGCCGCCTCGGGGACGGGCGTCTCGCACCGCAGGGGCCGCCGGTGCAACTGGTGACTTACGGTGTGACGGTGGAGGAGGCGGCGCGTTTCGGTCTGCCCTGTGGCGGCACCCTGCGTTTGACCGAGGAGCGGGTCGGCGATCCGTCCTGGGTCGCCGAGTTGCTGCGACGTTGCGCGGCGCATCAGATCGTGGCCCGGGAGTTGAACCTGAGCACCGGCCAGGTGCTGCTCAAGGCAGCGGGCAAGCGGGATGAGCTGGCGTTTGACGGTGTCACCCTGCGGGCGATCTACGGACCGCGCTGGCGCCTGTTGCTGATCGGCGCCGGGCAGCTGTCTCGTTATGTGGCGCAAATGGCGCGTCTCTTGGATTTCGAGGTGCTGGTCTGTGATCCGCGCCAGGAGTTCGTGCATGGCTGGGAGGAGCAGGATGGACGCCTGGTCGCCGGCATGCCCGACGATGCGGTGTTGAGTATCGAGCCGGATGAGCGCACCGCGGTGGTGGCCCTGACCCATGATCCGCGCCTGGACGATATGGCGTTGCTGACGGCCCTCGATTCCCCGGCGTTTTATGTCGGCGCCCTGGGTTCGCGGGTCAATAGCCAGAAGCGCCGGGACAATCTGGCCCTGCTGGGATTGTCGAGCGCGGCCATCGAGCGCTTGCACGGGCCGGTGGGGCTGCACATTGGCAGTCATACTCCGGCGGAGATTGCCCTTTCGCTGATGGCGCAGATCGTGGCGCTGAAAAATGGTGTCGAGCCCCTGTCGCAGCAGCCGGTGGCGCGCGTGGCCGAGGTGGCCGGATGAGTCCCTGGCCTTGCGCGATCATCCTGGCGGCGGGGCAGGGCAGTCGTTATCGGCAGGCGCTCGCAGACGATCAGGACAAGTTGCTGGCGCCTTGTGTGGGGCGCGATGGCGTAGAGCGGCCGGTGCTGGAGCAGGTGCTGGTCAACCTGCCTGCCGAAGTGGTACGGCGGGTGCTGGTCACGACGCCGGGACGGCCGCGGGTGGCGGAGCTGGGGCGGGCTTATGGTTGTCAGGTGTTGTTGCTGGACTCGCCGGGCATGGGGCACAGCCTGGCAGCTGCGGTAGCGGCCAGTGCCGACGCCAATGGCTGGGTGGTGTTGCTGGGGGACATGCCTTTCATCCTGCCGGCCAGCATAAGGCGGGTGATCGCGGGGTTGACCGAGGAGAACATCAGCGTGCCGCGGCTGGGGGACGATCTGGGGCATCCGGTGGGGTTTGGTCGGGTTTATGCCGCTGCGTTGCAGGGGTTGTCCGGTGATCGTGGCGCCAGGTGTCTGTTTGCTGCGGGCAAGGTGGTCGAAGTGCCCTTGAGCGACCCGGGCGTGGTGTGGGATGTGGATCTGCCGGCAGCGCTGGTGTTTCGCGAGCATTGAATGGCGGGCATGAAAAAGCCCCGCCCGGTTACCCGGGCGGGGCTTTTTCATTGCCGATGGAGTCAGGCGAGAGGTTTAGGCTCGTGCTGCTTTTCCTCGGTGTGGGCTACGTGCTCAACGGCGTGCTCGACGTTGTGCGGTGCCTCTTCCACCACCGGGGCAGGTTGCTCTGCCACAGGTTCGGTGACCGGCGCAGATGCTGCTTCAGCCGCCTCGACAGGCGCTGGAGCGGCTTCGACCACCACTGGCGCTTCGACCGGAGCGGGTTCGGCAGCAGCCAGCGCTTCAACCGGGGCGGCAGCGGCAGCCAGCTCGGCTTCCTTCTGCAGACGCTCGGCTTCACGCTTGCGACGGCGCACTTCGCGCGGATCGTTTGGTGCGCGACCGTTGCTGGTCAGGGCGCTCACCGGAGCCGCTTCAACCACTGGAGCCGGGGCTTCGGTGACGGCAGGGGCAACAGCCGGTGCAGGCTCTTCAGCCTGGGCAGGCTGCTGGGCAATCACTGGCTGCTCGATGGCAACAGGTTCAGCGGCCGGGGCCGGAGCTTCCTGGGCAGGCTCGATGGCTGTTTCCTCAACCACCGGCGCCTGGACCGCAGGTTCTGCAACAGGCTGCTCGGCTACCACAGGTTGTGCTTCGACAGTCACGGCGGGTTCGGCGGCGACTTCAACCTGAGGCTGCTCTGCAACAACCGGAGCAACTTCGGCCGCTGGGGCCTGTTCAACTGGGGCCAGTTCAACAGCTGGAGCAGCCGGCGCTTCCACTTCAGTAGTGGCTTCGACCACAGGTGCTTGCGGAGCCTGCTCTGCAACAGCGGCGGTCGCGCGTTCGGCTTGCTGATGCGCTTGTGCTTCAGCGTTGGCGCTGATGGCGGTGCTGGCAACAGCGGCAGTGACCGCGAGGCCGGCGGCCAGATCGGCGCTGCTTGGCTCTTCGGCGTTCTCTTCCGAACCCTCGATCACGTTGCCGTTGGCATCACGCTGACGCTCGCGACGGTTGCTGCGACGACGCTGGCCGCGGGAGCGACGGCGTGGACGTTCGCCGTCGGCGTTGTCCTGGCCTTCTTCCTGCAGTTGCTCTTCGTTCGGCAGTGCTTCTTCTTCGCTGGCGGCAGCTGCCTGAGCCTGTTCGGCGCGTGGCTGACGCTCTTCGCGCGGCGGACGCGGCTGGCGCTCTTCCCGTGGCGGACGAGCCGGGCGTTCTTCGGCAACGGCAACGGCAACGGCGGCGGTAGCAGCGGCTGCGGCCGGAGCGGCATCCAGAGGCTCGCGCAGTTCGCGAACACGCTCTTCACGCTCGCCGCGTGGCTTGCGGTCTTCACGTGGGGCGCGTGGTTGACGCTCTTCGCGCGGAGCACGCGGTGCGCGTTCTTCGCGGGCTACACCTTGGACTTCTTCGCGAGCTTCACGCACTTCGCGAGGTTGACGCTCTTCCCGTGGTGCGCGCTCTTCACGCGGTGCACGTTCTTCACGTGGCTTGCGCTCTTCGTCGCGGCGACCGTTGCGGTTACGGCTCTGTTGACGGCCGTTGCGACGCTGCTCTTCGTTGTTGCGGGCAGGGCGCTCGGTTGCCGGCTTCTCGACCACGACCGGAGCGGCCGGCTCTTCCTTGGAGGCGAACAGGCTGACCAGGGACTTGACCAGGCCTTTGAACAGGCTTGGCTCGGCAGCAACCGGGGCTGGAGCGGCAACCGGAGCGACGGCTTCGGTCGGCACAGGGGCATTGGCGCGGGCCGGTGCGGTCTTCACCGCGGCTTCCTGGCGAACCAGGGTGCGGGTGGCGGCGGCTGGCTGCACTTCTTCGGCTTCGGCTGCGGCCGCGGCGATTTCGTAGCTGGACTGGTTGGTGTTGGCTTCCGGGCTGTCATCGCGCAGACGCTGGACTTCGAAGTGCGGCGTTTCGAGGTGATCGTTCGGCAGGATGACGATGCGGGCACGGGTGCGCAGTTCGATCTTGGTGATCGAGTTGCGTTTTTCGTTGAGCAGGAAGGCGGCGACCGGAATCGGCACTTGGGCGCGAACTTCGGCGGTGCGGTCTTTCAGGGCTTCTTCTTCGATCAGGCGCAGGATCGCCAGGGACAGCGATTCGACGTCACGGATGATGCCGGTGCCATTGCAGCGTGGGCAGACGATGCCGCTGCTTTCGCCCAGGGAGGGGCGCAGGCGCTGACGGGACATTTCCAGCAGGCCGAAGCGCGAGATGCGGCCGATCTGCACGCGGGCGCGGTCGGCTTCCAGGCATTCGCGGACTTTTTCTTCCACGGCGCGCTGGTTCTTGGCTGGGGTCATGTCGATGAAGTCGATGACGATCAGGCCGCCGATATCACGCAGACGCAGTTGGCGAGCGATTTCTTCCGCTGCTTCCAGGTTGGTCTGCAGAGCGGTTTCTTCGATGTCGCTGCCTTTGGTGGCGCGAGCCGAGTTGATGTCGATGGACACCAGGGCTTCGGTCGGGTCGATGACGATGGAGCCGCCGGAAGGCAGTTCGACCACGCGCTGGAAGGCGGTTTCGATCTGGCTTTCGATCTGGAAGCGGTTGAACAGCGGCACGCTGTCTTCGTACAGCTTGATCTTGCTGGCGTACTGCGGCATCACCTGGCGGATGAAGGTCAGGGCTTCGTCCTGGGCTTCAACGCTGTCGATCAGCACTTCGCCGATGTCCTGGCGCAGGTAGTCGCGGATCGCGCGGATGATCACGTTGCTTTCCTGGTAGATCAGGAATGGCGCGGAGCGATCCAGGGAGGCTTCCTTGATGGCGGTCCAGAGTTGCAGCAGGTAATCCAGGTCCCACTGCATCTCTTCGCTGCTGCGGCCCAGGCCGGCAGTGCGCACGATCAGGCCCATGTCGGCAGGAGCTACCAGGCCGTTCAGCGCTTCACGCAGTTCGTTGCGCTCTTCGCCTTCGATGCGGCGGGAGATGCCGCCGGCACGCGGGTTGTTCGGCATCAGTACCAGGTAGCGACCGGCGAGGCTGATGAAGGTGGTCAGGGCGGCGCCCTTGTTGCCACGCTCTTCTTTCTCGACCTGGACGATGACTTCCTGGCCTTCGCTCAGGACGTCCTTGATGTTGACGCGGCCTTCGGGGGCTTTCTTGAAGTATTCGCGGGAGATTTCTTTGAGGGGCAGGAAGCCGTGGCGCTCAGAGCCGAAGTCGACAAAGGCAGCCTCGAGGCTTGGTTCGATGCGAGTGATGCGGCCTTTATAGATGTTGGCCTTTTTCTGCTCGCGTGCACCGGACTCGATGTCCAGATCGTAGAGGCGCTGGCCGTCTACCAGGGCAACACGCAACTCTTCGGGTTGAGTTGCGTTAATCAGCATTCTTTTCATGTAGTACCGTCGGTTTCCGGGCTGCCGGAAACGGCGTTCGGCACACACGACTTCTCACGGTCGGTGTCAGGTGCGTCAGGAGTGGTTGACCACTCGAGTGTCTAGCGAGGTTCGTCCGAATAACTAAGAACGAAGTCGCGACTCACGCGTCCTGCTTGCTGTGGTGACTAAGGCACCGCTTAAGCAAAAGTCTGTCAGGAGGAGGAATCAACCGGCGACTGTGGACGAGATGAAGCGTCTTGAATAAAGCCTAATGCTACACAGTCCGACGGTTGTGCATCTCCACCCTACACGTATCCCTGATAATTCGGGTGCTGCCGCGCGCAGAATCCGCAGCGGGTTGGCATTTACCGTGAACTCCGAAAGGGGAGGTCACGCATCATGGCTAAAGGCGTTGTTTCCACAACCTTCGCTTGGGGTTGTCAGGCGCTGACTGCACTTTGTGAACTGGCCGTTAATCGCTGCATAAAAGGCGAGTGATAACTCTGCTTTTTACGGGTTTCAGGCCTCATGTCACCTGCGCTTGTTACAACGTCAGACTCTTCCGGTATGTAGCGAGAGCTGCGTAGGACGGCCTTGCGTCCTTATGAATTGCGTTGGTCAGGGCCGGCTAGTTGCCGCTGTTCCGCTGTCCAGCCGCTTTTGGCGGCGTTCGCGACTATAGCAGCAATCATTAAGTGCTTCAAATCCATAAAAAATTGTTATCATTCGCGCCATGACGACTACTGCCCCCTCGACTCCAGGCGTTCAATTGCTTGAGGTCTCGCCGGAATATGCCGGCCAACGTATTGATAACTTCCTTCTCGCGCGACTCAAAGGCGTGCCCAAGACCTTGATTTATCGCATTTTGCGTAAAGGCGAAGTGCGGGTGAACAAGGGACGGATCAAGCCCGAGTACAAGCTGCAGGCCGGTGATGTGGTGCGCGTGCCGCCGGTGCGCGTGCCCGAGCGCGACGAGCCGGTGCCGCTGGCTCAAGGGTTGTTGCAGCGACTGGAAGCCTCGATTGTCTTTGAAGACAAGGCGCTGATTGTGATCAACAAGCCCGCCGGCATTGCCGTGCACGGCGGCAGCGGCCTTAATTTCGGTGTGATCGAAGCCTTTCGTCAGTTGCGTCCGGATGCCAAGGAGCTGGAGCTGGTGCATCGCCTCGATCGCGACACCTCCGGCCTGCTGATGATCGCGAAGAAGCGCAGCATGTTGCGCCACCTGCACGCCGCGCTGCGTGGTGATGGTGTGGACAAGCGCTACATGGCACTGGTGCGTGGCCACTGGGCAACGGCCCTGAAGCAGGTGCGCGCGCCTTTGCTCAAGAGCAACCTGCGTTCTGGCGAGCGCATGGTGGAGGTCAATGAAGAAGGGAAGGAGGCCTTGACGGTGTTCAAGGTGCTGCGCCGCTTCGGCGAGTTCGCCACCATGGTCGAGGCCAAGCCGGTGACTGGTCGCACTCACCAGATTCGCGTGCACACCCTGCATGCCGGGCACTGCATTGCCGGTGACAGCAAGTACGGCGACGATGATTTCACCCGCGAGATTCGCGAATTGGGCGGCAAGCGCCTGTTCCTTCATGCCTATATGTTGACGGTGCCGCTGCCTGATGGCGGCGAGCTGAAGCTGCAGGCGCCAGTGGATGAAATGTGGGCCAAGACCGTGGAGCGCTTGAGTGCACCCTGATTACCAGCTGTTGATCTTCGATTGGGACGGCACTCTGGCGGATTCCATTGGTCGGATTGTCGAGTCGATGCATGTGTCGGCCGATCGCTCCGGTTTTCCCCGGCGTGACGATTTTGCCGTCAAGGGCATCATCGGTCTTGGCTTGCCGGAGGCGATTCGTACCTTGTATCCCGAAATCGACGAGGGTCAGTTGGTGGCCTTTCGTCAGCATTACGCGGATCACTACATCGCGCTGGAGGCTGAGCCTTCGCCGTTGTTTGCTGGCGTGGTGCAGTCTCTGGAGGCTTTCCGGGCCGAGGGTTATCGGTTGGCAGTTGCCACGGGCAAGGCTCGGCGCGGATTGGATCGGGTGCTGAAGGCCCATGGCTGGGAAGAATATTTCGATATCACCCGGGCGGCCGACGAAACCGCGAGCAAGCCTCATCCGTTGATGCTGGAGGAAATTCTTGCTCATTGCGGAGTCGGCCCAAGGCAGGCTCTGATGGTTGGCGATTCCTCCTTTGATCTGTTGATGGCGCGCAATGCCGGCATGGATTCGGTGGCTGTGAGCTACGGTGCTCAGTCCATCGAGGCTTTGCGGGCTTTCGAGCCGCGCTTGTCCATCGACCGTTTTCCTCAATTGCATGCCTGGCTGAGTCAGGCTGCCGAATAAGTTTTTGCTGGGGTAGCAGGCATGAGCGACGAATGGAAAGCGCCAAGCAAGGCGGGCGCTGAAGAGAGTGATGACAAGAGCTGGAAGCTGCTGGAAAAGACGCTCCTGGCCGGTGTCCAGGAGCAGCGTCGTTCGCGGCGCTGGGGGATCTTCTTCAAGCTGCTGACCTTTGTGTATCTGTTTGTGGCGTTGGCTTTGTTCACGCCGCTGATGACCATGGAAAAGAACGCGGCTCGTGGCGGCAGCTACACCGCGGTGATCGATGTCACGGGTGTGATTGCCGATAAGGAGTCGGCCAGTGCGGACAATATCGTCGGCAGTCTGCGCACCGCCTTCGATGATCCCAAGGTCAAGGGTATTGTTCTGCGCATCAACAGCCCTGGCGGCAGTCCGGTGCAGTCTGGCTACGTCTATGACGAGATTCGTCGTCTGCGGGCTTTGCACAAGGACACCAAGGTCTATGCGGTGATCTCTGATCTGGGGGCTTCTGGTGCTTACTACATCGCCAGTGCTGCCGATGAGATCTATGCCGACAAGGCGAGTCTGGTGGGCTCCATCGGCGTTACGGCGGCCGGGTACGGGTTTGTCGGCGCCATGGAGAAATTGGGGGTCGAGCGTCGTACCTACACTTCCGGCGAACACAAGTCGTTCCTCGATCCGTTCCAGCCACAGAAACCTGATGAAACTCAGTTCTGGCAGGGCGTGCTGGACACCACTCACCGTCAGTTCATAGCCAGCGTCAAGCAGGGGCGTGGCGAGCGCCTCAAGGATAAAGAGCATCCTGAGCTGTTCTCGGGGTTGGTCTGGTCCGGTGAGCAGGCGTTGCAACTGGGCTTGATCGACGGCCTGGGTAATACCAGCTCGGTGGCGCGGGACGTGATTGGTGAAAAAGAGCTGGTGGACTTCACTGTCCAGGAGTCGCCACTCGATCGCTTCTCGAAGAAGCTGGGCGCCAGCGTGGCTGAACAGATCGCCATGTGGATGGGCTTTCAGGGGCCGGCCTTGCGCTGATTGTGCGGTACTGAACAAACCAAGCCGGCCAGAGTGCCGGCTTTTTAGTGTCTGGTCAGGGGATGGCCACGCCTTCGGCTAGCAGCATGTCCACCAGGCGGATCAATGGCAGGCCTACCAGGCTGGTGGCGTCGCTGCCGGTGGTGCTCTGGAATAGGCTGACTCCCAGGCCTTCGGCCTTGAAGCTGCCGGCGCAGTCGAAGGGTTGCTCGGCGTGCAGGTAGCGCTCGATGCGTTGCTGGTCGAGGGTGCGCATATGCACGGTGAAGGGGACGCAGTCGACCTGGCAGTGGCCTGTCCGGCTGTTGAGCAGGGCCAGGCCGGTGAGGAAGGTCACGCTGGCGCCGCTGGCGTCCAGCAGTTGCTGGCGTGCCTTGTCGAAGGTGTGGGGTTTGCCGATGATGCGTTCCCCCAGTACCGCTACCTGGTCCGAGCCGATGATCAGGTGATCCGGGTGTGTGGCTGCAAGGGCGCGGGCCTTTTCTTCCGCCAGGCGTTTCACCAGTGCCATGGCGGGCTCCCCTGGTCGGTGGCTTTCGTCGATATCGGGAGAGCTGCAGGTAAAGGGCAGTTGCAGGCGGGACAGCAATTCCCGGCGATAGACCGAGCTCGAGGCGAGTAATAAAGGCAGCATGCGCATCTCCTGGGATGGGGCGGGAATTCTAGCGGGGCCGGCAAGTGACGGACAGGGCTGAATTTCCTTTGACATGGCTGGGGGCATCCCTATAATGCTGCGCCTATGTTGAATGACCCGATTCCACCTCACGTTGACCCGCGCAAATTGGCTGACCGTGGCACCACCCTTCAAGGTGAACTGCTGCTGGCCGATTTGGAGAGACTCTGCGACCCGCTTTCCGACAATGTCGGTACGGTGCAGGCTAAATTCGTTTTCGAGCGTGACGAGCGTAAAGCTGTAGTTATCCACAGCTCCATCGACGTCGAAGTCAAAATGGTTTGCCAGCGTTGTCTTGAGCTGGTCACCCTGCCGATCCACAGCGAGTGCAGTTACGCCGTGGTGAAGGAGGGTGCGAATACCCAGTCGTTGCCGAAAGGTTATGACGTGCTGGAACTGGGCGAAGATCCTTTGGATCTGCAGGCGTTGATCGAGGAGGAGCTTTTGCTTGCCTTGCCCATCGTGCCTGCTCATCATCCGGAAGAATGCCAGCAGCCGGCGGGGCTCGATGAGCCCGAACCGAGCGAGGACGAGGTAACGCGGTCCAACCCGTTCAGTGTATTGGCGCAGTTAAAGCGTGACCCAAACGTTTAGGAGTTAATCAATTATGGCTGTTCAGCAGAACAAAAAATCCCGCTCTGCCCGTGACATGCGTCGCTCCCACGATGCTCTCGAGGCAAGCACTCTGTCCGTAGAAAAGACCACCGGTGAAGTTCACCTGCGTCACCACGTATCGCCAGAAGGCGTATACCGTGGTCGTAAAGTGATCGACAAGGGCGCTGACGAGTAATCCTTGTCCGCTCAAGTCATCGCGATTGACGCAATGGGCGGGGACTTCGGTCCCCGCAGCATTGTTCAGGCCAGTATTGCTTGCCTGTCTGCTACCCCCTCGCTGCATCTGACCCTGGTGGGTCAACCCTCCCTTCTTGAAGATCTGCTCTCCGGCCATTCGGCTGTGGATCGCGCGCGCCTGACAATCGCTCCTGCCAGTGAAGTGATCACCATGGACGAGAAGCCTGCCCAGGCTCTGCGCGGTAAGCCCGATTCTTCGATGCGGGTGGCGCTTGAGCTATTGCGGGATGAAAAGGTCCAGGCCTGCGTCAGTGCCGGCAATACCGGGGCGCTGATGGCGTTGTCGCGCTATGTGCTCAAAACCCTGCCTGGCATCGACCGTCCGGCGATGGTGGCGGCGATTCCCACTCAGCGTGGCTATTGCCAGTTGCTGGATCTGGGGGCCAACGTCGATTGCAGTGCCGAGCACCTGTTGCAATTCGCAATCATGGGTTCGGTTGCAGCGCAATGCCTGGGCATAGTGCGGCCAAGAGTGGCCTTGCTGAACATCGGCACCGAAGACATCAAGGGCAACCAGCAGGTCAAGCTGGCGGCGAGCCTGCTTCAGCAGGCGCGGGGTCTGAACTACATAGGCTTCGTCGAGGGTGACGGACTGTATCGCGGCGAGGCGGATGTGGTGGTGTGCGACGGTTTTGTCGGCAACATCCTGCTCAAGTCCAGCGAGGGGCTGGCCACCATGATCGCTGCCCGTATCGAGGCATTGTTCAGGCGGAATCTGCTGTCCCGGGCTGTCGGTGCGCTGGCCTTGCCGCTCATGCGGCGATTGCAGGCGGACCTGGCGCCGGCTCGGCACAATGGGGCGAGCTTTCTCGGGTTGCAGGGAATAGTGGTGAAAAGCCACGGTTCTGCGGGTGTTCAGGGGTTTCAGAGTGCAATTCAGCGCGCGCTGATCGAAATCCAGGAAGACTTGCCGCGACGCCTGCACGGGCGCCTTGAAGATCTGTTGCTTTAGGCGTTTATCCTGTGGAGTGCTTAAATGTGACCGCTCAGTTCAATTGGCCATCCAACTGTCAGTTTCTTGCGTCCACTGCGGTGTGACGTCAATTCTCCGACGACAAGATCATTAGGGGCTTGTTACATGTCTGCATCCCTCGCATTCGTCTTTCCAGGACAGGGCTCGCAGTCCCTCGGCATGTTGGCCGAGTTGGGCGCGCAGTACCCACTGATCCTCGACACATTCAAGGAAGCCTCCGATGCTCTGGGCTACGACCTCTGGGCTCTGACCCAGCAAGGTCCCGAAGAGCTGCTCAATCAAACCGACAAGACTCAACCGGCCATCCTCACCGCCTCCATCGCCCTGTGGCGCGTCTGGTTGGCCGAGGGTGGCGCGCGTCCGGCCTTCGTTGCGGGTCACAGCCTGGGTGAATACAGCGCCCTGGTGGCGGCTGGCAGCCTGACTCTGGCTGAGGCGGTCAAGCTGGTCGAACGTCGTGGTCAGCTGATGCAGGAAGCTGTGCCGGCAGGTCAAGGCGGCATGGCGGCGATTCTTGGTCTGGATGACGCCGATGTCGTGGCGGCCTGCGCAGAAGCGGCGCAAGGTGAAGTGGTCAGTGCGGTGAACTACAACTCCCCGGGCCAGGTGGTCATTGCCGGTGCCAAGGCGGCGGTGGACCGTGCCATCGAGGGCTGCAAGGCCCGCGGTGCCAAGCGCGCCATGCCGCTGCCGGTCAGCGTGCCGTCCCATTGCGAGCTGATGCGCCCTGCGGCTGAACGTTTTGCCGAGTCGATCGCGGCGATCAACTGGCAGGCGCCGCAGATTCCTCTGGTACAGAATGTCAGCGCCGCCGTAGCGGCCGACCTCGATACTCTCAAGCGCGATCTGCTGGAGCAGCTGTACAAGCCTGTGCGCTGGGTCGAGTCGGTACAGACCCTGGCAGCCCAAGGCGCCACCCAGCTGGTGGAATGCGGTCCGGGCAAGGTCCTGGCCGGTCTCAACAAGCGCTGCGCCGAAGGCGTGTCGACCTCTAACCTGAATACCCCAGATGCCTTCGCTGCCGCCCGTGCAGCGTTGGCCTGAACTAGGAGAAGCTTGCATGAGTCTGCAAGGTAAAGTTGCACTGGTGACCGGCGCCAGCCGTGGTATCGGCCAGGCCATCGCGCTTGAGCTGGGTCGTATGGGCGCTATCGTGGTGGGCACAGCCACTTCCGCCTCCGGTGCCGAGCGCATCGCCGCTACCCTCAAGGAAAACGGCATTCAGGGCACCGGCCTTGAGCTCAATGTCACCAGCGACGAGTCCGTGGCTGCAGTGCTGGCCAGCATCACTGAGCAGTTCGGTGCGCCGGCGATTCTGGTGAACAACGCCGGCATCACCCGCGACAACTTGATGATGCGCATGAAAGATGACGAGTGGTACGACGTGGTCGATACCAACCTGAACAGCTTGTACCGCCTGTCCAAGGGCGTTCTGCGCGGCATGACCAAGGCTCGTTGGGGTCGAATTATCAGTATTGGCTCGGTTGTGGGTGCCATGGGCAACGCCGGCCAAGTAAACTACGCCGCCGCCAAAGCCGGTCTGGAAGGTTTCAGCCGTGCCCTGGCGCGTGAAGTGGGTTCGCGGTCGATCACTGTGAACTCGGTTGCTCCAGGTTTTATCGACACCGATATGACCCGCGAGTTGCCGGAAGCACAGCGTGAAGCCCTGCTGACGCAAATTCCGCTGGGTCGTCTGGGTCAGGCTCAAGAGATCGCGCAAGTGGTCGCTTTTCTGGCATCCGACGGTGCGGCATACGTTACTGGGGCTACAATCCCGGTCAATGGCGGGATGTATATGTGAGTCAAATGTGACGGATTGCTTCAAAAAAATGTCATACGAGCTGTCTAAAATCCGTTATAAAGCTGCAATCAATTTATAGGCAGATGGCCAAAGGGTTTGAGGGACGAAGCTTTCAGTTGAAAAGCTGAAAAGCCTTTCTATACACTTACCCACTGGCCAGCTGCCTGAATTTGTCCATTAGGAGTGAAAACAAGGTATGAGCACCATCGAAGAGCGCGTCAAGAAAATCGTTGCTGAGCAACTGGGCGTTAAAGAAGAAGAAGTTGTGAACACCGCTTCCTTCGTTGAAGACCTGGGTGCCGACTCCCTTGACACCGTTGAGCTGGTGATGGCTCTGGAAGAGGAATTCGAGACCGAAATCCCTGACGAAGAAGCTGAAAAGATCACTACCGTTCAAGCAGCTATCGACTACGTTACCAGCCACCAGGCTTAATCGTTTTTAGTCGTCTTTTGCTGTCATGGAAAAACCGCACTGCCGTTACGGCGTGCGGTTTTTTCTTTAGGCCTGATACAAAGTGTCGTCATTAGAAAAAGGAGAGTGCTGTGTCGCGTAGACGCGTCGTAGTCACCGGTATGGGTATGTTGTCGCCACTGGGTACGGATGTGCCGAGTAGTTGGCAGGGCATTCTGGCTGGCCAAAGTGGCATTGGTCTGATCGAACACACCGACCTTTCTGCCTATTCCACCCGTTTTGGCGGCTCGGTAAAGGGCTTCAATGTCGAGGAGTACCTGTCGGCCAAAGAGGCTCGCAAACTCGACCTGTTCATTCAGTACGGTCTGGCGGCCGGATTTCAGGCGGTGCGCAACGCCGGTCTGGAAGTCACCGATGCCAACCGTGAACGCATCGGCGTGGCCATGGGCTCGGGTATTGGCGGTTTGACCAATATCGAGGAAACCAGCCGCACCCTGCACGATTCCGGCCCGCGCCGGATTTCTCCATTCTTCGTGCCGGGCTCGATCATCAACATGATTTCCGGTTTCCTGTCCATCCACCTGGGTGTCCAGGGGCCGAACTACGCTATTTCCACGGCGTGCACCACCGGCACCCACTGCATCGGCATGGCCGCGCGCAACATTGCCTACGGTGAAGCCGACGTGATGATTGCCGGCGGTGCCGAGATGGCCGCCTGTGGCCTGGGCATGGGCGGCTTCGGTGCGTCCCGTGCACTGTCGACCCGTAATGACGAACCGACCCGTGCCAGCCGTCCCTGGGACAAGGGGCGTGATGGCTTCGTGTTGTCCGACGGTGCCGGCGCCCTGGTGCTCGAAGAGCTGGAGCACGCCAAGGCTCGTGGCGCCACCATCTACGCCGAGCTGATCGGTTTCGGCATGAGTGGCGACGCCTATCACATGACTTCGCCTCCTGCCGACGGCGCCGGTGCCGCTCGCTGCATCGCCAATGCCTTGCGCGACGCCAAACTCAATGTCGATCAGGTGCAGTACATCAACGCTCATGGTACTTCGACCCCTGCCGGCGACCTGGCAGAAGCCGAAGCGATCAAGACCGTGTTTGGCGAGCACGCCTACAAGCTCGCAGTCAGCTCCACCAAGTCCATGACCGGTCACCTGCTGGGTGCCGCCGGGGCGATCGAGGCGATCTTCAGCGTGCTGGCCATCAACAGCCAGGTCGCGCCGCCCACCATCAACCTGGATGAGCCGGATGAGGGCTGCGACCTCGATTTCGTGCCGCACACTGCGCGCAGCATGGACATTGATGTGGTGCTGTCCAACTCCTTCGGTTTTGGTGGCACCAACGGCTCCCTGGTGTTCCGCCGGTTCTCCGAGTGATGCACTGCTGGGTCGACGGTCGGCCGGCTGACGCCGTGTCGCTCAAGGACCGCGGCCTGGCCTATGGCGATGGTCTGTTCGAGACCATCGCTGTCAGATCCGGGCAGCCGCAACTGTTGGAGCGGCACTTGCAGCGCTTGGCCGAAGGTTGTCGACGTCTGGCGTTGAATGCCGATCAGGCACTGATTCGCCACGAAGTGCTGGCCTATGCGGCGGCCTTGGGGGAGGGCGTGCTCAAGCTGATCCTGACCCGCGGCGACAGTCTGCGGGGCTATGCCGCCGATCCGGCAGCCACGGCGCGACGCATTCTCCAGGGCGCTGCCTTGCCGGCCTATCCCCCGGCCAATGCCGAGCAGGGCATTGTGCTGTTTCCCTGTGCCACGCGCTTATCCGAGCAGCCGTTGCTGGCGGGCCTCAAGCATCTCAACCGGCTGGAACAGGTGCTGGCTCGCGCCGAATGGCGTGATGCCGAGCATGCCGAAGGCTTGATGCTCGATGGCGCCGGGCGAGTGATCGAAGCGGTGTTCAGCAATCTGTTCCTGGTCAGCCAGGGGCGCTTGCTGACCGCCGACCTGAGCCGGTGCGGGGTGGCCGGGGTGATGCGCGCGGAAATTCTGTTTCAGGCCGCGTCACTGGGAATTTCCGTGGAGGTCACGGACATCAGCCTCGATCAGTTGCAGCAGGCGGACGAAGTCTTCGTCTGCAATAGCGTCTATGGCATCTGGCCGGTGCGTGCCTGTGCCGGGATGCGCTGGTCGGCGGGACCGCTCACCCGTAAACTGCAGGGCATTACCCGCGCACTACTGGATGCTTGATTCGTGAGACGTAAATTACTGCTCCTGCTGGAAACCGGACTGGTCCTGGCAGGGCTGCTGCTGGGCGCGAGTGCCTGGAAACTGCACTCGGCCCTGGAACAACCGCTGAACCTCTCCCAGGAACAGTTGCTGGATGTTCCCGCCGGTTCGACGCCCACCGGCACCTTCAATCGTCTGCAAGCCGATGGCGTGATCCGGGATGGGTTCTGGTTGCGTCTGTACTGGCGCTTCAATCTTCAGGGCCAGCCTCTGCACAGTGGTGAGTACCGCATGACGCCGGGCATGACCGCCGAAGGCCTGATCGGTCTCTGGCAACGCGGCGAGGTGGTGCAGTACAGCCTGACCCTGGTGGAAGGCTGGAACTTCCGCCAGGTGCGCAATGCCTTGGCCAAGAGCGACAAGCTGCAGCAGACCCTGGCTGGCCTCAGCGACACTCAGGTGATGGAAAAGCTCGGCCACGGCGGGGTGTTTCCCGAAGGGCGTTTCTTCCCCGATACCTATCGTTTTGTAAAGGGCATGACCGACGCCGAGCTTCTGGAAAAAGCCTACGATCGCCTGGACGATGTGCTGGCAAAAGAGTGGAGCAAGCGGGCTGATGACGCGCCTTACAGCGATCCCTATCAGGCACTGATCATGGCGTCGCTGGTGGAAAAGGAAACCGGCGTGCCCCAGGAACGTGGACAGATCGCCGGGGTTTTTGTGCGGCGCATGCAGATCGGCATGCTGCTGCAGACCGACCCGACGGTGATCTATGGCCTGGGCGAGCGCTACACCGGCAAGCTGACCCGGGCTCATCTCAAGGAAGCCACGCCCTACAACACTTACGTGATTGCCGGACTGCCGCCGACGCCGATTGCCATGGTCGGGCGCGAGGCGATTCACGCCGCCCTCAATCCGGTGCCGGGCAAGAGCCTGTATTTTGTTGCCCGGGGCGATGGCAGCCATGTGTTCTCCGATGACCTGGATGCCCATAACAGTGCGGTGCGCGAGTTCCAGCTCAAGCGTCGCGCCGACTACCGCTCCAGTCCGGCGCCGCTGGCCGCCCCGGCCACGCCCGAGGCCGAGAGCCCGGCACCTGCCGTCACCCCGAGCCCGGACAGCGAGTCGCCAGCGCCCGCCGAGGCTCCCGCTGCGGTGGAACCTGCGCCCGCGCCGAAAAGCCCGCAATGACTTTGATTAAGGACTGCCTGTGACTGGCTTGTTTATTACCCTGGAAGGCCCGGAAGGGGCTGGTAAAAGCACCAACCGCGAGTACCTCGCCGAGCGCCTGCGCGCCGCGGGTATCGAGGTGGTGCTGACCCGTGAGCCCGGCGGCACGCCCTTGGCCGAGCGGATTCGCGAAGTGCTGCTGACGCCGGGTGAGGAAGTCATGAATGCCGACACCGAGTTGCTGTTGGTGTTTGCCGCCCGTGCCCAGCATCTGGCCACAGTGATTCGCCCGGCACTGGCTCGCGGCGCGGTGGTCTTGTGTGACCGTTTCACCGATTCGACCTACGCCTATCAGGGGGCCGGTCGTGGCCTTAGCCTTGAGCGCATCGAGGCCCTGGAACGTTTCGTCCAGGGCGAGCTGCGCCCGGACCTGACCCTGGTTTTCGACTTGCCGGTGGATGTCGGCCTGGCCCGGGCCAGTGCCCGCGGTCGGCTGGATCGCTTCGAACAGGAAGGTCAGGCGTTTTTCCAGAAGGTGCGCCAGGCGTACCTGACACGCGCCGCCGCCGCTCCTCAGCGTTATTGCCTGGTGGATGCGGCGCAGCCCCTGGCCCGGGTCCAGCAGTCCCTGGACGCCTTGCTCCCGCAATTGCTGGAGCGCGCCCGTGGCTGAAGTCTTTCCCTGGCAGGACGGCCTCTGGCAGCAGTTGGCCGGGCGCACGCAACATGCCCACGCCTATCTGCTGCACGGCCCGGCGGGCATTGGCAAGCGAGCCCTGGCAGAACGCCTGATGGCGCGTCTGCTGTGCCAGCGTCCGAACGGGCTGGATGCCTGTGGCCAGTGCAAGTCCTGCCTGTTGCTCCAGGCCGGTAGTCATCCGGACAACTACGTGCTGGAGCCCGAAGAAGCGGACAAGGCGATCAAGGTCGACCAGGTGCGCGAGTTGGTGAGCTTCGTGGTGCAGACCGCGCAGCTGGGGGGGCGCAAGGTGGTGCTGATCGAGCCGGTGGAGTCGATGAATATCAATGCCTCCAACGCCTTGCTGAAAAGCCTTGAGGAGCCTTCCGGGGATACCGTGCTGCTCTTGGTGAGTCATCAGCCGAGCCGCTTGCTGCCGACCATCAAGAGTCGCTGTGTCCAGCAGGCATGTCCCTTGCCCAGCGCGGCGATGAGCCAGCAATGGCTGGCCGGGGCCCTGCCCGAATGTTCCGATGAGGAGCGCCTGGAGCTGTTGACCCTGGCCGCCGGATCACCGCTGGCCGCTGTCGGCTTGCAGGCCCAGGGGGTTCGCGAGCAGCGGGCGCTGGTAGTGGACGGGGTGAAGAAACTGCTCAAGCAGCAGCAATCGCCGACCCAGCTGGCCGAGGCCTGGAACGCCATCCCGCTGTTGCTGTTGTTCGACTGGTTCTGTGACTGGTCGAACCTGGTCCTGCGTTACCAGCTGACCCAGGACGAGGACGGCCTGGGCCTGCCCGACATGCGCAAGGTGTTGCAGTACCTGGCACAGAAGTCCGGCCAGGACAAGGTGCTGGCGATCCAGGACTGGATCCTGGCCCAGCGACAGAAGGTCCTGAGCAAGGCCAACCTCAACCGCGTGTTGCTGTTGGAGGCACTGTTGGTGCAATGGGCGGCGTTGCCGTCCCGGCACTGAGCGGCCTGCTCCTGAATCAGGCTGGTATCCGGTCGGACGACAACGCCCGGCCCTTTCATTGATCGGATGTAGTTGTAGGCTCCCATGCTCGTAGATTCCCATTGCCACCTTGATCGTCTCGACCTTGCCGCCCATGACGGTTCCCTGGATGCGGCACTGGCCGCTGCCCGCCAGCGCGGTGTCGGGCACTTCCTGTGCATTGGCGTCAGTGCCGACAACGCCGCGGACGTCAAGGCCCTGGCCGAGCGTTACGACGATGTCGATTGCTCGGTAGGGGTGCACCCGCTGGACGTGCAGCCCGGCGCGGCGCCGGCCCTGGACTGGCTGCTGGAGGAGCTGAACCACCCGCGGGTGGTGGCCATTGGCGAAACCGGTCTGGACTATCACTACGAACCGGAAGCGGCCGAGCTGCAGCAGGAGTCTTTCCGTCTGCATCTGCAGGCCGCGCAGCAGACCGGCAAACCGGTGGTGGTGCACACCCGCGGTGCCCGTGCCGACACCCTGGCGCTGCTGCGGGAAGCCGCATTGCCCAATGCCGGCGTGCTGCATTGCTTCACCGAAGACTGGGACATGGCCAAGGCGGCTCTGGACCTGGGGTTCTATATCTCTCTGTCGGGCATCGTCACTTTCCGCAATGCCGATGCCTTGCGCGATGTGGCTCGCCAGGTGCCTGCCGATCGGCTGCTGGTGGAAACCGACTCGCCGTACCTGGCGCCCATCCCTTATCGCGGCAAGCCCAACCTGCCGCAGTATGTGCGCGAAGTGGCGGAGTTCCTGGCGATGCTGCGCGGCGAGGCCTACGAGGCCTTTGCCGAACAGACCACGGCCAACTTCAAGCGCCTGTTTCCCCTGGCTCGGGTCAAGAGCGGGGCTTGATCCGGTGGTGGAAAGCTTGAATTTCAGGCAAAAAAAACCCGGGTTCTGGGGGGGGGAATCCGGGTTAAGACCATTAGGAGTAAAACTAAGGCACGCGGTCCATCGGTACCTAAATCGGCGTTTCACTTGGGGGAGATGTCCCGCCGACAGTTGAAGTATTGATCACTATTGCATTCAGTCCAGTTGCCCCTGCTTGGTTTTTAAACAAATTTGGAATACGCGCGCTTCGCTTGAGTTCTCATTTTTTCGAGGTTCGCCGCATTTTTTCCTGTAATTCCGCTCTTTTTCACTGTTTTTGGCGCAATGCGGCGTAAAACAACGATTGTTGCCGCGCTTTTTGCACACAAGCTGTTGCAGTTCAGTCCTCCACTCAGCCTGATCCTGATCAATGGCATCGGCATTTTCAGAATGTTCGTCCGTTCCCGATGTCTTTTTCGGTGCTTTTCAGGGGTTTTTCTAATCTCCATTAAGCAACGAAGCTGACAAGCAATGACGTCATTGCGACTCGTGAATGTATTTTCGTCGAGTAGGGGGCGTGGGCGGGTGTCGGGACCCTGTTATGGAAAAGCTCTAGACTTTGCGGTCTGATCCGAGGCTCGAAGGCCCTGGATGTTTGCTATGTGAACCGCGCGCCGACCCCGTATTCACGGGATTTTCCTGGTTTCGGCGACCCATTCAGGGGCTGGCGTCAGGTGGGCTTTTCCGCCAGAAACAGCTGCAACGAAGGATGATCCGTGCATTTTGGCGCAAGTTAGGCATAATACGCGGCTTCGATTTTGACCCCGAACAGACCTTTTCTTATGCAGAAAGAACCTCGTAAGGTCCGTGAGTTTCGTCGCCGCGAGCAAGAAATTCTCGATACCGCGCTCAAGCTGTTCCTCGAACAAGGTGAAGACAGTGTCACCGTCGAGATGATTGCGGATGCCGTGGGTATCGGCAAAGGGACCATCTACAAGCATTTCAAGTCCAAGGCGGAGATCTACCTGCGCCTGATGCTCGACTATGAGCGTGACCTGAACGAGCTGCTGCACTCGGCCGATGTCGACAAGGACAAGGAAGCCCTGTCCAGGGCCTACTTCGAATTTCGCATGCGCGACCCGCAGCGCTACCGGTTGTTCGACCGCCTGGAAGAGAAGGTGGTCAAGGGCAATCAGGTGCCGGAAATGGTCGAGGAACTGCACAAGATCCGCGCCTCCAACTTCGAGCGACTGACCTTGCTGATCAAGGGCCGTATCAGCGAAGGCAAGCTCGAAGACGTACCGCCTTACTTCCACTACTGCGCCTCTTGGGCGCTGGTGCATGGCGCGGTGGCACTGTACCACTCGCCGTTCTGGAGCAATGTGCTCGAGGACCAGGAGGGCTTCTTCCAGTTCCTGATGGACATCGGTGTGCGCATGGGCAACAAGCGCAAGCGCGACCCCGACACCTCGAACAGCTAAGGCATTCAGCCGCTGTATTGCGCCATCGACCATCTGTATGGCGCAGTGTCCGAGGAATATACTCAGGCATGGGACTTGCCAGAACCTGATTTTTGAGTCAGGTTTTGGCCGGTTCTCCCTTCCTACGCCGGAGTCATCCATGATCGTTGATCGTCAAGGCAGGCGCTTTCGCAATTTGCGGATCAGTCTGACGTCCGCCTGCAATTACGCCTGTACCTACTGCGTGCCCAACGGCAAGCGGCTGGTGGCTGCCCAGGATGAGTTGTCGGCCGAGGCAATGGCTCGGGGCGTGGCGTATCTGATTGAAGCGGCCGGCATTGAGCGGCTGCGCATCACCGGCGGTGAGCCGCTGGTCAGTCCCAAGCTGGAAACCTTCATGGCCGCGGTCGGACGCATGGGTCTGGAAGACATCAGCCTGACCACCAACGGCCAGTTGCTGGCACGCAAGCTGCCATTGCTGGTGGACGCGGGGATCCGCCGGATCAATGTTTCTCTCGACACCCTGGATGCCGCGGCTTTTCGCAGCATCGCCCGGGGTGGCGACCTGGCCAGCGTGCTCGATGGCATGCAGCAAGCACGCGCGGCCGGGCTGAAGATCAAGGTCAACATGGTGCCGTTGCGCGGGCAGAACCTGAATCAGGTCATGCCCATGCTCGACTACTGCCTGGAGCGAGGCTATGAGCTGCGTTTCATCGAGCTGATGCGCATGGGGCACCTGGCCAGCGACGGCAATGCCTTCCTGCAGCAGTTTGTCAGCCTGCAACAGTTGCTGGAGATGATCGGCGAGCACTACGAGTACCTCCAGGCCGACGCGCCGCTGGATGCGACCGCCGTGCGCTACGAGATTCCCGGGCGCGGTCATTTTGGGGTGATTGCCAACGAAAGCGTGCCGTTCTGCCGGACCTGCTCGCGCCTGCGCCTGTCCTCGACCGGTTGGCTGCACGGCTGCCTGTCGTCAAGCAATCGCCACTATGTTGGCGACCTGCTGGACAAGCCGCGCCATCAAGCCTTGCCGGCGCTCCAGCGCCTGCTGGTCAAGGCCCTGGGCGACAAGCAGGACCTGGCCTTTTCCGGCGGCGCCACGGTGATGAAAATCATCGGTGGCTAGTTTGGCCGACGCTGGAATGTCCTCCATTTGCCTAGCTGGCGCGGAAGCTGCATCCCGTGGCCATTCGCCGGTTTTCCGTCACCGGTTTTTGGAGGGTAGGATGCGTAGCCTGGTTTTGCTGCTGGCCTTTTTGGCACTCGGCGGCTGCATGAATGTCAGTGATATGGGCGAGGGGGTGCGCTATCACCTGAGCGATGCGGGGATGCTCGATCACAGCGATACCCGTCGTACCAGTTCATTTCGCATTCAGCCGGATTCGTTCATTTTCATCGCCCAAGGGCACTTTGTACCGCCGGGCGGTGCTTACCCGCGACCCAACGTAGTGGCCGAAGAGGCCTTCAACGGCTTTGTCGAGTATTTCCCCATGGTGCGCCGGGCCAAAGCTCCCGAAGGCTTGAACGAAGCCATGGTCGAAGCCCGGGAAGCGGGCGCCCACTATTTGCTCTACGCTCGTTTCGCCAAGGCCGACGACCGTATCGGCAACTCCGATGAGTGGCTGGACCAGGAGGCGGTGGATCGCCTGGGCGTCGATACCAGCACCATCCAGATCATGCTGATCGAAACCAGTACCCAGTACCTGATCGATACGACCCGTATTCGCAGTCGTGGCGGATTACTGACGTTCCACGACAACAAGCCCCAGGACCTGCTGGGCCCGCCGTTGCAGCAATATGCCCGCGGTTTGCTGGGCCTGAGCGACTGATTGAACGAGGAGAGCGACATGAGTGGTCCAGGCAAGGCCAACGACCTGTTGGCGCAGATTCCCAAGGCCGAGAAGGGCCTGCCGCCGGTCCACCTGTGGAATCCCGATTTCTGTGGCGATATCGACATGCGTATCGCCCGCGACGGCACCTGGTACTACCTGGGTTCGCCCATCGGTCGCAAGCCGATGGTCAAGCTGTTCTCCACCATCATCCGCCGCGATGGTGACGATTACTTTCTCATCACCCCGGTGGAGAAGGTGGGCATCAAGGTCGACGATGCTCCCTTCGTCGCCGTGACCCTGGAGGTCGAAGGGCAGGGTGAAGGGCAACTGTTGCGCTTTACCAGCAATGTCGACGAGCAGGTGGTTGCCAGCCTCGAGCATCCGCTGCGGGTGGTGATCGACCCGCTGACCCAAGAGCCTGCGCCTTATGTTCTGGTTCGAAACAACCTTGAGGCGCTGATCCATCGCAATGTCTTCTACCAGTTGGTGGAGCTGGCACAGACGCGTGTTCTGGATGGCCAGCGCTGGCTGGGAGTGTGGAGTGATGGGGTGTTCTTCCCCATTGGCCTGGAGCCCTAAAGACATTTCAATTTCGATTTCGAGATATTTCTTGATCTTGATCCCGGGTTTCATGTATCAACCCGGACATGCCTAAACATGTTCGATTCGATAAGAAAACAAGAGTGGTCGACGAGCTGATCCGGCGCATTGAAAGCGGTCTGCTGGAAGACGGCTTCCAACTGCCGGGAGAGCACCAGTTGGCCGGGGAGTTCGGTGTCAGTCGTGGCACCTTGCGTGAAGCCCTGGCCGAGCTCAAGCGTCGCAACTACATCGCCACGCAGAGCGGGGTGGGGTCCATCGTCACCTTCGACGGCGTGGCCCTGGACCAGCATCATGGCTGGGCCCAGGCCCTGGCCGAGAGCGGCGCACTGGTCAACACCGAGGTGCTGCGCCTGGAGGCCGTGCGCCGACCGGAGCTCAAGCACCGCCTGGGCACCGACCAGTTCATAGCCCTGGATCGCCGCCGGCGCAGCACCGACGGCAGGGTGCTGTCCCTCGAACGTTCCCTGATCCCAGCCTCCGGCGAGCTGGAAGGCTTGCCCCGGGTCGGCCTGATCGATGATTCCCTGACCATTACCCTGGCCGCCTACGGCTATATCGGCGAGCGCGGCGATCAATGGATCGGCGCCGAGCCCCTGAACGCCGAAGACGCCGAGCTGCTCGGGCGGGCGCCGGGAGATGTGTTTCTCAAGGCCCTGCGCACCACCTATGATCGCCAGGGGCGTTTCATGGAGCAGGTCGAGAGCCTGCTCGATCCACAGCATTTCCGCATGCACCTGCAATTCGGAGAGTCGCGTTGAGCCCGCTTCAGCGGGCACTTGGCGCCTTCTATGGCCTGGCCCTGGGCGATGCCCTGGGCATGCCCACCCAATCCTTGAGTCATGAACAGATCCACCAGCGTTTCGGCGTGATCCGCACCCTGGAAGACGCAGGGCCCGAGCAGCCGATTGCTGCCAACCTGCCCGCAGGGACCATCACCGACGACACCGAACAGGCGATCCTGGTGGGGCGCCTGCTGGTTCAGGGCCAAGGCCGGATCGATCCGGCGGCCCTGGCCCGGAGCCTGATCCAGTGGGAGGCGGCGATGCAGGCCAAGGGTTCCCAGGACCTGCTCGGCCCGTCCACAAAACGCGCCATTGAAATGATCCTCGCCGGTGAATCGGTGGAGGAGGCCGGACGCTATGGCACCACCAATGGCGCCGCCATGCGCATCACGCCGGTGGGCATCGCCGCCGATGTCGCCGGCACTCAAGGCTTTGTCCAGGCGGTGGTCGAGGCCTGTCAGGTCACGCATAACACCAGTCTGGGAATCGCCAGCGCGGCAGCTGTGGCGGCGGTGGTGTCCGCCGGCATCAATGGCGCCGCGTTGATCGAGGCCCTGCCCCTGGGGGCGCAGATTGCCCGCCAGGCACAGGTTCATGGTCATTGGGTGGCCGGGGCCACTATCGCGGCGCGCCTGGAGTGGGCCGGCACCTTGAGGATTGAAGGCGACAAGCAGGCCTTTGCTCGAATGCTGTATGAACTGATCGGTACCTCGGTGGCCTCCCAAGAGTCGGTGGTGGTCAGTTTCGCCCTGGCCCGGCAGGTCGCCCTGGGGCACCTTGAGGCCTTCGAGGCACTGTGCATGGCCGCCGGTCTTGGCGGCGACACCGACACCATCGCGGCGATTCTCGGCGCCATGCTGGGCGCCTGCCTGGGCTTGCAGGCCTGGCCTGCGGAGTTGATCCATCAGGTGCAACAGGTCAATGAACTGGACCTGCTGCCTCTGGTAGAAGCGTTGCTGGCGCTGCGTTAAGTCGTCGCGCCCAGTGCCGAGCCCCAGGCTCGCGACACCTTTCGGCCGTACTGCCGATCGCTAGGGAAAGCTGGAACACGGCCAGGAATGCCGGACTGTTCTGTGACTTCCGAAATTGCCAGACACCCCAATAACGGCAACAGGAGTTTCATTCATGAGTTCATCGACGGTCGGCTCAGGCGCCGGGCAACTGGAAACCCGCGGCATCGAACCGGTACCCGAGGCGGAGTGCAACGGTCATCCGTTGCAGCTGTTCTGGGTCTGGTTCGCGGCCAATATCAGTATTCTCGGCTTGCCCCTCGGGGCGACGCTGGTGGCGTTTCGTGGCCTGTCGATCTGGCAGGTGCTGTTGGTGGCGATCCTCGGTTCAGTGGGTTCGTTCGCCGTGGTCGGCCTGATCTCGGTGGCCGGCCGACGCGGTCGGGCCCCCAGCCTGACCCTGTCCCGGGCGATCTTCGGCGTGCGTGGCAACATCGGTCCGACCCTGGTGTCGATGCTTTCGCGGGTCGGCTGGGAAACGGTGAACACCACCACCGCAGCCTTTGTCCTGCTGTCGCTGAGTTCGATCCTGTTCCAGACCCCGGCTTCGGCCAAGGACGCGCCACTGCTGACCCTGCTGTTCATTGGCATCTTCGTACTGATGACCCTGAGCGTCTCCGGCCTGGGCCACGCCACCTTGCTGGTGATCCAGAAGTGGGCCACCTACGGTTTTGGCGCGTTGAACGTACTGGTGGGCGGTTTCCTCTGCGCCACCATCGACTGGACGGCGGTGTTCAATGCGGCACCGGCCCCCATGAGCGCGATGATCATCGGGGTCGGCACCATGGCGGCCGGCACCGGGATCGGCTGGGCCAGCTCCGGGGCCGACATGTCGCGCTACCAGCATCGCTCGGTGACGGCAGGACGCCTGGTGGCCTCGGCGGCGTTCGGTGCCGGTATCCCGCTGGTGCTGCTGATCACCCTGGGCGGCCTGCTGTCGGTGGGCAACGATCACCTGGCTTCGGCGGTGGACCCGATCATCGCGATCCGCGACATGCTGCCCACCTGGATGGCCGTGCCTTACCTGATCGCGGCCTTTGGTGGCCTGCTGCTGTCCAACAATCTGTCGGTGTATTCCGCCGGTCTCACCGCGCTGACCCTGGGCCTCAAGGTCAAGCGGGTCTACGCGGTGCTGGTGGATATCGTGGCGATCTTCCTCGGCTCGATCTACTTCATGCTGATTGCCGACAGCTTCTACGGGCCCTTTATCAGCTTCATTTCCCTGCTGGCGGTGCCGATCACTGCCTGGGTGGGGATCTTCGTGGTGGACCTGATCCATCGCCATTACTACAGCGCCGATGATTTGTTGAATGTCGGACCCAGCAGTGCCTACTGGTATCAGGGCGGGATCGAGTGGCGGGCTTTCGGCGCCTGGGTGCTGGCGATCATTCTGGGCTTCTGTTTCACCAGCATCGGCACCACCGCTGAGGACGTCTGGTTCACCGGGCCGCTGGCCGATTCCTGGCTGGGGCATAACGGCCTGGGCTGGATCGTCACCTTCCTGGTGGCCGGCGGTGGGTACGCTCTGCTGGGCGGAGCCCGCGATCGGCGTGGGGCCTTTGTCGAGAATGCCAATGCCTAGGTTGCTCCATAGCGGCCAGGTGATCGTCGACCTGGTGATGGCCGTGGACCGCCTGCCGGCTGCCGGTGGTGATGTCCTGGCCCAGTCGGCGAGCTTCGAGGCCGGCGGCGGCTTCAATGTCATGGCCGCGGCGGCGCGCAATGGCTTGCCGGTGCTCTACCTGGGGCGCCACGGCCAGGGGCGCTTTGGCGACCTGGCCCGAGCGGCGATGCAGGCGGAAGGCATTGGCCTGAGTCTGCCGTCCAGCCCGGGTGCCGATACCGGTGTGTGCGTGGCCCTGACCGATGCCTCGGCCGAGCGCACCTTCATCTCCCATATCGGCGCCGAGGGTGAGCTTTCGGCCCAGGACCTGGCGCAGGTCAGGGTCCAGGCGGATGACTATCTGTATGTCAGCGGCTACAGCCTGCTGCAGGCGAGCAAGGCCCAGGCCCTGATCAACTGGCTGCTGGCATTGCCGCGCTCGGTGCCCGTGATGTTCGATCCGGGCCCGCTGGTGGACTCGCCCGACTCCCCCCTGATGGCGGCCCTGTTGCCGCGGATCGATATCTGGAGCAGCAACCGCGCCGAAGCCTTGGGCTTTACCGCCAGTTCGAGTATCGAGATGGCCTTGCAGCGGCTTGGCGCGTGGCTGTCACCCACGGCCTTGCTGGTGCTGCGCGACGGCGCTCGGGGCTGTTGGATAGGCGCCCAGGGGCAACAGGCGCAGGTTGACGGATTCAAGGTCCAGGCGCTGGACAGCAACGGGGCCGGCGACGCTCATGCCGGAGTCTTTGTCGCGGGGCTGGCGGCGGGGCTTGAGCCACTGGTGGCGGCCCGTCGAGCCAATGCCGCAGCGGCCATTGCCGTGACCCGCCGTGGTCCGGCCACCGCGCCGGGCCGTGCTGAAGTGGACGCGTTGCTGCAGGCCCGGGAATCTCGCTAAGTGCCCGGCGCAGGCCGGACATCGGCTTGCGCGATGCCTCGAACGGCGCCAGGTGCAATGAACCCCGGCCCAGCCTTACTGGCTGCTACCTTCGGAGCCGGAGCCGCCGCTGGTGGTTTTCGAGGCGGTGCCGGTCTTGCCGTTGTCCGGGGTGGCCTGTTGAGCGCCCGCGCCGCCTTGGCGGCCATTGTCGTTGCCCTGGGTGCGCGGGTCGGTGCCGGTGGCCGGTGGCAGCGAACCTTCGTCCATGGGGGCCGGGTTGATGTTGATCTTGGGTGTGTTCTTGGGCGCGGGGGATGTCGGCCCGTCCACGGGATTGTCCGGCCCGGTGGCGCCGGCCAGTGCACAGGTGGACAGCAGTCCGGCCAGGGTCAGTACAGCCAGTTGAAGCTTGATCATGGTGTCGCCTCCATTCGTCAGAGTCGTTACCTGATATTGGTCTGTGCTGCCTGGCGGTTGGTGCCTGACGACCGACGAACGGTGTCAGGCCCCTGGGCCATCTGGGGTGCCTGCAAGCGGCGCCACCCCAGGCGCGCGAGGCTGATCATCCAGTTCAGCACGGCAATGGCCAACACGCTGAACAGCAGCGCCTGGATACCGGCCTCGACGATGATCCTGCCGGCCAGCCAGGGAAAGCCGAACACCCCGATGAAGTAGGACAGGCTGAACAGCAACAGGGATTGTGACGTGTTGCCGTTCGGCGCTTCGTTGGCCGCCAGACCATTGATCACCGAATAGGTCAGGCCATAGCCGACACCCAGGACGGCGGCGGCCAGCAGGTAGCTGGCGCTGCCGTTCACGGCGAACAGCAACAGCAGGATCGATATCACCATCAGTCCCGAGAGCAGGCAGGCGGCGCGATAGGGATCGTGCCTGACCACGATGCCGGCCAGCAGCAGGCGGCTGGCGATGGCCGCACTCATGAAACCGAGGAAGAACAGCGAGTAATCCACGCCTCGGGAGGGGCCGTAGCTGGTCTGGAAACTCGACAGTCCACCAAAGACACAGCCCCCCAGGCCCACCATGAGAATGGGGAACAGTGCCTTGGACGAGAGCACGCGGGCCGCGCCGTTGCAGCTGATTTTCGCCGCTGAGGCGCCCAGGTGATTGGTCTGTCGAAGCAGCTTGGCGCCCAGCTTCCAGAAGATCAGCACCCCCATCAGGCTGGCTGCTGCCGCCAGCCAGAAGGCACTGGTCAACGGGTAGTCGAGGGCGCTGGCCAAGCGGCCCAGGAGAGGGCCGGAGCCAATGCCGCTCAGCATGCTGCCCGACAGCAGGGCGAAATAGCGCGCCCTTTGTGCGGGCTGCACCAGCGTCGCCACGATGATCGGCCCCAGGGTGTAGAACACCCCCCAGCCCAGGCCCAGGGTCAGGCCGAACCACAGCAGGCTGTGGCCGAGCCCCGGCGTCAGGGCAAACCCCAGGCTGGCCACCACCAGGAGACAGCCGAACAGCGCCACCGAGCGGGCGGCGCCGAGCCAGTCCGAGAGGTGGCCGGAGCCGATCACGGCGACAAAGGTGCTGAGCATTGCGGCTGCGATCACGCGGCCGGCGTCGTGCTCATTGCCGCCACGGCTGCTGATCAGCAGGGACAGAAGAAAGGTCGAGCCGTAGGACAGAGACAGCAGATAGCTGCCTAGGCACAACAGCCCGAACAAGGGGCCTGGCACCTCGGATTGCGGCTTGGCCTGCGTGGACATGAAAGCGCCTCGTCATGCTGGAAGTCATGTCGGGCTTTCTAACATGGCGCCGCCGCCTATTGGTTGTGTTCCTGGTGGTCTCAGGGTTAGCCGCCAGCGGAGTAAGCTCGCAGGCTCACTCGCCGATTTCCTCCAGCAACTCCTCTCGGAAGCGTTGCAGGCGCTCTTGCCGGATCCGCGCCAGTCGGGTGCCGCAGGACGTCTGGAAACCTTCGGCCAAATGCAGCAGCTTGGTCTGGAAGTGATCCAGGGTGAAGCGTGAGTCATCGAGTTCGCGCTGCCGGGCCGTGGGGTCGGCGGGGTCGTAGAGGGCCAGGCCCAGACGGCCGGAGACGTAGAAGGTCCGCGCCACGCCCAGGGCGCCCAGGGCATCGAGGCGATCGGCGTCCTGAAGGATCCTGGCTTCCAGGGTGGCAGGGGTGAGGGCGGCGGAAAAACTGTGGGCGGCGATGGCGTGGGCTACCGCTTCGCGCTCGGCGTCGCTCCAGCCCAGCCCGGCAAGAATGCCGCGGGCCTTGTCCGCCGACAGACGTGACGCCTGGGCGCGCAACGGCGAGTTTTTTTCCACGCTCACGCAATCGTGGAGCAGGGTGGCGGCCAGCAGCACCCGGAGGTTGCCGCCTTCTTCGTCGACTATGCGTCGCACGTTGTGCCAGACCCGTTGCAGGTGGGACAGGTCGTGGGAGCCGTCCTTGGTCGGTTCGAGGGCGTGGGGCAGCAAGGTTTCTGCCAGGGCGTGCAGGGGGGCAAAGTGCATTCGGCGGTCCAGGATATGCGGTTCGGTGTGCTGCATGATCGGTGATTGGCCGATTCCCATAAATGCCCGTGCAAGTCTTTCGACTGTCGTTCTAATATGGCCGCCTGATTCCGCCATGAGAACCGTCGATGTCCGTCGAAATCCGTCCCGCACTGCCCAGTGATGCCCCACAGATTCTTACCTTTATCACCGAGCTCGCCGACTACGAGCGAGCACGTCATGAGGTGATCGCCAGTGTCGCCGACATCGAGCGCAGCCTGTTCAGCGAGGGCGCCACGGCCCACGGCCTGATTTGCCTGCGCAACGGACAGCCGATCGGTTTCGCGGTGTTTTTCTTCAGCTATTCCACCTGGCTGGGCAGCAACTGCCTGTACCTGGAGGATCTCTACATCACTCCGGAACAGCGGGGCGGCGGGGCGGGCAAGCAACTGCTGCGGCACCTGGCGCAGATCGCCTGTGACAACGATTGCGGACGCTTCGAATGGAGCGTGCTGGAGTGGAACGAACCGGCGATCCAGTTCTACAAGTCCCTGGGCGCCCAGCCTCAGGAAGAGTGGGTCAAGTACCGCATGGACGGTGAGGTGCTGCGCGCCTTTGCCCGCGGCTGATCACCGCCGCTGTTCGCCGACGCCGGCTTGGGCGGGAGCCGGCTTGCCGGCCAAGGCCGCTCCATGGAGCGCCTGCCACCGCCAAGCCGGGTCTGCATGACGCGATGATTCAGCCCTTCAGGCTCGCCATGTCGATCACGAAGCGGTATTTCACATCGCCCTTGATCATGCGCTCAAAGGCTTCATTGATCTGGCGGATGTCGAGCATTTCGATATCGCAGGTGATGCCGTGCTCGGCGCAGAAGTCCAGCACCTCCTGGGTTTCGGCGATGCCGCCGATCAGTGAGCCGGCCAGCACCCGACGGCTCATCACCAGTTTGCCGGCGTGCAACGCCGGGTCCACCGGCTCGATCAGGCCCACCAGAATGTGCACGCCATCAAAGCGCAGGGTATCGAGGTAGGGGTTGAGGTCGTGGGGCACCGGAATGGTGTCCAGCAGAAAGTCGAAATGCCCGGCCACCGACTGCATCTGCGCCGCGTCGGTGGACACGATCACGTGATCGGCGCCCTGGCGTCGCGCTTCTTCGGCCTTGCTCGCCGAGCGGGTGAACAGGGTCACTTCGGCGCCCAGGGCCTTGGCGAACTTGATGCCCATGTGGCCCAGGCCGCCCATGCCGAGGATTCCCACCTTGTCGCCGGGCTTGACCCCGTAGTGCTTGAGCGGCGAGTAGGTGGTGATGCCGGCGCAGAGAATCGGCGCGGCGCTGGCCAGGTCGAGTTTCTCCGGGATGCGCACGACAAAGTGCTCGCTGACCACGATGCTGTCGGAGTAGCCGCCCATGGTGTTGCTGCCGTCGATCCGGTCCGGGGTGGCGTAGGTCATGGTCGGACCTTCCAGGCAGTACTGTTCCAGGTCCGCGGCGCAGGCCTCGCAGTGGCGGCAGGAATCCACCATGCAGCCGACGCCCACCAGGTCGCCGACCTTGTGCTTGCTGACGTTGGCGCCGACCGCGGTGACCTTGCCGACGATCTCGTGGCCCGGCATCAGCGGGTACACGGCGATGCCCCATTCGTTGCGGGCCTGGTGGATGTCGGAGTGGCAGACGCCGCAGTAGAGGATCTCGATGGCGACGTCGTCCGGGCGCGGGCTGCGGCGCTGGAAACTCATGGGGGCGAGGGGAGTGGTGGCCGACTGGGCGGCATAACCGATGGCGGTGTACATGATGGACCTCGCGAAAACGCTGACGATTGAGGCGGGGCATTCTCGGCGTTGGGCCTGCGCCCAACCATGGCGATTCCTCGGCATGTCATGCCTATTCCTCCGTCATTGGCGGTTTTCACGCGGCATTGGCGGACAGACCTGCGATGATGTTTTCATCCCTTTTTCCGTGAAGTTTTTCCCATGCTGCTGACCCGTCATCTGGACGCCAACGCCACCCTGGTTTCGCTGATCCGGCCCCTTGCCAGCCGAGATGGTTTCGTGGCTACCGCCTTGCCTGGAGTCCAGGTGCTGCGAGCCAGCTGCGATGTGGCGCGCGGCCCACAGATTTATGAGCCGAGCCTGATGATCATTGTCCAGGGCAGCAAACTGGCCTATCTGGGGACGCGGACCCTGGAATATGGGGCCGGGCACTACCTGATCCAGGCCCTGTCGGTGCCCTTCGAATGTGAAACCTTCGCTATGCCCGATGCGCCGCTGCTGGGCATTTCCATCGCCATCGACCGGGCGGTCCTCAGCGAGCTGGTGCTGGCCATGGGCATCACCGAAGGCCGGGCCGCTTCGGCGCAGACCCTGGAATCCATGACCTCGGCGGTGCTCGATGACAGCATGCGTGGTTGTGTGGAGCGGCTGCTGCGCTGTCTGCACGATCCTCTGGAGTGCAAGGTCATGGGCGCCTCCAGGGTGCGCGAACTGCTTTTCGCTGCCCTGCGTGGGCCCCAGGCCGATGCCCTGCGGGCACTGGTGGAGCAGCAGGGGCATTTCGCCCGGGTCGCGGCATCGCTCAATCATCTGCACGAGCATTACACCGAGCCCCTGAGCGTCGAGACCCTGGCCCGCTGCGCCAATATGAGCCCCTCGACCTTCCACGAGCATTTCAAGCGCAGCACCTTGCTCTCGCCGGTGCAGTACCTCAAGCGCCTGCGCCTGCTCAAGGCCCAGCAGCTGCTGTTGGGGGAGGGGCTGGGCGTGGCCCAGGTAGCGCATCGGGTGGGCTACCAGAGCACCTCGCAGTTCAGTCGCGAGTACAAGCGCTACTTCGAGCGCAACCCCGGCGAAGAGCGCGCTGCCTGAGCAGCCATGCCCTTGCAGGCGTCGGCTTGCCAGCGAAGATGCCCCTGAGCCGGTACCGGGCTTGAGGGCGCGTTTTCGCCGGAAAGCCGGTTCCACAGGCTGCCGGGGCGGCGAATGCCGGGCATGAAAAAGGCCCCCATATAGGGGGCCTCTTGTGTCGCGCGGCGAGTTACATGTTCGGGTAAGTCGGGCCGCCGGCGCCTTCCGGAGTGACCCAGGTGATGTTCTGGGCCGGGTCCTTGATGTCGCAGGTCTTGCAGTGCACACAGTTCTGCGCGTTGATCTGGAAGCGCTTCTCGCCATCTTCCTGGGTGATCACCTCGTACACGCCGGCCGGGCAGTAACGCTGGGCCGGTTCATCGTACAGCGGCAGGTTGCGGCTCAGCGGGATGCTCGGGTCGGTCAGCTTCAGGTGGCACGGCTGTTCTTCTTCGTGGTTGGTACCGGAGATGAACACCGAGCTCAGTTTGTCGAAGCTGAGTTTGCCGTCGGGTTTCGGGTAGTCGATCTTCGTGCAGTCCTTGGCCAGCTTCAGGCAGGCGTAGTCCGGCTTGGTGTCGTGCAGGGTGAAGGGCAGCTTGCCACCGAAGATGTTCTGATCCATCCAGTTGAAGCCGGCACCGATGATCGGGCCGAACTTGTGCATGGCCGGGCCGAAGTTGCGGCTGGCGAACAGCTCTTCATACAGCCAGCTGGATTTGAAGGAGTCGACGTAGCTCTTGAGCTCGTCGGCGCCTTCGGAGCCGACGAACAGCGAGTCGGCCACCGCGTCGGCGGCGAGCATGCCGGACTTCATGGCCGTGTGGCTGCCCTTGATCTTGGCGAAGTTCAGGGTGCCCAGGTCGCAACCGATCAGCGCGCCGCCCTTGAACACCATCTTCGGCAGCGAGTTCAGGCCGCCCTTGCAGATGGCACGGGCGCCGTAGCTGATGCGCTTGCCGCCTTCCAGGTACTGCTTGAGCACCGGGTGATGCTTGAGGCGCTGGAACTCGTCGAACGGCGACAGGTAGGTGTTGGCGTAGGACAGGTCGACGATCAGGCCCACCACCACCTGGTTGTTTTCCAGGTGATAGAGGAAGGAGCCGCCGGTGTTCTCGTTGCCCATGATGTCCAGCGGCCAGCCGGCGGTGTGCACCACCAGGCCCGGTTGGTGCTTGGCCGGATCGATTTCCCAGATTTCCTTGAGGCCGATGCCGTAGTGCTGGGCGTCGGCGTCGCTGTCCAGGTTGAAGCGCTTGATCAGCTGCTTGCCGATATGGCCGCGGCAGCCTTCGGCGAACAGGGTGTATTTGCCGCGCAGTTCCATGCCGGGGGTGTAGAGGCCGTCTTTTGGCTGGCCTTCACGGTCGACGCCCAGGTCGCCGGTGATGATTCCGCGCACCACGCCGTTTTCGTCGATCAGGGCTTCCTGGGCGGCGAAGCCCGGGTAGATTTCCACGCCCAGGTTCTCGGCTTGCTGGGCCAGCCAGCGGCACAGGTTGCCCAGGGAGATGATGTAGTTGCCTTCGTTGTGCATGGTCTTGGGCACAAAGAAGTCCGGAACCTTGGTGGACGTTTCGCCGCTGCGCAGGACATAGATGTCGTCGCGGGTCACCGGAGTGTTGAGCGGGGCGCCCAGTTCCTTCCAGTCCGGGAACAGTTCGTTCAGGGCCCGTGGTTCGAACACGGCACCGGAAAGGATGTGAGCACCGACTTCGGAGCCTTTCTCGACCACGCAGACGCTGATTTCCTTACCGGCTTCAGCGGCCTTCTGCTTAAGGCGGCAAGCGGCGGACAAGCCTGCGGGGCCGGCACCGACGATGACCACGTCGAATTCCATGTATTCGCGTTCCACTAGGCTATCTCCTACTCAAGGCTCAACGGTTTTTTCTAATTGGAGGTTTGGCGTTGCATCCGCGCTTTCTCCCATCGCAAATGGGGGGAGGAGGGGTGGATGGCCGACCTTTCTCTCTGGGCGGCGCATTATATCTACACCACTCTCAGCGTCCAATACAAACGTTTGTTTGAAATTGCTGCAGCCCAGATAAATCAAAGAAGCGCGGCTTATAAACGGCTATTTTGCCGTATTGACCAGAAAAGGCGTTCCGGTCAAGATACGGTCGGTTTTGCGCTCGCCGTAGGCTGACTGTTGGTTTCAAGAGCACCTCTAAAGACAGGGCAAAGGCAGTAAAGGTGATGCGCCGCACAGCTTGAACGTGCGCAGTTTACACGCCGCGATAATGAATGACTCGCCGGTCACCACTGACCAACGGTCATCACTCCCGTGAGCAAGGTCATCCTTTATGTACGCCAGCGTTTTTGGAGGTGCCCTTGTGCCGATGAGCATCAACCGCCAGGTTCTCGCCTAGGCGACTTTCTTTTCACCGGAGAGTAACGAGGAATCCATGAAGGTTCTTGTAGCTGTCAAACGAGTGGTCGACTATAACGTCAAGGTTCGCGTCAAAGCGGACAACTCCGGCGTCGACCTCGCCAACGTCAAGATGTCGATGAACCCTTTCTGCGAAATCGCAGTGGAAGAAGCCGTACGCCTGAAAGAGAAAGGTGTAGCGACTGAAATCGTCGTCGTCTCCATCGGTCCTGCTACTGCTCAAGAGCAACTGCGTACCGCCCTGGCACTGGGTGCCGATCGCGCAATCCTCGTCGAGTCCGCTGAAGAGTTGAACTCCCTGGCCGTGGCCAAGCTGCTCAAGGCTGTGGTCGACAAGGAGCAGCCACAACTGGTGATCCTCGGCAAACAGGCCATCGATAGCGACAACAACCAGACCGGCCAGATGCTGGCGGCCCTGAGCGGTTACGCTCAAGGCACCTTCGCCTCCAAGGTCGAAGTGTCCGGCGACAAGGTCAATGTCACTCGCGAAATCGATGGCGGCCTGCAGACCGTTGCACTGAACCTGCCAGCCATCGTCACCACCGACCTGCGTCTGAACGAGCCGCGCTACGCGTCTCTGCCAAACATCATGAAAGCCAAGAAGAAGCCGCTTGAAACGCTGACTCCTGATGCTTTGGGCGTTTCCACCGCCTCCACCAACAAGACCCTGAAAGTCGAAGCGCCGGCTGCACGCAGCGCGGGTATCAAGGTCAAGTCGGTGGCTGAACTGGTCGAGAAACTGAAAAACGAAGCGAAGGTAATCTGATCATGACTATCTTGGTAATCGCCGAACACGATAACAAGGCGCTGGCTCCGGCCACCCTGAACACCGTTGCCGCCGCCGCCAAAATCGGTGGTGACATTCATGTACTGGTCGCCGGTCAGGGCGTTGGTGCTGTGGCTGAAGCCGCCGCCAAAGTCGCTGGCGTGGCCAAAGTGCTGGTGGCCGACAACGCCGCCTACGCTCACCAGCTGCCGGAAAACGTTGCGCCGCTGGTCGCCGAACTGGGCGCTGGCTACAGCCACATCCTGGCTGCCGCGACTTCCAACGGCAAAAACATCCTGCCGCGGGTTGCCGCCCAGCTGGACGTTGACCAGATCTCCGAGATCATCTCGGTCGAAAGCGCCGATACCTTCAAGCGTCCGATCTATGCCGGTAACGCCATCGCCACCGTGCAGTCCTCGGCTGCGGTGAAAGTCATCACCGTGCGTGCCACCGGCTTCGACGCCGTTGCCGCTGAAGGTGGTTCGGCTGCGGTTGAAGCGGTTGGCGCCGCTCACGATGCGGGCAAGTCGAGCTTCGTTGGCGAAGAGCTGGCCAAGTCCGATCGTCCTGAGCTGACCGCTGCCAAGATCGTCGTTTCCGGCGGTCGCGGCATGCAGAACGGCGACAACTTCAAGCACCTGTATGCCCTGGCCGACAAGCTGGGTGCCGCTGTCGGCGCTTCCCGCGCTGCAGTGGACGCAGGCTTCGTGCCCAACGACATGCAGGTCGGCCAGACCGGCAAGATCGTTGCGCCACAGCTGTACATCGCTGTCGGTATCTCCGGCGCGATCCAGCACCTGGCCGGCATGAAAGACTCCAAAGTGATCGTTGCGATCAACAAGGACGAAGAGGCGCCGATCTTCCAGGTGGCCGATTACGGCCTGGTGGCGGACTTGTTCGAAGCCGTACCCGAGTTGGAGAAGCTGGTCTAATCCGGCGTCTTCACTTATAAAGAGCCCGGCCTTTTGGCCGGGTTTTTTTATGGGTGTTTTTTGTTGGGGGAGGGTATCGCCATGGATCTGCACCGCATCAGTGGCTGGGCAGCGCTGTTGGGCCTGGCGTTGTCGCCAGCGCTGTCACTGGCAGCAGGCAAGTGCGAGCGTCTGGTGGTGACCGGCAGCCCGGACGCGCCACCGTACCTGTGGCAAGACCCGCAGAACCCCAAGCACCTGATGGGAGCCAGTGCCGATCTGCTGCAGCAAGTGGCGGGGGAGCTGGGACTCAAGGTCGAGCTGTTGTACGCCGGCAAACGTTCCGAAGCCCTGGATGAAGTTCGTAGCGGGCGCATGGACCTGCTGGCCGATGCGCCACTGACCTTCAATGAGCTGGAGTCTCTGGACTACATCCATCCGGCGCTGGTGCAGAACGACTATCTGGTGTGGACCCGCAAGGACTCGACCCTGAGCTACACCCAGGTGGCGGACCTTGCCGGTCATCCGGGAGCGGTTTCGGAAAAGGCCCGGTTGACCCAGCCCTTTCAGGTCGTGGCCAAGGAGCACTTGCAGCTCAAGCGCCTGCCGAACTTGACCCAGGTCTTCCAGACCTTGCTGCTGGGGGAAGTGGACTATGTTCTGGCACCGCGCTATGCGGGCATGGCCATGGCCCAGTCCCTGGGAATGGCGGCGGACCTGCAGGCGTTTCCCCAGGCCATCGACAAACCGGGACTGTTTCTCGCGCTGTCCCATAACTCCGCCTGCAATGGCCCATGGTTGCGCGGACAGCTGGCAAAAAAGATGACAGAATTGCCCGCGTCCGGTCTGACGGAGGCCTTGCTGCAGCGCAATCTGGAGCGCTGGAAGGCCCAGTTGCAGCAACCCGTCAGCAGCCCAAAACCGTAGGAATCACGTGTGACTATTCGACCTCTTTTCCCTGCCCTGGCCCTGTTGGCCATGGCGGGTTGTGCAACCGATCCGGCGCCCACCGAGCAAATGCGCCTCACTGCCCAGGCACTGGAGCAAGCCAAGGCCGTGGGGGCCTCGGCCGAGGCGATGCCTGAGTTGAAACTGGCCGAAGACAAGTTCTCCCGGGCTCAGGGCAATATGCAGGATGAGTCCTACAAGAAGGCGCGGATGCGTGCCGAACAGGCAGAACTGGATGCCCGATTGGCCGAGGCCAAGGTCCTGACCCAGAAGAGCCAGGAACAGGTGAACGAGCTCAACACCCGCATCACCCGCCTGCGCAAGCAACTGGGAGATGCCCAATGAGCCTTTCGACCCGCATCTTTGGTGGCGCGTTGCTGTTGGCCTGCGCCGGTCTCTATGGCTGTGCCGGCCAGCACAGCGAGGAAGCCCTGCAGCAAGCCGGTGCCGACTTCCAGAAGGTCAAGGAGGACTCCAACGTGTTGCGTATCGCGCCCAAGGACGTGATACGCGCCGGAGAATCCCTGGCCCGTGCCGATCGACTGTCGACCTACTGGGGCAGCGGCGCCGATGTGGAGCACTATGCCTACCTCAGTCGGCGCTACAGCGAAATTGCCCGGGAACACACGGATCAGGCGCTGAACCAGGAGCGCGCCGCCAAGCTCGAACTGGAACGACAGCGCCTGCAACTGGCCCTGCGTGAGGCCAAACTGTTGAGCGTGCAGCAGCAGGGCAAGTGGCTGGAGGAGCAGATCATCAGCCTGGCGACCACCCAGACCGACCGTGGCCTGGTGATGACGCTGGGCGACGTGCTGTTTGACACCGGCGAGGCCGAATTGAAGAACTCGGCCAATCGCACAGTGCTCAAGGTGGTGCAGTTCCTGCAGCTGAACCCCAAGCGTGTCGTGCGCATTGAGGGCTATACCGACAACACCGGTGAGCGTCAGAGCAATCTGCAGCTGTCGCGTGATCGGGCCCAGGCCGTGGCGGACGTGCTGGTGGATCTGGGGATCGACGAGAAGCGGATCCAGGTCGAAGGCTACGGTGACGACTACCCGGTGGAAGCCAATGCGTCGGAGCGTGGCCGGGCGCAGAACCGGCGAGTGGAAATCGTCTTCTCCGACGAAAAGGGCCAGCTTGGCGCCGCTCGCTGAAACCCCTGTTGTCCCCGAAAAACCCGACGTCCGCTAGGCGTCGGGTTTTTTTATGTCTGCCAAGGTGCTCACAAAAACCCTACAGTTCTACTTTTCACTGCCCGGTGTCCTCGACTATTGTAGGAACTGTCCCAGTACACTTCTAAACTGTGCCGGTATTGTTTCACACAAGAATAAAACGCCGTGAAATCGAGTGCTGTGCCATGACCAATCTCTTGCTCTATCAACGTATCGCTCAGCAACTGGCTGAGGATATTCGCCGTGGTGTCTACCAGCCGGGGGAGCGCGTGCCGTCGGTACGCAAGATGAGCTCGCAGCTCAACGTCAGCCACGCCACGGTGCTCCAGGCCTACGCCAACCTCGAGGACCAGGGGCTGATCCGCGCGCGCCCCCAGTCCGGTTACTACGTGCACCAGACGCCGGCGCTGACCGCGCCCACGCCGGACATCGCCCGGGTCGAGCGTCCAGGGCTGGTGACCCGCAGCAGCATTATCCAGCAGGTGTTGGTGGAGTCCCGTCGCGAAGGGGTCTTTCCGCTGGGGGCTGCGGTGCCCAGCGTCGACTACCTGCCGGTGCGGGCCTTGCACCAGCAATTGGCCAAGGTCACGCGGTTTCACAGCCCCCGGGCGTTCAGCTACATGTTCAGTCCGGGCTTCGAGCCACTGCGACGCCAGGTGGCGATTCGCATGCGTGACGCCGGGGTGGTGGTCGATCCTTCGGAAGTGGTGATCACTCACGGTTGCGTCGATGCCCTGCAAATGTCGCTGCGGGTCCTGACCCGGCCGGGCGATCTGATCGCCGCGGAATCACCGACCTATTACGGATTGCTGCAACTGGCGGACCTGCTGGGGCTCAAGGTCATCGAGATTCCCAGCGATCCTTCCACCGGGATGAGCCTCGAAGCGCTGCAACTGGCGGCCAACCAGTGGTCGATCAAGGCTCTGGTGCTGACGACGCGTCTGAGCAATCCCCTGGGCGGCACCATGCCGGAGGAACGGCAGAAGCAGTTGCTGCGTCTGGCTTCGGATTTCGATATTCAGGTGGTCGAGGACGATATCTACGGCGAGTTGATGTTCGAGGTAGGGCGCACCAAGGCCCTCAAGGCCTATGACCGCCTGGACCGGGTGATCTACTGCTCGAGTTTCTCCAAGACCCTGTCACCGGGGGTGCGCATCGGCTGGATGATCGCCGGCAAGTATCAGCAGGAGATCCAGCGCCTGCAGACCTTCAGTACTCATTCGGCGTGCAGCGTGACGCAGATGGGCGTTGCGGCGTACCTGGAGAACGGCGGCTACGACCGGCATTTACGCTACATCCGCCAGGAGTACCGCAAGAACCTCAGCGCCTTTCAACTGGCGGTGCAGCAGTACTTTCCGGAAGGCACGCAGATCACCCGACCCAACGGCGGTTTCATTCTCTGGGTCAGCCTGCCGGGGCGGGTCAACACCCAGGAATTGCATGTGCGGGCCCTGCAGCAGGGCATCAGCATCGCCCCGGGGTTGATCTTCAGTAACACCGAGCAGTTCAACCACTGCGTGCGGCTCAATTGCGGCACCCCCTGGAACCGTGAGGCCGAGCGGGCCTTGATGACCCTGGGCATGCTCGCCAGCCAGTTGTGCCAGGAGGCGGCCGGCGGTTTTTAAACAATGCGGCCCTGTGCTTGTCATGGGGCTTGCAACAAGCGAGCATAGGGCACCTTTTGTCGATCTACCTGCCTTTATGAATGCCTTTTTTCCTGCCATCTGGTTATCAGCCTGTCTGTTGGGAGTTGTCGCTGTCACGCCTGTCCAGGCAGCCTCGGCCGCCGATAAACCGGCCGCCAGCAGCGCCCATCCGAGCAAGCCTGCTACCGCCAAGCAGGCCTCGGCGAGCAAGGCCAAGGCCCAGGCCAGCACTGGCAAGAGCAAGCCGGCAAGCAAGAAGGCTGCAGCCAAGCCCAAATCCAAGTGGGCCTATCAAGACATCAAGACGCCGCTGAAGAGCCCCAAGCTGGACCTCAGCCTGCCGCCGGAAATGGTCAAGCATCTGCAACCTGTCGGCAGTGTGCCATTGCCCAAGCGCGAACCATTGCTGCCGCAGATGTTTGGCGAGAAACCCAAGGAAAGCAGTCCGTTCCAACTCAACGGTCGCTTGCTGAGCAACGAAATGCAGTTGCAGTTGCGCAATGAGGAGCGTCGTGAAATCGAAGGCGCGGCCCTGGATTTCGAATTCAAGCAGTAAATTCTTCAACCTGTTTGTGACTGGCTGCAGCGACGCTTTGTCGGAGACTGATCAGTCACGCACGGTTGTGCGTCAAATCCGTTCTTTGAGTAATTTTAAACGGCTGTTTTAGCGGTTACTCTTGTGCGGCGTCATTCAACACTATGCTTGTCGCGAGGAGCTTTCGTCATGAAATGCCGTGAAGGTTGTGGCGCCTGCTGCATTGCCCCTTCCATCAGCTCACCGATCCCCGGAATGCCCAATGGCAAGCCGGCGGGAGAACGTTGCCTGCACCTGTCTGTCGAACACCTGTGTGGCTTGTTCGGTAGGCCGGAGCGGCCAGCGGTGTGCGGCGCGTTTCAGGCAGATCCCGAGGTTTGCGGCGAAAGCCGGGAAGATGCCATCCGCTTGCTCGGATGGTGGGAACAAGTGACAGCGGCTTAGAGTGTTCTCAATGAACGGAACTTCAACAATAAGGAATAAGACAATGGGTTCGCTGTATCGAATGGCTGTGCTCTGTGGCTTCACCGTGCTGTTGTCGGCAACAGCCCACGCCGAAGACTGGCAAACGGCGAAGGACGAAGACGGCATCAAGATCTCCTTGAGTGAAGTGGCCGGTTCCAAATACAAGGCCTACCGTGGCGTCACCACCATGAAGACCTCCATCGCCAAGCTTCGTGCACTGCAGGAAGACGTGGTGGGTGCCTGCGCCTGGATCCACGAGTGCAAGACCCAGAAACTGCTCAAGCACGAAGGCGATCAAACCTGGACCTACACCCAGTTCAACACGCCTTGGCCGGTCACTGCGCGTGACTCGGTGCTGCACATCACGACCAGCGAAGCCGCGGACGGCAGTCTGACCCGCAAGCTGGAAGGCGTGCCGACCTACATCCCGGAAGAGAAAGGTTTCGTGCGTGTATCCCAGGTCGAGGGTTACTGGAAGTTCGTGCCCAAAGGTGCCGATCAGGTCGAAGTGACCTATCAGGTGCACACCGAGCCCGGTGGCAGCGTGCCGTCCTGGCTGGCCAACAAGTTCGTGGTGGATGCGCCCTTCAACACTCTGAAGGCGCTCAAGGCCCGTGCCGAAAAGCCGTGATCGGCTGACGGTCCAAGGGTTCGATCAAGGCCGCCTCCGGGCGGCCTTTTTGTTGGCTGGCCCGCCCGCGCCGCGGAACGTTTGCCTCTGGCTCAAGGTCGAGATGTTGTAGGCCCACTGACAGGGCTATCGAGGAGGCGCTGATGCAAAAGTGGCAAGTCACTTTCGTGGACGATCATGGTGTGCAGTCCGTCGAAGACTTCGATTGCGAGCAGGAGCCGACGCTGGAACGGGCCGCGCAGCTGGTTAGGGCCAAGCTGCTGCCGGTCAGTGCCGAACTGGATCTGAATGATCTCGACGGACGTATCGAAGCCCCCACTCTCAAAAGCCTGAAAGAGCAGAACAGCATTCAGATTCTCAGCATCACGCCGATCTAGAGACGACAGAGATCGCTTGCGCAGCTATTTCTGGCGGCGCCCAGGCGTTGGCGCTAATCTGCAAACGAGATCAGCAAATTCTTCGCCTAGCTCTGATCTTGTCAGCTCCATGCTTGTTTCCTGACGACCCGCCCCGGGTCGTGATGCCGGTTGCTTTGGCCGGCGAGTCGGGAAGCACGGAAAGTCTATCCATCGGTTTGAGGAGGACGTTTCATGAGCACAGCCGTTCAAGAAGACCTCAGCAGCAGTGTGCTGCGCCGCATGAAAGAAGGCGGTTTTGATTTTTCACGATTCCATCCCATCGAGTTCTACGCCATTTTCCCGGATGAGGAGCGGGCGCGCAGGGCGGCAGGACAGTTTCGCGGTGAATCCTTGAACGCCCAGGTCAGCGTGCGTGATGACGGCGCCTGGTATCTGGAACTGAGCAAGGTGATGTACGCCACCTATGGCGGCATCGGGGATTTTGAACAGGACTTCGAGGCCGTGGTCGAGCCTCTGGGCGGCATCATTGAAGGATGGGGGGTGAAGCAGGAGATTCGCGGGCGCCTGGTATAACCCGGAGCCATTGCATCAAGACGAACAATTGGCTGGCCCTCGGGTCGGCCAATTGCGTTTTCAGGGGGCTCAAAGGTAAAAAAAAAGCCACCCGGGAGGGTGGCTAAAAGGGAAGACCGGTCAGGAGAGGGAACCGGTCGGGAGAGCCCGGACCCGGTTGTCATCGGCGTCATCAAGGTTGCAGCAGCGACTTCATCAGGCGTGATGAAGTCTTTGCTCGATGGGCGCGATTGTCCGCCTGCCTGGCCGGACCGTGAAATCAACTCTGGCTATCCAGGCGATAGACAACACCCGCATCAGCTCAAGGCAACTGCTTGCGCCCCGCCATATGCCGCAGATAGCCCAGCAACAACTCCAGCTCTTGATCCGGCAACACAGTGCTGTCGAACCCGGGCATCTTGGCTTGTGGCCAGCGCCTCAGGCTCTGCGGATCGCGGATGTAGCGCTTGAGAAAGTCGCCACTGAAATACTCGGTAGGGTTGTAGGGAATGTTCAAGTCCGGCCCGAACTGTGAGTCACCGGCGGCATTGAGGCGGTGGCAGGCCAGGCAGTTCTTCTGGAACAGGATGAAACCCTGGTTGACCGGATCATTGCTGGCCAGCTTCGGATCCGGAGCCAGGGCCGGAAAGCGCTCTGCCACCGGCGCCAGGCGCTGGATGCGCGCCACCTGGAATGGCCATTGCTCGGGGCTCACATGCCCGGCTTGCGGGTTCGTCCACACCAGGTAGAAAGGCCCGGCGCCGGGCTTGTCCGCGGCCAGGGCAGGCCAGGGTTGGCTTGGGTCTTCAATGGCCAGCCAGGCCTGGGAGCCCTGGGTGTCGAGCAGAGGCGCGGCGCTCAGTTCGGCGGCGAAGCCGTCCAGGGCCACGGCCTGCAGGTGGTCATCGGCCTTGAGTCCCTGGAGCAGGGCCGCCATGGGCACGGCCCGGTACTGCATGTCGCGGTGGTAGGACACGTCGTCCTTGATCTGGATGGTCCGCGCGGCGGGGTGCTGGAGCAGTTCTTCGGTCTGCCAGGTGCGGCTGCCGGAGCCCAGGTCGATCAGCAGTTGGGCGGCGTATAGCGGGCTGCTCGTCAGGAGGGCAGCGCAAAGGAGGAGAGCTTTCAATGGATGGCCGTCGGATCTTCGTCAGTGGGTAGGCGTCATCGGGCTGCAGGTCTTGCGGTTGCGACACAGGGTCGACCAGGCATCCCGGCGTTCTTCGTGGTCAGCGTGGTTCACGATACCGAAATAGTCGCGCTTGGCTAGCGGGTCTTGGCCTTCCTGCGTGGACGGGGCGGTGGCGACATGAAGCCTCCTGCTTGCGGTTGCTCAGCAAGATGGACACGCGACAGCCCGCCCCCGGCGAGAACCGGGGGGCAAGGTGCTGGTCGGTTGGTCGAGCAACCCCGTATCAGCCGATCACTTTGGTGAGGTTCGGCAAGATCAACAGCAATGTGGTTGCGAAGAGGATGAGCCCCGCCTGACGTACTTTCGAATGTTTGAACATGGCTGAATGCCTTTTGTTGTTATTCCTGAGCATCAATGCATGCCGGTCCTGAATGTGATTGTGGGCCGGTTATGTGTCCCTTTTTTGACCTGTCCCGATGCAGAATCCGTCCGGGACTTCCTACAGCTTCTACCTTAGGGGCCTTGTATCCTCTGGCTTAGATCCAATTCGTATGAAGTTATAGCTGCAATCCCTGAAAACGCTATAAATCCACTGACACACCGGGTGGTCGCCCTTTGGCTAGACAGCTCGCGACCCTTCATCGGGCGATCGCTTAGCTGCCTACCGTTCGTCTGAGCGTCACCGTCAAGGCGGCTGAGCGCATCGGTCATTGAATCCACGGCTGTCGCGCCTAAGGTGAGGGCTCGACATTTCCCCTGCACAGCGGTTCGAGGACGTCATGACCCAAGCTTTGATATTCGATGCGTTACGCACGCCCCGTGGCAAAGGCAAGGCCGATGGCGCCTTGCACAGCGTGAAACCGGTGAACCTGGTGGCCGGCTTGCTGCGGGCTCTGCAACAGCGTTGCGAGCTGGACACCAGCCAGGTGGACGACGTGGTCCTGGGCTGTGTGACGCCCATCGGCGATCAAGGGGCCGATATCGCCAAGACCGCCGTTCAGGCTGCGGATTGGGATGTGAGCGTGGCCGGTGTGCAGATCAATCGCTTTTGCGCCTCGGGGCTGGAAGCGGTCAATCTCGGTGCGATGAAGGTGCGTTCGGGGTTCGAGGAACTGGTGGTGGTCGGTGGCGTGGAGTCCATGTCCCGGGTGCCCATGGGCAGCGATGGCGGGGCCTGGGTGCTGGACCCGGAAACCAATATGCACAGTCATTTCACCCCCCAGGGCATTGGCGCGGACCTGATCGCGACCCTGGAGGGCTTCTCCCGCGAGGAGGTCGACCGCTTCGCCCTGCAATCCCAGCAGAAGGCGGCTCGGGCCCGGGCCAGCGGCGCCTTCGCCAAGTCCCTGGTGCCGGTGCAGGACCAGAACGGCATCGTCTTGCTGGAGCATGACGAGTTCATCCGCGCCGACTCGACCCTGGAAGGCCTGGGCAGCCTCAAGCCGAGTTTCGAAATGATGGGTCAGATGGGCTTCGACGCCACCGCGCTGCGGGTCTACAGCCATGTCGAGCGCATCAACCACGTGCACACCCCGGGCAACAGTTCGGGCATCGTCGACGGTTCGGCGCTGATGCTCATCGGTTCAGAGGCCAAGGGCCGCGAGCTGGGGCTCAAGCCCCGGGCGCGGATCGTGGCCACGGCGGTGACCAGCACCGACCCCACCATCATGCTCACCGGCCCGGCGCCGGCCACCCGCAAGGCCCTGGCCAAGGCCGGGTTGCGGGTCGAGGACATCGATCTGTTCGAGGTCAACGAAGCCTTTGCCTCGGTGGTGCTCAAGTTCATCAAGGACATGGCCATCGATCCGGCCCGGGTCAACGTCAACGGGGGCGCCATCGCCCTGGGGCATCCGCTGGGCGCCACCGGCTGCGCGATCCTCGGCACCTTGCTCGATGAGCTGGAAAGCCGGCGCCAGCGCTACGGCCTGGCGACCCTCTGTGTCGGCGGCGGCATGGGTATCGCCACCATCATCGAACGCCTCTGAGCCCCGACTTCAAGGAATCAACTTCATGACCGATGCCATCCGTTACGAAAAGGGCCAGGACCAGATCGTCGTCCTGACCATCGATATGCCGGGCCAGAGCGCCAACACCATGAACGCGGTGTACCGCGACGCCATGGCCGGCGTCGTGGCGCGCCTGCAGGCCGAGCAGCAATCGATTGCCGGGGTGATCATCACCTCGGCGAAAAAGACCTTCTTTGCCGGCGGCGACCTCAATGAGCTGATCAAGGTCGACAGGCCGCAAGCCAAGGCTTTTCATGACCGGGTGCTGGCCCTCAAGGGCCAGTTGCGCGCTCTGGAAACCCTAGGCAAACCGGTGGTCGCTGCAATCAATGGCGCTGCCCTGGGTGGCGGCTGGGAAATCTGCCTGGCCTGCCATCACCGGGTAGCCCTGGACGATAAATCGGTACAGATCGGCCTGCCGGAAGTCACCCTGGGCCTGTTGCCCGGTGGCGGTGGGGTGGTGCGCATGGTGCGCATGCTGGGCCTGGAAAAGGCGCTGCCGTATCTGCTGGAAGGCAAGAAAGTGCGCCCGCAGCAGGCGCTGCAAGCTGGCCTGATCGACGCCCTGGCGACGGATCGCGATGAGCTGCTGGCCAAGGCTCGGGCCTGGATCCTCGCCAACCCGGCGCCCCAGCAGCCCTGGGACGTGCGCGGTTATCAGATCCCCGGCGGCACGCCAGCCAACCCGAAAGTGGCGCAGATGCTGGCCATTGCCCCGTCGATCCTGCGAGCCAAGACCCAGGGCTGTTTCCCCGCGCCGGAGAAGATCCTGTGCGCCGCCGTCGAAGGCGCCCAGGTGGATTTCGCCACCGCGCACCTGATTGAGACTCGCTACTTCACCGAGCTGGCCACCGGCCAGGTGGCGAAGAACATGATGGGCACCTTCTGGTTCCAGCTCAATGAAATCAATGCCGGTGGCTCGCGCCCTCAAGGTATCGCGCCGCAGACCACGAAAAAGCTCGGGGTGCTGGGGGCCGGGATGATGGGGGCGGGGATTGCCTACGTCAGCGCGGTGGCGGGTATCGAGGTGGTGCTCAAGGACATCAGCGTCGAGGCGGCAGAGAAGGGCAAGGCCCACTCGGCGGCGCTGCTGGAGAAAAAGCTGGCGCGTGGGCAATTGAGCCGCGAGCAGCGTGACGCGACCCTGGCGCGAATCCGTACCACCGCCGAGGACGCCGACCTGGCCGGTTGCGACCTGATCATCGAGGCGGTGTTCGAGGACCGTGAGCTCAAGGCCAGGGTGTCCCGGGCTGCGCAGCAGGTGGTCGGCGCAGAAGCGGTGATTGCCTCCAACACTTCGACCCTGCCCATCACCGGACTGGCCACGGCGGTGCCGAATCCGGACAAGTTCATCGGCCTGCATTTCTTCAGCCCGGTGGAAAAGATGCCCTTGGTGGAGATCATCAAGGGCGCACAGACCAGCGAGGCGACCCTGGCCCGTGGGTTCGACTTCGTGCTGCAGATCAACAAGAGCCCGATCGTGGTCAACGACAGCCGCGGATTCTTCACCTCCCGGGTGTTCGGCACCTTCACCAATGAAGGGATTGCCATGCTCGGCGAAGGCATTTCGGCGCCGATGATCGAAACCGAGGCGCGCAAGGCCGGGATGCCGGTCGGGCCGCTGGCGATTTCCGATGAAGTGTCCCTGAGCCTGATGAGCCACATCCGTCAGCAGACCACCAAGGACCTGCAGGCTGAAGGCAAGCCGCCTATCAAGCATCCGGCGTTTGCCGTGATCGACCAGTTACTCCACGACCACAAGCGTGCGGGCAAGGCCGCCGGCGGCGGTTTCTACGATTACCCGGCCGGTGGCCAGAAGCACTTGTGGCCCGAGTTGCACACGCGCTTCTATCGCGCCGATGGACAGATCTCGCCCCAGGACGTGCGTGACCGCCTGCTGTTCATCCAGGCCATCGAAACCGTGCGTTGCCTGGAGGAGGGGGTGCTGCAGTCCACGGCGGACGCCAATATCGGCTCGATCTTCGGCATCGGTTTCGCTGCCTGGAGCGGCGGCGCCCTGCAGTTCATCAACCAGTACGGGGTGAAGGATTTCGTCGCTCGTGCGCAGTACCTGGCGCAGCAATACGGTGAACGATTCGCCCCGCCGACCCTGCTCCTGGAGAAGGCTCGCCAGGGGCAGTTGTTCTGAGGTTGACGGGCGCTCGATGAGTGGCCCCGGGGCTTGCCTTGCCGTGGTATTTCAAGGCAGGCTCTGGGCTGTTCATTATTGCCATCACCTTGTCAGGAATTTTTTATGTCGCTACGCATCTGCATTCTTGAAACCGATATCCTGCGTCCCGAACTGGTCGATCAATATCAGGGTTACGGGCAGATGTTCCAGCGCCTGTTTTCCCAGCAACCCATTGCCGCCCAGTTCAGCGTCTACAACGTGGTCCAGGGCGAATACCCCAGCGACGAGCTGGAGTTCGACGCTTATCTGGTGACCGGCAGCAAGGCCGACTCCTTTGGCACCGACCCCTGGATTCAAACCCTCAAGACCTACCTGCTGGGCCGCTACGAGCGCGGTGACAAGCTGCTGGGCATCTGCTTTGGCCATCAGTTGCTGGCGTTGTTGCTGGGGGGCAAGAGCGAGCGGGCGACTCAGGGCTGGGGCGTTGGCACCCATAGCTACAAGCTTTCCGCCAAGGCGCCGTGGATGAGCCCGGTGGTGGAGGAACTGACACTGTTGATCAGCCACCAGGACCAGGTCACCGCGCTACCGGAAAACGCCACAGTGATCGCCTCCAGCGATTTCTGCCCCTATGCCGCCTATCACATCAATGACCAGGTGCTGTGTTTCCAGGGGCACCCCGAGTTCATCCACGACTACTCCCGGGCGCTGCTGGACCTGCGCCAGGAGTTTCTCGGCGAGAAGATCTACCAGAAGGGCCTGGCCAGTCTCGAGCACGAGCACCACGGCACCACCGTTGCGGAATGGATGATGCGTTTCGTCGCCCACAAACCCGAAGCCGCATGACCTGGCAGGGCCCTGGCGTCCGCGCCCGGGGCCCAGTCCCCTAGAGCCAGCCGGAACGCTTGAAGCTGGCCCACAGGCTGATACAGCCGACACTGATAAAACCCAAAACACCAAAGTAGCCGTAGTGCCAGCTCAGTTCCGGCATGTTCTGGAAGTTCATCCCGTAGATCCCCGCCACCGCGGTGGGAAACGCCAGGATCGCCGCCCAGGCGGCGAACTTGCGCTGCACGATGCTTTGCCGTGAAGCCTCCAGCAGTACACCGATCTCGATGGTCTGGCTGGCAATGTCGCGCAGGGTCGACAAGTCCTCCATCTGCCGGGTGACGTGAATCTGCACGTCACGGAAATACGGCCGCATGTTCTTGTCGATGAACGGAAAGCTGAGTTTCTGCAGCTCCTCGCTGATCTCCACCATCGGCGCGACATAGCGGCGCAGGCGCAGCACGTCGCGGCGCAGGCCGTGGAGGTTCTGGATATCCCGTTCGTTCAGCGAGTTGCACAGGACGTTGCGTTCCAGTTCGTCGATCTCGCCGTGGATGGCCTCACTGACCGGCTGGTAGTTCTCGGTGACGAAATCCAGCAGCGCATAAAGGACGAAGTCTTCGCCGTGCTCCAGCAGCAGGGGGCGCGCCTCGCAACGCTGGCGTACATAGCCATAGGAGGCCGAGTGGCCGTTGCGGGCGGTGATGATGTAGCCGTTGCCGGCAAAGATGTGGGTTTCGATGAACTCCAGCTTGCCCTCGGTGCGCACCGGCGAATACGTGACGATGAACAAGGCGTCGCCAAAGGTTTCCAGCTTGGGGCGGCTGTGCTTCTCCAGAGCGTCTTCGATGGCCAGTTCATGCAGGTTGAACTGGCGTTGCAGATTGGCCAGTTCGTGGGCATTGGGTTCCTCCAGGCCGATCCACACGAAGTGGCCGGGTTTCGCGGCCCAGGCAGCCCCTTCGTCAAGGCTGATATCGGTGACTTTCTTTCCGCCGCTGTACACGGCGGCAGCAACAACTCTACCCATGGCTCTGCTTCACTTCTTCTTATCAATGGGGCGGTTACAAATCAGCAGCTTAGCCTGCAATGCAGCATCAGAGTCACTGCCGGAGCTGGAGTTCGCAGACAAATTAAAGCCCGCACGGGGCGGGCTTGCTGGCATCGGGGGAGGGCTCGCGGTTCAGGCGGCTTGCAGCTGGCGATCCATGTGGGCGATGCATTCGCGCATCTGCTCACGACACTGAGCGATCAGCCGTGGCATGTCGTCCATGGTCAGCCCGGCGGTGGGAATTGCCGGCAGCGAGCGGATCAGGATCTTGCCGCTGTTCCAGCGGTTCAGGCGCATGTGCTTGATGTAGCTGCTGACGCACACCGGCACGATCGGCACGCCGGCGGCGATGGCCATCTGGAACGCGCCCTTCTTGAACGGCAGCAGGTCCTCGCCGAGGTTGCGGGTGCCTTCGGGGAAGACCCAGATCGAGGTGTCCTTGTGTTGCAGCGTATGGGTGGTGGTGAGCATGGAGCGCCGCGCCTTGTGCGGGTTGCCGCGATCGATCAGGACATTGCCCGCCAGCCAGAACAGTTGCCCGAACAGCGGCACCCATTTCAGGCTCTTCTTGCCGATGCACACCGTGCGTCGCGGCACCACGTTGCCGAACACGAACAAATCGTAATTGGACTGGTGGTTGGCGATGATTACGCAGCTCTCAGGCTTGTCCATCAGCGGCCCGACTTCGGCCTTGACCCGCAGGCGCAGGATGCACATGGCCGGCCAGGCGTAGAGGCGGGCGCACAGGCGACTGTTGTCCGGGTTGAAGGGGCGGCACAGTCCAAGCAGCAGGCCCAGGCTTCCGGCAAGGATAAAGTGCAGGCCCATCAACGACATACGAAACAGATACAGCATCTAAACGGCCCACCGGGGACAAAAGGTGGCGCAGTGTACGGATGTGCACTGTTTTCGGCAATTGCCGCTCTCAGCCGGGAGATGGGCGATGTTTAAGTACATGTTTCCGCAGGCTGGTGCCAGCCGCGGTCTAGAGGCCTTTGCCTGTTCATTTCGGCCAGGCAAGAAAAAGCCCGACACACAGGTCGGGCCGATTCATTCCACACCGGCGATTCAGCCCATGTGTTCCTGGTCGAGGATGATGGCGTTGTCGAGGGTGTCCAGCAGGGCCTTGCGCACCTTCAGCTTGGTGTTCTTGTGGGCCAGCATATTGATCTTCTTCAGCTGGCGTGCGGCGGCCAGGGCCGTGCCTTGCAGTTCCTCGGCGCTCACCACCTTGTCGAGGAAGCCGGCATCCACCGCGCCTTGCGGGTCGAACATCTCGCCATTGATTACCGAACGATGGAAGGCCGAACGCCGCAGGCGATCGCGGGCCAGCTCGATGCCGGCATGGTGCATGGTCATGCCGATCTGCACTTCATTCAGGCCGATGCTGAAGGGACCGTCGACGCCGATACGGTAATCCGCCGACAACAGCAGGAAGGCACCCTTGGCCACCGCGTGACCCGGGCAAGCGACGATCACCGGGAACGGGTGGGACAGCAGGCGGCGGGCCAGGGTCGAGCCTTGGGTTACCAGCGCCACGGCTTCTTTGGGACCGGCTGTCATGACCTTGAGGTCGTAACCGCCGGAGAGAATGCCCGGCTGACCAGTGATGATCACCACGGCGCGATCGGCGGTGGCCTGATCTAGCGCAGCGTTGAAAGCGGCAATCACGTCCGGGGAGATGGCATTGACCTTGCCATTGCTCAAGGTCAGGGTCGCGATACCGTCTTCGAGATGGTAGGAAATCAACTCACTCATGACGCAATTCCTTGTATTGAAGTGCAGCAGAAGTTACCCACCACGACCGATCTGGTAAAGCGCCGTGACTGACTGATGAGTCAGGTGCAAGGCCGGGCATTGGCCTGCACGCCGCCGCCGGCCATGCCTGCTTTCTTCTATATAGCTAGAGACAAGGCTGAAGAATGGCCGGTTTGCCTTGTTGCCGCTGGCTCCCAGCCCCCTGCAACGACGGATCGATCTTAAGCGCATGAAAATTCTGAAAAAAAAGTTTGCCATCTGAAAAGCTATCGACTACATTAGCGCGCCTCGACAGACTGAATCGGTTTGACGAGATACGGTGAAGTGTCCGAGTGGCTTAAGGAGCACGCCTGGAAAGTGTGTATACAGGAAACTGTATCGAGAGTTCGAATCTCTCCTTCACCGCCAAATTCGCAAAGCCCCGGTAGTTAAAAGCTCCGGGGCTTTTTGCTGTCTGGCTCCTTCAAAGCTCGCCCGAAATGCGTACACCGGACGAGTACACCGCATGGTTTTAGCTATGACCCGACCTACCCTGGATTCCCGTGGGGTTTATCAGTTCAGACGCAAGGTTCCCCCGCATTTGATTCCCATCATGGGGAAGCGTGAGTGGAAGCGCAGCTTGGGCACCAAGGACTGTGAGGTTGCGATGCGCCGCGTTTACAGCGTCAGTGAAGAGTGCGCCCAAGCGTTTGCCCTTGCTCAGGGGCTATACGACGGTAACGTACGGCTGGATGCGAACGACGTTCAGCAGCTAGCTGCCAGGTGGTTCCGGGAAGAGCTAGCGCGGCTTGAAGCGACAGGCGATTACGGGCACTGGCTGGTGGAGTCCTATGGTGGCGGTTTCAATGAGCGAGACGGGGAGCCAGTCGGTCGTTACTTTGTTACGTACCAGATGGTAGTTGACCCTGACTCTAACGCCGACATTGCTAGGCATACTGCTCCGTCTATTGATGCCGTGCTACAGCAGCACAAGCTGCCCCTCGTTGCGAAAGGTACGCCTTTACACAATCAATTGGCCGAAGCTTTCTGGTCGCACTTATGTGACTTGTCCACCCTTTGTTTGGCACGTGTTGATGCTGGGGGCAGGTATGTGGCTCCCCCCGTGATAGCGCCTGTTGCGCCTCTTTCCTTTGAGCGTGCTGAGGCGTTCAAGCATGAGGGGCGCACCATTTTGGCTGTTTGGGATGCCTACAAGACTGACCGTATTGCGAGTAGGAGGGCTGCAACGGACACCACGCTCAATGACTACAAGGGCATCGTTCAGCACTTTGTCGAGTTGTTCGGTGATGTACCAATTTCCAGTTTCACTAATGAGCTGGCCCAAGAGTACAGGCTGAAGCTGGCCCGAACTCCGGTTAGCAAAGGTGTGGGTATACGCGGAATTGACGCCCTTCAGCAAATCGCGTTGGCAGATGCCCAGGACTTGCCACGCATTAGCCCTGCGACCGCAAAGAAGCGTCTTCGGGCTATGTCGTCGATACTTACGTTCGCTAAGGATATGGGCTGGATTCAGGCGAACCCCATTGTCGATTCTGGGGTATCAAAGCGTGTGGCGCGCGACATTATCAAATCTGGTGGTAGTCGCCGCCGCAAAGACTATAGTCGGGATGAAATAAAGGCCATTCTGTCGAGCCCCGTATTCGTTGCGAACTGGAAGCCGCCCCTTACGGATCTTGGTCAAGCGCTTTACTGGATGCCGCTGCTAGCTGCATATACAGGGGCCCGTCAGAACGAATTGGCCCAGCTCTATGTTCGTGATGTACGTCAGACTACTGATGGGGTTCACTACCTGAGTATTCTCAATGACGACGTTGATGATGGGCATGGCCGTCGGGTCAAGACCGCCAGTAGCCGGAGGGATGTTCCACTCCACGCTGACTTACTTGCACTGGGGTTCGGTGCTTACGTGGCGTCTTTACCTTCGTCAGGTCAACTATTTCCGAAGTTGGCGCAGGATGCTCGGGGGAAGTTCGGCCAATCTTTTGGCCGGCACTGGGGGCCTTACCTGTCTAAAGTCGTAGGTCTTGAGAGCCCAGCGGCTCCTATGCATGGGTTTCGACATGCATTCAAGACCTTGTGCCGGGGTGTGGGAATTCCAGATGACGTCCACGAAGCCATCACTGGGCACAGCGGGGGCACCGTTGGGCGGTCTTATGGACATATGCCTTTAGCTCGAATGGCAGAGGAGTTGCGCAAGTTTCCGCGCTTGGCGCAAGAAGCGGGCCTACTACAGTAGCCTTGCCGTGGCCTCTACAGCGACGGGAGTAGGCGAAAGTTCGGGGAGATAGTCAGTTGTAAACACTGTCGCCATTCTGCATGAGCCTGTGTTACTGCTCGTTTTTGTCGCTGCTGTCTGGCTTGGTCGGTTCTGGTCCTGCGACGGAGCTGTCCTCGGGAAATATCTCGCTCGCATAAAACAGGTCTTCGACTTCTTTATCCATAGCGCTGAATACTTCGGCGTCAAAAGCGAACTGACCTTTCAAGAACCCGATGCGTGGTAGCTTCGGCCGGCATGGCACGAGCTTCACCAACGGCTCACCGTCACGGGTGATGACGATCTCCTCCCCGTTATATGCTCGCTCGACGTAATGCTCGAAGTTGGCCTCCAGCTCCGCATAATCGATGTAGTGCATGTGCAGCTCCACTCCGTGTTTACTGCTTGATGATAGTAGGGGGAGGGTGGCGTCTGACGTTGGAGCCTACTTCCCAAGTAAAGGCTTGCATAACTGGATGCACTTGAGCGTGGCCAGCACCGACCAAGCAGTTTGCGCCAGAAGGTGATAGCCCCCACGGTTTGCGCTAGGCCAGACCTTCCCTGGCGCTCCCCTCCGCCACTAAAACTACAGGGGAGTGCACACGTCCCCTCCTGGTGCATCCTCACGTGCAACAAGCCAAGGGTCTTATGTTGCTAGTTGCGCCTCCTGGCGGTAGTCAATGCGCTCCCCCAAACACCCACGACTGGCTAGAGCGTCCGCTCGCTCGTTGTCCGCATTGCCTGTATGACCTCTCACCCACACGAAGGTGACTTGGTGATACTGAACTAACGCGTCAATAGCCTCCCAGAGGTCCACGTTTTCGACAGGCTTATTCTTTTTCCTTTTCCACCCCTTAGCCTTCCAACCTGGAAGCCATTCATTAACACCTTTCACTACCATTTCATTGTCACAGTACAGCGTTACTACTGAAGGGGCCTTGAGCCGCTGCAAAGCACGAATGACCGCTACCATTTCGGCACGCGGCGAGGTCGGGGTTATTCCGTCATTCAAAGGTCCGGCTATCTCTAGTACAGCACCATCACTGCGTCGGAGAACCGCTCCATATCCACCCTTGGCGAATTGGGTTCCGTTGCCCATACAAGAACCGTCTGTGTGAATTATGTAGCTGATAGAGGTCATGTCGCGTTCCCATGTTGGTAGTTTCGCGGGCATGGCTTCGCCGTAAGCCATAGGTATTCCCCGGCTTATGCCCGCTAGTTAAATTCTCGGAAGCCTTGTTTTACGGCGGCTGTAGGTGATTCAGGGCTCTGAGACCCCCTTACCTGGAGCTCTGTTTACAGTTCGGCAATGGGTTTTGTGCTGCCAGCCTGTGGCTCTGCATACCGCTGGGTATTCAAGGCGGCCACTGCGTCTTGCAACCGGGCGTACTCCAGGTCTTCCATACCGTCATCATCGTTGTCGTCGCCCAACACAGGCTGACTGATCTTGGGCTTGAATTTGTTGATTAGGTACTCAATGGCATTGGGGCGCTGGGCATGCTCACCCAACTCGACTAATGCTCGGAGAACGTCCGTAGGATCATATTCACCGTCAGTACCCAGGACCGTCTGAACTACTGCCATCTTGATCTTGTGGCGCATTGCAGCGGCGCTTGCTGGGCTAGAGGGCTTGCGGCGCGCCTGTTTGTGCGTCCGCCAACTGACCACTGCAAGGTGCTTTCTCGCAGCGCGCCCCCAGTAGGCCAGTAGTTGCATGTCGATCTTTTCCTTGCTGGCATTGGTGTCAATCTTGCCCGCATCAATTCCATCCTGACGGACAGCGGCCCGGAAGCGTTTGATAGTTGACTCAGACACTCCCAGGACTTCTGCCGCCTCCTTAACAGCTAACCGGCGGTAGGTGTCCCGCTCCTGGTTCATTGCTGACCAAGCGTTTTCAGTTCGTTCGTCAGGGCTCATGCCCTGGACAATGTCCTGGTTTGAAAGTCGGCACGCATCAAGAGCATCTAAAAAGCCAAGACCAGGAAGAACGGTAACTAGCGCTGTAGGAATGCCTACTCGTTGAAGTGCCTCCAGGCGGTGGTGGCCGTCGACTAGGAAGAACTTCGAGGGTACTGGGTGCGCCCTGTCAGCCCCCTCTGCTAGCGCCCACTGGCAGCCCTCGTCCGAAGCAACCACTAACAAAGGGGTTAGTTGGCCCTTTGTGCGCATGCTGCGGCTAAGGTCTGCGATGTGGCCTTTGTACCGTTTGCCGTCGCTGTACTCCTTGAACTTCTGCATTCCGACATTGCGGTTCTGAAGGCGCTTGTCGGTGACAATTGCGTCCAGCGCGATGGTTACAGACTGCTGCGTGGTAAGTGTTCCCATTGCAGCAGCCTCAGTGTGTTAGAGCTGACGGCAGTAATACCTGCCCGCCGCGTCTGTTTACAGGGCCAATCTTGAGCCAGTGGTCGGCGGCGCGGTCGGATACGACCAAGCCCATTAAGTCGTTGTCGGTCCAGGCCAGGCTTGCGACCAAGGCGACCTCTAGTGCCTCCCCAAGACGCACATCGCGCCTCTTCATTGTGGTCATCTGGTTGGCGAGTTGGACTAGTCTGCCGACCTGGTCGCGGCGCATGTGTACGTTGAAGCGGACAAGAGTGTCCGGGAGCTTCGCTTTCATTGGGTAAAGTTCCTGAGTTGATAGAAGCACAGGCGCCCCGTACAGCTTTGCTATACAGGGTTAGGCATCAATGTGGGGTCATTCTTGATAGGGGTTATACAAGGATTGGCAGTATCTTGGGTCGTATAGGGATTGTCCTGCCCCACCCAACCAACGAGCCCGCCTTTAGGCTTCATACTGTTTTTTACCTTTCCCTTCTTCGCCATTTCGAAGTGCACTCCGGGTTCATCGAGTGCACTTTTTTAACAGCCAGGACCAGTTCGAAACAGTCTGTTTCTCAAGTGTGATATCGTTGATTCTATGACCTGTAGCCCCGCAACTACGGGCCCTAGCTACGCTCTCATAGACCCGGTTCCGGTTCTATTTGTGGCAAATGGCCATAAACGCCCATAGCCTCTTACTGGCTGGCAGCTATCTGGAGCTTCTTGGCGCGCTGTACTGTCGCCGTACTGGTGCCGGTAGCTGATGCGGTTTCCCGGATGCCCATACCTTTAGCCAGGCACGCCAGAATGCGCTTGTGCTTGTCTTGGTCAATGGACTTACCCACGTAGCGTTTTTCGTTCTTGGCCTTCTCAATGCCCTGCCGCTGACGTCGTAGGCGGTCTTCGTAGTCCTTCCTTGCTACAGCGGCGAGCATGTCCAACAACATGGCGTTGACGGCTTCTATGACACGCCCTGTGAAGGCGTCAGCGGCGTTGTTCGTGTTAGCCGGCGCCATTGCCATGTGTGACGTCGGCAAGTCCAGTGACACGACCTTAACGCCCTTGGCTTTGATGACCATCAGGAGCTTCTGCCAGTCAGCCTCGGTCAGGCGTGATAGCCGGTCTACCTGTTCGACCAGGAGAACGTCCCCGGGGTAGGCGTCTTCCAGGAGACGGAAAAGCTCAGGCCGCTGTAGGGAGGCTCCGCTTACGTTCTCCGTATAGGTCGTGGCGATGGTGTGCCCGTGCTGCTTGGCGAAGTCCACCAACGACTGCTTGGCCCTAGTGGCGTCCTGTTCAGCGGTAGAGGCGCGGAGATAGGCACGGATGAACATGGAGTAAAGCCCCTGTGGTCGTAGAAGTGTGGTCACTATAGGCGTGGTCGCAATAGTGGTCAACTATATCTAAACGAACATAATTGGCCATGCCTCCCGCCGTGGTTGGCCAGGTATACCCATACGGCTACGAGATAAGCCAATGGTTGGGCCGTGTATCGACCAAAGCGCAAAGCGTAAGTGAACGTGCTTGGTTGTTCTCGGAATGAGGAAGGGTAGTCCTGTTAACCATACGATTAGGTATAGGTGGCGATTGATGGGGGGAGGGGGGGAAGTAGCTACGGCATTGAGTACTAAAGTCAGACAGATTTTTTTGCCTAAAACTTGCGCGGCATTGCGCCTGATGCTGCGTTATGAGGACTATGTCTGACCAACGGGGGGGGGGGCGGCAGGGCTGGCCATTTAATGCCATGTGTAGCGTGTGGTGCTTGAAATAAAGTAGAGTCATCTAGCTTGCGCATGGTCCGCAGCCAGGTTAACCCGACTATGTCACACGAAAAGGAGATCCAGTTGGCGTACATAGTGACTTACCGGCCCCGACTTCCCGTACCAAAGGATGTTAATCCGTGAGCATCTCCTTACCCCAGGATCGTTGGTCCGCCATTTTAAACGACCCTGAAATAAATGAAATCGGCGGGGAAAATAATAACGAAGGGGTGGACTACGCTCGTTATTGGGCAATGGCGTTGCTAGTGGAAATGGAAACAAAAAAAACGCCTGATTACGTACTGCTATTTGAGTATCTTCAGGATGTTGCTGTTCTAGATAAAGCCGAGATGCCAACGGCGGCAACCCTATATCAAGTTAAGAAAAAAAATAAAGGCAACTGGAGTAAATCCGCGCTTACAAAAAAAGAGTCCCCCCCAAAGTAGATGCAATTCCTGTCGAAGAGGCTGTCGCGCCAAAGGTCCAAACGAGTAAAAAGCTAGCAGGCAGATCGCCGTTGGGGAAGCTTCATCTTTGTGTTGAAAAGCTTTCTAGTATTGCAAGTGTCCATGGTGTATTTGTTTCCAATGCTGGTTATGATTTGAATGATACTTCGGGTGCCCCGATACATTCGAATTCTCGTTGCTCGTTATCGGCTCTGCATGCTGATGACTTGGACTACGTGAAGGCAAGGCTGGTGAAGGAGTTGAAAGGTAACTCGGTTGCGCATTTGACTGCTTTAAGTGTAGAACAGTCAATAGTGTCACCGTCTTCAATGCGGGAAACTGTGCGAGGTCTTATTGATGAATTACTTAGCTCTAAATACCCAACTCTTCCAAGCGTTTCTGGAAGAATTCAAGAAAGCCTTTTAGAGTTATTTTCTGCTGGCTCGGGGCCGAAGACAGGACAGACGCTTTCAGAGCTAATAGCTAAGAAAGGTTTTACGCGCGATGCTTTCTGTGAGCTGATTGAGAAATATGCGAAGACCAAGCCGTTCACCACTGCTTTAGATACTGTGATTGGTTCCTTGAAATTTGAAGGTATGCTGCCGAGGGCAGCAGATAAATTACATATTGAGGCTAATCGCTTACAGATTCAAATGGTAAATTCACCGCAGACTAAAGAGGTTATATGTTGGGATGCTGCCTTGAGTTCTGCGGAACATAATTCGAGTATTGCGGAGTATCGGGAACTTCTTAATGCTGTTCAGGGTTCTATAGATGCTGAATTAAAAAGCAGAGGTGATACTCTTCCTTCTATTACAATTTTAGCGGCAGCTCTATTGGCGGTGATTTATGTCGACCAGCAATCTTAGGCGGCTTGTACGTAATTTACGGATGAAAAACGATGAAAAGCTTTCGATTCATAAATCTCTGGCTACTCTCAGAGCTAGATCAGAAGGCCCGAGTGATCGAGTTTCGGGAAAACGTGAACGCCCTGATAGGGACTAACCATACTGGTAAGTCTACAATTGTCAGAAATCTCTTTACAGCGTTCGGATGCAAAACTCGCCCTTATGGAAAGGAGTGGCGGCAGGATACTATTTCGGCGGTCGAGTTCTCTGTAGAAGAAAAATACTATTTAATTCTGTACCGAGAAGGTATTCATACGTTGTTTGATGCGTCACTACAGGTGCTGTGGTCTACCTCTGATGGGGGGGAGCTGCGAGACCATTTCAGTAGTCTCGTGGGCTTTACTCTTCCCTTAATGGCGCAGGATGGTGAAATTAAAACAGCTAGGCCGGCCTTCTTTTTCGTACCTTTCTTTGTAGATCAAGATGGTAGTTGGGACGCGCCTTGGAGAACCTTTCAGTCTCTAGGTGAGTTCAAACAGTGGGAGAAAGCCACCTTAGACATCGCATTAGGAGCTAGGGCTTCCGTTTACTGGGAGACGTGGGGGAAGGTCGCATTAACAAAAAAAAACATTGAGGAGTTGTCTCATGAGTTGCGATTGCTTTCGAATACACGGTCGCGCTTGGCAGAGCAATTTCCGAAAATGCCGTGGTTTCGTGATGCACTAGCTTTCCGTAAAGATCTCAAAGAGCTAGAAGAACGCGCTGACAAGTTAGCGAAAGATCAAAGTGAGTTACGTCGCCAAGCAACCGATACCACAACATCCATAAATGTCATGTCTGCACAGGTTCGGCTAATTGAAGGGGCGCTTAGTGCGCACTCCGAAGATATGTTGTTTTTAGATGGGCTTCCCTCTAATCAAGATATAACTTGTCCGACCTGCGGGACGGCGCATGAGCATTCGTTTCATGAACGGATGAAGTTGGAGGCCGAAGCGGATGAGTTGAGGGAGTTAAAGTCTAGTTTTAGAGCTCGTATGGTTGATTATGAAAACTCCCAAGTTTTGACGCAGGATAAGCTGTTGCTGGTAGATAAGCAGGCTAATGAAATTGATGAGCTTTTAGATAAAACACGTGGCGCCCTTCGCCTTCGCGAGGTGATAGATAGGGCTGGATTGGATAAGGCGTTTTCAGCTTTTAAAATTCAACTTGAAAAGATTTCAAAGTCTAAGGCGAAGGAAGAAGAAGCGCTAAGTAATTTAGAAGGTCTACTCCGTTCGCTGGATGATAAGAAACATACGAAAAAAGTGAGGGATACGTTCAATTCATTCTATGCTAAGTTCGCAGGGGAGCTAGAGGTACCACCGTCCTTACTTAATAGGAAAGGAGATATTAAGATTAAGCCTCAGCAGGGTGGGAGTGGTGGCCCTAGGGCGATATTGGCATATTATTTTGCTTTGGCACACACGGCAAATATGTATTCTTCTCAAATTATTCCTCCTTTGGTTATCGATTCCCCGCATCAAAAAGCGCAGGATGATATAAATAGACCGATTGTTACCGAGTTTATTATTAGGAATCGTGTGCCAGGTCAGCAATTGATCGTAGGTTTGGAAGAAGATATTCCAGTTTCGGTTGTGTTGGGTGAGGAGGATATGAAACTAATGCTTGCTGATAAATTTTCAGTGCTTATAAAAAGCGATTATAAAAAGGCATTTGATTTTTTTGCGTATTTGATTTCTCAAGAAAGAGAGTTTGTAGAGAAAACTCTTAATTGATTTTGTGTTTGGTGTGTAGTGGTCAATCAGTAGTTCATGGAAGAAATGATGCTGAAAAAATTCTTTGTCGCTTCGTTGTTAACTTTATCCACCCAGCAGGCTCATGCTTTCCTCTCCACAAAGGCCACTCTCAATTGGCTTGATAAGGGAGGTGAACAAGCTGCGGCTGCTCGAATGTACTTGAATGGGATGGTCGAAGCTTTTTGGGTCGGGTCTTTGGCGTCACAGACCATGGGGCAGAATGGTTCGATTTGCTTCCCTAAAAGTCAGAACCTCCAAACAGAGGAGCTGCGTTTGATGGCCGTACTGTCGTTGAAGAAGGCTCTGAACAAGTTTGATGCCGACGGGGACCTAGCCGGGAAAGCTTCATTTCTGAAGGCCCCGGTGTCGTTAAGCTTGCAGATGACCTGGCAATTTGAGTTTCCGTGTGGTTAGACGCATAAGATGGTAAGCGCCGGGCTTTTCATGCGTACTCGTGATGCGTACACTTTGCTCTATTGGTTGAGAAAAAAAACCAGTAAAAACTGGGCTTTGTGAGGTTTTGGTAGAATCGAGAGTTCGAATCTCTCCTTCACCGCCAAATTCGATGTACAGAAAACCCCTGGTTTCCGCGAGAAGCCAGAGGTTTTTTGCATTCTGGCCCTGCGCGGTGCCGTTTGTGGCTGGTGCGTGCAGGCTTGATCAGGCCCTGTGGCCGTTGATGATTGTTGTGAGTCTTGTCGACAGGTTCTGCCGCCGCTCCGGTTGTGCGCGAAAGATTGTCCTGGATCAGCTTTCCTCCTGGTGCCTTGGCCGCTCGTCGGTGTCTGGCGATTTTGAACGGCAGGTCGGTAAATGACTGTCTAGTCTGATCTGCCGTGGCGATCAGTATTTTCCAGGCAATCAGGAGCTTGCCGGTACTGATCGGTTGTTGGAGGGAGCTGGGAGATGAGGAGTCTTGCCTATATCGAAGACAACGGGGATGAGTTCCCAATCAACAACTTGGTGCGTTGCGGTCAGGCCGCATTTGAAGTGGAAGATCAATCCCGGGTCAGCGTGAGTAACAGGAAAAAAACTGCACCGCTGCCGGTAGCCAGTAATACGATGTTTTTCCCCAAGGCATTGCCGAAGAGAAAGTAAAGTTCAGTTATAAGAGCCCCGCCAGATGCGGGGTTTTTTATTGTCCGCAGGTTATCGATGACAGATGTTGGAAGGCCCGGCGTTTCAATGGTGGGGGCGCAAGTGTGTTCAGGGCGCGAGGTTGCCTAGGACAGGGCGGATAAGCTGTTTCCCGGGGTCAGGCGGCGTTTTCCGGGGTCTGTGGTGCCGTGGGCAAGTGCCATTGGTAGGTGGGGTTCAGTGGTGTTGCGGGTCAGGTGCATGCGGCAGGGGTGAGCCAGTTTGTGTATTAAATTTTTGATTGATTTTGAGTAGCCGTATTAATTGTTTATCGCCAGTGCGAAGAGTTCAGTAAAGAAGGTTCTGTTGTGATTTGGGAATCTTCTTATCTCAATTGGCTATAACTGACGATATGTTCCTTATCCCGATTAAAGCGGGGCTGTGCATCCAGCGATGATGCCTCTATATGAAAAGCGATAAGGAAATAAACGTGAAAGCTATTTTCAAACTCCTCGCCCTGTCCACGCTTGTAGCCGCTGCCACCGGTTGCACCAGCTACAACATCAGCCAGCCATCGGCGCCTATCGACAGTCAGGTCAAGGCTGACCTGAAGGCGGACGTGGCAGTGGGCGAGGCGATCTCGGGTCAATCGTCGGTGAACATCCTGTTTGGCTTCCTGCAGTTTGGCGGCGATAGCCAGTTCGCTGACGGTGTGGCTTACGGCGGTGATGGTGGCGGTGCATTGGGTGGCCTGGGCCTGGACCCGGTCAGCTCGGTCAAGTCCGCTGCAGCCTACAAGGCCGTCAAGTCGTCGGGCGCCGACCTGATCGTTGCCCCGCGTTATGAAGTGAACGAAGAAAACTACTTTGTCTTCAAGAAAGTCTCGGTCACGGTCAAAGGCAATAAAGGCAACATCCGCAGCATTCGTTGATTCGTGCTGCGCATGAGCGTCCTGGGTGGAGGCCGGATCGTGCGGCAGCAGTCTTCCAAGGGGCTGCGGGCTGCCGATCTGGCCTGAACATCTTCAGTCAGGTGAGCTGAAGTTGCCTTGGGATCTGTGAGTTGAAGGATCTGCCGCTGTTGCTCCCAGCGGTAGGGTCTTTTCACAGAATCTTCACATCTGCCTGAGTACGCTCAAACCATCCGTTAAACGCAATACCCCTAGCCCGTTCCCCAGCGGGCTTTTTTTTGCGCGGTGATAAAACTCTTTTAAAATCAGCTGTCCAAGCCACCGGAGAGCAACCCGGTGTTGCCGTGACGCCGCATCTCGGGCGGCGCGGCGCTGGTCTTACAAGTCGGATCCACAGTCTTTTTTTGAGGTTCAAGTCATGCGTTCAACTTTACCTGCCCTGGTTGTGGGACTTCTGCTGGCTCAAGGCGCCATGGCCGGTGATGGCACCGCAGCCATCGGTGGCGGCCTCGGCGGTGCGCTGGGCAACGTGGTTGGCCAGCAGCTCGGTGGCAGCACCGGGGCAGCCATTGGTGCGGGTGTGGCCGGGGCGGCCGGCAGTGCAGCGGGTGCGCGCAAGGGCAGCCGGGCCAAAGCGGCGATTGGCGGCGGCCTGGGTTCGGCAGGTGGGTCGCTGATCGGCAACCGTCTGGGCGGCAGCACCGGTTCCACCGTGGGGGCCGGTATCGGCGGCGCGGCGGGCGGAGCCCTGGGCAGCAGCATGGGCCACAAGAAGCGTCATTGATCGTTGTTGTTTGCAAAGAAACCCGGCCCTGTGCCGGGTTTTTTGTGCGCGTCGGTTCTGGCTTCACCATACTCAACAGTGTCAGCCCCGATATTCCAGGAGACGATCATGCCCCGCGAGACTCCAGGCACTACCCAGCCACCCACCGTCGAACCGCAGGTGATCAACGACCCGGGCAACGAAGATCCGGGCTCCTTGATGGACGATGCGCAAGTGCCGTTGCAAGAGGCACCTGAATCGCAGGAGGACGAATCCTCGGACGATGCCTGATGCCGTCCCGCGCAACCCTGGCCATGCCCCTTGGTTGCTCCTGACCCAGCCCCGCCGCTATGCTGCCAAACCCTTTAATTGACGCGTTGCCAAGAACACGGGCCGTATCCGAGCCGCTCCCTGGAATGTACTTTTGCTAACGGATCCGATGCGATGAATGCACAGTTGAATGATTTGGGGCCGATCAAGGCGGTGATTTTCGACATGGATGGCCTGCTGCTCGACACCGAGGGCATCTACACCGAGATCACCCAGTTGATCGCCGAGCGTTATGGCCGCACCTACGACTGGACCATCAAGCAGAACATCATCGGTCGCGGGGCCGCTGATCTGGCGCGCTACGTGGTGCAGGCCCTGGACCTGCCCATCAGCGCCGAGGAGTTCCTGGTCATGCGCGAGCCGTTGATGCGCGAGCGCTTTCCTCGCGCCGAAGCCATGCCGGGCGCCCAGCAACTGGTGCGCCACTTGAAGGATCACCGGATCCCCATTGCGGTGGGCACCAGTTCGTCACAGATGTCCTTTGGCGAGAAAACCACCCGCCATGGCGATTGGTTCGCTCTGTTCGACACCATCGTCACCGCCGATGATCCGGAAGTGACGGCGGCCAAGCCGGCGCCGGACATCTTCCTCACCGCCGCCCGACGCCTGGGCGTGGCGCCGCAGGAGTGCCTGGTCTTCGAGGATTCGCCGTTCGGCGTGACCGCTGCCCGGGCCGCGGGTATGAGTGTGATCGCGGTCCCCGATCCGGCCATGGCCGATGCCAAGTTTGCCCATGCCGACAGGATTCTGCGTTCGCTCAAGGGCTTCGAACCTGCGACCTGCGGTTTGCCCCATATGATCTGGGACTGAACGGGCGAGAGCGGCGTCCGCCTGTTGGAATAAGGCACTGCCAGGCTGTTTCCAGCCGCAAGCCGCAAGCCGCAAGCCGCAAGCTCGGGAGCCGCAAGCTCGGGAGCCGGGCCACCTCAGATGGGTGGCCCGGCTTTTTTCTGCTCGCGGTTTTCAGGCGCTGAAGCCGCCGTCGATGCTCAAGCTGGCACCGGTGATATAGGCCGCTTCTGGGCCGGCCAGGTAGGCCACGAAACCGGCGATCTCTTCGGCACGGCCGTAGCGGCGCACGGCCATGAGATCCAGCAGGCTTTCGGCAAAGGCGCCGTCGGCCGGGTTCATGTCGGTGTCCACCGGGCCGGGCTGGACGTTGTTGATGGTGATGCCCCGTGGTCCCAGGTCCCGCGCCAGGCCTTTGGTCAGGCCCACCAGCGCGGCCTTGCTCATGGCGTAGGGGCCGCCACCGGCGAAGGGCATGCGCTCGGCGTTGGTGCTGCCGATATTGATGATGCGTCCGCCTTCGCCCATGTGCCGCGCAGCCTCCTGGGTGGCGATGAACACGCTGCGGATGTTGATGGCCAGGGTCTGGTCAAAGTCTTCCAGCTTGAACTCGTCCAGCGGGGCCATTGCCAGTACCCCGGCATTGTTGACCAGGATGTCGAGGCCGCCGAAGGCCTGGATGGTACGTTGCACGGCTTCCCGAATGGCTTCGGCGTCGGCGCTGTCGGCCTGGATCGCCAACGCCTTGCCGCCCTTGGCGAGGATGCTGTCCTGCAGGGCCTGGGCCTTGCTCGCCGAGCTGACATAGGTAAAGGCGACGCTGGCGCCTTCGGCGGCCAGGCGCTCGACGATGGCGGCGCCGATACCGCGGGAACCGCCTTGGATCAAGGCCACTTTGCCGCTGAGGTTGTGCTTGCTCATGTGTTTCTCCAGAGATTCAAGGTCGGGTGCCTTGTGCTTGGCGTCGAGTATCGACTGTCGATTGGCCGCTGTGTAGCGGGTAATTCCTATACTCTGTGTAAACCAAAAGTATGGAATAACCGGTGATGGAAGCTTTCGGCAGTATCGAATGTTTTGTCCGCAGCGCTGAAGTCGGCAGCTTTGCCGAGGCGGCGCGACGCCTGGGATTGACCCCTGCTGCGGTGGGAAAAAGCGTAGCCAAGCTGGAGGCGCGGGTGGGTGTACGTCTATTCCAGCGCAGTACCCGGCGTTTGACCCTGACCGAGGCCGGGCGCTTGTTCCTGGCGGAAGTCAGCGACAGCCTGCAGACCATCCAGAACGCCGTGAGCAGCCTGTCCACCGTCCAGGGGCGCCCGGCAGGCACGCTCAAGGTCAGCATGGGAACGGTATTTGGCTGTTTTTACATCGTGCCGATGCTCGCCAGCTTCCTGCAGCGTTACCCGGATATCCAGCCGGACTGGCATTTCGACAATCGCCAGGTGGACCTGATCGGCCAGGGCTTCGATGCCGCCATCGGTGGCGGTTTCGAGTTGCCGCAAGGGGTGGTCGCCCGGCGCCTGGCACCGGCCCATCGGGTGCTGGTGGCCAGCCCGGCCTACCTCGCGGGGCGAGCGCCGATCCGTGATCCGGAGGACCTGCAGCATTGCCGGGGAATCCTGATCCGTTCTCCGCAGACCGGCCGCATCCGTCCCTGGCAACTCAGCGGGCGCGGCGGTGGCGTGCGGCCTTTGGAGCTCAAGGCCAGCATGACCATGAGCGATTCCGAAGCCGCCTGCGTGGCGGCCGCCCAGGACCTCGGGTTGGCCCTGGTGAGCATGCCGTTTGCCGTCAACTACCTGCGTTCCGGCGCGCTGCAACGGGTGCTGCCGGATTGGTACGTGGATGATGGCTACACCTCGATCTACTACGCCGAGCACAAGATGCTCCCGGGCAAGACCCGGGCTTTTGTCGACTTCGTCATCGAGCAATTCGCCGAACAGGGCCTGGCGCAAACCTTCAGCGCCCTGTAGGCGCCGTCTGGCTGGCAACCCCGGGCGCTGGCTAACTCAGCGCCCCAAACGCAGCGGCCAGCCAGCCACCCGTTTCGGCCGCGGCGTCGCGTAGGTCCGCACCTTCGAGGTGGACAGCCCCAGACGCACCAGGGACTCGGCGACGGTGACCGCCGCCGTGACCCCATCCACCACCGGCACCCCGGTGCGCTGGCGGATCTGTTCATCCAGCCCGGCCATGCCGCCACAGCCCAGGCAGATCACTTCGGCCTTGTCCTGGGTTACCGCCAGTTCGGCCTGGCGCACGATGGCTTCCACCGCCCGCAGCGGGTCTTCCTCCAGCTCCAGCACCGCCAGGCCGCTGGCCCGCACCGAGGCGCAGCGCTCGTAGAGGCCGGACAGCTTGAGCCGGTCCTCGATCAGCGGCACGGTGCGATCCAGGGTGGTCACCACCGAGTAGGCATGGCCAAGGAACATCGCGGTGCTGGCAGCGGCGTCGGTGATGTCCACCACCGGCACATTCAGCAACTCCTGCAGGCCCTCGCGGCCGTGCTCGCCGTAACCGGCCTGGATCACTGCGTCATAGGGCTGGTCGTAGGCCAGCACCCGATCCATCACGGCGATGGCCGCCAGGTAGCTTTCGAAGTTGCCTTCCACCGATTCGGCGCCGAAGTAGGGGGTCAAACCGACGATTTCCGTTCCCGGCGCCGCCACGCTTTGCGCCTGGCGGGCGATGGCTTGGGTGATGGAGTCGGTGGTGTTGACGTTGACCACGAGAATGCGCATGGGGGTTCCTTACTGGTTGGGCAGTTCAAGGCCCGGCGCACCGGGCCGTTCAGGTTCAATGACTGACGTTGTCCACGGCGATGGATTCGCCGCTAACATCGGCGTACCCGGGTTGGCGCTTGGCGATGATCAGGTACAGCAGGCCGGCGATACCGGCACCGATCAGCCAGGAAAACGGCGAGACGCTGGCAAAGCCCGGCACCAGGGCCAGCACGATGGCGATCAGCGCCGCGGGCACGAAGGCCGCCAGCGCCCGCAGATTGACCCCGCGGCTGTAGAAGTACGCGCCTTGCGGGTCTTCGCTGTACAGCTGCGGCACGTGGATCCGGGCTTTGCGCAGGATCCAGTAGTCCACCATGATCACCCCGTACAGCGGGCCGAGCAGGGCGCCCAGGCCGGAGAGGAAGTACACGATCACCAGCGGGCTGTTGTACAGGTTCCACGGCAGGATCAGCACCGCCAGCGCCGCACTGATCAGCCCGGCGCGGCGGAAGGTCAGGTACTTGGGCGCCAGGTTGCTGAGGACGAAGGCCGGGGCGACGAAGTTGGCCATGATGTTCACCGCCACGGTGACGATCAGGAAGGCCAGGCAGCCCAGCACCAGAAACAGCGTATTGGGGATCGAGGCGATGATCTGGGTCGGGCTTTCGATGACCTGGCCGTTGATCTGGAACTGCGCGCCGCACAGCAGCACGGTGATGGTGGCAAACACCAGGATGTTCACCGGCAGGCCCCAGAAGTTGCCGACCTTGATGGTCTTGCGGCACGGCGAGGAGCGCGCGAAGTCGCAGAAATTGAGGATCAGCGTGCCGTAGATCGCCAGCCACAGCGCGCCGCCGGCGAAGATCTGCCGCCACATTTCGCCACCGCTCAACGGCTCGCGGATCGACCAGGCAATCTGCCCGTCGGCCTGGGTGTACATCCACCCGGCGAGGCAGGCCACGGTCAGCAGAATGATCGGCCCGGCGAAGGCTTCGTAGCGGCGGATCATCTCCATGCCGTAGGCGAGGATCACCAGCTGCACCAGCCAGATCACCACGAAACAGGCCCAGCCCAGGCTCGACAGGCCGAGGATCGAGTCGTGGTCGTAATCGGCGAAACCGGGATGGATCGCGGTCAGCAACACGCGAAACACGACCGAAGCCAGGTAGGTCTGGATGCCGAACCAGGCGATCGCGATCACCGCGCGGATCAGCGCCGGTATCTGCGCGCCGTGGATGCCGAAGCTGATGCGGCTGATCACCGGGAACGGCACGCCGGTCTTCTGCCCCATGTAGCCGGACAGGTTCATGAAGCAGTACACCAGCGCCGCGCCTATCCCCAGCGACAGCAGGATCTGCCAGCCGCCCAGGCCCAGGGCGTAGAGGCCGATGGCAAAGGAGTAGTTGGCGATGTTGTGCACGTCGTTGGTCCACAGGGCAAAGATGCTGTAGCCACCCCAGCGCCGACCCTCGACCTTGGTCGGTGCCAGGTCGCGGTTGTGCAGGCGCGGGCTGAGGACAATAGGGTGCGGGTGGGGATCGGCGACGGGGGGCTGGGCGTTGGGCGAATGCAGCGAGGAGGGCAGATCCAGTGCGATGTGGTTGGAAGGGCTGGTACGCATTCCGGCATGCTCCTGACTCCAGCCCTGGATGACTGTGCTTGAGCGCAAAGCTCGACAATCTTCGTCGCAGGGGAGGAATCACTGGGTTCGGGGCATCTGCAGCTTGAGTCGTGGGTCAGGCGTGCGGACGGTTAGTGTATGTATGTTTTGATTGTTTTGTATACAAAACATAAATCGACTAAAGCCACTTCTGTGCCAATTTTGCAGCTATGAAATCGGCTGCTGATTTCGTTTTGTTATGAATTGCGCCTAACTGCATGAAACAGCGGGATTAAAAATTGACTGATTGAACAGGTATTTATTTTTTCTCGGGCGCGACAGTGCATGCCACGAAATCCGGTGGGAGAAAGGCCTGTAACCTTTTGGGGCGGTGGGTTCTGAAAGTGCACACAAAAATGGCACTGATGGTGACATTTCTGTGTACATCTTTGTTGTCTGCGTGGGCTGGGCGCGTTCGCTTTGTCAGCCAAGGCGTCCTCGGGGTGAGGAGCCTGGCGCCGGCAGAAGAAGGGAGGTCAGGCTTTGCTGATGAGGTTGCCGGCGTGCAGGCCGCATTCCTTCTGGGTGGCTTCTTCCCACCACCAGCGGCCTTCGCGCTCGTGCTGGTTGGGCAGTACCGGGCGAGTGCAGGGCTCGCAGCCGATGCTGATGAAGCCGCGTTCATGCAGGCTGTTGTACGGCAGTTCGAGCATGCGGATGTAACCCCAGATCTCCTCGCTGCTCATCTGCGCCAGCGGGTTGAACTTGTACAGCGGGCGTTCGGGGGTGGAGAAGGCGCTGTCGATCTCCAGCACCGCCACCTGGCTGCGGGTGCCCGGGCTCTGGTCGCGGCGCTGGCCGGTGGCCCAGGCGCTGACGGTGGACAGTTTGCGTCGCAGTGGCTCGATCTTGCGGATGCCGCAGCATTCGCTGTGGCCGTCCTTGTAGAAGCTGAACAGGCCCTTTTCCTTGACGAAGGGTTCGAGCTTGCTGTGGTCCGGCGAGATCAGTTCGATGTCGATCTTGTAGTGTTCGCGCACCTGATCGATGAAGCGGTAGGTTTCCGGGTGCAGGCGCCCGGTGTCGAGGCTGAACACCTTGACGTTCTTGTTCAGCTTCCAGGCCATGTCCACCAGCACCACATCCTCGGCGCCGCTGAAGGAGATCCACAGGTCGTCACCGAACTGGGCGAAGGCCAGCTTGAGAATGTCCTGGGCGGATTTGTTGGCATAGGTCGCGGCGAGTTCAGCGACGTCGAACGATGGGTTCATCAGGGCGGTTTCCTACAGGTCGGTGGCGCTGTGCGCTCTATAGGGGGGCGATCTTAACAAAATCCACCCGGCCCTGGCGCGCTCCTCTGCGTTGCGCCTGCGCAGGCGAGTCGCTAGAGTTCGGCAGTCCTTTTGCTCGCTCAACGTCAATAATCAGAACCAATGGGAGTGTCTTGTGGAAATTGCCTGTCTCGATCTGGAAGGTGTACTGGTCCCGGAAATCTGGATCGCCTTTGCCGAAAAAACCGGGATTGAATCCCTCAAGGCAACCACCCGGGATATTCCCGACTACGACGTATTGATGAAGCAGCGCCTGCGGATTCTCGACGAACACGGCCTGAAGCTGTCGGACATCCAGGAAGTGATCGCCACCCTCAAGCCCCTGGAGGGCGCGGTGGAGTTCGTCAACTGGCTGCGTGAGCGCTTCCAGGTGGTGATCCTTTCCGACACCTTCTATGAGTTTTCCCAGCCGCTGATGCGCCAGCTGGGTTTCCCGACCCTGCTGTGTCACCGCCTGATCACCGATGACGGCGGTCGGGTCACCGGTTACCAGCTGCGCCAGAAGGACCCCAAGCGTCAATCGGTGCTGGCCTTCAAGAGCCTGTACTACCGGGTGATCGCCGCGGGGGATTCCTACAACGACACGACCATGCTCGGCGAGGCCGATGCCGGCATCCTGTTCCATGCCCCGGACAACGTGATCCGCGAGTTCCCGCAGTTCCCCGCGGTGCACAGCTTTGCCGAGTTGAAGCAGGAATTCATCAAGGCTTCCAACCGCACCCTGAGCCTGTAAAGCGCACCTGTAGCCGCTGCCGCAGGCTGCGACAAGCCCCGCAGGGGCTTCAAGGCCTCAAGGGCGACGCCTGCTTCGCAGTCGATCGCAGCCTGCGGCAGCGGCTACAGGGGTTCAGAGCCCCTGCAGCGTTTCCAGCAACACCCGCACCTTGGTGATGGATTCCTGGTACTCCGCCTGCCAGTCCGAATCCGCGACGATTCCGCCGCCACCCCAGCAACAGATCTGCCCGTCCTTGGCCAGCAGGCTGCGGATGGCGATCGAGCTGTCCATTTCTCCGCGCACGTCCAGGTACAGCAGCGAGCCGCAGTACAGGGCCCGTCGTGTGGGCTCCAGCTCGTCGATGATCTGCATCGAGCGGATCTTCGGCGCGCCGGTGATCGAGCCGCCGGGGAAGCTGCCGGCAATCAGGTCCAGGGCGTCCTTGCCGGGTGCCAGTTCACCGGTGACGCTGCTCACCAGGTGGTGCACGTTGGGGTAGCTTTCCAGGCTGAACAGCTCCGGCACGCGCACCGAGCCGGTGCGGCAGGTGCGCCCCAGGTCGTTGCGCAGCAGGTCGACGATCATCAGGTTTTCCGCGCGGTCCTTGGGGCTGGACAGCAGCTCGGCGGCGTTGGCCGCATCTTCGGCCGCATCCCGGCCGCGCGGGCGGGTGCCCTTGATCGGCCGGGTTTCCACCCGGCCCTGGCTGACGTGGACGAAGCGCTCCGGCGACAGGCTGAGCACCGCGCCGCCGTCCGGCAGGCGTTGAAAGCCCGAGAAGGGCGTCGGGCACGCCGCGCGCAACGCGCAGTAGGCGACCCACGGCTCGCCCTGGTACTGGCCGCGAAAGCGTTGGGCGAAGTTCACCTGGTAGCAGTCGCCGGCCTGGATGTAATGCTGGATGCGCTGGAATGCCTGACGGTAATCCTCGGCACTCAGGTCGGCCTGCATGGGCCGGCTGAGTGTGAACGAGCCTGCCGCCGTGGCGGGCGGTTGGCTGAACAGCTGGATCAGGCGCCGACGCTCTGCCTCTTCCAGGTTGGGGTGGAACAGCAACTGGCTGGTGCCCGCCTGGTGGTCATTGATCAGCGCCCAGGCGTACAGGCCAAAGCGTGCGTCCGGCAGGTGCAGGTCATCCCGGGCCTGGCTCGGCAGGCGTTCCAGATGGCGGCCGAAGTCGTAGCTGAGGTAGCCGATCAGGCCGCCGGCGAAGGGCAGTTCATAGGGCGCCGGGACCTGGGCCGGACCCAGTTGCTGCAGGTTGTGCCGCAGGCGCTGGAGGAAGTCGCCGCCACTTTCGTCGGCGGCCACCGTCAGCTCGGCCAGCGGCCAGGCGCTGAGCAGGTCGTAGCGACCGCGCTCGGCAGTGGGCCGGCCGCTGTCCAGCAGCACGGCGCCGGGAGCGTGTTCGATTGCCGCGAAATACTCGGCGGGGTTGGCGCGATAGGGGAGCGGGTGTACGGAACAGGTCAACATGCGGGGCAAATCAGCCATCGGAGCGCGGTTGGCGATTGTATGCCTGTGCAGGAGTTGCTCCTAGAGGGGATGTCGGCGATTGCCTGATTCACGGCGCATTCACCGACCTGTAGCCGCTGCCGCAGGCGGCGAAAGTTGCCTTCGCACCCCGCGGCAGTCGTTATCAGCCTTCCACCGGCGGAATGTGACCGAACAGCTCCTGGGCGAAGCGCACCCGCTCTTCGACGCTTTCCACGATGCCGCGGGTCTTGAGTTGCTCAAGGTGGGCTTCGATGGCGTGGGTACGCTGGGTCAGGCCGCAGTCGTTGGCGATCTGGATGTTCAGCCCGGGACGGGCGTTGAGTTCGAGAATCAGCGGGCCTTTGTCCTGGTCCAGGACCATGTCCACGCCGATGTAGCCCAGGCCGCAGAGCTCGTAGCAACCGGCCGCCAGCTTCATGAAACCGTCCCAGTAGGGCAGTTGCACGCCGTCCACGGCGTTGGTGGTGTCCGGGTGCTTGGTGATGATGTTGTTCAGCCAGGTGCCGCGCAGGGTCAGGCCGGTGGCCAGGTCGACGCCGACGCCGATGGCGCCCTGGTGCAGGTTGGCCTTGCCCCCGGACTGGCGGGTCGGCAGGCGCAGCATGGCCATCACCGGATAGCCCATGAGCACGATGATGCGGATGTCCGGCACGCCTTCGTAGCTGATGCTCTTGAAGATCTGGTCCGGGGTCACCCGGTATTCGATCAGCGCGCGGTCGCGGTGGCCGCCCAGGGAGTACAGGCCGGTGAGGATGCTGGAGATATGGTGCTCGATTTCCTCGTGGCTGATGATCTTGCCCGACACCGTGCGATAGCGGCCCTCGAAGCGGTCGGCGATCACAATGATGCCGTCACCGCCGGCGCCTTGCGCCGGCTTGATCACGAAGTCGTTGCGTTCACCGATGATCGCGTCGAGCTTGTCGATTTCCTTCTCGGTGGAGATCACCCCGTACAGTTCCGGCACATGGATGCCGGCCTTGATCGCCCGCTCCTTGGTGATGATCTTGTCATCGACGATGGGGTACAGGCTGCGCTTGTTGTACTTGAGCACGTAGTCGGCGTTACGCCGGTTGATGCCCATGATTCCCCGCGCTTCCAGGGCTTTCCAGGTCTTCCACAGGCCGAACATCAGGAATCTGCCTTGACGAAGGCTTTGAAACGCACGAGTTCGGTCAGGCGGTAGCCGCGATAGCGACCCATCGCCAGCATGAAGCCCACCAGGATCAGCAGCATCGCCGGGAAGGTGAAGACGAAGTACGTCAGCTCCGGCACGCTCATGATCAGGTGCGCCAGGGACGCGGCGAACAGGGTGCCGATGGCGACTTTCATTGCATGGCCGGCGCCGCGCTCTTCCCAGGTGATGGACAGGCGTTCGATGGTCATGGTCAGGATCACCATCGGGAACAGCGCCACCGACAGGCCGCGCTCCAGGCCCAGCTTGTGGCTGAACAGGCTGATGGCGGCGATCAGCACCACGACGAAGGTCAGCACCACCGACAGCCGCGGCAGCATCTGCAGTTTCAGGTGTTCCAGGTAGGAGCGCAGGGACAGCCCGAGCGCGGTGATCACCGTGAACAGCGCGATACCGAAGCCCAATTGGGTTTCGCGGAACGCCAGGGCGATCAGTACCGGGGTGAAGGTGCCCAGGGTCTGCAGGCCGATCAGGTTGCGCAACACCAGGATCACCAGCACGCCGATGGGGATCATCACCATGATCATGAAGGTCTGCTGGGTCTGCAGCGGCAGGCCGTAGAGCGAGTATTCGAGGAAGTTGGCGTCAGTGTTCTCGTCGGTCAGCTTGGCCAGGCGAATGGCGTTCATTTCGCTGTTGTTGAGGCTGAAGGTGACGTTGGCTTTCTTGCCGCCATCGACGGTGATCAGGTTGTCGTCACCGGTCCACCACAGCAGGCGGTCGCTGGGCATGCCCTGTTCGCCGGTTTCCGGGTTGAAGTACAGCCAGTCGGTGCCATTGAAGCTGCGCAGCCAGAGCTCCGGAGTCTGCTGCTGGTCGGCCACCAGGCGGATGGTGTGGACCTTCTCCATCGGCACATGGGCAATGGACAGCAGCAGCTCGACGATCTTGGCCTTGTTGGCGCTGGACGTGTCGCCGGCCAGCAGCAGCTTGGCGTTGTCGTCATTGGCGTTGTTGACGCGCTTGATGGCTTCGCTGATGAAGGTCTCGACGTCCGCCGAGTGCTGGCGGATCGGCGCCAGCAAGGCTTCGGCGGCAATCTTTTCCGGGCCTTCCACGGCCATGCTGTCGCGGAAGGTCGGGCCCTTGATCTTGGATTTCTCGGCGCTGTAGCGCTTGGTCAGCACCAGGCGGTAGTACAGGGTCTGGTTGCCCTTGGCCCGGCGCGCCGACCAGGTGACCTTGCGGTTGCCGTCGACGCGGTTCACCGCCACCCCATAGTTGTTGGAGATGAAGCTCTCGTTGAGGCTCACGTAGTCGCGGCTCAGGGGCGGCACGAACATCTGGATCTTGATCGGGTCCTTGCCGTTGGCGACGAACTCGACCTTGGCATCGATGTTCCACAGATCGTCGGTGGCGTCTTCGGTCACTGGAATGCCCAGCACGAAGATCTGATAGGCCGTGATCGAAATGCCCAGCACCACCAGGATGGCGATCAGGACTTTCAGATGAAGGGTAAGAGAGCGCATTGGAATTACTCTGCGGTATGAGCGTCGGTGGCGCAGGCGGGTTTGCCAGCAGCGTATTTAAGACTGGGGTCGACCAGGGCATCGAAGCGTTTCAGGGCTTCGGAGCCAATCAGCAGCGGGTATTGGAAGGCGCTGCGGTCGGTCAAGTTCACTTCGATGCTGCGCAAGGCGCTGCCCATGCACACATCCAGGGCGATCACCGGCCGGGCGGTGTAGTTCTTGTCTTCATCGGGGTCATAGTCGCCGGCGCGGCGCTTGATCTTGCTGACCCGGGCCAGAGGCCGCTCGATGGGGTGGCTGTGGGCGGTGTCGATGGCCAGGTAGAAACGCACCCAGGATTCGCCATTGCGCTTGAAGCGCTTGATGTCGCGGGCACTCAGGGACGCGGTCTTGGCGCCGGTGTCGAGCTTGGCCGCGACTTCCAGGTCAATGTCCGACAACCGTGCGTATTCATTCAAACCGTAGACAGTCTTGCCGGCGGCGGCGCTGATGCCGGGAAGGGCAAGCAGGCAGAGGAGGGGGGGAGGGCCTTGAGTCTCATAGATCCTGATGGGCATGGGTTCTTCAATTCAAGGCGACCGGCATTGCTGCGCAAGCTCCCTCGTGTGCGTGCCATAAAAAGATGACAGGCCAATGCGGGCGGCATTCTAGCATGCTGGTTTTGCCGCGCCAGGGCTGGGGGCGGGCCTTTTGTCTCGTTTTGGTGCAAAGGGTTATTAGACGATTGTCGACAATCTCAATTTTTCCTTTGACTGTTTTCGGGGTATTGGCTAGTTTTTGCCTCATTGATTTTCAAGGTGTCGACAATATGCTGGATCAACTGGAACATCCGCTGCCGGCGCAGGACGATTCTGAAACCCTGTCCGAAAACGTCTTCCGGCGTATCCAGGCCGCCATCGTCAAGGGCGAGATCGCCCCGGGCAGCAAGATCTCCGAACCGGAATTGGCCCGAACCTACGGCATCAGTCGTGGCCCGTTGCGCGAGGCCATCCACCGCCTGGAAGGCCAGCGCCTGCTGGTGCGGGTGCCCCATGTCGGCGCCCGGGTGGTGTCCCTGAGCCACGCCGAACTGATCGAACTCTACGAAATCCGCGAATCCCTGGAAGGCATGGCCTGTCGCCTGGCGGCGGAGCGCATGACCGGCGAGGAGATCGACGAACTGCGCCGGGTGCTCGATACCCACGAGCGCGATGCGGCGTTCCAGGCCGGCGTCGGCTACTACCAGCAGGAAGGGGATTTCGACTTCCACTACCGGATCATCCAGGGCGCGGGCAATCGCACCCTCACGCAGATGCTCTGTGGCGAGCTGTATCAGCTGGTGCGCATGTACCGCATCCAGTTTTCCGCGACCCCCAACCGCCCGCACCAGGCCTTTGCCGAACACCACCGGATTCTCGATGCCATTGCCGATCGCGACGGCGAACTGGCCGAGTTGTTGATGCGCCGCCACATCGGCGCCTCGAAACGCAATATTGCGCGTCACTACCAGGACAGCGCCCATCAGACAGCCACTCCACGAGGTGAGTCATGAGTTCCAACAAGAGCACTCCAGGCCAGCGTTTCCGCGATGCGGTCGCCAGCGAACAGCCGTTGCAAGTGGTCGGCGCGATCAACGCCAACCACGCCCTGCTGGCCAAGCGCGCCGGTTTCAAGGCCATCTACCTGTCCGGTGGCGGGGTCGCCGCAGGCTCCCTCGGCGTACCTGACCTGGGCATCACCGGCCTCGACGACGTCCTCACTGACGTGCGCCGCATCACCGACGTCTGCGACCTGCCGCTGCTGGTGGACGTGGACACCGGCTTCGGCTCCTCGGCCTTCAACGTGGCCCGCACCGTCAAGTCGATGATCAAGTTCGGCGCCGCGGCGATCCATATCGAAGACCAGGTCGGCGCCAAGCGCTGCGGTCACCGCCCGAACAAGGAGATCGTGTCCCAGCAGGAAATGGTCGACCGCATCAAGGCCGCGGTGGATGCCCGCACCGACGACAGTTTCGTGATCATGGCGCGCACCGACGCCCTGGCGGTGGAAGGCCTGGAATCGGCCCTGGAGCGCGCCGCGGCGTGCATCGAGGCCGGTGCCGACATGGTGTTCCCGGAAGCCATCACCGAGCTTGAGATGTACAAGATCTTCGCCGACCGGGTGAAGGCGCCGATCCTGGCCAACATCACCGAATTCGGCGCGACCCCGCTGTACACCACCGAACAACTGAAATCCGTGGATGTTTCCCTGGTGCTGTACCCGCTGTCGGCGTTCCGCGCCATGAACAAGGCGGCGGAAAACGTCTACACCGCGATCCGTCGCGACGGCACCCAGCAGAACGTGATCGACACCATGCAGACCCGCATGGAGCTCTACGAGCGCATCGACTACCACAGCTTCGAACAGAAGCTCGACGCGCTGTTCGCACAGAAGAAAGGTTGAATGAATGCTTGCTCGCGACGGCCGTCAACGCTGACGCGCAGCCCCTGACTCGCTGGAGCGCGCGGGCCTGGATCGCGAGCAAGCTCGCTCCTACAGTGTCGGGGTGAGTCCCGACCAACGAAGTTGCCAAGTCCCTAACAAATTCAAGATTGGAGAGAGCAATGGCCGAAGCAAAAGTATTGAGTGGTGCAGGTCTGCGCGGCCAGGTTGCCGGGCAAACCGCGCTGTCCACCGTGGGCCAGGCCGGTGCCGGATTGACCTACCGCGGCTATGACGTGCGCGAACTGGCGGCCGATGCGCAGTTCGAGGAAGTCGCCTACCTGTTGCTGTACGGCGACCTGCCGACCCAGGAACAGCTGGCCGCCTACAGCGCCAAGCTGAGCAAGCTGCGGGATCTGCCGCAAGCCCTGAAGGAAGTGCTGGAGCGGATTCCGGCCCAGGCCCATCCGATGGACGTGATGCGCACCGGATGCTCGTTCCTCGGCAACATCGAGCCGGAGAAGGACTTCTCCCAGCAGCACGATGTCACCGACCGCCTGCTGGCGGCCTTCCCGGCGATCATGTGCTACTGGTACCGCTTCAGTCATGAAGGCGTGCGCATCAACTGCGTCAGCGACGAGCAGACCATTGGTGGTCACTTCCTGCACTTGCTGCACGGCAAGAAGCCCAGCGACTTGCACGTCAAGGTGATGAACGTCTCGCTGATTCTCTACGCCGAGCACGAGTTCAACGCCTCCACCTTCACCGCCCGGGTCTGTGCCTCGACCCTGTCGGACCTGTACTCGTGCATCACCGCCGCCATCGGTTCGCTGCGTGGCCCGCTGCACGGTGGCGCCAACGAAGCGGCCATGGAGCTGATCGAGCGCTTCCACAGCCCTGAAGAGGCGACCGCCGAACTGCTGCGGATGCTGGAGCGCAAGGACAAGATCATGGGCTTTGGCCACGCGATCTACAAAGACAGCGACCCGCGCAACGAGGTGATCAAGGGCTGGTCGAAGAAGCTGGCTGACGAAGTCGGTGACAAGGTGCTGTTCCCGGTGTCCGAAGCCATCGACAAGACCATGTGGGAGCAGAAGAAGCTGTTCCCCAACGCCGACTTCTACCACGCCTCGGCGTACCACTTCATGGGCATCCCCACCAAGCTGTTCACCCCGATCTTCGTCTGCTCGCGCCTGACCGGCTGGGCCGCCCATGTGTTCGAGCAGCGGGGCAACAACCGCATCATCCGTCCAAGCGCCGAGTACATCGGCGTTGAACAGCGCAAGTTCGTGCCAATCGAACGCCGCTGACCGGGAGGGCGCCGGCACCGTGGCTTGAATGCTCCACACCTGTAGGAGCGAGCTTGCTCGCGATCGCGATGGATCAGCCGACAGCGATGTCGGATCGGATTCAGTCATCGCGAACAAGCTTGCCCCCACAAGGGATGGATGCCCATTCAGCCCCGTGCCGGACGCTCCCTTTGAAACTACCGTGATCGAGTCCCCTGACCATGAACACTGAATTTCGCAAGACGCTGCCCGGCAGCCAGCTGGACTATTTCGACGCCCGTGCGGCGGTCGATGCGCTGCAGCCCGGGGCCTACGACAGCCTGCCCTACACCTCCCGCGTACTGGCGGAAAACCTGGTGCGTCGCTGTGATCCGGCGACCCTCAACGCCTCCCTCGGGCAACTGATCGAACGCCGCGACGACCTGGACTTCCCGTGGTTCCCGGCCCGCGTGGTGTGCCACGACATTCTCGGCCAGACCGCGCTGGTGGACCTGGCCGGCCTGCGCGATGCCATCGCCGATCAGGGCGGTGACCCGGCCCTGGTCAACCCGGTGGTGCCGACCCAACTGATCGTCGACCACTCCCTGGCCGTGGAATGCGGCGGTTTCGACCCGGACGCCTTCGACAAGAACCGCGCCATCGAAGACCGGCGCAACGAAGACCGTTTCCACTTCATCAACTGGACCAAGAAGGCCTTCAAGAACGTCGACGTGATCCCGCCGGGCAACGGCATCATGCACCAGATCAACCTGGAGAAAATGTCCCCGGTGATCCAGGTGCGCGACGGGGTGGCCTTCCCTGATACCTGCGTCGGCACCGACAGCCACACCCCTCACGTGGATGCCCTGGGCGTGATCGCCATCGGCGTCGGCGGCCTGGAAGCCGAGAACGTCATGCTCGGTCGCGCTTCGTGGATGCGCCTGCCGGAAATCATCGGCGTCGAGCTCACCGGCAAGCTGCAACCGGGGATCACCGCCACCGACATGGTGCTGGCGCTGACCGAGTTCCTGCGCAAGCAGAAAGTGGTCGGGGCCTGGCTGGAGTTCTTCGGCGCAGGCGCCGCGGCCCTGACCCTGGGCGACCGTGCCACCATCTCCAACATGGCCCCGGAATACGGCGCCACCGCGGCGATGTTCTACATCGACCAGCAGACCATCGACTACCTCAAGCTCACCGGTCGTGAAGACGAACAAGTGCGCCTGGTAGAGAGCTACGCCAAGCACACCGGCCTGTGGGCCGACAGCCTGAAGAGCGCGCGTTACGAGCGCGGCCTGCAGTTCGACCTGTCGTCGGTGGTGCGCAACATGGCCGGGCCGAGCAACCCCCACGCTCGGGTCGCCACCCGCGACCTGGCGGCCAAGGGCATTGCCGGGCAGTGGTCCGAAGTACCGGGGCAGATGCCCGACGGCGCGGTGATCATCGCCGCCATCACCAGCTGCACCAACACCAGCAACCCACGCAACGTGATCGCCGCCGGCCTGCTGGCGCGCAACGCCAACAAGCTGGGATTGACCCGCAAGCCGTGGGTCAAGTCGTCCCTGGCCCCGGGTTCGAAAACCGTGGCCATGTACCTGGAAGAAGCCGGCCTGGGCCATGAGCTGGAGCAGCTGGGCTTTGGCGTGGTGGCCTTTGCCTGCACCACTTGCAACGGCATGTCCGGTGCCCTGGACCCGGTGATCCAGAAAGAGATCATCGATCGCGACCTGTACGCCACCGCCGTGCTGTCGGGCAACCGCAACTTCGACGGGCGCATCCACCCTTATGCCAAGCAGGCGTTCCTGGCTTCGCCGCCGCTGGTGGTGGCCTATGCGATTGCCGGCACCATCCGCTTCGATATCGAAAAGGACGTGCTGGGCTTGGATGCCGACGGCCGGGAAATCCGCCTCAAGGACATCTGGCCGAGCGACGAAGAGATCGACGCCGTGGTCAAGTCAGCGGTCAAGCCGGAGCAGTTCCGCAAGGTCTACATCCCGATGTTCGCCATCCACGAAGACACCGGCCCGAAAGTCGAGCCGCTGTACGACTGGCGCCCGCAGAGCACCTACATCCGCCGTCCGCCTTACTGGGAAGGGGCGCTGGCCGGTGAGCGCTGCCTCAAGGGCATGCGCCCGCTGGCGGTGCTGCCGGACAACATCACCACCGACCACCTGTCGCCGTCCAACGCCATCATGCTCGACAGTGCGGCGGGCGAGTACCTGGCGAAAATGGGCCTGCCGGAAGAGGACTTCAACTCCTACGCGACCCACCGTGGCGACCACTTGACCGCCCAGCGTGCGACCTTCGCCAACCCGAAACTGTTCAATGAAATGGTCCAGGAAAACGGCAAGGTCAAGCAGGGCTCCCTGGCGCGGATCGAGCCGGAAGGCAAAGTGACGCGGATGTGGGAAGCCATCGAAACCTACATGCAGCGCAAGCAGCCGCTGATCATCATTGCCGGCGCCGACTACGGCCAGGGTTCGTCCCGCGACTGGGCGGCCAAGGGCGTGCGCCTGGCGGGCGTGGAAGCCATCGTCGCCGAAGGCTTCGAGCGCATCCACCGCACCAACCTGGTGGGCATGGGCGTGCTGCCGCTGGAGTTCCTCGCGGGCACCGACCGCAAGACCCTGGGCATCGACGGCACTGAAACCTACGACGTGATCGGCGAACGCACGCCACGGGCGCAGTTGACCCTGGTGATCAACCGCCGCAACGGCGAGCGGTTGGAGGTGCCGGTCACCTGCCGCCTCGACACCGCCGAAGAAGTGTCGATCTACGAGGCGGGTGGGGTGCTGCAACGCTTCGCCCAGGACTTCCTGGAATCGGCCGTAGCCAGCTAAGCAACGTACCGGGGGCGGGCCGCAAGGCACCGCCCCCGGTCATTATCGGGACCTGAAATTCATGGCATTTGTAGCGCAGATCAAGATTCCCGCCACCTACATGCGTGGCGGCACCAGCAAGGGCGTGTTCTTCAACCTCAAGGACCTGCCCGAGGCGGCCCAGCTGCCGGGCGCGGCCCGCGATGCCCTGCTGTTGCGGGTGATCGGCAGCCCCGATCCCTATGACAAGCAGATCGACGGCATGGGCGGCGCCACCTCCAGCACCAGCAAGACGGTGATCCTGTCCAAGAGCATCAAGGCCGATCACGACGTCGACTACCTGTTCGGCCAAGTGGCCATCGACAAGGCCTTCGTCGACTGGAGCGGCAACTGCGGCAACCTCTCGGCGGCGGTCGGTTCGTTCGCCATCAGCAGCGGCCTGGTGGACCCGGCGCGCATTCCGCAGAACGGCGTGGCGGTGGTGCGTATCTGGCAGGCCAATATCGGCAAGAGCATCATCGCCCACGTGCCGATCACCAATGGCGAGGTTCAGGAAACCGGTGATTTCGAGCTGGACGGCGTGACCTTTCCGGCGGCCGAAGTGCAACTGGAGTTTCTCGATCCGGCGGCCGAGGAGGAGGGCGCCGGCGGTTCGATGTTCCCCACCGGCAACCTGGTGGACGATCTGGAAGTGCCCGGTGTCGGCACCTTCAAGGCGACCCTGATCAATGCCGGGATTCCAACGATCTTCGTCAACGCGGCGGACATCGGTTATCGCGGCACCGAACTGCAGGGCGACATCAATGGCGACCCCAAGGCCCTGGCGATGTTCGAGACCATCCGCGCCCACGGTGCCCTGCGTATGGGCCTGATTCAGCACCTGGACCAAGCCGCTCAGCGCCAGCACACGCCGAAGGTGGCCTTTGTCGCGCCGCCGGCGGATTACCAGGCCTCCAGCGGCAAGGCGATCAAGGCCGGGGACGTCGACCTGCTGGTGCGGGCCCTGTCCATGGGCAAGCTGCACCACGCGATGATGGGCACCGCCGCGGTCGCCATCGGCACCGCGGCGGCGATTCCGGGGACCCTGGTCAACCTGGCGGCCGGCGGCGGTGCGCGCAGCGCGGTGCGTTTTGGCCACCCTTCGGGCACCTTGCGCGTTGGCGCCGAAGCCACCCGGAACGGCGATGACTGGACCGTGGTCAAGGCCATCATGAGCCGCAGCGCGCGGGTGCTGATGGAAGGCTGGGTGCGAGTGCCTGGCGACAGTTTCTAAGCAGAGTAGTGTCGGTGGTGGCGGGGCTTAAGGTGGCGCGGGAGCTTGCTCCCGCTCGGCCGCGTAGCGGTCGTAAGCCCTGAGTTCGCGATTGACCTGTTGCAACGCATGGACCGCCTTTGGGGCGGCTGTGCCACCCAGCGGGAGCAAGCTCCCTCGCCACCACCGCCAAGCGTGACGTTGTTATTGAATCGCTGAGCAGGCGCAGACCTGCGATGCCGTTATTGACCTGTACCCGAGGAATCACCGCTACCCACAACCTTGCAACAGGAGTGAAGCCCTCATGAGCGCCAACGTAGACCTGAACAACCGTCCCGAGTACGACCAGGTCCTGCAGGACATCGCCGACTATGTCCTGACCTATTCCATCGACTCCCAAGAAGCCCTCGACACCGCTCGCAACTGCCTGATGGACACCCTGGGCTGCGGCCTGCTGGCCTTGCGTTTTCCCGAATGCACCAAGCACCTGGGGCCGTTCGTCGAAGGTACCGTGGTGCCCTTTGGTGCGCGGGTGCCCGGTACCAGCTACCGCCTCGACCCGGTAAAGGCGGCCTGGGACATCGGCTGCATCGTGCGCTGGCTGGACTACAACGACACCTGGCTGGCGGCCGAGTGGGGGCATCCTTCGGACAACCTCGGCGGGATTCTGGCGGTGGCCGATCACCTGTCGCAAAAGCGCGTGGCCAATGGCGAGGCGCCGCTGACCATGAGCGATGTGCTCAAGGCGATGATCATGGCTCATGAGATTCAGGGCGTGATGGCCCTGGAAAACTCCTTCAACCGCGTCGGGCTCGATCATGTGCTGCTGGTGAAAGTCGCCTCCACCGCCGTCTGCGCCCAACTGATGGGGGCCGATCGCGAGCAACTGCTGGCGGCGCTGTCCCAGGCCTTCGTCGATGGCCAGGCGCTGCGCACCTACCGTCATGCGCCGAATGCCGGTTCACGCAAATCCTGGGCGGCGGGGGATGCAACCAGTCGCGGGGTGCGCCTGGCGGATATCGCCCTGCGCGGCGAGATGGGCATTCCCGGGGTGCTCAGCGCGCCGCAGTGGGGCTTCTATGACGTGCTGTTCAGCCATACCAACAAGGACCTGGCGCTCAAGCCCGAGGGCCAGCGGCAGTTCCAGCTGGCGCAGGAATACGCCAGCTATGTGATGGAAAACGTGCTGTTCAAGATCAGCTTCCCGGCGGAGTTTCATGCGCAGACCGCGTGTGAGGCGGCGGTGATCCTGCATCCGAAAGTGCGCAATCGCCTGCACGAAATCGACCGCATCGTCATCACCACCCATGAGTCGGCGATCCGCATCATTTCCAAGGTCGGGCCGCTGGCCAATGCCGCCGATCGCGATCACTGCCTGCAATACATGACCGCCGTGCCCCTGGCCTTCGGCACCCTGGTGGCCGAGCACTATGAGGACGACTTCCACGCCGCGCACCCGATCATCGACCAGTTGCGCGAGAAGATGCAGATCGTCGAGGACCCGCGTTACACCCGGGAATACCTGGAAGCCGACAAGCGCTCGATCGCCAACGCGATCCAGGTGTTCTTCAAGGACGGCTCCAGCACCGAACAGGTGGCGGTGGAATACCCCATCGGCCACCGGCGCCGCCGCGCCGAAGGCATCCCGCTGCTGGAAGGCAAGTTCAAGGCCAACCTGGCCACGCGCTTCACCGCCCAGCGCGCGACGCAGATTTTCCAGCTGTGCAAGGACCCGGCACGGTTGCAGGCGACGCCGGTGCACCGGTTCGTCGACCTGCTGGTGATCTGAGGCCGTTCCCTCCCTTGTAGGAGCGAGCCTGCTCGCGAAGCACGTCAAGGATGACGCGGACTTGCCGGGCGAACGGGGTGCCCTCAGAAGCATCGCGAGCTAGCACGCTCCTACGGATTTTCCTGGGGTTGGGCAGCTGTTTTGGACAGCCATTTATCCAGCGGCAATTTGGTGATGGCGAAGCCGCCGAGCAGGGTCGAGGCATACAGCAGCAGGTCGCTGGACAGGCTCAGGCCTTCGTACCAGGCGCCGATGATCACCGCGAACACCGGGAAGATGATGAAGACGAAGGACAGGATCACCGGGTTCAGGCGCTTGAGCAGGAAGAAGTAGACGATAAACCCGCCCACCGAGGCGACCAGTCCCAGGTACAGCAGGGCGCCCCAGGAGCGGGGACTGATGGCCGAGTAATCCGGGTTTTCCATCCACAGGCCGGCCAGGCACAGCAGCAGGCCGGCGATGCCGATGGGCAGGGCGTTGTAGGTGATGACGCTGATGGCGCTCCCGTGTTTCTTGGTGACGACGTAGCACAAGGCATGCAGTAGCGCCGCGCCGAGAATCGCCAGCACTCCCGAGAGTTCGTTGTGATCGTTGAGCAGGCCCTGGCCGCGGATGATCTGGAACAGGCTGGCAAAGCCGACGGCGATGCCGAGTACCTGCGCCAGGTGGATTTTTTCCCGCAGCAGCAGGGCGGAAAAGATCAGGATGAACACCGGCATGCAGCTGAACAGCAGGGCGGTCAGACCCGAGGACACGTGCACCTCGCCATAGTTGAGCAAGGTATAGGGCAGGCTGAAGTAGCACAGGGTGACGAACAGCAGGAAACCGCGGCTGCCCTTGGGGAACATCAGCGGCTCGCGGCGCAGCCAGGCAAAGCAGGCAAACAGCGGAAAGGCGATCAAGAAGCGCAGCCCGGCCGCGGTCAGGGGCGGCGTGCTGGCCACGGCCACCTTGATCCCCAGCCAGGTGGTGCCCCAGCTCAGGCAGACAATCAGGAACAGGGTGCAGGTCACCAGGGTGGCGAGCCAGTGGCGCGCAGGCACTTGAGCGGTCGGTGCTGCCGTGGTGGTTGTGGTCACGCTGACACTCCTTTCGTGATCGGTAATTGACACCTATATTGAGCGGGTCATTTCCGGTGATTGAACCTGTAAAGCACGTTATTGGGGTAAATGATGGCTGTCAAAGTAAGTATTGACATGGTGTCAATGTTGCGTTCCGCCTTGCACGAAGGTGCGGGGCCCAAGTACAAGCGCCTGGCCGACGCACTGGATCAGGGCATTGACCAGGGGCTGCTGGCCCCTGGCAGCAAGCTGTTTCCCCATCGGCAGCTGGCCGATCAACTGGGGGTGACCATTGGCACCATCAGTCGCGCCTATGCCGAGCTGGAGCGCATGGGGCAGGTGGTGGCGCGGGTTGGTGATGGCACCTACGTGCGTCAGGACGGCTTGCAGCGTTCGCGCGACGCCGGGTTTCGTCACGTCGGGGACGAGTCGCCCGCGCTGTTCGACATGAGCCGCAATACGCATATTCCCGGTGCGGAGAGCCGTTTGCTCGCTCAGGGCCTGCGGGCGCTGGCGGACGATCCCCAAGGGCTGCTGGAGGTGGCTCGCTACAGCCCGGAGGCCGGGCTGGCGCGCTATCGCGAGGCCGGCGCGCGCTGGCTGACCCAGGCAGGGTTGCAGGTCGATGCCTCGCAGGTGATTTGCGTCAACGGCGCCCAGCACGGCTTGCATATCGCCCTGCTGGCGCTGCTCAAGGCCGGGGATACCCTGGCCACCGAGCACCTGACCTATCCGGGCCTGATCAGTACCGCACGGATGCAGGGGATCAAGTTGCTGGGCCTGCCCATGGATGAGCAGGGGCTGCTGCCCGAGGCGCTGGAAGAAGCGTGCCGGCATCATCGGCTGACGGCCCTGTATTGCACGCCGACCTTGCAGAACCCCAGCACCGCGGTGCAGTCCGCGGCGCGCCGGGAGGCGATCGCCGACGTCTGCCGGCGGCACAACCTGTTGATTCTGGAGGACGAAACCCACGCGGTGCTGATGGCCCGGCGGCCGGCGCCGCTGGCGCATTTTGCCCCTGAGCGCACGGTGCTGATCAGCAGCTTGAGCAAGGCCGTGGCCGCGGGGTTGCGGGTCGGTTTCCTGTGCGGGCCGGCGCCGCTGGTGGGACGATTGGCCGCAGCGCTGCGGGCGACCTGCTGGATGGCCACGCCGCTCGCCCTGGAGCTGGCTGCCGGTTGGATCGACAACGGTATTGCCGAACGCCTGCGTCAGCAGCAAATGCTCGAGATCACTCGGCGCAAGGGGTTGGTGGCGGGGCTGCTACAGGGGTTGCAATGGCGCAGTCCAGAGGCCTGCCCGCATTTCTGGATCCGTGTTCCCGAGCCCTGGCGGGCCTCGGAGATCGAGGCGCACCTGAAGCAGCAGCACTATCTGGTGGCCACTGCCGAGACCTTTGCCGTGGGTCAGGCGGCGGTGCCGCAGTTCATTCGTGCCAGTGTCTGCAACACCACGGCCGATGATCGGAAGCTGACCGAGGGCTTTGCTGCCCTGGCGACGGCGTTACGCCAGGAGCGCGGATTGCCGGGGTGGTGACGGGGTGATGGGGGCAAGCCTTGTGGCAGGGACGATTCCTTGCCACATCGGGCGGGCTGAAGCCGTGGCGCGGCCTACTTGAAGCGGCGCTCCACGCCTTTTTCCACGAGGATCTTGGCCGAGATCTCTTCCACCGAGAAATGCGTGGAGTTGATATGGGGAATGTTTTCGCGGCGGAACAGGTTCTCCACTTCGCGCACTTCGAACTCGCACTGGGCGTAGCTGGAGTAGCGGCTGTTGGGCTTGCGCTCGTTGCGGATCGCGGTGAGGCGGTCGGGGTCGATGGTCAGGCCGAACAGCTTGTGCTTGTGGGCGCGCAGGGCATTGGGCAGTTGCAGGCGCTCCATGTCTTCTTCGGTCAGCGGGTAGTTGGCCGCGCGGATGCCGAATTGCATGGCCATGTACAGGCAGGTTGGGGTCTTGCCGCAGCGCGACACGCCCACCAGGATCAGGTCGGCCTTGTCGTAGTAGTGGGTGCGGGCGCCGTCGTCGTTGTCCAGGGCGAAGTTCACCGCCTCGATCCGCTCCATGTAGTTGGAGTTGTGGCCAATGGAATGGGACTTGCCGACGGAGTAGGAGGAGTGCTCGCTGAGCTCCTGTTCCAGGGGCGCGAGGAAGGTCGAGAAGATGTCGATCATGAAACCATTGGAGGTCGCGAGAATCTCACGAATGTCCTGATTGACGATGGTGTCGAAAATGATCGGCCGATGGCCGTCTTTTTCGGCGGCCATATTGATTTGTTGTACCATGGCCCGCGCTTTTTCCATGCTGTCGATGTACGGCCGCGTGAATTTGCTGAAGGTAATGTTTTCGAACTGCGCCAACAGGCTCTGGCCGAGGGTTTCCGCTGTGATACCGGTACCGTCGGAAATAAAGAAAGCAGATCGTTTCATTTGCGGCTTGGGCCTTAAGCTAGTGACGATTCTTGGATATGATAGGCGCGATTTGTCGGCCGGGAATGGCCCGCATTCTCACTTATTTTCCAGGTCCAGGCCATATAGCGGGCAAACGCTCCCCCGAGCAGCCGGCTTCTGAGCTTTTCCAACACAGTTAGTGGAGAGATCACCTTGGTAGAGTACGTAGTTTCCCTCGATAAGCTCGGCAAACACGATGTTGAGCATGTGGGGGGCAAGAACGCATCCCTGGGCGAGATGATCAGCAACCTCGCAGGTGCGGGCGTATCGGTCCCTGGTGGCTTTGCCACGACAGCTCAGGCTTATCGTGATTTTCTTGAGTTGAGCGGTCTGAACGACCAGATCCATGCCGCCCTCGATGCGCTGGATGTCGATGACGTCAACGCCCTGGCCAAGACCGGCGCGCAGATCCGTCAATGGATCATGGAAGCCGAGTTCCCCGAGCGCCTGAACACCGAGATTCGTACCGCCTTCGCCGCGCTGTCGGCCGGCAATCCTGAAATGGCCGTGGCCGTGCGTTCCTCGGCCACCGCCGAAGACTTGCCGGATGCCTCCTTCGCCGGCCAGCAGGAAACCTTCCTCAACATCCGTGGCGTGGACAACGTGATCCGTGCCGCCAAGGAAGTGTTTGCCTCCCTGTTCAACGATCGCGCCATTTCCTACCGCGTACACCAGGGTTTCGACCACAAGCTGGTGGCCCTGTCTGCCGGTGTGCAGCGCATGGTGCGTTCGGAAACCGGCACTGCCGGCGTGATGTTCACCCTCGACACCGAATCGGGCTTCCGTGATGTGGTGTTCATCACCGGTGCCTATGGTCTGGGTGAAACCGTGGTCCAGGGCGCGGTCAACCCGGACGAGTTCTACGTCCACAAGAACACCCTTGAAGCCGGCCGTCCGGCCATCCTGCGCCGCAACCTGGGCAGCAAGGCGATCAAGATGATCTACGGCGACGAGGCCAAGGCCGGTCGCTCGGTGAAGACCGTGGACGTGGACGCGGCCGATCGCGCACGTTTCTGCCTGACCGACGCCGAAGTCAGCGAGCTGGCCAAGCAGGCGATGATCATCGAGAAGCACTACCAGTGCCCGATGGATATCGAGTGGGCCAAAGATGGCGACGACGGCAAGCTGTACATCGTCCAGGCCCGTCCGGAAACCGTGAAGAGCCGTACCCAGGCCAACGTCATGGAACGCTACCTGCTCAAGGAAACCGGCACCGTCCTGGTGGAAGGCCGTGCCATCGGCCAGCGCATCGGCGCCGGCAAGGTGCGGATCATCAAGGACGTTTCCGAGATGGACAAGGTCCAGGCCGGCGACGTGCTGGTTTCCGACATGACCGACCCGGACTGGGAGCCAGTGATGAAGCGCGCCAGCGCCATCGTCACCAACCGTGGCGGTCGTACCTGCCACGCGGCGATCATCGCTCGTGAACTGGGGATTCCGGCGGTAGTGGGTTGTGGCAACGCCACCGAGCTGCTCAAGGATGGCCAGGGCGTGACCGTTTCCTGCGCCGAAGGCGACACCGGCTTGATCTTCGAAGGCGAACTGGGCTTCGACATCAAGCAGAACTCGGTAGACGCCATGCCGGAACTGCCGTTCAAGATCATGATGAACGTCGGCAACCCGGACCGCGCCTTTGACTTCGCCCAGTTGCCGAACGCCGGCGTGGGCCTGGCCCGCCTGGAGTTCATCATCAACCGCATGATCGGCGTGCACCCCAAGGCGCTGCTGAACTACGCCGGGCTGCCGCAAGAGATCAAGGACAGCGTCGACAAGCGTATTGCCGGCTACCGCGATCCTGTGGATTTCTACGTCGACAAGCTGGTGGAAGGCATCAGCACCCTGGCTGCGGCGTTCACTCCGAAGAAGGTCATCGTGCGTCTGTCGGACTTCAAGTCCAACGAATACGCCAACCTGATCGGCGGCAAGCTCTACGAGCCGGAAGAAGAGAACCCGATGCTGGGCTTCCGTGGCGCCTCGCGCTACATCAGCGAATCCTTCCGTGACTGCTTCGAACTCGAATGCCGTGCGCTGAAACGCGTGCGCAACGAGATGGGCCTGACCAACGTCGAAATCATGGTGCCGTTCGTGCGCACCTTGGGCGAAGCCAGCCAAGTGGTTGATCTGCTGGCTGAAAATGGCCTCAAGCGCGGCGAAAACGGTCTGCGCGTGATCATGATGTGCGAACTGCCTTCCAACGCCATCCTGGCTGAGGAATTCCTCGAGTACTTCGATGGTTTCTCCATCGGCTCCAACGACCTGACCCAGCTGACCCTGGGCCTGGACCGTGACTCGGGGATCATCGCCCACCTGTTCGACGAGCGTAATCCTGCGGTCAAGAAGCTGCTGGCCAATGCCATCGCCGCCTGCAACAAGGCCGGCAAGTACATCGGCATCTGCGGCCAGGGACCTTCGGACCACCCGGACCTGGCCAAGTGGCTGATGGAACAGGGCATTGAAAGCGTCTCGCTGAACCCGGACTCGGTGCTGGAAACCTGGTTCTTCCTGGCCGAAGGTCAGGGCGCGGCGTAATCGGTGAACGAAGAGCCGGTCGCGCTTGGGCGGACCGGCTCTTGAAGATTCAAGCAGGGCGTGCTTCTTCTGGATGCCGCCCTTTTTTGTGCAAGAAGAATATGCAAAGCAGCAGCAACCTATTTCCCGTCGCCTTGATCAGTGCCGAGCGTCGAGGCGACCTCAGCGAAGATGTCTATCGCTTGAAACCCGGCAACAGTCCGGACCCTTCGGTCGAACTGGCCGTGACCCGTCTGGGGCTGGCGGATGAGCCGCAAGCCCGGGGCGTGCCTGTGGTTCTGCTCCACGGCAGCTTTTCCAACCGGCGCTTCTGGTATTCGCCCAAGGGCGTGGGCCTTGGCGCCTACCTGGCCCGTGCCGGTTTCGATGTGTGGATTCCCGAGATGCGCGGCCATGGCTTGTCGCGCCGCAATGCCGACTACCGCAAGAACCGGGTGGCCGACTACGCGCGCTACGATCTGCCGGCGATTGCCGCCTTTGTCCGTGAGCAAAGCGCCCAGATTCCCCACTGGATCGGTCATTCCCTGGGGGGCACTACCCTGGCGGCGGCGCTGGGCGGGCAGTACCTGGGCGAGGCGGGGGTGGCTTCGGCGGCGTTTTTCGGAACCCAGATCAGTCGGACCTACTGGCCGTTGAAAATCCCCATGGTGGAATGGGGCGGGCGCCTGCTCATCAAGCGCTTTGCCCAATTGTCCGGTTCTCGGCTCAAGCGCGGGCCGGAAGACGAGCCTATTGGCCTGGCCCTGGAAAGCATGCGCTGGCACGGCCTGTTCGGTCGCTTTGGCGATGCCGACAAGGACTGGTGGGCCGGACTGGCGCAGGTGACGGTGCCGGTACTGGCGGTCAGTGCCGCCGGGGATCATCAGGATCCGACCTGGGCCTGTCGCAAGTTGTTCGATCAGCTGGCCAGTGAGCAGAAACAATTTATCTGCCTGGGGCGTGAGCTAGGGTTCAGTAGCAATTTCGGCCATGTCGAGATGCTGGTGAGCAAGCCGGCGCAGGCCGAGGTCTGGCCATTGGTGGCGCGCTGGCTCCAGGATCAGCAGACGCCGTTGCTGGCTTCTGCTGGCGAACAGGTGGCTGAGGTTTGAAGCGAGGGCTCTGACAAGGGCATTTCGTTGGATAGCGCTTGCGGCTAAGATATGACGCATTGTGCTGTTCTGGTCACATTCAGTTATTGAGTCGACTTTCCGTTCAGGTGGCAGGGCTGCAGATGCGCGACAGGCTGATCTGCTGCTTTGAGGGGCAGGTTAAACCTCGGCTTGCCGGACTCGTATGTCCAGAATGGCCCCCTGAAATGGCCGATACCTTCGATCGTGTTCTTTCTGCTACAGGAGTTTCTCGATGAATCATTACCTCACTCCCGACCTGTGCGACGCCTATCCGGACCTGGTGCAGGTGGTTGAACCCATGTTCAGCAACTTCGGCGGTCGCGATTCCTTTGGTGGTGAAATCGTCACCATCAAGTGCTTCGAGGACAACTCGCTGGTCAAGGAGCAAGTGGAGCTCAAGGGACACGGCAAGGTGCTGGTGGTCGATGGCGGCGGTTCCCTGCGCCGTGCGCTGCTGGGAGACATGCTGGCCGAGAAGGCGGCGAAAAATGGCTGGGAAGGCCTGGTGATCTACGGGTGCATCCGTGATGTGGATGTCATCGCCCAGACCGATCTCGGGGTTCAGGCCCTGGCCAGTCATCCGATGAAGACCGACAAGCGCGGCATCGGCGATCTCAATGTGGCAGTGACCTTTGCCGGTGTGACTTTCCGTCCGGGTGAATATGTCTACGCCGACAACAACGGCGTGATCGTGTCGCCAAGCCCACTGAAGATGCCTGAATAAACCATTGGCCTGACAAGGGATGAGGATGTTCGAGGAAGACAACGCGCAATGGGGGCTGGTGCATGCCCTGGTGCTGGATGGTGAAGGTGGTGCGCGTTCGATAGCCCGGACTGAGCTCGACGATCTGCAGTTGCAGGCCCATGAAAGCCTGTGGCTGCACTGGGATCGCAGTCATCCGCAAACCCAGACCTGGCTGCGCCGCTCCAGCGGCCTGAGCGAATTCAGCTGTGATCTGCTGCTGGAGGAAAATACCCGGCCGCGCCTGCTGTCCTTGCCCGACTCGGAGTTGCTGCTGTTCTTGCGCGGCATCAATCTCAATCCGGGGGCCGAGCCTGAGGATATGGTGTCGGTGCGGATCTTCGCCTCTTCCAAGCGGGTGATTTCCCTGCGTCTGCGGCCTTTGCGCGCCACTGACGAGCTTTTGCTGCAACTGACCGAAGGCAAGGGGCCGAAAACCGCTGCCGAACTGCTCCTTTATATGGCCGAGTATCTGACCCATAAGGTGCAGCATCTGGTCAGCGACCTGTCTGAAGTGGTCGATGTCGAAGAAGAAAAACTGGATGCCGACGAACGGTATACCCCGGAGCATGGCAGCATTTTGCAGATCCGGCGCCGGGCTGCCGGGCTGAAGCGGTTCCTGGCTCCGCAGCGGGATATTTTTGCCCAGTTGAGTCGGATAAAACTGCCCTGGTTTGCCGTCGACGATGGTGACTACTGGAATGAGTTGCACAACAGCCTGACCCGCTACCTGGAAGAGCTGGAACTGACCCGAGAGCGCGTGGGGCTTGTGCTGGAGGCCGAAGACCGGCGCTTGAGCGTGCGCATGAACCGCACCATGTACCGCTTCGGGATCATCACCGGGATCTTCCTGCCCATGAGTTTTCTCACCGGTCTTCTGGGGATCAACGTCGGTGGGATTCCGTTCTCCGCGAGCCCCTATGGATTCATCATCGCCTGCCTGCTGCTGGTGGCGGTGGCCCTCGGACAATGGTGGTTGTTCCGCCGTTTGCGCTGGGTGTGATGATGCGTCATGTGACCCGAATAAAACTGACCGCGTCTTTTCCAGACATCACCAGAGGTGCGTATGCACGATCCGTTTGAACAGTCTTTGCGTGACATGCTCAAAGCCTCGCCATCGAGCCGCGATGATGACGCCTGTCTGGGCCGCGTACTGAAAACCGCCAACCGCCAGGTGGGGGCGGGGGATCTGTTCAGCTTGCTGGGCCGCTGGCTGCCGGCGCTGATGATCGCCTTGAATAATGGATCGGCCCATATCGCGCCGGTATCCCGTCGTAAACCTTCTGCTCGCACTGCTGATAAGGCTGATTGAATATGGAACTTGATCTCTGGACGCAGAGCCTCGTCACGGCGATGACTGCTTTGTGGACCAAGGTGGCGAACTTCATTCCGAACCTGTTCGGCGCGTTGGTGGTGCTGTTGCTGGGCTTCGTGGTGGCCAAGCTGCTGGACACCCTGCTGTCGAAATTGCTGGCCAAGCTGGGCCTGGACCGTCTGATGGGCGGTACCGGCTTGACCAAATTGCTGTCCCGCGCGGGACTGCAGGTGCCGATCTCCACCTTGATCGGCAAGATTGTCTACTGGTTCGTCCTGCTTATATTTCTGGTATCTGCTGCTGAATCCCTGGGCCTTGAGCGAGTTTCGGCTACGCTCGACATGCTTGCGCTGTATTTGCCGAAGGTTTTCGGTGCTGCGCTGGTGCTGTTGGTGGGGGTTCTGTTGGCGCAACTGGCCAACGGCCTGGTGCGCGGAGCAGCGGAAGGCGTAGGTCTGGATTACGCCAGTGGCCTGGGGCGCATTGCCCAGGGGCTGGTGATCATCATCAGTATTTCCGTGGCGATCAGTCAGTTGGAGGTCAAAACCGACCTGCTCAACCATGTGATCGTCATCGTATTGATTACCGTTGGTCTGGCCGTTGCGCTGGCCATGGGGCTGGGAAGCCGGGAAATTGCCGGGCAGATTCTTGCGGGAATCTATGTGCGTGAGTTGTACCAGGTTGGGCAACAAGTACGTGTTGGTGAGGTCGAAGGCCAGATCGAAGAGATTGGCACGGTTAAAACTACATTGCTGACCGAGGAGGGTGAGCTAGTCTCTCTGTCCAATCGGATCCTGCTGGAGCAGCATGTAAGTAGCCGCTAACCCGGCAAACCCTGCTAATGTATGCCGCCGCAAAATGCCCTCACCGGGCAGCGGCGGACATTGACCTGACTGTCGGCACGACTCGTTTTGAATAAAACCCAATCGCTATCCACGCGCTATGACCCCCGTGAGCTCTCTGATGAGGAGTTGGTTGCGCGCTCACATACGGAGCTGTTTCACGTAACACGCGCCTATGAAGAGTTGATGCGACGCTATCAGAGGACCCTATTTAATGTTTGTGCACGTTATCTGGGGAACGATCGGGATGCGGATGATGTCTGTCAGGAAGTGATGTTGAAGGTGCTGTATGGCCTTAAGAACTTTGAGGGTAAATCGAAGTTCAAGACATGGCTATATAGCATCACGTACAACGAATGCATCACGCAGTATCGCAAGGAGCGGCGCAAGCGTCGGTTGATGGACGCTTTAAGTCTTGACCCCCTCGAGGAGGCCTCTGAAGAGAAGGCGCCAAAACCAGAGGAAAAGGGCGGACTTGACCGCTGGTTGGTGCATGTGAACCCGATTGACCGGGAAATTCTGGTGCTACGATTTGTCGCAGAGCTGGAGTTCCAGGAGATCGCAGACATCATGCACATGGGGTTGAGTGCTACAAAAATGCGTTACAAACGTGCTCTTGATAAATTGCGTGAGAAATTTGCAGGCATTGCTGAAACTTAGTTCGGCGCAAATATCTCTTACGTCTAGGTGAGTTCTGATAGACTTACCGCCGAGTTGTCCCCCGGTATGTGGGACTGCTTTACAATCACCAGATGGGGATTTAACGGATGAAACTGAAAAACACCTTGGGCATTGCCATTGGTTCTATTGTTGCCGTGACTTCGTTCGGCGTTCTGGCGCAAGGCCAAGGCGCGGTCGAGGGTGAACTGTTTTACAAAAAACAGTACAACGACAGCGTTAATCACGTTGAAGACGGCTTCAACCCAGGCGCATCGATCGGTTACTTCCTGACCGACGACCTGTCGTTGAACGCTACCTACGACAAGACCAACCACACCCGTTCTAACGACGGTACTGGTAACCAGAAGATCAAAGGCGACAACTTCGGCCTGAACGCTCAGTACCACTTTGGTACCGTGGGTGACGCTCTGCGTCCATACGTTTCCGGCGGTGTTGCTCACAAGAGCATGACCAACGTGATCGCTGACGGTCACAGCGGCCGCGACCAGTCGACTTTCCTGACTGCAGGCGCTGGTGTTAAGTACTACTTCACCGACAACCTGTTCGCTCGTGCCGGCGTTGAAGCTGACTACAAGCTGGACAACGGCAAGTGGGACTACGCTCCTACTATCGGCCTGGGTGTGAACTTCGGTGGCAGCGGCGGCAAAGTTGCTCCAGCTCCTGCTCCAGCACCGGCTCCAGCTCCAGAACCAGCTCCAGAAGCTCCAGTTGCTGAAGTTGTTCGTGTTGAGCTGGACGTGAAGTTCGACTTCGACAAGTCGGTCGTCAAGCCTAACAGCTACGCTGACATCAAGAACCTCGCTGACTTCATGAAGCAGTACCCACAGACCACCACCGTTGTTGAAGGTCACACTGACTCCGTCGGTCCTGACGCTTACAACCAGAAGCTGTCTGAGCGTCGTGCAAACGCCGTTAAACAAGTTCTGGTCAACCAGTACGGCGTTGGCGCTAACCGCGTTCAATCCGTTGGTTACGGTGAGTCCCGCCCAGTTGCCGACAACGCAACTGAAGCTGGTCGCGCTATCAACCGTCGCGTAGAAGCCTCGGTTGAAGCTCAAGCTAAGTAATTAGCCTTGTAGCTTGGAAAAACCCGGCCTAGGCCGGGTTTTTCTTTGCCTGCGATTTCTCCGGCCAGAGCCTCGACTCAGGCTTGGCCGACGCAGACTTCAAGGGCGGACGCCGTGGCCGCCACAGCCCCAATCACCAGGATCGCCGGGCTTTTGAGCGCAAAGCGCTGGGCGTCCCGTTCCATCCCCGCCAGATCGCTGCGACATTCCCGCTGTTCAGGCAGCGAGGCGTTTTCAATCATCGCCACCGGCGTATCGGCCGCCAGGCCGCCTTCACGCAATTGCCCGGCAATCTCCGCCAGCTTGGCCACGCCCATGTAGATCACCAAGGTCGTGCCGCCTTGCGCCAGGGCCTGCCAGTTCAGGCGACTGTCATCCTGAGTGTGCGCGGTGACCAGGGTCACTCCCCGGGCGACGCCGCGCAGGGTCAGGGGAATCTCGCAGCGCGTGGCGCCCGCCAGCCCAGCGGTGATGCCATTGACCAGTTCCACCTCGATGCCCCGTTCCCTGAGCCACTGGGCTTCTTCGCCGCCGCGACCAAAGATGCACGGATCGCCGCCCTTGAGGCGCACCACGCAGCGCCCTTGCCGGGCATAGCGCAGCATCAGGCGATGAATGAAGGCTTGCGGGGTAGAGCGGCATCCTCCCCGTTTGCCGACGGCAATGACCCGTGCCCCGGGGCAGTGCGCCAGCACAGCGTGGTTCACCAGATCATCGATCAGCACCACCTCGGCCTCGCCAAGGGCACGCACCGCCTTGAGGGTCAACAGCTCCGGATCACCCGGTCCTGCGCCAACCAGCCAGACTTTTGCACTCATATTTACTCCTCACCCAGGGACGCTGGCAGGTTGCACTGCCGCCGCCAGCAGGCGCTTGATCTCCGGCACGCAGGAGCCACATTGGCTACCGCAACCCAATTGCTGTTTCAGTTGTTCAAGGTTCAAGCCTTCAGCGACACCGGCACAGACCGCCCGATAACCAACGCTCTTGCAGTTGCACAGGGTCCGTTCCCGTGTCCCGCCCAGGCCGCCGGCTTCCGGCGGGGCGCTCATCGGCGCCAGCAGCCAGCGGCGCAGTTGCTCATCGGCGCGGCCTTCGAGCCACAACTGCTGCAACCAGTGCTGGGCCAGGGTTTCCCCGGCCAGTCGGATCGCGGTGATCCGTCCTTGTTCGATACGCACGCGCTTGCCGATGGCTCGGCGCGGATCGTCGTAGGCCAGGACCGGCCCACCTTCCAGCCCCAACTGCTGGTCGATCAGCTTGAGCAATGCCGGCTGCGGCGCCTCCTGGTGGGCGGCACGGATCACCAGGGCCGGACGCTCGCGACCGCTCAGACTGAAGCTGACATAGGCAAAGGCTTCGCACAGGGGGCGCAGAACCTTGAAGTGGGCCTGTACCTCGCCTTCGATCAGGGCGAACAACTGCCAGGGCAACTGCACCGGTTCCAGGCGCACGCCGCTGTGCTTGAGCTCCGGCTGTTTTGACAGGGGATCGAAGGCCGGTTGAGTCACGGCGTTGACCCCGCCCTTGAGGAAGCGATCGCCCCAGTGCATCGGCAGGAACGCCTGGCCGGGGCGTACGCCGTCATCACTGGCGACGGCGACAATCACAGCGCCACGCCGACTTTTCAGGCTCACTAGATCGCCCTCGCGCAAGCGTTGCCGGCGCAACTCGTCCGGGTGCAGGCTCAGCAGCGCCTCGCTGACGTGGCCAAACAGTTGCGCCGCAGTGCCGGTGCGACTCATGCCGTGCCACTGGTCCCGCAGCCGGCCGGTGATCAGGGTCAGAGGGAAACGCGCGTCTCGCTGTTCCTTGGCGGCCACATAGGGATCGGCGATAAAGCGTGCACGGCCAGAGGCGGTGGGAAACACGCCGTCGCCATACAAGCGTGGCGTGCCCTGTGTCGCACTGGCGGGAAAGGGCCATTGCTGCGGGCCGAGGCGGTCGATCAGGTGGTGACTGAGGCCGGACAGATCCAGATCGCGGCCCTGAGTCAGGCCTTTGTACTCATCGAACAGCTGGGCCGCGCAATTGAAATCAAACAGGCTCGGCTGGCCGGGACGCAGGCGGCGCTCCAGGCGTTGGGCGAAGTCCAGGGTAATGGCCCAGTCAGGCCGCGCCTCGCCGGGCGCGGGCACCGCCTGGCGCACGTGAGAAACCCGGCGTTCCGAGTTGGTCACCGTGCCTTCTTTCTCCCCCCAGCTGGCGGCGGGCAGCAGCAGGTCGGCAAAGGCCGCGGTTTCCGTGGTGGCAAAAGCTTCCTGCAGGACCACGAAAGGGCAGGCTTGCAGCGCCGCCCGCACCGTATTCTGGTCCGGCAGCGATTGCGCCGGGTTGGTGCAGGCGATCCACAGGGCCTTGATCCGCCCACTGCGCAATTGTTCAAACAACTCGATGGCGCTCAACCCGGGGCGAGCGGGCAACTGCTCCACGCCCCAGTAGGCGGCGACTTCTGCGCGATGCTCGGGATCGGCGGCCTCCCGGTGCCCGGGGAGCAGGTTGCTCAGGCTGCCGGTTTCGCGCCCGCCCATGGCATTGGGCTGACCGGTGAGGGAGAAGGGGCCGGCGCCGGGGCGGCCGATCTGCCCGGTGGCCAGGTGCAGATTGATCAGCGCGCTGTTTTTTGCGCTGCCGGCGCTGGACTGATTCAAACCCATGCACCACAGGGACAGAAAACTCGCCGCGTTGCCGATCCATTGCGCGCACTGCTGCAATTGTTCGACGCTGATCCCGCACAGCTGCGCCACCATCGGCGGGGTGTAGTCGCGGACCAGGGCCTTGAGCTCGGCCAGGCCCTCGGTGTGCTCGCGGATGAAGTCGCGGTCGATCCAGTCTTCCCACAGCAGTAAATGGAGGAGACCGTGGAACAGGGCCACGTCGGTGCCGGGCAGGATCGCCAGGTGCAGGTCGGCCAGGTCGCAGGTATCGGTGCGACGCGGGTCGATCACCAGCACTTTCATCTGCGGGCGCCGGCTTTTGGCCTGTTCCAGGCGTCGGAACAGCACCGGATGGGCGTAGGCCATGTTGCTGCCGACGATCATCACGCAATCGCTCAGTTCCAGGTCCTCATAGCTGCAGGGCGGTGCATCGGCCCCCAGGCTGCGCTTGTAGCCCACCACCGCCGAGGACATGCACAGCCGCGAATTGCTGTCGATATTGTTGGTGCCCACCAGGGCCCGGGCCAGCTTGTTGAAGGCGTAGTAGTCCTCGGTCAGCAACTGCCCGGAGATGTAGAACGCCACGCTGTCCGGGCCGTGCTCGGCGATGGTTTGGGCAAATACCCCGGCGGCATGTTCCAGAGCGCTGTCCCAGTCGCAGCGGCTGCGGGCCAGATCCTTGCCCAGGCGCAGCTCCGGGTACAGGGCGCGGGCACCGGGGTCGCCGGTCAGGTGCAGGCTGGCGCCCTTGCTGCACAGCTTGCCGAAGTTGGCCGGGTGCGTCGGATCGCCGCTGACCCCGAGGATCTGCCGGCCGTCATGCTCGATCAGCACGCCGCAGCCGACTCCGCAGTAGCAACAGGTCGAGGCCGTGCTCTGGCGCGACATCACCCGGCATCCCGCAGGATCAGTTGCACCCGGCCAGCTTCCACCCGTGCCTGATGCCGGTGGGCGCAACCGATGTCCGGTGCCTGGGCCTCGCCGGACTCCAGGTCGATCTGCCAGTTGTGCAGGGGGCAGGCCACGCGCTTGCCGTAGATCAGCCCCTGGGACAGCGGGCCGCCCTTGTGCGGACAGCGATCGTCCAGGGCGAAGACCTGATCGTCGCCAGTACGAAAAATCGCGATATCGCCCCGGGGCCCCTTGATCACGCGTGAGCCCAGGGCATTGATCTCTTCCAGGGCGCAGATATCCAGCCAATTCATGCCGGCACCTCCAGTTGTTTCACGGGGATCGATTCGTACTCTTTTTTCAGTTGCGGCTCGGCCAGGCGCTGTTGCCATGGGTCCTGCTCGAAGGACAGGGCGAACTGCAAGCGCTCGTTCAGTGCCTTGCGCCGCTCGGGGTCCTCCAGCACGGCCTTTTTCACGTGCTCCATGCCGACCCGTTGCAGGTAGTGCACGGTGCGTTCGAGGTAGAAGGCCTCTTCGCGGTACAGCTGGAGGAACGCGCCGTTGTACTCGCGCACCTCTTCGGCGGTCTTGAGCTTGACGAAAAACTGCGCCACCTCGGTCTTGATCCCGCCGTTGCCGCCGATGTACATCTCCCAGCCGGAATCGACGCCGATGATCCCGACGTCCTTGATCCCGGCTTCCGAGCAGTTGCGCGGGCAGCCGGACACCGCCAGCTTGACCTTGTGCGGCGACCACATGTTGAACAGGTCGTGCTCCAGCTCGATGCCCAGCTGGGTGGAGTTCTGCGTGCCGAAGCGGCAGAACTCGCTGCCGACGCAGGTCTTCACGGTGCGGATGGACTTGCCGTAGGCGTGGCCGGACGGCATGTCCAGGTCCTTCCAGACCCCGGGCAAGTCCTCCTTGCGAATGCCCAGCAGGTCGATGCGCTGGCCGCCGGTGACCTTGACCATGGGCACCTGGTACTTGTCGGCCACGTCGGCGATGCGCCGCAGTTCGGAGGGATTGGTCACCCCGCCCCACATCCGCGGCACCACCGAATAGGTGCCGTCCTTCTGGATATTGGCGTGGGCCCGTTCGTTGATCAGCCGCGATTGCGGATCGTCCCGGGCTTCCCCGGGCCAGGTGGAAATCAGGTAGTAGTTCAGCGCTGGGCGGCAAGTGGCGCAGCCGTTGGCGGTGCGCCAGTTGAGGTAGCTCATGGTGCCGGCGATGGTCAGCAGGTGCTGTTCGCGGATCGCCTGGCGGATCTGTCCATGGTTCAGGTCGCTGCAGGCGCAGATGGCTTTTTCGCTTTTCGGCTTGACGTCCGCCGCGCCGCCCACGGTATTGATCAGGATCTGTTCCACCAGGCCGGTGCAGGAGCCGCAGGAGCTGGCGGCCTTGGTGTGTTTCTTGACCTCGTCGACGCTGAACAGCCCGTGCTCCTGAATCGCCTTGACGATGGTGCCCTTGCACACCCCGTTGCAGCCGCAGACTTCGGCGCTGTCGGCCATGCTCATGGCCTTGTCCTGGCCCTGATGGCCGACATCGCCCAGCGCCTGCTCGCCGAACATCAGGTGATCGCGGATTTCGCCGATGGCCTGCTGCTCGCGGATCTGCCGGAAGTACCAGCCGCCGTCCGCGGTGTCGCCATACAGGCAGGCGCCCACCAGCACGTCGTCCTTGATCACCAGCTTCTTGTACACCCCGCCAATGGGGTCGGCGAGGGTGATGGTTTCGGTGCCGTCGCCGCCCATGAAATCCCCGGCGGAAAACAGATCGATGCCGGTGACCTTCAACTTGGTCGAGGTCACCGAGCCCTGGTAGCGGGCGAAGCCCAGCTGGGCCAGGTGATTGGCGCAGACCTTGGCCTGTTCGAACAGCGGCGCCACCAGGCCGTAGGCGATGCCGCGGTGGCTGGCGCACTCGCCGAGGGCGTAGATGCGCGGGTCGAAGGTTTGCAGGGTGTCGTTGACCAGGATCCCGCGGTTGCACGGCAGGCCGGCCCGTTCCGCCAGCTCGGTGTTGGGGCGGATCCCGGCAGCCATCACCACCAGGTCGGCGGGGATGATGTCGCCATTGTTGAACTGCACCGACCCGACCCGGCCGTTGCCGGCATCGATCAGCGCCTGGGTCTGCTCGCTCAGGCGGAATTTCAGGCCGCGGCTTTCCAGGGCGCTCTGCAGCAACTGGCCGCTGGTCTGGTCCAGTTGCCGCTCCAGCAGCCACTGGCCAATGTGCACCACGGTCACGTCCATGCCTCGCAGCTTGAGGCCGTTGGCGGCTTCCAGGCCCAGCAGGCCGCCGCCGATCACCACCGCGTGCTGGTGGGTCCTGGCGGCGTCGATCATGGCCTGGGTGTCGGCGATATCGCGGTAGCCGATCACGCCCTGCAGGTCCTTGCCGGGAATCGGCAGGATAAAGGGCGTGGAGCCGGTGGCGATCAGCAGGCGGTCGTACTCGGCTTGGCTGCCGTCGTCGGCGATCACCCGGCGCTTGATCCGGTCGATTTCCACCACCTTGCGATTGAGCAGCAGCTTGATGTTGTGCTCCAGGTACCAGTCCAGGTCGTTGAGGACGATGTCCTCGAACGTCTGCTCGCCAGCCAGCACCGGCGACAGCAGGATGCGGTTGTAATTGGTGTGGGGCTCGGCGCCGAACACGGTGATGTCGTACAACTCGTCGCTCAGCTTGAGCAGTTCTTCCAGGGTGCGGACCCCGGCCATGCCGTTGCCGATCATCACCAGTTTGAGTTTTTTCATGGGCTTCTCCGGGGCCAGGCAGGTTCAGTGGGGCCTGGCTCGACAAACTGCGCGCAAACAAAAAAGGCGTCCCGTCAGTGGCCTGACGAGGACGCCTTTGTCCGATCCCGTTCTCTCGGGAAGCCGGCCTTCGTCGTTGAAGGCCAGGCTTGATGTCTGTTGCCTGATGTCATGCAGCGCTTGTGCCAGGTTGTCGAGGGCGCGGTTTTATCGGGCCCTGGTGACGATTCTGTGCCGACCGAGTCCGGCTGGCGCACCGAATCGAGGCGTCACGCCCTCTTTCGGCTCTTTGCGGCGGCTGCTGGGTGGGGGATCGCCAGGCAAGTCCTGCGGAGCTTTTCGCAGCCTCGCTTTGGCTCGACAGCGGCTACACCAGCTGCCAATGCTGAAGGGGTTTGGGTAGTTTCGCAGCCTCGCTTTGGCTCGACAGCGGCTACACCAGCTGCCAATGCTGAAGGGGTTTGGGTAGTTTCGCAGCCTCGCTTTGGCTCGACAGCGGCTACACCAGCTGCCAATGCTGAAGGGGTTTGGGTAGTTTCGCAGCCTCGCTTTGGCTCGACAGCGGTTACACCAGCTGCCAATAGGGGGGGGTAGCCGCTGCCGCAGGCTGCGAACGGCTCCGCAGGAGGCGTAGGTGGGGCTGAGGAGGCTGGAGGTTATCGGGAGATTGAAAGGTTGTGCCCGCCACCTGGTGGCGTCAGCGATGCAGCAGGGCCAGCAGCAACATCAGGTTCAGCAGCAGGGCGAGCAGGGCGATGCCTCGCCAGACCTTCAGCGGCTCCCGTTCCAGCCAGGGCCGCGGGCGGGGGCTCAGGCTGCGGCGTTCACCCTGTTCCAGCGCCAGCAGCCATTCTTCCGCCGTTTCATAGCGCTGGGCCGGGTCGGCACAGACTCCGCGTTCCAGGCTTTGCTCCAGCCATTCAGGCAGGTCTGGGCGGTAGCGGCTGGGAGGCACCGCGGCGCCGAAGCGCGGGCGCTGGAAGGCTTCGATCTCGCCGTGGGGATAGTGCCCGGTCAGCAGGTAATACAGGCTGACGCCCACCGCATAGAGGTCCTGTTGCGGGCTCGGAGGTTCGCCGGTGAAGGCTTCCGGGGCGATGTAGCCCGGGGTGCCGGGCAGCAGGTGCGCCGGGTCCGCCGACAAGCCCGGGCAGTAGGCCAGGCCGAAATCCAGAATCCGCAGTTCGCCGTCGTCCCCTAGCAGCAGGTTGTCCGGCTTGATGTCGCGATGCAGGATCTGCCGCCGGTGCAGCAGGCCAACGGCCCGCAACAGGCGCTCGGCCAGGGATTGCCACTGGTCCAGGGGCAAAGGGCCGCTGTGGCGAAACAGCTGTTGCAGGGTGCGCCCGGGGTGTTCGCGCATCAGGTAATACAGGTGCTGGCGCGCCGTGCCGCCGTGCACCTGGGGAAAGTGCCGCCCGGCCACGCGGCGCAGCAGCCACTCTTCGGAGAGCAACCCCTGGCAGGCCGCCCGGTCGTCGTGCAGGGCCGCCGGCAGGGTTTTCAGCAGCCAGGCCTGTTGCTGTTCGTCACGCACCCGATACAGCAGCGTTTGCCGGCTGTGGTTGAGCAGTGCCTCGACCTGCCAGCCCTCGAACTGCTGCCCCGGTTTCAGCGGCGGTGGCAGGGGCCATTGCCGCAGGTGCAGCAGGGCATCGCCAATGCTGCGTTCCCCCAGTGCGTCGACCCGCACCAGCAGTGCGCTGGCATTGTCCTGGCTGCCGGCCAGGTGCGCGGCACTGACCAGGGTGGCCACCGCGCGGTCCAGGTCCGGCTGGTCGCGCAGGATGGCGGCGATGGCGCTGTCGCCCAGGGTGGCCCAGACGCCGTCGCTGAGCATCAGGAAGCATTCGCCCTGGCGCAGTTCGCCATCGAGAAAATCCACCACCAGGTGCTGGTCCAGGCCCAGGGCGCGCTTGAGCACATGCTGCATGCCCGGTTGCTCCCAGACATGGTCCTGGCTGATGCGTTGCAGTTGCTGCTGGTGCCAGCGATAGACCCGGCAGTCGCCGACATGGGCCAGGGTGAAGCGCTGCCCTCGCAACACCAGGGCGCTGAGGGTGGTGAGCAGGGGCTGGCCGCCGCCATTGGCCTGGAGCCAGCGATTCTGCGCGCTCAGCAGGCGTTCCAGGGCTTCGGCCACGGCCCAGGTCTGCGGGGTGGCGTAGTAGTCCAGGGCCAGGGCCTGCAGGCTGGAACGCGCGGCGAGGCCGCCATCGGCACATTGGCTGACGCCATCGGCGATGGCGAACAGCAGTCCTTTGCTGGCGGCCAGCTCCGGCGCCGGGGTGACCCGGCGCAGGGCGTCCTGGTTCTCCGCCCGCGGGCCGCTGGCGCTGGCCTCGGCGTGACTCAGTTGCAGGCCCATGACCTGCTCAGACCCGTGCTGCGGTGACGGCGGCGGAGCCCCAGGTGGTTCTCCAGCGGCGCTTGACCCCATGCAGGCCGAACCAGGCCAGGACTCCGAGGCTGGCGAACAGCCACAGGGCCAGTTGGTAGCTGCCGCTGCTCTGCTTGATGGCGCCCATGCCCGCGGCCAGGGCGAAACCGCCGATGCCCCCGGCCATGCCGATCAGTCCGGTCATGACCCCGATTTCCCGGCGAAAGCGCTGCGGCACCAGTTGAAACACCGCGCCATTGCCCGCGCCCAGGCCCAGCATGGTGCAGACGAACAAGGCCAGTGCGGCGTAGGAGCTGGGCAGGTTGAAACCCACGGCGGCGATGCACACCACGGCCACGCCGTACATCGCCAGCAAGGTGCGGATGCCGCCGAAGCGGTCGGCCAGGGCGCCGCCCAGGGGGCGCATCAGGCTGCCGCCGAAGACGCAGGCGGCGGTGTAGTAGCCGGCGGTCACCGGGCTCAGGCCGTACTGGTCGTTGAAGTAGCCGGGCAAGGCGCTGGCCAGGCCGATGAAGCCGCCGAAGGTCACGCTGTAGAAAAACATGAACCACCAGCTGTCACGGTCGCCCAGGGCCTTGAAGTAGTCGCCCATGGACTTGGCGCGAGGGCGCTCGGGAGCGTTTCGCGCCAGCCAGGCGAACAGCGCCAGGGTCAGGATCAGCGGGATCAGGGCGAAGCCGAAGACATTGCTCCAGCCGAAAGCCGCCGCCAGCAGCGGGGCGATCAGGGCGGCGAACACGGTGCCGGAGTTGCCGGCACCGGCGATGCCCATGGCCTTGCCCTGGTGTTGCGGCGGATACCATTGTGAGGCCAGGGGCAGGGCCACTGCGAAGGAAGCACCGGCCATGCCGAGGAACACCCCCAGCAACAATGCTTGTTCATAGCTGTGGATGCCCAGTTTCCAGGCCACGAACAGGGCGCCGATGACTATCACCTGGCCGATCAGGCCGGCGGTTTTCGGTGACAGGCGGTCGGCCAGCAGGCCCATGATGAAGCGCAGCACAGCACCGGCGAGGATTGGCGTCGCCACCATCAGGCCGCGTTGCTGGGTGCTCAGGTGCAGATCGGCGGCGATCTGCACCGCCAGAGGGCCCAGCAGGTACCAGACCATGAAGCTCAGGTCGAAATACAGGAAGGCTGCAAACAGGGTCGGGGTATGGCCGGATTTCCAGAAGCTTGAATTCATCGCGCACCTCAGCTGATAGGGGTCGTTGGAGCCGTCATGAGCTTGCAGGTGGAGCGCCGTGCAGCCGCGCCACCGGCCCCGTTCAGTGGGGCCAGAACGACAAAGACGTCGGCGTCCGGCTCGCGGTGGGCGAGCAGGGCGCGCGACGTCTTTGTCGTAGGTGGGCAACCGCCGTTGGTTACCGTTGTGGATTTGATAGCAAGAGCCGAGCCAACCGGCGGCCATGTTGGCTGGCATGGGCAGGCTCGCTGTAGGAGCTGGCTTGCCAGCGAAGGCGCCCTCAAGACTGGCACAAGGTTCAGAGGCCTATTCGCCGGCAAGCCGGCTCCTACGGGGCGCAGGTCAGCCCAGCAGTTCCTGCATGGCGATGATCTGTTCCGCCACCTGGATCAGTTTCTGCTGCCTGCTCATGGCCTGGCGGCGCATCAGGGTGTAGGCCTGTTCTTCGTCGCAGTCCTTCATTTTCATCAGCAGGCCCTTGGCCAGTTCGATGCGCTTGCGTTCGGCCAGTTGCTGGTCCCGGGCCTGGAGTTGCGCGCGCAGGGCCTGGTCGCTTTCAAAGCGCGCCATGGCCACGTCGAGGATGGGTTGCAGGCGCTGGACCTGGATGCCTTCGACGATATAGGCGCTGACCCCGGACTTGATCGCCTGGCGCATCACCCCCGGGTCGTGTTCGTCGGTGAACATCACGATGGGTCGGGGCTGGTCGCGGCTGACCAGCACCACTTGCTCCATGACGTCGCGGCTGGGTGATTCGGTATCGATCAGGATCACGTCCGGACGCACTGTTTCGACGCGTCCGGGCAGATCGATGGTCAGGCCGGATTCGTCGATCACCTCGAAGCCGGCCTCGCTCAGAGCAGCCTTGAGCCGGCCGACTTTCTTCGCGGTGTCGTTGATCAGCAGGATACGCAGCATGGTGGCGGGCTCCGGTCAGCGCTGGGCGACAAGGGACGGTGAGTCGTTGAGGGCGTGCAGGCGGAAGCTGCGGGCATAGGCGGCAGGCTGTGAACCGTCCCAGACCTTGCCGTCGATCAGTTGGCTGCTGCGCATGTCCTGGCCCCAGGCGGCGATGCCCAGCGCGCCAGCGGCTTCGCGGTACAGCTCCAGCTGTTGCACCTGGCGCGCGACGCCGAGGTAGTCCGGGTCCTCGCGCAGCAGGCCCCAGCGGCGGAACTGGGTCATGAACCACATGCCGTCGGACAGGTAGGGCAGGTTGACGGTGCCGTGCTGGTGAAAGCGCAGGGCATGAGGGTCCTGCCAGCGATTGCCCAGGCCGTCGGCGTAGTCCCCCAGCAGTCGCGGTTCGATGCAGGCCAGCGGGGCATTCAGGTAGTCGGCGGCGCTCAGGAGCTGGGCGGTGCTGCGGCGGTTTTCCGGACTTTGCTCGATGAAGCGGCTGGCTTCGAGGATCGCCATCACCAGGGCGCGGGCGGTGTTGGGGTATTGCTCGACGAAGGCGCGGGTGCAGCCGAGGACCTTTTCCGGGTGGTCGGGCCAGATCGCCTGGCTGGTGGCCAGGGTGAAGCCCAGGTCCTGCTGCACCGCGCTGGCGCTCCACGGCTCGCCGACACAGAAACCGTCGATGCGCCCGGCCTGCAGGTGGGCGACCATCTGCGGCGGCGGCACCACCACGCTGTCGACATCCTGCAGCGGGTGGATGCCCTGGCTGGCCAGCCAGTAGTAGAGCCACATGGCGTGGGTGCCGGTGGGGAAGGTCTGGGCGAAGGTCAGGCGCGCCCGGCTTTGGTGCACGTGGCGGTCGAGTGCTTCAGGGCTGGTCACCTTGAGGGCCTGCAGCTCGCGGGACAGGTTGATGCTCTGGCCGTTCTGGTTCAGGCCCATGAGCACCGCCATGTCGCAGGGGCTGGTCCCGCCGATGCCCAGGTGCACCGCGTAGATCAGGCCGTACAGGCTGTGGGTGGCATCCAGTTCGCCGCTCACCAGCTTGTCCCGCAGGCTGGCCCAGGAGCTCTGGCGCTTGAGGTTCAGGGTCAGTCCGTAGGGCTGGGCGAAGCCCTGGGTGGCGGCGACCACCACCGAGGCGCAATCGGTCAGGGCCATGAAGCCCAGGTCGATGGCGGACTTTTCCGGGGCATCGCTGCCGTTGACCCAGGCCAGCGGGGTGTTTGGGCGTTCAGTCATGACGGGGCACCTTGCATAAAAAAGCGTCGTACCCGCGGGCCGGGCCAAGCCCGCGCAGGTGACGACGCCGTTGTCCTTGAGCCCGGGCCGCCATTGGCTCGGGTTTGATGCGCAAAAGGGGTGCAAGGCATATGCCATTGCCGGGGATTTGCTTGTGCGCCTCGCCTGCAAGCCCCGGGCGCGGCTATAATCGGCGGCCAATTTCGCCGCCAACCGAGTTCATCCCGCCCATGTATACCCTGGCCCGCCAGCTGCTGTTCAAACTCTCCCCGGAAACCTCCCACGATCTGTCCCTGGACCTGATCGGTGCGGGCGGGCGTTTGGGGCTTAACGGTCTGCTGTGCAAGGCGCCGGCCCAGTTGCCGGTCAAGGTCATGGGCCTGGAGTTTGCCAACCCGGTGGGTCTGGCCGCCGGCCTGGACAAGAACGGTGCGGCCATCGACGGCTTTGCCCAGCTGGGTTTCGGTTTTGTCGAGATCGGCACCGTCACCCCGCGTCCGCAGCCGGGCAATCCCAAGCCGCGGATCTTCCGCCTGCCCCAGGCCGAAGCCATCATCAATCGCATGGGCTTCAACAACCTGGGGGTCGATAACCTGCTGTCGCGAGTTGCCGCTTCGTCATACAAGGGCGTGCTGGGGATCAATATTGGCAAGAACTTCGATACCCCGGTGGAGCGGGCGGTGGACGACTACCTGATCTGCCTGGACAAGGTCTACGCCCATGCCAGCTATGTCACGGTCAACGTCAGCTCGCCCAACACGCCGGGGCTGCGCAACCTGCAATTTGGCGAGTCGCTCAAACAGCTTTTGGCAGCCCTGAGCCGGCGCCAGCAGGAGCTGGCGGTTATCCACGGCAAGCGGGTGCCGCTGGCGATCAAGATCGCTCCGGACATGAGCGACGAAGAAACCGTGGAAGTGGCCCGGGCCTTGCTGGAAACCGGCATGGATGCGGTGATCGCCACCAACACCACCCTGAGTCGCGAAGGCGTCGAAGGCCTGGAGCATGGTGATGAGGCGGGCGGCCTGTCAGGCGCGCCGGTGCGCGACAAGAGCACCCATACGGTCAAGGTGTTGGCCGCCGAGCTGGCCGGCCGTTTGCCGATCATTGCCGTGGGCGGCATCACCGAAGGCAAGCACGCGGCTGAGAAAATCGCCGCGGGTGCCAGCCTGGTGCAGCTGTATTCGGGCTTCATCTATAAGGGCCCGGCGTTGATTCGCGAGTCGGTGGACGCTATCGCGGCCATGGGCTGAGAGGGCAAGGACGGCAGGCATAAAAAAGGGCTCCTCGAAGGAGCCCCTGGGCCGAAGCCCGCCGCCCGGATGGGGCGTGCGTGGTTAAGTCGTCATCTATTCAAGTTGTAGGTGTCGGAATGTGCCCTGATCAGCCGACAGCGCGAAGTTCGTTGAGTCTGTGGATGCCCGCAGTGCCTGTCATACCGTCCCAGTTGTCGCCGCGTCCTTCGCGCCAGCCGTTGATCCAGGCTTGGCGTACCGACGGTAGAGTAAATGGGCAAAGCTCACGGGACTTGCCATTAACGCCATACTGATATCCGCGTAAAAATGCTCTTTCCAACGGATCACGCTTTAGTCTTCTCATAGGGTGTTTCCCTCACTTGTTGACTGCTTTATGTCCCGTCGACCTTCTTCTGAGGTCGGGCAGAATGTCTCTGCCGTTGGTGCTCGCTGCCGGCGTGGCGAGCTTTGATGTTGACGTCATTGCGGCGTCAACCTGTGGTGAGTTCTAACCAATAGGTCACAGCAAGTGAATGATCGTTTTGTCATAAGGACGTAACGATATTGCTGTCCAGGCCATAAGCCGGGAGTGGTTTTGTCGCCTGTTTGTCAGGCGAAGCCCGCTGTGATCAGCCTCTGACTAGATGATGAGGTTAATGCTTTAGTGAGAATGTCGAACGGTTGCACTCAACTACTATTCGACGAAGGGTCGACTTATGTCATTTTGTTGCCCTGACTTTTTATCTGTCCCGGCCTCAAAGCTCTTTTGCCCTGCAAGAAAGCCTGCCTGCCGGGGTGGGACGGCACAGTTTCGTGCCACACGAGCGCTCTTGAAGAAAAGCGCTTGATTGAAAACCGAGCGGGCGATGCGTTGCCCGTTCACTTATTGCCAAAGGCTCTGGTACTCCCATGTCGGATCGTTACGAACTCTTCCTCACCTGTCCCAAAGGCCTTGAAGGCCTGCTGATCGAGGAAGCCGTCGGGCTTGGCCTTGAGCAAGCGCGTGAGCACACTTCTGCCGTGCGCGGCATGGCCGACATGGAGACGGCCTATCGCCTGTGCCTGTGGTCGCGCCTGGCCAACCGGGTGCTGCTGGTGCTCAAGCGCTTCCCGATGAAGGATGCCGAGGACCTCTACCACGGCGTGCTGGATGTCGACTGGCAGGACCACATGCTGGCTGACGGCACCCTGGCGGTGGAATTCAGCGGCCATGGTTCGGGGATCGACAACACCCACTTCGGCGCCTTGAAGGTCAAGGACGCCATCGTCGACAAACTGCGCACCCCGACCGGCGAGCGTCCTTCGGTGGACAAGCTCAACCCGGATTTGCGCATCCACCTGCGCCTGGATCGCGGCGAAGCCATTCTCTCCCTGGACCTGTCCGGCCACAGCCTGCACCAGCGTGGCTATCGTCTGCAGCAAGGCGCCGCGCCGCTCAAGGAAAACCTGGCGGCGGCGATCCTGATCCGTGCCGGCTGGCCACGTATTGCCGCCCAGGGCGGCGCCCTGGCCGACCCGATGTGCGGTGTCGGCACCTTCCTGGTGGAAGCCGCGATGATCGCCGCCGACATCGCGCCCAACCTCAAGCGCGAGCAGTGGGGCTTCACCGCCTGGCTCGGCCACGTGCCGGCGCTGTGGCGCAAGCTGCATGACGAAGCGCTGGCCCGGGCCCAGGCCGGCCTGGCCAGGCCGCCGTTGTGGATCCGTGGTTATGAGGCCGATCCGCGCCTGATCCAGCCGGGTCGCAACAACGTCGAGCGTGCCGGCCTGAGCGATTGGATCAAGATCTATCAGGGTGAAGTCGGCACCTTCGAACCGCGTCCGGACCAGAACCAGAAAGGCCTGGTGATCTGCAACCCGCCCTACGGCGAGCGCCTGGGTGATGAAGCCAGCCTGCTGTACCTCTACCAGAACCTCGGTGAACGCCTGCGTCAGGCCTGTCTCAACTGGGAGGCGGCGGTGTTCACCGGCGCTCCGGACCTGGGCAAGCGCATGGGCATCCGCAGCCACAAGCAGTACTCGTTCTGGAACGGCGCCTTGCCGTGCAAGCTGTTGCTGATCAAGGTCCTGCCGGATCAGTTCGTCACCGGCGAGCGGCGCACCGCCGAACAGCGTCAGGTGGAACGCGAGCAGGCCCAGGCCGCCGCGGACGAGGCACCAGTGCGCCAGTTCAACAAGAATGGCAATCCGATCAAGCCGGCACCGGCTCCGGCCCCGGTGGTCGAACAGGCACGCTTGAGCGAAGGCGGGCAGATGTTCGCCAACCGCCTGCAGAAGAACCTCAAGCTGCTGGGCAAATGGGCCAAGCGCGAAGGCGTCGAGTGCTACCGGGTCTACGATGCCGACATGCCGGAATACTCCCTGGCCATCGATCTGTATCAGGACTGGGTGCACGTGCAGGAATACGCGGCGCCCAAGTCGGTGGACCCGGAGAAGGCCCAGGCCCGTCTGTTCGATGCCCTGGCGGCGATTCCCCAGGCGCTGAACGTGGACAAGAGCCGGGTGGTGATCAAGCGTCGCGAGCGTCAGAGCGGCACCAAGCAATACGAGCGCCAGAGTGCCCAGGGCCAGTTCACCGAAGTCCGCGAAGGCGGGGTCAAGCTGCTGGTGAACCTCACCGACTACCTGGATACCGGGCTGTTCCTCGATCACCGGCCGATGCGCATGCGGATTCAGCAGGAGGCCGCCGGCAAGCGCTTCCTCAATCTGTTCTGCTACACCGCCACGGCCAGCGTGCATGCGGCCAAGGGCGGGGCGCGCAGCACCACCAGTGTCGACCTGTCGAAAACCTACCTGGACTGGGCGCGACGCAACTTCTCGCTCAACGGTTTCTCCGACAAGAACCGCCTGGAGCAGGGCGACGTGATGGCCTGGCTGGACAGCTGCCGCGACGAGTTCGACCTGATCTTCATCGACCCGCCGACCTTCTCCAACTCCAAGCGCATGGAAGGGGTGTTCGACGTGCAGCGCGACCAGGTGCAGTTGCTGGACCTGGCAATGGCGCGCCTGGCCCCAGGTGGCGTGCTGTACTTCTCCAACAACTTCCGCAAGTTCCAGTTGGATGAGAACCTCGCGACGCATTATCAGGTCGAAGAGATCACGGCAAAAACCATCGACCCGGATTTTGCCCGCAACAGCAAGATTCACCGGGCCTGGAAAATCACCGCCCGCTGATGGCCGGATAAGTCCCCCAAGGCCCGATTTTTCGGGCTTTGGAGGCTGTTTAGCGCTGGTCAAATTAATGGCTAATGGCTATAACTCTCACTTGATCCGGATGACACCCAAACTCGCTGGCGTGATGAGTTCTACTTATGCCGTTGCATGTGGTACGCCCGAAAATCCTGGGTTTCATTAGTGAAGAGGTCTCGGCCTGGCTGGTGGCGGTGCTGGTGTTGCTCGCGGGCAGCATTCTCACCGGACTCTTGGCCTGGTCCACTTACAACCTGAACAAGCAGCAGTTGCGCCAGCGCTTTCAGTTGCTGGTCAGCGAACGCTACAGCCGCATCGAAGAGCGCTTTCAAGACCAGGAGCAACGCCTGGACGGTTTGCGGCGTTTCTTTGTCAATTCCGATCATGTGACTCGCCAGGACTTCGAGGGGTACGCCAAGCCTCTGCTGCGTCGTACTCAGGCCTATGCCTTTGCGCCGCTGATCAGTCGTGCCCAGCGGGCGGATTTCGAGCAGGCGGTGCGCCGTGAGGGGCAGCCGGGATTTGCCATCGTGCAACTGAACGCGGCGGGGCAGATGGAGCCGGCCGGTGACCAGGATGAGTACGCGCCGGTGCTCTACAGCCAGACCCAGAGTCCCTTGGGCTCGCCCCTGGGGTATGACCTGCTGGCCCAGCCGCTGCGTCGGGCCACGCTGGAGCGTGCCCGGGTGCTCAATGGCCTGGCGGTTTCGCCGCCGATGCATCTGGTGGCGGTGGATCCGGCCTATGCCCGCGGGGTGCTGCTGGCGGCGCCGGTCAGGCGCGCCCTGGATGACCCATCGCCCCAGGGCAGGCCCTATGGCTATGTGCTGGCGGTGATCAGCCTGCGGCAACTGGTGGCGGACGGCTTGCCGGCCTCGGCCAGTGACAACCTGTCGGTGCGGATCCTCGATCTGTCCGCCGAGGGCCAGCATGAGGTGCTGTATGAATCGAACAACCTGCCGGTCACCAGTCACCTGAGTGCCAGCCGTCTGCTGCGGCTGGCGGATCGGGATTATCAAGTGGAAATCCGCCCCAGCGCGGCGTTCCTGCATGCCAATCATTCTTCATTGACCAGCCTGGTGATCCTCGGCAGCTTGCTCAGCCTGCTGCTCAGCGCCTTGCTCTACGTGCTGGTGAGTCAGCGGCAACGGGCCCTGGCCCTGGTCGAACAGCGCACCGGTGAGCTGCGCAGTCGCGAGCAGGAGCTGCGCGGGACCCACAGTCAGTTGCGCAGCGTGCTCAATGCCGCCACCCAGGTGGCGATCATCGCCACCGACTTGCGCGGGGTCATCAGCACCTTCAATGCCGGCGCCGAGCAGATGCTGGGTTACCGCAGCAGCGAGGCGGTGGGGCACCTGACCCTGGAAAGCCTGCACCTGCCCCAGGAGCTGGAAGCATGGGCCCACAGCCTCAGCCAGCGCTATGGCAAGCCCATCGAGGTGTCCCGGGCGATGCTGGTGGAAGAGGGCATGGCCGGTGGGCATGAGGCCCGGGAATGGACCCTGGTGCGACGCGACGGTAGCCACCTGCAAGTGAACATGCTGGCGACCCCGGTGCTGGACGATCAGGGGCTGTGGATCGGCCACCTGGCGATCTGCATCGATATCACCGAGCGTAAGCGGGTGCATGAAGCCCTGGCGGCCAGGGACCGGTTGCTGAACAGGCTCAGTGCCCATGTTCCCGGCGGCATCTATCAGTTCAAGCTGGACGCCGATGGCCATGCCAGCTTTACCTACGCCAGCGATGGCATTCGCGAGATCTACGAGATCGAGCCGCAGTTGCTGCAGGAGGATGCCGAGGCGGTGTTTGGGCGGATCCATCCCGAGGATGTGCAACGGGTACGCGAGTCGATCCGGATTTCCGCCCAGCAGTTGAGTCCATGGCGCGAGGAATACCGGGTCTGCCTGCCGCAACGGGGGTTGCGCTGGATGCGCGGGGCGGCGACCCCGGAAAGCCTGAGTGGTGGTGGGGTTCTATGGCACGGCTATATCTCGGATATCTCCGATCTCAAGCGGGTCGAGGAAGAACTGCGGGCCTTGTCGGTCACCGATTCGCTGACCGGAATTCACAACCGGCGCTATTTCCAGGAGCAGTTGCAGAGCGAAATGCAGCGCCTGGAGCGGGGTGGCGGCGAAATGGCGGTGATCATGCTGGATGTCGACCACTTCAAGCGGATCAACGACCAGTACGGCCACGGCGTGGGGGACCAGGTGCTGCGAGGGCTGTGCGAGCGCATTGGCCGGCGGCTGCGACGCACCGATGTGTTCTGCCGTCTGGGGGGCGAGGAGTTCATGGTTCTGTGCCCGGACACCAGCGCCCGCCAGGCGCTGATCCTGGCCCAGGAGCTGTGGCAAGGCTTGCGCAGTTCGCCGATCGCGCCGGTGGGCAGGGTCACCGCCAGTTTCGGTATCGCCAGCTGGCGTGAGGGCGAGGGGGCCGATGGCTTGCTGTTGCGGGCCGACTCCGGGGTCTATGCCGCCAAGCAGGCCGGCCGCGACCGGGTTCAGGCCGAGTTTCCCTGAACGGCGACGGCGACGCGGGGCCGCCGCCGTCGGCCCGGGGCGTTACAGCGGCGAAGCGCTGGTAGCCAGTTTGGGCTGGCGATACAGATCCAGCAGCACCTGATCCAACACCGAAGAGGCGCCGAACGGCCGTGGATCGTTGAGGATGGCAACCACCGCCCAGGTGTTGCCGTTGTCATCGCGGCTGTAGCCGGCAATGGCGCGGACGGTGTTCAGGGTGCCGGTCTTGATGTGGGCTTCACCGGACATGGCGGTGCGCTTGAGGCGCTTGCGCATGGTGCCGTCCATGCCGGCAATCGGCATCGAACTGATGAACTCGGCGGCGTAGGGACTCTTCCACGCCGCTTGCAGCAGGCCGGCCATTTCGCGGGCGCTGACCCGTTCGGCACGGGACAGGCCGGAGCCGTTCTCCATCACCAGGTGCGGCGCGGTGATGCCTTTCTTCGCCAGCCACTGGCGCACCACGCGCTGGGCGGCCTTGGCGTCATCGCCATCGGCTTCATTGCGGTACTTGGCTCCCAGGCTCAGGAACAACTGCTGGGCCATGGTGTTGTTACTGTACTTGTTGATGTCGCGGATGATTTCCGCCAGGTCCGGAGAGAAGGCCCGGGCCAGCACCTTGGCGTCCTTGGGCACCACCGCCAGGCGGTCCTGGCCCTGGATGCTGCCGCCCAGTTCGCTCCAGATCGCCCGCACCGCGCCGGCGGTGTAGGTGGCGTGGTCCAGCAGCGACAGGTAGGTCTGGGAGCTGCAGCCATCGCCCAACTGGCCACCGACGGTGACGATCACGCTGCCATCGGCCTGGGTGACCGGGTTGTAGCGCACGTCACCGGTGCATTGCTTGGTGTTGACCGCCTTGACCTGATTGTCGATGCGGATCTTGGCGATCGGCGGCTCCACCGACACCAGTACGCGCCCGGAATCGTTGCGGGCGACAAAGCGCAGGGCCTTGAGGTTGACCATCAGCGCATCGGGCTTGACCAGGAAGGGTTTGTTCTCGTCATTGCCGTCGTCATTGAACTCCGGCAGTTGCGGTTGCACGAAGTAGTTGCGATCCAGCACCAGGTCGCCGGTGACTTGCTGCACGCCATTGGCTCGCAGGTCGCGCATCAAAAGCCAGAGCTTTTCCATGTTCAGCTTGGGGTCGCCGCCGCCCTTGAGGTACAGGTTGCCATTGAGAATGCCGCCGCTGAGGGTGCCGTCGGTGTAGAACTCGGTCTTCCACTGGTGGGTCGGGCCGAGCATTTCCAGGGCCGCGTAGGTGGTGACCAGCTTCATGGTGGAGGCCGGGTTGACGGATACATCGGCGTTGAAAATCGTCGGGGTGCCCGGGCCGTTCAGCGGAATCATCACCAGCGACAGGGCGTTGTCCGGGAGTTTGCTGGCCTTGAGGGCTTGTTGAACCTTGGGTGTCAGGGTGGTGTTGACCGGGGCCGCGGAGGCGGGGAAGGCCAGGGGGAGGAAAACACTGGCCAGCAGAAGAGGACGCAACGATTTGATCATATGAAATTGAACCCTGCAGTCGAGGGGAAAAAAGGCGAGGGCATGCAGATAAAATCCCTCAGTGGTCATGAAAGTGTCGGCATTATGCCCCAAGGTATAGCGGCTTGTGCCGTGCCACGGCCCGCCGGGGCGGTATTTTTTTTACCAATGGCACGACCGCGTCCTCATAGAGTCAGGCAATCGCCCGCCTAAACTGGTAAAGTGCCGCCCGTTATTACTTATGAGGATTGTTCCATGGCCACTAACCGTTCCCGCCGTCTGCGCAAAAAACTCTGCGTAGATGAATTTCAGGAGCTGGGTTTTGAGCTGAACCTGGATTTCAAAGAAGATCTGGCTGACGAAGCTATTGACGCTTTCCTCGACGCATTCCTCAAAGAAGCGATGGAAGCCAACGGCCTGGGCTATGTAGGCGGCGACGACTTCGGTCTGGTTTGCCTGAGCAAGCGCGGTTCCGTGAGCGAAGAGCAGCGCGCCACCGTTGAAGCCTGGCTCAAGGCACGCACCGAGCTGACCAACGTTGAAGTCAGCCCGCTGCTGGACGTCTGGTACCCGGACAACGCGATCAACCCAGTCGCGTGATGTCATGCATGAGCGGCCCGTCCGGGCCGCTCATGCGTTGCTGTCCTGCTTGGGCGGCCTGTCGAATTTTTCCTTGTGTTTCTCGCCACTGCCACGGGCCAGCCCCGGGTTTCGTCGTGGGCGCTATTGGCCGGCAAAGCCCTTCAGGCACTGCGCCAATTCAGAATCATCAAGGTGATCACCCCGGCGACAATTCCCCAGAACGCCGAGCCAATGGAAAACAGCGTCAGCCCCGAGGCCGTGACCATGAAGGTGATCAACGCGGCCTCGCGCTCCTTCACTTCACTCATGGCGATGCTCAAGCCGTTGATGATCGAGCCGAACAGTGCCAGGGCGGCGATGGACAGCACCAGCTCTTTGGGCAGGGCCGCGAACAGCGCGGCCAGGGTGGCGCCAAAGACCCCGGCGATGCCGTAGAAAATCCCGCACCACACCGCCGCGGTGTAGCGCTTGCCGTGATCTTCATGGGCGTGGGGCCCGGTGCAGATGGCGGCGCTGATGGCCGCCAGGTTGATGCCATGGGAGCCGAATGGCGCCAGCAGCAGCGAGGCAAAGCCGGTGGCGGTGATCAGCGGCGAGGCCGGAACCTTGTAGCCGTCGGCCCGCAGCACGGCGATCCCGGGCATGTTCTGCGAGGTCATGGCCACCACGAACAGGGGAATGCCGATGCTGATGGTGGCCGCCAGGGAGAAGTGTGGCGTGGTCCAGACCGGTGTCGCCACTTCCAGGTGAAAGCCGCTGAAGTCCAGCAGGCCCATGGCGCCCGACAGGGCCGTGCCGATCAGCAGCGCGGCCAGCACCGCGTAGCGCGGCGACAGGCGCTTGACCACCAGGTAGGTGAAGAACATCCCCAGGACCAGGCCGGTGCGGTGCTGGGCGGCGACAAAAATCTCGCTGCCGATCTTGAACAGGATCCCCGCCAGCAGGGCCGCTGCCAGGGAAACCGGGATCTTTTTCACCAGGCGCTCGAAGCTGCCGGTGAGCCCGCACAGGGTAACCAGCACGGCACAGGTGATGTAGGCGCCGATGGCTTCGCCGTAGGTGACGCCGGACAGGCTGGTGATCAGCAGGGCGGCGCCCGGTGTCGACCAGGCAATGGTGATCGGGGTGCGATAGCGCAGGGACAGGCCGATGCTGCAGATCGCCATGCCAATGGAAATGGCCCAGATCCACGAAGAAATCTGACCGCTGGTCAGGCCGGCGGCTTGTCCGGCCTGGAACATCAGCACCAGCGAACTGGTGTAGCCGGTCATCATGGCGATGAAACCGGCCACGATGGCTGAGGGCGAAGTGTCCGCCAGGGGGCGTAATTGCGCGGGTGTGGCGTCGGACATTACTGCTATTCCTTGTTCTTGAAAGACACAAAACCCACGTCCAGCGAACATCGCTCGAATCATGCGCGAGCAACGGGCCGGTGAAGGGGTTCAGGGTTCAAGCCTAAACTTAAAAGCAACTTTGCATTGCAATACAGCCGTGACTACAAATAGCCGTACAGTCGCTGAAAGAGTGTGGGGGTCATTAACACTTTTTACTAATGATCCCCAGTGGTTGTGTACAATGTGCCCCTGTTTTAACGCGATACTTGCCAGCGACCCACCGTGACGTATTACAGTCACGCCGAAATCGCCGCAGTCCTCCCGACCCGAGTGCCCATGAACGAACAGTTGCAACCTCTCAAGAAACAACCGCGAGCAGGCAAAGCCGGTCGCAGCGGAACCCAGGACGATATTGTCTACGCGCACATCTTTGAGGCCATCCTCGAGCAGCGCCTGGCGCCCGGCACCAAGTTGAGCGAGGAGGCGTTGGGAGAAATATTCGGAGTCAGTCGGACCATCATCCGTCGCGCCCTGTCGCGCCTGGCCCATGAGGGCGTGGTGCTGCTGCGGCCCAATCGCGGGGCGGTGGTTGCCAGCCCGAGTGTCGAGGAAGCCCGTCAGGTATTCCTCGCCCGGCGCCTGGTGGAGCGGGCCATCACCGAGCTGGCGGTGCAGCATGCCACCGCCGAGCAACTGCTGGAGTTGCGGCAGATGGTCAACGAGGAGCGCGACAGCTTTTCCCGGGGTGATCGTGGCGCCGGCATCCGCCTGTCCGGGGAGTTCCACCTGAAGCTGGCCGAGGCGGCGAAGAATGCTCCGCTGATCAGCTTCCAGCGCAGCCTGGTGTCCCAGACCTCGCTGATCATCGCCCAGTATGAAAGTGGCAACCGCTCCCATTGTTCCTACGATGAGCACACTCAACTGATCGACGCCATCGAAGCCCGGGATGGCGAGCTGGCGGTGAACCTGATGATGCATCACATGGATCACATCGACAGCAAGCTCAATCTCGACGAGGAAAGCGCCTCGGACGACCTGCACGCGGTGTTCTCGCACCTGCTGCAGACCAAGAAGCCGGGACGGCCCAGCGCCAAGCTGTAAGCCTGGATCCGCTCTGAAAATCCCCCGCCGCGCGGCTCGCGCAGCGGGGGATTTTTGTTTGGCCTCAGGTTTGCCGGCGCGTCCGGCAGATTGTTTTAACTTTGCTAAAGTATTGTATACAGTGCCTGCTTCAATGCGCATGGCAGGCGAGTCCGTGCGCCTCTGGTCCTGCGCAAGGAGCCTGCGGCATGAGCGGCAGAACGCTACGTATTCATTCCTCCGCCATCCATTACTTCGACATGGTGCAGCGCTGCCATTCGATTCGCGAGGCGGCCCGGCGCCTGAATGTCGCGTCTTCGGCGGTGAACCGGCAGATTCTGAAGATCGAGGACGAAATCGGGGCGCCGCTGTTCGAGCGCTTGCCCGGTGGCCTGCGCCTGACCCTGGCCGGGGAGATCCTCAGTCGCCACGTCAATCTGGTGTTGCAGGACCTGGAGCGGGTGCGCCTGGAGTTCGACGCCCTGCGTGGCTTGCGCAGCGGGCACGTCGAGATCGCCACCGTGGAAGGCGCCACCGTGGACCTGCTGCCCTCGGTGCTCAAGCGCATGCGCGAGCACTATCCGCAGGTGACCATCGGCGTCACGGTCCAGGGGTCGCAATCGATTCCCCTGGCCTTGATCAACAGTCGCGCCGACCTGGGCCTGGCCTTCGCCTTGCCCCGCGCCCCGGAGATTCGCCCGTTGAGTGTCGGGCATTTTCGCCTGGGGGCCCTGGTCAGTCCCGACCATCCCCTGGCCGAGCGGGGCAGCGTCAACTTCGCCACCTGTGCCGAGCACGGCCTGATCCTGGCCAAGAGCGAGCTGTCGATCCATCACCTGCTGGCGCCGTTGCACAAGCGCCTGGGGCTGCTGGACAAGCCGCCATTGCAGAGCAACTCCATGGAACTGGCGCGGCAGATGGCCCGGCACAACATGGGCGTGGCGTTCCAGACCCGGGTCGGGGTGGAAGCCGATCTGAGCAAGGGCGAACTGGTGCACATCCCCCTGAGCGATCAGGGCGGGATCTACAGCGACCTGGGACTCTACGCGCGCAGCGGGCGCGAACTGCCCAGCGCGGTGGAGGCGCTGGCCCATCTGCTCAGCGAAGAGATCGCCATTCGTGAACGGGCCGAGCGGGTCTTTGGCCAGCCGGTGCTCTGAGTCCATGGTTACAGGCGCTGTTGCCGTTTTGGCAGCGCCCTGGTCGATATTCTGTTCTTTGGGCCCTATGGCGCTTGTGCCGATACTGCGTGCGGTCGGCAGCCAGCGAAGCTGCCTAACGCCACACCGCCACAGGACATAATAAAAATGAAAAAGGCATTACAAGGCGCAACCCTGCTGATGACGTTGATCGGAGCAGGGGAAGCGGCCGCCCTGGAGTGGATGAACAACAGCGTCGGCTTTCGGTACGGCAAGGAGTTCACCAATCCGAACAACCCGCACTACATCAGCAAGCGCATCTACAGCTTCACCCACGCCAGCGGCTACCAGTACGGCAGCAACTACCTGCACCTGGACGTGCTGCTTTCCGATAGCGACGATCCGCGCAAGGGCACCGACAAGGGCAGCAGCGAAGTCTACGGTGTATACCGTCACCAGCTCTTTGCCTCCCGGGTCCTGGATACGCCTCTGGGCACCGGCCTGATCAAGGACTACGCGCTGACCCTGGGGTTTGACGCCAGCCGCAACAACAACCTGGGATCGGCGAAGAAGCGCGCCCTGGTCTTCGGTCCGACCCTCAAGTTCAACACCGTCGGCGTCCTTGACCTGAGCTTGCTGTACTACAAGGAAAACAACCATTCGGGGATCCCCGGGGCCAAGGATCCGGACCACACCTTCGATGACACCTACCTGCTCAACCTGGCCTGGATGCGACCTTTCGAAGTCGGCAGCCACGCGGCCAAGTTCCAGGGTTTCATCAACTACACCGGGGAAAAGGGCCACGACTACAACTACCGCGACACCGCTCCGGAAACCCTGCTGCGCAGTTCGCTGATGGTGGCCGTGCTGCCGGGCAAGAACGTCAAGCCCAACCTGTACCTGGGGGTTGGCTACGAGTACTGGCATAACAAGTTCGGGGTGGACGGCGGACGTGGCACGCGGACCTCGGCGCCCACCCTGAACCTGGAAGTGACCTTCTAGGTTCCGTGCAACCCGCTTCAGGGTGCAGACAAAAAATCCCCCGTGCGACGCTGTCGAACGGGGGATTTTCATTTTCGCAAGGTCAGCGCTGGTGCACCTGCCGGCCGGCGGCGTAGGTCTGCAGCACGGTGCGGTCATCCCCCAGGGTCATCAGCACGAACAGGGTTTCGGCGATGCTCTTGGCCTGCTTCAGGCGGTAGCTGAGCAGCGGTGTGGCGTGGTAATCGAGGACCACGAAGTCGGCGTCGGTGCCCGGGTGCAGGGTGCCGATCTTGTCCTCCAGACGCAGGGCCCGGGCGCCGCCCAGGGTTGCCAGGTACAGCGACTTGAACGGGCTCAGGCGCGCGCCTTGCAGTTGCATGACCTTGTAGGCCTCGTTGAGTGTCTGCAGCAGCGAGAAGCTGGTACCGCCACCGACGTCGGTGCCCAGGCCAACGTTGAGCTTGTGCTTTTCCGCCATCGGCAGGTTGAACAGGCCGCTGCCGAGGAAGAAGTTCGAGGTCGGGCAGAAGGCCACGGCCGAGCCGGTCTGCGCCAGGCGCGCGCATTCCTCGTCGCACAGGTGCACGCCGTGGGCGAACACTGAACGCTCACCCAGCAACTGGTAGTGGTCGTAGACGTCGAGGTAGCCCTTGCGCTCCGGGAACAGTGCCTTGACCCATTCGATTTCCTGCAGGTTTTCACTGATGTGGGTCTGCATGTAGAGGTCGGGGTACTCGGTCAGCAACTGGCCGGCCAGGGTCAGTTGCTCCGGGGTACTGGTCGGCGCGAAGCGCGGAGTGACGGCGTAGTGCAGGCGGCCCTTGCCGTGCCAGCGCTCGATCAGCGCCTTGCTTTCCTGGTAGCCGGATTCGGCGGTGTCGGTCAGGTAGTCCGGGGCGTTGCGGTCCATCATCACTTTGCCGGCGATCATCCGCAGGTCGAGTTTCTCGGCGGCTTCGAAGAACGCGTTGACCGACTGCGGGTGCACGCTGCCGAACACCAGGGCGGTGGTGGTGCCGTTGCGCAGCAGTTCCTTGATGAAGATGTCCGCCACTTCATCGGCGTGGGTCTGGTCGGCGAACTGGCTTTCGCAGGGGAAGGTGTAGGTGTTCAGCCAGTCCAGCAGTTGCTCGCCGTAGGCACCGACCATGCCGGTCTGGGGCAGGTGGATATGGGTGTCGATGAAGCCGGGGGTGATCAGGGCATCCGGATAGTGCTCGACCTGCACCTGGGCGGGCAGGTTGGCCAGCAGTTCGCTGGCGTGGCCGAGGGCGCTGATCCGGCCGTCCTCGACCACCAGCAGGCCGTCTTCGAAATACTCGTAGGAGGCTTCGATGCCGACTTCGGCCGGGTCGGCGATGCTGTGCAGGATGGCGGCTCGGTAGGCTTTGCGAGTTAAAGGCATGGGGATTCTCGGTGTGTGGCGTTTCAGTTCGAAGCCTGACTGCGGCGCGAAGCCGGCAGCAGTTTGGCAATGGGTTCGGCGCTGGCGCTGGGCTGGCCGAAATGGGCGTTATAGGTGGCGATGATCTCACCGGCGATGGAGATGGCGATTTCCACAGGCAACTTGCCTTTGACTTCGCCCAGGCCCATCGGGCAGCGCATGCGTTGCAGGGTGGCGGCGTCGAAACCGCGGTCGCGCAGGCGATGCTCGAACTTGACCCGTTTGGTCTTCGAGCCGATCAGGCCGAAATAGGCAAAGTCGTTGCGCTTGAGCAGGGCGGCGGTCAGTTCCAGGTCCAGTTGGTGATTATGGGTCATGACGATGCAGTAGCTGCCAGGAGGCAGGTTGTCGATTTCTTCCACCGGCTCTTCGCTGACGATCTTGTGCACGCCCGGGGGAATCTGTTCCGGGAACTCCTGTTCCCGGGAATCGATCCAGCGTACCCGGCAGGGCAGGCTGGCCAGTAGCGGCACCAGGGCGCGGCCGACGTGTCCGGCGCCGAACACGGCGATCTGCGCCTGTACCTGGCCCATGGGCTCGAACAGCAGCACCGTGGCACCGCCGCAGCATTGGCCGAGGCTGGCGCCAAGGCTGAAGCGCTCCAGGTGGGTGGCCTGCTTGCCGGCGGCGAGCATCTCCCGGGCGATCTGCATGGCCTTGTATTCCAGGTGGCCGCCGCCGATGGTGTCGAACGCCCGGGTGGCGCTGACGACCATCTTCGAGCCGGCGTTGCGCGGCGTCGAACCGAGTTCTTCGATGATGGTCACCAGCACGCAGGGCTCTCCCTGGGTCTGCAGGTCGGCGAGGGCGCTGATCCAGTTGTACATGTTCACCTCGACATCTTGGTGGTCTGTCCGAGTCTTGTGCCGGCAGGCCCGCTCCCACGGCTGTTGCAGGAGCGGGCCGGCCCGCGGCGGCCGTTACAGCGGTGCCAGCTCGACGTGCTGATCCGTGCCCCTGCTCACCTGCAAGCGGAGCATCTGCTCGCAGCCCCACAACACCCGCTCGGGAGTCGCCGGTGCATCGATCTGGGGCTGGTGACGGTAGTCGCCGAGGCTGGCCACCGCGTCCTTGATCGCGCACCAGGCGGCAATGCCGAGCATGAACGGCGGTTCGCCCACGGCCTTGGAGTGGAACACCGTGTCTTCCGGGTTCTTGCGGTTTTCCACCAGCTTGACCCGCAGGTCCGCAGGCATGTCCGCCACCGCCGGGATCTTGTAGCTGGCCGGGCCGCAGGTCATCAGCTTGCCCTTGGTGTTCCACACCAGCTCCTCGGTGGTCAGCCAGCCCATGCCCTGGATGTAGCCGCCCTCGACCTGGCCGATGTCGATGGCCGGGTTCAGCGAGGCGCCGACGTCATGCAGGATGTCGGTGCGCAGCATCTTGTACTCGCCGGTCAGGGTATCGACGATCACTTCGGCACAGGCGGCGCCGAAGGCGTAGTAGTAGAACGGCCGGCCCCGGGCCTGGGCGCGGTCGTAGTAGATCTTCGGGGTCTTGTAGAAGCCGGTGCTGGACAGCGACACCTGGGCGAAATAGGCCTGCTGGATCAGTTCCTCGAAGGTCAGGATTTGCTCGCGAACCCGCACGTGGCCGTTGTGGAACTCCACGTCTTCCTCGCTGACCTGATACTTGCGCGCGGCGAATTCCACCAGGCGGTTCTTGATGGTCTGCGCGGCATTCTGCGCGGCCTTGCCGTTGAGGTCGGCGCCACTGGACGCGGCGGTGGGCGAGGTGTTGGGCACCTTGTCGGTGTTGGTGGCGGTGATCTGTACCCGCCCGATGTCCACCTGGAACACCTCGGCCACCACTTGCGCCACCTTGGTGTTCAGGCCCTGGCCCATTTCCGTGCCGCCGTGGTTCAGGTGGATGCTGCCGTCGGTGTAGACGTGGATCAGCGCTCCGGCCTGGTTGAGGAAGCTGGCGGTGAAGGAGATGCCGAACTTCACCGGGGTCAGCGCCAGGCCCTTTTTCAGGACCGGGCTATTGGCGTTGTACAGGCGGATGGCTTCGCGGCGTTCCGCGTACTGGCTGCTGGCTTCCAGTTCGGCGGTCATTTCCTCGAGCATGTTGTGCTCGACGGTCTGGTAGTAGTGGGTGACGTTGCGCTCGGTCTTGCCGTAGTAGTTGGCCTTGCGCACCGCCAGCGGGTCCAGGTGCAGGTGGCGGGCGATGGCGTCCATCACTTCCTCGATGGCGACCATGCCTTGCGGGCCGCCGAAGCCGCGGTAGGCGGTGTTTGACGCGGTGTTGGTCTTGCAGCGATGGCCGTTGATGGTGGCGTCGCCCAGGTAGTAGGCGTTGTCGGCGTGAAACATCGCCCGGTCGACGATGGACGCCGAGAGGTCCGGCGAGCAGCCGCAGTTGCCGGCCAGTTCCAGCTGGATGCCGTGCAGGCGCCCGTGGCTGTCGAAGCCCACGTCGTATTCGATGTAGAAGGGGTGGCGCTTGCCGGTCATCAGCATGTCTTCGACCCGCGGCAGGCGCATCTTGGTCGGCTGGCCGGTGAGGCGGGCGATCACCGCGCACAGGCAGGCGGGGCTGGCGGCCTGGGTTTCCTTGCCACCGAAACCGCCGCCCATGCGACGCATGTCGACCACGATCTTGTTCATCGACACGTCGAGCACTTCCGCCACCAGCTTCTGTACTTCGGTGGGGTTCTGGGTCGAGCAGTAGACGATCATGCCGCCGTCCTCGGTGGGCATTACTGAGGAAATCTGGGTTTCCAGGTAGAAATGCTCCTGGCCGCCGATATGCAGGGTGCCCTGGATACGGTGTTCGGCGCTGGCCAGGGCGCCGGCCGAGTCGCCGCGCTGATGGGTGTGGCTGTCCAGCACGAAGTGGCGCTTGCGCAGGGCTTCCACCACATCCAGTACCGGCTCCAGATCCTCGTACTCGATGATCGCGGCCATGGCCGCCTTGCGCGCGGTTTCCAGGTCACGGGCGGCAACCGCCAGCACCGGCTGACCGACGAACTGCACGGTATCGATGGCCAGCAGCGGGTCGCCGGGCAGCAGCGGGCCGATGTCCTTGAGGCCGGGAATGTCTTCGTGGGTTATGGCGATGCGCACGCCCTCGAAGGCGTAGCAGGGGCCGGTGTCGATGCTGATGACCTTGGCGTGAGCCCGGTCAGACAGCCGCGCGTAGACGTGCAACTGATTGGGGAATTCCAGGCGGTCATCGATGTACACGGCCTCACCGGACACGTGCTTGTCGGCACTGTCGTGCTTGACGCTGCGGCCGACGCCGGTGCTCAGGTCCTGTTGAAACAGGGCGGTCAGTTCGGCTTGAGTCTTCTCGACCTTGTGATGATTAGACATGAGCGGTCACCCGGGTTTCGATGTGCGGTGTTTGCAGTTCGATGAAGTATTTGCGCAGCAGGTTCTGTGCGCTCAACAGGCGGTATTCCTTGCTCGCGCGAAAGTCCGAAAGCGGTGTGAAATCCTGCGCCAGCGCGGCACAGGCGCGTTCGACCGTGGTCTGGTTCCAGGGCGCGCCCAGCAGCGCCGCTTCACAGCTACGGGCGCGCTTGGGAATGGCCGCCATGCCGCCGAAGGCGATGCGCGCATCGCTGACCACGCCGTTGTCGATGCGCAGGTTGAAGGCGGCGCAGACCGCGGAAATATCATCGTCCAGGCGCTTGGACACCTTGTAGGCGCGGAACAGTCGCTCGGCGCTGGCCCGGGGCACGATGATCTTCTCAATGAATTCGCTTTCCTGGCGGGCGGTGACCCGGTAGTCGATGAAATAGTCTTCCAGGGCCAGGGTGCGCCGCACTTCGCCCTTGCACAGAACGATCTGCGCGCCGAGGGCAATCAGCAGCGGCGGCGAGTCGCCGATGGGCGAGGCGTTGCCGATGTTGCCGCCCAGGGTGCCCTGGTTGCGAATCTGCAGCGAGGCGAAGCGTTGCAGCAATTCGCCGAAGTCCGGGTATTCGGCACACAAGGCGTCGTAGCAGTCGGTGAGGGCGGTGGCGGCGCCGATTTCCAGACGATCGTCAAAGCGTTCGATGCGCTTCATCTCGGCAATGTTGCCGACGTAGATCATCACCGGCAGGGTGCGGTGGAACTGGGTCACTTCCAGGGCCAGGTCGGTGCCGCCGGCCAGCAACCGCGCTTGTGGATAGGCGTCGTAGAGGTCGGCCAGGTCGGCTACGGTCAACGGCACCAGGCAGCGCTTGTCGCCGCTGTTGAGCTCGCCGGTGTCCTTGGGGGCGATGGCCTTGAGGCGGCTGATGGTCTCGGCCTGGCGCGCGTCGAACTGATCGCTCTGCCCGCCGCAGCAGGCCTGCTCGGCGGCAGCGAGGATCGGCCGGTAGCCGGTGCAGCGGCACAGGTTGCCGGCCAGGGCTTCATGGGCCTTGTGGGTGTCGGGCTGGCTGCTGTTTTTTTGCAGGGCGAACAGCGACATGACGAAGCCCGGGGTGCAGAAGCCGCATTGCGAGCCGTGGCAGTCGACCATGGCCTGCTGCACGCTGTGCAGTTGCCCCTGGTGCTTGAGGCCCTCGACGCTGATCAGTTGCTTGCCGTGCAGGGAGGAGACGAAGGTCAGGCACGAGTTGAGGCTGCGATAGCGGATGCTTTCGCGGCCTTGCGCATCCGTCTGCAACTCGCCCACCACCACGGTGCAGGCGCCGCAGTCGCCGCTGGCGCAGCCTTCCTTGGTGCCGGATTTGCCCAGGTGCTCGCGCAGGTAGTTGAGCACGGTGAGGTTCGGGTCCAGGGCGTGCTCGCTACGGAGTTCCTGGTTGAATAAAAACTGGATCACGGAAGGCCTCGCAGACTCTTTATTGTTGTTAAGCGAACTGAGCCGAATTTAGTCATGTCTGACTTTTCGGTCAACGATTTTCTGACTTTCAGGTCAGGAATTTTCCGTGCTCAACATTCCAAGTATGAACGGCATTCGAGAAACCCCTTGATTGGCATCCTTCTGCTTGTTTCATGCCAAATTCCCCTGTCGAGGCACTCCGCGATGATGTAGCAATTGCGCTACACTTCGCCGCTTGTGCCGTTTAAAGATTTTGAAGGAAAACCATGACGTTCAAGGCGCCGGACAGCCTCGCCGAGCAGATTGCTCACCACCTCGCCGAACGTATCATTCGCGGGGATCTCAAGCCTGGGGAGCGTATCCAGGAACAGAAGGTCACCTTGGCCCTCAATGTCAGCCGTGGTTCGGTCCGCGAGGCCTTGCTGATTCTTGAGCGTCGCCATCTGATCGCCATCCTGCCGCGTCGCGGCGCGCATGTGACCGAGCTCACCGAGCACAAGGTCCGCAGCCTGTGCACCCTGATGAGCGAGCTGTACATCCTGCTGGGCAATTCCGTGGCCAGCGGCTGGGTGCAGCAGAGCGACATGGCGCCGTTCCTGCAGATCCAGCAGCGTCTGGAGAGTGCCTACGAGCGCCAGGACATCCGCGCCTTCGTCGAAGACAGTTTCAGCGTGATGCGGGCGGCCTATCCCTTTGCCAACAACCCGTACCTGCAGGAGACCGTCGAGAACCTGCAGCCGGCGATGAGCCGGGCCTATTACCTGGCACTGGAGCAGCGCAAGGCTTCGATGAGCGAGTACCTGGCGCTGTTCGAACAGTTGCTGGCTGCGGTACTGGCTCGTGATCTGCCGGAGATCCGCCAGGTGTTGACGGCCTACGCCCAGCGCAGCAGCGATCTGGTGGTGTCTGCGTTGGCGGATGCGTAAACGTGCGACTCAAGTGCATCAAGCTGGCGGGATTCAAGTCCTTCGTCGATCCGACCACGGTGAACTTCCCCAGTAACATGGCGGCGGTGGTCGGGCCCAATGGCTGCGGCAAGTCGAACATCATCGACGCCGTGCGCTGGGTGATGGGCGAGAGTTCGGCGAAGAACTTGCGCGGCGAGTCGATGACCGACGTCATCTTCAACGGCTCCACCAGCCGCAAGCCGGTGAGCCAGGCCAGCATCGAACTGGTGTTCGACAACTCCGACGGCACCCTGGTGGGGGAGTACGCGGCCTATGCGGAAATCTCCATCCGCCGCAAGGTGACCCGCGACAGCCAGAACAGCTATTTCCTCAACGGCGCCAAGTGCCGCCGTCGGGACATCACCGATATCTTCCTTGGCACCGGCCTGGGGCCGCGCAGCTACTCGATCATCGAGCAGGGCATGATCTCCAAGCTGATCGAGGCCAAGCCCGAGGACCTGCGCAACTTCATCGAAGAAGCCGCAGGCATCTCCAAGTACAAGGAGCGTCGGCGCGAAACGGAAAACCGCATCCGCCGCACCCACGAGAACCTCGCCCGTCTGACCGACCTGCGCGAAGAGCTGGAGCGCCAGCTCGAACGCTTGCATCGCCAGGCCCAGGCCGCCGAGAAGTATCAGGAATACAAGGCCGAGGAGCGTCAGCTCAAGGCGCAGCTGTCGGCCCTGCGCTGGCAGGCATTGAATGAGCAGGTGGGCCAGCGTGAGTCGGTGATCGGCAGCCAGGAAGTCAGCTTCGAGGCGCTGGTGGCCGAGCAGCGCAACGCCGATGCCGCCATTGAGCGCTTTCGCGATGGGCATCACGAACTGTCCGAACGCTTCAATCTGGTGCAGGGGCGCTTCTATTCGGTGGGCGGCGATATCGCCCGGGTCGAGCAGAGCATCCAGCATGGGCAGCAGCGTCTGCGGCAGTTGCAGGACGACCTCAAGGAAGCCGAGCGCGCGCGCCTGGAGACTGAGTCCCACCTGGGCCACGATCGCACCTTGCTGGCGACCCTGGGGGAAGAGCTGGCCATGCTCGAACCCGAGCAGGAAGTCACCGCCGCCGCGGCCGAGGAGGCGGCCGCGACCCTGGAAGAAGCCGAAACCACCATGCACGGCTGGCAGGAGCAGTGGGACGCCTTCAACCTGAGTTCCGCCGAGCCGCGACGCCAGGCCGAAGTGCAGCAGTCGCGCATCCAGCAGCTCGAAGGCAGCATGGAGCGCCTGTCCGAGCGTCAGCGGCGTCTGGCCGAGGAGCGTGAGCTGCTCTCGGCGGACCCGGAAGATGCGGCGATTCTCGAACTCAACGAGCAACTGGCCGCCAGCGAAGCGACCCTGGAAGACCTGCAGGCCAGCGAAGAGTCACAGGTCGAGCGCCTGGAACAGCTGCGTCAGCAATTGCAGCAGGCCACCCAGGCTCAGCAGCAGGCCCAGGGTGAACTGCAGCGGCTCAATGGTCGCCTGGCTTCCCTGGAGGCCTTGCAGCAAGCGGCACTCGACCCGGGCACCGGTACCGCGCAATGGTTGCGCGAGCAGCAGTTGGCCGAACGTCCGCGCCTGGCCGATGGCATGCACGTGGAACCGGGTTGGGAACTGGCGGTGGAAACCGTGCTAGGCGCCGATCTGCAAGCGGTGTTGGTGGACGATTTTTCCGGCATCGATCTGGCCGGTTTTCAGCAGGGCGATCTGCGTCTGCTGAGCCTGCAAGGGGATGTTTCGCGCATGCCTGGCAGCCTGCTGGACAAGGTTGAATCCCAGGTCGATCTGGCGCCCTGGCTGGGCCAGGTCAAGCCGGTGGACAGTCTGGAACAGGCCCTGGCCTTGCGTGGGCAACTGAGTGCCGGACAGAGCCTGATCAGCCGTGATGGCTACTGGGTTGGCCGGCATTTTTTGCGGGTGCGTCGCGCCAGCGAAGCGGAAAGTGGCGTGTTGGCGCGGGGCCAGGAAATCCAGCAACTGACTCTGGAGCGCGATGAGCGCGAAGCCAGCGTCGAGGCCCTGGAAAGCCAGTTGCTCAACCTGCGGGCCCAGCAGCGTCAGCAGGAGAACGGTCGTGAACATCTGCGCCGCCTGTTGCAGGACGAAGCCCGCCAGCAGGGTGAATTGAAAGCCAAGCTGTCCGCCGGCAAAGCCAAGGCTGAACAACTGAACCTACGGCGCACCCGTCTTGATGAAGAGCTGGTCGAGCTGGGCGAGCAGCGTGAGCTGGAGCACGAACAGGTCGGCGAAGCGCGCCTGCAGTTGCAGGAAGCCCTCGACAGCATGGCCCTGGATACCGAGCAGCGTGAGCTGCTGCTGGCCCAGCGCGACAGCCTGCGCGAGCGCCTTGATCGGGTGCGCCAGGAGGCGCGCCAGCACAAGGATCACGCTCATCAACTGGCAGTCCGCATGGGCTCCCTCAAGGCCCAGCACGACTCCACTCGTCAGGCCCTGGAGCGCCTGGAGTTGCAATCCGAGCGCCTGACCGAAAAGCGCGAGCAGCTCAGCCTCAATCTGGAGGAGGGGGAGGCGCCTCTGGAGGAGTTGCGTCTCAAGCTCGAAGAGCTGCTGGAAAAGCGCATGACCGTGGATGTCGAACTCAAGACAGCGCAGATCGCCCTGGAAGATGCCGACCGCGAGCTGCGTGACGCCGAGAAGCGCCGCAACCAGGCCGAGCAGCAATCGCAGCTGATTCGCGGCCAGCTGGAACGGCAGCGCATGGAGTGGCAAGCCCTGACCGTGCGCCGCAAGACCTTGCAGGAGCAGCTACTGGCTGATGGCTATGACCTCGACGGCGTGCTGGCGACCCTGACCGCGGAAGCCAGCGAACAGGCCGCCGAAGAGGAACTGGAGCGTATTGCCGCGCGGATCCAGCGCCTGGGCGCGATCAACCTCGCGGCCATCGACGAATACCAGCAGCAGTCCGAGCGCAAGCGCTACCTGGATGCCCAGGATGCTGACCTGGTGGAGGCCCTGGAAACCCTGGAAAACGTGATCCGCAAGATCGACAAGGAAACCCGTAATCGCTTCAAAGATACCTTTGATCAGATCAACGGCGGTCTGCAGGCACTCTTTCCAAAAGTTTTCGGTGGGGGCAGCGCTTATTTGGAACTGACGGGCGAAGATCTACTCGATACAGGGGTAACGATCATGGCTCGTCCTCCGGGGAAGAAGAACAGCACCATTCATTTGCTCTCGGGTGGCGAAAAGGCATTGACTGCATTAGCCCTGGTATTTGCCATCTTCAAGTTGAATCCGGCGCCGTTCTGCATGCTCGACGAAGTTGACGCCCCGCTGGATGACGCTAACGTTGGACGCTACGCAAGATTGGTTAAAGAAATGTCGCAGACAGTGCAGTTCATCTATATCACCCACAACAAGATCGCTATGGAAATGGCTGATCAGTTAATGGGTGTGACGATGCACGAACCCGGATGTTCGCGCCTGGTAGCCGTGGATGTCGAGGAGGCGATGGCGATGGTGGACGCTTGAGTCCGTGCGACTGAGGCGCTAGTTGGGGGCAAGTCGGGGAATTTTCCCTTTTGCCAACCTGACCAGCCGGCATATTGGCCGTAACCGTTGCGACAGACGGTGTAAAGTTGCCTTTGGTCGTGCTAGTTTAATGTCAATTTTTCCTATGCGTGGGCAAAACGCCATTCAGAACATAGAGTTGGCGCCACGTTTTAAAGCGGTTTGCAGATTGTAAACCCCTTATTTTTCAGCATTTTTCATAGAGGCACGGGATTACATGGAAATCGGTCTGCGCGAGTGGCTGATCGTCATCGGCATTATTGTTATCGCCGGTATTCTTTTTGATGGCTGGCGGCGTATGCGCGGCGGCAAGGGGAAGTTGAAGTTCCGTCTTGATCGAAGTCTGTCCAACCTGCCGGATGACGAAGGCAGTGCCGAACTCCTGGGTCCGCCCCGGGTGCTGGATACTCATAAAGAGCCACAACTGGACGAGCATGACCTGCCGTCGGTGAGCATGCCGGCCCGCGAGCCTCGGGAGAGTTCGTCTTCCAAGCGCGGCAAGCGTGGCGGCGAGCCTCACCAGGGCGACCTCAACCTGGATCTGGACCTGGACAACGGCCCAAGCTTCAGCAGCCGCGACGATGACTTCCCGGCTGAGGAAGGCAACAAGGCGGCCAGTCACGGCGACAAAGAGCAGCCGCAAGCCGAAGAGGTGCTGGTGATCAGCGTGATCTGCCGTGATGCCGCCGGTTTCAAGGGCCCGGCGTTGCTGCAGAACATCCTCGAAAGCGGCCTGCGGTTTGGCGAGATGGATATTTTCCACCGTCACGAAAGCATGGCCGGCAACGGCGAAGTGCTGTTCTCCATGGCCAACGCCGTCAAGCCGGGGGTGTTCGACCTGGACGATATCGACCACTTCAGCACCCCGGCAGTGAGCTTCTTCCTCGGCTTGCCAGGCCCGCGTCACCCGAAACAGGCGTTCGATGTAATGGTGGCCGCGGCGCGCAAGCTGTCCCAGGAGCTCAATGGCGAGCTCAAGGATGATCAGCGCAGCGTTCTGACTGCCCAGACCATCGAGCACTACCGTCAGCGCATCGTCGAGTTCGAGCGTCGCGCCCTGACCCAAAAGCGCTAAGCTTCAACAGCCAGCTCCTTCCTCAGGAGCTGGCTTGTACAGGCGCTGGCTTGCCAGCGAGGCCCACGCCCCCATTTCAGATCGAGCAGCCTAGGCTGCTCTTTTGCTTTATGAGAGAACCCCATGACCGCCGCTGAAACCCGCATTCTTGAGCTGCGCGCCGAGCTGGATCAACACAACTACCGCTACCACGTACTGGACGAACCGAGCATTCCGGACGCCGAGTACGACCGCCTGTACCACGAGCTCAAGGCCCTGGAGGCCGAGCATCCAGAGCTGGTCACCAGCGACTCTCCAACCCAGCGGGTCGGCAGTGCGGCGCTCTCGGCCTTCACCCAGGTACGCCATGAGATCCCCATGCTCAGCCTGGGCAACGCCTTCGAAGAAGTCGACATGCGCGAATTCGATCGTCGGGTCGTCGAGGGGCTGGACCTGCCGGCGGGCGACCTGTTCGGTGCTGGCGCCGCAGTGGAGTACAGCTGCGAGCCCAAGCTCGATGGCCTGGCGGTGAGCCTGTTGTACCAGGACGGCGTGCTGGTGCGCGGTGCCACCCGTGGCGACGGCACCACGGGCGAAGACATCAGTGTCAACGTGCGTACCGTGCGCAACATCCCGCTCAAGCTGCAAGGCAGCGGTTGGCCGGCGACCCTGGAAGTGCGGGGTGAGGTCTTCATGTCCAAGGCCGGCTTCGAGCGATTGAACGAGGCGCAACTGGCTTCGGGCGGCAAGACCTTCGCCAACCCGCGCAACGCCGCTGCGGGCAGCCTGCGTCAGCTGGACTCGAAGATCACCGCCAGTCGGCCCCTGGAATTCTGCTGCTACGGTCTGGGCCAGGTCAGCGCCGACATCGCCGACACCCACATCGGCAATCTGCAGCAGCTCAAGCAGTGGGGGCTGCCCATCAGCCGCGAGTTGCGTCTGGCCAAGGGCATCGACGAGTGCCTGGATTACTACCGTGAAATCGGCGACCGCCGCAACGCGCTGGCCTATGAAATCGACGGCGTGGTGTTCAAGGTCAACAGCATCGCCTCCCAGCGCGAGCTGGGCTTCCGTGCCCGCGAGCCGCGCTGGGCCATTGCCCACAAGTTTCCGGCCATGGAAGAGCTGACCGAGCTGCTGGATGTGGAGTTCCAGGTCGGTCGCACCGGTGCGGTTACCCCGGTAGCCCGTCTGAAGCCGGTGAAAGTGGCGGGCGTGACGGTGTCCAACGCCACCTTGCACAACATGGATGAAGTGGCGCGGCTGGGGCTGATGATCGGCGACACGGTGATCATCCGCCGTGCCGGCGATGTGATCCCGCAAGTGGTGCAGGTGGTCGTCGAGCGCCGTCCGCAGGACGCCCGACCGGTGCAGATTCCCGAAAGCTGTCCGGTCTGTGGTTCACATGTCGAGCGCACCCAACTGGTCAAGCGCAGCAAGGGGCGGGAAACCGTGAGCGAGGGCGCGGTGTATCGCTGTGTCGGTCGCCTGGCCTGCGGCGCCCAGCTCAAGCAGGCGATCATTCACTTTGTCTCCCGTCGCGCCATGGACATCGAAGGCCTGGGGGACAAGACCATCGAGCAACTGGTGGACGAACAGCTCATTGCTTCGCCCGCGGATCTCTACCAGCTCAAGTACGAACAGATCATCGACCTGGAAGGCTTCGCCGAAGTCTCCAGCAACAAGCTGCTCAAGGCCATCGAGGACAGCAAGCGTCCGGCCCTGGCACGGTTCATCTATGCCCTGGGCATTCCCGATGTCGGCGAGGAAACGGCCAAGGTCCTGGCGCGCTCCCTGGGCACCCTGGAGCGTGTCCAGCAGGCCTTGCCGCAGGTCCTGACCTACCTGCCGGATGTGGGGCTGGAGGTGGCTCACGAGATCCACAGCTTTTTCCAGGACAGCCATAACCGCCAGGTGATCGGTGCCTTGCTGGCCGCGGACCAATGTGGCCTGCAACTGCAGGATCAGGGCGAGCTCGGGGCCGAGTTCGCCGCCAGTACCACCCTGGGCGGCATGCTCGACAAGCTCAATATCCCCTCGGTGGGCCCAGGAGCCGCGCAGAAACTGGCGGACAAGTTCGGCTCCCTGCAGGGCGTGATCGACGCGGACTGGCTGGACATGCGCCAGGCCCTGCCGGAGAAGCAGGCCAAGGCGGTGCGCGAGTTCTTCGACAACCCGGCCAATGCCCAATTGGCCCGGGCCATTGAAGACCAGCTCACGGCGTTTGGCATGCACTGGCTGAGTGAGAAGAAAGTGGTCGAAGGCCTGCCCCTGGCTGGCAAGACCTGGGTGCTCACCGGCTCGCTGGAGCTGATGAGTCGCGATGTGGCCAAGGAAAAGCTGGAAAGCCTGGGGGCCAAGGTGGCAGGGTCCGTGTCGGCGAAAACCCACTGCGTGGTGGCAGGACCCGGCGCCGGCTCCAAGCTGGCCAAGGCCAATGAGCTGGGGCTCAAGGTTCTGGACGAAGCTGCCTTCGTGGCCTTTCTCAGTGAGCATGGCGTCCCCCTCCCTGCGTGATGCGTGGCCGCCGACCTGCCAGTGATGGCAAACCGGCCGGCGGGCTCCTGCCGGGCCGAGGGAACGATGGGGTAGCCAGGATGATCTAGTCTTGGCAGGCCCCACGGAGGATGCGCCATGTACCGTTTCTTCGAGCAGCTCAGTTCCCGCATCGCCGCGCCCTTTGTCGGTGATCGTTCACGCAGCGGCAAGCTCTGGGCCTGTCGCTGCGGGCAGTCGCTGTTCTTTCGCAACAGCCAATGCCTGGCCTGTGCGGCCGTGCTCGGTTATGCGCCGCAATTGGGCAGCTTGTCTTCCCTGCGGCCGGGACCTGTGGCGCAAACCTGGGTGCTCGATGCCAGGCCCGAGGCCGGCGCGTTCAAGCGCTGCGCCAATCTGCATACGGCGGCGGCCTGTAACTGGCTGCTGCCCGCGCACCTGACGGGCAGCCTGTGCATCGCCTGCCGCTTGAATCGCACCATTCCCGACCTGTCCGTCCCCGAGAACCCTGAGCGCTGGCGCAAGGTGGAAATCGCCAAGCGTCGCCTGGTGGCGCAGTTGCTTGCCCTGGGGCTGCAACTGCTGCCCAAGAGTGACGATGAAGAGCGGGGCCTGGCCTTCGATTTTATCGGTGTCGATCTCCAGGGCAGGGCGCCCATGACCGGGCACGCCGGTGGCCTGATCACCCTGGATATCAAGGAGGCCGACGATGCCCATCGCGAACAGGTGCGAACGCAGATGCGTGAGCCCTATCGCACCCTGCTCGGGCACTTCCGACATGAAGTGGGGCACTACTATTGGGATCGGCTGATTGCCGACAGCCCCTGGTTGCAGCCGTTTCGCCGCCTGTTCGGCGATGAGCGCGGCAGCTATGCCCAGGCCCTGGAGCGCCACTATCAGCAAGGCGCACCGAGTGATTGGCAGCAAAGCCACATCAGCGCCTACGCCACCATGCATCCCTGGGAAGACTGGGCGGAAACCTGGGCTCACTACCTGCACATGATGGACGCGGTGGATACGGCCCTGGGCTTTGGCATGAGTGCCCGAGACGTCGATCTCGATTACCAGCCGTTTCCCCTGAGCAGTCTTTACGACCCGCAGCATCCCGGCGGTCCGGCGTTCCTGGCCTTCGTCAATGCCTGGATCGAACTGGCGGGCATGCTCAATGAACTGTCCCGCAGCATGGGACAGCCGGATTTCTATCCGTTCATCCTGCCGCCGGCGGTGATCGGCAAATTGCACTTCATCCACCTGGTGATCCAGCAGGAAGGCGGTCGCGCCGAAGAAGCGCTGTCCCTGGACGGATGATCCCCCGTCCTGCAGGAGCGAGCTTGCCAGGGCGATGTACCTGATCCGGCGCGGCGCCTGCCCCGTGAACCGGCGTGCTTCGGCGGTAGCGGCGGTTGGATGGCGCTTGTATCCCGGAACACATCCAAGTGCTTGAAGCTCATCGGATTTTTTAATCTGCAACGAGCGGTTGTAAGTTCGACTCAGATAGGTACAATGGCGCGGCTCGCCGACAGGCGAACGTCGTTATGGTGACCCCATCGGTCCCCCCGCAACGATTACCCGTGAACCTGGTCAGATCCGGAAGGAAGCAGCCACAGCGGGAACATTGTGTGCCGGGGTGTGGCTGGTGGGGTTGCCTCCAATCTTTCAAGCGATTGATTCTTAACGGTTTTTCACCCTTTGCCACGTGGTGGTACAAGAAGTGATACATCCGTGTCGACCATCCCGTCCTACCTTTTATTGTCCGCCACTCGGTCTATTACTTCCGAATCGTGGTGCCGGATGTCATTCGCCCGTTGTTCCCCCAAAGAGAAATTCGTCGCTCCCTGCAAACTCGTTGCAAACGGGAGGCACTGATTCGTGGGCGGTATATTTTGGCCCAAGTCCAGGGGCTGTTTACGCAAGCGTTCCAGGGGATTAGGCCCTCGCTTGAGTTCATTCGCGGGGCCTGGGAAGTGGGCGGAAAGCGTCTTGCTAGTTGGTCGTCGTGGCTGCGACAGCAGCAGTTGATAGGTGCCGCGATTCCTGTGCCTTCACTAGCGCCAGAACGGTTCGTAGGTCCTCTTCAGCTTCCTGCTGTGGCATCCGCCGTGGCAGTGCCCGCGGTTGTTCAGCCATTCGAATCAAGTCCGGTTAGCGGCATTACGGCCGATAAAGCGGGAATGCTTCCATTAGCGGTGGTATCTCCTGGCCTATCTCTGCTGCGCTTTCAGAGGGGTTGCTCGGTTTTGGAATATTCCGGGCGAAGTGAAAGATGATGGTCTGGCCGGAGGCGCCATCCTTGTAATACTTGAAATAGCTGATCTCCGAGAATTGCCCGTCTTTACGCAATGAATTGGGATGAAACATCATCGCGTAATCGATTCCGGTTTTATTGTCGGTCAGCAGGACTGCCGGCATATTCGGGTTTTCTTGTTGATGAAGCTGGATGGCGCGTTTGGCGAGGTCGAGGGGTTTGATGTGATTCATCTCGGGAGGCACGACGATAAAGTCCACCATTTCATTCCAGACATCCATGCTTTCCTCGGCAGGGAAATACTCCCACAAGCCCGGTTTTTGGAATTTCAGGACGAACGCCTTGCCGCCGAACATCACCGTTTTGGTGTCGGCAATTGACGGACTAGACATGTCGGAGGTGAGCGGCGTGGTGCAGCCATAGAGCAGGAAGAGGGCGGATAACATAAGCAATGTGGCTTTCATTTCAATCCTTGAAAATGTGCGTCGGTGTATTTTGCGCAAGTAACAGTAGCCCAGCGCATCACTGAATACTTCCTTTTTTCGGGATCGAAAGAGAACGGGCGGTCTGCAAAGCACATTACCCGTGCGACGACCGGGTTTGCTGGGGATTTCGTCGAGAGGGCGCCTTCAGGTGGTACAAAAGGCAGGTAAACACCCGGCCGAGCATCCTTATACCCAGCGTACAGTGAACCCAAATTCACATTCGCGTGATGGTGAAGAATCCGGTGGCGCCCTTCTTGAAGCCGACAGGCGAGCGTCGTTATGGTGGTCCCTTCGGTCCCCCCGCAACCATTACCCGTGAATCTGGTCAGATCCGGAAGGCAGCAGCTGCCACGTGGTGGTACAAGGCGTGAGACAGCCGTGTCGATTTCTCCTCTTCTATCTGTTGTTGTCCCGCAAGCCGGTCTAAAGCGGGCGAATCGTCGTGCGTCTCGCGTTCCTCATGAATACTCCGGAGGCGTAGCTGTGGTACGCCAATGCCTATCGCGGTTAAGCTCTCGCGCTTTTTCTACCAGGGACGGAGTGCCAATGGCGCTGACCAGTAAAATCTGTGCTTACGAGAATCACTGGCCTGCGGCCTTCAGTGCCGAGCGAGCCCGCATCGTCCAGGGCTTCGGCGACGAGCTGATGGCTGTTCATCACGTGGGCAGCACGGCTGTTCCGGGGCTGGCGGCCAAGCCGGAAATCGATCTTTTGCTGGTGGTCGTGGAGCATCGGGATGAGGCGGCGCGCAATGCCTTCATGGCGACCCTGGGCTATGTCCGAGGCAGCAATCTATCCCCGGGGCATCACTTTTACCGCCGCGATGTCGAGGGCGTGCGCACCCATAAAGTGCATGTCTGCATCTGTGGTCATGAGCAGATCGGGCGCATGCTGGTTTTTCGCGATCTGCTGCGACAAGACAGCGATCTGCGCCAGCAATACCAGGATCTGAAGCTGGCGCTTGAAGCCGACAATCGCGGGGGGATTGGCGAGTATCTCGCGCAGAAGGCTCCCTTCATCGATGCCGTGATGGCGCGCCAGGGCTAGATCGCGGCGCGCAACTCTCGGGGCGACAGCCCGTAATGCTTGCGAAAGCGCACGGCAAAGCGAGAAGCCGAGGCGTAGCCGCTGGCTGCGGCGATTTCGCCAATCGGGCGTGGCGTGGTTTGCAGCCATTGCAGGGCCATGCCCAGCCTGACGTTTTCGAGAATGTTGCTGAAGCTGTCGTTCTCGTTCGCCAGCTGGCGGCGCAATGTCGAAGCCCCGAGGTTCAGGCGCTCGGCGACGCAGGCGACGGTCCAGTCCCGCGCCGGATTGCTCATGAGGACCTGCTGCACCCGTTCGCACAGTGGGTCGTGACGGTCCAGCAACAAAGGGCCGGCCCAGCCGCCAAGGGCCAGGGCCAGCAGCACCGCCTCGCCGTAGTGGTTGCGCAGGGCATCCGGCGCATCGCTGGCGATGCATTGCAGGAGGTTGTCCCAGGCCTGGGCCGTGTGTCGCTCCAGGGGGACGCACAGGTCTGCGCCGCTGCGTCCGGGGCGGGCGACGATCTGTGGGTGGTAGCGCAGGCTGAACGCGCGCAAGGCCGGGGCGGGGAAGGTCACGACATCGGCAATGTAGTGGCCTTGCGCCCCTGGAGAGTTGCTGATGCCCACTTCGCGCCCGGCCGGCAGCAGGATCAGGTGCTGGCCGCCCACACGCATTTCGCGATCGTCCCAGGCCATGCGTTTTTCGCCCTGGCGCACCCGGCACAGGGCGCTGACGAAAATCGGTACTCGTTGCAGGGCGTGGGCTTGCCTGGCACGGATGACGCAAGCGTCGATACGGCTTTCGTGATGCTGCAGGCCAGCCGGTGCGTTCATCGTCAGCGTCCGTAGGTGGCGGTCAGTGTGGTCTTGGCCAGTGCGTTGGCGTTGAGCATGTAGCCCACCATCGCTCCGCTGGCCTGGGTGTCGAGGGGCAGTTTATCCACCTTCAGCGCCCAGACGGTGAACTGGTAACGATGAGGTTTGTCGCCCGTTGGCGGGCAAGCGCCACCAAATCCAGGTTGGCCGTAATCGGTGCGTCCCTGGACGGCTCCCGACGGCAGCAGTTCGCCGCTGGGGCTGCCGGCGCCCCTGGGCAGGCCCTGGGTGCTGCTGGGGAGGTTGACCAGGGTCCAGTGCCACCAGCCGCTGCCGGTGGGGGCGTCCGGATCATAGACGGTGATGGCAAAGCTGCGGGTGCCCGGCGGAGCATTTTTCCAGGACAGTTCAGGAGAGGTGTTGTCTCCTTCGCAGCCGAAGCCGCGGAATACTTCCCGTTGACTCAAGGGCTGGCCATCGCGGATGTCGTGACTGCTGATGCTGAACTCGGCGGCATGGGCGCCAAGGCTCAGGCTCAAGGACAGTGCGCTAAGAAAAAGGCGGTTGTTCATGGCGGGTTGGTCTGGCTGGTGGGAATGAAGGGCCAGTCTATGGACGGGCAGACCCGGGTGCTGTGCCGTGGCGCTCGAGGATTGTGCCGAAACGCTCGCTGGTTCGACGAGGCGGCCGTCATGCTCCCAGATGCTCCTGCAACAGCCGGGCAAACGCATCCCGCGCGTTGTGTCGCTGTACGTCCTGATGCCAGACGAAGCGGTTGTCCACCGGTAGCAGGTCGCTGAAACGCTGGATGTTCAGGGTCGCCGACTGTGCATAGCGTTCCAATACGCCCTCCGGAATCAGCGACACGCCGGCCCCGACACTGACGCAGCCGATGATGGTGCCCCAGCTGGCGTACCCGGTAATGGGCAGGTTCAGGCCGTGCCTGGCCAGCCAGTTCTCCAGGGCGCGGCGATAGGGGCAGCCCTGCGGCCACATGAACAGGTTTTGCCCCTGCAGATCGCTGGCGCTGTGGATGGGAGCGCTGCCGGCACTGGAAATCAGTACCAGGGGCTCGTGGTAAAGCACCGTCTGCTTGAGCCTGGGTGGCAAGGTGTCGATGGCCACCAAGGCGCCGTCGATGCGTTGGTGTTGCAGCTCTGTAAAGAGCTGCGACCAGGTGCCGGTCACCAGCTCCACGCTCACCTTGGGGTAGCGTCGGTGATATTGCGCCAGCAGCGGTGGCAGGCGCCCGCCAGCGCAGGACTCGATGGCGCCCAGGCGCAGCAGGCCGCTGGGCTCCGCCTGGTCGTCCACCGCGCGCTTGGCCTCATCGACCAGCGCCAGAATGCGTTCGCTGTAGCCTAAGAATATTTCTCCAGCGGCGCTGATCTTCAGGCCGCGCCCGACCCGGGTGAACAGCGGGGTGCCCAGTTCGCTTTCCAGCTGCTTGAGGCGGTTGGTGATGTTGGAGGGCACGCAATGCAGTTGTTCGGCGGCGCGGGCGATGCTGCCGGTGCGGGCCACGGCGTTCAGCATTTTCAGTTGGCTCAGTTCCATTGCTCATTTCCAGTGATGAATGGCCTCAGTATCGGTCAGTTGTGGTGAGTTGTGGAGGGCGAGAGACTGGGTTTCCTCTCTCTGTCCGGGCGCCTGTGCCGTGAAACATTCATCAGGATTCAAATTGTTGCTGGCTACCGCTGCGGTGATTTTGTGCTGGGCCTATTCGCCGGTGGGCATTCACATTGGCCTTGAGGGCTACAGTCCCGGGCATCTGGCGTTGTTGCGTTTCCTGGTTGCCTCGCTGTTGATGGCCGCGATGGCTGTGGTGCTGAAAATATCCCTGCCGCGTTGGCGCGATTTGCCCGGGCTGCTGGTGCTGGGGTTCTTTGCCATCGCCCTGCATCACGTCAGCCTCAATTATGGTCAGCAGGGCTTGAGTGCCGGCGCTTCCAGCGTGCTGGCACAGACGGCGCCGTTATTTGGCACGCTGATCGCCTGCTTCTGGCTCAGGGAGGCGGTCAGTGCCTGGCGCTGGGGCTGCGTGGTGCTGGGGTTGTTTGGTGCCGTGCTGGTGGTTGTGGCTGACAAGGGGCTGGGGTCGATCGAGCCCCGCGGGTTGCTGGTGTTGCTGGCGGCTTTTTCCTGGGGGCTGTACTTCGTCTTGCAGCGGCGTCTGTCCGGGCGTTACGGGGTGCTGACCACCGTGTGCTACATGGTCTGGGGCGGCACCTTGTTGTTGTCGGTGTATGCGCCGGGATTGGCGCGGGAGGTCGTCCAGGCGCCGTGGCGGGTGAATCTGGCGGTGCTGTTGCTGGGGCTGTTTCCCAGTGCGCTGGCGTATCTGGCCTGGGCCTATGTGCTGGCGCGGGTGGAGGTCAGTCGGGCGTCGATGGCCCTGTACCTGATACCGCCAGTGGCGATGTCGCTGGCGGCGACGGTGCTGGGGGAGGTGGTGCAGTCTGCCGTGCTGCTGGGGGCGGCGGTGGTGCTGGGTAGCGTGATGGCGATGCAGTTGGAGGGGCGCTGGCGGCAATGGCGTCTCGGGCGATCGAGGATCCTGCCTGGGCTGGAGCGGGGTGGGCGGGTGAAGCTGGGTGATTCGTGAGGTGCAACGCCCCGTCAGGCAGGGGCGTTGCGCTCGGGGATCAGCCTTTTTTCTTGAACAGCCGGCCGACGAATGCGGCCAGGGCGAGGACGCCGATGACAATGAATTTCTTGCCGGCCAGGAGCAGTACCCCCAGCTTGGCAAACAACCCGGCCTTGCTGGCCAGGCCTCCGGCCACCAGCGCGGCCAGACCGTAGGACGCCAGCTTGTCGGTGCTTGGGTTGTAGTCGGCGTAGCGGTTGCCGTCGGTGAAGTTGGTGAAGGCCAGCACCTTGGGGATCTCGCGCTTGATGGTGGCCAGGTCGTCCATGGAGGCGACCGCATTGAGCTCCAGCACGCCTTCGCGACCCAGCACGCGGATGCTGTAGTTCAGGGTGTTGCTCTCGGCGCCTTCGGCCTTGAGTTCGCGGGCCCAGTACATTTTGTGGGTCTGGGCGTCATAGCTGGGCTGCTCGGCCCAGCCCAGCAGGTGGATGGCGCCATAGCCCTGTTCCTTGCGCTGCTTGTTGTCTTGCTCGTCGGCTTCCTGCATTTGCTTGAGCAGGTCCTGATAGTCGATCTTCGCCGCGTCGTCGTCGGAGATGTGCCCATCATTCTTGTAGCTGATGATCACGCCCCAGCCTTCGGCGGACAGCGGGCTAACGGCGCTGGGCACGATCATGCCCAGGGTGGTGAAGCCGGGCGGGTTGCCCCAGCCTTCGGTGAGCAGTTTCTCGGTGTCCTTGGGGTTGAGGTAGTAAAACTCCTGGCTCAGGTCGAGGCTGGCGATATCCCCGGGCAGCTTGACCTGGCCATGGCGTGGCGAGAGCGAGGCGAGAAACTGTTCGGCTGTCTGGGGTTCGCTGTCCTTGCCTTGGCTCGGTGTGGCGGCGCAGGCAAAGAATGGCGTGGCACAGAGGATGGCCATCGCCAGTAATAGACGCAGGTACTTCATCGTATTCCCTTACAAATTGTGACAAGTCGGCGGGCAGGATAGCGATGAGTGCCTGGAGGCTCAATGAGACGTTTCTATTTATTTCAAAGCAGCGGCGAGGAGGGCGCTGGTGACAGCGCCGCTCTCTCTGTGGGGTGGCGGCGCAGGCAAGTTCAGTCGACGCTGAGATAGAGCACGCGCAGGCGGTGTCCGTCCGGATCGAGGGCCAGCAGGGTGTAGCCGAAATCCATCTGGGTGGGTGGCTGGGCGATGGTCAGGCCCAGGCTCTGCCAGTGGCGGTGCAGGTCGTCCACGGCTTCGCGGCTGTCCAAGGCCCAGCCCAGTTCGCCGCCACCGCCGGTCGCCTGGGCGCTGGGCTCGACCGTGTGGCGCGACCACAGGCCGAGTTTGATCCCCGAGTCGAGGATGAACAGCGCGAAGGTGGGGGAGGATTCCACCGGTTGCTTGTCCAGCAGGCGACTGTAGAACTGCGCGCTGATGGCCGGGCTGTCTACATAAAGCAGGAAGTAGGTGTTGCTGGTCATGACGACTCCAAAGGGCTGTGTGCTGTGGGCACAAGCTTATGTGCCGGGTCTGTCAGATCCTGTCAGGAGTCGTGAATGGACAAAGAGGCCGGCTTGTCGGGTTCGATAAGCAGGCCTCTTCCGATTGATTTGTTGCGGGGCTCAAGGCTTGGACAAGGCCTGGTCTACCGCTGCTATCAGCTTTCCCAGATCCTTAGGGGTGGCTTTGTGAATGACACCGAACAAATAAGCCCGCTGTTCCTCTTCATCGCCCAGATCGGCGAAGAAGGCTTTCAGCTTCACTCCCAGTACTTCGGCTAGCAGAAATAGAGCTTCAACGCTGGGGGTGTAGGTGCCGGTTTCGAAGCGGCTGATGGTTTTTGGGTCAAAACCGGTTTTTTCACCTAGTTCAGCCTGAGTAAGCCCCGCTACCTTTCGATAACGCTTGATGGCTGCACCCAAACTTGAAATTTGCATCGCTCAATTCCCATTTAGAATCAAGAACTTAACGATAAATATTGGCATTAGACAACACCATGGTTCATCACCTTGCTTTGCAAAATGTGATGCATTTCGTAGAATCGGCGCTTCGGACAGGTATTTGGTGATCTAGTTTCAGCAGGCAGGTTTATGAAACAAGAAATCATTGCATTTCCCTTGTTCACCTAAACCGAGGGCTTGGCAGAGGCTCGAACGTCTCGTAAATCCCGCCAACGCTCCGTCCGCCGTCCCCACCTGACGCCTTATCTGATCCTAGTTGATCCTCGTCGAATCGACGGTCATCTGCCGCGCAAACCGCTGTACGGCTGCAATCAGGGCGAACCTTCCGATTGAGTCGTACCGCCAGGAAAGTACATCGCGAATCAGCCTGCTGCCGGCCTCCCGGTACTGTTGATCGCAGGCTGTCTATGGAGTTCTAAAGTGCGTCTCAATTTGCCGGTCAACTCTGTTGAGCAGACCTTTCCCGACCAGCAGCGGCTCATATCCGCCACCGATACCAGCAGCCATATCACCTATTGCAATGCCGAGTTCGCTGCAATGAGCGGTTTCAGCCAGGCCGAACTGATCGGCAGCACCCACAACCTGGTGCGCCACCCGGACATGCCTGCGGCGGTGTTCGAGTCGATGTGGAGGTATCTGAAGGCCGGTCAGAGCTGGATGGGGGTGGTGAAGAACCGCTGCAAGAACGGCAATTTCTATTGGGTCAGCGCCTATGTCACGCCGATTCTGGAGGACGGGCGACTGGTGGGCTACGAGTCGGTCCGGGTCAAGCCGACCCGGGAGCAGGTCAGTCGTGCCGAAGCCTTGTATGCCCGCATGCGCGCCAACAAGTCGCCGGTCAGCGCTTGGCGTCGGCTGGAGGCCGGAGCCCGGCCATTGCTGTTGCCGGCGGCCCTGGCAGTGGCGTGCCTGGGCGCGTTCAGCTGGCTGCCGACGCTGGCGGCCCAGGGCCTGACCGTTGCCGGCTTCATCGCCGTCGGACTGTCGGCCCAGCGCCGTTTGCGACAGCAGCTCAAGCACATCCTCAGCAGCACCCCGAATACCTTCGCCGATCCGATCTGTGCCCTGGCCTACAGCGAAGCGCTGGGGCCGGCGGGGCAATTACAGATGATCCTGATCAGTGAGGAGGCGCGGCTGAAAACTGCCCTGACGCGCCTCAGCGATCTGGCCCGGCAGATGGCCACGGCTGCCACCGACTCCAGCCAGCTGTCCAGCCGCACCGAGACCGCCCTGCTGGAGCAGAGGGCCGAGACCGACATGACGGCCGCCGCCATGACCCAGATGGCCGCCTCGATCACCGAGGTTGCCGAGCACGTGCAGCACACCGCCAGCGAGGCTCACACCGCCAACCTCCTGGCCCGGGAAGGCAGCCAGGTGGCGGGTTCTTCCCGGGATGCCATCCAGTTGCTGGCTCGCACGGTCACCCAGATCAACCAGGCGGTGGGCGACCTGGCCGGGCAGACCCAGGACATCATGGTGGCGGCGAGCATGATCCAGGCGATTGCCGACCAGACCAACCTGCTGGCCCTGAACGCTGCCATCGAAGCCGCCCGAGCCGGCGAGCAGGGACGGGGGTTTGCCGTGGTGGCCGATGAAGTGCGGGCCCTGGCGGGCAAGACCCGGCAATCGACCCAGCAGATCCAGGGCATCATCCAGAGCCTGCGGGCCGGTGCCGACGAGGCGGTGCAGATCGCCAACCTCGGCATCGAAGAGGCGGAGCAGGGTGTGCAGCAGGTGTTGCAGGCGCAACAGGCCCTGCATGGCATCGGCGCTGCGGTGGAGCGCATCACCGACATGAGCCAGCAGATGGCGGCGGCCTCCCAGGAGCAATCCCATGTGGCCGAGTCGGTGTCCGAACAGATCAACCGCGTCGCCGCCACGGTGCAGCGCACCGCCAATAACGCCAGCGCCGGGGTGGTCCGCGGCACCGAGCTGGAAAACATCTCTTCCGGGCTGCGTGCCCTGGTCGAGCGGTTCAACCGCTAGCGACAGTGATCTCGACTCATGGATGAGAAATATCGCAGGGCCGTCGATGCCGCCGCCATCTTCTCCGAGACTGATCTCGGCGGCAGCATCACCTATGTCAATGACCTGTTCTGCCAGATCTCGGGCTACAGCCGCGATGAGCTGATCGGGGCCAACCACCGGATGCTCAGCTCGGGGCTGCACCCGCCGGAGTTCTTCAACGAGCTGTGGCAGACCATCTCCCAGGGCCGGGTGTGGAAGGGCGAGATCTGTAACCGGGCCAAGGATGGCAGCCTGTACTGGGTCGACAGCACCATGGTGCCCCTGATGGATCAGCGTTCCGGCAAGGTGATGCGCTACGTGTCGATTCGCTTCGATGTCAGCGAAAAGCGCCAGTTGCTGCATTCGCTGCAATGGCGGGTCGGACATGACGTGCTCACCGGCCTGCCCAACCGGGCCTTTCTTTCCGACCTGCTGTATCAGGCCCTGGAGTTCTCCCGCCGTGAGGACATCCCCCTGGCGGTGTGCATGCTTGACCTCGATGGCTTCAAGGCCGTCAACGATGGCTACGGGCACGCCTGTGGCGACTTGCTGCTGGTGGAAGTGGCGGCGCGTCTGCGTTCGATCATTCGTGGCGAGGATGTGGTGGCGCGTCTGGCCGGCGACGAGTTCGTGCTGATCCTGCGCTATGTGCGCGACATGCTGGAGCTGCGTGCGGCGTTGCAACGGGTGCTGGCCACCATCTCCCAGCCCTATTCGATCCAGGGCAAGGACATCAATGTCTTTGCCAGCATCGGCGTGACCCTGTTTCCCAACGATAACCACGACGCCGACACCCTGCTGCGCCATGCCGATCAGGCCATGTACGTGGCCAAGCAGAGCGGGCGCAACCGTTTCCATCTGTTCGATGTGTTGCGGGATCGTGAGGTCATGGTCACCTACCAGACCGTCGAACAGGTGCGCCAGGCGCTGAACGCCGGTGAGTTGCAGCTGTACTTCCAGCCCAAGGTCAACATGCGCAGCGGCGCGGTGGTGGGCTTCGAGGCGATGCTGCGCTGGCAGCACCCGCAACGGGGCATGCTCGGCTCCCACGAGTTTCTGCCTCAGGTGGAGGAGACCGACCTGATCGTCGACATTGGCGAATGGGTTATGGATCAGGTGATGACGCGCCTGCAGGACTGGCAGGCGGCAGGCCATGGCTGGTCGGTGAGCCTGAACGTCGCGGCCCGGCATTTCCAGCGCCCGGATTTTGTCGAGCGGCTCAAGGAGATGCTCGAACGATACCCGCAGGTTTCGCCGGCGTTGCTGGAGCTGGAGATTGTCGAGTCGGCGGCCATCGAGAACATCCAGCGGGTCAGCGATTGCCTCGATGCCTGTCAGGCCCTGGGCGTGCAGTTCTCCCTGGGGCACTTCGGCACCGGGCATTCGTCCCTCAGTTACCTCAAACGCCTGCGCACCCAGACCATCAAGATCGATCGTCTGTTTGTCCGCGACATGCTGCACGACCAGGACGATCAGGCGCTGATCCAGGCCCTGATAGGGCTGGCCCGGGCCTTTGGTCGGCAAGTGGTGGCCGAGGGCCTGGAAAGCCTGGCCCACGGAGAGCGCTTGATGGAGCTGGGGTGCGAGGTGGCTCAGGGCGACTTCATCGCCGAGCCCATGCCGGCTGATGCTGTGCTGCAGTGGGTGGGCGCTTTCCAGCCCCCGCAGGCATGGCGCCAGGGCGCAGTTCAGGGCGCGGCGGCGTCGTAGGTGCTGGCGCTGGAGGGCGGTTCGACGTAGCGCTGGACGATGGCGTCGATTTCCCCGGACATTTTCATCTGCAGCAGGGCGCGCAGGATGCGCCGGGCCGGCACCGCCGGGTCGTTACGCACGTAGCAGCTCACGGCCTGCTCCTGCAGCAGGGCGACGCGGTACAGCGGTTTGCCGGAGGCCTGGGTCTGGTTGAACCAGTCCAGGGTCCATTGGCTGGCGATTGCGTAGTGATAGCGCCCGACCTGGAGCTTTTGCAGGACCTGCTCCTCGTTGCGCGCATCGTCACGAATCAGCCGGGCACTGTCGAACAGCGCTTGCAGGGAGGTGTAGGTGTAGCTCAGCACGGTGCCGATGTGCTGGGTGGGCAAGTCCTGGGGATTGAGCGGTGTCGGATGCGGGCGGTCGCTCACCAGCAGGTTGCGTTGCACGAACAGCGGCACGCTCCACAGATAGTCCCCGGACAGGTTCGGCAGCCAGGCCTGGGCGGCGAAGCAGCGTACGTCCACCTCGCCCTGGGCCATGGCGTTCTGCACCCGGGCCCGGGCCAGGACGTGGAACTCGGCGCGGGTGCCCAGGTGGCGGGCCAGGCTGTTCATGGTGTCGTAAAGGATGCCGGCGGTGGGTTGCTCGTCCTCGATCTCGATGGTCGGCATGGCCCAGCTGTCGGCAATCACAAAGCGCAAAGGCGCTTCGGCGGCTTCCAGGCTGGCGCTCAACAGCAGCAGGGCGCCCCAAGTCAAACGCATACGGTCTCCCACGGTTCAAACGGCCGAGCCATCCTTGGCAAAATGCAGCTTAGACAGATTAGACAAGCGCGCCGGATGCAATTTCGCCCTTGCTCCGCTAGCATTACCGGCTTCCGCTTTCCAGTTGCGACGGTTTTCGATGAGTTATCAGGTTCTTGCACGTAAATGGCGTCCGCGCTCGTTCCGCGAAATGGTCGGCCAGACCCATGTGCTCAAGGCTCTGATCAATGCCTTGGACAGCCAGCGGCTGCACCACGCCTATCTGTTTACCGGCACCCGCGGGGTGGGCAAGACCACCATCGCGCGGATCATTGCCAAATGCCTGAACTGTGAAACAGGCATCACTTCCACGCCGTGCGGCACCTGCTCGGTGTGCTGCGAGATCGATGAGGGGCGTTTCGTCGACCTGATCGAGATCGACGCCGCGAGCCGGACCAAGGTCGAGGACACCCGTGAACTGCTGGACAACGTGCAGTACGCACCGAGCCGCGGGCGCTTCAAGGTCTACCTGATCGACGAGGTGCACATGCTCTCCAGTCACTCGTTCAACGCGTTGCTCAAGACCCTCGAAGAGCCGCCGCCCTACGTCAAGTTCATCCTGGCGACCACCGATCCGCAGAAGCTGCCGGCGACCATCCTGTCGCGCTGCCTGCAGTTTTCCCTGAAAAACATGACCCCCGAGCGGGTGGTGGAGCACCTCAGTCATGTGCTGGGCGTGGAGAACGTGCCGTTCGAGGACGATGCGCTGTGGCTGCTGGGCCGCGCCGCCGACGGCTCGATGCGCGACGCGATGAGCCTGACCGACCAGGCCATCGCCTTCGGTGAGGGCAAGGTCATGGCCGCCGATGTGCGGGCCATGCTCGGCACCCTCGATCATGGCCAGGTCTACGACGTGCTGCATGCCTTGATCAATGGCGATGCCAAGGCGCTGCTGGAAGCGGTACGTCATCTGGCGGAGCAAGGTCCGGACTGGAACGGCGTACTCTCGGAAATTCTCAACGTGCTGCACCGGGTAGCGATCGCCCAGGCCCTGCCGGAAGGGGTCGACAACGGTCATGGCGACCGCGATCGGGTGCTGGCCCTGGCCCAGGCGCTGCCGGCCGAAGACGTGCAGTTCTATTACCAGATGGGCCTGATCGGCCGCCGCGACCTGCCCTTGGCGCCGGATCCGCGGGGGGGCTTCGAGATGGTCCTGCTGCGGATGCTGGCCTTCCGCCCGGCGGATACGGCGGATGCGCCGAGACAGCCGCTAAAGCCAGTGGGGATCAGCCAGGCCACAGTTGATTCCGCCCAAGCCGTGGCGGCACCAGCTCCTGCTGTGCCTGTGGCTGCCGTTGCGCCGATTGCCAGCGCGCCGGTTGCGGCTGCCGCGCCCGTTCCAGCGCCAGCGGCCGCTCCAGCACCTGTCGTGCCGGAGGTGGCCCAAGCGCTGGTCGTTGAACCAGAGCCGGCGGTCGCTGAAGAAGTGATCGACCTGCCTTGGAATGATCCGGTAGAGCCGCCGGCCGAGCAGCAGGCCGCTGTGGAGCCGCTGCTGGACGTGGTTGCCGAACAGCCCGAACTGACGCCGATGCCGACTCCTGCGCCGGACAGCGTGGTGCCGGACGCGCCGGAGTGGGTCAGTGCGCCGGTGCCCGAGCCGAGTGTGGCCGAGGTCGATGCCGCCACACCGGGAATCGACCTGGACGACGAACCGCCCCTGGACGAGGACTACATCGAGCCGGACATGGATTCGGCCTACAGCTACCTCGACGAACTGGCCAGCGAGCACGCCGCCGAACCGGCCCCGGAACCCGAGCCGGAGCCCGCCGCCAAGCCGGCCACCGGCCTGGCCCTGGAGTGGCTGGAACTGTTTCCCAAGCTGCCGATTTCCGGCATGACCGGTAGCATCGCCGCCAACTGCACCCTGATGGCTGTGGATGGCGACAATTGGCTACTGCACCTGGACCCGGCCCATAGCGCGCTGTTCAACGCCACTCAGCAGCGTCGTCTCAACGACGCGTTGAACCAGTACCATGGCCGCACCCTGAACCTGGCCATCGAGCTGATCAAGCCCGAGCAGGAAACCCCGGCCCAGGCGGCTTCACGGCGCCGCGCCGACCGTCAGCGCGAGGCGGAGGATTCGATCCACGGTGATCCGTTCATCCAGCAGATGGTCCAGGAGTTCGGCGCCTTGGTGCGCCACGATACTATTGAACCTGTCGAGGCCCCGGCCGCGCAGGGTTGATTGCTTAAAGGGCGCCGGGCCGCGGGCCGGGCGCTGTTTCCATCCCCGTACTTTGAGGTAATTCCCATGATGAAAGGTGGCATGGCCGGCCTGATGAAGCAGGCACAGCAGATGCAGGAAAAAATGGCCAAGATGCAGGAAGAACTGGCCAACGCTGAAGTCACCGGCAAGGCCGGCGGCGACATGGTCACTGTGGTCATGACCGGCCGTCATGACATCAAGCGCGTGAGCATCGACCCGAGCCTGCTCGAAGGCGTCAGCGAAGATGACCGTGAAGTGCTGGAAGACCTGTTTGCCGCGGCGGTCAACGACGCCGTGCGCAAGATCGAGTCCAATAGCCAGGAAAAAATGTCCGGCATGACCGCCGGCATGCAACTGCCTCCAGGCATGAAGCTGCCGTTCTGATTCGCCCCGGCGCTTCGGATGGACGCACACAAGCCAGGCCTTGAGCCTGGCTTTTTTGTGCCGTCGATCAGCCCCGCTGTGCAGGCATCCCCTGGTTGGAAAGATCGAACGTCATTGTCCCTTCGGGGTCTGCACCCTATACCGTCCTCTTCCATCCTCGAAACAGGAGTGTCTGTGATGCCGCAAACATTGACCCTCAACCAGCGCGTGGTGCTGGTCTCGCGCCCTCAGGGCGCGCCGGTCCCGGAGAACTTCCGCCTGGAACGGGTGGCCTTGCCGGAGCTGGCCGACGGCCAGGTTCTGCTCAAGACCCTCTACCTGTCCCTGGACCCCTACATGCGTGGACGCATGAGCGACGCGCCGTCCTATGCCGCTCCGGTGGAAATCGATGAGGTCATGACCGGTGGCGCGGTGAGCCGGGTCGAGCGCTCGCTGAATCCGAAGTTTCAGGAAGGCGATCTGGTGGTGGGCGCCACCGGCTGGCAGAGCCACTGCATCAGTGATGGCCGCAACCTGATTCCCGTGCCTTCCGGCCTGCCCAGTCCCTCCATGGCCCTGGGCGTGCTGGGCATGCCCGGGATGACGGCTTACATGGGGTTGATGGACATCGGCCAGCCCCAGGCCGGGGAAACGCTGGTGGTGGCCGCGGCCTCCGGCGCCGTGGGCTCGGTGGTGGGGCAGGTGGCCAAGCTCAAGGGGCTGCGGGTGGTAGGTGTGGCAGGTGGCGCCGAGAAATGCCGGTATGTGGTTGAAGAACTGGGCTTCGACGCCTGTGTCGATCACAAGCGTGCGGATTTTGCCGACGAACTGGCCCAGGCTTGCTTCAAGGGTGTGGACATCTATTTCGAGAACGTCGGCGGCCAGGTATTCGATGCGGTAGTCCCCCTGCTCAATCCCCGGGCACGCATTCCCCTGTGCGGGCTGATAGCCCAGTACAACGCCCAGGAGCTGCCACCGGGGCCGGATCGCCTGCCGCTGTTGCAGCGCACCTTGTTGACCAAGCGGGTGCGGATGCAGGGCTTTATCGTTTTCGACGACTACGGCGACCGCCACCCGGAATTCATCAAGGCCATGGCGCCCTGGGTGCGTGAAGGCAAGGTCAAGTTCAAGGAGGACGTGGTGCAGGGCCTGGAGCAGGCCCCTGAAGCCTTCATCGGTCTGTTGGAGGGGCGCAACTTCGGCAAGCTGGTGGTCAAGGTTGCGCCGGACGCGAGCATTTGACGCTATCCCGAGGCGCGGGTATAAACCGCGTCTCGTCGTTTTGTCGGACCTTTGCCCATGAGCTTCAGCCCCCTGATTCGCCAACTGATCGACGCCCTGCGCACTTTGCCGGGCGTGGGTCAGAAAACCGCCCAGCGCATGGCCTTGCAACTGCTCGAGCGTGATCGCAGTGGCGGCTTGCGCCTGGCCCAGGCCCTGAGCCAGGCCATGGAAGGGGTCGGGCACTGCCGTCAATGCCGGACCCTGACCGAAGACGAACTGTGCCCGCAATGTGCCGATCCACGCCGTGATGACACGCTGCTGTGCGTGGTGGAAGGTCCGATGGATGTCTATGCGGTGGAGCAGACCGGCTATCGCGGTCGTTACTTTGTGCTCAAAGGCCACTTGTCGCCTCTGGATGGCCTGGGTCCGGAAGCCATCGGCATTCCGCAGTTGCTGGCGCGGATCGAGGAGCAGGGCAGCTTTACCGAGGTCATCCTGGCCACCAACCCCACGGTGGAGGGCGAAGCCACGGCCCACTACATTGCCCAGCTGCTGACCAACAAAGGCCTGATCACTTCGCGCATCGCCCATGGCGTACCGCTGGGTGGCGAGCTGGAGCTGGTGGATGGCGGCACCCTTGCTCACTCCTTTGCCGGTCGCAAACCCATAGCCCTGTAGCGTTGGTGGGCCGGCGCCGGCGTACCGGCGGGGGCGGAGATACGGACCACCTTGAAAACCAAGCAAGCGCTTGGTAAGTTCCCTCGACCCTTCAGAGGAGCTTGCCGATGTCTGCCTGCCAGGAATACTTCGACCCCAGCCACCAGTTGGTCCGCGACAGCGTGCGACGCTTCGTCGAGCGCGAAATTCTCCCCGAGATTCAACAGTGGGAGGAGGCTGAAAGCTTTCCCCGTGAGCTGTATCTCAAGGCCGGTGCCGCCGGGATTCTCGGCATCGGCTATCCCGAAGCCCTGGGCGGCAGTCACGAAGGTGATCTGTTCGCCAAGATCGCCGCCAGCGAAGAGTTGATGCGCAGCGGTTCCGGCGGCCTGGTGGCAGGGCTGGGGTCGCTGGATATCGGCCTGCCGCCGATCGTCAAATGGGCCCGCTCCGAAGTGCGCGAGCGGGTTGTGCCCCAGGTGCTGTCCGGAGAGAAGATCTGCGCGCTGGCGGTGACCGAGCCCAGTGGCGGGTCGGACGTGGCCAACCTGCAGACACGCGCCGTGCGCGACGGCGATCATTATCGGGTCAGCGGCAGCAAGACCTTCATCACCAGTGGCGTGCGCGCCGATTACTACACCGTCGCGGTGCGTACCGGAGAACCGGGCTATGGCGGCATCAGCCTGCTGCTGATCGAGAAGGGCAGTCCCGGTTTCACGGTGGGCCGGCAGTTGAAAAAGATGGGCTGGTGGGCCTCGGACACCGCCGAGCTGTTTTTCGATGATTGTCGGGTGCCGGTGGGCAACCTGATCGGTGCCCAGAACATGGGCTTCGCCTGCATCATGGGCAACTTCCAGAGCGAGCGCCTGGCCCTGGCGCTGATGGCCAACATGACCGCGCAAATGGCGCTGGAGGAGAGCCTGAAGTGGGCCCGGGAGCGCGAGGCGTTCGGCAAGCCCATCGCCAGGTTCCAGGTGCTCAAGCATCGTCTGGCGGAAATGGCCACGGCCCTGGAGGTGTCCCGGGAGTTCACCTATCGCCAGGCCGCACAGATGGCTGCCGGCAAAAGCGTGATCAAGGAGATTTCCATGGCCAAGAACTTCGCCACCGACACCGCCGACCGCATCACCCACGATGCGGTGCAGATACTCGGCGGCATGGGCTACATGCGCGACAGTCTGGTGGAGCGCCTGTACCGGGATAACCGCATCCTCTCCATTGGCGGCGGCACCCGCGAAGTGATGAACGAAATCATCAGCAAGCAGATGGGGCTCTAGCGTTCGCTCAGGGAGAACTGGGTCAGGCAGAACGTCGGGATGCCCATGTCTTCCAGCTTCTGCGAGCCTCCCAGTTCCGGCAGGTCGATAATGGCGGCGGCCTCGTAGATTTTCGCGCCCATGCGTCGTACCAGGTTGGCGGCGGCGATCAGGGTGCCGCCGGTGGCGATCAGGTCATCGAACATCAATACCGAGTCGCCTTCGCACAGGCTGTCGGCATGCACTTCAAGGAAGGCTTCGCCGTACTCGGTCTGGTAACCCTCGGCCAGTACATCGGCCGGAAGCTTGCCCTGTTTGCGGAACAGAATCAGGGGTTTGTTCAACTGGTAGGCGATGATCGAGCCGATCAGGAAGCCTCGGGCATCCATGGCGCCGATGTGGCTGAAGTCTTCTTCGACATAACGCTGGGCGAAACTGTCGGCCACCAGGCGCAGGGCCCGGGGAGACTGGAACAGGGGAGTGATGTCACGAAAGATCACCCCGGGTTTCGGGAAGTCGATGACGGGGCGGATCAGGGATTTGATGTCAAAGGAGTCGAAGGCCATCTGCGGGTGTCCTGGCGGGCAATTTGGGCCGCGCCAGTATAGCCGCGACCGAGCGGCTTGGCTCAGTCGCGAGCACCGTGGATCAGCCTTCCACCGAGCCCCCGGCCAGGGCGCACAGCTGGATCGGATCGAGGATGTGCACTTCCTTGCCTTCGGCGGCAATCAGTTCGTTCTGCTGGAACCGGGTGAACACTCGGGACACGGTTTCCACCGCCAGGCCCAGGTAGTTGCCGATTTCATTGCGCGACATGCTCAGGCGGAACTGGTTCGCCGAGAAGCCGCGAGCGCGGAACCGGGCCGACAGGTTGACCAGGAAGGTGGCAATGCGTTCGTCGGCGGTCTTTTTCGACAGCAGCAGCATCATCTGCTGGTCGTCACGGATTTCCCGACTCATGACGCGCATCAACTGGCGGCGCAGTTGCGGCAGTTGCAGGGCCAGTTCGTCGAGACGTTCGAAGGGGATTTCACACACCGAAGTGGTTTCCAGGGCCTGGGCCGAAACTGGATGGCTTTCGGTGTCCATGCCGGACAGCCCCACCAGCTCGCTGGGCAAGTGGAAACCGGTGATCTGCTCTTCGCCGCTGTCGCTGAGGCTGAAGGTTTTCAGGGCGCCGGAACGCACGGCATACACCGAGTCGAAGCCGTCACCCTGACGGAACAGAAATTCGCCTTTTTTCAATGGGCGGCCACGTTTGACGATTTCGTCCAGCGCGTCCATGTCTTCCAAATTCAAGGAAAGTGGCAGGCACAGAGGGGCCAGGCTGCAATCCTTGCAATGGGCCTGGTTATGAGCGCGCAGTTTAACTGGCTCGGACATTCTAGAATCCTTGTGGGAAAACACACATAAGCCGTAAGGGTAACTCACGGGAGGAGGTTCCGGCCAGTCCGTGCCGTATTAACTGTGAGTCGTAAAGCAATCCTTTTGTGGGTCGATAACCTGTTAACGAAAACAACTTGGAGCGCCGCAACTATGTCCTTTGTTGGCGGTATTACTAATGGCAGCAATAACTTGCAGCCACTTTCTGAATCTTCGAAAAGCAACGATGCGGATGAACTAAGGGGTTCGCCGTTAGTTGCAGAACCTATGGTTGGAGAGGGCGTCAAAGTGTCGCTGTCGGGGGCCGGACTGAAGAAATCCTCCAGTGCTGCGGGCGATGACAGTGACATCGAGGAAAGCGGCCTGCCCGAAAATATTCAACAGCTCCTCAAAATGATCAGAAAATTGCAACAACAGATTGCTGAAAAGCTGGCCCAGCTTCAGGCCGTCATGGCCGACAAGCACCTGGGGCCGGAAGAGGCCAAGGCCAGGATCGGTAGCCTGCAATCGGCCCTGGCGGCCCTCAACAGCGGATTGCTGACCGCCAACGCCTCATTGGCCAAGGCGATGAGGGAGGCCGGCCTGAGTCCCGAGCAGGTGGTGAAAGCCTCTGCTTTGCTCATGAAATCCTAGATGACCCGGGAAAAACGCTGGCGATTCTGCTGCCCCAGGTAGGCATCGAAGATCATGCATACCGAACGCACCAACAGGCGTCCCGCCGGAAGTACGGTGATGGCCTCGGGGCTTAGTTGAATCAGTCCATCGTCGTCCATTTCCTGCAAGTCTGGCCATAGTTCATTGAAATAGCCGCGAAAGTCGATATTGAAGGCTTGCTCTATATCTTCGAATTTAAGACTAAAGTTGCAGATCAGTTGTTGAATAACTTCACGGCGCAGACGGTCGTCGGCATTACAGACCAGGCCGCGACTAGTGGCCAGTTGTGCGCCTGCCAAAGCATTTTGATAGTGCGTCAGATCACTGCTGTTCTGGCAATACAGATCACCGATCTGGCTGATCGCGGAAACGCCCAAGCCGATCAGGTCGCAATGACCGTGGGTGGTGTAACCCTGGAAGTTGCGCTGCAGGGTCGATTCTTCCTGGGCGATCGCCAATTCATCATCGGGAAGGGCGAAATGATCCATGCCGATGTAGCGATAACCGGCGGCGGTCAGTTGCTCGATGGTGCGTTGCAGCATTTCCAGTTTCTCCGCCGGCGCCGGCAGCTCGCTGCCGTTGATCCGTCGTTGCGGCATGAAGCGCTCGGGCAGATGGGCGTAGTTGAACACCGAGAGCCGGTCGGGCTGCAGGCTGATGACTTCTTCCACGGTGCGGGCAAAGTGTTCCGCGGTCTGCTTGGGCAGGCCGTAGATCAGGTCGATGTTGATGGAGCGAAATTGCAGGGTGCGAGCCGCTTCGATCACCGCTCGGGTTTCCTCCAGGCTCTGCAGGCGGTTGACGGCGCGCTGCACCGCCGGGTCCAGGTCCTGTAGACCGATGCTCACCCGGTTGAAGCCCAGCTCTCGCAGCAGCCCCATGGTCGACCAGTCGGCTTCACGAGGGTCGATCTCGATGCCGTAGTCGCCGGAGTCATCCTCGAGCAGGTTGAAATGCTTGCGCAGCAACGCCATCAGCTGGCGCAACTCGTCGTGATTGAGAAAGGTCGGGGTGCCGCCGCCGAAATGCAGCTGCTCGACCCGCTGGTTGGGCGCCAGGTGGCAGGCGATCAATTGCATCTCCTGTTCCAGGCGTTGCAGGTAGGGCAGGGCCCGGCTGCGATCCTTGGTGATGACCTTGTTGCAGGCGCAGTAGTAGCAGATGTTGGCGCAGAACGGGATGTGCACGTACAGCGACAGCGGGCGCTGGGCCTTGCGGCTGTCACGCAGGGCGTGCAGCAGATCAAAGGCACCCACCTGGCTGTTGAATTGCACGGCGGTCGGGTACGAGGTGTAGCGCGGTCCCGCCAGGTCATAGCGGCGGATCAGATCTGTGTCCCAACGAATGGCGTCGAGCATGCGGGAATTCCCCCGGATAGGCTGGCAGTGTTCGCGAGTCTAGGAGGTTAGGGGCGCGGCCATCTTGACTTGTATCAAGGGTGTTCGGGAGCTGCCGGGCTAGCGCCGGCGGGGCGTGTGGGCCCGGTTGCCGGGCAGTGCCCCGGGGTCAGTGGCCCATCAGCCAGTGCTGGTGAGGGCCGGGCAAGGTCCAGAGGCCGAAGAGGATGACCAGCAGGCCGCCGGTCAGGCGCACGCTGCGTCGACGCAACAGGGCCGTGACCCGTTCCGCCGCCAGGCCGGTGGCCAGCAAGACCGGCCAGGTGCCCAGGCCGAAGGCCAGCATCAACAGGGCACTGTCGAAGGCATTGCCCTGGCTCGCCGACCACAGCAGGGTGCTGTACACCAGGCCGCAAGGCAGCCAGCCCCACAGCGCCCCCAGGAGCAATGCACGAGGCAGGCTGGAAACCGGCAACAAACGACTGGCCACGGGCTGGATATGCCGCCATAGCCCTTTGCCAAGCCCTTCGATGCGGGTCAGGCCGCTCCACCACCCGGCGAGGTACAGGCCCATGGCGATCAGCAGCAGCCCGGCCAGTATCCGCATGAACAGCGCGACCGGGCTGTTGGCCACCGCCCAGCCGGCCAGGCCCAGCAACAGGCCGGCCAGGGCGTAGCTGAGGACGCGGCCCAGGTTGTAGGCCAGCAACAGGCGAAACCGCCGGCTGCGCTGCTCCCGGGGGATCGCCAGGGTCAGGGCGCCCATCAGGCCGCCGCACATGCCCAGGCAGTGACCGCCGCCCAGCAGGCCGAGTATCACTGCCGAAACCAGCAGGGGCGCCAGTTCAAGCATGGGGTGGTTCCGTTTTGCGGGTGGCTTCGGTGGGGGCGTCGGGCTGGCCCTTGGCTTCGTCCACCGCGGCGGTGTGGCTGGGGTCCTGATCGTCGAACAGGATGCTGTGGGCCGGACCGTCGAGGTCGTCGTACTGACCGCTGTCCACGGCCCAGAAGAAGATGTAGATGGCGATGGCCACGATCAGCAGTGCGGCCGGGATCATCACGTAAAGAGCTGGCATCTGGACTCCAGGCCCGGCGGCTCAGGCCGGCAACGGGCGGGGTTCGGGGGTGCTGGCGCTGGCGGCCGACCGCGGCATGCGGGTCAGGCGCAGGGCATTGAGCACCACGGTCAGGGAACTGATGGACATGCCGACCGCGGCCCACACCGGGGTGATCCAGCCGAGGGCGGCGAACGGGAGCATCAGGCCATTGTACAGTCCGGCCCAGAGCAGGTTCTCGATAATCACCCGGCGGGTCCGGCGCGCCAGGCTGAAGGCCTGCACCAGCGCGTCCAGGCGATTGGACAGGAGCACCGCATCGGCGCTGGTCTTGGCCAGGTCGGTGGCCGACCCCATGGCGACGCTGATATCGGCGGCGGCCAGCACCGGGACGTCGTTGACGCCATCGCCGAGCATCAACACTTTGCGGCCCTGTTGATGCAGTTGTTGCAATACCTGCAGTTTGTCGTCCGGACGCAGACCGCCCCGGGCCTCATCGATCTGCAGCTCGGCCGCGACGCTGGCGACCATCGGCGAGCTGTCTCCGGACAGCAGCAGGGTATGCCAGCCGCGAGCCTTGCAGGCGGCCAGGAGCGCGGGGGCGTCGCTGCGCAGCCGGTCATCGAGCACCAGCCAGGCGAGGGCGCCCTGGCTGTCCCCCAGCAACAGCCACTGCCCGGCTTCGTCGGGCATGCTCGGCACCGGGCAGCCGCTGAGTTCGCAGACGAACGTCGGCTGGCCGATGCGCAGGCGCCGTTCGCCCACCAGGCCTTCCAGGCCCAGGCCCGGGCTGCTGGTGACGTCTTGCGCGGCCACCGGGGCGCGGCCGAAGGCTCGGGCGATCGGATGTTCGGAGCGGTTCTCCAGGGCGGCAGCGAGACTCAGGCAGTCATCGCTGGACAAGCGCCCCAGGGGGCGGATGGCACGCAATGCCAGGCGTCCTTCGGTCAGGGTGCCGGTCTTGTCGAAAATCACTGTGTCGATCTGGTTCAAGCCTTCCAGCACGTGGCCGCGAGTCAGCAGCAGGCCAAGCTTGTGCAAGGTGCCAGTGGCGGCGGTCAGGGCGGTCGGGGTGGCCAGGGACAGCGCGCAAGGGCAGGTGGCGACCAGCATGGCCAGGACGATCCAGAAGGCTCGCGAGGCGTCCAGTTGCCACCACAGCAGGCCGATGGCCGCAGCCGCGATCAGCGAAAACAACAGGAACCACTGGGCTGCACGGTCGGCCACTTCGGCCAGCCGGGGTTTTTCCGCCTGGGCCCGGTCCAGCAGGCGGACGATGGCGGACAGCCGGGTGTCCTGGCCCAGGGCCTGAACCTCCACCGTCAGTGCGCCTTCGACGTTCAGGGTGCCGGCAGTGACGCTATCTCCCAGGCTGCGTGGCTGTGGCAGGTACTCGCCGGTGAGCAGGGATTCGTCGATGCTCGACTGGCCATCGAGGATCTTGCCGTCGGCCGGCAGCACCGCACCGGGGTGCACCAGCACCCGGTCGCCCAGGCGCAGTTCGGTGAGCAGGATGCGTTCACTCTGGCCGTCCTGGCCCAGGCGCAGGCAGGAGGCAGGCAACAGGTTGACCAGCTGCGCGGTGGCCGCTGCGGTGCGTTCCCGGGCCCGACGTTCCAGGTAGCGGCCGGCGAGGAGGAACAGGGCGAACATGCCGACAGCGTCGAAGTACAGTTCGCCGACACCGCTGATGGCGGTCCAGATTCCCGCCAGGTAGGCCCCGCCTATGGCCAGGGATACCGAGACATCCATGGTCAGGTGACGGGTGCGCAAGTCGCGCATGGCGCCTTTGAAGAAGGGCGCGCAGCTGTAGAAGACGATCGGGGTGGTGAGGAACAGCGCGACCCAGCGCAGGATGGTGTGCAGTTCCGGACTCAGGTCGATATTGAATTCCGGCCAGGTGGCCATGGTTGCCATCATTGCCTGGAACCACAGCAGCCCGGCGACCCCCAGCTGGCGCAGGGCCAGGCGGTTCTCGCTGGCCAGTTGTTCGGAAGCGCGGTCCGGCTGGTAGGGGTGGGCCGCGTAGCCGATGTGACGCAGTTCGCTGAGCACCTGGCTCAACGGGAGTTGGCTGTCGGCCCAGCGCACGTGCAGGCGGTGGTTGGACAGGTTGAGACGGGCCTCGGCCACGGCCGGCAGGCTGCGCAGGTGTTTTTCGATCAGCCAGCCGCAAGCGGCGCAACTGATGCCTTCCATGAGCAGGGTGGTTTCGGCCAGTTCGCCCTGGTGACGGACGAAAGGCTGTTGCACATCGGCACGGTCGTACAGTGCCAGCTCGTCAATCAACTGCACGGGCAGGGCTTCGGGGTTGGCCGAGGCTTCGCTGCGATGGCTGTAGTAGTGCTCCAGACCGCCGGCGACTATGGCCTCGGCCACTGCCTGGCAGCCCGGACAGCAGAACTCCCGGGATTCGCCGAGCACGACGGCGGTGAACCGGCTGCCGGCGGGAACCGGCAGGGCGCAGTGGTAGCAGGGCAGTGGCGTGGTCATCGGCGATCTTTGTGGTCGGGGAAAAACTCATCGCCGGCCGCTCGACTCCAGTCCTGGAAAAAGGGTCGGAGGCGGCGGACCGGCGATGGATGACGGGGGTGAATCAGTTCAGGTCTTCCGCGCCTTGCAGCGGCTCGTCACCCAGCAGCAGGTCCTTGTCGTGGCTGACCTGTTCCTCTTCGAACATACGCCAGGTCTTGTCGCCTTCGACGCCCAGCAACTCGACGAAGCGTCGGCCTTCGACCTGGTCGTTCAACTGGCCGATGTAGCGACCGTGTTCGCTTTCGCTGCGGGCCAGGGTGATCTTGCGGTCTTTCTCCGGCTGGGTCGGCGAAATCAGGTTCAGCTCCAGGGTCTTGGGCTGGCTGTCGCCGCTCAGGCGCAGCTCCACTTCGCCCGTCAGCTCGTCCAGATGCACGCTGGCGCGCATCTTCAGGGTCTGGGCCAGCAGCTCGCGATCCAGGGAGCGGTTGATGCCCTTGCCGGCCTCGTAGTAGTTGTCGTTGACCAGGTTGTCCGGGTTGTTCACGGCAATGGTCACCATGGACAGGGTCAGGGTCACCGAACAGGCGAGAATGCCAATGATGATCCAGGGCCAGAGGTGTTTGTACCAGGGGCTGGTGGCGGTAGCTGCGGGCATGATCACTTCTCTTGGCTCTTAACGGATTTGTGGGCCGATGAATCGGCTCTTGGCTTCAACGTGGACGCTGCTGTCGTCGGCATCCTCAAGGATGAACTTCACCTCGTTGGTGGTCGAGGGCAGGTGATCCGGAGCAATCGACAGCTCCACCGGCATGCTGACGATATCGCCGGCCGCCACGTGGATTTCGCGTTTGCCCTGCAGTTTCAGATCCGGCAGGCCGGCTGCGTCAAGCACATAAGTGTGATCGCGCTGGTCCTTGTTCATGATCTTCAGGCTGTAGACGTTCTCGATCCGCCCTTCGGCGTTTTCGCGGTACAGCACGCGGTCCTTGCTGACGTCGAAACCCACCAGCGAGCGCATGAAGAATGCGCTGATCAGCAGGCTGATCATGGCCAGCAGCACCAGGGCGTAGCCAATCAGGCGTGGGCGCAGTTTATGGGTTTTCTGCCCGGAGAGGTTGTGCTCGGTGGTGTAGCTGATGAGCCCGCGGGGGTAGTCCATCTTGTCCATGATGCTGTCGCAGGCGTCAATGCAGGCGGCGCAGCCGATGCATTCGATCTGCAGGCCGTCGCGGATGTCGATGCCGGTCGGGCAGACCTGGACGCACATGGTGCAGTCGATGCAGTCGCCCAGGCCCTGAGCCTTGTAGTCGGCGCCTTTCTTGCGTGGACCACGGCTTTCGCCACGGCGCGGGTCGTAGGAGACGATCAGGGTGTCCTTGTCGAACATCACGCTCTGGAAGCGCGCGTAGGGGCACATGTAGATGCACACTTGTTCGCGCAGCCAGCCGGCGTTGCCGTAGGTGGCCAGGGTGAAGAAACCGACCCAGAAATACGACCAGCCATCAGCCTGGCCGGTGAAGAAGTCGATGACCAGTTCGCGGATCGGCGAGAAATAGCCGACGAAGGTCATGCCGGTGACGAAACCGATCAGCAGCCAGAGGCTGTGCTTGCTCAGCTTGCGCAGGAACTTGTTGGCGCTCATGGGTGCCTTGTCCAGCTTGATCCGCTGGTTGCGGTCGCCTTCGGTGACCTTTTCGCACCACATGAAGATCCAGGTCCAGACGCTCTGCGGGCAGGTGTAGCCGCACCAGATACGTCCCGCATAGACGGTGATGAAGAACAGGCCGAAGGCGGCAATGATCAGCAGGCCCGAGAGCAGAATGAAGTCCTGGGGCCAGAACGTGGCACCGAAAATGAAGAACTTGCGCTCTGGCAGGTTCCACCAGACGGCCTGGTGGCCGCCCCAGTTGAGCCAGACGGTACCGAAGTACAGCAGGAACAATCCGGCGCCGCCGAGCATGCGCAGGTTGCGGAATAGGCCAGTGAAGGCGCGGGTGTAGATTTTTTCCCTGGAGGCGTAGAGATCGACGCTGTTGGTCGCGTTTTTGGCAGGCGGGGTAACGTCTTGTACGGGAATCTGGTTGCTCATCATTGCATCCCACGGCAGTGGAAAAATGCCTCGGTCAGTACGTGCCGACCGCGGTCAAAAGAGGTGTTGCAGTGGCGCAATGATACGCCTGTAGCTCTAGCGCAAGGGTGCGACCTTTGGTCGCGTTGGGGGAAATCAACTGATGGTGTAATGACTTGAATCAATTGACTTGTGGATTATGGACCCTTTTGCACGTCGCGCCGTTCAATTCTTCCATGGGTTGAGCAGGCGTACGCCACAGGTCTTGAAGTCCTTCACGTTGCGGGTAACCACTGTCACGCCATGGACCAGGGCGGTTGCGGCAATCAGTGCAGCGCATTCATTGCTGCGGTCTGGGACATGCAGTTGGGCGCAGCGCAAGGCCACGGCACGGTCGATGGCCAGGATGCGGCCGGCGAAGGTGGGAAGAACCCGGCGCTCCAGCCAGTTGCGCAGTAGGGTGCCCTGATCCGGGTCGCGCCGCTCCACCTGCAGAATGTCCGTTTCCAGCCCTGGCACCGTGATCGCCGAGAGGAACAGGCTGGTGGTCGCGATGCCATGGGCCCAGGCCTTGACCCCATGATTGGCCTTGGGTTTGCGCAGCTCGGAGATGACGTGGGTGTCGAGCAGGAACATCAGGACAGATCTGTTTCGCGTGGAGTGATCACTGCGCGCTCCGTGGTGAACTCGATGTCTTTGGCTTCCGGCATCGCCAGCATCTCGACGATGCTCAGGTTCAGGCCGCTGAGTTTCTGGTACGCCTCAATGCCTAGCAGTACATGGGTCGGTCTGCCACGGTCAGTGATGATGACCGGGCCTGTAAGCGCGGCTTTTTTGGCACCGCTTGTGTCCTGATTGAACTCGCGGCCGGAAAGGGTGGTGATGGTCATGCCGGGCACCTGCTTGAAGCACTCAATGTAGGAGCGTTACTACCTAGTTGCTGCCAGGAGCAATCTTCTGCCGGGGCAAACCGATGTAAGGCGTAAACAAAACGGCCCCGCCAATTCTCATTGGCGGGGCCGTCGGGTCTTGCTTTCAGGCGTCGGTCTTACTCGGCGTCGGCCTGCTTGTCACCGTGGGACAGGCTGTAGACATAAGCGGCCAGCAGGTGAACCTTGTCGTTGCCTTGCAGTTGTTCCTGCGCAGGCATCACGCCCTGGCGGCCGTAACGAATGGTCTGCTGCAGTTGCGCAAAGCTCGAACCGTAGATGAAGGCTGCCGGGTGGGTCAGGTTAGGCGCGCCCATCGCTGAGGTGCCTTTGCCTTCCGGACCGTGGCAGACCGCACAGTTGGCGGCGAACAGCTTCTGCCCATTGACCGGGTCGGCCTTGATGCCTTCCGGCAGCTTGCGGCCATCAAGGTTGGTCAGGACATAGGCGGCAACGTCGCTGACGCCTTGCTCCTTGATCACGTCCAGCCAGGCCGGCATCACCGCGTGGCGACCGCCCATGATGGTGGCCTTGATGGTTTCCGGCTCGCCGCCCCAGCGCCAGTCGGCGTCGGTCAGGTTGGGGAAGCCGTAGGCACCCTTGGCGTCGGAGCCGTGGCAGACCGAGCAGTTGGAAGCGAACAGGCGACCGCCCATTTTCAGGGCTTGCGGGTCCTTGGCGACTTCCTCGATAGGCATGGCAGCGTACTTGGCGAAGATCGGACCGAACTTGGCGTCCGACTTGGCCATTTCCTTTTCCCACTCGTGCACGCCGGTCCAGCCGGACTGGCCGTTGGCGAACGGGGTCTGCTTCTCGTTATCGAGGTAGTTGTAGCCCGGCAGGACGCCTTTCCAGTTGCCCAGGCCCGGGTACAGCACCAGGTAACCCAGGGCGAAGACGATGGTGCCGACGAACAGCATGAACCACCATTTCGGCAGCGGGTTGTCGTACTCCTCGATCCCGTCGAAGGAGTGGCCGACCGTCTCGTCGGTCTGCTCGGCGCGCTGGCCCTTGCGGGTCGACAGCAGCAGCCAGGTCAGGGCGAAGATGGTACCCAGACTGAGGACTGTGACGTACAGACTCCAGAACGTAGTCATTCTTTGTTACTCCTAGAAGCTTGCTCGACGTGCTTGATGGCGTCGGGATCATCCGCGAACGGCAGCAAGGTTGCGTCTTCAAACTCGGACTTGCGCTTGGGGCTGAACACCCAGAGCGCCAAACCGATGAAGGCCACCATCACAACAAGGGTGCCCAGGCCACGAATCATCCCGATATCCATCTAGATCACCGTTTGCTTTTGATGATGGTGCCCAGGCCTTGCAGATAGGCCACCAGCGCGTCCATTTCGGTTTTGCCCTTCACAGCATCCTTGGCGCCGGCGATGTCTTCGTCGGTGTAAGGGACGCCGAGCGTGCGCAAGACTTCCATTTTCTTCGCGGTGTCTTTGCCGTCGAGCTTGTTTTCTACGAGGAACGGATAAGCCGGCATCTTCGACTCGGGGACGACGTTGCGCGGGTTGTACAAGTGCGCACGCTGCCAGTCATCGGAGTAACGACCGCCCACTCGGGCCAGGTCCGGACCGGTACGCTTGGAGCCCCACAGGAACGGGTGGTCCCAGACGCTTTCACCGGCCACCGAGTAGTGACCATAACGTTCGGTTTCGGCGCGGAACGGACGGATCATCTGCGAGTGGCAGCCGACACAGCCGTTGGCGATGTACACGTCGCGGCCTTCCAGTTCCAGTGCGGTGCGCGGCTTCATGCCTTCCACCGGCTTGTTGGTGACGTCCTGGAAGAACAGCGGGACGATCTGGGTCAGGCCGCCGATGCTGACGGCGATGACCATGAAGAAGGCCAGCAGGCCAATGTTCTTCTCGACTACTTCGTGCTTCATCAGTGAGCTCCAACTACAGCGATCTGAGCGGCGGCTTCAGCTTCAGCCGGGTTCGAGGCGCGAACGGTGCGGAACACGTTGTACGCCATGATCAGCATGCCGGTGGCGAAGAACGCACCGCCCAGAGCGCGGACGATGAAGCCCGGGTGGCTGGCTTGCAGCGCTTCGACGAAGGAGTAGGTGAGGGTGCCGTCGTCGTTGATGGCGCGCCACATCAGGCCCTGGGTAATGCCGTTGACCCACATCGAGGCGATGTACAGCACGGTACCGATGGTAGCCAGCCAGAAGTGGGTGTTGATCAGGCCGATGCTGTGCATCTGCTGACGACCGAAGACTTTCGGGATCAGGTGGTACAGGGCGCCGATGGAGATCATCGCTACCCAGCCCAGAGCGCCGGCGTGTACGTGGCCGATGGTCCAGTCGGTGTAGTGGGACAGCGAGTTGACGGTCTTGATCGCCATCATCGGACCTTCGAAGGTCGACATGCCGTAGAACGCCAGGGACACCACCAGGAAGCGCAGGATCGGGTCGGTGCGCAGCTTATGCCAGGCGCCCGACAGGGTCATCATGCCGTTGATCATGCCGCCCCAGCTCGGAGCCAGCAGGATGATCGACATGGCCATGCCCAGGGACTGGGCCCAGTCCGGCAGCGCGGTGTAGTGCAGGTGGTGCGGACCGGCCCAGATGTACAGGGTGATCAGCGCCCAGAAGTGCACGATGGACAGGCGATACGAGTAGATCGGACGCTCGGCCTGCTTGGGTACGAAGTAGTACATCATCCCCAGGAAACCGGTGGTCAGGAAGAAGCCCACGGCGTTGTGGCCGTACCACCACTGGATCATCGCGTCAGTCGCACCGGCGTAGGCCGAGTAGGACTTGAAGAAGCTGACCGGCAGGGAAGCGTGGTTGACGATGTGCAGCATCGCGGTCACCACGATGAAGGCACCGTAGAACCAGTTACCGACATAGATGTGCTTGGTCTTGCGCTTGGTGATGGTGCCAAAGAACACCAGGCCGTAGGTGACCCAGACGATCGCCAGCAGGATAGCCAGGGGCCATTCCAGTTCGGCGTATTCCTTGGTGGTGGTGTAACCCAGGGGCAGGGTCACGATCGCACCGACGATCACCGCTTGCCAGCCCCAGAAGGTGAAGGCCGCGAGGCTGTCGGAAATCAGTCGCGTCTGGCAGGTTCGCTGCACGACATAGTAAGAGGTGGCAAACAATGCACATCCACCGAAGGCGAAGATCACCAGGTTGGTGTGCAGCGGGCGCAGGCGTCCAAAGGTCGTCCATGGCAGACCGAAGTTCAACTCCGGCCAGACCAGTTGCGACGCGATGAAGACACCGAGCCCCATGCCAAGGATCCCCCAGACCACCGTCATGATGGCGAACTGGCGGACTACCTTATAGTTATAAGCAGTCGGACTGATTGCTGTGCTCATTCTAAGGTTCCACGGTTTGGGTGTTTTATTAGGGATAAAAATCGGCCGCAAGTATGGAGAAAGCAGGGGGTCATTGCAACGCGCCATGACCTGGGTCAATGCGTTCCATGCCTGATTCTGCGGCCTTTCCCTATGCCGAGTAGGGACAAAAAAATGCCCTCGGACAGACTGTCGCAGTGGACAGGATTCGGGGGGTGTCAGGTTGGTTGTAACCGGGTGTGTGGAAGCTGATGGATCAGCTGACAGGCGGTAAGCGAGTCGACAGCCGGTATAAACCAGCCTTTGCGGCCTGTCATCGAGCAGAAGCTTCGAACGTCACGGATACCGTTGGCCTGTGACCAGCCCTTGCCAGTCCCCATCGGGGCAAGCTTAGACCTGAATCGGATGAGTGCAAACGAAGGGGGGAGAGAGGGTGCGACACTTGGTCGCAAAGAGGCGGGGGGAAAGTTTCAAGCGGCAAGCTGCAAGTGAAATCTCGCAGCTTGCCGTTGATCCCTTACTTGTCGCTTTCAGCTTGTGGCTTGTTGCTGCTGTTGTGGGACAGGCTGTACACGTAGGCGGCCAGCAGTTGCACCTTGTCATTGCCGAGCAATTCGCTCTGCGCTGGCATGTGGCCCTGGCGACCATGACGGATGGTCTGTTGCAGTTGCGCGAGGCTGGTGCCGTAGATGAAGCCGGCCGGCTGGGTCAGGTCGGGCGCGCCCATGATCTGGGTGCCCTTGCCGTTGGCGCCGTGGCAGGCTACGCAGGTGGTGCTGAACGCTTGCTGTCCGGCTACCAGGTCGGCATCGCTGTCGGCAGGCAGGGGCAGGCCGGCCAGTTCGTGACGGACATAAGCCGCTACGTTCTTCACGCCTGCTTCCTTGAGCACGTCACCCCAGGCCGGCATGGCCGCCATGCGGCCGCCCATGATGGTGGCCTTGATGGTGTCGGCACTGCCGCCCCAGCGCCAGTTGTCGTCCGCCAGGTTGGGGAAGCCGAAGGCACCCTTGGCGTCAGAGCCGTGGCACACCGAGCAGTTGGACGCGAACAGGCGTCCGCCCATCTTCAGTGCTTGCGGGTCCTTGGCTACTTCTTCCACGGGCATGGCCGCGAATTTGGCGAAGATCGGCCCAAATTTCACGTCGGCCTTGGCCATTTCCTTTTCCCATTCCTTGGTCTGGGTCCAGCCGTCTTCATAGCCCGGCAGGATGCCTTTCCAGTTACCCAGGCCCGGGTAGAGGATCAGGTAGCCCACGGAAAACACCAGGGTCCCGGCGAACAGCAGGAACCACCATTGCGGCAGGGGGTTGTCGTACTCCTCGATGCCATCGAAGGCGTGGCCCATGGTCTGGTCCACGCTGCCCTTGGTTTCACCCTTGCGGGTGCCGACCAGCAGCCAGGTCAGGCCGATCAGGCTGCCGATGGTCAGTACGCAGATCCACGTACTCCAGAAGGTGGTCATGGCCGAATGCTCCTTGTTGCAGGCTCTTGAGGTTGAGCGTCATCAGTTGTGTTGCCGGCCGGTGCCGTACCCGGCATCGGGTCGTCGGCGAAGGGCAGCAGGCGTGCCTGGGCAAACTCGGGATTGCGTTTTGAGTTGAACACCCAGATCGACAGGCCGACGAAGGCGATCATCACCACCAGGGTCCCGAGCCCGCGGATCATGCCGCTATCGAGTTCAAAACCCATGGCTCACCTCTTGCTCTTGATCGCAGTGCCAAGCACTTGCAGGTAGGACACCAGGGCGTCCATCTCGGTCTTGCCCTTGAGCGTGGCGGTAGCGCCGGCGATGTCTTCGTCGGTGTACGGCACACCCAGGGTGCGCATGACCTTGAGCTTGGTTTCGGTATGGCTGCTATCCACCGGAGCGTTCACCAGCCACGGATAAGCCGGCATCTTCGACTCGGGCACGACGTTGCGCGGGTTGTACAGGTGCGCGCGGTGCCAGTCATCGGAGTAGCGGCCGCCCACCCGGGCCAGGTCCGGACCGGTACGCTTGGAGCCCCACAGGAACGGATGGTCCCAGACGCTCTCACCGGCCACCGAGTAGTGGCCATAACGTTCGGTTTCGGCGCGGAACGGACGGATCATCTGCGAGTGGCACTGTACGCAGCCTTCGCGGATGTAGATGTCGCGGCCTTCCAGTTGCAGCGCGGTGTAGGGCTTCATGCCTTCCACCGGCTTGTTGGTGACGTCCTGGAAGAACAGCGGGACGATCTGGGTCAGACCGCCGATGCTCACCGCGAAGACCATCAGCAGCATCAGCAGGCCGACGTTTTTTTCAATCGTTTCGTGTTTCATTGCGGACTCCTCAGGCCATCTGCGCAGCGGCGTTGACTTCGGCTGGCACTGCGGCACGCACGGTGCGCCAGGTGTTGTAAGCCATCAGGAACATGCCGCTGAGGAAGATCGCACCACCGACCAGTCGCACGATGAAGCCTGGGTGGCTGGCCACCAGGGTTTCGACGAAGGAGTAGGTGAGGGTGCCGTCTTCGTTGACCGCACGCCACATCAGGCCCTGGGCGATACCGTTGACCCACATCGAGGCGATGTAGAGCACGGTGCCGATGGTGGCGAGCCAGAAGTGGGTGTTGATCAGGCCGACGCTGTACATCTGCTCGCGGCCGAAGACTTTCGGGATCAGGTGGTACAGGGCGCCGATGGAGATCATCGCTACCCAGCCCAGAGCGCCGGCGTGTACGTGGCCGATGGTCCAGTCGGTGTAGTGCGAGAGGGCGTTGACGGTCTTGATCGCCATCATCGGACCTTCGAAGGTCGACATGCCGTAGAACGCCAGGGACACCACCAGGAAGCGCAGGATCGGGTCGCTGCGCAGCTTATGCCAGGCGCCCGAGAGGGTCATCATGCCGTTGATCATGCCGCCCCAGCTTGGCGCCAGCAGTACCAGCGACATCACCATGCCCAGCGACTGAGCCCAGTCCGGCAGCGCGGTGTAGTGCAGGTGGTGCGGACCGGCCCAGATGTACAGGGTGATCAATGCCCAGAAGTGCACGATGGACAAGCGGTAGGAGTACACCGGACGCTCGGCCTGCTTGGGTACGAAGTAGTACATCATCCCCAGGAAGCCCGCGGTCAGGAAGAAGCCCACGGCGTTGTGGCCGTACCACCATTGCACCATCGCATCGGTCGCACCGGCATACACCGAGTAGGACTTGGTGAAGCTGACCGGCAGTTCCAGGTTGTTGACGATGTGCAGGATGGCCACGGTGATGATGAAGGCGCCGAAGAACCAGTTACCCACATAGATGTGCTTGGTCTTGCGCTGCATCAGGGTGCCGAAGAACACGATGGCGTAGGCCACCCAGACAATGGTGATCAGGATATCGATCGGCCATTCCAGTTCGGCGTATTCCTTGGAGCTGGTGTAGCCCAATGGCAGGCTGATGGCCGCCAGGAGGATGACCAGTTGCCAGCCCCAGAAGCAGAACGCGGCGATTTTCGGCGCGAACAGCTGAGTCTGGCAGGTGCGTTGCACCGAGTAGAACGAGCTGGCAAATAGCGCGCAGCCACCAAAGGCGAAGATCACGGCGTTGGTGTGCAACGGACGTAGACGGCCGAAGCTGGTCCACGGTAGGTCGAAGTTGAGTTCAGGCCAGACCAACTGGGCAGCGAGAAAAACCCCGAGCCCCATGCCGACGATGCCCCACACCACCGTCATAATGGCGAATTGGCGGACCACCTTGTAGTTGTAGGCGGTACTGATAGAAGTGTTCATGGTTCCCCATCCACGGTTCAGCTGAAGTGAAAGCGACTGCGCACGGCAAGGCGCGCTCACTTCGTCTGGAGTTATAGGCAGACTAAAAGCGAGGCAAGCATGAGCAATGAGCACAAGGCCAGTATTGACGGGGATCAATGGGCGCAGTGCGTGCAGGAGCGCGGCTGGTTATGGGAGGTCGCCGCTGTTGCCGACCCGTTGCAAGCACCGACGCTGATCCTGGCCCACGGTGCCGGCGCGCCGATGGACAGCGGGTTCATGAACGACATCGCTGCACGCCTTGCCGGGCATGGGGTGAACGTCTTGCGCTTCGAGTTTCCCTACATGGCCCAGCGGCGCCTGGACGGCGGCAAGCGGCCGCCCAACCCGGCGAGCAAACTCCTGGAATGCTGGCGTGAGGTGCATGCTCTGGTGCGACCTTATGTCACTGGGGTCCTGGCGCTGGGCGGCAAGTCCATGGGCGGGCGCATGGCCAGCCTGCTGGCCGATGAACTGGCGGCCGACGCCCTGGTGTGCCTGGGTTATCCCTTCTATGCGGCGGGCAAGCCGGAGAAGCCGCGGGTGGCGCACCTGGTCGAACTGGCGACGCCGAGCCTGATCGTGCAGGGCGAGCGTGACGCCCTGGGCAATCGCCAGGCGGTCGAAGCCTACTCGCTGGCGCCCAGTATCGAGCTGTACTGGCTGGCGGCCGCTGATCACGATCTCAAGCCCCTGAAGGCCTCAGGCTTCACCCATGAGCAGCATCTGGAGTCTGCGGCGGCAAAGGTCGCGGCGTTCCTGCAAACACTGGCCTGATCCTGTAGGAGCGAGCTTGCTCGCGAACCCGGCCCTCGAACCTCTGAAGACTTATCGCGAGCAAGCTCGCTCCCACGGTCGTTGGGCGGGTTTGCGGGCATAAAAAAACCGCAAGCCGGAGCTTGCGGTTTTTCTCGCCAACCCGGGCGGGCTTAACGGTTGAAACGCTCCACCAGCGAGTACTGGGTGTGTGCGGTGAGGGTCAGGGCTTCGCTGAGTGCGGCCGAGTGCTGGGCCTGCTCCGAAGTCTGGTCCGCCAGTTGCGCGATGGTGCTGATATTGCGGCTGATCTCTTCGGCCACCGAGCTTTGCTCTTCGGTGGCGGCAGCGATCTGGGTGGTCATGTCGGTGATATTGGCGACCGCTTCGCTGATGCCCACCAGCGCCTGGTCGGCTTCCAGGACTCGGGCCACGCCTTCTTCGGCCTGGCGATGACCGGCGTCCATGGTCTGCACGGCAGTGGCGGCGGTTTGCTGCAGCTTGGCGATCAGGGTGTGGATCTGCCCGGTGGACTCGCTGGTGCGCTGGGCCAACTGACGCACTTCATCGGCGACCACGGCAAAGCCGCGACCCATTTCTCCGGCGCGTGCCGCTTCGATGGCCGCGTTCAATGCCAGCAGGTTGGTCTGGTCGGCGATGCCCTTGATCACGTCCACCACGCCGCCGATCTCGTCGCTGTCCTTGGCCAGCTGGGTCACGGTCAGGCCGGTTTCGCCCACCACCACCGACAGGCGCTGGATGGCTTCACGGGTTTCCCCGGCGATGTCCCGGCCACGACCGGTGAGGCGATTGGCTTCCTGGGTGGCGTCGGCGGTGCGTTGCACGTGGCTGGCCACTTCCTGGGTGGTGGCGGCCATCTGGTTGACTGCGGTGGCCACTTGCTCGGTCTCGACCCGCTGACGTTCCAGGCCGCTGGAGCTGTTGTGGGCCAGGGTATCGGACTGGCGAGCCTGCTCGTTGAGGTGCTCGGCGGTGTCCTGCAGGCGGGTCAGGCAGGTCTTCAGGCGCGCTTCCTGGCTCAGGATCGACATTTCCAGGCGTGCCTGGGCGCCGCGGCTGTCGGTGTACATCTGGGCAATCAGCGGGTCGGAAGTGGTCTGCTCGGCCAGGCGCAACAGGCGCTTGAGGCCGCGTTGCTGCCAGCTCAGGCCCAGCAGGCCCAGCGGCACCGAGAGCGCCGCAGCCAGGGCAAAGCCCCAATGGGAGTTGAGCCAGGCGCCGATCATGAAGCTCAGTTGGCTGACCAGAATGAACGGCAGCCAGTCCTGCAGCACCGGCAACCACTTGTCACGCTTGGGAATGGCCGACTTGCCGGTATTGATGCGTTGGTAGAGGGCTTCGGCGCGGCGTACCTGCTCGGCGGTGGGTTTGACCCGTACCGACTCGTAGCCCACCACCTGGTTGCCTTCGAACACCGGCGTTACATAGGCGTTGACCCAGTAGTGGTCGCCGGTCTTGCAGCGGTTCTTGACGATGCCCATCCATGGCAAGCCTTGTTTCAAGGTGCCCCACATGTGCGCAAACACCGCCGCCGGCACATCGGGGTGACGTACCAGGTTGTGCGGTGCGCGAACCAGTTCTTCACGGGAGAACCCACTGATCTCGACAAAGGCGTCGTTGCAGTAGGTGATCACGCCTTTGGCGTCGGTGGTGGAAATCAACCGTTGTTGAGCCGGGAAGGTACGTTCGCGCTGAGTGACAGGCTGGTTATTACGCATGGTTTTTCAATCCGCAAGGCTTTGATGGGTTGTCGGCCGCTTCAACCGATTATTGAAATTATTTTTCAATAATCGGCTCTGGGTCTTATTGGCAGAATGTGTCGCTTGCAAAAAACGCCTGTGGGTTTCAGCAGGCGTTGGCGAGGGGCTAATCATTGACCTTCTTCCTTGGCAGTCAATACTTCTGAAGTACTGGTTTGGCTAAATAACCGGCGGCTTATCCGGCCAGCATCGGATAGGTGAACAAGCCGAAATGCAGCAGATTGAGACCGAAGTGAGTGGCAATCGCCGCACTCAGGCCGCCAAAACGATAGGCCAGACCGTAGCCGACCCCGGCGATGCCCGCCAGTAGGGTCCATTGCCACCCCGCGCCCAGATGGACCAGGCCGAACAGCAGGGCTGCGCACAGCAGCGCCAGGTTCTCGCCGTAGGGCAGCGCCTTGAAGCGTCGGCTCAGGCCGCCCTGGATATAGCCACGGAACAGCGCTTCCTCCACCAGGGTCACCAGCAGCAGGTTGTTGAGCACCCACAGCCAGGCCTGATCCGGCCATTTCGGGGCCCAGCTGATGATCCCCAGCAGCAGTGCGCCACCCAGCGCAGCCACGGCGCACAGGGTCAGGGCCACGGCGGTGGCATACAGCGACAGGCGCAACGAGCGTCGGCCAACGATCCACGGGCACACCAGCAGCAGCCAGAAACCGATCAGCGGCTTGTCCTGGTTCAGGTACATGGAAAACGGCACGGCATCATCGGTAAAACGTTGCGGGTCGATGGCCCGGCCGTTGTAGAAGCCGGGCAGCCAGTGCATGGCCAGGGCCAGGGCGAGCACCACGAACAGGCCGTGGCCCAGATACTGGCCGACCCGGCTGCGTTGCTGGCGCACGGCAAGGCCGGCACAGAGCAGAAGGAGGATCGAAAGGGCAGCCAGCAGTCCCAATTGGCCATAGCTCAGGGCCAGTGCGTAGCCAATAGAAAGGAGTGCCAGATACATCCATGGCAGAGCGGTCATGTGGAATCCTTGTTGCGAAGAATGGGTATTGCAGAGACGTCGTACAGCGCCGGATCTGTAGTCGTTTTTGCGACCGGTGGGTCAGTTCCGGCGGGCGGCAAGTATAACCAGCTGCGTTTTGTTCGACAGCCCGACGAAAAACACCGCCCGGAGGCGGTGTCTGTTTTCGTGGCGGATCAGGATGCAATCAATTGCCGCAACACGTAGTGCAGGATCCCTCCGGACTTGAAGTACTCCACTTCATTCAAGGTATCGATGCGGCACAGCACCTCGATTTTCTCCTGGCTGCCATCTTCGCGGGTGATGACCAGGGGCAGGTTCATCCGCGGTGTCAGTTCCACATCGCTCAGACCGAGGATGTCCAGGGTTTCCTTGCCGGTGAGCTTCAGGCTCTTGCGGTTCTGATCCAGCTTGAACTGCAAGGGCAAGACCCCCATGCCCACCAGGTTGGAGCGGTGAATCCGTTCGAAACTTTCGGCGATCACCGCCTTGACCCCCAGCAGGTTGGTGCCCTTGGCCGCCCAGTCGCGGCTGGAGCCGGTGCCGTACTCCTGGCCGGCGATCACTACCAGCGGCGTGCCGTCGGCCTGGTAGCGCATGGCTGCGTCATAGATCGCCAGTTTCTCGCCGGTGGGAATGTACAAGGTGTTGCCACCTTCCTCGCCGCCGAGCATTTCGTTGCGGATGCGGATGTTGGCGAAGGTACCGCGCATCATCACTTCGTGGTTGCCACGCCGTGAGCCGTAGGAGTTGAAGTCCCGCGGTTCCACGCCCTTGTCCCGCAGGTAGCGGCCGGCCGGGCTGTCGGCCTTGATATTGCCGGCGGGGGAGATGTGGTCGGTGGTCACCGAGTCCCCCAGCAGGGCCAGGACCCGGGCGCCGCTGACATCGGTGATCTGCGGCAGCGGGCCGGCGATGTCATCGAAGAATGGCGGGTGCTGGATATAGGTCGAGTCGTCCTGCCAGACATAGGTGGCCGCTTGCGGCACTTCGATGGCTTGCCACTGCGCATCACCGGCAAACACTTCGGCGTATTCCTTGTGGAACATCCGGGTGTTGACCTGGGCCACGGCGTCGGCGATTTCCCGGCTGCTGGGCCAGATGTCCCGCAGGTACACCGGCTGGCCGTCCTTGCCGTGCCCCAGGGGCTCGCTGCTGAGGTCGATGCGCACCGTACCGGCCAGGGCATAGGCCACCACCAGCGGCGGCGAGGCCAGCCAGTTGGTTTTGACCAGAGGATGGACCCGGCCCTCGAAGTTGCGGTTGCCCGACAGCACCGAAGCCACGGTGAGATCGGCCTGCTGAATGGCTTTTTCGATCGGCTCCTGCAGCGGTCCGGAGTTGCCGATGCAGGTGGTGCAGCCATAACCCACCAGGTCGAAGCCCAACTGGTCCAGGTATTGCGTCAGGCCCGCGGCCTTGTAGTAGTCGGTCACCACCTTGGAGCCAGGAGCCAGGGAGCTCTTGACCCAGGGCTTGCGTTGCAGGCCCTTTTCCACGGCTTTCTTTGCCACCAGTCCGGCGGCCATCATCACGCTGGGGTTGGAGGTGTTGGTGCAGGAGGTGATGGCGGCGATCACCACCGCGCCGTTTTTCAGGCGATAGGTCTGGCCTGCATCCAGGTAATCGGCTTCGCCCACCAGATCGGCGTTGCCCACGGCGACACCGCCGCCGCCCTCGCTTTCCAGGCGACCTTCTTCCTTGCTGGTGGGTTTGAACTGCAGGTCGAGGAAGTCGCTGAAAGCCTGGGCCACGTTGGGCAGTGCCACCCGGTCCTGCGGCCGTTTCGGTCCGGCGAGGCTGGCTTCGACGCTGCCCATGTCCAGGGCCAGGCTGTCGGTGAATACCGGCTCCTTGCCCGGCAGGCGCCACAGGCCCTGGGCCTTGCTGTAGGCCTCCACCAGCTTCACCAGCTCGGCAGGGCGCCCGGACAGGCGCAGGTAATCCAGGGTGATGTCGTCCACCGGGAAGAAACCGCAGGTGGCGCCGTATTCCGGTGCCATGTTGGCGATGGTGGCGCGGTCCGCCAGGGGCAGGTCGGCCAGGCCATCGCCATAGAACTCGACGAATTTGCCCACCACGCCCTTCTTGCGCAGCATCTGGGTCACCGTCAGCACCAGGTCGGTGGCGGTGATGCCTTCCTTGAGCTTGCCGGTGAGCTTGAAGCCGATGACTTCCGGAATCAGCATCGACACCGGCTGGCCGAGCATCGCCGCTTCTGCCTCGATGCCGCCCACGCCCCAGCCCAGCACCCCGAGGCCATTGATCATGGTGGTGTGCGAGTCGGTGCCCACCAGGGTGTCGGGGAAGGCGTAGGTGCGGCCATCCTCGTCCTTGGTCCAGACCGTGCGCCCCAGGTATTCCAGGTTGACCTGATGGCAGATGCCGGTGCCCGGCGGCACCACGCTGAAGTTGTCGAAGGCGCTCTGGCCCCAGCGCAGGAAGGCGTAGCGTTCGCCGTTGCGCTGCATCTCGATGTCGACGTTCTGTTCGAAGGCGCTGCTGCTGGCGAACTTGTCCACCATCACCGAGTGGTCGATCACCAGGTCCACCGGCGACAGCGGATTGATCCGCTGCGGGTCGCCGCCGGCCTTGGCCATGGCGGCACGCATGGCGGCCAAGTCGACCACCGCCGGCACGCCGGTGAAGTCCTGCATCAGCACCCGGGCCGGGCGGTATTGGATCTCGCGGTCGGAGCGGCGCTCCTTGAGCCAGGCGGCGAGGGCCTTGAGGTCGGCGCCGGTGACGGTCTTGTCGTCTTCCCAGCGCAGCAGGTTTTCCAGCAGGACTTTCAGCGACATGGGCAGGGCATCGATATCGCCCAGGCTTTTGGCGGCGTCCGGCAGGCTGAAATAGTGATAGGTCTTGTCATCGACCTTCAGGGTCTTAAGGGTTTTCAGGCTATCGAGGGATGGCATTGAATGACTCCTTGTGGCCCGCGCGGCTACGGGCCTGTGATACGGACAGAGAGTTAACCTAGCTCTGTTTGGGGCTTATGGCTAATCACTGGACTGCTGGCGCAAGTCCAAGGTTCCGAACTCGGTTATGATGCGCCGGTTTTCGTGACAGGCTTTGCTACAGGGCAGGTTTGCGCATCGATTCGTCGCCATTTGCCCAGGAGATTCAATGAACACCCTGTTTATCCACTGCCGGCCCGGTTTCGAGGGCGAGGTCTGCTCCGAGATCGCCGATCACGCCGCTCGCTTGAATGTCGCCGGCTACGCCAAGGCCAAACCCAGCAGCGCCTGCGCCGAGTTCATCTGCACCGAGGACGACGGCGCCCAGCGCCTGATGCAGGGGTTGCGTTTCTCGGAACTGATCTTTCCCCGGCAGTGGGCCCGTGGCGGCTTCATCGAGTTGCCGGAAACCGACCGCATCAGCGTGATCCTGGCCTATCTGGCCGCTTTTCCCCAGTGCGGCAGCCTGTGGCTGGAAGTGGTGGATACCAATGACGGCAAGGAGCTGTCGAACTTCTGCAAGAAGTTCGAAGGGCCGCTGCGCAAGGCCTTGAGCGCCGCCGGCAAGCTGGTGGAGGATGCCGCCAAGCCACGCTTGTTGCTGACCTTCAAGAGCGGTCGCGAGGTCTTTGTCGGCCTGGCGGATGCCGGTAACTCGGCCATGTGGCCGATGGGCATACCGCGGCTGAAATTCCCCCGGGAAGCGCCGAGCCGCTCGACCCTGAAGCTGGAAGAGGCCTGGCATCACTTCATCCCCCGTGATCAATGGGACGAGCGCCTGCACAGCGACATGACCGGGGTTGACCTGGGGGCGGCGCCGGGAGGCTGGACCTGGCAACTGGTCAATCGCGGCATGCTGGTGACTGCCGTCGACAATGGTCCGATGGCCGAAAGCCTGATGGATACCGGCCTAGTGCAGCACTTGATGGCGGACGGCTTTACCTTCAAGCCACGGCAGCCGGTGGACTGGATGGTCTGCGACATCGTCGAGAAGCCGGCGCGCAACGCGGCGCTGCTGGAAACCTGGATCGGGGAGGGCCATTGCCGCGAAGCAGTGGTCAACCTGAAGCTGCCGATGAAGCAGCGTTACGCCGAAGTGAAGCGTCTGCTGGAGCGGATCGAAGAAGGCTTCAAGGCCCGGGGGATTCGCGTGGCGATTGGCTGCAAGCAGCTGTATCACGACCGCGAGGAAGTGACCTGCCACCTGCGGCGCCTGGATGTGAAAAAGCCCAAGTCGGCGTAGTACCCGCAACACCGCCCGCTTCCAGGTAGGAGCCGGCTGGCCGGCGAAAAAGGCCCCACAGCTGTGCAAGGCGTGAGTATGCCTTCGCTGGCAAGCCAGCTCCTACGGCAGGACCGGGGCCGTGGAACGACGGCAACAGATGACCCTATGGCGCCATTGCGCGACAATGCCCGCCTGTTTCAGGAGTGAACCATGAGTCAAATCATCGATACGCCGGTCGACGGCACCCTTGACGCCACCGGCCTCAATTGCCCCGAGCCGGTGATGATGCTGCACCAGCACATCCGTGACCTGCCGGCAGGCGGGCTGTTGAAAGTGATCGCCACCGACCCCTCCACCCGCCGTGACATTCCCAAGTTCTGTGTGTTTCTCGACCACGAACTGGTGGCGCAGCAGGAAGAGGCCGGGACCTATCTCTACTGGATTCGCAAGAAGCTCGACTAACCGGCCGAACGGCTGATGCGGATCTGCTTGCGCGCGCTGCGGGTCAGGCGGATCAGCAGCATCAGCGCGGCGCAGGTCAAGCCGGCAATCAAGCCTTCCCACAAGCCGCTCGGTCCACGCGCCGGGCCGAACCAGTCGGTCAGGCCCAGGGCGTAGCCGACCGGCAAGCCAATCCCCCAATAAGCGAACAGGGTCAGGATCATGGTCACCCGGGTGTCCTGATAGCCCCGCAGTGCGCCGGCGGCGGTGACCTGGATGCCGTCGGAGAACTGGAACAGCGCCGAGTAGACGATGAGCATCGAGGCGACCTGGATCACCAGCGGGTCGTTGGTGTAGATCGAGGCGATGGGGTCGCGCAGCAGAAACATCAGGCTCGCCGACAGGCAGGCATAAGCCAGGGCCGCCCCCATGCCGACCCCGGCGCTGAAGCGTGCGTCACGCGGCTGCTGGCGTCCCAGGGACTGGCCGACCCGCACGGTCACGGCCATTGCCAGGGAGTAGGGGATCATGAACATCAGGGCGCTGACGTTGAGGGCGATCTGGTGTCCGGCCACCACCGTGGCTCCCAGGCTGCCGATCAACAGGGCGATCACCGCGAAGATGCTTGACTCGGCGAATACTGCGATACCAATGGGCAGGCCGACGCTGAGCAGGCGACCGATCACTGCCCCTTGCGGCCAATCGAACTGGCTGAACAGCTGGATCTTGCGATAGGCCTGCGCCCAGCCAATCCAGCCGGCCATGCCCAGCATCATGGCCCACATGACGATGGCCGTGGCCCAGCCACAGCCCACGCCACCCATGGCCGGCACGCCGAAGTGGCCATAGATGAAGATGTAGTTGATGGGGATGTTCAGGGCCAGGCCACACAGGCCGATGACCATGCTCGGCACCGTGCGTCCCAGGCCGTCGCTCAGGCAGCGCAGCACGTAGTACAGCGCCACCGCCGGCAGGCCGCTGGCGATGCCGTGCAGATAGCCCATGCAGGGCTTGATCAGTTCGGGATCGACGTTCATCAGGTGCAGGATCGGTTCGGCGCTGACCAGCATCAGGGTCGCCGAGATCCCGGCCACCACGGCCAGCCACAGGGCCTGGCGTACCACCGGGCCGATCTCGTGCAGCTTGCCGGCGCCAAAGCGCTGGGCCACCTTGGGCGTGGTGGCCAGCAGGGTGCCGGTCATCAGCAGGAACACCGGAATCCAGATCGAGTTGCCCAGGGCCACGGCCGCCAGGTCCCGCGAGCTGACCCGGCCGGCCATCACCGCGTCGACAAAGCCCATGGCGGTGGTGGCCACCTGGGCAATCATGATGGGCAGGGCCAGTTGCAGCAGGTCCCGCAGTTCACGGCCGACCCGGGCAGGGCGGCTGATGGCGGTGTTGGAAGGGGTGTCGGTCACGGAATTCACGGGGCGGAGCGTCCATAGGTGTGTTGCGCAGGACGCGACAGTCTACTCGTTGACATGGTGGTCAGGAAAAAATCCAGTGTTGTGGATTTGTAAGGGCGCCTGCGCTGCAAACGGGCGCTGGACTTCAAGCGGTGCTGGCTCGCCCTGGCATCTGCGCCTACACTGCGGCTCCGCACGAGGAGCCTGCCATGTTGATTGTTGCCGACGAAAATATTCCCCTGATTGACGAGTTCTTTGCCGGCTTTGGCGAGATTCGGCGCTTCCCCGGGCGCGCCATCGATCGGGCGGCCGTGGAGCAGGCCGATGTGCTGCTGGTGCGCTCGGTGACCCAGGTCGATCGTCAACTGCTGGATGGCAGTCCGGTACGTTTTGTCGGCACCTGCACCATTGGCACCGATCACCTGGACCTGGACTACTTCCAGCAAGCCGGGATCAGTTGGTCCAGTGCCCCGGGCTGCAATGCCCGGGGCGTGGTGGACTATGTGCTGGGCAGCCTGTTGACCCTGGCCGAGATCGAAGGGGTGGACCTGGCGCAACGCTGTTATGGCGTGGTGGGGGCTGGTGAAGTTGGCGGACGCCTGATCAAGGTCCTGCGCGGCCTGGGTTGGCAGGTGCTGGTCTGTGATCCGCAACGCCAGGCGGCAGAAGGCGGCGACTATGTCAGCCTGGAGCAGTTGATCGAGCGTTGTGACGTCATCAGCCTGCATACCCCGCTGACCCGCCACGGCGAGCATGCCACCTGGCACCTGCTGGACCGGCAGCGCCTGGACCGGCTCAAGCAGGGCACCTGGCTGATCAATGCCGCCCGCGGTCCGGTGGTGGATAACCGGGCGCTGCGTGAAGTCCTGCTTGAGCGTGAGGATTTGCAGGCGGTGCTGGATGTCTGGGAAGAGGAGCCGACCGTGGACCGCGAACTGGCGGACCTGTGCGTGCTGGCCACGCCCCATATCGCCGGTTACAGCCTGGACGGCAAGCAGCGTGGCACGGCACAGATCTATCAGGCTTATTGCCGCTTCCTCGGTCAGGCCGAACAGGTCAGCCTGGCCAGCTTGCTGCCGGCGCCCTGGGTGCCGCAGGTGAGCCTCAATGCCAATGCCGACCCGGCCTGGGCCTTGGCGATGATCTGTCGGGCGGTGTACGACCCGCGCCGTGATGATGCGGATTTGCGCCGCAGCCTGGTGGACGATGTCGCCCGGCAGCGCAGTGCCTTCGATGGCTTGCGCAAGCATTACCCGGAGCGCCGCGAAGTTGATGGCCTGCAAGTGCGGATTCAAGGGGAGTCGCCGGTGCTGAGCCGGATCGTCAGGGCCCTGGGCGCCAGCCAAGTCTGAACCCGTTCGCAGCCCAGGGCGCGGGCATAAAAAACCCGGCCATAAGGCCGGGTCAAGAGGACGTGAGGCTGTGTGTCAATCTTGCCGAGCAGGCTTGACCAGTCGCTTTTCCAGTTCGCGGCAGGCGTTCTGGATCATGTCTTCAGTAATAGGTACTTCGCGACCCTGAGCGTCGATGATGGCACACCCTAGAGACTGGTTCGGCTGGGTACGGATCACTTGAATCTTGTCATTGCTGCTGTGTTGCAAGGACATGGCCTGTCTCCTCATCAGGTTGTGTGCTTACTTTAGAATGGCCGGGTGACCAAGCTGTTACAGACCGCCACCAGGACTGGCCCGGCCACTTCACTCCACCAGAAATGTCCAGGGAGTGCCAGCCACAGATTAGACCGATAATCTCTAGGCTCTAGTGTCAGCGGTCATAATCAACCTGACTCATTGTGATTTAGCAAAGTTCCTGCGAATTCATCTCGTTGCCGCCGCTGCAGCGGATCAGTCGCCGGCGCGTCAATGGATGAACTGCATGCTCTCTTCTCGTCACCGCCGGGCGCTGCATCTGGCCAGCCGCTTCATTGCTCCTTACCGTTGGCAGGCGCTGGGCGCCTTGCTGGCGTTGATTGTCACTGCCGGCATCACCTTGTCCATGGGGCAGGGCATCCGGCTGTTGGTGGACCAGGGCTTCATGACCCAGTCGCCGCATTTGCTCAATCAGTCCATTGGCTTGTTCCTGCTGCTGGTCCTGGCCCTGGCGGTGGGCACCTTTGTGCGTTTCTACCTGGTGTCGTGGATTGGCGAGCGCTGTGTGGCGGACATCCGGCGCCAGGTGTTCAATCACCTGATCTACCTGCACCCCGGCTTTTACGAGAACAACCGCAGTTCGGAGATCCAGTCGCGGCTGACGGCGGACACCACCTTGCTGCAGTCGGTGATCGGCTCCTCGCTGTCGTTGTTCCTGCGCAACGCGCTGATGGTGCTGGGGGGCATTGTCTTGCTGTTTGTCACCAACCCCAAGCTCACCAGTATCGTGGTGGTGGCCTTGCCGCTGGTGCTGGCGCCGATTCTGATTTTCGGTCGCCGGGTCCGCAGCCTGTCGCGCCTGAGCCAGGACCGGATCGCCGATGTTGGCAGCTACGTCTCGGAAACCCTCGGCCAGATCAAGACGGTCCAGGCCTATAACCACCAGGCCCAGGACGAGCAGCGTTTCGCCGTGACAGTGGAGGAAGCCTTCGATACGGCGCGCAAGCGCATCGTCCAGCGTGCCTGGCTGATTACCCTGGTGATCGTCCTGGTGCTGGGAGCGGTGGGTGTGATGCTCTGGGTCGGCGGCATGGATGTCATTGCCGGGCGCATTTCCGGCGGTGAGCTGGCAGCGTTCGTCTTCTACAGCCTGATCGTCGGCAGTGCCTTCGGCACCTTAAGTGAGGTGATTGGCGAGTTGCAGCGGGCCGCGGGGGCGGCGGAACGCATTGCCGAATTGCTGCGGGCGGACAGCCGCATCCAACCGCCCGACAGCGGGCTGGTGAGCCTGCCGGCGCGGGTGCGTGGTGAGCTGCAACTGGAGGACCTGGGGTTCGCCTACCCGTCGCGACCGGATCGCTATGCCGTCGACGGTTTGACTCTGACGGTGCGGGCCGGGGAAACCCTGGCGCTGGTGGGGCCTTCGGGCGCGGGCAAATCCACTCTCTATGACCTGTTGCTGCGTTTCTACGATCCACAGCGGGGGCGGATCCTGCTGGACGGCGTCCCCCTGACCCAGCTCGACCCGCAGGATCTGCGCCGCTGCTTTGCCCTGGTGTCGCAGAGCCCGGCGCTGTTCTACGGCAGCATCGAAGAGAACATCCGCTACGGCAAGCCTGACGCGACCCTGGCCGAGGTTCAGGACGCGGCGAAGATCGCCTATGCCCACGAGTTCATCGAGCAGATGCCCGATGGCTACCGGACCCATCTGGGAGATGGCGGCTTGGGGCTCTCCGGCGGCCAGCGGCAACGCCTGGCAATCGCCCGGGCATTGTTGGTGGACGCACCGATCCTGTTGCTGGATGAAGCCACCAGCGCCCTGGACGCGCAGAGCGAGCATCTGATTCAGCAGGCTTTGCCCAGCCTGATGAAGGACCGCACCACCCTGGTGATCGCCCATCGCCTGGCTACGGTGAAGAATGCCGACCGTATTGCGGTCATGGATCAGGGCAAGCTGGTGGCGGTGGGTACTCATCAGCAACTGATCGCCAACAGTCCGCTCTATGCGCGCCTGGCGTCCCTGCAATTCAGCGACGGCCCTCAGGCAGCGGTGTAGGAGCCGGCTTGCCGGCGAAAGCGTCCAACAGGCTGGCGCCCAGTTCGACGGTTTCTTCGCGGGCGAGCCAGGAGCTGGCCCAATAAAAAGCCCGCATCGTTGCGGGCTTGTGGAGGGGCGGGGTCACTGGTCGTCGAAGTAGCGCTCATGCCAGTCCACCAGCGGCTGTGGTGAATTGAGCTTCTGCCCATAGATCACCGAGTACGACAGCACGTTCTGTACGTACTGGCGGGTTTCGTCGAAGGGGATGCTTTCCACCCACACATCGAAACTCAGGTGATCGGCGCCCTTGAGCCATTGGCGCACCCGCCCGGGACCCGCGTTGTAGGCCGCGGAGGCCAGCACCCGGTTGCCGTTGAACTGGCTGTGCACCTGGCTCAGGTAGGCGGCGCCCAGTTGGATGTTCTTGTCCGGGTCCAGCACTTGCTGGGGCGAGGCTAGGGGGATGCTGAACTTGCGCGCGGTTTCCTTGGCGGTGCCGGGCATCAGTTGCATCAGGCCGCTGGCGCCGACGTGGGAGCGGGCGTCGTCCATGAAGGCACTTTCCTGGCGGGTGATGGCGAACACCCAGCTGGAATGCAGGCCGCGGACCTTGGCTTCGCGCACCAGGGTGTCGCGGTGAGCCATTGGGAAACGGATGTCCAGGTCATCCCAGTATTGAGCCTGGCTGATGGTACGGATGGCCGGGAAGTACCACTTCAGGTCGTAGGCCAGCCTGGCCTGGGCCACCATTTCGTCGCGGTTGAAGTGTCGGCTGACGTGGTACCACTCGCGGCGCCCGTCGACGATCTGGCCTCTGGCATGAAACTCCAGGGCGCGACGCACGCCCGGGGTATTACGGACTTTGTTGATGACCGCCTGGCTCAGCATCAGCGGTTGGTTGTTCAGCTGATAGGGGGCCTTGGCGTGATCGGCGGCGAGGAAGCCATAGAAGTCCCGCTCCCGGGCCAACCCCTTGAACAGCGCCTGGGCCTGAGGGTTTTGCGGCTGGGCCAGCTCCAGGCTGCGAGCCTGCCAGTAGCGCCAGCGGTTGGTGCTGGCCAGGTCCTGAGGCAGCTTGCGGGTCAACTGATAGGCATCCTCCCAGCGTGCCAGGCGCAACAGCAGGCGCAGGCGCCATTCGGACACGGTGTTGTCGCGCAGCTCCGGGTCGTACTTGGTCATCACGTCCAGGGCGCGGCTGTCGAAGCGCCGGGCCAGGGTCAGGCCGATTTCGCGGGCAATCGCCACTTTTTCGTCGCGGGAGAAGTGCATGCTGCTGGCATAGCCGTCCAGCAGGGCCATGGCCTTGTCAGGGTCCTGGCGTGCCAGTCGGCGCAGGCCGAGGCCGACCACATCGGACATGGCCTCATCGGCCGGCTGGAAGCGCGAGGGCTGGCTCAGCAGTTCGGGTTTTTGCGCCACATCGACCAGCAGGCGACCCTGAGGCGCCAGGCTGGTCATGCTCTTCACCAGGCTGTTGGCCAGAGGATAGTTGCGGGCTTCGGCCGCCAGTTTGGCCCGTTGCCAGCGTTTCTGTTCGGTCAGTTGGCCTTCGGCGGCCCATTGCGCGAACAAGGCGTCACAGGCGGCCGGTTGGGATTTGCCGGTCAGCCAGAGCTTTTCGGTGGCGGCGTAGCCTTCGGCCTTGAGATTGTGTCCCAGCTGGTACTGGCCGTTGAGGCAATCCAGCTCGGTGAAATTGAGTTTCGGGTCGTAGTACTTGGTGAAGGTCGCCCAATCGCCGCGTTCGGCCAGCCAGCGCAACCAGCGCAGTTTCATCCAGTTGGCCTGGGGCAGATCGCCATGTTCGGCGAGGAATTTCTCGATCTCGGCGTTGCTGGCGGATTTCAGCCGGGCAGTCAGCTCGTCATAGGCCAGGTAGGGTTCCAGCGGGTAGTCGCGCAGCGCATCGGCGTAACGGAAGTAGGGGCCGGAATCACCCTTGGCCAGGGCGCGCTTGGCTTCATCGTAATACTGGCGTTGTAGAGTCAGGTCTGCCGCCTGGGCGGATTGGACGGCTGCGGCGGTGAGAAGCAGGCAAGATAAAACACTGAAAAGGCGACTGCGCATGAGACATCCGGGCAGAGAAATCATGACAAGTGCCGACAAGGCCAACACTGATTGCTCACTAGCTTAGCCTTTTGCCAGCAACCGGTGAAAGCTTTGCCGAACCCTTGGCATCAGTTGGCAACAAAAGTGCCTCAGGGGTGGCCGGCGGCGAAATAGCCGGCCTTCTGCGGGCTCAAGTCAGGTAGAATGCGCGCCCGGTTTTTGGAGAAGAACATGACCCTGCTCAAATTCAGCGATGTGTCCCTTGCTTTCGGCGCCATGCCGTTGTTGGACAAGGTGTCCTGGCAGATCGCCCGTGGTGAGCGGGTGTGCATCATCGGCCGTAACGGTACTGGCAAATCCAGCATGATGAAGCTGGTCAAGGGCGATCAGAAGCCCGACGACGGCTCCGTATGGCGCGCACCCGGTCTGAAGATCGGCGAGTTGCCCCAGGAATTGCCGGTGGCCGACGAGCGGACCGTGTTCGACGTGGTTGCCCAGGGCCTGGACGGTGTCGGCGAGCTGCTGGCCCAGTACCACCACCTGAGCCAGAACATCGTCACCGACGCTGATCTGGAAAAACTGATGCACGTCCAGCACGACCTCGAAGCCCGTGACGGCTGGCGCCTGCAGCAACTGGTGGACAGCACCCTGAGCCGTCTGCAACTGCCCGCCGACAAGACCCTCGCCGAGTTGTCCGGCGGCTGGCGTCGTCGCGTGCTGCTGGCCCAGGCCCTGGTGTCCGAGCCGGACCTGCTGCTGCTCGACGAGCCGACCAACCACCTGGACATCGGCGCCATTGCCTGGCTGGAAGAGGCGCTGAAGGATTTCCAGGGCGCGGTCCTCTTTATTACCCACGACCGTTCCTTCCTGCAGAACCTGGCCACTCGCATTCTCGAACTGGATCGCGGTGGCCTGATCGACTGGAACGGCGACTACGCCAGCTTCCTGGTGCACAAGGAAGCCATGCTGGCGGCGGAAGAAACCGCCAACGCGCTGTTCGACAAGCGCCTGGCCCAGGAAGAAGTGTGGATTCGCCAGGGCATCAAGGCCCGGCGTACCCGTAACGAAGGCCGCGTGCGTGCGCTCAAGGCGCTGCGCGTGGAGCGCAGTGAGCGCCGCGAGCGTACCGGCAAGGCCAATATTCAGCTGGAAACCGCAGACAAGTCCGGCAAGCAGGTGATGGTGCTGGAGAACGTCAGCTTCGCTCACCCGGATGGTCCGTTCCTGGTCAAGGACTTCTCCATGGTCCTGCAGCGCGGCGACCGTATCGGCCTTCTGGGCGCCAACGGCACCGGCAAGACTACCTTGCTCAAGCTGATGCTCGGTGGCCTGGTTCCCAGCAGCGGCAAGGTGGAAGAGGGTACACGGATCGACGTCGCCTACTTCGACCAGTTGCGCCACCAGTTGGACCTGGAAAAGACCGTGATCGACAACGTCGCCGAAGGTCGCGACTTCATCGAGATCGATGGCCAGAGCCGTCACGTGCTCAGCTACCTGGGTGATTTCCTGTTCAGCCCGCAACGTGCCCGTACGCCAGTCAAGGCGCTGTCCGGTGGTGAGCGTGCCCGTCTGTTGCTGGCCAAGTTGTTCAGCAAGCCGGCCAACCTGCTGGTGCTCGATGAGCCGACCAACGACCTGGATGTGGAAACCCTCGAGCTTTTGGAGGAAGTGCTGCTGACTTTCCAGGGCACGGTACTGATGGTCAGCCACGACCGGGCGTTCCTCGACAACGTGGTGACCAGCACCCTGGTCTTTGAAGGCGAGGGCAAGGTTCGCGAGTACGTTGGCGGTTATCAGGATTGGCTGCGTCAGGGCGGTTCGCCGCGGTTGCTGGGCGTGACCGAGAACAAGTCCGGCAAGGCCGAGCTGAATTCCGCCGTGGTGGCGCCGGTACAAGCCGCGGCGCCGGCCCCCGCGCAGGAGGCTCCGGCGGCGAAGAAGAAGCTCAGCTACAAGCTGCAACGCGAGCTTGAGGCGTTGCCGGGGCAGATCGAAGCGATGGAGCAGCAGATTGCCGGGGTCGAGGCGGAAATGGCCGATGCCGGTTTCTATCAGCGCCCGGTGGCGGAAACCGCTGCGGTCATCGCCCGGCTGGAGCAGTTGAATGCCGAGCTGGAGCAGATGGTCGAGCGCTGGGCCGAGCTGGATGCCTGAGTGACCGCTGAGCAATAAAAAAAGCCCGACTTCAGAGTCGGGCTTTTTGTCGAGGCCACTGGCGTGCCGGTGGCGGTATTCAGCGCTTGACCAGGTGCACCGCCAGCACGTCACAAGGCGCGCCGTGGAGAACGTCATTGGCGGTGGAGCCCAGTAACAGCGCCAGGCCGTGGCGGCCATGGCTGCCGACCACGATCAGGTCGCATTCCTGCTCCTTGGCCAGGTGGTGAATCTCCTGGCGCGGCTGTCCGTAGGTCAGGTGGCTGTATTCCTTGGTCAGCTCCGGGTACTTGTGGATCAGCCGATCCAGGCGCTCCCGAGCCTGGTCGAACTGTTGCTGCTGCAGTTGCGAAAGGTCCATGGGGACATCGCCGCCGAAGGCCATGGCCATGGGTTCGACGATATGCACCAGGGACAGCTTGGCCCCATTGCTCACCGACAGCTCGCGAGCGCGGTGGATAACAGGATCGCACTCTTCGGTTAGATCTACGGCGACCAGAATATGGTGGTAGGACATGAGGCGCTCCTCCTGAGGATTGCAATAGCTTCAAGTATGGCTGCTTTCAAGCGGGTTGGTTTTGCCCAGGCCCCGCTCATCAAAAAATCGAGAGTACTGATATGACGGTCTGGATAGTGGTGTCAATCCTTGCGGTGGTTCTGAGTCCGCTGGCGTGGTTGCGTCCCTCGCGCCGCCAGAGCGGCCTGATCGCCCTGCGCATGGAGGCGCGGCGCATGGGCCTGGCCATGCAGCTGGCGCCTCAGGAGTGGCCACATTGGCTGGGACAGGAGCCCCCCAATCCGTGCCCGCAGTACCACCGCCCGCGGCGTAGCGCGCAATCGGCCTGCTGGAGTTATTGGCAGACAGCTCCCGGTTGCTGGGTCAATCAATGGCGTGAGCCTTGTGTCGACGAGCTGCTGCTCCAGCACCTGCAGACGTTGCCGTCCGGGGTGTTCAAGGTTGAAGCGGACAAGCAGCTGATTGCCCTGTACTGGAACGAGCGTGGCGAGGTCAGTGTCCTGGAGAACATCGCCTCGGTGCTCAAGGCATTGGCCTGAGGCCTTCGAGGAGCGCGTCCGGGGCAGGGTGGGGCTGGGCGCTGGGCAATAAAAAGCCCGACTCAACATCGGGCGGGATGGCCAGGCAGGCCGGTAATAGGGTTGGAGCCACCTTCGGGTGGCTTTTTGCTGTCTGGGCAGTGGCTTTATTCGATAAATGTTTTCTGGTCATTTCTTCAGATATATCCCCAGCTTAGTCGTACTTGCTCCTTGAGGTCGGGGGATTTAGGGCGATTTTTCTAAATATTGATCCTATGAATGGCCTTGAATGCGGGGCCGTGTTGAAGGTCCGGGGAGCGATGAAGTGACCGCAAAGTCGCGTTTCAAACAGTGTTTTGTACGATTGACAATTGGCGGATTTTCCCTGAATGTGGCGTACCCAAATCAAACGGGCGTATGAAATGAGCGTTTGCATCGCAGGCGGCTCTGTACAGAATCCCGACTATCGCGTTGGCGGGTGTGCCTGGCGGAATGGCGTTAGCATCGACGGTGACGTTAGTGCCAAGCCAGAAGTCAGCGTCCGACGTGTACTGTTCAGCTTCCATATCGTGGAGATCAGTTGATGATTTACGAAGGTAAAGCCATCACGGTTAAGGCTCTTGAAAGTGGCATCGTCGAATTGAATTTCGACCTCAAGGGTGAGTCCGTCAACAAGTTCAACCGTCTAACCCTGAACGAACTGCGTCAGGCTGTTGACACCATCAAGGCAGATGCTTCGATCAAGGGCGTGATCGTCAGCAGTGGCAAAGACGTGTTCATCGTCGGCGCCGACATCACCGAGTTTGTCGATAACTTCAAGCTGCCGGATGCCGAGCTGGTGGCTGGCAACCTCGAAGCCAACAAGATCTTCAGCGATTTCGAAGACCTCAATGTGCCGACCGTTGCCGCGATCAATGGCATCGCCCTGGGGGGCGGCCTGGAAATGTGCCTGGCAGCGGATTACCGCGTCATGGCCGCCAGCGCCAAGATCGGTCTGCCGGAAGTCAAGCTGGGCATCTACCCGGGTTTCGGCGGTACTGTGCGCCTGCCGCGCCTGATCGGTGCCGACAACGCCATCGAGTGGATCGCCGCCGGCAAGGAAAACCGTGCCGAAGACGCGCTGAAAGTCGGTGCCGTGGATGCTGTGGTTGCACCCGAGAAACTCAAGGATGCCGCTCTGGCCCTGGTCAAGCGCGCCATTTCCGGCGAGTTCGACTACAAGGCCAAGCGTCAGCCGAAGCTGGAAAAACTCAAGCTCAACGCCATTGAGCAGATGATGGCGTTCGAAACCGCCAAGGGCTTCGTGGCTGGCCAGGCCGGCCCGAACTACCCGGCACCGGTCGAAGCGATCAAGACCATCCAGAAAGCGGCCAACTTCGGTCGCGACAAAGCCCTGGAAGTGGAAGCAGCCGGTTTCGTCAAACTGGCCAAGACTTCGGCCGCACAAAGCCTGATCGGTCTGTTCCTCAACGACCAGGAATTGAAGAGAAAGGCCAAGGCCTACGACGAAATCGCCAAGGACGTGAAGCAGGCCGCCGTACTCGGCGCCGGCATCATGGGGGGCGGCATCGCCTACCAGTCGGCGTCCAAAGGCACGCCGATCCTGATGAAGGACATCAACGAGCACGGTATCGAGCAGGGTCTGGCGGAAGCCGCGAAACTGCTGGTGGGCCGCGTTGACAAGGGTCGCATGACCGCCGCGAAGATGGCTGAAGTGCTCAACGGCATTCGTCCGACCCTGTCCTACGGCGATTTCGGCAACGTCGACCTGGTGGTCGAAGCGGTGGTCGAGAACCCCAAGGTCAAGCAGATCGTGCTGGCCGAAGTGGAAGCTCAGGTCAAGGAAGACACCATCCTGGCGTCCAACACCTCGACCATTTCCATCAGCCTGCTGGCCAAGGCCCTCAAGCGTCCGGAAAACTTCGTCGGCATGCACTTCTTCAACCCGGTGCACATGATGCCGCTGGTGGAAGTGATCCGTGGCGAGAAGTCCAGCGAGCTGGCCGTTGCCACCACCGTTGCCTACGCCAAGAAAATGGGCAAGAACCCGATCGTGGTCAACGACTGCCCGGGCTTTTTGGTCAACCGCGTGCTGTTCCCGTATTTCGGCGGCTTCGCCAAGCTGGTCAGCGCCGGTGTGGATTTCGTACGCATCGACAAGATCATGGAAAAATTCGGCTGGCCAATGGGCCCGGCGTACCTGATGGACGTGGTCGGTATCGACACCGGCCACCACGGTCGCGACGTCATGGCTGAAGGTTTCCCGGATCGCATGAAGGACGACCGCCGCTCGGCCGTGGACGTGCTTTATGAGGCCAAGCGCCTGGGACAGAAGAACGGCAAGGGTTTCTACGCCTACGAAACCGACAAGAAGGGCAAGCAGAAGAAGGTCGCCGATCCATCGGTACTGGAAGTGCTCAAGCCAATTGTCTACGAGCAGCGTGAAGTCACCGACGAAGACATCATCAACTGGATGATGATCCCGCTGTGCCTGGAAACCGTTCGTTGCCTGGAAGACGGCATCGTCGAAACCGCTGCCGAAGCGGACATGGGCCTGGTCTACGGCATTGGTTTCCCTCCATTCCGTGGCGGTGCGCTGCGCTACATCGATTCCATCGGTGTTGCCCAGTTCGTTGCCCTGGCCGACCAGTACGCCGATCTGGGCGCGCTGTACCACCCGACCACGAAGCTGCGTGAAATGGCCAAGAACGGCCAGAGCTTCTTCGGTTAAGCGCCCACACTAGAGCGAGAGTGAACATATGAGCTTGAATCCTAGAGACGTCGTGATTGTCGACTTCGGTCGTACTCCGATGGGCCGCTCCAAGGGCGGCATGCACCGCAACACCCGCGCCGAAGACATGTCGGCGCACCTGATCAGCAAACTGCTGGAGCGCAACACCAAGGTCGACCCGGCGGAAGTCGAGGACGTGATCTGGGGCTGCGTCAACCAGACCCTGGAACAAGGCTGGAACATCGCGCGCATGGCGTCGCTGATGACCCAGATCCCCCATACTTCGGCTGGCCAGACCGTCAGCCGTCTGTGCGGTTCGTCCATGAGTGCGCTGCACACTGCAGCGCAGGCGATCATGACCGGCAACGGTGACGTATTCGTCGTGGGCGGCGTCGAGCACATGGGCCACGTGAGCATGATGCACGGTGTCGATCCGAACCCGCACATGTCCCTGTACGCGGCGAAAGCCTCGGGCATGATGGGCCTGACTGCCGAAATGCTGGGCAAGATGCATGGCATTACCCGCGAACAGCAGGACGCCTTTGGCTTGCGTTCCCACCAGCTCGCCCACAAGGCGACCGTGGAAGGCAAGTTCAAGGACGAAATCATCCCGATGCAGGGCTATGACGAGAACGGTTTCCTGAAACTGTTCGACTACGACGAAACCATTCGTCCCGAAACCACCCTGGAAAGCCTGGCGGCCTTGAAGCCGGCGTTCAACCCCAAGGGCGGTACCGTGACTGCCGGTACTTCGTCGCAGATCACCGACGGTGCCTCGTGCATGATCGTGATGTCGGCCCAGCGGGCTCAGGATCTGGGTATTCAGCCGATGGCGGTGATCCGTTCCATGGCCGTGGCGGGTGTGGATCCGGCGATCATGGGCTATGGTCCAGTACCGGCCACGCAGAAAGCCCTGAAGCGCGCAGGCCTGGGCATCAACGACATCGACTTCTTCGAGCTCAACGAAGCTTTCGCCGCACAGGCCCTGCCAGTGCTGAAAGATCTGAAAGTGCTCGACAAGATGAACGAGAAGGTTAACCTGCACGGCGGCGCGATCGCCCTGGGTCACCCGTTCGGTTGCTCCGGTGCACGTATCTCCGGGACCCTGCTCAACGTCATGAAGCAGAATGGCGGCACCTTCGGTGTGTCCACCATGTGCATCGGCCTTGGCCAGGGCATCTCGACCGTCTTCGAACGCGTTTAAGCGTTGGGTGGATGGAAGCCGGGGCCCTGTGCCCCGGTTTTTGTTTTTCTGCGGATTTATTTGTTTTTATTTTGAAAAGAATTGCACGAGGGCCAGAGCATGCAGTTACAACCCGGGCTCTATCAGCATTACAAGGGGCCGCAGTACCGCGTTTTCAGCGTGGCGCGGCACTCGGAAACGGAAGAAGAAGTGGTGTTCTATCAAGCCCTGTATGGGGATTACGGTTTTTGGGTACGCCCCTTGAGCATGTTCCTGGAGTCGGTCGAAGTTGACGGCGAGCAGGTCCCACGCTTTGCTTTGGTGCAGGCCGAACCCAGTCTTTTTTCACCGGCATAAGTGCCAGTCGCGCAGTACCCTGCGCTTGACCTCACCTTGTTGCCACTATATATAGCGGGGCCGCGTCAGGCGCCAACCGCCTTTCTCTTCTCGAATTCAGGAATTTTCCGATCCATGGGCAAATCGCTGGTCATTGTGGAATCCCCGGCTAAGGCCAAGACCATCAACAAGTACTTGGGCAACCAATACGTGGTGAAGTCGAGTATCGGCCATATCCGAGACCTGCCCACCAGCGGTTCGGCCAGTGCCGCCAAAGAGCCGGCCGCCAAGCGTGGCAAGGCCGCTGCGGGCGAAACTGCGGCCCTGTCGCCGAAGGAAAAAGCGCGCAAGCAGTTGGTGTCGCGCATGGGCGTCGACCCCGAGCACGGCTGGAAGGCCAAGTACGAAATCCTTCCTGGCAAGGAAAAGGTCATCGAAGAGCTGCGCCGCCTTGCCAAGGATGCCGACACCATCTATCTCGCAACGGACTTGGACCGCGAAGGGGAGGCCATTGCCTGGCACCTGCGCGAAGCCATCGGCGGTGATGACAGCCGCTACAAGCGCGTGGTGTTCAACGAAATCACCAAGAAGGCGATCCAGGAAGCCTTCTCCCAGCCGGGCGAGCTGGACATTCATCGGGTCAACGCTCAGCAGGCCCGGCGTTTTCTTGACCGTGTGGTGGGCTACATGGTCTCCCCGCTGCTGTGGGCGAAGATTGCCCGTGGCCTGTCCGCCGGTCGTGTGCAGTCGGTAGCCGTGAAGCTGGTGGTGGAGCGCGAGCGTGAGATTCGCGCCTTCATTCCGGAAGAGTACTGGGAAGTCCACGCCGACCTGGGCACTGCCAAGGGCTCGAAGGTGCGCTTCGAAGTGGCTCGCGAGAACGGTGAAGCCTTCAAGCCGCTCAACGAAACCCAGGCCATGGCTGCCCTGGAGAAGCTCAAGGCTTCGGCCTACAGCGTCGCCAAGCGTGAAGACAAGCCCACCAGCAGCAAGCCGTCAGCGCCATTTATTACCTCCACCCTGCAGCAGGCCGCGAGCAACCGCCTGGGCTTCGGGGTGAAGAAGACCATGATGATGGCCCAGCGTCTGTATGAGGCCGGCTACATCACCTACATGCGTACCGACTCCACCAACCTCTCGGCTGATGCCGTGGCGATGGCGCGGACCTATATCGAAGACGAGTTCGGCAACAAGTACCTGCCGGCCTCGCCCAACGTCTACAGCAGCAAGGAAGGGGCCCAGGAGGCGCACGAAGCGATTCGTCCGTCCGACGTCAACACCCATCCAAGCAAACTGTCGGGCATGGAACGTGACGCCGAGCGGCTCTACGAGCTGATCTGGCGCCAGTTCGTCGCCTGCCAGATGCTGCCGGCGCAATACCTGTCCACCACCGTCAGCGTGGCTGCTGGGGACTTCGAGCTGCGCGCCAAGGGCCGCATCCTCAAGTTCGACGGCTACACCCGGGTCATGCCGCAGATCAGCAAGCCAGGTGATGACGATGTGCTGCCGGACATGGCCCAGGGCGAAGTGCTGAAGTTGATCAAGCTCGACCCAAGCCAGCACTTCACCAAGCCGCCAGCGCGCTATTCCGAAGCCAGCCTGGTGAAGGAAATGGAAAAACGCGGCATCGGTCGTCCTTCGACCTATGCGGCGATCATTTCGACCATTCAGGATCGCGGCTACGTAACCCTGCACAACCGTCGGTTCTATTCGGAAAAGATGGGTGACATCGTCACCGAACGTCTCTCCGAAAGCTTCTCCAATCTCATGGACTACGGCTTCACCGCCGGCATGGAAGAGAACCTCGATGACGTGGCCCAGGGCGAGCGCGACTGGAAGAACGTCCTTGACGAGTTCTACGGCGACTTCAAGAAGAAACTCGAAGTGGCCGAGGGCGCCGAAAGCGGCATGCGCGCCAACCAGCCGGTCATGACGGATATTCCATGCCTGACCTGCGGTCGGCCGATGCAGATTCGCACCGCCTCCACTGGTGTATTCCTCGGTTGCTCGGGCTACAGCCTGCCACCCAAGGAGCGTTGCAAGGCCACCGTCAACCTGGTGCCGGGCGACGAGATCGCCGCGGACGACGAGGGCGAATCCGAATCCCTGGTACTGCGTGGCAAGCACCGTTGCCCGATCTGCAGCACGGCGATGGACGCTTACCTGCTGGATGAAAAGCGCAAGCTGCACATCTGCGGCAACAACCCGGATTGCGCCGGCTACGAGATCGAAGAGGGCAGCTACCGGATCAAGGGCTACGAGGGCCCGAGCCTGGAATGTGACAAGTGCGGCAGCGAGATGCAGCTCAAGACCGGTCGTTTCGGCAAGTTCTTCGGTTGCACCAACGCCACTTGCAAGAACACCCGCAAGCTGCTGAAAAGCGGTGATGCGGCGCCGCCGAAGATGGATCCGGTGAAGATGCCTGAGCTGAAATGCGAGAAGGTCAACGACACCTACATCCTGCGCGACGGTGCTTCGGGCCTGTTCCTGGCTGCCAGCCAGTTCCCGAAAAACCGTGAAACCCGGGCGCCGTTGGTGCTGGAGTTGATCCCGCACAAGGACGAGATTGATCCGAAGTACCACTTCCTCTGCGAAGCACCGAAGAAGGACCCAGAGGGGCGTCCTGCGGTGGTGCGCTATAGCCGCAAGACCAAGGAGCAGTACGTGCAGACCGAGGTTGATGGCAAGCCTACCGGCTGGCGCGCGTTCTACGACGGTGGCACCTGGAAGGTCGAAGACAAGCGCTAGGCACTGATTGTGTCGAGGGGCTTGCTCCTCGCATTGGCGCCGTACAGGGCCGCATGATTCCGCCGGGAGTCATGCGGCCTTTCTTTTGCCTTGCGGTGCGCGGGAGTGATCCTTGAAACTGTGCCATCCGCATCTGGTTCTCTTCTTGTAGTGGAGGCTGCCTACATGGCCCACGAGCTCTATACCCGTACCAATCAGAAAATCTACTTTGCCGGCCTGGCGCTCGAAGCCCTGGCTCGGGCCGAAGAGGGGCGGGCGATGAATGCCCAGGCGCTGGTCCAGGCGGGGCGCGAGTCGGTGCTGTTCCATCTCTACGGTGCCTTGCTGGGGCTATGCCACGAGATCGCCGGGTTCTACCGTCTGCCACAGGCCAGTGCTGCCCGGGTCGAGCAGATCCTTAATCGTGAGGTGCTGGACAGCATTGCCATTCCCGAACTGGCGGAACTACTGGAGCTGGCGCAGAGTCCACAGGCCTGGCTGGCGCAACTGTTGTCCGCTTACAACGAGCTGTTTCAACCGCCGCGAGCGCCGCACAAGCCCAAGGGGGACGTGACCCAGCCGCTGATTGTGGCGGTCAATCTGGACGAGCCGGAGCCGGCGCCGGAACTGAGTCGGGAAGAACTGGAGAGCTGGCGGCAGAATCTCAAGGCCCTGGCCATTCGTTTTCGAGATGGCTTGAACGAGTGTTGAGCCTGAGCGTCGCTTGATGAGCGGCGCCTTCAATTGATCAAGGAAGATGCATGTTGTTCTTCTTGCGTGACCAGGCGCTGGTACGCCTGCTGGGCGATTGCCAGATGCGAGTCATCAACGCTCAGTCCAAGGCGGACCTGCTAGAGGTGCTTGACCGGCTGGAGGTATTCCCCGGCGGCCTGGCGTTCGATCATGCGCAGTCAATAACGCTTCTGGTGCTGGCGTTTGCTTCGCTTGCGGCTGCGTTGCTGATGGACGGCATGGGCGGGATGTTCTGGGTGTTTGTGGCTCTGTGTTTCTTCAGCTATCGGGTCAGCAAAGGTATCTCTGGGGTATCGACCGATCTGGCGGCGAGCATTACCCGCAAGTGCATGATGCTTGGCAATGACTTGAGGGAATTCGACAGTAGCGCCGACTGGCGCCTGAAGAGACTGGACAATGAGTTCACCGATTACCGTCGGGGCAGCGAGAGTGAGCGGCGCCGTATCCTGGACTCGCTCCAGGGAGTGTATCGAGGAGAGCGACATTCGCTGGCATTCGAGTATCACCAGCTTCGATATGTGATCTCCAGTTGGGAGCGCGGGGCCGGTGGAGACCTCAAGACGGTTTACACGAACTACCAGCGCTACAGTCTGGTGGTGGATTTTCCCTGGGTGAGAGAGCTTGCACTTCGATCCAGCCCTCTGGAAATACAGCTGCCGGGTCAGCCCTTCAAGACCGATCGCGAGGATTTCAATCAGACCTTTGTGCTGCGCGGCAATGACCCGGCCTCTTGTGAACGCTTCGCCACGCCTGCGACGCTGGACCTGCTGCTGGAACTTTCGCGTCAGCTTCATGGGGTCAATCTGGAGTTCTCTGGCCAGGGACGGCTCTGCCTGAGCTTCAACAACGAAGACATCATGGCCCATGCCGATCCGGGGGCGTTGAGTGATCTGACGGTCTTTCGTGAGCGGATCGAGGCGGGCATCGAGTTGCCGAAGCTGTATCCGCTGTTGGGGTTGATAGAGCGACTGGCCTGGCAGCACGACGGTCATGCTGTTGCTGCTGTCGTCCCACAGGTTGTGGACTCCAGCGAATTGATCAAGGAAGAGTGATGCAGTTTCTCAAGCATGATGCCGAGCTGGTCCGGTTGTTGGCCACTTGCGACGCCGAGGTGGCGCGGGCCAGGACCAACGACGACCTGTTGCAGGTCATCGGCAGGCTCCAATCCTTCAAGGGCGGCTTGAAGTTCGATCATGCCCAGCCCCTGGTGCTGGTGATGCTGGCGATTGTTTCAGCGATCCCGGCCATGGCAGGCGTGGTGGTGATGTGGTTCATCGCGGCGTGTTTAGGCGTTGCCAGTCTGATCATCTGGATGAGTCGTAAAGCCGCTGTTGATGAGTTGCCTAAGAGGATCGCTCGTCGATGTTCATTCCTCAGTAATGGCCTTTCGGACCCGGGTGGAACAGCTGAAGAGCGTTTCACGCAGCTGAGCGGCGAGTTCGAGGACTATGAACGCGGTAACGACAGCCGCCGCATCGTGGACTCCGCCGCGGGAACCTACCAGGGTGCGCGCCATCAGTTGCCCTTTGTCTTTCACCACTTGCGTTATGTGAATTCCCACTACAAATCCAAATCCGATGGCGAAAGTGAACGGGTTTACGAGAGCTTCGATCGTTTCAGCCTGGTGGTGGATTTTCCCTGGGTCACGGGCGTGATGGTGTGCAGTGATCTGCCGAAGAAAAAGCGTACAAAGCGTAAAGTCTTCGAGACCACTTCTGATGACTTCAACAGAAGCTTCACTTTCACCGGTGACAGTGAGCTGGCCTGTGCCAAGTTCGCGACCCCTACCACCCTGGCTTTTTTGCTGAGGCTGTGCCGGCGGCTGAAGAAGGTGAACCTGGAATTTTCCAATGAGGGGCGTCTGTGCCTGAGCTTCGATGACGCCGAGGTCATGGCCTACAAAGATCCTGGGACCTTCGAGGACTTATCGGGGTTCTACGCCAATATCAAGCAGGGACTGGAGTTGCCAGGTCTGTTTCCGGTGCTGGCGCTGGTGCATGAACTGGCGGAATTGCATGACAACAATTTCGACCTTCCGATGAAGGTCGCTGATGAAATGGAGCAATAGGGTATGGAGTTGTTGTTGGTCATTGCGATCGCCTTGGGCGTTCTGGCCTATGTGCACTACAACAAGATCGTCAGCGCACACAACCGCGCCCAGCGAGCCTGGTCGGACGTGCTGACCTACCAGCGGCAGCGAATCAAGGTGCTGGATCTGCTGGAACCGCAAGTGGCCGGTTTTCAGGCGTATGAGAGCCAACTGCTGGAGAAGATCGTTGGCTTGCGTAGCGCCATTGGCAGCTTGCCATCTGCTGCCGATGGCGATGCGTTGAAGTCGGTCGACGAGGGCAGCAAAGCCCTGTTGGGGGGCTTGAACCTGGCGTTTGAGGCCTATCCGGATCTCAAGTCCGCCACCCTGTTGAGCAACCTGATGCGTGAGGTTGCCGAGCAGGAAGGCAATATCGGTGGAGCCATCACTCTGTTCAACCTGAATGTGGAGCATTTCAACAACTCCATTCAGATGTTCCCCGGTTCCTTGGTTAATCGGTTGAGCTTGAACAAGTCGTTGATCACGCCATTTTCCGACAGCCAGGCTTCGGCGGGTTTTGAATACAAGCCGAATTTCTGAGGCGGGCTGGCACGGTGTTTTGAGGGCTGCAGTGCCGCATTTCTTAATGGGAGCAGGTGCTCGTGCCTGTTGAACAGCGCCACGTCTGGTGCAAGATCCTGAGCGGGGCGGGGGTGATGACTGATATAATCCCCGCCTTTCGTGGAGATCAGACCTTTATGCCAACGTCCTTTCTAGAAATTGTCGAGTTGCCAGACGGCCGTATTGAGCTGCGCAGAGCTGAGGACGAGGGTTCTCTGGTTACTTTGGATTTCTCCGAGGATGCCAAAGCCTTTTTGCAAGGTCAGCATGTCGAGGTGGCCAAGGCCATGTTGAGCGTCGGTGTGCAGATGGCCGGACGCCTGGTGGAGGGTGAAATCGACAAGGAAGACGGTCCGCGGGTTCTTCACTAAGCCCGTTTATCGGTTTTCTTCCGGTTGTTCGTCATATTTTTCTCGGCTTCTCAATCCTGGAGAAGCCTCGTGCTTTTCAAGCGCATTGTGTAGTGACTTCCCGGTGTTTATCCCAGGCGAATATTCAGGCTTTGCGCATCGCCCGTGCGTGCGGCGCTGATCAACTGTTGCCGTGCGCTAGTGCTCAATGGGTTCAGCCAACTGACCACTGTGTGGCTGCGCCCCAGGCGCAGGGCCTCGCAAGCCAGTTGCTGTGGGCTCTGAGAGCCTCGGGGGTGAAGCAGCAGGATGCGTTCGCGATTCAGGCCAGCATCCCGCAGCCAGCTTTGGGTCAGGCTTGAGGGCGGGGCGATCAAGGTCAGCCACCGGGCGTCCTGCTCCTGGCTCAACTCTCTGAGGATGGGTGCCAGGAGGTTCAGGCAGTTCCCGGCGGCGCCGCGTAACGACAGTTCGCTGAAAGCCTCTGGATCTTTATTCCAGGGCGACTCGGCCACTTCTTTGAGCGCAGGCGCCAATGGCTGGGCCAGGAACGCTTCAAACAACGGCAGTTGGGCTTGCTGTGGTGTATGGGGGAACTGCATGGAGCCTCCTTTAGCGGCGAATGACGCCGACACTCAAGCCTTCGATCACCAGCTCCTGATCTTTCAGGTTGACTTCGATGGGGGCGAAATCAGGGTTTTCGGCGATCAGCCAGACTTTGCTGCCTTCGCGCTTGAAGCGCTTGACCGTGACTTCATCGCCGATGCGTGCCACCACCACCTGGCCGTTGCGGGCCTCGCGGGTGGTATGCACTGCCAGCAGGTCACCGTCGAAGATGCCAATGTCCTTCATGCTCATGCCGTTGACCCGAAGCAGGTAGTCGGCGCGCGGATGGAAGAAGGTCGGGTTGATGTTGCAGGATTCTTCAATGTGCTGCTGGGCGAGGATGGGGGCGCCAGCGGCAACGCGGCCGATGATGGGCAGCGTGTCGTCGGGCTTGGCTTCGAAGCCCGGGATGCGGATGCCGCGAGAGGCTCCAGGGGTCATCTCGATGGCGCCTTTGCGGGCCAGGGCCTTGAGGTGTTCTTCGGCGGCGTTGGGCGACTTGAAACCCAGCTCCTGGGCGATCTCGGCGCGGGTGGGCGGATAGCCGTTGTCTTCAAGGCAGCGTTTGATAAAAGCCAGAATCTCAGCTTGGCGTGGCGTCAGTTTTAGCATGTCGATCGCTCTGTCTTTTTATACAGTGACTGGGATTATATACAGTGAACGTCGCTTGGCAATCCTCCATTTGCCGTGGTCAGCCGGGCGGTTGTCATTGCGGGGTAGCAATCCAGCACTCAAGGCTGGCTACAGACCGCGGCAGGTATGATTAAATAGCGCGCCGGACGGCCTTCGCAGGGGCGCGCGGACTTGACATTGATGAGCCTGAAACGTATGTTTCAAACAAGTGTTTGTCAGGCGGAGTAGCCATGGCCCAGTCGGAAACCGTTGAACGCATTCTCGATGCTGCCGAGCAGTTGTTCGCGGAAAAAGGTTTTGCCGAAACCTCGTTGCGGCTGATTACCAGCAAGGCCGGGGTCAACCTGGCAGCGGTCAACTATCATTTCGGTTCCAAAAAGGCCCTGATCCAGGCGGTGTTCTCGCGCTTCCTCGGGCCGTTCTGCGTCAGTCTCGATCGTGAGCTGGAGCGGCGTCAGTCCAAGCCGGACAGCAAGCCGAGCCTGGAAGAACTACTGGAGATCCTGGTCGAGCAGGCGTTGGTGGTGCAGCCACGCAGCGGCAACGACCTGTCGATTTTCATGCGTTTGCTGGGGCTGGCTTTCAGCCAGAGCCAGGGGCATCTGCGGCGTTATCTGGAAGACATGTACGGCAAGGTGTTTCGCCGCTACATGCTGCTGGTCAACGAGGCGGCGCCACGTATTCCGCCCATCGAATTGTTCTGGCGTGTGCATTTCATGCTGGGTGCCGCGGCGTTCAGCATGTCCGGAATCAAGGCGTTGCGGGCGATTGCCGAAACCGATTTCGGGGTCAACACCTCCATCGAACAGGTGATGCGCTTGATGGTGCCTTTCCTCGCTGCCGGCATGCGTGCCGAAACTGGCGTCACCGACGAAGCCATGGCCAGCGCCCAGCTCAAGCCGCGCAGCAAAACCGCTCCGGCAGCTGCCAAGGCGTGATCCCACGGGTGGGCGCGACTGCTTACATCCGCTAAGCTAGCCGCCCATGCCGATTCTCGTTTCATATCCCCGTGCCTTCCTTGTGCCGACGCTGCTTGCCCCGGCCGCATCCCCGTGGGTGTGGCCTCGTCGGCGTTGCCTGGAAGGCATCGTAGTGCTTAAGGAATTTCTATGACCGCTGGCCTGCAAGGCTCCTTGATGGTGGACGTCGCCGGTACCTGGCTGACGGCTGAAGATCGCCAACTCCTGCGTCAGCCGCAGGTGGGCGGGCTGATCATTTTCGCTCGGAATATCGAGCACCCACGCCAGGTGCGCGAACTGAGCGCGGCGATCCGGGCGATCCGCCCGGACCTGCTGCTGGCGGTGGATCAGGAAGGTGGTCGGGTGCAGCGATTGCGTCAGGGCTTTGTCCGTCTGCCGGCGATGCGTGCCCTGGCCGACAACCCGAATGCCGAGTACCTGGCCGAACAGTGTGGCTGGATCATGGCCACCGAGGTCCTGGCGGTGGGCCTGGACCTGAGCTTTGCCCCAGTCCTGGATCTGGATCACCAGCGCAGCGCGGTGGTGGGCAGCCGGGCTTTCGAGGGCGATCCGGAGCGCGCGGCGCTGTTGGCCGGTGCCTTTATCCGCGGCATGAACAGCGCCGGGATGGCGGCCACCGGCAAGCATTTCCCCGGGCATGGCTGGGCCGAGGCCGACTCCCATGTGGCGATTCCCAATGACGAGCGCAGCCTGGACGAGATCCGCGCCAAGGACCTGCTGCCGTTCGCCCGCTTGAGCAAGCAGTTGGCGGCAGTGATGCCGGCCCATGTCATCTATCCGCAGGTCGACCCGCAGCCGGCCGGTTTCTCCCGACGCTGGCTGCAGGACATCCTGCGTGGCGAGTTGCAGTTCGACGGGGTCATCTTCAGCGACGACCTGTCCATGGCCGGTGCCCATGTCGTCGGCGATGCGGCAAGCCGGATCGAGGCGGCCCTGGCGGCCGGTTGTGACATGGGGCTGGTGTGCAACGATCGCGCCGCGGCCGAGCTGGCCCTGAGCGCCGCCCAGCGCCTGAAGGTGCAGCCGTCGCCACGCCTGGCCCGGATGCGCGGCCAGGCGTTCGCCAATCTCGAATACAAGCAGGACCCGCGCTGGCTCGCGGCTCTTGAAGCGCTGAAGACTGCGCAGTTGATCGATTGAGGCGGTATGGCACGGCACCGCATGTTGCTCGGTGCCCGTGCATTGACCGGCCTCAACGGCCGGTTTTCTTGTCCGGCAAGGGCGCGAACAGGGCTTCGATGTCTTCGCTCTGCAGCTTCCAGTCGCCGGCCGTGCGCCCGTCCAGCACGCCTGCCGCCAGGTCCGATTTCTCCTGTTGCAGGTGTTGGATCTTCTCTTCCACGGTGCCGCGGGCGATCAGCTTGTAGACGAATACCGGCTTTTCCTGGCCAATGCGGTAGGCGCGGTCGGTGGCCTGGCTCTCGGTCGCCGGGTTCCACCACGGATCGTAGTGGATCACGGTGTCGGCCTCGGTCAGGTTGAGACCCACGCCGCCAGCCTTGAGGCTGATCAGGAAGATCTGCAGCTTGCCGCTCTGGAAATCCCGCACCGGCGTGCGCCGATCCCGGGTCTGGCCGGTGAGCAGGGCGTAGGCAACGTTGCGTCGTTTCAGTTCGGCCTCGATCAGGCTCAACATCGAGGTGAACTGGGAAAACAGCAGAATGCGTCGACCTTCCTCAAACAGCTCCTCGAGCATCTCCATCAGGCTGTCCAGCTTGCCCGAGGAGCTGCCGCGCGCCGGTGGCGAGTCATTGACCAGGCGCAGGTCGCAGCACACCTGGCGCAGTTTGAGCAGGGCTTCGAGGATGATGATCTGGCTGCGGGCCACGCCCTTGCGGGTGATTTCGTCGCGGACTTTCTTGTCCATGGCCAGGCGCATGGTTTCGTAGACGTCCCGTTGCGCCTCGTTGAGTTCGACCCAGTGGATGATCTCGGTCTTGGGCGGCAGCTCAGTGGCCACTTGCTCCTTGGTGCGGCGCAGCAGGAAGGGTTTGATCCGGCCGTTGAGGTGTTGCAGGCGCACGTCGCTGGCGTGCTTTTCGATCGGCACCCGGTAGTCGCGGTTGAAGCTCTTGGCATCGCCAAGCCAGCCCGGCAACAGGAAGTGAAACAGTGACCAGAGCTCCCCCAGATGGTTTTCCAAAGGCGTGCCGGACAGGCATAGGCGCTGCCGGGCATTGAGTTCGCGAGCGGCCTGGGCGGCCTTGCTCGACGGGTTCTTGATGTACTGCGCCTCATCGAGAATCAGCACGTGCAAGGGTTGCGCGGCCAGCAGTTCGACGTCCTTGGGCAGCAGCGCGTAGGTGGTCAGCAGCAGGTCGTAGTCGGCCAGTTGCGCGAAGTGTTTCTTGCGCCCCGCGCCATACAGCGCCAGAACCTTGAGTTGCGGGGTGAAGTGCGCCGCCTCGTCCAGCCAGTTGGGAATCAGGCTGGTGGGCATCACCACCATGCACGGCCGGTCCAGGCGCCCGGCATTCTTCTCGCTGAGGATGTGTGCCAGGGTCTGCAGGGTTTTGCCCAGGCCCATGTCATCGGCGAGGATGCCGCCCACTTCCAGTTGGCGCAGGGACTGCATCCAGCTCAAGCCTTCCTGCTGATAGGGGCGCAGGGTGGCATTCAACCCTTCTGGCACCGGCGCCGAGTAGTCCTTGATGTCGCGCAGGCGCTGGGCAAAGGTGCGGATATGCTCGCCACCTTCCCAGAGCAGCGGCAGGTCCTGCAGCGGGTTGAGGCGGGTGGCGTCGGCGCTGCTCAGGCGCAGGGTGGTTTCGCCGGGCTCTTGCAGGTAGAACTCCCCCAGAGTGGCCAGCACCGGCTTCAGGCGCCCATAGGGCAGCGCCACTTGCAGCGGGCCGTGCAAGGAGTTGGGGCGGTGGGGAATGTTCACCAGGATCAGCTCGTCGTCGCGGCGCTTGGCCAGGCGTTCACGGTTGAGGATCTCGGTGTGGGAGCGCATCAGGTTGAGCAGGATCGGCAGCAGGCTCAGGCGTTCGCCATTGACGATGATCCCCAGTTCCAGATCGAACCAGTCGCGCCCGGGGGCTTCGTCGACGCTGGCATACCAGTCGTCCACTGCGGTCAGGTCGAAGCCGAAGCCATCGTCGATCTGCAGTTCCCAGCCCTGGCTGCGCAGTTTGGGCAGTTCATTCAGGGTGAAGGTCAGCCAGGCGCTGTCGTTGACCATCTCGAACAGTTCGCCGGCGCTTTCCGGCAGGGCCTTGCTCTGCCGGGTGGCGATCTTGAAGCCCAGGCTGCGCAACTGTTCGCGCCAGCCTTGCTCCAGTTCTGGCTGGCGCTTGATGCGCAGGCTCTGGTGTTCCTGGCGGATGATCACATCGGCATTCTTCGGGCCGCTGACGTACTCGCCCCCGTAGTTGAACGACAGCGCGGCGCGGTGCTGGATGTAGCGCTGCATCTTGCCGTTGCGCGGTTCGAAGGCACTGAACTCGATGCTGGCCAGCCACAGGCGCGGTACTGGACGCACGTCCTCCAGCAGCACCTGGGGCAGGGCGGCGGGGCGACGGCTGTCGAGCACGGCAGAGAGTTTCTCCAGCAGCTCGGCGTCCTTGGCTGCCGCCGGGTAGGCCAGGGTTTCTTCCACTTGCAGCAAGACGGCGACCACATGTTTGCAGTTGCTGCGTACCGGGCAGGTGCAATGGGTGTCGATCAGCAGCAGGCTGCCCTTGCTCGACTCGCGCAAGTTGATGCTCTGCCGGTAGACATTGCCACTGGAACCCTCGCAGCTGGCGGTGATAGCGCTGTCTGCGGCGCTGACGATGCGCACGCGCTTTTCCAGGGCATAACGCCGGCCGCGCTCCAAGGTTTGTTCCTTGAAGCGGTTGACCCAGGACGGGGCCAGGGGTTTGGTCAGGGGCGGGCTCATAGGGACTTCGATCAGTCCGGTATTTCAGTTGGAGCGGGGCGAGGTGCCGGTGCGGTGAGCGAGGTGATCTTGATCAGCAGGGCCAGATGGCCGTTGTCCAGGTAGTTGAGCTGGCCGTTCTTGGTGTGGCTTTGCTGTTTCAGGCGTTCGCTGCGGGTGACCAGGCCATTGCTGTCGATCTGGTTGATCCAGAAGTCCGCGTCGACATCGGTGAAGCGCCCGAGCTTGAGGTTCAGAGTGCCTTCGATGGGGAACTGGCCGAACTGTTCCGGACCGTCGCTGAGGGCCACCTTGACCGGGGTTTCCCCTAGTGTCTGCTGCCAGGCCTTGTGCAGCAGCACGCTGTAGTTGCCACTGGCGTTGAGCTTGTCGACGATCCCGCCCAGGGCGGGCGTGCGCTGGCTGTCGGGGCTCAGGTGTTGAGCGCCGGCGGCCCAGTCTTCGGGAGCGGCGCGGCTGAGGATCTGCGGCTCGGCGTTCTGCCGGACAAGGATCATTTCCACCTGATACAGGTCGTCGGCAAACGCCATGGGCGCGACCAGGGTCAGGAGCAGGGTCAGGGAGCGGAACAGGCGCATGGGGCGTCCTTCAAGCAGTTTTCGGGGTGAGGCGTTCAAACAGTGCCTCCAATGTATTAAAGCGCTCTTCCGGGCGCTCCATCGGCACCATGAACTTGAACAGGGTTGCGCCTTCGAATTTGTAGCGTTTGGGTTGGCTCTGGATCAGCTTGATCAGCGCCAAGGGGTCTACCGGAGTGTCCGCGGCGAATTCGATACGCCCGCCTTGCGGGCCGCCATCGACCTTCTTGATCCCCAGGGTCTCGGCCTGGAGCTTCAGCAGGGTCAGGCGGATCAGGTTCTTGGTCGGCTCGGGCAGCAGGCCGAAGCGGTCGATCATTTCCACCTGCAGGTCCTTCAGGCCGTCTTCGTCGGTGGCGGAGGCGATGCGCTTGTAGAGAATCAGGCGCGCGTGCACATCCGGCAGGTAGTCCTCGGGAATCAGCGCCGGCAGGCGCAGGTTGATTTCCGGCCCGCCGCCCAGGGGCTGGTCGAGGTTCGGCTGTTCGCCCTTGCGGATGGCTTTTACCGCGCGCTCGAGCATCTCCATATAAAGGGTGAAGCCCACCGCCTGGATCTGCCCGCTCTGGCCGTCGCCCAGCAGTTCGCCGGCGCCGCGGATCTCCAGGTCGTTGGTGGCCAGGACAAAGCCGGCCCCCAGGTCCTGGGTATTGGCGATGGCTTCCAGGCGCTTTTCCGCGTCCGGGGTGATCTGCTGGCGCGGTGGCGTCAAGAGGTACGCGTAGGCCTGGTGGTGGCTGCGTCCGACCCGGCCGCGCAACTGGTGCAGTTGGGCCAGGCCGAACTTGTCGGCGCGCTCGATGATGATGGTGTTGGCGCTGGGTACGTCGATCCCGGTCTCGATGATGGTCGAGGCGATCAGCACGTTGAAGCGCTTGTGGTAGAAGTCGCTCATCACCTGTTCGAGTTCGCGTTCGCGCATCTGCCCGTGGCCGATGCCGATCCGGGCTTCGGGCACCAGTTCGGCCAGCTCGGCGGCGCATTTCTCGATGGTCTTCACGTCGTTGTGCAGGTAGTACACCTGGCCGCCACGCAGCAGTTCGCGCAGAAGGGCCTCTTTGACCGTGCTCTTGTTCTGCTCCATGACGAAGGTCCGCACCGACAGGCGGCGGGCCGGCGGGGTGGCGATGATCGACAGGTCGCGCATGCCCGAGACCGCCATGTTCAGGGTCCGCGGGATCGGCGTGGCGGTCAGGGTGAGGATGTCGACTTCGCTGCGCAGGGCCTTGAGCTGTTCTTTCTGGCGCACGCCGAAACGGTGTTCTTCGTCGATGATCACCAGCCCCAGGTTCTTGATCTTCACATCGTCCTGCAACAGCTTGTGGGTGCCGATGACGATGTCGATCTTGCCTTCGGCCAGGTCCGCCACCGCGGCGTTCACTTCCTTGGCAGACTTGAAGCGGCTCATCACTTCCACGGTCACCGGCCAGTCGGCGAAGCGGTCGCGGAAGCTGTTGTAGTGCTGTTGGGCGAGCAGGGTGGTGGGCACCAGGATCGCCACCTGCTTGCCGCCGTGGACCGCAATGAACGCGGCGCGCATGGCCACTTCGGTCTTGCCGAAGCCGACGTCGCCGCACACCAGGCGGTCCATCGGCTTGCCCGAGAGCATGTCCTCGCGCACCGCTTCGATGGTGCTCTGCTGGTCTGGGGTTTCCTCGAAGGGGAAGCCGGCGCTGAAGGTGGCGTAGTCGGCCTTCGGATCGGCGAAGGCGTAACCTTCGCGGGCGGCGCGGCGGGCATAGATGTCCAGCAGCTCGGCGGCCACATCGCGGACTTGCTCGGCGGCCTTGCGCTTGGCTTTCTGCCAGGCTTCCGAGCCCAGGCGGTGCAACGGTGCCAGGGCGTCGTCGCTGCCGGTGTAGCGGGCGATCAGGTGCAGGTTGGCCACGGGCACGTAGAGCTTGGCGCCCTCGGCGTACTCCAGGGTCAGGAACTCGGCGGCCTGGTTGTCGATCTCCAGGGTCGCCAGGCCCAGGTAGCGGCCGACACCGTGGTCGATGTGCACCACCGGCGCGCCTTCACGCAGCTCGGTGAGGTTCTTGATCACTGCATCGTTATTGGCGTCGGCGCGTTTTTCCCGGCGCCGGCGCTGCATCACCCGCTGGCCGAACAGTGGGCTCTCGGCCACCAGGGCCAGGGCCGGATCGTCCAGCACCAGGCCTTCGTCCAGGGGCGCGATGGTGATCGCCAGGCGTTCCTTGCTGGCGACGAAGTCCGGCCAGCTGTCGACGGTCTTGGGGCGCAGCTTGAGGCGTTCCAGCAACTCCAGCAGCACTTCCCGGCGGCCGGCGGATTCGGCAGTGAACAGCACCCGGCCGGGGAACTCGTCGAGGAAGCCCGAGAGCGCCGCCAGCGGCTGGTTGGCCTTGGCTTCGATGGCCAGGTTGGGCAGTTCGTGGGCCGGAAAGCGCTCGCGACCGACGCCGGTTTCGATGTCCTGCTGGCTGGCCACCACCCGTGGCCAGTTCTTCAGGCGGGCGAAGCAGTCTTCTACCGGCAGGAACAGTTCGGCCGGCGGCAGGAGCGGGCGCGAAGGGTCGACGCGGCGTTCTTCGTAACGGTTGCGTACATCGTTCCAGAAGTTTTCCGCGGCCTGTTCGATGCCCGGCAGGGAGAACACCTGGGTGTCCTGGGGCAGGTAGTCGAACAGGGTCGAGGTCTCTTCGAAGAACAGCGGCAGGTAGTACTCGATACCGGCCGGGGTAATCCCGCTGCTCAGGTCCTGGAAGATCGGGCAGCGGCGGAAGTCCACGTCGAAGCGTTCGCGAAAGCGTGCCTTGAAACGGGTTACCGCTTCTTTCTGCAGGGGGAATTCCTTGGCCGGCAGCAGGCGCACCGAGTCGACCTTGTCGATGGAGCGCTGGTTCTCCGGGTCGAAGGTGCGCAGGGTTTCGATTTCGTCGTCGAACAGATCGATGCGGTACGGCAGCTTGCTGCCCATGGGGAACAGGTCGATCAGCGCGCCGCGCACGGTGAATTCGCCGTGCTCGTAGACCGTGTCGACGTAGCGGTAGCCGCTGGCCTCCAGGCGCGTACGCATCTGTTCCACATCGAGCTTCTGGCCGACATCCAGCACCAGGCTGCTGCCCAGCAGGAACTGGGTTGGCGCCAGGCGATGCAGGGCGGTGGTAATCGGCACCACCAGCACGCCGTGCTCCAGCTCCGGCAGCCGGTAGAGGCTGGCGATGCGCTGGGAGATGATGTCCTGGTGCGGCGAGAACAGGTCGTAGGGCAGGGTTTCCCAATCGGGGAAATGCAGCACCGGCAAGTCCGGGGCGAAGAAGCTCAGCTCCTGTTCCAGCCGGTCAGCGCTTTGGCTGTCGGCGGTCAGCAGGAGGGTAAAGCGCTTGGCAGCGCTGGCGGCTTCGGCGATGGCCAGGCTCAGGGCGGCACCGGGCAGGTTGCCCCAATGCTGTTTACCGGCGGCGGCGGGGAGTAGCGGTAGACGCAGGACGGGCACGGACGGTCAAGCTCCAAGCGTTGCGACGAAAGTCGGTAATTGTAACGGCCCCGGGTGGCCACTGTCAGTGGCTGATGCGTCTATTACGCCGGTCCGGGCAAATGTAGTGGCTATGACAACAAAATGTGCTTTTTGGGCGCAAATGTAGTGCCGAATCCGGCTGGTGTTACGGAGGGTTACAGACAGCCTGTTGAACTGTCCAAAAAATTGACGCTGCTGGAAGCCGCGGTTTTACTGGCCTCCAGCACAGTGGTGTTTTTTTGCAAGGGCTTTTTGTTACGTTCCGCACGACAGGCGCGCATTGCTACGACAAGAACAGGGCGGCATAATGTAGCCCCTTTTTTCTGCCCCTACATGTGGAAGGTTCCCGTGACTCAGAAGCCCGACCAGTGTCTTGGTGAATGGATCGACCGTGAAGCACTCGCAGAAGCGATGATTCCGCTTATCGGTCAGCTCTACCGCAATAACAATGTGGTGAGCTCGATCTATGGCCGCAGCCTGATCAACCAGTCTGTCATCGCGATTCTCAAGGCTCATCGCTTTGCTCGCCATCGCTCCTCCGACGACAGCGAACTCTCCGTCCACGAAACATTCCCACTGCTCAAGGCCATGAGCGAGCTCAAGCTCGGCGCGGCTTCGGTAGACCTGGGCAAGTTGGCGTTCAAATTCCGCAACGAAGGCAATGGCCGCAGCGCCGAGCAGTTCGTTCGCGAAGAAATGGCTGATGTGGTTGGCCAGCAAAACGCTTCGGCCCGCAAAGGTACTGACGTTGTCCTGTACGGCTTCGGTCGTATCGGCCGCCTGCTGGCGCGCATCCTGATCGAGAAAACCGGTGGCGGCGACGGCCTGCGCCTGCGGGCCATCGTGGTGCGCAAAGGCGCCGAAAACGACCTGACCAAGCGCGCCAGCCTGCTGCGTCGCGACTCGGTGCACGGTTCGTTCAACGGCACCATCACCATCGACGAAGAAAACAACACCATCACTGCCAACGGCAACCTGATCCAGGTGATCTACGCGAAGAACCCGACCGAGGTGGACTACACCCAATACGGGATCAAGAACGCGCTGCTGGTGGACAACACCGGTGTATGGCGTGACGCCGACGGCCTGGGCCAGCACCTGGCCTGCCCGGGTATCGACCGCGTGGTTCTGACCGCGCCTGGCAAAGGCAAGCTGAAGAACATCGTTCACGGTATCAACCACAACGAAATCACCGCTGAAGACAAGATCGTGTCCGCCGCTTCCTGCACCACCAACGCCATCGTGCCGGTGCTCAAGGCTGTGAATGACAAGTTCGGCATCATCAACGGTCACGTCGAAACCGTTCACTCGTACACCAACGACCAGAACCTGATCGACAACTTCCACAAGGGCGATCGCCGTGGCCGTAGCGCCGCGCTGAACATGGTCATCACCGAAACCGGCGCTGCCACTGCTGCTGCCAAGGCCCTGCCTGAGCTGGCCGGCAAGCTGACCGGCAACGCGATCCGCGTTCCAACGCCAAACGTGTCGATGGCCATTCTCAACCTGAACCTCGAGAAAGCCGCCACCCGTGAAGAGATGAACGAGTACCTGCGCTACATGGCGCTGCACTCCGACCTGCACAAGCAGATCGACTTCGTCAATTCGCAGGAAGTGGTCTCCACCGACTTCGTCGGTTCGCGTCACGCCGGTGTGGTCGACGCTGAAGCCACCATCGTTCAGGACAACCGCGTTGTTCTGTATGTCTGGTACGACAACGAGTTCGGTTACAGCTGCCAGGTCGTGCGCGTGATGGAAGACATGGCCGGGGTCAACCCGCCAGCGTTCCCACGCTAAGCGATAGCTGAAATGAAAACGCCCCGACTCGTCGGGGCGTTTTTGTTTGTGGCTTTTGCCGGTCAGCCGGGGTGGCACCGGCTTGCCGGCGACGCGTTGTCTCAGGCGCCGCCAGCCGCTTGCGCGGTACGCAGTTCGTGGCGGTTGCCACGGAACAGCACCAGGGTGGCGATCAGTCCCAGTACCGCCGCGCCGCTGAGCCAGATGCCCGGAGCTGCCTGGTTGCCCAGGACGTGGATCAGGTAGGTACAGGCTGCCGGGGTGAAGCCGCCGAAGGTTGCGGTCGCCAGGCTGTAGGCCAGGGAGAAGCCCGTGGTGCGCACTTCCACCGGCATGATCTCGGTCAGGGCCACCACCATGGCGCCGTTATACGAGCCATAGAGGAAGGACAGCCACAGCTCGACGATCAGCAGGTGACTGAAGCTGGGGTTGGCCACCAGCCAGGACAGCGCCGGGTAAGCGGTGAAGATCGCCAGGATGGTTGCACCCAGCAGCAGCGGCTTGCGCCCGACCTTGTCCGACAGCGCGCCCATCACCGGCAGCCAGAAGAAGTTCGACAGGCCGATGCACACGGTCACCAGCAGGGCGTCGAAATCCGACAGGTGCAGCTCGGCTTTGCCGAAGGTCGGGGTGTAGGCGGTGATCAGGTAGAAGGACACGGTGGTCATGACCACCAGGGCCATGCCGGCGATGACGATGCCGAAGTTCTGACCGATGGAGCGAACGATCTCCTGCAGCGAAGGGCGATGCTTGCGGGCCTGGAACTCCGGGGTTTCCTCCAGGGAGCGGCGGATGATGAAGATCGCCGGAACAATCATGCAGCCCACCAGGAACGGTACGCGCCAGCCCCAGTCACCCATCTGCTCGGGGCTCAGCCAGTGGTTCAGGCCCACACCCAGCAAGCCGGCGAACACCACCGCCGCCTGTTGGCTGGCCGACTGCCAGCTGACGAAGAAGCCCTTGCGGCCCGGAGTGGAGATTTCGGCCAGGTACACCGATACCCCACCCAGTTCGACGCCCGCGGAGAAGCCTTGCAGCAGCCGGCCCAGCAACACCAGCAGGGGCGCGGCCACGCCGAGGGTGGCGTAGCCCGGCACGCAGGCGATCAGTACGGTGCCTGCGGCCATCAGCGCCAGGGTGATGATCAGGCCCTGGCGACGACCGTGGCGGTCAATGTAGGCGCCGAGGAAGATCGCTCCCAGGGGGCGCATCAGGAAGCCGGCGCCGAAGGTCGCCAGGGACAGCATCAGCGAGGCGAAGGCACTGTCGGCAGGGAAGAAGGTCTTGGCAATTGCCGTGGCGTAGAAGCCGTAGACCATGAAGTCGAACATCTCGAGGAAGTTGCCGCTGACAACGCGAAAGATCGCCTTGCCTTTGCCCGTGGTCGTGGACATTTTTTTCACTCACTTTGGCTGTCTTGTTAGCAATCCCTGGTCGTTATGCGTCCCTTACTGCAAAGTCGGGGCACGAGGCTGCACGCTGAACAGTTTTGTAACGATATGTGTATGAAGGCTGTCAGGCAACTAAATCTCTTGGTTGGGCCGCGCAGGCTCTGGAACGGGGCTCTGGCCGTGAGCGAGACGGGGCTCCGGGTGGGTGGGCGGCCGTCGTCTGTCACATAATGGCGTTTTGCATCGCGACGTAGCCCTGCGGGGCACTTGATTGGGAGAGTGGATTGTGTGGGCAAGCCATTTCTGGCGGGGCGCCGGGTTGTGGGCGGCGACAGCGCTGTTGGCCGGTTGTGGGGGCGAGCGCGTGGAGAGTGTTTCCGGGCCGACCATGGGCAGTACCTATTCGGTGCAGTATGTGCGGCACGCCAATGGCCCGACGGCGTCTCGGGTCAAGAGCGAAGTCGAGGGCATTCTCGCCGAGGTCGATCGGCAGATGTCCACCTATCGCGCTGACTCGGATATCGAGCGCTTCAACGATTTGCCGGCCAACAGCTGTCAGCCGATGCCCGAACCGGTACTGCAGTTGGTGCGTGTGGGGGAGCAGTTGTCTCGTGACAGTGATGGCGCCTTTGATCTGACCGTGGAGCCGCTGCTCAATCTCTGGGGCTTTGGTCCCCAGGGACGCGAGGAAAAGGTGCCGAGCGCCCCGGCGCTGGCGCAAGTGCGGCAGCGGGTCGGGCATGGCCACCTGCATATCGACGCTGGGCAGTTGTGCAAGGACGCGGCAGTGGAGGTGGATTTCAACAGCATCGCCGCCGGCTATGCCGTGGATCGTATTGCTGCCCGGCTGGTGCAATTGGGGGTCGACAGTTTCCTGGCTGAGGCCACCGGCGAACTCAAGGCAGTGGGGCGCAAGCCGGACGGCTCACCTTGGCGCATCGCCCTGGAAGAGCCCCGGGATGACCGGCAAGTGGCCCAGCGGGTGTTGGCGCTGGATGGTTATGGTGTATCCACGTCCGGCGACTACCGTAACTACTTCGAGCAGGATGGGCGGCGCTACTCCCACACCTTCGACGCGCGAATCGGCAGGCCCATAAACCACAGGCTGGCGTCGGTGACGGTGATTCATCCTTCGGCGCTCATGGCCGATGGCCTGTCGACGCTGTTGCTGATTCTCGGCCCCGAGGCGGGTTGGGAGTACGCGGAAAAACATCGGATCGCCGCATTTTTTGTGATGCGTGCCGATACAGGCTTCGTCACACGCAGCAACCCGGCCTTCGATGCGTTGTCGGCGGGGGCAAAACAATAAACCGGCACGCTTCACGAACGCTGTAGTGCAGGCAAAAGTAGCCTACGACGCGACCAAGGGTTAATGTGCGCGGCGTTGACGCTTCTATAGACTGTGCCCGGGTTCGTAACCGAGCCAAATTGATCCTTCATGCCGCTGGCCGCGGCATGATTTAGCCGGAGATGCCAGAAGGGCATCTCGGCCTGTTCTGAGGAGTACGCATGGCTGTCTACAACTACGACGTAGTGGTGCTGGGCTCGGGCCCCGCTGGAGAAGGTGCGGCGATGAACGCCGCGAAAGCAGGACGCAAAGTGGCGATGGTCGATAGCCGTCGCCAGGTCGGCGGCAACTGCACCCACCTGGGTACCATTCCGTCCAAGGCCCTGCGTCACTCGGTCCGGCAGATCATGCAGTTCAACACCAACCCGATGTTCCGGGCCATCGGCGAGCCGCGCTGGTTCTCCTTCCCGGACGTGCTCAAGAGCGCCGAGAAGGTCATCTCCAAGCAAGTGGCTTCGCGCACCGGCTACTACGCTCGCAACCGGGTCGACGTGTTCTTCGGCACTGGCAGCTTCGCCGACGAGCAGACCGTGGAAGTGGTCTGCGCCAACGGCGTGGTGGAAAAGCTGGTCGCCAAGCACATCATCATCGCCACCGGCTCGCGCCCCTATCGCCCGGCGGACATCGATTTCAGCCACCCGCGTATCTACGATAGCGACACCATCCTCAGCCTCGGCCATACCCCGCGCAAACTCATCGTTTACGGCGCCGGGGTCATCGGCTGCGAATACGCCTCGATCTTCAGTGGTCTTGGGGTGCTGGTGGAGCTGGTGGACAACCGTGGCCAGTTGCTGAGCTTCCTGGACTCGGAGATTTCCCAGGCCCTGAGCTACCACTTCAGCAACAACAACATCACCGTGCGCCACAACGAGGAATACGACCGGGTTGAAGGCGTCGACAACGGGGTGATCCTGCACTTGAAGTCCGGCAAGAAGATCAAGGCCGACGCCTTGCTCTGGTGCAACGGCCGGACTGGCAACACCGACAAGCTGGGCATGGAGAACATCGGGGTCAAGGTCAACAGCCGCGGCCAGATCGAGGTCGACGAGAACTACCGCACCTGCGTGCCGAACATCTACGGTGCCGGTGACGTGATCGGCTGGCCAAGCCTGGCCAGTGCCGCCCATGACCAGGGACGCTCGGCCGCCGGCAGCATCGTCGACAATGGCAGCTGGCGCTTCGTCAACGACGTGCCGACCGGGATCTACACCATTCCGGAGATCAGCTCGATCGGCAAGAACGAGCAGGAACTGACCCAGGCCAAGGTGCCCTATGAAGTGGGCAAGGCGTTCTTCAAGGGCATGGCCCGCGCGCAGATCGCCGGCGAGCCACAAGGCATGCTGAAGATCCTGTTCCACCGGGAAACCCTGGAAGTCCTCGGCGTGCACTGCTTCGGCTACCAGGCTTCGGAGATCGTCCACATCGGCCAGGCGATCATGAGTCAGCCGGGTGAGCACAACACCCTGAAGTACTTCGTCAACACCACCTTCAACTACCCGACCATGGCCGAAGCCTATCGGGTAGCGGCATACGACGGCCTCAACCGGCTTTTTTGAGCGGCTCCGGCCGGTGGCCTGAGCCGGCCGGGGAGACCGATTTCAGTAATTCTCGAGAGTGGCGCTGGCCAAACCGGGAAAGTCTGTAATCAGGCTATCTACGCCGAAGTCGGCGAGCCTGCGCATCAGCGCGGGCTCGTTGACCGTCCACACCGACACATGCAGGCCCTGACGCTGCGCTCGCTGCAGACGCTCCGGGGTGCACAGGGTCCAGTTCAGCGCAAGAATCTCGCAGCCGTAGCTCTGGGCGACCTTCAACGGGTCGAGCCAGGCGTACTCGGCGACCAGTCCGCGAGACAGGTCCGGGGTCAGCTCGACCGCCGCTTTCAGCACTTCCCGCGAGCTTGAGGTCACGGTGACCTTGTCCAGCAGGCCGAAGCGCTGGGCCATTTCCCGAATCGCCAGCACGGTCGTGGCGGCGCGAGTGCGCGAGGCGCTCTTGACTTCCAGCTGCCAGTGCTCGAAGTCGCATTTCTCGAACAGCTCTTCAAGGCGTGGAATGGGGCAGGGGCTGACCCAGCCCGGGCCGCCCTTGCGCGCGTCGTAGGTCACCAGCTCGGCGGCGGAATGCTCCACCACCTTGCCGCGCCGGTCGGTGGTGCGCTTGAGGGTCGGGTCGTGAATCACCATTAACTCGCCGTCCATGGACAGGTGCAGGTCGAGCTCGCAACGGCGCACGCCGTGCTTGAGACATTCCTGAAAGCTGGTCAGGGTGTTTTCCGGTGCTTCGCCTTTAGCGCCGCGATGGCCATAGATCAGGGTCACAATTGCTCCTTCACGGATGTTGTTTCACAAGAGGTGGGGCGGGCGTGTTGCTCAACCGGCGGCGGGGTCGCTCTGCTCCCGGGCCTGGCGGCGTTGCTGGGCCTGTTTTTGCAGGATATAGCGTGCCAGCAGCTGGCGTTGGGCGTCGGTCAATGCTTCGAATTCGGTGCCGATCTCGAAGGTACCGAAACTCTGGGGCTCGCAGTGGATGACCTTGGCCCGCAGCAGCAGGCCCAGGGCCTGGGGCATCAGCAGCAGTTTCACGGCCAGGTGGCTGCCCTTGGCGTAGCTCAGATGGTGGTTGAACTCGATGCCACCCTCGGAAAGGATCACCCGCTGTGGTTCGCCGAACTTGCCGAACACGGTCTGCGCCACCACTTGGCTGAGCAGGTCGATGCGCTTGTTCATGGCCTTGAGGTAGCTGGCCAGGGTGCGATCCCGCTCGCTGACCTGGCGCAGCAGGTGCTGGGATTCGAATTCGCTCAGATGCAGTTCGCTGAGCAGATTGAACAGCGGGGACTCATCCTGCAACACTTCCTTGCTCGCCGCGTCGTGGGCGGACAAGGGGCTAATTTCCAGTGCGATCGCGTCCTCGATACGGTAGTATTCGCGGCGATCTTCTTCATCTAATGTCGACATGGCGAACCCATGGTAGAGGCAGTGGTCTGAGTGTAAAGCTGCTTACCAGGCCCCGCCACAAGGACGTCTTCTTTTCCTCTGCACAAGCCCCGACATGTTCAGACCTCTGTTTGCTTTTATCGGCACGCGTTATACCCGTGCAAAGCGTCGCAATCATTTTGTGTCATTCATTTCCCTGACCTCGATGATCGGACTCGCCCTTGGCGTGATCGTGATGATCGTGGTGCTGTCGGTGATGAACGGCTTCGATCATGAAATGCGCACCCGCGTGCTGGGCATGGTGCCCCACGCCACCATCGAGTCCGGCGAGCCCATCAGCGACTGGCAAAGCCTGGCCGACAAGGTCAGGCAGAACCCGAAAGTGCTGGCGGTGGCGCCATTCACTCAGATGCAGGGGCTGCTGACCAACAACGGCCAGGTGCAGAAAGTGCTGCTCAATGCCATCGACCCCGCGCAGGAACGGCAGGTGTCGATCATCGACCACTTCATGCAGCAGGGGCAGCTGGATGCGCTGGCGCCCGGCAGTTTCGGCATCGTCATCGGCGACAAGGCGGCCGCCAAGCTGGGCGTCGGCCTCGGCGACAAGCTGACCTTCGTCGCGCCGGAAGTCACGGTGACCCCGGCTGGCATGTTCCCGCGCATGAAGCGCTTTACCGTGGTGGGCATCTTCCACGTCGGCGCGGGCGAGATCGACGGCTACCTGGGCCTGACCAACCTGGAAGACCTGGGCCGCCTGCACCGCTGGAAGCCGGATCAGGTCCAGGGCCTGCGGCTGAAGTTCGACGACCTGTTCCAGGCCCCGCGCACCGCTTGGGAAATTGCCCAGCAGCTGGGGGAGAACCATTTCTACGCCCGCGACTGGACCCGTACCCACGGCAACCTGTACCAGGCCATCCGCATGGAAAAAGCCATGATCGGCCTGTTGTTGCTGCTGATCGTCGCGGTGGCCGCGTTCAACATCATCTCGACCCTGGTGATGGTGGTGAACGACAAGAAGGGCGACATCGCCATCCTCCGTACCCTGGGTGCCACTCCGGGCACCATCATGGCGATCTTCATGGTCCAGGGCACGGTGATCGGCGTGGTCGGCACCCTGATCGGCGCGGTGCTGGGGATGCTCGCAGCGTTGAATGTCAGTGCCGCGATCTCCGCCCTCGAAGGCCTGATCGGCCATAAATTCCTGAATGCCGACGTGTACTTCATCGACTACCTGCCGTCGCAACTGATGGCCGAGGACGTGTTGATGGTCTGCGGCGCGGCATTGGTCCTGAGTTTCCTCGCCACCCTGTATCCAGCCTGGCGTGCGGCGCGCACCCAGCCTGCGGAGGCGCTACGTTATGAGTGAGTTGGGCATGAGTGAAAAAGCAATCCTGAGCTGCCGTGACCTGGGCAAGTCCTACGAGGAAGGCCCGGAATCGGTGGTGGTCCTGTCCGGCCTGCAACTGGAACTGCATCCGGGGGAGCGAGTGGCCATCGTCGGTACGTCCGGCTCCGGCAAGAGTACCTTGCTCAACTTGCTGGGCGGCCTGGATACGCCGTCCAAGGGCAGCGTCTGGCTGGCTGGCGAGGAGCTCTCGGCGCTGGGCGAGAAGGCTCGCGGTCAGTTGCGCAATCGCGCCCTGGGCTTCGTCTACCAGTTCCACCACCTGCTGCCGGAGTTCACCGCGCTGGAGAACGTCTGCATGCCGCTGCTGATCGGCCGGACACCGATTCCCGAAGCCCGTCAGCGTGCGACCGCGCTGCTGGAGCGGGTCGGCCTTGGCCATCGCCTGGAACACAAACCGGCCGAACTGTCCGGTGGCGAGCGCCAGCGGGTGGCCATTGCCCGGGCCCTGGTGAACAAGCCGGGGCTGGTGATGCTCGACGAGCCCACCGGCAACCTCGACTCGCACACCGCCCAGGGGATTCAGGACTTGATGCTGGAACTCAGCACGTCGATGCGTACCGCCTTCCTGGTGGTGACCCACGACATGAACCTGGCCCGGCAGATGGACCGCGTCCTGCACCTGCAAGAAGGTCACCTGGTCGCCATCTGATGCGGCCGCACGCGGCGTTGGCGGCTGGCCCGCCGACGCCGGGTCATTAATTTTTCCAGGGTGCCTTGCCCATGTTCAGACCCTTATCGATCTTTATCGGCACGCGCTACACCCGCGCCAAGCGGCGCAATCGTTTTGTCTCGTTCATTTCCATGACCTCGATGATCGGCCTCGCCCTGGGCGTGCTGGCGATGATCGTGGTGCTGTCGGTGATGAACGGCTTCCAGCGGGAGATGAGTTCGCGGATTCTCGGCATGGTGCCGCACGCCACCATCGTCGGGGTCAAGCCCATCGACGACTGGCAGCCGGTGGCCGCAGCGGCCCTGAAGAACCCGGAAGTTACCGCGGCAGTGCCCTTCACCGAGATGGAAGGCATGCTCTCCTACAAGGGCGCGATGCAACCGATCCAGATCAGCGGCATCGACCCGGCTCAGGAAGGCAAGGTCTCCATCGTCACCCAGCACATTGTCCAGGGCAGCCTGCAGGACCTGAAGCCCGGTGAGTTCGGTGTGGTCATTGGCGAGATCACCGCCCGGCGCTTTCGTTTGAATGTCGGCGACAAACTGACCCTGATCGTGCCTGAGGTGAGTAGCGCGCCAGGAGGCATTACCCCGCGCATGCAGCGTCTCAACGTTGTCGGTGTGTTCAAGGTCGGTGCCGAGCTGGATGGTTCCATGGGCCTGATCCACGTGGCCGATGCCGCCGAGATGCAGCACTGGCAGCCGAACCAGGTGCAGAGCGTGCGCCTGGCGGTCAAGGACCTGTATGCCGCGCCGCAGGTTTCGGCGGACATCGCCAAGGGCCTGGGCGCGGATTTCCGCGCCGATGACTGGACCCACACCCAGGGCAGCCTGTTCAGCGCGATGAAGATGGAAAAGACCATGATCGGCCTGCTGTTGCTGATGATCGTTGCAGTGGCGGCGTTCAACATCATCGCCACCCTGATCATGGTGGTGAACGACAAGGGCGCGGATATCGCGATCCTGCGTACCATCGGCGCCACACCGCGGCAGGTGATGGCGATCTTCATGGTCCAGGGCACGGTGATCGGGATTGTCGGCACCCTGATCGGCGGGGTGCTGGGGGTGATTGCGGCGTTGAACGTCAGCGAACTGGTGGGTTGGCTGGAGCGGATCAGCGGTCAGCAGATCTTCAGCTCCGACGTGTATTTCGTCAGCAACCTGCCTTCCGAGTTGCAGGGCGGCGATGTCGCCTTGATCTGCGGCGCCGGCTTTGTCCTGAGCTTCCTGGCCACCGTGTATCCAGCCTGGCGCGCATCCAAGGTCGAGCCGGCCCACGCCTTGCGCTACTCCTGATATTCGCTGTCGCCGGCAAGCCGGCTCCTGCCTGATGAGTGTAGGAGCCGGCTTGCCGGCGAACAGGCCCTCAATCTCTTTTCGGCAACTCGATCACAAAGCGCGTCCAACCGAGCGCCGATTCGCAACGAATCTGCCCGCCATGGGCGCGAATGATCGATTGCGTGATCGCCAGTCCCAATCCCGCATGTTCGCTGCTGCCTTCGCGCCGCGCCGGGTCCGCCCGGTAGAAACGGTCGAACAGGCGTGGCAGGGCCTCTTGGGCAATGCCTTCGCCGCTGTTCTCGACACTCAGGCTGACGTACTGGGCGCTGTCGTCGATCCGCACCTTGATCGAGCCTCCGGCCGGGGTGAAACGCAGGGCGTTGTCCAGCAGATTGGACAGCGCGCGGCGCAGCATGCTGCGGTCGCCGGCAAAGCCGGCATGGCCTTCGCGGGTCAGTTCGACCTGGACGTCTTCGGCCAGCGGCGCATAGAACTCCAGCAGCATGTCGATCTCCTGAGCCAGCTCCAGCGCTTCGCGCCTGGGGTTCAGCAGGCCGTGGTCGGCCTTGGCCAGATAGAGCATGTCGTTGACCAATTGCGCCATCCACTGCAGTTCTTCGAGGTTGCTGTGCAGGGCTTCGCGGTAATCCTCAAGCGGCCTGGGTCGGGTCAGGGTGACCTGGGTGTGGGTCAGCAGGTTTGACAGCGGCGTGCGCAGTTCATGAGCAATGTCGGCGGAAAACGCCGAGAGGCGCTGGAACGACTCTTCGAGGCGCGCGAGCATGGCGTTGAAACTGCTGGCCAGTTCAGCCAGTTCGGCGGGCATCTGTTCCTGGGGCAAGCGTTGGGTCAGGGAGTTGGCCGATACGCCGGCGGCCACCGCGCTCATGCGCCGCAATGGCCGCAGGCCGCTGCGGGCCGCCCAGGCGCCCAGCAGGGCAGTGGCCAGGGCCGACAGGCCAACGGTGAGCCAGATCAGGTACTGCATGCGCTGCAGGAAGTGCTGATGGTGGGTGATGTCCAGCAGCAAGGTCAGTTGCGGCGAGTCGCTGCGCTCGGGCCTCAGCGCTACTTCGTAGACTCGGTAGGCGGCGTCGCCCCGGCTCAGGCTGTGCAGGCCCTTGGTGTCTGCCGGGGCGGCGGGCAGGCCGGGGGCGCTGTCGAACCAGAGTTGGCCGTCGGCGCCGTGGATCCGCAACGCCAGGTCCGGCTGCCGGCTCAGTTCGTGGTGCAGTCGGCCCTGCAGCCGGGGGAAGTCCGCGGCCTGCTGGACATCCTGCAGCACACTGCGCAGGGCGATCAGTTTGCTGTCCAGCAATTGCTGGTCCAGTTCGATGAAGTGGGCCTCGCTGGCCCGGCTGAACAGTACGCCGGCCACCAGCGACACCGCCGCGGTGCAGGCGGCGAACAGCAGCGCCAGGCGTCCGCTCAGCGACAGGCGGCGCATCAGGCCTGGCGCTCTTCGAGCACGTAGCCCATGCCGCGCACCGTGTGGATCAGCTTGTTCGGGTATTCGTCATCGACCTTCAGGCGCAGACGGCGGATTGCCACTTCGATGACGTTGGTGTCGCTGTCGAAATTCATGTCCCAGACTTGGGAGGCGATCAGCGATTTGGGCAGCACTTCGCCCTGGCGCCGCAGGAGCATCTCCAGCAGGGCGAACTCCTTGGCGGTCAGGTCGATGCGTTGGCCACCGCGTTCCACCCGACGGCGGATCAGGTCCAGGCGCAGGTCCGCCAGTTGCAGGGCGGTTTCCTGGGCGCCGCTGCTGCCGCGCCGCAGCAGGCTGCGGACCCGGGCCAGCAGTTCGGAGAAGGCGAAGGGCTTGACCAGGTAGTCGTCGGCCCCCAGCTCCAGGCCATGCACCCGGTCTTCCACGGCATCTCGGGCGGTCAGGAACAGCACCGGGATTTCCAGGCCGGCACCGCGTACCGCCTGAAGGATCTGCCAGCCGTCGCGCCCTGGGAGCATCACGTCGAGAATCAGCAGGGCGTAGTCCCCGGTCAGCGCCAGGTGCTGGCCGGTGTCGCCATCGGCCACCAGTTCGACATTGAAGCCGGCTTCGCTCAGGCCCTGGCGCAGGTAGTGGCCGGTTTTCGGTTGGTCTTCGACGATCAGCAGTTTCATGGCGCGACTCATGGCTTATGGAACCCGGGCTTTATACCGTGCAGGGAGGCCGGGCAGGTCAAGCTGACAAAGTTGTAATCTGGCTGTCAGCTGACTGGCAGCGGTGGCTCGCCAGAGTGTGCCATATGCTCAAACCGGTTTTTGGAGTCTGATAATGAAAGCGCAAAATCTGCTGTTGCGAAGCCGCTCGATTCTCGGCGGCTGCCTGATGTTGTTGAGTGCGCCGCTCTGGGCCTCGCCGGCGGGGTCCTATGATTTTGGGCGGCCGGCAGCGGCAGCCACGGCCACCCGCACCGTCGAGGTGGTGATGGGCGATATGTCGTTCAGTCCCAAGGCTCTGGCGGTCAAGGCGGGCGAAACCGTGCGTTTTGTGTTGATCAACAAGGGCCAGTTGCTGCACGAGTTCAACCTGGGTGATGCGGCAATGCATGCCGAGCACCAGCAGGAAATGCTCAAGATGCAGCAAAGCGGGATGCTCACGCCCACCGCGATGCAGGCGATGGATCACTCTGCCATGGCGCACGGTTCGATGGCGGGCATGGAGCATGGAATGCAGCATGATGATCCCAACAGCGTGCTGGTGGAGCCGGGCAAGCAGGCCGAGTTGACCTGGACCTTTACCAAGAGCGGCAGCCTGGAGTTCGCCTGCAACATTCCCGGGCACTATCAAGCCGGGATGGTCGGCAAGCTGACGGTCACTCCCTGAGGTTCGGGGGCTCAAAGGCGGGAGCAAAGGCTGGTAGAATCCGCTGATTCTTCAGTCAGGTTTCCGCCATGCATCCCGCAGCCGAACATTCGCCGCTGGGCAAGTCCAGTGAATACGTCTCCACATACACTCCGTCCCTGCTGTTCCCGATTCCTCGGGCGGCGAAATGGGCCGAGCTGGGCTTGAGCGCCGATACCCTGCCTTATAAAGGTGTGGATTTCTGGAATTGCTTCGAGTTGTCCTGGCTGCTGCCGTCGGGCAAGCCGGTGGTGGCCATCGGTGAGTTCAGTATTCCTGCGGATTCGCCGAATATCATCGAGTCCAAGTCCTTCAAGCTTTACCTCAATTCGCTGAACCAGACGCCGTTCGTCGATCGGGCGGCGCTTGAAGCGACCTTGCGCGAGGACCTTTCCGCCGCGGCAGGCAAGCCGGTGGCTGTGCGTATCCGCAGCCTGGGTGAGGTCGAGGCGGAAGGTGTGGTGGCTCTGCCAGGGGTGTGCATCGACGACCTGGACATCAGCGTCGACAGCTATGAGCATCCGCGTCCGGAGCTGCTGCGGTGTGATGCCTCGCGAGTGGTTGAGGAAAGCGTGCACAGCCATCTGCTCAAGTCCAACTGTCCGGTGACCAGCCAGCCGGACTGGGGCAGCGTGGTGGTGGAGTATCGGGGAGCGGCCTTGGATCACGCCAGCCTGCTGGCCTATCTGGTGAGCTTCCGTCAGCACTCGGATTTCCATGAGCAGTGCGTGGAGCGGATTTTCCTGGACCTGCAACGTCTGCTCAAGCCGGAAAAGCTCACTGTCTACGCGCGATACGTGCGTCGTGGCGGGCTGGATATCAACCCGTACCGCAGCACTGAAACGGCGGATTTCGCCAATCAGCGACTGGTTCGCCAGTAAACAGAAGCCCCGCACACCGTGCGGGGCTTTGGTTTCAAGGGGAGGGTGTTATCGGGCGCTGCTCAGATGCCGATGTTGCCCAGGGTCTGGACGATGTTGCGCAGGGTTCCGGCGATGGCCGGGTGTTCCAGCTCGAAACGCTCCACCGCCAGATTGACGCCGTCAGCGAGGCTGGCGTCATGGGTGCTGGTCTCCAGCTTGAGTTGCAGCTCGATCTGCTGCATCAGGTCATGCAGGTTGGCGCGCTCGGCTTCCGAAAGCGGTGGGTTCTGCTCCAATTGCTCGCGCAGGGTATCGAGTTGTTCTTGCAGTTCGCGGGCAGGCATGGCGTTCTCCCTTCATTGATAGGCACAGGGATGGACCGCGCGATTGAAGCAAAGATCCATGCCCACGGCTTAGAGTAATCCACTACCAGGCGCTGTGCATGATCCTGATCAACAGGCTTATGTCAGGGCTTTTCACCCTTGAGTCGACGGTGTTCGATGTCCGCCAGGCAGGTCTGCAATTCCCCCAGGTGGTCAATCACCGAGTGCACGCCCAGGCCGAACAGCTGCACCGTGGCCTTGCCCCGTTTGAACTCGCGCTCCTGTTGGCTCAGTGCCTGCCATTCGCTGGGCGTCATGCCGCACAGCGAGCCACAGGAGGCCAGGCCTATGGTCCAGAGGCCGGCGTTGAGCCCCGACTGCAGCAGCAGTGGTTCGCCGCTGACCAGCACGCAGCCATCAAGGCGCGACACCTTGAGCGACATCAGCGCCTGCCAGCAGGCATCGGGTGCAGGCCAGTGAGAGGGGACGGCAGGGGTGGGCTTGATCCAATCCGGCAGGGCTGCGGCTAGCTCGCGGGTACTGGCAGGCGGTAGCTGCTCCAGCCATGCGCAGGGAATGCCTTGCTGTTGCAGGTGCTGCAGGGTTGCCAGGGCGCCCGGTGTTGCTTGGGCCTGTTCCGGGCCGGGCCTGTTGGAGCTGTGCAGGCGCGTATGAGCGCCAAAATCCACCAGGCAGCCGCTGAGGCCGAAGAGTACGGCGGTCAAGGGCGTGGCAATCTGGGGTGAGGCGTCGGCTTGGGGCATATCAACGTCCTTGAAATACCCGGCGAGGCTAGCGGGACAAGATGACATGCAGGTGACAGTCGGGTGAACGTGAGCGGCACTGGCGGTCCGGCGCGTTCAGCCGGATTGCAGTGATGCTGCCTAAACCGGCGTATCCGATTTATACTCCCGAGCCTAACCTCAGGGCATAGCCCCAAGAGAGAACAACCCAAGGAGTTTCCTGCTATGCGCTGGAGCCGTTATCTAGTTCCGCTATGTATGAGTGCCGGTGTGACGCTGGCTCCCCTGGTCGCCCAGGCGGCTGAAGAGGATCCGTGGGAGAGCATCAACCGTCCCATCTTCACCTTCAACGATACCCTCGACACTTATGCCCTGAAGCCATTGGCCCAGGGCTACCAGGCAGTCACGCCGCAGTTTCTTGAAGACGGCATCCACAACATGTTCCGCAACCTCGGTGACGTCGGCAACCTGGCCAACGACATCCTTCAGGCCAAGCCGCGTGCAGCCGGTGTGGATACGGCGCGCCTGTTGATGAACACCACCCTGGGAGTCGCGGGTTTTTTTGACGTTGGCACCAAGATGGGCCTGCAGCGCAACGATGAAGATTTCGGCCAGACCCTCGGTTACTGGGGCTTGGGCAGCGGCCCTTACGTGATGCTGCCGTTCCTGGGCCCAAGCACCTTGCGTGACGCGCCAGCCAAGTATGTCGACAGCTACACCGAACCCTATCGCTACATGAATGATATTCCTGCGCGTAACACCACTATTGGCGTGGACATCATCGATACCCGTGCCAGTCTGCTGTCCGCGGACAAGCTGATACGTGGCGACAAGTACACGTTCATTCGTAATGCCTACCTGCAGAATCGTGAATTCAAGGTCAAGGACGGTAAGGTCGAAGACGATTTCTGATCAAGCAGCTGTCCGGTAGCAACTAAAAAGGCGGCCATTGGGCCGCCTTTTTCATGGGTGAGATTTTTACTTCATTTTAAGGATTGTAAGCCCAAGTTTCTGACCGCCTCCCTCCAGCCCATTGACCCAGACCACTTCGGTCTCTGCTTCCAGTCCTCTCAAGGCTGCATGTTCGGAGTCGATACGCACGCTCAAGCGATCACCGACCTGGAATGAGCGGGGCGCCTGAACCTGCATGCCGCTGCTGGAAAGGTCGATACAGACCGCTTCAATCACCTGTCCCTGGTGGATTAGCGTGACCTCGGCATCCACCCGCATCCGGATGTAATCGCGCTTTTCACTGTAGTCACGCTGGTTTTGATTCATGGGTTCCATCCTGCGATTGAGTTGCGGTTTTGGCGGTTTTTATAACTCCCGGTGATTTGCGATGTAAAGACGTCAGGCGACCATCGGCATGAGCTTGAAACGCCCCGCGGATGGGAGTACCGTCTGCGCCTTAGAAGGGCACCTCTGGTAGGCGGGCGTGCAGGGCTGAAGGTCCTGGCTGCATTTCCAGAGTGGCTAGAAAGCGAATCCAGTAGCGTGCGCCAGGCCCCAGGCCAAGCCAGCTACGCCAACCTAATTCTGGCGCCGTTTGCCCACATGCAAAAAACCAGTGCCACGCTGCTGATAATCGATGACGACGAAGTAGTACGCGCAAGTCTCGCGGCCTATTTGGAAGACAGTGGCTTCAGCGTACTGCAGGCTGCCAACGGCCAGCAGGGTCTTCAGGTATTCCAGCACGACCATCCCGATCTGGTGATCTGCGATCTGCGCATGCCGCAGATGGGCGGTCTCGAACTGATCCGTCAAGTTACCGAGCAGTCTCCGCAAACCCCGGTGATTGTTGTTTCGGGCGCGGGCGTGATGAACGATGCAGTCGAAGCCCTTCGTCTGGGGGCGGCTGACTACCTGATCAAGCCGCTGGAAGATCTGGCCGTGCTCGAGCACTCTGTGCGCCGGGCCCTTGATCGAGCGCGCCTGCTCCTGGAAAACCAGCGTTATCGGGAAAAGCTCGAAGCCGCTAATCGCGAACTTGAAGCAAGCCTCAATTTGCTTCAGGAAGACCAGAATGCCGGTCGCCAAGTGCAGATGAACATGCTGCCCACCAGCCCCTGGTCGATCGACGAATTCAATTTTGCGCACCAGATCATCCCGTCGCTGTACCTGTCGGGAGATTTCGTCGACTACTTCCGTGTCGATGAGCGTCGCGTCGCCTTCTATCTGGCGGATGTTTCCGGCCATGGCGCCTCATCAGCCTTTGTCACCGTGCTGTTGAAGTTCATGACCACGCGGCTGTTGTTCGAATCCAAGCGCAACGGCACCTTGCCGGAATTCAAGCCTTCGGAAGTGCTGGGCCATATCAACCGTGGCCTGATCAGCTGTAAGCTGGGCAAACACGTCACGATGGTCGGTGGAGTCATCGACGAGGAGACCGGTTTGTTGACCTATAGCATTGGCGGGCATTTGCCGTTGCCGGTGTTGTACACCCCGGACAGTGTGCGTTATCTGGAAGGGCGTGGTTTGCCGGTGGGCCTGTTCAACGAGGCGACCTATGATGACCATGTTCTGGAGTTGCCGCCGGTGTTCAGCCTGACGCTGATGTCCGACGGGATTCTGGACCTTTTGTCCGAGCCTACACTCAAAGAAAAAGAAGCGGCCTTGCCCGAACGGGTGAGAGCGGCGGGCGGCAGCCTGGATGGCCTGCGGCAAGTTTTTGGATTGGCCACGCTAGGGGAGATGCCGGATGATATCGCCCTGTTAGTGTTGAGCAGGAACCTTTAATGAGTACCGGTAGAATCCAGTTCGCCGAGCAGGATGGCACCTTCGTCCTGAAGTTCATCGGTGAAGTGCGCCTGACCCTGTGTTCGGCGCTGGATGCGACTATTGAGCGGATTTTCACTGCGCTGAATTTTTCGGCGATCGTCATCGATCTGACCGAAACCCGTAGCATCGACAGCACCACCCTGGGCCTGCTGGCCAAGCTGTCGATCCTGTCACGGCAAAAAGTCGGTCTGTTGCCCACTGTCGTCACCACCCACGAAGACATTACCCGGCTGTTGCAGTCCATGGGCTTCGATCAGGTGTTCAACATCGTCGATCGTCCGATACCTTGCCCGGAATGCCTGACCGACTTGCCGTCCCAGGACCAATCCGAGGAAGTGGTGCGGATCAAGGTCCTGGAGGCGCACAAGATCCTCATGGGCCTCAATGACTCCAATCGCGAAGCGTTCCATGATCTGGTGAACGCTTTGGAGCGTCATTGATCGACTGAGGCGCTCGCGCATGAAAAAAGGGCGAACCTGTGAGGGTTCGCCCTTTTTGCATTGCTGCGAAGCTATCAGAACTTGGCTGCCAGCAGGGCTTCGAGCTTCTCCTGGTCGCGGGCGAACTGGCGAATGCCCTCGGCCAGTTTTTCGGTGGCCATGGCGTCTTCGTTGGAAGCCCAGCGGAACTGCGCTTCGTTCAGGCTCTGACGGGCCTCACCGGTCTTGCCCGGACTCAACTTGCGCTCCAGCTTGCCGGTGTCGGCGGCCAGCTTCTCGATCAGGTCCGGGCTGATGGTCAGGCGATCGCAGCCAGCCAGTTGCTCGATCTGGTTCAGGTTGCGGAAGCTGGCGCCCATGACCACGGTCTTGTAGTCATTGGCCTTGTAGTAGTTGTAGATGCGGGTAACCGACTGCACGCCAGGATCGTCGGCGCCGAGGTAATCGTTGCCGGTGGCTTTCTTGTACCAGTCGTAGATCCGTCCCACGAATGGCGAGATCAGGAACACGCCGGCTTCGGCGCAGGCAACGGCCTGGGCGAAGGAGAACAGCAAGGTCAGGTTGGTTTGGATGCCTTCGCGCTCCAGTTGCTCGGCGGCGCGGATGCCTTCCCAGGTGGAGGCGATCTTGATCAGTACCCGGTCGCGACCCACACCGGCTTTCTCATAGAGTTCGATCAGGCGATGGGCACGCTTGAGCATGGCCTCGGTGTCGAACGACAGGCGGGCATCCACTTCGGTGGAAATGCGGCCGGGAATGACCTTGAGGATCTCTTGGCCTACCGCTACGCCAAAGCGATCGCTGGCCAGGCCGACATCGCCTTTGCAATCGCTGACGCAGGCGTTCAGCAGATCGGCATAGCCAGGAATGGCCGCGGCCTTGAGCAGCAGCGAGGGGTTGGTAGTGGCGTCCACCGGCTTGACCCGGGCAATGGCCTCGAAGTCGCCGGTATCGGCCACCACGGTGGTGATTTTCTTCAGTTGTTCCAGCTTGGAAGTCATGAGCGTGCTCTGTCCTATGGGTCTGGTGACATTACCCGAGCGCTGGCAGGCGCTCAAGGGCGCGAAAGGCTTGTGGTGCCGCCGGGTGCGGCGACCTGAAAACAGCTGTCTGAATGCGGGACAGATTTCAGGTTATTCAGATATCAAAAGCCGCATCAGGTTCAATCCGGTTGACGGTTAACGTCCCTCAAGCAGTTGCCCGGCCTGCTCCAGCAGGCCCAAAGGGTCCTGGGTCTTGTGGATATCCACCGACAACAACTGGCGGAACTTGCGTGCTCCGGGGAAGCCGGTCCCCAGTCCCAGTACATGGCGAGTGATGTGATGCATGGCGCCGCCGCTTGACAGATGTTCGGCGATATAGGGCCGCAATTGCGCCAGCGCCTCGGCACGGGAAATCACCGGCGCGCCGCTGCCGAACAACTGTTGGTCCACCTGGGCCAGCAGGTAGGGATTGTGATAGGCCTCACGCCCCAACATCACCCCGTCAAAGGTCTGTAGATGCTCATGGCAGGCCTCCAGGGTCTTGATGCCGCCGTTGAGTATCACCTCCAACTGCGGGAAGTCCGCCTTCAATTGCGCAGCCACATCGTAGCGTAGCGGCGGAATATCCCGGTTTTCCTTGGGCGACAGCCCCTCAAGGATCGCAATGCGCGCATGCACGGTAAAACTGTTGCAACCAGCCTCATGGACCTGGCCGACGAAATCACACAGCTCGGCATAACTGTCACGGCCGTTGATGCCGATCCGATGTTTGACCGTCACTGGAATCGACACCGCATCGCGCATGGCCTTTACGCAATCGGCCACCAGAGCCGGGTGCCCCATCAGGCAGGCGCCGATCATATTGTTCTGCACCCGATCGCTAGGGCAGCCGACATTCAGGTTGACCTCGTCATAGCCATGTTCCTGGGCCATTCGTGCACAGGCCGCCAGATCCCCCGGAGTACTGCCCCCCAATTGCAGCGCCAACGGATGCTCGCTCTGGTGGTAGCGCAGAAAACGCTCGTGATCACCATTGAGCAGCGCACCGGTGGTGACCATTTCGGTATAGAGCAGGGTGTGCTTGGACAACAGGCGCAAGAAGTAGCGGCAGTGGCGGTCCGTCCAATCCATCATGGGTGCAACGCTAAATCGCCGGGACAGCGTAGGGCTTGAGATTACTGGGGCTGTAGCTGAATTCTGGACCATTTTGCTCTACGTGTTTAAGGCGTGTTCTAGGAGTAAGTGGGCGCTTTCTGAAGGGCGTTGGTTCAAACGGCAATGGCTTTGCGCTTGTATCACCAGGCGATTGTCATGATCAGGGGCGCCAACGCACCGATGGCCGCGTCGGCCATTCGGTACAGTCAAGTGTGGTTTGCTATGGGCGCGAGTTTACCAAGAGACTCAAACCTTCGCCCGAAAACCGGCCGTTGAGGTTGTTTGTGTCGGGGACGTGCGATTTAGGTTGCTTGCCATCTCATTCCGGAGCGCCATGTCACCAGTCCATGGCTGGACTGTGGGCGTTTGCGTATGCCTTGAGTCTCTGCTTTTTCTTCATGCGGGCCTTTACGGCACGGAGGGCTTGGTCGTACTAACTGTTTAGCCGCGCGTCCAGTGGTAATGCCATTGAAAAGCAGTCGTGTATTTGTCGCCTAGCTTACGACTAGGCTCTTCTGCGGACATTCGGCGTGGGGGGCTATCAGGCTTCGCGGTGCTCCCCCATGGCGGCTGGCCGGGTTTTGTCCGAGTAATATCGCCGCCGCTGTCCGATGCCCGGTTTCGCGCGTTCAGGGGGCTCAGGGCGGATCGGGCGCTGATGGCGGTCCTGTGTCGGCGAATTATCGAATGTTGTTGCAGTCGACGTTGCGCGCTTCATGCATCGCCCTTTGCGGCCGATAACCCCTGCGTGGGGCAGGCTACATGCACTTGCGTCGGAGCCTTGCCTGTGTTCAAACGTCACGCAAATGATGCTTCGCAGGGTGCTGGCCGTTGCGCCAGTCTCGAAAACAATCCGGGATGTGCCTTGTTGCAAAGGCCTTTCCCGTCAGGAAGACACTATTGCCTGTCCCCATCTACGATCCTCAGCATGCCCCCGGTGGCAACCTCAAGCGTCTGCCGCTGCTCAAGGCCGCGGTCGCCTTCATTGCCACGGTATTCCTGTGCCTGTGCGGTTTGCTGTTCCTGCAGTTGGAGCAGTCCTGGCGTCATGACCTGGCTCAGGCCGAGGTCAACTCCACCAACCTGACCCGGGCCATTGCCCAGCAGGCCGAGGACACCTTCATGGAGGCCGACCTGGTGTTGATGAGCCTGTCCGAGTGGATCCAGGCCCTGGGGGACGGGCCCCGGCAGCGCCCGCGCCTGCAGCAGATCTTTGCCCGGCGGGTACAGGCCCTGACCCAGTTGAGCGGGGTCTTTCTCTACGACAAGCAAGGCCAGTGGGTGGTCAGTTCGTTCAACGATTCGCCCCACGGCAAGGATGTTGCCGATCGCGACTACTTCCGCTTTCACCAGCAGAACGTCTCGCTGCAGGCTCATATCAGCCCGGCGATTCGCAGTCGCGCCAACGGCGAGTGGATCATCCCCATCTCGCGCCGGATCAATGACCGCGACGGCAATTTCCAGGGCGTGCTGATGGCCGGTATCAAGCTGGCGTACTTCGATCAGTTCTTCAAAAGCTTCAATATCGATGAGCAGGGCGCGATGTTCCTGGCCCTGTCCGATGGCACCCTGATTGCGCGGCGGCCATTCGAGGAGCGGCAGATCGGCGCGTCCCTGTCCCGCGGCGAGATCTTCAGCAAGTACCTGCCCGAGGCCACTTCCGGCAATGCCATGATCACCTCGATCGTCGATGGGGTGACACGCCTGTACGGCTATCGCCAGTTGCAGGCCTACCCGCTGGTGGTGGCTGCGGCAAACTCCAAGGATTCGATTCTCAGGGGGTGGTACGCCTCGGCCTATCAATCCTCGGCCATCGTCGCTCTGGTGCTGTTGGGGGTGGGGCTGTTCGGTTGGGTGTTCGTCAGTCAGGTGCGCAACAACGAGCGGATCGAGACGGACCTGCGCAATGCCCAGGAGGCGCTGGAGGTGATCGCCACCCATGACAGCCTCACCGGCCTGGCCAATCGACGTTTGTTCGAGCGCTCCCTGATGATCGAGTTCGGCCGGGGTGCCCGGCAACACAGCCCGTTGAGCCTGATCATGGTCGATATCGATTATTTCAAGCGCTACAACGATACCTATGGCCATGTGGCGGGCGATCACTGCCTGATGGAAGTGGCCCAGGCCCTGAAGGGCTGCTGCCAGCGCAAGGCCGATCTGGCTGTGCGCTACGGCGGTGAAGAGTTTGCGGTGTTGCTGCCCGATACCGATATCCATGGCGCGCTGGCCATGGCCGAGCAGATTCGCTGCAGTGTCATGCAACGCGACATTGCCCATTCCGGGTCCCCGGTGGGGTGCGTGACGGTCAGCCTGGGCTGTTATTCCTTCGTGCCCACCGGGCGCGACAGTATCGAGATGTTTATCGAGCGCGCGGACGAGGCGCTCTACCAGGCCAAGGCCATGGGCCGCAACCGTGTCATGGCCTTGCCAGCGGAGCGCGCCGGGGAGCTCTTGCAGCGCTCCGATCGTTGAGGGGGCTAGAAACGCTTGCAGAACACCTGATTGGCGTAGGCGTTGCCCGCAAACTCGTAGGCGGTGTGGCCGACGCAGGCATATCCCTGGGCTTGATAAAAGGCCTGTGCCCGGTGGTTCTCTGACCACACGGCGAGCCACAGGCAGGGGGTATCGCTGTTTTTCACCAGGCTTTCCACCTGTTGCAGAAGCGCCTGGCCAACGCCTTGCCGGTGAGCGTGACGTTGCACGTAGAGGCGCACCAGTTCCACGGCATCGGATAACTCGGGGAGCGGCGCTCGGGCCTGGCGGCTGAATTCGGCGAACCCCAGCAGGTGCTCGTTGCGCTCAGCCAGCAAGAGGGTCCTGGCGGGATCTTCGAGGCGCTGGCGGAACTGCTCCGGGGCGTAGACGCTCAGGGCTTCCTCGGCCAGGTCGCTGCGCATGCCATCGGTGGCGTAGGTGTCGAGAAAGACCTGGGTGGCCAGGCCGCTGATGCACAGCGCATCCCCGCGCTCAGCGTGGCGTAGAGTGAAATCGACCGGCATGGCTACATCCTTGTAAACGGGGCTGGATTGAGGGTTCAGGATCGGTTGAGGCGTTGTTGCAGGTGCTGGCGGAGTGTCGTCACTGGGGCCATGTGTGCAAGGGCATGGTGGTGTTGAAGAAGCTGCGCTGCCTCACCAAGGGGCCTATTACAGGGGCGTTCCAGGCGCCTGGCAAGGGCCAATCCACGGCCAATGCAATAAAAAATATCGAGCGAATTCATTGTCTGGATTCCCCGCTTCTGGCTTATACATAACCCCGACCTGCCAGGGTTGGTTGTGGCCCTGGGCGACCCTCATTTCAAGGATTTGTGCATGAGCCAGCCGCACCTGATGAACTTTGACCTGTACCTGCAGCAACTCGGTTACCTGCGCGCCCCGGCGCCGACCCTGGAAAGCCTGCGGGAGCTGCAATGGCGTCATGTCTGTCGTTTTGCCTTCGAAAGTCTTTCGACCCTGTTGCGGGTGCCGGTGCCCATCGATCTGGCATCCGTGGAGCGCAAGATTCTCCACGAGGGCCGCGGCGGCTACTGCTACGAGCTCAACCAGAGCTTCCTGGCATTGCTGCAACACCTGGGCTACGAGGCCCGGGGCATCACCGGGCGGGTGGTGATGGGAGGGCCGGAGGATGCGCTCACCGCTCGCAGCCATCGGCTGACCCTGTTGCATCTGGACGGGCAACGCTACATCGCCGACGTCGGCTTTGGCGGCATGGTACCCACCACGCCTTTGCTGCTGGACACCGAGGCAGAGCAGGCCACGCCCCATGAGCCCTATTGCATCACCCGGCGTGAGGGCAGTTACACCCTGCGCGCCAAGGTCGCGGAGCAATGGCGGGCTCTCTATGTCTTCGATCTGCAGGTGCAGGGCGACGTGGATTACGAGATGGGCAACTGGTATGTCTCCACCCACCCGGATTCACCCTTTCTTGGCCAACTGAAGGTGGCGCTGATAGGGCCGGGGGTGCGCCGCACGCTGAACAACGGCAGCTACGCCCTGCATCGCATGGGACAGCCCAGCGAGCGACGGGAGATCACCGAGGCCGGGGAACTGATGAGCCTGCTGCAGGACGAGTTCGCCTTGCGCCTGCCCAACCATCCCGAGTTGCCGCGGGTGATCGGGCAATTGCTCGAGTCCTGATTTTCCCGGCTTTGCAGTGCCCGCCAGGGCCGCTGCGGAATCGATTCCCGGTTAAATATGCAGGGTCCTGCTCCTTAGACTTCACCGGCAAGCCGGTCATTTCTCAAGGAGAGAATCATGCACAAAACACCCCGTTCAAGCCTGTTCGACAGCACTGGTGCCGCACTGAGGCGATTCCAGGCAGGGCTGCTCGCAGCCCTGCTGGTCGTGCTCGGCCTGTGTTCCAGCGCCAGCTACGCCGTACCCAATCCCGACGGCACCTACAACCTGAGCATGGACGCCCGTGCCGGCTCACCCTATCCACCGTCGAACAACTACAACGCCGATCTCACGGCTTCCGGTGTTGGAGCGGCGTACACCGTCCCGGTCAGTCGCCATCACATCATTGCCTACAACCAACTGCGGGATTTCTACATGTCCGTGGTGCAGCGCGGGCACCTCAAGGAGCTGAAAGGGTTCTGGGACGGCTTTGGCGGGCGCTTGCCCAGCTATGGACGGGACAACCAGGTCAATGTCACCCCGGCGGTACAGGCCGGCTACGACCAGGCCAAGACCCTGCTTGAAGAGATCGGCCGGGGCGTGGTACGGGCCAACGCCGGCGTGCCGCCACGGCCCCTGGGTTGGGACACTTTCCACGGCTTCTACACCTGGATGCCGTGGAACCTGTTCCTCGGGCCAAACGGCCGCAATGATGACCCGGGCGAGGCGTTCGAACGCAACGCCCAGTACATCATCAACAACGCGGACACCTGGAACACCATCGTCAATCTGCGGGACAACATGCTGAGCTATACGCGTGATGGCAACGTCAAGACCCTGGCCACCATCAACTCGCAATTGCTGCGCCTGTCGGCGCGGACCAAGGTCTATCCACTGGTCAGTGATCAGTGGGTTCGTGTCGCACCCAATGTGTACAAGATCCGGGTTCCGGCCCAGTAATTGTTCCTCGGGTGCGAGGCCCGAGCCGATCCGGCCAGCGGATCGGCTTTTTTCATGCTGTTTTTCAATCCCTGGAACGGCGTGAAAAAAGCCTGCGAGCGGACGCCGCTCCTGGCCGGCGCTGAGTTGAGCGACGGCTCTGGGGCGGCTTTTCAGGCGGGTGGAGGGGCGGCGGTCGAGGGCTTTGCGCGGGTTGCCCGTTGACGGGGGCGGCGGAAATCCTGAAGGGCAAACTGTATACAATCCTATGGACAGTTGTCTTGGATGTTGCATACAGTGTGCGCATAACAAAAACAGGGAACCCCACACCATGAATACGCCCCAGGTTTCACAGCAACGGCCCGAAGATGAAAATTTGGGTATTGGCGCGAATATGGCTTATGGCCTGCAACACGTGCTGACCATGTACGGCGGTATCGTTGCAGTGCCCTTGATCATCGGCCAGGCGGCCGGTCTGTCGCCGGCGGAGATCGGCCTGCTGATTGCGGCCTCGTTGTTCGCGGGGGGGCTGGCTACCTTGCTGCAAACCCTCGGCGTGCCGTTTTTCGGTTGCAAGTTGCCGCTGGTGCAAGGGGTGTCCTTTGCGGGTGTTTCAACCATGGTGGCGATTGTCACCAGTACTGGGGAAGGCGGCTTCCAGTCGGTGCTCGGGGCCGTGATCGCCGCCTCGCTGATCGGTCTGCTGATCACCCCGGTGTTCTCCCGGATCACCAAGTTCTTTCCTCCCCTGGTGACCGGCATTGTCATCACCACCATCGGCCTGACGCTGATGCCGGTCGCGGCGCGCTGGGCCATGGGCGGCAACAGTCGCGCGGCGGACTTTGGCAGCATGTCGAACATCGGCCTGGCGGCCCTGACGCTGGCCCTGGTGCTGCTGCTGAGCAAGATCGGCAGTGCGGCGATTTCCCGGCTGTCGATTCTCCTGGCCATGATCATCGGCACCGTGGTCGCGGTGTTCCTGGGCATGGCGGACTTTTCCGGCGTCACCCAGGGGCCGATGTTCGGGCTGCCCACGCCTTTCCATTTCGGCATGCCGACCTTCCATGTCGCGGCGATCCTGTCGATGTGCATCGTGGTCATGGTGACGCTGGTGGAAACCTCGGCGGACATCCTTGCGGTAGGTGAAATCATCCACACCAAAGTCGACTCCAAGCGTTTGGGCGACGGCCTGCGTGCCGACATGCTGTCGAGCATGATCGCGCCGATCTTCGGCTCCTTCACTCAGAGCGCCTTTGCCCAGAACGTCGGGCTGGTGGCGGTCACCGGGATCAAGAGCCGGTTCGTGGTCGCCACTGGTGGGCTGTTCCTGGTGGTTCTCGGTCTGCTGCCGTTCATGGGGCGGGTGATTGCCGCGGTGCCGACCTCGGTGCTGGGCGGGGCCGGTATCGTCCTGTTCGGCACTGTGGCTGCCAGTGGCATCCGCACCTTGTCCAAGGTCGACTACCGCAACAACATGAACCTGATCATCGTTGCCACCTCGATCGGCTTCGGCATGATCCCGATTGCCGCACCAAGCTTCTACGACCATTTCCCCAGCTGGTTCGCGACGATCTTCCATTCGGGCATCAGCTCCTCGGCGATCATGGCGATCGTGCTCAACCTGGCGTTCAACCACTTCACTGCAGGCAACTCCGACCAGCAGTCGGTGTTCGTTGCCGGCACCGAGCGCAGCCTGCGCTTCCAGGACATTGCTGCGTTGCGTGAAGGGGACTATTTCAGCGGCGGCAAGCTGCACGATGCCGAAGGCAATGAGGTTCCGCTGGTGGCTGAGGTTGCCGGCCAGTCATCGCCGCAGCCCGGAGACGGTTCTGCGCCAAGCCATGCCCGCGGCAGTGCCGAGGTCACGCATTGAGTGCCAGTGTCGCGGCATGAAGAAACGGCGCCCTGAAGGCGCCGTTTTTTATCGAGGCGTGATTATTCGAGGTTTTCCAGGGGCTCCAGGGCCTGCAGGACCTCCGGGTTGTCCTGGTACTGGCTGCGCAGGGCGGCGAGTTGGCGATCGTGGCCGACGCAGACTTCATTGACGGCCTTCTCCAGTTCGGCCCGGCGCTCTTCGTCGTAGGCCTCCTCGCCGGCAAAGTGCAGGCAATCCTCGTGGCGCTGGATAAAGGTCGTGACCTCGCCGGGAAGTTGCGGGCTGCCGTAATGACTGCCCAGTTGCAGGCGCTTTTCCTCGACCCAGCCGCTGTAGTCCTCGCCGTCCTTGGCGATGTACATGATCTGGGCCCAGCCACTGTCGCTGGAGGCGTACACCGTCAGGCCGTCGCCAGGGATCACATAGAGTTTCTTGTTGATGCAGGCGGCGTCTGGTCCGCTGTGCAAGTGCAGCCGTCCTTCACCGATGACCTTGGCCTCCAGGGGCGGGCGGTATTGGCCGGCCTCCAGGGAGGCGTTGTCACTCAGGGCGGCGCAATCCACCGGCGGGCTGGCCTGGGCCGGCAGCGGCAGCAGTGACAGCAGTCCACACAGAGGCAGGAGGCGCAGGGCTCGGTCCATTGCAGGGTTATCCGTTGGGGGGATTCGAAGGGCGCGATGGTAATGACAAAAACGCGGCCTGGGAATGACCAGGGCCGCGTCGGCAGAGGACAGTCCTGCTATTGCGCAACGTTATCGAGTTGCTCCTGGCGCACCAGGGACACGGCAAACCCCACGACCACCGCCGCGGCCACCGACAGGGTCAGGGGCAGGCCATAGCTGCCACCGCTCATGGCCGCGCCACTGAGTAGAGGGCCCAGCAGGCTGCCGATGCCCCAGAGCAGGCCGGCACTTGCATTGGCGGTGACCAGGTCCGCGCCGCTGAAGGATTGACCGATCAGCACGATGGCCAGGGTGTAGATACCGCCTGCCGCCGCTCCCAGGATGACCAGGCTCGGCCAGATCAGGCCGGGGGCGCTCATCAGCAGTGGCAGGCACAGGCCGATCAGCAGGGCGATGCAGCCGCAACCCAGGTAGATGCCGGGGCGTCCCAGCTTGTCCGAGAGCCAGCCCAGGGGAAACTGGAACGCCGTATCCCCCAGGAGAATGATGGTCACCATCAGCGCCGCCAGCTTGATGCTGTAGCCGTGGCCGGCTGCGTACACCGGAAACAGCGACAGCACCACGCTGTCGAAAAAGGCGAAGAACAGGATGCCCACGCACAAGGCCGGGGCGATGCGGATAAAGCCCAGAACCGAGAAGCTCCGGCTTTGCTCATGGACGTCCGAGGCGTCTGTCTGGGGCAGGGTCAGCCAGACCACGGCAATCGCGATGGCATAGCCGACGCTGACGATCGCCAGTACCGCCGGCCCTTCTGTGCCGAGCAAAGACACCAGCCCTGGGCCCAGCAGTTGGAAGAAAGTGAAGCAAGTGGTGTAGACCGCCACCAGTCGTCCGCGACTGGTGTCCTCGGCCATTTCATTGACCCAGGTCTCCCCGAGAATGATGATCAGCCCGGCACCCAGCCCCATGGCGACCCGGGCCAGGCCTAGGCTGTAGAGACTGGCATCGGGCAGTTCCAGGGCGGCCACGCTCAGCGCGCAGAGGCTGAAGCACAGCAGATAGATCTGGCGTCGGGTCAGGCGCTGGCCCAGGGCATTGACCAGAAAGGCCGAGAGCATCATGCCCGCCGCAGGCAATGCCGACATGATGCCGATCTGGTTGTTCGAAGCGCCGGCCTGATACAGGCGCAGGGCAAGGATCGGCACCGTGGAACCTATGCTCAGGCCGACAATGGAAATGCCCAGGATCAGGGCGGCTAACAAGGCTTTGTTCATGTTCAAGACCTGCGCCGGCAACTTCAGGCGCTGAAAAAATAGAGGTGTTGCGGAGGCCGCGTGACAGCATCCGCCGAGATATGGGCGATAGCCGGGCCTGTGCCCTTGGCGTCGGGGCCGGCTGCAGGCGAAGCGCTCAATGAAGTGGGGGCACTTCGAGACGTCTTTGCTGGTCAGCCAGATTCGGCCGGCGGCACCGGGCTCAATCGCGGTTAGCGACGTCCCTGGTGCGGGGAGAAGGTGAAGGCGAACAGGACGCTGCGGCGTCGACGGTTGATCGCGCAATCATGCTGGGCAACGGCCAGGGTTGCCGAAGGGCTCATCGAAGGGGAGAGGCACGGGGACTGTGCTGGCAGGAACATCGTGGTCTGACTGGCCGGAAAAGTAGGCGCACAGCCTACGTCAGGCCATTGCGCCAAGGCAACCAGACCTTGGCATGACACATTCGGTCCGGCAACGCACTTTTCCCGCATGCCGGACTGACATGCGGGTCGGGGAACTAACAGGGGGGGTATGAGCTTGGTCTGATTTGCCGCAAGAGCAGGGCGCTCTTGTTGGGTGTGAGGCAAATCAGTGCAGGAATATGGCTCCACGACCTGGACTCGAACCAGGGACCCAGTGATTAACAGTCACTTGCTCTACCAACTGAGCTATCGCGGAATGCGCCGTATCTTACTGATTCAAAAAGGGAAGTCAACAAGCTTGGGAGATTTTTTTAAGCACGGCGCGAATCTGAATCAACTGCCGGCATGACTTCGAGGGTTTTATCGGCTGGCGGGCCGATACGTGAGCCGATAGGGGCTACCATGGCTGCCCGGAAGTGGTTTCACGCGCTACCGGCCTCCAGTCGCACAGGTAAGCCTTTATGATCCGCTTCGATTTATCCCAGGTTCCTTCCCGGTTGTTCCCGCCTTGCTGCGGGGTACTGTCATGAGCATCGAGCAGATCAGCCTGCCCAAAGGGGTAGGGCCTCAGGCCAGCAAGCTGTTGGACGCCATCACCCAGGCCGGGTCGGCGCCCGATCTGCAGCGTGCCGGCGGCAAGGCCGAAGGTTTTGTCCTCGGGCTGGAAAGCGCCAAGGCCATCAAGAGCCAGGTGGCCGAGGCGTTGTACGTGGCGTTTGATGATGCCGCCAGTCAACGCTTGGCTGAACTGACGGGCTGAGGCAGCTCAACCGCCGAAGGTCAGGCTGCCGAGCATCAGTTTGGCCATCAGCGACGTGGCCGCCAGTTGCACCAGCCACAGGGCCAGCCCGCCGAGAAACACGCCGAGGGCAATTTGCAGTACCAGGCTCTTCTCGCGTTTCTGCGAGCGGGGCAGATAGTGCTCAAGTTCGTCGCGGTCGGCCCGCAGGTCATCGTTTTTCATCGGTTTCTCGATCAGCAGGGGAAACAAGGTCACAGTCTAGAGGGTGCAGGGCTTGGCAATAGCTGAGCGCCCACAAAAAAGGGAAGCCGGCTGGCTTCCCTTTTTTTACTACGGGTGCGGATCAGATCACCTGGAGGATGGCCTTGGTCACTGCCTCGATGTTGCTCTGGTTCAGCGCGGCAACGCAGATGCGGCCGGTGTCCAGGGCGTAGATGCCGAACTCGTTGCGCAGGCGGGTCACTTGCTCGACGGTCAGGCCGGAGTAGGAGAACATGCCGCGCTGGCGACCGACGAAGCTGAAGTCGTGCTCAGGGGCGCCTTTGGCCAGCAAGTCGACCATCTGGGTGCGCATGCCGCGAATCCGCAGGCGCATTTCCGCCAGTTCCTGCTCCCACTGGGCGCGCAGTTCCGGGTTGTTCAGCACCGCGGCGACGATGGTTGCACCGTGAGTCGGCGGGTTGGAGTAGTTGGTGCGGATCACGCGCTTGACCTGGGACAGCACGCGAGCGCTTTCCTCCTTGGAGCTGCTGACGATGGACAGGGCGCCAACGCGCTCGCCGTACAGCGAGAACGACTTGGAGAACGAGCTGGAAACGAAGAAGGTCAGGCCCGACTCGGCGAACAGGCGCACGGCCGCGGCGTCTTCATCGATGCCGTCGCCGAAGCCCTGGTAGGCCATGTCGAGGAATGGCACGAGGTTTTTCGCCTTGACCACTTCCAGGACGTTTTTCCAGTCCTGCGGGCTCAGGTCGACACCGGTCGGGTTGTGGCAGCAGGCGTGCAGCACCACGATCGACTGGGCCGGCAGGGCGTTGAGGTCTTCCAGCAGGCCGGCACGGTTCACGTCGTGGGTGGCGGCGTCGTAGTAGCGGTAGTTCCGCACTGGGAAACCGGCTGTTTCAAATAGTGCGCGGTGGTTTTCCCAGCTCGGATCGCTGATGGCGACCACGGCGTTGGGCAGCAGTTGCTTGAGGAAGTCGGCACCGATTTTCAGGGCGCCAGTACCACCAACGGCCTGGGTGGTGACCACGCGGCCAGCGGCCAGCAGTGGCGAGTCGTTGCCGAACAGCAGCTTTTGTACCGCCTGGTCGTAGGCGGCAATGCCGTCGATCGGCAGGTAGCCACGGGAAGCGTGTTGAGCGGCGCGAATTGTCTCGGCTTCGACAACGGCGCGCAGGAGTGGAATGCGTCCCTCCTCGTTGCAGTACACGCCCACTCCAAGGTTGACCTTGTTGGTACGGGTGTCGGCGTTGAATGCTTCGTTGAGGCCCAGGATTGGATCGCGTGGTGCCATTTCGACAGCGGAGAACAGGCTCATTTTTACGGCGGCTCTGAATGGAGTGTGGAGGGACGTGTCGCGCTCCAGCCGAATGCACTAGAGCGGTGCACAAACGGGGAGCTAGTATAGAGGCCATCATCGCGGGGGGCGACAGCCGATTGACCTTTTGCGACAAGTTTTTCGCTTTATTTTTCGACCGTTAGTCTTATTGCAACCTTCCGGGTGTTAACGGGTGTAAGACCTTTACCTTGAAAGCCGTGGTATCTGCCTCCACATCCAGCTCATTCCGGTTTTTTTCCTCGGCGACATGGGTCGTACGCGGTGTTTCTCGTTCCTGTACGGTATGGCCGCGCATGAACGATCCCAGAGGTAGATATGTCCGAATTCCAGCTAGTCACTCGCTTCCAGCCCGCCGGCGACCAGCCGGAAGCCATCCGCCTGCTGGTCGAAGGCATCGAGGCCGGACTGGCCCACCAGACCCTGCTCGGCGTGACCGGCTCGGGCAAGACCTTCAGCATCGCCAACGTCATCGCTCAGGTGCAGCGCCCGACCCTGGTACTGGCGCCGAACAAGACCCTGGCAGCCCAGTTGTACGGCGAGTTCAAGGCGTTCTTCCCGAACAATGCGGTGGAGTACTTCGTTTCCTACTACGACTACTACCAGCCCGAAGCCTATGTGCCGTCCTCGGATACCTTTATCGAGAAGGATGCCTCGATCAACGACCACATCGAGCAGATGCGCCTGTCGGCGACCAAGGCGCTGCTGGAGCGCAAGGACGCGATCATCGTCACTACGGTGTCCTGCATCTATGGCCTGGGCAGCCCGGAAACCTACCTGAAAATGGTTCTGCACGTGGACCGCGGCGACAAGCTCGACCAGCGTGCCTTGCTGCGCCGCCTGGCGGACCTGCAATACACCCGCAACGACATGGACTTTGCCCGTGCCACCTTCCGCGTGCGGGGAGACGTGATCGACATCTATCCGGCGGAATCCGACCTTGAGGCGATCCGCATCGAGCTGTTCGACGACGAGGTGGAAAGCATCAGTGCCTTCGACCCGCTGACCGGCGAAGTGATCCGCAAGCTGCCGCGTTTCACCTTCTATCCCAAGAGCCACTATGTGACGCCACGGGAAACCCTGCTGGATGCGATCGAAGGCATCAAGGTGGAGCTGCAGGAGCGTCTGGAATACCTGCGCTCCAACAACAAGCTGGTAGAAGCCCAGCGCCTGGAGCAACGCACCCGTTTTGACCTGGAGATGATCCTCGAGCTGGGCTACTGCAACGGTATCGAAAACTACTCGCGCTATCTCTCGGGCCGTCCCGCCGGGGCCGCGCCGCCCACCTTGTACGACTACCTGCCGGCGGACGCGCTGTTGGTGATCGACGAATCCCACGTCAGCGTGCCCCAGGTCGGCGCCATGTATAAGGGCGACCGTTCGCGCAAGGAAACCCTGGTGGAGTACGGCTTCCGTCTGCCGTCGGCGCTGGATAACCGGCCGATGCGCTTCGACGAGTGGGAAGGGGTCAGCCCGCAGACCATCTTTGTCTCCGCCACTCCGGGCAACTACGAGGCGGAACACGCCGGGCGCGTGGTGGAGCAGGTGGTGCGCCCCACCGGCCTGGTGGACCCGCAAGTGGAAGTGCGCCCGGCCCTGACCCAGGTGGACGACCTGCTGTCGGAAATCACCAAGCGCGTGGCGCTGGAGGAGCGGGTGCTGGTCACTACCCTGACCAAGCGCATGGCCGAGGACCTGACCGATTACCTGGCCGACCACGGCGTGCGCGTGCGCTACCTGCACTCGGACATCGACACCGTGGAACGGGTGGAAATCATCCGCGACCTGCGCCTGGGCACTTTCGACGTGCTGGTGGGGATCAACCTGTTACGTGAAGGCCTGGACATGCCGGAAGTGTCCCTGGTGGCGATTCTCGACGCCGACAAGGAAGGCTTCCTGCGCTCCGAGCGCTCATTGATCCAGACCATCGGTCGGGCTGCGCGCAACCTCAATGGCCGGGCGATTCTCTATGCCGACCGCATCACCGGCTCCATGGAGCGGGCGATTGGCGAAACCGAACGTCGGCGCGACAAGCAGATCGCCTTCAACCTGGCCAACGGCATCACCCCCAAAGGGGTGTTCAAGGATGTTGCGGACATCATGGAAGGCGCCACCGTGCCGGGCTCGCGCAGCAAGAAGCGCAAGGGCATGGCCAAGGCGGCCGAGGAAAGTGCCCGCTACGAAAACGAACTGCGTTCGCCGAGCGAAATCAGCAAGCGCATCCGTCAGCTCGAAGAGAGGATGTACCAGTTGGCCCGCGACCTGGAGTTCGAGGCCGCGGCGCAGATGCGCGACGAAATCGCCAAGCTGCGCGAGCGCCTGCTGACCGTCTAACGACGCTCGATCCCTCGTAGGAGCCGGCTTGCCGGCGAAGAGGCCCTCAAATCCTGTGCAAGGGTTGGGAGCCTATTCGCTGGCAAGCCAGCTCCTACAGGCAATTCGTGGGTCAGTGGGCTTCTCCTGCCTTCAAGCCCTTGGGCAGGGCCTTGGTCAGCAGGACCGCCAGCATGCTGACGCCCAGGGCGATGCCGACAAAATGGAAGGCGTCGTTGTAGGCCATGATCTGCGCCTGCTGGTGGGTGATCTCGCTGAGCTTGCCAAGGGCCGCGGACTCGCTGCCGAACTTGTCGGTGAGGGTCGCCAGGCGTTCCGCCACCTGCGGGTTGCTGGGCACCAGCGCTTCACGCAGATAGTCGAAATAGGTCTTGGTCCGGGCATCCAGCAGGGTCGCCAGCAAGGCGATGCCGATGGCGCCTCCCAGGTTGCGCAGGATGTTGAACAGGCTCGACGCCGAGCCCGCGTCCTGGGGCTGTATGTAAGCCGTGGCGATCAGCGAGATGGTGACCATGATCAGCGGCTGGCCCAGGGCGCGGATGATCTGGATCTGGTTGAACTGCGGTCCGGCGAAGTCCGGATTGAGCACGCCTGACGAGAAACTCGCCAGCCCGAACAGGCCGAACCCCAGGGCGCATAGCCATTTGGGCGAGATGAACTGCATCAGCTTGGGCACCAGCGGAATCAGGAACAGCTGCGGTATCCCCATCCACATGATCACTTCGCCGATCTGCAGGGCGTTGTAGTTCTGGATCTGCGCCAGGTACAGCGGCAGCAGGTAGATCGAGCCATACAGGCCAACCCCCATGCCCAGGCTGGAAATGCTCGACAGGCCGAAGTTGCGATTGCGCAGGATGCCCAGGTTGATCAGTGGATTGGGCTTGGAAACCTGGACGATGACGAAGGTGATCAGGCTGACCAGGGCGATGCTGCCCAGGGTCACGATCAGGTTCGACTCCAGCCAGTCCTTGCGGTGGCCCTCTTCAAGAAACACCTGCAGGCAGCCCAGGCCCAGGCCGAGGGTCAGGATGCCGGTGTAGTCGGTGCTTTTGAGCAGTTCCCAGTGGGCTTCCTTCTTTTCCAGGCCGTACAGCATGCCGGCGATCATCAGCAGGCCCGGCGGCACGTTGATATAGAAGATGTATTCCCAGCCCCAGTTTTCCGTCAGCCAGCCGCCCAGGGTCGGGCCGATGGAGGGGGCGAAGGTGGCGGTCATGGCGAACATGGCCATGCCCTTGGCCCGGTGGTGCTCGGGGAGCTTGATCAGGGTCAGGGTGAATGCCAGGGGAATCAGCGCGCCGCCGGTAAAGCCCTGCAGGGCGCGGAACACGATCATGCTTTCCAGGCTCCAGGCCATGGAGCAGAGCAGGGAGGCGATCAGGAAACCCACCGAAACCCAGGTCGCCAGCCGCCGGGCCGAGAGCAACTGCACCAGCCAGGCGGTGAGGGGGATCATGATGATCTCCGCCACCAGGTAGGAGGTGGAGATCCACGAGCCTTCCTCAAGGGTGGCGGAGAGGGCGCCCTGGATGTCCTTCAGCGAGGAGTTGGTGATCTGGATGTCGAGCACCGCCATGAAGGCGCCGAGCATGGCGCTCATGACCGCTATCCAGTCGCGCCGGCTGGGCTCCGCCAGCGGGTGCAGCAGTTGATCACCGGCCATCGACAGGGTCTTTGACGTTCACTTTGACCGTGACCGACATGCCCGGACGGATCTTGCCCTGTAGGGGGGTGTCGGGGGCGAAGGTCAGCTTTACCGGAATGCGTTGTACCACCTTGGTGAAGTTGCCAGTGGCGTTGTCCGGTGGCAGCAGGCTGAACTGTGCGCCGGACGCGGCGAATAGGCTGTCGACCCGGGCCTGGATCGGGGTGTCGCCGTAGGCGTCGAAGGTCAGCTCGGCCTGTTGTCCGGGTTGCATGTGACCGATCTGAGTCTCCTTGAAGTTGGCCTGAACCCAGATGTCCTGGTCAGGAACGATCGACAGCAGGTAGGCGCCGGCCTGTACCACCTGGCCGTTGCGCGCTGCACGCTGGCCGATGATGCCGCTGATGGGGGCGTGGATTTCGCTGCGGCTCAGGTTCAATTGCGCCTGGGCCAGGTCGGCCCGGGCATTGGCAATCTGTGCGTCGAGGCGCTTGATCTCGGCGTTCAGGGCGTTGACCTGCTGGCGCTGGCCTTGCAGGTCGGCTTCAGCCTTGGCTACTTGGGAGCGGGCGATGTGGTTGTCGGCGGAAAGGGTGGTGACCCGTTCTTCGGAGACATAACCGGGCTTGCGCAGGGTCTGGGCCCGGAACAGGTCGATCTGCGAGCGACCGAGGCTGGCCTGGCTCGATGCCACCTGGGCCTGGCTGGCGGCGATCAGGCTGGCTTGTTGGGTCAGTTTGCTCTGGGCCTGCAGGCGTTCGGCCTCGCGGGTGGCGAGGGCGGCCTGGGCGCGATCCACCGCCAGCTGGAAGTCCTGACCTTCCAGGCGTATCAGCAATTGGCCTTGCTCTACGTGCTGGTTGTCCTGCACGCGCACTTCTTCAATCCGTGCGCTCAGTTGGCTGGAAACCCGGGTGATTTCGCCCTGGACGTAGGCGTTGTCGGTGGTTTCATAAAAACGGCCGTGGAACCACCAATGGGCGAGCAGTCCCAGGGCGATCAGCAGGACCAGAGACAGGAAAACAAACAGGCGACGCTTGAGTTGGGCAGGCATGGGCAGACTGTAGTCGAGAAAAGTGTAAGGAAATCTATCAGCCGGCGAATCTGGCATATAGCCACTGGGTGGTAAATGCCGCTTGTTGATTATTGGCCATTCAGCGGGCTGGCAGCGGCCTGTAGTCGCAACCTTGGCTTAAATGCCCTCCTCACTGGAGCGGTGCTGGTGTCGCCTGTTACCATTCGCCCCCTGTTTTATTCCTCGTTTTTCTATCTGTTCGAGACCAGCCATGACCACCGTTCGCACGCGCATCGCGCCATCGCCTACCGGGGACCCCCACGTAGGTACCGCTTACATCGCTTTGTTCAACTACTGCTTTGCCAAGCAGCATGGCGGTGAGTTCATTCTGCGTATCGAAGACACCGATCAGTTGCGCTCGACTCGCGAGTCCGAGCAGCAGATCTTCGACGCCTTGCGCTGGTTGGGCATCAATTGGAGCGAAGGCCCGGATGTCGGCGGTCCTCACGGCCCGTATCGCCAGAGCGAGCGCGGTGACATCTACCAGAAGTACGCCCAGCAACTGGTGGACCTGGGCCACGCCTTCCCGTGCTTCTGCACCGCCGAAGAGCTGGACCAGATGCGTGCCGAGCAGATGGCTCGTGGCGAAACCCCGCGTTATGACGGCCGTGCGCTGCTGTTGTCCAAGGAAGAAGTGGCCCGGCGCCTGGCGGCCGGCGAGCCTCACGTGATCCGCATGAAGGTGCCGACCGAAGGCGTCTGTGTGGTGCCGGACATGTTGCGTGGCGACGTCGAGATCCCGTGGGATCGCATGGACATGCAAGTGCTGATGAAGACCGACGGCCTGCCGACCTACTTCCTGGCCAACGTGGTCGATGACCACCTGATGGGCATCACCCACGTGCTGCGTGGTGAGGAATGGCTGCCTTCGGCGCCGAAACTGATCCTGCTGTACGAATACTTCGGTTGGGAGCAGCCGCAGCTGTGCTACATGCCGCTGCTGCGCAACCCGGACAAGAGCAAGCTGTCCAAGCGCAAGAACCCGACCTCGGTGACCTTCTACGAGCGCATGGGCTTCATGCCCGAGGCCATGCTCAACTACCTGGGGCGCATGGGCTGGTCGATGCCGGACGAGCGCGAGAAGTTCTCGTTGCAGGAAATGGTCGATAACTTCGACCTGTCGCGGGTATCCCTGGGTGGGCCGATCTTCGATATCGAGAAGCTGTCCTGGCTCAATGGCCAGTGGCTGCGGGATCTGCCGGTGGAAGAGTTCGCCAGCCGGGTCCAGACCTGGGCGCTGAACCCCGAGTACCTGATGAAGATCGCGCCCCATGTGCAGGGCCGGGTCGAGACCTTCAGCCAGATCGCACCGTTGGCCGGCTTCTTCTTCGCGGGTGGTGTGACCCCGGATGCCAAGTTGTTCGAATCCAAGAAACTTTCGGGTGATCAGGTGCGGCAACTGATGCAGTTGATCCTGTGGAAGCTCGAAAGCCTGCGTCAGTGGGAGAAAGACAGCATCACCGCGACCATTCAGGCAGTGGTTGAATCCCTGGAACTGAAGCTGCGCGACGCCATGCCGCTGATGTTCGCGGCCATCACTGGCCAGGCCAGTTCTGTATCGGTGCTCGATGCCATGGAGATTCTGGGGCCGGACCTGACGCGTTTCCGTCTGCGTCAGGCCATCGATCTGCTCGGTGGTGTGTCGAAGAAAGAGAACAAGGAATGGGAAAAACTGCTGGGCGCCATCGGCTAAGACGCCTTTGCAGGACGGTTGCGCCAAGGGCGGCGATCTTTTCGGCTACGCTTGAAATCCAGGCGCAGACGGTTTGATCGTCGCCCTTGGCGTTTTCTGTCGGCCTGTAACGAACCTTTTGCGGGGGTTGATGCGGGTCGACAAAGCCGCAAAAGCCAGGGTTTTCGGGGCGGGGCGGTAAGTGGTTGTTATCCCGGCAAATTTTTTTTCAAAAAGCGGAAAAAAAATTGACAGCCTTCAGATCCCCCCTTAAGATTCGCCCCGTCCTCACCGACGAGGGGCTATAGCTCAGCTGGGAGAGCGCTTGCATGGCATGCAAGAGGTCGACGGTTCGATCCCGTCTAGCTCCACCAATTTACAGTTCAAGGCCTGGCCACACCGGCCTTGAATCGATCAGTACTCAGCACTGGTCAGTTGTATAGAAGGGTTTGCGTCCCCTTCGTCTAGTGGCCTAGGACACCGCCCTTTCACGGCGGTAACAGGGGTTCGAGTCCCCTAGGGGACGCCAGTTTCACACAAGCGATGTTGCAAGATGTCGCTGCGCCGCGAGGCGAAAATCCGGGGCTATAGCTCAGCTGGGAGAGCGCTTGCATGGCATGCAAGAGGTCGACGGTTCGATCCCGTCTAGCTCCACCAATTTACAGTTCAAGGTTTGGCCACACCGGCCTTGAATCGATCGGTACTCAGCGCCGATCAGTTGTTTAGAAGGGTTTGTGTCCCCTTCGTCTAGTGGCCTAGGACACCGCCCTTTCACGGCGGTAACAGGGGTTCGAGTCCCCTAGGGGACGCCAGTTTCACACAAGCGATGTTGCAAGATGTCGCTGCGCCGCGAGGCGAAAATCCGGGGCTATAGCTCAGCTGGGAGAGCGCTTGCATGGCATGCAAGAGGTCGACGGTTCGATCCCGTCTAGCTCCACCAATTTTTACAGTTCAAGGTCTGGCCACACCGGCCTTGAATCGACCAGTGCTCAGCGCTGGTCAGCTGTCAGAAGGTTTGTGTCCCCTTCGTCTAGTGGCCTAGGACACCGCCCTTTCACGGCGGTAACAGGGGTTCGAGTCCCCTAGGGGACGCCACGATTACCCGCTCTGCGGGATTTTTAAGGGTCATTCAATTATTGAATGGCCCTTTTGTTTTTCTTGCGCCCAGCCAGCTCCCGCTTTCTTCCTGAACCTGTACTTCTGACCGATGGTCACACTGGCGACTTGCGGAAAATTATTATGAGTATAATATTTTTTCCGTAATATTCGGAGGCAACGATGAACGACAAAAAAGCTCAAACCCGCGAACGCATTCTCCAGGCCGCCAGTTCCGCGCTGATTCAGCGGGGCCCGGCAGAGCCCAGTGTGGGGGAAGTCATGGGCGCGGCCGGGCTGACCGTGGGCGGCTTCTATGCGCACTTTGAGAGCAAGGATGCGTTGATGCTCGAAGCCTTCACCCAATTGCTCTCCCATCGTCGAGGCTTGCTCGACGAGATGGACTCAAGCCTCAGTGGCGAGGAGCGCAGGGCGCTGACGGCGGCTTTCTACCTGTCGCGCAAGCATCGCGATTCGACGGAACAGGCCTGCCCGATTCCGGCGTCCGTGGGCGAATTTGGGCGCTTGCCCGAGAGTTTCCGCAAGGCCTTGACTGAACACATGGAGTTGATGGTGGCGCAGTTGGCCACTTGCCCGGAGGACACGGACAAGGCTCTGGCGGACATGGCGTTGATGGTGGGAGGGCTATCCCTGGCGCGGGCCCTGGGCCCGGGGGAGTTGTCCGATCGTTTGTTGCGTGCCGCCAAGTCGGCAATTCAATGACCTGAAGTTCGGTTGCGAGGTAGCGAGAGATGAACGGATTGAGCTGGATTCGTGGCGTCAATGGCACCCTTGGCTGGGTGGCGCCTCAATGGGCGGCGAATCGGATGCGCCAGCTGTTCATGACGCCTCGCGAGCTGCCGCCGCGGGAATGGGAGCTGCCGCTGCTGGAGCGCGCCGAGCGACTGACCCTGCGCTTTGGGCTTTCTGCCTTGCGTTGGGGGCAGGGGCCAACGGTCATGCTGATGCATGGCTGGGAAGGGCGACCCACCCAGTTCGCCAGCCTGATCGAGGCGCTGGTGGCGGCCGGTTATACCGCGGTGGCGCTGGAGGGGCCGGCCCATGGTCGCTCTCCGGGGGATGAGGCCAATGTGGTGCTGTTCGCCCGAGCGATGTTGGAGGCCGCAGCAGAGTTGCCGCCGTTGCGTGCAGTGATCGGCCATTCCATGGGGGGTGCCAGCGCCATGCTCGCGGTGCAATTGGGGCTGCGTAGCGAAACCCTGGTCAGCATTGCCGCGCCCGCCCGCATCCTCGGCGTATTGCGAGGTTTCGCCCGATACATGGGCTTGCCGCCCAGGGCGCGTTCGGCCTTTATTCGTCAGGTGGAGAAAGAGGTCGGCATGCGCGCGGCGAGCCTGGATGTGGCCCAGTATCAACTGGACATGCCTGGCCTGATCGTTCACGCGGAGGATGATCGCTTCGTGCCGGTCAAGGAGTCGGAGCTGATCCATCAAGCCTGGTTCGACAGTCGCCTGTTGCGCTTGAGCGAGGGTGGTCATCAGCGGGTGCTGGCCGATCCGCGGGTGGTCGAAGCGGTGATTGCCCTGGTCGCGGGGCGTCATCTGCAAGCGCGCCAATCCGCCTGAGCATCCGTTACACTGCCCCGGTCAAAAATCTGACCGGGAGTCGGGCATGAGTTGGGATCTGGCAACGCCATTCGTCATCGATCTGCAGGTGGCGGCCGAGGATATCGATGGACTGGGGCACGCCAACAACGCGGTTTATGTCTCGTGGCTGGAGCGTTGTGCCTGGCGGCACTCCCAGCGCCTGGGGCTGGACCTGGCGGAGTATCGCCGGTTGGATCGGGCGATGGCCGTGGTGCGACACGAGATCGACTACCTGGCTGCGGCTTACGAAGGGGATGAGTTGCAACTGGCCACCTGGATCGTCGATTGGGATCAGCGTCTGAAGATGACCCGGCGTTTCCAGTTGGTTCGCCCGAGCGATGGCAGCACCTTGTTGCGGGCTCAGACCACCTTCGTCTGCATCGAGCTGTCCAGCGGCAAACCCAAGCGCATGCCCGCCGAGTTCCTCGAAGGCTACGGCCCGGCCCTGCAAGGCGCCTGACGCCTGCCTGTGCCCGTAGCGTAACGAAGGCGTCCACCAAGGCTCGTTCGCGACCTGCAGGCCCCGACAAAACTCCTGCTCAAGGGCGAAACCCAGTAAACTGGCGGACGTTTTTTCGCCCGTTTTTTCGTTGAGTGTGTTTCATGCAAATTGCCCTGGCGCCCATGGAAGGGTTGGTCGACAACATCCTGCGGGATGTGTTGACTCGTGTTGGCGGGATCGACTGGTGTGTCACCGAGTTCATCCGCGTCAACGACCGTCTGCTGACGCCTGCCTATTTCCACAAGCTCGCTCCCGAGTTGCTGCACGGTGCGCATACCGCTGCCGGTGTGCCGTTGCGCGTGCAGTTGCTGGGTTCGGATCCGGTGTGTCTGGCCGAGAACGCCGCGCTGGCCTGTGAGCTGGGCAGCGAGGTTATCGATTTGAACTTCGGTTGCCCGGCCAAGACCGTCAACAAGTCCCGGGGCGGCGCGGTGCTGCTCAAGGAGCCCGAGCTGCTGAACCAGATCGTCGAGCATGTGCGGCGCGCGGTGCCGGCGCACATTCCGGTCACGGCAAAAATGCGGCTGGGTTTCGACAGTCCGGACGGCTCGCTGGTGTGTGCGACCGCTTTGGCCGAGGGCGGTGCCGAGCATATCGTGGTTCACGCCCGGACCAAGGTCGACGGCTACAAGCCGCCGGCTCACTGGGAGTGGATTCCCCGGGTCCAGGAGGTGGTCAAGGTGCCGGTGTTCGCCAACGGTGATATCTGGAGCGTCGAGGATTGGCGGCGCTGCCGGGAGATCAGTGGTGTCGAGGACATCATGCTCGGCCGAGGCTTGGTGTCGCGTCCGGACCTGGCACGACAGATCGCCGCTGCCCGGGCGGGCGAAGAGGTGGTGGCCATGTCCTGGGCCGATCTGCAGCCCCTGCTCCAGGACTTCTGGGCCCAGGTGGTGGTGCAATTGACGCCGCGTTCGGCGCCGGGGCGGCTCAAGCAGTGGCTGGCCATGCTGACCCGCAACTACCCGGAGGCGGTGGAGTTGTTTACCGCTCTGCGCCGGGAAACCGACCTGGACCAGGTGGGGCGCCTGCTGGGTGTACCGCGCAGCGAGGCGGCGTAAAAAAATTCAAAAAAGGGCTCTTGAAATGCCAGGGCCGATCCCTATCTCTTGGGTACGCGACGCCGAATTCGGGTCGCGGAGATAACCACTCGCTGAAATATCAGGAGATAGACCCATGAGTACTGCATTTTCCCTGGCTCCACTGTTCCGTTCCTCTGTTGGCTTCGACCGTTTCAACGACCTGTTCGAATCGGCGTTGCGCAATGAGCCGGGCAGCAGCTATCCACCCTACAACGTAGAAAAACACGCCGACGACCAATACCGCATCGTCATCGCGGCTGCCGGTTTCCAGGAAGAAGACCTGGAACTGCAAGTGGAGAAAGGCGTGTTGACCGTGAGCGGTGGCAAGCGTGATGCCAATGAAAGTGTCACCTACCTGCACCAGGGCATTGCCCAGCGTGCATTCAAGCTGTCCTTCCGCCTGGCCGACCATATCGAGGTCAAGGCCGCGGCCTTGAGCAACGGTCTGTTGAACATCGACCTGCTGCGGGTTGTGCCGGAAGAGGCCAAGCCAAAGCGCATCCCGATCAACGGTGCGCAGCAGCCGGCTCTGCAACACTAAGACCGCTGCAAAAAAAGGGCGCCCTGGTGGCGCCCTTTTTCGTGCCCGTCATTTCAGCAGTTTCTTGAATTCGCCGAGGGGCAGCGGCCGGCTGTGCAGGTAGCCCTGGTACAGATGGCATTCCAGCCCCTGGAGGAACTCCAGTTGCTGCGGGGTTTCCACGCCTTCGGCGATGACCTTCAGGTTCAGGCTGCGGGCCATGGCGACGATGGCGCGGATGATTTCCGCATCGTTGGGGTCATGGGTGGCGTCGCGGACGAAGGACTGGTCGATCTTCAGGGTGTCCACCGGCAGGCGCTTGAGGTAGGTCAGGGACGAATAACCGGTGCCGAAGTCATCCATGGCGAAGCTGACGCCGAGCTTTTTCAGGCGGCGCATCTTGCTGATGGTGTCGTCCAGGTTCTGGATCACGATGCCCTCGGTGATTTCCAGCTTGAGCAGCGATGAGGGCAAAGCGTACTCGGTCAGGCTGTGTTCGATTTTCTCGACAAAGTCGGTCTGGCGGAATTGGCGCGGACTGATGTTGACGCACAGGCTGAAGTGATAAGGATCCACCAGACCCTCTTCCATCAGTTGGCTGAAGGCCAGGCAGGCTTCATCGAGAATCCAGGTGCCGACTTCAAGGATCAGGCCGCTGTCCTCCAGCACCTTGATGAATTCGGTCGGTGATTGGGCGCCCAGTTCCGGATGCTGCCAGCGCACCAGGGCCTCGGCGCCGACGATGCGGTTGTCGCGGGCGTCGACCTGGGGTTGGAAGTGCACGCTGAATTCGCCGCGGGACAGGGCCAGGCGCAGATCGGTTTCCATGCGCAGGCGCTCGCTGGCGGCCTTCTGCATGGTGTTGTGATACATCTGCGTGGTGTTGCGCCCGGAGTCCTTGGCCCGGTAAAGGGCGATGTCGGCGCGCTTGAGCAGGTCGGTGGGGGTCGAGCCGTGATCGGGAATCAGCGCCACGCCGATACTGGGGGTGACCTGCAGGCGCTGGCCGTCGAGGAACATCGGTTCCGAGAGCAGTTCGCGCAGGGTTCCCGCCAGGTGCCGTACCTGTTCGCTGACCTCGTTGCGCGAGCCTTCCAGGCCGCTGAGCAGCACCACGAATTCATCGCCGCCCAGGCGCGCCACGGTGTCCTCCATGCGCACGCTGGCTTCCAGCCTGGCGGTGATGATCTTCAGCACGGTGTCGCCCACCGGATGGCCCAGGGAATCGTTGATGTGCTTGAAGTGGTCCAGGTCGAGGAACAAAAGGGCGCCCCGCAGGTTGTGGCGCTTGAGCAGGGCGATCTGCTGGCTCAGGCGGTCCATCAGCAGGGCGCGGTTGGGCAGGTTGGTCAACGGGTCGTGGTAGGCCAGGTGGCGGATCTGCGCCTGGGCATTCTTCAGCAGGCTGACATCCCGGGCGGTGAGCAGCAGGCACGGGGTTTCGTTGAGGATGATCGGCTCCACCGACACCTCCAGGGTGAGGATTTCCCCGCGCTTGTTTCGCCCGAGCATTTCCAGGTGGTGCACGCGTCCCTTGAGTCTGAGTTCCGCCAGCAGCGTGGCGAGCTGGCCTTCTTCGGCCCAGATGCCGACCTGGTACATGGTATGGCCGAGCACTTCATCGGTGCGGTAGCCGGTCAGGCGGCAGAAGCCGTCGTTGACCTCCAGATAGCGGCCGGTCTCGCGCTCGGTGATGGTGATGGCGTCGGGGCTGGAGTGGAAGGCCTTGGCGAACTTCTCCTCGCTGGCCTTGAGGGCGGCCTCGGAGCGCTGCTGCTGGGTGATGTCCCGCAGCGTGGTGACGATGCACGGCTGTTTGTCGACGGTAATCAGGCGGCTGGAAATGATGCAGGTCAGCGAATGGCCGTCCTTGTGGTTGACCATCACCGCCACGTTGTTCAGCGCCTGTTCGCGAATCACCTGCTCGATCCGCCGCAGGCGCGGGGCAGGATCCTCCCAGAAGCCGATCTGCTCGGCGCTGCGGTTGATCACGTCGTCCTGGGTCCAGCCAAAGGTCTGGGTGAAGCTTGAATTGATCTCGATGAACTGGCCGGTTTCCAGCAGGGTCAGGCAGATGGGGTCCGGGCTGACCTGGAACAGACTGGCGAATTTCTCCTCGGAGGTGATCAGGCGCTGTTCGCGCTCCACCTGCTCGGTGATGTCCAGCAGCGTCCCGGCCATGCGCAGGGGATTGCCCGAGTCGTCGCGATAGAGGCGGGCGCGGCTTTCGAGGTAGCGCGAGCTGCCGTCCGCCAGTTGCACCCGGTAGGTCAGCTGGTAGTTGCCCGCCGGGCCTTCGCGCAGGCTGCGATAGGCATCGCGCATGCTGTCGCGCTCTTCGGTGGGTACGCCCTCGAAAAAGGCCTCGAAGGATTCGTGGAAGGGCGCCGGGGCCAGGCCGTGCAATTGCGCGGCCCGCGCAGAGCCGTACAGCATGCCGCTGGGAATGTGCCAGTCCCAGGTGCCCAGTTGTGCCGAGTCCAGGGCCAGGTCGAGGCGTTCCTGGCTGTCCTTGAGCGCCTGTTCAGCCCTTTTGCGCTCGCTGGTGTCGAGAAAGGTGCTGAGCAGGTAGGGCTTGCCTTCCAGTTCGATCTTCTGCGCGCTGAGGATGCCGTTGTGGATCTGGCCGTTGCTGGCGCGGAACTGCACTTCGAGGCTCGCGGCCTGGCCTTTCTTCTGGACGGCCTTGATCAGTTGGGCGCGCTGCTCGGGATTGACCCACAGGCCGATCTCCAGGGTGGTACGGCCGATCACATGTTCGGCGGGCCAGCCGAACTGGCTTTCGAAGTACTGGTTGGCCTCACTGATCAGGCCATCTTCCAAGCGAGTCAGCAGCACCGTATTGGGGCACAGGTGAAACAGGGTGGCGAAGCGCTTTTCCGAGTTGCTGAGGGCTTCCTCGCGTTGGCGCTGGTGGGTGATCTCGCGGATCACCCCGATCATGCGGGGTTTGCCGTGCTTGTCCGGCAGTACGCTGCCGTTGATCTCCAGCCAGTGCAGGCTGCCATCGGGCCAGCGAATGCGGTGGTGCATGGCGTGTTCCAGCGGGGCGCCCGCCAGCACCGAATGAAAGGCGCGCACTGTCCTGGCCCGGTCCTCGATGGGCAACAGGTCAAGGTATTCGAGGTTTTCCGGCAGCGGCTGGCGCGGGTCGAAGCCAAACAGCGCCTGGGTGCCCCGGGACCAGCTGATCTGCCCGCTTTCAATATCCCAATACCAGGCCCCCAATCGAGCACCATTGAGGGCGGCAAGCAGTTGTGGCGCGCTTTCCCAGCTTTGCTCCGACTCCTTTGGGTCGATGGCATGGATGCGCGGCATGGGTGGAATACGATCAGCGGGTTTTGGCATGGGGGTCAGGCCTTGAGCTGAGTCATTCGTTTTACGCGAGGAACTCATGGCGGTGCGGCGTGGCACGGGCACTACCCGGAAAAGCTATGCCGGGTTCCCTGGCCAATCGACTTGTGCATCCAGTAGGGCCATGAAAGCCCGCGCAGCGTTCGACAGCGTCCGTTCGGTGTGCAGGATATAGCCTAGCTGGCGTCGCAGTTGTATGCCCGGTAAAGGGATGCGCGCCACCTGATCATCGAGCATGGTACGCGGCAGCACGCTCCAGGCCAGGCCGATGGACACCATCATCTTTATAGTTTCCAGATAGTTAGTGCTCATCGCGATGTTCGGTGTCAGGCCCTGGGCCTCGAACAGGCGTTGGACGATGTGGTGAGTAAAGGTGTTGCCGCCGGGAAATACCGCCGGATGCAGGGCGATGTCCGCCAGGCTGACCTGGCCATTGCTGACCAACGGATGCTCCGGGGCGGCAACGAAGTCCAGCGGGTCGTCCCAGACGGCGCTGGCCCTGATCAGGCTGTGGGGCTCTGGCGCCAGGGTGATCACTGCCAGCTCGGCCCGGCCATGGAGGATTTCCTCGTAGGCCACCTCTGAATCGAGGAATTGAATGTCCAGCGCCACTTGCGGGTAGCGCCGGGTAAAGGCCCGCAACAGCGGCGGCAGGCGATGCAGGCCGATGTGATGGCTGGTGGCCAGGGTCAGGCGGCCGCTGACTTCGCCGTTGAGGTTGGTCAGGGCGCGGCGGGTGTCGTCCAGCACGTTGATGATCTGATAGGCCCGGGGCAGCAGGGCGCGTCCGGCCTCGGTCAGGCCGATTTCCCGGCCCAGGCGGTCGAACAGCCGCACATTGAGCTGCTGCTCCAGGCCGGCGATGCGTTTGCTGATGGCGGGCTGGGTCAGGTGCAGGCGTTCACCGGCGCCGGAAAAGCTGCCGGTTTCGGCAATGGCAATAAAGGCGTTGAGGTTGGCCAGGTCCATGGTTGCATTCCAGTTGGTTATCCAAGGCATGAAAAAGATGAATTTGAGTTATTTAATCTAACGCCATAGCATCAGCCTCACAAGCCAAGGGGTTATTGATCGGCTCGCGATCAGGGCCCGGGGCATAGAAACAAGCTGATGAGGAATGGTCCGATGGCCGGTAAGACGCTTTACGACAAGCTCTGGGATTCGCATTTGGTCAAGCAGCGCGACGATGGTTCGGCGCTGATCTATATCGATCGTCACATCATCCACGAAGTGACCTCGCCACAAGCTTTCGAAGGCCTGCGTCTGGCCGGGCGCAAGCCTTGGCGCATCGATGCCAACATCGCCACCCCGGACCACAACGTACCGACCACCCCCGAGCGCAAGGGCGGGATCGAAGCGATTGTCGACCAGGTTTCCCGTCTGCAGGTGCAGACCCTCGATGACAACTGTGACGAATACGGCATTGTCGAATTCAAGATGAACGACGTGCGCCAGGGCATCGTCCACGTGATCGGTCCGGAGCAGGGCGCCACCTTGCCGGGCATGACCGTGGTCTGCGGCGACTCCCATACCTCGACCCATGGCGCGTTCGGCGCGCTGGCCCACGGTATCGGCACCTCCGAGGTGGAGCACGTGCTCGCCACCCAGTGCCTGGTGGCCAAGAAGATGAAGAACATGCTGGTGCGCGTGGAAGGCACCTTGCCTTTCGGCGTGACCGCCAAGGACATCGTTCTGGCGGTTATCGGCAAGATCGGCACCGCCGGTGGCAACGGGCACGCCATCGAGTTCGCCGGCAGCGCGATTCGCGACCTGTCCATCGAAGGCCGCATGACCATCTGCAACATGTCCATCGAAGCCGGTGCTCGTGTCGGCCTGGTGGCGGCGGATGACAAGACCGTGGCCTACGTCAAGGGCCGTCCGTTCGCCCCCAAAGGCGCCGAATGGGACTTGGCGGTCGAAGCCTGGAAGGATCTGGTGTCCGATGCCGACGCCAAATTCGACACCGTGGTCGAGCTCGACGCGGCGCAGATCAAGCCGCAGGTCAGCTGGGGCACCTCGCCGGAAATGGTCCTGGCCGTGGATCAGCGGGTGCCGGATCCGGCCCAGGAAATGGACCTGGTCAAGCGCGACTCCATCGTCCGCGCCTTGAAATACATGGGCTTGAGCGCCAACCAGGCGATCACCGACATTCAGCTGGACCGGGTGTTCATCGGCTCCTGCACCAACTCGCGGATCGAAGACCTGCGCGCCGCCGCGGTCATCGCCAAGGGCCGCAAAGTGGCTTCCACCATCAAGCAGGCGATCGTGGTGCCGGGCTCGGGCCTGGTGAAGGCCCAGGCCGAATCGGAAGGCCTGGACAAGATCTTCCTCGAGGCCGGTTTCGAATGGCGCGAGCCGGGCTGCTCGATGTGCCTGGCGATGAACCCGGATCGCTTGGAGTCCGGTGAGCATTGCGCTTCCACCTCGAACCGCAACTTCGAAGGGCGTCAGGGCGCGGGTGGGCGTACCCACCTGGTGAGCCCGGCCATGGCCGCCGCCGCCGCTGTCAGCGGTCGTTTCGTCGACGTCCGTGAATTGATCTAAGGAGCGCAGCATGAAAGCTTTCACTCAGCACAATGGTTTGGTCGCGCCTTTGGATCGTGCCAACGTCGACACCGACCAGATCATCCCCAAGCAGTTCCTCAAGTCGATCAAGCGCACCGGCTTCGGCCCCAACCTGTTCGACGAGTGGCGTTACCTGGATGTGGGGCAGCCGTACCAGGACAACTCCAAGCGTCCGTTGAACAAGGATTTCGTTCTCAACGCCGAGCGTTACCAAGGTGCCAGCGTGTTGCTGGCGCGGGAGAACTTCGGTTGCGGCTCCAGTCGCGAGCACGCGCCGTGGGCGCTGGAAGAGTACGGTTTTCGCAGCATCATCGCCCCGAGCTATGCCGACATCTTCTTCAACAACAGCTTCAAGAACGGCTTGTTGCCGATCATCCTCAGCGATGCGGAAGTCGATGAACTGTTTCAGCAGGTCGAAGCCACCCCGGGTTACCAGTTGCATATCGACCTTGAGGCGCAAACCGTGACCCGTCCTGACGGCAAGGTGCTGAAGTTCGAGATCGATGCCTTCCGCAAGCACTGCCTGCTCAACGGTCTTGACGATATCGGCCTGACCTTGCAGGACGGCGACGCCATCGCCGCCTTTGAAGCCAAGCACCGGGCCAGCCAGCCCTGGTTGTTTCGCGACGCCTGATCGCCGGCAAGCCGGTGCCTGCGAAATTGCGCAGGTGCCGGCCTTGCAGGAGCTGGCTTGCCAGCGAACGCTGTTTCCCTTGTCCAGAAGGATCGTGCCATGACCAGCAACGCCCACAGCCAGGTAGTACAGAAGCAATTTGGTGAACAGGCTTCGGCCTACCTGAGCAGCGCTGTACACGCTCAAGGCGCCGAATTCGCGCTGCTACAGGCCGAGGTGGCGGGCCAGGAGCAGGCGCGGGTCCTCGACCTGGGGTGCGGTGCCGGCCATGTCAGCTTCCATGTCGCGCCGCTGGTCAGGGAAGTGGTGGCCTACGACCTCTCCCAGCAGATGCTGGATGTGGTGTCGGCAGCCGCCCAGGAGCGTAATCTGCACAACATCCGCAGCGTGAAAGGGGCTGCCGAACGCTTGCCGTTTGCCGACGGCGAGTTCGATTTTGTCTTCAGTCGCTACTCGGCTCACCACTGGAGCGACCTGGGCCTGGCCCTGCGGGAAGTGCGCCGGGTGCTCAAGCCCGGTGGCGTGGCGGCGTTCATCGATGTCTTGTCGCCGGGTAGTCCGCTGCTGGACACTTACCTGCAAAGCGTCGAAGTGCTGCGTGACACCAGTCATGTACGCGATTATTCGGCGGGTGAATGGCTGCGCCAGGTCAGCGAGGCCGGGTTGCACACCCGCAGCACTGCTCGGCAAAGACTGCGCCTGGAGTACCACTCCTGGGTCGAACGCATGCGCACCCCCGAGTCGCTGCGGGTGGCGATCCGCGAGCTGCAGCAGGCGATGGGCAACGAAGTGCGCGAATATTTTGAGATTGAGGCCGATGGTTCGTTCAGTACAGATGTACTGGTGCTGTGGGCCGAGCGATAGAACTTTTCCGGTTGCGCCCAGGGGCCGGCCGACAGAGCAAACGAGGAACGCATGAGCAAGCAGATTCTGATTCTCCCAGGTGATGGCATTGGTCCGGAAATCATGGCCGAGGCGGTCAAGGTGCTGGAGTTGGCCAACGACAAGTACGGCCTGGGCTTCGAGCTGAGCCACGATGTGATTGGTGGCGCGGCCATCGACAAGCATGGCGTGCCTCTGGCTGACGAAACCCTGGATCGTGCCCGCGCCGCCGATGCGGTGTTGCTGGGTGCGGTGGGTGGGCCGAAATGGGACAAGATCGAGCGCGATATTCGCCCTGAGCGCGGCCTGTTGAAGATCCGCGCGCAACTGGGCCTGTTCGGCAACCTGCGTCCGGCGATTCTCTACCCGCAACTGGCGGATGCCTCGAGCCTGAAGCCGGAGATCGTTTCCGGCCTGGACATCCTCATCGTTCGCGAGCTGACCGGCGGCATTTACTTTGGCGCCCCTCGTGGCACCCGCGAGCTGGAAAACGGCGAGCGCCAGTCCTACGACACCCTGCCTTACAGCGAGAGTGAAATCCGCCGCATCGCCCGGGTCGGCTTCGACATGGCCCGTGTGCGCGGCAAGAAGCTGTGCTCGGTGGACAAGGCCAACGTCCTGGCCTCCAGCCAGCTGTGGCGTGAAGTGGTCGAGCAAGTCGCCCAGGACTACCCGGATGTCGAGCTGAGCCATATGTATGTCGACAACGCCGCCATGCAACTGGTGCGTGCGCCGAAGCAGTTCGACGTGATCGTCACCGACAACATGTTCGGCGACATTCTTTCCGATGAAGCCTCGATGCTCACCGGCTCCATCGGCATGCTGCCGTCGGCGTCCCTGGACGCCAACAACAAGGGCATGTACGAGCCGTGCCACGGTTCGGCGCCGGACATCGCCGGGCAGGGCATTGCCAACCCGCTGGCGACCATCCTCTCGGTGTCGATGATGCTGCGCTACAGCTTCAACCTGACCGAGGCGGCGGACGCCATCGAGCAGGCGGTGAGCCGGGTGCTGGATCAGGGTTTGCGCACCGGGGACATCTGGTCGGCCGGTTGCACCAAAGTCGGTACGCAGGAAATGGGCGATGCAGTAGTCGCCGCGCTGCGGAATCTGTAATCTTTCGGGCCCACTGCATAGACAGTGGCCCACTTTTGTAAAGGTGTAGTTGCGATGAAACGTGTAGGTCTGATCGGTTGGCGCGGTATGGTCGGTTCCGTGCTCATGCAGCGGATGCTGGAAGAGCAGGACTTCGATCTTATTGAACCGGTGTTTTTCACCACTTCCAATGTCGGTGGCCAAGGGCCGTCGGTGGGCAAGGATATTGCTCCGCTGAAGGACGCCTACAGCATTGAAGAGTTGAAAACCCTCGACGTGATTCTGACCTGCCAGGGTGGCGACTACACCAGTGAAGTCTTCCCCAAGCTGCGCGAAGCCGGCTGGCAGGGCTACTGGATCGACGCCGCATCCAGCCTGCGCATGCAGGATGACGCGGTGATCATCCTCGACCCGGTGAACCGCAAGGTCATCGACCAGCAGCTGGATGCCGGGACCAAGAACTACATCGGCGGCAACTGCACCGTCAGCCTGATGCTGATGGGCCTGGGCGGCCTGTTCGAAGCCGGCCTGGTGGAGTGGATGAGCGCCATGACCTACCAGGCGGCCTCCGGTGCCGGCGCGCAGAACATGCGTGAGCTGATCAAGCAGATGGGCGCGACTCACGCGGCCGTTGCCGATGACCTGGCGAACCCGGCCAGCGCCATCCTCGATATCGACCGCAAGGTAGCCGAGGTCATGCGCAGCGATGCCTACCCGACCGAGAACTTTGGCGTGCCGCTGGCCGGCAGCCTGATTCCGTGGATCGACAAGGAACTGCCCAACGGCCAGAGCCGCGAAGAGTGGAAGGCCCAGGCCGAAACCAACAAGATCCTCGGGCGCTTCAAGAACCCGATTCCGGTGGACGGCATCTGCGTGCGTATCGGTGCCATGCGCTGCCACAGCCAGGCGCTGACCATCAAGCTCAACAAGGACGTGCCGATCGCTGATATCGAAGGGCTGATCAGCCAGCACAACCCCTGGGTCAAGCTGGTGCCGAACCAGCGTGACATCAGCATGCAGGAGCTGAGCCCGACCAAGGTCACCGGCACCCTGAATATCCCGGTTGGCCGTCTGCGCAAGCTGAACATGGGTTCGCAGTTCCTCGGTGCCTTCACCGTGGGCGACCAGTTGCTGTGGGGCGCGGCCGAGCCGCTGCGGCGCATGCTGCGGATCCTTCTGGAACGTTGATCCGCTGAGTGGTTGAAAGAACCCGCGCCCGAACCAGGACGCGGGTTTTTTTATGCTTGCCTTCGCAGGGGCAGGCTGGCCGGCGAAGAGGCCCGTTCCTGCCGCTGGCCCTCGCGAATTGCCTCGTCACCCCGTGCCGGGTAAAGTGCCGCTCCCCCGTTTCACCTGAGGTAGCGCCATGACTCCATCCTTTGATATTGCCGTGATCGGTGCCACCGGTACCGTTGGCGAAACCCTGGTGCAGATACTCGAAGAACGCGATTTCCCGATTGCCAACCTGCACCTGCTGGCCAGCAGCGAGTCGGCCGGTCATTCGGTGCCGTTTCGCGGCAAGAACGTGCGTGTGCGTGAGGTCGACGAATTCGATTTCAGCAAGGTGCAACTGGCATTTTTTGCCGCAGGTCCAGCGGTCACCCTGAGCTTCGCGCCCCGTGCCACCGCGGCCAACTGCGCAGTGATCGACCTTGCCGGCGCCTTGCCGTCGGCCCAGGCGCCCAATGTCGTGCCTGAGGCCAACGCCCAGGTGTTGGCCGGTTTGAGCAAGCCCGTGCAACTGAGCAGTCCCAGTGCCGCGGCCACCGCTTTGGCAGTGGCTCTGGCGCCTTTGCAGGGCTTGCTGGACATCCAGCGGGTGAGCCTGACCGCCAGTCTGGCCATCTCCAGCCAGGGGCGTGAGGCGGTCAGCGAACTGGCTCGACAAACTGCCGAGTTGTTGAATGTGCGTCCACTGGAGCCGCGCTTCTTCGACCGCCAGGTGGCCTTCAATCTGCTGGCTCAGGTTGGCGCGCCGGATGCCCAGGGCCATACCCTGCTGGAAAAGCGTCTGGTCAGGGAACTGCGTGAAGTGCTGGGGCAGCCTTTATTAAAGATTTCTGTCACTTGCATTCAAGCGCCGGTGTTTTTTGGCGATAGCTATAGCGTGACTCTGCAGTCGGGTGCCGATGTCGATCTGGCGGCGGTAAACGCGGCGCTGGAGGCCGCTCCGGGCCTGGAATTGGTGGAAGCCGGTGATTATCCCACCGCTGTGGGTGACGCCGTGGGCCAGGACGTAGTCTATGTGGGGCGGGTTCGTTCCGGCATCGATGATGCGACGGAACTGAATCTGTGGCTGACCTCGGACAACGTCCGCAAAGGTGCGGCCTTGAACGCTGTGCAGCTGGCTGAATTGTTGATAAAAGACCTGCTGTAAAAGATACTTGGCAACAATTTGCAGAATGAATCTAGCCGGGCGCTATGCTTGGCAAGTTGCTGGAGGTGAGTGGCCGTCAGGTGCTCCCGGGGCATGCAGAAAATAATCCCGCGTGGTGGTCGTGGCCTCCGCGCAGTGCCTTATGGCAGCCGCTACAAAACCTTCTCGCTGGCCGAGGAAAGTTCAAACAAAGGATGAGGCTATGGTTCAAGTTCGCAAACTGGTGTTAGCAATAGCGGCCGCCTCGGCGCTGTCCTCCGGTATGGCGCAGGCGCTTGGGCTTGGGGAGCTGACCCTGAAGTCGAGTCTGAACCAGCCTTTGGTAGCCGAAATCGAATTGCTCGATATCAAGGACCTGACTGCCGCTGAAGTGGTGCCCAGCCTGGCCCCGGCAGAAGAGTTCGCCAAGGCCGGCGTCGATCGCCAGGCCTTTCTCAATGACCTGAGTTTTACCCCCGTTCTCAATCCCGGCGGCAAGAGTGTGCTGCGGGTGACTTCGAGTCAGCCGCTGTCTGAGCCGATGGTCAAGTTCCTGGTGCAGGTGATGTGGCCCAACGGCCGCCTGCTGCGCGATTACAGCGTGCTGCTGGATCCTTCGAAGTTTTCCCCGCAAGCCGCCGCTGCTGCTCAGGTTGCTCCGGTCGCAGGTCCCGCGGTGAATGCCCCGGTTACCCGTGGCAACAAGGTCAGCAAGCCTGCGCAATACACCACTGCGGCCCGTGACACGCTGTGGGAAATCGCCGCGAAGAATCGCAATGGCGCCTCGATCCAGCAAACCATGCTCGCGATCCAGGCGTTGAACCCGGATGCCTTTATCGACGGCAACATCAATCGACTGAAGGCTGGCAGGGTCCTGCGTCTGCCTGACGTAGTGCAGAGCACTGCGTTGGCACAGCCCAAGGCCATTGCCGAGGTGGCTGCGCAAAACGCGGCCTGGCGCCAGGGGCGTCGGGCCGGGGCCCGCAGTCAGCAGCAGGTGGATGCCACCCGTCGTGCCGGTGCCGACAAGGCACCCAAGCAGGTCAATACCAAGGACAACTTGAGCCTGGTCTCGGCAGAAAGCGGCAAGGCGCGGGGCAAGGGGGCGGCAGGCGACAGCAAGGCGCTGAACAACAAGCTGGCGGTGACCCAGGAAAGTCTCGACGCGACCCGTCGCGACAACGCCGAGCTCAAGGAGCGCATGGCGGATCTGCAGAGTCAGCTGGACAAGCTGCAGCGTCTGATCGAACTGAAGAACAACCAGTTGGCCAAGCTGCAGGCCGAGGGTGCGGCGCCGGCTGCTCAGCCTGTACCGGCGATGCCGGCCGAGCTGGTGGCCAAGCCTGAGGCTGCGGCCCCGGTGGTGGCGCCAGTGGCTCCTGCGGCGCCAGTCAGTGAACCGGCTGCCGCTCCGGCAGTGGATGAGCTGGCCAAGACCGACGAAGACAAATATGGCGATCTGCTGACCAATCCGATCCTGCTGGGACTGGTAGGCGGCGGTGCGGTAGCGGCCGTGCTGTTGCTGTTGCTGTTGCTTGCCCGTCGCCGCAAGGCCCAGCAGGAAGCGGAAAAGCACCTGCGCATGGCGCGGGCCTTGTCCGAGGAAAGCAATGACTTCACCGAGGAGCTGGAATTGCCGGAAGGCAGTTTCGAAGGCCTTGAAGTTCCACCGCCCAGCGTCAAGCTGGCTCCAGCCCCAGCCCCAGCCCCAGCCCCAGCCCCAGCCCCAGCCCCAGCCCCAGCTCCAGCTCCGGTGGTGGCACCCATCCCGGCGGCACCGGTGGAGCGGGCCACGGACGTGCTGGGCCAGGCACAGAATCATATCGACGCCGGTCGTCTGAACCAGGCCGCTGCGCTGCTTGAAGAGGCAGTCAAGCTGGAGCCGCAGCGCAGTGATCTGCGCCTCAAGTTGATGGAGGTCTACGCGCATCAGGGTGATCGCAGCGCCTTTGTCGCCGAGGAGCGGCAACTGGTGGCCAATGGTGATAACCATGCCCAGGTCGAGCAACTCAAAAGCCGTTTCCCGGCGATGGTCGCAGTGGCTGCGACGGCCGGTCTGGCGGCGGCTGCGGTGGCGGCTGAGCTGGATGCCCAGTACGTCAAGGAGCTGCTGGACGAGCCGCAAACCCCTGAGCCTGCGGCGCCTGTCGAGGGGCTGGATGCGGATTTCGACCTGAGCCTGGACGATCTTGAGGCGGCTTCGCCTGCGGTCGTGGCGTCCGAGCCTGCGATCGAGCTGGAAGACTTCCCGCTGGATGACGACCTGAGTTTCGGTTCGGTACTGGAGCAGCAGACCGCCGCTCAGGAAAGCCTGGATGACCTGGGGGACTTCGATCTGGACCTGGGGGCTGATCTGCCCGCGGCGACCCAGAACGATGAAGATTTCCTGCTGAGCCTTGAGGATGATCTCAAGGATGTGCCGGCCGGCGATGTGCCTACGGTTACGGAGGCGGCTCTGGATGATCTGGACTTGTCGGCGGATTTCGATCTGTCCCTGGCCGATGAGATGGATGCGGCCGCCGAGCCCAAGGATGCGTTCGCTTCCGAGCTGGATGATGTCAATGCCGAGCTGGATCGTCTGGCTCAGAGTCTGGATCAGCCTGAGCCGGCCGTACCGAGTTTCACGGCTGAAGATGCAGCGGCGGCGCCTGAAGAGGCCGACTTCGACTTCCTGTCCGGCAGCGATGAAGTGGCTACCAAGCTCGATCTGGCTCAGGCCTATATCGATATGGGAGACAACGATGGCGCGCGAGACATCCTTGGCGAAGTGCTCAGCGAAGGCAGTGAAGGGCAGAAGAGTGAAGCCCAGGAAATGCTGGCGCGACTGGCCTGAAGCCAATACCGCTTGACCAGAACGGCAGCCGATGAGGCTGCCGTTTTTGTTGGTGCCGTTTTTTGGGCTGTTCGAATCGGAGCGCTTTGCTCGGGCGTGGCGTTGCTCTCTTTGTCCGGTGTTGAGCGAGGAGGGCGATGAAATGGCGGTCGATGCGCTCAATCTTCAACTAAACCGTGGCGGTGCATGGCGTCTGCCCCCGGCGGCCTTATAATGAGCGCCTTTGCGCATATCAGCAGGCTGTAAGTTCTTGGCAAATATAGATAACCCGGCAGCCGAAATGGCAGCCGAAGGCTTTTCCCGCATTGCTCTGGGTGTTGAATACAAGGGGTCGCGCTATCGCGGTTGGCAGCGTCAGGCCACGGGTGTGCCCAGCGTCCAGGAAACTCTGGAGAAAGCCTTGTCCAGAGTCGCGGACTCTCCCGTGCTGGTGTCCTGTGCGGGGCGCACTGATGCCGGTGTACATGCCTGCGGTCAGGTGGTGCATTTCGACACCCAGGCCGTGCGTTCGATGAAGGCATGGGTCATGGGGGCCAATATCAACCTGCCCCATGACATCAGCGTCAGTTGGGCTCAGGAAATGCCCGCGCATTTCCATGCGCGGTTCAAGGCCATAGCCCGGCGTTATCGCTATGTGATCTACAACGATCAGATCCGTCCGGCTCATCTCAATGAAGAGGTCACCTGGAATCATCGCCCCCTGGATACCGAGCGCATGGCCCAGGCCGCACAGTTTCTGTTGGGCACCCATGATTTCAGTGCCTTTCGGGCGGGTCAGTGCCAGGCCAAGTCGCCGATCAAGGAGATTCATCACCTGCGGGTGACCCGGCACGGCAAGATGATCGTCCTGGACATTCGTGCCAGTGCCTTCCTGCATCACATGGTGCGCAATATTGCCGGGGTCTTGATGACCATTGGTGCCGGCGAGCGCCCGGTGGAGTGGGCGCGGGAAGTACTGGAGAGTCGGGTTCGCCGCGCGGGCGGGGTCACCGCCCATCCTTTTGGCCTGTACCTGGTTCAGGTCGAGTACAAGGACGAGTTTGCGCTGCCAGAGCGCTACATCGGGCCACATTTCCTTACCGGTTGGCCTGAACTTGACGGCTGACGCCCGGAAAAGCATTTGCTACCATCCGGAACTTTCCGAATTTGCCCCCGAGGTTCACACGACATGTCAGCTGTTCGCAGCAAGATTTGCGGGATTACCCGCATAGAAGACGCGTTGGCGGTCGTGGAGGCGGGGGCTGACGCCATTGGTCTGGTGTTCTATGCCAAAAGTCCGCGGGCGGTGTCGGTGCAACAGGCGCGGGCGATCATTGCCGCCTTGCCGCCGTTCGTGACCACGGTCGGGCTGTTCGTCAATGCCAGTCGTTGCGAGCTGGGGGAGATCCTCGATGCCGTACCGCTGGATTTGCTGCAGTTTCACGGCGATGAGTCGGCGGCCGATTGCGCCGGCTATCACCGTCCCTATATCAAGGCGCTACGGGTCAAGGCCGGAGATGATATTGCCGCGGCCTGCCTGGCGTATCCGCAGGCCAGCGGAATTCTGCTGGATACCTATGTCGAGGGCGTGCCGGGGGGAACTGGCGAGGCTTTTGACTGGTCACTGGTTCCTCGGGAAGTGAGCAAGCCTATCATCCTGGCCGGCGGCCTCAGTGCGGAGAACGTTGCCCAGGCCATTGCCCAGGTTCGTCCTTATGCGGTGGATGTCAGCGGCGGAGTCGAGCAGGGCAAGGGCATCAAGGATCCGGCCAAGATCCGGGCATTTATGCAGGCCGTGCGTCGCAGCAGTGAGTCGATGTGACGGCTGGCAGTCTGCCGCCGTCCATAACACCACTGTACAAAACAGGCAGGCGTCGCCTTCAGGCGAGGCCGGAATCGAGTGGCAACCGCTCTATTGCGGGTTGTCGGGATGGCTGAGGAACGTTTCGTTGCAGGCAGGTCGAGCCCGGTGCTGACCGCGGTAGCGAAGTGAACATCGCCGCACACATGAATTTAGCTCAAGGGCATACGCGGGGTTGCGAACCAGAGCGTTCGGGCCGCCGGTACTGGAGAAAGAAAGCATGAGCAACTGGTTAGTAGACAAACTGATCCCTTCGATCATGCGTTCCGAGGTGAAGAAAAGCTCGGTGCCTGAAGGTCTGTGGCACAAGTGCCCGTCCTGCGAGGCGGTGCTTTATCGTCCGGAGCTGGAAAAGACCCTGGATGTTTGCCCCAAGTGCAATCACCACATGCGTATCGGCGCGCGGGCGCGCATCGACATCTTCCTGGATGCCGAGGGGCGTGCCGAGCTGGGCGCCGATCTGGAGCCAGTGGATCGCCTGAAGTTTCGTGACGGCAAGAAGTACAAGGACCGCTTGACCGCGGCACAGAAGCAGACTGGCGAGAAGGACGCGCTGATTTCCATGAGCGGCACCCTGCTGGGCATGCCGGTGGTGGTCTCGGCCTTTGAGTTCTCCTTCATGGGCGGCTCCATGGGGGCGATCGTCGGCGAGCGTTTCGTTCGTGCGGCCAACTACGCCCTGGAAAACCGTTGCCCGATGATCTGCTTCTCCGCCTCCGGTGGTGCGCGGATGCAGGAAGCGCTGATTTCCCTGATGCAGATGGCCAAGACGTCCGCGGTGCTGGCGCGCCTGCGCGAAGAGGGCATTCCCTTCGTCTCCGTGCTGACCGACCCGGTCTACGGTGGGGTATCCGCCAGCCTGGCCATGCTGGGTGACGTGATTGTCGCCGAGCCCAAGGCCCTGGTGGGCTTTGCCGGTCCGCGGGTCATCGAGCAGACCGTGCGGGAAAAACTGCCCGAGGGCTTCCAGCGCAGTGAGTTCCTCCTGGAGCATGGGGCGATCGACATGATCATTTCCCGTCAGGAGTTGCGTCCGCGCCTGGGCAACCTGCTGGCTCAACTGATGGGGCTGCCGACGCCCGAGTTTGTCGCGGCACCCGTTGAACCTATTGTGGTTCCGCCGGCTCCAGCAAACCTATGACCCAGCGCACCCTGGGCGATTGGCTCGCCTACCTTGAGCAGTTGCACCCTTCGGCCATCGACATGGGGCTGGAGCGCTCGCAACAGGTAGTGGCCCGGATGGGGCTGGGCAAGCCGGCGCCTCGGGTGATCACGGTCACCGGAACCAACGGCAAGGGCTCTACCTGTGCCTTTGTCGCCTCCCTGCTGCGAGCCCAGGGCTTGCAGGTGGGGGTCTACAGTTCACCGCACCTGCTGCGTTACAACGAGCGGGTGCAGATCAATGGTCTTGAGGCTTCCGATCAGCAGCTGTGTGAAGCCTTTGCGGCGGTAGAGGCGGGACGCGGTGACACTTCCCTGACCTATTTCGAAATGGGCACGCTGGCGGCGTTCTGGCTGTTCCAGCGGGCGGCGCTGGATGCGGTGGTGCTGGAGGTCGGTCTGGGCGGGCGCCTGGATGCGGTCAATCTGGTGGATGCCGACCTGGCGCTGGTGACCAGCATTGGTGTCGATCATATCGAGTACCTGGGGGACTCCCGGGAGTCGGTAGCCTTTGAGAAGGCCGGGATCTTCCGTGCCGGTGCACCCGCGTTGTGTGGCGACCTGAATCCGCCACAACCGCTGCTGGATAAGGCGCGGGAGCTGGGGTGTCCGTTTTTCCTCCGGGGACGGGATTTCGATCTGGCGCTGACCGAAGAGCATTGGCAGTGGCGCGGCCTGGATGCCCAGGGTCATCAGGTCGAGCTGCGGGATCTGCCGCTGCTCGATCTGCCCATGGAGAACGCGGCACTGGCCTTGCAGGCTTACCTGCTTACCGGGTTGCCCTGGCAGCCTGAGCAGATTGGCGCGGCTCTGCAGCAGACCCGGGTGACCGGTCGTCTGGATCGTCGGCAGATCGAATGGCAGGGCAAGCGCCTGAACCTGCTGCTGGATGTGGGGCACAACCCCCACGCCGCGCAGTATCTGGCCGAGCGCCTGGCACGTCGACCGCTGAACGGTCGGCGCCTGGCGGTATTTGGCCTGCTGGCGGACAAGGATCTGCCGGGGGTGGTGGGGTGTCTGCAGTCTTCGGTCCAGAGCTGGGCGGTGGCACCGCTGGATTCGCCCAGGGCGCGCCCGGCGCAGGATCTGCAGGTCGCGCTGGAGAGCCTTGGCGCTTCGGTAGCGTCCTACGCCAGTGTTGCAGCGGCATTGGAAGCGCAATGCGCGCAAGCGACCGCGGATGATGAAATTCTGCTGTTCGGATCTTTTTATTGTGTCGCCGAGGCGCTTGAGTGGCTCGCCCGGCGCTCCACGGAGGAAGCTGCACATGGCAATGCTGGATAACGTCTACAAGCAGCGAATGGTTGGAGCACTGGTGTTGGTGGCCTTGGCCGTGATCTTCCTGCCGATGCTGTTTTCGCGCGAGGATGAGCAGCGCCACGTAGCAGTTGAGGCGCCACCTGTGCCGCAGGCCTCGGCCATGCCGCAGGTTCAGGTTGAGCCGGTGGTGGTTCCCGAGCCCAAGGCCTTGCCTCAGGAGCCGGTGCCTGTCGAGGAGCCGGTGGTGCAGCAGGTTGCGCCTTCCATGCCGATTGCCCCGAGTGCGCCGGCGGTGGCTCCGGCGCCTGCAGTGGCGAGCAAACCGGTGCCAAAGCCTGCGCCTGCGCCTGTGCCGACCCCGGCGCCAGCCCAGCCGATTGCCGCCGCCAAGCCTGACACCAGTCAGAGCCGGATCGATGCCAATGGCCTGTCTATCAGCTGGTCGGTGCAGCTGGCCAGCCTGTCGAGCCGGGAAGGTGCGGAAAACCTGCAGAAAACCCTGCGCAGTCAAGGCTATAACGCATATATCCGTTCCGCCGAAGGCAAGAACCGGGTATTCGTCGGGCCGCTGATCGAGCGGGCCGAGGCTGATCGTCTGCGTGACCTGTTGGGTCGTCAGCACAACCTCAAGGGGTTTGTGGTGCGCTTCCAGCCGGAGCGTGGTTGAGGCTATCTGGCTGATTTCAAAAGCACAGTGAATCGCAGCTTACCGACAGCCAAGCGCTCTGTTAAAATGCGCCGCCTTATCCGTCTGTAGGCTGCACTGTGCCATTTACCTGGGTTGACTGGGCGATCGTTGCAATAATCGCCATCTCCGCTTTGATCAGCTTGAGCCGCGGTTTCGTCAAAGAAGCCTTGTCGTTGCTTACCTGGATCATCGCAGGAGTCGTTGCCTGGATGTTTGGTGGCTCACTGTCCGAGTACCTCGGCGGTTATATCGAAACTCCCTCGGCTCGCGTGATCGCGGGCTGCGCAATCATGTTTGTCGCCACCTTGCTGGTGGGGGCAATGGTCAACTATCTCATCGGCGAATTGATTCGCGTCACCGGCCTCTCCGGGACCGATCGATTCCTCGGCATGGCCTTCGGCGCGGCGCGTGGCGCGCTGCTGGTGGTCGTGGCAGTCGGGCTCTTGAGCCTGGGGCCGGTACAGCAGGATTCCTGGTGGCAGCAGTCGCGGCTGGTGCCACAATTTCTATTGGTTGCAGACTGGTCCAAGAACCTCATCCTGGGGTGGAGCAGTCAGTGGCTGGCCAGCGGTATCAGCGTACCCGCTGAAATACCGTTCAAGGAGCACCTCTTACCGGCCAAAACGCCTCAGTAAGATGGGTTCAGTTCAGTTTCATTAAGTAGGGGTTGCGTCGCATGTGTGGCATCGTCGGTATCGTCGGTAAGTCGAACGTCAATCAGGCGCTGTATGACGCGCTAACCGTCCTCCAGCACCGCGGCCAGGACGCTGCCGGTATCGTGACCAGCCATGATGGCCGGTTATTCCTGCGCAAGGACAATGGCCTGGTGCGTGATGTGTTCCAGCAAAGGCACATGCAGCGCCTGGTGGGTCACATGGGTATCGGTCATGTGCGTTATCCAACCGCGGGCAGCTCGACCTCGGCCGAGGCCCAGCCGTTCTACGTCAACTCGCCTTATGGCATCACCCTGGCGCACAACGGCAACCTGACCAATGTTGAACAATTGGCCAAGGAGATCTACGAGTCCGACCTGCGCCACGTCAACACCAACTCCGACTCCGAAGTGTTGCTCAACGTGTTCGCTCACGAGCTGGCCCAGCGCGGCAAGCTGCAACCGACCGAGGAAGACGTGTTTGCTGCGGTGACTGACGTGCACAACCGTTGCGTCGGTGGTTACGCGGTGGTGGCCATGATCACCGGTTACGGCATCGTCGGTTTCCGTGATCCCCACGGCATCCGCCCGATCGTTTTCGGCCAGCGTCATACCGACGAGGGCGTGGAATACATGATCGCCTCGGAAAGCGTTTCCCTGGATGTATTGGGCTTTACCCTGATTCGCGACCTGGCTCCGGGCGAAGCGGTCTACATCACTGAAGAGGGCAAGCTCTACACCCGCCAGTGCGCGACCAATCCGCAGCTCACTCCATGCATCTTCGAACACGTCTACCTGGCCCGTCCCGACTCGATCATCGACGGTGTCTCGGTGTACAAGGCGCGGCTGCGCATGGGCGAGAAGCTGGCCGAGAAGATCCTGCGCGAGCGTCCGCAGCACGATATCGACGTGGTGATTCCGATTCCCGACACCAGCCGTACCGCCGCGCTGGAGCTGGCCAACCACCTGGGGGTTAAGTTCCGCGAAGGTTTCGTCAAGAACCGCTACATCGGCCGTACCTTCATCATGCCGGGCCAGGCAGCGCGGAAAAAATCCGTGCGCCAGAAGCTCAATGCCATCGAGCTGGAGTTCCGCGGCAAGAACGTGATGCTGGTGGACGACTCCATCGTTCGCGGGACCACCTGCAAGCAGATCATCCAGATGGCCCGTGAAGCCGGCGCGAAGAACGTCTACTTCTGCTCGGCGGCTCCGGCAGTTCGTTACCCGAACGTCTACGGCATCGACATGCCTAGCGCCCACGAGTTGATTGCTCACAATCGCTCGACCCAGGACGTGGCTGATCTGATCGGCGCTGACTGGCTGATCTACCAGGACCTGCCGGACCTGATCGAGGCGGTCGGTGGCGGCAAGATCAAGATCGAGAACTTCGACTGCGCGGTGTTCGACGGCAAGTACGTCACCGGCGACGTCGACGAGGCCTATCTGAACAAGATCGAGAACGCTCGCAACGATGCGTCCAAGGCCAAGACCCAGGCGGTCAGCGCCATCATCGATCTGTACAACAACTGATCCAGAGCATTTAAGAAGACATTAGGAGTAGGCGGCATGAGTCAGGATTGGGATGCCGGTCGGCTGGACAGCGACCTTGAAGGCGTAGCGTTCGATACCCTGGCGGTGCGCGCCGGCCAGCACCGTTCGCCGGAAGGCGAGCACGGTGATCCGATGTTCTTCACGTCCAGCTATGTGTTCCGTACAGCCGCCGACGCGGCTGCACGGTTCGCCGGCGAAGTGCCGGGCAACGTCTATTCGCGTTACACCAACCCTACGGTGCGCTCGTTCGAAGAGCGCATCGCGGCGCTGGAGGGTGCTGAACAGGCGGTCGCCACGGCCACCGGCATGGCGGCCATTCTCTCGGTGGTCATGAGTCTGTGCAGCGCCGGCGATCACGTGCTGGTATCGCGCAGTGTGTTCGGCTCGACCATCAGCCTGTTCGAGAAGTACTTCAAGCGTTTTGGTGTTGAAGTCGATTACGTGCCCCTGGCGGACCTGTCCGGGTGGGATGCGGCGATCAAGAGCAACACCAAGCTGCTGTTTGTCGAATCCCCCTCCAATCCGCTGGCCGAGCTGGTGGATATCGCCGCCTTGGCTGAACTGGCGCATGCCAAGGGCGCGATGCTGGTGGTCGACAACTGCTTCTGCACCCCGGCCCTGCAGCAACCCTTGAAGCTGGGCGCGGACGTGGTGGTGCATTCGGCCACCAAGTTCATCGACGGCCAGGGTCGTTGCATGGGGGGCGTGGTCGCTGGACGCAGCGAGCAGATGAAAGAAGTGGTGGGCTTTCTGCGCACTGCGGGGCCGACCCTGAGTCCGTTCAATGCCTGGATCTTCCTCAAGGGCCTGGAAACCTTGAGCCTGCGGATGCGTGCCCACTGTGCCAATGCTCTGGCCCTGGCGCAGTGGCTTGAGCAGCAGGACGGTGTCGAGAAGGTGCACTACGCCGGTCTTGCCAGCCACCCGCAACACGAACTGGCCAAGCGTCAGCAGCGTGGTTTCGGTGCGGTGGTGAGCTTCGAGGTCAAGGGTGGCAAAGAGGGCGCCTGGCGCTTTATTGATGCCACTCGGCTGATTTCGATCACCGCCAACCTGGGTGACAGCAAAACCACCATCACCCATCCGAGCACCACATCCCACGGCCGCCTGGCGCCGCAGGAACGTGAGGCGGCCGGTATTCGCGACAGTCTGATCCGTATTGCGGTCGGCCTGGAGGACGTGGCTGATCTGCAGGCCGACCTGGCTCGTGGGTTGGCAGCCTTGTGATCGAGTTGTCCACGCCTCAGGGTGGCGGCAACGGACGTGTCGCGCTGGTGACTGGTGCGGCACGGGGCATTGGCCTGGGCATCGCTGCCTGGCTGATCAGCGAAGGCTGGCAGGTGGTGCTGACCGATGTGGACCGGGAGCGCGGCTCCAAGGTGTCCAGGGTGATGGGCGAGAATGCTTGGTTCATCACCATGGATGTGGCGGATGAAGAGCAGGTGGCGCAGGGCGTGGCCGAGGTGCTGGGGCAGTTCGGGCGCCTGGACGCTCTGGTGTGCAACGCCGCGGTGGCTGATCCGCACAACATCACTCTGGAAAGCCTGGATCTGGCTTACTGGAATCGGGTGCTGGCGGTGAATCTCGGTGGTCCCATGCTGCTGGCCAAGCATTGCGCGCCTTATCTGCGCGCCCATGGCGGTTCCATCGTCAATCTGGCGTCGACCCGGGCTCGGCAATCGGAGCCCGATAGCGAAGCCTATGCGGCCAGCAAGGGCGGTCTGTTGGCCCTGACCCATGCCCTGGCCATCAGTCTGGGGCCGGAGATCCGGGTCAATGCCGTGAGTCCTGGCTGGATCGACGCGCGTGATCCCGCGGTGCGGCGTGCCGAGCCCTTATCCGATGCCGATCACGCCCAGCATCCTGCGGGCAGGGTAGGGACGGTGGAGGATGTGGCGTCCATGGTGGCCTGGCTGCTGTCGCGTAATTCGGGTTTTGTCACCGGCCAAGAGTTTGTGGTGGACGGTGGCATGACCAAGAAAATGATTTATCAGGCCTAGGGCCGCGCCAGGCTTTAAGCGGCAAGTGGGTAGTGCGGTTGCGTGCCAGCCGCTTTTTTCTTGCAGCTGACAGTTGGGCGCTTCCGCTGTTTTTTTTAAAAAACTTCAAGCCTGCTATTGACTTAGCTTCGTTACCTGCGTAAATTTCGCGGCCTCAGCGAAGCAAAGGGTGATTAGCTCAGCCGGGAGAGCATCTGCCTTACAAGCAGAGGGTCGGCGGTTCGATCCCGTCATCACCCACCATTCCTGAGTGTCTTTCGCAAGAAAGACGGAAGCTTCCACGGAAGCCTCCAACCGACGCGCAGCGGTAGTTCAGTCGGTTAGAATACCGGCCTGTCACGCCGGGGGTCGCGGGTTCGAGTCCCGTCCGCTGCGCCATATTTTCCAAGCCAGGCTCGCCTGGTTTGAGATCGAAAAGCCTCGAAGCTCTTCTTTCAGACGATTTAAACGATTCACATGGACGCAAGTCCAAGCGATACGCAGCGGTAGTTCAGTCGGTTAGAATACCGGCCTGTCACGCCGGGGGTCGCGGGTTCGAGTCCCGTCCGCTGCGCCATATCAGCCTCAAGGACCACTGAACGCCTTGAAGCAACGAAGCAAGCTACAGGCTTGGTTCGCATCGATAGCAAAGGCCCTCGTCGAAAGACCGGGGTTTTTTGTTTTCGGAATTTGCCTTTTTGCAATACCTGTTGTTTGCGCATAAAAAAACCGCCTGTTCGGCGGTTTTTTTGTGGCTGCGAAAAACTCGGGCTATCAGAAGCCAAGCTTGTCGCGAAGGCTGTAGTACCAGGCGCCCAGGGCGGTGAATGGCGTGCGCAGCAGCTGACCGCCAGGGAAGGGGTAGTGGGGCAGGTCGGCGAAAGCGTCAAAGCGCTCTGCCTGGCCGCGCAAGGCTTCGGCCAGCACTTTGCCCGCCAGGTGGGTATAGGTCACGCCGTGGCCGCTGCAGCCTTGGGAGTAGTAGATGTTGTCGCCCAGGCGGCCCACCTGGGGCAGGCGCGACAAGGTCAGCAGGAAGTTGCCGGTCCAGGCGTAGTCGATCTTGACGTTTTTCAGTTGCGGGAACGCCTTGAGCATCTTCGGTCGGATGATTGCTTCGATGTTGGCCGGGTCGCGAGCGCCGTAGACCACGCCGCCGCCGAAAATCAGGCGCTTGTCGCCGCTGAGGCGGTAATAGTCCAGCAGGTAGTTGCAGTCTTCGACGCAGTAGTCCTGAGGGAGCAGGCTGGCTGCCAGTTCGTCGCCCAGGGGCTCGGTAGTGATCACCTGAGTGCCGCAAGGCATGGATTTGGCGGCCAGTTCCGGGATCAGATTGCCCAGGTAGGCGTTGCCGGCGACGATGATGAACTTGGCGCGGACTTTACCCTGTGGAGTATGGACGACGGGATTGGCCCCGCGCTCGATGCGTACTGCCGGGGATTGTTCATAGATGGTGCCGCCCAGGGATTCCACGGCCGCCGCTTCGCCCAGTGCCAGGTTGAGCGGGTGGATGTGGCCGCCGCTCATGTCGAGCATGCCGCCCTTGTATTGATCACAAGCCACGACTTCGCGAATCCGTCGCTCGTCCAGCAATTCCAGTTGAGTGTGGCCGTAGCGCTCCCACAGGCGCTTCTGCGACTCCAGGTGGCCCATCTGCTTGCTGGTCAGTGCAGCGAACACGCCGCCGTCTTTCAGGTCGCACTGGATCTGGTACTTGGCTACCCGCTCGCGAATGATCCGGCCGCCCTCGAACGCCATTTGCCCCAACAGTTGTGCTTGCTTGGGCCCGACACTGCGCTCGATCACGTCGATGTCGCGGCTATAGCTGTTGACGATCTGTCCGCCATTGCGCCCGGAGGCACCAAAGCCGACCTTGGCAGCTTCCAGCACTGTTACGCGAAAGCCGTTTTCCAGGAGAAACAGGGCGCTGGACAGACCGGTATAACCCGCACCGATCACGCAGATATCGGTTTCCACTTCGCCTTGCAGCAGCGGGCGTTCCGGAGCTGCATTGGCGGATGCGGCGTAGTAGGACTGTGGGTAGGGAATATGCGCCATCCTGCGACCTCATGTGTTTAATATATTTTACGAGTGCGTCGATGCTACCTGAGTTGTAAAAGCGCTACCAGACAGAAGGAAAAACTTCTTCCGGGCGCCGAAATTAAAAAATTCGCATATTCATAGGCTTAGCTGCAAAAAAGGTGTTGACACCCCTTTGGAATTCCGTAGAATGCCGCCTCACAGCAGGCACGTAGCTCAGTTGGTTAGAGCACCACCTTGACATGGTGGGGGTCGTTGGTTCGAGTCCAATCGCGCCTACCAAACAAAATCCGCTCTGCTGGGCGGTCTAAAAGGGGTTCACCGAGAGGTGAGCCCCTTTTTTGTTTTGTGCGTTTTTAACGGCGCCGCAACACCCGTTCAGTGCCTCGCTGCACTTCCGGTCTTCCTCTTATGGCGCTGCTGATGGTGAAGGCAGTTTGAGGGCGCAGGCCGGGTTGGGGATGAAGCGTCAGGGCATTTGGCAGAACGCCTATCCATTCTTGATCAGCGGCTTGGCGATGTTACTGGCTGCTCGTCGCATCAGTTCCTTCGGTGCATTCAGAGAGGCCTTTTCATGCGGCGCCCATCCTGGCGTTTGTGGATTGTCCTGTGGGTTGATCCACCCGTTTCTATGCCGTTGATTATCGGCCGCTCTCGAAGCGTTGGAGCTGGGGTTGCCGATACTCCTGTTGGTCCTCGCCTTCAAAGGTTCTGCTGTTTGTCGTTGGCGCTGTTGCAAGCGCCCGTCCTGCTGCGGCGTCGGTTACCGGGCGGGTTGAAGATCTTTTACGTGCGCTCTGGTCTTTTCAGCGTTGTGCTCGTCAGTTCCGTGCCGGGGAGTCGTGGTCAGGCACGACTCCCTGGGGAGGGATGATCAGTTCTGAGGAGTGAACCGGTCGCCATGGAAGCTGCGCACCGGGTTGCCGCGCTCCACGCTGTGGTGGGCATCGCGGCGTTGCAGGCGCAGCGCCTCGGCAGATTGCTGTTGCCGCTCAGCCAGGCGTTGCAGAATCAGCAGGCGCGCAACGCGCTTGTTGTCGTACTGGCTGCGTTCTGACTGCACTTTCACGCTGATGCCACTGGCCAGGTGCGTGGCGCGCACCGCGGAGTCCGTGGTGTTCACGTGTTGCCCGCCCGGACCTGATGCACGCATGGCTTCAAAGCGGATGGCGCTGTCCATGCTGTCCTCTTGAGCCTTGAACAGTTGGCCGGCGAAATACCAGTTCTTGCGTTTGTGTCCGGGGCGATAAGGGCTCTTGCAGGTCCAGAGCAGGGTGCCGATCCAGCGTTCGGCCAGTCCCGCAGCCTGTTCCCCATCAAGGCTGACCAGTACCGACCTGCAGGTGCCGCGGCCCTGGCCGGCCACCTGCTCGACGAGGCTGGCGCGCACGTTTTGTGCCTCGGCTTCGCGATACAAGAGTTGCAGGGCCCTGGTCACCGCCAGTTCGCACTCGACGGGTCCCTGAGCGGAAGACAGCTGTAACAGCAGCATCAGCAGCACCCCCGGCGTTTGTAGGTCAGCACCGGCTTGAGCCGCGCGATGATCTGCACCAGGCCGGCATCCCTCAGGCTGCCGACCACGCTGTCGATGCTCTTGTAGGCTTCAGGGGCTTCCTCGTACATCAATCCGCGGTCTTCGCAGATCACCCGGCTACCCAGTTGAGTGCGCTTGAGCTGGTCGAGGCTGAAGCGCGCCGCCAGCCTGCCCTTGCAATCGCTGCGCAGCCATTTGCGCCCGGCGCCGTGGGCCAGGGAGTAGAGGCTGGCAGTGGCCGGTATCGGATGAACCAGATAGCTGTAGTCGCCCCTGGAGCCTGGGATGACCACCGGCCCCTGGTCCGACGGCGTAGCGCCCTTGCGATGCAGCCAGCCCGTAACACCGTCGACATTGGCTGGCGATACCAGGTTGTGGTTGATGTCCAGTATCGAGCGTCCCTTGGCCCGCAGGTTGTACAGCAGGCGTTCGGCGATCAGTCGGCGGTTGGCCTCGGCGAAGCGCAGGGCGGCGTCGTGCTCTTGCAAGTACTGGGCGCCGGCGGCGCTGGCCATTACCAGGCCGTTGTGCCCGTGCTGGTCCACATGGCGCCGCAGGATGGCTTCTCCCAGGCCCCGGGAGCCGCTATGCACCAGCAGCAACAAGGCTTTGGGATTCAGCTCCAGGGCCTGCAGGGCGCTGGCGTCGTACACCTGATCGAGTTGTTGCAACTCGGCGAAGTGATTGCCGCCACCGATGGTGCCCAGTGAGTGTTCATGACCGTTGATGGGCAGTCCCAACTGCGCTCGCTCTTCATCCCTCTGTTCATCCAGGGGGAGGTCGATGTTGCCGATTTTCTTCTCCAGCTTGTCGAGGTTGAGGCGGCTGCTGGAGAGGTCGGTTTGCCACAGCGTCATGCCGCAGCCGATGTCGTTGCCCACCAGGGCCGGGTAGGCCATCTCGGTGGAAAAGAATGCTGCTCCCACGGGGTAGCCTCGGCCTGGGTGCAGGTCCGGCATGCCGACCACCTGGCGCATGCCGGGCAGTTGAGCGGTGGTTTGCAGTTGTTGGAGCGCTTTATCTTCGATCCAGGTGGTGTCTGAGGCGATCAGTGAGACGCCGTTCGACAAATGACGGATGCAAGTGTCCATGTCCAATTCCTGATTGGAAAAAAATAGTCAGGTAGTGGCAGGACGAAGCGGGGTTAAGCGAAGGCGCTAGCGGGTAGCGGATACAGCGTTTAAACCAGGCACGTCCTGCAAGGGGTGATCAGCTGTTGCATGGTGGATCTCCTTGGCAAAAGTGTGGGAAGGGGCGCGAAGGTTAAACCTTCGGCTGGACCATGACAATGGGGAGTCCCGAATAAACAACGCCGGCCCTTGTGGCGGGGCCGTTAAAGCCATGGCCTGGGAGAGCGAGGCCGTTGCTGCAGGCCTTGGTTGAGGGCGGTCAGGATGGCGCTTGCCTTGCAGTAGGTTTTTTCTTCTGTCTGACGCCTTTTTTCTGTCGCCTGAGCGATACTCTCGCGTTTTATGGACGAGGTGGCAGCATGCGGGTGTTGATGGCGGTGATGGTTGCGGTTTTGTTGGCCGGCTGTGCGGGTTCCATCATGGACGACGCTCGGGCCAGAACGCCCAACAAGACCCTGAGCTCGGCCAAGGCCGATCAACTGGTGGCGCAGTGCGTACAGTTCGCCTGGCAGGATGAAGCGGTTTTCGGTGTTGATGCTGCGGCTTATCTGCAGCCGGGCAAGGGCGGTGGCTACACGGTGTATACCCGCGCCGCCGAATCCTTCGTGGACATCAAGGTCGAGCCTTCTGGAACCGCCGTTCACTACTACGCAGTCGAGGACAACGCGGTCTCGAAGCGCCGTCTCGCGGCATTGGCAACCTGCCTATAGACAATGGATGGCTTCAGGTGTTTTTCAGGACGAACCCGGCAATGGCCGGGTTTGTTTTTTCTGCTGGGCGCTTTTTCGGTGTTAGTTGGGCTGCTTGAGGTTTTTCATAAAGTGAAAGAACAAGTCCTGCTGTAGAAAAGCGTGTAATACATTGACTCTTCAAGTTGTCAGTTCAAATCGGAAAGTCCAGGGTTTAATAGGGCTGGCGCCGACTTTTGCATATTGTCCTGATTGGTTAGTTTGCGGGTGCGTGAAACAAGTCGATAAAAGTGCGCTAAGTTAAAGGTGCTCAACGAGGAGCGAACTTAATTAATCAATGGAGTGAAAGATATGAATAAGCCACAAGCTCAACTTAAACATGGTCGCATCGTGTCGCCTTCCAGTCGTGGCTCGGTCGCGGTGGAACTGGGGCTGCTGGGGACCTGGCAGGTGAATGAGATGGAAGGGGGGAAAAACTTCCCGTCCCTGGTCGCCGGTCCCTTCCCGAAACCCTACGACAGCGATGTGGCAAGCGCCGTACCACCCGCAGATGGCCATATTCTCAGCGGTGGCAAGGTTGATGAGCGCGACTGCATCAACTTCACCAACGATGAGATGTCGAAGAAGCTCAACCGTGCATTCAACTGGCCGCTGCTCAGTGTCGATCCGGGTCAGGTCTTTCGCGTGCAGTGGGAATACACCGCGCCTCACGTCACCCGTGGTTACAGCTGGTTCATCACCAAAGATGGCTGGGACCCGAAGCAGCGTATCAGCCGTGCACAACTGGAGCCCCAGGCTTTTTATCAGGACTTTTATACTGAAGTCCCGTTCGACAAGTTTGGTTCGGTGCTCAAGGCCAAGACCCATCATGAAGTTGTACTGCCGAAAAACAAGAAAGGCCATCATGTTGTGGTGTTGGTGTGGATAGTTGCCAATACCGGCAATGGGTTCTATCAGGCGTTCGATCTGGACTTCAAGTAAGTTGCAGGCTTGCAAAGTTATTTATCCGTTCTCAAGGATTAGAACATGAATAAAATCGACTTCACATCGATCAAGAGTCAGCCCGCGGATGCCGCATCCCTGATGCCGAGCATTGCCGGCAAGAAGATCCTCATGGGCTTCTGGCACAACTGGGCCGCCGGTCCCGCTGACGGTTACCAGCAGGGACAGTTTGCCAATCTCAATCTGTTGGATGTGCCCAAGGAATATAACGTGGTGGCGGTAGCCTTCATGAAGGGGCACGGCATTCCTACGTTCAAGCCTTACAACCTGACGGATGAAGAGTTCCGGCGTCAGGTGGGCGTGCTCAACAGCCAGGGGCGGGCGGTGCTGATCTCCCTGGGCGGTGCCGATGCGCATATCGAATTGCACAAGGGCAACGAGCAACCCCTGGCCAGCGAGATCATCCGCCTGGTCGAGACTTACGGTTTCGATGGCCTGGATATCGATCTGGAGCAGAGCGCTATCGACTTCGCTGACAACAAGAGCGTGTTGCCGGCCGCGCTGAAGCTGGTGAAGGATCATTACGCCGGCCAGGGCAAGCACTTCATCATCAGCATGGCGCCCGAGTTTCCGTACCTGACCAGCAATGGCAAATACGTGGCGTACCTGCAGGCCCTGGAGGGCTACTACGACTTTGTCGCGCCGCAGTATTACAACCAGGGGGGCGATGGGCTCTGGGTGCAGGAGGCCAATGGCGGGCAGGGGGCGTGGATCGCCCAGAACAACGACGCAATGAAGGAGGACTTTCTGTTCTACCTGACCGACAGCCTGGCCTCGGGTACCCGTGGCTACACCCGGATTGCCGCGGACAAGCTGGTGATCGGTTTGCCGAGCAACGTCGATGCGGCAGCCACCGGTTATGTCATCGAGCCTGCGGCGTTGAACAATGCGTTCAAGCGTTTGCAGGAGAGTGGGCACGCCATCAAGGGCTTGATGACCTGGTCGGTGAACTGGGATGCCGGAATCAATCGGCAGGGCGTGCATTACGACTGGGAGTTCCGCAACCGTTATGCGCCGTTGATCCATGGCGATGGCGGCGAGCCGGAGAGGCCCGGGGCACCGGGCAATCTGCTGGTGCAGGGGACCACTCGCAGCAGTGTCAGCTTGAGTTGGGGGGCTTCCGGCGGCCGGCGACCGGTGGAGTTCTATACCCTGTACCGCGATGGCAATGCGGTGGGCAAGACCGCGACTGCGGCCTATGAGGACAAGGGGCTGAATGCGGATACTCAGTACAGCTACTTCGTCACGGCAACAGACACTCAGGGCCGGGAATCCTTGCCCAGTCGCAGCCTGAGTGTCAGGACCGCGGGAGGCGTGGTCGACCCGAGCTTTCCCGAGTGGCGTACCAGCCAGCGCTATAGGAGGGAGGAGGGCGTGACTTATGAGGGCAATCGCTATCTCTGCCTTCAGGAGCACACCTCCAACCCGGGGTGGACGCCTTCCGTGGCATTCACGCTGTGGAGCAAGGTGCTGCTGGAGCGTCATGCTTGAGATCTAGAGGTCAGTGCCTGAGGGCATGATGGGGCGGTCCGCGCGGATGTTGTCGATCCGAATGCGGGCCGCTTTTTGGGTTTTTCCGGGGCTGCTCGGGTTGCCTCGTTGGTTGGTATCACGCCTGCGCAGACGCTGGTGCGGGTCATCGCCGCCGGTCTGTTGCCCCGCGTGAGCTTGGCTCAGTTGTAATCATTGGTAAGCGATGCTGCTTTTGGGCTTGGCTTGGTAGTAGGCTCGCGGCTCGATTGCATGAGCAAGGAAAGCCCGCGATGTTTCAAATGAATAACCTGGTTCCGGAAATGTTGGTCAGTCATCTGGAGCGCAGTCTGTCTTTTTACCGCGATACCCTGGGTTTCAAGGTGGAGTATCAGCGTCCCGAACATTTCTTTGCCTTTCTTTCATTCAACGGCGGGCAATTGATGCTGGAACAGGATGATCGGGAGGAGTCGGAGTGGCGGGTAGGTCCCTTGCAGGCACCCTTTGGTCGCGGCATGAACCTGTCCATCGAGTGCCCGGATATTCGCCAGCTGGCGGCGTCGCTGAAGCAGGCCGGTATCGCCTTGCGCAGGGACATCCAGGAATGCTGGTATCGCCATGATGAGTTGCTGCATGGTGAATTGAACCTGCTGGTGCAGGATCCTGATGGCTACCTGCTGCGGTTTACCGAGGACTTGGGGTTCAAGCCGGTGGAGCCGTCAGCAGGCGCCTGACCGCTGTGCCCGGGGGCGACGCCTGCATTGCTGCGGCGCCGCGTGCCGGGAGGCAGCGGTAGGATGGGATGCCAGAAAGGGGCGTTAGTCAGTGGGTGACGAACATCCGGTGCGCGGGAATCTGCTGTAGCCGCTATCCATTGAGGACAGGCGAAGGTTCTGTGGGAGAAGCTCGGGTTGAACAAGGCACGCGCCACATCAGCCTTGGGGTGCAGGCGAGGAGCGGGTGCTGATTGTGTTCAAGGGGTTTCGCGCTTGTCCGGGGCAGTGAGTCCGGCCTGAATGCGTTGATAGATTTCTTCACGGTGTACCGCGACATTTTTTGGCGCGTTGATTCCGATGCGGACCTGTTGGCCGCTGACGCCGAGAATGGTGATCGTAATGTCGTCACCGATGTTTATGCTTTCACCGACTTTGCGGGTGAGTATCAGCATGATCTTCTCCTTGATAGCTTTGTAGGGCACCAGATTCAAACAGTGCAGAGGTCGGTCTTAGGTATAGATTAGTGCGAAGTTCCACTGAGTGGGTGCCTCTTTCTGACGCGCAGACGATCTATTAATTCCCAAGGCGCAACTATACAGAGGCAATAAATATCATTCTTCCTGTTTCGGCCTGATTTTGTGACGAGGTCTCTCGTGGCTGGAGTGCTAAAATCGCCGCCTCAGACTTTCTAGGGGTGGGTTGTGCGCACAGTAGCGATGATGATGGCGGTGTTGGCCTTGGCCGGATGCGGCGAAGGCAAACGGGTCGAAGCGAACAAGACCGCGGCAGCGCAGGTTCAACCGGTTCAGGCCTCCAGTGCACCGCAGTGGGATGTGCTGGTGGGCAGCGAGTTGCCTCAGGCGGTAAGCGATCTGACCGGCTGGCTGATCGAGCACGGGATCATTTCCAACGTGGTGACCGTTGAGGGCAAGCGCCTGGTGGTGGTCGGCCCGTTTGCTTCCCAGGCCGAAGCCGAGGCCAAGAAGAATGAAGTGATTGAAAAGCTGGTCAAGGCCAAGAAGCGCGATATCGACGTCACTGTCATCGAGCATCAAGCCGCGCAATAAACCTGTTTGCACAGGATCCAGGATCGCCCGCGTTCAGCGGGCGATCTGCTTTCAGCCACAGGCCTTGAGGTTGACCGCGCCGACGAATTCATTGCCGCGCCCCATGACGCAGGCCACGCTCTGATTGCGCTGGCGTTCCCAGTCTTGCACCGGGTAGGTCTTGTTCCAGGCTTCGAAGAGCTGTCGGTCCTGCTTCGACAGGCGCAGGCCGTACTGCTTGCTCATGTAGAAGTAGGTGCGGGCGATCATGCCGCGAATCGAAGGCCGGGGCATGACCTTCTTGGCCTTGAAGTCGACCTGGGTCAGGCACGAACCGTACTGGCCCGATTGCTCCGGCAGCCAGCCGAAGCTGAAGTTGCTGCGGTCGCCATTCACTTCGCCAATGCTCGGTACCAGGTTGTGCAGGTCGGCTTCGGCGCGCTGATAGACCGCATCGGTGCGCGTGCAATTCTTGCGTCCGCCTTGCTGCCAGCACTGACGCTGATGGCCGATCTGCCAGGCCGGCACTATGTGTTCCCATTCGATGCGTTCGGCGCGCTTGGCGTTCTTGCGCGGTACATAGCCGCAGGCCGCCAGGTTCACCCGATTGCCGGTGTACTTGCAGCCGCAATAGAACTCGGTGGATTGGGGGGCATAGAGCTTCCAGGCGACTTTCTTAGCTTCGCTGAAGGTACGGGGCGCATCGGCTTGGGCGGTACAGGCGAGAAACAGCAACAGCAGGGCAAAACAACGAACACTCATTGACTCAGTCTTCCTTCGGCACAACCCAGAAAATCTGCACGCCGCCATCGTCGCGATAGGCGAGGGTGACGTTGTCGTTTTCGGCGATTTCTTCCAGCAGGCGCTCCCACTCGTCCTGAGGTTCGTCGGCGAGGCGGAAGATCAGCGCGGCCTTGGCTTTCTGTGCGGTGGGGGAGTTGATGATTTTCTGGATGCGTACACCCAGGCGTTCGTAGGAGCTGAGGGGTGTTTGAGTGTTGGCCACGGAACATTCCTTATTAAGCTGTACGTGCATACAGTATTTAACTGTAAGACATTTCGCAACTGCTTAAAATTCAAGAAGTTCCTCTGACAACGCTTTACGCATTTGTCTCACGAGGCGAGCAGATATTTTTACTGGGAGGAAGGAGGCGGTATCGGGACCACCCGCCCGGGCGGGCGAGTGGTTGCAAAACCGCTCGACCGGGGCCGGTCGAGCGGGGTTCTGTCAGTATTCCCAGAACATGCGTTGCAGTTCCTTGCTGTCCTGAGTCTTGGTCAGGGCGACCATGGCCAGGATGCGGGCTTTCTGCGGGTTCAGGTCATGAGCCACGACCCAGTCGTACTTGTCGTCAGGCTGTTCGGCGTTGCGCAGCACGAAACCACCGGCATTGACGTGGGAAGAACGAATGATCTGTACGCCGTTCTTGCGCAGTTCCTGCAGGGCAGGGACCACACGGGAAGACACCGAGCCATTGCCGGTGCCGGCGTGGATGATGGCTTTGGCGCCGCCCTGGGCCAGGGCCTTGTAGGCGGTGTCGCTGACGTTGCCGTAGCCGTAGGCGATTTCTACGTCAGGCAGGCTCTTGATGTTCTTGATGTCGAATTCCGAATCCATGGTGTGGCGCTTGGCCGGCAGGCGGAACCAGTAGGATTTGCCTTCCACCACCATGCCCAGCGGGCCCCATGGGCTCTTGAAGGCTTCAGTCTTGATGTTGATCATCTTGCTGACATCGCGACCGGACTGGATTTCGTCGTTCATGGTCACCAGTACGCCTTTGCCACGAGCATTCTTGCTACCGGCGACGGCGACGGCGTTGTACAGGTTGAGCATGCCGTCGGCCGACATCGCGGTGCCTGGGCGCATGGAGCCGACCACTACGATTGGCTTGTCGGTCTTTTCCACCAGGTTGAGGAAGTAGGCGGTTTCTTCCAGGGTGTCGGTGCCGTGGGTGATGACGATGCCATCAACGTCCTTGCTGTCGGCCAGTTCGGCAACGCGGCGACCCAGTTGCAGCAGGTTTTCGTTGGTGATGCTTTCCGAGGCGATCTGCATGACCTGCTCGCCACGCACGTTGGCCAGCTGGTTCAATTCCGGGATGCCGGCGATCAGTTGTTCGATGCCGACCTTGGCCGCCTGATAGGTGGCGCTGTTGGCTGCGCTGGCGCCGGCACCGGCGATAGTGCCGCCGGTGGCGAGGACCACGACGTTGGCGAGTTTCTGCTGGGTTTCAGCTTCTTTGGCCTGCAGGGCGGCAGGCAGAAGCAGGAGGAGGGCCAAAGCGCCCGGGGCGAAGGATTTGAAGGCAGATTTCATTATTTTCTCTCTAGTAGTGAGACGGTGCTGATGCAGGTTCATCTAGAAACACCACGGCGGCAGATCTGTTTGCGCCGAGGCAGCGAGGGTTGAGCAGGATCTGTACCAGCACTACCTTGGTCGGATAAGTATTTTAAGTTACTGATTTATATCAATTTTATTTCTGTTTATGGTCGCATTGAGTCAGACGGCGTCCGGGTTTCCGAACATTTGTGCAGCGCCGTGTTCGGCAATCCGAAAGTGCTCGTCGCCGGTCCTGGCGCGGCTTCTTGCACTTTCATTAAAGAATGTTCTGCGGCGGTCGATGATCCTTCTAGGATTTTTCACCAGGAGTTCCCATGTCACTGTCAGTCGGATTTCCAGGGGCAGGAGCCATTCTGATCAATGGTAAGACCCCCGCAACCATCGATGCATTGAGCGACGCCACCGCCGAGCAGGCGTCTAGTGCGCTGGGCACCGACGAGTCGGGCGCTTTGCGGGTCGGTTCCAGCAAGCAGGCCGAACAGTCTGAAAGCGAAGGCTCAAGCGAAGACAACCACAGCATCGTGGTCAAGATGCTGCTCAAGCGCATGCAGGAACTGCAGCAGCAACTTCGGGAGCAGCAACAGCAACTGGCTGCCGCCCAGGCCGCCAACTACCCAACCCCCGAGGCCAAGCAGACGACAGTCATGGCCATTCAAGGGCAGATCGCCGAAACCAACGGTGCCCTGGCAGAGGTCTCGGGCAACCTGGTGCGGGAGTTGGCCAAGGAGTCGTCCTCCTCCGGTGGCCTGGTGAATACCACCGCCTGAACCATCAGCCTGTCCGGGCGCATTTCCCGGGCAGGTCTTTCTCCAAGCGGCCGGCTGCGGATGGCTGCCCACTCTCTCTGATCGCACTTTGAACAGCGTTGACAAACTCTGGCGAGGTTCGCATAGTTCGTTTTACGCAAACGTTTGCGCGGTGCTCGGGAAGCGATGATGGTCTATCTTTCCACGCATGGCGCCGGCCAGCGCCGCTGGAAACCTGGTGGCCCCGCCGGGCGAACGCTGCTCACAATAATCATAAGATCGGAGTGAACCCATGAAGCTGCCCTTTGCTGGACGTCTACTCGCTGTCGCCGTTCTGGTCGCTGCATCCGCCGCCCTTCCTCTCTCTTCGGCTCTGGCCGACACCCCTCAGAAACCCAAGGTCGCCCTGGTCATGAAATCCCTGGCCAACGAGTTCTTCCTGACCATGGAAGACGGAGCCAAGGCTTATCAGAAAGAGCACTCCGGCGATTTCGACTTGGTGTCCAACGGCATCAAGGACGAAACCGATACCGCCAACCAGATCCGTATCGTCGAGCAGATGATTGTTTCCAAGGTCAACGCCCTGGTGATCGCGCCGGCCGACTCCAAGGCGATGGTGCCGGTGATCAAGAAGGCGGTGGACGCCGGGATCACGGTGATCAACATCGATAACCAGCTCGATCCCGGGGTGCTCAAGAGCAAGAACCTCAGCGTGCCTTTCGTCGGGCCCGACAACCGCAAGGGCGCACGCCTGGTGGGCGAGTACCTGGCCAAGCAACTCAAGGCCGGGGATGAAGTGGGCATCATCGAAGGCGTCTCCACCACCACCAACGCGCAACAGCGCACCGCCGGTTTCAAGGACGCAATGGAGGCCGCGCAGATCAAGGTGGTGTCGCTGCAATCGGGCGATTGGGAGATAGACGCCGGCAACCGCGTCGCCTCGGCCATGCTCAGCGAGTATCCGAATCTCAAGGCATTGCTGGCCGGCAACGACAGCATGGCGGTAGGGGCCGTGTCCGCTGTGCGGGCCGCCGGCAAGGCGGGCAAGGTCCAGGTGGTGGGCTACGACAATATCAACGCCATCAAGCCGATGCTCAAGGATGGCCGGGTCCTGGCCACTGCCGATCAGTTCGCCGCCAAGCAGGCGGTGTTCGGTATCGAGACGGCGCTGAAGATCCTCAAGGGCGAGAAGGTCGACAGCGGTGCCAATGGCGTGATCGAAACTCCGGTTGAGCTGGTCACCAAGTAGTCGTTGCGACGGCACAACGGCGCTCACCCGCAAGGGTGAGCGCATGGAGAGTTTCTTATGTCAGTTTCCGCTGCGAACGCTGTCCTTTCGGTCAGCGGTATCGGCAAGACCTATGCACAACCGGTATTGACCGGCATCGACCTGACGCTGCTGCGCGGGGAGGTGCTGGCCCTGACCGGGGAAAACGGTGCCGGCAAGAGCACCCTGTCGAAGATTATCGGTGGCCTGGTCAGTCCGACCACCGGGCACATGCAGTTCAACGGGCAGGACTATCGCCCCGCGAGCCGCACCCAGGCCGAGAACCTGGGTATCCGCATGGTCATGCAGGAGCTCAACTTGCTGCCAACCCTGTCGGTGGCCGAAAACCTGTTTCTCGACAACCTGCCCAGTAACGGCGGCTGGATCAGCCGCAAGCAACTGCGCAAGGCGGCGATCGAGGCCATGGCCCAGGTCGGCCTGGACGCCATCGATCCCGACACCCTGGTGGGTGAGTTGGGCATCGGTCACCAGCAAATGGTGGAGATTGCGCGCAACCTGATCGGCGACTGCCATGTGCTGATTCTCGATGAGCCCACGGCCATGCTCACGGCTCGCGAGGTGGAGATGCTTTTTGAGCAGATCGCTCGTCTGCAGGCCCGGGGCGTATCGATCATCTATATCTCCCATCGCCTGGAAGAGCTGGCCCGGGTCGCCCAGCGCATTGCCGTATTGCGCGATGGTTGCCTGGTCTGTGTCGAACCCATGGCCAACTACAACAGCGAACAGCTGGTGAACCTGATGGTGGGGCGCGAGCTGGGCGAGCATATCGATCTGGGCGAGCGCAAGATCGGCGCTCCGGCGCTGACCGTGAGCAACCTCTGCCGTTCGGACAAGGTCCGCGATGTGTCGTTTGAGGTGCGCAGTGGCGAGATCTTCGGCATTTCCGGGCTGATCGGGGCAGGGCGTACCGAGCTGCTGCGCCTGATCTTCGGCGCCGACCTGGCCGACAGCGGTAGCATCGCCCTGGGGACCCCGGCGCGGCCCGTGAGCATTCGCTCGCCGGTGGATGCCGTGGCCAACGGTATCGCCCTGATTACCGAGGATCGCAAGGGTGAAGGCCTGCTGCTGACCCAGTCGATCAGCGCCAACATCGCCCTGGGCAACATGCCGGCCATTTCCCGCCGCGGCCTGGTCAGTGGCCAGGACGAGGAACAGCTGGCCCAGCGGCAGATCGACGCGATGCGTATCCGCAGTTCCAGCCCGGCGCAACCCGTCAGTGAACTGTCCGGTGGCAACCAGCAGAAAGTGGTGATCGGTCGTTGGCTGGAGCGTGACTGTTCGGTGCTGCTGTTCGACGAGCCCACGCGCGGCATCGATGTCGGAGCCAAGTTCGATATCTACGGTTTGTTGGGCGAGTTGACCCGCCAGGGCAAGGCTCTGGTGGTGGTGTCCAGCGACTTGCGCGAGTTGATGCTGATCTGCGACCGGATCGGCGTGCTGTCTGCGGGACGTCTGATCGACACCTTCGAGCGTGACAGCTGGACCCAGGACGAATTGCTTGCCGCCGCATTTGCCGGCTATCAGAAACGAGATGCGCTGCTCAATGAAGCGGCGCCTAGGAATGCACCATGAAAACTGCACCTGCAAGCGGCAAGCGAGGCGGCCATTACTACGGCCTCGGCACTTACCTGGGGCTGGCGGGGGCCTTGTTGGGGATGATCGTCCTGTTCTCCCTGCTCAGCAGCCACTTCCTCTCCTATGACACTTTCAGCACCCTGGCCAACCAGATTCCCGACCTGATGGTGCTGGCGGTGGGCATGACCTTTGTTCTGATCATCGGCGGCATCGATTTGTCCGTCGGCTCGGTGCTGGCCCTGGCCGCCTCGACGGTCAGTGTGGCGATCCTCGGCTGGGGATGGAGCGTGGTGCCTGCGGCGTTGCTGGGCATGGCGTGTGCGGCGCTGGCGGGAACCGTCACCGGATCGATCACCGTGGCCTGGCGCATTCCGTCGTTCATCGTTTCCCTGGGCGTGCTGGAAATGGCCCGGGGCGTGGCCTACCAGATGACCGGCTCGCGCACGGCCTATATCGGCGACGCCTTTGCCTGGCTGTCGAATCCGATTGCCTTCGGCATTTCGCCGTCGTTTATCATTGCCCTGCTGATTATCTTTCTGGCCCAGGCGGTGCTGACGCGCACGGTGTTCGGCCGCTACCTGATCGGTATCGGTACCAACGAAGAGGCGGTGCGCCTGGCGGGGATCAACCCCAAGCCCTACAAGATCCTGGTGTTCAGCCTGATGGGATTGTTGGCGGGCATCGCCGCACTGTTTCAAATTTCTCGCCTGGAAGCGGCGGATCCGAATGCGGGCTCCGGTCTGGAGTTGCAGGTCATCGCCGCGGTGGTGATCGGCGGCACCAGCCTGATGGGCGGACGCGGTTCGGTGATCAGCACCTTCTTCGGCGTCTTGATTATTTCCGTGCTGGCTGCAGGCCTGGCGCAAATCGGCGCATCCGAACCGACCAAGCGCATCATCACCGGTGCAGTCATCGTGATTGCCGTGGTGCTGGACACCTATCGCAGCCAGCGCGCCAATCGGCGGGTTTGATTCATGGCAACAATCAAGGATGTGGCGGCGCTGGCGGGGATTTCCTACACCACGGTGTCCCATGTACTGAACAAGACGCGCCCGGTCAGTGAAGAGGTACGGGTCAAGGTCGAGGCGGCGATCAAGCGCCTGGACTACGTGCCCAGTGCGGTGGCCCGCTCCCTCAAGGCCAAGACCACGGCGACCATCGGCCTGTTGGTGCCCAACAGCCTCAACCCGTACTTCGCCGAGCTGGCGCGGGGGATCGAGGACTACTGCGAGCGCAACGGTTATTGCGTGATTCTCTGCAACTCCGACGACAACCCGGAGAAGCAGCGCAACTACCTGCGGGTGTTGCTGGAAAAACGCATCGACGGCTTGATCGTGACCTCCGCCGGAGGCGACAGCGGCCTGGCCCAGGGCCTGGCCGGGGTGCGCACGCCGATGGTGATTGTCGACCGCGGGCTGGAGGGCGTGGATGCCGACCTGGTGCGCATCGATCACCAATACGGTGCCTACCTGGCGACCCGGCACCTGTTGGACCTGGGGCATCGTGACATAGCCTGCATTGGCGGGCCGGCCCAGACCAGCGTGGCGCAGTTGCGTCTGGCGGGTTTTCATCAGGCGTTGGGCGAGGCGGGGGTTGCAGTCCCTGCCTCGCGCCTTCTGGAGAGTGATTTCAGCAGCACTGGTGGTTATCTCGCGGCGGCGCAACTGCTCGATAGCCCGAACCGGCCCAGCGCGATCTTCGCCGGCAACGACATGATGGGTATCGGCGTGTTGCGGGCGGCTGCAGAGCGCAATATCCGCGTGCCCGGCCAGCTCTCGGTGATTGGCTTCGACGACATTCTCATGAGTCGCTATGTCTACCCGGCGCTGACCACGGTCGGCCAGTCGATCCTGCAGTTGGGCGAGACCGCGGCAGAGTTGCTGCTGCGCCGGATCGCTTCGCGGGAGTTGCCGGTCGACCAGCGCATCGTGACGCCGAATATTGTCTTGCGGGAATCGACGGCGCCGCTTGGCGGCGCCTTTGCCGAATACCGCTGAACCCAAATGATTGAGTATCGATGTATGCCAGCAAAAGTAGTGGTAGTGGGAAGCCTCAATATGGACCTGGTTACCCGGGCCGAGCGCCTGCCCCGTGGGGGCGAGACGCTGATTGGCAAGTCCTTCGCCACGGTGTCCGGTGGCAAGGGGGCCAATCAGGCGGTGGCCGCGGCCCGGCTCGGGGCGCAGGTCTCGATGGTCGGCTGTGTCGGCGATGACGCCTATGGCGAGCAACTGCGTGGCGCCTTGCTCGCCGAGCAGATCGATTGCCAGGCCGTCAGCGTGGTCGAGGGCTCCAGCGGCGTGGCCCTGATCGTGGTCGATGACAGCAGTCAGAACGCCATTGTCATTGTCGCTGGCGGCAATGGTCTGCTCAGTCCCGAGAAGGTCGCAGGATTCGATCGGGTGCTGCAGGAGGCCGATGTGATCATCTGTCAGTTGGAAGTACCCATGGCGACGGTGGGCTACACGCTCAAGCGCGGGCGCGAGCTGGGCAAGACAGTGATTCTCAATCCGGCGCCGGCCAGCGCGCCGCTTCCGGGCCAGTGGTATGGCTCGATCGATTACCTGATTCCCAATGAAAGCGAAGCCTCGGCACTCAGCGGGGTGACCGTGGACTCCCTGGAGAGCGCCGAGGCAGCGGCCGGGCGCTTGATCGCCGCCGGCGCCGGCAAGGTCATCATTACCTTGGGCGCGCAGGGCGCGCTGTTTGCCGATGGCCGCAGCTGTGAGTATTTCCCGGCACCCAAGGTCAAGGCCGTCGACACCACGGCCGCGGGGGATACCTTTGTCGGTGGTTTTGCCGCGGCCCTGGCTGCCGGCAAGAGCGAGGTCGAAGCGATCCGCTTTGGTCAGGCCGCCGCGGCGTTGTCGGTGACCCGGGCTGGCGCACAACCTTCCATTCCCACGCTGTCCGACGTTCAGGCGTTTGTTCCCTCATGAAAAAGACCCCTTTGCTCAACATTGCCCTGTCACGCTTGATCGCCTCCCTGGGGCACGGCGACATCGTGGTGATCGGTGATGCCGGTTTACCGGTCCCTCCGGGCGTCGAGTTGATCGACCTGGCCCTGACCCATGGCGTTCCCGATTTTCTCGGCACGCTGAAGGTGCTGCTCAGTGAGATGCAGGTGGAGAGTCATGTGCTGGCCGAGGAGATTCTGCTCAAGCGGCCGCAGCCTCTGTCGGGGCTCGATGAGCTGAACCTCGGTGGCCAGCTGGGGGCGCGCAAACTGCTCAGTCATGAGGATTTCAAGGTGCTCTGTCGACAGGCCCGGGCGGTGGTCCGCACGGGAGAGTGCCAGCCCTATTGCAACATCGCCCTGGTTGCCGGGGTGACCTTCTAGGCCTTTTCATACCCAGCACAAGGAGTGCGCCATGCACCGCTATGCTCAGCTATTCAATCACTGGTTCCGGAGTCTGCTGCTTTTGTCCCTGCTCACTGCTACCGGCGCTCAGGCGGCGGAAAAAATCGATCTGATCATCGATACCGATCCGGGGGCCGACGATGTGGTGGCCCTGCTGTTCGCCCTGGCTTCGCCCGAAGAGCTGCACATCCGTGCCTTGACCACGGTGGCGGGCAACTTGCGCCTGGACAAGACCTCGCGCAATGCCCGGCTGGCTCGTGAGTGGGCGGGGCGTGATGAAGTGCCGGTCTATGCAGGAGCGCCCAAGCCGCTGCTGCGCACGCCGATCTACGCCGAGAATATCCACGGCAAGGAGGGCATCTCCGGGGTGACCGTGCACGAGCCCAAGGCGCCGCTGGCCAAGGGCAATGCGGTCAACTACCTGATCGACACCCTGCGCGCGGCCAAGCCTCACAGCATCACCATCGCCATGCTCGGTCCGCAGACCAACCTGGCGCTGGCGCTGATCCAGGCTCCGGACATCACCCAGGGCATCAAGGAAGTGGTGGTCATGGGCGGTGCGCATTTCAACGGCGGCAACATCACGCCGGTGGCCGAGTTCAACCTGTTCGCCGACCCGCAGGCCGCTGAAGTGGTGCTCAAGAGTGGCGTCAAGTTGACCTACCTGCCCCTGGATGTGACTCACAAGGTGCTGACCAGTGACGCGCGGCTGCAGAAAATCGCGGCCCTGAACAACAATGCCAGCAAAGTGGTGGGGGATATCCTCAACGAGTACGTCAAGGGGGATATGGAGCACTACGGGATTCCAGGTGGCCCGGTGCATGACGCTACGGTGATCGCCTACCTCCTGAAACCCGAGTTGTTCACCGGGCGCCAGGCCAACATGGTCATCGACAGTCGCGAAGGGCCGACCTTCGGCCAGACCATCGTCGACTGGTACGACGGCCTGAAGCAGGAAAAGAACGTGTTCTGGGTTGAGAATGGCGATGCTCAGGGCTTCTTCGATCTGCTCACCGAGCGTCTGGCCCGTCTCAAGTAAGTCGCGCCCCGCAGGCGTGACCTGCGGGGCTCTATTCCCGTTCCGGGGCCTGGGCGCCCAGGTGGTCGGCAGGGTACTTCTCGAATACCTGCGCGATGAATGCACGGGCGGACTGGGTTCCCAGCTCCTTGACCAGCAGATCTATGCCAATGATTGCCAACTCTTCCGGGCTTCCCGGGCTATAGGAGCACTGGCCCTGGGGCCATTTGGCTTTGATGTCGGCGTCAATACTCACGGTTGCCATGAAGGTCTCACGAATTCGGATAAGGCGGGCCTCAGGTCCGGACCTGGGCTGGTGTTTGCTACGGCGCAGAGTTAAGCATGTTGCCGGGTGTTTGGCACTGCGACTTAGGCATCAGGCAGGTGCTGTGCGACACTGGCGCTTTTCCTGCGCTCAAGGAAGCCACCGTGCAAATCGATTTGAACCAGCCTGATGCCCTGACCCTGGAGGCGGTGCGTCAGCTTCTGGCTTCGGCCAGTGACAGCGTGCATACCCAGTTGCGTGTCACCAAGGGCGGAATTGCTTACATCTCTTCGGGGGTAGTGGGTGGTGCCGAGATCGAGGGCCTATTGTTTCGCCTGGAAACCTGGGCGGCGGGATCCGGTTACGTCGGCAACGTGGCGGCCAGCGATGAGGTCTGGGTGATGCAGATCTTCAATGCGCTCAAGCAGAACTGGCCGAAGCCGGCGTTTGACTATATCGACATCTATTGAGTGCCGTTCATATTCAGTGACGATTGTCCTGTGAAAGTGGGGCGATGGCTGAGGCAGACTTGTCCGCCAGCCGTGGGGCAGGGCAAAAGGCCATTGGTTTTTGAAACCAAACGTGAAATCGACTGTCGCACGAACTCTGCTTAATTTTGAAAAGGAGGCTTCATGCCTTGGAAGCTCGCTTCATTCGGAACCTTGTTGGCCGCCGTTGTCCTCAGTGGATGCAGCACCGCCGGGTCGACAAAGGAACCTGTGGCCTCTGAGTCCGGGCACACGCGTTGTGAAGCATCGGCTGCCGAATTCGCCATCGGTAAGAAGGCTTCTCCAGAGCTGCTGGAGCAGGCTCGCAGTCGTTCTGGGGCGCAATATGCGCGCTTCCTCAAGCCTAACGACATGATCACGCTGGAATACCGCTCCGACCGCTTGAACCTCAACACGGACGCTAGCCTGGTGGTGAATCGGGTCAATTGTGGCTGAGTAGCTTTTTACCCGCCCACAAAAAACCCCGTCACATGTACGGGGTTTTTTTAGCTCGCTGAGAAATTACTCAGGACGAACTTGTGCAGCTTGCATACCCTTTTGGCCTTTCTCAGCCACGAAGGAAACGGTTTGGCCTTCTTTCAGGCTTTTGAAACCGTCGCTTTCAATAGCTTTGAAGTGTACGAACAGGTCGTCACCGCCACCTTGAGGAGTGATGAAGCCGAAGCCTTTTTCATCGTTGAACCATTTTACGGTGCCGGTTTGGCGATTAGACATGGTGTATCTCCAAGAAACATATATTTTCAGTAGTACTGTGCTGCTCAGGCCAACTGGGCACACCGAGCTATCATAGTCGAAATGTTCGACTTGGGAGCCCCCTGTAGGAGTTCTTTGCCTGGTGTGCCGCTGTATTTTGCTCTCCAAGTTGGCTGCAGGCCGCGGTTTAAGCGGCTTTTGCGGAAAACAAATGGTGATAAAAAAACCCGTAAAAGCTGTGTAAATTGTGAAAAAAGCCGCGTTTCAAGCTCGTTGAATAGTCGGGACACGGCCTATTTCCGGCGCGTGCGAGTTATTTGACCACTCGGCAAGCGGCGATGGCGTCCAGCGCTCGGGTTCTGAGTTCTGCGCTGGGTTGCTTGGTTTTGCTCATCAGCTCCTTGATTTCTTCGGTGGTGAATTTTTCATTCAGCTTGTCTGCACCGCAGGCGCAGTGCTTCTCGGCGCTTTTGGCATCGATGTTTTGGCTGGCTGCGGCGGTGCAGTCCTTCATGTAGTCGGCGCGAGCTCCGGCAGGCCAGGCAGCCTGGGCGCTCAACGGCAGAAGCAGGGCAAGCGGAGCGGCGAGGGCGAGCAGTTGGTTGAGGCGCATGGGGCGGGTTCTCCTGAGGTCGATGGCTAGGACGACGATTCTCGATGTATTTGAGGCTCGGCGTACATCGCAAGTTCACTTTCCTGCCAACAAAAGGCTGGAAAGTGGCTGGCGTGAAACATGCCGCGCGATGCTGGGATTTATCTGTGCTAGCATGCCCGGCTTGGGTGTTTTCAAGCTTTGGGTATCTCACTTCCCTCGCAGTCTATGCCTCATTAATTTTTGATGTGAACCCCAGTCACTCTGGTTCGGTTTCCCGGTTGGCCGCAAGGCTCTTGCCACTGTGAGGCAGGCGTTTGTTACAGAACGGCTGGACTGAATCGCGTACTGGCTCATCCCAACCCACGTGACCTTTGGTAGGGGTCACCACTAGGAGAGGAGGCGCCATGCCCACTATTACTCTTCCCGACGGCAGTCAACGTTCATTCGATCACCCGGTTTCCGTAGCTGAGGTCGCCGCATCCATCGGTGCCGGTTTGGCCAAGGCCACCTTGGCCGGCAAGGTCAACGGCAAGCTTGTCGACGCCTGTGATGTGATCGACAGCGATGCAACCCTGCAAATCATCACGCCAAAGGACGAAGAGGGGCTGGAGATCATTCGCCACTCTTGCGCTCACTTGGTGGGGCATGCGGTCAAGCAGTTGTACCCGACTGCCAAGATGGTCATCGGTCCGGTCATCGATGAAGGCTTCTATTACGACATCGCTTACGAACGGCCTTTCACTCCTGAGGACATGGCTGCCATCGAGCAGCGCATGCAGCAGTTGATCGAGAAAGACTACGACGTGATCAAGAAGGTTACGCCGCGAGCCGAAGTCATCGAAGTGTTCAAATCCCGCGGCGAAGACTACAAGTTGCGCCTGGTGGAGGACATGCCGAATGAGCAGGCAATGGGCCTGTACTATCACGAAGAATATGTCGACATGTGCCGCGGCCCGCACGTGCCGAACACGCGCTTCCTGAAATCTTTCAAGCTGACCAAGCTTTCGGGCGCCTACTGGCGTGGTGATGCCAAGAACGAGCAGTTGCAGCGGGTCTACGGTACCGCCTGGGCGGACAAGAAACAGCTCGCCGCCTACATCCAGCGTATCGAAGAGGCCGAGAAGCGCGACCATCGCAAGATCGGTAAGCGCCTGGGCCTGTTCCATACCCAGGAAGAAGCGCCGGGCATGGTGTTCTGGCATCCCAATGGCTGGACTCTGTACCAGGTGCTTGAGCAGTACATGCGCAAGGTGCAGCGTGAAAACGGCTACCTGGAAATCAAGACGCCCCAAGTGGTCGATCGTAGCCTTTGGGAAAAGTCCGGACACTGGGCCAACTATTCCGAGAACATGTTCACCACCGAGTCGGAAAGCCGCGACTACGCGATCAAGCCAATGAACTGCCCCTGCCATGTGCAGGTGTTCAATCAAGGGTTGAAGAGCTACCGCGAGCTGCCGATGCGCCTGGCCGAATTCGGAGCCTGCCACCGTAACGAGCCGTCAGGTGCGTTGCACGGCATCATGCGCGTGCGGGGCTTCACTCAGGACGATGCGCACATCTTCTGTACCGAAGATCAGATGCAGGCCGAGTCTGCTGCTTTCATCAAGCTGACAATGGATGTCTATGCCGACTTCGGCTTTAAAGACATCGAAATGAAGCTCTCCACTCGTCCTGAAAAACGCGTGGGTTCCGATGACTTGTGGGATCGCGCGGAAAATGCCTTGGCTGCCGCTTTGGATAGCGCAGGCTTGCCGTACGATCTGCAGCCGGGTGAGGGTGCGTTCTACGGTCCGAAGATCGAATTTTCGTTGAAGGACTGCTTGGGGCGCGTCTGGCAGTGCGGTACCTTGCAGCTTGACTTCAACCTGCCTATTCGTTTGGGCGCTGAATACGTTTCCGAAGACAATAGCCGCAAGCATCCGGTGATGTTGCACCGGGCTATCCTCGGTTCCTTCGAGCGTTTTGTCGGGATTCTGATCGAGCATTACGAGGGTGCGTTCCCCGCGTGGCTGGCTCCGACTCAGGCCGTGGTGATGAATATCACTGATAAACAGGCAGATTTTGCCCTCGAAGTGGAAAAAACACTCAATCAAAGCGGATTTCGTGCCAAGTCCGACTTGAGAAATGAAAAGATCGGCTTTAAAATCCGCGAGCATACTTTGCTCAAGGTTCCCTATCTCTTGGTTATCGGAGATCGGGAGGTCGAGATGCAGACTGTCGCTGTGCGTACCCGTGAAGGTGAAGACCTGGGCTCGATGCCTGTGGACCAATTCTCGGCGTTCCTCGCACAAGCGGTTTCCCGGCGTGGTCGCCAAGATTCGGAGTAATTATTATTAAGCGTGATATGAGACAAGATAAACGAGCTGCACCGAAAGCCCCGATCAACGAGAATATCTCGGCACGCGAGGTTCGGTTAATTGGCGCTGACGGCGAGCAGATTGGCATCGTCTCGATTGATGAAGCGCTTCGTATAGCTGAAGAAGCCAAGCTGGATCTGGTGGAAATTTCCGCCGACGCAGTCCCACCTGTTTGCCGGGTGATGGATTACGGCAAGTCGATCTTCGAGAAGAAGAAGCAGATTGCCGCTGCGAAGAAGAACCAGAAGCAGATTCAGGTTAAAGAAATCAAGTTTCGTCCAGGGACGGAGGAAGGGGATTACCAGGTAAAACTGCGCAACCTGGTACGTTTCCTGAGTGACGGGGACAGGGCCAAGGTATCCTTGCGATTCCGCGGCCGTGAGATGGCCCACCAGGAGCTGGGGATGGAACTCCTCAAGCGGGTTGAAGCTGACCTGCAAGAGTACGGTTCGGTCGAACAGCATCCTAAGATGGAAGGACGCCAGCTGATCATGGTCATCGCCCCGAAAAAGAAGAAGTAATCAACAGGGCACGGCAGGCCTTCTGATTATGTTTATCAACTGAATGCGGAGTATCCGAACATGCCAAAGATGAAAACCAAAAGTGGTGCTGCTAAGCGGTTTCTGAAAACTGCTAACGGTATCAAGCACAAGCACGCTTTCAAGAGCCACATCCTGACCAAAATGTCGACCAAGCGTAAGCGTCAACTGCGCGGTAGCAGCTTGCTGCATCCGTCTGACGTGGCAAAAGTCGAGCGCATGCTGCGCCTTCGTTAATTTTTGGATCAAGAATAGAGGAAGTAACTCATGGCTCGTGTAAAGCGTGGCGTCATTGCCCGTAAACGTCACAAAAAAATTCTGAAACTTGCTAAAGGCTACTACGGCGCTCGCTCGCGCGTATTCCGTGTTGCCAAGCAAGCGGTAATCAAGGCAGGCCAATACGCCTACCGTGACCGTCGTCAGAAAAAACGTCAGTTCCGCGCTCTGTGGATCGCTCGTATCAACGCTGGTGCTCGTATCAACGGTCTGTCTTACAGCCGTTTGATCGCTGGCCTGAAAAAGGCGTCCATCGAGATCGACCGTAAGGTTCTGGCTGATCTGGCAGTGAACGAAAAAGCGGCGTTTGCTGCGATTGTCGAGAAAGCTAAAGCCACCTTGGCTTAAGTACCCCCGACAGTCATCCGGGCTCACCTATCGTGGGCTCTGGTGTTAAACGTCATAAATAGGGGAAGAGCCTTCAAGCTCTTCCCCTATTTTGTATCTGGAGTCTGTACATGGAAAACCTGGATGCGCTGGTTTCTCAAGCACTTGAGGCCGTGCAACACGCTGAAGACATCAATGCCCTGGAGCAGATCCGGGTTCACTTCCTTGGCAAGAAGGGCGAGCTGACTCAGGTGATGAAGACCCTGGGCAATCTCCCTGCCGAAGAGCGCCCGCAAGTCGGTGCGCTGATCAACGTGGCCAAGGAGCGTGTGACAGAGGTTCTCAATGCGCGCAAAGCCGCTTTCGAGGAGGCGGAACTCAGCGCCAAGCTCGCCGCCGAATGCATTGACGTAACCCTGCCGGGCCGTGGCCAGACCTCCGGTGGTCTGCACCCGATTACACGGACCCTGGAACGTATCGAACAGTTCTTCACCCATATCGGCTATGGCATTGCCGAAGGCCCTGAGGTCGAAGACGACTATCACAACTTTGAGGCGCTCAACATCCCAGGCCATCACCCGGCCCGGTCGATGCATGACACCTTCTATTTCAATGCGAACATGTTGTTGCGCACCCACACCTCGCCGGTACAGGTCCGCACCATGGAATCGCAGCAGCCGCCGATTCGCATCGTCTGCCCGGGCCGTGTGTATCGTAGCGACTCCGATATCACCCACTCACCAATGTTCCACCAGGTCGAAGGCCTGCTGGTCGACCGCGATATCAACTTCGCCGACCTGAAAGGCACCATTGAAGAGTTCTTGCGGGTGTTCTTTGAAAAAGAACTGGCCGTACGTTTCCGTCCTTCCTACTTCCCGTTCACCGAGCCTTCCGCTGAAGTTGATATGGAATGCGTGATGTGCAGCGGTAAAGGCTGCCGTGTCTGCAAGCAGACTGGCTGGCTGGAGGTGATGGGTTGCGGCATGGTTCACCCGAACGTGCTGCGTATGTCCGGGATCGACCCGGAAGAGTTCCAGGGCTTTGCCTTCGGCATGGGCGCCGAGCGTCTGGCCATGCTGCGTTACGGTGTCAATGACTTGCGCCTGTTCTTCGACAACGACTTGCGGTTCCTTGCGCAATTTCGCTAGTCGCGCGTCCGTAACGAATTTATTAGGAGAGCAGGATGAAATTCAGTGAACAATGGTTGCGTGGCTGGGTTAGCCCGCAAGTAAGTCGCGACGAGTTGGTTGCTCGTCTGTCGATGGCCGGTCTTGAGGTTGATAGCGTAACGCCAGCCGCCGGTGATTTCAGTGGGGTAGTGGTGGGTGAGGTGTTGAGCACCGAGCAGCACCCGGATGCCGACAAGCTGCGTGTGTGCCAGGTCAGCAATGGCGCGGAAACCTTCCAGGTGGTCTGCGGCGCACCCAACGTGCGTCCAGGGCTGAAGATCCCATTTGCGATGATTGGCGCCGAGCTGCCGGGCGACTTCAAGATCAAGAAAGCCAAGCTGCGTGGCGTTGAGTCCAACGGCATGTTGTGTTCGCAGGCAGAGCTGCAGATCGGCGAAGGCAATGACGGTCTGATGGAGTTGCCGGCTGATGCCCCGGTGGGGGAAGACATTCGTGCCTACCTGAATCTTGACGATGCCAGTATCGAGGTTGATCTGACGCCAAACCGCGGTGACTGCCTGTCCCTGGCCGGCTTGGCCCGTGAGGTCGGCGCACTATACGCGGCGAAAGTCCAGCGCCCTGAAGTGAAAGCAGTGGCCGCCGCCCACGAGGAAGTCCGCCCTGTGGAAGTCCTGGCTCCAGCCGCCTGTCCACGCTACCTGGGCCGGGTCATCCGTAACGTCGATCTTTCCAAACCGACCCCACTGTGGATGGTTGAGCGCCTGCGTCGCGCCGATGTACGCAGCATCGATGCTGCGGTGGACATCACCAACTATGTGATGCTTGAGCTGGGTCAGCCGTTGCATGCTTTTGATCTCGCTGAGATCAATGGTGGCATTCGCGTGCGCATGGCAGAAGAGGGCGAGAAGCTGGTACTTCTCGATGGCCAGGAAGTGACACTGCGTAGCGATACCCTAGTGATCGCTGACCATACCCGCGCCCTGGCAATCGCCGGTGTGATGGGGGGTGAGCACAGTGGCGTCACCGCCAACACACGTGATGTATTCCTGGAAAGCGCGTTCTTCGATCAGATCGCAGTTGCCGGGAAGGCTCGTTCCTATGGTCTGCACACTGATGCATCCCATCGCTATGAGCGCGGTGTGGATTGGCAGCTGGCTCGCGAAGCTATGGAGCGTGCGACCGGTCTGCTGCTGGAGATCACTGGCGGTGACGCCGGCCCGATCATTGAAACAGTCAGTGAGCAGCACTTGCCGTCTGTAGCGCCTGTAACTTTGCGTGCTGAACGCATTACCCAGATGTTGGGCATGGCGATGGATGGTTCTGAGGTTGAGCGTCTGCTCACCGGGCTTGGCCTGGCAGTGACTGCCGATGGAGCAGGGCAATGGCGTGTTGAAGTGCCGAGCCATCGTTTCGATATCAGTCTTGAAGTCGACTTGATCGAAGAGTTGGCGCGTCTCTATGGTTACAACCGTCTGCCGGTTCGCTATCCGCAGGCTCGTCTGGCTCCTCAGGCCAAGGCGGAAGCGCAAGGTGATCTGCCCGTATTGCGGCGTTTGTTGGTTGCTCGTGGCTATCAGGAAGCGATCACTTACAGCTTCATCGATCCAAAACTCTTTGAACTGTTCAATCCGGGTGTCGAACCGCTACTGCTGGCGAACCCGATTTCGGCCGACATGGCGGCCATGCGTTCTTCCTTGTGGCCTGGGCTGGTCAAGGCACTTCAGCACAACTTGAACCGTCAACAGGATCGTGTCCGCTTGTTTGAAAGCGGCTTGCGTTTCGTTGGCCAGTTGGAGGGGTTGAAGCAGCAGCCAATGCTTGCGGGCGTCGTTTGTGGCAGTCGCTTGCCTGAAGGCTGGGCACAAGGCCGCGATGTCGTGGACTTCTTTGACGTCAAGGCGGATGTTGAGGCCGTGTTGGGGATTGCAGGGGCTCTGGATACATTCACTTTCGTTCCGGGCAAGCATCCAGCGCTGCATCCTGGCCAGACTGCGCGTATCGAGCGCGATGGTCGCGAGATCGGCTATTTGGGGGCGATTCACCCAGAGTTGGCAAAGACCCTCGGCCTTGACCGTCCGGTTTATGTGTTTGAGCTGGTTCTGAGTGAAGTGGCTCAGGGGCGTTTGCCGAAGTTCCACGAGTTGTCCCGTTTCCCAGAAGTGCGTCGAGATCTGGCGTTGCTGGCAGATCGTGATGTTGCGGCGAGCGCCGTTCTGGACGTAATCCGTGAAAATGCAGGTGAATGGCTGACAGACCTCAGGCTATTTGACGTGTACCAGGGTAAAGGCATTGATCCGCATAGAAAAAGCCTTGCCGTCGGCTTGACCTGGCAGCATCCATCGCGCACTCTTAATGACGATGAGGTGAACTCCACGACGCAAAATATCCTCACCTCGCTCGAACAAAGGTTGAACGCCACGTTAAGGAAGTGACGTATGGGGGCTCTGACGAAAGCTGAAATGGCCGAACGTCTCTACGAAGAGCTAGGCCTGAATAAACGCGAGGCCAAGGAATTGGTCGAGCTGTTCTTTGAAGAAATCAGGCATGCTCTCGAAGATAACGAACAGGTCAAATTGTCCGGTTTCGGTAACTTCGACCTTCGGGATAAACGCCAGCGTCCTGGCCGCAACCCGAAAACGGGTGAAGAAATCCCGATCACGGCTCGCCGTGTGGTCACCTTTCGTCCAGGGCAGAAGTTGAAGGCCCGAGTTGAGGCATATGCTGGAACCAAGTCATAACGACGAGCTCCCGGTGATCCCGGGTAAACGCTACTTCACCATCGGTGAAGTCAGCGAGCTCTGTGCGGTCAAACCGCATGTGCTGCGTTATTGGGAGCAGGAGTTTCCTCAACTCAACCCTGTCAAGCGCCGCGGAAATCGCCGGTATTATCAGCGTCAGGATGTGCTGATGATCCGGCAGATCCGCGCGCTGCTCTACGATCAGGGGTTCACCATCGGTGGTGCACGCTTGCGCCTTTCCGGTGATGAGGCCAAAGACGACACCACCCAGTACAAGCAACTGATCCGTCAGATGATTTCCGAATTGGAAGATGTGCTTGTGGTGCTTAAGAAGTAATTCTCTGTTTTAAATACTTCCACTTTTCAAAAGCTTGCGGTATATTCCTCAACGTTTCCTGAGAAGTGAAACAGGTTTCACGCCTAGTCGGGGCGTAGCGCAGTCCGGTAGCGCACTAGCATGGGGTGCTAGGGGTCGAGTGTTCGAATCACTCCGTCCCGACCATATTTCAAAGAGAGATCAAGCACCTAGCGGCTTGATCTCTTTTTTCGTTTGGGCATGCGCAAAATCCGCGCAAGGCGATCAGATGATTTCGCTGATGTTCAGGTCTGGAACTGCCTCCGGGCCGAAGATTTCAGGCTGATGACCTCCGGCCGTCTCTCGTTACCTTCTCCATCGCGCATCCACGCGCTTTTCTGATCATCCTTTACGGTCTTTGGCTACAGGTGCAACGATTGCGCCCTGGGTCCATGTCATCCCCGCGTCTCTTCATCATTCCATCAGAAGCCTTCCTGGCCCCTTTGAGGGTTCAACCTGGGTCCACGGATCTTGTGGTTGTGCCTGTTTTGGCTTTCGGCGGGCAGATTTGCGCTGCATTGGGTTCGTGGGCAACCGCGGCGGTGCGACCGGGCGCGCCGCGTGGTAGACGCCAGGGCAAGCTGCTAAAGGAGTTCTGACGTTGAGTGTCATCTCTGTACAGCCTTCACGAGCGTCTTGCGCTGCAAGCTGCGCGATGCCTGCTTTGCAGATGCGCTAAGATCCGCGGCCCGTTGCAAGGAGATCAAAAGGAATGATCGGCCGTTTATGCACAACGTTCAGAATCCAGTACCTGCCCTTTGAAAGGCGTACTGATGCTTGCTGCTGGGTGCAACAGCCCGCCCGGCAGTCTCTGGATGTCCGTGGTGTTCAGATGATGGAGAGTGATCGGTGTTAATGACGTTGTGGGTCTTGTGCCATTGGGAAAGTTGCGAATCCCTGGCCATTCTTCTCGTTCCGTTCCAGCTCTATACCTTGTGTTTCATGTCGATCTCAATGTTGATCCTGCGTTTTCGTGGTCGTATGCCTATGTTCGTCGCCTGCCTCTTGATGCTTGTGATTGCGGGTTGGCCTTCTGCAAACCTTCTACTTGCGACGTTGCCTTACTCGCTTGACTACAAGGACTACCGGGAGAATCTGCGGCAGGTGAGGGCGCAAGAGCGCCAGCAGCAAAAACTGGCGATGAAAGATGTCGACAAGCAACCCGTCCACTTGGCGGGCGGGATGGCTGGGCTTGAGGCCATCAAGGTGATGATGGTGACGCTGCCTTACTGGATTGAAGCCCAGGAGCAGCGCAAGAGCGCCAGGGTCTTGCAGGAGCAAGTGCCTGTGCAGTCTCCAAAAGCGCCGGAGGCAGTTGGCGCAAAACCGCCAAAGGCAGTTGAACAAGCGCCTGAAGCAGTTTCAGACAATTCCGGGCAGTGATGAAAGGTTTCAAAAAATGCTTTGTACGGCTGCCCGCCGAGGAGAGCGGGCAGATCGGCACCAGGCGCTGGCGACGCGTCGACAACCCGGCGCAATGACCCGCTCCGCACTTGCATCCAGGTGGATATAATCCGTTCCTTTTTCCAGGGAACGGTCGATGAGAAGCTTGGAAGATCTGATAAACAGCGGCGATTCTGCGTTGCCTTTGATCAAGACGATGCTGGAAGAAACCCGTCTGGACCATCAGCTACTGCCCCCATCCAGCGCAAACGCCAGGGTGCTGTCTGCGCTGCAAGTCACGACTCGATCAACCTTGGGAGCGATGGCCTACGAAACCGGCGGGCTGTTGATCGATCACGGCTGGCTGCGGGTGCTGGGTTCAGGGCATGGGCACTTGTCGCGCAATCTTGCTGATTGGAATGAGGGTCGCGTACAGGGGGCCTTGCTGGTGGCTGATGACGCCGTAGGAGGGTTCTTTGCCATCAACGGTGGCGGCCTGGGCGCTGATGTGGGGGCGATGTACTACTGGGCGCCCGATACGCTGCAATGGGAGCCGTTGGAGGTGGGCTACAGCGACTTTCTCGCCTGGGCCCTGAGCGACCAGTTGGCCGTTTTCTACCAGGACCTGCGTTGGGATGGCTGGAGGGCTGAGGTGCAGGCATTGAGTGCCGATCAGTGCTTTTCCTTCTACCCGTTTCTCTGGACTCGGGAGGGTTCGGTCCAGCACAGCCACCGCGCGATGATTGATGTCGGCGAATGCTTCGCCACGCACCTGGACCTGGCTCGCACACTCGATGGTGGCGTTTCGCTGCCCGGCTGATGCGCCTCTAGCCGCCACTCGCCGCTGCATCGGGCGCCCGGCCGCGGGGCCGGTTCAAGCCGCGCCAAGGCGCTTGTCAAATCAATGGACGGTAATGCCGCAATGAAACGCAACATGATGTTGTTGGCCTGTGCGCTGGCGCTGGCGCTGGCCGCACCGGCCTGGGCCGACGGCAAGCGGCTGATACCGCACAGTGAGCAAGCCACTGGCGGTTACCTCTCCTCGCAGTTGTTGCTCAAGCCTTGTGCGGATATCGACGCGCTGGGGTTCGCGGACGACGAGACCGCGCAGCGCAGCGCCGTGGAAGCGCGCCAGGCCCTGCCGGCGGGCACCTGCGAGGATGGGGCCCTGGTGGAGAAGCTGTTCAAGGCACGGTTTCTCCAGCACGCCACTCTCGCGGTGGTCTACACCCCGTGGCAGCTCGACGAGCAGATCGCCCGGCAGCAGCGGGCCATCGGTCGCTGCCGGGATACGCGGTGCCTGGCGCGGGAGCTGGATCGGGTGATTGCCGTTCTGGCGCCGCTGTACCTCGGTGCCCGGCGGCAATGGCCCAGCGGCAAGGGGCTGTGCAGCGCCGACCCGCGGGAGACGCCCGCCAGCAACGCACTGGCGCTGCTGGGGGCCGACGCCGCCAGGGCCATCAGCGCGACCTGTGCCGAGAGCCAGGTCAATGCCCAGACGTGCCGCGGCCCCCAGGGCCCGTTGCTGCTGGTCAGCTGTGGCCTGAGCGGCAATCAGGTCAATTCGGATCAATGGCTGTTCCTGGCGCGCAAGACGCCTCCCGAGCCGCTGCTGGCGGTCGAGGACGGCCCGGTGGCGGTGCTGACAACCACCTGCAACGGCCTGCCGGACCTGATGACCCAGGCCCGGGTCAGTGCCGGGGAGCAATACCTGAGTTACTACCGTTACGACGGCCAGGCCTATCGGCAGGTGTATGCCCAGAGCAATGAGTTTGTCGGCAACGACGCCAACGGCAACGACCTGATGATTGCCCAGGGTAGGGCAGAGGCCCGGGTGGTCTGCCGCTAGCGGGGGCGGATAGCGGCCCGCTGGCCTGTGGCGCGTTGGCCGGCGCCGAGCGCCAGTCATGCGGCCGATGGGGTTCGGGGCCGCCCGGGGCCCGGCGCGCCCGGACTAGCGCCCGGCCGTCTCCGGCTGCGCCTGCAGCAGTTCGTCGAGCACCCCCATGAAGGCTTCCACCAGTTGGCTGCGCCCCTGCCTGCGGGTCAGTACCAACAGTTGCGCGGTGGCGCCGGGGTCCGTCAGCGGGCGGTAGGTCACGCCCTTTTTGGCCAGGGTCTGGGTGCAGCGCGGCACCAGGGCAATGCCCTGGCCGGCCGCCACCAGGGCGATGATCGAGGTGATCTGCCGACCGCTGGGGCCGGGGCGCAGAGGCAGGCTGTTGCGCCGGTAGAGTTGTTCGATCGCTTCGTTGAGCCCCGAGCCGTAGTCGGCGGGAAACAGAATCAACGGATGCTCGCTGAGCTCGGCCAGGGTCACCTGATCCTGGGCGGCCAGGGGGCTGTCGCTGGAGATGGCCGCCACCAGGGGTTCGTCTCCCAGGGACAGGGCCTGGATTTCGCTCTGTTCGCAGGGCGGCCGCATCCGGCCCATGCCGATATCGATCCGTCCGTCGACAATCTGCGACCACTGGCTGACCGAGGCGCCTTCGACTAGGGTCAGTTGCACGTCGGGAAAACGCTGGGCGAAGGCCTGGATCGCCTGGCTGAACAGGTCCGACAGGGCGATGGAGCTGGCGTAGCCCAGGGCCAGTTGTCCGGCGCAACCCTTGGCCAGCTTGCCGGCCATGACCTGGGTCAGGTCCACCTGCTCCAGCACCGCCCGGGCATAAGGCAGGAAGTGCCGGCCCTGGGCGGTGAGGCTGACGGTGCGGCTGGTGCGATCGAACAGGCGAAACCCGAGCTCGGCTTCCAGTGCCGAAATCTGCCGCGTCAGCGGTGGTTGCGCAAGGTGCAGGCGCAGGGCGGCGCGGCCAAAGTGCAGCTCTTCGGCGACGGTCAAAAAGTAACGCAATCTGCGTAGATCGAGCATCCGGTTCCCTGGGTATTGATCGGTCGTAAATCGGTATTGGTCTTGGATCGGCGGCGTATTTTATAAAGGCCTTTCGTCAGAAAACGAGAGGTTTCATGAACTCGCGCCAGCATTGTGCTCGCATTGCCCTGTTTTTGTGTGGCTGTGCGGCTTTTCTCAACCTGTATGCCACCCAGGGGATTCTCCAGGAGTTCTCCCAGAGCTTTGCGGTGAGCATCAGGGAGGCCGGCTGGAGCATTACCGTGACCACTCTGGCGGTGGCCATCACCGCGCCCTTCGTCAGTCGGTTCACCGGCCGGTTCCAGCAGCGCTCGGTGATTGTCCTGGCGTCCCTGTTGCTGGCGCTGCCGGCGCTGCTCGCGGCCTGTGCCGGCAGCTTTGCCCAGTTGCTGGTCTGGCGCTTCATCGAAGGCATGCTGATCCCGGTGGTGTTCGCCACCAGCGTGGCCTACATCGGTGATCGCTGGAGTGGCGGCACCGTCACCGAAGTCACCAGCCTGTATGTGGCCGGCACCGTGCTGGGCGGGTTCGCCGGACGTTTCGTCACCGGCTTCATGACCGAATACGTCGGCTGGCGCGAGGCCTTCGCCCTGCTGGCGGGCCTGAGCCTGCTGATCGGCGTGGCCATTCACTACCTGCTGCCGGCCAACCCGTCGCCGGTTGCCAGAAGCCGGCCGAGCCGCCTGGGCGCCCTGCGCGAACTGTGCAGCCGGCCGTTGCTGGCGGCTTACGGCGTGGGCTTTTGCGTGCTGTTCTCGCAAGTCGCCACCTTCACCTACGCCGGGCTTTACCTCAGCCTGCCGCCGTTCGACCTGGGCGCCGCCGCCCTGGGGGCGATCTACAGCGTATTCCTCCTGGCGCTGGTGGTGATCCCGATTGCCGGCCGCCTGAGCCGGTCCCGGCCCCAGGCCGAGCTGCTGGTCGCCGCGGCCCTGCTCGGGGTCTGTGGTTCGGCCCTGACCCTACTGCCCTCGCTATGGCTGATCGTGCTGGGCCTGGCCCTGAGCTCCACCGGGGTGTTCCTGGCCCAGGCCGCGGCCAACTCCTTTACCACCGCCACCGCTGGCCACAACAAGGCCGGCGCGGTGGGGCTGTACCTGACGTTCTATTACCTGGGAGGCAGTTTCGGCGCCGTAATCCCGGCCTTGCTCTGGAGTCACTGGGGCTGGCCGGGCTGCGTGGCGTTGATCGTGGTCTTCCAGTTGCTGTCGCTGTTGATCGCCTGGGGCGGCTGGAAGCCCCTCAAACCCGAAACGCCGGCCGCCATGCGGCCGCTCAACCCGCTTGATTCATCATCCAACAAGGAATACGTGAGGTGACCATGAATAACGTACTGACCCGGCAGAGCCAATTGCTGAAGATCGTCGAACCTGTGTTGAACGACATGCCGGCCAGTGTCTTGAAGCATGCCCTGTTCGAAGCCTTCTGGAGCGAGGAAAACGCTCTGGTGGACATCGAGAATGCTTTCGAGAAACTCACCTCGCGCCGCCACCCGCCTGCGGTGTTGCGCAAGTTCTTCGCCAGCTGGTCGAAGACCAACAACTCCGCCACCAGCGTCTCCGGCCTGGCCAACCGCATCACCTTGCTGGCCCGTTCCGAGCAGGGTTCGGAAGCCGCCGAGGGCCTCTACCGGGCCTGCGGCAGCCTGCAGCGGATCACCGACGAGGACCTGGGCGCGCTGGGCAACACCCTGCACTCGGACCTGTTCTACAACATGGCCACGCCCATCTGCGGTGACGATCAGTGGCTGCTCAAGGAAAACTGCCTGCCTTCGGCGCAGGCGTTCAAGGACTGGACCGACTTCCGCCGCCTGCGCGACCGGGACCTGCTGCAAGGCTTGCTGACCACCCTGGTCCACGAGGTCTATACCCACGGCGAAGTGGAGTACATCCACCCGCTGTACAAGCAGTGGTTCGTCCGCGACATGGGCGTGCCGGCGGAAAAGGCCCGGACCACCGTGGCCTGGGTCACCGTGCACACCGGCGGCACCGAGAGCAACCACTTCGCCCATGCCGTGGCGGCGGTCAACGAGTTCGTCGAGGCCATGCAGGTGCAGGTCGACCCGCAGGCCGCGCGGGACATCTTCGCCGAATACCTGCAGCGCAAGGCCCGGGTGATGCGCGACTGCGCCCAGGCGCTGCGCTGAGGGTCGCCGGCCCGGCCCCGCATGCGGGGCTTGTGGCCGGCTCCGGCTTGCCTATCCTGTGACTGATCCGCTTCCTTTCCCTCCTTGCAACCTGGCCGACGATGAATGATCTGAAACACAGCGCCTCCCTGGAGGCCGCGCCGATGACGGATGCCAGCGTGCGTCGTCGCTCCCTGTTCGCCGGTTGCAGCGCCCATGCGGTGCATGACGGCCTGACTGACGTGATCTACGTGCTGCTGCCGATCTGGCAGGCGCAGTTCGCCATGAGCTATGCCCAGATCGGCCTGCTGCGCGGGGTCTATTCCGGAATGATGGCCGGCTTCCAGCTGCTGGCCAGTCGCGCCGCGCGGCGCTGGGGGCGTGAGCGCCTGCTGGTGGGCGGCACCGCCCTGGCCGGGCTGGCCTACCTGTTGGCGGGGCAGGCCGGAGGCCTGGGCGTGCTGCTCCTGGCCCTGCTGCTCGGTGGCCTGGGGGCCAGTACCCAGCACCCGCTGGCCTCCTCGCTGATCACCGATACCCATGAAGCCGGCGGTGGGGTCAAGGAGGCCCTGTCCCAGTACAACTTCGCCGGGGATATCGGCAAGACCCTGGTCCCGGGCCTGGTGGGCCTGTTGCTGACCCTGATCAGCTGGCGCGCCAGCGTCACCCTGATCGGCCTTCTGGGACTGGCCGCCGCAGTGCTGCTGTGGTGGCTGATTCCCTCCCGGGCCGTGACCAAGGCCATCAGCGAGAAAGCGCCCAAGACGGTCAAGGGCCAGGGCTCGGCCAGCGGGATGCGCGCGCTGATCCTCACCGGCACCCTGGACAGCGCAGTGCGCATGGGCTTTCTGACCTTCCTGCCGTTCCTGCTCAAGGCCAAGGGCGCCGGCACCGCCGGTATCGGCCTGGCCCTGACCCTGCTGTTCGTCGGCGGCGCCTTCGGCAAGTTGCTGTGCGGTTACCTCGGCGCGCGCATCGGCATGATGAAAACCGTGTGGATCACCGAGTTCACCACCGCCAGCCTGATCGTGCTGGCGGTGTTCCTGCCCTATGCCGGCCTGATGCTGATGTTGCCGCTGCTGGGCCTGGCCCTGAATGGCACGTCCTCGGTGCTGTACGGCGCGGTGCCGGACCTGGCCGGTGCCGGCAAGCGCGAGCAGGCGTTCTCGCTGTTCTACACCGGCACCATCGGCGGCGGGGCTCTGGCTCCGGTGCTGTTCGGCGGCCTGGGTGACGTCACCGGGATTCCCCTGGCGGTGATGGCCCTGTCCGCCACGCTGCTGCTGACGCTGCCCCTGTCCTGGTACGTGCAGCGGGGCATGGACGCCGACGCGAGGTCAGTCTCCGGCGCCGCCTGAAGACCGTTGTCGAGCCATAAACCATCAGGCCCGGGGCTGTTCTGCCCGGGCCTGATGCATTCTGTGCGCGGCTCGCGGCGCCTTCAGATAGTTCTTACTTTTCCAGTATCAATCACGACGCAAACGGTATTGGCCGGTGTTTGCGACTGTCATCAGAATGTAAGAAGACCTGGCTGGGGGCCTTGGCCAGGTGGGCTGTGCAAGGTGTTTTCCCGACTCCGGGGCGCCTTGCTTCCAGATCGTTTTCGCAGGTAACAACATGAATAACAGCGAAGCCACTGCAAGCCGCTTGTCTTTGTCCAACCGTGCCCTCGGCCTCAGCGCGCCGGGCACATCCAGCATGCGCAGCAAAGCCAACGCCCTGAAGGAAAGCGGGGTCAAGGTGATCAATTTCGCCGCCGGTGAACTGTCCTTCGATGCCTGCCAGGACATGCGCACCGGGGCCATCGAAGCCATTGAAAACGCGCGCAATCGCTACACCCCGCCCATCGGCCTGCCGGCGCTGCGGGAGAAGCTCGCCCAGCGGGTCAGCCAGCGCACCGGCGTGACCTTTGCGGCCAATGAAGTGGCGGTGACCGCCGGGGCCAAGCAGGCCCTATACAACGCCTGCATGGTGCTGCTCAACCCCGGTGACGAGGTGATAGTGCCCAGCCCGTACTGGGAAACCTTTCCCACCCAGATCCGCCTGGCGGGCGCCACCTCGGTGCTGGTGCAGACCCGCGACGACGACTACCGGCTGACCCTGGAAGCGGTGCAGGGGGCGCTGAGCGAACGCACGCGGATGATCGTCATCAACACCCCGAACAACCCCACCGGTACTGTCTATCAACGGGAGCAACTGCTGGCGATCGCCCAGCTGGCCTTCGAGCGCGGGCTGTGGGTGATGTTCGACGAGTGCTATCGCGGCCTGGTGCGCGAACCCCACGAGCACCACAACATCCTGGCGCTGTTCCCGGCGCTGAAGGCCCAGACCGTGCTGATCGATTCCTTCTCCAAGAGCCAGGCGGTGACCGGCTGGCGGGTCGGCTACGCCTGCGCCCCGGCGCCAGTGATCGCGGCCATGCACAACCTCCAGGGCCACACCACCTCCAACCCCAGCAGCCTGTCGCAATACGCCGCGCTCAATACCTTGAATGCCGACTCGACGCAGTTCGCCGACCAGGTCAATCCGTTCCTGCAGCGACAACTGCACGCCGCGCGCACCTACCTGGATCGCCTGGAAGGCATCCGCTATGCGCCGCCGGAAGGGGCGTTCTACCTGTACATCGACATCGCGTCGCGCCTGGGCGGCTACTACCGCGGCCAGCCGATCCGCGACGTCGACCACCTCGCCGACCTGCTGCTGACCGAGGCGCACATTGCCGTGGTCCCCGGTTCCGGTTGTGGCGACCCTCACTGCATCCGCATTTCCTACGCCGTCGAGTACCAGGAGCTGATCGAAGGCCTGAGCCGCTTCGCCCAGTTCATGTCGGCGATCGTCATGGATTAGCGCTGCCGTCACCCGCATCTGCCACCGCGTTGTTCCGGTTCCCGAGCCCGTCCAGAGGCCCGGGGTGGCGACGCCTGGCTTGTTGTCCGTGAACCCAAGAGTCACTACAGGAGAGAAACATGGAGAGTTCCCGCGAGGCGTTCATCGGCTATGTGCATCAGGCACTGGTGGATGTCGAGGATCGGAATCTGGTGGAAGCCCTGCTCACCGGCTTTGAAAACAACCCCGGCCTGTTGGACGGTTATTGCCTGACCTACCAGCGCATGACTTCCCGCCGCTGGTCCGTGGATTCGCTGTGCGCCTTTTTCTGCGGCTGGCGCAGCCCCGACGGCGCCGCCCATGCGGTGTCGAGCATCATCGTGCGGCTGCTGCAGGAGTCCGCGGAGCTGCCCGGCGATGACAACAAGCTCAAGCTGCTGGCAGCCGCCCGGCACTGTGGCGAGATCATCGTCGAGGACGTCGGCCTCGGTGAAATGCATGGCCATCCCCATCACTCCAAGCTCTATCACCGCATGGCCTCGGCCATCTGCGGCTCGGACAACTGGCGCCTGCAGGACAAGTACCTGAACCCCATCACCAAGGAGTTCTCCACCTGGGTCGGGCAGAAGCGCCCCCTGGCGCCGAACCTGGTGGAGGCCCTGGAGATGATGGCCCTGACCGAGCTGTTCAACACCGGCGAATACAACCTCATGACCCCGCTGTGGAAGAACTGGCTGCGCGAGTCCTGCGGGCATCCGGCGGGGGAGGCCAACCGCATCGCCGGCTTCCTCAGCGTTCACTGCGGCGCCGTCGAGGCCCGGCACTTCCGCCACGCCACCGAGGCCCTGCGGCTCTATACCCAGGCCACCGGCCAGCAGATCGACTACCGGCGCATCGCCGCGCTGTCCGACGAGTACGTGGTGCGGGCCTGCGCGCACCTGGAAAAAATGGCCTCCGTACTCAAGGAGTAGGGCGCCCCTGCACCACGCCGGGCAGGACGCGCCTGCCCGGCAACCCCGACCTGATTGCGCTTTGCGCCTACCACTGGAGCACCTTGAACATGCGTCATGAATCCGACTCGATGGGGACCATCGCCGTACCGTCCAACCGCTACTGGGGCGCCCAGACCGAGCGTTCCATCCACAACTTCCCCATCGGCCGTTCGCGCTTCCAGTGGGGCGCGCCGATGATCCGCTCCCTGGGCATCCTGAAGAAGGCCGCGGCCCTGGCCAACCTCACGCTCGGCGAACTGCCGGAAGCCATCGCCCTGCCGATCGTCAAGGCCGCGGACGAAGTCATCAGCGGGCAACTGGACGATCATTTCCCGCTGGTGGTGTTCCAGACCGGCTCCGGCACCCAGTCCAACATGAACGCCAACGAAGTGATCGCCAACCGGGCGATCGAGATGCTCGGTGGCGAACTGGGCAGCAAGAAACCCATCCACCCCAACGACCACGTCAACCGTGGGCAGTCGTCCAACGACACCTTTCCCACGGCCATGTACATGGTGGTGGTCAGCGAGATCCACGAAACCCTGCTGCCGGGGGTGGCGGTCCTGCGCGACACCCTGGCCGACAAGGCCGAGCAGTTCCGCGACGTGGTCAAGGTCGGCCGTACCCACCTGCAGGACGCCACGCCGATCACCCTCGGCCAGGAGATTGGCGGCTGGGTCGAGCAGATCGACTACGCCCTGGGCGCCATCCAGCTCAACCTCGGCGGCCTCTACGACCTGGCCATCGGCGGCACGGCGGTGGGCACCGGGCTCAACTCCCATCCGCAGTTCGGCGACGAGTGCGCACGGGTCATCGCCGAGCTCACCGGCTACCCGTTCAAGTCGTGCAGCAACAAGTTCTTCGCGCTCTCGGCCCACGACGCGCTGGTCAACACCTCGGCGGCGATCCGCACCCTGGCCATGGCCCTGATGAAGATCGCCAACGATGTGCGCTGGCTGGCCAGCGGCCCGCGCTGCGGCATCGGCGAGATCGATATTCCCGAGAACGAGCCGGGCTCCTCGATCATGCCGGGCAAGGTCAACCCGACCCAGTGCGAGGCGCTGACCATGGTCTGCACCCAGGTCTTCGGCAACGACGCTTGCGTGGCCTTCGCCGGCAGCCAGGGCAACTTCCAGCTCAACGTCTACAAACCGGTGATGGTGCACAACGTGCTGGAAAGCATCACCTTGCTGGCCGAGTCCTGCCGTGCCTTCAACGACCACTGCGCGCTGGGCATCGAGCCGAATCGGGCGCGGATCGAGGCCAACATCGAGAAGAACCTGATGCTGGTGACCGCCCTCAACCGCCACATCGGCTACGACAAGGCGGCCATCATCGCCAAGACCGCCCACCATCAGGGCAAGTCCCTGCGGGAAGTGGCGCAACAGCTGGGCTACGTCTCGGCCGCGGATTTCGACCGTTACGTGGTGGCCCTCGACATGACCCACCCCTGAGGCGGCCCGGCCGCCGCGAACCCGGAGTTCCCCAACCACAAGAGGCGCGTGAATCCCATGCAGGACGCTGATATTCGCCGAACCAACCTCAGCCAGTTGCTGCGCCGCAAGCGCTGTCTGCGGGTGCTTGAAGCCCACAGCCCGATCTCGGCGCTGCTGGCCCAACAATCCCGACTGGAGCGCGGGGCCGGGCCCAGCCTGAGCTATGACGCCATCTGGTCCAGCTCCCTGACCGACTCGACCCACAAGGGCCTGCCGGACATCGAGATCCTCTCGCCGAGCAATCGCTTGCACGGCATTCGCGAGATCTTCGATGTCTGTTCGCTGCCGATGATTTTCGACGGCGACACCGGCGGCAAGGCCGAGCATTTCGCGATCCACGTGAAGATGCTCGATCGGGCCGGGGTGTCGGCGGTGGTCATCGAGGACAAGTGCGGGCTGAAGAAGAACTCGCTGTTCGGCAACGCCGTGAGCCAGCTTCAGGACTCCATCGAGGAGTTCTGCGACAAGATCCGCGTCGGCTGCAGCAGTCGCAGCCACGAGGACCTGCTGATCATCGCCCGCTGTGAAAGCCTGATCCTCGACAAGGGCATGGACGACGCCATCGAACGCTGCCTGGCCTATGTCGCCGCCGGCGCCGACGGGATCATGATTCACAGCCGGAAAAAGGACGGCCTGGAGATCCTCGAGTTCGCCAGGCTGTTCCGCCGCCACTGCCCGCGGGTGCCGCTGATCTGCGTGCCGACCAGCTATGCCCACCTGAGTTTCGACGAGCTGGAAGGGGCCGGCTTCAACGCGGTGATCTACGCCAACCACATGTTGCGCAGCGCCTACATGGCCATGCGCGATGTGGCGGTGGGCATCCTTGAACACGGAAGGACCCTGGAGGTGGAGCCCCGTTGCCTGGGCATCGACGAGATTCTCGATCTGGTGCCGGGTACCCGTTGATCACGGCGTTCTTGAAAATGGCCTGTTTCGTCTTGGTGGGGCAGGGGATTCAGGCCGTTGAGGAATAAGAATTTTCTTACATACGCGGTTCGGACCGATGCCTAGAATGGCCCCCGTTCGCCCGGCCAGGTATCACAGTGAACCGCAACATGGCGGTGCCTGGTCAGGGCGGGCTGCAACATCGCGGCATCCGCCCGCCCGGCCTTCGTTGTACCGCCTACTGCCCCTGGCTGGCCGGGTTGGCTCCTATCCCCTCCAGGCATTGCTCCGGCATCCGCTCCGCGTCCCGCCGAACCCGGTTGGATGCCTTATGCAGTCCTGCACTATTTTTCACACAGATTTACAGCTCTCGGAAAACCCTCGCGCTAGCCTGTGATCGCGGCATGTACCGGCACCGAAGCGCTTCGACGGCCTCGGACAGTGACCGGACTGCGGCTCAATACTGGATCGACCAGTCAGTCTATGAATCGCGCCGGCAAGGCCTGTGGCGCCAGGGTGGGCAATGAGAACGGTAGACCCCTACAAGATGGAAGCCCGGCGCCAGCAGATCCTCGACGCGGCGCTGACCTGCTTCGCCCGGAACGGCTTTCACGCCACCCGTACCGCGCAGATCTGCGCGGCCGCCGGCATGAGCCCGGGCAACCTGTTCCATTACTTTCCGAGCAAGGCGGCGATCATTGCCGCAATCGCCGAGGAAGACCGCAAGGCCATGACGCGCCTGTTCTCCCAGTGGGACGCAGCCGAGGACGCCCTGGACGCCGTCGAGCACATCGCCCTGGCGATGATGCAGGCCTGCAGCGAGCCGCTGCACGCGCGGATCAGTATCGAGGTGGCGGCCGAGGCCACCCGCAACCCGCAGATGGGGGCCTTGTTCGCCGCCAACGAAGCGCGGGTCAAGGCCGACCTGGCGGCCTTGCTCCGGCGCGGCATGGCCGCCGGCCAGATCGACCCGCAGCTGGACCCGGACATGGCCGCGGTGTGGCTGCTGGCGCTGACGGAAGGCGCCATCGCCCGGGTGGTGATGGAGGCGGATTTCCAGGCCCTGGCCCACCAGCCGATGCTGCGCCTGATCATTCGTCGCTTCCTGCGTCCCCAGCAGCCCGAACCCGGCTGACTGCCTCCTTGCAACGGCTCTGTGGCCGTTGCCCTGCTTGCGTCATGGCGTCTCGGGCCGCTTGCCGGCTCCGGGGCAGCGTGCCCGTGTTCCGGGCGCCGATGAATCCTTGAGTACCCGACACATGAACTCGATCGATCCCACTCCCGAGCAATGTCGCAGCCAGCGCTTGCGGCGCCTGGCCAAACATACCCCCAGGCTGTTGCTGGTGACGCTGCTGACCCTGGTGGGCACGCTGCTGGCCCTGTGGTTGCCGCAGACCCAGTTGCCGGCAAGCCACGGCCAGGAACCACCGCCCGCGTTGAAAGTCAGCAGCGTGCAGGTCCGTACCGGCAATGTCGGGCAGCGCATCTTCATCAGCGGCACCCTGGTGCCCCAGGAAGAGATTGCCGTCGGCACCGCCCTGCAGGATCAGCGCCTGGCCTCGGTCCGGGTGGAGGAGGGCGACCGGGTCAGTGCCGGGCAGGTCCTCGCCGAGCTGGAAACCCACAACCTGGATGCTCAGGTGCACCAGGCCGAGGCCGCGCTGGAGCGAGCGACGGCGTTGATTGGTCAGCAGCAGGCGTTGAGCGTCGAGGCCCGGACCAGCCATCAGCGCCTGGAACAACTGGGCGGCATCGGTGCCGCCAGCGCCCAGCAAGTCGACCAGCAACGGGCCCAGGCCCGCGCCACCCAGGCTGCCCTGGCGGCGGCCCGGGCCGAGCAGGCCCAGGCCCGGGCGCAACTGGCGGACGCCCGGACGCAACGCCAGAAAGCCACGCTGCGAGCGCCGGTGGCCGGCGTGGTGTCCGAACGGCATGCCCGGGTTGGCGCCCTCGCCGGTTCCGAGCCGCTGTTCCGGCTGATCCGCGACAACCGCCTGGAGCTGGACGGCGAGGTGACTGAAAGCGCCCTGCGCGCCTTGCAGGTCGGCACCCGGCTGGCGGTCCAGGTAACGGGGCTGCCGACCCCGGTGCAAGGCCAGGTGCGCCTGCTGGCGGCGAAAGTCGACCCCGCGAGCCGTCGCGGTCGGGTGCGCATCACCCTGGCGGCCGACCCCGAGCTGCGCGCCGGCAGTTTTGCCACCAGTAGCCTGGAACTGCCGGCCCAGGGCCCGAGCCTGGTGCTGCCGCAGCGCGCCCTGACGTTCACCAGTGACGAACAGGCCGCGGTGGTGGTGCTGGACCCGGAGGGCAAGGCCAGTCTGCGGCAGGTTCGCGTCGGCCGGCGTGACGGCATCCAGGTGCAAGTGCTGTCCGGGCTGGCGGAAGGCGAGCGGGTGGTGGCCCGGGCCTCGGCCTTCGTGCGTGAGGGCGACCGGGTCCGGCCGGCTGAAGACGAGGAGCTGGAACCATGAGCCTGCGCCTGTCCTCCTGGGCGATCCGCCGACCGATTCCGACCCTGGTGCTGTTCCTGGTGCTCAGTGTGGGCGGCTGGTTGTCCTTTCTGCAGTTGCCGATCAACGCCAACCCGCGGGTCGAGTTCCCGGTGATCACGGTGCTGGTGTCCCAGGTCGGCGCGGCACCCACCGAGCTCGAACACGCGGTGACCCTGCGGGTCGAACGCGCGGTGTCCGGCCTGGCCGGCATCCGTCATATCACCTCCACGGTGGCCGACGGGATCTCGGTGACCACCGTGGAGTTCCAGCTCGGAGTCGATCCCGGGCGCGCCGCCAACGATATCCGCGACGCCATCGCGCTGATCCGCGCCGACCTGCCGCAGACCATCGAGGAACCGATGATCACCCGCATCGACGTCGAGGGCGGGGCCATCCTCAACTACGCCGTGAAGGGCACCACGCGAAGCCTGGTGGAGCTTTCCTGGTTCGTCGACGACCAGCTCAGCCGCGAACTGCTGGCGGTGCCCGGGGTGCAGAAGGTGCAGCGCCTGGGTGGGGTTGAGCGCGAGGTCAAGGTCGAACTCATGGCCGAGCGCCTGCAAGCCCTGGGCCTCACCGCCGAGCAGGTCAACGGCCAACTGGTGCAGGGCAATATCAACGTGCCCGGCGGGCGGACCCGGCTGGGCCACAGCGAACAGTCGATCCGCACCCTGGGCAGCGCCCTGACGGTGGAGGCCCTGAGCCAGACCCCGATTGCCCTGGGCGAGGGGCGCTGGGCGCGCCTGGGGGAGCTGGCCCGGGTGCATGACGGCGCCAGCCAGGCCCGTTCCCAGGCGCGTCTGGACGGCGAGGAAGTGGTGGGGTTCGCGGTGTTTCGCGCCAAGGGCTCCAGCGACACCCGGGTGGCGGCCGGCGTCGAGGCGGTCATCCAGCGCCTGCAGCAACAGCGCCCGGACCTGGAGATCCGCCAGATCTCCTCTTCGGTGGACTACACCCTGGCCAGTTACGACGCGGCGATCATGACCCTGGTCGAAGGCGCGCTGCTGACCGTCCTGGTGGTCCTGGTGTTCCTCCGAAGCTGGCGCGCCACCCTGGTGGCGGCCATTGCCCTGCCGCTGTCGATCCTGCCGACCTTCGCCGTCATGGCCGGGTTCGGTTATTCGCTGAACAGCATCACCCTGCTGGCCCTGACCCTGGTGATCGGCATCCTGGTGGACGATGCCATCGTCGAGATCGAGAACATCGAACGGCATCTGGACCAGGGCAAGCGTCCCTACCAGGCGGCCATCGATGCCAGCGACGCCATCGGCTTTGCCGTGGTGGCGATCACCGCCACCCTGGTCGCGGTGTTCCTGCCGGTGAGTTTCATCGGTGGCTTCATCGGCCAGTACTTCACCCCGTTCGGCATCACCGTCTCGGCGGCGGTGCTGGCTTCGCTGCTGGTGGCGCGCCTGGTCACGCCGTTGATGGCGGCCTATCTGCTCAAGCCCAAGGCCCCGGGTGCGGGCCATGAGCCGCGGCCGGTGGCGCCCGGCGGCCTGCTGGGGCGCTACCTGAAGCTGCTGGAGTGGGCGCTGCGGCACCGGCGCCTGAGCCTGGGGCTGGCCGGGCTGTTTTTAGTCGGCTCGTTCGCCCTGGTGCCGCTGTTGCCTTCGGGGTTCATGCCGGTGAATGACCTCAGCCTGTCGCGCATCGACGTCTCTCTGCCGCCCGGCACGCCCTTGGTGCGGACCGACAAGGTGCTGGCCGACATGGCCCGGCAGATTCGCCAGCGGCCCGAGGTGCTCTCGGTGTTCGTCACCGCCGGCGGCGAGGATGCCTCCGGGGCCACCGACGTGGCCACCGGCCAACTGCTGGTGCGATTGCTCCCGGCGGACCAGCGCGAGCTCAGCCAGAAGGCCTTCGAACAGTCCCTGCGGCCGCTGCTCAACGGCTTTGCCGACCTGCGCTACGCCTTCCGTGGCGAAACCGCGGCGCGGGATATCTCGATCATCCTGGTGGGGCCCGACGGGCCGGCGTTGAGCCGCGCCGCCCATGCCGTGCAACGCGACATGCGGGCGCTCCAGGGCATCGCCAACGTCCAGGTCAACGAGCCGCTGCCGCGTCCGGAGCTGCTGATCCAGCCGCGGGTGGACGAAGCGGCCCGGGCCGGGGTCAGTGCCCAGGCCATCGGCAGCGTGGCGCGGATCGCCACCGTGGGCGAAATAAACGCCAGTTCGGCACGCTTCAATTTCCATGACCGCCAGGTGCCGATCCGGGTGCTGCTGCCGGCCATCGAGCAGGGCGACCTGAATGCCCTGAGCAACCTCGGCGTCAGCACCGACAGGGGGACGGTGCTGCCCCTCAGCGCGGTGGCTGATATCGGCTATGGCAGCGGGCCGGCGCGGATCGAGCGCTTCTCCCGGTTGCGCCGGGTGTCGGTGGATGCCGATCTGGCCGGGATCACCCTGGGCACGGCCCTGGAAGCCATCGGCCAGTTGCCGGCGCTGCAGCAGTTGCCCGACGGCGTGCGCCGTGTCGAGTACGGCGATGCCGAATACATGAATGAAATGTTCGACAAGTTCGGCGTGGTCATGGGCCTGGGCATCATGATGGTGTTCGCCGTGCTGGTGCTGCTGTTCCGCGATTTCCTGCAGCCCTTGACCATCCTCAGCGCACTGCCGTTGTCCGTCGGCGGGGCGATTGGCGGCCTGTTGCTGTACGGCGCCGCCATCGACATGCCGGTGGTCATCGGCCTGCTGATGCTGATGGGCATCGTCACCAAGAACTCGATCCTGATGGTGGAATTCACCCTCGAGAAGCGTCGCCTTGGCATGCCCCGGCACCAGGCCCTGATCCAGTCGGGGGCCGAGCGCGCCCGGCCGATCATCATGACCACCATCGCCATGGTCGCGGGCATGGTGCCGGCGCTGCTCAGCAGCGGCGCCGACGCCGGGTTCCGCGCCCCCATGGCGGTGGCGGTGATCGGCGGGCTGATCACCTCGACCCTGCTGAGCCTGGTGCTGGTGCCGGTGGTCTTCAGTTGCATGGACGACCTGAAGCGCTGGCTGGCGCCGCGCCTGGCGCGCCTCACCTCAGTCACCGCGCAGGACCGCGCCGAGGCACGACCCTGAGCCGGGGCTGCGCAAGCCGCTGGGCGGGGGGCGCGGCAGCGGTCAGCCGAGGACGGAGGAGGTGCCCTGCGGGAGGAGGCTGCTGGCCCGGAACCTGCGACCTGCGACCGCTCTCAGGCGCCCACCATCCATTTGGCCAGCCCGTGGCGACCGCTGACCCCGAGCTTGGCGGCGGCGCGCTTGAGGTAGGTTTCCACGGAGCTGTTCTTGACGCTCAGGCGCTGGGCCATTTCCGGCACCGTGCCCCCGGTCAGCAGCCCCAGGCAGACCTCTTTCTCTCGGGCCGAGAGGTTGATGTCTCCCAGTGACAGGCGCTCGTCGAACTCCCGTTGCAGCGGCGTCTGCCGACGCGCGTCCAGAGGTCGCAGGCTCCAGTTGCGCAGGTGCTTGAGCGCCTGTTGCCGATGCAACTGGGCGTGGCGTTCCAGCAGCGGCAGCAGGGTCGCCGACAGGCTCTTGAGAAATGACAGTTCGCTGAGGGTGAAGCCGCCCTGGGCGGGATCGCGGTAGAGGGCGATGACACAGCGCCGGCTGGCTTTGCGCGACACCAGGTGGCACTGGTGCGGGGTCGGGCGAGCGGGGCTGCCCTGGGCATTCATTTGAATCAGCAGCGAGTCGTCCATTTCCAGCATCTTTTGCAGCAGCGGGTCATGGCGTCGCGGGGGCTCCGGCAGGGGCAGGTCATCCTGCAACCCGGCGCGTCCCAGCAGGGTGATCTCCAGGGAACTGGCCTGGCATTCGTCGAGGGTCCATTCACTGAGCTGCAACTGGTTCACCGGCACCAGCTGGTTCACCAGTTGCAGCATGTCCTTGGCGAAGCGGGCATGGCCGGTGCTGGAGATCAACTGCCCCAGCTCGAAGTAGAAATGCGAGGTTGGCATGTTGGCGATACTGCGGGTCTGATTCATATCCATATCATCCTTGATCGAGACGAATCGCTGCTCGAAACGCGACTGCCACGGCGGTCCGTGGCAGAGGCTCCTTGAACCTGTAGCGGTTCCCGGCATTGGATTTAAGCCCGGGCGAGCTCTGTGCGTCTGTAGGGGAAAACCTGGACACACAGGCCTCGCCAGGGCCTGGGGACGCGGCTCAGGGCTGGGGCGAGTACATCCAGCGCAGCAGCGAATGGCGGCCACTGATGCCCAGCTTGATGGCGGCGCGTTTCAGGTAGCTCTCGACGGTGTTGACCTTGAGCCTGAGCTGTTCGGCCAGTTGCGGCGCGGTGCGCCCGGCCAGCAGCCCGACACAGACTTCCAACTCACGGTTGGACAGGCTCAGCCCGGACTGCGCCAGACGCTCGTTAAAGCGCAGGCGCAGGGTTTGAAGGCCTTCGAGGGTGGCGCCGTCCTGCTCCGTGGAGGCGGCCTGGGGCTGCAGGGCGCTGATGTGCTTTTCCACCATTGGCAACAGCAGGGGCGAGAAGTCCTCCAGCAGCAGGCGCTCCTGGGGCGAGAAACTCTCGGTCTGATTGCTGCGGTACACCGAGAGCACGTAATGGTAGGCATCCTTGCGGCCGGTCAGGTGCAGTTGTGCCGTCTCGGCGCAACCCTCGCGGCGCGGCGGCAGTTGCCGGGCCTCGGACGTGCCGGCCGGCTCGGGAAAACCGGCCTGCAACAGCGGCTCGTCGCCGCAGTGGGCGTCGCTGTGCAGCGGGTAGTGGCTCTGCAGCTGCGGCTGCTCGCTGTGCTCGGGCGACTGGTGCGGGTCCACCGGCAGTCGAGTGATGTGGGTGGCGTCCACCGGCAGTTGGGTGAGGATCAGGTCGTGGAGCATGCGCGGAAAATGGCGGCTGCCGGTGCTGGCAATGACCTTGCCGATGCGTGGAAACAATACTTGTGCGTTCATCATTTCATCCATGAATGTGAAGGTGTGGCAGGACAGCGTTATAGCAACGAGTTCGGGTATCGCTGATTGATCTCCGTTCTGGTTCCGATCGACAAAGGATCGCCTCGTATCCTAGTACAGGGTTCTGCCGGCTGTTCGATGATAGGCGCAAAATCTTGCGCAGTGGACGGCGGGCAACGTCCGCGCCAGGGCGGCGGCATCGATATCAGCGCCGCCGCGTCGGGGGGCGGCGGCGCAACGGGCGGCGATTACAGGCGCGGCTGCTCCGGGGGCAGGCCCAGCAACTGGTGCAGGGTGTTGATCAGAGCCTGCTGGCGCAGCCGGTCCTCCTGGTGCCGGGCTTCGGCGGCGGCGACATCGGCGTGGCAGTGCGGGCAGGTGGTCTCGACGGCGTGGATGTACTCCAGGCAACTGCGACACAGGGCCAGGCGCGGCGGAATGCGGCCTTCGGCGGGGGCTGCCTGGCCCTGGTTGACCCAGGCCAGCTTGATCACCTGACCGCTGTCGCTGACGCTGGCCACGGCTTCGCCGGTGTCGATGCGCTCGGTGATCAGGTCGAAGCGGCCCACGGAGAAGGACGCCGGGCCGGCGTCTTCGAGTTTGACGATGCGCTCGCGCAGGCCTTTTTTCTGCAGGTCCAGGGCCCGGTAGTGGCAATAGGGGTTGTTGCCCGGCTTGCCCAGCAGTGAGTGCGAGGTCCAGGTGCAGCCGCCGCGGCAGACGTCGTTGTAGTAGCAGCTGCGGCAATAGCCCCACAGATCATCCACCGAGCGCAGGCGGCCGAAATGAATGCCTTCGCTGTAGTGCCAGATGTCGTGCAGGCTCATGTTGCGCACGTTGCCGCCGGAGAATCCGACGGTGGCCAGGGACGGGCAGCCCTTGACCGTGCCGTCGGCCTCCAGGGCCAGCACCGTCTGCCCGGCGGCGCAGCCGGTCCAGTGCACCCGGTCGTCGCCGAAGCCGCGCCACATGTGTTCGTAGGGGCCGTAGTAGCCGATGTTGTTGCCGATGTTCATCAGCAGGCCGCGCTCGTTGCCTTCGCGGTACAGGCGCGCCAGCAGCGGCATGACCTCCAGCAACTGGTAGGGCTGCATCAGCAGTTCCGGGTGATCCACGGCGTTGCCCATGGCCACCGTCAGCTGGATCTGCCAGTGCTTGGCGCCGGCGTCGATGATCAGGTCCATCAGGGCTGGCAGGTCGGGCAGGGTGGCGGCGCCGATCTGCGTGTTGACGCTGATCTTCAGCCCGGCCTGCCTGGCCCGGCGCAGGGTGTCCAGGGCCTTGTCGAAGGAGCCCGGCACATTGCGCACCGCGTCGTGCAGCGGCGCCAGGCCGTCCAGGGACACGCCGACGCCATCGAGCCCGGCGTCCACCGCGGCCTGCATCTTGGCCGGGGTCAGGTTGCGTCCGCCGGTCTGGATCGCCACGTACATGCCGTGGTCGTGGATGGCCTGGATCAGTCGCGTCCAGTCCTTGCGCAAATAGGCTTCGCCACCGATCAGGGTGATTTCCCGGGTGCCCAGGGCGGCCAGTGAATCGATCACCGCCAGGCATTCCTCGGTGCTCAGTTCCCCGGGGCGCCGGTGCCCGGCGCGGGAGCCGCAGTGCAGGCACTTGAGGTCGCAGGCGAGGGTGATTTCCCAGACCACGTGCACCGGCACATAGCGCTTGAGGTCGTTTTCGCTGAGGTAGCGGGCGGGGAGACGGTCTGACATGAAAGATCCTTGCGCACCCAGCGGTGCGCGGCAGCAAGCCATCGAAACAGGCGCGCCTCGGGTGTGCGGTGCGGGCGCGATCGGTTTGGCCCAAGTCGGGGCCGTCCGCTGACGGCCGGCCCCGCTGGCCTGGACTCAGCGGCGCTCCAGGCGGCTGATTTCCGCCTGCAGCTGCTGCACCGCCTGGCTCAGGTTTTCACTGTTGGCCAGCTGCTGCTCGCCCTGGGCCACCAGCGCCTTGAGTCGCGCCAGGTCGCCGCTGGTCTGGGCCTCCTGCAGCGCCACCGCGTACAGCGGGTGGGGATGCATGGCGGGCTGGCCGGCCTGGACTGCGCGTTCGCCTTGTTTCTGCTCCACCGGTGCCTGGCTCACGGCGGCGTGTTGCACCACGTGCCAATGCCCCTGGTACTGGTACTTGTAGCTGGCGAAGCCGCTGGCCCAGTCGAGGCCGAGGATGCCCTGCAGATGGAACGTCTCGGCGATTTGGCTGGTGGGACCGCTGGGGTTGCCGGCCAGGCTGAGGATGATGTGGCCCTCGCTGGACGGATCGAGCTTGACCTGGGAGTAGTCGCCCCAGACATCCGCCCGGAACTGCAGCGGTGGCGAGGTGCTCTGGGTGATCCGGGCCACGCCGCTGACTCTTTTCTGCGGGGTGTTGACCAGCAGGTCGAGGGTCAGCACCGGCGCTCCGATCACAGGATTGGCGACGATGATGCGGGTATGGAACAGTCCGATTGTCATGCTGCAACTCCTTATCTGGATAGAAGGCATCAGGTGCGATGAATCGCCTTGATCAGCGGCGTTCCTGCTTCTTGATCTCGGCCTTGGCGGCGTCCAGCGCGGTGCGGATCAGCGGCAGCTGCTCCAGTTGCTGGGTGGCCACCCGATGCAGGTTCTTCATCTGGGCCAGATCGCCGCTGGCGATGGCGCCGTGGATCGGCCCGCCGTACAGCGCGGCGCTGGTGCTGTTCACCGCGCTGTAGTGGCCCTGGTGCTCTGGCGTCGACAGGCTGCTGGACTGCACCGTCTCCTGCAGGCGGGCGGGGGCCTGATTGACCGAAACCCAGTCGTGGCCGTTGAAGTACTGGTAGTTGGCGATGCCTTCCTTCCAGTCGTCGCCGACCACCAGGTGCAGCTTGAAGGTGATGATGGCGTTGGAGCCGGGGCCGCCCTGATTGCCCTGGGCGGTGATGAGGATCTTGCTGGTGGTGGGGTGCATGACCGTGAGGTAGGTGTACTGACCCCAGACATCGCTGTGCAGGTCGGGTGGCGGGTTGAGCGCCTGGGTGATGGTCGAACCGCCGCGGACACTGTGGTCGGGGGTGTAGACCAGCAGGTTGAGAATCAGACTGGGCGCCCCGGGCTTATCGGTACCGATGCGATAGCTCAGTGGGAACAGACCTTCGGCGTGGGAATTGGAACCGGACATATGCTTTGCCTCCATTCAATGACGGGGAAACAGCGATCAGTGCTGCTCCAGCCGGGCGACTTCCTTGGCCAGCCGCTCGTAGGCGCTTTTCAGATCCTTGGGTTCGTCGCCCTTCGGATCGCGCTTGGCCAGCAGGGCTTTCATCTGGGGTAGCTGGCCTTCGGCGATGGCCGACTGGATCGCGACTCCGTAGGGAACAACCGTGTGTTGCGAGGTGGGGCTCATGGTGTGTGCCTTCCGTGGGGTTTAGGGGGGCTGCGGTGCTTGGCAGCCCTTGCAGTTAAGCAGCGCGGGGGGAGTTGGCGGGGTAGTGGCACATTGATTTTGTGGGTTTCCGACGGGTGGATTCACGGGGGTAAGGGGTTGATTTTGTGGAAATTCCAAAGGGCGATATGCAAGGGGGAGGTGAGTGCGGATGGCGATAGAGGGGGGGGCTGGCGGTTTCGCTTTTGCAGCGGTGGGTGGGGTACATGTCCGTTGCTGCGGTCACGGTGGCTTGGGGTTTCGATCTTGCGGCGAGTGGGGCGGGGTACATATTCGTTGCTGCGGTCACGGTGGCTTGGGGTTTCGCTCTTACAGCGGTGGGCGGTGTACATATCCGTTGCTGCGGTCACGGCCACTTAGGGTTTCGGTCTTGCAGCGAGTGGGATGGAGTACATATTCGTTGCTGCGGTCACGGTGGCTTAGGGTTTCGCTCTTACAGCGGTGGGTGGTGTACATATCCGTTGCTGCGGTCACGGCCACTTAGGGTTTCGCCCTTACGGCGACTCACTTTTGTCAAACGACACAAAAGTAAGCAAAAAGTCTTGCCCCTCCATACGGCCCCTCGCTGAGGCTCGGGGTGCCCGAGCTCCGGCATTGCTCCGGGGGCCCGCCGCCAACCGGCCATCCATGGCCGGGCGGCGGCTAGCTCGGCATCCATGCCGAGCTGCCCCCTACGCAACGCCTGCGCTCGGCCTGCTGGGAAGGGGCCGGAAGATCAAGATCTAGATCAAAAGCCAACGCCAAAACCCAGGTGCGCAGGCTGGTTCCTTGTAGCCGCTGCCACAGGCTGCGAACGAGCGCTAGCGCTCGCAAAACCAGGCGGCGCGGTGGTTCAGGAACAGTGGGTATGCAGGTTTAGCGTCTCCTGCGGAGCCGTTCGCAGCCTGCGGCAGCGGCTACATGTAACGCGAACGGCAATGAAACAGGCCGGCCGTAAGGCCGCCGTCAGATTTGGCTTTGGCTTTTGTTTTTGATCTGGTTTTTGATCTTCCTGCCCCTTAGACACGATGGCCGAACGCAGGCATTGATCCGAGGGTAACCCGGCAGGACGCCGGGTTAGCCGCACTGGGCCATGGATGGCCCATTGCGGCGGCCCACGGATCAATGCCGGAGTTCGGGCATGCCTCGCTATGCGAGGCACCGAGTGGAGGGGCAGAAGCGTTTTGCTTACTTTTGTCTGGGCCGGCATTCCGGATTTTCAAAAGTGAGTCGCTGTACGAGCGAAACCCTAAGTGGCCATGACCGCAGCAACGGATATGTACACAGCCCACCGCAACAACGGATACGCACACTCCACCCCCCAAAAAAAACTCAAACCACCCCCAACTCCCCCAACTGCCGCCGCGTCTCCCCCGCGGCCACATGATGAATCGCCCGCCACCCCAAGGCCCTGGCCGCGACGATATTCGGCGCATGGTCGTCAATGAACACCAGCTCCTCAGGCGCCACCCCCGGCACATGCGCGCGAATGCGCCCCAAGGCCGTGTGATAGATCTCGGCATCCGGCTTGATCTGCCGCTCCTGCCCCGACACCACGATGTCGCGAAACTTCTGCAAGAACGGGTAGTGCTCCCAGGCATAGGGAAAGGTTTCCTGGGACCAGTTGGTCAACCCGAACAGCGGCACCTGCGCCTGGTGCAGTTCCTCCAGCAGGGCCACGCCTTCGTCCAGTGGCCCCTTGAGCATCTCCGGCCAGCGTCCGTAATAGGCCTCGATCAACGGCGCATGCTCGGGATGCTCGGCCACCAGGCTGCGGGTGGCTTCGGCCAGGGGCCGGCCGGCGTCCTGCTGGGTGTTCCAGGCCTGGGTGCAGACGGTGTCGAGGAACCACTGGCGACGCTGGTCGTCGGGGATCAGTTGGCGGTACAGGTGGTGCGGGCTCCAGTCGAACAGCACGCCACCAAAATCGAAAACCACGGCACGAATCGTCATCAGCACTTCCTTTTCAGCGGTTGTGGATCAGGGCGTCATCCTGCGACGCGGCGCCGTGCAATGCAATTTGCCGGTGGCCATTGGTCCGCTGGCCGGCACCCTGGGAACGGATCGCGATCCAACGGCTGTCCCCGTCCTTTTGCGGGCTAGCACAGGAGCTGACCATGGCTGCCAAGACCCCCACGGGGCCGCGCTCGTCCGAGCACGCCTCGAATCATCATGACCCGGGTTTCGACCCCGATTCGCCAGACCTCGCCGACCCCCAGGTCGATCCGGTGGGGCCGGCCAGGGCGCCCCTGGATCAGCCGGAACCCGAGCACCAGCGCAAGCGCTCGCGGGCCTACGACCCTCTGGCCAACCTGAGGAAATGAGCGCGTCACGCCGACATGCGGCCGTCGCCGGATGGTTCTGCGGGTGTAAGGTAAAACGCCCAAGCCCCAGGCACGCGGAGAACAAGGGAGGTGTCCATGAGTACGCCGCTGCTGAACAAGCTGCAGATCAACGGTTATCAGGTATTGAGCGTCAACCACGGGCCCTGGAAGGTCTGTACGGCGGGTGATCGGCTCGCCACTTTCGGCACCCGGGAAGAGGCCATGGCTTTCGCCGCCGCCTTGCCCGTGCGCAGGGCATCACCGGCCACCCCGCATCGATAGCAGCCGACAGAAAAAAGCCCCGGAGCGATCGGGGCTTTTTTCTGTCCGGGCTGCTGCGAGCGCCGGGTCAGTCGACAATGACCTGCTCGTTCGGATCATCGCTCAGGCACACGGTCAATTGCTCCCCGGCCTTGTTGAACGCACAGCGGGGCAGGGATTGCTGCTTGATGAAGCTCAGCGGCGGCAGGATGAACGCCGCCGCCAGGACCAGCGCCCACAGGGTTTGCAGAAACAGCACATCGGCGCTGGTGGCGGCGGGCCGTGAGACGAGGCGTCGGCGCCAGTAGAAGTACAGGCCGCTGATAACGAACAGGCACACGATGCCCATCATGTAGTCCAGTTCCCAGTCCTGGGGGCTGAAGGAGCGGCTGCCATCTTCATCATCCGGGTAGGTGAGCCGCCACCAGGCTCCCAGCAGCAAGGGCACGAGCCCGGCCAGCAGCCACGCCAGGCGCGCGCCGGGCATCCGGGTCAGCAGGGCCAGGACCAGGCCGATCAGGCACAGCACCCAGGCAAACAGGTACAACTGAAAACCCATGGCGCCGCCGAACAGCGTGCCGCTGACATCCCGCGGTTGCATCATTTGCACGTCGCACAACAGCATCACCGACAGCGGGATGGCGACGACGATCCAGCACAGGGGGCGGTACAGCCACAACCACAGGGTAAACAGGCGAGACATGGGCACACTCATCAAGGTCAAGAAAAGGAGGAATGAAGTCAGGGGGCTATTCAGTCGACAATCACCCGGGTGCCCGGGCCCAGGCATACGCTCAACTGATTGCCGGCCCGGTCGAAGGCGCAATAGGGCAGTGGCTTGCGGGTGATGGCCTGCAGCGGTGGAAGGATGAAGGCCGCCCCCAGCACCAGGGCCCACAGGGTGCGCAGCAACAGCCGATTGCCAGTGGCGGGTGGACGCGGCTTGAGCCGCTGCTGACGCAACAGGTAGACGCCGCTGTAGACCAGGGCAAAGCCGAAGACCATCACATAGTCCAGCTCCCGGGGCTGGATGCTGAAGAGCAGGTTGCCGTCGAAATCATCCGGGTAGTTGATCCGCCACCACAGGCCCAGCAGCAACTGCGCCAGCCCGGCGACGATCCAGGCCAGACGCGCGCCGGGCACCCGGGTCAGCAGCGCCAGCACCAGGCCCAGGACGCTGAGGGCCCAGCCGCCCAGGTACATCACAAAGCCCATGGAGCCGCCGAACAAGGTGCCGCCGACCTCCCGGGGCACGATCAGGTTCAGGTTGCAATGGATCATGCTGGCCAGGGGCGCGGCCACGGCGATCCAGCACAGCGGCAGGTAGAGCCAGGAACAGAGGGTGTACAGACGGGACATGAAGGGACTCGATTGGGCAGCGGGTATCCGGCCCGGCGCCACTGGGCGCCGGGCCGGCAGGTTCAGCGTTTGTTGTGTTTCATCGCAAAGGCGATTCGGTTCTGCAGGTCGACCGATTGGCGGTACTCACTGGCCCGGCTCAGCAGTTTCGTGCGCAGGGCCAGCAGGGCAAAGGCCAGTGCCGGAACCAGATAGATCAGCAGCAGCGCGGCGTGGGCCAGGGTGTCGCCGCTGTACAGGCGGTCGATGATGCCGAACAGCTGCAGGCCCACTTCCAGGCAGCAGAGCACGCCAAAGGCCACGATGTACTGCGGTTTCAGCTTGATCAGGTTGATGATCAGCAGCAGTACGCCGCCGAGGATCAGCACCGAACTGACTTGCAACAGCAGCGGCTCATCGGCGAACACCCTTCGCGCTAGCTGGCTCAGAGGGCCGCCGATGCCGATCAGGGCCCAGATCGCCATCAGGTAGATATACCAGGGGCGTTTGCCGGGTTGACGCAGGGCGGCGGCGCCTTCGTTGGGGGTTTGACGTTCCATGTGAACTCCGGAATTTATTCAGGTCGGGCAGGGCTGGAGCGGTTGGGCAACGGGTACCCGTCAGCTGAAAAGCAGCGTAGTTCCTGCGGCGAACAGCACCAGGGCGAGGCTGATGCCCGCCAGGGGAATACGGAACCAGTAACGGATCGCCAGCAGCCACAGGCTGGCGAGAAAGCCCAGGCCGATCAGCAGCAGGCCGCGGGCTTCCAGCAGCAGGGCCGGGTGCAGCCAGGCCAGGTAGCCATAGACCAGGCCGAACAACATCGCCCCCAGGCTATGGCTGGCATTGAAGCCGACCCAGGCACGCCACAGGCTGGTCTGGCCGGTGATCATTGGCGACACCTGGCGCATGCGTTCGGCCAGGGCCGGATCACGGGGCTGGAATTTGTCGGTGGCGAAGGTGTAGATCAGGTGCAGGCTGCCCAGCAGCAGCACGATGGCTGAGCTGGCGACGATCAGGGCGGGGGCCAACACGTTTCTTCCTTGGGCGGTGTCCGGGTGCGAAGTATGCCGGGCCGCTTGCGGTTTTGCATCCGTGGGGTGTGCTGTTGCCTGAGCTTGGCGCTTGGCGCTGGAGTCGGGGCAGGGCGGCAGGCGCCCTGCCCGGATGCTCAGAAGTGCTCGGCGTCCAGGCCGAACAAGGAGGAACTGCCGGCGCGAATGCTCTGCTCCAGGCTGAGGATGCGCGGCAGCAGGCGGCTGAAATAGAACCGCGCGGTGGCCAGCTTGGCGCCATAGAAGCCGTCGTCCTCGGAGCGCTGGTGCTCGGCCACCTGGGCCATGCGCGCCCACAGGTAGGCGTAGGCCACGTAGCCGAACAGCTGCAGGTACTCGACGCAGGCGCTGCCCACCGCGTTGGGGTTCTGCGCTGCCTGCTCGCGCAACCAGTCGCTGAGGTCTTCCAGGCGCTGCACCGCGTCCAGCAGCTCGGCGGCGTAGGCGGCGCCGGGCAGGTAGGCATAGTCGCGGATCTCGCCGGTGAACAGGCGCAGGGCCACGCCGCCGTTGCCCACCACCTTGCGCCCCAACAGGTCCAGGGCCTGGATGCCGTTGGTGCCTTCGTAGATCTGCGCGATGCGCACATCGCGCACCAGTTGCTCCTGGCCCCATTCGCGAATGTAGCCGTGGCCGCCGAAGATCTGCTGGCCGAGCACGCAGCTGTCCAGCCCGGTGTCGGTGAAGAACGCCTTGGCCACCGGGGTCAGCAGCGCCACCAGGGCTTCGGCGTTGTGCCGCTCATGGGGCTGGTCGGCGAACTTGGCCAGGTCCAGCTGCTGGCCGACGTAGCTGGCGAAGGCCCGGCCGCCTTCGGTCATGGCCTTCATGGTCAGCAGCATGCGCCGCACATCGGGGTGGACAATGATCGGGTCGGCGATCTTGTCCTTGGCCACCGGGCCGGCCGGGGAGCGGCTCTGGATGCGTTCGCGGGCGTAGGTGCGGGCGTTCTGGTAGGAGTTCTCGGCGCAGCCGATGCCCTGGATGCCGATGGACAGGCGCTCGTAGTTCATCATGGTGAACATCGCCGCCAGGCCCTTGTTGGCCTCGCCGATCAGCCAGCCGCTAGCGCCGTCGAAGTTCAGCACGCAGGTGGCCGAGGCCTTGATGCCCATCTTGTGCTCGATGGAGCCGCAGCTCACCGCGTTGGCCGCGCCGAGCACGCCGTTGGCGTCGACATGGATCTTCGGCACCAGGAACAGCGAGATGCCCTTGGGCCCGGCCGGGGCGTCCGGCAGCTTGGCCAGCACCAGGTGGATGATGTTCTCGGTCAGGTCCTGCTCGCCGCCGGTGATGAAGATCTTGCTGCCGCTGATCCGGTAGCTGCCGTCGGCCTGGGGTTCGGCGCGGGTGCGGATGATCCCCAGGTCGGTGCCGGCGTGGGCCTCGGTCAGGCACATGGAACCGGCCCAGCGGCCTTCGTACATCGGTGGCAGGTAGCGCTGCTTGAGCTCCTCGCTGGCGTGGGCGTCGATGGCCAGGCAGGCCCCGGAACTCAGGGCCGAATACAGGGCGAAACTGGAATTGGCGGCGTAGAGCATCTCTTCGAACTGCACCGCGAGCATCTTCGGCATGCCCATGCCGCCGTAGGCCGGGTTGCCGCTCAGGCCGACCCAGCCGCCCTCGATGTAGGTGCGGTAGGCCTCCTTGAAGCCGGCCGGGGTGCGCACCTGCCCGGCGTGCCAGCTGGCGCCTTCCTCGTCGCCGCTGCGGTTGAGCGGGGCGATCAGATTGCCGGTGACCTTGGCCGCTTCTTCGAGAATCGCGTCGGCGGTGTCGGCGTCCACGGTGTCGGCCAGGGCCGGCAGGCGCGCCCAGAGCTTGGGTGCGTTGAACACTTCATGCAGGACAAAGCGCATATCGCGCAGCGGAGCATTGAATTCGGGCATTGCAGGAACCTCGGGCAAAAGGGGAGGTTGAGCGGCCGTGGCCGCATGAATCGAAAACGCCAAGCCCGCCCCCTTGTAGGAGCCGGCTTGCCGGCGAAGAGGCCCGCAAGCCATGCATCGCCCTGGCCGACGCCTTCGCCGGCAAGCCAGCTCCTACGGGGGCTGGGTCGGTGTATTCAGGCTAGAGGTTTTTCGCCAGGTCGCGCAGGACGAACTTCTGGATCTTGCCGGTGGAGGTCTTGGGCAAGGTGCTGAAGACCACGGTACGCGGCACCTTGAAGCCCGCCAGGTGTTCGCGGCAGAAGGCGATGATCTCGGCTTCGCCCACGTCCTGGTGATCGGCCTTGAGGGTGATGAAGGCGCAGGGGGTTTCGCCCCATTTTTCGTCGGGCCGGGCCACCACCGCCGCTTCCAGCACCGCCGGGTGGCGATAGAGCACGCCTTCGAGCTCAATGGTGGAGATGTTCTCGCCGCCGGAAATGATGATGTCCTTGAGCCGGTCGCGGATTTCGATATAGCCGTCCGGGTGGGTCACCCCCAGGTCGCCGGTATGGAACCAGCCGCCCTCGAAGGCTTCGGCGGTGGCGCTGGGGTTCTTCAGGTAGCCCTTCATCACGGTGTTGCCGCGCATGAAGATCTCGCCGATGGTCTGGCCGTCCCGGGGCGTGGGTTCGAGGGTTTTCGGATCAGCCACCATCAGCCCTTCCAGGGTCGGGTAGCGCACGCCCTGGCGCGACTTGATCTGCGCCCGCTGCTCCAGCGGCAGCTCGTCCCAGGCGGCGTGCCAGGCACACAGGGTCACCGGGCCATAGACCTCGGTCAGGCCGTAGACGTGGGTGACCTTGATGCCCATCTCCTCCACGGCGCCGATCACCTTGGCCGGTGGCGCGGCCCCGGCGACCATGGCGTTGACCGGGTGGTCGATGGCCGCCTTGGCCGATTCCGGCATGTTCACCAGGGCGTTGAGCACGATGGGCGCGCCGCACAGGTGGGTGATCTGGTGCTCGCGGATCAGGTTGAGGATCTTCTGCGGATCGACCCGACGCAGGAACACATGCACCCCGCCCAGGGCGGTGACGATCCACGGGTAGCACCAGCCGTTGCAGTGGAACATCGGCAGGGTCCAGAGGTACACCGGGTGGTTGCCCATGGCCCAGATCATCTGGTTGCCCAGGGAATTGAGGTAGGCGCCGCGGTGGTGATAGACCACGCCCTTGGGGTTGCCGGTGGTGCCCGAGGTGTAGTTCAGGGCAATGGCCTGCCATTCGTCTTCCGGCCACTGCCAGGGGTACTCCGGGTCGCCCTCGGCGAGAAAAGCCTCGTAGTCCAGGTCGCTGACCGCCTGGCCTTCGCCGTATTCCGGATCGTCGACATCGATCACCAGCGGCGGGTGATCGAGCATGGCCACGGCCGCGTGGATCACCCCGTGGAACTCGCGGTCGGCGATCAGCACCTTGGCCTCGCCGTGGGCCAGCATGAAGGCGATGGCCTCGGCGTCCAGGCGCACGTTGAGGGCATTGAGCACGGCGCCGATCATCGGCACGCCAAAATGCGCTTCGAGCATCGCCGGGATGTTCGGCAGCATCACCGCCACCGTGTCGTTCTTGCCGATGCCGCGTCCGGCCAGGGCCGAAGCCAGGCGCCGGCAGCGGCTGTAGGTCTGGGCCCAGGTGCGGCGGATCGAACCGTGGATCACCGCCGGATACTCGGGGTAAACCGCAGCGGTGCGTTCGATGAAGCTCAAGGGGGAGAGGGCGATATGGTTGACGGCAGACGGCGCGAGGCCTTGCTCGTAGATGGACATGGTTCGGGTACCCGGTGGCTGATTATTAGCTCTATTGGCCGAGGCTTGGGTGGCGCGTGCTGTGTACCTGAGGGACACCCACTGCAGGAGCTGGCTTGCCGGCGAAAGCGCTCTCACGGGCCCCTTCGCTGGCAAGCCAGCTCCTACGGTCAGGCGATCCTTATCAGGCGTTCCTTACAGGTACACAGCACACCCAGCGAAAGCTCGGTGACTTATCCGGGGTCTTTTATATACTGTTTGTTGATTTATATGGAAGTACTACCTGAGTTGTATAGTAGTTGTACTATATTGAATAAATCGCTGTTGCCACCCACAGGTTGATCGACCATGCCCACCTCCACCCACCTGAGCCGCTGGTTGCAGCTACAGCGCCAAGGCCAGCTGCCGGACTCGCCCTGGCTGGGTCACGACCCGCAGCCGAGCCTGCTGCTGGACGCCCGGGCGCAGCCGCTGGACCTCAACCCGGCATTGCGCCAATGGCTGGACGATGCGGCCACTGGCGATCTCGCGGCCCTGCTGCCGATCAACCATGCGGCCCTGGTGCGCGCCTGCCTGGAGCAGCAGCGTGCCATCGAGCAGGTGGAAGCCCAGTGGGGCGAACGCATCCTGCTCTGGAGCTTCATTCCCGACCCCCTGCACCAGCGGGTGCTGGCGCGCTGTCAGGAGGCCACCGCCCAGGTCCAGGCCGAGCGCGACTCGGCCCGGGCCCGGCGCCTGTACCGGCTGATCACCGAGAACACCACCGACCTGATTTCCCGGCACACCCCGGACGGCCGCTTCCTCGATGCCTCGCCGGCGTCCTGGACCCTGTTGGGCTACTGGCCCGAACAACTGCGCGGCCTGCTGGCCCGCAGCCTGTTCCACAGCCAGGGCCTGGCCGGGCTGATGCAGCGCACCCGCGACGCCCTGGAGCAGGACGGCTACCACACCATGACCTACCGCATCCGCCATCGCGACGGTCATTACCTGTGGTTCGAAACCGCCTGCCGGGGCATCCGCGACACCTACACCGGCACCGTGGTGGAAGTGGTGGCGGTGTCCCGGGACATCACCGCCCGGGTCCAGGCCGAAGAGAACAAGCGGCGCCTGGCCGAAGTGGTGGAAGCCAACCCCGACCCGGTGCTGTTCATCCAGCCCGGCGGCGCGGTGACCTACCTCAACCCGGCGGCGCGGCGCACCCTGGGGCTGGCGGCCGATCAGGCGATGCCCGGCCTGGCCTCGATACTCAGCGCGCACGTGCTGGACAGCCTGCAGCGCGAGGGCTGGGAGCGCGCCGAGCGCAGCGGCCGCTGGAGCATCGAGGCGCGCCTGCAACCGCCGGCCGGCGGCGCCTCGGTGCCGGTGTCGCTGATGCTCCTGGCCCACCGCGCGGCCAGTGGCGAGCGCTTCTATTCCCTGGTGGCCCACGACCAGAGCGAGCGCGAACTGCGCGAGGCCCAGCAGCGCCATCACCAGGACGAACTGGCCCACAGCGCGCGGCTGGTGACCCTGGGCGAACTGGCCTCGGGCATCGCCCATGAGATCAACCAGCCCCTGGCCGCAGTGGTCAATTACGCCAATGCCAGCCAACGTTACCTGCAAGCCCTGGACACCCAGCCCGAAGCCGCGCACAAGGTCGCCCAGGGCCTGGAGCGAATCGCCGAACAGGCGACCCACGCCGCCGAAGTGATCAAGCGCCTGCGGGCCTTCCTGCGCAAGGGCGGGCGCCGGGTGCAGGCCCTGGACCTCGCCGAAGTGGCCCGGGAAACCGTGCGCCTGTGTGCCTGGGAAGCCCAGGCCAGCCAGGTGACGATCGACTTGCACCTGGCGGATAATCTGCCGCCGGTGTACGCCGACCGGGTGCTGCTGGAGCAGGTGCTGCTGAACCTGCTGCGCAACGCCATTGAAGCCAATCGTGAAGTGCATGGGCAGCAGGGCTCGCACATTGTCCTGGCGGCCGAGGCGAGGAGCGAAGGCGGGGTGCAGATCAGCGTCAGCGACCAGGGCCCCGGGGTCTGTGCCGAGCAACTGCCGCAGCTGTTCACCCCGTTCTACACCAGCAAGGCCAACGGCCTGGGGCTCGGGCTGTCCATGAGCCGCAGCATCGTCGAGGGCTTTGGCGGCGACTTGCAGGCCCAGCCCCAGGCGGTGGGCCTGCGCATGTGCTGCCGGCTGCCGGCCAGCGCCCCGGCCGACCCCCCGGCAACTTCCCAGGCAACTTCCCCCGCAACGACAGGAGCAAGGCAATGACAAGTGAGGCGCAGCAGCTGGTGTACGTGGTCGACGACGACCCGGGCATGCTCGACTCCACCGTCTGGCTCCTGGAGTCGGTGGGGCTCAAGGCCGTGCCCTTCACCAGCGGCCGGGAGTTTCTCGAACACTGCGACCCCAGCCTCAATGCCTGCGTGCTGCTGGATGTGCGCATGCCCGGCATGGGCGGCCTGAATGTCCAGGAAGAGCTGCGCCAGCGCGATATCCACCTGCCGCTGATCTTTGTCAGCGGCCACGCCGATGTGCCCATCGTGGTCCGTGCCTTCAAGGCCGGTGCGGTGGATTTCATCGAGAAGCCCTACAACGAACAGCTGCTGCTGGACAGCGTGCAGCAGGCCCTGAGCCGCGCCGACCGCCATCAGCACCAGAGCGCCGGGCAGGCCCGGGTGCAGGCGCTGCTGGAGAGCCTGACGCCGCGGGAGAAGGACGTGCTGCTGCCCCTGGTGCAGGGCTACAGCAACCGCGAGATCGCCGAACAGCTGGGGGTCAGCATCAAGACCATCGACCTGTATCGCTCACGGGTGATGAAGCGCATGCAGGCCGAGCACCTGCCGCAGTTGGTGGGCATGGCGATTGCCGCCGGCCTGGTGGACCCGCTGCAACTGCGCTGAGGCTCATGCCACCGCGCTGTGCAGCGGTGCGCCACCCAGCAGGCGCTCGATGGCGCCGCTGAGCAGGTTTTCCAGCAGCGCCTCACGTTCACGCTCGGCCAGCGGTTGCTCGCTGAACCAGCTGGGGGCGCTGTTGAGCAGGTTGGCCAGGGCATGGGCGGCGGCGCGCTGGGCCGCCGGGCCGAGGCCGGGCGGGGTGCCCAGCAGTTGCAGCAGCTGTTGCTCGTAACGCTCGCGCAATTGCCCGACCCGCACCTGCTGGTCGGGATTGAGGCAGCCGCTGTCACGTTCCACCAGGCGAAAATGCCGCGGCAATTCCCGGTGCAGCTTCAGGTGGGCGCGAATCAGCGCCGGCAGGCAGTCGCCCTGCAACTTGCGCCTTTGCAGGCGCTTGAGGGTGCTGTGCAGCTCATCGAAGAACTCTTCAATCAGGTCCAGCAGCAGGTGCTGCTTGCTCGGGTAATGGTGGTACAGCGAGCCCGGGGTCAGCCCCAGATGGCTCGCCAGCTCACGCATGCCGACCTGGCCGAAGCCCTTGCTGGCGAACAGCTCCAGGGCCTTGTCGCGGCTTTCGGCAAAGCGTGAGCAGCGCTCAGCCATAGTGATGGAAACCCCGACCGGTCTTGCGCCCCAGGTAACCGGCGGCAACCATTTCCTTGAGCAGCGGCGCGGGGCGGTACTTGCTGTCGTTGAAGCCGTCGTAGAAGGCTTCGAGGATCGCCAGCAGGGTGTCCAGGCCGATCAGGTCGGCCAGGGCCAGCGGGCCGATCGGCTGGTTGCAGCCCAGGCGCATGCCGGCGTCGATGTCCTCGGCGCTGGCCAGGCCTTCCTGGAACACCAGGATCGCCTCGTTGATCATCGGCACCAGGATGCGGTTGACCACAAAACCCGGGCGGTTGCCGGCGGTGATCGCGGTCTTGCCCAGGCGCTCGGCCATATTCATGGCCAACGCGTGGGTCGCGTCGCTGGTCTGCAGGCCGCGGATCACCTCGATCAGGCCCATCACCGGCACCGGGTTGAAAAAATGCAGGCCGATGAAACGCTCCGGCGCGCTGACGCTGGCGGCCAGCTGGGTGATCGACAGCGACGAGGTGTTGGAGGCGATCACGCACTCGGCGCTGACCCGGGCGGCGATCTGCTGCAACACCTTGAGCTTGAGGTCGAGGTTCTCGGTGGCGGCTTCGATCACCAGCTGCGCGTCCTTGAGCGCACTGTAATCGGTGCTGATGCGTATCCGACCCAGGGCGGCGAGCTTGTCGCCTTCGCTCAGGGTGCCCTTGCTCACCTGCCGGTCGAGGTTCTTGCCGATGGTGGCCAGGGCCTTTTCCAGGGCGCCCTGGGCGATGTCCAGCAGGGTCACGTCAAAGCCCGCCTGGGCGCAGACCTGGGCAATGCCGTTGCCCATGGTGCCGGCGCCGATCACCCCGATATTCGCAAGATTCATCTTCAGCTCTTCCTTTGTTAATGGCCTTCGCGGAGCATGGCGCGGTTGCCTTGCCCAGCGCGTTATCCAGCGCGAGTCTAGAGCCGCACACGGTGGCCGGCCTATGCCGAAAGCGGTCAAGGGTGCTGGCGTTTTTTGCCATAGGTCCTGCTACGGGAGCACAGCCTCTACATGCGTGAAACGGATTCGGTCGCGGTCTACTTTGTCCGGGTGATGACCCACGCCCTGCGTGAGCAGCCGCAGCGGCTGGCGGCGGTACTGAGGGAGGCCGGCATCGACCCGGCGCTGCTCGACCAGCCTCGGGCGCGGGTGCCCGGCAGCGCCTTTGCCGCGCTGTGGCTGATCCAGATCCGCGAATTGCAGGACGAATTCTTCCAGCTCGACTCCCGTGGCATGCCGCCGGGGGCCTTTGCCCTGATCTGCCGCGGACTGATCCAGGAACCCAACCTGGAGAAGGCCCTGCGCCAGTGCCTGAACAACTTTGGCCTGTTTTTACGGGACGTCGGCGCCCACCTCAGCGTGCGCGGCAAGCGCGCGGTGATCAGCGTTGAAAGCCACTGCGCCGACCCGCTGCGCGGCCACTACGCCGAAGAAACCCTGCTGGTGCTGATCATCAGCCTGCTGTGCTGGCTGGGTGGGCGGCGGATCCCCATCGACCGCGCCGACTTTCGCCATTCCCGCCTGAGCCTCAGCGACGATGCGCTGCTGTGGGGCAGCAACCTGAGCTGGAATGCCGGGCGCACCGAGATCGAATTCGCCAGCCGCTTCTTGCGCCTGCCGGTGGTCCAGGACCTGGCCTCGCTCAAGGTCTTCCTGCGCAGCGCCCCGCAATGGCTGGTGATCCGTTTTCGCAACCAGCACGGCCTGACCCGCCAGGTGCACCAACGCCTGCGGGGCAGCCACTACAGCCAGTGGCCGACCCTGGAAGCCTTTGCCCGCGAAGTGCAGATGAGCGCCAGCACCCTGCGCCGGCGCCTGGAGCGCGAGGGCGGCTCCTATCAGGAGATCAAGGACGAAGTGCGCCGCGGCGTCGCCGTCGAACTGCTGCGCCGCACCCACGTCAGCATCAGCGAGATTGCCGAACTGACCGGCTTCCAGGAGCCCAGCGCCTTCCACCGCGCGTTCAAGAAATGGACCGGCGAAAGCCCCGGGCGCTACCGCGCCCGCCTCAACCCCACCCTGTAGCCGCTGCCGCAGGCTGCGCACGGCTCCGCAGGAGACGCGGGGGACTTCTCAGACGCTGAAGATTCGACTGGAGATCGCCAGGCAAGGTCCTGCGGGCCTTTGCGCAGCTTCGCCAAGGCTCAGCAGCGGCTACACAGACCGCAGGGATCGCAGGGATGCGTCCTGTAGCCGCTGCCGCAGGCTGCGAACGGCTCCGCAGGAGACGCGGGGATTTTGAAGGCGCTGAAGATTCGACTGGAGACCGCCAAGCAAGGTCCTGCGGACCTTTGCGCAGCTTCGCCAAGGCTCAGCAGCGGCTACACAGACCGCAAGGATCGCAGGGGTGGTTCCTGTAGCCGCTGCCGCAGGCTGCGCACGGCTCCGCAGGAGACGCGGGAATTTTGAAGGCGCTGAAGATTCGCCGGGAGACCGCCAAGCAAGGCCCTGCGGGCCTTTGCGCAGCTTCGCCAAGGCTCAGCAGCGGCTACACAGACCGCAGGGCGCGCGTAGGGGTGGTTCTTGTAGCCGCTGCCGCAGGCTGCGAACGGCTCCGCAGGAGACGCGGGGGACTTCCAAGGCGCTGAAGATTCGCCGGGAGACCGCCAGGCAAGGCCCTGCGGGCCTTTGCGCAGCTTCGCCAAGGCTCAGCAGCGGCTACACAGAGCGCAGGGATCGCAGGGGTGGTTCCTGTAGCCGCTGCCGCAGGCTGCGCACGGCTCCGCAGGAGACGCGGGGATTTTGAAGGCGCTGAAGATTCGCCGGCAGATCGCCAGGCAAGGCCCTGCGGGCCTTTGCGCAGCTTCGCCAAGGCTCAGCAGCGGCTACACAGAGCGCAGGGATCGCAGGGGTGGTTCCTGTAGCCGCTGCCGCAGGCTGCGCACGGCTCCGCAGGAGACGCGGGGATTTTGAAGGCGCTGAAGATTCGGCGGGAGATCGCCAGGCAAGGCCCTGCGGGCCTTTGCGCAGCTTCGCAGGCTCAGCAGCGGCTACAGGTTTTCATTGGGGTTAGACCGGGCTGCGGCCGGGCATCTGGATGCCGTGCTGCTGCACGCGGCGGTACAGGGTGGCGCGGGAGATGCCCAGGGCCTTGGCCGCCGCCACGGGTTTCCAGCGATGGCGCACCAGGGCATCCAGCAGGGCCTGGCGTTCGGGGCTGGTGGCGCTTTCCTGGGCGGGCAGGGCGCCTTCGGCTGCTGTGCCGCGCAGTTGTTCGGGCAAGTCATGCAGTTGGATCAGCGGCCCTTCGCACACGGCGCAGGCGTAGCGCAGCACGTGGCGCAGTTGCCGCACGTTGCCCGGCCAGCGGTAGCCCAGCAGGCACTCCAACGCCGCATTGCCCAGTTGCACCGGCGCGCCGCAGCGCTTGGATTCCTCTTCGACTATCTGGGTGATCAGTGCCAGCCGGTCGCTGCGTTCGCGCAGCGGCGGCAGCTGAAAGCGCGCGCCACCGAGGCGGAAATACAGGTCTTCGCGAAAGCTGCCCTCGGCCACCAGGGCTTCCAGGTCGCGGTGGGTGGCGCAGATCACCTGGATATCCACCGCCTTGCGTTGCGCGGCCCCCAGGGGCGCCACTTCACCCTCGGCCAACACCCGCAGCAAGCGGGTCTGCAAGGCCAGGGGCATGTCGCCAATCTCATCGAGGAACAGGGTGCCGCCATCGGCCTGTTGCAGCAGCCCCTGCATGCCCTTGCTCGACGCACCGGTAAAGGCTCCGGCGACATAGCCGAACAGCTCGCTCTCGATCAGGTTCTCGGGAATCGCCGCGCAGTTCACCGCGACAAAGGGCCGGTCCCGGCGCTGGCTGGCCTGGTGCAATTGGCGGGCGAAGACTTCCTTGCCGGAACCGGTCTCGCCCTGGATCAGCACCGGCAGATGCCGGTCCTTGACCCGCACCGCCAGGCGCAGGCTCTGTTCCACCCGCGGGTCCAGCGGCTCGCCGGCCAGGCTCAGGCGCGGGCGGCTCGGCGGCCGGCGCGGCGCCTGCAAGCGGCCATGCAGCTCGGCGGACAGCGGGCACAGGACCTCGTCTCGGGCGCGTTGCAACAGTTGCGGGTCGAACACCTGGGTGATGTGCTGCGGCAACTGGCCATAGCGGCGCAGCAGGTAATGACGCGCCGCCGGGTTCAGGGCCCGCAGGCAGCCGTCGTCGTCCCAGGCCAGCAGGTAGTCCGGCTGGCTGTCGACATAACCCGGGCTGGCATGGGCCCGCAGCACCCAGTAGCCCTGGGCGCTGTTCATGAAGAACGCCTGTTCGATCTCCCGCGCGCTCTGCACCACCATCTGCCGGATCAGGTGCTGGGAACGGCGGTCATCCGGGGAGCGCACTGCCGACACGTCCAGCACCCCCAGCAGCTCGCCCTGGGGATCGAACACCGGGGCGGCGGAGCAGGTCAGGCCGATGAAGGCGGCACGAAAATGATCGCGCTTGTGCACGGTGATCGGCGTGCGCGCGGTGAGCACCGCGGCCACGCCGCAGGTGCCTTCTTCACCCTCCGACCAGCAGGTGCCCAGGTACAGCCCGGCCTTGCGGCAGTCGTTGCGCAGGGTGGATTCCACCCGGTAGTCGATGGTCTGGCCCTGGGCATCGGTGAGCAGCACGCAGTAGTCGGCGTCGCGCACCCGGCCATGCAGGCGCGCCACTTCTTCGCTGGCAATGCGCAGGAACAACTCGGAGCGCTCGCGGCATTCCTTGAGCACGTTTTCCGAGAGGATGCGCGGCCCCTGCAGCGAACCGGGGTCGAGTTGGTGCTGCTCCATGGAGCGCCGCCAGGAGTCGAGGATCAGGCTCGGCACCGGCGCCTGGGGCAGGTGCGCGGCGTTTTTCAGGACCCGGCTGACGCAGTCCACATGGGCTTTGGAATGTGCGGAAAGCATGAAGGCCTCCGGTTGCAGCTTCTTATCGTTGTCGGCGCATTAAGCGCCGATCCGCCGCCCTGGACAAGCACCGAACGCCGCCGGGACGGCAGTGAGACGCAACGTCTCAAGGTCTCGCCCAGGCCCCGTGCAGCCTGACATGCGACGTCTCACGGGCGGCTGGCTTCAACGCGTCGCAGCAAGCCTGTCAGCCGCTCTGGAACGGCCTTTTTCAGAGATTTTCCGACAACTGGCACCGGCCTTGCTCTGGCCCTTGGCAACCAGTCCCCGGCAACCCGCGTCGACTGGCCCATCGAAGAATAAGAACGAGGTGCCCAATGTTTTCTCCTGCCTGTGCTCCGCCCGCGGTGAGCCCATGAACCGCCGCCCCCTGACCGTCGGCATCATCGCCAACCCGGCTTCGGGCCGTGATGTGCGCCGCCTCACCGCCAATGCCGGGCTGTTCTCCAGCACCGACAAGGTCTCGGTGATCCAGCGTCTGCTGGCGGCCTTTGGCGCCACCGGCATCGAGCAGGTGCTGATGCCCACCGACATGACCGGCATCGCCGCCGCGGTGCAGAAGAACAGCCGCAGCCGCCAGGCCCGGGAGCAGCACTGGCCGGCCCTGGAGTTCCTCGACCTGACCCTGCGCCAGAGCGTCGAGGACACCCGCCAGGCCGCGCGCTGGATGGCCGAGCGCGGGGTGGCGCTGATCGCCGTGCTTGGCGGCGACGGCACCCACAAGGCGGTGGCCGCCGAGGTTGGCGACATCCCGCTGCTGACCCTGTCCACCGGCACCAACAACGCCTTTCCGGAGCTGCGCGAAGCCACCAGCGCCGGGCTGGCCGGCGGGCTCTACGCCAGCGGCCGGGTGCCGGCCGAGATCGCCCTGCGGCGCAACAAGCGCCTGCTGGTGCGCGAACCGTCCCGGGGCCTTTGCGAGGTGGCCCTGGTGGACGTGGCGGTGTCGCCCCTGGCCTTCGTCGGCGCCCGGGCCATCAGCCGTGGCAGCGACCTGGCGCAGGTCTTCGTGACCTTCGCCGAACCCCAGTCCATCGGCATTTCCGCGCTCTGCGGGCTGTGGTTGCCGGTGACCCGCCAGGACCCCCACGGCGCCTGGATGCGCCTGGACCCGCAATCCCCCGAAGCGCTGCTGGTGCCCCTGGCCCCCGGCCTGCTGCAGGGCTGCGGGGTGCTGGAGGCTGGTTATCTGCAACCCAATGAGCCCCAGCCGCTGTGCCTGAGCGCCGGCACCCTGGCCCTGGATGGCGAGCGCGAGATCGAATTCAACCCCCACGACCGGCCCACGGTCACCCTGGATGCCGGCGGCCCGCTGAGCATCGACGTCAACGTGGTCCTGGCCCACGCGGCGCGCCAGCGCCTGCTGGCCATCGACCGCCATCACCGGCAACACCCCGTGAACCTTCAGTCCGAAGACACCCTGGAGAATAAAAATGTCGACACCCCTGACCACTGACCAGTTGCTCCACGCCTACCGGGTGATGCGCACCATCCGCGCATTCGAAGAACGCCTGCACGTGGAATTCGCCACCGGCGAGATCCCCGGTTTCGTCCACCTCTATGCCGGGGAAGAAGCCTCCGCCGCCGGGGTCATGGCCCACCTGCGCGACGACGACTGCATCGCCTCCAACCACCGCGGCCACGGCCATTGCATCGCCAAGGGCGTGGACGTCTACGGGATGATGGCGGAGATCTACGGCAAGAAGACCGGGGTCTGCCAGGGCAAGGGCGGCTCCATGCACATCGCCGATTTCGAGAAGGGCATGCTCGGTGCCAACGGCATCGTCGGTGCCGGGGCGCCGCTGGTGGTGGGCGCGGCCCTGGCCGCCCGGCTGCAAGGCACCGACGGCGTGTCGGTGGTGTTCTTCGGCGACGGCGGCTCCAACGAAGGCGCGGTGTTCGAGGCCATGAACATGGCCTCGGTGTGGAACCTGCCGTGCCTGTTCATCGCCGAGAACAACGGTTACGCCGAGGCCACGGCCTCCAACTGGTCGGTGGCGTGCGACCACATCGCCGACCGCGCCGCCGGTTTCGGCATGCCCGGGGTGACGGTGGACGGTTTTGATTTCTTCGCCGTGCACGAAGCCGCCGGCGCCGCCGTGGAGCGCGCCCGGGCCGGGGAGGGGCCGTCGCTGATCGAGGTCAAGCTGACCCGCTACTACGGCCACTTCGAGGGCGACGCCCAGACCTACCGCGCCCCCGACGAGGTCAAGCATTACCGCGAGCACAACGACTGCCTGATGCAGTTCCGCGAGCGCACCACCCGTTCGGGCCGGGTGCAGGCCAGCCAGCTGGACCAGATCGATGCCGACGTGGACGCGCTGATCGAGGACGCGGTGCGCAAGGCCAAGTCCGATCCCAAGCCGAGCCCCGCCGACCTGCTCAGCGACGTTTACGTCGCCTACCCATAACGCCCCATAGAACAACAAGAGATCACCATCATGGCGAGAAAAATCAGTTACCAGCAGGCCATCAACGAAGCCCTGGCCCAGGAAATGCGCCGCGACCCCAGCGTGTTCATCATGGGTGAAGACGTGGCGGGCGGCGCCGGCGCCCCCGGCGACAACGACGCTTGGGGCGGTGTGCTCGGGGTGACCAAGGGCCTCTACCATCAATTCCCCGGGCGGGTGCTGGACACCCCGCTGTCGGAGATCGGCTACGTCGGTGCCGCGGTCGGCGCCGCCACCCGTGGCGTGCGCCCGGTGTGCGAGCTGATGTTCGTCGACTTCGCCGGCTGCTGCCTGGACCAGATCCTCAACCAGGCGGCGAAGTTTCGCTACATGTTCGGCGGCAAGGCCCAGACCCCGCTGGTGATCCGCACCATGGTCGGCGCCGGCCTGCGCGCCGCGGCCCAGCACTCGCAAATGCTCACCTCGCTGTGGACCCACATCCCCGGGCTGAAAGTGGTCTGCCCGTCGTCGCCCTACGACGCCAAGGGCCTGCTGATCCAGGCGATCCGCGACAACGACCCGGTGATCTTCTGCGAGCACAAAATGCTCTACAGCCTGCAGGGCGACGTGCCGGAAGAGTCCTACGCGATTCCCTTCGGCGAGGCCAACTTCCTGCGTGACGGCAAGGACGTGACCCTGGTGTCCTACGGGCGCACGGTGAACACCGCCCTGGACGCGGCGCGCAGCCTGGCCGGGCGCGGCATCGATTGCGAGGTGATCGACCTGCGCACCACCAGCCCGCTGGACGAAGACAGCATCCTGGAAAGCGTGGAGAAGACCGGGCGCCTGGTGGTGATCGACGAAGCCAACCCGCGCTGCTCCATGGCCACCGACATCTCGGCGCTGGTGGCGCAGAAAGCCTTCGCGTCGCTGAAGGCACCGATCGAAATGGTCACCGCGCCCCACACGCCGGTGCCGTTCTCCGACGCCCTGGAAGACCTGTACATCCCCGACGCGGCGAAGATCGAACAAGCCGTGCTCACCGTGATTGAGTGGAGCCGCTGATGAGCCAGATCCATACCCTGACCATGCCCAAGTGGGGCCTGTCGATGACCGAGGGCCGGGTCGACGCCTGGCTCAAGGAAGAAGGCCAGAGCATCAGCAAGGGCGATGAAGTGCTGGACGTGGAGACCGACAAGATCTCCAGCAGTGTCGAGGCGCCGTTCTCCGGTGTCCTGCGCCGGCAGATCGCCCGCCAGGACGAGACCCTGGCAGTGGGCGCGCTGCTGGGCATCGTGGTCGAAGGCGAGGCCAGCGACGCCGAGATCGACGCGGTGATCGCGCAGTTCCAGGCCAGCTTCGTGCCCGGTGACAGCGCCGACGAAGACAGCGGCCCGGCGCCGCAGAAGGTCGAACTGGGCGGTCGGCTGATCCGCTATTTCGAGCGCGGCGAAGGTGGCACGCCGCTGCTGCTGGTGCACGGCTTTGGCGGCGACCTCAACAACTGGCTGTTCAACCACGAGGCCCTGGCCGCCGGGCGCCGGGTGATCGCCCTCGACCTGCCGGGCCACGGCGAATCGGCCAAGGCCCTGCAACGGGGCGACCTGGATGAGTTGAGCGAGGTGCTGCTGGCGCTGCTGGATCACCTGGAGATTCCCGTGGCCCATCTGGTGGGCCACTCCATGGGCGGCGCGGTGTCCCTCAACACCGCGCGGCTGGCGCCGCAGCGGGTGCGTTCTCTGACCCTGATCGGCAGCGCCGGCCTGGGCCGCGAGATCAACGGCGACTACCTGCAAGGCTTTGTCGAGGCGGGCAACCGCAATGCGCTGAAGCCGCAGCTGGTGCAGCTGTTCTCCAACGCCGAGCTGGTGAACCGGCAGATGCTCGACGACATGCTCAAGTACAAGCGCCTGGAAGGGGTGCAGGACGCCCTCGGGCAGTTGGCCGGCAACCTGTTTGCCGACGGCCGCCAGCAGGCCGACCTGCGCCCGGTGGTGCAGGACGGCGCGCAGCCGGTGCTGGTGATCTGGGGCAGCGACGACCGGATCATTCCGGCGAGCCACAGTGCCGATCTCAAGGCGCAGATCGAGGTGCTGCCGGGGCAGGGGCACATGCTGCAGATGGAAGCGGCGGAGCAGGTCAACCGCCTGATCCTCGACTTTATCCGCCAGCACTGAGGTGTGCTGCGGCGGCCAGGGGGCCGTCGCAGTCCTACAAGAATATGGAGAAGCCAAGATGAGTGTTTCCCTCAAGTCCGTTCCGAGCATGCGCGCCGCGGTCTGGCATGGCCGCCACGATATCCGCGTCGAAGACGTACCGCTGCCCGACGCGCCGCCTGCCGGCTGGGTGCAGATCCGCGTCGACTGGTGCGGCATCTGCGGTTCCGACCTGCACGAATACGTGGCCGGGCCGGTGTTCATTCCGGTGGACGCGCCGCACCCGCTGACCGGGATCAAGGGCCAGTGCATCCTCGGCCACGAGTTCTGCGGCGAGATCGTCGCCCTGGGCGAAGGGGTCCAGGGGTTCAGTGTCGGCCAGCCGGTGGCCGCCGACGCCTGCCAGCACTGCGGCACCTGCTACTACTGCACCCACGGCCTGTACAACATCTGCGAAAATCTGGCCTTTACCGGGCTGATGAACAACGGCGCCTTCGCCGAATTGGTCAACGTGCCGGCCAACCTGCTGTACGCCTTGCCGGAGAACTTTCCCGCCGAGGCCGGGGCCTTGATCGAGCCGCTGGCGGTGGGCATGCACGCGGTGAAAAAGGCCGGCAGCCTGCTGGGGCAGAACGTGGTGGTGGTCGGCGCCGGCACCATCGGCCTGTGCACCATCATGTGCGCCAAGGCCGCCGGCGCGGCCCAGGTGATCGCCCTGGAAATGTCCGGCGCGCGCAAGGCCAAGGCCCTGGAGGTGGGCGCGACCCACGTGCTCGATCCCAAGGAATGCGACGCCCTGGCCGAGGTCAAGCGTCTCACCGGCGGTTTGGGGGCCGATGTCAGCTTCGAGTGCATCGGCAACAAGCACACCGCCAAGCTGGCCATCGACCTGATCCGCAAGGCCGGCAAATGCGTGCTGGTGGGGATCTTCGAAGAGCCCAGCGAGTTCAACTTCTTCGAGCTGGTGGCCACCGAGAAACAGGTGCTCGGGGCCCTGGCCTACAACGGTGAATTCGCCGATGTGATCGCCTTTATCGCCGATGGCCGGCTGGATATCGCGCCGTTGGTGACCGGGCGCATCCAGCTGGAAGAGATCGTCGGCCAGGGCTTCGAGGAGCTGGTCAACAACAAGGAGCACAACGTCAAGATCATCGTGTCCCCCGGTCAGTTGCGACGCCCTTAAGGGGCGCTCTTTGGCGATGGCCGGCGGCGGCCATCGCACTTTTTTACAGTTTTGCGTTCTATCACCAGGCCTGGCCGCGCCGATCCCCGCCGCAGCCCGTGAATTTCGACCCGGTGCCGATGGCCTACGCTCCCTCTTCTTGCATGATGCAAACCCGCTTTGCGCGCCTGTTCCTGGTGGCGCTGCTGTTGTTTGGCGCCACGGCCTGCACCCAGCAGCAAGGCCGCGACCTGGCCAAACAGTTCCGTGAAGGCAAGCCTGACGAATTCTTCCAGACCAGTGTCGATCGCATGGCCACCATCGGCATGCGCGACAACCTGCAGAGCCTGTACCTGCTGATGGGCAAGCTCTACCTGCGCAATCCCAGCCAGTGGCGCAAGTCTGGTTTCCCCGACGGCACCACGGCCCAGCGCGAGATCCGCAACGCCATCGAAAAGCGCCAGCCATTGCCGGCCCTCGGCGATCGTCGTGATTTGGCGGCCTTGAGTTATTCCTTGAGCCCGGAGTTTGAGGGGGATCGGGTCGGTGCCTTTATCTATGCCATTGGCAGCATGCTGGTGACCGCCCATGGCGGGCGGACCGAGTTCTACATGACCGATAGCATCGATCCGCAGTTCATCAGCAATGCGGCGCGCAATATTGAAAAAGCCACCTGGCTGCTGAGCCAGCGCCAGGATGCCAACGGCGTGCTGTTGCTGTTCTCCAACGAGATTTCCGAGGAGGGCAGCAACCTGAGTTTTGCCGTGGAGTTTGGCAAGATCGTCGCGCGCCTGGATCTGCTGACGCAGATTCTGGATGAGCGCTATCGGCGGGTGGGGTTCAATTATGCGCAGAGCCTGTTGCTGATGAATTTCTTGCCGGTGCAGTAGGGCCAAGGCCTTGGCCGCAGGTGCTGATTTTCGCTGCAGACGGGCCCCCTCAACAATGATCCACGGGTACAGGCATTCAACCTTTGAAAAAGCTGAAGACATTCACCGTTCAGGGAACCGCGGTGGGCAGTGACCAGCGCATCCAGCTGGACGAGATCTCGATTCTCGCCGAGCCGGACACGCTCAGGGCGCTGGGTGAGTTCCTGATCAAGGCTGCAACTGACATGGCGGCCGATGGCCTGGAGCACGTGCACCTGCAAGACGTGATCGAGCACTTCTCGCACCAGGCGCATGTAGATGTGATTGCCCTCAACCGGGCGCTGATCAAGCCTGCCTGAGGCAGCGCATTGTTCGGCCTAGCTACATGTTGCGAATCCGCTCGTCGGCCCTGAGTTCGAACTTGAAGCCAATGCCCACGTCATTCAGGGTTTCGGTCACGCGGGCCATGAAGTATTCGGCTTGCTCGGGCAGTTCATACAAGCCCGTGACTTGAATGATCGGGTACTTGCCATAGGCGCCGGGGATCTCGGTGTAGATCTGGCCACCTTCGATGAAGGCGATGTAGGCGTTGATTTTCTCTTGCAGCAATAGCAAGTGCTCGCCCTGCGCTGCTTTGTTCCCCCATTCCAGGTGGTCGGTAATGACCAGGAGCAGGTCGTTGGGCGCCTCCTTGGAGATGCCCCAGAAATCGATGACTTTTGGATTGGTGATGGACACGTCTGATCCTTAACGAGGTCGGCTGGCAAGCATTTCATTTACCGGGTCACTGAGCGCCAGGTCACCAGCCCCTCCAGGCCATGCTCGGACTTCAGGTAGTTGAGGGTGTTCTGTGCCTCGGCCTTTTCTTCGAAGGGGCCGGCAAAAAGGTGCGGTGGTTCATCGAGAACCGTGGGTATATCGATGAGCCCCATCTGGGCCGCCATGCGCGCAAAGTCTTCATCGGTTTGCGGGGTGATGCGGGCCACCCATCCGCTGCGATCCCTCAAGGCGATAGGCTCCACGTCGGCACCGCAGCGCTTGCATCGTGAGGCGTTGGCCTTGATGTCCTGGCCGCAGGCAGGACAAGGGCGCAGATCTTCATGCACCAGCGCGTCAACGCCGGTCTTTGCCAGCCGGGGCATCAACCACAGGGCAAGCAGGGCGACACCCGGAAAGAACAGCCCGATTGCAAACCATCTTGGCCCCGAGCGCCCACGTGTACTGGCCGCGTAAGCGGTCATTGCCGTGAGAATGAGCCAGAGGGGGAGCGAGATGCCCATTGCAAGTCCTTGTGTTGAGGTGTGAGTACAGCTCCCGCTGAACGGGGGCTGCAAAATATCCGTTCTTTGGCGGCGACGCCATAAACCATCATTCGAGCGGCCTGGTGTGGGGTAGTGGCCAGTGAGGTCAAGCGGTCGCTCGGTCGGCGCCGCTGCCGTTATCAAACAGGAGCGCCTCTGTGTTGCTGGCGCGCCAGGCCATTGGCTTGCTGTCGAATGATGAGGACAATCACGGCGCGGGGTGATTCAAGGCCTTTCCCCGGGCGGCTGTCACGAACCACCCGGGTGCACCTTGAGCAAGAGCGGCTAGGCGCGTGCCTGCCGGGATAGCCGATCCTGTGCCTACCGTTATTCCCGGAGCCTTTGCCCAGTGCCTGACCTGTCGATCAACGCCGCCTATGCCAAACGCTTCAACGCGGTACTGGCCTACATCAATGAGAACCTTGAAGGCGATCTGTCGGTGAGGACGTTGAGCCGGGTGGCGAACTTCTCCGAGTTTCACTTCCATCGGCAATTCACCGCCTTCGTCGGCGTGCCGGTTGCACGTTATGTGCAACTGATGCGCTTGCGCGGTGCGGCCCATCGCCTGGTGTCCCGGGCGGACTACTCGGTGCTGGAGGCCGCGCTCGGCGCTGGTTTCGAAAGCCCCGAGGCGTTTTCCAGGGCGTTCAGGCGGGCGTTCGGCATGAGCCCGAGTGCGTTCAGGAAGCAGCCGAACTGGCAGGTCTGGAATGCGGTATTTGCCATCCCTCATTTTTCCAGGAGCATCATCATGCAGGTACGAATCGTGGACTTTGCCGACACCCGGGTTGCAGCGCTGGAGCACTGCGGGCCTGCCGAGCTGGTCAATGAAAGCGTGCGCAGGTTTATCGATTGGCGGATGCAGAGCGGGCAGTCGCCGGTGGCATCGAGTCGCAGTTTTGGCATTCCCTTCAACAACCCCGATACCACGGCGCCGCAGGAATTCCGCTTTGCCATCTGCGGCGAGATTCATGAGGCGGTGGTGGCCAATGAGGTGGGTATTGGCGAGATGCAGATTGCCGGTGGCCGCTATGCGGTGGTGCGGCATGTGGGTTCGCCGGATCACATCGGTGAAAGCATCTACCCGATCTACCGCGATTGGCTGCCGGGCAGTGGCGAGGAACTGCGGGATCAGCCGATGTTCTTTGAATACCTGAGTATTTATCCGCAGACCCCACTGGAGCAGTGGCTGACGGATATTTATGTGCCCTTGCAGTAGTGGGGATGGGTCAAACCTTGCTCATGACCTCGATTTGAGCATGACCTTCGGGTACAGGAGTTCGACCTTTGCCAACGTTGAAACGCTTTAGCGTTCAGGGAACCGCGGTGGGCAGTGAGCAGAGCATCCAGCTGGACGAGATCTCGATTCTCGCCGAGCCGGACACGCTCAGGGCGCTGGGTGAGTTCCTGATCAAGGCTGCAACTGACATGGCGGCCGATGGCCTGGAGCATGTGCACCTGCAAGAGGTGATCGAGGGCTTTTCCCATGAGCGGCATGTGGATTTCATTGCGCTTAACCGGGCGCTGATCCTGCCGGCATAAAGTGGTGCTGCGCGCTGCTCGACCGAGGGGCAGCGCGCAGCTGGCGGGCTACAGGCCGGGAGCCTGTTCGGTCACTTTCAGCTCGAAATCAAAGCCGATGCCGCGCTCGTTGAGGATCTCGCCAATGCGTTTGAAAAACCAATCGACCTGCCCGGGCAGCTCGTGCAAACCCAGGACCCGGATCATCAGCTGCTTGCCGCGGGCATCGGGAATTTCGCTGTAGATCTCCTCACTTTCGATAAAGGTGATGTAGGTGTTGATCTTCTCCTGCAGCAGGAGCAGGTGCTCGCTGTGCGCCGCTTCGTCACCCCATTCGAGAGGGTCGACCATGATCAACAGCAGGCTGTCGGGCGCGGATTTGGGGATTGCCCAGATATCGATGACTGTTGGGTTGGTGATGGACATGGCTGATCCTTCAGGCGGTTGAGGGCGGGATTGTATGCCGTAGCGGCTGGATTCTTCAGTGGGCAGTCGGTTTTTGCCCCGTCCAGGCGCAACCTGGCCGAGCGGTTTTCAAGAGCGGTCGGATCGACGGCAGTGACAAAATGCCATCATCTGCTATGGCTTGTTAGGCCCCCCGGTGGATAGACGCCGGGCTCCAGGTGCCATTGCCCCGAAGCATCGAGACAGCGCGGGCCGCGTTATTCGACTTAACTGATGCTCACCCGCCCGGGAGGCGGTTCGTGGGCGCAGGAGGACGGAGTGTGGCCTGCAATCCCGACAGGCCTGGATTGACCCGAGTGAGTATCGACGTTGCCGTGCCGAGTGGGCCGCTACCCCAGTCGTCGGCTTGTTTGTAGCTCTCTGACACTCAGTCGATAGCGTGGAATGAAAGCAGGGAAGTACCGACCATTCTATTAGAGAGATAAACCATGAACGTCAGGACAATGAATCTTGCTCCAAGGTCTGCCGCCTTTTTCTCGCTCATTGTCCTGGTGGTGTTCGCCCTGGGCATGGTCGCGGTGCTGCAAATGGGCAAGCTGCGAGACTCCGAGCAGGATGTCGAGACCAACTGGATGGCCAGCATTCGCGAGATCGGCAAGATGAAGACCGGCATCTTGCGCCTGCGCCTGGAAAGCATCCGCATCACCGTGACCACCGACGAACAACAGCGCCAGACCCGCATCGCCTCCTTGAGCGGTTACCGAAGCACCCTGCAGAACACCATCAGCCAGTACGTCCCCCTGATCACCGGGCCGGCGGAGCGTGAGCTGTACCAGGCGGTGGCGACCGATGTGCAGGCCTATTTCAAGCTGGTGGACGAGCTGGAGCCGCTGCTGCGCAGCGGTGACAACGCCGCGGCCATCACCTTGATCAACACCCGCATCAGCCCCATGACCAACGCCATGCAGGAGAAGATGGACAAGCTCTCGGACTTCAATGACGAGGGCGCCAGGCAGGCGGGGATCACCGCTTCGTCGGTGTACAACAGCGGCCTGACGCTGGTGCTGGTGTTGATGGGGGTGACGGTGGTGCTCACCGTGGTGCTGGCCACCGTGCTGACCCGCAGCATCACCGCGCCCATCGGCGATGCCCTGGCGGTGGCCGAGCGCATCGCCGGCAGCGACCTGTCCCGGGAGATCGGGGTCAATGGCCGCGATGAAGCCGGCCGCCTGCTGGCCGCCCTGGCCAAGATGCAGAGCAACCTGCGGGAAACCATCGCCCACATCGCCGACTCTTCGACCCAACTGGCCTCGGCCTCGGAAGAAATGACCGCGGTGACCGAAGACGCCAGCCGCGGGCTGGTGCGGCAGAACGATGAAGTCAGCCAGGCAGCCACCGCGGTGACTGAAATGAGCGCCGCGGTGGACGAGGTGGCACGCAACGCCGAAGCGGCCGCGCAGTCGTCCCGCGAGTCCATGGAGTTCACCCGTTCCGGCATCGAGAACGTGGCCCAGACCCTGAAGGCCATCGAAGGCCTGGCCGGCAACGTGGCCAGCACCGGCGAGCAGGTCAAGGCGCTGTCCGGCAGGGCCCAGGACATCAGCAAAGTGGTGGAAGTGATTCGCGCGATTGCCGAGCAGACCAACCTGCTGGCCCTCAACGCCGCCATCGAAGCCGCCCGCGCCGGTGAGCAGGGCCGGGGTTTTGCGGTGGTGGCCGATGAAGTGCGGGCCCTGGCCCACCGCACCCAGCAGTCGACCCAGGAAATTGAGCAGATGATCAGCGCGATCCAGGCCGATTCGACCCAGGCGGTGAGTGCCATGAATGTCAGCGCGGAGATGGCCAACAGCTCGATCTCGGTGGCGCAGAACGCTGATGTGTCGCTCAAGCAGATTGCTCAGGCGATCACCCAGATCAACGAACGCAATCTGCTGATCGCCACCGCCTCGGAAGAGCAGGCCCAGGTGGCGCGCGAGGCGGACCAGAACCTGACCAGCATTCGCGAGCTGTCGATCCAGAGCTCGGCGGGGGCCAGCCAGACGGCCAGTGCCTGCGGGGAGATGGCCAATCTGGCGATCGAGTTGAACCGGCTGGTGGCACGGTTCAAGGTTTGAGCGCGGTTTTTTGCCCTACGGTGGTCTGGTTCCTCCGTAGGAGCTGGCTTGCCAGCGAAGCTTGTCAATGAGGGCGCGGGGTGGGGGACATATCCGTTGCTGCGGCCAGGGCCGCTGGCGGTTTCGCTCTTACAGCGACTCACTTTTGAACAGCGCAAAAGCAAGCAGTTTCCTTATGGCCCTGACCGTTGAAACCTGTAGCCGCTGTCGAGCGCAGCGAGGCTGCGCACGAGGACGCAGTCCTCGCCAAACCTGCCGATGCTTTTCACCTGGCTGCATAGGGTTCTGCGTACCTATCCGTTGCTGCGGTTACGGCCACTTATGGTTTCGCTCTTACCGCGAGTCACTTTGGAAAAGCCGGAATGCCGGCCCAGCCCAAAGTAACCAAAGGGCTCCTGCCCCTCCACTCTGTGCCTCGCTAATGCTCGGCAGGCCCGAACGAAGGCATTGATCCGTGGGCCGCCGCCACCGGCCGTCCCTGGCCGGATGGCGGCTAACCCGGCGTCCTGCCGGGTTACCCACGGCTCAATGCCTGCGTTCGGCCATCGTGTCTAAAGGGGCAGGAAGATCAAAAGCCAAAACCAAAACCAGGGCCGGATCAACTCAACATCTGACGGCAGGCGGCCTGAGGGCGACTCTCCAACCTGACGGCGTTCTGCATTGGCCCTGTTCCCCGCTTGAGCCTGTGTTTAGCGCCCGAGCTTTTCCATTGCCGCATCGGCCAGGAAGGACGAGCGGCTCTTGATGTTGTGCTCGCGGACGAAGCGGTCGATCTGCTGAATCACATACCCCGGCAAGGTCACGTTGACCTTCTCGGTCTTGCCCAGGTAAGGCGTGATGTCGATCTCCAGCATGCCCCAGCCCATGCCCGCGAAATCGGGGTGGGTGCGGTGTTTGCCGGTGGGCGAGGGCAGGGGAATGGCCTGCCCGGCTCGGGCCCGTTCTTCGAGCATGACGTGGGCAATCTCGATGGCGGCGCTGTAGGCGGCCTCGAAGGTGTCGCCGGCGGTGACGGCGCCGGGGATGTCGGGAATCTGGATGCCGGTGGCGGTGTGTTCGTCGCCCCACTCGATGCAGATGGGATATTGCACGGGGATTTCCTCAATACAGGTGCGAAGAATGATGGGAGCTAAAGCAGCCCGGCCAGTTTCCTGATGGCCCTGACCGTTCCCCGGGGCAGATCCTTCTTCGGGTGAGGCACTGGAACGGTGTGGGGCCTGTAGGGATGCTGGAACAGATGATGGCTGCCAGTGACTCGCTCCAGCACCCATCCCGCGGCTTCAAGCTCCTTGATCAACTGTCTGCTTTGCACCTCCATCTCCTTGTCGGGGTGAGAGGTGCTTTATAACTCCAGGCGCATGATAACGCAGGTTGAATTGTGTGTCTGGAGTTATGTATCAAGGGGTGTCGTTCAGCAGGGGCCGGTGTGCTGGGCGGTCCCAGGCAACATGAAAGTGCCCTCGGTTTTTCATGGACGTGCCATTGCCGCCCATTGCACTATTGCCGCGGATTTTCAGTCACCCATCTCCCCCCGTCGAAGGCCGATCCATCGGCGGGTTCATGCCAAGGAAGTCATCAGATCCATGACCGTCAGCGAACTGCTTGTCGCCATTCGTAAACCCTATGTTGAAACCCTGGCGCGTGTTGCCGCAGAAGGGGCGGCGCATGTCGAGCCCGCGTACCGCAACAGCGATGGTTCGCTGGCGGTTGAGGGGGCCATGGGCACGCCTTGTCGGGTGGATGTGATCGCGGCCGAGAGCGGGGAGCCGGTGCAGGTCGATGCCGAAGCTGAGCTGGGTTTTGAGCCTGTGAGGTTTGCGATCGAGCAGATGGTGGTGGGGATCTCGCCCTTTGGCTGGGACTGGTTGCCGCTGGAGGTGCGGGGGTTGAGCCTGGAACAGGCCTCTGAGGTTATTCGGGCGTGGTTCTTTGAGTGGTTCGATGGCGAAGATGAGAACCGGCCAACCGAAGAAGGGCTGCAAGGGGTGGTGCATTTCGTGTCGGACCCGGAGGCCACGGAGGAGGGGTACAGGGTCAAGATTGATCTGGGGTCGGCCCCTGGAGAAGCGGTGGAGGGGTTGTTGTTTGCGTTGGCAGATGCTGGCGCTAGCGGAGCTTTCCTCGGATAGGCAGGCGGCTTTGCGATAGACCTGATATCGCCGCCACCCTGTAGGAGCTGGCTTGCCAGCGAAGCTCGCCAACGATGACGCGCAGGCACCTTCTTACCGAGTGCAGTTGGGGGCGGCTGGTTTACATATCCGTTGCTGCGGGTGCGGCGGCTGGCGGTTTCGCTCTTACAGCGACTCACTTTTGAAAAGCGCAAAAGTAAGCAAAACGCTCCTGCCCCCGCATCCGGCGCCTCGCCTAGGCTCGGCGTTCCCTCGCTCCGGCATTGCTCCGGGGGCCCGCCGCCACAGGCCATCCATGGCCTGGGGCGGCTAGCTCGGCATCCATGCCGAGCTGCCCCCTACGCAACGCCTGCGCTCGGCCTCCTGAAGGGGCAGAAAGATCAAAAGCAAGATCAAGATCAAAAGCCCAAGCGCGTTGTACGCGCTTTCGTAGGAGCCGGCTTGCCGGCGAATTGGCCCGCAAGCCATCCATCGCCCTGGCTGACGCCTGCGTAATACCTGCGCTTGACCTTCTGAAGGGGCAGGAAGATCAAGAGCCAAAGTCCAAAGCAAAGCCAACACCGTCAACGGCGACCTCACTCTCAGAGCTTCATGCCCACCGCCAGCCGGTTAAAGGCATTCATCAAGGACACGGCCAAGGTCAGGTCGGAAATTTCGACCTCGCTAAAGTGCGCTTTCAGCGGTTCGTACAGTGCGTCCGGCGCGCCCTTGTCGTGGACATAGGTGAGGGTTTCGGCCCAGTCCAGGGCGGCGCGCTCGCGGTCGTTGAACAGTTCGCTGACGCGCCAGCCGGCGAGGCAATCCAGTTTGTCCTGGGCGACTCCACATTCACGCAGGGTCTGTGAGTGCTTGCCCAGGCAGAACGAGCAGCCGTTGATCTGCGACACCCGCAAATACACCAGCTCCAGCAAGGGCAGGCCCAGGGGGCTGGCGGCCAGGGCGGTGTTGGTGGCGAGCAGGCCTTGATAGGCGGCCGGCGACAAAGTGGCAAAGGGCAGTCTGAGTTGGCTCATGGTGAAACTCCGATATGGAAAAAAGTGATCAGGCACAAACGAGGGGGTTGAACAGTGGCTGCAAGGACAGTGCGCTGCGGGCCTCGTCGAGGGTTGCACGCACCGCTTCGTCGCCGAACACCAAGCCCTGCAGATAAGTGAACTGCAGGTCGAACAGGCCAAGGGTGTTCAGCACCTGGCGCAGGTAAGGCGTGAGAAAGTCCGGTTGGCGTGCCCGCGGGCCTTGGTGAAAGCCGCCGGAACTCACCAGCACATGCACGGGGCGGTCCTTGAGCAGGCCGACCTTGCCCTCCGGGCCGGAGCTGAAGGTGCGGTGAATGCGCAGCACGTAGTCGATCCACAGCTTGAGCGCCGCCGGCAGGGTGAAGTTGTGCATGGGCGTGGCAATCAGCAGCACATCGCAGCGCTCCAACTCACGAATCAGCCCTTCGGACACCTCGAACAACGGCGCGTCGAAGGGCGTGGCGGTGGTCAGGGCGTGGGCGTAGTCCAGGCCCAGCGCTGGCAACGGCTGCGCCCCCAGATCGCGCTCGACCAGTTCGAGCTGCGGATAGCGTTGGCGCAGGGCGCTCAGCAGCTCCAGTGCCAGCCGGTGCCCCTGGGAAACCTGGCCATGGGGGCTGGCGTTGATCAACAGGACAGTGTTCATGCCGGCTCCCCACCGCGAAGCCGCTGGGTGAAGTGCATGCCGCGGGCCAGCAACCCCTGGCGGAAATAGAAGCGCTGGGCCAGGGGCATATGCAGGCCGGTATCCAGCACGAAGTGCTCGCATTGACGCTGCACGGCCTCATCCCGCACCGCACTCAACAGCCGCGCTCCCAGGCCGCTGCGCTGCAGCTCCGGGCTCACCACCAGGTCATCGACGTAGATGAAGCGCCCGTAGAGCAGGTTTTCCAGCTCGCGGTAACCGGCCAGGCCGACGATGCGCTCGGCGTCCCACGCGGCGAGCAAGCGGTAGCCCTGTTCGGTTTGCCGGGCCAGTTGGGCGACATAGGCCGCCGGGTGGGTGAGGTGCGGGCGCAAGACACGCATCACGTCGAAACTGGCCGCCAGGGCCGCCTCGCTATCGAGGTGTTGAAGGGTGTAGGGCATGTCCGTCATCCGCTGCAAAGAGATGACCCACTGTAGAAGGCCGATGGCTTAAGCTACAGGGCCAAAAAATGCATAAATGACTAGGCCATGATCCTTCCTTTCGAACTGGACCGCAGCCAGACGGCGCCGATCTATCGCCAGCTGTACCAGCGGTTTCGCGAGTCCATCGCCGATGGCCGCCTGCGTCCGGGGGACCGTGTGCCGGCGGTTCGCGCCTTGGCGGCGGAGCTCAACCTGGCGCGGGGCACTGTGGAAGCCGCCTATCAACTGCTGATAGGCGAGGGCTACCTGATTGCTCGCGGGGCCGCCGGGACCATTGTCACCCCGCAACTGGCGCCGATTTGTGCGCCCACGCAGCGCGCCCCGGTGGCTGCAACGACCCATCAAGCCACCCATGCCGGCACCTCGCCCCTGGCACTGCAAATGGGCCTGCCAGCGCTGGACGCCTTTCCGCGCAAACTCTGGACCCGCCTGGCGGGCCGGCAACTGCGCCAGGCGGGCGTCGAAGGCCTGGTCTACCCGGACGCCCGCGGCTACGCCCCGTTGCGGGCGGCCATTGCCTCCTACCTGGGGATTTCCCGGGGCATCACCTGCCACCCGGAGCAGATTTTCGTCTGCGCCGGCTACCGCGCCTGCCTCGACCTGATCAGCCACACCTTGATGCGCCCAGGCGCCACCTGCTGGCTGGAGGAGCCCGGCTACTTCATGGCCAGGAACGCACTGCTGGAAGCCGGCGCGCAGTTGGTGCCGGTGCCCGTGGACGATCAAGGCCTGGACGTCGCCCAAGGCATCGCCCGCGCCCCAGAGGCCGGCTTTGCCGTCGTCACCCCGACCCACCAGAGTCCGCTGGGAGTGTCGCTGTCCCTGCCGCGGCGCCTGGCCCTGCTGGACTGGGCCAACCGCCAAGGCAGCTGGATCATCGAGGACGACTACGACAGCGAATACCGCTACCAGGGCAAGCCCTTGCCCGCCCTCAAGAGCCTCGACCAGCAGGGCCGCGTGCTTTACACCGGCACCTTCAGCAAAGTGCTGTTTCCGGGGCTGCGCCTGGCCTACCTGGTGGTGCCCGCCGAACAGACCCCAGCGTTCGCCCGCCAGGCGGATCGTTTGCACAACCACTGCCCGCACCTGCTGCAAGCGACGGTCGCGGCCTTTCTCAACGAGGGGCACTTTGCCCGGCACCTGAACAAAATGCGTGGCTTGTATGCGCGTCGGCGGCAATGGCTGGTGGAGGCGTTGCACCAGCAGGTGGGTGGGCGTTTGCAGATAGACCCGCAGGCGGGGGGCATGCATGTGGTGGCTGGGCTGGGGGAGGGGGACGATGTGCAGATTGCCCGGCGGGCTCGGGGGGAGGGGATGGCGGTGGAGCCGCTGTCGCAGTGGTATCTGGGAGATGGGGGGAGGCAGGGGTTGGTGATGGGGTTTACCAATGTGGGCAGTGCGGAGCAGGCGGAGAGTGTGGCGGAGCGGTTGGGGCGGGTTGTTGGGTGAGAAGCGGGCTGTTGGCCGTTTTGCCTTGACGGCCACTCACTGTCGACGAGCGCAAAAGTGATAGCGCTTGTACCAAGATTGAAATAAATCAATACGTTTAATTGACGTCATTAAAACGCCAACCTAAGATCGCCGCCGTTTAATGGCACAAGGCCATGTAGAGGGATCTAGAAATGTGGCGTTTGGTACGTCGGACCAGGCTCAGCCTGCTGTCCGCTTTTTTTTGCCTGGGCACCGTCGGGATGGCCGAGTCCGCGCCCCTGCAGAATGCTCCAGGCGTCACCGACCTGATCCGGGACCGCCAGGATCGCTTGCTCGAAGAGCAACAACGTCGCCTTGAAGAACTCAAGGACCTGCCCGGAAAAGTCGTAGCGCCTAGCCAGCAGGCGGCGCCCACCGACACTCGTTGCTTCACCATCAAAACCGTCGACCTCAGTGGTGCCGATGCCTTGTCCGAGCGCGAGCGCAGCAACTTGCTCAAGCCTTACATCGGCCAATGCCTCGGTGTGCCCCAGCTCAATGAATTGCTCAAGGTCATCACCGACCAATACATGACCAAAGGGTTGGTCACCAGCCGTGCGTACTTGCCACAGCAAGACCTTTCCAGCGGCAACTTGAAGGTGCAGGTGGTCGAGGGTCGATTGGAGGGAATGAAGGGCGCAGAAAACAGTGGTGTCACCGACCGCCAGCTGTTTATGAGCTTCCCTGGCAAAACGGGCGATCTGCTCAATCTGCGGGAAGTTGAGCAGATGGTTGATCAACTGAACCGCTTGCCTTCCAACCAGGCGCAGATGGAATTGGCACCGGGCAAAGCCGTTGGCGGCAGCGAAGTGCTGGTCAAAAATACCCCACAAAAGCCCTGGCGCGTTGGCCTGTCGCGCCACAACGGTGGCCAGCGCAGCACGGGAGAGCAGCAGTGGGGTGCCAGTCTGGATTGGGATAACCCTCTCGGCCTGGCTGATCAACTCTCGCTGCGGGGCGGCCACGATGCGCTAAGCGATCACAAAAAAAACTCGAGCAACTCGATGCTCAACTACAGCCTGCCGTTCGGCTGGTGGAACCTCAATTACACCTACAGCGAAACCGAATATCGCTCCTTGGCCCAGGCCAGCGGTTTCAATTTCAAGCAATCGGGCGACAGCCAAAATCATCAGTTGCGCCTGGAGCGCGTGATCCATCGCGATGCCCTGAGCAAAACATCCCTCAGCACCGGCGTGGCGTACCTGCGCACCAACAACTTCATCGAGGACAGCAAGCTCGCGTTGAGCAGCAACCGTCTCAGCGAAGCCCAGTTCGGCATTAACCATGGCCGCCGCATTGGAGGCTCATTCCTCAACATCGACTTGGGCATGCAGGACGGCATCGGTGCGTTCGACGCCCAGGCCAATCACAACCCACGCCCCGGCCAGGCCGATGCGCGCTATCGCAAATACACCGCGACCCTGAGCTACCTGTACCCGTTCAAGCTGTGGGGCGAGTCGTTCAGTTTCAGCAGTCTGATGACCGGCCAGCGCAGCGAAGATGTTCTGTTCAGCCCTCAGCGCATGAGCCTGGGTGGGCAGTCGTCGATTCGCGGCTACAAGGATCAAAGCCTGGCTGGTGACAGCGGCGGTTACTGGCGCAATGACCTGCGCTGGAGCCGCCCGGTGACCTGGGACTGGATGCAGCCGGTGTTCAGCGAGTACGGCACCAGCCTGGGGTATGACCAGGGCGTGATCCGCCGCGATCGCTATAACGCCGAACAGCACGGGCGCATGACCAGCAACTCGGTGGAGCTGTTTGCACGTGGCCAGAACGTCGCCGCTACCGTGACCTTTGCCCACTCTTTGGAACGACCGGCGCCGATCACTGAGCGTGAAGCGCCGATCTATTTCCGCCTGGATTTCTTTCTCTAAATTTTTACCGCCCTTGGGCATCGAGACATGACATGGACGTTCAACAGCTCGCCTTCCTTGCGCGCCAACCTTCTGCATCCCTGAAAAGCCGCTCCCACTTCATGGGCTTGCCCAAACGCGGGTTGGCGTTTGTTTTGGCGAACGTCATGTTCTGGCAACCGTTGCTGGTGCAGGCGGAGGGGATTGTGGTCAGCGCGCCGGGCACCAGCCTGGATCAGGCGGCGAACGGCGTGCCTATCGTCAACATCAGCGCACCCAATGGCAGCGGGCTGTCGCATAACCAGTTCAGCGATTACAACGTCGGCCAACAGGGAGTGATCCTCAACAACGCCACCAGCCGCACTCAGTCCACGCAGTTGGGCGGGATCATCCTCGGCAACCAGAATCTCAACGGTACGGCTGCCAGGGTGATCCTCAACGAGGTCAACGGCGGTAGCCCCAGCCAACTGCGCGGTTTTACCGAAGTGGCGGGGCAGTCGGCCCATGTGATCGTGGCCAACCCGTATGGCATTACCTGCAACGGCTGCGGCTTTATCAACACCCCGCAAGCGACGTTGACCACCGGCAAGCCTGTGCTCGAAAACGGCCAGCTTCAGCGGTATCAGGTGGATCAGGGCAGCGTTGTTATTGAAGGGGGCAGGCTCAATACCAACAACATCGACCGCTTCGAAATCATTACCCGCTCAGCCAAGCTCAATGCCGAAATTCAGGCCAAGAACCTGACAATCATTGCCGGCGCCAATGATGTTGATGCCAAGACCCTGAAGGCTACTGCGCGTGCCACCGACCCGGCGACGGCTCCTCAACTGGCCATCGACTCCTCGGCTCTGGGCGGCATGTACGCCGGGGCGATCAAGCTAGTCAGCAGTGAAGCCGGTGTCGGCGTAAAGCTTGACGGCAACATGCTCGCCAGTGGTGGCGATATGCAGTTGGATGCCAATGGTCACTTGAGCCTGGCGCAGGCCACGGCGGCGCAAGCGGTTGTCATCAATGCCAAAAGCCTGGACGCCCAGGGCGCGATCTATGCCGGTACCCGTGTCGAAGCCACCACCCAAGGCACACTGACCAACCGTCATTCCATCGCCGCTCAGGACAGCGTCAAGCTGACCAGCGACGGTCAGCTCAACAACCTTGGCTTGATCGAGGCCGGTGTCACCCCGCAAAGCACCCGCAACCAGAGCGGTGATGTGACCCTCACCGCCAAGAGCATCGACAACCGTGGCCAGAGCGTCATCGCCAGTCGCGACCTCAAGGCAACCGTCAGCGAGACCCTCGACAACCGCGCCGGCACGCTGTCGGCGAACACCGGGATGAACCTCAACGCCCAGGACATCGACAATCGCAGCGGCACCCTGACCAGTCAGGGCACGCTCAACACTACTCTCGGTGGTCGGCTCAATAACCGCGACAACGGTACCCTCGCCAGCGCCGGTGAGCAGACCTTGAAAGCAGCCGCGGTGCAGAACACCAACGGGGTCATCAGCAGCCAGGATACCCTTGCCCTGGACGTGGTCAGCCTCGACAACAGCAGCGGTAAGATCACCACTAAAAGCGCGCTGACCCTGACGGGCACCACCGTCGAAAACGCTAAGGGTCAGATCACCAGTCAGGGTGACATCCGCGCCACCGCCAGAGTCTTCAACCAGCAAGGCGGCAAACTGATCAGCCAAGGCCAGCTCAGTCTGACCGCTGACACGATCGACAACAGCCTTGACGGATACATTGCCTCCGTCAATGCCATGGGCCTCACTGCCCATCAGCAACTGATCAACACCGGCAAAGGCATCATCAGCACCCAGCAGGGCCTGACCATCAACGGCGGTGCGGTGGACAACACCACGGGCAGCCTGCTCAGCCAGAGCGGCATCACCGCGACCTTGGGCGCAGGGCTGAATAACCAAGATGGCAGCGTCATCACCCAGACCGAAAACCTCACCATCGAAGCCCACAACGTTGATAACCGTGGCGGTGTATTGGCCAGTGTTGCGGGCAAGCTCAAGGCCACTTCGGCGACCGTGCTGGATAACGGGAAATCGCTCACCGCAGCTGACGAAGCGGGGCTGATCCAGGCCCATTCGATCAACCTGGGCGCGCAACAATCGCTACTGAACAATGGCGGCCAGATTGCTGCCCTGAGCGGCGATACCCAGATCACCAGCACGATCCTCGACAACCAGAACGGTGCATTGCTGGCCAAGCAAGCCCTGAACGTAAGCGCTACCCATCTCAACAACAGCCAAGGCCGAGCTGCCGCAGATGCCATCGATTTCGGCCTGACCGGCGAACTGAACAACCAATCTGGCCTGGTCGAAGGCGCCAGCGCTTTGCTGATTGACGCCGCGTCCATCAACAACCAGAACGGCAAATTGCGCTCCCTCGGTCAACAAGGCACCGCCAGCGTAGCCAGTGCGCAGTTGCTGGATAATCAGCGCGGCATGATCGAAGCCGCCAACCATGACGTGTCCCTGCGCATGGCCAGCTTCAAGAACACCGACGGCAATGTCCGTCACGTCGGCACAGGCACTTTTGCGGTCGATCTGGCGAAGTTCAGCAATATCGGCGGAAGTGTCGCCACTGCCGGCACGCTGACCGTCGACGCCGCCACCTGGGACAACAGCACGGATGTTCAGGCTGATGTGCTGAATGTCACCGTAGGCCAGCTCAACCAGGCAGCCACCGGCAAACTTGCCGCCAGCCAACGCTTCACCGGCAAGGGCGACAGCTGGACCAATGCCGGACGCATCACCAGCGGCGGAGCGTTCTACCTGACCGCCGCCAATGTCACCAACACCGGCACCCTCGGCGGCGCCGGCAAGGTTGATCTGAACGCCGAGGCGGTGCGCAACGATCACGGTCTGATCTTCAGCGGCACCGACATGGCGCTGCGCTTCAAGAACCTGACCAACTACTACGCCGACATCTACAGCCTCGGCGGCCTGAGCATGATGGCCCGCGACGGCGTGGCCCGCAGTGCGTTACTGGAAAACATCTCCAGCCATATCGAAGCCGCCAACGATGTGCTGGTGCGCAGCGACAGCGTAATCAACCGCAAGGACGTGTTCAGCACTGTCGACCAACTGGTGTCGGGCAGCCTGAGTGTGAGGTGCTACGACTGCAGCGGTGACCACCACAACGTCGATTACATTGCCAACGAAGTCTCCAAAAGTGTAGTGGCGACAGATTCGGCCAGCTCATCTATCCAAAGTGGGGCCAAGCTGACCGTCGATGGATCCAGCGTGCTGAATAAATACAGCACCATGGCCTCGGGCGCGGATCTGCTGATCACCGCCGACAACTTCGCCAACATCGGCGCTACCACCGGTACCAGCACACGCACACGCACCTGGAACACCGGCCGCGTTACCGACGGTACGGATGAGCGCTTCCGCGCCAACTGGATCTACCCCTACAACGCTCAGCCCAACCCCAAGGTATTGCCGGTGGGCGCGCTCAACTCTTTCAACCTGGTGGGCGACACCACCACCGTGACCCCGGGCGATCCCATTGCCTCGGTGATCCAGGCGGGCGGCAATATCAGCATCCAGGCGACCCAGCAGCTGGAAAACAGCAGCATCGTGCAGTTCACGCCGCCTACGCCCGTCGCGGACAAGGGCGGCGCCACGACCGTGACCAAGCCCGCCGTGGTGGTGCTGAACCCGCAACTGCCACCGGACCTGGCACAGCAACAAGTCAACCCGACCAGCATGCCGGGCTTCGCCCTGCCGAGCGGTACGAACGGGTTGTTTCACGTGGTCGACAGCGCCGCTGTTGCCAAAAACAGCCAGGACCTGAGCCAAGCCAACATCCAGGGCTCGGACGCCAGCCGGGTGTTCGTCGGCCCCAAATACCTGGTCGAAACCAACTCTGCCTTCACCGATCTCAAGCAGTTCATGAGCTCGGACTACCTGCTGGGCAAGCTGGGCTACGACCCTGAAACCAGCTGGAAGCGCCTGGGCGATGGCCTCTATGAACAACGCCTGATTCAACAAGCCGTCACCGCGCGCACAGGTCAGCGCTTTATCGCCGGCCAGACCACCGACGAAGGCATGTTCAAGTACCTGATGAACAACGCCATCGCCAGCAAGGACCAGCTCAACCTCTCCGTTGGCGTGACCTTGACCTCGCAGCAAGTCGCCGCACTGACCCATGACATCGTCTGGATGGAAGACCAGGTGATCAATGGCCAGCACGTGCTGGTCCCCGTGCTGTACATGGCCCAGGCGAACAACCGCCTGACGGCGGATGGGGCGTTGATTCAGGGCAAGGACGTCACCTTGATTGCCGGTGCGGATTTGAAGAACTCCGGCACGTTGCGCGCCAGCGAAAACCTTTCGGCAGCAGCGGGGAACAACCTCGTCAATACGCGGCTCGCGCAGGCCGGTGAAAAGCTGAAGCTGGTGGCGGGCAAGGACCTGGTGAACATGCAAGGCGGCATCCTCAAGGGTAAGGATGTTGACCTGAGCACCTTGACTGGGGATATCCGCAATGACCGGACCATCACCACGATTGAAAACAGTGGGAAGGGCTTCAGCTCCAAGACGGCAGTCGTCGATAGCGCCGCGCGGGTTGAGGCCGAGAACAACCTGACGATGCATGCAGCGCGGGACTTGCTGAATGTCGGCGGGGCCATTACCGCAGGCAAGAACGCTGAGCTGAGCGCGGGTAACGACGTGGTGATTGCGGCGGCTCGCGAGGAAACCGGCTCAACGCGCCAGGACAAACGGCATTTCTGGGCGCAGAGCCAGACGGTGCAGCATGCCAGTGAGATCAAGGTCGGTGGGAATCTTGATGTTGTGGCGACGAACGATTTGACGATGGTTGCCAGCCATGTCAAGGCAGGCGGCGACGTCAATTTATCGGGCAAGGATGTGAGCCTCCTTGCGGCTGCCAACGAAGAATCAAGTGAGTACCGCTATAAGCGCAGCGGCAAGAAGATCAAGCAGGAAGAAGACCATGTTCGCCAGCAGGGCACGACGATTGAGGCCGGTGGTGATGTAAAGGTTGCGGCGCTGCAAGACCTGACGATGGTCGCCAGCAAAATCAACGCCGGTAACGAGGCCTATCTGGTGGCCGGTAAGCAGTTGAATTTGATGGCTGAACTCAACCGCGACTACTCCCTCTACGACATGAGCAAAAAAGGCAGTTGGGGGAGCAACGCGGCGAAACGCGATGAAGTGACGCAGCACACTAACGTCGGCAGTGAAATCAAGACGGGCGGCGATCTCACGCTCAAGAGCGGCGGGGACCAGCGTTACCAAGTGGCAACCCTGGACAGCGGTAAGGACCTGACGCTGGACAGCGGTGGCCGCATCGTGTTCGAGGGAGTGAAGGACTTCCACGACGAGAGCCATACCAAGAGCAAAGGCGATTTGGCTTGGTACAAGATGAAGGGCGAAGGGAAGACCGATGAGACCCTTCGACAAAGCGCCCTGATTGCTCAAGGCAAGCTGGTGATCAAAGCTGCCGAAGGCATTCGTATCGATATCAAGCAGGTCGATCAACAGAGTGTTAGCCAAACCATCGATGCGATGGTGCAAGCGGATCCCAACCTGGCCTGGATGAAACAGGCGCAGGCCCGTGGTGATATCGATTGGCGCCAAGTCAAAGAAATTCACGACAGCTTCAAGTATGAGTCCTCTGGCCTCGGTGCTGGCGCCAAGATTGCCATCGCTATTCTGATGTCTTTCATCCTCGGCCCCGCTGGTTTGGGGTTGAGCGGGTCAAACCTGGCAGTTGCTGCCAGCCTGAGCACGACTGCGGTCACTAGCACCATTGATAACAAGGGCAACCTTGGTCTGGCGGTGAAAGATACGTTCAGTACGGGGAGTCTGAAGAACGCTGCGATTGCGGGATTCACTGCTGGCTTTCTTGATTACGCCGACGACAAATGGTTCACGGCAGCCGATGGCGCGGGCTCGGCCACACAGGGTATTCAACCCACGGATGGTGCTGCGGTAGGTGCGGCGAACTCCTCCAAAGATATCTTCCGTTGGAGTAATGCGTCTGATGCGGCGACTCGTACCGTTGGGCGAGCGCTTATCTCGAGCGGAGTGTCCTCGGCCATTGGGGGAGGCAGTTTCGGCAGCAACTTCAGTGCAGCCTTGATGGGCGAGGCCGGCCAAATGGCCATGGCCTCCGGCTTCAACTGGATTGGTGACAACGCCATTCATTTTCCAGATGCAAGCGTCCAAAAAGTGGTTGCTCACGCGATCATGGGTGGCTTGTTGGCTGAGCTGACGGGCAGTGACTTCAAGACCGGCGCAGCGGCAGCAGGGCTCAATGAAGTCATGGTGAGCTCGATGGGCGACCTGGGCCGGGATAACAAAGAGCTGAGGCTGGTTCTATCGCAACTTACCGGCTTGGTAGCGGCTGCGGCAGTCGACGGCGATTTGGACAAAGGCGTTGCCATCGCCAAAGGCGCCACTCAGTACAACCATGACCTGCATGAACCTGCGGCGAAACAGATGGCCCAGCAAGCGCTGGACCAATGTCGCGAAAACCCACTGCTATGCGACATGGGCATTGATTTCAGCAAGTTGACGGTCGACGACATCGTTTTTGCCATGCGTGTAGAGGGGGAGCATGGAAAGGGGATAGAGAACGCCAAGCCTGAAGCAATCGCTTTTGTTGACGGCTTTATGTTCAGCAGAGCTCCTCACATAGTTGGCGATTTGTACACTGAGACGGAGTCTGAGCGGTATAGGCTTGGTGTTGAGGCTAAGGCGAGCTTGGTACTGGCGGTCATCAATCTTGGCAATGGGATTCGTAGCTTTGGTAACTACCTGCAAGGATTGGTGAGGGCGACGCCAACAGGTGTACCTGTCGCCAAGGCTGTGGATGAGCTTGCGGCAAAAGGAACTGGTGGTGCGGGGCAAGCCGCCAAGAATCCTAATTCGACCAGTGCGATGACGGATGCCGAGGCGGGAATGCCCTATAGTCATCCGGTGAAGCCAGCTGCAAAAGAGACCGCGAAGAATCTAGTCTCAGGGGAAACTAAGGTTGTAGGTATTGATAAGCCAGCGGCTAACGATGCTAATTTTACGTTGGCATTACCTTCAGGAAAGAAAGGCTCTGTAGTTAGGGGGGCTTTAGAGGAACACGAGTTTAAACAGGCATCTGATATCGTTTCCTTTAGAGGAGGTCAATTTAAGGGGGCTGATACACCTAGTTTTGCGGGCATTGATGGCTGGCTTGATGGTGTTCCTGTTCAACTTAAGACAATCAAAGGGACTAGTATAAATTCGGTTAGAAGAAATATTCTTAGTGGCGCTGAAGACATGGCTAAAGCTGGGTATAAGGGGGATTTGTATATTGATGCAGCTAGTACAGGAGTGTCCATGGAGAAAATGTTAAGTCACTTTAAGTCGGGGTCCCCAGTCTCAAATGTTGTTGGTGAAGGGACGGTGAGTAATATTTATATAAAAACTCAGGATGGCTGGATGAATATATCCTCTGGTCGAGTTTCTCAATATAAAGGGTGGGAGTGATGTCATCTGGTTTATTTGTTCCGATCAAAGAAGTCCCAAACTTTCAAAGCCTCCTAAGAGAGCTGCTTACCTTCCTTTCTGGTTTTTTTTTAGAGGCAGGTCAATTAAGGGTCGGTGTGAATCTCGGCGGTGGGGGGGAATTGATTGATAGTTTTGTCTTTGTGCATGATCAAGAACAGGAGCCTCTTTGTTGGATTGGTTTTATGAGGCTTCCTGAAGATTCGAGAGAGGTTTCAGAGGTGGATTTACCTATTGTTGCTGAAGTTACAAGGAGCTCCAAAGAAAATATGTTGTTTTCGGTGGCAGTTGCTTGTGCGATAGGGAAGGCTTTCGGAGGGCGAGTGATATATGATGATGCTCATGTGTATTTTGATTGCAAGAAAGATGTTTATACTCTCTTGGAGAGTGAGGAGTATCTTTCTGTTAGATTGTGAAAGTGTTTGATGAGTTTGGTGGAATGTGTTTTTGAGCTGGGCGGATACTGTGCTTTTAGTTAGATATCAAGGTTGAAATGGAGCTGCTTTGTACCGCCACTTTCTGTTTGTGCGAATTTTCAACAGGTTGCGTTTTGCTAGGATTCTTAGGTTTCAGAGGTTTTGGTAGATATTGCTGAATGAGAAATACTGGCTTTTGATGGTGAGGCTTAAAAGTCAAAGGGTGCAGTGTTCTTATCTATAAGGATGGGGTTCATATCAATCAGTTAGATCGGTAAGTGGATTGCGTTGTTGTTGGGTTGTAGGGGGTGTTATCGGGTTTATTAGTCAGTGTGCAGGGAAGGTTTGTGTTCTGTTAATTGAGTATGAAAAATGGAAAAGTTCGAACTGTCCAAGCTAGAATATCCCGCGATGAGAGAGGAACTGATCTCTTACTTGGAGGGGTTGTCTAGTGTTGATTATCAATACAACGCTTGGGTATCTAGAGCGAACCCTGATATAGGTTATGATGAGTTTAATTATGCTGTTCATTTTTTATACGATGACACTGATTTGGCAAACGATCCTCGCTCTTGGATTGGAATTGTGCTGAGAGGGGAAAGCGAAGTTGCAGCGATTTCTGATGTTGTTAACAGTATTGACAGGGTTTTTGATAAGTATGGGACTTGTCTTACAGATGCGGAGTACTTGACGAAGCCTGAATGGGTTGATGTTGTTGAGTCATCAAAAAGAGCTTTAATAATATTTTCTCAGATGTTGTCGTTCTGATTTTGTCTGGTACTTGAAATTGAGGAGCCCCAGCTTGCGGCGTGGTTCTTAATTTACCCTAGTAAGATCACTGACCTATTCTTGCCGACCTTGATTCTGATCTTTCGAGTGACCTAAAAACCTGTCTGCTTCAGCCAGCGGCTGGCTATCACCGGTCTATACCTACTTTTCGTACAAAACCTAAGTAGTAGCGACGGTCAAGTTTTTCCCGCTGTAGAGCCCGGCAAATGGCTGAAGGATTATAATGATGGTTTTTTGAATGGGAAGAAGCTATCGGTGCAGTATTTTAAAAGTGAAGGTGGTAAGTTGCTCGGTGTAAAAATATGATTGCAATAGGACGAGGTGGTAGAACTAAAGGAGTAATGCTTTGATGAAAGATTTTTCGTTGATTGTAGAGGTTTTTGGGGCTGATGAAGTTTGCAGGGTCATTTCTGCACTGTCCATTGGTTTGTTAACTTCGGTTCGCTCTGGCTTGATGTCGCTAGAGGAGGCTGAGCAAATTCTTTTTACACCGAGAACTGAGAAAGTCTTAAGAGATAAAGGTGTCTCTTCTGTTATTTGCGATCTTGTACTTGAATGTTGTGAACTAGAGGATGTGCTTAGCTTGTTGCCTCATAGGTATGAGAAAAATATAGATATGCTTGTTGAAAGGTTTTCAGGGGTATTGAGTAGTATTTGTGCGCCAGATATGCAGTGGAAGCTTGCAAGGCTGCGTTGATAAAGAGTTTAAGTTAGAGCAGGTTTGCTCGTGTTCGAAATGAGTGTGGTGCGATTTGGACAAAGGCGTTGTCATCGCCAAAAGCGCCACCTATGTTCCCTAGGGAAAAGAGATAGTGAAGAATAATGATTAGGGTTCTGCGGCTGAATGAGTTGCTCGTCGCTCACAACTGCTTGCATGCCATTAGTATTCAGTTGAACGAAGATGGTGTGGCTTATGATTTATCTCTATCAATTTCGGACTCTGAAAAGGCAGGGGCTGATGTCGTGTGTATCAGATTTATTGATATCAGTCATTTTGCGTCCCGTGATATTGGTGGCGGATTGACTCAGTTGATGCATATGACCGTGAGTCAGTTGGATTCGGGTTTTGACCGGATGCGTTATCAGTTGGTCGATCTTGAAGATAATAAGTTGTCATTTTACTTCTCATCATTTTCGGTTGAGTAGAGGGAGCAAAAGAGAGCTAGCCCGTGATTGGAACTGTGGTGTAACTGGTCGTCTCAATGCAGTCAGGTGATGCAGCTATTTGGCCGTCGAAACCTGTAGCCGCTGTCGAGCGCAGCGAGGCTGCGCACGAGGACGCAGTCCTCGCCAAACCTGCCGATGCTTTTCATCTGGCTGCATACGGTTCTGTGGACATATCCGTTGCTGCGGTCACGGCTGCTTAGGGTTTCGCTCTTACAGCGACTCACTTTGGAAAAGCCGGAATGCCGGCCCAGCCCAAAGTAAGCAAAGGGCTCCTGCCCCAGCATCCGGCGCCTCGCCTAGGCTCGGCGTTACCTCACTCCGGCATTGCTCCGGGGGCACGCCGCCACAGGCCATCCATGCCCAGCTGCCCCCTGCTCAGGGCGAAGGCGGCATACGTGCGTCGGCCAGTATTTTCAAGCCGCACTCCGCTTCAACGTTGCCAGCAGGCCGCAAAACGCTTGCACACCTCAAAGCGCTGATCCAGATCGGCCATGCGTGCCTGATGTGCGCTCAGTGTTTCCTTCAGCAGTGCTTGCTGGGCTCGGTAGTAGTACTCCAGCATTTCATTATTGGTCGACATTGCCTTGCTACGGTCGGCCGCTTCGCTGTTGGGCAAAAGTTCCTTGATCGCAGGGGTGTCGAGCTGGCCCAGACGGTTGGTGTAGTAGTCCTTGTACAACTGCAATGAACGGGCCTTGGTGCCCCTCATCTCATTGGAGAACTGCTCCAGGTTCTGCTGATATTCAGTCCAATAGGCATCGGGCAGGCTGAAGTCGAGGCGCTGTTTACGTTCCGCTACGGATCTGTCGAGCAGTGTTTTCTGGACCGAAGGGGAATCGTCGGCGTCGGGCTTCATTTTCGCGATGACACTCGCGTCGACGATCTGCGCGATCAGCGCTGCACGCTCCGCTGACTGCGGTTGTGCTTCGGTGGGCTTAGGGAAAATAGGGTTGTGGCCGGCGCAGGCGGGCAGGCCTTTGTTGGTCAGCACGATCGGCGTGCGCACAGTCTTGCCATCGATCTGGCGCAGACGGCTAAGGGTGACCTGGCAAGTGCGACCTACTTTGCGGAAGTCCGCTTCGTACTCGCCGCCGCTCTGCGGGGTGAAGTTGAAACCCACGGTGCACACGCTGCCGGTGCTCAAGGTATTGGCTCGCGCGAATAGCTCATGGCCCGGTTGCAGCCGCACTTCCAAGTAGGCCTTGGCATCCTCGGGTGCAGCGGCACTCATGTCTGCCCGTCGCCGGGTATTGGCGCTGAACAGGTTATTGAGCAGCCCCGTGGTTTGGCCGCCGCAGTGTTCGGCATCGAACAAGTCGAGCGTCGAGCTGTCACTGCTGCTGATAAAGCGCAGCTTCGCCGCATCGGGGGCACTGGCGTCCGGGTAGGTGCCATTGAAACTGCACCCGCCAAGTACCAGCGCGGCAATGCTTACAGCGCCACGCACGCGCCATTGGGAAAAACAGAACATGTTGATAGATCGTCCTTGATGCTCGAGTGGGCGAAAGGCCATCATGCTAAAGAAGGCAGTCGCCGCCGTCCAGCGCGCCTGTCGTCCCTGAATTTTCTGGGGATTTTCTTTGTCTCCCACCGAGGTAGCGGAATGTTTGGCTCGCGCAACATCTTTGCAATTGGCCTGATTGGATTACTGGCTGGTTGTTCGTCAATGCCAGCTGAAATGGCCTTGAATTCACCCGTATACAACGCGCAAAACGCGGGCCTAGTGGTCGGCGCGCTGCTGGAAGGCGGCCCCTACGGAACCTACCTTGAGTTTCGCGATATCAAGAGCGGCAAGACTTATGGCTGGGGACCCAAGGATGACTACTCGGCATGGCTACCTGCCGGTGACTATGAAGTGAGCCGCCTGGGTCACCGTCGCGGGGCCATGGGGGCTTACTCCAAACCGCTGCGTTTTACCGTCACCCAAGGGCAGCTCAATTACCTTGGCGAGATGGTCTACGGCTGCTCGGCCGTCGCGCAACCGGCTGCGGTGTACGGCGTATTGAACTGCGGGGCCCTCGCGCTTGGCGAATGCACCGTCCCTAGCCCTAACGTGAACGTATGCGTGGTGGATCGCCAGGATCAAGCGATCAAGCATTTTTTGCAGCAACATCCCGAGCAAGCCCCTTTGCCCGTGCGTAACGCGGTTATGTCGGCAGCGGCCTCTGGACCGAGCGTCCGCTTTCCCTAGGCTTTGTGCGAAAAGCCTTGGTGCTCGGTGACGCTGCGTTACTTTCGATACTCATGCGCATAGCTGCAAATAGGGCCCTGGCTATGGGCCCAAGGTTAAAGGGGCGAGGGTAGTTGATGAGTACAGTGTCGCGGTTGGGGGAGCAACGGGGCGTCTCAACGCAGTCAGGTGATGCAGCCATTTGGCCGTCGAAACCTGTAGCCGCTGTCGAGCGTAGCGAGGCTGCGCACGAGGACGTAGTCCTCGCCAAACCTGCCGATGCTTTTCACCTGGCTGCATAGGGTTCTGTGTACATATCCGTTGCTGCGGTCACGGCCACTTACGGTTTCGCTCTTACAGCGACTCACTTTGGAAAAGCCCCAAAGTAAGCAAAGGGCTCCTGCCCCCGCATCCGGCGCCTCGCCTAGGCTCGGCGTTCCCTCTCTCCGGCATTGCTCCGGGGGCACGCCGCCACAGGCCATCCATGGCCTGACGGCGGCTAGCTCGGCATCCATGCCGAGCTGCCCCCTACGCAACGCCTACGTTCGGCCTTCTGGAGGGGGCAGGAAGATCAAGATCAAAAGCAAGATCAAAAGCCAAAGCCAGATCAAAAGCCAAAGCAAAGCCAAGCGCGTTTTGCGCGCTGGTTGAGTTCAAAGGCGTTCAGGACTCTTGCGCTGTTCGCCACTGAATCACCTCCAGCACCGCGCAACCCTCCCGGGTGAGCAGATGCACCCCTCGGGTGACCCGCGTCAGGTCGCAGTCGGCAATGTCTTTCAGGTTAAGCGTGGACAGCGTGTCCATCAGATCCCGCACCACGGTGAAACGATGGGCCGCACTGCTGGCCAGATCGCTCAGAGAGGCTTGGGTGTCGAGGTAGAAAACGGCTTGGTTGGCGTCGTGGGTGTCGACGGCGGTAAAGCGCGAGAGTGGCTGGTCAATCATCGGTACAGCTCCTGTTTATGGAGCAATCACCTGAGTTGCCGACGACGAAGAAAATGACCACTGTGCGCGCCTATGACGACCGGAGAATCACCGCGCACAGCCGTCATAACATCCTGTCGCGGGCACTGGAGAGGCGACTGCAAAGGTGTTGTGGACGCTGATGCTGCGTTGTAATTCGACCGGCCAAGGTCGTTCGCGATTTCGCTGCGAAGGCGAACTATATGGTGGGTGGTTGAGAGCGACAACCGGGTATCGGTTGAGATTGTTTGAGGAGGTGTGTCGTAGCGTTAGCAATGGGCACGGAAGGTATGTCACTAAGTTGTGGTACCCCTTGGCTTTGTTGACAGACCTGAGAGGCAACTTTCGGCCAACTGCTACATGTCGCGAAATGCCGCAATTGATCGATTTTTTTAAAGATAAGCGCTTTGTATAACACTTAGGGGGGGCGTCTGTTGATTTGCCTACGTTCAGCGCGGCTGGAATGACGGTGTCGGGCCTGAATCTGGAGAAGAGAAATGGACAATAAAAACTCGATCTGCCTTTGGTACGATGGCACTGCTCAGGATGCAGCGCAGTTCTAGGTACGGATATTCCCTGATAGCGCGGTAGTCGCCGTTCATCACGAGCTTGGCGACTATCCGACGGGCAAGTGAGGCGATGTCATAACGGTTGAGTTCACAGTAATGGGCACCCCTTGTCTCGGATTGAACGGTGGGGCGGGGATCAACCATAACGAGGCTTTTTCATTCCAGATTGCGAACGACGATTAGGCCGAAACTGATCGTTTGTGGAGCGCGATTGTCACAAATGGCGGTCAGGAAAGCGTCTGTTGCTGGTGCAAAGACAAGTGCCCCGTGTCTTGATTTCCGCGTTTTTGGTCAAGATCAAGCTGCGAACAAGCGCGATTTTGAGGTCATAATGACTATGACCAAGATAGAAACTGCTGAAATCGAAGCAGCACTCGCAGGTTATCGGGTCAGCATTCTGGCTGCGCGATTTCAGATAAGACGTGCTGCCGACCGACTCAATGATGGTTATCTGTGTGCGCAACTTGTATCAACTATCAGCGTGCCTACGTTAATGGGTCTGCCTCCTGCTGTTTTCTGCTTGTCACGAATGACCAGAAAATAGTCTGTTGGCGCTCAAAGGTTGCCTTGCTCAATAACATAACCACTGTCTGGAATCAGCGCGGATTAAAAATTTTAATGTATTGAATGATTTGGGTTTTTAATGATTTTGAGGGTGTTCAGGTTTGATTTTGTAAAGAGGGTTCCTGTCAAATCATGTTGATAGGCGAGCTTGGATGTATGTAAGGTTAGAGTTTACTAGTTCTGCAAGAGTCAAAAGATGAGGCAGCAAACTAGAAAATTAATTCATAAAGGTGACGGAAAAATTTAGTCTGTAAAGCTTCTCGTAAAGCTAGAGACGCAGCCTTTTGGCGCTAAAAAGGGGGCCATTGAGGGCACAACCAAACGGTGTCATCATCTGGCCATCAATAGGGAGAAGGATTTCCACGATGACGCCATTCGTATCAGCCAGCTACCGAGCCATGAAAGGTGGGCACCTTCATGACTGAGCCTACTCTTGGGTGCCGACATACAGGGCAGCAAGTTCCCTACCAAATCCACCAGGGCCTGGCGCCCATGTACGTGTTCCAGTTGAGTGAGCAGTGGGACACCGAGAAGCACCGGATTATGGGGCAGCTGATAGCCGACGTTCCCGATGCCGCCGCAGACCCCAACGTGCTTTTCGATCAATTGCCCGCTTATGGGTTGTCTGATTTCCATTGGAGTTGGCTGGATAAAGCTATTGCGTTCAGGAGCGACGATTACCACTGGTTTTTCCTAAGTGCTCTGGGACGGATTCAAGCAACATGCGTTATCTATCATCCCAAGGAAAGCCGCTTGGATGGCGAGCGCATTTTCTACATTGATTATGTTGCTTCAGCATATTGGAATAGAGATAGACCAAACTATGAAAAGCAGTTCGGAAGCGTCAGTCGTATTTTGATTGCCCACGCCTCCCACTTCGCCATCAATACCTTGGGATACCGGCCTGGTTTCTGCTTGCATTCACTGCCGACTGCGGAGGGGTATTATCGCTACCTCGGCATGATTGAGTATGAGGTTGATGCTGAGAAAGAAAATCTTCGGTATTTTGAAGCTCCTCCTGACATAGCTGGGAAACTGGCGAGGGAGGCTCATCATGTCTGACACCCCAGAGAGTTTCCCAGAGGATTTTGAGGTCTACCCTTCCTCGCGGGCTGCTGCAGTAGACTTCACAGCGGCTCTTACAAGCTTGAAAAAAGCATTGAAGCCATCGGATGCTAAGACGCATGCGCGGCGAGGGGAAGCTTATGACGACTTCATTATTAGGCTGGCGCTCAATGCAACAAACAACAACGCCGTGCTCTACCGGAAGAATCATTCGGCCGAAGAGACCAAGATTCAAGCATGGTTGTCATTGGTCAATGAGAAATCAAAAATTTCTGTGTTGAGCCGAGCGATTCCTAAGTTTCAGGGACTGAGCCGTGAGCAACTTAGGGAGATCGCGCTTCTAAGCTTAGAACCAGACCGCACCACGTCGCTCATTGAACTCCTGGCCGAAGCCTATGGTGTTCTCTTGGTAGTGGAGCCAGGTTTCAAGTCTATGAAGATGGACGGGTGTACCTTCAAGCTCTCGCAGGGAACTCCGGTCATAGGAATAGCACTTCGGTACAATCGGTACGATAGTTTCTGGTTCACGTTAATGCATGAGCTTGCACATATTTCTTTGCATTACCAGCAGCTTGATCAGCCTATCCTAGATAACTTTGAAGAAAATGATGAATCTGAAGTAGAGATCGAGGCGAATATCATCGCCAAAGATAGTCTGGTTTCGCGAGAAAATTGGCGACTAATTTGGAATGCTCGGACCGAAAAGCGTCAGTTTCATATGTATTGTGAGCGAGCAGGTGTGCATCCGGCCATTGCTGCCGGAATGCTTCGTCATCAGTCTAAAAATTACAAGCTTTACCCTGAGTTTGTCCAAGTCATGAATTTGCGTGAGGCTTTTGGGTTTGCAGATGATTAAGTACATTCCGTTTTTGAAGTTTAAACAAAATGAGATTCAAGGTGTTGCTCAGCTTGGCTCAGGGGTTAGAGATCAGATAGCACCACTGTATGATTTGCCTCGTTCTCAAAGTGTAATGACAGAGGTCGAAATTCTAAAGCGAATTAGACTGGCTGCGGCTGAGCTAAAAAAGTCTAAAGATGCTGATTCTGAGTATTGGTTTTTTGTAGATAATTTTGATATTGATGAAAGCATAAATCTTGCAGGGTCTTTCCAGTATAGATATATGCTTGATGCGCTAAAAACCTACAGGCTGATGCCAGTAGTAGCTCTGGATCGCAGCCCTGATCATAACTCGGCAGCGTTTGACTTTATTCGGCGGAAGCCGGGCTTGGTAGGAGTGCGCTTACAAGAAACAGACATAGAGAGCTACAACATCACCAAGCCAAGACTCGACTTGCTTTGGAGTGAAATTCAGGCAGCTCAGCCTGCCGGCGTTGTTCTTCTAATAGATCTTAGAGTTATTGATGATCATATTGAGTCTAAAAGAAAAGTCGAACGCTTTTTGTCTAGATTTAGGCTGGACTTCCAAGTTAATGCGACATCGGTATCTGGATCTGTAATCCCAGGGAATATTGCAACCTTGATAGGAACGGATGTTCAGAAGCATGTGGTACGAGAGGAGTACCGGCTCTGGCGCACTTTGACGAGCTCGCCCGACTACCAACACATCCTTTATGGGGATTACGGTGTGGTAAGTCCTGAGTACTCAGATCTCGATCTCAATCCGGAACTGATGAGTGGCGTATCTACTCCAAAAGTTTTCTACACCCACAGTGACCAATTTTATATATCACGTGGCAGGCGATTCAAAACTCACGGTTATCAGCAGTATTTTACTATTTCCGATGATATTGTTGGGCAGGCTTTTTATCGGGGTGCCGCTTATTCATATGGTGATAACTACATCCACGAGAGAAGCTATCTATCTGCGCGCAGGCCACCTAAAGGTGGAAGCCCCAGTACATGGATAAAATCACTCACTGCTGCTCATATCACGTTCATTGTGAATACCATTTAATGGTCGGCTGACGATTGCGCTCTGAATCCCGTTCAGGGCGTCCTCTTTAGTAATTCCCATACTAATTGCCGACGCAATGTCTGCTCGAGTGAACGACTTTTTTACTGAGACTTGAGGATGTGCGTTTGCAATCGCGGTCAGTTCGGCCTTCCAAAGCATCAGTAAAGCTTTTTGCTTGCAAAAGCTAAAGTTTGTGCCTGCTTTCCGGATATAGCTGAGCACAACCCGGCCCCTTTGCACTTTTGCTAGCATTAAGCCCCAGTGCTCGGGGGCATGTGCAGCAGCCCACCTTATATGGTTCTCAGTTGTCACCAGAGTAAGCTTTGGAAATGACTGAGAATAAAATTCAGATTGAGCTAATAGTCGCCTGACGTTGTCAGTCTGCCCTTTAATTTCATAGCAGTGCATTTCGCGATAGCACGCTACAACATCTGCGATGGCATTACCATTATCGATGGTGAGTTCTTCGAGCACCCGAGCAGGCTTAGGCGACCTCTTCATCAAGTGGTCAATCAAAGCGTTTCGAATTTCTTTATCTCTGAGCACTCAGAGCTCCAGGTAATCGCAAACGCAGGATTTTAGCCTATTGAGGTTCTTTGTTGGGAGTCTGATTGGGATGAGTGATAAGGGTTTCGACCGATAGCACCAAAATCATTCGCAGCGCAATCAGCCTTACCGTTTTGGGCTAGACAGTAGTGCGAGTGATAGCCTATGCGCCATCACGCAGCAATGTATATGTACGCCAATAAACCCGACGAGCCAGGTTTTGGGGGGCGCTGCGCGACCCAGCTGGAGCAAGCTCTCTCACCAGGCCGGCAGTTCACGAATCTATCCCCTCAATCTCAATGCACAATCTGCGCAAGAAACGCCTTAGCCCTCGGACTCTTCGGCGCCCCAAAAAACGCCTCCGGCGGTGCATCCTCCACAATCCGCCCCCCATCCAAAAACAACACCCGCTCCGCCACCTGCCGCGCAAACCCCATCTCATGGGTCACGCACAACATCGTCATCCCACTCCCAGCGAGCTTCACCATCACATCCAACACCTCACTCACCATCTCCGGGTCCAGCGCCGAGGTCGGTTCATCAAACAACATGATCTTAGGCTCCATGCACAACGCCCGGGCAATCGCCACGCGCTGTTGCTGCCCGCCAGACAACTGGCTCGGGTACTTATCCGCCTGATTCTCAATCCCCACCTTGGCCAGAAACCCCCGGGCCAGTTCTTCAGCCTTTTTCCGCGACAACCCACGCACGGTCATCGGTGCCAGGGTGCAGTTGTCCAGCACGCTCATATGCGGGAACAGATTGAAGTGCTGGAACACCATGCCCACTTGGCTGCGCACCTGGGCGGCTTCGCGGGTGTTTTGCGAGAGGTCGGTGCGGTCCACCAGGATGCGGCCTTTTTCGGCAATCTCCAGGCGGTTGATGCAGCGGATCAGGGTGGATTTGCCGGAGCCAGAAGGCCCGCAGAGGACGATGCGTTCGCCCTGGCGCACTTTGAGGTCGATGTCGTGCAGTACATGGAAAGCACCGTAGAACTTGTTCACCCCGGCAATATCGATCACCACTTCACGCGGGTCGGCAGCGGGGCGGACAGGCGCTTCGGAAGCGGCGGGAAGCGGGGCGGTCTGGGTCTGCATGGCGGTTCTCCGTCGGTCAGTTGAAGCGCTCGGCGCGGTAGGGGGTGGGGTCGGTGAACGGGGTTTCGCCGGTGACCATTTGCGCCAGCAGTTGGCCGCTCACTGGGCCCAGGGTCAGGCCGTGGTGGGCGTGGCCGAAGTTGAACCACAGGCCAGGGTGGCGCGCGGCGGGGCCGATCACCGGGCACATGTCCGGCAGGCACGGGCGGCGGCCCAGCCAGGGTTCGGCGTCGAGGCGTTCGCCCAGGGGGTAGAAGCTTCGGGCCAGGGCTTCGCAGCGGCGCAGTTGGATTTCGTTGATCGGGTCGTCGCAGTCGGCGAATTCGATGCCGGTGGTCAGGCGGATGCCGCCCACCATCGGCGCCAGGACGTAGCCACCTACCGGGTCGAGGATCGGGTGCTGCAGGCGGGTGCCGGGCAGGGCGGCGTAGTGCATGTGGTAGCCGCGCTTGATCGCCAGGGGAATGCGGTAGCCCAGGGGCTCGAAGATCCCGCTGGCTTGCGGGCCCAGGGCCACCACCACTTCCTGGGCGGTGATCGGGCCGAGTTCGCTCTGTACCTGCCAGCCGCCTTCGATCTGGGTCAGGCTCAGGGCATCGCCGATGACGAATTGGCCGCCGCGTTGCTTGAACAGTTCGGCGTAGCCGCGGGTCAGGCCGCCGGGGTCGCTCACGGTCTTGGGGTCGAGCCAGTGCAGGCCGCCCACGATGTCGGGGTGCAGGCCGGGTTCCAGGGCCAAGAGTTCGGCGCGGTCCAGTACCCGGTAGTTGAGTTCGTAGTCCCGCAGGTCGGCGGCGGCGCGTTGGGCGAAGTCGAAGGCTTGCTGGTCGTTGAAGGCTTCGAGCCAGCCGCCGTCGGCGATCAGCTCCAGCATGTTGGCCGGGCGGGCCAGGGCCAGGTGTTCGGTGACGCAGCGTTCGATCAGCGGCAGCATGGCGCGGGTGGCGGCGGCCAGGCCCTTGGGCGAGGAGTGGCGCCAGTATTGCAGCAGCCAGGGGCCGGCCTTGGGCAGGTGGCGCAGGCTGTAGCGCACGTCCGATTGCTGGTTGAGGCCGTAGCGCACCAGCTTGGTCACTTCCCGGGGGAAGGCGTAGGGAATCACGCTGGCGCGTTCGATCAGCCCGGCGTTGCCGTGGCTGGTGCCGTTGCCCGGGGGCTGGCGGTCCAGCAGCACCACTTGGCGGCCGCGGGCCTGCAGGTGCAGGGCGCTGCTGACGCCGACGATTCCGGCGCCCAGAACGAGGGTTTGGCAATGCATGTTTCGGTCCTTATGACAGGGGCCGCGGGGCGGCCCGCTAAAGGGTTCAGTTCAGGTGCCGGCCCAGGCGGCCTTCCAGGTATTTGAGGCTGCGCCGCACCACTTCGACGATCAGCAGGTAGAGCACCGCGGCCCACAGGTAGATCTGGAAATCGAAGCTGCGGGAGAAGGCCAGTTTGGTCACCCCCATCAGGTCGTAGATGGTCACCAGGGAGGCGATGGCGCTGGCCTTGATCATCAGGATCAGCTCGTTGCCCAGAGGCCCGATGGCGATCAGCAGCGACTGCGGCAGGATCACTTTGCGAAACGCGGTCCAGCGCGACAGGCTCAGGGCCTTGCAGGCTTCGCGCTGGCCCTGGGCGACGGCCAGCAAGCTGCCGCGCAGGATCTCCGCCTGGTAGGCGGCGGTGTTCAGGGTGAAGGCCAGCAGGGTGCAGAACCAGGCGTCGCGGAAGAACCACCACAGGCCCACGTCCTGCCAGAAGCCTTTGAACGAGCCCAGGCCGTAATACAGCATGAACAGCTGGGCCAGCAGCGGCGAGCCGCGAAAGAAGTACACGTAGGCCCCGGTAAAGCGCCGCAGGAACTGATTGTTGGACAACCGCCCAAGGGCGATCAGCAGGCCGAGCACCGCGCCCAGACTGAAGGAAATCGCCACCAGCTTGGCGGTCACCAGCAGGCCGTCGATAAAGCGCGGGCCGTAGCGTTCCAGCAGGTCCTGGTTGAGGAACAGGTTCAGCAGGTCATCCAGGCTCATGGTTGCAGGCTCCGTTGCGCACGGTTGAAGCGCCGTTCAAGAAAGCTGAACAGGTGCCCCGACAGCGCCGAGAAGAACAGGTAGCCAAAGCAGGCCACGCTGTAGAACAGCATGGGCTCCTTGGTCACGCTGACCGCGAGGTTGGTCTGGCGCATCAGGTCCACCAGGGAAATGGTCGACACCAGGGAGGTGTCCTTGAGCAGCGACAGCCAGTTGTTGGAAAGCCCCGGCAGGGCGATGCGGGTCAGTTGCGGCAGCAGCACCCTGGTGAAGGTGGTGCGGCGCGACAGGCTCAGGGCGCTGGCGGCTTCGTACTGGCCCTTGGGCAGGGTCTTGAACGCGGCCAGCCAGATCTCGCTGGAGAAGGCGGCGAACACCAGGCTGAAGGCGATCATCGCGGCGACAAAGGTGTTGATCGCCACTTCACCGGGGTAGCCCAGGGCGCCGAGGATCTTCTGCGCGGCGATCTGGCAGCCGTAGTAGATGATCAGCAGGGTCAACAGCTCCGGCAGGCCGCGAAACACCGTGGAAAAGGTCGTGGCCCAGGCCCGCGCCCAGCGGTTTTTCGAGCGTGCGGCCAGGGCTACCAGCAAGCCCAGGGGCAGGCCGATGGGCACGCAGGCCAGGGCCAGGGCGATGGTCACCAGGGCCCCGGCAAGCAGGGCCGAGCCCCAGCCGCCGCTGGCAAAGGACAGGAGTGACAGCTGTTCGAACATGCGCGAACCCTCTGGAGGATTGAACCGTGCAGGGCGCCGCCGCGCTCGGGGGAACGCGGGGGCAACGGCAGCGGCAAAGGCGGGCGGTCAGTAGATGTCGAAGGCGAAGTAGCGGCTGGAGATCTGCTTGTAGGTGCCGTCGGCGACGATCGCGTCCAGGGCCTTGTTCAGGCGCTCGCGCAGGGCGTTGTCTTCCTTGCGCACGGCGATGGAAGCGTCGGCGGTGGTGCCGTTGACGTCACCGATGATCTTGCAGCAGTCCTTGCCGGCGCTTTCGGCCCAGGCCAGCAGCGGGAACTTGTCGGCAATCACCCCGTCCACGCGTCCGGCGGCCAGGTCGCTGTTGGCTTCGTCCAGGGTCGGGTAGAACTTCACGTCGGCGCCGGCCGGGCCGTAGTGGTCCTCGGCGTAGATGGCCTGGGTCGAGGAGGCCTGGGCGCCCACGGTGCGGCCCTTGAAATTGGTCTGGGCGTCGGTGATGTCCGAGTCCTTGGCCACGGCTACCGACAGCGGGGTGCGGTAGTAGTGGTTGCTGAAGGCGATCTTTTTCTTGCGCTCGTCGGTGGCGATCATCGAGGCCACCACCGCGTCGTATTTCTTCGCCAGCAGCGCCGGGATGATGCCTTCCCAGTCCTGGGCGACGATCTGACATTCGACCTGCATCTGCTTGCACAGGGCGTTGGCGATGTCCACGTCGAAGCCGTGCAGCTGGTTGTTGGAGTCCACGTAGTTGAAGGGCGGGTAGGCGCCTTCGGTGGCGATCTTCAGGGTTTCGGCCTGGGCCGCGGAGGCGGAGAAGACCAGGGCGCAGGCACTGGCGAAGCGGACGACGTTGTTCATGGAGCACCTCGGTTATTTATTGTTTTGCGCGGGTGGACGATGTGTAGCCAACAAATTCGTTATGCAGGGCGGCCGTGGCTTCCAGGCGTTTTTCCACCTCGGGGCCCAGGTGCTTGCACACCTCGTTGATCAAGAGGTGCACCAGCGACAGCATGGCCGCGGTGGATTCCCAGAACAGGTTGAACTCGGTGGGCACGCGGAACACCTCGTCGGCGTTCTGCTCGGCCCAGTCGCAGAAGGTGTCGGTGACCAGGGTCACCGGAATCCCCGCCTCGCGAGCCTTGTGGCACAGGGTCAGGGCGTGGCGCGAATAGCGCCGGGCCTCGAACACCACCAGGGCGCAGTCTTCGGCGGGGCTGAGCAGTACGTCGGCGAAATGCCCGGCAGAGCCGTCCACCAGGTGCACGCCGTCGCGCAGGTATTGCAGCAGGTGGACCATGGAGGCGGCGATGCCGCGCTCGGTCTGGAACCCCGCCACGTACACCCGGCGCCGGCTGGCCAGGCGCTGGACCACGGTCTGCCAGGCCGGGGTCAGGCTGTATTCGTAGACCTTGACCAGCGCCGCCACTTCCAGCTCGAAACTGCGGGGCAGGCCCTGGGCCGCCGGGTTGGGCTGCTGGCGAAATTCCTGCAGGCGGTCGCCCACCAGCCACGGGCCTTCGCCGAGGTCGTTCTTCAGGTCGTTTTTCAAATCCTTGAAATGGCTGTAGCCGATGGCGCGGCAGAACCGGCCGACGCTGGATTCGCTGACGCCGAGTTTTTCGGCGATGTCGGCGGCGGTCTGGAAGGGCAGCTCATAGAGGTTGGCCAGCATGTAGCTGGCAATTGCCCGGCCCGACGCGGTGGCGCTGGACAAGCTGCTTTCAAGGCGTTGTTTGATGGGCTGGCTCATGGCCGCTCCTTGTTTTTATTGACCGCTGGAAACGGAAAATGAAGGTTTTCTGTCATGAAGTCAACATTTGACAGTTAACTGGCGTGACGCGATAGTCAGGCCCCTTCCAATAACAATTCCAATGGAGCTGCAATGACCGACGCGAACCACGCGACCGTGGCGCAGGCAGATGCCGAGTACCTCGACCTGCCGGCCTTGACCGACTTGCTGCAACGGATTTTTCTTCGCCACGGCACCTCTGCCGAGGTGGCCCGGGTGCTGGCCGACAACTGCGCCCGCGCCGAGCGCGACGGCTCCCACAGCCACGGGGTGTTCCGCATGCCCGGTTACCTGTCGTCCCTGGCCAGTGGCTGGGTCAACGGTCAGTCCGTGCCGCAAGTGGAGGATGTGGCCCCCGGCGTGGTGGCGGTGGACGCCGCAGGCGGCTTTGCCCAGCCGGCCCTGGCCGCGGCCCGCGCGCTGCTGCTGAGCAAGGCCCGCAGCGCCGGGATCGCGGTGCTGGCGATTCGCAATTCCCATCACTTCGCGGCCTTGTGGCCGGACGTCGAGCCCTTCGCCGAAGAAGGCCTGGTGGCCCTGAGCCTGGTCAACAGCATGACCTGTGTGGTGCCCCATGGCGCCCAGCGCCCGCTGTTCGGCACCAACCCGATTGCCTTCGCCGCCCCCCGCGAGGGCGCCGAGCCCATCGTCTTCGACCTGGCCACCAGCGCCATCGCCCACGGCGATGTGCAGATCGCCAAGCGCCAGGGCCAGCAGCTGCCACCGGGCATGGGGGTGGACCGCGACGGCCAGCCCACTTGCGATCCGGCAGCGATTCTCGACGGCGGCGCCTTGCTGCCCTTTGGCGGGCACAAGGGCTCGGCGCTGTCGATGATGGTGGAGCTGCTGGCGGCGGCGCTGACCGGCGGCAACTTCTCCTTCGAGTTCGACTGGTCGCAACACCCGGGGGCGCAAACGCCGTGGACCGGACAACTGCTGATCGTCATCGACCCCAGCCACCTGGGCGGCGGGCATTTTGCCCAGCGCAGCGGCGAGCTGGTGCGGCAGATGCAGGCCGTGGGCCTGGAGCGCATGCCCGGGGACCGGCGCTACCGCACCCGGGCCAAATCGCTGGAGCACGGCATTCCCCTGGCTACCGCCGAGCTGGCGCGGTTGCGCGCGCTCGCGGGCGACGATAAGACGGGCGACGACTGAACGGCCGACGACTTAAGGACTTCATCCCTTCGCACCCGGGGCCATGAGCCCTTGGTGTTACTCCAGGTAGTGGGCCCGGTAGCGGTCCGGTCGTGGATCGGATTTGCCGCTCCCTGCCAGCCCCTCCAAAGCACTGGCAATCTGCCTCCAAGGCAGCCTGTCAGTGCCCTGGGGCCCTTTCGATAATCGCCTCCGACATTTCGTCCCCCGTTTGCGGAGCGCGCCATGCATAACAATAAGAACTGCCAGTACCCTCTGATTCCGGCCCTGCTCGTCGGCCTGTCGACCCTTGGCCTGGGCACTGTCGCCGAAGCCGAGATCATGCTGTACGACAAGGACCAGACCACCTTTTCCACCGACGGCTACATCAACGCCTTCTACGTCAACAGCAAGGTCGACCGCGCCGGCGACCAGTACGACCGCCGCCAGGCGCGGGTCAAGATGGGCTTTCTGCCCAACTACCTGGGCTTCAACATGGGCAAGCAGGTGGACGACCTCAAGCTCGGCGCCCGGGCCTCGTTCTGGGTGACCATCAACGACAGCGAAACCAACGGCACCGACACCGCCATCGACGTGCGCCAGTTCTACGGCACCGTGGCAAACCCGGAGTGGGGCGAGGTGCTGATCGGCAAGGACTTCGGTCTGTTCGCCCGCTCCAACATCCTGCTCGATGAAATGCTCGCCGGGTACGGCCAGGTCAGCGACAGCCTGGGGCTGGTGGACGGCGGCGGGGTGTCGTTCGGCAACATCGGCAGCGGTTATCCCTATCCCTTTCCGTCGTCGCAGATCACTTACCGCAGCCCGATGATGGACGGCCTGCGGGTGGCGGTGGGCATCCTCGACCCGGTGGACACCAACGACAGCAGCGCCCTGGGCAAGGCCTACCAGAAGAACCCGCGCACCGAGAGCGAGGTCACCTACCAGTTCGACCTGGGCGGGGCCAAGTTCTACAGCTGGCTCAACGGCAGCTACCAGACTTCCGACAACACCGACCCCAACGTGCAGTCGGTGACGTCCAAGGGCCTGGGCTATGGCCTGCAGGCCAAGATGGGCGGCCTGTCCCTGACCGGCTCCGGGTTCCAGGCCAAGGGCATCAACCCGTTCTTCACCAACAACGCCGGCGAAGCCACCCTGCGCAACGTGGACAGCAAGGGCTACCTGCTGCAGGGCTCGTACAAACTGGGCAAGAACCGCCTGGCGCTGTCCTACGGCAAGACGAAGGACGACGGCAACGGCGTGGTCGGCAGCGGCGCCGATTACCAGACCCGGGGCGTGGCGCTGTTCCACGACATCAACGACAACCTCAAGCTGGTGGCCGAGTACAACCAGTTCGAGATCGACGGCCATCACACCAATGCGCAAAACGAAAACACCGACACCTTCGCCGTGGGTGCGGTACTGACCTGGTAACCCCAGCGCCGGCCCTGGCGTGCGCATCGCGCCCGGGCCGGCGCCCCGCATTCCCATTTCTCCCCTATTTGCGCCTTCCCCTGTAGGAGCCGGCTTGCCGGCGAAGAGGCCCTCAAGCCTTGCACCAGCCCGGATGACGCCTTCGCTGGCAAGCCAGCTCCTACGGAGGTCGCGCCGCGCATTCCCCGCCTATTTTCCGCATTGGCGCATTTCCTGTAGGAGCCGGCTTGCCGGCGAAGCGGCCCTCAAGCCTTGCACCAGCCCTGATGACGCCTTCGCTGGCAAGCCAGCTCCTACGGAGATCGCGCCGCGCATTCCCCGCCTATTTTCCGCATTGGCGCATTTCCCGTAGGAGCCGGCTTGCCGGCGAAGAGGCCCTCAAGCCTTGCACCAGCCCGGATGACGCCTTCGCTGGCAAGCCAGCTCCTACGGAGGTGGTGCCGCGCATTCCTCGCCTATTTTCCGCATTGGCGCATTTCCTGTAGGAGCCGGCTTGCCGGCGAAGAGGCCCTCAAGCCTTGCACCAGCCCGGATGACGCCTTCGCTGGCAAGCCAGCTCCTACGGAGGTCGCGCCGTGCATTCCCCGCCTATTTTCCGCATTGGCGCATTTCCTGTAGGAGCCGGCTTGCCGGCGAAGAGGCCCTCAAGCCTTGCACCAGCCCGGATGACGCCTTCGCTGGCAAGCCAGCTCCTACGGAGGTCGCGCCGCGCATTCCCCGCCTATTTTCCGCATTGGCGCCTTCCCCGTAGGAGCCGGCTTGCCGGCGAAGAGGCCCGCCAGCCTTGCACCAAACCGGCCGACACTTTCGCTCGCAAGCCAGCACCTACGCCCATGGAACCGGCTACCCGCTACCCAAGTAGCATTCGTGCCCCGGGGCCTGCTTCGTACACTCATTGCTCAGACAACCGGCGCCGGAGGCGACGATGCAGCAAGCCCAGAGCGAGGGCGTGGTCAGTGCCATGTCCCAGGCCGTCGATCCGCAGCAGGTGGCCCAGGACCTGGCCAGCCAGTTGCTGCATCCGCACCTGGGCTTCGTGCTGTTTTTCTGTTCCGCCGAATACCCCCTGCACACCCTGGGCCCGGCCCTGCAGCAGAGCTTTGGCGGCATCCCCCTGGTGGGCTGCACCAGCGCCGGGGAAATCACCCCCCTGGGCTACGGGCGCAATTGCGTGACCGCCATCGGCTTCGATCACCGGCACTTTTCCATCGCCGCCGAGCTGATCGACCAGATGGAACACTTCAGCCTGATCGACGCCCAGCAGATGGTCGAACGCCTGGTGGGCCGCTGCCGCAGCAACACCCTGGCGCCGATCAAGGGCAACAGCTTCGCCCTGACCCTGCTGGACGGCCTGTCGAGCCGCGAAGAAATGGTCCTGGCCGCTCTCAGCGCAGCCCTGGGGGACATTCCCCATTTCGGCGGTTCGGCCGGCGATGACAACTACCTGACCCACACCCACGTGTATTACGGCGGCGAGTTCCACAGCGGCGCGGCGGTGGTGGTGCTGGTCAACACCTGGCTGGATTTCGAGGTGTTCACCACCCACCACATCCAGCCCCGGGAAGAAAAACTGGTGGTCACCGGCGCCGACAGCGCCTCGCGCCGGGTCTATGAACTGAACGCGGAACCGGCCGCCGAGGAGTACGCACGGTTGATCGGCGTGCCCCTGGCGCAGCTCGACCATCGGGTGTTCGCCGCCCACCCGCTGGCGGTGCGCATCAACCAGCACTACTACGTGCGCGCGGTGCAGCAGGTGCACCCGGACCTGAGCCTGAGTTTCTACTGCGCGGTGGAGAACGGCATCGTCCTCACCGCCATGACCCCCGGCCCTTTGCTGCCCAACCTGCAACAGCTGTTCGACGGCTTGCAGCAGCGCCTGGGCAGCCTGTTGCTGACCATCGGCTGCGACTGCTTTTTGCGTCGCCTGGAGCTGGAGGATCGCGGCAGCCTGGATGAGATCGGGGCCTTTTTGCGGGATCAACGGGTGATGGGTTTCAACACCTACGGAGAACAGTTCAATGGCATGCACATCAACCAGACCTTCACCGGGGTCGCCATTGCCCGCAGTCGAACTCCGGCCCGCCGCTGAGCTGCAAGCGCAGCTCGACTGCCTGCAGCGCGAGAACCGCAAGCTGCGGCGGATCAACGCGGCGCTGATCGAACGGGTCGAATCCGGCATCACCCGCGGCAACGACCCTTACGCGGCGTTCCAGCATTCGGTGGTGCTGGCCGAGCAGGTGCGCGAACGCACCGACGCCCTGAACCAGGCCATGGCCGAGCTCAAGGCCGGCAACCATCTGCTCAGCGAGGCGCGGCTGCGGGCCGAGACAGCTCACCAGCACCTGATCGACGCCATCGAGAGCATTTCCGATGCCTTCGTGCTGTTCGACCAGGAGCAGCGCATCGTCCTGTTCAACAGCCGCTTCCGCGCCTTCTGGACCCACGGCCGGGTGCGGATCATGGCCGGCATGCGCCTCTCGGAAGTGCGCCGGCTGATGACCAGCACCGGGTTGTTCAGCGAGGAACCGCGCAGCGGCGCCGACGAACAACCGCTGTATCGCCTGCACAACGGCCGCTGGCTGCAGGTCAGCGAACGGCCGACCCGGGAGGGCGGGCGGGTGATCCTGTTCACCGACATCACCGAGGTCAAGCACAGCGAAACCCTGCGTCGGGAGCAGGCGGTGGCGCAAAAGTCCCACCTGCTGCAACGGGCGGTGGACAACCTGTCCCAGGGCGTGGCCATGGTCAGCGCCGAGGGCATTCTCGAACTGTGGAACCGGCGCTTCCTGGAGCTCAGCGGGCTGGCCCCGGTGGCCGCGCATCGGATGTTTGCCGAGGTGATCGGCGACAGTGAGCTGAGCCTGCTGACCCCCGCCAGCCGCGACGGCAATGGCCGGGTGATCCACGAGTGCGAGCAACGTTTGAGCGACGGCCGGGTCCTGGAGATCCGCACCCATCCGCTACCCACCGGCGGTTTCGTCAACACCTTCACCGACATCACCGAGCGCTACCAGCACGCCGAGGCCCTGAGCGAGAGCGAACGCTGGATTCGCCTGATCACCGACCATGTGCCGGCGCTGATTGCCTACCTGAATGCCGACCTGGTGTATGAGTTCACCAACAAGGTCTATGAGGAATGGTACTGCTGGCCCCGGGGCGTGATGCTCGGCCAGAGCCTGCGCGAGGTGCACAGCGAACAGCACTACCAGCGCCTGGAAAGCTATGTGGAGCGGGCCCTGGCGGGGGAGAGCGTGACCTTCGAATTCGCCGAAACCAACGTCAACAACCAGGAGCGCTACATGCTGCGCTCCTACGTGCCCAACCGCCTGGCCAATGGCGAAGTGGTGGGGATCTTCGTGCTGATCCGCGACATCACCGAACGCCGGCGCACCGCCGAGGCCTTGCATCAGGCCTACCAGAACCTGGAACTGCGGGTGCGCGAACGCACCGCCGAACTGACCACCCTCAACCAGCAACTGCTGCGCGAGATCGAAGAGCGCAGCCGGGTCGAGTCGCGGCTGCGCGAGGCCAAGAGCGAGGCCGAGCGGGCCAACCTGTCGAAGACCAAGTTCCTCGCCGCGGTCAGCCATGACCTGCTGCAACCCCTGAACGCCGCGCGGCTGTTCACCAGCGCCTTGCTGGAGCGTCGCGACCCCCAGGCCAGCAGCGCCCTGGTGCGCAATGTCAGCAACTCCCTGGAAGACGTGGAAAACCTGCTGGGCACCCTGGTGGACATTTCCAAGCTCGATGCCGGGGTGATCAAGGCCGACATCGCGCCTTTCGCCTTGAGCGAACTGTTGGAAAACCTTGCCGCCGAGTACGCCCAGGTGGCCCGCAGCGAAGGCCTGGAACTGCACTTCGTGGCCTGCTCGGCCCTGGTGCGCAGCGACATCCAGCTGCTGGCGCGGATCCTGCGCAACCTGCTGAGCAACGCCATCCGCTACACCTGTCAGGGCCGCGTTGTGCTCGGTTGCCGGCGCCAGGGGCACTGGCTGTCGATCGAAGTCTGGGACAGCGGCATGGGCATCGCCGCCGAACGCCTGGAAGAAATCTTCCAGGAATTCAAGCGCGGTGAAGAACAGCGCCCGGACCAGGACCGCGGCCTGGGCCTGGGGCTGGCCATCGTCGAGAAGATTGCCGGGATCCTCGGCCACCGCATCGGCGTGCGCTCCTGGCCGGGACGCGGCTCGGTGTTCAGCGTGCAGGTGCCGATCAGCGCCAGCGCGCCCTTGCCGGCGCCGCGCCCGGAGCTGGGCGACGCCCTGCTGGAGCGTTTGCACGGCGCGCGGATCTGGGTGCTGGATAACGACGCGGCGATCTGCGCCGGCATGCGCACCCTGCTCGAAGGCTGGGGCTGCCAGGTGATCACCGCCTTGTCCGAAGAAGACCTGGCGCGCCAGGTCGACGACTACCGCGCCGACGCCGACCTGCTGATTGCCGACTACCACCTGGACCACCAGCAGAACGGCATCGACGCCGTGGCCCGGATCAACGCCCGCCGTGCCCTGGCGATCCCGGCGATGATGATCACCGCCAACTACAGCAACGAGCTCAAACAGCAACTGCGGCAGCTGGGCCACACCCTGATGCACAAACCGGTGCGCCCGATGAAACTCAAGACCGCCATCAGCCACCTGCTGACGCCCCCCCTGTAGCCGCTGCCGCAGGCTGCGCCCGGCTCCGCAGGAGACGCCAACCCTGGCAACGCGGTCCACCAGAACAACCCGCGTGACCCAATTCACCGCCACGGCGTTGGTCGCAATGATTGCGCGGGTCTTTAGAATCGCAGGAAGGGCCTTCGGCCCTTGTCGCAGCCTCGCCGAAGGCTCGGCAGCGGCTACAGGACCTGCAGGGCGCGGAAGGCTTCATGTAGCCGCTGCCGCAGGCTGCGCCCGGCTCCGCAGGAGACGCCAACCCTGGCAACGCGGTCCACCAGAACAACCCGCGTGATCCGATTCACCGCCACGGCGTTGGTTGCGATGAATGCGCGGATCTTCAGAATCGCAGGAAGGGCCTTCGGCCCTTGTCGCAGCCTCGCCGAAGGCTCGGCAGCGGCTACAGGGGTTAGCGGCGCAGGTAGGCGCCGAAATCGATATCCCCGGCACTGAGGATTGCTTGCACCCGGTTGTGCACGTTGAGCTTGCGCAGGATCGCCGAGACGTGGGCCTTCACTGTGGTTTCGGCAATGTCCAGGGTGTAGGCGATCTGCTTGTTGGATTCGCCCTTGGTCATGCGTTCCAGCACCAAAAGCTGTTTGCGGGTCAGGGCCTGGAGCAGTTCCGGGGGGAAGCTCGGGGTCTCGCTGTTGCGGCGCCCCGGTTGGCTTTTCTGGGTGCGGATGATGTCCGGCGGCAGGTACACGTTGCCGTTGAGGATCTGTTCGATGGCCTCGGTCATCTGCGAGCGCGCCGAGGATTTGGTGATGAAGCCGACGGCGCCGTAGGTGATGGCCTGGAGCACGATCTGCTTGTCCTGCTCGGCGGAGACGATCACCACCGGAATGGTCGGCGCTTCGTTGCGCAGGGTGATCAGGCCGTTGAGGCCGTGCATGCCGGGCATGTTCAGGTCCAGCAGGATCAGGTCCAGGTCGTCGTGCTCCTGGGTCAGGGCCAGGGCGCTGTCCAGGTCGGCGGTTTCCATCACCTCGCTGCCGGGAAATCCGTCGCTGATGACGTTGTGAATGGCTTCGCGAAACAGTGGGTGATCGTCGGCTATCAGAATTTTATACATGGCCTTTCACCTCGTTATTGTGATTGTGCGGGGGCGCGCTGGCGGCTTCAGGGAAAGGCTTCCGGCTGGGCCGCCACCACCGGTAACCCGGCGGCCTCCCAGGCGTCCAGGCCGTCGCGATACCAGTAGAGGGAGGTATAGCCCAGGGCTGCGGCGCGTTTTACCGCGTTCCAGCTCAGCCAGCAATCGGCGCGGCAATAAAAGACCAGCGGTTGTTGCAGGTTGCCGGCGCTGAGCTGCTGCAGGTAGCGGCTGAAGTAGCCTTGCCACTCGGGGCTCAGCTCGCCGTCGCCGGTATTGGCCAGCCAGTGGCTGCCGGGCAGGTTGGCGTGGGGCTCGCTGTCGATGAAGCGGCCTTGCAGCCATTGCCGGCGATAGACGTCGATCAGCAGGGGTTTGGGTTGCGCCTGGAGCAGGGCCTGCAAACCCTGGGTGTCGATGATCTGCGCGACCTCGATCTGCGTGGGCGTCGGGCTGCGGTAGAGGCTGGTGCGATAGCCGTCGGCGGAAAACAGCGGCGTCTCGGCCTGGGCCATTCCCAGGGTCAGGCTCAGGGACAGCAGGGCCAGGGTCTGCAGGGCACGGGGCATAAGGGGGTTGTCCTTCTTGTTATGCGCCCATTACATGCCAGCGCGGGGGCATTTGTGAATGCGACCATCGACAGCAAAAGCAGTACCAAAGTCGTAGGTACTGGCTGGGTGACGCTCTTGTAGTTGTCTGTAGCCGCTGCCGCAGGCTGCGAACGGCTTGGGCGGCATTCCGACGGAGGAGACGCCAGACCTGCCGACGCGGCCTAGCAGGACAGTCCACCGGGTTCTGTTCACAGCTATGTGTCGGTCTTTGTATCGCTGGAAGGGCCTGCGGCCCTTGTCGCAGCCTCGCCGTAGGCTCGACAGCGGCTACAGGCGTTGTAGAGATTGCGGAGATTGCAGGGCTTCGTGTAGCCGCTGCCGCAGGCTGCGAACGGCTCCGGAGGAGACGCTAAACCTGCCGACGCGGTCCAGCAGGACAGTCCACCGGGTTCTGTTCACAGCTATGTGCCGGTCTTTGCATCGCTGGAAGGGCCTGCGGCCCTTGTCGCAGCCTCGCCGTAGGCTCGACAGCGGCTACAGGGATTGCAGGGCGCGCCAGGTTCCGTGTAGCCGCTGCCGCAGGCTGCGAACGGCTCCGGAGGAGACGCTAAACCTGCCGACGCGGTCCAGCAGGACAGTCCACCGGGTTCTGTTCATAGCTATGTGTCGGTCTTTGCATCGCTGGAAGGGCCTGCGGCCCTTGTCGCAGCCTCGCCCTAGGCTCGGCAGCGGCTACAGAGGCTCTTTATCTGGAGATGTTTAGGCGGTGCTTTTGCGCAGGGCGGCGTGTTGCGGGTTGAAGGTCAGTACCGCCAGCAGGGAGAACACCAGGGTCAGCCCCAGGCACACCGCCAGGGCCAGGAGGTTGAGGCGTTGATACAGGGCGAAGCGCACCAGCTCCACGGCGTGGGTGAAGGGGTTGAGGGCGCACAGCCAGTACAGCCAGGGGCTGGCTTCGAGCATCTTCCACAGCGGGTACAGCGCCGAAGACAGGAAGAACAGCGGGAAGATCACGAAGTTCATCACTCCGGCAAAGTTCTCCAGTTGGCGGATGGCGTTGGACAGCAGCAACCCCAGGGCGCTGAGCATCAGGGCCACCAGCAGCAACGCCGGCAGCGCCGCCAGCAGGCCCATGGCCGGCGGCTGCACGCCATACAGCCAGGCCACGGCGAGGAAGGCGTAGACCTGCAGCAGCGAGATCAGCGAGGTGGCCAGCAGCTTGCTGGCCAGCAGGAAGGCCCGGGGCAGGGGGCTGGTGAGCAGCACGCGCATGCTGCCCATTTCCCGGTCGTAGACCATCGACAGCGAGCCCTGCATGCCGTTGAACAGCAGGATCATGCAGGCCAGCCCCGGGACGATGTAGACCTCGTAGGGAATGTAGGTGCTGTAAGGTTCGATGATGGCGATGCCCAGGGCGGCGCGAAAGCCGGCGGCGAACACCAGCAGCCACAGCAGGGGCCGCACCAGGGCGCTGAGAAAGCGTGTGCGCTGCAGCACGAAGCGCAGCCATTCGCGCAGCACGATGCCGCGCAGGCACTGCCAGTAGGCGTTCATGCGAGCGGTTCTCCGATCGGCGCCGGGCGCGGCTGGGGATTCTGGGTCAGGCGGGCGAAGGCCGTGCCCAGGTCGCCGCCCTGTTGCTGGCTGATGGCGCTGGCCACGCCACTGGCCACCAGGCGCCCCTGATGCAGGATCAGCAACTGGTCGTCGGCCTGCACTTCGTCCAGCAGGTGGGTGGTCCACAGCACGCTCAGGCACTGCTCCTGGCACAGCTGGCGAATGTGTCGGTTGAGGGCCAGGCGGCTGGCCGGGTCGAGGCCGGCGCTGGCTTCATCGAGCAGCAGCAGGCGCGGTTCATGCAGCAGGGCGCGGGCGATCTCCACCCGCCGGCGGTGGCCGCCATTGAGGGCGCGCACGCTCTCCCGACGCCGTTCGGTGAGGCCCTGGCGCGCCAGTTCGGCGTCGATCCGTGCCTGGCCCTGGCGCCGCGACAGGCCGTGCAGTGCGGTGTGGTAGTGCAGGTTCTGCTCGACGCTCAGGTCCAGGTCCAGGGTGCTTTGCTGGAACACCACGCCGAGCTGGCGCAGGGCGGCCCGGGCGGCGTTGCGCAGGGAGCAGCCGCCGACGCGGATGTCGCCCTGCTGCAGGTCGTAGAGCCTTGTGAGCAGGGCTATCAGGGTCGACTTGCCGGCGCCGTTGGGCCCCAGCAGGGCGGCAAAGCGCCCGGGAGCCAGGCTCAGGCTGACCTGATCGAGGGCCTGGCGCGGGCCGTAGGCGAAGCTCAGCTGGCTGACCTCCAAAGCGTTCATGGGGTCACCACCACGCCCCAGGGATAGCGCCCGACCTTCACCGACTTGAGCACCTTGAGGCTGTTGACGTCGATCACCGAGACATCGCCGCTGACCCCGTTGGTGGCCAGCAACTGGCTCTGGTCCGGGGTGAATGCCAGCTGCCAGACCCGCCGCCCCACCAGCAGGTAGTCGAGGATCTCGTAGGTCTTGGCGTCGATCACCGCCACGTGGTTGGCCGGGCCCAGGGCGACGAAGGCGTACTTGCCGTCGGCGCTGAGCTTGATGCCCACCGGCTGCACCTTGTCCGGGTGCACGCCCTTGATCTTGAAGTTCAGGGTCTTGAGCACCTGGCGCGTGGCCACGTCGAGGATGGTCACGGTGCCGCCGATTTCCGCCGAGGCCCAAAGCCTTGAGCCGTCCTGGTTGAACTCGACGAAGCGCGGGCGCTGGTCCACCAGGGTGCTGTCGGCCAGGGTCTGGGTGCTGGTGTCGATCCAGTGCAGCATGTTGGTGGTTTCGCTGGTGTTGACCGCCCACTTGCCATCAGGGCTCACCGCCATGCCCTCGGGCTCGACCCCGACGTTGATCTGGCCGAGGACCTTGGCGGTCTCGGTGTCGATCACCGTGACCAGCGCATCGTCCTCGTTGGACACGTACAGCCAGCGGTTGTTGGGGTGCAGGGCGAACTGCTCGGGGTCCTTGCCGGAGGGCAGCTCCTTGATGATCTTGCGGGTGGCCACGTCCATCACCTGGACCCGGTCCGAATCGCTGGCGCAGATGTACAGCAGCTTGTTGTCATGGGACAGCAGCAGCCCGCGCGGGCGCTGGCCCACCGGCAGGGTCTGGGTGACTTCCAGGGTCTGCAGGTCGATCAGGCTCAGGCTGTTGTCCTTTTCGTTGGAGACCCAGGCCGTGGCGGCCATGGCGTGCCCGGCGGCGAGCAGCAGGCCCGCGCAGAAGGCGGAGCGGCAGAGAAGAGGGCGGCGCATGGCGGATTCCTTGTTGTTGTGGTGATGGGATCAGGGGTAGCGGCAGGTCACTTCGGGGCGGTCGTAGCCCAGGCTGTCCATTTCGTTGAAGGGGTGCAGGAAACCGTCCTGGGGCGAGGTGCTGACCAGGGCCCGGGGTTGCACCAGGGGAATCGGTTGGCGCAGTTCGCCGTTCCACGGCCGGTAGCTGAGCTTGCGGCCCTTGAAGCCGTCCAGCGGCAGCTGGTCGCTGAGCAGCAGCGCCTGCAGGGGCCGCGGGTCGGCCTGGCGCAGTTTGCTCACGGCGCTGGCGACGCTGCGCACGGCCATCCAGGCGGCGAAGTCGCGGTCGTTCATCCAGCGCCCGGCCTGGGCTTCGAAGCGTTTTTGCAGCTGTGCGGCGCCGAAGGTCTCGACGCTCTTGTGCCAGCCGGTGGGGGTCAGGCCCTGGGTGCCGGCCACCGGGCGCGGGTACCAGGTCTGGTAGGGCAGGTATTCGCCGAAATCGCCGCGCTCGTCGGCCACCAGCACCACGTCGTATTCGGCGGTCTGGGTGAACAGCGGCATGTCGGCCTGGGCGCTGCGGCGCTGGTCGTTGTCGAAGCTCCAGGCTTTCTCGGCGACGATCTTCAGGCCGAAGCGCTGCATGGCCCGGCGCAAGGCGTCGGCGTAGGCGCGGTCGTCTTCGGTCTGGCCGACGATGAGCAAGGCCCGCTGCCATTTGCGCAGCACCATGAACTGCACCAGGGCGTCGGCCAGCATCGCCCGGCCGGGCAGGCTGTGCAGCACGTTGCCCAGGCACTGGCTGCTGCGCAGGGCATCGTCGGGGCTGCCGGCGTTGAACAAGAGGCTGTCGGGCAGGGCCGCCGACAACTCCCGCAGGCTGGCCGCCGGGGCATTCACCACGAACAGCCGCAGGCCCTGGTCGTGCTGGGCCCTGGCGGCTTGCAGCAGCGCCTCGGGGCTGTCGACGCTGACGCTGTCGAGCTGGAACTGCTGCTTGAGAAAGCGCCCGGTGCTGTTGCTGTCGACAATCGCCAACTGGGCGCCTTGCAGACCGGCGTCGGCGGGCTCGGGGATGATGTTGGACAGCAGCGGGCCGGGGTCGGGGCGATAGCCCAGGTAGCCGATGCGCACCTGCAAGGGTTCCTCGCTGGCCTGGCTGGCGCTCAGGGGCAGCAGGAGCGAGGCCAGCACCAGCAGGCAAGTCGGGATAAGCGGGGCAGGCTTGTGCATAGGGCGCTCCACGGCAGGTGGCGCCAGCATAGGAACAGCGTCGGGGCGGGGAAATATGCAGAAAGTAGCGCCCGGGCAGTACCAAGGTAGTAACCCGGCGCGGGCGCGGCGGTCTTAGCATGGTCCCAGCGGCCTCGATCCTGGCCTGAATCTGCCCCGAACCCTGAGCCCGAACCTTGAGAGCGACGCCCATGCGCATCATCAAAGTGCTGCTCCTGCCCTTGCTGCTGATCCTCAGTCTGATCGGCGTCGATCGCCTGCACGGCCCGCGCCCGGTCGTGCCCCTGGCGGTGCCGTTGGTTCCGGGGCGCTAGGCATGTCGGCGCTGTGGCGGATCAACCTGTGGGTCACGGCGTTCTTTGCCGTGGTGACCCTGGCCTGCGCCGGCTTGCTGCTGCACCAGGCGGTGGCCGATGTCGAGCGTGAACTGCAGTCCGCCGAAGCGGTGGTGGAGTACTTGAGCGACAGCGCCGAGCGCAACCCGGCGGGGCTGCAACCGCATCTCACCCAGAGCCTGCGCCATGTGCGGGTGCACTGGCTGGGGCCGGACGAGGCGGCGCGCATGCCCGAGCAGGCCGGGCTGGACGCCTGGCTTGGCCGCCAGCTGTTCAGTGACCGCCGCCACAGCGCCCGCGAACTGGACCTGGGCGACGGCCGCCGGGTGCTGATCGCCGTGGACGCGCGGGACGAGATCGATGAAGTCTGGGATTCCCTGCAACAGCTGTTGAGCCTGTGCGGCCTGGCCCTGCTTTTGAGCCTGCTGACCATCCGCTGGGCAGTACGTCGGGGCATGGGCTTGCTGGATGATTTGCTGCGGGCCTTGCAGCAGGTGTCCGGCGGGCAACTGGCGGTGCGCCTGCGCGAAGCCGGCCTGCCGGAAGCGCGACAACTGGCCGGACACTTCAACCGCATGACCGCGACCCTGGAGCAGACCCGGGCCGACAACGCGCAACTGACCCAGGCCCTGCTGGCGGTGCAGGAGCGCGAACGCACCTACCTGGCGCAGACCCTGCACGACGACCTCGGGCAATACCTGGCGGGCATCCGCGCCCAGGTCTGCCTGCTGCGCATGGTCAGCGGCCAGCCCACGGTGGTGGAACACACGGCCCAGGCCCTGGAACTCAATTGCGAACGCTTGCAGCAGGGCTTTCGCGCCCTGGTGCAGGACCTGTACCCGGTGGTGCTGCAGCACCTGCCGCTGGCCGAAGCCTTTGGCCTGCTGGTGAGCCAATGGCAGGACAGCCAGGGCATCGACTGCCAATTGCGGGTCGGCGCCGACCTGCCAGCGTTGCCCGACGCCAGCAAGACCCACCTCTACCGCCTGCTGCAAGAGGCGCTGACCAACGTCGCCCGGCACGCCGGCGCCAGCCAGGTGCGGGTGCGCCTGCAACGCAGCGCCCAGGGCCTGCGCCTGCTGGTGCGCGACAACGGATGCGGCGCGCGCCAGCCCCAGCGCCCCGGTGTCGGCCTGCACTCGATGGCCGAACGCGCCCGCAGCCTGGGGGGTGAACTGCACATCCTCAGCCGTCCCGGCGCCGGTTGGGCGCTGGCCTTGAACATGCCCCTGAACATGCCCGTGGAGGCCTGATGAACATCTTGTTGGTGGATGACCACGCCGTGGTTCGCCAGGGTTACGCCAGCCTGCTGCGCGCGGTACTGCCGGCGATGCAGGTGCGCGAAGCGGCCAGCGGCGAAGAAGCCCTGACCCGGGTCGCTGAAGAAGTGCCGAACCTGGTGATCATGGATTTCGGCCTGCCGGGCATCAGCGGCCTGGAGACCACCCGCCGCCTGCGCCAGCGCCTGCCGCAACTGCGGGTGCTGTTTTTCAGCATGCACGACGAACTGCCCCTGGTGCGCCAGGCCCTGGAGGCGGGTGCCTCGGGCTACCTGACCAAGAACTCCGCGCCCCAGGTGCTGATCGAAGCGGTGCACCGGGTGCTGGCCGGGCACGCCTACATCGAACAGCCCCTGGCCACCCAACTGGCCTGCACCCCGGCGCAGAACGCCAGCGACCCGCGCTTGCAGAGCATGACCCAGCGCGAGCTGGAGATCTTCGTGATGCTGGCCAAGGGCACCCCGGCGCGGGTGATTGCCGAGCAGCTGTGCATCAGCGCCAAGACTGTGTCGAACCATTTGACCTTGCTCAAGAGCAAGCTGCAGGTCAGCTCCCATGCGGAGTTGGTGCATTTGGGGATTGATATGGGGGTGGTGCGGGTGGCGGGGTGAGGGGATATGGTTTGGCAAATTTTGTCAAAGGCGGACAAAGCCATGAGCACCATGAACATTTCCCTGCCGGACGCTCTCAAGTCCTTTGTCGATGATCAAGTCAGCCAGCGCGGCTACAGCACCAGCAGTGAATATGTGCGTGAGCTGATTCGCAAGGATCAGAATCGGCAACATCTGCGTGGCCTGTTGTTGGCCGGTGCTCAATCGGCGCCGGGCACTGCTGTGCAGGGTGACTATTTCGAATCCCTGCGTGCCAGGGTTCACAAGGCGCGAAGATGAAAGCCAAGCCGGTCATGCCACGCGCCCTTGCCAGCCAGGATGTGGAAGGCGCTATCAACTACTACCTTGACCAACAGGCCGAGCAGGCTGCGCTCGGTTTTATCGATGCTTTGAAAAGCCCTATCTACATATCGGCCGCCATCCGGCCTCGGGTATGTCTCGCTACGCCCACGGGCTGGATCTGCCGGGGGTGCTTTGCTGGCCGCTGAAGCGCTATCCCTATCTGGTGTTCTACGTTGAACGCGATGACCACATCGATGTATGGCGGGTTTTGCATGGTATGCGGGACTTTCCTGAGTGGTTGGCTGAAGGTGTTTTCCGGTAGTGGTGGGGGATGTTGGGGGCTTTTTGTGGTGAAGGGGCGGGGTGTATATCCGTTGCTGAGGGTGTGGCTGCTGGTGGTTTCGTCTTTAGGGGGCTGTGCCACGGGGTACATATCCGTTGCTGCGGGTGCGGCCACTTAGGGTTTCGCCCTTACGGCGATGGGGGACGGAGTACATATCCGTTGCTGCGGGTGCGGCCACTTAGGGTTTCGCCCTTGCGGCGATGGGGGACGGAGTACATATCCGTTCCTGCGGTTATGGCCACTTATGGTTTCGCCCTTACGGCGAGTCCCTTTTTACAAACGCCTAAAAAGGAACCAAAAACGCTTGCCCCTCCATGGGCCCCTCGCTGGGGCTCGGGGTTCCCTCTCTCCGGCATTGCTCCGGGGGCCCGCCGCCAACCGGCCATCCATGGCCGGGTGGCGGCTAGCTCGGCATCCATGCCGAGCTGCCCCCTACGCAACGCCTGCGCTCGGCCGGCTGGGAAGGGGCCGGAAGATCAAGATCAAAAGCCAACGCCAAAACCCAGGTGCGCAGGCTGGTTCCTTGTAGCCGCTGCCGAAGGCTGCGAACGAGCGCTCGCGCTCGCAAAACCAGGCGGAGCGATAGGTCAGGAATATCGGGGAGGCAGGTTTAGCGTCTCCTGCGGAGCCGTTCGCAGCCTGCGGCAGCGGCTACATGTAATGCGAACGGCGATGAAACAGGTTGGCCGGCAGGCCGCATTCAGATTTTGTTTTTGATCTGGCTTTTGATCTTCCTGCCCCCTTAGACACGATGGCCGAACGCAGGCATTGAGCCGTGGGTAACCCGGCAGGACGCCGGGTTAGCCGCACTTGGCCATGGATGGCCCATTGCGGCGGCCCACGGATCAATGCCGGAGTTCGGGCATGCCTCGCTATGCGAGGCACCGAGTGGAGGGGCAGGAGCCTTTGGTTACTTTGGGCTGGCCGGCATTCCGGGTTTCAAAGTGACTCGCTGTAAGAGCGAAACCGCCAGTGGCCGTGAACGCAGGAATGGATATGTACCCCGTCCCACTCGCTGTAAGAGCGGAACCCTAAGTAGCCCTGACCGCAGCAACGGATATGTACACAGCCCACCGCTGCAAGAGCGAAACCACCAGAGGCCACACCCCCAGCACCGGCTATGCCCCCAACCCCCTACTTATCCCACGTCCCCGGACACCCCTGGCACCCCTCCATATTGGCATCCTGAAAATTCCCATAATGCTGCCGCGCCCCGCGCAAATCGGCGCGTTCCAGATTGCTCTCACCCAACTTGGCCTCTTGCAGATTGGCCTCGCTCAGATTGGCCCCTTGCAGATCCGCCTTGCTCAACCAGGCCATCTCCAGGTCCGCCGCTTGCAGGTTGGCCTGGTGCAGCTTGGCCCCGGACAGCCGGGCAAATTGAAGGTAGGCCGCGCTGAGGTTGGCGTTCTCGAATTGCGCGCCCTGGGCAAACAGGCCCCAGCCCTGAATGGCCATCAGCTTGGCGTCGGTAAAGTCCGCCAGCCGCAGGTTGCTCTGTTGCAGGCTGGCGCGGGTCAGGTTGGCGCCTTGCAGGCGGGCTTTTTCCAGATTGGCCAGGTCCAGCTGGGCATGGCGCAGGTCGGCGCCGGAGAGGTCGGCGCCGGCCAGGTTCATCTTGCGCAGGTCCTGGTTGGCCAGGTTGGCGCCGCGCAGGTTGGCGCCCGGGCATTGGCTGGATTCGGCAATCAGGCAGCCATTGATGGTCAGGGGTACATCGTTGCCGTCGTCGTCGACGTTCACCGCGAAGGCGGGAGATAGGCCCAACAGCAGGACCAGGGGCAGGTAGTTCATGGTGCGGTTCTCCAGGCGGGAGTGAAGGCGGGTGGGGCGAGGGCGCTGGCGCCCGCTGGACCGGCCGGCGCCCCGGGGGCGTAGCCGTCGTGCACCCGGCCCACGCGGTAGGCCTAAGCTATCGCGTGGGCAGGGTTCGGGGCCGCTGCGCGGCCCAGCGGGCGCCAGCGCCTCGCCACCAGTCGGTCAGCGCTGGGCGGTCTTGTTATCCCAGCTCGGGATCTTGAACACCCAGAACGAACCGCCTTGGGCCACCGGCTTGGTCAGTTCGGCCATGTCGCCACCCCACAGCGGCACCGCGCCGCCGTAGCCCACGGTCACGCCGATGTACTGCTCGCCATCCTGTTCCCAGGTGATGGGCGGCGAGACGATGCCGCTGCCGGTCTGGAATTTCCACAGCTCCTTGCCGGTCTTGGCATCGAAGGCCTTGAAGAAGCCGTCGCCGGTGCCGGTGAACACCAGGTTGCCCTTGGTCGCCAGGACGCCGGCCCACAGCGGCAGGTGTTCCTTGTGTTCCCACACCAGCTTGCCGGTGGTCGGGTCCATGGCGCGCAGGGTGCCGACGTGGTCGTCGTACATGCGCTTGATGCGGAAGCCCATCCCCAGGTACGCCGAGCCTTTCTTGTAGTTCACTTCCTCGGTCCAGTACTCCTCCTTCCACTGGTTGCCGGGGATGTAGAACAGCCCGGTGTCCTGGCTGTAGGCCATGGGGTTCCAGTTCTTGCCACCCAGGAACGGCGGCGAGACTTCCACCGGCTTGCCCTTGGTTTCACCCGGCAGCGGCTTGGCCGGACGCTGGCCGGGATTCTCTACGGGGCGCCCGGTCTTGAGGTCGATGTGGCTGGCCCAGGTGATGTTGTCGACGAAGGGGAAGGCGTTCTGCAGTTTGCCGTTGTTGCGGTCCACCACGTAGAAGAAGCCGTTGCGGTCGGCGTGGCCGGTGGCCTTGACCACCTTGCCGTCCTTGTTCTTGTAGTCGAACAGCACCAGTTCGTTGTTGCCGGAGAAGTCCCAGGCGTCGTTCGGCGTGTGCTGGTAGAACCATTTCACTTCGCCGGTGCTCGGGTCGACGCCGACCTGACCCGAGGTGTAGAGGCTGTCGTAGTCGTGGGGGTTGCCGTCTTTCGAGGTCCGCGCCCAGGTGTTCCACGGCCCGGGGTTGCCGGCGCCGACGATGATGGTGTTGGTTTCGGCATCGAAGCTGGCGCTCTGCCAAGGGGCGCCGCCGCCGTGGCTCCAGGCTTCGACCTTGCCGGTTTCGGTGGTCTTGTCATCGGGCCAGGACGGTGCCTTGACGTCGCCGGTGGGGGTGCTGTCCTTGCCGTTCAGGCGGCCCATGTGGCCTTCGACGAAGGGCCGCATCCACACCTCTTCGCCGGTCTCCGGGTCGCGGGCGAACAGCTGGCCGACCACGCCGAATTCATCGCCGGAGCTGCCGTGGATCAGCAGCACCTTGCCGCTGGTCTTGTCCTTGATCAGCACCGGGGCGCCGGTCATGGTGTAGCCGGCGCTGTGGTCGCCGAACTTCTTGTTCCACACCACCTTGCCGGTGTTCTTGTCCAGGGCGATGACCCGGGCGTCGAGGGTGCCGAAGTAGATCTTGTCGCCGTAGATCGCCGCGCCGCGGTTGACCACGTCGCAGCACGGGCGAATGTTGTCCGGCAGGCGGTGGTTGTAGGTCCACAGGCGCTTGCCGGTCTTGGCGTCGAGGGCGAACACCCGCGAGTAGGAGCCGGTGACGTAGACCACGCCGTCGCTGACGATGGCCTGGGATTCCTGGCCGCGCTGCTTCTCGTCGCCGAAGGAGTAGGACCAGGCCGGGGTCAGCTTGAACACGTTCTTGTCGTTGACCTGGGCCAGGGGGCTCCAGCGCTGGGCGTTGGTGCCCATGCCGTACTGCAGCACGTCCTGGGTGGTCAGGTGGTCGTTGGCGATGTCTTCCCAGGTGACGTTCTTGCTGGCAGGTGCCGCCGGGGCGGTGGCCGCTGTGGCCGCCGTGCCCAGGGACAGGCTGCCGGCCAGCAGCAGGGCCTGGACGGCAAGGCTCAGGGGGGAAAGGGCGGGTAGCGATCTTATTGTCATGGTTGCAGTTCCCAGTGGAGGTTTTGGCCTGACTAGGGTCTGCCCCGGGGCGGGTGTTGAGATACGGAAAAAGTCCCGCCCTTACCGGGAATAGTTCCCGGGCGGCATCTGATTTAGGCCCGCGCCACAAGCCCTACTACCAAGGGAGTAGGGCGCGACCACCAAAGCAGCATACGGCCGTCCGCCGGCTGTTCCTAAGATGGCGCCATGGCCTCTGTAGCGAGGTCTTGCGTGCAATCTTGAGGGCATAACAATGACAACAAAACGCAACGCCTTGCTCGCGGTAGGGCTGCTGACCGGTGCCTTGGCCACCGGTGCTGTATGGGCTCATGGCAACGTGGTGCCCCAGGCGGTGGAAACCAAGGGCCTGACGCCGATCAAGGACGCCGGGGTGAGCGTCGATGGCGACGGCTGGGCTTCGGTCAACCCGTACCGCACCTCGCCCGAGCACGACAAGGCGGTGGAAATCGGCGCCTCGGCCTACAACCAGAACTGCGCCGCCTGCCATGGCCTGGAAGCCAAGTCCGGCGGTATCGCTCCAGACCTGCGCATGCTCGATGCCGGTGAAGCCGGGGATGAATGGTTCGTCGAGCGGGTGCGCCACGGCGCGGTGCGCGATGGCCGGGTGTACATGCCGAAGATGGCCGACTACCTGAGCCAGGAAGCCCTGTGGGCGGTGCGCACCTACCTGGACAGCGTGCGCGTCGAGGAGTGATTGCCATGGGCCGCCTGGCGCTGTTTCTCAGTGGCTTGCTGCTGTGCTGCGCGGCGGCGCAGGCCGGGGTGCGCAACTACGACACGATGATCGCCTCCGGTGAGCTGAAGGTGGCGGTGTACCAGGATTTTGCCCCCTACAGCTTCGAGGACCAGGGCCAGCCCCGGGGCGTCGACGTCGAGCTGGCGCAAGCCCTGGCCGAGGCCCTGGGGGTGCGCCTGCAACTGATCTGGGCGCCCCCCGGGGAGAAGCTCGACGACGACTTGCGGGACTACATCTGGCGCGGCAGCCCGCTGCGTCACCAGCAGTTGGCCGACCTGATGATGCGCGTGCCCTACGACCACGACTACGCGCAAAAGCGCAACGAACTGGGGGAGCTGGCCAACGACCACGTGGTGATGTTCGGCCCCTATCAGGAGGAGCGCTGGCAGGTGGCATTCGACCGCCGCCGGCTGGATTCGGTGGCCAGCGTCGCGGTGTTCCAGGAGCACCCGATCGGGGTCGAGGTGGACAGCGTGCCGTCGTTCTACCTGACCTCGGTGTTCAACGGCATGCTCAGTGCCAAGACCCATCATTACCCCAGCGTGCAGCAGGCCTTCGGTGCCTTGCGGGCCGGGCAGGTGGACGCGGTGATGGCCATGCGCGGCGAGATCGACTGGCAGTTGCATAAGGCCGCCGACCCGCAATTGGCCCTGGCGGAAAACGCCTACCCGAACATGGGCAAGCAGGTGTGGGAGATCGGCATGGCGGTGCATGAAAGCAACCGCCAGCTGGCCTATGCCGTGGAGGAGGCCCTGGAAGGGCTGATCCGCGACGGTCGCCTGCAGGCGCTGTACGCCCGTTATGGCCTGCGTTACGAGGTCCCGGAGATGTATCAATAGGAGCTGCGATGAACTGGCGAGCGACCTGTCTGCTGGCGTGCTGGCTGCCCTTGGCGACCCCGGCGCTGGCCACCGATCCCCAGGCCCCGGGCGCGGACCCGGTGCCCTCGGTGATGTGGGCCTTCTACCACAAGCAATTGCTGGGCGATGCCGCGTTCGTCTTCGATGACCGGGTCAAGCTGCTGGCGCCGCCCTTTGCCGAGGATGCGCGACAGGTGCCGCTGGAGATCGACGCCCGGGCCTTCAGCGGCGACGTGGTGCGCATCCTCGCCTGGGCCGAGCTCAACCCCTTGCCGCGCATTGTCGATTTCGTGCCGGGGGAGCGGGTGCTGCCCTGGCTGTCGATCCGCATCCGCATCGAGCAGGCCACGCCGCTGCGCGCCGCGGTGCAGACCCGCGACGGCCTGTGGCACGTGGGCTCGACCCTGATCGATGCCGCCGGTGGCGGCTGCACCGCCCCCAGCGTGGTGCGCACCCAGCCGGGTTGGGAAGAGCACATCGGCGAGGTGCTGGGCGGGCGTTACCCCCGGGGTGATGCCAGCCGCCTGCGCCTGCAAGTGTCCCACCCGATGGACAACGGCCTGGTCAGCGGCATCCCCGAGTTCTTTCTCAACCACGCCGAACTGCGCGACCCGAACGATCAGCTTCTGGCCAGCCTCGAACTGTTCCCGGCGGTCAGCGAAAACCCCAACCTGGGGTTCGACATCCAGGGGACGGGGCAGACCCGCTTGCTGTTGCGCGACAACAGCGGCAACCAGTTCGAGGCCAAGCTGCCCTGAGCGCATCCTTTGACCCACCCGAGCCGAGGCGCACCATGCGTTGGATCCTGCTGTTGCTGCTATGCCTGGGCCTGCCGGCCCGGGCCGACCTGGACTATCAACTCAAGCCCCGGCAGATCGCCACGGGCACCTGGCTGCTGGAAGGCAGCACCGACAATTTCGCCAAGGCCAACGGCGGCAACATCGTCAACACCGGGTTCATCGTCACCGACAGCGGGGTGGTGGTGATCGACAGCGGGCCGTCGAAACGCTACGGCGAAGCCTTGCGCCGGGCGATTGCCGCCACCACCGACAAACCGGTGATCCAGCTGCTGTTGACCCATCATCACCCTGACCATGTGCTGGGAAACCAGGCCTTTGGCGATGTGCCCATCGGCGCCCTGGCCGGCACCAGCGATCTGCTGCGCCAGCAGGGCGAGGCCATGGCCGAGAACCTGTACCGCATGGTCGGCGACTGGATGCGCGGCACCGAGGTGGTGCTGCCGAACCGGGTGCTGGAGCCCGGGGTGCTTGAGGTGGGCGGGCATCGCTTGCGCCTGCTCAGTTTGAGTGGGCACACCGGCGCCGACCTGGCGATTCTCGATGAGAACACCGGGGTGCTGTTTGCCGGTGACCTGGTGTTCTACGAGCGCGCGCTGACCACCCCCAACAGCCCGGGGCTCGGTGTCTGGCTCAAGGACCTGGACACCTTGCAGGCCCTGCCGTGGAAGCTGATCGTCCCAGGCCATGGCCCGGTGACGACGGATGCCCGGCCCTTTGCCCAGATGCGTGACTACCTGGGCTGGCTGGACGGGTTGATGCGCGACGGCGCCGCCCAAGGCGACGACATGGCGGAGATGATCCGCCGCCCGATCCCCGAGCGCTTTGCCGGCATCAGCCTGACCCGCTACGAGCTGATCCGTAGCGTCAGCCACCTGTACCCGCGTTACGAGCGCCAGCGCCTGCAGCGTATCGACGATCACTGACCCTCGCCACATCTACATGAGGGATCTTGTGAGGGCTTGCCGGCGAAGGCGATCTTGCGGACCTCTTCGCTGGCAAGCCAGCTCCTACGGTAGGCAGGTACATCGCGTGGAGCCTTGTAGGAGCCGGCTTGCCGGCGAAGGCGATCTTGCCGGCCTCTTCGCTGGCAAGCCAGCTCCTACGGTAGGCAGGTACATAGCTTGGAGCCTTGTAGGAGCCGGCTTGCCGGCGAAGGCGGTCTTGCGGGCTTCTTCGCTGGCAAGCCGGCTCCTACGGGAGGCAGGTACATCGCGTGGAGCCTTGTAGGAGCCGGCTTGCCGGCGAAGGCGATCTTGCGGACCTCTTCGCTGGCAAGCCAGCTCCTACAGTGCGGGGGCATGGCGCCTGCTTGCCGCTTGTTGCTTGAAGCTTGCCTCTGCCCCTCCAGTACCAAGGAACTAGAAAACTCCGCACTGCGGGCAATTGTTGGCAAACAGGCCGGGACCAAGAATTCCCGGCAGACCGGGAAAATTTCCCGGGAACAACAATAACCGCCGAGGTAGCCGTCATGACCCAACCCCCACGTCGTCCCTTTTTCGCCGTGAGCCTGGTGCTCAGCGCCATGCTGCTGTCCAGCGCGGCCCTGGCCGCCGTCACCGATGAAGAGATCCTCCAGGACCCGAAGAACCCGCAGCAGATCGTCACCAACGGCCTGGGTGTCCAGGGCCAGCGCTACAGCCCGCTGGACCTGCTCAACGTCGATAACGTCAAGGAGCTGCGGCCGGTCTGGGCCTTCTCCTTCGGCGGCGAGAAGCAGCGCGGCCAGCAGGCCCAGCCGCTGATCAAGGACGGGGTGATGTACATGACCGGCTCCTACTCGCGGGTGTTCGCGGTGGACGCGCGCACCGGCAAGAAGCTCTGGCAGTACGACGCGCGCCTGCCGGACGACATCCGCCCGTGCTGCGACGTGATCAACCGCGGCGTGGCGCTGTACGGCGACCTGGTGTTCTTCGGCACCCTGGACGCCAAGCTGGTGGCCCTGAACAAGGACACCGGCAAGGTGGTGTGGAGCAAGAAGGTCGCCGACCACAAGGAGGGTTACTCCATCAGCGCGGCGCCGATGATCGTCAACGGCAAGCTGATCACCGGGGTCGCCGGCGGCGAGTTCGGGGTGGTCGGCAAGATCCAGGCCTACGACCCGAAAAACGGCGAGCTGCTGTGGATGCGCCCCACCGTGGAAGGCCACATGGGCTATGTGTACAAGGACGGCAAGGCCATCGAGAACGGCATCTCCGGAGGCGAGGCGGGCAAGACCTGGCCGGGCGATCTGTGGAAGACCGGCGGCGCGGCGCCGTGGCTCGGCGGCTACTACGACCCGGAAACCAACCTGCTGCTGTTCGGCACCGGCAACCCGGCGCCGTGGAACTCCCACCTGCGCCCTGGCGACAACCTGTATTCCTCGTCGCGCCTGGCCCTGAACCCGGACGACGGCACCATCAAGTGGCACTTCCAGAGCACCCCCCACGACGGCTGGGACTTCGACGGCGTCAACGAGCTGATCTCCTTCAACTACAAGGAGGGCGGCAAGGAGATCAAGGCCGCCGCCACCGCCGACCGCAACGGCTTCTTCTACGTGCTCGATCGCACCAACGGCAAGTTCATCCGCGGTTTCCCCTTTGTCGACAAGATCACCTGGGCCACCGGCCTGGATAAGAACGGCCGGCCGATCTACAACGAGGCCAGCCGTCCCGGCGCCCCGGGCAGCGAAGCCAAGGGCAGTTCGGTGTTTGTCGCTCCGGCCTTCCTCGGCGCCAAGAACTGGATGCCCATGGCCTACAACCGCGACACCGGGTTGTTCTATGTACCGTCCAACGAGTGGGGGATGGACATCTGGAACGAAGGCATCGCCTACAAGAAGGGCGCGGCGTTCCTCGGCGCGGGCTTCACCATCAAGCCGCTGAACGAGGACTACATCGGCGTGCTGCGGGCCATCGACCCCATCAGCGGCAAGGAAGTCTGGCGCCACAAGAACTTCGCGCCGCTGTGGGGCGGGGTGCTGACCACCAAGGGCAACCTGGTGTTCACCGGCACGCCTGAGGGCTTCCTCCAGGCGTTCAACGCCAAGACCGGCGAGAAGGTCTGGGAATTCCAGACCGGCTCCGGGGTCCTGGGCTCGCCCGTGACCTGGGAAATGGACGGCGAGCAGTACGTCTCGGTGCTCTCCGGTTGGGGCGGCGCGGTGCCGCTGTGGGGCGGCGAAGTGGCCAAGCGGGTCAAGGACTTCAACCAGGGCGGCATGCTCTGGACCTTCAAGCTGCCCAAGGACCTGGTGAGCAAACGCTAATCGTAGGAGCCAGCTTGCTGGCGAAGGCGCCCGCACGACCGCTTTCGCCGGCAAGCCGGCTCCTACAAGCCCCGGGATATCCCTGCCGACCGTAGGAGCCAGCTTGCTGGCGAAGAGGCCCGCAAGAGCGCCTTCATCGGCAAGCCGGCTCCCGCACGGGGCAATCAACCTACGACCAAATGACGAGAGCCCCCCCTGCCAACGATGCATTCGTCCGGCCCCCGAGGCTCTCTACCATCGGTCCATCGCCTGTCGTCGGACAGGCCTCGACCAGCAGAGGCTCAGCATGATCTACGCACAACCCGGAACCCCAGGCGCCGTCGTGTCCTTCAAGCCACGCTACGGCAATTTCATCGGCGGCCAGTTCGTGCCGCCGGTGGAAGGCCAGTACTTCACCAACACCTCGCCGGTCAACGGCGAAGTGATCGCCGAATTCCCCCGTTCCAGCGCCGCCGATATCGACAAGGCCCTGGACGCCGCCCATGCCGCCGCCGATGCCTGGGGCAAGACCAGCGCCCAGGACCGTTCGCTGGTGCTGCTGAAGATCGCCGACCGCATCGAGCAGAACCTGGAGATCCTCGCGGTCAGCGAGACCTGGGACAACGGCAAGGCGGTGCGCGAAACCCTGAACGCCGACGTGCCCCTGGCCGCCGACCACTTCCGTTACTTCGCCGGTTGCATCCGTGCCCAGGAAGGCGGCGCCGCGGAGATCAACGAACTGACCACCGCCTACCATTTCCATGAACCTTTGGGCGTGGTCGGGCAGATCATCCCGTGGAACTTTCCGCTGCTGATGGCCGCCTGGAAACTGGCCCCGGCCCTGGCCGCCGGCAACTGCGTGGTGCTCAAGCCTGCCGAGCAGACCCCGCTGTCGATCATGATCTTCGCCGAGCTGATCGCCGACCTGCTGCCGGCCGGCGTGCTGAACATCGTCCAGGGTTTCGGCCGCGAAGCCGGCGAGGCCCTGGCCACCAGCAAGCGCATCGCCAAGATCGCCTTCACCGGCTCGACCCCGGTGGGCTCGCACATCATGAAATGCGCCGCCGAGAACATCATTCCGTCCACCGTGGAACTGGGCGGCAAATCGCCGAACATCTTCTTCGAAGACATCATGCAGGCTGAGCCCAAGTTCATCGAAAAGGCCGCCGAAGGCCTGGTGCTGGCGTTCTTCAACCAGGGTGAAGTCTGCACCTGCCCGTCCCGCGCCCTGGTGCAGGAGTCGATCTACGAGCCGTTCATGGCCGAGGTGATGAAGAAGATCGTCAAGATCAAGCGCGGCAACCCGCTGGACACCGAGACCATGGTCGGCGCCCAGGCATCGCAGCAGCAGTACGAGAAGATCCTCTCCTACCTGCAGATCGCCCAGGAGGAGGGCGCCGAGCTGCTCACCGGTGGCGCCGCCGAGCGCCTGGAAGGCGACCTGTCCAGCGGCTATTACATCCAGCCGACCCTGCTCAAGGGCCACAACAAGATGCGCGTGTTCCAGGAAGAAATCTTCGGCCCGGTGGTGGGCGTGACCACCTTCAAGGACGAAGCCGAAGCCCTGGCGATTGCCAACGACAGCGAGTTCGGCCTGGGCGCCGGGCTGTGGACCCGCGACATCAACCGCGCCTACCGCATGGGCCGGGCGATCAAGGCCGGTCGGGTGTGGACCAACTGCTACCACCTGTACCCGGCGCATGCCGCGTTCGGTGGCTACAAGAAATCCGGCGTGGGCCGCGAGACCCACAAAATGATGCTCGACCACTACCAGCAGACCAAGAACCTGCTGGTGAGCTACGACATCAATCCCCTGGGCTTCTTCTAAGGGCAAGAAAGGGCGGGGTAGTTGGGTGCTGCCCCGCTTTGTGTGGCAACGGCGCGACGTCTTGGGTGGACGTCGCGCCGTTTTTTTAGAGACCCCGATCCCCTCAACTTGCGCCATCCTGTAGCTGCTGCTGAGCCCCAGCGAAGCTGCGCAAAGGCCCGCAGGGGCTTGCCTGGCGATCCCCCACCAAACCCGCAGCGGCCTCAAGAACGCAGCGGCCCTTCGTGCCGTTCGCAGCCTGCGGCAGCGGCTACACCAACCTCGGATCGACACCGGCCCTGTAGCCGCTGCCGAGCCCCGGCGAGGCTGCGCAAAGGCCCGCAGGGCCTTGCCTGACGATCCCCCACCAAACCCGCAGCGGCCTCAAGAACGCTGCGGCCCTTCGTGCCGTTCGCAGCCTGCGGCAGCGGCTACACAACCTCGGATCGACACTGGCCCTGTAGCCGCTGCCGAGCCTCGGCGAGGCTGCGCAAAGGCCCGCAGGGCCTTGCCTGGCGATCTCCCGCCAAACCCGTAGCGGCCTCAAGAACGCTGCGGCCCTTCGTGCCGTTCGCAGCCTGCGGCAGCGGCTACACCAACCTCGGATCGACACCGGCCCTGTAGCCGCTGCTGAGCCCCGGCGAAGCTGCGCAAAGGCCCGCAGGGCCTTGCCTGGCGATCCCCCGCCAAACCCGTAGCGGCCTCAAGAACGCCGCGGCCCTTCGTGCCGTTCGCAGCCTGCGGCAGCGGCTACACCAACCTCGGATCGACACCGGCCCTGTAGCCGCTGCCGAGCCCCGGCGAGGCTGCGCAAAGGCCCGCAGGGCCTTGCCTGACGATCCCCCGCCAAACCCGCAGCGGCCTCAAAAACGCCGCGGCCCTTCGTGCCGTTCGCAGCCTGCGGCAGCGGCTACACGTGCGCCAAGCCCCTACCAACGCACCCCGCCGGCTCGTCCCAAAGTAGCATTCGGCCGCCGCGCGCCCCGTGCATTAATGCCTCTACCGGAATCGTCCGGCACAACAAGAGGATTGACCCCATGTGGCATAAACCCGCGTACACCGACCTGCGCATCGGCTTTGAAGTGACCATGTACTTCGCCAACCGCTGAGCCGTCCCGCTCCGGCCGCTCCTGGTGTTGGCCGGAGTCTTTTGCCCTTCAGGAGCACGTCATGCATATCCGCATTCTCGGTTCCGCGGCGGGCGGTGGTTTTCCCCAGTGGAACTGCAACTGCCGCAACTGCGCCGGGGTGCGCGACGGCAGCCTGCGCGCCCAGCGCCGTACCCAGTCGTCCATCGCCTTGAGCGACCACGGCAACGACTGGATCCTGTGCAACGCCTCGCCGGATATTCGCGCACAGCTGGAGTCCTTCCCGGTGCTGCAACCGGCCCGGCATTTGCGCGACACCGCCCTGGCCGGGGTGATCCTGCTGGACAGCCAGATCGACCACTGCACCGGCCTGCTCAGCCTGCGCGAAGGCTGCCCGCATCAGGTCTGGTGCACCGAGATGGTCCATCAGGACCTGTGCAGCGGCTTCCCCCTGTTCACCATGCTCAGCCACTGGAACGGCGGCTTGCAGTGGCAGCCCATCCACCTCGATGGCCGCGAATTCAGCCTGCCGGCCTGCCCGGACCTCGCCTTGCGGGCTATTGCCCTGCGCAGCAGCGCGCCGCCGTATTCGCCCCACCGTGGCAACCCGCACCCGGGGGACAACATCGGCCTGTTCATCGAGGACCGGCGCAGCGGCGCCAGCCTGTTCTATGCCCCGGGGCTGGGGCAGGTGGATGAGGCCCTGCTGGAATGGATGGACCGCGCCGACTGCCTGCTGGTGGACGGCACCCTGTGGCGCGACGATGAAATGCGCGTCTGTGGCGTCGGCGACAAGCTGGGCAGCGAGATGGGCCACCTGGCGCAAAGCGGCCCCGGCGGCATGCTCGAGGTGCTGGACCGCTTTCCCCGGGCGCGCAAGGTGCTGATCCACATCAACAACACCAACCCGATCCTCGACGAAGACTCCGCCGAACGCGCCGAACTGACCCGTCGCGGCATCGAAGTGGCGCATGACGGCCTGGACATCCACCTCTGACGCCACCCGGTCCCTGTAGCCGCTGCTGAGCCACGGCGAAGCTGCGCAAAGGTCCGCAGGGCCTTGCCTGGCGATCTCCCGCCAAACCCGCAGCGGCCTCAAGAACGCTGCGGCCCTTCGTGCCGTTCGCAGCCTGCGGCAGCGGCTACACCAACCTCGGATCGATACTGGCCCTGTAGCCCTGTAGCCGCTGCTGAGCCACGGCGAAGCTGCGAAAAGGTCCGCAGGACCTTGCCTGGCGATCACCCGCCAAACCCGCAGCGGCCTCAAGAGCGCTGCGGCCCTTCGTGCCGTTCGCAGCCTGCGGCAGCGGATACAGGGCCTGCGAGGCTGCGAAGTCCGCCGATGGTCGGATTGCTTTCAGCAACGGATGCTTTAGGCTGGCGTTCTCCTTTCAGAACAATAAGAAAACAGGCTTCCGTCATGAGCCAGAATCTCAGTCTGCTGCGCAAGTTCGTGTCTCCGGAAATCATCTTTGGCGCCGGTTGCCGGCATAACGTCGGCAACTATGCGAAGACCTTCGGCGCGCGCAAGGTCCTGGTGGTCAGCGACCCCGGGGTGATCGCCGCCGGTTGGGTCGCCGATGTCGAGGCCAGTCTCCAGGCCCAGGGTGTCGACTATTGCCTGTACAGCCAGGTGTCGCCCAACCCGCGGGTGGAGGAGGTGATGCAGGGCGCCGAGGTCTACCGCGAAAACGCCTGCGATGTGATCGTCGCCGTCGGCGGCGGCAGCCCGATGGACTGCGGCAAGGGCATCGGCATCGTGGTGGCCCACGGGCGCAGCATCCTCGAGTTCGAAGGGGTGGACATGATCCGCGTGCCGAGCCCGCCCTTGATCATGATTCCCACCACCGCCGGCACCTCGGCGGACGTCTCGCAGTTCGTGATCATCTCCAACCAGCAGGAGCGGATGAAGTTCTCCATCGTCAGCAAGGCGGTGGTGCCGGATGTGTCGCTGATCGACCCGGAAACCACCCTGGGCATGGACCCGTTCCTCTCCGCCTGCACCGGCATCGACGCCCTGGTGCATGCCATCGAGGCTTTTGTTTCCACCGGTCACGGGCCGCTCACCGATCCCCATGCCCTGGAAGCCATGCGCCTGATCAACGGCAACCTGGTGCAGATGATCGCCAACCCGGCGGACATCGCCCTGCGCGAGCAGATCATGCTCGGCAGCATGCAGGCCGGTCTGGCGTTCTCCAACGCGATTCTCGGCGCGGTGCATGCCATGTCCCACAGCCTGGGAGGCTTTCTCGACCTGCCTCACGGGCTGTGCAACGCGGTGCTGGTGGAGCATGTGGTGGCCTTCAACTACAGCTCGGCGCCGGAGCGCTTCAAGGTGATTGCCGAGACCTTCGGCATCGACTGTCGCGGGCTCAACCAGCGGCAGATCTGCGGGCGCCTGGTGGAGCACCTGATCGCCCTCAAGCACGCCATCGGTTTCCACGAAACCCTGAGCCTGCATGGGGTCAGCAGCAGCGACATTCCGTTCCTCTCGCAGCATGCGATGGACGATCCGTGCATCCTCACCAACCCTCGCGAATCCAGCCAGCGTGATGTCGAGGTGGTGTATGGCGAGGCCCTCTGACGAACAGCAACGGGCCCTGGCGGGGCTTTTGGGGCTGGGCAATCACTCGGCGCGCAAGAGTCACTACCCGGAACTGGCGGCGCGCCTGGAAGACCTGGAAACCGAGCGCAACCGCTACAAGTGGCTGTTCGAGCATGCGGTGCACGGGATCTTCCAGGCCAGCCTGCAGGCCGGCCTGCGCGCGGCCAACCCGGCCCTGGCGCGCATGCTGGGCTATCAGGACCCGCAGGAAGTGCTGTTCTCCCTGGCCGACCTGGCGGGCAATCTGTTCGTGGGCGGCGCTGCGGAACTGGCCGCCATCGGCGAGCAGTTGCAGCGCCAGCGCAGCCTGCTGGGTTATGAAACCCAGTTGCGGCGCAAGGACGGCAGCAGCATCGACGTGCTGATGAACCTGCTGCTCAAGCCGGATCAGGATGGGCTGGTGGAAGGTTTTGTCGCCGACATCACCGAACGCAAGCTGGCCCAGCAGCGCCTGGAGCAGCTCAACGACCAGTTGGAGCAGCGCGTGGCGGCGCGCACCGATGAGCTGCTGGAGGCCAACCGCAACCTGCAACAGCAGATCGCCCGGCGCGAGCGCATCGAGCGCGACCTGCGCGAGGCCCGGGACGCCGCCGAGGCGGCCAATCGCAGCAAGGACAAGTACCTGGCCGCCGCCAGCCACGACCTGCTGCAACCCTTGAATGCCGCGCGCCTGCTGATCTCCACCTTGCGCGAGCGGCGCCTGCCGGCGGCCGAGCAACTGCTGGTGGAGCGCACCCACCAGGCCCTGGAAGGCGCCGAGGACCTGCTCACCGATCTGCTGGACATCTCCAAGCTCGACCAGGCGGCGGTCAAGCCGGACCCTGCGGTCTATCGCCTGGATGAGTTGCTCGCGCCGCTGGTCTCGGAGTTCCAGTCGGTGGCCGAGGCGGCGGGCCTGGAGCTGCGGGTGCGCTTTGGCGACTTTGCCCTGTTCACCGACCTGCGGCTGATGACGCGGATTCTGCGCAACTTCCTCAGCAATGCCTGCCGCTACACCGAGCGCGGCAGCATCCTGCTGGCGGCGCGGCGTCGCGGCGATCAGTTGCGGCTGGAGGTGTGGGACACCGGGCGCGGCATTGCCGCCGACCGCCTGGAATCGATTTTCCTCGAATTCAATCAGCTGGACGTGGGCCGTGCCGCCGACCGCAAAGGGGTGGGCCTGGGGCTGGCGATCGTCGAGCGCATCGCCAAGATTCTCGGTTACCGGGTGCAGGTGCAGTCGCGGCCGGGGCGGGGCTCGCGGTTCAGTATCGAGGTGCCCCTGGCGGACCGGGTGCCATTGCCCATCAGCTTGCAGGCACCGCAGCCGGGCACCGGCAACCCGCTGCCGGGGCGGCGTCTGCTGGTGCTGGACAACGAGCTGAGCATCCTTGAGAGCATGGCCGCGCTGCTCGGGCAGTGGGGCTGCGAAGTGCTCACCGCCACCGATCAGGCGGCCGCCCTGGCGGTGCTTCAGGGCCGGGCGCCAGAGCTGATCCTGGCGGATTTTCACCTGGATCACGGGGTCACCGGCTGCCAGGTGGTGCAACAGCTGCGCGAGTACTTCCAGCAGCCGCTGCCGGCGGTGATCATCACCGCCGACCGCAGCGACCAGTGTCGCCGGGCCTTGCAGCAACTGGGCGCGCCGTTGCTCAACAAGCCGGTGAAGCCGGGCAAGCTGCGGGCCGTGCTCAGCCAGTTGCTGGGCTAGGGCCGGGCCGGTTCCATGGGGCATCCGAGGATGGGGCGCTCGGGTACGGGGCTTCTGGCATGGGGGCAGGCTTGCGGCTAAGATGCCGCTCTTTTTTTCAAGGACGAAGCCGGCTCCTGCGCCAGCGCACCGGGCCGCCGTTGACCCATCGATGAAACCCCTGTCCTCGTATCACCCGCTGCTGTACTGGCTGCGGGTGCGCCAGAAGCGCCTGATGCGCCACCTGGCCTGGCGCTGTTCCGGGCGCCGTTACGCCCGGCCCGAGGCCGGCAGCCCGCGCTTGCCCCATCGGTTGATCAAGCACACTTCGAAACTGATCCGCACCCTGGGCGACTCCGACCTGGCGCTGCAGCACAACAAGGTGATCAACCTCAAGCTGGCGGTGGCCTGCATCGATGGCGTGCGCATCGCCCCCGGCGAGTATTTTTCCTTCTGCAAGCTGGTGGGCCGACCCAGTCGCCGGCGCGGTTTTGTCGAAGGCATGGAGCTGTCGTTCGGCGAGGCCCGCAGCGGCATCGGCGGTGGCATCTGCCAACTGAGCAACCTGATTCACTGGATGGCGCTGCATTCGCCGCTTGAGGTGGTGGAGCGGGCCAACCACAGCTTCGACCCGTTCCCCGACGAGGGCCGGGTGCTGCCCTTCGGTTCCGGTGCGGCGATCTTCTACAACTACATCGATCTGGTGCTGTACAACCCCGGGCCGCAGACCTTGCAGCTCAAGCTGCTGGTCGGCGCGCAGCAACTGGAGGGCGAGCTGCTCTGCGAGCGGCCGCGGGAGTATCGCTATCACGTCTACCAGCGGGCCCATCGCTTTGTGCGCGAGGGCGCCCGGGTGTACCGGGAGAACCAGATCTGGCGCGACATTCGCACCAAGGGCCAGGACGCCCAGCTGCTGCGCCAGGAGTGCCTGTATCGCAACCGGGTGCTGGTCAAGTACCCGGTGGCCGAGGCGCTGCTCGATCAGCCGGCGCCGGGCTCAGATGATGCCCAGCATCCACAGTAGGCCCAGGTAGACCGCGGCGCCGCCCAGGGGCCAGACCACCAGCAGGCGGGTCTGGCTGAAGAACGCTGGCGCGGGCTCCACCCGGGTCGACTCCTCCAGCTGTTGCAGGGTCCTGGCGGGCTCGCCGTCCTCGACCGGGGCGTTGAGCTGCGCCTCGATCAGCGGTTCCACGGCCTCGACCTTGCGCATCAGCGTCCGGCCCGAGGCGAACAGGGCGGCGCCGACGAAGATCAGCAGGTAGATCAGCAGGAACTTCCAGTGCGCGGCGTTGCTCAGGCGCAGGAAGTCGGGGGTCGGGCTGTTGTCCCAGAACCAGTCCAGGGCCCGGGTGTTTTCCGAGACCATCAGGGTGAACTGCTGAATCGGGCGGTTGATGGTGCTCGCCATGGCGGTGTAGCTGTCCAGGCGCCAGTGGAGCATTTTCAGGGTGGAGAACAGCGTGGAGATCAGTGCGCCGGTGAACATCAATGCGCCTGCGCCAATCTGCAGCCGGTACTTCAATTGGGCCTGGGTGTAGTTCATCTGTGCGTCCTGCCATGAAGAAAGTGGCGCAATACTATATTTCACCGGCACGGGCCGATAGGGGCGGTGCTGCTCAGGCTATCCTTGGCTCCCTCTCTACTCGGACGAATCAGCCCATGCTGCAGGTACAAGGCGTCTTCAAGAGTTACCCCACGCCCCAGGGCCCGCTGGCGGTGCTGCAGGGCGTGGACCTGCAGCTGCGGCACGGCAGCAGCCTGGCGCTGATGGGCGAGTCGGGCAGTGGCAAGAGCACCTTGCTGCACCTGATCGCCGGGCTCGACCGGGTCGACGCCGGCAGCATCCGCATCGGCGGGCAGCACCTGGAGCAGATGACCGAGGGCCAGCGCGCCGACTGGCGACGCACTGAAGTGGGCCTGGTGTTCCAGCAGTTCAACCTGATCAGCAGCCTGCGGGTGGAAGACAACCTGAGCTTCCAGGCGCGCCTGGCCGGGCGCCTCGATCCGCTGTGGCAGGCGCAGCTGGTGGCGCGCCTGGGCCTGGGGGACCTGCTGCGGCGCTATCCGGAGCAGCTCTCCGGCGGACAGCAGCAACGGGTTGCCCTGGGCCGGGCCCTGGCGGCGAAACCCGGGTTGCTGCTGGCGGACGAACCCACCGGCAGCCTCGACGAGGCCACCAGCGACGAGGTGCTGGATTTGCTCCTGGAGCTGTTGGCCGACAGCCCCACCAGCCTGTTGATGGTCACCCACAGCCAGCGGGTGGCCAGCCGCCTGCAACAGACGGTGGTGCTGCATCGCGGCCGTCTGGCCGACCCGGTCGGGGTTTGAGATGCGGGTCTTGGTGACGGCCCTGCAGGCGTTGCTGAGTCATTGGCGCCAGCATCCGGTGCAGTTCTTCAGCGTGCTCACCGGGCTGTGGCTGGCCACCAGCCTGTTGACCGGCGTGCTGGCCCTCAACAGTCAGGCCCGGGACAGTTATGCGCGGGCCAGCCAGCTGATCGGCGGCGAGCCCCAGGCCAGCCTGAGCAGCCCCAGTGGAGCCAGTGTCGCCCAGCAATGGTTCGTCGACCTGCGTCGTGCCGGCTGGCCGGTGTCGCCGGTGCTGCAGGGGCGCCTGCAGGTGCCGGGACATGACGACCTGTCCCTGCAAGTGCTGGGCATCGAGCCGTTGTCGCTGCCTGCCGGTGCCGCGGTGGCCGGGCAGACGCTGGCGTTGCAGCAGAGGGTCGAATTCATCAGCCCGCCGGGGGTGACCTGGGTGGCGCCGCAGACCCTGGCCAGCCTGGGCTGGCAACCGGGCGAGCAACCCTCGGCACTCAACGGCCAGCGCTTGCCGCCGCTGCGGGGGCAGGCGGACATGGCCCCGGGCGTGTTGTTGATGGACATCGGCTTTGCCCAGCAGGTGCTGGGCCAGCCCGGGCAGTTGAGCCGGCTGTTGCTGCCCAAGGCGTTTGCCGCCAGCGCGCCGCCGTTGCCCGAGGCCCTGAGGGGGCAACTGGTGTTGCGCCAGGGGCAGGCACAGAGCGATCTGGCGCGCCTGACCGAGAGCTTTCACCTGAACCTGGATGCCCTGGGGTTCCTGTCCTTCGTGGTCGGGCTGTTTATCGTGCATGCCGCCATCGGCCTGGCCCTGGAACAGCGGCGTGGCTTGCTGCGCACCTTGCGGGCCTGCGGGGTCAGTGCGCGCGTGCTGATCCTCTGCCTGAGCGTCGAACTGGGCGGCTTGGCGCTGCTGGGCGGAGTGGCGGGGGTGGTCAGCGGCTACCTGCTGGCCGGTGTGTTGCTGCCGGACGTGGCCGCCAGCCTGCGGGGCTTGTACGGCGCGCAAGTGGCGGGGCAGTTGAGCCTGAGTCCCGGGTGGTGGTTCAGCGGTATCGGCCTGAGTCTGTTGGGCGCCTTGCTGGCCGGTGGCGCCAGCCTGTTGCGGGCGGCGCGCCTGCCGCTGCTGGCCCTGGCCAATCCCCAGGCCTGGCACCAGGCCCATGCCCGCTGGTTGCGGCGCCAGGGCTGGATCGCTTGCCTGGCCTTGCTGGTGGCGCTGCTGGCGTGGCGCTGGGGCGACAGTCTGGGCAGTGGGTTCGTGCTGATGGCGGCCTTGCTGCTGGCGGCCGCCCTGGGCCTGCCGGTGCTGCTCAACGCGGTGCTGGGCGGTTTGCTGGGGCGCAGCCGCGGGGTGTTGGCGCAGTGGTTTCTCGCCGATTGCCGGCAGCAGTTGCCAGCCCTGAGCCTGGCCTTGATGGCCTTGCTCCTGGCCCTGGCGGCGAACATCGGCGCCAGCAGCATGACCGCCGGTTTTCGCCAGACCTTCACTGACTGGCTGGAGCAGCGCTTGAGCGCCGAGCTCTACGTCAATCCGCAATCCCCCGAGCAGGCCCGGCAACTGCGCGACTGGCTGGCGCAGCAGCCCCAGGTGACGGCGCTGTTGCCCAGCTGGCAAGTGACGTTGCAGATCCAGGGCTGGCCGGCGGACCTGTACGGGGTGGTCGAGCATGACAGCTACCGTGAGCACTGGCCGTTGCTGGAGGCGGCGGGCGCCGATCCCTGGGCGCAATTGGCGAGCCAGGACAGCCTGATGCTCAGCGAGCAGTTGGCCCGGCGGCTCAGGCTGCGGGTCGGCGATCGCCTGGAACTGCCGGTGCCGCAAGGGCAGTGGGCACCGCAGGTGGTGGGGATCTACGCCGATTACGGCAATCCTCGGGGGCACCTGCTGGTGAACGTCGAGCACCTGCTGCGGCACTGGCCGGACCTGACGCCAAACCGTTTCAACCTGCGCCTTGCGCCAGCGGCGGTGCCGGCGCTGATCGGCGAGATGCAACGGCAATTTCACCTGGATGACAGTCGGGTCATCGATCAGGCCCGGCTCAAGGGCTGGTCGCAACAGGTCTTCGAACGCACCTTTGCCGCCACCGCGGCCCTCAACAGTCTGACCCTGGGGGTGTCCGGGGTGGCGTTGTTCATCAGCCTGCTGACCCAGAGCCAGAGCCGCCTGGGCCAGTTGGCGCCACTCTGGGCCCTGGGTGTGGCGCGGCGTCAGTTGCTGCTGCTGAACCTGGCCCAGACCTGGCTGCTGGCCTTGCTCACCCTGGTCCTGGCGCTGCCCTTGGGCATCGTCCTGGCCTGGTGCCTGGACAGCGTGATCAATGTCCAGGCCTTTGGCTGGCGCCTGCCGTTGCGGGTGTTTCCCGGGCAGTTGCTGCAATTGCTGGGGCTGGCGATGCTGGCGACCCTGCTGGCTTCGGCCTGGCCGCTGCTTCGCCTGTACCGTGCGCAACCGGCGGATCTGCTGAGGAGCTTTGCCCATGAAGACTGAGCCCGTGTGCCGCGGCCTGCTTGCGCTGTGGTTGGTGTTGTCCTTGGCCGGTTGCGACCAGGACGCCGCGGCGCCCCAGGGGTTTGCCGGGCTGGGCAATGAGGCCGCGGCCTTCGCCCCGGTGCTGCCGGGGCGCAGGTTCAGCTTTCCTGCCGATCATGGTCCCCACGACGGTTTTCGCATCGAGTGGTGGTACCTCACCGCCGACCTCAAGGACGCGGAGGGGCGCCGCTTCGGTGTGCAGTGGACGCTGTTTCGCAGCGCCTTGCGCGCCGCGCCGGAGCAGCCCGGCTGGAGTGCGCCGCTGGTCTGGCTGGGGCACGCGGCGGCCACTTCGGCCAGCAGCCATCATGCCGCCGAGCGTTATGCCCGGGGCGGGGTGGGGCAGGCCGGGGTCACGGCACAGCCGTTCCAGGCCTGGATCGATGACTGGCGCTTCGACAGTCTGTCCGGCGGCGACAATCCCCTGGCACGGATGCAGGTGCAGGCCAGCGGACCGGGGTTTGCCTATCGGTTGCAACTGTCCAGCAGCCGGCCCCTGGTGCTGCAGGGCGAGGGTGGCTACAGCCGCAAATCCGATCAGGGGCAGGCGTCCTATTACTACAGCCAGCCGTTTTTCCAGGCCACGGGTCAGTTGCAGATCGATGGCCAGCGTTACGAGGTCAGCGGCCCGGCCTGGCTCGACCGGGAGTGGAGCAGCCAGCCCCTGGCGGCCGACCAGAGCGGTTGGGACTGGTTTTCCCTGCATCTGGACAGCGGCGAGCGGCTGATGCTGTTCCGGGTCCGGCAGGACGGTCACGCGCCCTATATCACCGGCACCTGGATCAATGCCGACGGCAGCACCCAGAGCCTGGGACGGGAGCAGATCCGCATGACGGCGCTGGACACTGCCCTGGTCGAGGGACGGCGCCTGCCGATCGCCTGGCAATTGAGCATCCCCGACAAGGGGCTGGACATCAGGACACGGGCCTTGAATCCCCAGTCCTGGATGCAACTGAGCATTCCCTACTGGGAAGGGCCGGTCACGCTGGAGGGCAGCCACGGCGGCAGCGGCTATCTGGAGATGACCGGCTATTGAGGGTGGCCGGCTCGCACCGGCGCGGCGGGTGGCAGTGCCGATCGCTGCAGTTTTATTCAGATTCGGCCCACGGACATTCCCGGGTAGTTGCACTAGAATGCCAAGCGTTCGCCCGGTGCAAGGGCTCTTTACCGGTGCATGGATTGCCAAGGCCAGAGCACTGGGCGGACACCTTTCCCTGTCGCGCTCGGCGATGTTCCTGCTTCATCCTTCCTTGCTTCCTTGCTTCCTTGCTTCCTTGCTTCCTTGCGCCTTCTTCGGTTACGCCCGAGCGACGCTCAAAGTGCCAGCGGTTGCAGACTCACCTGACGGGCCAGCAGGCTGACGAATCCCGGCCGTGGCGGGGTGCGTCCCTGCACGCTCAGCAGGACGATGGAGGCGCCCATGGCCAGGGCCGCGCCACCGTCCTCGTCCACCTGGAGCAATTGCCCGGTGATGTGCAGTCCGTCCTTGTCCCGAGCCATTCGCGGCTCAGGCCCGGTGCCGACCCACAGGTTGTGCTGCCAGCGGAACTCATCCTCCAGACTCAGCTCCACCTCGTGCTCCTGGGCAACCTGGGGCGGGGCTCCCAGCCATTGGCCCCGGCCTTCACCGAAAGCACAGCTGAAGTCGACCCACAATGCTGACGACGGGTCGCTGTGGAGGGCGGTGAGAGTGATGCGCATGTCAGGTGTTTCCGTTGTCGAGGGGCAAGGGCGCGCGGTCCATGGACCGTTCAGGCGACAAGGCTGCAGGGAGCGGCAGCGCCTGGCAAGTTGCCCGAGGCTTTTTATTGCGCTGTTGCACGGCTGGGGCACAGAATCCCCCCCGGCCCGACCGGGCCGCCGGTGAACGGGCCATGTGCTGGAGATTAGGGATTGATCTGGTTGAAGCGTTTTCTGATGGCGATGGGCGGGCTGGTGCTGGTGCTGATTGCACTTTACGTGGCCTTGATGGACTTCACCAACGCGCCGGCCCGTGGGCTGGCCGAGCACCCCAATGCCCAGTGGCAGGGCGCGGCCGATGGTGGGCATTACATTGAAATCACCCGCGCCGAGCCGCCTTATTACTTTGTGCAGGTGCGTTATGAAAGTGGTCAGTTGTGGGATGAGGGCTGGCTTAAATATGAAGGGCGCGACGGTGAAACTTTGAGTGCCAATGAAGTACTCGCATTCGACGGCGATGGGGTGATCTACCTGCAATTGCGCAAAGTGCTGAGCGCGGATAAGTCGGCGGCCCATTGACGGCGCTCGGTGCGGCAGGGGTGAGCGAGCCAGGCGGGGCGGCGCGATTAATACCACTTGTTGCATAAAACCAAATACAACTGTGCAAGAAGTTGCGCATAAGAACTTAAATATATTTGTATTAGAGGTTTATCAATCTATATAAGAAATATCCTATATTTTTGCCTGGGGTGTTCCGTTAGGGTTTTGCCACCTGAATGGATATCCGGTAGTTCCAGTGCGCACTTTGTTTCCCACCTTTGTCAGACTTTTCTTCAAAGAGCGTAATCAGCGCTTTTGTCTGAGCGGCGTGGCGGGCATGGAAAGTGGCCAGCCATGAGCTACTCCCGCAAGTTGTATTCCCATCACCTCAATCTCGCCCAGTCCCCTGTGCACGAGCACAGTTTCGCCGGCGAAGACGTACGCTTCTCCAACGAGTACGAAGCCCTGGAAAACGAGCTGGGCAAAGCCCAGTCGCTGCATGCCAACGGTCAGATCGACTGGCTGAAGGTCCAGGAGCAAAGCGAAGCCCTGTTGCGTCATCAATCCAAGGATCTGCGGGTCGCCGCCTGGCTGACCTGGGCCCTGCATCAGCGTGAGTCTTTCCCAGGCCTGCTGGCGGGCCTGGGGCTGTTGCGCCACCTGTGCGAACACCATTGGGAGCAGGTGCATCCGGCCAAGCCGCGCACCCGTGCCGCGGCGGTCGCCTGGCTGGTGCCGCGCCTGCAGGAAGCCCTCGACGACGATGTGCCGATCAAGGAGCAGTTGCCGCTGTTCCGCCGCCTGGTGGAGCAGATCCAGGGGCTGGACGGCATCCTGACCGGGCACCTGGGGGACGAAGCGCCCTTGCTGCTGCCCATCTGCCGGCGTCTGCAGGGCATGGTCACCCGGGCCGCGGACCAGCAGCCGGAACCCGGCGCCGTGGGCAGCGTGGTGGCTCAGGTCAAGCAGGCAGCGGCGCAGCTGTTCACCCCCGGTTCACCCATCGATAACGAAAAGGATGCGCACAAGGCCCTGCGTGCCCAGCAGGACAACGCCCGGCCGCTGTGCGCCTGGTGGCTGCGGCAGAAGGCCACTGATCAACGGGCCCTGCGCCTCAATCGCACCCTGATGTGGCTGGCCATCGATGCGGTGCCCGAGCGCAATGCCGAGCAGGTCACTGCCTTGCGCGGGCTGCCGGCGGACAAGCTGCGTCACTACCAGGAACGTTTCGCCCAGGGCCAGTACGCCGATCTGCTGGTGGAGCTGGAAGCGAGTCTGGCCCGGGCGCCGTTCTGGTTCGACGGTCAGCGCATGGTCTGGGAGTGCCTGCAGGAGCTCAATGCCGAGTCGGCCATGCGCGAGGTGGAGTTCCATTTCGCCCTGCTGCTGCAACGCCTGCCCGGGCTGATCGAGCTGCGTTTCCATGACGGCGTGGCCTTTGCCGATCCGGCCACCCGCGCCTGGGTCAGCGCCCAGGTCCTGCCCCATCTGCAAAGTGCCGACGTGCCGCGCAAGGTCGAAGCGGACAGCCAGCTGCCGGCCTGGGAAGAGGCCCTGGAGGAGGTCCTGCCGATCCTGCGCAAGGACGGCCTCAAGGCCGCGGTGCAGGTGCTCAAGCAGGGACTGCAGAACGCCCAGGGTGGGCGGGTGCGGTTCTTCTGGCAGTTGAGCCTGGCGCGCCTGTGTTTCACGGCCAAGAAGTACGAACTGGCCAAGACCCAGCTGGAGACTCTCGACCAGCAGCTGCAGCACTCGGGCCTGCAGGCCTGGGAGCCGCAGCTGGCGCTGGAGGTACTGCAGCTGCTGCACAACTGCTGCGAGCTGTTGCCGCAAAACCACGCGGTGCGCGAACGCAAGGAAGAGGTTTATCGCAGGCTGTGCCATCTCGATCTCGAGGTGGTACTCGAATAGGCCCCAGGGCCAACAACCCAAGGAGAAGTGTCATGGCCAAAGAAGGCTCTGTAGCCCCCAAGGAACGGATCAACGTCACGTTCAAGCCCGCCACCGGCGGCGCCCAGGAAGAGATCGAACTGCCGTTGAAACTGCTGGCGATCGGCGATTACACCCAGCGCCTGGACGAGCGCAAGGTCGAGGATCGCAAACCCATCAGCATCGACAAGATGACCTTTGACGAGGTCCTGGCCAAGCAGGAACTGCGCCTGACCCTGAGCGTGCCCAATCGCCTGCAGGACGACGGCGGCAGCGACGAGCTGGCGGTGCAATTGCGGGTTGATTCGATGAAGGACTTCAATCCCGCAAGCCTGGTGGAGCAGGTTCCGGAGCTGAAGAAACTCATGGAGCTGCGCGACGCCCTGGTGGCGCTCAAGGGGCCGCTGGGCAACGCGCCGGCCTTTCGCAAAGCCATCGAAGGCGTGCTGGCCGATGACCAGTCCCGGGACCGGGTCCTGGGTGAACTGGGTCTGAACGCCGCCCCCGCCCTGCAAGACTGAGCCCTCAACCGCCAAGGAAGCTAGAACATGAGTAGCAGTGCCGCACAGCAGAAGCACCAGGACAGCAGTGAATACAGCATTCTCGACAGCATCATCGCCGAGACGCGCCTGACCCCGGATGACGAGGCCTATGACATCGCCAAGCGCGGGGTCTCGGCCTTTATCGAAGAGTTGCTGAAACCGCAGAACAGCGGCGAGCCGGTGAAGAAGGCCATGGTCGATCGGATGATTGCCGAGATCGACGCCAAGCTCAGCCAGCAGATGGACGAGATCCTCCACCATCCCGACTTCCAGTCGCTGGAGTCGGCCTGGCGTGGCCTGCAGTTGCTGGTGGACCGGACCAATTTCCGCGAGAACATCAAGATCGAGATCCTCAACGTCTCCAAGCAGGACCTGCTGGACGACTTCGAGGACTCTCCGGAAGTGATGCAGGCCGGCCTCTACAAACACATCTACACCGCTGAATACGGCCAGTTCGGTGGCCAGCCGGTGGGGGCCATCATCGCCAACTACTTCATGTCCCCCAGCTCGCCGGACGTGAAGCTGATGCAGTACGTGTCCAGCGTGGCCTGCATGTCCCACGCGCCGTTCATTGCCGCGGCGGGGCCGAAGTTCTTCGGCCTGGAAAGCTTTACCGGGCTGCCGGACCTCAAGGACCTGAAGGACCACTTCGAAGGCCCGCAATTTGCCAAGTGGCAGAGCTTCCGCCAGTCCGAGGATGCGCGCTACATCGGCCTGACCCTGCCGCGTTTCCTGCTGCGCAATCCTTACGATCCGGAAGAAAACCCGGTGAAATCCTTCGTCTACAAGGAAAACGTTGCCAACAGTCACGAAGACTACCTGTGGGGCAACACCGCCTACGCCTTCGGCACCCGCCTGACCGACAGCTTCGCCAAGTTCCGCTGGTGCCCGAACATCATCGGCCCGCAGAGCGGCGGCGCGGTGGAGGACCTGCCCCTGCACCACTTCGAGAGCATGGGCGAGATCGAAACCAAGATCCCCACCGAGGTCCTGGTATCCGACCGGCGCGAGTACGAGCTGGCGGAGGAGGGCTTCATCTCCCTGACCATGCGCAAGGGCAGCGACAACGCCGCGTTCTTCTCCGCCAGTTCGGTGCAGAAACCCAAGTTCTTCGGCATCAGCGCCGAGGGCAAGGCGGCGGAGCTCAACTACAAGCTCGGCACCCAGCTGCCCTACATGATGATCGTCAACCGCCTGGCCCATTACCTGAAGGTGCTGCAGCGCGAGCAACTGGGCTCCTGGAAGGAACGCACCGACCTGGAGCTGGAACTCAACAAGTGGATCCGCCAGTACGTGGCCGACCAGGAGAACCCCAGCAGCGAAGTGCGTGGCCGGCGTCCGCTGCGTGCGGCGCAGATCATCGTCAGCGACGTCGAGGGCGAGCCGGGCTGGTACCGGGTCAGCCTCAACGTGCGGCCGCATTTCAAGTACATGGGGGCGGACTTCACCCTGTCGCTGGTGGGCAAGCTGGACAAGGAATAGGGCAGGAGCCGAGCCATGCGTCGATACGGCAGCCTTTTCGAACGCCTCGGTGGCGAGGCCGAACAGCGCGTCGGCTGGAGTCGCGAAGTGGCCGCCATGGCGTCGGTGGCTGCCCATCTGGCGAAGATGCTCAGCACCCGGGCGGGCAGTGTGCAGACACTGTCCGACTACGGGCTGCCGGATCTCAACGACATGCGCCTGAGCCTGCACGACGCGTTGAGTCAGGCGCGAGAGGCCATCGAAGGCTTTATCGAGACCTATGAGCCCAGGCTGTCCAACGTGCGAGTCAAGCCACTGCCTCGGGACCACGATCCCCTCAAGCTGGCCTTCAGCATCGAAGGCCTGCTGGAGGTGGAAGGGGTCAGGCGCCAGGTGAGCTTCGCCGCGCGGCTGGATGGCAGCGGGCAGGTACGGATCAAGTAAGGAGTGAACAAGGATGTCTGGAAAACCTGCGGCACGGCTCAGCGACCCAACGGCCTGTCCGATTCCCGGGCATGGGGTCAATCCCATCGCCAGTGGCTCGGCGGATGTGCTGTTCGACGGTCTGCCGGCGGCTCGCCAAGGTGATGTGTCGGCCTGTGGCGGTGCCCTGAGCGGCGCCTTGAGCAGCACCGTGTTCATCAATGGTCGGCCAGCCGCCACCCTGGGGTCGCTGGGCAGTCATGGCAACACGGTGATAGGCGGATCAGGGACGGTGATCATTGGCGATACCCATGTCCCGGCACCGTTTGTGGCGCCGTTGCCTTTGGTTATCGCTGGTGAATTCAATCAATTTTTTGAATTCAGGACTGCGAGCGGAAAGGTCGTTAAGGATCTGCAGTTTTTCATTCGTTCTGAAAGTGGAATTGAAAAAAGTGGTACGACTTCAACGGGTGTTTCGAGCAGCATTTCGACTGGAGGAAAGTCGGAGGTTCTCACCGTACTGGTTTCCGCGGGGTGACAGATGTGAAGACAGTCGTTGTTGTCGACGGTGTTAATTATGTCTTTTTGACGGAGAAAGGGACTACAAAACTAAAGCTGGAAGCAGTAACAACCGAAGCAACAGATGTTGCGGGTGTGCAACTAAAGCTGCCAGATATCTGGGTGGTCACGAGAAAGAATGGAACTCCCATTTTCGGTTTGAAGCCTAAGCCCGGCGATAAAGCGTTCCGTATATTGACGGCAGAGAAGTTATACGAGGAGAAAGTTCAATGGTTTGAACCATTGGCCCGTTATTACAGGCAGTTGGTCTGGTTGAATCCAGAGTCAATCCGAAAAGGCGCAGATGCATATTTTGCCTACAAGCATGTCACCTGGGGAAAGCTCATAAAGTTTGCCATTGTTGATCGATTGTCGATCAGTTTTCACAGTTTGCTTCCAGGGGACTGGAAAAAGTCTGATGAGGGAGGGGACGGATATCTGTTAGTCCTGATCCAGGGACAACCTTATTGGACTGACGGTGTTGGGCAGATTCCCTATGCGGTTAACACATTCAGGAAATACTGGAGAGAGACTCGGAACAAGGACTTTGCTATCAGAAAAACAGGAGAGATAGGAATTGAGTGGGGAAGCGGCAAAGTCTACGAGCCCGCGGAAACAGGGCCTGGAGACGTTTACGACAATTTCATGATCTTGAGGGGAGCCTTGTGGGCATCTGAAAATTTCAGACTTGAAGTAAAACAGCACACCATTCTTGATCGAGGCATTCCTTATGAAATAGAGACAACAAACGCAGTGTATGCGCCCACGTCAAGGACTAGGCTGACTCGCTCTATTTCACAGTCTGATATAGACAGGTATGGAGTTTGGCAGGGATGAGTGTCAGGCAAGGTCTGGGCGTTGGTGTACACCTTTTGTTTTGTGTGATTTATATATTTTTGCATGACTGTCTTGTCGGTATTTATGTTTCGTTTTATGGAGGGTTTACGTCCCGAGGTATCGCTATCGCCATGACCAGTGGCTTGATGTTTTACCTCTTTGCTTTCATGAATTTTGTAGTTTTTTGTATTTCAGGTTTCAAGTGGAAGCTTGTGGCGATTTTTTTGTTGATGATTTCGATATTTTTTTATTTTTATCCGCGTTATCCCGTGCGCGCGATCGTGTATTCGCTACTTGAGGGAGGGTTGATCATGTTGGCGGTTTTTCTCCGGGTCTGGCTGGAAAAGTGGTTGCTTAAAGTTGGGCGCTGAAATCATCAGTCGTTGGGTATCTGAATTTCTGCGCCATTGTCCGGCTGTAGAACGCGGTCGTTTTACGGTTTCAAGTAACACGCGTCGAATCTGAGCAATGACCTCAGTCAGGGTTTTCATGTGCTCGCCCCTTCAACAGTGATCCCAGGCAGGTAAACCATGTCCTTCAACCACTACTACCAAAGCGAACTCACCGCGCTGCGCCAGTTGGGGCGGCGTTTCGCCGAGCGTAGTCCGGCCCTGGCTCCGTTTCTCGGGCAGGCCGGGCGGGACCCGGATGTGGAGCGGTTGCTGGAGGGCTTTGCCTTTCTCACCGGGCGTTTGCGGCAGAAGCTCGATGACGAGCTGCCGGAGCTCAGCCATTCGTTGATGCATCTGTTGTGGCCCAACTACATGCGGCCGTTGCCGGCGTTCAGCATCCTGCAGTTCGATCCGTTGCAACGTTCGGGGCCGGCGGTCGGCGTGCCTCGGGACACGCCGGTGGAAAGCCGGCCGATCAACGAGGTGCACTGCCGGTTCCGTACCTGCTACCCCACCGAAGTGCTGCCCCTGGCGCTGGACGGACTGACCTATTCGGTCAAGGGCGATGGGGCCTTGCTCAGTTTGCGCCTGGAGATGACCTGCGACGGGCATCTGGGCGAGTTGGAGCTGGGGCGCCTGCGCCTGCATCTGGCCGGTGAGCGCTACATCAGCCAGATGCTCTACCTGAGCCTGTTGCGCAACCTGGCCGGGATCGAGCTGGTGCCGCTGCGTGCCAGTGGCGAGCCGTTGCGCGCAGCCAACGGCGATCCGCTGGCGTTGCGGATCCCGGGCAACAAGGTGCAGCCGGTGGGCTTTGCCGAGGAAGAGGCGTTGATTCCCTATCCGCTGAACACCTTCCGCGGCTACCGCTACCTGCAGGAGTATTTCTCCTTCCAGGACAAGTTCCTGTTTGTCGACCTCGGCGGCCTGGAGGTGTTGCGGACGCTGCCGGAGGACAGCCTCAAGCAGGTGTGCGGCCTGGAGCTGCGCTTCGATATCCGCAAGAGCGGTATCCAGCGCCTGCGGCCGACCCTGGACAACGTCAAGCTGTACTGCACGCCCATCGTCAATCTGTTCAAGCACGACGCGCTGCCGATCCGCCTCGACGGCAAGCAGGACGAGTACCTGCTGCTGCCGGCGGAATACGACCTGGAAAACTGCGGGGTGTTCTCGGTGGATTCAGTCACCGGCTGGGCGCCGGGCGGGGTGGGCTACCAGGACTATGTGCCGTTCGAGTCCTTCGAGCACGACCCCAGTTTCGACGTGCCCCAGAGCCGTCCGCACTACAGCATCCGCCAGCGTTCATCCCTGCTCCACGATGGCCTGGACACCTACCTGAGCTTCGCCATCCGCCACACCGAGGCCCAGGAAACCCTGTCCATTGAGCTGACCTGCACCAACCAGAACCTGCCCCGTCAGCTCAAGCTCGGCGACATCGATCAGCCTTGCGAGGACACCCCGGACTTTCTGCGCTTTCGCAACATCACCGCAGCCACGTCCAGCTACGCGCCGCCGCTGAGTCGCGACTTCCTGTGGAAGCTGATCAGCAACATGTCCCTCAACTACCTGTCCCTGGCCAACGTCGATGCGCTCAAGGTGATTCTCGAAACCTACGACCTGCCGCGCTACTACGACCAGCACGCCGAGCGGGTCAGCAAACGTTTGCTGGGGGGGCTCAAGTCGATTCGTCACGAACACGTCGACCGCCTGCACCGCGGCCTGCCGCTGCGGGGCCTGCGCACCGAGCTGACTATCGACCCGCAAGGCTATATCGGTGAAGGCGACCTGTTCATCTTCGCTTCCGTGCTCAACGAGTTTTTCGCTCTTTACGCCAGCCTCAATTCGTACCACGAGCTGCGGGTAAACAGTACACAAGGAGAGGTGTACCAATGGACGCCACGCATGGGGCTACAGCCCCTGCTTTAAGCGAGCTGTCCCGAGGCATACGGGAGTACTCGCTGTTCCAGGCGGTGATGCTGGTGGTCGATCGACTGCGCGAGGCTCACCCCCAGATGAACGACGACGAGCTCTACGATCAGCTGGAGTTCCAGGCCAACCCGAGCCTGGGATTTCCCGGCAGCGATGTCGATCGCGTGGAGTTCTTCGAAGAGCACGGACTGTTGCATGCGCGCCTGCGCCTGAACCTGATCGGCCTGTTCGGCTCCGGCTCGCCGCTGCCGGCCTTCTATGGCGAGCAGGCCCTGGGCGACACCGAGGAGGGCAACCCGACCCGGCATTTTCTCGATCTGTTCCACCATCGCCTGCAGCGGCTGATGCTGCCGATCTGGCGCAAGTACCGCTATCGCGCGAGCTTCTCCAGCGGTGCCCTGGATCCGTTCTCCAGCCAGTTGTTCGCCTTGATCGGCCTGGGCGGCGTGGAGATTCGCCAGGCCCGGGAACTGAACTGGAAACGCCTGCTGCCCTACCTCGGGCTCTTGAGCCTGCGGGCCCACTCGGCGGCGCTGATCGAGGCGGTGCTGCGTTACTACTTCAAGCATGCGCAGCTGGTGATCGAGCAGTGCATCGAGCGTCGGGTGCAGATTCTCGACGAGCAGCGCAACCGCCTGGGCCTGGGCAACAGCGTGCTCGGCGAGGACCTGGTGCTGGGGGAGCGGGTGCGCGATCGCAGCGGCAAGTTCCGCATCCACATCCGCGAGCTCGACTGGCAGCGCTTCCATGAATTCCTGCCGATCGGCTTCGGCTATCAACCGCTTTGCGCCCTGGTGCGTTTCACCTTGCGCGACCCGTTGGACTACGACATCCGCCTGGTACTGCGCCAGGAGGAAATCCGTGAACTGTGCATCGGCGAGCAGAACGCTTGCCGCCTGGGCTGGACCAGCTGGCTGGGACGTGAACGCGCCGATGGCGTGGTGACCCTGGGCAGCCTCTCTCATTAAGGACGAGACCGATGATCAACGTCGATTTGCAACAACTGATCCAGGCACTGGATGCCGATACCCGCCGCGACCTGGAGCGCTGCGCCGAGCGTTGCGTGGCCCGTGGCGGCAGCAAGATCCTGGTGGAGGACCTGCTGCTGGAACTGCTGGAGCGGCCCCAGGGGCTGCTCGCCCGGGCCCTGCAGGATGCCGGGATCGAGGCCGCCGAGCTGGTGGCGGTGCTGCAACCGGGTACCGAGCACAGCGCTTCACGCAACCCGGTGTTTGCACCGGAGCTGGTGCAATGGCTGCAAGACGCCTTGCTGGTGGCCAGCCTGGAACTGGGGCAGACCCAGGTGCAGCAGGCGGCGTTGCTCCTGGCCTTGCTGCGCAACCCGCTGCGCTATGCCGGCAGCCGCTACCAGCCGTTGCTGGCACGGCTCAACAGTCAGCGCCTGAAGGACTTCGCCCTGGCCCAGCAGGGGGATCCCGGGGCCCCGGGCCAGCCGCTGGCCGGCGGCGAATCGCTGTTGCAGCGCTTTACCCACAACCTCACCCAGCAGGCCCGGGACGGCCGGCTCGCCCCGGTGCTGTGCCGCGACGAAGCGCTGCGCCAGATGGTGGATATCCTCGCCCGGCGGCGCAAGAACAACCCGATCATTGTCGGCGAAGCCGGGGTCGGCAAGACCGCGGTGGTGGAGGGGCTGGCGTCGCGCATTGTCGCCGGTGAAGTGCCCCAGGCGTTGCAGGGCGTCGAGTTGCTGGTCCTGGACATGGGCTTGCTGCAGGCCGGGGCCAGCGTCAAGGGCGAGTTCGAGCGCCGGCTCAAAGGGGTGATCGATGAGGTCAAGGCCGCGCCTCAGCCGATCATCGTGTTCATCGACGAGGCCCATACCCTGATCGGGGCCGGTGGCAACGCCGGCGGTGGCGACGCCGCCAACCTGCTCAAGCCGGCCCTGGCCCGGGGCGAGCTGCGCACCATCGCCGCCACCACCTGGAGCGAGTACAAGAAATACTTCGAAAAGGACCCGGCCCTGGCCCGGCGTTTCCAGCCGGTGCAGTTGCATGAGCCCAGCGTCGACGAGGCGGTGACCATCCTGCGCGGCCTGGCCCCGATCTATGAAAAGAGCCACGGCATTTACCTGCGCGATGACGCGGTGGTGGCGGCAGCGCAGTTGTCGGCCCGCTACCTGGCGGGTCGGCAGTTGCCGGACAAGGCCGTCGACGTCCTGGATACCGCCTGCGCCCGGGTGCGCATCAGCCTCGCCGCGGCGCCGCAAAGCCTGGAACGCTTGCGCGCCGAACTGGCGGAAGGCGCTCGCCAGCGCCAGGCCCTGCGCCGCGATGCCGAGGCCGGGCTGGACATCGACCAAGAGGCTTTGCAGCGTCTGGAGCAACGCTTGCAGGATGCCGAGCGCGAGCAACTGGCCCTGGAGCAGCGCTGGATCGAGCAGCGCCAGCAGGCCGAGCGCCTGCTCGCCCTGCGCCAGGAACTGGCCCGGGCGCGGGAAGCGCTGGTGGCCACTTCCGAGGACCGGCAAGCGCCGGCTGAGGATGCCCGGGACAGCGAGCCGCAGGCGCACCTGCAGGCGTTGCAGGCCGAGCTGGTGGCGGTCCACGGCGCGCTCAGCAACGCCCAGGCCGAGGAGCGCCTGGTGAGTTTCGAGGTGTGCCCGCGGTTGGTGGCGCAAGTGATCAGCGCCTGGACCGGTGTGCCCCAGGAGCAACTGGCCCGGGAGCACAACGCCCGGGTCGCCAGTTTCGCCGACGATCTGCGGGCGCGGATCCGCGGCCAGGAGCAGGCGGTGCAGGCCCTCGACCGTTGCATGCGCGCGGTCGCCGCGGGCCTGAACCAGCCCGACGCGCCGGTGGGGGTGTTCCTGCTGGTGGGCCCCAGCGGTGTCGGCAAGACGGAAACCGCCCTGGCCCTGGCGGACCTGCTGTACGGCGGCGAGCGCTTCCTGACCACCATCAACATGTCCGAGTTTCAGGAGAAACACAGCCTCTCGCGGCTGATCGGCGCGCCGCCGGGTTACGTCGGTTACGGCGAGGGCGGCATGCTCACCGAAGCGGTACGCCAGAAACCCTATTCGGTGGTGCTGCTGGACGAGGTGGAGAAGGCCGATCCGGACGTGCTCAACCTGTTCTACCAGATCTTCGACAAGGGCCTGGCCAACGATGGCGAAGGGCGCGCGATCGATTTTCGCAACACCCTGATCCTGATGACCTCGAACCTCGCCAGCGAACGCATCGACGCCCTGTGCCAGGGCTCGCAGCGTCCCAGCACTGAGGACCTGGAGCGGGCGATCCGCCCGGTCCTCAGCGCCCACTTCAAGCCGGCGCTGCTGGCCCGCATGCGGGTGGTGCCGTTCTACCCGGTGGACGCTGCGGTGCTGCGGGAGCTGATCGAGATCAAGCTGCAGCGCCTGGGCCAGCGCCTGGCGCGCCGGCACTTGCAGTTCAGTCATTGCCAGCAGTTGGTGACGCAACTGGCCCGGCGCTGCGGGCAGAGCGACAGCGGTGCACGGCTGATCGACCACCTGCTGGAAGCGCATCTGCTGCCCCGGGTGGCCGATCGTTTACTGCAGGCCATGGCCAGCGGCGAGTCCCTCGTGCAGGTGCACGCCACGGTGGATGGCGACGGCGGCGTGGTCTGCGAGTTTGCTTGAGGGCACCCGGATGTTTACCCAGATTGCCCAACCGCTGGCCTATGCCGAATCCCTGCTGGGGATGTACTGCGAGCTGGCCCGGAGCGGCGACGAGGCCAGCCTGCTGGCGGACTTCGTGGCTGCCGTCGCCCGGCTCAGCGGTTGCCAGTTGACCCAGCTGTACCTGTTGGACGCCACCCACACCCGCCTGGAGCTTTGCGCCGAATGCCTGAGCGACGCCACACGGCCGCGGCCAGTGGCCGAGCTGCCGGCGGACTACAACGGCGAGCAGCTGTTGCAGTTCTCGCTGTGCCAGGACCGCGTGCTGTTCCTCGCCGACCTGGGCAGTGGCCTGTACCAGACCGACTTCCTGCCGGAGGCGGGCGGTGCCTGGCGCTCGCTGCTGTGCGTGCCCCTGGCCAGCCCCCAGGGCGCGGTGCAAGGGCTGCTGCTGTGCGCCAGCCGCGGGCCTGCCCGGTTGCAGGGATTCGCCGGCTCGTTGCGCCTGTCGGGCAGCTTCCTGCTGGCCCAGCGCAGCCTGCGGCAACACTGGCGGCGCGCGGCGGCCACGTTGCCGACCGAGCCCGAGGCCCCGCGCCGGGCCGGCGACTATGGGCTGATCGGCAGCAGCCCGGCCATGCGCCAGACCTGTCAGCTGATCAGCAAGGTGCTGCACAGCCCCTACACGGTGCTGCTCCAGGGCGAGACCGGCACCGGCAAGGAGGTGGTGGCGCGGGCCATCCACGATTACGGTCCGCGCCGCTCGCGGCCCTTTATCGTGCAGAACTGCGCGGCTTTGCCCGAGCACTTGCTGGAGAGCGAATTGTTCGGCTATCGCAAAGGCGCGTTCACCGGCGCCGACAGCGATCGCATTGGCCTGTTCGAGGCGGCGCAGGGCGGCACGCTGCTGCTGGATGAAATCGGCGATATGCCGCTGGTGCTGCAGGCCAAGTTGCTGCGGGTGTTGCAGGAAAGCGAAATCCGCCCCTTGGGCAGCAACGAGCCGCGCCAGATCGATGTGCGCATCATCGCTGCCACCCACCGCGACTTGCCGACCCTGGTGAGCAGCGGCGAGTTTCGCGAGGACCTCTATTACCGCCTCGGCCAGTTCCCCATCGAACTGCCACCCCTGCGCCAGCGTGCGGGGGATGTGGCGCAACTGGCGCGCTACTTCTGCGACAAGACCTGCGCCTTTCTCCAGCGCGAAGCGCTGCAGTGGTCCGACTCGGCGCTGCAACTGCTTGGCGGCTACGCCTTTCCCGGCAACGTGCGCGAGCTCAAGGGCCTGGTGGAGCGGGCGGTGCTGCTGTGCGAAGGCCACGAGCTGCTGCCCGAGCACTTGCTGCTGCAGCGCGCGGCGCCGGAGGGCTCGCCGACCCTGAACCTGCGGCTGCGCATGGAGCAGATCGAGCGCGGCCTGTTGCTGGAGTGCCTGCACAAGCACGGCGGCAATCGCACCCACGCCGCCCGCGAGCTGGGCATGTCGCGGCGGGCCCTGCATTACCGCCTGGCGCGCTTGCAGATCCAGCCCCTGGAACCCGAGGCGTCCTGCTCATGAGCGCCCTGTGGCTGTGCTTGTCGCTGACCGGCGGCGCCCGATTGCTTGGGCGCCGCGCCCCTTACCTTGATCCGGAGAACCGCTGATGTCCGTTCGTCCCTGGCCCCTTGTCCTGCTGTTGCTGGTGGTTTTCGGCCACCTGGGCGCTTGCAGCGGCAATTACAAATTCAATGACCCCAGCTACCGCCCGCTAGGTGACCCGCAGACGGTCAACCGCGGCAAGTGAGCGCAAGGAGCAGCACCATGGAACTGGTTTTTGAAATGCTCGACAGCCCTCAGCGCCTGCCGGCCGCAAGCGTCAGCAAGACCTTCGGGCGGGGCGGGGGACGGATCGGCCGCGGCGCCGATTGCCACTGGGTGATTCCCGACCGCCAGCGGCACCTGTCCAACCATCACGCGCAGGTCAGCTATCGGGACGGGGCGTTCTTCCTTACCGATACCAGCAGCAACGGCATCGTCCTCAAGGACAGCGGCGCGCGCCTGCCCAAGGGCACGCCGCTGCGCATCGAGCAGGGCAGCACCTATGTGCTGGGGGGTTTCGTGATGCGCGCGCGGCTGATGCCGGCGAGCGCGCCCCTGGCGCTGGACGTCGGCCGGCCGCTGGCCGCGGGCAGCATCATTCCCGATGACGCCTTTCTCGATCCGGACCCGCTCAAGGCCCTGGCGATGGAGGAGCAGGGCGAGCTGACGGACGATCCTCTGGCGCTGCTCGACAGCCCGCCCCAGGCCCTGGAGCCCTTCGCCGACTACGCACGGATCGACACCGAGCACCTGCTGGTGCCCGAGCTGGTGGCGCCCACGCCGCTCCCGCCAGCGAGCCCGGTATCGCCGCTCCAGGGCCCTGGGGAGTCGTTCTGGGAGCAGTTTGCCGAGGCCCTGGGCGTTGAACTCAAGGACCTCGATCCGCCGGCCCGGGAGGCCCTGGCGCTCAAGGCGGCGCGCCTGCTCAAGCAGAGTGTTGCCAGCTTGCAGCAGAGCCTGCGCACCCGTAGCGAACTGAAGAACGAACTGCGCCTGGGCCAGACCCAGGTCCAGAGCGCCGGCAAGAACCCGCTGCGCTTTGCCCCGGACGCCGGCGAGGCCCTTGAGCGGCTGCTGCTGGACGACAAGCCCGGGCAGTTGTCCGGGCCCCAGGCCATTGCCCGGGCCTTCGGCGATTTGCAGGCGCATCAGGTGGCTTTGCTCGCCGCCAGCCGGGCCGCACTGCGCAGCACCCTGGAGCACTTCTCGCCGCAGCAGTTGACCCTGCGTTTCGAGCGCGACGGCAAGCGCCCCTGGCTGGCCACCGCCGGGCGTCACTGGCGGGCCTATACCCGCTACCACCAGAACCTGCGCCTGGACGACTGGAGCGAACGCCTGCTGGCCCGGGACTTTGCCCAGGCCTACGAGGAGCAGCACCGGCTGATTTCCACCCTCAACACCCACGCTCACCAAGGATGATCCCCATGCTTCGCTGCAAGGTTTTGTTGATGCGCGCCGCGACCCTGCTGGCGTTGTCGCTGCTCGGCGCCTGCGCCTCGATGTCGCCGTATTCGAGCCTGACCAAGCTCGACCTCAGGCTCAGCGCCAGTGACCAGTTGAACCCCGACCTCAACGGCCGGCCGTCGCCCATCGTGGTGCGGCTGCTGGAGCTCAAGCACCCGGTGGCCTTTGAAAACGCCGATTTCTTCAGCCTCTACGAGCGGGCCAAGGAGTCCCTGGCCCCGGACCTGGTGGCCAGCGAGGAACTGGAACTGCGCCCCGGGCAGAGCCTGGAGCTCAAGCTCAGCGTCGAGCGTGACAGCCGTTATGTCGGGGTGTTGGCGGCCTACCGCGACCTGCCGGAAACCCGCTGGCGCTATGTGATTCCGATCACCGCGATGGAGGTCACCCGCAGTGAGCTGATCCTCGACCAGGCGGGCATTCGCAACCGTCTGCAACCTCTGGCCCGGGCGGATGAACAGCCATGAACGAACATAAAGTCATCTGGCAGGAAGGCATGTTGCTGCGGCCCCAGCACTTCCAGCACAACGACCGCTATTTCGACCATCAGCTCAAGACCCGCACCCAGTTGCTGGGCAGCTACACCTGGGGCTTTCTCGGCCTGGAGATCGACCTGCAGTACCTGAACATGGGCAAGCTGGTGATCAGCCGGGCCTCGGGGATCCTGCCGGACGGCAGCCTGTTCGCCCTCGGGGAGAGCAGCGAGCCCCTGGCCCTGGACGTGCCGGCCAACACCGGCAAGACCTCGGTGTACCTGGCGCTGCCCCTGGTCACCGGCAACCACATCGAAGCCCGGCGCGCCGAGCAGTCCGATGTGCTGGCGCGCTACATCACCTACGAAGCGCAGATCGCCGACTCCAATGCCGACGACGACTCCAGCAGCCAGATCAGCTGCGGGCGACCGGACTTCCGCCTGTTGCTGGGGGAGCAGCAAAGCGACCAGGCCTACGTCAAGCTCAAGGTCTGCGAGGTGCAGGGCAGCAACGCCGAAGGGGTGATCAACCTCGATCAGGAGTTCTTCCCGACCTTCATCCAGACCCACGCCTCGGCCTACCTGCTGTCGTGCCTGAAGGAGGTGATCAGCATGCTCGCCCACCGTGGCGACACCATCGCCGAGCGCATCCGCTCCAATGGCAAGGTCGGTGGCGCCGAGGTCGGCGATTTCATGATGCTGCAGTTGATCAACCGCAGCGAAGTGGTGCTGCGCCACTACCTGGACCTGGAGCAGGTGCACCCGGAGGAGCTGTATCGCACCTTGCTCGGCATGCTGGGCGACCTGTCGACCTTCTCCAGCGAGAGCAAGCGCCCGCGCCTGGACACCCGCTACCAGCACAGCGACCAGGGGGCGAGTTTTCGCAGCCTGATGGACGCCATCCGCCAGGTGCTGTCCATGGTCCTGGAGCAGCACGCCATGGAGTTGGCCTTGCAGGAGCGCCAGTACGGCATCCTGGTGGCGGCCCTGCACGATCACTCGTTGCTGGAGTCGGCCTCCTTCGTCCTGGCCGCCAGCGCCAACTGCGACGCCGAAGAGCTGCGGCATCGCCTGCCGGCGCACCTCAAGGTCGGCCCGGTGGAGAACATCCGCCAGTTGGTCAACCTGCACCTGCCGGGGATCAAGGTCAAACCGCTCTCGGTGGCGCCGCGCCAGATCCCGTTCCACTCCAGCAAGACCTATTTCATCCTCGAATTCAGCCCCCAGGAGCTGACCCAACTGGAACGCTCCGGGGGCTTTGCCTTCCACGTTTCCGGGGAGTTCTCCGAGCTTGAGCTGAAATTCTGGGCCATCAGGAACTGACTGCCATGACCAAGGACAGTGAATACCCGCAGGACGACAAGACCGTCCTCGTCGATCGCCACGAGCCCCACGCCGGCAGCGGCCCGCTGACGGACTCCGTCGCGCCGCCGCGTATCGAGCAACTGGAGCAGCGGATGATCTATGCCGCGCGCCTGCAACCGGCCCAGGCCTTCAACGTCAGCCTCAACGCCCTGGTGGCCGCGGCGTCCGAGCTGCTTTCGGAAGTGGTGCGGCTCAAGCACAGCGTGGTGCGCGAAGACCTGGGCGCGCTCAACCAGCAACTGAGCGCCGCCATCCGGCGGTTCGAGGCCCGGGCGCTGCACGACGGCGCCGAGGCGGGCCAGGTGCGCAGCGCCCGCTATGTGCTGTGCACGGTGGCGGACGAGGCGGTGGTGAGCACCCCCTGGGGCAATGAGAGCCAATGGTCGCAGATGAGCCTGCTGAGCAGCTTTCACAACGAGACCTTCGGCGGTGAAAAGGTCTTTCAGCTGCTGGAGCAACTGACCCGCAATCCGCTGCGCCACCTGCCGATGCTGGAGCTCATCTACCTGTGCCTGTCCCTGGGGTTCGAGGGCAAGTACCGGGTCGCGCCCCGCGGCATGCTGGAGCTGGAAGGCATCCGCGATGCCCTGTATCGGCAGATCCGCCAGTTGCGCGGCGACGTGCCCCGGGAGCTGTCGCCGCAGTGGCAGGGCTTTGGCGATCAGCGCCCGGACCTGGTGCGGATCGTGCCCTGGTGGACGGTGGCGCTGTTCACCCTGGTGAGCCTGGCGGTGATGTATTCCGGGTTTGCCTGGGTTCTGGCGCAGCAGCGCGAGAGCGTGCTGCAACCTTATCGTCAGCTTGATTCGGCGGCGTCCGTGAGTGCGCCGCAAGACGGGAAACTGTGATGAAGACTCTGTTGAAGAAAGTCGGTCTGTTCCTCGCCAGGACCTGGGTCTGGACCCTGGTACTGGTGCTGTTGATGGCGTTGCTGGTGTGGTTCGTCGGGCCCTTGCTGGCGGTGGATGACTATCGGTTCTGGGCCAGCACCACCGCGCGGCTGTTGACCATCAGCGGCTTGTGCCTGATCTGGGGCCTGAGCATGGTGTTCGTCAACTGGCGCGCCGGGGTGCGCAAGACCGCCCTGGAGGACAGCGAGGAAGGCCGGCAGAGCCTGGAGCGCGAACAACGCATGGATGACGAGGAGAAAGAACTGCGCAGTCGCTTCAGGGAAGCGCTGCGCACCCTCAAGACTTCCAGCCTGTATCGCGGCCGCAGCGAGCGCTGGCGCCAGGACCTGCCCTGGTACCTGCTGCTCGGGCCCAAGGGCGCCGGCAAGACCAGCCTGCTGGATTTTTCCGGGCTGGAATTTCCCCTCAATCGCATTGATCGCAAGCTGACCCGCGACACCCAGGGCAGTGCCCACTGCGACTGGTACTTCGCCGAACACGGGGTGCTGATCGATACCGCCGGGCGTTACCTGACCCAGCCCGATCCCGAGGCCGACAGCCACGCCTGGAGCACCTTGCTCGGTCTGCTGCGCAGCCGTCGGCGCAATCGGCCGCTCAATGGCGTGCTCCTGGCCCTGCCGGTGGACGTGTTGCAGGGCGGCGACGAACAGGCCCTGGAGCTTTTCGCGCGCCAGGTGCGCAGTCGCCTGCAGGAAGTGCGGCAAAAACTGCATGTGGAGGTGCCGGTGTACCTGGTGCTGAGCAAGGCCGACCAACTGCTGGGGTTCGACGAGTTCTTCGATCAACTGAGCCGTGAAGAGAGCGAACAGGTGCTGGGTGTCAGCTTCCGTCGCGAGCAGGACGGCACCGATGTGGCGGTGCTGCGCGATGAATTCGAAGACCTGCTGCGGCGCCTCAACAGCCAGATGATCATGCGCATGCACCAGGAGCGCGACACTCAGCGTCGCGGGCGGATACTGGATTTTCCGCACCAGCTGGGACTGATCGGCGAGCGCCTTTGCCTGTTCGTCGACATGGCCTTCACCGGCAACCGCTACCAGCGCGCCAGCCTGTTGCGCGGTTTCTACCTCACCAGCGCGCCGCACCTGAGCCAGTCACTGGACCCCGACACGGCCGGGATCGGCGCCAACCTGGGCCTGCCGAGCAGCCTGTTGCCGAACCTGCACAGCGGGCGGGCGCGATTCATTCATCACCTGCTCAGTCAGGTGATCTTCCCCGAAGCCGAACTGGCGGGCCTGGAGAAGGGCGAGCGCCGGCGCATCGATTGGGGCCAGCGCGCCCTCTATGTGGGGGCGCTGGGTTCCCTGGGGCTGTTCGGGCTGGTATGGGCCAGTGGCTTTTCCGCCAACCATGGGCGCCTGGAGCAACTGCGCGAACTGGCCCGGGAATGGACCCAGCACCGCGCCACCCTGAGTGACCGGAGCGACGCCATGGCCGCGCTCAAGAGCCTGGACCTGAGCGACCAGGCGACCCGGGTGTTCCCGCCCAAGGGCCAGGTGTCGCTGCATGAGCGCGGCGGTCTGTACCAGGGCGAGGCCAGCAACCCGCTGCTGCGCGCCGCCTATGAGCGCGAGCTGCAAGAGCAGCTGCTGCCGAAGGTGGCGCAGATGCTCGAAGGGCAGATCCGCAGCAACCTCAAGGACCGCGAGCGCCTGCTCAACAGCCTGCGCGCCTACCTGATGCTCAACCTCAAGGAGCGCCGCGACCCCAGTTGGCTGCGGGACTGGGTGGCGGCCGACTGGTCGCGGCGCTACCCCGGCAACAGCGCGGTGCAGAACGGCCTCAACCGTCACTTCGAGCGCCTGTTGCAGCAACCCTTCAGCTACCCGCTCAATGAGCCGCTGGTGGCCCAGGCGCGCCAGGTGCTGCGCAGCGAGTCGCTGGCCGACGTGATCTACCGGGTGCTGCGCGAGCAGGCCCGGAGCCTGCCGGACTATCGCCTGAGCCAGCACCTGGGGCCCCAGGGCCACCTGCTGCTGGGCGCCGATTATGTGATCCCGGGCTTCTACACCCAGCAGGGCTATCAGCAGTATTTCTCGATCCAGGGCGCCAGCCTGGTGAGCGACATCCTCCAGGACAACTGGGTGCTGGGGGAGGGCAGCGACATCAGCGGCATGGACCTGCGCCAACTGATGGTCAAGCTGGAGCAGCTGTACTTTCGCGACTACGCCAACCACTGGGGCGAGGCGGTGGGCCGGGTGGCCCTGCAGCCGATCAACGATGCCGGCGAAGGGGCCGAGCAAGTGGCCGGCCTGACCTCGGCCAACTCGCCGATCCTGCAACTGCTGGTGGAAGTGCGGGAGAACACGCGCTTTCCGGTGCTGGCCGAGCCCGCCGCAGAGCTGAGCGAGGCCGCCGACCAGCTGGTCGGCGGCGGCGCCTTGGGCAAGGTCGCGGCGGCGGCCGCGGGCAAGGCCAAGGACGGGTTGCTGAAAAAACTCCCGGACACCGCGCGCAAATCCCTGCAAAGCCGCTTCGAGCCGCTGCACCGTTTGCTCGACGACAATAACGGCCCCACCGCGGACCTGGCCCCGGCCCTGCAGGCGCTCAACGAACTGCAGCTGCAACTGGCGTTTCTGGCCCGCTCCGGCAATCCCGAGCAGGCGGCCTTTGAAATGGCCAAGACCCGCATGAGTGGCCAGCGCGATGCCCTGAGCACCCTGCGCACCAGCTCCGGGCGCCTGCCGCGGCCGGTCAGCGCCTGGTTCAACCTGCTGGCCGAGGACACCTGGCGCCTGGTGCTCAACGACGCGTACCAGTACCTCAACCAGCGCTATCAGGGCGAGCTCTACGGCTTCTACGGCAAGGCCATCAAGCAGCGCTATCCGTTCGATGCCCACAGCAGCAGCGAGGTGGCCATCGGCGACTTCCGCGAGTTCTTCAAGGCCCAGGGCCTGGCCGAGCGCTTCTTCGATACCTACCTGCGGCCCTTCGTGGTGGGCGATCCGGGCAATTACCGGCTGCGGAACATCGACGGCTACAGCCTGCCGGTGTCCCGGGTCTACCTGGACCAGATGGCTGCGGCCCAGGTCATCCGCCAGAGCTTCTTCGCCGAGAACCCGGCCGAGCCCCAGGTGCAGTTCCGCCTGGAACCCTACACCCTGGACCCCAGCGTCAGCCGCGCCGAGTTCCGCTTCGGCGACCAGCAGATCGAGTACCGCCATGGTCCGATCGTGCCCATGGCCTTCAAATGGCCCACCGATGCGGAAAACGGCCGCACCAGCCTGGTCCTGGAAAAACTCGCCGGCCGGCCCATCGGTATCGAGAAGAACAGCGGTCCCTGGTCGCTGTTCCGCCTGTTCGACCTGATGCAGAACGAATACCTGAGCGGACGCGACGTGATGGTGATCAAGGCCGACCTGGGCGGATTGCGGGCCAATTACCTGCTGCACAGCCAGCGCACCCCCAACCCCTTCGACATGGGCGTGCTGCGCAGCTTCCGCCTGCCGGTGCAGCTCTGATGAACGCTGCCGGGACCTGGCGCAGCGCGGCCCGTACCGACCCGGGCAAGGTTCGCCGGCGCAACGAGGATGCCTTTCTCGACTGCCCGGAGCGCGGCCTGTGGGTGGTGGCCGACGGCATGGGCGGGCACCAGGGCGGCGACATCGCCAGCCGGCTGATCGTCAGCAGCCTCGCCGAGCTGCCGACCGAGGACAGCTTCGAGGCCCGCCTGGCCGGCGTGCGCCAGTGCCTGCACTGGCTCAACCGGCGCCTGGGCCAGGAACTGACGGTTACCGCCGGACGGCGCGACAGCATCATGGGCAGCACCGTGGTCGCGCTGTTGCTGCAGGGCGATCGCGCCGCCTGCGTCTGGGCCGGTGACAGCCGCTGCTACCTGTGGCGCGAGCAGCGCCTGTACCAGCTGTCGCGGGATCATTCGCTGATGCAGAAACTCATCGACGAGCAGCAGATGAGCGTCGAACAGGCCCGCTCGCACCCGGCGGCCAACGCCCTGACCCGGGCGGTGGGCGCCAGCGAGCGCCTGAGCCTGGAAGTGCTGGAACTGCAGGTCTATCCCGACGACGTGTTCCTGCTGTGCAGCGACGGCCTGTACCAGGAGTTGACTCGCAACGCCTTGTGCCGTGCCTTGAGCCTGGCGGCGCCGCAAGTGGCCTTGCAGCGTTTGTTCGAGGACGCCCTGGACGGCGCGGCGCGGGACAACCTGACCGCGGTGGTGGTGCGCCAATGAACCTGCCGCTGTTGCACCCGCATTCACCCTCGCCGGCGCCGGGCGAACTGACCCGGGTGGTGGCGGCTGCGGCAACGCAGCCGCGGCCGGTCAAGGGGCGCGGCAAAGGCTCCAAAGGGCGCGGCAAGGCCCGGGGTGGCGGCAAACGGCGCTTGCCGACCGGCCCGCCGCTCAAGGCGCTCGACCCCCAGGGCGGGCTGCCCCAGGTGCTGGCCGGGCGCTACCGGCTGGAGCGCTTGCTGGGGGCCGGCGGCATGGGCGTGGTGTACCGCGCCCGGGACCTGCTGCATGAACAGTTCGGCGACCCGGAACCTTATGTGGCGCTGAAGCTGCTCAGCGAAGCCTTCGCCGATGCGCCGGATGCCAGCGCCTTGCTCTACGGCGAATTCGCCCTGACCCGGCGCCTGCACCATCGGCACATCGTGCGGGTGCACGGCTTCGACGTGGACACCGGGCATGCCTGCGCCTTTATCACCATGGAACAGTTGCGCGGCATGCCCCTGGACCAACTGCTCTGCCAGTGGCCCCTGGGGTTGCCCTGGGCGCAGTCGCGGGAGGTGATTCTGGCATTGCTGGAGGCCATGGCTTACTGCCATGGCCGCGGGGTGCTGCACGGCGACCTCAAGCCCGGCAACCTGATGCTCGGCGATGACGGCCTGCGCCTGTTCGACTTCGGTCTGAGCCGCGCCGCCCAGGGTCAGTTGCCGGGCCTGCCAGGGCTCAACCGCCAGCGTTTCGCCGCCTGGACTCCCAGCTACGCCGCCCCGGAGCTGCTGGAAGGCGCGCCGCTGTCGGCAGCGGCGGATCTGTTCGCCGTGGCCTGCGTGATCCACGAACTGGTCAGCGGCAAGCACCCTTATCGCCGCCTGCCCTCGACCCAGGCCCGGGACCAGCAGCTGGACCTGCAACTGCAACGCCCGCGCCAACTGCCGGAGTACTGCTGGCCGGCGCTGCGCACGGCCCTGGCGCTGAATGCCGCGGAGCGGGCCATCGGCGTCGAGGAACTGCGGGATGCCTTTGCCCCCAGGGGCGGCTGGCTGGGCGGCTGGTTGCAGCGGCGTGAACCATGAACAGCGAACAAGGAGCAGCACATGTTCAACTCGGCCAGTGAAACCCACTTCAGCCTGAGCGTCGAAGACTTTGCCAATGACTTGCAGGTGCTGGGATTCAAGGGCACCGAAGGCATCAGCCAACCCTTTCGCTTCGACCTGCAACTGGTCAGCGACAACCCGGCCCTGGACCTGGAAGGGCTGCTGCACAAGCAGGCCTTTCTCGCCTTCGATCCCCAGGGCCATGGCATTCATGGCCAGATCCGGCGCGTGGCCCAGGGCGACTCCGGCCAGCGCCTGACCCATTACCAGCTGTCCCTGGTGCCACGCCTGGACTACCTGCGCCACCGCATCAACCAGCGGATCTTCCAGCAACGATCGGCGCCGACCATCATCGCCGCGATTCTCGAAGAGCACGGCATCCTCGCCGACGCCTATCGGTTCCAGATCGAGCATCCGTGCCCGGAGCGCGACTACTGCGTGCAGTACGACGAGAGCGACCTGCACTTCATCCAGCGTCTGTGCGAAGAGGAAGGCCTGCATTACCACTTCCAGCACAGTCGTGGCGGCCACCTGCTGGTGTTTGCCGACAATCAGACCGCGTTCCCCAAGCTCGGCCGGCCCACCGCCTATGTGCGCGGCAGCGGATTGGTGGCCGACGAGCCGGTGATCAAGGGCTTGGAAGTGCGCCTGGAGTCGCGCACCCGCCGCACCAGCCGCCGCGATTACGACTTTGAAAAGCCGCGCCTGCTACTGGAGGCCGCCTACCGGCCCGAGGCCCGAAACCCGGAACCGGACCTGGAGGACTATGACTACCCCGGACGCTTCACTGACCGTGCCCGGGGCAAGTTGCTCAGCCAGCGCGCCCTGGAACGCCACCGCGCCGACTACCGCCAGGCCGAGGGCTGGGGCGATGAACCACGGCTGGTCAGCGGGCATTTTCTGCAATTGTCCGAGCACCCGCGCCGGGAATGGAACGACCTCTGGCTGCTGACCCAGGTGACCCACGAAGGCAAGCAGCCCCAGGTGCTGGAAGAGTCCATCACCAGCGATACCCGGGCCGAGGACGGCTTCCAGCAGGGCTACCGCAACCGCTTTCTGGCCACCCCCTGGGACGTGTTCTACCGACCGCCGCTCAAGCACCCCAAGCCCCAGGTGCTGGGCAGCCAGACCGCGGTGGTCACCGGCCCGGCGGGGGAGGAGATCCACTGCGATCAGTACGACCGGGTCAAGGTGCAGTTTCATTGGGACCGCGAGGGCCAGGGCGACGACAAGAGCAGTTGCTGGCTGCGTGTGGCCTCCGGCTGGGCCGGCGACCGCTACGGCGCCCTCGTCATCCCGCGCATCGGCATGGAAGTGCTGGTGAGCTTTCTCGAAGGCGACCCCGACCAGCCCCTGGTCAGCGGCTGCCTGTACCACAAGGAACACGAAGTGCCCTACGCGCTGCCAGCGCACAAGACCCGCAGCGTCTTCAAGACCCTGAGCTCGCCGGGTGGCGGCGGTTTCAACGAACTGCGCATCGAAGACAAGAAGGGCGCCGAACAGATCTTCGTCCACGCCCAGCGCGACTGGGACCAGAACATCCAGCACGATCAGAAGATCCGCATCGGCCACCAACGTCACGACAGCGTGGAGCAAAACGCCTACAGCGAATTCAAGGCCGAGGAACACCGCACCACCCACGGCGCGCGCAAGACCGAAATCCGCGCCGACGACCACCTCACCGTGGGCGACACCCAGCACATCAAGCTCGGCGTGGCGCAACTGACCCAGGCCGGCCAGGAAATCCACCTCAAGGCCGGGGACAAGATCGTCATCGAAGCGGCCCTGGAAATGACCCTCAAGGCCGGCGGCAGCTTTATCAAGCTCGACCCCGGCGGCGTGACGATCGTCGGACCGCTGGTGAAACAGAACGCCGGCGGCGCCCCGGGCAGTGGCAGCGGGATCGCCATCAAGGCGCCGTTGCAGCCGGGGGCGGCGGATCGGGATGTACCGGGAGCCTTGCCCCAGGTCGCCGCGCCCAACCCGCCGCCGGTGTGCAAGGAGTGCCTGGCCCGGGCCAAGGCCAACAACCAAGCGCTGGAAGCACGCTAGAGGAGCCCGCCATGTACACGAGCAATCCCCTGTGGCACGAACTGCTGTGGCAACAGGTACAGCGACTGGAGCACGAGCACCTCGACCTGCTGATCGATGCCACCAGCCTCGACTACCCGCTGCTAGCGGAACTGGCGACCCTGACCGAAGGCCCGCAACTGGCCAAGCTGTTCGACCACACCCCGGAAGCGAGCATTGCCGACGCCGGCCCGTTGCTATTGCGGCTGAAGCTGCGGCACCAGACCTGGCTGAAGGCTTTTCTCAGCGCCGTCGACTGCACCCAGCACGTACTGGCGCTGCTCAGCCCCTGGCCCTTCGACGCCCTGGCCGCCCACCTCAGTCGCTGCACCCAGGTGCAGTGGAACCAGGGCCGCGAACAAGGGGTGCTGCGCTACTACGACCCGCGCGTGTTCCTACCTGTGAGCGAAGCCCTGACCCCGGCCCAGGGCCGCGTCCTGCATGGCCCGGTGATCGCCTGGCACTGGCTCGACCGCGACCACCGGGCACAGCAGCTGTTGGGGCACTACTCCCGACACAGCGACGCCCCAACGGCGGAAGGCTTCCTGTTCGACCCCGCGCAGGTCACCAGCCTGAAGGCTTGGGCCGATGCCGACGGGCACCGCCGCGAGCACAGCGCCACCCCGCAGCACTACGGCCTGAGCCGCGAGGAAGGCCTGATGCGCCACCTGTTCCACAGCCAGATGGCGGCCTGCCAGCAAGGGCTTCAAGAGCCCCACGAGCGGCAGGCGTTTATTCGCCAATGGCTGTTGGATAACTCGCCGTTTGTGGTGGATGAGTAGGGGAGGGGGATGCCATGAAGTGGATGTGCAAAACGCGGAACTGGAAGACCGCAGTGTCATTGGCCGGGTGGTTGAGTGCCGTGTTGCTGGTCACAGCCTGTCGGAGCCAGTCCCCGATGCTGAGCGCCCCGGTGACGGGGTACAACCATACTTCGGCGGCGATCAATCGGTTATCTGTTAATGGGGCAGGGGGCGGAAACATTGGTCCACATCAAGGAGGAGGTAGCCAAGTTTGCTGCGGTGTTGTTCCTCGTCATTGGGTTCCAGGGTTGAGAGCCATTGTTGAGTGGGAAAAAGATCCGGATCCTCGCGGTTATATTAAACGAGACCAGTATGGTCAATTTGATAATAAGGATTATGAGCGTCATGCCGCCAATTACTCTAGACATAAAGTGATTGTAGAAATTCCTCGGTATACCGTGGCCGGAACCTTAAAGGTCCATTTTCTTCCCTGCGACCAAGTGCGCGTTTCTGCGGACAACATCAAGGTAGTGGATCCGCGTTATCCCTACAACTATCCAATGAAAATGGAGGAGCCTGAAGTATGTTAGGGCTAATTATGGAGAAGTTTTTTGCGAGCGGTTTATTTGGTGTCTTAAGTGTTGTTCGTGGATGCTTGTTGGTCGCCGGTCTGTTGGCTGCAAGCGCTTGTCAGTCTGAGTCGAAGATGTTATCGGCGCCGGTGACTGGCTATAACCATACCTCGGCAGCGATTAATCGGTTTTCGGTTAATGGGGCTGGTGGGCCGAACTTGGGTGCGTATCAAGGTGGGGGTAGCCAAGTTTGCTGTGGCGTTGTTCCTCGTCATTGGGTTCCAGGATTAAGAGCCATTGTTGAATGGGAAAAAGATCCCGATCCATATTCTTATGGGAAATGGCCAGAGCGCCCATATTCTGACGCTTGGAATAAGCGAATGGCAAGGGAGAAACAACGGTATTCGCGTCACAAAGCTGTTGTGGAAATTCCCCGGTACGATAGTCCGGGCGACTTGAGAGTTCATTTTTTACCTTGCGATCAGGTACGTGTAACCGCTGCTGGAACCTCTCCAGGATACCCTGGTTATCCCTACAATTATCCAATGAAAATGGAGGAGCCAGAAGTATGTTAGGGCTAATGATGAGGAAGGGTTTAGTGGGTGGTTTATTTGGTGTCTTGAATGTTGTTCGTGTGTGCTTGTTGGCCGCAGGTATGTTGACTGCAAGCGCTTGTCAGTCTGAGTCGAAGATGTTGTCGGCACCGGTGACGGGTTATAACCATACTTCGGCGGCGATCAATCGCTTTTCGGTGAATGGGGCGGGTGGGCCGAACTTGGGACCGCATCAGGGCGGTGGTAGTGAAGTTTGCTGTGGTGTTGTTCCGCGTTATTGGAAACCAGGGTTGAGAGCTGTTGTTGAATGGGAAAAAGATCCGGATCCATACGCTTATGGGGAGTGGCCAGAACGTCAGTTTTCAGATGCTTGGACTAAACGTATGGCGGAGCATAAAAAAGGGTATTCACGACATAAGGTAGTTGTGGAAATTCCCCAGTATTCCATCGCGGGATCTTTGAAAGTTCATTTTTTGCCGTGTGACAAAGTTCGTGTTTCTGCCGATAATTTGCGGAGAGATGATCCTGACTATCCTTACAGGTATCCTATTAAAATGGAGGAACCTAATGTATGTCCAAAATAAATTTTAATATGAAAAGCTGTTCCGTTTCTACGTTGATTGCTCCGGATTTTCCGTTGGATCGGCTTCTGCCTGATGCTCCAAAACAGCTCTCTGAAAATATCCGAAGACAAAAATTTGATGAATTCGCATTCGGTGAGCAGCAGCGTAAAATCGTACAGGCGAGGGGCGATGCATACAGCGGAACACCTTGCTGTAAGACTTTACATATTACATTGGCGTTCGATGGGACTAATAATAACAACGAGGCTGACAGCGCTTCGAGCCCATCTTCGTGTAGCAATATGGCTCGGCTTTATCATGCGAGTCTAGGATCGGATGATGCTACTCGGGAGAATGGTTATTTCAGGTATTACAGTCCGGGCGTGGGTACGGTGTTTCCGGATGTTAAGGAAATGGTACCTACCGATATGGGGCTGATAGCTGCCAGTGGTGGTGAAAACCGAATCAACTGGGGCCTGACTCGACTAATAGCAGCGTTAAAGGATGCAATACCGAAACAAAAACTTCTTTCAGTGACCGAAACCCAGTCTCTGGTGGAGGACATGGCTACTTGTTGGTATGGCAACGTGGCAACTTTAGGTCTACTGGAAAACGGCGAAAAGAAACGTGAAGCCGCCATGCGTCCGTATATGAATGACCTGAAAAAGCTATTAGATCAGCGAAGAGAAGTCGGGGAAAAACCCCATATCTTGGCCATGCGCCTATATGTCTATGGCTTCTCCAGAGGCGCTGCACAAGCCCGAACTTTTGCCAATTGGCTGCAAACCCTGACCCGTTGCCAAGGCAGCGATGGCGCAGTGGAGTATCGCTTTGCCGGGCTGCCGATCTCCATTGAGTTCCTCGGTATCTGTGACACGGTGGCGGCAGTGGGTATCGCCGACAGTTTTCCCTTTACCGCCGGGCATATGGATTGGGCTGATGGCACCATGCGTTTACCTGATGAAGAGTCTGCTACCTGCATGGACACTTCCATTCCTGAGGACTGTCACTTTCTCAAGCGTTGCGTGCACTTGGTGTCGGCCCATGAACAGCGCGCCAGTTTCCCATTGGACTCGATCCGGCGCCGACCGAAAAACGCCAGCGGCCAGCGCGATACGACTCAGCCCTCCAGTTACCGAAGTGGCACAGTCGAATATCTTTACCCCGGCGTGCACTCGGATGTCGGCGGTGGTTACGCGCCTGGGGATCAGGGCAAGGCGGTTGCCGGTACCGAGCATTTGTTATCGCAAATCCCTTTACAGCATCTGTATGCAGAAGCGTTTTCGGCTGGGGCGCCTTTGCAAGTGCCACAAGCTGCATATCGGGAAGGAATTCATGAGAAGTGGAGGAAAATGAGTGGTGAAACGTTAGAAGAGTTCAACGTCTCCGACGAACTCATCAAACGCTTCAACGCCTGGCAAGCCGACGCCGCTCAACACACCGGCACCCTGGAAGAGATGATCGAGTGGCAACAGGCGCTGATCACCGGTTGGCGCATCGACCGTTATGCCGGTGGGGTGGAAAGGCAGCCGTTCTATCAGAATGCTCCGCCGGATATGCCCAAGGCCGAGGTCGAGGCCTGGGAGGCGATCCAGGCGCGCAATGATGCCGAAACCAAGGCCGCCGCCAAAGGCAAACCGGTACCGACTTACACCGAGGCACAGGAGAAGGAGTACCAGCGCCATGTGCAGATCGTCGGTGGTGAGGAAAAGGCCAAAGGCATGCGCAGGGAAAAAGTCTTCGACCCGCCCCTGGATCACCAGCAACTCAAAGGCGCCGCCGACGAGTTTCGTCATGACTACAAGCAAGAGTGGGGACTGCTCGACGACAGCATGAAGGTCGGCGGCGTTCTGGATTTGCTGCTGGGCGGCACGGTGTTCCTGGTCAACGAGGAAGACGAGGCCAAGGAGTATGCCTACCTGCACGATAAAGGCACCGAGCTTTACCGGGAGTTGTTCAGTGCACCCAACACGCCCAAATCGGGCAAGGAAGATCTGGTGGCGCTGTTCGACGAGCAGATCCACGACTCCCGCGCCTGGTTCATGAACACCTCGGCGCTGGGCCCCCGCGAGCCGTTCACCGATTACTTCCGCATTCGCCTGGTGCATTTTGACAACGAGTCGAACAAGGAGCTGTCGCTGCTGGCCACCGCGGGCCGGGTGGTGGGGGTGGGACTGGCGCTGGCCAGTGTCGGCCTGAGCATCAAGAAGAAGGACCCGCGCATGTTGCTCGGCCTGTTCCTGCCGTCTTTGGCGCGGCCGGTGCTGGCGGGCAAGGTCGGGGTGCCGGGTTCGCCGCAAGTCAGCGCTTTCGACCCGCTGACCGGTCTGGCCTTGCCGATGCTGAGCAATCTGGATGGGCTGCGGGCCTTCACTCAATCCCCGGGGGATGTGGTCGCCCTGGTCGCGGCGATGCCGCCTCCGCCACCCTTGAACGCCAACACCGCCACCACCCCGGAGCTGCAGAAAATCCTGGTGGCCCACCAAGCGCTGGAAGCGGCACAAGCGGCACAAGCGGCGCAGGACAAGGAGGACGCCCGACTTGCCGGGCTATTGGCGAGCGCCAACGATCAGGGGCAGCCGGCTGGCTGGCAAGACCTGCTGGCCGAGCAGGTGGGCAATCTGAAATCGTCCGGGAAGCAGGTATAGCGATGGATAACCTGAAGGGGCGGCACTCCCGGGGCCGCCCTTTGAGGGAGGAATCAGGCGCGTGCCTTACTGGGGGTTGGCCTCGGGCAACAGTGCCTGGGACAGATCATCCACCACCGCCTTGCCCATTTCGCACAGGTAGTAGGCCGGCCAGGCGTAGCGCTCGCCTTGAGGCTCCAGGGCCGCATCCAGCATGAGTTTCTTGGCGTAATAGAACAGGTTGGACGCATGTTCCAGGGCTTCGCCCACGGGTATGTCCGGGTTGACCTTGAACAGGCTTTGGTCTTTGTCACCGCAGGGGGCGAAGGTGACGATGCCGAGGGTTTTGACGGAGAAGGTCATTGGGCACCTCCGGCGGTTTGCTGCGGGTGCTGAGGTTGGTGTCGATGGAATACGTACATGGCGTGGCTCCTTTTGCTAGAAGACGCTGCCGTTTTCGTTTCCAGGCGAAGGGGTGGCAGCTGTACGCGGGCTGGAAAACCGAGGCAAAAGGAACCCGGCAGACCCGAAGGTCTCCCACGTACAGCCGCCATGACACAAGAACGCAGGCACAAAAAAAGCGCCTGCAGTTGATGGTCTGGGCGCTGCTGTAGCGCCTTTTGCACTTGCGGGTTTCCAGGCCCGGCCGCTGATTATGCAGCGGCGGGCGAAGGATAGCGGGGCAGGGTGATCCGCTGCAACGGCGTTGGCGCGCTATTGTATGACGCCTTGTGTTTGCAGGCTTCTACCCTGGACGCGGCTGATGATTGAACAGCGTGCTTGCACTCAAGCGCTCAAGGCCGCGCCCCCACCCCATACGCATCCCACAACTTATTGCGGAACTTGTTCTGCGGATCGACCCGGGCTTTCAACGCGAGAAACTCCCCGGCCCGTGGATAGGCCGCGCGAAACTGCTGCGCCGTGGCGTGGATCTGGTACGGCAGGTAGTAGCTGCCGCCGTGCTGGATGGCGCTGTCCACCAGGGCGCGGGTCCATTCGCCGACTTCCTTGCGTTCCTCCGGCGCGGTGCTCTGCTGGTAGTACAGCACCAGGGCGAAGACTTCGGTCTTGGCCCAGGCCAGTAGGGTGCCGGGGTCGGTCTTGGCGTGGCGGATCGACAGGTTGATCACGTTGACCTTGTGCGCCCGCAGGGTCGCGCCCATCTCCTGGATGAAGCTTTCCAACTGGTCGGGGGGCACGAAGTATTCCTGCAGCACGTAGGTGCGCTGGGCCCGGGACTCGGGTTCCAGTTCGCGCACGTCGAGGCTGGCTTCGTGGTTGCGCCAGGACACTTGCGGTTTCTTCAGCACCAGGGGGTCGATCACTTCCTGGCGCAGGGTCTTGCCGCCGGGCCACTGGCTCACCACTTTCAGGGCCTTCTGTTCTTTCCAGTAGTTCTGGTCCAGGGGCGTGAGGCGTTCCTTGACCGTGACCGGCAGCTCGGTCTGGCTGTAGGACACCGCGCGCAGGGTCTGGTACCGGTCGGGGTAGAGCACGGCGTTGTGCAGGATGACCTTGGGGTTGTTGTGGATCCGGGCCTGGAAGTAGGGCCGGTAGTCGCCGAGGGGCATTTCGTCGACGCTGCGCAGCAGGCGCACGTTGTCGCTCAGGTGCAGGGTGGCTTGGACGATCACCCCCAGGCCGCCGTAGCCGCCGATGGCGCCGTAGAACAGCTCACTGTTGTGCTGCGGGCTGGCGTCCACCACTTGGCCGTCGGCCAGCACCAGCTTGATGGCTTTCACCGAGCTCACCAGCGGGCCGTAGCCGATGTAGCGGCCATGGGCGTTGACGCTCAGGGCGCCGCCGACGGTGAAGTTGGCGTAGCTCTGCATGATGCTCACGGACAGGTCGTGGGGGTCGATGTAGTCCTGCACGGCGCGCCAGGTGATGCCCGGCTGCACGGTGATTTCCTTGCGCTCTTTGGAGAAGTCGAGCACTTGGTTGAAGCCGCGCATGTCGATCTGCAGGGCGTGCTCGGTGGCGGTCTGGCCGCCCATGCTGTAGCGCCCGCCGCCGATGGCGATGGGCCCGGGGTGCTCGGCCACCTGCTTGACGATCTGCTCCAGGGTGGTGGGGCGCACCACCTGATCGACCACGATGGGGTTGAGCTGGGTGATGTCGTTGACGGTTTCTGCGGCGTGGGTGGTGAGTGTATTGCAGAGTGCCGCGCATAAAAACAGGCCGATCGCGAATCTCATTCGCCGTGTCCATCCCTGTTGGTGGCGCGCCGCCGGAGGGGCGCAAATGGCGGCAGAATAACGCCGCGGCGGCTCCGTGACCATGGGCGAACGCACCGGGGGGAGGGCGGCATCGACCCCTGGGTCGATGCCGGGCGCGGCTTACAGCGTCGGCAGGCCGAGGGTGGCGGCGCACTGCTCCAGGGAGCGTTGCTGGGTCTGGGCGTACAGCTGCAGCTCGTCGAGGGTGGCGCGGCCCAGGGCGTTTTCAAAGGCCTGGCGGTTGGAGTGCTCGGCGTAGTGGCTCTGGCTGTCGTCACCCAGGTTGGACTGGAAGATCCCGGCGGCGCTCACCGGCAGGAAATCCTCATAGACCAGGGGCTCGAAGCCCAGGTGGCCGGCTGCCAGCAGGGCCGGCAGGGTGGTGGGGCGCTGGGGCTCGGCGCGGGCCGCGAGCCCGGCTTCGCTGACGAAGTAGCGAAAGTACGCCAGGCCCTGTTCGCGCATGGCCGGGTGGCTGTCGGGAAACGCCCTGAAGTGCTCTTGCATCAGCTGGTTGTAGCGCTGGGCGTTGGCTTCGGTGGGGAAGTCGCCGAGGGCGTCGCGGGCGGCGTTCAGCAGGCGGTCGTAGAGCTCGCGGCCCTTGGGAGTCAGCGCCGCGCCGCGCTGTTCGATCTCGCCAAAACGCGCGCTGTGGCTGCCCTGGGTGTCGGTCTGGTCGCTGAAGGCCACGGGTTCCTCCAGGGCCTTGAAACTGGTCTGGCGCAGCAGGATCGGGCAGTCCCGGCGCGGCGGGCCCTCGATCACCGCCTTGGGGGTGATGCCGTGCGCGGGCATCAGCCGTTGCACTTCATCGATGTCCAGGGTGCGCGGGGTCAGGTGATTGATGTGCGGGCCCTTGAACGCCACCACGTCGGCGATCAGCCGGTGCTGGGCGCTGAGGCTGGCGTACTGGGCGGCGGTCACCGTGGCGTGGTGGTGCCAGCGGAAGGTTTCCAGGGCCTGGCGGATAAACGCCTCGGCATCCTCGGCGTCCAGGCCGCCGTCGGCCTCGGCCTGCTGGATCAGTTCCAGCGCCTGGGGAGTGAAGATCTGGCGTCGGGACAGCACCTGTTCTGCAAAGCGCCGCAGATCCGGGTTGTCGATCAGTTCCAGGCGCAGCAGCGAGGTGAAGACCCGGAACGGGCTGACCTGCAGGGCTTCTTCGTGGACCGCGCGAAAGGCCGTGGAATGCACCGGCACCCCGGCCGGGGTCAGGTCGTAGTAGCCCACCGGCTGCATGCCCATCACCGCAAACAACCGGGCCAGGGTCGCCAGCTCCGCGGCGGTGCCGACGCGGATGGCGCCGTGGCGCTCCAGGTCCAGGCGCTGCAGTTCGCCGCTGCGCTGCAGGTGTTGGGCGATCGCCGGCTGCTGCTCCAGGACCTGGGCATTGACCTGGGCCACCAGGGTCATCAGGGCGCCGTAGAGCGGCACCTCCTCGCGGTACATATCCGACATCGCCCGGGAAAATCCCTGGCGGATCAGGTCAGGACTGACGAAGCGCTGGTTGCTCATGGACAGGGTTCCCGTGGCAGTGGATATCGAAGCGAGAGAGGTACGGATCGGCCTCGATTCTGCTGGCCGGTGCCGGGGCTGACAAACGAAGTTTCCTCTGAACTTCATTCTGCAAACGAATGCATGGGGCCGCTGGCTCGCAGCGCCTGTCGGGGCGGGCTGGCAGATTCCCGCTCAGCGGGCCCGACCGGAGCGGGCAGGCTGTGTACACTGATGGCGTTTTGGAACCGTGTGTCTAGACTTGCACCGGTCGATCCCGCCGCTATCGCTCGCGCATCTTTCCCATCGCTGGACGGAGGCAACTTGGCCCCTGCGCAGTACACCAGAGGAAAGGGACTGTCATTGGCCAGGAGGCTGTATAAATCGCGGATTCTGGGCCTGAGCCTGGGCTTGCTGTGCGTGGCCGCCGGGATGTGGCCGCTGCAACCGGCGCCCTGGGTCTGGGGGCTGATGCTGTGCAACGCCTTGGTCTGGCCGCACCTGGCCTATCAGTGGGCGCGCTGGTCGCGGGTGCCGTTTCGCGCCGAGTACCGCAACCTGCTGGTGGACTCCTTGCTCGGCGGGTTCTGGGTCGCGGCCATGCACTTCAATCCGCTGCCGCTGGCCACCACCCTGGGGATGATGGCGATGAACAACATCGCCCTGGGCGGGGTGCGCTTCTTTCTCGCCGGCAGCCTGGCCCAGGTCCTGGGCGTTGGCCTGGGCCTGTGGCTGTTCGGCCTGTCCTTCGTCGCCCAGACCACGCCGCTGCAGCTGTACGCCTGTCTGCCGATGCTGACCCTGTACCCCATGACCCTGGGTTACATCTGCTACCGCCAGGCGGCCACCCTGGGGCGGCACAAGCGCGAGCTGCTGGCCCTGAGTCGCACCGACAGCCTGACCGGGCTGCTCAATCACGGGGCCTGGAAGGACCAGCTGGAAATCGAGTTCCAGCGCTGCACGCGCCAGGGGCGCGGCGGCGCCATCGCCCTGATCGACATCGATCACTTCAAGGCCATCAACGACACCTACGGCCATGTGGCCGGGGATGGGGTGCTGCGCCAGTTGAGCAAGATCCTCAGGCAGAACCTGCGGGCCAGCGATCAGGCCGGGCGTTATGGCGGCGATGAGTTCTGCGTGATCCTCCCGGATGTGCCCCTGGAGCAGGCCGCCGAACGGATGGAGGCCTTGCGCGGACGTTTTGCGAGCCTGGGGGATGAACAGAGCCCGGCCTTGCAGGTCAGCCTGAGCATTGGCCTGGCGGCCTTCAGTCCCGGGCATGGCGAAGCCATGGACTGGCTCAACGATGCCGATCAGGCCTTGTACGTGGCCAAGAGCGGCGGTCGCAACAACGTCAACTGCCATCGGCCGGAACAGCCATCGCGCAGGGTGTTGAATCCTCTGTAATACCTGCCTCTTGTCGGGCTTGCCGGCGAAAGCGTCGGCAGGTAGGCCGTGTGATTGGCGGTGTTCCGTTCGCCGGCAAGCCGGCTTGTAGGAGCGGGCTTGCCCGCGAAGGCGTCGGGTGGCGCGTCGCGGGGTTGGCGGTGCTCGCTTCGCCGGCAAGCCGGCGCCTACGGGGTGGGGTGCAGGCGCCGGGCCAGCTCCAGGGCGCTGCGGCCGCTGGCGATGCCCGGCACCAGTTGGCTGAAGGGGATGTCGATCAGCCGGTCCTCGCGCACCGCCCGCAGCCGCGACAGCACCGGGTCACGCTGCAGCAGCTGGCGTTTGCGCGTGGCCGGTGACCACAGGGCGTCCGCCAGGAGCAGCACGTCCGGGTCGTTGCTCAGCAGGGTTTCGCTGTCGACCGTCAGGCGCGGGCGGTCGATGGCAGCGAAGCTGTTGCGCGCGCCGGCGGCCTGCAGCAATACCCCGACAAAACCGCGCCGCCCCTGGCTGGCCAGGCCGTTGACCTCGCTGTCGAGGTAGAACACCGCAGGCCTGTCGCGCCCCTGATACAGGGCCGCCGCCGCATCGAGGTCGGCCTGCTGCTCGGCGATCAGTTGCGCGGCCCGGGCGTCCTGGCGCAACAGCCGGCCCAGGGTCAGCAGGTCGTGACGGATATGCCCGAAGTAGTCCTCGTTGTGCCCGGCGCAGGCCGACTCCAGCAGGTAGCTGGCCACGCCGATAGCACCCAGGCGCTGCCGGGAACTGAAGGACTCAGGGAACGCCGAGGCAAAGCCGCCCACCACCAGGTCGGGCTTGAGGCTGTAGAGCACCTCCGCCGACGGGTACTGCCGGGCGATCACCGGTACGCCGTGGTAGTGCCCGTCGGCGCCGGCATCGTCGTCCAGGTAGGCCACGCCGATCAGCGACGGCCCGGCGCCCAGGGCCAGCAGCAGGTCGGCGCTGTGCTGGTTGAGGGCGACGATGCGTTGGGGCGGCGCGGCGATTTCCCAGCGCTGGCCGCAGTTTTCATAGGGGGTCGCCAGGGCTGGCGTGCCGGCCAGACCGAGCAGGAGGCCGAGCAGCGGGGCGATGGTGGTCGTTCTAGGCATCTGTCGCGCCTGCGTAAGGCGAGGGAATCAGCAGGTCCGCCACCGGCGCGCCTGCCAGTAGGTGTTCCTGCACCAGGCGCAGCACCTGGGCGTCGTCGGCGACCCGGTACCAGCAGCCATCCGGGTGCACCGTCAACACTGGCCCCAGGTTGCAGGGGAACTGGCAGGCGGTACGGGTCAGCAGCACGCCACCGGGTGTCTCCATGTGCTCCAGGCGCAGCAGTTCTCGGCGCAGGGTTTTCCATAACGCCAGGGCGCCGCGCCGCACGCAGCGCGGGCCGGTGCAGAGGAACACCTGGCGGGCATGGGGCGGCACCCGCGACCAGTCCGGGTCGCTGGGCACCGCGTTGACCTTGTCGCAGGGCAGATGGCGCTCGCGCTGGTCGATGCTGGCGCAGGCCAGGGCCGCGTCCAGGCCGCGGCGGCCCAGGGCCTGGGCGGTGACCCACAGTTGCGGCGCTTGCGGGTGGGCGCGGGCCAGGCGCCCCAGTTCGTCGCGCAGCCAATCCAGGTAGGCGCTGTCGGAGCTGGGCTCCAGGTCCACCACCAGCAGCGCCGCGCCGTTCTCGTGCAAGGGCTCGTCAATGGCGGCCCAGAGGCTGTCGAAGCCGTCCAGGGTGTCGATCACCCGGGTGCCGGCGTCAATGCCCCGCAGCAGCGCAAGCTCGCGGCGAAACGCCTCGCCCAGGGCCCCGCTGTTCAGGCCGGGGCCGACGAACAGCACGCGTTGATAATCCTTGTGCATGGTCGTCGTCCTCAGAAGCGGTAGGTGTAGCGCAGCTCGGTGGTCAAGGGTCGCCCCAGGTTATCCACCCGCGGGTTGTTGCTGGCGATGCTGGTGCTGTAGTCGCGGTCGAAGAGGTTTTCCACCAGCAGGCTCAGGCGATGCTGCTGGGCCGGGTCGAGGTAGCGATAGGCATCGGCGTCGACCACCGAGTAGTGGCCGTAGTCGATCTGCTTCGGGCTGTCGATCTGGCCGATGTAGCGGATTGCCCCGCCCACGCCCCACATACGGTCCAGGGACTCGAAGCCCAGCCGCGAGCGGGCAAAGAAGCCGGGGATGTTGCTCAGGGTCACGCCGTTGCGCGACTGCACCAGGTTGCGGGTCATGTCCGCCGAGAGGGTCCATTGCGGGCTGAACTGCCAGCGCCCATCGACCTCGATGCCGCGGACCTTGATCCGTCCGTCGCCATTGACCCAGTCGATGCCGTCGAGGGCGATCAGGTCGTCGATCTTGCGCTGGAACAGCGTGCCGCTGGCGTTGAAGTCGCCGGCCAGCAGGCTGCCCTTGTAGTCCAGGCCCAGCTCGGCATTCACGCTCTTTTCCGGCTTGAGCTGGCGGTTGCCCTTTTCATCCTCCTCGTTGGCGAACAGTTGCTCGGCGTTGGGCAGCTTGAAGGCACTGCCGAACTGGCCGCGCAGTTGCCAGTGGGGCGAGAGGTCATACAGCGAGGTGAGCATGCCCACCGTGGCGCTTTCGCCGCCGCTGATCTTCTCGTGCCGCACGCCGATGCTCGGGTGCCAGTCGGGCAGGGCTGCCACGACCGGGCGCAACTGGGCGTAGAGGGCGTTGGCCTGGGCGCTGTTGTCGTCGATCTTGAGCACGTCGTCCTGGCCCTTGAACCACTGGTTGTCGCTGCCGAACACCAGCACATGGCCGCCGTCCAGTTCGGCCTTGCCCTCGGCCTGCAGACCCCAGTCGGTGAAGCCCCAGTAGTCGTTGTGGTTGATCACCTGGGTGGCGCCGCTGGTGGTGCTGTTGATGCGGGTGTAGCGGGTGTCCCAGTCGTTGACATGGCCTTTGACGAAGTAGCTGAAGCGCTGGTCCAGGCGCTGCTCGAAGGTCGCGGTGGCGATGTGCTGGATGCGGTCGTTGGTGGTCTTCTTGTTGTTCAGCGGGCGGGCGAAATCCAGGTTGGCGTCGCTGTACTGGTAGAACAGCTCCAGCCGCGAGTCGTCGGCAAAGCCCTGGATCGCCTTGGCGCCGAAGGTGGTCACTTCATAGCCGCGTTTCTTGTCCCGGGTGCTGGGGCTGTAGGCGCTGTTGCGAAATGGCTGGTAGCCGTCGGAGACGTTGTGGCTGACATAGGCCAAGAGGCCCAGGTCGCCCAGGCCGTTGCTGACGATGCGTTCGGCGCGGGCATCGCCGCTTCTGCCCATGAAGCTGTCCAGGCCCAGGTTGACCTCGCCGGAGACGTCACGGGTCTGCGGGCTGCGGGTGACGATGTTGATCACCCCGGACACCGCCTGGGTGCCGAACAGCAGGCTCTGGCCGCCCTTGAGCACCTCGATGCGCTCGATGGCGTTGGCCGGCAGGGTGTCCAGGTACAGGCCGCCGTACAGGCGGTTGTTCAGGCGCACGCCGTCCAGCAGGATCAGGGTGTCGTCGTTGCGCCCCCCCAGCAGGGAATAGGTGCCGTAGTCGAACGGGCCATTCTTGGGCGCCACGTATAGCCCGGGCACGTACATCTGCAGGACCCGGGTGATGTCGCTGCTGGGGCCGGCGCGTTCGATCTGCTGGCGATCGATGATCTCCAGCTTGCTGCCGTAGCGGGCCATTTCAGCCACGGCGGTGGACTCCACCGAAGGGGCAGAAATCGACTGCGGCTCCAGTGTCAGCGGCGTGTCGTCCGCCAGCAGCAGGGGGCTGAACAGGCAGCCGAGCAAGGCGCCGCATGGCGTGCGGCGACGCGTGGCCAAGGGGCGCACGCGGAAGGTGTCAGGTGTTGTCATTCTTGGTCTTCTCGAAAGTGTCTTCGGGAAGCACGCAGGAGAAGGTATCGGCCACGGGCACGCGACCTTACCGGCCCATGCCCGCCCACCGCAGGATTGCCAAACACAGGTTTCAGGCCGGTCTCCGGGCTGACGAGTGTGGCGGCATTCGCCTTCCCATACCTTGGGTACAGTGGCGTATTGAATGCAGCACTCGCTTACCGTTGCGGGGGCAGCACCGGACTAGCCCTTAAGGGGCGCACCGGTTTCCCGTTTCACCTCATGCACGGCGGCATGAGGCACCTGAAACTGGACGGCATGTTACGCAGCAAAGCGGCGAGCTCCAAGCGGCAAGCGGCAAGCTGCAAGATAAAAGCTGCGATCTAGAAGCTGTTGCTTGGAGCTTGCCGCTTGGAGCTTGCCGCTTGCACCGCCCTGACGGTGTCGCCGGGCTGCAATTGCAGGCGCTTGGCGGTCAGGCGGTCCACCAGCAGGCAACCGGACACCAGGCGCCCGGGAGCGGCGGTGATGCGGCAGTTCTCCAGGCGCCGGTTGTGGATCAGCCACATCGGCGCCTGCGCGTCCGGGGTGCCTACCAGCAGGGGCAGGATCTGGCTTTCACGCACGCTGCGGATCTTCGTCACCTCGGCCTCGATCAGCGGCCCGCCGTCGAAGATGTCGATGCAGCCCTGATGGTTGAAGCCTTCGTCCCGCAGGATGCTGACCGCCTGTTCGGTGCTGTGGTGGGCCTGGCCGATGGCGGCCTGGGCGTCGGGGCTGAGCAGGCAGGTGTACAGCGGCTGGCGCGGCATGAGTTCGGAGATGAAGGACTTGCCGCCCTGGCTGGACAGGCGATTGGCCTGCTGGAAGTCCATCTTGAAGAAGTGCCGCCCCAGGCTGTCCCAGAACGGCGAACGGCCCTGGCTGTCGAGCTGGCCCCGTAGCTCGGCCACCAGTTTGTCGCCGAACAGCTGCGGGTATTCGGCGACGAACAGCAGGCGCGCGGTGGACAGCAGGCGCCCGGTGTAGCCCTGGCGCTGGTCGTGGCGCAGGTACAGCGAGCAGAGCAGGGATTGCCCGGTCATCTCGTTGCACAGGAACAGGGTCGGAATCTCTTTGTCGATGCCCAGCTCCGGGACGCGGCCGCGGGTGATGCCCAGCCGGTAGTTGTAGCTGGGCTCGCGCAGGCCGATGGCGCCGCTCAGGGCGCAGACGCCGATCACTTGCTGGTCGTCGTCCTCGAGCACGAACAGGTAGTCGGCATCGGCCCGTTCCACCTGGTTGGCGAAGGTGCGCTGGGCCCAGCGCAGCCGATGAGCCAGGCGCTCGGGGTCGGTGGAGAGGTTGTTCAACTCGCGACAGCTGCCTTGCAGCAGCTTCAGCAGCGCCTGCAGATCGCTGACGCGCACCGGACGGACGATCATGGCACCGCTCCTTGGCGCTGCCGGGGGCAGCGGTAAAACCGGGGCCGGCTCATAACGCCACCCCGCGCACCGGCTCGCCCGGTGTCAATTGCAGGGCCTGGAACATCGAGTGATCCAGGCCGACCACGTCGCCCGGGGCTTCGTCGAGGGGCACGACAATCGCGCGAAAGCCCTGCAGCCGGTCGTTGCTCAGCAGCCAGTGGCGGCCCTGGCCGCTCTGCGGGCTCAGGTAACTGATCGCGACCCGGCTCTGAATGATCGAGCGTAGCTGGTTGTTGCGGGCCTGCAGGGTCGGGCCGGCATCGAACAGGTCGACGTACTGGGTGGGCGCGAAGCCTTCGTCGACGAGGATGTCGCAGGCCTCCCGGGCTGCTGGGTGAATGCGTCCGATGCAGTCCTGGGCCGGCTGCGGCAGCATCGGGATGTACAGCGGGTACTGGGGCATGAGTTCGGCGAGAAAGCCGCGGCCCTGCAAGGCGCACAGGCGTTCGGCCTCGACATAGGGCAGGTCGAAGAAGTGCTGGCCCACCGCTGCCCAGAAGGGCGATTGGCCGGCGGCGTCGCTGTAGCCGACGATCTCGCTGATGCAACTGTCGGCAAAGCGCCAGGGATGCGCGGCGATGAACAGCAGGCGCGCGCGGGAGGTCAGTTGCGCCTGGGGCGTGCCCGCCAGCGCCGGATCGACATGGAAGCTGCGTAGCAGGGTCTGTTCGCTGAGGTCCTGGCACAGCGACAGGGTCGGCACGGCGTGTTCGATGTTCAGCTCTCGCGAGCTGCTGATGAAGGGGCGGTTGCGCAGGCTGTAGAAGGGCGTGGCAAAGCCGGCGGTGGCGAGGATGTCCGAGCAGCCGTGCAGTTGGCCGCTGTCCTGGTCCTCGAGCACCAGAAAGTAGTTTTCCGGACCCTGGCGGGCCTCGACCTTGGCGAAGGACGCCAGGGAGTCGAGGATCTTCTCCCGCAGGCAGGTTTCGTCATCCACCAGCGAAGTCACGCCCAGCAGGCGTGCGCCGGCCAGACGCAGCAATTGAGGCAGATCGGATAACGCCACCGGACGCAAGGCCAGCATGGGTGTACTCCTGTATCAAGGGCCGTTCGCCCGGGGCGAACATCGGCCAGACATCACTGTCGGTGACCACGCAGTTGCACGGCCGCGGCATCCGGCGGCCGGTCCCCGGGCCGCTCTTGACGGCGGCTCTCGGGGGCGCGCGACGCCATCCGGCGCCGCGCTGGGGGCTTATGGCTTGAGCGGATCGGGCAGGGCCGCGGCGCTGCCCAGCTTGTTCAACAGGAACAGGTAGACCAGCCCGGCGAGGATCCAGATGGCGCCGAGTTTCTGCGCGTCCACGCCCATGTTGTACATGATGGCGCAGACGATCACGAAGCCGATCACCGGGCAGACCAGGTGACGCAGCACCTGGCCGGATTTCTGCCGGCGCCAGTAGAAGTTGATCACCGTGATGTGCAGCAGCATGAAGCCACTCAGGGCGCCGAAGTTGACCAGCGACGTCAGGGTGTCCACCGAGTTGATGAACAGGTAGCAGATCAGCAGCGACAGCACCGCCACCAGGTAGATGCTGATGTGCGGGGTGTTGTGTTTCGGGTGCACCTTGGCCAGCACCTTGGGCAGCTTGCCGTCCCGCGCCATGCCGAACAGCAGGCGCGACACCGCGGCTTGCGAGGTGATGGCCACCGCCACGCCCCAGGCCAGCGCCGTGGCCACCCCGGTGAGGGTCGCCAGCCAGCTGCCGGCGGCCAGTTCGGCGATCTCGTAGAAGGCGGTGTCGGCGGACTTGAAGCCCATGCCGGCGGCCAGGTCCGTGGCGATCCAGGTCTGCACCACGAAGATCGCGCCCATCACCACCAGGGTGATCAGCGCGGCGCGACCGACGCTGCGGCCGGGATCGCCCTTGACCTCTTCGGCGAGCGTCGAGATGGCGTCGAAGCCGAGGAACGACAGCACCGCGATCGACACGCCCTGCATCAGCATGCCGAAGTGGAAGTGGTCCGGGCTGTACAGCGGCGCCAGGGTCAGCTGGCCGTTGCCGGCACCCCCGTGCAGGGCGTTCCAGGCGTAGAAAAGGAAGATCCCCAGGACCACCAGCTGCGCCAGCAGGAACAGGATGTTCATCCGCGCGGTAAAGGTGATGCCCCGCAGGTTGACGAAGGTGGCGCTGACCAGGAACGCCAGGATGAAGCCGACCTTGGGCACTTCCGGGTACAGGTGGTTGAGCGCCATGGCGGCATAGACGTAGAGCAGCGGCGGGATCAGCAGGTAGTCCAGCAGCATCAGCCAGCCGGCGAGAAAGCCGACATGCGGGTTGAGGCCGCGCTGGGCGTAGGAATACACCGAGCCGGCAATGGGAAAGGCGCGGGCCATGGCGCCGTAGCTCAGGGCGGTGAAGACCATCGCCACCATGCCGATGATGTACGCCAGGGGCACCATGCCCGGGGCTTCCTGGTTGACGTAGCCGTAGACCCCGAACGGGGCGATCGGGATCATGAAAATCATCCCGTAGACCACCAGGTCACGCAGGCTCAGCCCGCGCTTGAGTTCCTGTTTGTAGCCGAATTCTTCAATCTCCATGAAGCGGTTCTCCTTGTAGCCAATGTAAGTGGACGAAGTCGGCGCCGAGGGTCGTCATGGACACCTCGTGCGCCGGACTGTGTTTGAACCTGGCAGGGTTAAAGACACACCACAGCTTGTTTTCTTGTTGTCGTTGCCGTCCGGCAAACGGTCTTGGTTGCGTTCAATCCTCTTGCTATCCGGGTTACAGCAGCGGTGCCAGGCGGTCGCTCCAGCACTGCACGGCCTCGGGGCTGCGCAGCAGATCGTTGCGCACCTCGATCAGCACCGATTCCAGGCCCCGGGCATCACCGTGCACCGGCACGGTCATGTCGCTCAAGGGGTCGATTTCATAAGGCTGGTTGCCCGCCACCTTTATCGGCAGGGTCCACAAACCTTCCAGTATTCGCGCGGCGTAGGCGGTGGCGTTGCCATACAGCACGCCGACTTCCAGTGAGCGCGGCTGGCTGTAGTAGATCGGCGTGAAGCTGTGGATCCCCACCACCCGCACTTCGCGGCCGGCGGCCAGGCGCCGGTCGATGATGCGCTGCAGACGCTGGTGAAACGGCGTGAACAGCTGCTGGCGGCGGTATTCGCGGGTCGCCTCGTCCAGGTGCTGGTTGCCCGGCACCTGATAGATCTCGCTCTGCAGCGGGATGCTGTCGGGGGCGTGGCGCGGCCGGTTGAGGTCGATCAGCAGGCGCGAATAGTTGGCCGCGATCAGGGTCGCGCCCAGGGCCTGGGACAGGCTCTGGGCCAGTTCCAGGGCGCCCGGGTCCCAGGCGATATGCTCGCGGGCCGCCACCTTGTCCAGGCCCAGGTCGTGCAGGGGCGGTGGAATGTAGTGGCTGGCGTGCTCGCACACCAGGATCAGCGGATGCTCGGAGTCTTCCCGCAGCAGGCGGTAGGCCGGCTCGGTGTAGAAACCGTGCTCGGCGGATTTAGTACAGGTGTCCATAGTGCTCACAGAGTTCGGCAGCGGTCAGGTGCTCGGTCAGGGACACTTCCTTTTGTTTGACGGCGAAGTAGGTGCTCAGCAGCGGTTCCGGCAGAGCCTGCAGCAACTCCGTGTTGCTGCGCAGGTAATCCAGGGCCTGGGGCAGGCTGCCCGGCAGGGGCACGATGCCGCTGGCCAGGCGCTGTTCGGCGCTCAGCTCATCGGGGACCTTGTCGGTCACCGCATTGAGGGGCAGCTTCTGTTCAATGCCCAGGCGTCCGGCGATCAGGATCACCGCCATGGCCAGGTGTGGCGAGGCGGTGGCGTCCAGGGCACGGAATTCCAGGTTGTACTGCGGCGCCAGGGGCTTGCCGCCGATGTCCACGGTGGGGCAGATGCGCAGCGAGGCTTCGCGGTTGCGCAGGCCCAGGCAAGCGTAGGAGGCGCTCCAGTGATGGGGTTGCAGGCGCTCGTAGGACAGCGGCGTCGGCGCGGTGAAGGCGCACAGCGCCGGCAGGTGCTTGAGCACCCCGGCGGCCCAGTGCTGGCCCAGCCGCGACAGGTCGTCGCCGCTGACCGCCTGGGGATCGTAGAGCAGCGGGGTGCCGTCCAGGTCCTGCAGGCTCAGGTGCAGGTGCACGCCGTTGCACACCGCGTCGGCGGCGGTCTTGGGGGCGAAGCTGACCCGCTGCCCCAACTGCCGGGCGATTTCCCGGGTGATCTCGCGCACGTTCACCGCGCGGTCGGCGGCGGCCAGGCCCTGGGTCGGGCGGCAGGTGATCTCGTATTGCTGCTTGCCGTATTCGGGGAGGAACATTTCCGGCTCGACTCCGGCCGCCCGCAATGCCGACAGCAGCCAGCCACCGAAGGCCGCGCCCTGGCGCTGGGCCTCCAGGGAGAAGGCCAGGTGCTCGCGCTGAGCGCTGCCGCTGTCGAGGTTGAACTCGTGCTCGAAGGCGGCGGTGATCTGGATGCCCAGTTCACGGTAACGTGCCACCTCGTTGCGCAGCAGGGTGCGCGGGCAGGCGGCCCAGGGCCGGCCATCGGTCTCGCAGATGTCGGCGTGAATGAAGTCCAGGGGTGCGGCCGTGGCATCCGGTCCGGCACCGACAGTGACCCGGCTGTCCAGGTCGGGAATCAGCCGCAGGTCGCCGTAGGCGCCCCAGGGGTTGTCCTCGGCGATCAGGTCCTGGGGCGTCAGCGCGCTGTTGGCCGGCACCCAGCCGCAGCCGCCGAGGCGGTAGCGCTCCAGTTCGTCGCTGGGAAAGGAACGGCCCCGGGTGACGCCGATCAGGTCGGTGGTGACGATGCTGGTCATGGCCACGGGCGTCAGGGCCTCGATGCCCTGGCCGCGGCTCATCCGCGGATCTCCCGCAGGCGGCCGAGCACGGTGTCGGTGTCGGTGATCCAGCAGTAGCCCTTGATCGCGTTGAGGCAGGCTTGGTGCCGGGCGTCGCTGTAGGTGGCGCAGGCGTCTTCCACCAGGGTCACCAGGTAGCCGCGGTCGGCGGCGTCGCGCACCGCCATGTCTACGCACTGGTCGGTGACGATCCCGGCGACGATCAGGTGGCGGGTTTCCAGGTTGCGCAGCACGTAGTCGATGTTGGTGGAGTTGAACACCCCGGAGGAGGTCTTGGGCAGCACGATCTCATTTTCCACCGGCGTCAGCTCGTCGATGATTGCCGCCTGGGGGCTGCCCTTGGGCAGGTGCATGTTCGACAGCTTGTGATCCAGGGAGCGGTCACGGCCGTCGGCGGTCAGGCTTTCGATAAGGGTGTGCAGCACGTTCTGCCGCGCTTCGCGTACCGCGGCCAGGAGGCGTTGCTGGTTGGGAATCACCTGTTGCCGGGCGCGCTGCAAAAAGGCTTGGCCCTCGGGCTCCTGCAAGTGCGGGTCGAACTGCGGCTCCAGCCACGCCCGCTGCATGTCCACCAGCAGCAGGGCGGTGTGATCGACAACGAAGGGCAGGTCCCGGGGCGAACGGTGGGGCAGGCTGAACATCCTTATTTTTCCTCCAGCACATGGGTATCGAATTGCGCCCGCAGGGCATCGATACCCTCCAGGCGTTGATCAAGATGGGCGCTGCGCGGGGTCAGGCAGGCGATCAGCGCCTCGACCTGGGCCAGCGCCGGCACCAGGGTGTCGAATGGCGACAGGGACTCCACCGGGGCGCTGATGATCAGGTCGGCCAGCTCGCGCAGCGGCGAGGCGTAGATGTCGGTGAACAGCACCACCCGGGCATGGCGCGCCTTGGCCGCGCTGGCCACCCGCAGGGCCTGGGACTGATAGCGGCGGTAGTCGAACAGCAGCACCAGGTCCTGGCGCTGGATATCGAACAGACGGTCCGGCAGTTGTGCATTGTCCTCCAGCAACAGGCAGCCGGGGCGCATCAGGCGCAGGTGGTTGAGCAGGTAGTGGGCGAGGAAGCTGCTGAAGCGTCCACCGAAGCAGTACACCGCGTGGCGGCTGTCCTGCAGCCAGTCCACGAGGACGCGCACGTCTTCGGGCTGGGTCAGGGCCTGGGTGTCCTGCAGGGCGCGCTGGCTGTCCGCCAGGTAGCGGCCCCAGGTGTCGCCCTGGGCCACTTGCGCCCGGGGGCGGAGCAGGGTGCTGGGGGACCGCAGGCGGTCGTCCATGTCACTGAGCAGGGCTTCCTGGAACTCGCCGTAGCCGCTGAAACCGAGCTTCTTCACCAGCCGCACTATGGTCGGGTCACTGACCCCGGCGTGTTCCGCCAGGCGCGACATCGGTCCCAGGCCGTTGCGCGGGTAGTGGTCGAGCAGCGCACGCACCACCTTGCGCTCCGCGGGCGTCAGGTCGAGGGCCGAGTCGGTGATCAGGTCTTTGAGAGAGGGCATCGGGTGCCTTGGAACGTGATGTCGGTTTTATTTCATGAAAAGGTGAAATTGATATTTATGTAATAGACGCTACATGTCTAGTGAAAAGTTGCTTGATAGCAAAATGCCCTGAAATGGGGCGGGGTTGGGGGCCGGGGGGCAGGGGTAGGGGGGCTCTTGCAGTGGGTGGGATGGGGGGATATCCGTTGCTGAGGGTGTGGCTGCTGGTGGTTTCGTCTTTAGGGGGCTGTGCCACGGGGTACATATCCGTTGCTGCGGTCACGGCCACTTAGGGTTTCGCCCTTACGGCGACTCACTTTTGTCAAACGACACAAAAGTAAGCAAAAAGTCTTGCCCCTCCATACGGCCCCTCGCTGGGGCTCGGGGTGCCCGAGCTCCGGCATTGCTCCGGGGGCCCGCCGCCAACCGGCCATCCATGGCCGGGTGGCGGCTAGCTCGGCATCCCTGCCGAGCTGCCCCCTACGCAACGCCTGCGCTCGGCCTGCTGGGAAGGGGCCTGAAGATCAAGATCAAGATCAAAAGCCAACGCCAAAACCCAGGTGCGCAGGCTGGTTCCTTGTAGCCGCTGCCGCAGGCTGCGAACGAGCGCTCGCGCTCGCAAAACCAGGCGGCGCGGTGGTTCAGGAACAGTGGGTATGCAGGTTTAGCGTCTCCTACGGAGCCGTTCGCAGCCTGCGGCAGCGGCTACATGTAATGCGAATGGCGATGAAACAGGTTGGCCGGCAGGCCGCATTCAGATTTTGTTTTTGTTTTTGATCTGGCTTTTGATCTTCCTGCCCCTTTAGACACGATGGCCGAACGCAGGCATTGAGCCGTGGCTAACCCGGCAGGACGCCGGGTTAGCCGCACTGGGCCATGGATGGCCCATTGCGGCGGCCCACGGATCAATGCCTTCGTTCGGGCATGCCGAGCCCCAGCGAGGCACCGAGTGGAGGGGCAGGAGCCTTTGGTTACTTTGGGCTGGCCGGCATTCCGGGTTTCAAAGTGACTCGCTGTAAGAGCGAAACCCTAAGTGGCCGTGACCGCAGCAACGGATATGCACCCCGTCCCACTCGCTGTAAGAGCGAAACCCTAAGCGGCCGTGACCGCAGCAACGGATATGTACACCGTCCCACTAGCTAAAAGAGCGCCCCCCAGGTGGCCGCACCCGCAGCAACGGATATGCCCCCCGATCCCACCAGCGCAAAAGGCACCCCCCCCATCACTGCCCCCACCTTTCACCCTGCCCGCGCTCACACTCGATCCCCAGTTCAATCAATTGCTCCAGAGGCACCGCCGGCGAGAAGAAATACCCCTGGGCACAGCCAATGCCAATGCTCCGCAGAATATCGATCTGCTCTTGGGTCTCGACCCCTTCGGCGGTCAGCGTCGCCTGGTACAGGCGGGCGCTTTCCTGGGCGATGGTGACCGCGGTGCGCATCCGTTCGTAATGCAGCAGCGAGATCATCGAGTGGTCGATCTTCACTTCCGCAAAGGGGTATTTGGCCAGAATGCTCAGCGCCGAATAGCCGGTGCCAAAGTCGTCCAGGGACAGGGTCACGCCGTGGTCCTTGAGCAGGAGCATGTTGTGGGCCACTTGGCGGGTGTCCTGCAGCAGGGTGTTTTCGGTCAGTTCCAGGGCCAGGCGGTGGCCGGGCAGGCCGCTCTCCTTGAGGCGCCGTATCAGCAGCACGGCAAAGTTGGCATCGCTCAGGGTCGAGGCCGAGACGTTCACCGCCAGGGGCCCCGGCAAGCCGGCGTCGATGTAGCGCCGGGCATCGCGGATCACCGTTTCGATGGTCGCCCATTCGAAGGCATGCAGCAGGTCGTGATGGCGGATCACCTCCAGAATCAGCAGCGGGGAAATGTTTTCACCCTTTTCATCCCGGGCCCGCAGCAGCGCTTCGGCGCCGATCACCGTGCGCCGGCTCAGGCAGAACTTCGGCTGGTAGTGCAGAGGCGGGTGGTTGGAGCGGACCCATTCCAGCAGTTGCTGGCGGATGCGTTCGTTGTTCTGGGCCTGTTCGATCAGCGACTGGTGCAGGTAGCGCACCGGCTGGCGGCTGTCCTCCAGCGCCAGGCTGATGTTGCGCAAGGTGATGTTGGGGCTGCCGCCGGCGCAGGCATCGATCACGCAGAACTGCAGTGTGGGCGACAGCCCGCCGTCGCCGGGCAGGCTGGCCTGCAGGGTCATCTGCAGGGTGGCCAGCAGCGCCGACTCCTCGACCTGGTGGATGGAGCAGTCCGGCAGGGCCAGGGCCAGGCTCAGGTCGGAAAACATGAAGGGGCTGGGCTCGGTGGCGGCCTGCAGGACATGCCGGGCCGCTCCGTCCCTGAACTGCTGCGCCAGAGCGACCAGCAACTGATCGGTCCAGTCGTGACCGTGGATGGCCACCAGATCCTTGAGGTTGCCGATCTTGATCACCAGCAGGGTGTGCTGCCCGAGCCTGTGCCCGTTGCGTTGCAGCAGTCGTTCCAGGTAGATGCTCAGGGCCCGGCGATTGGGCAGTTGCGTGGTCGAATCGGTCAGCGCCTGTTGCAGCAGACGCTGCTGCGCCTGCTGGTAGCGGGTCTCGCGGCGCAGCATGGCGAGGATCAGGATGATCAGCGGCAGGGAGAGCAGGGTCGAACTGATGCGCAGGGACAGCAACTGTGCGGTGACGGCGGAATCGACGCTGCCGAACCAGTCGATCAGCTGTATCGGCACAATGGCCGCGCCGATCCGCATCAGCACCACCGGGGTCATGTCCTTGAGGCGCAGGGACCGCAGGTTGCGCGACTCGAACCAGCGATGCAGCAGCACGCCGCCCAGGGTCATCATGCTGAAACTGAACAGGGCTTCGGCAAACAGTTCGGCGCCGGCAATCCAGAAACGCGCCAGCGCCACCAGTGCCAGGCAGGTCAGGCCGCCCCACCAGCCGCCCAGCAAGCCGGCAAGAAACAGCATGTCGTTGCTCAGGAACACTTTCATCGGGGCTTGCATGAACTGCGAGGCCAGGGCGATCAACGCGACGTTGCTGGCACCGAGGATCGACCCCAGCAGCACTTTCTTCGACTGGATCAGGCGCTGGGCGTCCTCGCGCAGCATCAGCAGGGTGCTGAAGATCCCTACCATGGCCACGTATTGCAGGAGGATGATCGGCAGGAGCGACGTGTTGAGCGCCAGGTCGAGGGAGAGGTGCTCCCAGATACCGCTGTGCATGGTTGTCTAGGTGCCTGGTTGGATCGAAACGTGGAGGAGGGCTGGAGGATAAGATTGCGGTGCCTGGGTGGCCTATCAGCTGATTCTTTTTTTGGGGGGAGTTTATTCTTGATTTTTATGAGAGCTTTCCAGTGTTCGCCGTTGGTTTTTTCCCCGGTCATCGTGCTACAACCCCGTTTCAGCCCCGCTTGTCCTGTGTCGAGATCGCCCCATTGCCGGCCACCCGCCTGACCCTGATCTGCCATGCCCGTACCGCCGCCCAGAAGCAGGCGCGCCTGCCCCTGGACGAAGCCCTGGACATCGACTGGCAGGCCCAGGCCCTGAGTCGGGCGGCGGCCTTCAAGCCCGGGCTGCGGGTGCTCTGCGGACCGGAGCGGCGCACCCGGCAGACCGCTGCGTTGTTCAGCGCCGCGCCGCAGGTGCAGGAGGCCCTGCGCGACTGTGGTTTCGGCGCCTGGCAGGGGCTGCGCCTTGCCGAATTGCAAGCGCGAGAGCCCCAGGCCTTGCAGGCCTGGCTCGAAGACCCGCAGTGCGCGCCGCCGGGGGGAGAATCGCGGGTCCAATTGTGCCGGCGCGTGGCGCAGTGGCTGGAGCAGATGGCCCAGCAACCCGGGCACTGGCTGGCAGTGACCCATCCCATGGTGATCCGCGCCGCCATGCTCCAGGTGCTGCAGGCGCCCCTGAGCAGTTTCAACCTGCTGGACATCGAGCCTTTGGGCCGCCTCGACCTGAGCCACGCCGGGCGCTGGCGCCTGCGCCTGGATGGCCGTGACTGAGCACCGGGCCCGGCGGCGCATTTCTCGGTCGCGCCGCACCGCCCATACTGTCCCCAGGCTCAACAGCGAGAACCCGACCCCATGAAAACCCTTCTGGTCATCGGCATCGGTGCCGGCAACCCCGATTTCATCACCATCCAGGCGATCAAGGCGCTGAACCGCTGCGACCTGGTGTTTCTGATGGACAAGGGCCCGAGCAAGGATTCACTGCTCGATCTGCGCCGCGAGCTGTGCCAACGCTACCTCACCGAGCGCCCTTATCGCTTCGTCGAAGCACAGACGCCCGAGCGTCAGCGTGGCGACGTGGACTACCCGGCCAGCGTGCAGGCGCTGAACCGTGACAAGCAGCGGATCTTCGAACGCCTGATCAACGAGGAACTGGAGCCGGGGCAGACCGGGGCCTTCCTGGTCTGGGGCGATCCCGGGCTGTATGACAGCACCTTGCGCATCCTGGAGCAGATCCTGGCCAGTGGCGCGGCGCAGTTCGACTATCAGGTGATCCCCGGCATCACCAGCGTCCAGGCCCTGGCCGCCCAGCACAAGGTGCCGCTCAACCGCATCGGCCGCTCGCTGGAAATCACCACCGGCCGCCGTCTGGCGGCGGGGCAGGCCGGAACGGCCGACAGCCGGGTGGTGATGCTGGATGCCGAGGATGCCTATTGCCAACTGCGCAATCAGGATCTGGACATCTACTGGGGCGCCTACCTGGGCACCGCGGACGAGATCCTCATTTCCGGGCGGCTCGACGAGGTCGCCGACCAGATCCAGCGGGTCCGGCGCCAGGCGCGGGAGACGCATGGCTGGATCATGGACACCTACCTGCTGCGTAAACCGGAGCCCTAGTCGCCGGCCTGGCAGCGCATCCTGGGCCGCCAAGCCGCCAAGCCGCCAAGCCGCCGACCGCTACCGCGGGCGGTGCCCAGCGTTGCCGGCAAAGGGCCGTGGCGTGCGCTCATCGCGCCTGTGCCGGCGGCGGGATGTGGCGGTGAACATGCACCGTTGTGCGGCGAATGTCGGGTTGTTCAACGAAAATGCACGGTGTCGGGGCGCTGGCAGAGGCACGCGGACGCAGGCGCAGGGTTTTTGTAAGTATTTGTCGCATAAACACAATTTGCCGCTTCAGAGCCGCTCTAGACTGCTGGCCACTTCGATTTGCCCATAATCGAAACCAGCCAATAAAAGTCTCCGTCTCCTGGAGTTATAAATGAACAAGTTTGCGCTGTTTGGTGCCCTGGCACTGTCGCTGTTTTCCTTCACCGCTTCGGCCGACGAGGCCAAGCCGATCCGTATCGGCATCGAAGCCGGCTACCCGCCGTTCTCGATGAAGACCCCCGACGGCAAGCTCACCGGTTTCGACGTGGACCTGGGCGACGCCCTGTGCGAGCAGATGAAAGTCAAATGCACCTGGGTCGAGCAGGAGTTCGATGGCCTGATCCCGGCGCTGAAGGTGAAGAAGATCGACGCCATCCTGTCGTCCATGACCATCACCGACGACCGCAAGAAGAACGTCGATTTCACCATCAAGTACTACCACACCCCGGCGCGCTTCGTGATGAAGGCCGGCACCGCCATCAAGGACCCGCTGACCGAGCTCAAGGGCAAGAAAGTCGGCGTGCTGCGTGCCAGTACCCACGACCGCTTCGCCACCGAAGTGCTGGTGCCGGCGGGCATCGACCTGGTGCGCTACGGCTCCCAGCAGGAAGCCAACCTGGACATGGTCTCCGGTCGTGTCGATGCGCTGCTGGCCGACTCGGTCAACCTCGATGACGGCTTCCTGAAAACCGACGCCGGCAAGGGCTTCGCCTTCGTCGGTCCCGAGTACAACGATCCGAAGTACTTCGGTGGCGGTGCCGGCATTGCCGTGCGCAAGGGCGACAAGGAGCTGGCGGAGAAATTCAACAGCGCCATCACCGAGATCCGCGCCAACGGCAAGTACAAGCAAGTGCAAGACAAGTACTTCGATTTCGACGTCTACGGCGAGTAAGCCGTCGGCTCGATACATGAGGTAAAAAAAGGTGGCGGCCGCAACTCGGTCGCCACCTTTTTTCTGCGCGGCTGTTTTATTCTGCACCGCGCTTTTTCTTGAACCCTGGAGCCAGCATGCAACGCATCGACCATTCCCTGCCCTGGGGCCACCTGGGCACCCAGCGCCAGCTCAGCGTGTTCCGCTTTGGCAGCGGCACGCGCAAGGTGTACATCCAGGCCAGCCTGCACGCCGATGAATTGCCGGGCATGCGCACCGCCTGGGAGCTCAAGCAGCGTCTGGCCGAGCTGGAACGCCAGGGCCGCCTTGAGGGGGTGATCGAGCTGGTGCCGGTGGCCAACCCCATTGGTCTGGACCAGCAGGTGCAGGGCAGCCACCTGGGACGTTTCGAACTGGGCAGCGGCAAGAACTTCAACCGCGCCTTCGTCGAACTCAGCGGCCCGGTGGGCGACCTGATCGGCAAGCAGCTGGGCAGCGATGCCAGCGCCAATATCGCCTTGATCCGCGGCGCCATGCTCCAGGTACTGGACGAACTGCCGCCGCCGGCCTCGCAACTGGAGGCCTTGCACCGATTGCTGCTGCGCCATGCCTGTGACGCCGATATCACCCTGGATCTGCACTGCGATTTCGAAGCGGCGATCCACCTCTACGCCTTGCCCCAGCACTGGCCGCAGTGGCAGTCCCTGGCGGCGCGGCTCAAGGCCGGGGTGGCGCTGCTCTGTGAAGACTCCGGCGGCAGCTCCTTCGACGAGTCCTGTTCCGCGCCCTGGCTGCGCCTGGCCCGGGATTTTCCCCGGGCGGCCATTCCCCCGGCCAACCTGGCCACCACCCTGGAGCTGGGCAGCATGGGCGACACCCGGGTCGAGCAGGCCCGGGCCAATGCCGAGGCCATCCTCGGCTTTCTCGCCGAACAGGGCCTGATCAGCGGCGACTGGCCCGCCGCGCCGCAACAGTGCTGCGAAGGCATGCCCTTCGAAGGCACCGAATACCTGTTTGCCCCGCACCATGGCGTGGTCAGCTTCCTGCGCGAGGCCGGCGAGTGGGTGGAGCGCGGCGATGCCCTGTTCGAAGTGGTCGACCCGCTGCACGACACCGTCAGCACCGTGCGGGCCGGCACCAGCGGCGTGCTCTTTGCCCTGGACCGCGGACGCTACACCCAGCCGGGCATCTGGTTGGCCAAGGTGGCCGGCCGCGAGGCGATTCGCGCCGGCAAACTGATCAACGACTGAACCGCCAGGGGCGAGGCCGACCAGGCGCGGGCACTGCCTGGCCAGGGAAATCGGCGGTGCGTTGGTCCTCGACGCGCCAGCGCGCCCTTCGCCGGTTAGCCGGTTCCTGCACTAGAGGTGTCCGTGTCCCGAGTGTCCCTGTCTATCCGCCTGCTGTTCACCCTGTGCCTGCTGGCGGCTACCTTCAATCACCTGCGCGCCGCAATGGACCACGGGTTGCTCTGGGACTATGGCTATGGCATCGACACGCCCTTGGCCAGCCGGGCGTTCTGGGGTTCCCTGAGCTTTTTCGACCCGCTGGCGGCGTTGCTGCTGTGGCTGCGCCCGCGCTGGGGGTTGTTGCTGACCCTGGCGATCATCGTGCTGGATGTCGTGCACAACAGTTTTTATGTGGCGGCCCACGGCCAGTGGCTGGAAACCTTCTACCTGTCCCAGGTGGGGTTCGGACTGGCGGTGCTGGTGCTGCTGCCTTTGGCCTGGCGGGGGCTGGCGCTGCCCGACAGATGAACCTGCGGGCCCGGCGATGCTAGGCTCCGGCACTGATTTTCTGACCATCCCTCAAGCACAAGGAGCCGCACATGATCCGCAACCTGGCGCTATTGCTCGCCTTGGCCGCGCCCCTGGCCCACGCCGAACCGACGCTGCGCGACGATCTGCCGTTGCGCTACCTGGAGCAGGCCCCCGCGGACACCCGCAACCAGCCGCTGGTGATCTTCCTGCATGGCTACGGCAGCAACGAGGCCGACCTGTTCGGCCTGCATGAGCGCCTGCCGACGACCTACACCTACCTTTCGGCCCGGGCGCCGCAGACCCTGGAGCAGGGCAGTTACCAGTGGTTCCAGCGCAAGGGCCAGGGCGCCTATGACGGCGTGACCGAGGAACTGGCCGGCAGCGCCGAGCTGATTGGCCAGTTTGTCCGCGGCGCGGTGGCCAAGTATCACACCCAGCCGGACAAGGTGGTGCTGGTGGGGTTCAGCCAGGGCGCGGTCATGGCCTATGAAGTGGGGCTGCGTCATCCGCAGTCGGTGCGCGGCATTGCCGCCCTGAGCGGGAAGATCCTGCCGCTGCTGGCGGCCCAGGTGAAAGACAGCCCCGACCTGCAGCGCCTGGGCATCTTCATCGGCCACGGCACCGACGATCGGCGCCTGCCCTACAGCGACGGGGAGCAGGCCAATCGCCTGCTCCGTGGAGCCTCGCTGCAACCGCAGTTCCATGCCTACCCGGGATTGGGGCACAGCATCAGCGAAGCCGAGATCGAAGACCTCAAGGCTTGGCTGCAGGGGCTCAACCCCTGAGCCGAAGCGGGTTTTACTGACCGAGGATCTGCTTCATCAGCGCCGCATGGCCGGCCTTGTCGGCGGCTCGGGAAATCACCTGCACCACCGCCATGCGCGAGCCGGAACCGGCGATCAGGGTCGAGTTCAGGGTCTGGCCGCCGCCCTGGGTCGCGGTGCTGTCGATCTGCCGCACCCCCAGGCCCTTGAGGGTCATGCTCTTTTCACTCTGCTTGCTGAAGTCCGGCAGGGCGGCGGCCTGTTGCGAGAGAAAACTGCTGACCGCGGCATCGAGAAAGGCGCTGTCGTTGTCCTTGACCTGGGCCGCATTGGGAATGTTGTTCTGCGCGGCGATCACCACGGTGCGGGTGGTGGCATTGGAATACAGAGTGCCGCTGGCGCCCGCGGTGCCGTCGGCCTCGCTGCCGGCCGGCAGGGCCGAGGCGCTGAAGCCCTTGGGCAGGGTGAAGGCCAGCTTGCCGCCAAGCATCGAGACTTTTTCCCCGGGCGCCTGCTTGGCCGTGGACTTGCCGGCCGCGAGCGCGTTCAGCGCACCAAAGCCCGCCACCGCGGCGAACACCAGGACCAGGGCTTTTCTAGCGAAGGATGACATGCACAATCTCCGGGCATGGGATCAGGGGGGGCGCATCATCCCATGGTCGTCACAGAAGGCTCCAGAAGGATTTTTCGTGGTGGACCAATGACCGCCAGCTGTTTCGGTTCTTGAGGTTCATAAGACACCGAAGAGTGGCAATCGGGCCTCGACTTCTCGCTGGGCTGGTTACGTATCGACCGGCCATGTGCCGCGCCGAACCATCTCTTTGACTCGATCTGCACCGTTGGCGCGGACTAAAAGCTCCAGCCTGGCCTTTTCGATGTCCTCCGCGCTCCAGAGCTCGGTTGCCATCGTGGCTTTTTCGTGGGACCAGCCATTGTCGTAGTGACGTACCACATATTGCTGCTGGTATTCCCACATGGCGGTGCCAGGAATGGGGGTCACGATAAACGGGTTTGCATAGGCCATGCCTGCGCCCATTAGGCTTACCGCGTAGTCGGTGGTTCTTTCGATCAATTCCAGGCTTTCGATAAAGGGCTTGGTGCCCGCAGTGGCGGGCGGATTGACAAAACCCAGCATGAAGCCGCCAGTGACTTGAATGCCGTGCTCAGTGAATATCTCGATGAGTTCAAAGGTAGCTTGCTGAATGGCGTTGAAGCGCGACTTGTTGGAGTTGATCAGGCTTTCCTCGTTGGCACTTTCCACCGCAAGGTAAATGTTGTAGCAGCCGTTTTCGGCAATCGAGCGGATGAACTGCCGGGCTGTCAGTCCGCCCTTGATCGCGGCGATGACGTTGCGGTACTGCGGATTTTTCAGTTCCTGATCATCCAGCTCAGCGAGGAAACGCTCGCCTTTGTGCAGCAGCACCAGATTGAACAGGCTCAGGCCACCTTCTTCGACCCAGGGCAAGTTGTGCTTTTTCAGCAGGCGCCCCACTTCCATGGCGTACAGCGGATCGTGCATCAGATGGTCGTCCTCGATCAGTACCTCGGTCACGCCCTGATTGACCAGATCCGCCAGGTGCAGGTCGAACCAATCCAGTCCCAAGGCACGCCATGGGCCGTTGATCTTGGGGATGTAGCAGAAGTTGCAGTTCACGTTGCAGCCGATGGTGGAGAAAATCTGCGCCCAGGCGCCGTGTTTGTGCACCCGAGCGCCAGAGGAGTGATAGGGCTGCAGATAGTGGTTCATGTTCAGGAAACTGAAGTCGGGCAAGGGCATGACCCCGAGACGCTCCTCCAGACCCTGGCGGCTAGGCACAATGCTCAAGTAGTTGGATTTGCGCGAAGGGCGAACCAGTTGTCCCTGCTGGCCACGATAGGCAACCCCCGGAACTGCATGAATGTCGGCGTCGCCATGGCTCAAGGCGTCGAGCAACAGGGTAAAGGCACGGTCGGCCTCATTGATCAGGACAAAATCAAATGCCGAGTCCAGCAGCGCGTTCTGCCAATCGCCGCTGGAGTGCGCGCCTCCAGTCACCAGTACCAGGTTGGGATCGATGGACTTGACCAGATCCGCCAGCGCCCGAGCGTTACCCCATTGCACGGTGTAGTTGCACTGGATACCGACGATATCGGGCTGCGCAGTCTCGATGATGGTGCGCATCTGCTCATCGCTCAGGCCGTAGCGCAGCAAGTGTCCCTGATCGACTTGCACCAGGGGAGACTCCTGTTCCCAGCCAGCGAAGGGGGCGTCGATGATCTGTACGTCGTACCCCGCGCGCCTGGCCACTGTGGCGATACGCAGCAGGCCGATGGGAGTACCTGCACGCTTCATCACTTCAAAGGTATCGATGCCGATTTGGGTGAATGCGCTGTCTTTCGGTGCCGGTTCGACCAAGCGCGTGTAGGGCGGAACGAATAACAGCACTCTTGGGGCTTCGCCATGGGAGCGGCGGCGTGTGGCGCTATGGCTGGTCGTTCGGGAGGGGAGCCCCAGATGCTGCAGGGTCGCTCTGGTGGGGGCTACCGAAAAAAACGGGCCGGTACGATCGAGCCTCTCAGCCCCTTGGGAGGCAATCAGATGCATTTTTTGAGTTCCTTGTTGGTACAGAGAATCAGGCGCCGGAGGTGCGTCGACGTGAGGTAGCGATCACCGCTCCAGCGATGATGAGTAGCGCCGGTATGAGCAGGATCGGGTTGGCGTGGGTTTGGCCGACCAGGATCAGCAACAGGGTGGAAAACAGTGGGGCGAGATAGGAAAGAGCGCCGAGACTCGCCAGGTTGCCGTGTTTGGTCGCGTGATCCCATGCAAAGAATGCCAGGCCAACCGGGCCCAGCCCGAGGCCGATGATCGCCGCCCATTGCCCGTAGTCAGGCTGAACCGTGGTTTCGAACGCCAGGTGACAAAGCGCTCCGGCCACGGCCACCAGGCCGCAGATTGCCCCGATGATGCTGCTGGGAACGTTGCTGAAGCGTCGATTGATCACCGAGTAACCCGACCAGACCAAGGCACAGAGCAAGGCAGCCGCATAGCCAGCGATCGGCATGCTGGCCACGCCGGACTGTGAGCGTTGCTGCATGATGAACGCCGTACCGGCGAGCCCCAGGAGTGCTCCCAGCAGTTGTCGCGGGCGCAGTCGCTGGCCGCCACTGACACCGGCCAGCAAGACGATCAGCAGGGGCCAGAGGTAGGCAATCAGGCTGGCCTCGGCCGGGGGGGCGGCCTTGAGGGCGAAGAAATACAGCGCGTGATAGCCGAAGATTCCCAGAAAGCCTGTGGCCCACACCTTCCATGGCTGACGCCAGCCTTGAAAGCCCTCAGCACCGCGCAGCCCGAGAATGAACAGGCTGGCCAGAAAGGCTACGGCAAAGCTCAAAGCCAGCAACTCAAAAGGCGGGATGCCTGACGTCAGGGTGGTGAGCAAGGCCAGGCAGGACCACAGAAACACGGCAATCACCCCAATGGCGGTTGCCGAGGCGGCGGATCTTGAGGCCGAGAGCGTTTTGGTAGGCGTCGTGGCTTGTGTCATGGGTCCCGCCCGATGAGCGTTTCGAAGCGGGGATGATAGGAAGGACGATCGGTCGGGTATTGGCGTGTGCTGCCTAATACTTGTTCCAGGCTGCACGTTTTCAGCCGGTTCTGGTGCACCTTCGGGCTGATGCGGGGGTCAGGTTGCGGTTCTTTTTCAGTGCGTGATTCAAGGCGCTCTGATCGGCATAACCCACGCGATGGGCAATCTCCGTGATCGACAGTCGTGTGTCGCGTAGCAGGTCCATGGCCAGGTCCAGGCGCAGGCGGGTGATATGGGCAAATGGCGTGGTTTTCAGGTGCTGCTCGAAGAGTATGTACAAGCGTCGTTCGCTGGTGCCTGAAATTCGGGCTATTTCAGAGGCGGTCAGATGAGTGTCCAGGTTGTTTTCGATATGGGTCAGGGCCCGTGCCAGGGTGAATTGTCCGTGGTCAGGGGTGTGGCTGTGGGGCTGGACCAGGGCCGACATCAGCAAGGTACTCCAGGATTGAGCCACCTCAGGTGAGTTGGTCAGCAATGGAACGCTGCGGGTTGCGTAGTCAAGCAGGTGGCGAATCTCCGGTCTTACCGGAAAGAAGCTTTTTTCGTTGAGTCGCTTGATGGTTTCAGCTTCGAACTTTTGGGTACGGGGCGATGAAAGCGGTACATCAAGAACCAGGAAAGTGTTGGCGGTGCTGGCGGAAAAGGTATGAGGGCAACCTGCCGGGATGATCACGCCCTGGCTCCAGTCGACTTTGCCGCCACGGCCATCGACCTCTATCTCCATGGCGCCAGATTGCGGCAGCACGATCTGGTGATAATCGTGGTCATGCAGCTCAACCTGGCCGGAGTAGGATCGCAAGGCCAATGAAGCCTTTGGGGTTTCTATGTTGCTCATCACGCTCTTCCATAAGACAGACAACGCATGATGCATGAGTGCTCGAGTTCGGCGCCAGTCTCTGAATACCGAGGCCTTATGCCGGTTTATTTGCGCTTCAATGATGTTGCCTGGCAACGCGACCGATCGTGTTTCGCGCCAACAGGCGCTTGCTCAAACCCAGCACCAGCATCGACACCGCCACTGCCAATCCAAAGGCGAGCATTCCCACCGCGGGCAGGGCCAGGGCCAGTACCAGGCAGAACGCCGCAAAGGAATACAGGCCGGTGGTCAAGGAGCGTAACAGCACGGTGGTGAAGGCCACGCCGTGGCTCTGGTGGGAGAACACCGCCAGCACGCTGCCGAGCACCGGAAACACCGCGAGCATGCCGCTCCAGCGTTCGCCAACGGTGCTGGCCAGCAGGGTGACCGCCAGGGTCAGCAAGGCTCCGGCAAGCATCCGGTAAGGCAGTTTGTCGGAGCGCTGCGCGGGGGCGGCGGGCACAGCGCTCACCCGGGGAAACAGGCGCGGCGCCAGGAGCAGGGCGCTGGCGGCGCAGGCCACGGACAAGCCCAGTGAGGCCGGCACCTGGGTAATGGCTGCGGCCAGCACGGCCCAGACCAGCGTGGCCACGGCCAGGGCCCCGGGCCAGGAAAGACGCTGTGCGGCATGGGTGTAGGCGACGCTGAAGGCGATCATCGCCAGCAACGCCGAGAGGGCGGCCCCCGCCGCGTGGGTGGCGAAGGCCGTGCCTTGCTCCAGCGCCAGAAACAGCAGGATCGGTCCCACCACCACCGGAAACCCCGCCAGCCAGCCGGCGACATTCGGTCCCCAGCGCCTGCTCGCCAGAGAGATCAACCAGAGGAATCCGGGAACCGTCAGCAGTTTTAACAGCAGCATGCGTGCACTCAGTGGATGAACGGTGCGCCACGCTAGCATCCAGCGCGGCATTTGGCGCGTATCTGCTGGCAGGGAGGCGGCCGGGAGTGAAGTGCGGCGTCGCTTTTTCTTGTACAGCGAAAAGGTTTTGAATCGATTAAATGCGGTTTTGTACAAGTATTAAGGCGTTTAAGGCGTTTTTTATCGATAAAAATTGTACAAAAATTAATTTGTCGTATAGGTTTTTAAGGGTGAAATGTGCCGATGCCTGCTCAGTCCTTTCAGGGGCAGTCGCTCGCTCTTCACGCTTTTGGGGCTCCGAGGTCAGGCCCGGGTGGAACCGGGGCTGGGTCAGTTGTGTGGTCGGCCACCTCGGGGCTCTTTTTTTTCCTTGGCACGTGCAAGGAATTGCCCGCCTCGCCAGCTTTTCGGAACCCATGCGCCATGCACGATCCTCTTTCTCAGCACTTTCACAGCATTCTCCAGGGCTTGGGTGAAGACCCCTCGCGCGAGGGCCTGCGGGACACCCCGCAGCGGGCGGCAAAGGCCTTGCGCTATCTGTGTCACGGTTACGACACCCGCCTTGACGAGTTGGTCAACGGCGCGCTGTTCAGCTCCAGCAGCGACGAGATGGTGATTGTCCAGGACATCGAGCTGTATTCCCTGTGCGAACACCACCTGCTGCCCTTCATCGGTCAGGCCCATGTGGCTTACATCCCCACCGGCAAGGTGCTGGGGCTGTCCAAGGTGGCGCGGATCGTCGACATGTACGCGCGGCGCCTGCAGATCCAGGAGAACCTCACCCGGCAGATCGCCGAGGCGATCCAGGAAGTGACCCGGGCCGCCGGGGTGGCGGTGGTCATCCAGGCGCGGCACATGTGCATGATGATGCGCGGGGTGGAGAAGCAGAACTCCATGATGAACACCTCGGTGATGCTCGGGGCCTTTCGCGACTGCAGCAGCACCCGCCAGGAGTTTCTCCAATTGCTGCCCAGGCGTTCCTGAATGAACCGCGCCGGACGTGTTCCGTTGAGGCGCTGGTTGTGGCTGCTGGTGCTGCTCAGCGCCACGGCCAGCGCCGACTGGCAGGCGTCGCTGCCCGAGGCCCGGCTGCTGGGCAGTGGCGAGTTCAGCTGGTTCGGTTTCAAGGTCTACCACGCGCGGCTCTGGGGCAGGGCGTTGCCGCTGACGGACGACAGCCCCTTCGCCCTGGAGCTGACCTACCGGCGCACGATCCGCCGCGACGAGCTGGTGCAGACCAGCCTCGACGAGATCCAACGCTTGTCCGGCAGCGCGGTCAGCCCGGCGCAACTCAAGGATTGGCAGGCGCAGATGCAGCGTGCCTTCGTCGATGTCGAACCGGGCCAGCGCATCACCGGGGTGTTTCTGCCGGGACGCGGGGTGGAGTTCTTTGTCGACCAGCACTTGCAGTACAGGGTGGAGGACGAGGCCTTCGCCCGCGCGTTCTTCGCCATCTGGCTCGACCCGCGCACGCGCAATCCGCAGCTGCGCGCACAACTGCTGGGCCAATAGCCGGCGCAGCACAGGAGATGTGCCATGTTTAAGAAATACCTGCTGTTGCTGTGCCTGGGCCTGGTCGCCTGCAGCGACACCGACGTCAAGCAGTACCGCGAGCAGAAACCCGAGCTGGAATTGCGCCAGTTCTTCACTGGCCGGGTCGAGGCCTGGGGCCTGTTTCAGAAGCGCTCCGGCGAGGTGATCAAACGCTTCCATGTGCAGATCGACAGCCGCAGCGAGGGCGAGAAATTCATCATGCACGAGGACTTCACCTACAGCGACGGCACCCGCCAGACCCGGGTCTGGACCCTGGTCCCGGCGGGGCCCGGGCTGTGGCGCGGCACCGCCGACGATGTGGTCGGCGAGGCCCTGGGCGAGGTGTCCGGCAATGCCCTGCGCTGGCGCTACGTGCTCAACCTGCCGGTGGACGGCAAGACCTACCAGGTGCACTTCGACGACTGGATGTACCTGTTGGACGAAAACACCCTGGCCAATCGTTCCTACATGACCAAGTTCGGCTTCGAGCTGGGGCAGGTCAGCCTGTTCTTCCGCCGCCAGCCCAACTGACGGCGCTCGACCCGTGCCTCAGGACGGGTCGTCGAGAAAGCGTCCGCGATGCTCGGGGCTCGGCAGCAGGCACACCTCATTCCGGCCGAACCAGCGGTAGCGATTGCCGGCGATCCGGTCGTAGGCCCAGTCCCGCAGCGGCCGCGGGATCCAGCGCAGCAGGCGCAGCCAGCGCCAGGGCGCGGGCAGTTGTGCCATCAGGCGGATAAAGGCCTCGGAACGTTGGGACAGGCCTCGGTCTTCGATCAGCAGCACCGTGTCGAACTGATCCGTGGGCTGGCCGAACCACTTCAGCAAGGCCTGGCCCTGGGGCGATTGCATCGACGCCAGCTTGATCCGCCGCTGGCGGTCGTGGCGGATCACGAACTGCACCGAGGCATTGCACAGCTTGCACACCCCGTCGAACAGCAGGACCCGGTCACCGGGGTGCAGGAAGGGGGGCAGGGTGTCGGGTCGGGGATCGGTCGCAGGGCTGTTCACGGGGGCCACCTTGGGCGTGCTATCGAAGCCTGCGGCAGGGGCCGCCAGGCGCTGCAAAGGCAGCAGCATACGCCCCTTCAAGGTCAATATTCAGGCTTGGGTGCCCGGGCTGAAACCTCTAAGCTGGGCCCTTGCTCCAATCCGTCGTGGAAATCCCCGTGAAATTCAGCCTGCCGAAAATCGCCACAGCGCCCTTTTGTCCGCCGGAAGTGGCGGGTTCCGTATCCGTCGATCCCCGTGCCTCGTTGTTCAAGCGCCTGCTGCGCTTTGCCGGCCCCGGGCTGCTGATCTCCATCGGCTACATGGACCCCGGCAACTGGGCCACGGCCATCGAGGCCGGCTCGCGCTATGGCTACAACCTGCTGTTCGTGGTGCTGCTGGCGAGCCTGGCCGGCATGGCGGTGCAATGCCTGTGCTCGCGCCTGGGCATTGCCACGGGGCGCGATCTGGCGCAGCTGTGCCGGGAGCGCTACAGCCGCCGTTCGGCCCGGGTCCAATGGCTGGCGGCCGAGGTGTCGATCATCGCCACCGACCTTGCCGAAGTGCTGGGCTGCGCCCTGGCGTTCCACCTGTTGCTGGGGGTGTCCCTGAGCACCGGGATCGTCATCACCGCCTTCGACACCTTGCTGGTGCTGGCCTTGCAGAACCGCGGTTTTCGCCGGCTGGAAGCGATCATGCTGGCGCTGGTGGCGACCATCGGCGTGTGTTTCTTCATTGAACTGCTGCTGATCAAACCCTACTGGCCGGACGTGGCCCGGGGCTTCACCCCGTCGCTCTCGGCCATCAGCGACGCCGCACCGCTGTACCTGGCGATTGGCATCCTCGGCGCCACGGTGATGCCCCACAACCTCTACCTGCACACCTCGGTGGTGCAGACCCGCTTGATCGGCCAGGACCGGGCCAGTCGCGCCGACGCCATCAAGCTGGCGCGCATCGACACCATCGGCTCCCTGGCCCTGGCGCTGCTGGTGAACGCGGCGATCCTGATCCTCGCCGCCGCGGCCTTCCACAACACCGGCCACAGCGACGTGGTGGAAATCCAGGATGCCTACCACCTGCTCGATCCGCTGGTGGGCGGGGCCCTGGCCAGCGTGCTGTTCGGCGTGGCGCTGCTGGCCTCGGGGCAGAGCTCGACCTTCACCGGAACCATTGCCGGGCAGGTGATCATGGAGGGTTACCTGAACCTGCGGATTCCCTGCTGGCAACGGCGCCTGATCACCCGCGGGCTGGCGCTGATCCCGGCGTTCATCGGTGTCTGGCTGCTGGGCGACGGCGCCGTGGGCCAGTTGCTGGTGCTGAGCCAGGTGGTGCTCAGCCTGCAGTTGCCGTTCGCCCTGTACCCGCTGATTCGCATGACCAACGACCGGCGCCTGATGGGCGAATTCGTCAACCGCTGGCCAACCCGGATCCTCGCCTGGAGCCTGTTCGCCATCATCAGCGCCGCCAACGCCTGGCTGATTGCCCAACTCTTCCTGTAGGAGCCGGCTTGCCGGCGAAGAGGCCGCTGAGTCTTGTGCAGGTCTTGCCGACGCTTTCGCTGGCAAGCCAGCTCCTACGGGGGAGTGCGATGGTCTTGTAGGAGCCGGCTTGCCGGCGAAGAGGCCGCTGAGTCGGGTGCCGGTCTTGCCGACGCTTTCGCTGGCAAGCCAGCTCCTACGGGGGAATGCGATGGTCTTGTAGGAGCCGGCTTGCCGGCGAAGGGGCCGCTGAGTCGGGTGCCGGTCTTGCCGACGCCTTCGCTGGCAAGCCAGCTCCTACGGGGGAGTGCGATGGTCTTGTAGGAGCCGGCTTGCCGGCGAAGGGGCCGCTGAGTCTTGTGCAGGTCTTGCCGACGCCTTCGCTGGCAAGCCAGCTCCTACGGGGGAGTGCGATGGTCTTGTAGGAGCCGGCTTGCCGGCGAAGGGGTCGCTGAGTCTTGTGCCGGTCTTGCCGACGCTTTCGCTGGCAATCCAGCTCCTACGGGGGAATGCGATGGTTTTGTAGGAGCCGGCTTGCCGGCGAAGAGGCCGCTGAGTCTTGTGCAGGTCTTGCCGACGCTTTCGCTGGCAAGCCAGCTCCTACGGTTACGGGGCGGGTGCGCGGGTGGTGGTGGCGCTAGCGATCCCAATAGGGCTCGGGGCCGAATTTCTCGACGAAGAAGTCGATCACGGTGCGCACTTTCACTGACAGCCGTCGGCTACCGGGCCACAGGGCGGCGATCTGTTGCGGTTCGAGGCTGGTGGCCACTTCGAAGCCTTCGAACAGCGCCACCAGACGGCCCTGGTGCAGGGCTTCGCCAATCAGCCAGGAAGGAAACATCACCAGCCCCAGGCCCTGTTCGGCGGCCTGGGTCAGGGTGTCGGCGTGGTTGCCGGTTAGCGGGCCCTTGACGCTGTAGGGCGTCCAGTCGCCCCGGCCCTGGCGGAAGAACCAGCGTTGCTGGCCGGTTTCGCCCTTGTAGGCCAGGCACTGGTGCTGGTGCAGCTGCTGCGGGTGGTGCGGTGTGCCATGCCGGGCCAGGTAGGCCGGGCTGGCCGCCACCCGGTAGCGCTGCGGGGCCAGCAGGCGGGCCTGCATCGAGGAGTCTTCCAGGGTGCCGATGCGGAACAGCAGGTCGGTGCCGTCCTGCAAGGGATCGATGTAGTTGTCGGTCTGCTGGATCTCCAGTTGCAGCTTGGGGTAGCGGCCCAGCAGCTCGCCAAGCCAGGGCGACAGGTGACGCTGGCCGAACACCACCGGGGCGTTGATCCGCACCAGCCCGGCCGGTTCGTCCTGCTGTTCCTGCAGCGCCTGTTCGGCTTCTTCCCACTGCGCCAGCACTCGCCGCGCATGATGGCCTAGCAGGCGCCCGGCCTCGGTGGGGCTGACGGCGCGGGTGTGGCGATAGAGCAACTGCTGGCCCAGGGCCTGTTCCATCAGCTGGATCTGCCGCGAGATGGACGAGGGCGCCAGCCCCTCGCGGCGTGCCACGGACGAGAAACTGCCCTGGTCGAGCACCGCGATGAACAGGCGCAGGGCCTTGAAACCGAGATCGTTGAAGCCTTGCATGGGGGCGTCCTGCTGTGCGTTTTGCGCAAAAGAGTTGTCGGCATGCTGGCATTTATCGCAAAGCTCGTGCAATCGATAATGCCGGCCATTCCTTGATGTCGAGCAGGTGTCGCATGTCCTCTGAAGCTCTAGATACACCGCTGCCGAAGCCGATGGCGGGCGCCGCGCCCGCTGCCGGCTGGCAGCGCCTGATACTGTTGCCGCTGGTGATCCTGGCCGGCATGGGCCTGTCGGTGGAGGCCGGCTTGCTCGGCCCGCTGGGCGCCCAGGTCGGGCATCTGTGGGCCACCCTGAGCATCTTCGGCGTGGGCGCGGCGCTGTTGTTGCTGCTGCTGTTGTTCAGCGGCCCGCAGCCGGGGCCGGCCCTGAGCCAGTTGCCGCGCTGGCAGCTGCTCGGCGGGGTGCTGGGACCGATCTACGTGGTGGTGCTGACCCTGGCCACGCCCCATATCGGCATTGCCATGACCATGATCGCGATCCTCTCAGGGCAAGTGGGCAAAAGCGTGCTGATCGACCATTACGGCTGGTTCGGCAGCGCCCGCAAGCCGGTCAATGGCGAACGCTGGCTGGCCCTGGTGCTGATTGTCGTGGCCCTGATCCTGATCGCCCGAGGTTGAACATGAACCTGATTCTTTTGCTGGTCCTGGTGGTGGCTGCGGGTGCGGTGCTCAGTGTGCAGGCGGCGATCAATGGCCGCCTGGGAGAAAGCGTCGGGGTGCTGCGCAGCAGCCTGCTGACCTTTGCCGTGGGCGCCTTGATCACCGGTCTGTTGATCGTGTTTTTCCAGCCGCCCCAGGCCATGACCTTGCTTCAGGCGCCGAAATGGCAACTGACCGGTGCGCTGTTCGGCGTGGTCTACATGCTGGTGATGGTCGGCGCGGTGCCGCGGGTGGGCACCGCGGTGGCCACGGTGGCGGTGATTCTCGGGCAGTTGGCCATGGGCATGCTGATCGACAACTTCGGCTGGTTCGGCAACCCGGCCATCGAGCTGTCCTCCAGCCGCCTGCTGGCAATGCTGTGCCTGGCCCTGGCGCTGCTGTTCATGTACCGCAGCAATGCGCGGCCATAAGCCATAAGCCATAAGCCATAAGCCGCAAGCCGCAAGCCGCAAGCCGCAAGCTTGAAGCTTGAAGCTGGCGGCTTGCAGCTTATGAGCGAAGCGAATCCTCCAGCACCTCGATCCAGTGGCGGACCGGGGTGCGGCCGGCGCCATCGAGGTGGGTCTGGCAGCCGATGTTGGCGGTGACGATAAGCTCCGGCCCGCCGCTTTCCAGGGCCCGCAGCTTGTCGTCCCGCAGTTGCCGCGCCAGCGCCGGCTGGGTCAGTGAATAGGTGCCCGCCGAGCCGCAGCACAGGTGGCTGTCGGGCACCGCGGTGAGGTTGAAGCCCAGGCGCTGCAGCAGGCTTTCCACGGCGCCGCCGAGCTTCTGCGCGTGCTGCAGGGTACAGGGGCAATGGAAGGCCAGACGCTGTTCGCTGTGGGCGCCGAGCTGTTCCACGGGTTCGTTGTGCAGCACCTCCACCAGGTCCCGGGCCAGGGCGCTGACCTGCCGGGCCTTGTCGCGGTAGGCCGGGTCGTGGGCCAGCAGTTGCTGGTACTCCTTGATGAAGGCGCCACAGCCGCTGGCGGTCTGGATGATCGCCTCGGCGCCCTGTTGCAGGTGCGGCCACCAGGCGTCGATGTTGCGTCGGGCACGCTGCAAGCCGGCTGCCTGGGCGTCCAGGTGATAGTCCACGGCGCCGCAGCAGCCGGCCTCGGCGACCGGCTGCACGCTGATGCCCAGGCGATCCAGGACTCGCGCCGCCGCGGCATTGGTGTTGGGCGACAACCCCGGCTGCACGCAGCCTTCGAGCAACAGCACGCGCCGCGAATGGCGCGGGGCGGGGCGCGGCTTGGCCGTGGGCAGCTGGCGCGGCAGCTTGTCCTGCAGCGCCTGGGGCAGCAGCGGACGCAGGCGGCTGCCGCCCTGGATCAGGGCCTTGAACAGCCGCGGGTTGGCGCTAAGGGCTCGCAGCCCGCGGCGCAGCAACTGCTGGCCGACGGGCCGGGGCAGGGCGGCATCGACCACGGCGCGGCCGATGTCCAGCAGGTTGTGATAGTCGACCCCGGACGGGCAGGTGCTCTCGCAGTTGCGGCACGACAGGCAGCGGTCCAGGTGCTGCTGGGCCTGGGCGGTGGCCGGGGCGCCTTCGAGCACCTGCTTGATCAGGTAGATGCGCCCGCGGGGGCCGTCCAGCTCGTCGCCCAGCAACTGGTAGGTGGGGCAGGTGGCGTTGCAGAAGCCGCAATGCACGCAGCTGCGCAGGATGCGCTCGGCTTCGGCGGCCCGGGGCAGTTGCCGGGCCTCGGGGCTGAGGGTGGTCTGCATGGTCTAGAGCTCCGCGTAGAGTCGGCCGGGGTTGAAGATCCCTTGCGGGTCCAGCTGCGCCTTGAGCCGCTGGTGGTAGTGCAGCAGGGTCGGCGCCAGGGGCTGGAACGGGCTGTCTTGCAGGCCGTGGCTGTAGCAGCTGGCGTGGCCGCCGACGGCGCTGACGGCGGCGCGGATCTCGGCGGCCGTGGCCTCGGTCTTCAGCCAGCGCTGGGCGCCGCCCCAGTCCAGCAGTTGTTCGCCGGGCAGTGCCAGCAGCGGCGTGTTGTGCGGCAGCGACAGGCGCCACAGCGGCAGGCCGGGGTTGAAGAAGTCCAGCTGCTGTTCATTGAGCTGGCTCCAGTAGCCCGAATCCAGAGGCTCGCCGCCCAGGCGCTCATGGGCCGCCGCCACCGAGCCTTCGCCACCTTCCAGGCGCAGGTGCAGGCGCTCGCCGTCATGGCAGGCGGCGCTGATCGGCAAGGGCTGCTGGCCCCATTCGGCCAGTTGCGTGAGGGCGCGCCGGCGGTCCATTTCCAGGCTCAGGCTCAGGCATTGTCGGGGCTTGGGCAGGACCTTCAGCGAGACTTCGGTGATCAGCCCCAGGCAGCCGTAGCTGCCGGCCATCAGCCGCGACAGGTCGTAACCGGCGACGTTCTTCATCACCTCGCCGCCAAAGCGCAGGTGCTGGCCGCCGCCGCTGATGATCCGGGTGCCGAGGACGAAATCCCGTACCGCGCCGGCCCAGGGTCGACGCGGCCCGGACAGGCCACTGGCGAGCATGCCGCCCAGGGTCGCGCCGGCGCCGAAGGACGGCGGCTCGCAGGGCAGCATCTGCCCGGCGGCGTCCAGGGTGGCGTGCAATTCACTGAGCGGAGTGCCGGCCCGGGCACTGATCACCAGCTCCGTGGGGTCATAGCTGACGATGCCGCGATGGCTGCGGGTGTCGAGGATTTCCCCGGCGCACTCGCGGCCGAGAAAGGCCTTGCTGTTGGAGCCCTGAATGCGCAGCGGCGTACGGCTCTGCAGGGCGTCGCGCACCTGTTCCAGCCACGCCTCGGTGGCATCGAAATCGCTGTCCGTGCTCATCAGAACCGCTCCAGTTCGGGGAAGGGCAGTTGCCCGTGATGGATGTGCATGGCGCCGAATTCCGCGCAGCGTTGCAGGGTCGGGATGTTCTTCCCGGGGTTGAGCAGGCCGCCGGGGTCGAAGGCCGCCTTGATGGCGTGGAACAGGTGCAGTTCGTGGTGGTTGAACTGGGCGCACATCTGGTTGATTTTTTCCCGGCCCACGCCGTGTTCGCCGGTGATGCTGCCACCCACCGCCACGCACAGTTCGAGGATCTTGCCGCCCAGGGCCTCGGCCCGTTGCAGCTCGCCGGGCTGGTTGGCGTCGAACAGGATCAGCGGGTGCATGTTGCCGTCGCCGGCATGGAACACATTGGCCACCCGCAGCTGGTACTCCTCGGCCAGGCGGGCGATGCCCCGCAGCACCCCCGGCAACTGCCGGCGGGGAATGGTGCCGTCCATGCAGTAGTAGTCCGGCGCCAGGCGCCCCACCGCCGGGAAGGCGTTCTTGCGCCCGGCCCAGAAGCGCACGCGCTCGGCTTCGTCGCGGGCCAGGCGTACCTCGCTGGCGCCGGTGCGTTCCAGCACCTGGCGCACCCGCTCGCAGTCGTCGTGGACATCGGCTTCCACGCCGTCCAGTTCGCACAGCAGGATGGCCGCGGCGTCCACCGGGTAGCCGGCGTGGATGAAGTTCTCGGCGGCACGGATCGCCAGGTTGTCCATCATCTCCAGGCCGCCGGGGATGATCCCTGCGGCAATGATCTCGGCCACGGCGCGGCCGGCGGCTTCCACCGAATCGAAGGCCGCCAGCAGCACCTTGGCGATCTGCGGCTTGGGCAGCAGCTTGACCGTGACCTCGGTGATCACCCCCAGCAGGCCCTCGGAGCCGGTGAACAGCGCCAGCAGGTCGAAGCCCGGCGAATCCAGGGCGTCGCTGCCCAGGGTCAGGGGCTGGCCCTCGACGCTGAGCATCTGGACCTTGAGCAGGTTGTGCACGGTCAGGCCGTATTTCAGGCAGTGCACGCCGCCGGCGTTTTCCGCGACGTTGCCGCCAATCGAACAGGCGATCTGCGAAGACGGGTCGGGGGCGTAGTACAGGCCGAAGGGCGCGGCGGCCTGGGAGATGGCCAGGTTGCGCACCCCGGGCTGGAGCCTGGCACAACGCGCGGCGGGATCGATCTGCAGGATGTCCTTGAAGCGCGCCATCACCAGCAGCAGGCCGTTTTCCAGGGGCAGGGCGCCGCCGGACAGGCCGGTGCCGGCGCCCCGGGCCACCACCGGCACGCGGTGCGCATGGCAGATCTGCAGGATGCGTTGCACCTGGTCCAGGTGCCGGGGCAGGGCCACCAGCATCGGCGTGCTGCGGTAGGCGCTGAGGCCATCGCACTCGTAGGGCTTGAGCTGCTGCTCCTGGTCCAGCAGCTCGAGCTCCGGAAGCTGTTGGCGCAGGGCCTGGATCAGGGCCTGGCGGTCGACCTCGGGCAGGGCGCCGTCGAGGCGTTCGTCGTAGAGCATGGTCATGGCGGCGAAGGACCTTGAGTGATTTTTATCAGGTCGCGACAGCGCTATCAGCGGGTCTGGTGTCCGTCCGTCTGCGCTGGCGCTGGCTGCACCACTTTAGTCGCTTGTGGCCGGGTAAGCGCAGCGGATTGACCTAACCTTTCCAAGTACTCGAACCCTGCGCTGAGCGCCGCCGTTTCAGGCGCTGCGCTGATCGAGTCTCATCCGAAAGAGGAACCCAGCCATGTCCAATGAAACCTGTGCCTGTCCGGCTTGCACCTGCAAGCTCGGCGCCCACCCGATCGTCCGTCACGGTAAGCACTACTGCTGTCAGGCGTGCGCCGATCACCACGCCCACGGTGAACCTTGTGCCTCCACCGACGGCTGCAAATGCGCCAAGGGCGCCCACGGCTGAAACGGGCAGGGCGGGTGGAGCCACAGGGCCCCACCCGCATCGGTGGCGCCTAGACCGAAGGGCGCCAGGTGACGTTCTCGATGCCGAACTTCTCGGCCATGGGCTTGCTGGTTTTCTTTACCCGTTCCCGGCCGAAGCGGCCGATGCGTCCGACACCGGCATCGCAACTGGCCCAGTGCCAGGCCTCGGCGTTGTCCATCTTGTCCTGGCGGATGATGAAGGACTTGGGCGCGCCGTGAAGGGTGTATTCGATGACGAAGAGTTTTGCGTTGTTCATAGAGCCGTTCTTCCTCCCTGTGATTCTTGAGTGATCCTGCGGGCACCAAAAAATTCACTTTGATTGTCCGACTCTGGCGCCAACGGTCGTTGCCGGGCGTGGACCGGCCCAAGGCCAGGGCGATGCCGCCGGGCCCCTGAAAGCTGCCTGTTCCCGGTGCGCTTTCCGGCGGCTGGCGGGCGCTGCAGACGCTGGTTACCATGGGCCCCCGCCGACCCGTTGCGAGCTTGTCATGGCCCTGGCCACCCCTCCCGATCTGAGCGACCCCGCGATCCCGGTGCAACCCCTGGCTCGCACCTATCCGCGCGGGTTGTTCATCGAGCCCCACGAACACGCCTGGGGCCAGTTGCTGTACGCCATGAGCGGAGTGATGTGGGTCGAGACGCCCACCGAGGCCCTGGTGGTGCCGCCGCAGCGGGCCGTGTGGCTGCCGCCCGGGGTACGGCACGGGATTCGTGTGGTCAGCGACTTGCAGATGCGCAATATCTACTTGCGTCCGTCCCTGGCGGCGACCCTGGACCCCAGCGTCCAGGTGCTGCAGGTGGACAACCTGCTGCGGGAGCTGATCGTGCGCCTGGTGGAGCTCGACCCGCCGCAGCCGGAGTACTACGAGGCGCTGGTCGCGCTGGCTTTGCTGGAGCTGCAACGGGCCCGTCGCTCGCTGCTGAAGATCGCCCTGCCGGACGCTTCCGACCGGCGCCTGAGCAGCCTGTGCCAGGCGGTGATGGCGGCACCGTCCCTGGCCATTTCCTTTGAACAGCACGCCGACGCGGCAGGGGCCAGCGTGCGCACCCTGGCGCGGCTGTTCAAGGAACAGTTGGGCCTGGGCTTTGCCGAATGGCGGCGCCAGGTGCAACTGGCCACCGCTGCCGCGGAGCTGATCCAGGGTGTACCGGTGAGCCGCATTGCCCTCGAACTGGGCTATTCCCCCAGCAGCTTCAGCGACATGTTCCGCCGCGAACTGGGTGTCGCACCTTCCCAGTACGCCAGCGCCAACCTGGGGTAGCGGCGCCTGCCCAGCGTGCCCTTCAGGCCCGTTCGCAGCCTGCGGCAGCGGCTACAGGTTACGGTCTTGGCCGAAATCCTGAAGCACTTGGCCGATGCCGCTAGCGCTCGCCACCTAGACTTTGTCGCACACGCCACATCACCCCGGCACGGACGCCACGGCTTCTGGAGCGCCACATGAATTACCTGATCTCCCTGGCCGCCGGTCTGCTGGTCGGCCTGCTTTACGGCGCCTTGCAGGTGCGTTCCCCGGCGCCGCCGGCGATTGCCCTGGTGGGCCTGCTGGGCATGCTCGGCGGTGAGCAGTTGTGGCCGCTGGGGCGCCAGCTGTTGAGCAGTTGGCTGTCCTGAACACGCGCTTTTTTACCCCTGACCCATGGAACCGACGATGAAAGCACTGCAATTTTCCGCTACCGGCGACCTCGCTGCCCTGCACGTGGTGGACCTTCCCACGCCGCTGCCGGGCGCCGGCCAGGTGCTGGTGCGCATCCAGGCCGCTGGCCTCAACCCCAGCGACGTGAAGAACGTGCTCGGACGCTTTCCCTACACCACGCTGCCGCGGATTCCCGGGCGGGATTTCGCCGGGGTGGTGGAGCAGGGGCCGGCCGAGCTGATCGGCCAGGAGGTCTGGGGCACCGGCAAGGAGCTGGGTTTTTTCGCCGACGGCAGCCATGCCCAGTACGTGGTGCTGTCCGCCCAGGGCGTGGCCCGCAAGCCACGGCACCTGAGCTTTGCCCAGGCCGCGAGCCTCGGGGTGCCGTACACCACCGCCTGGGATGCCCTGGAGCGCAGCGGCGTGACGGCCGGTACGCGGCTGCTGGTGATCGGCGGCGGTGCAGTGGCCACGGCGGCCCTGGCCCTGGCCAAGGTGCGCGGGGCCCGGGTGCTGGCGGCGGCGCGCCGGGCCGAGCAGGTCCAGGCGCTTTCGGCCCAGGGCTATCCGACCCTGCACCTGCAACAGCCGCAAACCCTGGCGGCCCAGGTGGAGGCGGTGCATCCCGGCGGCGCCGAAGTGATCTTCGACACCACCGGCTTCTGGCTGCCGGCCTCGGTGCCGGCCCTGGCCGCCTTTGGCCGCATCGCCATCATCGCCGCGCCGGTGGACGGCCAGGTGCAACTGCCGGCCCTGGCCCTGTACCGCAAGGGCGGCTCGGTGGTGGGGATCAACTCGCTGTTGTATGGCGTAGAGGCGTGCGCGGCGATGCTGGAGCAGTTCGGCCGCTACTTCGATGAAGGCCTGCTGCCGCTGCCGGAAGGCTTGGTCGAATCACCACTGGAGCAGGGGCTGGAGCGCTACGCCGAAGTGAACCAGGGGCGTGGCGAGAAAGTCATCCTCATCCCCTGAGCGCCCACGCTGCAGCTGCGCCCCGTAGGAGCTGGCTTGCCAGCGAAGAGGCCCCTGAGAGCGCCTTCGCCGGCAAGCCGGCTCCTACGGGTTGTGGGGCTTGAGATTGCTTTCGCCGGCAAGCCGGCTCCTACGGGTTGGGGGGTTGGGTGGTCAGGCTTCGGGGACGCCTGTTTCCCAGGCCGACCAGTTGTTGAGAATGTCCTGCACCAGCGGATTGCCGGCCCGGTAGAGGTTTTCCAGGGCCGGGACAAAGCCGCCCTGGTCGGCGTACTTGAGCAGGTTGTCCACTTCACTGGCCCCCGGCGCCGGGCGGTCGAAGTCGGAGCCGGCGCGCAGTACCGCCAGGCGCTGGATGTCCACCAGGCCCTCGCGGCTGGCCCGCAGCAAGGCTTCGTAGGTGGAGTTGTCTTCCTGCTGGGTGGTGCAGTAGGTGCCTTTGTTGTCAGTCAGCAGGCGGGTCCAGACCTCGGCCCGTTCGCTGAGGCGAGTGCCGGAAAACCAGGTGTTGCCGGCCAGGGTGTCGCAGCGGGTCACCACCGGCGGCTGGTTGGCCGGGGCCTTGGGGTATTTCAGGCGCCAGGCCGCCGATTGCGGGCTTTCGCTCAAGCTCACCCGCTGGCTCAGGGCGAAGGCCTTGGCTTGCAGTTTCGGGTTCAGCTCAAAGACCTCGGTCTTGTAGTCCAGGGGCGGTTTTTCGTTGGGGCCCTTAGTGTTGATCCCCAGGTAGCCAGTGGGCCAGTCCTTGGGTGCATCCCGGGAGTCGAGTTCCCACTGGGTGCCGAATTCCACCAGGTAATGGGCCCAGGCCGCGGTGCCGAGGGTGCCCTGGTGCGGGCTGATGCCGGCGATCCCGGCAATCAGGAAATAGCTTTTGCGCAGGTCGAATTGGGGCGACAGGGCCAGGGCCAGGGTCGACGCCGCGGCATTGGTCTGGCCCATGCCGGTGGTCAACAGGCACACGTCCCGGTCATTGCAGCGAATGCTCGGATACTCCGCCGCCAGCCCCGGCACGCGAATCTCGCGCTTGAGCTCCAGGCGCTCGATCCAGTGCTGCGCTTCCGGCGCGAACATGCTGATCAGCACCACCTTGGGCCTGATCGGCGCCTCGCCGGCCCAGGCCCCGCTGACCATCAGCGCGTTCAAACCCAAGACCCACGAAACGGTTTTAATCCCACGCATACAACCTCCTTCATCTTCAGAAATATCAAGCCTCAAGCTACAAGCCTCAAGCTACAAACAGACGGCGCTTGCCGCTTGCCGCTCAAAGCTTGCCGCTGCCTCTAGAACTGATAACCGACCCCCGCGTAATAGCCCCAGCCGTTGGAGCGGGCGCGAAACTCGCCATCGCCGAAATTCAGCACGCTGCCGTCCTCCCAGTTGCCGCCGTTGTGAAAGTAGCGGCCCACCAGGGTGAAGCGCAGGTGGGTAAAGGAGTAGAGCAGCACGTTGGTGGCCACCGTGGCGTTGGCAGTGCGCGCCGGGTTGTCCTGGTGCAGGTCGGAGCCGAAATCGAAATTGGTGAAACCGATGTAGGTCAGCGAGGCGCCGTTGCTGAAGGTGTCGATGGGCACGATGTATTTGAGCTGGGCGCGGTAGCCGTCCCAGGAATATTCGTTGCTGGCGCCGTAGTTTTCCCACTGGTAGCGGCCGTAGAAGTTGGCCGAGAGGTTGACCCGCGAATGGGTGTCGATGTCGGTGCCCAGGCCGCTGTACAGGGTGTTGGCGCGGTTGGCGGTGCGGCTGCCGTGGTCGTAGATCCAGTCGAAGGCCACATACCACTCCTTGAACGGGCCGATGGCCAGGCTGCGGCCGGCCAGGTAATCGATGGAGATCCGCGGTTCGTGCTCCATGAACAGCGGCGAGCCGTGGTCCCAGATGCCCTTGTCGTGGCTGTTGCCGATGTCGAGGATCTTCGGCAGGTCGATGTAGCCGTACAGCTCGAAGGGCCCCTTGCGCCCGAAGTATTCGTATTCCAGGTAGACGTCGTCCGCCGGACGCGGGCCGAAGCTGATGTCCTTGCTGCCGATCAGCATCAGGTCCTGGTTGTACCAGTCGGACAGGTAGGCGCCTTTTTTGCCCGGTTGCACATCGGCGCTCAGGCTTTCGCCCTGGGCTGACGCGTCCGGCGCAGGGGATTGGGCCAGCGTGGCGTGACTGAGTAGACCCGTAACGCCGGCCAGCCCGAGGGAAACAGCCCATTGGCCATGACGGGGGAAGCGGTTGTGCATGGAAAGTCCCTGTTCGTGCGGTGTGAAGTCCCTGATGTCCGTTCGCGCGCGTGGCGGTGGCGAACACCCACAAATTTGCAACTCGCAAACGTTTGCACATGGCGTACCAACTTGAAATAGGCAGTTGAAAAACAATTGGAAACGCCTCGGAAGCTGGCTCTGGGGTCAAAAAATGCCCGGGCAGGGGGCGGTGCGCGCGAAAGCGGGGCACTGTTAAAGTCCGGGGCTGGATTTTCTGCGGAGCTCGACCATGGCGTTGCATCAACTCTTGCTGGAATTGGAAACCCGCCTGCAGCAGGCCGAAGTGCGCGCCGATCGCCAGGCGCTGGAGGCCTTGCTGGCCGACGACTTTCTCGAATTCGGCGCCAGCGGCGGACGCTGGAACAAGGCCCAGGTGCTGCAAAGCCTGCCCCAGCAGGACTTCATCGAGCGCAGCATCAGCGAGTTCTCGTTGCAGCCTCTGGCGGCCGACCTGGCCCAGGTCACCTACCTGTGCCATAACGCCGCAGCCGGCGGGCGCGCGGCCGGCAGCGCCTGGCGCAGTTCGCTGTGGCGCTGCCGCGAAGGGCGCTGGCAGATGCTGTTCCACCAGGGCACGCCCCGGCCCGGGGCCTGACCCCCTCTGCTAGAATCCTGCGTCCCGAACTTGACGAGGTGCCCCATGAGCGAGCCGATTCGCCTGACCCAGTACAGCCACGGAGCCGGCTGCGGCTGCAAGATTTCCCCCAGGTGCTGGAGGTGATTCTGGCCGGCAGCGGGGCGCAGAACCTCGACCCCAAGCTCTGGGTCGGCAACGCCTCGCGCGATGACGCGGCGGTCTACGCCATCGATGAAGAGCGCGGCGTAGTCTCCACCACCGACTTTTTCATGCCCATCGTCGACGACCCCTTCGACTTCGGCCGCATCGCCGCCACCAACGCCATCAGCGACATCTACGCCATGGGCGGCGACCCGCTGATGGCGATCGCCATTCTCGGCTGGCCGGTGAATGTGCTGGCCCCGGAAATCGCCCGGGAAGTGATCCGCGGCGGCCGCGCGGTGTGCGACGCGGCAGGCATTCCCCTGGCGGGCGGCCACTCCATCGACGCGCCGGAGCCGATCTTCGGCCTGGCGGTGACCGGGCTGGTGGAAAAACGCTTCATGAAACGCAACGACACCGCCACCGCCGGTTGCCTGCTGTACCTGACCAAGCCCCTGGGGATCGGCGTGCTCACCACCGCCGAGAAAAAGGGCAAGCTGCGCAGTGAGGACATCGGCCTGGCCCGCGACTGGATGTGCACCCTGAACAAGCCCGGCAGCCGTTTCGGCAAGCTCGAAGGGGTGACCGCGATGACCGACGTCACCGGTTTCGGCCTGCTCGGGCACCTGGTGGAAATGGCCGATGGCAGCGGCCTCACCGCACAGATCCATTACGACCGCGTGCCACGCCTGCCAGGGGTTGAGTACTACCTGGATCAGGGCTGCGTGCCCGGCGGCACCTTGCGCAACTACAGCAGCTACGCCGAGAAGATTGGCCGGGTCCAGGAGCTGCACAAGCGCGTGCTCTGCGACCCGCAGACCAGCGGCGGCCTGCTGGTGGCGGTGACGCCTGAAGGCAATGCCGAGTTCCTCGCCCTGGCGGCGGAGCTGGGCCTGGAACTGGCGCCCATCGGTGAACTGGTGGAGCGACAGAGCCACGCGGTCGAGGTGTTCTGATGCCTCTGGACTGCACCGACTACCGCGAGATCTTCCTCAACGACCGGCCGATGATGGACACCCGGGCGCCGATCGAATTCACCAAGGGCGCCTTTCCCGGGGTGCTCAACCTGCCGCTGATGACCGACCAGGAACGCCAGCGGGTCGGCACCTGCTACAAGCAGCAGGGCCAGCAGGCGGCCATTGTCCTGGGCCATCAGCTGGTGTCCGGCGACATCAAGCAACAGCGCGTCCAGGCCTGGGCCGATTTCGCCCGGGCTCACCCCGACGGCCTGCTGTACTGCTTCCGTGGCGGCCTGCGCTCGCAGATCGTCCAGCAGTGGCTCAGGGAAGCGGGCATTGACTACCCGCGGGTCGGCGGCGGCTACAAGGCCATGCGGACCTTCCTTCTGGACACCACCGAACAGGCCCTGCAGCAGTGCGATTTTGTCCTGTTGGGGGGCATGACCGGCACCGGCAAGACCGAAGTGCTGGGCCAGCTGGACAACGCCCTGGACCTGGAAGGCCACGCCAACCACCGCGGCTCCAGCTTCGGCCGCCGCGCCACCGGGCAGCCGAGCAACATCGACTTCGAAAACCGCTTGGCGGTGGACCTGCTGAAAAAGCGCGATCGTGGTGTGCAGAGCTTTGTCCTGGAAGACGAGAACCGCATGATCGGCAGCTGCGCCTTGCCGCTGCCGCTGTACCAGAGCATGCAGGGCCTGCCCATGGTCTGGCTGGAAGACCGCCTCGACAGCCGGGTACAGCGCATCCTTGACGATTACGTGGTCAACCTCAGCGCCGAGTTCGTGGCCGTGCATGGCGAGGAAGGGTTTGCCCTGTTTGCCGAACGCCTGCTGGAGAGCCTGAACAAGATCCACAAGCGCCTCGGTGGCGAGCGTCACCAGCGCCTGTTCCTGCTGATGGAAGCCGCGCTGGCGGAACAGGCCCGCAGCGGCGATGTGGAGCTGCACCGGGCCTGGATCGAAGGCCTGCTCGGCGAATACTACGACCCGATGTACGCCTACCAACGCGAGAGCAAGGGCGCGCGGATCGAGTTCATGGGCGAGCACGGCGCGGTGCTCGATTACCTGCGCCAGCGCCAGTCGCCCTCGCGCTAGCGCTCAATGATCCGCGCGCTCACAGCACCTGAGCGCGCGGTGCGCGCAGGCGTCAGCCGGCAGGGCGTGGACGGTCGAGCAAGGCCTCGACCACGGCCCGGGCCATTTCCACGGAATGCACCATGGACCAGATCAGGCCGCGTTCGATGCCGCTGGCGCGCTCGGTGATTTCATCGGACACCTCCTCGGCGCACTTGAGCAGCAGGGCGACGTGCCTCAAGGCCTGTTCGGCGTTGACCCCGGCTTGCACGCTGAACAGGGGATTGCCCTGGGCATCGCGCAGGCCGAACGGGCGTGCCTGGGTAGGTTTCAGTGCGGCGAGCAGGTTGGCGTTGGCGCGATCCAGCTCGGGATCGCGCAGGGGGCGGGGTGGATCGGGGACGAGCTTTTTCATTGGGGTACCTACGACTCTAAGGTTAAGTAGAGCCGCCGGTCTCGCTTCCACACGAGAGGGTGGCAGCCGTGCGTGGGTGTGGAAGACCGGGGAGTCTTTTGGTACCCAAAACCCGGCGCACCCGAAGGTGCCCCACGCATGGCCGCCATAACACGTATCCGCAGGCGCAAAGCGTCGGCAGGCGCGTTGAAGCGTTGTACCTATGACCCTTCCGGACTTCCACATCCGAGTCGCTGATTGTGCAGCGACCGGGGGAGACTGCCTGACGAACACCCAGGGCACAAGCCGCTCAAAGGCGTTGGCGATTCTCTCGGACAAGCCTTACAAAACAAAGCGAAAACTCTGGTTTCGGGAGCGGCATTCCCTGATCAATGTGTTTCAAGACAATAACCAGGGTTCTACAACAACACCGCACCAATCAACCCGCAGACAATCCCCACCAGCATGGTCAGCACGGCCACGGTCACCAGCACCCGGGCATCGAAATCCTTACGCAACATCAGCAGCGACGGCAGGCTGATGCTCGGCAGAGTCATTAACAGCGCCACCGCCGGACCGGTGCCCAAACCCAGGGTCATCATGGTCTGGACGATGGGAATCTCTGCCGCCGTAGGGATCACGAACAGGGTCCCGGCAATCGCCAGGGGCACCAGCCACCACAGGCTGTCGCCCATGGCGCCGTCAATGTGCGGGAACAGCCAGACCCGCGCCGCGCCCAACACCAGTACCGCCAGCACGTAGATCGGAATGGTGCTCCAGAACAGTTGCCACAGGGTCTTGCCCCAGCGGCTGAGGAACGGCTGCTCGTTCACCGTGCTGGCTTCCACCACCGCATCCACCGCGGCTTCCGGCAGTTGTTCGGGGCCGGCGACCCGCTGCGCCACCAGCGACACGCCGAGCACCAGGACGATGCCCGCCACTAGGCGCAGGGCGGAAAACCCCCAGCCTAAAACAAAGCCCATGAACACCAGGGTCGCCGGGTTGAGCACTGGGTTGGCGATCCAGAACGCCAGGGCCGCGCCCACCGAAACCTTCTGCCGCCGCAGGCCAGCGGCCACCGGTGCGGCGCAGCAGGAACACATCATGCCCGGCAAGGCGAACAGCCCGCCGCGCAGGGTCGAACCGAAGCCGGCGCGGCCGAATAGGCGCAGCAGCCAGTCCCGGGGAATCAGCACCTGCAACAGCGAGCCCAAGATCACCGCCAGCACCGCGGCTTTCCAGATGGCCAGGAAGTACACCTGGGAATAGGCCAGGGCGGCGCTCCAGGGCGAGCTTTGCTGATCGTTGAGGATCGACGCGCCGATGCTGTGGCTGTCGGCAGCGACAAAGGCCTTGAGGTAGTAGGGCGACCACTTCACGTAATACAGGCCGATGGCGGCCACCAGCAGGAACAGCAGGGGTTTGCACCAGAACGCCCAGCCGCGGGTGGGCTGGGTGGAGGCGAGGTTGGACATGAAGGGAATTCCGCACAAGACAATAAGCGCGAATTGTAGCCGCTGGCGCCGGTGCGCCGCGAACCGATCTCGCCCGGCATTGGACTGTAGCCGCTGCCGAGCGTCAGCGAGGCTGCGAAAAGGGCAGCAGGGCCTTGCTTGGCGATCTCCCGTCGGAGCTCTATCGGTCTTGAGAGCGCCGCGTCCCTGCGGGCCGTTCGCAGCCTGCGGCAGCGGCTACACCGATCTCGGATCGGCATTGGACTGTAGCCGCTGCCGAGCGTCAGCGAGGCTGCGCAAAGGCCCGCAGGGCCTTGCTTGGCGATCTCCCGTCGGAGCTCTGTCGGTCTTGAGAACGCCGCGTCCCTGCGGGCCGTTCGCAGCCTGCGGCAGCGGCTAAACCGATCTCGGATCGGCATTGGACTGTAGCCGCTGCCGAGCGTCAGCGAGGCTGCGCGAAGGCCCGCAGGGGCTTGCTTGGCGATCTCGTGTCGGAGCTCTGTCGGTTTTGAGAGCGCCGCGGCCCTGCGGGCCGTTCGCAGCCTGCGGCAGCGGCTACACCACTCTCGGATCGGCATTGGATGTAGGCGCTGCCGAGCGTCAGCGAGGCTGCGCGAAGGCCCGCAGGGCCTTGCTTGGCGATCTCGTGTCGGAGCTCTGTCGGTCTTGAGAGCGCCGCGTCCCTGCGGGCCGTTCGCAGCCTGCGGCAGCGGCTACACCCATCTCGGATCGGCATTGGATGTAGCCGCTGCCGAGCGTCAGCGAGGCTGCGCGAAGGCCCGCAGGGCCTTGCTTGGCGATCTCCCGTCAGAGCTCTGTCGGTCTTGAGAGCGCCGCGTCCCTGCGGGCCGTTCGCAGCCTGCGGCAGCGGCTACACCACTCTCGGATCGGCATTGGACTGTAGCCGCTGCCGAGCGTCAGCGAGGCTGCGCGAAGGCCCGCAGGGGCTTGCTTGGCGATCTCGTGTCGGAGCTCTGTCGGTCTTGAAAACGCCGCGGCCCTGCGGGCCGTTCGCAGCCTGCGGCAGCGGCTACACCACTCTCGGATCGGCATTGGACTGTAGCCGCTGCCGAGCGTCAGCGAGGCTGCGCGAAGGCCCGCAGGGCCTTGCTTGGCGATCTCGTGTCGGAGCTCTGTCGGTCTTGAGAACGCCGCGTCCCTGCGGGCCATTCGCAGCCTGCGGCAGCGGCCACAGGGGAGCGATTTTCACAGGGTGCGAATCGAGGTGCGGATGGCCCGGGCGCATTCGATCACTGAAGGCGCGAGCTTGCGTTCGGCTTCTTCCAGGGTCCAGCGGCTGCTGGGCACCACCACGTGCACGGCGGCCACCGGCAGGCCCTGGCTGCCGAGGATCGGTGCGGCAATGCTCATGTCCCCCAGGAACAGTTCCTCCGGGTTCAGGGCGTAGCCGCGGCGCTGGGTGAGCTCGATCTCGCGCTGGATATCCGCAAGCTCGGTCAGGGTGTGCCGGGTATGAGCCTTGCGCTCGCTGGCTTCGAGGATCTGTGTGGCCTCGGCGGCGGGCAGGGCGCTGAGGTAGGCGCGCCCGGAGCCGGTGCAGTACATGGGGATGCGGCTGCCGATGGGCATGTGGATGGGGATGAACTTGGGCGCCACGAAGCGCGCCACATAGACCATGTCCAGGCCATCGGGCTCGGTGAGGTTGGTGGTTTCTCCGGTGATCTGCGCCAGTTCGGCGAGGAACGGGTTGGCCACGTCCACCAGGGTGTCGGCAGCCAGGTAGTTGTAGCCGATCTCCATCACCCGCGGAGTCAGCTGGAAGCGTTTGGTCTGCGGGTGCTTACGCACGTAGCCCAGCTGTTCCAGGGTGTGAATCATGCGCTGCGCCGAGCTCTTGTTGATGTCGGCGGCCGCGGCGATTTCCGCCAGGTTCATGGTTCGTTGCGCGGCGTTGAAGGCCCGCAGCACTGCCAGGCCTTTCTCCAGCGACTGGTTGAATAGGGAATTATTGTTATCGCTCATGACAGTCCTGTCTGGCTATTTCATGTTTTGAATATCGATATTCGATATTTATAAATCTCTTTACGATTTTTGTAAATTGTTTATAGTCGGGTCCATGCCTCCTGCCTTCCACACCAGAGGCTATCCATCACGGACTTCAAACAATAAAACCGTCCAATGGGAGATTCGCCATGCATACCCGCACTCGTGTCCTTGCGCCCGCTGTATTCGCACTCTGTTGTGCCCTGGGCCTCTCGCTGTCGGCCCAGGCCGAGCCGCTGTACAAGGTCGGGGCCACCGCCACCGGCATTCCCTTCACCTTTCTTGACGTCAAGAGCCAGAGCATCGAGGGCATGATGATCGATGCCGCCCGGGCCGTGGGCAAGGCTGGCGGTTTCGCCGTGGACATCCAGCAGACCACCTTCGCCGCACTGATCCCGTCCCTGACCTCGAACAAGATCGACATCATCTCCGCCGCCATGCTGCGCACCCCGGTGCGCGAGAAAGTGGTGCAGTACTCCGACCCGGTGTTCAGCTACGGCGAGGGCCTGATCGTCAAGGCCGACGACACCGGCGACTACCGCCGCATGGAGGACCTGGCCGGGGAAACCGTCGGCGCCCAGGTCGGCACGGTGTTTATCGACGAGCTGAACAAGCGCGGGATCTTCAAGGAAGTACGCGGCTACGACTCGATTCCCGACCTGATGCGCGACCTGGCCCTGGGGCGGATCAAGGCCGGTTTCGCCGACCGGCCGATCCTCGCCTACCAACTGGCCCAGGGCACCCAGAACAAGGTGCGGCTGGTCAAGGGCTACCAGCCAGTGGTCATGGGCGACGTGTGCCTGATCGTGCGCAAGGGCGATGCCCAGACCCTGGCCGAGGTCAATCGCGGGATCGCCGCGATCAAGGCCGACGGCACCCTGGAGCGCATCATCGAGCGCTGGAAGCTCAACTGATCCAGTCGCGGCCCGGCACCTGGCCCGGGTCCCTTTCTTGCTGATTAAACGGGTCTCTCCATGTTTCTCCAGAACGCTCTGGACTTCCTGCCCATTCTATTGAAAGGCGCAGTGGTCACCCTGCAGGTCACTGTTGGCTCATTCGTGCTCAGTTCGCTGATCGGACTGGTCTTCGCCTTGATGATGGTGTCCAAGGTGCGCTCGGTGGCGTTGTTCGCCATCGGCGTGGTCAACGTCATTCGCGGACTGCCGATCATCGTCCAGCTGTTTTACATCTACTTCGTGCTGCCGGATTTCGGCATCCAGCTCACCGCCATGCAGGCCGGGGTGATCGGCCTGGGCATCGCCTACTCGGCGTACCAGGCGGAAAACTTCCGCGCCGGCATTCAGGCCATTCACCAGGGGCAGATCGAGGCCGCCGAATCCATCGGTATGCGCGGGCCGATGATCATGCGTCGGGTGGTGCTGCCCCAGGCCCTGCGCATCGCCTTGCCGCCCTACGGCAACACCCTGGTGATGATGCTCAAGGACTCGTCCCTGGTGTCCACCATCACCGTGGCCGAGATGACCCGGGCCGGGCAGCTGATTGCGTCCTCGACCTTCGAGAACATGACCGTCTACACCCTGGTAGCCTTGCTCTACCTGGCCCTGAGCCTGCCGCTGTCCTTTGCCCTGCGCCGCCTGGAAGCGCGCATCAGCACCCGGAGAAAGCCATGATCCAGATCAAGGGCGTACACAAGAGCTTTGGCAACGTGGCGGTGCTCGAAGGCATCGACCTTGAGGTGCGCAGCGGCGAGGTGGTGTGCCTGATCGGCCCCTCGGGGTCCGGCAAGTCGACCCTGCTGCGCTGTATCAACGGCCTGGAAAGCTACGAGCAGGGCGACATCCTGGTGAGCGGGGCGCGGGTCGAGCGGCAGGCCAAGAGCATCCACGAGCTGCGTACCCGGGTGGCCATGGTGTTCCAGCGCTTCAACCTGTTCCCCCATCGCACGGCGTTGCAGAACGTCACCGAGGGGCCGATCTACGTCAAGAAGCAGGACCCCCGGCAAGCACGCCTGCGGGCCGAGGCCCTGCTGGAAAAGGTCGGCCTGGCCCATCGCATGCACGCCTACCCGGACGAGCTCTCCGGCGGACAGCAGCAACGGGTGGCGATTGCCCGGGCACTGGCCATGGACCCGGAGGCGATTCTCTTCGACGAGCCCACTTCAGCGCTGGACCCGGAGCTGGTGGGCGAGGTGCTGGCGGTGATGCGCAAGCTGGCCGACGAGGGCATGACCATGATCGTGGTCACCCATGAAATGGGCTTTGCCCAGGACGTGGCGGACCAGGTGTGCTTCCTTCACAGCGGGCGCATCGTCGAGGCCGGGCCGGCGCGCACCGTGCTCAGCACCCCGAGCCACCCGCGCACCCAGGACTTCCTGCGGCGTCTGCTCAACCAGGGCGCGGAGGTGCAGGCATGAGTGCGTCCCAGCCTCTGCGCATGCCGCCCTCGCTGTGGGCGGCCACGGCCATGCCGGCCGAGCACACCCCGGCGCTGACCGAGGACCGGGAGGTCGATGTGGCAATTGTCGGCGCCGGCTACACCGGGCTGGTGAGTGCCCTGCGCCTGGCCCAGAGCGGTGCCCGTGTCTGTGTGCTGGATGCCGGCGAACCCGGCTGGGGCGCCTCCGGGCGCAATGGCGGGCAGGTGATCCCCGGGCTCAAGTTCGACCCCGAGCAACTGCTGGCCAAATTCGGCCAGGTGCGCGGAGAGGCACTGATCGAAGCCGTGGGCTCGGCGGCCGATGAAGTGTTCGAGCTGATCAAGGAACACCGCATTCGCTGCGACGCCACGCGCAAGGGCTGGATTCAGCCGGCGTTTTCCGGCGCGGCGATGCGCACCCTGGAGCAGCGCGCCGAGCAGTGGCGCCAGCGCGGCGTGGCCGTGGAGTTGCTGGACAAGGCGGCGGTGAGCCAGCGCATCGGCAGCCCGCAATACCTGGGTGGCTGGGTCGACCCTCGGGCCGGCAGCCTGCACCCGCTGAACTATGCCCGGGGGCTGGCCCGGGTGGCGATGGGGCTGGGGGTGAGCATTCACGGCCAGAGCCGGGTCCGGCAACTGCAGCGCGACGGCGGGCGCTGGACCCTGGAAACCGACTGTGGCGCGCGGGTGCGCGCCCCGAAGGTGCTGCTGGCCACCAATGGCTACACCGACGACCTGTGGCCGGGGCTGCGCCAGACGGTGATCGCCGCCAACAGTTTCATCATCGCCACCCGGCCACTGCCCGCCGAGCTGCGCCAGAGCATCCTGCCGGGCGGCGAGGTGTGTTCCGATGCCCGGCGCCTGCTGCTGTATTTCAAGCAGGACGCCCAGGGACGCCTGCTGCTGGGCGGGCGCGGACCGTTTTCCGAACCGCGCCGGGATGCCGATTGGAACCATCTGGAGCGCTCGTTGCTGAACCTGTTTCCCCAGTTGGCGGGCACCCCCATCGAGTACCGCTGGAGCGGGCGCGTGGCCCTGACCCCGAGCTTTCTGCCGCAGCTGCACGAACCGGCGCCGGGGCTGTCGATCCTGCTGGGCTACAACGGGCGCGGCATTGCCTTGTCGACCCTGCTGGGCAAGCACCTGGCGGCGCGGCTGACGGGAGCGGGGCAGGCCTTTCCGTTTCCGCTCACGCCCGTGCGGCCGATTCCGCTGCATGGCCTGCAACGCCTCTACCTGGGGGCGGGGATTGCCTGGTACCGGTTGCTCGACGCCCTGGGCTGATCAGCTCGGACAATCCTGCTCGCCGCCGTCCAGGCCCTGCTTGTAGCTCTGGCTGTGCAGGCTGGCCTTGCCGTTGCGCCAGGTCAGGGTCAGCACGTACAGCGAGTCGAAGTCGCTGGAGGCCCAGTCCTCAGTGATCGGGCGCTTCTGGCCCACGGCCTCTTCGGCGACCTTGTTGATCAGCTCCGGCAGGTAACCGTGGGACCAGGCGGTGTAGATGATCGAGTTGTGGTAGCGGTCGTGCAGCAGCTCGTCCGCCAGGTCGCTGGTGTCGTTGGCGGCAAAATCGATGTTCACCGGCAGGCCGAGCTTGATGGCGCTGGGGCTGATGGTCATCAGGGGGCGGATGTAGCTGTAGGAGTTGTCCAGCTCGCCTTCCTCGACATTGCGCGTCGGGTCGGCGGCGAACACGTACTGCGCCTTGCCGAATTTTTCCGGCAGCAACGTGGCCAGGTCCAGGGCCCGGTTCAGGCCCTGGCAGTTGAGCTGGCCGAGGCCGCCGGCGGGCTTTTCCGCATGGCGCAGGAACACCAGGGTCTGGGTGCCGTCCACCGGTTGCGCGCGGCTGACGCTGGACTCCAGCGACAGGCACAGGGCGCTGCCCAGCAACAGGGCGGGCAGCGGCAGGTAGCGGCGGTGCTTGAAGGAGCGGGCAAGGCGGCGGAGCAGTTTCATGGCGTGGCGATTCTTCGGGGCAATGGGGCGCGGCTGACAAACCGGTGTTCCCTGTCATCGAACGTGGCCTGTCGCGGCCGTGGTTTCTGAGTCCCTGAACGGCATTTGGTTCGATTGCCCGCAGCTTAAGCGCCGCATGTTGCCGATTTAAGAAAGCCCGGCGGATAATCTCCCGCCGTTGCCCCTCTGTGGCGTCGCCCCCTTTGATTGAGACTGGAAGCCTGTCATGAGCGATCTTTCCGCCTTTGCCGTTACCCAGAAATGGCCTGCGCAATTCCCCGAGTGGATTCAGCTGTACTCGTTGCCGACCCCCAACGGGGTCAAGGTCTCGATCATGCTCGAAGAGATCGGCCTGCCGTACGAAGCGCATCGGGTCAGCTTCGAGACCCAGGACCAGATGACCCCTGAGTTCCTCAGCGTCAGCCCGAACAACAAGATCCCGGCGATTCTCGACCCCCACGGCCCGGGCGACCGGCCCCTGGCGCTGTTCGAGTCGGGGGCGATCCTGATCTACCTGGCTGACAAGAGCGGGCAACTGCTGGCCCAGGAATCGGCGGCGCGTTATGAAACCATCCAGTGGCTGATGTTCCAGATGGGCGGCATCGGGCCGATGTTCGGGCAGGTGGGGTTCTTCCACAAATTCGCCGGCAAGGACTACGAGGACAAGCGGCCGCTGGAGCGTTACGTGAATGAGGCCAAGCGTTTGCTGGGGGTGCTGGACAAGCACCTGAAAGGGCGCGAGTGGATCATGGGCGAGCGCTACACCATTGCCGATATTGCGACCTTTCCGTGGATTCGCAATTTGATCGGGTTTTATGAGGCGGGTGGGTTGGTGGGGATCGACAGTTTCCCCGATGTGCAGCGGGTGCTGGCCAAGTTTGTGGCGCGGCCGGCGGTGATTCGTGGGTTGGAGATTCCCAAGGTGGTTTGAGGTGTTTTTCTAGGGGGGGGCGAAGGGGGGCATCTTCGGTGTTGCGGGTGTGGCTACTTAGGGGTTTGCTCTTGTAGCGAGTGGGACGGGGTACATATCCGTTGCTGCGGTCACGGCCACTTAGGGTTTCGCCCTTACGGCGACTCACTTTTGTCAAACGACACAAAAGTAAGCAAAAAGTCTTGCCCCTCCATACGGCCCCTCGCTGAGGCTCGGGGTGCCCGAGCTCCGGCATTGCTCCGGGGGCCCGCCGCCAACCGGCCATCCATGGCCGGGCGGCGGCTAGCTCGGCATCCATGCCGAACTGCCCCCTACGCAACGCCTACGCTCGGCCTGCTGGGAAGGGGCCTGAAGATCAAGATCAAGATCAAAAGCCAACGCCAAAACCCAGGTGCGCAGGCTGGATCTCTGTAGCCGCTGCCGCAGGCTGCGAACGAGCGCTCGCGCTCGCAAAACCAGGCGGCGCGATATATCAGGAATATCGGGGGAGGCAGGTTTAGCGTCTCCTGCGGAGCCGGTCGCAGCCTGCGGCAGCGGCTACATGTAATGCGAACGGCAATGAAACGCGCTGGCCGGCATTCCGGGTTTCAATGTGACTCGCTGTAAGAGCGAAACCACCAACCGCCACACCCGCAGCAACGAATATGTACACTTCACCCCCAGCCCCCCACCGACCCCAGGCTCCCTCTAAATGCCCGCCCTGAACTTCAAGCAAATCGACGTCTTCAGCGCCACCCCCCTCAAGGGCAACCCCCTGGCCGTTGTGTTCGACGCCGACAATCTCAGTGACGAACGCATGGCCGCGTTCGCCACCTGGACCAACCTCAGCGAAACCACCTTCCTGCTCAAGCCCCGCGACCCCCGCGCCGACTACCGTCTGCGGATCTTCACCACCCTCCAGGAGCTGCCGTTTGCCGGTCACCCGACCCTGGGCAGTTGCCATGCCTGGCTCGAAGCCGGTGGGGTGCCCCAGGGCGAGGAGATCATTCAGGAGTGTGAAGTCGGTCTGGTGCGCATTCGTCGTCAGGGCGAAAAGTTGGCCTTTCTCGCGCCGCCGCTGCTCAAGTCCGGCCCGGTGGAGCCCGAGGTGCTGGAGCAGGTACGCCGTGGCCTGGGCCTGAAAGCCGGGGATATCGTCCAGGCGCAGTGGGTCGACAACGGCGCCGGCTGGCTGGCGGTGATGCTCGGCGAGCGCCAGCAGGTGCTGGATCTGCAACCGGACTACCCGGCACTGATCGGTCTGGCCGTCGGGGTAATCGCGCCCTGTGACCCCGAGCGCGATGACACCGATGCGCAGTTCGAGGTGCGGGCCTTTATCGCCGGTGATGGCATGCCCGAAGACCCGGCCACCGGCAGCCTCAATGCCGGGATCGCCCAGTGGCTGCTGGGGACCGGGCAGGCGCCGTCGCGCTATCGGGTCAGCCAGGGCCTGAGCATGGGCCGCGCTGGGTCCATCGATGTGGAGCAGGTGGGCGATGAGGTGTGGATCGGCGGCTCTGCCGTCACCTGTATTGAAGGCAAGTTTCTCGCGGGGTGAAGCCGCGGCAAGTTTCCAGCTCCAAGCCCAGCCCGGCGCAGTTGCCACTTGCCACTTGCCACTCGAAGCTTGCCGCTTGCCGCTTGCCGCTTGCCGCTTGCCGCTTGCCGCTCGAAGCTTGTTGCTTGTTGCTTGTTGCTTGTTGCTTGTTGCTTGTTGCTTGTTGCTTGTTGCTTGTTGCTTGTTGCTTGTTGCTGCTCCTCTGTCTTGCGTCAGATGGTCGCAGGCCGGCCTGCGCGGGCCCTCGCCAAGCCCATGAATAGCGGGCCTGGCGCTGATTGTTAGCAGATTCGCAAGACTCTCTTGAGCCGTGCGGGTTTGTACCACGGCGGCTCTGGGCATAAGCTTTCAGCCTTTTTTCGCCATCGCTCGTGTTGTCCCGCGCTCAGCCTTAGGAAAAATCATGTCCAGCCAGTTCCCAGAAGCCCGTCCCCGTCGCCTGCGTCGCTCCGAACAACTGCGCAGCCTGTTCCAAGAAACCGAATTCACCCTCAATGACCTGGTGCTGCCGATTTTCGTCGAGGAGGAAATCGACGATTTCGTGCCGATCAAGAGCATGCCCGGGGTGATGCGCATTCCCGAATCCAAGCTGGCCGGGGAGATCGAGCGTTACGCCCGCGCCGGGATCAAGTCGGTGATGACTTTCGGTGTGTCGCACCACCTGGACTGCGACGGCAGCGATACCTGGAAGGAAAACGGCCTGGTGTCGCGCATGTCGCGCATCGCCAAGGACGCGGTGCCGGAGATGATCGTGATGTCCGACACCTGCTTCTGCGAATACACCGAGCACGGCCACTGTGGCGTGATGCACGGCCATGAAGTGGACAACGACCAGACCCTGATCAACCTCGGCAAGCAGGCGGTGGCTGCGGCCCGTGCCGGCGCCGACGTGATCGCGCCGTCGGCGGCCATGGACGGTCAGGTCCAGGCCATCCGCCGCGCCCTGGACGCCGCTGGGTTCACCCAGACGCCGATCATGGCCTATTCCACCAAGTTCGCTTCGGCGCTCTACGGCCCGTTCCGCGAGGCCGGTGGCAGCGCGCTCAAGGGCGACCGCAAGAGCTACCAGATGAACCCGATGAACCGCCGCGAAGCGGTGCGCGAGTCCCTGCTGGACGAGCAGGAAGGCGCCGACTCGCTGATGGTCAAGCCCGCCGGGGCTTACCTGGACATCATCCGCGACATCCGCGAGGCCTCGCGCCTGCCGGTGGCGGCGTACCAGGTCAGCGGTGAGTACGCGATGATCAAGTTCGGCGCCCAGGCCGGGGCCATCGACGAGCAGCGGGTGGTGCGTGAAAGCCTGGGTTCGATCAAGCGCGCCGGCGCCGACCTGATCTTCACCTACTTCGCCATGGACCTGGCCCTGGCCGGGATCTGATCCCGCACCGGGCCAAACCGTCCCTCCACGAACGCCGCCCGGCGTTCGTGGCTATTGCCAAGACTTCCGCCTCTACATGACAATGCGATTCATTATCAAATATGAATCCTTACTGTCATGCCCGCCGACGACTTATCCCTGCGCTGCGCCGTCACCGATCTCTACACCCATCACCATGGCTGGTTGCAGGGCTGGCTGCGCCAGCGCCTGGGCAATGGCTTCGATGCCGCCGACCTGGCCCAGGACACCTTCGTGCGGGTGCTCAAGGCCCGCAACGCACAGGACATCCGTGAGCCGCGGCCCTACCTGTCGCGCATTGCCCGGGGCCTGCTGATCGATCTGTTTCGCCGCCGCTCCCTGGAGCAGGCCTACCTCGAAGCCCTGGCCCGGGTGCCCGAGGGCGAGCACCCGTCGCCGGAGGAGCAGAGCGTATTGTTCCAGGCGCTGATGGAAATCGACCGTCTGCTGGATGGCCTGGGGCCCAAGGTCAAGCAGGCCTTCCTGCTGTCCCAGTGCGACGGCCTGACCTACGAGCAGATCGCCGAGCGCCTGCAGATTTCCGTGCGCAGTGTGAGCAACTACATGGCCAAGGCCATGGAGCACTGCTGCCTGATGCGGATGCAGCTGTCATGAGCTTTGCCGGCCTGCAACTGAGCGTCGCCGAGCGTCAGGCCATCAGCGGCGCGGCGCGCTGGTACGCGCAATTGCGCGCCGGCAGCGCCTCCGAGCAGGAGCAGGCGGCCTGGCGCGAGTGGCTGGCCGCCGACCCCTTGCACCGCCAGGCCTGGGAGCGCATGCAGCAGTTGGGCGAGCAGATCTCGGCGCTGCCCGGCGGCCTGGCCGGCTCGACCTTGCGCGGGGCCGGGCGTTCGCGCCGCGAGCTGATGCGCAACCTGGTGGTGCTGGCCTCGGCCGGTTCCCTGGGCTGGCTGGGCTGGCGCAGCGACAGCGCCCAGCAGTTGCTGGCGGACTACCGGACGCAGATCGGCGAGCGCCGACAAGTGCGCCTGGCGGATGGCAGTTCGCTGCTGCTCAATACCAACACCTCGATCAACGTGCAGTTCGACGGCCAGCAGCGCAAGGTCCAGCTGCTGTGGGGCGAGATGCTGGTGAGCACCGGTGCCGACCCGCTGCAGCGGCCGTTCCGGGTGCGGACCCGACACGCCGAGGTGCTGGCCCTGGGGACGCGCTTCGTGCTGCGCAGCGACGAGCGCGAGGAGCAGGTGGCGGTGCTGGAGCACGCGGTGCAGGTCAGCCTGGGCGATGGCAGCGCGCCGCGTCGGGTCGAGGCCGGCCAGCAACTGGCGTTCAGCGGCCGGGGCTTTGCCGCGCTGCGGCCCAACGATGCTTCGGTGGGCGCCTGGCGCCAGGGCAGCATCATCGCCATCGACCGGCCCCTGGGGGACTTGCTGGCCGACCTGTCGCGCTACCGGCGCGGGGTGCTGCAGTGCGATCCGCAGATCGCCGGGCTGAAGATCTCCGGGGCCTTCCCCATCGACGACACCGACCGTGCCCTGGCGGCGCTGGAAAGCGGTTTCTCGCTGCAGATCAAGCGCTATACCCGTTACTGGGTGCGGGTCTCTGACAGCCGCCTGGGCTGAAGCGTCGGAAAAAATTTTCGTGATCCTTGCAGGTTGGCCAGCCCTGGTCCGGCTTATCCCCCAGTGGATTCATTTTCGTTAGCGGGGAAGGCAAAGCATGTCTGATGTTCACAAGTCGACGTTGGCCCGGGCAATCAAGCTCGGGCTCTGGGGTGCACTGGCGGTTTACGGGGCGACGCTGTTGCCGTTGACCGCGCTGGCGGCCAGCGAGCAGAGCGCCGTGCGCCGCTTCGACATTGCCCCAGGGGATCTGACCGAGGTGCTGAGCCGTTACGCCAGCGCTGCTGGGGCGGCGATTTCCTTCGACGCGCGACAGACCGCTGGCCAGCGTTCGGCGGGGCTCCAGGGGGATTACGGGGTGCAGGAAGGCTTTGCGCGGATTCTCGCCGGCAGTGGCTGGCAGGCCGAACCCCAGAGCAACGGCAGCTACGTGCTGCGCCCCGTGCCCAAGGGCAATGGCACCCTGGAGCTGGGCACCACCCAGGTGCAGGGCCAGGAGCTGGGGGCCACCACCGAGTACTCCGGTTCCTACACCACCGGCGCGGTGACCATCGGCAAGGGCCAGCACTCGCTGAAGGAAACCCCGCAGTCGGTGACCGTGATCACCCGCAAGATGCTCGATGACCAGAACCTCAACACCATCGACCAGGTGATGGAGAAGACCCCGGGCATCACCCTCTACGACTCGCCCATGGGCGGCAAGTATTTCTATTCCCGGGGCTTTCGCATGACCGGCCAGTACCAGTACGACGGCGTGCCCCTGGACATGGGCAGCAGCTACGTGCAGGCCGACAGCTTCAGCAGTGACATGGCCTTCTACGACCGGGTGGAGATCCTGCGCGGCGCCGCCGGCATGCTCAAGGGCGCGGGCGGCACTGCCGGTTCGGTGAACTTCGTGCGCAAGCGCGGCCAGGCCACGCCCCACAGCGAGCTGACGATGTCCGCTGGCAGTTGGGACAACTACCGGGCCCAGGTGGACACTGGCGGGCCGTTGAACGATGCCGGCACCGTCCGTGGCCGGGCGGTGGTCACCCAGCAGACCCGGCAGTATTTCTACGACCTGGGCGAGCGCAAGGATCAGGTCTACTACGGCGCCCTGGACTTCGACCTCAGCGACGCCACCACCCTGGGCCTGGGCATGGCCTATGAAGACGTCGACTCGCGCCCGTGCTGGGGCGGCCTGCCGCGCTACAGCGACGGCAGCGACCTCAAGCTCGGCCGTTCCACCTGCCTGAACACCGCCTGGAACAACTCGCGCAGCAAGCGCGCGACCTATTTCGCCGACCTCAAGCAGCAGCTCAACGACGACTGGGCGCTGAAGGTGGCCGGGGTCTACAGCCGCAACACCCAGGACATCGAGTACGCCTTCCCCAGCGGTTCGGTGCCGGTGGGTGCCAGCCGTTCCAGCACCCTGATGCTGGGCAGCACCTATGACTACGATCAGGTGGACTACGGCTTTGACGCCTATGTCGACGGCCGCTTCCAGGCCTTTGGCCGGGAGCACGAACTGGTCGTCGGTGCCAACGCCAGCCGCTCGATCAAGGACGACTTCTACGCCGTGGCCGGCTTGCCGCAGCGGCAGAACGTGCTGGACCCCGATCACCACCTGCCCAAGCCCGATGCCAGCTACTACGAAAGCAATTCCACCCGGGGCGGCCCCTCTGATCTGCGGATCCAGCAGCAGGGGCTGTATTCCACCCTGCGCCTGAAACTGGCCGACCCGCTGACCTTGGTCATGGGCAGCCGGGTCAGTTGGTACAAGTCGCAGAACGATGCCGTGGCCTACTGGCGCGACACCCGCACCCCCAGCAGCGCCCGTTCCAAGGAAACCGGCGAGGTCACGCCGTTCGCCGGGGTGCTGTACGACCTCAACGACAACCTCACGGTCTACGCCAGCTACTCCAGCATCTTCACCCCCCAGGGCAGCTATCGGACCCTGGACGGAGCGTCTCTCAAGCCGCTGGTGGGCAAGAGCTACGAAGCGGGGATCAAGGGCGAGTGGTTTGACGGTCGCCTGAACAGCGCCTTCAGCCTGTTCCGCACGATTCAGGAGGATGCGCAGCAGGACGATCCGGCCTGCCCGGACAGCACCTGCTCGCTGAACTCGGGCAAGGTCCGTGCCCAAGGCTTTGAGGCCGAAGTCAGCGGTGAGGTGATCGAGCGCCTGCAACTGCTGGCCGGCTACACCTACACCCAGACCAAGACCCTGGAGGATGCCGACAGCAGCAAGAACGGCCAGTCGTTCAATTCCTACGTACCGCGGCACCTGCTACGGGTTTGGGGCGATTACCAGCTGGGCGGTGCCCTGGAGCGCTTCAATGTGGGGGCTGGGGTCAACGCGCAAAGCGACAACTACCGGGTCTCGCCCACCAGCGGCAAGCACATCAGCCAGGCCGGCTATGCGATCTGGAACGGGCGCATCGGCTATCGCATCGACGACACCTGGTCCCTGGCGCTCAACGGCAACAACCTGCTGGACAAACGCTACTACACCACCATCGGCACCGAAGGCTTCGGCAACTTCTACGGTGATCCGCGCAACTTCACCCTGTCGGTCAAGGCTGACTTCTAAGGGCCCTGGCGCTCGGGCAGGCTTTCTGCGCGCTCGCTTCAGGCCTTGGGCGGTGCGGCGTCGAGCGGAGTCATGACACGTCGTAACCGCGGCTAGGGGGGGGGAGGGCGGCGCCCATGCATGTGCAACCCGATGCCCAGCCCCGGCTGCGCAGTGCGCCGAGCGCGGATCAGCGCGGTTTGAGGGCGGCCGGGCTGTTCTGCGGGGAGATCTCGCGTTCGCGGAAATAACGCTCCAGCACCCGCGGATCGGCCGAACGTTCGGCCAGGGCCACGTAGGTGTCCGGGCGCAGCAGGTACAGGGCGTTGCGCGCCAGCCCCGCGTGGGCATGGGCCGGGCGCCAGTCGAAGAGGCGCAACGGCACCCGGTGTTCGGCGCACCAGTCCTGTACCGCGTTGCTGGTGACGCCGTAGACGTGCACCTGCCAGCCCGGGTGATCGAGGCTGTCGAAGTTGTCGTGCTCGCCGTCGCGGACCCAGGGCAGGCGGTCGCCGCCGTGCACCGGGCCGACGCCACCGGCGCTCAGGGGCATCCCCCGGTAGTTGAGGGTGATCTGCGACACGGTGCGAAAGAGAAATTCCCGGGCACTGTCGAAAGCGGCGATCTTCGGCAGCAGCAGGGGCGCCAGGCGGGTGCGTACCAGGTAGGCGACCGGGCCATCGGCGGTGGCGAAGCTGAACACCCGATCGGTGGTGGCCACCAGGCGCCGGGCAAACTCCATGCGTTCGATCTCATAGCTGTCCAGCAGGCTTTCGGCGCTCTGGCCGCTGAGCACCGCCGCCAGTTTCCAGGCCAGGTTGATGGCGTCGCCGATCCCGGTGTTCATGCCCTGGCCGCCGGCCGGGCTGTGCACATGGGCGGCGTCCCCCAGCAGGAACACCCGGCCGCAGCGAAACTGCTCGGCCACCCGGTGATGCACCTTGTAGGTGGAGAACCAGTTGACCTGGTTCACCTCGACCTTGAGCTGGCGCATGGCGCGCTGGCTGACGTCTTCGAAACGCAGGTTTTCCGGGTGTTCGGCCCGTTCGTCGCGCACCGTGCCGATCAGCCGCGCGCGGCCGCTGTGGGCCAGGGGAAACACCGCGAGAAAGTCGGCGTCGTCCAGGTCCACGTGCAACTGGCCGTCGATGCTCGGGCCGCTGGCCTCGACATCGGCGACATAGAACACCTGCTGGTAGGTGCCGCCGGGAAAGCCGCTGCCCAGGGTCTTGCGCACCGTGGAGCGGGCGCCGTCGCAGCCGGCCAGGTAGAAGGCCTGGCAGTGTTCCTCGCGGCCGTCGGGGCCGCGCAGGCGAGCGTTGATCAGGTGGCCGTGGTCGGTGAAGGCCAGCAGTTCGGTGCCCCGTTCGACCTCCACCCCCAGCAGCGCCAGGCGCTCGATCAGCAGTTGCTCGTGTTCGTCCTGGGGAAAGATCTGCAGGAAGGGGTAGGGCGTCAGGTCTTCGCCGATGGCGTTGAACGGCAGTTGCGCGGCCCGTTCGCCGCGGACCCAGAGGTTGACCGCCGGCACGTGGTGGCCGCGTTCGACGATGGCCTGGGTCAGGTCCAGCTGGCGGTACAGCTCCAGGGTCCGGGCCTGCACCGCCAGGGCCCGGGAGGTGGTGCCCGGGCCGAGGGTCTTGTCGATGATCCGTACCTTGATCCCCTGCCGGCGCAGCCAGAGCGCCAGCACCAGGCCGGTGGGGCCGGCGCCGATGATCAGTACGTCGCTGCAGTTCATGTGTTTGCCCTCGCTAAGAGATCAACGTTATGCATCGGACTGCGGACGGCGCCTGCCGCGGGGTCAACGCTGGGCGAAGGCCAGGTTCAGGCCCAGCCCCGCGAAGCTTGCGGCAAAGCTGCGGCGCAACCAGTTCTGGACTTTGGGCGACTCGATCACCGCGGTACGGAACAGATTGGCCAGCAGCCCGTAGAGCACGAACACGAAGAAGGTCATGGCCATGAACACGCCGCTCAGGAGCAGCATCTGCGGGATCGGCTCGCTGCCGTCATGGGCGATGAACTGGGGCAGGAAGGCCAGGAAGAAAATGGTCAGCTTGGGGTTGAGGATGTTCAGCAGGCAGGCCTTGAGCATCAGCGCGCCGGCGCCGTGGCTCACCGCCTTGCTGTCCACCGCAAAGGCCGAGCGATCACGCCAGGTGGCGTAGGCCAAGTACAGCAGATAGGCGACCCCGGCGAACTTCAGGCCCTGGAAGGCCAGGGCGCTGGTGTGCAGGATCGCCGACAGGCCGAGGATCGAGGCCAGCAGGTGCGGGACGATCCCGGCGGTGCAGCCGATGGCGGTGAACAGGCTGGCGCGCTTGCCGGCCACCAGGGCGGTGGAAATGGTCAGGATCACGCCGCTGCCGGGAATCAGCACGACAATCAGGCTCGTAAGCAGAAAATCCAGGGTCAACATCCGGGTGTCACTCCATTGAGGGCGGGGTCATCAAAGTACACCCAGCCACATCGCCAATAGAAGGATTTTAGCCTGTAGCCGCTGCTGAGCCTGCGAAGCTGCGCGAAGGTCCGCAGGACCTTGCCTGGCGAACTCCCGTCGATCGCGCAGAGGCCTCAGGGTCCGCAGCCTTTCGCAGCCTGCGGCAGCGGTGACACAAATCCCGGATCGGCATTGGCCGTAGCCGCTGCTGAGCCTGCGAAGCTGCGTTAAGGTCCGCAGGACCTTGCCTGGCGATTTCCCGTCGATCACGCAGAGGCCTCAGGGTCCGCAGCCTTTCGCAGCCTGCGGCAGCGGCTACAGGGCGTGGCGGGAACAGCGCTCGCATTCTTTGGTCGAACGCCCCAGCCGCTGCTTTACTTGCACGGCCCTCGTCCAGCCATCTTGCGGAGTCCCATGATTTCCTCTCGTCTTCTCAGTTGCTGCCTGGGCCTGTCGCTGCTGGCCGGTTGCGCCAGCCCACGTGGCCCCCAGGCACCGACGCTGACCCCGGAGCAGACCCAGGCGCGGATCCTGCGCCTGCTGCCGGCCCAGGTCGGCGACCGCCAGGGCTGGGCCCGGGACATCCAGGTGGCCTTCAGCGCCCAGGGGTTGGAACCGAGCCCGAGCAACCTGTGCGCGGTGCTGGCGGTGACCGAGCAGGAATCGACCTTCCAGGTCGACCCGACGGTGCCGGGCCTGGGGCGCATTGCCCGGGAGGAAATCGACCGCCGCGCGGCCAAGGTGCATGTGCCGGCGTTGCTGGTCAGCGCCGCCCTGCAAGTGCGCGGCGCGGACGGCCAGTCCTACAGCCAGCGCCTGGCCCGGGCCCGCAGCGAGAAGGAGCTGAGCGCGATCTTCGACGACTTCATCGGCCAGGTGCCCCTGGGCCAGACCCTGTTCGGCCGTTTCAACCCGGTGCACACCGGCGGGCCGATGCAGGTCAGCATCGAGTTTGCCCAGCAGCATGCCCAGGGCTATCCCTACCCGGTGCAGGGCACCATTCGCCATGAAGTCTTCAGTCGCCGTGGCGGCCTGTACTTCGGCATCGCCCACCTTTTGGGCTACCCGGTGGACTACCCGCAACCGCTGTACCGCTTCGCCGACTTCAACGCCGGCTGGTACGCCAGCCGCAACGCTGCCTTCCAGGCTGCGGTCAGCCGCCTCAGCGGGATCAAGTTGGCCCTGGACGGCGACCTGATCCGTTACGACTCGCTCCTGCCCGGCAGTACCGAACTGGCGGTGCGCACCCTGGGCAAGCAACTGGGGCTGCGTAACCCGCAGATCCGTGAGCAGCTGGAACAGGGCGACCGCCAGGACTTCGCCCAGACCGAGCTGTACCGCCAGGTGTTTGCCCTGGCCGATCGAGCCGCCGGCCGGCCCGTGCCACGCCAGCAGTTGCCGGGCATCGAACTCAAGAGCCCGAAGATCACCCGCCAGCTGACCACCGCCTGGTTCGCCAAGCGCGTGGATGAACGCTACCAGCGCTGCCTGAAAAGGCCGCTGTAACCCCAAGGGCCTGCCCGTTGTAGGAACTGGCTTGCCAGCGAAGGCGTCCGTCAGGGCGATGCAAGGCTTGCGGTCCTGTTCGCCGGCCAGCCGGCTCCTACGGTTGGGCGCTGAGATGTTCCTGCCTGCCGTAGGCGCTGGCTTGCCAGCGAAGACGCCCTTGAGAGCGCAGCAGGACTCACGGGCCTCTTCGTCGGCGAGTGCCGGATGATTGGGCGGCTTGTCAGGCACTTGGGTCGCGTGGCAGGATGCGCCATGAATTTTTTCCGCCTCGACTCCCGCCTGCATCACCATCGACCTCAGCTTCGGGGCCGTGGTCGCGTGTGCGCGTCGAGCGGTCAGTCATCCAGACACTGCGATCACTGACCAACGATGAAAAAAACCAAAGGCGCCCGACAAGGCGCCTTTTTTATTGCCTGTCAAAAACCAAGAGGAAACACCCATGACCATGCTCCGTGGCACTCGAATGATCACCGGCCCGCAAGCTGCCGCCCTACGCACCCTGGAGGAGCGCTTCCGGAGCTGGCTTCATCGAAGCGGGTGCTGAAGAAGTCATAGTCCCGGCGCTGTGGGGCCAGGACACCTTTATCGAAAAGGCCGGCGGCAGTGAAGTCATCGGCCAGATGTGGGCCTTCAACGACAAGGCCGGACGGCCGTGCTGCCTGATTCCGGAAGCCACTGCACTGTTCCAGGAAACCGCCCGCGAGCTGTTGGCAGGACGGGAGCAGGCGATCTTTTTCTACGTCGCTCGCTGTTATCGCTATGAACGGCCGCAAGCCGGGCGGTATCGAGAATTCACCCAGTTGGGCCTGGAGATACTGGGGCCCAAACCCTTGCAGGCGCTGGAGCGCGCGCGGGAACTGTGCGTTGGCTTTCTGGATGCCCTGGGCCTGGAGTACGAGCTCAACCTCGGGGTCAAGCGCGGCCTGACCTACTACCTCAATGGCGAAGGTTTCGAGGTGCGTTGCCCGCAGTTGGGTGCGCAACAGCAAGTGGTAGGTGCCGGCGCCTACCGCGAAGGTGCCGGATTCGGCATCGGCCTGGAGCGCCTGCAACTGGCGCTGCAACCCCAGTCGTAGGCGCTGGCTGGCCAGCGAAGGCACCGTTGGGAGCGCTGTAGGATTCGTCGGCCTCTTTGCCGGAGAGCCTGCTCCTACGGGGCCTTACGCGGTGTGTGGGCTAACCGTAGGAGCTGGCTTGCCAGCGAAGGCGCCCGCAAGGGTGCCGCAAAACTCAGGGGCGGCGACGCACGAACTTGCGCCACAGCCAGACCCACAGCAGTGCCAGCGGGAAGGCCAGGATCACGAAGGGCAGGGCCTGGCTGCCTTTCTCCAGGGCTGCGGCAGTGCCCTCGGCCAGGTTGTCCGGCAGGTCGCGCAGGGCGCGCTTGAGGCTTGAACCGCGTTCTGCGCCGTCACTGGGCAGGAAGTTCAAGGTCAGGCGGTTGGTGTCCAGGCGACGCTGGTGTCCGGCAGCTGTCTGGGCCAGCGCTTGCAGGTCATTCTCGATGCCTGCCTGCTCCTTGCTCAGGGCGATCAGGTCGCTGACGGTGATGTCCTTGCGCGCCGCCAGTTCATCCAGGCGCTGTTGCTGGGCCTTGAGTCGCTGTTGCTGGCGTTGCACATCGGCCACGGCGTCGGCCAGGTCTTCGGCGCTGGTGACCCGCTCGCCCAGTTCGGCCCCTTCGGACGCCTGCTTGACGATGGGTTCGACACCGTCCGGGGCGATTCGCAACACCACCCGAGCGCGGTACTTGCTCTGCTCCAGAAGCAGGATGTTGCAGGCGCCGAACTGGGCCTTTTCGCAGGACTCGCGGGTTTGTTCCAGGTGCGGGCCGATCTGTTCGGCGGGCAGGGACAGGGTCAGTTCGTGCTCGTAGGCCAGCAGGGCGCCAGCCTTGCCCTGGGCGCCGCCGAGGGCCACCGCGGAGCTGTTGTGATCACTGGGGGAACAGGCACTGAGGGCCAGGGCGCCGAAGAGGGCAAAGGCCAGTCGACGGCGGATGGCAGGGTGATCGTCCTGATGTTGCATGGAGGCTCCTTGAGTACTTGAAACTGCGGCTAGGGCGCAGGCGCGCATCTTACCGCTGTTCCCGGGATCACCACGATCGCGGCGCAACTTATTTTCATCCATTTGCCTGGCTGATGCTCATGGGCACCTTGGTCAATCAGGGCTACACCTGTCGCCCTGTGCAACCCTCGTTACCCAGCGGTTCAAGGAGAACCTCATGAGCGAATCGGACATCCCCCCGGGCTTCAGTCCCTGGCCTCGCAGCAGCCCGCTGCTGGAGCTGATCGGCCCGGTCTATGGGCGTGGCAGTGGCCGTGAACTGTGCCTCGGCCTGCGCGCCGACACCCGCCATGCCAACGGCCGGGGCACGGTGCATGGCGGCATCATCGCCACCCTGGCGGACATCGGCATGGGCTACGCCATGGCGTTCTCCAGCGAGCCGCCGTTGCCGCTGATCACCGCCAGCATGACCCTCGACTACCTGGGGGCGGTGCAGGTCGGGGAATGGATCGAGGTGCGCCTGGAGCATGCCAAACGCGGCCGGCAGATGGCCTTTGCCACCGTGGTGCTGCGAGTCGGCGAGCGTGAAGTGGCCCGGGCCAGTGGCGTCTTCGCCGTCCCAACCGCAGCCCTGTAGCCGCTGCTGAGCTTGCGAAGCTGCGTAAAGGTCCGCAGGACCTTGCTTGGCGATCTCCCGTCGGAGCTCTGTCGGTCTTGAGAGCGCCGCGTCCCTACGGGCCGTGCGCAGCCTGCGGCAGCGGCTACAGCTGCTTCCAGTCCAGGCCGAAGCGCGCCAGGTATTTGCGCAGGCGGTCGGCGTCGTTGGGGTTGGCCTTGCCCTGGCGAGATACGCCGAACAGCCGGCGCCCGGCGTCCGAGAGGCTGTCGGCGCGGCGGCATTCGGCAATCACCGCCTTGAGTTGCAGGCGGTCGAACAGGTCCAGCTCTACCTCGTCGCCCAACAGTTGCTGCAGTTCATCCTCGGCATTTTCCAGGCCCCAGGCGTGGCGCAGGCGCTGGATTTCCTCCTCGACCTGGGCCTGGTCGATGCGCCCGCTGTCGGCCAGGGTGGCCATGCGGGTGATGGACGCCGACAGCTCGCGGAAGTTGCCCAGCCACGCCGCTTCGCTGGAGCTGGCGAAGGCCAGGTAGCGGCGCCGCGCCTCCAGGTTGAAACGCACCAGTTGCCCTTGCTCCCGGGCGTGGCGTTCCAGTTCGAAGTCGATGTTCGGCTCGATGTCTTCGCGGCGCCCGGCCAGCCCCGGCAGGTTGAAGGTCCAGAGGTTGATCCGCGCATACAGGTCTTCGCGGAACAGGCCCTGGGCCACCCGGTCGCGCAGGTCGCGGTGGGTGCCGGCGATGATCAGGAAGTCGCTCTGCACCTCCTGGTCCGCGCCCATGGGGAAGAAGCGTTTTTCCTCGATGGCCTTGAGCAGCATCGCTTGTTCGTCCAGCCCCAGCTCGCCGATTTCGTCGAGAAACAGCATGCCGCCATCGGCCGCCCGCAGCAGACCCTCCCGGGCGTTCTGGGCGCCGGTGAAGGCGCCCTTGATATGGCCGAACAACGCCGACATGGCACCGTCGCCGCGCAGGGTGGCGCAGTTGACCTCGACAAAGCGCCCCTGCACCTGATGCCGCCCACGCTTGAGTTCATAGATGCGCCGGGCCAGGAACGACTTGCCGGCACCGGTGGGGCCGATCAGCAGCATCGGTGCCTTGGAGCGCACCGCGACCCGTTCGATCTGCTCGATGGAGCGATTGAACGCCGGGTTGCGGGTGGCGATCCCGGACTTGAGGAAGGCCAGGCCTTCCAGGCGCCTGTGGGCAAAACGCGAGGCGATGCGGTCGTAGCGCGACAAGTCGAGGTCGATCAGCGCGTGGGTGCCGGTAGCGTGTTCGCTGGGGTCGCGGCGCCGGGCCGGCGAGGTCTGGATCAGTCGGGCAGGGAGGTAGCGCGCCTCGGTCAGCAGGAACCAGCAGATCTGCGCCACGTGGGTGCCAGTGGTGATGTGCACCAGGTAGTCCTCGCGCTCGGTGTCGAACGGGTAGGCGCTGGTGAAGTCGTGCAGGGCGGCGTAGACCTCCTCGAAGTCCCAGGGGTTGTTCAGGCCCATGGGGTGCAGGCGCACTTCGGTTTCCGGCGACACCTGGCGCACGTCGTTGGCCACCCGTTCGGCCAGGCTGACATCCCGGGCGTCCAGGCCGTGGATCAGTTCCAGGCGCTGGATCAGCACGTCCTGCTGCTGGCACAGGCCGACCGTGGGCCGCCAATGGCTCCAGCGATTGGCGCCCTTGCCGACGCGATCGAGGGTGGAACCGATAAAACCGATGGCGACCGTGGGCTTGCTCGACATGTTTATACCTGAAGATAAAAAGCGATAGGCAAAGATATAAAAATATCGAGGCGTTTGTCTTGTTGAATGCTAAGTGAAAAAGTGAATAAAAATAAAATCCTTATAAATCAATGGCTTGAAAGATAATTTTCCGGAAAAACAAAACCTGGCACAGCGGCTGCAATGTATCTGGCAACGAACGAGACAACAGAGCGAGACGCCGAGATGGCCAACTTCCAGCTGTTCAACACCCAACAGGCAAAAGCGCCAGCGAGCACCACCCTGAACGCTTCCAAGGCACCGGCCTATGCCTACAACGCCAAGCATCGCCTGGCCCAGCTGGCGGTCACCGGTTGCCTGAACTCGACCTTCTACACCTCGCCTGAAGGCCAGCTGGACGCGGTGCTGCAACTGGTGAGCGAGCTGGACAGCCGCTTCGTCGCCCAGGCCGCCCGTTACGCTCGGCAGCAAGGCCATATGAAAGACATGCCGGCGCTGCTGCTGGCGGCGCTGACCGCACAACGCTCGGCCCTGGTGCCGGAGCTGTTCGCCCAGGTGGTGGACAACGGCAAGATGCTGCGCAACTTCGTGCAGATCCTGCGCAGCGGCGTGACCGGGCGCAAATCCCTGGGGTCGCAGCCCAAGCGCCTGGTGCAGAACTGGTTGAACACGGCCAGCGAGCGTCAGCTGTTGCAGGCTTCGATCGGCACCAAGCCGTCCCTGGCGGACGTGCTGAAGATGGTTCACCCCAAGCCAAGCGATGCCTGGCGCGAAGCCTTCTTTGCCTGGGTGATCGGCAAGCCGGTGGATGTGCAGGCGTTGCCTGAGCTGACCCGCGACCTGCTGGCGTTTCGCAGCGGGGCGACACAGGAAGTGCCGCAGGTGCCGTTCCAGTTGCTCGGCAACGAGACACTGAGCGCCGGACAATGGGCGGCACAGGCCCGCAACATGGGCTGGCAGGGGCTGCGCATGAACCTCAACACCCTGGCGCGCCACGGCGCGTTCCAGGTGCCGGGTTGCACCGAGTACGTGGCGGCGCGGCTGGCGGATGCGGGGGAGGTGGCCAAGGCACGGGTCTACCCGTACCAGTTGCTGGCGGCCTACCGCATGGCCGGCGAGGACGTGCCGCAAGCGGTCCGCGAGGCGCTGCAGGATGCCCTGGAGCTGTCCCTGGCCAACGTGCCGGCGCTGGCGGGCCACGTGGTGGTCTGCCCGGATGTCTCGGGCTCGATGCACAGCCCGGTCACCGGCTATCGCCAGGGCGCCACCACGGCGGTGCGTTGCATCGATGTGGCGGCCCTGGTGGCGGCGGCGGTGTTGCGCAAGCAGCCGGCGGCGCGGGTCATGCCGTTCGAGCGGGGTGTGGTGAACATCCACCTCAACCCGCGGGACAGCGTGATGAGCAATGCGCAGAAGCTGGCCAACATCGGCGGAGGCGGGACCAACTGCTCGGCGCCCCTGGCTCAACTGGCCAACGCCAAGAGCCGCGTGGACACCCTGATCCTGGTCTCGGACAACGAGTCGTGGATCGATGCGCGGCGCCACGGCGCCACGGAAACGATGCGCCAGTGGGAGCGGATCCGGGCCATCAACCCGCAGGCGAAGCTGGTGTGCATCGACATGCAACCCGGCGCCACGACCCAGGCGCCAGACCGCGAGGACATCCTCAACGTCGGCGGCTTCAGTGATGCGGTGTTCGATGTGATCGAGCAGTTCACTGCGGGCAACTACGGTGCGCAGCACTGGGTCAAGGCAATCGAGGCGATGCCGCTCTGATCGCCGGAACATGAGATAAACCGTGCGCCGGCCAGCCGGCGCACACCACAGATTTTTTGATCATTGGCCCTGAATGCCGCTGTGACTACATCCAAAGGCGTCTCAGCAACTTTTGTCAGGGCCGGTGAGGGCACGAATGCCAGTGGCTGTACATCCTGGTTAAGCCGGTTCGAATCCGGCCATCAGTCACTACGTTTGTCGTGCCACCTTTTTTGCAGTTTTTGCGACGAATGCTGATGGAACTACATCCCAGGTTCGGGATGCGGGTTCGATTCCCGCCGGTGCTGGAAAACGGCGCCGTGGTTCAATGGTCAGAACACGAACGCATTGTTCCATCGACTCTTGTCGTCGCATCTTTTTTCCCGCCTCGGCGGGATGGCAGCGAATGCCACGGGTACTACATTTTGTCGCGGGTTCGAACCCCGCCAGCCGCAAGGCTGTAGCTCAGTCGGTAGAGCAAATGTGCCTGTTCCCTTGTCGCTGCCCGCAGGCCCGGCCTGCACCGATTGACCCGGCGAATGCCGGTGGAACTACAGGACAGCGAGGTCGCGGGTTCGAGTCCCGTTCACCGCAAGGTGCTAGCTCAGAGGCAGAGCGCGCTGCATGTTCCACCTTCACTTGTCGCCGTCTGTACCGAACACCGCAATTCCGTAGGAGCTGGCTTGCCAGCCAAGAGACCCTTGAGATCGTCTTCTGCGCCCCGGCTCCTACACACCCTAATGATCAAGGCCGAATCAGCGGCCACAGGAAAAAGAGTCAACGACATGGAACACAAAACCTACCAACTGCTGGAAGTGGCCAACGGCAAGCCGATCAAGATGTGGACCCAGGGCGTGCCCGTGGAAAACGAAGCCCGCCAGCAATTGATGAACACCGCGAAGATGCCGTTCATCTTCAAGCACCTGGCGGTGATGCCCGACGTGCACCTGGGTAAGGGGTCGACCATCGGTAGCGTGATCCCCACCGTAGGCGCGATCATCCCGGCCGCGGTCGGGGTGGATATCGGTTGCGGAATGATCGCCGCCCGTACTTCGCTGACCGCCTCGGACCTGCCGGATAACCTGGGCGGATTGCGCAGCGCCATCGAGGCGGCGGTGCCTCACGGTCGTACCTCGCCCCGTAGCGGTCGCGATAAAGGCGCCTGGGGCGATGTGCCGCAGCAGACTGACCAGGCATGGGCTGCGCTGCATCCGCGCTTCAAGGCGATCACCGATAAGTACCCGGCCCTGGCCAACAGCAACAACCGCCAGCACCTGGGAACCCTCGGCGGCGGTAACCACTTCATCGAGGTCTGCCTGGATGAGGCCAACCGGGTCTGGTTCATGCTGCACAGCGGTTCCCGTGGCGTAGGTAACGCCATCGGCAACCTGTTCATTCATCTGGCACAGGCCGATATGCGTCAACATATCGCCAACCTGCCGGACCGTGACCTGGCCTACTTCGAGGAAGGCAGCCAACACTTCGACGATTACGTGGAAGCCGTGGCCTGGGCCCAGGATTTCGCCCGGCAGAACCGTGAGCTGATGATGCAACTGGTGATCCAGGCCACCCGCAAGGTGATCAGCAAGCCCTTCGAAGTGGCGCTGGAGGCCGTCAACTGTCACCACAACTACGTGCAGAAGGAGCGCCACTTCGGTGAGGAGGTGCTGGTGACCCGCAAGGGCGCGGTGTCGGCGAAGAAGGGCGAGCTGGGGATCATTCCGGGTTCGATGGGGGCCAAGAGCTTCATCGTTCGCGGGCTGGGTAACGAGGAGGCGTTCTGCTCCTGCAGCCACGGCGCGGGGCGTACCATGAGCCGCACCAAGGCCAAGAACACCTTCACCCTGGCCGACCAGATCCGCGCGACCGCCCATGTGGAGTGCCGTAAGGACGAAGCGGTGATCGACGAAATCCCGATGGCCTACAAGGACATCGACCAAGTGATGCACGCCCAGCGCGAGCTGGTGGAAGTGCTGCACACCCTGCGTCAGGTGGTGTGCGTTAAGGGGTAGAACAATGGACGACATGGACGCCTTGATAGCGGCGCCGCCCGGCTGGCATTACCAGCTGAGCGACTACGAAGCCCGCCGCGTGCGGGAGGTGATGGACGAATTGGATCGGCACAGCGCCTGGCTGGAACTGAGCCGCTTCGGCAACGGTTTCGTGCGTCAGGCGGCGGTGCGCCACCTGGCCGCGCTGCCTTCGGCCGAGGCCTTGGCGGCCTTGCTGGAGCGCCTCAACGATTGGGTGCCCCAGGTGCGCCTGGAGGCCGCCGCGGCGGTCGAAGGGTATCTGGCGCCAGAGCGCGCCGAGCTGCTGTTGCAGAGCCTCAAGCCGCTGTTGGCCCTGGCCGGCAAGCAACGCGCCGACCACGGCGCGACCCTGGAACGGGCGCGTTCGGTGTTGCAGTTGGCCCAGGTACGCGAAGAAGTTGAAGGCGCCTTTGGTGATTGCCGGGGCAAGGCCGCGCGCTTTGTCTTCGAGCTGTTGCTCGAAGGGGCGCAGGATCGGGCAGCGCTGCTGGCCCGGGCTTTGCGCCACAGCGAAGTCAGCGTGCGGCAGATGGCCGTGGATGCCTGCGCCGAGCTGCCCGCCGGGCAGGCCGTGCCCCTGCTGGAAGAGGTGATGCACAGCTGCGGTGCCAGTGTGCGGGTCAAGGCGCTGCGCTTGCTGCTGCCGTTGCTGGCCGATCCTCGCGAGTATCTGAGTCAGGCATTGCTGGACCCTTCGGGGGCCTTGCGTTGCCTGGCCCATTGGGCCGCGCCCCGTCATGGGCTGGACCCGCGCGAGGTATTGCTGCAACGGCTGCAACAGCCGGCACCACGGAACAAGCGCGCTTGGCTGGGGCTGTTGGGGCTGGTCAAGGAACTGCAGGAGCCCATGGCCGATGCCATGGTGCGCCAGGCCCTGGCGTCGCCGGCGCCGAGTGTGCGCCTGCAGGCCCTGCAGACCCTGGGCGAGCGTGGCATGGCCGAGCAACTGGCGGCCCTGGACGACGCCTCGGACAAGGTCTTCAACTGCGCCCTGGGCCTGTTGCACGAGCAACCCTGGGCGGTGTTCGACGAAGCCCTGGAACAGCGTCTGGACCAGCACTGGCACGACCTGCCGAAGGCGCGGCGCTGGGCCCTGCTGGCCCTCAAGCCGGGCTGGCGCCAGCTGGAGTACCTGCTGTGGCGCCTGGGGCAGGGCGGCAGCGACGCCGCCTATTGGCGCCAGACCCTGGCGCACTGGTGCGATAGCCGCTACGGGATGTTCGACCCGGTCACCCCCAAGCCGCTGCGCGAAGCCATGCTGCAGCGCTTGCAGGCCATGGAGGCAGCCGGTGAATTGCCCGCAGGTACAGCCCAGCGCCTGCTTTGAAGAATGGAGAGCGCCTTTATGCAACCGCGGCCACTGTTGACCCGAATAGAAGATGAACACTGCCGCGCGCTACGCCAGCAACTGAAGGAGGTGTACTGCGTCTTCGATTTTGTGCTGCTGGCGGTCGAGCCCGAGGCGGTGGTGGATCAAGCCCTGCATCGCCAGGGCTTGCAGCACCTCTACCAGCACTTGATGGCCGAACGCCGCGAGCGCTGGGAGCAACTGCGCCAGGATCCGCGCTACGCCGACGTCGGCCTGACGTCGATGCGCTGGGAGCAGGAGCGGGCGGTACCCGAGGCGCTCAGCCAAGAACAGGTCCGGCAGTTGGTCTGCGAAAACCTGGAGCAGCAGGACCTGGCCTTGTACCGGGCGTTTCGCCAGCCGCCATACGGGCTGCATTTCCCCGTCGGCGCCGAGCAGGCGCGGCAGGTGTACGGCCAATGGCTGGACCTGCTGGGGCTGGACCCCGAACAGCAGCCCCAGGTGATCAACTGGGTAGGCAACCTGGAGCTGGACTGTCAGGCGCCGGACATGGGCCCGCACCTGCAGCCCTGGAGTGACTATTTCGACGAAGGCCTGGAGTGGTGGGGCGTCTGGTGCCTGACGGTGTGGAACCCCGTGCGCCGGACCCTGAGTGTGCTGGCTGCCAGCGCCACCGATTGAACAAGGAAAAAGGATCATGGAACACCTGGAGCGTCATCCCCTGAGCAGCGCCATGCGCGAGCGGGTATTGGCCGAGCTGGCGCGGATCGAGCGCGAGCGCAATGTGCAGGTGCTGTACGCCTGCGAATCCGGCAGTCGGGCCTGGGGTTTTGCCTCCACCGACAGTGATTACGACGTGCGTTTCGTCTACGTGGAAAAGCCCGAATGGTTCATCCAGGTGGATGCCGGGCGCGATGTGATCGAGCGGCCCCTGGACGACGAGCTGGACATCAGCGGCTGGGAACTGCGCAAGACCCTCGGGCTGTTGCGCAAGTCCAACCCGACCCTGCTGGAATGGCTGGATTCACCCCTGGTGTATCGCAGCGAAGCGGCCGCCACCGCGCGCCTGCGGGAGCTGGCGGAGGCGTTCTACAGCCCGCCGGCGGCACGCAATCATTATCTGTCGATGGCCAAGAAGAACTTTCGCGGTTACCTGCAAGGCGACAGCGTGCGTTTCAAGAAGTACTTCTACGTACTGCGGCCCTTGCTCGCGGTGCGCTGGATCGATCAAGGCCGCGGCCGACCGCCGATGACCTTCGCCGACCTGCTGACCACGGTCGACCACCCACTGCTGCTGGATGAAGTGGCCGAGCTGCTGGCCTTGAAACGCAGCGCCGAGGAGTCCGCCTACGGGCCGCGACGCCCGGCACTGCACGCCTTTATCGCCGCCGAGCTGGAACGCCCGGTGCCGAAACTGGCGCGCACCCATGAAGACAATGCGTTGCTGGACGCCTACCTGCGGGAAACGGTCCGGCACTACGCCTGAGGAATGAAATGAAACAGGAAGTCATCGAACTGGACGGCGCCATCGGCGGCGGCCAGGTACTGCGCAGCGCCTTGAGCTTGTCGATGCTCAGCGGCAAGACCCTGCGTATCCATAATATTCGTGCCCGGCGCAGCCGCCCGGGGCTGCTGCGTCAGCACCTGACGGCGGTGCAGGCGGCGGCCCAGGTGTGCGGCGCCAAGACCTCGGGGGTCGAACTCGGCTCCCAGGCCCTGACCTTCGAGCCGGGGCCGATCCGTGGCGGCGACTACCGCTTCGCCATCGGCACCGCCGGCAGTTGCACCCTGGTGCTGCAGACCCTGCTGCCGGCCTTGTTGTACGCGCCGCAGCCCAGCCGCGTGAGCATCAGTGGCGGCACCCACAACCCCCTGGCGCCACCGGTGGATTTTCTCCAGCAGGCCTGGCTGCCGTTACTGCGACGCATGGGCGGGCGGGTCGAGCTGCAACTGCTGCGCCACGGTTTTGTCCCGGCCGGCGGTGGTGAGCTGGAGGCCTTTGTCCAGCCTTCGGTGCTGCAGCCCCTGCACCTGGAGGCGCGTGGCGCACTGCTGGGGAGTCGGGCCTGGGCGCTGAGCGCGGGCCTGCCCGAGCATGTGGCGGAGCGCGAGTTGCGTCGGGTGCACAATCGCCTGGAACTGCCACGGGAGCACCTCACCCCGGTGCAGCTGGATGAACAATACGGCCCGGGCAATGTGCTGTTGCTGGAGTACGCCTTTGAACACCTGACCGAGCTGTTTTGCGGCTTCGGTCAGAACAGCCTGAGGGCGGAGAAGGTCGCTGACCTTGCCATCGATCAGGCCCGGGACTGGCTGGATTCCGGCGCCGCGGTGGCCGAGCACCTGGCCGATCAACTGTTGCTGCCCATGGCCCTGGCCGGCGGCGGCAGTTTCACCACGCCGCGCATGACCGAGCACCTGGAAAGCAACATCCGCGTGATCGAGGCGTTCCTGCCGGTGCGCATCCAGGCGCAGGCGGGCAATGCGCAGGCGCTGCGGGTCGAGTGTCTGGCCCGCCACGGCAATGAGTCCGCCACCTGATCGCTATCGGGGCCGGCATTGCCCGGCGCCCCTCATCCCTCAGGAGCCGGCTTGCCCGTGGAAGCAGCCCTGACATCGCCGCAGGACTCAAGGGCTGCTTCGCCGGCAAACCGTCTCCCGCGGGGGGCGGCGTCGCCGGATAATGCCCGGCTTCACGTTCGGAGAAGTACGCAATGGATCGCAACAGCTGGCTCAAGGCCTTGAACAAACTGCTGACGCTGGTGCAGCACGTGGTGGTGCTCGGCGGCTTTTTTCTCGCCGCGCTGTTACTGGGGTTCACCATCAAGTCCGAGTGGCAGCCCTTTCTGGCGGTCTTCCTGGCCTCGCTGCTGATGATCATCGGCGTGATGGTGCATGAAGGCGGGCACTACCTGGGAGCCCGCTGCTGCGGGATGCCGGTGTTGCAGGCGCGGATCGCCGCGGTGGAGGTGCAGGTGTTGCGCCGCGGCTGGCGCCTGCGCTGGTCGCCGCAGCTCAAGCGCAATCGCCTGGGGGGCTATGTGATGGCGGCGAGCAACCTGCAACGGCCGTTGCGTCGGCAATGGATGCTGATGGCCCTCGGCGGGCCGCTGCTGAATCTGCTGGTGGCGGGCATGGCCCTGGCGCTCGGGCTGTACTGGCAAGGGGTGCCCGGGGCCCTGGCTCTGGCCTTTGCCATCATCAATCTGGTGCTGGGGGTGGGTAATCTGCTGCCGGCCTGGCAGGTATTGCCCAGCGACGGCATGTTGGCGCTGGGGTGGTACCTGCACCGCGACGATCAACGTCCGGAGCTGGCCCAGGCGCGCCTGCTGGCCCTGACCGTGGCCGGGGTGCCCAGCGCGCAACTGCCGGCCCGGGACCTCGACCTGCTGGCCCAGGACGCCATGCCCGGCCCTCTGGTTGCCTTCGGCTACCGGCTCAATGCAAGGCAGGACCAGGGCGACTGGTCCGGGGTTCTGCAGATGGAGCAGGAGCTGGACCAGCTGCTTGCCGCCCGGGCCGGGGAGTTGACCGGCATGAGCGGCCTGATCGAGCTGTTGCGTGGCGAGCTGGGTTTCAGCCGGGCCTACCTGCAGCGCGACGCCGGCCTGCTCAAGGGCCTGTCGATGAGTGCCGATGTCGACTGGTTTACGCCCTGGTTGCGGCCGCGCTGCCAGGCATTGGCGGCCATCCTTGCAGGTGATCATCGGCAGGGCGAGGCCTATGTGCAGCAAGCGCTGCAGGCGGCGGATAACTGCGTGGTGCGCTCCCAGGGGCGCAGCGAAGCCTTGCTGGCCGCACACCTGCGGGCCCTGGCGCAGCCGTAGCGCGCCGCTGCGCCGGGCGCAGTTCTTCGCAGCGCTTGTCCGGTGAGGCGCCCCGGAGACGAGGCCGGGCTCTTGGGCCTTGCCGGCGAGAGTGAAAGTCATCGGTATACGAGCGTAAAACTCTTATACTCCGGCGCCTTATTTTCCCTAGCCAGCAAGAGGAACGCCCCGTGGCCAACGAACCGGATCAGGATTTCTACAACCGCGCCGACGCCATCATCGAGTTGACCAACTCCCACATCGCCGACAGCAGCCGCGGCAAGGCCAGTGCGTCGCTGATGTATGCCAACGCGCGCTTCAGTGCCTGGGTCAGCGCCTGCGGTTGCCGCAATGCCGAGGAACTGACAGCGGCCAAGCAACAGGCAGTGGACTATTTCCTGGAGGAGTTCCGCCTGATGCTCGAAGAGAACCTCAACGATTACATCGAGAACTTCCCGCGCTACATGAGCGGCAAGCAGGACTGAAAGGTCGAGCGCCGTCGCTGAGTCAGCGGCGGATTGTGTGACCTGCGTCACTCTTTGCTCAAGTGATCCATGCTCCTGGTCGATAAGCTCTGAATGCCTATTGATATGGAGTTCGTCATGGCCTTGCTACCGGTTCGTCTGTCTCATCGTTTGACCCTCGGCAGTGTGTTGCTGTTGCTGTTCACGGCGTTGGCGGTTTTTGCCGTGATGACCCTGCGGGGGCAGCCCAGAGTGGTGGAGGCGAGCTCGGCATTGATCGAACAGACCGGCAGCGCCATCGTCCGCCAACTGGCCTTGCAGTTGGCGGGGATCGAGGGCGTGACCGCCAGCATGGCCCACCTGGTGGAAGGGCTGCCCAAGGAGCAGGCGTTGTTCATGGCCACCTTGCCCAAGGTGATCGACCATGAAGGCGACAAGGCGATTGCCGGCGGCGGCATCTGGCCGGAGCCCGATGCCTTCGCGGCGGGCGTCGAGCGCCGCAGCTTCTTCTGGGCTCGCAGCGACGCCGGGCCCCTGGCGTTCTCCGATGACTACAACGCCGCCGGCAGCGCCGGCTATCACCATGAAGCCTGGTACACCGGCGCCCGCAACAGCGCGCCCGGGCGCTGCCTGTGGTCCGAGGCCTATCAGGACCCGGTGACCCGGGTGCCGATGACCACCTGCAGCGTGCCGTATCGCCAGGATGGCCGCTTTGCCGGGGTTGCCACCGTCGACCTGCGCCTGGATGACCTGGCGCGTTTCCTCAAGGAGCAGGGCGCGGTCACCGGCGGTTATGCCTTCGCCCTGGATCAGGCCGGCAATGTGCTGTATTTCCCCGAGGCCCAGGCCGGTGCCGACGGGCAGATGCTCAGCTTCGAGGCCCTGAGCAAACAGCAGCCCTGGCTCCGTCCGGTGGCCGAGGCCCTGGGCAGGGCCGCGGGCAGCCCCGGCCAGGTGCGCAGCCTGGACCTTGAGCAGGATGGTCGGCTGCAGGAAGCGGCGCGGGTCAGTCTGTTCAGCATGCCCGGCAGTGGCTGGACCATCGGCCTGGTGACTCCGGAGCAGAAGGTCACCGGCCTGGCCCGGGCCATGACCACCGAGATCCTGGTGTTTCTCCTGCCATTGCTGGCCCTGCTGTTGTTCTTCGCCTGGCTGGGCGGCCACCGGTTGATTGCCCAGCTGGAAGAAACCACCCGGCAGATCGATGCCCTGGGCAGTGGCCAGGCCAGCGACAACGCCGAACTGCACGTGGCGCGGGCCGATGAGATCGGCGCCTTGCGCGGCGCGGTCAACCGCTACGCCGGACAGTTGCGGCAGATGCTGCAGAAGATCGCCAGCGAAGCCCGGCAGCTGCAGAACGAGGCCGGGCGCCTGGGCGAGTTGAGCGGCACCCTGGCCCAGCGCGCCGAGCAGCAGCGCCAGGAAAACACCCAGCTGGCCACGGCCATTACCCAGATGTCCTCCAGTGCCCTGGAAGTGGCGCAGAACACCAACAACTGCGCCGACACCGCACGCCAGTCCCTGGTGGTGGTGCAGGATGGCCAGCAGCGGGTCGCGGCCAACAGTCAGTCGATCCAGCATTTGTCCACGGAAATGGCCGAGGCGGCGGCGGTGATCCAGCGCCTGGAGCAGGACAGCCAGCAGGTCGGCGCGGTGCTGGACGTGATCAAGGCCATCTCCGAGCAGACCAACCTGCTGGCCCTCAACGCCGCCATCGAGGCGGCCCGGGCCGGCGAGCAGGGCCGCGGCTTTGCCGTGGTGGCGGATGAAGTGCGGACCCTGGCCGGTCGGACCCAGACCTCGGCCAACGAGATCAGCGGCATGATCAGCGACCTGCAGCAGGCCTCACGCCAGGCGGTGCAGGCGATCCAGGCCGGTGAATCGCGTACCCGCGAAGCGGTGGGCGAGGCGTCCGGAGCCTCGGATGCCCTGTCGAGCACGGTCACCAGCTTCGACGATATTTCCCAGCGCGCGCAGCAGATCGCCGTGGCCGCGCAGCAGCAGAGCCATGTGACCCAGGAGATCAACGAACTGGCGGTGCGCATCCACGGCATCAGCGAGGACAACGCCCGGGACGCCCAGGCCCTGGACAAGGTCAGCGAGGCCATGCAGGCCCTGTCCGGACGCTTGTCGCACCTGAGCCAGGGCCACAGATGAAGACTCACTCACCCGGGCCGCCGGCGGTCCGGGTGAGTTTCAACTCCCTCTGCGGGGCGCTGTCGTCGCCCCGATTCAGTGTTGGCTGAACAGCACCAGCTGAAAGTTCAGCAACAGCCCCAAGGCCACCCCGCCAAAACCCAGCAGCCCGCTCGTCAGCGGTTTGCCCGCGGCCCTGTGCGTGGCCAGGAAGCGGGCAATGGCGGCGCCGACCAGCGCACCCGGAAAATCGAACAGATAGAACAGCCAGCCCATGCTGTCGATCGGGGAGGTGATCCACAGGCAGAACAGCTGCAGGTGCGCCGCCAGGGCCAGCGCCACGCCGGTGAACAGCGCCGGGGTAGGGCGGGTGGCCAGCAGCAGTCCGAGAATCAGCCCCTGGGGTAGCCAGTAGGCGGCGAAGTTCTCCAGGAAATAGTCCCACTGCGGCAGCGCCCGGCCGGCCGCCAGCGACAGGCCCCAGAGCAGGGCGGCGATGGCCGGCAGGTATTTGAGGGGAGCAGCCGGTACAGCGGGTGAGGAGGAAGGCATTGCAGGGGCTCGCAGTTCAGGGTGGGTCAGCGCTACTGGGTGTCGCCGAGAGTGGTCGCGGCAGCGCTGCAGATTTCGTGCACGCACTGGCGCAGCCAGCGATGGGCCGGGTCGGCCTCCATGCGCGGGTGCCAGAGCAGGGACACCGTCATCTCCGGCAGCGCCACCGGCAGGCTGAAACTGTGTAGGCCGGCTCGCAGATGACGGGTGTGGTGCTCGGGCACCATGGCGATCAGGTCCGAACCCCGGGCCAGGGCCAGGGCCGCGGAAAAACCGCTGACCAGGGTGATGATCTGCCGCTGCCGGCCCAGGGCCTGCAGGGCTTCGTCCAGGCGGCCGTGGTCATGGCCCTGATGGGACACCAGGATGTGCTGGCCGGCCAGGTAGCGGTCCAGGCTCACCGGGCCGCGGCTCAGGGGATGACCGCTGCGCACCACGCCGATAAAGCGATCGCGGAACAGCGCCCGGGTGCGCAACTCGGGGCTGGTGTCGCTGGCGATCACCGCGGTTTCCAGATCGACGCTGGCCTCGCGCAGGGGCTGGCTGTCGCGATCGAGCTTGGGCACGAAATGCACCCGCACGCCGGGTGCCTGCTGCTGCAGGCGGCAGATCAGCGCCGGGCCGAAGTTCTCGACGAAGCCGTCGCGGCTGCGCAGGGTGAAGGTGCGTTGCAGCTGCCCGAGGTCGATCTGCCGGGCCGGGCGCAGCGCCATCAGGGCCTGCTCCACCAGCGGCCCGACCTGCTGGCGCAGTTCCAGGGCCCGGGGCGTGGGCACCAGCCCGCGTCCGGCGCGCACCAGCAAGGGATCGCCAGTGACCTGGCGCAGGCGCGACAGGGCCCGGCTCATGGCCGAAGGGCTCAGTTGCAGGCGCTGGGCAGCGCGCGCCACGCTGCCTTCGCTGAGGAGCGCATCCAGGGTGACGAGCAGATTCAGATCGGGTGTCGACATGGGCGGAATCTAGCACAGGGCGCTCGCTGACATGGCGTTGCATGCATTCATTCAGTGCAATTGCTGCGTCTTCCGCCTGCTCGGGCCGGGGCATAGGCTGCCGGGCAATGCCTTGATGGAGTCCGTGCAATGTCCCGTCCCGAATCCAATCTTCCCGCGCTTGAGCCCCGGGCGCGCCTGGTCCTGGCCAGCCTGTCGCTGACGATGCTGATGCCGTCGCTGGACAGCAGCATTGCCAATGCCGCGCTGCCGGCGCTGGCCGAGGTGTTCGCCGCCTCCTTCCAGCAGGTGCAGTGGATCGTCCTCGCCTACCTGTTGGTGATGACCAGCCTGATTGCCGGCGCCGGGCGCCTGGGCGACCTGCTGGGGCGACGGCGCCTTCTGCTGGGCGGGATCGTCCTGTTCACCCTGGCTTCCCTGGGCTGCGCGCTGGCCCCCGGCCTGGGTTGGCTGCTGGCGGGCCGAGCCCTGCAGGGGCTGGGGGCGGCGCTGATGCTGGCCTTGAGCATGGCCCTGGTGGGGGATGCCTTGCCCAAGGCGCGCACCGGTGCGGCCATGGGCCTGTTGGGCAGCCTGTCGGCCCTGGGCACCACCCTGGGCCCGTCCCTGGGCGGTCTGTTGCTGGCCGGTGGCGGCTGGCGCTGGATGTTTCTGGTTAATGTGCCGTTGGGACTGCTGGCGCTGGGGCTGGCCTGGCGCAGTCTGCCGCGGGATCGCCGGTCAGCCTCGGTCGCCGGCTTCGACCTGGCCGGCACTGTGCTCCTGGCCCTGAGCCTGGGGGCCTATGCCCTGGCCCTGACCTTGGGCGAACGGCCCTGGGCTGTGCAGAACCTGGGGCTGCTGCTGGTGGCGGCGCTGGGAGGCGGGCTGCTGATGCGGGTCGAGCGCCGGGCCGCTGCGCCGCTGTTGCAGCCGGCCCTGCTGCGCCGACCGGTCTTGCGCAGCGGCCTGATCGGCAGCCTGCTGGTGTCCACGGTGATCATGACCACTCTGGTGGTCGGGCCTTTCTATCTGTCCCGCGGGCTGGGTCTGGACCCCGCCCGGGTGGGGCTGTGCCTGTCCCTGGGACCGCTGGTGGCGGCCCTCGCCGGGGTGCCCGCCGGGCGCCTGGTGGATCGCTACGGCGCTCGCCCACTGTGCCGCCTGGGGTTGCTGGGACTGTTCGCCGGCTGCAGCCTGCTGGCCCTGTTGCCCAGCCATCTGGGGCTGGCGGGTTACCTGCTGCCCATCGCCCTGGTCACCGCCGGCTATGCGCTGTTCCAGGCGGCCAACAACAGCCTGGTGATGCTCGATGCAGCGCCTGCGCAGCGGGGATTGACGGCAGGCTTGCTGAGCCTGTCGCGCCATCTCGGGCTGATCAGCGGCGTGGCCGCCATGGGGGCGTTGTTCGCCTGGGTGGCGCGAGCGCCAACCGCTGCTGGGGCCAGCGTCGAGGCGGTCGTCAGCGGCATGCACTGGACCTACGGCGTGGCGGCGCTGCTGATCCTGCCGGCCCTGGCCATCGCCTGCTCCGACCGGCTGTCAGGGCGGCTCGACGACGCTTGTCGGGCGTCACGCCCGAGCTAGGCTTTGCCTGCACACCCCCACCAAGGAGCAGGTCATCGTGAGCACCCTTCGCACTCCTTCCTTAGGCCCGATCGTCGGGCACACCACCGACACTTCCTGCCGTTTATGGATCGCCGCGTCCGATGCCCTGGACGAGAAGGGCGTGGCGGAGGACATCCGTACCATCGGCGTCATTGGCGTGGTGAGCAGCAACGGCCGGGTCGCGGCGGACAACATCTTCTACTTTCGCTTGCGGCGTGAGTACCACCGCACCGGCACCTTCAATCTCGGGGTCGACACCAGCCTGTGGGGCAACGAGGCCGCGCGCAAGCAGCTCAAGCCCTTTGTGCTGACGCCGGGCACCCGTTACCGGGTGCGCATGGCCTCGCTCAACGTCGATGACGCGGGCAGCAACGATGATGATGTGTCCAGCGAGTCGGTGGTGCAGCGCCTGCCCGATCCCGGGGCCTGGGCCAATGACTTGAACCGCAGCGGGGCCGACAAGATGTACGTCGAGGCCGAGTTCACCACTCGGGCCAGTGCGGTGCCCGGCCAGGCATCGGCCCTGAGCTTCCTGCTGGGCTCCTGTCGCTACCCGGGGCTGCTGTGGAAACGCAAGAACTCCGACACGATCTTCGGGCCGATGCAGAGCGAACACGCCGATGCGCAGATGGTGCTGATGGTCGGCGACCAGATCTACGCCGACCTGTTCAACCGTCTGGTGCCGGTGGGGCTGGCGGACACCTTCGAGGAGTTCGAGGAGCGCTACCACAGCGCCTTCGGCTCACCGAACATCCGCCAACTGCTGGCCCACATGCCCACCTACATGATCCTTGACGACCACGAGATCGAGGACAACTGGACCCAGGACCGGATCCGCAAGGACCGTGACAAGCGCCTGCTGTTCAACCTCGCCATGGGCGCCTACATGAGCTACCAGTGGAGTCATGGGCCACGCTTCGCCGACAGCTATGTCCATAGCCGGGCCATGACCGGCGACGACAAGTACCTGCAGCAGTTGCAGACCAACCAGCTGTTCTATGACTTCTCCTGTGGCCACTACCCGTTCTTCGTCCTCGACACCCGGACCCAGCGCTTTCTCGACGATGTGCCGGACGCCCTGGACGACAACCACCTGCTGGGCCGCCCCTCGCTGCACCCCAGCGAACCGGGTCAGCTCGACCGGCTGTGTGCCTGGTTGCGGCACATGCAGGAGGATCGGGGCAACGTGCCCAAGTTCGTGGTCACTTCCAGCGTCTTCGTGCCCAACGGTGTGGATACCGTGGGCACAGACCCTGATGCCGTGCGCCACAAGAACGACAGTGACTCCTGGTCGGCTTTCCCCACCACGCGCCGCACCGTACTGGAAACCCTGGTCGAGCATCAGGTGCAGAACGTGGTGTTTCTTTCCGGGGACATTCACTGCTCGAACATTTCCCGCTTGCAGTTCAGCGCCGCGGGGCAGGGGTTGAAGTGCTTCGCGGTCACCTCGTCGGCGTTCTACTGGCCCTTTCCCTTTGCCGACGGCGATCCGGCCGGGTACGTGCACGACTCGACGGCACCGCAGACGCCGGACAGCTTTGCGCTCTTCGACGGTACGCAGACCATGGACTACCACACCTGGGCCTTCACCCAGGCGGACAACTTTGCCCGCCTGGACGTGAAGCCCGATCACGCTCAACTGGTGGTGCAGTTCTACGGTGCCGACGGCGAGCCACTGGTGACCCGCAAGCAGGACGACAGCGTGGACAACCAGCCGCAACGGCTGCAGCTGGAGCCCTGGTAGCGGGGCGTTACAGCCCCAGTTCCAGCGCCAGCAGGTCCGCCAGGGGCTGGCGCCGGCGAATCAGCCGTGGCTGGCCGTTGCTGAACAGCACTTCCGGCAGCAGCGGCCGGCTGTTGTAGTTGGAGGACATGCTGGCGCCATAGGCGCCGGTGTCGTGCAGCACCAGCAGGTCGCCAACCTGGGCCTGGGGCAGCAGGCGCGGGGTCAGGCATTCGTCGTCCTGGGTGAAGATGTCGCCGGACTCGCACAGCGGACCGCCGACCACGGTCAGCTGCTGCGGGCGGTCCACCGCCTGGCCGGCGGCGTCCAGCAGGCTCATGCCGTGGTAGGCGCCGTACATGGCCGGGCGCATCAGGTCGTTGAAACCGGTGTCCACCAGCACGAAGTGGTGCTGGCCGGCGGTTTTCACCACCCGCACTTCGCTGACCAGGCAGCCGGCCTCGGCTACCAGGAAGCGCCCGGGTTCGATCTCCATGCGCACGCCGTGGCCCAGGTAGGCCTCGATCTCCTGGCGCGCGACCTTCCAGGCATTGGCGTAGCGCTGCACGTCCACCGGGGTGTCACCGTCGCGGTAGGGGATAGACAGGCCGCCGCCGATGGAAAAGGCCTCGATGTCGTGGTCCAGGGATTTCACCGCCGCCACCATGGCCGCGCCCACTTGCTCCAGGTGGTCGTAATCGACCCCGGAGCCGATGTGCATGTGCAGGCCCACCAGGTGCAGGCCGTGTTGGCGGATCACCGCCAGGGCTTCGCCGACCTGATCGTGCCAGATGCCGTGTTTGCTGTTCTCGCCGCCGGTGTTGGTCTTGCGGCTGTGACCGTGGCCGAAGCCCGGGTTGATCCGCAACCACACCCGGTGCCCCGGGGACTGCTCCCCGAGCTGGCGCAGCATGTCGATGGAGCCGGCGTTGACTTCCACTTGCAGCTCCACCACGCGCTTGAGGGTGGCTTCGTCGAACAGGTCGCAGGTGAAGACGATACCGGCCTCCACCGGGCTGAAGCCGGCCAGTAGGGCACGTTCGATTTCCCCCAGGGAGACGGCGTCGACCCGCACCCCGGCTTCGCGGATCAGGCGCAGCAGGTGCAGGTTGGACGAGGCCTTCTGGGCGTAGCGCACCACGTCGAAGGCCTGCAATTGGGCGATGCGCGCCTGGATGGTGGCGGCGTCGTAGCACCACAGCGGAGTGCCATATTGACGGGCGGCGGCAGCGAGTTGAGCGGGGGCGAAGGGTATGGCCATGGCGATTGCAATCTGTGGTCAGTGAGAGTGGTTGCAGCATGCCGATGATTGGCTATTCAATAAAATATCTATTCTTTGTTGGTCAATTCAGATTTGATATGGACTGGTTGATCGAACGAGCCTCTGTTGATGGACATCTCCCTGCGCCATATCGAAGTCTTCCGCGCCATCATGCAGGCCGGCAGCGTCACCGGTGCTGCACGCTTGCTGTTTACCTCGCAACCCACGGTCAGCCGCGAACTGGCGCGGCTGGAAAGCCTTTCCGGGCTGCGCCTGTTCGACCGCGAAGGCGGGCGCCTGCTGCCCACGGCCCAGGCCCTGCTGTTGCTGGAAGAAGTGGAGCGGGCCTATGTGGGGCTGGAGCGGATCAACAGCGTGGCCCAGTCGATTCGCCGTTTCGAACACGGCCAGTTGAGCCTGAGCTGCCTGCCGCTGTTCTCCCAGACCCTGCTGCCCCGAGTGTGCAAGCGCTTTTTGCAACAGCATCCGGGGATCGGCCTGAGCATCACCGCCCAGGAGTCGCCGCTGCTGGAAGAATCCCTCAGCGCCCAGCGCCATGACTTGGGCCTGACCGAAAGCGAGCACCTGCCCCGGGGCACCCAGGGCGAGTTGCTGTTCTGCGCCGACATGGTCTGCATCCTCGCGGACCACCATCCGCTGCTGGCCAAGCCACGGCTGGCGCTGGAGGACTTTCGCGGCCAGGACTTCATCAACCTCTCGGGCCTGGATATCTACCGGCAGACCCTGGACGAGCACTTTCGCCAGGCCGGGGTCGATCGCCGGGTGGTGGTGGAAACCACCAACGCCGCCTCGGTGTGCGCCATGGTGCGGCAGACACTCGGGGTATCGATCATCAATCCCTTGAGCGCCATGGAGGAGGTCGGGCGCGGTCTGGCGATCCGGCCGCTGGAGTTTTCGGTGCCGTACCGGGTGATGCTGATCCGCCCGGATTACCGGCCGTCATCGAGTTTTGTCGAGGGGTTCTGCGAGTCGTTGCGGGGCGAGGCGGGGCGTCTGGATGAGCAGTTGAGCAGGCTGGTGCAAGCGCTGTAACTGCAACAGCGCCTCTGGTGTGGGAGGGAGCAAGCTCCCTCGCCACGGAGGAAGCGTTAGCGTTCGATGGCCAGTGCCACGCCCTGGCCGCCGCCGATGCACAGGGTCGCCAGGCCTTTCTTGGCATCGCGCTTGAGCATTTCATGCAGCAGGGTCACCAGCACCCGGCAGCCCGACGCGCCAATCGGGTGGCCGATGGCAATCGCGCCGCCGTTGACGTTGACCTTGCTCGCATCCCATTCCAGCTCCTTGCCGACCGACAGCGATTGCGCGGCGAAGGCTTCGTTGGCTTCGATCAGGTCCAGCTGGTCCAGGGTCCAGCCGGCCTTGTCCAGGCAGCGGCGGGTGGCCGACACCGGGCCGATGCCCATGATCGCCGGGTCGACCCCGGCGTTGGCGTAGGCGGCGATCCGGGCCAGCACCGGCAAGCCCAGGGCCCGGGCCTTGCTGGCGCTCATCAGCAGCACTGCGGCGGCGCCATCGTTCAGCGACGAGGCGTTGCCGGCGGTCACCGTGCCGTCTTTCTTGAACGCCGGCTTGAGCTTGGCCAGGGCCTCGGCGGTGGTGCCGGGGCGCGGTTGTTCGTCGGTGGCGAAGCTCAGCGGCTCGCCCTTGCGCTGGGGAATCTGGATCGGCGTGATCTCGTCAACAAAGCGCCCGGCCTCGATGGCCGCTGCGGCTTTCTGTTGGGAGGCGGCGGCGAAGGCGTCCTGGGCTTCGCGGCTGATGCCGTATTTTTCCACCAGGTTCTCGGCGGTGATGCCCATGTGGTAGTCGTTGAAGGCGTCCCACAGGCCGTCGCTGATCATGGTATCGATCATCGGGCTGTGGCCCATGCGCAGGCCGGTGCGGGCGCCGGGCAGCACGTAGTTGGACAGGCTCATGTTTTCCTGGCCGCCGGCGATCATCACCTCGGCATCGCCGCAGCGGATGGCCTGGGCGGCCAGGTGCAGGGCCTTGAGGCCCGAGCCGCAGACCTTGTTCAGGGTCATGGCGGGCACGGCGTGGGGCAGGCCGGCCTTGATCGCGGCCTGGCGCGCGGGGTTCTGCCCGGCGCCGGCGGTGAGTACCTGGCCCATGATCACTTCGTCGACCTGGGCCGGGTCGATGCCGGTCTGGGCCAGCAGCTGGCGGATCACCGCGGCGCCCAGGTCAACGGCGGGAATGCCCGCCAGGGAGCCCTGGAAACTGCCCACGGCGGTACGGGTGGCGGCAACGATGACGACGTCTTGCATGTTGGGGCTCCTCAGGCGAACTGCATTTCAGGCACGTGGTCCGGCACGATCAGCTTGCCGGCGGTCTTGCTGACGATTTCCTCGACGCTGACCCCGGGGGCGCGCTCCTTGAGGATGAAGGCGCCGTTCTCGATCTCCAGGTAGGCCAGGTCGGTGAGCACGCGCTTGATGCACTGGGCGCCGGTCAGCGGCAGGCTGCAGCGGTTCAGCAGCTTGGATTCGCCGTCTTTCGAGGCGTGGGTCATGGTCACGATGATGTTCTCGGCACCGGCCACCAGGTCCATGGCGCCGCCCATGCCCTTGACCAGCTTGCCGGGGATCATCCACGAGGCGATGTTGCCCTGCACGTCCACCTCGAAGGCGCCGAGCACGGTGAGGTCGATATGCCCGCCGCGGATCATCGCGAAGGATTCGGCGGAGGAGAAGATCGAGGCGCCGATGCGCGCGGTGACCGTCTGCTTGCCGGCGTTGATCATGTCGGCGTCGACCTGGTCTTCGGTAGGGAAGGCGCCCATGCCGAGCAGGCCGTTTTCCGACTGCAGCATGACTTCCATGCCTTCGGGGATGTAGTTGGCCACCAGGGTCGGGATGCCGATGCCGAGGTTGACGTAGAAGCCGTCCTGCAGTTCGCGGGCGACGCGCTGAGCCATTTGTTCGCGGGTAAGAGCCATGTTGGTTGTCCTTGTTAGTCGGGCTGGGGAAGGGCGATCACTTGCGCACGGTGCGCTGTTCGATGCGCTTCTCGAAGGTGCCGCAGATGACCCGGTCGACGTAGATGCCGGGGGTGTGGATCTGCGTCGGGTCCAGCTCGCCCGGCTCGACGATTTCTTCCACTTCGACCACGGTGATCTTGCCGGCGGTGGCCGCCAGGGGGTTGAAGTTCTGTGCGGTGTGGCGATAGATCACGTTGCCGAAATGGTCGGCCTTCCAGCCCTTGACGATGGCGAAGTCACCGGTGATGGACTCTTCCATCAGGTAGGTGCGGCCCTTGAATTCGCGGGTTTCCTTGCCTTCGGCCACCGGGGTGCCGACGCCGGTGGCGGTGAAGAAGGCCGGGATGCCGGCGCCGCCAGCGCGCATTTTTTCCGCCAGGGTGCCTTGGGGGGTCAGCACCACTTCGATCTCGCCGCTGAGCAGCTGTTTCTCGAACAGGGCGTTTTCACCCACATAGGAAGCGACCACCTTGCTGATCTGGCGGTCTTCCAGCAGCACCCCCAGGCCGAAACCGTCGACCCCGCAGTTGTTCGACACCACCGTCAGGTCGCGGGTGCCGCGGCGCTTGATCTCGGCGATCAGGTTTTCGGGGATACCGCACAGGCCGAAGCCGCCGGCGATCACGGTCATGCCGTCTTGCAGACCTTCCAGGGCTTCCTCGTAGGACGCCACACGCTTATCGAAACCTGCCATTTGCACCATCCTCTTTCTTGTTCGTTGGCGGCTGGCCAGCCGTTTGCGGATCAGTGTTGCGCTGCGGGATTGATTTGTTAAGTTGATTTTTAAGGTTGATTGATTTTAAAAACAGCATAATCAGCTCCAAGCTCCAAGCTCCAAGCTCCAAGCTCCAAGCTTGAGGCTTGAGGCTTGAGGCTTGAGGCTTGAGGCTTATAGCTTGCCGCTGCCCTCCCTAGGATGAGAGATGACGGTTAAACAGATACGGGCCTTTCTGGCGGTGGCCCACAGTTTGAGTTTTGCCCTGGCCTGTGAGCGCCTGCACTTGTCGCAGTCGGCCCTGAGCCTGACCATCAAGGCCCTGGAAGAAGGGCTGGGCGGGCGCCTGTTCACGCGCAATACGCGCAATGTGGCCCTGACCCCGGAAGGCGAGGCGCTGCTGCCCCTGGCGCGACGGCTGATCGCCGATTGGGACAACGCCGAGGACGAGCTGCGCCAGCGTTTCACCCTGCAGCGCGGGCGGGTGACGGTGGCGGCCATGCCGTCCTTTGCCGGCAACCTGCTGCCGCCGATCCTCAAGCACTTTCGCGCCCGTTACCCCCAGGTCAACGTCACGGTCAACGACGTGGTCAACGAGCAGGTGCTGGAGATGGTCCGCGACCGCGAGGTGGAGCTGGGGGTGGCCTTCGAGCCTCAGGACAGCAGCTCCCTGCTGTTCACCCCGCTGTACGTCGACCGTTTCGTGGCCGTGGTGCCCCAGGATTCGCCCCTGGCGCAGCGCAGCCGCATCGACTGGCGGACCTTGCTGCAGGAGCCCTTTATCACCCTGCAGCGGCCATCCACGGTGCGGGTGATGCTCGAAGACCACCTGCGGGCCCGGGGCGTGCAGTTGCCGGTGGAATTCGAAAGCCATCAGTTGGCGACCGTGGGGCGCATGGTCGCCAGCGGCCTGGGCGTCAGTGCCGTGCCGGCCCTGTGTGCCCAGCACATGCGCGAGTTGGGCGGACACTGCCTGACCCTGGACGACCCGGTGGTGGAGCGGGCCATCGGTATCCTGACCAAGCCTGGGGAAGAGCTGTCCACCGCGGCCCAGGCGCTGTTCGACATCCTGCGCCAGGAGAACCTCGGTGAGCGCCTGGGCGCTGCCTGATTCAACCCAGCAGGCGCTCGGCCAGGAGCGGCAGGAGCTGGTCACAGGGCTCGCCGAACTTGAGGTCCAGCAACTCGTCGGCGCGGGTCTTGCCGAAGTTGATGGCCAGCAGCGGCTTGCCCTGGTCCGCCACGGCGCGGCACAGGCGAAACGCCGAGTAGGCCATCAGCGATGAGCCCACCACCAGCAGGCCGGCGGCCTCGTGCACCGCATTCAAGGCCCGGGCGGCGGTGATCTGGGCCACGTTCTCGCCGAAGAACACCACGTCGGGCTTCAAGCGGTCGCCGTCGCAGTAGGGGCAGCGGGGCACCTGGAAGCGTTCCTCGAAGGCCGGGTCCAGCAGGGTGTCGCCATCCGGTGCCTGCACCGCGTCGACCCCGGCCAGGTACGGATTGAGTGCCTGCAACTGCTGCTGGATGGCATCGCGCTGGCTGCGTTGGCCGCAGTCCAGGCACAGCACCCGGTGCAGGCTGCCGTGCAGCTCGATGACGTCCAGGCTGCCGGCCTGATCGTGCAGGGTGTCGACATTCTGGGTGATCACCCCGGCGATGCTTCCTGCCGCCTGCAATTGCGCCAACGCCTCGTGCGCAGCATTCGGCCGGGCCTGGCGGATGCGCGGCCAGCCGAGCATGGCCCGGGCCCAGTAGCGGCGCCGGGCTTCGGCCTGGCCGAGGAACTCCTGGTACATCATCGGCTGCTTGCCGCGGCGCACGCCGTCGTTGTCGCGGTAGTCGGGGATGCCCGACGGGGTGCTGATGCCGGCGCCGGTAAGGACCATGAACGGCTTGCCGTGCATGGCGGCGGCGAGTTGTTCGAGCGGTGGGGCAGTAGGGCGGTCGATCATGGGCTGCACTCGTTTCCAGTGACCAGGGACGCCTACCAGAAATAGACGCAAAGCCTTCGCGGCGCCAGTGTCTTACCCGTGGTTCAGCGCCGGGTGCCGAACACCGACTTGGGTGACTTGCCATAGAACCGGGTAAAGGCCGCGCTGAAGTTGCCGGGAAAGCGGTAGCCCACCTGATAGGCCGCCTGGGCCACCTGGCAGCCGCCTTCCAACAGGCGGTGGGCATGGCCCATGCGGATTTCCAGGAGCATGCGCTGCGGCGTGGTGTGGTAGTGCTCGCGCAGGCCCTGCTTGAGCTTGAACTCGTTCAGCCCCACAGCGGCGCACAGATAGGCCACGCTCAAGGGCTGGTGCATCTGCTCGAACATCAGGTCGCGTACCCGCTGCAGCCGTTCAAGATCGGCGGCCTTCAGGCGCCGGCCCGGGGCGACAGGGGCGGGGGGCAGGGCCTGCAATTGCAGGGACAGCAGGCTCAGGGCGTGAATGTGCAGTTCCAGCGTCGCTGGCTGCTGCCGGCCCCAGGGTTGGGCCAGGGCACTGAGATGGCCGGCACTGGCCCGGGAGGTGGGCCCGCAGGCCAGTAATTGCACGGCGTCCTGGCCCAGCAACTGGCGAGCCCGGGTGGGGCCCAGGTACTGCTGGAGCAGGGTTTCGCCCACCAGCAGGCGCAGTTGCTCCACCGTTTCATTGGCGCCATATCGGCGTTCGCCGCGGCTGGCCTGGAAGGCGCTGACGCTGGTGTGCCCGGCGCGAAACACCAGGCTTGAACCCTTGGCGTCGAGGTAGCCCGAGGTGCCTTGCAGGGCGCAGGTGATCACCATTAGACGGCCGGCGTGGCAGCTGCTGGCCTCTTCGATCAAGGGGCGATTGGGGTGGTAGCGCGAGCGCACCAGGGTCAGGTCCTGGGCCAGGGGCAGGCTGTCGCTGTAGCAATCGCCCAGGGCCTGGGGCAACTGCTGGCGTGACCCGCCGCCCGGGGCCTGGCAGTGCTCGCGTGGTGCGTGGCACGGCAAGCGATAGGACTGGGAAGAACCGGGTGCAACGGCCATGTTCGCGCTCCTGCAATGGATGTTCTGCGTTTGCCATGGGAATGGATCCGTTTCCCATATGAACACGCATGATAAGCATTCTCGCTAGAAAGTAAGCTGTTTCCCAAGCAGGGGCGAGCGTCGTCACCCGGCGGCGCGCCACCTGCCACGGAGCAAGGGATGAACCCTCAGAGCTTGAAAAACGCCAGTCCCCGGGGGCTCTGGCTGCGTACGGTGCTGGTGTGTGCCATGGGCCTGCCGATGCTGATCTTCTATGCCATCGGCGCCCTCGGGCCCTTGCTGATCGCCGATCTTGGGATTGCGCCCCACTGGCTGGGCTGGCTGCTGACCAGCGCCTTTGGTCTGGCGGCATTGCTGTCCCTGTGGGCGGGGCCGCTGGCCAGCCGACTCGGCATCCGCCGGGGCCTGGCCTTGCTGTTCTGGGCGACCCTGGCGGGGTATGGCCTGCTGGTCAGCTTGCCGGGCTTTGCCGGGGCGCTGCTGGCCCTGGCGATCTGCGGAGTGGCCCAGGCCCTGGCCAACCCGGTGACCCAACTGCTGGTGGCCGAATGTGTCGAGGCCCGCAGCAAGGCCGCGGTGGTGGGGCTGAAACAGTCCGGGGTGCAGTTGTCCGCGCTGATCGCCGGCCTGTTGCTGCCGCCTCTGGCCGGGTCCCTGGGCTGGCGCGCTGCCCTGGCCTGCCTGCTTGTGCCGACATTGCTGCTGGCCCTGTGGGGGCCCAGGGTGGCGCCGGACAGCGCCGTGGGCAAGGCCGTGAGCCTGACGATACCCCGGCCCAATTCACGGCTGACGCTGCTGCTCAGCGTGCAGCTGTGTGTCGGCCTGGTGCTTTCGTCCTTCGTGACCTTTCTTGGGGTATTCGCGGCCCGCCAAGGAGTGACGGTCGGCGAGACCGGGGCCATGGTCGCCGGGTTCGGGGTCATGGGCATCCTGGCCCGAACCCTGCTGACGCCATTGGCGGCCCGCATGGCCGAGGAGTCCTGGCTGCTGCTGACGCTGATGCTCCTGGCCAGCCTGGCCCTGGCGGTGACTGCCCAGGCCACGCCTCAGGCGCACTGGCCCTTGTGGTTCGGCGCTCTGGGCATGGGGCTGAGCGCCGTGGCCACCAACGCCATCGCCATGAGCATGCTGCTGCGCGATCCGGCCTTTGGCAGCCCGGCCTGCGCCTCGGGTCTGCTCTCGACAGGCTTCTTCGCCGGGTTCGCCCTGGGTCCGGTGCTGTTCGGCGCCGTGCAGCAGGGCGCGGCGGATTTTGCCAGCGCCTGGCTGATGCTGATCGCGGTCCTGCTGCTGGGTGCGGGGCTGAGTCTGATGCTGGTGCGTGCCCGAGCGCTTGAGTCGGGCAGTGCCAGCGCCAGTCCTAGAGCCTGAACACACTCACCTGCTGTTCCAGGTTCTGCGCCAGTTGCTGCAGGGAACGGGCGGTTTCGCTGGTTTCCTCCACCGCCTGGCTGTTCTGCTGGGACATCTGGGCGATGCGCTCGACATTGCGCGCCACATCCTGGCTGGCAGCGGTCTGCTCCCGCAGGGCCAGGGAAATCTGGTCCACCACTCGCACCACGTTGCCAGACGAGGTGCGGATATTGACGATGGCCTCACCGGCCTGCTGGGCCAGTTCGACGCCGCTTTTCACCTGATTGACCCCCACGTCCATGCTGCTCACCGCCTCTCGGGTGCCCAGCTGGATCTTGCCGACCATCTCGGTGATTTCCTGGGTCGAATTGGCGGTGCGCTGGGCCAGCAGGCGCACTTCATCGGCCACCACGGCGAAGCCGCGCCCCTGTTCCCCGGCCCGGGCGGCTTCGATGGCCGCGTTCAGGGCCAGCAGGTTGGTCTGCTCGGCAATGCCCTTGATCACCCCGACGATGCTGGAGATCTGCTCGGCGTGCTGGCCCAGTTCACCGATCTGGGAGGCCGAGGCCTGCACCGTCTCGGCGATCAGGCGCATGCTGCCCAGGGTGTCCTGGATCACGCTGCCGCCTTCCTCGGACTGGCGCCCGGACTCGCTGGACAGGGCGTGGGCATCCCCGGCGTTGTCCGCCACGTGGTTGATGCTCACGGTCAGTTCTTCCACCGTGGCCGCCATGGAGGAGGCCGAGTGGGACTGCTCCTGGGCCGAGGCCGAGAGCTGCAACGAGGCGCTGGAAATGCTCTGGGAGGCGCTGACCAACTGGTCGGCCCCCTGCTTGATCTGGCTGATCATGCTCCGCAGGCGCTCCTGCATGGCGGCGAAGGCGTGCAGCAGGTTGCTCACCTCATCACGCCCGCTGGCGCTGATGCTGCTGTCCAGACGGCCGGCGGCGATGGCCTTGGCCACGTCCACCGCCTGGCGTAGGCGCCCGACCAGGGTGCTGGACAGCGACCAGGCGACCAGCATCGCCAGCAGCGCCGCCAGCAAGCCGCCGCCGATCAGGATGGCCAGGGCCGAGGCCTTGGCGTCGTCCATGGCCTGGCTGCGGGCGTCCTGCAGGCTTTTTTCCGCGTCGCGCAATTCATCGGTGAGCTGGCGCATGGCGTCCATCTTGGCCTTGTCGCGACCGGCGCTGATCTGTTCGGCCATGGCGGTGGCCGGCTGGCTGCCGGCGTTGATCGCCCGGCGCAGGGCCAGGTTGGCCTGGACATCGTCGCGCAGCCACTGGTCATGCAGGGCCTTGAGTCGCTCCAGGCGCGCCTGCTGCTCGGGATTGTCGGCGGTGCTGTTCTTGATCCGCGCGTAGTCCTCGGCAAAGGCTTTCTCGCCTTGCTCCAGGGGTTCGAGGAAGCTGTCGCGGCCGGTCAGGGCATAACCGCGCATGCCGGTCTCGACATTGATCAGGCTGCGCAGCAAGGCGTCGGACTGGCTCAGGACCTCGTAGCTGTGGATGTTGCTTTTGACACTGCTGCTGACTTGATCGAAGCCGCGCAGGGCCGCCAGCACCAGCAGCAGGAGGATCAGCAGGACGACGCCGAAACCGGCATAGAGCTTTTGCGAAATGCTCAGATTGGAAAACATAGGAAGGACCGCTCCTAAACCGTTGACTGAATGCTTCACAGGGCTGTGTCTCGACGAGGCAGCGTGATAGCTCAATGATGTTCAAATGACATCAACGGTCCGACTTTTCCTGTACAAAAAAAGTTTCATGTACAAGAAAATATTTTTGCGGGGCTTGTAGAAGGGGGCATCGAGCGTCACCCGAAAGGGCGCCGCTCGATGCTTGGCGGGGCTCAGCTGGAGTGGGCGTTGCTGTCGTCCTCGGGCTCGACGCTCTCGGTCTGCCCCGGCAACTCGGTGATCACGCTGAAATCGCTGACTTCCACTGCGCCCAGGCCATAGCCCAGCAGGTGGAAGGAGAAGGCCTTGCGGGTTTGCGGGTTGTCGAAGCTGAAGTCCATCTGCAGTGGCTGGTCGGGCGTCACCAGCATTTCTTCAGGCAGGCCCAGGGGCACATCCTGCTCCAGCTCCTTGCCCTTGAGCAGGATGTAGGCGTTCTGCTGCGGGTCGGCGGAGCGCACGGTGAAGCGCACCCGGGTCTGCGAGCCCTTGGGCATTTCCAGGTACTGGGCGCCGATCAGGTTGTCGGCCCAGTCATCCTTGATCTGCGCCTTGAGCGGGATGATTGCCGGGCTGCCGAACTGATAGTGCTGGTTCAGCGGCGACTGCAGCAGGCTGCGGTCCAGGTGCGTGGCCCGGGCGCTGATCTGCCGCGCCCGCTGACCGCCGTACTGGCCCTGCAGGCTGGCGCTGTCGGCGATGAAGCCGGTGCTTGAGTAGTAGCGGCAGCGCTGCTGGAAGTCGCACTCGGTGAAGGTGCCCTGGCCGTCGTGGTAACGCAGCTTGCCGTTGGTGTAGGACATGATTTCCCGGCCCTGGGCATAGTCGCGGAACAACGAGCGACCGCTGAGGCTGGCGGGCACCGGCAGGCCGAAGTAGTCGAGCACCGAGGCGCTGAGGTCGACGTGGCCGTAGGTCCCGGACTTGAGATGGGGCAGCAGGTCCTGGTCCGGGGCCAGCATCAGGTTGAAGCCCCAGGACGAGGCCAGGCGCACGCCGTCGATGCCGTGGGACTCATCGGAGGTGATGATCACCAGGGTGTCCTTGAGCACGCCCTTGCGCTCCAGCCCCGTGAGGAACTGGTCGATGGCGTCGTCCAGGTAACCGACCGCCGCCTGCTTGGGCGTGTCATAGCGCTCCAGGTAGTCCTCAGGGGCCGAATAGGGCTGGTGGGTGCCGACGGTCAGCAGGGTGAGCATCCATGGCTGTTTTTTCTTCTTCAACTGATCCACGTAGCTCAGGGCGCCTTCGAAGAAGGCCTTGTCGTCCTTGCCCCAGGGGAATTCCAGGTAGTTGTCGTTCTTGAACCACTCCAGGCCATGGGTCGAATCAAAGCCGATGTGCGGCATGATCTTGTCCTTGGCCATGAAGCGCAGGCCGGCGCCCTGCAGGTAGTGGGTGTTGAAACCGAACTTGTGCATCTGCGCCGGCAGGCAGGCCTGGTTGCGCTGGCTCTGGGTGAGCATCTCGACGCCCTTGGGGGTGCCGTTGTCGAGCTTGTCGTAGTCGCCGCAAAGCATGGCGTACAGGCCGCGGATGGTCTGGTGGCTGTGCAGCACGTAGTCCGGGGTGTTCATGCCGCGCTCGGCCCAGGCGCTGAGCTTGGGCATCAGGTCTTCCTGGTAGCGGCTGTTCAGGGCCTCGCGGTTGGTGCGGATATAGGCCCCGGGAATGCCTTCCAGGGTGATCAGCAGCACGTTGCGCGCGCGACCGGCGCTGGGCAGCAGGGGTTGGCCTTCAAGGTCCAGCCGGGTCAGGCCGGTCATCACCGGCGGCACGTCGGCGACATCGCCTTGCAGCCAGTCTTCGATGCGCATCTGCGCCTGGCCGGTGGCGGTGGCCAGGGCCTGGTGGGGCAGGTTGAACAGCTGCCACTGGTCGGCTTCGCTGGGTTTCAGGTACTGGGTGGTGCCATGGACCAGGAGCAGCCCCAGCGGCAGGGCCCACAGCGCCCGTGGCAGGGCCGGGCGTCGCACCCCGCGACTGCTGCGCTGGACCACCAGCCACAGCACCAGCCCCAGCAGCAGGGTCAGCCCCAGCTCGGGGTGGGTCAGGCCGCCGCCGGTGGAGTTGCCGACAAATTGCGGATCCACCAGGTAATGCAGGTCGGCGAGGTTGGGCATGCGCCCCACGGCGCTCACCAGCTCGGCGCTGACCAGGGTCAGGAGTGCCCAGACCAGCAGCACCGGCAACGCCAGCCACCAGCGGCGGCGATACAGCAGCAGGGTCAGCAGGCTGGCGCTGGCCAGGTCCGACAGATAGCCCAGCGGGTGGGACCAGCCCAGGGCCAGGCGCGCGCCCATCGGCACCAGCAACAGCAGGCCGAACAAGGTGCACAGGGGAGCAAGAGGGTGTTGTAGGCAACGACGGATCAACTTCACAAATAACCTGCCTGTCATCAAAGCTTCACGCAAATGTGCGCAATGGTAACAAGAGCGACAGCTCAGACGTTTCTTATTAGTGGGGGGAATTTATTTCCAGGCGGCCTGAGAATTGGCCTGGATAGGCTCAAGACCGGGCTGAAGGCCCGTATTCAGGTGTCTTATTGCGGCTGCGGCCGAGTCTGATGGTGGCGGGATTTACTATTTCAGGGTGTTAAAAAGCCGCCGTCTACGGATCAGCTCTGAAGCGCAGGTGACCGTATGGGCGATGCAAGGTTTGCGGGCCTGTTCGCCGGCAAGCCGGCTCCTACGGGAATATCGCGCGGTGTCAGGGCGACCGTAGGCGCTGGCTTGCCAGCGAAGGCGTTGCCATGGACGGTGCAAGGCTTGCGGGTCCTTTCGCCGGCAAGCCGGCTCCTACGGGAATATCGCGCGGTATCAGGGCGACCGTAGGAGCTGGCTTGCCAGCGAAGGCGTTGCCATGGACGGTGCAAGGCTTGCGGGCCCTTTCGCCGGCAAGCCGGCTCCCACGGGAATATCGCGCGGTGTCAGGGCGACCGTAGGAGCTGGATTGCCAGCGAAAGCGTTGCCATGGACGGTGCAAGGCTTGCGGGCCCTTTCGCCGGCAAGCCGGCTCCCACGGGAATATCGCACGGTGTCAGGGCGACCGTAGGAGCTGGCTTGCCAGCGAAGGCGGCCCCACGGGCGGTGCATGGCGTTCGGACCCGTTCGCCTACGGTCAGACCACGGTGCCGAACACGCTGCCCACGGCGGCGGTGAGGCCCATGGCCAGGGCGCCCCAGAGGGTCACGCGCCAGGCCCCCGCCAGCACCCTGGCGCCGCCGGCGTTGGCCGCCACGGCTCCCAGGCCACCGAGGAACACCAGGGACATGCCGGCAATCCACGGCACCACGCTGTGGGTCGGGGCGATGAAGGTCACCGCCAGCGGCAGCGCCGCGCCCACCACGAAGCTGGCCGCCGAGGCCAGGGCCGCCTGCAGCGGCTTGGCCGCCAGGGCCTCGCTGATACCCAGTTCGTCGCGGGCGTGAGCCCCCAGGGCATCGTGGGCCATCAGTTGCACCGCCACCTGGCGGGACAGTTCCGGGTTGACGCCGCGGCTCTGATAGATGTGGGCCAGCTCGTTGAGTTCGGCCTGGTGATCGCTGGCCAGTTCGGCGCGTTCCCGGGCCAGGTCGGCCTGTTCGGTATCGGCCTGGGAGTGCACGGACACGTATTCTCCGGCGGCCATCGACATGGCCCCCGCCACCAGCCCGGCCATGCCGGTGACCAGCAGCGTGCCGTGGCTGGCGCTGGCCGCGGCCACGCCGATCAGCAGGCTGGCGGTGGAGACAATGCCATCGTTGGCCCCCAGGACGGCGGCGCGCAGCCAGCCAATACGGTCGTTACGGTGCAGTTCGCGGTGTCGGTGCATGAATTTCATCGGCGATGGACTCAGGTGGAGGGCACTGAACAATTTGTCGGGTGGGCCCGGGCTTCAACGGGCCTCGATGTCGGCCTGCAACTGCCCACCCACAATAGACACTTCCCGCAACTGCCCCGCGTCGCGGATCACAAACAAGGCATCCATGCCGCGCTCCTGGGCCAGCCGTGGCCCTTCGACTTCGCCCAGCACCAGCAGCGCGGTGGCCCAGGCATCGGCCAGCATGCAACTGCCGGCCACCACGCTGACCGAGGCCAGGCGGTTGTGCAGGGGCGCGCCGGTGCCAGGGTCCAGGGTATGAGCGTAGGACTGTCCGGCGATGTCCACCCACTGACGGTAGTCGCCGGAGGTGGCGATGGCTGCATCTTCCAGCTCCATCACCCCCATGACCTGGCGTTCCCCGCGCAGGGGTTTCTCCACGGCCACGCTCCAGGGCTGGCCCCCGGGCTTGCGGCCCCGGGCGCGCATTTCGCCGTCGATCCCCACCAGGTAGTCGCGGATGCCCGAGGCGTCCAGGGCCCGGGCCAGTTCGTCGACGCCAAAGCCCTTGGCAATGCCGTTGAGGTCCAGGCGCAGTGGGCCGCGCTTGCGCAGGCGGTGGCGCCTGGGTTCCAGCACCAGGGCGCTGCCGGCACAGTGGCGGCGCTGCCGGCCCAGTTCACACAAGGCCGCAGGTTCCAGGGTCCGCGGCGCGGGGCCAAAGCCCCAGTTCCGCACCAGCTCCCCCACGCCAATCTCGAAGGCGCCGCGCGATTGCTCGCTGACCCGCAGCGCGGTGCTGATGACCTGCATCAGCTCCCGCGGCACGCTTATCCAGCGGTGCCGGGGCGCGGCGTTGAGGCGGTTGAGATCGGACTGGGGGTTCCAGCCCGACATCTGCTGCTCGACCCTGGCCACGGCCTGGGCCAGGCGCTCGCCGAGGTCCTGGGTGGCGAAGCTCGGGGCGGCGTAGAACAGCGCGCTGTAGCGACTGCCCATGGTCGGGCCGTTGAGGCTGTAGCGCTGCAGTGCGGCGGTTTCAGTAGACATCTTCACGGTAACGTCCTTGGGCCTTGAGGGTCAGTACGCTGAGGTTGAGCGGGGCCAGCACTTCGTCCAGGGCCTGCATCACGCCCTTGGCCATCTCCCGGCTGCCGCAGACCAGCACCTGGGCGCCTTTTTCCACCAGCCGGCGCAGTGCCAGGGCATCGGCCAGCAGCCGGTCCTGCACGTAGCCGCGCTCCTGGGCCTGAGAGAAGGCCGCGCGCAGGGCGGTCAGGCGCCGGTCGGCCAGATAGCCCTTGAGTTCCGGCTCGTAGAGAAAATCCGAGGCCGGGTGACGCCCGCCCCAATACAGGTGCATCGGCTGCCGGGCCCGGTTGCCGCGGATGAACCCCGCCAGGGGGCCGATGCCGGTGCCGGCACCGATCAGGATCACCGGCTGCGCGCCCTTGAGCGGACGAAACTGCGGATTGGGCTGGATGAAACCTTGGATTCGCGCGCCTGCGTGCAGCTCATGGAGAAAGCCCGAGCACAGGCCCCCCGGGTGCTTGCGCACGCAGATCTCCAGCACCCCGTCGGCGCGGCTGCTGGCCAGGGAATAGAAGCGGGGCTGGGCCGTGCCGGGGGGCAAGATGCCCACCAGGTCGCCGGCCTGGAACTCGGGCAACGGCTGTCCGCTGCCGTCGGCGGCCTTGAAGCGCAGGATCCGCGTCGGCGCCTGGACCTGATCGCCATAGGCCACCGACTCCACCAGTTGCCACTCGTGGCAGGGCAGGACGTGGGCCTGATGCTGCAGGTCCAGGGGCAGGCCCAAGGCCCGGCCCAGGGCTTGGCCCCAGCGCTGGAACGCCTGGGGCGATTGGCGATCGATGGTTTCCAGGGGCAGCAGGCACTGCGCCGCGCCGGCGTCCAGGGCGTTCTGCACCTGTTCGGCAAAGCCGCAGAAACGCGGGAACTGCCGGTCGCCAAAGCCCAGCACGGCATACGCCAGGTCGGGCGCCAGCGGCCGCTGTTGCAGGCGTGCGAGAAAGCCTTGGGCCGAGGCCGGGGCATCGCCGTCGCCGTGGGTGGCGGTGAGGATCAGCAACTGGCGGGCCTTGGGGTAGTCGTTGCGCAGCTGGTTCATCGGCGCGCTGTGGACCCGGCGTCCCGCCGCCACCAGGGCCTGCTGCAGGGTCCGGGCAAAGCCCCAGGTGCCGTTGCTTTCGCTGCCCACCAGGATCACGCAGTCGGCGGCGTCGGCCGGGCAGTTGTCGTCGATCGCCACCGCGTCGCGACGCCGGCGCCACCACAGCCACAGGCCGGTGAGGCTCATCAGCGGCACCCCCAGGGCGCTGACGCCCAGCAGCAGGCCCAGCCACCACAGGCCTTCGCCGGTGTGCAGTTGGTAGATGAACCCGGAAACCTGCTGCATTGCGCCCTCGGGCTGGAAGGCCAGCAGGGCACCGCTGGCCGGATCGACATAACCTTGGCCGCTGCGGGTGTGCAGGCTGAACAGATCCCCAGGGCTGTCAGGGTCGGGGTAGACCAGCTCGCGCAGATCCTTGAGGTCCACGGCCTGCAACGCCGAGAGACTCGCCACCGGCAAGGCCGGGCCGGCGCTGATCGCGGCCGGCAGGGCGGGCTGGTTCTGGGCGTCGTCGGCGATCAGGCCCAAGGTGCCGGCCGACAGGTACAGCCCGCTCAAGGCCGACAGCAGCAGGCCAAGGAGCGTCAGGCGTCCCACCTCGGCGTGCCAGCGCTGGCTGAAACTGCCGCGCAACGGCCGCAGCAGCTTGCTCCAGCCACCGGCGCGGCGGGCCAGCAGCAGCGCGCCGGACGCCGCCAGCAACAGCATCGCCAGGGCGCCCAGGGCCGCCACCACATGCCCCGGGGTGTCGAGCAACAGCGAACGGTGCAGCTCCTTGACCCAGCGGGCAAAGGCCGAGGGTGTGTAGGGCGCCAGCACCGCGCCGGTCCGCGGGTCGACGCGGCTGGCCAGGGTCTGGCCATGCTCGCGGTGGTAGACGATCAGCGTGCCGGAGGGCGTGCGGCGGATCTGCTCGATCCCACTGAGCTGGCCGGCCACGCGCCCGGCCAGCTGCGCGACGCTGACTTCAGCCGCCGCCGGTGGCGCCTGCAGGCGTTCCAGGGCCGGGTTCAGCGCCAGGGTCGCGCCGCTGATGGCCAGCAGCATCACCAGCAGGGCGGCCAGCAGTCCGGGGATTGAGTGCAACGAGCGCAACATGGTCGGGCCTCCTCGGGGCGCAGGGTCTACAGGTCGTAACGCAGGGATTGCACGTAGGTGCTGCCACTGGCGGGTTGCCCGCTGCCCTTGAGGGTCAGGGGCAGGACCACGTCGGCGCGCACATCGCGCTGGTCTTCCACGGCGCTGTCGATGCGGATCTGATACCCGGCGTCGATCAGGCTGTCCGCCAGGTCGGCGCTGACCGTCAGGGTCTCGCCGCTGCCGACGCTGGCGCCGGTGACGCCGTCGTACTGGCCGGCAGCCGCGCCGCCACTGCGGGCCCACCCTGACAGGTGCTTGTAGTACTTGGCCTTCTTGCCGGCGACCCACAGGGTCTTCTGGTAGGCGCCGCTGGCGTCGGTGAGGTAGATCGCCAGGTACGCGCCATTGCCGCTGTAGGGCTTGAGCTGGGTGGTCAGGGTCACTTCACGGGCCTGGGCCAGTGTCGGCAGGGCCAGGGCCGCGGTGAGGCACCCGGCGATCAGGAGCTTGTTCATGAGGCTGTCCTTTTTGCTGAATGTGGCCGCAGCCTGGGCCGTCTAGCTGACAGCAACCTGAAGGCCGGGAAAAAACTTCAGGTCGTGGTGCTCTCGGCGACTCGGGCTTTTGCTGATCTGCCTCGCATCCCGCAGGCGCGACACTGGCTACCCTGATCAGGCCGGCGGCGTCTTCAGATTCGCGTCAGGTTCAGCGGTTAAGGTGCAGCACCACACAGGTACAGGAGAGCGTCGATGCGGGTGTTATTGGTCGAGGATGCGGCAGGGCTGGGGGACGCGGTGCGCGAGCAGATTGCCGACGATGGCCACGCCGTGGATTGGGTGCAGCGCCTGGAGCAGGCCCGGGCCAGCGTCGCCAGCACGCCCTATGACCTGATCCTGCTGGATCTGATGCTGCCCGACGGGCGCGGCCTGGAGTTCCTGCGCCAGCGCCGCGGCGCCGGCGACGTGACCCCGGTGATCATCCTCACCGCCCAGGACCAGATCTCCGAGCGCATCGCCGGGCTCAATGCCGGCGCCGACGACTACCTGGTCAAGCCCTTCGACCTGTTCGAGCTATCGGCGCGAGTCGCTGCGGTGGCCCGGCGCTACAGCGGCAACCCCAACCCGCAGATCCGCCTCGGCGAGCTGCAGGTGGACCTGAGCGCCCGTACCGTGCAGCGCGACGGCAGCATCATCGACCTCACCGCCCGCGAATGGGCGGTGTTCGAGGCCTTTGTCCAGCGCCCTAGCGCCTTGCTCTCCAAGTCCCAACTGGAGGAGCGGCTGTATGCCTTCGGCGCGGAAATCGAGAGCAACACCATCGAGGTCTACGTCAGCCGCCTGCGCAAGAAGCTCGGCCGCGAGCTGATTGAAACCGTGCGTGGCATGGGCTACCGGCTGATGCCCGCATGAAGCGTCCCGTCAGCCTGCAGAAACGCCTGAGCCTGGGCCTGACCCTGGGCATGACCCTGCTCTGGCTCGGGGCGACCGCCGGCACCTGGCTGGTGGTCCAGCACGAGCTGGACGAAACCTTCGACAGCGCCCTGGAAGCCACCGCCCAGCGCATCCTGCCCCTGGCCGCGCTGGAGATCGGCAACCGTCGCGGGCCGCGCCGGGCGCGGCACGTGGCGACCCTGAAGATGGACAGCGAGTACCTGACCTACCTGGTACGCGACGCCGAGGGGAGAATCCTCATGCGCTCCCACGACGCCAAGCTGAAGATCTTCAGCCACCGCCCGAGCCCCGGCTTCAGCACCACGGACAAATACCGCCTGTACAGCGCCAGCATTGAAAACGGCTCGATCGTCATCGAAATCGCCGAGCCCCTGGCCCACCGGCGCGAGGCCTCGCGGGAGGCGTTGCTGGCCCTGTTGCTGCCCCTGCTCGGGCTGATTCCCATCAGCCTGCTGGGCACCTGGCTGTTCGTGCGCATCAGCCTGCGCAGCGTGCTGGCTTACCGGCGCGCGGTGGAGTCGCGCGGCGTGGGCGATCTGTCGCCGATCCAGGTGGCGCGCCTGCCGGCGGAAATCGACCCGTTGGCCGAGGCGGTCAATCATCTGCTGGAGCGCTTGCGCAAAGCCCTGGAAGCGGAACGCAGCTTCACCGCCAACAGCGCCCATGAACTGCGCACGCCCCTGGCCGCGACCCTGGCGCAGATCCAGCGCCTGCGCCAGGAAGCGCCGCAGGGGCCCTTGCAGGTGCGGGCGGCGAAGATCGAGAACGCCCTGCGGGAACTGGCCAGGCTCTCGGAAAAACTCATGCAATTGGCCAAGGCCGAAGGCGGCGGGCTGCTCTCGCAAACCCCCGAGGACCTGATTCCGTTGCTGGCCCATGGCGTGGAGGAGTGGAATCGCGGCGCGGCGGCGCGGATCAACCTGCAGTTGCCGGAGGCAGCGCGGGTGTGCACCGCCATCGATCCGGACGCCTTTGGCATCCTGCTGCGCAACCTGATCGAGAACGCCCTGAAATACGGCGACCCGGCGCAGCCGGTAGAGGTCAGCCTCGGCGCCGACGGTTGCTTGCGGGTGATCAATGGCGGGCCGCGGGTGCCGGCGGAGGTACTGCAACGCCTGACCGAGCGCTTTGTACGTGGCAACAGCGAAACCAGCGGCTCGGGCCTGGGCCTGGCGATTGCCCAGAGCATCGTCCACGGCGTCGGCGGCCAGCTGCACCTGGCCTCACCGGCCAGCGGCCGCGACGACGGCTTCGAAGTGCGCGTGCACTTTCCCCTGGAGAGGCCGAGCCAATCGTAGTCGCTGGCTGGCCAACGAAGGCGTCGGTTGGATCGGTGCAAGGCTTGTGGGTCTGTTCGCCGGCAAGCCGGCTCCTACGTAATGTGCTGCCGCTGAGCGGGCGTCTGTAGGCGCTGGCTGGCCAGCGAAGGCGTCGGTTGGATCGGTGCAAGGCTTGTGGGTCTGTTCGCCGGCAAGCCGGCTCCTACGCAATGTGCTGCCGCTGAGCGGGCGTCTGTAGGCGTTGGCTGGCCAACGAAGATGCGGGTTGGATTGGTGCAAGGCTTGTGGGTCTGTTCGCCGGCAAGCCGGCTCCTACGTAGTGTACTGCCGCTGAGCGGGCGTCTGTAGGCGCTGGCTGGCCAGCGAAGGCGTCGGTTGGATCGGTGCAAGGCTTGCGGGCCTGTTCGCCGGCAAGCCGGCTCCTACGCAATGTGCTGCCGCTGAGCGGGCGTCTGTAGGCGCCGGCTGGCCAACGAAGGCGCCGGTTGGATTGGTGAAAGGCTTGTGGGTCTGTTCGCCGGCAAGCCGGCTCCTACGCAATGCGCTGCCGCTGAGCGGGCGTCTGTAGGCGCCGGCTGGCCAGCGAAGGCGCCGGTTGGATTGGTGCAAGGCTTGCGGGTCTGTTCGCCGGCAAGCCGGCTCCTACGTAATGTACTGCCGCTGAGCGGGCGTCTGTAGGCGCTGGCTGGCCGGCGAAGGCGTCGGTTGGATTGGTGCAAGGCTTGCGGGTCTGTTCGCCGGCAAGCCGGCTCCTACGCAATGTGTTGTCGCTGAGCGGGCGTCTATAGGCGCTGGCTGGCCAACGAAGGCGTCGGTTGGATCGGTGCAAGGCTTGCGGGTCTGTTCGCCGGCAAGCCGGCTCCTACGCAATGCGCTGCCGCTGAGCGGGCGTCTGTAGGCGCTGGCTGGCCGGCGAAGGCGTCGGTTGGATTGGTACAAGGCTTGCGGGTCTGTTCGCCGGCAAGCCGGCTCCTACGCAATGCGCTGCCGCTGAGCGGGCGTTTTTAGGCGTTGGCTGGCCAACGAAGGCGCCGGTTGGATCGGTGCAAGGCTTGTGGGTCTGTTCGCCGGCAAGCCGGCTCCTACGCAATGTGCTGCTGCTGAGCGGGTGTCTGTAGGCGTCGGCTGGCCAACGAAGGCGTCGGTTGGATCGGTGCAAGGCTTGCGGGTCTGTTCGCCGGCAAGCCGGCTCCTACGCAATGTGCTGCCGCTGAGCGGGCGTCTGTAGGAGCTGGCTGGCCAGCGAAGGGGCCGTTTGGGGCGGTGCAAGGTTTGCGGGCTTACTCGCCGCGAATGTATTGCTCCAGCTGGCGGATCAGGTCGGCCTGTTCGGCAATCGCTTCCTTGACCAGGTCGCCGATCGACAGCAACCCCAGCAACTGGCCGTTCTCCACCACCGGCAGGTGGCGCAGGTGGTGGTCGGTCATGATGCTCATGCAGGTTTCCACGTTCTGGTGCGAGTCCACGGTGATCACCGGCGAGCTCATGATGGCGCTGACCGGGGTGCCCACCGATGAGCGCCCGTGCAGTACCAGCTTGCGCGCGTAGTCTCGTTCGCTGATGACCCCGACCACTGCACCGTTCTCCATCACCGGCAGGGCACCGACGTTTTTTTCGGCCATCAGCATCAGCGCTTCCAGGACCATCTGGTGCGGGGCGATGGTGTGCACTTGCTGGTTGTGCTTGGCCTTGAGTTTCAGCAGTTCTGCGACGCTCTTCATGGGGCGCTCCGAGGGTTCTACGTGGGGCGGCGATGTGCCGCCCTGAGGGGTTTCTAAAGAATCGTAGAGACTCGACCAACCGGCAAGGCTGAAAACGGCAGATAAACGGCGAAAAACGTCAGCCCGGGGATTTTTTTTCATCGCGGCCCCGATTAGGGGGCCGTGGCCGTCAGTGGAAGCGTTGCAGGGAGAAACTCTGCAGGTCGATTTCGCTGCGGCCGTCCACCTGCAACTGGGCCAAGGCTTCGCCAATCGCCGCCGAGTGCTTGAAGCCATGGCCGGAGCAGGCGCTGACCACGGTGACGTTGGCCAGGCGCGGGTGACGGTCGATGATGAAGCCCGAATCCGGGGTCACGGTGTAGGCGCAGACGCTGGCCTTCACCAGCTCCGGGGCGAGCCCGGCGATATGCGGGGCCACCAGCTCGCGGAACAGGCGCTGGGCATCGGCGTGGCTGGGCTGGCGGTCGAGGCTGTCCGGCTGGCTGCTGACGCTGTATTGCTCGGTGGCGATTTTCACGCTGCCTTCGCCGGGAATCGGCGGGAAGCCATAGCAGGTGTCGACGTCGTCGGCGCTGTGGAGGATGAAGCTCGGCGAGCGGGCCGGGTAGTGTTGCGGCTCATCGAGGCGGAACCAGTACAGCTGCTGGCGGCAGACCTGCAGCAGGGCGTCGAAGGGCGCGCCGAGCAGCTGCGCCGACCACATGCCGGCGCTGACGATCACCTGCCGGGCGCGAATTCGCGAACCGGTGCTGATGACGTCCACGCCCTCGGCGTCGGACTTGAGCTCCTGCACGGTCTGGCCGGTGATCAGGGTTGCCCCCAGCTGTCGGGCCCGGGTCAGTTGCGCGTCGATGCAGCGTTCCGGGCGGACAAAACCGCCACCGGGTTCGAAGTAGCCCCGGGCGCTGTCGGCCAACGGGGCGAATTGCGGAAAACGCCGGCGGATCTCGGCGGCATCGAGTACCTGGTGCTCGATGCCGTAGTGCCGGGCCAGCGCGATGCTGTTGTCGGTGAAGTCCCGGTCCTGCGCCGGGCGCTGCGGGTCGGTGCTGGCGGTCATCACCAGCACCCCGCACTGCTCGAACAGCGCCACGGCCAGTTCGGCTTCCAGCTCGCGCCAGATCTCTTGCGAACGGATCGCCAGGGGCACGTAGGCCGCGCCTTCGCCCACCGCCTGGCGGGTGATGCGCGTGTCGCCGTGGCTGGAGCCCTGATCATGGGGCGGGGCGAAGCGGTCGATGCCCGCCACCTTGACCCCGCGCTTGGCCAGTTGATAGAGGGTGGCGGCGCCCATGGCGCCCAGGCCTACGACGACAACATCGAATTCGGGTGTCTGCACGGCAAGATCCTTGAAGGGTGGCGGCTCAGTGACGGTTGATCGTGGCCAGGGTCATGGGCGCGATGATCCGGTGGAACGGCGCCACCGGCAGCATGTACAGGCGCCCCAGGCGGTTGTGCGGATGCACCACGGTGCTCAGCACCACCGGGCGCAGGCCCTCGGCGGTCAGAGGCTGGAGGTTGAGCGACAGGTGCACGTCCAGGTGCTTGTCGCGGTCCACCACCAGCACTTCGTCGGGGCTTTGGGAGATCAGGGTGAAGATGCCGACCCGGTCGCCGGGCTGGTAATCCTCGTCAGGGCGCGCCAGGTCGATGCGGGTCAGGCGCCCCAGGTCCTTGAGACCGAACAGCTGCACCACGCGGTTGCGCAGGCCCATCATGCGGTCGATCCAGGCCGGGGTCTGGCTCATCAGGCACAGCAGGTGGCGCATGGCGCTGCGCTCGGGGTCCTCGGCCAGGGTGCGGCGACAGTCGATGAAGCTCGCCCCCGGTGCCAGGGCAGCGATGCTGGAGTCACTGGGCAGTGGGCAAGGGTGAACAGCGGTTTTCATCGATACGGCTCCCTGTAGAACTGGCGGCTGGGGCTGTATGCCGATCAGCCACGCCAGAAGCGGCAAAAAATACCACTTCCAGGCGCGGGGAACAGCCTGTGGCAGCGACAGGGGTCGCAGCACTCTCTGCTGCCTTCAGGATCGCTGCGTTTGCTGCGTCGGTCTGCCGCCCGAGCCGTTCGCAGCCTGCGGCAGCGGCTACAGCGTGTAGCCGCTGTCGAGCGTCAGCGAGGCTGCGACAGGGGCCGCAGGACCCTCTGCTGTCTTCAGGATCGCTGCGTCTGCTGCGTCGATATGCCGCTCGAGCCGTTCGCAGCCTGCGGCAGCGGCTACAGGGTGTAGCCGCTGTCGAGCGTTAGCGAGGCTGCGACAGGGGCCGCAGGCTCCTCAGCTGTCTTCAGGATCGCTGCGTTTGCTGCGTCGATATACCGCTCAAGCCGTTCGCAGCCTGCGGCAGCGGCTACAGGGTGTAGCCGCTGTCGAGCGTCAGCGAGGCTGCGACAGGGGCCGCAGGCTCCTCAGCTGTCTTCAGGATCGCTGCGTTTGCTGCGTCGATATGCCGCCGAAGCCGTTCGTAGCCTGCGGCAGCGGCTACAGCGTGTAGCCGCTGTCGAGCGTCAGCGAGGCTGCGACAGGGGCCGCAGGCTCCTCTGCTGCCTTCAGGATCGCTGCGTCTGGTGCATCGGTCTGCCGCCCAAGCCGTTCGCAGCCTGCGGCAGCGGCTACAGAGAACGCAAAAAAGGCGCCCGAAGGCGCCAAGGATTCACCCCAACCGAGGGAGCCGGGTGAAGCCGTTCGCAGGAGTGTCGCGGTGGTAAGGCGCGACGTGAACGGAAAAAGGGCAGCCGTGCCCGCCCGCGGCGGGCACCTTGGATCATTTACCCAGCTTGATCCTGGTCCAGCCGCGGTTCATCACGCGCTGGATGGCAATCGGCTGGTCCGGCACCGCGTAGAGGGTGGCCAGTACCTCTTGTGGCGGGTAGGACGCCGGGTCGTTGCGGATCGCTTCGTCCACCAGTGGCGTGGCCGCCGCGTTGGCGTTGCTGTAGCCGAGGCTGTTGGTGACCTCGGCGATGATGTCCGCGCGCATCAGGAAGTTCATGAACAGGTAGGCGTTGTCGACGTTGGTGGCGTCCTTGGGGATGGCCATCATGTCGTAGAAGCTGCCGGCGCCTTCCTTGGGAATGCTGAACGCGACCTTCTCCTTGTTGCCGGCTTCTTCGGCGCGGGAACGGGCTTGCAGTACGTCGCCGGAGTAACCCACGGCCACGCAGATGTTGCCGTTGGCCAGGTCCGAGATGTACTTGGAGGAATGGAAGTAGGTCACCGAAGGCCGGATCTTCATGAACAGTTCCTGGGCTTCGAGGATCTGCGCCTTGTCCTTGCTGGTCACCGGGTAGCCCAGGTAGTGCAGGGCGGCGGGGAGCATCTCGGTGGGCGAGTCGAGGAAGCTGATGCCGCAGGCCTTGAGCTTCTCGGCGTTCTCCGGCTTGAACAGCAGGTCCCAGGAGTTGATCGCGGCATCAGTGCCCAGGGCCGCCTTGACCTTGTCCGGGTTGTAGCCGATGCCGATCGAGCCCCACATGTAGGGGAAGGCGTGGGCGTTGCCCGGGTCGCTGGCGGAGGCGTTCTTGAGCAGCACCGGGTTGAGGTTCTTCCAGTTGGGCAGCTTGGACTTGTCCAGTTCCTGGTAGACCCCGGCCTTGATCTGCTTGGCCAGGAAGCTGTTGGACGGCACCACGATGTCGTAGCCGGACTTGCCGGTGAGCAGGCGCGCTTCCAGGGTTTCGTTGCTGTCGAAGACGTCGTAGGTGACATGGATGCCGGTTTCGGCCTCGAACTTTTTCAGGGTGTCCGGGGCGATGTAGTCCGACCAGTTGTAGACGCGCAGCACTTTGTCGTTGGCTTGAGCGCCGGTCAACAGTGCGCCCATCAAGGACACTGAGAGCAGGGTTTTGGCGAACAGTGTCCTGCCAGGCATTTTCATTACTACAACTCCATTTCTTATTGTGCAGATTGCTGCGTTTGCAACTCGGGGGTTCGGGTGAGCCTTTTTCGCCAGCAAGCTGGCTCCTACAGGTTTGGGTTATCTGTAGGAGCCAGCTGGCTGGCGAAGAGGCCGTCAGGCCGTCGCCGGCGCGGGTACCGCAGGTTTTTTCGCCGCCGGTGGCTGCCAGGATTCGTTGGCGGTGAAGTCCATGGCTTCCTGGATCGCCCGCTTGCGGGCCGCTTCGGCGCGACGGCCGAAGTACCAGACCAGGAAGGTCACCAGCGATACCGCCAGCAGGATCAGGCTGGCCACGGCGTTGATCTCGGGTTTGACCCCCAGGCGCACCGCCGAGAACACTTCCATCGGCAAGGTGGTGGAGCCCGGGCCGGAGACGAAGCTGGCCAGCACCAGGTCATCCAGGGACAGGGCAAAGGACATCATGCCGCCGGCCGCCAGTGACGGCGCGATCATCGGGATGGTGATCAGGAAGAACACCTTGAACGGTCGCGCTCCCAGGTCCATCGCCGCTTCTTCGATGGACAGGTCCAGCTCCCGCAGGCGCGCGGAGACTACCACGGCCACGTAGGCGGCGCAGAATGTGGTGTGGGCGATCCAGATGGTGACGATGCCGCGTTCCATGGGCCAGCCGATCAATTGCGCCATGGCCACGAACAGCAGCAACAGCGACAGGCCGGTGATCACCTCGGGCATCACCAGCGGTGCGGTGACCAGGCCGCCGAACAGGGTGCGGCCCTTGAAGCGGGTGACCCGGGTCAGCACGAAGGCCGCCAGGGTGCCCAGGGCCACCGCCGCCACGGCGGTGTAGCAGGCGATCTCCAGGGAGCGCGCCACCGAGCCCATCAGTTGCTGGTTGTCCAGCAGGCCGACGTACCACTTGATCGACCAGCCGCCCCACACCGTCACCAGCTTGGAGGCGTTGAACGAGTAGATCACCAGGATCAGCATCGGCAGGTAGATGAACAGCAGGCCCAGCACCAGCATCAGTTTGGAAAATTCGAAGCGTTTCATGCCCGTGCCTCCATCTCTTTGGCCTGGCTGCGGTTGAACAGCAGGATCGGAATAATCAGGATTGCCAGCATCACCACCGCCAGGGCGGAGGCCACCGGCCAGTCACGGTTGTTGAAGAATTCCTGCCACAGCACGCGGCCGATCATCAGGGTTTCCGGGCCGCCCAGGAGTTCCGGAATCACGAACTCGCCGACCACCGGAATGAACACCAGCATGCAGCCTGCGATGATGCCGTTCTTGGCCAGGGGCACGGTGATCTTCCAGAAGTTGTTGAAGTTGCTCGACCCCAGGTCGGATGCGGCTTCCAGCAGGCTCTGGTCATGCTTGACCAGGTTGGCGTACAGCGGCAGCACCATGAACGGCAGGTAGGCGTAGACCACGCCGATATAGACGGCGGTGTTGGTGTTGAGGATTTCCAGCGGCTGGCTGATCAGCCCGGTCCACAGCAGGAAGCTGTTGAGCAGGCCGTTGTTGCTGAGGATGCCCATCCAGGCATAGACGCGGATCAGGATCGCGGTCCAGGTCGGCATCATGATCAGCAGCAGCAAGACGTTCTGCGCTTCCTTGCTGGCCTTGGAGATGGCGTAGGCCATGGGGAAACCCACCACCAGGCACATCAGGGTGCTCAGCAGCGCCACCTTCAGCGACCCCAGGTAGGCCGAGAAGTACAGCTCGTCGCCGGCCAGCATGGCGTAGTTGCCCAGGTTCAGCAGCAGCTGGAATTTCTGTTCGGCGTAGCTGTAGATCTCCGAGTAGGGCGGGATCGCCAGGGCCGCTTCCGAGAAGCTGATCTTCATCACCAAAAAGAACGGCAGCATGAAGAACAGGAACAGCCAGAGGAAAGGAACGCCGATCACCAGCTTGCGACCGCTGGGCAGCATGCGGAACAGTTTCTGATTGACAGTGCTCATGCTCGAAGTCCTCATGCCCGCAGCACCACGCCGCTGTCGTCTTCCCACCAGACGTAGACCTGGTCATCCCAGGTCGGCCGCGCGCCACGGCGCTCGGCGTTGGCCATGAACGACTGGACGATCTTGCCGCCGGGCAGCTCGACGTAGAACACCGAGTGGCCGCCCAGGTAGGCGATGTCGTGCACCTTGCCTTTGGACCAGTTGTAGCGGGCGTCGGGCTTGAGGGTGGTGACCAGCATCTTTTCCGGGCGAATCGCGTAGGTCACCGACTTGTCCTGTACCGAGGTACTGACCCCGTGGCCGACGTAGATCTGCTGCTCAAGGTCCGGGCAGTCGATGATGGCGTAGCCTTCCAGGTCTTCGGTGACGGTGCCGTCGAAGGCGTTGACGTTGCCGATGAACTCGCACACCAGGCGGCTGACCGGCGCCTCGTAGATGTCCACCGGGCTGCCGGTCTGGGCGATCCAGCCCAGGTGCATGATGGCGATGCGCTGGGCCATGGTCATGGCCTCTTCCTGGTCGTGGGTCACCATCACGCAGGTCACGCCCACGCGTTCGATGATTTCCACCAGTTCCAGTTGCATCTGCGAGCGCAGCTTCTTGTCCAGGGCGCCCATGGGTTCGTCCAGCAAGAGCAGCTTGGGGCGCTTGGCCAGGGAGCGGGCCAGGGCCACCCGCTGGCGCTGGCCACCGGACAGCTGGTGCGGCTTGCGCCGGGCGTACTGGGTCATGTGCACCAGCTTGAGCATTTCCTCGACCCGGGCCTCGATCTCGGCGGGCGGCAGGCGGTCCTGCTTGAGGCCGAAGGCGATGTTCTGGGCCACGGTCATGTGCGGGAACAGGGCGTAGGACTGGAACATCATGTTGATCGGCCGCTCATAGGGCGGCATGTCGGTGATGTCCACGCCATCCAGCAGGATGCGGCCTTCGGTGGGGCGTTCGAAGCCGGCGAGCATGCGCAGCAGGGTGGATTTGCCGGAGCCGGAACCGCCCAGCAGGGCAAAGATCTCGCCCTGGTGGATCTCCAGGGACACATCGTCCACGGCCACGGTTTCATCGAACTTCTTGGTCACCCGGTCGATCTTGACCAGGACCTTCTGCGGGCTCGGGGTGCCTTCGAGGGCCTTGCGGTAAGTGCTGGAGGCGTTTGCCATGTGAAACTCCCAACAGGTGTCAGCAGCCTGGCCAATTCGGCCGGGCCTAAAGGTTGATTGCCAGCCCGCAAGGGGTGCGGGCTGATTCGGCGCTGCCTTCCTGGCGGCCTGACGCTATTTGTTGTTGTGGTCTTGCCGTGTGTTGCTCACGCCGGACGTCGGGCGCGCACAGGCGCGCTCGCCGTGGGGCAGGGCGTGGTGAATCTCGTTGAATGCCTGGAAGGCCGCCGCAGCGGCCGGGGTTTGCCGGTTAGCGGCGTTGCGCGGCCCGTTGCCGGCAGGCGTCGCCAAAGGCCTGGAAGATCCGCAGGTAGGCCGGGTTCGACAGCACCTGCCATTCCGGGTGCCACTGCACGCCGAAGGCAAAGGTTGCGCTGTGTTCCACCGACAGCGCCTCGATCAGGCCATCCGGGGCCACGGCCTCGACCCGCAGGCCGGGGGCCAGGCGGTCGACGCCCTGGCTATGGATCGAGTTGACCTGGATCTCGCCGGCCAGGCCCATGGCCTCGAACACGCCGCCGGGCTGGATCGCCACCGGGTGCGCCGGGGCGTACTGCACTTCGATGCGCGGGTCGTCGGCTTCGCGGTGGTCCATGTAGCCCGGCAGTTCATGCACCTTCTGGTGCAGGCTGCCACCGAAGGCCACGTTCATTTCCTGGAAGCCGCGGCAGATGCCGAGCACCGGTACGCCGGCGGCAATCGCCGCGCGCAGCAGGGGCAGGGTGGTGGCATCGCGCTGCGGGTCATGGGCGGTGCCCGGCTCGCTGGGCGTGCCCTGGTAATGGAAGGGTTCGACATTGGACGGCGAGCCGGTAAACAGCAGCCCGTCCATGTTGTGCAGCAGATCGTCGATATCGATCAGATCCGCCAGGGAAGGAATGATCAGGGGCAGGCCCTCGGCCGCGACGCTGACAGCACGCAAGTACTTGTCGCCGCTGACGTGGTAGGGGTGCAGGCCGATCTCTTTGACGCACGCAGTAACGCCGATCAATGGCTTGAATGCCATTTTTATCACCTCGAAATTCACGCTGGAACGAGTTTTTCCAGAGCTTATCCTCGTTGATTTTAATTAACAACTTCCATGTAAAAAATTCTAAACGTTACTCGTCCGAAACCCGCAGGCGGCGCGGATTGCGCCGGTTATTTGTCTCCAGTGGAGCAAAATAATTGACGAAAAGCCGCCGCTGTTGGCTATTGACTCCGGTTTTTCTTTCGGGTTGACTGCTGGCGTGTCACAGCAGTGAACATAATAATTAACACAATAGGTGCATCATGTCGGTCCCCCCGCGTGCCATTCAGCTCAATGAAGCCAACGCCTTCCTGAAAAAACACCCCGAGGTTCTCTACGTCGATCTGCTGATTGCAGACATGAACGGTGTGGTGCGCGGCAAGCGCATCGAGCGCACCGCGCTGCACAAGGTCTACGAGAAGGGCATCAACCTGCCAGCCTCGCTGTTTGCCCTGGATATCAACGGCTCCACGGTGGAAAGCACCGGCCTGGGCCTGGACATCGGCGACGCCGACCGCATCTGCTACCCGATCCCCGGCACCCTGAGCGTCGAACCCTGGCAGAAGCGCCCCACCGCGCAACTGCTGATGACCATGCACGAGATCGAGGGCCAGCCTTTCTTCGCCGACCCGCGCGAAGTGCTGCGCCAGGTGGTGAGCAAGTTCGACGCGCTGGGCCTGACCATCTGCGCCGCCTTCGAGCTGGAGTTCTACCTGATCGACCAGGACAACGTGAACGGCCGTCCGCAGTCGCCGCGCTCGCCGATTTCCGGCAAGCGTCCGCAGTCGACCCAGGTCTACCTGATCGACGATCTGGACGAATACGTCGACTGCCTGCAGGACATCCTCGAAGGCGCGAAAGAGCAGGGCATCCCGGCCGACGCCATCGTCAAGGAAAGCGCCCCGGCGCAGTTCGAGGTCAACCTGCACCACGTCAGCGACCCGATCAAAGCCTGCGACTACGCGGTGCTGCTCAAGCGCCTGGTGAAGAACATCGCCTACGACCATGAAATGGACACCACTTTCATGGCCAAGCCCTACCCGGGTCAGGCGGGCAATGGCCTGCACGTGCACATCTCGATCCTCGACAAGCAGGGCAACAACATCTTCGCCAGCGAAGACCCGGAAACCAACGAAGCCCTGCGTCACGCCATCGGCGGCGTGCTGCAAACCCTGCCCGAGCAGATGGCCTTCCTGTGCCCCAACGTCAACTCCTACCGTCGCTTCGGCGCGCAGTTCTACGTGCCCAACTCGCCGACCTGGGGCGTCGACAACCGCACCGTGGCCGTGCGCGTGCCGACCGGTTCGGCGGACTCGGTGCGCATCGAACACCGGGTCGCCGGTGCCGACGCCAACCCCTACCTGCTGATGGCCTCGGTGCTGTCAGGCATCCATCACGGCCTGACCAACAAGATCGAGCCGGGCCCGGCGATGGAAGGCAACGCCTACGAACAGAGCGAGCCGAGCCTGCCGACCAACCTGCGGGACGCCCTGCGCGTACTGGACGACAGTGAAGTGATGGCCAAGTACATCGACCCGATGTACATCGACGTCTTTGTCGCCTGTAAGGAAAGCGAGTTGGCGGAGTTCGAAAACTCCATCTCCGACCTGGAATACAACTGGTACCTGCACACGGTCTGATGGCCGTGTCACGTCCTGCCTTGAGTATTTGCCATGACTAAATCCCGCAGCGACTGGGAGCAGCACTTCCAGTCCCTCAGCCTCGAAGGCCGTGCCTTTATCGACGGCCAGTACTGCGCCGCCGCCAGTGGCGCCACCTTTGAATGCCTGAGCCCGGTGGACGGGCGCTTCCTGGCCAACGTCGCCAGCACCGATCAGGCCGATGCCGATCGTGCGGTGGCGGTGGCGCGCCAGGCGTTCAACAGTGGCGTCTGGTCGGGCAAGGCCCCGGCCGAGCGCAAGCGCATCCTGATTCGCTTCGCCGAGCTGATCCTGGCGCACCAGGAAGAACTGGCGCTCCTGGAAACCCTGGACATGGGCAAGCCGATTGGCGACTCCATGGCCATCGACATTCCGGCCACGGCCAACGCCATTCGCTGGAACGCCGAAGCCATCGACAAGCTCTACGACGAAGTGGCGGCCACGCCCCACGACCAGCTGGGCCTGGTGACCCGGGAGCCGGCAGGCGTGGTGGCGGCCATCGTGCCGTGGAACTTCCCGCTGATCATGGCCAGCTGGAAGTTCGCCCCGGCCCTGGCGATGGGCAACTCGTTCATCCTCAAACCGTCGGAAAAGTCGCCGCTGACCGCGATCCGCATCGCCCAGCTGGCCCTGGACGCCGGCATCCCCAAGGGTGTGTTCAACGTCCTGCCGGGCTACGGCCACACCGTCGGCAAGGCCCTGGCCCTGCACATGGACGTGGACGTGCTGGCCTTCACCGGCTCCACCGCCGTGGGCAAGCAACTGCTGGTGTATTCCGGCGAAAGCAACATGAAGCGGGTGTGGCTGGAGGCCGGTGGCAAGAGCCCCAACGTGGTGTTCGCCGACGCCCCGGACCTGCGCGCCGCGGCTGAAGCGGCAGCCGCGGCCATCGCCTTCAACCAGGGCGAAGTCTGCACCGCCGGCTCGCGCCTGCTGGTGCAGCGCTCGATTCGCGAGCAGTTCATCCCGCTGCTGGTGGAGGCCCTCAAGGGCTGGAAACCGGGCCATGCCCTCGACCCGCAAACCCGGGTCGGCGCGGTGGTGGACCAGCGCCAGCTGGACAACGTGCTGCGCTACATCGACATCGGCAAGGAGCAGGGCGGGCAACTGCTGGCCGGCGGCGTCCGCGCCCTGGAAAGCAGCGGCGGCCTGTATGTCGAGCCGACGATCTTCGACGGCGTGACCAACGCCATGACCATCGCCCGGGAGGAGATCTTCGGCCCGGTGCTGTCGGTGATCAGCTTCGATACCGAAGAAGAAGCGTTGCAGATCGCCAACGACAGCATCTTCGGCCTGGCGGCCGGGGTCTGGACCGCCGACCTCAGCCGCGCCCACCGCTTCGCCCGTGGCCTGCGGGCCGGCAGCGTGTGGGTCAACCAGTACGACGGCGGCGACATGACCGCGCCGTTCGGCGGCTTCAAGCAGTCCGGCAACGGCCGCGACAAGTCGTTGCACGCCTTCGACAAATACACCGAGCTCAAAGCGACCTGGATCAAGCTCTAACTCTTATAACAACAGCGGCGGCGGGCCTGGGCCCGTACCCGCTGGGGAATTTCTCATGCAAACCTACGTGAACAGCTACTACGCGGCGACCCGCAACCAGACCACCGACTACCCGCAACTGGAAGAGTTGGTGGAGTGCGACGTCTGCGTGATCGGCGCTGGCTACACCGGCCTGTCCTCGGCCTTGTTCCTGGCGGAAGCGGGCTACAGCGTCACCGTGCTCGAAGCGGCCAAGGTCGGCTTCGGCGCCAGCGGGCGCAACGGCGGGCAACTGGTCAACTCCTACAGCCGCGACGTGGACGTGATCGAAGAACGCTACGGCGAAAAAAGCGCCGAAGTGCTCGGCAGCATGATCTTCGAAGGCGCCGACATCATTCGCCAGCGCATCCAGCATTACGACATCCAGTGCGACTACCGCCCCGGCGGCATCTTCGCCGCCCTGAACAACAAGCAGCTCAAGGGCCTGGCGGAACAGAAACGCAACTGGGAACGCCTGGGCAACCACAACCTGAAGCTGCTCGACAAGGCGCAGATCGACCGCGAAGTCGGCACCAGGAACTACATCGGCGGCTTGCTGGACATGCAGGGCGGCCACATCCACCCGCTGAACCTGGCCCTGGGCGAGGCCAGCGCCATCATCGGCCTGGGCGGCAAGATCTTCGAACAGTCGGCTGCGGTGGAAATCACCTACGGCGAACCCAACGTGGTGCGCACCGCCAAGGGCGTGGTGCGCGCCAAGTACCTGCTGATCGCCGGCAACGCCTACCTGCAGCAAGACCTCGATCCACGAGTGACCCGCAAGAGCATGCCCTGCGGCTCGCAGATCGTGGTCACCGAGCCACTGCCGGAGCAACTGGCCCGCAGCCTGATCGCCAACAACTACTGCGTGGAAGACTGCAACTACCTCTTGGACTACTTCCGCCTGACCGGCGACAACCGCCTGCTGTACGGCGGTGGCGTGGTCTACGGCGCCCGCGAACCGGACGACATCGACCAGCTGATCCGGCCGAAGATCCTCAAGACCTTCCCCCAGCTCAAGGACGTGAAGATCGACTACCGCTGGACCGGCAACTTCCTGCTGACCATGTCGCGCATGCCGCAATTCGGCCGGATCGAAAAGAACGCCTACTACATGCAGGGCTACAGCGGCCACGGCGTCACCTGTTCGCACCTGGCGGGCAAGCTGATTGCCGAAATGATCCGCGGCGACGCCGAACGCTTCAACGCCTTCGCCTCCCTGCCACACATGCCGATGATCGGCGGGCGCACCTTCCAGGCCCCGCTGACCGCCATGGGCGCCGCGTACTACGCCTTGCGCGACCGCTTCGGCATCTAAATGCACGTAGCGGCTACAGCCCCACTCTGTAGCCGCTGCCGCAAGCTGCGACGAGGTCCGCAGGACCTCCCGACGCCCCCGACAGCGCCCACATTTCCCCCGCAGCACCCCTCATCGCGAGTCTTTACAGCTTGCCTGTCAAACATGTTTAAATAGCCGCCTTTTCAGGCTCCAGGGCAGCCAAATCGCGACATTCGCGACCCAACCGCCGCAAAAATACCCTTAAGTACTTCTCGCATAAGGCTGTTATGGACACGGGCACCCGACTCAAACTCGTTCGCGAAAGCTACAAACTCTCCCAGCGCGAGCTGGCACGTCGCAGTGGCGTCACCAATGCCACCATCTCCCTGATCGAACAGAACCGCGTCAGCCCCTCCGTCAGCTCCCTGAAAAAGCTGCTGGAAGGCATCCCCATGTCCCTGGCCGACTTCTTCACTTTCGACCAACCGCCCCGCGAGCACCAATACGTGTTCCGCGCCAACGAACAGCCCGACCTCGGTCGCGACGGCCTGCGCCTGCTGATGATCGGCGCCCCGGTGGCCAACCGGCAGATGCGCTTTCTGCGCGAGCAATACGCCCCCGGCGCCAGCTCTGGCGAAGAAGCCATCGTGCACAGCGAAGGCGAAGAGTGCGGGCTGGTTGTTCGTGGCACTGTGGAGTTGACGGTGGATGGGCAGGTGAGTGTGTTGAATCCGGGGGATGGGTATTACTTTCCGACCACCTTGCCTCATAGCTTTAGGAATATTGGGCAGGATGAGGCGGAGATTATTAGTGCGAATACGCCGGCGAACTTTTGAGTGGCTGGGTGATTGATCCAGTACGACCTGCTGCAACCCTATCCAGCCTGCGCCTTGTGTGCAGGCTTTGTTTTTTTGAACGGCCCAGGCCCCGATGACTGTAGTAACTGCGCTGCGGACAGGGCCTGGGGCGGGCGTCGTGCAAACAAGGACGAGCCGTGATCAAGGACAGAAGACAAGCATTCCTCAGCGACGCGCGCCTAGAGAACTTCTTCAGCAACTACCAGCACAGCGTGCAGTTCTTTGCCGAAAACACCTTTGAGGCCGACTCCGAAGCCCAGGAAAAGTCCCTCAGGGCCCGGCATTTCCAGAAGTGGATCTTCAAGGAAATCCTCATCCGCTACACCGCCGGCCACAGCATCGAGCTGTTGATCCCCCTGCTGGAAACCCTGGTGGACAGTTACGAACACCTGCAAAGACAACTGGCCGAGTACAACCAGATTCCGAATATCACCCCGTTGGCGATCGACGACTGGCTTGACCAGTATCAAGAGTGCGTCCAGGTATTCAGCCTGTGCATCCTGCTGCACCGCACCGACCTGCTCCAACGCTTCGTGGCCCTGATCGACCCCGCGGGCTACGCCGGGGACGACACCCTCTACGAAGACCTGCTGTGCAAACTGCTGCCTGATCGATATGACGTGGACCGTTGGTATCACGATGTCTACACGCCGCTGATACAGGCTATCTACGCCGACGCCCCGGCCGAAGCCAGCGAACTTCTGCAGCAATACTGTGACGACTGGTACCCCGCGTTCGAACAGGCGCCCTGGCACGACAGCCACCTGCAAGGGGACGAGGGCAGCTATTGCGGGTATTGGGCGTTCGAGGCGGCGGCCATCGCCTTTCTGTATGGCATTGATGACAGCGGGGTCGAGCACAGGGTCTACCCCAAGGATCTGGTGGCCTATGCGAGGAACCTTCGGCCGAACCACCCGAAACATGTAGCGCCGGTGGTGGCGGGGCAGCCCTGCAGCAAGGCCGGTTATTGGTTTACCCCGGCGCAGCCGGAGTCGCGGCGCTGCTTTGCACAGGGGGAAGTGATGCCGGAGTTTGAGGGGGGAGCGGTTTGGTATTGGGTGGGGTAGGGGTGGGCTGCCATTCGTTGTAGCGTTTTCCAACCCTTGTTTCTGGTCGAATGCAGAAGGGGCTGCTATCGACTCAACGGCATCGTCCTTGAGTGGCAGTTTTCGGTCAGCAGTGGACTGCCCCTCGTCCGACGTACATGAGGTGCTTAATGGATAGCCGCTATTGCTTTTCTCATACCAGAGCAGCCCAAGACTTGCACACGGCACGTTTGCTGGTGGGTAAGCGACTGAGCGCGTTGATGCATGACCAGTACTATTTCAACGGGGAAAGGAGTCTGGGATATGTAGGCTCTATTGAATGGCATTTCGGCGGACAAGAGGTGATATCCATGTACCTCTTGAGTGATGGTGAGAGTGTTGGGGCTGACATATATCCTATCAACACGCCTGTTTCCTTCGAGATAGAGCCTGGCGTGACCTGTGCCTGGAAAAGGGAAAACCTCCTTGCAGCGTTATCAGCGTCCCACCTCGAAGGCGAGAAAGTTCTCGAGGTCAAGGGCGTTCTCGATGCCCTCAATGGCCAGGTATCTCGGCTAGTCGGATTTAGGATCGAGTTTGAGTCCGGGGACTTCCTGATTTTTCTTAACCAGGGCGACGAGGCCGCCATGTTGGTCAATACGCTCCCGCCAGCATGCGTCGAAGTTGAAACCAGCTTTGTTTCCTTCATTCAATGAACGCTATGGGTTGAAAAGCTTTCTTGTGGTGGGCTGTTTTCGGCCAGAAGCAGACCGCCCGATACGTCTAAAAAATCAGCGGAGATTCACTTCCCTGTAAGGCTAGGTCAGAATCTTCTTGTCACGTCGGAAATTTCCATTCCTCCAAATGGACAGGGAACGTTCCAGCTAACACATAAAAATCCATTTCTCGGCAGTGCGAACCATGTCAATTATTCTCGATCTTGAATACACACCGCTCCACATCTTTAGTAAAAACCTAGTAAAGATAAAATACATCCAACATATCCAAAAAGACTTAATAGATAGCAAAACTAAAAGGCTCGAGCTAAAAATACAATTTCTGAATCAATCATACATATTTCAGCTGATCGCCTTCTGGCAAGTATTTATTGAAGATCTTGCAAGGCATGCCTTTCGGCAAGTCGAAAATTCCGAGGGGAGCAGTATATTAAAAACTATCGCGAAACAAAAATTCGACGAATCACTAGGTAGGTTCAATACGCCGAATACAAAAAGCATAGATCTTCTTTTCAAAGACGCATTAGGCATAAGTAAAATTTCAAATCATTGGCAATCGCAAGAATTAACAAGAGATGAAGCTACCTCAACACTGAGCACGCTTTTAGAAACAAGACATCAAATCGCTCATGAAGGCAAAACATTATTCCCACTTTCCTACCAAAACAATTTTGAAAAAATGGAAACGCTAATGAAGATCGCCGAACTTACCGAGTGCGCGGTTTTTGAAGAGCTAAAAAAAGCTCTCGGGAATGAAAAATAACTGTGATTCCATGACTTTCGTCAGCGCATATTAATGGCCGCCTTTGGCCGAAAGCTGCAACTCTGACAGGTAGCTTCCGGCCGGGAAGGGACATTTAGAACGGGAAGGTAATATCGTCGCATTTCTTCCCGGCTTGGCAATTCGCCGACGCGCTTTTACACACTCAGATCTGGGAAACTAGAGTTTAAAAATAAACTAGCCTCTTTTTTCTAAGTAGGTGCCAATGGTTACTCCCCTCGATCTTCATGGCTTTGATGTTGGATGGATCGCCACTGATACCATCGGGCAGGTTGCGCTTTTCACTACGGCTGGTCCGGGGCCGATTCCTGACTCCGCAATTCCCACCGTCGAGCACTCCGAAGAATGGGTCTGTTCATTGCCGGAGGTGTCCGATGTAAATCTGGTCACTTCCATGTCTAGCGCAAACGCTTTCGTTGCCTTTGCCAAACGTGGATTCTTTGCATATGACTGGTCGGACGTCCATCGCGATGCACACCAAGCCTTAAACGGATATGAGCTGCAATACCGTCCACTGAATCCATTAAGGCTTTACGACTTGCCTGCCCCTTTGCGGGCATTGGCTGAGCTTACCCGGCTATCTAGCGTAACGTTCGGAGTATCTATCGTAGTGATAGGTGATCAGATTTCTTAGCCATTGTTCGACGGTTAACGCTGTTTTGTGCCGATTGCTATCCGCCACGAAGGGCAGTTCAGAGTTGTTATCAGACGAAATCGAGCGTCTGCTTTTGGCCGGTAGCTGCCCTTTGCGAGAGGCACCTATCGGCCAGAAACGGTCATCCAGGTTGGGCGTCATCCGGGTTGATTTTGTCTTCGACGTCAAATCTACTCAACAATGCGGCTCCATCCGAAACACCAAGAATCTGATCAATTGCGGCTATTTTCTGGGTCGCACAGTCGAGTTGAAAGTCAGCATTGCTGTATGTAGCCTCCGCCTCATTGTGGAGTGCATAGGCCATATGGGCCGCAACACGGACGCTCATTGGAGCATCTACATCACTGCCCAGATAATCTGCAAGCAACGTCCTGATCTCTATCAGTGCAAGCGCGAGTAGCCTGTTTTGAGCAGTCTGCATAAAGGTATCCCGGGTATTACAACGAATTTGCGAACGGATTTCGCGAGATTACATAAACTTTCAGACTGTCAAAAGCGAAAGACCGTTATGGGTCGAAAGCGGCCATTGGTAAGAGGCTGCTTCCGGGCAAAGGCAGCCTGTCACAAGCTGATCACTGTATGTTTTTGAAACGATAAACCGAACGGTTTTTTACCCAGAAACTGTCATCGAGCAAATACCCCTTCTATAGTCCACCACGTCACCGCAACTTAAGTGACTGGTCATCGCGGGCCAAAAAACTATGGGCATAAATTTCGTCTCTTAGCCGATTCCATCTGGCTGTTTGACGGCGGTAAAGACTTGTCTCTCATGGAGCTTCACCAATGACCCGCACACATACTTGCAACCCCATCCCGCTCACCCGCAACGACACCAACCATCCCGTCCTCTACTTGGACGCCAACGCCTCGTTGGCCGATCTGTATACCTGCGCTCAGCAACGCATCGGCGCAGCCCGCAACCTGCTGGAAATCCTTGACTGCGCTTCTGGTCCGCAGGACCTCTCACAGATCCGCTTTGCTATCGGCCTGTTGCTCAGTGATGGCTTCGATCTGCTGCGTACCTTGGGTGATAGAACCTTGAAGCAGGCTGATCCTGCCTGAGCCCTGGTGGAGTAATGAAGCAACAAAAAAGGCGACGCAATGCGTCGCCTTTTTGCTTGAACGTGGCGCTTTCCAGCGATCGGCTCTGTGCCCGCTGTCCTGCCTCTGCCGTTGGCCTCAGATCCGCTCACTGACTTTTAAGAACTACCTTAGGGCTCCACCAGTCTGGTGGTGGGTGGCGCGGGGATAGCGGAGAGGCGGGTATCGGCCAGAACAGAGAAAGTCAATCTGCCCCTCTGCTCCAGTGCCTTGTTCTAAAAGTTGAAGCGTTGGTCAAACACGGTCTGCTCACTCACCATCACACTGCATTGGCGGGCCACTTCAACCGGCATCACCTTGCCCAGCAACGGCGCCAGCGACTTGTAAAACACCTTGTCGCAGGTCTCGTCTTTGCTGAAGGCTTGGGCGTTACCGGCCGCGTCTTTTGTGATCCGGCAGCCTGCCACCAATTCGCTGGGCAACTCGTTCAATTGCACTGTCTTCGAGCCGGAGCCCTGCAACTCGATCAGCTCGTTGCATATGCCCTTGGCCGGACCTTCCTTGATGGTTTTGGTAAAGGCGATGCGTTGGTAGTCAGTACCGATGAACAGCACCTGGTCGTTAACAGTGACTCGGTATTGTGAGGGTTTGAAGGCGATGGTCTTGATGCAGAACTGCGTCGTGACCGGTTTCCCATTGACCTCAGCGGTGGCCGCTTTACAACCTGGGGTGGCCTGGGTGAAGGAGGTATCGGGCGAGCTGACACAACCGGCCAGTGAAAGCAGACACATACCGAACAGCATTCTTTTCATGGGACTTCCTGTGCTCAAACACACCGCCTCCAGCAGGCGGCTCCGGACGCAGATCATACCAGCGACCTGTTGGCCAAAGGCGCAGAAAGGCAAGGTGGAACCTTGGGGCATGGTGATCCTGCGTAATCCCGGGTGAGTGCTGAAGAAACGAAAAAGGCGACGTATTGCGTCGCCTTTTTGCTTGAGCGGAGCACTTTCAAGAGATCGACTCTGTGTCGCTGTTCTGCCTTTGTCGTCGGCTCCAGCTTTGCTCGAGAACAGTTTTTTGAAGAGAGAAAAGTGAGGCCTTAAGTTGAGTGTAAAACGATCTGGTATCGGAGGGTGGGTGTTGGGTGCGAGGCGAGGAGATGTTTTATGCCCCTGGCAGACTTCTTTAAACGTTGATCCGTAGCCCCGAGAGTATTGAATGTATTCCATATGCCGTTTCTCAGCGGATACTTTTGGTCGCCGGCAGACCGCTACAACTAATCGCTATCGATCTGTAGCTGCCGGTCGACGCTACAAGGAAAGAGTTACCACAAGCCGTCTGCTAGTTACGATTAGACCTGCAGCCTACAGAAATTTCCGTCACCTACGCCTGCTTTGATGTGGGGCCATCTAGCGTGGGTGACCGGTAAAAGTGGATTGGGTAAGGTTGGGTCTTTTGAGGCCGTATTTCCTTTTTTAGGCTAGGCCAGGATTTTTCTATGACCTAGTACTATGATTTTGTTCGGGCTGATGCTTTTAGATGAAATTTACTGAGGCTGATCAATGATTAATATACGGATTCTGATTGGGGGGCTGCTAGCTTTGATACTGGCGAGTTGCACGATGGTTAGTGCGCCGCCGGGAACAGACGATTTTCCAGATCAAGAAATATCGTTTCGTGTTGCTGGTAGCGATGACGCTGTGCTCCGATACTTGCAGGATTATCTTGCAAATCGTAATTTGCCCTCGTCGGTTACACTGCGTAATCCAAAAACATTCGTTATCACGACGTATATAGAGGAACCGAGTCTCATTCAAGATCGCCGAATTCGTAGAACAGCATTTCGTTTTGGATTAACTAGTATATCCGGTGGTGCTGAGTCTGCATGTACTTTCGTAAGTGTTACATCGCTAACTAAGTCCCGTGGTAAGCGTGAAGAGTTGTGGTCGGTTCAAGATAGCGATCTTACGTATGTCTCTAGCGATTGGCGTGATATTAGTAGGCTATTTAAAGAGAGGGCGTGTAAATGACAAGGTCTCATGTAGGGCGTCGTATAATTCTTTTTCTGATATTGCTGGGCTTCATATTATCTTTCGTCGTTTTATGGTGGGTAGGTAGCGGAGATGCTATTTCGCCCGAGACAAACTCTTCGGCAATTAAGTTGCTGGTTGGGCACTATCTGCCACTGCTGGCGATTCTAGGGGGCTTCTATTTCTCTGAGAGATCCGTAGTCGATCAAGGTGGTAATACGTCTATCGAGACCGTTACGTTTGCGCTGATAATAGTAGGTCTTTGGGTTTTAGGTCCGCCCATGTTAATTGCAGTAAATTCGACGATTGAAGGGGCAATGCGTCTGATTGATTCTGGCGCAGTGATTGGTACCTCGCTCGTTTCCGCTTGCCTAGCTTTCTATTTTTCTAAAAGTGCTAAAGTTTCGTGAGGCAGGTTTGTTGTAATTTGAGCCAAGTTGAGGTGCAAAAAAATATCGGGGGATTATCAGATTTTTTGTGTTCGGGCCATTAATGGCCAGCCGTCAGACAGGCCTCCATTTCACCAGGTCGGCCTGTTAAATCGATCCCCGTAAAGAATCGAAAATTGATTCATGGCGCTGTTCCGGTCAAGAGCGACGCAGCCCGCAACCTGCTGGCAACTCTCGATTCCGCTTCCGGTCCGCAGAACCTCTCCCAGATCCGCTTTGCCATCGGCCTGTTGCTCAGTGATGGCTTCGATCTGCTGCGTACTTTGGGTGATAGAACCTTGAGGCAGGCTGATCCTGCGTAACCTCGATTGAGTACTGAGGCAATGAAAGAGGCGACGCAATGCGTCGCCTTTTTGATTGAGCGGAGCACTTTCCAGAGATCGACTCTGCGCCGCTGTCCTGCCTTTGCCGTCGGCCTCAGATCCGCTCGCTGACTTTTAAGAATGACCTTAGGGCCCTGCCCGAACTCCTGCGCTACGGTCCCCTGTCTTCCGGATGGGAGGCTTTTTCACTCATAGCGCAGGATGCCAAATGATCGCTTCTTCTCACCTGGGCGACAGCCATGTCTGCCCGCTGCCGGGGCACGGCACTACTCCCATCGTTACCGCTTCCAGCAACGTCATCATCAACGGCATGGGCGCGGCCCGGATCGGTGATGTCTGTGGCTGCGGCGCGGTGATTACCACAGGATTTCCGTCTGTGCTGGTCAATGGCCGGCCCCTGGCCCATGTGGGCAGCCTCACCAGCCACGGCGGCACCATCGTCAGCGGCTCTGGCGATACCTTCGGCGGCTCGCTTTTCGCGCCCGCCGAGGGCGCCGCCATCGTCAACTTCGCCACGTTGGGCGCGATCCGTGTCGACGGTTCGGTGGATGAGTCGCGTATGGCCACGCTGCTGGCCGATCCGGCGCTGACGGAAAAAGCCCAGGCGGCCAATGCGCTGGTCAGCCCGTTGGCTGCCTCTACGGCGGCCCTGCAGGAGGGCGTCGAGCCGGGGTTTCATATCGTCGAGCAGCCCATGTCCCGCTCGGCACTGGAGTCCATACTCTTCGCCACGCCCGATAGCGCGGTGCTGGAAAAGTTTCGCCGCCTCAACCCGCAGCTCGGCGACTACGCCAAGCCGGGGCAGTTGATCGTTCTCAGTGATCCGGCCAACGTCCAGTGCACCCGTGAGGAGGCCTGGCTGATGGAGGCGGCGGAGAAGGTCAACGCGGCACTGGAACCGATGAGCGATGAAGAGGCCAGTTTCCTGGCGCGCCATCGTGATCTGCTGGAGTCCTTTGCCTCCCAGGGATCGACCGCACTGGGCGTCGGCGCCGCGATCTTCGCCAAGAACCTGGAGGACGTGAAAGCCTCGCTGCGGGATATCGAGAGCCTACATAAACGTACCTTTGAGCGGCATGGGCATTTGCGTTCTGCCGAGTTTTTTGCCGAACGCAAAAGGTTGCTGTCGCAGTTGGATACTCGGCTGACTGCCTTTACCCGCAAGGGGATCGGCTTTCCCGAGCATCCCAAGTTGAAAACGGCGCTGGGGATTTCCAGTCGCAGCCTGGTGCATCACTGGAAGCTGGCAGGTGCGCCGGGGCAGATACCGGGGTATGCGACCCATATGCAGGGGGTGGCGAGGGCTGCGAAGTACGTGAAGTACGGAGGATGGATGGGGATTGGACTTGGGGGAGGGGCTTCATACATGAAGGCTCAGGAGGTATGTAAGGCCGGTAATGTTGGGGCTTGTGAACATGTGAGATTGACAGAGGGAGGAAGCTTTATTGGGACGGTGTTGGGAGGCGCGACAGCTGGCACATTATTGACACCGGTGGCTGGACCCATTTGCTTGGCATTGGGTGTACCAAGTGCTGGAACAGGGACTTTGATATGCGGGCTTGGCGTGGTGGGAGTCGGGTCTTGGGTTGCGGGTAGCTTGGGGGGCGCGTTGGGTGAAGGTGTGGGAGAGATAGTTTATGAGAGCAGTCGATGAGTAATGAGGTATTGCGCACGATATTCCTCTATCTGGGGTTGACGGAGTTTGGGGCGCTAATTGTCTGGCTCGGAGTTGGTTTGTATATCGCATATACCGATATGGATGAGATGCTTGAGCGACTTAAAAACTGCCCCGCAATCATGAATAGAGCTTCGCTCAAGCGCGCTGGGCCAGCGGGGAGGCTGTTTCTAATGGGGAGTGTTGTTGGAGTGATTGCCTGGCCTGCGATGTACATACGTGATGGGGGCGCAAGCATCGAAGATATCAATAACTTTCCACGACGCCTTGGAAGGAAGCTGGTGGTCTGGTACCGAGCAGGTGCAGTTCTATTGGGGGTTCTTCTTTTGCTGTGGTCTGTCGGTCAATACATGGGCTGGGTTAAGTGAGTGGTTGATGGCATTTCATCTGGTTTTGGCTGGCGCAGGGGGAGCGGGTGGGTCGCTACTTTCGCTTGCGGTCTTATAGTGGTGGGTACCGGTTCTTACACCGCAGGCATTATTGCCGGGGAGGGGGGAGAAGTGCTGGGGGAAGTAATTTATGAGAGCAGCAGATGAATTGGATTGAGGTGGCCTGTTACACATTCTTTATTGGCTTCGCCATCGTCCTGATCGGGATGGTTATCTGGATAGGCGTGAGCCTTCATCTGGCATACACACGCACGGATGAGATATTGGAGCTTCTGAAAAACTGCTAGGCGGTTATGAATCGTGCCCCTCTCAGGTACGGAGGGCCTTGGGGGAAGTTGTTACTTATAGGTGGTATATCGGGGATTGTTGCTTTTCCAAGTATATACCTTAAGCATGGCGGGGTTAGTGTCGAGAATTTAAAAAATTTCCTGTTCAGCTTAAAAGGAAGTTGGCTGTACTGCAGTGGTGCGTGATAGGACTGCTTGTAATGATGTGCGTTTTGGTTGCTGGTATGAAAATTTTAGTCCCTGATCGAACAAAACTCGTTAGCGCGTTGTACATTGACCTTCCTGAAGGAAATCTTTTAACGCAGCCTGATAAATAGTTAATGGTTGATTCTCGGTGCTGAGCAGGGCGAATGGAATTGCTGTCAGGTGTGAAAATGACGTTGCACTTATTGAGTAGGTTTTCTGTCTGCAAACGCCGTGGTTGTTATTCAGTGTGAAGTCGAAGGTGAATAGACCTGGTCTGGTACACCAGCTAGGAATCAGGCCAAGACTTAAGCCTGTTAAGTAATCTTGTGTGCAAGCTCCTCCGAATGAATACTCTGAGATTTTTATTTCTAATTCAGGGGTGAGTGAGGGTGTGAGCTTTGAACTATTGTCTTGTGCATTTGGAATGATTTTTCGCGTCGCCTCGTATGCGCTCTTTCCTAAACGACTGTTTTTCCATGGAGAGTTGGTTTCATAAGTGAAGTGGGAGATGGTTTCTTTTGTTTTGGGTTCGAGGTGTTCATTGATTGGCGGCGTGGACGTATATGTTGTGCAGCCGGAGCCCACCATGGCAAAGCAGATAACAACCAAGCTGTTAATTATCAAATGACGCATCCTGAGCTTTCCCTGGCTGTAAGCTGTCCGATATTTATTGTGGGCTATACATTGGCTACGTCAGGTTGATCCTGAGTCACCGCGACTGAGTTGTGCCGATACGAAAAAAGGCGACGCACTGCGTCGCCTTTTTACTTGAGCGGGGCGCTTGCAAAAAAACGCGCGGTGCCCGCTGTTTTGCCTCTATCGTCGATCTCAGCAGCCGGAAGCCTTGAGCCCGGTGCCGATGGTGACCGCGTTGACCTGCACCTTCTCAAAGGCCTTCTGCGCGACGGCGTCGTATTTCTGGTCGCAGTTGAAGCGAGTCTCCATCACGTAGTCTTCGCCCTCAGCTTTGCGCATCTGCGCTTCCCACTGGTTGGCGGCGTCGAGCGCGGGATCCGAGGCCAGGACCACCTCCAGCAGTACCTCTCTGAAACCTATGGCACGGGGGCCTTCCCAGTGGGCATAGACGGAAGGGTCGGCGGCGTTGCCGCACATGCTCAGGCAACTGGCGCTGTAGCTCAGGCCACCACCGGACGATTCGGTGAACGCGCCGACGGTGAGCGGCTTGCCGGGAGCAGGGGCGAAGGTGTCGACGAACTGGGTCAGGTCGGCCTGGCATTTGGGCGTCAGTTCCATGCGCAGTTTGCTGACTTTGCCGCCTTCTATGGTGGCGGTGATGTTGCAGCCCTGGACTTTGAAGCTGTGCTCATCGCCGAAGGACTCTCGAGGGATTCCGGCGACGGATTCAAAGTACCGCTGATTGGTGCCCAGCATCTCGCCGGTGAAGACTTCGGCCACGGAGGCGGCATGGGCAACGTCAACGGACAGGGCCAGTGTTGAGGCAAAAAGGCTAAGGATCAGCTTGTTCATGGGAGAGTCCTTTCAATCGGCGACCAGAGTCTTTGGTCATCTTCAAGTGGGTTGGGGGACGGGAGTTTAGCAGGCGTTGCTGCTGCGTTCCTTGGGCGGCTTGCTGATTTCTCTGTGTACCGGCCATGCAGAAAGAGTTGAGGCCTGGTGCATTTTCTCGAGGGAATACCGGGTATCCGGCAAGCCGCGACCCATCCGTTCAAGGTCACCGACCGCCAAAGCCATCAGGGCCCGCAAATAGCTCATTCGACAGAAGGCACCGAGGCTTTGCTGCCCAAGCGAATCAGTTCATTGGAGAAGCACAGGCCGAGGATGATCAGTGCCGCGCCTGCATACAGGCTTTCACGGGGAACTTCATTGAGCGCCACAAACGCCAGCAGCGCGGCGAACAGTGGCTCGGTCAACTCCAGCGCTTGCACTTGGGATGGCTTGAGATACTCGATGGCCTTGGTGGTGCAGAAGAAGCCCAGGATTGTCGGCAGCGTGGCCAGCGCCAGCAAGGCGGCGATCGCCAGTGGCGACAGTTCGCCCAGCGTGAAGCCGTCGGCCGCCGCCGGCATCAGCAGGTACAGGCCGGCGAAGAACAACAATTGGCGGGTGAAATGCAGTCCTCCCGACACCCCCATGCGCTTCATGGCAACCGAAAAGGCCCCATAGCCGCAGCCGGCCATGGAGGCAAGCGCCGCACCTTCCAGGGTAAAGCCCTGCTGCAGGTCGCCGCCGAATATCACCGAGATCCCGGCGATGGCCAGTGCAGCGCCAACGGTGGCATTCGCGGTGATGGGATCCCTGAGAAAAATGCGCCCCAGAATGATCGAGGAAATGGAAGCACTGGCCATCAGAACCACCACCACGCCCGCCGCCGCGTAGTGTCGATAGGCGGAGGTTTCGAAATGAAACAGCACAAAGATGCCAAGGAAGGCGCAGATTGCCGCTTGGACCCATTGGCTCGATTTCGCCGGGCGCTTGAGGAAAAACAGCAAGATCGACAGCAGCACGCAACCCAGTAGGGTCTTGATGACAGCGACACTGCTCGCGGTGAAACCATTATTCATGAGGACTTTGCTGAGTACACCGATCGTTGCGTTCAGTGCCGCAGCACAGAGTGCAAACATGACGCCTTTGCTGAAAGTGGATTGCATCGATGACGATCCCTGTCGCTGAATGGTTGTTCGATAGAATGCCGCCCGCATCGACGGCGCACAGTTTGAGTGGACGAAGATCCCAGCCATCCCAGCCGTGATCGGGGCATAAGCTCGATCCCCGGCAGGAGGTTGTCGAGCTTCTTGAAATGCCCGCAAGCAAGGCTGGAGAGCGTGGCTGGATCAGGTGGACGTTCACTTCCGGGCAGCGCGGTAAAGTCCTGCCCAAGTGGATGGCCGAGGCAATGGGCTGTCCGGCAAACGAGCTCTCCACGCCGCAGGCGATTATGCACTGAGTACTCCCTCTACGGGATCCACACGCCCCGACAAGAGCCGAATGTAAGCACCCTGGTTGCGCTCGCCAGTCGATCAGCCCCCATCACTGAGTCGAGGAAAGCTCATCCAACCGGTGTCGCCCCGAAGGGACAGTCAGCCGGCCTGGCCCTTGGCGAGGCAATGAGCGTTGACGAAGGTTGCAGTGTGCTGCAATGACTGACGTATATCCGGTTTGGCTATGCCATGCCTGCTAGCAAATTGCTCGACGGCTGCGGTATCAAAACGAGTGGTCTGGATGAAGTCCAAGGCTTCGGGTTGGGTATTCATGAATCGCGCGACGGGAGGAATGCTCAGTAGCCACTTCAGCAGTCGGAGCGAAACGTGATGCTTGGGAGACTTCAAGCCCAAAGGTTGTGCCACCTGCACCAACATTTCTCGCAAGTTGGGCGTTTGCGCATCCAGCGCCAGCAGTTCCTGGCCCGCCATGGCTGGATCAAAAGCACTCGCCGTCATCAGCTCCACCAGGTAGTCCACGGTGACCAGTGGCAGCCAGTGCCTGGCGGTACCGGGCACGGCCGTGAGCTTTCCCTGCACCAGGTTGCGTATCAGCGCCACCAGCGGCTGGCCATCGAGGATATGCCCCGTGCGGCTGTGGCCACACACTGTCGCGGGGTGGACAACGGTCAGCTCTCCGCCCTTGGCGGACATGGTCTCCAGGGTCACAAAATGCGCTTCCAGCTTGCTCGCCTCGTAACCACCGACATGCCGGTAAAGCGCAGGCCAATCGGTCCGCTGCGGATGGTGAGGATCGATGCCGATGCGTCGCAGGTGTTCATGATTTTGCAGCATGTAGCCGCCGATCATCACCAACCGGCTGTTTTGCTCAGCCGCCAGCAGCGCCACGCGCTTGGCTCCTTCCACGTTCACCGCACGAGACTGTTCCAAGGTAAGCCCCCAGGCGAAGTGGGCGCCCAGGTGGAAGACGACTCTGGCGTGCCTCAACGCTTCTCGGTCGGCAGGACTCAGCCCGAGCTGATCCCGTTCCAGATCGCCGGCCACGGCCAATATCCGGGAGGCGCAGCCGCCCAAATGGTCGACTTGCTCCCGCAGTGCCGCGAGTCGCTCCGGGCGACGCATCAACACCCGAACGGTGTGACCTTTTGCACTCAGGTGTGCCAGCAAATGTTGACCGATGAAGCCGGTACCCCCGGTGACAAAGCACTCCACGCTCATTTCCCTGTTCCTTGTTGAAGGTGAGAAACCAAGCGTAAACTATCGACCCAACTCTATGGTCAAGTGGTGTTTTCATGAAAATTGGTGAAATCGAGGCCCGCAGCGGCGCCAGCCGCCATACGCTGCGTTACTACGAGCAAATCGGCCTGATCGCACCGCAGCGACGAACGAACAACTATCGTGTTTACACCGCGCAAACGCTGCAGGACCTGGACTTTATCCAGCGCGCGCAAAGCATGGGGTTTTCCCTGGGGGAAATAGGCGAGATTCTCGATGCGCAGCGCAACAAGCTGATCGACTGTGCCGAGGGCGCCAAGCTCATTGAAAAAAAGATGGCCGAAATCAAACAGAAAATCGCCAACTTCCAAAGCATCTATCGGTATCTGGACGAAGAGCGTGCCAAGCTCGAAGCCAGTGCTGCCGAGCAACTTGCGCTACAGCGGTTGAACGACGCTTCCAGCTGAACGGCCCGCATCCAGGCATCGGCGTAGCCCCGCAGCAGTGCGTCATGCGCGGTCGACAGCAACAGGCCTGCCGAACCAGCACCTTTCCTGTGTGCTCAAGCCGGAAGCGGAGGTCGTGCTGGTTACCACAGGGCTCTGGCCGTAGTGGAGACCTAAGGTTTGGCCCGATCCCATCGACACTCCGCCAACCGCTGCACATCGGTTCCGCTCTTTTCTCGCCTGTCGATGTCGCCGTCGGCGTTCAGGTAGATATGGGTATGGGGCCATTGCGGGGTGATGCTGATGCAGTGATTACGCCCCGTGTTCTTGCTCCACCAGGAAAATTCCATGAAGAACTCGTCGTCGGGGAAGAGCACGCCATGATCGGTTGCGCCGCCTCCGGGAAGCATTCCTCCTTTATCAATCCGATCCTGGACATTCCAGATGTACCTGAGCTCATCCCGGCCGGCTTGGGAGTAGTGAACATTCACCCTTGGCAACGCGAAGTCCCAATGCGTGACCAGCCCAAACAGCAGCGGTATCCAGAGCAGCTTTACGTACCATGGCCGGCGCGTGCCTGCATGGAGGGGCCAGAGTTTCATCTCCATCCTTTGGGCGTATTTTTTTTGGGGGGCGTGGGTTGAGAGTGGAGACGGCAGTGTCGCAGCCGGTCGTTGTCCACTTCCGGCTGCTGGGCTGAATCGCCCTTAGCAATATTACGAAAAAATACAACGTTAAGACAGTCGATGAGTTGAAGGCTCTAACTAAAGGTGGCAGATCAACGACGCACAGGAATGATGGCGTTTTGAAGCATTCTGTAAGTCATGTAAACAAGTTATGAGTAGGCTAGAAATGGAAGATGGAGCCACACAATGATTGATAGTATAGAAGTTAAAGAGTTTGATGATCTGGAGGGGCAGTTGCTTGATGCGAATGTTTCTTATGGCGAGATGACGCGTGAGTACGCTAGTTATCTAATGGGTCTTATCCAAAGAGGTGAATTAAAATCTATTGCTGCCAGCAAGTTGGAAAAGTTGGTGCCGTTCTTGAAAGAGGCCATCTTGCGCGAGCGTATCGAAAGTGATGAGGTACTTCGAAAGAAGCTCACTGTCGATCTCTGGAAAATGGAGCAGCAAAGTCGCAAGGAAGATGAAGATTTTGCAAATTTCATCCGAGGTGTGCTCTATTGCTATGGTACAGAGGAGGTTTGGGAAGAGGAGGGCGATTGTCCAACCCCTATCTATCTTTACTTTTTGATCCTGAAAAAAATATTGCCGGGTCTGAGGAAAGATTTTATTAGTAGTTTTAATCGATTCCTTGGAGGACGCAGCTAAGCCATTCTCTATTTTTTTGTCGGGCTCAGATAATAATGGCTGGAGAGAATCTCTCCAGCATTACTTAGGCCAGAACTACAAAGATAGTGCAATCGGTTCATAAGAAGTTTTAATCGCAAGGCTCAAAACACAACCCCGGACTAATACACAATGCAGGTTGGACAATAGTGGGGGCGGCTTATGTTCTTGAGGGGCTACCGGGCATCTTGTAATCCGCGATCAATGAGTCAAACCTGGCCACCAAGCCGGCCGAGCCTGCTGCCATTGCAGCGGTCGACTCACTGGCGCGGTCAGCACCGTTCAGCGCCTTTGAAAATCACCTTGGCCCCGCTGAAGCGGGGCAGTCCGTGCGTTCTCCTCGATATCACCCGGCAAGTGGTGCCGATCCGTCGTACTGCTCAAGCAGCTGCTGTTCAAGGGTCACGATGGCCTGTTTAACCTGCTCAACACAGTCGCTCACCAGGGGCATGTTCAGGTCGGGGCTCTGACAGGCATCTTCCAATTGCCGGCAGCTCTCCACCAGTTGATCGCCCTTGACGACTCGCGCAGCCCCCTTGATGCGATGCGCCAACTCGGACAGCTCCGCTGTTGCTTGGTCGCGGAGCAGTGTCTCCAGGGTCTGCAGGTCGGTGCGATTGTTGCTGAGCAGTTCACTGAGGATGTGTTGCAGCATGGTCGGCTCGCTGCCCACCAGGGTATGCAGGGACTCCAGGTCGAATACCTGTGGGGATTGGCTGCTGACGCGTTCTTCCGGCGGCAGGGGCGCGCGTTCCTCTTCCTCGACCTGACCCAGGGCCAACAGGCGCGCTTCCAGTTCATCCAGGCTGATGGGCTTGATCAGGCAGTCATTCATTCCGGCCAGGATGCAACGCTCCACTTCCTCGGGCTGGGCGTCGGCGGTCAGGCCGATGATCACGATCGGTTCGTCGTGGCTGTCGCGTTCATCCTGACGAATCGAGCGGGCCAGTTCGGCACCGTTCATGACGGGCATGTGGCAGTCGGTGATGATCAGGTCAAAGGCGTGCTCGCGCCAGAGCTTGAGTGCCTCCTGTCCATTCTTCGCTTCGATTACGTCGTGCCCGAGAAACGCCAGTTGCTGTCCCAGGACCTGACGGTTCACCGGATGATCGTCCACCACCAGAATCTGCAGGCGGTACATCTGCCGTCGCTGAAGGTTAGGCACAGGTTCGGCGGCGGCCAGGCGCTCCAGCGCTTGAAGGCGAAGATCCACTTCCACCTGGGTGCCCTGGCCCAGGGTGCTGTTCATCGTCACAGTGCCGCCCATCATTTCGCTCAGGGAGCGACAGATCACCAGTCCCAGGCCGGTGCCTTCGGTATTGAGCACATTGCGCTCGACCTGGGCGAAAGGTTGGAACAGGCGCTGCTGGTTGCTCGCAGAGATGCCTATTCCCGAGTCTTCGACCCGCAGTTTGACCTGCAGCAACGACTGCTCCAGCAGATCGCCGGTGATGCTCACCTTGATGAAACCGGCCTCGGTGAACTTGATGGCGTTGCTCAACAGGTTGGAAAGAATCTGCTTGAAGCGCATGCCGTCTACCAGCACATCGCAATTGATGCTGGAGTCGATTTCGAGGATCAGGCTCAGGCATTTCTGTCGCGCCAGGCCTTCGAACACTCGGGCTGTTGATTCCACCAGCTCGCGCAGGTTGGCGCGTTTGGGTGAAAGGCTCAGGCGCCCCGACTCGATGCGGGCGATGTCGAGAATATCGCCGATCAGGTCCAGCAGGCTCTTGGCAGAGCTGTAGGCAATTTCGATGCTGGAGCGCTCAATCCGGTCGCTGTCGGCCCGTTTGAGCGCCAGTTCCAGAATGCCGATGATCGCGTTCATGGGGGTGCGGATTTCATGACTCATGGTGGCCAGGAACGTGGTCTTGGTGCGACTGGCCTGGTCGGCCAGGTTCTTCGCCTCTTTCAACTCCTGGACCAGATGGCGATGTTTGGTGATGTCCAGCCAGCCGCAGATAACGCCTTTGGTGACGCCATTGCTGTCCTGGAAGGGTTGGATCCAGTGATCGATCCAGACCTCCTTGCCCTGCAACTTGACCTGGTACACCGAGCTGATGGTCTGGCCGTCGCGCACCGCTTGCAGGTAGCTGTGATGCAGGTCGGACTGGGCCGAGAAATGCTCCTCGGGCAGCTGTTGCACGGATTTGTGCAGAACCTGGTCGGCGCTCAGGCCGACACTCTGCAGGTAGCTGCGGTTGCACGAGAGCATGTTGCCGTCCATGTCACGTATGTAGAGAACCGGAGGCATGTTTTCGGCCAGGGCCTCGATGAAGCGCAACTGGTCGTTCAGGGTTTTCTCGGCCTTGACCCGACGTCGCAGATAGAAGGCCCAGGTCAGGGTCAGCACCAGCAGGAGTGCCGCGGCGGCGATGATTTCGGCGATCAGCAGCGCATAGTCGCGCCAGGTTTCGCCACTCATGCCCGGTGGTGAGCGCCAGTGGTTGGCGATGGCGTTCAGATCGTCCGCCGGAAGACTGAGCAGGGCCTTGTCGAGTATGGACTGCAGCTCCGAGTCGCTGCGGCGCAGGGCAAAGCTGGCGGTTGCCCGATTGGTGTGGATCAGGTCGGCGATGCTCAGGCGATTGTGAAACAGGCGGACAATGTAGTAGCGAGCGGCCGGCAACGACACCACGGCGGCATCGGCGCTGCCGTCATAGACCTTGTTCATGGCATCCAGGGAGGCGCTGGCCTCGATCAGTTGCGTGCGCGGATAGAGGTCGCGCAGATGTTGCAGGGTCACGTGACCTGATGGCACGGCAACACGCTTGCCTGCCAGATCTTCTGCTGTCAGCACCTGGTCCTGCATGCCACTGGGGGTGATCAGGACAAAGGGACTGGTCAAGAAGGGCCGGGTGAAACGTAGCTTGTCCTCGCGTTGCGGGCTGGCCGTCATGATGGCCATGTCCGCCTCGCCGTTGCTCATGGCTTCAATCTGTTGCGGATAGCTGCCGTTGCGCACCGTCACCTGGAAATGCAGGCCGGTGCGCTGCGAGATGATCTCCAGCAGTTCGGCCGCGACTCCGGAGAACACCCCGTTGGCGTCGAAGAATGCCGCGGGGGCCAGGTCATCGTTGATGATCAGGCGTATCACCGGGTGACGCTCGATCCAGCGTGATTCTTCTGGGGTCAGCACAATCTTTTCGCCGGTGGGCACGAAACCGCTGCCGACCCAGCGCTGACTCAGATTGTTCAGTTTTTCCTTGCCGATGGCCTCGATGCTGCGGTCAAGGATGCGCTGAAGACGGGCGTTGTCTTTGTTGATCGCATAGCCATAGCCACCCGTCGCCAGGTCAACGAAGCGCTCGAACTTGAGAAAACCGTAGTAAGAGCGATTGATCTGGAAGTAGGCGCTGAGTACATCGTCCAGGTACATGTCGGCGTGACCGAATGCAGCAGCGGCCAGGGCTTCGTTGTGGGTGGGATAGATCATCAGGTGGGCACGAGGAAAGCGCGACTGCGCTTCGTCGCTGTGTTCCTTGACCACGGAGACTCGCAGCCCGGCCAGGTTTGCCGGGGACTGGCGCAACTCGTCGTTGCGCTTGAACAAGGCCAGCCGCCCATCGGCGAACGGTTGGGTGAACCTGAGCGCATCGCTGGATTGCCCGGGGCCGTTGTAGCTGCCCATCAAGTCGATGGAGGAGGCCTGCAGCGCCTGTAGGGCCTGTTCGCGGGTGGCGAAGGGAACCACCGTGATGCCGACTCCGAGCATCTGCCCGATCAATGAACTGACGTCCGCCGTAATGCCTTCGTAGTGACTGTCGTTGTAGTCGACATTGAAGGGGGGCGACTCTTGTACGACCACGCCGATTTTCAACTCCGACTTTTGACGCAGCCAGTGCCAGTCCTCTTGTTCAAGTACCAGCTCGCGGTGATCGAGACGCACCGCGCTGTACAGAGTATTGGGCAATAGCGGGGCTTGGGCCGCTGCCGTCTGAGGCGCGATGCTCACCCAGCAGATAAGTAGCCATATAAGTCGTAAGGGCATGGTGTCTTCAAACAATGGGGGAGGCTTGGTTGAGGCGAAAGCTCTGGAGGCACAGGGTGAAAATATTAGCTGGCACTGCTTGCTTTGGCCTATCAATTTAAGTCGTTGGCGGGGTATTCGAGTGCTTGTTGCAATAGGCGATGAAGTGGCTTTCCGGCATGGGACGGGCAAATAGAAAACCCTGGGCAAGCGAGCCCCCCAACTTCACCAGTTGCTCTTGCTGTTCATGGGTTTCCACTCCTTCGATGATCACTTTCATTCCCAGGGAGCTCCCCAGGGCCAGGGTATGGCGGATGATGGCGTGGCTTGCCGGGTGATGATTCATCTTGCGCACGAAGTTGCCGTCCAGCTTGATTTGGTTGACGGGCAGTTCGCAGAGACGCTGCAGGGAAGCGAAGCCGGCGCCGAAGTCGTCCATGGCCAGACCGCAGCCCATCAGCCGTAGGCGCACCAGGTTTTCCAGGCTGTAGGCAGACGCCTCCATCACGCAGGTTTCGCTGATTTCAAAGGTGATGCAACTTGAAGGCACCTGGCAGAGCGTCAACAAGGAAGTGACCGACTCAGTCAGCGTCGGGGAGGACAGTTGCGAAGGGTGCAAGTTGAAGGAAAAGTTCAGCGCAAGGTTCTTTCTCGCCAGTTTGCGACGCAGGGCCAGGCCTTGATCGAACAATTGCCAGAACAGTCGATCCAGCAGGTTGTGCTCTTCCATGATGTTCAGGAAGTGTGACGGCGGCAGCACGCCCAGTTGAGGGTGGTTCCAGCGCGCCAGGGTTTCGGCGCCTTGCAGGATTGCGGTATCGAGGGTGACCTTGGGTTGGTAGTAGGGCTCGAACTCACCGTTGTCCAGGCCGCGCACCACATCACTCAGGCTCGGCAGCGCAATGCGCTTGAGCGGGCTGGCCAGATCATGGCGTAGGGACTGGTAGCGGTTCAGCAACGTGGTCAGACGCTCCAGGTTGAAGGGTTTGCCCAGGCTTCCAAGAAAATCCAGGCCCAGGCGCTTGATCATGGCCACGGCGGTGTTGCGCAGCGCCAGATCAATCTGGCTGCAAAGGATGACCGAGCGCAGTTTGCCGCTGTGACTGGCGAGACGAAGGAAGGCCAGGCCGTCCATGCCGGGCATCTTCAAATCGCAGATGGCAATGTCCATGGCTTCACAACTTTCCAGCAGCGCCAGTGCCTGGCTGCCGCTGCTGGCTTCATGAATCTGTCCCGGTATCACTTTCCTTAATGCGGTGAGGGTGACCAGGCGTTGCAGGGGTTCATCTTCCACAACTAGAACGTTCAGGTGCTGCATTGCTGGCTCGCGTCGTTTATCCGTTGGGTATCTTGCTTAAGCCATTTGGGGCGGGTCTATTAGATGTATCTTCATGCCTTGTGGGAAATTTCCTACTGAAAAATCAGGGCATCTGATTTTTTCAATGATCATCAATCAGCACTTGTAACTCGGGTCGATTCCGGGGAATTTGCCCCGCTCGCAATGGCTGCCCGGCGGCAAGTTCTAAGGTGAAATGACATTTATGCACAGCGTATTAATAGTGGATGATCATCCCGTCGTTCGACTGGCGGTGAAGGTTCTGCTGGAAAAGCACGAGATGCAGGTGGTGGGCGAAACCGATAACGGACTGGATGCGCTAGAGCTGGTGCGTGAGCATGTTCCGGATGTGGTGATTCTGGATATCGGCATTCCCAAACTCGATGGTCTCAAGGTGCTGTCCCGGATCAAGGCACTGGATTTGCCCACCGAGGTATTGGTGCTGACATCGCAGTCTGTCGAGAGCTTTTGCAAACGCTGCATCCAGCTTGGCGCTCGAGGCTTCGTCAACAAGGAAGAAGACCTGAGCAATCTGGTGGTGGCCCTGAACGCGGTGCTGGCCGGCTACACCTTTTATCCTTCCCAGGTGACCGATGTGTCCAGGTCGGCGGCCGAGCAGTTGTCCGAGACCGAGCTGATTGGCTCGCTGACCGATCGGGAAATGATCGTGCTGCAGTATCTGGCTCAGGGGTATTCCAACAAGGCCATCAGCGAAAAGCTGTTTCTCAGCAACAAGACCGTCAGTACCTACAAGGCTCGTTTGTTGCAGAAGCTCGGTCTGGGCTCGCAAGTCGGCCTGGCGGAGTTTGCCAAGCGCCATGGGCTGATTCCCTGAAAGATGGCAAAGCGGCAATGCTGATGCTCGGCCGCTCAGTTTGAGCGGCCGGGTGGCTGTGCATCTTGTTAAGCAAGTTACCGAGTTGTTGCAGAGACTTTCCTTAGTTGTGTAGGAAGTTTCGCAATGATAAAGGCCTTGCCTGTTTAATAGACTTTGTCGGTATCAAGAAACTGGACTGCAACTTTTATCATGATTAAGCCACGCACGTTCATTGCGTTATTCTTTGCTCTTTTTCAGGCGCAGGCGATCGCAGCACTGGCGCTCGGCAGTTCGCGGGTCATCATTCAGGCGCCGCAGACCCGTGCCGTGGTGATGGTGCATAACCGTTCCCCTCATAGCCCTTATCTGGCCCAGTCCTGGATCGAGGATGCGCAAGGGCACAAGCCTGAACGCTCGCCAGTGGTTGCCTTGCCGCCAATTCAGCGATTGGAGGCGATGCAGGGCAATCAGTTGAACATACGGGTGCTGCCACGGGTGGCCGATCTGCCCCAGGACCGCGAAACATTGTTTTATCTCAATGTGCGTGAAGTCCCGCCGCGCAGTGAAGACCAAGAAGGCATTCAGATCGCTCTGCAACGGCGGATAAAAGTCATTTATCGGCCGCAAAGAATACGCCCGCTCAACGTCGGCATCACCAGTCCCTGGCTGTCCGCCTTGACCTTGTCCAGGCAAGAGAGCGGGCGTTTTCAGCTTAACAATGCCACTCCCTATCATGTGACCATCATCGAGGCCTTCAATGATGCGTCCGGGGCATCGCCTGTTGCGGACTTCAAGCCCATGGAAATACCGCCCTATAGCGCGCATCGCCTTGAAGGCAGGATCGCGCCGGGCGTTCAGCAGCCAGCATTGGTCTACATCAATGATTTTGGTGGGCGTGGGCAACTCAGTTTCGACTGCCGGGAGGACTCGTGCACCGTCATGAAAAACGCTACTCGTTCATGAGACGGGTCAGTCTGATTGGAGGGGCGCTGATCGGTCTGTCTGCTCTGTCGATGACGGGAAACGTACAGGCCGCAACTCCAGGTGGGCTGTATGTACTTGTGCACTTTGAAGTTTTCGAGCCCGCCAACTGCAGCGTCAATATTCTTCAAACAAGAATAGATTTTGCCGAGGTCAAGACTGACGCTGTCAATGGTCGTGAGGGTGCGCGAAAAATTCCTTATCGGATCAATTGCAGGAACTCCTCCCAGTCACCCGCACTCAAGTTGAAGTTTGTCGGTACTTCCGGTTTCAGCTCTGACGTGTTGTGGACCAATCTCAGCAATCTTGGCGTGCGCTTTCTGGTAGATGGCAAGCAACACCCCCTCAACAGAGAGTTCTCGGTGAACTACGCCTCTCCTCCGACGCTGGAGGCTGTGCTGGATGCGAAGCCTGGCAGCGTTTTGAAAGCAGGCGCCTTTGCTACCGGTGCCGTGCTAGTTATTACTCAGGAGTAAGCGCCCTGTGGCTATTTCCACTCTGGATAAAAGAAGCAAGATCAGCCTTTGCCCGTCGATGTTGCGGTGGGCTCTTGCGGCAACATTTCTTTCGCTCAAGGCCTGGGCTGAGCCTGTTCCCCCTGGAACGCCGGACGGTGCCTGCTGGGGCCATAATCAGCTGAGCATTGAAATAAAGAACGGCGCTTTCACGTCGAATGAAAAGGGCGCGCTGTATGAAACCACCTATCAAACCATTCCCAGCAACTACGACGGTTGGTGCTATTCGGAAAGCGGCTCGCAGAACGCCAGCTATTTCAAGGCTGAGCTGAGTCAGACCTTGTCCCGGGTCGATAATGAGTTCTTCAGACTGACCGAAGACATCGATATGAAAATATTCGTCACCGGCAATAGTGCGCCGGAAAGCTTCATCCCCTTCAAGGACGCATTCAATGCGGGCGCCACTGCCGGGCCTTCCGGTAATGGCGTCACGCCGTTGCGCTGGGCAAACGCCGGCAACCAGGGCAAAGTCACTTTCCGTCTTCGACGCAAGGCCCTCGGCGGGGCAGTGTATCTTCCGCCCAGCGAGCTTTTTTCGTTCTTTCGCTATTCGCGACCGGGGCAGTGGAGCCCTCAACCGTTATACACACTGTCGTTGAAAGCACCGACCATCCTATCCGTTCCCGCTACCTGTGAACTCAATGACAATGGTAATAACTTTTGGACTCTGAAGCTGAAACAACCCATTGATAGCAGCAAGGTTCAAGATATCGGGGTCTATAACTTTGCATATGGCTATAACGCAGGTGGAAAGTTGACTCTTCGTTGTGACTCCGGTCAGCTTGATCCGGCAAAACTGTCTCTTGGTCTGATAGGCAGCCCCGGAGCACAGAGCAACGCGTTGGCCACATCAAATCCAGGGATCGATCTGGTGTTCTTTGCGCGTACAGGCAGTGGCAGCTATGTCGAACTAACGCCATTCCAGCAAACACCGTTGAATGGACTGGCAACGGCTGGACAGATTGAAATCCAGGTGACAGTACAGAAAACCTCGAAACCCATGTTGACCGGTCTTCACTCCGGGTTTGGTGTTCTGACTCTTACGGAATATTGATTTCTATTTGAAACAATACTTTTCAAACGCTGTTCGGGCTGATGTTTGCCAGGACGTCGCGTGTTCTTTTAGTGTGTTTCGAGTCAATCGTTACATGTGCTAAGACAAGCTATAAGTTGGTTGGGAATTTTCCTACGCCCTTATCGAACCTTTCTTATCTTAATTTTTTTGCTTGGTAAATATACTTGTTCTCGGCACTTGCTAGTTGGCTGCGGTCTGGTCGACAAGTGGCATGTCATGGATATTACCTTGTAGTTTGTCCAGGTGATGCATAGTGCCGATATATCAAATGTGTACTAGTAGGGATTCTAAAATGAAATTCAGCAAAATGGCGGCAGCTATAGCGGCAGTTGTACTCGGTGGTACTTCGGTGTTGGCCATGGCGGCGGGCCAGGGCGGTGGAAAGGTCAACTTCAAGGGCAATATCAATGACTCTCCATGCTCGATTTCCAGCGGTTCTTTGGAGCAAGTCGTGGAGTTCGACTCCATCTCCAACAGCGCTCTGAAAAATGGCGGGAAGTCCGCTTTGAAGCCGTTTTCCATCAAGCTCAACGGCTGCGACCTGGGCTCGCTGAAAAGTGCCACCGTGACCTTCACCGGCGCGCCTTCGGCCGCCAACCCTGATCTCCTGGGCTTCCAGGGTGGCACTGCGAAGGGTGCGAGCCTGGCGATCGCTGATCGCAACGGCTCGCTGATCAAGCTGGGTGCCGCTTCCGATCCGCAGAACCTGTCCGACGGTGAAAGCGCACTGAACTTCACCGCCTACCTGCAAGGCGACATGCTGGCCCCTGAAACCGAGGGTGGGGAGCCGAAACCAGCCACTGTGGTAGCCGGTACCTTTGATACCGTCGCCAACTTTACCCTGGCTTATCAGTAACGTTGCGTGAGGTGCGGCCTGGATACGCAAGTGTGCGTATTCCAGGCGCACTGCCGATCTTCTCTCGATGGGGTCGCCGCCAGTCCTCTCGGATTTTCATTGTTTCGACGTGATAGGCCATGCACTGCCGTGGCGCTCGAACATGACGCTTGTTAATCCGTACTCAGCACTCTCATGTTGCCTTCAGACCTCTCAGATTTCGTTCGTGACAGTGTTGGGCACGGTGGTCGACCGATGCTGTTTGCTGGCTTGAGGAAGCGGACGAAAGAAGTTGTTGTCGTTGTAAGGGAAGTTAATCACGTGGTTCAACACCGGGTATGGGTCTTCACTACATTGTGGTGCATGGCCAGCTTGGCCAGTGCCGCCGAAGAGTTTCAGTTCAATACGGACGTGCTTGATCTCAAGGATCAACAGAATCTCGATCTCGGCTTGTTTGCCAAGGCTAACTTCATTTTGCCGGGGCAATACAGCCTGGTCGTTCATGTGAATCGCGATTCGTTGCCGGAAACGGTCGTGAACTACTTGGCGCCGGAAGATGACCCCAAGGGCAGTGTGGCCTGCATCTCTCCCGAACTGGTGGCGCAGTTGGGTCTGAAAAAACAACGGATCAAGCAACTTGCCTGGTGGCACCAAGGCAATTGTCTGGATATCAGCAGCATTCCCGGCATGACGGTGCGTGGCGACCTGGGCGCCTCGGCCTTGTACCTGAACATTCCCCAGGACGCCCTTGAATACAGCGCAAGCAACTGGGACCCGCCTTCGCGCTGGGATGAGGGCATTGGCGGATTTTTATTTGACTACAACCTCAATGCCCAGACCACGGATTACGCCGGGCCTCAGGCCAGCGACAAGCAGTTGACGGGTAACGGCACGACCGGTTTCAACCTCGGCGCCTGGCGCCTGCGGGCCGATTGGCAAGGGCAGATGCACAAGACCTCCGGCAAGCCTGGCCAGCGGCAATTCGCCTGGAGCCGCTACTACGCCTCACGGGCGATTCCCGAGTTGCGCGCCCACCTCAGCCTGGGAGAAAACTACCTGGACTCCAACCTGTTCGGCAGCGTGCGCTACACCGGTGCCAGTCTGGCCACCAGCGACAACATGCTGCCCCCCAACCTGCGCGGCTATGCGCCGGAAGTCAGTGGCGTGGCACGGACCAATGCGCGGGTGCTGGTCACGCAGCAGGGGCGCATTCTGTATGACACCCAAGTGCCGGCGGGGCCCTTTCGCATCCAGGACCTGAGCGATGCGGTGAGCGGCAAGCTGGATGTGCGCATTGAGGAGCAGGACGGCAGCGTTCAGGAGTTCCAGCTGGACACGGCGAGCATTCCCTACCTCAGCCGCCCCGGCACGGTGCGCTACAAAGTGTCCGCCGGCCGGCCTTCGGACTGGGAGCACGAGCCCGATGGTCCGGAATTCGCCAGCGGCGAATTCTCCTGGGGCGTGAGCAATGGCTGGTCGCTGTACGGCGGAGGCCTGGGGGCGCGTGACTATCGCGCGCTGGCCGTGGGCGTGGGTCGTGACCTGATGGCCTTCGGCGCCCTGGCGGTTGACGTGACTCAATCCAATGCCCGCCTGGCTGAAATCGGCCAGCGCCAGGGCAAGTCCTATCGCGCCAGCTATTCGAAGCGCTTCGAGGATTACGACAGCCAGGTGACGTTCGCCGGTTATCGCTTCTCCGAGGAAGACTTCATGACCATGAACGACTTTATCGAGGCTCGTCGCCGTGGCCGGCTGAACAATCAGAGCAAGGAAATGTACACCGCGACACTGAGCAAGAGTTTTCGTGACCAGAACCTGAGCCTGTACCTCAACTACAACCACCAGACCTACTGGAACAATGCGCCGAGCGACCGCTACAGCCTGTCGCTGTCTCGTTATTTCAACCTGGGCGGGCTGAAGAACCTGGGCCTGTCGCTGACCGCCTATCGCAGCCAGAGCCATGGCGCGGTCGATGAAGGCGCCTATGTCTCGCTGAGCCTTCCCTGGGGCGACAGCGGCTCTCTCAGTTACAACGCCACGCTCAACCGTGGCAGCAGCGGTCACAACTTGAGCTATTACGACCGTCCGGATGAGCGCAACAGCTACATGCTCAGCGCCGGCACCGCCAGCGAGGGCAACACGGCCAGCGGCTACCTGAACCACGAGGGCAGCCTGGCCGATGTCACCGCCAGCGCCAGCTATCAGGCCGGACGCTATCGTTCCGCCGGTCTGTCAGTGCAGGGCGGGGCGACCCTGACCGCCGAAGGGGCGGCGCTGCACCGGATCACCACCCTGGGCGGCACCCGCCTGCTGCTCGATACCAATGGCGTGGCCGGGGTGCCGGTGCGGGGCAATGGCGCCAGCACCTATTCCAATCGCTTCGGCAAGGCGGTGGTGGCTGACATGAACAGCTACTACCGCAATCAGGCAAGCATCAACCTGGATCAACTGGCTGACGATGTGGAAGCCGGGCGCTCGGTGGCCCAGGCCACGCTGACCGAGGGTGCGATTGGCTATCGCCGTTTCGACATCGTTTCCGGGAGCAAGGGCATGGTCCGCATCGTCCTGCCCGACGCGACCACGCCGCCCTTTGGCAGCGGCGTGTACAACGCGCGGGGCCAGGAAACCGGAATCATTGGCGAGGATGGCCTGGTTTACCTCAGTGGCATGCAGGTCGGTGACCTGATGTCGGTGCAGTGGGACGGCAAGGCCCAATGCGATTTCATCCTGACGGAGCAGGTCAGCGCGGATGACCAGCAAGTGCAATTTGTCTGCGGGCCTGTAGCGGTCCACGAAACCCAATCCCCCAGCAACAAGTTATAAGGAGTGGCCTCCATGCCATGGTTCGACCTGAAAAAAAGCCTACTTGTCATCGGCCTGAGCCTGTTGGCTCTGGAGTCGGTACACGCTGCCATCGCCCTGGACCGTACCCGAATCATCTTCAATGGCCGCGAGAAATCGGTGAGCGTGGGCATCAGCAACCAGAATCCCCAACTGCCGTACCTGGCCCAGGCCTGGCTCGAAAACGACAAGGAGGAGAAGATCAGCGGCCCCTTGGCCGTGCTGCCTCCGGTGCAACGGCTCGAAGCCGGATCCCGGAGTCAGGTGAGGATCCGGAAGCTGGCACAGGCAGGGCAGTTGCCCCAGGACCGGGAGTCGCTGTTCTACTTCAACTTGCGTGAGATCCCGCCGCGCACCGACAAGCCCAACGCCTTGCAGATTGCCCTGCAGACGCGGATCAAGCTGTTCTATCGTCCCGAGGCCATCGTCAGGGACAGCGGACAGAATCAGCTTCCCTGGCAGGAGCAACTGACGCTGTCCCGCGAAGGGGAGCGCTACGTAGCCCATAACCCGACGGCCTACTACGTGACCCTGGTTGATGCCCAGGTCCGCGTAGGCGGCGCATCCGTTCCAGACTTCCAGCCGGTGATGCTGGCGCCCTGGGGGCGCCAGGCGCTGAGCGTCAGCGCCCGGACCCTGGGCAACGCGCCAGTGCTGACGTACGTCAACGATTTCGGCGGTCGGCCGCAACTGGAATTCCGCTGCACGGCGGGGCAGTGCGTGGCCAGGCCGGTGGCCGATGCGAGCTGAGGCTGGCTTGAGACCATCGGGCGCGCTCGGGGTCGTTGTGCCCCTGGCTCGGTGGCTGGGCGCAAGGTTGGCAGCGCGGCCCGGGACGGGAGCGCAGTTGGGGGCCGGCAAGGGCAGGGGGGCGGAGGTGTTCATGGAACGCTGGTGGCGAAGGAAAGGCGGGTGCCAGGCTCTGGTCTGCGGCCTCTTGCTGCTCGGGTTGCCGGGTTTGGGCCGGGCGGCGGCGGATATGGCGTTCTTCGGGGTATTGATCGCGCCTCCTCAATGCACGGTCAGCGACAAGGACGCGCCGATCAGGGTGTCGTTCGGCAACGTGCAGCTGCGCAAGATCGATGGCGAGCACTATCGTCAGCCGATTCCCTATCAGATCAAGTGTCCGGGGCTGGTATCGCAAGACTCGACCTGGAAGATGCGCCTGACCTTCAAGGGCTCGGTGGCGGATTTCAACCCGGCGTTGCTGCGCACCTCGGTCAATGGCTTGGCCATCAAGCTGTTGCTGGGGGAGCGGGAACTGGTCCTCAACGAACCTCGGCAGATCAGCCTCGACAGTTTGCAGAAACCTCCGGCATTCGAGGCGGTGCCGGTGAAGAAGGTGGGAGCGCAGCTTGCGTTGAGCGAGTTCAATGCTTCCGGACTGTTGCTGGTCGAGCTGTATTAGGTGAAGTCATGAAGCAATTGCTCAACGGCTGTCTGTGCCTGTGTTGTGCCTGGCTGGCGGATGGTTTCAGCGCCCCGGCAGTGGCGGCGGACAACGTCTTTTTCAGCGGCCAGCTGATGGATCAGACCTGTACCCTGGAGCCTGGCTCGGAAACCCGGACGCTGGACTTCGAGGATGTGGGCCTTCAGGAGCTCTATCGCGACGGCAGAACCGCGAGCAAGGCCGTTGTCCTGAACCTGATCGACTGTGATGCCAGCGCCGGCAGGACCGAGGTCAAGGCGACCTTGAGCGGCCATGAAAGTGCGCAGATACCGGGCTTTCTGGAGCTCGACAGCGGCAGTCCGCAAGGCCTGGTGATTGGCCTGGAGGATGCAGCGACGCAGCCCTTGCCCCTGGGACGCGCGCATTCCATTGGCCGGGTCAGCCAGGACGGCAAGCAGTCGGTCACCTTTCTTGCCTACCTCAAGGCGCTTCCCGATGCCCTGAGCGAACGCAGCATCGGCAAGGGGCAGTTGGCGGCTTCATTGACCTTCACCCTGAGCTACGAATGATGGCGCGTAGGGGGCGGGGCCCCCTGGCTGCCAAGGCAGCGCTGCTGCGTGTGATGCAACAGCACCTGCGGCCCGCGCGAGCGCAGCCTTGCTAGGCGTGCAAATGCTTTTTCAGGAACGACCGGGTGCGTTCGTGGGTCGGGTTTTGCAGGATCTCCCGTGGCGCGCCTTCCTCGACCACCACGCCGCCGTCCATGAAGATGATCCGGTCCGCCACTTCACCGGCAAAGCGCATTTCGTGGGTGACGATCAACATGGTCATGTGCTCGGCGGCCAGTTGCTTCATGACCTGGTTGACCTCTTCCACCAGCTCCGGGTCCAGCGCCGAGGTGGCTTCATCGAACAGCATGACCTTGGGGCGCATCGCCAGGGCCCGGGCAATGGCCACGCGCTGTTTCTGTCCGCCGGACAGGCGGGAAGGGTACTCGTCGAACTTGCTGGCCAGGCCCACCTTGGACAAGTACTCCATGGCCAGCTCATGGGCCGCGGCTTTGTTCAGCCCTTTGAGCTTGATCGGCCCGAGGGCGATGTTTTCATGCACGGTCAGGTGCGGGAACAGATTGAAGTGCTGGAACACCATGCCCATCTGCTGGCGCACGCTGTTGATGTGCTGTTCGAATGCGCGACCTTTCAAGGGGCGGTTGACGTGTTCGCCCTCCAGCCAGATCTCCCCCTCGTTCAGCACTTCCAGGTGGTTGATGGAGCGCAGCAGGGTGCTTTTACCCGAACCGCTGGGCCCGATGATGGCGATGATCTGTCCGCGCGAGACAGACAGATCGATGCCTTTGAGCACTTCTAGGGCGCCATACGCCTTGCGCGCGCCCTTGACTTCAACCATGAACTTTTCTGTGGTCATCGTGACATCTCTACCTTGGTTTCAAGCAGGTGCAGGCCGGCTTCCAGAACAAGATTGACCGCGTAATAGATCACCGCGACGGCCAGATAGAATTCGAACGGGCTGTAGGTTTCGCTCACGGCGCGCTGGGCGCTGTAGACCAGCTCGGCAATGCCGATGATCGACACCAGGGAGGTGTCCTTGAGCAGGACGATCAGGTTGTTGCCCAGCGGGGCCAGGGTATTGCGCAGTGCCTGTGGCACCACCACGTAGCGTTGCGCCTGGCTGCGGCTCAGGCCAATGGAGCGCGCGCCTTCAATCTGCCCGGGGTCGACCGACAGGACTCCGGCACGAATCACGTCGGCGTTGTAGACCGCAAAATGCAGGCTCAGGCCGATGATGCCGGCCGCGAGGGCCGGGATATCGATCCCCACTTGCACCAGGCCGTAATAGATCACGTACAGCTGCAGCAGCAGGGGCGTGCCCATCAGTAGCCAGGTCAGGAAACGTATGGGCAGGGAGACCAGTTTCGGGGTGTAGAGCACGATCAGGGCAAAGGCGATGCCGGCCATCAGGCTCAACACACTGGCGCTGAGGAACAGGACGAGGGTCCACCAGAGCCCGGTGGCCAGCAGTTCGGAATAGGGTGTCACGATACTCAGGTCGAGGCTTGGCATGGGGGCGTCTCACTTGGCCGCGAAGCGTTTATCGAGGAGGTCCACCATCAGCCTGACCGTGTAGACCATGGCGATGTACAAAATGGCCGACACCGTGAAGATCTCGAATGGCTTGTACGTGGAGCTGATGAAACGCTGCGCGGTATAGGAAAGCTCGACCACGGAGATGGTCGACACCAGGGCCGAGCCTTTGATCAGCGCGACCGCATTGACCCCCAGTGGCCTGATCATCAACTTGGCGGTTTGCGGGAGGGTAATCAGCCACAGGGTCTGGCCCTTGCCGAAACCGATTGAACGCGCCGCCTCGACCTGGCCGGGGTCCACGTTGCTAATTGCGCCACGAATGGATTCGGCCATGTAGGCCGCGATGTTCAGGCCCAGGCCGATGACGCCGGCGGACAACGGTTCCAGCTCAAGGCCGATCTGCGGGCCGCCAAAGTAGAGAAGGAACAGCTGGACCAAGCAGGGGGTGCCACGAAAAACGCTGATGTAGACCCGGGCCAGGCAGCGAAGCATGAAGAAGCCGGACAGCCGGGCCGCCACCAGCACCACCGCCACCAGCAAGCCCAGCAGCAGCGCCAGCAGCGAAACGTGCACCGTGACCCAGGCCGCCTCCAGAAAGAACGGCAGGGTGCGCTGTATAAGTGTCAGATCCATGGGAAGGCTCGGAAAAGTCGGATTGACTGGCCCGACCCCAGGTCGAGCCAGGCTGCAGATGAGTCAGCGAATGTCCTTGCCAATCCACTGCATCGAGATCTTTTCGTAGCTGCCATCGGCCAGCATGTCGTTCAGCGCCTGCTGCATCGCGGCCTTGAGTTCGGGGTTGTTCTTGCGCAGCGCAATGCCCATGCCTTCGATGCCGCCATCCTGTTGGGGTGGGGTGATGATGCGGACTTTCTGTCCGGTTTCCTTGACGGCCACCAGCACCGGAACGCTGTCCATCACCAGCGCATCGAGGCGCCCGGCGTCCAGGTCGACCAGCATCTCGGGAAGCCCTTTATAGGTTTTCACCTTCAGGTTGCCCCGCGCCCTGGCCCATTTGTCGTGGGCATCGCCCAGGGTGACGCCGACCTTCACATCCTTCAGGTCATCCAGGCTGTTGATCGGCGAATCCTCTTTCACCACGATGGTGCGGCCGGCGTGGTAGTAGGGGCCGACGAAGTCCACGGCCTTCTGGCGCTCCGGGGTAATGGTCATAGAGGCGATGATGGCGTCGTATTTTTTTGCCAGGAGCCCGGCGATTATTCCGTCGAAGGGGGTGGTGACGATGCTGACTTTCACCCCGAGCCGTTGGGCCAGGGCTTCGCTGATGGAGGCGTCGAAGCCGACGATCTGGTTCTGCTCGTTGGCAAAGCTGAAGGGCGAGTACTGCCCGCTCATGGCGATGCGAATCTCTTTGGATGCCTGGATCGATTGCAAGTCATCAGCCTGAGCGGCTAAAGGGCACAGGAGCGCCGCGGCCGCGACGGTGGATGCAGCAAACAGACACTTGAGCGTTCTGGTTAGCATTGGATGGCACCTTTGAAGAATTATTAATTATTGTTGTTTGGGCTCTTCACCCAGGCCTCGGGAAAAGCTTTGCATAGGCCGTTCTGGAAAGCACCCGGCAAGGTGTCCGCCAGCCGGACACATTGCCGGAGTTGGCCGACACTATGTCGGCCAGGCACGCAGGCTGTCACTCGTGCGCCGATCCCGGCGCTCTACTGCAGGGCTGCCTTGAAGCTTTCGTCCAGCACCTCCAGCAGCAAGTCGGCGTTCTTGTGGCTGAAAATCATCGACGGGCGCATTTTCAACACGTTGTCATGGGGGCCTTCGGTGCCGATCAGAACGCCGCGTTCCCGGGCGCCATCGGCAACCTTTTTCGCCAGTTGCGTGGCCGGAGCCTTGCTCTGGCGATCGGTGACCAGTTCGATCCCGAGGAACAGCCCCAGCCCGCGTACATCGCCAATGACCGCGTAGCGTTGCTGCAGTGTGCGAAAGCCATCGAGCAGGTAGTTGCCCACCGTCAGTGCGTTGAGTTTCAGGTTGTCGCGCTCAATCACATCGAGAACGCTGAGCCCCACGGCACATGAAACCGGGCTGCCGGCGAAGGTATTGAAGTACTCCATGCCGTTGTTGAAGCTGTCGGCTATTTCGCGGGTGGTCACCACCGCCGACATCGGGTGGCCGTTGCCAATGGGCTTGCCCATGGACACCGCATCGGGCACCACGCCCTGGGTTTCAAAGGCCCACCAGTGGCTGCCCACCCGGCCAAAGCCGACCTGGACCTCATCGGCCAGGCACAGCCCGCCCTCGGCGCGAACCATGGCATAGACCTCCTGCAAGTAGTTTTCCGGGAAAAACAGCTGCCCGGCGACACTGGGAATCGACTCCGCTAAAAAGAACGCCGGGGCCCGGCCCTGCTGGCGCATGCTGTCGATCTGCTCGGCGACACTCTGCGCGAAACGCTTGCCCAACTCCTCGAATGGCCAGTCATCCGCTGCGCGGTAAACGTCCGGCACGGCCGCCTCGAATACGTGCTCTGCACGGCCCTTACCGGCCTTGCGCTTGTACTTGTAGGGGCTCAGGTCAATCAGCTCCTGGGTGGTGCCGTGGTAGGCCCAATCCAGCACGATGGCGTCGTTGCGCCCGGTGTGATTGCGCGCCATGCGCAGCATCAGGCTGTTGGCTTCACTGCCGGAACAGCCGAAGGAGGCGACGGCCAGGCCCTTGGGCAGGGTCGCCGTGAGTCGCTCGGCATACTCGACGATGTTGTCGTGCAGGTAGCGGGTGTTGGTGTTCAGGCGTGAAGCCTGGCGTGCAAGGGCCTGCACCACATCGGGATGGCAGTGGCCGAGATGGCAGACGTTGTTGAAGCAGTCCAGATAGGCCCGGCCGAAGTTGTCGATCAACCAGACCCCATCGCCGCGCACGAACTTGATCGGGTCCGAGTAGGAAATCGACAAGTTGGGCAGCAGCAGTTGCTTACGCTTGGCCACGATCTGCGCTTTGCTCCTGCCTTCCTGGCTATAGGTTTCCGGAGGAATTCCGGCCAGGGTCGAGGCATCCGGGAACAGGTCGGCCCACACCTCAAGATAGGCGCACTCACCGACGCCGATGAACTCGCTGGCTTGCAACTGGGTGTCGGTGGACATCTGGAAATGCACATGGGGCAGCCAGCCGCCATTTTCCGTGTCCGCGCCCATGTAGCCCACCAGCGCGCCGGCTTCAAGGTGGTCCCCGGGTTTGAGGCGGGTCAGCGCTTCGTGGGCCATGTGCCCCCACAGGGTCAGGAAGGGCGGGCAGCCTTCAGGCGAGTGCTTGAGCATGATCAAACCGCCGTAGCCCAGCGGTTCAGGCTCGACCTCGACGCTCTGCACCACACCGGCAAGCGGCGTGTACAGCGGCGTTCCGGCCGGCATGATCAAGTCGACACCCAGGTGGATGATCCGGCGCTGTCCTTCAATGAAGCGCGATTCAAAGGCGCTGTCGGTGTAGATGGTCCTGGCTTCGCCCCAGGGGCCGATGCCCAGCGGCACTTGATGCTCGGCGGAGAAATCGTTCCACCATTTCGTCGCTTCTGCCGGGCGCTGCGCGGCGGAAGCGATGGTCATTTCGTGGGCAGCGTCGGCGAACGGCACAATGGCCTTGTTCAGGGTCGCCGCCGATGGATGCACGATCTCTGCAAAGGACCGGCGGTTTTCATCCACCCAGCGGCGAATCGCCCCGGCACCTTCTATGGCGTCATAACCGCAGGCTTTGCGCAGGATTGCCGTGGCCAGGCGCGGGTTCATGCGATCCATCTTTTCCAGCAGGCGCCAGGCCGGGGCTTCGCTGATGGCCAGGTAGGGGTTGTCCTGGGTCTGTTCGTGGCGCGAGGCCGACAAGGTGACGCTGATCACCAGGCGCATGGCAATCAGATTGAACAGCACATCCAGCTCTTGCGGCTGCAACGGGTAGCGCTCGTGGAAAGCGCCGGTGAGGGCGGCCGCCGCGCCGATGGGGTCTGGCGTGTCGAGAATGGCGTAGGCGCAGGTGATGGCGACTTCGGCAATCAGCACCGTGTGCACGGCATCGCCAAAATCGATGATGCCCGAGACCTGCTGGTGGTTCTGTGGGTCGACGAGGATGTTCCAGTCATTGCCGTCGTTGTGAATGACCTGGGCGCGCAGCCGCGCCAGCGTCGGTGCCACCTGTTGTTCGAACGTCTCAATGAAGCGCTGCGCAATCCCTCGTCTGCCGGGGTCCTTGATGAAGTGCAGGCGGGCTCGCGAACGCCCGGCGTGCCGCAAGTCCCAGTCCAGGTCGCGCACCGCGCCGGGATGCATGAAGCCCTGCAGGGCAAGGTCCATGTCGGCGAACGACTGGCCCAGGTGGCGCATCAGTTCGAAGGTGCGCGGAACTTCGGCCAGCGGTGTGCCGGGCAACCAGCTCACCAGGCGCACCGCGTGGGTTGCGCCGCAGGGCGCCACGGCCGAGGCGAGGCAATCACCGGCAAGGGTCTTTTTCAGCTGTGGTACGGCCAGCTCGGGGCAGGTGCTGGCCAGGTGGCTGAGGAGGGCGGCCTGCAGCTCGCTTTCAATGCGCGGCTCGCTGGCGTTGACGACCTTCAGGATCCATCCCGCATCGCTGGCGGTCTTCAACCGGTAGTTGCAGTCTCGCTCGCCATCCAGAGGCGAGGCGCTCGCGCTGACATTGAAAAGCTGTTCGGCCAGGTGTTCGGCATCGCGGGGCGAAAACTGCGGGGCGGGGTGGGAAAGGTCAGTCATGGTAGTGGTTTTCCAAGTTATTTTTTTCAGTTAGCTTGGCATGCGAAATCTTCGAGGGCAGTAGGTATGCGGTCGGCTTTGGCCTGCATATTGTCGGAATCGACCGGCACAAACTCGGCAGTCAATGTGAGGAGTTTCAATGCGCGACCTGGACGTGAAAGATCGGGAAATACTCGACATTCTTTCTAAAGAGGCGCGGATCGCCCTGAAGGCCCTGGCCGCGAGAATCGGCTTGTCCAGAAGCGCCACCAGCGAGCGCGTCAGCAACCTTGAGCGCAATGGTGTGATCAGGGGCTACCGGGCGGATATCGGCGAAATCGACGCCAACGTGATTCGCGCCATGTTTCTGGTATGCCTGAAACGCACCCCGGCCATCAGCCTGCTGGACATGCTGGCCCAGCACTCGCAGGTGCGCCGCATCTCTTCGGTCAGTGGCCAGCTGGACCTGGTGATCGAGATCGAATCACGCACCATCGATGATCTGAACCGTGTCCGGGATGCCGTGGCCAGTCACGAATCGGTGGAGGACATCACCACCGCCGTGGTGCTTCGCCGCGACATCGACCGCCAGACTTCCTGACTCGTCGTGCCCAGCCGAAAGAGCTGACGGGCCACCCGGCCAACGTGCTCAAGCGCCGGCCTGGCGCCCGAATCCGCGTGCCTTGACCCTGGCGCAGAGCCTGTGGCGTTGCCACCGTTGTGAGTTTGCCGCGCTGTACAAGGGGTGTCGGCGGATCATAAAATGAGAAGCATTATCATTAATGCGAATCTCTCATGCCCAACCACAGCCTTTCCTCGCCCGTCGCCCAGCTGTATGCGAACCACCACGGCTGGCTGCGCGGCTGGTTGCATCGGCGCCTGGGGCATAGCGCCGATGCCGAGGATTTGGCGCACGACACCTTCATCCGCGTGCTGCGCTCCCAGGAAGATGTGCGTGAGCTGCGCCAGCCCATGGCGTTTCTGGCCACCATCGCCAATGGTCTGTTGATCAACCGCTGGCGTCGTCAGGCCATCGAGCGGGCTTACCTGGAGGCGCTGGCGGCACGGCCGGTGGGGGAGGAGCCTTCGCCGGAGGAGCGGCATCTGATGATCGAGACCCTGTTGCAGCTGGATTCGCTGCTGGTGGGGCTGTCGTCGCGGGTGCGGCAGATTTTCTTTCTGTCCCAGCTCGATGGCTTGACCTATCCGCAGATCGCCGCGCAGTTGGGCCTGACCGTGGCCCAGGTGCAGCGGGCCATGGGCAAGGCGTTCAGCGTCTGCTACGCGAGCCTGTTTGAATGAGTGGCGTCGCGGTCGATCCCCGGGTGCGGGACTGCGCCATCGATTGGCTGGTGCGAGTGCAGTCCGGGCTGATGAGCGCCGCCGAGCAGCAGGCCCTGCTGCACTGGCGTCAGGCCAGCGCCGAGCATGAGCACGCCTGGCAGCGGGTCAGCCGCCTGCCGCTGATGTTGCAGCCGGGGGCCGATCTGTTGGCCGATGCCACGGCGCGTCGGGCCTTGCAGGCGGCGGGTGCCGATCCGCAACGGCGGCGGCAGGTGCTCAAGTGCCTGTTGGCGCTGGGGCTGCTGGGTGGCCTCTCCTGGCAAGGGGCGGATTCCACCCTGGTGCGTTCGGCCCTGGCCCGTTATCGCACCGGCATCGGCGAGCGCCGGCGTTGGGCCCTGGCAGACGGCGGTTCGCTGTGGCTGAACACCGCCAGTGCGGTGAATCTGGACTTGAGTGCAGGACAGCGCAGCGTGCAGTTGATCGAGGGCGAGCTGGCCCTGGATACCCCGCCGGCATCGGCGTCGCTGCAACTGCAAACGCCGGATGCCGTGTTGTACAGCCGCGGCGCCCATCTGCTGGTGCGCCATGATCGCCAGGGCACTCAGGTGACGGTGTTGCGCGGCCTGGTGCAGATCAGCGCCCGGCAGCAGCCGACACCGCTGGCCTTGCCGGCCGGATGGCAAACCCGGGTCGATGGCCGGGGAGTCGGGCAGCCGAGTGCCATTGATGTGTTGCTGGCCCAGGCCTGGATGCGCGGCATCCTGCCCGCCGAGCGCATGCGCCTGGATCAGTTGCTGGCAGAGCTTTCGCGCTATCGCCCGGGCTTCTTGCGGTGCAGCGACGCCGTGGCGGCCTTGCGCGTGACCGGCAGTTTCCAGCTCGACGACACCGATGCCGCCCTGGCCCTGGTGGCCAATACCCTGCCGGTGCGCATCGAGCGCAGGACCCGTTATTGGGTGACGGTGGTGCCGGCCTGAAGATTTTTTTTCAGCGACGCGATAGTTTTTTCGATCTGGCTTGGCCTTCAGGTATTGCCCACCGGCACCGGTGGGTTTCGATCCCTAGGAGCCTTGCATGATTTTCCCCGCTCGTGTCTTGCGTACTCAAACCTTCGGCCTGCTGTTGCTCAGCCTGCAACCGCTCTACAGCGAGATGGCGCTGGCGGCCGGCGAACGCCACTACAGCATCGGCGCCGGTCCCCTGGACCAGGTGCTGTCGCGGTTTGGCGCCGAGGCGGGGATCAGCCTGGCCGGCAGTGCACTGCTTACGGCGGGCAAGACCAGCCAGGGCCTGCAAGGTGATTTCAATGCCGAAGCGGGCCTCAACCGCCTGCTGGCGGGCACCGGCCTGGGCTACGTGCGCCAGGCCGACGGCGGCTATGCCTTGCGCCTGCGCTCTGATGCGGTGTCGCTGCCGACGCAGAAGATCAAGGGCGAGAACCCTGACGAGGAGGAGGTGTACCGGGCGCCGCGTTCGTCGGTGTACATCTCCGCCGACGACCTGCAGCGCTTTGGCGTGGTGTCGGTGGGCGACGTGCTCAAGGGCCAGCCCGGGGTGCAGGTCGGCGACAGCCGCAATGGCGGCGGCCTGGATGTGAACATTCGCGGCATCCAGGGCCAGAGCCGGGTGGCGGTGACGGTGGACGGCTCGCAACAGGCCCTGGATGTCTATCGCGGTTATGCCGGCACCCAGCAACGCAGCTACATCGACCCGGACATGATCAGCGACATCGCCATCGACAAGGGCCCGAGCCTGACCTCCAGCGCCATCGGCGGCACGGTCAAGATGCGCACCCTTGGCGTCGACGACATCCTCAAGGACGGTCAGCAGGTCGGCCTGCGGCTCAAGGGCGACCTGTGGAACAACGGCGTGGCACCGGCCCGTCGCGATCCCCATTCCAGGACCGAGGACCTGTACACGGAGCCGCACCAGAGCCGTGGCGGGCTGTTCGGCTCGGACGCGGAGTCCGGCAGTGCCGCGTTTGCCTACCGCCATGACTTGTTCGATGTGGTGGCGGCCTACGCCCAGCGCAACCAGGGCAACTATTTCGCCGGCAAGAAGGGCCAGGATCGCTACCGCACCTTTGACCGCTACGGCGATGAACAGACCAGCGTGGCCACCACCTACAACGCCGGGGAAGAGGTGCTGAACTCCTCGTCGAAGACCCAATCGTGGCTGCTCAAGACCACCCTGCGCCCAGCGGACGGCCACCGCTTCGACCTCGGCTACCGACGCTATGACGGGCGCATCGGCGAGATCATGCCCTCGGACATCTTCCGGTTCGGCACCGGCGGCATCTACCAGTACCCCCTGGGCCACACCCAGATCGACACCTACACCGCACGCTACAACTACCTGCCCGCGGACAACCCGCTGCTGGACCTGACTGCCGACCTGTGGCTGACCGATGCGCAGACCAGCCAACTGAGCGCCTGGTCGGCACCGGCGTCCCAGGCCTATCGCACGGACCGTTCCTGGGCCCGCCAGGCCAACCGCCGCACGGGCGGCGGGCTGGCTAATACTTCGCGCTTTAGCACCGACTACGGCGACTTGAAGCTGGACCTGGGCGGCTCGTTCCAGCTGGAAGAACTGCGTCCGCAGAAAGGCGTGGTCACCACCCAGGACGACATCAATGCCAACCGCAGCTTGCGCGAGGGCTCGCGGCAGGAGTTCAGCTTCAACGGCAAGCTGGAATACCAGCCGGTGGAGCGCCTGATGCTGTGGGGCGGCGGTCGTTACACCCACTATCGCAGCAAGGACCATGTGGCCAATGCCACGGCGCGCAGAGAGGAACGCGAACACAGGTACGTGACCGTCTCCAGGCCCGGCGACTATGGTTACCTGATGTGGTTCCCGGACCAGAACGGGCGCTACACCGATGCCACCGATCCACGCTTGAACAACGGCATTGTCTTCAACAACACCAACTACCCGTTCGAGGGCACGCCCTATAACCAGTACGGGGCCACCGATACCGAGGTGGGGGATTCGCAAGTGGATCGGGTGGTCACCGGCTACAACTATTCGGGCAAGGACAGCAACAGCGGTGGCGCCTTTGCTCCGGCCTTCGGCATCAATCTCGAAGTGCTGCCAGACACCTTTGTCTATGCCTCCTACACCCAGGGCTTTCGCATGCCTTCGCTGTTCGAAACCGGCTACGGCGTGCAGCAGACCACGCCGGGCAAGGGCCTGAAGCCCGAGCGCTCAAGCAACTGGGAGATCGGCGCCAGCACCTTGCACAAGGGGCTGTTGGTGGATGACGATTCGGCGGCGATCAAGCTCGCCTACTTCAACAACAGCATCAAAAACTACATCACCCGCTACTACGACCCGAGCCCGGGCCTGTGGGGCCTGATGCGCTTCAGCAACACCGACAGCTACACCACCCGCGGCCTGGAACTGCAGACCCACTACGATGCCGGGCGGGTGTTTGCCGACCTGTCGTCCACCTACTACCTGAAGACCGAAACCTGCGACGCGGCCTTCGCCGCCACCCTGCGCGCCACCAGCAACCCCTACCGGAAAACCGCCGACACCCCGGACTGCACCCCGGGAAGCTTCATGGGGTCCTACACCAACACCCAGAACCCGCCGCGCTTTGCCGGCAACCTGACCACCGGCCTGCGCTTCTTCGACCAGAGCCTGACCCTCGGCACCCGCATCACCTACACCTCGGGGCCCACCGTCACCGCCGACAAGCCCTGGCAGACCGGCGCCACCACGCCGCAGCTGAACTACCGCGAAGTGGCGCTGGTCGATCTGTTCCTCAACTACAAGCTGCAGGAACACGCCAGCCTCAACGTATCGCTGCAAAACCTCACCGACCGCTACTACCTGGACCCGCTGGCGCAGAGCTTCATGCCGGCGCCGGGGCGCACGCTGCGGGTGGGGATGCAGGCGAAGTTCTGAGGGGCCGGCAGTGGCCTGCCGGTTGCGGTGAGTCAACGCGATGGCCATTCAGAGGGCGCTTTTGCGGCTACAGTTTTCAGTGCCCTGATTGAGAGGAATCCAGATGAACCTTTTGTCTTCTGTATCGCCACCCAAGCCTGTTGCCCTCCTGGGTTATGGCGGTTTGCTGCCGTTTCTCGGGCTGGCGTTGCTGGCCGTGGTTGCGCACGGACAGCGGCTGTTGTGGTGCCAGGCACTGGTCAGTTACGGGGCGGTGATCCTGAGTTTTGTCGGAGCCCTGCATTGGGGCTTTGCCATGATCGCTCCCGGCATGAACGCGCAGCAGCGTCAGACACGCTTTATTTGGAGCATCGTCCCTGCGCTGATGGGCTGGGTCGCCACCTTGCTGCCGCTGTCATGGGGCGGGCTGTTATTGATTGGCGGATTCTTGGCGCACTGGTGGCATGACCGGCAGCTCTCGCAGGTCATGCACCTACCGGCCTGGTACCTGCCGATGCGTTTGCGACTGACCATCGTGGCCAGCGCCTGCCTACTGCTGGGTGTGCTCGCGATGGCCATCGGGAGTTAAGCCTGACGTTCAGCTGCCGCCTCCCACCGAAGGGGCGGTGGTTGACGCAACGGGCATCGCTGAGCAAGGGCGCAAAGGATCATTCGCGGGATCGGCAAAGAGTTACCAGCCCCGGCGAGTGGCGGCTGAAATCATTCCTGTACTTAAAAAGCCGGGTAGCCCCACATGAATCGCCGTAAAAAAATCCAGCAGCTATTGAAGGTTCACGCCAAGAAGGCCAGCGCCAAACGGGCTCCGCAAAAAAAGTCCAAGTACATCAGCAAGGCTGATCGGGCGAAGCTGGCCACCGAGTCCAATGACGACGCTGCGGTTGTCACTCAGAGCTGATCCGTCCGCTTGAGCCCGATGGACCTTTATCTGGCCGACTTGCGCGACGCTCTCTGTTCTCGGGCGGAGCACGCCCCTGGCCAGCAGAGGCGCGGCCGGGTCAGTTCTAGAGAGGGCAGAGCATGGTCTGCACCTTGATATGGGGATGGCTTGCCAGGGGTTCCCATTCATCGATGAAGGAAAATCCCTGCTTCAGATAGAAGTGAGCGGCTCGGGTGTTTTCGGGGGCGACGTCCAGATACACGCACTCATGGCCCTGGTCTCGCCCACGGGATTTCACCGCCTCGACCAGCTTCGCGGCCACGCCGCTGCCCCGTGCCTCGGGGGCCACCCACATGCCGATCAAGTTGTAGCGGTGCGCACCACTGACTGCGGCGCCGATCATTCCCACCGGCTGCTGGTCGTTGAAGGCCAGCCAGAATTGGGTAGCGGTTGACGAGGCGCGGTCCTGCCACTGCTGGTCACTGTAGTGGGCGGCGGCCTGGTAACTCACGCCAAAGGCGGTGGGGGTGTCCTGAAGTGCCGCGAGACGAACCTGCTTCAACAGCATCCAGTCCCTGGTTTGCGTCAATCGAATGTCCATGATCTTCCTGCAGGCGGGTGAAGGCGCAACAACTCGTACGTCCGCTGAATATCAAGACCGCCAAGCCTAACATTCACTCATTGCCGAGCAACCTGCGCTCTTCGAAAACAAGCAGGAACGCTGCGGATTATCCGCCCCTGGGCACCGCTGTTGCCCAGGGCGGCGTTGCGGCCTGTGGTGCAGCGCGTCGCCTGGGCCGACGCTCTGTTCGATGCCGCTCACTACTTTTGCTCCGGTTCGGCAAGGTCGCTCTTGTATTCGCCCCACTCCATGTACGCGTAGTACCGGGTCATGGCGTCGAAGTGGTTGTGGGCTTCAACTTCCCACACAAGCTTGGCGTCCGGGTGAAGCAGTTGGCGTGCGCTGTTTCCCTGCGGGCCGCTCGGGCAGAATGCCTGGCCGTCATCCGGCTCCATCCAGAGTTGGTAAATCATCTTTGGCTCCGATGTGTTTGGCTTGGGTGCGCCCGTTGGCCTTCTGCCCCCGGGGTTTCTGAGTGTGGCGGTTGCGCTATGGCCGTCTTGATTGGATCGCCCCGACCGAGCGCAGGTATTTCCGTGCCTGAGGACTGCTGATCTTTTCTGGCTCAAGGACATACAGCGAGCTCCAGAGCGGCGGTAAACCCAGCTCCTCCATGTAGGAAGTGAAACTGTTGAAAGGCTCGGTGCCAATGTCCTCGGCGGTGAGCCAGAGCGACTCGCACTCTTGGCAAACGTGCAGGACCTCCTGCGTTGCCCGCACTTGAACCTTGGTCACGACACCTTGTTCACAATCTGGACACTGCATTCTTCCCCCTCCTTGCTGGCGTGGTCGTCATCGTTGCTCTTGCCCATCCATGTAGCGTTCCACCCAGTCGATCAGCGTCGGTGCGGCGAAGGCCGTCGGCAGCAGCGGCCGCGCCGTGGTGGACAGGGTGAACGCTCCCTGGATGAAGCAGGTGATGCCTGCCACCAGGGCATCGAGTTGGCGGACGCGGCGTCCGCGTTCGGCGTAGCACTGTCGCAGCAGGCCTTTGAGCAACTTCATCTGTGCCGCTAGCGCCGCCTGATAGACCTCGCGCACATCAGGATCGTGCACCGACTGCTCGCCGATCATCACCCAGGCGGCAACTGCGTCGGGCTGGGCGTCGGAGCCGTAGGCAAGGTGTGCTGCGATGTAGGCCTGGAGCCGTTGCCCGGCTGTTTCGGCTGCCGCGGCCCGGGTCTCGTAGCGCTGCTGGGCGTAGCCGGCCAGCGAGTCGACCAGTGCCACCAGGATTTCGCGCTTGTCCCGGAAGTGGTAGTGCACGAGGCCGGGGGTGAGTTCCGCGTGCCGGGCGATGGCGGCGATGGTGGCCCCGGCGTAGCCGGCCCTGGCCATGACGGCCTGGAGTGCCGCCACGATCTGGCCGCGTCTTTCATCGGTGTTCGAGCGGCGTGCCATGTGATCCTCCAATATTGGTCGTGCGACCAGCTTAGCATTGACATCGACGGCGTCGCACCCTAGCGTTGCAAATATTGGTCGCCGGACCAACTTTGGAGAATCACGATGAATTCCCTGGCTGAAATACTGGTGGCGAGCCCCGAGGCGTCCTCGGTTGTGGTCGAGCGACCTCTGGGTGAGGCCGTGCGGTGCGTCCTGGTGCACGGGTTTCTTTCGGCAAGCGAGTGCGATGCCCTGGTGGCCGCCACGGAGAAGCTCGGGTTCGCCAGCGCGGTGTCCGACTATCCGTCCTCCTACCGCGACAACGACCGCATCGTGGCGGACGATCCGACCCTGGCCCGGCGGCTGTTCACGCGCCTGCGCCAGTGCTTGTCCCCGACGACGGGACTTGGTGCGGTGATGGACGAAGAGGGCTGGCGCATGGTCGGCGTCAATGAACGGCTGCGCTTTTGCCGCTACCGGCCCGGCACCCAGTTCCGCGCTCACCAGGACGGTGTCCACCATCGCCAGTGCGCTCAGTCGCGCCTGACCTTCATGGTCTATCTCAACGACGATGCCTTCAGTGGCGGTGAGACGCTGTTCTTCCAGGGACGCTCCGCGGCCATGTCGGGCCGCGATGCCACGCTGCGCCTGCAACCCCGCAAGGGCAGCCTGATTCTGTTTGATCACGGGCTCTGGCACGCGGGGGCCCCGGTGGACTCGGGCCGGAAATACCTCATGCGCAGTGACCTGATGTACGAGCCGCAGCATCCTGAGTCGATCGACGGTCCCTTCCAGCCCGGTCACCAAGGATACGTCTGGGCGCTTGCCAGCCTTGGCGAACGGGGTTTTGCAAGCGCCGGGCGCGACGCCAGCATCCGTCTGTGGACCCGCGAGGGCGAGTACCAGGGCCGGCTCGACGGCCACAGCCAATCCATCCTCGGCTTGCTGGAGACGGCGCCTGGCGAACTGGTGTCGCATTCGCGGGACCGGACGATTCGGCGCTGGTCGTTGGCGACCGGAACCTCGACGCTGATCGGCACCTCGGCTTCGGCGGTGTTGTGCTGTGCGCGGCTGGCCTGTGGCCGTCTGGTCAGCGGCGCCGCCGACGGCCGCGTGACGCTGTGGAACCTGGCATCCGGCGCGGCAAACGAGCATCAGGCCCACGCCTCTTGGGTCTGGGCGATCGCGCCGTTGGGCAACGGCGCTTTCGCCACCGCCTCGGAAGACGGAACGGTCAAGCTGTGGCAAGCCGAACAGCGGGACTGCGTGCAAGTGATCGATCTGGGCCGTCCCCTGCGGACGCTGGCCAGCTGGATCGACACCGATGGCCGCGTCACCTTGGCCGCGGGTGATCTTGACGGCGCGCTGCACCTGCTGGCGTCCGGCCAGACATTGACGCTCACGGAGCGCTTTGCCGCCCATGACGGGGCGGTGCGGCGCGTGCGCTTCGAGGCGCGGCAGGTGCTGCTGAGCTGTGGCGAGGATGGCTTGGTCAGGCGCTGGCAACTGCCATCGCGGCAGGGGGTGGTCATCGGCTCGCACGACAACTTTGCCACCGATGTGCTGCCCAGCGGCCGCGGTCGCTGGATCAGCTGCGGCTATGACGGACGGATCATGCGGCACGGCGCCACGACCTAGCGTTCGGCCGGGCCGTCGCCCACGCCCTGGGCCACGCCTTGGCGCATTCGCGCCAGGGGATTGTGATCGGCGCGGCTTGCACCCTTGGGCCATTTGCGCAAGCGCAGTAGGGCCTGCCCGCCGGCCCTGGTCGCATAAATTTGAAATGCCTGGCATTGCCCGCCAGAATCGCCCCCCGATCCGGCCCGAGTGCCGGACCTTGGTGGTGAAAAGGGGCAGCAGTTGAAGCAACAGACATTGTCCATGCGCCTGGCACGTGTGGCGGCGCATGTGCCGAACGGGGCGCGCCTGGCCGACATCGGCTCGGATCACGGTTACTTGCCATTGGCGTTGATCAGCCGCGGCACCATCGTCGCGGCGGTGGCCGGCGAGGTGGCGTTGACGCCATTCCGTTCGGCCCGGCGCGCGGTGCTCGAGAGTGGCAGGGAACAGCAGATCAGCGTGCGCCTGGCCGATGGTCTGGCGGCGATCGAGGCCGCGGACGGGATCACCGCGATCAGCCTCTGCGGCATGGGCGGCGAAACCATCCGGGACATCCTGGATCGCGGCCAGGCGCGCTTGAGCGGCGCGGAGCGCCTGATCCTGCAGCCCAACGGCGGCGAGCAGCCGCTGCGTCAATGGCTGATGGAGCATGGCTACCGGATCCTGGCCGAAGAAGTGTTGCGCGAGAACCGCTTCGACTACGAGATCATCGTCGCCGAACGCGCCGCGCCGGTGCAGTACAGCGCCCGGGAACTGTACTTCGGCCCGTTGCAGATGCAGACCCGCAGCCCGGCATTCCTGGCCAAGTGGCAGCGTCTATTGCGCCTGAAACAGCGCACTCTGGAGAGCTTTACCCGGGCGCAGGCCGTACCGGATGCGAAAGTGCAGGACCTGGGCCGCCAGGTGCGCTGGATCAGCGAACTGCTGGCTTGACCCGATTCTTCACCTGGCCCGCGGCTTGCGAGACACGCGAGCTGGCGCGTGGACCGTGCCCTCAGAGCGAGCGCTGGTTGACCCGGGCCATCAGTTGCTCGGCACTTTCCTTGCGCTCGGAGTAGCGATCCACCAGGAAGGCCTGCTGGTTGCGTAGCAGGAGAGTGAATTTCACCAGCTCCTCCATCACGTCCACGACCCGGTCGTAGTAGGCCGAGGGTTTCATCCGGCCGTCCTCGTCGAACTCCATGTAGGCCTTCGCCACCGAGGATTGATTGGGGATGGTGAACATGCGCATCCAGCGGCCCAGTACTCGCAACTGATTGACCACGTTGAACGACTGTGAGCCGCCGCACACCTGCATCACCGCCAGGGTCTTGCCCTGGGTCGGGCGCACGGCGCCGAGTTCCAGGGGAATCCAGTCAATCTGTGCCTTGAACACCGCCGACATCGCGCCATGGCGTTCCGGCGAGCACCAGACCTGGCCTTCGGACCATTGCACCAACTCCCGCAGTTCCTGGACCTTGGGGTGCTCCACCGAGGCGTCGTCGGGCAGTGGCAGCCCGGATGGATTGAAGAGGCGGGTCTCGGCACCCAGGTGCTGCAGCAGGCGCGCGGCTTCTTCGACCAGCAGGCGACTGAACGAGCGTGCGCGGGTCGAGCCATACAGCAGCAGGATGCGGGGCTTGTGCTCGGGCCTGGCGAGTTCGCCATCCAGCAGCGAGAGGTCAAGGTTGGGCAGTTGTTCTGACATGTGTCCTCCGACTCACAGGGTGCCGATGCGGTCCAGCTCGTGCTGCAGTTGCTCACGGCCGAGGCGGTTCAGGGGCAGGTCGAGGAAGGCTTTGCAGCGTCGCTCGATGTGCGCCAGGGTGGCGCGGAAGGCCGCCTCGACGGTGGCTTCGTCGGCGCTGATCGCGGACGGATCTTCCAGGTTCCAGTGGGCCTTGAGCGCCGGGCCGAAGAACACCGGGCAGGCTTCGCCCGCGGCCTTGTCGCAGACGGTGATCACGATGTCGGGCGGGTTGTCGGCGAAGGCGTCGTTGCCCTTGCTGTACAGGCCGTCGGTGGCGATACCGGCCTGCTCCAGGGCATGCAGGCTGCGGGGCAGCACCTGCCCCCTGGGAAAACTGCCGGAACTCAGGGCCTGGAAACCCTGGGGTGCCAGGTGGTTGAACAGGGCTTCGCAGAGGATGCTGCGGCAACTATTGGCTGTGCACATGAACAGGACTCGCATGGGGTATTCCTTGCGCTGTGGGCGGATGTCAAAGGCTCAAGACTCACGGGTTTGCGCTATCAGCAGCAGGCGGCGCGGACCGGGCGTCCCTCCATGTGCTGCAGGCGCAAGGCGTTGTCGCGCAGCCAGTCGCTGTTGGCCCGGAAGGTCACTTGCAGGATTTCCCCGACCCAGGCCGGCAGCTGCGGGTTGAGGCGGTAATAGACCCATTGTCCCTGGCGCCGGTCGAGCAGCAGGCCGCTGCTGCGCAATTGGGCGAGATGACGGCTGATCTTTGGCTGGCTGTCGTCGAGGGCGCACATCAACTCGCAGACACACAGCTCACCCTGGTTGGCGATCAGCAGGGTGGCGCGGGCGCGGGTTTCGTCGGCAAGGCTCTTGAAGACCTCCGAGGGCGTGATCATGGAACGAAGCTCGTATATATGGAGGCGCAAATATATGGAAAATCATATGTGTTGTGCAAGCGTCGCGGGGACGGCCGTTGGGTTGCGGCCGGGATCAGGGGCTGACCGTTCAGGCGGTCGACACTTGTGGCTGGCGAAACCGGGTCTATATGATCGCCACGTTGTGCCATCCGCGGCCGGTTTGGCCGGCGGTATTTTCGGACTCTACAGGGACGTGCGATTGATGAAATGCAGATTCGGGAAAGGTCTGGGCGATAGCCTGGGCAAGACGTTGGCGGGTTGGGGCGTGGCCGGCTTGGCCCTTGCGTTGCCGTTGCTGGCCCAGGCCGGGCCGGCGCCGATTCCCCCCGGTGCGGTGCTGGCGGTGATGCAGAACGTCGAGGTGCCCGACCAGGATGAGGAAGTGGAACTCCAGGACGGCGTCACCGCGACCTTCTGGTACGGCCAGGAGCTGGACTTGGACGGCAAGCACTACTACGCCACCTTTGTCTGGCACACCCGGGACAGCGCGGCCCGCCAGGGCGAGGACTTTGCCGCGCCCGAGGTCCAGGTCCGGCTGGCGGATGCGACCTTCGAACTCACCCACCCGGGCCAGACGCCGGCCTATTCCATCCGCAGCATCGAACGCAAGATCGGTTTCTTCGGTGGCCGGGAAAAACCCGAGGAAGTGGACAGCAAGCGCCAGGCCGTGCAGCACCGCACCGCCGATGGCCGGCTGTTGCTGGCAGTGCCCACCGCCACGTTCGACGACGGCGTGGTGACCAAGGGCTACACGATGTTGCTGTTCAACCCGAACAAGAAGCCGGAAGACGATGGCTGGGTCTGGTCCTATCTGGGGCAGGTGCGCACCGGCGAGGACAACTCCGCCGCTTGTGACGAGGGCGCGGTAATGCCCTGTATCGGCAGCGACGGCGAGTTGAATTTTGTTGCCGGCCAGGGGCCGTTGCCGCAGGTGCAGGTCAAGGTCAGCGGCACCACCTTCCAGGGCCCGGGTAAAATCCGCTCGCTGGCCGCGGCCGATAACCTGACCTACGTCTACGACAGCAAGACCCAGCAGTACACCAGCCAGGAACTGGCGGCGCGGCAGCCATGAATCCGCCGGCGGCATGAGCCGCCGCCGGGCCTCGGCGCGGGGCGTACCCAGGCCTTTGCTCCGCCGGGGACGGCACCGGCGACAGACGTCGATGCTGACGGTCGAACCCGTGTTGCACAGGGGCGCGCGCAGTCAGCGCGCCCGGTGGCGCCGCTGCGGTCATGGGGCGCTGTGCTGCTTGAGCCAGCGGCGCAAGCGTCCGCGGGCGTTGGCGTAGGGCGCGGCGGTGTTGAGCTGGATCATCCGGCCCAGGGTCCACTTTGCGTACCAGGGGCATTGATAGAGCGCGGCATTGTCACGCTGCCGGATCAGGCTGACGATTCGTTGCTTGGCCGCGTCGAGGCGTTGGCGCTTTTGCGGGTAGGCCATGGCGGCATAGTCGCGGTAGAACTTCTGCGCGAGCGGGCCCAGCTGGTTCCACTTGAAGCCGACAGCCGGAAAGGCCATGGGCAGGCCGGCCAGGTCCTTTTCCAGCCAGTCCAGTACCCGCTCGTTCCAGCCCAGCAGGTAGGCCACCAGCTCGGAGACACTGATCTGCGTGCCCTTGACGTGGCCTTCCAGGCTGCGTTCGTCGACCCGCGCCGGGGGCACTTGATCCAGCACCTGGCTCAAGGCATTGAAGTGGCTGTCGATGGCCTTGAGCAGTTGTTCCTTGTCCTGGGGAATCGCCATGATCGTTGTTCCTGTGCGGCGAAAGTCCGGAGTGTGCCAGCGATTGGCCGCTGCTGCCTGCGCTGCATCAACGCCTGCCAGGATGGGCCCCGGCATCGGGTATGCTGGCGGCCGATGAACCTGAGCAGAGGCACGCAACATGACTCGCCCGCAGTTGCTGGAAATCGATGTACGCGACCTGGTCACGGCCCGTGAGCTGCACCTGGCCTTGCGCGATGCCTTGGGCTTGCCCCAGTGGTATGGCTGCAACTGGGATGCCTTCTGGGATGCCATTTCCGGGCTGGTGGAGATGCCGCTGCAGTTGCGCATCAGCGGCTGGCACAGCCTCTCCCGACGCTTGCCGGACGATGCGCGGCTGATGGAACAATGCCTGCGGCGCCTGCAGACCCAGTACCCGGCATGGGCTGCGCAACTGCAGTTCGATTGAGGCGCAATGCAAAAAGCCGCGCCCGGGCGATTTACTAATGCCGCGCAATCCTCTATAAATTTTTCCCTCGGCGCCGACCTTTGCGGCGCCACCGGGTGATAACAGGAGGATGCTATGTCACCGTTAAACGTGTAACCGCAACGCTTTGCCCCATCGCCACACCCTCGCTTGAACACCTCGAAACACGCTGGTCCCAGCGCTGGCTGGAAGAGGGCACCTACGCCTTCGATCGCAGTGCCACCCGGGACGCGGTCTACTCCATCGACACACCGCCACCCACGGCCTCGGGCTCGTTGCACGTCGGCCATGTGTTCAGCTACACCCACACCGATATCATCGCGCGCTTCCAACGCATGCGCGGCAAGGCCGTGTTCTATCCCATGGGCTGGGACGACAACGGCTTGCCCACCGAACGCCGGGTCGAGAACTACTACGGCGTGCGCTGCGAGCCCCTGGCGTCTTACCAGCCGCAGTTGCAGCCACCGACCCGGGTCGCCGAGCGCCGCGCCGACTATGCGCCGGTCAGTCGGCGCAACTTTGTCGAGCTGTGCCACCAGTTGACCGCCGTCGACGAGCAGGCCTTTCGCCGCTTGTTCATGCAACTGGGCCTGTCGGTGGACTGGGGCCTGACCTACGCCACCATCGATGAGCGTGCGCAACGGGTCAGCCAGCGTGCCTTGCTGCGCAACTACCGGCGCGGCGAGCTCTACAGCCAGCAGGCGCCCTGCCTGTGGGACCTGACCTTCCAGACCGCCGTGGCCCAGGCTGAGCTGGAGGAGCGGGAGGTGGCCGGGGCCTATCACGACCTGCGTTTTGAAGGCATCGAGGGACCGGACCTGAGCATTGCCACCACCCGTCCCGAATTGCTCGCGGCCTGTGTGGCGCTGGTGGCGCATCCGGACGATCCGCGTTACCAGGGGCGCTTCGGCCAGCACCTGCGCTCGCCGCTGTTCGAGGTCGAGGTGCCGTTGCTGGCCCACGCCCTGGCCGACCCGCAGAAGGGCAGCGGGCTGGCGATGGTCTGTACCTTTGGCGACCTGACCGATGTGCTCTGGTGGCGCGAACTGCAACTGCCGACCCGCTCGATCATCGGCGCGGACGGTCGGCTGCTGGCCCAGGTTCCCGACTGGCTGGCCACTCCGGCCGCGCGCCAGGCCTATCAAGCGCTGGCCGGGCGCAGCCTGCCCCAGGCGCGCAAGACATTGCTGGCGTTGTTGCGCGAAGGCGGCGCCTTGCTGGGCGAGCCACGGCCGATCCGTCACGGGGTGAAGTTTTTCGAGAAGGGCGACCAGCCCCTGGAGATCGTCGCCACGCGCCAGTGGTACCTGCGCAACGGTGGGCGCAGCGCTGAACTGCGCCAGCAGTTGCTCGGTCGCGGCCAGGCCCTGGAGTGGCATCCGCCGTTCATGCGCAGCCGCTACGAGCACTGGGTCGGCGGCCTCAATGGCGACTGGCTGATCAGCCGCCAGCGGGTGTTCGGCGTGCCGCTTCCGTTCTGGTATCCCCTGGATGCCCAGGGCGAAGCGGACTACGACAGGCCGATCCTGGCAGACGAAGCCTCGCTGCCGGTGGACCCGACCCTGGACACGCCAGCGGGCTACCGCCCCGAGCAACGCGGCCAGCCCCATGGCTTTATCGGCGAGCGGGACATCATGGACACCTGGGCCACCAGCTCCCTGACCCCGCAGATCGCCGCCGGCTGGGAGGAGGACCACGACCTGTTTGCCCGGGTCTACCCCATGGACCTGCGCCCCCAGGGCCACGACATCATCCGCACCTGGCTGTTCTCGACCCTGGTGCGCAGCCACTTCGAGGCGGCCGCGGTGCCCTGGAAGCATGTGGCGCTGTCGGGCTGGATCCTCGATCCGGACCGCAAGAAGATGTCCAAGTCGCGGGGCAATGTGGTCACGCCCCAGGGCTTGCTGGAGCAATACGGCAGCGATGCCGTGCGCTATTGGGCGGCCCTCGGGCGCCCGGGCAGCGACACCGCCTTCGAAGAGCAGCAGATGAAGATCGGCAGGCGCCTGGCGCTGAAGTTGTTCAACCTGTCGAAGCTGGTATTCGGCGTGCCGGGCGACCCGCAGGGGCCGGTCGAGCAGAGGCTGGACCAGGCCATGCTGCAACGCCTGGGGGCGGTCACCGCCGCCGCCGAGGCGGCGCTGGAGGGCTACGACTACAGCAGCGCGCTGATTGGCATCGAGGGCTTCTTCTGGTGGTTCTGCGATGACTATGTCGAGCTGGTCAAACGCCGCGCCTATCGCCCCGAGGGCCACTCGGCGCGCAACGCCCTGGCGGCGGCCTTGAGTGTCCTGCAACGTTTGTTCGCGCCGTTTCTGCCCTTTGTCTGCGAGGAGGTCTGGCGTTGCTGGCAGCCGGGTTCGGTGCACCGGGCCCCGTGGCCCGAGGCGCAGGTGGCCGAGGACTATGTCGAGCCGTTGCTGGAGGCGGTCAGTGCCGCGCTGGCGGCCATTCGCAAGGCCAAGTCCGATGCCCGGCAGTCGATGAAGGCCGCAGTGGCGCGCGTTGAGCTGGTGCAACACGCGCCGCTGCTGGAGTCCCTGCAATGGGCCCGTCAGGACCTGATCGAGGCGGGGCAGGTGGCCAGCCTGGTGTTCATCGAAGGCGCGCAGCCTCAGGTGCGGGTCTGGTTGCAGGATTGACCTGCTCCACCTCGGCGCCCCCATGAAGCGTCAGCTGCGTGGGGGCGCCCCGGCAGGATGAATCTTGTCGTGATCTGAGCGGCAAGCGGTTTATGCTTCCCGGGCGCAGTAGGTCGCAGCCCATGGAGAAGCCGGTGAGCATCAAAGACAGTCCCGAGGATTATCAGGACCTGAAGCGGGCGGTCAGCCTGCTGGAATCCCCTTCATTGACCGCGCGCCTGTCCGGCCTGCTCGGCTCGCCGATTGAAAGCGCGGTCAAGGCCTTGCCCAATTGGGTGTCCGCAAAGATCAACGGCGCGGTGGTGGCTGCGCTGCATACCTCGGCCGATGCCGCGCTGTGGAGCCTGGAGAACACCCCGAAAAAACAGGCCTCGACGCTCTTGCACAAAGTCTATGCCGCCACTTCCGGTGCGGTGGGCGGCGCTTTCGGGTTTGCCGCGCTGTTCGTCGAGCTGCCTATTTCCACCACCATCATGATGCGCTCGGTGGCCGATGTGGCCCGCAGCGAAGGCTTCGACCTGGAGGACTTCGCCACCAAGCAGGCGTGCATCGAAGTGTTTGCCATGGGTGGCAACAGCCAGGCCGACGACGCCACCGAGACCGGCTATTACATCACCCGCAGTTTCACCACCCAGGCCATGCAGCAATTGTCCAAGGAGCTGGCGGCCATTGCCGCCCGGCAAGGCGCCGGGGCGGCCGGCAGGCTGTCTCCGGGGCAGGTGGGCAAGTGGCTGGCGCTGTTGATCGAGAAGGTCGCCAGCCGTTACGGCGTGACCATTTCCAGCAAGTTCGCGGCCCAGGCGGTGCCGGTGATCGGCGCCTTTACCGGCGCCACCATCAATGCGCTGTTCACCGACTTCTATCAGGACATGGCCCGCGGGCACTTCATCGTCAAGCGCCTGGAGCACAAGTACGGCTTTGAGCCGATCAAGGACGAGTATGCGCTCATCCTGGGCAAGCGCTTGGCAGGCTAGGGCGGGTGTCGATATGAGCGACTTTCCGGTTATCCGTACCCCACGCCTGATCCTCAGGGAACTGTGCACGGCCGATGTCCCGGCGTTGTTCGCGATTCACAGCGATGCCGAGGCCATGCAGTGGTTCGGCACCGACCCCATCACGGATGACCGGCAGGCCGAGCAATTGCTGGCACTGTTCGCCGGTTGGCGGAGCTTGCCCAACCCGGGCGTTCGCTGGGGCATCGAGCGCCAGTCCGATCCCGGCCTGCTGGGCACCTGTGGCCTGTTCAAATGGAACCGCCAGTGGCGCAGCTGCGCCATCGGCTTCGAACTGGCAAAACCGGCACAAGGGCAGGGCCTGATGAGCGAGGCGTTGCACGCCGCGGTGGGCTGGGGCTTCGAGCAGATGGCGCTGAACCGTATCGAGGCCCAGGTGCACCCGCAGAACCTGGCGAGCCTCAGGTTGCTGGAGCGGCTGGGGTTTGTCCGCGAAGGGCTTTCCCGCCAGGCGGGGTATTGGCTGGGAGCTCATCATGATCTGGTGCAGTACGGCTTGTTGAGGGCCGATTGGTCCAGCCCGGCGCCGCTCGCCGCGCATGTTGTGTAACTGCGTGGCGTGACAATCAAGCCGGTGCTGGCACCTTCAGCGGTGCCCCGGCGTCGCTACATCGCTGTCCTCGACGGGCTCCAGGTGGTGGTAGGAGGGAAAGACCTTCCGCTGGCTGATCTGCAAGCCTGTTGGTGGTGCGAGCCCTTGGGTTTTACTGGAGCCCCAGGTCCGACGTTCGCCGCAATAGGTATGCACCACTTCCGAGCTGTCCCAGAACAAGCGCTCCAGCAGGGCTTCGTATTCGGCCAGCCACGAATCCTCGAAGTCATAACTGCCTTTGGGGGCGCAGGCGAAGTGCAGCATATGCCCGTAGTAGCAATGCCCCCGGCTGTGGGGCAGGAGGCTGAAAAGCGCCCTGGTGATCTGCGCCCCGGTCACTGGCAGGCTGTGCAGAACCGCGCGATTGTGCGCTTCGGCGGCCGGCGAAGGGTCAAGGCAGTGGATGTATCCGTACAGGTTGCCGCTCATGGGGTCAGTGGCCTCTGTTGTCGGTGGGTTGGCGGCATCCGTTGTCGCGGGCCAGCCGATTGATCGCTTGCACCCCCGCGCGCATCTTTTCCACGGCGGAGGCATTGGCCGAGTGGATATGAATCTGCGGTGGACAGAACCCCTGCAGCGCCACCGCCTCTTCGATCCACAGGATCACGTCGTAACCGGTGCCGCGCGCGTCATCTCCGAGGTCGTGGTCGAGGCTGATCTGTTCGACGCCGCCGGCTTCGAGCAGCGCGATGACTTCGTCCGGCCAGTAGGTGCGAATCCAGCCGGGCGGGGTCTGGCGTTCGTCGTCGAGGTAGATTTTCATGGGCCTGTTTACTCTTTCAAATGCAGTTCAAGCATCGGCGTCGTTCGCGATGACATGATCGCGTCGGTCAACGCCTGGTCATTGCAACCTGCGCCGGAGCGCTAGCAGGAGCGCGGCAGCGGATCACCCAGTAAGCCCCCTGGGGGCAGAGCTCGCAGGACTGAATGACAAAACGCTCGGGCTTTCCATCGTTGATCATGCCGTCATGCATGGCGAGCACCAGGGCACAGGCTTGTTGGGCTGAAAGCATCGCTGGGGGCTTTACGTTGAGGGGGCGGATGAATTTTCGACCCGTTGTATAACCCGATAGTGCGCAAGAAGCCATTACCCCGCTCAAGGTGGCGCAAGTTTTTTCCAGCAGTGGATTAGTCCGCCGCAGTTGTGTAGAAACGCTCCATTATTCAATCCGGCACCCGCTGCCAACCCAGGTGGAACCCAATGCGGCCCAATGCCGAACTCCGATTGTTTGCACTGCCGGCATGCGCCGGTCTGGTCTATGCCGTGACCAAGGGCCTGATCAAGGGCTGGAATGGTACGCAGCTGTTTTCCGGGTTTCTGTTTGGCAGCGTGATTGCCATGGTCCTGGGCATTCCCCTGTTGCTGTGGATGGACCGGCGCTGGCCGCAAGCCAGGACGCGCTACCTGTGGCTCGGCCTGATCCTGAGTCTGGTCGCTACCTTGCTGGTGCGCACCTCGTGGACGCAGTTGTTGCTGTTGCCGCTGGCCGGCGGGTTGCTCCTGGGCGGTCTGTACAGCCTGCTGATCCGCGGTATCGAGCAACTGTCGGTGCCGCTTCATGGGCGGGCGCGGCAAGGGTGGCGGGTTCTGGCTGTGCCGCTGTCAGGGGCGCTGACCCTGGGCGGGGTGGCGGTGACGCTCTATCCGAAGGGGGAGCAAAGCCTGGCGGTTTTCTCGCTCGGGGCGCTGATCGGCGCGTGGCTCTCGATGCTGGTCAGCTGGCCGATGCTATGGCTGGTGGACCGTTTCCTCGCCACCGGCTGGCGCCATGTAATCGGTGGCGGGCTCAGTGGCCTGTTGATCTGGCTGCTGTCCGGGGCCCCGGGATTGTTCGCCGGATCACTGAAGGGGGCCTCGGGGCTGGACTACTGGGTCCCCTTGTTCAACCGGGGGATCTTTCCGTTCCTGCTGCTCGGGCTGCTGGCCGGGGTGCTGTTCTCGCTGCTCAACGGCATGGGCCCGCGGCGCCCCGTGGCCGCTGGCGAGTAATCCGCCGGCGCAGCGCCATTGACCCTCTTTATGCAAGGATCTGCTCGATGAACCTCAGCCCCATTACCCATGTCAGCTTCGACGCCGAAATGCTCTGCCTCGGCTGGGCCGATGGCCTGCACCTGCGGCAGCCGTTGAGTCGCTACCGAATCCTGCAAGAGGCCACGCCCGAGCAGCGGGTGGACTTTCAGATCGAGCACCGAGGGCGTCGGGTGTCCTGGCCGCAGTTGGGAGAGTCGGGTGTCAGCGTCGAGGCCATCGATTGGATCTGGGAGCACCTGTGCAATGAGTCCATGGCGCGCTTGCAGGCCGTGGAGTGGCAGCTCGAGCGGTTGCCGGCGGACGATCAAGCCATCGTCGCGCTCTGGCGCCTGGAGGCGGACGGTTACAACGGCGGCTTCCTGCAGTTCTTCTGCAACTGGGGCGAGCAGACCTGTGAGCTGGCGCTGGACACCCTGGCGGCCATCGGTGCGCGCAACACCCGCAGGCTGGTCAGCCGCCAGCGGCAGTTGCTCGGACCTCTTGAACATCACCCGCCACTGCAGCGGTTGTGGGACCTTCCCGAGCTGCTGAGCGACGAGCAGCATGAGTTGATCAGCGGCGAGCTGGACGAGCAGCTGTGGTCGGCGATGGAGGAGGTGCCGGCGTTGGCGGTGAAGTATTTTTACCTTGGTTGATGCTCGCTGCGCTGTGTTCTAATGCCGCGCCTCGTACCGGCAAATGGACTTTATCCCGTGTCTGAACCCCGTATTCGCGCGCTCGCGCTGTGTGTCTTCCACCACCAGGGCAAGATCCTGGTCAATCAGTTCGTTGATGCCGACACGCAACAGACGCTGTTCCGGCCGCTGGGCGGCGGTATCGATTTCGGTGAGCACAGTGCCCGGGCGATTGTCCGTGAGGTGCAGGAGGAATTGGGACAGTCGATCAGCAACCTGCGCCTGATCGGCACCCTGGAAAGCCTGTTCACGTTCGCCGGCAAACCCGGCCATGAAATCGTCCAGGTCTACGACGCCCGCTTCGACGATCCGAGGGTTTACCAGCGCGCCCATCTCGATGCCCGGGAAAGCGACGGCGCCCCGTTCGTTGCCCGCTGGCATGACAGCCGCAGCTTTAGCGAAGGCTCGCCGCTGGTTCCCCAGGGGCTGGGCGAGTTGCTGAAGAACGCCGGGTTGCTCGACTGAGCAAAAACAGGCTCGCTTGCCCCGTGGCGCCTGCTCCTGGCCTGGCGCCACGAAACACCTCGCAATGCATCCCCGGGCTGATCGGCCACGGCCTATGTCATTCGGCAGATGTGCGCGCGTACCCGCTTCTCGATACTCGAGCCTCCCTGGCACAGCCCGCCGTGATCACGACTGGCGGGTTGGCCGTTGTTCGAGTAGTGGAGTGATGCATGCGTAAATTGACCCTTCTGAGTACCAGCCTGCTGTTGGCTGCCCTGGCCGTTTCCACGGCCCAGGCCTTCGAGGCCGGCGACATTATTGTCCGTGCCGGCGCGGTGACGGTGGACCCGCGCGAGAGCAGCTCCAGCGTCAAGGTCGATCGCGGCGCCCTGGCCGGCACCAGCCTGGGCGGCAAGGCGAGCCTGGGCAGCGATACCCAATTGGGCCTGAACTTCGCCTACATGCTGACCAACCATCTGGCGGTGGAACTGCTGGCGGCGACCCCCTTTGAACACAACGTGAGCCTCAGTGGCACCGCCGGCGGTATCGCCGATGGCAAGCTTGGCTCCCTCAAGCACCTGCCACCGACCCTGAGCCTGCTGTACTACCCGATGCACAGCAAATCGGCGTTCCAGCCCTATGTGGGGGCGGGGCTCAACTACACCTGGATCTACGATGAAAAGGTCGGCAGCCGGGCTTCCGCCGCCGGTTTCGACAACTTCCGCGCCGGCAATTCCTGGGGTTGGGCGGCACAAGTGGGCATGGACTACATGCTCAGCGACCGACTGATGCTCAATGCGCAGCTGCGCTACATCGACATCAACACCGATGCCTATGTGAACAACAGCCAGCTCGGGGTGCGCTCCAAGGTCAACGTGGATGTCGACCCGTTCGTGTACATGGTGGGGTTGGGCTACAAGTTCTAAGTGATCAGCCGGGGCGCTGCGTCGAGGTCCAGCGTCCCTGGCCCGGTGAGCGTTTTTCGAGGGAATGTTTTTGTGGCGCCATGGTCGACTCGATATGGCCCTCTCATGACCCGTCGCTTGTCGCCGACGTGCCCATGCGCCGGCCTCGGTGCGCGGCTCTGTCGCTTGAAGGCTCAGGGCTGGCGTTGACCCAGGGTCCATGACTTGTTGGAAGAGTCGATCATGCACTTCATTGCAAGGCTTACCTGCTACGGTTTGATGCTCTACATCGCCCAGCTCCTGGCCGCCGAGCCGCAACCTGCGGTCCAGGAAGTCGCCAAGGACAAGGCCCAGGTCCTGGAGCAGAAGGTCGCGGACAAAGAGAGTCCCAAGGCCGAGCCCCAGGCGGCCCCCATCACCAGGACGGAAGTCCAGGCCGTGGATCCCGCCGGACAGGCACCGGTGGACGATGCCATCACCTGCCTGTCGCGGACCCTGTATTGGGAAGCCAAAGGAGGGGAGTCTGCCGATATGGAAGCGGTGGCCGATGTGGTCCTGAACCGCCTGGGCCATGAGGGTTTTCCGTCTACCCTGTGCGAAGTGGTCAAGCAAGGCTCGGAAAAAAGTCCCTGCCAGTTCTCCTGGTGGTGCGATGGCCGTCCCGACCAGGTGCAAGAGGAGGGGCGTTATAGCCTGGCCAAGGAGATTGCGCGCAAGGCGCTGAATCAGCAGCTCAAGGACCGCACCGGCGGCGCCCTGTACTTTCACGACCGCAGCGTTTCACCGCAGTGGGCCAAGAGCTACATCAAGACCACTGAAATCGGCAATTTCCTGTTCTACAAACCCAAGGACCTGGCGGCGCGCTAGCGGCGCCGGGCGCGGTGGTATTCAGTTTGTCGGACGGTGCTGACGCAGCCAGCGCTTGCCCAGGGGCGTCAGCCGGTGCCGGATGGATTGGCTGAAGCGTTTTCGAGAAACCTGATGCAGCAGGGTTTCGCACAGCTCGCGATCCAGTGGAAAGCCTGCCTCCAGCCATGTCACGGCACGTTGCGCCCAGTATTCCGAGTCGGACTCCAGGGCGGTCAGCAGCAACTGGCGCAGCTCGACCGCCTGGGGCAGCGGGTGCTTGATATCCAGCTCGGCCAGGGCGCCGGGCAGGTTGGCCGCTACCGACTCATAGGGGCTTTCCAGCAGCGGCAGTAGCCATACGTAGCACCAGTGCTGGCTCATCTGTTGGGCAATCCTTCAGGTCAGGGACACGGCTGCGCCCGGGGTCAGGGCAGTTGCGGGTAGTGATCGGTGATGGCATGCCAGCTGGCCTTCATTGCCACGCAGTGGTGCTTCTGCTTGGGGGCCGTGAAGGGCGTATCCAGGGTGGCGATGGCGATTGAAATCCACTCGGCGTATTCGCCCCGGGCATCTTGCCAGAACAGTGATGAGCCACAGTGGCAGCAGAACTGGCGCAGCACGCCAGGGGAGGACTCATAGCCCTTGAGGGCGGCGCCGGAGTCGCTGACGTGCAGATTCGCGCGCGGCGTGCTGGCGTAGGAGGCAAAGGCCGCGCCGTGGCCTTTCTGGCACTTGCGGCAGTGGCAGTGGGCGACGGCTTTCAACGCGCCGGATACTTGATAAGTCACCGCGCCGCACAGGCAGCTGCCTTGATGGGGGATTTGCATGCTGAGGGTTTCCAGAGTGTCGGGGCTGGCGCTGCTACAACCTGTTCGGTCGGGGGCTCAAGCTGGCGCCGGGCTATCAAGTCGAAGCCCGGAGGATGTACAACTGCGCGCTGATGCTCAAGTGGGCGGTGCCGGTTTGCAAGGCATTTGCTGTTGCATCATTGAGCGACGGTAGGAGGTGCCGGGCGATGGACTACCCCTGAGGCCAGGGATCCGCCGCTTGGCGATTGCGCAGCATTTCGAGGGAAGAAGCATGATGCAGGCACTGGAAAACAGGGTTCCGCCACCGCTGGTCGCGCTGGCGTTCGGCGGGCTGATGGGCGGCGCATCGCTAGGGCTGCCGGGACTTGACCTGGCCTGGAGCACACGCCTGTTGTTGGCGCTGCCTGTGGTCGGGGCGGGGCTGCTGTTCGTCCTGGCGGGCGGAATCTCGTTCCGGCGTGCCCGGACCACGGTCAACCCCTTGAAACCCGAAGCGGCCTCAGCGTTGGTCACGTCGGGCATCTACCGCTACACCCGCAACCCGATGTATGTCGGCTTTGCCCTGTGGTTGCTGGCCTGGGGGCTGTACCTGGCCTCGCCCCTGGTGCTGCCGGGCGTCCTGGGCTTTGTCCTGTACATGAACCGTTTGCAGATCGCTCCCGAAGAACGGGCGCTCGGGCAATTGTTTGGTGCGGACTTTACCGACTATCGACGGCGCGTGCGGCGCTGGCTCTAGGTCGCACGCCTCTGTGCTCCGGGCAGAGGCATGCCCTGGTCTTCAAGCCGCCACTTGCGCCTGAATCTGCAACTGGCCATCCACGTCTTGAACCAGGCCACTGGCGACGAACAAGGGGAGCAGCCGTTTGTGCAGCTCGGGTTCGACAAACTCTTTCACGGTCGTCAGGTCGAGGTTGCCGCTGCTGGGCAGTTCGGCCTTGGTGAAGGACAGCCAGGCCTTCTTCAGGGCCAGCAGCACGTCGCTGCCGGCGGTGGTGGCGAAGCGGCGGTTGGCTACCTTGCCGGCAAAGTTGAAGCTGTGCGGGTGCTCGTAGCCGGTTTCGTCACCCTGGCTGGCGACGCAGCGGCCACAGGTGCAGGGGCCGTCGGCGAAGGCGGCGCGCAGGTAGCTGTTGAAGTCGACGATGGGCTTGAGGGCCAGGCGCTTGTCGACTTCGAACAGGTCACCGGTCATTTTTGCTTCACTGCTCAAGGTCAGGTTCCTCAGGGTCGGGCGGTGTATTTCCAAGGGGCGCACCATACCAGCCGGATCGGCGCACGGGTACTTTTCTGGCGTTGTCCGTTGCCGCTGGCGAGGCTGCGATCGGCCGGGATTGCCTGCGTTCCTGGCATGCCTGTCCCTGGCCGGCACCGGCTTTGCCCGGCATCTGTTGGTCGGTCCAGGTCGGCCGAAGAGGCCTGCGCCGCACCGGCGGATCATTCCCCGCTCAGCGCCAGGTAGCCGCGGATGGCGCGCATGGCCCGGTGCTCCAGGTTCAGGGCATCGGTTTCACCTCGCTCACCCGCGGCGTCAATCATGCCGTGGGTCAGGGCGAACAGGTCATGGGCCACCGTGGTCACGTCATCGAGCACCCATGGCGCATCGGCCAGTTGCAAGGCCTCGACCAGGGCTTGATGAATGACCTGGGCCACTCGCTGATGGCGCTCCTGCAACGGCAGCCGCCGTTCCTCGAAATCGATGACCCGGGCCAGTTCCGGCCGGCGCAACTGGTGGGCCACCGCGGCCTGGACCATGGCGCGGATGCGCTCCAGGGCGCCGCTGAGATCGCTGGCCGCCTGGATGTCGCGCAGCAGTTGCGCGGTCTCGCGCTCGATCAGAGCCACGGTCAGGGCATCACGATTGGGAAAGTACTGATACAGCGAGCCGATGCTGACCCCGGCCCGTTGCGCCACGGCATTGGTGGAGCAGGCGGTGAGGCCCTGGGTTTCCAGAATGCGAGCAGCGGCTTCCAGAATGGCCTCGACGGTGTGCGCCGAACGACGCTGACTCGGGGCTTTACGCGGGTTCAAGGGGGGAGCGACAGGGTGTTTTGACATGGCGCCAATGCGAGTTTGAAAGGTGAGTGATGACTCGTATTCTGCTGGGGCAAATCCTATCTCTCAACCCTTTGTTCGTCAGGAGTCAACACTATGTCTGTCGCCGTGCTCAGCGTATTCATGCTGGTCAAAACCACCCCGGAGTGGCTGGGATTCTCCGTCGAGGAGCGCTTTCATCTGATGCGTACCCAGATGGAGCCGATTCTGCAGAAGCACTCGGCAGAGGTGTCCATGCGCTTTTTCGATATCGAGTTCTATTCGGCCCGGGTCACCGATCTCTGGTGGTGGCAGGCCAGCAGCCATCACGCCTATGAGCTGTTGGTGGAAGAACTGCGGGAAACGCCGTTCTGGGATCGCTACTTCTCGATAGTGGAAATTCTTCCCGGCGTAGAGAACGCCTATGCCAAGAACTATGACCAGCGGCCGTTGCTGGCCTCCTGAGGCGCCTGTCCCGTCGTTCCATGCACCCTCCCGGCTGGCCGGGAGGGTGTTTGCCGTCTACCGCGTTGCCGACACCTTCAGCCGCTGGCGACTACAGCGCCGGGCGTGGCAGTTGCAGCCATTCCTGCACCGCCGGGTGCTGCCATTGGCGGCGGGCATAGTCCACCAGGCGCGCCGGCATCGGGTCACCGTTGAGAATCAGCCGGTTGAGCATCAGCGCCAGGTCGACATCGGCAATCGACCACTGGCCGAACAGACAGTCACGACCCTGCGCCAACAGCGCTTGCGCCGTATCGATCAGCTTGGCCACCGCCGCTTGGGCGGGTGGCGACAGAGGTTCGCCCTTGCAGCCATAGAACACCACCAGGGTCGAGCGCTCCTGGCGGATCGGCAGCAAATCGCTGCGCAGCCAGGCCTGGACCTGGCGGGCCTTGGCTCGCTGTTGTCGATCTTGGGGATAGACGGGTATTTCGGGGAACAGCTCCTCCAGGTATTCGGTGATGGCCGAGGATTCGGACAGGGCAAAGCCGTCATGCACCAGGGTCGGCACCCGCTGGGTCTGGGACAGCCGGGCATAGTCCGGGGCGCGATTCTCACCGGCATCGAGGTCAAGGGGGATGAGTTCGAAGTCGATGCCTTTTTCCCGCAACGCCACGAACACTGACAGGGCATAGGGGCTGGTGAACTGGGCATCGACGTACAGGCGTGGACGGGCGTCGGTCACGGCGGGATCTCCAATGGGGGAACGGACACGCTAAGAGATCCCGGGCGATAAATAAAATGCGCGATTTTTATCCGTGCATTCCCTTCTGGAATACTGAGCCGGCCAAGCACAATCCAGGGAGCACAGGATGCCTTTATTCGAAACCCCACGCCTGATCGGGCGTCCTCTGACCCGGGACGATTTACCCGCACTGACCGCGATTCTCAGTGATCCCCTGGTGATGTAGTACTCCCTGCGCGGGGTCTGCGACGAGCAGGCCACCGGCCAGTTCATCGACTGGTGTCTGGAGTGCTATGCCGAACGGGGCACGGGCCCCTGGGCCCTGGTGGAGAAGTCCAGTGGCGAGTTGGCAGGGTTCTGCGGCGTCAGTCCGGAACAGGTGGGCGAGGTGCAAGAGCTCAACCTGGGGTATCGCCTGGCCACGCGCTTCTGGAATCGGGGGCTGGCGGTGGAGGCGGCCCGGGGTGTGCTGCGGTGGGTCTTTTGCCAGTGGCCTTTGGCATCCGTCGTGGTGATCATCGAGCCGGACCACGGCGCCTCCCTGCGGGTAGCGCAGAAGGCCGGCTTCAGCGCGTTCCGCGAGATCGAGTTTCATCAACGACCGGTGCGCCTGTACCGCATGACGGGCCAGCAGTGGCAGGCACTTTGCCTTGATCGATAAGGCAATCTGCTGGCCCCGCACTGGCCGAGGTATCGGCAAAATCACTTTATTTTCAGGTGGTTAGGTGACCGATAAATGCGCCATGTGTTGATAACGCTGACTTCCTGCGCCCTGCTGGGCGGGGCCGGGATGGCCCAGGCCAGAGAGCTGCAGGCCAATGACCGTTATGTTTGCAGTTGGGGCGCTGGCACTGCTGCCCGGGCTCAGGAGCTGAAGTTGTCCGGGGTGTCGCTGTACGCGGCGCGGCAGAAGATCCAGACCTACAAGTTCAGCAAGGGCTGGATGCGCATGATGGCCCTGGGGATCACCGAACAGACCTACGACAGTGCCTCGCGGATCAGGCCCGAGGCCCTGCGCAAAAGCTTCTACGAGGATTGCGTGCGCTACAAGCTGGCCCGGCGCTAGGGCCACACAGGCGCTCGGGGATGGGCGAGCGAGAGCCGGCAGATGCTTCTGATCCGTATTTTTCTCGCGTATCTGCGTCTGTTATCAGAACAGCCGAGGTTTGAAAATGGCGCGCCCGTCCGGCCTCCCGGCTGGAAACCGGGCCCGCTGCACCGCACACCTACTGTTCAGGAGGCCTGATGACTAAGATGGCGTTTTTCTTGTTTGGATTTTTAGCCTTGACCATCGCAATCGGTGCGCTTGCCACTATCTCTCCGACCTAGACCCCAAGCCGTTTGCAGCACCCGTCGCCAGGTAAGGCGCAAGCAGTGGCAGGCCTCTTGAGCCTGCCACTGTCGTTTCTATCACTTGGCCCAACGCTTTGCCCCGGCCACGCAGAGGATCACCGCCAGAGTGACCCCGAGCATGCCCAGGCTGACCTGTTCGTGCAGCAGGCCGGCGGCCAGGGCCAGACCGAAGAACGGCTGCAGCAACTGCAGCTGGCCGACGGCGGCGATCCCGCCTTGAGCCAGGCCGCGGTACCAGAAGACAAACCCGATCAGCATGCTGAACAGCGAGATGTAGCCCAGGCTGAACCAGGCCGGCAGGCTGATGCCGCCGAAGTCGGGCGGGGCGCTGAACAGGGTCAGCGCGGCCATGATCGGCAACGACAGCACCAGGGCCCAGCAGATCACCTGCCAGCCGCCCAGGGTCCGCGACAGCTTGGCGCCTTCGGCATAGCCCAGGCCGCAGACCAGCACCGCCAGGAGCATCAGCGCATCGCCCCGCGGGGAGGCCGTGAGGCCCTGGGACAGGGCGTAGCCCACCACCAGGAGGCTGCCCAGCAGGGAAAACAGCCAGAACACCGGGCGCGGTCGCTCGCCGCCACGCAACACTCCAAACACGGCGGTGGCCAGAGGCAGCAGGCCAAGAAACACGATGGAGTGGGCCGAGGTCACGTATTGCAGGGCCAGGGCGGTCAGCAGCGGAAAGCCCAGGACCACCCCCAGGGCGACGATACCCAGGGGCAGCAGTTGCCCCGGGCTCGGGCGCCTTTCCTTGAACAGCAGCAGGAGACACAGGGCCAGAACCCCGGCGAGGCTGGCGCGGACCACGGTGAGGAACAACGGCTCGAACTCCAGTACCGCGACCCGGGTTGCCGGCAGCGAGCCGCTGAAGATCAGCACCCCGATAAAGCCGTTGAGCCAGCCGCTGGCGGAGGATTGCAGGGCGGGTGATTGCAGGTTCGATGTTCGTGCCATTGAGGGAGTGCTCATGAGATGAGGGGCCGCGGCGGCGGAGCTTGTGTCGAAGGCATCCTAGGATCGAAGATCAGCACAATCAAAAAATTGTCATGGATACAGCGCCCTATGGCCCGTGCTCGCTACAAGCAACTGGTGGATGCCTTTGCCGCCGACATCCGCGCCGGGGTACTGGCCCCGGGCACTCGCCTGCCCACCCATCGCCAACTGGCGGCGCGGGAGGGGCTGGCGCTGGTCACCGCGTCCCGGGTCTATGCCGAGCTGGAAGCCATGGGCCTGGTCAGCGGCGAAGCCGGACGCGGCACCTATGTTCGGGAAACCGCCCTGCCTCCGGGACAGGGGGTGGATCAGCCGGTCGCCACGCCGGGCACGCTGGACCTGAACTTCAACTACCCGGCGCTGCCCGGGCAGGCGGAGCTGCTGCGCAACGCCTTGCGCCAGTTGGCCTTGGCTGGCGATCTGGAAGCCTTGCTGCGCTACCAGCCGCACGCCGGGCGCGCCCATGAACGGGCGACGCTGGCTCGCTACCTGGCCGGTTGCGGGCTGACGGTTGCGGGCGAGCAGGTGTTGATGGTCAGTGGCGCCCAGCACGGCCTGGCGACCACGGTGATGGCGCTGCTCAAGCCCGGCGACGTGGTGGCGGTGGATGCCTTGACCTACCCCGGGTTCAAGGTGGTGGCCGAGGCCCATGGGCTGGAGCTGGTGGCCATTCCCCTGGGCAACCAGGGCCCGGACCTCGACGGTCTCCAAGCGCTGTGCCGACGGCGGCGGGTGCGTGCGGTGTATGCCATGCCAACCCTGCACAACCCCATGGGCTGGGTGCTGGACCTGGCCTGGCGCCAGCGGCTGGTGGCGATTGCCCGGGCCCATGGGCTGCTGATCATCGAAGACGCCGCCTACGCCTTCCTGGCGCCCAGTCCGCCGCCGCCCCTGGCCGCCCTGGCGCCGGATCTCACGGTGTACGTCTCGGGGTTTTCGAAGAACGTGGCCACCGGCCTGCGGGTCGGTTACGTGGTGGCGCCTCGGCAGTGGGTGCCGCCGATCGAGCGCGCGATCCGTGCCACCACCTGGAACACTCCGGGAGTGATGACTGCCCTGGCCTGCGCCTGGATCGAGGATGGCACCGTGGCGCGGCTGGAGCAGGAAAAACGCGAGGATGCCAGGGCCCGTCAGGCCCTGGCTCGGGAGGTCATGACCGGGCTGGCCTACGTCAGCCATCCGAACGCCTACTTCCTCTGGCTGCCGTTGCCCGAGGAGGTCCGGGCCGATCAGGTGGTCATGGCACTGCTGCGGGAGAACGTCTCGGTGTCCACCGCCGAGCCCTTCGTCGGCGCCGGGCCGGTGCCCCACGCCATTCGCCTGGCGTTGGGCTCGGTGGACATGGCCGATCTGGGCCTGGCCCTGGCCAAGGTCCGGCAAGTGATTGGCCGCTACGCGTTCTGAAGCGGCAAGCTTTGAACTTGAAGCTTGCCGCTCGAAGCTTGCAGCGGCCTTTTCAGAGCTTGAACTGATTCACCAGGGCGTTGAGGTCCACTGCCAGGCGCGACAGCTCCTGGCTGGCGGCGTTGCTCTGGTTGGCCCCGGCCGAGGTCTGGGTCGAGAGGTCGCGGATATTGATCAGGTTGCGGTCCACTTCCCGGGCCACCTGGGCCTGTTCTTCGCTGGCGCTGGCGATCACCAGATTGCGCTCGTTGATCATGGTGATGGCCTGGGTGATCTGGTCCAGGGCCAGCCCAGAGGCGCGGGCCGCCTCCAGGGTCAGGTGTGCCCGCTCGTTGCTGTTGCGCATGGCGCTGACCGCGCCTTCGGTGCCTTCCTCGATGGTGTTGATCATGCTTTCGATTTCCTGGGTCGACTGCTGGGTGCGATGGGCCAGGGCCCGCACTTCGTCGGCGACCACGGCAAAGCCGCGTCCGGCGTCCCCGGCCCGGGCAGCTTCGATGGCGGCATTGAGGGCCAGCAGGTTGGTCTGCTCGGCGATCGAACGGATCACTTCCAGGACCTGACCGATATTGCGCACGTCCACCGCCAGGTGCTCGACCTGTTCACAGGTCTGGGTCACGTCCGTCGCCAGTTGGCCGATGGAGTCCACGGTGTGCTGCACCTGCTCGCGGCCGTGGTGGGCGGTGCGGTCGGTTTCCTGGGAGGCTTGCGAGGTGCTCACGGCGTTGCGCGCCACTTCTTCCACCGCCGCGGTCATTTCGTTGACGGCGGTGGCGGCCTGTTCCACTTCATTGCTCTGCTGGTGCAGGGTCTGGCTGGAGTGCTCGGTGACCGCGTGCAGTTCTTCAGCGGCCGACGCCAGCTGGTTGGAGGAGTCGGCAATGCGTTGCAGGGTGCCGCGCAGGCTGGCCTGCATGGTCTGCAGGGCTTGCAGCAGGCGCGCCGGTTCGTCCTTGCCACTGACCGTGATGCTCTGGCCGAGGTCGCCGTTGGCGATGGTTTCCGCCACGGCCACGGCCTGGCCCAGGGGCCGCACGATGCTGCGGGTCAGCAGCAGGGCCAGGGCGATGGTCAGGGTCACCACGACCAGCATGATCAGCGCGACCATGCCGATGGCGCCATGGAACACCTCACTGGTGTGTTCGGCCGCGGCGACGCCCCCCCGGGTGTTGGTGTCGATGATCTGCAGCAGCTCTTTGAGCATGGTGTCGGCGTTGGCCAGGTACGGGCCGGCGTCGACGACATCGATGGCGGCTTCCTTCTGCCCCTGGCGCACCAGTTCCACCACCCGGTGCTGGTCCTTGCTGTAGGCCGCCTTGGCGCCGAGAAAGCGTTCATAGGCGCTGCGCTCCTCGGCCTCGGTGATCAGTTTTTCGTAGACGCCTTGCTGGTGGGCGAGCTGCTCGTCGAGCTCGCCGACGCGCTTGAGCAGCGCCTGGACATCGTTGTTGTCACGGACCACCAGCATGCGCAGGGTGATGGTGCGGATCTGGGTGCTGGTCAGGGCCAGGGCGTTGGCGGCAACGATGGATGGCTGCCAGTTCTGGTCGACCTCAAGGGATTGCTGGTTCATGCGCTGCATTTCCAGCAATGAGAACCCCCCCAGGCCCAGTGCCAGCAGGGCGATCAGGGCGAAGCTGAACCCTGCACGGCGGGAAATGTTCATCGTTCTCAAGAGCATGACTGTGTTCCTTGTGGCGGCAAAAAGTACAACCGGCGACAGGCATCGCGGTTTGCATCAATGCGGCGCGCGTTGGAGCAGGCTCCATGGCGCCGTCGGTCTTTTGCACACAAGGCGGGGTGGCAGGCGCGTCTGGGCGGCGCCTTGTCCAGGGGTTCCGGGGTGATCGGGATGCACGGCCCGGTCTGGGAAACCGGGCAATGATATCACGGTGACATCTATTCTGGGGGCCTGCGGCGGGGTTTTCAGCGGCCTTCGTGGTGCACAAACCCGAGGATGGCTCGTGCGCTGGCTGCCGGGTCGACTTGCATGAAGCAGTGCTGGCCCTCGATGACCTGCGTGCTCAGGTGGCGATTGAGGGTTGCCCAGCGCTTCACCGAACGGGCCACGTAGGGGTAGCTGTCGCGACCGTGGATCACCAGGCTCGGGGTCTGCACCTGGCGCAGGGAGCGCCACAGGTGCCGGGGGAAGCTGCTGAAGATGTCCACCTCGCGCTCGGGAGCGCATTTGAGCGCCACGCCCTGGCCGTCGTCCTTCAGCGCGTGCTCGACATAGGCGTTCAGGGCGTCTTCGCTCCAGCCCTTGAAGATTCCCCGGTTGGCCAGGCTGGCCCTGGCCGCGGCGCGGTCCGGCCAGTGCTGGCGTCGAGCGGCGGCCTTGCGCGCCAGGCTGTGGCGGCGATTGAGGCCCAGGGCCGACAGCAGCCTCAGGGAACTGATCATCGACGGGCTGAAGATCACCGGATCCAGCAGCACGGCCTTGCGAAACAGCAGGGGGCGTTCGGCCAGGATCAGGCTGGTGAGCACCCCGCCAAAACTGTGGCCGACGGCGTAGCACGGCACGTCGGCGTAGGCCCCGCGCCCGGCCTCGAACGCCTCGGCGGCCAGCTGCGCAGTGCGGTTCCAGCCGCGAAACGGGCCGCCATGGTCACTGTCGCCATGGCCCTGGACATCGCTGAGCCACAAGTCGAAGGACTCGGCCAGCAAGGTCAGCAGCGGACGATAGGCCATGGAGCAGAAGCCGTTGCCGTGGAGAAAGTGCAGCAAGGGTTTGCCCGAAGGTTCGGAGCGCAGGCCGCGCAGGGTGAAGCCTTCGGGGCACGGATAGGACCAGGGAAGCAACTGCATGGGGCCTCTTGGAGAGCGGTGGGCACAGGCGGGCATTGTCGATGGGGGCGGGCGCGAGTCAAGGGTCGATCCTGACCGCGTCCAGCACTATTGCACCTTGAGCAGGCGAAACGACAGGCTGATGCGTTCGCCTGCACCCGGCGCCTTGGGGATCGCGTGCAGCCAGTGTTTTTGCAACTCGTCGGACATGTGCAGCAGCGAGCCGCTGGCCAGTGTGTAGTCGAAGGTGGCAGCGCTTTCCTTGTGTCGGAACACCATGGCCCGCGGGTGGCCCAGGGAGACGATCACTACCCCGGTGCCTTCCACCAGCTGTTCGTTGGCGTCGGAATGAAAGCCCATGGAGGACTGCCCGTCCGGGTAGAAGTTGAGCAGGCAATTGTTGGGACGAAAGCCCAGTCGTTGCTCGATCGGCTCGCACAGCTGTGCCAGGGCCTCGGGCATCGGCACTGCCGGGTAGGTGATCTGCGAGTAGTCATAGGGCGCGCCAAAGCTGGCGGTCTTGCGGGCACGCATGCGCTCGTCCCATTGCACGTCCTGCTTGAGGTGGTTGAACAACCGCTGCGGGTCGGCGATGAAGTCGGGGAAAAAGTCGATCTCGGGTGGATTCATAAAAGCGCTGCCTGTGGGGGAAGGAGGGCCATTGCCAGAGGGCAGGGCCCGGTCCTTATCGGTCCTTGATGTGTGCCTGGAGGGTGCCGCCTGCCACCGACTGGATGAAGTGCGCGGCCCTGGCGCCCAGGTCCGCCGCAGAAGCGCGGATCAGCAAGACCAGGGGCTCCCGGGACAGCGGGTCGATGTCCAGGCGTTGCTCGGGGGAGGCGCGCAGTATCAGGGTCAGCTCGGTCCACTGCTCGTCGTCGGGGGTTCTGCTGTCGCCATCGGAGTCCACATTGCAACCGGCGCCCCACAGGTGTTCGGCAACCCGGTAGAACGCCGGGCGTGGTCCGGGATGATGGAGAAGCAGGGAGGGCGCTGAAGGCATGAGGTCCGGCTCGGGCGAGGTGGCGTTCCAGGTCGGCAACGGTATCTCGTCGCCGGCGCTCGGCGCAACCCGGCAGCGGGTTGGCCGCTGCGCTCAGCGCCTTTGTTCAGCCGCCATTGGCACTGAGGATGCTCGCCACCTGGCGCGGCTGGCAGTTGAGGTAGGCCGAGGATTTCAGCCAGCGCTGGTCCGGGTACCAGGAGAACATGAACTGGCCATCCTTGAGCTTGTCTATCACCTGGCGCGCCACTTGCGGGCGTACCGCCGGGCAGCCCTGGCTGCGGCCGATGCGGCCCTGGCGCTGGCTCCACAGGGGGTTCACGTAGTCGGCGGCATGGATCACGATGTCGCGGTCGCGAGCGCGGTCGTTGAAACCGGGCTCCAGGCCGTCCATGCGCAGCGAGTAGCCGTGGCTGCCTTCGTAGCTCTCCTGGGTGCGGAACAGGCCCAGGCTGGACTGGTAGCTGCCCAGGCGGTTGGAGAACTGGGTGGCGAAGTTTTCCCCGGACTTCTGCCCGTGAGCCACCAGGTCGCGCAGCACCAGTTTCTTGCTGCGCAGGTCGAAGATCCACAGGCGTCGTGCGGTGGACGGTTGCGAGTAGTCGATCACCGCCAGGTGCCGGGCCTGGCGAGCACCGCTGGCGACTGCGCATTGCATGGCGCTGAGGGCACTTTTCAGGGCCTGGGGATTGAGTTCCGGTGCGGCGTGGGCGAGGCTGGCGTACAGCGCGGGGCTGGCGGCGGGGCGGGGTTTGTTGGCGGCGAAGGAAGGACTGCAAATGGCGCCCAGGGCAATGGCCGCCAGGCAGAATCGGCACAAGAAGGTCAACATGTATAGTGCATCCCCATGGTCACTTTGGCTCCTGACGTCCTGTCGTTCCCCCGGCAGGCTGGTCTATATATTCAAGGCCCTGGCCTGATTGACTTCCCCATCTGCCGTAACGATTGGCCGTCAAGCTGGCGGCCACGGATTGGAGTAAAGCAGTTGTTCAAAAAACACGCATGTTACTTGAGCCTGTGCTTGCTCGCTGCGCCATTGGTCGCGCTGGCCGGGGAGCAGGCGCCGCTGCCGGCGAGCCCGATGCAACTGGCGCTGACGCAACTGGCGGTGGCTTGTCCGGCCCTGGCCACGCGCGTGAATCCGGCCCAGCAACAGCTGTTGCTGGGTTTCTACCAGCAGCAGGGCGAGCAGCCGGTGTGGAGCGTCGAAGGACGTGTGTCCGACCTGCAGGCACAGCTGGCGCAACTGGTGGACGACGGCCTGGACCCTGGCCGTTACCACCTGCCGTCGAGCAGCCCGGCGGCCGACCCGTGTCACGACATCGAGATCAGCCAGCAGTACCTGCAAGCCTTGCAGGACCTGCATTACGGACGCCTGTCCCAAGCCCGCTTCGAGCCGTTGTGGCGAGCCCAGCCGCTGCCGGAGGATCGCCAGGCGGCGCTGCTGGCGATGGCCGTGCCGGGCGTCGAGCATCTGGCCACGGCCTTTGAACAGGCGCGGCCCAACCTTGAGCAGTACCGCAACCTGCGCCAGGCCTATGCCCAGCGCCGCCAGCAACCCTTGCCGCAATGGCAGGTGGTGGCCGGTGGCCCGTTGCTGCGCCCGGACATGCAGGACAAGCGCGTCCCCGACCTGGCCCTGCGCCTGTACCGCGGCGGCCTGCTGCCGAGCCCGCAGGTCAGTGCGGATAATACCTACAGCAGTGAGCTGGTGAGCGCAGTGAAAAACTTCCAGCTCAGTCACTCGCTGCAGGCCGATGGGGTGATCGGCGCGGGCACCCTCAAGGAGCTCAACGTCAGCCCGTCCCAGCGCCGCGAGCAACTGCGCATCAACCTTGAACGCCTGCGCTGGCTGGCCCAGGATTTCGAACCGAACATCGTGCTGGTCAATGTCGCCGCGGCGCAGCTGACCTTCTACAAGGACGACGCGGTGGTCTGGCAGACACGCACCCAGGTCGGCCGCGCCGAGCGCCAGACCCCGCTGTTGAAATCCCAGGTCACGCGCCTGACCCTGAACCCCACCTGGACCGTGCCGCCGACCATCCTCAAGGAAGACAAGCTGCCGGAGATCCGCCGTGACCAGGGCTTCCTCAACCGCCAGAACCTGCAGGTGCTGGACGCCAATGGCCAGCCCCTGGCCGCCGAGGACATCGACTGGGAGCGCCCGGGCAATATTCTCCTGCGCCAGGGTGCGGGGCCGCGCAACCCCCTGGGCCGCATCGCCATCCGTTTCCCCAACCCGTTCTCGGTGTACCTGCATGACACCCCGAGTCAGGCCCTGTTCAGCAAGGGACCGCGGGCCTTCAGCTCAGGCTGCGTGCGGGTCGAACAGGCCCTGCAACTGCGCGACTGGCTGCTGAGCCCGGCGGAACGGCTGCGCACCAACGACCTGTTGGCTACCGGCCTGACCCATGAGTTCCGCCTGGCCAAGCCGGTGCCGATCCTGCTCAGCTACTGGACGGTGCAGGCCGACAGCCATGGGCAGTTGCTGTATGCGCCGGACATCTACGGGCATGACGAGGTGCTGTCCAGTGCCCTGGGCAGCAAGGTTCTGTAGGCGCTAGCCCAGGTGCGACGCGCCGCCGCGGATGGCGGGTTTGAGGTATCTTGTGCGGCCTTTTTTCCCTTGCTCAAGGTCCTTCATGCCACTCGACAAACGCCGGCAAGCCGCCATGGAACGCCAGCTGGCCGCCACCCTGACCGAAGCCTGCGAGGCCGCCAAGGCAGAGATCGTCGGTTTTTCCTGGTTGACCCACGACGTGAATTACGCCGCCTTTCCGGCGAGCCTGGTGGTGGCCTGGATCTTCGACACCCAGGCCCACAAGGAGCAGGCCCTGGCGGCGGGCCAGGGCTCACGGATGATTGAACTGACAGCCCGCGCCCTGGGCGAGGCCGATGTGCACCTTGAGTCGTTGGCGGCCCATGTGTTCTTCGACAGCGAGGAACAATGCCGGCGGATCAATGGCGGCGACTGGGCGCAACGCTTGAAGCGCCTGCGCCCGGGACGGGGTTGAGTCATGGCCAAGGAAATCGACAATCCCTGCATCGCCCTGTGCCAGCTCAGTGGCGACCTGTGCCTGAGTTGCGGGCGGACCAAGGACGACATCCGCAAATGGAAGCGCATGAAGCGCCCGGAAAAGATGGCCGCGATGCAGCGGGCCAGTGCGCGGCTCAAGGCCTTGCAGAAAAAGAAGGGCTGAGGCGCAGGGCTCAGGCCTGGCGCTGGAAGTGCCCGGCGCCGAGACGTCTGACACTCAGCCAGAACTCGGCCTCAGGCTCATATTCGGCCAGAGGCACCCGCTGCTCCTGTCCCAGTTCGTCTACCACCATCACGCTGGCGTCCCAGTCGAAATCCGGGTTCAGGGAGATGCTGTAGGACGGACAGGGGCTGTCGAGCTCGAAATGAATCGAGTAGACCTCCAGCGGCGGGCATCCCAGGGTGCCTTGCCGATACAGCTGCCAGACCTGGCGTATGGCCGGTTCACACCATTGCTCGGCAAAGGCCAGGGCCTGGGGGATGTCGTCCCAGGCGGCCTGTACCTGTTGCTGCGCCATCACGAGCCGACGCCGGGGCGGCTCGTTGCCCGGATGCTGGACGTAGATCAGACGGCTGCCGAACTGCAATTCACATTGCATCACGCCGACAGCGCTTTCCCAGTGACCGAGCATCGCCTCATTCAGCAGGTCGATGTGCATGGCGTCTGGTTGCCTAAGCCGTTTGCCGACGCATGGCCAGGATGGTGGTGCCGAAGAAGATGAAGGTCGAACCCACCACGCGATTGACCCACTTGGACAGGGCCGGCCGGGTCAGCACGCCCTTGGCTCGGGACGCGAGCACGGCGTAGACGCTGAGAGAGATCAGCGACAGGGCCATGAAGATCAGGGTCAGGATGAAGAACTGCGGCAACAGCGCGGCGTGCTGATCGATGAACTGCGGGAACAGCGCGGTGAAGAAGATCGTCGCCTTGGGGTTGGTGGCGGCGGTCAGGAAGGCCGACTTGAACAGCTTGAGGCGGGGTGGCGGGGCGAGCTTGCCGTCGCCGGCGCTGTTCGCGCTCAGCAGCTGGCTTTTGCTGAACAGCTGCTTGGCACCGAGGTAGAACAGATAGCCGGCGCCGACGATTTTCACCGCATTGAAGACCCACTCGGAACTGGCGATCAGCGCGCCGAGGCCAAGCATGGCAGCGGCGGACATGCAGAACAGCCCGCTGATATTGCCCAGGGATGACCAGAGGGTGGACTTGGCACCGTAGGCCACGCTGTTGTGCAGCGCCACCAGGGTGGCGGGGCCGGGGCTGGCAATGGCGATCGCCGCCACCAGGGTGTAGGTCAGTATCGAGTGAGCATCCATGGAACGGACTCGTCTTGCAGAAAAAGGGGGCTTGATTCTATCGGGGTGGTGGCGAGCTGTAAGCCAAAAAAACAGGGTTTTGCGATCTTCGCTCGCGATCGGCTGGGCAGTTGTGGTGGCGCGTCCGGGCCGATTGTCAATCATTGCTGCAATCGATAGTTATCATCAAAAAGTGCAGGTTCCGTTTTTCTGGCAAAGGAGGAAGATAGCGCTTACACCGTGCTTGCTGCAGAAGGAAATACCCGATGAGAATCTCGACTTTAGTGACCCTTGTGGTGCTTTTGATCGCGGGAACCGGGGCTTCTGCGGCCAGCCAGGGCACTGATGACGCCTCCTGCCACTTCCTGCCCATGGCCGACAGCGGGGCCGATCTGCGGCACGCCCAGTCGGTCGGGGTGCTGTACAGCGAAAACACCCTCAATACCCTGGAATACCTGGAGCACTACCACTCGGTGGCGCTGAACGGGGCGAAAAATGCCGGGCTCGACCCGCGCATCAGTGCCGCCTTTGTCGACAGCTCCGATCCGCAGCGGGCGATCAACTGGTTGATGGCGTCGTTGCAGAAACACTTCGCCAGCGTGACGCTGTATGACAGCCTCGATGCGCTGGTCCAGGCTCGCCCCGATGCGGTGGTGATGCTCGACACCTACAACCAGCTGGTGACCAAGGGCAACAGCAAGGTGGAAGCACGGTTTATCGCCAAGTTCTATGACGCCAACCTGCAATACATCGGCCAGGCCGAAGGCATCCAGGCCAAGGTGCTGCCGTCGGTCTGGGTTCGCGGCAAGGCGGCGCCGGAGATTGCCGCGCAGATCAATCAGCAGACCGAACTGCAGGTCGACGCGCTGAAGCAATTCGATGCATCGCTCAAGGCCCTGGTGAGCCAGGGGGAAGCCGGTCAGGTGGCGACCAATCGCTAGCCAGGTGCTTGTCGCCAGCTAAAACGCCCCGATTGATCGGGGCGTTTGCATTTTGGGGCCGGTGTGAGCGCGGTCGACGGCCAGTGTCTGCCGGCCGGGCGCCGCGCCCGAGGCCTCAGGGCGCGCCGAACATCGCGGTCCAGTAGATCCCGGCGTCGCTTTTCGGGTCCACCGCGTAGGCCGCGCCCAGTTCGCGGTAGGCCGGGTTCATCAGGTTGGCGCAATGCCCGGGGCTGGCCAGCCAGCCGTCCAGCACCTTGCGCACCGTGTCCTGGCCGGCGGCGATGTTCTCGCCCACCTGCTGGCCGGCATAGCCTGCCAGTTCTGCGCGGTCGCCCGGGGTGCGGCCGTCGTGGTCCTTGTGGTCGAAGTAGTTCTGGTTGGCCATGGCCCGGCTGTGGGCTTCGGCGGTGCTGCCCAGGGTGGCGTTCCAGGCCAGCGGCGCGGTGGCGGTGAAGTGCTGCTCGCCGCATTGCCGCGGCTGGCTGCGGGCCGTGTTGATCTGGGCCAGCAATTGCTGGCCCTCGGCTTGCCAATCGCCGAGACGCGCGGACAGCAGCGGCCGGGCAAGCACGATGCGCCACTGGTTGGCCTGGCGATTGACGCCGATGTCGACGAACTGCGGGTCCAGCACTACCTGGCAGAAGCTCTCGCGCACCGCCTGCATCGCCGCCTGGGCGTTCCGTGGTCCGGAGAGGCTGATGGCCTGCACGTTGACCATGGGGTAGGCCGCCCGTGCCAGGGCCTGCTGCAGGTCGCCGACATTTTCCACCGGCAGGATCAGCCGCGGGTCGCCGGTCAGTGGCGGCAGCTCCGAGGAGGCCTGGTTGGCACAGCGTTGTGGCTGGCTGCGGTAGGCGTTGATCGACTCGATCAGTTGCGACTGGTCGTCGGCGGCGGCGCCAGTGGTCGCCAGCACGCCCAACGACAGGACGGCGGCGGGCAAGAGCAATGAGCGCATGGGCATGCAAGTCTCCCGGAAAATGGACAGCGCCCATGATGCACCCGGCGCCGGGGCATTTCATCCGCCGGCGGATGAAATCGGTGTTAGCCGGGGGGGCCTCAATGGAAGTCGTAGTACAGCGCCCATTCGCCGCTGCCGGGGTGCTTCCAGAACATCAGGCTGCCGCTGTCCACCACGTTGAGGTTGATCTTGGCGTCGGAGGAAATCTGCATCACGAACTCGAAACCGTCCCCGGCATCGATCCCCGACTGGCAGAACGATGGGTAGCCCCCGAGCTTGTGCTGATAGCAATGGCTCACCAAGTCGTAGTAGCACTCGATCTGCCCGGAACGCTCCAGTTCGAGGATTTCCCGCTCCAGGTCTTCCGGCACGCCACCGCCGTCCCACAGCGGATAGTCCTCGGGCACGGCCTGGGCCTTGACCGGGAAGGGTTTGAGAAAGGCTCCCGGGGCCGACAGCTCCTTGCGCACCAGGACATCCTCGGCACGGTATTCACGAATCAGCCAGCGCTCGCCCATGGGTTCCAGGGGCTCGGGGAAGGGGTTGGCGACGAACACCGTGAGCACCCGCACGCCGTCCAGCAGCGGGCTGTGCCAGGGCAGGGCCGGCAGGTAGAACTGGGCGAACGGCAGTAGGGTTTCTCCGGCACTGTTGCGCGGCAGCTCTTCATCCTCGCGAAACAGAAAGACCCGGCCCAGCCAGCTTTCCTCGTCGCTGTGGGTCGGGCGAAAGCCGCCGGGGATCAATTGCAGTGCCGGCTTGGCCAACTGGCGCTGGATTTCCTGAATGTCCATGGTCAGGGCTGATTTCCTGTCAGGGGAAGGGGGCGGGCAATGTAACAAAGGTTGCGGGGAGGCAGTAGCTCGGTGTGTTCAGCGCAGTTGTCGCGGCGTGGCGTTGAGCAGCTTGCGCATCAGCCGGCGCAGGGCGGTGGCGTCCTGATAGCCCACCTGTTCGGCGACGCTTTCCACCGAGTACTTGCTGTTCTGCAGCAGCGCCCGGGCGCGGTTCAATTGCACGCGCTGGATCAAGCGCAAGCTGCTGTGGCCGGTGGCCTTGCGCACCTGACGGCCCAGGGTGCGTTCGGACATGCCGAACTGCGCCGCCAGTTCGCCGACGCTGGGCAGCCTGGGCAGACAGGATTCGATATGGGCGGTGAGACGAGCGATCAGGGCGTTGCCCTGAGCCATCATCGCCGGGACCGGACAAGGCGCTTGCAACTGGCGCCGATCAATCAGCAGCACCTGTCCCACGGCGTTCGCCAGGGCCGGGGAGAAGCGCCTGCGCAACAAGTGCAACATCAGGTCGGACTGGCCGATGGCTGCACCGGCGGTGGTCAGCGGCGGATCGACGATGACCATCTGATCCGGGTCCACGCGGCAGTCGGCGACCCACTCCTGCAGCAGCGGCGCCAGCCACCAGGAGGTGGTCACCCGGCGCCCGTGCAACAGCCCGGCGGCTTGCAGCAGGAACACCGCGGAACAGGAGGCTGCGACTTCTGCACCGCTGTGCACGTGTTGGCGCAGGGCCTGGAGCACGGGGGCCACCTCCGCATGCTGCAGGCGCTGGGCGATGGCCTCCGGGGTGTCGAGGCCCAGCCCCGGCAGAATCCAGCAGGAGCGGTCGTCGGCCGTGGCGTCCAGGGCTTCGACGTCCAGCAGCAAGCCTTGCCCCAGGCGCACCTGGCCTGCCTGCAGCGCACAGACCCGCCAGCGCGGCGCGCCCAGCCCCAGGCGCGGGGCCAGCAGGGCGGCGCAGGACAGCATGTCCAGGGTCAGGGCGACACTGGAGGCAAAGGCACCGGGAAGCAGCAGGACAGTGAAATCGTTCATTGGCCGATTATGCACGAAAGATGTCGAATCGGTCGCTGTTGGCCAAGCCGGGCAGGGGGCTCAATAGCGGCTCATTTTTTCTTCGAGTGGTGATAGCGATGCCCAACATCCTGATCAAGATTCCCCAGGGCGCCTTCAATGCCCAGCAGCGCGAGCGGATCCTGCATGAGGTGACGCAAGTGGCGCTGGACGTCGAGCAGATCGGCGAGGACCCACGTCAGCGGGCTTTGTGCTGGGTCTTGCTGGAGGAGCTGGCCCCGGGCACCTGGTGTTGTGGCGGCGCCGATCTCGGGGCCCAGGCGCTGCCTTGCCTGATTCAGGTCAAGGTGCCCGTCGGCGTGCTCGATAGCGCCCGGCGCCAGGCCTATGTCGCCGGCTTGCATCAGGCCCTGGCGGCGTGCCGGTCGGCAGAGGATGGGCGGGTGCTGATGACCTCGATCCTGTTGGATGAGGTGCCCGATGGCACCTGGGGCGCCAACGGTACCTTGTGGCATCTGGCGGATTTCGCCCGGGCGGCGGGGTACCGGCACCTGTCCCCGGGCAACGGCCAGTAGTTCAGGTTCCCGGTCTCAGGCGTCGCGGCCGTGGGCCGCCGCCGCGAGCTGCGAGGTATCGACCCGGACGAAGATCGAATCGCCGATGGCGGTCAGCACATCGTCGGCGTACACCTCGCAGATCACCCGGCTCTTGCGGCCCACCTCACCGTCGACCCGGGCTCGCAGGGTCAGCGGCACGCCCATGGGCGTGGGCTTGATGAACTTGATGCCCAGGTTGCCGGTCACGCAGTCGATGCGTGGCAGGCTGCCCGGTTCACGCTGCTCGTGGCGGTAGTGATAGGCCATGGCGGTCCAGTTGGAATGGCAGTCCACCAGCATGGCGATCAGACCGCCATAGACCAGGTCCGGCCAGCCGCAGTACTGGGATTGCGGCAGGTGCTCGGCGATCACATGCACGCCGTCTGCGTGCCAGTGGCTCTTGATGTGCAGGCCGTGGTGGTTGCGGCTGCCGCAGCCGAAGCACACGCCCTCGGGGGCGGTGGTGTCTTGCAGGGATGTCTCGTGCATGGTTGTTCTTCTTGTCCTTGACGATGGTCTGGCAGGTGGCGCGGGGGCTCATGATGCCCGCCCCATCGCTGCTCGCCAAGGCGCAACGCAGTGCTGTGGCGCGCTGATCGGCCAGCGTCGTTGTGACGCATTGATTGCGGCGGGTGTCGTAGTGGGTCGCGGTTTGTCCGGGGCCCAGGGCAGCCGCTCCGGCCAAGACAGGCTGATGCCGTAATGATATTCTTGCGCTGAATCGGTTCATCGTTTGTGCGGAAATACCTCCCCCATGCTTTGCTTCAAGTGGCCTGATCGGGTCCTTGCAAGCGGGCGGGAGTGTCCGGGCAAACCTGCCGAATGCAATGTCAGGCAGTGTTCGTTTACCTCCTTTGGTTGAACCCGACCCTTCTTTTCCTGCTGGCCCCGTGTGACGGGCGCCGGCATTGTGCGTCGTGCCGAGGCCGGTGCCGGTGAAAGGAGTGGGGCTTCGCAGCCGGCAGGCGATGTCCCGTGATGTGTCCTGAGAAACAAGTGTCACTCAAGTAGCTGAAGCCAAAAACGACAAGAAGTCAGCGCCGGAGCGATATAAAACTGAGGTCGAGCCAGTCTCGTCGGCCTTGTGTGCCCACCCTCCAGTTCTTTATGAATGCGTGTGTCCAGGGCCTGCGAAATGCCTGTTTCGCCAGGTGCCGAGTGCGCAGGATCGAGGATGGGGCGGCGGATGGCGTTCTATCGTAGGTACTACAGAATGTTGAAGAAAGTGAACACGGCCCTGATCGGGCTGGCGATGTCGATAGGCCTCACGACCGCGCACGCGGCTGAGCCGAAGAAAGTGGATGTGCTGCTGATCGGTGGCGGCATCATGAGTTCGACCCTTGGGATCTGGCTCAATGAGCTGCAGCCGGATTGGTCGATGGAGATGGTCGAGCGCCTGGATGGCGTGGCTGAAGAAAGCTCCAACGGCTGGAACAACGCCGGTACGGGTCACTCCGCTTTGGCCGAGCTGAACTACACCCCGGAAGGCAAGGACGGCAAGATCGAGATCGCCAAGGCCATCGAGATCAACGAAGCGTTCCAGATTTCCCGGCAGTTCTGGTCCTGGCAGGTCAAGAACGGCGTGCTGAAGAACCCGCGTTCGTTCATCAACTCCACGCCGCACATGAGCTTTGTCTGGGGCGATGACAACATCAAGTTCCTCAAGGCTCGCTACGAGGCCCTGCAGGCCAGCCCGTTGTTCAGCGGCATGCAGTACTCCGAAGACGCCGAGCAGATCAAGAAGTGGGTGCCACTGATGATGGAAGGTCGTGATCCGGCGCAGAAGATCGCTGCGACCTGGACCCCGATCGGCACCGACGTCAACTTCGGCGAGATCACTCGCCAGTTCGTTGCCCACCTGCAGGCCCAGCCGAACTTTGCCCTCAAGCTGTCCAGCGAAGTGCAGGACATCGAGCGCAATAAAGACGGCTCGTGGCGCGTGACCTACAAGAACCTCAAGGACGGTTCGAAAACCGAGACCGACGCCAAGTTCGTGTTCATCGGTGCCGGCGGCGGTGCCCTGCACCTGCTGCAGAAGTCGGGCATTCCTGAAGCCAACGAATACGCCGGCTTCCCGGTGGGTGGCTCGTTCCTGGTGACCGATAACGCCACCGTGGCCGAGCAGCATCTGGCCAAGGCCTACGGCAAGGCTTCGGTGGGCGCACCGCCGATGTCGGTTCCGCACCTGGACACCCGCGTGCTGGACGGCAAGCGAGTGATCCTGTTTGGCCCATTCGCCACCTTCTCCACCAAGTTCCTCAAGGAAGGTTCGTACTTCGACCTGCTGACCAGCACCACCACCCACAACTTCTGGCCGATGACCAAAGTCGGCATCGAACAGTACCCGTTGGTGGAATACCTGGCCGGCCAGCTGATGCTCTCGGATGACGACCGCTTCAACGCCCTGAAGGAATACTTCCCCAACGCCAAGAAAGAAGACTGGCGCCTGTGGCAGGCCGGTCAGCGCGTGCAGATCATCAAGCGTGACGAAGAGAAGGGCGGCGTGCTGAAACTCGGCACCGAGATCGTCGCTTCCCAGGACGGCAGCATCGCCGGTCTGCTGGGCGCTTCCCCAGGTGCCTCGACCGCCGCGCCGATCATGCTCAGCGTGCTGCAGAAAGTCTTCAAGGACCAGGTCGCGACGCCAGCCTGGCAAGAGAAGCTGAAGCAGATCGTACCGAGCTACGGCACCGCCCTGAACGACAGCCCCGAGCGTGTGGCCAAAGAGTGGGCCTACACCGCCGAAGTGCTGCAACTGACCCCGCCACCTGCGGTGAAAGGTGCAGCGCCTCAGGCTCCGGCCAGCATGGCCAAGCCCGAGAGCAACCCAGCGGCCGACATGGCGCTGTAAGCCTCGGCCCCGCCCGCGTTCGTCGGGCGGGGCACTGCGGCGGCCAGCGTGCCGCCGTCTCCTGTGCCGGTTGCGCCGCCCCCAAGAGGGGCGCGCAACCTGCCGGCCCGGCCGGCATCCGCAGCCTCCTCAATCCATTGCCTGCCTGTTCGACGACCCCGCGTGCCCGCCGCACCGGCGTGGCTGTGCGCCTGAGCGGCCCGCAGCGGGTTATCATGGCGCCGCCCGCCATGCCCGGGCATGCCCCCATCCTCGGAGTCACCGCCTCGATGTCCAGCATCACCCTGTTCCAAGCCCCGCCGCCCGAAGCCATCCAGAGCCAGATCCAGCAGATGGTGGTGGACTACATCAGCGACATCAGCGCGGTGGCCATCGCCCCCAGCAACCCGCTGTACAACCTGTACCAGTACGGCGTTGGCTACGAGGTGCACCTGTACCTGCAGGCCATGGACGGCTCCCGGGGGATCGCGGTAGAGCTGGTGGTGGCCACCGACACTCAGGACCCTGAAAAGGTACTGGGTTTCACCCTGTACCTGCCGCTCAAGGACGATCCCCGGGCCTGTGCCGTGGCCTACATGGCGGTGCTGCAAAGCCATCGGCGCCAGGGCATTGCCCGGCAGATGCTGGAGGCCATGCGCGCGCGTTACCCCCATGCCGAGCTGGCCTGCCACGTGGCCAAAGTGGCGTGCTTCGAGGCCCTGGGCTTTCAACTGCTGAGTGCTCGCGGCCCGCAGGTGCTGATGAATACCCAAGACCATGGCAGCGACGGCCTGCTGGCGGTGCTGGACGTGGCGCCGATCTACCAATCGCTGGAAGTGCGGCAGATCCACACCTACCTGCTGGCCCAGCACGGGCGCAAGGCCATGCTGGAAGCGGAGAAAAAGCGCGACCGGCATCTGGACCAGATGACCCGGCAAGCCCAGGCGCTGGTACGCGAGCGCTTGGGCGAGGCTGCGCTGTACAACGCACGGCCGCCTCAACTGATTCCCTGATCGCGCCCGCTTGTGTTCGGCAGAGGGCTTGGCTAATCTCGCAAAAACACGCAAAAGCGGGCAATAACATGCAAGACCAGCAGCATCACGCCGAACTGCCTTCGGTGCGCCGGCAGAAAATCCTCCTGCTCCTGGAGCGCGACGGCAAGGTCCTGGCCGCCGAGCTGAGCCGGCACTTCGCGGTGTCCGAAGACACCATCCGCCGCGATCTTGCCGAGCTGGATGCGGCCGGCCTGGTGCAGCGGGTCCACGGCGGCGCGCTGCCGCGGCCCAAGGACAGCGGCAAGGACTACTTCACGCGGGTCGGCGAAACCAGCGAGGCGAAACTGCGTCTGGCGCAGTTTGCCGTGCAATGGGTGAAAGACGGCCAGACGGTGCTGTTCGATTCCGGTTCCACCACCTTGCACATCGCCCAGTCCCTGCCGGCCGACATCCGCCTGACCGCGGTCACTGCTTCGCCAATGATTGCCGTGGCTCTGGCCGAATACCCCGGGGTCAAGGTGATTCTCGTGGGCGGCCAGCTCAACCCGGCCACCCTGTCCGCCAGCGGTCATGAAGCACTGCGGATGATCCAGGGGATCAAGGCCGACCTGATGTTCACCGGGGTCTGTGCGATTCACCCGGAGATCGGCATCAGCTCCCTGCATTTCGATGAAGTGCCGATCAAGCAGGCGATGTTCGACAGCGCCGCCGAAGTCATCGCCGTGACCACCGCCGACAAGCTGGGCGCGATGGAGCCCTTTGTGGTGGTGCCGTGCCAGCGCTTGCAGCGGCTGGTCACCGAGCAGGAAGTGCCTGAGGCGGATATCCAGGGCTATCGGCAGCTGGGGATCGAGGTGCTGCTGGCCTGACCCGTTCCAGGGTGGCCGGCAACAGGGCAGGCAGGGCGGCGCGGGCCTGTTCGCGGCATGCAGCAACGGCCGGGGCGTGGTCGGTCCCCGGGCTAGTTCCTGGCTCGCGGCCGGATGTGCTCTGCGGCCATCCACTGCACCATCTGCCGCAGGCGGCGGCTGAAACCGGCACTGGCGGCGGCCCCGGCTTCGGCGGTCTGGCGGAACTCGGCAATGGGCACGGCCATGTCGGGGTAACGCTGCACGAACAACCGCACATGTTCATCCAGGCTGTGAGGCCAGCTCGGCTCCTGTTCTGCGCGCAACAGGTGGGTGGCGCGAATCAGTTTGCGGGATGCCTCGCGTTGCAGGCGCAGGATTTGCGCGGGCTGGCGCTCGCCCTCGATGCGCTCGGCGTAGTCGTCGAGCACTCTCTGGAAGTCGCCGTTCACTGCCAGGGCAATCTCCCGGCTGGGCCTGAAGGGCGCAAAGCGCCGGCGCAGGTCCTCGCCGGACAGGCAGCGGCAATGATGCTTGAGCCAATAGCCCCAGCTGTCGAGGTTTTCCGCGGCCAGGACCTGGGCCAGGTGGCCGATGTCGAAGTCGATCTTCGACACCCGGGGGTGCCGCGCTTGCAGCGCCTGGCGCAGCTGCTCCAGGTGGCGCAACTGCTGCGGGGTGGCGGGGTGTTGCAGGATGAGGCACAGGTCCAGGTCGGAGACCCCGGGCCTGGCTGTGCCCCGGGCGACGCTGCCATACAGGTAGAGGCTGTGCAGCGGCGGGCTGGCCGGGGCGTGCAAGCAGGCGCAGAGGTCGTCGAGCACACCGAGGTATTCGGGCTGCAGAGGGGGTTCGGCAGGGAGGGTGATCAAACCATCGGCATCGACGCCGAATGCGCTGCAAGATTGCATGGGGTGGCCCGTGATTCGAATGCAGCGGCCACCTTAGCAGAGTCTCCACAGGCCGCCAGGGGCGCTGTGGAGGTTCAACACTGCGTCAGTTCTTGAATGCCGAGTGCTTGCGGCCCTGGTCGCACAGGGCAAACACCACCACCAGCACGGCGGCAACCGCGAGGATGATCACCACGCCGTCGGTGGAGTGGGTGGCCGAGGCGGTGACCAGGGACAGAGCCCCCAGCGGCGCCAGGCCGCCGGCAATTGCGGTGCCGATTTCGCGCCCGGTGCCAAAGCCCGAGGAGCGGGTGGCGGTCGGAAACTGGCGGCTGAGGAACGAGCCCTGGGGCGCGAACATCATCGGCGCCAGGATGCCGGTGCCGACGCCGATGGCGATGTAGATCATCAGGCTTTCACCGGTGTTGAGCAGGGCCAGGAACGGGTAGGCGAACAGCACCGAGAACACCCCGCCGAGGATCAGCACCGCCTTGCTGCTCCACTTGTCGCACAGCCAGCCGAAGAACGGCACGGCGACGATGGCGATCAGGCTGGCGATGGTCACCGACAGCGAGGTGACGTGCACATCGACGTTCTTGTACTGGGTCAGGTAGGCCAGGGAGAAGGTCTTGAAGATGTAGCTCAGGGCGTTGTAGCCAATGGCGACGAAGAACACCACCGCCAGGCCCTTGAGGTCGTTCTTGAACAGCGCCTTGAGCGGCGAGGGCTTGGCCTTCTGGCTTTCCTTGCTCAGTTCCTTGAACTCCGGGGTTTCCGGAATGCTGTTGCGCACCCACAGGCCCACCGCCACCAGGACGATGCTGCAGACGAACGGAATGCGCCAGCCGCCGGCCAGCAGGAACTCGTTGCCGTTGATGGTCAGCAGGTAGATGGTCAGCGACGACAGCAACAGGCCCAGGTTCAGCCCCAGTGCCGGCCAGGCGCCCTGGCTGCCGCGCTTGCCTTCGCTGGCGTGTTCATAGGAGGTAACCGCCGCGCCGGACAGTTCGGCACCAGCGCCCAGGCCCTGGATGATGCGGATCGCCACCAACAGGATCGGCGCCCAGATGCCGATCGAGGCGTAGCTGGGAATCAGGCCGATCAGCGCGGTGCACACGCCCATCAGGCAGAAGGTCAGCACCAGCACCTGCTTGCGGCCGAACTTGTCCCCCAGGTAGCCGAACAGGATGCCGCCGAAGGGCCGGGCGATAAAACCGATGGCAAAGGTCGAGAAGGCCATCAGCGTGGCGCTTTTCGGGTTGCTGTTATCGAAGAAGATCTTCGAGAAGACGATGGCCGCCATGGTCGCGTAGAGGTAGAAGTCGTACCACTCCAGCATCGAGCCGAAGATGGTGGCCGCCGCGACCTTGCGCAGGCGTTTCTGGGTCTGTTGTGGGGTTTCCGCTGCAGTACTGCTGGTTTCAACTGCGCTCATTTCCGTACTTCCTCATGAATCATTGTATTTATTGTCGAGTTGACGCGAGCCTTGCGCGACGCGCCCCCAAGGGCGGCCGCGGGCTGTTTCGGCGACACGTGACGCGCTGGGCAGGGCCTGGGCGCTGCACCGCAAAGGCGTGACGCGCTGTGTTTCAGGTGGCCTGGAAAATCCGGTCGGCAATCATCGAACCAATGGGAATCGCCGAGGTGGCGGCGGGCGAGGGCGCGTTGCATACGTGCAACATGCGCGGGGTTTCGGCGAACAGGAAGTCGTGCACCAGGCTGCCGTCACGCATCACCGCCTGGGCGCGGATCCCCGCTTCATAGGGCAGCAGGTCCTCCACTTGCAGGGACGGGCAGTACTTGCGGCACTGCTCCAGGTAACCGGACTTGAACAGCGAGTTCTTCATTTCGGTGGTGCCGGAGCCCAAGTTCTGCCAGATGGTTTTCCAGAACCCGGGAAAGCTGGCGTACTGCGCCACGTCGCGCCAGTTGATGGAGAACTTCCGATAGTTCTCCCGGCCCAGGCCCAGTACCGCGTTGGGGCCGACGGTGACACTGCCATCGATCATGCGGGTCAGGTGCACGCCGAGGAACGGCAGCTCCGGGTCGGGAATCGGGTAGATCAGGTGGTTGACGATGTTGTTCTTCGCCGCCGGCAGGCGGAAGTATTCGCCGCGGAAGGGGATGATCTGGTGGTCGATCTTCACCCCGGCCATCACCGCCAGGCGGTCCGATTGCAGGCCGGCGCAGGCCACCAGCTTCTTCGCCCGCCAGCTGCCGCCGTGGCTGCTGACGGTGACGCTGTCGGCGCTTTCCTGGATCGCGGTGACGGTCTGGCTGAGGCAGATCTCGCCGCCCTCGCGGCGGATCACCCGGGCCATGGTTTCGCAGACTTCGCGGTAGTCGACGATGCCGGTAGCGTCGAGGAACAGCCCGCCGAGGCCGACGATGTTCGGTTCGCGCTGGCGCAGTTGCTCGGCATCCAGGCGCTCGACCTTCAGGCCGTTCTGTTGCGAGCGCTGGTACAGGGCCTCCATGCGTTCCATCTCCAGGGCATTGGACGCCACCAGCACCTTGCCGCAGACCTCGAACTTGATCCCGTGCTCGCGGCAGAACTGCTTGGTGGCCTCGGCCCCGCGCTTGCACAGGTCGGCCTTGAGGCTGCCCGGCGCGTAGTAGATGCCGGCGTGGATCACCCCGCTGTTGTGCCCGGTCTGGTGCTTGGCCAGGACGTTTTCCTTTTCCAGGATCACCAGCGAAGCGCCGGGCTGGCGCTTGAGGATCTCCATGGCCGTGGCCAGGCCGACGATGCCGCCGCCGATGATGCAAAAGTCGTAAGTCATTGTTCTTGGATACCTTGGCTCTAATCTGTTTCGGTCTGGTTATCAGGTTGTCAGACTAACTAATCCGACAAAACCTCGCGGCGCGACGCTTGAAGCCTCAAGCGTGCCGCTGTGCTTAATCCGTAGTGGGCAACTCCAGGCCGAGGCGCTTGGCCGCGGCGCGCAAGTGGGCGTCGGCGCAACCGGCCGCGGCCTGGCGGTCACCGGCGGCAATCGCCTGGTACAGCGCCTGGTGTTCCTGGGTGGCATCGGCGGAACCGCCGACCTGGCGCCGCGCCGAGTTCTCCCAGGCGGCCTTGCGGGCACTGGTCAGCTGGCTGCGCAGAAAATCATGGAAGGCCACGAAGTAGTCGTTCTTGCTGGCCTCGGCGATGGCCCGGTGGAACTCCACGTCGGCCAACCCTGCGGCTTCGAAATCACTGCGCTTGTCGTGCATTTCCTGCAGCGCCTGCTGCATCCGTTGCAGGTCGGCGGCGTCCCGGCGCTGGGCGGCGATCGACGCCGCCTGGGTTTCGATCCACAGGCGCATCTCGAACATCTGCGCCAGGTCCGGCAAGCGCCCGTTGCCCTGGGGGAAACGGAACACGGTGCCGGCCGGGGTCTTGGAAATATACGAACCCAGGCCACGCCGGGCGATCAGCACGCCGTCGGCCTTGAGCTGGGCGATGGCTTCGCGAATCACCGAACGGCTGACGTTCAACTGCTCGGCCAACTGCTGCTCGGTCGGCAGGCGCGATTCGGGCGCCAGGCGGCCGGAGTCGATCTCGCTGCGGATCGCATTGACCACGCGGACAACGAGGGAGTCAGGTCGCTGGAGTTCGAGCATGGGAAGGAAAAACCGTGGCAGTCAGGTTGTCAGACAATAGCCGTTGAGATTTTTCACTGTCAAGAAAAAACCACGCTGCGAGGGTGGGGCCGCGCTGGCAAATCCGGGTTCAGGCTGTCAGCGGGCAGCTGAATATCAGGTCGTCGAAGTCTTCGCCGCCCTGGCGGAAGGCGCCTTCGTCGCGGCGCAGGAAGACGAAGCCGCACTTTTCCAGGACCTGGCAGGAGGCCGCATTGCCGTCGGTGACGGTGGCCACCAGGCGCTTGATGCCCAGGCCCTGGCGGGCGTACTCCATCAGCCCGCGCAGCGACTCTGCGGCCACGCCCCGGCCTTGGTGATGGCGCGCCAGCAGGTAGCCGACCTCGGCTTCGGCGGCGTCCCTGTCGCTGATGCGCAGGCCGGTGAGGCCCAGCTCCTCGCCGCTCTCGCGATCACGGATCACCAGGCACAGCCAGTGTGTCGAGTCGAGGTCCCAGCGGGGCAGGCGCGAGGTGAAGCGCTCCTCGATCTGGGCCCGGGACAGCGGATCGCAGACATAGCGCAGGTTGTCCGGGTCGCTGTGCAGGTTCAGGAACAACGCCCAGTCATGGGGGGCCAAGGGGCGCAGGTGAAGGCGGGGGGTGTGCAGTTCCAGCATGAGAGGTTCCCGATCCGTGGGCAGTAAAGATCTGGGGCACTTTACCTGAGAAAAGTCTGACCGCCGCGTTGGCGATATCGCATAAGATCCCGGGCCTGGGTTTTCAGGGATAGGGCAGGTAAACGTGAACTGGGACGATCTGCGGTTTTTCATCGCTGTGGCCAATGCCAACAACATCACCGACGCCGGGCAGGCGCTGAAGGTGTCCGCCTCGACGGTTTCACGCAAGATCCTGGTGCTGGAGCAGGCCTTGAACACCCTGTTGTTCATGAAGACCACCCAGGGCTATTTCCTCACCGAGGCCGGCCAGGCCTTGCTGCCCATGGCCCTGGAGGCCGAAGAGCGCTTCCAGCTGATGACGCGGCAGATGTCCCAGCCCGGTGCGCGCATGGCGGGGGTGGTGCGCATCGACTGCCCGGAGCTGATGGGCAGCCACCTGATCATTCCCGCGCTGGCGCAGTTTCGCGTGCAGCACCCGCAGATCAGCTTCGACTTCGTCAATGCTGCTCGCTCGGTCAAGCTCACCCAGAGCCACAGCGATCTGCTGCTGCGCCTGCAGCGGCCGGAGGCCGGCAACTTCACCCTGCGCCGGGTCGGCGAGCTGACCCAGGCGTTGTTCTGTTCCCCGGGTTATGCCTCGGTCCATGGCTGCCCCGAGAAACCGGCGGACCTGGGCCAGCATTCGCTGATCGGCTGGAACCAGGCCCTGGAACACCTGCCCCTGGCCCGCTGGCTGGACCAGCTCAGCGGCGGCCAGCCGCTGTGGATGCGCACCGGCAATCTGGAGGCGCAGCTCAAGGCAGTGCAGGCAGGGCTGGGGATTGCCGCCTTGCCGGCCTATATCGCAGAGCCCTTGGGCCTGCGTCGGGTGCTGCCCCAGACCCCGGTTCACCGCGCGGACATCTGGCTGTTGCGCAACCAGGCGACCCAGGGCCAGGAGCGGGTCGAGCAGGTGGCGAGGTTTCTCTGCGAGCTGCTGCTGCGTCACGGGCTGCAGGCCGGCTGAAGGGCCGCTGGCGCACTAGGCGCCGCGCAGGAAGATCCATATGGCCACCGCCATCAGCAGCAAGCCGAACAGGGCATTCTGCGCCACCAGCAAGCTCGGTCGGTCCCGTAGCAGCACTTGCAGGCTGGAGCCCAGGCTGGCCCAGAGCAGGTGGCCGAACAGGTTGACCGCGATCAGCGCGGCGCTGAGCACCAGCACCACGGCGCTGCCGGCGTCGGTAACGGGGCTGAAGGTCGAGAACATCACCAGCAGCATCACCAGGCCCTGCACATTGCCCAGTTGCAGCAGCACGCCATCGCGAAAGCCCAGGGGCGCGTCCGGCGCGGCGGATAAGCCCCGCGAGCGCAGCAACAGGCGCAGGCCGCGCCAGAAAATGTACAGGCTGCCGGCCACCCGCAGGCTCCACAGCCATTGCGGCTGCGCCGCCAGGCTGTGATACAGCCCCAGCCCCACCAGCAGGGCCAGCAGCCAGTAAGTCAGGTCGAGGCCGAGGATAAAGCGCAGCGAGCGGCGCACGCCGCTGCGGGCGCCGGAGCTGGCCACCATCAGGTTGCCGGGCCCGGCGCTCAGGGCCATGGGCAGCATGGTGGACAGCCACAACGGCCAGTTGATGTCGTGGATCGGGGGCACGGGCGGCTCCGGGAAGGCGATGCGGATTGCACCGGCGCCAGCTTAAGGCGCTGCCACGCGTGGGGTTAGCGGCAGAAATGCAAAGCGGTTTTGCAGCCGCCGCTCATGGCTCGGCCGGGGCTTGCAAGGCGCCCAGCAGCCACTCGCAGAAGCTGCGGGTCAGCGGGCTGCCTTCGCTGTCGCGGTGAATCAGCCAGGCCCAGGTCGGGCCGCGTACGCTCTGTTCGCACAACGGCGCCAGCAAGCCCTGGGCCCGGGCCTGCTGGGTCAGCAGCTGGCTGACCAGGGCAATGCCGTGGCCTGCGCAGGCGGCGTCCAGCAACAGGCCCGGGTCGGAGAAATTCAGGCCGTTGCTGCGCTGGCCAATGTCGGCGCCGCCTTCCACCAGCCAGTGGCTCCAGTCCATCTCCCGCTCGCCATGCAAGGTGGTGCGCAGCGCCTCGGGCTGTGCCAACAGGCTGGGGTGGCAGGCCGGGTACAGGCGATCGCTGTACAGCTCCAGGTAGCTGCATTCGGCCTGGGCGCTCAGGTCGTCGCGCAGGGTCAGGTCGATGGTCTGGGTGCTCATGTCCGGCGGTTCGAAGCTGGTGAACAGCCACAGGTCGACTTCCGGGTGCAGGCGATGGAATTCCCCCAGGCGCGGCAGCAGCCAGTGGCGGGCGAAGGCCGGGCTAGTGTTGACCACCAGTTGGTTGGGCTTGCGGTACTGCTCCAGGCGGCGGATGCCCACCGCCAGCTGTTGCAGCAGCGACTGGGTGGTGCTGCGCAGGTCGTGCCCGGCGTCGGTGAGGGTGACGTTGCGCCCGCTGCGGTAGAACAGCGGTTGTTCGAGATAGCTTTCCAGGCTGCGGATCTGTTGGCTGATGGCCGACTGAGTGAGGTGCAGCTCCTGCGCTGCCTGGTGAAAACTGCCCAGGCGCGCAGCGGCTTCGAAGCCGCGCAGGGCGTTCAGTGGAGGCCAGTGTTTCAACATGATTGATAAGCCCTGCTAATCAGAAATGGGCTAAATCTATCGTTTGTTGCGGTTTTTTCAAAGCCATAGCATGGGCGCCAAGGATCGACAGCGTTGTTCGATTGATAACAAAACCTTACTTGAGAGGTGCAAGGCTCATGCTCAGCAATGACACTCAATACCCCGCCTGGAGGATGCCGGCCGAGTGGGTTACCCACGCCGCGACTTGGATGGTCTGGCCACACAACCAGGGTTTGTGGGAGTCGGTCTGGGGCGTGACCCTGGCCGAGGTGCAAGCGGATTTCGCCCGGGTGGCCAATGCCATTGCGCGCTTCGAACCGGTGAAGCTGGTGGTGGACCCGGCCGCCCTGGACAGCGCCCGGGCGCTGTGCACCGGCAATATCCAGCTGGTCGTGCAGCCGGTGAACGACAGCTGGTGCCGCGACTCCGGCCCGACCTTCATCGTCCATCCGCAGCAGGGGCTGGCCGGCGTCAGCTGGCGCTTCAATGCCTGGGGCGACAAATCGGCCCACGACCTGGACCGCAGCCTGGCCCGGCGCCTGCTCGACGATCTGGGGCTGGACTGCTTCGGTACGCCCCTGGCCAATGAAGGCGGGGCCATCCACGTGGACGGCGAAGGCACCCTGATCACCACTGAATCGGTGCTGCTCAACCGCAATCGCAACCCGGGCCTGGGCAAGGCCGAGATCGAGGCGATCTTCCAGCGCCTGCTGGGGGTGCAGAAGACCATCTGGCTGCCGGGGGACCCGGACCATGTCACCGGCGACATGACGGACGGCCATGTCGACGGGATCTGTGCCTTCGCTCGCCCGGGCGTCTTGCTGGTGGACGCGACCCGCGATCAGGGCTCGGTCTACGCCGAAGTGGTGCGCGAGAACCGCCGCGCGCTGGAGCTGGCCCGGGATGCCCGTGGCCGCCGTTTCGAACTGATCGAGCTGTTCGAGGCCAGTGCCGCGGTCAACAGCCAGGCCGAGGTGTTCTGCGCCTCCTACACCAACTTCTACCTGGCCAATGGCGCGGTGATCATGCCGGCCTATGGCATCGCCGCCGACGAGGAAGCGGCCCAGGTGCTGGCCCGGGCCTTCCCCGGGCGGCAAGTGGTGCCGGTGCGGATCAACCATCTGGCCCATGGCGGCGGTGGCGTGCATTGCATCACCCAGCAGCAGCCGCAGTGGCCGCTGGAGGTGCAGGCATGAGCCGGTTGATCGTCGCCACCACCCAGATGCCCTGCACCTGGGACCTGCCGGGCAACCTCGAACGCGCCGAACAGCTGGTGCGCGAGGCGGCGGCCCGCGGTGCCCAGGTGATCCTCCTGCAAGAGCTGTTCGCCACCCCGTACTTCTGCATCGAGCAGCAGCACCGCCACCTGGCGCTGGCCGAGGAATATGCCCAGAGCCAGGTGCTCCAGCGTTTCGCCGCCCTGGCCGGGGAGCTGGGGGTGGTGTTGCCCCTGAGCTGGTTCGAGCGGGCCGGCACCGCCTATTTCAATTCCCTGAGCGTCGCCGATGCCGACGGCCGCCTGCTGGGGGTGTACCGCAAGACCCATATTCCCAACGCCGTGGGGTATCAGGAGAAGGAGTACTTCAGCCCCGGCGACAGCGGTTTCCGGGTCTGGGACACGGCCTTCGGCCGACTGGGCATCGGCATCTGCTGGGACCAGTGGTTCCCCGAGACCGCCCGCTGCCTGGCCTTGCAGGGCGCCGAAGTGTTGCTGTTTCCCACCGCCATCGGCAGTGAGCCGGGCAGCGCCGGCCTGGACTCGCGGGACCACTGGCAGATGACCATGCGCGGGCATGCCGCGGCCAACCTGCTGCCGGTGGTGGCGGCCAACCGCGTCGGCCATGAAGTGGCAACCAGCGACCCGACCTTGCACATGGATTTCTACGGCTCGTCGTTTATCTGCGACCACAAGGGCCGGCTCCTGGCCGAGGCCGACCGCGACAGCAGCGGGGTCCTATTGCAGCCCCTGGACCTGGCGGCCATGGCCGAGGAGCGCCGCACCTGGGGCATCTTCCGCGACCGCCGGCCCGAGATGTACGGGCCGCTGCTGAGTCTTGACGGGCAACACCTTCATTCACGCTGGAACGGCCGGGAGGCATGACATGCGAACCATAGGCAAGCGCGGCAAACGCCATTGCGCCATCGTGCTGGCCCTGAGCCTGGCCGCGCTCCAGGCCCAGGCCGACCCCGAGGACAAGACCCTGCGCCTGTACAACTGGGCCGACTATTTCGCCGCGGACACCCTGGCGCGCTTCACCGCCGAAACCGGAATCAAGGTGATCTACGACGTGATGGAAGGCAGCGAGGTGCTGGAGGCCAAGCTGATGACCGGCGGCAGCGGCTACGACCTGATCTTCCCCGGCGATACCGTGGCCGAGCGCCTGATGCGTGCTGGCAGCCTGCAGCAGCTGGACCCGAGCAAGCTGACCGGGCAGGACGACATCGAGCCCGGCCTCAAGCGCCTGCGGGCCCAGTACCCGCGCGCCAGCCAGGCCACGGTGCCCTATACCTGGGGCACCATCGGCCTGACCTACAACGCCCGGCAGATCGCCCAGCGCCTGCCCGATGCGCCGGTCAACAGCCTGGACCTGCTGTTCAAGCCGGAGCTGGCGGCGCGCTTTGCCGATTGCGGGATCTCGCTGATCGATTCGCCGGACGAAGTGCTGGCGGTGGCGCTCAACTACCTGGGGCGCGACCCGCGCAGTGCCCGGCCGGAGGATCTGCAGGCGGCCAGCGAACTGCTGGGCAAGCTGCGACCGTATATCCGCAAGTTTCAGTCGCAGCCGGTGACCGACCTGGTCAACGGCAACCTGTGCCTGTCCCTGGGCTACAGCGGCGACATGACCCAGGCCCAGCGCGCTGCCGATGCGGCGGGCAAGCCGGTCGAATTCCAGTACCGCATTCCCCGGGAGGGCACCACGGTGTGGATGGACACCCTGGCGATCCCCAAGGATGCCCGGCACCCGGAGTACGCCTATGCCTTCATCAACTTTGTCACGCGGCCAGAGAACATGGCGGCCATCAGCAACTTCACCGGCTACCCCACGGCCAATGCCAAGGCGCGGCCGGCGGTGGATCCGCAGATGCGCAACAACCCGGATATCTACCCGGATGACGCCACCTTCGAACGCCTGATTCCCGGCCGCGACATCCCTCAGGCCGACATGCGGGCGCGCATGCGCACCTGGACCCAGTTCAAGACGGCCACCGCTGCCCGCCACTGACCGGGCGCCGTGCGCTTCGCCGACAAGCCGGCTCCTACACTGCCTGGTAGGAGCCGCTCTGTCGGCGAAGGCCCGCGTCGCCCCCGAACCCTTTCCTGCAGAACCTTCGACAAGAGAACCGCCCAATGCCCACCCGACGTCAACTGATCAAACAGGCCTCGCTGCTGGCCGGTGTCGCCGCCATGACCACCCTCGGCCTGGGGCCGCGCAGTGTCCGGGCCCGCGAGCAGGACAACGCCTACCTGCCCGATGAAGGCGAGCCCCAGCAGCGGGCCTTCATGGCCTTCGGCGCCCAGGACGCCATCTGGGAGGATTTCACCGGCGACGTGCAGCAAGCCCAGGGGCGCATTGCCCGGGCGATTGCCGCCTATCAACCGCTGACCCTGTTCTGCCGCGCGCAGGAGCGCGGCCTGGCGGAGCAACTCTGCGGCTCGCACAACATCACCTTTGTCAGCACCGAGCTGGACGACATCTGGATGCGCGACATCGGCGCCAACTTCGTCGTTGATGCCCAAGGCGGATTGGGCGCGGTGGATTTCAACTTCAATGGCTGGGGCAACAAACAGCGTCACGCCAAGGACGCCCGACTGGCGCGGCAGATGGCCGACGCCGCCGGTGCCCGCTACTGGCGCAGCGAACTGGTGGGCGAGGGCGGCGGCATCGAAGTGGACGGGCACGGCACCGGGATCATGACCGAAAGCAGCTGGATCAATGACAACCGCAACCCTGGCTGGAGCAAGGCCGAGGTCGAAGAGGAACTCAAGGCTTGCCTCGGCCTGCGCAAGATCATCTGGCTGCCGGGGATCAAGGGCCACGACATCACCGACGCCCACGTCGACTTCTACGCCCGCTTCGTCAAACCGGGGGTGGTGGTGGCCAACCTGGACAACGACCGCGAATCCTACGACCACCAGGTGACCCTCAAGCACCTGGAGATCCTCCGATCCGCCCGCGACGCCGACGGCCGTGCGCTACAGGTGCACACCCTGTCGCCACCACTGAACCCGCGACAGAACCGCTTCAGCCGCGATAACCCGGATTTCGCCGCGGGCTACATCAACTACTTCGTGATCAACGGCGCGGTGATCGCCCCACAGTTCGGCGACCGGGCAGCCGACGCCAAGGCCCACAGCCTGCTCGCCAGCCTGTACCCCGGGCGACAGATCATCGCACTGGACATCGACGCCATCGCGGCAGGCGGAGGCGGGATCCACTGCGTGACCCATCAACTGCCCGAGGTTTGAGGCAGTCCATGAAGTGGTCTGGCAATGGTCAGTGAATTGGCCTGATAAAACCCGCCACTCAGGCATTAACCTGCGCGCTCTTCAATGACCGGGGTCGATCCCGGTGTGGATGATCAAGAGGAGCGCGCAATGAGCGATCAACAACCTGCGGTGACGGTACGGGCGATTCAGCCAGGGGATTACCAGCAATGGCTGCCGCTGTGGCTGGCCTATCAGGATTTCTATCAGGTGACGCTGAGCGAAGAGGTCAGTCGCACCACGTTCGAGCGTTTCCTTGATACGCAGGAACCGATGTATTCGGCTGTGGCGGTACAGGGCGATGAAGTGATTGGCTTCGTCAACCTGGTGGTGCATCGCTCGACCTGGGCTGTCAGCGACTTCTGCTACCTGGAAGACCTGTACGTGGCCCCGTCGATTCGTGGCAGCGGGGCGGGGAAACTGCTGATCGAGTGGGTGCAGGCGTTGGCCCGGGAACGGCAGTGTGGGCGGTTGTATTGGCATACCCAGGAAAGCAACGAGCGGGCGCAGCGGTTGTATGACTGGGTGGCGTACAAGCCGGGGGTTATTGAGTATCGGATGGAGTTGTAAGGCGGGGGGGGCTGGTGGCTGGTGTTAGGGGGAGTACATGTCCGTTGCTGCAGTAACGGCGGCTGGCGGTTTCGCTTTTACAGCGGGTGGGACGGGTACATATCCGTTGCTGCGGTCACGGCCACTTAGGGTTTCGCCCTTACGGCGACTTACTTTTTTCAAACGCCAAAAAAGTAAGCAAAAACGCTTGCCCCTCCATACGGCCCCTCGCTGGGGCTCGGGGTGCCCGAGCTCCGGCATTGCTCCGGGGGCCCGCCGCCAACCGGCCATCCATGGCCGGGCGGCGGCTAGCTCGGCATCCCTGCCGAGCTGCCCCCTACGCAACGCCTGCGCTCGGCCTGCTGGGAAGGGGCCGGAAGATCAAGATCAAAAGCCAACACCAAAACCCAGGTGCGCAGGCTGGTTCCCTGTAGCCGCTGCCGCAGGCTGCGAACGAGCGCTCGCGCTCGCAAAACCAGGCGGCGCGATAGGTCAGGAATATCGGGGAGGCAGGTTTAGCGTCTCCTGCGGAGCCGTTCGCAGCCTGCGGCAGCGGCTACATGTAATGCGAACGGCGATGAAACAGGTTGGCCGGCAGGCCGCATTCAGATTTTGTTTTTGTTTTTGATCTGGCTTTTGATCTTCCTGCCCCTTTAGACACGATGGCCGAACGCAGGCATTGAGCCGTGGGTAACCCGGCAGGACGCCGGGTTAGCCGCACTGGGCCATGGATGGCCCATTGCGGCGGCCCACGGATCAATGCCGGAGTTCGGGCATGCCTCGCTATGCGAGGCACCAAGTGGAGGGGCAGAAGCGTTTTGCTTACTTTTGTCTGGGCCGGCATTCCGGATTTTCAAAAGTGAGTCGCTGTAAGAGCGAAACCCTAAGTGGCCGTTACCGCAGCAATGGATATGTACCCCATCAACCGAGCCACAAAGACAAAACCCCCTGCCGCCCAATACCTCCCTATTGCCCCTGACGAAACACCAGCGCCTTGAGCCCGCACTGCGGATCGGCATCCGGAAACTCCGGCGGATTCTCCAGTCGCTGTTCAAAGCGCAACCCCGGCGCCTCCTGCATCACCCCTTCCAAAAGAAAGTCCACGCTGAACGCCGGGTCATTCATGCACGCCAATACGCAGCCATTGGCCGTCAGCAGTTCCGGCAAGCGCCGCAGCACCCGCGCATAGTCCTTGCCGAGGACAAAGCTGCCTTTCTGGAACGACGGCGGGTCAATGATCACCAGGTCATAGGGCCCCCCTTGCTTGACCTTGCTCCAGGACTTGAACAGGTCATGCCCGAGGAAACTCACCCGGCCAGTGTCGTGGCCGTTGAGCCGATGGTTGTCGCGACCACGGCTCAGGGCCGCCCGGGACATGTCGAGGTTCACCACTCGCTCGGCACCACCGGCAATCGCCGCCACGGAAAAGCCGCAGGTGTAGGCAAACAGGTTCAGGACGTTCTTGCCCTGGGCGTTGGCCCGCACCCAGTTGCGTCCATAGCGCATGTCGAGAAACAGCCCGTTGTTCTGCTTGCTGCCCAGGTCCACCTGGTAGCGCAGGCCTTCCTCGGTGATGGTGCAGCTGTCAATCGCCTCGCCCAGCAGCCATTCGCCACGGCTGTCGGGCAGGTAGCGGTGTTGCAGCATCAGGCTGCGGGCGCCGCTGGCGGCCCATTGCGGGGTCGAGCCCAGGTCGGTCAGCAGTTGCTGCAAGGCGGCCAGTTGCCCGGCCTCGGGCTCCTTGAACAGCGACACCAGCAGCACGCCCTGCAACCAGTCCACGGTCAGTTGCTCCAGCCCCGGCCAGCAGCGGCCGCGGCCATGGAACAGGCGCCGGGTCTCGGTGGGCGCGGCGGCCAGGGCGGTCAGCAAGTGCTGGTTGAGGGTGGCGAGGGCGAGAGGTGTCATCAGCAGGGCCGGTCATTTTTCGGGGGCGGCATTTAACCACGGGCGGGGCGATATCCGCCAACCACGAGCCTGGCCCGCTGTGCGCGGTGGATGGACTGCGGCAAGCCGCCGGTCCATCACCGCGGCCGGCCGGTCATGGTTGTGCCAGCTGTTTTCCACCCGGTAGACGCTGCTCGCAGGCAAAGCGGCTGTTGTCCCGGCCCTGCTAGCAGGCCAGGGCAAAGGGGTGGCCTTCGTCGTTGAAGTCCTCGCCGAGTTTTTCATCAGAGGAGGGCGTTTGCCCATTTCTGGGTGCCGGCCAGGCGGCGTTTGACGCTGTCGATCCGCCATTGCCCGGCGACCTGCTTGAGCAGAAAACGGTGTTCGTAGCACAGCGCCCGAATGGCCGGGTCGCGGATCAGCACTTCAGCCTGGGCGGGCTTGAGCCGTTCGCAGCCGAGCAGTTCATCGGCGGGCGAATAGGTCGTGGGAAAACCGTAGGACGCACGCGGATAGGCCCGCGGGCGCTGGGTGCAGAAGCGTTCGATGAGCTGTTGCGGTTCGGCCCAGAAGCCGGCATCGAGCGCTTCGTGGCCCGCGGCATTGCCACGTTGTTCCCAGGCGGCCACGGCCAGGGTATAGGCGCGCACCTGAGTGACCGGGTCGACACTGCAGTCGCCATCCTCCGGCGGCTCCGGCCAGGTCAGGTGAGGGGCGGGCGTGGGGGGCGGTGGCGCTCCAGCGCCGGCCTGTTCGAGCAGTTGCATGATCCGGGCATGGGACTTTTCTTGGGCCAGGGACCAGGCGTTGCGCTGCTGAAAGTCCAGCGGCCGGGGATCGGCGCCGGCGTTCAGCAGCAAGGCCACCATCGCTTCGTGGCCGGCCTGGGCGGCGTTCATCAGGGCCGTGCGTCGCAGCTCGGGGGAGGCTTGTTCGAGTGCGGCGCCATGGGCAATCAGCAGCTCGGCACAGGCCAGGTCGCCCTGGCTCGCGGCCCAGGCCAGCGGGCTGTAGCCCAGGGCCTTGCACGGCTGCTGCACATTCGCGCGGCGCTCCAGCAGCAGTGCCACGGCGGCCGAGTGGCCGGCGATAGTGGCGGCCAGCAGGGCCGTGCGCCCGGTGCTCTTGTGCTGCCATTCAAGGTCCGCGCCAGCGTCCAGCAGGCGGTTGAGTGCAATGAGATCGCCACGTGCGGCAGCTTTTTCCAGGAGGTGGGACACGGTCGGGAATCCATTCGGTGAGGGGGAGCGGCGGGCAATGGTAACGCCGCAGGGCAGGGGGCTGCCACGCCTGCGCCCTGGGGCGGGTCGATGCCGGGGAGCGCCCGGCCCCGAGCGGCTTGAGGGCCGGGTGCGCGGGCGGGTGGTAGTCGAGGTCAACCGCTGATATAAACCTCAGGCCGCCGCACTGCCGGAATACCCCGCGCGGCCTTCTTCGCAGCACTGTCCATGACCGACGCGAGCTCCGCGCTGCGGAGCTTCTTCGCGGCCCTTTGTCGTCTTGATCCGAGGTTGCCTGTTCCATGTCCATTCCCGCTCAGCGCCCGCTCTGGCAGGTGTACCTGATCTTCCTCTTGCCCATGGTGCTGTCGAACTTCCTGCAGTCGTTTTCCGGCACCCTCAACGGCATCTACATCGGTCAGATGCTGGGGACCCAGGCGCTGGCCGCGGTATCGGGGATGTTTCCCATCGTGTTCTTCTTCATTGCCCTGGTGATCGGCCTGGGGGCGGGAGCCTCGGTGCTGATCGGCCAGGCCTGGGGCGCCCGGGAGCCGGGCACGGTCAAGGCGGTGGCCGGCAGCACGCTGTTGCTCGGCGCGCTGATCGGGCTGTTGGGGGCGGTGCTGGGCATGCTGTTCGCCCGACCGGCCTTGCAGGGCCTGGGGACACCGGTGGATGTGCTGGACGATGCGGTGGGCTACGCCCGGGTGATGATGCTGATCATGCCGTTGCTGCTGGTGTTCGTGCTCTTCACTCAGTTGCTGCGCGGTGTCAGTGACACCCTGTCGCCATTGCTGGCGCTGATCGTCTCGACCCTGGTGGGCCTGCTGCTGACCCCGGCGCTGATTCGCGGCTGGCTGGGGTTGCCACCGATGGGCATCCAGAGCGCGGCGTTCGCCGGGCTGGTGGGCAATATCCTGGCCATGGGCTTTCTGGTCTGGCGCCTGAGCGGCCGGGCACACCCGCTGGCGCCGGACCGGGCGCTGTTCGCGGCGATGAAGCTGGACCGGGCGATCCTCGGCAAAGTGCTGCGCATCGGCCTGCCCACCGGGGTGCAGATGGTGGTGATCTCGCTGTCCGAACTGGTGATCCTGGCCCTGGTCAACCGCCACGGCTCCCAGGCCACGGCGGCCTATGGCGCGGTGACCCAGATCGTCAACTATGTGCAGTTTCCGGCGCTGTCGATCGCCATCACCGCGTCGATCCTCGGGGCCCAGGCCATCGGTGCCGGACGCCTGGAGCGCATCAGTCCGATCCTGCGCACCGGGCTGGCGATCAACCTGTGCCTGACCGGCGCCCTGGTGTTGCTCGGCTACCTGATTTCCCACTGGCTGCTGGGGTTGTTCATCATCGATCCGACGGCCCTGATACAGGCCGAGCATCTGTTGCACATCATGCTCTGGAGCATCCTGGTGTTCGGCTTCCAGGCGGTGGTGGGCGGTATCATGCGCGCCAGCGGCACGGTGCTGATGCCGGTGGCGATCTCGATCTTCTGCATCCTCGGGGTGCAGGTGCCGGCGGCCTATCTGCTGGATGCGCACTTCGGCCTGCAAGGGGTGTGGATGGCCTTCCCGGTGGCCTACCTGAGCATGCTGGTGCTGCAGGTCTGCTACTTCAAGCTGGTCTGGCGCCACAAGCAGATCCAGCGCCTGATCTGACAGGCAAGCGCGGTGGGCGGGATGCAATGCGCGACGTGCCGCAGGGCAGCGGCACGTCGCGCGAGGCGTATCTGGCGAACTGATCAGGGGGGGCAGCGAGGTTCAGTCGCGTCCCCCCCGATCGAGAGGCTGGCCGTGGCGCCTTACAACCGGAACGAAAGGGCAGAAAAGACCATCCCGCCACTTCCCGCCCAGCCCATGCAGAACTGGTCTTTTTCAGCGTTGCCCCGGCTGATGGCGTCGTAAATTCCATAGGGAATGGACGCCGTAATGATATTGCCGGTTTTATGCCCGACATGATGCAACTTGTGATCAATGCCGATCAGTTCACCAATGTGTTCCCACATTTTTGGCGAGCCGGTATGAATGAACACTTTATGGATGTCCGCGCCGCTGACCTTATGCATGTTGAACACTTTTATGGCTTCATTGCGACCATCTTCATGCAAGGCAGCCGCGTAGGAGTTGAACTGATACTGCCCGCCGGTCGGTGCAATGCGCGGAGTATCTTCTTCATTGCAAAACAGCTTCCAGTCCGGCAGGGAAATGGTCGACAAGTCGCTGAGATCAGGTCGGTTGATATAAGAGAACTTGAAGTTTCCAGGCGACTCATTGCTGAGAATGGTGACTGTTGCCGCTTCACCGATGGTGAAACTTGGGAACTTGTACGCCAGTTCCGACGGAGACTGCAAAGAGAAGTTCTTCGGCATCACCGGCCCGCCGTCAGACATGCCGAATTCCATGTTGATAATGGCCGCGTAGCGTATCTCTCCGGCTTCCATCTTGCTGTTGATCACATCCATGGCGGTCACCCAGCCGTTGCAGGCGTCGACCACGTCGAAGTTCCTGCAGTTCAGGCCCAGGGCCTTGGCCATGAAGGTGCTGTTGGCCGGCTCGATGAAGCCCCGGGTAACGTTGGGATAGATCAACAAGTCCAGGTCGGCCTTGTTGATATTGGCCTGGGCCAATGCCGAGTCAAAGGCTGCGGTCATCAGCTCCATCGGTTTTTCTCCGGCGGCCAACCAATGCCGGGTTTCGATGCCGCTCTTGTCGAGCAGTTTTCCGATGGTCTTCAGGGTCTTGGGCAAGTCATCCTGAAAGGTGTTTTTCGAGTGTTCTTCAACCAGATCAAGAACATCCTGGTTAGTAACGATTCGCGAAGGAAGAATTCCTGAAAGTCCTACAATTTTCATACAACATCCTTGTTTGAAATGTTCATCCGTGACGATGACGGGGTGAGCGAAAACACTCGTTAATTGCATGCCAAGAGCGAACTTCTGTCGTTGAAAGACGCTCGTTGTCAATGGCTGGCAAGCCTTCCTCAGTTGCGTTAGTTGGAGGGAGCACATATTTCTAGCACAGAAAGTTTGCAGCGCAAGGCCGTCTATTGAATTTATTTTTAATGTTGCTTAGTTGAGGGTTTAGTGTGGGTGATGTTTAAGTAGTGCAAAAAATAAAGGGCCCGATACTGTATCTTTGAACGGACTTGGTTCATGACTTGCATCAATGGTTGTTCAACCGAGTGGTTGACCTGGACGACGCTTGGCGAGCAAGTCGCCACACTTCGAACGGCCTCCTGGTCTGAGGGCAACGGCTCTGAACGCCCTGGATCTCAGGCCTGGCCGTGCCGGGGTTCGGCAACCGCTCTTGCAGTGCATGGCCGCGCTGGAGCGATCGGAGCCTGGGGCGGCCGCGGCTGTCCTCTCGAGGGCTGTCCATGAATCATGGGCCATCCTCGCGCCGCCGATGGGGGGGGCCGTCCAATCCCGCCGGCACGGGCCAGGCGCTGGGTCGGTTCGGAGGGCCCACAGGATCATTCCTCACCCGGCCTGGATACCGATCCGCGGGTGGCCGGGGCTTCAGCGTCTCCGGCCCGGCAGCGCTGAAGGGCGACGCCAACCCTGGACCACGAGGTACAGCAGCGGTCCGATGGAAACGAACACAGCGGTCAGCAGCAGATAGGGCAGCACCGAGCAGACGGAGCGGCCGCGGCGGCGGGCGTCGTTGAGCATCCAGGCCGAGGCCAGCAGCGCCATCAGGTACAGGTCGATCACCACTTGCGCGGTGTCGGGCCGCGACAGCAGTTGCACACCGAATTGCAGCAGCGACTGCTCGGCCTGGAGCAGGGTGAACAGGGTGTAGCCGCTGAAGGCCAGCAGGGCCAGGAGTGCCGGGTAGGGGCGGTGCATGCTGAAGTCCTCGATCAGTCCGTGAGCGGGAGGGCGGCCTGGCGGTCGCGCCGGCCCAGGTCGACCAGCAGGTAGAGCAGCCCGGCGCCGGCGCAGGCGAAGATCAGCGCCTGGGACAGCGGCGAGTCGAACCGATACAGCGGATGCTCGCGCAGGTTGAAGTGCAGCCCGGCGTGGACCACGGCGAATCCGGCCAGCAGTCGCCGGCTGCTGCGGCGCACGGCGGGACGCGAATGCCCGGTGAGCCCGATCAGCGCGACCACCAGGGGGACGTGCAGGGCGATGAACAACGCCTGCCCCAGCGCCGGATCGAGGTGGCGCAAGCCATACAGCAGGCGCCACTCGGACTGGGCCACGGCATCCAGCTCATGCCCGGCGAACAGGGCCAGACAGAGCGTCCAGAGAGTGTTTTTCACGGTGAAACTCCTTGAACGGCGACAGGCCAACAGGCTAAGTGGCAGGCCCGCCGTCACTCAATGACCTCACAGGTCATAGACAGCAGGGCGGCCGATCCTGTCAGATGCGCCCGTATGACGATCACCTTCAAGGAGCGAGCAGTGATGAGCGAACAGTCCCCCGACCCGACTGCACAGCGGATGATCCGCAAGGCCCGGCCCGAGGATGTGCCGGCCATGCTCGGCTTCGATGCCTATGCCAGTGCCCATCCCGAGCGGGGCCGGGCGCTGCAGTGGGCCGTCGAGCAGGGCCAGTGCTGGGTCGAGGTGCAGGGCGCCCGGGTGCTGGGCTACGTGCTGCTGAGCCATGATTTTTTCGACCACGGCTTCGTCTCGCTGGTGGTGGTGGCCGCCGATCAGCAGCGCCAGGGCGTGGCCCTGCGGTTGCTGGCGGCGGCGCAGCAGGCCTGCCTGAGCGACAAACTGTTCATCTCCACCAACCGCTCCAACCGCGCGGCTCAGGCACTGATTGCCAAGGCCGGTTTCCAGCCCAGCGGGGTGGTGGAGAACCTCGATCCGGGGGATCCCGAGCTGATCTATTTCAAGTCGCTGCGCTGACCGCCCCGTACAGGATGACCCGAAACATGTTCGAAACCCTTGCACCTGCCGCCGTCGACTCGCTGTCCGTGGGCCAGTGGTTGCGCCAGTTGCGTCAGCAGGCGCGCTTGAGCCAGCTGGAGCTGGCCTTGCAGGCCGGCATGTCGCAGCGCCACCTGAGCTGCGTCGAGACCGGTCGCGCGCAACCCAGCGCGCAGCTGCTGCACAGCCTGCTGAGCACCCTGGACACCCCGTTGCACACCCGCAACCGGGTGTTGCTCGCCGCCGGCTACGCACCACGCTACGCCGCCCTGGCGTTGGACGATCCAGGGCTGGAGCCGGTGCGCATGGCCCTGATGCACCTGCTCAAGGCCAACAACCCGGCGCCGGCCATTGTCATCGACAGCCTCTGGCAGGTGCGGGCGGCGAACCACGCCACCACGGCCCTGTTTCAGCTGTTGGGGTTGCCGTTACAGGCGCTCGAGGAGGGTTTCAATCTGTTGACGACCCTGTTGGCGCCCGGCGGATTCGGCGACTGCCTGATCAACGCCGAGGAGATCCGCCAGGTGGCCTGGCAACGGGCCGCGCGGGAGGCCGCGGGGGAGCCGGGGCTCGCGACCTTGCTGGCGAGTCTGCCGTGTCCGGGGGCATCGCTCCCCGCTTCGCAACTGGCCGCGCCGTTGCTGCTGACCCGGGTCCGCGGGCCCCAGGGCGAGCTGCGTTTTCTTTCCACCTTCACCACCTTCGGCATGCCTCAGGACATCACCGTGGCTTCATTGCGCATCGAGCACCTGATTCCCGCCGACGACAGCACCTGGCAGGTCCTGACCCGGGCTTGCGCATGCCTGGCCGAGCTTGAGCCGGGCTAGGTCGCCAGGGCCCGTGCCCGTTGCGTCAAACAACAGCAGCAGGTGCTGCGCCGCCATTGGGCGGATCAGCTCGCGGGCGGCCCAGGTGCGCAAACGGGCCGCGCACTTGCGCCTTGCCGCAGGCCGGCAGCGCCGGTTCAGGCGTGGCGGCTGCGAGCCCAGCGCCGGCTCAGATAGACATAGACCGAAAGGTTGACCAGCAGCACCAGGCTGCCCAGCCACAGCTGGATGCCGGGGGTCAGGCCGGCGGGGTAGATCAGCGGTATCAGGTAGTGCTCGATGAAGCCGGCGCCGTAGCCGTCCTGGCCGGCGGCATGGCGCAGCAGGTTTTCCCAGCGGGTCAGCGGGCATTCCAGGTGCAGCACTTCCACCGCCACGCCCCAGGCCGCGGCCGGCAGGTGCAGCAGCATCAGCCGCGGATAACGCAGCACCAGCAGGCCGCCCAGGAGTACGAAGACGATAAATGACAGGTGAAACAGCACCAGGCTGTCGGCGGCGATGCGGTAGAGCATGAGGGTTCCTTGGCGAGGGGCAGGTCCGTGGCGCGAGCGCCGGGGGGGCAATATACCGGGGGAGAGCGGGGGCTGGCAGTGTTTCTTCACAGGGCAGGAAAAAGCCCGGTGCGAGGTGAGGGGCACGGCTTGCGGCCACTGTCGCGAGGCTACCTATACTGCGGGAACGCCATGGCGCTCTGTGGAGGCCGGCGCGGCTAATGCGGGAGGAACTTGCCTTGCGGCGATCGATGCTCTGCTGGCGCCACTGGCTGCTGGCGCTGTTGCTGGCGCTCGCCGGCTGCGCCCAGCGCCCGCCCGCGCCTGCGGTGCCGACCGCGGTCAGCCCGGCCACTTGGCGTTCGGTCAACAGCGAGCTGCTTGAGGCTTCCCGTAGCGCCACCGCCCAGGCCGAAGTCTACGCCCAGGGCTCCATGGAGCACTGGCGCACCCGGGTCTACCAGCAGACCGACGAACAGTTCATTCCCTGGTTCAGCGGGTACTGGACCCAGGAATGGCTGTCGCTGAAGGTGGGCTGGTATTCACTGAACAATCGGGGCGATACCGGGCAAGCCTCCAGGCGCCTGGCCGCCTACCTGCAGGAGCAGTACCAGGAGCGGGTGCTGGCACCAGTGGCGCTGGAGATCGATGCCGACGAGATCGCCGGCGAGGCCATGGAGTTCTATGTGCAGTTGCTGCGCCAGCAACTGGCGCAGATCGGCCACCGCTACCAGCTGCCGGCGCCGCAGCTGGACCAGCACCTGGGGCAGGTCCTGGCCATCGACCTGGGGCCGGCCGCCGAACAGCGCGCCTCCTTGACCCAGCTGCTGCGGGTCGAGCCCATCGCCCGCTTGCCCGCCTACGGACCGCTGTTGCAGCAGCTTCGCGGAGCAGCGGCGGTCGAGCGCGACTCGCCGGCCCCTGGGGTGGCCCAGGTGGCACAGGTGACCAGCGACAAACTCCAGGCCCAGTTCGCCACCCGCGGGGTCGCCGGTGCGGTGGCGGCGGCGGTGGGGCGGGTGGCCGGTGCGTTGATCTCGGTGGGGGTGGCCGGAGTCCGGGCTCTGGTCCAGGACCATGACCGGGAAGGCTTGCAGGCCCAGACCCGGCGGGACCTGGGGGCGGCCTTCGACCAGGCCTGGTCCCGGCAACTGCATGACCCCGAGCATGGGGTCATGGCCGGTGTGTATTACCTCGGCCGGCAGATCGAAAGCCAGTTGCAGGCCCCCGTGGCGGGTGAGGACCCGGCTGGCGGCCGCTTGCCCTGAGCGCGCCGTGGTGGCTCAGCGCGGACTGGCCACGGCGACCGGAGGCAGTGCCGCTTCATAGGCATCGACCCCGGCCGCATGGCGCCCGGCGATGTAGCCGAAGGTCATGGCCGGGCCCAGGTTGATGCCGCCGGAGGGATAGAACCCGCCCATCACGCTGGCCATGTCGGTGCCCGCCGCATACAGCCCGGGGATCGCCGCGCCGACCTGATCCAGCACCTGGGCCTGGGCATTGGTCTTGAGCCCGGCAAAGGTGCCGAAGCTGCCGGGCAGCACCTTCACCGCGTAGAACGGCCCCTGTTCGATGGGCGCCACGCAAGGGTTGGGGCCGGGGTACAGGGCGTCGCCCTGCTTGCGGTTGTAGGGCGTCGAGCCGCGGCCGAACTCGGGGTCCTGGCCGTGGCGGGCGTGCTGGTTGAAGTGCTGCACCGTGGCCTCCAGCGCTTGTGGGTCGATGCCGCATTGGCCGGCCAGGGCCGCGATGGAGTCGGCCCGCCGCAGGTAGCCGCTGCGCACCAGTGGGCCAACGGGGAGCGGGAAGGGGCGGGCATAACCCAGGCCGTAGCGGCGCTGGAAGCGATGGTCGCAGATCAGCCAGGAGGCCACTTCCTCGCCGGCCGGCACCTTCTCTACCATGGCGGCGGTGTAGTCGTAGTAACCGTCGGCCTCGTTGACGAAGCGCTTGCCGTTGGCCAGCACGCCGATCAATCCGGGCTTGGCCCGGTCGATGATGTGGGGAAAGTGTCCGACACTGCCGTCGGCATGGCGCACCCGCGATACCGGGGCCCAGGCCACCGGGCTGGCGAGGTCCGTGGCCAGCACCGCGCCGGCGGCTTCACCGAGGCGGATGCCATCCCCGGAACAACTCAACGGGGGCAGCGCCAGATGCTGATCGGCGCCTGGTGCCCGGGGAAACAGCGCCTGGCGCCGGGCCGGGTCATTGGCAAACCCGCCGGCGGCCAGCACCACGCCACGCCGGGCGCGGATCTCCCGCCGGCCTTGGGGCGTGTCCACCAGGGCGCCGTGCACCCCTTGTCGATCCTGCAGGAGCGAGTGGGCCGGCGTGGATTCCATGAGGGTGACCCCCAATTGCTCGGCGGACTTGGCCAGCCGGCCGATCAGCGCCACGCCGTTCACCAGGTGCATGGCCCGGCCGTGCAGCGCCAGGTCCCGCAGGTGACGGCTGAAACGCTTGGCGACATGCAGCAGCGACTTGAATGAACGGGTCATGCTGAGAAAGGCCCCGAGATCGGCACCGGCCATGATCGGCATGCCCATGAACGAGGTTTCCCGCAGGGTCTTGCGCAGGCGTTTCAGCAAGGGGCCGATGGCCCGCGCGTCATAGGGCGCGGCAATCACCTGGTGGCCCTCGATCCCGGCGCCGGGCACCTGGCCGTGGATGTCGGGGATGCCATTGCCATCGACGAATTGCAGGGCCGTGTGCTGCTCGAAGAAGGCCACCATCTGCGGCCCGTTATCCAGCAAGGCATCGATGCGCGCGGCGTCATAGCGTTCGCCCAACTCATGCCTGAGGTAGGTGCGCGGTTGCTGCGGGTCTTCATCAATGCCGGCGCGGCGGGCCAGGGGGTTGCCGGGCACCCACATCCAGCCACCGGACCAGGCACTGGCACCGCCGAAAGTGGAATCCTTTTCCACCACTATCACTTGCAGGCCGTGCCAGGCCGCGGTCACCGCGCAGGCCAGGCCGGCGGCGCCGGAGCCGATTACCAGCAGGTCACAGTCCAGGGGTGGAAGGAGGGCAGCAGGGGCTTCACTCAAGATGACAGGCCTTTTTTAGCAAAAATTATAAAAAATGGAATGCTGTTCCGTTTTGTTGAAAAACTATTCCATAGCGCCAGGAAGGCTGTCAAACCGGCGTGTTGTTTTCGGCCAACGGTGTTGCGGGCAGGGAGGGAGGCCGCGCGGTACGGCCATGGCTGAGGGCACGGGCTCCAGCGGGGCAAAAAAACGCCGCGCTCCCGGGAAAAGAGCGCGGCGTCGTGGGGCCGTCAAAGGCGTCGCCGGATCAGCTCACCACGCGGTAGCACGGCACATAGGCGGCGCCGCCGGGCAGCTTCATGCGGTGCTGCTCGACGAAGGCTTTGAGCAGTTGGTCCAGGGGCTGCATGATCGCCGGGTCACCGTGGATGCTGTACGGGCCTTTCTGTTCGATCAGGCGGATGCCCTGGTCCTTGACGTTGCCGGCGACGATGCCGGAGAACGCGCGGCGCAGGTTGGCCGCCAGTTCGTGGGGTGGCAGGGCGTGGTTCAGTTGCAGGTTGGCCATGTTCTCGTGGGTCGGATCGAAGGGGCGCTGGAAGCCCTCGTCGATTTTCAGCAGCCAGTTGAAATGGAAGGCGTCGTTGCGTTCGCGGCGGAACTGCTTGACGGTCTTGAGCCCCTCGGTCATCTGCCGGGCGACCTCCGCCGGGTTGTCGATGATGATCTGGTAGTGCTGCTGCGCCGCTTCGCCCAGGGTGGCCAGGACAAAGGCGTTGAGCTGTTCCAGATACGGCGCTGCGCTGCGCGGGCCGGTGAGGATCACCGGGAACGGCAGGTCGCGGTTGTCCGGGTGCATGAGGATGCCCAGCAGGTAGAGGAACTCCTCGGCGGTGCCGGCGCCCCCCGGGAAGATGATGATGCCGTGGCCGACGCGGACGAAGGCCTCCAGGCGCTTCTCGATGTCCGGCAGAATCACCAGCTCGTTGACGATCGGGTTGGGGGCCTCGGCGGCGATGATCCCCGGTTCGGTCAGGCCCAGGTAGCGGCTGCCGCTCATGCGCTGCTTGGCATGGGCGATGGTGGCGCCTTTCATCGGGCCTTTCATCACGCCCGGGCCGCAGCCGGTGCAGATGTCCAGTTTGCGCAGGCCCAGCTCATGACCGACCTTCTTGGTGTACTTGTATTCCTCGGTGTTGATCGAGTGACCGCCCCAGCACACCACCATTTTCGGCTCGACGCCGGGGCGCAGGGTGCGGGCGTTGCGCAGCAGGTGGAAGACGTAGTCGGTGATGCCCTGGGAGCTCTCCAGGTCGATGCGCTGGCTGTCCAGTTCGTTCTCGGTGTAGACGATGTCGCGCAGGGCGCTGAAGAGCATTTCCCGGGTGCTGGCGATCATCTCGCCGTCGACGAAGGCGTCGGCCGGAGCATTGAGCAGTTCCAGGCGCACACCGCGGTCCTGCTGGTGAATGCGCACTTCGAAGTCGTGGTAGGCGTCGAGGATGGTCTTGGCGTTGTCGACGTGGGCGCCGGTATTGAGAATGGCCAGGGCGCACTGGCGGAACAGGGTGTAGATGCTGCCGGAGCCGGCGGCGCTGAGTTGTTGCACTTCACGTTGCGAGAGGGTCTCCAGGCTGCCTTTCGGGCTGACCGAAGCATTGATCACGTGTCTTTGCGGCATTAATCCATTTCCTGAAATCGGCGCCACCGCGCCAGGTGCGGTCAGTGGCGAAAAAACGGCGGGGCAGTGAACGAGCCACCGGTACGGGGCTTGGTTTCCAGCGGCAGGGCAAGAAAGCAAACGTCGTTGCGAGGTTGGTCGCTGCTTGAATCTACCTCATGCCGGGCCGTTTTGGCGGGAAAAATGACGATCCGCCCGGCCACGCCCGGTGAATCAGGCGAAGGCCCGCTGCACGAGTTGCGGCAGAAGCTGGCCGGCCGGGCCCGTCAGGCTGTACTCCTGGGGCGCGTGGCACTCCTGGGGCTGGGGATTGATGTGCACCACCCTGGCCCCCTGTTGCAGGGCCAGTTGGGGGATCTGCGCCGCCGGCTGCACCAGCCCCGAGGTCCCCACCGACAACAGCAGATCGCAGTCCCCGGCGGCCTTGAATGCGGCCTTGAGCACGGCGGGCGGCAGGGCTTCGCCGAACCACACCACGCCAGGGCGGATCTTGCCGTTGCAGCCGCTGCAGCGCGGTGGCTCCAGGCGGCTGCCGTGTTCCGCGAGCACCGGTGCGGCCGGTTCGCCGCGCCATGGGCGCTGGCAGGCAAAGCAGATCGGCGTGTGCAGGCTGCCATGCAGGTGCAGCACCGAAGGGCTGCCGGCACGCTCGTGCAGGTCGTCGACGTTCTGGGTGATCAGGGTCAGGCGCGGCACCCGTCGCGCCAGTTCGGCTATGGCCAGGTGCGCCGGGTTGGGCTGGGCTTCGAGCACTTTCAGGCGTCGCCCTTCATACCAGCCCCAGACCAGCGCCGGGTCGGCACGGAAGGCCTGTGGCGTGGCCAGCTGTGCCGGGTCGAACTGCTCCCAGAGGCCGCTCAGGGCGTCGCGAAAGGTCGGGATGCCACTTTCCGCCGAGACTCCGGCGCCGGTGAACACCACCAGATGCCGGGCCCGGGCCAGGTATTGGGGATCGAACTCCATGGGTGACCGCTCTTTGTGGTTGCGTTGCTATCGGGCCTGCATTATCGCGGCCCCGCTCGGACCTGTCCGAAAAAATCACGGCGCACGCATCAGGAGTGAATTTATCCTCGCACCGCCGCTCATAACTCTTGTCAGCGGTCCTGTCCGCGCAATTCTCAACCTTCCAGGGAGTGTCAGCCCCATGTGCCCAGCCTCGTCCGTCAGCCCCGACGCCACCTCTCGCTTGATCCTGGTGGTGGAGGACGAACCGACGGTGCTGGAGTTCCTGTGCGAGATTCTGCAGGACGAGGGATTTGCCACCCAGGCCATGGACAGCGCCGATCGAGCCTGGGACTTTCTGCAGGCGCATGCTGCGCACGTGACCCTGTTACTGACCGATATCAGCATGCCCGGCACGCTCAATGGCGCCAGCCTGAGCAACCTGTGCGCTGAACGCTGGCCGTCGCTGCCGATCGTGGTGATGTCGGGTTTCGAGACCCCCGAGAGCTCCGGGGTGCGCTATCCGGTGACCTTCATCCGCAAGCCCTGGACCATCGGGCAGATCCTCGACTGCGTGGAAGGCGCGTTGAAATCGGCCCAGGGTTGAGGCGTTGCGCCTCACCCCGGCCAATCGCCGGTGTTACTCCTTGACGCTCATGAACTCCTTGGCCCAGACGATGTAGTCCTCGGGCTGGGTGTAGGTATGGGCCAGCTCGGTGGCACTCAGGTCCGAGGCCTGGGTGAAGATCTGCCGCTGCTCGCGCAGGCAGTCGTAGGTGGCCTTGATCGCGGCGAAGTAGGCGGCGTGGCCGTCCACCGCGATTTTCACCCCCAGCTCGGCCAGGCGTGCATCGTCGCGCAGTGCCGGGTTGCCGTAGGTCACCAGCATCAGCGGTACGCTCAGGTGCTCGGAGATCTGTTCCAGTTGCTCGAAATCACGGATGCCGACCATGCAGATGGCGTCGGCGCCCGCGCGCTGGTACTGCTGGGTACGGCTGATGATTTCCTGTACCGGGAGGATGCCGGCGTTGGTCCGGGCGATGATCGCCAGCTCGGTGTCGACCCGGGCTTCCAGGGCGGCGCGGATCTTGCCGACGCCTTCGGCCACGGAAATCAGGTCGGTGGATTTGCGCCCGAACTGCGCCGGCAGCAGGGTGTCTTCGATGGTCAGCGCGGCAATGCCGGCCCGTTCCAGTTCCACCACGGTGCGCATCACGTTCAGCGCGTTGCCGTAGCCGTGGTCGGCGTCGGCGATCACCGGCAGCTGGGCCACGCGGCCGATTCGGGTGGCCTGCTCGGCGAATTCGCTGAGGGTGATCAGGGCGAAGTCGGGGGCTGCCAGAACCTGCAGCGAGGCCACGGAGCCTCCGAGGATGCCCACTTCAAAACCCAGGTCGGCGGCGATGCGGGCGGACATCGGGTCAAACACGGAAGCGGTGTGGTAGCAGGACGAGGAGGCGATCAGTTCACGGAAACCGCGGCGCAAATCTTGATGGGAAAGCCTGGACATAACAGCTCCGAGATAGGATCGAGAGATCGACCTTGAGGTCGAGTCAAATTTTGCAATCAGTTCCCTTGGCGAGCCGGGGAAAGAGCGGCTCGCAGCGAAACGTTAGTTGGGCAGATGAAGATGAAACAAGGTGGGTAGCAAGGCGTCTTTATCCCGCTCGGTTGCGCGAACCGGCAGGTTTGTTATGCGAGGCCGACATAGCAGGACGAGGCTATCACGCTGCAAGGCCGTAGTTGATGAGGAATTTGCATAGCATTATGCCGGACCGGCATTGGCAATTTTTTTCCAACTGAATATTACGGATGCCTGCCGAGGGGGCTTCAGGCGCGGATTGGCGTTGTTCGGGTACTTGTCGAGCGCTGGCAAATCAACCAAGCTGCCGCGCCTCGAATGGCAGCTTGGCAGCTGCGCAATGGCTTGGTTCAAGGATGCAGGTAATGACGCTCAGGGTGTTGGTGGTCGGTGGTTATGGCAATTTCGGCAGCATCGTCTGCCGCTATCTGATCCGTACGCCCGGGGTGCATCTGCTGATTTCCGGGCGCGACCCACGCAAGCTCGCGGCCAAGGTTCAGGCGCTGCAAGCCGAGGGTGGACAGCCCTGTGAAGGTTGGTGCGGCGATGCCATGGGCCCGCAGTGGGCGCCGGCGCTCAAGGCCCTGGACGTGCATTGGGTGATCCACACCGGAGGGCCGTTCCAGGGCCAGTCCTACGCGGTGGCCCAGGGCTGCATCGAGGCCGGGGTCAACTACTGCGACCTGGCCGACTGCCGGCAGTTCGTGCGCGGCATTGGCACGCTGGATGAGGCGGCCCGGGCCGCCGGGGTGACGGTGCTCAGCGGTTGCAGCTCGGTGCCGACCCTGTCGGCGGCGATCATCGATGAGCATCGCGGGCATTTTTCCCGCATCGAGCGCATCGAGCACGGCATTTCCTCCTCGGCGAAAATGCCCGGCCTGTCCACCATCCAGGGCGTGCTGGCCTATGCCGGTCGGCCGATCCTGCAACTCAAGGATGGCCGGCCGCACCCGGTGATCGGCTGGCAGGGCCTGACCCTGCGCAAGTTGCCGGGGCTGGGCAGGCGCCTGGTGGCCAATGTCGATGTGCCGGACCTGGACCTGTTCGCCGAGCGTTACGGCGCTCACACCCTGAGCTTCAAGGCCGGTGCCGGGCTGAAGATCGCCGGGCTGGCCAACGCCTTGCTGGCTCAGGCCGTGAAGCTCGGGCTGGTGCGCGACCCGGCGCCCTGGGCGGCGCGCCTGCATCGCTGCGGCACCTGGTTCGAAGGTTTTGGTGACGGCCTCAGCGCCCTGTATGTCGACGTCCATGGCCTGGGGCAGGATGGCCAGCCCCTGACGATGAACGCCCAGCTGACCGCGACCCACGACCACGGCCCGGAGATCCCCAGCTGCGCGGCAGTGGCGGTGGTGCACAAGCTGCTGGCCGGCCATGTACCGGCAGCGGGCGCCCGGTCCAGTGCCGGCGAGGTCACCGTGGAGGAGTACCTGCGGGCAATCGACGACGCGGATCACCTGCAGATGCAGGTGAGTTTCTCGCGCCCGCCGGTTTAACGCCGCCTTACCACAGCAGGGGCTTGGCGAAGTCCTTCCAGAACAGCCAGCGCCGCAGTTCATGGTGTTCGCCGGTGCCGATCTGCCAGTCCGGGCGCCCGCCCTCCAGGGCGATCTTGACGATGATTCCGGCATAGGTCGCGGCCACCAGGGTCTTGCCATCGGGGCTGATGTCCATGGCGGTGAGGGTCGAGCCGATGTAGTGCTGCCAGCGCTGCTCGCCGGTTTCACTGAAGGCCCGCAGGTAGCCGTAGGCGTCGCCGATGATGAACTCGTCGCCCCGTGAAGCTGCGGCGTATACCCGGGCGCCTTCCTCCAGCACCGGGGTGCGCGGGTCGTCGCTGTAGAAGTCGGTGCTCAGTCCCGGCAGGTCGGCCACCGCCACCCCGAGGCTGGCGCCGCCATAGAAGTGGCAGGCGTTGAGCAGCAGGCGATCGCCGCGTGAGTTGAAGTGCGCGAAGTGCGGGTACTCGCTGGCGGGGCCGATCTGCGCGACCCGTTGCAACTGGGCATCGAACACCAGGTGCATGCCGCATTGTTCGCCCACGGCGATCCATTGGCCGTCGGGCGACACCGCGCCATGTTCCATGCTCAGGCCAATGCTCAGGTCCTCGGAGGCGACGCCTTCGGCCAGGTCCTGCTGGATGTCCTCAAGGCTGCGCAGCAGGCGGGTGGCGCCCTGGGCAGCCAGGACGAAGATACCGTCGGCGCTCACCAGCAGCACCCGGCGCCCGTCGGGGAAGGGAATCAGGCTGGAGGGAGCGGGGCGTCCGGTGTCTTCAAGCTCCACGCCCGCAGGCAGGTTCGCGTGGGGATCGGGCCAGGGGAAGCTCGCCACCTGCGGGCCATTCCAGCCATCGGTGAGCTGGATGCCGTCAGCCCGGCCCCAGGCGAAATAACGCCGTTGCGGGCACATGCCGAAGCATTCCACCTGCTCCAGGGTCTCGATCCGTGCATCGTCGATATGCACCACAAAGCCGGCCTCGTAGGGCGCACCGATGCGGGCCAGCAGGCTGCCATCCGGCAACAGGGCCAGGGTCGGGATCATCCGTCCCTGGCTTTCCAGGCGCGGCGTCAGTGGGAAGTGTGCCGGCGGCCAGTCCTGGCGGAAGGCCTGGCGCGCGGCCTCATCATGGGGGCGCTGATTGCTCGCTTCCAGGGCCGCTTGCCAGTCCTGCAACAGGTGCTCGGTATCGGGCATGTTCGGCTCCTTCAAGCCCTTCCAGCCCTCGCGGGTGCCGGTTTCGACATAGTGGTTGATGTCGCGGGCATAGCTCAGCACGGCTTTCTGCCATTGCTCCTGCGGGGAGAGGTTCGAATTCGACTGGGACATGCGCACGGGACTCCTTGTGGCGCTGGAAAAGGCGTAGCAGACCGGGGGATTGACCGGAAAAGCGCGCAGTTTATCCCTTGGTGGCGGTTTTTTTTCAAGGCGCCCGAGTGCCGCTGTTCAAGGTGCGTAGGTGCTGACCCGATTGCGCCCGGCGTGCTTGGAGGCGTACAGCGCCTGGTCTGCCCATTCGATCAGGCAGCGGTGATCGCGGGCCGGTCGGTCGAGGCAGGCGATGCCCAGGCTGATGGTGAAGGCGATGGCCTGGCCGTTGTGGATCACCTCCTGCTGCTCCACCGACTGGCGCAGGCGCTCCGCCAGGGTCTGGGCCCCGGTCAGGTCGGTGTGGGGCAGGAGGATGGCGAACTCTTCGCCGCCGTAACGCCCGGCCACATCGCTGTCGCGCACGTGCGCGTGGATCAGTTGCGAGACACGCTGGATCACCGCGTCCCCGGCCTGGTGCCCATGGCGATCGTTGATCGACTTGAAGTGGTCGATGTCCAGCATCAGCAGGGCGATGGCGCTGCCGTGGCGGCTGTACTCGAACGCCAGGCGCTGTTCCCAGTGACCGCGGTTGAACAGCTGGGTCAGGTGATCGATGCGCGACAGGTGCTGCAACTGCCGGTTGGCCTGCTGCAGCGCCAGGCTGTTGATTGCTACGTCGGTGACGTCGTAGATCACCAGGCAGACGTGGTGGATCTCGCTGTTGGACGAACGCAGCGGCAGCAGGGTGGTGTTCTGGTACATGAACTCACCCTGGCCGGTGATCGGTTGGTAGTTCTTGAAGTGCACCAGGTACGGCCGTTGTTTCCAGATGGTGAAGGCCGGGGTGCCCAGGGCCACCACGCGACTCAGCTTGCGGCGGAACCAGGGCCGTTCGACCTCGGGGAACAGCGCGAAGAACGACTGGTCGATGGCCTGTTTGGAGGGCACGCCGGAACGGTTCTCCATAAAGCTGTTCCACACCTGGACCTGGCATTGGAGGTCGAGCACCACGATCCCCACGTCAATGCTCTGGACCACCGCCAGCAACCAGTGCAGCTCACTGAAATCCATTCGTTTGGGCATGGCTCAACTCATCAGGTAGGCGAGTTTCTGTTCCAGCAGGGGCATGGAGTCCTCGGTGAACAGCAGCAACAGGTCGAAGTGGATGTTCTGTTCCTCCAGGCTGTAGCTGATTTCCACCGCCTGGGTCTTTTTCCAGCGCTGCTGATTGAGCACGATCAATTCGTCGATGGTGGTGTGTTCCCCCAGCACCTGGGGGTGGCCCACGGAAAAGAACACGTCCAGCTGTTCGGCGATGCTGCTCAGGCACGCGCCGATCAACACGCTGGAGAGGTCGATCAGCACTTCCATTTCCTGGTAGGGATCGGTGCCTTGTTCCATCAGCTGGGCGATGTCCGCCACTTCCGAGTCGTAGAACATCAGCAAGGCTTCGCCGGCGATGCCGCTGCCGATGTAGCCCTGGCAGATGGCGGTCAATTGCCGGGCACGATTGGCGTCCGCCAGGAGCATCTGCAGCTCCCCGGCTTCCAGCACGTTGACGTGGGGAATCGGCAGGTGCACGAACACATCCAGCACCTTGGCGATCAGCGCCGCGGCGTAGCCCATGGAGACGTTGACGGTTTCCCGGAAGGCGTCGCGAAAGGTCACCACAGGAGCCGGCGAGGGCGCTATCGGATGCTTGAGAGGCGGACTGTCCAGCAGTTGCAGTTGCTTGAGCAGGGCGCGCAACTGCTGGGGATCGAAGGGTTTCTTGAGAAAGGCCAGGGCGCCCAGCTCGCGGGTGCGGCGCACCGCTTCTTCCTGGACATCGCCGGAGATGACGATGATCTGCGCGTCGATGCCTTCTTCCTGCACGGCGCTCAGGACCTGATAACCGTCCATGACCGGCATGGTCAGGTCCAGCAGTGCCACCTTGCCCAAGCCCCGGCGCAGCGCCTCCAGGCCCTCGCGACCGTTGCAGGCCTGGGTCACGGAAACCTGCCACTCGCTGGGCAGGGTCCGCAGCACCTGGTTTCGGGCCATGCTCGAGTCATCGCAGACGAGGAGGGGAATCATCGGGGTCGGACACTCATTCGAAAAAATCCGTGGCGGGATAGTGTTCGGGAATGTGGTGAGTTGTCGCTTTAACCAGTGTGTCGCAGGGCTGTCCGTGCGGCGCCGCACTATAGTTCGCCGAGCGTCGGCAGAACAAGTGGCGGCTAATTGAGTTGTTTGTTCCAGGTCATTGTTCGGTGGATTCAAGCCCCATGTGGCAGCCTGGCCTGGGCGCTCGCCATAGGGGACTGGGCATGAAGGGGGCTGGATCCGCGCCTTGCTCCAAGGCGCTCGACGTCTGCCCGCGCCATTGCGCGGGCAGCCCGGTCGCGGCCCTGTATATGCAACAAAACCTTACGCGCCAGGCCGTCCGGTTCGACGTCAAAATCGCCGCAGCCCGGATTCTGCGCCGTCTGGCGGCGATGGCGGCGCACGCCTGGGCCGCGGCGCAGAAAAATGTCAGATTTTGAGTCCCGGCCTGGACCTTTTCCCGCAATGCGCAATCATTACTGCGTGGAAAACATAAGGAGAGACGCATGTTCATTCGGTCATTGACCCTCGCTACTCTGCTCGCTGTCGCCGGCCCTGTCCTGGCTGCCGACAACGATGGCCCACTGACTCAGGACCTGGGCAAATCACGGCCATTGATCGTGATCGCCCCCAGCACCGTCGACCCGACCCTGGTCAGCCTGAAAAAGTCCCTGGAAGAGCCGGCAACCCGTCAAGCCTTTAACGAACGCAACATGGTCCTGTACACCGTGATCAACACCATCGGCCAGCGCGATGGCAAGGACATCGACCCGCAATCCACCATGGCCCTGATCCGCAGCCTCAAGCTTGGAGCCGGGGCGCAGACCAAGGTGATCCTGGTGGGCAAGGACGGCGAGAAGAAGCTGGAGCACTCCGGGGCGATTGAACTCAAGGAGGTCTTCACGGCCGTCGACCAGTTGCCCGCCGCGGAGAAACAGGCCGCTGCACCGGCCCCGGCTCCCGAGCCCGAAGCCAAGCCGGCCAACGCCAAAGCCGGTAAAGCGGCCAAGCCCGCCGCCGCTCCCAAGGCCCTGGACGATTGATCCGGGGCACCGGGGCGGGCCCGGGCCGCGCTCCGGTGTCGTTCAAGCCGCGTTGAGGAGCTGCCGCAGGCCCTGAACGATCTGCTCCACTTCAGCTTCATCGATCACCAGCGGCGGCAGCAGGCGAATGGTCTTGCCGCGGGTGACATTGATCAGCAAAGCGTGATCCCTCGCGGCGATCTGCACCAGGTCCCGCGGTGTGTTGCGCAACTCGATGCCAACCATCAGGCCCTGCCCGCGAATCTCCAGGACCTGGGCATGGCCCTGCAACTCCTCCCGCAGGCGCCGCAACAGCAGCGCACCCTGGCGCTCGGCATTGGCCAGCAGATTTTGCTCCTCGATGATCTCCAGCACGGTGCACGCCGCCCGACAGGCCAGGGGGTTGCCGCCAAAGGTGCTGCCGTGGCTGCCGGGGGTGAAGAGTTGCGCGGCCTTGCCCCGGGCCAGGCAGGCGCCGATGGGAATGCCGTTGCCCAGGCCCTTGGCCAGGGTCATCACATCCGGCACCACGCCTTCGTGCTGACAGGCGAACCAGCGTCCGGTACGGCCGACACCGCTCTGGATCTCGTCCAGCATCAGCAGCCAGTTGCGCCGGGTGCACAGCTCGCGCAGGGCCTTGAGGTAGCCGGCGGGCGCCAGCCGGATGCCGCTCTCGCCCTGGATCGGCTCCAGCAACACTGCGCAGATGCGTGGGCCGTGCTCGGCAACGACGGCCTGCAGCGCCTTGAGGTCAGCGAAGGGCACCCGGAGAAAATCCCCTGGCAACTGGCCGTAGTTCAGGCGCACGGCGGGCCCGTCGCTGGCCGCCAGGGTACCCAGGGTGCGGCCATGGAAGGCGTCCTCCATGACCACCACCAGGGGCTGTTCGATGCCCCTGTGCCAGCCGTGCAGCCGCGCCAGCTTGAGCGCGGTTTCGTTGGCTTCGGCGCCCGAGTTGTTGAAAAAGGCGCGGTCCATCCCGGCCAGCGCGGTCAGTCGGGTGGCCAGCTGTTGCTGCCAGTGGATGTCGTACAGGTTGGAACTGTGCAGCAACAGGCCGGCCTGTTCGCTGATGGCCTTGACCAGTTTGGGGTGTGCGTGGCCGATGGCCGTTACCGCGACCCCGGCGATGGCGTCCAGGTACTCGCGACCGGCCTGGTCCCAAAGTCGACTGCCCAAACCCTTGCAGAAGCTCAGGGCCAGGGGCTGGTAGGTGCTCATCAGGCAGGCGGCGGTCATGGCGGGCGACTCCATCTTGTTGGGGTGTGCGGCCAGTATCGTTAGTCACTCAGGCTAGATAAACTCGGCAATTCTTTAATCATCTTGAAGTCAGGGTTGATAATGGATCTGTTCCAGGCGATGTCGGTGTACGTCAAGGTGGTGGAGGCGGGGAACATGACCGCTGCGGCCCGTGAGTGCGGTTTGTCCACCACCATGGTCGGCAATCATCTGCGGGCTTTGGAGCAGCGCCTTGGGGTGCGCCTGCTCAACCGCACCACGCGACGCCAGCGCCTGACCGAGTTCGGCACTGATTACTACCAGCGCTGTCTGGCGGTGCTGGGGTTGGTGGCGGACTCCGAGCGCCTGGCGGAGCAGGCCCAGGGCGAGCCTTCCGGGACCTTGCGCATCACCGCGCCGCTGACCTTTGGCACCGAGCGCCTGGCGCCGGCCTTGAGCGAGTTCCAGCAGCGCTGCCCGCAGGTCAAGGTGGAACTGACCCTGGCCAACCAGCGCTTCGATCTGAGTGATGGCGCTTTTGACGTGGCCGTGCGCCTGGGCAACCTGGACACCTCGGCGCTGATCGCCCGGCGGCTGCAGGATTACACCCTGACCATCTGCGCCGCGCCGGAGTACCTGGAGCGCTGCGGCACCCCGCAAGTCCCGGAAGACCTGCAGCATCACAACTGCCTGGCGTTCGCCTACCCGGCCGGTGACGAGTGGAGTTCCACCGCCACCCGCTGGCCCTTGCGCGGGCCCGAGGGCGATGTGCTGATTCCGGTGTCCGGCTCGTTGCTGACCAATACCTCGTCCGGCCTGCACCGCGCGGCCCGGGGCGGCCTGGGGCTGGTGATGATGCCCGACGCGCTGGTGGAGGAGGACCTGCAGCAGGGGCGGCTGGTGCCGGTGCTGCAGGACTATCAGTTGCCGTTTCGGACCATGCACCTGTTGTATGCCCAGGACCGCTACCGCCTGCCCAAGCTGCGCAGCTTCGTCGATTTCGCCCTGGAAAAATGGGGGCGTCAGGCCGATTCGGCGGCCAGCAGCATCATCGCTGCGGACAAGGTATGAGCGTCGGTGATCCGGCCGGCGGCGATCATGGCCAGCAGCTCCTGGCGGCTGACCCACAGCACATGGTCCACCTCGCCGTCGGTGGCGGCGCTCTGCTGCTCGGTGACCTGTACCTGACACACCGCCACCGCGCTGGCGATCAGTGAGGTATTGCTGTGCAGCAAGCCCAGCTGGCGCACGGACGAAGCCTGCCGGCCGGTTTCTTCCAGCAGCTCCCGGACCGCGGCGTCACAGGCGCTTTCCCCGGCATCGATGGCGCCCCGGGGAAACTCGATGGACTGGCCGCCAATGGCCCGGCGCTTGAGCTCGACCAGCATCAGCCGGCCATCGGCCAGGGTCGGCACGGCCACCACGCCGTTGACCGCCTGGGCTTCCTTGATGATGAAGTAGCCGTTTTCGCGGACCACCTTGAAGTAGGGGGTTTGCAGCAGGCATTGGTTGTCGGGGGTGGAACTCATGGGCGCTATTACTCCAGGAAACAACGATCGAACAGGTACAGCTCGGTGGGCTTGAGGCTTTCCACCGTGGCTTGCGGGCGGCCGCCATCGCCGCTTTTCTTGCGCCCGGTTTCCTGCAGGTAACCGGCTTCGCTCATCTTAAGCAGGCGCTGGCGGATGCTGGTCTTGAGCACCGGCCGTTGCAGCACCCGGGAGAAGATGCTCACCGCCTCGGGGGCGCTGAACTCCTGGCCGAGAAACATCAGCGGCAGGCTGCTGTACAGGGACTTGGAAAACAGCCGCTCCCTGGTCTGGGCCACCAGGCTGTTGTGGTCAAACGGCAGTTTGAAGGCGCCGCTGGCCACCTCGCCGAGGGCGAAGAAACCCTGCTGCGGGCCTGGCTGCACCGGGTCGCTGACGATCCCCAGGTAGAAGGTCGAGGACGACCAGCAGCGCGGGTCGCGGAAGGCGTCGCCGACGGTGCCCACCTGTTCCAGCCAGGCCAGGGGCATGTCGACCTTGCTCGAACGGCGCAGGCGTTCCACTGCGTCATTCAGGCTGCGGTCCTCGACATCGCCGTTGACCACGATGCCCGGCAGCGCCCAGTGTCCGGCAAATGGCTCGCTGTCCCGCTGGTGAAGGAGGATTTCCAGCTCGCAGCGCTCGCGGTTGTAGCGCAACAGGCACAGGTCGATGGTGTGCAGGTAGGCGCTGGGGAGGGTGGTGCGGTCTTGCATATCAACTTCCGTGGACGGCGTAGAGGCCGTAGTTTAGCGGATTCAGGCCCGGTGCCAGCCACTGCTTGGGCGGTGTTTCGCCCCGGGCCAGGCACTGGCGCAACACGCTGCTGCGCACTCCGGGCTGTTCCTCGATGCAGAGGATGGAAAAGCGTTGCAGCAATTCTTCGCCGCGATGGAACCTGGGCAACTGCCGCGCCACGTCTTCACCCACCACCAGGGCGATGCGCTTGCCATCCAGGGCCAGGTCGTCGGCCAGGCGTTGCAGCAGGGTGAAGCTGTAGACCGGACCCGGGTCGGCCAGGGCCAGCTGGCGCTCCAGGCGGCTGACCGCCAGCTCGGCCTGGCACTCGGGCTGCAAGTGCGTGGTGATCGCTTGCAACCAGTTGGCCCGTTGCTCGAAATCGGCCATGCGCTTGCCATCCGGGTGGCGGAAGCTCGGGACTACCAGGACCCGGCGGGCATGGCGCGCGGCTTCGAGCATCACCTGGGCGTGTCCGGCGTGGGGCGGGTTGAAGGCGCCGCCATAGAGGGCCAGTTCAAACATCTGTTTTTCCTCGTTTGGTACATGACATGTACCTTAGCATCGCTTTTGCCTGTGGAACATCTTCTTTTTCAGCTGGCTTTATCAGTGCTTTTTAACAGAGGGATAAAAATAAAATGTGTTGGGGGCTTGTTATGAAAGTACATGACATGTACTTTGTGCTCCATGCAGAGGAGAGACCCAGCATGAACAGCCAAACGATGAAGACCGCTTCCTTCGATGTCGATGCGCAAAAGAGCTTCACCCCGCTGTGCCCGGACGAGCTGCCCGTGGCCGAAGGCGACCGCATCGGTGGCGAACTGAATTTCATGGCGACCCTGGCCAGCCTGCGCATTGGCAGCAAGGATGCCCACAGCCCCCAGGCGCCCTGGGTGGTGGCCGGGCATCAACAGATGCTTCAGCCCACCGGCCTGGAACATGCCGACCTGACCTGGGTCAGTCACTGCGTGCCGGGCACCGCAGGCTTCACCCTGCTGGATGAATTGCCCACGCCCTATGACTACGACTACTTCGTGTGGAAGGGCGTGGAGCCGGACCTGCACCCCTACGGTGCCTGCTACCACGACCTGCACGGCAAGCTGTCCACCGGGGTCATCGAGTACCTCAACAGCCAGGGCGTGCAACAGGTCATCGTCGGCGGTCTGGCCCTGGATTTCTGCGTCAAGACCACCGCGCTGCAGCTGGCCGCCGCCGGCTTCAGGGTGATCATCCACCTGCCGGCGTGCCGGGCCATCAGCGCCGAGGGCGCCACCCGGGCCATCGCCGACATGCAACAAGCGGGCATCACGGTTGCCGCGACCCGCGAAGAAACCGCCAGACTGGCCAAGGCTTGAGGAGTCATCATGGAAAGTGCATTCGACCGTAACAACGGCGTGATTCAGAGCCTGCTGGACACCGACTACTACACCTTCACCATGATGCAGGCGGTGCTGCACCAGCACCCCAATGTCGACGTGGAATACCAGTTCATCGTGCGCTCCAAAGAGTCCCTGGTGCACCTGATCCCCGAGATACGCCAGGAGCTGGAAAAGCTCGCCGGCCTGCAGATGCGCGAAGGCGAACAGCGCTTTCTGTTCAACAAGCGCTTCCGCGAATACCTGACCCCGGATTTCGAGCAGTTTCTCGGCCTGTTCCGCTTCAACCTGCGCTACATCCACGTGGCCGCCGTCGATGGCCAGCTGAGCATCCGCGTCCGTGGCCCGATGCTGCACTGCATCATGTTCGAACAGCCGGTACTGGCCATGGTCAGCGAGCTGCGCAACCGCGATAAATACCCCGAGGTGGAGCTGGAGGACGTCACCCGCCGGCTCTACCAGAAGTTCGAATGGCTGGAGAAAAACGCCAGCCGCGACGAACTCGCCGAGTTCCGCGTCTCGGATTTCTCCACCCGCCGGCGCCTGTCGTTCAAGGCCCAGCGCGAAGTGGTGAAGATCATGCGCAGCGACTTTCCCGGGGTCTTCGTCGGCACCAGCAATGCCCACCTGGCCTATGAGTTCGACCTGCCGCTGATCGGCACCATGGCCCACCAGTGGCTGATGGTGCACCAGCAACTGGGACGGCTGCGGGAGAGCCAGAATGCGGCCCTGGAGAATTGGGTGCACGAGTACCGCGGGCGCCTGGGCATCGCCTTGACCGACTGCATCAGCACCGACTTCTTCCTCAAGGATTTCGACCTGTACTTCGCCAAGCTCTACGACGGCCTGCGCCAGGATTCCGGGGATCCGCTGCTCTGGGCCGACAAGGTCCTGGCCCGCTACCGCGAACTGGGCATCGACCCACGGACCAAGGACCTGATGTTCTCCGATGGCCTGAACTTCGAGAAATGCCTGCCGATCCTGCGCCACGTGCGCGGACAGGCCCGGTTCGGTTTCGGCATGGGCACCAGCCTGGCTTGCGACGTCGAAGGCGTCGAGCCGCTGAGCATCGTGATGAAGCTGGTGCGGGTGCATGGCGAGCCGGTGGTGAAGTTCTCCGACGACCCGATCAAGAACGTCTGCGAAGACCCGTCGTTCCTGCGCTACGCGGCCCAGGTGTTCAACGTCGATCTTGCCCACTCGCCCCTGGAGGCCTGACATGAGCAACCCAACCCAAGAACGTATCGCCCGGGAACTGGGCGTCGACCGGCAACTGGTGCGCGGTGGCGAGGCCGCCGAGATCGCCCGGCGCGTGGACTTTATCCAGCAGGTGCTGCGCGAGTCCGGGTGCGGCACCCTGGTGCTGGGCATCAGCGGCGGGGTCGACTCCCTGACCGCCGGCCGCCTGTGCCAACTGGCGGTGGAGCAACTGCGCGGGGCAGGGCATGAGGCCCGCTTCATCGCCATGCGCCTGCCCTACAAGAACCAGGCGGACGAAAACGATGCCCAGGCGTCCCTGGACTTCATCGGCGCCGATGCCGTCAGTACCTGCAACATTGCCGACAGCGTCGACGGCCTGATGAGCCAGGTGCGGATCGACGGCTTGCAGCCTTCAGCGGCCCTCACGGACTTTGCCAAGGGCAACGTCAAGGCCCGGGCGCGGATGATCGCGCAGTATGCCGTGGCCAACTTCAGCAATGGCCTGGTGGTGGGCACCGACCACGCTGCCGAGGCCCTGATGGGCTTCTTCACCAAGTACGGCGACGGCGCCTGCGACCTGGCCCCGTTGTCGGGCCTGACCAAGACCCAGGTGCGGCTGCTGGCCGATGCCCTCGGCGCGCCAGGCCATCTGGTGCACAAGGCGCCCACCGCGGACCTGGAGGAACTGGCCCCGGGCAAGCTGGACGAAACGGCTTACGGTTGCAGCTACGAAGAAATCGATGCCTACCTGATGGGCCAAGCGGTGCCCGATAGCGTGCGCCAACTGATTGAAAGCGCCTACCGGCGCACCGCTCACAAACGCGCCTTGCCCCGCAGTCCCGCCTGAGCCGACGCCTTCGCCGGCAAGCCGGCTCCTACTCCATCACCCCCGGCCGTAGGAGCTGGCTTGCCAGCGAACAACCGCGCCAGCCAAGCGCGGCCACCCGCCCTTCAATCCGGCCATTTCCTCAAGCTCGCCCGGCATTCTTCAATCAGATCGGGCATATGCTCGCGCACGTCCTGCCAACCCAGCATGCCCAGCAGCTCACGCGCTTCCTGGCGCAGGGGCAGCCATTGCGGGTGTTTGAAGCCGTTGTCCTCCAGCGTTACCCCGTAGGCCTCTCGGCACAGCGCTTCACAGCCGCTCAACAGGGCTTGCAGGCGCGGGTGCAGAGTGGGTGCCAGGTACGCCGGAAAGTGCTTCACGAAGCCCTCGAGATAATCCAGGTGGTTGGACCACAGGCCACACTCGGCGCAGCAGCCGACCTCCGTGCGTTGGCGGTCGGCCTCCGAGGCCAGGAACTCCAGGGCCGGGCCCAGCTCTCCCAGCAGGATGATCTTTCGGTACTCGTCCTGGCCGTACCAGGTCCAGACGTTCGAGGCGAGGGGGCTGTCACGGTGCAGGGGTGTTTCACTCATGCGATGGGCCTTTGTATTGGGTTGGCGCAGCGCTATCCCGAGCCTGTTCAGCTTCTGGAGCAACGGGTTGTTGCCCGGCGTTGAGCGGCGGTTGCGACGTAGGCTGCCAGCCGTCTGGCCAGCGATCGCTGAACGAATGGTGGGTTGGCATCAGGGCCGGGTCGCGGTTGTCGTCGAAGCAGCCCAGCAGCAGGGCAAGGGTCGGCTCGTCATCGACAGCCCCCAGGGTGCTGCCGCATTCCCGGCAAAAGGTCCGGCTCGAATAGTCCGACGACCTGAAGGTCGCCGGTGCGCCGCCGGGGCCGGTCCAGGTCACCCGTTCCCGGGGGAACTCGACCCAGGCCAGGGTCAAGGCACCGCTGTGGCGCTGGCACAGTTGGCACGAGCAGGTGTGGGGATTGGCGGCCGGTCCGTGGGCCTCGAAGCGGATCTGCCCGCACAGGCAGCCGCCCTGGTAGATCGTTTCGCTCATGTGCTTTCCCTGAGTGGGTGCGGGTGTCGGCGCGAATCTAGCATGCTGGAGGAATGTTTGAAGCTCAGGAGCGGCTGGTTTTCCGTGAGGATGTCTGCAGCCGCGGGAGGAGGTTGCCCACGACGTTGCAGTCGACGCCAACAGGCAGGCCTGACTGTCCGGGTAGTCGGCCAGTCAGGCCTGGCATCTTGTTGCACCGGTAGGCCGCCCGAGTCGTCCCCGGGCCGCGTCAGCGGTGACAGGAGGGGGAGCGGACCCTCAGCGCAGTTTCTCCAGCATCTGGTAGTACCACATGCCCGCCGCGAGCATCGGGTTGCCCAACTGGTCGCCGAAGGGCACGCGGATGTGTTGGCAGGCGGCGAAGGTGTCGTAGTGGCCGAGGTGGCCGGTCAGGGCTTCGGCCATGATCTCGCCCATGATGTGGCTGGTGGCCACGCCATGCCCGGAGTAGCCCTGGCAGTACCAGACGTTGTCCGAAAGCTTGCCCAACTGGGGGATGCGGTTGATCACGATGCCCATGGCGCAGCTCCACTGGAAGTCGATGCCCACGCCCTTGAGCGCCGGGAAGGTGCGTTCGATGCACGGGCGCAGTTCGCCGGCGATGTCCCGCGAGTCCTTGCCGCTGTAGTTGGCGCCGCCGCCGAACAGCAGGCGGCCATCGGCGGTCATGCGGTAGTAGTCGAGCACGAAGCGGCAGTCGTAGACCGCCAGGTCCTCCGGGTTCAGGCGCTTGGCCAGGTCGCCCAACGGCTCGGTGGTGACGATGCCGCCCATGGCCGGGAAGATCTTGCCCTTGAGTTTTTTCGGCTCCAGCTTGTGGTAGACGTCGCCGGCCAGCAGCACCTGCTTGGCGTCGATGCGACCCTGGGCGGTGATGACTGCCGGGCGCTCACCGTGGACGATTTCCAGCACCTGGCTGTGTTCGAAGATCAGCGCTCCCAGGCTTTCGGCAGCCCGGGCTTCGCCGAGGCACAGGTTCAGCGGGTGCAGGTGCAGGTTGCGGGTGTTCTTGATCGCGCCGTGATAGAGGTCGCTTTCCAGCAGTCCGCGGACCTGGGCCCGGTCCAGCAGGCTGACTTCGTCGCCCATGCCGCGGCGCAGCGCTTCTTCGTAGTCGGCGCGCAGCCCCGGCAGGTGGCTGGGCTTGTAGGCGGCGTGCAGATGACCGTGCTTGAGGTCGCAGGCGATGGCGTACTTTTGCACCCGCTGCTGGATGATCCGGTGCCCGCGCCAGCGCAGGTTCCAGATGAAGTCGTCGACTTCCTTGCCGAGGCTGCGGCCCATCTGCTTGCGCATGGCCTCGTCGCCGGAAAGGCTGCCGGTGACCTGTCCGCCGTTGCGCCCACTGGCGCCCCAGCCGATCTTGTGGCTTTCGACGATGGCCACCTTGAGGCCTCGTTCGGCCAGTTCCACCGCGCTGGCGACGCCGGTGAAGCCGCCGCCGATGATCACCACATCCGCTTGATGGGTGCCTTGCAGGGTCGGGTAGTGAGTTTCCTGGTTCAGGGTGGCGCTGTAGTAGCTGGGGCAGCGCTCGGCTGCCGGGGTCCGCGGGTCGAAGGCGGCGTTCATGGGCAATTCCTCGTAGACAATCAACCGGGTGGCCTGGCGGCGACCGGGAGGGGTAGGGGGCGGTGATCTGGCGGGCCCGGCTCAGGTTCGGCAAGGCCGCCTGCCTGGCCAGGCGCGCAGATCGTCACTGGGGGCTCAGGCCTGGGTCAGGTACCAGCGCCAGTCCTGTTCGCCGACTTCGGCCATGAACTGGCGGTATTCGGCGCGCTTGACCGCCAGGTACACCCCGAGGAACTCACTGCCCAGGGCATCTCGGGCCCAGGCCGATTGCTCCAGGGCGGTCAGCGAGGTCAGCCAGTCGGTGGGCAGCAACTCGGTGGCCTGGGCATAGCCGTTGCCCTCTACCGGATCGCCCGGATCGAGGTGTTCCCGCAGGCCGCGATGCACCCCGGCGAGAATCGCCGCTGCCGCGAGATAGGGGTTGGCGTCGGCACCGCAGATGCGGTGTTCGATGTGCCGGCTGTTGGCCGGGCCGCCGGGCACCCGCAGGCTCACGGTGCGGTTGTCGACGCCCCAGGTGGGGGCCAGGGGCGCGTAGCTGTTGGCCTGGAAGCGCCGGTAGGAGTTGGCGTTGGGGCAGAACAGCAGCAGGGAGTCGAGCAGGGACGCGAGCATGCCGCCCACGGCCTCACGCAGCAGCGGGGTGCCGGCCGGATTCTCGGAGGCGAACAGGTTGCGGCCCGCCGCATCGGCAATGCTCACGTGCATGTGCATGCCGGTGCCGGCCAGGTGATCGAACGGCTTGGCCATGAAGGTGGCCTGCATCCCGTGCTTGTGGGCCACGGCCTTGACCAGGCGCTTGTAGCGCACGGCCTGGTCCATGGCCTGCAGGGCATCGCCGTGCTCCAGGGTGATTTCCACCTGCCCCGGGGCGTATTCGGAGATCGCCGTGCGCGCTGGTATGCCTTGCAGTTTGCAGGCGGCGTAGAGGTCGGCGAGGAACGGTTCGATCTGCTCCAGCTCGCGCAGGCCATAGACCTGGGTGCTGCGCGGGCGCCCGCCGTCGGCGTCCAGGGCCGGTTGCGGCCGGCCGTTGCCGTCACGCTTGGCGTCCAGCAGGTAGAACTCCAGTTCGCAGGCCATTATCGGGTGGTAACCCTCGGCCTTGAGCCCGTCGATGACCTTGATCAGCAGGTGGCGCGGGTCGGCGATGCTGGCGGGCATGCCCTCTTGCGGGTGCATGCTGACCTGCACCGCGGCAGTGGGGATCTGCCGCCAGGGCAGGCGTACCAGGCTGCCGGCCAGTGGGTAGGCGCGGCAGTCGATATCGCCGACGTCCCACACCAGGCCGGAGTTCTCGACGTCGTCGCCATTGAGGGTCAGACCGAGGATGGTGCTGGGCAGCGGCCGGCCGCTTTCATACACCGCCAGCAGTTCTTCGCGGTGCAGCAGTTTGCCTCGGGGCACGCCGTTGGCGTCGAGGATGAACAGCTCGATCATGTCGATATCGGGGTGGGCGGCCAGGAAGTCACGGGCTTCATCGAGGGCGGCAAATTTCATCGGATTCTCGCTTGCGCCATTGGGGCGCGCAGGTTTTCAGGTCCTGCAACGACGCCGCGCACGGCTCGGTTGCAAGGGCAGAAATCAGTTCTGGGGCGTTACGCGCAGGGGCGCGCGATCAAGCCGCAGGCGAGTGATCCGGAGGACGTGAGGAGTGGCGCAGACGGGAGCGGCACAGGGCCATGGGCAGGTTGACCAGAAGCTTCATGGGCAGGACCTGTCCAGCAAGTACAAGCCGATAACGGCGGCGCGGTCCTCATGAACCTCATGAGGCGTGATAGGGCGTGAGCGGGGCAGCGAGAGCCGAGCGTCGACATCACCACCGCGGCCACAGTGCAGGGGCGCGGGAGCTGATCTGTCGAATCCGTGATACGGGCTCAGGGGGCACATCGCCGGGTGATCTCGCTGTCGAGTTCGTGGTGATTATTCTTGATAGGAACCGGGCACTGGCAGGGCGAATACAGGGTGCCGCAGGCTCAGGGCGGATTAATACTGCAAGAATCCGCCAGCCAATGTAAGGGGGGTAAAGGGCCCAAGGCCCCTGGCGAGCGCCCCTCAACCATGGGCAGAGGCGCGTGCTAGAGCGGTGCGTCCTTGTCGGCAGAAGTGTCTGATTTTTTTTACAGCGCTTCAGTAGACACCGGGCAGCAGGCGCCAGCTACGGGCGCAATAATCTTCATACGCCTGGCCGAAATGCTCCAGCAACAGGGCTTCCTCGGCATGAATCCGCGCGATCAGCGGAATCAGGGTCAGCGCCGCCAGCAGCAGCCCCAGCCCCGAGCGAAACGCCAGGGCCCAGCCCACGGCGTTCACCAGCAAACCCAGGTAACTGGGGTTGCGCAGGTGGCGATAGAGGCCGTCTACCACCAACTGGTGACCGGGCTGGATCGCCACCAAGCCGCTGAAGCGCCGGCCGAGGATGAACACCGGCCACAGGCGCAGCACACCGCCGAGGATGAACAGCAAGGCGCCGAGCCAGCGCAGGCCTTCGCCGCCGAAAGTGCAGAAATCCATGCGGTCGCTGTAAGCCGGGACAAAGCCGCTCAACAGGCCGATCACCCCGAACACCGGCAGCACCCAACGGTTGCCCTGATCTTCCCGCACGCCGCTGCTCAGGTTGACCTCGCTGGACAGCGAAGCGACCACCATCAGCAGGGTGGCGAGGGTGATCAGGGTCAACTGTGGATGGCCGAAGAAGGTGGCGAAACCGCCAATGCCCCAGATCGCCAGGCCCAGGTAGGCGAGGGCGCCGAGAAGGCTGGAGACGGCCAGCCTGGGGGAAATTTTCATGATGAGCTGCGCCAATGCCGGGAACACTCCTCTGAGTGTAGGAGCCCGCTTGCTGCCGAAGGCGCACGTCTGTCAGCTGGTTCAGGCCACGGTTTTTTCCGTCAGGTGCCCCACCAGAAAGTCGATAAACACCCGAGTCTTCTGCGGCACCCGCCGCGCCGAGGGGTAGACCACGTTGATGCTGATGGGCGGCGCCTGCCATTCACACAGCACCGGCACCAGGCGTCCGGCCGCCAGGGCGTCTTCGACGATGAAGTCCGGCAGCAGGGCGATGCCCATGCCGGCCTCGGCGGCCTGGGCCAGCAGGTCGCCGTTGTTGGCGTGCAGCGGCCCGGTGACGTGCACCCGCTGGGTGTCGCTGCCGTTGTTCAATTGCAGGCTGACGCCGCTTTGCAGGTAGCCGTAGTTCAGGCACTGGTGGCTGCTCAGGTCCTTGGGATGGCCGGGCACTCCGGCCCGGGCCAGGTAGCTGGGCGCGGCCACCATGATCCGTGGCGCCGGCGCCAGCTGCCGGGCCACCATCGACGAATCCGGCAGGCTGGCGATGCGCAGGGTGACGTCGAAACCGCCGCGCACCGGATCCACCTGCTGGTCGCTGAGCACCAGCTGCAACTCGATCAGCGGGTGCTGTTCATGGAACAGCGGCACCAGCGGCCCGAGCCGGCGCAGGCCGAAGGACATCGGCGCATTAACCCGCAACACGCCGCGCAGTTCGGCGACGCCGTCCCGGGCCCGTTGTTCGGCCTCGTCCAGGGCCACCAGCACCTCCCGGGCGTTTTCGTAGTACTCGGCGCCGGCTTCGGTCAGGTGCAGGCTGCGGGTGGTGCGCTGCAGCAGTTGCACGCCAATGGCCTCTTCCAGGGCCTGGATCTGTTTGCTGACCTTGGAGCGGGGCACGTCCATGGCTCGGGCGGCGGCGGCAAAGCCATTCTCATCAACGGTGACGACGAAAGCGCGCATGCATTGGATGCGGTCCATGATTGTCCCTTATTTGGAATCAATGATTCCCGATTTTAGGGAATTGTTCCGATTTAGGACAGGGCCTAAATTAGCCACCAAGCCGGACGCAACGGGGCGCAAGCAGCGCCATCAGCCGGTCATGTTCGACCCTCACTCTCTGACTGCAAAAGGAACGCGCCATGTCCATTCGTGAATTGCTCAACCCCGCCAACTCCGCCCTGATCCTCATCGACCACCAGCCGCAGATGGCCTTCGGCGTGCAATCGATCGATCGCCAGACCCTGAAGAACAACACCGTGGCCCTGGCCAAGGCGGCCAAGATCTTCAACGTGCCGAGCATCCTCACCTCGGTGGAAACCGAAAGCTTCAGCGGCTACATCTGGCCGGAACTGCTGGCGGTGTTCCCCGGCCAGCAGCCCATCGAACGCACCTCGATGAACTCCTGGGAAGACCGCAAGCTGGTGGAGGCAGTGAAGGCCACCGGGCGCAAGAAACTGGTGATGGCGGCGCTGTGGACCGAGGTCTGCCTGACCTTCCCGGCCCTGGAAGCCCTGGCCGAAGGTTATGAGGTGTACATCGTCACCGATGCCTCCGGCGGCACCAGCCAGGAAGCCCACGACATGGCCGTGCAGCGGATGATCCAGGCCGGCGCGGTGCCGGTGACCTGGCAACAGGTGCTGCTGGAATACCAGCGCGACTGGGCGCACAAGGACACCTACGACGCGGTAATGGGCCTGGTGCTGGAGCACAGCGGCGCCTACGGCATGGGCGTGGACTACGCCTACAGCATGGTGCACAAGGCCCCGCAACGTCAGCTGTAGGAGCCGGCTTGCCGGAGAAAAGGCCAGGACCTGATGTACCGGATGCCGTCGGTGTCCGGTGTTGATCTCTCGAACATAAGGACATTTGACATGAGCACCTTCATCACTCGCGACGGCACCGAACTCTATTACAAGGACTGGGGCAGCGGTCAGCCCGTGGTCTTCAGCCACGGCTGGCCCCTGAGCGCCGACAGCTGGGAGTCGCAGATGCTGTTCCTGGCCGAGCATGGCTACCGCGTCATCGCCCACGACCGGCGCGGCCATGGACGCTCCAGCCAGCCCTGGGACGGCAATGACATGGACACCTACGCCGACGACCTGGCGCAGTTGATCGAGCATCTGGACCTGCAGGACGCGGTGCTCCTGGGGTTCTCCACCGGCGGTGGCGAAGTGGCGCGTTACATCGGCCGCCATGGCACCGGGCGCCTGGCCAAGGCCGGGCTGATCTCGGCGGTGCCGCCGCTGATGCTCAAGACCGCAACCAACCCAGGGGGCCTGCCGCTGGAGGTGTTCGACGGCATCCGCGCCGGCGCCGTGGCCGACCGTTCGCAGCTGTACAAGGACATTGCCAGTGGCCCGTTCTTCGGCTTCAACCGTCCGGGGGCCAAGGTGTCCCAGGGCATGATCGACAGCTTCTGGCTGCAGGGCATGCAGGCCGGGCACAAGAATGCCTATGACTGCATCAAGGCGTTCTCCGAAACCGACTTCACCGAAGACCTGAAGCGCTTCGATATCCCGACCCTGGTGGTGCATGGCGACGATGATCAGATCGTACCCATCGACGCTGCGGGCCGGGCGTCGGCCAAGTTGATCGCCAACGCCCGACTGCTGGTCTATCCCGGCGCGCCCCACGGCTTGACCGACACCCACAAGGAGCGTCTCAACCACGATTTGCTGACGTTCATCCAGCAACCTTGAGCTTAACTGTGAAGCGCGGGGGCAGCCGGGCTGCCCCCGATGCCATCTCCTCCCGGACCCTGGAGCCTTCTGATGAACATCGAACTCACCGATGGTGTCGTGACCCTGCTGGTGCGCCACCGGATCAAGCAGGGCCAGGAACAGGCCTATGAAACCTGGCTGCGGCAGATCATCGCCAAGGCCCGCAGCTACCCGGGACACCTGGGCATCGACGTGGTCCGCGGCCACAGCGGCGGTCTCGGGCTGTTCACCAGCGTGCTGCGCTTTGCCAGCACCGAGCAGTTGCAGAACTGGCTGGATTCCGCCGACCGCCGCGAGCTGGTAGAGCAGGCCCAGCACCTGCTGGCCGATGGCGACCAGACCGAAATCAACGCCGATCGCGAATTCTGGTTCACCCCCCAGGACAGCGCGGCGCCAACGCCACCGCCACGCTGGAAGCAGGCCTGCGTGACCTTTCTGGTGATCCTGCCGCTGAGCTTCCTGGTGCCGCAGTTGTGGAAGCCGGTGTTTGCCCTGCTGCCCTGGCTTGGTGGCTATGTGCCGGCCACGGTGCTGATCACCCTGAGCATCGTGCTGCTGGTGGTCTACGTCTTCATGCCCCGGGTCACGCGCCTTTTCCGCCGCTGGCTGCAACCGCGCAGCGCGGCCTGATTCCTTCCCGACCTTCGTTTGGAGCAATGCCATGAAACCCGATGCAATTGCGGATCTGATTCTGTTCAACGGCCGCCTGCACACCGTGGACCGGGCCCGGCCCCGGGCCAGTGCGGTGGCGATCAAGGACGGGCGCTTCATTGCCGTGGGCAATGACGCCCAGGCCATGGCCCTGCGCGGTGCCGGCACCCAGGTCATTGACCTGATGGGGCGCACGGTGATCCCCGGGCTCAACGACTCGCACTTGCACCTGATCCGCGGCGGACTCAACTACAACCTGGAACTGCGCTGGGAGGGCGTGCCGTCCCTGGCCGATGCCCTGCGCCTGCTCAAGGAACAGGCCCTGCGCACCCCGGCGCCGCAGTGGGTACGGGTGGTGGGCGGCTGGAACGAATTCCAGTTCGCCGAGAAGCGCATGCCGACCCTGGAGGAACTGAACCAGGCGGCGCCGGACACCCCGGTATTCGTCCTGCACCTGTATGACCGCGCCTTGCTCAACCGTGCCGCGCTGCGGGTGGTGGGCTACGACCGCAACACGCCGAACCCGCCCGGCGGCGAGATTGTCCGCGATGGCAATGGCAACCCCACCGGCATGCTGATCGCCCGGCCCAACGCGATGATTCTGTATGCGACCCTGGCCAAGGGGCCCAAGCTGCCCCTGGAATATCAGGTCAACTCGACCCGCCAGTTCATGCGCGAGCTCAACCGCCTGGGGGTCACCAGTGCCATCGATGCCGGCGGCGGCTTCCAGAACTACCCGGACGACTATCAGGTGATCAACCAGCTGGCGGCTGAGCAGCAACTGACCGTGCGCATCGCCTACAACCTGTTCACCCAGAAGCCCAAGGAAGAACTGGCCGACTTCAAGCACTGGACGTCCAGTGTCACCTACGGTCAGGGCGACGACTTCCTGCGGCACAACGGGGCAGGGGAGATGCTGGTGTTCTCCGCCGCCGACTTCGAGGACTTCCTTGAACCGCGCCCCGATCTGCCGCAGACCATGGAGCAGGAGCTGGAACCGGTGGTGCGCCACCTGGTGGAGCAGCGCTGGCCGTTTCGCCTGCACGCCACCTACGACGAATCCATCTCGCGGATGCTCGACGTCTTCGAAAAGGTCGACCGCGACATCCCCTTCAACGGCTTGCCGTGGTTCTTCGATCATGCGGAAACCATCAGCGCGAAAAACATCGAGCGGGTACGGGCCTTGGGCGGCGGCATCGCGATCCAGGACCGCATGGCCTTCCAGGGTGAGTACTTCGTCGAACGCTACGGCGCCAAGGCCGCCGAGATGACCCCGCCGATCCAGCGCATGCTCGCCGAAGGCATTCCGGTGGGTGCCGGCACCGACGCCACCCGGGTGTCCAGCTACAACCCCTGGACCTCCTTGTACTGGATGGTCAGCGGTCGCACGGTTGGTGGCCTGGAGCTGTATCCCCAGGGCTTGAGTCGCGACACCGCGCTGGAACTGTATACCCACGGCAGCGCCTGGTTCTCTTCGGAACAGGGCAAGAAAGGCCAGATCAAGGTCGGGCAACTGGCGGACCTGGTGGCCCTGTCGGCGGACTACTTCAGCGTCGAGGAAGAGGCGATCAAGTGGATCGAATCCCTGCTGACCGTGGTGGACGGCAAGGTGGTCCACGCGGCCGGCGACTTCGCCAAACTGGCCCCGCCGAGCCTGCCTGTGACCCCGGACTGGTCGCCGGTGGCCAAGGTGCCGGGGCATTGGAAGCCCAGCGCACCGCTGCAGAACCAGGTGCACCAGTGCAGCGGACCCTGCGCGGTGCATGCCCACGGGCACCATAAGGCGCGTATGTCCAATGTGCCGGTGAGTGACTTCCAGGGGTTCTGGGGGGCGTTTGGGTGTTCGTGTTTTGCGTTCTGACCTGTAGGAGCCGGCTTGCCGGCGATAGGGATCTTCAGGATGCTTTCGCCGGCAAGCCGGCTCCTACACATTGAGTTCAATAAAAAAGGGCGCTCTTTAAGAGCGCCCTTTTTATTGTTGGAACAACTAATTAGTTTTCAGAAAATTAACCGAACTGCTCAACAAAACCGATCAATAACCCGAACTTCCGATTTGTCCCGCAGCGATTGCCATTCGGCTTTCAGGGTCTCCAGTACCCGGCCGATGAAGTCCTTGTCGGCGGCGGCTTTCTTGCCGACGTAGCCCTGGCCGCGGCGGTACATCTTCAGGCGGGCTGCCAGCTCCCGGTTGTTCTGGTCGAACTCTGCTTCATGGCTATGGGGCGACAGGCAGTCGATGTGCACTTGGCCCGACTTGGCAATCCACAGAATGTGGCTGTCGTGGCTGTCTTTCTGTGCGGCGAACATGCGTGCCAATTCATCAATAGTGGGTTGATTATTAAGATTCATTTGTAGCCCCCTTGACCATTTATCGATCTATCTAAGTTGATTCGCTAATTCATCTTGCTACGTCGGTAAGTTGAACCCTGATACCGGAAACAGGGCGACAGAGGGTGTCTGTCGAATACAGATAAGGCCCAGAGCCTGATGCGTGTAGTTGCCTTGATTAACTGCTACGCAATAGCGTCACAACGAAGAGAAGCAGCGTAAACCTGGATGAAGCTGCCGACATTCCCACCATCGGCCACAAGCATCTTGAAGAGTTTTCGCCGGCTTCCGGTCCTTGTACTGGACGATCAATGCCAGGTCAGTTTCATCAATCTGCCTTGTGGGCAGTACACATCCGGGTCACAGCTCGGCGGTCAGACGAGCTTGCTCATAACACCTTTGCCTCGTCCCCCGATCGGGGAGACGTCTGCATCATGCAAGGGCGAAATCTTCGCGTCAACGGTTTTGTAGTGAAAATTTTCAAGCACTACATATTGTCTGACAAAAGCGTCAAAGCCATCATCCAGACACCCTATCGCCACCCGGGACAGGTAGAATCGGCGCCTTGAAACGGCTCTGAGGTTGCAGTGGTGGATGTACAACAAGGCTTCGTCCTGACCCGGCACTGGCGCGATACGCCGGCAGGCACGGAAGTCGAATTCTGGCTGGCCACCGATCAGGGGCCGCGGCGGCTCCGCTTGCCGTTGCAGACTTCCGTAGCCTTTATCCCGGCGGTGCAGCGTCCTCAGGCCGAACGCTTGCTGGCGGACGACCCGGATGTCGAGCTGCGCCCCCTGCAACTGCGGGACTTCCATCAGCGCCCGGTGCTGGGCCTGTACTGCCCGCAACACAATCAGCTGATGCGACTGGACAAGACCCTGCGCCGCGCCGGCGTCGAGGTGTTCGAGGCCGATGTGCGGCCGCCCGAGCGCTACCTGATGGAGCGTTTCATCACCGCGCCGGTGTCTTTCGGCGGCCTGCCAGGGCCCGACGGCCTGTTGCTGGAAGCGCAGATGAAGCCGGCGCCGGACTACCGCCCAACCCTCAAGCTGGTGTCCCTGGACATCGAGACCAGCGAACGCGGCGAGCTCTATTCCATCGCCCTGGAAGGCTGCGGCCAGCGCCAGGTGTACATGCTCGGCAAGGCCCGGGAAGACGACAGCGCGGTGGATTTCGACCTGGAGTTCTGCGCCAGCCGCGAGCAGTTGCTGGAGAAACTCAACCAGTGGCTGGCCGAGCACGACCCGGACGCGATCATTGGCTGGAACCTGGTGCAGTTCGACCTGCGGGTGCTCCACGAGCATGCCCGGCGCCTGGCGGTACCGCTGCGCCTGGGACGTGGCGGCGAGGAAATGCAGTGGCGCGAGCACGGCAGCCGTACCCACTATTTCGCCTCGGCCGCCGGCCGCTTGATCATCGACGGCATCGAGGCGTTGCGTTCGGCGACCTGGAGCTTCCCGTCCTTCAGCCTGGAAAACGTCGCCCAGACGCTGCTGGGGGAGGGCAAGTCGATCGACAACCCCTACCAGCGCATGGACGAAATCAACCGCATGTTCGCCGAGGACAAGCCGGCCCTGGCCCGCTACAACCTCAAGGACTGCGAACTGGTGACGCGGATCTTCGCCAAGACCGAGTTGCTGACCTTCCTGCTGGAGCGGGCCACCGTCACCGGGCTACCCGCCGACCGCAGTGGCGGTTCGGTGGCCGCTTTCACCCACCTGTACATGCCGCTGATGCATCGCCAGGGCTTCGTCGCGCCCAACCTCGGCGAACTGCCGCCCCAGGCCAGCCCCGGCGGCTTTGTCATGGATTCGCGGCCCGGGTTCTACGAGTCGGTGCTGGTGCTGGACTACAAGAGCCTGTACCCGTCGATCATCCGCAGCTTCCTGATCGACCCGGTGGGCCTGGTGGAAGGCCTGCGCCAACCGGACGAGCAGCATTCGGTGGCGGGCTTTCGCGGCGCGCGTTTTTCCCGCACCCGGCATTGCCTGCCCTCGATCGTGACCCGGGTCGCCGAGGGCCGCGAGGTGGCCAAGCGCGAGCACAATGCGCCGCTGTCCCAGGCGTTGAAGATCATCATGAACGCCTTCTACGGGGTGCTGGGTTCCAGCGGTTGTCGCTTCTTCGACCCGCGCCTGGCGTCCTCCATCACCCTGCGCGGCCACGAGATCATGGCCCGCACCCGGCAGTTGATCGAAGCCCAGGGGCATCAGGTGATTTATGGCGATACCGACTCGACCTTCGTCTGGCTCGGCAGCCTGCATGACGAGGAGCAGGCGGCGTCGATCGGCCGTGCCCTGGTGGCCCACGTCAACCAGTGGTGGCGCGAGCACCTGCAGCAAGAGTACGGCCTGGAAAGCGCCCTGGAGTTGCAGTTCGAAACCCACTACAAGCGCTTTCTGATGCCCACCATCCGCGGCGCCGAGGAGGGCAGCAAGAAGCGTTACGCCGGGCTGGTGCAGCGCGCCGATGGCCACCAGGAGATGGTCTACAAGGGCCTGGAAACCGTGCGCACCGACTGGTCGCCCCTGGCCCGGGAATTCCAGCAGGAGCTGTACCGGCGGATCTTCCACCGCCAGCCCTATCAGGACTACGTGCGCGACTACGTGCACCGCACCCTGGCCGGGCAACTGGATGATTTGCTGATTTACCGCAAGCGCCTGCGCCGGCCGCTGGATGACTACGAGCGCAACGTGCCGCCCCATGTCCGCGCCGCGCGCCTGGCCGATGACTACAACCGCGAGCAGGGCCGGCCGTTGCAGTACCAGAACGGCGGCTGGATCAGCTACGTGATCACCCTGGCCGGTCCCGAGCCCCTGGAAAACCGCCGCGCCGCCATCGACTACGAGCACTACCTGACCCGGCAATTGCAACCGGTGGCGGACGCCATCCTGCCCTTTGTCCAGGACGATTTCAGCACCCTGGTGGGTGGCCAGATGGGCCTGTTCTGAAGCGCCTCAATCCACCACGAACAACTTGGCCCCCCGCGCAGTAGATGAGCGGTGCGGCTCGGCGTTGTCCGCCACCTGATAGCTCATGCCCGGGGTCAGCACGAAGCGCCGGCCGTCCTCCAGTTCGGTGTGCAGTTCGCCTTCCAGGCACAGCAGGATGTGGCCCTTGGAGCACCAGTGGTCGGCCAGGTAGCCCGGGGTGTATTCGACCATGCGCACGCGGATCGCGCCGAACTGCCGGGTGCGCCAGAACGCGCTGCCGGTTTCGCCGCGATGCTCGGTGGGTTCGATGGTCGACCAGTCGGTGGTGGCGAAGGGGAGTGCGCTGATGTGCATGTTTGGCTCTTGTGGTTGAGGGAGAAAAGACTAAGGGCGGCTCAATCGTCCACCGCTTCGCACAGGCCACTGGCGCCATGCTTGTCGGTGTACTTCACGGTCACCGAATCGTCGTCTTCGACGCTGATGGCCAGTGTGATTTCAGCGGTCTTGACCTGGAAATGCCGGTCATCCACGGCGCTGTTCTTGACCGCCTTGCCGTTGATGTAAATCGGTCCGCCCTGGTCGGCGCTGACCGCCAGATTGCCCGGGCAGGAGACGTTGAACAGCGGAATGCCTTCGGCGTGGGCAGCGCCGGCGAAGATCATCAAAGTGCCCAGCAGCAGGATTTTGCGCATAGCGGACTCCTCATGGAACAGCGGCGGGGCAGCGCTTGGTGTGAGCATTTTCTGCCTCCGATCGCTGCTTAGCCTATCCGCTGCCGGAGCGGCGCGCGAGTGGAAAATCGACCCCGAGCCAGAGCGCTTTCGGACGATTGTCAGACAAAGAAAATCGTGGACTGGAAGTTGACGATTGTGTCAGTTTTTCTGCGCCTCAACGGGCGAGTGATAGGACGATCTCGCGGGCGGGGTCGTGGCTGTTCTATCGGAAAATTTTTGTCTTGAACAAGGACGTAGCAATGTCGAAGACACTCTCGCAAATCAACGAAAACGCGATCATTCCCGGTGCAGCGGCCAGCAGTGCCTACCTGCAGGTCCAGACCTTCAGCCACCTGTATGACCGCGGTGGCAGCGCGCTGGTGAACGGCAAGCCATCCTTCACCGCCGACCAGGCGGCGGATTCGATCCTGCGCAAGGGCCTGTCCTGGCATGACCAGAATGGCGACGGCAAGATCGACCTGACCTACAGTTTCCTCACTGAAAAGCCGGCCAACTACAACCCGGCCCTGGGCAGCTTCAGCGAGTTCAGCGCCTTGCAGAAGGCCCAGGCGCTGTTGTCCCTGCAGTCCTGGTCGGACGTGGCCAACGTCACCTTCAGCGAGGCCGCCAAGGGTGGCGATGGTCACATGACCTTCGGCAACTACAACGTCAGCACCGGCGGCGCAGCCTTCGCCTACCTGCCGTCCGGCGGCAGCTACGATGGCCAGTCCTGGTACCTGATCAACGACCAGTATCGGGTCAACGAAACCCCGGGCAACGGCAACTACGGTCGTCAGACCCTGACCCACGAGATCGGCCACACCCTGGGCCTGTCCCACCCGGGTGTGTACAACGCCGGCAACGGCAACCCCACCTACAACGATGTCACCTACGCCCAGGACACCCGCGGCTACAGCCTGATGAGCTACTGGAGCGAGGGCAACACCGGGCAGAACTTCAGCAAGGATGGCAGCGGCGCCTATGCTTCGGCACCGTTGCTCGACGATATCGTCGCGGTGCAGAAGCTCTATGGCGCCAACCTTGAAACCCGCGCCGACGACACGGTGTACGGCTTCAACTCCAACACCGGGCGGGATTTCTACAGTGCCCACTCCAATGCCGACAAACTGGTGTTCGCGGTGTGGGACGGCGGCGGCAATGACACCCTGGACTTCTCCGGCTTCAGCCAGAACCAGAAGATCAACCTCAACCAGGGCGGCTTCTCCGACGTTGGCGGCCTGGTGGGCAACGTCTCCATCGCCCACGGCGTGACCGTGGAAAACGCCATCGGCGGCTCGGGCCATGACCTGCTGATCGGCAACGCTGCGGCGAACATCCTCGAAGGCGGTGCCGGCAACGACATCCTCTACGGCGGTGGCGGTGGCGATACGCTGCGGGGCGGGGCAGGGGCCGACACCTTCGTGTTCGGCGCAGCTTCAGATTCGACCTTCGACGCCCCGGACTGGATCATGGATTTCGCCAGTGGCGAGGACAAGATCGACCTCAGCGGCCTGTTTGCCTCCACCGGCGCCACCCTGAACTTCGTCAGCGGCTTCACTGGCCACGCCGGCGATGCGATCCTCACCTACTTTGTCGAAACCAACCAGACCAGCCTGATGATCGACCTGACCGGTCATGGCGCGGTGGACTTCGCCGTGGGCACCGTGGGCCAGGCGGCTGTCACCGACATCATCGCCTGATTGATCGGAAACAGTGGAGCGGCGCGCGATGCGCCGCTTCCACATCACTCTTCCCCTTGTTTTCCCCGGTCCTGGGCAGGTTTGATCGAGGCAGGCATTGGCTGGCCGTCGATAGTCGTGGATGTCGACTTGACGCGCAGAGCAGCTGATAGCCTTCCGGCAGGGGCCGTATACAGGGCTTTTGCGGTTTTCCTGCACTTTGATTATCTTCGCCGCATGAACCTCCTTACTCCGAACATAGAGCCGTTTTTCAGAGATGCCGGGTGGGCCCCTGGCAGGGCCGTTGTGGTTGATAGTCACGTACCCCGCGCACATCCGGCATTTCGCATCCTGCAAGCATTTGGCGAATTGACCGTAGGGCATACCGGCGCGGGGGCGGAGTGTGCCTCTAGTGACATAGAGTTTGGGTGTCCTGCGTGCCCCGATGAACAAGTACATGGCTGGCAAGAAGCGCTGCACACCCACTTTGTTTGCCTGGGTGATGTACATCATGGTCATGCACAGCTCTGGCTGGATAGCCAAGGCCGTTTGTTCTCGAACGGATTGGTCGCGCCCATAATGCTTTTTGTTGGGCATGATTTTGCTCAAGGCGTCGAGGCCCTGCTCAAAGGGTATCGATTACGCCCCATGCTGTTGCCGTCGCAAGAAGAAGTCATGGTATGGGGCGAGCGTTTTCGGACTGGCGATCCGCTTGTTCTAACGCCCGGTTTTTTTCACGCCCGCGCGCTCTGATGTGGGGGCTGGGCATCGCGCCCAGCCCGTGTGCCTGTGTCGGTTTCGCTCAACGCTCAGGCAAGCCTCCTGGTCTGCGCCCGCGCCAGGCAAATCACAGCGCCAGGACATTGCCTCGGCCACCTGGCTGTCGGTGGCGCTGGCCCACGGGTGATCAGTCGCCGCCCCCGCCGCCACAACCGCCGCCCCCGCAACCGCTGCTGTCGCCCCCGCCGCCATCGCTGCCGCCACTGTCCCCGTCGCCGCCGAAACGCGAGCCGTCACTGTCGCTGCCACTGCTGGAGGAGTCGCTGTCGAAGGAACTGCTGTACAGCTCGCTGCCGCAGTGCACCACGGCAGCCGTGGTGGCGTTGTCCGTCAGACGCCGCAGGGACTGGCAGTCAGCGACGTAGTGAAAGCCCCGAGCGATTTTCAGCTTGGCATCCAGGGCGAACAGCAGCGGCAGGCGGCTGGGCTGGGCAGGGTTGATGTTTTCTTCCAGGCAGGCCAGACGCCAGACCCGACGCAGGCCGTTGTCGCTTTTGCGCGCGGCGTCCTGGCCGAGCACCGCGGCGGGAGTGTGATGGAGGAACTGGCCGAAGGCCTTGTCGCAGAACTGCTGATAATCCCGGGTATGCAGGATGAACTCGTGCCACAGGTCGTCCACCACCTGGGATGGCATCGACACGTAGTGCTGGCCGCCCTTGAGGTAGGCCAGGAAGAACTGGCGCAAGCCCTGGGCCACCAGTTGGCAGTCCTTGAGGCTCAGGTGCGGATGCTGGGTGCGCAGCGGTTCGAACAGCCTGGGCGGCAGGGTGAAATTGCGGATATGGGCTTCCCGGCGCAAGGCCCGGAGGGCGTTCTGACGGCGCCACAACATCAGGATCAAGGCCAGGGCCAGCACCGTGGGAAAGATCAACAGCATGTTCGGACTCCGCCGGGAAAAGTGCCGAGACAGTGGCGCAACCCGGGGCTTTATTCAAGCCGCTCTACACCTGTGCCTGTTGCCCAGGGCGCGGGCCGACCGGGGCAGCGACATGCTGGCCCGCCTCAACCCGCTGGACAGCGACACCCGGCAGGATTGCGGCGGCCCGTCGAAGCCCGCATTCCTGTGCTCCGGGGTGCTGTTCCGGGCCGCCTGGCCGTGCACCGACCATCAGTTCCTCAGCATCAGCCCGAAAGCCAGGCCGGCGGCGGAGTTGGCTTGGCCATCAGCCATGGTTGATGTCCACATCGCGGGTTTCCCGCAGGCACAACAACCCCACCACCAGGCTGACCCCGGTAATCAGCACCGGGTACCACAGGCCATAGAAGATATCGCCGGTGTAGACCACCAGGGCAAAGGACACGGTCGGCAGGAAACCACCGAACCAGCCGTTGCCGATGTGGTAGGGCAGGGACATCGAGGTGTAGCGGATCCGCGTCGGAAACAGTTCCACCATCAGCGCCGCCAGCGGCCCGTAGCACATGGCGGCAATCAGGATCAGCGCCACGATCAGCACCACCACCATGGGCTTGTTGACGTTCTGGGTATCGGCCTGCTGCGGATACCCGGCCAGGGTCACCGCGCCGCGCAGGGCCGCTTCGTCGAAGCCGTCGATCTTCACTTCGCCGACGCTGACCTGCACCGGGCTGCCGGCCGGGGCAGCGACGCTGCTGTAGGGCAGGCCCTGTTTCACCAGGAAGGTCTTGACCTTGTCGCAGGGGCTGTCGAAGCGCGCCTTGCCCACCGGGTCGAACTGGAAGGTGCAGGTGGCCGGGTCGGCGCTGACGCTGATCGGCGCCTGGCGGCTGGCCTGGTCGATGGCCGGGTTGGCGTAGTGGGCCAAGGCCTTGAAGATCGGGAAGTACAGCAGCGTGGCCAGCAACAGGCCGAGCATCAGCACCGGCTTGCGGCCGACCTTGTCCGAGAGCCAGCCGAAGAAGATGAACATTGGTGCGCCGATCACCACGCTGATGATCAGCAGGCTGTTGGCCAGGGCCGGGTCCATCTTGAGGAACTGGGTCAGGAAGAACAAAACGTAGAACTGCGCGGCATAGAAGGTCACCGCCTGCCCGGCGTTGATGCTGAACAGGGCGATCAGCACCACCTTGAGGTTCTCCCATTTGCCGAAGGACTCGCGGATCGGTGCCTTGCTGGCGCGGCCTTCCTCCTTCATTTTCAGGAAGGCCGGGGACTCGTGCAGGCTCATGCGGATCCAGGTGGAGATGCCCAGCAGGACGATGGACAGCAGGAACGGCAAGCGCCAGCCCCAGACCTCGAACTGATCGCCAGTGAAGTAACGGCAGGCCAGCACCACCAGCAGCGACAGCAGCAGGCCCAGGGTCGCGGTGGACTGGATCCAGCTGGTGTGCAAGCCGCGCTTGCCCTGGGGCGCGTGTTCGGCGACATAGGTCGCGGCGCCGCCGTACTCACCGCCCAGGGCCAGGCCCTGGAGCATGCGCAGGGCCACCAGGATGATCGGCGCGGCGATGCCGATGCTGGCGTAGTTGGGCAGCAGGCCCACGGCGAAGGTCGCCATGCCCATGAGGACGATGGTGGCGAGGAAGGTGTACTTGCGCCCGATCATGTCCCCCAGGCGCCCGAACACCAGGGCACCGAACGGTCGCACGACGAAGCCGGCGGCGAAGGCCATCAAGGCGAAGATGAACGCCGTGGTGTCATTGACCCCGGCGAAGAACTGCTTGCTGATCACCGCCGCCAGGGCGCCATAGAGAAAGAAGTCGTACCACTCGAACACCGTGCCGAGGGACGAGGCGAAGATGACCTTCTGCCCGCCTTGGGCGGTGGTGTCCTGCAGGGTGGGGGTCAGGGGCTGTACGTGTTCTGACATGGGGGGCTTCCTTACAGTGATTATTGTTGTTGTTCCACTGCCGACGCCGTGACCGGCGCCGTTGTTGCGGGCTTACCGCGCGCGCGTTAAGCCTTCGTTTCCCTGCCGACCGTAGGAGCTGGCTTGCCAGCGAAGCGGCCCCTACCTCGGGTGCAACTGTTACCGCTATTGCGTAGGAGCTGGCTTGCCAGCGAAGAGGCCCTTGAACCAGGTGCCGGCCTTGGAGGCGCCTTCGCCGGCAAGCCAGCTCCTACTCAGGTGCATCTGTTCCTACGGTCATGCCGGGATGGCGGGTTGCTTGTGCTGGACGGTACTCCTGGGGACGCTGGCGAGGATCAGTTCGGCAGCCTTCTCGGCGATCATCAGGGTCGGCGAGCAGGTATTGCCCGAGGTGATGCGCGGCATGATCGATGCATCGGCAATGCGCAGCCCGGGAATGCCGTGCACCCGCAGTTGCGCGTCCACCACGGCGTGGGCGTCGCTGCCCATGCGGCAGGTGCCCACCGGGTGGAAGATGGTGGTGCCGATCCGCGCCGCCGCTTCATGCAGTTGCTCTTCGGTTTGCAGTTGCGGCCCCGGCAGGTATTCGCTGGGCTTGAACGGCTGCAGGGCCGGGGCGCCGACGATGCGCCGGGTCAGGCGGATGGCGTCGGCGGCGATCCGCAGGTCCTCCGGGTGGCTCAGGTAATTGGGCTGGATCAACGGCGCAGCGCCAGCGTCCACCGAGCGGATCTCGACCCGGCCCCGGCTCTGCGGACGCAGGTCGCAGACCGAGGCGGTAAAGGCCGGGAAGCTGTGCAAGGGCTCGCCGAAGCGCTCCAGGGACAGCGGCTGCACGTGGTATTCGAGGTTGGCCCGGGTCTGTTCCGGGCCCGAGCGGGCAAAGGCGCCCAGCTGGCTCGGGGCCATGGACAGCGGGCCGCTGCGGTCATACAGGTAGCGCAGGCCCATGCCCATCTTGCCCCACAGGCTGCCGGCGATCTGGTTCAGGGTGCGGGCGTTTTCCAGCTGGTAGATCAAGCGCAGTTGCAGGTGGTCCTGAAGGTTTTCGCCGACCCCGGGCAGGGCATGGCTGACGCCTACCCCCAAGCGTTGCAGGAGCGGCGCCGGGCCGATGCCCGAGCGCTGCAGGATGCTCGGCGAGCCGATGGCGCCGGCGCAGAGAATGATCTCGCGGCGTGCCTTGAACTGCTCCAGGCGCCCCTGGCAGCTGGCGTGTACCGCCGTGGCGCGGCCGTCCTCGAGGATCAGCCGCTGCACCTCGACCCCGGTCAGCACCACCAGGTTGGGGCGCTGGGCGATCGGCTTGAGAAAGGCCTTGGCGGCGTTCCAGCGCACCCCGGCTTTCTGGTTGACCTGGAAGTAGCCGCAGCCTTCGTTGTCGCCGCCGTTGAAGTCGTCGATGTTGCCGATGCCGCTCTGCTGCGCAGCAGTGCGGAAGGCATCGAGGATCGGCCACGACAGGCGCTGGCGCTCGACCCGCCATTCGCCGGCGGCGCCGTGCAACTCGCTGCCCCCGGCAAAGTGGTTTTCGCTTTTCTTGAACAGCGGCAGCACATCCTGCCAGCTCCAGCCCGGGTTGCCTGCGGCGGCCCAGCCGTCGTAGTCGGCGGCCTGGCCGCGCATGTAGATCATGCCGTTGATCGATGAGCAGCCGCCCAGCACCTTGCCCCGCGGGTAGCTCAAGCTGCGGCCCTGCAGGCCCGGTTCGGCTTCGGTCTTGAAACACCAGTCGGTACGCGGGTTGCCGATGCAGAACAGGTAGCCCACGGGAATGTGGATCCAGGGATAGTTGTCGCGGCCGCCGGCTTCCAGCAGCAGCACCCGGTGCTGGGGATTGGCCGACAGGCGATTGGCCAGCAGACAGCCGGCGGGACCGGCGCCGACCACGATGTAGTCGTAGGCGTCAAAGGCGGGAAGCATCCATGACCTCTTCTTGTTCTGATTCTTGTTGCCTCATCCTAGTTGTTAGCTTTCGTCAAAAGAATGTTAGTTTTTGCCCACCCGCTGTGCGTTTTCTAACAGCCGCCAACCTCGACATCGATAAGGATTTTCCATGTTCGACTGGAACGACCTGCGCTACTTTCTCGAACTGCAACGCAGCGGGCGCCTGCTCACCGCGGCGCGGCGGCTGAACACCACCCACGCCACGGTGGCCCGGCATATCGAGGCGGTGGAGAAGGCCCTGGGCACCGCGCTGTTCGTCCAGCACGCCCAGGGCTATGAACTGACCCCGGCCGGCGAGGCGCTGCTCAAGCACGCCGAGGCCATGGAAAACGTCGCCTTGCTGGTGCAGGAAGAAATCACCCAGTCCAGCGCGCCCCTGGGCAAGATCCGCGTGGGGGTCACCGAAGGCCTGGGGGTGAAGTTTCTCGCCGGGCGCATGTCCGCGCTGTTCGAGCGCTATCCGGGGCTGGAGGTGGAACTGGTGGCGGTGCCGCGCTTTGTCAGCATTCTCAACCGCGAGGCGGAGATCAGCATTCACCTGGAACGCCCCAGCGCCGACATGCTGGTGACCCGCAAGCTCACCGACTACCGCCTGGCGCTGTACGCCAGCCCGAGCTACCTGGACCGCGCGCCGCCGCTGCGCCGCCGCGAAGACCTGGGGCGCCACGCCTGGATCGGCTACGTCGACGACCTGCTGTTCAGCCAGGAGCTGATGTTCCTCAACCAGTTCTGCCGCAATCCGCAAGTGGTGTTCCACAGCACCAGCGTCATCGCCCAGCAAGAGGCGGCCCGTTCCGGCCTGGGGATCGCCGTGCTGCCGTGCTACATGGCCGCCGCCGACCCGCAGCTGGTGCCGCTGTTGCCGGCCGAGAGCATCCAGCGCGCCTACTGGATCAGCACTCGCCGCGAGCTGCACAAGTCGGTGCGGCTGCGGGTGGTCTGGGACTACCTGATGGAGTTGTGCGCGGCCCAACAGCAGGTGTTGCTGGGGCCCCAGTCCTAGCCTGGCTCAGAGAATCGGCCCGCAATGGGCCGAGCTGCGGATCGGCGCCCCGGGCTGGATATCGACGAAACGCGAGCCATAGGACACCGGGTTCAGCGGACCGCCTTCACGACCCATGCCAAGGCCGCCGGCGCTGCGGGTTTCGCCTTCCTGCAGCAGCGGGTCGAGGCGCGCGCGCCAGTCCAGCAGGCGCAGGCTCACCGCCTGGCGCCGTTGCAGGTCGCCGGGCAGCAGGGGGCTGGAGCGGTGCCAGAGGTATTTGCTGAACAGCAGGGCGTCGCCGGGATCGAAGCTGTCTTCGATGCGCTGCTGTTCGAAACTGTCGGTGAGCAGTCCTGGGGTGCAGTAGGTCTGGCGCAGGTGTGCGGAAAAATCCTCGATCGCCTCGCCCCGGGCCAGCTTTTCGGCCAGCAGGCGCGAGAACTGGAAGTTCGCCTGGGCCGAGCACCGCGACAGCGGCACCCAGGCCATGCCGCCACCCTGCTGCTCGGGGCGGATCGGCTGCAACGGCAGCCACAGGCTGAAGGCCGGGTCCTGGGGGCGGATGTAGCGAAAGTTCAGCGAGTCGTAGTGCCAGGCAAAGCCCGAGCGACCGGTCTGCAGCTCGAAGCTCTGGGCTTCGCTGACGATCAGCCGGCAGCCCGTGAGGCGGGTCAGCACCTGGGCGAAGGCCGGTTGCCGGTAGAGGCGTTCGAGGATGCCGATCTGCCCCAGCTGGTGGGTCAGGCGACTGAAACCGTCGCCATGGGCGGGGGCGCTGGTGCGGCAGGGGCGCAGTTGGCTGTCGGCCAGTTCAACCAGGTGCTCGATGGCTGTCGGGGTCAGCAGTTGGCGCAACTTGATGAAGCCGCGCTCTTGAAAGTGCCGCAAGTCGTCCTGCTCCAGACGCAGCGGGTTGACCAGGAGCGGGGTGTTCTCAGACAGGACCGATGGCAGGTTCACGGGGGTCTTCCATTACCGGGGAATGGGCCCTTGAGTATGGACAGCTGGCGCCGGGGCGACAGGCTGGATTCGACCTCGAACAACGTCTTTGCGACATGCACCAGGCTCGCTCGCTGCCTTAGCCGTCAGGCCGGATGTAGCGGTCCTGGGTCTGGATGAACTCATCGAAGGCCCGGGAGTTGTAGACCTCAAGGCAAGCATGCAGCACCACCTTGTCGCGGCTGTATTTGCTGCTCCCCGAGGCCTGCTCATAGGCTTGTGCCACGTAGTCGGTGGTGGCGGTGTAGGGGTTGTGCAGGGTTTCCAGGGTGTCTTCGTTCTGCAGCACGTTGTACAGGCCTATCCCCAGCACGCCGTACATGCCGACGGCGTGGCCGACGTCCTGACGCATGGCCGAGGGTTCCTCGAAGCGCGCGGCCAGGCAGTTGGCCAGGCCGTAGTTCTTCAGGGATTGGCGGGCAGCGTCGACTTCACTGGTGGCCTGGGCCGCGCTGCAGGCAGCGGCCAGTGATAACAGCAATACGCTCATCCTTTTCACCCTTGCCACTCCTCGATCCAGGCATCCGCCAGTGCTGACGGCGGCAGATGGTCGGCGTTGCCACGGCGCTTGTCAACGAGCCGGCCTGCCGTCGATCCCATGCGCCAGGCAGCCCTTGCAGCGCAGGAATCCCAGCTCTCTTTTGCGCCGCTATTGCTCTAGAATGCCGGCGCTTTGAGCGCCGCCGTTGAGGACCATGCCCGACGCTGCTCAAGGCGATTGTCCAGGCCTGCCTGCGCCTGCTGGACCGGCCCCCTCTTGAAGACCCCACGGGTAAAAGGAACGACCCTCTCGATGCAAAAAATCAAACTCATTCTGGGCACCGCACTGGCGGTGTTCCTGGCGTACCAGGCCTACGGCTGGTTCTACTACGGCACGCCATATCAGGGCCGCAACTACAGTCCCGATCAGGCCTTCTACTATCAGAAATACCGCCTGTTCAGCTGGCGCACCTGGATTCCCACCATGACCATGCCCGGTGATGGCGACAGCTCGCGCTACAGCGTTGGCGGCTACCTGCGAGTGTTCAAGGCCGACGGCACGCTGGTGGGGCAGTCCTATGACGGCTGCATTGCGGTGGTGGAAGTGTCCTGGTACGACGATGCGGTAGGCGGCTTCGGCTGCAGCGAGCACTTGATCGCGCTGTCCGCGAAGGCCACGCCGGACTGAGCGTTCAGTCCTGGCGCCCGCCCATGGGCTATGGCTCGCGGCGCGCCGTCCAGGCACTGCCCAGCCGCAGCGGTTGATGGCAGGGAATCGACAAGGTCGCGCGCAGGCCGCCTTGGGGCAGGTTGTCGAGGCTGATCCGGCCGCCCAGGTGGCGGGCGATGACGCTGACGATGGTCAGCCCAAGGCCGGCGCCGTTGACGTTGCCGCGACTGTAGAAACGCTCGAACAAGCGCTCGCGCTGGCTTTCGTCGATGCCCGGGCCCTGGTCCTCGACGCTGAGTTCGAAGTGCTCGCCGACCTGGGCCAGGCGCACGTTGATCACGCCATTGGCCGGCGAAAAGTTCACCGCGTTGCTGATCAGGTTGTTCAGGGCGATATCGATGGAGGCCGCTTCCGCGCGGATCGGGTAAGCGCGTTCGTCCACGTCGAACGACAGTTCCAGGCCCTGGTTCAGCAACCATGGCGTCAACTGCACCAGGCTGTCGCGCACGGTGTGGGCCAGGTCGATGAGCTGTTCGCTGGGCACCTGCGCCTTGGGTTCCAGGCGGGCCATGGTCAGCAGCTGGTTGACCAGGCGCCCGGCGCGGTCGACGCCGAGGATCAGCGATTCCAGGGAGGCCCGGCGCTCCTGCTCGGTGCCGGCTTGCAGCAGGTTCTGCGCGTGCACCCGCAACACCGCCAGGGGCGTGCGCAGCTCATGGGCGGCGTCGGCAATGAAGCGTCGCTCGCGCCCCAGCAGCTCCTGAATCTGCGTCAGCATGCGGTTGAGGGCGGCCTGCATGGGTTCCAGCTCCCTGGGCAGGGGTTCCAGGTGCAAGGGTTCCAGGGAACCGCTGGGGCGCGCCCGCAGGGTCGCGGCCATATTGGCCAGGGGGCGCAGGCCCCAGCCGATGGCCAGCCAGATGATCACGGCCAGCAACAGGCTGCCCAGGACGTTGGGCCACAGGGTGTGGCGCATGATGCGGCTGACCAGGTCGCTGCGCACATCGACCCGCTCGCCGACCCAGATCCGCAGGCCCGAGTCCGGATCGTCCAGGGTGAAGGTGCGCCACTGATGGTCGTTGCCGTCCTGTTCATTGCCGAACCCTGGCGCCAGCGGCTGTAGCGCCAGGACCGGGGCGCTGGTGGTGCGCACCAGCAGGTTGCCTTTGCGGTTCCATACCTGGAAGGCGATCTTGCTTTCGTAAGGGTGACCGTCGACCTGGGGCATGGCCTGGCTCAGGGCCAGGTTGAAGGCGTGATACAGCTGGGCCTGATCGATGCTGCTGCTGGGCATGCGCATGATGCCCAAAAGCAGCCGGGCATGTTGCGCCAGCTGGGCGTCGTAGACTTCGTCGATCTCATGGTTGCTGTCGTGCAGGTTGAAGCTGGTCAGAATCAGCAGGCCGGCGAACAGCAGACCGATGATCAGGGTCAGGGTGCGCTGGCGGATCGAATTCATCGACGCTCCTCCACCAGGTAACCCACCCCGCGAATGGTGCGGATCAGGTCGGCGGAAAACTTCTTGCGCAAGTGGTGGATGTGCACTTCCAGGGTGTTGCTCTCGGCCTCTTCATTCCAGCCGTAGAGCAGTTGCAGCAGGCGGTCGCGGGTCATCACCCGGCCCGGCGGCGAGAGCAGTTCGTAGAGCAGCTGGTATTCCTTGGGCGTCAGGGCCACCGGCTCGCCGTGGTAATGCACCTGCTGGGTGCCCGGATCGAGGCTGATGCCGGCATGCTCGATCAGCACCCGGGCGCGGCCGGCGCTGCGTCGCAGCAGGGCCCGCAGCCGGGCCTTGAGTTCGTCCAGGTCGAAGGGCTTGATCAAGTAGTCGTCGGCGCCGGCGTCGAGGCCGGCGATGCGATCCTCGGTGGCATCCCGGGCGGTGAGAATCAGCACCGGCAGGGTCGAGCCGCTGTCGCGCAGGCGCTTGAGCACTTGCAGGCCGTCCAGGCGCGGCAGGCCCAGATCGAGCAGGGCCAGGTCGAAGGTTTCGCTGAGCAGCGCATGCAGCGCGCTGTTGCCGTCCCTGAGCCAGTCCACGGTGTAGCCTTCGCGGGTCAAGGCCTGGTGGATACCTTCGCCCAGGGGCTGGTCATCCTCGATCAGTAGTAAGCGCACATCGACTCCTGTCCTGTTCCGGTCATCTGATTTTCTTGCCCACCTCGGCCAGCAAGGCCCGGATCTCTTCGCGCCGGCCCTGGTCGGCCACTTCCCGACCGGGGCGCGGCGGCGCCTGCAGGGCCTTGAGCAAGGCGACCCGGGCTTCGCCGTAGCGGCCCTGGCGATACAGGTGGTCACCCCAGAAGTACAGACTATCCAGGCCCTCGGGGTTCTGCTGCAAGGCTTGCCGGAGCAACTCCTCGGCCTTGTCGGCGTCGCCGAAACCGATGGGCCAGCCGGGAACGCGATCATACAGCGCGGCGAGGCTGGTGTAGGCGGAACCTTGCAGGGCCTTGGGGTCCAGGCCCAGGGCCAGTTCCAGGTCGGCCTTGGCCGCCTTGGCCTTGCTCAGGGCGCCGAGTCCGCCCTGGGCGCCGGCCCAACTGCTGGTGACGATGCCCGACCAGATCCAGGCCTCCGCCAGCGCGGGACGCTCCTGGGTAAAGGCCCGGGTTTGCGTGGCCAGTTGTTCAAAGGCCGCCGCCCGCTGCTCGGCCGGCAGTTGGTACTGAATGTGCGCCCAGCCTTGCTGGATACCGTTCAGACGCTGCTGGTCGGCGGCATCCAGGGCCCAGGCGGGCAGGCTCAGACAGCCCAGCAACAATGCACTGATCAGGGTTTTCATGGTTCCTCGTGCTCCCGTTCGGAACGGATGCTCAGCCGCCGGATCAGCGGCAGGTGTTTGCGCAGGCCGCGATCCACCAGATTCGGCAGCAGGCTGTTGAGGCGGACAAAGAAACGTTCCGGCCAGCCCAGGTACAACTCGCGGTGGTCGCCGGCGATGGCGTGCAGCACCGCGTTGGCCACGGTCTGCGGATCGTCGACATTGCTTTTCAAGGCATCGTTCAAGGCCTGGGCCGCGGGGCTGTTCATGCTGGTGCGGGTGGCGCGCGGCGCCACATAGAGCACGTTGACCCGGGTGTCCGCCAGCTCCCGGCGCAGGGCCTCGGAAAAACCCCGCAGGGCGAACTTGCTGGCGCAGTAGGCGGCGTAGCCGGGGTAGCCGATGGAGCCGTAGGTGGAGCCGACGTTGACCACCATGGCGCTGGGAGCCTGTTGCAGCAGGGGCAGCAGCAGGCGGGTCAGGCACATCGGCGCGCCGATGTTGACCGCCAGCATGGCGTTGATCTCGGCATCGTCGAGCTGTTCGAGCATGGCGAAGTGGTTGATTCCGGCGGCGTTGATCAACAGGTTGACCCCGCCGATGGCCTCGGCGGCCAGCAGCACCTTGCGCCGGTCGCTGAGGAAGGTCAGGTCCGCCGAGACCCAGCACAGCTGGTCGGGGTAGCGCGCCAGCAGGTGGGCCAGGGGCTCCTTGTGCCGGGCCACGGCCAGCACCCGGGCACCACTGGCGCACAGGGCCTCGGTGATGGCCAGGCCGATGCCGCCACTGGCGCCGGTGAGCACCGCGCGGGTTTCAGACAGACGCATGGGCGCTCTCCCCGACACGTGGCAGACCACGGAACATCTCGCTGTACAGGTGGTAGACCACCTTCGAGGCATGGATCACTGCGGCCTGGTCGGCGGGATCGTCGAGACGATCCATCAGGCGCCGGTAGGTCTGCATGTGTTCGATGTCCAGGGCGCCGTGGGACGCCAGGTAGCTGAACGCGCTCTGCGGCAGTTGCAGCGTCTCCCGTATGCTGCCGGCGGCCAGGGTGGCCAGGGCGATGCTGGTGCCTTCCAGCACGTTGACCATGCCGAACAGGCCCACCGGGTTGCCGCGGGCGATCAGGTCGTAGAGAAAGCTCACCATCAGTTCGATGGCCAGGCAGGGCTGACCGTCGCGCACCGCCAGGCGCTGGCCGCCGCAGGCGACGATGTCGTTGAGCACCCATTGTTCGTGGCCGTACTCGTCCTCGATGTACTCGCACACCGCGCCGCGCAGCCATTCCAGGCGCTCGGGCAGGCGGGCGCCGCAAGCCATCATCAGCGGCACGGTGTGGCGCACGTGGTAGTAGGCCTGGACCAGGAAGGCCCGGTAGCCCTCAAGGCTGACCTGGCCCGCCAGGGCTTCACGAATGATCGGCAGGTTGAACAGTTGCTCCCGCTCCTGGGCGGTGGCCGCTTGCAGTTGGTCAAAAAAACTCATGACGATGATTCCTCGGAGTGAACAGTCGGGCAGAGCAGGTCGCGATAGTGTTCGACGATGGCCTCGCGACGAGGCCGGCCGTTGGCGGTCAGCAGGCCGTTGGCCGGGGTGAAGGGCTGTTGCAGGCGGGTCCAGTGATGGACCTGGGCGTAGTCGGGCAAGGCCTCGTTGGCCTGGGCCACGGCGGCGGCCAGCTGGCTGTCGCTGCAGTCCGCGCGGTGGGGCCAGAGCAGGGCGTGGTTGCGGGGCTTGGCCTCGCCGTAGACGAAGGCCTGGGCAATGTGGCTGCGCTGGGTCAGTTCGGCCTCGACCCATTCGGGGTTGACGTTGCGCCCGTAGCTGGTGACGAACTGATGCTTCTTGCGGCCCTTGAGGTAGAGGTAGCCGTCGCTGTCGAACTCGCCGATATCGCCGCTGTGCCACCAGCCATCGGTCGTCGCGGTCTGCCCCAGGTAGCCCAGCAGCACCGAACCTTCGATCAGTACCTCGCCATCGGCCGCCAGATGCACCCGGACATGGGGCAAGGGCTGGCCGACGCTGCCCGGACGATGAGCCCCGGGACGGTTGAGGCACACCACCGAGGCGCATTCCGACAGCCCGTAGCCTTCGTAGACCGGCAGGCCCAGGCGTTGGGCCCGTTGCAGCAGCTCCAGGGACACCTTGGCCCCGCCGACCGCGGCGAAACGCAGGTGGGTGGGGTTGAACTGGCGCTGCTCGGCGGCGGCCACCAGCAACAGCAGCAACTGTGGCACCAGGATCAGGCTCTCGGCCTGGCGCTGGGCCAGGCAGCCGAGCAGGGTCGGCGCGTCGACGCCGCTGGCGCCCTGGATGCCCAGGGTCTTCTGGCTGGGCAGGCTGAGGGTGGCCCCGGCGTAGAGCGCGGCGTAGCAGCCCAGGTTTTCCAGAAGAATCCCCAGCGGCAGCAGCGCCAGGTGATGGCGCGGATTGCTGGAATGGCTGGCCTGCTCCAGCTCCCGGGCCACCCGCAGCAGGCTGTCGGCGCCCAGGCATACGCCCTTGGGGGTGCCGGTGGTGCCGGAGGTGAAGGTCAGTTTCGCGGTGCCCGGGGGCATGATCGACGGCCCGTCGAAGCGCCGGCGCCAGAACTCGCCCTGGCGCTGGTAGCCGGCGGCTTGCAGCGCTGCGTCCTGGCCGTCTTCGGCCACCAGCAGTTCGGCGCGGCTGTGTTCCAGGCAATGCAGGCGCTGGGCGTCGGTGAAGAACGGTGGCAGGGTCAGGCAGGCCAGGCCCTCGAACAGCGCGGCCAGATCCCACAGCAGCAGTTCCGGGCCGTTGTCCAGGACCAGCGCCACGACCTGCACCTGTTCATCGCGCAGGCGTTGCTGGCGGTAGATCACCTCGGCGTAGAGGGTGGCGTAGTCCAGGCGCAGGCGGTCGCCCCACAGCGCGATATGCACGGTCTTTTGTTCGGCGTGTTGGCGAAGCGCTTCCTTGAAACGCTGCACTTCAAGCGACATGACTGCTCTCCTCGAACGACAGCGGCAGGCCCAGGCGGTTGAACATCCCCATGTTGCGCAAATGGATGAACCCCGCCCGGATACTGCCCACATGCACGGCTGGCTGGCTCTGGTAATAGCTGCCCCAGTGATGACGGTCTTCACCCAGGCGCTCGGGGTCGGCCACGCACAGGGTCAGGGGGCGCAGGCCCAGGCGATGGAAACTGTTGACCAGGCCGACGTTGCCGGTGAACGCCACCCATTCCAGGTCACCCATGGCCAGCAGCCAGGTGATGGCGATGATCGACAGCCGCGCGCTGCCGGTGTCGCTGGCCGCCAGGTTGCCCACTTCCACCACGCCCTGGCGTTCCACCGGGCCTTGCACCGGGCGTTGTGCGGCGAGGTTGATCAGGTCCTCGATGGGCTCGTCCAGGTAGCGTTCCAGAAACAGCGGGCCAGCCTTGGCCAGGCGCACCCCGGCCACGGCGCACAGCGCGCCCTGGGGATCGCTGAGGCCGAACAGCTCGGGCATGAATTGACGGATATCGGCGCCGTGAACCTGGCGAAAGCGCTGGCTGACGTAGGTTTCGAAAAGTGCTCGCTGCCCGTCCCCGGGCAGGCTGCGGTCCAGGGTGAGGGGTGGGGCGCAGTCGCGCCCGAAATGCAGCGGCAGATGGATGTTCCAGTCGAAGCCAGGCATTGATATAGAGCCTCCCGGGGCGTGTTGGGGAGGAGTATCGGCAGGCTTTCTTAAGCCAATCTGAAGATGGCAAAGAGACAGTTCTGCGCTCTTCAGGTTGCCTTAAGGCTGGCCCGGCAAGGTGGCGCACCCGGGCAGCCAAAGGCGTTGCACGGGCCCTGCGACGACCTGAACGACTCGGGCGTCCCGAACCACCGTGAGGACTGTGTATGACTGCTGAAACCGCACCGCTGCGTTACGCGCGACTGTCGATCCTGATGCACTGGCTGATGCTGGCGTTGTTCGTCGGCGTCTACGCCTGTATCGAACTCAAGGGCCTGATGCCCCGGGGCAGCACGGCCCGGGGCCTGTTTCTCGGACTGCACAGCCTGTTCGGCATCAGCATCTTTGCCCTGGTGTGGATTCGCCTGCTGGCGCGCCTGCAACCACGGCCGGCGATCTCCCCGGCGCCGGCGGCCTGGCAGACCGGGCTGTCGCACCTGATGCACCTGATTTTGTATGGCCTGATGATCGCCACGCCGCTGCTGGCCTGGCTGATGCTCTCGGCGGCGGGCAAGCCGGTGCCTTACTTCGAGTTCTTCCTGCCGGCTGCGCCGGTGCCCGTGGACCCGGACCAGGCGCGTTTCTTCAAGCACTGGCACGAGCAACTGGGCAACGCCGGCTATTGGCTGATCGGCCTGCACGCCGCGGCCGGGCTGTTCCACCACTACTGGGTGGGCGACAACACCCTCAAGCGCATGCTGCCGGGCCGCTAGTCGGCGGGGGCCCTCAGGGGATCGACAGCTCGAAATGCGCGCTGGCCACGGGTTCGCCGTTGACCCGCAACTGCACGCCATGGCGCCCCGGATAATGGCGCCGGGTGGTCAGCTCACGGATCGGCTGGCTGCGGCCCAGGTCCACCTGGGCCAGGGCGGGCAGGGTGAAGGTCTTGAGCTTGAACACCTTGCTCGCCGTGGCGCCGGAGGCCTTGACGTAGTCGATGGCGTAATCCACCACCAGGCGCTGGTCGCGGGGGCTGGTGGAAGCCAGGGTCAGGGACAGATTGAGGCGTTCGCCCAGGCGCAGCTGCCCGGGAGTGACCTGAAAGCGCCTGACGTCGACCTCGGCCCGGGCTCCGGCGCCGATGATCGCCAGGGCCCGGCGCTCGCCCTGCTTGATCAGGCTGCGCAGGGCATGGCGGGCGATCCAGGCGCTGTGGGGATTATCCAGGGGCCAGCCTTCCAGGCGCTGCATGACCCACTGCGGATGGTCCTTGGTGATGTCGTTGAGGTGGTTGGCCACCGACTTGCGCACGTACAGGCTGGGGTCGCTCCTCAGGCGTTCGAGAATCGGCGCCGCCAGCTGCGGGTCGGCCTGCAGCTGTTCCAGGCGAAACGACCAGGGCAGCCGCGGGCGACTGCCCTCGCTGGCCAGGCGGCGCACGTGTTCATCCGGGTCGCCGGCCCATTCCTGCATCTGGGCCAGGGTGCGGGCGCAATCCTGGCGCAGGAAATGCCGCACGGCGAACTCCGAGGAGCCGAAGCCGGTGAAGTACTTCAATGCCGCCATCGACAGCTCGAAGTCATGCAGGCCATGGCTGGCCACGTAATGCGGCAGGAAGATGCACACGAAGCGGCTGTTCAGGCGCGGCGCCAGGGCCCGCAGCAATGCCAGGCTGGTGGGGTAGTCCAGCTCCAGCACCTGATGCAGGCTGTCGCTGACCCGGGCCAGGCGCTGCATCAACGACAGCTCGGCGAGATTGTGGCCGGCCAGTTGCAGGAAGCCTTGGCGGTCGAAGGCCGGGTACACCGCGAACATGGCGTCGGCGATGTGCTCCAGGCGTTGCTGGTTGAAGATTTCCTTGAGGGCCGGGGCGTTCTCTTGGGTGGAGCTCATGGGGCGTATCCATTCAAAGGCGAGGCGGCGCTCACTGTACACAACCCCTCCTGACAGAACCTGACGGTAGTCGCTGGAGGGAATGGTGTGTCCTTGCGTCCTTCAGAGCATTTGCCGGCGTCCTCGAGGCCGCCTTCGCCGGCAAGCCGACTCCTACGGAGTGTGCGTGCCGCAGGTGTAGGAGCTGGCTTGCCAGCGAAGGGAACGCTGCGTCAGCGCATGGGCGGCAGCGGGCTTTCGAGCTGTTCTTCCTGCTCGTCGGCCTCGAACAGCCGGGCCAGTTCGGCCCGGGCCTCCTGGGCGCTCTGCAGCACTTTGGCGGCGTCGTCGTAGACCGCGTGCTGGGCCGCCAGCAGCTGTTCGTCGTGCTGGGTGAAACGCTGGATTCGCGAGTCGGCCTGAGCCTGGCTCAGCCCCAGGCCGACCAGGGTGCGACGGCTCATTTCCAGGCTCGAGTAGTAGGTTTCCCGCACGGCCTGGGCCTCCAGGTCCACCAGCCGGTGCACGTGCTGGCGGTTGCGCGCCCGGGCGATGATCTTCAGGTGCGGGTAGAGCTTGCGCACCTGCTCGGCGGTCTTGATGTTGGTCTCCGGGTCGTCGGTGGCAATCACGAAGTACTCCGCTGTGCCGACCTTGGCCGCACTGAGGATTTCCGGGCGCATGGGGTCGCCGTAGAACACCGGCATGCCGCCAAAACTGCGGATCAGTTCGATGGTGTCCACCGAGGTGTCCAGGGCCACGAAGGGGATTTTCTGCGCCCGCAGGATACGCGCCACGATCTGCCCCATGCGGCCCATGCCGGCGATCACCACCCGGGGGCTATCCGCTTCGATCTGGCGGTATTCGGCGGGCATTTCCAGGGGTTTGGCCTTGGGTTTGAGCCAGCGCGAGCAGGCCAGCAACAGCAGGGGCGTGAGGGCCATGGACAGGGTGATGGTGAGCACCAGCAGGTCATGCAGGCGGGCCTCGAACAGGCCCTGGTCGCGGCCGATCTTGAACACCACGAAGGCGAATTCACCGCCGGCCGCCAGCACCACGCCCAGGCGCAGCGCGCTCTCGCGATTGAGCTCGCCGGCCAGCCGCCCGACCACGTACAGCAGCGGCAGCTTGAGGCCGATCAACAGCAGGGTCAGGCCCAGCACCGCGATGGGCGCGCTGAGCAGCAGGCCGATATTGGCGCCCATGCCGACGCTGATGAAGAACAGCCCCAGCAGCAGGCCCTTGAAGGGTTCGATCTGCGCTTCCAGCTCGTGGCGGTACTCGGAGTCGGCCAGCAGCAGGCCGGCGAGGAAGGCGCCCAGGGCCATGGACACGCCCACCAGATCCATCAGCCAGGCGGTGCCGATCACCACCAGCAGGGCGGTGGCGGTGGACACTTCCGGCAAGCGGGTGCGCGCCACGATGCGAAACACCGGACGCAGCAAGTAGCGTCCGCCCACCACCACCACGGCGATGCTGCCCAGCACTTGCAGGCCGTGGCGCAGGTCCTCGGCGCTGCTGGTGTGGTGATCGTTGCCGGCCAGCACCGGGACCATGGCGATCAGCGGAATGGCGGCGATGTCCTGGAACAGCAGGATGGCGAAGGCCATGCGCCCGTGGGGGCTGTTCAGCTCCTTGCGCTCGGCCAGGCTCTGCAGGCCCAGGGCGGTGGATGACAGGGCCAGCCCCAGGCCCAGCACGATGGCGCTGTTCAGCGATTGGCCGAACAGAAACAGGGCCACCACGCCGATCACCGTGCCGGTCAACAGCACCTGGGCCAGGCCGACGCCGAACACCGCCTTGCGCATCACCCACAGGCGCTTGGGCGACAGCTCCAGGCCGATGATGAACAGCAACAGCACCACCCCCAGCTCGGAGATATGACTGACGCTTTGCGGGTTGCCCACCAGCCCCAGCACCGACGGGCCGATCAGCACCCCGGCCAGCAGGTAGCCGAGCACGGCCCCCAGTTGCAGGCGCTTGGCCAGGGGCACGATGAGCACGGCGGCGCAGAGGAACACGACGGCGGCTTGTAGCAGGTTGCCTTCATGGGGCATTGGGGGGACTCCAGGGAAAACGGGGCACAGGTGATGACAAGGGCTCACCGGTGACGATGAGCGCACGGGTGTCGCCAGTCTGCGCCCGGATAAAAACGGCGTGGATGTCCTGAGACTGGCGGTGCGCCCTTCAAGGCACGTTGGAGTATGGGGGGCGTTGCCGGGGTGTGCCGGTCAATGTGGCCACTGCTCCAATAGGATCGCCACAAATTTTTCCGCCGCCGGCGACAGCGATGCGCCGCGGCGGTACACCAGGCCCAGGGTGCGGTTGACCACCGGCTCGGTCAGCGGAACGCTGACCAGGGTCGGGTGATCGGCGGCGGGCATGGCCAGGCTGGGCATGGCCGACACCCCGAGCCCGGCTTCCACCATGCCCAGTGACGTGGACAGGTGCTGCACCTCGTAGAACCACTGGGGCCGCCAGCTCAAGCCGGACAGGGCATGGTCCAGCAGCATGCGGTTGCCGCTCAGGCGGCCGACGCCGATCAAGCGATAGTCGCTCAGTTCCGACCAGGTCACCGAGCTGCGCTCGGCCAGTTCGTGGTCGCGCCGGCAGGCCAGGACAAAGGGTTCGTTGACCAGTGGCACGAACTCGATGTCCGGGTGCTGGCCGCTCATCATGTTGATGCCGAAGTCCGCTTCGCCGCGCAGCACCGCTTCAAGGCCCTCGTTGGCGCTGAGGTCGAGCAGGCGGATGCGGATTTTCGGGTAGCGCTGGTTGTACAGGCGAATCACCGACGGCAGGAAATAGAACGCCGCCGTGGGGATGCAGGCCAGGGTCACCTGACCGATCTGCCGTTCCGCCAGCTCACGGATGTTGAGGATCGAATCGTCGAAGTCGTCCAGCAGGCGGCGGGCCTTGGGCAGGAAGTCGCGGCCGACGCTGGTCAGGCTGACCTTGCGCGTGGTGCGATCGAGGAGGGCGGTGCCCAGCCCCTCTTCGAGCTTTTTCATGCGCCGGCTCAGGGCCGGTTGGGACAGGTGCAAGGCGTCGGCTGCTTCGTGAAAACTCCCCAGTTCGGCGATTTTCACGAAAGATCTGATGTCCTGGAGCTCATATTCCATGGGGGCTACTCAAGGCGGGAGTCGGGTGGGGCGCTGGCGGACACGATATTTAATTCATGCGCCAAACGCAATAATCTCTCTGATCTTTGCATTGGAAACACATTTTAATCCCTGACACTCTTGTGCCCAGAACATCAATTACCTCGATTGATCAACAAGAGTCAGTGTTCATGCAACGAATTCCTTGTGTGTTGATGCGCGGCGGCACCTCCAAAGGGCCGTTTTTTCTGGCCTGGGATCTGCCGGTGGCCGTGTCCGAGCGTGATGAGCTGTTGCTCAACCTGATGGGCTCCGGCCATGAGCTGGAAATCGACGGCATCGGCGGTGGCAGCCCGCAAACCAGCAAGGTGGCGATCGTCAGTCCGTCGCTGCACCCGGAGGCGGATGTCGATTACCTGTTCGTCCAGGTCATGGTGTCCCAGCGGCGGGTCGATACCGCGCCCAACTGCGGCAACATGCTGTGCGCTGTCGGGCCTTTCGCGATCGAGCAGGGGCTGGTCAAGGCCACGGGTGCTCAGACCCAGGTGCGGATCCGCAACCTCAACACCGGCACCCTGGTCCATGCCCAGGTCCAGACTCCCGATGGCAAGGTCAGCTACGAAGGCGGCACCACGATTGACGGCGTGCCGGGCAGCGCAGCGCCGGTGGCCCTGACCTTTCTCGATGCCGCCGGGAGCAAGACCGGCCAGTTGTTCCCCACCGGCCAGCCCCAGGATTTGATCGACGGCATTGCCGTGACCTGCATCGACATGGCCATGCCCATGGTGCTGGTGCAGGCGGCCTGCCTGGGCAAGCGCGGCGATGAAAGCCCCGCCGAACTGGACGCCGATACGGACTTTCTCCAGCGCCTGGAGAGCCTGCGGCTCAAGGCCGGCCTGGCCATGGGCCTGGGGGATGTCAGCGACAAGGTGATTCCCAAGCCGGTGCTGGTGTCCCCGGCCCGGGCGGGGGGCACCCTGGCGGTGCGCTATTTCATGCCCCACAACTGCCATCGGGCCCTGGCCATCACCGGCTCCATCGGCCTGGCTACCGCCTGTGTCACCGCCGGCAGCGTGGTGGCCGAGATGCTCGGCGGGATCAGTGAACCGCGTCTGCATCAGGTTCGAATCGAACACCCCAGCGGGGCGATAGATGTCGTATTGTCCTACAGCGGAACCAGCCCCGAGACCATCCGCGCCTCGGTGGTCCGCACCGCTCGCCGGTTGTTTTCCGGGTATGTCTACGCGCCTGCTGCACAACGTCTAGCCGGTTAGTCGACGCGCTGTCGATCCTGGTTGCATCAGAACAATTCTAAAAATGGGTGATGCCATGAAAGTTGTTAAATCGCTCTACTTCCAGATCCTCTGCGCGGTGTGCCTCGGGGTACTGGTGGGGCACTTCTGGGCCCAGCAAGCCATTGCCTTGAAGCCGCTGGGCGACGCCTTCATCAAGCTGATCAAAATGATGATCGCTCCCGTGGTGTTCTGCACCATCGTCACCGGCATCGCCGGCATGAGCGACAAGCGTTCCCTGGGGCGGCTGCTGAGCAAGACCATGCTGCTTTTCCTGGGCCTGACGCTGATCAGCCTGTTCATCGGCCTGGCGGCGGTCTACCTGTTCCAGCCCGGCGCGGGGATGAACATCGACCCCACCCGGCTGAACACCCAGGGCCTGTCCCAGTACACCGAGTCGGCGGCCAAGCTGGGGGTGGTGGAATTCTTCATGCACATCATCCCCGAGACCTTCATCGGCGCCTTCAACAAGGGCGAGGTCCTGCCGGTGCTGTTTATCGCGGTGCTGTGCGGGTTTGCCCTGTCGTCCCTGGGCGAGCGTGGCAAGCCGGTGCTGGAGGTACTGGAGTCGGCCTCGCAGATGGTGTTCAAAATTTTTTCCTACCTGATGCGTTTTGCCCCCGTCGGCGCCTTCGGGGCCCTGGCCTTTACCGTGGGCCAGTACGGCATCACCTCCCTGGGCGCCCTGGCCAAACTGATCATGACCCTGTATGTCGCCTGCGGCTTCTTTGTCTGCGTGGTCCTGGGGGGCATTTGCCGGGCCAACGGCTTCAGCCTGTGGAAGCTGCTGCGCTACCTGCGCGAAGAGTTCCTGGTGGTGCTTGGCACCTCGTCCACGGAGCCGGTGATGCCGCGCATGCTGGAAAAACTCCAGGCCCTGGGCTGCCGCAAGAGCGTGGTGGGGCTGGTGCTGCCCACCGGCTACTCGTTCAACCTCGATGGCACGGCGATCTACCTGTCCCTGGCGGCGATCTTCATTGCCCAGGCGTGCAACATCGACCTGAGCGCCGGGCAGGTGGTCACCATGCTGGCGATCATGCTGCTGTCGTCCAAGGGCGCCGCCGGAGTGACCGGCAGCGGTTTCGTGGCCCTGGCCTCGACCCTGACGGTGATTCATGACATCCCCCTGGCCGGCCTGGCGTTGCTGATCGGCATCGATCGCTTCATGTCCGAGGCCCGGGCCCTGACCAGCCTGGCCAGCAACGCCGTGGCAACCGTGGTGATCGCCATTTCGGAGCAGGCCTGCGACCGCCAGGTGCTGTTGCGCACGCTCGATGGCCAGCCCCTTGCGGCCCAGGCCGCTGCTGCCGACGACACCCCGGCGAGCGCGCTGGCGAACAAGCTCGGCTAGACCCGCCAGGCCGCACCGCTTCACCCCAAGTACCGACTCAACACCTGTGCCGGGCGCCCTTGATCGGGGCGTCCGGTGCTCGGGTGGCCGTGCGCCCGCGCGTCGGCCACGCTCATCATAAAAACAAGAGAATCGACTTATGCTCGCTTTACTCGGCCTCGCCATGGTGGTGGTCTTCACCTTCCTGATCATGACCAAGCGCCTGTCGCCCATCGTGGCGTTGACGCTGGTGCCTATCGTCTTCGCGGTGCTCGGCGGGTTTGCCGGCACCACCGGCAAGATGATGCTCGACGGCCTGAAAATGGTCGCGCCGTCGGCGGCGCTGTTGCTGTTCGCCATTCTGTTCTTCGGCTTGATGATCGATTCGGGGCTGTTCGACCCGCTGATCCGCAAGATTCTCAAGCGGGTCAATGGCGATCCGACCAAGATCGCCATGGGCACCGCGCTGCTGTCGCTGGTGGTGGCCCTGGACGGTGACGGCACCACCACCTACATGATCACTTGCGCGGCCATGCTGCCGCTGTACAAGCGCATCGGCATGAACCCGATGATCCTCGCCACCATCTCCATGCTGTCCTTGAGCATCATGAGCGGCATGACCCCCTGGGGCGGGCCGGCCACGCGCGCCATCGCCGCCCTGGGCCTGGATGCCGGCGAGTACTTCGTGCCGCTGCTGCCGACCATGATCGGTGGCGCCGCCTGGGTGGTGTTCACCGCCTACCTGCTGGGCCGGGCCGAACGCAAGCGCATCGGCAATACCCAGCTGCAAAGCGGCGGTGGCGACTGCTACATCAAGGCGATTCTCGAAGACACCCCGCACAAGCGGCCCAAGCTGGCCTACGTCAACCTGCTGCTGGTGATGGCGGTGATGACCGCGCTGGTGCTGGGCCTGATGCACTCGGCGGTGCTGTTCCTGATCGGTTTTGTCCTGGCCTTGATGATCAACTACCCGCAGCTGGATATTCAGAAAGAGCGCATTCTGGCCCACTCGGGCAACGCCATGACCGTGGTGCTGCTGGTGTTCGCCGCGGGGATCTTCGCCGGCATTTTCTCCGGCACCAAGATGGTCGACGCCCTGGCGCAGACCCTGGTGGACTGGATCCCGCCGTCCTGGGGCCACCTGTTCCCGCTGGTGGTGGCGCTGACCAGCATGCCGTTGACCTTCGTCCTGTCCAACGACGCCTACTACTTCGGCGTGGTGCCGATCCTGGCCAACGCGGCGGCGGCCTATGGCATTTCTCCCCTGGAAATCGCCCGTGCCTCGATCCTCGGTCAGCCGGTGCACCTGATGAGCCCGCTGGTGGCCTCGACCTTGCTGCTGGTGGGCATGGTGGACCGCGACATCGGCGACTTCCAGAAAGCCACGGTGAAGTGGGCCGTGCTGACCTCCCTGGTCATTACCGCCCTGGCCTTGCTGACCGGGGCCCTGACCCTGTTCGTCTGATTGCCTCGAAACCCTCTTTTGTAGCCGGGCGCGCCTGCTGGCGGGGCGCTTGGCGAACTGCGCCTTGAATAACAACAACGAGAAGTACGACATGAGCCATTTGCTGATTCGCGCAACGGTATTTTCCTGCTTGAGCCTGCCACCCGTGGCCGGGCTCCAGGCCGCTGACTTCATCGACGACAGCAGCCTCAAGCTGCAACTGCGCAACGTCTATTTCAACGAGAACTTCCGCGACGAACACGGCCTCAGCGCCAAGGCCGCGCGCACGGCCAAGAGCGAGCGCACCGAGTGGGCTCAAGGCTTCCTGCTGGACTATCAGTCCGGATTCACCCCGGGCACCCTGGGGTTCGGGGTCGATGCCCTGGGGCTGCTGGGGGTTCGGCTCGATTCCGGCAAGGGCCGCAGTGGCACGGGGCTGCTGCCGGTGCACGACGACGGTCGCGCCGCGAGCGAATTTGCCAGTGCCGGCGCCACGGCCAAGGTGCGGCTGGCCAAGACCACCCTCAAGTACGGCACCTTGCTGCCCAAGACCCCAGTGCTGGTCTACAACGATGCCCGCCTGTTGCCGCAGACCTATCAGGGCACCCAGCTCACCAGCACCGATATCGACGGCCTGAGCTTGACCGGCGGTTATCTGCAGCGCTTCAAACTGCGGGATTCCACCGACAGCGTGGGGCTGGTGCCCGACGGCTACAGCGGCGGCCAGTCCGGGGACTTCCGCTACGGCGGGGGCGAATACAAATGGAGCAAGACCCTGCGCCTGAGCTATTTCCATGGCGAGCTCGAAAACTTCTATCGGCAGGATTTTGTCGGCCTGCAACATGACCTGGCGCTGGGGCAGGGGACCTTGACCAGCGATCTGCGCTACTTCCGCAGCGCCGATTCAGGCGCGGCGTTCGACGGCAAGATCGCCAACCGCATGTTCAGCGGCCAGCTGACCTACGCGATTGCCGGGCATTCCCTGGGCGGCGGCTATCAGCGCCTGAGTGGCGATGCCGGCTTGCCCTATATCAGCGGCGCCACGGTCTACTCCTTCAGTAACGCCGGCATCGGCAAGTTCATCGAGGAGGGCGAGAAGACCTGGATGCTCGGCTATGGCTACAACTTTGCCAGCCTGGGTGTCCCCGGCCTGACCTTCAGCTCGCGCTACCTGAGCGGCAATGATGGCAAGTCCAATACCCGCGTCGATGAGTGGGAGCGCGACAGCGAACTGGCCTACGTGCTCCAGCAGGGCTCGTTCAAGGGGCTGGGGGTCAAGCTGCGCAACTACGTGTATCGCTCCGACTACTCCCGTGGACGCGACAGCAACCGCCTCTACATCACTTACGACATCGCCCTCTGGTAGCGCGTCTACAGCGGCGTGAAGCGCCCATCCCACTGCGGATCCAGGCGCTGGATGCGCGCGGCCAGCGGCGGGTGGGTGGCGAACAGGCGTTCCAGGCGCAGTTTCACCCCCTGATGGAAATACAGGTGGCTGTACTGGGCGGCGGCGAAGGCCCGCAGGCGTGAGCCGGCGCTGCTGCCGCCGATCTTTTTCAGGGCCCCGGCAATGCCCTGGGGGTTGCGGGTGAACTGCACCGCCGAGGCATCGGCGAGAAACTCGCGCTGACGGCAGATGGCGGCCTTGATCAGGTTGCCCAGCAGGCTGCCCAGGGAGCCGAAGATGAGCAGGGCCAGGCCCAGCACGGCAAACACGATCTGCCAGAAGAAGCGGTGGCGGTCGTTGCCCAGGTGTTGCTTTTCGGCCTGGCGCAGCACCGCGATGCCCGCCAGGCTGAACACCAGCAGGCCGTGGATCACCGCCAGCAGCCGAGTGTTGAGGCGCATGTCACCGTTGTAAATGTGGCTGAACTCATGGGCGACCAAGCCCTGCAATTCGTCGCGGTCCAGATGGACGAGGGCGCCACGGGTGATTCCGAGCACCGCCTGCTCCGGGGTCAGCCCGGCGGCGAAGGCATTGATCGCGTCTTCCGGCAGTACATACACCGCCGGCAGGGTGGCGCCGGAGGCCAGGGCCATTTCCTCGACGATATTGAGCAGGCGCTGTTCTTCGCTGCCCCGCGGCGAGTCGTTGATCAGGCGTCCGCCCAGGTGCTCGGCGATCACCTTGCCGCCGGCCCGCAGGCGCCAGATCTTGTACCAACTGCCCAGCACCACCACCAGCAGCATAAGCAGTGCTATGACCGCGACCACGGCCCAGTTCAGCACCTTGGGCTGGCCGTACTCCTGGCTCAGCTCGCGCCACAACAGGCCCAGCCCCAGGCTGCTGAGGCTGACCAGGGTGGTCACCGCCAGGGTCATCAACAGCAGCAGTTTGAGGGTGTGGCGCCGGGCACGGGCCTGGTGTTGAAAGAACTTCATGCAAGTTTCCGGGGGCAGGCGGCGGGGTTATTGAAAGGACACTTTGCTGGCGTCCTGGATCTGCGCGCTGTCGGCGAATTGCAGCAGCGCGGCATCGGCGCGATGGCCGAACAGCCCGGCGAAAAACAGCGCCGGTACTTGCTGCTTGCACAGGTTGTAGTCGGTCACGGCGTCGTTGAAGGCCTGGCGCGCGTAGGCGACCTTGTTCTCGGTGCTGGTCAGTTCTTCGCTGAGCTGCGCCATGTTCTGCGAGGCCTTGAGTTCCGGGTAGGCTTCCAGGCTCAGGTGCAGGCGGTCGAGGACCTGGTCCAGGGCACCCTGGTCCTGGCCCAGGCGGGCGATGCGCGCGCTGTCGCCGGGTTGCGCGGCGGCCGCTTGCAGGCTGTCCCGGGCGCTGTTGCGGGCCTCGGCCAGGGCGGTCAGGGTCTGGCGCTCGTGCTGCAGGTAGCCCTTGACGGTTTCCAGCAGGTTGGGGATCAGGTCGTAGCGGCGCTTGAGTTGCACTTCGATCTGGGCGAAGGCATTGCGCAGGCGATTGCGCCGGGTCGTCAGACGGTTGTAGAGACTGACCAGGTACAGCGCCAGAACGGCGAGCAGCACCAGGGCGACGATATCGGCGGTGGCCATGGGATGTCCTTATCGGGGTGAGGCGTGGGGGCGGCCATGGTAACGGAAACGTCCCGGGCCGTGACAGCGCTTTGCTCAAGTAGCCAATCAGGGATTGCCCCGGGCCGGCAATTCTGCGAAAAAGCGCGCGGCGCTCCGGCTTCAAGGTCGAGGGGGCGCCTTTCATTCGATGAACCAGGGACAGGCGATGGACAAGATCATGCTCAGGTTGACGGTGGTCGACGATTACCCACCGGTTGCCAGCGAAGGGGTCTGGGCTGAGCAGCAGCCGGACGGCCTGTACCGGATCGCCAATCTTCCTTTCTATTCCCAGGACGTCTGTTATGACGACGAGGTGGCCGTCCAGGTCGAGGCCGATGGCCTGAAATGGTTCAGGCAGGTGGGGCGCAGCAGTGGCAACAGCACCCTGCGCGTGGTGTTCTTCAAGGCCGGCCGGGAGCGGATCCCGGAGGTGCTGGAGCGGATCAACGCCCTGGGTTGTCGCTGGGAGGGCATGAGCCAGGCCTTCTTCGCGGTCAACGTACCGGCCTCGGTGCCGTTGGACAGCGTGCTGGAGTACCTGCAGGCGTGCGTTGACCAGGATTGGCTGGATTATGAAAGCGGGCTGTTGCGCCAGTGACCGCGCCAGGGAGCAAGGACCGATGAACTTGAAATTTCATGCCAACACCTACAGTGCCTATACCGAGGACGACGTGCAGATCCTGGGTTTTGCCGACGATGGGCAGCAGCCCGAGCACTACCTGCTGTTGCAGCGTGCCGAATGCTTCGACGAGCAGGATCGGCAACTGGGCATGGACACCTATTACGTCGAGCTGGGCGGGCAGGGCGTGGCCGGCTATGGCGGCATCGAGCAGCTGCAATTGGCCCCGGGGCGCTTGACCCTGCAGTTCTCCAGCACCCTGGACTGGTGCCGGGGCCTGCCCGGCCTGGACATCAGCTGGGACGCCGGGCTGGCCAGCGTCGAGGAGGTCCGGGCGGCGCTCGGCGAAATGCTGCTCGGCACCGACACGCGCATTCAGCTTCAGCCCGGGCCGGGGGCGCTGCAGTGATTGCCAAGGCGCGGCAATTCTGCGAAAAAGCGCGCCGCGGTCCCGTGTCGGGGCAATGTTTGAACGGGAGTGAAGCATGAGTGACCAATTACAGGTGATCGATATCCAGCTGGGCGACGGCAAGGCGGTGGTCAAGGGCGCTTTGATCACCACCCAGTACCGGGGCTTTCTGGAGGACGGCAGCAGCTTCGATTCCTCCTACGATCGCGGCAAGCCGTTCCAGTGCGTGATCGGCACCGGGCGGGTGATCAAGGGGTGGGACCAGGGCCTGATGGGCATGCAGGTGGGCGGCAAGCGCAAGCTGCTGGTGCCGGCGCACCTGGGGTACGGCGAGCGCAGCATGGGCGCGATCCCGCCCAACTCGAACCTGATCTTCGAGATCGAGTTGCTCGAAGTGCTGACCCGTGACGACTGAGGGGCCGGCGCACACCTCAGCCGCACCCTCGACACCCGCCAACAAGGCTTGCCCGGTGCTGCTGCGCTACACCACCGAGCTTGAGGTCTTGGCCTTTCGCCATCCGCTGGCCGGCCTGCAACTGGTCAAGGGCACGGTGGAGGCGGGAGAGTCGACGGCCGCTGCGGCGGTCCGCGAGCTGGCGGAAGAAGCGGGCGTCGAGGCCGAGGAAAGCCGTTTTCTCGGCCTCTGGCACTCGGGGTTTGCCGGCCAGGTGTGGGCTTTCCATGAGTGCCGGGTGCCGGCGCCGCTGCCCGAGAGCTGGACTCACTTCACCGCGGATGACGGCGGCCATCACTTCGAGTTCTTCTGGCACCCCCTGGCCAGCCCGCCGTCGGCCCAATGGCACCCGCTGTTCCAGGCGGCCCTGGTGTTTTTGCGCGAGCGCCTGCTCGACGCCGACGCCTAGGCCGGGTTGGCGGGTATCACTGCCCCAGGCGGTACTGATTGTTGCCGCTGCGCTTGGCTTCGTACATCGCCAGGTCGGCGATGTGCAGCAACTGGTCCATGCGCCCGGCATGGTCGGGAAACACCGCCACCCCCAGGCTGCTGCCGATGCTGTGGCGCTGGCTGTCCACCTCCACCGGGGGCGATAGCTGGCTGAAGATCTTTTCGCCGATGCGCCGGGCTTCTTCCGTCAGGTCGAGCCCCGGGGACAGTCCCTCCAGAATCACCACGAATTCGTCACCGCCGATCCGCGCCACGGTGTCGCTGCTGCGCAGGATGCCTTGCAGGCGCTGGGCCGTGGCGCTCAGCACCCGGTCCCCGGCGGCGTGGCCGTACTGGTCGTTGATGGCCTTGAAGCCGTTGAGGTCGACGAACACCAGGGCCACCCGGGTCTGATTGTGCCGCGCCTGTTCCAGGGCCCGGGACAGGCGCTGTTCCAGCATCAGGCGATTGGGAAGGCCGGTCAGCGGATCAAAGTGAGCCAGTTGTTGCAGCTGGCGGGTGGAAACCTTTTCATCGGTGATGTCGCGCACCACGCCGAGCATCTTGATGGTGGTGTCGTGCACGTTCTTCACCACGTTGCCGGTCTCGCGCAGCCAGTGGATGCTGCCGTCGGGCCACACCACGCGGTATTCCTCGTCATGGTTCTCGCCGGTTTCCAGGCAGCGCAATTCGCCGGCGCGCACCCGTTCCCGGTCCTCGGGGTGCACACAGGAGCAGAACAGTTCGTAGGAGGGCACCACTTCGCCGACCTTGAAGCCGAACATGCCGTAGATGGCTTCCGACCAGTACAGGCGCTGGGTGTCGACTTCCCAGTCCCAGGTGCCGATGCGTGCGAAGTACTGGCTGCGCTTGAAGCGCTCGGCATCGTCGGGCAGGCCCTCGACCCGTTGGCGATAGGCCCGCAACTGGGCCTGGGCGCGGCGCTCACGGCGCAGCAACCACAGTGTCAGCAGGGCCAGCAACAGGGTCAGGCACAGCAGGGACCAGACAGCAATCATGAGATTCTGGACAGCATGGAAGGGGGAGTCCTGAGGGTTGATGGCACGGGGCTATGTTAATCCACGCTATCGGCTGCAGAGCAGTTTTTTCTGTGGCGTCCGCTCATTCGGCGGCTGCCGGGGGGGCAACCCTGGGGATTGCTGGCGAGTCGCTGGTGCGGCTGTTGCAGCCCACCATGGTGGCCTTTGCCGAGGCCCTGACCTCGGTGCTGGCCATTGTCGCGCTGCTGGGCGGGCGCTACCGGGGCTGGGTCTGGCTCGACCCGGTGATGGGAATGATCGGCGCGCTGCTGATTGCCCGCAGGTCCCATGCGCTGATCAACTCCAGCGCGGCGGTGTTGCTTGACACCCGTGATGACCGCCTGGCCGCGGTGCCCGGGCTGGCGCACTTGCCCTTCGAACTGCGCAGCCTCCGAGGCCACTGGCCGGGCGCCTCAGCGGTACAGTTCCAGCACCGAATACACCAGCCCCACCACGGCCACCGCCAGCAGCATCAGGCTCGACAGGCCGGTCACCTGGCGCTTGTACTTGAGTGAGAACCCCTGGCGCGCCATCAGGATATAGGCCCCCAGCACGGCAAAGTCGATCACCACCCAGACCAGCGTCAGCAGCAGCGCGCTGCGCTCGAAGGAGCGACTGACCTGGATGAACTGGGGGAAGAACGAGACAAAGAAAATGATGTCCTTGGGGTTGCTGATGCCCAGCAGGAACCCATTGGCCAGGCCGCGCCGGCCCGGGGCGGTCGGCGCTGTGGCCGCTGCGGTTTGCGGGCCTGCGGCCTCCCGCAGGCCTTGCAACGCCAGCCAGCCGATAAAGCCGCAACCCAGCAGGCTGAACCCGCTGATCAGGCGCGGATCCAGCGCCAGGCCGGTGGTCAGCATCAGCACCGCCAGCAGCGCCAGGAGCAATGAGGCGGCATGGGTGCCCAGGGCGGTGAGCAGCGCCTGTCGCGGTCCGGCATGCAGGCTGGTGGTGACAATCAGCGCCACCACCGGTCCCGGGGTGGCCACCAGCATCAGCACGCTGAGGGCATAGGCCAACAATAACGACAGGTTAAGATCCACGGTGCAGGTCTCCTGCTCAATTCGAGAGCGCGCAGCTTGGCGCCTTTGCCCAGCGTTGAAAAACGCAAAAAGCTGTGAGCTACTATGATTTTTTATCATCATGAGTGCCTGTCGATGGTCGAGCCCCTGCCGCCGCTCTACGCCTTGCGTGCCTTTGAAGTGGCCGCCCGTTCCTGCTCCTTCACCCGTGCCGCCGAGGCGCTGTCCCTGACCCAGAGCGCCATCAGCCGGCATATCCGTACCTTGGAAAGCCAGTTCGGTTGCCGCCTGTTCCAGCGCCACGGCCCGCGGCTGCAGCTCACCGAGGCCGGGGAGCGCCTGGCCCGGGAGCTCAAGGTCGGTTTCCGGATCATCGAGGATGCCTGCCTGCCGCTGCGGGCCAGCCGCGGCCAGTTGCGTCTCAAGGCGCCCTCGACCCTGACCATGCGCTGGCTGCTGCGGGTTCTGCAGACGCTCAAGGGCGAGCAGCCGGAGCTGGCGGTGCAACTGGCCAGTGTGTGGATGGATTTCGATCACGTGGACTTCTACGCCGAGCCCTACGACTGCGCGATTCTGCTGGGCAACGGCCACTTCGGCGACGGGGTCGAGGCCTGCAAGCTGTTCGATGAGTGGCTGATTCCTATCGGCCCGCCGCAGGCTGCGGACGGCGCGCCCTGGCCCCTTGAGCGGCTCAGGGACGCGGAGCTGATCCACCCGTCGGCGGACCGCCGCGACTGGCGCCGCTGGCTGCAGGCCCAGGCGTTTGAGGAGCGGGCACTGCTGGAGCCGCTGCGGCTGGAGCGCGGCACGGTCTTCGACACCCTGGACCAGGCGATCAGCGCCGCCATGGCCGGGCACGGTCTGTCGATCGGTGACCTGCACCTGGTGGCGCAGGACATACGCGGCGGGCGGATCAGTCTGCCGTTCCCCAGCGCGGTGGCGTCAGGAGACGGCTACTACCTGGTGTGGCTGCGCGACAGCCCGAGCCAGGAGCGCATTGCCCGGTTGCGCACATTCCTGCTGAGCCAGGTCACGGATATCAGCGATCTAGGCGTGCACTACCGGGCCCCGGGCAGCGCTGACCGGCCGGCATGACGTCAGTTGAGGATGATGTAGTCGTTGCGTTGTTCGATGCCCTGGTGCGGCCCTGGCACCAGGTGCACATAGCGCCCTTGCAGCAGGTCGATCGGCAGGCAGTCGTCGACGTCGAGCAGGGCGTCGGTGTGGGATTTGTGCCAGTGGGCCAGCATCTGCCGCTTGCCCTTGGCCTTGGCTTCGGTCTTGTCTCTGGCCACCACCAGCAGGTAGCGGTGGGCCTCGCCGAAGGTTGCCGCCTCGTAGCCGCCCAGGTTGAGGAAGTACAGGCGCGGCGCGCCCGGCCCGGGGGCCAGGGGGCTGAACTCGACCTTGTATTCATCGACGCCGTCGACCTGCATCCACGAATCGATATGCAGGCCCGCCGGGCTGCCGAACCAGGCCTCGCGCAGTTGCGCGTAGGCCGACTCAAGGCGGTCGGCGACCACGAATTGGACGTCGTGGACTTCGATTGTCGCTTTGGGGTGCTTGCCCCCGAGCATCACCACAAACAGCATGATCCTTCCTTTTTCCAATAGCGGCGTCGGCAGAGGGGGCACTTTTTACCTCAAGCGTCCGCTTGCTGCCAGTCCCTTGGCCGGCTGCCCGGTGCGTCGCTGAACTGGGGCAGGCGGCCATTGACCGAGGCCCGGTACTGCCACTGCAGGGCCAGCGCGTCCAGGCCCGGTGGTTGCAGCAGGGTGCGCAGCAGGCTGTGGACGATGTTCAAGGCCAGGTCCCGCCCCGGGCAGCGGTGGGCGCCGGCGCCGAAGCTGAAGCCTTGCTGCGCCGGATCGCTGCCGGTGATCGCGCACAGGGCCGGGTCGTGGTTGGCCGCGGCCAGCAGCACCAGCACGCTATCCCCGGCTTGCAGGTCGACACCGAGCAGGGTGCAAGGCTCGGCCACGAAGCGGCGGGTGTTCTGCACCGGCGGGTCCAGGCGCTGCAGTTGCAGCAGCCAGTCCTGCAACTGCCGCGGATCGTGCTGCAGGCTCCGGGCCAGGGCCGGGTCCGCCAGCAAGGCCAGCAGGCTGTTGCCGAGCAGCCCGGCGCAGGCGTCGTGGGTTTGCGCCAGCAGGCCCACCAGGTTGGCCTGCAGGTCCTCGGGGGCCAGCCCGTTGCTGCGCTCAAGGATCGTTCTCAGCAGCGGGCCGGGTTGCGGGTTGTCGAGCACGGCCTGCATCTGTCGGAGCAAGGCTTGCGCCGCCGAGTCGGCGACCTGCAACTGTGGTTCCGTGCTCAGGGGCGAGAAGCAGGCGACGAACTCGCCGGTGCGTCGGGCCAGTTCTTCGCATTGCGCGGCGGGCACCCCCAGCAGGGCTGCCAGCAGGGCCACCGGCAGGCGCCACTGCCAGCGTTGCAGGTCGGCGGCGCACTGCGGGGCGCGAAGGGCCGGGCGCCATCGGGCCAGCCAGGGCATCAGGTCGATCCCGCCCAGTGCCTGCAGCCCAGGGGCCATGGCCTGTCGCGGACAGCCGTGGCGCGGGCCGTCGTTCATGCGCATCAGGCGGGCAAACACTTGCCCGGCGGGCCGTCCGGCGATGGCCCGGGGCACCGGTTCCTGCAGCGGTCGGACCCGGCAGGCCGGGTGGTTGAGCACCGCGGCGACCGCCGCGGCACTGCTGGCCACCCACAGTCCGAGGGCCGAATCGTAGGTCAGGCCGCCCCGGGCACGCAGGCGGGCGTAGTAAAAGTCGTAGGGGTCGAAATGGGTAGCGGCGCTGATCGGGTCCATGATTTTTCTCTTTGTTGGGCAGATATCCAGGTTGCTACTATCCTCTGCCTTTCGAAGACACGATTCGTCATGGAGCGAAATATGAATGTAGTGCAGAACGACCTTGGGCTATCCAACGTGGCGGCAGCCATCGCCGAGCCGGCCCGGACCCGGATGCTCTGTGCCCTGATGGACGGCCACGCCCGCACCAGCACCGAACTGGCGGCGATCGCCCAGGTCAGTACCTCCACCGCCAGCGCCCACCTGGCCAAGCTCAAGGACGCCGGTTTGCTGCGGGTGCAGGTCCAGGGGCGGCATCGTTACTACGACCTCGGCGATCCCCTGGTGGCCCAGGCCCTGGAGGCGCTGATGGTGATCGGCCAGGGCGGCACCTTCACCCCACGCACCCCGGACCGACTGCAGTTCGCCCGCACCTGCTACGACCACCTGGCGGGCACCCTGGGGGTGCAGTTGCACGACCGGATGCTCGACGCCGGCTGGTTGCTGGCGGCCGGGGAGGGCGAGGAGTACCAGGTCAGCGACAGCGGCGTCGAGTTCTTCCGCGGCCTGGGCATCGAGGTGGCCGAGCTTCGCGCCCTGCGTCGGCGCGTTGTCTGCTCGTGCCTGGACTGGAGCATGCGCCGTCCGCACCTGGGGGGCGCCCTGGGCGCTGCTGTGCTGCGGGTATTGCTGGAGCGCAAATGGCTGATCCGCGACCTGGACAGCCGTGCCCTGACCCTGACCGGCACCGGCGGGCGCTACATCAGCAAGCGTTTTGGCATGCCGCTGATCCAGCCGTCGCGGCCACTGTCGGCCTCGGCCAGCCGGGAGCTGCAGCAACTGGGGGGCTGAGCCCAATGAGGATGCGGCGGCTGGGGCTCGCCCGGGCGCCGCATGGGCCGTTCAATCGGGTTCCAGGGCCTCCAGCAGGTCGCCGTCGAGCCCGAGCATGGCCTGCTCCAGGCGCGTCAAGGCCGCCTTGATCTGATCGGCATTGGCGCCCTCGCGGCAGGCCTTTTCCAGGTACTCGCATTCATCGATCAGGGCCTGGGCCTTGATGATCCGCGCCGCGCCATGGATGCGGTGGGCCAGATCGGCCACCCCCTTGCTGTCGGAACCGGCGAGCTGTTCGCGGATCTGTTTCAGGTCCTGCCGGTTGCTCTGCTGCAGGCCCTTGAGCACTCGCTGGATGGAGGCGGGGTTGCCGCCGGTGAGGTGGTCCAGTTGCTGGATGTCGAAACGCTGGCTGGTACTTTTCAGCTGGGTGCGCGGCAGGGCCTGCAACTGGCGCAGGCGCCGATCCAGTTCGGGCAGGGCGATGGGCTTGAAGATGCAGCCGTTCATGCCGGCGTCCAGGCAGCGTTGCTGTTCTTCGGGTTGGACATTGGCGGTGAATCCGAAGATCTGCACCGGCGGCCGTCCCTGGATCTGCTCGGCAAGGCGAATCTGCCGGGTCAGGTCGTAGCCGTTCATCACCGGCATGTTGCAGTCGGTGATCACCACATCGAAGGTTTCCCGCAGCCACAGCTTGTAGGCGTCGGCGCCGTTTTGCGCCTGGCTCAGGCTGTAGTCGAGAAAGCGCAGTTGTTCGCAGAGCAGTTGGCGGTTGGCCTGGCTGTCGTCCACCACCAGGATGTGCAGCGCGGCCCTGGCGGCCAGCGGCTGGGTGTCCGGCGTCAGCGGCGGCGGGGTATCCGGCAGCGGCTCGAGTCGGCTCAACTGCAGCTGGACCCGGGCCAGGGTGCCGACCCCGGGCTGGCTTTGCAGGCTCAGCTGGCCGCCCATCATCTCGCACAGGGTGCGGCAGATCACCAGCCCCAGGCCGGTGCCCGAACGGGCGTTCTGATGCTGTCCGGGCACCTGGCTGAAGGGCTGGAACAGCAGTTGCTGGTCCTCGGGTTCGATGCCGATGCCGGTGTCCCGGACCGTCAGCAGCAGGGGCAGGGTCTGCGGATCGTCGCGCTCGGCCTGCAGGCGGATCTGCACGGTGCCGCGCTCGGTGAACTTGATGGCGTTGCTCACCAGGTTCGAGAGGATCTGCTTGAAGCGCAGCGGGTCGACCAGCACGTCGCCGCTGGCGCCGCCGTCCAGGTCCAGTTCCAGGCGCAGGCCCTTCTGTCGGGCCAGGCCATCGAAGACCCGGAACACCGATTCCACCAGGTCCCGCAGATTGGCCCGCTCGGGGCTCAGGCTCAGGCGCCCGCTTTCGATCCGGGCGATGTCCAGGATGTCGCCGATCAGTTCCAGCAGGCCCAGGGCCGAACTGTAGGCCACCTCGATCGAAGGGCGGTCGAGCTGCCCCTGGTCGGCGCGCTTGAGGGCCAGTTCGAGCATGCCGATCACCGCGCTCATGGGGGTGCGGATCTCGTGGCTCATGGTGGCCAGGAAGGTGGTCTTGGCCCGGTTGGCCTTGTCGGCGTCGTTCTTGGCCTGGGTCAGTTCACTCAACAGTTGCTGGCGTTCGCTGATGTCCAGCCAGCCGCCGATGATGCCGAGGATTTCGCCCTGGGCATCGCGGTAGGGCAGCATCCAGTGGTAGATCTGCATCTGCTGGCCGCGGATGTGCACCGTGCGGTCGATCAGCAGCGGCGGGCCGCCGTCGAGGATGCTCTGGAAGTCGGTGGCGAACAGCCCGGCTTCGGGCACCGCCAGCTGTTCGAGGTTGCTGCCCAGCACGCTCTGGCGATCGGTGCCCATGGTCTTGAGGTAGCTGTCGTTGCAGATCACCAGGCGCCGCTCGCGGTCGCGCACGTAGATCGGGTTGGGCGTGCCGTTGATCAGCGCGTCCATGAAGCGCAACTGGTCGTTGAGGGCATGCTCGGCCCGTTCGCGCTGGCTGACCTGGCGGCGCATGGCGTAGCCCCAGGCCAGGGCAATCAGCAGCAGCACGATCGACGCGGCGCCGGCCAGGTAGAGAGTCGAGCGATAGTCGCGCCAGGAAGGGGGCGCGACGGCCGCCTTGGAGCGCCAGCGATTGTTGAGCTCGGTGATGGCGTCCGGAGAAATGCTGCGCAGGGACTTGTCGATGATGCTGAACAGTTCCGGCTGGTCGCGGCGCACCGCAAGGGACTCGTTGAGCAGGGGCAGGTTGAGGGCCGAGCGGACCTTGAGCTGGTCTTCCCTGATTCGTGGCAGGTTGAAGCTGACGGCGATTTCCGCCTGCACGGCGGCGTCGGCCTTGTGGTCCCGAAGCAGGGACAGGGCTTCGAAGTTGGTCTGCACTTCCTTGATGCGGATCTGGGGGTAGCGCTGGCGCAGCAGGGCCACCAGGGCGTGACCGCTGCCGATCAGCAGGGTCTTGCCGGCCATGTCTTCCAGGCTTTTCGGCGCGTCGGCGGCGTCGCGGGTGATCAGCATGTAGGGCCCGACCAGGTAGGGGCGGGAGAACCGCAGGTAGGTTTCGCGCTCGGGGTTGCGGGCCCGATCGGCGACCATCTGCACCCGGCCCTCGCGCACGGCGTCGTTGAGGTCCTTGAAGCTGGGCAGCGTGGTGATTTCGAAGGTCAGCCCGGTCTTGGCCTCCAGCATCGCCAGCAGGTCGGCGGTAATCCCCAGGTAATTGCCGTCGGCGTCGAAGTAGGACATCGGCGGCAGATAGCGGTGGATGCCGATGCGCACCACCGGGTTCTTTTCGATCCAGCGCTGTTCCTCGGGGGTGAGGCTGGTTTTTTCCATGCTCAGCAGCAGGCGGTCGCCCCAGCGATTGCGGATGCTGATGTCCTGCTCCCTGTGGATCGCGCGCAGGGCGGCGTCGAGCAAATGCTGCAGTTGCCGGTTGTCCGGGTTCACCGCGAAGGCGAAGCCGGAGATGCTGGCCGGGCCGCTGTAGATGATCCGCAGGTAGTCGCTGTAGTTGCGCGAGATCAGGAACTGCGCCGAGACGGCATCGCTGAGCAGCACGTCGGCATCGCCGAAGGCCACGGCGGCCATGGCCGCATCCGCAGTGCCATAGGTTTCGATCCGCGCCTGGGGGTACATCGCCTGGGCCGAGGGCAGGCTGATGGTGTCCTGGGAGATGGCCAGGCGGCGTCCCTGCAAGCCGCCCTTGAGCGACGGCGAGTCGCCTTGGCGGGCGACCAGGGTCGGGCGATTGACCAGATAGCTCTGGCTGAGCAGCAGTTGCCGTTGCCGCGCCTCGTCCTGGGTGACGCTGCCCATCAAGTCGATCTCGCCCCTGGCCAGGGCATTGAACACCTGCTCGCGGGTTTCATAGGCGCGGATGCTGATCTTCACCCCCAGAGCGTCGGCCAGCAGGCCGATGTAGTCGGCGGTAACGCCTTCGTACTCCTTGGCTTCGTTGACCATTTCCAAAGGCGGCAGGTTTTGCTGTGCGGTGCCCAGCACCAGTTCGCGCTTGTTGCGCAGCCATTGCCAGTCATCGCTGGTCAGGGACAGTTGGTGGTGATGGGGGGATTCATAATTGAGCAACTGCAAAAGGGGCGTGGTGTCGCTCATGGCCGGCAGGCATGTCAGCGCCATCAGCATGGGCAGGATAAAACGAAGCATCGGGGCTCCTGATCGAGGAACGGCACAAGGGTGGATCGAAGAGGGAAGCGGCAGGCTGCGTCATCAGCCGGACAACAGCTGAGCGCCAATGCTGGACGTAAATATAGATCAAGGAACGGCGGCAAACGCGGCTATTTTCCCGGGTTGCGCAGGCTCGGGCAAGCGCGCTGATACGGGCGGACCGAAGGTCTGGTCGGCGCCTTGACCGGCTTGCGGTTAGCGATACGCTTGTTGCTATCCGTACGTTTCCCGTGGGCAGGCTGCCGGGTGGCCTGAATGGTGCCGGCGGCCGCACCATCGGCAGCCCCCCGGCCGTCGCCGCTGAGCCTGGAGCCGCGCTTGAATACCCTGAAGATATTGGTTCTGGAAGATCATCCAGTGCAGCAGTTGCTGGTCCTGGAGCAGTTGCTGCGCCTGGGGGTGGTGGCTCCCCTGGCGGCGTCCGACGGAACCGGTGCCCTGGAGCTGTTGCGCACACGCGGCGCGGCGGACATCGTTCTCTGCGACCTGCAGATGGCGGGCATGGACGGCCTGGAATTCCTGCGCCGGGCCAGCGCGGAACAATTGGTGCGGGCGGTGATTCTCTACAGCCTGATCGAACCCGACCTGCGGCGCGCGGTGTTGCAGATGATCAGCCTGCAAGGGCTGATCGTGCTGGGTGATGTGGGCAAGCCGGCGGAACTGGCGGCCCTGCAGGCGATGCTCGAACTCTATCAACAGCGCCACCAGTCACCGCTGCCCGCGCCGCCGCCCCGGCACTTCGAGCCGGTGAATCGCGAAGAGCTGCTCCGGGGCGTGGAGCAGGGGCAGTTCGTGTCCTACTACCAGCCCAAGTTCGATCTGCAACAGGCCACCTGCAGTGGCGCCGAGGTGCTGGTGCGCTGGCTTCATCCGCAGCGCGGCGTGCTGGCGCCGGCGGCGTTTCTCGCTGAACTGGAGGCCGAAGGCCTGCTGGACCGGGTGTTTCATCAGCAGCTCGACCAGAGCATGGCGTTGCAGCGCCGGCTGCTGGATCAGGGAGAGGAGCTGGAGCTGGCGTTCAACCTGATGCCCCGGCAACTGGCCAGCAGCGACATCGTCGGGCATATCCGCCAGGCCATCGAACGGCATCAGGTGCCGCCGCATTTGCTGAGTTTTGAAATCACCGAGGTCGGCCTGGTGCAGGCTCCGGCCATCAGCCTGGAGAACCTGGTGCGTCTGCGCATGATGAAGTGCAACCTGGCCATCGACGACTTCGGCGCCGGCTATTCCTCCTTGCAGCGCCTGTGCGAGCTGCCGTTCAACCAGATCAAGCTCGACGCGCATTTCGTCCGCGAACTGGTGCGTCAGCCGCGCTGCCGCGCGGTGGTGGGGGCGTCCCTGGCGTTGGCCAGCAGCCTGGAGATGTGCCTGGTGGTGGAAGGGGTGGAAACCCAGCTCGAACGGCGCCTGCTGCTGGAAATGGGCTGCCTGCTGGGCCAGGGCTACTGGTATGCCCGGCCGATGGCGGAATCCGAGTTGCTGGCCTGGCCGCGCAGGGCGCCGGTGTCGGTGTCGCAACAGACGCCCTGAGGCTGCCGGCTGGCGCCTGTGGAAACGGCGCTGGACGCGGGCGGCCTTTGTGTCGAAGCTGTGGGTCCCTTGATTCAGGCAGGTGCTTGCATGCTTATCGTCTTCAGCGGCTTGCCGGGCTCCGGCAAGACCACCATCGCCCGTACCCTGGTGCCGCACCTGGGCGCCACCTACCTGCGCATCGACAGCATCGAGCAGGGCCTGCGCGACGCCGGCCTGCCCGAGGTGGGCAAGGGCGGCTACCAGATCGCCCTGCAACTGGCCGAGGCCAATCTGGCCCTGGGCAACCGCGTGCTGGCGGACTGCGTCAATCCGCTGGCCGAAAGCCGTCAAGCCTGGCGTCGGCTGGCGGACAGGCTGGGCGTCGAGCTGCTGGACATCGAGGTGTTCTGCAGCGATCCGCTGGAGCATCGCCGGCGGGTCGAAACCCGGCAGCTGGATGTGCCGGGCCTGCAAGCGCCCGACTGGCAGTCGGTGCAGCGCCACGAGTATCAGGCCTGGGCTTCGCCGCCGCTGCGCCTGGACAGCTCGCGGCTGTCGCCGGAGCAGGCGGTGGCGGTGATTCTGGCCAAGGTGGCGGCGCGCTCCTGAGGCCCGGCTGCGCCGTGCCGATTTTTGTCTGTGAACCTCATTGGTGCAGCTACAGTCATTGCTCAGGGGGCGCTACTGGCCGCTGTGAGCAGCACTGGGTGAAAAACTCCCGATAACGGGGCAAAAAATTCCGCTGTCGGGCTTTCTGCACCGATTCTGCCCGCATCCGTCACCCCTGGTGCCGCCCGATCGGTCTTGAACAGGTTCAAGGCCGGCCTGTTCAGGGCGGACAAGTCACTTTTATGAAATTAAATGTCGCATTGAGTGCATTTATGGCCTAGGGCGGCGCTTTGCCCGCCGTTTGCGCATTTGCGGCATAGCGATTGCTACCGCTGTCTTACCAGGGCGGCAAGGGCCGCCCCGCACAGCACTCAGGAGGTGTTTTCACGGTCAGGGAGCGCTGCTCCCTGCCAGGGCAAAGCCGGGTTAGGTACACACAGGGTTCAGATAAGAAGCCGTTTGCATCACGGCAAGGAGTTGGCTATGTCCCGCGCTTTTTTCGATGAAATGTACGCTGCCAGCGGCACGTGTCGACCCCATTACGCAGCGTTCGCCCGTTGGCTGGCGGACACCCCCCTGGAGCTTCTGGACCAGCGGCGGCGCGAAGCCGATCTGCTGTTCCATCGCGCCGGCATCACGTTCACCCTGTACGGCGACGAGCAGGGCACCGAGCGCCTGATTCCCTTCGACATCATTCCCCGCAGCATCAAGGCCAGCGAGTGGCGCACCGTGGAACGCGGCTGCGTGCAGCGGGTCCAGGCGCTGAACCTGTTCCTGGCCGATATCTATCAGGGCCAGCGGATCATCAAGGAGGGCATCATTCCCGCCGAACAGGTGCTGGCCAACGAGGGCTATCAGGTGGCCATGCAGGGCCTGAACCTGCACCGCGGCATCTACGCCCATATCGCCGGGGTGGACCTGGTGCGCGACGGCGACGGCAGCTACTACGTGCTGGAAGACAACCTGCGCACCCCCAGCGGCGTGAGCTACATGCTCGAAGACCGCAAGATGATGATGCGCCTGTTTCCCGAGCTGTTCGCCGCCCAGCGCATCGCGCCCATCGACCATTACCCCAACCTGCTGCTCGAAACCCTGAAAAGCGCCAGCCCCCTGGACAATCCCACGGTGGTGGTGCTGACCCCGGGACGCTTCAACAGCGCCTATTTCGAACATGCGTTCCTGGCCCGGGAGATGGGCGTGGAACTGGTGGAAGGGGCCGACCTGTTCGTGCGTGACGACCGGGTGTTCATGCGCACCACGGCCGGGGCCCAGGCGGTGGATGTGATCTATCGCCGGCTGGACGACGCCTTTCTCGATCCGCTGTCGTTCAACCCCGACTCCATGCTCGGCGTGCCCGGGCTGATCGCCGCCTACCGCTGCGGCAATGTGGTGCTGGCCAACGCCGTGGGCACCGGGGTCGCCGACGACAAGTCGATCTACCCCTACGTGGACGAGATGATCCGCTTCTACCTGAGCGAGGAGCCGATCCTCAAGAACGTGCCCACCTGGCAGTGCCGCAACCCCGCCGAACTGTCCCATGTGCTGGCCAACCTGCCGGATCTGGTGGTCAAGGAAACCCAGGGTTCCGGCGGCTACGGCATGCTCGTGGGCCCGGCGGCCACCGCGGCCCAGATCGAGGAATTCCGCGCCCGGCTCAAGGCCCGTCCCGAGGCCTACATCGCCCAGCCGACCCTGTCGCTGTCCACCTGTCCGACCTTCGTCGAAAACGGCATCGCGCCGCGGCACATCGACCTGCGGCCGTTCGTCCTGTCCGGCCGGGAAACCCGCCTGGTGCCCGGCGGCCTGACCCGCGTCGCCCTGCGCGAGGGCTCGCTGGTGGTGAACTCGTCCCAGGGTGGCGGCACCAAAGACACCTGGGTAGTGGAGGACTGAACCATGCTCTCAAGAACCGCTGCGGACCTGTACTGGATGTCCCGCTACCTGGAGCGTGCCGAGAACCTGGCGCGCATGCTCGAAGTCAGTTACTCGCTGTCGCTGATGCCCCAGGCCGGGCGCGGCGACGGCCATGCCGAACTGTCCATGTCGCTGCTCGCCGCCGGCACCCTGGACGACTACAACCAGCGCTACGGTGAACTCAACAGCGAGCGCATGCTGCACTTCTTTGCCCTCGACGAAACCAACCCCGGCAGCATCTACTGCTGCCTGCGGGCGGCGCGCAGCAATGCTCACGCGGTGCGCGGGCGGATCACCGCCGACATGTGGGAGAACATGAACGCCACCTGGCTGGAGATGCGCAACATCGCCGCCAACGGCCTGGGGCGCTACGGCATCAGCCAGTTCTGTGACTGGGTCAAGGAGCGTTCGCACCTGTTCCGCGGCGCCACCGCCGGCACCATCATGCGCAACGATGCCTACCGTTTCATTCGCCTTGGGACCTTCATCGAGCGCGCCGACAACACCCTGCGCCTGCTGGATGCGCGCTACGAAATGTTCGGCGAGGAGTCCGAGGAGGTCAGCGACGATTCGGCCCGGGGCTACTACCAGTGGAGCGCCTTGCTCCGCGCCCTGTCGTCGTTCGAGGCGTTCAACGAGATCTACCGCAATGCCCCGGGGGCCGAGCAGGTGTCCGAGATGTTGCTGCTGCGCGCCGATGTGCCGCGCTCCCTGCTGGCCTGTGTCGAGGAGCTGGACCAGCTCCTGGCCACCTTGCCGGGGGACAACGGCCGCCCGGCCCAGCGCCTGGCCGCCGAACTCAATGCGCGCCTGCGCTACACCGGGATCGACGAGATTCTCGACTCCGGCCTGCACCAGTGGCTGACCGATTGCATCGGGCAGATCCGTCACCTGGGGCAGACCGTGCACGAATCCTATCTGGAGGTGGTATGAAACTGTCCATTCGCCACGACACGACCTACAGCTACGCCGACGAAGTCTGCACCAGCATCCAGTTCCTGCGCCTGACGCCACAGGACAGCCAGCGCCAGCAAGTCCTGCAGTGGCAGCTGGAACTGCCACGCCGGGTCCGCGCCCAGCGCGATCCCTACGGCAACATCCTGCACGTCATGACCCTCGACGAGCCCCACGGCGCGATCATCCTCACCGCCTTCGGCGAAGTGCAGATCGACGAGAGCCGCGAGGTGGAAGGCGACAGCCAGTCGCCGCTGCCGTTCCTGCGCACAAGCCACTTGAGTGCGGCCGACGCGGCCCTCTGCGACTTTGCCCGGCAGCACTGCGGCGCAGGCCGCGACCGCGCCGCGCTGACCGAGCTGATGCACGCCCTGGCCGAGCACATGCCTTACCGTCCCGGCGCCACCGGGGTCGGCAGTACCGCCGCCCAGGCCTTTGCCGGCGGCGCCGGGGTCTGCCAGGACCATACCCACGCGTTCCTGGCCTGCGCCCGCAGCCTGGGGATTCCCGCGCGCTATGTGTCCGGCTACCTGTGCACCGAGGACGCCAGCCATCTGGCCAGTCATGCCTGGGCCGAAGCCTGGCTCGACGACGGCTGGTACAGCTTCGACGTGACCAACCGCCTGACCCGCCCCGAGCGCCACCTGAAACTGGCGGTGGGCCTGGATTACCTGGATGCCTGCCCGGTGCGCGGCATGCGCCGCGGCGGCGGGGCGGAACAGATGCACGCGCAGGTGCAGGTCAGCTCCATGGTGCAGGTCCAGCATCAATAGGCGGCTGCCCGGGGTCAGTCGCGGCCCATGCACTGGCGACGGTATTCGTCCGGGGTGGTGCCCATCATGCGCCGGAACATGCTGATGAAGGCCGAGGCGCTGCTGTAGCCCAGGTCCAGGCCGATGCTTTCCACGGTCTGGCCCTGTTCCAGCAGGGCCAGGGCCTGCACCACCTTGAGCCGCTGGCGCCACTCGATCAGCGACATGCCCAGCTCGCGCTGGCTGCGGCGCATCAGCGTGCGTTCGCTGGTGTTGGCGGCGTGGGCCAGTTGCGGCAATGAGCGCGGGTCGCCGGGGTTGGCCTTGAGGGTACGCAGCACCGGTCCCAGCAACGGGTCGTCGGAAGAGGGCAGGTAGCTGCCGGCGCAGGAGGCATGCCCCAGCTTGTCCACCAGCACTTGCAGCAGGCGCTGTTGTTCGGCGCTCTGGGGCAGCCCCGGCGGCGCCTGGCGCAGGTCGTCGAGCAAGGCCAGGACCAGCGGGCTGAGGCTCAGGGCGCAGTGTCGGGCGGGCAGGGCGGTGCACAGCTCGGGCGCCAGGTACAGCGAGCAGTGGCAGGCCTCGTGGCGGTTGAAGCCCATGTGCTCGACATCCGGTGGCAGCCAGATGCCGTATTGCGGCGGCGCCAGGTAATGGTGGTCGCCCAGCTCGATTTCCATCACCCCGCTGTAGGCATAGACGAACTCGCCCCAGGGGTGGCGGTGGCGCGGGTAGGTGGCATGGGCCGGCAGGTTGGCCGCACGAAAGAAGATCGGCGCCGGCAGGGCTTCGCTGAACGGCGGCAGGTGCAGTTGTTGTGCGGCTTTGTTCACGGCGGGCACCGGTTGGCGGATAAGTGTTATGGGCTGGCGGAATAGAACTATATCTAGGAAAACTGTCAGGCGGACAATCCTTCATCACTTTTGCTCGATGAAGGATTCGCCATGGCCACTCGCCAACCCCTGGACGCCACCGCCGCTGGCCTGATGCTCGGCCTGTGCGCGATCTGGGGCCTGCAGCAGGTGGCGCTCAAGGCCACCGCCGCGGACATCGCGCCGATCCTGCAGATCGCCCTGCGCTCCGGCGGCGCCGCGTTGCTGGTGGGCCTGCTGATGCGCTGGCGCGGCGAACGCCTGGGGCTGGGCGATGGTCACTGGCGCCCGGGCCTGCTGGTGGGCGGGCTGTTTGCCCTGGAGTTTCTTCTGGTGGGCGAGGGCCTGCGTCACACCACGGCCTCGCACATGGCGATCTTCCTCTACACCGCGCCGATCTTCGCCGCCCTCGGGCTGCACTGGCTGATGCCTTCCGAGCGCCTCAAGCCCGCGCAATGGCTGGGTATTGGCGTGGCCTTTGGCGGCATCGTCGTGGCCTTCAGCGGTCCATCCCCGGCCGGCCACGGCGGCGGCAGCAATGTGCTGCTGGGGGATTTTCTCGGGGTGCTCGGCGGGGTTGCCTGGGGCGCCACCACGGTGGTGGTGCGCTGTTCGCGGCTGGCCTCCAGCCCCACCACCCGGACCCTGCAATATCAGCTGCTGGGGGCTTTTGTCTGGCTCGGCCTGGCGGCGTTGCTGTTCGGCCAGACCAGTATCCGTTTCACCCCGCTGGTGATCGCCAGCCTGGGGTTCCAGGTGCTGGTGGTGTCGTTTGCCAGCTTCCTGATCTGGTTCACCCTGTTGCGTCGCTACCAGGCCTCGCGGCTCGGGGTGCTGTCGTTCATGACCCCGCTGTTCGGCATCGGCTTCGGCGTCTGGCTGCTGCATGAACCCCTGGAGGCCAACTTCATCGTTGGCGCGCTGCTGGTGCTGGCGGGCATCGTCACGGTCAGCGGCTACGAGTGGCTGCGCCAGCGGCTCAAGCGCAACACCCAGGTCGCTGCCGCGCCGGCGAGCCTGCCCGGGAGCGGGCCACGCGCCTGAGGCTAGGCCCACTGGCCGCGGCTGGCGTTGGCTCGCCCGCGGTCTTGAGCGTGTCGTGCCCGCAGCAGCGGTTGTGGACAAGGTTTCGGATCAATCCTTGATGTTATAAAGTAACGGCCGATTGTCCCGCTTAGCCAAGCTGACGCCCTCTCTCTGAACCTGACGCTGCGATCCCTCCCTATGACTTCTTCAGCCCATCCTCCCGTGCGCCTCGGCGCGCGCTTGTTGAGCATCGACGCGCTGCGCGGCCTGGTGATGCTGTTCATGCTCCTGGACCACGTCCGCGAAACCTTCTTCCTGCACCGGCAGGTCAGCGATCCCATGGACGTGGCCACCACCGAGCCCGGGCTGTTTTTCAGCCGCACCCTGGCGCACCTGTGTGCGCCGGTCTTCGTGCTGCTGACCGGGCTCTCGGCCAGCCTGTTCGCCCACAAGCACGGCAATCGGGCCGAGGCCAGTGCCTTCCTGTTCAAGCGCGGCTTGTTCCTGGTGCTGCTGGAACTGACCCTGGTGAACTTCGCCTGGACCGGGCAGGTGCCGCCGAGCGTGATCTACCTGCAGGTGATCTGGGTCATCGGCCTGAGCATGCTGGCGCTGTCGGCGCTGCTGTGGTTGCCGCGCGCGGTGCTGCTGGTACTGAGCCTGTTGCTGATCGGCGGGCACAACCTGCTCGATGGCGTGCATTTCGCCGCGGGGGAGGCGCTGCACGTGCCTTGGGCGATCCTGCACGACCGGGGCTGGATCGAGTTCGGCGATGCCTTGCGCGTGCGCACCTCCTATCCGCTGTTGCCGTGGATCGGCGTGATTGGCCTGGGCTATGGGCTGGGGCCGTGGTTTGCCGCCGAGGCCGATAGCGCGCGGCGTCAGCGGCGGTTGCTGCTGGGCGGGCTGGCGGCGCTGGCGGGGTTTGTCCTGCTGCGCCTGCTCAACGGTTATGGCGAGCGGCCCTGGGTCAGTGGCGACAGCGGCCTGCAAACGCTGATGAGCTTTTTCAACATCACCAAGTACCCACCGTCGCTGCTGTTCATCGCCCTGACCCTGGGTGTGGGGCTGCTGGTGCTGCGCGCCCTGGAGCGCTGCCAGGCACGCCGCTGGGTCGCGGTGCTCGGGGTGTTTGGCGGCGCGCCGATGTTCTTCTACCTGCTGCACCTGTATGTGCTCAAGGGCCTGTACCTGCTGGCCGTGGCGCTGCTGGGGCGCAACCAGGGGGCCTACTTCGGCTTCGACTCGCTGGGCTGGCTGTGGCTGATCACGCCGCTGCTGGCGGTGCTGCTCTACCCGCCGGTGCGGGCCTTTGCCCGGCTCAAGGCACGGCGTCGCGACCTGGGGTGGCTGAAGTACTTTTGAGGGAGGGTTCGCCGGCACGCGTTGCGCAGCAGCCGGCCGGTGAAAGCATCCCCCGAACGCTGTCAGGGCCGCGCCGCGCGAATGGCCTCGCGGATTTCTTCCTGCAACTGGCGAGCGCCGCTGCAGGCCGGGTCGGCGGGGCCGTACTTGCAGGATTTATCCAGCACCTTCAGCGCCAGATCGGCGTCGGGCGCTACGCCAATGCCCCGGCTCAGGTGGAAGCCGTACATGGTGCAGGCCCAGGGATCATTCAGCTCACAGGCCTTGTTGAAGGTCTGCACCGCACAGTGTCGGGTGGCCTGGTTGTCGGCGTCGGCGGTGAGCATGCCGGCGGCGCGGTTGGTGCACCCGGAAACCAGCCCCAGGCTGCAGGCGCGCTGGTACAGCGGTTCATAGCCTGCGGCGGGGCCTTTGGCCTGTTGCAGGGTGGTGGCCAGCCAGTAGCAATCGTTGCCGTCGCCGGCTTCGCAGCGCTGCAGGCAGGCGCCCAGCTGCTCCGGGGTTTCGCAGCGGTTGGCCTGCGTGGCCCGTGTCGCGGTCCTGGCCGGCATGTTGTCGCTGGGGCATTGCCTGGCCTGGGCTTGCCAGTCTTGCCGGGCCTGGACCTTGGCGGAAATCCCCTCGACCAGGGCCGGGTCCCCTGGCGCGGCGCTGGCCGCGAAGGTCGACAGCCATACGGCGCCAAGCAGGCAGAAACGATAGAAACGGTGCATGGACGGGGTCCTTTCCAAAGGGAGGGGGAAGCGGGGGCGTATCTTAGGGGCTTTCTGCCCTGGTTGCTGGTGGCCGGCGGGCTGTGCCGAGATTTTTTTCGACGTCTACCTGCCAAGTCCCTTGTGGGCCCGGGGTTGTACTCTGTACTGTATATAAAAACAGTATCAGGGCCTTGCCATGCAATTGATCGACAAGCTGAGCATCCTCGCCGACGCCGCCAAGTACGACGCTTCCTGCGCCAGCAGCGGCGCGCCCAAGCGCAGCTCGGAAGGCCGAAGCGGGTTGGGCTCGAGCAATGGCATGGGCATCTGCCACAGCTACACGCCGGACGGGCGTTGCGTCTCGCTGCTCAAGGTGCTGCTGACCAACTTCTGCCTGTATGACTGCCAGTACTGCGTCAACCGCCGCTCCAGCGATGTGCCCCGGGCACGCTTCAGCCCCGAGGAAGTGGTGCGCCTGACCCTGGATTTCTACCGGCGCAATTGCGTCAGCGGGCTGTTCCTCAGCTCCGGCATCATCCGCTCGGCGGACTACACCATGGAGCAACTGGTGCGGGTGGCCCGGCTGCTGCGCGAGGAGCACGAGTTTCGCGGCTATATCCACCTCAAGACCATCCCCGACGCCGACCCGCTGCTGATCGAGCAAGCCGGGCGCTATGCCGACCGCCTCAGTGTCAATGTCGAATTGCCCACCGACCAGGGCCTCAAGGCCCTGGCCCCGGAAAAACACCTGGGCTCGATCAAGCAGGCCATGGGCACCATCTATACCGGCGAGCAGACCGTGCTCAACGAACCCCGGGCGCCGCGTTTCGCCCCAGCGGGGCAGAGCACCCAGATGATCGTCGGTGCCGACGACACCGATGACAGCACCATCCTCCACAGCGCCGAGTCGCTGTACGGCAACTTCCGCCTGCGCCGGGTCTATTACTCGGCGTTCAGCCCGATTCCCGACAGCCCGAAAAGCGTGCCCCTGGCCGCGCCGCCGCTGATGCGCGAGCACCGCCTGTACCAGGCCGACTTCCTGCTGCGCGGCTATGGCTTCAGCGCCAACGAACTCTTCAAGGGACCGGGGCACCTGGCCCTGGATATCGACCCCAAGCTGGCCTGGGCCCTGGACAACCGCAGCCTGTTTCCCCTGGACCTGAACCGCGCCGAACCGGCGCTGATCTCGCGTATTCCGGGGATCGGCCTGCGCACCACCCAGCGCCTGGTGGAACTGCGCCGCGAGCGGCGCATCCGCTTCGAGGACCTGGCGCGCATGCGCTGCGTGCTGAGCAAGGCCAAGCCGTTCTTCATCACCAGCGACTATCACCCGCAGCAGGCGGAAACCAGCAGCGCGCTGCTCTATCAGCAACTGCGGGATCGGCCGCAACCGCAGCAGATGGGGCTCTGGGGATGATCAGCCTGGATTGTGACGACCTGTTCGACACCTGGCGCCAGCAGGCACGCTGGCTGCTCAGCCACTCCATCGACCCGAGCCGGGTCAGCTGGGCCGGGACCCGGGAGGCCGACCTGTTCGCCAGCGACGAGAGCTGCCCCGAACAGCCCGGGCCCTTTCGCGCGCGCATTCCCCAGGCCCTGCTGGAGCTGTTGCAGCGAGCCGCCTGCTATCGCGGCGAGCAGCGCTGGAGCCTGCTCTACGAGGTGCTGTGGCGGGTCAGCCATGGCGACCGCACGGCCATGCTCAGCGGCGATCAACTGGGCAGCGAGTTGCAGCGGCGGATCAAGCAGGTGGACCGCGAGGCCCATCACCTGCATGCCTTCGTGCGATTTGTCCGGCTGCCCGAGGGGCGCTCGCGCCTGGCCGAGCAACCCGAATACGTGGCCTGGCACGAGCCGGCCCACGACATCCTGGCCCAGGCCAGCCGGCACTTCATCGGGCGCATGGGGCGCCACCGCTGGATGATTGCCACGCCCCGGGACGGGGTGTACTTCGATGGCGAGCAACTGCACCACCAGCGCCAGTGCCCCCGTGGCTGGCAGCAACTGGCCCAGGCCGGCGACGACCCCGGCAGCGAGCTGTGGCTGGCCTATTACAGCCACATCTTCAACCCGGCGCGGCTCAACCCCAAGGTCATGCAGGGGCATTTGCCAACCCGGTTCTGGAAGCACCTGCCGGAGGGACCGCTGATTCCGGCGCTGATCAGCGAAGCGCGCCACGGCAAGCAGCGCGACGGCCAGGCCAGCCAGGTGGCAGCGCGGCCAGGCAAGCGGATCGCTCAGGTGCGCAGTGATAGCGCTGGGCAGACGCCAGGGCCTTCCCTGACAATGCGCGGCTTTGAACAATGAGGCAGGCAGTCAATGGATGACGGCGTGGATGACGGCAAGGGCATTACCGAGGAGTTCTGGTCGAAGGCAGTGACTGACGACGCCAAGATGATGTGGCGGGTGGGCAGCCGCGGCGTGACCTTCCTGGCGGCGCTGCTGCTGCCCAAGACCGGGTTCAAGGTCGTGGACATCGCGGTTGGAGTGCTGACCATGCTGATCCCCTTGCTGGTGATCGAGACCCAGAGGGCCTATTCGAAGTTTTCCCCAGGGTTCCTGGCCTGGGTGGTTCGCATCAGTGTCTTTGCCAGTGGTGTGGCCATGGCCAGCCTGGGGTTGGTGATTTACGCCTGGGTAGTTGGGCCTGTGGTATCGGGGGTCGGCCTCGCCTTTTTTCAACAGGCAGTCAGTCTTGGCGGGCACGGGAACAAAGGGGTGGCGCTCTTTGTGTTCTGGTGTATCGCGATAGTCACTGCGATGGGGGTGATACACGCGGTGATCAAGCAGTTTCGCGAGCTGAAAATTTTCGAACTTGTTTATCACCTGCCACGCAATCGAATGGAGTGGCTCATGCAGGGCCGACCGCTGCGAGCAAGCAACTGGCCGATCTTCGTCTGGTTCGAACTCTGTGTGCTGATCACGAGTTTTCTCTACACCTTGATGGCGTCCCGGGCTGCACTGCTGGTGGTGGATGGAACGCAACAGGTGCTGATGTCGTTCGGTATCAGCCTCTGAGGGGGGAGCCCCGCCTTCGGCAGGCATCCTGCAGTCTCCAGGCATGAAAAAGCCCGCCCCTGGCAAGCAGGGGCGGGCTGGGGTGCAGCAGGGGGCGAATCAGACCTTGACGATCCAGCCCGCTGGCGCTTCAACGTCGCCGGTCTGCACGCCGGTCAGCTCTTTGTAGAGCTTCTGGGTGATCGGGCCGACGTCTTTTTCGCTGTAGAACACGTGCAGCTTGTCCTGGTACTGGATGCCGCCGATCGGCGTGATCACCGCGGCGGTGCCGCAGGCGCCGGCTTCCTTGAAGTCCGAGAGCTTGTCGATGAACACGTCGCCTTCGACCACTTCCAGGCCCAGGCGGGTCTTGGCCAGCTCGATCAGCGACAGGCGGGTGATACCCGGCAGCACCGATGGCGAGTTGGGGGTGACGAATTTGTCATCGTGAGTGATGCCGAAGAAGTTGGCCGAACCGACTTCCTCGATCTTGCTGTGGGTCAGCGGGTCGAGGTAGATGCAGTCGGCGAAGCTGGCTTTCTTGGCCTGGGAGCCGGGCATCAGGCTGGCGGCGTAGTTGCCACCGACCTTGGCCGCGCCGGTGCCTTGTGGGGCCGCGCGGTCGTAGCTGGAGATCAGGAAGTTGTGCGGAGTCAGGCCGCCCTTGAAGTAGGCGCCGACCGGGATGGCGAAGATCGAGAAGATGAACTCCGGCGCGGTGCGCACGCCGATGTTGTCGCCGACGCCGATCACGAACGGACGCAGGTACAGCGCGCCGCCGGTGCCGTACGGCGGAATGAAGCGCTCGTTGGCCTTGACCACGGCCTTGCAGGCTTCGATGAACTGTTCGGTGGACACCTGCGGCATCAGCAGGCGGGCGCAGCTGCGCTGCATGCGCGCGGCGTTCTGGTCGGGACGGAATAGGTTGATCGAGCCGTCCTTGCAGCGGTAGGCCTTGAGGCCTTCGAAGCATTGCTGACCGTAGTGCAGGGCGGTGGAGCCCTCGCTGATGTGCAGCACGTTGTCTTCGGTCAGGGTGCCCGCGTCCCACTCGCCGTTACGCCAGTGCGACAGATAGCGCTTGTCTGTCTTGATGTAGTCAAAACCCAGCTTGTCCCAATTGATGCTTTCGTTACCCATGACACCCTCTATCGCTTAACAACCGTCGGAACGGCTCAAGGCTTCTGACGTTTTTTTGGATGGGCACAACAATACTGCATTCCGGGGGCGCACCGCATCCCGGACGATGGGAGGGTGCGCAAAAAACTTGGCCTGCTCATGAAGCTTCCTCCATAACAGCCCCATACCCCCTGTAGGAGCGAGCTTGCTCGCGAAGGTCCCGGCGCGAACGCTTGGCTATCCCCGCCAGCTCTTTCGCGAGCAAGCTCGCTCCTACCTGGGCGCTGTCCTGTGTGCCCCTTGAATGGTTACAGGTGCAGGGCGTGGCCCAAGGCCCGCAGCGCCGCTTCCTGGACCGCTTCACCCAGGGTCGGGTGGGCGTGGATGGTGCCGCCGATGTCTTCCAGGCGCGCGCCCATTTCCAGGGATTGGCCAAACGCCGTGGACAATTCGGACACCCCGACCCCCACCGCCTGCCAGCCGACAATCAGGTGATTGTCACTTCGGGCCACCACCCGCACGAAACCGCTTTTGGCTTCCAGGGTCATGGCCCGGCCATTGGCCGCGAACGGGAAGCTGCTGACGATGCAATCCAGCCCGGCAGCGCGGGCCTCGTCCGGGGTCTTGCCCACCACCACCAGTTCCGGGTCGGTGAAGCACACCGCCGGGATCGCCGCCGGGTTGAACTCGCGGTGCTTGCCGGCGATCAGCTCGGCGACCATCTCGCCCTGGGCCATGGCCCGGTGCGCGAGCATGGGTTCGCCGCTGAGGTCACCGATGGCCCAGACGTTGCGCATGCTGGTCTGGCAGCGGTGGTCGATCTTGATCGCCGCGCCGTTCATGTCCAGGTTCAGGCTTTCCAGGTTCCAGCCCTGGGTGTTGGGTTTGCGACCCACCGCCACCAGCACCTGGTCGGTGGCCAGGTTCAGGGTGTCGCCGTTGGGCTCGCGCACCTGCAGGCTGCTGCTGGCGGCATCGAAGCCCAGCACGCTGTGCTTGAGGTAGAGCTTGATGCCCAAGTGCTTCACCGATTCCAGCACCGGCTGGGTCAGTTCGGCGTCATAGGCCGGCAGGATGCGTTCCTGGGCCTCGACCACGCTGACCTCGACCCCGAGCTTGCGGTAGGCAATGCCCAGTTCCAGGCCGATGTAGCCGCCGCCGACCACGGTCAGGCGCTTGGGCAGGGTCTTGGGCGCCAGGGCCTCGGTGGAGGAGATGATCGGCCCGCCGATGGGCAGCATCGGCAGGTTGACGCTCTTCGAACCGGTGGCCAGCAACAGGTGCTCGCAGTGGATGCGAGTCTCGGCGCCTTCGATCTCCACGGTCTTGCCGTCGATGACCCTGGCCCAGCCGTGAATCACCTGGACCTTGTTTTTCTTCAGCAGCGCGGCGACCCCGGTGGTCAGGCGGTCGACGATGCCGTCCTTCCATTCCACACTCTTGCCGATGTTCAGGGTTGGCGCCGCCACTTCGATGCCCAGGGCCGAGCCCTGGCTGTGGTGGCGGGTCTGGTGGAACTGCTCGGCCACATGAATCAGCGCCTTGGACGGGATGCAGCCGATGTTCAGGCAGGTGCCGCCCAGGGCCTGGCCTTCCACCAGGATGGTGGAAATGCCCAGCTGGCCGGCACGGATCGCCGCCACGTAACCGCCAGGCCCGCCGCCGATGATCAGCAGTTGGGTGTTGAGAGTCTGTTGCATGCCTGCTCCTCTGAAAGTCAGTCCACAAACAGCGTGGCGGGTTGTTCGAGCAGGCCGCGAATGGCCTGGATGAATTGCGCAGCGTCCATGCCGTCGACCACCCGGTGATCGAAGGAGCTGGAAAGGTTCATCATCTTGCGGATCACGATCTGGCCCTTGATCACCATCGGCCGCTCGACGATGCGGTTGACCCCGACAATCGCCACTTCCGGCAGGTTCAGCACCGGGGTGCTGACAATCCCGCCCAGGGCGCCGAGGCTGGTGAGGGTGATGGTGGAGCCGGACAGTTCATCCCGGGCCGCCTTGCCGCTGCGGGCCGCCTTGGCCAGGCGCGAGATTTCCTCGGCGTTGCCCCACAGGCTGCGGGCTTCGGCGTGACGTACCACCGGCACCATCAGGCCGACGTCGCTCTGGGTGGCGACCCCGACATGCACCGCGCCGTGGCGGGTGATGACCTGGGCTTCGTCGTCGTAGCGCGCGTTGATCTGCGGGAAGTCGCGCAGGGCGACGACCATGGCCCGCACCAGGAACGGCAGCAGGGTCAGCTTGCCGCGGCTGGCGCCGTGTTTTTCATTGAGGTGGATGCGCAGCTCTTCCAGGGCGGTGACGTCCACTTCCTCGACATAGCTGAAGTGCGCGGCGCGGTGCTTGGATTCCTGCATGCGCTGGGCGATCTTGCGGCGCATGCCAATCACCTGGATCTGCTCTTCGTCGTGGCGTTCGGCATAGCCGGCGCCCGGGGCCGAATAGCCCTTGAGCGGCTGGCTGTCCTGGGCCAGGTAGGCCTCCAGGTCTTCGTGCAGGATGCGCCCGGCCGGGCCGCTGCCTTGGACCAGGCGCAGCTGGATGCCCAGGTCCAGGGCGTGCTTGCGCACCGCTGGCGAGGCCAGGGGGCGTTCGTCGGCCTGGCGCGCCACCGGCGCCTGGGGCGCAGGGCGGCAGGCGGCTGTTTGGCTGACGACGGCTTGTTCCGCCTTGGGGGCTTCGGCCACTGGCGCGGCAGCTGGCTTATTAATAGCGGCCGGCGCTTGTTGCACCGGCGCGGCGGCCTGGGCGGATTCCTTGAGGTTGCCCGCGCCTTCGACTTCGATGCTGATGAGGATGCTGCCCACCGCCATCACTTCACCGGGTTCGCCCCCCAGGGAAATGACCGTGCCGTGCACCGGGGAGGGGATATCGACCATCGCCTTGTCGGTCATCACGTCCGCCAGGACCTGGTCTTCCACCACCTGGTCGCCGACTTTTACGTGCCATTGCGCCAGTTCCACTTCCGCGATGCCTTCGCCGATGTCCGGCATCTTGATAACGTGCGTGCCCATTCAGACCTCCATGACCCGTTGCAGCGCCGCGCCCACTCGGGACGGCCCTGGGAAATATGCCCACTCCTGCGCGTGGGGATACGGCGTATCCCAACCGGTGACGCGCTCGATCGGGGCTTCCAGGTGGTGGAAGCAGTGTTCCTGCACCAGCGACACCAGCTCGGCGCCGAAGCCGCAGGTACGGGTGGCTTCGTGCACCACCACGCAACGGCCGGTCTTCTTCACCGACTTGACGATGGTGTCCAGGTCCAGGGGCCACAGGCTGCGCAGGTCGATGACCTCGGCGTCAATGCCGGTTTCCTCGGCCGCCACTTGCGACACATAGACGGTGGTGCCGTAGGTGAGGACGGTGACGTCCTTGCCCGGACGGGCGATGGCCGCCACGTCCAGAGGTACCTTGTAGTAGCCGTCCGGCACCTGGGCCGCCGGGTGTTTCGACCACGGCGTTACCGGGCGGTCGTGGTGGCCATCGAACGGGCCGTTGTACAGGCGCTTGGGTTCGAGAAAGATCACCGGGTCATCGTTTTCGATGGAGGCGATCAGCAGGCCCTTGGCGTCGTAGGGGTTGGAGGGCATCACGGTGCGCAGGCCGCAGACCTGGGTGAACATCGCCTCGATGCTCTGGCTGTGGGTCTGGCCGCCATAGATGCCGCCGCCGCAAGGCATACGCAGGGTCATCGGCGCGGTGAACTGGCCGGCGGAGCGATAGCGCAGGCGCGCGGCTTCGGAAATGATCTGGTCCGAGGCGGGGTAGACGTAGTCGGCGAACTGGATTTCCGCCACCGGACGCAGGCCGTAGGCGCCCATGCCGATGGCCGCGCCGACGATGCCGCTTTCCGAGATCGGCGCGTCGAACACCCGCGAGGTGCCGTACTTGGCCTGCAGGCCCTCGGTGCAGCGGAACACGCCGCCGAAGTAGCCGACGTCCTGGCCGAACACCACCACGTTGTCGTCACGCTCGAGCATCACATCCATGGCCGAGCGCAGGGCCTGGATCATGGTCATGGTGGTGGTGGTCATGGCGGTTTCCAGCTGGATATTGTTGTTGTGATCGTTCATGTCAGACCCCCAGTTCCTGGCGTTGACGTTTCAGGTGCTCGGGCATGTCCTTGTAGACGTCCTCGAACATGGTCGCGGCGCTGGGGATCTGGCCGCCGGCCAGGGTGCCGTACTGCTCGGCTTCCTTCTGCGCGGCAATCACCTGGGCTTCGAGCTCGGCGCTGACCGCGGCGTGTTCCTCTTCGGACCACTGGCCGATCTTGATCAGGTGCTGCTTGAGGCGGGCAATCGGGTCGCCCAGGGGGAAGTGGCTCCAGTCGTCGGCCGGACGGTATTTCGACGGGTCGTCGGAGGTGGAGTGCGGGCCGGCGCGGTAGGTGACCCACTCGATCAGGGTCGGCCCGAGGTTGCGGCGGGCGCGTTCGGCGGCCCAGCGCGAGGCGGCGTAGACCGCGAGGAAGTCGTTGCCGTCGACCCGCAGGGAGGCGATGCCGCAGCCCACGCCGCGTCCGGCGAAGGTGGTGGCTTCACCGCCGGCAATCGCCTGGAAGGTGGAGATGGCCCACTGGTTGTTGACCACGTTGAGGATCACCGGCGCGCGGTACACGTGGGCGAAGGTCAGGGCGGTGTGGAAGTCCGACTCGGCGGTGGCGCCGTCGCCGATCCAGGCCGAGGCGATCTTGGTATCGCCCTTGATCGCCGAGGCCATGCCCCAGCCCACGCCCTGCACAAACTGGGTCGCCAGGTTGCCGGAGATGGTGAAAAAGCCGGATTCCTTCACCGAGTACATGATCGGCAGCTGGCGCCCCTTGAGCGGATCGCGCTCGTTGGACAGCAGTTGGCAGATCATCTCCACCAGCGGCACTTCCCGGGCCATCAGGATGCTCTGCTGGCGGTAGGTGGGGAAGCACATGTCGTCGATGTTCAGGGCCAGGGCCTGGGCGCTGCCAATGGCTTCCTCGCCCAGGCTCTGCATGTAGAAGGACATCTTCTTCTGCCGTTGGGCGACCACCATGCGGTTGTCGAAGATCCGCGTCTTGAGCATGGCGCGCATGCCCTTGCGCAGGATCTCCAGCGGCATGTCCGCGGCCCAGTCGCCCAGGGCGTTGCCCTGGTCGTCGAGCACGCGAATCAGGCCGCGGGCCAGGTCGGCGCATTCGGCAGGTTCGATATCGATAGGGGGTTTGCGGGCCAGGCCGGCATCGTTCAGACGCAGGTAGGTGAAGTCGGTCTTGCAGCCGGGACGGCCCGAGGGTTCGGGAACGTGCAGGCGTAGCGGTTCATACGCGGTGGTCATGGCTTTCTACGCTCGATCTTGTGGATTTCTTGTAATTGGGCGCGCTAGCTGACAGTCATTCTCTGGGTAAAAGAAATCTTGTCCTACAAACATCATAGGCCGGGCGAAGGAGAATATTTATCTCTGTTTCATTGCGCTTGAGATCATTTGCAGATAAAAAATCTGCATAAACATAAAAAAAAGGTTGTTTTATCTCATGCGTAAACTGGACCGTACCGACATCGGCATTCTCAACAGTCTTCAGGAGAATGCCCGCATCACCAACGCCGACCTGGCCCGTTCGGTGAATCTTTCGCCCACGCCGTGCTTCAACCGGGTCAAGGCCATGGAGGAGTTGGGACTGATCCGCGAGCAGGTGACCCTGCTGGATGCCGACCTCTTGGGGCTGCACGTCAACGTGTTCATTCACGTCAGCCTGGAGAAGCAGGTGGAGGAGGCCTTGCAGCACTTCGAAGAGGCCATTGCCGATCGTCCGGAAGTCATGGAGTGCTACCTGATGGCCGGCGACCCGGATTACCTGATCCGGGTGCTGGTGCCGACCATCCAGTCCCTGGAACGCTTCATGATGGACTTTCTGACCAAGGTGCCCGGGGTGGCCAACATCCGCTCCAGCTTCGCCCTCAAGCAGGTGCGCTACAAGACCGCGCTGCCGCTGCCGGCCAACGGCCTGACCCTGGGTACCTGAGGTTCAGGCCGGGAGCGGGTTCCAGAGCCGCTCCAGGTTCTTGAACTCCCAGTCTTGCGGGGCTTCGCGGGCCAGGATGCGCTCCTGGCCCTGGACCTTGGCCAGGTCGACCACGCTCTGCTCCAGGGGCAGGTTGGAGCGGGTGGAGAAGAACACCCGGACCTTGGGCGTGAGCAACGACTTGGGGTTCTGTTCGATCACCACCGCCAGGCGTCCGCTTTCCAGGCGCACCAGGGCGCCCACCGGATAGATGCCCACGCTCTTGACGAAGGCCTGGAACACCCGCTGGTCGAAGTGGCCTTTCCAGGTGGACATGCGCTGGATCGCCTCGGCCGGGTCCCAGCCTCGGTTGTAGGGGCGATTGGAGGTCACCGCGTCGTACACATCGCACACCGCGCCCATCTGCGCGAACAGGCTGATCTGGTTGCCCGCCAGCCGGTGCGGATAGCCGGAACCGTCGGCTTTCTCGTGGTGATGCAGGCACACATCGAGCACCAGCGCATCCACGTCAGGACTTTGCCGCAGGATCGCGCCACCGGCTTCGGGGTGCAGCTTGACCTGTTCGAATTCGCTGTCCGAGAGTTTTTGCGGCTTGTTGAGGATGCTGTCGGGGATGGTCAGCTTGCCCACGTCATGCAGCAGCCCGGCAATCCCCGCCAGGCGGATGTAGTCCTCCGACAGGCCCAGCTGGCGGGCGGTGGCCAGCATCAGCGCGCACACCGCCACTGAATGCATGTAGGTGTAGTCATCGGCGCTCTTCAGGCGCGCCAGGCTGATCAGCGCATCGGGATGGCGCAGCAGCGACTCGCCCAACTGCACCACCAGTTCCTCGGCTTGCTGCATCTCCAGGGCCTGGCCCATGCGCACTTCCTGGAACATCGCCATCACCGCCTTGCGCGATTCGGCGCAGAGCTTGATCGCGCGTTGGACTTCCTCGTCCATGCTGACCCGGGGTGTGCTCGTGCTGGCCGGTTGTAGCGGTGGCAGTGGCGGGGCGCCTGGCGCTGGCGTCGAACTGGCTTCGGGCAGGTCGCGACCCTTGGCGGTGTCGATCCACAGGCTGCTCAGGTTGGAGCGTTGCAGGCGTTGCAGGTCGTCACGGCTGTCGAGGACGAAGCCGGCTTTCCAGAACGAGTGGTCCAGCCAGGAACCACAGAATTGATGGATGTACATGCCCATTTGCAGCTGGTGGATGGAGATTTGTTTCAGCATGACCAGCACTCCATTTCAGGGCTCCGGCTGGTCGCCGCTGAAAGGTTCCTGCCGAACCGATCAGCGGCGAAGCACGCCAGCGCTTGTTCTACCTGACTTCTATACGGGCTTGGGCCCGTCTCACAGGGAGAAGCGTGCCACCAGCTTGTTCAGACCCATCGCCAGGTTCGACAGTTCACTGCTGGCGATGGAGGTCTGGCTGGCGGCGGACGAGCTCTGCACCGACAGGTCGCGGATGCTCATCAGGTTCTGATCCACCGAGCGCGCCACCTGGGCCTGTTCCTCCGAGGCGGTGGCGATCATCAGGTTGCGTTCGTTGATGTGGCTGATGGCCTGGGTGACGTGGCCGATGGCCGAACCGGCTTCATGGGCGATGGCCAGGGTCTGGCTGGCGTCCTCGCTGCTCTGTTGCATGGACAGCATGGCTTTGTTCGAACCGCTCTGGATGCCCTGGATCATCTGCTCGATTTCCTGGGTCGAAAGCTGGGTGCGGTGGGCCAGGGCGCGCACTTCATCGGCCACCACGGCAAAGCCGCGGCCTTGCTCGCCGGCCCGGGCGGCCTCGATGGCGGCGTTCAGGGCCAGCAGGTTGGTCTGCTCGGCAATGGCGCGGATCACGTCCAGGACCTTGGTGATGTCCTGGGCCTGTTGCGCCAGGCCGGCCATTTCCACCCGAGTGTTTTCCACGGTACCGGTGAGCTTCTCGATGGAGTGGATGGTCTGCTCGACCCGCTCCTTGCCCAGCCCGGCGGAGCGCTCGGATTCCTGGGTCGATTGCGAAGCGGACACCGCGTTGCGCGCCACTTCCTCGACGGCGGCGGTCATTTCGTTGACTGCCGTGGCGGCCTGTTCGGTTTCCATGCTCTGTTGCTGGATGCCGGCGTTGGACTCGCGGGTGATGGCGCTCATTTCCTCGGCGGCCGAGGCCAGTTGGGTGGAGGAATCGGCAATGTGGCGGATGGTCGACTTCAGGCTGTCGAGCATGGCGCGGGTGGCGGTCTGCAGCTCGGTGAGTTCGTCCTGGCCGCTGACTTCCACCTGGGTGCGCAGATCGCCCTCGGCGATTTTCCGCGTGGTCGCCAGCAGGGTCTGCACCGGCAGGATGATGCTGCGGGTGAAGAGCAGGGCGATCAGGGCGGTGAGCACGATGGCCAGGACAATGATCACGCTGGTCACGGTCAGCCCGGTGCTGAACTGGGCTCCGGCGTCGGTGCCTGATTGGGCGGCGCCACGTTCGTTGAGCTTGATCAGCTCATCGATGCTGGTCTGCAGGGTGTTGGCCAGGGGCACCGTGACCTGGTTGGCATAGTTGACCGCTTCCTCCGAAGTGCTGGTCTTGCTGCTCTCCATCAGCACCGCGAACTTGTCCAGATAGGCCTGGGCGCCGCTGCGCACGCGCTCGTAGATGTCTTGTTCCTGAGGGCTGGAAACCAGCACGGCATAGTCCTTGATGGCCTGGTTCAGGTTGTCCTTGAGGGCATCGAGACGTGCCCGCGAAGCGGTTTTCTCGCCGTTGTTCTCGGTGATGAAATGCAGCGTTTCCAGACGCAGGCGCAGGGTGCTGGATTCGATCAGCGTGGCTTGTCGCACGCTGGGCAGCCAGTTGGTTTGCAGGTCGATCGCGGCATCATGGATCTGTCCCATCTTCCACAGGGACAACCCTCCCAGGCCTACCAGTAAAACGCAGATCGAGCCGAAGCTGAGCAGCGCTCGCAAGGTCAGTTTCATGTTTCTTGTCACCATAAGGCACCTGCTTTTTTGGAGTGATACGACTGATACTTCGACTCCCTGTCGCCCTGATGCCAATCTGATCTCATTGAAGTGAAAAATCTGTAGAAATGTAAAAGAGTGCTTCTTTTTTTTGGATTTCTCAGGCATTCGATCAGTGCGGGCGAGGTGCTTGTGCAGGCGTCTTTGCGGCAGTCTAGAGGGCTTGCGGGCCGCCCGACTTGACCTCTATCAAGGCCGTTTGCCGCAGAAACCGGCATGCTGCACAGGCCCAACCGGAGAAGGAATACCCCGCACATGAACTCCCCTGTCAGTCAAACCTCCGAGGCTCGGGCGCGCTTGCCCGTCGGGCTGTTGATCGGCGTACTGGCGCTGGTCGCCGTGCTGCTGTTGCCGTTGCCCGCCGACCTGCCGGTGGCCGGCCAGCGGATGCTGGCGATCCTGGCATTTGCCGTGGTGGTGTGGATCAGCGAAGCGGTGTCCTACGAGGCCAGCGCCATCATGATCACCGCGCTGATGGCCTTCCTGATCGGCACCGCCCCGACCCTGCAGGACCCGACCCAGCTCTATGGCAGCTCGGCGGCCATCAGCCTGGCCCTCACCGGGTTTTCCAATTCGGCCCTGGCCCTGGTGGCCGGTGCCTTGTTCATCGCCGCCGCCATGACCCACACCGGCCTCGACCGGCGCATCGCCCTGGTGACCCTGACCCGGGTCGGCACCAGCACCCGACGCATCCTCCTCGGCGCCATCGCCGTGACCATCCTCCTCAGCCTGCTGGTGCCCAGCGCCACGGCGCGCAGTGCCTGTGTGGTGCCGATCATGATGGGGGTGATTGCCGCCTTCGGCGTCGACAAGCGCTCCAATATCGCCGCCGGGCTGATGATCGTCGTGGCCCAGGGCACCAGCATCTGGAACGTCGGGATCCAGACCGCCGCGGCGCAGAACCTGCTGACCGTGGGCTTCATGGACAAGATGCTCGGCCAGCGCGTGGCCTGGCTCGACTGGCTGATCGCCGGCGCGCCCTGGGCGCTGATCATGTCCCTGGTGCTGCTGTGGCTGGTGCTCAAACTGCTGCCGCCGGAAACCGACAGCATCCCCGGCGGCAAGGAAGCGGTGGCCCAGTCCCTGGTGGACATCGGGCCCATGACCGGGCCGCAGAAGCGCCTGCTGGCGGTGTCCCTGCTGCTGCTCCTGGCCTGGTCCACCGAAGGCAAGCTGCACCCCTTCGACACCACGACCACCACCTACGCCGGGCTGGTGATCCTGCTGTTGCCGCGAGTCGGCATCATGACCTGGAAGGACGTGCAGTCGCGCATTCCCTGGGGCACGGTGATTGTCTTCGGGGTCGGCATCAGCCTGGGGTCGGCGTTGCTCAGTACCCAGGCCGGGCAATGGCTGGGCGGGCAGGTGGTGGCCCATACCGGGCTGGACCAGGTCGGGCCGTTGGCGGTGTTCGCGATTCTCGCGGCGTTCCTGATCCTCATTCACCTGGGGTTCGCCAGTGCCACGGCACTGACTTCGGCGCTGCTGCCGATTCTGATCGCCGTGCTGCAGACCCTGCCGGGCGAGTTCAGCCGCCTGGGCATGACCATGCTCCTGGGCTTTGTCGTCAGCTACGGCTTCATCCTGCCGATCAACGCGCCGCAGAACATGGTCTGCCTGGGTACCGAGACCTTCAATGCCCGGCAGTTCGCCAAGGTCGGGCTGCTGGTGACGCTGATCGGCTACCTGCTGATGCTGGTGTTCGCCCTGACCTGGTGGAAATGGCTGGGCTGGATGTAGAGCCCTTCACAGTGACCCGCTGAACACCCGGGTCACACTGCCGGCCAGGCGCACCTTGCCCTGGCCGTCCCAGCTCACCGTCACCGGCCCACCGTCGCACAGTACCCGCACCGGGCTGTCCAGCAAGCCACGGCGGATGCCATTGACCGCCGCGGCGCAGGAGCAGGAGCCGGAGCCCAGGGGAATGGCACCGTTGCGCTCCCAGATGCGCAAGCGGATGGTGTGCCGGTCGATCACCTGGATGAAGTGCACATTGGTCTTGTGTGGGAACAGCGGATCGTTCTCGATCCTTGGACCCAGCGTGGCCAGGTCCAACGGTTGCAGATCCTCGACGAAAAAACTGCAATGGGGGTTGCCCATGCTGCACGCCGCCGGCGTTCCCGGCAGCGGCAGGTGCAGGCTGTCCAGCTCCTGAGCCAGGGGGATGGCCTGCCAGTCGAATGAGGGCAGGCCCATCTCCACGGACACCGACTGATCCTCAAGGCGCAGGCAGTGTTGCAGGCCGCGGGCGGTTTTCACCTGTACCGAGGTGGCCCCGCTTTCCTCCATCAGCAGGTCGGCGGCGCCGCGAGTCGCGCTGCCGCAGGTAGCCAGGCTGGAACCATCGGCATTGAAGAAGGTCAGTTGCGCCGCGCTCTCCTGGCAATCGCCCAGCACCACCAACTGATTGAAACCGATGCCGCGCTGACGATCCCCCAGGGCCCGGGCCCGTTCGGCGCTGATCGGGTTGTCGCGGCCACGGGCATCGATCAGCACGAAGTCGTCGCCATTGGCGTGCATCTTGAGAAAGTTCAGCGGCATGTTGAGAAGGTTCAGCGGCATGCGGGCTCCGGTGGGCGAGGGCAGGCGGCGCCAGGTTGGAGCGGCGCCGGCGAGTGCAGGATTGCGAAAAAAGACCACCGGCGCCAGCGCCATAAAATAAAATTCATCCGGCGGGCAGCGCTGCTGCCTGGATCGCGGGATTTTCCGGCACACTGCCGGACCACCGGGAACATCGTCCGGCGCTGCAACAGCGCTCGGCACAGCACAAGGTCACGGCATGGATCACTACGCCCCGCGCAACTGGCAGCCCCACGAAAAGCCCAGCCTGCCCGGCTCGCCCTCGACACCGCTGCACCCCCGCCACAAGCGCCTGGCCTACGCCCTGGTGGGTTTGCTGGTGGCGATTACCGGCGGCCTGGGCAACTCGCTGGTGATCGCCAACCTGCCGTACCTGCAAGGGGCGCTGGGGGCGACCACCGCGGAAATGGCCTGGCTGCCGGCCGCCTACGTGATGACCAACGTGTCGATGAACCTGCTGCTGGTGAAGTTTCGCCAGCAGTTCGGCCTGCGTGCCTTCACCGAAGTGTTCCTGGTGCTCTACGCCCTGGTGACCTTCGGCCACCTGTTCGTCAACGACCTGAGTTCGGCCATCGCCGTGCGCGCGGCCCACGGCATGGTCGGCGCGGCGCTCAGTTCCCTGGGCCTGTACTACATGGTCCAGGCCTTTCCGGCGAAATGGCGGCTCAAGGCCCTGGTGCTGGGGCTCGGCACTTCGCAGCTGGCCTTGCCCCTGGCCCGGCTGTTTTCCGAGGACCTGCTGCAAATCGCCGAATGGCGCGGCCTGTACCTGTTCGAACTGGGCCTGGCGCTGACCTCCCTGGGCTGCGTGTTCCTGCTCAAGCTGCCGCCGGGGGACCGTTTTCGCACCTTTGAGAAACTCGACTTCCTGACCTTTGCCTTGCTCGCCACAGGCGTTGCCCTGCTGTGCGCGGTGCTATCGCTGGGGCGCATCGACTGGTGGCTGGAGGCACCCTGGATCGGCTACGCCAGTGCCGGCTCCATCGTGCTGATCCTGGCCGGGCTGTGCATCGAACATAACCGCAGCAACCCGATGCTGATGACCCGCTGGCTGGGCAGCGGGGCGATGATCCGCCTGGGGCTGGCGGTGATCCTGATTCGCATGGTGCTGTCCGAGCAGTCCACCGGCGCCGTGGGGTTTCTCCAGGCGCTGAACATGAGCAGCGAGCAGATGCGCCTGCTCTACGGGGTGATGCTGCTGGGCAGCGTCGCCGGGCTGGCCACCAGCGCCCTGACCATCAACCCGGCGCACCTGCTGATGCCGCTGGTGATTTCCCTGGCGCTGATGGCCGTGGGCTCGGTGATGGACAGCTTCTCCAGCAACCTCACGCGCCCGGCCAACATGTACCTGAGCCAGTTCCTGCTGGCCTTCGGCGGCACCTTCTTTCTCGGCCCGACCATGGTCCTGGGCACCCGCAACGTGCTGACCAATCCGCGCAACCTGGTGAGTTTCTCGGTGCTGTTCGGCATCTGCCAGAACCTCGGCGGGCTGATCGGCTCGGCCTTGCTCGGGACCTTCCAGATCGTGCGCGAGAAGTACCATTCCAGCCATATCGTCGAGCAGTTGACCCTGCTCGATCCCCAGGTCCTGGCCCGGGTGCAGAGCGGCGGCGTGGCCTACGGCAAGGTCATCGCCGACCCGGACCTGAGCACCCTGCAAGGCATTCGCAGCCTGGCCAGCGCCGCTACCCGCGAGGCCAACGTGCTGGCCTATAACGATGTATTCATGCTGATCGCGGTGATTGCCGTGCTGACCATGCTCTGGATCTTCATCCGCAGCCTGTGGCTGATGAGCACGACCCGAGCGGTCGCGCCCACGGCTCCCGTTCAACAAAGTGGTGCCCCAAGTTCATGAGCGAAACCGTCAACCCCACCACCAACGCCATCGCCTCGACTCCGGAGTCCGGCGGCCCGCCGAGCATGCCCACCACCGAGCCGCGCCCGCTGGCGGTGCGCGTCCTCTCGTCCCTGGGCTTTGCCGCCATTGCCATCGTCGGCGTGCTGATCGTGCTCTACGCCTGGCAGCTGCCGCCGTTCTCCAGCGCCATCGAAAGCACCGAGAACGCCCTGGTGCGGGGGCAGGTGACCATCATCGGCCCGCAGCTCGGCGGTTATGTGTTCGAAGTGCCGGTGCAGGACTTCCAGCAGGTCAAGGCCGGCGACCTGCTGGTGCGTCTCGACGACCGCATCTACCGCCAGCGCCTGGACCAGTCCCTGGCGCAACTGGCGGTGCAGAAGGCCGCCCTGGCCAACGCCCTGCAGCAGCGCAACAGCGCCGAAGCCACGATCAAGCTGCGCCAGGCCGCCCTGGTCGACAGCCAGGCCCAGGCGCGCAAGAGCACGGCCGACCTGCAACGCAACCAGGCGCTGATCGCCGACGGTTCGGTGTCCCAGCGTGAGCTGGACGTGACCCGCGCCGCCCATGCCCAGACCCAGGCCGCGGTGGCCCAGGCCCAGGCGCAACTGGACATCGCCCGCCAGGACCTGCAGAGCGTGGTCGTCAACCGCGGCTCCCTGGAAGCGGCGGTGGCCAGCGCCGAGGCCGCGGTGGAACTGGCGCGCATCGACCTGTCCAACACCCGCATCCTCGCCCCGCGGGATGGCCAGCTGGGGCAGATCGGCGTGCGCCTGGGGGCCTACGTCAACTCCGGCGCGCAACTGATGGCCCTGGTGCCGAACCAGTTGTGGGTGATTGCCAACATGAAGGAAACCCAGATGGACAACGTCCGGGTCGGGCAGCCGGTGAGCTTCACCGTGGACGCCCTGAACCACCGCAGATTCACCGGCAAGGTGCAGCGGATTTCCCCGGCCACCGGTTCCGAATTCGCCTTGCTGCAGGCCGACAACGCCACCGGCAACTTCGTCAAGATTGCCCAGCGCGTCCCGGTGCGCATCAGCGTCGACCCGGATCAGCCGGAGTTGGAGCGGTTGCGGCCGGGGTTATCGGTGGTGGTCAGCATCGACACCTCCGTCACGCCTTGACCCCTCTTGCCGCGGATCCTCTGTAGCCGCTGCCGCAGGCTGCGACCGGCTGCGCAGCAGGCGCCAAGGATGGCGCTCCACCGCAATGCTCCAGACCAGGAGGGGGAGGCCTTGAGATCGCTGAAGGTCCTGCGGACCTTTTCGCAGCCTGCGGCAGCGGCTACAGGGGGCGCGGTGCGCGGGAGGTCATGTCGCCTGCATCGGCGGCAAGGTGCCCAGTAACGAGACGGCGGCCACCGCCGCCACGCCCAGCAACCACTCCACCAGCACGCTGCTGCGCAAGGTCCCCAGGCGCTGGTCGCAACCTTGAGTCCTCAAGCGGTTGAACAGCGCCAGCCCGAGCATGCCGGCCACCAGCAGCACCTTGATCAGCAGGATCAGGGCAAAGCCGCTGAACAATGGCGTCGGCCACCACTGTCCGGTGAGCACCCGCACATTGATCAGGCCGGTTAGCAGCAAGCCGCTGACCAGGCCATAACCCACGCCGCTGAAGCGCTTCAACAAGGGCTCGACAGACAGCCCCGCGGGTTGCCGCAACACCAGCAACAACACCAGCAAGCCCCCCAACCAGATGGCGACACAGCTTAAATGCACGATCTGATTGAGAATCAGCATCTGCCCCCGCAGCCCATCGAGCATAGCGCCGTGACCCACCGGAGCCAGGGTGGCCAGGAGCAGGGCGCCGAGCCCCAGTTGCAGCGGCAGGCGCCGGCCCAGCGGGCTCAGCAGCAACCCCAGCAACAACAAATTGAGCAGCAGATGCCAGGTCCAGACCTGACCGAAGAAGGTCTTGCCCAGCACCAATTGCACGGTCGTCGGGTCCAGCGCCGCCGACCAGGAGCCGGCCATGCTGGCGGTGATCAGCAACAGCCAGCACAGGCCGCTGCAAAGGCCGATCAGCGTCAGCCAGCGGCTGAGCCGATCGAGCTGTCGATGCACGGCGCCATGGCCGTTCTGTGCTGAATCACGGCCCAGCAACAGCGGGCGAAACACCCAGGCACCCACCAGGATCAGCACCACCGCAAAGTGCACTAAGCGGCACAGCACCAGCCATGACGCCACGGCTTACGGGCTCACCTTGAAGCTGTAGCTGCCTTCGCTCTTGTGGGTGTCCACCGACACCGCGTGCCATTGCACCTGGTACTTGCCGGCACGCAGCGGCGTGGCGGCCGGGGTGACGATCAGGGTCTTCTTGTCCGCGCCTTCGGTGGCCAGGCTTTTCACTTCGAGGGGCGCACCGTCCTTGCTGATCGTCACTTGAGTGAAGGCCGCTTCCACGCCTTCGCTGAACATCAGGCGCAGTTCGTTGGGCGCAACCACGCTGCTGTCGGCCGCCGGGTTCGAGCTTTTCAGATGGGCGTGGGCGAATACCGAGGAGGCCCCCAGCAGCGAGGCGAGCAGGGCGGTGGTGGTGAACAGGTTTTTCAGGGACATAACAGGGTTACCTTGAAGAAAGGGCAGCCGCTCAACGAGCTTGCAGCTGCATATGGATGATCGGAAACGGCCGGCCTTCGCCATCGGTTTCCGAGCGGCCGCAGTCGACGAAGCCGTAGTGACGATAGAAACCGTGGGCCTGTGGGTTCTGTTCATTGACGTCGACCTTGAGGCCGGGACGGCGAACGTGATCCAGAAGCGTTCGACCGATGCCCTGGCCGCGTTGGGCCGGTTCGATGAACAGCATCTGCACGGTGTTGTCGCTGGTGGCGATAAAGCCTGCGGGGCTGGCGTCGGGGTTTTCGAAGACCCAGGTCTCAAGGGCCGGCAGGTAGCTGTCGCGGACCAGCGGGTACAGGCGCTGGATGTCGTCTTCAGCAATGAAGTCATGGGTGGCGCGTACCGAACGCTCCCAGAGCGCGGTCAGCAGGGCGTCGTCCGCAGCGACGCGAGGGCGAATCGTCATGAGTGTGTTCCATCAGTAACAGGACAGATGGCCGGCGGTGGGGCAGGGCCGGCATTCGGGCAGAGACCTGTATGCCCGTGTCGCGAGTTAACGCCTGGACGGAGCACCGCAGTGGCTGCTGCAAATGAGCGGGAGGCCGATCCTACTCAATCCGGCCGGGCGGCGAAAGACCCATCGGCGGCGCGCAATGTCGCGGCCCTGACAGCCCCCGCAAGACCCGGGCGAATGCTAGTCTTGCCGCAGACTGTTTTCGTAGGAGCCCTCATGGGCAATCACAAGATCGAGATTCGTCGCAGCAACGTGGAAAAGATCCTCCTGGCGGCCGAGAAAATCTTCGCTGAAAAAGGCTATGCCGGGACCGCCATGGCCGACATCGCCGAAGAAGTGCAACTGCCGCGTTCCAACCTGCATTACTACTTCAGCACCAAGAACGAGCTGTACAGCGCCGTGCTCATGGACCTGCTGGACGTGTGGAAACAGGACGCCCTGTGCTTCGAGATGTTCGACGACCCGCGGGTGGTGCTCAGCAGCTACATCCGCGCCAAGATGCAGCACTCGCGCAGCCGGCCCCATGGCTCCAAGGTCTGGGCCAACGAAATCATCCATGGCGCGCCGACCCTGGGCGCGGCGCTGGATGCCAGCCTGTACGACTGGGCGAAGATGAAGGAAGCCAAGATCCGCCAATGGGTCGAGGCTGGACGAATCATGCCCGTGGAACCGTCGAGCCTGCTGTACATGATCTGGGCCTCGACCCAGCATTACGCCGACTTCGACCACCAGGTGATGATCCTCAACGACCACCAGCCGCTGTCGGACCTGCAATTCGAACGCGCGGTACAGACCGTCACCAGCGTCATCCTGCGCGGCATCGGCCTCGAACCATAGAAGCAGCTGCAAGCTGCAAGCAGAGGCAAGCTTCAAGCCAGGAGCTTGAAGCTTGCGACTTGCGGCTTAAAACTTGCCGCTTGCAGCTGCTTCTCCATAGGGATTGCGCGGGTCGTGCTGCCAGTCGAGGAAGGGTTTGCCGGTGTCCTGGGGCACCATTTCGATGCAGTCCTGCACCGGGCAGGTGATCTGGCACAGGTTGCAGCCCACGCATTCGTCGTCGATCACTTGATAGGTGTGGGTGCCGTCGGCCTGGCGGATGCTGGCAATTGCCTGGTGTGAGGTGTCTTCGCAGGCGATATGGCAACGGCCGCAACCGATGCACGCTTCCTGGTCAATTTTTGCGATCACCTGATAGTTGATGTCCAGGTACTTCCAGTCGGTGGTGTTGCCCACCGCGCGCCCGGAGAAGTCCTGCAGGCTGTGGTAGCCCTGGCTGTCCATCCACCGCGACAGGCCGTCCTTCATCTCGTCGACGATGCGAAAGCCATGCAGCATCGCCGCTGTACACACCTGCACCGCGCCGCAGCCCAGGGCCACGAACTCCGCCGCATCGCGCCAGCTGCCGATGCCGCCAATGCCGCAGATCGGCAGGCCGCGGGTCTGCGGGTCACGGGCAATCTCGGCCACCATGTTCAGGGCAATCGGCTTGACCGCCGAGCCGCAGTAGCCGCCGTGGGTGCTCTGGCTGCCCACCATCGGGTGGGCCACCATGCGCTCCAGGTCGACGCTGGTGATGGAGTTGATGGTGTTGATCAGCGACACCGCATCCGCTCCGCCGCGGTGGGCGGCGCGGGCGGCCATGCGGATGTCGGTGATGTTGGGCGTCAGCTTGACGATCACCGGCAGCGAGCAGTAGGTCTTGCACCAGCGGGTCACCTGTTCGACGTACTCCGGTACCTGGCCCACCGCCGCGCCCATGCCGCGTTCCGGCATGCCGTGGGGGCAGCCGAAGTTCAGCTCGATGCCGTCTGCGCCGGTGGCTTCCACCAGGGGCAGGATGGCTTTCCAGGATTCCTCGACGCAGGGCACCATCAGCGACACGATCAAGGCGCGATCCGGCCAGTCCTTCTTCACCTGGGTGATTTCCTTGAGGTTGATCTCCAGGGAGCGGTCGGTGATCAGCTCGATGTTGTTGATGCCCATGACCTCGCGGTTCGGTCCGAAATGCGCCGAATAGCGCGACGACACGTTGACCGCCGCCGGGTCCTCGCCCAGGGTTTTCCAGACCACGCCGCCCCAGCCGGCCTCGAAGGCGCGAACCACGTTGTAGGCCTTGTCGGTGGGCGGAGCGGAGGCCAGCCAGAACGGGTTGGGCGCCTTGATACCGGCAAAGACAATCGATAGATCGGCCATTTACGCAGCCTCCACAGTGAGCATGAGTTGGGCATGCATGGCTTCTGCGGCCAGCTTGCCGTGTTGTACCGCCTGCACCGTCAGGTCCTGGCCGAGGCTGACGCAATCGCCACCGGCGTAGACCCCGGGAATGCTGGTGCGCAGTTGTTCGTCCACCTGGATACGTTCCCCGCAACGCTGCAGTTCCCGCGCCAGAGGATCGGCCAGGGCGCCGTCGTCGAACGACTGGCCGATGGCCTTGAAGATCGCGTCGGCCGCCAGCTCGAAGGTTTCCCCGGTGTGTTGCAAACGTCCCTCCAGCATTCGGGTGCGGGCGAAGCGCATGCCGCGCACCCGGCCCTGATCATCCAGCAGCACCTGTTGCGGCGCGGCCCAGGTCAGCAGGCGCACCTGATTGGCCTTGGCGATCTCTTGCTCGTGCCCGGTGGCGCCCATGTCCTCGACGCCCCGGCGGTACACCAGGTTGACGTCCCGGGCGCCGAGGCGGGCCATCTGCACCGCCATGTCGATGGCGGTGTTGCCGGCGCCGAGGACGATGCAGCGGTCGGCCAGGGGCAGTTGGCTGAGGTCGTCGGCCTGGCGCAGCTCGCGGATGTAGTCGGTGGCGGCCAGCAGCCCGGGGGCGTCTTCATGCTCCAGCCCCAGCTGCTTGCTGGCGGCCAGCCCGAGGCCGAGGAACACCGCATCGAACTCCTGATGCAGTTGGGTCAGGCTCAGGTTGTCGCCGAGTTTGTGCCCGTGGCGGATCTCGATGCCGCCAATGCCCAGCAGGAACTCCAGCTCCTGCTGAGCGAAGTCGTCCACCAGCTTGTACTTGGCGATCCCGTATTCGTTGAGGCCACCGGCTTTTTCCCGGGCTTCGAACACCACCACCTCATGACCGTGCAGGGCGCAGCGGTGGGCGCAGGACAAGCCCGCCGGGCCGGCGCCGACCACGGCGATGCGCTTGCCGGTGGGCGCGGCGCGCTGGAACGGGTGCTCGGTGAAGTGCGCGTTGTCCAGGGCATAGCGCTGCAGCAGGCCGATCAGCACCGGCGCGCATTCCTGGGCGTTGTTGCGCACGCAGGCCTGCTGGCAGAGGATCTCGGTGGGGCAGACCCGGGCGCAACTGCCGCCGAGGATATTGGCCGAGAGAATCTTCTGCGCCGCGCCCTGGACGTTGTCGGTGTGGATATTGCGGATGAACGAAGGAATGTCGATCTCGCTGGGGCAGGCGTTGACGCAGGGCGCGTCGTAGCAATACAGGCAGCGCGAGGCTTCCAGGTGGGCCTGGCGGGCGTTGAGCGGTGGCGCCAGATCGCTGAAATGACCGGCGAGGGTGGCGCCGTCCAGGGTCGGGTGGGGCAAGTGGTTCAAGGTCTTGATCACGGTTTTGGCCTCACGGTTTTTCATCTGCCTCTGACGGGCATGGGTGTTCACGAAACTGCTAGCTGTCCTGCCGTCCTGCTGTCTTGTAGCCGCTGCCGAGCCTGCGAGGCTGCGAAAAGGCCCGCAGGGCCTTGCCTGGCGATCTCTTGCCAACCCTCTGCTGGCCTCAAGAACGCCGCGAGCGTGCCGCTCGTTCGCAGCCTGCGGCAGCGGCTACACGAAGCCCCGATCCCCGCAATCCCTGTAGCCGCTGCCGAGCCTGCGAGGCTGCGAAAAGGCCCGCAGGGCCTTGCCTGGCGATCTCTTGCCAACCCTCTGCTGGCCTCAAGAACGCCGCGAGCGTACCGCTCGTTCGCAGCCTGCGGCAGCGGCTACACAGAGCGTGGATTGGCATTGGGGCATTCCGGGGTCAGCGTTTGACGGCGGTCGGTTTGTGCCGCTCGGCACGCTTGCTCAACAGGTCGAACACCGCCGGGTAGGCCGGGCGTTCGATGTAGCGCCCGGCGCCGCGTTCGGCTCGCAGGTCGCCGTCGGCCCAGACCAGCTTGCCCTGGCTGATGGTGTGGCTGGGCACGCCGCGCACGGTCTTGCCTTCAAAGATGTTGAAGTCCACCTGCTGGTGGTGGGTCTTGGCGGAGATGGTGCGGCTGCCGTTGGGGTCCCAGAGCACCAGGTCGGCATCGGCGCCGACGCGGATCGCGCCCTTGCGCGGATAGAGGTTGAAGATCTTCGCGGTGTGGGTGGAGGTCAGGGCCACAAATTCCTGCATCGACAGGCGTCCGCTGTTGACCCCCTCATCCCAGAGCACGGCCATGCGGTCTTCGATGCCGGCGGTGCCGTTGGGGATCTTGCTGAAGTCGTCGCGGCCGGCGGCTTTCTGCTCGGCGCAGAAGCAGCAGTGGTCGGTGGCGGTGGTGTGCAGGTTGCCCGATTGCAGGCCGTGCCACAGCGCTTCCTGGTGGCCACGAGGGCGGAAGGGTGGGCTCATCACGTAACCGGCGGCGGTCTGCCAGTCCGGGTCGCGGTACACGCTGTCGTCCAGCAGCAGGTGGCCGGCCAGCACTTCACCGTAGACCGGTTGGCCCTTGCTGCGGGCGTAGGTGATTTCGTCCAGCGCCTCTTTGGTCGAGACGTGCACCAGGTACAGCGGCGTGCCCAGGGTCTCGGCAATACGGATCGCCCGGCTGGCGGCTTCACCTTCCACCTGCGAGGGCCGTGACAGCGGGTGGGCTTCCGGCCCGGTGATGCCCTGGGCCAGCAGCTTGCGCTGCAGGTGGTACACCAGCTCGCCGTTCTCCGCGTGCACCGTGGGCACCGCGCCCAGTTCCAGGCAGCGCTCGAAGCTGGCCACCAGGGTGTCGTCGGCGGCCATGATGGCGTTCTTGTAGGCCATGAAGTGCTTGAAGCTGTTGATGCCGTGATGCTGCACCAGCTCGGCCATTTCCTCGCGCACCTGTTCGCTCCACCAGGTGATGGCCACGTGGAAGCCATAGTCGCTGGCGGATTTCTCGGCCCAGCCGCGCCACTGGTGGAAGGCTTCCAGCAACGACTGCTGCGGGTTGGGAATCACGAAGTCGATGATCGAGGTGGTGCCCCCTGCAAGACCTGCCGCGGTGCCGCTGAAGAAGTCTTCGCTGGCCACGGTGCCCATGAAGGGCAGTTGCATGTGGGTATGGGGGTCGATGCCGCCGGGCATCAGGTATTGGCCGCTGCCGTCGAGTACTTCACAGCCGGCGGGAATATCCAGATTTTGGCCGATGGCGCGAATCACGCCGTCTGCGCAGAACACATCGGCCTTGTAACTTTCATCATGGGTAATAACGGTGGCGCCACGGATCAACAGAGACATTCCGAGTTCCTCGCAGGCATGACCGGCTGTTGCCGGTTCTAACTTTTTTATTGAACGCGCTGATAACTTAACAATCCTGTCAGCTGTGTCAGGATTAGAAGCTAGTCGCAGTTCAAAGAAACAGCAAGATAATTTTTTATAAGCTTATATTCGTTATAAGTTATTGAAAGTAAACGAATAAAAATCAAAATCCGCAAAATGGTGCGCGCCATCACCATTTTGACGCACTTGACAGGATCGAAAAATAGTCGAGATTTCCTATGTCAAATCAGCCGTTTGAGGAGGCGCTGCGAAGAGCAGAAGACAACTAAGAAAATAACCGTGCACTGCTTTGGGTCCTGATCGAACGGACAACTTGCCAAACACCCGGCCTGAGTGAACCGGCAACTAACCGAAGGCTTCAAAGTTGACTGAATAAAACTGAATCACATCAGTTGTTTACATGGATTCCGCACACTGTGCAGTCGCGTACCCGGCAGTAGTTGGCATCGTTATTGAGTGCCGCCGCAGATCGCTGGCCAGGAGGGCGGAAGTCGTAAGTTCTCCGGCCATCGTCCGGCGCACTGTTCCTGGGTGCGCTGGCCTGATGAGCAAAATAATCAAAAGAACAGTGGAGCGGCCATGCAACAGATCAGATCCCAGGTGACCGAGCGCGCCGGCTTGTACGAGCTGGACGCCGGCAGCGACGTACTCGACAGCCCCCGTTACAACCACGACATCGCACCGACCAAGGTCCAGGAGCGCACCTGGAACAAATGGCACATCACCGCGCTGTGGATCGGCATGTCGATCTGCGTGCCCACCTACACCCTGGGCGGGGTGCTCACCGCCTACTTCGGCCTCAGCGTCGGCGAGGCGCTGCTGGCGATCCTCCTGGCGAACATCGTGGTGCTGGTGCCCCTGACCCTCAACGCCTTTGCCGGCACCAAGTACGGCATTCCCTTCCCGGTGCTGCTGCGCTCGTCGTTCGGCATCATCGGCTCCAACGTGCCGTGCCTGATCCGTGCCCTGGTGGCCTGCGGCTGGTTCGGCATCCAGACGATGTTCGGCGGGTTGGCGATCCACCTGTTCCTGGGCTCGATCTTCGAGGGTTGGAAGGCCCTGGGCGGCACCGGCGAGGTGATCGGCTTCATGATCTTCTGGACCCTCAACCTGTGGGTGGTGCTGCGCGGCGCCGAGTCGATCAAGTGGCTGGAAACATTGTCTGCGCCACTGCTGGTGGCAGTGGGCATCGGCCTGCTGGTGTGGGCCTTGCCCAGCGTGTCGCTGACTGAGTTGCTGGCAATCGCGCCCAAGCGTCCCGAGGGCGCCAGCGTCACGGGTTACTTCATGGCCGGGCTCACGGCGATGGTCGGCTTCTGGGCCACCTTGTCGCTGAACATTCCCGACTTCAGCCGCTACGCGAAGAGCCAGAAGGACCAGATCCTCGGGCAGATCTTCGGCCTGCCACTGACCATGTTCCTGTTCGCCGCCCTGGGGGTGGTGATGACCGCCGCCTCGGTGAAGCTGGTGGGGGTCACCGTCTCCGATCCGGTGAGCCTGATCGGCCACATCCAGAGCCCGGGCTGGGTGGCCCTGGCCATGGCGCTGATCATCATCGCCACCTTGTCCACCAACACCGCGGCCAACATCGTCTCGCCCACCAACGACTTCCAGAACCTGGCGCCCAAGCTGATCGGTCGCACCACCGCGGTGATCCTCACCGGCCTGGTGGGGCTGGCGCTGATGGGCCACGAACTGCTGAAAAAGCTCGGCCTGCTGATTTCCGACGTCAGCCTGGAGACCGTGTATTCCAACTGGCTGCTGGGCTACTCCAGCCTGCTGGGGCCGATTGCCGGGATCATGGTGGTGGACTATTTCATCATCAAGAAACAGCGCCTGGACCTGGCCGGCCTGTACCGCGACGACGTCTACCCGGCGTGGAACTGGCACGGCTTCATCGCCTTTGGCGTGCCGGTGGCCCTGACCCTGATGTCCCTGGGCAGCAGCGCCTTCAACTGGTTCTACAGCTACGGCTGGTTCACCGGCTCGGCCCTGGGCGGCTTGATCTACTACGGCCTGTGCAGCCTGCGCAGCCCGCAGGTGGCGACCGTCAAGACCCCGACCCTGTAGGAGCGAGCTTGCTCGCGATGAACGTACAAACAACCCTGTCTCTCTGGGGATTGCGTAACGTCTGCTGGCTAATCGCGAGCAAGCTCGCTCCTGCAGGTGAGCACCGAAACCGCGACATTCAAGACGAGCCCGATCTCGTCAACCACAACCAGATAAAGCCTGAGGGGATCACCATGAACGCTGCCGTCGAGGTTCTGCAATCCAGTCACCTGCACATCAACCGCGACCGCCTGTGGCAGTCGCTCATGCAACTGGCTCAGCTCGGCGCCACGGTCAAGGGCGGGGTCTGCCGTCTGGCCCTGACCGACCTCGATCGCCAGGCCCGCGACCTGTTCGTGAAGTGGTGCGAGGAGGCCGGTTGCACGGTCACGGTGGACGGCATCGGCAACATCTTCGCCCGCCGCCCCGGGCGCAATCCGCAGCTGCCACCGGTGATGACCGGCAGCCATATCGACACCCAGCCCACCGGCGGCAAGTTCGACGGCTGCTTTGGCGTGCTGGCCGGGGTGGAAGTGCTGCGCACCCTCAATGACCTCAAGCTGGAGACCGAGGCGCCCCTGGAAGTGGTGGTGTGGACCAACGAAGAAGGCTCGCGCTTCCCGCCGTGCATGATGGGCTCCGGGGTGTTCGCCGAGAAATTCACCCTAGAGGACACCCTGGCCAAGACCGACGCCGAGGGCGTCAGCGTCGGCGAGGCACTGAACGCCATCGGCTACGCCGGCACGCGCCCGGTCAGCGGGCACCCGGTGGGTGCCTATTTCGAGGCGCACATCGAGCAAGGCCCGATCCTGGAAGACGAGCGCAAGACCATCGGTGTGGTGCTGGGCGCCCTCGGCCAGAAGTGGTTCGACCTCAAGCTGCGGGGTGTCGAAGCCCACGCCGGCCCGACCCCCATGCACCTGCGCAAGGACGCCCTGGTGGGCGCTGCCGCGGTGGTGGCCGCGGTCAACCGTGCGGCCCTGGGGCACCAGCCCCACGCCTGCGGCACCGTCGGCTGCCTGCAAGCCTACCCGGGCTCGCGCAACGTGATTCCGGGGGAGGTGCGCATGACCCTGGACTTCCGCCACCTGGAGCCGGAGCGCCTGGATTCGATGATTGCCGAGGTGCGCCAGGTGATCGACAACACCTGCGAAGAGCACGGCCTGAGCTTCGAACTGACCCCCACCGCGGACTTCCCGCCGCTGTACTTCGACCCGGTGTGTGTCGACGCCGTGCGCGGAGCTGCGCAGGGCTTGGGGTTGTCCCACATGGACATCGTCAGCGGCGCCGGACACGACGCGATCTTCGTCGCCGAGCTGGGCCCGGCGGGGATGATCTTCGTGCCCTGCGAAGGCGGCATCAGCCACAACGAAATCGAGAACGCCGACCCCGACGACCTGGCCGCCGGCTGCGCCGTGCTGCTGCGGGCCATGCTCGCCGCCTCCCAATCCATCGCCCAGCGCCAACCTTAGGAGTCGACCTGCCGGCGAAGGGGCCCGCCAGATGTGGGCCGCCGACGCCTTCGCCGGCAAGGGGCATCGTCAGGTGCTCGACTGGCGTACACTGGCGAACTTTTCGCACGGGATGTCGACTATGCACAGGATGGCGCTTTGTCTGGCCCTGGCTCTGAGCCTGGGGGGCTGTATCGATTACAAATGGGGCCACGACTGGAAGGCCGACAGCCTCGGCGGTTGGCAGGACGCCAGCAAGGGAAGCTATGACCAGGGCACCTCGTTCAAGCTGGCCTGCGGCCCCGAGCCGCTGTATGTGAAGCTGACCTCCGCGCCGTCCCACCACCTGATGTCGCTGCTGTTCATTCCCCTGGTCCCGGCGGCCACCGGCGATGACAACCATCTGAGCATCAACGCCCGCCACCCCAGCCTCTCGGCCTGTTCGGCAGCGCAGAACCCCCTGGTGATCAAACTGGACAACCGGGTGATCAGCCATATCGGCTACGCGGCAGGTGACCAGGCGGGCAGTTGCGAGCTGCGGCTGGACGAGCGCGAGTTGCAGGGCGAACGGGTGTCGATCGAAGTCAATCAGGCCGTGCTGCCTTGCGCCGTGGCACCGCTGACCTTGAAGAAAAACGGCTTCTTCTGCCTGCGCAAAACCGAGTTCGGCGGTTCCAAGCCTTGTGACCGTTAGGGGGGGGCGCTCGCACGAACCTAAGCTAATTCCTAAAAAGTATTTATTTTCGATTTATTAGATCGATTAGCTTTTAGCGACTGTCCTGTCTCCGAGAAGGTTCGCCCCCATGCGCCTGTCCTTTGCTTTGCGTCGTAGCTTGTCGATTACCGCCCTGGCCGGTCTGGCGCTGGGCATGGCCCTCAATGCCCAGGCCGATACCGACCTGCGCATCGGCTACCAGAAATCCTCGACCCTGCTGGCGCTGCTCAAGGCCCAGGGCACCCTGGAAAAACAACTGGCGGGGCAGGGCGTCAACATCACCTGGCACGAGTTCACCAGTGGCCTGCCGCTGGCGGAGTCGCTGAACGTGGGCAACGTCGACATCAGTGCCGATGTCGCCGACACGGTGCCGGTCTTCGCCCAGGCCGCCGGGGCCCAGCTGACCTATTTCGCCACCGAAACCCCATCGCCGGCGGCTCAGTCCATCGTCATCCCCAAGGATTCGCCGCTCAAATCCCTGGCCGACCTCAAGGGCAAGCGCATTGCCGTGACCAAGGCCGCCGGCAGCCATTACCTGCTGATCGCCGCCTTGCGCGAAGCGGGTTTGAGCTTCGCTGATATCCAGCCGGTGTACCTGACCCCGGCCGATGGCCGCGCGGCCCTGGAAACCGCCAAGGTTGATGCCTGGGTCACTTGGGAGCCCTTCGTCGCCAGCGCCCAGCGCCAGCAGGGCGCGCGAGTGCTGCACGACGGCCAGGGGCTGGCCAGTTACCGCCGTTATTACCTGGCCTCCAATGACTACGCCAAGGCCCATCCCGAGGTGCTGAACCAGGTCTTCGCTGAGTTGCAGAAGACCGGCGCCTGGGTCAAGGCGCACCCGAGCGAGGCGGCCAAACTGCTGGGCCCGCTATGGGGCAACCTGGACGTGCCGACGGTAGAGCTGGCCAACAGCCGCCGCACCTACCAGGTGGAAGCGGTCAAGCCCGACGCCCTGGGCGAGCAGCAGAAAATCGCCGATGCCTTCTACCAGGAAAAGCTCTTGCCCAAGCCGGTGGATGCCCGGGCCGTGCAGTTGTGGAGCCCCAAGAAGTTGTGATCGCTGGTTAGATTGCCTTCGCTGGCAAGCCAGCTCCTACATGCACCACGCGATGCCGTTGTAGGAGCCGGCTTGCCGGCGAACAGGTCCCCCCCTTTTTTTCTTGTTCACCGCCGGTTACGCCATCCCGCGCCCGGCGTCAGGAGTTCCCGTGTCTGCCGTTCACCCCCAAGAGGCTTTCGCCGTCTCAGCCTCAGCCGCCACGCCACCGAGCCCCGCCGACGTGGTGCTGGAGTTGCGCAACCTGACCAAGCACTACACCCGCCGCCGTGGCCAGAGCGCGCCGCCAGCGGTGCAGCAGGTCAGCCTCAAGGTGCGCCGTGGCGAAGTGCTGTGCCTGATGGGCACCTCTGGCAGCGGCAAGTCCACCTTGCTGCGGCATATCAACCGGTTGATCGAGCCCAGCAGCGGCGAAGTGCTGATCGACGGTTCGGCCATCAGCCAACTCTCGGCCCAGGAACTGCGTACCCTGCGTTCCCGGCGCATCGGCATGGTCTTCCAGCACTTCGGCCTGCTGCCCCATCGCAGCGTGCGCGACAACGTCGCCTTGCCCCTGGAGCTGCGCGGCGAGCCCGAGGCCCTGCGTCACGCCGCAGCGGATGTGCAACTGCAGGCCATGGGCCTGGAGGGCTGGGGCGAGCACTATCCCCATGAGCTGTCCGGCGGCATGCAGCAGCGGGTCGGGCTGGCCCGGGCGCTGGTCAGCGAGCCGGACATCCTGCTGATGGACGAACCCTTCAGCGCCCTGGACCCGACCATTCGCCGGGATCTGCAAAGCCACTTTCTGCGGGTGGTGCGCGAGCGCGGCATCACCACCTTGCTGGTGACCCACGACCCGGCCGAAGCCCTGCGCCTGGCGGACCGCATTGCCGTGTTGCGCCACGGCCAGCTGATTCAACTGGGCACCCCCGTCGAACTGCTGGAGCAGCCGGCGGATGCCGAAGTGGCGGACTTCTTCCAGGAGCACGGTGCCCGCAGCGCTGCGCCTGCGGTGGCGGCGATTGCCCCGCACCCGCGCGCGACGACCCCGGCTCCGGCCCCGGTCAGCCCCGGGCTGTCCCTGGCCCAGGCCCTGCTGCTGGGGCCCGCGGCCCTGGCCGCCAGCGGTCGCGGTAGCCTGTACTGGCTGGGCTTTGCCCTGGAGCTGGGCGCCGCCGCAGCCTTGGGGCAGGGGCTGGCCACGGCCGGTTTCGCCTGGGGCGCCTTGGCGCTCATCGGCTTGCTGTCCAGCCGCCTGTTGAGTGTGACCCTGGCCCGCCGTCCCAGCCGCCTGGGCCGCTCCGACTGGCGCCTGCCGTGGCTGGTGTTGCTGCTGTCCCAGACCCTGGTGCTGTGGCGGGTACTGGCCGCCGATGCCTCGGGCCCCTGGCTGCAGTTTCCCGCCGACCGCCAAGTGCTGCTGGGCACCGCGGCGGCCATCGACCAGTTGATCGGCTGGTCCCAGGTCACCTTTGAAAGCAGCTTTGTCGGCGTGATAGTCGCCGTGCGCACGGTGATCGAAAGCATCGAAAGCCTGCTGGGCTGGCTGCCCTGGCCGGTGCCGGCCCTGGCCCTGGTGCTGCTGGCCTGGCGCAGCGCCGGCGCCGCCCTGGCCCTGACCAGCGCCGCGGCCTTGCTCTACATCGGCCTGTTCGGCTTCTGGGAACGGACCATCGCCACCCTGGCCCTGGTGGGCTCCTCGGTGCTGATCTCGCTGTTGATCGGCGTGCCGGCCGGCATCCTCCTGGCCAAGCGCGCCCTGGCCCGGCGCCTGATCACTCCCTTGCTGGACGTGATGCAGACCCTGCCGACCTTCGTGTACCTGATCCCGGCGGTGGCGTTCTTCTCGGTGGGCAAGACCCCGGCGGTGATCGCCACGGTGATCTTCGCCCTGGCGCCGATGATCCGCCTTACCGCCCTGGGGATTCAGGAAGTGCCCAAGACCGCCGTCGAAGCGGCCCTGGCCCATGGCGCCACGCCGTGGCAGATCCTGACCAAGGTCGAGTTGCCCCTGGCGGCCGGCTCGCTGCTGCTGGGGATCAACCAGACCCTGGTGATGAGCCTGTCGATGGTGGTGGTGGCGGCGCTGATCGGCGCCGGTGGCCTGGGCTACGACGTGATGACCGCGCTGCGCAACATCAAGGGCGGCGAGGGCATGTTGGCCGGCGCCGCGATCGTGTTCTGCGCGCTGATTCCCGATCGAATCATTCAAGCGACCCTGCGCCAGCGGGATCGCACATTGCATCAATCATGAGGTGTCCCTTGAACAAGTCGTTTACCCGTACCCTTGGCGCCGCCGCGCTGTTGTTGGGTCTGTCCCTGCCGGTGCTGGCCAAGGACAAGATCGTCATTGGCGAGCAGAACTGGACCGGCGCCATCGCCATCCAGAACATCCTCGGCGAAGTGATCAAGAGCCGCCTCGACGGCGACGTTTCCTACCTCGCCGGTGACGTACCGGTGCTGTTTGCTGCTGCCGCCAAGGGCGACGGCTCGGTGGACGTGCTGACCGACATCTGGCTGCCCAACCAGTCCGCCGCCTGGGCCAAGTACGTCACCGGCGGCACCCGCTCCCTGGTGCCCAACAAGCAGCCGTACCTGGGGGTGCAAGGCTTCTACATTCCCGGCTACCTGCAAGATAAATACGGCGTGAAGTCGGTCTACGACCTGCAAAAGCCCGAAGTGGCGAAACTCTTCGAACCCCTGGGCGGCGGCAAGGCCCAACTGCTGGTGGGCCCGGCGGGCTGGGAGTCGACCTACATCGGCCAGATCAAGGCCAAGGATTTTGGCTTTGCCGATAAATTCGAATCGGTGTCCACCGAAGCCTCGGTGACCTACGCCAAGCTCGCCGCGGCCTACAAGGCCCAGCGCGGCGTGGTGTTCTACGCCTACACCCCGGACTGGATCTTCTCCGCCTTCGACCTGCGCCGCCTGGATGAACCGGCGTTCGACGGCTACGCCCAGGACAACAAGAAGGGCGACCCGCTGTACAAGGCCGACGGCTGCTGGAAATTCATCAGCCCCACGGTGGATGCCGACTGGCTGAGCAAGAGCAAGATCACCTGCGCCTACCCGGATGCCCGGGTCTATGTCCTGGCGTCCAGCGCTTTGCAAAAACGCGCACCACGGATCGCCGCGTTCCTGGAGAACTTCAGCATCGAACCCCAGGCCTTGAATGACCTGATCCTCAAGATCGAAAAGGAACAGCAACCGGCGGCGCAGGCGGCCAAGGAGTGGGTCGCCGCGCACCCGCAGATCGTTGATGGCTGGCTGGGTGCCAGCGGTGAAAAAGTGGGAGTGGCGCAATGAGTAGGGCGCCGGTGAACAGCCTCGAGCAAGCGACCTTCGGCGCCGGCTGCTTCTGGGGCGCGGAAGCCGCGTTCCGGGCGCTGCCGGGGGTCATCGACAGCCGCGTCGGCTACGCCGTGGAAGCGGCGGATGAAGCCTTGCAGATAGAAGTGGTGCAGGTGGATTTCGACCCGCAGGTGCTGACCTATACCCGCCTGATCGAACACTTCTGGGGCCTGCACGATCCCACTTCGGTGGATCGCCAGGGCGAACATGGCGGGGTGAAATATCGCTCGGCGATCTTCCACACCAACGCTGTGCAGGCCGCACAGGCGAGGGCGGCCAAGACCGCCCTGCAAGACTCCGGACGCCTCAACAAACCCGTGGCCACGGTGATCGTGCCCCTGGGCCGCTTCGAACTGGCGGATGAAGCGCACCAGCGTTACCTGGAGAAGAATGGCCTGAGCACTTGCCATATCTAGAAGCTGCAAGCTGCAAGCTGCAAGCTGCAAGCCGCAAGCTACAAGCTTGGAGCTTGGAGCTTGGAGCTTGGAGTCTTAGTTGCTGCCTGCTCTTCGTGGCGAGGGAGCTTGCTCCCGCTGGGCTGCGCAGCGGCCCCAAACTCTGATGACGCGGTGCATCAGGATGTATGGGGTTGAGGCCCAATCGGGAGCAAGCTCCCTCGCCACAGGTCCGCGAATAGGGTTGCTACGCGACTCGCCACTGAATCACTTCCAGCACTGCGCAGCCTTCTCGTGTCAGCAGGTGCACGCCACGGGTGATGCGGGTCAGGTCGCAATCGCTGATGTCTTTCAGTTCCAGGGTGGAGAGGCTGTCCATCAGGTCGCGGACCACGGTGAAGCGGTGGGCGGCGATGCTGGCCAGGTCGCTCAAGGGGGCTTGGGTGTCGAGGTAGAACACCGGGTGTTCGGTATCGTGGGTGTCGATGGGGGTGAAGCGGGGGAGGTGATGGTCAGTCATAGGTACGGCTCCTGCTTATAGAGCAATCGCCTTTGTTGCCGACCGAGTGGGCTGGGGCAGTGGTGCGCGAGCAGGCTTGCCGGGGATAGGGCTGCAGCACATGTCTGGTGGCCGGATCTGAAGGGGACATATCCGTTGCTGCGGGTGCGGCCACTTAGGGTTTCGCCCTTACGGCGAGTCCCTTTTTTTCAAACGCCAAAAAAAGGAACCAAAAAACGCTTGCCCCTCCATGGGCCCCTCGCTGGGGCTCGGGGTTCCCTCTCTCCGGCATTGCTCCGGGGGCCCGCCACCAACCGGCCATCCATGGCCGGGTGGCGGCTAGCTCGGCATCCCTGCCGAGCTGCCCCCTACGCAACGCCTACGCTCGGCCGGCTGGGAAGGGGCCGGAAGATCAAGATCAAGATCAAGATCAAAAGCCAAGGTGCGCAGGCTGGCTCCTTGTAGCCGCTGCCGAAGGCTGCGAACGAGCGCTCGCGCTCGCAAAACCAGGCGGCGCGGTAGTTCAGGAACATTGGGGAGGCAGGTTTAGCGTCTCCTGCGGAGCCGGTCGCAGCCTTCGGCAGCGGCTACATGTAACGCGAACGGCAATGAAACAGGCCGGCCGGCAGGCCGCCGTCAGATTTTGATCTTGCTTTTGATTTTGATCTGAACGCCCCCTTAACCACGATGGCCGAACGCAGGCATTGAGCCGTGGGTAACCCGGCAGGGATGCCGGGTTAGCCGCACTGGGCCATGGATGGCCCATTGCGGCGGCCCACGGATCAATGCCGGAGTTCGGGCATGCCGAGCCTAGGCGAGGCACCGAGTGGAGGGGCAGGAGCCTTTGGTTACTTTGGGCTGGCCGGCATTCCGGGTTTCAAAGTGACTCGCTGTAAGAGCGAAACCGCCAGTGGCCGTGACCGCAGCAACGGATATGTACCCAGAACTCGCGGTAAGGGCGAGTGACTTTGGCAAAGCCGGAATGCCGGTCCAGCTCAAAATAACCAAAGGGTTCCTGCCCCTGCATCCGGCGCCTCGCTCCGGCCTCCTGAAGGGAGAGCAAAGCCAAAGCCTGAACCCTCACCCTTTCAATCAAAACCCTCAAACGCCCTGCAAGACCCTCAACGCAGCCTGAGCCAAAAAGCCCGATCGGCTTTTCTGTTCCGGATGATGTTTCACATATTCATCAATTCGATTCAGCAAATAGCCCGGCAGGGTGATGTTGAGTTTTTCCGCCTTGCCCATGTAGCGAGTGATGTCGATATCAATCACGGCCCAAGTGCAGCCTTGATACTGGGGATTGGCGGCGTGGAGGGTCACTGTGCGCGCGGTGGGAATGGCTGCTCCTTCTTCGGCCAGTAATTCCAGGTGGCCTTCGATGGCTTCGCGGGCCATGGCCATGGCGTCGTCGAGGTCGTCGCCGGCGGAGAAGCAGCCAGGAATATCGGGTACTTCCACACCCCAGGCGTGTTGGTCGTCACCGGGGAGAATGGCAATGGGATAGAGCATGGACTGATCCTCCTTCGGACCTGGGAGCCTTGAGCCTGGGTGGTTAGAGCCGGGCTTGTTTCAATATGCTGCTTACCGTTTTGGCCAGTAGATCTTTTTTAGGATGGGGAATGGTGACCAGGCCTGGCTTGGTTGGGTGTTTGAAGTGGTGGTGACAGCCCTTGACCCTGACCAGATACCAACCATCTGCTTCGATCTGGGCGATGAGTTGCCGGATGTTCACATCACTTTCAACTCCCTGTCGTGGTGGTGGGTATGATAACTACTTTTTTCCGCTCAACACGATCAGCAACGGTTGGCGACTCATCGGGCGAGGCGGCAAACCTCAAGCTTTTAGCTTGCCGCTTGCCGCTACAAACTTGCCGCTGACACTCCTCCACCTAACGCCACCACCAACCCCACACTGGCCTGCAACTCCCGGGTCTGCAGCGCCTGCAACCCCCGTTGTGCCTGCAAGGCTGCAGTCTGCGCCGTCACCACATCCAGGTAACTCACCGCCCCGGCCTGATAGCTGTTCATGGCCAAGGTCTGGGTATGCAGCGCCGCATTCACCGCTGCCTGCTGATCCAGCGCTTCCTGGTGCAAGTCCCGCAGTTGCCCGAGGTTGTCCTCCACCTCGCGCACCGCTCGCAGCACTTGCCCACGGTAATGGGCGGCGGCTTCTTCGAACTCGGCATGGGCCTGACGCTCATTGGCGCTCAGCCGCCCGCCATCGAAGATCGGCAGGTTCATCAGGGGGCCCAGGGCCCAATAGCGATTGCCCGCCGCCAGCAGGTTGCCCACGCCCTGGGTCTGCCCGCCGAGCATGCCGGTCAGGCTGAAATCCGGGTACCAGGCGGCGCGGGCGATGCCGATGCCGGCATTGGCGGCGTACACCCGGCGTTCGGCGGCGGCAATGTCGGGTCGGCGTTGCAGCAGGGTGCTGGGCAGTTGCTGGGGAATACTCGGCAGGCTCAGCAGCCGCGAAGAGGGCGCCAGGCTGAAGCGGCTGGCCGGTTCGCCCACCAGTTCGCCAATCGCATGTTCGGTGAGGTTGCGCTGGGCGCGCACTTCGTCCAGTTCCGCCTCGGCGCTGGCCAGTTGGCTCTGGGCCCGGGTCAGGTCCAGTTCCGAGGCGATCTGCCCCTGATAGCGGTCGCGGGTCAGTTGCAGGGCCTGAGCGTAATCCTCCAGGGAACGGCTCAGGATCCGGCTCTGGGCGTCCAGGCCATTGAGTTGCACATACAGGCTTGCCAGCTGTTTTTGCAGGCTCAGGCGCGCCGCCGCCAGGTCGTCGCCGGAGGCCTGGGCCTGGGCGTCGCCGGCTGCGGCTTGATTGCGGATCCGGCCCCAGAGGTCGAGGTCGAAGCTCAGGGCAAAACCGGCGCTGTTGCTGTTGTAGATCGACGGTTGCGTGCTGCCGCGCAGGGGGCGGCTGTCCGACTGGCGCTGGCGCAACGGCTGGGCGCTGGCGCTGATCTGCGGGAACAGCCCGGCATGCAGTTGGCTGGCGTAGGCCTGGGCGCCGTCGTAGTGGGCCAGGGCCGCCGCCAGATCCGGGTTGGCTCGGAGCAGGCGTTGTTGCAGGTCATCCAACTGCGGGTCCTGGTACAGCCGCCACCAGTGCTCGGCGAGGCTCTGGGGCGCGGCGGCCGGGTGCCAGGGGCCGTCGCTGCTCTGTTCGCGGTAGTGCGCCGGCAGGTCGATGGCCGGCACCTGGTAATGGGGCGCCAGGGAGCAGCCGTGCAGGGCCAGCACCAGCAGGGCGGCGAGGGGCTTAAGCCTTGGGCGCATGCTCACCTCCGGCGTCGGCCAGTTGCACCAGGTCACCTTCGCGCAGGGCGTCCGGCGGGTTGTCGATGACGTGATCGCTGGCTTGCAGGCCCTGGTCGATCACCAGTCGCTCGCCCAGGTCCAGGCCAATATGGATGCTGCGCAGGTGCACGCGTTTTGCACTGTCGATCACCGCCACTTGGGTGCCCTGGGCACGGAAGATCAGCGCGCTGGCGGGGATGCTCACGCCGTGGGTGTCGGCAGGAATCGCCAGGGTGGCTTCGGCATAGTCGCCGGGCAGCAATGCGCCGTCGGGGTTGGCGGCGACGAACTGCGCCAGCAGGGTGCCGGAGCGCGGGTCGATGGCGGTGGAGTCGCCCACCAGTTGTGCGCTGAAGTGCTGGCCCGGGTGCTCGGGCACGGTCAGTTGCGCTTGCAGGCCGGGGCGGATCACGCTGGCGTAGTTCTGCGGAATCGGCACGTATAGCCGTAGTTTGTGGGTGTCCGCCAGGTCGAACAGCTCCGGGTCGCTGTCGTTGTCGGCCTTGATCAACTGGCCGATGTCGGTGTGGCGGGCGGTGATGGTGCCGGCGAAGGGCGCGCGAATGGTCTTGTAGTCTTCCAGCGCCGTGAGCCGTGCGTAGTCGGCGGCGGCTGCCTGGGCATTGGCCTTGGCCGCGGCGGCGTTGGAGCTTTTTTCATCGGCCTCCTGACGCGACACCGAGTGGCTGGCCAAAAGGTGCTGCCAGCGCTCGGCGGTGGTCTGCGCCAGCCTTGCATTGGCCTGCTGCTGGATCATCCGCGCCCGGGCCTGGGCCACTTGCTGGTCCAGGTCGGGGCTGTCGATATGGGCCAGTACCTGCCCGGCGGCCACCTTGGCGCCGATGTCCTGGCTCCAGTCCTTGAGGTAGCCGCTGACCCGGGCGTGGATCGGCGCCTTGCTCCAGGCTTCCAGGTGCGCCGGCAGGCGCAGGGTGTCGCCCAGCAGGTTGTGCTGCGGCTGGAACACCAGCACCTGCGGCACGGCGGCGGTTTCGGTCCAGGCGACCACGGCCCGTTCATGTCGGGTGCGCGCCGCCAGGCCGCTGGCGACCAGCAGCGCGGCCAGGCTCAGGCCGCCGATGCCCAGGAGCATCAGGCGTTTGCGCGAAGGGGTGTGATCAGGCGACATGGGTGTTTTCTCCAACGACAGCGGATTGGGGGTGACGGCCGTGGACCAGGCTGAAGACCACGGGGACAAAGATCAGGGTGGCGACGGTGGCGAGCAGCAACCCGCCGATCACCGCGCGGCCCAGGGGCGCGTTCTGTTCCTCGGACAGGGCCAGGGGCAGCATGCCGATGATCATCGCCAGGGCGGTCATGCACACCGGGCGAAAGCGCGTGTAGCCGGCTTCCAGGGCGGCCTTGAGGGCGTCGCCATGTGCCGCCAGGCGCTCGCGGCAGAAGCTCACCACCAGGATCGAGTTGGCGGTAGCCACCCCCATGCACAGGATGGCCCCGGTCAGCGCCGGCACCGACAGCGAGGTGCCGCTCAGGAACAGCATCCAGACGATCCCGGCCAGGGCCGCCGGCAGGGCGGTGATGATCACGAACGGATCGACCCAGGACTGGAAGTTGACCACGATCAGCAGGTAGATCAGCACCACCGCCCCCAGCAGGCCCAGGCTCAGGCCGCTGAAGGCTTCGTGCAGGGCGTCGATCTGCCCATGCAGGCTGACCGTGGCGCCCTTGGGCCGCAGGGCCGCGGCGTCGTCCAAGACCCTTTGCATGTCGTGGGCCACGGCGCCGAGGTCGCGCCCCTGCACGTTGGCGTACAGGTCCAGGGTGGGCTGGATGTTGTAGTGGCTGACCACCGCCGGGCTCTCGACCCGGGAGATGTCCGCCAGGCCGCCGAGGATCTGCGACTGGCCGTTGCTGCCGGTGACCGGCAGCGCCTCCAGGGCCGGCAGGCTGTCCAGGCGGTACTGCGGGGTGGCGGCGACGATGGAGTAGGACACGCCGTTCTTCGGGTTGAGCCAGAAGGTCGGCGCCACCTGGGAGCTGCCGGCGAGCGAGGCCACCATGCTGTTGGTCACGTCGCGCTCGGTGATGCCCAGGCCGTTGGCCCGCAGGCGGTCGACCTTGACCTGCAAGGACGGGTAGCCGGTGGACTGCTGGATGCGCAGGTCGGCGATGCCCGGTACATGTTGCAGGCGCCGTTGCAGTTCCAGGGCGAAGGCGCGGTTGGCTTCGGCGTTGGGCCCGGAGATTTTCACGTCCAGCGGGGCCGGGGCGCCGAAGTTGAGGATCTGGCTGCTGATGTCCGCTGGCAGGAAGGCGAACTGACTGCCGGGGAAGCTTTCCGGCAGTGCTTCGCGCAGCTGTTTCACGTAGTCGGCGCTGGGCGCGTGGCCGGGCTTGAGGGTGACCTGGATATCGCCATCCTGGGGGCCGATGGTGCCGCTGTTGCTGTAGGCCATGTCGATGCCGCTCAGGGGGATGCCGATGTTGTCGATGATGCTGTCCAGTTGCTCGGCCGGGATCACTTCGCGAATCCGCGCTTCGATGCGGTCGAAGGCCGCCGCGCTTTCCTCGATCCGCGTGCCCAGGGGCAGGCGCACGTGCAGGGCCAGGGCCCCGGCGTCGGTGGCGGGGAAGAAGTCCTGGCCCAGGCTCGGCAGCAGGGCGAAGGAGGCCAGTACGCAGGCCAGGAAGCCGAGGACGAAGGTCTTGCGCCGGCCCAGGGCCAGGTGCAGCAGGCCGTGGTAGGTGTCGCGCACGTTGGAGAAGCGCGCCTCGAAACCCTGCTGCAAGGCCAGCAGCCCGCGCACCAGGGCGCTGCGCGGCTTGGCGTGCTGTTCGCCTTCGTGGTGGTTGATGAAGGCGTCTTCCGGGTGATGCCCGGGCCCGGCTTCCGGCGCGTGGGGCTTGAGCAGGTACAGGGCCAGTGTGGGCACCAGGGTCCGAGAAAGGATGAACGAGCTGGCCATGGCGAAGATCACCGCCAGGGCCATGGGCCGGAACAGGTAACCGGCGATGCCCTGCAGCAGGAACATCGGCACGAAGACGATGCAGATGCACAGCAGCGAGACGAAGGCCGGGCCGACGATCTGCTTGGCGCCGTCGAGGATCGCCTGCTTCACCGCCTTGCCCTGTTCCAGGTGCCAGTTGATGTTTTCGATGGTCACCGTGGCGTCGTCCACCAGGATCCCCACCGCCAGGGCCAGGCCGCCCAGGGTCATGACGTTGAGGGTCTGGCCGCTGAGCGCCAGCAGGGCAATCGCGGAAAGCACCGCCAGGGGAATCGAGGCGGCGATGATCAATGTCGAGCGCCAGCTACCGAGGAACAGCAGGATCATCGCGCTGGTCAGTAGGGCGGCGATGATGCCTTCCCGGGCCACGCTGCCCACCGATTGCTTGACGAACACCGAGGCGTCCCCCAGCAGCGAAGTCTTCAGCGCCGGCGGCAGGGTTTCGTTGATCCGCGGCAGCATCTGGCGGATGCCGTCGACGATCGACAGGGTGGAGATGTTGCCGTTCTTCAGCGCTGGCATCAGCACCGCGCGGCGTCCGTCGACCCGCACGATATTGGTCTGCGGCGGCGAGCCGTCGCGCACGTGGGCCACCTGGCCGATGGTGATCAGCGCACCGTCCACGGTCTTGATCGGCAGGTCGTTGAGCTCGTCGATGGCGGTCGGGCTGTTGTTCAGCAGCACTGTGTATTCATCGCCGCCGAGCTTGGCGGTGCCCACCGGGATGATCTGGTTCTGCGCCGCCAGGGCATTGCCCACGTCCTGGGCCGACAGGCCCTTGGCGGCCAGGGCTTGCGGGTCCAGGTCGAGGGTGATCTGGCGCTGCTTGCCGCCCATGGGCGTGGGCATGGCCAGCCCCGGCAGCGAGCTCAGGGGCAGGCGGATGTTGTTCTGCACCAGGTCGCGGATCTTCGCCTCCGACAGGGTCGGGCTGGAAAACGCCAGCTGCAGGATCGGCACCGTCGAGGCGCTGTAGTTGAGGATCAGCGGCGGGGTGATGCCCGGCGGCATCTGCTTGAGCACGGTTTGTGACACCGCTGTCACCTGGGCGTTGGCGGTGCGGATATCGACCCCGGGCTGGAAGAAGATCTTGACGATGCCCATGCCCGGCAGCGACTGCGATTCGATGTGCTCGATGTCGTTGACCGTGGTGCTCAGGGAGCGCTCGTAGGTGTAGATCACCCGGCCGGCCATGGCGTCCGGCGACAGGCCGTTGTACTGCCAGACCACCGCCACCACCGGGATGCCGATGTCGGGAAACACGTCGGTGGGGGTACGCAGGGCCGCCAGGGGCCCGATGATGCAGATGAATATCGCCAGCACGATGAACGTGTAGGGCTTGAGCAGTGCGGTCTTGACCAGCCCGAGCATGCCGAAAACCTCCGAGGGAGTGGGATTGCAAACCTCGGCAGCCTGCAGCGACCCACCTAACACGCGGCTTTCAGCCAGGTGAAGGAAGTTTTAGGTAAGGCCTGAATTTCCTTTCATGTGGATTCATTTGTTCTCGCGCCCGGGCCTCGACAAGCTTGATGACCATCGACGCAGCCGATTTTTTCCGGCCGGCGTCGCACCTGTTTCTGTCACTTGCGAGGTTTTTTTCATGTCCCTCAAACCGCTGTTGCTGCTGCCGGGCCTGGGCCTGGCGTGCCTGCTCTCGGCCTGTGCCGGGCCCGTGCCCAAGGCCGATCCGCAGCAGGCCTGGATCGATCTTTCCGCGGAGTCGCCCAACGATTTGCTGGCCGACAGCGTCGACGGCAAGCGCCTGAATGATGGCCGCTACTTCCAGGTCAGCCCGGGCCAGCACCGCTTGCAGATGGCCCTGTTGCAAGGGGCCAACGGCAACTCGGCGCAGCCCGAGTGCCTGGGACGCCTGGACTACGCAGGGTTCAAGGCGGGTGGGCATTACCAACTGCTGGAGTCGAGCCAGGGCCAGGACGTGAGCGTCGCCCTGGTGGATGCCCAGGGCCGGCCAGTGGCCCGGAGCCAGCCGTTCAGTTGCCTGTAAACGCCTTTTTTTCGACTGTCGAGGTACTGCGTCATGACATTTAAACCGCTGCTGCTGATTCCTGCCCTGGGCCTGGTGTGCCTGCTGTCTGCCTGCGCTGGCCCCATGCCCCAGCCCGACCCCAGCGAGGCCTGGATCGGCTTGCAGGAAGAGGGTTCCAACGACCTGATGGCCGAACGGGTGGATGGGCACAAGGTCGACGACGGGCGTTATTTTCAGGTCAAGCCCGGCACTCATCGCCTGGACGTGACCCTGTTTGAAGAGAGCGTCGGTGATTCCAACCAGCAAGACTGCAACGGCCACCTCAGCTACAGCGGCTTCAAGGCCGGCGAGCATTACAAACTGGTGGAGTCGAGCCTGGGCAGCGAGGTGTCGGCGCGCTTGTATGACGCCCAGGGCAAGCAGGTGGCCAGCACCCACGACTTCAGTTGCATGCCCGGCTGACGGGGCTGTTTAACGCGCGCAAATCAGGACGTTTCGCTCAACACAAAGAGACAGGCCTGACTTCAGGCCCATGGCGAGCCACGGGATCATGGGGGCCTGTCTCCCAGCAAGCGGGCGTGCGTTATGAAGCAAAAGGCTGAAGCGGCAATTAACCCCACCGATGTGGCATTTGGCGAAGTGGCGCATATGATCAGCGCCGCGCGGCAACGGGCGGTGCGGGCGGTGAACACTGAACTGGTGGAACTGTATTGGCAGGTCGGGGCCTATATCAGCCGCAAGATCGAGGCGGCGGAATGGGGTGATGGCGTGGTCCAGCAATTGGCCGATTACCTGGCGCGGCAGCAGCCGGGGCTGCGGGGGTTTACCCGGGCCAACCTGTTTCGCATGCGGCAGTTTTATGAGGCCTATCGCGATGACGAGAAAGTCGCACCACTGGTGCGACAATTGTCCTGGAGCCACCATCTGGTGGTGATGGGGCAGAGCAAAGGGCCACGTGAGCGTGAGTTCTACCTGCGCTTGGCGATCCAGGAGCACTGGTCGAGGCGCGAGTTGGAACGGCAGATCAAATCCGCGCTGTTCGAACGCACGCTGAGCCACCCGGCCAATGCCACGGCCACCTTGAAACAGGCCCGTCCCGAGGCCCTGAAGGTCTTCAAGGATGCCTACATGGTGGAGTTTCTCGACCTGCCCCCGGGGCATGACGAGGCCGATCTGCATCAGGGGCTGGTGCGTCAACTCAAGGATTTTCTGATCGAGATGGGCCGCGACTTCTGCTTTGTCGCTTCGGGCTACCCCTTGCAGGTTGGCGGGCGCGATTTCGTCCTGGATCTGCTGCTGTTCCATCGTGGGTTGAATTGCCTGGTGGCCGTTGAACTCAAGGTCGGGCGCTTCGAACCGGAGTACCTGGGCAAGCTGGGCTTCTACCTGAAGGCCCTGGATCGTCAGGTGCGCAAACCCCACGAAAAACCGGCCCTGGGCGTGCTGCTGTGTGCCAGCAAGGAAGACGAGGTGGTGGAATATGCCCTCAACCGTTCGCTGTCTCCGGCGTTGATCGCCGAGTACCGGACCCAGTTGCCGGACAAGCAACTGCTGCAGGCCAAGCTGCAGGAGTTCTATGCCCTGGACACGCAGGCGCGGTGAGCCGGGCGGCGACTCTGGCCGGGCTGCCGCAGCGCCCTGGTGAGTCGAGTGCGCACCCAGGCGCCGCCCTCCGGTTCATTGCGGCTCACTGCCGAACCAGTCGGCCAGGCGTGCGCTGGCTTGCTCCCGGACCTCGGCGTTGATGTGGGCGGCCACCGTCACCACCGAGCCGGTCAACAGGCCGAGGTCATCCACGTACCCGGCCCCGGGAATCAGGTCGGGGATCAGGTCCAGCGGCAGCACGAAGTAACCCAGGGCGGCGTAGATGGTGGTCTTGGCCCAGATCGGGGTTTGCGGTCGTTGCGCGGCGTAGTAGAGCCACAGGGCTTTCTGGATCAGGGCCCGGCCGATGCGCGAGGCGTAGCGGCCGATCTTGTGCCAGAAACAGAGTTCAAGGGACTGGGCGGTGGACATGGCGCACTCCTGGTGGGGCATGGGTCCAGGTCATGGTCGCCACCTAAGCGCTGGTTCGGCAGAGGCCAATATTTCCCTGGTGGTTTCCCTCGTAGCAGTGCTGTTCAGGGCTGCCGACGGGCCTCCAGGCGCTGGAACAGCAGCATGCCCAGGAGCATGGCCAGGACGAACACCCAGGCTTGCCAGTGGCCCCCCGGCAACAGCACCAGGGCCGGTCCCGGGCAGATCCCGGCGATGCCCCAGCCGATGCCGAACAGCAGGCTGCCGCCGATCAGGCGTCGATCGACATTGCGCTTGGCGGGGATCTGCATGGGCGCCCCGAGCAGCGAGCGCGAGCGGCCCATGGCCCAATGGAAAGGCCACCAGGCCACGGCGATGGCGCCGAGCATCACCAGCGCCAGGGACGGATCCCAGCGGCCGGCCAGGTCGAGAAAGCCCAGGACCTTGGCCGGATTGGCCATGCCTGCCAGCAGCAGGCCGATGCCGAACAGCAGGCCGGCAAAAAATGCGCTGAGTTTTCTCATGGCAGCAGCCCCAGTCCGTGGCGCAACACCCAGACCGTGGCGAAGCCGGTGCCCATGAAGCACAGGGTGGCGACGAGCGAGCGTGGCGACAGCCGGGAAATGCCGCAGACCCCGTGGCCGCTGGTGCAACCGGCGCCGTAGCGGGTGCCGATGCCCACCAGCAGGCCGGCGCCGATCAGGCCGAGCAGGCCGCCCTGGAACTCGGCGACCGGCAGGGCGTGAAACAGGCCCCAGAGCAGGGGCGCCAGCAACAGCCCGAGGATGAACAGGGCTTTTTCGCCCCAGCCGTCGCTGCCCGGTTGCAGCAGGCTGCCGAGCAGGCCGCTGATTCCGGCGATGCGCCCGTTGGCGACGATCAACAGCCCGGCCGCCAGGCCGATCAGCGCGCCTCCGGCCAGGGCCGAGCCCGGGGTGAAATGTACGGCATCAAAGAGCATGGGGATTTCCTCTGCATGGGGCCTGTTGTTCCACCTTGGAAGCGCGGCGTCGGTGGCGACGCCTTCACTGGCAAGTCAGCGGCGACAGGTGCCGTGTAACTGTTGTTGTGGGAGCCGGCTGGCCGGCGCAAGGACCTCAATGGGACAGCCAGCCCAGGGCCCCGCCCGCCAGCAGCAGCGCCGCCAGCATGCCGGTGACGGCGAACAGTTGTTGCAGGCGCGGCCCGGCCAGGTGGCTGGCCACCTGACGGCCCAGCACCAGGCCCACTACCGCGCCCAGGGCAAAGGGTGCGCCCACCGCCCAGTGCATCACCCCGCTGAGGCTGGCGGTCACCACGCTGCCCAGGGACACCAGGGCAATCACCGCCAAGGAGGTGGCGACGATACTCTTGCTGTCCAGGTTGGTGTAGCGGCTCAGGGCCGGGATGATCACGAAGCCGCCGCCCACGCCGAGCAACCCCGACAGCAGCCCCGAGAGCATGCCGGTGAAGGTCAGTGCCCGGGCGCAGGGCAGGGTCCAGCGCAGGCGGCCCTGGGCCGGGTTGAGCACGCAGGGCAGGAACGCCGGACGCGGCGCCGCCCGGCCCTGTTTCAATTCCAGGCTGGCCTTGCGCAGGATACGTCCGCAGGCATACAGCAGCACCAGGGAAAACAGCAGGGCCAGGGGCAGGTTGGGCAGGCGGTGGGCCAGCCACAGCCCCAGCGGCGCCATGAGGATGCCGATGCTGGCGACAAACCCCGCCGCACGGTAGCGCACGATGCCCTGGCGCAGGCCCAGCACCGCGCCGACGCTGGCGGCCAGCCCCACCGCCAGCAGGCCGATAGGGGCGGCCTCGACCATGCTCAAGCCCAGGCCGAACACCAGCAATGGCACCGCGAGGATGCCGCCGCCGGCTCCAGTCAGCGCCAGGATCGCGCCAATGACCGCCCCCAGCCCAGCGCCCAAAAGACTGTGTTCATTCATGTCTTCGGGGTGTCCGTGGCCTGGGTCGGTTGCGCCAGCCATTCATGGCCCTTGAGCATGCCGCGCCAGTACAGCGGCGGCAGGATTCGTTCCTTTAGCCACCAGGCGCGACGGGTCGGTTGGCGGCCGTCCAGCAGCCAGCGCGGAAAGCTCGGCGCCAGCTTGCCGCCGTAGGTGAATTCGGCGAGGACGATCTTGCCCCGTTCCACGGTCAGCGGGCAGGAGCCGTAGCCGTCATAGGCGGCCAGCCGGGTCAGGCGCTTGAGGGCCACCAGCACGTTGTTGGCCACCACCGGCGCCTGCTTGCGCGCCGCGGCGGCGGTCTTGGCGTTGCTGGTATTGGTGGCGTCGCCCAGGCCGTGGATGTTGACGAAACGCCTGTGGCGCAGGCTGTGGGGATCGACGTCGATCCAGCCGGCGGCGTCCGCCAGCGGGCTGTGGCGAATGAAATCCGGGGCGCACTGCGGCGGCACCACGTGCAGCAGGTCGAAGGCGCGCTCCAGGGTTTCCTGGCGGCCGTCGGCCAGGGTGCGGACGAAGGTCGCGCGCTGCGCCGGGCCGTTCACCGCCACCAGGTTGTGGCCGAAATCCAGCTCGATGGCGTATTTCTTCACGTATTCCATCAGCGCCGGCACATAGTCGGCCACGCCGAACAGCACGCCGCCGGCATTCAGGAAACGCGGCTTGATCGCCCCCAGGCGACCGTGGCGCCGCCAGTGGTCGCAGGACAGGTACATGGCTTTCTGCGGCGCGCCGGCGCACTTGATCGGCATCGGCGGCTGGCTGAACAGCGCCTCGCCCTGTTGCAGCTGCTGCACCTGTTGCCAGGTGTAGGGCGCCAGGTCGTAGCGGTAGTTGGAGGTCACGCCGTGGTTGCCCAGGGCCTGGGGCAGGCCGTCGATGGCTGCCCAGTCGAGCTTGAGCCCGGGGCAGACGATCAACTGGTCGTAGGCCAGCACGTGGCCGTTGTCCAGCACCAGGGCATTGTGTTGCGGTTCGAACTGGCTGACCGCGCGCTGGATCCACTTGACGCCCTGGGGAATCAGCTCGGCCATGGTCCGTTCGGTGGACGCGGCGCTGAATACCCCGGCGCCCACCAGGGTCCAGCCGGGTTGGTAATAGTGGTGCTGGGCGGGGTCGATAAGGGCCACGTCCAGGTGCGGATCGCGGGTCAAGAGGCTGGCGGCAACGGCGATGCCGGCGGCACCGCCACCGACGATCAGCACCTGGTGGCTGCCGTCGACGGGGCGCAGGGCCGGGTTGAAGGGACGCATGGCAAGGTCTCCGTGTGGAGTCGTTAATCGTTATAGGGTGTTCAGGGGAATCTTCAGGTAGCTCACGCCGTTGTCTTCGGGCTCGGGAAACTGCCCGCTGCGCATGTTGACCTGCACCGAAGGCAGGATCAGCACCGGCATGTCCAGGGTCGCGTCACGGGCTTCGCGCATCTTCACGAAGCTGTCTTCGTCGATGCCCTGATGGATGTGGATGTTGTTGGCGCGCTGCTCGGCGACGGTGGTCATGTATTGCAGCTCGCGGCCGTTGGGCAGGTAGTCGTGGCACATGAACAGCCGGGTCTGTGGGGGCAGGGCGAGGATCTTGCCGATGGAGCGGTACAGGGTCCGCGCGTCGGCCCCGGGGAAGTCGCAGCGGGCGGTGCCGTAGTCGGGCATGAACAGGGTATCGCCGACAAAGGCCACGCACTCATCGCCGACCTGCACCAGGTAGGTCATGCAGGCCGGGGTGTGCCCCGGGGTGTGCAGGGCGCGGGCGCCGAGGCCGCCGATGGCGAATTCGGCGCCGTCTTCCAGCAGCACGTCGAACTGGCTGCCGTCGCGGGCAAAGCTCGGGGCCTCGTTGAACAGTGCGCCGAAGACTTTCTGCACCCGGGTGATCTGATTGCCGATGGCCACCCGGGCCCCCAGCTGGTCCTTGAGGTAGGCCGCGGCGGACAGGTGGTCGGCGTGCACGTGGGTTTCCAGGATCCAGTCGACCCGGGCGTCCAGCTCACGCACCCGGGCGATCAGGCGGTCGGCGGACTCGGTGCGGGTGCGGCCGGATTTCGGGTCGTAGTCCAGCACGCTGTCGATCAGCGCGCAGCGGCGGCTGGCCTGGTCCATCACCAGGTAGCTGATGGTCCAGGTCTGACTGTCGAAAAAGGCTTCTACACGCAGCGTGTCGCTGATGATCATGGGGCACTCCAGGCAATGAAGGTGAGGACAGTCTGCGCTGTCGCTCGTCCCTTGGACTGTCAATAAACGTGCCAACCTCAAACACCCGGATTGGCCACCTGTTCATTGAAGTAGAAGGCCGCAGAGGCTGCCATCAGGCGTTTTGTGCCGCGACTGCCAACGTCATTTGGCAGTGGTTTGGCAGTTTGTGGCAGAAAATGGCAGAAAGCCGCGGCGTGCTTTAAGCTGCCGCCACTGCCCCGGAGTTGCCCATGTCCCTGATCGCCACCGACCTTGCCCAGCCGTCCATGTCTGCCCTGGTGTCCTACCTCGAACACGATCCGCAACCGACCATCGTGCTCGACACCGACTACAACATCATCGCCGCCAACACCGCCTACCAGCGTCAGTTCGGCGTGGCCGGCAAGCCCCACGTCGGCGCCAAGTGCTACCGCGTCTCCCACCAGTTCGCCGTGCCCTGCGATCAGGCCGGCGAGCATTGCCCGATGCGCAAGGCCCATGACAGCCGGGTGCCGGAGCGCATGCTGCACATCCATCACACGCCTCGCGGCCCGGAGCACGTGGACGTGGAACTGCGGCCGATCATCGGCGAGGCCGGCACCGTGGTGGCCTACGTCGAGCGCTTGAGTTCGGTTGCGGTGGCTTCGGTGCAGCCCCAGCAGAAAGGCCTGGTGGGACGCTCGCCGGCCTTCAATGAAGCCCTGAGCGCCTTGCAGCGGGCGGCTCCGGCGCCGATCCCGGTGTTGTTGCAGGGCGAGTCCGGCACCGGCAAGGAGCTGTTCGCCCGGGCCCTGCACGACGGCAGCCCCAGGGCCAGCGGGCCGCTGGTGGTGGTGGACTGCACCGGGCTCACCGAAACCCTGCTGGAAAGCGAACTGTTCGGCTATGAAAAGGGCGCCTTTACCGGCGCCCTGCAACGCAAGATCGGCCTGGCGGAAGCGGCCCACGGCGGCACCCTGTTTCTCGATGAAATCGGCGAGGTGCCCCTGGCCATGCAGGTCAAGCTGCTGCGCCTGATCGAGTCCGGCAGCTTCCGCCCAGTGGGCAGCCTGCGCACCGTGCACTCGGATTTTCGCCTGGTGGCGGCCACCCACAAGCCGCTCAAGGAAATGGTCGCCGCCGGCAGCTTCCGCCAGGACCTGTACTACCGCATCAGCGCCTTCCCGATCCGCCTGCCGGCGCTGCGCGAACGCAGCGACGACCTGCCGCTGCTGATCGACAGCCTGCTGCGCCGCCTCGATCCCGGGGTGGTGCCGCGGGTCGATCCCCAGGCCCTGGAACAGCTGCAGTTGTACACCTACCCGGGCAATATCCGCGAGCTGCGCAACATCCTCGAACGGGCGCGCTTGTTCAGCGATGACGGGGTGATCCGCCTGCAGGACCTGCCGGCGGAACTGCGCCGTCCCCAGGCCCCGGTCCCGGTGACCCGGCGCCGGGCCGGCAAGGACCTGGAGCAACTGGCCCATGCCCTGGAAGTCTTCGACGGCTCGCGCAGCGAACTGGCCAAGGCCCTGGGCCTGAGCGAACGCACGCTGTACCGGCGCCTCAAGGCCCTGGGCCTGTAGCCGCCGGGCGGACGGCCGCAGCCGGGTTCAAGCCTCGGCCGGTGGCCGGGGCAGCGGCAGCGGCAGGTCGCAGGCCATCACCCACATGCCGATCTGTTCCAGGTCGGTGCTGAAGGGCACTTCACCGATCTGCCGCAGTCCGGCGCTTTCATAAAAGCGCCGGGCGCCGCTGTTGCTCTTGAGCACGTCCAGCCACAGGCAGGATTCCCCGGCGGCGCTGGCCCGTTGCAGCACCTGCTCCAACAGGCGCCGGCCATGGCCCTGGCCGGCCTGGGACTTGAGCAGGTAGATCTTCTGCAACTCGGCCCCGCAGCGGTCGCTGCCCGGAACCGGCCGCCCCCAGTTGAGCTTGGCAAAGCCCATGGGCTGCTGCTGCGGGTCCAGGGCCAGCAGCCACAGGTGCCGGTCCCGGGCGGACAGGGACGCTTGCAGGTGGGCGTCGGAGAAGTCCTGGTCGAGAAACTGCTGCATGCCGGCAGCGCTCCAGATCGCCGCGAAGTGCTCGCGGTAGGTGGCACAACCTATGGCCTTGAGCGCCTGGATATCGCGGCTGTCGGCTTCACGGATGGTGATCATGCTTGACTCCAGATGAATGGGCGGAACCGGGCGCAGCAGCTTAACGCCTGGTGCCCGGGTGCTCCAGTGCGCCCGGGGCACGATGGCGAACGAGCGTGGTCGTAGCTTCATCGCCCTTTTTCCGGAGATGCCATGAGCCAGGCCGTCCTTGCTACCGAAACCAATCGCCGCCAGTTGCAGCAGATCATCGCCGGTCTGTCCGACGGGGTGATCCTGATCGAAACCGACCAGGCCCGCAGCCTGCTCTGGGCCAACGAGGCGGCGCTGGCCATGCATGGAGTGAGCGAGGTCGGCGAGCTGGGGGCCAATGTCCGCGAGTACGCCCGGCGCTATGCCTTGCGCTACCGCAACAATCACCCCCTGGCCCTGGAGGCCTACCCGATCAACCGGGTGGCCGCCGGGGAAACCTTCAGCGACGTGGTGGTCGAGGTACAGGCCGAGATCGACGGCGAACCCCGGCACTGGGTGCACCGGGTGCGCAGCATGATCCTCACTGATCGCAGCGGCGCGCCGGAATCCCTGGTGCTGATCCTCAGCGACGCCACCGACTGGGCCAGCGCCGAGCAGCGCTTCGAGAAGACCTTCAACGCCAACCCGGCGCCAGCGGTGATCTGCCGCCTCAGTGACCTGCGTTACATCAAGGTCAACCAGGGCTTTTTGGAGATGACCGGCTATGCCCGGGATCAGGTGATCGGCCGTTCGGTGTACGAGCTGGATGTGCTGGAGGACGCCGAGCACAAGGACCTGGCCATCGAGCGCCTGGGCCAGGGCGCGACCATCCCGCAGATGCAGGCCGAGCTGCGCCTGCCGGACGGCGGCAGCAAGCTGGTGATCGTCGCCGGCCAGCCCCTGGACATCAACGATGAAGACTGCATGCTGTTTTCCTTCATGGACCTGGAGCCACGGCGCAGGATCGAGATTGCCCTGCGCCAGAGCGAGGAGCGTTTTGCCAAGTCGTTTCGCCTGACCCCGGTGCCGACCCTGGTGTGCAGCGCCGAGCAGCAGATCGTCGACGTCAACGAGGCCTTTCTCAACACCTGCGGCTACAGCAGCGAAGAACTGCTGGGCAAGAACGTCGAGGCCATCGGCTTCATCGCCGAGGCCGCGGCGGCCAGCCAACTGTTCAGTCAACTGGAGAAGGCCGGCAACGTCGATGGCCTGGACCTCAAGGTGCGCCAGAAGAACGCCGGGCTGATCGATTGCGTGGCCTACGCCGACACCGTGCTTATCCAGGACAGCCCCTGTTACCTGCTGGTGCTGATGGACATCACCGAGCGCAAGCGCTCCGAACTGGAGCTGGTGGGCGCCATCGAGGAAGTGATGCGCGACGCCTCCTGGTTCAGCCGAACCCTGATCGAAAAGCTGGCCAACGTGAGAAGCCCCAAGGCCCGGGACACGCCTGGGGTGTCCTCTGCCGACCTGACGGCCCGCGAGCGGGAAGTGCTGGGGTTGATCTATCAGGGATTGGCAGACAAAGAGATTGCCGCCCAGTTGAAGCTGGCGCCCAACACCGTGCGCAACCACGTCGCCACCCTGTATTCCAAGCTCGGGGTGCACAGCCGGGGCGAAGCCATCGTCTGGGCCCGGGAGCGCGGGCTGTTCGTCGGCACGGTCGGCAGTCGGGGACGCTGAACTGGTGCATATGCACCAGGGCAACCCGTGCAAATGCGCCTTCTTTGCGTGGTGGGTGTTTTCTACCCTTGGAGCCGCCACAGGTCCGGTCAATGGGGCTGTGGCAGAGCACAACCACAGCACAAGGACAGCCCGCATGGGTGATGAACAGAGCAAGGGCACCGTGACCGATCAGGCACCGGCGGTGCTCACCCAGGCCCAATGGCGCGCCTGTATCGAACAGCGCCTGGCGCCCCTGGCCTGCAGTTTCAGCCATGCCGGCGACGGCACCCTGACCCTGCGGGTGTTCGAGCCCGACAGCGGCCGGGTCGATCTGGTGGTCAGCGGGTTGCGCATCAAGTCCCTGCAGAGCGAGGCCGACGTATTGCGGCTCATTGACGAGTTGCTCTACGAGCTGGACAGCAACTCCCTGGGCCACCTGTAGCCGCAGCCGAAGGCTGCGAACGCTTTGGGCGGCACTCTGCCTCAGGAGACGCGGCGAGTTGAAGCCCGCTGGAGGTTCGTCGGGAAATCGCCAGGCAAGGTCCTGCGGACCTTTTCGCAGCTTCGCGGGCTCAGCAGCGGCTACAGGGATGGGGTGGGTCAGTGGTCGGCGATCAGGCTTGGCCGGCAATCCAGGCTCAGGCGCGCGCCGCCGCGTTCGCTGCTGCCCACTTCGAGCTTGAAGCCGTGCAGGCTGACAATCGCCGCAACGATCGACAGGCCCAGGCCAAAGCCGCCCTGGGCGTTGCTTTCGTCGACCCGGTAGAAGCGCCGGAACACCGCCGCCCGTTCCGCCGGGGGAATGCCGGGGCCTGAGTCCAGCACTTCCAGGCGCGGGCTGCCGCCGTCGTCGAGGCCGCGCAGTATCACTTCACCGCCCGGCGGGGTGAACTTGATCGAGTTGCTCAGCAGGTTGGCCAGGGCCTCGAACAGCAGGGCGCGGTCGCCGATCAGCCGGGGCAGGCTGGCCGGCACGTCGAGCTGCAGGGTCAGGCGGCCTTCCTCGGCCAGGGGCAGGTAGAAGTCGTACAGCTCCTGAAGCAGCGGCAGCGGATCGAGTTCGAGGAAGCCCGAACGCCGTTGCTGGTCCTCCAGTTCGGAGATGCGCAGCAACCCGCGAAAGCGCGCCATCAAGGTGTCGGCCTCGGCCAGCAGCTGGTCCATCTGCAGGGCCTGGGGCGAACCTTCCTCGGCCTGTTGCTGCAGACGATAGAGCTGGGCCCGCAGGCGGGTCAGCGGGGTGCGCAGGTCGTGGGCGATGTTGTCGCACACGCCCTTGACCTCATGCATCAGCCGCTCGATGCGTTCGAGCATGGCGTTGACGATGGCCGCCAGCATGTCCAGTTCGTCGCGCCGGTCCGACAGCGGCAGGCGCCGGGTCAGGTCGCCGGCGACGATGGCTTCGGCGCTGGCCTGGATCTGGCGGATGCGCCGCAGCGGCCGGCGGCGCAGCAGGTGCCAGCCGGCGGCGCCGGGAATGATGGTCAGGGAGATGCCCCACAGCAGCGCGTGGAGAATGATCCGGGTCACCGCGAACAGCGAGCCGTTGTCGCGCACCAGCACCAGCCAGCGGCCGTCGCGGGTGTGGGTGGCCACCGCGTCGCAGCTGTCCCGGGGCAGGCTCGTGTCGTCGGAGTCGATGCAGTTCTTCAACTCGTGGATCTGGCCGTCCAGGGGCAGGTCATCGGGGATCTGCCGGATCGGCCCGCTCAAGGGCCGACGCTGTTCGTCGAACAGGCCATAGGCGTCGATGGCGCGCATGTCGAAGGTCATGCTGGTGGCCAGGGCTTCCACCAGCTGCTCGCCTTCGAAGCGGGCGAACAGGTGCTGGCGCTGCATCAGCGAGTGCTTGGCCAGGCTGTCCAGGTAGGTGGACACCTCGTAGTACAGCACCCCCATGAGGATGCAGCTCCAGGCCACGAACAGCGTGCTGTACAGCGCCAGCAGGCGGCTGCTGGAGGAGCGCCAGCCCTTAGAGGGGTTCAGCAATGACATAACCCGAGCCTCGCACGGTGCGGATCAACGGAGTCATGCCAGGCGGGTCGATCTTCTTGCGCAGGCGGCCGATGTGCACGTCGATCAGGTTGGTCCCCGGGTCGAAGTGATAGCCCCAGACCTCTTCGAAAATCATCATCCGAGAGAGGATCTGCCCGGTGTTGCGCATGAGGAATTCCAGCAGCTTGTATTCGGTGGGCAGCAGGCTCAGCAACTGGTCGGCGCGGGTCGCCTCGCGGCTGATCAGGTTCAGCTCCAGGTCGGCCACCCGCAGGCTGGTGGCGAAATCCTTGACCGTGTTCTTGCGCCGCAGCAGCACCTCGACCCGGGCCGCCATCTCGTCGGAGGCGAAGGGCTTGGTCAGGTAGTCGTCGCCGCCGGCCCGCAGGCCGCGCACCCGTTCGTCGACGTCGGAGAGGGCGCTGATCATCAGGATCGGCGTCGACACACCGATGGTGCGCAGGGTGGTGACGATGGCCAGGCCGTCCAGCTCCGGCAGCATGCGGTCCAGGGTGATCAGGTCGTAGTCGCCGCTCACGGCGCGTACCAGGCCTTCGCGGCCATTGTCCACCCAGTCCACGTCGAGGCCGTGGCTGCTCAGTTCGGCGACGATCTCCCGGGCCGTCACGGCGTCGTCTTCGATGGTCAGAATGCGGGTCATAGGCGTTACCTGCTTGGCGGTTCGTGACACAGGCGGGCATTTTGCCAAGAAACCGCTGGCGGGATTCTAAAAAAACTTTCATCCAGGCGCGGGGCTCGTCGGTGTCCTACGGGTCAGGGGCGCTGAAGGTTGATATTATCCGGCCACTTTTTGCCAGGAGGCGTCACCATGAGAGCCCTGACCCGGGGCGGCTGGAAGCCCTTTTTCGCGGTGTGCCTGATGCTGCTGTGCAGCGCGGTGGCGCAGGCGGCCAATCAGCCCTGTTCTGGAAAGAAAGGCGGCATCGCCCGCTGCGATGGCGAGCTGTTCCTGTGCAATGACGGCTCCATCAGCGCCTCGAAGAAAAACTGCGCGCTGATGTTCGGCCAGCGTTCCTCCACCCCTCGTGCCGAGCCACTGCTGCGTGATACCCAGGGTTGCACCTGCGGCAGCGGTAGTTTCTGCACCGGGCCACGGGGCGGGGTCTATTGCCTGACCCCCAGTGGCAATAAAAGCTACAAGCGGCATTGAAGCCCCGATTGAGCTTCTTCGTATCAAGGTGTCATGCAATGAAATACGCATCACGTTTCAAAGGGCTGCTGTGGCTGTTGGTGGCTAGCCTGCTGTTGAGTCTGGCCGTGGACCTGGCGTTGCGCCTGCCGGGCTACCTGGAGGCCTATGCCGCCGATCCCCGTTATGCGCGCTGGATGCTGGGGTATCGCGGCCTGGACGTGCTGGTCATTGCCCTGATGGCGGTGATCGTGCCGGGCATCATGCGCCTGCTGGGTTTTCGCCGTTCAGCCTGGCTGGCATTGCCGCTCTTTATCCTGTGGGGGCAGGGCATCGCGCAATTGACCCTGGCGGCCAACCTGCTGCTGGCGCTATGGGGCCTTGGGCTGCTGGTGCACTGGTGCTACAGCCGCGGCCGGGTGTTCTACCTGAGCAAGCGCGGCTGAGGCGCACGCCGTGCAGAACGCCCGCCATAAAACCCCCGGAGCGGCAAATTGCACGATGCAGGCCCGATGACTAATCGCAAGTCATTGAAATACATGTGTTTATAAGACTCCTGCTGCTGGCACGCTGACTGCACCTGTCCTTTCTGTCCCTTCGTGACGTGCAACAGCCTCTTTCCTGCCTGGAGCAGAACAACAATGAACAGACCCTCTGAACACCTGCTGGCCACCGAGGACGCTTCGAGTCATCACTCGGGCGTGTCCTGGGCGGCGATCTTCGCCGGCGCGGCGGCGGCCGCGGCCTTGTCCCTGATCCTCTTGCTGCTGGGCTTCGGCCTGGGTTTTTCCGCGGTTTCGCCCTGGGCCGGCAACGGCATCAGTGCCAAGGGCTTGGGCATTTCCAGCATTGTCTGGCTGGCCCTGACGCAGATTCTCGCCGCCGGGTTGGGCGGCTATATCGCCGGACGCTTGCGGGTGAAGTGGGCCAACCTGCATGGCGATGAAGTGTATTTCCGTGACACCGCCCACGGCTTCCTGGCCTGGGCGGTGGCGACCCTGGTCACCGCGACCCTGGTGGTGGGCTCGGTCACCAGCGTAATTGGCGGTGGCGTGCAGGCCGGGGCCCAGGTTGCTTCCGCGGCCGCCGGTGCCGCCACCCAGGTGGCCGGCCATGCCGCTGCCCAGGGTTCCCCGGACGAGTACGGCTATTTCGTCGACAGCCTGTTGCGTGACGATCGCCCGGTGGCGGTCACTGAGGATGCGGCCCGGGGCACGGTGTCGCGGATCTTCGTGCGCACCTTGAGCAACGATGGCCAGTTGTCATCCGACGACCGCAGCTACCTGGCGCAACTGGTGGCCCAGCGCACCAACCTGACGCGGGCCGAGGCCGAGCGCCGGGTGGACGAGGTGTTCGCCAAGACCCAGCAGGCGCTGCATGAAGCCAAGCAGGCGGCCCGGGAAGCCGCCGACAGCGCCGCCAGGATAGCCGCCTGGTCGTCGTTGTGGATGTTCGTTGCCCTGCTGTGTGGGGCGTTCTTCGCCAGTCTGGCCGCCACCTTCGGCGGCCGGCGCCGGGATGCGGTGATCTGGCTTGAAAGCCCTGTGCAACCGCGCACCGTGGCTCCCACCCCCGTTCACTGATCCAGGAGACTCGTCATGCGCTCATTACTGTTGTGGTTTCTCGGTGTACCGATCCCGGTGATCATTCTGATCGCCCTCTTCATGCACTAAGCGCCCCCCGCGACGCGGGGTGACCCGTTGTTCACGCGCCGCTGCCGGCTTGTACCGGCAGCGGCTTTTTTGTGCCCCGGGCCCCACCGCGCAAGCGCAGGCGCGACGTGTTGGGGCGCTGCGGCAGTTTGCTTGGCCCAGATCAATATTCCTGTCGGACAAAAGTACTAGATTGGCCCGCGCTCGGTTCTGACAGCGTTATCGGAACCGCGGTGTTGCCACGTCCTCGCGCCAGGACTCTGAGCGGCAGGATGCCGGCAACTCCACTCACTTCTCACGGATGAACCGCAATGCGTCAGATAGACCGCAACTTTGATATTCAGCCGCTGCAGCATGCGGACATGACCATCAGTCTCAATGGCCAGCCGGTCACTGCCGCCCTGGGTGAAACAGTCCTCAGCGTGATCCAGGCCACCGGTCTGCGCCAGGTGGCGCGCAACGATCACGGGCAGTTGGTCGGTGCCTACTGCGGCATGGGCGTGTGCCATTGCTGCCTGGTGCAGATCGACGGCCGCCACAAGCGCCGCGCCTGCCAGACCCTGGTCAAGCCGGGGATGCAGGTGCAGACCCTGAGCAACCGCATCACTGAAACGGAGCCCAGCCTATGAGCCTGAACCCGGTGATCGTCGGCGGCGGGCCGGCGGGCATGGCAGCGGCCATCGAACTGGCCGAGCACGGGGTGCGCAGCACCCTGATCGAAGAGGCCTCGCGCCTGGGCGGGGTGGTCTATCGCGGGCCGCTGCGCGATGGCGTGCAACTGGATTACCTGGGGCCGCGCTACTGCGAAATGCTGGCCAAGCTGCACGGTGATTTTTCCGACCACGAACAAATGATCGAGGTGCGCCTCAACAGCCGGGTGATCGGCGCCGAAGGCCATAACAGCCTGATGCTGCTGGACGCCGAAGAGCAGGTGCAGCAGGTGGACTACTCGCAACTGCTCCTGGCCGCCGGTTGCCATGAGCGCAGCGTGCCGTTTCCCGGCTGGACCCTGCCGGGGGTCAAGTTGCTGGGCGGCCTGCAATTGCAGATCAAGAGCGGGGTGGTCAAGCCGCAGGGGCCGGTGGTGATCGCCGGCACCGGGCCGCTGCTGCCACTGGTGGCCTGCCAGCTGCATGCCTCGGGCGTGCGGGTGGCCGGGGTCTACGAGGCCAGTGCCCTGAGCAAGATCGCCAAGCAGAGCCTGGCCATGCTGAACAAGCCGCAACTGTTCCTCGACGGCCTGAGCATGCTGGCCTACCTCAAGCTCCACGGCATCAGCCTGCGCTATGGCTGGGGCGTGGTGGAGGCCCAGGGGCAGGACGCCTTGAGCGTGGTCACGGTTGCCCCTTATTCCGCCGACTGGCAGCCGGACCTGTCCAAGGCCCAGCGCATCGCGGCCCAGACCCTGGCGGTGGGCTACGGCTTCATCCCGCGTACCCAGCTGAGCCAGCAGATGGGCCTGGACCACGGCTTCAGCGACGACGGCTACCTGCGGGCCCACGCCAATGCCTGGCAGCAGAGCAGCGAGCCGCACATCCATCTGGCGGGCGACATGGGCGGGATCCGCGGCGGTGAAGCGGCCATGCTCAGCGGTCGCATCGCCGCGCTGTCGATCCTCATGCAGCGCAATGTCCTGGATAACGAAGCGGCCCTGCAGCGGCGCCAGGGCTACGAGCGCAAACTGGCCTCGATCCTGCGCTTTCGCGGTGCGGTGGACCGCTATACCGCGCGTGGCACCGGGCAGATAGAACTGCCCAAGGGCGACACGGTGATCTGCCGTTGCGAGCACACCACCCGCAACGATATCGAGCGTGCCCTGGCCCAGGGGGTACAGGACATGGCCAGCCTGAAAATGCGCACTCGCGTGAGCATGGGCGACTGCCAGGGGCGGATGTGCGTCGGCTACTGCAGCGACCGCCTGCGCCAGGCCACCGGACGCAAGGACGTGGGCTGGATTCGCCCGCGCTTCCCGCTGGACCCGATTCCGTTTTCCGCCTTTGCCGCACCCGACCAGGAGGTCCCCGAACATGAGTAAGTACTACGACGTGGTGATCGCCGGTGGCGGCGTGATTGGGGCGTCCTGCGCCTACCAGCTGTCCAAGCGCAAGAACCTCAAGGTGGCGCTGATCGACGCCAAGCGTCCGGGCAACGCCAGTCGTGCCTCGGCCGGCGGCCTGTGGGCCATCGGCGAGTCGGTGGGCCTGGGCTGCGGGGTGATCTTCTTTCGCATGATGTCGGCCAACCGCAAGCGCGAGGCCCAGGGTTCGGCGGTGGTGGTGGATTCCAGCACCCCGCATATCCTGCCGCAGTCGTTCTTCGACTTCGCCCTGCAGTCCAACGAGATCTACCCGCGTCTGCACCGCGAGCTGATCGGCCTGCACGGCATGGACTTCAAGTTCGAACAGACCGGGCTCAAGTTCGTCATCTATGACGATGAAGACCGGCTGTACGCCGAACACATTGTTGGTTGCATCCCGCACCTGTCCGATCAGGTGCGCTGGCTCGACCAGGCGGCCCTGCGCGCCGCGGAACCCAATGTCAGCCACGAAGCCCAGGGCGCCCTGGAGTTCCTCTGCGATCACCAGGTCAACCCGTTCCGCCTGACCGATGCCTACACCGAAGGTGCACGGCAGAACGGCGTGGATGTGTACTTCAACACCAACGTCACCGGCGTCCTGCACCACGGCAACCGGGTCAGCGGGGTGCAGACCGCCGAGGCCGGGCTGTTCCATTGCTCGACCCTGATCAACGCCGCCGGTGCCTGGGCCGCCGAGCTGAGCCTGCAGGCCACCGGGGTGGAGATTCCGGTGAAGCCGGTGAAGGGCCAGATCCTCCTCACCGAGCGCATGCCCAAGCTGCTCAATGGCTGCCTGACCACCAGCGACTGCTACATGGCGCAGAAGGACAACGGCGAGATCCTGATTGGCAGCACCACCGAGGACAAGGGCTTCGACGTCAGCACCACCTACCCGGAAATCAACGGTCTGGTGCAGGGGGCGGTGCGCTGCATTCCCGAGCTGGCCCAGGTCAACCTCAAGCGCTGCTGGGCCGGCCTGCGCCCGGGCTCGCCGGATGAACTGCCGATTCTTGGGCCGATGGACGGGGTCGAGGGTTACCTCAATGCCTGCGGGCACTTCCGCACCGGCATCCTGACGTCGGCGATCACCGGCGTGCTGCTGGACAAACTGGTGAACGACGAAACCCTGCCGCTGGACATCACCCCGTTCCTGGCCCGGCGTTTCGCCACCGCCCCGGTGAAAAAACAGCCCGAACCGGCCTGACAGATCCCCACGAGGATCTGTTGGACTTGCGTAGGAGCTGGCTTGCCAGCGAAAGCGTTTCCAGGAGTGCTGCATGGCTCAGGGGGCTCTTCACCAGCAAGCCGGCTACGGTGATGGCGCTGTGTGGGTCAGGTGGCGGGGGTGTCGAGGAACACCGGCAGCTGTTCGGCGTATTCGGCAAAACTGCGCACCGCCGGGAATTGCTCGGGACCAAACTGGTCCGCCACCATCATCTGGCTGAAACTCCAGGCCACCGCCAGGCTGATGCCGGCCTGGCTCAGGGTTCCATCCCGGGGCAGCGGCTGCTTCTGCAACTCGTGCTCCAACTCGGCATAGGCGGCCTGCAATTGGCCGCCGATCCGCTCCAGCCAGGGGCCGTGCTGTTTCTCCGCCGGACGCAGCTTTCGTTCGTAGACGATCTGCACCGACTTCTCACAGGCCGCCAGGGCCAGGCCGATCAGGCGCAACTCATGCAAACGCTCCGGCAGGGTCGCGGGCATCAGGCTTCGTTTCGGGCCGGCCAGGGTTTCCAGGTAGTCGAGGATCAGGCTCGAATCCATCAGCACTTCACCCCCGTCGCAGACCAGGCTTGGCGCCTTGACCACCGGGTTGATGGCCTTGAACTGCTCAAAGGTGCTGAACACCGAGATCGAGTGGTGCTCGAAGGGCAGGTCCATGCATTTGAGGCTGATGGCGACGCGGCGCACATAGGGTGAATCGAGCATTCCAATGAGTTTCATCACGTATTTCCTTGTCTTGTACGGCGCAACGGATGGGAACGGCGCGGCTAATGTAGCGGCATTGAATCGGCCTTGCCCAGCTCCTTGCCATGGCTCGGCAGCGACTACGTGCCAATGCCGATCGGGGATAGGTGTAGCCGCTGCCGCAGGCTGCGAACGGCACGAAGGGCCGCGGTGCCCTTGAGGCCGCTGCGAGTTTGGCTGGCGATCGTCAAGCAAGGTCCTGCGGACCTTTGCGCAGCTTCGCGGGCTCAGCAGCGGCTACAGGCCAATGCCGATCGGGGGGTTGTGTAGCCGCTGCCGCAGGCTGCGAACGGCACGAAGGCCGCGGTGCCCTTGAGGCCGCTGCGGGTTCGGCGGGCGATCGTCAGGCAAGGTCCTGCGGACCTTTGCGCAGCTTCGCGGGCTCAGCAGCGGCTACAGGCCAATGCCGATCGGGGATAGGTGTAGCCGCTGCCGCAGGCTGCGAACGGCACGAAGGGCCGCGGTGCCCTTGAGGCCGCTGCGAGTTTGGCTGGAGATTGTCAAGCAAGGTCCTGCGGACCTTTGCGCAGCTTCGCGGGCTCAGCAGCGGCTACAGCCAGGCAGGTAATCGGCGACCGGTAGGTTGCGCGTCGCGTTACCACAGGTGCTAGGGCTGCCGTGGTCGCAGGCACCACCAGACCAGGCCCAGGGCGAGGCTGGACAGGCCGGTCAGGGCCTGCAGCGAGCCGGCCGGGTGGTTCGCCAGCAGGCTGGCAAGCAAGCCGCAGCCGGCGGTCAGGGCCATCTGGATAAAGAAGAACAGCCCCGAAGCGGTGCCCGCCACCGCCGCATAGGGTTGCAGGATCGCCAGCTGGCAGGCGGGTATCGCCAGGCCCACCGAGAACATCAGCGGCAGCATCGGCAGGACGATCGCCCACAGGCTGTCGGGCCACAGGCTGCGAGCGAACAGCAACAGGCCGGCGCCCGCCAGGTTCAACAGGCAGGCCCGGGCTATCAGACGGTCGGCGCCGTGGCGCGCGCCCAGGCGCTGGAACAGCCGCGAACCCAGCAGGTAGCCGGCCACGGTGGCGGCGAATACCAGGGCGTAGGCCGTGGGCGACAGCCCCAGCTGGCGCTGCAACAGTGCCGACGATTGCAGGATGAAAGGGAAATAGGTGCAGTACAGGCAGCCGATGGCCAGGGAATAGCGCATGAAATAGCGCTCGCCCAGCAAGCGCAGGTACAGGCGCGGCAGGTGTTTGCCAGGCACCGGGGCGAGCTGCGCCGGGCGGGTTTCGGCAAGCCGTTTGTACATCAGCAGCCAGGCCGCCGCGGCCACCAGGCTCAGGCACAGGAACAGCCCGCGCCAGCCCAGCAGGTGGTCGACCAGGCTGCCCAGCGGCGGCGCCAGCATCGGCGACAGGGCAATGCCCATGGACAGCAGCCCGAGCAGGCGCGGCTGCTCTTCGGGGGCGCAGCGGTCGCGGACCATGACCCGGCCGATCAGGGTGCCGCAGCAACCGCCCAACGCCTGCAGCAGGCGGGCGACCATCAGCACCTCGACGCTGGCGGCGAGCATGCAGGCCAGGCTGGCCAGCAGGAACAGCGCGGTGCCCGCCAGCAGCACCGGGCGCCGGCCATAGCGGTCGCACAGCGGCCCGCCCAGCAGCATCGACAGGGCATAGCCGAGCATGTACAGGCTCAGGGTCAGTTGCAGTTGCGCATCGCTGGCCCGCAGTTGGTCGGCCATGGCCGGCAGCGCCGGCAGGTACAGGTCGATGCTGATCCGCGGCAGGCAGACCACCACCAGCAGCAACAGGGTCCAGAGCCTGGGGGCGAGGGGGCGTGCAACAGCAATGGTGCGGGGCGGGGCGTCGGCAAGCGGGGGCATGGCGGGCTCGGGGCAAGTGGGTACGGCGCTGAAATTAAGGTCTTTATGGTTTAATGCCGAGCACCGTTTAGAGCCCATTCGACTGGACCACTATGAGCCGTGGAAAACACCCCGTGCCCCTCGACCTGCCGCTGCCCATGGAGGGCGCTCAGGGCAAGCAGGACAGTGCCTACGCCGCGTTACGCCAGGCGATCCTGGAAAAACGCCTGCCGGCCGGCTGCCGCTTGCCCTCCACGCGCACCCTGGCCCAGCGCTGGGGCCTGTCCCGGGGCACCCTGGAAGTGGTTTTCGACCGCCTGCGCAGCGAAGGCTACGTGAGCCGCGCCAGCGGTTCCGGGACCCGGGTCTGCGCGGTGGTGCCGGATCTTTACCTGAGCGCCCCGGCGGCGGTTGCCGCGCCCGCCGCCGGTGACCTTGAACCGCCGTACCCGCCGCTGGGCGTGCGTGCCGGCCAGCCCTTTGTTGCGCGGCTGGCCGACCCGGCGCTGTTTCCCCTGCCGCACTGGACCCGCTCCCTGACCCGGGCCCTGGGCAGTGCCTCGGCGCAGTCGCTGTGCGACGCCGACCCCGGCGGGCTGCCGGCGCTGCGCCAGCAGATCGCCGAGTACCTGGGGCAGCACCGGGGCATCGCCTGCCATGCCGGGCAGGTGATGATCACCACCGGCATCCGCCATGGCCTCGACCTGCTGGCCCGCAGCCTGCTGCGCCCGGGTGACAAGGTGTGCCTGGAAGACCCCGGCTACCTCTCGGCCAAGGATCTGTTTGCCCTGGCCGGGGCGCGCCTGGTGCCGATCCCGTTGCAGGAGGAGGGCATCGACACCGCGCGCCTGCAAGAGCACCGCGATGCACGCCTGGTCTACGTGACCCCGGCCCACCAGGCGCCTCTGGGCATGACCCTGCCGGTGTCGCGGCGCCTGGCCCTGCTGGAATGGGCGCGGCATAGCCAGGCCTGGGTGGTGGAGGATGACTACGACAGCGAGTTCAACTACCAGAGCGCGCCGCTGGCGGCCCTCAAGTCGCTGGACCGGGACGACCGGGTAATCTACTGCGGCAGCTTCAACAAGACCCTGTTCGCCGGCTTGCGGGTGGGCTTCATGCTGCTGCCCGACAGCCTGCGCCCGCGCTTGCTGGCGACCTTGCAGAGCACCGGGCGCTCGGTCGGGGTGATCGAGCAGATGGCCCTGGCCGACTACATCGCCAGCGGCGCCTTCCTGCGTAACCTGCGGGCGGCGCGTCAGGCCTATCAGGAACGCCGCGACCTGCTGCTGGCGATCCTCGCTCGGGAGGCGCCGGGCTGCTACCGCATCAGCGGCCAGCAGGCCGGGCTGCACCTGCTCCTGGAGCTGCCACCGGGCAGCGACGAGACGCGCTTTCGCCAGCGCGCCGCCGAGCAGGGCCTGCTGCTGCAGGGGCTGGCCGAGCACTGTCAGGTGGCGCGCCGGCCGGCGGCGGTGATCATCGGCTACGCGGCCCTGAGCCTGGCGCAGATCCGTTTCAGCGGATCGCGGCTGGCGGCGCTGCTGGTGGCCGCGGCGCGGCAAGCGCAAGAACAAGCGCAAGCGCGCTGAGCCTGGGCTGTCATCTGCCTGTCATGTGGCTCGGGCACCCTCTGCGCCCCGGCCTCGGGCCTTTGTGGATTACACGGACGTCATGATCATTGTCACCGCCGGCGCGGCCTATCTGGATATCGACGCCTACGCCGGTTGCATCGCCTACGCCGAATTGCTCAACCTCAGCGGGCGCCCGGCCCGGGCCCTGAGCAGCGCGCCGCTCAACGAGAGCATTCCCCAAGGCTTCAGAGACCGCCTCAAGGGCCTGGACAGCCACGTCCCCGAGGGCGCCGACCAGTTCGTGTTGGTGGACATTTCCAACCACCTGCACCTGGACCCGCTGGTGGACCTCGCGCGGGTGGTGGAGGTCATCGACCATCACCCGGGGTTCGAGGCGTTCTGGGACGAGCGCCTGGGCAAATACGCGGATATCCGCCCGATCGGCGCCGCCTGCACCCAGGTCTATGAGCGCTGGCGCGACGCCGGCCTGCTGCCGCGGATCAGCCGCGACAGTGCGCAACTGCTGGCGGCGGGCATCCTCGACAACACCCTGAACTTCAGCGGCGGCAGCTGTACTGCGGCCGACCGCCAGGCCTATGCCGCCCTGGCCGCCCATGCCGGCCTGGGGCCCCAGTGGCCCGAAGCGTATTTCCAGCAATGCCAGCAGCAGATCGAAGCGCAGTTGCCCCAGGCCCTGCTCAAGGATTTGAAGGTGCTCGAAGCGTCCAGCAACCTGCCGCGGCGCTTTGCCCAGCTGACGCTGTGGCAGGGCGAGGGCCTGCTGGCGCGCCAGCGCCACCTGATCGAGCAGGTGCTGGGGCAGTGGGGCGATGACTGGCTGCTGAACCTGATCAGCCTCAGCGAAGGCAAAAGCTACCTGCTGACCGGCAGCCCGGGCAGTGCCCGCAAGCTTGAGCGGCTGCTAGAGTGCAGCGCCCAGGACGGCGTGCATTGCCTGGCCCGGCCGATCCTGCGCAAGGAGCTGCTGCGCAAGGGCCTGGCTTTGCAGGCGCTGTCCTGAATCAACGGAGCAGACCATGGACCTTGAACAACGCTTGCAGCAGGTGAATGACGAGCAGAGCTTCCTCGACTTCGTCCAGACGCTGCTTGACGACCGCCGTCAGCTGCAGCACCGCGACAGTTGGCAGAATCATTCCATCGAGGACTTTCTCGATGGCGCCCAGGCCTGGGCCGAAGCCACCGGCATGGGCGCCACCCAGGGGTTGGCGCAGGCCTCGCCCTGGCGGCGTTTCGCGGTGTTCCTGTACTGCGGCAAGATCTACGAGTAGAGCCGCTGGGGCGGTTGCTGCCGGTGGTTGGCGGGCGACTATGCTGAGCTTCTAGGGCGTCGACAACGGCGCGGGAGGTCGGTCATGGGTCAGGACAGAACCGCGCTGGTGCTTTCCGGGGGCGGCAGCCTCGGGGCGGTCCAGGTCGGCATGCTGCAAGCCCTGGTGGAGCTGGGGCTGGAGTTCGATCTGGTGGTGGGGGCCTCGGTGGGCGCCATCAATGGCGCCTACTTCGCCGCGCGGCCCGATGCCCGGGGCGTGGCCGAGCTGGCGGACTTCTGGCGTGGCTTGCGCAAGGGCGACGTGTTTCCGTTTTCCTGGTTCGACAGCCTGGTGGGCCTGCTACGCCATCGCGGCTGCCTGCTGCCGTCCACGGCCCTGTCTCGGCTGGTGCGTCGGGCGTTGCCGGTCGCGCGTATCGAAGACAGCCGGCTGGCGCTGCATATCGTCACCACCAACCTGCTGACGGGGGCCCAGGAAGTGCTCTCCAGTGGCGACACCGAGCAGGCGCTGCTGGCCAGCGCGGCGATTCCCCTGGTGTTTCCCTGGGTGCGCATCGGCGACAAGCTGCTGGTGGATGGCGGGGTCGCGAGCAATACGCCGATTGCCGCCGCGGTGGGCCTGGGGGCCACTCGGGTGATTGTCCTGCCCACCGGTTTCGGTTGCGCCTGCCCGGCGCCGCCGGCGGGGATGCTGGCCCTGGCCCTGCACACCTTGAACCTGTTGAGCATGCGCCAGCTGGTGCGCGACATCGAACTCTATGCGCCGCGGGTGGCGATCCATGTGGTCGACCCCCTGTGCCCGCTGGGGGTATCGGTGTTCGACTTCAACCAGACCGACGCGCTGCTGCAGCGGGCGTACCGCCAGACCCTGGGCTGGGTCGAGCAGGGCGGCCTGCAACGCCGGGGCGTGCCCGATGCCCTGCAAGCCCATAGCCATGGGCCGGCTTCGGGCTAGTCGTCGAAGCCGCCCTGTTCGTGAATCTCGTCCATCTTCAGTTCCAGGCGATAGGCCACGGCGATGAACAGCGCCTGGCACAGGCACAGGGTGGCGCTCAGCGAGCGGAAGGCGAAGGAGCTGCCTTCGTTGACCAGCAGCACGCTGTTGGCGCGCTTGGCCAGGGGTGACAGGGTGCTGTCGGTGATGATCAGGGTCTGGGCCTGGTTGTGCTGGGCAATGCGCAGGCAGTGCTGGGTTTCCTTGGCGTAGGGGGTGAAGCTGATGGCGATCACCAGGTCGTTGGGACGGATGCTGCGCATCTGCTCGCGGTAGCTGCCGCCCAGGCCCGACACCAGGTGGATGCGCTTGTTGGTGTGCTGCAGGTTGTACACCAGGTAGTCGGCCACGGCGAAGGAGCGGCGCACCCCCACCACGTAGATGTTGTCGGCATTGACCACCAGCTCCACCGCCTGCTCGAAGGCCGCGTCGTCCAGTTCCAGGCCCAGGCGCTCGATTCCCGAGAGCGTGGCGTTGACGCACTCCCGGGCCAGATCGCCGCCGCTGGCCTTCTGCGACTTGTTGGCGATCATGCTGCGGATGCGCTGCTGGTAGTTCTGCACCGGCGTGGCCTTGTGGGTGTAGGCCTCGCGAAACAGCGCCTGCATTTCACTGAAGCCGCTGAAACCGAAACGCTGGGAAAAGCGCACGATGGCCGAAGGATGGACCTCGCATTCCCGGGCGATGTCGCTGATGCGGTCGACCATGATCCGGTCGCTCTGTTGGCTCATGTAGCTGGCAATGCGCTTGAGCTGGCGGGGCAGGCTCTCGTATTCCTCGGTGATCAGTTGCAGCAGGCGCTCGGCATTGATCGGGGGGCTGACGAGGTCGCTCTCGGGCGTGCTCTCGGCCAGGGCCGGCTGATCGGTGCGGGACATAGAAAATCCTTCTGGCGTGTACTGATGGGCAGGCTGGAGAGCCGTCCCCTGACAATAGGTGGGCAGCCGGCAGTCTACAGGGTAGGGCCCCATAAAATCTTCGGGCCGGTGCCGGCCGGGGCTTTGCTGAAACGATGCAGGGCGTCTGGCTCAGGCTTGAAAAAGTTTAATGGAAAATATATTCCATGTAAAAAATATATAGAAAAAATATTGATTGAGGCCCGGAGACGTTTTAGTCTGCATCCACCAAGAGTGCTCGGCGACCGGTCACGGCGGCGAGCGCAGGCTGATAAAAATAACAGGAGCCAGCATGGGCCAGACTCGTTTTGCCAGTGGGCGTCAATTGGATCTGATTTGCCTCGGACGCCTGGGCGTCGACCTTTATGCGCAGCAGGTCGGGGCGCGGCTGGAGGACGTCAGCAGCTTTGCCAAGTACCTGGGCGGCTCGTCGGCGAACATCGCCTTCGGCACCGCGCGCCTGGGCCTCAAGTCGGCGATGCTGAGCCGGGTCGGCGACGATCACATGGGGCGCTTCCTGCTGGAGTCGCTGGCGCGCGAAGGCTGCGACGTCAGCGCGGTCAAGGTCGATCCGCAGCGCCTCACCGCCCTGGTCCTGCTGGGCCTCAAGGACCGCGAAACCTTCCCCCTGGTGTTCTACCGCGAGAACTGCGCGGACATGGCGCTGTGCGCCGCCGACATCGACGAAACCTTCATTGCCTCCAGCAAGGCCCTGCTGATCACCGGCACCCATTTCTCCACCGACGGCGTCTACCAGGCCAGCCTCCAGGCCCTGGACTACGCCGAGAAGCACGGGGTCCGGCGGGTCCTGGACATCGACTACCGGCCGGTGCTCTGGGGCCTGGCGGGCAAGGCCGACGGCGAGACCCGGTTCGTTGCCGACCAGCAGGTCAGCCAGCATGTGCAGGGCATCCTGGGGCGTTTCGACCTGATCGTCGGCACCGAGGAGGAGTTCCTGATTGCCGGTGGCAGCGACGACCTGCTGACGGCCCTGCGCACCGTGCGCTCCCTGAGCGCCGCGACCCTGGTGGTCAAGCTCGGCCCGCAAGGCTGCACGGTGATCCACGGCGAGATTCCGCCGCGCCTGGAGGACGGGGCGATCTATCCCGGTGTGCGGGTGGAGGTGCTCAACGTGCTGGGCGCCGGCGATGCCTTTATGTCCGGCTTCCTCAGTGGCTGGCTGGAAGAGGCCAGCGATGAGCGCTGCTGCCAGCTGGCCAACGCCTGTGGCGGCCTGGTGGTGTCGCGCCATGCCTGTGCCCCGGCGATGCCGACCCGGGCCGAACTGGATTACCTGTTCAGCAGCCCGGTGCCCATTACCCGTCCCGACCAGGACCCGATCCTGCAGCGCCTGCATCAGGTCAGCGTGCCGCGCAAGGCCTGGAAGCAATTGTTCGTCTTTGCCTTCGATCACCGTGGGCAACTGGTGGAACTGGCGCAGCACAGCGGTCGCGAGCTCAAGGCCATCGCTCAGCTCAAGCAGCTCTTCATAGAGGCGGTGCAACGGGTCGAAGCCGAGCTGCGGCGCCGGGGCATCGAGGCCGATGTCGGCCTGCTGGCCGACCAGCGCTTCGGCCAGGAGGCGCTGAACGCCGCCACCGGGCGCGGCTGGTGGGTGGCACGGCCGGTGGAAGTCCAGGGCTCGCGGCCCCTGGCCTTCGAGCACGGGCGCTCGGTGGGCAGCAACCTGATCGCCTGGCCCCAGGAGCAGATCATCAAGTGCCTGGTGCAATTCCACCCGGACGACGAACCCCTGCTGCGCCTGGAGCAGGAAGCGCAGATCCGTGGGCTGTACCAGGCGTCCCAGGTCAGCGGGCATGAACTGCTGCTGGAAATCATCCCGCCCAAGGACCTGCCCGGCGCCCATCCCGAGGTGCTCTACCGCAGCCTCAAGCGCCTGTACAACCTGGGTATCTACCCCGCGTGGTGGAAGATCGAGGCGCAGTCGGCCGAAGAATGGAAAAAGCTCGACGAGCTGATCCAGGAACGCGACCCGTATTGCCGTGGCGTGGTGCTGCTGGGCCTGAATGCCTCGGCCGAGGCCCTCGCCGAGGGCTTTCGCCAAGCCGCCGACAGCCGCACCTGCCGCGGGTTTGCCGTGGGCCGCACGATCTTCCAGGAGCCCAGCCGTGCGTGGCTGGCGGGGGAGATCGACGACGCCACCCTGATCCACCAAGTGCAGGGCACCTTCGAACAACTGATCAACGCCTGGCGCAGCGCCCGCTCACTTTAGCAGCCGGCTTGCCGGCGAAGAGGGTCTTGAGCCTGGTGCCAGGCTCGCCGGAGCCTTCGCTGGCACGCCAGCTCCTACGAGTGCGAGGCCGTACTCCACGCTTTCATGAATAACAACAAAAGGTGCAGACATGCCCGCGATCCGAATTGGCATCAACCCGATCTCCTGGAGCAACGACGACCTGCCGGCCCTGGGCGGTGAAACGCCCCTGAGCACCGCCCTCAGCGAAGGCCGCGACATCGGTTTCCAAGGCTTTGAACTCAACGGCAAATTCCCCAAGGACGCCCAGGGCGTGGCCGCGGTGTTGCGCCCCTATGATCTGGCACTGGTGTCGGGCTGGTATTCCGGGCGCCTGGCCCGGCGCTCGGCGGCCGAGGAAATCGACGCCATCGCCGGCCACGTCGAGCTGCTCAAGCACAACGGCGCCTCGGTGCTGGTCTACGGCGAAGTGGCCGACTCGATCCAGGGCTCGCCGGTGCGTCTGGTCGAGCGCCCGCGCTTCCACAGCGCCCAGGCCTGGCAGGACTACGCCGACAAACTCACGACGCTGGCGCGTTTCACCCTGTCCCAGGGCGTGCGCCTGGCTTATCACCACCACATGGGCGCCTATGTCGAATCGCCGGCGGACATCGACCAGCTGATGCGCTTGAGCGGCGAGGAAGTCGGCCTGCTGTTCGATTCGGGCCATTGCTACATGGGCGGCGGCGAGCCCCTGGAGGTGCTGCGCAAGCATGTGCGCCGGGTCTGCCACGTGCATTTCAAGGACGTGCGCAAAGCGGTGGTGCAACTGGCGCGCAACAACCTGTGGAGCTTTCCGGACTGCATCGTCAACGGCACCTTCACCGTGCCCGGCGATGGCGACATCGACTTCGCCGCCTTGCTCGACGTGCTGCTGCAGGCGGGCTACCAGGGCTGGCTGGTGGTGGAAGCCGAGCAGGACCCGGCCGTGGCGCCGAGCTACGTCTACGCGAAAAAAGGCTATGACACCCTGCGGGCGCTGCTGGACGCCGCAGTGCCATCTACGAGGACAGGCCAATGAATCTGCTGGTTAAAAGCGCGGCCCAGGGCCGGACCCTGGTCCAGTTGCCGGAAGGCGCCCTGGCGTACGTGGGGTTCAGTGCCTACCGCCTGAGCCTGGGGGACAGCCTGCCGCTCAGGGCCGGAGACCAGGAGCTGTGCCTGGTGTTGCTCAGTGGCCGCATCGACGTGCAGGGCGAGTCGCCCCAGGGCGCCTTCCAGTGGTCCAACCTGGGCGACCGGCAATCGGTGTTCGAGGACAAGTCGCCCTTTGCCGTCTATCTGCCGCCGGGCAGCCAGGCCCGGGTCAGCGCCTTGAGCGACGTGCAGATCGCGGTCTGCGCCGCCCCGGGCGCCCTTGAGGGCAGCCCCGGCCCGCGGCTGATTCGCCCGGAACAGTGCAAGCGCAGCGTGCGCGGCAAGGGCGCCAATACCCGCTATGTGTGCGACATCCTGCCCGACAGCGAGCCGGCCCATTCCCTGCTGGTGGTGGAGGTGCGCACGCCGTCCGGGCATTCCTCCAGCTACCCGCCGCACAAGCACGACACCGATGACCTGCCGCACCAGAGCTTTCTGGAAGAGACCTATTACCACCAGGTCAACCCGCCCCAGGGCTTCGTGTTCCAGCGGGTCTACACCGACGACCGCAGCATTGACCAGGCCATGGCCGTGGAAAACAACGATCTGGTGGTGGTGCCCAAGGGCTATCACCCGGTCAGCGTGCCTTACGGCTACGAGTCCTATTACCTGAACGTCATGGCCGGGCCCAAGCGGGTCTGGCAGTTCCATAACGACCCGCAGCACAGCTGGCTGCTGGATCTGTAAGCCGCTCGAACCTTGAGCCTCGACCGAACCCTTCACGGAGAACAAGAACAATGAGCGACACCCCGGTAATCGGCCATTACATCGACGGCCAGGTGCAGGCCACCGGCGAGCGTTTCAGCCCGGTGTTCAACCCGGCCACGGGCGCGGTCCAGGCCCGCGTGGCGCTGGCCGCCCAGCAGACCGTGGACGCGGCGGTGGCGTCGGCGCTGCAGGCGTTCCCGGCCTGGTCCGAACAGTCCTCCCTGCGCCGCGCGCGGGTGATGTTCAAGTTCAAGGAACTGCTGGACCGGCACCACCAGGAACTGGCGCAGATCATCACCCGCGAGCACGGCAAGGTGCTGGCCGACGCCATGGGCGAAGTGACCCGCGGCATCGAGATCGTCGAGTACGCCTGTGGCGCGCCAAGCCTGCTGAAAACCGATTTCAGCGACAACATCGGTGGCGGCATCGACAACTGGAACCTGCGCCAGCCCCTGGGGGTGTGCGCCGGGGTGACGCCGTTCAACTTCCCGGTGATGGTGCCGCTGTGGATGATCCCCCTCGCCCTGATCGCCGGTAACTGCTTCATCCTCAAGCCGTCCGAGCGCGACCCGTCCGCCAGCCTGCTGCTGGCGCGCCTGCTGAGCGAGGCCGGCTTGCCCGAAGGGGTGTTCAACGTGGTCCAGGGCGACAAGAGCGCGGTGGACGGCTTGCTCCAGCACCCGGACATCGAGGCGATTTCCTTTGTCGGTTCGACGCCGATCGCCGAGTACATCCACCAGCAGGCCAGCGCCCGAGGCAAACGCGTGCAGGCCCTGGGTGGGGCCAAGAACCACATGATCGTGATGCCCGACGCCGACCTGGAGCAGGCCGCCGACGCGCTGATCGGCGCGGCCTACGGCTCGGCCGGCGAGCGCTGCATGGCCATCTCCATCGCCGTGGCGGTGGGCGAGGTGGCCGACGAATTGATCGCCAGGCTGCTGCCGCGCATCGACCAGCTCAAGGTCGGCAACGGCTTGCAGGGCGACAGCGACATGGGGCCGCTGGTGACCGCCGAGCACAAGGCCAAGGTTGAAGGCTTTATCGACCAGGGCGTGGCCCAGGGCGCACAGCTGCTGGTGGACGGACGCGGCTTCAAGGTACCGGGGGCGGAGCAGGGCTTTTTTGTCGGCGCCACCCTGTTCGACCAGGTCACTCCCGAGATGAGCATCTACCAGCAGGAAATCTTCGGGCCGGTGCTGGGCATTGTGCGGGTGCCTGACTTTGCCAGCGCGGTGGCGCTGATCAACGCCCATGAATTCGGCAATGGCGTGTCCTGCTTCACCCGCGACGGCGGCGTGGCCCGGGCCTTTGCCCGCAGCATCAAGGTCGGCATGGTGGGCATCAACGTGCCGATTCCGGTGCCCATGGCCTGGCATTCCTTCGGTGGCTGGAAGCGTTCGCTGTTCGGCGATCACCATGCCTACGGCGAGGAAGGCCTGCGTTTCTACAGCCGCTACAAGAGCGTGATGCAGCGCTGGCCCGAGAGCATCGCCAAGGGCCCGGAATTCAGCATGCCGACCGCCAAGTAACTGCCTCGACGGGATGGATTTGGGAGAACAAGAAGAATGAGCCAGCCCCTGCGTTTCGCCCTGAATCGTATGGTTGCACCGGGTTTGTCACTGCCGCAGTTCATCGACCTGGCGCGCACGCTGAAGATCGATGCCATTGAGATCCGCAATGACCTTGCGGGCGTGGAAATCGAGGACGGCACGCCGCCCGAACGGGTCCGCCAGTTGTGCGCGGCCCAAGGGCTCAAGGTGTTGTCGATCAACGCCCTGTACCCCTTCGATGTGTGGAACGACGAGCGTCGCCGGCAGGCCCTGAAACTGGCCGCCTATGCCCGTGCCTGCGGCGCCGAGGGGCTGGTGCTGTGCCCGCTCAATGACCCTGCCGACCCGCGCGGCGAGGCCCAGCGCAGCAGCGCGTTGCGCACGGCCCTGAGCGAACTGGCGCCGATCCTGCGGGAGCACGGCCTGCTGGGGTTGATCGAGCCCCTGGGCTTCGAAGAGTGCGCGCTGCGCCACAAGCGCACGGCGGTGGAGGCGATCCGCGCCATCGGCGGCCTGGATGTGTTGCGCCTGGTGCACGACACCTTCCACCACCACCTGGCCGGCGAGCATGAGTTCTTCCCCGAGCTGACCGGGCTGGTGCACATCTCCGGGGTCGAGGATCGCCAGGCGCCGCTCAACCGCATTCGCGACGGCCATCGGGTGCTGGTGGGCGAGGCGGACATCCTTGGCAATGCGGCGCAGATCGACACCCTGCGCAGCAATGGCTACAGCGGCTACCTGTCCTTCGAACCCTTTGCCGAGAGCGTGCACGGGCTGGCGGATATCCAGCAGGCGATTGGGGCGAGCATGGCTCACCTGCAGCAATCCCTGACTTGACGCCGCCCTCATGCAGGAGCCGGCTTGCCGGCGAAGGGGCCCCTCAGGGGGGCAAGTCTCGAAGGTGCTTTCGCTGGCAAGCCAGCTCCTACGGGAGTATTGGCAGGGCCGTTGGCTTCACATCATGAATAAGGTGCAAACCATGAGTACGACACGCTTGACCATGGCCCAGGCCCTGGTGAAATTCCTCGATAACCAATACGTCGAGGTGGATGGGGTCCAGAGCAAGTTCATCGCCGGGGTCTTCACCATTTTCGGCCACGGCAACGTGCTCGGCCTGGGCCAGGCCCTGGAGCAGGACAGTGGCGAGCTGCTGGTGCACCAGGGCCGCAACGAGCAGGGCATGGCCCACGCCGCCATCGGTTTCGCCAAGCAGCACCTGCGGCGCAAGATCTACGCCTGCACCTCCTCGGTGGGCCCCGGCGCGGCCAACATGCTGACCGCGGCGGCCACCGCCAGCGCCAACCGCATTCCGTTGCTGCTGCTGCCGGGGGACGTCTACGCCAGCCGCCAGCCGGACCCGGTGCTGCAGCAGATCGAGCAGTTCCATGACCTGAGCATCAGCACCAACGATGCCTTCAAGGCCGTGAGCCAATACTGGGACCGGATCAACCGCCCCGAGCAACTGATGAGCGCGGCGATCCACGCCATGCGCGTGCTCACCGACCCGGCGCAGACCGGCGCCGTGACCCTGGCATTGCCCCAGGACGTGCAGGGCGAAGCCTACGATTACCCGGACGCCTTTCTCGCCCGGCGGGTGCACCGCATCGACCGCCGCCCGGCCACCGAGGCCATGCTCAGCGATGCCCTGGCGCTGTTCGAGGGCAAGCGCAAGCCGCTGATCATCTGCGGCGGCGGGGTCAAGTACTCCGGGGCCAACCGGGCCTTGCAGGCCTTTGCCGAACGCTTCGGCATTCCCTTCGCGGAAACCCAGGCGGGCAAGAGCGCGGTGGTTTCCGAGCACCCGCTGAACGTTGGCGGGATCGGCGAAACCGGTTGCCTGGCGGCCAACCTGCTGGCCCGGGAAGCCGACCTGATCATTGGCGTCGGCACCCGCTACAGCGACTTCACCACCTCGTCGAAATGGCTGTTCCAGCACCCGGAGGTGCAATTTCTCAACCTCAATGTCTGCCCTGGCGACAGCCTGAAAATGGAGGGCGTGCAACTGCTGGCCGATGCCCAGGCCGGTTTGCAGGCCCTGGGCGAAACCCTGGGCCGCAGCGGTTACCGGGCAGCCTGGGGCGGGCAGATCGGCGAGGCCCGGGCGCAACTGGAGGCCGAGGTCGACCGGCTCTACCAGCTGCAATACCAGGACCAGGGCTTCGTGCCGGAAATCAACGACCACCTGGACCCGGCGGTGCTGCGCGAATTCATCGAACTGACCGGCTCCTGCCTGACCCAGAGCCGGGTGCTCGGGCTGCTCAACCAGGCCTTGCCCGAGGACGGCATCATCGTTGCCGCCGCCGGCAGCCTGCCCGGCGACCTGCAGCGCAGCTGGCGCAGCAAGGGGGTCAATACCTACCACGTGGAATACGGCTATTCGTGCATGGGCTACGAGGTTAACGCGGCCCTGGGGGTCAAGCTCGCCGAGCCGGATCGCGAGGTGTACGCCCTGGTGGGCGACGGTTCCTACCTGATGCTGCATTCGGAACTGGTCACCTCGATCCAGGAGCGACGCAAGATCAACGTGGTGCTGCTGGACAACATGACCTTTGGCTGCATCAACAACCTGCAGATGGGCCACGGCATGGACAGCTTCGGCACCGAGTTCCGCTACCGCAACCCTTCGAGCGGCAAGCTCGACGGCGGCTTTGTGCCGGTGGACTTCGCCATGAGCGCCGCGGCCTACGGCTGCAAGACCTACAAGGTCAGCAACGAGGAGCAGTTGCTGGCGGCCCTGGCCGATGCCCGGACCCAGACGGTATCGACCCTGATCGACATCAAGGTCCTGCCCAAGACCATGATCCACGGCTACCTGTCCTGGTGGCGGGTGGGCGTGGCCCAGGTGTCCACCAGCGCGCGCACCGATGCGGCGGCCAAGACCCTCAATGAACGCCTGGCCCAGGCCCGGCAGTACTGATTGCTCTGCAACGAACAACAACAGGAGTATCTGCATGTCTTTGAAACTTGGCGTTATCGGCACCGGGGCCATCGGCCAGGATCACATCCGTCGGTGCAGCCAGACCCTGCTGGGCAGCCAGGTGGTGGCGGTCACCGACATCAACCTGGCGTCGGCGGCCAAGGTGGTCAGCGACCTCAAGCTCACTGCCGAGGTCTACCCGGACGGCCACGCGCTGATCCAGGCGGCGGACGTCGAGGCAGTGCTGGTCACCTCCTGGGGCCCGAGCCACGAGGAGTTCGTACTGGCGGCGATTGCCGCGGGCAAGCCGGTGTTCTGTGAAAAGCCCCTGGCGGTGACCGCCGCCGGTTGCCGGCGCATCGTCGAGGCCGAAATCGCCCACGGCAAGCGCCTGGTGCAGGTGGGCTTCATGCGCCCCTACGATGCCGGCTACCAGGCCTTGAAGGCGGTGATCGACGGCGGGCAGATCGGCGAGCCGCTGATGCTGCACTGCGCCCACCGCAACCCGCGGGTGGGGGAGAACTACAAGACCGACATGGCCATCACTGACACCCTGATCCATGAGCTGGACGTGCTGCGCTGGCTGCTGGCCGACGACTATGTGTCGGTGCAGGTGGTGTTCCCGCGCAAGACCAGCAAGGCCCTGGCCCACTTGCGCGACCCGCAGATCGTGCTGCTGGAAACCGCCCGTGGCACGCGGATCGACGTCGAGGTCTTCGTCAACTGCCAGTACGGCTACGACATCCAGTGCGAAGTGGTGGGGGAGAGCGGCATCGCCAGATTGCCGGAGCCGTCCCAGGTGCAGTTGCGCAGCCAAGCCAAGCTGTCCAACGCCATCCTGATGGACTGGAAGGAGCGTTTTATCGCCGCCTATGACGTCGAGCTGCAGGCCTTTATCGACGGCGTGCGCGGCGGTCGGGTGGGCGGGCCTTCGGCCTGGGACGGCTTTGCTGCCGCCGTGGCGGCCGACGCCTGTATCGAAGCGCAGAACAGCGGCCAGATCGTCAAGATCGAGCTGCCAGAGCGTCCCGACTTCTACGCCTGAGCTGCAGCCTTGCCGGCGAAGCAACCCTTGCAGGGCGCTTTCGCTGGCAAGCCGGCTGGCCGGCCAAGGAGGCCTTGCATCAAGCGCAGGTCTTGGGCCTGCAGCCGTCGTGCAGCAGCGGTTTTCCGGGGGGAAAACCGATTTAGAATAAAATTCTAAAATGAGTTGATATAGAAATTATTTTCCAATAAAGTCATTTCCAGGTTGCCGACTAGCTAGGTTGCAAACCCCTCGAACAGGCTTTGAGCGCGGTGTGCACCGACCCACAAAAACAAACAGGTACCGTCGATGAAAACCTTCAAATCCGCTGTCCTCGCTGTCGCTTCAGCGTTCCGCTTCTCCTCTGCGCCCGCCGCTGTGACCCCTCGGGCCCGCCGCTCCGCCCTTGTCCTGACCTGCCTCGGCTTTCTCTGCGTAGAGCGCAACGGTGCGTTGCTGTGCTGCGTTCCCGGCGCGCCGGTGGTGCGCCTGCCGCTCTGAGTCGTTCTGCGCTTTATCCATAAAACCTACAAGAATGTGGAGAAAGACCTGTTATGAACACCAAGATCCGTTTTGCCTCGCTCGCGCTGTCGCTGCTGCTGACCAGCGGGGCGGCGCTGGCCGACATCAAGATCGGCGTGAGCATGTCGCAGTTCGATGACACCTGGCTGACCTACCTGCGCGAGTCGATGGACCAGAAAGCCAAGTCCCTGCCCGACGGGGTCAAGCTGCAGTTCGAGGACGCCCGCAGCGACGTGGTCAAGCAGTTGAGCCAGGTCGAGAACTTCATCAGCCAGAAAGTCGACGCCATCGTGGTCAACCCGGTGGACACCGCGGCCACCCGCAAAATCACCGAGGCCGCGGTCAAGGCCGGCATCCCCCTGGTGTACGTCAACCGTCGCCCGGATGACCTGAACCTGCCCAAGGGCGTGGTCACCGTGGCCTCCGACGACCTGGAGGCCGGCAAGATGCAGATGCAGTACCTGGCCGAAAAAATGGGCGGCAAGGGCGACATCGTGATCCTGCTGGGCGATCTGGCGAACAACTCCACCGCCAACCGCACCAAGGGGGTCAAGGAGGTGCTGACCCGCTACCCGGGGATCAAGGTCGATCAGGAACAGACCGGGGTCTGGCTGCGGGACAAGGGCATGACCCTGGTCAACGACTGGCTGACCCAGGGCCGCAAGTTCGATGCGGTGGTGTCCAACAACGATGAAATGGCCATTGGTGCCGCCATGGCGCTGAAGCAGGCCGGGGTCGAGAAGGGCAGTGTGCTGATCGCCGGGGTCGACGGCACCCCCGATGGCCTGCGTGCGGTGAAGAAGGGCGACCTGGCGATCTCGGTGTTCCAGGACGCCAAGGGCCAGGCGGACGGCTCCATCGATACGGCGGTGAAGATGATCAAGCATGAGCCGGTGGAGCCGGCCGTGTGGATTCCCTATCGCCTGATCACCCCGCAAAACGTCGACCAGTTCAAGTAACGCCGCGCCTTTGCCAAGGGCTGTTGCATCACAACAATAAAGTAGCGGGGCGGCCCCGGGCCGCCGCGCCGATGGAGTAGCTGATCATGTTCTCTTGCGCGACTGCCTCAAGCACCCCGCTGGCCGCCGTCCAGCCTGCCACCCCGGCGACCCGGGAGCCTTACCTGCTGGAGGTGATCAACGTCAGCAAGGGCTTTCCCGGTGTGGTGGCCCTGTCCGATGTGCAACTGCGGGTACGCCCGGGAACGGTGCTGGCGCTGATGGGCGAGAACGGCGCCGGCAAGTCGACCCTGATGAAGATCATCGCCGGCATCTATCAGCCGGATGCCGGTGAACTGCGCCTCAAGGGCCGGCCGGTGGTCTTCGACACGCCCCTGCAGGCCCTGCAATCGGGCATCGCCATGATCCACCAGGAACTCAACCTGATGCCGCACATGAGCATCGCCGAGAACATCTGGATCGGCCGCGAGCAGCTCAATGGCCTGCGCCTGATCGATCACCGCGAAATGCACCGCTGCACCGCCGCCTTGCTGGCGCGCCTGCGCATCGACCTGGACCCGGAGGAACAGGTGGGCAACCTGAGCATCGCCGAGCGGCAGATGGTGGAGATCGCCAAGGCGGTGTCCTACGACTCCGACGTGCTGATCATGGATGAGCCGACTTCGGCCATCACCGACAAGGAGGTGGCGCACCTGTTCTCGATCATTGCCGACCTCAAGGCCCAGGGTAAGGGCATCATCTACATCACCCACAAGATGAACGAAGTGTTCGCCATCGCCGATGAGGTGGCGGTGTTCCGCGATGGCGCCTACATCGGCCTGCAACGGGCCGACAGCCTGGACGGCGACAGCCTGATCTCGATGATGGTGGGGCGCGAGCTGAGCCAGCTGTTTCCCCAACGCGAGAAACCCATTGGCGACCTGCTGCTCAAGGTCCGCGACCTGCGCCTGGACGGGGTGTTCGACGGCGTGTCCTTCGACCTGCACGCCGGGGAGATCCTCGGCATCGCCGGGCTGATGGGCTCGGGCCGGACCAATGTCGCCGAAACCCTGTTCGGCATCACCCCCAGTGACGCCGGCGAGATTCACCTCGACGGCCAGCCCCTGCGCATCAGCGACCCGCACCGGGCGATCGAGAAGGGCTTTGCCCTGCTCACCGAGGATCGCAAGCTCAGCGGCCTGTTCCCCTGCCTGTCGGTCCTGGAAAACATGGAAGTGGCGGTACTGCCGCACTACGCCGGCGGCGGTTTTGTCCAGCAGAAGGCCCTGCGTGCCCTGTGCGAGGACATGTGCAGGAAGCTGCGGGTCAAGACCCCGTCCCTGGAGCAATGCATCGATACCTTGTCCGGGGGCAATCAGCAGAAGGCGCTGCTGGCGCGCTGGCTGATGACCAACCCGCGGATCCTGATTCTCGACGAGCCGACCCGGGGCATCGACGTCGGGGCCAAGGCCGAGATCTACCGCCTGATCGCCTTCCTCGCCAGCGAGGGCATGGCGGTGATCATGATTTCTTCGGAACTGCCGGAAGTCCTGGGCATGAGCGACCGGGTCATGGTCATGCACGAAGGTGAGCTGATGGGCATTCTCGACCGCAGCGAAGCGACCCAGGAACGGGTGATGCAACTGGCGTCCGGAATGTCGCTGGTGCACTGATTCTTCAATCGATGGCAACCGGCGGCGCGCTGAGGCGCCACGGTCAGGCGATAACAAAGGTGAGTGGTTATGAACGTGATGTCTGAAAACAAACCGGCCGTGGCGCCCGCCAGAACGCGCCGGCGCTTTCCCACCGAACTGAGTATTTTTTTGGTGCTGATCGGCATCGGCCTGGTGTTCGAGCTGTTCGGCTGGATCGTTCGTGACCAGAGCTTCCTGCTGAACTCCCAGCGCCTGGTGCTGATGATCCTGCAGGTGTCGATCATCGGCCTGCTGGCCATCGGCGTGACCCAGGTGATCATCACCACCGGTATCGACCTGTCCTCGGGCTCGGTGCTGGCGCTGTCGGCGATGATCGCCGCCAGCCTGGCGCAGACCTCGGACTTTGCCCGGGCGGTGTTCCCGTCCCTGACCGACCTGCCGGTGTGGATACCGGTGGTGGCCGGGCTGGGGGTGGGCCTGCTGGCGGGGGCGATCAACGGCAGCATCATCGCCATCACCGGCATTCCGCCCTTCATTGCCACCCTGGGCATGATGGTGTCGGCCCGTGGCCTGGCTCGCTACTACACCGAAGGCCAGCCGGTGAGCATGCTCTCGGACTCCTACACCGCCATCGGTCACGGGGCCATGCCGGTGATCATCTTCCTGGTGGTGGCGGTGATCTTCCACATCGCCCTGCGCTACACCAAGTACGGCAAGTACACCTACGCCATCGGCGGCAACATGCAGGCGGCGCGCACCTCGGGAATCAACGTCAAGCGGCATCTGGTGATCGTCTACAGCATCGCCGGACTGCTGGCCGGGCTGGCCGGGGTGGTGGCCTCGGCGCGTGCCGCCACCGGGCAGGCGGGGATGGGCATGTCCTACGAGCTGGATGCGATCGCCGCGGCGGTGATCGGCGGCACCAGCCTGGCCGGCGGGGTGGGGCGCATCACCGGTACGGTGATCGGTGCACTGATCCTCGGGGTCATGGCCAGCGGCTTCACCTTTGTCGGCGTGGATGCCTACATTCAGGACATCATCAAGGGCCTGATCATCGTGGTGGCGGTGGTCATCGACCAGTACCGCAACAAGCGCAAGCTCAAGCGCTGATCCAGCGCCCGTTGTCGGCGCTGGCCGGCCAGCGCAGGTGCCCACATACCGATGCAACGCTTGCCGGCCTGTTCGCCGGCAAGCCGGCTCCTGCGGGGGGAAGAAAGGAGGGGTAAAAAGCTTGAATCCGCCGTCCGGTACTGCCGTTTGTCTTCTAAAAGGGCCGTGCTTATGGAATTTTTTGTTATAAACACACTCCGATAAGCGCCAGCAAAGCCCGTGATTACGGGCTTTGTGCGCTTTGTCGGACAGATTCGCTGTCATTTCAGTTGCTGCGCCCTCAAACCGGCCTTAGACTGCCGCCCCTCGTAAATTGAGTGCCGGGTGGCGCTTGGAAGGTATGGCGCCTTTCTGATGACCTGACGGGTCAACCGGAAACAGTTTGAATTCGCCTTAATGCACGTATTTTTTATAGAGAAATCAATGACCAAGGAAAAGTTGCTGGCCATGCCGGCGGATGACTACATGAATGCCGAGCAGCACGCTTTTTTCAGCGACCTGTTGCAAGCCATGAAGGTGGAAACCCACGAGCGCATCGAACAGAACCGGATCGCCATTGAAAGCCTGGACACCCCGGCTGACCCGGCCGACGCCGCTTCCGTCGAAGAAGAGCGCACCTGGCTGGTCAACGCCATTGATCGCGATCAGCGCATGCTGCCGCAACTGGAGCAGGCCCTGGGCCGGATCAGTGACGACACCTTCGGCTGGTGCGACGACAGCGGCGAGCCCATCGGCCTCAAGCGCCTGCTGATCAGCCCGACCACCAAATACTGCATCGAAGCCCAAGAACGCCACGAGCAGATCGACAAGCATCAGCGTCAGGCTTGAAAACAGCTGCAAGCTTGCAGCTTCAAGCCGCAAGCGTTTCAAGTGCATCCTTGCCTCCGGGTGCGCAGCCTAGCCAGCGCTGCGCACTGGGGCGCGAGCCAGCGCCCCCGCCACAATGTCCCAGCCTCCACTTCCCTTGATCTACTGCAACATCCGCCTCTGCAGACTCTGAATAATGCCTCGCACATGCCGCTTGCGGCTTGAAGCTTGCTGCTTGCCGCTGCTCTTCTTCCTACTAAGGGACCATGGTTAATGGCCTTATAGTGGCGTCTAATGCCGCAAACAATTAGAACGATGTGGGGTGATCAAGATGTCAAGAGATGGATCTCTAGCGGCGCCGGGCGCGCAGTCGCTGGCAACACCCGAAACCGCGGCCCGCTGGTGGCTTCCATCGTTGCAGAGTGCAGCGCTGATGGGCCTGTTCGCCGGTCAGGCCCTGGGCGACTGGCCGCTGTACCTGTGCCTGCCGCTGGCGGTGCTGGTGATCTGGATGCCCCGGCTGCGCTCGCGCAAGGCCTCCGAGGTGCCGGTGGCAACGGACAATGAGCTGTCGGCGCTGACCCGCGATCTGTCCTACAGCACCACCCATAACGCGCTGTCCGCTGCGGGCGTGGCCTATTCGGTGACCCAGTTGGCAGGCCGGCTGCAGTCCCAGCTCGATGCGGCGGCGCGCATCGTCGGCAATGCCGAGGTGATGATCAAGACCGAACAGGTCACCTCGCAGCTCAGCCAGCAGGCCCTGGGCGCCGCCAGCGAAGCCCACGCCAGCAGTGCCGAAGGGCGCACGGTGCTGGGCGAGTCCATCAGCCGCATGCACTCCCTGAGCCAGCGGGCCAACGGCAGCCGCGAGCTGATCGAGGCCTTGAGCCAGCGCAGCGAAGAGATCCAGCGGGTGACCCTGGTAATCCAGTCCATCGCCAGCCAGACCAATCTGCTGGCCCTCAACGCGGCCATCGAAGCGGCCCGGGCCGGCGAGCACGGGCGGGGCTTTGCCGTGGTCGCCGACGAGGTGCGCGGGCTGGCCGGGCGTACCGCCACGGCCACCGACGAGGTCGGGGTGATGGTGGCCGATATCCAGCAGCGCACCAGCGATGTGGTGGAGCAGATCCGCCAGCTGTCCGACGACCTGAACCTGGGGGTGGAGCAGGTGGAACATACCGGTCGGCATCTGGACAACATCGCGCGGCTGGCAGCGGGAGTGGAGGAGCAGGTCAGCGAGATCGCCCGGGGCGCCGAAACCAATCGCGAACAGCTCGACAGCCTGTTTCACGCCGTGGAGCAGATGCGCAGCGACCTGGCCATCAGCGACCAGCAGACCCGCAGCCTGGCCGAGGCCGCGGTGCAGATGGAAGGGCAGGCGGAGACCATCAGCGAGCGTCTGGCGGCGGTGGGCCTGGACGACTACCACCAGCGTATCTACGACCTGGCTCGCGAGGGGGCGCGGCGCATCGCCGAGCAGTTCGAGACCGACCTGGCGCAGAACCGCATCAGCCTCGATGACTTGTTCGACCGCCATTATCAGTTGATCGCCAATACCCACCCGCCCAAGTACCAGACCCGCTTCGACCGCTACACCGACCAGGTGCTGCCGCCGATCCAGGAATCCCTGCTGCCGCGCCACGACGGCCTGGTGTTCGCCATCGCCTGCACCCAGGAAGGCTACGTACCGACCCACAACAAGATTTTCTCCCAGCCGCTGACCGGCGATCCCCAGGTGGACAACCTGCACAACCGCAGCAAGCGCAAGTTCGCCGACCGCACCGGCATCCGTTGCGGCAGTCACCAGCAGCCGTTGTTGCTGCAGACCTACACCCGCGATACCGGCGAGCTGATGCATGACCTGTCGGTGCCGATCATGGTTCAGGGGCGGCATTGGGGCGGCCTGCGCCTGGGCTACAAACCCGAGCAGACAACCCCCCGGCGCACGCCTTGAGGGGCTGATTGTTACTCGTGGGGTAACGCTGCTGTGCAGATTGGGGCTGTTACACAGGCCAGGAAGTGATTAGTATCTCGACATCGTTAGGGAGCTAACTAATTCCGCGAGGTGCTCCATGCACAGCAAAGTCGATGTGGCAGTGATGATTGGCAGTGGCGTTCCCGCTTCGCTGCGGGCCCAGGGGCGCAAGGCGTGCTGGGTGGTGCTGGTCAACGGCGAGCAGCGAGGCACCGCGTTTGCCAGTCGGGCCGAGGCCGAGGAGTGCCGGCAGGCATGGCAGGCGCAACTGGCGGCGGTCCAGGGGGCGCGCCAGGGGTTCAGGCACTCGGCCTGAAGCTTGGCCGGGCGCCGGGGTTCGAGGCGGGGTCGTTGGGCTCCCGTCGCCGCCCTGAGCCTGGGCGGCGAGGGCGGCGGGTGGGTTCGCGCGAAGAGGGGGGATCAGGCGTTCAGGGCGCCCTGGTCAATGGCCAGCTTGAGGGCCTTGGCCGAGGCCTTGGCAGCGGCCAGGGCTTCTTCCGAGGTCTTGAACCAGCGGTCCCGTTCCACCTGGTGGAAGGTGATCTGAGTCAGTGGAGGTTTGGCGCGCATGGCAATCACGGCCTGGAATTCGCCTTCGACTTCTCTGCACTCGCCACGAATGAAAAACTCGCCAATATCTAGTTCGGTCACTTCTAGCCTTCCCTTGGAGATGAGTGAGTGCTTGAGCGCCCGTACCGCGGTCGCTCAACCAGCGGCGGAGTATGGCAGTTGTTGGGTTGTGACGGGCTGAGTTATGTCATTGCGGTTTTAGGTAACGAATGTTCTGAAGCTCTTAACTGAACTTTCTGACGCTTAAATCTGCCAATCCGCGTCACTGCACCAGAGTATTACTGGTTAGAATGCCGGGCCTGCGTGGACGACTCCGGGCAAGATTACCGACTGGTGTGCAACATTAGTCTTTGTACTAATGAACGGCCGGGCAGCCATGGATTGCTCGCTTTAAATGGTCGAAATGCACAAAGTTGCTCTAGAATTGCCTCTGCAACCCGAAGTGGCTGCCGATCCGGGGATTCAATCTCAGGGTATATCCGGCTTTCCGGCCTGTTTCAGTACCCGCCCCAGATAATTCGCCGCCACACTTTTCGGGGTGTCAGAGCCTACTCCTACAGCCTTCGACCTGTGCCTGATGCTTCGGCGAAATGCCCGTTGCTCAGCGCCGGCGCCAACGCCGTGGCCTGGAGTACCCGCTGCATTTGAGTGTTTTTTGGGTAACTGATTGGGGTGATCACGCCGTCATGGCGGTTTTTTGTGCTGTCCTTTTTTCTCGGGCGGCACCCTTTTGAGTATCGGGGAGTGTTCCTTGGCAGTAAGTAATCTTGAAATGCATGCGTTGTTCGTGTTGGGTGATTTGCGCGCAAAGTTGGTCAAGCAGTTCCAGTCTCGTTTTGTCTACATCACCGAACAATCCGCTGAAGGCTTCTACGTCGCCGAGATCGATACCGAGACGGCGCTGGTGGTGGACGACAAGCCACGCCTGGAACTCAAGGTCGGCGATCATTTTCGCGCCGCCGTGCTGCCCAGCCGGGAAGGCGGCAAGCTGGAGATCCGCTTTCGCGAGATCAAGCTCACCGTCTATGGCCTGGGCGACTATGCCTTTGTCAGCAGTCCCCTGGGGCAGGGAATCGTCTTCAAGGAAGGGCATTCGGTGGTGACGCTCTTTGCCGCCAACGAGCAATTGCAGGAAGGCCTGACCAAGACCCTCAAGGCCGTCACCGCCAAGGCCGCCAAATTCCGCAAGGGCGAGCTGGTGAGTTTCAAGGCCAGCGAGTGATGAGCCAGGGCCGCGCCGAATTTCATCGCCAGCATCAACAGGCCGCCGCCGAAGAGGCACGGCGCCTGTTCGCCGAAAAGCCCCGCTTGCAGGGCGCCTGGCTGAACTGGGTGGCCGGCGAGCTGTATCACCTGCGTCCGGCGGCCTACGCCAGCATGGTGCGCCGCGAGTTGCAGCGCTTGCAGGAGCCGGCGGACCCTTGATGGCCGATCCCGGCATCGCCTCCGGTGGAAAATACGGAACCTCTACTACAGTCAGTTGACTCAATGCTTCAGGGGCCGCGCGCATTCGTGCAGCTTGTCCCTTTTGGCCCTGGTCCCGACTCCGAGAGGTGTAACCCATGAAAGGCTTCCGAGCGCTGCTGGCCAGCGGCCTGCTGATCCTGGCCGGCTTGAACCCGTTGCCGTCGGCGGTGGCCGCCGAGCCGATTCACTTCGCCGACCTGAACTGGGAAAGCGGCAGCCTGATCACCGAGATCCTGCGCATCGTGGTGGAGAGCGGTTACGGCTTGCCCACCGACACCCTGCCGGGCACCACCATCACCCTGGAAACCGCCCTGGCCAGCAACGATATCCAGGTGATCGGCGAAGAGTGGGCCGGGCGCAGCCCGGTGTGGGTCAAGGCCGAGGCCGAGGGCAAGGTGATTGCCCTGGGGGATACGGTCAAGGGCGCCACCGAAGGCTGGTGGGTGCCGGAGTACGTGATCAAGGGCGATCCGGCCACAGGCCTCAAGCCGCTGGCGCCGGAGTTGCGCAGCGTCGCGGATCTGGCCCGCTACAAGGACGTGTTCAAGGATCCGGAAACGCCGGGCAAGGGCCGCTTCCTCAACAGCCCGATCGGCTGGACCTCGGAGATCGTCAACCAGCAAAAGCTCAAGGCCTATGGTCTGGAGGACAGCTACGTGAACTTCCGCAGCGGCTCCGGAGCGGCCCTGGATGCGGAGATCACCTCCTCGATCCGCCGGGGCCGGCCGGTGCTGTTCTACTACTGGTCACCGACGCCGCTGCTGGGGCGATTCAAACTGGTCCAGCTGCAAGAGCCGCCCTTTGATGCCGAAGCCTGGAAGACCCTGACCGACGCCAGCAACCCCAACCCGCGTCCGAGCCGTTCCCTGGCCTCGAAATTGTCCATCGGCGTGTCTGCGCCATTCCACAAGCGGTACCCGCAGTTGGTGAGCTTCTTCAGCCAGGTCGAGCTGCCCATCGAGCCCCTCAACCAGGCCCTGGCGCAGATGAGCGAAAACCACAGCACGCCCCGGGACGCGGCCCGGGCCTTCCTCAAGCAGCATCCTGATCTCTGGCGCAACTGGGTGCCCCAGGACGTCGCCGCCAAAGTCACCGCTGCCCTGTTGTAGGCGCCGCCTTGCCGGCGAAAGGGCCCGCAGGCCTTGCACCGTCCATGGCGCCGCCTTCGCTGGCAAGCCAGCTCCTACGCTCGCCCTGACACCGCGCGATGTTCCCGTAGGCGCCGCTTGCCGGCGAAGAGGCCCCCAAGGCGGGTCAGAAGCGGGTCTGCACCGCCAGTTCGAAGGTGCGCGGGGTGCCCAGGTAGTAAGCCGGGGAGACGTGGGCGAACTGGCCGTAGACCTCGTTGGTCAGGTTGCGGACCCGGCCGGTGACCGTGGTGTGGCTGTCGACCCGATAGCGCAGGAAGCTGCCGTACAGGGTGTAGGCGGGCATCCGCAAGGTGTTGGCGTTGTCGGCGTACACCGAGGCCACGTAGCGCGCGTCGACACCGGTCTGCCAGCTCGGGGCCAGGTCATAGGTCAACCACAGGTTGGCTACCCGCGCCGGGACGTTGGTCGGGGTGTTGCCCTGGCGCGAGACCACCGCGCCGCTGGCAATCTTCTCGTTGAACTCGTCATATTCGGCCTTGACCCAGGCGAAGTTGGCTTCCGCCAGCAGCTTGGGCGTGACCCGCAGCGAGTTGGCCAGTTCGATGCCCCTGGAGGTCTGCTGGCCCACGGGAATGCTGTTGGCCGGGTCCAGGGGATCGGTGACGGCAAAGTCCTTGCGTTCGATGCGGTACGCGGCCAGGGTCGCGGAGCCGCGTCCGTCCAGGTAGTCGAACTTGCTGCCCACTTCCCATTGCTTGCCGGTGGATACCTCGAAGTTCTGGGTGCCGCTGGGCTGTTCGGCGGCGGTGCTGTATTGCACGTAGACGTTGGCGCTGGGCAGGAACTGCCAGGTCAGCCCCAGGCGCCCGGTGACCGGCTCCCAGTTGCGCTTGAGGTGGCGCGGGTTGCTGGCGGTGAGCGCCCGGTGGTTGGTCACGTCCAGGTCGATGGCGTCATAGCGCAGGCCGCTGAGCAGGGACAGTTCATCGGTCAGGGCCAGGCGGTTCTCGATGAACAGGGCGCGGGTGGTGACCTGGTTGGTCTTGTCCTTGGCCCAGCCCTGGCGGGTGCCCTTGAGGTCATAGAAGTACCCCGGCTGGAAGTTGTCCGGGTCGACGCTGTTGCTGGCCGGCACGTTCCACGGTGAGTTGGTGGTGCTGTTGACCTTGTATTCGAAGCCCCCGGACCAGGTGGTGTCGAGGCCGAACAGTTGATCGTCATGGCGCAGTTCGAACTGGTTGCCGTCCTGCTGGCCCTGGTGCCGCACCAGGTAGGCGGTGGAACGGTTCACCCGGCTGTTGTCGGCGTTGTACTGGTAGGTTTCCAGGTTGCGGTAGTCGCGCTGGCTGTCCAGGTGATAGAGGGTGTTGCGCAGGGAGGTACTGGGGTTGATCCGGTAGTCGATGATCGAGCGCAGCCACACGGTGCGCTGCTCATACAGGCCGTCGGCGACGTTGTAGTTGTTGAAGCGGTTGTGCTTGTCGATCTTCAGCTCGCCGGCCTTGGGGTTGCGTACCGGGGTGCCCCAGTAGGGGCTGTCTTCGTGTTCGTCCTGGTATTCCACGGCCAGGGTGTGGGACAGGTCCGGGGTCAGGTCGCTGAGCAGCGAAAAGGCCAGGCTCCAGGCGTCCCGCTCCTGGCGGTCGATGTAGCCGTTGCTGGTGTTGTGGCTGACATCCAGGCGTGCGTAGTGCTGCACCTCTGCACCCGCCGGGCTCAGGGCGTGATTGACCCCGAAAGCGGTTTGCGTGGTGTCGTAGCTGCCGTAGCCGAGCAGGCCCTCGGCCGCCTGTTCGCGGTGGTCCGCCAGCTTGGTCACGTAGTTCAGCGAGCCGCCCACGGAGCCGGCGCCATTGATCAGCGACGAGGGCCCGCCCACCAGTTCCACCCGGTCATAGATCCAGGCGTCCACCGGCCGCGCCAGGCCGGTGGCGACATTGATGCCATTGAACATCTGGGTGATCTGACTGCTGGTGAAGCCGCGGTAGGAGACAAAACCGCCGAACCCCGGCGGCGCGCTGGCGTTGACCCCGGGCAGGGCATTGGCGGCGTCCTGGAAGGTCCGGGCGCCGCGGCGCTCCAGGTCCTGGCGGCTGGCCACGGCCACCGAGGCCGGGGTTTCCCGCAGGCTCAGGCCCAGGCGCGAGGCCATGCCGCTGGACTGCTCCAGGTTCAGGCCGGGCTCGACGTCCGTGCCCTCGGCGTTGACGGTGGTGGGGGCCAGCTCCAGGGCGGATTGGCCCCAGGCGTTGACGGACAGGCAGGCCAGCAGGCTCGCCAGCAAAGGAAGCTGTTTCATGGGTGAATCCTGAATTCTTGACTAGGAAAAAAGCCCACCAGAACGCGCCACGCAGCAGCGCAGTGGGCGGGTTGAGCACCAGCAGGAATCAGGCGTAGGGCGGCGCCCGGGGATGGGCGGCGGGCCAGGTGAAGCGGGTCGGGAGATGGGTCTGGAGCTGGCGGGCCAGCGGCGGCGCCTGGGGTTGCGGCAACAGCGCCAGATTGAGGCTGGAGTTGAGCGCCGGGCCCATGCCGCCGCTGGAGCACAGCGGGCAACCGAAGGCCTTGGACAGGGTCGGCAGGGAGTCCTGGTCGGCCGGTTGCTGCGACGGCGCCCGGGTTTCGGAATCGATGCTGCAGAACTGCCCGCCGATGCCGTTGAGCTGCATGCCGAGCATCTGGCCGTGACCGATGCTGCAGGCGAACACGTTGAACAGGACGCAGCAATAAAGCATCCAGGCAACGAGCGAGCGGTCGGCGCGGGTCAATTTCATGGGGCGGCACTTTACCATCGCAGGCGACGAACGTACTTACAAAAACCTGAAATCGAGTCCATTCTCTTTACGAATTTTTTACAAGGACGTCTGAACATGAATCTTCTGCTCGCTCAGGGGATGTCCGGGACTTTCCTGTTCATCAGCCTGATCCATCTGTACTGGGCCGCCGGCGGCAAGCGTGGCAGCGGCGCGGTGATTCCCGAAGTCCCGGGGCCGCTTCCCGGGCAGAGCCAGCCGGCCTTCCGCCCTCCGGCGCTGGCCACGTTGCTGGTGGCGGTGGGGCTGCTGCTGGTGGCCATGCTGGTGTGCCTGCGGGTCGGGCTCTACCTGCCCAGCGTGACCCATCCGTCCCTGCAATGGGTGATCAGCGCCATTGCCCTGCTGATGTTCGCCCGGGCCATTGGCGACTCCGAACTGGTGGGGTTCTTCAAGCAAGTGCGCGACTCGAAGTTCGCCCGTCTCGACACCCTGTTCTACTCACCCCTGTGCGTGGTGCTGGGGGCGGGGCTGCTGGTGCTGGCCTGGGCCTGAAGGGCCAGCCAGCCCACTGTGGGCGCTGGCTTGTGTAGGAGCTGGCTTGCCAGCGAAGGCGCCAGCCGATTCGCTGCAAGGCTCAAAGGCCTCCTCTTCGCCGGCAAGCCGGCTCCTACATGGAGTGGTGTGCTCAGTTGCCGCTTTCGTTGCGTTTGCTGCTCACCTCTGCCGGTACGTCATCGCCGGCCATGCGCTTGCGGAACAGCGCCGCCCGGGCCAGCAGCAGGGTGGTCACCGGCACCGTGATCGCCAGCAGGATTGGGATCAGCCAGGCGTGCAGCACCGGCCCGGACTTGAGCGCCGAAAAGTACAGGATCGAGGCCAGGGCCACGGTCCAGGAGCCCATGGTCGAGGCCAGCGCCGGTGGATGCATGCGCTGGAAGTAGCTTTTCATGCGCAGGATGCCCAGGGCGCCGATCAGGGCGAACAGGCTGCTGATCACCAGCAGCAGGGCCACCAGCACTTCCACCCAGAGGGGCAGTTGTTCCAGGCTGTTCATTCGATCACCTCGCCGCGCAGAAGGAATTTGGCCAGGGCGAAGGAGCCGACAAAGCCGAACAGGGCGATCAGCAGCGCCGCCTCGAAGTAGGTGTCGCTGGCGTAGCGAATGCCCAGCACCAGCATCATCAGCATCGCCAGGATGTACAGGTAGTCCAGGGCCAGAACCCGATCCTGGGCCGAGGGCCCCTTGAACAGGCGCACCAGGGTCAGGACCATGGCCAGGGAAAACAGGAACAGGCTCAGCAGGATCGCGTTGGTCAACAGCACGCTCATTCGAAAATCTCCATCAGCGGGCGCTCGTAGGTCACCTTGAAGTGCTGGATGAATTGCGCTTCATCCTGCAGATCGAAGACGTGCAGCAAGAGAATGCTGCGGTCCAGCGACAGCTCGGACCAGACCGTGCCCGGCACCACCGTGGTAATGGTGGACAGCGCCGCCAGGCCATTGGCGTCCCGCAGGTCCAGGGGGATCTTGACGAAGGCCGAACGCACCGGGCGGCGCCCTTCGTTGAGCACGCCCCAGGCCACGATCAGGTTCGATACCACCACGTCGCAGCCAACCCGCAGCAGCAGGCGCAGGATGGTGCCGGGGCGGCGGATACGGATCGGCAACGGCCGCAGCGGGCGCATCAGCAGCGGCGCGAGAAAGCCCAGGATGGCCCCCAGCAGCAGATTGCCGGGGCTGACGGACAGGTTCAGCACCAGCCACAGCAGCCACAGCGCCAGGGACAGGAAGGGAGCGGGGAACAGGCGCTTCATGGTTGCACCTCCGTCGCTGCCGCGGCCTTGGACTCGGGGCTGAGCACGGTGCGGGTGCCCAGTACCGCCATCACATAGTGCTCCGGATGATTGAGGCTGTCGGCCGTGGCCTGGGTGAAGCGCAGCAGCGGCTCGGCCTTGAAGCTGAGCAGCACGCAGAGCCCCAGCAACGCCACGATCGGCACGCATTCCAGACGCCGCAACACCGGTGAAGGTCGCTCTTCCGGGCTCCAGAAGCGCTGGATGCCCAGGCGCGCAAAGGCGATCAGCGAGGCCAGGCCGGAGAGGATCAGCAACGCCAGGAAACACCAGCCCGCCAGCGGGATCGGCGTGTCGCTGCTTCCCAGGCCCGTGGGGTTGAGCAGGGCGGCGATCAGGTTGAGCTTGCCGATAAAGCCCGACAGCGGCGGCATGCCGATGATCAGCAGGGCGCAGGCAATGAAGCTCAGGCCGAGGAAGGCCATGGTCCATGGGATCACCTGGCCGACCACCACTTGCTGTTCGTCGTCGAGGTTGCTGCCCCGGGGAGGGGGGAGGCCTTCCATGGGCCGGGGGAGGATTTCGCCTTCGTCTTCCAGGGGCACTTCCACCGCCGAACGCGAGCGCTCGATCAGTTCCGCCAGGAGGAATAGCGCGCACAGCGCCAGGGTCGAGCTGAACAGGTAGAACAGCGCCGCGCCGGTGAGGGCCGGCTGGGCGAAGCCGATCACCGCGATCAGGATGCCTGCCGACACCAGGATGCTCAGGCTGGCCATGCGCTCCAGGCGCTGGGCCGGAAGAATCGCCAGGGCCGCGCAGAAGATCGTCGCCATGCCGCCGTAGATCAGCCACTGGTTGCCGAAGTAGGCCGAGGCCCCGGCCTGCCCGGAAAACAGCAGGGTCCACAGGCGCAGCACGGTGTAGATCCCGACCTTGGTCATGATGGCGAACAGCGCCGCCACCGGGGCGCTGGCCGAGGAATAGGCCGGCACCAGCCAGAAGTTCAGCGGCCACATCCCGGCCTTGGCCAGGAAGGCGATGGCCAGGATCGCCGTGCCGGCGTGCAGCAGGCCGCGGTCGGCTTCCGGCACCAGCGGGATCTTCATCGCCAGGTCGGCCATGTTCAGGGTCCCGGTGACCCCGTAGATCATCGCCGTGCCGATCAGGAACAGCGACGAGGCCAGCAGGTTGATGGTGATGTAGTGCAGCCCCGAGGACACCCGCGCCCGGCCCGAGCCGTGCAGCATCAGGCCGTAGGAGGCCGCCAGCAGCACCTCGAAGAACACGAACAGGTTGAACAGGTCGGCGGTGAGGAAGGCGCCGTACAGGCCCATCAGCTGGATCTGGAACAACGCATGAAAGCTGGCCCCGGCGCCGTCCCAGCGGGCCATGGCGAACAGCAGCGCGCTGACCCCGATGATCCCGGTGAGCACCATCATCAGCGCCGACAGGCGATCCACCACCAGTGCGATGCCGAACGGCACCTGCCAGTTGCTGGGCAGGTACACGCCGAAGGAACCGGTGGCGCCCTGGGCCTGGGTCCAGTACAGCAGGTAGCAGGCCAGGCCCAGGCCCAGCAGGCTGGAGAGCAGGTTGATCCGGGCCTTGAGCGGACGGTGTTTTTCCCCCAGCAGCAACATGATGGCCGCGGTCAGCAGCGGCAGGAGGATGGGGGCGACGATCAGGTGCGACAACGAACTCATTCCTTGGGCTCCCGGCCGTCGACGTGGTCAGTGCCGGTCAGGCCCCGGGACGCCAGGAGCACCACCAGAAACAGCGCGGTCATGGCGAAGCTGATGACGATGGCGGTGAGCACCAGGGCCTGGGGCAGCGGGTCGGTGTAGTGCAGCAGGTCCTGGGGCACGCCGTCCTTGACGATCGGCTCCTTGCCGATGAACAGGCTGCCCATGCTGAAGATGAACAGGTTGACCGCGTAGGACAGCAGGCACAGGCCCATCACCACCTGGAAGGTCCGCGGGCGCAGGACCAGCCAGACTCCGGAAGCGGCGAGGACCCCAATGGCGATTGCGATGACTTCTTCCATCAGGCGGCTCCGCTCTTGATCAGGGATTTGGACTGGCTGGCTGGCTTGTGGGCCCGCACCGACTGGTGCGCCAGGGCGGTGAGGATCAGCAGGGTCGCGCCCAGCACCACCGCGTACACGCCAATGTCGAAGAACAGGGCGCTGGCGACATGGATGTCACCGAACAGCGGCAGGTCCACATGCACCGTGTGGGTGGTGAGGAACGGGTAGCCCCAGGCCAGGGCGCCGAGGCCGGTGGCCAGGGCGAACAGCAATCCGGTGCCCATCCAGCGCAGCGGCCGCAGGCTCATCTGGGCCTCGACCCACTGGGTGCCGGCCACCATGTACTGGAGGATGAAGGCCACCGACATCACCAGCCCGGCGACGAAACCGCCACCCGGCAGGTTGTGCCCGCGCATGAACAGGTAGAAGGACACCACCAGGGCGATCGGCAGCAGCAGGCGCACCAGCACCGCCGGCACCATCATGAAGCCCAGGGCGGTGTCGCTGGCCTGGCGCGGGTTGACCAGATCGGTGACCACGTCCGGGGCCAGCAGGCGCTGTTGCGCCGGCAACTGCATGCTCTCCTTGGGCGGGCGAAAGCGCCGCAGCAGGGCGAACACGGTCAGGGCCACCGCGGCCAGCACGGTGATCTCGCCCAGGGTGTCGAAGCTGCGGAAGTCCACCAGGGTCACGTTGACCACGTTGGTGCCGCCGCCTTCAGGCAGGGCGCGGCTGAGGTAGAACGAGGAAATATCGTTGGGCGTGGGGCGGGTCAGCATGGCGTAGGACAGCACCGCCATGCCCAGGCCGACGGCGATCGACAGGCTCAGGTCGCGCAGGCGGCGGATGCGCGCCTTGGGCAGGCTGCTGGGCAGCGGCGAGACTTCTTCGATCCGCCGCGGCAGCCAGCGCAGGCCAAGGAGGATCAGCACCGTGGTCACCACTTCCACCACCAGCTGGGTCAGGGCCAGGTCCGGTGCCGAGAACCAGACGAAGGTCACGCAGGTCATCAGCCCGCAGACGCTGACCATGGTCAGGGCCGCGAGACGGTGATACTTGGCCTGCCAGGCGGCGCCCAGGGCACAGGCGATGGCCAGCAGCCAGAAGGTCACGAAGACGATGGAGCCGGGGATCTTCGGCCGGTCGCCCCAGGTCAGCTGGCTGTAGAGCATGGGAATCATACCGGTGATCACCGCCGCCAGAATCAGCAGGAACAGCTGGGTCTGCAGGCGCTTGGTGCTCAGCCGCCGCTCCAGACGCCGGGCCAGGCGGGTCATGCCCACCAGGCTGCGTTCGAACAACAGCTTGCCGTTGAGACGGCCCACCACCGGCGGGTAGGGGAAACGCCCCGCCACCAAAGGTTTGTGCAGCAGCAGGTAGAGCACGATGCCGCAGGACATGGCGATCAGGCTCATGATCATCGGCGCATTGAGGCCGTGCCAGATGGCCAGGCTGTACTCGGGCAGGGTGCCGCCCACCACCGGCCGCGCGGCGGCGGCCAGCAGCGGCCCGATGATCTGCGCCGGGAACATGCCCACCAGCAGGCAGGTGAACACCAGCAGCTCCACCGGTGCGCGCATCCAGCGGGGCGGCTCATGGGGCGTGTGCGGCAGGTCGGTGGCCGGCTCGCCGAAGAACACGTCCACGGTAAAGCGCAGGGCGTAGGCGACGCTGAAGGTGCCGGCGATGGTGGCAATCACCGGCAGGGCGATTTCCACCCAGGCGCTGGAATTGATGAACACCGTCTCGGCGAAGAACATCTCCTTGGACAGGAAGCCGTTGAGCAGCGGCACCCCGGCCATGGAGGCGCTGGCCACCATGGCCAGGGTCGCGGTGTAGGGCATCAGCTTGATCAGGCCGTTGAGCTTGCGGATGTCGCGGCTGCCGCTCTCGTGGTCGATGATCCCGGCGGCCATGAACAAGGACGCCTTGAAGGTGGCGTGGTTGAGAATGTGGAACACCGCGGCCACCGCCGCCAGGGGGCTGTTGAGGCCCAGCAGCAGGGTGATCAGCCCCAGGTGGCTGATGGTGGAGTAGGCCAGCAGGCCCTTGAGGTCGTTCTGGAACATCGCGCAGTAGGCGCCCAGCACCAGGGTGCAGGCCCCGGCGCCGCTGACGATGTAGAACCATTCTTCGGTGCCGGACAACGACGGCCACAGGCGGGCCAGGAGAAACACCCCGGCCTTGACCATGGTCGCCGAGTGCAGGTAGGCCGAAACCGGTGTCGGCGCCGCCATGGCGTGGGGCAGCCAGAAGTGGAAGGGAAACTGCGCGCTCTTGCTCAGGGCGCCCAGCAGGATCAATGGCAACAGGATCGGGTAGAGCGCGTGGGCGCGGATCTTGTCTCCGGCAGCTAGCACCTGATCCAGGTCGTAGCTGCCGACCACATGGCCGAGCAGCATGACCCCCGCCAGCAGGCACAAGCCCCCGGCACCGGTGACCATCAAGGCCATGTAGGCGCCGCGGCGGGCGTCGGAGCGGTGGTGCCAGTAGCCGATCAGCAGGAACGAGAACAGGCTGGTGAGCTCCCAGAAGAACACCATCTGGATCAGGTTGCCGGAGATCACCAGGCCCAGCATGGCCCCCATGAACGCCAGGAAGAAGGCGAAGAAGCGCGGCACCGGATCTTCCGGCGACATGTAGTAGCGCGCATACAGCGCCACCAGGCTGCCGATGCCCAGCACCAGCAACGAGAACAGCCAGGCGAAGCCGTCCAGGCGCAGCACGAAGTTCAGGCCCAGGCTTGGCAGCCAGGTATATTCCTCACGGATAATCCCGCCGTCGGCGATCTGCGGGTACAGCAACGCCACCTGGATGGTGCCAATGAGTGCCACCAGGCCAGCCAGCAGAGATTCCGTGTTACGTGCGTTGTGCGGCAGCAGGGCCGCCAGACAGCTGCCAATGAATGGCAGAAGCAGTAGAACTATCAGGGACATAGGCTTCTAATCTGCGGAAAAGTATGACGCATAATACGTGCCAGGCCCCCGATCACCAACCGCCATGGGCGGCTCGGCCCCCCTAAGAAATGTTACATGCGCTTTCAAAGGTAGGAGACAAATGCCGGATGCGCCCGCTCACCGGGTGCTGCAAGGCCAACGCCCTGCCCAGGTCAACCTGCAGCAAGGATGGATAACGGTGCACCTCATACAAGGAACGACCATGGGTCGGATGATTCGACGCGGATGTTTCGCTTTACTGTTCACCGCCTTTGGCGCGGCGCTGGGCATTGGCCTGGAGCATTACCTCCAGCGTCCCGACATGCTCAAGACCCGCCAGGCGCTGATCATCGAAGGGCCGTTGGGCGATGAGTCCAGCTACCGGCTGCCGCCGGGCACGGTGCTTTACTTCGACCGCGCGCTGGCCGAGGGTCATGCGCTCTACCACGCCTATTTCTACTTCCACGGTACGCCCGAGCATGACCCGGTACGGCTTGAGCCCAAGCACCGGGGTTCGCTGACCGCCCCGACCTGGCTCTACGCCCCCGGCGATCCCCTGTTCTAGGCGCTGGCTTGCCAGCGAAGAGGCCCACAAGACCGTTTTCGCCGGCAAGCCGTCTCCTACACACCGTCCGCTGTCTGGTCGGTCAATGCCGGCGTGGCCCGGCCCTTGGGCTTCCATTCGCTGATGATCACCGCCAGCACGATCAAGGCGCCCCCCAGCAGCGCCAGCCCCGGCAAACGTTCCCCGGCGATCCGCCCGACAATCCCGGCCCACACCGGCTCACCGGCATAGATCAGGGTGGCGCGGGTCGGCGAGACGCTTTTCTGCGCCCAGTTCATCGCCACCTGGATCGCCGCGCTGGCCGCCCCCAGCCCCAGGGCGCTGGCCAGCAGCAGCCAGGAAAACTCCGGCAGCGCCTCGCCGGTCGGCAGCACCATGGCAAAGGCCAGCAGCGAGGTGACCGCCAGTTGCACCACCGTCACCCGGCGCACATCCACCCGCCCGGCGAAGCTGCTGATTAGGATGATTTCCGCGGCAATCGCCACGGTGCTGATCAGGGTGGCGATCTCCCCGGGGCTGAAGTCCAGCGACGCGCCATTGGGGCCGGACAGCAGCATCAGGCCGGTAAAGGCCAGCATGATGCCCAGGCTCGGCAGCAACCCCGGGCGCTTACCCATGAACAGCCACTGCAGCAGCGGCACGAAGGGCACATACAGGGCCGTGATAAATGCTGACTGGCTGCTGGGAATGCTTTGCAGGCCCACCGTCTGCAGGCCGTAGCCGAGCATGATGGCGGTGCCGATGAAGGTCCCGGCGCGCAGTTCGAACAGGGTCAGCCCGCGCAGGTGGCGCAGTGAAAACAGGGCGACGATGCACGCCGCCGCGGCGAAGCGCAGGCCGACGAAAAACATCGGTCCGCTGACGCTCATGGCGTGCTGCACCAGCAGGAAGGTGCCGCCCCAGATCATGGTGATCAGCACCAGCACCGCTTCGGCCCTGCTGAGTGGGAAGCGCATTGCGCGGGAGGGCGTTGAAGTCATGGCCTTGCGTGCTACCTGAGGGGGGACGCACAATGCGCCGGAAGCTGGGCAGTATACTGCGCAGGCCCGGAGAGCGAGCAATATAGTGCACAAAGATAACGTCCAACGGGCTTCGGTCCTGCAACATGTCAGCCTCAACGTGCGACGCCTGCGCCATGCCGCAGGCCTGAGCCAGAGCGCCCTGGCAGAAAAATCCGCCGTCAGCCGGCGGATGCTGGTGGCCATCGAGGCCGGGGAGAAGAACGTCAGTCTCGGCACCCTGGACCGGGTCGCCGAGGCCTTGAACGTGGCGTTCAGCGACCTGATCCAGGCCCCGGATTCCCGGGACCCGAGTCGCATCAACGAGCTGGCCTGGGCCGGTGTCATCCCCGGGAGCAAGGCGCTGCTCCTGGCCAAGGCCGAGGCCAGCCGTGAAGTGGAACTCTGGGAGTGGCAGCTGGAGCCCGGCGAGGTCTATCACTCCGAGTGCGACACCGTCGGCTGGAGCGAGCAGATCTATGTCTTCCAAGGCTGCCTGACGCTGTTCTTCGGCGACGCCGAGCGGCGCCTGGAAAGCGGTGATTTCTTTATGTTCGCCAGTCACGTGCCCCACGGCTATCGCAACGACGGCCCCCTGGCCACGCGCTTCGTGCGCAACGTGGTGTACTGATCGCCCTGGCGTGCCGGCCACTGTTGGCCAGCCAACAGCGGTTGGACATTTTGCCTGTTTTCAGTTGATGCCTTTTCTTCGGAATCGTCATCAAGTCATTGAAATAAAAGGTTTTTATATTTAGGCACGACTCCTGCAATTGTCCTGATAGCGAGCGCCCGAGCGGTGTTCATCTTGATCTTCAGGACGTGGAGTCGGCCCATGACAGCCCCAGCCCAACCCTTACCCAATGCCCACCTGATCCGCAGCGATGCCGAGGCCATCAGTGTCGCCCGGGACCTGGCCCAGCGCTTTGCCGTGGAGGCCGCGGTGCGCGACCGCGAGCGGCGCCTGCCGCGGGCCGAGCTGGACCAGTTCTCCGCCAGCGGCCTGTGGGGCATCACCATTCCCCGGGCCTACGGCGGCGCCGGGGTGTCCTATGTGACCTTGACCGAAGTGATCAAGATCATCTCCGCCGCTGATCCGTCCCTGGGCCAGCTGCCGCAGAACCACCTCGGGGTGGTGGACATCCTGTTGCAGACCGCCAGCGAAGAGCAGAAGCAGCACTACTTCGCCAAGGTGTTGCAGGGCTACCGTTTCGGCAATGCCTTTTCCGAAGCCGGCAGCAAGCATGTCGGCGCCTTTGAAACCCGGATCCGCTTCAGCGGCGAGCAGGCGCAGATCGACGGCGAGAAGTTCTACTGCACCGGCGCCTTGTTCGCCCACATCGTGCCGACGGTGGCGGTGGACGAGCACAACCAGGCGCACATTGCCTTTATCGAGCGCGACAACCCCGGCCTCACGGTGATCGACAGCTGGGACGGCTTCGGCCAGCGCACCACCGCCAGCGGCGGGGTCAGCCTCAAGGCGGTGCAGGTGCCGCGCAGCGCGGTGATCCCGGCCCACCGGGCCTTCGACCAACCCACCGCCGACGGCCCGATCTCGCAGATCATCCAGGCCGCGGTGGACACCGGCATCGCCGTCGCCGCCCTGGAAGACGCCAAGCATTACGCCCGGCAATCGCGGCCGTGGATCGACAGCGGCCTGGATCACGGCTGGCAGGACCCGTTCACCATCGCCGCCATCGGTGACCTGGAATGGCGGGTGCACGGCACCGAGGCGATCCTGGTCAAGGCCGCCGAGGCGGTCGACCAGGCCCTCGCCAGCCCCAGCGAAGACAGCGTCGCCCAGGCCTCCCTGGTGGTGGCCCAGGCCAAGGTGCTGTCGGCAGAAAGCGCCTTGCTCGCCGCCAGCAAGCTGTTCGAACTGGCCGGCACCCGCTCGGTGTCGGCCAAGTACAACCTCGACCGCCACTGGCGCAACGCTCGTACCCACACCTTGCACGACCCGGCCCGCTGGAAATACCACCTGATCGGCAACTTCCTGCTCAACGGCGTCAAGCCGCCCCGTCACGCCTGGAACTGAAAGGACACCGCCATGAACGCATTGACCCAACCCGACAGCCCCCAGGCTGCCCTGGCCGCCAGCGGCGAGCAGCTGCAACGGGCCCGCGACCTGTTGCAGCGGACCCTGGAATTCGTTCGCCAGCAGGCCCGGCCCTGGTCCGGCAGCGGCCTGAGCAAGGCCAGTGACGACCCCTATGTCATCAGCCGCTTCGGCGACCTGCAGATCCGCATCGAGGTGGCCGCGGCCCTGCAGGAGCGGGCCCAGTACCGGCTGCAAGAGGGCAAGGACCCGGCCGAGATCGCCATCGCCCTGGCCGAGGCGGCGATTGCCGCCGGCGAAGCCCTGCTGGCGGCGGGCAACGCCGAGTTCGAACTCACCGGCCAGCGCAGCCCCCAGCCCCCGGCCCTGCATGACCCGTTGCGCTGGAAGTATCAATTGGTCGGCAACTACCGCCTCAACGGCGTGCTACCTCAAGGTTTCAGGAGTGCTGTGTGATGTCCCGTGAAATCCGCCTCAATGCCTTCGACATGAACTGCGTCGGCCACCAGTCGCCGGGACTCTGGGCCCACCCCCGGGACCGCTCCTGGCAGTACAAGGACCTGGAGTACTGGACCGACCTGGCCAGGATCCTCGAAAAGGGCAAGTTCGACGGGCTGTTCATCGCCGATGTGCTGGGCATCTACGACGTCTACAACGGCAATGGCGAGGCGGCGATCCGCCAGGCGGCCCAGGTGCCGGTCAATGATCCGCTGCAACTGATCCCGCCCATGGCCCTGGTCACCGAGCACCTGGGCTTCGGCCTCACCGCCTCGCTGTCGTTCGAGCATCCGTACCCCTTTGCCCGGCGCCTTTCGACCCTCGATCACCTGACGAAGGGCCGTGCCGGCTGGAACATCGTCACCTCCTACCTGGAGAGCGGCGCCAAGAACCTCGGCCAGCAGGCCCAGACCGAACACGACGCCCGCTACGACTACGCCGAGGAATACCTGGAGGTCTGCTACAAGCTCTGGGAAGGCAGTTGGGAGGAGGGCGCGGTGTTGCGTGACCGCGAGCGGCGGATCTTCAGCGACCCGAGCAAGATCCACGAGATCCGCCACGTCGGCAAACACTTCCAGGTACCGGGCATCCACCTGTGCGAGCCGTCGCCGCAGCGCACCCCGGTGCTCTACCAGGCCGGGGCGTCCAGCCGCGGCAAGCAGTTCGCCGCCGAGCACGCCGAATGCGTGTTCGTCGCCGCGCCGTCCAAGGTGCTGCTGAAAAAGACCGTGGCCGACATCCGCCGCCGCGCGGCCGAAGCCGGGCGCGACCCGTCGAAGATCCTGATCTTCAACCTGCAGACGGTGATCCTCGGCGAGACCGACGCCCTGGCCAAGGCCAAGTTCGAGGAATACAAGTCCTGGGTCAGCTATGAGGGCGCCATGGCGCTGATTTCCGGCTGGACCGGTATCGACTTCAGTCGCTTCAAGCCTGACGAGCCCCTCAAGCACGTGCACACCAATGCCATCCAGTCGGCGGTGGAGGCCTTCTCCACGGCGGACCCGAACAAGGTCTGGACCCCCCACGAACTGGCCGACTGGGTCGGCATCGGCGGCTTTGGTCCGTTGTTCGTCGGCAGCCCGGAAACCGTGGCCGACCTGCTCCAGGAGTGGGTCGAGGAGACGGATGTCGACGGCTTCAACCTGGCCTACGCCCTGACTCACGAAACCTTTATCGACGCGGTTGAGCTGCTGGTTCCGGAACTGCAGAAACGCGGGGTGTACAAGACCGAATACGCCCCCGGCACCCTGCGGGAAAAACTCTTCGGCGCCGGCCCGCGCCTGCCCGAAAGCCACCCGGGCAACGCCTGGCGCAACCTGGGCGAGCAACGCCAAACACCCGCGCAACGCGCCCGCGCCTGACCCAACCCCTGTAGGAGCTGGCTTGCCAGCGAAAGGGCCCGCAAGACAGGCGTCGGATTCAGCAACGCCTTCGCCGGCAAGCCGGCTCCTACCAGGGAGCCGTCCAATTCCGGTAGGAGCTGGCTTGCCAGCGAAAGGGCCCGCAAGACAGGCGTCGGATTCAGCAACGCCTTCGCCGGCAAGCCGGCTCCTACCAGGGAGCCGCCCAATTCCGGTAGGAGCTGGCTTGCCAGCGAAAGGGCCCGCAAGACAGGCGCCGGATTCAGCAATGCCTTCGCCGGCAAGCCGGCTCCTACCAGGGAGCCGCCCAATTCCGGTAGGAGCTGGCTTGCCAGCGAAGAGGCCCGCACGACCTGCGTCCCAGGGCCAGCCCCGTTTATTTCCAGCCAGCGGACCACCGCACGCGTTTGCCAAGTTGTCGAGGTCAATTCATGAGCGTGCATGAACTCAAGCGTCCGCCCACCACGGATGCATCAGCCCCCGAGGACCGCTTGCAGTTGAGCGGTGCCCTGGAACAGTTGCGGCACTGGGCCCAGGCCCGGCCGTTGGACAATGCCCTGCGCCACAAGCGCCACGGCCATTGGTACGCCTGGCGCTGGATCGATGCCCTGCGCGATGTCGAGCGTCTGGCCGACGGCCTGCGCCAGCAAGGCCTCGACTCGCAGTCCCGGCTGGCCCTGAGCGGGCCGTTCGAGCCGGACCTGTTGCTGCTGGCCCTGGCTGCCCGGAGCCTGGGCGCCGAGGTGCTCAGCCTCGACCCGGAGCTGGCGCCCGAGGCCCTGCGCCAGGCGCTTTGGCGCCTGCAGCCGAGCCACGCCTTCGTCCACTCGCGGCGCCAGGTCCTGGCCTGGGTGGCCGCCGGGGAACAGGGCCCGGCCCCGGGGCTTTTGATCGCCGGGCAAGCCTTGCCGCGCCTGCCCGCCGGGGTGCGCCAGCCGCTGCTGTGCTTTGCCGACTTGCTCGGCCCCAGCGAAGCGCCCCAGCGCCAGCTCTATTGGCGCCATCCGGCCACTGCCGAGCAGTTGTGGAGCGAAGAGGGCACGCAATGGGCGGCGGGTCTGCAGGTGTTGCTGGAGCACTGGCTGAACAGCGGCCACAGCCTGGCCTTCCCCGAAACTGCGGCATCCGCCAGTCGCGACCGCCGCGACGTGGCGCCCAGCGGCCTGCTGCTGTCGCCGCCGCGCCTGCAGCAGTTGGCGGACGAAATCGAAAGCCGCCTGGCGCCTCCCGGCAGCTGGCGCCGGCGCCTGTGCGAGTGGGTCATCGCCCATCCTCGCCGGCCACTGCCCCGGCTGCTCAAGCAACGGGTGCGCCGGTTGCTGGGCTTTGCCCGCCTGCAGTTCATCTGGCAGCCGGCGCCGTCGCATGCTCACCCCTCAACCCCGGCCTGGATCGCCGAATTCAAACGGAACATTGCATGAGCCCCAGCGAACCCATCCTGCAAGTGCGCGCCGTGTCCCTGTCGTTCAAGGGGGTCAAGGCCATCAACCAGCTGTCGTTCGACGTGCGCCGTGGCGAAATCTGCGGCCTGATCGGACCCAATGGCGCCGGCAAGAGCTCGTTGCTCAACCTGCTCAACGGGGTCTATCGCTTCGACAGCGGGGCGATTGTCTTCGACCGCCAGAGCTATTCGCGCATCGACCCGCTGAGCGCCGCTCGCCGTGGCATTGGCCGGACGTTCCAGAACAATGCGCTGTTCAAGAAGATGAGCGTGATCGACAACCTGCTCACCGGCCTGTCGCGGCATTCGCGCACCTACCTGATCGAGCAGGCCCTGGGCTTGCCCCGGGCCCGGCGCGAGGCCGCGACCTTCCGCCAACTGGCCCAGGGCATCCTGCAGTTTCTCGATTTGCAGGCACTGCGGGATGTCCCGGTGGGCAACCTGTCCTACGGCCTGCAAAAGCGCGTGGAGCTGGGGCGGGCGCTGATCGCCGGGCCCAGCCTGCTGTTGCTGGACGAACCCCTGGCGGGCATGAACGCCGAGGAAAAGCAGGAAATGGCCGGCTTCATCGCTGACATCAATCGTGACCTGGGCACCACCGTGGTGTTGATCGAGCACGACATGGGGGTGGTCATGGAGCTGTGCCACCACGTGGTGGTCCTGGACTACGGGCGCAAGGTGGGCGATGGCACGCCGGCCGAAGTCCAGGCCAATCCCGACGTGATCGCCGCCTACCTGGGGGGGGTGCACTGATGAACTTCTTCCTCGAAACCCTGCTCGGCGGCCTGCTGGCCGGGACCCTGTACTCCCTGGTGGCCATCGGCTTCGTGCTGATCTACAAGGCCAGCGGCGTGTTCAATTTCGCCCAGGGCGCGATGCTGCTGTTCGCCGCCCTGACCTTCGTCAGCCTGCACGACCAGGGCGTGCCCTTCGCCCTGGCGCTGCTGCTGACGGTGCTGGTGATGATCATCGGTGCCTGGCTGATCGAGCGCCTGGTGCTGCGGCCCCTGGTCAATCGCTCGCAGATCACCCTGTTCATGGCCACCCTGGGCCTGTCGTTCATCATCGAGGGGCTGGCCCAGGGACTGATGGGCTCCCAGGTGCGCGCCCTGGACCTGGGCATCGACGACGTGCCGCTGTTCCTCGGGCCGCTGATGGTCAGCCAGTTCGACCTGATCGCCGCCGCGGCCGCCCTGGTGCTGGTGACGGTGCTGGCAGTGCTGTTCAACAAGACCCGCATCGGCATCTCCCTGCGGGCGGTGGCCGACGACACCACGGCGGCGCTGTCCATCGGCATCAACCTCAACCGCATCTGGCAGATCGTCTGGGCCGTGGCCGGGGTCGTGGGGCTGGTGGCCGGGCTGCTCTGGGGCGCGCGCCAGGGGGTGCAGTTCTCGCTGTCGCTGGTGGTGCTCAAGGCGCTGCCGGTGCTGATCATCGGCGGCTTCACCTCCATCGGCGGGGCGATTGCCGGGGGCCTGATTGTCGGTGCCGCCGAGAACCTGGCGGAGGTCTATATCGGCCCGCTGATCGGCGGCGGCATCACCCCCTGGTTCGCCTATGTCCTGGCCCTGGCCTTCCTCTACATCCGTCCCGCCGGCCTGTTCGGCGAGCGGGCCATCGAGCGAGTGTGAATTGATGTCCATCCCCCTGACCCGGCAAACCGCGCCGCTGCTGCTGGTCCAGCGCCGTCTGCCCCTGGGCCTGAGCGGCCTGTTGCTGTTGACCTGCGGCGTGGTGCCCCTGGTTGCCAACGACTATTGGCTCAACGCGATCCTGATTCCCTTCCTGGTGCTGTCCCTGGCCGGGCTCGGGCTCAACCTGCTGACCGGCTACACCGGCCAGACCTCGGTGGGCGCCGCCGGCTTCATGGCAGTCGGAGCCTTTGCCACCTACGGCTTCGTGCTGCGCCTGCCAGAGCTGGGGCTGCCCGTGGCGCTGCTCGGCGGTGGCCTGATCAGTGCCCTGGTGGGCTGGCTGTTCGGCCTGCCCAGCTCACGGATCAAGGGCTTCTACCTGATGGTCACCACCCTGGCGGCGCAGTTCTTCCTGGAGTGGCTGTTCGTCAAATTTCCCTGGTTCTACAACTACGGCTCCTCGGGCACCATCTCGGCGCCGCAGTTGAGCCTGTGGGGGCATGACCTCAATACCCCGACCGGGCGCTACCTGTTGACCCTGGTGGTGGTCCTGCTGCTGACCCGGGTGGCGCAGAACCTGGTGCAAAGCCAGGTCGGGCGCAACTGGATGGCGATCCGCGACATGGACACCGCGGCCGCGGTGATCGGCATCCCGGTGGCCCGCTACAAGCGCCAGGCCTTTGCCGTCAGCTCGTTCTACCTGGGCATCGCCGGGGCGCTGTGGGCCTTCGCCTACCTGGGCACCGCCAGCGCCAGCAGCTTCGATATCAATCGTTCGTTCCAGATCCTCTTCATCATCATTATCGGCGGCATGGGCAGCGTGGCCGGCAACTTCGTCGGCGCGGCCTTCATCAGCCTGCTGCCGATCTTCCTCAGCCACGCCGGGCAGTGGCTGCTGGGCGGGGCGGTGGACGCCGGGCAATTGCAGAACCTGCAGAAAATCATCTTTGGCGTGCTGATCATCCTGTTCCTGATCAAGGAGCCCGAGGGCCTGATCCGCCTGCTGAGCAACCTGCGCGAGCGCCTGCGGCACTGGCCGCTGCGTTTCTGAAATTCCACTCAAGACCTAGAGAGACAACATGCGTGCATCCTTGAAAGCTTCCCTGGCCAGTGCGGCCTTGCTGCTGTCCGCGGCGCTGACCCCGCAGGCCCAGGCCGCGCCGGACCAGCAGTTCTTCCCCCTGGCCACCTACCGGGTTGGGGCCTATGCCTCCAGCGGGGTGCAGGTGTGGGCCGGGATGATCGACTACCTGAACTACATCAATCAGGTGGAAGGCGGGATCAACGGGGTCAAGCTGGTGTGGCAGGAATGCGAGACCGAATGGACCGCGGAGAAGGGCATCGAGTGCTACGAGCGCTTCAAGAAGGGCCTGGACGGCGCGCCGGTGGCGGTCTATCAGCCCAACGGAGCGCCGGCGGCCTATGCCCTGAGCGAGCGAGCCGAGGTGGACAAGATCCCGCTCATTACCCTGGGCTACGGGCGTACCGAAGCCACCGATGGCACGGTGTTCCCCTACAACTTCCCGGTGATGCTGACCTTCTACAGCGAGGCCTCGACCCTGGTGAACTACATCGCCCAGCGCGAGGGCGGGTTCGACAAGCTCAAGGGCAAGAAGATCGCCACGGTCTATCACGACTCCGCCTATGGCCGGGAAACCCTCGGGCCGCTCAAGCTGCTGGCGGAAAAATACGGCTTCGAGAACATCCAGATTCCGGTGGCCGACCCGGGCAACGAGCAATCGGCGCAATGGCGGCAGATCCGCCAGCAGAACCCGGACTGGGTGTTCCTGCGCACCTGGGGCGTGTCGACCCCGGTGGCGGTCAAGACCGCGGCGCGCTTCGGCTTCCCGGTGGATCACATCATCGGCGACATCTGGGCCAGTTCCAGCGAGGACGTGCTGCCGGCCGGGGTCGCCGCCAAGGGCTACCTGGCGCTGACACCCTACCCGGCGGGCAGCGACTTCGAGATCCACAAGCGCCTGAAGCAGTACATCCTCGATACCGGCAAGAGCGACCTCAAGGACCTGAAGAACTTCGGCAGCGTGTACTACAACTCCGGGCTGGTGAACGCCGCGGTGGCGGTGGAGGCGATCCGCACCGCCCAGGGCAAGTTCGGCAAGCGCCCGCTCAACGGCGAAGAAGGGCGCTGGGGTCTGGAGCACCTGAACATCGACGACGCCCGGCTCAAGGACATGGGTTACCTGGGGCTGATGCAGAACCTCAAGCTGTCGTGCCGCGATCACGAAGGCGGCGGCGCGGCCCGGGTGCAGCAATGGGACGGGGCCAACTGGACCCTGATCAGCGACTGGATCGCCGCCGACCGCGCGCTGCTGCGGCCGCTGATCGACGAGAAGGCCGCGGCCTTCGCCAAGGAAAAGCAACTGACGCCACGCACCTGCAACGGGGATGACTGAAGCATGAGCCACAGCGCCACGGCCACCGCGGCCGAGCACCTGTTGCAGGTGCAGGACATCGAGGTGATCTACGACGGCGCCATCCTCGGGGTGGCCGGGGTGTCCCTGGACGTGCCCCGGGGGGCGATCGTCGCCTTGCTGGGGGCCAATGGCGCCGGCAAGAGCACCACCCTCAAGGCCATCTCCGGCCTGGGCCGGGCCGAGCGGGCCCAGCTGGGGCGGGGCAGCATCCGCTTCGCCGGGCAGGACCTGGCCGGGGTCGACCCCAGTCGCCGAGTGCGCCAGGGCATGGTCCATGTGCTGGAGGGGCGACACGTGTTCGGCCAGCTGACCGTGGAGGACAACCTGCGCAGCGGCGGCTTTGTCCGCGGCCTCGGCAGTCGGCAGTTGGCCGAGGATCTGGAGCGCATCTACCACTGGTTTCCGCGGCTGCTGACCAAGCGCCGGGTGCGTGCCGGCCTGACCTCGGGTGGTGAGCAGCAGATGCTGGCCATCGGCCGGGCGTTGATGACCCATCCTACTTTGGTACTGCTGGACGAACCTTCCATGGGCTTGGCGCCTATTATCGTCCAGGAGATTTTTCAGATCGTCGCCCAGCTCAATCGCGAGGCGGGGGTGAGTTTTCTGATCGCCGAGCAAAGCATTAATCTGGCGCTCAAGTACGCGTCCCACGCCTGCCTGCTGGACAACGGACGGGTGGCCCTGTCCGGCACCGCCGAGCAGTTGCTGGCCCGGGGCGATCTGCAGGATTTCTACCTGGGCAAACACTGACCGCGAGCATGCCATGAGCCAGAACCACACCCCACCGACCATCCCGGCCGACCCTGATGCGGACATTCTGATTGTCGGCGGAGGCCTGAGTGGCGCCTTGCTGGCCGCGCAATTGCTGCGCCGGCCGGGCCGGCGGCGGATCCTGGTGATCGAGCCGCGCAACGAACTGGGGCGTGGCGAGGCCTACAGCGCCGTGGAGCTGGGGCACACCCTGAACGGCAACGCCGCGCGCATGAGCGTCGACCCGGACAACGCTGATGACCTGACCCAGTGGCTGACCCGGCACATTGCCGAGGGCGGCTGGCCCGAGTCGGATCGCCAGCATGTGCCGGTCAGCGAACTGTTTCCGCCCCGCGGACTGTTTGGCGTCTATGTCCAGCAGCGGCTGGCCGAGGCGCAAGCGCAGGGCCGGGGGCAGGGCTCCTCGGTGAGCCATGTGCAGGGCGAAGCGGTGGACCTGGAAATCGAACCTGACGGCGTGCTCCTGACCCTGGCCGATGGCCGGCAACTGCGGGGCGCGCGGGCGGTGCTGGCCACGGGCATGTTCCCCGCGGCGCGCACGCCACAGACCCGGTCCAGCGGCCTCAACGCCGCCGCGCTGGACCCCTGGGACGTGGCCGCCATGGCCCGCCTCGATCCCCGGGCGACGGTGCTGATCATAGGCTCCGGGCTGACCATGGTCGACGCCGTGGTGTCCCTGGAGCAGGCCGGGCATCGCGGGCCGATCGAGGTGTTCTCCCGCCATGGGCTGTTGCCGCACGTGCGTCGCCAGCCGCCGGCCTGGGAGGATTTTCTCGCCGCCGACCCGAGCCTGTGCAGCCCCCGGCAGTTGTTCCGGGCGCTGCGGCGCCAGTGCCAGGCGGCGCAGGCCCGGGGCATCGACTGGCAAGCGCCGCTGGACACGGTGCGGGCCCATATCGGGCGCTTGTGGAGCCAGGCCAGCGAGGCGCAGAAACGCCAGTTCGTGCGGCATGTGCGGCCCTGGTGGGAAAGCCATCACCATCGCTCGCCGCCCTTGAGCGCGGCGCTGGTGGCGCGCCTGCAGGAGCAAGGCCGGTTGCGGGTGCATGCCGCGTGCTACCAGGGGCTGGAGGCGGGCGCCGACGGCCGCCTGGCGATCCGCCTGCGCTATCGCGGCAGCCCGGACAGCGTGCGCGTGCCGGGCGATGCCCTGATCAACTCCAGCGGCATCGAATACGACTGGCGCCGGGTGGCGCGGCCCTTGCCGCAGCAACTGCTGGCTCGCGGCCTGGTCACCCCCGGTCCGCTGGCCCTGGGCATCAGCGCCACGGCGGACGGCGCCGTGCACGATGCCCGGGGCCAGGCATCCGCGCGCCTGTTCGCCCTGGGCCCGCCGTTGCGCGGCCTGTGGTGGGAAAGCACCGCGGTCACCGACGTCGCCCTACAAGCCAAGGCCCTGGCCGTGCGCCTGGCCGCATTGCCCTTGTAGCCGCTGCCGCAGGCTGCGAACGGCTCCGCAGGAGACGCGGGGATCTTGAGGCTGTCCAAGATCGGCGGGCGATCGTCAGGCAAGGTCCTGCGGACCTTTGCGCAGCTTCGCCGTGGCTCAGCAGCGGCTACAGGCAATGCCGATCGGGGTTGTGTAGCCGCTGCCGCAGGCTGCGCACGGCTCCGCAGTAGACGCGGGGATCTTGAGGCCAGCCAAGATCGGTGGGCGATCGTCAGGCAAGGTCCTGCGGACCTTTGCGCAGCTTCGCCGTGGCTCAGCAGCGGCTACAGGCAATGCCGATCGGGGTTGTGTAGCCGCTGCCGCAGGCTGCGAACGGCTCCGCAGGAGACGCGGGGATCTTGAGGCCGGCGAAGATCGGCGGGCGATCGTCAGGCAAGGTCCTGCGGATCTTTGCGCAGCTTCGCCGTGGCTCAGCAGCGGCTACAGGAGGGGGACCCAGCGCTGTTCCTGGGCGGCGGTGCGGATTGCCGCGGCCAGGCGTTCAATTTCCCAGGCCTCGGCGAAATCCGTGCCGTCTCGACCCTGGCCGCACAGGGCCATGATCAGTTCGTGAACCTCCAGGGTCTTGAGTTCGTTGTAGCCCAGTTGATGCCCGGGGGCCGGGCTGAAGGCGGCGTAGCCGGGCAGGTCGGGCCCGGCCAGCAGGCGCTGGAAGCCTTTCTGTCCGACCCGGTACAGGCGCAGTTCGTTGAGCCGTTCCTGGTCGAAGGCCAGGGTGCCCAGGGTGCCGCTGATCTCGAAGCTCAGGTGGTTCTTGTAGCCGTGCTTGATCCAACTGCTGCTCACGCAGCCCCGGGCGCCATTGGCAAAGCGCAGCAGGGCGTGGGCCTGATCGTCGACTTCTATGCCGCGACGTTGCTGGCTGGCGCTGTGAACAGGGCGTTGCCGGTGCACGGTCTGGGTGTCGGCGCACACCGCCTGCACCGGCCCCATGAGAAAGCGCGCCATGGCCAGCAGGTGGCTGCCCAGGTCCGCCAGGGCGCCACCGGCGTGCTGCGGGTCGCAACGCCAGGACCAGGGCGAATCCGGGTCGGCCATGAAGTCTTCGCTGAACTCGCCCTGGAAGCTCACCAACTGCCCCAGCTCACCCTGGCCGATCAGTTGCCGGGCGAGGACGATCATCGGGTTGTGCTGGTAGTTGTAGCCGACCCGGGTCACCACTGCGGCGGCCTGGGCCGCGTGGTGCATCTGCCGGGCCTGTTCGACGCTGACCGCCAGGGGTTTTTCGCAGTACACCGCCTTGCCCGCCGCCAGTGCCGCCATGGCCATGGGGAAGTGCAAATGGTTGGGGGTGGTGATGGCCACCAGATTGACCCGGGGATCGGCGATCAGGCCTTGCCAGTCGCCGTGGGCCCGGGCAAAGCCCCAGGCCCCGGCGCAGTGTTCGGCGCGCTGCGCATCGGCATCGGCCAGGGCGGCCAGGTGCAGGCGCACCGGCAGTTCGAACACCGCGCCGACGCTGCGAAACGCCAGGGCGTGGGCCCGGCCCATGAAGCCGGTGCCGATCAAGCCAATGCCAAGTTCGTCCATAACCGCTCCTGCAGAATTATTGTTCTAGGGAGTGCTAGTTATGGAATAAATATTCTTTAATTGCAATTGCTGGAATTAAAATTTCGAGGCGGCCCTGCAGGCGCCGGCTGGCCGGCAAAAGGCGTCGTGAGGCGAGCGCCGGGTTCAAGTGGCTGTTCGTTGGCCAGTCAGCGCCCGCAGGACAAGAAAAAGACAGCCCGGGGGCTGCCTGTCTGGAGGTGCAAGCGGGTCTCAGGAGAGGAAGCCGCCGTCCACGTTCAGCGCAACACCGGTGGTGTAGCTGGAGGCGTCGCTGGCCAGGTACAGCACCGCGCCGGCCATTTCGCTGGGGTCGGCCACGCGCTTGAGGGGGATCTGCGCCAGGGCGGTCTTGAGGATGGCGTCGTTCTTCACCAGCGCCGAGGCGAACTTGGTGTCGGTCAGGCCCGGCAGCAGGGCGTTGCAGCGGATGCCGAACGGCGCGCATTCCTTGGCGAAGACCTTGGTCATGTTGATCACCGCGGCCTTGGTCACCGAGTAGATGCCCTGGAAGATCCCCGGCGAGATGCCGTTGATCGAGGCCACGTTGATGATGCTGCCGCCGCCGTTCTCGCGCATCAGCTTGCCGGCTTCCACCGACATGAAGAAGTAGCCGCGGATGTTGACGTCGACGGTCTTCTGGAAAGCCCCGAGGTCCGTGTCCAGGACGTTGCAGAACTGCGGGTTGGTGGCGGCGTTGTTGACCAGGATGTCCAGGCGCCCGAACTGTTCGCGGATGCCGGCGAAGACCTGGCTGATCTGCTCCATTTCGCCGATGTGGCAGGCGATCGCCGTGGCCTTGCCGCCAGCGGCGATGATTGCGTCGGCGACGTGCTGGCAACCGTCGAGCTTGCGGCTCGACACGATCACATGGGCCCCTTGCTGGGCCAGCAACTTGGCAATCGCCTCACCGATGCCGCGGCTGGCGCCGGAAACGAAAGCGATCTTGCCGTCGAGGTCGAACAACTGAGTCTTGGACATGGTTTTTCCCTGGTTGGGTTGTCGAGCGCCGGGGCGCGGTCAGAGGCTGGATTTGTCGATGACCTGCAGGCTCATCTGCTCCAGCAGCTTGTTCATGTGAATGAACTGCGCGAAGCGTTTGTCCTGGGTCTGGCCGTGGTAGAAGCGGTAGTAGATCTGCTGCACGATGCCGGCCAGGCGGAACAGGCCGTAGGTGTAGTAGAAGTCGAAATTGCCGATCTCGATGCCCGAGCGCTCGGCGTAGTAGTCGACGAATTGCCGGCGGGTGAGCATGCCCGGGGCGTTGCTCGGCTGGCGCCGCATCAGTTGCACTGGCGCCGGGTCGGCGGCTTCGATCCAGTAGGCCAGGCTGTTGCCCAGGTCCATCAGCGGATCGCCCAGGGTGGTCAGCTCCCAGTCCAGCACGCCGATGATCTGCATCGGGTTGTTGGGGTCGAGGATCACGTTGTCGAAGCGGTAGTCGTTATGGACGATGCTCGAGGTCGGGTGGTCGGCGGGCATCTTCTCGTTGAGCCAAGCCTTGACGGTGTCCCAGTGCGGCGCATCCGGGGTCAGGGCCTTCTCGTAGCGCTCGCTCCAGCCCTTGATCTGGCGCTGCACATAGCCTTCGGGGCGGCCCAGGTCGCCGAGGCCGCAGGCGTTGTAGTCGACCCGGTGCAGTTCGACGAAGCGGTCGATGAAGCTCTTGCACAGGGCCTCGGTCTGGCCGGCGTCCAGGCCCAGCTCCGGCGGCAGGTCGGAGCGCAGGATGATGCCCTTGACCCGTTCCATGACATAGAACTCGGCGCCGATCAGCGACTCGTCGGTGCAATGCACGTACGCCTTGGGGCAGTAGGGGAAGCCGTCCCTGAGCTGGTTGAGAATGCGGAACTCGCGACCCATGTCGTGGGCCGACTTGGCCTTGTGGCCGAACGGCGGGCGCCGCAGGACGAACTCCTGGTCAGGGTATTCCAGCAGGTAAGTGAGGTTCGAAGCCCCGCCCGGGAACTGGCTGATCCGCGGCGTGCCGCTGAGGCCGGGGATGTGGGCCTTGAGGTACGGATCGATCAGGTTGGCGTCAAGTTCCTCGCCGGAGCGAGTACGGGTGGACTGGTCTGTAAGCGCCATGCTTATCCCTTCTGCTTATTCTGGAGGCCAGAGATTATTGGCTAATCTAATGCGCCTACCGGCCGCTCACAATCGCCGCGGGCCTTTATAGGTGCGCGTGTTGCCGGACAATCATTGCTTTTGATACAAGCGTTTGAATTTTCCTCGCCCGGCCGCCAATCCCGCAGGAGCAAGGGCGGTCGAGGCGGGCGGGTAGATCGCGTCCAGCTCCCACACCCGCCAGCGGGGGAGCATAGGCGCTGCTCGGGGCGGTGTCAGTTCGCGGGCGGCAGGACCAGTGGGGTCAGCAGCGGCCGGCCTGCGAAGTGGGCCTGCAGGTTGTGGCCGACCCTCTCCACGGTGTCGCGGCTGGCCTGGGGCGACAGGCCGGCGACGTGGGGCGTGAGGACGACGTTGTCGAGAACCTTGAAGGCGTCCGGGACCTGGGGCTCGTCGTCGAACACATCCAGGGCGGCCCCGGCAATCCGCCGCTGCTGCAGGGCCTGGAGCAAGGCGTGGGTATCCACCACGCTGGCCCGGGCGATGTTCACCACAAAGCCCTCGGGGCCCAGTGCCTCCAGCACCTGATGGTCCACCAGGTGCCGGGTCTCGGCGCCGCCGGGGGTGGCGATCACCAGCACATCCACGTCGCGGGCCAGTTCCACCAGGGTCGGGCAGAAGCGATAAGGCTGGTCCGCGCGGGGCTGGCGGCTGTGATAACTCACCGGCATGTCGAACCCCAGGGCGCAGCGCCGGGCAATGGCCTGGCCCACGGCACCCAGGCCGAGGATGCCCAGGCGCATGCCGGCCAGGGACGGGCGCATGACTTTTGGCCACTGGCCCTGGCGCACCGCGGCATCGGCCTGGGGAATGCCGCGCACCAGGGCCAGCAGCAGGGCCAGGGCATGATCGGCCACCGAGGGGGCGTTGACCCCGGCGCCATTGGTCACGGCGATCCCGCGGTTGCTCGCCGCTTGCAGGTCGACCTGTTCATAGCCGGCGCCGATCACGCAGATGATCTGCAACCGGGGCAGGGCGTCGATCTCCGCCCCGGTCAGGCCCAGGGGGCCGCGGGTCAGCACGGCGTCGATCTGCCCGGCGTGGTCCCGGATCGCCTGGGCCCGGGCTTGCGCAGTGGGCGCCAGGATCAGCTTGAAACCCAGGTCTTCGAGGTGCGGCAGGTAGGCGTTGACGTTTTCAACCAGGACCAGGACGGTGGCGCGCATGGCGTACTCCTCGTGGGTTAGTGGGGCAGGGGTTGGCGCAATTGAAAGAGGTTGCCTTCCGGGTCGATGCCGTCGCAGGCCCGGGCGTTCTTGAATTGCCATTCGCGCTCGGCCTCGTACACCCAACCACCGGCCTTGGCAGCGCGTTGCCGGGCCCGGGCCAGGTCGTCTACCTGGAACAGCGGCTTGCAGGCGCAATCGCTGCGGGGCAGCGGCGGTTCCTGGAGGACGATGCGCGCAGCAATCGCTGGCGGCACCTGGACCAGGGTCAGCTCGAAGCCCTGGTGGGCCAGTTGCTGGTCATCGGCTTGCTGTTCGGTGATGGGCCAGCCCAGCAGTTCGGCATAGAAGCGGGCGAGGGCAGGTGGATCAAGGCTGTAGAACAGGCAGCCGGCGATCGTCGTGGCGCTCATGGAGGGTTCCATACGGGCAGGGGCGAGGGCTCAAGGGTGGGGGTTGCAGGGGATTTTGGCAATCGGCCGGCACTGTTCCCGGGGCCGAACGCGCACATCGGCGTCCCCGGGGCAGTGGCGGAAGCGCTTTGAATCAGAAGCTCACGTCAGGGGTCTTGATCAGGCGCACGAAGGGGCCGTTCAGGGTGGCGTTATGGTGGGCGATGATTTTTTTCGCCCCCAGCACGGGAGTGTCCATGCAGGTGTGGGCGTCTTCCACCAGCAGCGCGGCAAACCCCAGGTCGCCGGCGGCGCGGCAAGTGGCGTCGACGCAGTACTGGGTCTTCATGCCGACGATCACCAGCTCCTGGACCTGGGCCTCCTGCAGGCGCTCGGCCAGCCCGGTGCCGACAAAGCAGCTGGGGCGGGTCTTGTCCAGCACGCAGTCCAGCTCTTCATCCACTTCCAGGGTCGGCAGCAGTTGCCAGAACGGGCTGCCGGCGGCGATCGGCGAGTCGGCGGGGCCGGTATGGCGCACGGCGAAGATCGGCGCCCCGGCCTGGCGGGCGCGGCGGATCAGCTGATTGATGTTTTCCAGGGTCTGTTCGCGCTTGTAGGGCTTGTCCGGTCCGTTGAACAGGCCGACCTGCATGTCGATGACCAGCAGGGCACGCTTGGCGTTGGATAAAGGCATCTTGTCTCTCCTTGTAGTGCCAGTTGGACGGAGAAACAAAAGGCCCCGTCCATTGCTGGCGGGGCCTTGGTTTTACTGTGCTTGCCTTACCCTGCACAGCCACCACACGACCCGCCGGAAGCAGTCGTGGTGGTAGAGGTAGGGTTGAGCGCGTAGATATTCATGGGGTCCGATCATGCCGTCTGTCCGTGAGCCCTGTCAACGCAACCCCGCGGGGGCCGCCTCGTCGGCGAGTGGATTCATCGGACCTGCATCGCCCCGGCGGACCCCGGCGCTGGCTAAAGCGCTCTTTCGGGACCCGGGTGGGGGCGCGAGAAGGCCGGGCCAGACGCTTCGCCATCCAGTAAAAAAATATCTGCAGCGCACAAACCGTTCCTCAGCTGAGTCTATGCAGCGCCTGCGGAATCCCGGACAATCGCGCCCCCTCTGTTTCGGTCGGGGTTCTGTCTGTCGGGTACTCCGACGCGCCCTGACCGAATGGCAAATGACCGGAATGTGGAGATCCCACCGGATGAATGATCAGGCCAACAGCGTTGATCAACGCTTTGAAACGGCGGCCCCAGCGACCCTGAGCAGCTGGAACCGCCAAGACACCACCTGGATGCTGGGCCTGTTTGGTACCGCCATCGGTGCCGGTACCCTGTTTCTGCCCATCAATGCCGGCCTCGGCGGCTTCTGGCCGCTGCTGATCCTGGCGCTGCTGGCGTTCCCCATGACCTTCTTTGCACACCGCGGCCTGACCCGCTTCGTGCTGTCCGGTCGCGATGGCGCGGACATCACCGAGGTGGTGGAGGAGCATTTCGGGATCAAGGCCGGTGCCCTGATCACCTTGCTGTACTTCTTTGCCATCTTCCCCATCCTGCTGATCTACAGCGTGGCCCTGACCAATACCGTCGGCAGCTTCATGGAGCACCAGCTGCACATCGCGCCGCCGCCGCGGGCGATCCTGTCCCTGGTGCTGATCCTCGGCCTGCTGGCCGTGGTGCGCTGCGGCGAGCAGGTGATCGTCAAGGCCATGAGCCTGATGGTCTACCCGTTCATCGTCGCCCTGGGGTTCCTCGCGGTGTTCCTGATTCCCCACTGGAACGGCGGCATCCTCGCCACCGCCAGTGACGTGCCGGCACCTTCGGCCTTTCTGCACACCCTGTGGCTGGCGATCCCGGTCATGGTGTTCTCGTTCAACCATTCGCCGATCATCTCGGCCTTTGCCGTGGACCAGAAGCGTCGCTACGGCCTGCACGCCGAAGAGCGCAGCTCGCAGATCCTGTCCCGCGCCCACCTGCTGATGGTGGCCATGGTGCTGTTCTTCGTCTTCAGCTGCGTGCTGACCCTGTCGCCGGCGCAACTGGCGGAAGCCAAGGCGCAGAACCTGTCGATCCTGTCCTACCTGGCCAACCACTTCAGCAACCCGACCATCGCCTTCGCCGCGCCGCTGATTGCCTTCGTGGCCATTGCCAAGTCGTTCCTGGGGCACTACATCGGTGCCAGCGAAGGCCTCAAGGGGCTGATCGTCAAGAGCGGCCGGCGTCCCGGGGCCAAGGCCCTGGACCGCGTGACCGCGGCGTTCATGCTGGTGATCTGCTGGGCGGTGGCGACCCTCAACCCGAGCATCCTGGGGATGATCGAAACCCTCGGCGGCCCGGTCATCGCGGCGATCCTGTTCCTGATGCCGATGTACGCCATCCGCAAGGTGCCGGCCATGGCCCGCTATCGCGGCCAGGCGTCCAACGTCTTCGTGACCCTGGTGGGCCTGGTGGCGATTACCGCCCTGGTGTACTCGCTGCTCTCCTGAGTGCCGCGGCGCCCTCCCGGTAGGAGCCGGCTTGCCGGCGAAAGGGAGGGCTCAAGCCCGCTTCGACAGACAACGCCGCCGGTGCTTCACAGCATCGGCGGCGTTGTCGTTCAAGGCATTGACCGTGATCGTCTGCGGCCTTGAATAAAGGTCTAAGCTGACGATTTTGTGCCTGTCTGGAGTCATTGCATGGCCCGTGCTCACCCGCAGTTGATTCGCGCCCGCCTGGATACGCTGCACCCGACCCAACTCACGGTGGGCCTGGCCGAAGTCGAGGCCAAGCGCCGGATGTGGCAGCAGCTCAAGCGCAAGGCGCGGGCGGCAGCCCTGGAGGATCACTGGTTCCCCTGCGTGCTGGGCCCTCGGCAGCGCTATTACATCGTCGACCATCATCACTTCGGCATGGCCCTGCTGCAGGAACAGGTGAAGGAGGTGCCGTTGCTGGTGCTCAAGGACCTGTCCTTTGTCGACGCGGGCAGTTTCTGGGAGGTGATGGCGTTCAACCAATGGGCTCATCCTTATGATGCCCAGGGCGTGCGGCGCGCTTTCGAGCAGATTCCCGCGCGCCTCCTCGACCTGCAGGATGATCCCTATCGCAGCCTGGCCGGCCTGTTGCGGCGCGCCGGCGGTTTTGCCAAGGACACCACGCCGTTCAGCGAATTTCTCTGGGCGGACTTTTTTCGCCGGCGCCTCGACCGCGAGGCGCTGGGCAAGCTGGGGGCCAAGGTTCAGGCCCGGGCCCTGAAACTGGCGCGCAGCCAGGACGCACGTTACTTGCCAGGATGGGTGGGCCAGATTGTCGACTGATCCAGGGCAGCTCGCTGCCACTCTCGCACCGCGGCGCAGCCGCGACCTGCTGGCCGGCTTGTCCATCGCCGGCCTGTTGCTGCCCGAAGCGGTGGCCTATTCCAGCATCGCCGCCTTGCCGCCCCAGGCCGGGGTCATTGCCCTGTTCGCCGGGTTGTTGTGCTACGGCCTGTTCGGCACCAGCCGCTTTGCCATCGTATCGGCCACCTCGTCGTCGGCGGCGGTGCTGGCAGCGGCGACCCTGTCGCTGTCCGATGGCGATGCGCAACTGCGCCTGAGCCTGGGGTTCGCCCTGGTGCTGCTCACCGGGGCGTTCTTTATCCTGGCGGGGCTGTTTCGCCTGGGCGGCGTCACCGCGTTCATTGCCAAGCCGGTGTTGCGCGGTTTTGCCTTTGGCCTGGCGGTGACCATCATCCTCAAGCAGTTCGCCACCGTGGTCGGGGTGCACTTGAGCACCGGCAACCTGGTGCGCTTCCTGCCGCAGTTGCTCGAGCAATGGCCGCAGTGGAACTGGGCGGGCGTGGCGGTGGCGGCCCTGGCCTTGCTGGTGCTGGCGATCTGTTCGCGGATTCCCTACGTGCCCGGCGGGCTGGTGGCGGTGGTGATTGGCATTGGCGCCGGACAATGGCTCGACCTGCCGTCCCACGGGGTGGCGCTGATCGGTGTCATCGAGCTCAAGCTTGAGGTGCCGAGCCTGCCGGACCTGCCCTTTGCCGACTGGCTGCGCCTGGGGGAGCTGGCCTTTGCCCTGGTGATGATCCTCTACGCCGAATCCTACGGCTCCATCAGTGCCCTGGCCCTCAAGCATGGCGACCGGGTGTCGTCCAACCGTGATCTGCTGGCCCTGGGCGCCGCCAACCTGGTGTCGGGGCTGTTTCACGGCATGCCGGCCGGTGCCGGCTACTCGGCGACTTCCGCCAACGAGGCGGCCGGGGCACGCTCGCGGTTGGCGGGGCTGACCGCGGCGGCGGTGATGCTGCTGATCGTGCTGACGGTATTGCCCTACATCGCGCTGACTCCGGAGCCGGTGCTGGCGGCGATCGTCATGTATGCCCTGGGCCATGGCCTGAGCCTGCAGCCTCTGGGGCGCTACTTCATCTGGCGCCGGGATCGCTTCCTGGTGATCTGCGCGGTCGCCGCGGTGCTGGTGCTGGGGGTGCTGGACGGTCTGTTGCTGTCGGTGGGGGTGAGCATTCTGCTGATGCTGCGCCAGCTGTCGGCGGCGGATATCCAGATCCTCGGCCAACTGGGCAGCGGTCATGACTTTGTCGACCTGAACCGCCATCCCCAGGCGCGGCAAGTGCCGGGCGTGCTGATCCTGCGACCGGGGGAGGCGCTGTTCTTCGCCAACGCAGAGCGCATCCTGGGCGGTGCCTTGCGCCTGATCCGCCAGGTGCAGGCGCCGATTCACACCGTCATCCTCAGCCTGGAAGAGTCGCCGGACCTGGACGGCACCAGCATCGAAGCCCTGGACGCGTTCTTCCGCCAGGTCAGCCTGGAGCACAAGCATCTGGCCCTGGCCCGGCTCAAGCACAGGGCCAAGGATGCCCTGGCGGCCTTGCCATCGAGTGTCGGGTATCAGGTGTTGCTCAGTGGCACCAGTGTCGACGACACCCTGCAGGAAAGCCTGCAGGGCTGGAGCGGTCAGGCCCAGGCGGGACTCTGGCATTGAGTCTTGGCGCCTTCGCGTATCGCGTCCGGCCTGTGGCGCTGGAGCACAGGGCGCAATAGCCGGCAGGGGCGTCAGCACCGGCCAGGGGCATAAAAAAACGCCGCGTATCGTGGAATACGCGGCGTTCTTTTTTACAACGCTACAGCCTTAGGCTTGCACCACCGGGATGTTGGCGTTGGCGGCTGCTTCACGGAACTCGGCGATCTGGTCGAAGCTCAGGTAGCGGTACACGTCCGCTGCCATGCTGTCGATCTTGCCGGCGTATTCCATGTACTCCTCGACGGTCGGCAGGCGACCCAGGATCGAAGCCACCGACGCCAGCTCGGCCGAAGCCAGGTAGACGTTGGCGCCATCGCCCAGACGGTTCGGGAAGTTACGGGTCGAAGTCGACACCACGGTCGAGTTCGGCTCTACACGTGCCTGGTTACCCATGCACAGCGAGCAGCCCGGCATTTCCATGCGCGCGCCAGCCTTGCCGTAGATGCCGTAGTAGCCTTCTTCGGTCAGTTGGTGAGCGTCCATCTTGGTCGGCGGCGACAGCCACAGACGGGTTGGCAGCTGGCCCTTGACCTGGTCCAGCAGCTTACCGGCGGCGCGGAAGTGACCGATGTTGGTCATGCAGGAACCGATGAACACTTCGTCGATCTTCTGGCCAGCGACGCTGGACAGCAGGCGAGCGTCGTCCGGGTCGTTCGGCGCGCAGAGCACAGGCTCCTTGACGTCGGCCAGGTCGATCTCGATGACTTCGGCGTACTCGGCGTCCTTGTCGGCTTCCAGCAGTTCTGGGTTGGCCAGCCAGGCTTCCATCGCTTGAGCGCGACGCTCCAGGGTACGGGCATCGCCGTAGCCTTCGCCGATCATCCAGCGCAGCAGGGTGATGTTGGACTTCAGGTACTCGGCGATCGACTCTTTGGACAGCTTGATGGTGCAACCGGCAGCCGAACGTTCTGCCGAGGCGTCGGACAGTTCGAAGGCTTGCTCGACGGTCAGGGTTTCCAGACCTTCGATCTCCAGGATGCGGCCGGAGAAGGCGTTCTTCTTGCCTTTCTTCTCGACGGTCAGCAGGCCTTTCTGGATCGCGTAGTAAGGGATGGCGTGGACCAGGTCACGCAGGGTGACGCCAGGCTGCAGCTTGCCCTTGAAGCGAACCAGGATCGATTCCGGCATGTCCAGTGGCATGACGCCAGTGGCGGCGGCGAAGGCCACCAGGCCGGAGCCGGCCGGGAACGAGATGCCGATCGGGAAACGGGTGTGGGAGTCACCACCGGTGCCGACGGTGTCCGGCAGCAGCATGCGGTTCAGCCAGCTGTGGATGATGCCGTCGCCCGGACGCAGGGACACGCCGCCACGGGTCATGATGAAGTCGGGCAGGGTGTGGTGAGTGGTGACGTCGATCGGCTTCGGATAGGCCGCGGTGTGGCAGAACGACTGCATCACCAGGTCGGTGGAGAAGCCCAGGCAAGCCAGGTCCTTCAGTTCGTCACGGGTCATTGGACCGGTGGTGTCCTGGGAGCCGACGGTGGTCATCTTCGGTTCGCAGTAGGTGCCTGGACGCACGCCAGTCACGCCGCAAGCCTTGCCGACCATTTTCTGTGCCAGGGTGAAACCCTTGGTGCTTTCAGCGGGGGCTTCAGGCTTCTTGAACAGGTCGGACGGTGGCAGACCCAGCTCGGCGCGGGCCTTCTCGGTCAGGCCACGGCCGATGATCAGCGGGATACGGCCGCCGGCACGAACTTCGTCGAGCAGCACTGGGGTCTTCATTTCGAAGGTGGCCAGGACTTCGTCGCTGTTGTGCTTGGTGACTTTGCCAGCGTGCGGGTACAGGTCGATCACGTCGCCCATGTTCATCTTCGACACGTCGAATTCGATCGGCAGGGCGCCGGCGTCTTCCATGGTGTTGTAGAAGATTGGAGCGATCTTGCTGCCGAAGCAGAAGCCGCCGGCACGCTTGTTCGGCACGTAAGGAACGTCGTCGCCGAAGAACCACAGAACCGAGTTGGTGGCCGATTTACGCGACGAACCGGTGCCGACCACGTCGCCAACGTAGGCGATCGGGAAGCCGTCGTTGCGCATCTGCTCGATCTGTTTCATCGGGCCGATGGAGCCTTGCACGTCCGGCACGATGCCGTCACGGGCCATTTTCAGCATGGCCAGGGCGTGCAGCGGGATGTCCGGGCGGGACCAGGCGTCAGGTGCAGGGGAGAGGTCGTCGGTGTTGGTTTCGCCGGTGACCTTGAACACCCGCAGGCTGATCTTGTCGGCCAGTACCGGGCGGTTCTTGAACCACTCGCCGTCGGCCCAGGATTGCAGCACGGCCTGGGCGTGAACGTTGCCGTTCTTGGCTTTTTCCGCGACATCGTGGAAAGCGTCGAACATCAACAGGGTGTGCTTGAGTTGAGCGGCAGCCACCGGCGCCAGCTCGGCGTTGTCCAGCAGGTCCACCAGGGTCACGATGTTGTAGCCGCCCTGCATGGTGCCCAGCAGTTCAACGGCGCGCTTCTTGTCGATCAGGGGAGAGGTGGCTTCACCTTTGGCCAGAGCGGAGAGGAAACCGGCCTTGACGTAGGCGGCTTCGTCGACTCCTGGTGGAACGCGATTGGTGATCAGGTCAACGAGGAAAGCTTCTTCGCCAGCCGGGGGATTCTTCAGCAGCTCGACCAGGCCTGCAGTTTGTTCGGCGTTAAGCGGCTGGGGAACGATACCCAGTGCTGCGCGCTCTTCGATATGTTTGCGGTAGGCTTCAAGCACAGTTATTACCCTCATCAGTGGTCCCAAATGGGTGTCCGGGACGCTCATCCCGAAATTGCCGTACTCATGCGCTGCGTGGCGTTGTGGGCCACTTAGCCAGAATTACCGACAATTCCTTACAGAAGCTGCTTTCAAAGTTTTACGCCTGCAGAACGGGGAGCTGATGAGGGTTGGCGCTGGATTTTTCCCCGCTGGAAAAACCCCTCGCCAACACCGCTCTGAAGGAACGACTGTGCTCGTGACGCTTTGAAAACAGCTTCAAACGGACATTGGCGCCTAAAAAGGCTGGCTGATTCTACGGCAAAAAAAGTCTCAACGTAAGTTGGCGTATTAAAGTTTGAGGGGTGATCAATCTTAGACAAAGGGCTAACATGCCGGCCTGTTTTGCTTTTGCGCGTGCTGTCTATCTATGCCCAACCAGACCATCAAGACCCCCTGCGTCGGCCTCTGCTCCACTGTCTACGGCGATCTGGTGTGCCGTGGCTGCAAGCGTTTCCACCACGAAGTGATCAACTGGAATGGTTACAACGAAGAGGAAAAACGCGCGGTCTGGCTGCGTCTTGAGCAACTGCTGGTGCAGGTGATGGCGGCCAAGCTGGAAGTCTTCGACCCGGCGCGCCTGCGCGGGCAACTGGAACAGCGCAAGATCCGTTTCGTGCCGCACCAGTCCGAGTATTGCTGGGCCTACCAGCTGATTGCCCGGGGCGCGCGGGTGATCAACCAGCTCGACGCCTACGGCATGGTGCTGTTGCCGGAGTTCCGCGACTGGGGCCTGCCGGAGTTGCGCGACGCCATCGATCGGGAATTCTTCCTCCTGTCAGAAGCCCATTACCAGCGCTACATCGCCCCCGGTTTTCTCAAGGACGCGCTGGGCTGAGTCACTCGTCAATGGTTCTGTAGGGGCTGGCTTGCCAGCGAAGGCGGTGGGCCTGTTCGCCAGCAAGCGGGCTGCTGCAGGTGGGAGGAGGGCTCAGGCCTTGGCCGCCATTTCTTCCAGGTGATCCATGATGTCCGCCGGCTTGAGCACCAGCACGTCGCTGTCCAGGGAGTCGAGCACCACCTCGGCGGTGTTGCCGATCAAGGCCCCCGACAGCCCGGTGCGGGCCACGGTGCCGATGATGGTCAGCACGGCCCCCAGCTTGTGGGCCATATGGGGAATCAGCACATCCGCCGGACCTTCCTCGATGTGCAGGTGGGCGTCGTCGATCTCGAACTCGGCCTGGAACGCCTTGCACGCTTCGCGATAGCGCTTCTCGATGGTTTCCTTGAGCTGGAACACCGGATCGGCGGCCGAGAGCATCGGTGACGGGTGGGCGCTGATCACGTGCAGATGGGCCTTGGCCAGGCTGGCGATGTCGAAGCCATGGTCGACGATGCTGGCATGCAGCGTGCGGTGCTCGCCGTCCATGTTGCCAACGTCGATGGCCGCCATGACCACGCCGCCGGCCCAGGGGGTGGCGGTCTTGACCAGCAGCACCGGGGTCGGGCAGTAGCGCAGCAGCTTCCAGTCCGCCGGGGTCAGCAGGACCTTCTTCAGCGGGTTTTCATGAACGTGCTGCTTGATCACCAGGCCGCAGCCTTCGGCTTGCTGCACGTCGATGATGGTTTCATGCAGGCTCTCGTTCCACGCCTGTTCAGTGGTGACGCTGTAGCCTTCGCTGATCAGGCTGCTCTTGAGCACGCTGAGCAGCGCCGAATGCTCGTGCTTCCTGTCGCAGACCAGCAGGTGCAGATGGGCCTGGGTGACCCCGGCAATCAGCTTGGCGCGCTTGAGGGCGAGACTTTCGCCAGGCGTGGGATCGATGACCACCAGGATGCTGCGGATACTTTGCATGATCGGGTCTCCAGGAGAGGGATGAACGGCTAGGGTCTGTTCCCGTTTGGCCCGGCAACGCGGCTCGTCACCAAGCGGGAACAGACCCTGGCGTGCACAACTATAGATGCTGGGGCCCGCGCTGCATGTTGATGCATATCAAGCGCGGCCGCTGGTGGTCTGCGGCGTGGCCGGTATAATCGCCAGCCTTTCGCTGTGAAGCCTTATTTGTCTCGTGAGCCTCATGTTATCGATCACTGATAGTGCCGCCATTGCTCGCCTTGCGCTGGCGGATTGTTCGGAAATGCGCCGATGAACCTCCCGGAAATTCATGACTTCCTCGGCTGTCGGACCCCCGACGCCTGGGTCCAGGCGGCCCTGGCCGATCAGGAAACCCTGCTGATCGACCACAAGAACTGCGAGTTCAAGGCCGCCAGCACCGCCCTAAGCCTGATCGCCAAGTACCACTCCCATGTCGACCTGATCAACATGATGTCGCGCCTGGCCCGGGAAGAGCTGGTGCACCACGAGCAGGTCATGCGCCTGATGAAGAGACGCAAGGTCGAACTGCGCCAGTTGCACGCCGGGCGCTATGCCTCCGGCCTGCGCAAGGTGGTGCGCAGCCACGAGCCGGTGAAGCTGGTGGACACCCTGGTGGTCGGCGCCTTCATTGAAGCCCGCAGTTGTGAGCGCTTCGAAGCCCTGGTGCCGCACCTGGACGAAGAACTGGGCAAGTTCTACTTCGGCCTGCTCAAAAGCGAGGCCCGGCACTACCAGGGCTACCTGAAGCTGGCCTATCAGTACGGCGACGCCAAGGATATCGCCCAGGTGATCGACAAGGTGCGGGCCGCCGAGCAGGAACTGATCGAGTCCCCGGACCCGGAGTTCCGCTTCCACAGTGGCGTGCCGGCCTGGTAAGGCACTGCCCTTGTGTAAAAGCAGGGGCAAATTGTTAAAAACTCTTAAAAGAATGAAACTTTGCGCAAAACCGCGATAAGCCCCCGGTTTTGCTGCGGCCTTAGCCTTTTTTTAACCTTGGCCCCTCTATAATGCGCGCACTCAAAACTCTGCGTTCGCGAACGGGTAGGTATGGATAACCTGGGGCTTGGCAAGGTCCTGCTGGTGGAAGATGACGAGAAGCTCGCCGGGCTGATTGCCAATTTCCTGTCCCAGCATGGCTTTGAAGTGTTGACGGTGCACCGGGGCGATGTGGCCCTGGCGGCGTATCTCGAATTCAAACCGAAACTGGTGGTGCTCGACCTGATGTTGCCGGGTCAGAGCGGCCTGCACGTGTGCCGGGAAATCCGCGCCATGGCCGATACCCCGATCGTCATCCTCACCGCCAAGGAAGACGATCTGGACCACATCCTCGGCCTGGAATCCGGCGCCGACGATTACGTGATCAAACCCATCAAGCCGGCGGTGCTGCTGGCGCGCCTGCGAGCCCTGCAACGGCGCCAGGTGCCGGAGTCGAGCGCCTCGCGCGGCGCCCTGGAGTTCGGCGTGCTGAGCATCGATCGCAGCAGTCGCGAGGTGCGCCTGTCCGGCGATCCGATCGAACTGACCACCATGGAGTTCGAGCTGCTGTGGCTGCTGGCCAGCGCGGCGGGCAAGACCCTGTCCCGGGATGACATTCTCAACCGCATGCGCGGCATCGAGTTCGACGGCCTGAACCGCAGCGTCGACGTCTACATCAGCAAGTTGCGCGGCAAGCTCAAGGACAATCCGCGCGAGCCGGTGTGCATCAAGACCGTGTGGGGCAAGGGCTACCTGTTCAATCCATTCGCCTGGGAGGCTTGAATGCTGCGGCTGTTTCTGGGGCTTTACCTGTTCCTGGCCCTTGGCTTTGCCGGGGCCATGACCGCGGTGCAACACATCTTCCTCAATTACCTGGCGGTCGACCTGATCGAGGCCTACAACCGCGACGCGGTGCGCGGGCCGGCCTACAGCCTCAGTGAGCAACTGCGGCCCTTCGACGAGGCCGGGCGCAAGCACCAGTTGGAGTTGCTCAAGCCCCATTACGGGCTGGCGCTCAAGCTGGTGCAGGCCGGCGAGCTGGACCTCAACGAGCGCGAGCGGGCGCTGCTGAGCTCCAACCAGCTGGTGGTCCGGGATGATTTCAACCAGTTCATCTCCAGCATCGACGGCGGCTCCCAACTGCTGAGCATCAAGCTGCCGGAAGACCCGCCGCTGACCCTGCTCTACAACATCGCTGCCTATGCCTTGCTCGGCACCTTGCTGGCCATCGTCCTGTACTTCTGGGTTCGTCCGCACTGGCGCGACCTGGAACGCTTGCGCCTGGCCGCCGAGCGCTTTGGCGGCAATGACCTGAGCACCCGTCTGCACCTGTCACGGCGCTCGAACATCCGCGACCTGGCCCAGCACTTCAACCGCATGGCGGCGCGCATCGAGGGCCTGATCGCCAATCAGCGCGAGTTGACCAATGCGGTGTCCCACGAGTTGCGCACGCCCATTGCCCGGTTGTCCTTCGAGCTGGACCAGCTGCAGCAGCAGCCCGATCCGGATGAGAACCGCGAACTGATCGCCGACATGTACGCCGACCTTGGCGAACTGGAGGAAATGGTCTCCGAGCTGCTGTCCTATGCCAGCCTGGAACACGGCGCGGCCTCCATCAGTCGCGAAGACATCCAGGCCCAGAACTGGCTCGACAGCGTGGTCGGCAGCGTGGCCCTGGAGGCCGAGGCCGCCGGGGTGCAGTTGCTGATCCGCTGCTGCCAGGTGGACTACGTGCGCATCGAGCCGCGCTTCATGGCCCGGGCGGTGATCAACCTGCTGCGCAATGCCATCCGCTACGCCGACCGGCGAGTGGAGGTGTCCCTGGTGCGCCTGGAGCAGGGCTACGAAGTGCGGGTCAACGATGACGGTCCCGGAGTGCCGGTGGACGGGCGGGAAAAGATCTTCGAACCGTTTTCCCGCCTCGATGCCAGTCGTGACCGGCGCACCGGCGGTTTCGGCCTGGGTCTGGCGCTGGTGCGCCGGGTCTGTCAGTGGCATGGCGGCAAGGTCGAGGTGCTGGATTCGGAATGGGGTGGTGCTTCGTTCCGCATGACCTGGGCGCATGTGGATTGAAGGCAGCTGCAAGCGGCAAGCTACAAGCGGCAAGCCAAACGCCACCGCTTGCAGCTTGCCGCTTGAAGCTCAAAAGCTGTATTCGATCTGGGTGCCCAGCACCGTCTGCAGGCGTCGGTCGACGATCGGGCTGTTGCCGGCTTCCTTGCTCAGGTACTGCATCGACAGCTGGGTCGAGAGCTTGGTCTGCTCATTGAGCGGCAGGCTCCAGGTCAGGTCGCCGCCGCTGCTCACCAGGCCGCCCTTGGCGCGGTAAGCGCTGAAGCGGCTGTTGGCCGCCTGGGTGCTGCTCACGCCATACCAGGTCTGCATGTAGTCGGCGTTGCCGTACAGGCTGCTGAGGCTGGCGTCGAGGCTGCCCAGGCTGCCCTCGTACAGGGTACTGGCGATGCTCAGTTGCAGCAGGCTGTAGGCCGAGCCGGTGTCGCGATCGTCATTTTTCTTCTGCGCGTGAGTCACGGTGGCCCCCAGCTCGAACGGCCCCAGGTCGTAGCCCAGGTGAGCGCCGAACTGGGCCCGGGACTTGATTTCGCCCATGCCCTTGAGGCGCTTGGAGCCCTGGCCCATGTGGTTCTTGTCGCGTCGCTCGTCACTGGCGCCGACCCAGGTGCTGAAGGACAGGCCGCCCCATTCGTTGCCCCAGCCCAGGCCCGTTTCGGTACTCAGGAAGAAGCCGTAGGGGCTGACGATCTCGCCGCCGAGAATCGGCGCGATGCTGCGTTCGTCACTGCCGCTGTAGCGCGGCACGCTGGCCGCACCACCGCGCACGCTGAACTTCCAGTCCTCGGCGTGCAAGGCGGGGGACGCCCCGATCAAACCCAGGGTGCCGGCCAGGAGGGTGACGGAGGTGGTGCGTTTCAGGGTTTTCATACGGCTTTAGAACCTCAGGTAGTGGTGGGTGTAGGAACGCTTGAATGAGTAGCCCAGGACGCTGATGCCATTGATCTGGCGGCGCACCGTATCGCCCAGGCCCGGGCCCTGGCCGGCGATGACGGCGTGGGCGTTGTCCAGCGGGGCCAGGATGTAATCGGTGAGCACGCGGCCCTGTTGCAGGCTGCGGATCATCAGGAAGCCGTCTTCCACGGCGATGCTGATGTCGCTGATGGGGGCGGCCGAGTCCTCGTTGAGGGCCTGGTAGGTGCCCACCGTGGCCAGCCAGTTGTCGGGCAGGGGAACCGGATCGACGCGTTCGCCCATGGCCAGCAGCTGGCCGTGACGCCGGGCGGTGAACACCCGGCGCCCCTGGACGTTCACCAGGTCCAGCTGCACCCGGCCGAGGTCACCCAGGTCCTGCAGCCATACGCCGAGGAATTTTTTCTGGGCCCGCAGCCAGCCTTGTTCGTCGCGCAGCAGTTCGAAGCGTTTGCCGGCCAGTTCGCCGAACAGCCGCTGGTCCTGATCGCGAATGCGGAATACGCCCCAGGCGGTGGCATAGAAACCCGCCAGGTGCTGGCGGTCGGCGGCTTCCGGAACCCGGCGCCGCGCGGTGACCCGCTCCTGGGGCTGGGCGCCGTCGCGCTTCTGGCCCGCGGGGACACCGTGGGCCTGCAGCAGCATGCGCAACACCTTGGGCACCAGCGGCTTGGCCACGGCCTCACCGGAGCCGGAATTGCTCATCACGATCACTGCCAGCTGCTGCTCCGGCAGCACACTGACCCGGGCCTGGAAGTCGCTGCCCACCGCGCTGTGCTGCCAGGTGCGGATCCCCGGGCGGACCCACTCCTCGCCACAGGGCGAGAGGTACCAGCCCAGGCCCACCTGGCAATCGAAATCCAGCGGGTTGCCGTTGTTCTGCGTCCGCCCCATTTCCCTGATCGAGGCCGGGGACAGCACCTGGCGGTCCTTGTAGTGGCCCTGGGCAAACAGCATCCGCACAAAGCGGCTCAGGTCCCGCGGGCTACTCCACAGGCCCGTGGCGGACAGGTCGCGCAGCGGTTCGTCGGCGCTGCCGACCCCGTCGACATAGCCCCGGGCGCGGTAGGGCTGGGCCTGGCTGGTGCCGAGGAAGCTCGACTGGCTCATGCCCAGCGGGCGCAGCAGGCTTTTCTGCAACTGGCGCTCGAAGTCCAGACCGCTGCTGCGCTCGATCGCCGCACCCAACAGGGCGTAGCCCAGGTTGGAGTAGGCGGTCTGGGTGCCGGGGCAATGGGTCAGCCAGACGCCGCTGACCTTGCCCGGCAGCTCGCCCAGGGGCTGGGTGGTGTAACGGTCGCGCAGGTATTCGGTGGGCAGGCCGGACTGGTGGCTGAGCAGACGGCGCAGGGTCACGGCCTGGTCGGCGACGTTCTGGTCCTGGTGAAAGCGCGAGCGGACGTAGAATTCCCGCAGGCTGTCCTGCAGGGGCGCGTCCAGTTGCAGGCGGCCCTGTTCCACCAGTTGCATGACGGCGGTGGCGGTCAGCAACTGCGACAGGGCCCCGGCCCGAAACGCGGTGTTTTCCGTCACTTGCAGGCCGCGGGCCTGGTCGGCAAAACCGAAACCCCGCGCCCAGATCAGCTCCTGACCGTCCACCAGGGCGATGGACAGCCCCGGCACCCGATGCTCGGCCATTTCCCGGGGGATGTACTGCTTCAGGTAACCGATGATGCTGGCGTAGTCGCCGCGGCCGATGGTCGGCGGCGCGGGGGGTTGGCCATTGCAGCCCAGGCTGCCCAGGAGCACGCCCAGCAATGGCAGGTGAAGAAGTTTGGGAGACATACCGCAACCGACCGGAAATTCGATGGGCGGATGCTAGGGAAGGGCGTTTGCGGAGTCTTTGGCAGCTTTGTCGGGAAACTGTCAAAGAGTGTTAAGTGCCAGGCTGCCGAGGCGAGTCTTTGCTCGAGTCAGGGACTCAGGCAGAATCCACGGCTTTTATTCAGGGATGACGAAGATGACCACCTCATTGCAAAGTGCTGCTGCACAGATTCGTAGTGTGGTTCGCGTCGCTACCCAGGGGCTGGTCGGTCGCGAGCAATTGGCTGAACTGATTGTCCTGGCGGCTGTGGCTCAAGAGCACTTGCTGGTGATCGGGCCACCGGGTACCGCAAAAAGTGCGGTGGTGCGTCGCGTGGCCCAGTCCATGGGCGGGCGCTACTTCGAATACCTGCTAGGGCGTTTTACCGAGCCTTCGGAGCTGTTTGGTACGGTCGATCTGAAGAAACTGCGCGAAGGAACGGTGGAAACCGATGTCAGCGGCATGCTTCCAGAAGCCGATATCGTCTTTCTCGATGAGGTCTTTCTAGGCTCCACGGCCATCCTCAATACCTTGCTCGGGGTGCTCAACGAGCGTCGCTTCAGACGTGGCCACACTCAGATCCAATGCCCTTTGCGGGTGTGTGTCGGCGCCGCCAACGCTTTGCCTGAAGACCCGGCCCTGGCTGCATTCGGGGATCGATTCCTGCTGCACCTGTTTGTCGATGCGGTGCCGGACAATCAACTCGAAGCCCTGCTCAGCGGTGGCTGGCAGGTGGAGCGCCAGGCCGTGGCGCAGATGCTCGACTTGAGTCAGCTCGAGGGCCTCAATGATGCTTTGAAGGATGTCGATCTGGAGGGCGTGCGGCCAGTGTTGGCCCATGCGATCAGGTGCTTGCGCGAGGCGGGAATCAGCCTATCCGATCGACGCATCGTCAAGTCCCAGCGGCTGATCGCTGCGGCCACCTTGTTGTGCGGCAGGGTGCAGGCCACGGAGGCGGATCTCTGGCCACTTATTTATGCACTGCCCACCCAGGACAGCCAACAGCGGGGGCGTGAGGTGTTGCGAGAGCTGCTGGCGAAGTCAGGCAACAGCCATCTGTTCGGCGCGGTCGAGGAGGCCACCCTGCAACCGCTGTCCCGGCTCCACCGCTTGCTGGAAAGGGCTCGGGAACTGTTGCAGCGAACGGAGCTCGATGGCACCTCCATAGAGAGCATGCTGCGCGAGATCGACGCCAACTTCGACGCGCAGAACCTCCCGGAGCCGCTGCAAATCGTGCGGGCACAACTGGTGGGCCTGCTGGCTGTGCTGCCATGAGTGGCGTACCGGCGTTGACTTGGGCCTGGCGTGAACGAGCGGTGGCGCAGCCGCCGCGGGCGGCGGTCGCCTGGGATGCGGTTGCCCGGCGTTTGCATCAGCGCTTGCAGCAGTTGCCTGCCACGCAGGCCGAGCGTTTGCAGGCCACCGCCAATGCTCGGGTGCTGGTGGTGCTGGGAGCTGAATCCGACTTGCCCTGGGTCGAAGGCGTCCAGTATGCCGCCAGTCATGAACAGGCTCCCGCGTTATGGCTGCCGACCCGTTACGAACCTGAGGTCGCCATCGACCTGTTGGCGCAGGCACTGCTCGACAAAGAGGCGCGTTCCCTCTTGTTGTTGTGGCCAGAGCCCGCCGCAGTGATTCCTCTGGATCGGCAATTGCCGGTCACTGAGGAGCATTTGGCACGTATTGCCGACTACTGGGCGCAGAGCTGATATGCAGTTACCGCAAAGCCTTCAACCCTGGAGCGATTGGCTGCATTGGCTCGATCTCGAGTTGCAAACCGTGCTGGGCGATTGTCTGCGGCGCCTGCATCCGCTGCTGGGGCCGCTCAGCGGGCGACTGCAGGGCGGTGATCCGGAGCCCGATGGCCTGGGCGATCTGCACCAACGAGGCTCCTATGAGCGTTTGCTTGCCAGCGAATGGCTGCTGGCCGAGGAGCTGCCGGAGGAATTTCTGCGGCGTGCTGTTAGCGCGGAGCATCTGTTCGTTGCGCCTCAATACCGGACCCACCAGGCCAGCGGCACGCTGATTGCGCTGTTTGATGCCGGGCCCTTGCAGCTGGGCGCGCCAAGGCTGGTTCACCTGGCGCTGATGATCATCCTGGCGCAGCGTGCGCGTGCGGCAGGCGCGGAGTTTCGCTGGGGCGTCCTGCAGGATGCCGACAACCAGCTGCACAAACTGGAGACGGCGGTGCAGTTACGGCACCTGCTGGGGCAACGGACCTTCCAGTGCGTGGAGCCGGAGCATGGGCAGCGCTGGAGTGAATGGCTGAGCGCGCAGTCCGAACCTTGGGCTGAATGCTGGGTGATCGGGCAGCGGCTGCCGATCGACGACATGGGCCTGGCCGGTCGCTATCAGGTGCAGGTGCAGCAAAGCCTCGACGGTGGCTCCCTGGAGGTCGAGATCAGCGGCGCCAGGCGGGCCAGGACGTGCTTGCCAATTCCCCCGGTCAATGCCGGCCTGCGCTTGCTCAAGGGCGAGTTCCAGACGCCTGCGGCTGTAGAAGGGCGCTCTGCGATTGCTGCTCCACGGGTGCTGCTGACGCTGGCGCCGGTCATCTCCGATGCCGGAACCCACATTGCCATGGTGCTGCTGGACCAGCCCGGATGCCTGATCCTCAGGTTGCCGAGTGCGGCGCACAAGAGGCCTGCGACGATTCACCAGCAGCTCTGGAAATCCAGCCGCCGGCCCTTGGCCATGAGCTTCGTGAGGCGCAAGCCGGGGGCGTTGCTCAGCTATGACGATCGCCTGTCGTTCTGGAACGTAGGCGGCCTGCCAGATGTCTTGCGTCCCAGTCCAGATGTGCTCAAGCTGCCGTCGGGCACCGCGACGCTGCTGGCCTGCGCCTGGCTGCACGATGAGAATCATGGGCGCTATTTTGTTCTCGACAGTGAGGGGCGGCTGGCCAGATGGTCAGTGCTGCGTCATGCCTCCCCCGATGAGCCCCCCGGCACTTGTCTGCTGCTGGCAGACCATGTTCTGGGCCTGTCCAAGGTCGATTCCCAGACCTTGGTGTATGTGCGTGAAGAGGCCGGGCAATTACTGGCACGCACCGCTTGTGCAGGAGGCGAAATTCGCCAGACCTACCGTCTAGGGGCCGCCGCCGGGGTTACACAGATACTGGTGGCGGCCGGAGGGCATTGGCAAAAGGACTTCGGTGCCTGCGCTTTGCTGACACCGGGCGCCGCGGGCGAGCGCTGGCAACTGCTGACGCGCAGCGGCAGTCAGGAACTGCGCCTGGCACCGAGGTGGCGTGGCTTCGGCCTGTGGCATGACCCCGTGCGCGAGGGCAACTCACTGGTTTTACTGGGACCCGATAGACGCACCGTTGCGCTTTATCACTCGGGCGAGCAGCGGGTCTTGTTCAGTTGCAGCGATGAAGTCGTCAAGAGCAGCTTCTGCTCCATCAGCGGATTGATTGCAGTGCTCACCGGAACGCGCGAGCTGCTGGTCTATTCCCTGGCGCAGGAGCGGATGCGTCTGCAGATTCACTGCAACCTGAAACCCAGCGAGGAGCTATCCCATGCCTGAGTCGACCGCCTGGGTGATCCGTCGTCCGTTGTTGCAGGGCAGGCAGCCGGTGGCGGCTCTGTGGTTTGCCCATGAGCGCTTCAGTGAAGCGCAGCGCCAGCGAATGATCCTTGAGCAATGGCAACCCGGCGCCAGCGCCCGGCGTTTTGCCGACGGTGACCTATTGTCGTTCGCCCAGCCTCAGTGGCGGGTGTGTGAGCAGCTTGAGGGGTGGCCGTTGATACGTCTCGGGCCGGTCTTGTGCTCGGCAGCGCTGGACCCGCAAGAGCGCCAGGCCTTGCCACAGGCCGATCTCTGGTTGGTCCGTGGTGGTCAGGTACAGGCCCTGCAATTGGCATCTTCCCGTTTGCTGGCGCCTGGAAGCTGGCTGGAGCTCGGCGACTACCCGTTATTCGATACCTTCGACTGCCAGATGAGTTTACCGTCCCAGCTCCCTGAGCCAGAGCCGCTACAGAGCGACATCCGTCAGATCCTGGGTCACTGTGTGGCCGCGCCGGACCCGGAGCGTGAGGTGGTCATGCGGGCTTTGGCCGAGCGGCAGCCGCGTCAATCGACGACCGGCAAGGCGCGCAAGTTCTCCATGGGGCAGGCAGTCCAAGCCATGTCGGCGCCTGGCAAGCAGCGCTGGCTGCTGCATGGCGGCCTGGCGTTGTTGGGCCTGATGCTGTTTTTCAACCTGGGCCACAGCCTGCTCAAGCCCCGGCAGATCGACGCGCAAGCTGGGCCCGAGGATCTGCTGCTGTGGATTGCATCGATACTGCTCAGTTCCGTGCTGTTTACTCTGTTTCTGGCATGGCTGGGCCGCCAGTTGCGGGTTCAGCCCGGCGTGAGCGGCAAGGGCTCCCAGCACTCGGCGACCAAGCGTGCTGCTCAAGGCCTTGTCCAGGACCAGGGGGGGACGCCGGGTAATAGTGCCGAGGGCGGGGCCTGGGCGGCGGAGTCGGCCTGGCAGCAGGCGCCAGCGATCAAGCCCCGGGCCCAGGCACGGCGCTTCAAGCCGTCAGTCTGGCGCAAGTGGCTGCAGCGTCTGGTTCAGGGAGTGGTCTGGCAAGACCTGTATGGTCGGCGCCAGGCGGCCTATCTGCAGCGCATGCTCGACATGTTCGAGCGTGGCCAGTTAGACGAGGCCCTGCGCCACGCGATTCCGCTGATGAAGGACGGCATGCCGAGCGATCCTTCTTTTGCTACCCCGCAACCACGCAAGGACCTTGACCTGAACCGCGGGGAATCGGTATCGCGCAACCTGATGCTCAACGATGAGATTCGCGAGCACCTGCGCCAGGTCTATCGGCAGAGCTTCAACCGGCTGGACCGTGAGGGGCGTATCGAGGAGGCCGTGTTTGTCCTCGCCGAGCTGCTCAACGCCCATCAGGAAGCCCTGGACTACCTGGAGCGTCATGGGCGCTTCGAACAGGCGGCCGGCCTGGCCCTGGCCTGGGACTCTCCGGCGTCGGTGATCGTCCGCTTGCTGTGCCTGGCCGGGGATTGGCAGCAAGCCTTGCATGTCGCGCGGCGTGACGACGCGTTCGCCGATGCGGTGGTGCTGCTGCAAGAGCGCTGGCCAGAGCAGGCCGAGCAGTTGCGCCTGGAATGGGCATATCACCTGACGCGTCAAGGTTTGTGGCTGCAGGCGGTGGATGTGATCTGGAGCCTGCCAGCCGAGCGTGAGCGGGCGGCTCAATGGCTGCTCGCCGCCGAGGCCGCTGGAGGACGACTGGCGGCGGCAGCCCTGGTCAAGCGTGCCATCCTGCTGCCGGACACCCTGGATGCCTATGCCGACTATCTGATGCAACTGCGTGACGAGCCGCAGCGCAGCACCGAACGTGCGGCGCTGGCCGAGGCGTTGTTGCAGCACAAGTCGCAGAGCAAGCCGCTGGCCTGGCTGGCAAACGCCCTGGTGCACGCGCTGCTGGCCGACGCCGCTCAAGGCGTGGGGCAGATGCAGACGGCCCAGTTGCTGTCGCTGGTCAAACTGAGTCAGAACAAGCTGTTGCAGCAGGACCTGCCCGCCAGGCTGTTGCCGCGCCACCGGCCTGTGGCCCTGGCCGAGCGCAGTGAGCCGCTTGAGTGGCGTGCGGGCGATGCCGGCGCTCGTCCGATCCTCGATGCCGTGCCCCTGGACGACGGGCGTTATCTGCTGGCGCTCGGGGAGGCCGGTGCGGCGGTGGTCGACGCGCAAGGGCGGGTGCTGTTCAATTTTGCGCTGCCAGCCTGGCAGATTGTCCTGGCACATGGGCGGCAGGTAGCGCTGGTGCTGGCCCGGCGTGACAAGGTCTGGCGTGTCAGCAAGCTGGATCTGGTGCAGCGTCAGGCCAGGGACCTGGGAACGCTGATGCTGCAGCAGTTTGCCCGTGAGTTCGATGGTGTGGCCTGGACCATTGGCCTGGAACAGGAGGTACGGGTGGTGGATGTGGACCATGGTTTCAGGACCCTGTGGCACGTCGGCGATTTGCCGGGCCAGGTCTTGCAACTGCAGGCTGATGCGCAGAATGAATGGTGGTGGATCGGTAGCGAGTCAGGTGAGAGCGAATGCTGGCACTACCGGCTGCCGGAACGACGCCTGTGTGCCCGCGACCGCTTGCAGGCGGTTGCAAAGGACGTTGATGGTCCGTCGCCCCAGCGTCGCTTGAGCCAAGACGGGGTCGTATTCAGTGTCTGGGTAAAGGCCTCCGAAGCGGCCGAACCGGTGCTGATACTGGAGTTGGCAAACAATCGACAGGGCTGGCGCGTGCCTGGCCTGGGGGACGACCTCTACCAGTCACCGCGAGCACAGCTCAGTGAACAATGGCTGGTTGCCGGCTACTTCACTGCATCGGGTGAGCAGATGTGGCACTTCATTCACCGTCCTCGGGCACAGTTGGCGGCGAGCCTGATCTGGCCTGAGTCCTGTGCAGTCGGTGTGCGTTGCCTGGGGGGCGACTGGTTGCTGTTCGATCGGCGCGGCAGGCTGGCTCACGTTGATGTCGATACTGGCCTGTTGCGTAACCTGAGCCTGTATTGAATCGGGTCTGATACCGCGAGGGGAACGAGTTCCGTATGGGCTGAGCGCGGTATGCGCGAGTCATGGCATCTTGGGGCGTTGGCCGCTGCAACCGCGCCTCAAGCCGAGGCGCGGTGCGTGGGCGGTTACAGGGCCAGGCTGTGGATCACCTGGGTCGCATCGTCAGGGTCGATGCTGCTGCGCATGCCCAGCTGTTTGGCCAGGCGGCGCATGCTGTAGTTGGCGGCGCTGTCCACCGAATACAGTTGCTGGAAGCCATTGGCGCGGGCTTCGTCGATCAGGTGCTGCATCAGCAGCGCGCCGAGGCCCTTGCCTTGCCATTGGTCGGCAATGGTCACGGCGAACTCGCAGCGCCAGGGCTGGTCGTCGACCTGGGCATAGCGACTGATGCCGATTTCCCGCAGTTCGCCGTTGTCGTGGACCAGGGCCACGTAGGCCACCCGTTGCGGGGTGCCGACGTCCATCAACTGATCCAGCAACTGATCGCCGACTTCCTTGACCTCACCGAGAAAGCGCTGGTGCCGGGTGACGGGGGAGAGGTTTTCGATAAAGGCCTTTTCCCGATCCCGGTCCTGGGGGCGCAGCGGGCGGATCAGCACATGGCTGCCGTCACTCAGGGCGTCGATCCAGTATTGGCCTTGCTGGGCCGGAAAGGGCGGTTGGGCGAGGATATCGAGAGCAGTGCTGGACATGATCAAGTCTCCGGAAAGGCAAAGGACAAGCAATTGCCCCAAGCTTTAACCCGGCGCCGATCCGGGCGCTTGATCGACATCAATGTCTGCTGCAGTCGCGCGGTGGCCGGCGATCATCGGTCATGGCCCGGCATCAATGGCCGGTTGCGCGGATACCCGAGCGGGCTCGCCCTGGTACGTGGCCCGGGGGGTATCATGGCGCGGTCGATTTTTTCGTTCGAGGTCCGCCATGCCCCAGGTCTTTGTGCATTCTTCCTGCCGCGGTACCGGCTCATGAGCAGCCTGGAGCGGGCGATCGCCATCGCCGCCCATGCCCATGCCGGGCAGGTCGACAAGGGCGGTGCGCCCTACATCTTGCATCCGCTGCGGGTCATGCTGGGTCTGCAGCGGCCCGAGGAGCGCATTGTCGCGGTGCTGCACGATGTGCTGGAGGACAGCGCGGTGACCCTGGAGCAACTGCGCGGCGAAGGTTTTTCCGCGGCGGTGCTGGCGGCGCTGTCGGCCTTGACCAAGGTCGAGGGGGAGGATTACCCGGCCTTCATCCGGCGCGCGGCGGCCAATCCCCTGGCTCGCCGGGTCAAGCTTGCGGACCTGGCGGATAACAGCGACCTGTCGCGAATTCCCGAACCGGGCGCCGAAGACCTCCGGCGCCTGGAAAAGTACCGCCAGGCCATGCACTACCTGAACTCACTGGCGGCGGACTGACAGGCCCGGCCCCTCAGCCGGGGGCCTGCAAGGCATTCAACTGTTGTAGCTGGAGAGGGCCACTTCGGCGTTGCGCGCCGGCGGTTTGCTGCCCCGGGTGCGCCAGTGTTCGATCAGCGCGCGGCCATGGGCCAGGCCGGCCTGCAGCGCGGCTTCGGTGCTGGTGTAGTCGTTGCCGTAGGGCGGGCAGGCAAAGTGCACGGAAAAGCACGGGTGCTGGCCATGGCCGGTGAGGCGTCCCACGTAGCTGAAGCTGGGGCCGGACTGGTGGGCATACAGGCTCGGTGAGCTGGGCTCGCGGATGATCATCACGTAAATGTCATGGTCGAATTGGGTGTCTTGATACCAACTGCTTGAAGAGTCCATGGTCCACCTCCTTGTCCGTAAAGCGACGCGCTGTTGCTGCGTCAGCGGGTTGTTCAGTGCAATTCGCGCCCGGGGGCGTCGAGCAGCCCGACGGGGTGGCTGAACACTCCCGCAGGCAGCAGTTTTTCCAGGGCCCGGGCGGCCCGCAGGACCAGAGCGTCGCGGCCGAAGCGGGCGACGATCTGCAGGCCTATGGGCAGGCCGGCGGCGCTCAGGCCGCAGGGCATGCTCAGCGCCGGCTGGCGGCTGAAATTGAAGGGAAAGGTGGTCGGCTGCCACATGGCGCTGACGTGTTCCGGCCAGTCCGGCGGCATCTGGCGCTCCACGGCGAACGGCTCGACCACCGCGGTGGGGGTCAGCAGCAGGTCGTATTCACCGAGAAACCCGTGCAGTCGCTGGGCCACCTGATGCCGTTCCTGCACCGCGCAGGCGTAGTCCAGGGCGTTGAGCTGGCGTGCCCGGACCTGGGCCTGCTGCAGAAAGTCGCCGACCAGGTGGCGGTTTTCACCGGGTATTTCCTGGGTCACCGCGCAGGCCACTTCCACCGGCCAGGCCCGCAGGTAGTTCGGCGCCGGGTTGCCGATGTCCGGCGAGGCCAGGACCAGGGTCGCGCCGGCCTGTTGCAGCAACTGGGCGGCGCTCAGGCAGGCCGCGGCGATCTGCGGGTCGACGTGGGCGGCGTAGCCCAGGTCGGCGCTGAAGGCGATGCGCAGGCCGTTGACACCGTCCTCGATGGCAGCGAGAAAATCCGTCGGGCCATGGGACCAGGCAAAGGGTTCGCCGGGTTCATGCTGGCTCATGAGTTCCATCAGCAAGGCGATGTCGCGCACGTGGCGGGCAATCGGCCCTTCGGCCGGCATGCCGCCGGGGTCGATGCTCGGGCAGGCGGACACCAGCCCGTGGCTGGGCTTGAAACCTATGACCCCGCAGAAGCTCGACGGGGTGCGGATCGATCCGGCGGCATCGTTGCCGGTGGCCGCCGGGGCATAACCGGCGGCGACCCCCGCGGTGCTGCCGCCACTGCTTCCACCGGCATGCAGGGCCAGGTTCCACGGGTTGCGGGTGACCCCGGTCAGGGGGCTGTCGGTCAGCGGCGTGCTGCCCAGCTCGGGCAGGGTGGTCTTGGCGATGAAGATCGCCCCAGCCTCGCGCAGGCGCGCCACCAGGGATGAGTCGTGGGGCAGCGCCGCACGCTCGGCCAGGGCTCTGGAGCCGTTGCGGGTGCGCCAGCCGCGAATGTCGTGGTTGTCCTTGACCAGAATCGGAATGCCGTCGAGCCGGCCCAGCGGCTGCCCGGCGGCCCAGCGCGCGGTGGACGCCTGGGCGGCCAGCAGCGCGGCCTGATCCTGGCGTTCACACAGGGCGTTGAGCTGCGGCTCGTGGCGCTCGATCTGTGCCAGGACGGCCTGCAGCAGGTCCACCGGGGTGAACTGCAAGCTGGCAAAGCCTTGCAGCAGCGCCTCGATCGACAGCTGGTGCAGGGCCACGTGACGGGAATTGGGTAACGACATATTCGACTCTGGGTTCAGGCACGCCGGGCGCAGGCTGCGCCACGGCATGGAAGGGCTGCCGGAACGCGCTGCGCGGCGCTCCGGCAAGCCTTCGCGGTGAGTGACTCAGCGGCCACTGGTGACCTTGACCCAGGTGCGGGTGCGGACGCGCTCGGCCTTGGCCGGCAGCGGTGCCAGGGGGAACAGGCGGGTCATGGTCGCGGCGCTGGGGAACAGGTCCGGGTTGTCCAGCAGCGACTGCTGGATGAAGGGTTTGGAGTCGGTGATGCCATTGGGGTAGCCGACATAGTTGCTGATGGAGGCGATGACCTTGGGCTCCATCAGGTAATTGAGGACCGCGTGGGCGGTGTCCACGTGCTTGGCGCCGGCGGGAATGGCCACGGTGTCGAACCACACCAGGGTGCCTTCCTTGGGAATGCGCATTTCGATGTGCACGCCGTTCTTGGCCTCGTTGGAGCGGTTGGCCGCCTGCAGGAAGCCGCCGGAGTAGCCCACGGCCACGCAGATGTTGCCGTTGGCGATGTCGCCCATCCACTTGGCGCTGTGGAAGTAGCGCACGTAAGGACGCAGCTTGAGCAGCAGGGCCTCGGCCTTGCGGTAGTCCTCGGGGTTCTGGCTGTTGGGGTCCAGGCCCAGGTAGTGCAGGGCCAGAGGCAGCATTTCGGCTGGCGAGTCGAGGAAGGTCACGCCGCACTGGCTGAGCTTCTTGAGGTTCTCTTCCTTGAACACCAGGTCCCAGCTGTTGACCGGCGCCTCGCTGCCCAGCAGTTCCTGGACCTTGTCGCGGTTGTAGCCGATCAGGTTGGTGCCCCACATGTAGGGAATCACGTAGCGGTTGCCCGGATCGCTCTGGGCCAGCAGCTTCATCACCGCCGGGTCGAGGTTCTTCCAGTTCGGCAGTTGCGCGCGGTCCAGGGGCTGGAACGCCCCGGCGGCGATCTGCTTGCTGACGAAACCGCTGGAAGGCACCACCACGTCATAGCCGCTGTTGCCGGTCAGCAGCTTGGCTTCCAGCACTTCGTTGCTTTCGAAGATGTCGTACTTGACCTTGATCCCGGTGCTGGCCTGGAAATCCTTGATGGTGTTGGGAGCGATGTACTCCGACCAGTTGAAGATGTTCACCGTGCGCTCGGGGGCGGCGTGGGCGCTGAAGCTGGCGCTCAGGGCCAGTGCGCTCAGGGAGCAGCTCAGGGCCAGGCGGGTGAGGGCGGTATGCAGCAATTTCATCTGACAACTCCATGTCTGAAATAAGCGGGACCTTCCGGGGGAGTCATTCTTGGCCGGATGGGCCCCTGAGAGAATGTTGGCAACGGTCAATAGGGGATATTTAGCGTCAATCTTGCGCCTGGTCCGAGAGCGGACCGAGCTGGCCGGCCAGTTGCCGGAAGCGTCCGGGCGCGACGCCGCTCCAGCGCTGGAAGGCATGGCGGAAACTGGCCGTCTCCTTGAAGCCCAGGGCTTCGGCGATGCGGTAGATGGGCAGGCTGTGCTGGCCCAGCAACTGTTGCGCCCGGGCATAGCGCAGCTCATCGAGCAACTGCTGATAGCTGGTGTCCTGGGCCCGCAGGCGCCGGCGCAGGGTGCTCGGGGAGCAATGCACCTGGCGCGCCAGGCTGTCGAAGTCCGGCACCGCGTGCAGCTGTTCATTGAGGATGCGCCGCACCTGATCGATCCAGGTCGGCCGCGCGCTGAGCTCCTCGTTGAGGCGGATGCAGCGTTGCAGCATGTCGTTCTGGGTCACCAGGTCCGCCAGGGGCAGGCGCCGGTCCAGCCATTCCAGGTCGAAACCGATGGCGTTGTGTCCGGCATTGAACTGCACCGGGCAATTGAACGCCTGCTCGTAGCTGTCCAGATAGGGTTGCGGCGGGTGCTTGAGGTGCACCTCGCGCAGCGGCAGCTTGCAGCCCAGCAGGTCCTGGCAGGTGACCCGGTAGGACGACATGCAGAAGTCGGTGTTGAACACCTCAAGCTCGGTTTCGCTGTACTGGTCGGCGGTGAGCCAGGCCAGGCCGTCGCGGATCTGCAGGTCGAGGTGGAAGAAGGTGCCCAGCAGCAAGGGGTAGCGCAGCGCCAGGGACCAGCCCTCACGCAGGGTGGCGCTGGTCAGCAGGGTCAGGCCGAACATGCCGTAGGCACTGATGTGCAGGTTGCGTCCCAGCACCAGCCCCAGGTCCTGGCGAAAGGCCACGGCGTTGCTGAACACGCGCATTTCCTGGCTGATGTTGATCAGGCTGTTGGGCAGCTCCAGGTCCGCCAACTGGATGCCGCTGCCTTCCAGCAGCACCTCGGCGGACACCTCGCTGCCGCGGAAGGCGTCCAGCACCGCTTGGGTGGTGTGCAGGGTCGTCAGGCGCAGTGCGGTCATCGTTGACCTCGGATTGATATCGAGGGGCGTGACTTTAGGGGTTCCGCGCCTGCGGTTCAATTGCCCCCTCGCCGGCGCTGGCGTCGGGTACATCCGTGGCGGCCTGGCGATTGCCGCAGTGCTGGCCTGCATGCTGTGCGCTGCGTTGTCCGGTTCGTCGCCGGCCACGGTGGCGACGGTGGCGACGGTGGGCTCGATTGCCGTGGCGGGCAGGGTGCGCTCAGGCTACCCCAAGGGATTCGGCGCCGAGATCATCTGCAACGCCGGGCCCCGGGGCATCCTGATTCCGCCGTCGATCGTCATGGCGGTGTACTCGGCCTGAGTCGCGCTGTTCGTGTACCGCGACATGAGGCTGCGCGACCGCGCCAAGGTGCTGCTGTTTCTGATCCTGGTGACCTACGTCCCCCTGATCTCCCTGGCCTTGCCCAACTGGCTAGGCAGGTCAACAAGGCACTGGCTATCTGTAGCCGCTGCCGCAGGCTGCGAACGACTGCGAAGCAGGCGCCGTTCTTGAGGCCCCTGAAGCCCCTTCGGGGCTTTTCGCAGCCTGCGGCAGCGGCTACAGGGTTAGGGTTGGCGGGGCGGCACGCGCCACAGGTACCAGGCGGCGGTGGTGCGCCAGGGGCTCCAGGCCTGGCCGATCTGGCGCAGCTGGCGGGGGCTGGGCGGTTGCTCCAGGCCCTTGAGGCGGCGGTAGCCTTCGCGCACGCCAAAGTCGTCCACCGGCAAGATGTCCTCGCGCTCAAGGCTGTAGATCAACAGCATCTCCACGGTCCAGCGGCCAATGCCAGGCAGTTGGGTCAGGCGCTCTATCAGCTGTTCATCGTCCAGGCCGCGGGCGCTGGCGGCATCGGGGACGCGGCCGTCGAGGGTGGCCTGGGCGATGCCGTGCAGGGTCGCCACCTTGCGTGCGGAGAAGCCGCAGCCGCGCAGGTTCTCCAGGCTGGCATCGGCCAGTTGCCGGGGCGTGGGGAAGGCCTGCCCGGGAAACAACGCGCGCAGGCGGCCGAGTATCGCGTCGCCGGCGCGGGCATGCAGTTGCTGGTAGGCCACCGCGCGCACCAGCGCCTGATAAGGCTCGCGCTCCGGGCGGGGCTGGTGCAGGCAGGGACCGACGACGGCGATCAGTGCGGCCCAGTCGGTATCCAGTGCGGCAAGAAAACGAGTGGCGGGGCAGGTGGGCATTGGCGATCCGGGGCAAGGGGGGGCGAGCGGCAGATTAGCCCGCCGTCCCAAGGCTTGCACCCCGTCTCTTGCGCTGGAACTCGGCGCCCGGGCCTTGCACCCGGGCGCAGGGTTTTCAGTCCTTGGTCGTCGGCAGATAGAGCCGCTGCAGCACGTAGTGCAGCGACGCCGCCAGGGTTTCGCCATGGCCGAGTTTTTCGAAGCTGTGGTAGTCCAGGGTCAATCCCGGCACCTGGGCCAGTTGCGCCTGCAACTGGCGGGCGCGCTGGTCGGCCTCGGGCCCCGCTGGCTGACGCGGGTTGCCCGGCTCGGCGCCGCCACGCATCAGTAACAGTTGTGCACGCTGGCCGTGAAGGCGCCCGGCCAGGCCCTGGGCCTGGGTCAGGATCAGGCCGTCGCCCCACCACAGCGAAGGACTCGCGGCGGCGTAGTGGCGAAACTCCTGGGGCCGGGCGAACAACGCCTGCAACACCAGCAGGCCGCCATAGGAATGGCCCCACAGGGTCTGCTGCGCCGGGTCGATCGGTGCCTTCGCCGCCACAGCCGGGCGCATGCGCTCGCGCAACACCTGCAGGAAGGCCTCGGCGCCGCCGCTAGGCTGCCCGGTCAGCGGGTCTTGCTGCTGCGCCAGGCCCGGCTGCTGCGGGGTGTAATCGTAGGTGCGGGCGTTGCGCTCGATGCGCAGCGGGGTCTGGTACCCCACCGCCACCAGCAGCGGCGCCGGGCCCCGGTCCAGGCGCTTGAGCTGCTCGGGGTCCAGAGCGCCGAGGGCGGCGTTGCCATCGAGCATCCACAGCACCGGGTAGCCCTGGGGCGGCGGCGCCTGCAACGGCTGGCCGATCCACAGCTGGTAGTGGCGCTGGCCGTCGGCGGAATCCAGTTGCAGGCTGCTGAAGCGATAGGGCAGGTCCTGGCGCTGCAGCAGGCTGCGGTCCATGGGCTGGTCCGGGGCGGGGGCGGCCAGGGCCGCTCCCGCCAGGTTCCAGGCCAGGGTTAGGGCCAGGGCCAGGGGCAGAAAAAAAGTGCTCATCAGGCTTTCTCGTTATTGGTTCAGAACGATGCGCTCAGGCTGGTGTACAGGGTGCGCCCGGGTTCGTTGTAGGTGGCGGCGCCGGCCCCGGCGATGTTGTTCACGCCCTGGGCATTGCCTTCACGGAACAGGCGTTTGTCGAACAGGTTGTCGACCCCGGCGGTGACGCTCAGGTGGCGGGTCAGGGCGTAGGTGCCGCTGACTCCGGCAATGGCGTAGGGCGCCAGTTGCTGGGTGGCGCTGCCGGTGACCCGGTCGCCGTGGTAGTCGTACTTCTTCGGCGTCTGCTGGCCGTACCAGGCCACGCTGGCCTGCAGCGACAGGTCCTGGGTGGCCTGCCAGTCGAGCATCGAGTTGAGGGTGTAGCGCGGGGTCACCGAGAGGTAGTCGCCGGTCTGCTTGTTCTTCGATTGCAGCATGTAGGTGAAGTTGTTGTTCCAGGTCAGTTGGCTGGCCAGGGGAATGGTCAGGGTGCCTTCCAGGCCTTCCACCAGGGCCTTGGGCACGTTTTCCCACTGGTAGATCGCTGCGTTGCGGTAGGCGCCGCTGCCGCCGCTGGCCCGGCTCACCGGGGCCAGGCCGGATTCGACCTTGTTCTTGTAGTCGTTGCGAAAGTAGGTCAGGCCGGCGACCCAGCCGTCGGCCTTGTACTCCAGGCCCAGTTCCTTGTTGACGCTGGTTTCCGCCTTGAGCTGGTCGTTGCCCTGCAGGTAGCAACTGGTGCTCTGGCCATAGCAGCCCTGGCCGCGGCTGTAGAGCAGGTAGTCGGCGTTGAGCTGGTACAGGTTCGGCGCCTTGTAGGCCCGGGCGATGCCGGCCTTGAGGGTCAGGGTGTCGCTCAGGGCGTGGGACAGGTTGAGCGATGGGCTCCAGTTGTCGCCGACGATGCTGTGATGGTCGAAACGCAGGCCCGGGGTGAGCATGGTGCCCGGGCGCAGTTCGATGTTGTCCTCGGCGAACAGCGAGAAGATCTGCGCGCTGGATTGGGTACTGCGGTTGCTGCTGCTCAGGCCGCTGACCGCACCGCCTTCGCTGGTGCTCTGGGTGTTGGCGCTGGGGTCGTCGAGTTTTTGCTGCGACCATTCGCTGCCCAGGGTCAGGGTCTGCTCGAAGCCTGTGTGCAGCGGCAGGTTGACTTCGCCGTGGGCGGTCAGGTCGCGCAGCACCGCGGTGTAGAACTCGCTGTTGCTGAAGATGCCTTCGGTGCCGCCGGCCAGGCCTTCGTTGATCCGCGTGTTGCGGGTCTTCTCGTATTGCAGGTAGGCCATGGAGCTGCCGAAGTCCCATTCGCCGCGATGGGTCAGGGCATAAGTCTGGCGGTAGCTGCGGTTGGTCTCGTGGCCCAGCAGGTTTTTCACCGTGCTGTTGCTGTTGGTGTTCTGGGTATCGCCGGTGTAGAGGTTGCCCTGGCGGCTGAAGCCGGCTTCGAAGTCCAGGCTCTGGTCCGGGGTCAGTTGCCAGCTCAAGAGGCCGTTGAGGTCCTTGTTGCGCACGCCTTCGCGGCCGGCGGGCAGGGTGCCGACCTGGTTGCCGGTGCGCAGGGATTCATTGCCGGCGTTGATGTCGGCGTCGTCGGCATCGGTCTTGGCCACATTGCCGTAGAGCCGATAGCTCAAGGTGTCGGTCAGCGGGCCGTTGAGGCCGAAGCTGGCGCGCTGGGTCGCGCCTTCGTCCTTGTGGCTGGGGAACGAGCTGTAGAGCGTGACGTTGCCGTGGGGCTGGGCGCCGGCCTGCTTGGTGATGATGTTGATCACCCCGCCGGCGGCGCCGTTGCCGTAGCGGGCCGCCGCCGGGCCACGGATCACTTCGATGCGTTCCACCTGATCGGCCGGCACCCAGTTGGTGTCGCCGCGGCTGTCGCGCTCGCCACGCCAGCCGTAGCGCACCGAGTTGCGGCTGCCCACCGGCTTGCCGTCCACCAGGATCAGGGTGTTTTCCGGGCCCATGCCACGGATGTCGATCTGCCGGTTGTTGCCGCGCTGGCCGCTGGTGGAGTTACCGGTGAGGTTGACCCCGGGCATGGTGCGGATGATCTGCGACAGGTCGTTGGCCGGCGGACGTTTCTGGATGTCCTCGGCGGTGATCACTGAAACACCGGGAGCCTGCTTGGTTTCTTCCTTGGCGGTGGCGATGACATTCTGCGGTTCCAGCTCCAGGACCGGCTGGGTAGCGCCTGCATTGGCGGCCTGCACGGCATGGCTGAGCAGGCAGCAGCCGGACAGCAGGAAAGAGGCGAAAGGACGCAGCGAAGGCATGGACATCGGTGATCTCCGGGACAGAGGCAGAAACAGAAGATCACGAATGATAATGACTGCTATTTGCGAGTAAAGCGCATTAACTTTCTAAACACTTCCAGGTCGCGGGCCTAGGCGGCGGGCAGCAGCAGGTGCAGGCACAACCCGGGGTTGCCATTGCTGGCCCAGATCCGCCCCTGGTGCAGCTCCACGGCGCGCCGGGCGATGGCCAGGCCCAGGCCGAACCCTTCGCCCTGGGCCGAGTCCAGGCGCTGGTAGGGCTGGAACATCCGTTGCAGGTCCTGCTCGGCGACCCCCGGCCCCTGGTCTTCCAGGCACAGGTGCCAGCAGGCGCCTTCGCGCCAGCCACGCAGGCTCACCCGGCCATCGGCGGGGGAATAGCGAATGGCATTGCGCAGCAGGTTTTCCAGGGCCTGGGCGATGCTGTCCAGGTGCACCTGGACCCGGCAGTCGGCGTCCAGCAGACAGGGCAGGCGCTCGGCCTGCCAGCCGCTTTCGAAGCAGGCGTCCTCGCGCAGGGCTTCCCAGATCGACAGCACCTGCACCGCTTCGGTGGGCAGTTGCGGGCGTTCGGTGTCGAGCCAGGCCAGGTCCAGGGTGTCTTCCAGCAGGCGCTGCATGTCGGCGATTTCCCGGTCCAGGCGCTGGCGCAACTGCTCCGGCGGCAAGTGGCTGTCATGGGCGATGCGCAGCCGCGCCAGGGGCGTGCGCAACTCGTGGGACAAGGTGCGCAGCAGCAGGCGCTGCTGGGCCAGGCTCTGGCGCAGGCGCTCGGCCATGTGCTCGAAGGCCAGCGCCAGCTCCCCCAGCTCGTCGTGGCGCTTCACCAGCGGCGTGCCCAGCCCCTGGCTGTCCAGGTGGTCGGCGCGCAAGGCATCGGCGCGGTCGCGCAGGCGGTTCAGGGGCAGCACCAGGTGGCGATAGAGCAACAGGCCGAGCAGGGCGGCCAGCAGGGTCGGCACCACGCCATGGCTGAGCAGGTGGGTCCAGGGCGTCAGGCCGCCGGGCAGCAGGCGCTCGGGCAATTGCAGCACCAGCCGGCCCTGTTCCGGGTGCTCGGGAAATTCGATGCTGACGTAGGGCAACTCGTCCTGCAGGCGCCGGCTCATGGGCCAGTCGAGCTTGCGCATGAAGGTCAGGTGGCTGGCGTCCTCGGCGCTCAGCGGGGTGCTGCCCAGGCGTTGCAGGCGCTCGCCAAGCACCGCGACCCAGGTGTGCTCCTCGGCCGCCAGGCGTTGTTCGAAGGCATCCACCGCCGCCGCGCCACCCTGTTGCCAGGCGGCCTCGGCCTGCTGCGCGTAGCGGGCCAGGTACTGGCGATCGGCGGGGTCGAGGAAGTAGGTGCTGCGCTCGGCCGACAGGCCCCAGGTCCAGATGATCCAGGTCAGCAGCAGGCAGAAGCCGATCTGCAGGCCGGCCAGTTTCCACAGCAGGGGATGACGGCGCATCAATGGCGCTCCGCTTCCACCAGGATGTAGCCGGCGCCGCGCACCGCCTGGATCTGCAGGTGCTGCACCCCGAGCTCGGCGAGCTTGCGCCGCAGGTTGCACACGTGCACATCCAGGCCGCGATCCAGGCGGGTATAGAGGCGGTGCAGTACGTGCTGATAGAGAAAGGGCTTGCTCAGGGTTTCCCCGGGGTGCTCGCGCAGGGTCACCAGCAGCCGGTATTCGGAACCGGTGAGGCCCGCGGCGCGGCCCTGGAGCAGCACGTCCTGGGCGTGTTCGTCGAAGCTCAGCAGCCGGTCCAGATGGGTGGCCGACGGTTGTTGTACCCGGGCCATGCGCCGCAGCAGGGCGTCGGCGCGGGCATCCAGCTCGGCCAGGCTGAAAGGCTTGGGCAGGTAGTCGTCGGCGCCCCGGGTAAAGCCGGTGATGCGGTCCTGCTCGGCGCCCAGGGCCGACATCAGCATCACCGGCGTGCCCTGTTCCCGGCGCAGGGTTTCCAGCAGGGCCAGGCCGTCCATGCCCGGCAGCATGATGTCCAGCAGCACCAGGTCGAAGTGGCCGGCACGCACCGCTGCCAAGCCCTGGCGGCCGTCGCTGCAAGGGGTCACGGCAAAGCCGCGCTGGTGGAAATGCCGGTGCAGATCGTCGCGCAGTCGGGCGTCGTCTTCCACGAGGAGCAGGGTGGGGGTCATGGGGGGCACTTGAAGGAAAGTATTTAATGAGAATGTTTTACATTTGCGAATATTGCCGCAATGTCCCGGGCGCTGCAATTGCCGCAATCGGCTGACCGGGCAGGGCAGTGCAATCAACTAAAAGTTGAATATTCAACAGTGTGTTGATATTTTTCCCGGCCGCCCAGTTTGGTAAACGCCAATGAACGTGCCTTCCGATACCCTTCTTGCCGAGCGCCAGCTGGTCCTGCAGGTGCTGGGCAGCACTTTGCAGATGCTCGCCGGCGTGGTGGGCCAGCATGTGGAAATCGTCCTGCATGACCTTGATCGCCCGGAGTCGTCGATCGTCGCCATCGCCAACGGCCATGTCACCGGGCGCCGGGTGGGTGATCCGGTGCTGGGCGGGCCGCGCCAGGACCTGGGTTTTGCCGCCGTGCTGCGCGCCCTGCAGGACCGCTCCGCCAGCACCCCGCTGGTACTGGAGAACTACCCGACCCTGGCCCCCGACGGCCGCGAGCTACGCAGCTCCACGGTGATCTTTCGCGACCGCAGCGGGCAGCCCTTCGCCAGCCTGTGCAGCAACAGCGACCTGAGCGGCATCGCCGCCGCCCACGCCTGCCTGGGCCAGTTGCTGGGCCTGGGCAGCGCCCCTGCGCCGCGCCGCGACGAAGCCCCCGACATGGAACAGTTGCTGGCGCAGATCATCCAGGGCGCCTGCCCGGCAAGCGCGACGCGCATGAGCAAGTCGCACAAGCTGGAGGCCGTGCGCCAGATGCAGGAACGCGGGGTGTTCATCGTCAAGGGCGGGATCGAGAAGGCCGCCGCGGCCCTCGGGGTGACCCGCTACACCGTCTACAACTACCTGGAACAGATCCGCGCCGAAGGCGCCGAGGAATGACCGCGATGCAGCTCGATATCTTTCAAGTGGATGCCTTTACCTCCCATGTCTTCGGTGGCAACCCGGCGGCGGTGTGCCCCCTGGACGCCTGGTTGCCGGACGCGGTGCTGCAGCGCATCGCCCTGGAGAACAACCTGTCGGAAACCGCCTATTTCGTGCCCCGGGGCGAAGTGTTCGAACTGCGCTGGTTCACCCCCACGGTGGAAGTCGACCTGTGCGGGCACGCCACCCTGGCGGCGGCCTGGGTGCTGTTCGAGCAACTGGGCGAGCGCCGCGACGTGCTGCGCTTTGCCACCCGCAGCGGCGAGTTGCGGGTGAGCCGCGAGGGCGGCCTGCTGTCCATGGACTTTCCCGCCAAGCAGCCCGAGGCCGTGGCGATTCCTGCGGCCCTGCTGCAAGCCCTGGGCCTGTCCGCGGCCGAGGCCCTGTACCGCACCGACGACTATCTGCTGGTGGTGGACGACGAAGCTCTGGTGGAGGCGCTCAAGCCTGATTTCGCCGCACTGGCCGCGTTCGATGTGCGCGGCATCGCCGTGACGGCACCGTCCCAGGCGTTCGATTTCGTCTCGCGCTGGTTCGGCCCGCGGGTCGGGGTCAATGAAGACCCGGTCACCGGTTCCGCCCATACCTCCCTGGCGCCTTACTGGGCCGCGCGCCTGGGCAAGCACCAGTTACGGGCGCAGCAGGGCGGGGCGCGCAAGGGCCAGCTGGAGTGTCAGGTGCTGGACAACGGGCGGGTGATCATCAGCGGCTACGGCGCCTTGTACCTCAAGGGCAGCATTTTCCTCTGACGCGGCGCCGCCGCTCTGCGGCGCAGGCCGGGCGCCTGCAAGCGGATTTGTCTCGGCACGGCCTGCGCAGGTAGAGTCGCGTTTTTTTCGCCTGCTCAGGATGTTCCAGACCATGCACCGGACGCGCCCCTTGCCCCGCCTTGCCACCTCACCGCTGTTGGCCCTGCTCCTGGGCCTGAGTGCCGGCACTGCCCAGGCCGCCAGCCTCAGCGAGAGCCTGCTGGACTGCCAGCCGGGTTTCTTCAAGGCCCTGTATCAGCAGCGCGCCGAACTCGGGCAGGTGGTCAAGCTGGCCGAGAATCAGCGCCAGGGCATCGCCTGGGTGCCGGTCACCGACCGCCTGAACAGCGCCACCGCAGCGCAGGCGTTTTCTCGCCCGTTGAGCGATGGCGGCCTGCGCCTGACCGGCTACTACGATCGTCAGTTCGACCTGGGCGAGCAGGGCAGCTTCCACTTCTGGGGCTTCGACATCGATGCCAGCCGCGCCGCGGTGATGGCCGCGCTGCCCCAGGCCGGCTGGCAGGAAGCCGGTGAGTACTTCATCTCCCGGCCACAGATCAAACTCAACGCCACGGCGCCCTGGCAGGACAACCCGGCCGCCGCCTCGGGCATCGCCCCGGCGCCGGGTTCCGCGGAAAAGATCCTCATGCTCAGCGACGAAGACGGCAAGACCCGCCTGCTCTGCTCGCTGCAGGGCACGGTCGATCAGGCATTGCTCGACCAGGAGCGGCCGGACCTGGCCCAGGGAGCGGGCCGATGAACAAGCTGCTGGGCTTGAGCGCGGCGCTCGTGCTTGCCGGGTGCGCGCATTCGGGCAGCCAGGCCCCGGCGCCGCAGCGTCCGGACGGCATGTTCAAGGTGCTGGAAAGCCCGGAACTGGCCACCTACTTTGCCGCCAACTCGCTGGCCCTCTACCAGAACAACCCGAACCTGCGGCAGTTCTATCTGGTCAACAACTACGCCAAGCCTACCGAGCTGGGCGCGGGCAAGCCGCCGATCCACAGCTCGCGGGCGACCCGGGTGATCAACTGCGAGAAGGATGAGTCGGCGCAGTTCGGCCGGGTGTATTTCTCCGAGCCGTTCGCTCAGGGCGTGGAGGTCACGCGCAAGGCCGATCAGGCGCAATGGGCGGCGTTTCCCCGCCAGTCATTGCTGGGCGAGTTGCGCAACATGGTCTGCGCCATCGACCCGACACGGCTCAAGCTGGCTCCGGCCAAGGCGCCGTGAGCCAGGTCCTTCATTGCGGCCAGGCCATGATCAGTTCGGCCTGTGCGGTGTGGGGATCGATACCATCGCCGATCACCTGGAAACCCTGCTGGCGGTAAAAGCCGATGCTCGGCAGGTTGGCGGCATACACCGCCAGCTCAAGGCGTGAGCGCCGCTGGCGGGCATCGGCCAGCAGCTGTGTGCCCACGCCCTGGCCCTGGTGCGGCACCGCGACGAAAATCGCCGCCAGCTGATCCTCATGCAGGCAGTAGAAGCCCAGGAGCTGGCCGTCGCGTTCGGCCACTCGGGTCTGGGCATGGGGCAGGTAGAGCTGGCGCATGTCCTCGACCTTGGAGCGCCAGAAGTCGGGATCGATAAAGTGATGGGCCTGGATCGAGGCGTCCAGCCAGAGCGCCAGCAACGCTTGCATATCGCTGTTTTGAAAGTCCCTGATCAGCATGTTTGGGGGCCTGTCGGATTCAAGTGTGCGCCGCACGCTACCCAGGTGGCGGCGGTCTGTCCAATGATTGAGAACCAAGGAAGTATTCGATGCTGGAAAGCAACTGCACCCTCAGCCTTTCGGGCGAGCAGGCCCTGGAGGCCCTGGCGGAACTGGAGTTCGTGTTGATCTCGCTGCACAAGATGGGCGCCTACTACAGGGACAAGCCCGTGGCTGACTACCAGCGCGCGACCACCGATTTCATCGACAACCAGCAGGTCACCCAGCGCCTGGCCCGGGTGCGCAGGATCCTCAGCGAACCCTTCGACCACACCCTGGGGGAGGACGACATGGATGACATCGAGCGTCATGTGCAAGGGCTCGACCTGTGGCGCCCCGAGTAGGCGCGCTGTCATTGCCCGCGGTTTTTCAAGGAGCCTGTCATGTCCCGCATCAGCCTCGCCACGGCGACGCCCACCACCAGCCTGGCGCTGGTCAAGTTTCTCCATCAGCGCCTGGGCCTGTCCCTGAGCGCTGCCCAGGGCTATCTGCGCCGTGGCGCCGAGGGCTTCTTCTACAGCGCCAAGCTGTTTCACAACGACCATGTGCAGCGCGAGCAGGAACTGCGCGACATCCTCGCCTTCTTCAACAGCGCCCAGGTGCCGCTGCTGATTGTCGAAAGCGACCCCGATGAGGAATGGAACGGGGTTGCGCCCGAACCGTTGCAGGACTGCACGATGCCCCAGGAGCACTTGTTCAATCTGCTCCAGGCCCATGAAGAGGGCTATCAATAGGGACCGGAAGCGGGCCAGTGCCGCCCGAGGCAATGCGCGGTTTTCCTAAAGTTCTGGGCGCCGGGGTCGAGACGTTGGTGCTGTTCGTCTTTCAATAAGGATATTTCGTGTTCAGAACCCTGCTCGGGGCCGCCGCCCTCATCGCCACCCTGGCGCTGACCGGCTGTGTCTCCTACAACGTCACCGGCCCGCTGGGCGCGCCGTTGCATCCCGCACCCATCAGCAGCCCGCGCACTGCGCAAATTGCCGATGTGCAAGTTACCGCCAGCGGTATCGACGACGCCACGCGCACCGCCATCAGCCGTTCCCTCACGGCCCAGCTGACTCCCTACGTCAAGAGCGCCGGCTACTTCCGCCAGCTCAGCGAATTCCCCACCCGCCTGGGCGAGGAAGACGTGGTGCTGAAATTCAACATGACCTCCCTCAAGGGCCACCGCGCGCCCCATCCGGGCTACCTGCCCGGGGCCTTGCTGACCCTGACCGTGTGGATCTGGGTCAACGGTCCGATCTACGTCGATACCTTCGACCTGGCCGGCGACCTGTCGATCGTCGACCGCAACGGCAAGGAACTGGCCAGTGCCAAGGAGCAGCTCAAGTTCGAGCGCAACGTCGGCCTGTACGGCCGCGAATACTGGGCGCCGACCCAGGGCGCCAAACAGCTGAACGAACTGGTTGCCAAGTTGCTGGACAACGCCACCGCCCGGTTGGCGCAACACTAAGGAGAGTCCCATGTCGGGTTTCATCAAGCACACCCTGGTGCTCGCGGCGCTGCTGCTGAGCGGCTGCGTGTCCTACTCGCAACACGAACTGAGCGCTGTCGGCAGCTGGCCGCCGGCGGCACAGACCGCCGAACAAAAGCCCAGCGCCTTTGTCCGCACCACCGCCATGTACCAGGTCAACGGCGGCCCGGCCAATGCCGCCGCCGGCGCTCCGGCAGCCGCCTGGGAAACCGTGGTGGCCGATGCCTACCGCCAGTCCGGGCGCTTTGCCCGGGTCAGCACCGACAAGGTCGAATCGGACCTGTACGCCGAAGCCACCCTGTACAACAACGAACAGTTCAGCATGGCCTCGGCCATCATCACCGGCGCCACCTTCTTCGTGATTCCGTCCACGGCGAAGAACACCTTCACCCTGGAGACGGTGTTCAAGAACAAGGACGGCAAGGAGCTGGGGCGGATTCGCAAGAGCGAATCGGTGCGCACCTGGATGCAATTGCTGCTGATCGTCGCCATTCCTTTCCAGGCAGACACCCGCGACGTGGTCCAGCAACTGGCCCGCAGCACCCTGGATGAGGCGGTGCAGCGCAAATTGCTGTAGGCCTCGCGCCGCTTGCCGGGCGCAGACACAAACGCCGCGGGCTCCGATCGGAGCCCGCGGCGTTTTTCATGGGGCGCGGTTTATTTCAGCGCTGCGCCGCCCAGTAGGCATGCAGCGTGCGCGCGGCCGGTTCGATGGCCGCCACTTGCTGGCGATGCTGCTCCAGGTTCAGGTCGGCCGGCAGTTCGAAGTTGTCCTGTTCGGCGCAGTCGATGATCAACTGTAGCGCCTGGACCTGCGGCGCCGGCATCTCCGGCCAGTTGCCCACGGCCACGCCGCGCAGGTAGCCGAAGCACCATTCTTCGGCCAGCAGCAGGTCCTGGCCCTGGTGCTCGGTGTGTTCGAAGCGCGCCTTGAAGGCTTGCGGGGCCTGGGTCAATTGCACGGCCAGGGTGTTGATGTGGCGCACGCACAGGTCGATGAACTGCCGGCATTCCTCCGGGGTTTCCCAGGCCGGGTTTTCGCCGCCCCAGATACCCGGGAACCATTCGGCGATATCGACTTGAGCCGGGCCCGACACCAGCGCGGTGAAGTAACCGTCCAGCTCGCAGGGATTGAGCACCGAGTGGTCGTCGCCGTACTTGAGCAGGGTGTCTTCGATCAGTTCGAAGTCGGCGGCGTTCAGTGGGGTGTTTTGCATGAGGGGAGTCCTGGAAAAAGCAGCGGCAAGTTTCCGGGTTCACGGGCCAGGCTGCAAGCCTCAAGCGGCCAGCGCGAGGCCTGAACGAGCGGGGTTCAGGTGCCGCGCAGCAGGTCCTGGGCGTCCAGCAGGCGGTAGGCGATTTCCGGGCGGTTCTCCATGGCCCGGCGAATGGCGGCCGGAATCGCTTGCCGGGTCTTGCGGCACAGCCCGGGCAACTCGCCCAGGGAAATGGCGATGCCGCGCATGCTGCGCACTTCGTTGTCGCTGGGAGTGATCTGCACCCGGATGCCGAGTTTCTCCAGCATCTGGCGCTGCATGTGTTCCAGGTCGGCCAGGTCCTTGAGGTTTTCCAGGCGTTGGAGCAGGCGCTTTTCCTCCTGGCGCGTGAGCAAGAGGATGCGCAGGTCGGCTCCGGGGGTGTCCAGCAACTGCTCGCGCTCGCAGATGCAGGCGCCGGGCGGACAGGGTTGGCGAAGGGCGGGGCTGGGGTTCATGGGAAACCATCATAGCGAGCCGGACGCGGCGCGCAGAGAAATATATGCACGAGTGTGCATCCGTTTCCTAGGCTTGTTCGTAGGATTGTTGCCTCGGCGGTAAAGGGGGCGAGCTGATGAGCATGGAGATCCTCGACATGGAATCTTTGCAGCACCTGCCGCTGACCGCCGTCAGCGACGACTTGCAGTTATTGCCGCGCCTGCTGGCCGGCGAGCAGCGGGCCTTTCGCGAACTGGTCAGACAGCATCAGGGCGCCATGCGCTCGGTGGCCCTGGCGATTGTCGGGCAGCGGCACGTCGATGACGTGGTGCAGGACGCCTGGCTGGCGATTGTGCACAACCTTGGCGGCTTCCAGTGCCGCTCCAGCCTCAAGACCTGGATGCTGACCATCACCGCCAACGCGGCCAAGGGCTGCTACGTGCAGAACCGTCGCGAGGCGGGTCGCTTCGTGCGGCCGGCCCAGGCGGGCGACCAGCGCTTCGCCGAGGAGGGTGACTGGGCGCCGCCGCTGGAGTGGCACGAAGACAGCCCGGAAGCCTTGCTGTGCGCCGAGCAACTGCGTGGCTGCCTGGAGCAGACGCTGAACAGCCTGCCGCTGTTGCAGCGCCGGGTCTTGTTGTCCCGTGAGCGCCAGGGCCACGCGCTTGAGGCCATCGGCGGGCAGTTGGGTATTTCGCGCAGTCATGTTCGCGTGCTGTTGCATCGCGCCCGCTTGCAGCTATTTGCCGCCCTCAAGCGCCATCAGATGGGCGCCTTCGACCCTGTCGCGGGCGGGCATCGGCGGCGGGGCTCGACCGCCATCAAGGCGCCGACGTTCCGGGAGTTTTGAGTGCGGGGCGTGTTCATTCGCCTACGGGAGCCGCGGCTCACGATGGCGTCGGTATAGCGTTGGGCAATGTCTGGCGAGGCTGCGGTGGCTATATAGCGATAAAGCGCGGTTAGCTGCTCCAGAGCTTCTGGAGCAAATTCGACGGTGTGCCTCATTCCAGTTTGTTGCGGGCGTTCTGGTGCTCTGCTGACAACCGAGCACGGACCCGATCGGCACTGAGTGTGTGTGAAGCGTATCGTAGGCGGTTGCCACCTGGCCGGTGAGCCAGCTTTCCACGGCTCGATCACGGGCCATCAATGCCCGCAGGCCATCGCGTATGACTTCACTTTCGCTGGCATATTCACCAGTCGCGACTTTGGCCTTCACCGCGTTGGTCCTCTGGTTTGGCAGCGTGATGCTCAATTGCTGAGTGCTACGCATGGGGACTTTCTCTAGCTGGATAGGATTTAATCCTGCCCTCGCACCGAGCAAAATGCCTAGAACCCCTCATCCATGGACTGTACCCGTCCGACTGAAGGGACGCTCCTCTAGCCGCGACGCGCCATCAGCAGCACCGACGCCGCCCCCGACAACAGCAGCGCACAGCCGCGATTGAACAGGCGCTTGCCCCGGGGTTCGGCGAGCCAGCGGCGCATGTGCAGGCCCATGTAGGCGTAGGCGCAGATGGCGATCCACTCCAGCCCCAGGAACAGCGCCCCCAGGATCAGGAACTGCGGGCCCATCGACTGCGCCGGATCGACGAATTGCGGCAGGAAGGCGGTGAAGATCAGGATCGCCTTGGGGTTGCCCGCCGCCACCAGGAACTCCTGGCGGGCCAGGGCCCAGAGGCCGACGCGGGCGCTGTCCTCGCTCGCTTCAGTGCCGGGATGGGCCCGCCACAGTTGCCAGGCCAGGTACAGCAGATAGCCTGCGCCGAGGATCTTGATCCCATGGAACAACAGCTCCGAGGTTTGCAGGACCACCGCCAGGCCGGCGGCGGCCAGGGCGATCATGGCGGCGAACGCCAGCAGCCGGCCGGCACCCGCCAGGCAGGAGTGGCGATAGCCGTAGCGGGTGGCGTTGCTCACCGACAGCAGGTTGTTCGGGCCGGGGGCCATGTTCAGGGCAAAGCAGGCGGGGATGAACAGGCTCAGGGTGGCGAGATCCATAAACTCTCCAATAGGGCATGGGGGTGGGGCCCACTGCATCGGGAGTCGCGCAAATGACCGGAACGCTGCTGGGGCGGGACGGACAAAAATAGTGGCAGGACCGGGGGTAGGGCAATAGGGCCCGTGCATCCTCTCCCTGGCCGGGCAGGGAGAGGGTGCCTCGCTGCGGACTTAGCGGATCGAGAAGTACGGGTCCCAGGAGCAGTAGCCGAGCACCTTGTTGTCACGGTCGACGATCATGAAGGACCAGGTGTAGGTGACCCGGGTGCAGACGCGGGTGGCGTCGGCCTGCCAGTAGAAGGTCTTGACGTTCTGCGGGATCGGCTGACCGGCGGGGTTGTCCCGGTTGATGATGGGCAGTGGTGTGCTCGGCAGCACCGTCGGCACCACGTTGGTCAGGTAGGGGTTGGGGTCCTCGCTCAGCGGCGGGTGGGTCTGGGTGTACTGGTAGAGGATCACCGAGTAGTACAGGCCCTTGGACAGGCTGGTGGCGCGCCAGCGCAACTGGTCGCCCTGACGCAGGTTGACCGCCAGCTCGGATCCGCCGTCGGCGCCATCGGCATTGCTGCGCCGCACCACCATGTAGACCACCAGGTCCGAGAGTCGGTCGTTGCCGTCGTAGATGTTGTAAAGCTGGGAAGGGTTGGAAGCGTCCTGGCTGAGTTTGAAGAGTCCCTTTTCGGCACTTTCAAGGATGGTGTCCACATCGATGGTGATGAGGATGTCCACAATGTTGTCGTTCATGTCCAGCTCCCTGCTGTCGCGTTAGACGCCTGGAATGCCCAGGCAAGCCTGCATCGGTTTTCCATGGCGCGGCTGCTGGGCATCGGCGCTCGGGGCCTGGACGAACGGGCAGCGGGCGCGGTGCACTTGCATGCAGTCGCGAGTGGAATCTAGATCCTCGATACGCTTAGTCAAATGGCCGCTGGCAAAAAAACGCGGCGCAAGACGAGCGGTGCCGGCCGCGGCTAGGCGGCGCCGATCGACTCGCCGTTCAAGTGCCGATCGAGCCAGGGTGCGACCTGGGCCGCGTGGCTCAGGCCCAGGTCATGGTCGGCCCCGGGCACGATACGCAGGCAGGCCTGTGGCAGCAGGCTGGCCAGACGCTGGCCCACCGCCACTGGGCTGATGGGGTCGCAGTCGCCCCACAGCAGCAACACCGGCATGCCCAGCTCCCCCAGGCGCGGACCGAGATCGCTGTGGTCATCGATGAACCAGCGGGGCAACTGCGGGTAGGCCGCGGCATAGTCGCCGCGCCAGTCCGTGGCGCCCAGCTCGCCCATGTCCACGCCACCGGAGGTGACGCTTAACACCAGATGGGTGATCAGCTCCGGCCGCGCCAGGGCCGCCCGCACCGCGAGGATGCCGCCCATGGACTGGGCCACCAGCGCGGTGGGCCGGTCGATGCGCTGCAGCACCAGGTCCAGCAGATCGTCCATGCCCTGCACGTCTGGCTGTGGCGGGGTGTCGCCGAAGCCCGGCCAGCCCAGGTGCACCTGCCGCGCCGGATGGCGCAACTGCGCGGCCAGGGGTTGCCAGAATTGACGATTGCCCGAGGCGCCGGGCAGAAACAGCAGTTGTTGGGGGGCTTGGGGCATGGCATCGCTCCGGGTCCATGGGCGGTGGGTTGAACCCTCGCGCGGACAGGGGCCACCGGGCGGCGCTAGAAAATACGGTGCTCGGGGACGGTGAGCAAGCGCCGCATCAGGCGAGCGCCGCGCGCCAAGCTGGCGCCCCGGGACCCGCCGCCAGGGTTTATCATGCGGCGCTGCGGCCCGTCGCCCGCCCGAGCGGGGGCCGCCCCTTTCGCCCACCGTGGAGGCGCCCGCCATGCCCGATCTGCCAAAGCCTGCTGCTATCCCTGAGTTCCCCGTGTGCCACGCCCGTGGCGGCACCTCCACCGGGCTGATCCTGGCCCGCGAAGCGCTGCCCCGGGACGAAGCCCTGGTGGAAGAACTGCTGCGCCACCTGATGGGCGTGCCCCTGCATGGCGAGTGGCCGGGCAATACCCAGATCACCGGCCTGGGCCGCGGCGGGCCCACCAGCAACAAAGTGTTCATCGTCGAACGCCGCCCCGGCGAGACGCGGATGATCAGCACCCTGGCGCAACTGGCGGCGGGCAAGAGCGCCATCGACTGGAGCGTCAACTGCGGCAACATGTCCGCGGCCCTGCCGCTGTACGCCCTGCAACGCGGCTGGCTGCAGCCCGGGGAGGGCGGCGGGCAGATCGAGATCTTCAACAGCAACACCCAGACCACGATGTATGCGCGCCTGAGCCTGCGCGACGGTCGACTGCTCAGCGACACGCGGATTCCCGGGGTCAACGGGGTGTTTCCCGGGGTCGACCTGTTTCTCGACAAGCCGGTGGGAGCCAAGACCGGCGCGCTGTTTCCCAGCGGGCAACGGGTTGACCTGCTGGATGGGATTGCCGCCACCTGCATCGATGTGGCGGTGCCCATGGTCATCCTGCGCGCGGCGGACCTGGGCAAGACCGGGCAGGAGAGCCCGGCTGAACTGGATGCCGACCCACAGTTCAAGGCGCTCCTGCTGGAGCTGATGGTGCTGGGCGGGCTGCGCATGGGCCTGCGCCAGCGCGATGGCCGCCTGATGAGCGCCGACGACCTGCGGCGCAGCGAAACCATTCCCAAGATCTGCATCGTCAGCCCGGCGCGGCAAGGCGGCGATATCGCCACCCGCTACTTCACCCCACAGAACGCCCACCCGTCCCTGGCGGTGTCCGGCGGCTGCTGCCTGGCGGCGGCCTGCCTGGCCGAAGGCACTGTGGCCCATGCCCTGTTGGCGCGGGCACCGGCAATAGGTGAAGGGAAGGGCGAATACCCACTGGCGATTGAAAACCCCGCCGGAGTGCTGGAAACCCTGATCAATGCCCGACAGGTGGCCGGGGAGCTACTGATCGACGGCGCCGCCTACCGGCGCAGCGCGCAGATTCTGCTACAGGGCAGCACCCCGCTGTACAACGCCTCCCCCGAACTGACCGCCGCCCTTGGCGCCGCACACCGCGCCTGACCCCGCCCGCATCCGCCTCATGTAGCCGCTGCCGCAGGCTGCGAACGAGCCGCAGGCTCGCGGCGATCCCCCAACTGCCGAGGCCCCTGCGGTGCCTTGCGCAGCCTGCGGCAGCGGCTACAGAGGAGCCCGTGACGCCAGCGTCTGCATCCGTTTCGTGTAGCCGCTGCCGAAGGCTGCGAACGAGCCACAGGCTCGCCAGCGCTCTCGCAACCGCCGAGGCCCCTGCGGTGCCTTGCGCAGCCTGCGGCAGCGGCTACAGGGGTGCCCGTGACGCCAGCGCCTGCATCCGCCTCGTGTAGCCGCTGCCGAAGGCTGCGAACGAGCCGCAGGCTCGCCAGCGATCTCGCAACCGCCGAGGCCCCTGCGGTGCCTTGCGCAGCCTGCGGCAGCGGCTACAGAGGAGCCCGTGACGCCAGCGCCTGCATCCGCCTCGTGTAGCCGCTGCCGAAGGCTGCGAACGAGCCGCAGGCTCGCCAGCGATCTCACTACCGCCGAGGCCCCTGCGGGGTCTTGCGCAGCCTGCGGCAGCGGCTACAGGGGGGGCCGTGATGCTAGCGTTTGCATCCGCTTCGTGTAGCCGCTGCCGAAGGCTGCGAACGAGCCACAGGCTCGCCAGCCGATGGGGTCTTGCGCAGCTCCAGCCGCCGCTCAGGCGGGGCCCTGAATGCCAAAGGCATATCAGCGAGCCGCGTCGCCATCGGGAAGAAACTGCGGCACCTTCTGCCGCAGCAACTGGATCAACTCCGGGTCCATGAAGTCGTAATCATCGGGAATGTTCAGGCATACAATCTGCTGGTTGTTCAACAGCGCCTTGAAGCGCTTGCGCAGTTTTTCCCGGTGGCGGGTTTCCATCACCACAATCAGCCCGGCCCATTGCACCAGCTCCGGGCCCAGGGGCACTTCGGCATCGTGATTGAGCCCGGCGGAGGCGGTTTCGATCCCTGGCCAGTCGGCAAACACCTGCTCGGCGGTGGGGCTGCGCAGCTTGTTCTGGCTGCAGACAAACAAGACATTGAGCATTGGGCCGAACTCCTTGGCACAGACGCCCAGCCCGTAAAGGGCAGGGCAAAGGTGCTGATTTTTCGGGGCTTTTACCGCGCTGTCCAGCAACTTGTGACGCGCCGGGCCAATGGCGTTGGTCAGCCCCGGTTGCCCGCCAAGGGCTGTGGCTGCGAAACTGCCAGCCCCTTGACTTGCATCGCTCACGCCATGTCCGCAGCCCTGTTCACCTCACCCCATCTGGGCCTGGCCCTCAGGCGCTGGCGCCTGTTGCACCGGGTCAAGCAGCAGCACGCTGCCGAGCTGTTCGGCGTGGCGCAGTCGAGCATTTCCCGCTGGGAAAACGGCCGGCAGGCCATGGAGCCGGCGGAGCGTGCGCGCCTGGAGCACCTGCTGGCGGCCAACCTCAGCGCCGCTGCCGATCAGGCCCTGGCGCGGCTGGTGAACGACAGCCCGCGCGCCGTGCACCTGGTGTGCGACCTGACCCACCGCCTGCTGGCCTGTTCGCCGACCCGCGCCGCGCAGTTCGGCGTGCCCTTGAGCGAGCTGCTGGGCCAATCGCTGTGGGGCTTTTGCACCGAGGAAATCGTGCGCAAGGAAGCCGCCCTGGATGACCTGGGCTGGCGCGCAGTACTGGCGCCGCCGTCCCTGGAATTCTTCAGCGGCCACAACGATTCGGCCATCGTGCCCATCGCCCCCAGCCAGTGCCGCTGGACCCGCCTCAACCTGTCCGACGGCAACGCCGTGCGGCTGGTGGAAACCCTCTGACGCGCTCGTCGAGGCTCGCCACGCATATTTTATCCGTGGACCGGTTGCTGCCCGCTGGCTAGTCTGGCAAGCCTTCGCCCGCCGCCCCACGGCGCGGGCCCATTCACGTTCAGCAGGCTTGTCCATGACCCCCGAACTTCTCAGCGGCCGTCTCGACTTTCTCCGTGAAGCGGAAAAGCTCAAGGACGTGCTGCGCAGCGCCCACACCTCCAGCGGCCGCCAGGAAAGCACCGCCGAGCACAGCTGGCGCCTGTGCCTGATGGCGCTGCTGTTCGAAGACCAACTAGGGGACCTGGACCTGCTGCGGGTGCTGAAACTGTGCATCGTCCACGACCTGGGGGAAGCCATCCATGGCGACATCCCGGCGGTGGCCCAGGCCGCCCACCCGGACAAGAGCCAACAGGAACGCGACGACCTGCAATACCTCGCCCGGTCCCTGGACGCCCCGGCCCGCCAGCGCCTGCTGGAGCTGTGGGATGAATACGAAGGCGCCGCCAGCGCCGAGGCGCGCGCGGTCAAGGCCCTGGACAAGCTGGAAACCCTGCTGCAACACACCCAGGGCCAGAACCCGGCGGATTTCGACTACGGCTTCAACCTCGATTACGGCCGCCGCTACACCGACGCCAGCCCGTTGTTCCAGGCCCTGCGCCAACAGATCGATGCCGACACCCGGCGCCGCCTCGACGCCCAGGACTGAGCAGCGGTTCACGATCGCGGTGCCTGGCTCAGGCGCCGCTGAGCATGCCCGGGCAGCGCTCGCAAAAGGATGAACAGGCTCCGGCAGGGGGCAGGGCGCCCGCTGGGGGCCTGGCACGGGTCATGGTTTTTTTCTGGCAGGGTCATCAAGCGAAGCTATTTTTACCTTCGCTTGTCCTTCACTACGCTTTTCACACGGTTGTCCAACCCGGGGCCAACGTCGAGCGGCAGGTTTTCGATGACCGAAGGAGTGATCCATGTCCAATGAATCCAAGTGCCCGTTCAAACACACCGCCGGCGAAGGCACCAGCAACCGTGACTGGTGGCCCGGCCAACTGAACCTGAAGATCCTCCACCAGCACTCGCAGCTGTCCGACCCGATGGCCGAGGACTTCGACTACGCCGCCGAATTCAAGACCCTGGACCTGGCCGCGGTGAAGCGCGACCTGCTGGCCTTGATGACCGACTCCCAACCCTGGTGGCCGGCGGATTTCGGCCACTACGGCCCGCTGTTCATCCGCATGGCCTGGCACAGCGCCGGCACCTACCGCATCGCCGATGGCCGCGGCGGCGCCGGGGGCGGGCAGCAGCGCTTCGCCCCGCTCAACAGCTGGCCGGACAACGTCAGCCTGGACAAGGCGCGGCGGTTGATCTGGCCGATCAAGCAGAAGTACGGACGCAAGATCTCCTGGGCCGACCTGATCATCCTCACCGGCAACGTCGCCCTGGAATCCATGGGCTTTAAAACCTTCGGCTTCGGCGGTGGCCGCCAGGACGTCTGGGAGCCGGACGACCACGTCTACTGGGGCAGTGAAACCACCTGGCTCGGCGACCAGCGCTACAGCGGCGACCGCGAACTGGAGAACCCCCTGGGGGCGGTGCAGATGGGCCTGATCTACGTCAACCCGGAAGGTCCCAACGGCAACCCCGACCCCCTGGCGGCGGCCCGGGACATCCGCGAAACCTTCGCCCGCATGGCCATGAACGACGAAGAAACCGTGGCCCTGATCGCCGGCGGCCACACCTTCGGCAAGACCCACGGCGCTGGCCCTGCGACCCACGTCGGCCCGGAACCGGAAGCCGCCGGCCTGGAAGAGCAGGGCCTGGGCTGGAAAAGCAGCTTCGGCACAGGCGTTGGTGGCGACGCCATCACCAGCGGCCTGGAAGTGATCTGGACCACCACCCCGACCCGCTGGAGCAACGACTTCTTCGACCACCTGTTCGGCTACGAATGGGAACTGACCACCAGCCCCGCCGGCGCCCACCAATGGCAACCCAAGGCCGGCGCCGGGGCCGACAGCGTGCCCGCCCCCCACGACCCGAGTAAACGCCGCACGCCGTCGATGCTCACCACCGACCTGGCGCTGCGTTTCGACCCGGCTTACGAGGCCATCTCCCGACGCTTCCACCAGCACCCCGAGCAACTGGCCGAGGCCTTCTCCCGGGCCTGGTTCAAACTCACCCACCGCGACATGGGCCCGCGCGCCCGTTACCTGGGCCCGGAAGTGCCGGCCGAAGAACTGATCTGGCAAGACCCGATTCCCGCCGTGAACCACCCGCTGATCGACGCCCAGGACATCCAGCAGCTCAAGGGCCTGATCCTCAATTCGGGCCTGTCCGTGGCGCAACTGGTGTCCACCGCCTGGGCCTCGGCCTCGACCTTCCGCGGCTCGGACAAGCGCGGCGGCGCCAACGGCGCACGGATTCGCCTGGCCCCGCAGAAGGACTGGGAGGTCAACCAACCGGCACAACTGGCCCAGGTGCTGCAAGGCCTGGAAGCGGTGCAGAGCGCCTTCAACAGCGCGCAAAGCACTGGCAAGCGCGTGTCCCTGGCGGACCTGATCGTCCTCGGCGGCTGCGCGGCGGTGGAACTGGCGGCAAACAATGCCGGCTACAGCATCAGCGTACCCTTCGCCCCGGGGCGCATGGACGCCAGCCAGGAACAGACCGACGTCGACTCCTTCGCCGTGCTCGAACCTGTGGCCGATGGCTTTCGCAACTACCTCAAGCCGGTCAGCGGCGTCACCGCCGAAGCCCTGCTGATAGACAAGGCGCAGCTGCTGACCCTCACCGCCCCGCAACTGACTGTGCTGCTGGGCGGCCTGCGGGTGCTGGGGGCCAACGTCGGGCAAGCGCCCCACGGCGTGTTCACCGCGCGCCCGGGCACCTTGAGCAACGACTTCTTCGTCAACCTGCTGGACATGGGCACCCAATGGAAGCCCCAGTCCGAGGCCCGCGACCTGTACGAGGGCAGCGACCGCGCCACCGGGCAATACAAATGGAGCGGTACCCGGGTCGACCTGCTGCTGGGCTCCAACTCGCAACTGCGGGCTTTGGCCGAGGTGTATGCAGCGGCGGATGCGGGAGAGAAGTTCGTGAAGGACTTTGTCGCCGCCTGGGACAAGGTGATGAACCTGGATCGGTTCGATCTGCGCTAAAAGGGGAGCAAACCGGGTAATACGACAACGCCTCCCTAGGGAGGCGTTTTTCATGGCCCGGCTACTGCCCGGCACCCACCCGTTGCACCTCCGGGAACAGCTGGCCCAGGGTGCTGCGGGCCTGGGCCGCATTCAGGTAGGCGTAGAGCAGGTCGGTCAGGGCTTGGAAATCCAGGCGCTGGCCATCGAGCATCGGGTTGAACAGCCACAAGCGCACGCGCATGCCGGCGGCCACCGGCCAGGCGTGGGGCGCGGCCAGGGATTTGAAGCAGGCCGGCGCCAGGGTCGGTGCACGGCTACCGGCCATCACCGAGAACACCAGCCCCAGGCTCAGGTGGCGCTGCTCCAGTTCGAAACCATCGAAACATACCCAGGGAGTGGGTTCGGGCGCATTGGCGAACTGCAGGGTGTCGGGGGTCAGCGCCAGCACCTGCTGGCCATGCCGCCGACGCAGGGCTTCGGCCGCCGCCAGGCCCACAAGCCCGGCGCCCAGCATCAGCGCCCCGGGCAGCCAGAACCACAGCTGGGCAGAGCGCAACTGCCAGGCCGAAGGCAGGCTGGCCAGCCAACCGCCCACCAGCACCAGCAGCAGGGAAAGCAGGGCCAGCATGACTGCTTGCCCAAGAGAGCGCTCACGAATCTCGCAACGGCGCTGGGGGCCATCTGCATCGGCCTGCAGTTGCAGCAGCAAGGCTTCTTTTTCGGCGTTATCCACGGCCTTGCAACTCATCCAGCTGCTGTTGTGCATTAGCCGCCTGGCAGTAGGCATCCAGAAGCGCGGCGATGTCATCGATGGCCAGTTTGCGCCCCGCGCTCATCAAGCCGGCGGAATGAATGCGAATGTGGGGTTCGGGGCTGTGGAACGCCATGGCCTGGTTGCCGAACACCTGGCGCACGGGCCTGTGGGTCGGCAGTGGGCAGCCCGGGCGCAGGGTCAGCTGCTGCAGGGTCAGCAGCCCCTCATCCTTGACATGGACATCCACCACGTCCGTCAGGTTGACCGGTGCACTCAGGGAATCCACGAACAGCTGGCGTCGGGTCAAGCGCATGAAGGCATGCTGGCCAGCGTGGCGATGCTGCCAGGTCACCAGGGCGAACAAGGCGGTCAGAAACAGCCCGCACAGCAGCATGCCGGTCTTGCCCTGGTGGATGCCCCAGGCCAGCATCGCCAGGGAAATCAGGGTGAACAGCGGCCCCAGCACCTGATAACGGCGCGTATTGGTGAATTCGCTCTGCTCGGGCACACGCTGGATCACCTGCTGGAGCTGGGTGATCACCTGTTCGCGCTGAGCGTCGCGAGATGCATCGGGTTGCAGCGATGAAGTCATAAACAAGTCCTTGATTCACAGAAAACAAAGCGGTCGAGCGCCTGGGTGCCGGCGCTCCCCCAGGGCTCACCGGGCCTTGAGGTAGTCGGTAAGGAACGCCTGGGCATCACCCTGGCTCGACAGGTTCTCGTCATAGCGCACCCGCACCGGCGCAGCTTCACCCGGCAGGTACAGCTCGCCCCAACCCTCCTGGAGCACCAGCACCACGAATTTCTGCCCGTCGACGGTCGTGGCGTAGCGGGTATCCTTTGCGGTCTTTTCCACGGCCATTTTCTGGATGCGCAAGTTCCAGTCGTGATCCACGTCCGCCACCTGCACCAGGGCCTGATGCTCACTGCGCTCACCGATGCGCAAGGTCCAGACCTTCACCCCCTGCTGGCCGACATAGGCCGCCAGTTTATCCGCCACCTGGGGCCGCTCATCGGCCTGGACCAGACCGCTTCCCAGGGCCAGCGCCATGGCCCACACGGCCGTCCATTTGCAATAAAACTGCATGGTTCAAACTCCTGACATCTGAAAAAGCCGCTCATTGAAGTCGGCACCTGCGGCCCTGCCAAGCGCTTTGGCCGTCATTCACAAGAAAAATTCCGACGCTCACAACCACCGCTGCGCAAAGTGTGAGTGAGTTACCATTGGCCGCCGTAGCAACCCCACCCATGGACCCGCTTTGCCGATGGAATGCTGGAACCCCTACCTCGATACACAATTCTGCTTCGACCGGCCGGTTGGCCTGGCCCGCGCCGGGGTGTTCGACCCCAGTGCCCGGCGGGTGATGGGCAGCGCCGTCGGCCACTATCGCGCCCGTACCGTGCGCCCGCACTTGCAGTACTTCGACTGCAACCTGCAATTCCCCGATCCGCTGCGCATCCACAAGGTGTTGCCCGACAGCCTGTGCATCGTCCAGGTGCTGGCCGGGCAATGGCAGCACCGGATCGACGGCCAGCTCCACCACTACACCCCCGGCGCGCCTCAGGCCCTGGGCCTGAGCGAGACCATGGAAGCGCTGGACCAGATGCCCGCCGGCAGCCACGCCCGCATGGCCGGCCTGCGCATCGCCGGCAGCTATTTGCGGGAACTGGCCGAGGAAGACCCGACGCTGCAGCCCTTGCTTAGCCTGCTGGACGACGGCATCCGCTTTCGCCAGTTTCAACGCTGCCGGGCGCTGGGCAGCTTGCTGGAGCGGCTCTACCAAGCGCCGTACCAGGGCGCCCTGCAACACCTGCACCAGGAAAGCCTGAGCCTGGCGGTGCTGGTGGAACTGGCGGTGCACCTCCAGGGCCAGCGCCCTGCGGCGCCCACGGTGCGCGGGCAACTGGACCTGGCCCACGAAGCCCGCCGCCAGCTCGACGCCCACCTGCTGGACCCGCCCGGCAGCCAGGCGTTGGCCCAGCAACTGGGGGTAGGGGAGACCACCCTGCGCCGCGCCTTTGCCCAGGTATTCGGCCAGTCGATGCTGCAGTATGTGCGGCGCCAACGCATGGAGCTGGCGCGCACCCTGTTGCGCCAGCGCAAATGGCACGTGGCGCAGATCGCCTACCGCCTGGGCTACGCCAACCCGGCCAATTTCAACCACGCCTACAAGGCCCACTTTGGCCATCCGCCCGGCGCGGAAGGCTAGCGCAGGCGCACCCCAGCCCCTTGAGGAACAACCCCCATGAGCCAATTGACAGCACTGATTGCCCAAGCCAAAGCCGGGCTATCGGTCCAGCAAGACATTCCCCAGGAACGCTGGGAGGCCATCGCCACCCAGTGCGGCGCCGAGGAAATCGCCGAAATCAAAACCCGCATCGCCTCACTCAAGGCCGCCCGCGAAGCGGTGGAAGACTGGGACGGCGACACCCGGGATGACCTGTACTTCGCCATCGCTGATTTTACCCGCCTGCTGGAACTGGCCACCGCCCACGCACAAGGTGAATGAACCTGCCGGCTGAGCGCACAACGGATTATGTCGAGAGCAGCGAGGGCGCCGTGCGCCCACGCAACCATCTAGGCAACGGCACACCTGAGAGGAACAGCCCCTGTTTAACGAACTAGTGTTTTTGCCCGAAGGCCCCGACCAGGGCTCCGCCTACCTCGGCGGCAACCCCTACCTGCCTGAGTCCATCCCGTGGCCCACCGACTCGATGGGCGTCCCCTTGCTGCATCTTGCCAGCCTGCCGGCCAGCGTTATCAATCGATACCTTGCCGGCATGCAATTGAATGAGGAGCTGGTGGTTTCGCTGTTTACGCCTTACTCAATCGTCAGCGATGCCTACATCGAGCAAGCCATGCAAGAGGGCGGCAAGGTGCTGGCCTACAGGCCCGCGGCGCGACAGGTGGATGGTTACGGACAGCCCATCACCCCGGCGCGGCGAATCGCAGTGGTTGAAAATCCGGGGCAGGACAGCGACGAAAACGGCCTGGCCAAGATCGCCGGAATACCTGCCTGGATTCAGGGTCAAGAGACACGCCCAGGCTTGAACTATGTGCTGCAGATCAACAACTCCCGGCTGAACAGGGCCGCTCCAGGGCACAAGGGCATTTTGGTCGGCGGAACCGGCTATCTGCTATTGAAGCAAGGCATTGATGACGAAGACCTGATGGCCGGGGTCCTGATCATCCAGAGTTCATAAGAAAGGGGGGGCGGGTCCTCAGCGTCATGAGCCTGGACCGGTTTGATCTGCGTTGAGAGGGGGGCACACCGAGTAAAACGACAACGCCTCCCTAGGGAGGCGTTGTTGCAGAGCGGTCGCGGCCGCCAGACGCTTTACTGCGCCTTGAGGTACTCATTGAGAAACGCCTGGGCATCGCCATAGCTGGACAGGTTGCTGTCATAACCCACCTTCAGCGGCTTGGCCTCACCCGGCAGATGCAACTCGCCATAGCCTTCCTGAAGCAGCAGCACCACGAACTTCTGCCCGTCCACCTGAGTGAAGTAACGGGTGTCGCGATCGGTTTGCTCCACGTTCATTTTCTGAATGCGCATATTCCAGTCGTGGTCGGCGTCTTCCACCTGCACCAGCGCCTGATGGGCGCTGCGCTCGCCGATGCGCAGGGTCCAGACCTTCACCCCGTGCGGCCCGGTGTAGGCCAGGATCTTGTCCGCGACCTGTGGCCGTTCCTCGGCCTGGACCAGCCCGATTCCCAGTACCCACGCCATGACCCATGCGGCCGCCCAACGGTAATAAAGCTGCATCCTTCTAGCTCCTGAACATAAAAAGGGGCGCTCATTGAAGCCGACCCGTGCGGCGCTGCCAAGCACCCAAGGCAACAGGCGGGATAAAAAAACCGGCGCACTCGCTGGACTCACCCGCCACCGACCTGTCGCGAACAGCACACACTTTGCGCCCTCGGCTAAATACAGGTCGCAAGCGTGGCGAGGCAAAGCGTCGCCACCGGTAGTCTAAGAGCACCACCCGGGAGACTTTCAATGATTCGACGCGCGTGCTTGGCCGCTCTATTGACAATGACTGCTTCAACCGCCTTTGGCGGCCCTGGCTACGATCATCTCTATGCTTTCGGTGACAGCTACTCCGACAACGGTGCGGGTGAAGCCTTCACTCGAACCATGGCCGCGCAGAAGGTCAAAGATGCACAGGCGCTACCCGGTTCGTTGTATTGGCAGGGACGCTGGAGCAATGGCCCCACCGCCGTCGAGCACTTGGCGCAGGCCTTGAAAATCCCCTTGACCGACTACGCCATTGGCGGCGCCAAAAGCGGCAACGGCAACTACTACGCCTGGATGCAGCCCTCTCGCGACACTGGGGTTTTCGGGCAAATCGCCGATCACCTGAAAGCTGCTAAAACACACAAAGCGGATCCGGATGCGCTGTATTTCATTTTCGTCTCAGCCAACGATTTTTTTGAGTGGGCCGACTTCTCGCACCCAGAAACGATTGACGTGCTTGGCCAGAACAGCGTGGCGAACATACAGAAGAGCACCGAGACGCTGATCGCAGCAGGGGCGAAACACGTGCTGGTGGTGGGGACCACGGATTTGAGCCATGTGCCGGCTGTGGTGCAGGGCAATCAAGTCAAGAACGCAACGCAATACCAGCAGATACTCGAACAAAAACTGCCCGCCGTGCTGGCAACACTGGCTAACGCCCATCACGTGAGCATTGGTTACTTCGACCACCTGGCCTTCAGCAACGCGCTTCGCGCGGCACCCGAGGTGGCGGGCCTGAAGGATCTGGATACCCCGTGCCAAGCCACCTACCCGGACGTCAAACCCGTGTGTGCGGATCCGGATAGCCATTACTACTGGGATGAGTGGCACCCGACCCGCAAAGTCCACAGCCTGGCCGCCGAGGCGATGCTTGAAACGTTAAAAGCGAGCCGTTGAGGTTCGCTATCCGCCCATAGCCGGTCAGCACTGCCCGGCTATCGAGCCCATGGACATGCGCGCCGGAACTGAAACTACGCTGGCCCGGGTGGTTGCCGTGTTCGGTGCGGCGCAACCGCACTGTGCTTATCTGTTTGCTAACCGCCGCGCCAATCGCATGAAAGTGCTGGTGCATGATGGGTTTGGCATCTGGCTGGCTGCTCGCCGATTGAACCAAGGCAAGTTCCACTGGCCAGGCATTCGCCAAGGCCCTGAACTCGAGTTGAATACCGAGCAACTTCAGGCGTTGGTGTTGGGTTTACCCTGGCAACGCATGGGCAGTGGCGGTACGCGTTCATCGACTTCCTACGGATCAACTCCGGGAAGCCAGGCAAGGGGCCAGTGTGTCGTTATTTGCAGCGGCAACGAAAGAGCGATGAATTGTGTCTCAATCCGCACGCGCCCCTGTGAGTCGGTGCGTTCCCCTAGAATCACCGGCAGCCTCCTGCAACGCGCGAGAGCATCAGCCACACTTATGTGCAGCAATTTAGCGATGACGCGCGCAGCATCTCGGATGCGATCAGCCGGACACGTATCCAGCTGAAGATCGTATTCGGGAAAAAAGTCGCGTGAAATGCCTGGCAACGGTTGTTGATCCACGCACCGACCACTGTAGAACTCACCCCGATCTAGAAAGGCGTCTCGCTCGGCGTAGTGTTCAAGCGCAGCGGCATAGTCCTCAAGTTGTGAGAGCGGCTGCTGACGCTTCTGTACGCTCAGTACATCTACAAAGTCGGCAGCTTCAAGGCAATACGAAAGGCCGTGTGCTACGGCAAAGGTCGGCATTTGCTCACCGTTCTCGCCGGGTACGCTATTCGATTCTTCCTCGGGCGAAGAAAGGTAAAAGCGAGCTTCGATCAGCGGTGCCCCGTCCTTGACATAGACCCATGAATAGCGGCTCCAGACATCGTTATTGCCATCACAGGTCGCAAGGGCTTCGATAACGTCACGAAGACTCAAAAGTAAAAGCATTTTAAAAATTCCCTCCACCCAATGCACCATATTCTACAGAGCCAATTAAGGTGTCCCACAGCTCTCTGAAGGTTGTTCATGCCTTGACAATGCCATCAGGGTGGGACGGCCAGACGCATACTGTGCTTCTGCGCGACGCTGGCAATCGAAGCGCCGGGTTGGGCGCATTCTTGGACAACCTGGGCCTTGAAGGATTTGGAATAGGAACGGCGTTGTGGCTGCATGGAAAGACCCGCTTAAAAGGCTAGAGAGGGTGTCCACTTAAATTGAGGTGTACACCATCGCCTTTGGCGTCGGGGTCAGGAAGATGTGTTGCACAGACGCTTACCGATAAAGTGACCCACCTCAAAGCGCCTGACGCACAAGCTGCGCCTCTGCACATTCCAGCCCGCGATCGCGCCCCGATTCAAAGGCTGCATTTTCAGGACGAATACCCCTATGAGCCAACTCACCGCACTGATCGCCCAAGCCCAAGCCGGGCTGTCGGTCCAGCAAAACATTCCCCAGGAGCGCTGGGAGGCCATCGCCACCCAGTGCGGCGCGGCGGAAATCGCCGAGATCAAAACCCGCATTGCCTCACTCAAGGCCGCCCGCGAAGCCGTCGAAGAATGGGACGGCGACACCCGCGATGACCTGTATTTCGCCATCGCCAACTTCACCCGCCTGCTGGAACTGGCCACCGCCTACGCACAAGGTGAATGAACATGCCGGCTGAGCGCACAACGGATTATGTCGAGAGCAGCGAGGGCGCCGTGCGCCTATGGATAGAGCAGGGCAGTGCCATTCATCTCAAGGCCATCAGCCCGCACAACGACCCGGTGGAGCTGACGGCAGAACAGGCCCTGGAACTGGCCCAGGCACTGCAACGTTTGGCCAGCCGCCTGGCCGACTGAATGAGCAGCCATGCTGTGGCTGACGCACCCCTGGCGCCCGAGCCCACTCAGGCAAAATCCGCAGGCTCGAAGCGCTCGCTGGTGTCCATGCGGATAGCACGCAGGCCCAGCGTCTGCAGATGGGACTCATACAGCCCCAGGGCGCAATAACTGATCAGCAAGCTGCGACGGCGCGCACCACTGGGGTTGAGGCTGGCCCCATGCACCAGATCGGCATCGAACAGCAGCACGTCCCCCGCACTGCCCGCCAACGGCACCACCCGGGATTCATCACTGAAATCAAAGGGCGCCAACCGCTCCCCGGGGCGATGACTGCCGGGCACGATGCGCGTCGCGCCATTGGCCGGCCCATAGTCATCGAGATAGACCAGCGCCGTGACCCGGTCACCGAGGCGCTGTTCCGACAGATCCCGGTGCAACACCTGATGACCGCCCCCCGCCAACGGCTCGCGGCCCTCCACCTGCGCCAGAAAAAAGCCTTCCCCGATCAACGCCCCGGCTACCGCCAACATCGCCGGCAAGCGACACACCGCCTGCACCCGTGTATCCAGATCCACCAGCGCATGACGCCAATCGTGGCCCCTAGGCACCGGCCATTGCTCAGGCCCAATCACCCCCGCATCAAAGGTGGTCCGCAGCTCATCCAGCCAGTCGGCGGGCACCGCCTGACGCAGCAACAGGTAACCGTTTTGATGGAGGTGTTCGCGGTCGATCATGAGGGGGCAGATGTCCTTATCCGGGGTGGGGGAGAGCATAACGGCTCGCTAATCCGAACGACATAACCGGCTACGGTTTAGCGGTTGCCGGACCCTGAGCAGACCGCCTAGTCTGCTGCGGTCGCTGCAAAATCAGCGACCGGGCCTGAGAACCCGGTAAGATGCAGGCGCACAAGCGCCCGCCCATGAATGCAGGCGCATTTTTGTGCCCGTCTGTTCGTGTTATGGCGGCTGTGCGTGGGAGACCTTCGGGTCTGCCGGGTTCCTGTATCTCCGGTTTCTCAGCCCGCGCACAGCTGCCACCCACTCGCCTGAGAACGAAGGTGGCAGCTCTCATTACCGATATGGGAGTTTCAATCATGTACGCCCGTAATCTGTGTGGATCTTCCCTTCGTAATACCCGTCTCCTGGCTGTTATAGGAGGTATCCGATGAGCACTTCAGCCTCAGTCAAGACACTGGGTTTCGTCACCTTTGGCAGTTGTGCCGATCCTGAACTAGAGCTGTTTCGCGTGAATGCTGACGTGCCTTTGCAGCAGGCGTTGGAGCACGCTTCTACTTTGCTTTACTACGCCAAGAAGCTAGCGCTAGATGCTGCTATGGAAGAGCAGGGCGAGCGGTATGCTTGGGCTTCGCACTTTTTGGCGGAGATGGGTAAGGCGGTGATTGATGATGTTTGTTTGGGGTTGGGTGGAAGAGCGGCTGAGGGAGGGGCTCTGAGTTAGAGCTAAACTGTACTAAGTAGATAGAAACGCCGCTTATTGTTGGTTGATAAGCGGCATTTTTATGATTTGAGGAGGAAGCTTTCGGCCACTAGCTGCCGTTCGTGACAGGCCGGTTTCGGCCAAAAGCTACCATCCGAATCACTGAGCTGGATGCGCCAGATTCTGCTTGCTAGGACTCTGTAGTCGTTATCAAAGAAATGAAAATCGTCGATCTTGATCAAGCCACTAGCCACCAGAGATGGCTAGTGGCTATTCTGACATTGCTCATTGGGGGGCTGAGATCCTTGACGAATCCCGTCACGTAACCGCTCCTCGCTCAGCAGGCACAAAAACACTAGGGAGCACATATGAGCGATTATGATAAGTATAAAGACGATGTGACGGATGATATTAAAACCTGTATTGAAGCGATGGGCTGCCAGCCTATACTTTTCGTAGGGTCAGGCCTAACTAAAAGGTACCTTAACGGTCCTAGCTGGGAGGAGTTACTGCACTCGCTTAGTGAGATGTGTCCCGAGATCGATAAAAAATTTGCTTATTATTTGCAGCGTTATCCTAATCTTGTCGATATTGGGACCGTATTCTCCGAAAAATTTAATGACTGGGCTTGGAGTGGCGGCGAAAATGAGTTTCCCGCTGAATTATTTGGCTCAGGCAATGAATCCGATATTTACTTCAAACATGCAGTATGTGAGATTTTTAAGAAGTTATTGAGTGAAGCAATTACCACGGATAAAGAAGAAATTGAACTGCTAAAAAAGATTCATCCTCACTCAATAATAACAACCAACTATGATTGTTTGCTTGAGAGCATTTTTCCTGATTACGCTCCAATCATTGGGCAGCGAATTCTCTATGCAAATCATTCAAGCATAGGTGAAATATTTAAGATACATGGATGTGCTTCTGATTCTAGGAGTGTAGTAATCACACGAGAGGATTATGATAATTTCCTGAAAAAGAAAAAGTATCTCAGCGCCAAAATGCTTGCTTTTTTTGCGGAGCATCCTCTTGTTTTTGTTGGTTACAGCGCCGAAGATCCAAACATTAGAGCTATACTGTCGGATATTGATGAGATTCTTTCCGAAAATGGCGCGTTAATTCCAAATATTTACCATTTAGAGTGGTCAAGCAAGGAGGTCACCGAATATCCTAGGCGTGAACGCCTGATATCGGTATCAGAGAATAAAAGCATACGTATAAAAAGTATCGTTGCACATGACTATAGCTGGGTATACAGGGCTTTTGGTGCGAACCAAGCACTGGACAATGTCAACCCAAAGTTACTGCGCGCGCTACTGGCAAGAACCTATGAGCTTGTGCGTTCTGACATTCCGAAAAACCCCATTCAAGTTGATTATACTGTACTTGCAAACGTCTCTGAGTCAGAGGGAGCATTAGCTAAACTTTACGGAATAGCTGATGCCTCTGATGGTCTAGCTTTTAACGTCAATTTCCCACACACGCCATCAACTTTAGGTGTAAGTTTGGGTTTCAAAGGATGGCACGACGCGAATAAGCTGCTCGAGATTTTGAAGAACACTACTGGTGTAGATATAAAGTCGTTCGACAATAAATACCATTGTGCTGTAATGAACGGCAATGAGGTTCAGGCGCATCGATACTCTAACTTGCTGCGACAGTTGCTTGAGAAAATAAAAAACGGAGAGGAATATACTTTGGATTTGCCCACATAACCTTTGATGGTTAAATCTCAATGAGCTTGGTGCCTTAACAGCTCATCACGAGTGACTGAAATTGGCCAGAAGCGGTTTCGTTTCCAAAGGGCTAAAGTACTATCATGGAATCATTATCATTAATTTACTAGGGGTTTCAAGGAGGAGCATTGAATTTATTAAGTCTTTCCCCAGAGCAATTTGAAAGTATGGCATTTGATATTGTGACTATGCTCGGATTGAGAAATACAGTATGGAGAACTCCTGGAAGCGATGTTGGAAGGGACATTGAAGGTGATTATTTTATTTCGGATTTATCCGGTCAGTATCAACGCCAAAAGTGGTATGTTGAATGCAAAAGATATACAGGTTCTGTTGACTGGCCTACAGTGTGGAATAAGATATCATATGCCGAAGCGCAAAGCGCTGATATGCTTTTGTTCGTAACAAGCTCTTCCCTAACGCCGCAAGCAGTTGATCAGGTTAGAATCTGGAATGAATCACGAAAAAAACCAACTATTAGATTCTGGGGAGCAGTGGAAGTTGCTGCAAAATTAAATCTTTATCCCGAACTCGCAAGGAAGTATGGGCTGAAATCAGAGGTAGCATCTAAGCTAGATATATTTTACCCTTCAATTTTACTGCTTATTAAAACATCTAATGCTCTTTCGCCGGACACCGGGCCGATACCTGAAATAAAACTATGGCTGGCTCATTCTGTCAGCGAACTGGTATCAACCAGGATGTCAGATGTAAAAGTTTTAGATGAGTTTTATTTTCGAACTCACAATACTGAAGATCAATTCGAGTGGATAGATTATTCAGGGTTGTGTGTCAAATATTATGATAGGTTTTCTATTAGAGCGCTATTTGCATACTTGTTATTTATTTTTAAAGGGGCGCCAGTAATCACGCAAGGCCAAAAACTTGACTTGGTAATTGAATTGCCTAGAGCTTTAATTGAGTCGGAAGAAAATCACATCCAAGCGCTTTCAGGTCTGTCAAATTTTAGCGCTCAGCTGGGGGCTGAAAACATTAGCTTATCTGTAATTAAAAAGGCCGTATAAATGGATAACAAAGAAACCTTATTCCTCATTCAAAATATTACTCACCAGGCAATAAATCCAATGAGTGGCGTGATTGGAACACTCGACAATTTAATAAGTGACGTAATTCCAGAGCATAAAAAGGCTCAGCGATTAGCACGCGCTAGGGCACAACTAGAGTATACAGTTTCGCTGATAAGAAACCTTTCATATTTTGCAGAATACGCATCGGGAAATACTGAGTCAATTTCGAACTCCTCCATCAAAACTACTGTTATACCACAGGCGATTATCGAATCTGCGCAGTTCTTTCAGGAACAAGGGGTGAATAGTAAGGTAAAGGTAGAGCTAGAGGATCGGAATACTCAAAACTGCGTAAAGGGTGACCCGAATTTACTTAAACAGGTCTTCATGAATCTCATCGATAATGGAGTTAAATATGGCAAAGCCGGCTCGACTTTGACAATAAAAAATTGGATACAGAAAAAAACTGACAACCTAATTATAACGTTTGAAGGACAAAGCGAGGCATTTTCTAACGAAGACGATATTTTCGCAATCGGATATCGGGCAAAAAGTGCAAAAGAAAGAACATCTTCCGGGTCCGGCTTAGGGCTTCATATTTGTAAACTAATCGTTGAGAATGCATTTCAGGGGACGATTGACGGGAGTCATTCATCTTCTGGAATTACAAAATTTGAAATCAGAATTCCAAATGGGTTTTTAAAATGAGCGCAAAAATTCTAATTCTTGATGATGAACCTATGTTTTTGGATTGGCTAGAGGACTATGTCGAGTCACTAGGTTTCAGCGTGGATTTTTCAACCTCGATAGATGATGCAAATAAAAAGCTAGCGGGCGCCAGCGTAGATGACTATGCAGCACTGATTTTTGATCTCAATGTGCCCGCCTCTTCTGAGTTTGAAAGCGTATTGGAGCAAAGGGGAAAACTATTTCAAGAGTTCAGAGGTCTCTTTATAGCGCAGCAAGCTCGAACGAAAGGGATTAACGGTAATAGAATAATAGTCTACTCGGTTCATGACAAGCCAGAAGTCGAAGACATGTGTCAAAGATTAAATGTTTCATATATACCTAAAGGTCGAGCAAGAGCGTTAAAAGATAGGCTTGCATCAATATTGACGAGAGCGTGAATAGACGCTGACGAAAATATTTTTATTGCTCAGAGGTCGCAGCTTTAATACACCTGAGCCGGTCGCGTGACGGATAGGGGGGTGAGAGGACTGACCGTTTTTAATCCAGTAAGCCGATCACTTTCAAACTACCTGCGCTTCCACGCCGGCAATGGTGATGCGATTCTCTTCAGTTGGCTCGCAGCCCCCAAGAATCGCCCCAAGGTTTGGTCATTTCCAGAGTGACAAATTTTGGACTAAAGCACACTTCTGCGACCGTCTTGTTTTGGCCGTTAGCAGCCGTTCGGTTGCTCCCCCCTCAACATCCCCCTCAAAACGTCGGCGGCGTAATCACCCACAACGCCACCGCATCCTCCTCCCCAGGATTCCCATACTTATGCGGTTCCTGGCTGGAAAAACTAAAGCTATCCCCCTCACTCAACTGAAAATACCGTTCCCCCACCCACAGCTCAAAACTCCCCGACAGCACATAACCGGCTTCCTCGCCCTCATGGCTGTAACTCTCCTTGCTGTAGGTCCCCGGCGGAAAGCGCGAGTGCAAAAACTCCAGCTGCCGGGTCGGTTGCGGGGTCAGCAGCTGATCGATAATCCCGTTCTCATAATTCACCTGCAGCCGCTGTTTCTTGCGTACCACATAGCCTTGGTCTTCGGGTGCGGTCTGGGTTTCGCTGGCGAAGAACCATTGGATGGTCACGCCCAGGCTGCCGGCGAAGTTAAATAGTTCGGTGTGGGCGGAGGATGCGCTCCAGTTAGATGATAGGAGGAATTTTTTGGTTGCTGAGGCTGCTTTCTGCCAATAGAGGACATTCAGAAGTGATTGAACATCGCTTTGGATGTTATGCAAAAAAAGATATGCTTAATGTGAATGTTAGAATATTAGTAATATGCTGCACTGGCAGTGTCGCCTGATAATAGTTAAATGGAGGTTCGCTGATGGAGTGGGATGTCTATTCAGACGCGCATGAGCCGTTGTCCGATGATTTGATTGCAGGCATCGAAAAAGTTATCCGTTTCACGCTGCCTGAAGATTACGTTGAATGCGTAAAACGCTTTCATGGTGGACAGCCGAAAGACCGAAGCCTGTCCATTGAGGTTGGTGGTAAAACATGGAATATCGGCTTCGGCATGCTTTTGACTCTTGACCCTTTACACAGCGCCGAGAATATCGTTACCGCTCTATTTTCGTTGCGAAATCACCATCAGCTACCAAATTACTATCTGCCTATTGTCGTGGGTGGTGGCGGTGATTATCTGTGCTTTGATTACTCTGAAAGTCCTCTATTTCCAAAAGTGGTTTTCTATTTTCATGAGTTGGAAGTAGAAGAAGGAATATTTTATGTGGCCGACTCGTTTTCAGATTTGCTTTCTATGTTAAAGGAAGAAAACTAAAAGAATAACCAATGAAAGTATTAACCCTCTGGTTCGCACCGAGACCCATTCAGATGATGCAGTATTCGGCTGCTTATAGTCGCTGTGATGAAAGGCAGTAGGGCCGTTGGAAGCGCTAATTCTGTTCTCTACCAACGTATGCACGATTCAGCCGCAATCGTAATCACAACGAAGATACAAAGGACGTTCCCAGTGGAAAAAGCTTCTCTTAAGAGTTTTTTGGCTATTGTTTCTGTTTTTTTAGCCACATTCGCAAGCGCGAATGAAAACAATCTAAAAGTATCCGCAGAAAGTGAAGCGCTGTACTTCAAAGCGCTGCCTTACCTAGAGAAAATCGATGAAGTACAAAACGATATGTTCACTTTTCGAAAACAGTTAGCAGTCAACGAAAAGGTTCCCGACCAAAAAAAAGAACAATATAGAGACGAAATGCTTCCGCTTGTAAAAGAAGGAATGCCTTTGCTCAAGCGTTCAGCTGAGGAAGGCAACCCAGCAGCGCAGTACCGTCTAGCGTTGATGTTGTCGACTTTTGAATCTCGCGATCAAGTCGCCGAAAAAGTCTGCACTCTCCTAAAGTCCAGTTTCAGTAACGGATTTACTCCAGCGGGTTTGCAGATGCTTTTCTATTGCTTCGATGAGGTTAAAACACCTGGGTATCGGTCACTTGTCGACGCATTGCCTAATGATGAAACCCTGTATGGCAGGTACTACCCCCAGCCAACGATGATGCCGAGTTGCGATAGAAATAGTCGCTCTGACAGCAATCCAATCGTGTTGCTCGACGAAAAAAGTTTCGCGCCAACCTTTATATGAGTATGGCGACTCAAATGTTGACGCAAAACCTTAAGCAAGAGCAGGTGCAGTTTCTCAATAAAGCTGCCGAGCATGGATGCGTCAGGGCAATAGAAAGGCTAAAGCTCAGCAGCGCCACTAATGGAGCTCACCCGAAACTGGGAACACATGATTAACCGCGCCTGGAATGAAATGGGCGAGCACCACGCTCCGCTGACCGAGGCCCAGTTCAGCGAGTGGTTGCGGCAGCAGTTCTACTTCCCAGTCCGTGACAGCTAGTTTTCAGTAAACGAAAGAGCGGTGCATTGCGCTTCCGCTCGGTAGCTTGCTCAAAACGTCGGCGGCGTAATCACCCACAACACCACCGCATCCTCCTCCCCAGGATTCCCATATTTATGCGGTTCCTGGCTGGAAAAACTAAAGCTATCCCCCTCATTCAGCTGAAAATACCGTTCCCCCACCCATAGCTCAAAGCTCCCCGACAGCACATACCCGGCTTCTTCCCCCTCATGGCTGTAACTCTCCTTGCTGTACGTCCCCGGCGGAAAGCGTGAGTGCAAAAACTCCAGCTGCCGGGTCGGCTGTGGGGTCAGCAACTGATCGATAATCCCGTTCTCATAATTCACTTGCAGCCGCTGTTTCTTGCGCACTACATAGCCTTGGTCTTCGGGCGCGGTCTGGGTTTCGCTGGCGAAGAACCATTGGATGGTCACGCCCAGGCTGCGGGCGATGTTGAACAGGGCGGGGATGGAGGGGTAGGCGAGGTTGCGTTCCAGTTGGCTGATGTAGCCGGCGGTAAGTTCGCTCTGCTGGGCCAGTTCGCTCAGGGTCAGGCCGCGGCGTTTGCGCAGGCCGCGGATGCGGGTGCCAAGAAACTGTGGGCCGCCAGGGGCTTGGTTGTCGGTGCCGGGCTCCGGGGCGGGAGGGCGGCTCGCGGGCGGCGTCTTGCTGCTGGGGTTCATGGCGGGCTCCGGACCAGGTGAACGGGCGCTTCCAGGCGCCCGTCCTGCAAAAGCCCTGGAGTATAAAGCAGCCTCAAAGCGCCCAGGCGACTTTCAAGCCTTCATGGATGGCTTCTTCCACGGTGCGCGGTGCCAGGCAGTCGCCGATGCGTTGGAAGGGCACCAGGCCTTTGAGTTGTTGGCCGAGGTCGTCCACGGATTGGTGGCCTTGGCACAGGACGAGGCTGTCGATATTTTCCAGGAGCATGGGTTCGCCGCTGGCGGTGTGTTGCAGGTACACGGTGCTGTCGTCGCAGCCGTAGAGGCGGGCGTAGGGGATGATCGGGATCGCCAGTTTGTGCAGTTCGCCGGCCATTTGGTCGCGCACGTACAGCGGCAGGCTTTCGCCGCAGTGGGTGCCGTTGACCGCCAGTTGCACTTGGTGCCCGGCGCGTACCAGGCGCTCGGCGATGCCGGGGCCGATCCAGTCGCAGCGCCAGTCGGCCACCACTACGCTGCGGCCCAGTTGCACTTCGTCCCGCAGTACTTGCCAGGCGTCCACCACTTGCAGGTCGCCGCCGCGTTCGAAGTTCGGCCAGTAGGGCTGGGCGCCGGTGGCGATGATCACGTGGTCGGGGTTTTCGCGCTCGATCAGGGCGCGGTCGACTCGGGTGTTGCGCACCACTTCGACACCAGCCAGTTGCATTTCCCGTTGCAGGTTGGTGCTGGCGCCGCCGAATTCGCTGCGTCGGGGCAGCAGTTGCGCCAGTTGGATCTGGCCGCCCAGTTGCGCGCTGGCTTCGTAGAGGGTGACCTGGTGGCCGCGTTGGGCGGCGACGGCGGCGGCTTTCATCCCGGCCGGGCCGCCGCCCACCACCAGGATGCGTTTGCCGCGGGCGCTGGGTTTGGGCTGGCCGTAGAGCAGTTCGCGGCCGGTTTCCGGGTGCTGGATGCAGGAGATCGGCAGGCCCTTGTGGAAGTGGCCGATGCACGCCTGGTTGCAGGCGATGCAGGCGCGTACGTCTTCGGCGTGGCCGCTGTCGCTCTTGTTGGGCATCTGCGGGTCGCAGATCAGCGCGCGGGTCATGCCGCACACATCGGCCTGGCCCTTGGCAATGATCGCCTCGGCTTCCTGGGGCTGGTTGATGCGCCCGGTGACGAACAGCGGGATCGACAGCTGGGCCTTGAAGGTGCCGGCCTCTCGGGCCAGGTAGGCGGCTTCCACCGCCATGGGCGGGACGATGTGCACCGCGCCGCCGAGGGAGGCGGAGGTGCCAGCGACGATGTGCACGTAGTCCAGTTGCCCTTGCAGCAATTGCACGGCGGCCAGGGATTCGTCTTCGGTGAGGCCTTCGGGGTCGCGTTCGTCGGCGGAAATGCGCAGGCCGATGATGAACTCGGCATCGGTGCTGGCGCGCATGGCATCGAGGATTTCCCGGATAAAGCGCAGGCGCTGTTCCAGTTCGCCGTTGTAGCCGTCGCTGCGGCGGTTGACCCGCGGGTTGATGAACTGCGCCGGCAGGTAGCCGTGGCTGGCCACCAGTTCCACGCCGTCCAGCCCGGCCTGATACAGGCGCCGGGCGGCGTCGGCGTAGCCCTGGATGATCTCGTCGATCATGGCCTGGTCCAGGGCCCGGGGCATGACCCGGAAGCGTTCGTTGGGCACCGCCGAAGGGGCGTAGGCCACGGCCAGCAGGCCGTCGGAGGACTCCATGATTTCCCGCCCCGGGTGGAAGATCTGCGACAGCACCACCGTGCCGTGGGCGTGGCAGGTTTCCGCCAGGCGCCGGTAGCCGTCGATGCAGGCGTCGTCGGTGGCCATCAGCACGTGGCTGGTGTAGCGCGCACTGTCGTGGACCCCGGCCACCTGCAGCACGATCAGGCCGACGCCGCCTTCGGCGCGGGCGCGATGGTAGGCAATCAGCTGTTCGTTGACCAGGTTGTCGGTGGGCATCGAGGTGTCGTGGCCGCTGGACATGATGCGGTTCTTCAGGCGTTTGCCACGGATCTGCAAGGGTGCGAACAGGTGCGGGAAGGCGCTGGTCATTGCGGTGACTCCAGGCGGGCCAAGGGCAGGGGAGCACAGCCTTGGCGTTGTTATTGTTGGCCTATCAAAATTTACCGCCAGTAAAAAATCAAATTGTTTTTTTACTAAGGCTTGCCGTAGCTTTGATCTGCGCCCGCTTTTGGCGCGAACCTCACAACAATAAAAAAGGGCCGTGCCGGCGCCTGCCGGTGTGGCACCGCGACGAGGATTCACAGATGAAAGCGCTCACCCGCAAGCACGGTTGTTCTTTCCTGGCCCTGAGCCTGGCCCTGGGTTTGTCCCTGGGCCAGGGCACTGCCCAGGCAGCCCCCGACATGGTGGTCGTGGCGTACGGCGGAGCCGGACAAAAAGCCCAGGACGTGGCATTGTTCCAACCCTTCAGCAAGGCCGATGGCAGCAAGCTGATCCAGAGCGAATACAACGGCGAAATGGCCCGCATCAAGGTCATGGTCGACACCGGCAACGTCGACTGGGATCTGGTGCAGATCGAAGGCCCGGACCTGATGCGCGGCTGCGAGGAGGGCATGTACGAACCCCTGGACTGGAAGGCCCTGGGCCGTGCCGAGCAGCTGATTGCCGATGCCGCCCAGCCCTGCGGCTCGGCGGTGCTGGTGTGGAGCGTGGCCATCGCCTACGACCGCAACAAGCTGGCCAAGGCGCCGGCGTCCTGGGCGGATTTCTGGGACGTCAAGCAGTTCCCCGGCAAGCGCGGCCTGCGCAAGCGCGCGGTGTACAACCTGGAATTCGCGCTGATGGCCGATGGGGTCAAGGTCGAGGACGTGTACAAGGTCCTGGCCACGCCCCAAGGGGTGGAGCGGGCCTTCGCCAAGCTGACCGAACTCAAGCCCTACATCCAGTGGTGGGAAGCCGGGGCCCAGCCGGGGCAGTGGCTGGCCGCCGGCGATGTGGTGATGACCTCGACCTACAGCGGCCGCATCGCCGTGGCCGCCCAGGCCGGCGCCCCGCTGGCGGTGGTCTGGCCCGGCAGCCTGTACGGCATGGACTACTGGGCGATCATCAAGGGCTCGAAACACGTGGATCAGGCCAAGCGTTTCATCGCCTTCGCCAACCGCCCCGAGGTCCAGGTCGACTACGTCAAGCAGATCCCCTATGGCCCGACCAACACCCTGGCCGCGGCCAAGCTCGACCCGGCCCTGGCGCAGTGGGTGCCGACCTCGGAACAGAACCTCAAGGACGCCCTGGCGATGAACGTGGAGTTCTGGGTCGATCATGGCGAAGAGCTGGAAGAGCGCTTCAACGCCTGGGCCAGCAAGTAAGCGCACCGGGCTGGACGCCTGCGGGCGTCCGGTCCTATTGTTTGCCCGCCCAGATTGCCCCACCCACCCGCCTGGAGGACTCCAACAATGAACAATATCGCTCCCAGCCCCCACGCCAACGCCGAGCGCAGCGCCACCGAACAGCGCCTGCGGCAAGAGCTGGCGGCCTGCTACCGGCTGATCGCGCACTTTCGCATGACCGACCTGATCTTCACCCACATCTCGGTGCGCCTGCCCGGGCCCGAGCATCACTTTCTGATCAACCCCTACGGCCTGATGTTCGAGGAAATCACCGCCTCCAACCTGGTGAAGATCGACCTCAACGGCGAGGCCGTGGAGCCGTCGCCGTACCCGGTGAACCCGGCGGGTTTCGTGATTCACAGCGCCATTCACGGCGCCCGCGAAGACGCCCAATGCGTGCTGCACACCCACACCAAGGCCGGTTGCGCGGTGGCGGCGCTCAAATGCGGCTTGCTGCCGGTGAACCAGATCTCCATGGAGTTCTATGGCCGCGTGGCCTACCACGACTACGAAGGCGTAGCCCTGGACCTGGGCGAACAGCAACGACTGGTGGCCGACCTGGGGGACAAGAGCGTGCTGATGCTACGCAACCATGGCCTGCTCACCGTGGGCGAAACCGTAAGCCAGGCGTTTTTGCGCATGTACTACCTGGAGAAAGCCTGCGAGATCCAGCTGGCAGCCCAGGCGGCGGGGGAGATCGTCCTGCCGCCGGACGCGGTCTGCGCCCACACCGAACGCCAATTCAACGACCCGGGCCGGCCACTGCAGGAAGGCGAACTCAACGACCCGGACGCCATGCAACTGGCCTGGGCGGCGCTGTTGCGCCTGCTGGAGCGCATCGCCCCCGACTACCGCGCCTGACCAAACCTGGGTTTGTATCTGCCTGTAGCCGCTGCTGAGCCCTGGCGAAGCTGCGAAAAGGCCCGCAGGGCCTTGCTTGACGATCTCCAGCCGAGCTTGTGTCGTCTTCACGATCTTTGCGTCCCTGCGGGCCGTGCGCAGCCTGCGGCAGCGGCTACAGGGACCGCGCCATTTGTTGTTTTTGTCCATGACACGGTGCTCCCGGCTTTGTCATGTGTAGCCGCTGCTGAGCCATGGCGAAGCTGCGAAAAGGCCCGCAGGGCCTTGCTTGACGATCGCCAGCCGAACTTGTGTCGTCTTCACGATCTTTGCGTCCCTGCGGGCCGTGCGCAGCCTGCGGCAGCGGCTACAGGGACCGCGCCGTTTGTTGTCTTTGTCACGGTGCTCCCGGCTTTGTCATGTGTAGCCGCTGCTGAGCCCTGGCGAAGCTGCGAAAAGGCCCGCAGGGCCTTGCTTGGCGATCTCCAGCCGAACTTGTGTCGTCTTCACGATCTTTGCGTCCCTGCGGGCCGTGCGCAGCCTGCGGCAGCGGCTACAGGGACCGCGCCGTTTGTTGTTTTTGTCACGGTGCTCCCGGCTTTGTCATGTGTAGCCGCTGCTGAGCCTTGGCGAAGCTGCGAAAAGGCCCGCAGGGCCTTGCTTGGCGATCTCCAGCCGAACTTGTGTCGTCTTCAAGATCTTTGCGTCCCTACGACGGAATGCCGCCCAACCCGTTCGCAGCCTGCGGCAGCGGCCACAGGAAGCGATGCGGCTTGGGCGGTCACACAAACGCTGGATCGCCACGAAAGGCCTGTTGTACAGTCGTTCAGTTTCAATTTCCCGCCACTGTCCAAGGAACCCGCCCCATGAGCCAGGAAGCGCGCTTTTCCCGTCTGGAACCCGACCTGCGCAAGGCCGAGCTGATCGAGGCGACCCTGACGTGCCTCAAGCGCCACGGTTTTCAGGGCGCGTCGATCCGCAAGATTTCCGCCGAGGCCGGGGTGTCGGTGGGGCTGATCAGTCACCACTACGCCGGCAAGGACGAGTTGGTGGCCCAGGCCTATCGGGCGGTCACCGGGCGGGTCATGAACCTGCTGCGCGAGGCCATGGAGCAGGCCGCGCCCGATCCCCGGGAGCGGTTGTCGGCGTTCTTTCGCGCCTCGTTCTGCGCCGAACTGCTGGACCCGAAGCTGCTGGACGCCTGGCTGGCGTTCTGGGGCGCGGTGAAAACCGCCGAGGCGATCAATCTGGCTCATGAACATTCCTACGGCGAGTACCGCAACGAGCTGGCCAGCCTGCTGACCCGGCTGGCCGGGGAGCAGGGCTGGGAACGCTTCGACGCCGATCTGGCGGCCATCAGCCTCAGCGCCTTGCTCGACGGCCTGTGGCTGGAGTCCGGGCTCAACCCCGGAACCTTCAGCCCGCAGCAGGGCGTGCAGATCTGTGAAGCCTGGGTCGAGGGGCTGCTGGCCAGCCGGGGGCGCGGTTTCGTCAGGTCGACATAGGGCTGTTGATCGGTTGTTCAGTAATGGCTAGGCTGCTGCGCACAGGGTTCCTTTTCCAATAAAAATAATCAGGAAACAGGCGATGACTCCTCGGGTTTTGATCGTCGACGACGATCCGCTGATTCGCGAACTGCTTCAGGCTTATCTCTCTCAGGAAGGCTACGACGTGCATTGCGCCGCCACCGCGGAGCAGGCGGAGAGCTTTCTCGGCCAGCACACGGTGGACCTGCTGATGCTGGACATCCGTCTGCCGGGCAAGGACGGCCTGACCCTGACCCGTGAGCTGCGGGTGCGTTCGGAAGTGGGGATCATCCTGATCACCGGGCGCAACGACGACATCGACCGCATCGTCGGCCTGGAATGCGGCGCCGACGACTACGTGATCAAACCCCTCAACCCCCGCGAACTGGTGTCGCGAGCCAAGAACCTGGTGCGGCGGGTGCGCCATGCGCGCCAGCCCCAGGCCGGCTGCCCGAGCCCGGTCAAGCAGTTCGCCGACTGGGCCCTGGACACCGACCGCCGTCGGCTGATCGACCCGCGTGGCGGCGAAACCCTGCTGACCCACGGCGAGTACCAGTTGCTCAGCGTGTTCCTGCGCAACAGCGGCCACACCCTGAGCCGCGACCAGTTGATGGACCAGATCCGCAACCGCGAATGGGTGCCCAGCGACCGTTCCATCGACGTGCTGGTGGGCCGCCTGCGACGCAAGCTGCACGACGACCCGGCCGAGCCGGAGCTGATCATCACCATCCACGGTGCCGGTTACCTGTTCACCGCCAGCGTGGCCGCCTGAATTGCTGCGTCGCGCACTGAACCTGTGCCTGAGCCTGTGCTTGATTCTGCTGGCCGGCCCGACGTTCGCTGAACCCCAACCCGCGCTGCGCTATTGCGACTACCCGGTGTACCCGCCGATTTCCTGGAGCGACGGCCAGCAGGTGCGCGGGCTGGCGCCGACCCTGGTGCGGCAGGTGCTGGGGGACCTGGGGTATCAGGTGCAGGTGGTGGTGCTGGGCAACTGGAAGCGCTGCCTGCTGGACGCCGCCGCCGGCCGGGTGGATGTGGTTCTGGCCTACAGCACCAGCCAGCGCCAGCAGGACCTGCTGTTTTCCAAGGTGCCGGTGCTGCGCGAAGAAGTTGCGCTGTTCGTCAACCGCCGCCAGCTGCCGCGTTTCAACCACTTGCAGGATTTGCGCGCCTACCGCGGCGGCCTGCTGTTCGGCGAGAGCTACGGCCAGGATTTCGACCGCGAAGTGGTGCAGCACGGCAACATCGAATGGGTCTCCAGCAGCCAGCAGAACTTCGGCAAGCTGATCCGCCAGCGCATCGATTTCATCCCCCATGAACGGCGCACCGGGCAGCTGTTCATCGAGCAACTGCCGGGGGCCGAGGACATAGTCGCCTTGCCCCAGGCGGTGAGCGTCGACTACCTGCGCCTGGCGGTGTCGCGCCATTCGCCCCTGGCGCCGCGCATGGCCGAGATCGACGCGCGGTTGCAGCAGCAGGTGGACAGCGGCGCGGTGCAGCGCTGGCTGGCGCAAAGCCAGGACGACTACCGCGCCATGCTCAAGGCGCAACGGGGAACGGCGCCATGATCCCCCTGCGTTCCGCCGGCCTGTTGCGCCGTCTGTTGCTGTTTATTTTGCTGTTCAGCCTGTGCTTCACCGTGCTCGCCAGCAGCGTGCAGCTGTACTTCGAATACCGCCGGGAAATGCGCGAGATCGACAGCCGCATGGAGCTGATCCGCGCCGGTTACCTGGGCAGCCTGGAACGCAACCTGTGGGACCTCAACCAGGAGCAACTGACCGTGCAGTTGCAGGGGCTTGTGGACTTTTCCGACGTGGCCCGGGTGCACCTGATCAGCAACGATTTCGACTTGCAGCAGGGCAGCACCGAGCTGATCGGGCCGTTGCGGGTGGAGCGTTTTCCCTTGAGCTATCAACCGCCGTCCGGGCCCTTGCGCCAGCTCGGCGAATTGCAGGTCAGCACCGACCTGGGGGCGGTGTACCGGCGCCTGTACGCCACCGGGCTGGCCAGCCTGTTGTGGATGAGCGTGTTTCTCTGCGGGCTGGCGGTGGCCTTGTCCGGTTTGTTCTACCGGCTGGTGACCCGGCACCTGCAAGTGATGGCCGACTTCGCCCGGCGCGTGGCGGCCGGCGAGCTGCATGAGCCCCTGCACCTGGACAAGCGCCAGCGCCCCGGCGGCGACGAGATCGACACCGTGGCCCGGGCCCTGGACGACATGCGCCGGGCGGTGCTCGACGATGTGCAGCGCCGCGAAGCCGACCGCCTGGCCTTGCAGGACAAGCGCGACGAATTGCAGAAAATGGTCCAGCGGCGCACCGCCAGCCTGATGCACGCCAAGGACGAGGCCGAAGCCGCCAACCTCGCCAAGTCGCGCTTTCTGGCGACCATGAGCCATGAACTGCGCACCCCGTTGAACGGCATCCTCGGCATGGCCGAACTGCTGCGCCAGGCGCCGCTGGAGCAGCAGGACCGCCAGCGCTTGCAGGCTTTGCATCAAGCCGGGGAGGGCCTGCTGAGCATCCTCAACCAAGTGCTGTCCTTTGCCCGCCTGGAAGAGGGCGAAAGCCGCCCGGAACTGCGGGACTTCTCCCTGCGTCAGTTGCTGGAAGAAGTCACCACCTTGTTGCAGCCCCGGGCCGAGGCCAACCGCACCCGTTTGGAATTGCACATCGACGAACAACTGGCGCCGCGTCAGCAGGGCGCCGAGCAGTACTTGCGCCAGGTGCTGAGCAACCTGCTGGCCAACGCCATACGCTTTACCGAAGACGGCTGGGTGCGGGTCGACGTGCAGGTGCTGCACAGCAGCGCCGAGGGCCAGCGCCTGCGCTGCTGCGTGCGCGACAACGGCATCGGCATTGCCGCGTCGATGCGCGAGAAGATCTTCGAGCGTTTCGTCCAGGCCAGTGACGAGGTGACCCGGCGCTATGGCGGCACCGGCCTGGGATTGGCCATCTGCAAGCACCTACTGCAGCAACTGGACGGGCGCATCGGTGTGGACAGCGAGCTGGGGCAGGGCAGTTGTTTCTGGTTCGAACTGGCGTTGGGCATCGGCCAGGAACCCTTGTCGGTGCCCGCGCTTGAGTTGCCGATGCAGGCTTTGAACATCCTGGTGGTGGAAGACGTGGCCCTGAATCGCGAAGTGGCCAGCGGCCTGCTCGAGCGAGACGGCCATCAGGTGTGGCTGGCGCAAGACGGCGAGACGGCCCTGGCCCTGTGCCGACAGCAGGCCTTCGACCTGTTGCTGCTGGATGTGCACCTGCCCGGCATCAGTGGGGTCGAGCTGTGCCGGGAAATCCGCCGCCGCCCCGGGCCCAATCGGCAGGCGCGAATCTTCGCTCTCACCGCCAGCGTGCAGCCGTCGCTGGTACGCGGTTATCTGCAGGCCGGCATGCAGGGCATTCTCGGCAAGCCGTTGCAGCTGGCCAGCCTGCGGCAGGTGCTGGCCGGGCAGGTCCAGGTGCCGCCGGCCGACACCCGGCAAGGCTTGCTCGATCAGAGCGTGCTGGACACCCATCGCAGTCTGCTGGGCGAGCAGAAATTGCACAGCCTGCTCCAGGTCCTGGCCGATGCCCTGGATCAGCAACGACCACGGCTGGCCGACGCCCTGGCCGCCGAAGACTGCACCGAAGTCCTGCACCTGGCCCATCGCCTGGCGGGCAGCGCCGATTCCCTGGGCTTCTGCGCCCTGGCCCGAGTGCTGCGGGAGTTGGAAAGTGCGGCAGAGCAGGCCGATCGCCCGACGCTGGCGGCCCTGGGGGCAGATCTGCAAGCCTCCTGGCAGCAGTCCCGGGCCTTGCTGCAACAGCTGTTGGCGGCCTGACGTACAAAATCCTTACGACTTTTTACATCTTCGATCCTGGCGTTCAATCCGAACTTACATGGCTTTCCAATAATCGCCCAAGCCGCGCCCGCCGCGGTCTTCGAAGCTTATTGGAGATAATAATAATGAAACGCCTGCAAGCTGCTTCCGCCTCCCGCTGCACCCCCTCGACCCGCGCCCTGCGCCTCACTGACTGCTGAGGTGCGCCATGACAACCACCACTGAACGTAAAGGCATACACCTGACGCGCTCGCTGAAGAGCCGGCACATTTTCATGCTGTCCCTGGGCGGGGTGATCGGCACCGGGCTGTTCATGGGCTCCGGGGTCACCATCAACCAGGGCGGCCCCTGGGGGGCGATCCTCTCGTATCTGGTGGCCGGCTTCCTGATGTACCTGGTGATGGTCTGCCTCGGCGAGCTGTCGGTGCAGATGCCGGTGTCCGGCTCGTTCCAGGCCCACGCCACCAAATACATCGGCCCGGCCACCGGCTTCATGATCGGCTGGGTCTACTGGATGAGCTGGGCCACCACCGTGGGCCTGGAGTTCACCGCCGCCGGCATGCTGATGCAGCGCTGGTTCCCCGACGTGCCGATCTGGTACTGGTCGGCGCTGTTCGTGGCCTTGCTGTTCGGCATCAACGCCCTGGCCACTCGCGCCTTTGGCGAGGCCGAATACTGGTTCGCCGGGGTCAAGGTGCTGGCGATCCTGAGCTTTATCGTGGTCGGCGCACTGGTGATCTTCGGCGTCATCGACCTGCCCAGCGGCGCCCCGGCGCCGATGTTCGACAACCTCAAGGGCGACTCCCTGTTCCCCAACGGCCTGCCGGCGGTGTTCGCAGTGATGATGACCGTGGTCTACGCCTTCCAGGGCTGCGAGATCATGGGCGTGGCCGCTGGCGAAACCGACCAGCCGGAAAAAAGCATTCCGCGGGCCGTGCGCAACGTGGTGTTCCGCGTGCTGATCTTCTACGTCCTGGCGGTGATGGTGCTGGCGGCGATCATTCCCTGGCAGCAGGCCGGGCTGGTGGAAAGCCCCTTCGTCCAGGTGTTCGACATGGTGGGCATTCCCTACGCCGCCGACCTGATGAACTTCGTGATCCTCACGGCGATTCTTTCGGTGGGCAACTCCGGGTTGTATGCCTCCACGCGCATCCTCTGGGCCATGTCCAAATCCGGCATGGCGCCCAAGGCCCTGTCGCCCCTGAGCAAACAGGGGGTGCCCCTGCGGGCCCTGTTCATCACCCTGTGCTTTGCCCTGATCTCGCTGATGACCAGCTTTATCGCTGCCGACACCCTGTTCATGGTGCTGATGGCTGTGAGCGGCATGGCTGGCACTGTGACCTGGATCGTGATTGCCCTGGCCCAGTACCGCTTTCGTCGCCAGTTCCTGCGTGACGGGGGGCAACTGGAGCAGCTCAAGTACCGCGCGCCGTGGTTTCCGCTGGTGCCGTTGTTGTGCATCGTGCTGTGCAGCTCGTTGTTTGTGTTTTTGGCGCTGGATGAAACCCAGCGGCCGTCGTTGTATTGGGGGTCGGGGTTTATTGCTCTGTGCTATGGCGCTTATTACCTGATGCAGCGTAAACGCCAACTGCAACCTGCCGCCGCCGTGTAGGAGCCGGCTTGCCGGCGAAGGGGGGCGGGAGACATGCGGCGCCTGGGCGGATGCCTTTGCTGGCCTTTGCGGCTAGAGAGGCGGGGTACATATCCATTCCTGCGGGTGTGGCCGTTGGTGGTTTTGCTTTTATGGCGGGGAGTGGGGGGCATATCCGTTGCTGCGGTTATGGCTGCTTAGGGTTTCGCTCTTACAGCGGTGGGCTGTGTACATATCCGTTGCTGCGGTCACGGCCACTTAGGGTTTCGCCCTTACGGCGACTTACTTTTTTCAAACGCCAAAAAAGTAAGCAAAAACGCTTGCCCCTCCATACGGCCCCTCGCTGGGGCTCGGGGTTCCCTCGCTTCGGCATTGCTCCGGGGGCCCGCCGCCAACCGGCCATCCATGGCCGGGTGGCGGCTAGCTCGGCATCCCTGCCGAGCTGCCCCCTACGCAACGCCTGCGCTCGGCCTGCTGGGAAGGGGCCTGAAGATCAAGATCAAAAGCCAAAGCCAAGGTGCGCAGGCCGGCTCCTTGTAGCCGCTGCCGAAGGCTGCGAACGAGCGCTAGCGCTCGCAAAACCAGGCGACGCGATAGGTCAGGAATATCGGGGAGGCAGGTTTAGCGTCTCCTGCGGAGCCGGTCGCAGCCTTCGGCAGCGGCTACATGTAACGCGAACGGCGATGAAACAGGCCGGCCGGCAGGCCGCCGTCAGATTTTGCTTTGGCTTTGGCTTTGGCTTTTGTTTTTGATCTGGTTTTTGATCTTCCTGCCCCCTTAGACACGATGGCCGAACGCAGGCATTGATCCGTGGGTAACCCGGCAGGGATGCCGGGTTAGCCGCCACCCGGCCATGGATGGCCGGTGGCGGCGGCCCACGGATCAATGCCGGAGTGAGGGCATGCCGAGCCTAAGCGAGGCACCGAGTGGAGGGGCAGAGCGTTTTGCTTACTTTTGCGCTCTTCAAAAGTGAGCCGCTGTAAGAGCGGAACCGTAAGCGGCCGCACCCGCAGGAACGGATATGTACCCAACCTCCGCTGTAAAGGCGAAACCATAAGCCGTCGCACCCGCAGCAACGGATATGCCCACCAATCAGACCGCACCCTCATGTTTTACGGCCGCCACTCGCCCGAGCGGGAGCAAGCTCCCTCGCCACAAAAAACTCCCCGCTCGCACTTTTGTCGAGGCTTGTTCGAAGTTGTAACAACCCCCACGCAACAACCCCCAATGCCCAGATTTTTACCTAATAAAAACAAAGGGATACTTCAAAAAATCGACCAAAACTCCCCCCAAACCCCCCAATTGCCGCCTTGTTGAACACTCGTTTAGTATCACCCTCAAGCCACCCCCTCACGCCAACCACAATAATTCGAGGACGCCCATGACCCCTTCATCGTCGCTGCTCAGCCGGATCGAAGCCGGCGTAGCCTGGATCACCCTCAACCGCCCGGCGCAACGCAACGCCCTGGACATCCCGACCCTCAAAGCGCTGCACAGCCTGCTGGACACCTGCAACAGCGACCCCAGCGTCCGGGCCGTGGTACTCACCGGCAGCGGCCGCAGTTTCTGCGCCGGGGCCGATCTGGCGGAGTGGGCCGAAGCCGAAGCCCGCGGCGCCCTGGAAAGCTATGGCTGGACCGAAACCGCCCACGCCTTGATGACCCGCCTGCACAGCCTGGACAAACCCACCATCGCCGCCATCAACGGCACTGCGGTGGGCGCGGGCATGGACCTGAGTCTGTGCTGCGATCTGCGGGTGGCGGCGCAGTCGGCGCGGTTCAAGGCCGGCTACACCAGCATGGCCTACTCGCCGGACGCCGGGGCCAGCTGGCACTTGCCGCGCCTGATCGGCAGTGAACAGGCCAAGCGCCTGCTGTTTCTCGATGAGTTGTGGAGCGCCGAACGGGCCCTGGCCGCCGGGTTGGTGGGTGAGGTGTGCGCCGACGAGCAACTGATCGGCAACGTCGGCGAGTTGGCGGCGCGCTTGGCGGCGGGCCCGACCTTTGCCTTTGCCCAGACCAAGAAGCTGATCCGCCAGGGGGCCGAGCGCAGTTTGCCGCAGCAGTTGGCGGCCGAGCTGGCCGCCGGCCTGCTGTGCGGGCGCAGTGCCGACGGCGCCGAAGCCTTGCGCGCCGCCACGGAAAAACGCCCGCCACGTTTCCAGGGCATGTAGGAGCGGCCGGGCGGCGCTCCGTTTGCCGGCGAAAGGGCCCCAGGGCCATGCGCCCATTTTGTAGGAGCCGGCTTGCCGGCGAAGGCGCCGCAAGAACAGCGCCTTATTCAAGGGCCTGTTCGCCAGCAAGCTGGCTCCTACGGGAAGGAGTTTTTCGGCAGGCCGTCCTGCCCGATCACTGTTTTTTTGCACCGTCACTCACTCACAGGTAGCGCCATGAATTTCCAACTCAGCCAAGAACAAGAAATGCTGGTGGACGCGGTTCGCAGTTTTGTCAGCAAGGAGTTGCTGCCCCACGAAGAGGCAGTGGACCGCGCCGATGAGGTCAGCGCCGACCTCGCCGGGGAGATCCGCAGCAAGGCCATCGCCGCCGGTTTCTATGCCTTCAACATGCCGGAGGAGGTGGGCGGCGGTGGCCTGGATTACCTGTCCCAGGCGCTGATCGAGCGCGAGCTGGCCAAGTGTTCCTGGGCCTTGCATGTGTTCGTTGCCCGGCCTTCGAAAATCCTCATGGCCTGCACCGGCTCGCAGATCGGCGATTACCTGCTGCCCTGCGTGCAGGGGCGCAAGGTCGACTGCTTTGCGCTGACCGAGCCCGGCGCCGGTTCCGATGCCAATGCGATCAAGACCCGCGCCGTGCGTGACGCTGGCGACTTCGTGCTCAACGGCAGCAAGCACTTCATCAGCCACGCCGGGCATGCGGATTTCGCCATTGTCTTTGCGGTCACCGGCACCTATGAGCACAACGGCCGCCAGCGCAACGCGGTGACCGCGTTCCTGGTGGACCGCGACACCCCGGGCCTGACCATCCGCCGTGGCCCCAAGTGCGTGAGCAACCGGGGCTACCACACCTTCGAGATGTTCTTCGACGACTGCCGGGTGCCGGCCAACAAGGTGCTGGGGGAGGTGGGCAAGGGCTGGGAAGTGGCCAACGCCTGGCTCACCGCCGGGCGGGTGATGGTGGCGGCCAACTGCGTCGGGCAGGCCCAGCGCGCCCTGGATGCCTCCCTGCAATGGGCGGCGGATCGCAAGCAGTTCGGCCAGGCCATCGGCAGTTACCAGGGGGTGTCGTTCAAGCTGGCGGACATGGCCACGCAGATCCGCGCCGCCGAGCTGCTGACCCTGCACACCGCGTGGAAGATGGACCAGGGCAGCATGACCGACGGCGAGGCCGGGATGGCCAAGCTGTTCGCCAGTGAAGTGCTGGGCCGGGTGGCCGACGAGGCGGTGCAGATCTACGGCGGCATGGGCCTGATGGACGAAGGCCCGGTGGAACGCATCTGGCGCAATGCGCGGATCGAGCGCATCTGGGAAGGCACGTCGGAGATCCAGCGCCACATCATTTCCCGTGAACTGCTGCGGCCGCTGATGCGCTGAGCGCCCTGGAGAACTGCCGTCATGTCCCAGACTCTTCGTGACAACCTCAAGCGCCTGCTGGCCCCCCGGCATCTGGCCTTTGTCGGCGGGCGCAGCATGGCCCGGGCCCTCAAGCGCTGCGCCGAAGGCGGGTTTGCCGGGCCCATGTGGCTGGTCAACCCGCAACATGCCGAGCTCGATGGCGTGCCCTGCGTGGCCAGCATCGACCAACTGCCCTGCGGCCCGGACGCGGTGTTCGTCGCCACCAACCGTGAGCTGACCCTGACTTGCGTCGAGGAACTGGCGGCCAAGGGCGCGGGCGGGGCGATCTGCTACGCCTCGGGCTTTGCCGAAACCGGCGCCCAGGGCCAGGCCCTGCAACGGCAACTGCTTGCGGCCGCCGGCGACATGGCGCTGCTGGGCCCCAACTGCTACGGCCTGCTGGACTACCTGCACAGCGCCGCGCTGTGGCCGGTGGCCCATGGTGGCAAACCGGTGGAGCGGGGCGTGGCGGTGCTGACCCAGAGCGGCAACTTTGCCTACAACCTGTCCATGAGCGATCGCTCGCTGCCGGTGGCCTACATGGCCTCGGTGGGCAATCAGGCGCAGTTGGGCATTGCCGAGCTGATGGACGTGCTGCTGGACGAACCCCGGGTCACCGCCATCGGCCTGCACCTGGAAGGCCTGAAGAATGTGCCAGGGTTTGCCCGGGCAGTGCACAAGGCCCTGGAGAAGGGCATTCCGATCATCGCCCTGAAGACCGGGGTGTCGCAGATCGGCGCCGAGCTGGCCTTGAGTCACACCAGTTCGCTGTCGGGATCGGACGCGCTGTACGACGCACTGTTCCAGCGCCTGGGGGTGATCCGGGTCAGCGGCCCGGTGAGTTTTGTCGAAACCTTGAAGGCCGCCTCCTGCGGGCAGTTGCCGGCCGGCCCGCAGCTGATGGCCCTGGCCTGTTCCGGGGGCGATGCCGGGCTGATCGCCGACTACGCCGAACGCAACGGCCTGCAGTTGCCCAAGCTTGCGGCCGGGCAATGCGCCGAGCTGGCCCAGGTACTGCCCGGCTACGCCAATCTGGTCAACCCGCTGGATTTCACCACCGCCATCTGGGGCGACGCCCAGGCCTTGCAAGCCATGCTCGACACGGCCCTGCGTACCCGGGCCGACAGCGCCATGCTGGTGCTGGATTACCCGGCCGAGTTCACCGGCGAGCGCAAGGAATGCGACCTGCTGCTGGAGCTGTTCTGCGCCGCGCTGCAACGCCACGGCCTGCGCGGTTTTGTCACCTCGGCCTTTCCCGAGCTGCTGCCGGCCAGCGCCCGCGAGCGTCTGCATGCCCATGGCATTCCCGCCTTGCAAGGGGTGGAGGATGGCCTGGCGGCCTGGGGGCGGATCGTCGCCTATCAACAGCGGCGTCCAGCGTTGCTGGCCCTGGGCGAATCGGCCCTAGTGCCGCTGTGCCCGCAGGCCCTGCCCGGTGCCGGGGTGCTGCTGGACGAGTGGCAGTCCAAGCAGGCTTTGCGCGGCTTTGGCCTGAGCATCCCGGACGGGGTGCTGAGCAGCCCCGAGCAGGCCCTGAGCGCAGCGGCTGCGGTCGGTTACCCGCTGGTGCTCAAGGCGGTCAGCGCGCAGTTGCCGCACAAGACCGAGGCCGGGGCGGTGGCCCTCAATCTCAAGGACCCTGAAGCCCTGGGCGCGGCCCTGCGCCTGATGCGCACGCGGGTGGCCGAGCATGCGCCGGGCGTGGCCTTTGAGCGGGTGCTGCTGGAGCCCATGGCCGCGCCGCCCCTGGCGGAGCTGATTGTTGGCATCAAGCGCGAGAACGACTTCGCTCTGGCCCTGGTGATCGGTGCTGGCGGAGTGCTGGTGGAATTGCTCAAGGACAGCCGCAGCCTGCTGCTGCCCACCACCGAAGGGGCGATCCGCCAGGCCGTGCTCAGCCTGCGCAGCGCCGCCTTGCTGCAGGGCTTTCGCGGGCGCCCGCTGGCCGATCTCGATGCCCTGGTGGCGGCCATCGGCGCGGTGGCGGACTACGCCTGCGAACACGCCGGGCAATTGCTGGAACTGGATGTGAACCCATTGTTGGTCGGTGCCCAGGGCACCGTCGCGGTCGATGCGTTGATTCGCCTTGGCCAGGCTTGAGGAGAGAGACATGCACGATCAGACCTTGACCGGTGGCCAGGCCCTGGTTCGCCTGCTGGCCGGCTACGGCGTCGACACGGTGTTCGGCATTCCCGGGGTGCACACCCTGGAGCTGTATCGCGGCCTGCCCGGCAGCGGCATTCGCCATGTGCTGACCCGGCATGAGCAGGGCGCGGGCTTCATGGCCGACGGTTACGCCCGGGTCAGTGGCAAGCCCGGGGTGTGTTTCGTCATCAGCGGCCCGGGGGTGACCAACGTCGCCACGCCGGTTGGCCAGGCTTATGCCGACTCGATCCCGCTGCTGGTGATTTCCAGCGTCAACCACAGCGCCAGCCTGGGCAAGGGCTGGGGCTCGCTGCATGAAACCCAGGACCAGCGCGCCATCACCGCGCCTATCACCGCCTTCTCGGCCCTGGCCCTGAGCCCGGAAGACCTGCCGGAGCTGATCGCCCGGGCCTTTGCCGTGTTCGACAGCGAGCGCCCGCGCCCGGTGCACATCAGCGTGCCCCTGGATGTGCTGGCGGCCAGGGTCGCCCGGGACTGGACCGGCGAGGTGCGCCGGCGTCCCGCCCGTGGCCCGGCCGCGGCGGCAGATATCCAGCAGGCGGCCGACGCACTGCGCAATGCCAAGCGGCCGATGATCATTGCCGGCGGCGGCGCGCTGCATGCGGCCGAGCAGTTGCGGGCCTTGAGCACGCGCCTGGGCGCGGTGTTTTTCAGCAGCGTCGCCGGCAAGGGCCTGCTGCCGGACGAGGCGCCGCTCAATGCCGGGGCGACCCTGTGCGTGGAGCCCGGCTGGCAGTTGATCAGCCGGGCCGACGTGGTGCTGGCGGTGGGCACCGAGATGGCCGACACCGACTACTGGCGCGAACGCTTGCCACTGAACGGCGAGCTGCTGCGCCTGGACATCGACCCGCGCAAGTTCAATGACTTCTATCCGTGCGCGGTGGCTTTGCACGGTGATGCCCGTGCCACCCTGGATGCCTTGCTCCAGGCCTTGCCAGCCACACCGGCCGAAGCCGGGGCGGCGATTCACGCGGTGGCCGATCTGCGTCAGGCGGTGCACAACGGGCAGGGGCCCTTGCAACAGATTCACCGTTCGATCCTGCAACGCATTGCCGCCGAGCTGCCGGAACACGGCTTTATCGCCAGCGACATGACCCAGCTGGCCTACAGCGGCAACTACCTGTACCCGAGCCGGGCCACCCGCAGCTGGCTGCACCCCACCGGCTACGGCACCCTCGGCTATGGCTTGCCGGCGGGGATCGGCGCCAAGCTCGGTGCCCCCGAGCGTCCGGGGCTGGTGCTGGTGGGCGACGGCGGTTTTCTCTACACGGTGCAGGAGCTGGCCACGGCGGTGGAGGAGCTGGACAGTCCGCTGGTGGTCTTGCTGTGGAACAACGACGCCCTGGGGCAGATCCGCGACGACATGCTGGATCTGAACATCGAGCCCATTGGCGTGCTGCCGCGCAACCCGGATTTTGCCGCCCTGGCCCGAGCCTTCGGTTGCAGCGTCAGCCAACCCGCCAGCCTCGACGAGTTGCAGCAGGCACTGCGCGACGGCTTTGCCCGCAACGGCCTGAGCCTGATCGAACTCAAGCACGCCTGTGCGCGCTGACCATCCCTTTTTGCCTGGAGCCTGAGCATGCGCTTTTCTCAACTGACCCAACGTATTGCCGGAGACGGCGCCGCCGCCTGGGACATTCATTACCGGGCCCTGGCCAAACGCGAACGCGGCGAAGAGGTCTGGTTGCTGTCGGTGGGCGACCCGGATTTCGACACTCCGCAACCCATCGTCCAGGCGGCCATCGACAGTCTGCAGGCCGGCCACACCCATTACGCCGATGTGCGCGGCAAGCGCGCCTTGCGCGAAGCCATTGCCCGCCGTCATCAGCAGCGCAGCGGGCAAGTGGTGGAGGCCGAGCAAGTGGTGGTGCTGGCCGGTGCCCAGTGCGCCCTGTACAGCGTGGCCCAGTGCCTGCTGGACCCGGGCGACGAAGTGATCGTGGCCGAGCCGATGTACGTCACTTATGAAGCGGTGTTCGGCGCCTGCAATGCCCAGGTGGTGCCGCTGCCGGTGCGGGCCGAGGACGGTTTTCGGGTGCAGCCCGAGGCGGTGGCGGCGCGCATCACCGGCAAGACCCGGGCCCTGGTGCTCAACAGCCCGCACAACCCCACGGGGGCCAGCATCCCCCGGGCCACCTGGGAAGCCCTGGCGGCGCTGTGCATCGAGCATGACCTGTGGCTGATCTGCGACGAGGTCTACAGCGAGCTGCTGTACGAGGGCGAACATGTCAGCCCGGCCAGCTTGCCGGGCATGGCCGAGCGCACCGCGACCCTCAACAGTCTGTCCAAGTCCCACGCCATGACCGGCTGGCGCCTGGGCTGGGTGGTGGCGCCGACGGCCCTGGCCGCGCACCTGGAAAACCTCGCCCTGTGCATGCTCTACGGCTCGCCGGAATTCATCCAGGACGCGGCCATCGTGGCCCTGGAGCAACCCTTGCCGCAGTTGCGGGAGATGGCCGAGGCCTATCGCCAGCGCCGGGATCTGGTCTGCGACCGTCTGGCCGATTGCCCCGGTGCCCGGCCGTTGAAGCCGGATGGCGGCATGTTCGTCATGGTCGACATCCGCGCCACCGGGCTCAGCGCCCAGGCCTTCAGCCAGCGCCTGCTGGACGAACAGGGCGTCTCGGTACTGGCCGGCGAAGCCTTCGGCCCCAGCGCCGCCGGGCATATCCGCCTGGGGCTGGTGCTGCAGCCGGATGACTTGCGCGAAGCCTGCCGGCGCATTGCCCTGTGCGCCGAACACTGCCTGAGCCGCCGCGTTGCCCCCGCCACTTTGCCTACTGTTTGAGGAGTCTTCATGAAGGTACTGATCGTTCACGCCCACCCCGAACCGCAATCCTTCACCGCCGCCTTGCGTGACCAGGCCCGCAGCACCCTGGAGGCCCAGGGGCACCAGGTGCAGGTCAGCGACCTGTACGCCATGAACTGGAACCCGGTGGCCAGCGCCGCCGACTTTGCCGCCCGGGATAACCCGGAGTACCTGGTGTACGCCCTGGAGCAGCGTCTGGGGGTGAAGAACCAGAGCATCGCCGCCGACATCCAGGGCGAGCTGGACAAGCTGCTGTGGGCCGACCTGTTGATCCTCAACTTCCCGGTGTTCTGGTTCTCGGTGCCGGCCATGCTCAAGGGCTGGATCGACCGGGTGCTGGTGTCCGGGGTGTGTTATGGCGGCAAGCGCTTCTATGACCAGGGCGGGCTGGCGGGCAAGAAAGCCCTGGTGACCCTGACCCTGGGCGGACGCGAGCACATGTTTGGCGAAGGCGCGATCCATGGACCGCTGCAGGACATGCTGCGCCCGCTGCTGCGGGGCACCTTGGCCTATGTCGGGTGCGAGGTGCTGGAACCGTTCGTGGCCTGGCATGTGCCCTACATCAGCCAGGAGGCCCGAGAAGCCTTCCTGCACAGCTACCGTCAACGCCTGCAGCACCTGGCGAACGACCAACCCCTGGTCTTCCCGCGCCTGGAGCAATTCGACGAAGCCCTGTACCCCCTGCCGGCTGATTGCTCCCTGTAGCCGCTGCCGCAGGCTGCGAACGGCCCGCAGGGACGCAGGGTTCTTAACAGCGATAGAGGTTTGGCAGGCGATCGCCAGGCAAGGTCCTGCGGACCTTTTCGCAGCCTCGCTAAGGCTCGGCAGCGGCTACAGGATTCGCCGCGTTTCGTGTAGCCGCTGCCGCAGGCTGCGAACGGCCCGTAGGGCCGCAGGGTTCTCAACAGCGATAGAGGTTTGGCAGGCGATCGTCAGGCAAGGCCCTGCGGGCCTTTGCGCAGCTTCGCCGTGGCTCAGCAGCGGCTACAGGATTCGCCGCGTTTCGTGTAGCCGCTGCCGCAGGCTGCGAACGGCTCCGCAGGAGACGCAGGGTTCTCAAGAACGATAGAGGTTTGGCAGGCGATCGTCAGGCAAGGTCCTGCGGACCTTTTCGCAGCCTCGCTAAGGCTCGGCAGCGGCTACAGGATTCGCCGCGTTTCGTGTAGCCGCTGCCGCAGGCTGCGAACGGCCCGTAGGGACGCAGGGTTCTCAAGAACGATAGAGGTTTGGCAGGCGATCGCCAGGCAAGGTCCTGCGGACCTTTTCGCAGCCTCGCTAAGGCTCGGCAGCGGCTACAGGATTCGCCGCGTTTCGTGTAGCCGCTGCCGCAGGCTGCGAACGGCTCCGCAGGAGACGCGGGGTTCTCAAGATCGATAGAGGTTTGGCAGGCGATCGTCAGGCAAGGTCCTGCGGGCCTTTTCGCAGCCTCGCTAAGGCTCGGCAGCGGCTACAGGATTCGCCGCGTTTCGTGTAGCCGCTGCCGCAGGCTGCGAACGGCTCCGTAGGAGACGCGGTGATCTTGAGGCTGCCCAAGATCGTCAGGCAAGGCCCGTTGGGCCTTTGCGCAGCTTCGCAGGCTCAGCAGCGGCTACAGGGGCGGCGACTCCATGGGGCGCTCAGAAGCGCAGGGTTGCGCCGGTGGTCAGCCAGCGGTCGCGGGCTTCGGTCAGGTGCTGGCCCAGGATCAGGTCCAGGTCAAGGTGCTGGCCCACGTGCAGGCGTGGGCCAGCCTGCCAGCCTTGTTCGCCGCCGCGCTGGCCGTAGCGCTCGGCAATCAGGGTCAGGCTCGGCATCAGGTCGTATTCCACACCACTGCCCCAGGTCCAGCGGTGGTTCTGCTCGCCATCGTCGTAGGCGTGGGTCCAGCCGGCATTCAGGTTCAGCCGTAGGCTGTCGCTGGCGCTGAAGGTCAGGGGCAGGGCGAGGTCGCCGCCGTCGAAGCTGTGGTGGCGGTTCAGGGCCCAGTGGGCGGAGCCGGCCAGGGCCAGTTGCAGGCCCAGGTCTTCGCGGTTCAGCAGTTGGACCTTGATCTGTGGACTGAGCTGGGTTTCGCCGTGATCGTCGGCCTGCTGGCGCTGCACTGCGACCCCCAGTTGCACCCAGGACAGTTGGCTGAAGGTGCAGGCCGGGGCAATCACGCTGTTGTGGCTGGAGCCTTGATGCCGGGTGCTCTGGTACCAGGCATCGACATTGCATTCCCCGGGGGCGTTGATGGCGCCGTCATCCACCACGTAGGCGCCGCCGGCGGCCTGGGCCTTGGAGCACAGGGCCAGGGTGGCGGTGGCCCCGGCGGTGAGGGCGAGGAACAGCAGGTTGCGTTTGAGCATGCGGCTTTTCGCGGCAGGCAGGGTGTGGCCCCAGGAGGCGCAACGCGAGGAGCGATGTGGGCGGTGCTTGGACATGGCAGGTCTCGTTCTGTTGGGCGCCGGACCGTTTGGTTGGGGAGCCGGCGCGGGTGGGTGCTGGGTGGGGTGTTTACTGGGCGTCCACCGATAGGGTCTGGATGCCGCGAACCCGGGCCTGGGCCAGCAGCTCTTCGGTGTCTTCCCCGCCGGGCAGGGCGAGGACGATGTCCGGGCGGCTGTCGGCCAGCATGAAGCTGTTGCGCAGGCGCTCGGCGTGTTTGCCGTGCAGTTGCCAGTTGGGCGGGTAGCGGACGATGTGGGCCCCGGTTTCCCGGGCCCAGTCCTCGATGTGAGCACCGAGGAACTGGCTGCCGCCGTGGATCACTACCCGCACTTCGTGCAGGCGCTGGAAGGCTTCCAGGACCCGGCGGCACAGGCGGCTGTCGGCGTAGTAGCGGCCGGCGCAGATCAGGACGCGCATGGGGTGTCCTCCTTGAGCCCGGCCACGGGATGCTCGGCGCCCGGCGCTTCGGCCAGGGGCTCGCTGAGGTAGCCGTGCTCGATGTCGCGCTCGCCGGCGCGCTCCAGGGCCGGGTAGGCCAGGGCGGCGATGTGGTGGTGGACCCGGCGGTAGTCCCGCAGCAGGCGCTGGAAGATGTCCCCGGATTCGGCCCAGGCGCTCTGGTCTTCCCGCAGTTGGCGAAAGTGCTCGCGGCCGGCGGCGGCTTCCAGGCGCCGCACGTTTTCCTTGCGTGCCAGCAACTGGTGGGCGGTGGGCAGGTCTTCGCGCAGGAACACGGTGATGGCCAGGCTCAGGCTGTCCAGCAGCTCCTGGTGCAGCGGGTACAGGGTGCCCAGCTCGAACTCGGAGAAGGCTTCGCCTCGGCGCAGGCGGCGCACCGCCAGTTGCGCCAGGCTGGTGGCGAGGATGTCGCCGGCGTGCTCCAGGTTGATCACCAGCAGCAGGATCTCCTGGGAGCGGTCGGCGTCCTGGTCGCTGATGCCTTCCTTGCCGACGTCCGCCAGGTAGGCGCGGATCGCCGCGCTGAGCAGGTCCAGGGACTGGTCGATGTGCCGCACCTGCTCGGCATGGGTGATGCTTGAGGTGCGAAACAGCTGCAGCACCCGGTCGAGCATGCTCGAAAGCATGTCGGCCATGCGCAGGGCTTCGCGGGCGGCGTTGGCCAGGCCGATGTTGGCCACTTCCAGGCCGGCCTGATCCAGGTACAGCGGCATGCCCGGGTCGGTGACCGGGGCGGGGGCCGGCAGCAGCCGGGTCAGCAGTTTGCCCAGGGGCTGGGTGAAGCCGATGAACAGCAGGGCCAGGACCAGGCTGAAGGCGCTGTGCAGGTAGACCACCAGCAACTCCGGTGCCAGGGTCTGCACCGCCTCCAGGCGGGCCAGGGCGGTGATCCACGGCAGCACCAGGGCCACGCCCAGCAGGCGCACCAGCAGGTTGCCCAGGGGCAGGCGCCGGGCCACGTTGCCGCTGGCGCTGAGCAGGGATGGCAGGGTGCCGCCGAGGTTGACCCCCAGCACCAGGGCCATGCTGGTGGCCGGCGACAGCAGGCCGGTGCCGGCCAGGGAGGCGATCAGCAGAACCACCGCGACGCTGGAGTGGCACATCCAGGTCAGCAGCATGGCCACCAGCAGGGCCAGCAGCAGGTCGCCGTCGAGGCTGGTCATCACCAGCTGGAACACCGGGGTGCTTTCCACCGCGCCGAGGGTCGCGCCGAGCATGCCCAGGGCCAGCAGCATCAGGCCCAGGCCGATCAGCGCGCAGCCGATGCTTTCAAAGCGCGAGTCGTCCCGCAGGCGCAAGGTCAGGAAACCCGTCAGCAACAGCACAGGGGCCAGCAGCGACAGGTCGAGGTTGAGCAGCTGGACCACCAGGGTCGAGCCGATATTGGCCCCGAGCATGACCGCCAGCGCCGGGGCCAGGCCCAGGGTGCCGGCGGCGGTAAAGGAGCTGGCCATCAGGCTCACCGCGGTGCTGCTTTGCAGCACGCCGGTGATGCCGACGCCGCACAGCAGCGCCAGCCAGCGATTGTTCAGGTGTTGTCCGAGCCAGTGCCGCAGCGGGCTGCCGAAGCCGCGCAGCAGGGATCCGGAAATCATCTGCGAGCCCCAGAGCAGCAGGGCGATGGCCCCGGCCAGGTTGATCAGAAGTGTGGTGCCCGACATGAGTGTGCTCCCGGGTCGGTGACGGGTTCAGGCGATCGCCACCCGCAGCGAGGCGCGGGTGAGGGTGGCGCTGAAACCCAGCAGAAAACGAATTTCAACCGCGCTCAGCAGGCCGCGGACATACAGCCGGATGCTCACGCGGGTGAGCAGGCGGGCGCTGGTGCACAGGCAGCAGACCAGCAGGGCCTGGAGGCCGCGTTGCACCATGGAAAAAGGCTTGAGATACATGGCGATGCTCCTTTCGGGCGAACAGCGTCGCCGTCGGCAGGGCGCTGGCCGCGCCGACGGTGGCATCGTTGGTCAGGTGTATCGGGCGCGGCCGTTCGAGGGCGGCCGCGCCGGGCTCACGCCCTTAGAACCAGGCCCTTAGAACCACTGCTTGAAGCGGCGGATGTACAGGGTCTTCATGGTCTGGGCGACCACGCAGTAGCTGAGCAGGGTGCCCACCAGCCACGGGAAGTATTCCCACGGCAGCGGCACCAGGCCGACCATGCTGCCCAGGGGCGAGAAGGGCACGTAGATCCCCAGGGCCATCACCAGTCCCGTGGCCAGCATCACCGGCAGGGCCGCGGTGCTCTGGATGAACGGGATCTTGCGGGTGCGCAGCATGTGCACCACCAGGGTCTGGGACAGCAGCCCCTCGATGAACCAGCCGGACTGGAACAGGGCGGCCATTTCCACGCTGTTGGCGGCGAACACGTACCACATCAGGGCGAAGGTGGTGATGTCGAAGATCGACGAGGTCGGCCCGATCCACAGCATGAAGCGCCCGATGTTGTTGGCGTCCCACTTGCGCGGCTTGGCCAGGTATTCCTTGTCCATCTTGTCCCAGGGCAGGGCCAGCTGGGAGAAGTCGTACATCAGGTTCTGCAGCAGCAGGTGGATCGCCAGCATGGGCAGGAAGGGGATGAAGGCACTGGCCACCAGCACCGAGAACACGTTGCCGAAGTTGGAGCTGGCGGTCATGTTCAGGTACTTCATGATGTTGCCGAAGGTCTCGCGGCCCTTGATCACCCCTTCCTCCAGCACCATCAGGCTCTTTTCCAGGAGGATGATGTCCGCCGATTCCTTGGCGATGTCGGTGCCGCTGTCCACCGAGATGCCGACGTCGGCATCGCGCAGGGCCGGGGCGTCGTTGATGCCGTCGCCGAGGAAGCCCACGGTGTGGCCGTTGGCCTGCAGGGCCTTGAGCACCCGGGACTTCTGCAGCGGGGTGAGCTTGGCGAACACCGTGCGTTCTTCCACCAGGCGCCCGAGCACCTGGTCATCCATGTGCTCGATGTCGCGACCCAGCAGCGGCTCGCCCGCTTCCAGGCCCACTTCGCGGCAGATCTTCGCGGTGACGATGGGGTTGTCGCCGGTCAGCACCTTGACCGTCACGCCGTTGTCACGCAGGGCGGCGATGGCCGGACCGGCGGTTTCCTTGGGCGGATCGAGGAAGGTCAGGAAACCTTCGATCACCAGCTCGCGCTCATCGCTGGCGCTGTACTGGTTGCGGGTCTGGCCCTTGGGCAGGTCCCGGGTGCCCAGCAGCAGCACGCGGAAGCCGTCGCGGTTGTAGTCCTCGGCCAGTTGCAGCAGGGCGGCGCGGCGCTCGGCGTCGAGGCTCACGACGATGCCGTCCTGGCGGACCCGGGTGGCGGTTTCGAGCATCTCTTCCACCGCGCCCTTGCACACCAAAAGGTGGTCGCCACGGGCATCGGCGAGGATCACCGACAGACGCCGACGGACGAAGTCGAAGGGCAGTTCATCGACCTTGCGCCAGGCGGCGGGCGGGGTGAAGTGCGGGTTGCCCTCGGCGAAGGCGACCACGGCGCGGTCCATCAGGTTCTTCATGCCGCTCTGGTGGTGGCTGTTGAGCCAGGCCAGTTGCAGCACCGCATCGCAGCGGCTGCCGCTGATGTCGACGTGGTGTTCGAGGATGATCCGGTCCTGGGTCAGGGTGCCGGTCTTGTCGGTGCACAGCACGTCCATGGCGCCGAAGTTCTGGATCGCGTTGAGGCGCTTGACCACCACCTTGCGCTTGGCCATGGCCGCGGCGCCCTTGGCCAGGTTGGCGCTGACGATCATCGGCAGCATTTCCGGGGTCAGGCCGACCGCCACCGCCAGGGCGAACATGAAGGCATCGGCCCAGTCGCCCTTGGTGAAGCCGTTGATCAGCAGGACGATGGGCACCATCACCAGCATGAAGCGGATCAGCAGCCAGCTGACGCTGTTGACCCCACGGTCGAAGGCGGTCTGCGAGCGCGAGCCGACGATGGAACGGGCCAGGGAACCGAAGTAGGTGCGCTCGCCGGTGGCCACCACCACCGCGGTGGCGGTGCCGCTGACCACGTTGGTGCCCATGAAGCAGATGTTCGGCAGGTCCAGCAGGTCTTGCTGGTCGGCGGCCAGGGCCTGGGCGGATTTTTCCTGCACGGCGCCCAGGGTGTCGTATTTCTCCACCGGCAGGGCTTCGCCGGTGAGCACCGCCTGGCTGATGAACAGGTCGCGGGATTCGATCAGGCGGATGTCCGCCGGGATCATGTCGCCGGCCGACAGCTGGATGATGTCGCCCACCACCAGTTCGCGCATGGGGACTTCGCGAACCCGGGCCTGCATGCCCATCTGCTCGCGGCGCAGCACCGCAGCGGTGGTGCGGACCATGGCCTTGAGGGCTTCGGCGGCCTTGGCCGAGCGGTGTTCCTGCCAGAAGCGCATCAGGCCGCTGGCCAGCACCATCACCAGGACGATGATCACGCCGGTCAGATCAGTTTCTTCGCCGGCTTGCAGCGGCAGCCAGAAGTCGGTGAAGAAACTGATACCGGTCAGGGTCATCAGCACATAGATGAAGGGGTTGTTGAAGGCTTGCAGCAATTGCACCAGGGCGTGAGGCGGACGGTCGTGGGCGACTTCGTTGTGGCCGTCGCGTTGCAGGCGGCCTTCGGCGTCCAGTTCAGTCAGGCCGGCGGTGCTGGAGTTGACGTTGGCCAGGGTCACGGCCAGGCCGTTCTGGGCTTCGCGGGCGGCGCGCATCGACAGTTTGTTGCTGTCGCGGCTGGCGCTGGTGTTGCGGGAAGTTGCGGTTTTTACAGTCATTGCGTGTGCTCCTGCCGCCTGACTGCGACACGACACACCGACAACTCAACTAATTAAAGACGAGCGAAAGTATGTCGAATCGCAGGTTGGCGATCGATTAGGATCTTGGCGTTTTTCAGGTTTTAACGTTCGCTGTCCAAACAGTGAAGTTGAATGGACAGCGAACCTACTACTGGCCTCTTCCATAACTTTCTCCAACAGAATTAGTTAACTGACAGGCAATAAGAAACCGTCGAACTTCAAACTTGAAAGTTCGTGGGTAAACAACGGTGAATGACCGTCGAATCAGGCGGAAGTGCGCGCCCCGAGGTACAGGCCGAAGATCAGTCCGGCCTGCCGCAGCAGGGCTGCGCCCCGACTCTGCGGGTCCTGGCTGTCGTCCAGGCTCCAGCGTTGCTGGAGCTGGCCGGTCATCGGGCAGACGCGCCAATTGGCCCGCAGGGCGGTGCTGGCGGTGGGCACGCAAGAGGAGAAGGGGGAGCGCGCCAGAGCCTTGGGCTCACGGCACAGCCGGACCCGCATGGTCGCAGCGAAGGCGCGTACGCCTGGCAGTACGGAAGATGTGAAGTGCATAACTTTTGCCTCGTGACCGGACTGGTTCCGGGGAGGCAAGTTACGTTGGAGCGTCAAGCCCTAGCGCAGCTTACCCGACCGCGGAGTCGAGTCCCGTCATTGTTCAGGGGTGCCTGGCGCTGCGCAGCGGCAGTGACCAGACAGCGTCTAGATACTGTGTCCATTGGCTTCTTTAGTGAGTTGAAAAAAGGCCGGTTTGACCGGCCCGCGCAATTTACTCAGGAGGGTCCCGGGAGTCAAGGTCAAATTGTCTTGAAAGAGTATTTGGCGATGAAGTTTCAGGTGAGGTTCAGCTAAGAGACTAAGTTCAGTGCTGCAACAGCCGAGCTTATATAACGAGGGGTAATGAAAAAGTGCTCATGCCAGAGACCGGATGACATGAGCACTTGATATAACTTTGCCGATGATCAATTCAACACGTGCCGGGAGATGTCCTTGTACGTGTCGCTGTCGGTGGCGGCCATCAGTTGCCGGCCATCCTTGAGGGTGCCGATGAAGGTCACTTCGTTTTCCGTCCCCGCCATCAGGTAACCGGCAATGGCGCCTACCGGCCCCAGCAGCATGGCGCCGGCCACGCCATAACCGAAGGCGTCCTTGTTGGCGACGGGGCTTTCAGTGGCGATCTCCAGGCTCTTGAACGCCGACGCCTTGACCTCGACACCGGAGCTGTTGAATACCGTCTTGAGCCTGAAGGTGCCGTGCCGGTACTCGCCGGCGCCTTGCAGAAAATCGCCCGATAGAACTTCGATCTTTGCCATGTTGAATCATCCTTGTCCAAGCATAACCAGATGGGCCATTGAGCCCCTGGTCATGGGGGGCGTCAACGGGGTTGCGATGAAGGGTGCTACCACCAGTCCGCCTTCACCTGTCCTGAGCCTCGGCCAGGATCCTGCGCTCAATGCTGATCCAGATCAGGGCTGTGAATGTTTGTAGCAGTCCGCGGCGCCCGGACCGCGTCGTTCCGACCAGTGGCGGTCACGCAGCCGGGGCGGGGCGGCGGGGAATGGCGATGTTAAAAAATGTTAGATTGAAAAATATCTTCACATAATCCGTTCATTGGTGGATGATCGTTCACAGCCAACGTTCAACCTGATAACAACAGCAACAGGATGGCCACGATGATCGATTCGCTCCTGCCTTCCAGCGCACCCGCTCAGGGTGCCCTGTGCCGCCACGCTGCCCATTCGGGCGCAGTGCCTGTTGCTGCCTGTTCACCTTCGTCTGCCGGGCCCGCTGCCCGGGTTTCCCTGCCTTCCCCGGTTGCTGGCCGTCGCCTGTCTGGCGTGGTCCGGCCGTGGTCTTTCACTGGAGTCCCCCATGAATAACAACAATGTCGGTGTCATCGGTCTTGGCGCCATGGGCCTGGGCATCGCCCGGTCGTTGCTGCGCAGCGGTTTCAAGGTGCATGCCTGTGACGTGCGTGCCGCCGTCACCGAGCAGTTCGCCGCCGAAGGTGGCGTGGCCTGTGCCTCGGCCGCCCAGCTGGCGGAGCAGTGCGAGGTGATCATCACCGTGGTGGTCAATGCCGAGCAGACCGAGAGCGTGCTGTTTGGCGAGGGCGGGGCGGTGGCGGCATTGCGCCCCGGCAGCCTGGTGATCGGTTGCGCCACCGTGGCCCCGACCTACGCCGTGGACCTGGGCCAGCGCCTGGAGGCCCTGGGCTTGCTCTATCTGGATGCACCGATCTCCGGGGGCGCGGCCAAGGCCGCCGCCGGCGAGATGACCATGATGACCTCCGGCCCGGCGGCCGCTTACGCCAAGGCCGAGGCGATCCTCGCCGGCATGGCGGGCAAGGTCTATCGCCTGGGGGATGCCCACGGGCTGGGCTCCAAGGTCAAGATCATCAACCAGTTGCTGGCCGGGGTGCACATTGCCGCCTCCGCCGAAGCCATGGCCCTGGGCCTGCGCGAAGGGGTGGACGCCGATGCCCTGTACGAGGTGATCACCCACAGCGCCGGCAACTCGTGGATGTTCGAGAACCGCGTGCCGCATATCCTCAAGGCCGACTACACGCCGTTGTCCGCGGTGGACATCTTCGTCAAGGACCTGGGCCTGGTGCTGGATACGGCCCGGGCCAGCAAGTTCCCGCTGCCGCTGTCGGCCACCGCGCACCAGATGTTCATGCAGGCCTCCAGCGCCGGTTTTGGCCGCGAGGATGACTCGGCGGTGATCAAGATCTTCCCGGGCATCGAGCTGCCCGTGGCCAAGCCTGATGCCGTTTGAGGAGCCTGTGATGACGACTTCCACTCCACGCCCGTTGCTGGGTTGCATCGCCGATGACTTCACCGGCGCCACCGACCTGGCCAACATGCTGGTGCGCGGCGGCATGCGCACGGTGCAGAGCATTGGCATTCCCAGCGCCGAAGTGGCCGCCGGCCTGGACGCCGACGCCGTGGTGATTGCGCTGAAGTCCCGCACCACGCCGGTGGGCGAGGCGGTGGCCGAATCCCTGGCGGCCCTGCACTGGCTGCGCGAGCAGGGCTGCGAACAGATCTTCTTCAAGTACTGCTCGACCTTCGACTCCACCGCGGCGGGCAATATCGGTCAGGTCAGCGAGGCCTTGCTCAAGGCCCTGGGCAGCGATTTCACCCTGGCTTGCCCGGCGTTTCCGGAGAACGGCCGGACGATTTTCCGTGGCCACCTGTTCGTCCAGGACCAGTTGCTCAACGAGTCCGGCATGCAGCATCACCCGCTGACGCCGATGACCGACGCCAACCTGGTGCGGGTGCTGCAAGCGCAGACTGTGCTGCCGGTGGGCCTGCTGCGTTACGACAGCGTCGCCCAGGGCGTGGACGCGGTGCGGGCGAAGATCGCCGAACTGCGGGGCAAGGGCGTCGCCATGGCGATTGCCGATGCGCTGTCCGATGCCGACCTCTACACCCTCGGCGCGGCCTGCGCCGACCTGCCGCTGTTGACCGGCGGTTCCGGGCTGGCCCTGGGCCTGCCGGAGAACTTCCGCCGCGCCGGCAAGCTGCGGGACCTGGACGCCGCGAGCCTGCCGCCGGTGGCCGGTGGCGAAGTGGTGCTGGCCGGCAGTGCCTCGGCGGCCACCAATGCCCAGGTGGACGCCTGGCTGGAAGCCGAGCGCCCAGCCCTACGCATCGATCCCCTGGCCCTGGCGGCCGGTGAACCGGTGGTGGCCCAGGCCCTGGCCTTTGTCCAGGCCCAGCAGGACACCGTGCTGATCTACGCCACCAGCACCCCCGAGCAGGTCAAGGCGGTGCAGCGGCAATTGGGCGTGGAGCGCGCCGGGGCCCTGGTGGAGAACGCCCTGGGCGAGATCGCCCGGGGCCTGCGGGATAACGGCGTGCGCCGCTTCGTGGTGGCCGGTGGCGAAACCTCGGGGGCGGTGGTCAAGGCCCTGGGCGTGCGCCTGTTGCAGATTGGCGCGCAGATCGACCCCGGGGTGCCGGCCACGGTCAGCAGCGGAGGCGAGCCCCTGGCCCTGGCCCTGAAGTCCGGCAACTTCGGCGGTCGCGACTTTTTCAGCAAGGCCCTGGGCCAACTGGCCGGAGGTCAGCCATGAGCCGGGAAAACGCTCTGCGCGAAGAAATCTGCGACGTCGGCCGCAGCCTCTATCAGCGCGGCTACACCGTGGGCAGCGCCGGCAACATCAGCGCGCGGCTCGATGATGGTTGGCTGATCACCCCCACCGACGTCTGCCTCGGGCGCCTCGATCCGGCGGCGATTGCCAAGGTCAACCTGGCGGGGGAGTGGGTCAGCGGCGACAAGCCATCCAAGACCCTGGCCCTGCATCGTCAGGTGTATGACCGCAATCCGGGGGTGGGCGGGGTGGTGCACACCCATTCCACCCATCTGGTGGCACTGACCCTGGCCGGGGTCTGGCGCGACGACGACATTCTGCCGCCGCTGACCCCGTACCAGGTGATGAAGGTCGGGCACATCCCGTTGATCGGCTACCAGCGTCCGGGTTCGCCCAAGGTTGCCGAGCAGGTGGCGCAACTGGCCAACCGGGTGCGTGGGGTGATGCTCGAACGCCTGGGCCCGGTGGTCTGGGAAAGCAGCGTGTCCAAGGCCAGCTACGCCCTGGAGGAACTGGAGGAAACCGCGCGCCTGTGGTTGCTCACCCAGCCGCGCCCGGCGCCTCTGGACCAGACCGCGCTGGATGAACTGCGGGACGCCTTCGGCGCCGCCTGGTAAACGCAGCACGACTGCCAACGCTTGATGCAAGCCTGTCCCCGGGAGCCTTGACAGGACTCCCGTGGGGAGCGGCTTGCCGGTAAAAACAATAACAACAGGACTTCCCGAGATGAATGACTGCATGTGCTTTACGGGTTCCAGCGTCACCTGCCACACCTGCCAGCCACTGTGTGGAGGGCTTGGCCAATGAGCCCGCTGATTCTGATGATCACCGCCGGGGCCGGTATCGCCCTGCTGCTGTTTCTGGTGCTCAAGTACAAGTTCCAGCCCTTTGTCGCGCTGATGCTGGTGAGCATCCTGGTGGCGCTGGTGGCCGGGGTGAAACCGGCGGAACTGGTGGCCACCATCGAAGGGGGCATGGGCAAGACCCTTGGCCACATCGCCATCATCATTGCCCTGGGCGCCATGATCGGCCGCATCATCGAACTTTCCGGCGGCGCGGAGGCCCTGGCCAAGACCCTGATCGAGCGCTTCGGCAACCGCCGCACGCCCCTGGCCCTGACCATGGCCGGCTTCATCATCGGCGTGCCGGTGTTCTTCGAAGTCGGGGTGATCATCCTCATGCCGCTGGCCTACGGCGTGGCCCGCAGTGCGCGCAAGCCGCTGCTGGTGTTCGCCTTGCCGATGTGCGCCGCGCTGCTCACCGTGCACGCCTTCCTGCCGCCCCATCCGGGTGCGGTGGCGGCGGCCAGCCAGCTGGGCGCGGACCTGGGCCGGGTGCTGATGTTCGGCCTGCCGCTGACCGCGCTGCTGTGCTATGTCGGCTACCGCGTGGCGGGGCGCATGACCCGGCGCAACTACCCGATGACCGACGACATCCGCGCCGAAGTCTATGGCCCGCACGTCACCAATGAAGACCTCGCGGCCTGGAACAACGGCGCTGCACAGCCGGCCAGCCCGCAAGCGGTGGCGGCCGTGGCCCATATGGGCCTGGAGGAGTCCACCGGCACTCTGGCGGCGAAGCTGCCGCCGGCGCCGCCACCGGGGTTCGGCCTGATCGTCGGCCTGATCCTGCTGCCCATCGTGCTGATCCTGCTGGGCACCCTGGCCACCTCGCTGCTGCCGGTGGAATCCACCCTGCGCGGGGTGCTCACGGTACTTGGCGCGCCGCTGGTGGCGCTGCTGCTGGACACCTTGCTCTGTGCCTGGCTGCTGGGCTCGCGCCGTGGCTGGAGCCGCAGCCAGGTGTCCGATGTGATCGGCTCGGCGCTGCCCGGGGTGGCCATGGTGATCCTGATTGCCGGGGCCGGCGGGGTGTTCGGCAAGGTCCTGGTGGACACCGGGATCGGCGCGGTGGTCTCCGACCTGCTGCGCACCACCGGGCTGCCGGTCCTGGCCCTGGGCTTCTTGCTGACCATGCTGCTGCGCGCCGTGCAGGGCTCCACCACCGTGGCCCTGGTGACCACGGCCGGGATCATCGCGCCGCTGATCGCCACCCTTAACCTGAGCCCCAACCACATGGCCCTGCTGTGCCTGGCCATGGGCGGTGGCGGGCTGGCCATGTCCCATATCAACGACGCCGGGTACTGGATCTTCACCAAGCTGGCCGGGCTCAACGTCGCCGATGGCCTGCGCACCTGGACCGTGATTACCACCTTGCTCGGCACCTTGGGGTTCTGTATTACCCTGCTGATCTGGCCGTTTGTCTGACCCTTTGTCCCAGGAGTTCCCATGCCTCGTTTTGCTGCCAACCTCAGCATGCTCTACCCGCAACACGACTTCCTTGAGCGGTTTTCCGCTGCGGCGGCCGATGGTTTCAGCGCGGTGGAATACCTGTTTCCCTACGACTACAGCCCCGCGCAACTGAAACAGCGCCTGGACGATAACGGCCTGCAGCAGGCCCTGTTCAACGCGCCGCCCGGTGACTGGGCGGCGGGGGAGCGGGGCATCGTCTCCCTGCCCGGACGCGAGCAGGAGTTCCGCCAGGGTTTCGACAAGGCCCTGGAGTACGCCGCGGTGCTGGGCAATTCACGGATCCACGTGATGGCCGGCCTGCTGCCGTCGGAAAGCGACCGCGCCCGGCATCACGGGGTGTACCTGGAGAACCTGGCCCACGCCGCGACCCAGGCGGCCAAGGTCGGAGTCACCGTGCTGCTGGAGCCGATCAACACCCGGGACATGCCGGGGTTCTTCCTCAATCGCCAGGACCAGGCCCAGGCCCTCTGCAAGGAAGTGGGTGCGGCCAACCTCAAGGTGCAGTTCGACTGCTACCACTGCCAGATCGTCGAAGGCGACCTGGCTGTAAAACTGCGGCGGGATCTGCCGGGCATCGGCCATATCCAGATCGCCGGGGTGCCGGATCGTCACGAGCCAGACCTTGGCGAGTTGAACTATCCCTACCTGTTCCAATTGATGGACGAGCTCGGCTATGACGGCTGGGTCGGTTGCGAATACCGCCCGCGTGGCGACACCTCCGCCGGCCTGCAATGGCTGCGCGACTGGCAGGCGCGCCAAGGCTCGGCGGTGTAGCCGCTGCTGCAGGTTGCGCAGGAAAAGGCATCTGGGGAACGTCGCGCAAGGCCCTGCGGGCATCGCTTTATGTAGCCGCTGCCGAAGGCTGCGAACGAGCCGTAGGCTCGCAGCGACTCCCTGGCCGCCGAGGCCCCTGCGGGCCTTCGCGCATCGCTTTATGTAGCCGCTGCCGAAGGCTGCGAACGAGCCGTAGGCTCGCAGCGATTCCGCGACCGCCGAGGCCCCTGCGGTGCCTTGCGCAGCCTGCGGCAGCGGCTACAGAGGGTACGCAGGCCACGAACGGCTTGCGATGATTCGTAGCGATAAACACAGGAGTTTTTTCATGCAGCGTCTTGTCCGCCGGGCCGCGTTCGGCCTGATTCTGTCCCTGGGTGGTATGTCCCTGGCCGCGGCCGCGAGCTTGCCGCCGGCCACCGAGGGTGATTGGGTCGCCCCGCAATTCACCTTTCACAACGGCGAACAGCTGGCCAACCTGAAACTGCACTACATCACCCTGGGCAACCCCCAGCACCCGGCGATCCTCTACCTGCACGGCACCTACCGGCCGGCCAGCGACCTGCTGAGCAAGGATTTTGGCGGTGAACTGTTCGGCCCGGGGCAGCCTCTGGACGCGAGCAAGTACTACATCATTGCCACCGACGGCATTGGTGTCGGCCAGTCGAGCAAGCCTTCCGATGGCCTGCGCGCGCGGTTTCCCCAGTACAACTACGACGACATGGTCCAGGCCCAGTACCGGTTGGTCACCGAGGGGCTGGGGGTCAAGCACCTGCGCCTGATCATCGGCAATTCCATGGGCGGCATGCAGACCTGGCTCTGGGGCCAGCAATGGCCGCAGATGATGGACGCCCTGGTGCCCATGGCCTCCCAGCCCGGGGAAATGTCCTCGCGCAACTGGATGATGCGCCGCCTGCTGGTGGAGTCGATCAAGCAGGACCCGGCCTGGGACAACGGCAATTACCGGGTCCAGCCGCCGTCTCTGCGTCTGGCCAATGCGTTGTTCGCCACTGGCACCAGCGGCGGCACCCTGGCCTATCAGGCCCTGGCGCCGACCCGGGCCCAGGCCGACCAGTTGGTGGATGAACGCCTCAAGGCGCCACAGACCGCCGATGCCAACGACTTCATCTACCAGTGGCAGTCTTCGGCGGACTACAACGCCGCGCCGGGGTTGAGCAAGATCCAGGCGCCGGTGCTGGTGATCAACGCCGCGGACGATGAGCGCAACCCACCGGAAACCGGCACCCTGCAAGCGGCGCTCAAGCAAGTGAAAGATGCTCGCCTGCTGTTGATTCCCGCCAGCGCCGAAACCCGCGGGCATGGCACCACTGGCATGGCCCGGTTCTACGCCCGCGAGTTGGGGCAGTTCATGGCTGAAACCGAGAAACCACGCTAGCGGCCATGCACGCTCTGGGTGGCGAGGGAGCTTGCTCCCGCTGGGCGGCGCAGCCGCCCCAAACCCGGACGGCGCAACCTTTCAGACGTTGAGGGGCATCAGGCATTGCGTCTGCTGCGCAGGCGCGCGGGAGCACGCGCCGTCGCCACGGATTGCACGTGTTGGGGGTTACCGCTGACTCAGGATTGTGCCGGCAGCAGCAACTCCACCCCGTGCTTGCGAATCCCGTCCGCTGCCGCCGGGGCCAGGGCGGCGTCGCTGATGATGATGTCGAACTGCTCCAGTTCGGCGATCTTGTACATGCCGAAGGTGCCGTACTTGGAGCTGCTGGCCACCAGCACCGCCTGGGTCGCCGACTGCATCGCCACCTGCTTGACCTCGACCTTCAATGCCGAGGGCGTGGTGATGCCCCGGCGCAGGTCCCAGGAACTGGTGGAGATAAAGGCGATGTCCGTCACCACCTGACGCAGGGTGGCCACCGCCAGCCCGCCGACACAGGAATGGTTGGAGTGATCCAACTGGCCTCCGGTGTGAATCACCGTGACCTGGGGCGCCTCCATCAAGGCCTGGGCCACGCCGAAATCGTTGGTGATCACGGTCATCCCCGACAGCGCCTTGATGTAGGGCACGATCTCCAGGGTGCTGGTGCCGGCGTCCAGGTAGACCGTCATGTCCGCGTGCAACAGGCCCGCCGCGAGCTTGGCCATGGCCTGCTTCTGCGGCAGTTCCACCACCGCCTTGGACTGGTGGCTGGGCTCGCTGTGCAACTGGCTGGCGATGCGCACGCCGCCGGTCACCGAGTGGGCGCGGCCTTCCTGTTCCAGCAGGGCGATATCCCGGCGCACGGTCATGTGCGAGCAGTCGAACATCTCCATCAACTGATGCACGCTGAGCACCTGATGCTTGCGCAACTGGCGCAGGATCTGCTCGCGGCGCTGCTCGGGAATCATCGGCGCGCCGCTGTCGCTGGCAAGGTCCTTGGGGGTAGGCATTGAAGCTCCGGTTTGGCGGGTCGGCAAAGGCAGAAATCGGCACGCCATAGTAGCGAATGTAGCTGCCGTGGACGAGATTTAGTGCCGTGCGCGCGTCAGAAAACGCTTCGCAGAATCAGCGAGCCAGTTCGTTACGGGTCAGGGGCAGAACGGGCAATACAGATTGTCGAGAAAGTCCTGGCTGTCGATGTTGTCGTCAAGCACCTGCACCACCACCGGGCCATGGTGTTTGCATTGCAGGACCTGCCCGGCGCCGCTGCGGCTGGGGGGCTGGTCGCTGAATTCATGGCTGCCGCACCAGGGGCATTTGCGCACGCTGGCCTCGCTCTGGCCGAGGATCGCCAGGTGCCAGCCGCAGCCGGCGCAATGGAGGCGATGCAGCGGGCGGGCAGGGGTAAAGGTCGGCATGGAACATTCCTTGGCGCGGGGCTCAGCCCGGCATCAGCAGTCGTTTGAGCAGGCGGGTCAGCGGTTGGCGCGCCTTGCGGTGCTTGAAGGCCCCCGGGATGTGCAGCAGGAAGCTGCGCCAGGGATAGCCGCCGGGATCGCGTTGCGCTGACTCCAGGTAGTCGTGCAGGGCCAGCGCCGACTCGCGGTTGAAGGCCCAGAGCATCTGGCCTTTGTAGGCCACGGAAAAATAGGCCTCGCTCGGCCAGTTGAGCGTGTGACGCGCCGAGTACCGGCAGTGTTCGCAGGCCAGCGAGCCCAGGTCCAGGCCGTGATCGCGATACCAGTAGGGTGAACACTGCCAGTGGCTGGCCAGGTAGCCTTCGGGCAGCGGACCCAGGCTGTGAGTCGGGTCGCCGTGCAGGCCGGGAAAGTACAGGGCGTAGTGACGGTAGTGCCCGCAGCTGTCCTGCTCTTGCCGATAGTCCAGCAGTGGATGGTCGGCGAAGAACGGCACATCGACCTTGCGCGCGATGGGCCTGGAGACGACGAAGTCGAAGCGCGCCTGGGCCCCGCATTGCGGGCAGTTGAGTGCCAGTTGATGGGGCATGGCGCTCCATTGGACAAGGCGGGTCATGGCTTGAATTCACCCACCTGTGGGGGCGTGCGATCGATATGCCAGCGCTGCATGAACGCTTGCAGGCTGCCATCGTCTTTCATCGCGTCCAGGGCCCGCTGCCAGCGGGCCACCTGGGCTGCATCGACCTTGGGCGAGAAGGCGATGTAGGCGTCCTGGTGCATCAGCGGCATCTGGTAGCGCAACTGTTCGAAGGGCAGGCCCACATTGCTGGCGAAGGTACTGACGCTCATGGTGTCGGCGACCACGTACTGCACGCGGCCGATCTGCAGCAGGCGCATCATGATTTCCGGGCTGTCGACGCCCCACAGGTTGTCCAGGCCCTGCTGCTTGAGGTAGCTGTAGACCAGCCATTTGCGCGGTACGGCGATCTGGCCCTGGGCCTGGCTCAGGTCGCTGATCGGCGGAGTGTCGCCGCTGCGGGTGTACAGCGCGGTTTCGGTGCGCATCAGCGGGCCGACCCATTGGTAGCGGGATTCACGCTCCTGGGTGCGCAGGATGGTAAACACCGCGGTGTCGGCGTCCTCGCTGGCATCGCGCAGGGCGCGCAGCATCGGGCGTTGCTGCACCTGCACCGGGTCGCCGGTGCGTTGCGCCAGGGCTTGCACCACCTCCACTGCGAAGCCCGTCATGTGCGGGCCCTGCTGAAAGTGCAGCGGCGGGTGGTTGTCGGTCAGCATGCGCAACTCACCGGCTTGAGCGGTGAGGCTCAACAGCGGCAACAGTGCCTGCAGCATCCATTTCATGCAGTGCCCTTGGGGGATAAAAACCAGAGCTTAGTACGACTGGTTGCCGCCTGTCGCGCTAAAACTGTGGGCCTGCCGCGTGCCTTGGCGGGCCATGCCGGGGCGATTTTGTCGTCGGCAGATGGCTCTGCTGCAGGTATCCTGGCGCGGCCTTCGTTGAATGGAATCGACCCATGTTTGCCCCCCTTGTTCATCCCCTGCGAGCCAGTGGCTTGCTGCTGGCGCTGCTGGCCTGTGGCCAGGGCGCCCAGGCCAGCAGTTTCGACTGCGCCAAGGCCGCCAGTGCCAGTGAAAAGGCCATCTGCGCCGACCCCTATACCGCCGGGCTGGACAGCCGGTTGGGCAAGGCCTGGACGGCCGCCCTGGCCGAGGCCAAGGACCCCAAGGCGCTGCGCCTGGGCCAGCGTGAATGGCTCAAGCAGCGCGACCAGTGCCAGGCCGATCTGGGCTGCCTGCGCAGCCAATACCTGAGCCGGCTGACGGTGCTGCGCTATGTGAACATTCCGTTCAGCTGGCAGGGCACCTGGCAGCGGGTCTCGGTCAGCCCGTTCTACGGCGGTGAGCTGGTGATCCGGCGCAGCGGCGAGGATCGTCTGAGTTTCGACCTGTCGGCCATGGGCGGCGCCAATTCCGGTGCGCTGGCGGGCAAGCTGCAGCTCAAGGACGGTGAAGCCCGCTACGGCGTCGAGGGCTGCAAGCTGCGCTTCACCCCGCGCAACGGTCTGTTGCAGGTGACCCAGGAGGGCGATGCCTATGCCTGCGGCGCCGGCTCGGGGGTGTATTACGACGGGCTCTATGTGGCCTCCCGGCAAATCCTGGAGAACCAGTACGATTTGCTGTCCACCGCGCTGGTGCGTACCGAGGCAGAAGACCAGCGCGCCCGCAAGCTGCTGCAACAGGATTACCAGACTCTGCTCGACAGCGGCTCGGTGTTCTCCCAGGACACCTCGGCCGAGCTTCCGGGCGCCGAGGTCACCGATATGTGGCTGCAAGGGCTGGCTACCACCCATGCGGCGATTTTCGTGCGCGGTGCCCAGGGTGAGTTGTGGGTCGCGCTGCTGGCGGTGGTGGGCCCCGCCGATGAAGTGCGGGTGCGCTACTACACCACCGAGCCTGCGTGGAAGCAGCGCCTGCCGGACGTGGTACAGCGCTGGTACGAGGCGCGCAGCCAGGGCCAGCAACTGCCGCTGGACAGGATGCCCTGAAGCACAGGCCGGCCGGACTTCATCATCTGTTGATGAACGTGGCTGCAGAAATTTCGCCGAGTGGATGCACAAGCCTGCCGGTGCAGCTGCTAGAGTCTCGGCCCTGGCCGCCTGGATGTCGCCCCGAGGGTGCCGGCACGGGGGCGCCAAGCCTCGGCCTGCCGGGCAAATTCCATCAGTTGGTGACGCGAAGCCATTGTGAGCGTCTACGACCTTAGCAAGTGACACTGCCGCCGCCGTTACCGGCGCCTGGCACATTGAAATTGGGAGATTGTGAATGGTCATCAAACCCCGCGTTCGCGGCTTTATCTGTGTGACGACCCATCCGGTGGGTTGCGAAGCCAACGTCAAGCAGCAGATCGATTACGTCACCCAGCAGGGCGCCATCGACGCAGGGCCGAAGAACGTACTGGTACTCGGCGCCTCCACCGGCTACGGCCTGGCCGCGCGGATCACCGCCGCCTTTGGCTGCGGTGCCAACACCCTGGGTGTGTTCTTCGAGCGCGGCAGCGTTGACGGCAAGCTGGGCACCGCCGGCTGGTACAACACCGCAGCGTTCCACAAGTTCGCCGAAGAAAAGGGCCTGTACGCCAAGAGCATCAACGGTGACGCCTTCTCCGACGCGGTCAAGGCCGAAACCATCGAAACCATCAAGCGCGACCTGGGCAAGATCGACCTGGTGGTCTACAGCCTGGCCGCCCCGCGCCGCACCCACCCCAAGACCGGTGAAGTGCTGAGCTCGACCCTCAAGCCCCTGGGCAAGTCCGTGACCCTGCGCGGTGTCGACACCGACAAGGAAATCGTCAAGGAAACCACCCTGCAGCCGGCGACCCAGGAAGAGATCGACGGCACCGTGGCGGTGATGGGCGGCGAAGACTGGCAGATGTGGATTGACGCCCTGCACGACGCCGGTGTCCTGGCCGAAGGCGCGAAAACCACCGCCTTTACCTACCTGGGCGAGAAGCTGACCCACGACATCTACTGGAACGGTTCGATTGGCGAAGCCAAGAAGGACCTGGACCAGAAAGTCATCGGCATGCGCCAGCAACTGGCCGACCTGGGCGGCGACGCTCGGGTGTCGGTGCTCAAGGCCGTGGTCACCCAGGCCAGCTCGGCGATCCCGATCATGCCGCTGTACCTGTCGCTGCTGTTCAAGGTGATGAAGGAGCAGGGCAGCCACGAAGGTTGCATCGAGCAGGTCTACGGCCTGTACAAGGACAGCCTGTACAACAGCGAGCCGGTGATCGACCAGGAAGGCCGCCTGCGTGCCGACTACAAGGAACTGCAACCCGAGGTCCAGGATCGGGTCAAGCAGCTGTGGGACCAGGTCACCAGCGAGAACCTCTACGAAATGACCGATTTCGTCGGTTACAAGCATGAGTTCCTGCGCCTGTTCGGTTTCGAGATCGAAGGGGTCGACTACGAAGCCGACGTCGATCCGGACGTGAAGATCAGCAACCTGATCCAGCTGTAATCCGCTCGTAGCATCAACCAGCGCCCCTCCCTCGTGAGGGGCGTTGTCGTTTGCATCCCCCTGTTTCCCGTAGGAGCCAGCTTGCTGGCGAAGAGGCCCGCAGGTCTTGTGCTGGTCTTGGAGACGCCTTCGCTGGCAAGCCAGTGGCCGCTGCGGTTCGCGCCGCCAGCATGATCAGTCCGGGCGCTTGATCAAGGGTGGGAGCGAGCTTGCTCGCGATGGTGGTCAACGAAAACGCCGCGTTCACGGGGGCAACGCGGCGTTCTTGAGTGCATCGCGAGCAAGCTCGCTCCTAAGGCGTTTGGTGGTTGCAAAAAAAGCGCGGCGGTGGGCAATTGCGCAAGATCGTTCAAGCCAGGCGCCGTGCCAGCTGGCACAGTCAGCGTCCGTCATCTGTGTGCAGGGTGTTATGTCCAGCGTTCTTCTGCCCCGCGCCGCGTTTATCCGCGGTGCCATCGCCATCATGCCGCTGTCCCTGGCCACCGCGCCCTGGGGGCTGCTGGCCGGTTCCATGGCCATCGAGGCCAATCTCACGCCGCTGCAGGGCCAGGGGCTGTCGAGCATCGTCTTCGCCGGTGCCGCGCAACTGGTGGCCATCGGCATGCTCAAGGGCGGGGCGGGGATCTTCTCGATCCTGTTGACCACGCTGCTGCTGACCTCCCAGCACCTGCTCTACGGCATGAGCATGCGCTCGGTGATCTCGCCCTTGCCCGGGCGCTGGCGGGTGGGCCTGGGCTTTCTGCTCACCGATGAGTTGTTCGCCTTGACCAGCGCCCACGACAAGCAGCAGTTCGACCGCTGGTACGCCCTGGGCGTGGGCCTGACCTTCTACGTGGCCTGGAACCTGTTCACCCTGCTGGGCATCGTGCTGGGCAAGAGCATTCCCGGCCTGGAACACCTGGGCCTGGATTTTTCCATCGCCGCCACCTTCATCGCCCTGATCACGCCGCTGGTGCGCAATGTGCCCACCGTGGTCTGTGTCGCGGTGTCGCTGTTCTGCTCGGTGCTGTTCAGCTACTGGCACTGGGGCTCGGCCCTGGTGCTGTCGGGGCTGGCGGGGATGAGTGCGGGTTTTGTCTGCAACAAGCTGTATCGGGGGCGCGCATGATGGTCTGGGCAGTGATTTTCGGCATGGGCCTGCTGGTCTTTCTCAATCGCTACGTGTTTCTCGAACCGCGCCTGCCGCTGCGCCTGAGCAGCAACGCGCGGCAGTTCCTCGGTTTCGCCGTGCCGGGCATGCTCACGGCGATCTGCGGGCCGATCGTGTTCATGCCCGATCAGCAGTTGAACCTGCACTGGGACAATCCCTACCTTTCGAGCTCCCTGGTGGCCATCGTGCTGGTGATCTACACCCGCAATACCCTGGTCAGCATGCTGCTGAGCATGGGGTTCTTTTTCCTTCTGCGCTGGTGGCTCTGAGGCAGGATTGCGGTAGCCTGTGCAGCTTTTGGCACAGGCCGACCTTCAACCGCAACGGATGCATCGGATGAGCAACTTCCCCCACGATATCGACCTGGACGCGTTCTGGGACCACGACAGCAGCCGCAAGATCAACCAGCCACCGGCGAGCGCCGCGATGATCGCCGAGCTGCAAGCCCAGCTGGGCTATCGGCTGCCGCCGTCCTATGTGGCGTTCATGCAGCGTTACAACGGTGGCTACCCGCACCTGTGCTGTTGCCCCACGGAGCAGGGCACCTCCTGGGCCGAGGACCACTGCGCGATCGACAGTTTCCTGAGCATCGGTCGCGACAGCCGCTACTCCCTGGGCGGCGACCTGGGCAGCCGCTTCATGATCGAGGAGTGGGGCTACCCGGACCTGGGGGTGTACATCTGCAATTGCCCCTCCGCCGGGCATGACATGATCGCGCTGGACTACCGCGAGTGCGGCCCCGAGGGTGAACCCCGGGTGGTGCACGTGGACCAGGAGGGCGACTACGAGGTGACTGTCCTGGCGCCGAACTTCGAGGCCTTTGTCCGCAGTCTGGTGTCCTGGGAGGTGTATGACACCTCCGAGCAGGATTACCTCGACGACCTGGACACGGTCGCCAGCGCGCCGTTCTCGCCACTGCTGCAGGAGCTGCTTGAACACTGCCCGGACGTGCCTGACCTGGGGCCGCTGATCCGCCAGATCGCCCTGCGCATCGTCCAGGACAAACGCTACTTTGCGTTGCACGCCGACCCGCTGTCGCACCTGCTGTACGACCTGCAGTTCTGGCTGTACCAGAACCGCTACCCGGTCCCCAGCCAAGAGGCCTACCTGGAGGTCTATCAGGACATGATCGCCTTCGCCAAGGGCTTCAGCACCGGCGGCTACGCCCCGGATTTCATCCGCGACTGGTTCCGCGCGCGGCTGGCGGACGGTCATCTGCACCAGGTGGCGGGCGGGTTCGCCCTGACCCCGGCCTACCGCGTGCAGTTGCTGGAACAATTGTCGGGGTTTCGCCCCGCCGGCCCACACACTCAGGAGCAGCCATGAGCGAGGAAACCATCCGCATCACCGCCGAGAAGACCCTCTCCGACAACTGGTACGTGCTGAAGAAATACAGCTTCGAACTGCGCCGCCGCGACGGCAGCTGGCAGGCCCAGGAGCGTGAGGTCTACGACCGCGGCAATGGTGCGACGATCCTGCTGTACAACCTGGAACGGCGCACGGTGCTGCTGACCCGGCAGTTCCGCATGCCGGCCTTCGTCAACGATCACAGCGGTTACCTGATCGAGACGGCCGCCGGGCTGCTGGATAACGCCAGCCCGGAAGTGCGCATCCGCCAGGAAGCGCAAGAGGAAACCGGTTGCCGGGTGGGCGAGGTGCAGAAGGTCTTCGACGCGTTCATGAGTCCGGGCTCGGTGACCGAACGGGTGCATTTCTTCATCGGCCATTACCAGGCCGAAGACCGCATCGATGAGGGCGGCGGGCTGGAGCACGAAGGCGAGGACATCGAAGTCCTGGAGCTGGATATCGACCAGGCCCTGGACATGATCAAGAGCGGCGAGATCGCCGACGGCAAGACCATCATGCTCCTGCAGTACCTGCAGTTGCATGTGCTCAAGCCTCGCAGCCTGACGGTGCTGGTGGCCGGCCCCTACCGTTCCGGCACCGGCGACGATCCGCTGTTGCTGGCGCGCAATGTCGAGGCCATGGAGCAGTGCGCCGCCCAGGTGCTGGAGGCCGGGCATTTCCCGCTCTTGGGGGAGTGGGTGGCCTTGCCCATGACCCGTCTGGCCGGGTCCCGGGCGGTGGGCGATGAGGTCTACAACCAGCGCTTCCACGCCTATGCCGAGCGCCTGCTGCAGCGCTGTGACGCGCTGCTGCGCATCGGCGGTGCCTCGGCCGGCTGCGACGCCATGGTGCAGATCGCCCAGAGGCTGGGCCTGAGCATCTATCACCAGGTGCAGCAGCTGCCCAAAGTGACTCCCCGCCCAGGCCGGGACTGACCCCGGTCGCCTCTGGTCGGACGCCGCCGGCCCGTTGCCCGGTCGCCGGCGTCCTGCCCTGACCCCATCGCCATGGCTGCACGGCTTTCGCCCCCGGCGTTTCTTCAGGCCCGGGGGGGAAATACTGTCTATCGTCTAATAGGCAAGCAGGAGCTTCATCTCGGGCCGCGTGAGCTTGGAGCACACCGGTCGGTTTTTCGCTATGGCGCTTGGAGCACTATGGAAAACCTAGGTCTTGATCTGACGCCGGTGCGCAGCATCTCGAATCAGGCGCTGGCCCGCGCCACCTTGCTCGGATGCTCGGGATTGCTGTTGGCGCTGTTCCTCTTCACCGGCGTGTTGCTGGTGTACATCGCCCTCGACCAGAACCTGGCTGCCGAGCAGCACAACCGCCTGGAAATCGAAAAGGCCCTGCAATCGCTGAAAAACCATGCCCGTAGCACCGTCAAGGACTATGCGCAGTGGGGCGATGCCTATCAGCACCTGCACCTGAAGGTCGATCCGGACTGGGCCTACACCCGGCACAACTTCGGTTCGTCCCTGTACCGCGACCTGGGTTTTGACGGGGTGTTCGTCATCGACCCGGCCGATCGCACGGCCTACGCGATGGTGTCCGGTCGCCTGGAGGCGATGGAGGCCCGGGACTGGTTCGGCGATGCGCTGCAACCCTGGCTGGCGCAGGTGCGCCAGGCGCCCGATGGCAAGGTCTTCAGCCGTTATCACGCGATCGGCGGGACACCGGCGCTGGTGTTCACCAGCGTGCTGAGCCCGGGCAACGATCCGCAAGTGCCGGTCGATGACGGCCCGCAGTCGGTGCTGGTGTTCGTGGTGTGGCTGGACCCGAGCCGTTTGCTGGTGCTGGGCCGTGAGGCGGGCATCGAGCGCTTGCAGCGGGTCGACGCCGGGGCGCCGAGCCCGCAGCCGACCCTGAGCCTGCCCGACGGCGCCGGAACCCTGCACTGGCAGCCGACGCGACCGGGGCACCAGTTGCTGGTGCTGGTGATCCCGCTGTTGCTGCTGGCCGGGCTGCTGGTGGGCCTGATGGCGATCCTGCTGCTGCGGCGCTCTGCGGTGGCGGCGCGGCTCATCGATGATCAGGTCCAGGCCCTGCGCAGCAGTCGGGGCGCGCTGGAGGCCAGCGAGGAGCGTTTTCGCGATGTTGCCGAAGCGGCTTCCGACTGGATCTGGGAAGTGGATCCGCAGTTGCGCTTCACCTACCTGTCCGAGCGCTTCGAGGCGGTTACCGGCCTGTCCCGGGAGGCGGCCCTGGGGCGGCCGATGCATGAGCTGCTGAGCGCCGAGCAGGGATCGCTGCGCCACTGGCTGAGCGCCTCGCAGCGGCGTTCCCAAAGCCTGCTGCAATGCGCCTACCTGGACGGTCAGCGCCGGCCGCGGATCTGCCGCCTCTCGGTACGGGCCATGGACGGCGGCGGTTACCGTGGCACCGCCAGCGATATCACCGAGGAGGTCGCGGCCCGGCGGCGCATCGAATACCTGTCCCAGCACGATGCACTCACCGGCCTGGCCAATCGCATGCGCATGCGCGAATACCTTGAAGATCGGCTGTCGGCCCTGCGGGTGCTGCGCGAGCCACTGTTGATGCTCAGCGTCGACCTCGACCGCTTCAAGCCGGTGAACGATCTGCTGGGGCATGCCGCCGGCGACCAGGTGCTGCACGAGGTGTCCCAGCGCCTGTCCCACTGCCTGCGCAGCGAGGACCTGGTGGCCCGGGTCGGTGGCGACGAATTCGTGCTGGTGGTGCCCGGGCAGATGGCCCAGTCGGAAATCGACGGCCTGTGCCGGCGCTTGATCCAGCGTATCGAGGAGCCGTTCTACATTGGCGAGCATGAAGTCTTCATCAGCGCCAGCATCGGAGTCGCCCGGGCCCCGGCCGATGCCAGCCAGGCCGAAGAACTGCTGCGCTTTGCCGACATGGCCCTGTACGAGGCCAAGGCGGCGGGGCGCAGCACCTGGCGTTTCTACGCCGCCGACATGAATGCGCGGATCATCGAGCGCCGCGGCCTGGAGCGCGACCTGCGTCACGCCATCGACCAGGACCAGTTGAGCCTGCAGTTCCTGCCGCGCTATCGGCTGGGCGACGGCCAATGGCAGGGCGCCGAGGTGTTGGTGCGCTGGCAGCACCCGCAGCGCGGGCTGCTGGGGCCCGAGGTGTTCATGCCCATCGCCGAGGACACCGGGCTGATCCTGCCGCTGAGCAACTGGGTGCTGCAGGCGGCCTGCCGCGCGGCTCGGGCCTGGCCCGAACACCTGCAGCTGGCGGTGCATCTGTCGGCCTGCGAGTTCCAGCGCGGCCAGCTGGTGGCCAGGATCCGCTCGGTGCTCGCTCAGAGCGGGCTGGCTCCTTCGCGTCTGCTGCTGGAGGTGGCCGACAAGGCGCTGCTGGACGACGGGCGCCCGGTGCAGGACATCATGGGCGGGCTCAAGGCCCTCGGGGTGCAGCTGGTGCTGGACGATTTCGGCAGCGGCTGTTCGGCGTTGCAGGACCTGCGGACCTATCCCCTGGACGGCCTGAAGATCGACAGCGGTCTGGTGGCCGGCCTGGGTCGCAGTCCGGCCGGCCGTTCGATCGTCCAGGCGATCGTCGACCTGGGGCATGCCCTGAGCCTGAAAGTGCTGGCCGAAGGGGTGGACACCCCGGAGCAGTTTGCCGCGTTGCGGGACATTCGCTGCGATGAGGTTCAGGGGCGGTACCTGAGCCCGCCCCTGGATGGCGACGCCCTGTTGCACCTCTGCGCCCAGGCGCCCCGGGCCGGAAGCTCGATGAGCTGAGGGCAAGGGTTGCGGGTGTTTGGCCGGGGGAGGGGCGCGGTGCTTCAGTGCGCTTGCTCGGTCGCTGTCCGGGGCGCCTGGCGGATCGGCAGCTCCACGCGAAAGGTGCTGCCGACCCCCGGTTGGCTGCGGACGCTGATCTGCCCGCCGTGCTTCTTGACGATCCCGTAGGACAGCGACAGGCCCAGGCCGGTGCCCTTGCCCACCGGCTTGGTGGTGAAGAAGGGGTCGAAAATCTTCTGCAGGTGCTGTGCATCGATGCCGCAGCCGGTGTCGCTCACCTCCAGCCAGACATGCTCGCCGTCCACCCCGTTGCGCAGGGTGATGGTGCCGCGTTCCGGCCCGATGGCCTGGGCGGCGTTGACCACCAGGTTCATCACCACCTGATTGAGCTGGGAGGGCAGGCACTCGATCTGCGGCAGCTCGTGGTAGTCCTTGACCAGGTCGGCCTTGTACTTGATCTCGTTGGCGACGATGTTCAGGGTCGAGTCGATGCCCTGTTGCAGGTCCGCCAGTTGCCATTGCTGATCGCTGTCGACCCGGGAGAAGTTCTTCAGGTCCTTGACGATCTGCTCGACCCGGCCGATGCCTTCCTTGGATTCCTTGATCAAGAGCGGGATGTCCTCCTGGAGAAAGTCCAGGTCGATGCTTTCGCGCAGGCTTTGCAGGTGCTCGCGCACTTGCGGTGCGGTGATGGCTTCTTCGCTCTGGCGGTAGGCGCTGAGCATCTGGCCGATCTGTTGCAGGTAGCCGGCCAGGCTGCCGAGGTTGGAGGCGACGAAGCCGATGGGGTTGTTGATCTCGTGGGCCACGCCCGCGGCCAGTTGCCCGAGGGAGGCGAGCTTTTCCGACTGCACCAGCTGGTTCTCCAGTTGCTTGCGCTCGTCGATCTCCTGTTGCAGGGCGGTTCCGGCACGTTCCAGGTCCGCGGTACGCCGGGCCACCAGGTTCTCCAGGTGATGCATCTGCAGCAGGGCACGGGCGGTCATCTCCCACTTGCTGGTGAGGGTGCTGGCCATCTGCTGGACTTCGATATTGTCGAAGGGCTTCTTCAGGATCAGCAGGCGGTTGTGGCCCTGCAGACGCTCCAGCAGGTCTTCCCAGGAATAGTCGGAGTAGGCGGTGCACACCACCACCTGCAGGCGCGGGTCCTCTTGCCACAGCCGTTCGATGGTCTGCACCCCGTCCCAGCCCTGGGGCATGCGCATGTCGACGAACGCCAGGGCATAGGGGCGCTGCTGCGCCAGGGCCTGGGTGACCTTGTTCAGGCCTTCCTCGCCGCCGTAGGCCGAGTCCAGTTCGAAGGGCTGCTGGCGGGTGCGGGTCGGGGCGCCGAACAACTGCGCCTCCAGATCGTCGAGGCCAGTGTCCTGGCTCTGCGGCATGAGGATCTTGCGAAAGTCTTCGTGGATCGCGGGGGTGTCGTCGATCAGCAGAATCCGGCGGTTGATCAGTGAGTCCATGTGGGGTTCTCGGCGTCGATCAGCGGGATGTCCAGAGTAAAGGTGGCGCCCAGTCCCGGCCCGTCGCTGTGCACGCTGAGCTGGCCGTCCATCTCCATGGCGGCCAGGGCGCAACTGTGCAGGCCGAAGCCGTGGCCCTCCTTGCGGGTGGTGAAGCCGTGGGCAAAGATCCGCGTGAGGTTTTCGGCGGCGATGCCTTCGCCCTGGTCCTGAACCTGGATGCGCAGGGTCCGGCCCTCCAGCACCCGGGCGCGAATGGTCAGGGTGCGGGACTGCTCGTCGAGGTCGGACATGGCGTATTTGGCGTTGCTGATCAGGTTGATCAGGATCAGCAGCATGCGGTGCTTGTCGCCCATCACCGCGGGCACTTCGGCGTAGTCCTTGACCACCGTGACCTGGTGCCGGACCAGGGCCCCGGCGTTCATGCGCAGGGCGTCGTCGATCAGTTCGTTGACCCGCAGGGGTTCGATCAGCCGTGAGGCGCCGGCATAGGACTGCTGGGTGGCGACGATCTCCTTGATGTGATCGATACTGCGCCCGAGCTGGGCCAGCTCGTCGCTCATGCCCTGTTGCTCGCTGGCGATGGCCGCGACCAGTTGGTTGAGGTAGCCGGGGAGCAGCTTGCCCTTTTCGTCTTCAGTGAAGAACTGCCCCAGGTCGTTCTGGTGCTGGTTGATCAGCTGCATCGCCTTGCCCAGGCCCTGAGCCTTGCTGGAGCGCAGGGTACGGCTCAGCAGTTCGCTGGAGATGTTCACGCTGTTGAGCACGTTGCCGACGTTGTGCAGCACATTGGTGGCGATTTCCGCCATGCCCGCCTGGCGCGCGGCGTGCAGCAGTTCGCTCTGGGCTTCCTTGAGCTCGTGGGTGCGTTCCTCGACCCGTTGCTCCAGGTGTTCGTTGGCGCTCTGCAGGGCGGTGTTGACCCGGCGGATCACCCCGTAGCTGCGCATCAGATGGATCACCAGATAGAGGATCAACAGCACCAGCAGCGTCGAAAACAGCAGCAGGTACTGATGGGCCTTCTGGTCCTGCAGGTCGGCCTGGAGCTGGTCGCGGTTGAGCAGGGCGTTGATCTCGTCCAGGCGCTGGGCCACCGGGATCGAGGTGATTTTCTCCAGCAGCTGGTTGACCACCGGCTGTTCGCGCAGGATCACCGAGACGTGGTTGCTGAGGATGGCCACCGGTTCGTGCATGGCCTCGGGCAGGCGCTCCTTGTTCACCTCCAGCTTGTTCAGCCCCACCAGAATGTCGGCGGCCTTGTCGTCGCTGGACACCTGGGCGAACTCCAGGCTGCTGAGCAGCAGGTCGTAGGTGTCGATGGCGATGCTCTGCTGCGACAGGCGCTGGCTGTCATCCAGCCCGGCCAGGCGGCTCTGGATGTCGTCCTCGGCGGTGGGCAGGAAGGCCAGGGAGTTGCGCAGCACCGAGTTGTGGGACTTGAAGCGCTCCACCAGGTCGGCCTTTTCCTTGAACGCGGCGAGGAAGGCCTGATGACTGGCCTGCCACGCCTCGGGGTCGATGTGCTCCTGCTGCGACACCTGATCGAAGCGACTCCACAGCTGATTGATCTGTTGCACCGGCAGCACCAGTGGATCGTAGTCATGGGTGATGGCGATGCGAGCCTTGAGCACCTCGGTTTCCCACTGGGCATTCAGTTGCTTGATGTGACCGATCAGGTCCCGGGACAGGGTGTAGTTCGCCGTCTGGCCGATGACCGTCTTCACGTAGAGGAACGCCAGCGCCAGGACCAGGCCCAGGATCAGCAGGGTGAACAGGGTGACGGGCAGGCGGGGCAGCTTCATAGGGGCTTGTCCTGCCATTGCCCGGTCAGGGTCTTGAGAAACTTGACGATCAGGCCGGTGTCCTGGGGGCTTGGGGTCCGGCCCAGCTGGTACTTGAACATCACCTCGACCGCCTGTTCCAGGGTCTGCGCCGAGCCATCGTGGAAGTAGGGCCCGGTGACCGCCACATTGCGCAGGCTCGGCACCTTGAAGACGTTGCGGTCCTGCTCGTCGCCGGTGATCAGGAAGCGGCCCAGGTCGGCCTGGGTGGGGTTGCCCCGGGCGGCGAAGTAGTCGCCCATCACGCCGAATTTCTGCAGCATGTTGCCGCCGATGTTGACCCCTTGATGACAGGCGATGCAGCCGTAGTCCTTGAAGCGCTGGTAGCCGTATTTCTCGTCCAGGCTGAGGATCTCGGTGTTGCCTTGCAGGTACTGGTCGAAGCGCGAGCCGCTGCTGAGCAGGGTGCGTTCGTAGCTGGCCAGGGCGTCCTGCACGTTGGCCGCGGTCAGCGCATCCGGGTACAGCTCGGCGAAGCGCTGGCGGTAGTCGGGGTCGTCACTCAGGGTGCGGAGCAGGTCGGGCCAGTTGTTGCCCATCTCGATCGGGCTTTGCACCACCTGGTCGATCTGCGCTTCGAGGCTGTCGGCGCGGGCGTCCCAGAACTGCCGAAAGTTCAGCGCGGCGTTGAATACGCTGGGAGCGTTGACCAGGGTCGGTTGGCCCTTGATGCCCAGGGACTTGGCCTGAGTGTCGGCGCCGCCGTGGTCCATCCGGTGACAGCTGGCGCAGGAGCGGCTGTGGTCTTGGGACAGGCGCGGCTCGTTGAACAGCCGGCGCCCCAGTTCCACCCGCCCGGGGTCGAGGTCGGGGGCCGCGGGCAGGGGTTTGAGCGGTTCGTCCAGGGGCGCCGGGAGGGCGGGCAGGGCGATGCCGAGCAGCAACCAGAGCGCCACGCCCAGGTGGCGCCGCCGCGGCCGGCCCGCAGGTGCTGCGCGGTTCATGGCTGGCCCTGCCCGGCGGGTGCGGCCCGCCCTTGCAGGAACCGGGCGAAGTCTGCCGCCGGCAGGGCCTTGCTGAAGTAGTAGCCCTGGCCTTCCTCACAGCCTTGCTGGGTCAGGAAGGCCAGCTGCTGCGCCGTCTCCACCCCTTCGGCAATCACGTTCAGGTTGAGGTTGCGCCCCAGCTGGATGATGGCGCTGACCAGGGTCGCATCCTTGGGGTCGTGGCTCAGGCCGTGGACGAAGGACTGGTCGATCTTCAGCACGTCCAGCGGAAACTTGCGCAGGTAGCTGAGGCTGGAGTAACCGGTGCCGAAGTCGTCCACCGCCAGGCGCACCCCCAGGGTCTTGATGGCCAGCAGGGTGACCAGGGTCGCCTCGACGTTCTGCATCAGCACCCCTTCGGTGATTTCCAGCTCCAGCAGGGTCGGGTCCAGGCCGCTGTCCTGCAGAGCGCTCTGCAACTGGGCGAGCAACTGCGGCTGGCGGAAATCGCTGGGCGACAGGTTGACCGACAGGCGGATCGGTGCGAGCCCGGCCTGTTGCCAGGCGCGGGACTGGCGGGTGGCCTCGCCCAGCACCCACCGACTGACGGCGTTGATCAGGCCGCTGTCCTCGGCCACCGGGATGAACTGGGCCGGGCTGACCCAGCCCCGTTGCGGGCTGAACCAGCGGATCAGCGCTTCGGCCCCTACCACCTGGCCCGAGGCCAGGTGGATTTTTGGCTGGTAGTGCAAAACAAACTCCCGATGCTCCAGGGCCTGGCGAATGCCCGACTCCAGGTGCTGCTGTTCCCGGGCCCGATGGGTCATGTCCTCGGTAAAGAAACCGTAGCGGCCCGGTGCCTGGTCCTTGCTGTTGCGCATGGCCATCTCGGCCTTCTTGATCAGGGTCAGGGCGTCCTGGCCATCCTCGGGATACAGGCTGATCCCCAGGCTGGCGGTGACCTGCAGTTCGTGCCCGGCGATGTCGTGCACCTGGTTCACCGTGGCCAGGAGTTTTTGCGCGACGCTGCGCACCTGGGGCGGCGGCTGCTGGTCATGCACCAGCACCACGAACTCGTCGGAGCCGTAGCGGAAGACCGAGTCCGACTCGCGCATGCTTTGCTGCAGGCCCTGGGCGATACGCTTGAGCAGTTCATCGCCGGCCGGGTAGCCCAGGGCCTGGTTGATCCGCTTGAAACGGTCCAGGCCCAGGAACAGCACCGCCAGCTGTTGCTCATAGCGCCGGGCCCGGGCCATGGCCTGGCTCAGGCGGTCGCCCAGCAGGGTGCTGGAGGGCAGCCCGGTGAGCACATCGTAGTGCAGCAGGTGCGAGACCTTGAGCAGTTCGGCGACCCGCTCCTCGATGGTCCGCTGCAGGTCGTCGAGCTTGTTCCGTGCGTCCTGGGCCATCTGCCATTTCCAGGTCAGGGCGCTGGCCATCTGGCGGATTTCCAGGCTGTCGAAGGGTTTTTTCAGAATCAGCAGGCGATCGCCGAAGTCCAGGCGCTCGGCCAGGGCCTCCCAGGAGTAGTCGGAGTAGGCGGTGCACAGGGCGATCTGCAGCTCGGGGTCGGCCAGCCACAGCTGTTCGATGGTTTGCAGGCCGTCCCAGCCCGGCGGCATGCGCATGTCGATGAAGGCCATGGCATAAGGCGTGCCCTGGGCCAGTGCCGCCTCGACCCTGGCCAGGGCTTCGCGGCCCTGGAATGCCGAGTCCAGGCTGAAGGTCGGCGCGGGGCCAGGCGCCGCTTGACCGAACAGTTGCTCCTCAAGCGGCCCCAGGTCCGGTGCCTGCCGCGGGGCGAGGATCTTGTAGAAGTCTTCGTGGATCTGCGGGCTGTCATCGACGATCAGCACTCGCCGATTGACCCGCGCAGAGGGCGGGCCCGGAGTGTCTTGCGCTGTTGTCTGCGGGTCGCAGCCAGTATCCATAGACCGTCCCTAGTGCCCTGAGCCTGCGTTCAACGCTGTGAGCATAGTCACTGTGTTCTGCACCTGCGGAGGTTTTTTTAACGTTGGGCCAGAGCGCAAAAGCAAAATATGACTAGGATTGCCAAGGCAATCGAGCAACTGGCCGGTGGCCTGTCAGGGGTGTCCGGCCAATCCAAGGGATCACCGGGAGATGCATCACATGGAAGAGCCGCAGTCCGTCGAACCTGGCCGGCGTCCCTGCCTGTTGCTGGTGGATGACGAAGAATCGATTCTCAACAGTCTGCGGCGCCTGCTGCGCGGCCAACCTTATGACGTGCTACTGGCCGACAGCGGCGCCAGGGCCCTGGAGATGCTCGCCGAGCGTCCGGTTGACCTGGTGATGAGCGACGCGCGCATGCCCAACATGGACGGCGCCACCTTGCTGGCCCGGGTGCGCGAGAGCTATCCGGGCACCCGACGCATTCTGCTGACCGGCTACGCCGACGTGAGCACCATCATCAAGGCGGTCAACCAGGGGCAGATCCACCAATACCTGAGCAAACCCTGGAATGACGAAGAACTGCTGCTGATCCTGCGTCAGGGGCTGGAGCACCAGCAGGCCGAACGTGAACTCAAGCGCCTGCAGCAACTGGTGCTGGAGCAGAACCGCCAGCTCAAGGCCAGCAATGCCGGGCTGGAACAGCGGGTGGCGTCACGCACCGCGGAGCTGCAGCAGACCGCCGACATGCTGGACCTGGCCTATGAGGAGCTCAAGCACAGTTACGTCACCGCCACCGAGGTGTTCTCGCTGCTGGCCAACCTGCGCCTGCCGGCGGACAAGCAAACCAACCGCAAGATCATCGAGCTGGTGCGCGCCTGCTGCACAGCCCATGGCCTGGACGAGAGCGCCAGCCGCGACCTGGCCATGGCCGCCGCCCTGTACAACATCGGCAAGCTGAGCTGGAGCGATGCCATGCTGGTCGCCCCCGCGGACCTGTTGCGCCATACCGAACAGGAGCGCTACCGGGCCTATCCCGAGCAGAGCGAGTCGGTGCTGATGGCCCTGGAGCCGATGCAGGACGCGGCACGCCTGATCCTGCATCACCAGGAACGCTGGGACGGCAGCGGTTTTCCCCGGCACCTCAAGGGCGAGGCGATTCCCTGGGGCTCGCGCCTGCTCAAGCTGGCGGTGGATTTCATCGAGTTGCAGTGCGGGCTGATCCTGGAGCGCCACATGAACAGCGACGAAGCCCTGCTGTTCATTCGCAAGTACGCCGGTCGCCTGTACGACCCCAATCTGGTGGAAAGCTTCGTCCAGGTCTGCGCGGCCTATCTGAGTGACGTGACCGTCGATGATCCAAGCGTCAGGGTCCTGGGCACCCGGGAGTTGCAGGCCGGGATGGTCCTGCGTCGCAACCTCAATGCCGACAACGGCATGTTGCTGCTCAATGCCGGCAAGGTGCTCAGCGAGCCGCTGGTGCACAAGCTGATCGCCTTCGAGGCCATGGAAGGGGCCCGCTACAGCGTCTTTGTCAGCGTGCCCGAGCAGGTCGCGGCACTGGATGTTGGTCACTGATCGCGCCTGAGCGCCTGCCTGTTGTATTGTCGCCGCCGCGCCTGGCCGGCTTTGCCGGGACAGGCGCGGCGCATGTCATGTTCCTGCAACCCCGGCATGCCAAGAAGGTGGAGCGGTGTGCCGGCGGCTCCACCCCGATGGCGGGGCCAGGACGATTCGATTCCACAAGGAGAGGTCACGATGAGAAAGTTTTTTGCCCTGATGGCGGCCCTGGTGCTGACCCTGGGGCTGGTGGGCATCAGCGACGCACGTCAGCCCAAACAGCAGCGGGACTCGGTGGCGGGGACCTTCGACTACTACCTGCTGACCCTGTCCTGGTCGCCGACTTTCTGCCTGATGCACCCGGAAAACGAGCAATGCTCGGGCAAGGGCTACGGCCTGGTCCTCCACGGGCTGTGGCCGCAGTACGCCAAGGGCGGCTGGCCCGAATCCTGTCCACCCCTGACCCCGTTGACCCCGCAAGAGCGAGCCAAGGGCCTGACCCTGTTTCCCACCGCCAAGCTGATGAACCATGAGTGGACCAAGCACGGCACCTGCAGCGGCCTGGGGGGCATGGGTTACCTGGACGCGGCGGACAGGGCCCTGGGCTCGGTCAAGATTCCCGAGGTCCTGCAGCCTTCGACCACGGTGCGCTACTTGCCTGCCACGGAAATTGCCCGGCAGTTGCGCCAGAGCAACCCGGGCATCGGTGAAAACGGCGTGGCCATTCTCTGCAGCGGTCCCGAGCTGTCCGAGGTGCGCGTGTGCCTGACCCGGGACCTGGAGTTCGGCCCGTGCGGCAAAGGGGTGAAGACCCAGTGTCGGGCCGGCGACATCCGCATCCCGCCGATCCGCTGAGAGCGCCCGCGCGCCGCAGCGATCGGCGTTTGCGGGCATCGGGATTGCCGCGCCACTGTGCCCCCCCGCCTCTGTAGGAGCCGGCTTGCCGGCGAAGAGGCCCTCGCACCTTGCATCGGGCTTGAGGACGCTTTCGCTGGCAAGCCAGCTCCTACGGGCCGCAGGCACGGCAATGCCGATGATCCGTAGGGCAAGCCCTTCAGGGCAGGCCGGCCAGCAGGTGTTGCAGGTGGGCGGCGGTGGCAGCGCTGCAATCCTGCATCGGGGCCCGCAGGTGTGGCTCGATCAGACCCTGATGGGCCAGCAGGGCCTTCACCGGCGCCGGGTTGGGTTCGGCGAACAGCGCCTGGATCAAGGGCACCAGTTGCCGGAAGCTGGCCCTGGCCGCATCCAGCTGCTGGTCCATGACCTGGCGCTGCAACTGCACGAACAACTCCGGACGAATGTGCGCCGCCGCCGCAATGGCGCCGCTGGCCCCCAGGCACAGGGCATTGAACAGTTGCAGGTCCTCGCCGCACAGCACCTCTACCGCGCCGCTGGCCAGCAGCGCCAGGGTCTTGTCCAGGTTGCCGCCACAGTCCTTGACGGCGGCGATCCGCGGATGGCGCACGATGTTGAGCAGGGTGTCCTTGTCCAGGTTGACCCCGGTGCGGTAGGGAATGTCGTAGACGATCAGCGGCACGCTGGAGGCATCGGCGACGCTGTGGAAGAAGCTTTCCAGGGCCGCCTGCGAGGGGCGGATGTAATAGGGCGCGGGCACCAGCAGGGCCGTCACCGGGCGCTTGAGGATTTCCTGCTGCAGGCTCAGCAGCGATTTCAGGTTGTTGCCCGCCAGGCCCATGATGACGCGCCCGGCGGGGGCCTGTTCGAGCACGGCGTCGAGCACCGCCAGTTGCTCGTCCTTGTCCAGGGCCGCGGCCTCGCCGGTGGTGCCGCAGACCACCAGCCCGGCCACGCCGCTTTCCAGCAGATGGGCGCTGAGCCGGCGCAGGGCGGCAAAGTCGATGGCGCCATTGTGAAAGGGCGTGACGATGGGGACCCAGATTCCTTGAAACGATGACATGCGTGTTCTCCTGAAGGTTGACCGTCGGGTCGTCGTCAGAAGAGTAGAAGGGCGGTAAGCAGGGGGGGAGGTCCGTCGCGCTTGATGTCCTGTCAGCTCATCTGACGGGACACAGCGCCCCGGTCACATGAGCGACTGTTTCTTCGATTTAGAGTTGCAAGCCACCCAGGCTCCGGCCTTGGCCAGCAGGCCAATGGCGCGAGAATCGAGGGTCGGGGCTTGGGACATGGTTCGGCAGACTCTGAAATCAGGTGCACAGTTGTAAAAGCCGGCGCGGGCTTTGTCAATCCTCGAACCCGACTCGCTTGCCAGGGTGTGGCCACGCCGGGGCGAGACGGGATTGACCCTGGCTACAGGGTTTTTACCGCGCGCCCAATGAACTGCACCGGGCCGCTGGGCCTGCCTAGCGCCGAGCCTTGGCGGTCCTCCAGGGTCAATTCGAACAACTGATTGGTTTGCAGGGGCGGCAGGTGATCAAGCGGCACACGCAGCGGCTGGCCGGGCTTGACCAGTCCTAGAGACACCGGGCCCTGCCAATCGTCGGCCTTGGTCCAGAACTCCAGGGCCTTGTCCGCCGGAACCTCGATGCTGCCCAGTGGAATCAACTGCAACTCCCGGGTGTCATTGGCCTGCACCACCCAACCGGGTGATTTGTCCTGAGGGGCGACCAGCACCACCAGGTAACCGGGCGGGGCATGGGGGCGCAGCATCAGCAGGCTGGCCAACAGGACACTGGCGGCCAGGCCGGCAGCGGCCAGTCCGCGCCACAGCGCCAGGGAGTTGAAGCGCCCGGGGTTGCCGGAAGCCGAAACCGGCCCAGGTTCAGCCAGTTGCTCCAGGCTGCGTTCTATACGCCGCCAGAGCCGGGGCGACGGCGTGACGGGAGCGGCCAAAGCGGTGAGTGGATGCAGGCGTTGTTCCCAGCTGTGCACGGCGTTACGCAAGGCGGGCTCATGGGGCAGGCGCTGTTCGAGCAGGCGCCGTTGTTCGGCGTCCAGGGTGCCCAGGACATATTCACTGGCCAGGGCCTGGAGCGCGGGATCGCTGTCGTCCCGTGGCGCGATCTTCATCCCAGGCACTCCCGTAAAGCACTGAGGCTGCGTTTGATCCAGGCTTTGACCGTCCCCAGCGGGGTGGCCATCCTGGCGGCAATCTCCCCGTGTGAATAACCGTCCACATAGGCCTGCAGGAGACACTCGCGGCGTTGCGAGGGCAGTTGCCCCAGGCAATGCTCAAGACGTCCGGCATCAGCCAGCGCGGTGGCTGGCGCCGTGCTCATGGCCAGCACATCAAGGGCTTGGGGGTATTCGGGATAGGGTTCATCAATGGGCACCTCACGGCCATGGCGCCGCAGGAAATTCAGCGCCAGATGCCGGGTGATGCTGAACATCCAGCCGCGGGCACTGCCCCGTTCCGGGTCGAAACCGCTTGCGCCTTGCCAGATTCGAATGAAGGCGTCGTGCAGGATGTCTTCAGCCAGGGCCGTGTCGCGTACCAGGCGTCTGGCGACGCCAAGCAGGCGCGGCCCTTCCTCGTGATAGAGGGCCTCCAGGGCCTGGCGCTCGCCTCGGGCACAAGCGGCGATACAGCCTGCGTGGTTAAACAGGGATTCGGGTAGAGACAAGGGCGTTTACCTGCGACAGATGACAGCCACCGCCACCCTGGCGGCGCGGTGGCTGTCAGCAGCGTAGACCAGTTGCCGGTGCCGGTACTGGCATCTTGCGGGGCGAGTCAGCGGGCCGCCCAGAAGATGTAGTCCGCCTGGTATTTCACTGTTTCGCGGGTGCCCTTGTTGGCCGCGGTGCACGCGCTGCCGGGGGCCACGCCACCCTTGAGGGCCACTCGCTGAATGTAGCTGACGCCGCTCATCAGCCCCTTGCCTTCGGCCGGATTGGCCTTGACCAGTTGATAGGGCAGGTTGCCGGGGCTGGACGGCGCCACGGCGACCTGGGTCCCGGTGATCTTCGAACCGTCCTTGGCCTGCCAGGTGGCCGGTGGGCCAAAGTAGTCACCCAGCACTTTGCCGCCGCGATCGCTGAGCACCGCCTTGGGACCGACGAAGAACCACTCGGTCTCGCCCGGTGCGTTGGCCTTGTCCCGGCATTCGTAGGTGATTTCACCGGTGCCCACGGTTTCCAGGGCAACTTTGTGGCCCTCTGGGACCTTGATGCTGTCGGGCAATGCGCTCTGCGCCTGGGCGGCGGGCAGGGCGCCGAGGCAGGCGATGGTCAGGGTTGCGCTGAGGCAGATAAGACGTTGTCTGGCGTGCATGGTGGCTCTCCATTGGGGATCGGTTCGGCAGTTTTCAGGACTGCTATGGGTACTACCCCTGAGCGACGTATCTGGATGCAGGGCCGAGAAAAAATATTCCGCGCAGCCAACACTCATCCGCTGCGGATCATCCGGTGATCCTGGGCGTTGAGCCGGTACAGCAGGCTCGGTGGCTGCCCGGGAAAATCCTCCAGCTCGCCGTCCAGGGTCATTCCCAGGCGTTCCAGGGCCCGCCGGGACGGCAGGTTGTCGGGCCGTACCAGGCCGGTGACCCGAGGCGCCAGCAGTTCGCCGAAGGCCAGTTGCAGGGCCGCCTGGGCCATCTCGTTGGCGAAACCCTGGCCCCAGGCTTGGGGGGTGAAGCGAAAGTACAGGTTCAGCCCGGCCTCCTGCCCGAAGTGCGCCCGCATGAGCCCGCCAAAGCCGATGAGCTGCTGCGGTGCGTCCAGCCGGGCGATGGCCCAGTAGCCAAAGCCGTACTGCTGCCAATGGGCAATCCAGCTGTGCAGCCGGTCGCTGGTGGCTTCGGCGCTGTCGGGGCCGCTGGGGTTGAAGCGGTGGGTCTGCGGGTCGCCGTGGATGGCGCAGGCCTGCGGCAGGTCGGCCAGGGTCGGTGGACGTAACAGCAGGCGTGTGGTGCGGGTGGTGGACGATGACATGGACGAGGCTCTTTGCATCAAGCGCAGGTGGAGCGCCAGGCGGCGGGGGGGCCGGGCCTGTGCGGGTGGTCCCGGAGAAGGTAGGCGATCGGCGCGGACGTTGCCAATGTCGTCAGGGTGCGGTGCAGGAAGCCGCGCGCCGGCGCAGCCTGGGCAACCCGGCGCGGGTGCCGGTGCAGCGTCAGCCTGGCCAACGGTACAGGCTGGCGGGATAGCCCTGGGCGACGATCGAGGTCGGGGTTTGCCCCGCCAGCATGGCCTGCCAGAAATCCCGGGCGGGCAGGTTGGCCTCGAAGTGCATCACCTGCCAGGGCCCCTTGTGTTGCTCGAACAGCTGTTGCGCCACCTGCCGGCCGACGCCCAGGCGCCGGAACCGTCGGGCAATGAACAGGTAGCCGAGATTGTGGCGGGCATCGCTGTCGCAGCGTTGCTGGTCGACGACGGCAAAGCCCGCCAGCTCTCCCCCCACCAGGATCAGCCAGGGATGGGTGGCCGGGTGGCGCCAATAGTCGTCCAGGGACTGCAGGGCATACAGCCCCTGGGCCGCCAGTTTGATGGGCAGCCACCGGCTCAGCTCATAAAGATAGAACTGCATGAGGTTTTCCAGGCAGGGCCAGTCGTCGCGAGCGGCCGGGCGCAGTTCGAGGTGTTCCATCAACAGTCACTCCAGCTCCGGTCGGTCCGGGGCGTTGTGGGACGCCGGCAGCGCCGGGGTCCGGGGCGTGGACAGGGTATGTGCAACTGCGTCCCATTGGCTTGAACCGTTAAAAATGCTGGCTTGCAGGCCTATACCAAGGTAGTGGCATTGTGCTCATGGATCTTGGTCTAGGATTCTCTGGCCGGGGGAGGATATTCATCTCGGAGAATCGGGCAGAGGGACCAGCACGATGCTCAATCACAAGCCGATCATTCTGATCGTGGACGATCAGGTCAATGACCTGCGGATACTCGGTCAGGCGCTTCAGGACCTGGGCGAGGTCTATGTCGCCACCCAGGGAAGCCAGGCCCTGGAAGTGGCCCGCCAATGCCACCCGGACATTGTCCTGCTGGACATCGAAATGCCCGACATGGACGGCTACTCGGTGTGCGAGCTGATCAAGTCCGACCCGCGGCTGTGCCAGGCCTCGGTGATCTTCGTCACCTCGCACCGCCAGACCGAGCACGAATTGCGCGCATTGCGCCTGGGCGGCGCCGATTTTCTGCAAAAACCGATCAATGTGCCCATTGCCCGGGCGCGGGTCGAAGCCCATATCAAGCTGGGCGAAGAGTCCCGGCGCCTGGCCAACTACGACCCCCTGACCCAGTTGCCCAACCGTCAATTGCTGCACGACCGCACGGAACAGGCCATTCGCCAGGCCGCCGCAGGCCAGGGGCTGGTCGGCTTGCTGTCGATCGATATCGACCACTTCAAGGTCATCAATGACACCAGCAGCCATCGCGAAGGCGACGCAGTGCTGCAGGAAATCGCCCTGCGTCTGCGCCATTGCTGCCGCCTGACCGACACCCTGAGCCGCCAGGGCGGCGATGAGTTCATGCTGTTGGTGCCCGAGCTCAACGCCGTGGACGACTTGAGCGAGTGCGCCGAGCGGGTCATGCAGACCATCGCCCAGCCGCTGGTGATCGGCCCGTCGCGCTATGACCTGACCGCCAGCATCGGCGTCAGTGTCTATCCCGATGACAGCCTGGACGCCGAGTCCCTGCTGCAGCACGCCGACGCCGCGGCGCATCAGGCCAAGCAGGCGGGGCGCGGGCAGTACCGCTTCTTCGACCACCCGACCCATCAGCGGGTCCGTGCCCGGCATCAGTTGGAACAGGAGATGCGCACCGCGCTGGAGCAGGAGCGCTTCGAGGTGTTCTATCAGGCCAAGGTCGATCTGCGCCTGCAGCGGGTGGTCGGCGTCGAAGCCCTGCTGCGTTTGCGCGACGAGCACGGCAGGATGATTTCCCCCGCCGAGTTCATTCCCCTGGCCGAGGATTGCGGGCTGATCGTGCCCCTGGGGCGCTGGGTGTTGCGCCAGGCGTGTCGGGCGATCCGCCAATGGAACGAACAGGGGCATGCCATCAGCGTCAGCGTGAACATCTCGCCGCTGCAGTTTTCCGATCCGCAGTTTCTCGATCTGGTCAAGCAGGCGCTCGCGGAAAGCGCCATCGAACCCCGGACCCTGGAACTGGAAATCACCGAAGGGGTGCTGGCGCTGGTGGACGGCGAGCACAGCTGCGACTTGCTCAGCGACCTGAAGGCCCTGGGGGTGAGCATCGCCATCGATGATTTCGGCACGGGCTATTCCAGCCTGGCCTACCTCAAGCGCTTGCCCATCGATGTGCTGAAGATCGACCAGAGTTTCGTGCGGGACATGGTCAGCGATCCCAGTGACGCGGCCATTACCCGGGCCATCATCCAGCTGGGGCTGGCCCTGGGCCTGCAGCTGGTCGCCGAGGGCGTGGAGACCGAGGAACAGGCCCGGGCCCTGTCCGCCCAGGGCTGCCACGTGATGCAGGGCTTTCTGTACTGCCGTCCGCTGTCGTACCCCAACATGAGTGAGTACCTGGCCGCGGGCCGCCTGCCGGCGCTGCCCTGAACCCTGCCGGCCCCGACGAGGATCGCCCGTGAAGCCTGGACGCACTGTTCAAATGGGATTTGTCTACCTGGCGCTGATCAGTGTCCTGGGTAGCAGCGCCACCGCCGCGGTTTACTGGCTGGTGGCACGGGTCAACGCCCATCAGCTGGAACAGGCGGTGTCGCGGGCCGCCGAGGACGCCGCGCACCATGTGCTGGAGCGCATGACCTTGTATCAGTACGGCTTGCGCGGCGCCCGCGGGGTGATTGTCACGGCCGGTGCAGATGGCGTGAGCCGGGAGATCTTCTATCGCTATAGCCAGGGTCGGGACCTGCACAGGGAGTTTTTCGGCGCCCACGGTTTCGGCTTTGTCCGGCGTGTGCCCGAGGCGCAGGAGAGCTCGTTCCTGGCCGCGGCGCAACTCGACGGCGCGCCAGGCTTTCACCTGCAGCAATGGCAGCCCCACCACGGTGATCGTTACGTGGTGCAGTACATCGAACCGCTGGCGCCGAACCAGTCGGCCCTGGGCCTGGACCTGGCGTCGGAGCCGGTGCGCCGGGCGGCCGCGGTGGCCGCGATGCGCAGTGGCGAGCCGCGGCTGACCGGGCCCTTGTCGCTGCGCCAGGAGCCCGGCGTGGTGATGGGCTCGTTGCTGTTCCTGTTGCCGGTATACCGCAGCGCCGAAGTGCCGCCCTCGCCGCAGGAGCGTGAGGCCCAGCTCCTTGGCTGGACCTTTGCGCCCCTGGTGATGAACCAGGTGCTCAAGGATCTGTCGTTCGATCCTGCCAGCCAGCGCCTGGTGTTGCGCGACATCACCGATGACGCCGACGCCGGCAGTTTTTTTGCCAGCTCGACCCAGCCGTTGCAGGACACGCTGGCCTTGCGGACCCGTGAGGAACAGGTGTTCGGGCGGCGCTGGGCCTTCGAGTTCAGCGTGGGGCCGGGGTTCGTCGAGCCGCTGCATCAGACCTCGTTGGCCTGGGTCCTGTGGGTCGGTGGCCTGTTGACCCTGTTTCTCGTGGTGGTGGGCACCATCATCGCCCTGGGGGTCAACCGGCAGAACCGCTTGCGCCGTGACCAGACCCGGCTCGCGGCCATCGTCGAGAGCTCCACCGACGGCATCATCGGCAAGACCCTGGAAGGGCGCGTCACCAGCTGGAACCGCGGCGCCGAAGAGATTTTCGGCTATAGCGCCGAACAGGCGCGGGGGCGCTTGATCCTGGAACTGATCGTGCCGCCGGAGCTGGCGCAGGAAGAACAGCAGATCCTGCGCAAGCTGCGCAATGGCGAACGGGTGCACAGCTTCGATACCCAACGCCTGCGTCGGGACGGCAGCCGGGTGGAGGTATCGATCAACGCTTCGCCGATTCTCAATGAGCGCGGTCAGGTCATCGGCGCCTCGAAGACGGTCCGTGACATCACCGCGCAGAAAGCCGCCGAGGCGCGGATTCTGGAGCTCAACGCCAGCCTGGAGGACCAGGTGGCGGCACGCACCGCCGAACTGGGGCAGATCAACCTGCTGCTCTCCAGCGTGCTGCGCTCGGCCTCGGAGGTGGCGATCATCGCCACCGACCGCGACGGCATCATCCGTGTGTTCAATCGCGGCGCCGAGCGCCTGTCGGGCTACCTGGCCGAGGAGCTGGTGGGGCTGCACACCCCGGAGGTGATCCACCTGCCGGAAGAGGTCCGCCAGCGCGGCATCGAACTCAGTGCCCAGCATCAGCGTCCCATCGAAGGCTTTCGCGTGTTCGTCCAGCAGTCGGAAACCGAAGGGGCGCAAACCCGCGAATGGACCATGGTGCGCAAGGACGGTTCGCACTTCGCCGCGACCCTGGTGGTCAGTGCCTTGCGTGATGAAGGCGGGCAACTGACCGGCTACCTGGGCATCGCCGTGGACATCACCGAGCGCAAGGCCGCGGAAAAGACCCTGGCTGCCGCCCGCGACCAACTGTTGATGGCCGCCGAAGTGGCCAGGCTGGGGATCTGGTCCTGGAACCTCGATGACCACTCGCTGGACTGGAACGAGCGCATGTTCGAGCTCTACGAGCAGCCGCTGGAACTGCGGGGCAACGGTTTGAACTATGAGCACTGGCTGGCCCGGGTGCACCCGGAGGACCGGGAGCTGACCCAACGCAAGCTGGAAGAGGCGGTGGCGGGCCAGGGTATCTACGATCCGATCTTTCGCGTGGTCAGTCCCAGCGGGCAGGTGCGTTTCATCCAGTCCGGGGCCTATGTGGAGCGCAACGCCGATGGCAAGGCGCTGCGGGTGACCGGGATCAACCTGGACATCACCGCCCAGCGCGAACTGCAGTCCCAGTTGCTCTACGCCAAGGAGCAGGCGGATGCCGCGAGCCAGGCCAAGTCTTCGTTCCTGGCCAACATGAGCCATGAGATCCGTACGCCGATGAACGCCGTGCTGGGCATGCTGCAACTGCTGCAGCTGGCCGGCCTGGAGCCGCGCCAGCTGGATTACGCGACCAAGGCGCAGACCGCCGCCAAGTCGCTGCTGGGGCTGCTCAACGACATTCTCGACTACTCGAAGATCGAGGCCGGCAAGTTGCAGCTGGAGGAACACGCCTTCGACCTCGACCAGCTGCTGCGCGACCTGGCGGTGGTGCTGGCCGGCAACCAGGGCGTGGGCGATATCGAGCTGATCTTCGATCTCGACCCGCAGTTGCCGCTGAACCTGGTGGGCGACAGCCTGCGCCTGCAGCAGGTGCTGATCAACCTGGCGGGCAATGCCCTGAAGTTCACCGCCCAGGGCCAGGTGGTGGTGGCCCTGAAGCTGCTTGAACAGCGCGAGCACAGCGTGCGTTTGCAAGTGGCGGTGAGTGACAGCGGCATAGGCATCAGCGCCGAACACCTGCAGGTGATTTTCGAAGGCTTCCATCAGGCCGAGGCCTCGACCACCCGGCGTTTTGGCGGCACCGGCCTGGGGCTGGCGATCTGCAAGCACCTGGTGCGGCTGATGGGCGGGCAGTTGCAGGTGCGCAGCCAGCTTGGCGCCGGCAGCTGTTTCAGCTTCGAACTGGAGCTGGGGCTGGACGGCGCCTGTGTCGCCGAAACCCTGCCCTTGGGCGGCAAGGCCCTGCGGGTACTGGTGGTGGATGACCACCCCCTGGCGCTGGCGCTGAATGTGCGCACCTTGCGCAACTTCGGCTGGAGCGTCGAACACGCCGCCAGCGGCGCTCAGGCCTTGCTCGTCGTGGATGCCGCCGCGGCCCGGGGCGAGGCGTTCGATCTGGTCCTGCTGGATTGGCTGATGCCGGGCATGGACGGCCTGCACGCCGCCCAACTGATCAAGGACATGAGACTCGAAGCACCGCCGACAGTGGTGATGCTCAGTCACCACGATGCCACGGCGCTGCTGGTCCGGCTGGACTGCGCCGAGGCGCCCTTTGCCCACTACCTGAGCAAGCCCTTTACCCCCCGGCAACTGGCGCAGACGCTGCTGGCCGAGCGCACTGCCGCCCTCGATGACCCACCGGCCAAGACGCCCGTACGGCGCTCGACCCTCAGTGGCCTGCGGTTGCTGGTGGTGGAAGACAACGCCCTGAACCGGCAGATCGCCCGGGAACTGCTGACCCTGGAAGGGGCCCAGGTGCAGTTGGCCGACGGCGGGCTGCAGGGGGTGCAGATGGCCCTTGATGCCCAAGAGCCCTTTTCGGCGGTGCTGATGGACATCCAGATGCCTGATATCGATGGTTATGAAGCCACCCGGCGGATCCGCGCCGATGCGCGCTTTGCCCGCCTGCCGATCATTGCCATGACCGCCAATGCCTCCCAGGCCGACCGCCAGAGCTGCCTGGCCGCGGGCATGGATGACCACGTCGGCAAACCGATCAACCTGCCGCAGTTGGTCAACAGCCTGTTGTTCTGGACCGGTGGTGCGGTGCGGGCCGCGCAGGTTGCCGAGCCCTCCACGGACACCGGCCTGCTCGAGGATCCGACGCTGATTCTCGAACGCTTCGGCGGGAACCGTGACTTGCTCAAGCAGGTGCTCGAGGGCTCGGAGGCCACGCTGGGAGAACTGCTCGAACGGCTGCGCCAGAGTCTTGCCCAGGACAACGCCAAGGACGCCTGCTACCTGCTGCATACCCTCAAGGGCGCTGCCGGCAACCTCGGGGGACGCGGGTTCGCGCTCTACTGCGCAGAGTTGGAACAGCCCCTGCGAGACGGCGCGGCGCTGCAGCTGACCCTCACCGAGGGCCATCTGGATGAACTGCAACGGTTGCTGGCCAGCACGTTGGCGAGCTTGCAGGTGGAGTTCGGCCGTGCTTCACCGGAGATGGCCCGCGCCTCTCAAGACATTTTGCACCTGGCGCTTTTCCAGAGCGCCCTGCAGGAGATTCTGCCGCTGTTGCGGCAGAGCAACTTGCAGGCCCTGACGCTCACTGAAGCCCTGGCGCAACATGCGTTGCCGGTCGATAGAACGACGTTCGACGAGTTCGTGGCCCATGTTCAGCGGATGGAGTTTGTGCGGGCGCAAAGTGTTTTGGAAAGAATGCTTCTCAACAACTAGAAAGCTAGCTTTCTATTCTGGCTTCAATTGTTGATTTACATCAGAAAATCTTTGATTTTTTGCCCTCTAAGTTGAATGGCTTTATGAAATTTTCACACTTTTTTTGACGCCGGAATCTAGACTTGCCTCGACTGGATTGATAATGGCCATTTGCAATAATCCACTTGGCTCTGAAAAGTTCTGCAAGTCGGCAGAGGAAGTCTTCGAGTCATCGCAGGATGCGGAAATCTTTATTTGATACCGAATGGAAAATGAACACTTTCCTGCGAGGCTCTTTAGATGAGAAACAATCTTCCTGTGACCCAGCGCGAGCTGGTGTTTCCTGCAGAACAACGGCTGATTTCCGCCACTGATGTTCACGGCAAGATCACTTACTGCAATGACGAGTTTGTTGCGGTCAGTGGTTTCAGCCGCGAAGAACTGATCGGCAGCCCGCACAATATCGTGCGCCATCCGGACATGCCCGAAGCGGTGTTCGCGCACATGTGGTCCTACCTCAAGGACGGCAAGAGCTGGATGGGCATCGTCAAGAACCGCAGCAGCAACGGTGACCACTACTGGGTCAACGCCTACGTCACGCCGATCTTCAGCAAGGGCGTGATTGCCGGCTACGAGTCGGTGCGGGTCAAGCCCGAGCGCGAACAGGTGGAACGCGCCGGCGCACTGTATCAACGCATGCGTAGCGACAACCTGGCCCTGCCCTGGAGCTACCGGGTGGCCAGCGTCTGCGGCTTTGCCTTGCCGCCGCTGCTGGCCCTCGCGGCTACGGCCGGGGCCTATTGGCTGGGGGGCGCCTGGGCGGCACTGGGGGCGGCGGTTCCCGGTTATTTCGCGGTACAGGGGTATGCCTTCTATCGCGCGCGGCAGATGTTGCAGCGCATCAGCTCGGTGTCCCTGGGCAGTTTCGACAGCGAGCTGATCGCCCGTACCTACACCGACGAACACGGCCCGGTGGCCCAGTTGCAGATGATCCTGATCAGCGAATCGGCGAAAATCCGCACCGCCCTCAGCCGGCTTGGCGACTACGCCAACCAGGCGGCGTCCCTGGCATCCACCAGCCAGAGTCTGTCCAAGCAGGCGGAAACCGCCCTGGGCAAGCAGCGCGACGAAGCGGACATGGCGGCCACCGCGATGAACCAGATGGCCTCGTCGATTTCCGAGGTGTCGGTGCATATCCACGACACCGCCTCGGCCGCCGATCAGGTCAACAACCTGACCCAGGTGGGCTCCGAGGAAGCCCAGAAAACCCGGGTGGTGATCGAGAAGCTGGCGGACACCGTGGATGCGGTCAGCCAGTCCGTGGAGGGCCTGGCCGCGGAAACCCAGTCGATCCAGCAGGCGGCCAACATGATCCGCTCCATTGCCGAGCAGACCAATTTGCTGGCCCTCAACGCGGCGATCGAGGCCGCCCGGGCCGGTGAGCAGGGCCGCGGTTTCGCGGTGGTGGCCGACGAGGTCCGGGCCCTGGCCTCCAAGACCCAGGAGTCGACCCAGAGCATCCAGCGCATCATCGTTACCCTGCAGGAAGTGGCCACCCAGGCGGTGGAAGTGGCGCGCCAGGGCAGTGTCGAAGCGCGTTCCGGCGTAGCCCAGGTGATCAGCACCCAGGAAGCCCTGAATGGCATCAACTCGGCGGTGGAACGCATTCACCAGATGAGCCAGCAAATGGCCGCCGCTTCGGAGCAGCAGGCCCATGTCGCCGAGGAAATCTCCGAGCAGATCACCAAGATTGCCCGGGTTTCGGATCAGAACGCCGAGATTGCCGTGCATTCGTCCACCGTGGGCGGCGATCTGGAGTCTACCGCTCACGAACTGAACGCCTTGGTGACCCGTTTCAATAGTTGAACGCCAACAGCAGTCAGCAACTTTCATTTAATCGCCGATTGATCAACTAGATCAGGGCAGGGGGTTCATATGTCCAGTGTGATGGAAGCGGTGAATAGCCGTACTCAGTTGGCCGGGCAGAATCGTCTGGAACTATTGTTGTTTCGTTTTAATGAGTCACAGTTGTACGGCATCAACGTCTTTAAAGTCAGAGAAGTTCTCAAGTGCCCCAAGTTGAATGTACTGCCCATGTCACATTCGGTGGTGTGTGGCGTGGCCAATGTTCGCGGTGTATCCATTCCGATACTTGACCTGGCACTGGCCACCGGTTTGCCCGGAGTCGAGGATATCGACAACGCTTACGTGATCATTACCGAGTACAACAACAAGACCCAGGGTTTCCTGGTCAGTGCGGTGGAGCACATCGTCAACCTGAACTGGGAGGAAATTCACCCGCCACCCAAAGGCAGCGGCCTGGACAACTACCTGACGGCGGTGACCCGGGTCGGCGAGCGCATGGTGGAGATCATCGACGTGGAGAAGGTCCTGGCCGAGGTGTCGCCGGTCTGCGAGGACATCTCCCAGGGGGTGATCCCGCCGCAGACCCAGGTCGCTGCGGCCCATTGGCGGGTGCTGACGGTGGACGACTCGGCGGTGGCACGCAAGCAGGTGACCCGCTGCCTGGAGAGCGTCGGGGTGCAAGTGGTGTCGTTGAAGGACGGCCGCGAGGCGCTGGAGTACCTGCAGGCCCTGCTCGACGCGGGCAAGCGCCCGGACGAGGAGTTCCTGATGATGATCTCCGATATCGAAATGCCGGAAATGGACGGCTACACCCTCACCGCGCAAGTGCGCAACGACCCGCGCATGAGGCAACTCTACATCGTGCTCCATACCTCGCTGTCCGGGGCCTTCAACCAGGCCATGGTGAAGAAGGTCGGTGCCGATGATTTTCTCGCCAAGTTCCGCCCCGACGATCTGGCCGGGCGGGTGGTGGACCGGATCGCCAGCCTGACGCCGGCGTGAGCCGGCCCCCCGGGGCAGTGAGGCAGTGCCCGGGATTGACTTCATGGTGGGAGTGAGCGTCATGCAAATGTCTGAACTCGACTATCAGCAAGCCTTGCTGCGTTACCTCGCCGAACGTCCGGAGCTCGCGGCCCAGCTGGGGCTTGGCCCATCCTCGGGACGCCCCTGGCAACCCGGGGACTTGAGCGAGTTGCAGATCCAGCACGCCAGTCGGCTGTTTGACGAAGAAGCCCGCTTGCGCGGCATGGGCAACTGGGAGCTGGCGCTGTCGTTCATTGCCCGCACGCCCCAGGAACTGAAGCGGATGACCCTCGAGGCACATCGGGAAATCGCCGAGATGGTGGACATGGAGTGGGACCAGTATTGCCAGCTCAATCACTTGCACTGCTAGAGGCCGACGAGGGCAGTTTTCTTCAATACGCCGCGATCCTGGCTCCCTAATCTGGGCGGCGGTCAATCCGACCCAGATTGGAGAAACAAGACATGAGCCTGGTGTTTTCCATGGCGGCCTTTGCCCTGGCCGCTTCCATCACCCCGGGGCCGGTGAACATCGTCGCCCTCAGCAGCGGCGCGCGTTTTGGCTTGCGCAGCAGCATGCGCCATGTGACCGGAGCCACCTTGGGCTTCGTCGGGCTGCTGGTGCTGATCGGCCTGGGGCTGCACGAACTGCTGCGCCAATGGCCGATCCTGACCCAGGGCATTCGCCTGTTTGGCGTGGCCTTCCTGCTGTTCATGGCCTGGAAACTGGCCAGCGACGATGGCCGGCTCGACACCCAGGACCAGGCGCGGGCGCCTTCGGCCTGGTATGGCGCGCTGATGCAGTGGCTCAATCCCAAGGCCTGGCTGGCCTGCGTGGCCGGCATGGGGGCTTTTGCCGCCGACGGCGAGCTGCGCCAGGTGTGGCTGTTTACCGCGGTGTACCTGGTGATCTGCTACCTGTCGATTGCCTGCTGGGCCTATGTCGGCAGCTGCCTGCGCCACTACCTGAGTCATCCGCCGGGGGTGCGTCTGTTCAACCGCAGCATGGCGGCGTTGCTGGCTGCCAGCGCGGCTTATCTGCTGTTCTAGCGCTGGCCGCGGTACTGGCCGGGAGTGGCCGCCAGGTGCTGTTTGAAGGCGCGCTGGAAATGCGCCTGATCGGCAAAGCCGGCCTCCAGCGCCACCTCGGCGATCGGCGCGCCGCTGCGCAGGCGGGCCTGGGCGAACTGCACCCGCTGGTTCACCAGGTAGGCGTGGGGCGGCATGCCGAACTGCTGCTTGAAAGCGCGGATCAGGTAGGACGGTGACAGCTGCGCCGCCTGGCACAGGTCGTCCAGGCTCAGGGCCTGGGTGCAATGCCGGCGGATGTAGTCGGCGGCTTCCTGCAGTTTGCGGTTGTCGCCCCGGGGCGGCGCCTCGGCGGGGTTCAGGCGCTGCTGCAGGTCGCTGAAAAAGCTCACCACGGCGCTGTGCTTGAGCAGGGGCTCGGCCTCGGCGGCCACCAGGGTCCGGTACAGCTGCTCCAGCTCGGCGAACAGCTGCGGGTCGCGGCTGTGAGTCTCGCGAAACGGCCGAAAGCCCAGCTCGGCGCAAAAGCCCAGGTCGTGCTGCAGGGCGGTCAGCCAGGGCGTGTCGACATACAGCATGCGATAGGACCAGGGCTGATCGTCGATCGGGTTGCAGGCGTGCACCACCCCCGGGTTCATCAGCACCACGGTGCCGCGGCTGACCCGCCACTGCGAGTGGCCGCTGAGGTAGGTGCTGACCCCCGCGGTGATGCTGCCGATGGAGAACTGTTGGTGGGCATGGCGGCTGTAGCAGACCTTGCGGCCATCGGCGATGGAGCGGGCTTCGATGAACGGCAGGGCAGGGTCGCGCCAGAACTGCGGTTCCTGGTCGGCGGTGAGGGCAGGCTTCATTGAGGTTGTCCGTCTGCGAAAGCTGGCGCGATTGTATTAGCTCTGGCCGTCGAAGGCGCGTTGCAGCGTTGCGATATCGAGTTTTTTCATCCCCAGCAGGGCCTGCATCACCCGTTGCGAACGGGCCGGGTCGGGGTCGCAGATCATCGGCGTGAGGCACTGCGGCACGATCTGCCAGGACAGCCCGAAGCGGTCCTTGAGCCAGCCGCAGCGCTGCGCCTGTGGTGGGCCGCCAAAACCCAGGGCGTTCCAGTAGTGATCCAGCTCGGCCTGGCTGCGGCAATGCACTTGCAGGGAAATGGCTTCGTTGAAGCAGAACAGCGGGCCACCGTTGAGGGCGGTGAAACCCTGGCCGTCGAGTTCGAACGCCACGCTCATCACCGAGCCCTCGGGGCGTCCGTGAATGTCGAAGCCGGCCTTGCCGTAGTGGCTGATGTGGGTGATGTGCGACTGTTCGAAGACCGAGCAGTAGAACTGTGCCGCCTCGTGTGCCTGGTGGTCGAACCACAGGCACGGGGTGATGGTCTGGATACGTGGCATGGTGTCGGTCCTCTGCGGGTTGATCACGCTGGCTCAAGCGTAGTCAACCCGCTGCCGCGCAGCGCGACCGTGGATCGGCGCGCTCAGAAGTCCCAGCGGGTCGCCAGTTGCAGGCTGCGTGGCTCGCCGTAGAAGCCGGTGCCGAAGTTGCCGATGCCGGTGTAGTACTTCTTGTCGAAGAGGTTCTTCACGTTCAGGGTCGAGCTCAGGTGCTGGCTGAACTGGTAGCGGGCCATGGCGTCCACCAGGAAGTAGCCGTCCTGGGCGATGCGCGAGTCATGCCCGCCGTTGACCGCGTCGCTCGGGTCGGGCTGGTAGACCTTGCCGAAGAATTGGCTCTGCCAGTTGACCCCGCCGCCCAGGGTCAGGCGGTCCCAGGCGCCGGGCAGGCGGTAGCTGCTGAACAGCCGCGCCACCTGCTGCGGCTCGGTGGTTTGCAGGACCGAGCCGTAGACGTAGTCGTGATTGGCGTCGCGGGTGTGGTTGTAGCTGTAGCCGGCGGACAGGTTCCAGCCGTCCAGCAGCTCGCCGGCCACCTCGACCTCGAAGCCCTTGGTGGTTGCGCCCTTGGTCGGGCGGTAGACCGCGTCGGTGCCCCAGCCGTCCACCAGTTGCGCGACATTGTCCTGCTGCACATGAAACACCGCGAAGCTGGCATTGACCCGGCCGTCCAGGTATTCGGCCTTGATCCCGGCTTCGTAGCTGTCGCCCTGCACCGGGTCGAGGATCCTGCCGTCGGCGTCCTTGCTCATCTGCGGCTGATAGATGCTGGTGTAGCTGGTGTACAGCGAGTAGCGGTCGTTGAGGTCATAGACCAGCCCGGCATAGGGCGTGACCACTCCGGTCTGCTGGTAGCGCTGGCGCGCGTCGGCGCGGCCGGGCTCGAAGTAGCGGGTGTTGTCGATGCCCTTGAAGTCGCTGACCCGGGTGCCGAGGATCACCGCCAGGTCGTCGCTGGGCTTGAGCCGGGTGGCCAGGTAGGCACCGGTCTGGCGCTGGAGGATGTCGTTGTCGCCGATCTGCGGGATGTCCGGCTTGGCGAATTCGCCGCGCCACTGATAGATGCTGCCGCCCACCGGCGGGTACACCGAACCGTGGACCGGGATGTCCTGCTTGGCGTTCATCAGCATGAAGCCGGCGATCAGCTCGTGTTCGCGGCCCAGCAGGCTGAAGGGGCCGTGCAGGTTGATGTCGAGGTTGTCCTGGGTCTGCTCGCCCTTGAACTTGCCCATGTACATGAACATGCCGTCGCCGCTGGCCTGGTCCGGGTTGCCGCCGCTGGCCGAGCCCAGCAGGGTGTCGTGCTCGCGGCGCAGGTGGTCGTAGCTGACCTTGAGGGTCCAGTCATGGGCCAGTTGCTGTTCCAGGGAGGTGAACAGGGTCTGGTTCTTGAAGTCGCGACGGCTCCAGTCGGTGGCCGGGTTGAACGAGCGGGAAAAGTGTGTGCGCGAGCCGTTGCTGAAGTACATCGGGAAGCCGGTCCAGGTGGCGCCCCGGGAGCGGGTGTTCTGCTGGTCCAGGCCCACCGTCAGCAGGGTGTCGGGGGTCAGGTCGGCCTCCAGCACGCCGTAGGCGATGTCCTTGCTGTTCTGGTAGTGGTCCAGGTACGAGCTGCGGTCCTGGTAGACCCCGACGAAGCGCCCGCGCAGGTTGCCGGTCTCGGTCAGTGGCCCGGAGATATCGCCTTCGCTGCGGTAGTTGTCCCAGGAGCCGAGGGTGCCGGTGACCGAGGCCTTGAAGTCCTTGGTCGGCCGCTTGCGGATCAGGTTGACCGTGGCCGAGGGGTCGCCGGAGCCGGTCATCAGGCCGGTGGCGCCCTTGATGATTTCCACCCGGTCGAAGGTCGCCATGTCGGTGCTGGTGGTGCCGTAGTCGTAGACCCCGTCGTAGGTGACGTTGACCCCGTCGTACTGGAAGTTGGTGATCGGCAGGCCGCGGCTGGAAAACTCCCAGCGTTCGCTGTCGTAGTTCTGCACGCTGACCCCCGGGGCCCGGCGCAGGGCATCGGCGATGCTGTTGCTGCCCTGGTCGTCCAGTTGCTGGCGGGTGATCACCGTCACCGATTGCGGGGTTTCCCGCAGCGACAGGTTGAGGCCGGTGGCCGAGGCGCTGGCCCCGGTGGTGTAGCTGCGGCTGTCCTCGGTGACGCTGCCCAGGCCCTGGGCGGACACCTGAGTGGTGCCCAACTGCAACGGGCCGCTGGCGGTCGGCAGCGCTTGCAGCACATACCCGCCGCTGACGGCCTGGGCTTGCAGGCCGCTGTCCTTGAGCAACTGCTGCAGGGCTTGTTCGACGCTGTAGCGGCCCCGCAGCCCCGGGCTCTGCTTGCCGGCGGCGAGGTCGTTGTGCCCGGCGACAAAGACCGCGCTCTGTTCGGCGAAGCGATTGAGCACGCTGACCAGTGGGCCGGGGCCGATGTCGTAGCTCCGGCGCTGGCTGTCCGCCTGCTGGCTGGCGGGGTTTTCGGTGGCCTGGGCCCAGGGGGCGGGCAGGCACAGCAGGGCGCTGCACAGGGTCAGGGGACGCAGGGACGGGCGCAAGCGGGGACGGTTGGGGGTTGGCATGGGGCTCCCTTGTGGATCGGCAATGTGAGTGCTGTTACCCGGTTAACCGAACCAGACAGGCAAAAGGGAACCGCAACCTTAAAAAAATGTTCGCCGGATGTTCAGGCGCGGGGTTCAGGCCCGAGGCTCAAGGGTCACCCACCAGGCAGTCAGGCGCTGGACCCGCACTGGCAGGGCGGCTTCCAGCAGGGCCAGGGCCTGGTCGGAATCGTGCAAGGGGAAGGCGCCCATCACCGGCAAACGACCCAGGGCCGGGTCGCAGCCCAGATGCCCCGGGCGATAGCGCCCCAACTCTTCGAGCAGTTGCGCCAGGGGCAGGTTGTCGGCCAGCAGCAGCCCGCGACTCCAGGCTTCGCGAGCGGCGCTGGCGCCTTGCAGCGGACCCAGCGCGACGGCGTCGAAGGCCAGCTGCTGGCCGGCGTCGACCCGCAGCTGCCGGCCGCTCTTGGCGCTGTGCACTTGCACCGCGCCGGCGTAGACGTTGAGCAGGGTGCGGGCGCCCTCCCGGCGCACGCTGAAGCGCGTGCCCAGGGCCTGCAGCCGTCCGTGTTCGGTGTCCACCCGCAGCGGTCGCTGCGGATCCCTGGCGGTGTCGATGAGGATTTCGCCCTGGTGCAGTTGCAACAGTCGCTCCCGGGCGCTGTAGCGCACATCCAGCGCGCTCAGGGCATTGAGCCAGAGGTGGGTGCCGTCGCTGAGCCGGACCTCGCGGATCTCCCCGGTGCCGGTGGCATAGTCGGCCCGCCAGCGACCCAGAGCCTGGGGCAGCGGCGTACCGCGCCAGGTGCCCCAGCCCAGGCCGAGCAACAGCAAGGCGCCGAGCACCTGGCGCCGCCCCAGTGGCGCCCGCCGGCCACCGCGCAGGGCCTGGCCGGCGGCTTGCTGGGCGCCGGCCTCCTGCAGCGGCAGCAGGCACTGGCTGACCCGCTCGACGTAGCCCCAGGCCCGACGGTGTTCCGGGTGCTGTTCGAGCCAGGCCTGCCAGTGGCGGCGTTGTTCGTCGCTGACGGCCTCGTCCTGCAATTGCACGTACCAGTGCGCGGCCTGTTGCAGGCTGGCGTGGCTCAAGCGCTGGGCGCCGTGTTCGCTCATGGGGCTCTACTCGATCAGCAGGCCGTCGAGTTCGGCCTCCAGCAGCGCGCAATGCACCAGGGCCTGGGCCAGGTATTTCTTCACCATGCGCTCCGAGACCCCCAGTTCTTCGGCAATGGCTTTGTAGGGACGGCCATGCAACTGCGCCAGGAGAAAGGCCTCGCGCACCCGTTGCGGCAGGCGGCCGAGCATGGCGTCCACTTCGTGTAGGGTCTCGACGATGATCGCCCGTTGCTCCGGGGACGGTTGCAACGCCTGGGGCCGCGCCGCCAGGGCCTGCAGCCAGGCCTGTTCCAGCTGGCGGCGGCGCCAGTGATCGATGCACAGGCCCCGGGCGATGGTGGCCAGGTAGGAGCGCTGCTGCACCTCGCCGTCCAGCTGCGGCGGGCGCTTGAGTACCCGGACGAAGATTTCGTGGGCCAGATCGGCGGCATCCCAGGCGTGGTTCAGGCGGCGCCGCAACAGTTCATAGAGCCAGGGGTGATGGGCGTCATAGAGGTTGTGGACCAGAGCGGGGCTGGCGGGCGGCATGGAAGGCAAGGGCGTGGTCCGGTGGCGGGTGGCGTTGCAAATGGGAATTGCTCGCGATTAAAGCAAAACCCCTGATACGCTGCAAATGATATTGATTCGCCGTTATACCGGGGTGCAGCCGGGCCGGAGGCGCGGCGTCGGGGTCAAGTCTGGCGCCGCCGGGGCGATAAAACACTCAAGGCAGTGCCATCGAGTGCTTGCCGACCAGGGTTTCTACAGTGGTATCTTCGCCTGCACCCCCTGTTTGCCCCACGGCGCCGCCAGACGCCGGGCGGCCGTGGCGGGGGCCGTCTGCGGGGGACGGACGTGTGCTGGCAGAGGGGAGAGGCCGATGCGGCAACTGGGGTTCAAGCTGTTTTTCACCCACCGCCTGGCGTTGCTGGCGGGCGCCGAGTCGTTGCGCTCGATTCGCGAAGGCCTGCTCTGGCTATTGCCCTGCCTGCTGGTGTCGGCACTGTTCCTGATCCTCGCGCAATGCGCCCAGGCCCTGGGCGCCCCCGGCTCCCTGGTGGACCTGCTGACCGGGCTGCACAACCGCATCAGTTCGATCATTCCCCTGCTGGTGGCGGCGTCCATCGGCTACATGCTGGCGATCCAGCACCGCTTGCCCCAGCTGCCGGTGGCCTTTCTCTGCCTGGCCCATGTGGTGATCGCCATCTACCTGCTGCGGGACTATCCGCTGGCGTCGGCGACCTTCGTGCTGTTCATCGCCATCGCCTCGCCCCTGGTCAATGTCCCGGTCATGGCCTGGCTGCACCGCCGACGCTGGACCCGGCTGGTGGACGAAGGCCTGGTGGGGCACAACCTCAAGGGCACCATCAACATGGTGCTGCCGGGAGGGCTGACCTGCCTGGCGCTGGTGGCGGTGCTGCAGCTGCTGTTGCAGGTCCACGACTTTGCCTACATCCAGCGCCCGCTCGACATCGACAGCCTGGATCACCCCTACCTCAACGCGATTCTCCTGACCTCGACCAACTCCCTGCTGTGGTTCTTCGGCATTCACGGCACCTACGCCATGCAGCCATTGATGGAGGTGATGGATCAGGCGGTGGCCCTCAATGCCGCCGATCACGCTGCCGGGCAGCCCCTGCGCTTTGCCCTCAACAGCGGGCTACTGGGATGTTTCGCCTTTATCGGCGGTTCCGGCGGATCCCTGGCCCTGGTGCTGGCGATCCTCGGATTTTCGCGCAACCGTTCCATGCGCCTGCTGGCTATGGCGAGCCTGGCGCTGTCGCTGTTCAACGTCAACGAACTGCTGCTGTTCGGCCTGCCGATCATCCTCAACCCGCGGCTGCTGGTGCCCTTCATGCTGGTGCCCATGGTCAACGCCTGCCTGGCCCTGCTGGTGGTGCAACTGGGCTGGGTCAGCCCGGCGCTGGTCAGCCTGCCCTTTACCTCGCCGGTGCTGCTCAATGCCTACCTGAGCACCCAGGGCGACTGGGGCGCGGTGCTTCTGCAACTGCTGTTGCTGGGGATCGGCACCCTGATCTACCTGCCTTATGTGCGCAGTATCCAGCGCCAGGGCGAAGGCGCCGGGCAGGTCTACCTGAAAACCTTCGACACCACCTTCCGCGGCCTGGAGGAGCGCGGCAGGCTGTTCGAGCTGGACCCGATGGTGGCGGCCTACCGACAGGCCGCGCAGCAGTCCCTGCAACTGGCGCGGATCCAGCAACTGAGCGGCTACGACTTTCACCTGGAGTACCAGCCCCAGGTGGCCAAGGGCAGTGGCCTGTGCACCGGCTGCGAGGCGCTGATCCGCGCCCGGGACGGCGAGGGCAAGGTGCAGTCGCCCTGGGAGCTGTTGCAATGGCTGGGGCAGGCCGGGCTGATGCCTGAGGTGGATTTCTGGGTCGCCTCCCAGGCGGTGCGCCAGCACCTGGCCTGGAGCAAGAGCGGCTTCCAACTGCCCATCACCATCAATATCTCCAGTGCCACCCTGGCCTCGGCGGAGCATGGTCGGCGCCTGCTGGAGATTCTCGCCTGGGCCCAGGGGCAGGTGTCGGTGGAGATCACCGAGGACGCGCTGGTGGGCGATGCCCTGCTGACCCAGCAATGGATCGGCAAGCTGCATGCCCTGGGGGCGCGGGTCTACATCGATGACTTCGGCACCGGTTTTTCCGCCTTGAGCTACCTGCACCAGTTTCCGGTGGACGGGATCAAGATCGACCGCAGCTTCGTCCTGGCCCAGCGCGAGCCCAGGGGCGCCCAGGTGCTCAACGGTCTGTTGCGCTTTTGCGAGACGCTCAAGCTCAAGGTGGTGGTGGAAGGGGTGGAAACCCGGGAGCAACTGGACTTTCTGCAATCGAGCTCGGAGCTGATCATCCAGGGCTGGTACTACAGCAAGTCCCTGCCCGGGGAGCAGATCCCCGGTTTTGTCAGCCAGCGGGCGCACAGTGCCCTGGCCGCCCGCGAGGACTGAGGCGCCGCTTCAGGCTGCGGGACCAAACGCCGGATGCTCCGGGCGCGCCAGGGCCTGCCAGGCGCCGGCCAGGTGCGCGTCGGCGGCGAGCAGCCACAGGCCCTGATGGGGCTCCAGGGCCTGGGCGGGCAGGGCGAGCAACTCGGCCAGGGGCAGGCGCAGGCTGCGGCCCGGATCGGCGTCGTCCGCGGCCTGCCAATCCCGTTCGAACAGGCGCAACTCCAGGTCCTGGTGGTCGAAGCGCCGCAACAGCGGCCGGTGGCGCAGCCATTGCGGTGCGATGCGCAGGCTGCGCTGGTGCACGTCCAGCAGCAACAGCTGCCAGGCGCGGTGGCCGTCCTCGACGTCGAGGCGCAGCCGGGTCAGGGCCAGGTAACGGCCATCGGCGGACCAGATCAGCGACGGTGCCAGGTCCGTCAGGGCGCAGCCGCTGGCGGTGAGCAAGTGGCCGCCCAGGCGCGGGCTGCTTTCCCGCAGCCAGCTGTCGGCGTATTCGGTTTCGCTGCCGAACAGCCACGCGGCATCCCGGCCGTCGGGGGCCGGCTGGATGAAGTCGCCTTCAGCCACCGCGGCCTGGGGCCGGTCCACCAGGCGCCAGTCGGGCAGCGGCAGCAGCTGCTGCTCGGTGATCTGCAAGCGCTGGCGTTGGTAGCACAGCTGGGAGCCGTCTTGCTCGGCGCAGAACGCGGCAGCGTCGTCGGGTGCCGGCGCGGGCTGATTGAAGCGTTGCAGGGGGCTGCTTGGCAGGTCCTGGTCGAGGCGGCCGACGATCACCGCCAGGCTCAACTGGCCATGGCGCAGGTCCAGCAGGCGCGCCGCCAGCAGCGGCGGGCTGTGCAGCAGGCGTCGCTGTTGCAGGTCGGCCACCACCGCCCGGTCGCTGACCAGGGGAAGCCGGGCAACAGGCAGCAGGGCCAGGTAGCGCCGGCAGTCGGAAACCCGATGGTCCAACCGCCAGTGCCCGGGCAGTTGCCAGTCGCCGATCCGGCAGGCGTAGGTGCCCAGGCCGTGTTCATCGTCGGCCAGCCAGCTGAACAGCGCCCGCTGGCCGCCCAGCAGCGGCTCCGACTCGATCTGGCTGTCACCGCGCTGGCCGCCGCTGTCCAGGGGCTGGCGCACTCGGGTCCGCACCAGGGGCAGCGGCGCGACCTGCAGGCAACCTTCGGGGTCGTGGCCGACGCCGGTCTCGGTGTCGCTGTGGATGCTGTGCAGGCGATAGCCGTAGCGGCCCCGGTCGGCTTCGGCGCAGTCCAGGTAGGCCGCGTGGCGCAGGTAGTGGCTGTCCAGCTCCAGCAGGGGGCCGGGGTAAAAGGAGGGTTCCGCCGGACTGGCAACCCAGGGCGCCGGCAGCGGGCGCCAGCCGTGGTCTGCCTGCCACAGCCAGGTCGCGGCCAGATCGGGTTGTTGTTCCTCGCGGGCGCTGCAGGCCAGGGAGCGGCTGTCGCGGCTCCAGCAGCGGGGGCTGTCGGCGCCGATCAGCAGGCCAGTGGGCTGGCCGTCCAGGCTCAGTTGGTAAGGCGGCGCCCGCAAGGGTTCCAGGGGTTGGGGCAAGTCTCGCAAGCAACGGGGCAGGAGCATCCGCGCCTGGAGCCGGTGACGTCCGTCCGGGGACTGTTCCTCGAAGCTCTGCCGGGCCAGGCTGTCGACCCAGGCACCGGGCTCCAGCCACAGATCGGCCACCGCCAGCAGGTCGATCGCTTCGGCGCCCTCCAGCAGCGTGGCCAGGCTGGCGTGGCGCGAGCCGTTGTCCACCAGGGGACTGTGCCGCCCGATCAGGCGCTCTTCGCTGAAGGCGTCCAGCTCCCAGAACTCGCTGTGGTCGCAGCGGTACAGCCGGCGCAGCGAGCGATCGAGGATCGCCAGGCCCCAGCGTTGCCGCGATGGCAAGGGCGCCGCGAAGTAGCGTCCGTCGCTGGAGAAGCGCGCCGACGACCCCAGTCCTTGCAGCAACACGCCGTCCGGAAACAGGTAGTCGCAATAGGTGGGGCCGCCCATGGCGATCTCGCCCTGGTTGAACACCCGGATCGGCAGGCCTTCCGGGGTGCTCTGCGGTTCGCTGCCGCCCCAGGCGCTGGTGCTGGCCGCGGGGGCCTGGACCAGGCCCAGGCGGCGCTCCAGGTGGCTGATGGTGCCCATGCCAACCAGGATGCTGGCGAAGGCCGCGGCGATGTCCCAGTACGCCGGCAATGCCCGCCCCAGGCTGAAGCCCAGGCCGAACACCGCACTGATCATCAGGCGGGCCATGGCGCGGCCGGTGCGGGGCCAGCCCAGGCGAGCCGCCAGGACCATGCCGGCGGCGCAGCCCAGCACCACGGCCAGGGCCAGGGGCGGCGGCAGCACGGTGACCAGGAAGATCGGGATCAGCAGGGCGCTCAACTGCCAGAGCAGTTCCAGCAACAGGCGCGACAGGCTTTTTTCGGACGGGGCGCTGGGACGGGAGGGCACCGGGGACATCCTTGTGGCGTAGGGGGATGGCAAGGGCTGCCAATCTACGCCCTTGGGCGGAAAAACGCAGCTCGCAAAACCGAGTCGAATTGACCTGTTGCGTGGTCGTTATGACCTGATTTTTTCGGGTCATAAAGACTCGGTGTGGCTGGCGGCCGCGGTTTTGCCGGGCGGCGGTCTTGGCATGAAACCTGATGGGGCTGATGCATCGCTGATTGGCCAAGGAGTTCCGAGCATGATTCGTCGCTGCAATTCGCCGTTGCCTGTCCCGAGCCAGGGGAGGGATGCCTGTGTCGCTGCCTGAACGTTGGCGGCAATGGGCCGCGCAGCCGCTGTGGAGCCTGGGCTTCCGGCCGTTTTTCCTCGCCGGAGCGGCGTTTGCCTGCCTCGCCCTGGTGGGCTGGGGCCTGTGGCTGCACGGCGGCTGGAGCGGCCGCCAGCCGCTGGGCGGCATGCTGGCGTGGCATCGGCACGAGATGCTGTTCGGCTTCGCCGTGGCGATCATCGCCGGGTTTCTGCTGACGGCGGTGGCCAACTGGACCGGGCGCCCGGCACTGAGTCGCACGCCGTTGATCCTGTTGTGGCTGCTCTGGCTGCTGGCGCGGCTGGCCTGGTGGCTGGCGCTGCCGCTGCCGTTGTTCCTGGTGCTGCAACTGGCCTTCATGCCGGCGCTGGCCGCGGTGGTGGGGCATGAACTGTGGCGTGCGGGCAAGCGCGACAACTACCCCATGGTGCTGATCCTGGGCCTGTTGACGCTGTTTCAGGGGCAGACCCTGCTGGGCCTGCTGGCGGCGCAGGAACTCTGGCAGCGCCACGGCGAGCTGGGGGCGCTGTGGCTGGTGGCGGCCCTGATGACGGTGATCGGCGGTCGGGTCATTCCGTTCTTCATCCAGCGCGGGCTCAATCGGCCGCCGGCGCCACCGGCTTCGCCCTGGCCCACCCGGGTGTTGCTGCTGGGCAGCCTGCTGGCGGCAATCTCCATGGCCCTGGGCGGCGGTGACGCGCCACGGCCCTGGCTGGCAGCGTTGTTCGCAGTGCTGGCGGCCCTGCATCTGTGGCGCCTGTGGCGCTGGCACCAGCCGGGGCTGTGGCGGCTGCCGCTGCTGTGGTCGCTGTACCTGGGCTACCTGTGGCTGGCGCTGGCCACCCTGGGCATGGCGCTGTGGCACCTGGGCGGTCTGTCGTCGCAGAGTCTGGTGACCCACGCCCTGGCGCTAGGCGGTCTCGGCGGGCTGGTGCTGGGCATGATCGCCCGGGTCAGCCTGGGCCATAGCGGCCGGCCGCTGCAGGTGACCCGGGCCATGGTCGGGGCCTTTGCCTTGCTGTTCCTGGCGGCCCTGTGCCGGGTGCTGCTGGTGCCATTCAGCGCCCTGGGCCTGGGGATTTCGGCGCTGTTGGGCGCCTTGGCCTTTGCCCTGTTCGTCGGCGGCTACGCGCGGATCCTGTTGACCGCGCGGCTGTGACAGGCCGCGATCGAGGACCGCCAGCCGCCTCGCCAGGGGCTGGCGGTGAAACTGGACTACGCTTGCGGTCTTAGCCGCGAATGGAGTCCGCGATGTTGTATCCCCGCAAACCCAGTGATGAGGCCCGGCGAGTCCAGACCCTGCGCGAGCTGAATGTGCTCGACACCTTGCCGGAGGAGCGTTTCGACCGGGTGACCCGACTGGCCAAGCGCCTGTTCAATGTGCCCATTGCCCTGATCAGCCTGGTGGACAGCGATCGCCAGTGGTTCAAGTCCGCCGCGGGGCTGGAGGCCAGCCAGACCTCCCGGGACATTTCGTTTTGCGGCCACGCGATCCTGGATGACCAGATCTTCATGGTCCGCGACGCCGAGTGCGACGAACGTTTCCAGGACAACCCACTGGTCACCGGCGAACCGCGGATCCGCTTCTACGCCGGTTGTCCCCTGAGCGTGCCCAATGGCAGCAAGCTGGGCACCCTGTGCCTGATCGATACCCGGCCCCGGGACCTGGACGACGAAGAGCGTGCCCTGCTGCGAGACCTGGCCCGCATGGCCGAGCAGGAACTGGCGGCCGTGCAGATGGCCAGCATGGACGAGATGACCCTGCTGTCCAATCGGCGCGGCTTCGAAGCCCTGGCCCGGCATGCCCTGGCGGCGTGCACGCGTCTGGACAAGTCGGCGACCCTGCTGTTTTTCGATCTCAACGAGTTCAAGCGGATCAACGACAGCTACGGTCATGCCGAAGGGGACGGGGCCTTGAAGACCTTTGCCGATGTGCTGCGCATTGCCTTTCGCGAGAGTGATGTGATCGGCCGCCTGGGCGGCGATGAGTTCGTGGCCCTGCTGACCGGGACCGATGACGTCGAGACGTCGGCGATCATGGCGCGCCTGCGGGAGATCCTCGATGAGCGCAACGCTTCCCTGAAACGCGGCTACGACATCCGCTTCAGCGTCGGCCAGATCGCATACGACCCCGAGCGCCACGCCGGTATCGAAGCGCTGCTGGCCGATGCCGACCAGGCCATGTACCTGCACAAGCAGGCCGGCAAGCGCAGCCACTGAATCTGCTGCCGGCAAGGCCGGCAGCGTGGAGCGGGGCTGCAACCCAAGGCGCTGGCCGGCCGCTACGGGCCGCGCTCGATGGCCGGTGGCGCATAGCCTTCCTCGAGGGTCACCCCGGCGGCCCTGGCGCGGGTTTCCGCTTGCGAGCGCCGCTGCAGCAGGGCTTGCAATTGAGCCGGGAGCAGGGCTTTCCAGTGTGCTCGCTGGTGCTCGGCAAAATGGCTCGCCCAGAACCTGTCCAGGGACATCAGGTTGACGCTGATCAGGTAGACAGCGGTTTCCAGGGGCGCGCTTTTCGAGTCGTAGCGCAGGGCCCGGACATGGGCGATGAAGTTGCCCTGGTAGAGATACCAGTCATAGAAGGTGCCGACGCCGAGCCATTCTTCCAGGCTCATTTCACGCTTGGCATCGAACAGGGGATGGCTGAGCGGGGTCATGCCCAGGAGGCTCTCCTGCCCGTCGAGCTTGTGCCATTGCGCGCCGGGTATCCGCGGGTCTGAAGGGAAGTAGTAGGTTTGCCAGCCGGCGCTCTTCAAGTTCCCGATGAGGCGATAGATCAGGTCCTTGTTCTGCTTGTGCGTGCTGTTGTCCGGCAGGCCGCGCAGGTCGATGTTCAATGCCTGGATGTTGTTCGAAACCCGGCCATCCACGGCCATGCTCAGCCCGGACACCTGATCCAGCTCCAGCGCGCCCTCGGGCTGGGAAAGGCTCAGGTCAAGGAGCGCGCCTTGGCGATCGGCTTCATACCAGCACATGTCGACCGCCTCCAGGCAGTCGGCGCCAAAGCGTACCGGGCTGTTTGCAATGATCTCGTCAACCGTTGCGGCCAACGGGATGTGCAGGCTGGCGACTGTGTCGGTCAGGCGATTGGGCTGGGTGTCTTGAGGCTTGTCGCAGCCGGCAAGAAAGATCACCAGCAGCAGGCACGGCAGCTTGATGCCGGGCGGTTTCGGCGGGCGAGCAGACGGCCGGGTTTTCCATGGGGTTCTTTGCATCGGGCATCCGTGAGGGGCAGGTATCTGCACTGCGGCCGGTGAGCCTGGATCGGCGATCAGCCGGTGTCGCGGCGCTGCGACGAGGGCCTGAGGGCCCTCGCCACAGCCGGGAGTCATTCGTCGAGGTTGCCCATGGCGGTGGTGTTGAAGCCGCCGTCGACGTACATGATCTCGCCGCTGATGCCCGAGGCCAGGTCCGAGCAGAGGAAGGCCCCGGCGTTGCCGACTTCCTCGATGGTGACGTTGCGCCGCAGCGGGGTCTGGGCTTCGTTGGCCGCCAGCATCTTGCGGAAGTTCTTGATGCCCGAGGCGGCCAGGGTGCGGATCGGCCCGGCGGAGACCGCGTTGACCCGGGTGCCTTCCGGGCCCAGGGAGCCGGCCAGGTAGCGCACGCCGGCTTCCAGCGAGGCCTTGGCCATGCCCATCACGTTGTAGTTGGGCATGGTGCGCTCGGCGCCCAGGTAGGACAGGGTCAACAGGCTGCCGTTGCGGCCCTTCATCATGTCGCGGCCGGCCTTGGCCAGGGCCACGAAGCTTTAGGCGCTGATGTCGTGGGCAATGCGAAAGCCTTCGCGGGTGGTGGCGTCGGTGAAGTCGCCTTCGAGCTGATCGCCCGGGGCGAAGCCCACGGAGTGGACGATGCAGTCCAGGCCGTCCCAGTGCTTGCCCAGCTCGCTGAACACCTGGGCGATCTGCTCGTCGCTGGCCACATCGCAGGGGAAGCACAGCTCGGCGCTGGAACCCCAGCCGGCGGCGAATTCCTCGACCCGACCCTTGAGTTTTTCGTTCTGATAGGTGAAGGCCAGCTCGGCGCCTTCACGGTGCATGGCGGCGGCAATGCCGGAGGCGATCGACAGCTTGCTGGCGACACCGACGATCAGGACACGCTTCCCAGCGAGAAAACCCATAAGTGGCTACTCCTGTTGCAGGTTATTCGGCGCTTGCCGGAGCCAGGAAGGCGGCTTCCAGCAATTGCCGTGTGTAAGGGTGTTGCGGGGCGCCGAAGATTGCCTGGGCGTTCCCTTGTTCCACCACCTGGCCGTGCTTGATCACCATCAACTGGTGGCTCAGGGCCTTGACCACCGCCAGGTCGTGGCTGATGAACAGGTAGGTCAGGTTGTACTTGCGTTGCAGGTTGCGCAGCAGCTCCACTACCTGGCGCTGCACGGTGCGGTCCAGGGCCGAGGTCGGCTCGTCCAGCAGGATCAGCCGCGGCTTGAGCACCAGGGCCCGGGCGATGGCGATGCGCTGGCGTTGCCCGCCGGAGAATTCGTGGGGGTAGCGGTGTCGGGTGTCCGGGTCCAGGCCCACTTCCTTGAGCGCTTCGATGATCGCCTGTTCCTGCTCCTGTTCGTTGCCGATCCTGTGGATGCGCAAGCCTTCGCCCACGATCTGGCTCACGCTCATGCGCGGGCTGAGGCTGCCGAAGGGGTCCTGGAACACCACCTGCATTTCCCGCCGCAGCGGCCGTACCTGTTGCTGGCTCAGGGCGTCGAGCTGCTGGCCTTCGAAACGAATCCCGCCCTGGCTGGCGATCAGGCGCAGGATCGCCAGGCCCAGGGTCGACTTGCCCGAGCCGCTCTCGCCGACGATGCCCAGGGTCTGGCCCTGGGGCAGGCTGAAGTGGATGCCGTCCACGGCCTTGACGTGATCCACGGTGCGGCGCAGCAGGCCCTTCTTGATCGGGAACCAGACCTTGAGGTTGTCCACTTGCAGCAACGGCGGGCCGACTTCATTGCTCGCCGGCAGGCCGCTGGGCTCCGCGGCCAGCAGTTCCCGGGTGTAGGGGTGCTGCGGCGCGCGGAACAGCTCCTCGCAGGACGCCTGCTCGACGATGCGGCCTTTCTGCATGACACAGACCCGGTGGGCAATGCGCCGCACCAGGTTCAGATCGTGGCTGATCAGCAGCAAGGCCATGCCCAGGCGCGCCTGCAGTTCCTTGAGCAGTTCGAGGATCTTCAACTGCACGGTGACGTCGAGGGCGGTGGTCGGCTCGTCGGCGATCAGCAGTTCCGGCTCGTTGGCCAGGGCCATGGCGATCATCACCCGTTGCCGCTGGCCGCCGGACAGTTCGTGGGGCAGGGCCTTGAGGCGCTTGTGCGGCTCGGGAATGCCCACCAGTTCCAGCAGTTCCAGGGTGCGCCTGCTGGCGACCTTGCCGGTCAGACCCTTGTGGATGCCCAGCACCTCGTTGATCTGCTTCTCGATGCTGTGCAGCGGGTTCAGCGACGTCATGGGCTCCTGGAAGATCATGGCGATGCGGTTGCCGCGAATGTGGCGAATGGTCTTTTCCTTCAGGGTCAGCAGGTCGTGCCCGGCGTACTGGATGCTGCCGGACGGGTGCTGGGCCAGGGGGTAGGGCAGCAGGCGCAGGATCGAGTGGGCGGTCACCGATTTGCCGGAGCCGCTTTCCCCTACCAGGGCCAGGGTTTCGCCGCGCTTGATGTCGAAGCTGATGCCTTCCACCACGCGCTGGCACTGGGCGCCGGCGACGAATTCCACCGCCAGGTCGCGGACTTCGATCAGAGTGTCCTGGGTCATGTCATTTCCTCGGGTCGAAGGCATCGCGGGCGGATTCGCCGATAAACACCAGCAGGCTGAGCATGATCGCCAGCACGGCAAAGGCACTGATGCCCAGCCACGGCGCCTGCAGGTTGGACTTGCCCTGGGCCACCAGCTCGCCCAGGGACGGCGCCCCCGGCGGCAGGCCGAAGCCGAGGAAGTCCAGGGCGGTGAGGGTGCCGATGGCCCCGGTGAGGATGAAGGGCATGAAGGTCATGGTGGAAACCATGGCGTTGGGCAGGATGTGGCGGAACATGATGGCGCCGTTCTGCATGCCCAGGGCCCGGGCCGCGCGCACGTATTCCAGGTTGCGCCCGCGCAGGAACTCGGCGCGCACCACGTCCACCAGGCTCATCCAGGAAAACAGCAGCATGATCCCCAGCAGCCACCAGAAGTTCGGTTGCACGAAACTGGCGAGGATGATCAGCAGGTAGAGCACCGGCAGCCCGGACCAGATTTCCAGGAAGCGCTGCCCGGCCAGGTCCACCCAGCCGCCGTAGAAGCCCTGCAGGGCGCCGGCGATGACCCCGATGATGGAACTCAGGATGGTCAGGGTCAGGGCGAACAGCACCGAGATGCGAAAGCCGTAGATGACCCGGGCCAGCACATCGCGGCCCTGGTCGTCGGTGCCCAGCAGGTTGTCCGCCGAAGGCGGCGCCGGGGCCGGCACCCGCAGGTCGTAGTTGATGCTCTGGTAGCTGTAGGGGATCGGTGCCCAGAGCACCCAGGCGTCCTTCTGTGCCAAAAGCTCGCGGATGTACGGGCTCTTGTAGTTGGCTTCCAGGGGGAATTCGCCGCCGAAGGTGGTTTCCGGGTAGCGCTTGAGGGCCGGGAAGTACCAGCCGCCTTCGTAGTGCACCACCAGCGGCTTGTCGTTGGCGATCAGCTCGGCGCCCAGGCTGAGGATGAACAGCACCAGGAACAGCCACAGCGACCACCAGCCGCGCTTGTTGGCCTTGAAGCGTTCGAAGCGCCGGCGATTGAGGGGGGACAGGTTCATCTCAATGCTCCCGGCTGTCGAAGTCGATGCGTGGGTCGACCAGGGTGTAGGTCAGGTCGCCGATCAGTTTCACCACCAGCCCCAGCAGGGTGAAGATGAACAGGGTGCCGAACACCACCGGGTAGTCGCGGTTGATCGCCGCCTCGAAGCTCATCAGGCCCAGGCCGTCGAGGGAGAAGATCACTTCCACCAGCAGGGAGCCGGTGAAGAAGATGCCGATGAAGGCCGAGGGGAAGCCGGCGATCACCAGCAGCATGGCGTTGCGGAACACGTGGCCGTAGAGCACCCGGCGCTGGGTCAGGCCCTTGGCCTTGGCGGTGACCACGTACTGCTTGTTGATCTCGTCGAGGAAGCTGTTCTTGGTCAGCAGGGTCATGGTGGCGAAGTGGCCGATCACCAGGGCGGTGACCGGCAGCGCCAGGTGCCAGAAGTAGTCGAGGATCTTGCGCCCCCAGCTCAGCTGGTCGAAGTCGTTGGAGGTCAGGCCGCGCAACGGGAACCAGTTGAAATAGCTGCCGCCGGCGAACACCACGATCAGCAGGATGGCGAACAGGAAGGCCGGGATCGCGTAGCCGACGATGATCGCCGAGCTGGTCCAGACATCGAAGTGGCTGCCGTGGCGGGTGGCCTTGGCGATCCCCAGGGGGATCGACACCAGGTACATGATCAGGGTGCTCCACAACCCGAGGGAGATGGACACCGGCATCTTCTCCTTGATCAGGTCCACCACCTTGGCGTCACGGAAGAAGCTGTTGCCGAAATCCAGGGTGGCGTAGTTCTTGATCATGATCCACAGGCGTTCCGGCGCCGACTTGTCGAAGCCGTACATGTGCTCGATTTCCTTGATCAGCGCCGGGTCCAGGCCCTGGGCGCCGCGGTAGCTGGAACCGGCCACCGAGACTTCGGCGCCGCCGCCGGCGATGCGGCTGGTGGCGCCGTCGAAGCCTTCGAGCTTGGCGATCATCTGCTCCACCGGGCCGCCGGGGGCGGCCTGGATGATCACGAAGTTGATCAGCAGGATGCCCAGCAGGGTGGGGATGATCAGCAGCAGTCGGCGAAAGATATAGGCCAGCATGTCATTGCTCCCTGTCGGCCGGGGCCGCCTGGTCCGGGGCCGGTTCTACGGCGGGCTTGGCATCGGGCTTGATCCACCAGGTGTTGATGCCGATGTCGTACTTGGGCGCGACTTGCGGGTGGCCGATGTGGTCCCAGTAGGCCACGCGCCAGGTCTTGATGTGCCAGTTGGGGATCACGTAGTAGCCCCATTGCAGGACCCGGTCCAGGGCCTTGGCGTGGGCCACCAGGCTGCTGCGCGAATCGGCGTTGATCAGGCTTTCCACCAGGCTGTCGATGGCCGGGTCCTTGAGGCCGATGTAGTTGCGGCTGCCGGGCTTGTCGGCGCTGGAGGACATCCAGAACTCGCGCTGCTCGTTGCCCGGGGAGTTGGACTGGGGAAAGCTGCCGACGATCATGTCGAAGTCCCGCGAGCGCACCCGGGTGATGTACTGGGACACGTCGACCCGGCGGATCACCAGGTCGATGCCCAGGTCGGCCAGGTTGCGCTTGAACGGCAGCAGCACCCGCTCGAACTCGGTCTGGGCCAGGAGGAACTCGATCACCACCGGCTTGCCCTGGGCGTCGACCATCTTGTCGTCGACGATGCGCCAGCCGGCCTCTTGCAGCAGTTGGTAGGCCTGGCGCTGCTGGGCGCGGATCATGCCGCTGCCGTCGCACACCGAAGGCGAGAAGGCCTGGTCGAACACCTGTGGCGGGATTTTGCCCCGCAGCGGTTCGAGGATCGCCAGCTCCTCCGGGCCCGGCAGGCCGGTGGCGGCCATCTCCGAGTTCTCGAAGTAGCTGCGGGTGCGGGTGTAGGCCCCGTTGAACAGCTGCTTGTTGCTCCACTCGAAGTCCAGCAGCAGGCTCAGGGCATGGCGCACCCGCACATCCTGGAACATTGGCCGGCGGGTGTTGAAGACAAAGCCCTGCATGCCGGTGGGGTTGCCGTTGGCGATCTGTTCCTTGATCAGCCGGCCCTGGGCCACGGCCGGGATGTTGTAGGCGTTGGCCCAGTTCTTCGCGCTGATTTCCAGCCAGTAGTCGAACTGGCCGGCCTTGAGGGCTTCCAGGGCCACGGTGTTGTCGCGGTAGTAGTCGCTGGTGATCACGTCGAAATTGTAGAAGCCGCGGTTCACCGGCAGGTCGCGGCCCCAGTAGTCCTTGACCCGCTCGTAGCGAATCGAGCGTCCGGCCTTGACCGCGGTGACCCGGTAGGGGCCGCTGCCCAGGGGCACTTCCAGGTTGCTCTTGGCAAAGTCGCGGCTTTCCCACCAGTGCTTGGGCAGGACCGTCAGCTGGCCGAGGATCAGCGGCAACTCGCGGTTGTTGTTGTGCTTGAACTTGAACAGCACCCGCAGCGGGTCTTCGGCGATCACCTGGTCGACGTCGGCGTAGTAGCCGCGGTACAGCGGCGAGCCGGCGCTCATCAGGGTCTGGAAGCTGAACACCACGTCCTCGGCGCGAATCGGCTGGCCGTCATTGAAGCGTGCTTCCGGGCGCAGGTAGAAGCGCACCCAGCTGTTGTCCGGGGCTTTCTCGATCTTGCCCGCCACCAGTCCATATTCGGTGAAGGGTTCGTCCAGGCTCTGGGTCATCAGGGTGTCGTAGATCAGGCCGATGTTCTGCTCGGGCACGCCCTTGCTGATGAAGGGGTTGAGGCTGTCGAAGCTGCCGAAGCCGGCCATGCGGAAGGTGCCGCCCTTGGGGGCCTGGGGATCGACGAAGTCGAAGTGCTGGAAGCTCGCCGGGTATTTCGGCGCTTCGTTGTACAGGGTCAGGGCATGTTGCGGCGCAGCCTGGGCACAGCAGGCGATGACGCCGAACAACAGGCCGCCGGTGCGCAGGAGCAGGGCTCGCAGAGGCATCATTGGGGAGTCTCCAGGGACTTCAGCCACCAGGCGTTCAGGCCCAGGTTGTAGGGCGGCGTGGTGACGAAGGCGAACCGGTTTCGGTAGGCCAGTCGGTGATAGTTGAGGTACCAGTTGGGAATCATGTAGTGCTGCCACAGCAGCACCCGGTCCAGGGCGCGGCCGGCGGCCAGTTGGTCGTCGCGGCTCTGGGCGGCCAGCAGTTGCTCCAGCAGGTGATCGACGATCGGGTTGTTGATGCCTGCATAGTTCTTGCTGCCCTTGACCGAAACCTGGCTGGAGTGGAAGTACTGCCATTGCTCCAGGCCCGGGCTCAGGGTCTGGTTGAGGGTCATGAGGATCATGTCGTAGTCGAACTGGTCCAGGCGCTGCTTGTATTGCGCCCGGTCCACGGTACGCAGGCGCGCCTCGATGCCGATGCTCGCCAGGTTCTCCACATAGGGCTGGAGAATCCGTTCCAGGTTGGGATTGACCAGCATCAGCTCGAAACGCAGCGGCTGCCCGGTGCTGTTCTGCAGGCGCTGGCCGTTGAGCTTCCAGCCGGCGTCGGCCAAAAGCCCCAGGGCGCGGCGCAGGGTTTCCCGGGGAATGCCGCGGCCCTCGGTGCGGGGCAGGCCGAAGGCCTGGGTGAACAGGCTGGCCGGCAACTGGTCGCGGTAAGGCGACAGCAGCAGCCATTCGTGTCCCACCGGCAGGCCCGTGGCGGAGAATTCGCTGTTGGGGTAGTAGCTCAGGGCGCGCTGGTAGGCACCGCTGAACAGGGTGCGGTTGGTCCATTCGAAGTCGAACATCAGGCCCAGGGCTTCACGCACTCGCACGTCGGCGAAGAGGCTGCGCCGGGTGTTCATGAACAGGCCCTGGGTCTGGGTGGGGATCTGGTGCGCCACCTGGGCCTTGATCACCTCGCCGCGATTGACCGCGGGGAAGTTGTAGCCGTTGGCCCAGTTCTTGGCCTGGTGCTCGATGTAGATGTCGAACTCGCCGGCCTTGAAGGCTTCGAAGGCCACGTCGCTGTCGCGGTAGAACTCCACCTCGACCCGGTCGAAGTTGTTGAAGCCGCGGTTGACCGGCAAGTCCTTGCCCCAGTAGTCCTGGACCCGTTCGAACACCAGTTGGCGTCCGGGCTGGACCTGGGTGATGCGATAGGGGCCGCTGCCCAGGGGCGGGGTGAAGGTGGTGGCCTTGAAGTCGCGGTCTTTCCAGTAGTGCTGGGGCAGTACCGGCAGCTCGCCCAGGCGCAGGATCAGCAGCGGGTTGCCGGCGCGCTTGAACACGAAGCGGATGCGCTGCGGGCCGAGGATGTCCACCCGTTGCACTTCCTGCAGGTTGGTGCGGTATTGCGGGTGGCCTTCCTTGAGCAGCAGGCGGTAGGAAAACGCCACGTCATAGGCGGTGATCGGCTGGCCGTCGTGAAAGCGTGCCTCGGGCCGCAGGTTGAACACCACCCAGCTGCGGTCCTCGCTGTATTCCACGGAGCGGGCTATCAGGCCGTAGCTGGAGGTGGGCTCGTCGCCGGAGGGCGCGTAGAGGCCGGTGCCCACCATCAGGGGTTCGTTGAGTTCGTTGACCCCGTATTGCAGGAAGTTCGGCGTGGCGACCGGGCTGGTGCCCTTGAAGGTGTAGGGGTTGAGGGTGTCGAAGGTGCCAAAGGCCATGACCCGCAAGGTGCCGCCTTTGGGCGCAGCGGGATTGACCCAGTCGAAGTGGGTGAACTTGGCCGGGTACTTGAGCGTGCCAAACTGCGCATAACCATGACTTTCGGTGATCGTCGCGCTTGCGGGAAAGCTCAAGGCCAGACTGAAGAAGAGCAGAAGGAGGGGACGCATCGAGTCAGAGATCCGTTCCAGGCGGCTTGGGCTTAATGCTCCGTACAGTAACAGCTTGTATCAGCAGGAAAAAGCTCGCTGGCGCGAGCTTCGTGCAATTGAAACCTGCTGTAGAAGCCGGCTTGCCGGCGAAGGTTGTTGGCTGGCGAGCCGGCTTCTACAGGGGCGGATTTCAGTGCGGCAGGTAGACCGTGAGCATCTGGCCGGGCTTGAGGGCCTGGGCCGCCCGAGGGTTCCAGCGCTTGAGGTGCTGCATCTCGACATTGAAGCGCTTGGCCACGATGTACAGCGAGTCGCCTTGCTTGACCTTGTAGCGGGTCGACTTCTGTTTGCCGCTGCTGGCCACGGTGGTTTTCTTGCCGGCGCTCTTGCGGGTGTCCTGCATCACCAGGGTCTGGCCGACCTTGAGGTCCTTGCCGCTGAGCTTGTTCCAGCGTTGCAGGTCCTGCACATCCACCTTGTTGGCCTTGGCGATCAGCGTCAGGTTGTCGCCGTTCTTGACCCGGTAGATCCGCTTGGGCCGCAGCGAGTCGCGGCCATCGTCGCGGTCGAAGACCGGCTTGAGGGAGCGCTTGCTGATCAGCTCTTCGGGTTTCATGGTGGACAGGCTGGTGGTCAGCAGCTGGGCCTTGGACGTGGGCACCAGCAGGTGCTGGGGGCCGTCGACGGTGGTGCGCTGCTTGAACGCCGGGTTGAGCTGGAACAGCTCGTCTTCGTCGATGTTGGCCACCGCCGCGACCTTGGACAGGTCCATGCGCTGGTTGATTTCCACCACCTGGAAGTACGGCTCGTTGGCGATCGGGTTGAGGTTCACGCCGTAGGCCTGCGGGGCCAGCACCACCTGGGACAGGGCCAACAGCTTGGGCACGTAGGCTTGAGTCTCGGCCGGCAGCGGCAGGTTCCAGTAGTCGGTGGGCAGGCCGAGCTTGTCATTGCGCTCGATGGCCCGGCTCACGGTGCCTTCGCCGGCGTTGTAGGCGGCCAGGGCCAGCAACCAGTCACCGTTGAACATGTCGTGCAGGCGGGTCAGGTAGTCCAGGGCGGCGGTGGTGGAGGCGGTGATGTCGCGCCGGCCATCGTAGAAGCGGGTCTGGCGCAGGTTGAAGTAGCGTCCGGTGGCCGGGACGAACTGCCACAGGCCCACGGCATCGGCCCGGGAATAGGCCAGCGGGTTGTAGGCGCTTTCGATCACCGGCAACAGGGCCAGCTCCAGCGGCATGTTGCGCTCTTCGAGACGCTCGACGATGTAGTGGATGTAGAGACTGCCGCGTTCGCCGGCGTTTTCCAGGAAGGAAGGGTTGCTGGCGAACCACAGGCGCTGCTGTTCAATACGCGGATTGACGCCCAGGCCTTCTTGCAATTGGAACCCCTGGCGCATGCGTTCCCAGACATCCTGGGGCACTTGCGGGCTTGGTTTGTTGCTCAGCCAGATGGGTTTTTGCTTGATGCGGGCGTTGAAATTCTGGGTGTGTGTCGCGTCGCTCTGCGGGGCATGGCCGGTGCTTTGGCAGCCCGCAAGAGTCGCTGACACAGCTACCGCGATGGCCTGGGCCAAGCGCGTCAATGCGTCTGAACTGATGGAATAACGAATAGATGACGACATTGGCTGGAAGTAAGTTCCGGGCAAAAATGTCGGGCGATTCTAGAAAGCACCCGGGGTGCGGTCAACCATTCAGAATTTTTGTACCAATAGATAGCTTGCTTAGAATATATCTTTCCAAGCCCTCAGGGCCGCAAAGACCGCACTCTGCGACAGGTTATCCGAGCCGGTCCGTTCGTCCACTTTTTGTTTAACGGATGTTTCGCCAGTCCGCAGGAACGGGTTGGTCAGTTTCTCCAGGGCCAGGGTCGAAGGCAGGGTCATGCGCCCGTGCTCGCGCAATTGCGTGACCTTCTCCAGGCGCTGGGCGATCTCCGGGTTGGCCGGCTCCACCGCCTGGGCGAAGCGCAGGTTGCTCAGGGTGTATTCGTGGGTGCAGTAGATCAGGGTGTCCTCCGGCAGCGCGGCGAGACGGCCTAGGGACTGGTGCATCTGTTCCGGGGTGCCTTCGAACAGGCGCCCGCATCCGGCGGCGAACAGGGTGTCGCCGCAGAACAGCAGGCCGTGGTGGTAGTAGGCGATATGCCCCAGGGTATGGCCGGGGACGGCCAGCACCTGGAATTCCCAGCCGAGGACGCTGATGCGCTGGGCGTCGTCCAGGGCTACATCGCGACCGGGGATCTTTTCCTGCGCCGGGCCATACACGGTGGCGCCGCTGTGCTGCTTCAGACGCTCGACACCACCGACGTGGTCGTGGTGGTGATGGGTCACCAGGATGTCGCTCAGGACCCAGCCCGGGTGCTGTTCCAGCCAGGCCAGGACCGGCGCCGCATCGCCCGGATCGACGACCGCGCAGCGCTGGCTGCGATGATCTTGTAACAACCAGATGTAGTTGTCGGTGAAGGCGGGCAGGGCACTGATCTGTATCATCTTCGGATTCGCCAAGCGGAAAACAATGGCGCATCTTAGAGCTTCTTGGCGTGTTGGAGAATGCAATGACCGATAAAGCCTTCGCTCAGGCAGATCCCGACTGGCTGGCCCTGATCAGTGCGGCCCGGGACTGGCTGTCCGGTCCCCTGGGGCAATTTTTGCTGGACGAAGAGCGGCGCATGCTCGAAGAGGAACTGGGGCGTTTCTTCGGCGGTTACCTGGTGCATTACGGGCCTTCGGCGCAAAACCCGCCGGTGGCGCCTCAGGTGCAGCGCAACGTGCGCCTGGGAGCACCGCTGCCGGGGGTGGAGATCGTCTGCGAGGAACAAGCCTGGCCCCTGAGCGAGCATGCCGCCGATGTGGTGGTGCTGCAGCATGGCCTGGATTTTTGCCTGTCGCCCCACGGCCTGCTGCGCGAGGCCGCCAGTAGCGTGCGCCCCGGTGGTCATCTGCTGATTGTCGGCATCAACCCCTGGAGCACCTGGGGCCTGCGCCATGTGTTCGCCCACGACGCCTTGCGCCAGGCCCGTTGCATCTCGCCTTCGCGGGTTGGCGACTGGCTCAACCTGCTGGGCTTCGCGCTGGAGAAACGCCGCTTCGGGTGCTATCGTCCGCCGCTTGCCTCACAGGCATGGCAGGCGCGACTGGCCGGCTGGGAGCGCAAGGCCGGGCAGTGGCAACTGGCCGGCGGCGGCTTTTACCTGCTGGTGGCGCGCAAGATCGCCGTCGGCCTGCGCCCGGTGCGCCAGGTGCGACGCGAACCCATGGGCAAGCTGGTGCCGCTGCCCATGGCCAAGGTCAATCGCCGTAACAGCGAACCCTGATGACCTGCAGCAACCTTCTTTTTATATAGACCGGCCGAGTGACCTCGGCCTTGGGCGCTGTCGACCGCAATCGGCAGGCCACTGGCAATTTTCTGATGGAAGGCGTGGATGAGCGATAGCGTAGAAATCTTTACCGACGGTGCCTGCAAGGGCAATCCCGGCCCGGGTGGCTGGGGTGCGTTGCTGGTGTTCAAGGGCGTCGAGAAGGAGCTCTGGGGAGGCGAGGCCAACACCACCAACAACCGCATGGAGCTGATGGCGGCGATTCGCGGCCTGGAAGAACTCAAGCGCGAGTGCGACGTGCTGCTGGTCACCGACTCGCAGTACGTGATGAAGGGCATCAACGAGTGGATGGCCAACTGGAAGAAGCGCGGCTGGAAGACCGCGGCCAAGGAGCCGGTGAAGAACGCCGACCTGTGGCAGCAGCTGGACGAGCAGGTCAACCGGCACAAGGTTACCTGGAAATGGGTCCGTGGCCACACCGGTCACCACGGCAACGAGCGGGCCGACCAGTTGGCCAACCGTGGCGTGGATGAGGTTCGCGGCTACAAGGGCTGAGGGCGTTACAGGGTGAGAATCGCCGCCGCCAGTTGTTCGTCGCTGTAGGGCGGGTTGTGCAGTGTCCGGCGAATGTGCTGTAACGCCGATTCCAGTCGCGCCCCGCGAATCGCGCCGTCGCTGGCGACGAAGGCCGCGGCGTCGCTGCGGGCTTCCAGGACAAGCTTGTCATCCCTGAACGAACTGCTGATCTTGGCCGTGCCTTGGCTGCTGCTCAGCAGTCCGCTCATGCTCAGGTCGGTGCTGATCACCAGGCTGGTGGCAAGGCTGGAACTGCTGAACATTGCAATGAGCAGGGCGATGAATAGCAGGTTTTGCAGACGGCGCCGGAGAGTCTTCATGACCGCGAGTTTCCCTGGAAAAGATCGGCGGCACCCTAGCAGCCGGGCCTTGGGCGAACCTCATCAGCTTTGCGAATAACTGTTAAAAAGTGCGCGGCAGCGGCCTGTTCCCTGCGGCGCGCTGTCCCTGGGCCGGGCATGCTAAAATCCCGCCCTTTGCCAGATTGAGAACGGACCACTGATGGCCAACAGATCTGTTGTACTCGATACCGAAACCACCGGTATGCCGGTGACCGACGGCCACCGGATCATTGAAATCGGCTGCGTCGAGTTGATCGGTCGGCGCCTGACCGGGCGGCACTTCCACGTTTACCTGCAACCGGATCGCGAGAGCGATGAGGGCGCCATCGGCGTCCACGGCATCACCAACGAGTTCCTGGTGGGCAAGCCGCGCTTTGCCGAAGTCGCCGATGAGTTCTTCGACTTTATCCAGGGTGCTCAGCTGATCATCCACAACGCGGCGTTCGACGTTGGCTTCATCAACAACGAATTCGCCCTGATGGGGCGCCACGACCGCGCGGACATCACCCAGCACTGCAGCATCCTCGACACCCTGTTGATGGCCCGTGAGCGTCACCCGGGCCAGCGCAACAGCCTCGATGCCCTGTGCAAGCGCTATGGCGTCGACAACTCCGGTCGTGAACTGCACGGCGCCTTGCTCGACTCGGAGATCCTGGCCGACGTCTACCTGACCATGACCGGTGGCCAGACCAGCCTGTCCCTGGCGGGCAACGCTTCGGACGGCAACGGTTCTGGCGAAGGCTCGGGCAACCGGGCCACGGAAATCCGCCGTCTGCCGGCCGATCGTCCACGGGGGCGGATCATCCAGGCCAGCGAAGCCGAATTGGCCGAACACCAGACGCGCCTGGAAATCATCGCCAAGTCTGCCGGCGGCCCGGCCCTGTGGACCCAGTTGCTCGAAAACCAACACTAAGCCGTTGTCGTCCGTGGCCCTGTAGCCGCTGCCGCAGGCTGCGAACGGCTCCGAAGGCGACAGGTGTTTGCCGGGAGATCGCCAAGCAAGGCCCTGTGGGCCTTCACGCAGCTTCGCCATGGCTCAGCAGCTGCTACAGCTGTGTGGGGCGTGGGCCGGCAATTGTGCCTGTGCGACCTTTTGTTACATCCAGTCTGTGCTCGGGGTGACAGGCGACGCCAGGAGCTTCTACCCTGAGTCCATTGGCGGGACCTACCCGCCGCCTCAGGACAGCCTGCCCCATGTACAAAGACCTGCAGTTTCCGATCCTGATCGTGCACCGCGATATCAAGGCCGATACGGTGGCCGGGGACCGGGTCCGGGGCATCGCCCGGGAGCTGGAGAAGGACGGCTTCAGCATCTTCTCGGCGGTCAACTACGCCGAAGGGCGCCTGGTGGCTTCTACCCACCACGGCCTGGCCTGCATGTTGATCGCCGCCGAGGGCGCCGGGGAAAACACCCATCTGCTGCAAAACATGGTGGAGCTGATCCGCCTGGCCCGGGTGCGCGCGCCCCTGTTGCCGATCTTCGCCCTGGGGGAGCAGATGACCCTGGAGAACGCTCCGGCCGACGCCATGAGCGAGCTCAACCAGCTGCGGGGCATTCTCTATCTGTTCGAGGACACGGTGCCGTTCCTGGCCCGGCAAGTGGCCCGGGCCGCGCGCAATTACCTCGATGGCCTGCTGCCGCCGTTCTTCAAGGCCCTGGTGCAGCACACCGCCGACTCCAACTATTCCTGGCATACCCCGGGGCACGGCGGTGGCGTGGCTTATCGCAAGAGCCCGGTGGGGCAGGCGTTCCACCAGTTCTTCGGCGAGAACACCCTGCGTTCGGACCTGTCGGTGTCAGTGCCGGAGCTGGGTTCGCTGCTGGACCACACCGGGCCCCTGGCGGAAGCCGAGGCGCGGGCGGCGCGCAATTTTGGTGCCGACCATACCTTCTTCGTGATCAACGGCACGTCCACCGCCAACAAGATCGTCTGGCACTCCATGGTGGGGCGCGATGACCTGGTGCTGGTGGATCGCAACTGCCATAAATCGGTGTTGCACTCGATCATCATGACCGGGGCCATCCCCCTGTACCTGTGTCCCGAACGCAATGAACTGGGGATTATCGGGCCGATCCCCTTGAGCGAGTTCAGCCCCGAGTCGATCCAGGCCAAGATCGACGCCAGTCCGCTGACCCGTGGCCGGCCGCCCAAGGTCAAGCTGGCGGTGGTCACCAACTCCACCTATGACGGCCTGTGCTACAACGCCGAACTGATCAAGCAAAGCCTGGGCAACAGTGTCGAGGTGCTGCATTTCGACGAGGCCTGGTATGCCTACGCCGCTTTCCACGAATTCTTTTCCGGGCGCTATGGCATGGGCACCTCGCGCAGCGCCGACAGCCCGCTGGTGTTCACCACCCATTCCACCCACAAGCTGCTGGCGGCCTTCAGCCAGGCGTCGATGATCCATGTCCAGGATGGCGGCGCCCGGCAGTTGGACCGGGACCGTTTCAACGAAGCCTTCATGATGCATATCTCCACGTCGCCGCAATACAGCATCATCGCCTCGCTGGATGTGGCCTCGGCGATGATGGAAGGGCCGGCGGGGCGCTCGCTGCTGCAGGAAATGTTCGATGAGGCCCTGAGCTTCCGCCGGGCCCTGGCCAACCTGCGGCAGCACATCGCCGCCGATGACTGGTGGTTCTCGATCTGGCAGCCGGAACGCGTCGAAGGCATCGATCAGGTGCGCACCGGGGACTGGCTGCTGGAACCCGAAGGCGAGTGGCACGGCTTTGCCGGCGTCACCGACGACTATGTGCTGCTGGACCCGATCAAGGTGACCCTGGTAATGCCCGGGCTGACCGCAGGCGGGGCCCTGAGCGAGCACGGGATTCCGGCGGCGGTGGTCAGCAAGTTTCTCTGGGAGCGCGGGCTGGTGGTGGAAAAGACCGGGCTCTATTCGTTTCTGGTGCTGTTCTCCATGGGCATCACCAAGGGCAAGTGGAGCACGCTGCTGACCGAGCTGCTGGAGTTCAAGCGCAACTACGACGCCAATGTCAGCCTCGCCAGTTGCCTGCCCAGCGTCGCCAGCCAGGACCCGCAGCGCTATCAGGGCATGGGTTTGCAGGACCTGTGCGACCAGTTGCATGCCTGTTACCGCAGCAACGCCACGGCCAGGCACCTCAAGCGCATGTACACCGTGCTGCCGGAGGTGGCGATGAAGCCTGCCGATGCCTACGACCAACTGGTGCGCGGCGAAGTCGAGGCGGTGTCCATCGATCAGTTGCAGGGCCGTATCGCCGCGGTGATGCTGGTGCCGTATCCGCCGGGCATTCCGTTGATCATGCCCGGCGAGCGCTTCACCGAGTCGACCCGCTCGATCATCGATTACCTGGCTTTCGCCCGGGCCTTCGACAGCAGCTTCCCGGGCTTTGTCGCCGATGTGCACGGTCTGCAGCATGAGGATCTGGGCGACGGGCGCCACTACACCGTCGATTGCATCAAGGCATGAGGAGTTTTCCCGCTATGCAGCCTGTTGTGAACCCCGTGCACCCGGGGCTGGCGATCCGTGTGGCCGACCAGGGGTTCGCCGCCTATGTCTGGGGCAGCGATTTCAGCTTCGAGGTCAGCGCCTACGCCGAGCCTGCGCCAGGCCTGGCGGTAGCGGACTGGCCGCTGCGCAAGGTGGTGCCGTATCGCAAGTGCTATGGCATCGATCCGGAGGAATTCGGCAGCTATCGCAATGCCGCGGACAGCGAGATCTTCATGGCCTATCTCGATGACCAGCCCGTGGGGCATGTGGTGGTCAGCACCAACTGGAACGGCTACGGGCATGTCGACGAACTGGCGGTGCATGCGCCGGCCCGGCGTCACGGCGTAGCCCGGGCACTGCTGGAGGTGGCGCAGTTCTGGAGTCGCAAGAAGCAACTGCCGGGGGTGATGCTGGAAACCCAGAACAACAACCTGGGGGCCTGTCGCCTGTACGAGCAGTGCGGCTATGTGGTGGGCGGGGTGGATCAACTGCGTTATCGCGGCATCGATCCGCAGACCCGCGAAGTGGCGATCTTCTGGTATTGCCTGTTTGCCGATGAACCCCAGGTCCGCCAGCCTTAGCCCGCCAACAGGGCCTCGGCCTGTTGCGTCAGCAGTTCCAGCAGGGCATTGAGCAGGGGCGAGACTTCGCTGCCCTGGCGGCGCAGGGCGTACAGGGTGACGCCGATCGGCGGCGACAGCGGGCATGCATCGAGCCCGGCACTGCGGGCGCCGACGGCGGTGAAGGGGTCGACAATGGCCAGCCCTTCACCGGCTTCCACCAGGCTGCGCATCATCTGATAGGTCTGCACCCGGGTCTGGATCACCGGGCTTGGCCGCAGATTCTGCAATTTACTGGCGAGCATCACGCTCAGCGGGTCCTGGCCTTCCAGGCCGAGCATGGCCTGGCCGGCCAGATCCTGCAGGGCAGCGTATTTCTGCCGGGGCTGCAGCCAGCCGTGGGGTGCCAGCAGGAACAGCTTGCCCTGGGCCAGAGCCTGGCTGTGGATGTCCGGGTGTTCGGGGTCATGCAGGCTCAGGCCCAGGTCGCAATCGCGCAGCAGCAGGCGCTCGACCATGTCCCGGGTGCCGTGGCTGAGGAGACTGCAAGGGGTATCGGGAAAGCGCCGCCGCAGGGCGGCGATGCATTGGGGCAGCAGTTGCTGGACCAGTGGCGGGGTGCCGATGATGCGCAACGGCGGTGCTTGGTGAAAGCGCAAACTGTCGGCCAGGCGTTGCAGCGGCTCGAAGGCGTCGTAGACCCGGGTGATCGCCGGTTGCAGTTCCCGGGCTTCGCGGGTGGCCTGCAAGCGTCCGCGCACGCTGGCGAACAGCATGAACCCCAAGTGGCTTTCGGCATCGCGCAGCAAGGCCTCGACCTCGGCCACCGAGAGCTGCAGCAGCTCGGCGGCGGTGCCCAGGTGGGCGGTTTGCAGGAGGGCCTGAATCACTTCGATATGACGTAGACGCATGCTTGAAGTCCATCTCCAGCCGTTGGGCGGTCAAGCATCGAATCCTACCCCAACTGCAGGTCCGGAATCTGTAGTCGCCAGCCTTGGCCGGACCGGACCGCCGGGGCCGGTTGCGCCTATTCGGTGACGTAGGTCTCGGGCTCGCGGACGATGGTCACATCCGATTGCACCAGCAGGAACTGATTGTCGTCGAGCTTGCGCACCCGGTCGCCAATCGCCAGGCGGTAGGTGGTGACGGGTTCCGAGCCGGTCGTACCGTCCTGCGCGGGCATGGATTCCTGGAACTCGTGCACTGAATACACCCGTCCTTCGGCATCTCTTGCATGGAATTGTCCGACAAGTACTGCAGCCATCTTTAGAGCCTCTGGAGATAAAACACGCAAATTTCGCTGCTGTAGACCCGGCGGGTGCCGGGTAAGTTTTGCCGCCTGGAAAAAATAATCCACGGCCGCCGCCGGCCGTGGGGTGCGGCAGGATTTATCTGAGCAAATGGCGCTCGCGGGGTAGCAGGCACCCCCCGGGCTCATCTATAACTAACACCTTCTTCACGCCAAGGGTTGGAAACTCCAATGAGCAATGTCTACAAGGTTGCAGTGCTGGTCGGCAGTCTGAGAGCGCAGTCCCTGAACCGTAAGGTCGCCCTGGCGCTGGCCGAGCTGGCCCCGGCGAACCTGCAGTTGGGCATCGTCGAGATCGGCGACCTGCCGCTCTACAACGAAGACATCGATGTGACGCCGCCGGCGACCTACACCCGCTTTCGCGAACAGATCGCGGCCGCCGATGCCGTGCTGTTCGTGACCCCTGAATACAACCGCTCGGTGCCTGCACCGTTGAAGAACGCCATCGACGTCGGTTCGCGTCCTTATGGCAAGAGTGCCTGGAGCGGCAAGCCGGGTGCGGTGATCAGCGTGTCCCCGGGGGCCATCGGCGGCTTCGGGGCCAACCACCACCTGCGCCAGTCCCTGGTGTTCCTCAATGTGCCGTGCATGCAGCAGCCGGAAGCCTACCTGGGCGGCGCCGGTGCGGCGTTCGATGATTCGGGCAAGCTGTCGGAGGCCACCCGGCCGTTCCTGCAGGGCTTCATCAACGCCTACGGCCAATGGGTCGAGCAACAGAAGAAAGCCTGAACGCCTTCCTCCCTCCACATTCCCCTGCTGTTGCAGGAGCCGGCTTGCCGGCGAGCGGGTTCCTGAGGCTCATGGAGGCCTCGGGGGCAGCTTCGCTGGCAAGCCGGTTCCTTTGCCGGTCAGCTCTTTATTCAAGATTCCTTAAATCATGTTGATTGCAGTATTGATCTTCCTGCTGACCATCACCCTGGTGATCTGGCAGCCCAAAGGCCTGGGCGTGGGCTGGAGCGCGGTGTTCGGCGCGCTCCTGGCGCTGTTCTGCGGCGTGGTGCAACTGGCCGACATCCCGGTGGTGTGGCAGATCATCTGGAACGCCACCGGCACCTTCGTCGCGCTGATCATCATCAGCCTGCTGCTGGACGAGGCCGGATTCTTCGCCTGGGCCGCCCTGCACGTGGCGCGCTGGGGACGGGGCAGGGGGCGACGCCTGTTCGCCTTCATGGTGTTGCTCGGCGCCCTGGTGTCGGCGCTGTTCGCCAACGACGGTGCGGCGCTGATCCTGACCCCCATCGTCATTTCCATGCTGCTGGCCTTGCGCTTTTCTGCCGCCACCACCCTGGCATTCGTCATGGGGGCCGGCTTCATCGCCGACACCGCGAGTCTGCCGCTGGTGGTGTCGAACCTGGTGAACATCGTCTCTGCGGACTTTTTCAAGATCGGCTTCAACCGCTATGCGGCCGTGATGCTGCCGGTCAACCTGGTCAGCGTTGCCGCGACCCTGGCGGTGCTGCTGTGGTTTTTCCGCCGGGACATCCCTGAGCAGTACGATCCGCGGCAACTGGCCGAGCCGGCCAGTGCCATCCATGACCGGGCGACCTTCATGGCCGGCTGGTGGGTGCTGCTGATCCTGCTGCTGGGCTGCTTTGCCCTGGAGCCGCTGGGGATTCCCATCAGTGCCATTTCCGCGGTCTGCGCCACCTTGCTGCTGGTGATCGCGGCGCGTGGACACAAGATCTCCACCCGCAAGGTGCTCAAGGAAGCACCCTGGCAGATCGTGATTTTTTCCCTGGGCATGTACCTGGTGGTGTACGGCTTGCGCAATGCCGGGCTGACCGGGCACCTGGCCGCCTGGCTCGACGCCTTTGCCGGCGGCGGAATCTGGGGGGCGGCCCTGGGCACCGGCTTGTTGACCGCCGGGTTGTCCTCGGTGATGAACAACCTGCCGACGGTGCTGATCGGTGCCTTGTCCATCGATGCCAGCCAAGCCACCGGGGTGGTCAAGGAGGCGATGATCTACGCCAACGTCATCGGCAGCGACCTGGGGCCGAAGATCACCCCCATCGGCAGCCTGGCCACCTTGCTCTGGCTGCATGTGCTGGAGCGCAAGGGCATTCATATCGGCTGGGGTTATTACTTCCGGGTCGGCGTCGTGCTCACCGTGCCGGTGCTGCTGGTGACCCTGGCGGCCCTGGCGTTGCGGCTTTCCCTGGCATAGCGAAACCCCACGGCTGGAGCCGGCTTGTCGGCCAAAAGGCCCGCAAGCCTTGCGCCATTCGTGGAGAGGCTTTCGCTGGCCAGCCAGCGGCTACGCAGGTTGGTCTCTGGGCGGGAAGGGCTGGGTTACGGGGAGGTTGGGCCACAGGTCGGCCACCAGGAACAGGCGCTCGGCTTCTTCCCAGCCCCCTTCGGCCGTTTCCTCCAGTCGCACCAGCAATTGCGCCGGGGCGTGGGGGGAGAGGGCGCTCAGCCATTGCCCCAGTTCCCCGGCGGTCCAGGCCTGTTCCGCCGGATAGTGAGCCGGGGCCAGCCAGGCGTGGCGGGGCAGGGGCTGCCAGCGCCCCGGGGCGCCCAGGGCCAGGTAGGCCGGCCAGTCCCGTTGATGCAGCCAGCGCCCCCGCAGGTGCTGCGGATGGGCGCCCTCGGGCGGTTCGGCGTGGCCCGGCCAGGGATAGAGCAGGTAGCCCCCCAGCCACAGGTGGGCGCGAAACTGCTGGATATCCAGCGCCGCCAGGGCCTCGCGGCTTTCATCGCGGGCGGAAATCGGCAGTTGGTGTTCGTCCAGGTGCGCCAGCTTGCGGTCCAGGCGATCGTGGCAGCCCGGCCCCAGCCATTGCGCGCTGTCGCTGCCGTTGCCCCGTTGCGGGCCCAGGTAGAGCTTGATCGCCAGTTCCAGGTGATGCACGCCTTCGCGGTCGCGCAGCAGCATGTCCAGCTCGCCCAGGGTCTGGCCGCCACGGCGGATCGGCAGGTTGGCCGCCAGCAGTTCGACGCCGGGGGCGTGCTGCACGGCAAACTGCCAGAGGCGTTCGTAGTACAGGCCCAGGCGCCGTGTCTGGCTGCGGTCGAGCCAGTGGCGCAGCGCGCTGGGGTCCAGGTCCAGGCGCTGCAGCCAGTGCGCCAGCAATTGCGGCGCCTGCACCCAGTCGCTGCCGGACAGAGGGTGGCGCTGCGGCCAGGGCGTGTGGCTGAGCATCGGCGGCGCGAGGATGACCCAGGCGAGGTCGCGGACTTCAGGTTGACGCAACTGGCGTGGAAGGCTGAGCAGATCCGGGAACAGGAGCATGCTGCGAGCATAGACGCAAACCCTTGCGCTTCGCGATAAATGCGTGTCGCTCGGTGCTCTCGCCGCGGTTCCTAAGCCCGCGTGGCTGAAAGGATTTTGTCTAACGCCGGGTTTCGCCCATAATCCTCCGTTTCGCCCGTACCCGAACCCCGCAGGAGCCCCATGGAGCAATTTCGCAATATCGGCATTATCGGTCGCCTGGGCAGCTCCCAGGTGCTGGACACAGTTCGCCGACTGAAGAAGTTTCTGCTGGCACGCCACCTGCACGTGATCCTCGAAGACACCATCGCCGAAGTGCTGCCGGGCCACGGCCTGCAGACCTCCTCGCGCAAGCTGTTGGGCGAGGTCTGCGACATGGTCATCGTGGTCGGCGGCGACGGCAGCCTGCTGGGCGCCGCCCGGGCCCTGGCGCGGCACAATATTCCGGTGCTGGGGATCAACCGTGGCAGCCTGGGGTTTCTCACCGACATCCGCCCCGATGAGCTGGAGGTCAAGGTCGCCGAAGTGCTGGACGGCCATTACCTGGTGGAAAACCGCTTCCTGCTGCAGGCCGAAGTCCGCCGTCACGCCGAGGCCATTGGCCAGGGCGATGCGCTGAACGACGTGGTGCTGCACCCGGGCAAGTCGACGCGGATGATCGAGTTCGAAATCTACATCGACGGCCAGTTCGTCTGCAGTCAGAAGGCTGACGGCCTGATCGTCGCCACGCCCACCGGCTCCACGGCCTATGCGCTGTCCGCCGGCGGCCCGATCATGCATCCCAAGCTGGATGCCATTGTGATTGTGCCGATGTACCCCCATACCTTGTCCGGAAGGCCGATTGTGGTCGACGGCAACAGTGAGCTGAAAATCGTCGTGTCCAAAGATATGCAGATCTATCCGCAAGTCTCCTGTGACGGGCAGAACCATTTCACCTGCGCACCGGGCGACACCATCACGGTCAGCAAGAAGGCGCAGAAACTGCGCCTGATTCACCCGCTGGACCACAACTACTACGAGGTCTGCCGGACCAAGCTTGGCTGGGGCAGCCGACTGGGCGGTGGAGGCGACTGATGCTCGATCCCGCGCGTAGCTACGACCTGATCGGTGACGTGCACGGTTGCGCCCTGACTCTGGAGCACTTGCTGGATCGGCTCGGGTACCACAAGCAGGGCGGCGTCTGGCGGCATCCGTCGCGCATGGCGGTGTTCCTCGGTGACATCATCGACCGCGGCCCGCGAATCCGTGAATCCCTGCATATCGTCCACGACATGGTCGAAGCCGGTCAGGCGCTGTGCATCATGGGCAACCATGAGTTCAACGCCCTGGGCTGGAGCACTCCGGCGGCGGCCGGCAGTGGCAAGCAGTTCGTGCGTGAACACACGCCGCGCCATGCCCGGCTGATCCACGAGACCCTGACCCAGTTCGAACACCACCCGGGCGACTGGCACGACTTCCTCGAGTGGTTCTATGAACTGCCGCTGTTCGTCGACGCCGGGCGCTTTCGCGTGGTTCACGCCTGCTGGGATGCGGGCCTGATCGCCCCGCTGCGCCAGCAGTACCCCAACGGCTGCATCGACCGCGAGTTCCTCCAGGCCTCGGCGCTGCCCGACAGTTTTGCCAGCACCGCCTTCGATCGCCTGCTGCGCGGCACCGACATGCGCCTGCCCCACGGCCTGACCATGACCAGCGGCGACGGCCTGACCCGGGCGTTCTTCCGCACCAAGTTCTGGGAAGACGACCCGCAGACCTACGGCGACATCGTCTTTCAGCCCGATGCCTTGCCCGATCCGGTGGCGCGCACGCCGTTGTCCCCGGCCGAGAAAAACAGCCTGCTGCGCTACGGCCCTGACGAACCGATGCTGTTTGTCGGCCACTACTGGCGCAGCGGCAAGCCGGCGCCGATCCGTCCCAACCTGGCGTGCCTGGACTACAGCGCCGTGCTCTACGGCAAGCTTGCCGCCTATCGCCTGGACCAGGAAACCCGCCTGGATCCGAATAAATTTGTCTGGGTCGACGTCGAGCGGCCCGAGGTGTTGCGATGAGCGCAGTAGCGGTTTTGCGTCTGCCACTGGCCACCGACCTGAGTGGCTTCGTCAAGCTGCTGCAGCGCATGCAGGTGCCCCACCGGGTCAGTGAAGAGGCCGGCGAGCAAGTGCTCTGGGTGCCCGAATCCATCAGTGAGGATGTGCGGGGCCTGTACCAGCGCTTTCCCCAGGGCGATCCCGAGCAGCAACTGGACATCCCGCAGGCGGCCTCGCCGGCGCGGGTTGGCCTGGTGCAGCAGTTGCGCCGCAGCCCGGTCACTGCGCTGATCCTGCTGCTGAGCCTGGCGGTGTGCGGCATCACCTTGCTCGGTGACAACCTGCAGACCCTCGGCTGGTTCACCTTCCTCGAGTTTCGCGTGGTGGGCGACTACATCCAGTTTAGCTCCCTGGCCGACAGCCTGGCGGCGGGGCAGTGGTGGCGCCTGGTGACGCCGATGCTGATTCACTTCGGCATCCTGCACATCGCCATGAACGGTATGTGGTACTGGGAACTGGGGCGGCGCATCGAACTGCGCCAGGGCAGCATCAACCTGCTGGGGCTGACCCTGCTGTTCAGCCTGGTTTCCAACTTCGCGCAATACTATTTCAGCGGCCCAACCCTGTTCGGTGGTCTGTCCGGGGTGCTCTACGGCCTGCTCGGGCATTGCTGGATCTATCAATTACTGTCCCCCAACCCCATCTACCGCCTGCCCCGGGGCGTGCTGGTGATGATGCTGGTGTGGCTGCTGTTGTGCCTGTCCGGGCTGGTGTCGATGATCGGCTTCGGCGAAATCGCCAACGCCGCCCATGTCGGCGGGCTGCTCATCGGTTGCCTCACCGGCTTGTTGGGTGGCCTCTACAGCCGCCATAAACTGGCCCTTTAAACGCTGGAGTCGTGTATGTCGTCCTTTGTCGAAATGATCGAAAACATCACCCCCGAGATCTACCAGAGCCTGAAGCTGGCGGTAGAGATCGGCAAATGGGCCGATGGCCGCAAGCTCACCGCCGAGCAGCGTGAGCTGTCCCTGCAGGCCATGATCGCCTGGGAGATGCAGAACCTGCCCGAGGAACAGCGCACCGGCTACATGGGGCCGCAGGAATGCGCCTCGAAGTCGGCACCGGTGCCGAACATCCTGTTCAAGTCGGATGCCATCCATTGATCGAGATTGGCCGCGGTTCCATCAGCAAAATGTCGGCACGCCTGGACGGGCCGAATGTTCAGTACGCCTTTCGCCTGGGTGACAGCGAGGTGCCGGTCAACCCCCTGATCGGCACTCAGGTGCGCCTGGAGTACCTGGGGGCGATCCATTGCACCCATTGCGGACGCAAGACCAAGACCAGCTTCAGCCAGGGCTATTGCTACCCCTGCATGACCAAGCTGGCCCAGTGCGATGTGTGCATCATGAGCCCCGAACGCTGCCACTACGACGCCGGCACCTGCCGCGAGCCGTCCTGGGGCGAGCAGTTCTGCATGACCGATCACGTGGTCTACCTGGCCAACTCCTCGGGGATCAAGGTCGGCATCACCCGCGCCACCCAGTTGCCGACCCGCTGGCTCGACCAGGGCGCCAGCCAGGCGCTGCCGATCATGCGCGTGGCGACCCGCCAGCAATCGGGCTTCGTCGAGGACCTGTTCCGTTCCCAGGTGGCCGACAAGACCAACTGGCGCGCGCTGCTCAAGGGCGATGCCCAGGCCGTGGACCTGGTGGCGGTACGCGACCAGCTGTTCGCATCCTGCGCCGAGGGCCTGCTGGCGCTGCAACAGCGTTTCGGCCTGCAGGCGATCCAGCCGGTGAGTGACATCGAACCCCTGGAAATCCGTTATCCGGTCGAGCAGTACCCGAGCAAGATCGTCAGTTTCAACCTGGACAAGAATCCGATCGCCGAAGGCACGCTGCTGGGCATCAAGGGCCAGTACCTGATCTTTGATACCGGCGTGATCAACATTCGCAAATACACGGCCTATCAGCTCGCCGTGCATCAGTAGAAGGAATTCGCCATGCGCACCGAACAACCGAAGATGATCTACCTGAAGGACTATCAGGCCCCCGAGTACCTGATCGACGAGACCCACCTGACCTTCGAGTTGTTCGAGGACCACAGCCTGGTCCATGCGCAGCTGGTGATGCGTCGCAACCCCGCACGCGGCGCTGGCCTGCCACCGCTGGTGCTGGACGGCCAGCAGCTGGAGCTGCTGTCGGTGAGCCTGTCCGACCAGTTGCTGAGCGCCAGCGACTACCAGCTCGATGACAGCCACCTGACCCTGCACCCGACCAGCGCCAGCTTCACCCTGGACACCAGCGTGAAGATCCACCCGGAAAGCAACACCGCCCTGGAAGGCCTGTACAAGTCCAGCGGCATGTTCTGCACCCAGTGCGAGGCCGAGGGCTTTCGCAAGATCACCTATTACCTCGATCGTCCGGATGTGATGAGCAAGTTCACCACCACCGTGGTGGCCGAGCAGCACCGCTACCCGGTATTGCTCTCCAACGGCAACCCGATCGCCAGCGGTCCTGGTGAAGACGGCCGGCACTGGGCGACCTGGGAAGACCCGTTCATGAAGCCGGCCTACCTGTTCGCCCTGGTGGCCGGCGACCTGTGGTGCGTGGAAGACAGCTTCCGCACCCAGAGCGGGCGCGACGTGGCGCTGCGCATCTATGTCGAGCCGGAAAACATCGACAAGTGCCAGCACGCGATGAACAGCCTGAAGAAGTCCATGCGCTGGGACGAAGAAACCTACGGTCGCGAATACGACCTGGACATCTTCATGATCGTTGCGGTCAACGACTTCAACATGGGTGCCATGGAAAACAAGGGCCTGAACATCTTCAACTCCAGCGCCGTGCTGGCCCGCGCCGAAACCGCCACCGATGCCGCGCACCAGCGGGTCGAGGCGATCGTTGCCCACGAATACTTCCACAACTGGTCGGGCAACCGCGTGACCTGCCGCGACTGGTTCCAGTTGTCGCTCAAGGAAGGCTTCACCGTGTTCCGCGATGCCGGTTTCTCCGCCGACATGAACTCGCGCACCGTCAAGCGCATCCAGGACGTGGCCTACCTGCGTACTCACCAGTTCGCCGAAGACGCCGGCCCCATGGCCCATGCCGTGCGCCCGGAAAGCTTTATCGAGATTTCCAACTTCTACACCCTGACTGTGTACGAAAAGGGTTCGGAAGTGGTGGGCATGATCCACACCTTGCTCGGCGCCGAAGGCTTCCGTAAGGGCAGCGACCTGTACTTCGAGCGTCATGATGGCCAGGCGGTGACCTGCGACGACTTCGTCAAGGCCATGGAAGACGCCAACGGCGTCGACCTGAGCCAGTTCAAGCGCTGGTACAGCCAGGCCGGTACGCCACGGCTGGCGGTCAGCGAGGCCTACGACGCGGCGGCGAAAACCTACAGCCTGACCTTCCGCCAGAGCTGCCCGCAGACCCCGGACAAGGTAGAAAAACTGCCGTTCGTGATCCCGGTGGAGCTGGGCCTGCTGGATTCCAAAGGGGCGGGCATGGCCTTGCGCCTGTCCGGCGAAAGCGCGGCCCAGGGCACGTCCCGGGTGATTTCGGTGACCGAGGCCGAGCAGACCTTCACCTTCGTCGACATCACCGAACAGCCGCTGCCTTCGTTGCTGCGTGGCTTCTCGGCGCCAGTGAAGCTGAGCTTCCCCTACAACCGCGACCAGTTGATGTTCCTCATGCAGCACGACAGCGACGGTTTCAACCGTTGGGACGCCGGCCAGCAGTTGGCCGTGCAAGTGCTGCAAGAACTGATTGCCCAGCATCAGCAGGGCCAGGCGCTGGTGATGGACGAGCGTCTGGTGACCGCCCTGGGCACCGTGCTGGCGGATGACAGCCTGGACCAGGCCATGGTCGCGGAAATGCTGTCCCTGCCGGGCGAGGCCTACCTCACCGAAATCAGCGAAGTGGCGGATGTCGAGGCGATCCATGCGGCGCGCGAGTTTGCTCGCCAGCAACTGGCTGACAGCCTGTTCGATGCGCTGTGGAAGCGTTATCAGGCCAACCGGGCAGTGTCCAAGGCCACGGCCTACGTGGCCGAGTCCGAGCATTTCGCCCGTCGCGCGCTGCAGAACATTGCCCTGTCGTACCTGATGCTCACCCACAAGCCCGAAGTGCTGGCGGCGGCCATCGAACAGTTCGACAGCGCCGACAACATGACCGAGCGCCTGACCGCCCTGGCGGTGCTGGTCAACTCGCCATTCGAGGCCGAGAAGGCCAAGGCCCTGGCGGTGTTTGCCGAGCACTTCAAGGACAACGCCCTGGTCATGGACCAGTGGTTCAGCGTGCAGGCCGGCAGCCCGTTGCCGGGCGGCCTGGAGCGGGTCAAGGCGCTGATGCAGCACCCGGCGTTCAATCTCAAGAACCCGAACAAGGTGCGGGCGTTGGTGGGTGCCTTTGCCGGGCAGAACCTGATCAACTTCCACGCGGCCGACGGTTCCGGCTATCGCTTCCTCGCGGATCTGGTGATCCAGCTCAACGGCTTCAACCCGCAGATCGCCTCGCGGCAACTGGCGCCGCTGACCCGCTGGCGCAAGTACGACAGCGCCCGCCAGGCGCTGATGAAAGGCGAACTGGAGCGCATCCGCGCCTCCGGCGAGCTGTCCAGCGACGTGTTCGAAGTGGTCAGCAAAAGCCTCGCCTGACGGCGGCAGCGGCTACACCTGTAGCCGCTGCTGAGCCTGCGAAGCTGCGCAAAGGTCCGCAGGACCTTGCTTGGCGATCGCTGTCACACCTCTGTCGGTCTTGAGATCGATGCGTCCCTGCGACGCAGAGCCGTCCAGACCGTTCGCAGCCTGCGGCAGCGGCTACAGGGGGGGCAGTGCGCTGCTCAAGTCGCGGTGATAGTTCTGCGCGCCAATGGCGTGCAGGATGCCCACTCGCTCAAGCTTGGCATGCACCTTCAGGTTGGCTTCGCACAGTTTCACCACGATCCCGCGCTTGTGCAACTGACCTATCACTTCCTCCAGGGTCTGCAGCCCGGTGATATCCATGAACGGCACATGCTTGAGGCGGATGATCAGCAGCCTGGGATCGCTGTGGGTCTGGGCCAGGGCCCGTTCAAAGGTTTCGGCAGCGCCAAAGAACAGGGGGCCTTCGATGGTATAGATCAGCACCCCGGCAGGCAGCTGCCCGCGTCCTTTGCCGCGCAATTCGTTCTCCAGATCCTCTCCCACGACCTGCTGCACCTCCACCGAGGAGGCCATGCGCCGCAGGAAATGCAGCATCGCCAGGATCACCCCGATATTCACCGCGATCACCAGGTCGCTGAACACCGTGAGCACAAAGGTGCACAGCAGGATCGCCACGTCCGCTCGCGGCGCGCGTTGCAGCATGCGCTTGAAGTGGTGCAGTTCGCTCATGTTGTAGGCCACCACGAACAGGATGGCGGCCAGGGCGCACAGCGGGATATTGGCCGCCAGCGGGGCGAGAAACAGGATGATCAGCGTCAGCACCCCGGCATGGACGATACCGGCCAGGGGGCTGGTCGCACCGTTGCGGATGTTGGTGGCGGTGCGGGCGATGGCACCGGTGGCAGCAAAACCGCCAAACAACGGCGTGGCCAGGTTGGCAATGCCCTGGCCGATCAGTTCCTGGTTGGAATCGTGCCGGGTGCCGGCCATGCCGTCGGCCACCACCGCCGACAGCAGCGATTCGATGGCCCCGAGCATGGCGATGGCGAAAGCCGGGCCAATCAGGTCCAGCACCCGCGGCAGGCTGATCTGTGGCAGTTGCAGGCTCGGCAAGCCCTGGGGAATGCCGCCAAAGGCGCTGCCGATGGTGGCCACGCCGTCGAACTGGAACAGCGACTGCAGGGCGGTGGCCAGGGTCATGGCCACCAGCGGCGCGGGCAGGCGCTTGAGCCCGGGGATCTTCGGTACCCACAGCAACAGCCCGAGGCTGAGCAGGGCCAGCAGGGTGGTGGCCGGGTGCAGCCCGGGCAGGGACTGCAACAGGTGCCAGAGCTTTTGGTGAAAATGCTCGCCCTGGGCCGCGGGCAAGCCGAAGAAGTCCTTCCACTGGCTGACCCAGATGATCACCCCGATGCCGGCGGTGAAACCGAGAATCACCGGGTCGGGGATGAATTTGATCAGGGCGCCGAGGCGGCTGATGCCCAGCAGGAACAGGATGATGCCGGCCATCATGGTCGCCAGTTGCAGGCCGTCGACCCCGTACTGGGCGGTGACCCCGGCGAGAATCACGATAAAGGCCCCGGTGGGACCGGCGATCTGCAAGCGGCTGCCACCGAACAGCGACACCAGCAGGCCGCCGACGATGGCGGTGTAGATCCCCTGTTCGGGCTTGACCCCGGAGGCGATGGCGAAGGCCATGGCCAGGGGCAGGGCCACCACGCCGACAATCACCCCGGACACCAGGTTGCGGGCCCAGTGGGCGCGGCCCAGCAGCCCGGCTTTCCACGCCTCGCGTATGGCAATCATGCTGCACTCCTCAAGCTCGTCCGGCTGGCGCCCCATGCCGCTCATCATAGTCAACGGCGGGGGCGGGGGATGCATGTGCTGGATCAGTCTTTGGTCGAGTGACGGCAGGCCCGGGCCAAACCGTCAGTCGCAGCAGCGAAAGCTTCGTCGCGGTCCGTGGCCTCGATCCGTGGCCCCCAGCGGCATCGATCAGCCCAGCGAATGCCCGAGTATTCAGGGGCCTGACCAGGCGCGTTGATTAACAAAAGATAACGTGGCGTTGATTGTCAGACCTTTCCAAAGCCCGATAGGATAGCTCGCAGCCAAAGGGGCTCTAGATTGCAGGTTTCAGGACGATCGTCAGGGTCGATCCAGGCCAGGCAAACCCCGGAAGGCGCCCTGAGAGGTCAAGTGACCTGACAATAATAAATGGGGGAATGGTCTATGAGTGAGCCTGTCATGGGCGTGGTTGTTGGCCGCCCGCCGGCGCTGCGCACGTTCGCACTGCTGGCTACAGCGCTCTCGCTGTTGGGTGTCGTGACGCTGTCGACACCGGTCCTGGCCGCTGCCTCCGCAGCGGATACGGTCTTTTCCATCGAATCGCCCAAAGCGGCGAAAAGCCTGATGCTCGATGTGGTCCACGCCGGCAAGCGCCTGGTGGCCGTGGGGGATCGCGGGCACATTCTCTATTCCGACGATCAGGGGGCGTCCTGGGTCCAGGCCAAGGTGCCAACCCGGCAGTTGCTGACGGCGGTGTACTTCGTCGACGACCAGCATGGTTGGGCGGTGGGCCACGATGCCCAGGTCCTGGCCAGCACCGACGGCGGTGTCACCTGGACCCAGCAGTTCCAGGACCTCAAGCGTGAAGCGCCGTTGCTCGATGTCTGGTTCAAGGACACCCGCAACGGCTTTGCCGTGGGGGCCTACGGCGCCTTGCTGGAAACCACCGACGGCGGCCAGCACTGGGAGGACGCCAGCGATCGCCTGGACAACGAAGATCAGTACCACCTCAACGCCATCGCCGAGGTCAAGGACGCCGGCCTGTTCATCGTCGGCGAGCAGGGCAGCATGTTCCGCTCGGCCGATGGCGGGCAGACCTGGGAACGCCTCGAAGGCCCCTATGAAGGCTCGCTGTTCGGCGTGATCGGCACCGGCCAGCCGGCGACGCTGCTGGTCTATGGCCTGCGCGGCAATCTCTATCGCTCCACGGATTTCGGCGGCACCTGGGAGCAGGTGGAGCTGAAGGCGGCCCGTGGCGCCCTGGAGTTCGGTCTCTCGGGCGCCACCTTGCTGGACGACGGCTCGCTGGTGATCGTCGGCAACGGCGGCAGCGTGATCCGCAGCACCGATCACGGCCAGACGTTCAGCGTGTTCAACCGCCAGGACCGCCTCTCGTTGTCGGCGGTGACCGCCGCGGGCAATGGCAACCTGATCCTGGCCGGGCAGGGCGGGGTGCGGGTTTCTGCGGCAAGCGGCGCTGAACTCGGCAAGTAGGCCGGGCACATAATAAGAAGGTGGGGAATTCCATGAGCAGTCATCACCAGGACAAGGCGAACTTTCTCGAACGCCTGATTTTCAACAACCGCCCGGCAGTGATCTTTATCTGCCTCTTGGTCAGCGCTTTCCTGTTCTGGCAGGCGACCCTGATCCGCCCGTCCACCAGTTTCGAAAAGATGATCCCGCTCAAGCACCCGTTCATCGAACGGATGATGGAGCACCGCAACGACCTGGCCAACCTGGGCAACACCGTGCGCATCTCGGTGGAAGCCCGCGACGGCGACATCTTCACCAAGGACTACATGGAGACGCTGAGGCAGATCAACGACGAGGTGTTCTACATCTCCGGCGTCGACCGCTCCGGGCTCAAGTCGCTGTGGAGCCCCAGCGTGCGCTGGACCGAGGTGACCGAAGAGGGCTTTGCCGGCGGCGAGGTGATCCCCCAGAGCTACAACGGCTCGGCCGAGAGCCTCGACAAATTGCGCAACAACGTCCTCAAGTCCGGCCAGGTCGGGCGTTTGGTGGCCAACGATTTCAAATCCAGCATCGTCGACATCCCGTTGCTGGAGTCCTACCCGGACCCACAGGACCAGGGCAAGCTGCTGGCCCTGGACTATCAGAAGTTCTCCCACCAGCTGGAAGAAAAGATCCGCGACAAGTTCGAGGCGCAGAACCCCAATGTGAAGATCCACATTGTCGGCTTCGCCAAGAAGGTCGGCGACCTGATCGATGGCCTGATCATGGTGGTGATGTTCTTCGGCGTGGCCTTCATCATCACCCTGGTGCTGCTGTACTGGTTCACCTGGTGCATCCGCAGCACCATCGCGGTGTTGATCACCACCCTGGTGGCGGTGGTCTGGCAACTGGGGCTGATGCACGCCTTCGGCTTCGGTCTGGACCCTTACTCGATGCTGGTGCCGTTCCTGATCTTCGCCATCGGCATTTCCCACGGGGTGCAGAAGATCAACGGCATCGCCCTGCAGTCCAGTGATGCCGACAACGCCCTGACCGCGGCTCGGCGGACCTTCCGCCAACTGTTCCTGCCGGGGATGATCGCGATCCTCGCCGATGCCGTGGGCTTCATCACCCTGCTGATCATCGACATCGGGGTGATCCGCGAGCTGGCCATCGGTGCCTCCATCGGTGTGGCGGTGATCGTGTTCACCAACCTGATCCTGCTGCCAGTGGCGATTTCCTACGTCGGCATCAGCAAGCGCGCCATCGAGCGCAGCAAGAAGGACGCTTCTCGCGAGCATCCGTTCTGGCGCCTGCTGTCGAACTTCGCCAGCCCCAAGGTTGCGCCGATCTCCGTGGCCCTGGCCCTGGTGGCCTTTGGCGGCGGCCTCTGGTACAGCCAGAACCTGAAGATCGGCGACCTCGACCAAGGCGCTCCGGAGCTGCGTCCCGACTCGCGCTACAACAAGGACAACAACTTCATCATCAGCAACTACTCCACCAGTTCCGACGTGTTGGTGGTGATGGTCAAGACCGCGGCCGAAGGCTGTTCGCGCTATGAGGCCATGGCGCCGATCGACGAGCTGATGTGGAAGATGCAGAACACCGAGGGCGTGCAGTCGGCGATCTCCCTGGTGACCGTGTCCAAGCAGATGATCAAGGGCATGAACGAGGGCAACCTGAAATGGGAAACCCTGTCGCGCAACCCTGACGTGCTGAACAACTCCATTGCCCGGGCCGACGGCCTGTACAACAACAACTGTTCCCTGGCGCCGGTGCTGGTGTTCCTCAACGACCACAAGGCCGCGACCCTGGATCGCGCGGTGCATGCCGTGCAGGAGTTCGCCGCGCAGCACAACAGGGACGGCCTGGAGTTCATCCTCGCCGCCGGCAACGCCGGGATCGAGGCGGCCACCAACGAGGTGATCAAGGAGTCCGAGCTGACCATCCTGATCCTGGTGTACATCTGCGTGGCCGGCATGTGCATGATCACTTTCCGCTCCTGGGCGGCGACCCTGTGCATCGTCTTGCCGCTGGTGCTGACCTCGGTGCTGGGCAATGCGCTGATGGCCTTCATGGGCATCGGGGTCAAGGTGGCGACCTTGCCGGTGGTGGCGCTGGGGGTGGGCATCGGTGTCGACTACGGCATCTATATCTACAGTCGCCTGGAAAGCTTCCTGCGCGCCGGCCTGCCGTTGCAGGAGGCCTACTACCAGACCCTGCGCTCCACCGGCAAGGCGGTGCTGTTCACCGGTCTGTGCCTGGCCATAGGCGTGTGCACCTGGATCTTCTCGGCCATCAAGTTCCAGGCCGACATGGGCCTGATGCTGACCTTCATGCTGCTGTGGAACATGTTCGGTGCCCTGTGGCTGCTGCCGGCCCTGGCGCGGTTCCTGATCAAGCCGGAAAAGCTCGCCGGGCAGAAGGGCAACTCACTGTTCGCTCACTGATCCAGGCGTTTTGAACACCAAGCCGCGCCCTCGGGTGCGGCTTTTTCATGCCCGCTCCAGGGCATCGACAGGCTGGCGCCGCACAGCATTTTCAAGTCCTTGCGCCAGCGCCCGCTTGCCGCACCGACGGCAAGCGATGATTGCGCGCAATACGGGCCCGATCCCAGGGCGCCGATCAGCTATGATTGCGCCTTTCCAATTGATGATTGATCGCTATGACCGCTGCTACCGACACCTTGCTCACCGCCCTTGAAGCCTGCGACATGCTGGAAATCGACGGCCTGCACGCCTTCGACTTCACCCTCGACGAGCAGCGCCTGCTGATCGAGTGCATGGATGGTCGCGCCGCCAAGCGCTGGAGCTTCACCCTGGCCCAGGTGCAGGCCGCGACCTTCGACCAGGAACTGCAGAGCTGGACCCTGGCCGACGATGCCGGCGAGCACCGCCTGGTGTGCATGAGTGCGTTCAGTGCCCGCGACGAAGAGGAGGGTGAACATGAAGATGCGTAATTTCTGGCCGCTGCTGATGGCCGGCAGTGTTGGCGCCATGGCGGTCCAGGCGGCTCCCGCGGACAGCCAGGAGTTGCTCGTGGGCTCCTACACCCAGGGCCAGAGCCAGGGCCTGTATCGCCTGCATTTCAACGAGCGCACCGGGCAGATCGATGCCAAGCCGCTGCAAGTGGTGAAGAGCTCCAACCCGTCCTGGCTGACCCTGTCCAAGGACCTGAAATTCGTCTTCGCGGTGAATGAAAACAGCCCGGGACAGACCGACCCCATCGGCCGTGTCAGCAGCTACAGCCTGGCGCCCAAGACCCATCAACTGAGCCTGATCAACCAGGTGCAGAGCCAGGGCAACGAGCCTACGCACTCCAGCCTGAGCGCTGACGGCAACTACCTGTTCGTCAGCAACTACTCGGTGGACGTGGACCCGGGCGGCAGCCTGGCGGTGGTGCCGGTCAGTGCCGACGGTCATCTGTCGCCGGTGGTGCAACTCACCAGCCATCCGGCCAGCCGGGTCGACCCCGAACGCCAGCAGTCGGCCCACGTGCATTCCTCGGTGTCATCCCCGGATGGCCGGTTTGTGTTCGCCAACGACCTGGGCGCGGACAGGATCTTCGTCTACCGCTATGACCCCAAGGCCAACCCGGAACATCCGCTGACGCCCGCCGAACCGGCCTTTGTCCAGCTGCCCCCGGGCAGCGGCCCGCGCCATCTGCTGTTCAGTGCCGATGGCAAGCGTGCCTACCTGACCCTGGAGATGAGCGCCCAGGTGGCGGTCTTCGACTATCAGGACGGCAAGCTGACCCAGCGTCAGCTGGTCGACCTGGCGGCCAGTGGCAACAAGGAGAAAAAGTCCGCGGCGGCCTTGCACGCTTCCAAGGACGGTCAGTACCTCTATGTCAGCAACCGTGGCACCGCCAACCAGTTGCTGGTGTTCGCCATCGATCAGAGCAATGGCCAGCTCAAGGAGATCCAGCGCCGCTCCGTGGAAGGCGATCACCCACGTGAGTTCAGCCTCGATCCGAGCAACCGCTACGTGCTGATCGGCAACCAGAAGAGCAACGAAATCGTGGTGATCGAACGTGACGCCAAGACCGGTTTCCTCGGCAAGACCGTGCAGAAACTGCCTTTCGAAGCCCCCAGCGACATCAAGTTCCTGGTGCGTCAATAAGCCGCAGGCCCCGTGTTCCGGGGCCTGACTGCTTCTATCAATGACGCTGATAATCGCTACTGCTGCAAAGCATTTTTTCCCGCCAACCCTCGGGAGTAAGTTTGCTCCACGGCCCACCAGGGCCAGTCAGCCAACTGAATCCGAGGGTTAAACCGATGAACTTCAATCTCTTCTCCGTGATCGCCGCCTCCGCCATTTCCGCCAGCGTGGCCCTGCCAGCCAGCGCCAACGTGGAAATCAGCCAGAAGAAATCCGGCACCAACACCTACACCCAGAAGTACCTGCAACAAAGCGCCCACTTCTACGCCGCCCTGGACCACAAGAGCCACGGCTGATCGGGTCGCTTCACGCCTATGCGGGCGAGCCGGCTGGCAGGTCCAGCGTGCCCCGTAGCCACTGAGTTCCTCATAGCCTTTGCGCCCAAGCCTGACTGGTTGGCCGACCTTATGAGTGACAGGGTCTGCTCCAGGTCATAGGGGAGGGCGCAAGGGGAAAGGTTGGTCCGGTGTTGGTCAGCCGTCGATCAATCTTGCGGAGCCTGGACAGTCGAACGTCCAGTACGGGCGAGAAAAATGCCGATATCCCGATTGGACCGCAGACAAACCACGCGGCAAGCCGATGGCGCTGTTGCCACAAGTTGCTGCATTTTTTCTCGCGCCGATTTTTTCGTCTGCCACATGAATCTAAAAAACGCCGGCAGGTTCGCCAGCAGTTCGGGGCAGTTTTCTGGTAGGTCGGGCCGAGACTGACCGCGTTGCAGCAGCGTTCTGCGCAGTACGCGCAAGAATCGAAGCGTCGCCGAACGATCAATCCATATCAAAAGATCTGCACGGGCCACCCGGTTGTGCCAGGTGACCGAATGGCCACCTTCGAAAATCCAGCGATCTTGAGCCTCTACATCCAGACAAAGCCGCGTCTTTTCGTCCGGGCTGCGTTCGATCCACCCTGGCTGCCAGTGGATGGTGTCGATGTGCACGACCGGCAAGCCCGTGCGCCGACCCAGCTCTCGCGCCAAGGTGCTTTTGCCTGACCCAGGTTGACCAATAATCATCACCCGTTGCATCGAAGCTCCTTCTCGCTATGCACGCTGTTTTTGGGGCGGGCGATTCTACGTCAATGCTGACCTCGGTCAACCACGGACGGCCAGCACGACCGGCCGCAAGCGGCCCTTGCTCTATCAGGCCTGCGGTGCACCCAAGGCTTCGACGACTTCGTCTATGAAGTGCCTGAGCTTGGCGCAGGGGCGACGGTCGAAGGGGTAGATCAGATTGACGGGATACGTGGGCCCTTCGAACTCCTCGAAGAGTACGACCAGTTCACCCCGTTGCACGTAGGGCATCAGGACATCCTCGACGCAGAGCGTGATGCCGAAATCCGACAGTGCGGCGTTCACCTTGGCCTGGGTGTTATTGACCTTCAGTCGACTCGTGATGGGGATGGTGAACGTCTGCCTGTTTTTGGTGAATCGCCAGAGTTTGTCCGTCATTCGATCGGAGAAGAGATAGCCCAGGCAATCATGGTCCACGAGTTGTTCGGGATGGAGCGGGGTCCCTTTGCGCGACAGATAAGCGGGGGATGCGCAAGCAAACATCCTGAAAGGTCTCAAGCCGCGTTGAACCAAGGTCGCGCTGTCGGCCAGCTGGGGTTTGCCCAGCCGGAACACGACTTCGTATCCCTCTTCCACGATGTTCACGAACCTGTCCGTCAACTCCAGCTCGATTTCCGTTTCCGGGTAACGCGTCAGGTATTGGGTCAGGAACGGGATGAGTCTGTGGGAACCATAATTGTAGGGCGCGCTGATTCTGATTTTGCCGCGGGGAGTCGAGTTTGCTGACTGCGCCAGTTCATCGGCGTCTTCAACGTCACTGAGGATAGCCTTGCAGCGCGAGTAATATTCCCTGCCCACGGCGGTCAAGCTTTGGCGGCGGGTGGTTCGGGTGATCAGCTTGATTCCTAGCTGAGATTCCAGATTGCCGACCTGCTTGGCTATCAGCTGTGGCGTCACGCCTAACACCGCGGCCGCTGCGGAGAAGGAGTCTGCCTCCGCTGCTGCAACGAACGCCGCCATGCTTTTCAGCTTATCCATATCTACAACCTTTGGTTGTCAATGTTATTTGATATTGAACATTTATCTTCAAGATCTTCATGCTTAGCATTTCGTGGGTCAATAAAAAGAAGCGCAGAGCGCTTTACGCAATGGAGGGTATGCAATGGTGAACATTTCCCACGAAACGGCAGAGGATACGCAGCGCAGACTGTTGCACGTAATGACCGAGGCGCGTGTCCGGTTCTTCCCCGGCACTTACGCGTTTCTGGAGTTTCCTTTGTCGTCGTTTCCTGGTGCCGCACGCCCTGATGCACTGGCGCTCGTAAGAGATGACAAGGTATGGAGTCAGCTAGTCCCCTGTGCGGACGTCGAGCAAGAGCTGTTCGCGGTCTTCCGGTTCCATTTTCCCGACGGCGCCGACAACAGCGGGTTCGTTGGCTGGTTGGCAATGCGCCTGAAGCAGAGGTTTGGGACCGGTGTTTTTGTGACCTGTGGCCAGCATCGAGAGGAGGGCGGGATCTTTGATTATTGGGGCGTCCCGGCGAGCCTGGGGTCAGATGTCTTCGCAGAGATCCAGGCCTTGGTGGATGGCCAAGTGGACGGTGAGGAGGGCGTTTCCCTGTAGCGGCTCCGTTCGTCAGAGCCAGAGCCGGGGTCGACGACCTTCCGCTCGGGGCCTTCTCCCTTAGGGGGCTTGTTGGGCGGTGTTCCACTTGCCGGCAAACAGGCCCCCAAGGCATGTGCCGCCAGTGATGACGCAAATGGGTGGTGCGTTTGCGACGCAATCCGCATGCGTGGCAAATTTTGCTTGGTAGTATCACATAGCCATATGTTTAAATTTGACGCTGAATTATTGACTCTTTCCCGAGCAAGGATCGATAGCATGGTAATGCGTCTGGCTGTGGTGCTGCTGTTGCTCTATTCCACTCCCATCCTGTCTTCTGCGCAGCCTGTCGAAGGTGAGCCGGAAACTTCCCGCGAGCGCCTGGCCAGCCTGTTGCAGGACTGAAGCGCTTTTTAGCAGGGGCTCTCAGGGTAGAAGGTGCGGGCCCCGTCATGGGGCCCGCCGTGAGGGCTTCAGCCCTTGGTCGAGCCGCGCTTGACCAGCTTCATCACCACCACGAAGAACACCGGGACGAAGATCACCGCCAGGGTCGCGGTGATCATGCCGCCGATCACCCCGGTGCCGATGGCTTGCTGGCTGGCGGAACTGGCGCCGGTGGCGATGGCCAGGGGCACCACGCCGAGGATGAAGGCCAGGGAGGTCATGACGATCGGCCGCAGGCGTAGGCGCGCGGCCTGCACCGTGGCGTCGATCAGGTCGTGGCCTTCGTCGTACAGGCTCTTGGCGAACTCGATGATCAGGATCGCGTTCTTCGCCGACAGGCCGATGATGGTGATCAGGCCGACCTTGAAGAACACGTCGTTGGGCATCCCGCGCACGCTCACCGCCAGCACCGCGCCCAGCACCCCCAGGGGCACCACCAGCAGCACCGAGGTCGGAATCGACCAGCTTTCATACAGCGCCGCCAGGCACAGGAACACGATCAGCAGCGACAGCCCCAGCAACAGCGGCGCCTGGCTGCCCGAGAGGCGTTCCTGCAGCGACAGGCCGGTCCACTCCAGGCCCAGGCCGGCGGGCAACTGGCTCACCAGCCGCTCGATTTCCTGCATGGCTTCACCGGTGCTGTGGTCCGGAGCCGGCTCGCCGGAGATGGCGATGGCCGGGTAGCCGTTGTAGCGGGTCAGCTGGGCCGGACCCAGGGTCCAGCTGGCGCGGACGAAGGCTGACAGCGGCACCATCTTGCCGGCGCTGTTGCGCACCTGCATCCGCAGCAGGTCCTCGACCTGACTGCGCTGGTCGCCTTCGGCCTGGACCACCACCCGCTGCATCCGTCCCTGGTTGGGGAAGTCGTTGATGTAGGCCGAGCCCAAGGCGGTGGACAGCAGGTTGCCGATATCGGCGAAGGACACGCCCAGGGCATTGGCCTGCTTGCGGTCCACTTCCAGTTGCACCTGGGGCGCTTCGGACAGGGCGCTTTCGCGGACGTTGGCCAGGATCGGGCTCTTTTCCGTGGCCGCCAGAAGCTCGGTCCGGGCCTGCATCAGCGCGGCATGGCCGACGCCACCCCGATCCTGCAGACGGAACTCGAAGCCGCTGGAGGTGCCCAGGCCGTCGATCGGTGGCGGCAGCACGGCGTAGACCACGGCGTCCTTGATTGCGCTCAGCGCCGCGTTGGCCCGGTCGGCGATGGCCATGGCCGAGTCGTCGCTGCCCCGTTGCGACCAGTCCTTGAGGGTGGTGAAGGCCAACGCCGCGTTCTGTCCGCTACCGGAGAAGCTGAAGCCGAGGATAACGGTGCTGTCGCCCACGCCCGGCTCGCCGGCGTTGTGCGTTTCGATCTGCTCCACCACCTTGACCGTGCGGTTCTGGCTGGCGCCGGGCGGCAGCTGGATGTCGGTGATGGTGTAGCCCTGATCCTCCACCGGCAGGAAGGAGGAGGGCAGGCGACTGAACAGCAGCGCCATGATCGCCAGCAGCGCGACGTAGATCAGCAGGTAGCGGCCAGTGCGCTTGAGGGCGTAGCTCACGCCGCCCTCGTAGCTGTTGCTCAGGCGTTCGAAGCGCCGGTTGAACCAGCCGAAGAAGCCCTTGCGCTCATGGTGCTCGCCGGCGGCGATGGGCTTGAGCAGGGTGGCGCACAGGGCCGGAGTCAGGGTCAGGGCGAGGAACGCCGAGAACAGGATCGAGGTGGCCATGGACAGGGAGAACTGCTGATAGATCACCCCCACCGAGCCCGGCATGAAGGCCATGGGAATGAACACCGCCACCAGCACCAGGGTGATGCCGATGATGGCTCCGGTGATCTGCTTCATCGCCTTGCGCGTGGCGTCCTTGGGCGACAGGCCCTCGGTGGCCATGATCCGCTCGACGTTCTCCACCACCACGATGGCGTCGTCCACCAGGATGCCGATGGCCAGCACCATGCCGAACATGGTCAGCACGTTGATGGAGAACCCCAGGGCCAGCATGGTGGCGAAGGTGCCCATCAGCGCCACCGGCACCACCAGGGTCGGGATCAGGGTGTAGCGGATGTTCTGCAGGAACAGGAACATCACCAGGAACACCAGGGCCATGGCTTCGAGCAGGGTGTAGATCACCTTGGTGATCGAAACCTTGACGAACGGCGAGGTGTCGTAGGGGATCTTGTATTCCACTCCCGCCGGGAAGTAGCGCGACAGCTCGTCCATCTTGGCGCGGATCAGGGTCGCGGTGCTCAGGGCGTTGGCCCCGGGCGACAGCTGCACACCGACCGCGGTGGACGGCTTGCCGTTCAGGCGCGTGCCGAACTGGTATTCCTGGCTACCCACTTCCACCCGCGCCACATCGCCGATGCGCACCGTGGAACCGTCCGGGTTGGCCCGCAGCACGATGTCGGCGAACTCTTCGGGGGTGGTCAGCTGGCCCTTGACCAGAATGGTCGCGGTGATTTCCTGGCTGGACGGGTTGGGCAGGTCGCCGATGCTGCCGGCCGGGACCTGGGCGTTCTGCGCCGCGACCGCGGCATTGACGTCCGCCGGGGTGAGGTTGAAACCGACCAGTTTCTGCGGGTCGACCCAGATGCGCATGGCCCGTTCGGCGCCGTACAGCTGGGCCTTGCCGACGCCGTCCACGCGACGAATCTCGTTCATCACGTTGCGCGCCAGGTAGTCGCTGAGGCCGACGTTGCTCAGGCGCCCGTCGTTGGAGGTCAGGGTGATCAGCAGCAGGAAGCCGGCGGACACCTTCTCCACCTGCAGGCCTTGCTGGGTCACGGCCTGGGGCAGACGTGGCTCCACCGCCTTGAGGCGGTTCTGCACATCGACCTGGGCCAGCTCCGGATTGGTGCCGGGCTGGAAGGTCGCGGTGATGGTGGCGCTGCCCAGGCTGCTCTGGGAGGAGAAGTACAGCAGGTGATCGGCGCCGTTGAGCTCCTGCTCGATCAGGCTGACCACCGATTCGTCCAGGGTCTGCGCCGAGGCGCCGGGATAGACGGCGTAGATCTCGATCTGCGGCGGAGCCACGTTGGGGTACTGCGCCACCGGCAACTGGGGAATTGCTAGGGCGCCACCCAGGAGGATGAAAAAGGCGACCACCCAGGCAAAGACCGGGCGGTCAATAAAGAATTGCGGCATGTCGTACTACCTACTGGCCAGCGGGCTGGGCGAGTGCAAGGGGAGTGGTGTCGATCTGCACCGGCTCGCCGGGACGGGCGTGCTGCAAGCCTTCGACAATGACTCGGTCACCGGGCTTGAGGCCCTCGGTGACGATCCAGCGGTCTTTCTGCACCCCGCCCAGTTGCACCGGGTGCTGCACCACGCGGTTCTCGGCATCTACCAGCAGCACCTGGGCGATACCGGCACTGTCACGCTGGATGGCCCGTTGCGGCACGCTGATGCCTTGCTGGTTGACGGCCTGTTCCAGGCGCACGCGCACGAAGCTGCCCGGCAGCAGGTCGAGGTCCGGATTGGGGAACTCGCTGCGCAGGATGATCTGCCCGGTGCCCGGGTCGACGCTGATATCGGCGAACAGCAGCTTGCCCGGCAACGGGTAGAGGCTGCCGTCGTCCTGGATCAGGGTGGCCTTGGCCTGGTCCTTGCCAACCTGCTGCAACTGCCCGGCGCGCAAGGCCCGGCGCAGCTCGTTGAGCTCGCGGGTGGATTGGGTCAGGTCGGCGTGGATCGGGTTCAACTGCTGGATCAGCGCCATGGGGGTGGATTCGTTCTGGCCCACCAGGGCGCCCTCGGTGACCAGGGCCCGGCCGACCCGTCCGGAAATCGGTGCGGTGACGGTGGCGAAGTCCAGGTTGAGCTTGGCGCGCTTGACCGCGGCCTGATTGGCCGCCACTTCGGCGTCGGCCTGGCGCCGGGTCGCCCGGGCGTTGTCGTATTCCTGGCCGCTGATGGCCTGGTCGGCGATCAGCTTGGCAAAGCGCTGTTCCTGCAGGCGCGCCTGGAAGGCACTGGCCTCGGCCTTGCGCAGGTTGGCCCGGGCGCTGTCCAGGTCGGCCTGGAAGGGCGCCGGATCGATGCGGAACAGCACATCGCCCTGCTTGACGTCCGAGCCCTCGCGGAAGGTCTGCTGCAACACCACGCCGGCCACCCGGGCGCGCACTTCGGCGCTGCGCGGCGCAGCGATGCGTCCGCTCAGTTCGCTGGTGATGGACAGGGCCTGGCTCTGCACCGTCTCGATCCGCACGGTGGCGGTTGGCGGTGCCTGTTCGCCTTCGGTCTTGCTGCAGGCGCTCAACGCCGTCGCCAGAACCAGCAGGCAGAGTGGCGCGAGGAGTTTATTCGACATGCTGATACCCCAATAATGACCTCGGCATGCTAAGGGCATGGGTCAAGGCCCGCTGTGAAGCTGTGTAGGTGCTGTGTGAAAAAGTGTGAAGCGGGCGCGCTTGCGCGATGAGTGTTGTATATCCTTGGCGCCTTGCTGCGGTGGCCCGGTGCTCTATAAGGAACACCGCTACTCTGTATTTCTTCAATAAAGACCTCTTGTCATGCCCAATATTCTTCTTGTCGAAGACGACACCGCGCTCTCGGAGCTGATTGCCAGCTACCTGGAGCGCAATGGCTATCAGGTCAGTGTGATCAGTCGCGGCGATCAGGTGCGCGAACGGGCCAAGGCCAGCCCGCCGGATCTGGTGATCCTCGACCTGATGCTGCCGGGCCTGGATGGCCTGCAGGTCTGTCGCTTGTTGCGTGCCGACTCGGCCACCTTGCCGATCCTGATGCTGACCGCCCGCGATGATAGCCATGATCAGGTGTTGGGTCTGGAAATGGGCGCCGACGACTATGTGACAAAACCTTGCGAACCGCGAGTGCTTCTGGCCCGGGTGCGCACCTTGCTGCGCCGCAGCAGCCTCGGCGAGCCGCAGGCGGCCAGCGACCAGATCCTCATGGGCAACCTGTGCATCGACCTGTGCGAGCGCACCGTGACCTGGCGCGAGCAGTTGGTGGAGCTGTCCAGTGGCGAGTACAACCTGCTGGTGGTGCTGGCCCGGCATGCCGGCGAAGTGCTGAGCCGCGACCAGATCCTCCAGCGGCTGCGGGGCATCGAGTTCAACGGCACCGACCGCTCGGTGGACGTGGCCATTTCCAAGCTGCGGCGCAAGTTCGACGACCACGCCGGCGAAGCGCGCAAGATCAAGACCGTGTGGGGCAAGGGCTACCTGTTCAGCCGTTCCGAGTGGGAATGCTGATTCCATGCTGCGCATCCTGGTCCGGCTGTACCTGATTACCATCGTCGCCTTCAGCGCGGCGATCTACCTGATTCCGGACCTGGTGATCAAGGTCTTCCACGAGCGCTTCGTGGATTACAACCTGGAACAGTCCCGAGGCCTGCAAGGCCTGATCGTCAAGCAGTTCCGCGCGGTTCCCGCCGCGCAGTGGCCGGATCTGGTCAAGGAAATGGACCAGGAATTCCATCCGCTGCAAGTGGCCCTGGTGCGCATCGACGACCCGGACTTCAGCCTGTATGAGCGCGAACGCCTGGCCCGCGGTGAAAAGGTGGTCCGCCTGGGGGACTGGGGCTGGCGCACCCTGGCGGTGTCGCCGCTGGACGAGCAACTGGCGGTCAAGCTGGTGGTGCCGCCGGATCCGCTGGACGTCAACCTGCTGTACTGGAGCATCAACGTACTGATCGTCGCGGTGCTGCTGGCTTGCCTGCTGCTCTGGGTCAGGCCGCACTGGCGCGACCTGGAGCGCCTGAAACGCACCGCCGAGCGTTTCGGCAAGGGGCACCTGAGCGAGCGCACGCAGCTGCCCGGCAGTTCCAACATCGGCAGCCTGGCCCATGTCTTCGACACCATGGCCGGGGACATCGAGCAGTTGCTCAATCAGCAGCGGGACCTGCTCAACGCTGTGTCCCATGAGCTGCGCACCCCCTTGACCCGACTGGATTTCGGCCTGGCCCTGGTGCTCTCCGACGATCTGCCCGCGGCCAGCCGCGAGCGCCTGCAGGGGCTGGTGGCGCATATTCGCGAGCTGGATGAACTGGTGCTGGAACTGCTGTCCTACAGCCGCCTGCAGAACCCGGCCTGCCTGCCGGAGCAGGTCGAGGTGTCCCTGGACGAGTTCATTGACAGCATCCTCGGCAGCGTCGATGACGAGCTGGAGTCGGAGCTGGTCATCGATGTGCTGCTGCACGGCACCCTGGAGCGCTTCACCCTGGACCCGCGGCTCACCGCCCGGGCCCTGCAGAACCTGCTGCGCAACGCCACCCGCTACTGTGAAAAACGCATCCAGGTCGGGGTGCTGGTGAGCGACGAGCGCTGCGAAATCTGGGTCGACGATGACGGCATTGGCATTCCCGACGATGAGCGCGAACGAGTGTTCGAGCCGTTCTATCGCCTGGATCGCAGCCGCGACCGCTCCACCGGCGGTTTTGGCCTGGGGCTGGCCATCAGCCGCCGCGCCCTGGAAGCCCAGGACGGCACCCTGACCGTCGAGGCCTCGCCCCTGGGGGGCGCGCGTTTTCGCCTGAGCCTGCCGCCCCCGACCACTCGCTGAACGGCGCCCACCGCCTTGTAGCCGCTGCCGAACCTGCGCGGCTGCGATCGCCGACGCAGTCGGCGCAAAGCTGCAACAACGCGGCGTCTGCTCCAGCGTGCCCTTAGGGCCCGTTCGCAGCCTGCGGCAGCGGCTACACAAACCGGTGTGCCTTCAAGGGCGCGCGCCAGCCTGCGGCCAGTCCCGCTTTTGGCCAATGCGCTGCCTTACGGCTCGTCACCGTCGCTTGCTATAGTTCGGGCCTCATTTTCCGCCCAGTAAAGGATCACTGCCATGTCCGAATACCAAGCCTTTCGCGTCGAACTCGCTGACAACATCGCCCATGTGCAGATCAATCGCCCGGAGAAGATCAACGCGATGAACGCCGCGTTCTGGAGCGAAATCGTCGAGATCTTCCGCTGGATCGACGACACCGACGCGGTGCGGGTGGTGGTGCTCAGCGGCGCCGGCAAGCATTTTTCCTCGGGCATCGATCTGATGATGCTGGCCGGGGTGGCCAACGAACTGGGCAAGGACGTGGGCCGCAATGCGCGCCTGCTGCGGCGCAAGATTCTCCAGCTGCAATCCTCCTTCAATGCCGTGGACAACTGCCGCAAGCCGGTGCTGGCAGCGATCCAGGGCTACTGCCTGGGCGGCGCCATCGACCTGATCAGCGCCTGCGACATGCGGTATGCCGCCGATGACGCGCAGTTCTCGATCAAGGAAATCGACATCGGCATGGCGGCGGATGTCGGCACACTGCAACGTTTGCCGCGTATCATCGGCGACGGCATGCTGCGCGAGCTGGCCTACACTGGGCGCACCTTCGGTGCCGAGGAGGCGCGCCGCATCGGCCTGGTCAATCGCACCTACAGCGATGCCTCAAGCCTGCTGGACGGGGTCATGGAGATTGCCCGGGAGATTGCCGCCAAGTCGCCGATCGCCGTCAGCGGCACCAAGGAAATGCTCAGCTACATGCGTGACCACCGGATCGACGACGGCCTGGAATATGTCGCCACCTGGAACGCCGCCATGTTGCAATCCACCGACTTGCGTGTGGCCATTGCCGCCCACATGAGCAAACAGAAACCCGAATTTCTGGATTGATAGACGATGATTGAACGCTGGACCACCGCAGTACTGGATACCGAACTTCCCGGCGGCTGGGCCGTGGCCCGTGGCCCGGACGGCTTTCTCTATGACGACAACGGCGCGCTGTTTCCCCGGCACTGGCTCAAGGGCCAGGACCTGCCGCTGCTGGCCGAGCACGGCATCGGCCACCTCGATGGCGAGCCGGTGTACCTGCTGGAGCTCAGTGGACGCGCCGAGGTGCCCGGCTGCGGCTGGAAAGGCCTACGGGCCTTCATGCTGGAGGGCGATCACACCCTGTACAAGGTCCTGGGCTACGCCGCCCAGATTGGCACCTGGGCCCGGGAACATCGTTTCTGCGGCAGTTGCGGCCGGCCCAATGTGCAGGTGCCCGGGGAGCGGGCGATGTACTGCGAGTCCTGCGATCTGCGGGCCTACCCGCGCATTTCACCGAGCATGATCGTGCTGGTCACCCGTGGCGATGAAGTGCTGCTGGCCCGTTCGCCGCGTTTCGTTACCGGGGTCTACAGCACCCTGGCCGGCTTTGCCGAGCCCGGCGAGTCGGCGGAGGACTGCCTGATTCGCGAGGTGCGCGAGGAGGTGAGCATCGAGGTCAAGAACATCCAGTACGTGGGCAGCCAGTGCTGGCCGTTCCCGCACTCGATGATGCTGGGCTTCCATGCCGAATACGCCGGCGGCGAGATCGTGCCCCAGGAAGACGAGATCGAGGACGCCCAGTGGTTCAACGTCCATGCGCTACCGCCGTTGCCGGCCTCGCGCTCGATTGCCCGCTACCTGATCGATCTCTACGTGGCGCGTCGCCTAGGCCACGCTGAACCAGTGCTGCCAGGCTAGGCGCACGGTCAACCCGAGAACCACGGTGATGAACACCGGGCGAATGAACTTGGCACCACCGCTGATCGCGGTGCGTGCCCCGAAGAAGGCCCCGACCATCACCGACAGGCCCATGCACAGGCCGATGATCCAGTCCACCTGCCCGGAGAACACGAACACCGACAGCGCCGCGATGTTGCTGACGAAGTTCATGCTGCGGGCCACACCGCTGGCCTTGACCAGATCGATGGGGTAGAGCAGCAGGCTGCTCACGGTCCAGAACGCCCCGGTGCCGGGTCCGGCCACGCCGTCATAGAAGCCCAGGCTGAAGCCCTGGCTCGACTGCCACTTCTTCTTGATCGGTGCATCGCTGTCCAGCGGCGCCTTGGGCGTGCCGCCGAACAGCAGGTACAGGCCACAGGCGAAGACGATCACCGGCAGCATCTTGTTCAGCCACTCGGCCGGCAGGTAATGGGCGACGATGGCTCCGGTCAGCGCCCCCACCAGGGTGCCGATGATGGCGTGCATCCACTGCCGCGGGTGGAACAGCTTGCGCCGATAGAAGGTGAAACTGGCGGTGGCCGAGCCGAAGGTCGAGCTGAGCTTGTTGGTGCCCAGTACCAGATGCGGCGGCAAGCCCGCGGTCAGCAGGGCGGGCGTGGTCAGCAGGCCACCACCGCCGGCAATGGCGTCGATGAAACCGGCGATGAAGGCCACGAGGGCAAGGATGGCGAGGGTGGTCAGGTCTACGCTGAGTTCGAAGGGCATGGATTCGGCTTATTGTTCGGCGGGAAGCGCAAAGGGGGCTGCGCGAAAGATCGCCATCTTACCTGCAACCCCGCCCGCTGCGCGACCGCCTCGACCTTGGTCTGGTACCCCTATCGTAGGAGCCGGCTTGCCGGCGAATGGGTCCTTGAGCCTTGCGCACGATCGGAGGACGCCCTCACTGGCAAGCCAGCTCCTACGGACGGCGCAGGGCCCGGAAAGCGTAGGAGCCGGCTTGCCGGCGAATGGGCCTTTGAGCCTTGCGCACGATCGGAGGACGCCCTCGCTGGCAAGCCAGCTCCTACGGACGGCGCAGGCCCGGAAAGCGTAGGAGCCGGCTTGCCGGCGAATGGGCCTTTGAGCCTTGCGCACGATCGGAGGACGCCCTCGCTGGCAAGCCAGCTCCTAAGGACGGCGCAGGGCCCGGAAAGCGTAGGAGCCGGCTTGCCGGCGAATGGGCCTTTGAGCCTTGCGCATGATCAGAGGACGCCCTCGCTGGCAAGCCAGCTCCTACGGACGGTGCAGGGAAGGGTCAGCGTTGCGGGCCGTTGCCGATCTGCCAGACAAAGGGCGGCTCGGTGCCGTTGATCTGCCAGTCACCGATAATCCGCGCCTTGTAGATCACCGGGTTGTGCGAAGACACGGTCCGCGCGTTGCGCCAGTGCCGGTCCAGGGCCTTGCCCTGGCGAATGTCCGAGGCCCCGAGGGCGTTGAACAGTTCGCTGGTGGCGCGCTGGATCAGTTCGGTGACCACCACCTGGGCCGTGGCCGATTCGATTTCCGCCGCCACATTGGCCGCTCGTTCCTTCACCTCATCCCCGGCAAAGCGCGCCAGGTAGGCCTGCTGGGCCGGTGCCGCCGCGCGGACCGCCGCGGCCTCGGCCGCATACACCAGGGCGGCAATCTCGCCCACCACTTGCTGCACCTGGGCGTCGGCGCTGACCTGAGGCGCGTTACCGTGGCTGTAGATGCGCTTGCGCACCCGCACTTCGTGGGCCACATCGCGCAGCGCGGCGCGGCCGATCCCGGCCAGGGTCGCCAGCAGCACCAGTTGGTAGAAGGCCGTCTGGTATTTGAAGCGGGTGGCGAAGTCGATGATGTTCTCGGCCTCGACTTCGGCGTCGTTGAAGCGCGAGGTGCCACTGCCGGTGGTGCGCTGGCCGAAACCGTCCCAGTCATCGCTCTGCTGGATGCCCGGCTGGCGGGTGCGCACCGCCGCGATCACATCGCCGCCGGTGTCGCTGCGCTGGGCATAGACGTCGATCCAGTCGGAGAAAATGCTTCCGGTGCTGTAGAACTTCTCGCCGTTGAGGCGCCATTTTTCGCCGTCCGGCGTCACCTTGGTTATCACCTGGCCAATCTCCACCGCGCCGATTTCGGTCCAGGCGCAGCCGACGATATCGCCCTCGACAAAGCGCTTGAACCACAGGTCCCGACCCGGCCCGGGCGGAGCATTGAGGCGGTCCTCGGCAAAGGCGAAGTGGCCGCGCAGGGCCTGGGGCACATTGGCGTCGGCTTCGGCCAGCTCGATCAGCAGCTGGAACAGCTGGGGCAGGGAGGCACCGCCGCCGCCATATTCCACGGGCACTCGCAGGGCACCGAAGCCGGCCTCCTTGAGCCATTGGATGGGTTCATAAGGCAAGGTGCGACTGTGCTCGCGCTCCACGGCTCCGGCGGCGATGCGCTGGAAGATCGGTCGGAAGCGCTCGGCCAGAGGCTCGTAATCGACCCCCAAGGACAATGGATTGATTACCTGGTGTTCAGTCATGGCGTAGCTCCTGGGTTCGGCAGAAAAAACAATGGGTGTCTGGGCGGGTCTTTGCACACAGCATGCCGACATCCCGCAGCCCGGTCTGCCTGGGGATGGGCCCAGGGGAGGGTCAGTCAACTGTTGCCGGGACAACACTTGATCAACAAATCGTCTGTTTGCGCGGTGTTTCGACGGCCCGCTCGCCGCGGGCAGGGGCTTTGGCCGACCCGCTGCAGCCAGGGCGCCGGCGTCGCCTGCCAGGGGACCGGAGCCCGGCCCGGCGCGCTTTGGTCGGGGGCCGCGAAGCGTCTTGGGCCGGTCGAGCCTGGGCCCCGACGGTGACTGGCACGCTTGCTGCTCTGGTCCTTGCACCTTTACCTGTCCCGAGGACCGAGCCATGAGTCAGCAAGCCGTCAAATTTGCCTATTGGGTGCCCAACGTCAGCGGTGGTCTGGTGGTGAGCAAGATCGAGCAGCGCACCCACTGGGGCATCGACTACAACCGCAAACTGGCACAGATCGCCGAGGAGGCCGGCTTCGAATACGCCCTGACCCAGATCCGCTTCACTGCCGGGTACGGCGCCGAGTACCAGCACGAGTCGGTGGCCTTCAGCCACGCGCTGCTGGCCGCCACCAGCAAGCTCAAGGTGATCGCGGCGATTCTGCCCGGGCCCTGGCAACCGGCGCTGGCGGCCAAGCAGCTGGCCACCATCGATCAACTGACCAACGGCCGGATCGCGGTGAACATCGTCAGCGGCTGGTTCAAGGGCGAGTTCCAGGCCATCGGCGAACACTGGCTGGAGCACGACGAGCGCTATCGCCGGTCCGAGGAATTCATCCGTTCCCTGCGGGGCATCTGGAGCCAGGACCACTTCACCTTCAAAGGCGACTTCTATCGCTTTGACAACTACAGCCTCAAGCCCAAGCCCCTGGGCCGGCCGGAGATCTTCCAGGGCGGCAGCTCGCGGGCGGCGCGGGACATGGCGGCCAGGGTGTCGGACTGGTACTTCACCAATGGCAACAGCGTTGAAGGCATCAAGGCCCAGGTGGACGACATCCGCAGCAAGGCGGCGGCCAACCAGCACTCGGTGAAAGTCGGGGTGAATGCCTTTGTGATCGCCCGGGACACCGAGGAAGAAGCCCGGGCGGTGCTGGCGGAGATTATCGACAAGGCCGATCCGGAGGCGGTGAACGCCTTTGGTGACGCCGCCAGGCAGGCCGGCAAGGCCTCGCCCGAAGGCGAGGGTAACTGGGCCAAGTCCAGTTTCGAGGACCTGGTGCAATACAACGACGGCTTCAAGACCAACCTGATCGGCACCCCGCAACAGATTGCCCAGCGCATCGTCGACCTGAAGGCGGTGGGGGTGGACCTGGTGCTGGCGGGTTTCCTGCATTTCCAGGAAGAGGTCGAATACTTCGGCAAGCGGGTATTGCCCCTGGTGCGGGAGCTGGAAGCCCAGGCCCGGCTCAAGGAACAAGAAGCGGCGGCGTGAACGGTGCCTTGCTTGCCGGCGAAGCGGTTCACCAGCCTGATGCAAGGCTTGCGGACGCTTTCGCTGGCAAGCCAGCTCCTACGGGAAGGTGTTGTGCGAGGTTGCTGTGTAGGAGCCGGCTTGCCGGCGAAAGGGCCTCTGGGTCTGGTGCAAGGCTTGAGGACGCCTTCGCTGGCAAGCCAGCTCCTACGGGAAGGTGTTGCGCGAGGTTGCTGTGTAGGAGCCGGCTTGCCGGCGAAAGGGCCTTTGGCCTCGGTGCAGGGCTTGAGGATGCCTTCGCTGGCAAGCCAGCTCCTACGGGTGCGCTAGGTAAAAGAACCTTGGGCCGGGTTACAGGCCCAGGTCGCTAAGGCCTGGATGGTCATCCGGGCGCCGGCCCAGGGGCCAGTGGAACTTACGCTCGGTTGACTTGATCGGCAGGTCGTTGACGCAGGCGAAACGCCGGGCCATCAGGCCTTGTTCGTCGAACTCCCAGTTCTCGTTGCCGTAGGAGCGGAACCAGTTGCCGGAATCGTCGTGCCATTCATAGGCGTAACGCACGGCGATGCGGTTGTCGGTAAAGGCCCAGAGTTCCTTGATCAGACGGTAATCCAGCTCCTTGGCCCATTTGCGGGTGAGGAAGGCCTTGGCCTCTTCGCGGTTGTGGGCGAACTCGGCGCGGTTGCGCCATTGGGTATCCAGGGTGTAGGCCAGGGATACCCGCTCCGGGTCCCGGGAGTTCCAGCCATCTTCGGCCAGACGGACCTTTTCAATCGCCGACTCGCGAGTGAAAGGCGGAAGGGGCGGGCGCACTTGAGCGTTAGACGACATGATCTGTCTCCAATGAAAGTTGCTGTTCAAACAAAGAAGTTGCTCTTGTTTAAAACAATCAGAGGTCCAATAACTTTCGCGCCATGCATTGCGCATTATCAGCAGCACTGTGATCGCCCATGACAAGGGCAACGGTAATGGCGCCATCGATCAGGATCAGCAGTTGCGCTGCCAGTCCCTCGGGATGTTGCACGCCATGTTCCTGGCAAAGCTCGGTCACGTAATCGAGCAGTTTCTGTTTATGTTGTTTCGCCACCTGGCGCACCGGGTCTTGTGGATCGCCAGTCTCACCGCTGGTGTTGATAAAGGCGCAGCCGCGAAAACCTTCGGATTCGAACCAGCCCTTGAGCACGCTGAACAGCGCCAGCAGCCGCTGCGCAGAGCCTTCGGCCCGGTTCACTTCGGTCCTGTACCAGTGCATCCAGCGCTGGTCGCGACGCTCCAGGGCGGCCACCACCAGTTCGTCCTTGTTGCTGAAATAGCGATAGACGCTCTTTCTCGACACCCCGGCGGTCTTCACCAACAGATCCATGCCAGTGGCGGCAATGCCGCTCTTGTAGATCAGCTTCTCGGTGACGTCGAGGATAATGTCGCGTGTTTCAGAGGGAGTGATTTCGTTCATGGAGCAAAGAGTAGAACGATCGTTCTCCTTGGTCAAATAATTATTTCGTTGGCCATCAAAGTTCCCCTGCCATGTAGGAGCTGGCTTGCCAGCGAAGGCGTCATCGGGTCTTGCGCAGCATCCGCAGGCCTCTTCGCCGGCAAGCCGGCTCCTACCGAATCAGGGGCTGCGGTTGCCTATGCAGGCGCTGGCTGCCAGTGAAGGCTGCGCAGTATCTCGCCGTTCAGGGCGGGGAATGGTCTTGTACAGGTCGGGCAGGGGACTCAGCCTGTTCCATGGTGTAAGCTCTTGCGCTCTTTGGATTTGAGCCACTGCGAGCCCTATGCCGTCGCTTTTCAAACGTTCCCTGCTGCCCAAGCTGCGCAGCTTTCCGCTGGCTGCCGAGGCCTTCACCACGCTGACCGGTGCTGCACAATTTCGCCGCACGCTGCTGGAGCAAATCGCCCAGGCCACCCGGCGTATCTACATCGTTGCCCTGTACCTGCAACAGGACGAAGCCGGCCAGGAGATCCTTGATGCCCTGCACGCCGCCAAGGCCGCCCGCCCGGAGCTGGACGTGGTGGTCGTGGTCGACTGGTTGCGCGCTCAGCGCGGCCTGATCGGTGCCGGCAAGCAGCCGGGCAATTCGGCCTGGTACCAGCACATGACCCGCACCCACGCTAGCGAAGTGCCGATCTACGGCGTGCCGGTGCAGACCCGGGAGCTGTTCGGGGTGCTGCACCTCAAGGGGTTCGTCATCGACGACTGCGTGCTCTACAGCGGCGCCAGCCTGAATAACGTCTACCTGCACAAGTTCGACAAATACCGCTTCGACCGTTACCACCTGCTGCACAACCAGGCCCTGGCCGATTCCATGCAGCACCTGGTGCAGCACGGCCTGGTGGCCTCGCGGGCGGTGCATCGCCTGGACCTGCCGAACCTGCCCAGCACCCGCAGCTTGCGCAACGACATCGGCGATCTGCGCAGCCGTCTCAAGCACGCCACCTACGACACCACCGCCGGCAGCCTGGACAAGAGCGAGCTCTCGGTCAGTCCATTGCTCGGGGTCGGCAAGGGCAACCCGCTGAACCGGGTGATCTGCGAGCTGATCGCCGGCGCCCAGCGCCAGCTGACCATCTGCACCCCGTATTTCAACCTGCCGCTGCCGGTGACCCGGGAAATCAACCGGGCCCTGGAGCGTGGGGTGAAGATCGACATCATCGTCGGCGACAAGACCGCCAACGACTTCTATATCCCCCCCAGCGAGCCATTCAAGGTGATCGCGGCGCTGCCGTACCTGTACGAGATCAGCCTGCGGCGCTTCGCCAAGCGGCATCAGAAGGTGATCGACAGCGGCCAGTTGAACCTGCACCTGTGGCGTGACGGCGACAACACCTATCACCTCAAGGGCATGTGGGTCGATGAGCGCTACACCTTGCTCACCGGCAACAACCTCAACCCCCGGGCGTTTCGCCTGGACCTGGAAAACGCCCTGTTGCTGGACGACCCCAAGGGCCAGTTGCTGCCAGCGCGCAGCGCCGAGCAGGCGTTGATCTATCGCCACACCCGGCGCATCGAGCACTTCCAGTATCTGGAAAGCCTGGTGGACTACCCCGAGGCCGTGAGCAAGTTCCTGCGTCGGGTCAGTCGCGTGCGTATCGAGCGTCTGCTTTACCGCATGCTGTAACTCGGCGTCGCTGCCGAGCCTGCGGGGCTGCGCAAGGGCCCGCAGGACCTGCAGCGATCAGAGGGGCGCCATTGCCTGCGTTGGCATGCCGCCCAAGCCGTTCGCAGCCTGCGGCCGCGGTTACAGGGATCGGGGCTGTGGCCAGATGGCGATCAGTACCAGCAGGATCGCTGCCAGCAGGTAGGGCAGGCGCGGTTCGATGGCGTAGATCAGGCTGGCGGCCATGGGGCCGATGACCACGCCCAGGCCCTGAGCGGCGCCGATGCTGCCGGCGGCCGCGCCTTGTTCCGAGGCTTCCACGGCATTCGCCGCCAGGGCCGAGAACGACGGAAACACCCCGCCCATGCCCGCCGCCGAAACAAAGAACGCCAGCCACAGGCCCCAGGCGCTGTCCACCAGCATGCTGCCGGCATACCCCAGGGCCGAGAGCAGCGCGCCGTAGCGGATCATCCGCAAGGGCGGCCATTCCAGCTTGCGCACCAGCAGTTGGGCGCAGATCAACGCCACGCCGACCATGGCCAGGGCCACCCCGGCGGTCTGTGCCGCGGCGGCCGGGTCCAGTTGCAGGCGATCCAGGGCATAAAAGCTGACGGTGATCTGGGCGATGGACACACACAGCATGGCGACAAAGGCCACCGTCATCGCGCGCACCAACCGTGGGTCGTTCAAGCGGACCTGGCTGGGGGTGTGCCTGAGGTGCAGTTCCTGGCGCGGCAGCTTGTAGCGCAGCACCAGGAGCGCCAGCAACGGCAGCACCGCCATGGCGTAGAACGGCAGGCTCAGGCTGTAGCGGGCCAGCAGCGCGGCAATCGCCGGACCGACCACCAGGCCCACGGCGTTGGCCGCGCCGAGGGTGGCCATGGCCCGGGCGCGATGCTCGGGTTCGACGTTGTCGGCGATCAGGGCGAAGCCGCCCACCGGAATCGCCGCATAAAAGGCACCGATCAGGCCGCGGCCGAGCATCAGGCCGAAAAAGGCCATGGCAACGCTGGGCACGCTTTGCAGCGACAGATCGATGAACAGGCACAGGGCCCAGTAGGCGAGGGTGAAGCCGGCGGTGCCCAGCAGCAGTACCCGGCGCCGGCCGAAGCGGTCGCTGGCCTGGCCCCAGGGGCGCGCCAGGAGCATCCAGATCACGCCGGAAACGGTCACCGCGGCGCCGGCGTGCCAGGTCTCCAGGCCCAGCGCCCGGGTGATTGGACCGATCAGCGAGACGAACGCCATCATCGCCATGGTGCAGGCCATGTAGGCGGCCATCAGCGGCAGCAGCGAGAAGGGCGTGGCAGTCAGCGGCGCGCCGGCAGCTAAGGGGCGAGACATGCGGGGTCTTCCATGAAAGCGATTGGGCCGTGAACGTTAGCGGGATAACGCGTCACAGCCCAGCCTTATCTGCACAGCGATGCTGTGGTTGGCCCGGGATCGGCTGGCGAAGAGGGCCTTGAGACGGGGGTTGGACTCAAGGTCGCTTTCGCCGGCAAGCCCACTGCTACGAGTGTTGCGATGAGCCACCGGTGTTGGCGCCTGGGCGTCGAGCTCAGTTCAGGCCCAGTTTGCCGCGCAGGGTCGAGAGGTCTTCGGCCAGGGTGTTGACCGGGCCCACCAGGGCCTTGCGGTCGCTTTCCTTGACCTTGTCGTAGGTCATGAAGCCGCCGTCGGCGGTTTTGTACTTGGCCAGGATGCTGTTCACCGTGGCGAAGTTCTTGTCCACCTTGGCGACAAAGGCCTGGTCCTGCCTGGCGATCTGGCCGCGGAACAGATCGACGATTTTCTTCGCGCCGTCGATGTTGCCCTGGAAGTCGTAGAGGTCGGTGTGGCTGTAGCGGTCTTCCTCGCCGGAGATCTTGGTCGCGGCCACTTCTTCCAGCAGCGCGGCGGCGCCTCCCACGACCTTTTCCGGCGGGAAGGTCAGGCCGGCGACGCGGGTCTGCAGGTCCTTGACGTCCTTGTTCAGGCGCTCGGCCAGCGCGCCCAGGCCGGCGGTGCTGTTTTCCGCGAACAGCGAGTATTCCAGGCGGTGGAAGCCGGTGAAGTCTTCGGCCTTGACGCCTTGCTCGTGGTCGTCGACCCGGGAGTCGATGGCGGCGTCGAGGTCACTGAAGAGTTCGGCGATCGGTTCGATCGATTCGTAGTAGACCCGGGTCGGCGCGTAGAGCTTGCGGGCGGTGGCCAGGTCGCCCTGTTTCACCGCGTCGGTGAACTGCTGAGTATGGCTGGCCAGCTCGTCGAGCTGTGCGGTGACGTAGATCTTGTAGTCGGAGATTGGCCCCACCAGTTCCAGGGGCGCGGTGGCGGCGAACGCCGACAGGGGAGCGTGGAGCAAGCCAAGGGTCAGCAACACAGCGAGAGGCGACTTTTTCATGGGACGTTTCCGTGGGGGTGGTGGTGTTGGGGTGTCAGGCCGTGGCTGTCGTTCGGGTGGCATCGAGCAGCGAGCGGCCGATGAAATCCTCGGCGCCGGTGACCCCCGGCAGGGTGAAGAAGTAACCGCCGCCGGTGGGCTTGAGGTACTCCTCCAGAGGTTCGCCGTTGAGGCGGGTCTGTACCGCGATGAAGCCTTTCTCCAGGTCGGCCTGGTAGCAGATGAACAGCAGGCCCATGTCCAGCTGACCGTTCTTGTTGACGCCGTTGGAGTAGTTGAACGGCCGGCGCAGGATCAGGTTCTGCCGGGTCTGCGCGGTACGCGGGTTGGCCAGGCGGATGTGGGCGTCGAGCTTGGTGAGCTTGCCGTGGGGATCCTTGTCGTAGTCAGGCACCTGGCTTTCCTTCTGGCCGTCCATGGGCGCGCCCGTGGTCTTGACCCGGCCGATGATGCTTTGCTGCTCTTGCAGCGGGGTGCGGTCCCAGCGCTCGACGAAGTTGCGGATGATCCGCACCGCCTGGTAGCTGCCATGGGCCGCCCAGGCCGGTTCGTCGCTGCCGGGCTGAACCCAGACGATCTGCTGCATGGCCTGTGGGTCATTGGAATCGGGGTTGGCCGAACCATCGCGAAAGCCCAGGAAATTGCGCGCGCTCTGCGCCGGCTCGCCGGGTTTGGCCGGGGCCTGGGGCGGCACGCTGCCTTCCTGTTTCCAGCGCACCAGCAGCAGGTCGGGCAGGTTCTTCACGATGTCGCGCAGGGCGTGGATGTTGGTGTCGGCGGTGTTGGCGCAGAACTGCAGGCTCAGGTCGCCGTGGCAGCAGGCCGGCTCCAGGGCGTCGTTGGGGAATCCCGCCATGCGTATCAGGCGCTTGGGCTTGGCGGCGGCCAGGCCGAAGCGCTCGTCGAACAGCGAGGCACCCACCGAGACGGTGATGGTCAGGTTGTCCGGGGTCACCACCGGGCCGAGGATGCCGGAGTCCAGGGGCGGCAGTTTCGGGTCGACCTGGGTCACCGGGCCGCCGCTCATGAGAAAGGCGATGCGCTCATTGAGGGTGCGGAACAGCCGCTCCAGCTCGTCGCGGTCGCGGGCCAGGACATCGAAGGACACCAGCATGCCGGCTGCCGGACGTGGGGTGACGATGCCGCTCTGGTGCCGGCCGTGGAAATCGTGACGGTCCAGGGTCCGGTCGCTGCTCGGGGCTTCGGCGACCTGGGCCGGCGCGGCGGCCATGGCCGGGCAGCTCAGGCTGCTGCCGGCCAGGGCCACGCCGGCGGCGCCCATGCCCAGCAGTACGCGCCGGCGTTGGGGACTGAAGGAGGGGGTGGCTTGATCTGAATCGTTCATGGAAGGCTCGTCTGGTTACAGGCCGGAAAGGCCGAGTGCGGGGTCGATGGCGTCGAGGGCGTCGGCCAGGGCCTTGGCCTTGTCGGCGATCTCTTGGCGTTGTGCAGCGCTGACCTGGTCGTAGTCCACATAGCCAAACCCTTGGCGCAGGCTGTCGAGGCGGGCCGCCAGGGCCTGGGTGGCGCCGTCCACCTGGTTCAACAAGGGGGCGGCCGACTTGCTCAGCAAGGGGCGCAGCAGGTCGACGACCTTGCGCGTGGTGTCCAGGTTGGCGGCAAAACCGTTGAGGTCGCTGTGGCTGTAGCGCTCCTCTTCACCGCTGCCGGCTCGCTGCGCGGCCAGGCTGCGGATGTTGCGCGCCACCACGCCGACCAGCTGTTGCGGCGCCAGGGTCTGGGCCAGCAACTGTTCCTTGAGACGGGCCACATCGCTGGACAGGCCTTGCGCCACCGGGGCCAGGCCGGCCAGGTCGCGTTGCTCGAACAGGCCGTATTCCAGGCGATGGAAGCCGCGAAAGCCCGGGTCCTGTTCGCGCTGCTCGAAGTAGTCGGCGCGGGCATTGATGGCGTTGTCCAGCTCGGCCAGGCGCTGGGCCGCCGGCGCCAGACGCTGATAGGCGGCACGGGCCGGCAGGTACAGGGCCTGGGCCTGCTTCAGGTCGCCGGCGTCGATGGCTTGCTGCAAGGCGCTCACCGCCTTGACCAGGGCGCTGCCGGAAACACTGAGGTAGACCCGGAACTCCGACAGCGGCCCGACAAAGGCCAGCAGCGAGGGGCCGGCCTTGGCCTGGGCGTCGGACTCGGCGGTGGCCGTCACGTGCAAGGTGCCCCGCGGGTTGCTCAACAGTCCGCAGGTCATGGCGTAGTCACCCGGTTGCAGGTTGGCGTTGATCACCTGGCTCAGGCCCGGAGCGATGTTCTCCCGCTCCTCGACCACCAGCACGCCGTCGAGGATTTCCCATTCCACGGCGCGCTCGGAGCGGTTGACGATGCGAAAGCTGGCACGCCCGGCCGCAACGGTCAGGGCGTTGGGCTCACAGCCCTTGGGGTGGATGGTCAGGGTGATTTCGCCCTGGTGCGCCTGACGCTTGTCGGCGGCCAGTTGCGCGGCGTAATAGAACAGCCCGCCGGCGGCGATCATCACGATCACCGAGCCGGCAACCGCCCAGCGCAAGGCGCGGGGGGGCGAGGCCTGGGGAGAGGCTTGCTGGGTCATGGGGGAGCCTTACTGACGGGAAACGGAAGAGGTCGGGGCGGGTGCCTTGGCCGCGCTGCCGGCGGGCAGGAAGAACAGCACCAGGGTCACCGCCAGGTACAGCCCATAGGCGCCGAGGGTGCTGAGGGTGGGCGCGTCCTGGTAGCCGAACATGCCGGCCAGCACCGAGCCCAGCGGGCTGTCCATGGGCAGGCTGGCGCTGAAGTCGAAGAGCACGGTCTGCCAGTGGTTCCAGATTCCGGCTTCGTGCAGGGCCTGTACCGAGTTGGCGAGGATGCCGGCGGCCACCACCAGGATGAACAGCCCGGTCCAGCGGAAGAACGCCCCGAGGTTCAGGCGCATGCTGCCGGTGTAGATCAGCCAACCGACGATGATTGCCCCGATCAGGCCCAGCAGGGCGCCGGTGGGCGCGCCGGGTCCTTCGCTCTGCTGGAACACCGCCAGTAGGAAGAACACGGTTTCCAGGCCTTCCCGGGCAACGGCGAAGAACACCATGGCGATCAGGGCCATGACCTGATGCCGGGAGCCGGCCAGGGCCTGGTCCAGGGACGCCTGCAGGGAGTGCTTGATGGAGCGGGCCACCTTGCGCATCCAGAACACCATGGAGCTGAGGATGCCCACGGCCACCAGGCCGACGATGCCTTCGAACAGTTCCTGCTGTTTCTGCGGGAACTCGGCGCTCATCAGCTCCAGGCCGCCGCCCACCAGCAGGGCCAGGGCCGCGGCGAGAAACACCCCGATCCATACCGCGGGCATCCACTGACCGCGGCCGGTCTGTTTCAGGTAACTGGCGATGATGCCAACGATAAGCGCGGCTTCAATCCCTTCGCGCAGCATGATCAGAAATGGAACGAGCATTCAGCACCGGCGGGGCAATGGGTAGGGAGCTAATTTGTAACATAATGATACTCATTGCTAAATGAAGATGATTGGCATCCGCTGAACCTGAGCTGAACGAGATTTGTTTACTTCTACGGCGGGGTTTGGCGCCCATCCCCCACCCGGCATGGGCCGGCTGGCCGGCGCAGAGAGGCGCGAGAGAGGCGCGAGAGAGAGGTTGAAGGGGCTGGCGCAGTCGCTGGTCAGCCCGCGCCTACGGGGGAGGGAGATGCAGGTTTTGGCGCGGGCGGTTCAGCCGCGGTTCTGTTCGGTCAGGCGTTGCACCGCCAGGCGCCGGTAATGGGAAGGGGTCATGCCCTTGAGCTGCTGGAAGCGTCGGTTGAAGTTGGAGATGTTGTTGAAGCCCGATTCGAAGCACACGTCGGTCACCGGTTTGTCGCCAGCGGCCAGCAGTTCGCAGGACTTGCTGATGCGCAGGCGATTGACGAACTCGATGAAGCAGCGGCCGGTGGCTTGCTTGAACACTCGGGAGAAGTAGCTGGCTTTCATCCCCAGGTACTCGGCGACTTCCTCCAGGGGCAGTTCCCGGGCGTAGTGGGCAAAGATGTAGTCCACCGCGCGGTTGGTGCGGTCGACGCTGTGTTCATCCGCCAGTTGCCCGCGGGTGGCGCTGGACAGTAACTGGTAGTCGTCGCAGGCCGCCAGCAGTTCCATGAGGATGAAGAAGTGGCCGAGCCGGGTGATGCCGCTGGAGTCGGCGATACGCTGCATCAGCGGCATGGCCTGGGCGATGGTCTGCGGGCAGCGGAACTCGATGCCGTACTGGGCCCGCTCCAGCAGGGGACTGAGGTTCTTCAGTTCGCTGAAGATCTGGCTGCCGCTGTCGAAGAGTTCGTCGGTGAAGTTCACCAGCATGTCGCGCTTGGGCACCACTTCGTCCTCGGCCACCTGGCTGATCCAGTTGTGGGGCAGGTTGGGGCCGGTGAGGAACAGGGTGTGCGGATAGAAGTTGCCGATGTAGTCACCGATGAACACCTTGCCGGCGCTGGCGACGATCAGGTGCAGCTCGTACTCCTTGTGGAAATGCCAGCGCACCAGTGGGCTGGGGAAGCCGTGCTGGCGATAGATGATCGACAGGCCGTTGTGGTCGTCCATCAATTCATAGGAAGGGTCGGTGATCTTGCCGGGTCGGCTCATGGTGGGAGACAGTTCTTGTTGTTGGCCCGCCCGATAATGCCTCGCGGCCTTCCCGTGCACCAGCAGGAACTGGCTGGCCAGCGAAGGCGCCCACCCATTCAACGCCTTTGCGACCCTATTCGCCGGCCCCTGCAACCACCCGCGGCTCCTGCGAGGGCGCCGGGGTCAGGAGGCGGGGCGGTTCTTCGCCTCGATCCACTGCGCCATGTATTGGGTGCTCTTGTGATGATGGTGGCGCAGCATGGCGCCGGTGAAGTTGTCGCGGCGCAGCTGTTCCAGGTGCTGGCGGCACTGCTGCAGGCGCTGGATCAGCGCCGGGCCGTGAATCTGCCGGCGGTAGCGCGCCTCCAGCAGGCGCGCGCCCGCGGCCTGGGCCTGGTTCCACAAGGCCTGATCCTGATACAGGCGCACCGCCGCCGAGGCCAGGGCGCTGGCGGATTCGGCCACCGCCCCGGGCCACGGCAGGTCGTCCTGGGACATGGATTCGCTGCCCACCGGGGTGGTCACGCTGGGGGTGCCGCAGAGCATGGCGTCCAGCAGCTTGCCCTTGATCCCGGCGCCGAAACGCAGGGGCGCCAGGCAGATCCGCGCCGCGCTCATCACCTGCAGCGCGTCTTCGGCCCAGTTCATGATGTGAAAGCCCTGGGCCGGGTTGTGCAGAGCCGCGGCCTTGGGCGGGGTGTAGGCGCCATACAGGTGCAGTTGCGCGCCGGGCAGTTGCTGGCGGATCAGCGGCCACACGCGGTTCTTCATCCACAGCACGGCGTCCCAGTTCGGCGCGTGACGGAAATTGCCGATGCTGAGGAAGTGCGCCCGCTGTTCAAAGGGCGGGAACTGGTCCGGCAACCGGTCCAGCATCAGTGGGCACCAGTGCAGCAAGGCCGGGGGCAGGCGGAACTGCTGCACCAGCAGGTCGATCTCCACTTCGGAGATCATCAGGCTCAGGTCGCAGCGGTAGATGGCGGCGATCTCGCGCTTGGCCAGGTCGGTGTCGGCCATGTGGCGGAATTCTTCCAGCGGCGCCCGGCGGAACAGGGCGCTGAAGTCATCCTCGTCGGCGCCGGCCTTGAGCTGATCCTTGAGTCGCTGGTGGCGGGCGTGGCGCAGGCATTGCAGGTCCGAGGTTTCCAGGACCCGCAGGGCATTCGGGCAGTGCTGCTCGACGCGCCAGCCGAACTGCTCTTCCATCATGAACTGGTCGAACAGCACGATATCCGGCGCCAGTTCGGCGACGAAACGGTCGAAACTGCTGTTGTTGAGTTCGATCGGGCACTCGCGGATGCCCAGCGCCGCCAGGTCCTCCTTGTGCTCGCCCTCGTTGGCCGGGCTGCTGAAGGTCAGCTCCCAACCCTGATCGAGAAAGCTCTGGAGGATCTGCATCATGTGCCCGCCGGCAGCGGAGGAGCGGGGTTCTGGCCAGACGTAACCAATGATCAGGACTTTGGTTGCGGCGGTGGGACTCATGAGCGGGCATTCCTGGCAGGCGGGGGCAAAAAAAGGTCGCCATTAAACCACAGCCGGCCGCCACCGGATCAGCCGAGGATGCTGCGCACCTTGTCCCGCAACTGATCGATGGAGAAGGGCTTGCCGATCACCGCCATGCCGGCCGGCACCTCGATGGATTCGGCGTAACCGCTGGCGAACAGTACCGGCAATTGCGGGCGCAACTGCCGGGCTCGCTCGGCCAGTTCGCGGCCGTTCATGCCAGGCAGGCCGACATCGGTCATCAGCAGGTCGATGCCTTGCCCCGTCTCTTCCAGCAGGTGCAGCGCGGCGTCGCTGCCATCGGCTTCCAGGACATTGAATTCGAGCTCTTCGAGAACATCGACAATCAACATGCGCACGATGGCATCGTCTTCGACGACTAGGATGGTGGTAGCGCTGGCGGGCATAGGGACACTCTCAAGAAATGAATTCGGTGGGGCGGCGTGACAGGCGGCCCTGTGCATCAGTAAGTGGCAGCTGGCCACAAGTTCCCGAAGCTGTACAAAAAAATGCTCTTGTACAAGCGTCGGCAAGAATAACCGCTTCCTTTGTCCCAGCGCAGCTTCAATTGCAGTTGTGAACCCACAGGTTATAAAAAATAGCTGCAATGGCCGAATGTGGGGCAAACTTCGTTTTTTTTACCGGCGTCCAGGTCCATCAAATGATTCGTCCGACTTCGATTGATGAACAGAGTTTTCGCAAGCTGCTGACCCGCAACATCAGCCTGCCCCTGGGTGTGGGCGTGCTCAGCGCGGTTTTTTTCGTGTCCCTGATCACCTACCTGCTCTCGGTGATCCAGTGGGTGCAGCACACTGACCGGGTGATCAATAACATCAACGAGGCGGCGCGCCTGACCATAGACCTGGAAACCGGCATGCGCGGTTTTCTGATCACCGGCGACGAGCACTTTCTCGATCCCTATGAAGTGGCCAAGCCGCGCATCGTCAGCGAGCTGCGCAGCCTCCAGGAACTGGTGAAGGACAACCCGCAGCAGGTGGATCGGCTCAAGCGCCTGGAAGCCCTGCAGACCGAGTGGAACAACTTCGCCCAGGGCATGATCGAGCTGCGTCGGCAGAACGGCGACTACCGTGGCGCGGTACAGGCCGGCCGCGGCAAGCGCCTGACCGACGAGATCCGCAAGGAATACGACGACGCGGTGACCATGGAGCAGCAACTGCGCCTGGAGCGCAATGAAGACGTCAGTCGCACGACCATTTTCAGCGTGATCCTGTACCTGCTGTTCGTGGTGGGCATCAGTGGCCTGCTGGCCTACATCGGCCGCCGCGACCTGCTGGCGCTGTCGAAAAGCTACAGCGACAACCTCGAGGCCCAGGACCAGAGCGCGCGTCGCCTGGAGCAGCAAGCCTGGCTGCGCAACGGCCAGACCGAGCTGGCCGAACAGATGCTCGGGCAACTGAGCCTGAACCTGTTGGGGCGCAACATCCTGCACTTCTGTGCCCAGTACCTGGGGACGCCGGTGGCGGCGCTGTATGTGCGCGAAGACCACGGCGGCCTCAAGCGCGTGGCGTCCTACGGCTTCTCCCGGGAGCAGGAGCAGCAGGAGCAGTCGCTGTATGGCGATGAAGGCCTGGTGGGGCAGGCCGCGCAGCACAAGCGCCTGATCCGCCTGGACAACGTGCCGGCGGATTATTTCAAGGTCAGTTCCGGCCTGGGCGAAGGCGCGCCGCACAGCGTGCTGGTGGTGCCGACCCGGGATGACGATCGGGTCAACGGGGTGATCGAGCTGGGCTTCCTGCGGGCCTTGAGCGAACGCGATGTCGAGTTGCTGGAGCTGATTGCCGGCAATATCGGCACTTCCATCGAGGCCGCGCGCTATCGCCAGCGCCTGCAGGAAGTGCTGGCCGAAACCCAGCAGCTCAACGAAGAGCTGCAGGTACAGCAGGAAGAGTTGAAGACCGCCAACGAAGAGCTGGAGGAGCAGTCGCGGATTCTCAAGGAATCCCAGGTGCACCTGGAAACCCAGCAGGTGGAGCTGGAGCAGACCAACGAACGCCTGGCCGAACAGGCGCAGATCCTCGCCGAGCAGCGCGACGCCATGGACCGCAAGAACAACGAGTTGAACGAGGCGCAGACCCAGCTCGAAGAGCGCGCCGAGGAGTTGCAGCGTTCCAGCCGCTACAAGTCCGAATTCCTCGCCAACATGTCCCACGAGTTGCGCACGCCCCTCAACAGCTCGTTGATCCTGGCCAAGCTGCTGGCGGAAAACCCCCAGGAGAACCTCAGTGCCGAGCAGGTCAAGTTCGCCGAATCGATCTACTCCGCCGGCAATGACCTGCTGAACCTGATCAACGACATCCTCGACATTTCCAAGGTCGAGGCCGGTAAGCTGGAAGTGCGTCCGGAAAACGCCAGCGTGCCGCGCCTGGTGGACGGTTTGCGCAACCTGTTCCAGCCGTTGACCGTGGACAAGGGCCTGGAATTCCGGGTGCAACTGCAGCCCGGGGTGCCGCAGATGCTGTTCACCGACCGCCAGCGGGTCGAGCAGATTCTCAAGAACCTGCTGTCCAATGCGATCAAGTTCACCGAGCAGGGCCAGGTCAGCCTGAGCGTTTACGCACAGCCCGGCACGGGCATCGCCTTTGCCGTGCAGGATTCCGGCATCGGCATTGCCCGGGACCAGCAGGAGAGCATCTTCGAAGCCTTCCGCCAGGCCGACGGCACCACTAGCCGGCGCTATGGCGGCACCGGCCTGGGGCTGTCGATCTCCCGGGATCTGGCCACCTTGCTGGGCGGCTCCATCAGCGTCAGCAGCGAGCCGGGGCGTGGCAGCATCTTCACCCTGGTGCTGCCGGAGCACTACAACGAGGCGGCGCAGCCGTTGATCGTGGCTCCACCGGCGCTGTTGCCGGCCGCACCGGTGCAGCCGGCGAGCATGGCGCCGACGCCGGTAGAGGCACCGGCGGCCGAGATCCCGCGGTTCGCCGATGATCGGGACAAGGCACCGTTCAGCGGCCGCTGCATCCTGGTGGTGGAGGACGAGCTCGAATTCGCGCACATCCTCTTCGATCTGGCTCACGAGCTGGGGTATCACTGCCTGGTGGCCCACGGCGCCGACGAAGGCTTCAGCCTGGCGGAGCAGTTCGTCCCCGATGCGATCCTGCTGGACATGCGCCTGCCCGACCATTCCGGGCTCACGGTGCTGCAGCGGCTCAAGGAGCACCCCCAGACCCGGCACATCCCGGTGCACGTGATTTCGGTGGAAGACCGGGTGGAAGCGGCCATGCACATGGGCGCCGTGGGCTACGCGGTGAAACCCACCACCCGCGAGGAGCTCAAGGACGTGTTCGCCCGCCTCGAAGCCAAGCTGACCCAGAAGGTCAAGCGCGTGCTGCTGGTGGAGGACGACGATCTGCAGCGCGACAGCATTGCCCGCCTGATCGGTGACGACGACATCGAGATCACCGCCGTGGGCCTGGCCCAGGATGCCCTGGACCTGCTGCGCGAGAACGTCTACGACTGCATGGTCATCGACCTCAAGTTGCCGGACATGCTCGGCAACGACCTGCTCAAGCGCATGTCCACCGAGGACATCTGCTCCTTCCCGCCGGTGATCGTCTATACCGGGCGCAACCTGACCCGGGACGAAGAGGCCGAGCTGCGCAAGTATTCGCGCTCGATCATCATCAAGGGCGCCCGCTCGCCGGAGCGCCTGCTGGATGAAGTGACGCTTTTTCTGCACAAAGTCGAATCCCAGTTGTCCCATGAGCGGCAAAAGATGCTCAAGACCGCCCGCAGCCGCGACAAGGTGTTCGAGGGGCGCAAGATTCTTCTGGTGGACGATGACGTGCGCAACATCTTCGCCCTGACCAGCGCCCTGGAACACAAGGGCGCGGTGGTGGTGATTGGGCGCAACGGCCATGAAGCCATTGCCCGCCTCAACGAGGTGGAGGATATCGACCTGGTGCTGATGGACGTGATGATGCCGGAGATGGACGGTTTTGAAGCCACGGTGCAGATCCGCAAGGACCCGCGCTGGCGCAAGCTGCCGATCATCGCCGTGACCGCCAAGGCCATGAAGGACGACCAGGAGCGCTGCCTGCAGGCCGGTTCCAACGATTACCTGGCCAAGCCCATCGACCTTGACCGGCTGTTTTCCCTTATCCGCGTGTGGCTACCGAAGATGGAAAGAATTTAGTGGAGCGTAATACCGAGATCGAACTGCGTTTGCTGATCGAAGCTATCTACCTGAAATACAGCTACGACTTCCGCGACTATTCCGGCGCTTCGATCAAGCGCCGGGTCAACCATGCCCTGCGTCAGTTCGAGTGCAAGACCATTTCCGCGTTGCAGGAACGGGTGCTGCACGACCCGACGGCGTTCATGCAACTGCTGCAGTTCCTGACCATTCCGGTGAGCGAGATGTTTCGCGATCCGTCGCACTTCCTGGCGATCCGCCAGGAGGTGGTGCCGCTGCTCAAGACCTACCCGTCGATCAAGATCTGGATCGCTGGCTGCAGCACCGGGGAAGAGGTCTACTCCATGGCCATCCTGCTGCGCGAAGAGGGGCTGTTGGAACGCACCATCATCTACGCCACCGACATCAACCCCAGCTCCCTGGAGAAGGCCAAGCAGGGCATCTTCTCCCTGGAGAACGTGCGGGCCTACACCCACAACTACCAGCAGGCCGGTGGCCAGCGCTCCTTTGCCGACTACTACACCGCCGCCTACGACTACGCGATCTTCGACAAGACCCTGCGCGAGAACGTGACCTTTGCCGATCACAGCCTGGCGACCGACAGCGTCTTCTCCGAAACTCAATTGATTTCGTGTCGTAACGTATTGATTTATTTCAATAAAAAGTTGCAGGATCGGGCCTTTGGGCTGTTCCATGAGTCGCTCTGCCACCGTGGTTTCCTGGTGCTGGGCAGCAAGGAAACCCTGGAATTTTCCGCCTATGGCAAGCATTTCGAACCCTTGGTCAAACAAGAACGGATCTACCGCAAGACATGAGCCAGGAAAGTGTCGCGCCGCATCGCCGGCCTCGGATCGAGGCTGTCGTGGTAGGCGCCTCCGCGGGGGGCGTCGAGGCCTTGTTGAGCCTGTTCAATGAGTTCAGCGCCAGCTTCAGCCTGCCGGTGATCGTGGTCCTGCACCTGCCCGACGAGCGTCGCAGCCAATTGGCCGACGTCTTCGACCGGCGCCTGGCGCTGAGGGTGAAGGAGGCCGACGACAAGGAAGCGATCGTTGCGGGCACCCTGTACTTCGCCGCCCCCGGTTATCACCTGTCGGTGGAGCAGGACCGCACCCTGTCCCTGAGCCAGGAGGAGCGCCTGCATCACTCGCGGCCGGCCATCGATTACCTGTTCGAGTCCGCCGCCGACGCCTACGGCGAGCACCTCGTGGCGGTGCTGCTGACCGGGGCCAACCAGGACGGCGCCCAGGGCCTGGTCGAGGTCAAGCGCCAGGGCGGGCTGACCATCGTCCAGGACCCCGGCGAAGCCCGTGTCCCCACCATGCCGGAAGCAGCCCTGGCCCTGCAGCAACCGGACCACATCCTCCCTTTGCGCGGCATCAGCCATCTGCTCGCCGAGCTGGAACGAATCGCATGTTAAGTAATATTCAAGCCAAGCTGCTGATCGTCGACGATCTGCCGGAGAACCTGCTGGCCCTGGAAGCGCTGATCAAGCGCGAGGACCGCACGGTGTACAAGGCGCTGTCGGCCGACGAAGCCTTGTCATTGCTGCTCCAGCACGAATTCGCCATGGCCATTCTCGATGTGCAGATGCCCGGCATGAATGGCTTCGAGCTGGCCGAACTGATGCGCGGCACCGAGAAGACCAAGAACATTCCCATCGTTTTCGTCAGCGCCGCCGGGCGTGAACTCAACTATGCGTTCAAGGGGTACGAGAGCGGGGCGGTGGACTTCCTGCACAAGCCCCTGGACATCCATGCGGTCAAGAGCAAGGTCAATGTCTTCGTCGACCTGTACCGCCAGAGCAAGGCCATGAAGCAGCAGGTCGAGGCCCTGGAGCAGAGCCGGCGCGAACAGGAGGCGCTGCTCAACAAGCTCCAGGCCACCCAGAACGAGCTGGAGCAAGCGGTGCGCATGCGCGATGACTTCATGTCCATCGTCGCCCACGAGGTGCGCACGCCCCTCAATGGCCTGATCCTGGAAACCCAGCTGCGCAAGATGCACCTGGCCCGGGAGAACGCCGCGGCCTTCAGCCTGGACAAGATGCACGCCATGGTCGATCGCGACGAGCGGCAGATCAAAAGCCTGATCCGCCTGATCGAGGACATGCTGGACATTTCGCGGATTCGTACCGGCAAGCTGTCGATCCGGCCATCCCGGTTCGACCTGGCGCAACTGGTGCGCGGGCTGGTGGAGAATTTCGCGCCTCAGGTGGAAGCGGCGCAGTCGTCCCTGACGCTGCAGGCCGAGCAGCCCCTGGAAGGCCAATGGGACGAGTTCCGTATCGAGCAGGTGATCTCCAACCTGCTGACCAACGCCCTGCGTTACGGGGCCAAGAGCCCCATCGAAGTCAGGGTCTATGCCGAGGACGGCGAGGCCCGGGTCGAGGTGCGGGACCATGGCATCGGCATCAGCGAGGACAACCAGAAACGCATTTTTCAGCAGTTCGAGCGGGTCAGCGCCAGCCATGTGGCGGCGGGCCTCGGGCTTGGGCTGTTTATTTCCGAACAGATCGTCACCGCCCACGGCGGCACCATCACGGTCGAGAGTCGCTTGGGCCAGGGCGCGCGGTTTCGCGTCAGCCTGCCCTTGTAGACGGTCGGACGAGCGGCGAGTGACTAAAAGCGTAATGCTTACGCAACCTCTGTGTGACCCAATGGTCGAAGGGGCTGCTGACGTTTGGTGACCTGCCACGACGGTGACCCACTGAGCACAGGGCAGGGCGCGAGGAGCGCGGTTTGGTTGTTCCAGATACGCTCCGAGAAACGCGGCCCGGCAACGCAGTCGGTCACCAAACATCAACAGCCCCTTGCAGCAATTGACCCAGCAAAGGTTTTCCATGAGTGAAGATGCACAAGACGTCGTACTGATCGTCGAAGATGAACCGGTGATCCTGATGCTTCTGGCCGACTACCTGTCGGGCCTGGGCTACCGGGTTCTGCAGGCCGAGAATGGCGAGCAGGCGTTCGAGATCCTCGCCAGCAAGCCGCACCTGGACGTGATGATCACCGATTACCGTCTGCCGGGCGGGATTACCGGGGTGATGATCGCCGAGCCGGCGGTGAAGCTGCGCCCGGACCTCAAGGTGATTTTCATCAGCGGCTACCCCAACGAAATCCTTGAATGCGCCAGCCCCATCACCCGCAAGGCGCCGATTCTGGCCAAGCCGTTCGACCTCAACAGCCTGCAGGAACAGATCCAGCAACTGCTGGCCTGAACCGGGCCTCAGTCGCCGATCATTTCCCGCACCTTGGCGGTCAGCAGGTCGAAGGTGAATGGCTTGGTGATCAGTTGCATGCCGGGATCGAGGAAGCCGCCACGGGCGGCGGCGTGCTCGGCGTAGCCGGTGATGAACAGCACCTTCAATTGCGGGCGGATCTGCCGCCCGATCTCCGCCAGTTGCCGGCCGTTCATGCCCGGCAGGCCCACGTCGCTGATCAGCAGGTCGATACGTTGCGCCGAATCGAGAATCGGCATGGCGCTGCGGGCATCGCCGGCTTCGAGATAGGCGTAGCCCAGTTCGCCAAGCACCGCGCTGACCAGCACGCGCACCGCCGGATCATCCTCGACGATGAGCACCGTCTCGCCCTGTTGCGCGCTCGCCGATTGTTGCGCCGGCAGCGGTTCGTCCTGCGCCAGGCCGCCCCGAAAGCGCGGCAGGTAAAGGCTGACCTCGGTGCCGCGGCCCAGGGTGCTGTTGAGGGTGACGTGGCCGCCTGACTGCTTGCTGAAGCCATAGATCATCGACAGCCCGAGCCCGGTGCCCTGGCCGATGGGCTTGGTGGTGAAGAAGGGGTCGAACACCCGGTTGATGATGGCCTCGGGCATGCCACAGCCATTGTCACTGACCCGCAGCAGCACATATTCCCCGGGCGCCAGGTTGTCGTGGGCCTGGGTAAAGTCCGCTTCCAGGCGCTGGTTGAGGGTTTCCACCAGCAGCCGGCCGCCGTTGGGCATGGCGTCCCGGGCATTGAGCACCAGGTTGAGCAGGGCGCTTTCCAGTTGATTGGGGTCGGCTTCGGCCACCCACAGCTGCGGGTCCAGGCGCATGTCCAGCTGGATGCTTTCGCTCAGGCTGCGTTGCAGCAGTTCGCCCATGGAGGTCACCAGGGCGTTCATCTCCACCGGCTTGGAATCCAGCGACTGGCGCCGGGAAAAGGCCAGTAGGCGATGGGTCAGGCCGGCAGCGCGGTTGGCCGAAGTCACCCCGAGGTCGATCAGGCTGTCCAGGTCCTCGGTGCGACCCCGGGCCAGGCGCCGGCGCAGCAGCTCCAGGCTGCCGATGATGCCGGTGAGCATGTTGTTGAAGTCATGGGCGATGCCGCCGGTGAGCTGGCCCACGGCTTCCATTTTCTGCGACTGACGCAGGGCCTCTTCGTTGTGCCGCAGTTGCGCGGTGCGTTCTTGCACCTGCTGCTCCAGGGTTTCCAGGGTGCGCTGCAGGCGCAGTTCGCTCTGGCTCAGGTCGATCAGACGGTCCCGGGCTTCGTATTGCCGGCGGCGTCCGCGCAGGGCGGCGCTGACCAGGCTGATCAGGGTCGCCGGATGGAAGGGCCGTTCGAGAAAGCTGACATTGCCCAGGGGCGCGCCCAGGCGCGAGGCCGGGTTCTGCTCCGGGCCACCGTGCTGGGTCAGCAGCACGATGGGCAGGTCGGACCAGGCCGGTTGCTGCTCCAGATAACGCAGCAAGGGCTGCAGATCGGCCCCGCGCAAGGCTTCGGCGGCGATGATCGCCAGCCCGGCACCCTGATCCAGCTCGTCGCACAGGGCCGCCAGGTGCGGGGTGATCAGGCTGCTGAATCCGGCTTCGTTGAGCATCATCTGCGCCAGCTGGCCGTCGCGGCCGTAGGGCGTCAGCACCAGGGCGCGCTCGGAAAATGCCGGAGGCCGGCTCATGTGTCCTCATCCTGCAGCAGCGGTGCGCTCTCGCCCTGATAGCTGGGCACGCCGCGCAACACGCCCTGGAAGGCTTCCAGAGGGGCGCCGATGGTCAGGCCACGCTCGCCGATGCGGTATTCGCGGATGGTCGACTCGTGGCGGCCGGTGCGTTTCTTGATGATGGAAATGGCCCGGCGCACCTTGCCCAAGGCCTCGAAGTAGCGCAGCAGGACCACGGTATCGGCCAGGTAGGTGATGTCCACCGGGGTCTGCATGTCGCCCACCAGGCCATGCTGGGCCACGGTCATGAAGGTCGCCGCTCCCTGGCGGTTGAGGTACAGCAGCAACTCGTGCATGTGCAGCACCAGGGCGTTTTCCTCGGGCATTGCCGCCTGATAGCCGTTGATGCTGTCGATCACCACGGTCTTGATCCGTTGCTGATCCACGCAGCGCCGGACCCGGTGGGACAGCTCGCCCGGCGACAGTTCGGCGGCGTCCACCTGTTCGATCACCAGATCGCCTCCGGCCTGCAGGGCCTGCAGGTCGATGCCCATGTTGCGCATGCGCTCAAACAGCAGCCCCAGCTCTTCGTCGAAGATGAACAGCGCGGCCTTTTCCCCCCGGGCCACCGCGGCGGCGGCGAAGATCAGCGAGATCAGCGATTTGCCGGTGCCGGCCGGACCGAGGATCAGGGTGCTGGAGCCGGTTTCGATGCCGCCCCCCAGCAGCGCGTCCATCTCGTCGATGCCGCTGGACAGGGTCTGGCGCGGGTAGCGGGCGCGGTGCTCGGCGGCCACCAGGCGCGGGAACACATGCACGCCGTCGCCCATGATGGTGAAGTCGTGGAAGCCGCCGCGGTACTTCTGGCCGCGGTACTTCACCACCCGGATGCGCCGGCGTTCGGCGCCGTAGCTGGGGGTCAGTTCCTCCAGGCGGACCACCCCGTGGGCCACGCTGTGCACGGTCTTGTCCAGGGCTTCGGTGGTCAGGTCGTCCAGGAGCAGCACGGTGGCGTCATAGCGGACGAAGTAGTGCTTGATCGCCAGGATCTGCCGCCGGTAGCGCAGCGAGCTCTGGGCCAGCAGGCGGATTTCCGAGAGGCTGTCGAGCACCACTCGGGTCGGCTTGACCCGTTCCACCACTTCGAAGATCTGCCGGGTGGCTTCCCCCAGCTCCAGGTCCGAGGCGTACAGCAGGCTTTGCTGGTGCTCGGCATTGAGCAGGCTTTCCGGCGGGATCAGCTCGAAGATGTGAATGTGCTCGTCGAGCTGCCAGCCATGGGAGGCTGCGCCCTGGCGCAATTCACGTTCGGTTTCCGAGAGGGTGATGTAGAGGCAGCGCTCACCGGCTGCGGCGCCGGCGCGCAGGAAATGCAAGGCCACGGTGGTCTTGCCGGTGCCGGGTTGGCCTTCCAGGAGAAACACATGGCCGCGTGACAATCCGCCGTTGAGGATGTCATCCAGGCCTTCGATGCCGGTGGCGGCTTTTTCGCTGAGCAACGCACATGAGGTCGACAAACAATGCCCTCGCACAATGGGTCCAGGTGATCGGCGATGGCGTCGAACGCCTTGATATCGCCGATAAATCACTTGACCGCCTGCCGTCGGCACGGTTCAACCTTTTGTTGTGTAGCCGCTGCCGCAGGCTGCGAACGGCTTGGGCGGCATTCCGACGCAGCAGACGCTGGGGGCTCAAGGGCGGCAAAGGTTCGGCTGGGGATCGCCAGAAGGCCCTGCGGGGCTTTTCGCAGCCTCGCAGGCTCGGCAGCGGCTACAGGCCCTGTTGCAGGGCCGGGTCGTCGGGGTTCTGCTGCTCCAGCTGGGCCAGCAGCACCTGGACGTTCTGCAACTGGCCGCTTTCTTTCCAGTAGTTGATCAGGAGCACCCGCGCCTTGCGGTTGTAAGGCTGGCGCTGGACGATTTCTTCCAGCTGCTTTTGCGCCGCCTCCTGCTCCTGCTGGCCGTGCAGGGTGGTGGCCAGGTCGTAGCGATAGGCGGCGTTGTTGGGCTCCAGTTCCACGGCCCGGGACAGGCCCAGCAGGGCGAATTCGCCTTGGCCATGGTGCAGCAGCCAGAGGCCCAGGGCGTGTTGCAGGTAGGCCGAGTCCTGCTGGGCCTGCAATTGCTTGGCCAGCAACTGGCGGGCGGCGTCGCTCTGGCCCTGCTTGTCCAGCACCTCGATCTGCAGCACCACCGCCTGCAGGTTGTCCGGCGCCAGGCGCAGGGCCTGTTCCAGGGTCTGCTGGGCCTTGACCAGATCGGCGTTGTGCAGGTACAGGCGCGCCAGCTGGTACTGGGCTTCGACATTGTCCCCCTGGGTCTTGAGCACCTGGGTGTATTCGTCGATCACCTGCTGCAGCGGGCCGAAGTACAGGCCCTGATCATCCGGGGACAGGCCCAGCAGAGCGTCCACCGCGGCAAAGCGCACGCTTTGCTCGTGATCATCCAGCAGCGGCCCCAGCAACAGGCTGCGCTGGCCACTGGGCACCAGGCCCAGCACGCTGTTGATCGCGGCCTTGCGCACGGGCGGCGAGGGGTGGTGCAGATCGGCGTCCGCCAGTTTCAGGGCTTGCGGGCTGGGGTAGTTGGGCAGCACCGCCAGCAGACGGATGCGCTGCGAGTCGCTGAGGTCGGGGCGCGCCAATTGCTGGTACAGCACCCGGGCCGCGCCGGGCTGGCCGTTGCGGGCTTTTTCCAGGGCCGGGCCATAGCCGTGCTTGATGGCCTCGGGGATCACCGGCGGACTGCTACGCAGGAAGTTCCAGGCCAGGGCCAGGGCAATGACGAGCGACAGGCTGATCAGCAGGTAGCGACGGGGCAGTGACATGGGGGAATCCGGAAGCTGGCGACTTTTGCAAGGCGCAAGCTTCGGTCAGGAGTCGGCCCGAGTCAAACCCGCAATCAGCTGAGCACGTATTCCACCGGTTCCATCGGCGGTGGCAGTTCGCGCTGCCCCAGGGCTGCCAGGACTTCGCGCTCCAGGCCGCGCAATAGAGCGTTGCAGGGCAAATCGTTGTCGTCGTAGCCGAAGGGGTCTTCCAGGTCGTTGCCGATCTCGTCGAGGCCCAGGAAGGTGTAGCTGACGATGGCGGTGAAGATCGGCGTCAGCCAGCCCAGGGGCTCGGCCATGGCGAACGGCAGGAGGATGCAGAACAGGTAGATGGTGCGGTGCAGCAGCAAGGTGTAGGGGAAGGGCAGTGGGGTGTTCTGGATCCGCTCGCAGGCGGCCTGGACCAGGCTCAGGCTGACCAGCCGGGTTTCCATCTGGGTGTAGCGCCATTCGCTGATCAGTCCCTGCTGCGCCCACTGCGAGCAGCGCTGGCCGATGCGTTGCAACTGCGCATCGGTGAGGTTCGGGTGCTGCGGGTCGAGGCCGGCCTGGGCCCAGGGTTGCAGGGCGCGGGCTTCGTCTTCATGGCGCAGGCGGGCAATCAGGCTGTGGGCGAAGCCGCACAGGTCGCGCAGCAGGCCCTCGCGTTCGGGGTGGCCGTCGATGACCAGGCTTTCACGGATCAGCGAGCGCACCTCGATGATCAGTTGGCCCAACTGCTTGCGGCCTTCCCACCAGCGGTCGTAGCAGGCGTTGTTGCGAAAGCTCATGAAGATCGACAGCGACAGCCCCAGCAGGGTGAAGGGCGTGGCGTTGACCTTGGAAAAATATGTGGGTTGCAGGGTTTCCACCAGCACGATGACCGAGGCCAGCAGGGTGATCAGCACGCAGCGCAAGGCAATGCGCTTGGCGATCGAGCCCTTGAGGGCGAAGAGGATGCTGATCAGGTTCGGCTTGGGGCGGACGATCATGAGGGCTGAGGCCAGGGCGATTACGCGGCGAGTCAAGAGTAGGAGCGCGCCGTAGGGCTGTCCAATCGCAACGATCGACCGAATGATCGACTGCCTCTATCGACCAACGACCCTGTAGCCGCTGTCGAGCCTGCGGCGAGGCTGCGCGAAGGTCCGCAGGACCTTGCCTGACGATTGCCGTCTGAACCTTCAGTGGCCTTCCGATCCTGGCGTCCCTTCGGGCCGTTCGCAGCCTGCGGCAGCGGCTACAGGGAGTTGTGTAGCCGCTGTCGAGCCTGCGGCGAGGCTGCGAAAAGGTCCGCAGGACCTTGCCTGACGATTGCCGTCCGAACCTTCAGTGGCCTTCCGATCCTGGCGTCCCTGCGGGCCGTTCGCAGCCTGCGGCAGCGGCTACAGGGTGTTGTGTAGCCGCTGTCGAGCCTGCGGCGAGGCTGCGCGAAGGTCCGCAGGACCTTGCCTGATGATTGCCGTCCGAACCTTCAGTGGCCTTCCGATCCTGGCGTCCCTGCGGGCCGTTCGCAGCCTGCGGCAGCGGCTACAGGGCTGTAGCCGCTGTCGAGCCTGCGGCGAGGCTGCGAAAAGGTCCGCAGGACCTTGCTTGCCGATGTCGTGGCAAAAAAAAGCCCCGCGACCGAATGCGTCGCGGGGCCAAACATTGGTTGGTTGCGGCCAACCAAAGGAGCTCGTTGCTATGCCTTAGCGGCTGGCCACCGTCGCTGGCTGCCAGCCACCGCCCAGGGCCTTGTAGATGGCGACGATGCCGCGGTACAGGTCGACTTCGGCCTGGGCCTGGGCGTCTTCGGCCGCCAGGCGTTCACGCTGGGCGTCCAGCAGCACCAGGAAGTCCACGGTGCCTTCGCGGTAGCGGATCTCGGCCAGGTCTGCCGCGGCGCGGCTGGACTCGCTCTGGCGAATCAGCGAGATCAGCCGTTGCTGGCGCTTGCCGTAGTCGCTGAAGGCGTTTTCCGACTCTTCCAGGGCCAGCAGCACCTGCTGCTCATAGTTGGCCAGGGCGCCGTCGGCGTTGGCGTCGGCGCCGCGCAGGCGGGCCCGCACGCTGCCCAGGTCAAAGGCCGCCCAGGTGATGCTCGGGCCCAGGGCCCAGGCATTGGCCGCCGAGGAGCCGATCTGCGAGCCGCGCCCGGCGGTGAAGCCAAGGAAGCCGCTGAGGCTGACCCGCGGGAACAGGTCGGCCTTGGCCACGCCGATGCGCGCGGTGGCGGCGGCCAGTTTGCGCTCGGCGCTGAGAATGTCCGGACGGCGCTGCAGCAGCTCGCCCGGGTCGCCGATCGGCAGGGCCTTGGCAATCGCTGGCAGTTGCGCCGGGGACAGGTCGACGCTGAGCTTGTCCGGCCGTTCCCCCAGCAGGGTGGCGATGCGGTTGCGCTGGCGGGTCTGCTCGGCCTGCAGCTGCGGCACGCTGGCTTCCACCGAAGCCAGGCGGGCGTCGGCACGCACCACGTCGAGCTGGTCGCCGACCCCGGCATCGCGCAGGCTTTCGGTGATCTTGCGCGAGGCCTGCTGGTTGTCCAGGTTGGCCAGGGCGATCTTTTCCCGCAGTTGCGCGCCGCGCAGCTGGCCGTAGGCGTCCACCAGCTCGGCGATCATGGTCACCTGCAGTTGGTAGAGGTCGGCCTCGGCGGCCTGCTGGTCGGCGTCGGTGGCTTCCAGGTTGCGCTGGATGCGCCCGAACAAGTCCAGTTCCCAGGCCATGTCCAGGCCCAGGTCGTAGCGCTCGCTGTTGACCCGTTTGCTGGTCTGGCCGGGGATCTGGCCCTTGGCCAGGTCGCTGCTGGCGCGGCTGGTGATGGTGGGCATGGCGTCATTGCTGGCGTCATCGCGAATTGCCCGGGCGGCCCGCAGGCGGGCGAAGGCCACCCGCAGTTCGCGGTTGCCCTGCAAGGACTGGCTCACCAGCTGGTTGAGGGTCGGGTCATCGAATTGCTGCCACCAGATGCCTTCGAAACGCGCGCGGTCGAAGTTCTTCTGGCCTGCGGCGCCGTCGGTGGCGGCGCTGATGTGCGCCGCCTCGGTGGTCGGGGCCTGGTAGTCCGGGCCGACGGCGCAGGCGCCGAGGGCCAGTACCAGCAGGCTGGGCAGGAAGACTTTGGCACTCATTGTTGCGCCTCCAGTTGCAGGGCGCGGGCGGCCTTGCGGGCCTCGCTGCGCTCCACGTAATTGCGGATCAGGACATAGAACACCGGGGTCAGCAGCAGGCCGAAGAAGGTCACCCCGAGCATCCCGGAGAACACCGCGACGCCCATGGCATGACGCATTTCCGCGCCGGCACCGCTGGAGATCACCAGGGGCACCACCCCCATGATGAAGGCGAAGGAGGTCATCAGGATCGGCCGCAGACGCAGGCGGCAGGCTTCCAGCACCGCAGCCAGCGGATCGAGGCCTTCCTCTTGCTTGTCCTTGGCGAACTCGACGATCAGGATCGCGTTCTTGCAGGCCAGGCCCACCAGTACGATCAGGCCGATCTGGGTGAAGATGTTGTTGTCGCCACCGGAAACGATCACCCCGGTAATCGCCGACAGCAGGGTCATCGGCACGATCAGGATCACCGCCAGGGGCAGGCTCCAGCTCTCGTATTGCGCGGCCAGTACCAGGAAGGCCAGCAGCACGCAGAGCGGGAAGACGAACAGGGCGGTGTTACCGGCCAGGATCTGCTGGTAGGTCAACTCGGTCCATTCGTAGGTCATGCCGTTGGGCAGTTCTTCCTTGAGCAGTTTCTCGATCGCCGCTTCTGCCTGCCCGGAGCTGTAGCCCGGGGCCGCCGCGCCGTTGATTTCCGCGGTGACGAAGCCGTTGTAGTGCATCACGCGGTCGGGACCGGCGGTGTCGCTGACCTTGATGAAGGTCGCCAGGGGGATCATCTCGCCCTTGTTGTTGCGCACTTTCAGCTGGCCGATCTGCTCGGGTTCGAGACGGAACTGCTGCTCGGCCTGGACGTTGACCTGGTAGGTGCGGCCAAAGCGGTTGAAGTCGTTGGCATACAGCGAGCCCAGGTAGACCTGCAGGGTGTCGAAGATGTCGGAGATCGCCACGCCGTGGGTCTTGGCCTTTTCCCGGTCGATGGCGGCATCGACCTGGGGCACGTTGACCTGGTAGCTGGTGAACAGCCCGGCCAGTTCCGGCACGCTGCGGCTCTTGGTGATGACGTTCTGCACTTCTTTATACAGCTCGTCGTAACCCAGACCGCTGCGGTCCTCCACTTGCAGGCGGAAGCCGCCAATGGTCCCCAGGCCCTGTACCGGCGGCGGTGGGAAGATCGCCATGTAGGCGTCCTGGATGTCCGCGTACTTGCCGTTCAGGGCACCGGCGATGGCGCCGGCGGACATGCTCGGGTCCTTGCGCTCATCGAAGGGCTTCAAGGTGACGAAGACGATGCCGTTGTTCGGGCTGTTGGTGAAGCCGTTGATCGACAGGCCTGGGAAGGCCACCGCGCTTTCCACGCCGGGTTGCTTGAGGGCGATGTCGGACATGCGCTTGATCACGTCTTCGGTGCGGTCCAGGCTGGCAGCGTCCGGCAGTTGGGCGAAGGCCACCAGGTATTGCTTGTCCTGGGCCGGCACGAAACCGGTCGGGGTGTGGGCGAAGCCGAACCAGGTCAGCACCATCAGCCCGGCATAGAGGAACAGGGCGATGCCGCTGCCGCGGATGACCCGGCGCACGGTGCCGACGTAGCCATGGCTGGCCCGGTCGAAGAAGCGGTTGAACGGCTTGAACAGCCAGCCCCCCAGCAGCGTGTCGAGGATCTTCGAGAAGCGGTCCTTGGGCGCATGGTGTTCCTTGAGCAGTACCGCGGCCAGGGCCGGCGACAGGGTCAGGGAGTTGAAGGCCGAGATCACCGTGGAGATGGCGATGGTCAGGGCGAACTGCTTGTAGAACTGCCCGGTCAGGCCGCTGATGAAGGCTGCCGGTACGAACACCGCGCACAGCACCAGGGCGGTGGCGATGATCGGGCCGGTCACTTCACGCATGGCGCGTTTGGTGGCCTCTACCGGGTTGAGGCCCAGGCCGATGTTCCGTTCGACGTTCTCCACCACCACGATGGCGTCGTCCACCACGATGCCGATGGCCAGCACCAGGCCGAACAGCGACAGGGCATTGAGGGAGAAACCGAACAGGTGCATGACCGCGAAGGTACCGATCAGCGACACCGGTACGGCCACCAGCGGGATGATCGAGGCGCGCCAGGTCTGCAGGAACAGGATCACCACCAGTACCACCAGGATCAGCGCTTCGAACAGGGTGTGCACCACCGCTTCGATGGAGCCGCGGACGAAGATGGTCGGGTCGTAGACGATGCTGAAGTCCATGCCCTGCGGGAAGCTCTGCTTGAGTTCGGCCATCTTGGCCCGCACTTCGTTGGAGATCTCGATGGCGTTGGAGCCCGGGCGCTGGAAGATCGGGATCGCCACCGCCGGCTGGTTGTTGAGCAGCGAACGCAGGGCGTACTGGCTCGATCCCAGCTCGATGCGGGCGATGTCTTTCAGGCGAGTGATCTCACCGTCTTCGCCTGAGCGAATGATGATGTTCTCGAACTCTTCCTCGGTGACCAGGCGGCCCTGGGTGTTGACCGACAGCTGGAAGCTGGTGGCGCTGGGCGCAGGCGGCGCGCCCAGGGCACCGGCGGCGACCTGACGGTTCTGTTCGCGGATGGCGGTGACCACGTCGGTGGCGGTCAGGTTGCGCGAGGCGGTCTTGTTCGGATCGAGCCAGACCCGCAGTGAGTAGTCGCCCATGCCGAACAGCTGCACATCCCCCACGCCGCCCAGGCGCGCCAGCTCATCCTTGATGTTGAGCAGGGCGTAGTTGGACAGGTAGAGCATGTCGTAGCGTTTGTCCGGCGAGGTCAGGTGGACCACCATGGTCAGGTCCGGAGAGGCCTTGTCCACGGTGATGCCGATGCGCGTCACTTCTTCCGGCAGCTTGGGCTGGGTGCGGGTCACGCGGTTCTGCACCTGCACCTGGGCGTTGTCCAGGTCGGTGCCCAGGGCGAAGGTGATGGTCAGGGTGATCTTGCCGTCGGCGGTGGATTGCGAGGACATGTAGAGCATGTTCTCGACCCCGGTGATCGCCTGTTCCAGGGGCGCGGCCACGGTTTCACCGATGACCTTCGGGTTGGCCCCGGGGAAGTTGGCGCGTACCACCACGGTGGGCGGCACCACTTCCGGGTATTCGCTGATGGGCAGCTGGAACAGCGAGATGGCGCCGGCGATCAGGATCAGCAGCGACAGCACCGCGGCGAAGATCGGCCTTGAAATGAAGAACTGGGAAAAATTCATCTTGAGAGTCGTCCCTTAACCGCGCGGAGTCGCAGCGGCGAGTTTCACAGCCGGAGCCGCCTTGGCAGGGGTGACCTGCGGCAGGTTGCTGGCTTCCAGTGCTTGGCGTTGTTGGGCCAGGGCGGCGAGGGTTTCCTGGCTGGCCATGGGGATCACCTCAGGCGTCACCGGGGCGCCGGGACGTGCCCGTTGCAGACCCTTGACGATGATGGTGTCGTCCTTGCTCAGGCCGCTGCGCACGATGCGCAGGCCTTCGATCTTCGGCCCCAGTTCCACGGCGCGGTAGGCCGGCTTGTTGTCGGCGTCCATCACCAGCACGAACTTCTTGCCCAGGTCGGTGCCCACGGCCTCGTCGTTGATCAGCATCGCCGAGTAGGTGCCGCTGCCCACCAGTTTCAGGCGCGCATACAGGCCCGGGGTGTAGCTGCCGTCACGGTTGTCGAACACCGCACGGCCGCGGATGGTGCCGGTCTTGGGGTTGACCTGGTTGTCGACGAAGTTCATCTGGCCCAGGTGCGGGTGGCCTTCTTCATTGGACAGGCCCAGGTACACCGGGGTGGTCTGGCCGCGCTGGCCCTGGCGGGCGAGCTGGGTGTACTTGAGGTACACGCGCTCGTCGGCGTCGAAGTAGGCGTAGACCTTGTCGGTGGACACCAGGCTGGTGAGCGGGGTGACATCGGCGGTCACCAGGTTGCCGGCAGTGATCTGCGCACGGCTGACGCGACCGCTGATGGGCGCCACCACCCGGGTGAAGCTCAGGTTGAGCTTGGCCAGGTCGAGCTGGGCCTGGATCGCATCGACCCCGGCCCGGGCTTCCTGGGCGGCGCTGCTGCGGGTGTCGGCCAACTCGGCGGAAATCGCGTTGCTGGTCAGCAGGCGCTGGCCGCGCTGGGCTTCGTTGGCGCTGCGGGTGGCGGTGGCCCGGGCTTGCTGCAGTTGGGCTTCGAGACGGCGGACTTCAGCCTGGAACGGGCGCGGGTCGATCTGGAACAGCAGGTCGCCTTTCTTCACCAGGGCGCCTTCGGTGAAGGCCACCTGATCGATCTGGCCCGATACCCGTGGACGGACTTCCACGGTTTCCGGGGCTTCCAGGCGCCCGGTGAACTCGTCCCATTCGTTGACCGGCTGCTCCAGTACCTTGGCCACGCTGACTTTGGCGGCGGGCGGAGCGGAGGCGGTTTCCGGGGCCTTGCCGCAGGCACTCATGACCAGAACGGCGAGGGCGGCTAAGGGGTAACGCAAGAATTTGACTGACTGGTCCATGGTTCATCCGCCAAGGTAATTTGAGATGGGCGGATGATGCTCGGCAGGTCTGTATCTCACGAATCGAATGAAGCGAAGGTAACTATCATTCGGAATGATATAAGCCCCGAGCGAGCCCTCTAGCCTGCGCCTGTCGTTAGGCTGCTATCAATCCCCTCGCGCGCAATTCATTGTTGCTCGCCACGCAACATTGGTCGGCGTAGGTCGCCATCGGCAGCGAGGTAGTTGAACTGCGCTCGGGGAGGAACCTTGAGCGGGCCAGGCAGGGCGCTTCGGAGACTTTTTGCAGCGGCTCCCACTTGACAGCAAAGCCTTTGAAGACGCGTAATGCGTTGCTATGTTAACGTTAACCTAAATAAGAACAAAAGGATCGTCACATGCAGCTTGCCGCCAAACGCGAGTACTGGCTTATCAGTGGTCTGTTGTTTTTCTTCTTCTTTTCGTGGTCGTCCAGCTATTCGCTGTTCTCTATCTGGCTGCATCGAGTCATCGGCCTGAATGGCACGGAAACCGGCTTCATCTTTGCCGCCAACGCCATTGCGGCGTTGCTGGTCCAGCCATTTTATGGCGCGCTCCAGGACCGCCTCGGGCTGTCCAAAAAGCTCCTGGTGTGGATTGGCATCCTGCTGTGTGCCGCCGCGCCCTTTGCGATTCATGTCTATGCCGGCCTGTTGGCGCAGAACGTGGTGCTCGGGGCGCTGGTCGGTGCCGCGTTCCTGGCACTGGCGATGCTGGCCGGCGTGGGGGTGATCGAGTCGTACACCGAGCGCCTGTCGCGGCATGCCGGTTTCGAGTTTGGAACCACCCGGATGTGGGGATCGCTGGGCTGGGCCAGTGCAACGGGCGCGGTCGGCGTGGTGTTCAACATCGATCCGGACATCACGTTCTACATGAGCAGCGCCGCTGGCATCGTGTTCCTGCTGATCCTGTCGCGCCTGGACCTGAGCCGCTTGAACCAACCGGCGGCGCAGGCGGGCATGGCGGCCCGGCCGGTGCAGTTGAACGATCTCGGGAAGTTGCTGGTCCTCCCGCGATTCTGGGCCTTCAGCCTTTACCTGACGGGGGTGTGCGGGATCTACATGATCTACGAGCAACAGTTCCCGGTGTATTTCTCCTCGTTTTTCCCGACCCCGGAGGAGGGCACCCGCGCCTATGGCTACCTGAACTCGTCCCAGGTGCTGGTCGAGGCGGTCTTGATGCTGTTTGCCCCCTGGGTGGTCAGCCGCACAGGCGCCAAATACGGGCTGATCCTGGCGGGCGGCATCATGTTCGTGCGCATCCTCGGTTCCGGGCTGGCAACGCAGGCCTGGACCATCGCCACCTGCAAGATGTTGCACGCCCTGGAAGTGCCCCTCTTGCTGGTCTCGATATTCAAATACATTTCCCTCAATTTCGACTCCCGGCTGTCTGCCTCGATCTACCTGGTGGGCTTTCAGTTCGCCCAGCAATTGACCGCCATGCTGCTGTCGCCGCTGGTGGGCTACGGCTACGACCGCTTCGGCTTCGCCAACGTCTACGTGCTCATGGCAGCCCTGGTCGGCGCTTGCCTGCTGCTGTCATGGACCTTGTTGCGCAAGGACCCCGCGCGCGGCACCTCCCAAGACGGGCCCGGCGATTCGCCGGAGCTGCCCGCCATCTCTCAATCCGCCCTTCGTTATGAACCCTAGACAGGAACCAGCCATGCACGCGGCACTGTTGGACCAAGCGCACCGCGCTATCGAAAAAACCTTGGCGGAGCGGGGCAACGACTTTCGCCCCGCCTATCATCTTGCGCCGCCGGCGGGATGGATGAACGACCCCAACGGCCTGGTGTTTTTTCGCGGTGAATATCACGTGTTCTACCAGCATCATCCCTATTCGGCGCAATGGGGGCCGATGCACTGGGGACATGCCAGGAGCCGTGACCTGGTGCATTGGGAGCATCTGCCCATCGCGCTGGCGCCTGGCGCTGCCTATGACCGCGACGGCTGCTTCTCGGGGTCTGCAGTGGTCGCGGACGACAGGCTGTACCTGATCTACACCGGGCATGTGTGGCTGGGCGCGCCGGGCGACGACCAGAACATCCGTCAGGTGCAGTGCCTGGCCAGCAGCACCGATGGCGTGTCGTTTCACAAGCACGGGGTGGTGATCGAGACGGCGCCGGAGCCGGGCATCATGCATTTTCGCGATCCCAAGGTGTGGCGACGGGCAGGGCAGTGGTGGATGGCCCTTGGCGCGCGTTGCGGCGACGACCCGCAGCTGCTGCTCTATCGTTCGCACGATCTTCAGCACTGGGAGTACCTGAGCTGTGCCCTGCAAGGGCAGCGTCAGCCGGACGGCTACATGTGGGAGTGTCCGGACCTGTTCGAGCTCGATGGCTGCGACGTGTTTCTCTATTCGCCCCAGGGCCTGAAACCCAGCGGCTATGACAACTGGAACAAGTTCCAGAACAGTTACCGAATGGGCCTGCTGGACGACCGGGGTTTTTTCAGCGAGTGCGGCACGCTGCGCGAGCTGGATCACGGTCATGACTTTTATGCTGCGCAGACCCTGCTGGCGCCGGACGGGCGCCGCCTGCTGTGGGCCTGGATGGACATGTGGGACAGTCCGATGCCGAGTCAGGCGCATCACTGGTGTGGAGCGCTGTCGCTGCCTCGGGAGTTGAGCCGCGACGGCGAGCGGCTGCGCATGCGGCCGGCCCGCGAGTTGACGGCCTTGCGCCGGTCGCTGCGGACCTTGCCGATTGGCGCGGTGGAATCCGCCGATTGCCTGCTCGATGAGCGAGGCACGCTGCTGGAGTTCGAACTGACCCTGGACCTGGCTGGCAGTACCGCCGAGCGCTTCGGTCTGGCCCTGCGTTGCAGCGAGGACCGGCAGGAGCGGACCCTGGTGTATTTCGATGCCATGGCGCGCCGTCTGGTGCTTGACCGGCAGCATTCGGGCGCCGGTGTGAGCGGGGTACGCAGCGTGCCGATTGCCTGGGGGCAAACCCGGATCGCCCTGCGGATTTTTCTGGATCGTTCCTCTATCGAGGTGTTTGTCGACGATGGCGCCTACAGCTTGAGCAGCCGTATCTATCCTGGTCCCGACAGCCAGGCGGTCACGGCGTTTGCCATCAATGGGCGCGGTGCTTTCGGCGACGTTTCGCTCTGGCACCTGGCCGATCTGCGCCTCTGAGGCGCGGGCGGGACGCGCCTGGCACGACTTGCGGCGGCGTGTTGTCATGCTTTTGCCAGGCATGACATGATGCCCGGCCCTATCAGCATTGGCACCTGCGAATGGCTTCAGTTAAAGATGTCGCGCGCCTGGCAGGGGTTTCCTTCATGACGGTGTCCAGGGCGCTCAATACCCCGGAAAAGGTCAATCAGGAAACCCTGGCGAAAGTTCTGCAAGCGGTGGAGACCCTGGGGTATGTCCCCAGCCTTTCTGCGCGAAAGATCCGCGGCGGCTCCTCGGGTGGCAAGACGATCGGCGTCTTCGCCCTGGATACCGCCACCACGCCCTTCGCTGTGGAAATGCTCCTGTCCATGGAGCGCACCGCCCGCGAAAGCGGCTGGAACCTGTTCATCGTCAACGTCTTTGAAGTGCCGCCGAACCAGCAGACCATCGATCTGATGCTGTCCCATCAGCCTGATGGGATCATCTTCAGCGCTATGCAGCTGCGCACCGTCGAGATCCCCCCGGTACTGCGCAGCCTGCCGCTGGTACTGAGCAATTGCGTGAGCCTGGAGCCCGGCGTGGCCTGCTACGTGCCGGATGACGCAGACGGTCAGTATCAGGCAGTGCGCTACGCCCTCAAGCGGGGCTACCGCAGTCCGCTGTGCATCAACCTGCCGCAGAGCAGCCTGGCCTGGGAGCAGCGACAGCTGGGATTGGCTCGCGCTTTCGCCGAAGCCGGGATAGCGGTAGCCGATGTGCCTCAATACCACCTGTCCCAGGACGACGCCTATCAGGAAACCATTGCCGTGCTGGAGAGCCGGTTGCGCGAGCTGCAAGGCCGGCCGGCGTTCGATCTCCTGGTGTGCGGTAACGATCGGATCGCTTTGGTCGCCTACCAGTACTTGCTCAGTCGCGGCCTGCGCATTCCGGATCAGGTGGCGGTCCTGGGGTACGACAACATGATCGGTGTTGCCGAGCTGTTCTATCCGCCGCTCAGTACCGTGCAATTGCCGTATTACGAGATGGGGCGGCGGGCTGCTCAATACCTCATTGAACGCAGGGAACAGCCGATGATTCACCGGGTGGCATGCCCGCTGGTGGAACGCGAGTCCTGCTGAACGCCATGGCTGGCGGGACAATGCGCCAGCCAGCGGGCGCCCATGATCCTGGGGCTGGTCAATCGTCGGCCAGCCTTTACATTTTTTGACTGTAAATTCACTGATTAATACAACTCCGGCTTTGGCAAAGTTCGATACTGCGCGCTCTACCGCCCTGGAGGATTTTCCGCTCGGGGTATCGCTCCAAATGCACGAAAGGAATCATCCGGATGTATCTCTCTCATAGGCTCACGGGGATCGGTCTGTGTGCCGCGTTGTTTGTCCTGGCAGGTTGCGCGCCCACTTCAATCGCCGGACCCGGGGCCAACAATGTGCGCATCACCCACAATGAACCGGGACGTGAATGCAAGTTTCTTGGCGATGTCACCGGCAGCCAGGGTGACTTTCTATTGGGCAGTATCACGGGCAACGCCAACCTCGAAACCGGCGCCCGCAACGACCTGAAAAACAAGGCCGCGGCGATGGGGGGCAACCGGGTTTATCTGCTCACTCAGCGCGCCGGACAGACCGGTTCGGACAATCGCTTGGAGCAAACCAACGTGACGCTTTCGGGCAATGTCTATCATTGCCCTGAGCCCTGAACCGACGCCCTCCCTTTGATCGCGGAAGATCTTTCCCCCGCCAAGAGCTGACCTGTCGGCGCTATCGAAGTCGGCCTCGGTTGGGGGCATCTGCGTGCCACGGATCGCTGGCCAACGTGCGTTCGAGCATGGCTGGTGGATGGCCGCAAGGGGCCATGTCAGACTGCTTGCCGGCTTTTTTGCCCGAGGCAAAAGGGCCGCTACTGGCGATTGGGATCAAAGGGAATTGACGATGCAAACAGACCACATCTTTATTGGCGTGAATGATCACCGGCAAGGCGCTGAGGCATTGAAAGCCCTCGGATTGGTTGAAGGGACGCCGAACACCCACCCGGGCCAAGGCACTGCCAACAGACGGTTCTTCTTGCGCAATGCGTTCATCGAGCTTTTGTATCTCACCGATGAGGCCGAGGCGCAAAGTCAGTTGACCGCGCCGACACGACTCTATGACCGCCTCAAGGGTGATGATGCACACGCCGCGCCCTTTGGCGTTTGCTTCAGGCCCTCCAGCGAGGGCGAGGCGCCGCTGTTTCCGGTCTGGGAATATCGCCCCCAGTATTTGCCCGCGGCCCTGAAAGTCGACGTGGGGCATGCGCCGGTCAGCGAGCCGATGTGGTTTTTTCTGGCGTTTGCCAACAGACCCGATGAGGCGCCGATTGAGCGCGCCCAGCCGTTTGAACATCCCAATGGTTTTCGCGAGATGACCGCGGTGCGCATCACCACGCCCGCCCGCGACGCTTTTTCAGCTGCTGCCCACTGCGCAAACCAGCTGCAGGGCTTTGCGATGGTCCAGGGCGATGAGCACCTGATCGAAGTGGAAATCGATCATGGAGCCAGCGGCCAGCGCCGGGATTTTCGTCCGCTGCTGCCGATGATCATGCGCTGGTGATGCGTTGCGCCGATCGCTCGGTCATTGCTGCCGCTGAGCCCGCTGCTTGCGGCGGGCGCTTCAGGAGGGCAGGGACAGCAGCCAGGCGCTGAATGTCTTGAATGCCGGAAAATGCTGATAGCGTGCGGCGCAGGTCAGGTAATAGTTGCGGCCGCTTTCCATGGGGCCGAACAGCTTGACCACGGCCCCAGACTCGATTTCATCCTGCACCAGAATATCCGGAACCAGCCCGATACCTATGCCTGCGGCCACCGCCTGGATCAGGTGGGCGGTGAGCTCGAAGCTGGGGCCCGTGCGCATCTTCTGGTGATCCAGGTTGTTGCAGTCGAACCAGTCAGACCAGCCGTTGGGCCGCGAAACCACATTGAGCAGCAAATGATGGGTGATGTCGTCGAGGGACAGCTCGGGGGTGTCTGCCAGGGCTTTGGGGCTGGCGATCACGATCAGCTTTTCTCGCAGCAACAGGTGCGACACGTAGCCCGGCCAATCCCCTTTCCCCGCGCAGATGATGGCTTGCATGTCGCCCACGCTGGAGGGGTTGTCGGCATGAATGATCCTTGAGTGGATATGCACCAGGTTCCTGGGATGACGGGCATAAAACTCATGCATTTTCGGCAGCAGCCATTTTGAGCCGAACGTTGGAAGCACCGCCAGGTTCAACGGGCCATCGTCTTCCTTGAAGGCGATGGTCTGCAGGGTGGCGCTGCGAATGCGGCCCAATGCGGCTGTGAGCTCATGCTGGTAAAGGGCGCCGGCGGCGGTGAGCTCGATTTTTCTTCCCTCGCGCTTGAACAGCGAGATCTCCAGTTGCGACTCCAGGGCCTGCACTTGCCGGCTGACTGCGCTTTGCGTCAGGGCAAGTTCGTCCGCGGCTTTGGTGAAGCTGCAATGGCGGGCGGCGGCCTCGAAAGCGACCAGCAGGGACATCGAGGGGGTCAGTCGGCGTGGGTTCATTCATAAAGCTCATGCAAATGCTGCAGGTTTTACGTTTGTGTGAAACGTCTTGGCCCCACAGAATCTGGGGTGTGCCCCTCGCCATGAAGCAGCTGTCGGGGGGTAAGCATACATAACGAGAATGCTCAGATTAGCGGTATCGCCAGTAGGAATTCCAGCATGATTGCCCGGTTGTCTCCCCATGAAGTCAAAAACCCAGCCTGTGAGTTGTTCCTGGCTCGCCTGGAACAGGAGGGTTTCCAGGGCGAAATCGCTCGCGATCATGGACTCAGGACCGTGCTGGCAACCGACAACTCGATCTATCAGCGCCTGCCGCAAGCCGCGGTGTTTCCGCGCAATGTGCAGGATGTCGAGCTGTTGGCCCGTCTCGTGGCGCTGGCGCCATTCAGCTCGGTGGTGCTCACGCCGCGGGGCGGCGGAACAGGCACCAATGGTCAATCGTTGACCAGTGGGGTTGTGGTCGACCTGTCACGGCATATGAACGGCATCCTCGAGATCAACGTCGAGGAACGCTGGGTGCGGGTGCAAAGCGGTGTGGTCAAAGACCAGCTCAACGCGGCGTTGAAAGCCCACGGGCTGTTTTTCGCGCCCGAGCTGTCGACCTCGAATCGGGCCACCATCGGCGGCATGATCAACACCGACGCAAGCGGTCAGGGAAGCTGCACCTATGGGAAAACCCGTGATCATGTCCTGGCGCTGTCCACCATTCTCATCGGTGGCGAGCGGCTCGACAGTGCGCCCCTGGAGCCTGAACAGTGGCAGGCGCAGGCCCGTCGCGAAGACAGGGTTGGCGCGGTCTATCGATGCGCGTCGCAGATCGTGCAGCAGTATGCCGAGCTCATCGAACACACGTTTCCCAAGCTGAACCGGTGCCTCACGGGGTACGACCTGGCGCATCTGCAGGAGCCCGATGAGCGCCTCAATCTGAGCAGCGTCCTGTGCGGCTCCGAAGGCTCGCTGGGTTTCATTGTCGAAGCCACGCTGAATGTGCTGCCCATTCCCCAGTATTCGATCCTGGTCAATGTGCGTTATGCCGGCTTCATGGACGCACTGCGTGACGCCAAGGCGTTGATGGAGCTCAAGCCCCTGTCCATCGAGACGGTGGACTCCAAGGTCCTCGGACTGGCCATGAACGACATCGTCTGGCACGGCGTCGCCGAATACTTTCCCCAAGACCTCGATGTGCCGACCCTGGGCATCAACCTGATTGAATTCAGTGGCGACGACGAGGCGGCCCTGCTGCAACGGGTGCATGAATTTGTCCTGCACCTGCAGCGTGACACCCGCGTGGTGCGATTGGGGCACACCCTGGCCGTCGGCGCCGAGGCAGTGAAGCGGGTCTACGCGATGCGCAAGCGGGCGGTGGGGCTGCTGGGCAACGTCAAGGGTTCCGCCAGGCCCCAGCCGTTCGTTGAAGATACCGCTGTTCCTCCCGAGCACCTGGCCGATTTCATCGGGCAATTTCGCGAGCTGCTCGATAGCCATGGCCTGGAATATGGCATGTTCGGCCACGTGGACGCCGGGGTCCTGCATGTGCGGCCGATCCTGGACATGAAAGACCCGGCTCAGGCGGCGCTGATCCGGCCCATTTCGGACGCCGTCGCCGAGCTGACGCAACGGCACGGCGGCTTGCTCTGGGGCGAGCACGGCAAAGGACTGCGCTCGCAATACGTGCCCGACTACTTCGGCGAACTCTATCCGGCCCTGCAGGAACTCAAGGCGGCTTTTGACCCGAACAACCAGCTCAACCCGGGCAAGATCGCCACGCCAAAGACGCTGCCCGGCGCCCGGTTGACCCGGGTGGATGAAGTCCGGTTGCGGGGCGAGCTGGATCGCACCATTGATGAGCGGGTCTGGTCGCACTATGACGCCGCCGTGCATTGCAATGGCAACGGCGCCTGCTACAACTTCGATCCCGATGACGCCATGTGTCCTTCCTGGAAAGGCACCCGCAACCGAGTGCACTCGCCCAAGGGGCGGGCTTCCCTGGTGCGTGAATGGCTGCGCTTGCAGGGGCAGCAAGGTGTCGATGTGCTGGCTTGCCAAGGGGATCTCTCGTCCGGGGCCGCGCTTCTCGGCCTGCCGCGACGTGCGGTCAATACGCTTGCGCAGAAGATGGGCCAGAAAGACTTTTCCCATGAGGTCTACGATGCAATGGCCGGGTGCCTGGCCTGCAAGTCCTGTGCGGGGCAGTGCCCGGTGAAAGTCAATGTGCCGGACTTTCGTTCGCGATTCCTGGAGCTGTACCACAGCCGCTATCTGCGCCCGCTGAAGGATTACCTCATCGGCTCCCTGGAGTACACGATTCCCTACTTCGCCCGCGTGCCGCGCTTGTACAACGGCATCCTCGGCTCGCGGATGGTGGGGGCGTTGCTGCGGCGGGTGGCCGGGATGATCGACAGTCCGCTGCTGAGCTTGCTGAATTTCGATGAGGTTTGCCGCCGGTGGAACGTGCGCGTGGCGTCGCCCGCACGGCTTGAGGGGCTGGACGAGGCGCAACGTGCTCGCAGCGTGATTCTCGTGCAGGACGCCTTTACCCGTTACTTCGAAACACCGCTGCTGGCTGACTGGATCGAATTGATTTCCAGGCTGGGGTTCGAGGTGTACATCGCGCCGTTCGCGGCCAACGGCAAGCCGCTGCAGGTCCAGGGATTCTTGAAAGCCTTCGAAAAGGCCGCGCATTTCAACGGCCGGTCCCTTCGCCAGCTGCACCGATATCAGATTCCCCTGGTGGGGCTGGATCCGGCGATGACCCTGGTGTATCGGCAGGAGTACGCCAAGACCCTGGGGCAGGATCAAGCGCCGACGGTGCTGCTGCCGCAGGAGTGGCTGGCGCAGGTACTGGCGCCATCGGCGCTGGGCGCCGATCAGGGGACTTACTACTTTCTGCCGCACTGCACCGAAAAAACCAACGAACCGGGCAGCGTGGCCCTGTGGCAGACGATCTTCGCGCGAGTCGGCCTGACGTTGCAGGTGCAAGCCAGCGGCTGCTGCGGGATGTCCGGAACCTACGGCCACGAAGCCCGGAACGCCGAGACTTCCGACGTCATTTACAGTCAGTCCTGGGGGCCGCTGGTGGCCCGTCTCAATGGGGCAGGGCGCCTGCTGGCGGATGGCTATTCGTGTCGAAGCCAGGTCAAGCGCAAGGACGGACAGACGGTTGAGCATCCGCTGCAGGCGTTGCTGAAGCTGATGCGCGGCGCCGCCCAATCTTCAGGAGCTTGAGTGGCACGGGCCCGAGGCGCTGTGACGGCCTCGGGTGTCTGTCGCTGTGGACTGGCGTGTATCGGTGGGTGGCCGGCGCGTCAGGGGGCATCAGAAGCCGTAGAGCTGTGCCGGGTTATCCACCAGGATCTGCTTGATCAGCGCGTCATCGTTTTCAACCCAGTCGAACAGCATCTCCAGCAGGCTGGCGTCGTTGGGCATCGGCACCGGTATGCACGGATGTGGCCAATCGCTTGCCCATAGCAGGCGGTTCGGGTTGGCCTCGATCAGCGCCCGGGCGTAGGGCGTTACGTCGTCGTAAGGGAAGTCCTTCGACGCGGTAAAGCGATAGGCGCCGGAAAGCTTGACCCATGCACGACCTTCTTTCAGCAGCCGCAGCAGGTCGATGAAGCCCGGGTGGTTCAGTCCGCAACTGGTGGGCATGTGCCCCATATGGTCGATGACGACCGGCACGGGCAGGCTGGCCACGGTTTCATACAAGTCGGCGAATTCGGTGATATCGATCAGCAACTGAAGGTGCCAGCCAAGGGGGGCGACTTTGTCCGCCAGGGCCGCAACATCCGATACCTCGACGCCACTTTTGAAGATCAGGTTGACGCGCACGCCGCGGACCCCGAGGCGATGCATCGCCGACAGGGTGTGTGGATCGGTGTCGGTATCGATCACCACCACGCCGCGCAATGCACTGCCCCCTTCTTTCAGCGCCGCCAGGGTGGTGCTGTTATCGGCCCCATAGACACTGGGTTGGACGATGACTGCGCGACTCAACCCGAGGGTTTTCTGGACACGCTGAAAGGCCTCCAGGGGAGCGGGTGGCGGCGTGTAGGAGCGGTGAGGGGAGAACGGTTGCCCATGCTCGTCACCAAAGACGTGGAAGTGGCAGTCGCATGCGCCCTCCGGCAAGGTGCGTTGCAGTTGGCGAGGCTCGGGATCCGGGCCTGCGCATTGCGGCGCATAGGTTTCGCCCAGCGAACTCATCCGCGTGATTTCCCAGCCTTGCAATCCGCGCAATCCATTGCGCTCGGCGGAGTTGATGATTTGTTGCCAGGTGGCGCGTCTGGCGAGGTCGGGGTCGCCGAGTTTGATGGCGTCAAAGATCGCCTGGTGTTCGGCCAGCAGCGTTTCGCCGAGGTCGCTCGAACGAACCAGGCGGTTCTCCAGCAAGGCCGCTTCGTAGACGTGGCTGCAGAGAAAGATGATGAAGTTGCGAAAGTAGTCATTGCCTGTGGCGTCGGCAATTGCCCGCTTGAACTGCAGGCTGTGCTCCAGCATGTCCTGACGGTTTTGTAGGCCGGTGCGCAGGGTGTCCAGGGCCGCTGCGATCTTGTTCAACTGATTGCGCGAGCGGCGTCGGGCGGCCATGGCGGCGGCGGCGACTTCGAGGTCCAGGCGCAGTTCGTACAGCTGACGCAGCTTGTTGCTGTCGGTCAGTTCCTCTTGAGTGATGCGGAAGCTGCTCTGATTGGCTTCGGTGGCAACAAACACCCCAAGCCCTTGGCGACTGATGACGAGACCGGCCGAATTGAGCCGGGCCACGGCTTCACGCACTACATTTCGGCTGACAGCGAAGGCTTCGGCCAAGCGACTTTCGGTGGGGATGCGATCACCGGGACGGAGTCGGCCTTCACGTATTTCACTTTCCAGATAACGAAAGATTTCAACCGAGAAGTGATCACGTCGGCCAATTGCTTTTATAGTCATTTTACTCAGTCATCGAATGTCAGTTTCAAAAGCTTGAAACGTAGAACGCCCGCGTAACGAACGATACGCGGGCGTTACTCTAACAAATGATGGCTCGCTCAGTGCAATTGCTTGCCCTTGGTTTCCGGGAGGAAGCAGGTCACCACCAGGACAAGGCAGTAGGCACCTCCGGCGAACATCGCGATCGCGGTGCCCAGGCTGTATTGGGCACTTATGAAACCGACGAGCCCTGGAAACAGAGCACCCACCGCCCGCCCGAAGTTATAGGAGAACGCCTGGCCGTTGGCCCTCACTGCCGAAGGGTAGAGCTCTGTCAGAAAGGCCCCCATGCCGCTGTAGATACCGGAAGCGGCGAAACCCAAGGGAAAGCCGAGAATCAGCATCTGGGTATTGGTCAGGTTCAGTTGCATGTAGCAGATCACGCTGACGGCCGACAGAACGGCGAAGATGATGAAGTTGGCGCGGCGTCCCAGCCGGTCGGACAGGAAGGCGCCGCAGACGTAACCGAAGAACGACCCCATGATGACGACCAGCAGATAGCTCCCGGTGCCGAAGACCGACAGGCCCTTCTCCAGCTTCAGATAGGCCGGCAGCCATGTGGTGATCGCGTAGTAGCCACCTTGCACACCCATGCACAGCAGAGCCGACAACAGGGTGGTGCGCAGCAGCGAAGGGGAGAAAATGTGCCAGAAAGCCACCGTGTCGCCTGTTTCGCTCTGGTGCTTTTTGGTCTGCAGGAAGACCTCGGGCTCTGGCACGTATTTACGAATGTAGAGGACCAGGAGTGCAGGTGCGATGCCGATCCAAAATAGCGAGCGCCAGGCAAGGTCTTCCGGAAGGTAGCTGAAGGCCACTGTGTAAAGCAGCGCGGCCGCGCCCCAGCCGACCGCCCATCCACTCTGCACGATGCCCACAGCCTTGCCGCGATGCTCCGCTCGGACCATTTCGCCGATCAACACCGAGCCCACGGCCCACTCGCCTCCAAACCCGAGGCCCTGCAGCGCGCGAAGAACAAACAGCTGTTCGAAGTTTTGCGCGAAGCCGATCAGCACCGTGCAGATCGAGAACCACAGAATGCTGATCTGCAGCAGCCGCACCCGACCGTAGCGGTCCGCCAGAATCCCCGCTCCCCATCCGCCAATGGACGAAAAAAGCAGTGTCACGGTGCTCAGCAGTCCCACTGATCCCTTATCGATGTGCCAGAGGGTCATCAGCGAGGCGATGACAAAGGTGAACACCATGAAGTCCAGGGCGTCCAAAGCCCAACCGCCAAATGCCGAATAGAAGGTGCGTTTTTCAACGGTATTAAGTTCGCTAAACCAACTCATTATTGTTCTCCGTGCAGCACCTCGGTGCTGCTGGGTTATTGTTTTTGTTATTTGAAGTCGTACAGAACGGCTGGGTTATCGACCAGGATGCTCTGTCGTTGGCGTTCACCGGGCGCCCATGAGTGCAAGCGATTCAGTAATGAACCGGTGTCGGGCGTGCTTTGGAGGGCGACGTGAGGCCAGTCGCTGCCCCAAACCATGCGTTCGGGTGCGGCGCCCAGCAAGGCATGGGCCAGGGCATCCGTATCGGCATAGTCCGGAGGCTGCTCACTCAGGCGATAAGCGCCCGACAATTTGACCCACCAACCCTGTTCCGCCACGTTTCTCAGCAGCAGCTCGAAGCCCGGCTCCTTGACGCCCAGGTGGGCCGGGAAGTGCCCGAAGTGATCGATCACTACAGGGCAGGGCAGCTTGGCTATCCGCGCCTGCAGCTCGCTTAAAAGCCGGACATCAATCAAAAACTGCATGTGCCAGCCAAGGTCGGCAACTCGATGGGCCAGACGCTCCATCAAGTCCAGATTCACTCCGCCGCGAAACAGAACGTTGATGCGCACTCCACGCACACCCAAGGCGTGCATGTGCGCCAGTTCGTCATCGCAGATTCGTTCGTCGACGACCGCGACCCCCCTCAGTTGATCGGGATGGCGTTGCAACACCTCGAGCATGTAGCGGTTGTCGGTGCCATAGACGCTGGGCTGCACCAACACCCCTCGCTGCATTCCCGTCGCCCGCAACATGTCCAGATACAACGCCTCAGGTGCGGGAGGCGGGGTGTAACTGCGGTCGGATACCAGGGGATAGCGCGCGAAATCGGCGCAGATCACATGCGCATGGGTGTCGCACGCACCTGCCGGCAGCACGAAGCTGGGCGCTCGGATCTTTTCTCTCGGGGCGGCACAGGAGGGCGGCCATGCTGTGGCGGATTTGGGGTGAGACATGGATTTCATCTCCTCGACAGCTCTTCGCACGCCTTGGCGGCTGAAAAGCGGTACTTGTTGGTTGTTGGTTGTAGGTTGTCCAACAAGTGCTGGCATGTTGAATTTTTGCCATGGCCTTGTCAATGCGCGCAGGTGCGGATTTCGCACGGCGGAGAAATGGCGATTTGTGAGCTAATGGGAATTTGTATTAATTGCGAATAGTTTTGTATAGCATTCGCGGGCGTTTTTTGGCGGTTTCACCGCTTGTATTGGCCTATTCGTAAAGGTTTTCCTCTCCATGCGTCGAACCCTGCTTTCCATTTGTGTGCTGCAAGCGTTGTCGTCTACTTCATGGGCTGAACAAGCGCAGGTAAAACCTTCAAGCCTTGAGTTGGACACGGCCGATGTCATCGGCACCGCGACTTATGAACGGGCGGACGGCCCGGTGCAGGGTTACCGCGCGACGCGCTCGGCCAGCGCCACGCGTACCGATACCTCGATCCATGAAACCCCGCAGTCGATCAGCGTGGTCGCGAAGGATGCGGTCGAGGATCTCGGAGCCACTCGTTTGCAGGACGCGCTGGACTACGCCGGGGGCGTGGGGCGGGCGAACAACTTTGGCGGACAGGGGCTGACCACCTTTACCGTTCGTGGCTTCACCACGGGCGAGTTTTACCGCAACGGTTTTCCGATCAACCGCGGCTATCCGAACATGCCGGATGCCAACACCATTGAGCGCCTTGAAGTGCTGCGCGGCCCGGCAACCATGCTTTACGGCCGGGGTGATCCTGGCGGTACTTTCAACGTGGTTTCCAAACAGCCGTTGCCCGAGCGCACGGTCACCCTGGGCAGTCAATTCAACGACCAGGGCATGAAGCGCGGCACGCTGGATGCTTCCGGGCCGCTCGACGAAGAAGGGCGCCTGGCCTATCGACTGAACGTGGTGGGCGAGGGCGGCGACACCTTCCGCGATCATGTCGACACCGAGCGCTACGGCATTGCGCCGGTGCTCACCTGGCAGGTCAGCGATGCGACCCGGCTGATGTTCGAAGGTGATTTCATGCGTAACAACGCGCCTCTGGATCGAGGCATGACCCGTTACGCGAAGCAGGTTGGCAGCGCATCTCGTGACAGTTTTTTCGGTGAAAAAGACGTGGGCAAGTTGCACAACGACAACAACATGGCGCAACTGCGTTTCGACCACCTGCTCAACGACGACTGGACCCTGGGCGGTGGCGTGCAGTGGCTTGATGGTTCGCTCAAGGGCAACGCGGTCGAGGCCAACGGTATTGCCGCCGACGGCCGCACCTTGGGGCGCAATTTCAACTATCGCAAGCTGGAGTGGACCGACCAGGATGTTCAGCTCAACCTGACCGGCCGTTTCGATACCGCCGGTGTGCAGCACACGTTGCTGACCGGCATCGAGTACGAAGACTACGACTACCAGTCGATCATTCACCGCTCCAGCGGCGCTGTCGGTGCGTACCCCATCGACCTCTTCGATCCGGTGTACGGCCAGCCGCGTCCGGCCCTGACCCGCACGCCGACTCATGACCAGGAAAACCTCAAGACTTATGCCGCGTTCGTGCAGGATCAAGTGGCACTGACCGACAAACTGAAAGTGCTGGCCGGGGCGCGTTTCGAACGCTTCGAACATGACTACGAAACCTATGTACCCGGCGGCAGGAGTTGGCAGGCCAGTGACAATGCCGTCACACCGCGCATGGGGGTGAGCTACGACTTGACCGAAACCTTTGCGATCTACGCCGACACCGCTCGCTCGTTCAAGCCCAACACCGGCGCCAGCCGCCTCGGCGGCGGGTTTGCGCCGGAGAAGGGCAAGTCTTATGAAATGGGTATCAAGTGGGAAGCACTGGACCAGCAGTTGAGTGTCGACGCCGCGATCTATCAGATCGAAAAGCGCAACGTCTTGACCACCGACCCAGTTGATTCGACCTTCAGCGTTGCGGCCGGTGAAGTGCGAAGTCGTGGTTTCGATGTCAACGTTGCCGGCAACCTCAGTCCCGAATGGCGCGTGATCGGCGGCTACGCCTATGTCGATGCCGAGGTCACCAAGGACAACGTGCTGCGCTCTGGCACACGGCTGTTGAACATCCCGAAAAACAGCTTCAGCCTGCTGAACATGTACGAGTTCCAGGACGGCATCCTCAAGGACCTGGGCCTGGGTGGCGGACTCAAGTACGTCGACGAGCGCGCCGGGCAAACCGCCAACACCGGGTTTTCGATGGGCAGCTACACCGTTGTCGACTTGCTCAGTTTCTACAAGGTCAATGACAAGGTGCGGCTCAATCTTGACCTGAAAAACCTGTTTGATCGTGAATATGAAGAGGGCGCGTTCGGCAACGTTTACGCCTACCCAGGGGCCCCGCGGACGCTGCAATTGGGCATTGCCTACACCTTGTAGCGAGTGTGTTTTGCCGGCGGGGGCCGAGCTTGGCCTGATGTTACGGCGACCTGCACAGCCACCTCGAAAAAACCAGGGATAGGGCGCTGACCCGGCGCCCGCTCGCTGACGGCGCGTGGGCCTGGCAGTCGAACACCAGGGCACCGGGCAGGCGGTGGCAGATACCCGCGCAATACATAGCGACACTGCTTGGCATGGGCCTGTCAGCGGGACTTGCCGGGTTGCTCGCGGACTCTGACGCCGCAGCCAAAGGTGATCTGCTGGATGATTCGCGCCAACTGAGTCGGTTGCCGGGGCGTCCGACGGCGCCGATTGCTCAATCCGTCGGCGCGGCGCTCAGGCACCCATATCGCCTTGGCCCGCCATAGCGTTGCTTGATGCGCTCAAGCCGCTTCGATCAAAGACTGTCCGGATCGCCAAAGAACATCTGAATCCGCGAACGCAACCAGCGCTCCCCTGGATCGTTATCCTGTGAACCGCGCCAGGCCATGTGCAGTTCAAAACTGCGCACCGGCAGGGGCGGATCTTCAGCACGTACTCCGCCGGCGGCGGTCAGGGCTTCGGCGGTGTAGTCCGGAACGGTGGCGAGGATGTCGGTGCCGGCCAGCAGGGTGCTCAGGCCGTTGAACTGCGGCACGGCGAGCACCACGTGGCGCTTGCGTCCGAGTTTCTCCAGTTCTTCATCGATAAAGCCGCTCAGGTCCCCGGCGAACGACACCAGGGCGTGGGGGCGGGCGCAGAAATCGTCCAGGCTGAGGGCGCCGGGCACGGTGTCGGCCCGCAGCAGTTTGGGCAGGCTGCGGCGCAAGACCTTGCGCTTGGCGTTGGCCGGCAGGTCGGCGGTGTAGCTGACGCCGATGGAGATTTCGCCGGAGGCCAGCAGCGACGGCATCAGCAGGTAGTTGGCCCGACGCACCACCAGGACGATGCCCGGGGCTTCGGCGCGCAAGCGCTTGAGCAGCATCGGCAGCAGGGCAAATTCCACGTCGTCGGAAAGACCGATGCGAAATACGGTGGTGCTGGTGGCGGGATCGAACTCGGCGGCGCGGCTGACGGCGGTGGAAATCGAATCCAGGGCCGGCGAGAGCAGGGCGAAGATTTCCACTGCCCGGGCCGAAGGCTCCATGCTGCGGCCAGTGCGCACGAACAGGGGGTCGTCGAACAGATTGCGCAGGCGCGACAAGGCGGCGCTGATGGCCGGCTGGCCAAGAAACAGCTTCTCGGCGGCGCGGGTCACGCTGCGTTCGTGCATCAGGGTTTCGAACACGATCAACAGGTTCAGGTCGACACGACGCAGGTCATTACGATTCATCTGGAGTCCTGGCAGAGTCAGCGAACTTGACGGAAGCGACCCTCGGGGTAAAAAGGTCGGCGTGAATCTTACGGGTAAAGGCTGGTACTCTGCACCGGCTAAATGTTGTTTGTTTGTAGTCAGGCCGCGCACGGGAAGCGCTGTCCGCCCCGCTTATCAAGGGCACGGAATCAATGACAGACATGTCGACTATTAATAGGCACTGATAGTCTTGCTTTCAAAGCCCGGATAAAGTTCGCGGCATTAGAGGTTAATTTGACGAGGTTTGCGATGTCCCGCACGATTCGTTTTCACAAGTTTGGACCGGCCGAGGTGCTCAAATGCGAAGAGCATGCGGCCTCGTTGCCTGCGCCAGGCGAAGTGCAGGTACGAGTCGAAGCCATTGGTATCAGTTGGTACGACGTGCTCTGGCGGCAGAACCTGGCGTCGTCCCATGCCCGCCTGCCATCGGGCCTGGGGCATGAAATGGCCGGCGTGGTCACCGCAGTGGGCGAGGGCGTCGACGACCTCGCGGTCGGTGACAAGGTTGCCAGCTTTCCTGCCGAAAGTCCCAATGATTATCCGGTCTACGGCGAGCTGATCGTCCTGCCGCGCTCGGCCCTGACCCGCTACCCGGATGTGCTGAGCCCCATCGAGGCGGCCGTGCATTACACGCCGCTGTTGATCGCCTATTTCGCCTACGTTGATCTAGCGCGGGTCAAGCCCGGGCAGTTTGCCCTGGTGACCGACGCCAGTCACTGCGCCGGTCCGTCCTTCGTTCAGTTGGGCAAGGCCCTGGGTGTGCGGGTGATTGCCGCCACCAAGACCGCAGAAGAGCGTGAGTACCTGTTGTCCCTGGGAGCCGAAAAAGTCATCGTCACCGAGGAGCAGGACCTGCTGATGCAGATCAACAAGCTCACCGACAACCGTGGGGTCGACGTGGTGTTCGATGGTCTGGGCGGTCCACAGATGTCGATGCTTGGTGACGTCCTGGCGCCCCGAGGCAGCCTGGTGCTGTACGGCTTGCAAGGCGGCAACCAGACGCCGTTCCCGGCCTGTGCGGCGTTCCAGAAGAACATTCAGTTCTTCGTCCACTGCATCGGCAACTTCACCGGCAAGCCGGAGCTGGGGATCATTCAGGATCAGGTGGCGTTGCAGCGTGCGCTGCGCGACATCAACCAGTTGACCGCGGACCGGGTGCTGTTGCCCTTGAAGACCCGGGTCTTTCCTTTCAGCGAGTTTGTCGAAGCGCACCGTTACATGGACGAGTGTCCATGCCGCGAACGGGTGGCGCTTCAGGTCGAACCGGCCTGATGACTCCAACGCCAGGCCTAGCCTGGCGTTTTTGTTTCTCTGCGCCCTGGGCTCGCGGCCGGTTGGCGAAGACCCTCTGGAAAACTGCACGGGGCTCACGGCCCCTTTTGCCAGCCAGCCGACACTTGCAGAAAAGCGCGGCGCTGCGGGATAGATTCCGTCGCGCTGCGGTCAAACTGCCAGTAAACTGCGCTCCATTCCCGAACCATCCTTTTCCAGAGGTTTTGCATGACTCTCAGTCCTTTTGCGGGTAAACCGGCACCGGTTGAATTGCTGGTCGACATCCCGCGACTGGTTACGGCGTATTACACCGGTCAACCCGATGCCTCGGTGCCTACCCAGCGCGTGGCTTTCGGCACCTCCGGGCATCGCGGCAGTTCGTTCGATCTGAGTTTCAATGAATGGCACGTCCTGGCCATCAGTCAGGCCATTTGCCTGTACCGTGAATCCCAGGGCATCAATGGCCCGTTGTTCGTGGGCATCGACACCCACGCCCTGTCGACCCCGGCCGGGGCCAGCGCTCTGGAAGTCCTGGCGGCCAACGGCGTGACCGTGATGATCGCTGCCGGTGACGAGTACACCCCGACCCCGGCGGTGTCCCATGCCATTCTCTGCTACAACCGCGGCCGGACCTCGGGCCTGGCGGACGGGATCGTCATCACGCCTTCCCACAACCCGCCACAAAGCGGTGGCTACAAGTACAACCCCACCAATGGCGGCCCGGCCGACACCCATATCACCAAGTGGATCGAGGCCAAGGCCAACGAACTGCTGGCGGCCAAGCTCGCCGGAGTCAAGCGCATCAGCTACGAGCAAGCGCTGAAGGCTGATACCACACATCGCCATGACTACCTCAATACCTACGTCGCCGACCTGATCAACGTCATCGACTTCGACGCCATCCGCAACGCCAAGCTGCGCCTGGGCGTGGATCCGCTGGGTGGAGCAGGGGTGCGCTACTGGTCGGCCATCGCCGAGCACTACCGTCTTGATCTGGACGTGGTGAACCAGCAAGTGGATGCCACCTTCCGCTTCATGTCGGTGGACTGGGACGGACAGATCCGCATGGACCCATCCTCCAGCTACGCCATGCAAGGATTGATCGGCCTGAAAGAGCGCTTCGACGTGGCTTTTGCCTGTGACCCCGATCACGACCGCCACGGCATCGTCACCCCTAGCGGCGGCCTGCTGGCACCGAACAACTACCTGGCGGTGTCCATCGATTACCTGTTCCAGAACCGTCCGCAATGGCGCGCCGACGCCGCCGTGGGCAAGACCGTGGTCAGCAGTGGCCTGATCGATCGGGTGGCGGCGCGTCTGGGCCGTCGCCTGTACGAAGTGCCCGTGGGCTTCAAGTGGTTTGCCGACGGCCTGTTCGACGGCTCCCTGGGCTTTGGCGGGGAAGAAAGTGCCGGTGCCTCGTTCCTGCGCAAGGACGGTGGCGTCTGGTGCACCGACAAGGACGGCCTGATCCCGTCGCTGCTGGCCGCTGAAATGACCGCTCGTACCGGTCGTGATCCGAGTCAGGCCTACCGCGCCCTGTGCGACGAGCTGGGCGAACCTTTCTCGGTACGGGTCGATGCCAAGGCCAACCCGCAGCAAAAGGCCTTGCTCAGCAAGCTTTCGCCGCAACAGGTGACCTCGACCCAGCTCGCCGGCGAACCGATCCAGCAGATCCTCAGTCAGGCCCCGGGCAACGATCAGGCCATTGGTGGCCTGAAAGTCATGACCGAGAACGGCTGGTTCGCCGCCCGGCCATCGGGCACCGAGGACATCTACAAGATCTACGCCGAGAGCTTCATCGGTGACGATCACCTCAAGCAGCTGGTGCAGGAAGCCCAGGCCCTGGTGGACGCCGCCATCAGCGGCAACTGATTCACGCCAAAGCCGGCTCGCCGGCCAATAAAAAGGGGCGACCTTCATGGTCGCCCCTTTTTTTTGCCACAGCGCTTTTATTGGTCGCAGCGCTTCACGCCAGATCCACCAGCACGATCTCACTGTCCTGCAGCGCGCTCACTCGCAGCACTCGTTCGTCCTCGACCGCAACCCCATCTCGAGCTTCGGCGCGCAAGCCGTTGATCTCGATCGCTCCGGTAGCCGGCACCAGGTAGGCCCGGCGTCCAGCGTCCAGATGGTACTCGGCGGTTTCCCCAGCCTTCAGGTTGGCCGCCACCAGCCGTGCGTCGGCTCGAATGCGCAAGCTTTCCTCGTCGCCGTCCTTGCCGCTGGCCAGGGTCACAAAACCCTCGCGCAGCCCCTTGGGAAAAGGCTTGGCGCCCCAGGACGGCGCAGAACCGGCCTGGTTGGGAACGATCCAGATCTGGAAGATCTTGGTCGGCGTGGCTTCCAGGTTGTATTCGCTGTGGGCGATCCCGGTCCCGGCGCTCATGACCTGCACATCGCCGGCCTCGGTGCGGCCCTTGTTGCCCAGGTTGTCCTGATGGCTGATGGCGCCTTCGCGGACGTAGGTAATGATTTCCATGTCCCGGTGCGGGTGCTGGGGAAAACCGGTGCCGGGAGCGATCACGTCATCGTTCCAGACCCGCAGGTTGCCCCAGTGCATGCGCTTGGGGTCGTAGTACTCGGCGAAGGAAAAGTGGTGATGAGCATCCAGCCAGCCGTGGTGTGCGCCGCCCAGGGAGCTGAAGGGTCTGAGTTCAAGCATGATCGTCTCCTCATGAGGCTTCGCCATGGCGCCTTGTACCCGGGCCAAAAACGATAACCGTTGGTTGATGGCGTGCATCTTCTATCAGTCATAGATCGATAAAAAGCGCAAAAAATGCCGTAATCCAATCGTAAAATTAGATGATTATTTTGTCGGAATCTTGGTGTTAAACCTTCGGTTCATCGCTTAAGTTAATGACCTGCAAGCAATTCGCTGGATACCAGGAATAAATCCGGCGACCATTACCGCTCAGTCTCACCCCCTTGGAGTCCGCGTGTCGCAACACAATCCCGATCTGCCCCCCGAGCTTTTGCCCCTGGCCCAGATGCCCCTGTTGAAGCGCCTGGCTGCGCGCTTCTTCGGTCATGGCCTGAACCGCCTGCGGGCCCAGCATCGGGCCTCCTGGCTGCACGGTCAGGCCGACGGCTTTCGCAGCGGTCACACGGCGGGAGTGGAGTACGGCTACAAGGAGGGCCGGCTTGAGGGGCTGGAAGAAGGCCGTCAGGTGTTGTTGATCCGCGACAGCCGCAACACCGAGCACCGGCCGCCAGGGGTGGATGACCGGTTGTTCGACGACTGGCGCCTGCCGCTGAGTGCCGAGCTGAAGAAGCGCTTCAAGGCCGATGTCGCCCGCTTGTTGCCGGCCCGGGCCCAGCCCAGTGCCGCTCAGTGGAAGATGATCTTCAGCGACACACCGGCCACGGCGGTGATTGCCGGGGCCGGGGCCGGCAAGTCGACGTCGCTGGTGCTGCGTCTGTTGCTGCTCAGCCACTACCTGGGATTCGAGCTGGATTCGATGACCGTGGTGACCTTCACCCGGGAGTCGCGCAAGGACTTCATCGGCAAGCTGGTGGAAGTCTTCGCCCTGTGGGGACGGGTACTGGCTCCCCGCGAAGCCCGGGACCTGGTGCGCACCTTCCATTCGCGGATCCTGCCCATGGTGCGCAGCCTGCCGGGGCTGGAGCGCTTGCAGGCCTTCGAGAACCTCAGCGAGCGCCAGCCAGGTGCCGAGGACGAGGTGGACAGCAACCCCTTCGATCTGCGCATCAACGATGCCCAGCGCCAGCACCTCAATGCCTGCTATCAGGCGCTGTATCGCAGTGACGAGCGCTTCCGCCGGGCTTTGCAACCCTTGGCGCGCCACGCCCTGCAGCTCAGGGAGCTGGAGCGCGATCACCCCGATGTGCAAAAGCGCGTGGCGGTCACCGAGTTGGCGGCCAAGCGTGACGAAGAGCTGTGCGACACCGTGGAAGACCTATGGCTGCGTGCCGGTGCCTGGCCGATTCAGGGGATCGAGCCTCGGCGCCAGAGTTTCTTGATCAACGGTTCGACCTTCTATTGCCATGGTTATGCCGCCGAGCTGGATGCCTGGGTCGTACTCGGCTTCGATCCTCGGGAGAGCCCGCAGATCACCCGGCCCGGGGCCAAGCTGACGGTGCGCGCCGAGTGCGCTGTAAAGCGCACCCTGTTTCAAGCTTTCTACCGTAAGCCTTTGATTTGGCTCGATAGTTATGAAGGAGCAAAGCGCGTCTCAGGGGCCTTTTCTGCCCAGGTCAGTGCGGGGCCGGGTTTCGATTATCGGGTCAAGGGCGAGCTGGCCTCGGCCCCCTTGCTGGACTGCTTTGTAGCGGCGGCCGGCTTTATCGAGAACCTGGGACTGGAGGTCGGGGACGCCGTAGCCGGCATGAGCTTTGCCCAGGACGACCCGGATCGTTTCTTCTTCGAGGCCTTGAGCCTGTTCTGGCGGGCCCTGGAGGACCACCTGCTGGACCAGTCGCCGCCCATCATGAGCTACAACCGGATGTTCGCCCTGTTCAGCGAGCGCTCGCCGGAAAACTTCAAGCTGCTCAGCGATGCCTGCCTGCGGCCGATGTCGCACCTGATGATCGACGAATTTCAGGATGTGTCGCCGCAGATCGTCTCCTGGATCAAGGCCAGCCTTGGCGAGATCCGCCGCCGTGGCGCGGCCTTGAACCTGGGGCGCGGGGCCCAGAATTCATCCTTGCTCTGTGTCGGTGACGACTGGCAGTCGATCTACGGCTGGCGCGGCAGCTCGCCGAAGTACTTCATCGAATTCAACAAGGAGTTCCCGTCGCCGGGCACCACGCGGGTGATGCTCAGCGAGAACTACCGCAGTCACCAGCACGTGATCGACGCTGCCGAGCACATTGTCCGCGCTGCCCCGGCCATTGCCGGCAAGAAGGCCAAGGCTGTTGGCCAGGACAGGGAGCTGTGGCCGGTGCAGGTGCTGGATCGGGACGACCAGGACTTGGCTCGGCGCCTGGCAGAGCATTACCGTCAGGGTGATTCAATCTTGATGCTGTTTCGAAAAACAAGCGATAAGTTGTTGATTGAGCAGCATATTTCTCAAATAGTTAATGTTGATTCTAGCTTGCCGCCGGCGGCCCGCCGGCTCAAGCAACTGACCTATCACAGCGCCAAAGGCCTGCAGGCGGATGCCGTGTTCCTGCTGGGCGATTGCCAGCACCTGAGCAGTTCACCCTACAAGAACCAGGTCTATCGGCAGGCCGGGCTGGGCAAGGATGGCGACGCGGAGCCTTACGACAATGCGCAGAAGGACGAGATCCTGCGCCTGGCCTACGTGGGCATCACCCGCGCGGTCAAGCATTGCTACTGGTACGTCGATCCCCAGGAGTCGACGGCGGGCAATGCGCCCAAGGCTTCGGACCGGGTGCCGGGCGACAAGCCATATTTTTCCGACCTGCGGCAGCGAGCATGAAAAAGCCCGCCGGTCAGGCGGGCTTCAGTCGAGGCGGCCGCGTATCAGGCCTTGAGCGCCAGAGAGGGGGCAAAGGCCTCCAGTTCGTCCTCCACAGCCTCGATTATTCGTTCGACATCCGCTGCGCTCATCACCGTGGCACAGGGAATGCCGGCGATGGCAATCATGGTTTCGCCGCTGGCACGGTCGAACAGCCGGGCGATCATGCTGCCGGGTGCATCCATGCTGGCTTCGAAGCCCAAGGGATGGAAATGCCAGCGCATCAGCTGGCAGGCGTTGGGAAAGGTGACTTTACTGGCCCAGACTCTGTTCATCGGTGGCCCACCCTGATTCATTGAGCGCTTCCTTGTGCTCGCGGTAGGGACGAGCGGATCGTCATTGATCTGCTCGCTTGAGGCTATAAAAGTAGCACCGGCTGATGACAGCTCGGCGTTTTTTTGCCCACCGTCCGGCAGTTGTCTGTCGGATTCATGATGCAGGTCATGTCTTGGCGGGCAGTGCCATCGTCGTGCCACGATCCGCATCGCGCGGGTGGTCGTTGAAGCCGCTGCGCAAGTTCGGCAAGCTGCGCCTTTTCCTGTTCGAGAAACCTATGTCTGTCCCTGATGACGGGCCGCTGCTGACCCAGGCCACCGGTGAAACCGTGATGCGTTATCACCTGTGCTGGAAGCACCGCGACCTTGATGGCGTGATGGCGCTGTATCACCCCGAGATTCAGTACAACGACTTTTTCCAGAATCGCACCCTGGGCCTCGACGAGCTGCGCGAGTATGTGCAGGCCAGCATGCCCCGGGCCCCGGACGAGGCCCTGGAGCATTGCGACCGGATTCGCCTGGATGGCGACACGGCCTTCATCCAGTACCAGGTGACCTTGCGTGGCGGCCAGGGGCTGGTGTCGTTCCGCTCCAGCGAAGCCATCACCGTGCGTGACGGGCTGATCTGGCGGGTCAATGAGTACGCCTCCCTGGTGCATGCGCCCGGGGCGGGCAAGGCTTCCGGCAGCCAGCGACCGGCCGTCAGCCGCCTGGGCCTGTCGCCGCGCCAGTTGGGGTTCATGGCCGAGGACCTGCAGCAGTATTTTCAGCGTCAGCAGCCGTACCTCGACCCGGAACTGGACCTGCAGCGGGTGGCCCGCGAATGCGGCTATAGCCGCAATCAGATTTCCTATCTGCTCAATCAGGTGCTGGGGCAGAGTTTCTACCGCTATGTCAATCAGGCGCGCCTGCAGCATGTGCTGAGCGCCCTCGACCAGGCGACACCGCCGCTGCGGGTCGACGAGTTGGCCTTTGCTGCCGGGTTCAATTCACTCTCAGCGTTCTACAGCTGTTTCCGCCAGCACACCGGGCAGTCGCCCAAGGCCTACGTCAGGCAAATTTCTTTGCGTGCCCGCGCGCAAGACAACCCCTGAATACAGGCACTAGGATCGCCGCATTCGAAATTCGGGTTGCGGAGTGCTTGCATGCCAGCGTGGCGCAGTATCAGTTTGTGGATGGACCAGCTCGACGAGCCGCTGTTGCCGCGGCCAGCGCTCGAGCAGGACCTGGACCTGGACGTGGCGATCATCGGTGCCGGTTACACCGGCCTGTGGACAGCCTACTACCTCAAGCGCCAGGCACCGCAGCTCAAGATCGCAGTGATCGAGGCCCAGACCGCAGGTTTTGGCGCCTCGGGCCGCAATGGCGGCTGGCTGATGGGCAATCTGCTGGGGGAGGACCGGTTGCTGGCCGGGCTGTCGCCGCAGCAGCGCCGGGCTTCCTACGAGCTGCTGCATGGCATTCCCGATGAAGTGGCCAGCGTCCTCCAGCGCGAAGGCATCGATTGTGACTATCGCAAGGGCGGAGTGCTGTACTGCGCGGCCCGCTATCCCGAGCAGGAAACCAGCCTGCGCCAGTACCTGGACAAGCTCTACGCCCAGGGCCTGGAGCCGGACGACTACCACTGGCTGGACCCGCAACAACTGGCCCAGCAGATCCGCGTGGCCAAGCCCTATGGCGGCATCTACGCCAAGCATTGCGCGACCATCCAGCCGGCCAGGCTGGTGCGAGGCCTGGCCCGGGCGGTGGAACGCCTGGGGGTGAGCATCTACGAGAACAGTCCGGTGAGCCACTGGCAGTCCGGCAGCCTCAAGACCGCCAGGGCCGCCGTGCGCAGTCACTGGATAGTGCCGGCGGTGGAGGGTTATTCGGTGACCCTGCCACCCCTGGGTCGGTATCAACTGCCGGTGCAAAGCCTGCTGGTGGCCACCGAGCCGCTGGCGGAGTCGGTCTGGGACGAGATCGGCCTGAGCCAGGGCCAGGCCTTCAGCGAGAGCAGTCGCCAGGTCACCTACGGCCAGCGGTCCCGGGACAATCGCCTGGTGTTCGGCGCCCGTGGTGGCTATCAGTTCGCCGGCAAGCTGCGCCATGACTTCGACCTGACCCGGGACGAAGTGGAGCTGCGCCGCTACCTGTTCGGTGAACTGTTCCCGCAACTCAAGAACGTGCGCATCACCCATTCCTGGGGCGGCAACCTGGGCATGTCCCGGCACTTCAAGCCGCACATGCTGTGCGACCGGCACAAGGGCATCGCGCTGTCCGGCGGCTACGGCGGAGAGGGGGTCGGTGCCAGCAACCTGGGGGGGCGGACCCTGGCCGACCTGATTCTCGAGCGCGACAGCGCGCTGGTCCGCCAACCCTGGGTGCTGCCGCAAAGCCGCCTGGAAGCCCTGCGTGCCTGGGAGCCGGAGCCCTGTCGGTGGCTGGGTTACAACGCAATCATTCGCAGCTTCGTTCATGAAGACCAGACCCTGGCCAACCCCGCGTCGGCCCCGTGGCGGCGGCGCATGGCCAGCCGGGTCGCCGGGTTCATGGAAGGCTTGATGCACTGAATCGGTTTTTTGTAGCGAACGATGTCCGTTTGAATGTCCAGTGAAAGGTAGAGCCCATGAGCATCACGCAATTCAAGAACACCGCCAGTGTCACCCTGGAGCCCTCGACGCCGGTCGCCGTGCCCCTGGGCACCCCGGTGGCGATGACCTCAGTGACCGCCGTCGAGCGCGACGACGGGGTCGAGACCGGGATCTGGGAGTGCACTCCGGGGCGCTGGCGGCGACAGATCGTCGCCCAGGAGTTCTGTCACTTCATCCAGGGGCGTTGCACCTTCACCCCCGACGATGGCGAGCCACTGCACATAGAAGCCGGCGATGCACTGATGTTGCCGGCCAACAGCACCGGGATCTGGGACATCCAGGAAACGGTGCGCAAGACCTACGTCCTGATTTACTGATCCCCTTGATTGCCTGCCAATAACAAAACCAGCCACAGGTAACGATCCATGATCCGCAAGAACTCCGCTTTGCTGTTATTCAATGCACTGTTGTTCGGCGCCTCCCTGGCCCAGGCCGCCGACACGGTGAAGATCTACAACTGGTCGGACTACATCGCCCCCGACACCACCAAGGCTTTCCAGAAGGAAACCGGGACAGGTTTCACCTATGACGTCTACGACAGCAACGAGACCCTGGACGGCAAGCTGATGACCGGTAAATCCGGTTACGACGTGGTGTTCCCCTCCAACCATTTCATGGCGCGGCAGATCCAGGGCGGGGCGTTGAAGAAGCTCGACAAGAGCCAGTTGCCCAACTGGAAAAACCTTAACCCGGCGCTGCTCAAAGCGCTGGAGGTCAATGACCCGGGCAACCAGCACGGTTTTCCGTACCTGTGGGGCAGCACCGGGATTGGCTACAACGTGGCCAAGATCAAGGAAGTGCTGGGGGATGACGCACCGCTGGACTCCTGGGACCTGATCTTCAAGCCCGAGTACATGCAGAAGCTGCAGAAGTGCGGCGTGGCGATTCTCGACAACGGCCCCGAACTGATTCCCACAGCCTTGAATTACCTGGGGCTGCCACACCACAGCAAGAACCCGGCGGACTACAAGAAAGCCGAGGCGCTGCTGATGACGGTCCGGCCTTATGTCAGCTACTTCCATTCGTCGAAGTACACCAGCGACCTGGCCAACGGCAATATTTGCGTGGCGGTGGGGTTCTCCGGGGACATCCTGCAAGCGGAGAGCCGGGCCAGGGAAGCGAAGAACGGGGTGGAGATCGGCTATTCGATTCCCAAGGAAGGCTCGCCGATCTGGTTCGACATGGTGGCCATGCCTGTGGACGCACCGGATGAGAAGGCCGGGTATGCCTTTATGAACTACCTGCTGCGTCCGGACGTAATGGCCAACATCAGCAACTACGTGCATTACGCCAATGGCAACCAGCAAGCCGATGCTCTGGTCGATCCAGCGATCAAGAACGACACCAAGGTTTACCCGAGCCCGGCCATGATGGGCACATTGTTCGCCCTGCAAGCCATGCCGCTGGACATCGACCGTATCCGCACCCGCTTGTGGAACAAGATCCGCAGCGGCAACTGATCCCCATACCCACAAGCTGCGTAGGAGCCGGCTTGCCGGCGAAGAGGCCTCAGAGACAAGCACCGCCCTTGAGGACGCCTTCGCTGGCAAGCCAGCTCCTACGAGAACGGAATGTATCAACGAATCAGCCCCGCCGATTTTTGTAGGAGCCGGCTTGCCGGCGAAGAGGCCTCAGAGACAAGCACCGCCCTTGAGGACGCCTTCGCTGGCAAGCCAGCTCCTACGAGAACGGGATGTATCAACGAATCAGCCCCGCCGATTTTTGTAGGAGCCGGCTTGCCGGCGAAGAGGCCTTAGAGACAAGCACCGCCCTTGAGGACGCCTTCGCTGGCAAGCCAGCTCCTACGAGAACGGGATGTATCAACGAATCAGCCCCGCCGATTTTTGTAGGAGCCGGCTTGCCGGCGAAGAGGCCTCAGAGACAAGCACCGCCCTTGAGGACGCCTTCGCTGGCAAGCCAGCTCCTACGAGAACGGGATGTATCAACGAATCAGCCCCGCCGATTTTTGTAGGAGCCGGCTTGCCGGCGAAGAGGCCTCAGAGACAAGCACCGCCCTTGAGGACGCCTTCGCTGGCAAGCCAGCTCCTACGAGAACGGGATGTATCAACGAATCAGCCCCGCCGATTTTTGTAGGAGCCGGCTTGCCGGCGAAGAGGCCTCAGAGACAAGCACTGCCCTTGAGGACGCCTTCGCTGGCAGGGCTACGCCTACAATTGGCTGTTTTCCGGGAGCAGGGCGCCGCCGTCCACTATCAGGGTTTGGCCGGTGATGTAGCCGGCCTGTGGCGAGGCCAGGAACAACATGGCGTAGGCAATGTCCTCAGGCATTCCCAGGCGCCCTAGGGGAATGCCCTTGGCCAGGGTCGCGGCGTCGCCGAGGTTGTCCATGGCTTGGGTGGCGATAAGCCCCGGCTCAACGCCGTTGACGGTGATTCCATACTCCGCCAGTTCCAGTGCCGCTGCGCGAATGAAGCCATTGACCCCCGCCTTGGACGCCGCGTAGTGGGCCAGTCCGGGAATTGCCGTGCGTGGGCCGGTCACCGATGAGGTGACGACGATCCGCGGTGCTCGGGCCCGGCGTAGCGCCGGCAAGGCTGCCTGGGTCAGCCAGAAGCAGCTTTTCAGATTCACCGCCAAGGTGCTGTCGAGGGTCTGCTCCTCAAGCTCGGCCAGCTTCTGCATCGGAAAGATCCCGGCGTTGTGCAGCAGCAGGTCCAGGCCGCCAAAGGCGTCCAAGGTCGCCGCTACCGCCTGTTCGGCGGCTGCCCGGGTGCCGAGGTCCAGGGTCAGCAGCTCCGCTGTTCCGCCAGCCTGACGAATCAGGCGTTGGGTTTCGGCGCCTGACGCAGCGCTGCGGGTGGCCAGCATGACCTTGGCGCCCCCGGCGGCGAACACCTGGGCGATCGCCCGGCCAATACCCTGGCCCGAGCCGGTGACCAGGGCAATGCGTCCGCGCTGTTCCAGGCTCATGACGGCAGGCCTTGCAGGACCTGGCTCAGGCATTGATCCAGCAGCCGATTATGCAGGTCGACCTGCTCTTCGCTGGCGTCCGGGCAGAGCAGGGCCATGTTGTGGAACGGGGTCAGCAAGACCCCGCGATTGAGCAGGTACAGATGCAGATAGGCCTCGATCAGCCCGTGGCGGGCGTGGTGGGCTTCGCCGCCGTTGCGCGGGGCCTGCTGCATGAACAGGTACTCGACCCGGGCGCCGATGCGGGTCACGTGCCAGGGCAGGCGATGCTTGCTGATGATGGCTTCGACCCCAGCCCGCAGGCGTTCGGCCAGCCGGAACATGCGCGCGTAGTTCTCCGGGGTCATCACCTCGCTGAAGGTGGCGCGCATGGCGGCCATCTGCAGGGCGTTGCCGGCCAGGGTGCCGCCGAAGCCGAAGTGATTGATGGCCTGACCCGGCTGAAAATGTGGCAGCACCTGCCAGATCCGCTCGGCCATGGCCCGGCTGCTGCCCCACACGGCCGTGGGAATGCCCCCGGCGATGGATTTGCCGAGGACGAAGAAGTCCGGCTCCAACCCCTGTTCGCCGCAATAGCCTCCCGGTCCGCAGGACAGGGTATGGGTTTCGTCGATGATCAGCGGCACGTCGAAGCGCCGGGTCAGTTCCCGCAGGCCCTGATGAAAGCCCGCTGCCGGCGGCACCATGCCGACGTTGGTCATGAAGGGTTCGGTGAGGACCGCGGCCACGTCGCCGTGGGCCAGGGCCGCCTCCAGGGCCGGCAGGTCGTTGAACTCCACCAGCCGGGTGGTGGCCTGGTGCTGCAGGCCGTTGGCGTGCACGCCGTCGCGGGGAATCATCCGACCCTGGGCGTCGAATTCCACCTGGGATTCGTCGACGCTGCCGTGGTAGTTGCAGTTGAACACCAGGACCTTCTGCCGCCCGGTGATCATCCGGCACAGGCGCAGGACAAAGCGGTTGGCGTCGGTGGCCGAGGTGGTGACCTGCCAGTAAGGTAGGCCAAAGCGCCGGCTCAGCTCCTTGCCGACCCACAGGCTGTCGGCAGTGGGCAGCATCAGGGTCGAGCCATGCAGCGCCTGTTCGGCGATGGCTGCGGCCACGGCCGGCTGGGCGTGACCGAACATGGCGCCGGTGTCGCCCAGGGCAAAGTCCACGTATTCATGGCCGTCGCAGTCGGTAAGGGTGGCGCCCCGGGCATCGGCCACCATGATCGGGTAGGCGCCGGGCCATTGCTGCATCCAGTGCAATGGCGCGCCGTACAGCCAATGCTGGAGGTTTTGCTGGTAGAAGGCGCCGGAGCGCGGGTGTTGTTCGGCGAACCGTTGCAGTTCGCCCTGGTAGCTGTTGGCGACGCGTTGCAGATCGAGACCCAGAGTCATGAGTGTGTCCTGTGCGATAGGTGGGCGGGCCGTTGCTGGCGGTGGAGCCGGCGCTGGGCCTGCATGGCGCTGGAATCAGCCGTGATGGGTGCGATTGAGCACCCGAGCCAGAGCCCCCACCGGGAAGTTGGCGGCATGGCTGAAGTCCGTGCCCTGATAGCCGAAGATCTTGCCGTCGCTGCGTCCGGCCTGCAGGTCGATCAGCACCAGGCCCAGGGTCGGGACGATCTTCTCGCGCCAGACGAACAGGTACAGCTGCTCGGCGACCTTGTAGTAATGACAGCGATCGGTGTCCGCCAGGCCTTGTTCCACGCCCTTGAGGCATTGCCAGCTGTAGAAGTTGGCGTTGAGGTAGACATGCTCATAGGCCTCGCTGGTGCTGTAGATGTACTGGTTGCGCAGGCCGATCAGTTCATCGCTGGGCGAGTGCCGCGGCGTCTCGGCTCGGGCGGGCACATCAACGCTGCCATGCAGGAATTGGGCTTTGACCGAGGTCAACTCGCCACCGGACAGGGCGCGGCTGAACAGGTCCACGCTGCACTCGGCCTGCGTCGGCATCTGGCCGATGACGGCGGTGAAGCACTGTTGTTGCAGGTCCAGGACCAGGCTCACCGAGTGGGTCCGGCCTTGCTCCTGCTTGAGGAAGTCCACCAGGTAGATGCCCGGGCGCACCGAGGTGGCGCGATAGGGCCGTGCGGCGCTCGCCGGTTCGCCAGGGGCGTTCCAGCTGAGGGTCTGGGTGTCGAACCGGTGTTCGATCTGCCAGCCATTATCGAAGTACAGGGTCAGGGTGCGACCGGCCAGATCATCGATCGCGGGAAGGATGTGGTTGTCGCTGGCAAAACCGTCCGCCAGGGCGCCGACGGTGATCCATTCAGGTTGCTGATTCATGGCAAGGCTCTTGTCTGCCGAAGGAGAGCCCCATGTTCGATCCGTGCAGCGGCGCTGCCCATCAACCACATGGTTGAGGTGTGGCGCTCAAAGGAACAGCGAACTCACCAGTTCGGTGCGATTGCCGACGCCGACCTTGCGGAACAGGTTGATCAGGTGGGTCTTGACCGTGGGCAGGCCCAGCTCCAGGCGCCTGGCGATGGTCTTGTTGTCGGCGCCGTCCCGGAGCAGCCAGGCGATTTCCCGCTCCCGGGGCGTGAGGGCGGACAGGCGCTGGTCGACCTGGGAGTAGGGCGCCAGGGCGGCGATTTCCAGCAGCCCCTGCAAGGCATGCAGGGTCTGCAGTTCGTCAACGCGGAAATGCCCCAGGGCGTGGTTCCGCAGCAGTGACAGGCCGGCGATGGGGCGCTCGCCGTCGCAGGCCAGGATTTCCACCACGTCGAGCACGCCGTGGCGTTGCAGAAACCCCTGGTAGACCTCGGAAGCGTGGCGGCCCTGGTGGGCCATGCCCATGTGCAGCGACAGCACCGGGCGCCCCGCGGCGGCGCAGTGGCGCGGTTGCAGCGGGTCATAGTGGCGGTAGCGTTGCAGGTAGGCCTGGTGCATCGGCTCGGGCATGCAGTACAGCGAAAAGTCCCGGGCCTGCAATTGCGGGTCGATGCGGTAGAAGGCGCAGAGGGTGGCGGGCACCACCCGGGTGAAGGCGGCAATGCAACGCTGTCCCAGCTCATGGACCCCGGGCAGTGAAGCGGACGCGGTCATGGATGTCTCCTGGCTGCCCGTGGAGGCAGCGGCTTCGGGAATGGGGCTGGTTATCTGTGCCTGTGCTTTATGCACGCCACCGATGAAAAACGGAAGTGGTCTCCCTGGCAGGTATTCGGTCCATTCAGGCTGCGATCCGTGCTTCATGGATCGCAGCCTGCGGTGGGGTTAGCGGCGAGCCCGGCTCAGCCCCTCGGCCAGGGCGTCGACTATGGCGTCCACCTGGGCCTGCTGGATCACCAAAGGCGGCGAGAGAATGATCTTGGTGCCCACCGGGCGCACCATGACGCCGTTGTCCCGGGCAATCTGCGCCACCTGATTGGCGTAGCCGCTCATGGGGTCGATGGGCTCGCGGGTGGTCTTGTCCGCCACCAGGTCCAGGGCCAGCATCAGACCCTGACCGCGCACTTCGCCGACGCTTTCGAAGCGATCAACGAAGGGCCGCAGCTTGCCGAGCATGTAGTCGCCCATTTTCGCCGCGTTGGCCGGCAGGTCTTCCTTGACCACGATGTCCAGGCAGGCCAGGGCGGCGGCGCAGGCCACGGGGTGCCCGGAGTAGGTGTAGCCATGCATGATGGCGCCCGTGAAGTTGGTGTTCTTTTCGAAGGCCGCCTCGATCCGGCGATTGACCACGGTGGCGCCCAGGGGGATGTAGCCCGAGGTGATGCCCTTGGCCAGGCACATGATGTCGGGTTTGACGCCCCACAGGCGGCTGCCGAACATCGAGCCGCTGCGCCCGAAGCCGGTGACCACCTCATCGGCGATCAGCAGGACCCCGTACTTGTCGCAGACTTCGCGGATCAATGGCCAGTAGTTGGCCGGAGGCACTATGACGCCGCCAGCGCCCTGGATCGGCTCGGCAATGAACGCCGCCACGGTGTCCGGGCTCTGGAACTGGATTTCCCGCTCCAGCAGGTCGGCGCAGATCTTGCCCAGTTCCTCTGGATCCTGGCTGTAGGGGTTGCGGTACAGCCAGGGCGTGTCGATGTGGTAGCAACCGGGCAGCAAAGGCTCGTAGTTGCGCCGGAACACGGTGTTGCCGTTGACCGAGGCCCCCCCGAAATGGGTGCCGTGATAGCCCTGGCGCAGGGAAATGAACTTGGTGCGATCGGCCTGGCCTTCGAGCTTCCAGTACTGGCGGGCCAGTTTCAGCGCGCTCTCGATGGCGTCCGAGCCGCCGGAACTGAAGGACACCCGGGTCATGTCCTCGGGCTCCAGCAGGTTCATCACCACCCGGGACAGTTCCTCGGCCCGTGGGTGGCTGACCCCGTCGAACAGCTGGAAGTACTCCAGCTCATCGAGCTGCGCGGTGATGGCGGCTTTCACTTCCTTGCGGTTGTGGCCGACGTTGACGTTCCACAGCCCGGCAACGCCATCCACCAGCTGGTGGCCCTGGTCGTCATAGACATAGCAGCCATCACCGCGAACGATGCGGATCGGCTCGCGTTGCTTCATTTCGTTGGGGTGCAGCATGGGGTGCCAGAAACGGCTTGCTTCGCTCACGTTGAGTCTCCTGAAATCGCACGGACAGCGTGGAGCTATTAGTGCGTCATTTGCCGGCGGCTGGCTTGCCTCTGTGTGCCAGGGCATTTGACCCAGGCTGCCAGCGGCGCTGCAGCCGGCGCGACTGGCAGCCAGGGCCAAGTTTTGCGGCAGCCAGGATCAAGACGGCACGCGGCTTTGGGCTCAAAGTCCAGGTCGAACAAGGTCCAACTGCGAGGATTGAAGATGAGCGTTGCCATCGACCCACGTGTCGCTGCATTCATAGACAGTCAGCACGGTCTGCTGATTGACGGTCACAGCCAGCCGGCGCTCTCCGGGGCGCGGATGCCGGTGTACAACCCCGCCAGCGGCGAGCAGTTGACCCAGGTTGCCGCCGCCGACCAGGCCGACATCGATCTGGCGGTGGGTGCCGCGCGCCGGGCGTTCGAGGGCAGCTGGAAGGCGCTGCGCCCGGCGGATCGCGAACGCCTGCTGTTGAAGCTGGCGGACCTGCTGGAGAGCCATGGCGAGGAACTGGCCCAGCTGGAAACCCTCAACAACGGTCAGTCGATTCACCTGGCTCGGGCCCTGGAGGTAGGGGCCGCTGCGGAGTTCACCCGCTACATGGCCGGGTGGGCCACCAAGATCGAAGGCAAGAGCCTGGACGTTTCCATCGCTGCGGTGCCGGGGGCGCAGTACCGCGCCTACACGGTGCCGGAACCGGTGGGGGTGGTCGGTGCCATAGTGCCGTGGAATTTTCCGTTGCTGATGGCCATCTGGAAAATCGTTCCCGCCCTGGCCTGCGGTTGCACCGTGGTGCTCAAGCCTGCGGACGAAACCCCGCTGACCGCGCTGCGTCTGGGCCAGCTGTGCCTGGAGGCGGGGATCGCGCCCGGCGTGGTCAATGTGGTGACCGGCAGCGGCGCCCAGGCCGGAGCGGCGCTGGCCGCCCATCCGGGTATCGACAAGCTGGCGTTCACCGGCTCGACCCAGGTCGGCAAGCTGATCGGCCATGCCGCGGTGGACAACATGACACGCTTCTCCCTGGAGCTGGGGGGCAAGTCGCCGGTGATCGTCCTCGACGACTGCGATCCGCAGACCGCCGCCGCCGGTGCTGCCGCGGCGATCTTCTTCAATCAGGGCCAGGTCTGCACCGCGGGGTCGCGCCTGTACATCCAGCGCGGGATCTATCACGAGGTGCTGGAGCGGCTGGTGGGCATCGCCGACTCCCTGAGCATCGGGCCGGGGCTCGACGAGCAGGCGCAGATCAACCCGCTGATCTCCGCCAAGCAGCAGAAGCGCGTGCTGCAGATGGTCCGGCGCGGAGTCGAAGAGGGGGCCCGGCTGCTGTGTGGCGGTGTCGCCCATGGCGAGCAGGGTTTCTATGTCCGTCCCACGGTGGTCGCCGATGTGCGTGCCGACCAGCAACTGGTGCGCGAGGAGATCTTCGGCCCGGTGGTGGTGGCCACGCCGTTCGACACCCTGGATGACGTGGTGGGGCTGGCCAACGACAACCAGTACGGGCTGGGGGCGAGCATCTGGTCCAACGATCTGGGGCGGGTCATGCAACTGATTCCACAGATCAAGGCCGGCACGGTGTGGGTCAACACCCACAACATGCTGGACCCGTCGATGCCTTTCGGTGGCTACAAGCAGTCGGGCATCGGCCGTGAGATGGGCCATGCGGCCATCGAGGCCTACACCGAGAACAAGTCGGTGTGCATCGCCTATTGAAATCGCCCCCGCAGGAGCCGGCTTGCCGGCGAGCAGGCCCTCGAGTTTTGCGTTGCCCTTGAGGACACCTTCGCTGACAAGCCCGCTCCTGCGGACCAGGCCGAACATGTGCCGACAGCTGCGTCAGACAGCCAAGCACTGCGCCATCAGGCGTGCCCTTGAAATGCCTAGAACAACAATCATCAACCCATGCTTTCGAGGTTTACCATCATGTCGCTCAACGACAGACTCAAGCGCCACCTGGACCAGGGGGTAGTCGGTTTTCCCACGGCACTGGCCAGCGCCGTGGGGCTGATCATGGCCAGCCCGGTGATCCTCACGGCCACCACCGGATTCGGGATCGGCGGCGGCGCGTTTGCCGCGGCGATGCTGATCGCCTTGCTGATGATGCTGGCGCAGTCCACCACCTTCGCCGAAGCGGCCTGCCTGCTGCCCACCAACGGTTCGGTCTATGACTACCTGGCCTGCGGACTGGGGCGTTTCTTCGCCATCACCGGCACCTTGTCCGCCTACCTGATCGTGCATGTGTTCGCCGGCACGGCGGAAACCATTCTCAGCGGCATCATGGCCCTGGTGAACTTCGAATCCCTCAACACCCTGCTGGAGCAGAGTGGCAGCGCCTGGCTGGTGGGCGTGGGGCTGGTGCTGTTCTTCGGCCTGCTCAACGCGGTAGGGATCACCGCCTTCAGTCGTGCCGAAGTGATCCTGACCTTCGGCATGTGGACCACCCTCATGGTCTTTGGCGTGCTGGGGGTGATCAAGGCGCCAGCGGTGGCGCTCGACGGCTGGTTCGGCGCGTCCATGGTGGGGACCGACCTGCCAACCATCCTGTCCCTGGTGGGCATGGCCATGTTCATGTTCGTCGGTTGCGAGTTCGTCACGCCCCTGACCCCGGATGTCCGCAAGGCCGCCAGGACCATTCCCCGGGCCATGGCCCTGGGGCTGGTGGGGGTGGCGCTGTGCATGTTCATCTATGGCGCGGCCATGAAGCGCCAGGTGGAGAACATCGCCCTGAGCGAGGACGGCAGCGTGCACCTGCTGGACACGCCCATGGCCATTCCGCATTTCGCCGAACAGATCATGGGGCCGTTCGGCCGTATCTGGCTGGGCATTGGCCTGTTGTTTGCCGGCGCCGCCACCATCAACACCCTGATGGCCGGCCTGCCGCGAATCCTCTACGGCATGGCGCTGGACGGTGCCTTGCCCAAGGTCTTCACCTACCTGCACCCGCGTTTCAAGACTCCCTTGCTGTGCATCGCCGTGGCAGTGCTGATTCCCTGCCTGCATGCCTGGTGGCTGGGCGGCAGCACGGACAGCATCATGCACCTGGTGCTGGCGGCGGTCTGTGCCTGGAGCACCGCCTACCTGCTGGTGACCCTGTCGGTGGTGGTGCTGCGCATTCGCCGGCCGGATCTGCCCCGTGCCTACAAATCGCCCTGGTTCCCCCTGCCGCAGGTCCTGTCTTCAGTGGGGATCCTGCTGGGCATGTGGTTCATCACGCCACCGGGGATGAACCCACGGGACATCTATGTACCCTTCGGCAGCATGCTCGGCCTGACCGCCCTCTATGCCCTGGTCTGGACCCTGCTGGTGCAGAAGGTCAATCCGTTCCGGCCCGTGCCGGTGGAGGAGGTGCTGGAGCAGGCCCTGGGCCTTGCAGCGGATACCGACAACCGTCCTCGGGAGCATCTGGCCGATGAGTCTTTCAAGCTGGCGACAAAACCTCTTTGACTGGTGGCGCCAGGCGCCTTCGGGCTATTGCCCCGGGGTGACCCTGGGGCACTTGCGAAGGGATCTGGCGGGGTTCGACTGCACCCCTTGCGGCGCAGCCGGGGCTGTCTTTCGCTGTCCGCAAACAGGGCTGGAGTTCACGGTGCATGAGCGTCCGCTGGCGCAGTTTCTGATGCATATCGTGGTCTGTGAATGGCGCTTGCGAATACCCGCCGCGGGGGCGGGGCAGGTGCGAATCAATTTGCACCACACCGGGGCGATCCGCCGTCGGGGTGTCGCCGCCCGTTTGCTGGCCGCAGAGACTGGGCCATGGACGCCCTTGCTGCAGCGGCTGAGCAGCGACCGCAAGTTACTCGAGAGCTTGCTGCCGTTGGACTTCAAGCGCCTGGAACTGTGGCGGGATGACCAGGGGTGGCAAGTGCGCCTGGAGCATTTCGCCGCCAGTGAGGTGGTCAATCGTCTGCCCGGGTTCCGGCGCTATATTCGCTTGAGCGCCGAACAGCGGCAGGCGCTGTTGGGCAGCTTCACCGAGTTGTACAAGCTTCTGCGAGAATTCTGACCGACATAACCGCAAGTACTGGCATACACCCTGCTTAAGCCATAACAGACTATCCATGCTGTCAGGCGCCTTGCCTGGCAAATAGATAACATGTTAATGATATCGCCATAACAACAAAGGCGGTCTGAAACCGGCTTATGGAGGTGCACAGTGCTTGCTTCGCATAGTTTCAGTTCCTGGGTAGGCGCCTTGCAGGGTGTCTGCGGCCGATTCGAGGCCCGCCCGGCACGCAACCCCGCTCTGTTCATCGGTGAAGTGGGTCTGCAGGATTACGCCGGCCTAGAAGTGGCGCAGATCCGCACCAACGCCGGGCTGATTTCCCGGCAGAGCACCAAGGTCGACCAGGAGGACGACCGTCATTGTTTCCTGATCATCCAGCGCAGTGGTCACGCCCGCCTGAGCCAGGGCGGCGAGAGTGTCGAGCTGGGCCCCGGCGACATGGCCCTGCTGGATTCCGCCGGTGCCTGCGAGATCGTGCCCCACGGTTTGATCGAACACGCTTCGTTCCACCTGTGCCGGGAAGAGGTCTACCGGCATCTGCCGCAGCAGCAACGCAAGTTCGGCAAGCTGTCACAGAACTGCGCCAGTGGTCGCTTGATGCGCTTGCTGGTGGAGCAGATCTGCGCCGGTGATCTGCAGGGGTGTGCCGCGCAACAGGAGGGGCAGGCCTTGCAGGAAGCCCTGATTGCCTTGCTCGGGCCGACCTTGCGCCAGACCGCCAGCACCCTGGATGGCTTTGACCACGGCCTGCATGGCCACTGCCTGCGTGACCAGGCCCGGCAACTGATCAATCAATCCCTCAACGAGCCGGGGCTGACCCCGGTCTCCCTGGCGGCGCAGTTGAACATCTCGGTGCGCCAGCTGTACCGACTGTTTGAAGAGCAGGGCGACAGCGTATGCCGATTCATCCAGCGCTCGCGACTCAAGCGCAGCGCCGCCGATCTGAGCAATCCGCAATTGCGCAATGAGTCGATCACCGACATTGCCTTCAAGTGGGGCTTCACCGATTCGGCGCATTTCAGTCGGACCTTCAAGAAGCATTTCGAACAATCGCCCCGTGACTTCCGCGCCCGCTCCCTCAACGCGTAGCAACCTGAGTCTGACGCCTGCGCCGGCCATGGAGGAGCCGGCTTGCCGGCGAAGGGGCCCTTGGATGTTGCGTTGCCCGGCGGACGCCTTCGCTGGCAAGCCAGCTCCTACGGAAGGCAAGCAAGCAGGCAGCAATACAGCCCCCGAGAACACTGGCGACAGTATCCCCTGAACGGGCTTCAGGGATTTTCCAGGTCGTGGCCCAGGGACTGGATGAACAGGGAAAACAGTTCCGGCTGGCTGGAGATGTCCAGCTTGGCGTACAGGTGGCGGCGGTGGACCTTGATGGTGTCCGGCGAAATCTTCAGGCGCTCGGCCATGGCCTTGGAGGAAAACCCGCGCAGGATCAGGCGGGCGATCTCCAGTTCGCGATCCGACAGCACGGCGCTGCCGAAATGACTCAGGGCGTCACGAATCTGGCTGGCCATTTCTTCGGCGACCGGAAGCTGAGGGCGGAGCTGGCTGTGCTGCCAATGCTGCTGCATCAGCGGCAGCACCCAGGCGGCAAAGGTGGTGAGCTGGCCGATTTCCTCGCTGTTGAACACGCGCTGACTGCCCAGTGACAGGGACAGGGTGCCGGTATCGGGCAGTTGCAGGATGAACTGCACTTCGTCTTCCAGAACGTTGTCGTGGAAGTAGCTGAGAAAGTACTCGCTCTGGCGAAAGTGGTCCGGGGCCACTTCCTCCAGGCGATACAGGCCGCTGGGATAGCCCTCGCGGCAGGCCTGGAAGAACGGGTCGAGCAGGTACAGGCCGTTCAGGTAGGTGAGCATCGAGGCCGGCTTGCTGCTGGGTTCGGCGTCATATTCCTCCAGCGCCTGGGGCGGGCCTTCGCGCGGGTAGAAGATCGCCAGGGCGTTGTCGAACGGCGTGGCCTGGTGCAGCAGCAACACCAGCTGTTTCCAGAAGCGCGGGTTGCCGATCAACGTGAGGGTGCGACCCAGGCCGGCATGCAGGCCGACTTCCCTGAACAGATTACTCAAAGGCCTTGCTCCACTGATTCGGCGAAAGTGTCGTGGCACGGTTTCGTCGATTTGCCGGTCGCCGTCAAGGGGAGTACTCCAATAGGGGAATTGGGCAAGATGCTGCAACTGCCTAGAGTAGCTCCCACCAAGCGCGTCCCAGAATGCGCCCGCCCGATGGATTTCGTTTCTGCCTCAGACCAACAATAAACACGAGGATAACGATATGAGCTCTCCCGCAGCGCCTGACGGCGCGCTGAAACCAACCTTGAGTGTGTTCGATGTGGTGGCCATCACCGTGTCCGGTGTGACGCCCGCCAGTTCAGTGTTCGTGATTGCGCCCTTTGCCATCCATCAGGCCGGCAGCGGGGTGTTCCTGGCGTTCGTCATGGCCGGGTTGCTGGCGCTGATGTTTGCCTTCTGCTACGCCGAGCTGGGCCGCGCCCATAACAGCGCGGGGGGCGAGTACGTGTATGCCAAGCGGGTGTTTGGCGGCATGGCCGGCTATGCCACCTTCCTCACGGTGCTGGTGATGCTGCTGTTCATCCCGCCGGTACTGGCCACGGGGGCCGCCACGTACCTGAACAACGCCCTGGGCACGAACTTCGATTCCCAGACCGTGGCCCTGGTGATCGTGGTCTGCAGTTATCTGCTGGGCATTCTCAACATCAAGCTCAATGCCTGGATTACCGGCACGTGCCTGCTGCTGGAAGTGGCGGCCTTGCTGGTCATCGTCTGGCTGGGCTTTGGCAACGCCTCGCAGCCCCTCGGCATCCTCCTGCAACCGCAGATCGTCGACCATGGCGTGTTGCAGATGGCGCCCTGGGCCCTGGTGATCGGGGCGGTGGGCATCGGCCTGTTTTCCTACAACGGCTATGGACCGGCGGTGCTGCTGGCCGAAGACATGAAATGCAAGGGCCGCGGCGTGCACAAGGCGGTGCTCTGGTCCCTGGTGCTGGTGGTGATCATCGAGCTGGTGCCGCTCACCGCCTTGCTGATTGGCGCGCCGTCCCTGAGCACTTTGCTGGCCAGCCCCGATCCCATCGGCTACCTACTCACCAGCCATGGCAACGAAACCCTCGCCAGGGTCGTCAGTGGCGGGATCTTCCTGTCGGTGTTCAACGCCATCGTCGCCATCGTTATCCAGATCGGCCGCGTGGTGTTCAGCAGCGGCCGGGACGCCTTGTGGACGCCCGGCATCAACCGCCTGTTCACACGGATCCACCCGCGCTGGGACTCGCCATGGCTGGCTACGCTGTTCCTGGCGATTCCTTCGGCAGTACTCAGTTTTAGCTCGAATCTGGCGGACCTCACGTCCTTCAGCGTGCTGTTGATCATGCTGGTGTACCTGATCGTCGCCCTCAGCGCATTGGTAAGCCGGGTGCGGCTGCGCGATCGCGAGCATCCCTACCGCATGCCGTTGTGGCCGCTGCCGGCGCTGCTGGCGGTGCTCGGTGCCGGGTACTTGCTGATCACACTGTTGCTTGAGGCTTCTGTGCGGGACCTCATGGTGATCATCGGGCTGCTGGCGCTGTCGGTGATTCTCTATGGCACTAATGGCCGGTACAGCCCGGCGTTCCAGAAATTGTAAGGAGTGGATATGCGAGCACGTGAGTTGGGCATCAAGCTGGGGTTGGGGGCGCCGGGCCCGTTCAATGCGATCACCGACGTACCCGGGGTACGGGTAGGGCACAGCACCCTGAAAACCACCGTGGGCGGCAAGCAGGTGCGCACCGGGGTGACCCTGGTCCAGCCCCGGGACGGGCATGCGCGGTTGCAGCCCTGTTTCGCCGGCTGCCATGTGCTCAACGGCAACGGCGATGCCACGGGCCTGGAGTGGATTCGCGAAGCGGGCACCCTGACCACGCCGCTGGCCATCACCAATACCCACAGCGTCGGCGTGGTCCGCGACACCCTGATCGCCCTGGAGCGCGAAGCCCTGGCAGACCCGGCGGTGTACTGGTGCATGCCGGTGGTGATGGAAACCTACGACGGTCTGCTCAACGACATCTGGGGGCAGCATGTGGGGTCGCAACAGGTGCGCCAGGCCCTGGCCAGCGCCGAATCCGGGCCGGTGGCCGAGGGCGCGGTGGGCGGCGGCACCGGGATGATCTGCCACGAGTTCAAGGGCGGTATCGGCACGGCGTCGCGGCGGCTGACGGCGGAGCAGGGCGGCTATACCGTCGGCGCCCTGGTCCAGGCCAACCACGGCAAGCGTGAAGAGTTGCGGGTGGACGGTTACCCGGTGGGGCGTCGGCTGGGGGGCATCGTCTCGCCCTTTGCCGAACGCGGGACTCCGGGCATGGGCTCGATCGTGGTGATCCTGGCCACCGATGCGCCCCTCTTGCCTCATCAATGCCAGCGCCTGGCGCAACGGGCCTCGATTGGCATCGCCCGCACCGGTGGCGGCACCGAGGATTCCAGTGGCGATATCTTCCTGGCCTTTGCCACGGGAAACCGGGACCTGCCCACTGCGGATTACGCGCGCAAGGACCTGGGACTGACCTCGCCGCTGGCGATGCTCAACAACGATCACATCTCGCCGCTGTTCAGCGCGGCCGCCGAGGCCGTGGAGGAAGCCATCATCAACGCCCTGCTGGCAGGTGAACCGATGACCGGTGACGACGGCGCGCAGGTGCCGGCGCTGACCCCGCAAGTATTGCTGCAAGCATTGGAACTAACTGGTTGGAACATAAGTTAACCGACTTGAAAGTGCGACCTGGTCGGCATATTGAGTCCAATGGATATTTAATAATTAAATTGTAGATTGTCTGACAATATCAGCCGTTAATCGGTTTAAAAATAATCTTTCGACTGCGCGGTCATTGTTTGCTGGAGTTTCTCGGAACAGTGGAATTTGACGCCAAAAAAATAGTGGACGTCTGATTTCAAATTGTGTCAGCTTTCTTTCGCCTGCTTAGGGCGAGTGATAGGACGATCTCGCCAGGGATTGTCGCTATCTGACAAAAACTGTTCCATTGATTACAAGGAAGTGTGTTTATGTCGAAAGTAACAGAGAACGCTATTGCATCTGCTGAACAGCAACTGGTGCCTTTGGCCGCAGCAAGTTCGGCGTATAACCAGATCAATAGCTTCAGTCATCAATACGATCGTGGCGGCAATCTCACGCTCAATGGCAAAGCGTCGTTTTCGGTCGATCAGGCCGCCACGCAACTGCTGCGTGACGGCGCTGCCTACAAGGACCTGAACGGTAACGGCAAGATCGACCTGACCTATACCTTCCTGACCTCGGCCTCCTCGAGCACCATGAACAAGCATGGCATCACCGGGTTCAGCCAGTTCAGCGCTCAACAGAAGGCCCAGGCGGTGCTGGCCATGCAGTCGTGGGCCGATGTGGCCAACGTGGTGTTTACCGAAAAAGCCTCGGGTGGCGATGGTCACATGACCTTCGGCAACTACAGCGGCGGCCAGGACGGCGCGGCGGCCTTCGCCTACCTGCCGGGCACCGGTGCCGGCTACGACGGCACCTCGTGGTACCTGATCAACAGTGGCTACACCCAGAACAAGAACCCCGACCTGAACAACTATGGCCGTCAGACCCTGACTCATGAGATCGGTCACACCCTGGGCCTGGCTCACCCTGGCGACTACAACGCCGGCGAAGGCAACCCCAGCTATAAAGACGCCAGCTACGGCCAGGACACCCGTGGCTACAGCGTCATGAGCTACTGGAGTGAAAGCAACACCGGCCAGAACTTCAGCAAGGGCGGGGTCGAAGCCTATTCGTCCGGTCCGCTGATGGACGATATCGCCGCCATCCAGAAACTCTACGGGGCCAACTACAGCACCCGTGCCGGTGATACCACCTACGGTTTCAACTCCAATACCGGGCGCGATTTCTACAGCGCCAGTTCCTCCGCCGACAAGCTGGTGTTCTCGGTGTGGGACGGTGGCGGCAACGACACCCTGGATTTCTCCGGCTTCACCCAGAACCAGAAGATCAACCTCAATGCCGGTTCGTTCTCCGACGTTGGCGGCATGGTGGGCAACGTTTCCATCGCCCAGGGCGTGACCGTGGAAAACGCCTTCGGTGGCTCGGGCAACGATCTGCTGATCGGTAACGAGGCGGCCAACGTGCTCAAGGGCGGTGCCGGCAACGACATCATCTACGGCGCCGGTGGTGCGGACCAGCTGTGGGGCGGTGCGGGCGCGGACACCTTCGTGTTCGGTGCCAGCAGCGATTCCAAGCCGGGCGCGGCCGATCAGATCATGGATTTTGTCAGCGGCCTGGACAAGATCGACCTGACCGGGATCACCAAGGGCGCGGGCCTGCACTTCGTCAATGCCTTCACCGGCGCGGCGGGTGACGCGATCCTCAGCACTTCCGGTGGGGTCAGCACCTTGTCCGTGGACTTCTCCGGGCATGGCGTGGCGGACTTCCTGGTCAGCACCGTGGGCCAGGCAGCGGTCAGCGACATCATTGCCTGATTGAAACAGGCGCAAGGCAGCGTCCAGGCGCTGCCTTGCGCTGTTGCATTGGCCCCGGGGCTGAGCCAGTCTACCGGGCGGACGGAGCACCCCCATGACCCCACACACCTTGCATCGCAAGGCGGCCACCTGGCTGCTGGCGACGCTGATGATCTTCTACGGAGCAATAACCATGGCAAGCAGCCTGCGCTTGGCGGACCCCTCGGAACTGGTTGGACACTGGCAGTTGCAGCAACAGAGCGAACCTGGCGCCGCCTGTGCCCTGGACCTGTTGCAAAACGCAGCCCTGGGAGACGGCGCCGAGTGCCTGTCGACGTGGATCGGCGAGGCGGCGGTGGGCTGGTTTCCGGAGCCCGACGGTATTGCCATCACCGGACGCGAAGGTTCAAGAATTATCTTTTTCAGTCGACAGAGAGAAGGCCTGTACGAAGCGCGCCTCAAAGGCGACGGTTTGATCATATTGCAGCGTGCTGACTAATTAATGCGGCAGGTTGTTCGTTTATTCTTGGATGGCTTTAACTTGCCACTCTTTTAATCGACAGGTTTATAACCGGATAGCTATTAACCCAGTTGTCCGGTTCGGGTGTGTCCGCAGACTTCGAGACTAAGGGGCGCACATCTTTAGTTGCGCCGTATATGAGGTACTCGCGTTCGGCGCGCAGGGTCGACTCAGGGAAAATGTTGAAGATGCTGAACAATAGTCATCCTGCACCACTGTTTAAGGCATTGGGCGAATACAAGGGCATTCTGATCAGTGTTGGCTGTTTCACCGCCTTGATTAATGTGCTGATGCTGGTGCCTTCCATTTATATGTTGCAGGTCTACGACCGGGTGCTGTCTTCGCAGAATGAAACCACCCTGGTGATGCTGTCGCTGATGGTGGTGGGCTTCTTCGTGTTTATCGGGCTGCTGGAAGTGGTGCGCAGCTTTATCGTCATTCGCATCGGCAGCCAGCTGGAGCGGCGTTTCAACCTGCGGGTCTATCAGGCCGCCTTCGAACGCAACCTGGCCCGTGGCGAAGGCCATGCCGGGCAGTCCCTGGGGGACCTGACCCATATTCGCCAGTTCCTCACCGGACCGGCACTGTTCGCCTTCTTCGATGCTCCCTGGTTTCCCATCTATCTCTTGGTGATCTACGCCTTCAACGTCTGGCTCGGCGTGTTCGCCACCGCCGGTGCCTTGTTGCTGATCGGGCTGGCCTGCTTCAACGAGGCCATGACCAAAAAGCCCCTAGCCGAGGCCAGCGGGTTTTCGCAGAAATCCACCCAACTGGCCACCAGTCATCTGCACAACGCAGAAACCATCCAGGCCATGGGCATGCTCGGGGCCCTGCGCAAGCGCTGGTTCGTGGTGCATTCGCGGTTTCTCGGCATGCAGAACCAGGCCAGCGACACCGGCTCGGTGATCAGCTCCCTGAGCAAGACCCTGCGCCTGTGCCTGCAATCGCTGGTGCTGGGCCTGGGCGCCTTGCTGGTGATCAAGGGCGACATGACCGCCGGGATGATGATCGCCGGGTCGATCCTCATGGGCCGGGTGCTGAGCCCCATCGACCAGTTGATCGCGGTGTGGAAGCAGTGGAGTTCGGCCAAGCTGGCCTACCGCCGCCTGGATGCGCTGCTGCGCGAGTTCGCCCCGGGCGACAGCGCCATGTCGCTGCCAGCGCCCAAGGGCCAGGTGAGCTTCGAGCAAGTCAGCGCCGGGCCGCCCGGGCGGCGGATGGCCACCCTGCAGCAAGTGACCTTCAACCTCAATGCCGGTGAAGTGCTGGGTGTACTGGGGGCTTCCGGTTCCGGCAAGTCGACCCTGGCCCGGGTACTGGTGGGGGTCTGGCCGACCCTGGGTGGCACGGTGCGCCTGGACGGTGCCGACATTCACCGCTGGAATCGCGATGAGCTGGGGCCCTACATCGGTTACTTGCCCCAGGACATCGAACTGTTCAGCGGCAGCATCGCCGAGAACATCGCGCGTTTCCGCGAGGCCGACCCGGAGCGGGTGGTCCAGGCCGCCCAACTGGCCGGGGTGCACGAACTGATCCTGCGCCTGCCCCAGGGCTACGACACCGTGCTCGGGGACGACGGCAGCGGCCTGTCCGGCGGGCAGAAACAGCGGGTGGCCCTGGCCCGGGCGCTGTACGGCAACCCGAGTCTGGTGGTGCTCGACGAACCCAACTCCAACCTCGACACCGTGGGCGAAAGCGCCCTGGCGGCGGCCATTGCCCAGCTCAAGGCCCGGGGCGCCAGCGTGGTGCTGGTGACCCATCGCTCATCGGTGCTGGCCCTGGCCGACAAGCTGCTGGTGCTCAACGAAGGGCGCTTGCAGGCCTTCGGCCCCAGCCAGGAGGTGCTCAAGGCGCTGTCCGGCGGTCAGTCGCCAGCCGCCCAGGAAAGCCCCAAGCCGGTGGCGGCTGCTCCCGGCGGCTTGAGCATGAGCCGCCAGTATCAGGCTCCGACACGGAATAAAGGCGCATGAGCAAGGACCGCGAGATGATGATCGAACAGGATTACGCGCCCGAACGCGTGGAGCGCGACGCTGGCTTTTTCGCTCGCCTGGGCTGGATTCTGGCCCTGGTGGGGGCCGGCAGTTTCTTTGTCTGGGCCGCGCTGGCGCCCCTGGACCAGGGTATCCCGGTGCAAGGCACGGTGGTGGTGTCCGGCAAGCGCAAGGCGGTGCAGTCCATGAGCAGTGGGGTGGTCAGCCGCATCCTGGTGCGCGAGGGCGAAAGCGTGAAGCAGGGCCAGCCGCTGTTTCGCCTGGACCAGACCCAGGTCGCCGCGGATGTGCAATCCCTGCAGGCCCAGTACCGCATGGCGGTGGCCAGTCTGGCGCGCTGGCGTAGCGAGCGCGACAACCTCAAGCAGGTGGACTTTCCAGCGCAACTGAGCAGCAGTGACGACCCGCGCCTGGCCCTGGTGCTGGAAGGCCAGCGTCAGCTGTTCAGCAGTCGGCGCGAGGCATTCCTGCGCGAGCAGGCGGGCATCCGCGCCAACATCGAAGGCGCCACCGCGCAACTGGCGGGCATGCGTCGCGCACGCACCGACCTGGGCAATCAGGCCGAGTCCCTGCGCCAGCAACTGAGCAACCTGCAGCCCTTGGCGGACAACGGCTATATCCCGCGCAACCGCCTGCTGGAATACCAGCGCCAACTGTCCCAGGTGCAGCAGGAACTGGCGCAGAACACCGGCGAAAGCGGCCGTATCGAGCAGGGCATTCTCGAATCCCGGCTCAAGCTGCAGCAGCACAGCGAGGAATATCAGAAAGAGGTGCGCAGCCAGCTGGCCGAGGCCCAGCTCAAGACCCAGACCCTGGAGCAGCAACTGACCTCGGCCGGTTTCGACTTGCAGCACAGCGAGATCATCGCCACCGCCGACGGCATCGCGGTCAACCTCGGGGTGCACACCGAAGGCGCGGTGGTGCGCCAGGGCGAAACCCTGCTGGAGATCGTGCCCCAGGGCACGCACCTGGAAGTGGAAGGGCGGCTGCCGGTGAACCTGGTGGACAAGGTCGGCCCCCATCTGCCGGTGGACATCCTCTTCACGGCCTTCAACCAGAGCCGCACGCCAAGGGTGTCCGGTGAGGTCAGCCTGGTTTCCGCCGACCAGATGGTCGACGAGAAAACCGGCATGCCGTACTACGTGCTGCGCAGCAGCGTCAGCGACCAGGCCATGGAGAAGCTCAACGGACTGGTGATCAAGCCCGGGATGCCGGCGGAGATGTTCGTGCGCACCGGCGAGCGCTCACTGCTCAATTACCTGTTCAAGCCACTGCTCGACCGGGCCGGCTCCGCACTGACCGAAGAATAAGGATGTCGCGTCGTATGAGTAAGCTTTCCATCCTCGCCGCCGCCTTGTCCTTGCTGGTGTGCCAGGGGGCCCGGGCCATGGGCCCGTTCCAGATCTACGAACAAGCGCTGCGCAACGACCCGGTGTTCCTCGGCGCCATCAAGGAGCGCGACGCCGGCCTGGAGAACCGCGCCATCGGCCGCGCCGGTCTGCTGCCCAAGGTGGGCTACAGCTACAACAAGGGCCACAACAACTCCAAGGTCACCTACCTGGACACCGTGCGCGGCAGCGTCAGCGAAAAACGCAACTACGACAGCTACGGCTCGTCCCTGACCCTGCAGCAGCCGCTGATCGACTACGAGGCCTACGCCAACTACCGCAAGGGCGTGGCCCAGGCCCTGTTCGCCGACGAGAACTTTCGCGGCAAGAGCCAGGAGTTGCTGGTGCGGGTGCTCAGTTACTACACCAAGGCCCTGTTCGCCCAGGATCAGATCGAGATCGCCCAGGCCAAGAAGAAGGCCTTCGAGCAACAGTTCCAGCAGAACCGGCACATGTTCCAGCAGGGCGAGGGCACCCGCACCGACATCCTCGAGGCCGAGTCGCGCTACGAGCTGGCCACCGCCGAAGAGATCGAGGCCCGGGACGAACAGGACGCGGCCTTGCGTGAGCTGGGGGCGTTGATCGGCGTGCCCGACATCGACGTGCGCGACCTCGATCCGCTGCAGGAAAACTTCCAGTCCTTCGCCCTGAGCCCGGCCAATTACGACACCTGGCACGAGATGGCCCTGAGCAACAACCCGGTGCTGGCGTCCCAGCGGCAGCGGGTCGAGGTGGCGCGCTATGAAGTGGAGCGCAACCGTGCCGGGCACCTGCCCAAGCTCAGCGCCTACGCCAGCGTGCGGCAGAACGAATCGGAAAGCGGCAACACCTACAACCAGCGCTACGACACCAACACCATCGGCATCGAAGTCAGCTTGCCGCTGTACGCCGGTGGCGGGGTGTCGGCCTCCACTCGCCAGGCCAGCCGCGCCATGGAGCAGGCCGAATACGAACTGGACGGCAAGACCCGGGAAACCCTGATTGAACTGCGGCGGCAATTCAGTGCCTGTCTATCGGGGGTGAGCAAATTGCGCGCCTACCAGAAAGCCCTGACGTCGGCCGAGGCCCTGGTGGTGTCCACCAGGCAGAGCATTCTTGGCGGTGAACGGGTCAACCTGGATGCGCTCAATGCCGAGCAGCAGCTCTACACCACCCGGCGGGACCTGGCCCAGGCCCGTTATGACTACCTGATGGCCTGGACCAAGTTGCACTACTACGCGGGAACCTTGCGTGAAGAAGATCTGGCCCGGGTCGATGAGGCCTTCGGTCAGCGCACCGGGCCCTGACGGGCCGCAGGATAAAAAGGAGCAACGCACATGAGCATCTTCGACTACAAAAGTGCGCTGGGCAGTGCCGGCAAGGCCCAGTACAGCGAGGCCATCACCCTGGCCCTGTATGCATCGAACCCCACTGGCGAGGCCTTGCCGGGCACGTCCTGGCGGCCCATCAGCGCCTCGCAGCTGGGCTATCAGGGCCATGTCAGCGCCCAGGGCACCATTTCCGGCGAACAGGCCGTGGTCAGCGATGCCCAGGTCGAGATCCTGGGCAAGTACGACGGCGCCGGGCAGTTGCTGTCCATCGGCATCAGTTTTCGCGGCACCGACAGCCTCAAGGACGGCCTCAACGACCTGCAGGCGGCCTTCGTCTCGGGGTTTGCCGACAACTACAGTCGACTGGCCTTCGACAACCTGCTGGGCAAGGTCGCCGCCTTCGCCACGGCCCAGGGCCTGAGCGGCAGCGACGTGCTGGTCACCGGCCACAGCCTGGGCGGGCTGGGGGTCAACAGCCTGGCGAGCCTGAGCACCGATCACTGGGGCAGCTTCTACCAGGACGCCAGCTACCTGGCCTTCGCCTCGCCGACCCAGAGCGCCGGCGACAAGGTGCTGAACATCGGCTATGAAAACGACCCGGTGTTCCGCGTTCTGGACGGCACCCACTTCAACGCGTCGTCCCTGGGCACCCACGACAAGCCCCAGGAGTCGGCGACCAACAACCTCGTCAGTTTCACCGATCACTACTCATCGTTCCTTGGCCAGTGGATTCCCCAGAGCATCCTCAACCCCAAGTCCTGGTCGGCCCACAGCGCGGTGGATTACGCCGCGGGCCTCAACCGCCTGATCGGCTCGGACTTCTATGACCTGACCAGCCGCGACTCGACGGTGGTGATCTCCAACCTGTCCGAGGGCCAGCGTGATCAGGTGTGGGTCAAGGACCTCAATCTGAACGCGCAGAAACACACCGGCAGTACCCTGATCATCGGCACCCAGAGCAACGACCTGCTGCACGGCGGCAAGGGCAATGACTACCTGGACGGCGGTGCCGGGGATGACCGTTTTCGTGACGACGGCGGCTACAACATCATCCATGGCGGCCAGGGGCACAACGTCCTGGAGCTGCAACAGCCGCTGCAGAACTTCTCCATCGCCAACGACGGCGACGGCACCCTGTATATCCGCGATGCCTATGGCGGCATCAGCATGACCCGCGACGTGAGGGCCCTGGTCAGCCACGAGGCCGGGAGCTGGTGGCAACTGTTCGGCAAGGATGTCAGCTACAGCGTGACCGCCGACGGCCTGCAGCACGGCAACCAGTGGACCGCCTATAACCACTCCCTCAACGGCGATGCCTATGGCAACGCGCTGGTGGCCAGCGTCGACGGCGATTGGCTGTTCGGCCATGGCGGCGACGACCTGCTCAGCAGCGACAAGGCCAACGTGACCTTCGTCGGCGGTGCCGGCAACGACGTCATGCATTCCACCGGGGGCGGGGCCAACACCTTTCTGTTCAGTGGTCACTTCGGGCTCGACCTGATCCAGGGCTACCAGTACAGCGACAAGCTGGTGTTCATGGGCGTGCCGGGCATCGACAGCCAGTACGACTATCGCCAGCACCTGTCCCAGAGCGGTAACGACACCTTGCTCAAGGTGGGCGAGCACTCGGTGACCCTGGTGGGGGTCGGTATTGAGGGGCTCAACGGTTCAGGCATCGTGTTCGCCTGATTCAGCCTCGGCCGGGGGAGCGCAGGATTCGCTCCCCCGGATTTGCGGACCTTGAACCCAGAGAGAGTCGGGGTGGCGCCCCTGAAGTCGCCGGCAACATCCTGATCCGTCCTGGATGGACGATCGAACAACAACAAAAAACGAGAAGTCATCAACATGGATGTCAGATGTCATCAGTTCAACAGGCTGGCGGGCACGGTGTGCCTGGCGTTTACCGCAGGCCTGCCGTTGACGGCCGCCCAACGCCGTTCGGAACACCGGCCAGCGGGGCGTTCCCGCTCCCCATGCCATCGGCGCTCTGGCGCTGGCCATGGAACCTTCCCCTTATTCGAACAACCAGCAAGCCCAGCAGGTGCTGCCCAGTCCCGTGCGCCTGTGCTGCGGCATTGGCGCGCCTGGGGTGTTGGTGAGCGACACAAGGGTGTCGGAGTCAATCTGCAATGGCGTTTCCACGACGTCATTCGAGCGGCGGGCAGGGAGCCTGCCAGGGCCATTTCGCAACACAACTAAGGAAGGTCGAAGTGAAGCAAGTCAAACGCAAGGATGGCGCTGTGCTTGGGCAGGAACGGGGATGGTTGACCCTGGCTCCGGCACTGTTGGGTTGGGTGGCGCTGCTGGGCACGGCCCAGGCGGCGCCCTATGTGGAGAACGGCCGTCGGGGCGACGCTGGCAGCTGGCGCAGCGCCGAGTTCAAGGCCGATTGGGGCCTGGGGGCGATTCATGCCGACAGTGCCTATGCCGCCGGTTACAGCGGCAAGGGCGTCAAGCTGGGGATCTTCGACCAGCCGGTGTATGCCCAGCATCCGGAGTTCGCCAGCCCGGGCAAGGTGCTGACCCTGATCACCAGCGGCATTCGCCAGTACACCGATCCCTATATTCCGGTGCGGGCCGGCGATGCCTTCGTCTATGACGGTCGCCCCTCGGTGGGCTCGGACGGCAAGCTGGGTTCTCACGGTACTCACGTCGGCGGGATTGCCGCCGGTAACCGCGACGGTGGGGCGATGCACGGGGTGGCCTTCGACGCCCAGATCATCAGTGCCGACAACGGCGACCCCGGCCCCGAGGACGGCATCATCCTCGGCAACGATGGCGCGGTGTACAAGGCCGGCTGGGACGGCCTGGTGGCCATCGGCGCGCGGATCATCAACAACAGCTGGGGCATCGGCATCACCGATCGCTTCAGCAAAGGCGGGCGCGATCCGGCGTTCCCGCACTTCACCCTGGATGACGCCCGGGCACAGTTCGCGCAGATCCAGCCGCTGCTGGGCAGCTTGCCGGGCGGCGCCTACGACGGGGCCATCGCCGCAGCCCGCAGCGGGGTGCTGACGATTTTCGCCGCCGGCAACGATTACAACCTGAACAACCCCGACGCTATTGCCGGGCTGGCCTACTTTGTACCGGAGATCGCCCCCAACTGGCTGACCGTGGCGGCCTTGCAGCAGAACCCCGACACCAGCAGCGCCGATCCCTACGTCATCAGCACCTTTTCCTCGCGTTGCGGCTACACCGCGAGCTTTTGCGTGTCGGCCCCCGGCACGCGGATCTACAGCTCGGTGATCGGTGGCACCAGCCTTGCGAACATGACCCTGGGCTATGCCAACAAGAACGGCACCTCCATGGCCGCGCCCCATGCGGCCGGTGCCGCGGCGGTGTTGATGGAGCGTTTCCCCTACATGAGCGCGGCCCAGGTCGCCAGTGTCCTGCGCACCACGGCCACTGACCTCGGCGCCCCGGGCGTCGATGAGCTGTACGGCTGGGGGATGATCAATCTGGACAAGGGCATTCGCGGGCCGGGGATGCTGGTGACCGAGGCGGACATCCCCGAGGCGCTGCGGGTCCAGGGCGGCTACGGCTCGTCCCAGTTCGTCGCTGACCTGCCGGGCTATGGCGCGTTGCTGGATGCCGGCAAGCCGACCCAGCGGCGCTGCAATGACATCAGCTGTGTGCTGGATATCTGGAGCAACGACATCAGTGGCCACGGTGGCCTGACCAAGCAAGGCGTCGGCACCCTGGTGCTCAGCGGCGCCAACACCTACGCCGGGCCGACCCTGGTCAACCAGGGGCGGCTGGCGGTCAACGGCTCGCTGCTGTCGGCGGTGACGGTGAACGCTGGTGGCATCCTCGGCGGCACGGGCCGCGTGGGCGCACTGACCGCCAACCCGGGCGCGATTGTGGCCCCGGGCAACTCCATCGGCACCTTGCATGTCAGCGCCGATGTGAACTTCCTCCCGGGTTCGACCTACGCGGTGGAGGTGTCCCCCAGCGGCAGCGACCGGATTGTCAGCGACGGCCAGGCAACCCTCGGCGGGGCCAGCCTGGCTCTGGAACTGGAAAACCCGGGATTGTCCCTCAATGCACAGCGGGTCCCGAGCCTGGTGGGGCGGCAGCTGGATATCCTCCAGGCCGCCAATGGCGTGCAGGGCAGCTTTGGCCCGGTGCGGTCCAACTCGCTGTTTCTGGGGGGCAACCTCAATTACAGCGCCGGCGGTGTGCAGCTGGCGGTGGCGCGCAATGCCACCTCGTTCAGCAGCATCGGCCTGAGCCCCAACCAGCGTTCGGTGGCCGATGCTGCCGAGCAACTGGGGGCGGGCAACCCGGTGTATGAAAGCCTGCTGCTGGCCGCCAGCGCGGCCAGTGCACAACAGGCCTTCGAGCAACTGTCCGGGGAAATTCATCCGGCCGTTGGCAGCCAGTTGCTCAATGACAGCCGCTACCTGCGTGACGCGATGGGTGAGCGGCTGCGCCAGCAGGGCGGGGACGCGGTGCCTACCGTCAAGGGCGGCGAGCAGGGGCTGTGGCTCAAGACCCTCGGCGCCTGGGGCAAGGCCGACGGCGGCCAGGATCGAGCCGGCTACACCCGCTCCATCGGCGGCCTGCTGGCCGGTGTCGACGGGCAAGTGGACCCGAGCACCCGTCTGGGCGTGTTCACCGGCTACAGCGACAGCTCGCTGAGCATGGGCGATGGCCGGCATTCTTCGGCCAGCATCGACAGCTACCACCTGGGTGCCTACGCCGGACGCGAGCTTGCACAACTGCGCCTGAGCCTGGGCGGTTCCTACAGCTGGCACCGCATCGCGACCCGGCGCGAGCTGCAATACGACGAGGTTGCCGATCGCCAGAAGAGCAAGCGTGATGCCCGCAGCCTGCAGTTGTTCGGCGAGGCGGCGTGGCACCTGGATCTGCAGCCCATGGCCCTGGAACCCTTTGCCAGCCTGGCCTATGTGCAGGTGGACAGCGAGCGTTTCAAGGAACACGGCGGCGCCACGACACTCAAGGGCGATAGCGACAATCGCGAGGCCTGGCTCTCGACCCTGGGCATGCGTGCCGGCAAGCAGTTGCAGTTGTCTTCCGGGCAGACTGTGGAACTGTCCGCTACCCTCGGCTGGCAGCACAATCTGAGCGCCACCGGCGCCGATCAGCATCTGGCGTTTGCCGACGGTGGACAAAGCTACAAGGTGCAGAGCCTGTCACTGGACCGGGATGCAGCGGTCGTCGGTGCACGGGCGGGCATTGCCCTGGGTCGACAGACCCGGGTCAATCTGGATTACAACGGGTTGCTGGGCAGCCGTGACCGGAACCATGGGGTCGGCTTGACCCTGGACTGGACTTTCTAAGACCCAGGCAACGGATGTGCAAGGTGTTGTACAGGTCCTGCGGACCCGGAAACGGGCTTGGAGGGCCTGAGCTTTCTCTGACAATTCCAACAAAAGAGAGGCAATACCATGGGTGTCTTTGACTACAAGAACTTCACCGCAGCCGATTCCAAGGCGCTGTTTTCCGATGCGCTGGCGATCACGCTGTACTCCTATCACAACCTCGACAACGGCTTCGCCGTGGGTTACCAGCACAACGGCTTCGGCCTGGGCCTGCCGGCAACCCTGGTCAGCGCATTGATCGGCAGCAGCGATTCCCAGGGCGTCATCCCTGGCATTCCCTGGAACCCGGATTCGGAACAGGCCGCCAAGGACGCGTTGCACCAGGCCGGGTGGTCCACCCTCAGTGCCCAGCAACTGGGCTACAGCGGCAAGGTGGATGCCCGGGGCACCTTCTTCGGCGAGAAGGACGGCTATGGCACGGCCCAGGTGGAGATCCTCGGCAAGTACGATGCCCAGGGTCACCTGAGTTCCATCGGCATCGCCTTTCGCGGCACCAGCGGGCCACGGGAGTCGGTGATCGGCGACACCATCGGTGATGTCATCAGTGACCTGCTGGCCGCTCTGGGACCCAAGGACTATGCGAAGAACTACGCCGGTGAGGCCTTCGGCAAACTGTTCGCCGATGTGGCGGCTTTTGCCCAGGCCAATGGCCTCTCGGGCAAGGACATCCTGGTCAGCGGTCACAGCCTGGGCGGGCTGGGGGTCAACAGCCTGGCGGACCTGAGCGGCGAACGCTGGTCCGGGTTCTACAAGGATGCCAACTACATCGCCTATGCCTCGCCGACCCAGAGCGCCAGCGACAAGGTGCTGAACATCGGCTATGAGAACGACCCGGTGTTCCGCGCCCTGGACGGCTCCAGTTTCAACCTGTCGTCCCTTGGCGTGCACGACGCCCATCAGGATTCGGCCACCAACAACATCGTCAACTTCAACGACCACTACGCCTCGTCGCTGTGGAACGTGCTGCCGTTCTCGATCCTCAACATCCCCACCTGGATCTCCCACCTGCCCACCGGCTACGGCGATGGCCTGACCCGGGTCCTGCAATCGAAGTTCTACGACTTCACCAGCAAGGACTCGACCATTGTCGTGGCCAACCTGTCGGACCCGGCCCGGGGCAGCACCTGGGTCCAGGACCTGAACCGCAACGCCGAAACCCACAAGGGCAGCACCTTCATCATCGGCAGCGACGGCAACGACCTGATTCAGGGTGGCCGCGGCAACGACTACCTGGAGGGCCGCGACGGCAATGACACCTTCCGCGACGATGGCGGCTACAACATCATCCTCGGGGGCAAGGGCAGCAACACCCTGGACCTGCAGCACTCCATCGGCGACTACAGCTTTGCCAGCGACGGCGCCGGCACCCTGTACGTGCGCGATGCCAACGGCGGGATCAGCATCACCCGTGACATCGGCGCGATCCAGAGCAAGGAGCCGGGGTTTCTCTGGGGCCTGTTCAAGGACGACGTGCTGCATCAGGTGACCGACCAGGGCTTGCAGGTGGGCGCTCAACTGACCCACTACGCCTCGTCGGTAAAAGGCGATGCCGGGGACAACCTGCTCAAGGCCGGTGCCGGCGGCGACTGGCTGTTCGGCCTGGACGGCAACGATCACCTGATCGGTGGCCGGGGCAATGACGTGTTTGTCGGTGGCGCCGGCAATGACCTGATGGAGTCGGGAGGGGGCAACGACACCTTCCTGTTCACCGGTCATTTCGGCCAGGACCGCATCCTCGGCTACCAGAGCGGCGACAAACTGGTGTTCATGGGGGTGAGCGGGGTGCTGCCCGGCCAGGACTACCGGGCCCACGCCAGCAGCAGCGGCCATGACACGCTGCTGACCTTTGGCCAGGACACGGTGACCCTGGTGGGAGTCAGTCTTGAGCAGCTCAACGGCTCGGGCATCACCATCGCCTGATGCATCCGCGGCGCGGGGGCCGGCACGGGCCCCGCGCTGTCCGGACGGGAAAAAGTGACCTGCTGGTCAAGCGACGACTCCAATATCCTTAAAGCCGCCGCCGGTTGACCCGTTATTACAGCAACCCAGGGTTCTGTGGGGGCCGGACAGCAACGGATTCAAGGTAATGGCAGGAGAGTTTTGACTGTGAGCAACACCAAGAGATGGGCGAGTGCCGGGGTGCTGATGGCCCTGTGGACGGGGCTGGTCGCCGCCGAGGAGTTGCCTCGCAGCTCGATTCTGCAACGTTACGGGGTGAGCGTGGATCAGTTGCCGGCCGGTCAGCCGGCGCCTGCCCAGTCGCAGCCGGCGCCTGCCAGCCGCTTCAACCTGCAGCCCGAGCCACCGCTGGTCGATCTGCGCCTGGGGGACGGCACGGCGCCGCCGAGCACCGGCAACATCAGCATCGACAACGCCGAGGCGCGCGAGCGCGAGCGCTGCCAGCAAGTGCGTGACCAGTTGTCCAAGCGAGGCAAGCCTCTGGGGATTTCCTGCACGCCAGGGCAGGGCCCGTTGCCCTGGTCGCCCTGAAGCGCGGGAGCTGCATCATTTTTCCTGGCGGACCGTGGCCACATCGTCCGCCTTGACCCGTACGGTCTTGCCGGAAATGTCCTGGAATTCATAGAAACCATCCGCGGTCCTGGTCTTGGGCTGGTCCCGGGTCAAATACTGGGTGCCGTTCTGCAAGGTCACCACCGTGGGCGAGGCGCAGCCGGCCAGGGTCAGGGCGCCGAAGGCGGTCAACAGCAGTCCCAGGTTCTTCACATTCATACAGACCTCTCATCAGGGGGTGTCCCCGTTGCGGCGGACACTATAGTCATGGCCCCTTGGTGTAGTGAAGACGACGAAAGTTCGCCGGGTCATTGGAAAAATCTTCGTCCCGCCATTTATCCAATAGTGTTTGCCAGAGCGGGGCGCCGGCTGTTATCTGTACGCATAACCAGTATCGATCCAGCCGTGGCGTGTTTGTTCAGTGACTTCCAACCCCCTCGAAAACCCCCTCTATTACCTGTGCAACTTCCAGCAAGTGCTGAACTGGCTGGAGCAGCGCTATGCCGATGTGCTGACCCCCGAGGAGCAGCGCTTCATCACGGATTTCGCTGCCTTGGCCGAGCCGTCCCAGGCCTTGCTGGTGCGCATGGTGATGCGCAAGGGCCGGCATTTTCGCCTGAGCAAGCTGAGCTACCCGGAAATCGCCGACAGCGCCGGGGCCCTGTTGCCGTTGCTGGCGCTGGGCTGGGTCGACGAGCAAGCGCCGCTGACCCTGGATGAGCTGTTCGGCCTGTTGCAAAAGGCCGAGATCCTGCAGTGCTTCAGCGACCGGGGATTGTCGGCCAAGGCCAAGAAGAGCCAGTGGCTGGAAGCGCTGCAGGCGCTGTCTCCGCAGCCTCGGGCTTTCGGCCAATGGTGTTCTGCACTGGCCGACCGGCTGCTGAGCCTGACGGTCATGCCCTTGTGCGATCGGTTGCGGCTGATGTTCTTCGGCAACCTCTATCAGGACTGGTCGGAGTTCGTGCTCGCGGACCTGGGGATCTACAGCTACGAGAAAGTCGAGATCAGCGCCGATGCCCGGGGCCTGCGCAGTCGCGACGATGTCGACGGTTTCATCTACCTGCAGCAATGCCAGGAGGCCTTCGAGGCCGGCGAGCCGCTGCCGGCGGTGCTGCCGCGTATCGTTGCGTTCAGCAGCGCCAACGCCTGGCTGGAGAAGCGTCGCGCCAAGCTGCTGTTCCTGCTGGGGCAGCATTGCGAACGCCAGGCCGACTGGCCGCTGGCCCGGCAGATCTATCAGCAGTGCAGCTACCCCGGGGCGCGCTTGCGGCTGATCCGGGTTCTGGAGCTCAGCGCCGAGTATCGAGCGGCCCTGACCCTGGCCGAACAGGCCGCGGCAGCGCCCCAGAGCGCCGCCGAGGCCCAGCAGTTGCTGCGGGTGACGCCGCGCTTGCGGCGCAAGCTGGGCGGGCCACCGGCGTCCCGGGCGGTCAGCCGCGAGGTGGCGCGACTGGACCTGAGCCTGCCTCGGGACGCCAGCGGGTTGTCGGTGGAGCTGCAGGTCCAGGCTCATCTGCATCAGCCCCAGGCACCGGTGCATTACGTGGAGAACAGCCTGATCAACTCGCTGTTCGGGCTGCTGTGCTGGCCGGCGATCTTCGCGCCCTTGCCGGGGGCGTTCTTCCACCCGTTCCAGCGCGGGCCGGTGGATCTGTTGAGCGAGGACTTTCACCCGCGGCGCAGCGAGCTGTTCCAGGCGTGCCTGGAGGAGCTGGAGGATGGCCGTTACCGGGACAGCATCCGTCAGCGCTTTGTCGCCAAATGGGGCCTGCAATCGCCTTTCGTGTTTTGGAGCGTCTTGAGCCAGGAACTGCTGGAACTGGCCCTGGACTGCCTGCCGGCCGAACACCTGAAACACTGGTTCCAGCGGCTGCTGCTGGACATCCGGGCCAACCGCGCCGGCATGCCGGACCTGATCCAGTTCTGGCCCGAGGAAAAGCGCTACCGGATGATCGAGGTCAAGGGCCCGGGGGATCGTCTGCAGGACAACCAGCTGCGCTGGCTGGACTTCTGCCAGGAGCACCAGATGCCGGTGGTGGTGTGCTACGTGCAGTGGCAGGCCCCGTCCTCGTGAGCTATCGCGTCGCGGTGCGAGCCCTGTGTGAGTTCAGTGCCAAGACCGGCGACCTGGATCTGCGCTTCACCCCGTCGCCCAGTGCGCTGGAGGGCATGCTCGGGCACCGCACCGTGGCGGCCCGGCGCAATCCCGACTACCAGAGCGAAGTGCCCCTGGAGGGCCGATACGGTGAGCTGCTGGTCAGGGGGCGGGCGGACGGCTACGACCCGGCGCAGAACCTGCTGGAAGAGATCAAGACCTACCGTGGCGATCTGGCGCGCATGCCGGACAACCACCGGCAGTTGCATTGGGCCCAGGCCAGGGTCTATGGCTGGCTGTTGTGCCAGAGCCTGCAGTTGCCGAGCCTGCGGGTGTCGCTGGTGTATTTCGACGTGGCCAGCGAACAGGAAACCGCCCTGGTGGAGGAACACAGTGCCGCGGCATTGGAGGCGTTCTTCAAGCGCCAATGCGCGGTGTTTCTGCAGTGGGCGCAGCAGGAACTGGCCCACCGTCAAGCCCGGGACCAGGCGACCCGCGCCCTGAACTTTCCCCACGCGACGTTTCGCCAGGGCCAGCGGCACCTGGCCGAATCGGTGTACAAGGCGGTCAGCACCGGCCGCTGCCTGCTGGCCCAGGCCCCCACCGGCATAGGCAAGACCCTGGGCACGATTTTCCCCATGCTCAAGGCCATGGCCCCGCAGCAGTTGGACAAGCTGCTGTTTCTCACCGCCAAGACCCCGGGGCGGCAGTTGGCCCTGGATGCGGCGCGGGTGCTGTTCGCCGGACAGGCCGGGCTGCCGTTGCGGGTCCTGGAGCTGGTGGCCCGGGACAAGGCCTGCGAACACCCGGACAAAGCCTGTCATGGTGAGTCCTGTCCCTTGGCCAGGGACTTCTACCAACGCTTGCCGGCGGCGCGCCAGGCGGCCAGCCAGGTGCCGATGCTCGACCGCCAGGCGCTGCGCCAGGTGGCCCTGGAGCATCAGGTCTGTCCTTACTACCTGAGTCAGGAAATGGCCCGCTGGAGCGATCTGCTGGTGGCCGACTACAACTACTACTTCGACTTCAGCGCCTTGCTGTACGGCCTGGCCCAGGCCAATCAGTGGCAGTTGGCGGTGCTGGTGGACGAGGCGCACAACCTGGTGGAGCGCGGGCGCGGCATGTACAGCGCAAGCCTGGATCAGCAACAGCTGGCCGCCGTGCGCCACACTGCGCCCCAGGTGCTCAAAGGCGCCTTGCAACGCCTGAACCGAGAATGGAATGCCCTGCACAAGGAACAGCTCGCGCCGTATCAGGCCTATAGCCAGTTGCCCACGGCGCTGCTCAGGGCCCTGGCCCTGTGCGTCGCGGCCCTGGGTGACTACTTCAACGAGCAGCCCCAGGGCCTGGACGCCGGCCTGCAGGGGCTGTACTTCGAGTTGCTGCAGTTTGCCCGGGTGGCGGAACTGTTCGATGAGCGGCAGTTCATCTTCGACATCAGCAAGCGCGCCCTGAGCGCCAAGCGCAGCCTGTCGCGCTTGTGCCTGCGTAATGTGGTGCCGGCGGCGTTGTTGGGCCCGCGACTGAGCGCGGCCCGCAGCACCGTGCTGTTTTCTGCCACCCTCAATCCCGAGCGTTACTACCGTGACCTGCTGGGCCTGCCGGACAGCACGGTGTGGCTGGAGGTGGAGTCGCCCTTTGCCGCCGCCCAGTTGCAGGTGCAGATCGTCAGCCGCATCTCCACCCGCTATGTGCACCGGCAGGCGTCGCTGGCACCGATCGTCGAGTTGCTGGCCCGCCAGTTCGCCGCGCGGCCGGGCAACTACCTGGCGTTCTTCAGCAGCTTCGATTACCTGCAGCAGGTGGCCGAGCTGCTGGCCCGGGAACACCGGCACATCCCCCTGTGGTTGCAGTCCCGGGGCATGGATGAAGCCTCGCGCCAGGACTTTCTCCAGCAGTTTCGCGCCGAGGGGCAGGGCATAGGCTTTGCCGTTCTGGGCGGGGCGTTCGGCGAAGGCATCGATCTGCCGGGGACGAAGCTGATCGGCGCCTTTGTCGCCACCCTGGGGCTGCCCCAGCTCAACCCGCTGAACGAGCAGATGAAACAGCGCATGGCGGCGTTGTTCGGTTCCGGCTACGACTACACCTACCTCTATCCGGGCTTGCAGAAGGTGGTGCAGGCGGCGGGGCGGGTGATTCGCAGCCAGACCGATCGTGGCGTGCTGATGCTGATTGACGACCGTTTCGCCGAGTCCCGGGTGCGGCAGTTGTTGCCGGGGTGGTGGGCGATCCAGGCCGAGGGTGCGGGGCCGGCTGAGGTGGAGCCGGCGGCAGGGTTTGGCGGGGAGTGACGATCAGCGGCGGGGGATGGCGCTGTCACTGGTCCCGGTGGACGCGGACAAAGCGGCGCAGGGTCTGGCCCGGCCCGGTGCTGAAACGGGTGGGCCGCGGTTGCCCCTCGTCGGCGGCGATGAACACGAACTCATCGGCGCTCAGTTGGTAGCTGGCCGGCAAGGGCTTGCCGGCGTCGGCTCCGATGGAATCGACCCAGGTGATGGACTTGGGCTGGGTGCTGCTGTCGAGGCTGAAGCTCCCCGCCAGCAGGGTGTCCCCGGCCACCGTCACCACGCGAAAGCGGTTGCCTTCGATCAGGGTCAGGGCGCCTGGCGCGCTGTGCTCGTCCGGTGGGTCGAGTACGCCGCTGTCTTCCATCGAGATCTGTTCCCAGGCGCCTTGCAGCGCCTCGAGCTGCAGCAGGTCGGCGTGCTTCAGGGGGGACGAACCATCCATTTTCGGGGGCTTCCTTATGACGATCAGTTGAAGATGTTGCGGCCAATGCAGTAGGTCAGCAGGTCCTGGTCGCTCTGCACGTCCAGCTTGCGCATGGCGGAGATCTTCTGGGCACTGATGGTTTTGGAGCTGCGGTTCTGGCTGCGGGCGATGTCGCTGACGCTCTTGCCGGAAACGAACAGCCGCAGGATCTCAAATTCCTTGGGCGACAGGGTGGAAATTCGCTCGTCGATCGCCACATTGGATTCCATCACCGAATGGGAGGCCGGCTCCAGGCTGCGGTACACGCCTTTTTGTGCGATGGCCTTGAGGGCGGTCTGGATCTCCTCGTGCAACTGGCTTTTCTGGATCACGCCCACCACCCCCAACTCGCGCAGGCGGGTGAGGATCAATTGATTGGAAATCATGGTCAGGATCAGGATCTGCAAGTGCGGGAAGTTGCGCTTGAGGTACTCCACCAGCTTCAGGCCATCGCCGTAAGGCGAGTCTCCGGGCATGTTGTAGTCGGTAATCACAATGTCCACCGGCCGGGATTCCAGCTGCTGGATCAGGCCTTTGGAACATACCGCTTCACCGACAATTTCGAAGCGGTCGTCGCGCTCCATGAGCTCGCGCACGCCGAGCAAAACAATAGGGTGATCGTCAGCAATGACTACTTTCAGTTTTTCCATGGCAAACACACCCGTGTAATACGCAATTTAGTAAAGAAACATAAGACTGACGGTACATTAAACCCTGCCACCCATTATTCAAGGGGCAGCAGAAGTTCCGACAAGTGCTGCATCAGTTGCCTGACTTGGCCCTCCAGAATCGGATTCAAAGTGTTTTCCAGCAATTGGCACTCCAGCTCGGCGCAGGCCTTGGCCAGGATGCCGGCCTGCACCGCGCCCATGGCCCCGGCGATGCTGTGCAGGCGCTCGGCGGCGGTCCGGCCCGAGCCGGTTTCCAGGGCCTTGGCCAGGCGTTGCAGGTCGTCGCGCATGGTGCTCAGGAACAGCGGTCGCATTTTCTCCGACACCTGTATCCGCTGCTCGGCCGGAGCCGGTTCCCGGGGCTGCAGCGGCTCCACCGGCCTGATGGTCGCGGGCGCTGCGGTGTTGCTGTCAGGCACCGGGCAGAGCTTTTCCAGTTGCCCGCGCAGGGTCTGCAGGGTCATGGGCTTGACGATCCAGGCACTCATGCCGGCGGCCAGGCAACGGCTGCCTTCCTCGCGCAGGGCGTTGGCGGTGACGCCGATGATCGGCAGCTTCGGCTCGCGTCGGCGCAGCTCCCGGGCCAGATCGTAGCCATTCATGAGCGGCATGTTGACGTCGGTGACGGCAATGTCGAACAGCTGGGGCTGCCATTGTTCCAGGGCCTGTTCGCCGTTGGACGCCAGGGTCACCTGGCAACCCAGGGCTTCGAGTTGTTCCTTGATGATCGTCTGATTGAGCGGATTGTCTTCCGCCACCAGAACATTGAGCGCCAGGTGGCGCAAGGTCCCGGGGGCGCGTTGCAGCAGGTCCAGGGGTTGTCCCTGGCGGGCCAGCGCCGCGGCCTGGGCGATGGCGCGGATATCGTGGGCGTCGACCGCCCATTGCGCTTGCGGGTGGTCCCGGTGACCCGCCGCTCCGGCGGTGACACAGGGACCGGGCCAGCCGGGCTGACTGTCACGGGGCAGCATGTCGATCAGCACCGTATTGCGCGGTTTGTCGTCCGTGCACAGAGGCACCGGAAAGGCTTGCAGGCCGAGGCGGTTGAGCCATTCGCAGGTGCTTTTCTGCAGCTCCGGCACCGGCGCCCGGACATACACCGGTGGCCCCTCGGGCAGCGGCGCGGCGCCTGGCAGGGCGCCTGCCAGGCACGGCAGGCTCAGGCGCAGGGAGAAACTGCTGCCCAGCCCCGGTTCGCTGATCACCTGTATGTGTCCACCCATCATCTCGCTGAGACGCTGACAGATCGCCAGCCCAAGCCCGGCACCGGCCTCATTGGAGGCGTCGCGGACCTGGTAGAAGGGGGCGAACAACTGCGGCTGCTGCGACGGCGAGATGCCGATCCCGGTGTCGGTGACTTGCCATTCGATGCTGGCCAGGCTGTCCTGCTGCGCCAGCACCCGGACTCGCAGCACCACCCGGCCGCTGTCGGTGAACTTGATGGCGTTGCTCAACAGGTTGTTGAGAATCTGCCGGATGCGCCCGGCATCCCCGCGCATCAGGTTTGGCAGGCTCGGGTCGATGCACGCGTAGAGCAGCAGTCCGCGGCGTTCGGCGAAGGCCGCATAGCTACGCAGCGCGTCTTCCACCAGGTCCAGTGGGCAGAATTCCACGGGTTCGATGCTCATCTGGTCGGACTCGATCTTGGACACGTCGAGCACGTCGCTGATCAGTTGGAACAGGTTGCTGGAAGAGCGCTGGATGGTTTGCAGGTATTCGCTCTGGCGCGCGTCGAGCGGGGTCAGGCCCAGCAACTCCAGGGTGCCGAGCACGCCGTACAGCGGGGTGCGGATCTCGTGGCTCATGGTGGCCAGGAACAGAGTCTTGGCCTGGTTGGCCGCGTCCGCCGCGAGCCGGGCCTGTTCCAGCAGTTGCGCGTCCTGCACATGCGCGGTGATGTCATAGAAGGTGCACAGCAGAACGTCCTGCCCCTGGTAGCGGGTGGCGACCAGCCCCACCTGCAAGTGCCGGCCTTCGATCTCGAGGCAGGTTTCGCCGCTGTCGCTCAAGGGCGGGTCGCGCTGCAGCATGCTCAGCAACTGGGTCGTGCCTTGCCACTGCACGGCCTGGCGATTCTCCATCAGCACCTTGAAGTCCTCACGGCGCACCACGCACAGGCCGGTGGGCGCGGTATCGAGCACCACGCGGCTGAAGGCCTCGCTCTCGGCAAGGGTCTGGTGCGCCAGTTGCGCCGGAGCCACCACCCGGTCGCGGTACCAGCGGCTGGCGATCCAGCCACAGACGATCGCGCCCAGGGCCAGCGCCGGGAGGCCCAGCAGCAGCCACAGGGCATAACCGAGATAACTTTTGTAGCTGATGCTGTAGAGCCCGGTCCAGAGCGCCGGAGTCGGGCTGGTGACCTTGAAGACCATGCCCCGCAAGCCGAAGTTCGGGCCTTCGCGCAATGCCTTGGCCGCAGGCAGGGAGCCGCTGAGGACGCTGCCGGAAGGTTCGATGAGGGTGAAGTCGTCGTAGATCGACCAGTCCATGAGGCGCTCGATGTCGTTGATCTTGTCCAGATTGAGCAGCGACGCCACCATCATCCAGCTGTTGGCGCCATGCAGCTGCAACGGCTGCGGTCCGAGGTGCAGATTGACGTAGGCCAGCAGCTTGGGCGCGACGTCCAGTGACTCCGGGAGCCTGTAGGTTTGCCAATGCACCTGTTGGTCCCGCGGGTCGCTGTGCTTGACCTTCAGTTGCCGCAGCACCTGTTCCATTTCGCCGTCATGGGAGCCGTTGCCCTGCCACGGATTGCCGCGCGCCTGGCGCGCCGCCGGCAGGCTGATGTCGTAGTTGCCGAAGCTGTTGAACAGAAAGGTGCGGGGCGCGTGATAGGGCGACGTGGACCAGAAGGCGTTGTAGAAGGTCGACAGCTGCAGGCCCAGGGCGAAGGCCTTGGGCAGTTCGTTGGCGGCCTGCGGTTGAGAGTCGAAGCTCGGGTCGAAGGGCGTCAGCAACGGCGGCTGGGCCTGGGAGAGGTCATTGGCGTCATGGGGCAGGGGCTGCTCGGCAGCCAGCGGCGCTGCGCTCGCTTGACGGGAAGCCAGCTTCTGCAGAAACAGTTCCTGTTCCTGGATGTTTTCCATCAACCGCGCGAAATGCAGCCTGACGCTGTTGTGCTGTTCATCGATCAGGCGCTGGGTGGTCCAGAACAGTAGGGCGAACAGCAGCAGCGCAAGGCCCGCCAGGGTCAGCAGGCCCTTGTTCAGGCGAATCGAACTGCGAGTCAGATTCTCCATCAAGGTATTGCGGTATTTCATCACTGAATTCCCAGATACGTAGAAGGGCCCCGCGTTCGAGATTCCTCTCTCTGAAGCAAGGCGGTCAGCGATGAGTGGCTGGTGCGGAGCAGGGCAATGGGTTCATCGGCTAGTACACCGTCGCCGGTCCATCTTGGGCCAGCAGTTGCTGAAACTGTTGCGAGGACACCGCGTGGGATATGAGGAAGCCCTGCACCTGGGTGCAGTCGATCTTTCTCAGCAGGGCCAGCTCCTGGGCGCTTTCCACGCCCTCGGCGACCACCGTCAGGCCCAACTGCCGACCCAGGGCGATGATGCTGGTCAGGGCCTGGGCCAGTTCTTCGTTGGCGTGGCAGCCCTGGACCAGGGCCCGGTCGATCTTCAGTTCGGTGAAGGGCGTGGACACCAGGTTCATGTAGGAGCTGTAGCCTTTGCCGAAATCGTCCTGGGACAAGCCGAAACCCTTGATGCGCAGGCGGCAGGCGCCCGCGTAGAAGTTGCTGATGTGTTCCGGGGTCGAGCATTCCATGAGTTCGAAGCAGATCTTCCCCGGTATGCCGTTGCGCTGGATGACAAAGTCATACAGGCGGTCGGCCAGGTCGGCGCTGTTGAGCAGGTGGGTCGGCAGATTGATCGAGACCGGGATGTCATAACCGTCCTCGCGCCAGCACACCTGGGCCGCCAGGGCCTGATCGAGGATCAGCCACAGCAGTTCTTCCTCCAGGCCGGCCTCGGTGAGCTCCGGAAGAAAGTCGCAGGGCAGCAACATGCCGTGCTGCGGGTGCATCCAGCGCACCAGGGCCTCGGCGGCAACGATGCGCCCGTTGTTCAGGGCCTTCTTGGGTTGAAACCAGGCTTGGATCTGCGCGTCGCGCAGGGCGTGCTGGAGGGTTTCACGGCTGCACTCGACCCACACCGCCGGCGTCGGTTCGTTGCTGGTAAGCCCCGGCAGTTGTGCCGTGATGCTGCGCAGGGCGGCCAGGTTGACCGGTTTGGAGATCAGGCCAATCACCCGCAGGCCCAGGTTGCGGGCCACCAGGCTGGCGCCCATGAGCATGCGCCGCGAAGAGGCGCTCATGATTGCCAGGGCCGGGCGCACACGATGGGTGGCCAGGCCCTGGATGAACTGCACACCGTCCATGCCGGGCATCAGCAGGTCCGTCAGAACCAGATCGAAGTGCCGCTGCTTGAGACGCTCCAGGGCCTCCCTGCCGTTGCTTGCGACCTCCAGCTGATACGGGCCCAGCTCGTTGAACAAGTGTTGCAGGTACATGTACTGAAACGGCTGATCTTCGACGATCAAAATGCTACAGGACTTCATGAGGGGCTCTTTCATAGGGCGCCAGATAGTTGAACAACGCTCTTAATGCAAACGGCTTGACCAGGCAGTGGTTCATCCCGGCTGCAAGACAGAGCTCTTCTTCTCCGCGCATTGCATTGGCCGTCGCCCCGATGATCGGGATCGAACAGCCCTGACGCCGAAGCTCTTTGGCCAGTTCGTAGCCGTTGAGCTTGGGCATGTTCACATCGGTCAGGATCACGTCGAAGTGCCCGGCTCTCCAGATGCAGAGCGCCTCTTCGCCGTTTGACGCCAATTCCACGCTGCAACCCAGCTCTTCCAGCTGATCCTTGAGAATCAGCTGGTTGATCACGTTGTCCTCGGCCACCAGGACATGCAGGCTGAGTTTTTTCAGTTCTCGGCTGTCGGGGTGCTCCTCGCTCGCAACCACCCAGACGCCCTGGGCCTGGCTGACCGCCTGGTGGATGGCCCGCAGGTTGTTGGTGTTGACATGCCAGCAGCCGCCCCGAATCCGCGGTTCGTTGTGGCCGTCGCCGCTGGCCAGCACCAGAGGGCCCTGCCAGTCCGGCTCCAGGCGCTGCTCCACGGTGCCGGGATGCAGTTCGATCAGCACATGGCCGCGGTTGCGATCCGACTGGGTCGGCAGGCTGAACTGGGCCCTGGCCCCCCAGCGGCGCAACCAGCCGGCCACGGACTCCGCCAGTTCGCGCACCGGCGACACCACGTAGATCATCTCCGGCAGCAACGGGCTGATCAGTGGCGCGCTGGCCCCCAGGGAGGAAGCTTCCAGAGGCAGGGTCAGGGTGAAACTGCTGCCCAGGCCGAGTTCGCTGACCATGCGGATGTTGCCGTTCATCAACTGCGTCAGACGCTGGCAGATCGGCAGGCCCAGCCCGGTGCCGGCGATCACGTTGGTGTTGCCCTCGGTCTGGTAGAAGGGCTCGAAGATCAGGGTCTGGTCGTCCTGGGCGATACCGCGGCCGGTGTCGGAAACCTGCCAGAGGATATTGCTGCGCTCACCGTCGCGGCTGTCCACCCGAACCCGCAGGACGATGCGCCCGGAGTCGGTGAACTTGACCGCGTTGTTCAGCAGGTTGCTGAGGATCTGGCGGATGCGCGTGACGTCGCCGAGCAGCACTTCGGGTAAATGCGGATCCACGCAGGCGTAGAACTGCAAGCCCTTGGCCTGGGCTGCGGCGGCATAACCCTGGATGATCTCGTGCACCAGATCCAGGGAGGAGAACTCGCTGAGTTCCAGGGCCAGTTGACCCGCCTCGATCTTGGACACATCCAGCACGTCGCAAATCAACTGCAGCAGGGTTCCGGACGAGCCCTCGATGGCCCGCAGGTAGTCTTTCTGCTGGTTGTCCAGCTGGGTGCGCGAGAGCAGCTCCAGGGTGCCGAGCACGCCGTACAGCGGTGTGCGGATTTCGTGGCTCATGGTGGCCAGGAACAGGGTCTTGGCTTCGTTGGCGGTATCGGCCAGGCGCTTGGCTTCCTCCAGCGCCGCTTCGATCTGCTTGCGCGCGCTGATGTCGCTGAAGGCGCAGAACAGCACGTCTTCGCCGTTGTAGCGGGTCGGCGCCGAACTGAGGTACAGATGGCGTCCGTCGGCGGTTTCGAAGTAGTCCGAGCTGTTGGGGCGATTGGGGTCGAAAGCCTGCTCGATCCAGCCGGCACACAGCTGGTCGCGCTCGGTGCCGTTGCCCAGCCACTGCTGGGACAGGGTGTTTTCCAGCACCACCTGGCCGTCGCTGCGGCGCAGCACGCAGAGCGCCACCGGGGCGATCTGGATCACGTCGCGGCTGAATGCCTCGCTTTCGATCAGGGCCTGGATCCGGTGCAGCGCCGGAGCGATCAGGCGCACCTCGATCCAGTGGCTCAGGAAGCCGATCAAGGCCATGCCGAACAGGCTGATCAGCAAGGCCGCAAGCAATTGCGGCCAAAGGCTCTTGAGCAGATTGTGCAGGTCGAAGGCGTAGACCAGTTGCCAGTCCGACGACCCCAGCTGCTTGCGGATCACCAGGTGATCGGGCCACCAGCGGCCGCCGAGAAACCCGAAGAAGCTGCCGCCCTGGACTTGCCGGACCTCCTCGCTCAACTGGGCGCTGGGAGTGCTGCTGAAGATCAGTCCACCCTGGGAGTTGAACATCATGAAGTCCCCGGCGCTCTGATCGCTGAGGGCGGCGGATACGCTGTTGCCTTCCATCTCCAGGCCCAGCCAGCCGGAGTTGGGGTAGCGCTCGTCGAGACGGGTGAAGATGTACAGGCGGGCGCTGCTCGAGGAGTGATCCATCAGCCACAACTGTTGCCCCGTCGGGATCTGCGAGGAGTTCAGGCTGGCCAGCTTGGCCAGCATCAGTGCGGGCAGGTAGGCGGCTTCGGGCTGGGTACTGAACAGACGTTGGACAGGCGGTTGTTCGCCGTCGTGGACGTAGAGCAGGTTCAGCTGTTTGCTTTTCAGGTAGTCGCGCATGCGCTGGGTGAGCCAGACCCCCCATTGATGCTCCCCGGGGGCGCCCAGTTGCAGGTGGATTTCCTCCTCGGGGTCGCTGCTGGATTCATAGTTGGGGTTTTGCCGGGATTTGTGCACGGCCGACAGGCTCAGGCTTTCCAGCAAGGCTTCGCGGCTGGTGAAGAACGTCTGCGCTTCGGCGATGGCGCTGCTCATGTAGCTGCGCCGTTGCGACAGTTCATTGTTGATGCTCGAACGCAGGAAGTTGTAGACGGCGCCGAGCAGGCCGATCAGGAAAATCAGCGCGACTACACGAAGCAGCCGACGGGCTGCTTCAGGACTGGAAAAAAGGGGATTGATCTGATGCAGGTAGCTTTTTAATCTCATCCGCCAACTGTAATTGGGGGCATGACAAGCAGGGATCAGACAATTCTTAAATAACCGGAAGCAAAGGATTTTTATACTGTTGAAACTTTTCCGGACACTAAGTTAATTGTCTGAAAGAGCAACTTTGCGGGTAGTCACTTTCTTGCAATTAATCTCTTGTAACTTCGCTTGCAATCGAACATGTCTGATTCCGCTATAACGTTTAAACCATCTCCAGAGGCTGCTTGCGGCGAGGCGGGGTAAACACCTGATCCAGTGCCTGCAGGTCCTGGGGCCGCAATTGCAGTTCGCCGGCCCGGGCATTGAGGCGCACGTGTTCCGGATTCACGGCCTTGGGAATCACCAGCACTGCGTCTTGACGCAACAGCCAGGCCAGGGCCACCTGCGCCGGGGTCGCGCCATGTTCCCGGGCAATCCGCTGCAACTGCGGTTCGGCCAGCAGGGCGCCGGCCTGGCCGATCGGGCAATAGGCCATGATCGGCATCCGGCGCTGCTGGCAGGCGGGCAGCAGGTCGAACTCGATGCCCCGGGACTCCAGGTTGTACAGCACCTGATTGGTGGCGCAGGCTGGCGCGTCGAGTTCATCGAGGTCCGCCAGATCGAAGTTGGACACTCCCCAGCGGCGAATCTTGCCGGCCTCCCGCAGGCGCTCGAATGCCTCCACGGTCTCCGCCAGAGGGTAGTGTCCGCGCCAGTGCAGCAGGTACAGGTCGATGACCTCGGTGCCCAGGCGCCGCAGGCTGCGCTCGCAGGCCAGGGGCAGGCCTTGGCGACCGGCATTGTGGGGATAGACCTTGCTCACCAGGAACACCTGATCGCGGCGCCCGGCAATGGCCTGGCCGACCACTTCCTCGGCGCCGCCTTCGCCGTACATCTCAGCGGTGTCGATCAGGGTCATGCCCAGCTCGATCCCGCTGCGCAGCGCGGCGATTTCCCGATCCCGCAGTCGACGATCCTCCCCCATGCGCCAGGTGCCCTGGCCAATGACCGGAACCTGGGTGTTCGCGAGCTCGAGCGTGCGCATGCTGCCTCCTGGGATCTGTGGCGAGTCGGATGGGAAGGGCACAGGGAAACAAAGCCATGGGCGGCGGTCAAGTTCCGCTGTACGGACTCCAGACCGGCAAATCCCGGGGCGAGGGCGGCAATTCAATATATCTAAAAGGCATAAAATACTAATTATTTATTCCTTTGAAGGCTTTGGCCAAAGGTGCATGTTTGTCACCAGCCGCTCAATTCCTGAGTCCGGTGCCCGCAGAGGATTTGCCAGCATGACCATTCAAGCCATCAACGTACGCAACCAGTTCAAAGGCGTGATCAAGGAGATCCACGAAGGCCAGGTGGTGTCGGAAATCGACGTGCAGACCGCTTCGGGCATCGTGACCTCGGTGATCACCACCCGCTCGGTGCGCGATCTGGAACTGAAGGTCGGCAGCGAAGTGATCGCCTTCGTCAAATCCACCGAAGTGTCCATCGCCAAGCTCTGAGCCCGACCACCGGACATCGTCAACTCACAGGGGAGTGAACCATGCCGCACTCGCTGGATATCACCGCACTACCGATTCTGGACCTGAGCCAACTGGAGGCGAGCCAGGAACAGCGCCAGGCGTTTTTGCTCAACCTGCGCCAGGCCGCGCGGGACGTCGGCTTCTTCTACCTCACCGGGCATGGCATCGACAGCGATCTGCTGCGCCGGGTGCAGGAGCAGGCCCGGGCATTCTTCGCCTTGCCCGAGGCCGACAAGGCCGCCGTGGGAATGATCCACTCGCCGCATTTTCGCGGCTACAACCGCGCGGCTTCGGAGATTACCCGCGGCCAGCCGGACCTGCGCGAGCAGTTCGATCTGGGAGCCGAACGCCAGGCCCTGCCGCTGGACCCCGACAGCCCGCCCTGGGCACGGCTGCAAGGGCCCAACCAGTGGCCGGCGCAGCTGCCGCAACTCAAGCCGCTGCTGCTGGAGTGGCAGCAGGCAATGACCCGCATGTCCCTGCGGCTGCTGCGCGCTTTCGCCCAGGCCCTGTCCCTGCCGGAGCAGGCGTTCGACCCTCTGTACGGTGCACGGCCCAATGAACACATCAAGCTGATCCGCTACCCCGGCCGCGCTGCGGGGCAAAGCAACCAGGGTGTCGGCGCGCACAAGGACTCCGGGTTTCTCAGCTTTCTGCTGCAGGACCAGCAGGCCGGCCTGCAGGTGGAGGTGGAAGAGGGCCGCTGGATCGATGCGCCGCCTCGGGACAACACCCTGGTGGTGAACATCGGCGAACTGCTGGAACTGGCCACCCACGGCTACCTGCGTGCCACGGTGCACCGGGTGCTGTCGCCGCCGGCGGATCGCGAGCGGCTGTCCATCGCCTTCTTTCTGGGGGCCCAACTCGATGCCCGGGTGCCGCTGTACCCCTTGCCCGAGGCGCTGCGACAGGAGGCCCGGGGCCCGGCCAGCGACCCCCACAACCCGCTGTTTCGCGACGTCGGCTGGAACTACCTCAAGGGCCGTCTGCGCTCGCACCCCGACGTGGCCCAGCGTTACTACGCCGATGTCCTGATACCCAAGGCCCTGAGCGCCTGACCCTCATTCGTCGAACCAAGGATGATTGCCATGCTGAAGACCTCCCTGTTTGCCCTGGCGCTGCTGGCCAGCCTGGGACACACCCTGCCGGCCAGCGCCGCGCAACCGTTACGGGTGGCCGCCGATCCGGTGCCCCACGCGCAGATCCTCGCCTATGTGCAGAAGCTCGACCCGCAACTGCCACTGAAGATCATCGAGATCCCCAACGGCGTGAATTCCAACGAACTGCTGGCCCACGGCGACGTGGACGCCAACTACTTCCAGCACCTGCCGTATCTCAAGTCCCAGGAACAGGCGCTGGGCCAGCCGTTCGCGGTGGCCGCCAGCGTGCATATCGAGCCTCTGGGCATCTACTCCCGGCGGCACCAGAACTTCGACCAGGTGCCTCAGGGCGGCAGCGTGGCGGTGCCCAACAATGTCACCAACCTCAGCCGCGCCCTGTACCTGTTGCAGAGTTACCAGCTGATCCGCCTCAAGCCCGGTTTCAGCGACCCGGCCCGGGACCAGGCCACCCCCAAGGACATCGCCGACAACCCGAAGCAGCTGAAAATCCTCGAAATCGAATCACCGCAGATACCCCGGGCCCTGGAGGACGTGGACCTGGCCGTGATCAACGGCAACTACGCCCTGGAAGCCGGACTGGTGCCGGCCAAGGACGCCCTGGGCCTGGAGAAGGCCGAGCACAACCCTTACGCCAACATCCTGGTGACCACCCCCAAACTGCAGGACGACCCGCGCATCCGCCAGTTGGCCAAGGACCTCAATTCACCGGAAGTGGCCCGATACATCAGTGAAACCTACTCGGGCTCGGTGATCCCGGTCGCGGGCCGCCAGCCATGATCCAGGTGGAGCAGGTCAGCAAAATCTATGGCAAGGGCCAGCCTCCGGCCCTGGATCGGGTTTCACTGACGGTTCCCGACGGCGCGGTGTACGGCATTCTCGGCCGCAGCGGTGCCGGCAAGTCGACCCTGCTGCGTTGCCTGAACCTGCTGGAGCGTCCCAGCAGCGGGCGCATCCTGATCGATGGCCAGGACCTCGGCGCATTGTCCGAGGGCTCGTTGCGCCGGCAGCGCCAGGGCATCGGCATGATCTTCCAGGGTTTCAACCTGCTGCATTCGCGCACGGTCGAGGACAACGTCGCGGTGCCCCTGGAAATCGCCGGCCTGGCCAAGCCGCAACGCCAGGCCCGGGTCCTGGAACTGCTGGACCTGGTGGGGTTGAGCGACAAGGCCCGGGCCTTTCCTTCCCAACTGTCCGGCGGCCAGAAGCAGCGGGTCGGGATTGCCCGGGCCCTGGCGGCGCGGCCTCGCTATCTGCTGTCGGATGAAGCCACCAGCGCCCTGGACCCGGAAACCACCGCCTCGATCCTGCAACTGCTGACCCACATCAACCGCGAGCTGGGGCTTACCATCGTGCTGATCACCCACGAACTGGCGGTGGTCAAGGCCATCTGCAGCCACGCCGCTTCCCTGGCCCAGGGCCGGTTGCTGGAGAGCGGTCCGATCGGCCAATTGCTCGCGGACCCGCAATCGGCACTGGGCCGTGCCTTGCTGCCGGGCTACAACCTGCCGTTCAACGCTAGCCAGCCCGAAGCCGAACTGACCTTTTTCGATAACCAGCGCGCCGCGCCGCTGTTGCAGCAACTGAGTCGCCAGCAGGGGCTGCCACTCAAGGTGCTGGCCGCTGGTGTCGAGTCTGTGGGCGGCCAGCGGGTAGGGCGCCTGCGCATCGCCGCCGCCCCCGCCGATGCCGGCAAATTCCAACAACTGCTGACGGCCCTGGCCCAGCGAGGGATTCGGAGTGAACGCCTGTGAACCGCAGCCTCGATTGGCCGGAGCTGGCGCAACTGCTGCTCACCGCCACCGGCGAAACCCTGTACATGGTGTTCCTGGCCTCGCTGTTCACCCTGTTAATCGGCCTGCCCCTGGGGGTAGTGCTGTTCGTCAGCCGCCCGGGCGGCCTGCGTCCCATGCCCCGACTCAATCGCCTGCTGGGCGCCCTGGTCAATCTGGGACGCTCCCTGCCTTTCGTGGTGCTGCTGATTGCCCTGATCCCCCTGACCCGGCTGGTGGTGGGCACGACCCTGGGCAGCACCGCGGCGGTGGTGCCGATCACCATCGGTGCCTTTCCGTTTTTTGCACGGATCGTCGAGAACGCCCTGGATGAAGTGGACAAGGGCCGGATCGAGGCGATCCTGGCCATGGGCGGGCATATCGGCCACGTGATCTTCAAGGCCCTGCTGCCGGAAGCCTTGCCGGCGCTGCTGGCCGGATTGACCCTGACCCTGGTGATGCTGATCGGCTTCTCTTCCATGGCCGGGGTGATCGGCGGCGGAGGCCTGGGGGATCTGGCGATCCGCTACGGCTATCAGCGCTTCAACAACCAGATCATGGTGGCCACGGTGCTGATCCTGGTGCTGCTGGTCCAGGGGGTGCAGAGCGCCGGCGACCGGCTGGTGCGGGCCCTGGCCCATCGGCGCTGAGTCCGGCGCGAAAGGGCGCTTCAGCGTCCTTCATGCTGCTTGCGATAGGCCCCCGGCTGCAGCCCCACCGCCTTGGTGAAGGCCCGGGTGAACGCGGCAATCGACTGATAGCCCACCGCGGCCCCCACTTGTTCCACCGTCTGGTTGGCCTTGAGCAGCTGGCAGGCATGGCGCATGCGCAGGGCCAGCAGCACCTGTCCCGGCGATTGCCCGGCCAGTTCATTGAAACGCTTGAAAAACGCCGAGCGCGACAGCCCGGTGAACGCCGCCATGCTTTCCAGGGGCCAGGCCTGGCCAGGGTGCTGGATCAACTGCTCCAGCAACGGGGCGAACCCCGGATGCCGGGCCAGGGCCACCAGGCCGCCGAGGTCCTGGTTGTCACTGACCTGCTGGCGCAACACATAGAGAAACAGCAGGTGGCTGAGGCGCTCCAGCAGTGCCGACGAGGGCGCGGGAGCGCGTTGGCACTCATCGAGAATCAGCTGGAACAGCGCCCGGGCAGCGCTCAGCGACGGATCGCCGGCCCGCAGCACCAGCCAGCCCGGCAGACCCTCGATGATCAGCGACGACAACCCGGGCTTGAAATGAAAGAAACCGCACACCAGCCCGACCCCATCCTGGGCGCCGGCATCCAGGGCGCTCATGGCGATGCGTGGCAGTTGCTGCGCCACTTCAGGCTGCGGGGCGCTGGACAGTCGATAGCCCAGATCCCGCAGCAGGAACACCGCATCTCCGGCGTTCAGGCGCAGGGGCTCGGGCACGCCGTCGATATGCAGCCAGCAATGGCCCTGCACGATCAGGTGGAAACTGGCCCGGGCCAGCCCCTGGGTGCTGGCGTGCCAGCCACCGCAGTAGCGCCCGACATGAAACAGGCTGGCGTCCAGTTCCAGGCTTTCTAATAACCAATCGACCAAGGGGCTTGATGAAATCATCTAAGGGAAACACTCAGGAGCAAGTAATCGCTACTTTAGAATATGGATCGGAATTCTTATAACCAACAGACTTGACGCACACCTACATACCAGGAGTCCACTCCATGTCCCGCGTCACTCTACACACCTTGCACACTGCCCCAGAAGCGGCCCGGCCATTTCTTGAAAACGCCCAGAAGAATTCCGGCTACATCCCCAACCTGCTGGGCATCCTGGCCAATGCCCCGGCGGCCCTGGAAACCTACGTCACCGTCTCGGGCCTCAACGCCAAGGCTGATCTGAGCCTGGCGGAGCGGGAAGTGGTGCAGTTGATCGCCGCCACCACCCATGGCTGCGATTTCTGTGTCGCAGGTCATACCGCCGTGGCCCTGAACAAGGCCAAACTCCCCGATCCGGTGGTCAGTGCGCTGCGCGAGCAGAGCACCCTGCCCGAAGCCCGGCTGGAAGCCCTGGCGGCCTTTGCCCGGGAAGTGATCGCCACCCGCGGCAAGGTCGACGAAGCGGCGTATGCCCGGTTCAAGGCCGCAGGCTACAGCGAGGGCAATGCCCTGGAAGTGATCCTGGGCATCAGTCTGGCGACCCTGTGCAACTTCGCCAACGTGTTCGCCGGGACCGAACTGAACCCCGAGCTGGCCCAGTATCGCTGGTCGGCCCAGGGTCAATGATTCAAGGCGCCGGTTATCCAACGGCGCCCCCTTCAAGGAGAAAACCACATGCTCAGTGCGCACTTGAGTGAATGGCTGGATGCCCAGGCCCAGGCGCTGGACCAGGGTCACTGCGATCCTCAGCAGGTACTCGTTCGACTGGCCGGGGCCGACGTGCTGCGGGTCGGCATCGACCAGGAACTGGGAGGCAGCGGCGGCGAACTGACCGATGCCCTGGAAGTCATGGCCGCGGTGGCCAGTCACTCCCTGGCGGCCGCCTTCGTGTTCTGGGGCCAGCGGGCCTTTATCGAATACCTGCTGCACAGTCCCAACCAGGCGCTGCGCGAGCGCTTGCTGCCCTCGTTGCTCAGTGGCGAGCTGGCCGGGGCCACCGGGCTGTCCAACGCCATGAAGTTCCTGTCCGGGATCGAGGCGCTGCAAGTCAAGGCGCGGGACCACGGCCAGGGCTGGAGCCTCAACGGCCGCCTGCACTGGGTCACCAACCTGCGCAAGAGCGGTTTTGTGGTGGCGGCGGCCATCGAGCACGAGGAGGGCGGTGCGCCCTTTATCCTGGCACTCCCCGATGCCTTGCCCGGGCTGCAGCGCTCCGACGACCTGCAACTGATGGGCTTGCAATCGAGCAACACCGCGGCCCTGGACTTGAGTCAGGTGCAGGTTCCGCGAGACTGGCTGCTGCACGACGACGCCCGGGTGTTCCTGCCGGCGGTGCGCCCGGCCTTCCTCGGCCTGCAATGCGCCCTGGCCATCGGTCTGGCGCGTCGCGCCCTGAGCGAGGTGCAGCAGCACCTCGGTGGCTCCCGCTCGGTGCTCCAGGAGCCGTTGCAGGAGCAACGCCAGCAGCTGGAACACAGCGTCGACGAGCTCAAGAGCGGCTTGCTCGACGGGCGTTTCCTGAGCCAACCGGCGGCGCTGTTCCGGGTGCGCATCGCCCTGGCCGAAGCCGCCGCCAACGCCGTGCAGCTGGAGTTGCAGGCCAGTGGCGGCAAGGCCTACCTGAGCGAGTTCGGCAGCGGTTTCGCCCGGCGCTGGCGCGAATCGGCCTTCGTGCCCATCGTCACCCCGAGCCTGGTGCAACTGCGCGCCGAACTGCAACGCCAAGGGCGGAGCGCGGCATGAGTGGCGTGCTCGATGCCCGACAGATCAGCCTGGGCTACCCCGGGGCCGACGGCTGGCACGCGGTGCTGGAAGACTTCGACCTGCAATTGCACGCCGGCGAAGTGGTGTCGATCCTCGGCCCCAGCGGGGTGGGCAAGTCCAGCCTGCTGCGGGTCCTGGCCGGCTTGCAGCAACCGCACAAGGGCCGGGTCAGCCTGCTGGGCGAGGAGCTCAGCGGGCCCCATCCACGGGTCGCGGTGGCCTTTCAGGACCCCAGCCTGCTGCCCTGGCTGAACCTGGAACACAACGTCGCCTTCGGCCTGGACTTTGCCCGCCAGCCGCACCTGAGCCCGGCGCAGCGCCAGCAACGCGTCGATCAGGCGATTGCCGCGGTTGGCCTGGAGCAGGCCCGCCGGCGCTACCCGGCGCAGCTGTCCGGCGGCATGGCCCAGCGCACCGCACTGGCCCGCTGCCTGGCGCGGCAGCCCCAGGTGTTGCTGCTGGATGAGCCCTTCGGCGCCCTGGACGAGGTGACCCGGGCCGACATGCAGCAACTGCTGCTGCAGATCATCGGTCGGCAGCGCACCGCGGCGTTGCTGATCACCCACGACATCGACGAAGCCCTGCTGCTGTCCGATCGGGTCCTGCTACTGGGTCACAGCCCGGCGCGCACCCTCGGCCAGTGGTCCATCGACCTGCCGGCGCCGCGCGCCGAGCGGATCGAGGAGCTGGGCGCCCTGCGTATCGAGATTCTCAAGACCCTTCGGCGGGCGAGCCGCAATCCCTCAACTTCCCCATTGCCTGCACCGTCGGAGATTGACCATGTGCCTGGACGACTTCACTCACACTCGGCGTGATTTTCTCAAACTCAGCGCGCTGCTGACCGCCGGCGGCGCCATGCCGCTGCTCAACAGCCTGCAGGCCCGCGCCGCCCAGGAGCCGGACGCGCCGGTGCGCATCGGCTACCTGCCGATCACCGACGCCACGCCGTTGCTGGTGGCCCACAACAACGGCCTGTTCGAGGCCGAAGGCATCAAGGCCGAGCGGCCGGTGCTGCTGCGCAGCTGGGCCCAGGTGATTGAGGCGTTCATTTCCGGCCAGGTCAACGTGATCCACCTGCTGTCGCCGATGACCGTCTGGGCCCGCTACGGCAGCCGGGTGCCGGCCAAGGTGGTGGCCTGGAACCACGTCGGCGGCTCCGGCCTGACCGTGGCCCCGGGCATTACCGAGATCAAGCAATTGGCGGGGCAGTCGGTGGCGATTCCGTTCTGGTACTCGATCCACAACGTGGTGGTGCAGCAACTGTTCCGTGACAACGGCCTGGTGCCGGTGAGCAAGGCCGCAGGCAGTGCCCTGGGGGCCAACGAGGTCAACCTGCTGGTGCTGCCGCCGTCGGACATGCCGCCGGCTCTGGCCAGCCAGCGGATCGCCGGCTACATCGTCGCCGAGCCGTTCAATGCCCTGGCCGAGGAACTCAAGGTCGGCCGGGTGCAGCGCTTCACCGGGGATGTCTGGCGCAACCACGCCTGCTGCGTGGTGTTCATGCACGAGCACGACCTGAACAACCGCCCTGAGTGGTCGCAGAAGGTGGTCAACGCCATCGTCAAGGCCCAGCTGTGGACCCGCGACCACCGCGCCGAGGCCGCCCAGCTGCTGTCCAAGGACGGTGCCAACCGCTACACGCCCCATGCGCCCCAGGTGCTCAACCGGGTGCTGGCCCCGGCGGCCACGGACCGCGAGGCCTACCTGGCCAGCGGCGCGATCCGGCACAGCCACTGGGACGAGCAGCGCATCGACTTCCAGCCGTACCCGTTCCCCAGCTACACCCAAGAGCTGGTCAAGCGCCTCAAGGACACCCTGATCGAGGGCGACAAGGGTTTTCTCGCCGGCCTCGATCCGGCGCACACCGCCCAGGACCTGGTGGACGAGCGCTTCGTGCGCAACGCCATCGCCGCCGTCGGCGGGCTCAAGGCCTTCGGTCTGGCGGACAGTTTCGAGCGTAGCGAGGAGTTCGGTCTCTGATGGGCAAGCAACCTTCCTCCTTGAACCACTGGGTCCTGGGCCTGGCGGGGCTGGCGAGCCTGCTGCTGGCCTGGTGGCTGGGGGTGCACCTGCTGGGCGGTGGCAGCGGCCTGGCGGCGCGTTTCTCGCCCGAGGCCACCTTCGCCAGCCTGGTGGAACTGCTGGGGCGTGGCGAGCTGTATGAGCACGTGCTGGTGAGCCTCAAGCGCATCCTGGTGGGCCTGCTGCTGGCGCTGCTGATCGGCGTGCCCCTGGGCCTCTTGGTGGGCAACTACCGGCACCTGGAAGCGGCCACCACCCCGGCGTTCCAGTTTCTGCGGATGATCTCGCCGCTGTCCTGGATGCCGGTGGTGGTGATGCTGATGGGCGTGGGCGACCAGCCGATCTACTTCCTCCTGGCGTTCGCCGCGCTGTGGCCGATCCTGCTCAACACCGCGGCCGGCGTGCGCCAACTGGACCCGCGCTGGCTGCAATTGAGCCGCAGCCTCAGCGCCACCCGCTGGGAAACCCTGCGCAAGATCATCCTGCCGGGGATCCTGGGGCACGTGCTGACCGGGGTGCGCCTGTCCATCGGCATCCTGTGGATCGTCCTGGTGCCCTGCGAAATGCTCGGGGTCAGCGCCGGCCTGGGCTACTTCATCCTCGACACCCGGGACCGCCTGGCCTATTCGGAACTGATGGCCATGGTCCTGCTGATCGGCGTGCTGGGCTTTGCCCTCGACGCCCTGGCCCGCGGCCTGCACCGTCGCTGGTCCCACGCCTGAGCCCGCAGCCAGGTGCAGGCGCAGTGATGACGAGAGCCTCTTGAAGCGGCGGCGCTCGTGGTCACGCCTTCAAGCAGGGTTTTGCTCCGGCTGAGTCTGCCGCGCCTGTTGCAGCAGGGTCACCCATTCGTTGGCGAAGCGGTGACAGTCTCCCGGCCAGCGGGCGGTCAGCAGATTGCGGTCGCGTACCACAAAACCGCGTTCGGGATGGGCGGCCGAGTCTCGGCGCGGGAGCCAGGGTCCGGACAGAAAATCCGCCGGGCTGGCCAGGGCCTGCTTGATCTCTGCCTCGACGCTGCAGTCGTAGGTGCGGTAGTAGCGCCCCAGCCAGGGCGCGGTGACGATCCAGGCCGCCAGTTCCATGGGGCCGGCCAGCAGCGCGGTGACCTTGCGCCCATAGAGCACGGAGCGCCCGGTGTCGGGATCGATGCAGCGGGCCAGGGCCAGGGGGCCATGGCACACCGCGGCCACCGGCTTGTCGGCCTTGAAGAAGGCCAGGATGATCCGCCTCACGTCCTCGGACTCCAGCAGGCTGCGCATGCCCCGGGCATGGCCGCCGGGAATCAGCAGGCCCTCGAAGGCCTGCGGATCGACCTCGGTGTACTTCAACGGACGGCGAAATTCCGGGTCCCGAGTCATGCTGTGGTAGCGCTGCAGATCCGCCGCCGGGGTCATCAACAGCGGATTGAGCGGGCCGAAGCCCAGGCTCACCAGGCGCGAATCGGCGTAGGCCGGCATCCCTTGCGGCGTGGCGAATTGCGCTTGGAACCCGGCGTCCCGGGCGGCCTGCCAGGGCAGGCTGCTTTCAGTGGGGTCGTAGTCGGCGTGGGGCAGCAGGATCAGGAACATAGCGCGGGCTCGCAGCACAAAAGGTGCGCTGCAGATTAGCAGTCGCCGGGCAGGCTGTAGTCGAACTCGTAGTGGTGCTGGCCATCCTGGATGCGGATCTGCATCCGGCCCGCCAGGCCCAGCAGTTCACCCCCGGCGGAGTCGGGCAGTACCTGGATATGCTGGGTCGCCTGGCCCCGGTCCATGACCCCGTAGTGCATCAGCACGAAGCTGCCGTTTCGGCCGGCCAGGCTGCCCTCGACGCGTTCCAGGGCCACATAGCCTGCCGAGCCCGCCACGGTGCCGAGGCTGTTGAGCATTTCGCCGAGGCTGGTTCCCTGCAGGTCGCCTTCGAAGGTCTTGTGAATGGCCATGCGCCCCAGTTGGGCTGCTTCGGTGCCCGGGGCTACGGGGTGGGCGGGCAGTTTGACGCTGAATTGTCCTGTGGCGAGCATGCTGTTCTCCGGTATCGGCTGGGTGATAATGCGCGGCGGACCTTGGGGCGTTGGGCCCCGGTTCGGGAACAAGGATGAAAACACACGCATCATGCAGTGCATTGGAAAAAAGCGACCGCCAGCCGCCACCGCTCCCGGGCCGGCTCGGGGCGTGCTCAATCAGCGTCTGGCGGCCCGGCACGTCGAACACTTGCGGCAGGCACCGCCGCCCGCCCTGGCGCCCTGGGTGGAGCACTTCTGGTACGTGGGCTGGGCGTTGCCCGAATCGCGGGTCGAGCACCAGCAAACCTTGCCCCACCCCAACGTGCATCTGGTGCTGGAGGGCAATCAGGCGCGGATCTGGGGGCCGCACCGGCAACGCTTTTGCAAGACCCTGGCCGGTCACGGTTGGGTGTTCGGCATCAAGTTTCGTGCGGCGGCGTTCCAGCCGTTCTGGGGGCGCTCCATGGAACTGTTGCGCGACCGTTCGCTCGCTGCGGCCGAGGTCTTGGGAACGGCCGACAGCCTGCTTGAGGCCGGCCCCTGGCCGGGCATGGCGTCGATGTGCGAGCGGGCCACGGCCTGGCTGCTGGCCCACCTGCCCGTGGTCGATGAGCGCGTGGAGCGGCTCAACCAACTGGTGGAGCGGGCCGCCGTCGACCCGCAACTGACCCGCGTGCAGGACCTGGCGCAACGGGCCGGCGTGAGCCCGCGCCAGTTGCAGCGGCTGTTTGCCCATTACGTGGGGGTGAGCCCGAAATGGGTCATTGCCCGCTATCGCCTGCACGAGGCCCTGGCTTTGCTGCAGCGCGGCGAGGCCCAGCCGGATGCCGAACTGGCCCTGCGCCTGGGTTACTTCGACCAGGCGCATTTCGTCAGGGATTTCCAGCGCATGGTGGGCCAGCCGCCGGCGGCCTATGTGCGGAGCCAGGTGGCGCGGGACTGAGCCCGCGCCGGCCTGGCAGGCGGCTGCCCCGTCACTTGGCCGCGGCGGCGCGGGTGCGCTGGATGTCCTGCACCAGGCCCTCGATGCGTTGCAGTTGCTCGCGGTTGTCGTGATCCCAGGGATGAAAGCCGGGTTTGAAGAACTGCAGCCAGGGCAGGGCAATGCGCGGGAACACGCCCTGGCTGCCATAGAGGTACTTGAGCACCCGCCACAGGCCGCGCCAGTGGCCGCCGCGACGGCGGTCGGCGATCAGCATGCGCACATGGAAGTCGAACACCACCAGCCAGAAGGTCAGGGTGGTGAAGAGCATGGTCGCGCTGCGCAGCAGGTAGCGTTTGGGCCCGGGGCGGATCACCTGGTTGAAGACGTCGAAGGACACTGCCTTGTGTTCGGTTTCCTCCAGGGCATGCCACAGCCACATCTGCCGGTAGCCTTCCACCGAGTGGCCGAAGCGGCTGGGGTCGCGCAGCAGCAGGTCGGCGAGGATCGCGGTGTAGTGTTCCAGGGCCACGGTGATCGCCAGGTTGAAGGCCGGCGGAAAGTGTTTCTTCTGGAAGTCGAGGATGATCCGCAGCCGCCGGTCCAGCAGATGGGCCGGCAGTCCGGCGTTCTGCAACAGGTCGTTGTAGTGCTGGTGCTCGCGGCTGTGCATGGCTTCCTGGCCGATGAAGCCCTGGATCTGGCGCTTGAGCTCGGGGTCGTGAATCTGCTCGCGGTAGTGGCGCACGCTGTCCATGAAGAACAGTTCGCCGGCGGGAAACAGCAGGGACAGAGCATTGAAGAAGTGGCTGACGTGGCTGCCTTGTTCGTGCCAGTCGCAGGCACGTTCGGCAGGCAGTTCAACCTTGATGTCACGGCGGATGGGCAGCATGGCTGGCGCTCCTCTAGACACTTGGCGGTGAAGGTGGGGGCCTCAGAGGCCGCGTTCGTCCTGGGGCTTGTAGAGCGGCGGCCGCTCCCGGCCCGGCTTGGGCGCCAGGCGCCGGCTGAGCCACACCACCAGTCCCTGGTAGGCACTGGGCAGCAGGCGCACGAACAGGTCGAGCAGGTGCGCGTCGCGACCGATCAGCACCCGTCGCTTGTTCTTGCGCACCCCGTGCAGGATCACCTTGGCGGCGGTTTCGGCGCTGGTGATGAAGAGTTTTTCGAAGTCGTCCCGGGCCTGCTGTTCGTTGTCGATCAAAAAGCCTTTGACGTTGTCGCTGATGCGGCTGGTGCGGGCGATGTCGGTGCGGATGCCCCCCGGGTGCACGCAGGTGGCGGAGACCCCGTGGCCTTGCATGTCCAGTTCCTGGCGCAGGGATTCAGTGAAGCCGCGCACCGCGAACTTGGTGGCGTTGTAGCCGCTCATGCCCGGCTGGGAGAACAGCCCGAACACGCTGGAGGTGTTGATGATGTGCCCCTCGCCGGCCTGCTTGAGGTAGGGCAGGAAGGCCTGGGTGCCATGGACCACGCCCCAGAAGTTGACGTCGACGATCCACTCCAGGTCCGCCAGGCTGGAGCCTTCCACGGTGCTGGACAGGGCGACCCCGGCGTTGTTGAAGATCAGGTTGATCTGGCCGTGTTCGGCGGCGCTGGCGGCGGCCCAGGCGAACATCGCCTCGCGATCGCCGACGTCCAGCTCCTGGCTGCTGATGCGCAGCGGCAACAGCGTGGCGGCCCGGGCTTGGGCCACGGTCTGGGCCAGTCCCTGGGGGTTCTTGTCGGCCAGGGCCAGGTGGCAGCCCTCGCGGGCCAGGGCGACGGCCAGGGCCCGGCCCATGCCGGAGGCGGCGCCGGTGATGGCGGCGACTTTACCGTTAAAGTTTTTCATCGGACGGCCTCTTCGAGGTTCAGTGGGCGCGCTGCGGCTTCGGCGGCGGCGACGGCGACGGTTCCGGGCTGGGGCAGCTGGGTGCTCAGGTAGTCCTGGAGGCGAAAGTGCTGCACGGTCTTGCGAAAGCTCCAGGTGGACCCGGGCCACAGGGTGGTGTTCTTGCCGCTGCGCGGGTCCAGGTACCAGCTGCGACATCCGCCGACGCTCCAGATGGCGCCGGCCAGGCGCTGCTGCAGGCGCTGGTTGTACTGGCGCTCGACCTCGGGGCGCACCTCGATACTGGCCAGGCCGTCCTGGCGCATCCGTTCCAAGGCCTTGAGGATGTAGTCCACCTGGGCCTCGATCATCAGGATCATCGAGTTGTGGCCCAGGCCGGTGTTGGGGCCGACGATCATGAACAGGTTGGGAAAGCCCGGCAGGCAGGTGCCGAGGTAGGCATGGGCGCCCTGTGACCAGCTGTCCACCAGGTCCTGGCCCTGGCGGCCGAACAGCAGGCCGCGGGGCAACGGGTCGGTGGCCAGGAAGCCGGTGCCGAAGATGATGCAGTCCACCGCATGGCGGTTGCCGTCGGCGGTGATCACGGCGTCGCCGTCGATGCGCAGGATCGGCTCGCTGATGACCCCGACGTTGCCCCGGGACAGGGCCGGGTAGTAGTCGTTGGAGATCAGGATGCGCTTGCAGCCGATGCTGTAGTCAGGGGTCAGTTTCTGGCGCAACAGCGGGTCGGGCACTTGCTTGCGCAGGTGACGCAGGGCCACGCGCTGCACCAGCTTCATCAGTTGCGGCCGCCGGGCAAAGGCAATGACCCGGCTTTCCAGGGCCCAGTACAGTGCCGAACGCACCAGATGCTGAGTGAATGGCAGGTGCTTGAAGGCCCAGCGTTCCAGGGCGCTGAGTTCGCGGTCGGGCTTGGGCATGATCCAGGGCGGGGTGCGCTGGAACAGTTTGAGCTGGGCCACCCGCGGAGCGATTTTCGGCACGAACTGGATGGCGCTGGCGCCGGTGCCGATCACCGCCACGCGCTTGCCTTGCAGGGCATAGCGATGGTCCCACTGCTGGGAGTGGAAGCGCTTGCCGGTGAAGCTTTCCAGCCCGTCAATCTCCGGTAGCGCGGGGCGCGACAGGCCGCCCATGCCGGACACCAGCACCCGGGCACTGACCTGGCGGCCGTTGCCAAAGCGCAGTTGCCAACGCGCGCTGGCCTCATCGAACCGCGCCTGTTCCAAACCCATGTTGAAGCGCAGCCAGGGGGCCAGGGCGAAATCCCGGGCGCAGTTTTCCAGGTATTCGCGGATTTCCGCCTGGGGCGCGAACTGCCGGGTCCAGTGCGGATTGGGCGCAAAGGAATAGGAATAGACATGGGATTGCACGTCGCAGGCGCAGCCGGGGTAGTGATTGTCGCGCCAGGTGCCCCCCAGGGACGCGGCTTGTTCGGCGACAAAGAAATCCACTAGCCCGGCTTCCTTGAGCTTGATCGCCATGCACAGCCCGGCAAAGCCGGCGCCGATGATGGCGATGTCCACGACCTCGGGGTCGTCGGGTGGCGAGTACGCATTCATGGTGTGTACCTCGATTGTAGGGTGACGCTTGGGGAGACTTTCGTCGGTGAGTGAAATCTCAGGATTGCACAATTTAAAATAATGTTTTAAAAATTAATTTAAATAAATCACCTGGAAATGTCACCTACGCCATCGGCTTGTGGATTTTGACCGGGCGCCTGCGCACTGCGCCGGCGACGCCACAGGCGGCACCAGGCCAAGGCGACAGCCATGCAGCCGGATCATCCTGGTCCTGGCGTGCGGCGCAGGGAAGCTGAGGGGGCGGGTTATGGAATGGCTAGTGGCGGCGGCAGTCTTCCTGGTGGTCAGTGCGCTGCTCTGGGGCGTGAGCGTCCGCATCAATCGCAGGATCGAACGCCAGGTTCCGATCAACGGGCGTTTTCTGGAGGTCGGCGGCGAGCGTATTCACTACACCGACGAAGGCCGCGGTCCGGCATTGCTGATGATCCATGGCCTGTCCGGCTGCGGGCGCAACCTGACCCACTCCCTGGCTCCTTCATTGCGCGAGCGGTTCCGGGTCATCACCCTGGACCGCCCCGGGTCCGGCTATTCCACCCGGGCCCGCGGGGCGGCGGCGGACCTGCCGGCCCAGGCCGCCCTGGTGGCCAGATTCATACGTACCCTGGATCTGGGGCAGCCGCTGGTACTGGGACATTCCCTGGGGGGCGCGGTGGCGCTGTCGTTGGCTCTGGATCATCCGCAATCGGTGTCCGGGCTGATCCTCGTGGCGCCCCTGACTCATCCGCAGCGCATGCTGCCGCTGGTGTTCCTGTCCCTGGGCGTGCGCCCGTCCTGGCTGCGCCGCTGGATGGCCCTGACCCTGGCGGCGCCCATGGCCATGCTCGGCCGCCGTGGGCTGGTCAAGGCGATATTCGCCCCGGACCCGGTCCCCGAGGACTTCGCCGAGCGCGGCGGGGGCTTGCTGGGCATGCGTTCGCAGAACTTCTACAACGCTTCCAGCGAGATCGCCGTGGTCAACCGTTCCTTGCCGGAGATGGTCAAGCGCTACCCCAGTCTGAATCTGCCGGTCGGCTTGATCTATGGCTCGGAGGACTCGGTACTCAATTACCGCAAGCATGGGCAAGCGATGGTCGGCAAGGTGCCGGGGCTGTCCCTGGAGATTGTTCAGGGCAGGGGGCACATGCTGCCGATCAGCGCCGTCGAACGGGTGGTGGCCCTGGTTGAGGAGGTCGCCTCCCGGGCGACGCCGCACCGCAGCGCCACGGTGCTGCGCCCGCCGTTCGCGGCATCACGAGCAAGCTAGAGGGGAGGTGGGGGACGGTTTCGAGCCTCCCCCAACCCCTCTGCAAGCCGCTGTAAATGCGTCACGGGCGACATTCAGGACAAGCCGAAAAAATAGTTGACGAGCTAACGAACCCGAGCTATTTTTTTAAAAAAATGTTTTGAATGTTTTTTTTGAAAGTGCAATTGAGCGATTAAAATAATGAAAATAACGCCATTTCACGCTTTTGTTTTTTCATCCAATCACGCGCCATGCAGCGTCATCGCGCTGTCCTTTATAGCATCCCTGTCCACTGCCTCTGTGCGGAGGCTGCCATGACTGTTTCCGTGGCGGCACCCGGCGTCTGGACCGATGGCAAGCGCCACCTCTGGTGGCTTGGCACCTTGCCGATGATCACCCCTTTGCTGGCCGGGCTGTTTGCCCTCACCACCGGTGTCCAGGTGTTCTGGTGGAGCGGCGTGGTGGTGATCTTTGGCCTGATTCCACTGATTGACGGCCTGCTGGGGGAAGACGCCAGCAACCCGCCGGAATCCGCGGTTCCCGATCTGGAGAAACAGCCTTACTACCGCTTTATCGTCTACAGCTGCGCCGTGCTCTCGGTGTTGTCCCTGGTGGTCACTGCCTGGATGGCGGTCAGCGGGGTGGACTGGATCATCGCCGGCGGGCTGCTGCAGTTGAGCCAGCAGCTACACCTGCAGGGCGGCCTGGCGAACTTCGCCACATTCCTTACCGAGCGTGCGCAACTGCACGGCAGCGTCGGCTGGTTCACCTACCTGGGCATGGCCATGTCCACCGGTGCCGCCACCGGCATCGCCATCAACATCGCCCATGAACTGGGGCATAAGAACCGCGGTATGGCCAAGTTCCTGGCCAAACTGGCCCTGGCCTCGACCTTCTACGGGCACTTCTTCGTCGAGCACAACCGTGGCCACCACGTTCGCGTGGCGACCCCTGAAGATCCGGCCAGCTCGCGCCTTGGCGAGTCGTTCTGGAGTTTCCTGCCGCGCACCGTGTGGTTCAGCCTGCGTTCGGCCTGGCACCTGGAAAGCGAGCGCCTGCACAAGCTCGGGCTGCCGACCCTGCACTGGAAGAACGGCGTGCTCAGCGCCTGGCTCTACAGCGTGGTGCTCTGGGGCGTGCTGATCGCCTGGCTGGGCGTGACGGTGATTCCCTTCCTGGTGATCCAGGGCATCTACGGTTTCTCCCTGCTGGAGGTGGTGAACTACGTCGAGCACTACGGCCTGCTGCGCCAGAAGCAGCCCAACGGCCGCTACGAACGCTGCTCGCCACGCCACTCCTGGAACAGCAACCGTATCGTCACCAACATCTTCCTGTTCCAACTGCAACGGCACTCCGACCACCACGCCAACCCGACCCGTTCCTACCAGGCCCTGCGCCACTTCGACGAGTCGCCGCAACTGCCTTATGGCTACGCCACCATGATCGTCTGGGCCTATGTGCCAGTGCTCTGGCGGCGGCTGATGGACCACCGGGTCCTGGCGCATTACGCCGGGGACGTGCGGCTGGCCAATCTGCATCCGGCCAAGCGTGCCGAACTGCTGCGGCAATACGGTTTTACCGACACCGATCCAGGCTCCGCCGTTTAGCTGTACCGCTCGCCTTCAAGCGCCGGTGGCCTGTCCGGGGCATCCGCTTGAAGGGCCAGCGAGGCAACACCGAAGTCCTTACGCCAAGTTGACCGACAACAACAATAAGCAACTGCAAGGAAGTCACGGATGTCTATTTCACCTCTGTTCGCTGCCCGGCTGTTCGTGGTCCTGGTGGGCGTGTCACTGCTGAACGCCGCCGAAGCCGCGCGCATCGAACCGGCCAATACCGAGTTCAGTGCCAAGGGCCCCATCAGCTTTGCCAAAAGCATCATCAATGCCGACTGCACCATCCAGGTCAGCGGCAAGGTCAGCCCCGACGGCAGCTTTGCCAGCGTCGACAAGGTCGACTTCAGCGGTGGCCTCAAGTGCGGCCAGGTGGAGGCCACGCACCTGCCCTGGAAGCTGGTCGCCAAGGACGAAACCAGCGGCGCCATGTCCGGCATCCGGGTCACGGTGCACGCGCCCCTGGTGGGCGGCGAATGCGGGCCGAGCACCGCCGAGGGCAGCTGGAACAACAGCACCGGAAAACTCGAGGCGGCCCAGGTCAGCCTCGACGGTGGCTGCACCATCAAGACCGTATCGATCCAGATGCCGCCCACGTTCCGGGTGGCGCCCTGAAGCCAGCACACCATCCATGGAGGGACGCTGATGACACTGCGATTGAGTCCGGAAGTACCGGTTGTTCAAGCCGGGTCGGTATCGCCCTAGCGCGCTCCAGTACCGAATTCGGTCGAGCCCGAGAGCCGATGGCGTCATCGACCCCCTGGCAAGGCTGATAACCCCCTGGCAACTGCCTGTTGCCTAAATCTTGAGGAAAACAACAATGCAAAGCATCAAGACTCTGGTCTCCGTAGCTTCCTTCGCCATCTGCCTCGGCGCCGCGTCGATGGCCAACGCCGCAACCATCGCGCCTGCCGGGGCGACCTTCTCGGCACCGGGCACCATTTCGGTGTCTTCGCCGGCGTCGTTCGGTCTCCCGGTCAATTGCAACATCAACTTCACCGGTACCGTGGCCGCCAACGGCTCCAACGCTTCGATCACTGGTGCCACCGTCAGCGGCAGCAACTCGCTGTGTAACGTGCCGGTCCTGTTGGGCCTGCCTTGGACCCTGTCCGCCTCCAGCGCCACCGCCGGCACTGTGAGTGGGGTCAACTTCAAGATTGTGTCCAACTGCAGCAGCTCTCCGGTGGCCATCAACATCAGCTGGAACAACGCTACCAATACTCTGAGCATTCCTTCGGCACAGACCGTTGGCAGCTGCAAGATCACTGCTCTGAGCGTCAATCCAAGCCCAGCCTTCACCGTAACGCCATGAAGTTGAGGTGACTTCAGCCTGTTGATCACTTGCTGAAAAAAAACAGGCGCCTCGTCAGAGGCGCCTGTTGCAGTCCCCCGGATCGGTGGTGACCGACCGCGGTCGATAATAATAAGGAGTGGGGCATGAATAATAAGAAACACAAGATCCAGACAGTCATCGGCCTGGCCATGCTGGGCGGCCTGATCAGTTCCGGGTCGGTGCAAGCGGGTGGTTTCACTACTCCAACCTACGGTACCCCAGGCTGGGGGCGGGCATTCGGTGGCGGCTCGCTGTTCAAGAATGATCCCAGCGCGGCGTACAACAATCCGGCGGCCATGGCGTTCATCGATCAGAACGTGGCGCAGATGACGGTCGATTACGCGCGGATCAAGCTCAAATACAAGGGTAATGCCTACGATTACCAAGGCAAGCCGGCTTCCAGCTCGCCGATTGACGATCCTTTCGCCCAGACTCCGATTGAAGGCAATGGCGGCGAGGGTGGTTTTACCGCCTGGTTGCCGACCGGCTTCCTGGTCATGCCGATCAATGATCGTTTTGCCTTTGGCCTGAGCCAAGTGGTTCCCATGGGCATGCGTAGCACCTGGGATAGTGACTGGAAGGGCAAGGATTTTGCGGTGGACACCAAGATCGAAACGGCGGGCGTCTCTGGCTCCTTTTCGTTCAAGGTCAATGATCAGTTCGCACTCGGCCTGGGCGCCATCGTCCAACACACCAGCGGTTTTGTCAGTCAGAACCTCAACTTGAGCGGTGCCGCCGGGGTCTCGCTGTTGCCGGGTGCTCCTTCTGGCGTGGGTTCCAACCTGATGCGGGTCAAGGTGGACAACACTTCCGTCGGCTGGTTTACCGGGGTGACCTGGAAACCAACCGAGCAGGACACCCTGGGCCTGAACTACCACGCCAAGATCAAGAACAAGCTGGAGGGCAAATACAATATCCGTGCCGACGCACTGGGCCGGGCGTACACCGACTCTTCTTCAGGGCCATCCCTGGTGGAAATCGCCTACCCGGGGCTCAAGCTGTATCCGGATGGCGCCAATGCTTCGGCTCAGCTGGATATTCCGGCTAGCGCCGGTATCGACTGGGTTCACGTATTCAACGATCGCTTCACGCTTGGCGTCAGTGCCCTGTGGACACAGTGGTCGTCGTTCAAGGACCTGACGCTCAAGTCCGATGGCAATACCATCGTTTCGATCCCCTACAAATACAAAGACTCGATGATGTATTCGCTGGGCGGTGATTACCGTTTCACCGATCAACTGACCCTGCGTGCCGGTGTGGCTTTTGATGAGACGCCGACCCGTGGCTCAACCCGTGACCCACGGATTCCAGACAATGATCGCTGGTTCACCTCGCTGGGTTTTGGTTATGACATCAAGGCCATTCCAGGGCTGACCATCGACGGCGCTTACTCACGGCAATTTGTCAAGGAAGCCCGGATCAAGACCCAGAACCAGGATCGTCTTGGCGGGTCGCGGCTGGATGGCAAAGTCGAAGCTTCGGGTGAGGTGGTCAGCCTGTCGGCAACCTATCACTTCTGATTCAAGCGTTGTTCCGGCTTGGGTGTGCGGCGGTGCGGGGCGTGAGCCCGGTATTGCCGTAGCCTGGGTTGAGGCCTTCATTTTCGTTGCTAGCTATTGTCCTCGATGACCCCGGGCTGACGCTGTTCAGCCGTTATGCATTGGCGAATTCACTCAAAACAATATTTAAAAATAAAATTTGAAACATGCTTCTTTCCTTTGTAGGGTGATCTGCAGGGGGCCGGCACAACGCCCAGGGCCCTGGTGGTCGTCTCGTTAGAACAAGAGAGGTATTCCATGATTGTCTGGTTATTGGTGGGACTTGCCGCAGCGCTCGCGCTGGCTTATCGACAGGCGACAGCTGCCCTGTGGCTGGGCGCCGCAGTGGTGTGGCTGGCGGTCGCGTATCTGTTCAGCCTGGTGGGCACCCTGGGATTGACCCTCGGCGTGTTGCTGGTGTTGGCGCCGGCCGCGCTGCTGTGCATCAAGCCCTTGCGCCGCGCCTTGCTCACCCGCCGCGCCCTGGCGATGTTCCGCAAGATCATGCCGGCCATGTCCGACACCGAGCGTGCGGCCATCGAGTCCGGCACGGTCTGGTGGGACGCCGAGCTGTTCAGCGGCAAGCCGGATTGGCCGCGTCTGTTGCAGAGCGCTCCGGCCAGCTTGAGCGCCGAGGAACAGGCGTTCATGGACAACGAAGTGGAAACCCTGTGCGACATGGCCAACGACTGGGAAACCACCCAGATCTGGCAGGACTTGTCGCCCAAGGCCTGGCAATACACCAAGGACGCCGGGTTCCTGGGGATGATCATTCCCAAGCAGTACGGCGGCAAAGGCTTCTCCCATTACGCCCATTCCCAAGTGGTGATGAAGCTCTCGACCCGCTGCTCGGCGGCGGCGATCTCGGTGATGGTGCCCAACTCCCTGGGCCCGGCCGAGCTGCTGCTGCACTACGGCACCGAGGCCCAGCGCCAGCATTACCTGCCGCGCCTGGCTCGCGGTGAAGACATTCCCTGCTTTGCCCTGACCAGCCCCTATGCCGGTTCCGACGCCGGGGCGATTCCCGATGTCGGGGTGGTGTGCAAGGGCCAGTTCGAAGGCCAGGAAGTGCTCGGCTTTCGCGTCACCTGGGACAAGCGCTACATCACCCTGGGCCCGATCGCCACGGTGCTGGGGCTGGCGTTTCGCGCCGAAGACCCGGACGGCCTGCTGGGCAGCAAGGGCAGCCTGGGGATCACCTGCGCGCTGATTCCCACCACCCATCCGGGGGTCAATACCGGGCGTCGCCACTGGCCGCTGAACGCGGTGTTCCAGAACGGCCCGACCACCGGCAAGGATGTGTTCATTCCCCTGGAATGGGTGATCGGCGGTGGCGCCCAGGTGGGCAATGGCTGGCGCATGCTGATGGAATGCCTGGCCGCCGGGCGCGCCATTTCCCTGCCGTCGGCCAACGTCGGCCTGGGCAAGGTGGCGGTGCGCGGCACCACCGCGTATGCGGCGATGCGCAAGCAGTTCGGCCTGCCCATCGGCAAGTTCGAAGGGGTGCAGGCGCCCCTGGCGCGCATGGCCGGGCATCTGTATGCCTGTGACGCGGTGCGCAAGGTCTCGGTGGCGTCCCTGGATGCTGGCGAGAAGCCGTCGGTGATCTCGGCCATCGCCAAGTACCACGTCACCGAGCGCGCCCGGGCCATCGTCAACGACGGCATGGACATCGTCGCCGGCAAGGGCATCTGCATGGGCCCCAACAACTTCCTGGCCCGGGCCTACCAGCAAAGCCCGATCGCCATCACCGTGGAAGGCGCGAACATCATGACCCGCTGCCTGATCATCTACGGTCAGGGGCTGATCCGTTGCCATCCTTACGTGTTCCGCGAAATGGAAGCGGCGCGGGACACCGGGCGCAAGGGCCTGGAAGCGTTCGACAGCGCGATGTTCGGTCATATCAGCTTTGTCTTCGCCAACACCGTGCGTGCCGCCGTGCATGCGCTGACCGGCGGCCGGCTGATCAAGGCCCCGGCCAATACCGACAAGGCCCTGGCCGGCTATTACCGGCAGATCCAGCGCCTGTCGGTGGTGCTGGCCCTGGCTTCGGACATTTCCATGGGCGTGCTGGGCGGTGCCCTCAAGCGCAAGGAAAGCATCACCGGGCGCCTGGGGGACATTCTGTCACAGCTGTACATCCTGTCCTGCGTGTTGAAGCGTTTCGAGGACGACGGCCGGCCCCAGGCCGATCTGCCCCTGGTGCACTGGGCCGCTCAAGACTCCCTGCTGCGAGCCCATGAAGCCCTGGCCGAAGTGCTGGACAACTACCCGTCCAAGGCGGCTGCGCGGATCATTCGCGGCCTGAGCTTTCCCCTGGGCATTGCCCAGCGCAAACCCTCGGATCGCCTGCTGGCGCAAGTGGCCGAGCTGGTGCAGACCCCAGGCCCGACCCGCGACCGCCTGCTGGCCGACTCCTACATCCCGCAGCCGGACATCGACAAGCTGGCCTATGGCGAACTGGCGTTCCGTCTGCAGCCGCAGGTGGACCTGATCGAGGCGCGGCTCAAGCCGGCGATCAAGCAGGGCGTCCTGGCGCCGCTGCCGATCTCCCGCGAGGCCTTCGTGATCTGGCGGGTCAAGGCCCTGGAACTGCAACTGATCAGCGCGGACGAGGACGAGCTGCTGGGGCGCTACGTGGAATACGGCGATCACGCGATCCAGGTCGACGACTTCCCTCAGGACTTCGGTCTGCTGGAAGCCCTGCAGCAGCGTCAGGCGCACTTCGAGCAAGGCGCCAGGCCGGCCTCGCGCAAACGTGCGGCCAGCAGCGAAGACGCGGTGGTCGCCAGCGATTCGGCCTATTGACCCTCTACTGGATTGGATCGGGATCTCTTTATGTCTGACGGTTATCTTTCGTTCGTCAATTCCGGGTGGGGCCGCTGGCTGGCCCAACGTACCGGCCTGCCGCAACCGGTGCCGCTCCAGCGCCACCGCGAGGGGCAGGGCGGCAACCTGATCAACCCGGTGATCCTCGCCGCGGCGCCCGAAGGCCGCCTGCTGGGCGAACTGCAACGGATCTTCGCCGCCACCGACACCGTGGCGGCCCAGGCCGCGAGTATCAATGCACCTTCGACGGTGAAGGTCCAGGGCCTGGTGTTCGACGCCAGCGGGCTGGCGGATATCGCCCAGCTCGATGAGCTGTACCGCTGCTTTCACGCCAATGTCCGGCGCCTGGGCGCCCATGCTCGGGTGCTGGTGCTGGGCACGCCGCCGGAACACTGCAAGGCGTTGGAGCAGGCGGTGGCGCAGCGGGCCCTGGAAGGTTTCGTGCGCTCCCTGGGCAAGGAACTGCGTCGGGCCATCACCGTCCAGTTGCTGTATGTCGAGCCCGGTGCCGAAGCCGAACTGGACAGCAGCCTGCGCTTCTTCCTGTCCCGGCGCTCGGCCTATGTCTCGGGCCAGGTGGTGCGCATCGGCGAGCCGGTGGACGTGCCCCGGCACATCGATTGGGAGCGGCCCTTGAGCGGACGGCGAGCCCTGGTCACCGGTGCCTGCCGCGGCATCGGCCTGGCGATTGCCAAGGTCCTGGCCCGGGACGGCGCCCAAGTGGTGTGCCTGGACATTCCCCAGGTCGAGGCCGAGTTGCAGCAGGCCGCAGCCGGCCTCAAGGGCGACGCCCTGGCCCTGGACATCACTGCCGCCGGGGCCGGGCAACGCTTGCTGGAGTTCGTCGGCGAGCACGGCGCGTTCGATATCGTCGTGCACAACGCCGGCATCACCCAGGACAAGACCCTGGCCAAGATGACCGAGGCGGCGTGGCGCAAGGTCATGGCGGTCAACCTGGAAGCGCCGCTGCTGCTCAGTCAGGCGTTGCTCGCGGGCCAGGGCCTGAACCCCGGTGGGCGGATCGTCTGTGTGTCGTCGATTTCCGGAATCGCCGGCAACCTCGGGCAAAGCAACTACGCCACCTCCAAGGCCGGGGTCATTGGCCTGGTGCAGAACCTGGCGCCCCTGGCGGCGCGTCAGCAGATCACCGTCAATGGCGTGGCCCCGGGGTTCATCGAAACCCAGATGACCGCGAAGATCCCGCTGCTGATCCGCGAGGCGGGACGGCGCATGAACTCCATGAACCAGGGCGGGCAGGCCGTGGACGTGGCGGAAACCATCGCCTGGCTGGCCCATCCGGGTTCCGGCGGGATCAATGGGCAGGTGGTCCGCGTCTGCGGGCAAAGCCTGCTGGGGGCCTGAGCCATGAATAGCGACAGCGCCATTCGCATCATCGAACCGCCACCGTCCCGGGGCCAACTGCTCTATGACGGCATCCGCAGCCTGCGCAAGCCCAAGCCGGACACCGCGCCGGCGCTGCCCGCCGAGCGCCTGGTGCGTCCGGCGGTGGAGTTGCAGGCCGCCGGGATCGCCCGCTACGCCCAGGCCTGCGGCTTTCGCCGGGAACACGGGGTGCCGCTGGCCTTTCCCCATACCCTGGCGTTTCCCTTGCACCTGTTGTTGCTGACCGACCGCAGGTTTCCCTATCCGGCCAGCGGCATGGTTCACCTGGCCAATCGCATTCGCCAGTACCAGAAGCTGGAGGAGGGCCAGGCCCTGCGCCTGGAAGTGTTCGCCGAACGCTGGCTGGCCCATCCCAAGGGCCAGGCGCTGTCCATCGCCACCCGGGGCCACAGCGGTGGCAGCCTGGTCTGGGAAAGCCACAGCCTGTACCTGCGCCGTGGCGTGTCCAGCCCCATCGGCGAGCCCTGGGAAGGCGCGCTGAAGCAGGATGAAGCGCCACTGATTCGCACCCAGCGCTGGAACCTGGGGGGCGACCTGGGACGGCGTTTCGCCCAGGTCAGCGGCGACTTCAACCCGATTCACACCTCCTGGCTCGGCGCCCGGCTGTTCGGTTTCCGCCGCCCCATCGCCCACGGCATGTGGACCCTGGGCCGGGCCCTGGCGGCCCAGCAACCGCCTCATGCGCTGGCGGCGGCGGAGCTGGACTGCGAGTTCAAGCTGCCGATCCTGCTGCCGGCGGCGGTGACCTTGTGGAACCGTCTGCCGCACGGTTCGCGCCATGAGTTCGAAGTGCGCAACAACGCGGGGGACAAGCCCCACATGCGCGGCCTATTTATCTGGGGAGCTGGGCAATGACTGAGTACAGTTTCAATCCGGCGCCGGTGCGCCGGGTGGCGATCATCGGCGGCAACCGGATTCCCTTCGCCCGCTCCAACACGGTCTATGCCAACGACAGCAACCAGGACCTGCTGGTGGCGGCGTTGCAGGGGCTGGTGGATCGCTACGGCCTGTCCGGCCAGCGCCTGGGGGAGTTCGCCGCGGGGGCGGTGATCAAGCATTCCCGGGATTTCAACCTGGCCCGGGAGAGCCTGCTGTCCACCACCCTGGCGCCCCAGACCCCGGCCTATGACGTGCAGCAGGCCTGTGGCACTGGGCTTGAGGCGGCGTTGCTGGTGGCCAACAAGATCGCCCTGGGACAGATCGAGGTGGGGATTGCCGGCGGTGCCGACACCACCTCCGACGCGCCGATCGGCATCAATGAAGGGCTGCGCCGGATCCTGCTCCAGGCCAACCGGGCCAAGGGCACCGGCAACAAGCTGCGCAGCCTGCTCAAGGTGCGCCCGGGGATGTTCTTCAAGCCGCTGCTGCCGCGCAACGGCGAGCCACGCACCGGGCTGTCCATGGGCGAGCACTGTGAAGAAATGGCCAAGCGCTGGCACATCAAGCGCCTGGCCCAGGATGAACTGGCGCTGGCCAGCCACCAGCAGCTGCATGCTGCCTATCAGCGCGGCTTCTTCGACGACCTGATCACCCCGTATCGCGGCCTGACCCGGGACAACAACCTGCGAGCCGATGCCAGCCTGGAGAAGCTCGCCGGCCTGGGCCCGGCCTATGACCGCCACAACGGCACCCTGACCGCCGGCAACTCGACCCCGCTCACCGACGGTGCCTCGGTGGTGCTGCTGGCCAGCGAAGACTGGGCCGCGGCCAACAACCTGCCGGTGCTGGCCTACCTGCGCACCGGGGAAACCGCCGCGGTGAATTTTGTCGACGGCAGCGAAGGGCTGCTGATGGCCCCGGCCTACGCCGTGCCGCGCATGCTGGCCCGGGAAGGGCTGGGCCTGGGGGATTTCGACTTCTACGAGATTCACGAAGCCTTCGCCGCTCAGGTGCTGTGCACCCTCAAGGCCTGGGAAGACGCCGATTACTGCCGGGAAAAACTCGGCCTCGAAGGGCCGCTGGGCAGCATCGAGCGCAGCAAGCTCAACGTCAACGGCGGCTCCCTGGGCTGTGGGCATCCGTTTGCCGCCACCGGCGGACGCTTGCTGGCGACCCTGGCCAAGGCGATCCACCAGCGCGGCTCCGGTCGGGGACTGATTTCCGTCTGTGCCGCAGGCGGGCTGGGTGTCACCGCCATCGTCGAAAAATAAAATAACAAGGAGACTGCCAATGAGTGTCGTGAGCCTGCAACCCGCCGAGCGTATCTGGCTGAACGCCTACCTGCCGGGGGTGCCCAGCGATATCGAAGCCGACATCGACCGCTACCCGTCACTGCGGGAAGTGTTCCTCGAACACGTGGACAAGTACCGCCACCGGGTGGCCTACGTCAGCATTGGCACCGAGATGGGCTACGACCTGTGGGAGAAACGGGTGTTCGCCTTCGCCGCCTGGTTGCAATCCAAAGGGGTGAAGAAGGGCGACCGGGTGGCCCTGATGATGCCCAACTGCCTGCAATACCCGATCTGCCTGTTCGGCACCCTGCTGGTGGGGGCGGTGGTGGTCAACGTCAACCCGCTGTACACCGCCCATGAACTGCGGCACCTGCTCAAGGACAGCGGCGCCGAGACGGTGGTGATCTTCGAGAACTTCGCCCACACCCTGGAGCAGGCGATGCCGGGCAGCCGCCTGAAGAACATCGTGGTGGCCGCCATCGGTGACCTGCTGGGGACCTTCAAGGGCGCGGCGCTGAACTTCGCCCTGCGCCACGTGCAGAAGCAAGTGCCCAAGTTCAACCTGCCGGGCTCGATCCGCTTCCCGGCGATGATGAAGCTGGCCAGTGTGCTGGAGCACCGGCCGGTGGAGCTCAAGCAGGATGACATCGCCTTCCTGCAATACACCGGCGGCACCACCGGCGATGCCAAGGGCGCGATGCTCAGCCACCGCAACATCCTCGCCAACCTGATGCAGGCCAAGGCCTGGGTCGGCGATCAATTGGACGAGAACCAGCAGGAAACCAACGTCACCCTGCTGCCGCTGTATCACGTGCTGTCGCTGACGGTGAACTGCCTGATGTTCATGTGCCTGGGCGGGCGCAACATCCTTATCGCCAACCCGCGGGACGTGAAGCGGGTGCAGATGATCCTGCGCAAGGAGAAGTTCAGCGGCATCGTCGGGGTCAACACCCTGTTCAACGGCCTGCTGGAAAACGAGGAGTTTCGCGGCCGGGACTTCTCCGACCTGAAACTGGCCATCGCCGGTGGCATGGCCACCCACACCGCCGTGGCCCGGCGCTGGAAGGAGGTCACCGGGGTGCCGATCATCGAAGGCTACGGCCTCACCGAGTGCTCGCCGGTGGTGAGCATCAGCCCGATCGACATCGCGCGCATGCGCGAGGGCGATTTCACCGGGACCATCGGCGTGCCGCTGCCGTCGACCTGGGTGCGCTTCGTGCGCGAGGACGGCGAGCTGGCGGAATTGGGCGAGGAGGGCGAGCTGCAGGTGCGCGGGCCCCAGGTGATGAAGGGCTACTGGCAGCGTCCGGAAGAAACCGCCAAGGTCCTGGACCGCCACGGCTGGCTGTCCACCGGGGATATCGGGGTGATGAACGAGCAGGGCTTCATCCGTCTGGTGGACCGCAAGAAGGACATGATCCTGGTCTCGGGTTTCAACGTGTACCCCAACGAGATCGAGGACGTGGTGGCCCTGCATCCGGGCGTCGCCGAGGTGGCGGCGATTGGCGTCGAGGATGGGGTGACCGGGGAGAAGGTGAAGATCTTCGTGGTGCGCAAGGACCCGAACCTTACCCAGGAGCAGTTGCTGGCCCACTGCCGCGAGTACCTGACCGGCTACAAGGTGCCGCGCTACGTTGAGTTCCGTACCGAAGAGTTGCCCAAGACCACCGTCGGCAAGGTCCTGCGCCGCGCCCTGCGTTAGTTTCGAGGGCGTCCGAGGTTCTTCTGAAGATCGTCAAGCAAGGCCCTGCGGGCCTTTTCGCAGCCTCGCCGGGGCTCGGCAGCGGCTACCTCCACGGCGATCACTGTAGCCGCTGCCGAAGGCTGCGAACGGCCCGCAGGGACGCAAGTGTCCCGAGGGCGCTAGAGGTTCTTCGGGTGATAGCCGGGTAAGCCTGAACCTACAAGGCGTTGGGCAGGCGGACCTGGCCCGGCTGCAGGCCGAACACTTCCACGCCCTCCGGGGTCGATTGGCCCACGCTCACCGGTACCCGCCGGCCTGTTTGATCGGCCGTTGCCCGGTATTCCACGCTCATGCCGTCGGCCTCGCGCTGGATCGCCGCTGGCGGCAGCACTATGGCCTGATCGTTGCGGTAGGTAATGATGCTCAATCGCGCACTCATGCCCAGGCGGACGCGCTGCTGTTGTTCGCGGGTCAGCTTGGGCACCGACAGGGTCACCGGGAACTGCGCGCTGGCACCGCTGGCGTCCCCCGGCAGCGCCAGACTGCTGACGATGTCCACCTGGCCCTGGAGGCGCTCGCCGTCAAAGCCGTCACCGAGAATTTCCACGCTCTGGCCCTGGCGCAGCTGGTTGATGTCCAGCTCCGACACCTTGCTGACGATCTTCAGTTGCTCGATGTTGGCCAGGCCGAACAGGGCCTGGCCCTGGCCGACCTTGCTGCCGGTCTGCACCGGCCCCGAGGCCGCCGCCGACGCGATGGGCGTCAGGTTGAGCCCCGGCGCCGGGACCACGATTCCGGCAAAGGGGGCGACCACGTCCTTGCCCGCCAGCAGCGCGCGCAGGGCTTCGTACTTGACCGTGGCATTGGTCAGTTCCATCTCGGCAATCTGGCGGAATTCACCCTTGCCCTGATCCAGCGCCTGTTGCAGTTCACCCTGGGCCGCCGTCAGGTCCAGGCGCTGGCTCTGCAGCAGTTGCTTGAGATCGTCCAGTTCGTTGCGGGGAATGATGCCCCGGGCAAACAGGCTCTGGCTTTCACTGAGCTTGCGTTCGGAATTGCTCACCGCCATCTGCGAGGCGCGCAAGGTGCGCCGGGCCCGGGTCACCAGGGCGCTGCTGTCCCAGTTCTGCAGTTCCTGAACGCTGCGCCGGGCCTTGAGCTGGGCTGACAAGGCTTCGCGCACCTGGATCTCGATCAGGCTGGGGTCCATCTTCAGCAGCGTTTGACCGGCCTCCACCCGCTGGCCCTGTTCCACCAGATTGGCCAGAACGTTGCCGTCGAACGGCGCCGTCAGGCTGATGGTGCGCTGGGGCTCGATCTTGCCCACCAGGCCGATCTGATGAATCAGCGGCGTAGTGCTGACCTCGATCCAGCGACCCTGTTGCAGCGCCGGATCGTCCACGGCGCGGTAGTGGGTGAGGGCGACGCCGGCCACGGCCAGCACGATCAGGGCCGTGCCGCCGAGCAGGCCGCGCTTGCGCCAGTTTTTCTGCTCAGAAGTCGTTGAGCGCAATGTCCCAGGTCTCCAAGGTCGTGCCCAGGGTCAGATCCAGCTGGGTCTGGGCGTTGAGGTAGGCAATCAGTGCATTGAGGCGGGCGTTTTCACTGGTGCGCAAATCGCTTTCGTAACTCAGCACCTGGAAGTTGCTGGAGCGCCCGGCGCTGAGTTTTTCCCGTTCGATATCCAGCTTGCGCCTGGACAGTTCCACGGCGCGCTGGGCGATCTCGTACTGGCGCCAGCGGGTGCCCAGGTCGCGCACCACGTCACTGACGCTGCGCTCCAGGGCCTGGCGGGCATCGGCCAGCACCAGGGCCTGGTTTTCCACGTCGACCCGGGCATGCACCTCGGCCTGACGGGTACTCAAGTCGCCGATGGGAATCTGCACCTGCACGCCGGCATAGCTGTCCCAGGTCCGTCCCGCGCCGTTGCCGCCGTCGTTGTCGTAACGGTTGCGCACCTGATTGGCGCCGGCCACCAGGGACACATCCCAGCGGCTCTGGTCCTTGGCGATGATCAGGTTGAGGTCGGCCTGCTGGCTGCCCAGCAATGTCGCCAGGTAGGTGGGTTGCTGGATCTGCGCCAGGCGCAGGGCGTCCTGCTGGTCGATGCTGACTTTCGCCGCTTGCAGGCCGTCGCTGGCACGGATCCGGGTCGACAGGTCCAGGGCCAGCAGGCGCAGCAGCGACAGGCGGTTGATGTCCACCTGATTGCGTGCCTCTTCCACCCCCAGCTCCTGGCTGGCGATGTCGGCTTCGGTCTGCACGATCTCGAACTCGGCCATGCGCCCGGCGGCGATCAGCGCCTTGTTCACCTGGAGCAGGGCATTGGCGCGCTTGAGGGCGTCCTCGACGATCGCCAGCTGTTCCTGGGCCCGCAGCAGTTCGCGGTAGGCGCCGATGATGTCGCTGATGGTCTGCGCCACGTTGGCCTTGAGGTTGAGGCGGTAGGCCTGTTCGTTGATCCGCGCCAGGCGCAGCGGCGCGGTGGTCACGTCCCAGCCGGCGCCCTTGAGCAGCGGCTGGATGATCGACAGGTCCAGGCCGTCGCGGCGGTAGTAGCCGGCCCGGTTGGCCTGGCTCAGTTCCTGGTGCCAGGCCATGTTCAGGCGTGTGCCGTATTCCCCCAGCAGGCTGGAGCTGGGATTGAGGGTGGTGTTGCGCACCCCGTCGTTGCTGCCCTTGTTGGCCCGGTAGGTGCCGCTGAGCAGCAGCTTGGGGTTGAAGGTGTCCTCCGACACCCGCAGGTCGAACTTCTGTGCCACCCGCTGCAGGTAGGCGCTGCGGATGCCACGGTTGTTGCGCAGGCCCAGGTAGACCGCATCGGCCAGGGTCAGCTCGGTCTGCTGTTGGCTCAGCAGCACGCTGCGTTCGTAGGCGCTGCGCAGGGTCGGGGCCGACGCCTGGCGGGCCACGTCCATGTCCCGGGAGCCGGCCTGGCCCAGGGGGCTGAGCAGGCACAGCAGCAAGAGCGCGGCGCGTTGGCGATCATTCATCCCGCAGCGCCTCCACCGGTTGCAGGCGCGAGGCCGAGACGGCCGGGTACAGGCCGAAGAACAGCCCGATCAGCAGGGTGCTGCCGATCCCCAGGGGCAGGGAGGCGCCGGCCAGGGAAAACTGCCAGCCGGAGAGGCGGGCATAGAGGTAGGCGGCGCTCATGCCCAGCACCGCACCGGACAGCGCGCCCACGGCGGTCAGGGTCACCGCTTCGAGCAGGAACAGGTTGCGGATGTCCCGGCGCCGCGCGCCCAGGGCCATGCGGATGCCGATCTCCCGGCGCCGCTCCGAGACGTTCATCAGCATCACGTTCATCACCCCGACGCCACCGCCCACCAGGGAGATGCCCCCCAGGGCCATCAGCAGGTAGCCGAAGGTGCGGCTTTGCCGGGTCATGCCGTCGATGATCTTCTGTGGCACCTGCACCTCGACGCTGCGCCCGGGCAGGTGCTGCTTCAAGGTGTCGCCCAGGGCCGCGGCCAGCCGGTTCATGTCCTGGGCCGGTGCCGCGCGGGCGATCAGGTTGCTGATCTGCGGGCTTGAGGAAATCCGCCGCATGCCTTCCAGGGGGATGAACAGGGATTCGTTGGTCTGCACCGGGATCAGCACCGCCGCCGGTTGCCTGGCGAGGATGCCGATCACCTGGAACAGGTAGTCGTTGATGCGAATCCGCTCCCCCAGGCGCAGCGGGTCGTGGGGCGTGCTCAGGGCTTCGGCGACCTGGGCGCCGACCACCGCGTAGGTTTGCCCGCTGTCGAACGCCGAGAGAAAGCGCCCTTGCTGCACCTGCAGGCGCATGGCACTGGCCAGGGACGGGGTGCTACCCACCAGGTTGGCGTTGCTGGAGCGTCCGCGGTACACCACCGGCCCGCTGAACAGCGCCACCGGGGCGATGTCCAGCAACTGCGGCAGGGCCTGGTGCAGGGCCGCCAGGTCGAGGAGCGGCGGCATGGGCGCGCGGCTGGCCGAGGAATCGGGAAATTGCACCGCCAGGGTGTCGGTGCCCATGTCCTGGAAGATCGCCGCGGCGTCCTGGGCGGCGTTATGGCCGATGTTGATCAGGGCTACCACCGATGAGCTGCCGATGACGATGCCCAGCAGGGCCAGGATCGAACGCTTGCCCAGGGTGCGCAGGCTGACGAAGGCTTCGTGCAGCAGCTGGCTGGCGCTCTGCTCGACCTTGAGGCTCATGCCGGGCAGACCTCCTGGACCACGCCGTTGGTCACGCGGATCTGCCGCTCCAGCCGCTGGGCGATGCCCGGGTCGTGGGTGACGATGATCAGGGTCACCTGGCGTTCGCGGTTCAGCGCCAGCAGCAGGTCCATGATGTCCCGGGCGGTGTGGCTGTCGAGGTTGCCGGTGGGTTCGTCGGCGAGAATCACCGACGGCTCGCCAACCAGGGCCCGGGCGATCGCCACGCGCTGGCGCTGGCCGCCGGAGAGGTCGGCGGGGCGGTGCGCGGCGCGTTGCCCGAGGCCCACCTGGTCGAGCATGTGCTGGGCGCGCTCCAGGGATTCGCGCCGGGCCACGCCGCGGTAGCTCAGGGGCAGGGCGACGTTGTCCAGGGCGCTGAGGCGTGGCAGCAGGTTGAAGCTCTGGAACACGAAGCCGATCTGCCGGTTGCGGATGGCCGCCAGTTGGTCGGGGCTGGCGCGGAAGATATCGTGGCCGGCGAAGCGGTACTCGCCGCTGTCGGGCAGGTCCAGCAGGCCGAGGATATTGAGCAGGGTGCTTTTGCCGGAACCCGAGGCACCGAGAATGGCGCAGCTCTCGCCGGAGTCGATGGACAGGGAGACGTTCTTGAGAATGTGGAGCGGTTGCTCCGCCAGCCGATAGCTCTTGCCTATGCCTTGCAGGGAGATAAAACCTGAGTCGATTATCGTCGCTGTCATCGCTTACCGCGCCGGCTGGCTCGACTGCTTGCTTGAATATCCACGGTGCGCAGGCGTCGCGTTGCGCGGGGTCCAAGGGCAAGGCCAAGCTCTGGTTTTTATTTATTGTTTTAAAAAATTGTTTGAATAGTAACTGCGTTCACCCTGGTGCGCCAGCCGTCTGAACCGGCTAATTGGGGGCTTTTCGAGGTTTTTTCGCGGCGGCCGAAACACGGGGACCCGTGGGTCATAAAAGGTTCTTGCAGGCCGGCGTGGGTCCTTGGGGCGCTTGCTTTTAGGGCTTCTCGCGGGTATAAAAAATCAAATTTTTTTTTAAAACACTGTTCGAACGGTCAGTTTTTCACCCAGCAAAGGTTAGTCCTCCATGGTCGCCAAGAAACTCAGTGCCCCCAATGTCACCAAGACCCGACTGCTGGAAGCGACCGAGGCATTGTTCATCAAGTACGGCTACGACGCCGTGCTGCTGCGTCAGATCACCGAGCGCGCCAAGGTCAACCTGGCGGCGGTGAACTACCACTTCGGCGACAAGGATTCGTTGATGAAGGCCCTGCTGATGCAACGCCTGGGGCCGCTCAACGATCAACGTCTGGAACTCTTGGCCAAGTGCGAAGAGCAGGCCGACGGACCGCTGGATTGCGAGACCCTGCTGGGGGTGCTTTTCGCTCCCGCCATGGGCCTGGAGCGCAGTGATGAAAGCGGTGGCCTGGAAGGCCGGTCGTTCATTCGTTTCCTCGGCCGGGTGTACAGCGATACCTCGCCATTCATTCAGGAATACCTCAAGGAACACTATCAACCGGTGTTCGAGCGCTTCTTCAAGGCCTTTGCCCTGGCGCTGCCGGACCTGCCGCGCAACGAACTGGGGGTGCGCTTGCAGTTCGCCCTCAAGGCGATTTCCGGGGTCATGGCCGGCACCGAACTGCGCCTGCTGATGCAGGCCATGAGCCTGGGGCGTCCGGCCACCGATGCCGAAGTCATGGCCAAGCTGATCAGCCTGGTGTCGGCAGCGATTCGCGCCCCCATGCAAGATCCCGATTCCGAGCAGGCCCTGGAAAAGGTCTTGAACACCCAGCGCCTGATTCGTCAGCACAGCCAGTCCCTGGCCGGCATGATTCCCGCCTGAGCGGACGCCACGCCTGCCCGCACCTCAGGGTGCCGGCAGGCGTGGCTCCCTCATTCAAACCATCAATATTGCTCAAGGCTGCGGCCACCATCTGCTAGGTTCTGCTCCTCGCATCTGCCCTGGAGCGCCCGGCATGCCTGACTATCAACAGCATCTTCTGGCCGTCAACGGAATCGAACTCAGTGTCCAGGTCGCCGGACCGGAGCACGGAGCCCCGGTGTGGCTGCTGCATGGTTTTCCCGAGTGCTGGCACTCCTGGCGCCATCAGGTGCCGGCCCTGGTGCGCGGCGGGTTTCGCGTGTTCGTGCCGGAGATGCGCGGTTACGGCCGCAGCTCGGCGCCGGAAGCGGTGGAGGCCTACGATCTTCTGACCCTGTGCGCGGACATCCAGCAGGCCATGGATGTCTTTGGCCATCAGCGGGTGTGCATGGTCGGCCACGACTGGGGCGCCCCGGTCGCCTGGCACCTGGCATTGCTGGAGCCGCGGCGGGTGGCGGCGCTGGCGACCCTTTCCGTGCCCTTTGCCGGGCGTCCGAAACGGCCGGCCAGCGAGATCATGCGCGAGGTGCATGGCGGGCATTTCAACTACATCCTCTACTTTCAGCAGCCCGGGGTGGCCGAGGCGGAACTGGACGCCGATATCGACGCCAGCCTGCGGCTGTTCATGGGCAATGTGCAGGCCTTGCTCGAGCCCAAACCGGCCGATGCCCGGCTGTTCGACGGGGTGAGGGTGCCACGAGAATTGCCGCATTGGTGCAGTGAGGAGGACTTCCAGGCCTATCGCCAGACCTTTACCGGGCGCGGCTTTTGCGGTGCCCTGAACTGGTACCGCAACTTCGAGCGCACCTGGCAGCGCACCGAGTTCCTGGCCCAGGCCCGGGTGCAGCAGCCGACCCTGTTCCTGCTGGGCGACCGTGATCCGGTGGGCGTGCTCGAAGCCCATACCCTCAAGCGCATGCCCGGTCAGGTGGCCGACCTGGAACAGCACCTGCTGACGGACTGCGGACACTGGATCCAGAATGAGCAGCCGCAGCGGGTCAATGCCCTGTTGCTGGATTTTCTGCAGCGACGGTTCACCTAGAGCACCCGCCGGTTCCTCGGACGCTGGCTTGCCAGCGAAGGCCTCGGCAGGGGCGGCGCAAGGCGGCGATCCCTGTTCGGCAAGCCGGCTCCGACGGCGGCGGATGCGGCCGGCGAAGGAGGTCGCTCAACCGAGCATTTCGCGCATCCGGTGCCAGAGCATGCCCAGGGCCAGCAGCGGTGCGCGTAGCGCAGGGCCACCGGGAAAGGTCATGTGCGGCACGCCGCTGAACACGTCCAGGCCCTGGCTGTGGCCGGCCTCGATCGCCTCGGCCAGCAGCCGGGCGGTCCAGTGGGTGACGTTCAGGCCATGCCCGGAATACCCCTGGGCGTAATACACGTTGGGGTACTGGCGCAGACGTCCGACCTGGGGGAAGCGGTTGGCGGTGATACCGATCTTGCCGCCCCACTGGAAGTCGATGGCCACATCCTGCAACTGCGGGAACACCTTGAGCAGCTTCGGCCGCATGTAGCCGGCGATGTCCGCCGGGTCGCGTCCCGAATAGTGGCAGGCACCGCCAAACAGCAGGCGCCGGTCGGCGGTCAGCCGGTAGTAGTCCAGGCCGACCTTCTGGTCGCACAGCGCCAGGTTCTGCGGGATCAGCGCGCGGGCGCGCTCTTCGCTCAGGGGCTCGGTGGTGATGATGTAGCTGCCGGCCGGCAGCACCTTGCCACTGAGCCGCGGCTCCAGATCCTCCAGGTGGGCATTGCAGGCCAGCACCAGGTGCCCGGCGCTGACCGTGCCCGTCGCGCAGCGCACGGTGACGCTGTCGCCGTGGGTCAACTCCAGCACTGGGCTCTGCTCGAACACCCGTACCCCCAGCGACGCCGCAACCCGCGCTTCCCCCAGCACCAGCTTGAGGGGATGCAGATGCCCCGAGCCCAGGTCCACCAGGCCCCCGGCATACACCGAGGAGGCCACCACCTGCGCCATGTCCTGGGGCCCCACCAGGCGGGTCGGGTGGCGATAGCCCAGGCTCGCCAGGTGATCCTGTTCAGCCTGGAACGCCGCGAACTGGGCCCGGGTATTGGCCAGTTCGCAGAAACCCCAGCGCAGGTCGCAATCGATGCCGTGCGTGGCGATGCGCTGGCGCACCAGTTCCACCGAGTCGATCCCGGCGCGCTCAAGGTATTTCACCCCATCCTGGCCGACGTAGCGGGCAAAGCCCGTGACGTCATGGCCAATGCCGCGAATCAGCTGGCCGCCGTTGCGCCCGCTGGCGCCCCAGCCGATGCGCCGGGCTTCCAGGAGAATCACCGACAGCCCGCGCTGGGCCAGTTCGATGGCGGCGTTGACCCCGGTGAAACCACCGCCGATGACACACACATCGGCCTGCAGGTCGCCACTGAGGGCCGGGTAGCCGGGCAGGGGCCCGGCGGAGGCGGCGTAGTAGGAGCGGGCATGCTCGCTGGCGCTGCCCGAGTGTCGTGGCTGATTCATTTGTTGGACTTCACTTTGCTCCAGGAACGGGTCATCAAGCGCATGATGGCCGGCGACTGGGTGCTGGAGATGTACAGCTTGTCGAGTACGGCCTGCGGCGGATACACCTCGGGATTGTTCACCAGCTCGGCGTCCATGTACGGCTGTGAACCCGGGTTGGGGTTGGCGTAGCCGACGTAGGCGCTGACCTTGGCGATCACCTGCGGGTCCAGCAGGTAGTTGATGAAGGCGTGGGCTTCCTTGACGTTGCCGGCATCGGCGGGAATCGCCAGCAGGTCGAACCACAGGTTGCTGCCTTCCTTGGGAATCGAGTAGGCGATGTTCACCCCGTTCTTGGCTTCCTTGGCCCGGTTGGCGGCCTGGAACACGTCCCCGGAGTAGCCGAAGGCGATGCAGATATCACCGTTGGCCAGGTCCGAGACGTACTTGGAGGAGTGGAAGTAGGTGATGTACGGGCGCAGGGTCAGCAGCTTGGCCTCGGCCTTCTGGTAGTCCTCGGGGTTTTCGCTGCGCGGTTCCAGGCCCAGGTAGTTGAGCACCGCCGGGAACACTTCATCCGGCGAGTCCATCATCGACACCCCGCATTGCTGGAGCTTCTTCAGGTTTTCTGGCTCCAGCAGCACCGCCCAGGAGTCGATGTGGTCGATGCCCAGCACCTGCTTGACCTTGTCGACGTTGTAGCCGATGCCATTGGTGCCCCACAGGTAGGGCACCGAGTACTGGTTGCCGGGGTCGTTCTGCTCCAGCAGGGCCAGCAGCTTGGGGTCCAGGTTCTGCCAGTTGGGCAACTGCGAGCGGTCCAGCTTGAGGAACGCGCCGGCCTTCACCTGCCGCGCCAGGAAATGGTTGGAGGGCACCACCACGTCGTAGCCGGTGCGCCCGGCCAGCAACTTGCCCTCCAGGGTTTCGTTGGAGTCGAAGACGTCGTAGATCACCTTGACCCCGGTCTTGCCCTGGAAGTCGGCGAGGGTGGTCTGGCCGATGTAGTCGGTCCAGTTGTACACGCTGACACTGGGTTGTGCCTGGACGGCGGCGCTCATCAAGGCCGCCAGTGCTGCCGGGATCACTGCTTGCAAAAGACGCATATCGACACCTCTTCGGGTTGTTTTTATGGGTTGCAGACGCTGGGGAATCAGACGCTGAGCAGCAGGAACTCGCGTTCCCAGGAGCTGATCACGCGCTTGAAGTTCTCGTGTTCGGCGCGCTTGACCGCCACGTAGCCACGGACGAACTTGCGCCCCAGGTACTGCTCGATGGTCGGGCAGTCCTCCATGTGCGCCAGGGCGTCCTCGATGGTGATCGGCAGGCGCAGGTTGCGGCGCTCATAGGCCCGGCCTTCCACCGGGGCGCTGGGTTCGATGCCTTCGACCATGCCCAGGTAGCCGCACAGCAGGCTGGCGGCGATCGCCAGGTAAGGGTTGGCATCGGCGCCGGGCAGGCGGTTTTCCACGCGCATGGCTTCCGGGCTGGCGGTCGGCACCCGCAGGCCGACGGTGCGGTTTTCCTCGCCCCATTCGACGTTCACCGGGGCCGAGGTGTCCGGCAGGAAGCGGCGGAACGAGTTGACGTTGGGGGCGAACATCGGCAGCACCTTGGGGATGTACTTCTGCAGGCCGCCGATGTGGTGCAGGAACAGCTGGCTCTTCTGGCCGTCGGCATCGACGAAGATCGGCTTGCCGGTGGCGATGTCCACCACGCTCTGGTGCAGGTGCATGGCGCTGCCGGGCTCGTCGGCCACCGGCTTGGCCATGAAGGTGGCGGTGACGTTGTGCTTGAGCGCCGCCTCGCGCAGGGTGCGCTTGAACACGGTGATCTGGTCCGCCAGGTCCAGGGCGTCGCCGTGGCGGAAGTTGATTTCCATCTGCGCCGGGCCGTCTTCGTGGATCAGCGTGTCCAGGTCCAGGCCCTGGGCTTCGCACCAGTCATAGACGTCTTCGAACAGCGGATCGAACTCGTTGGCGGCGTCGATGGAGAACGACTGACGGCCGCTTTCCGCGCGACCGGAACGGCCCAGCGGGGCCTTGAGCGGCAGGTCCGGGTCCTCGCAGCGCTGGGTCAGGTAGAACTCCATTTCCGGGGCGACGATCGGCTGCCAGCCCTTGTCGGCGTACAGCTGCAGAACCTTTTTCAGCACGTTGCGCGGCGACAGCTCGATGGGGTTGCCGAACTTGTCGAAGGTGTCGTGGATGACGATGGCGGTGGGTTCGATGGCCCAGGGCACCAGGTAGATCGATGACGAGTCGGGGCGGCAGACCATGTCGATGTCCGCCGGGTCCAGCAGTTCGTAGTACAGGTCGTCGTCGACAAAATCCCCGGTTACCGTTTGCAGCAGGACACTTTCCGGCAGGCGCATGCCGCGCTCGTGCAGGAACTTGTTGGTGGGCGCGATCTTGCCGCGGGCAATGCCGGTCAGGTCGCTGACCACGCATTCGACTTCGGTAATCTTGTGATCTTTCAGCCAGGAGGACAGCTGATCGAAAGGGGCGTTCATAAAGACCTCGATGATTGTTCTTGTCTGCTCCGAGGTGAGCGGGAGTATCCCGGCAAGGCTTCCCCTGCGGCGCATTGGCGACTATCTTGGGCGAGCCTTGTTGTTCCATCTATCCACTTTAAGCAGCACCAAAGCGCACCAAAAGAGTGCGCAAGGTCCCCCGATGACAGCGTCCAATCCGCTTCAGGTTCAAGCGTTCAACACCTTCGATGTCGCCGATCAGATCCGTGCCACCCCGGGTTGGGTCCAGCATTACCAGCAGATGTCCCCCGGGCATTTCAACGGCCTGGTGCGCTACCTCGACCTGCAGGGCGTGGAGATCTACGAGGAGTGCATGAACACCCGGGTCGAGCAGAATTTCAGCGCCCCGCAAGGCGCCCTGGCGTTCTGTTTCGACCGCAGCGACAACGCCCTGTACCTGCTCAATGGCGAGAGCCGCAACATCTGGATCACCCCGGAGAACTACCAGGAAGTGGCGGTGGTGTTCGGCCCCGAGTTCGTCCAGCGCCAGGGCCTGGGGGTGGATCGCCTCGACGGCCTGTTCATGGCGCCGCTGGGCAGCCAGCAGAACGCGCTGTTCTGCCGCTGGCTGAGCGCCACCTTGACCCGCCTGTCCCAGACCCTCGATCCCCCCAGCCGCGAAGCCCTGACCCAGCAACTGCTGGACGACTGCCTGTACATCCTCGACAACGCCTGCGTGCGCCTGGACCCGGGTGGCCTGCAACGGCGCAGCGAAGAGCGGGTGATCATGCAGCGGGTGGCGCAATGGGCGGCCGACGTCCCTGAGGAAACCCTCAATCTGCTGGAGCTGTCCCAGGTGGCCGGGGTTTCCCTGCGTCAGTTGCAAAGCGCGTTCAAGGCCTTTGCCGGCATGGCCCCCAGCCAGTGGCTGCGCCTGCGCCGGCTCAACAGCGCGCACCGCGAACTGCTCAGCCGCGGGCCCAGCGAGACCACCGTGGCCGAGGTGGCGATGCACTGGTCGTTCTGGCACCTGGGACGGTTTTCCAGCAGCTATCGGGCGCTGTTCAAGGAGTTGCCCAGCCAGACCCTGAAACGTCGCCCGAGCTGATCGGCAGCACTGGCCGCAGAAACTGGTTTGCCAGCGAAGAGGCCCGCAAACCCTGCATCACTCTCAGCCTTCGTCGGCAAGCCGGCTCCTGCAAGGCGCTGGGCGGCCGATTCGCGAAAGTGCCGGCAGCGCTCTATTCTCGGTGTGGGCTGTCTTCCTGGGGCGTGCAATGCTTGAAACCATCGACCTGACCAACGCCGCCGCGGCCCTGGGGATCGGCATGCTGGTGGGCCTGGAGCGCGAGCGGCGCAAAGGGCAGGGGCCTCAGCGTGGCAGCGCCGGGTTGCGTACCTTCGCCATCACCGCGCTGTTGGGGTTCATCGGCCAGCGAGTCGGCGGTCCGCTGCTGTTGGCCTCGCTGGCCATTGCTGTGGCCGGGTTGGTGACGGTGGCCTACTGGCGCAACGAGCAAGAGGACCCGGGAGTCACCAGCGAAGTGGCGCTGCTGGCGGTGCTGATCCTCGGGGCCTTGTGTGGCACGGCCCCGGAGCTGGCGCTGGCCATCGCCGTGGTCATGACCGCCTTGCTGGCCTATCGACAGACACTCCATCACTTTGTGCGCAGTCAGTTGAGCGACCGGGAAATCGCCGACGGTCTGACGCTGCTGGTGGCGGCGCTGGTGATCCTGCCCCTGGCGCCGGATCGTTTCATCGGCCCCTACGAGGCGTTCAACCTGCGCACCATCGGCACCCTGACCGTGTTGCTGATGGCGGTAGGGGCCCTGGGCCACGTCGCGGTGCGGACCCTGGGCGCCCATTACGGTTATGCCCTCAGCGCCGTGGCGTCGGGATTCGTTTCCAGCACCTTGACCATCGCCTCCATGGGCCAGCGGGTCGCCAAGGCGCCCGAGCAGGTCAGGGTTCTGGCCGCCGCGGCGCTGCTGTCCAACCTGGCCACGGTGACCCAGATCGCTCTGATCCTGGTGACGGTCGACAGCGCACTGCTGCAAACCATGTGGCTGCCCCTGGTGCTGGGGGGGCTCTGCACCGCGCTGTATGCCGCTTGCCTGGTGTTTCCACGCAGCCAGCCCAGCAGCGTCGAACCGGTCAGCGACAAGGGCGCGTTCAATCCCAAGCTGGCCTTGATCGTGGCCCTGACCATGAGCGCCATTACCTTCGCCTGTTCGCTGATGCTCAATTACTTCGGGCAGTTGGGCCTGATGTTGAGCGCCTTGATCAGCGGCTTTGCCGATGCCCATGCGTCCACGGCGTCCATTGCTTCGCTGGTCAAGTCCGGGCAACTGCCCGGCAGCGCCATCGGCAGCGCGGTGATGCTGGCGGTCAGCAGCAACTCCCTGAGCAAGTGCATGCTGGCGGCCCTCAGCGGTGGATGGCGCTTTGCGCTGTACGTCGTGCCCGGGCAGGCGCTGCTGACCCTGGCGATGTGGGTCGGTGTCTGGCTGCAATAAGCGGCTGCCAGGTCGAAAAAAGCCGCGCCGCCTGATAAAGATCAACTCGTGCCTGGCCATTGCGCTCAGTCTTGAATGACCCCCTAGCGGTTTCTTCAAGCTCCAGTGCCGAGGTGAACCATGTCGCAAACCCCGCGTTTACTCTTGATCGCGCCCCAGCAGATGCAGCGCACGCCGGCGTTCGAACGCACGGAGCAACTGGCCCTGGCCATGCAATTGCCGGTGCATATCGTCGCCCTGGATCATCTGCAGGCCCTGACGCTGGCCGGGCTGTTCGAGAGCCGTGAGGCCGAGCAGTTGCAGGCGGCCTACCTGGAACAGCACGGGCAATGGCTGGAGCTGCAGGCGCAAGGCATGCGCGAGCGTGGCCTGTCGGTGACCTGCGAAGCGCGCTGGGCCAGCCAGCCGTATCAGGAGATCCAGCTGTTCGCCAGCGAAATGCCCCTGGCCCTGATCATCAAGGACGCCCATGCCGAGTCGGCGATGCGGCGGATCTTCTATACCCCGCTGGACTGGCAGTTGCTGCGCGATTGCGCGCTGCCGGTGCATCTGGTGACCGAGGCCCGGCACCCACGGCCACGCCGGGTGCTGGCCATCATCGACGTGCTGCGCAGCGAAGTGCAGGACCTGCAGTTCAACGATCAGATCATCGACGCCGCGGTGAAGCTGGCCGAGCAGTGCGACGCCGAGCTGGACCTGTTGCATGTGTATGACTGGGTGGCGGTCTACGCCAAGGACGCCGGGGTCGGCGCGCTGTCCCTGGCCAGCGGCTTGTACGAAGCCCTGGGGGAGGCGCAACGCGACGTGTATCGCGCCGTGGCGGAGCGCCACGGCGTGCCCCCGCAACGCAGCCACTTCATCGAGGGCATGCCGCTGCAGCAAATCTGCCGTTTCGCCGAGGAGCACCAGAGCGATGTGATCGTCATGGGCACCACCCAGCACCGCGGCCTGCACAAGCGCCTGGGCAGCACCGCCGAACATCTGCTGTTGCAGGCACCCTGCAGTATCTGGGCGGTCAAGCCGCCGCGTGACCCCTTGTCATGAACCGCACCAGGCCACGCCGGTGCCGCACCGGCGTGGCACCGCCGATCACAGGAGCAAACGATGCACCACCTGATGGGCGTCGTCCGGGTCGGTGTGGGTGGTGAAACCCAGGTGCGCGGCCAGCTCGCGCATGGCCTGGTTGTTCACGCTGTCCACCGAATACATCTGCACAAACCCATGCTGGCGGGCGGCGCGGATCAGATGGGTCATCAGCAATGACCCCAGACCCAGATGCTGCCATTGATCCGCCACGGTGACGGCGCACTCGCATTCATCGTGGGACGTGGCGGCATAGCGGCTGACACCGATCTCGATCAACTGGCCCTGTTCATGCACCAGGGCGATGTAGGCCAGACGCTGCTTGCCGTCGACGTCCATCAACTGCTCGAGCATGGCGGCGTCGGGCTCCTTGATCTGCGCCAGAAAGCGCATGTGTCGCGATTGCGGGGACAGGCGCTTGATGAAGTTGTACTCACGCTCGCGGTCTTTCTCGGCCAAGGGCCGTATCAGCACATGGCGGCCGTCGTTAAGCGCCTCGATCCAGTGCAGGCCGGTCACGGCGCCGTAGGCAGCGGCGGCCTGATCGTTGTGTTCCTTGATGCTGAACATGGGGCGATCCTCTGGGGACGATGAAGGTGGGCCCGCGACCCGCGGCCGCGTGCTGACTATCCTTTACCCCTGTTGCCCGGAGCAGGATCTGATCTGGATCAGATGCGGCCCACCGCCGCGGATATTGACTGTCGGCGCGGGCTTAACCCGAGGCTTTGTGACTTTTGTCAAATCGGCGGCCTGAGCGGCGCGCATCATCGGCGCATCGGCTCGGGACTCCCGGGCCGTTGTCCAGTGCGCCGCCCGGGAGGTGCCCATGTCCACACTGCAACGCGTGTTGTTGATCGCCCCCACGGCGCTGTCTCGTACGCCGGCTTTCGACCGGGCCAGTGCCCTGGCCCGGGCCATGGGCGCCAGCCTGCACATCGTCGCCTTCGACTTCATCGAAGTGCTGGAGGTCGCCGGGCTGTTCGATCACCAGGCCATGGCCCAGGCCCGGGAAGGCTACCTGCAGGTGCATCGGCAGTGGCTGGAGCAACAGGCTCGCTTCGAACGGGCCAATGGCCTGCGGGTGACCACCGAAGTCTTGTGGGCCAAGGCCCGGCTGCAGGACATCCTCGATTATGTGACCGACTACCACCCGGACCTGGTGATCAAGGACGCCCAGCCAGTACCGGCCCTGCGGCGCATTTTCTACAAGCCCCTGGACTGGTTGCTGCTGCGCGACCTGCGCCAGCCGCTGCACCTGGTGACCGACAGCCGCCATCCCTTGCCGTTGAAGGTGCTGGCGGCCCTGGATCTGTCCCATCTGGAATACCTGACCCAGGGCCTGAACCAGCGGATTCTGGAGATGGGCGCGACCCTGGCCAGATACTGCGGCGCCCGGGTGCACCTGCTGAACGTGGTGGACTGGGCCACGGAAAACGCCACCGGCCTGCCCATCTACAGTCCCGACAACGACCTCAGCATGCGCGATGCGGTGAACGACGCGCAGCAGGAAGCGTTCGAAACTCTGGCCGAGCGCTACGCCATAGCCCCGGAGCACTGCTATCGCCTGGAGGGCGTGCCGCATCAGGTCATCGCGCGCTTTGCCGCCGACAACGACTTCGACCTGATGATCCTCGGGCGCGCGCATCGCCGGGGCCTGCAACGCTTTGTCGGCGGCAGCGCCGAGCAACTGCTGTATCACACGCCCTGCAGCCTGATGCTGGTGGAGCCCCAGGAGTGAGGCCCGGCCATGCCCCGCAACCTCGCCCGACACGAAGGAGATGGAGATGCGCCTGAGCTTTCTCGGTGCCGCCGGCACCGTCACCGGCAGCAAATACCTGTTGCAGCATGAGGACCGGCATGTGCTGGTGGACTGCGGGCTGTTCCAGGGCTACAAGCAGTTGCGCCAGCACAACTGGGAAGCCTTTGGCCTGCCGCTGCGCGAGCTGGACGCCATCGTGCTGACCCATGCTCACCTGGATCACAGCGGCTACCTGCCGCTGCTGGTGCGCAATGGCTATCGCGGGCCGGTGTATGCCACGGCGGCCACCTGCGAGCTGGCCAGGATTCTGCTGCGCGACAGTGCGCGCCTGCAGGAAGAGGAGGCGGCCTATGCCAACCGCCATGGCTTCTCCAAGCACTCTCCGGCATTGCCGCTGTACACCGAGCGCGATGCCGAGCAGGCCCTGAAACTCCTGCATCCGCTGCAATTGCACCATCGGGTGGAAGTGCTGCCGGGGCTGCACATCCAGTTGCGCGGCGCCGGGCACATTCTCGGCGCCGCCACGGTCCAGGTCGACGCCGCGGGCATGAGCCTGGTGTTTTCCGGTGACCTGGGCCGCATGCAGGACCCGCTGATGTTCGCCCCCGAAAGCATCGAGCAAGCCGATTATCTGCTGGTGGAGTCGACCTACGGCGACCGCCTGCATCCCCGGGACGACCCCGAGCAGCAACTGGCCGATGTCATCAACCGCACCGCCGAGCGTGGCGGCATCACCCTGGTGCCGTCCTTTGCCGTGGGGCGCGCGCAACTGCTGATGTACCACCTGTATCGCCTGCGCCAGCGCCAGGCGATTCCCGACCTGCCGATCTACCTCAACAGCCCCATGGCCACCGACACCACCCATCTGTATCAGCGCTTTCGCAGCGACCATCGACTGTCCCGGGAGGAGTGCGAAGGCATGTGCCATGTGGCGCACATCGTGCGCAGCACCCAGGAGTCCATGGCCCTGGACCAGCTCAAGAGCCCGGCGGTGATCATTGCCGCCAGTGGCATGGCCACCGGTGGCCGGGTGCTCTACCACCTCAAGGTGCTGGCGCCCGATCCGGCCAACAGCCTGCTGTTTCCCGGGTTTCAGGCCGGCGGCACCCGCGGCGCGCAGATCATCGCCGGCGCCGAGTCGGTGCGCATTCATGGCCGGGAGGTGCCGATCCGCGCCGAAGTCACGGCCATGCAGAACCTCTCGGCCCATGCCGATGCCGACGAGATCATGCAATGGCTGCGAGGCTTCAAGCGCCCGCCGAAACACACGTATGTGGTCCACGGCGAGGCCAACGCCGCCGACACCTTGCGTCGGCGCATCAGCCTGGAACTGGGCTGGTCGGTGTCGGTGCCGGAATACCGGGACAGCGTGGAGTTGCAGTCGGGCCCGGCGACCTAGTCCCTGGCCGCGTTCTGGCAACCCGCGACCCGCTGCTTCAGGCCCTCCAGATCGAGGATCTCCACCTGCTTGCCGTTGATGGTCACCAGGCCCTGGTCCCGCAGATGGGCTATGCCCCGACAAACGGTTTCCAGGCGCAGCCCCAGGTAGGAGCCGATTTCCTCGCGGCGCATGCGCAGGATAAAGGCCCGGGACGAATAGCCCCGCAGGCTCAGGCGCTGGGACAGATTGAGCAGGAATGCCGCCAGGCGCTCGTCGGAGTTCATGTTGCCCATCAGCAGCAACATGCCGTGATCACGCACGATCTCCCGGCTGAGGATCTTGTTCAGGTTGTGCTGCAGCGAAGGCAGGGCCTGGGACAGGTGCTCCAGCTGGGCAAAGGGAATCGGGCAGACCTCGCAATCCTCCAGGGCAAAGGCGCTGCAGGCATGCTGGTTGGTGCTGATGGCATCCAGCCCGAGAATCTCGCCGGCCATCTGGAACCCGGTAACCTGCTCGCGGCCATCCACCGACAGCACGCAGGTCTTGAAGAACCCCAGGCGCACGGCGTACAGCGAATGCAAGGGGTCGCCGGCGTGATACAGCGCATGGCCTTTCTTCACCTTCAACCGTTGCAGGATCAAGGTGTCCAGGCACTCCACTTCCTGGTGGCTGAGGCCGATGGGCAGGCACAACTCCTGCACGCTGCAACTTGAGCAGGCGGTCTTGAGGTGCTGTACCTGAATCGGGCGTGCTTCGAATGGCGGCATGGGGGGGCTCTCGACGGTTGAGCCGACTCGGCAAGGGAGGAGGGCAAGCCTGACGATTAACTGTAGACCGAGGCGATCGGTGCTGCTTGATGTCGATCGGAAGTCTTCAGCAAGGGGATGGCAATGGGCCATAAAGTCATTAAAGTGAGCGTCCCCCACCCTCGTTCAAGGATTGACGATGCGCCCGACCGGATTCTGGACCCGCTGCCAAACCACCCTGCTGACCAGTTGCCTACTGGGCCTGCCGTTGGCCGTTCTGAGCCTTGAGGCTCAGGCCGCGGAGCCTGATTTCATTACCCTGGTGATCGAGAACGAAGGCGACTATCCCGTCACGTTCGAGCCGCCGTTCCACGTCGATTCTTCGGATTTCGAGCGCAAATACCCGGTAAGCGTGCCCAAATACGCCACCGCCAAGGGCCTGGAGTCCGGTCCCGTGATGATCGGCGCGCGCCAGCAGGGCATGTTGGTGATGGCCTTGAGCAAACCGATGTTTAACATCTTCGATATCTTCCACAAGGATTGGGGTTTCAACCTCAAGTTCTGCCAGGAGCGTGGGGCCTGTGACGAAGCCCGGCTCAGCGGGACCATCAGCTCCACCACCAGCTTCAACTGGAAGCAGTCGAACAACTTCAGCGACGCGCAAGTGCACGACATGACCAACGACGAGCTGGAGGCCTATGCCAAGACCAAGGTCGTGATCTCGGGCATTCTGAGTACCCTGGGCAGCGTTCTCGGCCTGCCGATCGGTGCGGGCGGGATGATCGGTGGCCTGCCGGATGCGCAGAACTTCAAGGTGACTCTGAAGCAGCAATGTAATGCACGCTTTTCGATGAGCCTGGAGCCCTCGCTGGCGCCCAACGGCGACTTTCTCGTCGACTTGCGGATCAACCGCGTGCTGCCCAGCGACATGGTCAACTTCAACGGTTTTGTCATCGATGACAGTGCGGTGGTCAGCCAGGGGCTGCGCCTGGTGGAAAACGGCTGCCGCGACGGCCGGCAGGCCCAGTGCCTGATCAGGCTCAACGGCGGCACCGAGATCAAGAACCTCAACACCACCGAGTTCGCCGTCACCGATCGCGCCGGATGCAAGGCCGGTGACAAGCTGGCCTATTCCCAGGGCGCTTTCATGCTCAGCAACAAGGTCGGCTTCCCGGTGCGCTACAGCCTGTTCATCAAGGACCGCATGGTCGCCAACGACGAAGTCTTGCCCGACCAGAACAAGGACCTGCGCCAGTTGGTGGGTCAGGTCATGGCCACCGTCGGCGACCAGGAATGCCCACAAACCCAGGACCCCTGGATGGGCGGGCGGCGCATGGGTGTCTGCCCGTTGCGCCTGGAAGTCCAGGGGGATGGCGGCCCCGGGCTCAAGGGCAGCCTGCGTTGCAGCCTGTCCATGCGCCAGGGCACCGTAGGCGACCCCAATGCCGACTACATGAACCTCTACAGCCTGACCGGCTGTACCCCGGCCATGCCGGCTTCGATCAGCCCGGTGGCCGGTTTCTACCAGATGGACATCAAGCGCATGGTGCCGCTCAGCGGCATGTACAAGATGATCTCCATCGAGCTGATCAAGCCGCAGCAGCAATAAGGACCCCAGCAGATGTCGGTGACACAGGCTTTTACCGCCCCGGGCGGACACGATGCGGCGCTGACCCGGCGCGACGACGACCTTCTGGATCGCTGGCCGGTGGCCAAGCTGGTCTATCGCATGATCACCGCGACGCCCCTGGGCTGGTCGACCCGGCTCGGTCTGTATGGCCCGTGGGGCAGCGGCAAGACCAGCGTGCTGAATTTTTTGCAGCTTATAGCCGAGGAGAAGGGCGACATCATAGTGCGGCTTCCGGCGTGGCGGACCAGCGGCGAGCAGGAGTTCATCGTGCAGTTCTATCTGGCGCTGGCAGAAGCATTGCAACGTTCAGGCGTTGGTGAACCCTTCAAGCACTGGACCAAGCGCCAGTCGAAAAAGATCGCCGATATCCTGGAAAAAGCCGCCAGGAAAACCGCTGACCTCAAGCTTCCCGAATCGGCCAGCTACAGCGAAATCGTAACCTTGGCCGCCGGTGCGGCAGGGCTGGTCTTCGAGAAACTGAGCGAAATACTGCAACTGGAAAAAAGCGACCTGGATGCCCTGCGCGGGCAACTGGGCGATAGACGCATCATTGTCTTTGTCGACGACCTCGACCGTGCCGATCCGCGGATGCTCCCGGCGACCCTGTTGACGCTGCGCGAACTTCTGGACTGGCCGGGATTCGTCTTTGTCCTGGCCTTCGACAAGGACGTGGTGGGCAAGGCACTTCGCTCCTATTCCGAAGCCTTCGGCGAGTCGGCCCAGCACTTCCTGGAGAAGATCATCGATGTACCGGTGACCCTGCCCGAGCCAAGCCCGAAGCAGGTGCAGCGAATGGTCGCCAGGAACCTGAAAGACTGCTGCCCATTCCTGCCGGACACGGCCATCGCGCAGACCGCTGAGTGGTTTCCCGCCAATCCGCGCCAGGCCAAGCGCATCTGCCGCAGTTTGTCGGTGTTTGGCGCGGCGGCTGATCGGCATGCCGAGGGCCAACTGGACTGGCGCGGAATCATCCTGCAGACCCTCTTGCGTGAGACCGAACCCAAGGTGGCCCAGGTGGTAGAAGAGCACATGCTGGGTGTCCACTCGGACTTCGGTGCCAGCATGTTCGGCAATGCCAATAACGCCAAACAGGAGCAGCACAAGCAAGCAGCGCTCAACGCCGCGCAATGTCCCAAGGATGAAGTCAATAACAAGCGTCTGTGGAAGTTGATCGAAGAGCTGGGCCATGCCAGAAGCAAACTGTCTTTGGCAAACATTCACTATGAGATGAGCCTGGCGTTCCGCGAGGTGGAGTTCACCATTCCCGAGTTTTCCCGGTTGGTGAAATCCTGGGGGGAATACCCGAGTGCCCAGACCCTCAACGACTTCATTCGTGAGGCGGCCAGTCGTAGCGATGAAGGTGAGGTTGCCGTGGCCAGCGCGATCCTCAACATGGCGAATTTCCAGTATGGCGAGCAGTTGGGCAGAACCGCGTCCCTCTACTCACGGGAGGCGTTCGAACGAGCGATGCGCAGCGCCGCAGAGCTCCTGAGATTGATCGAGTTCTGTTACTCGACCGAGATTGAAGGGGCCATGTCCACGGCGCGCGGCGACTATGAAGTGTGCATCGGTTTTATCAGGAGCTTTTTTGCAAGCGTTGCCAAAGACGCTAGCGCACCTGAAAGGGCGCTCCGTGAGCGCGAGCTGCGACTGGCGGCGATCATTGCCGCTCAGTGCGATGATCCGCAGCGCCTCTATCTGGATGCCGAACCTGTTCAGGGCACCCTGCGTGTCCCTCCCTGGGAATTTTCTCGTGCGCGCGAGGACTATGTGACAGCGCTGCAAGAGGTACTCGCGCCTCGTTTGATACGCCGTGCCATTCATGTGTTCGCCATACCCGATGGCGTCATGAAGGCACTGATTCAGGATGATGCGCGGCTCAAGTGGGTTCTGACTGAAGGGCGCTCCCCTCTGTACGCGGAGGCCAGCAAAGACCTGGGATGCGCAGCCTTGAAGCAACTGATCGGCAGCACCCAGGAGCTGGGCGCCAGGGAAATATTGGCGAAGAACGCCTTGTCCTACCTTGGTGCGTTTACTGATCGATGGGAGTCTTCCTCTACCTGTGCAGAGCAGGCCACGCGCTACCTGGAATATATCCAGCTGGCTTGGCAAGCCCTCTGCCAGCTGGAACCGACCATCCAGACCCGGGTGTATCTGAAGAAGTTGAAGTCGCAGCTTGAACAGCAGGTGGCGATCCCGGAGTTTCTGAAGACTCCCACCTGGTGGGAGGGCGATCCCGATGCCATCGAGCATGAACGGCAAGGTATTTGACTGCGTGCGGCCTTTGCTCACTGGCGCCAGACGTCATCGACCCGCGTGTCGATGACTTGCCTGGGCCCTTGGCACGGCGATCGCGGTGCACTCACCCCGGCGGCAGCAACCGCAACGGGTCCACCGGTACGCCATTGGCGCGGATCTCGAAGTACAGCTGGGCGCGGTCGGTGTCCTGGGAGCCGGCTTCGGCGATCTTCTGGCCCTTGATCACCATCTGGCCTTCCTTGACCAGCAGCTTGCTGTTGTAGGCATAGGTGCTGGTGTAGGAAGGGCCGTGCTGGAGAATCATCAGGTTGCCGTAGCCGCGCATGTAACCGGCGAACGCCACCTTGCCGCCCAGGGTGGCGTGGATGGGCTGGCCTTCGGTGGTGGCGATGCGGATGCCCTGGTTGAGTTTGCCGGTAGGGGAGAAACGGCCGATCAGCACCCCGCGCAGCGGCCAGCTCCAGCCCTGCAGGGTGACCTTGGGCATGGGCGGGGCAGGCGGGGCGGCCTTGGCCTTGCTCTTGCTGGCGCTGCTGCGCGAGCTGCTGGCCACCCGGGTGCTCTTGGCCGCACCGCCTACTCGCAGCACCTGGCCGACTTCCACGGTATAGGGCGCCTTGAGGCCGTTGAGCCGCGCCACTTCCTTCCAGCTGGTGCCGTTGCGGCTGGCAATCGAGTACAGGGTGTCACCCCGCTTGACCCGATATTCACCGGCCTTGAGCGGCGCATTGCCGCCAGGATCGGTGGAATGGGAGCTGCAGGCCGATACCGCCAGCAGCAGTGCAATCAATAGAAGTCTTACCAACACGCGGCAACCATTAAGTCCTGACCAAGTCCTGTAGCCCAAGCTGCCTGTAGCGCGCCGGGCAAGCCGGCAACTATACCCGTTTGCCGGACAACCGGCGCGCAATAGACAGTGTTCGGTGCCGTTAAATTCCATCAGGACTCAGGGCATGGCGGATTTCCCGGGCCGCCCCGGGCGGGCTATTGCCGTCGATAGACTGTCGCACTCCAGTAGCGACTGCCGTCGCTGTGCTGGCGTTTCCAGCCGGCCGCAGCCAACTGCTTGCCGATCAGGCGGTTCATCCAGCCATGACCGAGCAACAGCACCGGCTGTTGTCCGGCCAGGGACTGCAATCGACGGGCGGCGACAGCGGCGCGCTGGCGGGCCGCAGCGGCCGATTCGACCTGTCTTGAGTAACCGCACACCCAGAGGATTCTCAGGATCGCAGCCCAGGTAAAGGGCGACAGGCGTGGTCGTCTCCAGCGTGCGTAGGGCAGTTGCGCCTCGCCGAACACCGGGTCCACCAGGGTTGGCTCCCTCCTGAGCGCCTGGACGGACGCCAGGGCCCGCGGAGCGTTGCTGGAGACAACCACCCCGGCGCTGGCGGCCAGTTGCAGGCTGGAGGGCGGGGCCGGTTGCCCGCCGATGTCGGAACGTTCGTAGTCCTGTATCCAGCCCTGCATGTCGAGGGCGGAAACTTTCCGGGTGGCGATACCTTGGGGCTGACCGTGACGCATGAGAATGATGGTGTTGTTCAACGGCTTTCTACGTCCTTGTTGGTGCTGCTTGAGGAGGCGGGGGCAGCCTGGGCGATCCAGCCGTGATCCCGGTACCAGGCCAGGGTATCGCCAATGGTGCGTTCCAGGGAGCGAAAATTCAGCTCGAGTTCCTGTTCGCTCTTGCGGGGGTCGAAGTGGCTGCGGTCCGCTTCCCGGAGCATCAGGCGCACGGTCGCCAGGCTCAGCAACACCGGCTTGCCGGTCAGGCGCGCATAGACCTCCTGCAAGGCGGCCAGGGTATAGAGCAAGGGCACCGGCAGCGGGCGTGTCGGCGTGGCGACCCCGGCGATACGCCCGATGATGGGCACCAACTGGGCCATGGTCATGTGCCGGCCCGCCGCCAGGTAGCGTTGGCCGCGGCGTCCGTAGCGGGCAGCGGCAATCTGCGCCAGGGCCACATCCCGGGCGTCGACCAGGGAGAAGCTGCCGGGAACCAGTCCCGGCAGGCGGCCGTGCACCACGTCCATGAGCAATTGCCCGGAGGAGGTCGGCCCGATATCGCCGGGGCCCCACATCCAGCCGGGCAGGACCATGCACCCCTGCATCTGTGGATGGCTGTCGAGAAAGGCCAGCAGGACGCGATCGGCGAGGATCTTGCTGCGGTAGTAGTGGTCTGCGCCTGCCGGGTCGCGCAGGCAGGTTTCATCGATCAGGCTGCCGGGCGCGCCGTTGAGCACGGCAATCGACGAGGTCTGCACGACGCGGCGGATGCCGGCGCCGTAGGCCCGCTCCAGCAAGTGCTGCGTGCCCAGGACGTTGATCTTGTGCAACTGCTGCCAGTGGCTGCCGCCCTTGTAATTGTCGCGAAAGAACGCCGCGGCATGAAACAGCGTGTCGCAGCCCTGCAACGCGGCGGCGAACCCGTCGACATCGGCCAGGTCGCCGACCACCAGTTCCAGGCCGTGCAGGGGGCCGAACTGCTGTTCGCCCTTGGCCCTGGAGCGCACCAGGGCCTTGACCTTGCAGCCTCGGGCCAGCAGCTCGCGTACCAGGTTGTTGCCCAGCAGGCCGGTGGCACCGGTGACAAAGGTGCAGTGCATTTCAGGGCCATAGCCGCTATCGGTGTCCGTGGTTACAGGGTGTTCGGGGGCGTTGCTCATTCAATCCGTTCCATGGGGAGGCGAGGGCGCTAGATATACCTTGGACGAGCCCCTGGAAAAATGGCGAGTCCTGCATAATGGCTTTGCGAATTTGCACAGCTGACGGCAGGGAGTAGCACTTTGGAAGCCAATTGGGATGATCTGCGCCTGTTGCTGGCGGTCTGGCGACGGGGCAGCTTGCTACAGGCCGGGCAGTTGCTGCAGGTGGCGCCGTCGACGGTGTCCCGGCGCTTGAGCCAGCTGGAGGCGGCCCTGGGCGAGCCGTTGCTGGAGCGGGGCGTCGAAGGCTGCTGGTTGACCCCTCGGGGCCAGGCGCTGGTGGACGTGGCCCTGGCGGCGGAGGCCGGGCTCAGGCGACAGCGGGCCCTGGGCAACCCGCCGCGACCGAGCGAACTGCAGGGCAGCATCCTGGTCAGCGCCGGGGAGGGGTTTGCCTCCAGTGTGCTCGAGGCGGCCCGGCGCCTGACATCGGCCCACCCTGGATGCTCGGTGGAATTGCAGGTCAGTGCCGAGTTTCACAAGCTGGCTCGCGGTGTGACGGACATCGCCGTGCGAACCGCGCACCTGGGGGAGCCGTCGCTGATCTATCGAGCCCTGGGCAAGCTTGAATACGGGGTGTTTGCCAGCGCGGAGCTGCTGCGCCGCTACCCGGGCATTACCCCGGCCACCGCACCCACCATCGGCCTGCTGCCGCCCCTGGACAACTTGCCGCCGATGCGCACGGCCAAGGCCGCAGGCCTTGACGGCAAGCAGATCCGGGTCAACTCGTTCAGTGCGCAGGTCGAGGCGGTGCGTCAGGGGATGGGGGTTGCGGTGATGCCGCGGATTTTGGCCGGGGATCTGCTGGAGGTGTTTGCGCCCATGACATTTGCGCCGCTGGAGGTCTACCTGGTGACCCGGCCGCAAGCCTTGAAGCAGCCGCACATCAAGCAGTTTTTCGCGGTGCTGGAGCAGGTGCTGGGTGAGCGGCTGTCGGCTGCTGCAACCGGCGCAACCGCTTAGGGTTGCGCCGGCCCGGCACTCAATGCGGTGCGCGGGGGATGGTCTTGAGCAGGTCTTCGGGGCTGATATGGCCGACGACGGCTTCGGCGGCGGCGCTGCCGGGCAGCGGCAGGTCGAGAATGTGGCCCTTGATCTTGCCCACCACGTGCATCTCGCAGGGCTTGCAATCGAACTTCAGGGTCAGCACTTCGTCACCGTGCACCAGTTGCATCGGCGCCACCTTGGTGCGCACCCCGGTCACGCCCTTGGCCTGCTTGGGGCACAGGTTGAAGGAGAAGCGCAGGCAGTGCTTGGTGATCATCACCGGCACGTCGCCGTGCTCTTCGTGGGCCTCGAACGCGGCGTCGATCAGTTGCACGCCGTGGCGGTGGTAGAAGTCCCGGGCCTTCTGGTTGTAGACGTTGGCCAGGAACGACAGGTGCGACTCCGGGTACACCGGCGGCGGGTTGCTTTCGGCCTTGCGCGCGCCTCGCGGATGGGCGGCGATGCGTGCGGCGTCCAGGGCTTCGATGACTTCCCGGCGCAACGCCTTGAGCTGGGAGTTGGGGATGAAGTAGGCCTGGGGCGCATCCAGCTTGATGTCAGTGGCGTGGTAGAGGGTGGTGCCCAGTTGCCCGAGCAGGTCCTGCAGTTGCCCCAGGGCCTGTTCCGGCTTGTTGGCCACGCCGAACGGGCCCTCCAGGGCGACGCTGGCGCTGATGCCTTCTTCGCTGGTGGCGGTCAGTTCCAAGCGTTCTTCCCGCAGGCGGGCCAGCCACGACAGGCCGATGCGCCGCTCGGCGGAGGTGCGGGTCAGGGCCTGTTGCCAGTTGTGATCGAGGTTGCGGCTCAGCGGATGGTTGGGCCGCAGTCGGCTCAGGGCTTCGGGCATCTCGTTGGGTTCGACCCGATAGCGGTAGCGTTTCTCGCCGTCTTCTTCGAACTCGCCGCGGGCTTCAGCGATGTTGGCGCGAAAACCCACCACCTCGCGCTTGACCAGCAGGTTGAGGCCGTCGCCATTGGACAGCGGCTCAAAGGTCACCACTTGCAGGTCGCGCTTGCCGACCTTTTCCACGGTGCCCACCGGCAGCCCGGTGAAGGTCGGCGAATCGAAGGCGCCGATGTCGATCTTGCGCTCGCTGACGAAGTAATCGGTGCTGCCACGGTGGAAGGTCTTGTCCGGATCGGGGACGAAGAAGTGCGCAGTGCGGCCGCTGGAAGCGCGGGCCAGATCCGGACGGTCTTCGAGCACGGCGTCCAGGCGCTGGCGGTAGTAGGCCGTGATGTTCTTCACGTAGGCCATGTCCTTGTAGCGCCCCTCGATCTTGAACGAGCGCACGCCGGCTTCCACCAGGGCGCGGATGTTGGCGCTCTGGTTGTTGTCCTTCATCGACAGCAGGTGCTTCTCGTAGGCGATCACCCCGCCGTGCTCGTCTTTGAGGGTGTAGGGCAGGCGGCAGGCCTGGGAGCAGTCACCGCGGTTGGCACTGCGCCCGGTCTGGGCGTGGGAGATGTTGCACTGCCCGGAAAACGCCACGCACAGCGCGCCGTGAATGAAGAATTCGATGGCCGCGTCGGTTTCGGCGGCGATGGCGCTGATTTCCTTGAGGTTCAGCTCGCGGGCCAGTACCAGCTGGGAGAAACCGGCCTGGTCGAGGAACTTGGCCCGCTCCAGGGTACGGATATCGGTCTGGGTGCTGGCGTGCAGCTCGATGGGCGGAATATCCAGCTCCATCACCCCCAGGTCCTGGACGATCAACGCATCGACACCGGCGTCGTACAACTGGTGGATCAGCTGGCGCGCCGGCTCCAGTTCGTTGTCGTGGAGGATGGTGTTGAGGGTGGTGAACACCCGGGCGTGGTAGCGGCGGGCGAACTCCACCAGCTGGGCGATCTCGCCCACCTCGTTGCTGGCGTTGTGGCGGGCGCCGAAGCTCGGGCCACCGATGTACACCGCGTCGGCGCCGTGCAGGATGGCTTCGCGGGCGATGGCCACGTCGCGGGCAGGGCTGAGCAGTTCCAGGTGATGTTTGGGCAAGGACATGTTTTTTTAGTCAGGCTTATCAGGGTCAAGGCGCGCATTGTAGCGGCGAAACGCGTGCCCGGCACCCGTGTGCTGCCCGGTGGCGGCCACGCCTTGCGCGCAGCCGCCGGTTACAGCCGCTGCGTCAGGCCTTGGCGGCCATGGCGGTGACTTCCACGCGCATGCCTTCCACCGCCAGGGCGGCCACGCCAACCGCGGCGCGCACCGGCCAGGGCTTGGCGAAGAAACGCTGGTAGACCTCGTTGAACGCGGCGCGGTCGGCCATGTCGGTGAGGTAGATGGTCAGGTGCATGACCCGGTCCATGGAGCTGCCGGCGCGCTCCAGGGCGACTTTCAGCGCCTGCAGGGTGCATTCGCTCTGCAGGGTGATGTCCCCCAGTTCCAGGCTGCCGTCGGCGCGCGTGGGGATCTGGGTCGACACCAGGATGCCGTTGAACGCGGCAACGTCGGAGGAAATGGAATCGGCGTCCGGGTCGGGGGTGAAGATCAGGTCTGGCTGGGTCATGGGGGGCTCTGGTGTCCAAGGGTTCAAAAAGCTATGGAGTATAGGGGCGGCCCTGCGCCCTTGTCAGCGCCGATGCGTGGCCTGTGGCGACGGCGGCGCTGAACGCCGTGGGCTGCTGCGGGTTACATTCCCGCGACTTGCCGCTACTCTTTGCAGCCGCGCCGCAGGCTGGCCAGTGCGGCGCTTGACGATTCATCTATCCAGGTAAGGAACAGGCTTTGACTGATCGCATGGTGTTGACGGCTGATGGCAGCGTTAGCGCGTTTTCCACCTTTGAATCCGTGACCTGCCTGGTGCTGCTGGGTGATCCCGGAGCCGGCAAGAGTCATCTGTTCGAGCACTGGGCCGAGCAGGCGGGCGGCCGGGCCATGTCGCTGCGCGGCTTTCTGTTGCGCGATCCCGCGCTGATCGCCGAGGGCAGCACCTTGTTCATCGATGCCCTGGATGAGCACCGTGCGCAGTATGGCGAGCGGCCCGCCTTCGACGACCTGATTCGCCACCTCGGGCGCTTGCCGCCGTGCCGGGTGCGCATTGCCTGTCGCAGTGCCGATTGGGCGGGGCTCAATGACCTGAAGCTGTTGTCCAGCTGCTTTCCGGGAAGGGACCAGGTGCAAGAGCTGCACTTGCTGGCGCTCAGCGAAGAGGAACAGCAGCAGGTGCTGGAGCAGCATGGCGGCACGCCTAAGGACTTTCTGCAGCAGGCGCGCCAGCGCGGCCTGGGAGAAATGCTCGGCAACCCGCTGACCTTGCTGATGCTGGCCCAGGTGGTTGCCCAGGATCACTGGCCCCTGACCCGCAGGGAGCTGTTCGAGCGTTCCAGCGTGCTGTTGCTGGACGAGCTCAATGCGGCGCACCGCGATGATCGTCAGCCCCATGCGCAACTCTCGGAACAGCAGATGCTGGAGGCGGCAGGCCTGTTGTGCGCCTTGCGCCTGCTGGCCGATATCGACGGGTTCTGCACGGACGAGCGCTACGACCGGCGCTATCCGCCCCTGCGCAAGTTGCATGCATTTGGCACTGCCGCGCTGCGTGCGGCCCTGGCCAGCCGGGTCTTTACCTCGACCCGCGAGCCCGGGGTGTTCGACTACGGCCACAAGGCCAGCGCCGAGTACCTGGCGGCGCGCTACCTTGCCGGGCAGTTCCATGCCGGGTTGCCGCTGAGCAGAATCCGCCTGTTGCTCTGTGTCGAGGGCAAGCCGGCTTCGTACCTGCGCGGCGTGCATGCCTGGCTGGCGGTATTTCTCGGGGCGCAGGCCAGCCCGTTCATCGAGGCGGACCCTTATGGAATCCTGGTCTATGGCGACGCTGCCTCGCTGAGCGTGCAGAGCAAGGTCCAGTTGCTGCAGGCACTGGCCACGCTGGCGTTGGCCGATCCCTGGTTCCGTGGCCAGGAGCCGCCGGCATTGAACCTGGCGGGCTTCACCGAGCCGGGGCTGGAGCCCTGTTTTCAACGCCTGTTGTCCGACCCGGGCCTGCCCCACGAGCTGCGCTTGCTGCTCTTGGACCTGTTGCGCGCCGGCCAGCCACTGCCGGCGATGTTGCAACCCTTGACCCAATTGCTGGCCGCTGCGGGCACTCACCTGAACGAGCGTGCCTACGCCGCGCAGGCCTTGGCGCGCTGGGGCGAGGAGGGAACTCAGGTGGTGCGCCGGGCCTACCAAGACCTGGTGGGCGACAAGCACGCCAGGAGCCTGTGTGGCTACATCCTCAGTCACCGCCTGGCAGGCCAGGTCCACTATGACCAGCTGCTGGAGCTCTACCGCCAAGGCGCCGATGCCCAGGGTGCCGCCTACGCTTCGCTGGCGCGCTGGAGCTTGCATGAGGTGGTGGCCGATCCCGAGATGACCGCTTGCCTGGACGGCATGGTCGAGTTGTGGCCGCAAATCGCTGAGGACAACCCCAGGGGCGAGGTGCTCAGGTTCGTCCTGCACTTGCTGGTGCGGTATCTCAACTCCGTCGCCGTGCTGGACGAGCCCCGAGTGTTTCAATGGCTGGCGTTTATCAATGCCGGCGTGGTCGACCCGCATCCGTGGCTGTTCAATGGGCTGCGCGCGGCGCTGCAGCGACGTCCGGAGACGGCCCAAGGCCTGTTGGACAGGGCCGCCAGCCATCCTGGGCTGGCGGGCTGCGAGTTTCTTGAGCAAGAGCTGCCAAGCGCGGACGAGCCGCAGGACGAGCCGCAGGAGAGCGGCTATCCGTGCCCCGAGGAATATCAACCTGCGGTTGCAGCGTTGCGCCAGCAACTGCAAGCCGCTGAGGCGCCGCGCACCTGTGACGCCTTCCTGCTGGGGTTCGTGATCTTCGACTGTATCGAACGCGAGACCCTGGCCGGGCAGGCCTGGTTCTCAGCCTTTCGCCAAGCGCAGTACGCGGACTATATCGATTGCATCGTCCTGCACTTTCTGGTGCTGCCGGACCATTTCAGGCAGCGCAGTTGCCTGTCGTGGAAAGCCACCCGGCAAATCGCCTTGGCGGACAAGCTCGATGTGGTGTTCCAGGTCCTCAATAGCGCCGCGTCGCTGGACAAGACGGCCTTGTACGATGTGGTGCGACCGTTCTGCCGGCACCTCGACCTGCCACGCTTTGGCCCCTGCATCAGTCAACTGCTGAGCAGCGGTGCAGGCCTGGAACATCAGGCCTTCATCATCACCCTGGGGCTGTTGCTGTCGCTGGAGTCGTTCGCTCCTGTGCTGCAAGCCAGCGATACCGCCACCCGCAATGAGGTGGTCTGGTACCTGCGCGACCTGACCGGGCTGGTGCGCGGATTCGACGGCCCCATGGACCTGTCCGCCGAGCAGGCGTTCTGTTTCTGCCGCCTGGTCGCCGACCAATACCCGGCCACGCCGCAGGCTTTCGATTGGTTTGCTCCCAGTAACACCGGGGCCGAGGACGCCGATGAGCTCCTGGCCGGACTGATCAGCTATCTGGCGAGCAAGACCTGCGACGACTCCCGGCGTCATCTGCTCAGCTTGCAAGGTCATCCGCGTCTGGCCTCGTGGCACCCCTACCTGAACCACGCGCTGCTGCTCAACGACGCCCGGCGGCGTGATGCCCGGCACACCCGGCATGGCTGGGAGCAGGTGGCGCAGGTCCTGAATAACGGCGTGCCCGGCACTATCGAGCAGATGCAGGCGCTGGTGCTGGATGAGCTGCATGGGATTGCCGGCCTGCTGCGCAGCAACCTCGACGTGCACAAGTTCTTCTGGAACGAGGTCAAGGGCCGGATCAGCACTCCCAAATGGGAGGAAAGCTGCCGCGACGTGCTGCTGAGCCTGTTGCGTCCGCGACTGGAGGCACGCCAGATCACGGCCGAGCCCGAGGCGCACATGGCCGATGAAAAACGCGTGGATATCGCGGTGCAAAGCGGGCCCATCAAGCTGGTGATCGAGCTCAAGCGCAGTTCACACAAGGACGTCTGGAGCGCGATCCAGGATCAGTTGATTGCGCTCTATACCCCCGATCCCGGAGCCCGTGGCTACGGCATCTACGGTGTGTTCTGGCATGGACCGCGGGCCAAGGTCCGGGCCGGCCCCGGGGGCGTGGTGCCGCAGAGCGCGGAGCAGATGCTGAGCCTGCTCGAAGCCAGCGTCCCCGAGCCGCAGCGGGCGTACATCAAGGTCTTTGTGCTGGATGTCTCGGGGCGCTGAGGGCTGGACGGGGCGGCGTAGCGGCGCTCAATCGGCGTCGGCTGCGTCCTGGACAGGGCTCAACCAGGTCGCCAGCACCCGCCGGTCCAGCTCCTCCCAATCGGCCATGCCCAGTACCCGGGTGGTGTTCAGGCCGCGCAGGTAGCCGCGCAGCTGGTAGGCCACGGCCAGCAGCAGCTGCGGGTCGGCGCTGGGGTCGCCGAGCACGCTTTCGTACTCGATCAGGTAGTCGGCGACGCGGTCGCGGAACTCGGGCAGGACGGCATCACGGATCAGGTCAAAAGTTCGCACGCAAGAATCCCTTTTAGTTGTAGTTGGACTGCCGGGCAGTCTGCCCGGAGGGCAACTATTGGTTCAAGTAATAGTGACAATCAAAAAACAGCTATTTTGCTGGGCGCACTAACCGTGGAAAATCGCCGCCCTCGATAGCGCCCGCCAGATTCGACCCGTGGCGCCCTGTACCCGCGTTCTTGACTCCAGGATTTGTCCGATGCGCCTTTTACCCCTGTTTGCCATGACTTCTGCCGCTCTCGTGCTGGCCGGCTGTGCCTCCGCGCCGAACGACCCGAGCCTGGTCATGCAGACCCGCAAAACACCTGCCCAGTACGCCGATTGCGTGATCCCCAAGCTGCAGAGCAGCGACCAGACCGCGACCGTTTCGCAGTCGCAGCGCGGCTACCGGATCGTGGTCACCAGCAAGGTGGCCGCGGACAACGTACTGGAAGCCTACAAGGCCCCCAATGGCGGCAAGGTGTTCCTCTATGAGCGGCATCTGCTGGCCTCCAGCTTTGCCCCGTCCCATTTCGAAAAGGCCGCGCAAGACTGCCTGTAGCCTGCCCCAGGGCTCATGGCTGCCTGGCGCGGGCGCTGCGGCGACAGCGTTCGGAGCACCAGCGCACCTCATCCCAGCAACGCGCCCAGCGCTTGCGCCAGGTGAAGGGCCGGCCGCAGGCGGCGCAGTCCTTGCGTGGCAGTTCGGACTTCTTCACAGGGCCTCTCCGGCGTCCAGGCGCGCGAGTAACTCCTCGCCCCGTTGCCAGATGGCGTCCCGGCGCGGGGCGTCCATGCGTTGCAGGTTGCGATAGGTGAGGGCCAGCCGCGGATTGCCGCCCAGTTGCTCTTGGTGGCGGATCAGGAAATGCCAGTACAGGGCATTGAACGGGCAGGCATCGTTGCCCGTGGCCTGGTCCACCCGGTAACGGCAGCCGCCGCAGTAGTCGGACATCCGCTGGATATAGCGGCCGCTGGCGCAATAGGGCTTGGAGCCCAGGTAGCCGCCGTCGGCGTGCATCACCATGCCCAGGGTGTTGGGCAACTCGACCCAATCGAAGGCATCCAGGTAGACCGCCAGGTACCAGTCGCAGATGGCCTTGGGGGCGATGCCGGCCAGCAGGGCGAAGTTGCCGGTGACCATCAATCGCTGGATATGGTGGGCATAGCCCAGCTCCAGGGTCTGGCCGATGGCCTGGGCCATGCAGCGCATGTCGGTGGCGCCGTTCCAGTAGAACTCCGGCAGGGCCCGGCTATTGCCCAGGCCGTTAAGCTCGGCGTAGTCGGGCATGCGCAGCCAGTAGATGCCGCGGACATATTCACGCCAGCCGATCAGTTGGCGGATGAAACCCTCCGCGGCATTCAGTGCCACCCGGTTCTCGCGGTAGGCACGCTCGACATCGGCGCAGAGCTGGCGCACATCCAGCAGGCCGATATTCAGCGCGGCACTGATCCGCGCGTGAAACAGAAAGGGCTCGCCCTCGGCCATGGCGTCCTGGTAGTCGCCGAAGGCGGCCAGGGAAAAGTCGAGGAAGTGCTGCCACAGCTGCTGCGCCTGCTCGTGGGTCACTGGATAGTCGAAGCCTGCCAGGTCGCCGTAGTGATCGCTGAAGCGCTGGCTCACCAGTTGCATCACGTCGCGGGTGATGGCGTCGTGGCCGAAGCGCGCCGCAAAGGGCCCGCGCAGGCCCCGGGGCAGGGCCTTGCGGTTGTCGGCATCGAGGTTCCAGGTGCCGCCGCAGGGGCGCCCGTCGGGCTCCAGCAGCAGGCCGCTTTGCTTGCGCATCTCGCGGTAGAAATATTCCATGCGCAACGACGTCCGCCCGGCCGCCCACCGGCCGAAGGCTTCGCGGGAGCACAGGAACCGCCGGTCCACATGAAAGGTCAGGGGCAGGCCCGCATCGCGCAGCGCCTGTTCCAGTCGCCATTCTCCGCACTCGGTGACATGCAACTGCGTCGCGCCGAGGGCCGCCTGCCAGCGCCGCAGCTCACCGGGCAGGCTGCCGCTGTTGTCGGGGTCGTCCAGGGTGACGTAGATCACCTGCCAGCCTTGCTCGCGCAGGCGCGCGGCAAAGTGGCGCATGGCGCTGAAGATCAGCAGGATTTTCTGTGGATGATGCCGGACATAACGCGCTTCGCTGTCGACTTCGGCCATCAGCAGCGTGTCGTGGGCCGGGTCCAGGACCTTGAGCAACTCCAGGTCGAACGACAGCTGGTCGCCCAGCACCAGCCCCAGTCGACCGCCAGTAGCGGCGCTTACCATGGCAGACGCTCGCCGTCGTAGGCAAAGAACTGGCCGCTGTCGGCTGCGCTCAGGCGGTCGATCAGCGCCAGCAGCTCCCGGGCCGCCACGCTGGCCGGACGCGCCGCCGCGGAGCCGCGGAACGGCTGCGACAACTGCGAAACCACGGTGCCGGGATGCAGGCTGAGCAGGCGGGCGCCGGGCCGGGTTCGCGCCAGTTCGATGGCCGCGGTCTTGACCAGCATGTTCAGCGCGGCCTTGGAGGCACGATAGGCGTACCAGCCGCCCAGGCGGTTGTCGCCGATGCTGCCGACCTTGGCCGACAGCAGCGCCATCGCGCCCTGGGGGGCCAGCAGGGGCAGGAAGTGACGCATGACCAGGGCCGGGCCCACGGCATTGACCTGGAACACTGCCTTGAGTGTCTCGTCCTCAAGGGCGGCGTAGGTTTTTTCCGGCTTGACGTCGGCGCGATGCAGCAGGCCGGCGGCATGCACGATCAGTTGGTAGGGCGCCTCATCCGCCAATGCGGCGGCGGCCGCGGCAATGCTCTCGGGCCGTTCGAGGTCGAGCCCGGGAAGCGTGCCGCGGGACAGGGCGCGGACCCCCGCACAGTGCGGGTCCTCTTCGAGCCATTGGCAAAAGGCCGAACCCAGGGCGCCGCTGGCGCCAATCACCAGCGCACGGTAGCCCGCGCCCAGGGACTGCATGTTCAAGGTATTGCTCATTGTGTGTTACCCACCGATTGACGTGGCAGCGAGCCTGACTCCCTGCTCACACCGTGAAAATCCATGGGTAATATTTGTACATAAAATTTGATTTTGTACAGGTTATTTGCAGAATTGCCTGCTAAAAATCTACCGGCACAAGCCATTGCCGGCTTCTGCGAACCCAGGAGAGTGCCATGTGGGGGATCTACCTGCTGTTGAGCCTGGTTGCGGTCATGGCGCTGTTCCTGTGCCTGCGCCGACGCCAGCCCAGGGGGACGGGCCAGCGGCACAGGGCCAGTGCCTGTCTGGGCGGCGAAGAGTCGTACCCGGGGGATTAGGTTGTACGTTGAGAGTCTGCTGTACAGCTTTGCCCTGGGGCTGGGCTGGGCAGGAGCTGCCCGCCGGCCCGGGTCAGGGGCGGGCGGAGCGCTCGATCAAGCGGCCACGCCGAGCCAGGGCAGCGCCAGGTACAGCTTGATCACGATGGCGTTGCTGATGTCGATGAAGAAGGCGCCGACCATGGGCACCACCAGAAACGCCATCTGCGACGGCCCGTAGCGCTGGGTCACCGCCTGCATGTTGGCGATGGCGGTCGGGGTCGCGCCGAGGCCGAAGCCGCAATGGCCGGCCGCCAGAACCGCGGCGTCATAGTTGCGGCCCATGACGCGGAAGGTGACGAAGATCGCAAACAGCGCCATCACCAGGGTCTGCACGGCCAGCAGCGTCAGGATCGGCAGGGCCAGGGTGGCCAGGTCCCACAGCCGCAGCGACATCAAGGCAATTGCTAGGAACAGCGACAGGCTGACATTGCCCAGCAGCGACACCTCCTGATCGACGACCTGGTGCCAGCCCAGTGCCGACAGGCCGTTGCGCAACACCACCCCGACGAACAGCACGCAGACGAAGGTCGGCAACTCCAGCGCCGTGCCCTGGATCAAGTCACCGAGAAAGCTCCCGGCCTGCAGGCTGATGGCAACCAGGGCCAGGGTTTCGATGAAGCTCAGCGCGGTGATCTGCCGCTCCTTGTACGGCTGCTCATAGCCCCTGGGCAGGCGCGGCTCGGCCTGGGCAAGGCCGGGAGTCTGCACCCGCTTGACCAGCAGGCGGGCGACCGGTCCGCCGATCAAACCGCCCAGTACCAGGCCGAAGGTGGCCGAGGCCATGGCAATTTCCGGAGCCGAGGCCAGGCCGTACTGCTCCTTGAATACCGCCCCCCAGGCGCCGCCCGTACCGTGACCGCCGGACAGGGTCACCGAGCCGGCCAGCAGCCCCATCAACGGATCAAGCCCCAATGCCTTGGCCAGGCCGATGCCCATGGCGTTCTGCACCAACAGAAAAGCGGTCACCACCAGCAGGAAGATCGCCAGTTTGCGTCCGCCCTTTTTCAGGCTGGCAAAGTCCGCGCTCAGGCCGATGGTGGCGAAGAAGGCCAGCATCAAGGGCGCCTGCAGTGATTTGTCGATGCTGACCTCAATGTCTGCAAAAACTCGAAGCGCCAGAAGCAGCACGGCCACCACCAGGCCGCCCGCCACCGGTTCGGGGATGTTGTAGGCCCGCAGGAAACCGACCCGGGTGACAAGGCCCCGTCCCAGCAACAGCACCAATGACGCGGCCACCAGGGTTCCATAGAAGTCCAGTTGGACCATTCGCACACTCCTCGGTCTGGGTTCCCGGACGCGCTGCCTGCCTGCGGCGTCGACGGATTGGGTTGAGAAGCCTCAACCCGATGGATTAGGGGGCAAGGGCGGCCGTCACTGGCTTGCCTGCCTCAAGCATGATTTGCGCGCATTGCCCGGTGCCGACCGATCGGGCCGGAGCGGCGGATCGGCGTCATGACCGGCAATGCTTGGGGGGCGCTGCGGTCGCGTTGTCGCCGGCCGGAGCTTTGGTGCTTTGCCTGGGTCGTGTTCAAGCCGTTGATTCACCAGGTATTTCACCCCGGCAATGAAGCGCGGAGTTCAGCGCCACAGCGTTAAGCACGGATTAACAGTGGGACAGGCGCGGCTGGAAACCGGCTTTTTAAGAAATGTCCTAAAGAGCCGCCGGGTAGCGCCGGTCTTTTCCGCCATCCAGGTCGGTACTTTCTGATCCAGATCAGCACATTCGACTCAGCGACGCCCAGACTGACGGGCGCCGGACTCAAATCTGTCAATACCGGGCGCATAAGGGCATAGGGAAGAGGCCGCGCGGCTCCTTCTGTTGCGGGTGTCCCGCGCCTCAAGCCCCGTTTCGCCAGCCACCACCTGGCTGGCAACGCATTCAGTGGAGTCGCTATGTATCGCTTCAATGCACGGCTTTCCAGCGCTGAGCTGGTCGATACCCCGTTGCCGATCCAGGCCGGCGCTGCCGAGTCAGCCGGGCCGCTGGCGCCCGAACTGCTGCTACGCCTGCAGCGCTACTGGGACGCGGCCAACTACCTGTGCGTCGGCCAGATCTACCTGCAGGCCAACGCCTTGCTGCGTGAACCCTTGCGCCCCGAGCACATCAAGCCGCGGCTGCTGGGGCACTGGGGGACATCGGTCGGGCAGAGTTTCATCTACGTGCACCTGAACCGGCTGATCAGCGAGCGCGGCGTGCAGACCGTCTTCATTTCCGGGCCGGGCCATGGCGGCCCCACGCTCAACGCCTGCGCCTGGCTGGAGGGCACCTACAGTGAGGTGCACGCCGACGTCACTCAGGACGAAACCGGCATGCTGCGGCTGTTTCGCAGCTTCTCCACCCCCGGTGGCATACCCAGCCACTGCGGGCCGCATACCCCCAATTCACTGCACGAAGGCGGCGAGCTGGGCTATTCGCTGTTGCACGCCTTCGGTGCGGTGTTCGACAACCCGGACTTGCTGGTGGCCTGTGTCGTCGGTGACGGCGAAGCCGAGACCTGCCCGCTGGAGGGCAGTTGGAAGAGCGTGCACTTTCTGGACCCGCGGCGTGACGGCGCGGTGCTGCCGATCCTGCACCTCAACGGCTACAAGATTTCCGGGCCGACGGTGGAGGCGCGCCTGGCCGATGAAGATTTGCTGGAGCTGTATCGCGGGCGCGGTTATCAGCCGCAGATCGTCGCCGGTGACGATTTGCCCGGGATGCATCAACGCTTCGCCGCGGCGCTCAATGACTGTCACGACCAGATCCTGTCGATCCAGGCGCAGGCCAGGACCCTCGGCTCGCCGGTACGGGCGCGCTGGCCGCTGATCATCCTGCGCAGCCCCAAGGGCTGGACCGGTCCGAAAGTGGTGGACGGCCTGCCGGTGGAGGGCACCTTCCGCGCGCATCAGGTGCCCCTGGCCAATGTCCGCGACAATCCCGAGCACCTGCAGCAGCTGGAGAGCTGGATGCGCAGCTATGCGCCGGCCACCTTGTTCAGTGACAGCGGGGCGTTGCTGCCCGAACTCCAGGCCCTGACGCCACCGGCCGAGTTGCGCATGGGCGCGGTGCCCCATGTGAATGGCGGCCGGCGGCTGATCGCCCTGGAGCTGCCGGATTTCGCCCACTACGGGCTGCAGGTCCCAGGCCCCGGGCAGGTGATTGCCGAGGCACCGCGCAAGCTCGGCGAGTACCTGCGGGACGTGATGCGCAACAACCCGCGCAACTTTCGTGTGTTCGGCCCCGATGAAACCAACTCCAACCGCCTCAATGCGGTATTCGAAGCCGACCGGCGCACCGCCTGCGGCCCGTGCCTGTCGATCGACGATCGGCTGGCGCCGGACGGCCGGGTCATGGAGGTGCTCAGCGAGCACCTGTGCGAAGGCTGGCTGGAGGGCTATCTGCTGACCGGTCGCCACGGCATGTGGTCGACCTACGAGGCCTTCGCCCAGGTGGTGGATTCGATGGTCACCCAGCACGCCAAATGGCTGCAGCAGAGCAAGGAGTTTGCCTGGCGGCGCCCCTTGGCGTCGCTGAACATCCTGATCACCAGTCATGCCTGGCGCAACGACCACAACGGCTTCAGCCATCAGTCCACCGGGTTTGTCGACAATGTGCTGCAGCGCCGATCCGACGTGGTACGGGTGTACTACCCGCCGGACGCCAATTGCCTGCTGAATGTGTTTGATCACTGCCTGCGCAGCCGCGACTGCATCAACGTGGTGACCTGCGGCAAACAGCCGGATTTTCAGTGGCTGGATTTCGCTACGGCGCTGCAGCACTGCTCCCAGGGCGCTTCGATCTGGGCGTTCGCCAGCAATGACCACGGGCAGCGGCCCGATGTGGTCCTGGCCTGCGCCGGCGATGTGCCCACGGCGGAAGCGGTAGCGGCCAGCTGGCTGCTGCAGAAGCATGTCCCGGGCATCCGCGTCAGGCTGGTCAATGTGGTGGACCTGGGCATTCTCGCCGCGCCCCAGGACCGGCCCCACGGCATGGACCATCTGGCGTTCGAAGCGCTGTTCACCGGCGATGTGCCGGTGATGTTCGCCTTTCATGGTTCGACCTGGGTGATCCACTCCATGGTCCATGGCCGGGCCAACGAAGCGCGCTTCCATGTACGCGGCTTCAGCGATCGCGGCAGCACCACCACGCCTTTCGACATGGTGGTGCTGAACAACATGAGCCGCTATCAACTGGCGCTGGACGCCTTGACCCATGTGCCGCGCCTGCAGGAGCAGGCGCGGCCGGCGGTGGAGCATTTCCAGAGCCAGCTGCGCCGCCACCAGCTGTGGATCCGCGAGCATTTCGAAGACCTGCCGGAAATCCGCAACTGGAGCTGGACCGCGGATTTCAGCGAGCGGCACAGCCCGCCGCCGCTGGCCCAAGGGCAGCTCAGGGGGCCAGCGTACAGCGACACCTGAGTGCGCTGCGCCCGAGGTCCTTGACCCGGGCGCAGGGCCCGCTGCCAGCAGCCAGGTCACGCTTCATCCGCCGGGTTGTTCGGTGTTAAAGTCGCGCCCCATGAAATTGTCCCGCCCCGACCGCTCACTGATTGCCTGGACCCTGTATTTTTGCGTCCTGTTCAATGTGTTCGCCTGCGGCTTGGGGCACGGCCAGATGATGGGCCTGGCCCTCAACGGTGTGGGCGGGCAGTTCTGCTCCTCCCTGGGCAGCAAGGCCCCGCTGCAGCAGTCCGACTTCAGCGACCAGAGCGCCAGCACCTGGGCCGGCAGCTTCTCCTGCCCGGTCTGTTCGGGAGCGGCCCTGAGTCTGGTCCTGCTGTTCTGCCTGAGCTGGCTGCTGCGTATCGGCCAGTTCCGGCGCCATAGCCTTGAACCGCGCTGCAAGGCGCCCCCGCGCTACTCCTGGCCCTCGGCCAATCCCCGAGCCTCCCCGCTGATCTGAGCTCGCAAGCGGACAGCCGCCTTCGCCGCTGACCGCCGGTAGGTCTGTCTCCCTCCTGCCTCTGGCTGCCGTTCGCGGCCGTGGCTGCGTGACTGAATGCAGGCCGTTCGATTCTCAAGATGTGGAGGGCGTGGCATGAACGCTTTTCAACGCGGGCGCCCTGACCTGGGCGCGCGCCGCTGATGTTCGGGTGCGGGCTGCGCAATGCCAGCCGGCAGAACGCCTGGGTCGCGGCGTTCCTGGCCATTGTGCTGAAGATCACGGCGCTGCCCATGGCCAGTGCCATGGGCACCCTGAGCCTGGAGCAACTGCTGGCGGGCAGTTTCTGTTCGTCCGGCGGCGTGCGGCTTGCCGTGGCCCTGGACAAAGAGCCGGCCAGTTCGGCGGTGCAGGGCGATTCGGGCCATTGCTGCTGCTCACAGTCGATCGGCGCTGCGCCGCTGGGGGCGTCTTCCCGGTCTTGCCGGTCTTCCTCGGCCTGGCACCGGGCCTGCCGAGCGGCCGGCCGCTGAGGCTGACGCCTCGCCAACGCTGGCCGTCGATCAATCCCCGGGCTTCTCCCCACGCTGATGCATGACCGTTGTCATTCGCGCGTCCCCACGGCCGGTGGCCGAGGACGTGTTCATGGTTATTGCAAAGATGCAAAGGAGCACCACATGGCTCGAATCATTCACGGCCGGCGACAGCCGCCACGGCCCGTGGCCGCCAATCTGGACAAGGGTCGCCGGAGGCTGGCATGCGCGCACTAGCGATCCCCTCTGGCGTCAGCCGTCTGCTGAGTAAAAGCACGCGGGGCCCCAACCACGGCGACTTTCTGCTGCCGTTTCCCGATTACCCGAGCAACGCTCGCAGCTTCGTGCACCTGGATGCGCGCCTGCTGCCGTACTGGCACACCCTGTTCGATGTCTGCCCCGGGCTGCTCAAGCTTGATCCGCCGGACGGCTTGAACATCTTTCGTGGCTTCATGACCTGGGCCTACCGCAATCATCCGCCGCTGAACTGGACCTATTACCTGAGCCTGTGCCGCTGGCTGCTGGGGTCGCGCTACGCAGCGCGGATCAATGCGGAGCATATCGAGGCGTTCATGAGCGCCGCGGCCGCGCGCTGGATCAACACCGACGACAGTCAGGCCCGTGGGCTGGTACTGGCCTGGCGCGAATCTGCGGACTGGGTGTTCGACTGGAAGGTGGCGCCGCGTCTGGTGCCGCAGGCCGAGGGCGGGCCGGAGGAGTACCCGCCGGTGCCCTGGGACTTTGCCTGGTGCCCGTTGAGCGCCAAGGGCGGCGCGGGCTTTCGTCGTTGGTTGCCGATTCCCTGAGACGGCTATCCGCCCAGGGCTGATGCCCGGCAGACCCCGGGTCTGCCGGGCACCTTGGGTTACCGCGGCAGCAGCACGCTGTCCACCACGTGAATCACCCCATTGGACTGCATGACATCGGCGATGCTGATCGCGGATTTGCCGCCTTTGGCGTCGATGACCCAGAGCTTGCCTTCATAGGGTTTGACCGTCAGGGCTTCACCCTGGACGGTCTTGAGCATCACCTGTCCGCCATGTTGCTTGGCCTCGATCAGCAGTTGCCCGGCGGTGTGGGTTCCGGGCACCACATGGTAGGTCAGGACCTTGCTCAGATCGGCCTTGTGCTCAGGCTTGAGCAGGGTGTCGACGGTGCCGGCCGGCAGCTTGGCGAACGCCTCGTTGGTGGGGGCAAACACGGTGAACGGGCCTTTGCTGTTGAGGGTGTCCACCAGCCCCGCGGCCTTGACCGCCGCGACCAGGGTGGTGTGGTCCTTGGAGTTGACCGCGTTTTCCACGATGGTTTTGCTCGGGTACATCGCAGCGCCGCCGACCATCACCGAATCAGCGGCGAATCCGCTGAGCGGGGCAGTGACGGAGAATACGGCAAAGCAGACAGCGGCCAGGCGCTTGCTAAACGTGTGCATGATGCAGCTCCTCGATTATTCGGCCCTCCTGATGAGGGTGCTGAATGTACGGGGCCCATCGGCAAACGGATGCGGCGCTGGCCGATTTTTCTCGGCAGCGCTCGCTCAAGCGACTCGGCAGTGGCTGCCCGGTCTGCACTGCAAGGGCAGAACAGGGCAGGGCGCGCGGCGCCTTACTTCGACATCCAATCGATCACCGCCTTGTAGTCCTCGGCGCTGCAATCCATGCACAGGCCCCGGGGCGGCATGGCATTGAAGCCTTCGGTCACGTGCTTGACCAGGACCTCGGTGCCTTGCGCCAGGCGCGGTTTCCAGGCCTGCTGATCGCCCTTTTTCGGTGCCATGGGCAACTGCCCGCTGTGGCAGGCGGTGCAGGCGCGGTTGAACACCGCCTCCGGGTCCTGGGCGGCGTGGGCGCTGGTGAATGCGAGTAAACAGGCGGCAGCCAGTAGCGTCTTCATGATGGTCCTCATCGTGTTCTTATCATCAGGTTGTCGCGCACGGGCGCGATCGACGCAGTGTAGGGAGGGGGTTTTTACACCCCCACTGCGACCGCCCGCCGCAGGTGCCGGCCGCCAGCGCTGAGTTAGGCGATCCACCGGCCGGCGGCGGGCAATCTGTGGCAGGTTGTCGCACATCAGGCCGGCAAAGCCTGCGTGCTAGATTGCCGGCCGACGGGATGCTTTCTCCAGGCAGGGTTACATCACGTCACTGAGTGCCGGTGTTTCGCGAGGAGCCCGGCACTCTTTTGCAGATTTCACGGGGCGGGCCAGCATCTCGATGCCCGCCGTCACCCTTGGCCACGGCGTCCCCCGTCGCCAGCCACCCCCTTGCCAGTTCCCCCTTCGACAGCTCCCGGGCCCGGGCGGGCTGGCGATCTTTGGCCCGTTCATGAGCTGGGCGCAGCAGCGGCTGTCACCGAACGGGACCTGTCACCTGTGGCTGGATGTCGGGCTGTAGCCATCGCGCGTTGCCCGGCAAGTGCTCCCGACCTTGCGCGACCAGTTGATGCTGGCCTCGGCGGTGCGCTGGGCCATCGGTGACCGCAGCCAAGGGCGCCATTGGCTGTTGCGTGGGGATGATCAGGGTTTTCCCATCGCTCGCCGCAGGAGGGGTGGCCGTTCCAGTCCGCGGACCCGGGTTATTGGCGCTGCGGCGGAATGTCGCAGGCATGGTTTTCCGCGCTCAATGGTCGGGGAGGGCTGCCGAGGCTCTACGTCAACATATTGGCTAAAAGTTCATTGTTTTTTAGAAATGGCCAGAACTAGACGTAATATTGACGTAATGGCTTTTTCACCCCAGTATGCGCTCGCTGAGCAATTGATTTTATTGATGTTTTTTTGACGCCAACATCATCGGATCGGCTCGGGCCAAGGCGCTAGAGCCTTCGGCAAACCACAGCTCCCCGGAAAATGACGCCCATGGCAGCTATTAGCCAGGGTGTTTTCAACCGGTGTGCTAGCTTGAATCGGCGTAGCGACGAAATTTTCCTTGGGATGATCTATGTCTTCTGAACGGATACTGGTTACGGGTGGCGCCGGTTTCATTGGTTCCCACTTGGTCGATGCGTTGTTGGCCAAAGGCTATGCCGTTCATGTTCTGGATGATCTGTCCACCGGCAAGACCAGCAATCTGCCGCTGACCCATCACGGCCTGAAACTCACGGTCGGTGATGTCGCCGATGCCACGCTCCTGGCCACGGCCATGAGCGGCTGCGACGCGGTGGTGCACCTGGCGGCGGTGGCTTCGGTGCAGGCCTCGGTCGAAGACCCGGTACGCACCCATCAGAGCAACTTCATCGGCACGCTGCGGGTCTGCGAGGCCATGGTCGCGGCGGGTATCCGCCGGGTGGTGTTCGCTTCCAGCGCGGCGGTGTACGGCAACAACGGCGAGGGCACCGCGATTGGCGAGGACACGCCCAAGTCGCCCCTCACGCCCTACGCAGCGGACAAGCTCGCCAGCGAGTACTACCTGGATTTCTACCGCCGTCAGCATGGCCTGGAGCCGGTGATCCTGCGCTTTTTCAACATCTTCGGGCCGCGCCAGGATCCTTCCTCGCCGTACTCCGGGGTGATCAGCATCTTCAGCGAACGGGCCAGGAGCCAGCAGCCGATCACCCTGTTCGGCGATGGCGGGCAGACCCGGGATTTCGTCTATGTCGCCGACCTGGTGAAGATCCTGGTCCAGGGCCTGGAGCAACCTGCGCCCGCGATCGATGCCACCAACGTCGGCCTGGGTGGCGTGACCAGCCTCAACGACCTGATCGCGACCCTGCAACAGATCAGCGGCCAGCCGCTGAAGGTGAATCATGCCGCGACGCGATCCGGTGATATCCGCCATTCGAAGGCCGACAACCGACGTTTGCGCGAGCGCTTCGATCTGGGGACGCCGACCCGCCTCGGGGAGGGCCTGGCGCAGCTGTACCGCAGTCTCTAGCTTCCTGGCCTTGAGCGTTCCGGCGAGCCGGAGCTCGACAGCCTGATGGTGTGCCGATTGATCTACTGAAGAGTGAGTTATGGACATCGAGTTTCGCAGGGGGCGTGTCTTCAACATGGTTCGGCGCCTGTTTACCGCATTGGCCTTGTGTGCAACCCCTTCGCTGGTACAGGCGGCGCCGGCGGCGCCTGCCAGCGTCGGCTTCTGGTACGCCGAACGACCTCCGCTGGAGGAGTTGGCGCAGTACGAGTGGGCGGTGGTCGAGCCCGGTCATATGAGCACTGCGGATGTCGCCACCTTGCGCAAGCTGGGCAGCCAGCCGTTCGCCTACCTGTCGGTGGGCGAGTTCGACGGTGACCGCGCGGCGCTGGACAAGCAGGCCCTGACCCAGGGCGCCAGCGCCATCCGCAACAAGGCCTGGGACAGCCAGGTGATGGACATCGCCACCCCGGCCTGGCGCGAACACCTGTTCAAGCGCGCCAAGGCCTTGCAGGACCAGGGCTATGCCGGCCTGTTCCTCGATACCCTGGACAGTTTCCAGCTGCTGCCTGAAGCCCAGCGCGAAGCGCAACGCCAGGCCCTGGCCTCGTTCCTGCGGGAGCTGCACAGCCGTCTGCCCAACCTCAAGCTGTTCTTCAACCGTGGCTTCGAGGTGCTGGGGGAGCTGGACGGCGTGGCCGCGGCCGTGGCCGTCGAATCGATCCATGCCGGCTGGGATGCCGCGGCCAAGCGTTATCGGCCGGTTTCCGAGTCCGATCGCAACTGGCTCGAAGGTGAACTCAAGCCACTGCGGGCCAAAAACATTCCCCTGGTGGCCATCGACTACTTGCCACCCAACCGCCGCGAAGAAGCGCGCAAGCTGGCCCGCCAACTGAGTCAGGAAGGCTTTATCCCGGTGGTCACCACCCCGGACCTCAACGCCATCGGCCTGAGCACCGTGGAAGTGCAGCCGCGGCGCATCGCCATGCTCTACGACCCGCGTGAAGGCGAACTCTACGATCACGCCGGGCATCGCATGCTCGGCGGCCTGCTGGAATACCTGGGCTACCGCGTGGACTACCTGCCGGCCGACGACAGCCTGCCGTCCTACAGCTTCGCCGGGCTGTACGCCGGGGTGGTGGTGTGGATGACCAGCGGCCCGCCCCAGGACAGCCGCGCCTTCAGCCACTGGATCGGCCAGCGCCTGGACGAACAGGTACCGCTGGCCATCATGGCCGGCCTGCCGATCGAAGACCGTGCACTGCTCAAGCGCCTGGGACTGGGCCTGGCGGCGCCGGGAACCCGTGGAAACCTGCAGGTGCTGAGCCAGGACAAGAGCCTGATCGGTGCCTTTGAAGCACCGGTGGTGGCGCGGACCCGTGAACTGACCCGGGTCACGCTGCTGCCCGACGGACCGAAACCGGCCTTGCTGCTGGGGGACGACAAGGGCGGCAAATATGCCCCCGTGGTCATCGGCACTTGGGGCGGCATGGCCCTGGCCCCTTATGTGGTGGAGGCCAATGTCGAGCGCAGCCGCTGGATGCTCGACCCGTTCGCCTTTATCCAGAAGGCCCTGCGCCTGCCGGCGCAACCGCGCCCGGACACCACCACCGAGAACGGCCGGCGGATCGCCACGGTGCACATCGACGGCGACGGCTTTCCGTCCCACGCCGAAGTGCGCGGCACCCCGTATTCCGGGCGCCAGGTGCTGGATGACTACATCCGGCCCAACCCGTACCTGACCTCGGTGTCGATCATCGAAGGGGAGATCGGGCCCAAGGGCATGTCGCCGTTCCTCGCCCGGGAACTGGAGCCGATCGCCCAGGAGATCTTTGCCGATCCCAAGGTCGAGGTGGCCACCCACACCTACAGCCACCCGTTCTACATGCAGCCGGACAAGGCCAAGAAGGACGAGGACTTCCACGCCGAATACGGCCTGCGCCTGAACATCCCGGGGTACAAGACCCTGGACTACAAGCGCGAGATCTACGGCTCGCGGGACTACATCAACAGCCGCCTGACCACCGCGCAGAAGCCGGTGAAGCTTATCTTCTGGCCGGGGGACGCGCTGCCCAGCGCCGACACCATCAAGATGGCCTACGCCGCCGGGCTGAAAAACGTCAACGGCGGACAGACCATCCTGACCAAGGCCAACCCGTCGCTGACCGGCCTCTATCCCTTGCTGCGTCCCACCGAGGGCGGCCTGCAGTACTACGCGCCGGTGATCAACGAGAACATGTACACCAACCTCTGGAAGGGCCCGTACTACGGTTTCCGCGATGTGATCGACACCTTCGAGCTGACCGACAGCCCGCGGCGCCTGCGCGGCATTCACCTGTACTACCACTTCTATTCGGGCACCAAGCAGGCCTCGATCAAGGCCATGACCGACATCTACCGGTTCATGCGTGGCCAGCAGCCGCTGTCCTTGTGGATGAGCGACTACCTGGACCGGGTCCACGGTCTGTACCAGGCCAGCCTGGCCCGTACCGCCGAAGGCGACTGGCAGGTGCGCGGCCTGGATGGCTTGCGCACCCTGCGCCTGGACCCTGAGCTCGGCTGGCCGGATCTGGGGCGCTCCCGAGGCGTGGCCGGGGTCCGTGATCTGCCCCAGGGGCGCTATGTGGCCTTGAGCAGCGATCATCCGTTGCTGGCCCTGCGTCCCGAGCGTGATCCGCGTCCGGCCCTGGAGCTGGCGAACATTCCCCTGCGCGACTGGCGTTATGTGAATGACCGGCAAGTGACGTTCTCCTTTGCCGGCCAGTTCAACCTGGAGTTCTCGGTGCGGTCGGCCAGCGCCTGCCGGGTCGAGGTCCAGGGGCAACGTTACGCCGGCAAGTCCGAACAGGGCCTGTGGCATTTCCAACTTCCTTTGAAGCAGGTGAGTGATGGCCAACTCTTCTGCAACTGACAAGGCCCCGCGGGCGCGGCTGCTCAATCCCTGGGCCTTGCTGCTGGTGGCGATTGCCGTCGGCGTGCTGCTGTGGGCGACCTATCGCAACGAAGACGCCTTCCGGCCCAAGGGCGGGCAACCGGACGAGGTGTCCGCCAGCTATGCCGAAGTGCTGCTGGCCGCGCACCCGGAAAACAGCGAATTGCGCACCCAGCTGCTGGATCTGCTGATCCAGCTGGGCGACTACCCCAAGGCGGAAAAACACCTGGCCGAGTGGCCGCAACCCGACCCGGCGCTCAAGGCCTACTACCGTTTGCAGCTCGATGCCCTGGCGCTGAACAACAGCACCGACAGCGCCGCGTTGCAGGCCCTGGCCGAGCGCTTCAAGGCCTTCGATTACCGTTCCTTGCCCAGCCCGCAGTTGGAGCGCCTGGCTTCCCTGGCCCTGGCGGCCCAGGCCCCGGGGCTGGCAGCGGATGCCTACGCCGAGCTGGCGCGTCGCGATCCCAAGCAGGGTCAGCACTGGCTGCCCGAGGCGGCGCGCTGGTACCAGGCCAGCGAACAGCCCGGACGCGCCGCCGACCTTTATGTGCAACTGCTCGATGCCAGCCAGGCCCCCGACGTGCGCCGCCAGCTCCTGCAGCAAGCCTTCACCACCCTGGTGGCGGCGGATCGTGGCGATCAGGCCGCCGAGCTGCTGGCCCGGGAACTGGCGACCCAGCCCGAGGCTGAATTCGATGCCGGACTGCTGGACCAGGGCGTCGATGTGGCGATTGCCCACAACCGTGCGGACCTGGCCGAGCAGTTCTTCAGCGCCTGGCGCAAGTTGCAGCCCGACAGCCCGGAGGTCCTGGCCAAGGAGTTCAAGCAGCGCCTGGCCTTCGGCGACCTCAACGGCGCCCATGCGGTAGGCGTGCAACTGCTGGAACTGCGCCCGGAGGATCCGGCACTGCTGGAGCAGATGGCCCATCTCGCCGAGTGGCAGGGCGATTCGGCCTCGGCGCTGGGCTACTGGATCAGCCTGAGCAAGCTGCGTCACGACCCGGCGCAGTTCGAACACACCTGGCGCCTGGCCATGCAGACCTACGACTTCGACCGTGGCATTCCGTTGCTGGCCGGGATCATGGACACCCGGGCCCTGAGTAACGTCGAGCTCGACGCCCTGGTGTACGCCGAAGAGTCCCGCGGCACCCCCGAGCGGGCGGAAGCATGGCTGCGCCGCTACGTCGCCAAGTACCCCAAGCACCGGCTGGCCTGGGTACGTCTGTTGCAGAACCTGGAAAACACCGAGCAGTACCCGGAGCGCCTGGCGGTCTGGAAGAACTTCGCCAAGCGGTATCCGCTGACCAGCACCGAACGGGTGGACTGGGCCAACAACTACCTCAAGCTGTTTGACAGCCAGTCGGCGTGGAAGGTGATCACCGCGGTCGATGGCAACAAGATCGACGACCTCAACTACTGGCAGTCCCGCGCCTCCCTGGCTTGGGACCTGGAGCTGGACGATGAGCTGCAGCTGGCGCTGGAGAGGATGCTGGCGATCAAGGGCTCGCTCAACAGCGGTGACGAGAGTCAGCTGATCGCCCTGTATCGCACCCGCGATCCGCGCAAGGCCCTGCAGTTGACCGTCGACAGCTGGCGCCAGGGGCACAATCCCCAGCGTCTGGTGGCCGCCCTGCAACTGGCCCAGGAGCTTCAGGACTGGCCGCTGGTGGTCGACCTGCTCAAGGAAGCCGAGCAGTACCCGGACGCCGCCGATCAGTCCCAGGTGCTGGCCGCCCGCGGCGCCCTGGCGGTGCAGCAGGGCAACAGCGACGACGCGTTGCGCCTGTATCGCCTGGGCTTGAGCCGGTTCCCGGATGACAACACCTTCCGCGAACGCCTGCTGTGGCTGTATGTCGACCTGGGGCGCAGTGCCGAGATCAAGCCGCTGTTGCAGCAATGGCGCTCCCTGGCCCGCAGCGACAGCACCTTGTGGCTGCCATTTGCCGCCGCCAGCCAGCTGGTGGGGCGCAATACCGAGGCCCTGGCCTGGTATCGCCTGTACCTGCAGGGCAACTCGCAGGACTGGATGGTCCAGGCTGCCTATGCCGATGCCCTGGAAAGTGCAGGTTATGCCGACTCGGCCCAGCGCCTGCGGCTCAAGCTCGATCGCCAGGTGACCGCGGAGCAGATCCGCGCCACGCCACAGGGCTATGCCACCTGGCTGCGCCTGCTGGCCAGCAGCTATTCGTCGCGCAAGGCGCAGAACAAGGCCATGCAATGGCAGGACGGTTCCAAGCCGATGCTGCAGCTGTGGTTCGATCAATTCCTTGCTCGCCTGGATGACCTCAATCAGTCGGCGCAGAAGGACGAGTGGCTGGCCTGGGCCCGCAGCCGGGGCCTGAAGATCAGCAGCTACGAACAGATCCAGGAAGCCTTGCGCGGCAGTAACCGCCAGGCCCTGGAGCGTCTGGTGGCCGGCGGCAGCCTTGATCCGGCGCAGCAGGTCGAGGCCCTGAACAGCCTCGGGCGCGGCGGCGAAGCGTTGGCCACCGGGCTGTCGGCGCTGGGTGACGACCAGCCGGCATCCCTGCGTGAGCAACTGCGACGCCAGACCATCGAGATGACCGAGCGCACGCCCCAGGGCGTGCAACTGGCCTGGGAGCGCCAGGACTACGGCGGACTGGTGTTCAACGGCCCGCGGCTGACCGCCGCGCGTTACCTCAACGACAACTGGTACGCCAAGCTGGTGCTGGAGCAGGGCCGCTACAGCGGCGACACCCTCGATACCGCGCGCCTGGGCAACGAGACCAATACCGAGCTGACCCTGCAGCGTCAGGTGGAGAACGGCAACTACAAGCTGATCTTCGACAGCAGCCTGCGCAAGGACGATGACCGCAACGGCCTGGGCATCAGTCGCAGCTGGCAGGTGGACAGCGGCAACGAACTGGACCTGGGCGCCGACTGGCACCGCAAGAACGAAGACAGCGGCCTGATGCGTGCCTTCGGCCAGCAGGACGATCTCTGGGTCGGTGGCCGGCATCGCTACTCGGCCCGCGACCAGCTGTCCTGGAACCTGGCCCAGCGCTGGTTCTCGACCCGCGGCGGCGATGACCTGGGCAGCGGTCAGGCGCTGAAGATCGAGTTCGACCACACCCTGCAGTTCGAAGGTCCGAACTGGGAACTGCGCAGCGGCATCGACTACCAGCAGAACAGCCTGAACAACCGGGCGCTGCCCAACCTGGCCAATACCCTGGGCGGAGGCATCGATCTGGCCGGCATCCAGCTCGACGACCCGAACCAGATCAACAGCCAGACCCTGCTGCAGAAACGCTATGGCCAGCTGTTCTTCGGCAGCGCCTGGCGCCGCGGCTTCCCGGGGGCGCTGAACCGCACGCGCGGGCAGTACACCTGGCTGGTGGACGTCAGCTCCGGCTGGCAGTGGACCGACAACACCATCAACTACGCCATCAGTACCGGTATCGGCACCGAGGTGATAGGGGATGACGAATTGGCAGTGACGTTCGGTTACCAGTCGGCGCCGCAAGGCGGAACCGGCAAATCCGGCGGCACTGCAGGTGTCAGCTACAGCGTGCGTTTTGGACGCTGATCATGGAATTCAAAGAGGAGTGAACCTTATGCAATCCCTTCGTTGCGTGAGTCTGGCGATGGCCGCCTTGCTGATGGCCGGGTGCACCAGCTTTACCGGTCAAAGCAGCCCGGAACTGTCGAAAAATGCCCGCTGGGGCGTGTTGCCGCTGGTCAACTATTCGCAGACGCCCCAGGCCGGCGAGCGCAGTGAGCAGATCCTGCTCAGCGTGCTCAGCAGTCGTGGCCTGCAACCCCAGGTCTACAGCGGCGCGCCGGGGCAGGGCGAGCCGGCCCTGCTGGACGATAGCGAACGTCTGGCCGGGGCCATGGACTGGGCCCGCGAGCAGAAGCTCGACTATGTGGTGTCCGGCAGTGTCGAAGAGTGGCAGTACAAGAACGGCCTGGACGGCGAACCGGCAGTGGGCATCAGCCTGCGGGTCGTCGAGGCGGGCACGGGCAAGGTGCTGTGGAGCAACAGCGGCGCCCGTGCCGGCTGGTCGCGCGAGAGCCTGGCCGGTGCGGCGCAGAAGGTCCTCGACAAACTGGTCGGCGGCCTGCGGATCGAGTGACGGCCATGAACTCTCCACACATGGACTACGCGCTGGCGCCCCGGGCCAGCGGTCCGGCGTCATGGCTGGAAACCTTCCTGGTGACCGCCCTGGTCATCGGCGTCGGCCTGTGGCTGGCGCCCCAGGACCCGCTGCAGGTGCAGGGCGAGTTTCCCTGGTCGGTGCTGGCGCCGCTGTTGCTGGGGGTGCGCTACGGCTTTGTCCGCGGTCTGATCAGCGCTAGCCTGCTGGTGGCGGCATTTTTCGTCCTGCGTCAGAACGGACTGCCGGGCTACGCCCAGATCGCGCCGTCCTACATTGTCGGCGTGCTGGTCTGCGGCATGCTGGTGGGCGAGGTGCGCGACCTGTGGGAGCGGCGGCTGCTGCGCTTGCAGATGGCCAACGAGTATCGCCAGTACCGGCTCGACGACTTCACCCGGGCCCATCAGATTCTGCGGGTGTCCCACGATCGCCTGGAGCAGCGCCTGGCCGGCAGCGACCAGAGCCTGCGCAGCTCGTTGCTGGGGCTGCGTGAGCGGCTGCGGGCGGCGCCCAATGGCGACGATGCCCTGACCCTGCTGGCCGAGCCGGTGCTGACCCTGCTGGGCCAGTACGGTTCGTTGCGGGTCGCCGGGCTGTACCGAGTGCAACAGGGCGCCAGCGCGGCTCCCCAGCTGAGCCTGCTGGCCTCCATCGGCACCATGCCCGCCCTGGACGACAAGGACCTGCTGGTGCGCCTGTGCCTGGAGCGCGAGGAGCTGGTGAGCGTGCGCGAGGAGCTGCTCGACAGCGGCGGACAAGCCTCGGTGTCATCGCTGCAGGCCTGCATCCCGCTGGTGGACACCCAGGGGCAGGTGCTGGCGGTACTGGCGGTGCGGCAGATGCCGTTCTTCGCCTTCCAGGAACGCACCCTCAGCCTGCTGGCCCTGCTGGCCGGGCACATCGCCGACTTGCTGCACGCCGATTCCCAGGTGTTGCAACTGCAGGACGCCGACAGTCAGCAGTTCACGCGCCAGCTCAAGCGTTCGCTGGTGGATGTCGAGCGCCACGGCCTGTCCGGCTGCCTCTATGCCTTCGAACTGACCCAGCCCAACGACGAACTGACGCGGCTGTTCGAACGCAGTCAGCGCGGACTGGACCTGCACCTGAGCCTGGTCAACGACCGCGGGCACGGGCTGCTGCTGGTGCTCCTGCCCCTGACCAGCAGCGAGGGTGCCCAGGGTTATCTGGCGCGCCTGGGCAAGCTGGTGCACGAGCACTTCGGCATGAGCGTGGAACTGGCGAGCCTGGGGGTCAAGGTGTTGCCTTATGACCTGGAGTCGGCCCGGCAACGGGATGGACTGCGTAACTTTCTGTACAACGAGTGTGGCCTGAATGATCAGCAAGTGGCTGTTTAGCGGAGCGCTGTTTTTCGAGGTCGGGAGCTGGGCCAGCCTGACGGCGCAGTTGCCCGACCTGCAGGTCGCGCTGCTGTATGCAATGAGTCACGCCATCGCCTGCGCGCTGCTCACCGCGGCGGTCTGGCTGCTGCTGCCGGCGCGTTATCGGCGGCCGTTGCCCTGGAGCCCGCTGTTCATTTTCAGCCTGGCGTTCTTTGTTCCGCTGCTGGGTTCGGTCGGGGTGATCGCGGCGATCTTTCCGGCGTTGTACCTGCCGCGCAAGCGCGAGGTGCAGATGTGGCAGGCGGTGGGCATTCCCGACCTGCCGTTTCGCGCCCAGACCCAATTGCACTCGCCGACCTTCGGCGACAGCGGCTTGCAGGATGTGCTGCGCCACGCCCCGGACCCCGACCAGCGCCTGGCGGCGTTGCTCGCCACCCGCAGGATGCCGGGCAAGGAAGCGGTGCCGATTCTCAAGCTGGCCCTGGGCGACCCCAGCGACGATGTGCGCCTGCTGGCGTATTCGATGCTCGACAAACAGGAAACCGACATCAACCAGCGGATCCAGGCGTCGCTTGCGCAGTTGCCCGGTGCGGTGCCGAAGAAGGCCGGCGCCTTGCACGCGACCCTGGCGCGCTGGTACTGGGAGCTGGCTTACCTGGGGCTGGCCCAGGGCAGCGTGCAGCAGCACGTGCTGGGCCAGGCCGGTGAACATGCCGAACTGGCGCTGCAGGCGGGCGAGGGCGGCGAACTGCTGTTGCTGGCCGGACGCATCGCCCTTGAACGCGGCGATATCGGCAAGGCCCGGCTGCACATGCACCAGGCCCAGGAGGCGGGCATGGACCCGGGCAAGGTCTTGCCGTTCCAGGCCGAGATCGCCTTTGAAAGTGGCAACTATGCCGAGATTCCCGGGCTGTTGAAGAGCCTGCCGCCGCAAATGCAGCAACGTCCGCCCTTTGCCGGGCTGGTAAGGACCTGGACATGAAAAGCGCCGTCGACCCGACCCCCATTGCCGATGTCTGCCTGCTCCTCGAAGGCACCTGGCCCTATGTGCGCGGTGGCGTCTCCAGCTGGATCCACCAGATGATCCTCGGCCTGCCGCAGTTGACCTTTTCCGTGCTGTTCATCGGGGGCCAGCGTGAAGCCTATGGCCAGCGCCGCTATGAGATTCCGGCCAACGTGGTGCACATCGAGGAGGTCTACCTGGAGGAGGCGTGGCGCAACCCCAGGCACAAGCGCGTGGCCCACAGCGCCTCGCTGGAAGAGCTGAGCAACCTTTACCGGTACCTGCACAACCCGGAGAAACCGCCCGCCGAGCTGGGTATCCGCGTGCTCGATTCCCTGGCCCAGGCGCGGATCACCCTGGACGACGTGCTCTACAGCCGCCCCAGCTGGGAGGCGCTGACCGAAGGCTACGAGCAGCATTGCGCCGATCCGTCCTTCGTCAATTACTTCTGGACCCTGCGCACCATGCAATCGCCGCTGCTGATGCTGGCCGCCGCGGCCCGGCGCATGCCGCGGGCCCGGGTCCTGCACTCGATTTCCACCGGCTACGCCGGGCTGGTGGGCTGCCTGCTCAAGCAGCTGTGGGGCTGCCAGTTCCTGCTCAGCGAGCACGGCATCTACACCAAGGAACGCAAGATCGACCTGGCCCAGGCCAGCTGGATCGCCGAAAGCAGCAACCAGGCGCTCAACGACAGCATGGACAGCGGTTCGGGCTATATCCGCATGCTCTGGGTGCGCTTTTTCGAACGCATCGGTCATCTGGTCTACGAGAGCGCCGACCAGATCATTGCCCTGTACGACGGCAACCGCCAACGGCAGATCAAGGACGGCGCGCCGCCGGAGCGCACCCAGGTGATTCCCAACGGCATCAACCTGCAGCTCTGGACCCAGGCCCTTGAGTCCCGTGCCGCCGGCATCGCGCCGGTGGTCGGGCTGATTGGCCGGGTGGTGCCGATCAAGGACGTGAAGACCTTCCTGCGGGCCATGCGCGGCGTGGTCAGCGTCATGCCCCAGGTGGAGGGCTGGATCGTCGGCCCGGAAGAGGAAGACCCGGAGTACGTCGCCGAGTGTCGCAGCCTGGTGGCCAGTCTCGGCCTGGAACAGAAGGTGCTGTTCCTCGGTTTCCAGAAAATCCAGGACATCCTGCCGCAACTGGGCCTGATGGTCCTGACCTCCATCAGCGAGGCCCAGCCGCTGGTGATTCTCGAAGCCTGGGCCGCCGGCACGCCGGTGGTCAGCAGCGACGTCGGCTCCTGCCGGGAGCTGATCGAGGGCGGCGCAGCGGTCGACCGCGATCTGGGGCTGGCCGGGGAGGTGGTGGCGATCGCCGATCCCCAGGCCACGTCCCAGGCGATCATCGATCTGCTGCGCAGCCCCGAACGCTGGCAGTCGGCCCAGGCCGCCGGCCTGGCACGGGTGCACCGCTACTACAGCGAAACCCTGATGATCGAGCGCTATCGCACGCTGTATGACAACGCCATGGGCGCCACACACAAGGAGGCTGGGTAAATGGCCGGCATCGGTTTCGAACTGCGCAAGATTCTCTCCCGCGACTCCTACACCGCGACCCTGCATGCCTATGTCTACGCCGGCCTGATCAGTTCCGGGCCCTGGGTGCTGTCGATTCTCAGCGTGATGCTGGTGGGGGTGATCAGCCTCGGGCTGGTGGTACCGGAGGTGCTGATCCGCCAGTTTCTGATCACCGTGACCTACCTGATGGCCACCTCGCTGATCCTCACCGGCGGCTTGCAGCTGTTTTTCACCCGTTTCGTCTCCGACCGCCTGTTCGAGCGCAAGTACGAGCAGATCCTGCCGAACCTGATCGGTGTGCTGTTGCTGGTGACCCTGGGCTCCGGCGTGCTGGGCATCCTGCTGCTGGTCACCCTGTTCGACCAGCCGCTGATCTACCGCCTGATGACCCTGGCCAACTTCGTGGTGCTGTGCAATCTGTGGCTGGTGATCATCTTCCTCTCGGGGATGAAGGCCTATAACCGCATCCTGCTGGTGATGCTGGCGGGCTACGCACTGATGGTGGGCAGCGCGTTCTTCCTGCGGCACATGGGCATGGAAGGGCTGCTGCTGGCGTTGTTGCTGGGCCACAGCTCGCTGCTGTTCCTGTTCCTGTACGACATCCTGCGCGAGTACCGCGCGGAAAAGCTGGTGGCCTTCGACTTCCTCGACCGCCGCCAGGTGTTTGTCAGCCTGCTGCTGACCGGGCTTTGCTACAACCTGGGGATCTGGATCGACAAGTTCATCTTCTGGTTCAACCCGGACACCTCCAGCCAGGTGATCGGGCCGCTGCGGGCGTCGATCCTGTATGACCTGCCGATCTTCCTCGCCTACCTGGCGATCATTCCCGGCATGGCGGTGTTCCTGGTGCGGATCGAAACCGACTTCGCCGAGTGGTACGACCGGCTGTTTCGCGCCGTGCGCGACGGCGAAACCCTGCAGCACATCGGTTCGCTGAAAGCCGAGATGACCTTCTCGATCCGCCAGGGCCTGCTGGAAATCTGCAAGGTCCAGGGCCTGACCGTGGTCCTGCTGTTTCTCTTCGGGCCGCGCCTGCTGGAGTGGCTGGGGATGTCCAGCTACTACCTGCCGCTGTTCTACATCGACCTGATCGGGGTGAGCATCCAGGTGGTGTTCATGGCGATCCTCAACGTGTTCTTCTACCTCGACAAACGGGCGATCGTGCTGGAGCTGTGCCTGTTCTTCGTCGCCCTCAACGCCGGGTTGACCCTGCTCAGCCTGCACCTGGGACCGAGCTACTTCGGCTATGGCTTCACCTTGTCGCTGCTGGTCTGCGTGCTGCTGGGACTGGCGCGGTTGTCGACGGCGCTGGATGACCTGGAGTACGAGACCTTCATGCTCTCGCGCTAAGGCTCGGCAGAGCAGGGCCGGCGCCACTCCCCACCGCGGCGTGAGGCCTTTGAGTCACCGGCCTGGATCCCTGGCCAGCGCTAGCGTCTCACCCGGTGCTTTCACGGGCTGGAGAGCCCGCGACCTGCCAGCGGGGCGCTGGGCCAGGGTGATGAACAAGGATCTGCCAAGGCTCACCCACGTTGGCCACGGCCGCCGCGTCACCGTCCAGCAGCGCGCCGAGGCTGAACTGTTCGCCATTGGCCTCACTGATCGCCAGGTCGCAGCGCAACGGCGAGCGTCCGAGGTATTTGTGCACCCCATGCCCGCGCCTGCGCAGCAGAGCCGTGGGCTGGCTCCCCGGTATCAGTGGTCGGCAATAAAAAGCGGAGCCTACCTAGGGGGGGTGAAATGACTGGCGAAAGTACATAACCCCTTCGATCGACGCAAAAGCTGCTCCAGCTCATGGCGATCAGCGGCTCGATTCGCTTGAATACGCGCCCTCGCGTCGCCTGGCCAAACAATAGAGGGTCGCCAGAGCGCAGCCCAAACATACAACGCACTATTTCGAAAGGACTCGGCATGTCGTTATCGCGCTGTCTATCTGGCCTGTCCAACTTGTTGCACTACCGCCGCGAATGGTTCCGCGCCGACCTGCGGGCCGGGTTGTCCGTGGCGGCAATCCAGATCCCGATCGCCATCGCCTATGCGCAGATTGTCGGCCTGCCGCCGCAGTACGGGCTGTACGCCTGTGTGCTGCCGATGATCGTCTATGCCTTGATCGGCAGCTCGCGGCAACTGATGGTCGGTCCCGATGCCGCCACCTGCGCCATGCTCGGCGGGGCCGTGGCGCCTTTGGCCATGGGCGATCTGCAGCGAACCGTCGAATTGTCGATGATCGTCACCGTGCTGGTGGGCCTGATGCTGATCGCCGCCGGGATCGCCCGGGCGGGTTTTATCGCCAGCTTCTTCTCGCGGCCGATCCTCATCGGCTACCTCAACGGCATCGGTCTGAGCCTGATCGCCGGGCAAATGGGCAAGGTGGTGGGCTTCAAGATCGAAGGCGACGGCTTCATTCTCGGGCTGGCGGACTTTCTCCAGCGTCTGGGGGAGATCCACGGCCTGACCCTGGCCGTTGGCCTGGCCAGCCTGGGCCTTCTGATCTGGCTGCCGCGACGCTACCCGCGGCTGCCGGCGGCGCTGCTGACGGTGGCGCTGTTCACCTTGCTGGCTGGGCTATTGGGCTTCGACCGCCTCGGAGTGGCGATCCTCGGGCATGTGCCGGCCGGGATTCCCGAGTTGTCCTGGCCCAAGACCAGCCTGGAGGAAAGCAAGAGCCTGCTGCGCGACGCGCTGGGCATCGCCACCGTGAGCTTTTGCAGCGCCATGCTCACTGCCCGCAGCTTCGCCGCGCGCCATGGCTACGCGATCAACGCCAATCATGAGTTCATCGCCCTGGGCCTGAGCAACCTGGCGGCCGGCGCCTCCCAGGGCTTTGCCATCAGCGGCGCGGATTCGCGTACCGCGGTCAATGACATGGCCGGAGGCAAGAGCCAGTTGGTGGGCATCATCGCCGCCCTGGCGATCGCGCTGATTCTGCTGTTTTTCACCGCGCCCATGGCGTGGATTCCGCAGCCGGCCCTGGGCGCGGTGCTGTTGATGGCGGGCTGGGGCTTGCTCGACGTCAAGTCCCTGAAGCAAATCTACCGGCTCAGCGGCTTCGAGTTCTGGCTGTGCCTGCTGACCACCGTCAGCGTGCTGGGGCTGGGCGTGCTGCCGGGCATCATGTTCGCCGTGACCCTGGCCATCCTGCGCCTGCTGTACAGCATCTACCAACCCACCGACGCGGTGCTGGGCTGGATGCCGGGCATCGAAGGCCAGGTGGATATCAGGCAATACCCGCAAGCGCGCACGGTGCCCGGCCTGGTGGTGTATCGCTTCGACGACGCGATCCTGTTCTTCAACGCCGACTACTTCAAGATGCGCCTGCTCGACACCGTGCAGCGCGAGAGCGAAGCCGAGGTGGTGCTGTTCGATGCCGAGGCGGTGACCGATATCGATGTCAGCGGCATCGCGGTGCTGCGGGAAATCCGCGAGACCCTGGCCGCCCAAGGCATCTACTTCGCGATCGCCCGTGCTCGCGGCACTTTCCTGGCGATGCTGGAACGCTCGGGGATGACCCGGGAAATGGACAGCCAGTTGCTGTTCGGTTCGGTGCGTTCGGGGATCAGGACCTACCGCATATGGCGCAACAGCATGCGCGGCAAGCAATGAAGCAGAGGACGCTGAGCGGCACGCAGGCCAGCGCCGGCGTGCCGATGGCGCCGAAGCGCAGGGCCTGGTAATTGACGCTCAGCGCCACCTGGGCGCCGTAAGTGCCCCCCCGATGGCGACCCGGGTCGGCCCGGCCCATTCGCTGCTGCCCCCCGGCGTACCGCCCGCTGCGGCGGTTGCCAGAAGCGGGCAGGACCGGGAAACCGACTCTGCGGGCATGCGCCAGATTCAAGGGAGAAGAGGGCGGCCGTGGGTCAGGGCGCGTCGAAGTAGGATTTTCGTATTCTCTCCAGCGAGCCGTCCTTGCGCAGCGCCTCGACCGCCGCGCTCAGCTTGCGCACCAACGCCGCGTCGCAGTCTCGGGAGCAGGCCAGGTACAGATCGCTGCTCATGAAGGCCGGACTGACCTGCAGCGGTTGAGTTGACACTTTGCGCCAGATGCTTTGGGTTTCGGGAATGCCGTTGAACCAGGCGTCGACCCGTCCCATCAGCAGCAATTGCGCCGGGTTCTCGCCAATTTCAAACGGATAGATCTGGTTGTCGCTGAAGCCTTCGGCCCGGAGCTTCTGCTCTTGGGCGCTGCCTCGGCCAACGGCGATCCGGGCATAGGTTTCCCGCGCCTGCTGCAGGGTTTCCACGCGCTTGTGGAGGCTGAAGAAGGCGCGGTCCATGGTCATGATGGGCGCGATCCAGGTGTAATCGGCCTCTCTTTCCGGCGTGCGGGTCAGGGGAATGATCAGCTTGTCGACGCCCTTGCGCACGCGTTGCTGGGCGCGTGCCCAAGGCACTTGCACAAAGTTCAGCGCATATCCGGCCCGGGTCGCCGCTTTCAGTGTCACGTCGCCGACGATGCCATGCAGGCCGGACTGGTCCAGCATCGATAAAGGCGGCGCTTCGGCAAAGTACAGGTCGACGCTACGGGGCTCTGCGCCAGACACCGAGGGCATCCAGACCACCGCCGCGAGCAGCGTCGTCAGGATCAGCGCCCCCCACTGGCGCAACGATTGACTCACTTGAGTCATGGCAGTAACTCAACAAACAGTGGCATTTCATGCTCTCGGATTAACGCTGCGTATTCGACACCTGCAAAGACCGACCCGCAACGACCTGCAAAACGTGCCGCCAAGATTAGAGGGTTATGTGCAGAGATGGACGGATTTGCCGGATTATTTTGACCGCTGATCGCCATCACGGTTCAGGGCCGACGCCAGCGGTGAGGGCCGCGACGGGCAGGCGCTGACACTCGGGTTGCACAGCCGTGGGCAGCGCCCCATCCATCGCCCCCTGGCTTGTCCTGCCCGGGCCCCGTTCCCGCTGCATGCGCGATCCGGGCCTGCGGGGCATTTGCGGGACAGCCTTAAGTTTTAGTTAAAACGCTTTAATCAAACTGCTGATTATCATTCGCAATTGGCTGACTCAGACTGCGTTCGTGCCTCCACGCTCCCCGGAGCCAGCAACGAGCGGTTTATGCCAGTCAATATTGCACCCTCCCGCAGCCTGTCTTCAGCGGACGCGCCGCTATGACGACGCTGTCTGCCACCTCATCCGCGGCCGGTACGGCCGTTCACTCGGCCTTGGCCTGTTGCCATCTGCTGCTGCAACTGACCGGGGAGCGCGTTGCGCCAACGGCGCAGCCGCCATCCCGGGACCCGTCCCCCTCGCAGGACCTGCGCCAGGCCCTCAGGGACTATGGGCGCAACGCCGGCGTTGATCTGCGTCTGGAGCGCCTGGCCTTGGCCCGATTGACCCCGAAGATGCTGCCCCTGGTCTGGCGCAGCCAGTGCGGCGATTTCAGGCTGCTGGCGCGGCTCTCGGACACCCAGGCGCTGGTGCAGCGCCCCTCAATGCCGACCCCGGACATGCTCGATCGCCGGCAGTTGGCCGAACAGTGGAGCGGGGAGGTGATCCGCCTGCGCCAGGGCGGCCTGCGCTTCGACCTGTCCTGGTTCATTCCGGAGCTGCTGCGCCACCGACGGATCCTCGGCGAGGTGCTGCTGTGCTCGCTGTTGCTGCAGGTGCTGGCCCTGGCGACACCGCTGTTCTTCCAGGCGGTGATGGACAAGGTCATGGTCCACCGGGCGCTGTCGACCCTGGATGTGCTGGTGATGACCCTGGTGCTGGTGGGGCTGTTCGAGGTCCTGCTCAAGGGCCTGCGCGAATACCTCTCGGCGCACACCGCCAACCGCATCGACATTGGCCTGGGGGTCAAGCTGTTCCGCCATCTGCTGGGCCTGCCGCTGCTGTACTTCAAGCAGCGGCAGGTAGGGGCGATCATCACCCGGGTCCAGGAGCTGGACAGCATCCGCGAGTTCCTCACCGGTTCCCTGCTGACCCTGTGCGTGGACGTTGCCTTCACCCTGGTGTTCTTCGCGGTCATGGCCTGGATCTCCTGGCCGCTGACCCTGCTGGTGCTGCTGACCCTGCCGCTCTACGGGCTGCTGGCCTGGTGCAGCAGCGGGCCGCTGGAGCAGCGCATCGAGCGCCAGTTCCAGAGCGCGGCGCGCAACACCGCCTTTCTCAATGAAAGCGTGAGCAGCAGCGAAACCATCAAGAGCCTGGCGGTGGAGCCACGCATGCAGCGGCGCTGGGAATCCCAGACCGCGGAAATGGTCGAGGCCGGGTTTGCCAGCCAGACCCTGGGCAGCGCCATCAGCCAGAGCGTGACGCTGTTGCAGAAAGTCACCGCGGTGGCGGTGATCTGCTGGGGCGCGAGCCGTGTCATCGAGCTGCAGATGACCATCGGCCAATTGATCGCCTTCAACATGATGCTGTCCCACGTCAGCCAGCCCATCGCCAAGCTGATCGAGGTCTGGCAGCAGTTCGTGCGGGTGCGGGTATCGGTGGACAAGCTGGGGGACATGCTCAACCTGCCGGTGGAACAGGCCGAGGACGATCAGCGCCCGCAGCAGCCGTTGCGCGGCGAGGTGCGCATCGAGCGGTTGGCCTTCCGCTACCGCCCGGAGCTGGCGCTGGTGCTGCGCGGCCTGGACCTGCACATCGGCGCCGGGCAGACCCTGGGCATCGTCGGGCCGTCCGGCTCGGGCAAGAGCACCCTGACCCGCCTGTTGCAGAAGCTCTACACCCCGGATGCCGGGCGCATCCTGATCGATGGCGTGCCCCTGGCGCAGTTGCCGCCGGCCTGGTTGCGCAGCCAGATCGGCGTGGTGCTGCAGGAAAACTACCTGTTCAACCGCAGCGTGCGGCACAACATCGCCTTGCGCCATCCCACGGCGTCCCTGGAAAGCGTGATCGACGCGGCGCGCCTGGCCGGGGCCCACGACTTCATCCTGCGTCTGCCCCTGGGCTACGACACGGTATTGGCCGAAGCCGGCAGCTCGCTGTCCGGTGGCCAGCGACAACGCATCGCCATCGCCCGGGCGCTGATGGGCGACCCGCGCCTGCTGATCTTCGACGAAGCCACCAGCGCCCTGGATGACGAATCCCAGGCGCTGATTCAGGACAACATGGCGCGCATCGCCCTGGGCCGCACGGTGATCATCATTGCCCATCGCCTGTCGGCGGTGCGCCATTGCCAGCGGATCATCGCCCTGGAGCAGGGGCGCATCAGCGAATCGGGCAGCCATCAGCAACTGTTGGCCAACGGCGGTTGCTACGCGCGGCTGTGGGCCTTGCAACAGGCGCTGCGCAAGGAGGACGCATGATGTTCGGTTCATTGATGTCCGCCTTGCGTCGTGCCCGTCAGCGCCTGGGCGAAGCCCCGGCACGGCTCAAGCGCAATCGCGACGAATACGAGTTCCAGCCCGGCTACCTGGAGATTGTCGAGCGTCCACCGGCGCCCTGGGCCCGGGCCACCGCGCTGCTGCTGATCTTCAGCATCCTGCTGGCCCTGGGCTGGGCCACCCTCGGTTTTCTCGACATCCATGCCAGCGCCGCCGGGCGCCTGATGGTCTCCAGCTACACCAAGGTGATCCAGGCTCACGAGGCGGGCGAAGTGCGGGCGATCCATGTGCGCGACGGCCAGCGGGTCAAGGCCGGCGAGGTGCTGGTGGCGCTGAACCCGATCGGCATCGAGGCCGAGTTGAGCGAGCTGCGGGCGCAGTTGGCCTTCAAGCGCCTGGAACTGGCCCGGGCCCGGGCGCTGCTGACCCCGCAGCCGCTGCTCAGCTACCAGGCGCCGCCGGGCCTGGACGCCGAGCAGGCCGAGGCGGCCCTGGAACAGCTGCGCAGCACCTGGAAGGAAATCAGCGCCAACCTCGACAGCCTCAACGCCGAAATCGCCATCAATCAGGCCAGCCAGCGTGCTCGGGGCAGCGAGATCAGTGCCCTGGGCAAGCTGGCCAGCAACGTGCGCAAACGGCTGCATGCGCGCCGGGCAATGGCCGCCGAGCAATTGATGCCCCTGGTCGAATTGCTTGAGCAGGAAAAGGAGCAACTGGAGGTGGAGCGTTCACTGGCCCAGCAACAGGCCGAGCTGCAAGTGCTCAAGGCCCAGGCCAACAACCGCCGCGAGCAGCGCGACAGCTTTCTGGCCCGCACCCAGCGTGAACAGCATGAAGTGCTCAACCGCAGCCAGCAGGACATCGCCGTGCTGGAGCAGCAACTGATTCGCGGCCGCGATCGCCAGCGCCTGCAGACCCTGCTGGCACCGGTGGACGGGGTGGTCCAGCAACTGGCGGTGCACACCCTGGGCGGCGCGGTGCAGGCGGCGCAGCAGTTGCTGGTGATTGTCCCCGAGGGCGCCGAGCTGGATGCCGAGGTCATGGTGCTGAACAAGGACGTGGGCTTCGTTCGCGCCGGCCAGCCCGTGGAGATCAAGGTGGATGCCTTTCCCTATACCCGCTACGGCACCTTGCGCGGCACGGTGGCCCATGTCTCCGGGGATGCCATCAAGGATGAGCAGTTGGGGCTGGTGTTCCCCACCCGTATCCGCCTGGAACGGGCGGCGATCGCCGCGGGGCAGGGCTGGATGCCCTTGCAGGCCGGCATGAGCGTGACCGGCGAGATCCGCACCGGCGAGCGGCGGGTGATCAATTACCTGCTGAGCCCGATCCGTGAGTATCAGTCCGAAGCGTTGCGGGAGCGTTGAGCATGACCACAGCCTGCCACCTGACCGGCGAACCCTCGCCGACCCTGCTCGACAGCGGCCTGCACGCCCTGGCCTGGGCCGCCCGGCGCTTTGACCTGAGCATCAGCGTGGCGCAGCTGGCGCACCGCCTGGGGCGGGTCGAGGGCCTGGCCGACAGCCTGGACCTGCGTCGCTGCGCCGGCTGGATCGGCCTGCGCGCCCGGGCCGTGCGCAGCCAGGTGCAGCGCCTGCAGCACCTGCCGTTGCCGGCCCTGCTGGAGACCACCCAGGGCTGGGCGGTGCTGGACGCGGTGGACGGCGACCAGTTGCGCATCTACTGGCCGCTGCAGGGCCAATGCCAGACCCTGACCCGCGGGGAACTGGCCTTGTGCTGGCCGGCCCGGGGCCAGGTGCTGTTGCTGGCCGAGCAGCATGTGCAGCCCAAGGCCCGGGGCTTCGGGGTGGGCTGGTTCCTGCCGTCGATCCTCAAGCACGGACGGCAGTTTCGCAGCGTGCTGCTGGTGTCGCTGATGCTGCAAGGGGTGGCCCTGGTGACCCCGTTGCTGTTCGAGAACATCATCGACCGGGTGCTGGTCAGCCGCGGCCTGTCGAGCCTGCAGGTGCTGGGCATGGCCATGCTGGCCCTGGCCCTGTTCGAACCGCTGTTCGGCCTGGTGCGTTCCTGGTTGTTCAGCAACGTGGCGAGCAAGATCAACGCCGAGTTGTCGGCCCGCCTGTACCAGCACCTGATCCAGCTGCCCCTGGGGTATTTCCAGGGGCGCCAGACCGGCGAGATCATCGCCCGGGTCGGCGAGATGCAGCAGATCCGCCAGTTCCTCACCGGCTCGGCCCTGACCCTGGTACTGGACCTGGCCTTCTGCGGGCTGTTCATCGCCGTGATGTACAGCTACGCGCCGTTGCTGACCTGGGTGGTGGTGGGCTCCCTGGCCCTGTACTTCCTGTTCTGGCTCTGTGTGGGGCCCTTGCTGCGCAGCCGCGCCCTGCGCGAGTACGAGTTGAACGCGGCCAACACCGCTTTTCTCACCGAGGCGGTGACCGGCATCGAGACGATCAAGACCGGGGCCATCGAAAACGGCTTCCAGCAGCAGTGGCAGCGCCAGCTGGCGGCCTATGTGCGCGCGGCGTTCCACACCCGCATCGTCGGCATCTGGGCCGGGCAGGGCATCGGCCTGATCCAGAAACTCACCGCGGCGCTGCTGCTGTGGTGGGGGGTGATGCTGGTCCTGGACGGCCAGTTGAGCCCCGGCCAGCTGGTGGCCTTCAACATGCTGGCCGGGCATGTGGTGGAGCCGATCCTGCGTCTGGCCCAGGTCTGGCAGGACTTCCAGCACACCCTGATTTCCCTGCGGCGCCTGGGCGACATCCTCGACACCGAGTGTGAAAGCGGCAGCGGCGGCCTGGCCTCGGTGCCGGCGCTGCAGGGCGGGGTGAGCTTCCAGGGGGTGCGCTTTCGCTACGCCGAAGACGGCCAGGAGGTGCTGCGCCAGCTTGACCTGGAGATCCGCCCGGGGGAGTTCGTCGGCATTACCGGGCCCTCCGGTTCCGGCAAGTCGACCCTGACCCGCCTGCTGCAGCGCCTCTACGTACCGCAGCACGGCCGGGTCATGGTGGACGGCATCGACCTGGCCATCGCCGACCCGGTGGCCCTGCGCCGCAACATGAGCGTGGTGCTGCAGGAAAGCGTGCTGTTCGCCGGCAGCGTGGCGCAGAACATCCGCCTGTGCCGGCCCCAGGCCAGCGATGCCGAGGTGCAGGACGCCGCCCGCCTGGCGGGGGCGGCGTCCTTTATCGAGGCCCTGGCCCAGGGCTACGAAACCCAGGTGGGCGAGCGCGGTGGCCAGCTTTCCGGCGGCCAGCGCCAGCGCATTGCCCTGGCCCGGGCGCTGCTCTGCAACCCCGGAATCCTCCTGCTGGATGAGGCCACCAGCGCCCTGGACTACGAGTCGGAGGCGGCGGTGATGGCCAACCTGCAGGACATCGCTCGGGGCCGCACGGTGATCAGCGTCGCCCATCGCCTCAACACCCTGCGCCATGCCGACCGGATCCTGGTCATCGACCAGGGGCGGGTGCTGGAACAAGGCACACACCAACAGCTGCTCGACCTCGACGGGCTGTATGCCCGGCAGTGGGCCCTGCAGATGAAGGATTGACCCCACCCACGGCAGGAGGACCCGCCCACCCGTCACGTCTCCCACCTCGCATTCCCCCAGGCGGCCTTTCGCAACGCGAAGGGCTTCGCGCAACACAGACAAAGGATCACTGCAATGGCTTTCCTGTCCAAGGATTTCACGCGCCTGCTCAACTCCCTGATCGATCAACAGATCCAGGCTTCAGGCCGGCAATCCGAATGGTTCAACATGAGCGCCGACGAGCGCGCCTCCTACCTCGCCCAGGTCGGCGACCGCCTGCTGGAGATGCAGCAGAGCACCCTGAGCGTGCTGGCCGCCCAGCACTTCCAGATGCAGGACAACCCGGTGTCGGTCGCCGACCAGTTGCAGACCCTGCAACAGCGGCGCAAAGAAATGGACGCCGTCCCCGACACCCCGGCCACCAGCGCCTACAAGCAGCAACTGGACCGGGACATCCTGTTGTACAGGCGCCAGGACGCGGCGCTCAGCCACTATGACAAGACCTGGAGCAAGGCGCTGAACATGCTCAGCCCCAATGGCGCCCAGCCGTTGGACGTCAAGGGCCTGAAGGCCGATGCGCTGGCCAAGCAGGACAAGCTTGGCGGGCGGATCAAGCGTCTGGAGCAGCAACTGAGCGCCCAGGTGGCCGACTCCACCTTCAACCAGGCCTACGTCACGCTGTTCGCCGAGTTGCAGGCCTACAAGGAGGTCAGCAGCCGCTACGACGCCTTGCTCAAGGCCGGGCCCAAGCAGCAGGCCGCGAGCCTGGGTGCACTGGCCAAGGCACCCCGGGCCTCCGACGACCTGCCGCTGAACATTTCCCTGTTGATGATGGAGGAGCGTCCCGGCTACATCCGCATGAACGTGGCGCTGGTCAATGCCAGCACCGACGGGCGCTTCAAGGACTTCTACCTGGACCACGGCCGGCTGGTGGTGCCCACCGACGGCGTGCTGAACTTCTCCTTCGGCACCGCGGCCCGTTCCCTGGCCTGGCAGCAGCAGTACCGGCTCAAGAGCGAGCCGCCGTCCATGCGCTCGCCGACCTATGCGCCGATCCGCTCGGTGCTGGTCAAGACCGGCTTCGTCGAACAGTACTTCGCCCACCACCTGGTGTCGGAAAGCGACCTGCGCGAAGGCTTCAAGGCCCAGTTGCTGAATGACGGCCACCGGCTGCTGCTGACCAACGTCGATCGCAAGGTGCCCAACCAGATCGGGATCCAGGTCTCGGGCCAGTCGCCCAGCACCAGCGTGCCCCGCGAAGTGCCCCTGGGCAGCGCCTTGGGCGAACTGATCAACCAGAACGCCGACATCACCAGCTTCCAGACCATCGGCCTGGAAGACTTCCGGCACAACAGTTACCAGCCGGACCGCGACGGGGTGTTCGTCAACATCCACGAACAGGAGCGGGCAGTGGGCTTTGCCGAGCGCCAGTACCTGCTGGAGATGCCCCAGGGCGGGGAGTTCCGCGCGGCCACGCCGTTTGCGCTGATGACCGTCGAGGGCGACAAGGTCAGCAGCAGCCACCTGAGCAAGGCCCAGACCGCCGCCTTGTACCAGTACAACGCGGCGTTCTTCGACACCCTGGAACAGCTGCGCAACGACGGCATCAAAGCCAGCCGCCTGTTCGAAGGCAGCCGCGAGCGCGCCACCTTCGTGCAGCAGTTGACCCGCCTGCTGCAACGCAACCACCTGACCCCGGCCGGGATACTGCTGCCACAGCACAGCCGCGACAGCCTGCGGGATATCAAGGGCAACAACCTGAACAAGGTACTCTGGGAGCAGGCCTTTGCCGCGTCGGTGTGGCAGAGCCGGGACAACGATGCCTTGCTGTTCGGCCTGGCCGACCAACTGGCGCACAGCCCGGCGCTGGCCAGGGTCCTGCAGGGCGGTTACCTGCAGAGCGACATTGCCCAGGCCAAGCTGCTGCTGGCGCCGCTCTACGAGCAATGGCGGGAGCAGGCGGTCACGGCGGAAAACCAGCGGGTCGCCAACGCCAACGCCGCCCTGCATTCGAGCAACCCGAAGCGGCACACCTTCGATCACGTGGCCGTGGAGCGCTCCCTGGACAGCCAGCTGCTGAACCTGCTGCTGCGCGGCCCCGCCGGGCTGCAGCCGGGCGATGCCGCCCTGCGCCCCAGCGTCGAGGCGCAGCTGTCCAGCGACCAGGGCCGCAGCCTGCGCAAGCAGGCGCTGTTCCATGCCCTGCGCCCGGTGGCCGACAGCCTTTCCAAGGCCGCGGTGCCGGTCAATGGCCACGCCGCACTGGCATCGCCCGATGGCGCCAACAAGCTGGTGATCAACAATCGGCTGAATCAGCCCGACCCCTACCTGATCCTCAACACCCAGCCGGAGCGGGCCCAGGCCGATGCGCCGTTGCTGATCGCGGACGACAAGTACCGCAGCTACAGCCAGTTCCGTCCCGACCCGGACAATCCCGCCACGCGCTACATGAACGACCTGGACACGCCGTTCGTGGGCGGCATTTCCGGAACCACCCAGACCGTCAGCAATGCCTTGCCGGAACTGTTCGGCCAAGGGCTGAGCGTCAAGCAGTACTGGCAGTTCCAGATGGCCAATGCGGCGTTCATGATCCGCAACGGCTATCACTCGTTCTTCGAGACCCTGTATGTCGCCGCCCGCTATGAACCCCAGGGCCCGGGCAGCATCGGCCCGCAGCTGCTGCAGATGTTCGACCGCTACCGCGCCGAGGGCAGCCAGGAGGCATTGCACGGCAAGCTGTACGACGGGGTGATGGCCCGGGTCCTGCCCATCGTCAATCAGGGCCGGGCGGCGAGCGAGGAGTTCCATCCGCCACGCTTCACCAGCGTCGGCCCGCTGCCCGCACTGCAGGGGCAGGCGCTGCAGGATCGGCAGCTCAAGGGGGGGCTGGCGTTGCAGGGGGCCGGTTTCGAAGCGCGCCAGGGCAGCGCCGACATCCGCGAGTTCGTCGCCGACCCGGTGCAGTTCGCCCGCAGCCACACCCTGAGTGCCGAGGCCCTGGTCAAGTCGGGACGCCTGCCGGCCCAGGGCCGTGTGCAACTGGTCAAGGTCGCGCCGGACCTGTACGAGCTCGAATACACCGAGCACGGCGCCAATGAGGTGGCCGGCAACAGCGCGCCGGCGTATTTCCTCGGCTACAACGGCCCCAACCAGGCCAATGCCGCGCCGGCCTACGTGGACATTCCCAAGCACGGGGCCGCGGGCAGCTTCCTGTTCACCGGCACCCTGTCGGGCTGCTCGCTGGTGGTGACCAGCCTGGACGCCAACACCTACCGGGTCTATCACGACGGCCGGGTCAACAGCTCGCTGCTGTACGACAACGTGGTGATGGCGGTGGACTACAAGGACTATCAGGTCGCCGGCACCGCCGAGGGCCTGGCCGCGGCCTACATGCAGTACGTCGATGGCCAGTGGCAGCTGGTGTTCCAGCGCCAGGAGTACCAGCGCCAAGGGCCGATGGTCTGGCCGAAGTTGCGCGATGGCGCCGAGCCCCTGGCGATCCAGACCGCCGACACCCAGGTGATGGAGCGCAACCGGGCCGAGTTCGCCGCCTACCGCGAGCAGGTGCAGCAGAACCTGAAAAAGGTCGCGGCCCAGTTCGGGGTGCCGGTCGACGGGGTGGCTGACGGTGTCTACGACAGTGGCGCCTTCTCTCCCGAGCATCCGGCGATCGCCGCCTGGAATCAGCTGCGTGAAGCCGTGCAGGCCCGGGTCAACGCCGATATCCAGCACCTGAGCGACCGGCGCTACCAGTTGCAGGAGCAGCGGCGCACCGCCGGCGACAAGGCGCTGATCGACCAGCAGATCCGGCAGATCAACCTGACCCAGGACTACTACCGGGCGCAGTACGAGCCGGTGCTGCGCGAAGCCGGCTCGGTGGAAAAGACCTGGCTCTGGCAGCAGATCAGGGCCAAGGAGGGCAGCGCCGCCGTGGTGCGCACCGACGACACGGCCATTCAGGGCGGTGGCGAGGAGCGAGCCAGCAGCATCGGCGAGCGCTATGCCACGGCCGAGGCCTACCAGCGCGGCGCGCGGGGCACGGCCTTCAGCGACGGCCTGCGGGATTATCGCCAGATCAAGATTCCCGGGGTGGACGACAAGATGTCCTCCCTGGACATGAAGCGGCTGTTCCTCGACGGCTCGCTCACGCCCCAGCAACGGGGTGCCCTGAGTGGCCGCATCAGTGAGACCGCCCAGGCCGAGTACATCGACAAGGTGCTGCGCCAGACTGCGGTGTTCAGCGAAGACTTCCAGAGCGCCGGCAGCGTCTTCGGCCAGCTGGCGCCTCAGGACTTCTACCTGTCCCTGGTGGGGGACCGCTCCGGCGGCCGTTGCTACCCGCTGGTGCGGGCCATGGCCGTGGCCCTGGCCAATGGCGGCGAGGCGGGGGTCAACAGCCTAGTGCAGAAGCTGTTCCTGGCCTCCGCCGACCCGCAGGCGGGCAGCTCGACCCTGCTCAAGAACAGCCTGATCCGCCTGCACTCCAACGTCGAGGCGGTGCAGGCGTCGACGCCGCTGGGGCAGCTCAAGCTGACCGAGGTGGTGGCGCGGCTGGCCGCCAGCAAGGGCCCGGCGATGTTCGCCCTCAATACCCAGAACCACTCGATGATGGTGGGCAGCACCACCACCGCCGAGGGGCAGCGCTACTACTTCTATGACCCCAACGTGGGGATCTTTGCCTTCGATTCCACCCAGGGCCTGTCCCAGGCCATGCAACAGCACCTGGTGAAGCGCAAGCTGGCCGCCCACTACGGCGCGTTCGGCAGCCAGTCGCTGCCTGCCTTCAACCTCATCGAGATCGACACCGGCAAGATGGCCGAGGTGCCGGTGGGCAATGGCCTGAACGTCGCCGACCTGTCCCGTCCCGAGGAACTGGCCGGGGTCATCGGCCAGCGCCGTCAGGTCGAGCAGGCGCTGGACGCCCGGCAGCGCATCAGTGACGACCTGCGCCTGGGCGCGGCACTCACCACCTTCGACGCCGAGCAGTGGGGCGCGCGCTTCGACGCCGCCAGCAGCCGGCTGGCCCGGGAGCACCAGCTGGGCAGCCAGTGGATACCGATCATCGCCACAACCGAGGAGCGGAAGGAGGGCGGCTATCGGGTGCAATTCATCAACCGCGACCAGCCCGAGCACACCCGCTGGCTGAGCACCGACGACGGCACCTTTGTCGAGTTCCGCCGTTTCGTCGATGAGCACATGCGCGTATTCACCGAACACTTCACCCTGGAACACGGCCAGATCCGGCCGCGGGCCGGGGTCGGCGAGGCGCCGGCGGTGGACGGCCTGAACGCCGGCTTCGCGGTGCAGACGCTGATCCAGTGGTTTGCCGACAAGCACCGCCAGGACGCGGCCCAGGGCAGCACTTCGGCGGATTTGGCCACGGCATTGAAGATCCACAGCTACCTGGGCCTGGTGCAGATCGGCCATGGCACCGTGCAGGATGTGGCCAAGGTCACCGAGCTGGTGCAGACCGCGTTGCGCGGCGAGGCCCTGGCCGCCGAAACCTCCCTCAAGGACTTTGCCTCGACCCTGGGGCATACGGTCAACGAAGGCGCCGGCCTGCTGTTTGGTGGGGCCATGGTGGGCCTGGACGCCTATGAACTGGCCCATGCCGAGAACGACGTGCAAAAGGCCGTGTTCGGCACCCAGCTGGCGTTCGACTCGGCCAGTTTCGTCACCGGCGCGGCCGGGGTCGGCGCCGGTCTGCTCGGGGCCTCGACGGCGGCCGCGGTGCTGGGCGGCGCGGGGGTGATCCTCGGCGGCCTGGCGGTGGGTTTCACCGCGCTGGCCCAGGCCTTTGGCGCGGTGGCCGAAGACGCCAAGGCGGTGGGGCGCTACTTCGACACGCTGGATCAGGCCTACAAGGGCAACGGCTACCGTTACGACGCCGACAAACAGGTGCTGGTGCCCCTGGCCGGCGCGGTGGTCAAGACCCTGGACCTGCGCAACAACCAGATCGCTTTCGACAGCCAGTACATCTACCGTACCCACCACGGTTCCACCGGTTCCGGGGCGATCAACTACTTCTTCTGGGCCGGGGATTTCCCGCGGATGATCCACGACCGCAGCCAGGCGATCGAGGTGCGCAGCGGCATCGGCTACCCCCAGGCGTCGCAGGCCCTGGCCCATGGCGAAAGCTCGGCGGTGATTCTGCCGGGCACGCCCAAGTCCTACATCAGCTACGAGTACATGATCCTGCCGGGGGCCACCACCCGGCATGACACCGGCTTCGACGTGATCCGCCGGCTGGAGAACGACCGGCGCTTCGACTACGACTTCTACATCTTCCCCAGCGAGGAGACGATCCGGCGCATTCACCAGGAATACGTCGACACCCCGATCCAGGTACTGCTCGATGGCCATGACCGCCAACTGGTGATTCCTGAGCTGCCCAAGGAGCTGTACGGCTACCTCAACTACCAGATCAAGGGCGCCGGCGGGCGCTATCTGGTGGGGCTCAACGAGGGCACCCGGGTCGAGCTTGCCAGCGAGGCCGGCAGCACGCCGTCGCGCTGGATCATCGACAGCAGCCAGCTGCAGAGCGAAACCATCAGCGTGTCCAAGGGCCAACTGACGGTCGGCGGGGTGGTGGTCAAGCTCGACCCGGCGAGCAATGGCCAAGTGCTGGTGGTCAACGCCAGGGGCGAAGTGCGCGAGGTGGACTTCGCCGGCATGACGGCCCAGGTGGTGGAAGAAGACGCGAAGCACTGGCAGTTGCCCGGCCAGCGCATCGAGCAGCACCTGAGCGAGCTGGCCAAGGCCCATCAACTGCACGGCCAGTACGTGGTCGTGGACAACTACAGCCATGCCGGGCGCAACGTCGGCCGGGCCTACTACGACGTGGCCAAGGACCGCATGCTGTTCACCGACACGGCGCTGGAACAGGCCCGCAACGCCCAGTTGGGCGCGGTGATCGGCGAGCACGCCTACTTTGTCGACGCCGAGAACGCCGCGGCCTGGCGGGTGGAGATCGCCACGGGCAAGGTCGATGTCCAATTCAACCCGCCGTTCAACCACAGCGCCGGGCGGATCAGCCGCTTCTGGCAGGAGGGCGACGCGGTCTATCTGGCCCGGCGTTATCAGCTCAAGGAGCGCGAGGCCGAGCTGAACTTCCGCATCCTCGGCGACCGCATGGAACTGGTGGGGGTGGTGGGCGATGAAGCGCTGCTGCAGCTCTCGGCCCGCACCGACCAGCATGGCGACCCTCTCACGACCCTGTTGCAGGGCTACAAGGCACAGGCCACGGAGCGCGACACCCCGGTGTACAGCCTTGGCGCGCCACTGATGGACCCGAGCCCCGCGGCGCTGGTGACGCTGTTTGGCCTCGACCGGGACAAGGTCGCGCACCGCTACTGGGTCCGCACCAGCGACGGCACCCTGATCAAACCGAACCTGGCACCGCCGTCCGCTCAGGAGCCGCTGCTGGATGCCCAGGGCAAACCCCGGAGCGCTTGGCCGATCCCGGCAGACCTGGTGTTCGCCGGCAGCCTGATGCAGAGCGCTGGCCAGGAAGTGTTCTTCTTCTACAGCCAGCAGCACAAGGCGCTGTTCCGCCAGGAAGGGCCGGGGCAGAAGGTCCTCGACGCCAGCCAGCCGAGCGCCTTGCGCCTGGCCACGCCGACCCTGGCCAATGTGCTGCAGCTCAACGGCCATCTGCTGGCCGTGACCGAGGATGGGCGGGTGGCACGGATCGAGGCCACGGGACGCCTGAGCTATGAAGCGGTCAACGAGCATTGGCTCAAGAACCACGCCAACTGGTGGCAGGAGCTGGCCACTGTCAACGGCCGCAACGCCACCCTGGCGGTGTTCGGGGTCAAGGCCGCGGACGGCAAGACGGCATTGGCGGTGTGGTACCACAACGGCCAGGTGGTGGTGGCCGAGGCTGCGCTGCAAGGCAAGCCGCTGCAGTTCCTCGGCTTCGACAGCACAAGTGGCAGTGCGCGGCTGTTCGAGCCCGAGAGCGGCTCGCTGTACCTGCAGGCGCCGATGAGTCCGCAAGCGCTGGCGTCGGCCTTTGCCGGCGACCAGGTGCTGGAGGCCGCGGCGCAACTGCCGGCGGCCACGCGGCTGATGCCCGAGGTGCCGCTGCGCTCGGCGGTGCAGGTGGATGCTGGCTTGCGCCTGACCACGGTGCAGGGGGAAATCCTCTTGCGCGACCACGACGGCAAGGTGCAACTGGTGGCGCTCGACAAGGGCTGGCAGCAGGCGCACCTGGCCACGCTGCCCCAGGCGCTGGCGGCAGTCGCCGGGCACTGGGGCGCCCAGGGCGTGTTGACCTTGCAGGACCGCGGCGCCCAGGGCTGGTTCGATATCGCCAGCGGCCAGGTGTTCGCCAGCAGCGGCATTGCCAACGCCAGCGAGCTGCGGTTTATCGGCGTTGCCGCTGAGTCGTCGCGCTCGGCCTACGCCTTCAGTCCCACGGAACAGGCGCTGTACAAGGTCAAGGGCGGGGCGGCGCAGAAGCTCGGCCATTACGGCAATGTCCAGCGTATCGGCAGCTCGCTGCTGCTGCAGGGCGGGGGCGGTGCTCGCCGGGATGAACTGGCGCCGCCGTTGCTGGCCGGGGTCGACAGCCTGGTGCTGCACGGCGGCGGCGCTGACGACACCTATCATCGGTGATCAGTGTCGATTATCTGTTGAAGGGCTTTGCCCAGGCGGGGCTGTCCCAGGACGCTGTGTTCGAGCTGTCCTCGCGCGAGCGCCAGCCCGTGCCGGACAAGGCTGCAAACGCCGCGCTGGCGACCGTCGAAGGCCCCCGCCTGGCCAAGCTGAGCGGGGCCATGGCGGCCTTTGCCGACACCGGCGGTGCCCGTGAGCTGCTACCGCATGATCGCCAGGCGGCGCAGGCGGTGCTGGTGCCACCGTTGAGCTGACCGCAGGGGAGTTACCACAGGAGGGGCGCCCAGCCTCTCCTGTCTCCCGGCCTCCGAATCACTTCCCTATGTAGAACCCACCATGATCAACCCGATGATTTCGCGGCAGCGCGCCCTTGCCGGCTGGCTGCCTGTCTTGGTGCTGCTGGCCGTTGCCCCGGCCCAGGCCGTTCAACCGCCGCCCCAGACGCTGCCCAGCGACCTGTGGCGGGTGTACCTGGATACCCGGCAGAACAACAGCGAACTGGCGGCGGCCCGCGCCGACCAGGCCGCCCGCGCCGAGGCGCTGCCCCAGGCCCGGGCCGGGCTGCTGCCGACGCTGTCGGCCAGCGCCGACCTCAACAGCACCAGCACCTCCCTGCAACAACCGCGGCAGGACACCCAGCGCAGCAGCACCAGCTACCAGGCGGTGCTCAACCAGCCGGTCTTTCGCGTCGATCGCTGGTTCACCTTCAAGGCGGCCCAAGCCGAAGACCGGCAGGCCCGGCTGGAGCTGGCCGCGGCCGAGCAGAAACTCATGCTCGACAGCGCCCAGGCCTATTTCGGCCTGCTCAAGGCCCAGGACGCCCTGGCCGCGGCCAAGGCCGAGGAAGCAGCGCTCAAGCGCCAGCAGCAACTGGCCGAGCGAGGCCTGCAACTGGGCCTGTCGGACCGTACCGACGTGCTCCAGGCCCAGGCCGGGCATGACACGGCGCGGGCCAATCGGATCGTCGCGCAAAAGCACACCGACGATGCCTTCGAAGCCCTGGACACCCTGACGCACCAGCAGTACCAGGCGATCCAGGGCGTGCGGCACGACATGCCGGTGCTCTTGCCCGAGCCCAACGAGGCGCGGCGCTGGGTCGACACCGCGGTGCGCCAGAACCTGACCCTGCTGGCCAGCCAGCACGCCCTGGACGCGACCCTGCAGACCCTGCGCGCGCGCAAGGCCGGGCACGCCCCGACCCTGGACGCGGTGGTGCGCTACCAGACCGGCGACAACGACGGCCTGGGCTACGGCAACAGCGACATTCGCGGTAACGGCTATGGCGGCACGGTGCAGCAGCGCAGTGTCGGGCTGCAGTTGAATATTCCGTTGTTCAGTGGCGGCCAGACCCGCTCCCAGGTACGCGAAGCCCACCAGCGGATGAATCAGCGCGAGTACCTCAACGACAACTTGCAGCGTCAGGTGGTGGAGCAGACCCGCAACCTGCATCGCGGCCTCAACAGCGCGGTGGATCAGGTCCAGGCGCGACGCCAGTCGATCATCTCCAACCAGGGCGCGGTGCTGGCCTCGCAGTTGGGTTTTCAGGTCGGCACCCGCAACATCGTCGACGTGCTGGAGGCGCAGCGCCAGCTGTACAACGCCGTGCGCCAGTACAACGACAGCCGCTATGACTACATCCTCGACACCCTGCGGCTCAAGCAAGCGGTGGGCACCCTGTCGCCCCAGGACCTCAAGGCGCTTGGTGATTACCTCAAGGCCGACTACGATCCGGACCGCGATTTTCTGCCGCCGGAGTTTCCACGCCGGTTGGCAAGACGCTGAAGGGGCAGGGCAGCAGGCCGGGCCAGCGTCGACGCACAGGGATTCAGCAGTCAAAGGGGCAAGCGGTTGTACAGGTTATTGGAGTTCTTCGACGGCCACCGACGGTGCTGCTACGCCCTGGGCGTAGTGCTCGCGGTGGCGGCGGCAGTGGCGCTGGGCAACTACTACCGGCTGCAGGTCGAGGACGTCTACCAGGCCAGCCTGCAGTTGCAGACAAGGGAGCGCGCCCAGGACCTGGAACAATGGAAATCCAGCGGTTTTGCCATTGGCGCGCTGTCGATCCTGGGCCGTCACAACCCGGCGCTGAAGCGGGTGGTGCTGGAGCCCCGGCCCTCGGCCGAGCTGATGGAGCGGGCCAGCATTCCCCTCAAGACCCTGTCCATGGTGGTGGGGGCCAACCACGCGTTCGTGCTCAACCGGGACGGGGTGGTGGTGGCGGCCCATGATCATCAGGGGCGCCTGCCGCTGGGGCAGAACGTGGCCTTCCGGCCCTACTTCAAGGTGGCCCTCAAGGGCGGCACCAGTGTCTACGGGGCAATCAGCGTGACCACCGGCACCCGCATGTTCTACATGGCGGTGCCGATCTTCGAGTCGCGCACCCGACAGGACCAGGTGATCGGCGTGCTGGTGGCGCGCTTTGACGGCGAAATGCTCGATGACAGCCTGGGCAAGCCCCACAGCGACGACCTGAAGATGATCCTCTCGCCCAGCGGCGTGGTGCTGGCCGCCAGCGCCCCGGCCCTGGTGCTCAAGTCCGACCGGGCCTGGCCGTGGAACCGCTTCACCGGCGAGATCCGCCGCCAGTTCAGCGACTATCCGTTTGCCAACGGCGTGCCCGAACGGCTGCCCTTCGATGCCCGGCAGCGCGTGGTCACGCTGGACGGCCGGCGCTACGGCCTGTCCCGGGTGGAGTTCGACTGGAACGACCCCAGCGGCCCCTGGAGCCTGATCTCCCTGGGCGACCTGGATGCGCTGTTGCCGGTGGAACAGGTGCTGCTGCTCGAAGCCTTGAGCACCCTGGTGTTCCTGCTGTTGCTCTGGGGCGGCCTGCGGCGGCTGGCCGATGCCCGGCGGCACAAGCGCGACGTGGCGCAGATCGAAGAGAGCGAACAGCGCCTGGACATGGCCCTGCAAAGCGGCGCGCTGGGGCTGTGGGACTGGAACATCAGCCAGGGGACGGTGATCAACAACGATGTGTGGCTGCAGATTCTCGGCTACAGCAAGCAGGAAATGCAGCAGACCTTCGGCCATGGCCTGGAGCGCTGGGTGTGCCTGGTGCATCCGGACGACTATGGGCCGGTCATGGCCCGGCTCCAGGCCCACCTCAACGATGAAGTCGGCGAGTACCGCGCCGAATACCGCATGCGCCACAAGAACGGCCAATGGCTGTGGGTGCTGGACATCGGCAAGATCATGCAGCGTGACGCCCACGGTGCCCCGGCGCGGGTCACCGGGGTGCTGCACGACATCAGCGAGCGCAAGGCCGTGGAAACCCAGATCCAGCAGTCCCGGCGCGACGCCGAGCTGGCGACCCAGGCCAAGTCGGAGTTTCTCGACTGCATGTCCCACGAGATCCGCACCCCGCTGAACGCCATCATCGGCATGGCCCATCTGGCCCTGGACCTGCCGCTGGAACGCCAGCCCCGGGACTACCTGGAGAAGATCGACCGGGCGGCCAAAAAGCTGGTGGGCACCATCAACGGCGTGCTCGACCTGTCGAAGATCGAAGCCGGCAAGCTGAGCCTGGAGCAAGTCGGCTTCAACCTGCGGGAACTGGTGGATGACGTGCTGCTGCTGGTGCGCCAGCGCGCCGCGGACAAGGGCCTGCGCTTGCTGCTGGAGATCCCCCCGGCGCTGCCCAGCCATTACCTTGGTGACCCGCTGCGCCTGGCCCAGGTGCTGACCAACCTGGTGGACAACGCGATCAAGTTCACCGAGGCAGGCCAGGTCTGCATCGGCGTGTGCCTGATGCGCCAGTGGGACGACCGGGTGCTGCTGCGCCTGAGCGTCACCGACACCGGGGTGGGCTTGAGCGACGAGCAGCAGGCCCGGCTGTTCAATGCCTTTGTCCAGGCTGACCGCTCCATCAGCCGACGCTACGGCGGCAGCGGCCTGGGGCTGAACATCGCGAAGAAAATCGTGCAGATGATGCAGGGCGATATCGAGGTCAAGAGCCAGCTGGGGCAGGGCGCGGCGTTCCACTTCACCGTGCAGTTGCAGCTGCCCCAGGCACCGCTGGCCGGTAGCAATGGCGCGCCCAGCCGCGCACCGGGAGCGCGTCCGGTCAGCGAACATGCCCGGCTGCTGGCGGGCAGCCGGGTGCTGGTGGTGGAGGACAACCCGTTGAACCGGGATGTGTTGCAGGGCCTGCTGCGGCAGGTGGGGGTGCAGGCGGTGCTGGCAGCCAACGGCGCCGAGGCCTTGCGCCTGTTGCGCGCCGCGCCGCACTTCGACGCGGTGCTGATGGACTGCCAGATGCCGGTCATGGACGGCTTCGGCACTGCGCAGCAGATCCGCGCTTGTCCGCACTGGCAGGCGCTGCCGATCATTGCCGTGACCGCCTGCAGTCCGGCCGATGTGCAGGGCAGGGCGCTGGCGGCGGGAATGAATGACCTGCTGAGCAAGCCGCTGGACGTCGACGAACTCTATCGCACGCTGGTGCGCTGGATCAGGCAGCTGGACCTGCCGCCGGCGCCCCCCCCGGCCCGCCTGCCCGACAACGGCCCGGGGCGGGTCTACCGAGGCGTCGACCCGGTGCTGGGACTGGCGCTGGTGAACCAGGACCTGGCGCTGCAGCACAAGCTGCTGGCCGGTTTTCGCCACAGCCAGCAGTCGATCATCGAACGCCTGCGGCTTGCCGAGGCGGCCGGGGACTGGCAGGCCATCGGCTTTTTGGCCCACAGCCTGCAAGGGTCGGCCGGCAGCATCGGCGCCACGGCGGTCAGGCACGCCGCCCGGCAACTGGAGGAGCAGTGCGCGGCACGGGCCGACCTTCGACCGCCGATCGAGCACCTGGCGCAGTGCCTGGCACCGCTACTGGCCGACTTGCAGGAGCTGCCGCCGGTTTCCGACGGTCAGCCGGCACCGCCCCATCAGGCGCTGAGCGCCGAGCAACTTCTGCAGGTGGAGCGGCTGGCCAGCGTGCTGCGCGAGCACAATGCCCAGGCCCTGGCGCTGATCGATGCGCTGTGCGCGCAGCACCCGGGCAGCGGCTTGCAGGCGATTCAGGAGCAGATCTACCGGCTGGAGTTCCAGCAGGCCCATGACCTGCTGCTGGACTGGCGCGCTGCCCGGGCCTAGCCCGCGTCCCGGGTCAGGGCCTGATAGCGGGCCATGCGGTCGCTGCAGTGCTCGACCAGGCACTGATGCAAGGCGCGCAGCGACGCGGTGATGTGCGAGCGGTGCGAAACCACCAGGCTCAGCGGCGCGGCATCGGACTGCCAGCCGGGCAACAGCGGGCGCAGGCGACCGGCGAGCAGGTCTTCGACCACATTGAGCAGCGGCAGGTTGACCACGCCCTGGCCGGCCAGCGCCCAGCGCCGCGCCACGTCGCCGTCATCACAGCAGAAGTGTCCCTGCACCGGGACGTCCTCGACGCTGCCGTGGGCATGGAAGCGCCAACGACTTTCCGGCCGGCCGATGCTGTGGCAGATGATGCATTCGTGTTCGCTCAGCTGTTGCGGCGAGGTGGGCGCGCCATGTTCCGCCAGGTAGGCGGGCGCGGCGCAGGCGATGAACGAGTGCTGCTTGAGCACCGGCAACTCCACCAGGTCCAGCGCCAGGCTCTTGCCGTAGCGCAACGCGGCGTCGAAACGGCCCTTGAGCAGGTCTTCTTCCTTGTCGCTCAGCGCCAGCTTGATGTACATCTGCGGCCGCTCCTGCTTGAGCCGGGCCAGCATCTCCAGCAGCAGGTTGCGCCCCAGGTCGGAGGACACCGTGAGTTCCAGCATGCCGTCGTCGTGGCTCAGGGAGCGCTTGCCGGCGGCGAGAATCTTCAGGGCGTGCTGGGCGCTTTCCAGGTAGCGGGCGCCTTCGGGGGTGAGCTTCATGGTCCGGGTCGAGCGGGTGAACAGGCGCACGCCGAGTCGGTTCTCCAGGCGCTTGAGCCCCAGGCTGGCGGCCGCCGGAGTGATCGACAGGACGCGAGCGGCGGGGGACAGGCCCTCCAGCTCGGCAATCAGAATGAACAGCTCCAGGTCTGCGAAGTTAGGCATGGGCGAGGGTCACAGTCCGTTCAAGGGGCATGAAAGGTCTGTGCCGCATTCAGCAAGGCCGCCGAAAGCGCTTGCGGGTCACCGGCGATGCACGGCTCGAACCCCGGTTGCCGGAGCATCCGCGCCATGGCCCGGGCGTGCCGCGCGGGGAGGGCTTCGGCACTGGCCTGGAGCAGGCTCAGGTGGTAGTCCAGCGCCAGGGCGAACAGCCGGGCCGCCAGGGGCAGCGGCTCCGTGCTGTCCTGGCTGGCAGAGCCGCGCAGCAGGGCATCGGCGTGGGTGAGTTGCCAGGCCAGGTTGAGGATCGGGTCCTCGGGCTCGGCGTGGGCGAGAATCTCCTCGATCAGCAAGCGGCTGCGCACCAGGGCCTGATCGATCGCGCTGCCGGGCGGGTTGAGGCCCATCAGCGCCAGGCAGGCAGCGCTGCGAAAGGCCGCGGGGTCGCTCTGGGTCACACTGCTGTCCAGCACGATTGCCAGGGTCTCAAGCAGCGCCTCAAGGTGGATCTGCCGGTTGTCGGCCAGTTGCAGGGCCAGCGCGCCGATGAACCCGTCGCGCATGTCGGTGCCGGCCGAGGGGCCGCTGCCCGCTTGCGGGCCATGCAGGGGCTTGTTGCGGTATCCCAGTTGCGTGGCGACCCGGGCCAGCACCACCGGCGGCGAAATCGGCTTGGCAATGTAGTCGGCGGCCCCCAGCAGCAGGCCCAGGCGCTCGTCTTCGACACTGCTGCGCGAGGTCAGGAAAATCACCGGGATGGCGGCGGTCGCCGGGTGGCTCTTGAGCTCGCTGAGCACCTGGAAACCGTCCATTTCGGGCATCAGGATATCGAGGATGATCAGGTCGGGGCTGGCACTGCGCGCCAGGGCCAGGCCGCGCTGGCTGTCCTTGGCCAGCAGCACCTCGTATTCACTGGTCAAGGCATTGGACAGCAGGATCAACGATTGCGGATCGTCGTCGATCGCCAGGAGGGTATAGGGCTTGGGAGCATGCTCTGCGGGCATGACGAGGGGCCTGGAAAAAAGAGGCCGGCAGTCTAGCGTATTTGGCCGATCCAGGCCTAGCGCGCGGCCGGCAAGGTCACGGCCGCGGCCGCTTCACCGGCCGCGCCGCGACCGGCCCGGGGCCTTATTCCAGGTGATCGCACAGATGTTCGGCTTCGATGATGGTTTCGCCCAGGGAGTGGAAGTAGGCCCGCCAGAATTGCACCGCTTCCTGCGCCGCTTCCCGGTCATTGAGGCATTCGATTTCAAAGATGTCGGTGCCTTGCAGTGGCCGGGTCTCGCGCCAGAGCTGCAGCGCCGGGTCGGGGGTGTCCTGGATCCGCTGCAACAGGCGGTTTTCGTGATCCTTGATGTCGTCGAGTACATAGTCGACGAACAGGCAGTAGTCGTTTGCCGGGCAGACGCCAAAGATGTGAAAACGATCCGTGTTGGGAGTGCTCATGAAGGTCATCCTCTTTCATGATGGCAGTGTGCCAAGGCTCGATTGGCACCCAGGCCGTTAGCCTAATACCGATCCGAAAATTTTCAATTGTGAATTTTTTTGTGGCGTCGAAGAGCCTTCCGCGACGGCTCGCAACCCTTGAAACAGAGCTGCGCCGGGGGTGGCGGCAGTCTGTCGGGTGAGGTTCGGACAGGCCATGGGGCCTTGATGTGTAAAGTGTTTGCATTCGGGTTTGACAGCTCATCGGCGGCTACTACGCTCGTACCGTTGTCCTGCAGGAAGCAACCTGAACCTGCAGGCGCAAGCAGGCGATAAATACGCCCCAAGTGGTGTGAAACAACAATGACGCCAGGCAGGCATCGTTGTTGCTGACCAGCCTCAGACACTCACTGGCAATAGGGAATTACTGTGTTCAGGTACACGGATGTGTTGGCCTTGCTCTCCACCGAATCCACGTTGAACAGCCCCAACCCTGGCAATTGCGCCAGGGCCGGCGGCGGCTTTGCGCTTTTCTTCTCCCAGGCAGGCCCCCGAAGGCTTGTCGCCAGTGCCGTTGAGCGGCCGCTGGGGTCGCGCTGCAGGGCGCCCATCAAGCATTAGCTGCACGAAGAATCCGAACGCTCCCAGGTAATCCGCAACACGGCATGGCAACGCGCTGGTCGCCGCGTGCCGCGCTGACGGGATGACACGGATCAACAGTCGCCGATGACATCGGCCCAACCTGACAGGGAAGTCGCGCAGTGTCTGATAACAACCCAACCCAAGCGGGTCCACAGAGCCCTTCGTCCGCAGCCCCGGGGGCTGATCAAGCCCGGGAAAGTGCGACGATTGCCGGCTGGAACGACACCCGCCACGAGTATCCGCTGGACCTGTGCCTGCAGCAGTTGATCGAGCAACAGGTGGAGCGCAGCCCCGATGCCGTGGCCCTGTGCTTCGACGAGCAACGCCTGAGTTTCAGCCAGTTGAATCGTCGGGCCAATCGGTTGGCGCACTACCTGCGCGAGCTCGGCGTCGGGCCCGACAGCCTGGTGGGCGTGCAGATGGAGCGTTCACTGGAGCTGATGATCGCCTTGCTGGCGATCCTCAAGGCGGGGGGTGCCTATCTGCCGCTGGACCCGGGCTACCCCGAAGAGCGCCTGGCCCTGCTTATCGAAGACGCCTCGGTCGGCGTGGTGCTGACACAACAACGCTTTGCCCACCGGCTCGCTGCCTATGGCATTGAAGTGCTCTGCCTGGATGACCCCGCCAGTGAGGAGCTGCACGCCTGCGAGGATAATCCCGCGCCGGTCAACCGCCCTGAAGATCTGGCCTATGTGATCTACACCTCGGGCTCCACCGGGCGCCCCAAAGGCTGCATGCTGCCGCACAAGGCCATCTGCAACCGGCTGCTGTGGATGCAGCGTCACTATGGGGTGGGGCCACAGGACCGGATCCTGCAGAAGACGCCCTTCACCTTCGATGTCTCGGTCTGGGAGCTGTTTTTGCCGTTGCTCAGCGGCGCCTGTCTGGTCATGGCCAGGCCCGAAGGCCACAAGGACGCCCACTACCTGGTGGAGCTCATCCAGGCGCGGCAGATCACCATCTGCCATTTCGTGCCGTCCATGCTGCGCTTCTTCCTCAAGCACCCGACGGTTGGCGAGTGTCGCTCTTTGGACAAGGTCTTCGTCAGCGGCGAGGCCCTGACCCACGAGCTGCTGCTGCAGTTTCGTGCGCGGCTGCAGGCCCGTCTGCACAACCTGTACGGCCCGACCGAGGCGGCGGTGGACGTCACCTGGTGGCCTGCCGAACCGCGCCCGGACCGGCGCGTGCCCATTGGCCGGCCCATCGACAATATCCAGATCCACATCCTCGATGCCGAGGCCAATCCGCTGCCCATCGGCCAGACCGGCGAGCTGTGCATTGGCGGTGTCGGTCTAGCCCGGGGCTATCTCAATCGGCCGCAACTGACGGCAGAGAAGTTCATTCGCGACCCGTTCTGCGCAGCGCCCGATGCCCGGCTGTATCGCACCGGTGACGAGGCGCGCTTCCTCGACAACGGCGAGATCGAAGTGCTGGGGCGTTTCGATTCCCAGGTCAAGCTGCGTGGATTTCGCATCGAACTGGGCGAAATCGAAAGCACCCTCAACAGCCATCCGGCCATCAGCGACGCGGTGGTGCTGGTCCAGGATGCTGCCGGCGAAGACCCGAAGCTGGTGGCCTATGTGGTTGCCGACGGGCTGGACAAGAAGGCAGTGCGCGATTTCGTCAAGTCGCGCCTGCCGGAGTACATGACGCCCAATCGGGTGCAGTTCGTCGAACAGATTCCGGTCACGGCCCACGGCAAGGCCGATCGTCAGGCGCTGCTGGCCACCGATGGCCCGGCGCCCGACAGCCGCCGGGCCGCGACCCTGGATCCCCAGGCACTGAGCGCCTGGCTGCAGGCGTACTTCATCGAGGCGCTGGGGATTGATGAACTGGCGGTCGACGACGATCTGTTCGATCAGGGCGCCACCTCATTCACCCTGGTGCAAGCGGTGCACAGCATTCATCAGCAGTACCAGGTCACGCTGCCGGTGGAGATATTTCTCGAACAGCCGAGCATCGCTGCCGTCATCGCCTTTATCCTCGACAGCAACGCTGCGAGCGTCGACCGGCCCAGCGTGGCAACGACCTGCCCGACGCCGCCAAGCGACGCCCCGGAGCCGATCCAGCTGCAGAGGGTGGACTTTGATCCTCGCGCCTATCAACGCCTCGTCCAGGTTGCGCCGCCCAGCCTTGAACGGCTGGGGGGCCTGCTCTCGCTGTTGCGTGAGGTGACGCTGGCAGGCCAGGGCAAGTACCTCTATTCCTCGGCCGGCGGCCTCAACGCCATCCAGTGCTACCTGTATGTGGCCCCGGGGCAGGTCGAGGGCTTGCCCTCAGGCACCTGGTACTACCAGCCGCGGCTCAATCGCCTGTTGCCGATCCGCGTGCCGGCCGATCCGGGCTCGCCAGCCCTGGCCGAGGCCGGCTTTGCACTGTTTCTGGTGGCCCAGATGGCCGCCATCGAGCCGCTCTACAATCACGCCGCCCCGGCGCTGCTGGTGCTGGAGGCGGGCTATATCGAACAACTGCTGCTGTCGCACCAGGCCGGCTTCGACCTGGCCCTGGTCCCGAGCCAAGACGTGGACGCGGCATCGGTCGCCCAGCTGTGCAAGCTGGAGCCCAGCCACCGGGTGCTGCATTGCCTGATTCCCGGCGATTCGGGTGGCGCTGCAAGTGGGCGCTGCGGCCTGCGCTTCGACGACTTCCTGGCCGCCAGCAACAATGGTTTCGACCTGCCGGGCAAGGACGCGCTGGAGCGCTTGCACCAGCAACAGCGGCAGATTCGCAGTGACCTGCCGCAGCACGGGGCAGGGGGCATCGATCTGCCCGCTGCACCGATCAGCGCCGACGCCCTGCAACTGCGCGCCGCCAAGCGCCAATACGGCGACCAGGCCTTGAGCGTGGCGCAGTTGAGCCGATTGTTGAGCCTGTTGCGGGCCGGGCCGGATGCCCGTCACCTGTACCACGCCGACGCGCTGCAGGACCTGGAGATCTACCTGCAACTGGCCGCCGGCAGCGATCAGGCCCAGGCGCAGTGCCCGCCGCCCGGCCTCTATCGCTACCACGCCGACAGCCACAGCCTGAGCCCCTTGGGCGAAGGCGACCCGCTGGCGTTCAACCGCAGCTACACGCCGTTCAATCGCAAGCACGCGCAACAGGCGCGCTTACGGATATTCCTGGTGTCCGCTCGCTCGGCAGGCAACGACCCCGAGCGGCGTTATCGCCACCTGCTCCAGGCCGGACGCATCGGCCAGTTGCTGCTGGAACAACAGACCGAGTTCGGCATCGGGCTGTGCCCCATCGGTTCGATGTATTTCGACAAGGTTCGCAGCGCTTTCCACCTGGATGAACACCAGGAGCTGTTGCACAGCTTTGTCGGCGGCGCCGTCAGCCAGGGACTGCCGCCGGGCTGGCCACGGCTGGAGCTGCAGCCTGAGCTTGGGAATGAGGACGAAGCCTGGGCCGCCCACGAGCCCGAGAACACGGGGGCGCTGGCGATCATCGGCCTCAGCGGCCGCTACCCCGGCGCCGCCGACCCCCGGGAGCTGTGGCACAACCTTTGCGCCGGACGTTCGTCGATCCAGACGCTCAGCCGCCAAGCGCTGCTGCATGACGCGCCAGGCGCCGCGGATTCGCCGCAATGGGCAGTGGGCGCCCTGGCCGACAAGCAGCTGTTTGATCCGCTGTTGTTCAAGATCACCCCCGCCGAGGCGAAAACCCTGGACCCCCAGGAGCGATTGTTCCTGCAAGCGGTCTGGCATTGCCTGGAAAACAGCGGCTATACCGCTGCCGGTCTGCAGCGCCGGGCCGAGCGGGTGGGGGTGTTTGTCGGCGCGATGTGGGGCGACTACCAGCACCATCGGCCCGGCGACCAGGGCGAGCGCGCCACCTCGTTCCATTCGGCCATCGCTAACCGGGTGTCGTTCTTCAATGACTTCAGCGGCCCCAGCGTGGTGTTCGACACCTCGTGTTCCTCGGCAATGACCGCCCTGCATTTTGCCTGCACCAGCCTTCGCCAGGGCGAGTGCCAGGCGGCGATCGTCGGTGGCGTCAACCTGATCAGTCATCCGTCGCACCTGGAGCTGCTGAGCGCCTTGCAGCTGTTGTCCGCAGAGGGCCAGGCGCATCCGTTCGGTCTCCATGCCAACGGTTGGGTGGCGGGCGAGGGCGTGGGTGCGCTGTTGATCCGCCCCCTGGAGGACGCCCGCCGCGACGGTGACCGGATCCTTGGCGTGATCCGCGCCACGGCGATCAGCCACAGCGGCAAGACCTTTCGCTACGGCATGCCGAACGCCGAGATTCAGGCCGCCTCGATGCGCCGGGCCCTGGAGCAGGCGGGGTTGTCCGCCGAGGCGATTGGCTACGTGGAGGCTGCCGCGCCCGGCGCCAGCCTGGCGGACGGCGCCGAATTCGCGGCGCTGGCCAAGGTCTTCGGCCACCGCCAGGGCGACACGCCACTGCCGGTCGGCTCGATCAAGGCCAACATCGGCCACCTTGAATCGGCCTCGGCGCTGTCGCAGATCACCAAGGTCCTGCTGCAGTTCGAGCACCGCCAGATCGCCCCGACCCTGGGCTGCGTGCCCTTGAGCCCACTGATCGGCCCGGAGCACAAGCAGTTGCTCATTGCCGACACCTTGAGCGACTGGCAAGGCCCTCGACGGGCCTTGATCAATGCCTTCGGAGCCAGTGGTTCCGCCGGCCACCTGATCCTCGAAGCGCCGCCGCCTGAGGTCGCCGCGCCCGAGCAGCGCGGGCCCTGGCTGTTTCCCTTTTCCGCCGCCAGCGCCGCGCAGCTCGAGCAATTGCTTGGTGCGTTTGCCGACGACCTTCAAGCCGGTCGCCTGGGCGACGCGCGCCTTGGAGACATCAGCTACACCCTGTGCGTCGGCAGGGTTGCACTGGGCCAGCGGCTGGCGCTGGTGGCCGACAGCGGGTCCGAACTGCTGACCTTGCTCAAGGCCGAGTCGGAGTGCTCGACCCGCTGTGGCAGCGGCGCCAGAGCGGCGCCACCGCTGGCCACCGAAGCGGACCTGCGCGGCCTCGATCGGGCTGCCCTGAGCACCATCGGCCAGCGTTGGGTGGCCGGTGACACCGACCTGTCGCAGATTGCCCGCCATGACTGGCGGCGCGTGGCCTTGGCGGCGTACCCCTTTGCCGGCCTCGATTGCCATATCGCCACCGGTGCCGCCGAGGACGAGGCGGCGACGCCGGTGACGGACCCGCGCCTGCAAACGGCGCTGGAGGGCTACCTCACGCAGCACTTCTCGAAAGTCTCGGCCATACCCGAGAGCAGCATCGACCGCCTGGAAAGCTTCGACCGCTACGGCCTGACCTCGCTGATGATCACCACCCTCAACCAGCGACTGGCCCAAGCCTTCGGGGACTTGCCAAGCACGCTGTTCTTCGAGCACCAGAGCATCAGCGCACTGGCCAACTGGTTCGCTGCCCGGCACCCGTCGCGCAGTCGCCAACTGCTCGGGGTTCAAGCGCCCGCGGCCGCGGCGGCGCAGGCGGCCCCGGCCAGCCGTGCGGCACCGCGTCCCGACAGCGAGCAACGCCACGAGCACGCCGAGCCGATTGCAATCATCGGCCTGGCCGGACGCTTTCCCGGTGCCCCGGACATCGACAGCTTCTGGGACAACCTGAAGAACGCGGTCGACAGCATCAGCGAAATCCCCGGCGAGCGCTGGCAGCACCAGCCTTACTACAGCCCCGACCGTAGCCAAAAAGGCAAGATCAACACCAAGTGGGGCGGATTCATCGACGCTGTCGACCGCTTCGACCCGCTGTTCTTCAATATTTCACCGCGCGACGCCGAGCGCATGGACCCCCAGGAGCGGATCTTCCTCGAAACCGCCTGGCACACCCTGGAAGACGCGGGCTACGACCGGGCCGGCCTGCAACGCCATTACCAGGGGAAAATGGGCGTGTTTGTCGGGGTGATGCACGGCGAGTACCTGCTCTATACCCGTTCTGCCGCCGCCGACTGCACCGATGACGCGGTGGATTCCTCCTTCGGCTCGATTGCCAATCGGGTGTCCTACGTCTTCGACTGCACCGGCCCGAGCATGGCGGTCGACACCATCTGTTCCTCCTCGCTGACCGCGCTGCACCTGGCGGTGCAGAGCCTGCAACGGGGCGAGTGCCGGGTGGCGCTGGCCGGCGGCGTCAACCTGTCGCTGCACCCGAACAAGTACTTCATCCAGTCGCAGTTGACCATGTCCTCCAGCGATGGCCGCTGCCGCAGTTTCGGTGAAGGCGGCGACGGTTTTGTCCCCGGCGAAGGCGCCGGCGCAGTGTTGCTCAAGCCCCTGTCACAGGCACAGGCCGATGGCGACAACATCTACGGGGTGATCCGCGCAACGTCGCTCAACCATAACGGCAAGACCCATGGCTACACCGTGCCCAGCCCCAATGCCCAGGGGGCAATGATCGCCGAGTCACTGGAAAAGGCCGGCATGGACCCCCGCGAGCTGAGTTACATCGAGGCCCACGGCACCGGCACCGCACTGGGCGATCCAATCGAAATCAGCGGCCTGCAACAGGGCTTTGCCCGACGCAGTGCGGCCCTTGGCAGGGAACCGGCGGGGGCGCAGCAGTGCGCGCTGGGCTCGGCCAAATCGAATATCGGCCATCTGGAATCGGCCGCCGGGATCGCCGGGGTGGCCAAGGTGCTGCTGCAACTCAAGCACCGCCAACTGGTGGCGTCGCTGCATTCGAGCCGACTCAACCCGGGCATCGCCTTTGGCCAATCGCCGTTCCATATCCCGCAGCAACTGCAAGAGTGGCGTCAACCGCGGCTCAATCTGGATGGCCAGGAGCGCGACTACCCGCTGGCTGCGTCCGTGTCGTCCTTTGGTTCCGGCGGCTCCAACGGCCATGTGATCATCGCCCAGTACCTGGCGCCGGAGCGGGAAGCGCCGGTGGTCGGGCCACCGGCGATCATCGTGCTGTCGGCCCGCACCCCGTTGCAGCTGCAACAGCAAATCGAACGTTTGCAGCAGTGCCTGTTGCGGCGCGAGCGCGAAGGCCAGCTGCCGCGTCTGGCGGACCTGGCCCTGACCCTGCAGCAGGGCCGGGAGGCCATGGAATATCGCCTGGCGTTCACCGCAGCGTCCATCAGCGAGCTACAGGAGCGCCTGGCCCAGGGCCTGGAGCAATGGCTCAAGGCGCCTGAGCACTTCGGCTGCTTCGACGGCGTGCATCTGGGGCGGGTACAGGAGAACAAGGCCGCGATGGCCGTGCTGGCCCACGATGAGGACATGCAAGCGACCCTGGCGGCCTGGGCCGACAAAGGCAAATACGCAAAACTGCTGGAATTGTGGGTCAGGGGGCTGACGTTCGATTGGGCGCTGCTGGGGGCGCCCCTGGGCAGTGCCCGGCGCATCAGCCTGCCGGGGTATCCCTTTGCCCGCGAGCGGATCTGGGTGTCCGGCGACCTCCAGTTGCCGCCGCCGGTCCAGGGGCTCGGCGAAGCCCGGCTGCACCCCTTGCTGCAACGCAATGTCTCCGACCTGACGCAGCAGAAGTTCACCTCGGTATTCAGCGGTCAAGAGTTCTTCCTGCGCGATCATCGGGTGCACGAGCACAAAGTCCTGCCTGGCGTGGCCTACCTGGAAATGGCCCGCGAGGCGGTCAGTCGCTCCCTGGGGGATCAGGCACTCGCCGGAGCGGTGAGCCTGTGCCACCTGGTGTGGTCGCAACCGCTGACGCTCAGCGAGCAGGATCAGGCGCCCGTCACGCTTGAGGTGCAGATCAATGCCGTGGACGCCCATCGCCTGACCTTCGCGATTCTCCAACAGCAGACCCAGGCCCTGTGCTGCCAGGGCGAGGCGCAATGGCGGCAGGACCCCATGGAACCCCTGGCGTCACTGGCATCGCTGCAGGCCAGGATCAACGGCCCGTGCCTGGACGCCGAGGCGCTGTACCGCCAGTTCGACAGCGTCGGCATCCACTACGGCCCCAGCCACCGGACGGTCCGCGAACTGCACAGCAGCGGCGGACAGTTGCTGGCGCAGATCCAGTTGCCGCCATCACTGAAGGCCGATCACCGGCAATTTGTCCTGCACCCAAGCCTGATGGACGGCGCCTTGCAATGCACCCTGGGCCTGCTGGTCGCCGACCCGCTTGCGCAAGGCGCAACGGTGCAACGGCAGCAGACCCGGGTGCCCTTTGCCCTGGACCGGCTAGAGCACAGCGGTGCGGTCCTGGGGGAGCAGGTCTGGGCCTGGGTGCGGCCTGCGGCGCAGGCCAGCGCGGCCGGGCATTGGGTTTTCGATATCGATATCTACAACCAGCAGGGCGAGCATTGCGTTGCGCTGCACGGCTTTGCCCTGCGGGAGATGAAAGCGCCGTCGGCGCTGGAGGTGATGCTCGACGACCGCGGGCAGACGGACGCTTGCCTGCTGGAAAAATGGCAGCGGGTCGAGCCTCAGCCCCTGCCGTCCGGCGCCGCCCGGGTGCTGTTGATCGCCAATGACCCGCAAGGCCTGCAACAGTTGACGGCGCGCTATCCGCAGCGGGCGTCAATGTTGCTGGACGGCAGCGAGTCCATCGAAACGCTCGCCGCGCGGCTGCGCGAGGCCGGCCCGCTGGAGCACCTGCTGTGGCTGGCACCCAGCGTCATGGCGGCGCACACCAGCGCCGAGCAACTGATCCACGCGCAGCAGTCCGGGGTGTTGAGCTGTTTTCGCTTGATCAAGGCGTTGCTGCTCCTGGGCCTGGACCAGCAGCCGCTGGCCTGGACGCTCATCACCCGCGCCACCCTGACGGTGTTCGGCGCGGCGAGCCCGCTGCAACAGGCCACCGATGAACCCGTGGCGCCCGCTCACGCCAGCCTTCACGGGCTGATGGGGGTCCTGGCCAAGGAGTACAGCCATTGGCCGGTGTGCGTGGTGGACCTGCCGGCCGGCGACAGCTGGCCGAGCCTGGACCCCCTGTCACTGCCCGCCGATCCCCGGGGCGAGCCCCTGGCCTGTCGCGACGATGTCTGGTATCGCCCGTATCTTGCGCCCTGCCTGGTGCCGCTGGAGCGGGGCGGCGAGGGCGAAAGCCTGTATCGCGACGCCGGGGTGTACCTGGTCGTCGGCGGTGCCGGCGGCATTGGCCGGTTGTGGAGCGAACACCTGATCCGCACCCGTGGCGCCCAGGTCATCTGGCTCGGGCGCCGCCCGCAGGATGCGCGGATTGACGCCGCCATCAGTGAACTGGCCCGGTTGGGCCCGGCGCCACGCTATATCAGCGCCGATGCCGGCAACCACGCCGCGCTGCAGCAGGCAGTGACCCAGGTGCTGGCCGAGCATGGGCGGATTCATGGGGTGATCCACGCCGCGATCCAGCTGGAGGATCAAAGCCTGGCACGCATGCAGCCGCAGAAATTCGCCGCGGGGCTGGCTGCCAAGGTCGATGTCTGTGCCCGTCTGGCCGAGGTGTTCGAGCACCAGCCCCTGGACTTCATGCTGTTTTTCTCCTCGTTGCAGAGCTATACCAAGTCGGCGGGCCAGAGCAATTACGCGGCCGGTTGTACCTTCAAGAACGCCTTCGCGCAGGCCCTGGGGCAACAACGCGGCTACCCGGTGAAAGTCATCAACTGGGGCTACTGGGGTGACGTCGGCTCGGTGGCCAGCGACGACTACCGGCGCCGCATGGCCGAGGTTGGCCTGGGCTCCATCGACGGCAAACAGGCGATGCGTGCCCTGGACGCGCTGCTCGGTGCCCCGGACGACGGCGCGCCGCTGAGCCAGTTGACCTTCCTGCGCACCTGCGGGCGCTTGAGCGAAACCTTCGAGCACCTGGGGCTGGCCCGTCATCCTGGCGGGCTGTTCGGCGAATATGGCGAGGTTCGGGCGCCGGCCTATCCATCGTTGATCGGGCGCCTGCACGGCCTGCGGCCGGACAGTCGGCAGGTGCGCGGCGTTGTCGGGCAGGTGCAGGCCCAACGGGCGGCGCTGGATGAGCTGCAGGTTCGCCTGCTCTACGCCCAGTTGCAGCAACTGGGCCTGTTCACCCAGGCGTGCGAATCCCTTGCCCGGTTGCAGCAGCACAGCCCTGTGTTGCCGCTGTACCGACGCTGGTTCGCCAAGAGCCTTGAGGAACTGGCGCAGCGCGGCTATGTGCAGCTGGAAGGCGATACCTGCCGGGTCGCCAATCCGCAGCCCCTGGACCTGGAGGCACTGTGGCAGGAATGGGCGCGGCAGCAGCCGGCCTGGCTCGAACACCCCAGCCTCAAGGCCGAGGCCCTGCTGGCCGAAGCGACCCTGCGGGTCTTGCCGCAGATCCTCGACGGGCGGATCGCGGCCACCGACGTGCTGTTCCCCGACGCCTCGATGTCCAGGGTCGAGGGCATCTACAAACACAACCCGGTGTCGGACTTCTTCAACGAAGTGCTGCTCGACGCCATGCTCGAATTTGTCCGCGGCCGCCTGGAGCAGGATCCCCGAGCCTCGATCCGGATCCTGGAAATCGGCGCCGGCACCGGCGGCACCAGTGCCCGCGCCTTTGAAAAACTGCAGCCCCTGCAAGCGCAGATCGCCGAGTACTGCTACACCGACGTCTCCCAGGCGTTCCTGATGCACGCGCAGCAGGCCTATGGCCCGCATGCCCCGTACCTCAGCTACCAACTGTTCGACGTCGACCAGCCGCTGGCCGCCCAGGGCATCAAGGCCGGCGCCTATGACCTGGTGATCGCCACCAACGTTCTGCACGCCACGCCGGACCTGCGCCGCGCCCTGAAAAATGCCAAGGCCGCGCTCAAGCACAACGGCCTGCTGCTGATCAACGAGATTGCCCGCAATGGCCTGTTCACTCACCTGACCTTCGGCCTGCTCAAGGGCTGGTGGCTGTTCGACGACCCGCAGCATCGCCTGCCGGGCGGCCCGGCACTGGCCCCCCGGCAGTGGAAGCAGGTGCTGGAAAGCGAAGGCTATCGGCAGGTGCATTTCCCGGCGCTGGCCGAGCACGACCTGGGGCAGCAGATCGTCATCGCCCAGAGCAACGGCCTGGTCTGGCAGGAGCGCCCCCAGCGCGCCGAAGCGCCCCGTATTGCGCCGGTGCGGCGTGAAACGGTGGTGGCCCAGGCGCCCCTGGCACCCCGGGCGCCGCAACCGGGCATCAGCCCCGCGGCGCTGGGCGAGGTGAGCAGCAGCCGGCTCAAAGCCGAGACGGTGCGCTACCTCAAGCAGGTGATTGGCGGGCTGTTCAAGATCGAGCCCGAGCAGATCGACGCCCGCGAGGCGCTGGAAACCTATGGCATCGATTCGATCCTGGTGGTGCAACTGACCAACCTGCTGCGGGACCAATTGGCCGGGGTCAGCAGCACGCTGTTCTTCGAATACCAGACCATCGAGGCATTGGCGGAGCATTTTCTCGCCACCCAGAAAGACCGGCTGCAACAGCTGCTGGGACTGGATCCGGCGCCCGCCAGCGGCGCGCCACCGGCCAGGGCGCCGGTCGAGCCCTTGTTCACGCCGGTCCCGTCGCGCTTTGCCAAGCGTCCTCCCGAGCCGCCAGCGGCGCAGCAGCGCCACAGCGACGTCGCCATCGTCGGGCTGTCAGGGCGCTACGCCGGGTCCGACAACGTTCGCCAGCTGTGGCAACACCTCAAGGCCGGGGAGCACTGCATTGCCCGAGTGCCGGCCGAACGCTGGGACTGGCGCCGGTACTTTGACCGGACCCCGGGCACGGCAGGTCGCATCTATACGCCATGGGGCGGTTTCATTGGCCAGATCGATCGGTTCGATCCGCTGTTCTTTCACATTTCGCCCCGCGAAGCCCTGAAGATGGACCCCCAGGAGCGGCTGTTCCTGGAAGAGGCCTATCACTGCATCAGCGATGCCGGCTATACCCCGGCACGCCTGGCCGAGCGGCAGCGGGTCGGGGTGTTTGTCGGCGTGATGAACGGTACCTACAGCCACCAGTCCAGTTACTGGTCGGTGGCCAACCGAGTGTCATACCAGTTCAACTTCCAGGGCCCGAGCCTGGCGGTGGACACGGCCTGTTCCTCGTCGATCACCGCACTGCATCTGGCGCTGCAAAGCCTGGAGCGCGGCGACAGCGACTGCGCCCTGGTGGGTGGGGTCAGCCTGCTGGTGGACCCGGTGCACTACATGGGCCTGAGCGAAATGCAGATGTTGTCCCCAGGCCCGCACTGCAAGGCTTTCGGTGCCGATGCCGATGGCTTTGTCGCCGGTGAAGGCGTGGGCGCACTGCTGCTCAAGCCGCTGGCGCAGGCCGAGGCCGATGGCGACCGGATCTACGGCGTGATCAAGGGCAGCATGATCAATGCCGGGGGCAAGACCAACGGCTACACCGTGCCCAACCCCCTGGCCCAGAGCCGGCTGGTGGTGGACTCGCTGGCCCGGGCCGGGGTCGACGCCAGGGCCGTGAGCTATGTCGAGGCCCATGGCACCGGCACCGCGCTGGGCGATCCGATCGAGATCGCCGGCCTGGCCCGGGCCTTCAGCAGCAGCGGGGCAACGCCCGGGACGCAGTACTGCGCCATCGGCTCGATCAAGAGCAATATCGGCCATTGCGAAAGCGCAGCGGGTATCGCCGGGATCACCAAAGTGCTGTTGCAACTGCAGCACCGCCAGTTGGTGCCGTCACTGCACGCCGATACCGCCAACCCGCACATCGATTTCGCCAACACTCCGTTTGCCGTACAGCGCACGCTGGCCGAGTGGCCGCGGCCGCAGGTGCTGATCGACGGGGTGCCGCAGACATTCAAGCGCATCGCCACGGTGTCCTCCTTCGGTGCCGGAGGCGCCAATGCCCATGTGGTGATCGAAGAATACGAAGACCAGCGGGTACGGCCACCGAGGGTGGTCGACGAGCAACGCCCGGTGCTGATCCTGTTGTCGGCCAAGAGCGCCGAGCAGCTGGTGCAGCAAGCCCGGTTGTTGCTCGACGAGTTGGCCCAGGGGCCACTGGTCGAGGCCGATCTGCCGGCGCTGGCCTTCACCCTGCAAGTGGCGCGCGAGGCGATGGAGCATCGCCATGGCTGGTGGGTGAGTTCCCTGGCCCAGTTGAAGGCCGGCCTGGAGCAGTTGCTCAGCGCCGGCGTCACGTCGGGCCGTGGCCGGCAGAAGCCCGAGGCTCAGGCGCCGGACTTCGACATCGGCCGGGTACTCGACGCCGGGGCACAGCAACGCCTGCTCGACGCCTGGCTCGACGGCGCCGTGCTGGACTGGCAACTGATGTACCCCCAGGGCACGCCCGCGCCATTGAGCCTGCCGGGCTATCCCTTTGCCCGCGAGCGCTACTGGCAGACGCCGCTGGCCGCGGCTGGGGTGCCCGGCGCCGTCGAGGAACGCCTGCATCCACTGCTGCATCGCAACGTGTCGGACCTGCGCGGCTTGCGTTACCTGAGCCGGTTCAGCGGCAGCGAAACCCTGTTGGCCGAGCACCAGGTCAATGGCCAGGGCGTGCTCCCGGGCGCGGCGCTGGTCAGCATGATCCAGGCGGCGCTGAGCAACGCCCTGGGCGGTCCGGTGCCGGCGGGCAGGGCGCTGGTGATAGAGGATCTGGCCTGGCGCCAGCCGTTCAGCGTCGACGCGGCCAACAACGGCGAGCTGTTCCTGGAACTGACCATGCCGGCGCAGGGCGAGTACCAGGTCGGGATCTACTCCTACGACCCTGACGCCCAGTTGCAACTGCATGCCCAGGCCCGCGCCCGCTATACCGTGGTCGTGGCCCCCGGGCTTGAATTCAACGGCCTCGGTGCCCGGGTGGTGGAGGTTGAGGCCTGCTACCAGCGCTTTGCCGCCATGGGCATCGAGTATGGCCAGGGGTACCGGCGGCTGCTGTCGCTGGAGCGCCAGGACGATCAGGTACTGGCGCGGATCGCCCTGCAGGACCCGGCGCTGACTGACGGTTTTGCCCTGCATCCGGCCTTGCTGGATGGCGCCATGCAAGGCGTGATGGCCTTGCTGCTGGAAGAGCTGGGGGACACGCCGGCCTTGCTGCTGCCGGCGACCCTGGGCCAGTGCGTGCTGTTCGCCGACTGCCCGGCCGCCCTGCAGGTGCAGATACGCCGCAGCGGCAGCACCACGGACGGCCATCTGTTCGACCTGGCTCTGTTCGACGAGCATGGCCAGTGCTGTGCAACCCTCCATCAACTGGCGTTTAGGACCCTGAGCGATCACCGTCAGGGTGCCAGCACCGCGCTGCTGTGCCACAAGCAATGGGACGACGCGCTGCCGGCCACGGCGCTAGCCACGCCGGGGGTGGCGCACCGGGTGCTGAGCCTGGGCCATCATCGCGCCTTTGCCGACCTGGCCCAGGGTCTGCAGGCACGGGGCATCGGCCATTGCGCCTTGCCCGCGGCTGACTACCCACAAGCCGCGCTGGCGCTCGCCGAGCAGCTGCAAGCCTTGCTCGGCGCTGCGCAGCCCTGCCTGATTCAACTGCTGGTCCCGGCGGACGATGCCCAGGGCTATCGTGGCCTGGGCGGCCTGTTGTCCAGCGTCAGCCGTGAACAGCCGGCGTTGATCGGGCAATTGATCGAAGTGGCACCGGCGCTCGAGGCCCCGCAACTGCTCAGCGCATTGGCCGCCGAGGCCGCCGCCCCCAACGAGTGCGTCCTGCGTTATCTGGCGCAGGCGGGCACCCTGCGCCGTCAGCAGTTGAGCTGGCAACCCCAACCCCTGGACGCGGCCCCCGCGCCTTGGCGGCCAGACGGGGTGTACCTGATCAGCGGTGGCTTGGGCGGGGTCGGCGCAGTCATGGCGCAGGCGCTGCTGGCCGCGGCGCCCCAGGCCCGGGTGGTGCTCTGCGGCCGCACGCCAGCCGGCGATCCCGCCGTGCGGGCCAAGCTGGCGCAGCTGGGGGAGGCTGTCGACTACCGCGCCGTGGACCTGGCCAACGCCGCTCAGGTTGAACGCTTGATCAGCGACCTGGTCGCTGACTACGGCGCCTTGCACGGCATCCTGCATTGCGCGGGCATCACCCGTGACGCCTTGCTGGCGGACAAGCCCAGGGCGGATTTTGCCGCGGTGTTCGCGGCCAAGGTCGACGGCGTGCAGCACCTGGATCGCAGCAGCGCCGGGCTGGCCCTGGATTTCTTCGTGTTGTACTCCTCGATCGCCAGTGTCCTGGGCAACGCGGGGCAGACCGACTACGCCGCCGCCAATGGCTATCTGGACGCCTTCGCCAGCCTGCGCAACCGGCAGGTCGCGGCCGGCACGCGGCACGGCCGCACCCTGGCGATCAACTGGCCGTTATGGCTGGAAGGCGGCTTGCACATGAGCGATACGGCGCGGCGCCTGCTGGCGCAGCGCAGTGGTATTGAGGCCATGGCCAGCGCCACCGGTGTCCAGGCCTTCTATCACGCCCTGCAGCGCGATGATGACCAACTGATGGTGCTGGCCGGCGACCGGGAAAAGCTCCTTGCCTTGCTCCGGCCGCCCGCGCCAGTGGCGGTGGAGCAAGCCCCGCTGGAGGGAGAGGCACTGCTGCCCTGGCTGCGCCAGCTGCTGGCCCGGACCCTGAAGATCCGCCCGGAGCGACTGGACAACGAGGTGCCGTTCGAGCAGTACGGCATCGACTCGCTGATGATCATGGAGATGACTGCCGTCCTGGAAAAACGCTTCGGCGCGCTGTCCAAGACCCTGTTCTTCCAATACCCCAGCCTGCAGGCACTGGTTGAGCACCTGGCCACGCGGCCGATGCGCAGCGCGCCACAGACCTCGACCAGCGCACAACTGCGCACCTTGCTGGCCAGCGCCTTGCACACGCCGCCGGAGCAGATCGACGAGCAGCGCTGCTTCGAGGACTTCGGCATCGATTCGGTGCAGGTACTTGAACTCACACGTCGCCTGGAAGGGCATTTTGGCGCGTTGCCGCCGGGGCTGCTGTTCGAGTACTCCAGCCTGCATGCCCTGGCCGGCTACCTGGCCTCGACTGCGGCCCAGGCGCCTGGCGAACCGCTGCCCAGCGCCCCGGCGCCGCAACGCCGGCTGTTCGACAAACCGTGGTCGCCGCAGCCGTCGAGCGCCGCCTCGCGGGACGACATCGCCATCATCGGCATTGCCGGGCGCTACCCCGGCGCCCCGACCCTCGAAGCCTTCTGGGAGAACCTCAGCCAGGGCAGGAACAGCATTGGCGAAGTGCCGCCCGAGCGTTGGGACTGGCGCGACTACTACAGCAGCGACCGCGGGCAGAGCGGGGTGCACAACAGCAAGTGGGGCGGCTTTATCGACGGCATCGATCAGTTTGACCCGCTGTTCTTCAATATCTCGCCCCTGGAGGCCGAGCTGATCGACCCCCAGGAGCGGCTGTTCCTGCAAACCGCCTGGGCGGCCATGGAGGACGCCGGCTACAGCCGTCAGCTCGGCGCCGGAGCACCGGAGCCGATGCTGCAGGTCGGCGTCTACGCCGGGGTGATGTACAGCGAGTATCAACTGTTGGGCGCCGAAGCCAGCCTGCGCGGCGAGCGCATGGGCTTTGCCGGTTCCAGCGCGAGCATCGCCAACCGGGTGTCGTTCTGCCTCAACCTGCAAGGCCCGAGCCTGTCGCTGGACTCGATGTGTTCCAGCTCGCTGACCGCGCTGCACCTGGCCTGCCAGGATCTGCACAGCGGCCGCACGGCCATGGCCATTGCCGGTGGCGTCAACCTGACGCTGCACCCCAACAAGTACCTGATGCTCAGCAGCGGCCAGTTCATTTCCAACCAGGGCCAGTGCGCCAGCTTCGGCGAGGGCGGTGACGGGTATGTACCGGGCGAGGGCGTGGGCGTGGTGGTGCTCAAGCGCCTGGCGGACGCCGAGCGCGATGGCGATCAGATCCATGGGCTGATCAAGGGCAGCTACCTCAACCACGGCGGCAAGAGCACCGGCTACAGCGTGCCCGATCCACGGGCGCAGCAGGCCGCCATCAGCGGCGCGCTCAAGGACGCGAATGTCGATCCGGCGGCCATCAGCTACATCGAGGCCCACGGCACCGGCACCCGTCTGGGTGACCCGATCGAAATCGCCGGCCTGGCCAACGCTCTGGGACCACGGGCAGCGGGGCAGACCTGCTGGATCGGCTCGGTGAAATCCAACATCGGCCACTGCGAGGCCGCCGCCGGTATCGCCGGCCTGACCAAAGTGCTGTTGCAGCTCAAGCACGGAAAAATCGCGCCGTCGCTGCATTCCCGGACCCTCAACCCCTTTATCGACTTTGCCGCCACGCCGTTCGAGGTCAACCAGCACCTGCGCGACTGGCCACAGCCGTCCCATGAGGGGCGGCTGCGACCGCGGATTGCCGGGCTGTCCTCGTTTGGCGCGGGCGGATCCAACGCCCACTTGATCGTGGCGCAATACGCCGGCACCCGGCCGCAGCCGGAGCCCGATGGCCGGCCGCAGATGATCCTGTTGTCGGCCCGCGAGCCCGGACAGCTGCGCCAGATCGCCAGCCGACTGCTAGAGCACTTGCAGCACGCGCCGCAGCGCCTGGACGCGATTGCCTGGACCTTGCAGGTCGGGCGCGAGGCCATGGAGCATCGCGCCGCGTTGATCGCGACCGACGCCCAACAGCTGCTCGACGCCTTGCGCGGTCTGGCCGGCGGCGACGACCGTGGCTGGATCTGCGGTGACACCCAGACCGGCAGCGCCGCCCTCGAACCCTTCAAGAACCGTTCGCGCACCCTGCAACATGAGCATCTGGCCCAGCTCTACGCCAATGGCGAACTGCAAGCCCTGCTGGCGTTGTGGAGCGCCGGCCTGCGCATCGACTGGAACGCATTGCGCGCGCCGGACCGCCAGCGGCCGCAACGCATCAGCCTGCCGACCTATCCCTTCGCCACCGAGCGGTATTGGGCGCCCACGGCGGCCAAGGGCTTGCCGGCGGCGACCAGGGTCCATCCCTGGCTGCACAGCCACACTGCCACCGGCGACGGGCACCAGTTCACCTGCCTCTGCAACGGCGAGGAGCCGTGGTTGCTTGACCATGTGGTGAACGCGAGCAAAACCCTGCCCGGGGCGGCCTGCCTGGAAATCATCCGCGCCGCGGTGAGCCAGGCACGGGGGGACGGCCAGGCACGGGCCATGGTCATCGAACAGCTCAACTGGCTGGCGCCCTTGACCGTCGGGTCCGCGCCGCGGTGCCTGCGGGTCAACCTGCAAGCGCTGGACGGCCACTGGGTGGTAACCCTTCTCAGCGACGATGACGCGGGGGCGCAACCGGTGCTGCATTGTCAGGCCCGGGTGACGGGCGAGGCCGCGCCTGCGGCCGAGCGCCTTGATCTGGCGCACTGGCGCGAGCGCCCCTGGCAGCGTCGCCTCGACAGCGACGAGGTCTATCGGCTGTTCGAGGCCATGGGCCTGGCCTACGGTGCCAGCCATCGCGGCATCCGCCAGTTGCTGATCGCGCAGCAGGGCAGCCGGCGCGAGGTGCTGGCACAGCTGGACCTTGAGGGTATCCAGGCCGTTGGCGACTGCTGGCTGGAGCCCGGCATGACCGACAGCGCGCTGCAGGCCGCCATCGGCATGCTGCTGCCCCTGGACGCCGGGCCGGCGGCGCCGTTGTCGCTGCTGATGCCCTTTGCCTTGCAGCGCCTGGAAATCCTTGCGCCTTGCACACGGCAGATGTGGGCCCTGTTGCGTGGCGACCGGCACGACAGCGCGGGCCGGATCGACATCGAGCTCTGTGACCAGCAGGGGCAATTGTGCGCCCGGCTGGAAGGGTTCTGTGCCCGATCCCTCGGCCCGTTGCTGCAGCAACCACCGGCAACGCCGGTCCAGCAGTTGCTGGCACCGGTCTGGTCGGTGGTCGAGGCCCAACAGCAGGCGCGGCCGGACGGGCAGGGCGCGATGCTGATCTTCGGCGTGAGCCCCTCGCGCCATCAGGCGCTGGCCGGGCTCTATCCCCGGGCGCGCCTGGTGCCAGGCGGACCGGACAGCGCCGCGACCGAACTGCTGGCCGACGCTGAATGGGCCGAGGTGATGTGGCTGGCGCCTGCGGTGGAGGCCGACGCGGATCCGGTCGCCGCGCAACAGCAGGGCGTGCTGGCGCTGTTCCGGCTGATCAAGGCACTGCTGAACCAGGGCTACGGTCGGCGGCCGCTGCGCCTGCGCCTGATCACCGACCGCGCGGTGAGCACCGGCCCGGGCGACCCCTGCCAGGCGGTGCATGCGGCGGTGCATGGGCTGGCCGGCTCGCTGGCCAAGGAGTACCCGCACTGGACAGTGCACCTGGCGGACCTCGCGGACGAGCAGTTGGACCGCCTGGCGACAGCGCCGTTTGCCGCCCTGGCGAGCGGCGAGCTGCTGGCCCTGCGTCACGGCCAATGGCGGCTGCGCCAGCTGGCACGGGTGCAGGCGGCCTCCGTGCCGGCCCGGTTGCCGGTCTATCGGGACGGCGGGGTGTACCTGGTGATCGGTGGTGCCGGCGGGATTGGCGCGGTCTGGAGCCAGCACCTGATTCGCCAGCATCGCGCCCGGGTGGTGTGGATCGGCCGGCGCGCGCTGGATGCGCAGATCGCCGCCAAGCTCGACGAGCTGACGGCCATCAGCCTGATGCACGCAGGGCCCGCGCCGGTCTACCTGCAGGCCGATGCCACGGACCACCTGCAGTTGGCCGCGGCCCGGCAGCAGATCATCGAGCGCTTCGGCCCCATCAATGGCGTGGTGCACTCGGCCATCGTGCTCAAGGATCACAGCCTGGCCAACATGGACGAGTCGACCTTCAGCCAGGTCCTGGAGGCCAAGGTCGCCACCAGCGTGGCCCTGGCCCGGACCTTTGGCGACAGCGCCGCGCAGCTGGACTTCGTGCTGTTCTTCTCCTCGATGATGTCCTTCACCACGGCCGCCGGCCAAGGCAACTACGCGGCCGGCTGCACCTTCGCCGATGCCTTTGCCGACCAGCTTCGGGCGCGCTGGTCGTGCCCGGTCAAGGTGATCAACTGGGGCTACTGGGGCGGCGTGGGCTCGGTGAGCGACGCCCGCTACCGGGAACGCATGAAGGCCCTGGGCCTGGGCTCCATCGAGCCCGAGGAAGGCCTGCGCGCCCTCGAACAGTTGCTGGCGGGCGGACTGGACCAACTGGCGCTGCTCGCGCTGCTGCCGGGCTCCGACATCGACGCCATCGACAGCCTGGCAGGACTGCTGGGCCACGAGCAGATCCGGCTGTCCAGCCACCGCTCCGGGGCCATGGCGGCGCTGCAGGAACGGCTGGAGCAACGGCTGGCGGCACTGGTCGCGATCACCTGACGGCCCCATCACTTATTTATTCACCTACAGCAGACGCGTCACAGGGAAGTTGAAGCATGCAAACAGCCGCACATCAGACCAACGCCAGCGCCTGGGGCGAACTCGATGCACTGGCCCGTCGCCTGCTGGCGAGCCAGCTTCAGGGGCTCGAGCTACGCCGCGTCGAGGACCTGCAAGCCCTGGCGGCCCGGCACGGCCAGGTCGCCCCGGGGTACCTGGAACTATGGCTTGCCGAGAGCCTGCGCTATGTGGCCGGTGTCGACGGCGCTGACGCCGAGGCGCTGTGGCAACAGTGGCACGCGCGCTTGCCCGAATGGCGCCAGGACCCCGATCTGGCGGCCCGGGCAGGGTTGCTCGACGCCTGCCTCAAGGGCTTGCCGGGGGTGCTGCGCGGTGAGCTGAGCGCCCCTGGCGTGCTGTTTCCTGGTGGCTCGATGAGCCTGGTGGAAGGGATCTACAAGCACAATCGCATTTCCGACTATTTCAATCAGGTATTGATCGAGGCGGTGCTGGCCCACCTCGAAAGCCGCCCGGCAGACGCCGAACCGCTGCGCATCCTGGAGATCGGCGCGGGCACCGGCGGCACCACGGCAGGCCTGCTGGCGGCGCTGGAGCCCTGGCGCTCGCAGCTGGGCGAATACTGCTACACCGATCTGTCACAGGCCTTCCTGCAACACGGCGTCGAGCAGTTCGCCGCCCATCACCCGTTTTTCCACACCCGGCTGTTCGATGTCTCGCGGCCTTGCGCCGAGCAGGGGATCGACGCCGATCACTATCACCTGGTGCTGGCGACCAATGTGCTGCACGCCACCCCGCAGATCCGCCAGACCCTGCGCAACGCCAAGGCCGTGCTGCGCAAGGGCGGTTTGCTGATGCTCAATGAAATCAGCCAGGCCTCGCTGTTCACCCACCTGAGCTTCGGCTTGCTCGAAGGTTGGTGGCTGCATCGCGATGGCGCCCTGCGCCTGCCGGGGTGCCCCGGTCTGTCGCCGGCGGCGTGGCAGGCGGTGCTGGAGCAGGAGGGATTTGGTCCGGTGCTGTTTCCTGCCCGGCAGGCCCATGCCCAGGGCCAGCAGATCATCCTGGCCGAGAGCGACGGCATCGTGCGTCAGCCCCTGCCCGAGAGTCGGCCGCCCAGCGCGGCAGCCGAGGCGCTCCGCGACTCTGCGCAGCCGCCGCTGGCGGGCCCGACCCGGAGCACCACTGCGGACGGCTGGCGACAACGGGTCACGGAGTTCCTGCGCCAGCTGGTCAGCACCACGCTGAAGATTCCCGCCGCCAGGATGAGCCTGACCCGGCCGCTGGAGGACTATGGCCTGGACTCGATCCTGGTGGTGCGGCTGACCCACGCCTTCAGCGAGCATTTCGCCGCGGTGGACAGCGCGGTGTTCTTTGAAGTGCCGACCCTGGCGGCGCTGACCGAGCATTTTATCCAGCACCGCGGGGCGGAGCTTGAGCGGCTGTTGGGCCAGCCCGAGGCGCAAGGACCGCAGACCGGCGTCAGCCCCGACGCCCCTGGGCAGCCCGCGCAGGCAGCGGAGCCGGGCGCGGACACTCGCATCGCCATCATCGGCCTCGACGGCCGTTATCCGGGCGCGCAGTCGATGGGCGAGCTGTGGCACAACCTGGCGGGCGGCCAGTGCGCGGTGGCGCAGATCCCCAGCGAGCGCTGGGACTGGCGGCGCTATTTTGCCGAGGAGAAGGGGCTGCCCGGGCACCTCTATACGCGCTGGGGCGGTTTTATCGAGGGCATCGACCAGTTCGATCCGGCGTTTTTCAACCTTTCGCGCACCGAGGCCGAACGGATGGACCCGCAGGAGCGGCTGTTCCTGCAAGTGGCCTATCACAGTGTCGAAGACGCCGGCTACAACCCGGCGACCCTGCACCAACAGGGCGAGGTCGGGGTGTTTGTCGGGGTCATGAACGGCAGCTACAACCCCCTCAGCAACTACTGGTCGATTGCCAATCGGGTGTCCTACCAGTTGGATCTGCAAGGCCCGAGCCTGGCGGTCGACAGCGCCTGTTCGTCATCGCTGACGGCCATCCACCTGGCGGTGGAGAGCCTCAACAGTGGCAACTGCCGGCTGGCGATTGCCGGCGGCATCAACCTGATTATCAACCCCCGGCACTACCTGAGCCTGTGCGAAATGATGATGCTATCGCCCGGCGAACACTGCCGCGCCTTTGCCGACGAGGCCGACGGCTTTGTCGACGCCGAAGGGGTCGGCGCGGTGCTGCTCAAGCCGCTGGCCCAGGCCCTGGCCGATGGCGACCGGATCTATGGGGTGATTCGCGGCAGCGCGATCAACGCCGGTGGCAAGACCAACGGCTACACCGTGCCCAGCGCCGGCGCCCAGCAGCGGGTCCTGGAAAAAGCCCTGGCCCGGGCCGCCGTCGAGCCGCGGCAGATCAGCTACATCGAGGCCCACGGCACCGGCACCGCGCTGGGCGATCCCATCGAGATCAGCGGCCTGAGCCGGGTCTTTGCCCATGGCGGTGCGGCCCACTGCGCCATCGGCTCGATCAAGAGCAATATCGGTCACTGCGAAAGTGCCGCCGGCATCGCGGGCTTGAGCAAGGTGCTGCTGCAACTGCAGCACCGCCAGCTGGTGCCGTCGCTGCACGCGGCGCAGCCCAATCCGAAGATCGATTTCCAGGGCACGCCGTTTCGCGTACAGCAGCAACTGGCGCCCTGGGTCATGGAGGGCGCGCCGCGCATGGCCGCGGTGTCCTCCTTTGGCGCTGGTGGCGCCAATGCGTCGCTGATCGTCGAGGAGCATTGCCCCAGCCTCGACCCGCGAGTGGCCATGCCCGGCCCCTGGCTGATCCTGCTCTCGGCCCGCGACCGGCAACGCCTGGGTGAGTCGGTGCTGCGCTTGCAGGGGTTCCTGGCCGGCGAGGAGGCGGCCCGGACCGCCATGGCCGACCTGGCGTGGACCCTGCAGACCGGGCGCGACGCCATGGCCGAGCGGCTGGCGCTGCTGGTTGAATCCCTGCCGCAGTTGCAGGAGTCGCTGGCGCGCTGGCTGGCTGGCGAAGAGTCGCAGACGCTGTTTCAGGGCCATAGCGACCCCTATGACCCGGCCCTGGAGAGCGCCGACTCGCTGCCGATCGACCAGTGGCTGGAGCAACGGCAACTGAGCGAACTGGCGCAAGCCTGGGTGCAGGGCGCAGTCGTCGACTGGCAGCGGCTCTATGGGCACGGCACGTATCGGCGGCCGCAGCGGATCAGCCTGCCCGGGTATCCCTTTGCCAGGAACTGCTACTGGATGCCGGGCCTGGCCCATCCGCCAGCCCCCCATGCGGCCGTGGTCGAGGTGCCCGCCGCGCAGGACTTGAGCCAGTGCTGCTACCTGCCGGGCTGGCAGGCGCAGACCGCCGATGAACCGGCTCCACCGCCGGGGGCAGGAGCGCGGGTGCTGGTGACCCTGGGCGAATCCGCCGAGGCGACCGAGGGCCTGCTGGCAGCCTTGGCCGAGCATCCTCAGGAGCCTGGCCAGGTGCTGCGGATCGACTGCGGCCCAGGGCCGACCCGGCTGTTGGCGGCGGGCCACTGGCACTGTGGCGATGCCGATCCGTCAGGCTTCTCGTCGATTCTGCCGGCGCTGGGCACGCTGGCGCAGCTGATGGTGATCAGCGCGCCAACGGCCGGTGAACTGGCGCCCTCGGCGCTGGCCGACAGCCTGCAGCACCACGAGTTGCCGCTGCTGCGGCTGTTCAAGGCATTGTCCGCGCAAGCGAGCGACGCCCGCGGCCTGGACTGTTTCCTGTTGTCCTTCGGCCGCTACGCCTTTGCCGGCGCGCCGCAACGGGGCAACCCGCTGGGGGCGGGCATGACCGGCCTGGGGTATGCGATGGCCCAGAGCGAGCATCGGGTGCACCTGCGCACACTGGACCTCAACCTCGACGAACTGCAGAACGCCGAAAGCCGGCAACGCCTGCTGGCGCAGATCCTCGCCGAGCCGGCCTCGCAGCGCGGCGAGCCGGTCAAGCTCAGCCGCGGCGGGCGCTTTGTTCAGCAACTACGCCCGCTGCAACTGGCGGACCCTCGCAACAGCCGCTCGGCGCTGCAACAGCAGGGGGTCTACCTGATTCTCGGCGGTAGCGGGGTGATCGGGCAGGTGCTCAGCCGCCAGTTGATCGAGCACTATCAGGCCCGGGTGATCTGGCTGGGGCGCAAGCCTGCCGACCACCCGCAACTGCAGCAGAGCCTGAACGCCGGGCACCTGCGCGGCCGGGTCGACTACCTGCAGGTGGACGGCACCGATCTGGCGCAACTGCAGCAGGCCGTGGCCCAGGTCAATCAGCGCTACGGGCGGATCAATGGCGCGGTGTTCTCGGCCATGGTCTTTGATTTCGATAACAGCATCCAGCACACCAGCGAGGCGCAGTTTCAGCAGATTCTCGACATCAAGAGCCGTGGCAGCCTGAACTTCTATCAGGCGCTGGCCGAGCAGCCGCTGGATTTCCTCTGTTATTTCTCCTCCGGACAGGGCTTTGCCTTTTCCGGCGCGGCCAAGCTGTCGGCCTATGCCTGCGGCATCACCTTCGCCGATGCCTTTGCCGAGGCCATAGGCCCGGCGGCACGCTTTCCGGTCGGGGTGATCAACTGGGGGTTCTGGCGCGCTTCGCTGCAGGCCCAGGCCGTCAGCGAGCACCTGGACGCCCTCGACGATGAACAGGGCTTTGCCTGTTTCAGCCGGTTTGTCGCGCAACTGGCCAGCGGTTCGCTGCGCCGCTTGCTGTGCCTCCAGGCCTCGCCGGCCGTGCGCCAACTGATGGCCGTGCCCGAGGGCCAGCCCTTGCAGTTGCAGCCGCAGCCCTTGCTGCCCGCGGCGCTGCCGGGGATCGAGCTGGACCCTGCCGAGCACCAGCGCTTGCAGCAGTTGTTCGATCCGCAGCGACTCGACCAGTCCATTGCCGTGCTGCTGATGGTCCAGTTGCAGACCCTGGGGATCTTCATGACCCCCCAGGCGCAAAGTGCCGAACACTGGCGCCAGCAGGCCGGTATCAGCGAGCGCTTTGGGCGCTGGTGGCTGGAATGCCTGGCGATTCTGGTGGAGCACGGCTATCTGCGCCGGCAGGGCGAAGACTTTGCCGTGGCAACCACCATTGCCCGCTCGCGCCATGGAGCGATCCTCGCGGCCTGGCAAACCCAGCGCGAGCAGTATTGCGCCGACCCCGAGCGCCGGGCGCAAGTGACCCTGATCGACGCGTGCCTGCTGCAACTGCCGGAAATCCTGACCGGGCAGGTCCAGGCCACCGACCTGCTGTTTCCGGACGGTTCCATGGAAAAGGTCGAGGGCATTTACCGGCACAACAGCCTGTCGGACTTTTTCAACCGGCAACTGGCCGCCCAGGTCAGCGCACAGGTTCAACAGTGGGTGGCGGCCGAGCCCGACCACCCGCTGCGCCTGCTGGAAATCGGCGCCGGCACCGGCGGCACCACGGCGCCATTGCTGGCCGCCCTGGAACCCTGGGCCGCGCACCTTGGCGAATACTGCTACAGCGACCTCTCCCGGGCCTTCCTGCAGCACGGCGAAGCCAGCTTCGCGGCCGGCCGGCCTTACTTCACCACGCAACTGCTGGACATCAGCCAGCCCCCGGACAGCGGCCAGGGCTATGACATCGTGGTCGCCACCAACGTGCTGCACGCCACCGCCAACATGCGCAGCACCCTGGCCCATGTCCGCGCGCTGTTGCGCAGCGGCGGCTTGCTGGCGTTGAACGAACTGAATCGCAAGACCTGCGCGGCCACAGTCACCTTCGGCCTGCTCGATGGCTGGTGGCTGTATGAGGACCCGGCGCTGCGCATCCCCGGTTCGCCGCTGATTGCCGAGCCGACCTGGCTCGAGCTGCTGTGGAGCAGCGGCTTCGAGCAGGTCCAGCTGCATGTCCCGGCGTCAGTCGCCCTGGGGCAACAGATCATCACCGCCCACGGCGACGCCCTGGCGCTGCCCGCTTTTGCGCCGCCCCGGCCCGCCGCGCCGGCACCCGACAAGGAGTCCAGAGTGAACGAGCATCCTGCCAGCGGCACCCCAGCCCCCGAAGACGTTGCAGACCGACTGCAGCAGGTGATCATCGAGGCCCTGGCCAAGACCCTCAAGGCCGATGCCCAGGGCATCGGGGTACGCACGCCGTTTTCCGATTACGGCGTGGACTCGATTCTCGGAGTCGGCTTCGTCAAGCAACTGGGCAACCGGCTGGGGATCAAGCTCAACAGCGCGATCCTGTTCGAGCAGGCCACCGTGAGCAAGCTCCACCGCTACCTGCAACAGGCCCATGGCCCGCAGATTGCCCAGGCACTGGCGAGCGTTGCGAGCCCGCCCCAGGCCGCGATGACCGCGATGCTGGACAACCCGGTGATGGCCGCGGCACTGGCCGGCGGCGACACCCCAAGCCCACTGGCGCCGCCGGGTGGCGGGCCGATTGCGGTGATCGGCATGGCCGGGCAGTTCCCCGGCGCCGAAAACGTCGAGCAACTCTGGGACAACCTGCTGGCCGGGAAGAACAGCGTGCAGGCACTGGGGCCGGACTACCTGCGGGCCGATGCCTACAGCGCCGACAGACGGCCGGGCACAAGCTATTGCAACCGCGCCGGCATACTCGAGGATCGCGACTGCTTCGATCCGCTGTTCTTCAACCTCACCCCCCACGAAGCGGAGTCGATGACCCCGCATCAGCGCCTGGTGCTGCAGGAAAGCTGGAAGGCCCTGGAGGATGCCGGGTACAACCCCATGGCACTGGCCGGGCAGGCGGTCAGCCTGTACGTCGGCGCCGAGCCGGGCGGTTATCACCACGACTCCTTCACCGGCAGCTCCGAGGCCATCATCGCCTCGCGGCTGTCCTACTTTCTCGACCTCAAAGGCCCGGCGATGGTGATCAACACCGGTTGCTCGTCGTCTGCGGTAGCCATCCACCAGGCCTGTGAAAGCCTGCGCCACGGTGAAAGCCGCATGGCCCTGGCGGGCGGGGTCTATGCGCTGCTGGATCAGCGCGGGCTGATCAGCCTGTGCGCCATCGACATGCTCAGCCCCAGCGGCCAATGCCATGCCTTCGACGCGGCGGCCGACGGCACGGTGATTTCCGAAGGGGTGGCCATGGTGGTACTCAAGCGCCTGGAAGACGCCGAGGCCGACGGCGACCCGATCTACGCGCTGATCGAGGCTTCGGGGATCAACCAGGACGGGGTCAGCAACGGCATCACCGCGCCCAATGGCGAGGCGCAAGAGCAATTGTTGCGCGACACCTGGCACAGGTTCGGCATCGACCCCGCGCAGATCAGCTATGTCGAGGCCCATGGCACCGGCACCCGGCTGGGGGACCCGGTCGAAGCCAACGCCCTGATCCGCGCGTTCCGCGGCTCGACCGACGCCCAGGGCTACTGCGCGCTGGGCAGCGCCAAGGCCAACCTCGGCCACGCGGCCGCAGCGGCCGGGGTCATCGGCCTGATCAAGGTGCTGCTGTCGATCCGCCACGGCACCTTGCCGGCCATGCCGGGGTTCCAGCAGATCAACCCGCTGATCGATCTCGAACATTCGCCGTTCTACATCAACCGTCAGGCCCAAGCCTGGCAGGCCCCGGGCGGCGCGCGCCTGATCGCCGCGCTCAATTCCTTTGGCCACAGCGGTACCAATGCGCACCTGGTGATCGGCCAATACTCGAACCCGCCGATCACCCAGGCGAGCACGGCGCCGGACGCCGTCAGCCGGGTTATTCCCCTGTCGGCCAAGACCGCCGAGAGCCTGCGCGACAACGCCCGGGCCCTGGCCCAGTGGCTGGAGCGCGGCGACGCCCCGCTGAGCCATATTGCCTTTACCCTGCAGACCGCCCGGGAGCCGATGCGGGTGAGGGCGGCGCTGGTGGTCAGCGACCTGGGGCAGTTGCGCAGCGAACTGCAGCGTCTGGCCAACGGCCAGGCGCCGACGCAGGTCACCGACGCCAGCGGGCAGTGGGCCAGGCAATGGGTGGACGGTGCCGCTATCGACTGGGCAGCGCTGTGGCCGGCCGGTTCGGCCCGGCGTATTCATCTGCCGGCCTACTCGTTTGCCAAGGAGCGCTACTGGGTCGAGCAGACGCCGCATGCGCTGTTGCAGCCTGATGCGCCCGCAGCAGCACCGCTGCAGCTGCCCGCAAGTGGGCTGTTCCTGGCCCGCCCGGTCTGGCAGGAACCGCTCGGCACCTGCGTCGATGCCGAGGCTGACGTGGGCCAGTCGTTGCTGTTGTGGGTCGGCTTCAACCCGACGCAAGTGGCGCAGTTGCAAGCCTTGAGCGCTGCCGCCGGCATCAGCGGCGAAGTGCTGGCCGGCACCGGGAGTGGCCCGGCGGCCTGCTACCAGGCGCTGGCACTGGCGCTGATGCTGCGGGTGCAGGCCCTCAAGGGCCGGGTCCACGTGGAACTGATGATCGCCGAACAGACACCGCAGGATCGGCTCTACGCCGGCCTCGACGGCCTGCTGAAGACGGCGTGCCTGGAACAACCGGCGCTCAGTGCCCGTTGCCTGCTGGTCAGGGCCGAGCCCGGCCAAGGGTTGTCCGCCGCGCAACTGGCGTTGCTGCCGGCGCTCCTTGCGGCCCGCCACTCGCGCGCCAGCTCGGTATTGCAGCGCATCGGCCTGCTCGGGGAACACCAGGAGCTGCAATGGCAGGAACTGGCGGACGATGTCGCCGCCGGCGATGCCGGCGCCCGCCCGCTGTACAAAGACCGCGGGGTCTACCTGATCACCGGTGGCGCCGGGGGGCTGGGGCTGATCGTGGCCCGGGCGATTGCCGAGCAATGCCGGGAGGCGACCTTGATCCTGGTGGGGCGCTCGCTGCTGGATGCGCGCCAGCAGGCGCAGTTGCAGGCGATCCGTGACGCCGGTGCCAGCGTGGCCTATCACCCGCTCGACCTGACTGACGCCGAAGCGCTGGAACAGCTGATCGCCGGCATCTGCACGGCCCACGGTGGCCTCAACGGCGTGTTCCACGGCGCCGGCGTCAACCGCGACCGGTTGCTGGCCCTCAAGACCCCGCAGGACATGGTCGAGGTGTTCGCCGCCAAGGTGCTGGGCACCGACCTGCTGGACCGCGCCTGCCGTCACCTGTATCTGGACTTCTTCGTGCTGTTTTCCTCCTGCTCGGCGGTACTGGGCAGCATTGGCCAGGCCGATTACGCCGCGGCCAACGGTTTCCTCGATCAGTTTGCCGAGCTGCGCAACCAGCGCGTCGAACAGGGCCTGCGCTTTGGCCAGACCCTGTCGCTGAACTACCCGCTCTGGCGCGACGGCGGCATGCAGGTCAGTGCCGCCGACCAGGCCCATATCCGCCGCCAGACCGGCATGGTGCCGATGCAGTCGGTACATGGCCTGCAGGCGTTGCAACAGGGGCTGAGGGCCGGCCTGTCACGGCTGTTGGTGATCGAAGGCGATCTGGCGCAGATTCGCAGCCACTTTGGCGCCACCGAGGCGCTGGCGGCCGCGGCCGCACCGGATGTGCCGGAGCAGGCAGTCGACCGTGGGCAGCTCAAAGCGGCGATTGTGCAACGACTCAAGGCGCAGTTCTGTGCCGTCACCAAACTGCCGCCGGAGCGGGTCGAGAGCGACGCGCCGCTGGAGCAGTACGGCATCGACTCGATCATGATCATCCGCCTCAACCGGGCGCTGGAGGAGGTGTTCGCCGGCATGCCGGCGCTGCGTCCGGCAGAGCGCCTGCTGTCGAAAACGCTGTTTTTCGAGTACCACAGCCTGGAAGCGCTGAGCACCTACCTGGTGGCCGAGCATCACCGCGCCTGCCTGGTGTGGAGCGGGCTCGGCCAGGAGCCCAAAGCCGTGTCGCCCCCGGCCCAGCCGCCAGCCCCAGCCGCTCCAGCCGCTGCGGCGGCGCCGCTGGCCGCCGCCGAGCCCATCGCCATTATCGGGATCAGTGGGCGCTATCCGCAGGCGGCCGATCTCGACCAGTACTGGCACAACCTCAAGGAAGGCCGCGACAGCATCACCGAGATCCCGCCGCAGCGCTGGCCGCTCGAAGGTTTCTACGTGGACTCGGTCGCCGAGGCGCTGAAGCAGGCCCGCAGCTACAGCAAATGGGGCGGTTTCATCGACGGCTTTGCCGATTTCGATCCGCTGTTTTTCAATATCTCGCCCCGTGAGGCGGTCAACATGGACCCTCAGGAGCGGCTGTTCCTGCAGTCCTGCTGGCAGTGCCTGGAGGACGCCGGGATCACCAAGGCCGATCTGGCTCGACAGTATCAGGGCCAGGTCGGGGTGTTTGCCGGGATCACCAAGACCGGCTACGGCCTCTATGGGCCGGCCTTGCGTGAGCAGGGCCAACAGGTCTTTCCGCGCACCTCGTTCAGTTCCACGGCCAACCGGGTTTCCTACGTGCTGGACCTCAACGGGCCCAGCGAACCGGTGGACACCATGTGTTCGTCGTCCCTGACCGCGCTGCACCGGGCCTGCGAAAGCCTGCGCCGGGGCGAGTGCCGGATGGCCTTCGCCGGTGGGGTCAACCTGTACCTGCATCCGTCCAACTACGTGGAATTGAGCGCCGGGCAGATGCTCTCCAAGGACGGCCGCTGCCGCAGCTTCGGTGAAGGCGGCAACGGCTTCGTGCCGGGCGAGGGGGTCGGCTCGGTGCTGCTCAAGCCCTTGTCCCAGGCCCTGGCCGACCGCGACAACATCCATGCGCTGATCCGCGCCGTGGCGGTCAACCACGGCGGCAAGACCAACGGCTATACCGTGCCCAATCCCCAGGCCCAGGCCAGGGTGATTCGCCTGGCCATCGACCAGGCCGGGCTCGATGCCAGCCAGATCAGCTACATCGAGGCCCATGGCACCGGCACCGAGCTGGGGGACCCCATTGAAGTCAGCGGCCTGACCCAGGCGTTCGCCCAGGACGGCGTGGCCCTGGGCCACTGTGCACTGGGTTCGGTCAAAGCCAATATCGGCCACCTGGAAGGTGCCGCCGGCATCGCCGGGGTCAGCAAGGTCGTGCTGCAGCTCAAGCACAAGCAGTTGGTGCCCAGCCTGCATGCCGCCACCCTCAACCCCAACCTGCGGCTGGAGGCCACGCCGTTCTACCTGCAACAGACCCTGGGCGACTGGTGCCCGCCAGGCGCCGGGCCGCGTATTGCCGGGGTGTCGTCCTTTGGTGCCGGCGGCGCCAACGCCCACGTGCTGCTCCAGGAACACGACGAATACCGCGAGCCGCCGGATGCCGGCGATGCCGAAGTGATTCTGCTGTCGGCCCGGGACATGGCGCGCCTGGTCGACTATGCCCGGGCGCTGCTGGCCTATGTGCAGGCGCGGCCGGCGCTGTCGGGCGCCGATCTGGCGAACCTGGCGTACACCCTGCAGCACGGCCGGGAAATGATGACGGCGCGACTCGGCCTGATCGTTGATTCCCCCGCCGCGCTGGCCAGCCGGTTGCGCGGCTTCATCGACGCCCCCGACGCCTCGCAGCCCGGCCTGTACAGCGGCGACCTGCAGGGCAAGCGCCCGGCCGTCCGGGCCGATGCCGAGCGCGCGGCGGAGCACGAGCAGTGGGCCCGCAACGGTGAACTGCAGGCGCTGCTGCAGGCCTGGGTCACAGGCGAGGCCATCGACTGGTCGCAGCTCCTGGCCCGGCGCAGCGGGGCGCTGCCGTACCGGATCAGCGTGCCGGTCTACCCTTTTGCCCGGGAACGGTTCTGGTTGCCGCTGGCCCTGCCGGCAGCGACAGCGGTGGTTGCGCCTGAGCACGCCCCGGCGCCGGGCACCAGCGCCAGTGACCGCCTGAGCTATGTGGCTCGCTGGCAGGCCGAAGGGCAGGCGGGCGAGACCCCGGCCGCGTCCCTTGCAGGCAGCGAGCACCGCTGCGTGCTGATCGTCGGCGCCGCGGCGCTGCGCCCGGTGGCCGAGGCGCTCACCGCGCACTACCTGCTCAGCGCCGGTTTTGTCACCGGCGCAGGCCGGGTGATCCGCCTGGAACCGGGTACGCAAACGCTCCGTCTGGCGCCGGATCACTGGTCACTGGACGCCTCTGACGAACAGGCGCTGGAGCAATGCCTGGGCGCCTGCACGGCCATCGACTGCCTGTATTTCTTCGGCGATCACGCCGCAGCCGATCACTGGCAGGCCCAGCTCGACAGCCCGATCACCCATGAACGCCTGCTGCTACGCCTGATCAAGTGGCTCAAGGCGCACAGCACATGCCAGGCCATCGACAGTTACATCGTCAGCCAGGACAACTTCGACATCAGCGGTGACACGGTGAATGCCATGGGCGGCGGCCTGACGGGCATGGCCTATGCGCTTGCCCAGGGCGAACACCGCTTCCGGGTACGCAACCTGGACGTCGCCAGCGTTGAACTGGCCGACAACCGCCGTCGCCCGCGCCTGCTGCGACAGTTGCAGGAGGAGGGCGGGCTGGCCCGGGGCGAGGTGCTGGGCCTGCGTGACGGCGTGCGCTATCGCCAGCGCATTTTCCCGTTGAACTGGCAGCCCCAGCCGCCGCTGGCCGACGGCCGCTTTGTCACTGCGGCGCTCAAGCAGGGCGGTGTCTATGTGATTCTCGGGGGCGGCGGCACGGTGGGCAGTATCATCAGCCGCTATTTGCTGGCCGACTATCAGGCCCGGGTCATCTGGCTCGGGCGCAGTGATGCCGCCGATCCCAAGGTGCAGCAGCGGCTTGCCAGCTGCCTGCCGAAGGGTCAGGGCGGGGCAGGGCAGTTGCACTACCTGCAGGCCGACGCCAACGATCCGGCGTCGCTGCAACGGGCGGTGGCCGAGATCAAGCAGCAGCACGGGGCGATCAGCGGGGCGATCTATTCCGCCGTGGTGTTCAACCATGAAGACCCCATCAGCCGCATTCCCGAAGCGCAGTTCGACGCCATCCTGCGGGTGAAAAGCCGCGGCGGCATCGAGTTCTACCGGGCCCTGGCCCGGGAGCCGCTGGATTTCCTCTGCTACTTCTCGTCCGGGCAGAGCTTTGCCTTCTCCGGCGCGGCACGGCTGGGGGCCTATGCCGCCGGGATCACCTTCGGCGACACCCTGGTGCGCAGCCTGCGACAGCAGGCGGCATTCCCGGTAGGGGCGATCAACTGGGGGTTCTGGCTGTCGTCGCTGACCGAGCAACAGGCGCTGGACCCGACTGCGCAGCCCATGAGCCGCCACGCCGGGGCGCTGGAGGACCGCGAAGGCTTCGAGTGCTTTGCGCGCTTTGTCGAGGCCCTGCGCCACGGCCAGCTCGATCAGGTGCTGTGCATGGCCGCCTCGGCGCCCGTCCAGCAACTGATGCAACTGCAACCCCGGCCCGTGGTCCTTGGCCGCAGCGGCGAGCCCGCCACTGACGACGACGGTTGTGCCGCCTACCGCGAGGCGGCAGCGCCCCTGCTGGCGGCCCACGACCCGTTGCCGTTCGACCGCGCCCTGGCGGCCATGACCCTGGTGCAACTGCAGCGCATGGGCCTGTTCAGCCAGCCCGGGCAGTTTGCCGACAGCCAGGCGCTGCGCCGTCAGGCCGGTATCGGCGAGGCCTATGGTCGCTGGTGGACCACCAGCCTGGACCTCCTGCACGAGCAGGGGCTGGTGCAACGCCAGGGCACCCAGGTGGCGGTGAGCGAGACGCCGGACCTGGAGCCACTGGAGCAATGCTGGTGCGAGCTCAGGGATCGGTTGCTCGCCGAGCCGCAACGCCGGGCCCAGGTGGAACTGGTCGACGCCTGCCTGCAACAGCTGCCGGCGATACTCGGCGGGCGGACCCAGGCCACCGATGTGATGTTCCCCAACGGTTCGATGGACAAGGTCGAGGGCGTCTATCGCCACAACGCCTTGTCCGACTACTTCAACCAGGTGCTGGCCGGCGTGGTGCAGCAACACCTGGCGGCCTTGTCCGGCCGCGAGCCGCAGCGGCCGATCCGCATCCTGGAAATCGGCGCCGGCACCGGTGGCACCAGTTCCATCGTGCTGCCGGCCCTGCACCCCTGGCGTGAGCGGATCGCCGAATACTGCTACACCGACATCTCCCAGGCGTTCCTGATGTACGCCAGGAAAACCTATGGCCCGGCCCATCCGTTCCTGCGCTATCAGCTGTGGAACGTCGAACAGTCGCCCCAGGCCCAGGGGCTGGAGCCGGGCAGCTACCACATCGTGATTGCCGCCAACGTGCTGCACGCCACCAGCAGCATTCGGCGCACCCTGGCCCATGCCGCGGCATTGCTGCGCAGCGGCGGGGTGCTGCTGCTCAATGAAATCAGCGACAGGTCGCTGTTCGCCCACCTGACATTCGGCCTGCTCAAGGGCTGGTGGCTGTATGAAGACCCCGAGCTGCGCATCCCCGGTACCCCGGCCCTGTATCCGCAGAGCTGGGCCCGGGTGCTGGGCGAGAGCGGCTTCCACGGCGTGACCTTTCCGGCGCAATGCGCCCACGGCCTGGGCCAGCAGATTGTCGTGGCCCAGCGCGATGGCTCCGCAGGCCTGACGCTGCCGGCTGCGGCCGAAGCGCCGCAGGCCATGCCCCAGGCCCCGTGCCCGGTGCCCGTCGTTGCTGGCGGCGAGGGGCGCGAGGTGCTCAACGCCCTGGTGCTCGATGGCCTGGCCAAGACACTGCAGCTGGAGCCCGGACGGATCCAGGCCGATCAGCCCTTTGCCGACTACGGCATCGATTCCATCCTCGGGGTGAGCTTTGTCAGCCACATTGGCGAGGCGCTGGAGACGTCGCTCAACACCGCCTTGCTGTTCGACTATCCATCGCTGGAGAGCCTGGTGGGCTATCTGCTGGAGCAGTACCCGGCGCAGTGCGCACGCCTGGGCGCAGGTGCAGCGCCCCCGGTGGCCGCCATGCCCGTGCCATCCGGGCAGCAACTGGAGGCCGCGTTTCTCAGCGGCGAACTGGCAATCGAAGAATTGCTGACCCTCGTCAACCACAGCACCGCGGCCAGCCACGGCAGCGCACAGGCCACAGCCAGGAAAGGACACTCATGAGCAGCCAAGCATTTCAATCCATCATTGCCCGGCTGCAACAGGGCCAGATCAGCGCCGACGAGGCTCGGCAGCTGCTGCAGCAGCTCAAGGCGCGGACCCAGGCCAGCGCCGCCGCGCCGGCCCACGAGGACATTGCCGTGATCGGCATGTCGGGGCAATTTCCCGGTGCCGAGAATGTCGAGCGCTTCTGGCACAACCTGAGCACCGGAGCCGACGGCGTGGTCGAGCTGGGCGAGCGCTATCTGGACCTGCAACGCAGCTATTCGGCCGAGCGCCAGCCCGGCAAGACCTACTGCAAGTGGGGCGGCATCCTGGAGCAGCGCGACGATTTCGATCCACTGTTCTTCAATATTTCGCCCCGGGATGCGGAGTCGATGAACCCCCACCAGCGGCTGATCCTGCAGGAAAGCTGGAAAGCCCTGGAAGATGCCGGCTACAACCCGAAAAGCTTTCGCGACCAGGCGGTGGGAATCTTTGTCGGGGCGGAGCCGAGCGGCTATTTCCACGAAACCTTCATTGGCGCGTCCGACGCGCTCATTGCCTCGCGGCTCTCCTATTTCCTGGACTTCAAGGGGCCGGCGCTGGTGGTCAACACCGGCTGTTCCTCCTCGGCCACGGCCATTCACCTGGCCTGTGAAAGCCTGCGCAACCAGGAGGCCGACCTGGCGCTGGCCGGTGGGGTGTTCGCCACCCTGGGCGAGCCCGGGCTGATCAGCCTGGCGCAAATGGACATGCTCTCGCCCAGCGGCCGCTGCCATACCTTCGATCAGCGCAGTGACGGCATTGTGCTGTCCGAAGCGGTGGGCATGCTGACCCTCAAGCGCCTGTCCCGGGCCCTGGCCGACGGCGATCCGATCCACGGGGTGATCTGCGCCTCGGGGATGAACCAGGACGGTGCCAGCAACGGCATCACCGCCCCCAGCGGCCAGGCCCAGGAACGCTTGATCAGCGAGCTGTACCGCCGTTTCGCCATCGACCCGCGGCAGATCAGTTATGTCGAGGCCCATGGCACCGGCACGCCGCTGGGCGATCCGGTGGAAGTCAACGCCCTGGTCCGGGCGTTCCGCCAGTTCACCGGCGACACCGGCTTTTGCGCCCTGGGCAGCGCCAAGGCGCACATCGGCCATACCTCGGCGGCGGCCGGGGTGGTCAGCCTGATCAAGATCCTGCTGTCGATGAAGCACGGGCAGTTGCCGGGGCTGCTGAATTTCGAGCAGCTCAACCCGCGGATCGAACTGGCCGGCTCGGCGTTCCATATCCATCGCGAGCCCCGGGCGTGGCTCGCCAGCGCGCCGAAGATGGCCGCGCTGAACTCCTTTGGCCACAGCGGCACCAATGTGCACATGGTCATCCGCCAAGCCCCCGACCCGGTCGCGACAGCGCTCGACGACGCCACGCAACCCTGCCTGGTGCCCCTGTCGGCCCGCACCGCCGAGAGCCTCAAGCGCTATGCCCGGCGGGTGCGCCAGGCCTTGCTGGATCCGGCGCTGCGCCTGAAGGACCTGGCCTACACCCTGCAAACCGGGCGAATGGCCCAGGCCCAGCGGCTGATATTCCTGTGTGCCGACAAGGACCAGCTGCGCCACTTGCTGAATGATTGGCTGGACGGTCGCAGTTCCCGGCATTGCTGGGCCGGGCAGGCGGAGGCGGGGCCCGGCGCGCAGATCGCGCTGCCGGCCAGCGTCGACCAGGACAGCCTGCAATCGCTGGCCGTGGCCTGGGCGGCGGGCGGCACGCTCGACTGGGCCGGGTTGCATCGTCAGCACCCCGGCGACGCCCGCCGAGTGCATGTGCCGGTCTATCCGTTTGCCCGGCAGAACTTCTGGATCGCCCCGGCGCAACGGGGCGCGGCAGGCGGCGCGGCCAGCAGCGCAAGTGCGGCCGATCCCCGGCCCCTGCATCCCTTTCTCGGGCGCGACACTTCCGATTCCCGCTGCCAGCGCTTTAGCAGCGTGTTTGATGGCGAGGAGTTTTTCCTCAAGCAGCACGTGGTGGGCGGGCAACGGATTTTCCCCGGTGTCGCCCACCTGGAAATGGCCCGGGCGGCGGTGGCGATGGCCACGGGGGGGCACTCTGCGTCCTTCACCCAGGTGGTGTGGCTGCGGCCCTTGATCATCGGCGCTCGGCCCCGGCAGGTGGATATCGAGCTGATCCGGGACGAGGACGCGCAACTGCGTTTTGAAATCTCCAGCCGCGAGCTGGACCCGCTCTCCGCGCAGGCCACCGGCGAGCCCTTGCTGCACAGCCAGGGGCTGGTCGGTCTGGCCCCGTCGCCGCAGCCGCCGCAGGTCGATCTGGCGGCGCTCAAGGCACGCATGAACGGCGGCCAGCTCAGCGCCCGGCAGTGCTACGACGCCTATCGGGTGATGACCTTTGAGCACGGTCCGGCCTACCAGGGCCTGCAATCGGTGGCCCTGGGCCACGGCGAGGTGCTGGCGCAACTGCAAGTGCCCGACTGCCAGCGCGACAGCCTGGCGGACTACGTGTTGCACCCCGCGCTGATGGATTCGGCGCTGCAGGCCGCCATCGCCCTGAGCCTGGGCGCCGAGGTGGTGCTCAGCGAAGACGAGCGCCAGCATTTGCCGTCCCTGGCCCGGCCAACCCTGCCGTTTGCCCTGGAAGGCTTGCAGGTCCTGGAGCGCTGCAGCGAACGAATGTGGGCGCGGGTGAGCTATGCCGAGCGCCGCGCCGACCAGCAGGCCGACAGCGGCTTGCAGCGTTTGAACATCGAGCTGCTGGATCAGCACGGCACCCCCTGCGTGGTGATGCAGGGATTCACCTCGCGGGTGCTCAACCCCGTGGATGCCCCGGCCGACAACGCGTCCGAGCCGCCGCAGACCCTGTTGTTCCAGCCCCGCTGGCTGGAGCAGGCGGCACCGGTGGGGGCGCCAGCGGACGTGGGCCAGCGCCTGATCCTGCTCAGTGGCTTTGACCCGCAGATCGCCGCCCAGGCGCAGCAGCAACTGACCGCCCAGGACCCCAGGTGCCGTTGCACGGTGCTGGAGCCTGTCGAGGCCGATTGCGCTGCGGACTATCAACAGCTGGCCCTGCTGCTGTTGCAGCACATCCGTCCATTGCTGGCTGGCAGCGGCCGGCGTTTGCTCCAGCTGGCGGTGCACGACCCGGCCGGTGACCGGCTGGTCGGTGGCCTGGCGGCCATGTTGCGCAGCCTGCAGTTGGAGCTGCCGGAAGTGACGGGCCAGGTGCTCGAACTGGATGACCAGCAGGCGCTGGTGCAACGCCTGACGGAGAATGCCGCGGCCGCCGAGGTGGGGATTCGCTACAGGGACGGCCGGCGTCAGGTGCAGCACTGGCAGCCTTGTCCGCCGGTGGATCTGGCGATCGATGCGCCGTGGAAGGACCGTGGGGTGTACCTGATCACCGGCGGCCTGGGCGGCCTCGGCCGGCTGTTCGCCCAAGCCATCGCGGCCAGTGTCAGCGGTGCCACCTTGATCCTCACCGGCCGTTCGCCCCTGGCGGCGCACAGCCTGGCCGGGCTGGATCCGGGGCGCAACCGGATCGAGTACCGGCAACTGGATGTCAGCGACGCACCGGCGGTCCAACGCCTGATCGACGCCATCGTCGCCGAATACCGGGGCCTTGACGGCGTCTTGCACAGCGCCGGGGTGATCCGCGACAGCCTGCTGATCAACAAACAGGACGACGAACTCCGGCAGGTGATGGCCGCCAAGGTGGCCGGGACCTGCAACCTCGACCGCGCCACCGCCGGCCTGGCACTGGATTTCTGGATCGGCTTTTCCTCGGGCACCGGCGTGGTCGGCAATGTCGGCCAGGCGGACTACGCGGCCGCCAACGGGTTCATCGACCGCTACGCCGCTTACCGCCAGCAGCTCACCGCCCGGGGACTGCGCCGTGGCCTGAGCCTGGCGATCAACTGGCCGCTGTGGAAAGACGGCGGCATGCAGGTCGATGCCGCCACCGCGCAGCACATGGCTGACAGCGCTGGCCTGCAGGCGATGCCCAGCAACGCCGGGATTCATGCCTTGCGCCAGTGTGTGGCGCTGGCATTGCCCCAGGTGCTGGTGATGCACGGGCAGCCTGAGCCGATTAGCGCCCTGGTGACCGGTGCTCCCCGGGCCTCGCTGGCGCCGGTGGCCGCTGCCTCGCCGGCGGCGCCCTTGACTGACACCCTGTTGCGGGCACTGACCGAGCTGGTGTCGGCGCAGATGAAAATCCCTGCCGGCGATATCCGTGCGGATGTGGAGTTCAGCCAGTACGGTTTCGACTCCATCAGCCTGACCACCCTGGCCAACACCCTGAAACAGCAATGGCGGCTCAGCCTGGCGCCGACGATCTTCTTTGAACACGCAACGCTGGGGCGTTTCGCGGCCTATCTGCAGCGCGAGCACTCGGCGGCGCTGGCCGCCAGGTTTGCTGTGCCGACCGCCACGCCGACCACGCCGCCCCGGCCGCAATCGGCTCAGGCGGCCCCGCGTCCGCAACCCGACGCCACCCTGGCGCGGCCGACAGCGCCCGCCACCCTGGAGGATGACGAGATCGCGGTGATCGGCATCAGCGGCCGTTTTCCGATGGCCGAGGACATCCAGCAGTTTTTCCACAACCTCAAGGACGGGCGCGACTGCATCAGCGAGATTCCCGCCAACCGCTGGGACTGGCGTGAGTACTACGGCGACCCGCACCGCGAAGTGGACAAGACCAACGTCAAGTGGGGCGGGTTCATCCACGGCGTCGATCACTTCGACCCGCTGTTCTTCGCCATCTCGCCACGGGAAGCGCAGTTGATGGACCCGCAGCAGCGCCTGCTGATGACTTATGTCTGGCTGGCCATCGAAGACGCCGGCTACGCCCCCTCTGAGCTGGCGGGCAGCGACACGGGGATTTTCGTCGGCACCGGGGTGACCGGCTACAGCAGCCTGATCGCCAAGGCCGGAGTACCGGTGGAAGGCTACAGCGCCACGGCGATGGTGCCTTCGGTCGGCCCCAATCGCATGAGTTTCCTGCTGGACTTCCACGGCCCCAGCGAACCGGTGGAAACCGCCTGTTCGTCGTCACTGGTGGCGATCCATCGTGCGGTTCAGGCGATGCGCAGCGGTGATTGCGCCATGGCGGTCGTGGGCGGGGTCAACACCCTGATCGCGCCCGAGGCGCAGATCAGCTTCAGCAAGGCCGGGATGCTGGCCCTGGACGGGCGCAGCAAGACCTTTTCGGCCCAGGCCAACGGCTACGCCCGGGGCGAAGGCGTCGCCATGATAGTGCTGAAGAAACGCGCCCAGGCCGAGGCCGACGGCGACCATATCTACGCGCTGGTGCGCAGCACCGCGGAAAATCACGGCGGCAAGGCCAACTCGCTGACCGCGCCCAACCCCCGGGCCCAGGCCGAGCTGTTGAAGGCGGCCTACCGCAAGGCCGGGGTCGATCCGCGCAGCGTTGGCTACATCGAAGCCCATGGCACCGGTACGGCGTTGGGCGACCCGATTGAAATCAACGGCCTGAAAATGGCCTTCGCCGAACTCAGCCAGGAACTGGGCGGCGCGGCACCGGGGCAGGGGTACTGCGGCGTCGGTTCGGTGAAGTCGAACATGGGCCATCTGGAACTGGCCGCGGGGATTGCCGGGGTGGTCAAGGTGCTGCTGCAACTCAAGCACCAGACCCTGTTCAAGAGCCTGCATTGCGAGCAGCTCAATCCCTATATCGAACTTGCCGACAGCCCGTTCTATGTGGTCCAGCACACGGGGCCATGGGCCGCCATCAAGGACCCTCAGGGCAATGAGTTGCCGCGCCGGGCCGGGGTCAGCTCGTTCGGCTTTGGCGGGGCCAATGCCCATGTGCTGCTGGAGGAATACCGCGCGCCCCAGGCGCCGCAGACGCCCGTGACCCCGGGCGCCAGGGCGTTCCTGCTGTCGGCCAGGACCCCGGAGCAACTGCAAGAGTCTGCCCGGCGCCTGGCCGGGCACCTTGCTGCGGCGCCGCTCGCCCACGGCCCGGAGGCCCAGCGCTACCTCGATGAGCTGGCCTACACGCTGCAAGTGGGCCGCGAGGCGATGCAGGAGCGACTGGCGCTGCTGAGCGACTCCCCGGGGGATCTGCAACGCCAGCTCGAGGCGTTCGCGGCCAGCGGCGAGGCGCTCTATCGCGGTACGTGCGAGGGCGACAACCCGGCGCTGGCACTGTTTCGCCAGGACGAGGACATGGCCACCGTACTGGCGGCCTGGATCGAGCAGCGCAAGTACCCCAAATTGCTCGAACTCTGGGCCCGGGGGTTGAACATCGAATGGCGGCGCTTCTACCCCGGGGAGCGTCCGATGCGCCGCCTCAGCCTGCCGGGTTATCCCTTTGCCGAGGAGCGTTACTGGGTCACCGACCTGGCCGCGGCGCCGCAAGCCAGCCAGGGCCCGGCAGCGGCCTGGTTGCACCCGCTGCTCGAACGCAACACCTCGGACTTGCATCAGCAGCGTTTCAGCAGCCGCTGGCAGGGCGACGAGAGCTGGTTTGCCGACCATCGGGTCAAGGGCCAGGGCACCTTGCCCGGGGTCGCGTACCTGGAAATGGCCCGGGCGGCGATCGCCCGGGCGCTGCCCGGGCAGGCGGCGGACAGCGCCTTGCTGCAGTTGCGCAACATCGTCTGGTTGACGCCTTACACACCGACAGCGCCCCACGGCGAACTGCACATCGACCTGACGCTGCAGGCGTCGCAGGTCGACTTCAGGATCTACTCCCGGGCCGAGGGCGTGGAGCTTGAGCACTGCAAGGGCAGTGCCCGGGCGGGGGCGGCCAATGCTGTGGCGGCGCTGGACCTCGCCACCCTGTGCGCCGGGCCCTGGCAACGCAGCGTCGACGCCGCCGAGCTGTACGCGCGGTTCCAGGCGCTGGGCATCGACTACGGTCCCGGCCACCGCGGTGTGTCCCAGCTGTGGCTCGGCGAGGGCCGGGTGCTGGCCCGGCTGGAACTGGCGCCAGAGCGGCTGGAGGGCGATTGGGTGTTGCATCCCGGCATGCTCGATTGCGCCGTCCAGGCCTCCATCGGCCTGCTGCTGCAGCGTGACGCCACGGGGGACACGCTGCTGCCCTTTGCCCTTGAACAACTGAACATCCATGGGCGCTGCCAGCCGTCGATGTGGGCCCTGATCAGCCTCGACAGCCGTCACCCGGGCAGCGCCGTACAGCGCATCGATATCCAGGTGTGCGACGCCCAGGGCCAGGTGGCCGTGGCGCTGCATGGATTCAGCTCGCGGCCCCTGCGCGAGGGGCGCGCCGCGCCGTTGCTGGCCGGCAACGATCAGCGGTTGCCCGCCGGCTTGAGCCTGCTGGCAGCGCAATGGTTGATCGCCGAGCGTTCGCCGCGGACGCTGGAAGACGTGCCGACCCTGGCCATCGGCGCGTCCGGCGAGTACCGCCAATGGCTGGCCGGGCTGTACCCGCAGATCGAGTTCATGGAGCCGCTGGCTGGCAGCGTGCCAGGCATCGCCGCGCAATTGGGCGCCTGTGCCGCATTCCAGCGCCTGATCTGGCTGGCCCCGGCCGAACACGCCAGCCTGACGCTGTTGCGCTTGATCAAGGCGCTGTTGCAACGGGACCTCGGCCAACAGCCCTTGCAGCTGCAACTGCTGTTCAACGCCAGCGTCGCGCTGCGCGCCGATGAGCCCCTGGACCCCGAGCAGGCCGCCTGCCACGGGCTGGCCGGTGCCCTGGCCAAAGAACAGGCCCTGTGGCGGGTTGAACTGCTGGACCTGCCGCCGGGCGCACCGGCGCTGCCCCAGGCCCTGCCCGAGCCGGAGCTGGCGGGCGAGTGCCTGGCCTGGCGCGACGGCGAGTGGTTCTGCCAACGCCTGTTGCCGCTGGCCGAGCCTGGACCGGCAGCGCCTGGCGCGGTGGCTTACCGCGAAGGCGGGGTGTACGTGGTGATCGGCGGCGCCGGAGGGATCGGCCAGGTGTGGACACGCCACCTGATCCGCCACTGGCGTGCGCAGGTGGTCTGGCTCGGCCGCCGCGCCGCGGACGAGCGGATCGATCAGGCCCTCGCGGAGCTGGCCTCACTGGCCCGGCAGCACCATGCCGCACCGCCGCGCTACATCCAGGCTGACGCCACGGACATCGGGCAACTGACCCGGGCCCGGCAGCAGGTGCAGGAGGCCTGTGGGCCGATCAATGGCTGGGTGCATTCGGCCCTGGTGCTGGACGATGGGCGGCTAGCGCAGCTGGACGAGGCGCGCTTCAGTGCGGTTTTCGACGCCAAGCGCCTGAGCAGCATCGCCCTGGCGCAGGTGTGTGCCGCGGCGGACAACCCGGCACTGGACTTCGTGCTGTTTTTCTCGTCGATGATTGCCTTCAGCCGCGCCGCCGGCCAGGGCAACTACGCCGCCGGCTGCGCTTTTGCCGACGCCCTGGCCGCCACGCTCGATCAGCGTACCGGCTGCCCGGTCAAGGTCATCAACTGGGGCTACTGGGGTTCGGTGGGGGTGGTCGCCGACCCTGGCTACCGGGCGCGAATGGCGGCCCAGGGCCTGGGTTCCATCGAACCGGAGGAGGGCATGGCGGCGCTGGACCGGTTGCTGGCCAGCCCCTTGTCCCAGTTGGGGCTGATCAAGTTGCGCGAGCCCCAGGCCATTGCCGGGATCCACAGCCAGTGGCAGCTCGATTGCTACCCGGCGCAGCCGTCACTGGCCCGCGACAGCTGGGCGCCGGTGGCCCTGGGCGCTGGTGCGGCGCCGGCGCAGCACCCGGCGGCCGGCGAGATGAACCGGCTGTTGCTGGCGCAGACCTTGGCCTGCCTCGGCGAACTGGCGGCGGGCGGGCCGCTGACGGAGCAGCGGATCGCCGCCGACCCAGCGGTGGCCGCCAATCTGCTGGCTCGGCCGTTCTATCGCCGCTGGCTGCGCGCGAGCCTGGAGTTGCTGGTGCAGAGCGCCGATATCGATGAACAGGGCCGGGTGCTGTCGGCGCTGCCGGATCCGGCGGCGCTGTCGCAACAGTGGCAGCAGGCCAGCGAAGAGTGGCGCCGCGACGCCGATCTGCAGGCGCAAGTGCAACTGCTGCAGACCTTTGTCCAGGCCCTGCCGTCGATCCTGCGCGGTGAGCAGTCGGCCACCGCGGTGATGTTCCCGAACGGCTCGATGGCCCTGGTGGAGGGCGTCTACAAGAACAACCGGGTCAGCGACTACTTCAATGCGGTGCTGGGCGAGGTGGTGGTGGATGTGGCCCGGCGCCAGGCGCAGAACGGCAGGCCGCTGCGGATCCTGGAGATCGGCGCCGGTACCGGCGGCACCACTGCCGGGCTGATCGAGAGCCTGCGGCCGTGGCAGCAGGGCATCGCCGAATACTGTTACACCGACCTGTCCCAGGCGTTCCTGCAGCATGCCCAGACGCAGTTCCTGCCCCTGGCGCCTTACCTGCGCACGGCGATTTTCGATGTCGGCAAACCCTGCGCCGAGCAAGGCATTGCCCTGCAGCACTATGACCTGGTGATTGCCACCAATGTGCTGCATGCCACCCCCGACCTGCGGCGCGCCCTGCAGAACGCCAAGACCGCGCTGCGCCACGGCGGCCTGTTACTGCTCAATGAAATCAGCGACCGCTCGCTGTTCACCCATTTGACCTTCGGCCTGCTCGAAGGCTGGTGGCTGCACCACGACACGGCCCTGCGCATTCCCGGCTGCCCCGGCCTGTACCCCGAGCGCTGGCGACAGCTGCTGCAAGCCCAGGGTTTCGACGGCATTGCCTTCCCGGCGGCGGCCAGCCATTCGCTGGGGCAGCAGATCATCGTCGCCGCCAGCGACGGCGTGGTCTGCCTGCCCGGGAGGGCTACCGAGGAGCCGACGGCGCTTGAAGCCCAGGCCCCAGTCCCCGTTGCGCAAGCCGAAGGCACGGATGAGGGCGCCGATCAGCTGCTGGCCGGGCAATGCCGGCAGCTGATCATCGAGGTGCTGTCGAAACTGCTGAACATGGCCCCCGAACGGTTGCAGCACGACACCGCGTTTGATCGCTACGGCATCGATTCGATCTTGCAGATCAGCCTGATTCAGGCGCTGGAGCAACGCATTGGCGAACTGTCGCGGACCATTCTGTTTGAACACAACACGGTCAATCAGCTCACCGGCTACCTGCTGGCCGAACACCGTGCGGCGTTGGTCGGCCATTTTGCCCCGGTACAGGCTCAGCCACCGGTGGCGCCGGCGCCCGTGGTCATGCCTGCCGCTGCGGGGCCGGACCCGGTCATGCCGACAGCGTCGCACTCTGCCAGGGTCGAGGCGCAGCCTCAGCCGCTGAACCGAGACATTGCGATCATCGGGGTCAATGGCCGTTACCCGATGGCCGCGGACCTGGAGTGCTTCTGGGACAACCTGCGCAGCGGTCGCAACTGCGTCACCCAGGCCGACGGCCAGCGCTGGTCAGGTGCCTTGAAGGAAAATGCGGACTATTACGGCGGCTTCCTCGAACAGGTCGAGGCCTTTGATCACCAGGTGTTCGGGATCAGCGACGACGAAGCCCGGCACTTTTCGCCCGAGCTGCGGCAGATGCTCGAGGTGGCGTGGCTGACGTTCGAGAGCGCCGGCTACAACCGTGATGCCCTGGCCCGTTTCCAGCAGGACGCAACGAGCGCCGTCGGGGTCTTTATCGGGTCGATGTACAACGCCTCATCGTTGCGCGACAGCGCTGGCGAACACGCGGCGATCCGGGCCAATGTCACCGACTGGCAACTGCCCAACCGGATTTCCCACTGTTTCGATCTCAAGGGCCCGAGCCTGGCGGTGAACACCGCCTGCGCCAGCTCGATGTCGGCGATTCACTTGGCCTGCCAGAGCCTGTTGCAGGGCGAATGCGCCATGGCCATGGCCGGCGGGGTCAACCTGATCCTCGACCCCTCCCGCTACCAGACCCTCAAGCTGGCTCAGTTTCTCGGCAGTTCGCCCTTGAGTCGCGGCTTCGGCCTGAGCGACGGCATGTTGCCGGGCGAGGGCGCCGGTGCCGTGCTGCTCAAGCCCCTGGCCGCGGCGCTGGCCGACGGCGACCGGATCCACGGGGTGATCAAGAGCACCGGGCTCAACCATGGCGGCGGCCAACTGCAGTACTCGGCGCCCAACACCCGCCAGCAAGCCCGGCTGATCGCCGAGACCATCCAGCGCGCGGGCCTGCTGCCGGCACAGATCCACTACGTGGAGGCGGCGGCCAACGGCTCGGAGCTGGGCGACCCGATAGAAGTGGCGGCGTTGAAAAAAGTCTTTGCCGAGCTGCCTCCGGGCAGTTGCGCGCTGGGCACGGTGAAATCCAACATCGGTCACCTGGAGGCCGCGTCGGGGATATCCCAGCTGACCAAGGTGCTGTTGCAACTGCAGCATCGGCAGCTGGCTCCCTCGATCAATGCCGAGCCGCTGAACCCGCATATCCGCCTCGATGGCAGTGCCTTCCACCTGCAACAGCAGGCCGCGCCCTGGGCCGCGGACGACAGCGGCCAGCCGCGCCGTTGCCTGATCAACTCCTTTGGCGCGGGCGGCACCTACGCCAGCCTGGTGCTGGAGGAGTACCAGGACACTCGACCTAGGTTGCGCGGGAGTGCCGGCGAGCAGTTGCTGATCGTCGCCGCGGCCAGTCGGGGCAGCCTGTTGGCTTATCTGAAAAAACTCCAAGCCTTTATCGATAGGAATTGTCCTATCGATTTATCAGATCTGGCCTACAGTTTAGCCCTGCGTGAACAGCGTCTGGCCCACCGCGCCGCGCTGGTGGCCACGGACAGGGAGCAAGTACGGGCACGGCTGGCGCAGTTGCTGACGGGTGGGGCGGGCGATGGCTGTTGGCTATCTGCGCCGACCGGGATTGAAGAGATCGAGCCGCAAATCGCCTCGGGGTCATTGGCACAAAGAGGCCAGGCCTGGTGTCGCGGTGCCGATCTGCAGAGTTCGACGCTGTATCCGCAGGGCGGCAATCGCATGACGCTGCCCGGTTATGAATTCGAGCATCCACTGACACCGCCGAAGTCCGGTTCAAGCTCTTCTGCGCTGTTTTCCAGCGATCTGTACCGGCGCATCAGCGGCGGCGAGCTGGACGTCGGGCAATTTGCCCAGTTGCTCACCCGCTCAACCAACGAACAGGGAATGTTATGAGCCAGATTCAAGACACCAGGGTGCCCGCGCCGGAGCATGTCGACGCCACCGCGCCCGCGATCAAGGCGCCCCGGCCGTTGGCGGCCGGGATCAAGCTCAAGGATGGCTTTGCGGTCATGCCCGGCAAGATCCCCTTGCTCGGGCACGTGCACCGGATCGGTAGGGACGCCCTCGGCGAACTGCGCCAGGCCGAAGCAGCGTGCGGGCCGATCTTCTGGACCTATTTCGGCACCCAGTTGCCGGTGCTGCAGATCATGGACGAGGCCGGCCTGGCGATCCTGCAGAACAAGTACACCGACAATTCCTACCTGCGCGAACAGATGCCGGTGATTACCGGCGAGGCGATGAACGCCTTCGATGGCCCGCGCCACCGCAATGCGCGCAAGGCCAGCACCGATGCCTTTACCCCCAAGGGGCTGACGCGGGCCCAGGTGGGCCAGTTCATCATTGAGACCATCGAGCAGCGGCTCAAGCACTGGAGCCGGGAAAACCAGCTGGCGATCTTTCCGCAAACCAAGGACATCGCCCTGGAAGTGGTGTTTCGCATCCTCGGCATCCAGACCCACGAGCTGGCGCTGTGGCGCCACCAGTACGAAGAATTCTTCCTCGGCATGATTCCGCTGAAGGTCAATCTGCCCGGCTTTCCGGCATGGCGCTGTCGCAAGGCGCGGGGCTGGCTGGAGCAGCGGGTGGCGCAGATTGTCGCCACCACCCGGGCCAACAATGACCACGACAGCCTGGTGGGGGCGATGATCTTCGGCCGCGACGAGCACGGCAACGGCATGTCCGAAGTGGAACTGGTGCACAACATCCTTGGCCTGGGGTTCGCCGGTTCGGAAACCACCGCGGCGGTGATGGCCTGGTCCGCGCTGATGCTGTCGCAGCATCCGGACATCTGGCAGGCGTTGTGCGAGCAGGCGGCGGGGCTCGATGAGATGCCCGTGACCCACGAAGAACTGATCAGGCAGGTGCCGCTGGCGGAAGGGATCTTCCGCGAAACCATGCGCCTGTACCCGCCGGCCCCCTTCGAGATGCGCAAGGTGCACACCGAGTTCGAGCTGATGGGGCGCAGGATTCCCGCCGGTGTGATGGCCGGGGTCAGCCTGCTGCATGTGTCGCGCAACCCCGAGCGCTACCCGGATCCCGACACTTGGCGGCCGCAGCGCTGGCTGGGCCTGGACCGGGCGCTGAACCAGGTGGAGACCTGCCAGTTCGGCGGTGGTCCCCATGCCTGCCTCGGGCGGCACGTGGCCGCCCTGGAAATCACCCTGTTCATCGCCATGCTGGCGCGGGAACTGGGGCCCAAGGGCATCGTGCCGCGCTTGGTCGGCAAGATGCCGCCGCCGGCCTACCTGCCGTTTCTACGGCCCTCTAGCAAGGCCTTTCTCGACCTCAGCGGCGCCTGAGCGGGCAGGGAACACAGCCTGACGGGCTGTTGCAGGCACTCACGGAACCAGGGATTGGAGAGAGCAGTGGACAGTAAAATCAGGGTTCTGCATGGCAAGATCCAACGGCAGGAAATCAGCCTCGAACAAGCGGCGCTGGAATTCGAGGCCCTCAGGGCCAGCCTGCTGCAGGCGAGCGCGACGCGTCGGATCGAGGTGCCCGCGGCCAGCGCCGGGCTGGAGGCGGCCGCGGTGTATCGCTACGACGAGCCGTGCCTGCGCGATCATCAGTTCGATCACCAGCAGATCCTCCTCGGCCTGACCTACGCCAGCCTGGCGCTGGAGCAGGGGCTGGGCCAGCTCGCCGACGGCGAAGCACTGCGCCTGAACGCACTGACCTTTGCCGCACCGATGGCCGTGGCCGAAGGCGAGCAGCTTGAGGTGGCGATCCGTGCCGCCGCGCCCGGCTTCGAGGCCGTGTGCCGCCGCACGCCGCTGGAGCCCTGGCAGGTGGCGGCCAGCGGCGAATTGTCGGCGGTCCGGGTCCAGCCCCCGCCGGCGCTGCCGGCCGGGCTTGTTGCCGGCATGACGGCGCTGGAGCCGGCGTCGATCTACCGGATCAGCGAGCAACTGCAGATTGGCCCGAGCTATCGCACCCTGCAGGCGCTCTACCAGCAGGCCGGTGGCGCCGAGACGTTGTCGCGGGTGGTACTGGATGATGAGCGCCACTACGCTGTGCATCCGCTGCTGATCAACAGCGCCTTTCTGACCCTGGTTCCGCTGTTGGCCGCCGAGCGACTGGCCAGCCCTTACATTCCCATGGGCATCAAGTCCCTGACCTTGCATCGGCGCCAGGCACCGTCCAGCGCCTGGATCCATGCCCGACTGCTGAAGAACTCCGGCGAACTGGTGCTGTTCGACGCGGACGTGTACGACGATGACGGAGCCATGATTGCCCAGCTCCAGGGCTGTTCGCTCAAGCGCCTGCGCGGCGCCCGCTTCACGGCCGCGGCGGCGTCGCCGGTGATCCGCGCCGCCGGCAGCGCGGCAATGGAAGACTTCCTGCTGGCCCAGTTGCACGCCCTTGGCGCCCGCCAAGTGGGGAGCCAGCAACGCCTGCGCAACCTGATGGATCTGGGGCTGGAGTCCGTGCAACTGGTCGCTCTGGCCAAGCAGATTGCCAGTGCGGCGCAGATCGAGCTCGAAGCCACGGTGTTTTTCGAGTACCCGAGCCTTGCCGAACTGGCGACCTTCCTCTGGCAGGAGCACCCCGCAGCGTGCACCCGGTTGCTGGGAGAGCAGGGCGCGGCTGAAGCCGCCCCGCGGGCCGAGCCCGGCTTGAGCCGCGAAGCGCCGGCCACGCTGCAGATGAACCCGCAGTCCCCGGGCGATATCGCCATCATCGGTATGCACGGGCAGTTCGCTGAAGCCGAGGACCTGGATCAGTTCTGGCGCAACATCTGGCACGACCTGGAACTGATCAAGCCCGTGCCGGCGGATCACTGGGACATCACGCCCTGGTTCGACGCCGACCCGCAAGCCAAGGACCGGACCTATTCCCGCTGGGGCAGCTTCATCAGCGATGTCGACAAGTTCGACGCCGGTTTTTTCAACCTGTCCCGCCGCGAAGCCCAGTGGATGGACCCGCAAGTGCGGCTGCTGCTGCAGAGCGCGTACCTGAGTGCCGAGAATGCCGGGGTGATCTCGCGCCTGCGTGGCAGCGACACCGGGGTGTTCATCGGCTCCTGCTTCAACGAGTACGTCGACAAGATCGGCGAACTCGGCCTGCCGATGGACCCCTACATCGCCACCGGCAGCGGCACCATCGCCGCCAACCGGATTTCCTTCTGGTTCGACTTCAAAGGTCCGAGCCTGATGTTCAACACCGCCTGTTCCTCGTCGCTGGTGGCGTTGCACGCGGCCTGCGTGGCGTTGCGCAACGGCGAGTGCGCGATGGCGTTCGTCGGCGGCAGCAACGTGTTGCTGTCGTCCTGGCACTACCGCTATTTCTCGGCCATCCGGGCGCTGTCGCCCACGGGCCGCTGCCACAGCTTCGACGCCCGTGCAGACGGCTATGTGCCGGGTGAATGCGTGGCCACGCTGTTGCTCAAGCCCCTGGCCCAGGCGTTGGCCGAGGGTGATCCGATCCACGGCGTGATCAAGGGGTCGGCGGCGCTGCATGGCGGTTACACACCGTCGCTGACAGCGCCCAGCGTGGCCGGGGAAGAGAACGTGATCGTCCAGGCCTGGCAGAACGCCGCGATCGATCCGCGTACCCTGAGTTACATCGAGGCCCACGGCACCGGCACCCGGCTCGGCGATCCGATCGAGATCAATGCACTCAAGCGCGCCTTTGCCCGCTATACCGACGACCGTGGCTTCTGCCATATCGGCTCGGTCAAGGCCAACATCGGCCATACCGAGGGCGCAGCCGGCATTGCCGGGGTGCTCAAGGTGCTGCAGCAGATGAAACACAAAAAGCTGCCGGCACTGGGGCACTTCACGCAGCAGAACCCCCATATCAAGCTCGAAGACTCGCCGCTGGTGATCGACACACAGGGCGGCGACTGGCCGGAGCACGGTACACCGCGCCGAGCCGGGGTCAGCTCGTTCGGTTTTTCCGGCACCAACGCCCACGCCGTGCTGGAGGAGTATCGCGAGCAGCGCCTGTTCGCCACACACCAGGGCCAGCCGCTGCTGGTGCCCTTGTCCGCGCGCGACGAGCAGCGCCTGCAACAGCAGGTGCTGCGCCTGCTGGAATTTCTCAAGCAGCACAGCCCGGACCTTGCCGCACTGGCCTACACCCTGCAGACCGGTCGGCAAGCCATGGCGGCCCGGGCGATTTTCCGCGTCGACAGCCAGCTGCAACTGCAACAGCAACTGCAAGCCTGGCTCGATGGCCAGCGGATGGATGCCTTGGCCGCACCGAGCATGACCTGGGAACAGGCCCTGGCCGCTGCCGACCTGGAGCAACTGGCGGCGCTGTGGCTGGCCGCCACGGACGATGAAGCCGATAGCGACTGGGCAGGGTTCTATGGCAGCGGGCCCTATCCTGCACGCATCAGCTTGCCGGGGTACCCCTTTGCCAGGGACCGCTACTGGCTGGAGGCGCCGACGCCAGGCGGCACCGTCGGGGCGGAAGAGGCGGTGCCCGCCAGCGCACTGGGCACCTACACCGAACAATGGCTGGAGGCCGAGGAACCGCGCGGCGGCAGCGGGCCCCAGCGAGTGGTCTGCCTGTTGGCCGACCCCGAGCTGCGCCGGCAATGGGCCCGTACCGTGCACGCCCAGAGCCCGCACACCGAGCTGGTGTTTGTCGCCGCGGGCGCGGCCAACCAACGCGACCGGGAAGGCCATTACCAGGTTGCGGCCGATGATCCGCAGCAGTTGCAGGCCGGGCTGCAACAGGTCCTGGCCGGCGAGTCCGCCACCCGGATCCTGTATCTGTGGAGCATGGACGACGCTCGCTGGCTCGGCGACAGCGGCCCGATCGTCGCCTTGCTCAAGGCCATGGCGGTGACGGCAGCGCCGCTGCAACGACTGCTGCTGGCGGGCCGCGCCGGGGATGGGCTGGCCCGTTGTCACCTGGAGTCGTGGATCGGCTTCGAACGTTCCCTTGGCCCGCTGCTGGACTGCCCCGTCGAGGTGGCGATCGACGTGCCCCAAGGCACCGCCGACCAGCACCGCTGGTTGCAGCGCTTATGGCTGCAGCTCAGCGGTGAGCCGGCAGGCAGCCGCTTGTACCAGGACCGCGAGGTGCGGCGGCCCGTCCTTGCGCCCGTGCCGGTCGAGGCCACTGTCGCGCCACTGGCCCTGGAGCGGCTCGACACCTTGCTGATCACCGGCGGGCTCGGCGAGCTGGGCCTGCTGCTGGCCGGCGAACTCTCGGAGCGAGCACGCCAGCGCCGCGGCGGTCGGTTGCACCTGCTGCTCAACGGTCGGTCCCCCTTGTCACCGGCCACCCAGGCGCGCGTCGCTGCGCTGAACCATGAACGCTGCCGGGTGTTCCACGTGCAGGCCGACTGTGCCGATCGTCAGGCACTGACGGCGGCATTGGCCCGCGTCCTGGGGCAGAGCGGGCCCATCGACGGCCTGATCCATGCCGCGGGCCTCAAGGCCGCCGGCAGTGTCCTGGCCAGCTCGCCCGAGGCATTTGCCGCGGTGCTGGCGCCCAAGATCACCGCGACCCAGGTGCTGGACGAGGTCTTGGCGGAGCAACCGCTGGCGCTGATCTGCCATTTTTCCTCCAGCTCGGCACTGCTGGGGGACATGGGCGCGTGCAGCTATGCGATGGCCAACCGTTTCCAGCAGGCCTATGCCCGCCATGTCCAGGGCGGGCGTGCCCGGCGCGTGGTGGCGATCAACTGGCCACTGTGGCGCGAGGGCGGCATGGCGCTGGGCGAGCGCGAGTCCACCGAGTTCTACCTCAAGTCCAGCGGCCAGCGGATGCTGGAAAGTGCCGAGGGCCTGGCCTTGCTGGACCGGATTGTCAGCAGTGACATCCCCCAGGTGCTGGTGCTGGCAGGGCAACCGGTGCGCCTGCAGCAGTGCATCGCGGGGATCAACCAACCGACCGCACGCCCCAGGGCCGTACCGCCCTTGGCGGTTGCCTCGCATGCGCCGGCCCATCGCCGTCCCGAGCTCAAGGGCCTGAGCCTCGAACAGGCGCTGGCATGGGACCTGCGGGAGCTGGCGAGCCGGCCGCTGCAGGCCGAACGGCAGAGCCTGGACGAACAGCGCAACCTGGCCGACTTCGGTTTCGACTCCATCAGCCTGGCGGAATATGCCGGGCTGCTGAGCCGGCACTTTGGCCTGAAGTTGACCCCGGAGGTGTTTTTCAGCCATTCGACCCTGGCAAAACTCGCCACGCACCTGCTGGACCAACACCGGCAGGCCGTCGAAGCCTGTTACCTGCAGCCTGTGACCTCGGCGCCGGAGCAGGAGCAGGAGCAGGAGCAGCCAGCGGCAGCGACCGACGCCGTCTCTGCCGGCCCGGCCACGGACACCATCGCCATAATTGGCATCAGCGGGCGCTTTCCCGGCGCTCGCACGCCGGATGAGCTGTGGCAAGTGCTGGCCGAGGGCCGTGATCTGGTGGACGAGATTCCCGCCCAGCGCTATGACTGGCGCGAGCACTATGGCGACCCCCGGGAGAACCCGGCCAAGACCCGCTGCATCTGGATGGCCAGCGTGCCGGGGATCGACGAGTTCGACCCGCTGTTCTTCGAGATTTCGCCCCGTGAAGCGACCCACCTCGATCCCCGGCAGCGGCTGCTGTTGCAGGAGTCGTGGAATGTCCTGGAAGACGCCGGGATTGGCCCCCGTCAGCTGGCCACCCAGCGGGTCGGCATGTTCGTCGGGGTCGAGGAGGGCGACTTCCAGCGGTTGGCCGGGGACGAGAGCCTGACCTCCAGCCACAACGGCATCCTGGCCTCACGGTTGGCGTACTTTCTCAACCTCACCGGGCCGACCATGGCGATCAACACCGCCTGCTCGTCGGCCCTGGTGGCGCTGCACCAGGCGGCCTCCAGCCTGCGTAACAACGAATGCGAAATGGCCATCGCCGCCGGCGTCAATCTGATCTTTTCGGCGGATGCCTTCATCGGCATGACCCAGGCCGGGATGCTCTCGCCGGATGGCAAGTGCTTCACCTTCGATCACCGGGCCAATGGCATGGTGCCGGGGGAAGCGGTGTGCTGCGTGCTGCTCAAGCCGCTGGCCCGGGCCGAGGCCGATGGTGACCGGATCTACGGCACCCTGCGCGCCAGCGGCCTGAACTATGACGGCCGGACCAACGGCATCACCGCCCCCAGCGGGCTGGCCCAGCAACGCTTGCTGGAAGACGTCTATCGCCGCGCCGGGATCGATACCCAGGCGGTGGACTACATCGTCACCCACGGCACCGGCACCCAGCTGGGCGACCCGGTGGAGATCAATGCCCTCAACGATGCCTTTCGCGGCAACTGCGCCGGCCATTGCGCCCTGACGTCGACCAAGACCAACCTGGGCCATACCTTTGCCGCCTCGGGGCTGGTCAGCGTCATCAGCCTGTTGCAGGCCATGCGCCACGAAACCATTCCGGCGAGCCTACATTGCGAGCAGGAAAACGACTATATCCAGTGGCAACAGAGCCCGTTCTACGTCAACAAGGCCAACAAGGCCTGGCCCCAGGCCGGGCGCGAACAGCAACGCATCGGCGCGGTCAGCGCCTTTGGCATGAGCGGCACCAACGCCCACGTGGTGCTGCAAAGCTACAGCCAACGGCCTGAAGGCCCTGGACGGCGGCGCCCTTGCTACCTGCTGGTGCTATCGGCCAAGACCGCCGAGGCCCTGCAGGAGAAAGCCGCACAACTGAACCGGGCACTGGAGCAGGGCGGGTACTGCGACGAGCAGATGCCGGCGATCAGCCATACGCTGCTCGAAGGCCGGCATCACTTCCGCCATCGCCTGGCACTGGTGGCGGCGGACCTGGAGGAGGCGCGCTACGGCTTGCAGCGGTACCTGGCCGGCGAGAAGCGGCCGAACCTGTTTGGCGGTGAAGTGGATCGCGAGTTTGCCCCGCGCAAAACCGTGCTGCGCTACATCGAGCAGTTGCTGGACGACAGCCTGGGCGAGCATGAGGACGAACTTCGCGAACTGTTGTCGGGGCTGGCGGACTGCTACCGCCAAGGCTACGACATCGACGGTCGGCGGCTGTTTGCCCAGCCCCCGGCCCGGGTCTCACTGCCGGGCTATCCGTTCGCCCGCGAGCGCTATTGGCCCCAGGCCCGCCGGCCTGCAGCGGCCGCTGCCGGGCCGCACACACAGCACCGGCACCCGCTGCTGCAGGACAATATCTCGACCCTGGCGCGCCAGTGTTTTGTCAGCCGCTTCAGCGGACGGGAGCGGTTCCTGGCCGACCACCGCATAGGCGAGCAACGGGTGTTCCCCGCCACCGCTTACCTGGAAATGGCCCGTGAAGCGATTGTCCGGGCCAGCGAGCGGCCCATGCAGCAGGTCACGCTGCGCAACATGGTGTGGTTGCGGCCCCTGACCTTTGCCCGGGCCGCAGACGCCGGCGAGGTCGAGCTGTTCTGTGAGCTGACGGGCAACGCGGGCGACAGCCTGTCATTCAAGATCTACAGCCTCGAGGGCTCCGAGCAGCACCTGCACGCCCAGGGCGACGCGCTCCTGGCAAATGCTGCCGATCCCGCACCGCCGGTGCTTGACCGGGCGCCGCTGGAGGCCGAGTGCAACCTGGGCGAGCGCAGCCAGGACGCGCTGTATCGAGATTTCGAGGCCATGGGGGTGCATTACGGCAGCAGCTTCCGCGCCGCCGGGCAGATCCTCATCGGTCGCGACCGGGTGCTGGGGCAGTTGTCCGACACCGCACCGGATCCGCAGATGGATGGCGTGGCGCTGCCTCCGGGGCTCCTCGACAGCGCGCTGCACATCGCCGCCTCCCTGGGGGGCGGGCAACAGACCGCCGCCCCGGCACTGCCCTTCGCCCTGGACAACCTGCGCCTGTACGGTTCGCTGCAACAGGCCCTGCGCCAGGGCCCGCTGACGGTGGTGGCCAGCCGTGAAAGGGCGAGCGGCGCGGCTCTGGAGAAAGTCGATCTGCAGGTGTACAACCGCGCCGGTGAATGCCTGTTGCAACTGCAGGGCTTCAGCTCGCGGCGTACCGCCGGCGAAGCCCCCGCGGCGGCTCCGGCCGCGCAAGTACGCGCAGCAGCGGCTACGGCAACGGAAGCGCCCTCGCGGGCGGAGGGTGAAACACTCGGCCGCCTGATCCGTACCCCGTTCTGGCAGCCCCTGGACAGCCCCGGTGAGGCGCTGCCTGCCGATGCCCGGCCGCAACTGCTGTTGTTGGGGCTGCCGGAGGCGGTGGTGGCCCAGGTGCGCCGCGAGTTCGGCGCCCAGGTCCGGGTGTTGCCCGGAGCTCCCGGGCAGACCGACGCCGCGCTGTACCAGAGCGCCGCCCTGGCGCTGCTGCAGTGCCTGCAGGAGCGGGACCCCGAAGCCGGCGACTATCTGCAGCTGTATGTCGGCCAGGGCCAGGATGACCTGCGCCTGAGTGCCCTGGATGCCTTGCTGAGCAGCGCCATGCTGGAGAACTGCGAGTTGCAGGCGCGGCTGGTGGCGCTGGACCCCGAGATGGGCGACGCGGCGATGAGCCAGGTGATTGCCCGGCAGAGTCGCCTGCACTATCGGCAGCGGGTGCGGGTCTTTGCCAGCGGCAGCCTTTACGCCTGCCACTGGCGCGAGCTACCCGCGGCGCCGGCGCCCGGCCCCGGCCCCGAGCCATTTCGCGATGCCGGGGTCTATGCCATCACCGGAGGGGCCGGCGGCCTGGGCCTGGTGTTCGCGCAACAGATCGCCAGCCGTTGCCGTCACCCGGTGCTGTACCTGGCCGGCCGCTCGGTCCTGGGGGCCGCCGGGCCAGCGCTGTTCGCGCCGCTGGAGGCCCTGGGCGCGCGGGTGCTCTATCAGCCCCTGGACGTCAGCGACGCGGGGGCCGTCCGCCAGTGGATCGATGGGATTTATGCCGAGCAGGGCGAACTGCACGGGGTGATCCACGGCGCTGGAGTGATCCGCGACAGCCTGATCATGCACAAGTCCGCCAACGACTTCGCCCAGGTGCTGGCGGCGAAGGTCACCGGCATCGAGGCGCTGGACCAGGCCATCGGCGAGCGGCCGCTGGACTTCCTGGTGTGCTGCTCGTCCCAGGCAGCGCTGGGCAACCTGGGGCAGGCGGACTACGCCTGCGCCAATGCCTGGATGGACGCCTACATGCATTACCGCCAGCACCTGGCTGCCGAAGGCAAGCGCAAAGGCCGTTCGCTGAGCATCAACTGGCCGTTGTGGCGCGACGGCGGCATGGGCCTGGCGCCGGTGATCGAGCAGCAGATGCGTGAACAGTTCGGCATCGTGCCACTGCCCCGGGAAGAGGGCCTGGCCAGTTTGTGCCAGCTGTTGAGTCATTCGCTCAGCGCGCAGGCCTGGGTGGTGTATGGCGAGCGGTCGCGGCTGGCGAGCATCGGCCAGGCCCCCGTCGCCGTTCCCGGGCCGGACACCGCGCCAGCGCCGCAGACCGCCGGGGCAGCCAGCTTCAGCGACAGCGACCTGAAGCAGCACATCGAGGCGTTCGTCACCCGGATCATTGCCAAGGTGACCCAGATCGATGCGGCGAAAATCCATCCGGCGGAAAAGTTCGAAGCCTACGGCTTTGATTCGATCATGGCGGTGGGGGTGACCCAGGAGCTGGAAAAACACCTTGGCTCGCTGCCCAAGACCCTGCTGTTCGAACACGTCAACATTGCCGGCATGGTGCAGCACTTCGCGGTGAAGTATCGCCAACGCTTCATGGCGATCCTGGCGGGGGACGGGCAACCGCCGGCGCCCGCCGTGGCCGCGGCGCCCTGGAGCGCGGCGCCGGACGCAGCTCAGGCGGCCGTTGCTGCGCCCACGCCGCCAGTCCTGGAGGCTGCCCCGAAGCCGAAGCCGAAGCCGGAGCCGGAGCCGGAGCCGGACAGTGACCTGGCGCAGTACGTGGCGGTGATCGGCCTGGGGGGTTATTACCCCGGTGCGCAAAGCATCGACCAGCTGTGGCAGAACCTGGCCAACGGCGTCGACTGCATGAGCGATTTCCCCGCCGAGCGCTGGGACCACAGCAAGCTGTACTACAAGAATCGTGAGGTGCTGGGCAAGACCACCTGCCTCAACGGCTCCTTCATCCAGGACGTGGACAAGTTCGACTACAGCTATTTCAAGATGCCCAAGGTCTACGCCGACCACATGTCGCCGGAAGTCCGGCTGTTCCTGCAGGCGGCGGTGCACACCTTCGAAGACGCCGGCTATTCCCGGGAAACCCTGCAGAGCCGCTATGGCGGCAATGTCGGGGTTTTGATGGGGGCCATGAGCAACGACTATCACTACTACGGTTTCGAACACAATCTGGCCGAAGGCGCCATCGCCTCGGGTTCGGGCATGGCCACCATCCCGATGACGGTGTCCTATTTCTACGGATTGACCGGCCCGAGCCTGTTTATCGACACCATGTGCTCGTCGTCCTCGACCTGTATCCACACGGCCTTCCACATGCTGCGCCACGACGAAACCATGATGGTGCTGGCCGGCGGCCTGAACCTGATGTACCACCCGTACACGGTGGTCAACACCTCACAGGGCAACTTCACCTCGATCACCTCCGAATCGGTCAACAGCTATGGCATCGGCGCCGACGGTACGGTGATCGGCGAGGGCGTCGGGGCGGTGCTGCTCAAGCGCCTGGACCGGGCGGTTGCCGACCGCGATCAGATCTACGGGGTGATCAAGGGTTCGGCCATCACCAATGCCGGCGAACGCAACGGCTTCAATGTGCCCAACCCGGACCTGCAGACCCTGGCGATCCGTCAGGCCATGGAGCAGGCCCAGGTGTACCCGGCGTCGATTTCCTATGTCGAAGGCCATGGATCCGGCACCCGCCTGGGCGACCCGATCGAAGTGCTGGGGCTCAAGAACGCCTTTGCCGGCGCCACCGACGACAAGCAGTTCTGCTACCTGGGCTCGATCAAGTCCAATATCGGCCACCTGCTGGCCGCCTCGGGGGTGGCCGGGCTGACCAAGACCCTGTTGCAGCTCAAGCATGGGCAGATCGCGCCGTCGATCCACTCGGGCCAGCTCAACCAGGACATCGACTTTGCCGACAGCCCCTTCAAGGTGCCGCAGCAGTTGACCCCCTGGCATCGCCCGCAGCGGCTGGTCGACGGCCGGATGCAGCACTTTCCACGGCGGGCCGGACTGACTTCGATCGCCGCCGGTGGCATGAACGCTCACCTGATCGTCGAGGAGTACCCGCAGCTCGAAGACCCTGCCGGACAGATTGCCGATGAACGCCTGGTGTTTGTGTTCTCGGTGCACAAACTGTCGGTGCTGGCGGACAACCTCAGCCGTTTCCGCGACTGGCTGGCCACCAGCCAGGCGTCGCTGGCACAGATCGCCTACACCCTGCAGGTGGGCAAGAACAACCTGCGCAATCGGCTGGCGATCCGCTGTGCCAACCGCCAGACGCTGCTGGAAGCGCTGACCGCCTGCATCAACGGGCAAGACCACGACGCGGCGTTCTATCGCTTTCAGGAAACCGATGCCGCGCAGTTGCCCACGGCGCATGATCCTGTGGCGTCCCTGCTGAACCAGTGGCTGCAGGGCGAGAACCTGCCGGACTGGGCCGGCCTGTATGAGCGCCAGCCGCAGCGCATCAGCCTGCCGGCCTACGGGTTCGAAAAGAATCGTTGCTGGTACACCGCGCCGGGCTATGAGTCGGCGATCATCAACCCGCTGATGTTCACCGGCAAACTGCACCCGCTGGTGGCCGAGAACTGCTCGACAACGCAACCGGGGGCGCTGTTTCGCACCGATTTCGTGGCGGCGCAATTGCTCGATTACCTGTACCGGGCGCCGGGCGGGCAACGCATCAGTGCCTTCAATCTGGCCGATGTCGCACTGGCGATGCCGGGGTTGGTCTCGCGGTTCGCCGGCTGCACGCTGTCGGTGTCCTGTGCGTTCGAGCACTTCATCGCCGACTGGGCGACGGTCAGCGCCCTGGCGTATCGCCTGCTGGAGGTGGATGAGGGGCAACTGGAGCTTGACTTCGATGTACAGCGCCAGGGCCAGCCGTCGCTGAACCTGGGGTTTGCCCTGGTCAACCCGCTGACCGGCAACGAGCCGGTACTGGCCCAGTCGGTGCTGGACGCTGCCAGCGAGCTGCTGAACCGTGCATCCAGCCCGGGAGACAGCCACCTGGGCGCCGCCGCCGTGAGCCAGCGACTGGCCGAGGCCGGCTACGATTTCCTGCCCTACCTGGACAACCAGGGCCAGCGGGTCATCAGTGCCCATGGCTTGCTGCTCGAAGGCCGGCCACTGATCAACCGGCACAATCACCACGCCGACAACCTGCTGCTGACGCCTTACCTGGCGACCACCCTGGACAAGGCGATCTACCTGTTGCTCGCCGAGCTGGGGCTGCCCCAGGCACAGGTCATCGTGCGCAATATCGAGCAGCTGTGTTGCTACGAGCAGCCTGCGGGGGTGTTCTCGGTGGTCCTGACCCGGATCGGCCTCGACGACGACGGGTTGTCGTTCTGCCTGCTGGTGCTGGACCCGCAAGCGCGGGTGTGCCTCAAGGCCGACCGGGTCAGCCTGTACCTGGACCAACAGGAACGGGCCGCTGTGGATCGGCATCACCCGTGGCTGGCCGGGGCTGACGCCCCCGCTGTACCCCGGACGGCCTTGCCCATGGGCCAGCCGCTGGACGCCACACCCCAGGAGCCGAACGCCCCAACCGAGGCCGCCCTCGGCCAACGGATCCTGGCGTTCATCCAGCAGGAGTTGCAGCACAAGCTGGGGTTTGCACCCCAGGAGATCGGCCACTCGGTCCAGGTCCACGACCTGGGCCTGGACTCGATCATGGTGATGCAACTGACGGACAGCATTAACAAGCGCTTCGGCACCAAGCTGATGCCCGACCTGTTTTATGAACAGCAACCCCTGGGCGAACTGGCGGCCAAGCTGCAAGCCGTCCAGGCGCCATTGCATTGATCTGAAACATTGACCCGGCGGGACACGCCGCCGGGTAAACCAGGACGGTAAGGACATTCAGAACAATGGATATCACCCCAGCGAAGGCTACACAGGACATCCGCCTGCCCAATCAGCGGCCGGCCCAGCGAGCATCGGGTACGTCGGCGCCACGACCGCGGCGACAGATCGGTGACGGCCCCCGGGACGCGGCGCCCGCACAGACGCCGCGAGTAGCGATTGTCGGCTTTTCCGGGCGCTTTCCCGGCGCCGACAATGCCGAGCAATTCTGGCAGTTGCTGATGGAGGAGCGCTGCGCCATCAGCGAATTGCCGTACTGGCACCTGCCGGGCATCGCCGAGCGCGCGCACCTGCGCGAAACCTTCAGTTGCCCCGGCGGTTTCATCAACGATCCCAGCGCTTTCGATGCCGACTTCTTCAAGATTTCCGCCCGTGAAGCCGAGGCCATGGACCCCCAGCACCGGCTGGTGCTGGAGCAGACCTGGGCCGCGTTCGAAGACGCCGGCCTCTGCCCGCACGCCTTGCGCGGCAGCAACACCGGGGTGTTCATCGGTGTGTCGTCCGCCGACTACAACGGGCTGCTGGCCCGTGCCGAGGCCGGCACCCATGACGCCACGGGCAACGCCCATTCGATCATCGCCAACCGCATTTCCTTCCTGTTCGATTTCCATGGCCCCAGCGCCCCCATCGATACCGCCTGCTCCAGTTCGCTGGTGGCGATACACCGGGCGGCGCAGGCGATCCTCAACGGCGACTGCAGCCTGGCGGTCGCCGGCGGGGTCAACCTGTGCTTCGAGCCCATGGTGTTCATTGGCGCGCTCAAGGCCGGCATGCTCAGCCCCACGGGGCGCTGCAAGGCCTTCGCCGCCGACGCCGACGGCTATGTCCGGGGCGAAGGCGTCGGGATCCTGATCCTCAAGGATTATCAGCAGGCCCTGGCCGACGGCGACGCCATTGTCGCGACCATCATCGGCTCGGCGGAAAACCATGGCGGCCATGCCAACTCGCTGACCGCCCCCAACCCCAGGGCCCAGGCCGAGCTGATCAAGCAGGCTTGCCGCGGCATCGATATCAGCAGCATCGGCTACATCGAAGTCCACGGCACCGGCACGCGCCTGGGCGATCCGATCGAAATCAGCGGGCTCAAGCAGGCGTTCGCCGAGCTGGGGGCCGCGCCTGAGCAGCGCTGTTACCTGGGCTCGGTGAAAACCAATATCGGCCACCTGGAATCGGCGGCCGGCGTCGCCGGGGTGATCAAGACCCTGCTGGCCCTCAAGCAGGGGTACCTGCCCAAGAGCCTGCACAGCGAGCAGCTCAATCCCTATATCGATCTGAGCGCCAGCCCCTTCGAGGTGTTGCAGGCCGGGCGGGAATGGCCGCCAGCGACCGACCAGCGCGGGCAGCCGCTGCCACGCCGGGCCGGGGTCAGCTCGTTCGGTTTTGGCGGGGCCAATGCCCACGTGGTGCTGGAGGCAGTGCCGGCGCCGACCACGGAGGTGGAGCCGGGCGTGGCGGCAACCGCATTCGTGCTGTCCGCCAGAACCGCCGAAGCCCTGCAGGCGCGGGTCCAACAGTTGATCGAGCTGATGCAGCGCCAGCCGCAACTGCCCCTGGCCGAGCTGGCCGCCAGCCTGCAACTGGGCCGCGAGGCGATGGAGTATCGGCTGGCGATCATCGCCCACAGCCGCGACAGCCTGTTGAGCCAGCTGCGGGCCAGCGGCCCGGGCGAGGGCGCCAGCCCCGTCGGCCAGATCGCACCGCAGCAAGTGCTTGACGCCCTGCAACGCCAGGACCTGGTCACCTTGCTGAAGCTCTGGCAGCAGGGCGCGAGCGTGGACTGGCGGTCGCTCTATTCGCAGCCGCTGCCACGGCGCCTCTCGCTGCCGACGTACCCGTTCAGCCGCGAGCACTACTGGATCAGTGCATCTGCAGCACTGCAGCACAGGGGGCCGGCGGCCTTGCATCCGTTGCTGCAGCGCAACACCTCGGACCTTTCGGGGCAGCGCTTCAGCAGCCGGTTCAGCGGCAACGAATGGTTTTTCAGCGAACACCGGGTCAACGGCCTGAAGGTCCTGCCGGGGGTGGCGTACCTGGAAATGGCCAGGGCGGCGGTTGAGCAGTCACTGGCCGCCGAGGGCGCGCTGGTGAGCCTGAAAAACATCGCCTGGCGCCAGCCCATGGGGCATGCCGGCGCCGACCTGGACATCGATATCGAGCTGACCGAGCAGGATAACGGCGAAATCCGCTTCGAGATTCGGGGCGCCACGGCCGACGGCCCGAGCTATTGCACCGGTGTCGCCCTGGTTGGCAGCGCCGAGAACCTGACGCCGCTGGACCTTCATGCCATCGAAGCCGCCACCCAGGAGCAGCGGATCGCGCCGGAGCAGTGCTACACGCACTTTGAGCAGATGGGACTGGCCTATGGCGAGGCCTTTCGCCGGCTCGGCAGTTTGCAGGCGGGCAATGGCCAGGTCCTGGCCCGGTTGCAGTGGCAAGCGGCCAGGGATCCGTGCCGCTTGCCTCCCGGCCTGCTCGACAGCGCCTTGCAGGCGGCACTGGGGCTGGCGTTGCTGGAGCCGGATCAAGCGCACTCCGCACACCAGCCGCTGGTGCCCTTTGCACTGGACAGGATGATCCTTGGCGACCTGCAACTGCTGGAGCAACCCTGCCGGGCCTGGGTGCGCTACAGCGCCAGTCATCAGCCGGGGCGCATCAGCAAGCTCGACCTGGACATCTGCGATGAACAGGGCCGCGTCGCGTTGCGCCTGCAAGGTTTCTCGTCGCGGACACTGGAACCGGCCAGCGTGCCCCAGCTGGTGATGACGCCGCTGTGGCGCGACAAGGCCCTGGCCAATCCCACCCAGCGTCACCTGGCTCGGCAACTGGTGGTGCTGGCCGCCGCCCCCTCCCTCGACCTTGTGCCATTGGCCGAGCAATGCCAGGCCCTGACGGGCATGGGGCGGCAGGTCCGCATCGAGTGCTTGCCGGCGGTCGCGCAGGACCCCGCGCAGGCGCTGCCGGTCCTGGCCGGGTGGCTGCTGGAGCGCTTGCGCGCCGGCCCGGCGGACACCCTGGTGCAACTGGTGCTGGTCGACCCTGAGCAGGCCACCGCGAGCCACACCGCGCTGCTGGCGTTGTTGAGAACGGCGAAGAACGAAGGCCTGATCGCCGCCGCCCAGGTCATCGAGCTGCAGGGCAGCCTCAGCCCGCAGTGGCTGGTGGACAACGCCCGGGAGGACGATGAGCGGATTCGCTACCGCAACGACCAACGTCAGGTGGCGTCCTGGCAACAGGCCTCGCCGGCCCGGGGAACCGCCCCGGCATGGCGTGCTGGCGGGGTTTACCTGGTGACCGGCGGCACCGGTGGCCTGGGATTGTTGCTGGCCGAGCATATGGCGCAGCAAGGCCTGGGCATCAGCTTGATCCTGGCCAGCCGTTCGGCCGGACAATTGTCGGCCGAGGCCGCCGGACGAATCGCCGCAATCGGGGCCTTGGGCAGCAAGGTGCGCCTGGAGACCCTGGACGTCGCCGACCCCGCCGCGGTCGAAGCCTTGATTGCTCGGTGCGAGCAGGCATCGGGCGGCCTCAACGGGATTTTCCATTGCGCCGGTATTACCCGCGACAGCCTGCTGCAGAACAAGAGCGCGGCCGATCTGGCGGCGGTGTTGGCGCCCAAGGTGGCGGGGGTGCTGAACCTGGACCGCTCCAGCAGCCATCTGCCGCTGGATTGTTTCGTGCTGTTTTCATCGGTGAGCGCGCTGATCGGCAATCCGGGGCAGGGCGACTATGCCCTGGCCAACGCGTTCATGGACGAGTGGACCGGCTGGCGCAACGCTCAGGTACAGGCCGGCCGCCGCCAGGGCCGCACGCTGGCGATCAACTGGCCGCTGTGGCGCAACGGCGGCCTGCAGATCGACGGGCAACGCGAACAACTGATGATCCAGCAGACCGGCATCCAGCCCTTGAGTGACCGTGGCGGCCTGGACCTGCTGCAGCGGGTGCTGGCCGACACCAGCGGCGCCGAACGCTGGATGGTGCTGGAGGGGGATATCGCCCGGATCAGGCACTTCATTGCCGAGCGCTGGCACGAGCCGCAAGCGCTCCTGTTCGATGAGCCCGCCGCCGCAGCCGTGGCCCCTGTGCCAGCACCAGTACCAGCGGCGGCGCAGGCCGTGCCGGATGAGCTGGAGGCGCTGGCGGTGCGCTATTTCAAGCAACTGCTGTGCAACACCCTCAAGCGGCCCCTGGAGAAGATCGACCGCGACGCGTCGTTCGAACGCTACGGGGCCGACTCGATCATGCTGGCCGAGCTGACCAGCCAACTGGAACGCACCTTCGGCTCGCTGCCCAGCAGCCTGCTGTACGAGTACCAGACGGTGGGGGAGCTGAGCGCCTACTTCAGCCGCCAGCACCCGCAGGCCCTGCGCCAGTTGCTGGTGCCCGAGCGGGCCACGCCCCGCACGCCCGAGGACGCCAGCCTGGCGCCGCGTCATGCACCAACCCCAACCCCGGCACCGGCAGTGCAGCGGCAGCGCAGCCGCCAGCAACGCCAGGCGCCGCCGGCGGCCAACCACCGCGACCTGGCGATCATCGGCATCAGCGGGCGTTTTCCGGGGGCTGAAAACCTGGAAGTGTTCTGGCGCAAGCTGGCCGCGGGTGAGGACCTGATCGGCGAGGTGCCGGCCTCGCGCTGGGATCACCAGGCGTACTTCGACCCGTCCCGCGAGCGCTTGGACAAGACCTACTGCAAGTGGGGCGGCTTTCTCGACGGGGTCGAGGATTTCGATCCGCTGTTTTTCAACCTCTCGCCGCGAGAGGCCCCGATCATCAACCCCAATGACCGGCTGTTCCTGGAAACCTGCTGGAACCTGCTGGAAAGCGCCGGGATCACCCGGCAGCAGGTCAAGCAGCGCTATCAGCAGCAGGTCGGGGTGTTTGTCGGGGTGATGTACCAGCAATACCAGGCGTTCGAGGCCGATCTGGTGCGCGAATCCCTGGTCTCGGTGACGTCCTACAGCGCCATTGCCAACCGGGTGTCCTATTTCTTCGACTTTCAAGGGCCGAGCCTGGCGATCGATACCATGTGCTCATCGTCGATCTCGGCGATCCATGCCGCCGGCGAGGCGCTGCGCAATGGCGACTGCCGGCTGGCGATCGCCGGTGGCGTCAACCTGACCCTGCACCCGAAAAAGTACATCGGCCTGAGCGTCGGCCAGGTCCTGGGCAGTCATGCCGGCAGCCGTAGCTTCGCCGAGGGCGACGGCTATCTGCCGGCCGAAGGCGTGGGCGCGGTCTTGCTCAAGACCCGGGCCGACGCCGAGCGCGATGGCGACCCGATTCTGGCGCTGATCAAGTCCACCGCGACCAACCATGGCGGCCATACCCATGGTTTTTCGGTGCCCAGCGCCAAGGTCCAGGCTGCGCTGATCGCCAGCAACTTCGAGCGCGCCGGGATCGACCCGCGCACCGTCAGTTATGTCGAGTCGGCGGCCAATGGCTCGGCCATGGGCGACGCGATCGAGCTGAGTGCGCTGAACCGGGTGTTCAGCGAGGCGGGGGTCGCGCCCCACAGCTGCGCCATGGGTTCGGTCAAGTCCAACATCGGCCATGCCGAAGCCGCCTCGGGCATGTCGGCGCTGAGCAAGCTGGTGCTGCAGCTGCAGCACCGGCAGTGGGTGCCGTCGCTGCTGCTGGGCCCTCTGAACCCCAAGCTGGACTTGGCGCAGTCGCCGTTCGTGCTACAACGCACGCTGGCCGACTGGCCGCAGCCGGAGCTGGACATCGATGGCGTGCGGCAACGCGTGCCGCGCCGGGCCTCCCTCAGCGCATTTGGCGCCGGGGGCTCCAATGCCCACCTGATCATCGAGGAATACCCGAGCCCGCCCGAGCCGCCAGCCCAGGAGGAGGGCGCTGTGCATATCGTGCCGCTGTCGGCCGTCAGCAATGCTTCGTTGCAGCAGGCCCTGGTCCGCCTGGCGGAGCACCTGGACGGGCATCCCCAGGTCCGGCTCAAGGACCTGGCCCATACCCTGCAAAGCGGACGTGAAGCGATGCCGCTGCGCCTGGCGTTGCGGGTCGGCAGTTGCGCCGAATTGCGCAAGCTGCTGGCCGAGATCCTGGGGACGCTGGAGCCGGGGCAACCCATGACCGCCCTGTCCGCAACCGATTGGCCCCTGGCCTATGGCGATGTCGAGGCGGTGCCGGCGGCGCTGGCCAGCTTGTTGTGCGGCCCGGGGGGCGAGGCCCTGGGCGAGGGGCTGATCGCCGCCCAAGACCTGCAACAGCTGGCGCTGTTCTGGACCCAGGGCGGCGAGGTGCCGTGGCACAGGCTCGCGCAAAACAGCGGGGCACGCCTGATCGCGCTGCCCACCTATGCCTTTGACAGAAAGCGCTACTGGCTGGAGCCACCCGGCGCGCCCGAGGCCCAGCAGGATGCGCTGCCCGAGGCCGATACCCCCTTGCACGTTACGGGAGCCCCCTCCGAAACCGCCGCCGAACAGGGCCGGCGCCTGCTCGCCGAGCTGTTGGGGATGCAACCCAAGGAGTTGTCATCGGGCAAGCCCCTCAGCGCCTACGGTGCCGATTCCATCGTGATGCTGCAGTGGGCCATGCAGGTGCAGACCCGGATTGATCCGCGGGTGGCCCTGGCCGACCTCCAGCAGTGCTCGACCCTGGGCGAGGCCCTGCAATTGCTCGGCCGGCACGCCACGCCGGCCAGCGCCCCAGACCCGGCGCTGCCTGCGCAGATCCTCGATCTGTTGAGCGGTTCGAGCTCACGCTTTCCGGAGCTGCAACGGCTCAATGCGGCGCCTGGGGGGCGGCCGGTGTTCTGGTTCCATGGCGCCCTGGGGGGCTGTGAAATCTACCAGGGCCTGGCCCAGCATGTTCAACGCCCGTTCTACGGCCTCCAGGCCAGGGGCTGGATGACCGACCGCGCGCCGTTGCAGGGGATCCAGGCGATGGCGGCCTATTACGTTCAGGTCATCCAGTCGGTCCAGCAGCAGGGGCCCTATGACCTGGGCGGGTACTCCCTGGGGGGCATGCTGGCTTATGAAGTGACCCGCCAGTTGCAGGAGCTGGGGGATACCGTCAGCAGCCTGGTGATGCTCGACTCGCCGGACGTGACCGGTGAGCGTACCGCGCGCCTGGCCGACAAGACCCGGTTGCTGCAGACGGTCAACATGTCCTTGCAGATGACCATCGGCCAGACCCCCGAGCGCTTCGCCGAGGTGTTGATCCACCGTGACGCGATCGACCTGTCGCTGCCGCCGGCAGACTATCTGCAGCAATTGACCACGCTGGCCCGCCAGCGCGGCCTGAAGGCCAGCGACGAGCGCCTGCAGCAGATGATGGCGCAAGTCACCCGGCTGCAGCAGGCGTATCAGGTCGAGCACTATCGGATCGAGCCCCTGCCCAGGGCAGCGGAAGTGGCCTGTTACTACTTCCGCAACGCCAGTGGCTTGTGGATGGGCGAACTGGAGCCGTTTTTCTCCACCGACAGCCAGGAGTTCGCCGCCTTCAACCACGCCGACTATTGGCAGACGTGGCAGCGGCAACTGCCGAACTTCGAAATGATCGAGGTGGCTTCGGCCAACCACATGACGTTGCTGACCCAGCCGGACGTGTTCAGAGTGATCGCTCGGTTCTGCGCGGCCCTGTATGCCGAGAAGCGGGTGGAGAATGCCGTTGGATAGGGCCGCGAGCGATCTCTCCACCCTTGGGGTGAAGGGCTCAGGCGGCTTTTTTCAAACGCCAGAGTTTGTACGCCAGATGGCCATTGCGGTAGGCCTTGACCCCGCTCTCGTCGAAGAAGTGCAGCATGGTGTCGAAGGCGTGCCAGACCTCGGGCGGCAGCGGTTCACTCTGCTGTTTCTTCTCGGCCACCAGTTGCTTGAGCAGGTGCTTGAGATGGCCCTGGTCGCTTTCGAAGGCCCTGATCACGCCATCGGAAATGTCGGCATGTTCCTCCACCTTGAAGCCGGCGTGCTCAATCATTGCCTGGTGCTGCTCCAGCACGTTGCTGAAGAAGTCGACACCAATGCTGTCGCGCTCGGACAGGGCGCTGGTGTTGTCGCCCTTCATGGTGTCGGCGTAGAAAAACCGGCCGTCCTGCTTCAACACACGGCGCACCTCTTCACCAAAGGTGTTGAGGTCGGGGTAGCAGTGGGACGACTCGATGTTGATGACCGCGTCGAACTGGTTATCGGCAAAGGGCAGTGCCATGGCGTCGCCATCGACGAAGGTCAGCCCGTGCAGTGGGTGCACCCGCTGGCACAGCTCGATGTGCGCCGGGCAGAAGTCCAGCCCGGTCACGGACGCCGCGCCGGTATAGCGGATGAGGTAGGCGCAATTGCCGCCGCGTCCGGAGCCGATCTCCAGAACCTTCTTGCCCCTCAGGTCGCTATCGCCCAGCAAGGTGCGAATCAGGTTCGCCGAGCACTTCTGCTCAAGGTCTTCGTCGTTGATCCAGTCGAAGTCGCTGTCTTGGCCCAGGTAGCCGTAGTTGAGGAAGGTCAGGCGCTTGTCGGGAAACATCCGGGTCATCATGTCGTACCACTGACTGATCGGCGATACGGTTTCGGTTCCTGCTGTCGTCATGTCTACCTCCGTGTCAAAAATAACTGCAGATGTGGCCGCCCGAGGAGCATAGCGGGCGCGGGCGAAGGCCCCCGAAGATTTTTTTTGTCGACGTCGCAGGCCGTTTCAGATCGGCTCCTATACTGCGAGCCGTCACGTCAGCCATCCATTTCAGGACGAAATTTATGCCGTATCTTTTTCAGGGACAGACGTCTTGCGTGGTGTTCATGTTTCCCGGCCAGGGCTGCCAGTTCTATCAGATGGGCCGCGAGCTCTATCAGAACAATTCGCGCTTCCACCGCTGGATGAACGAGCTCGACAGCCTGGTTCACGCCGAGCTGGGGCAATCGCTGATCGCCGGGATCTATCACGACAACAATCCGCGTTCGAAGGTGTTCGATGATGTGCGCCTGAGCCACCCGGCGATCTTCATGATCGAATACGCCCTGGGCAAGACCCTGATCGAGCACGGGATCACCCCGGACTATCTGCTGGGCGCCAGCCTCGGCGAACTGGCCGCCGCGGCGCTGGCCGGGGTCGTGTCGCTGCCTGAGGCGATCCGCCTGGCGGTACGCCAGGGGCAATTGTTCCACCAGCAGCAGGCCCCCTCGGGGGAGGGCGCGATGCTGGCGATCCTGGCCGCGCAATCGCTGTATCAACAACTGCCGGCGCTGCACCAGCACTGTGATATCGCCGCCTACAATGCGCCGTCGCTGATGGTGGTGGCCGGCCCGTCCAGCGCCATTGCCGAAGCCGAGCGCCAGCTCAGTGCGCAGGATGTGGTGTTCCAGCGCCTGCCGGTCAATCAGGCCTTTCATTCGCGGCATATCGAGTTTCTCAAGCCCCAGGTCGAGGCGCTGCTCGGCCAGACCCGCTTCAACCCGGCACAGATCCCGGTGATCTCCTGCCTGGACACCCCGGACATGCACCGCTTCGACAGCGACCACTACTGGCAGAGCATCCGCCAGCCGATCCGTTTCTCCCAGACCCTGGCGCGGATCGAGGCCGAGGCCGCCGAGCGCGGCGAGGCGATGATCTACCTCGACCTCGGCCCCAGCGGCACGTTGGCCAACCTGATCAAGCAGAATATTCGCGATCGGGCCTTGCCGACGATTGTCTCGGTGCTGAGCCCGTTCGGCCGCGACCTGGAGAAATTCGACGAGGTGCTGACCCTCGGCCGAGCCTTGCAGCCCTTGCCGGCCAACCCTGTGCCACCGGCCGTGCCCGCCGCGGCGGCCGTGCCAGCGGTTGAGGTGCCGGCGCCGCGGCTGGTCCAGCGTCCCGCCACGCCAGCACCGGCCGGGCCGAAACGGGTGTATGTGTTTCCCGGCCAGGGCTCGCAGCGGCTGGGCATGGGCGCCGAGCTGTTCGAGCAGTTCCCCGAGCACGTGGCGCAAGCCGACGCCATTCTGGGGTACTCCCTCAAGACCCTGTGCCTGGAAGACCCCGACCAGCAGTTGTCCAACACCCGCTTCACCCAACCGGCGCTCTACACCGTCGGAGCCCTGGCGTTTCTCGCCAAGCAGCAGGCGGATCCGCGTAAAGCCGACTTTCTCGCCGGCCACAGCCTGGGGGAATATTGCGCGCTGTTTGCCGCGGGGGCGTTCTCCTTCGAAACCGGATTGAAACTGGTGAAGAAGCGCGGCGAACTGATGGCCCTCGCCACCGGCGGCAGCATGGCCGCGGTGATTGGCCGCAGCCCCGATGAGGTCCATTCGCTGCTGGCGCAGCACGGGCTCGATGCACTGGACGTTGCCAACTACAACTCGCCATCCCAGGTGGTGCTCGCCGGACCGGTGGAGGCGCTCAGCGAAGCCAGGGAAATCTTCCAGGCGCTGGACATCACCTTCGTGGTGCTGCCGGTCAGCGCGCCTTTCCATTCGCGCTACATGCAAGGTGCGATGCAGGCCTTTGGCGACTACCTCGCGACGTTCGACTATGCGCCGCTGCACACCCCGGTGATCGCCAACATCAACGCCGCGCCTTATCGGGACCAGGCGCTGGTGGAGACCCTGACCCAACAAATCTGCGGCTCGGTGCGCTGGCTCGATACCGTGCAGTACCTGATGCGCCAGGGCCGGTTCGAGTTCGAGGAGCTCGGACCGGGTGAGGTGCTGACCAAACTGGTCAAGAGCGTGCAAAGCACCGCGGCCTTTTCGTGACGGCACACGCCACTGGAGGCCCTGTCATGGAAAAGCCCCTGCACCCCAGCTTCACCGATCAGCTGTTTTTCATCGCCACGGTGCTGAGCCTGGAAAGCCGGCAACTGATCTCGCGCCGAGGCATCAACCGGCCGTTCGGCTTTGCGCCTTTTGTCGCCGCCGCCTCGATCAACGACGGCCCGTTGCGGGTGGCCTTTGATGGCCTGAAGGCGTTTGGCTGGCTGAGCCAGCCCGCCGAGGACGAGTATTTCTTCAGCGGCCGGGCATCGGCCATCGGCACCCTGCCCATGGAAGTGGCCGAGCTGTTTTCCCGGTTGGCGCCGCAGCGGCTACCGCGCACCGAGGACATGCCCGGCCTGTGGCGTTGCCTGGAGTGCGCGGCGCTGGATTGGAACCTGCACTGTCCGGCCTTTGTTCAGGGCCTGAACCAGTTGCTGGCCCTGGTGCTGCTGCACCGGCTGCAACTCAACGGCGGGTTGGACCTCGGCACGGGCCGGGTCGACCCGCGCCGCATCGACGTTCAGCAGAGCGACGCCGAAGGCAGCCGGCGGCTGAGTGATTTCCTGCGCAGCCAGCAGTGGGTGCGTCGGGAAGAACGGCACCTGGTGCTCAACCCCGAACGGCGGGCGCTGCTGGCCGAGCGGTTGAGTGCGCCGTTCCTGGAGTATTACGCCAGCTTGCCCGCCATCCTCGACGACCTGCTGTTCAGCCAGGGCCAGCCGTGGACCGAGGTGCTGCACTGGCTTGAGGGGGCAGGGGCGTCGCTGCTCTGGCCGGGGGATCGACCGGCGCTGGAACAGTTGCTGGGCAAGGTCTTCGATGCCCAGCCGCTGTCGGCACAGCCGGACTGGATCGTCCAGCTCGGCGACCAGGACGGCACTTGCTCGAACGAACTGCGCCAGTGGCTGCGCCAACACACGGCCCGGGGCCGGGCGCTGGACAGCTACCCCCTGCAATGGCTGACGCTTGAGCACGCCGTGCCCGGCGATCCGTCGGCGCTGCGCCAGCGGCTGCGGGATGCGGGTGTAGGGGCCGATGCGCGCATCCTGTGGCTGGGCATTGGCCAGCTCAATCGCCGAGCGCCGCAACCGAGCTCGCCGCCAGCAACGGCCCAGGCCCCGTCGCGCTTTTACCTGGGGGCCGACGGCCAGCCGCTGACAGGCGCCCAGGTGCTTGGCAGCCTCGATGCTTCGGCCCACGCACTGGCGAGCCTGATCGGCGATCAACCGATCCTGCTCAGCGAGCGGCACTGGCGCCCGAACGGGCCCCGGGCCGATCACTTTGCCTGTGACTACCCGGTGGAGGCGGCGCAGTACCTGATGGCGCTGGCAGGCGCCGGGTTGTTTGCCGACCCGGGGAGCTTGCACCCGCGGCCCCTGGACGGCATCGACTGCGAGGCCAGCAGTGGCTGCTACCGGGCCCGTGATTACCGTGTGCGCCCGGTGACGCTGGCGGACATGCCGGCACTGCTGGCGCTGGAGCAGGCCTGCTGGCCCGAAGGCGGGCGGGTGGACGCGGCCATCCTGCGCCGCCGCTTGAGCCAGGACCCCGCCGGGCAACTGGCGCTGGAGTTCCAGGGGGCGTTGGTCGGGGTGATCTACTCCCAGCGCATCGCCCGCATCGAGGAGCTGTTCGCGGTGAACTTCGCCACGGTCGACCAGCTGTTTCACGGCCAGGGCAGCACCGTGCAGATCCAGAGCCTGAACATCCTGCCGGAACATCAATACAGCGGCTATGGCGATCAGTTGCTGGAGTTCATGCTGCAATACTGCACCCTGCGCAACGGTGTCGACACGGTGGTCGGCGTCACCCGTTGCAAGGACTATCCCAAGCACCGGCACCTGGCCCAGGCGGACTACCTCCATGGCCGTGACGAGCGCGGCGTGCTGCTGGACCCGGTGTTGCGCTTCCACGAGTTGCACGGTGCGCGCATCGAGCGCCTGGTGCCCGGTTATCGTCCCGCCGATGCCGACAACCACGGGCACGGGGTCCTGGTGCGCTATGACCTGGCCAGCCGCCAGCGTCAGGAACTGACGCCGCCCCCGACCCTGGCTGCCACACCGACGCTGGCCATCGACGAAGCGGTTCGCCAGGGCGTCAATCGTTGCCTGGGCCTGGCCCTGGACAGCCGGGTTTCGCCACGCCACAGCCTGATGGAGCTGGGGCTGGATTCCGCCGATCTGCTGGCGCTCAGTGAACAACTGGCCATGAGCTTGGGCCTGGCCCTGGAGCCGAGCTTCTTCTTTCGCTACAACCACTTCGAAAAGATCGTCGCCGCGCTGCAGGAACGCCTCGCAACGCCCCAGGGGGCGGCCCCCATCGCGACCCCCGCGGCCACGTCTGAGCCGACGCCTGCCAGCGCCGAGCATGCATTGGCGGTGATTGGCATCAGCGGGGCCTTTCCCGGTGGCGACCTGGAGGGGTTCTGGGCCGCCATTGGCGACGGCGTCAGCCAGCTGCGGCCGATACCGCCCGAACGCGCGATGGACGGGCCGCCGGGCGGCTATCTCGATGGCATCGAGTATTTCGATCACGGCTTCTTTGGCCTTTCGCCGGCAGAAGCGGCGCTGATGGACCCACAGCAACGGTTGCTTTTGCAGCACGCCTGGTGGGCACTCGAAGATGCCGCGATCAGTGCCCCGGAGTTCGCCCGTCATCCTACGGGGGTGTTTATCGCCGCCGCGCCGAGCGAGTACCGCGACCTCGTCGAGGCGCCCCCGGCCAGCCCGTTTCGACTGACCTCGTCGGCGCCGTGCATGTACGCCAACCGGATTTCCTGGTTCCTCGATCTGCGCGGTCCCAGCGAATACTGCAACAGCGCTTGCTCATCGGCGCTGGTGGCGCTGCATCGGGCCATGCAGGCAATCAGGGCCGGCGAGTGCCGGCAGGCGCTGGTTGGCGCGGTCAACCTGCTGCTGTCGCCTGCTGAAACCGCCGGCTACCGGCAAATGGGCTTGCTCAGCGAACAGGCACAGACCCGGTCGTTCCAGGCCGGGGCCGACGGCTATGTGCGTTCCGAAGGGGTGGGCGTGCTGTTGCTCAAGCCCCTGGCCGATGCCCTGCGCGACGGTGATCGGATTCACCTGAAGATCATCGGCAGTGGCGTGGGCCATGGCGGACGCGGGCTTTCGTTGACCGCGCCGGATCACCACGGCATGCAGGCGGCGATGGTCGCCGCCTACCGCGCCGCTGGAGTGGCGCCACACACCGTCAGCCATGTGGAAGCCCATGGCACCGGGTCGACGATGGGCGATGCCATTGAAGTCGACGCGATCCAGGCCGCACGCCGCCTGTTGAGCGGCGACGCGCCAGCCGGTGCGCCCTGGAACATCAGCAGCCTGAAACCACTGATCGGGCACTGTGAACTGGCGTCCGGCATGGCGGCGTTGTTCAAGGTGATCGATGCCATGAAACGCCAGCATCTGCCGGGCATCCCCGGCTATCGGCAGCTCAGCCCGACCATCAGCGTCGATCCGCAGCTACTGGCGTTCGAGGCTGAAAATCGCCCCTGGCCGGCGCTTCGGGATGCACAAGGTGAACCCTTGCCGCGTCGGGCGAGCATCAACAGTTATGGCTTCGGCGGCGTCAATGCCCACCTGGTGGTGGAGGAGTTTGTCGCTCGTCCGCGGGAGGCTGTGGCGGCTGTCGGGCCGCAACTGATCCTGCTGTCGGCGCTGGATGGGCAACGGCTGCGGGCGCAGGCGAGGCGCCTGAGCCAGGCGATCGACCAGCGTCCAGAGCTGTCGCTGGCCGACATCGCCCATACCTTGCAAGTGGGGCGCACGGCCCTTCAGTGCCGCTGGGCCTGCGTGGTGGACAGCAGGGCCTGCCTGCAACAACGGCTCGATGAACTGGCCCTGGGCGTGGGGGACGAGCTGTTGCCGGTGGCGGAGCCGGCGCCAGAGGACGCTGCCGCGGTGGCCCGGGCCCTGGCGGACCGCGACTGGCCGACGCTGGCCGATGCCTGGCGCCAAGGTGCGAACCTGAACTGGCGTACGCTGCGGCGCCTGGATCAACCCCGGCGAGTGAGCCTGCCGGGATACGCCTTCGCGCAGGAACGTCATTGGCTGGCCCCGCGCCAGGCCCAGGCCCAGGCCCTGAAACAGGCCAGCCCGTCGCAGAACAGCCCGCGCCAGGTACTCGCCGAGGTGTTGGGCTGTGATCCGCAGACGCTCGCCGGTTGCGCGTCCCGCAGCCTGGCCAGCCTGGGCCTGAATTCCCTGGGGGCTTTGGGCCTCAAGGCCAGGCTCGAGCAGGAGTTGCACCTGTCGCTCTCCCTGGCGCAGTTGAGCCCTTACTTGAGTCTTGCCGAGGTGGAAGCCAGCCTGTCGGCACTCCCACGGCATGCCGAGGCTGCGCAGGGGCCGCTGTTGCAACCGGCCCCCGAGGCTGCCCAAGAGCCTTTTGCACTCAACGACATCCAGCAATCGTTCCTGTCGGGGCGCCAGTTGCTACCCGAGGCGGAACGGGTGGGGTGTCATATCTACCTGGAGTTCGACTGGCCGAACCTGGACCTGTACCGGCTCAATCAGGCGTGGAATCGCCTGGTGCTGCACCACGACGCACTGCGGCTCAGGCTGCTGGAAGATGGCCGTCAACAGGTCACGCCAGGGGCTGGCTATCGCTTCAAGACCCGTGATTTGCGCCGCAGCACCACCGAGGAGCGCGAACGCGCCCTGGCCGATCTTCGCGCCGCGATGTCGCTCAAGGTTTACCACGTCGGCCAGGACCGACTCTTTGAGGTCGCGGTGTCGCTGCTGGACCGGCAAGTCAGCCGGGTGCACCTGAGCATCGACGAGCTGATTGTCGATGCCACTTCGCTGGAGGTGCTGCTGCAGCAGTGGCTGATGATCTATCAGGATCCGGCTGCCGGCTTGCCGGACCTGGGGGTGACGTTCCGCGACTATCAGCAGGCGCTGGAGGCGTTCAAGGACTCGCCGCGCTACCGGCGCGACCTGCAGTACTGGCTCGACAAACTGGCGCGGGCCCCTGCGGGCCTGCTGCTGCCCAAGGCATCGCGCCCTGCGGGCCGCGAGCGTCGACGGCTGGCCTGGAGCCTGGAGCGCCACCGCTGGCAGCGACTCAAGGAGCAGGGCGCCGCCTTGCAGGTGTCCGGCACTGCGCTGCTGCTTGGCCTGTTCGGCTTGATCCTGCAGCAGGCCAATGCCGGTCAGGGGTTTTCCCTGATCTGCACCAGCTATGGCCGATTTCCCCTGCACCCGGGGATTGAGCGCCTGGTCGGGCCGTTGATCTCGACGCAGTTCTTTGCCTTTGCCGCTGCGGGGGATGCGAACCTCGCCGACTGGACGCAAGGGGTGCAGCGCCAATTGCTGGAGGACCTGGACCACGCCAGTGTCGGCGGTGTCGCCGCGCTGCGGGAAGTCCGCCGCCGTGGTGCCTCGTCAGTGTCTTTGTGCAGCGGCGAGGTGGTCTTCACCTCGATGCTCAACAACCCGCTGATCGACAGCGCGCCGAGCTTTGGCGATGCCCAGCACTACTGCGTGACCCAGACGCCGCAGGTCAATCTCGATCACCAGATGCGGGAGCAGGGCGGTGCACTGAACTTCAGCTGGGACGTGGCCATCGACTGCTATCCCGACGGCCTGATCGAGCAGATGTTTGCCGATTATTGCCGGTTGCTGGTCAGCCTGGCGGACGCAGACGCCGACTGGCGAGGGGTGAGCGCCTGCGGATTGCCACCTGCGGCGCCTTTTCATCTGACGCCCGCTGCTGCGCCGGCACAGCCCTTTGCCTTGACCGATCAACAGCAGGCCTACGCCTTCAGCCGAGCGCTGCACCGGGGGCAGGGCAGCTCGCATCTCTACCTGGCGGTCAGCATCGAGGCCCTCGATGTTTCGCGGCTGGCCCGGGCCTGGCAACAGTTGGTGGCGCGGCATCCGATGCTGCGCACGCGGATTCTGCCCAATGGCACCCAGCAGACCCTGGAAACAGTGCCCGAGGTGCCACTGGAAACCCTGGAGCAGGGCGTCAGTTGTGCCCGGATCGCCGACGCGATGCTCGGCCGGGTGACGGCGCTGGGCGACTGGCCCCATGCCGAACTCAAGGTCAGCCGGCTGGATGAAGCCCATAGCCTGGTGCACCTGGGGGTGGACCTGCTGCTGGTCGACCTGCCCAGCCGGGACCTGTTGATCCGGCAACTGCTCGCTCTGTACCACGGCCAGTCACTGCCAGCGCTGACCCTGCATTTCGCCGACTACATCGAAGCGCTGGGGCAGTACCAGCGTTCGCCCGCAGCGCGGGACGCCGCGCTTTACTGGCAGGAAAAGTTCCGCCGGCTGCCCCAGGGGCCGCAGGTGCATGAGCGCCAGGACGGCCATGGCCCGTACCTGGAATACGAGTACCGCCTGGACAGTTGGCCAGCGCTGCGCGAGCGCCTGCAGCGAGCCGCCGTCTCGGCCGACGCCTTGCTGATCAGCGCCTATGCCTGGAGCCTGGCAAAACACGGCGCCACGCCAGGCTTTACCCTGGTGGCCCCGGGGTGGACGCGGCCACCGGTGCATCCGCAGATCGATACCCTGGTGGGCGACTTCACCACCTTGAGCTGGATCGATTTCGACAACGAGCCCCTGACGCTCCTGGAGCAGGCCCGACGTTGCGATCGGATCTTCAGCGAAGACCAGCAACGCAGCGGCACCAGCGGCCTGCAGGCGCTGCGCAAGATGGCCACGGACAAGCAGCGACCACGCAAGCTGGATTTTCCGGTGGTGTTTACCCGGCTCAATCCACAGGGAGCGCTGGATCTGCCGGCGGGCGCGAGGCTGGTCAAAGGCGCCAGCCGCACCCATGGTGTGGCGCTGGACAACCTCGGTATCGAGACCCGGGAGACCTTGTTGATCCACTGGGACCTTGCAGCCGATCGGCTGGTACCGGAACGGGTGGAGGCGATGTTTGGCGACTATTGCCGGTTACTGGAGAGGCTGGCGGTTGATGAGGGGGTGTGGGCGTGGACAGGCATTGATTCAGGTTCATGAGGCCCAGGCAGAGGGCGTGGCAGGGGGCGCAATGAGCTCGACCGATTGCGGACCTGAAGGCCTGTGGGGCTGGGCGCGAGTCCGTGAGTTTCGGTGAAATGCGGATCGGTTGTCGGAGCCTGGCCGAGGTCCCGATCCTAAGGCACCTGCTGCAGCGGCGGCCGTTGTTGTCGCTCGAGCCTGTCCACCTCGCGCCATTCTTTGAGCAGGGCTTGCCTGCGCCGCGGGTAGCGCTCGGCCGTTACCTGCAATGCCGATATGCGATCCGTCCTGAAGTGACGGAACTCTTGCCGCAGTTCGCACCACCCGGCCAGCATTCGAGCACGGTCAAAATAGCCCAGGGCAACGGGCCAGATCGTTCTCTCTGAACGCGTTCCTTTCAGATCCAGGTAATGGATCAGTACCTTGTGCTCGACTCGAATGGCCCTTCGGATCTGCGACAGATCGATGGCCTCTGTTTGTGTCTGATCGCCTTTGCCCACCACCAGTGAGTTGGCGTCCAGCGCGGTGCGCAGATCCTGGGGCAACACCGAGGCTATTTTTGCCAATGCGCCCTTTGCGGCGCTGCTCAGTTGCAGGTCGGCACGCTCGGACACCCAGCGAGAACCCAGGACCAGGGCCTCTATTTCCTCCTCGGTGAACATCAGCGGCGGGAGCATAAAGCCGGGGCGCAACACGTAACCGAGCCCAGGCTCTCCTTCGATGTTGGCTCCTTGCACCTGCAGTGTTGCGATATCCCTGTACAGCGTACGAAGGCTGATCCCCAGTTCTTTGGCCAACTGACGGCCCGTCACCGGAAAACGATGGCTGCGCAGGGTCTGGATCAGAGCAAATAATCTTTCGGTGCGGGACATGGAGAGGCTTAGCTGGCGGCGTGATTTGCGCGAGATCCTGCCATTATCCGGCAGTGACTCAAAGCACTGTTTGCACCGCGCGGTGGGGGATGCTCAATGGCAGCGACCTTTCAGGAGCAACGTTCCTGGCCGGCTGATGAGCGCCGATCCAGGCACTGCATCACTGCTGCCATTTTCTGTCAGTGCGCAGAAAGACAATGGCAGCATTGATCACCCCAAAGGAGCTAGAACCATGCGTCTTCACTACCATCCAGCGTCGACTTGCAGCCGCCGAGTGCTGATGGCCGCCCATGACCTCGAAATCGAGCTCGACCTGGTGCCGGTGGATCTGTTTAAAGGGGAGCAGAACGCTCCCGAGTTTCTGCAACTGAACCCGAATCATCGGGTTCCGGTTCTCGAACATGATGGATGGGTACTCTGGGAGTCTTGCGCCATCATGCAGTACCTGGCGGATCTGGTCCCAGGTCAGACCCTTTATCCCGGCGAACCCCGTGGCCGCGCAGACGTCAACCGCTGGCTGTTCTGGTGCGGGCAGTCCTTCATGCCGGGCATCGGCATTCTTAACTGGGAGAACTCGATCAAGTCCTTGGCTGGAATGGGGGCGCCCGATCCCGTTGAGGTCGCTCGCGCAGAACAAGGGGTGACTGAGGCTGCAAACATTCTTGAGGCGCACCTCGGTCATCGCCAATGGATTTGCGACAGCGGTCTTTCGCTGGCCGACCTGGCGATAGCCGCACCGCTGGCTGATCAGCACCGGGCCAAGTTCCCGGTGACGCATCTGCCCAATCTCCAGCGCTGGTTCATGCAAGTCCAGGCGCTTGATGCCTGGAAGCAGACGGCAGCACAAGCCCTGTAAGCTCAAGGCGTCCGCTGGGCACTTGAGGGCTGGCAGCCGATATCGGTGGCGTGGTGCGTTGCAACTCCATTGCCTGTCAGGCGGGATCCTTACCGAAGAAACCGGTTGTCTGGGCAAACTCGACGAATCGCCGGTTTGCCACGGACAGATATTCGTCCGCTCGCCAGCACAGACTGAAACTCATGACCTGTGCCGGTTTGAAGGGAATCCCCTGCAAGCCGGGTACGGAGTGTTGAATGGAGCGCAGCAGGGTAGAGGCGCCCATTCCATCCAGTGTTGCCTGGATGACCAGCGAGACAAAATTGCTCTGCAATGCTATTCGATAGCGGGTGCCGGCGGCTTCGCAGAAGGCATCGAACATATGGCGTTGCAGGAAGGTCTGGTCAAAAAGCACCATTTTTTCATCTTGCAGACGCGAGGCCTCGATAAAGGCCTGGCGCGCAAGTGGGTGGTCTTCGTTCATGCACATGACCATCTCGTCGGTGCCCAACACAACCGAGTCCCATCCGCTCGCCACTCGACGGGACTCCAGCAGGGCGACATCGATGTCACGGTTTTCCAGGCGTTGGCTGATGTCATCCGCACTGCCTTCGACCACCGTCATGACGATACCTGGATAACTTTTGCCAAAGGCGTTGAGTACCTGCGGAATGTAGTTGATCCCGTACATGGGAGGCACGCCGAGACGAATCTCGCCACGCTGCAACTGCGACAGATCCCGCAGCTCCTGGCGGGCCATGTCGAGTTCCAGCAAAGCGACTTCGACACGGGCGAGAAAGCTTTTGCCTTCAGCGGTGACGGTGATTTTTCGTGCTGCGCGGTTGAAAAGGGTAACGCCCAGTTCCTCTTCCAATCGAGTAACGGCCATGCTCAATGCCGGTTGGGCAATGTGCAGGCTCTGCGCGGCTTTGGTGAAACTGCCTTGCCGCGCAACTTCTACGCAGCACATCAACGCTTTGAGATTCATGCCAGTCATGCTCGGATCGAAAGCCGAAGCATAACAATCAGTGATGAAAACAATCACAACATAATATTTTTCGTGATGGATGGGCCTGACTAATATGCCGGCGCTAACGGTGTTGTCGCCTTTTCGAGGCTCGTGCCCGGGCCGATGACTTGCCTCTTTCAAAACGGATTTTTACTCAATGCTCAAGTTCAACGCTCATCTCGGCTTCCAGTTCAACGATTTGCCCTTTCTCCAGCGGATCGAAGCGGCAGCGGCGGCCGGATTCAAGGCAGTGGAGTTTCCTTCACCCTATGCATTTGAAGCCAGTCAACTGGCCGCACATTTGACTCAATATTCCCTGCCCCTGATCCAGTTCGCGGCCCCGGCCGGAGTCACCAAGGGCTTGGCTGCGTTGCAAGGCAAGGAAGAAGAGTTTCGTGAGGGTCTGGCCTTGGCCGCCAGGTATGCAAAGGTCTTGGGCTGCTCGAAGGTGCACGTCATGTCCGGGATTACTGAACAGGTTTCGGCTGCGCCGCGTTTCATGAGCAACTTGGAATATGCCGTCGGCTATTTTCAGGATCAGGGGTTGCAGCCTCTGATCGAAGTGATAAGCCCAAGGGAAATCCCGGGGTACTACCTGTCGGATTTCGGCAAGGCGCTCCAGGTGCTGGAAGCCTTCCCGAGTGTGGGGCTGATTCTCGATCTGTACCATGCACAGCTTTTGACCGGCGACGCCGCAACTGTTCTGGACCAGTTTTATGAGCGAACGGTCCACGTACAGGTTGCGGACTGCCCAGGTCGCCATGAGCCGGGGACCGGCATGGTTGACTTTGCGCCATTGTTTGCCGCCCTGGAACACCGTGGATACGCGGGATGGATCGGCTGTGAATACCGTCCTTCCAGCACGACTGCGGCAAGCTTGGGTTGGCTCAAGTTGCACGATGCCTAGCGCTTGATGGTGGGTGGCTGGCCGTCGCGAACGACCGCACCGGCCAGCATCAGCCGAAGAACAAGCCCCTTGCTCTCACGCCAGATTGATAAAGATCACGACAAGCATGCCGATACTTCGACAGTACTTCAGGTCACGGCATGCTGTTTTTGGCGATGAGCAAGGAACACAAACGAATGTCTACTCGTGGGAATGTGCTCAAAGCATCGGACGTGACCCTTTGCGCCCTGGTGTGCCTGGCCGGGGTGGCCATCACGCTATTGGTGTTGATCCTGTTTGTCGGGGCAGAGCAGCGTACCGTCAGCGTTGCCTTTCAACTGGAGGTCGACGAAAGATTCAGTCGCCTGCAACGACGCTTTAATACTCAAGTCTTGAAACTGGACGTGGTGCGGCGTTTCTTTGTCAACGCCGACGATGTCACTGAAAAGGAGTTTCTGGGATTTGTCACGCCTCTGGTTGGCGAGGACGAAGCCTATAGCTGGGTGGCCAGGATTCCCGAGAAGGATCTGCAAGGGTTTCGTGCCAAGGCGCTGCTCAACGGCACCGGTGATTTTTCATATCATGAAATTGATCCCGTCAGCGGTGACAGAGTCCCGCTTAGCAGCCGGCCGGAGCACTGGATATTGCTCTATTTATTGAAGCGCGATGACGTGAAGGTCTTGCCCGGCATGGATATTCTGGCTCGCCCGGGTCGCCAGGCCTTGATGAACAAGGCCCGGGAAACAGGCGAAATCGTGGTGTCGGAACCCTTGAAAATGACCAATGGACAATCGGGGGTTTTCTTTGTCGCACCGGTGTTCAAGACGCCGCCTGAGGTGCCATTGCACGATGCAGATTTGCAGGGCTTCGTTGTCTCCAGCGTGCGCTTGGCGTCCCTGATGGAACAGGGCATTCCATTACCCAGCCTGCAACGATTGAACGTGACGCTTTCATTGATCGACAACCAGCAGCAAGGGGAAGACATCTATCAGAGCCTGGCTCCCGCAGCCCCTTCGGCGCTGTACGCGCAGCGGCTGCTGAAAGTCGCCGACCAGGATTACCTGGTCCAGTTTCGACCCGGCGCAACATTTCTCGCCGCCAACAGCTACACCCTGTCCATCAGCCTGATTGTCGTGTTCGGAACAGGGTTGTCGCTGCTGTTGACCTTGATGGTGTACTTGCTGATTACCCAGCGCGCCCGCGCCCTGTCGCTGGTGGATGAACGCACGCAAGACCTGCGCGTGCTGAACATCACCGATCACCTGACCGGCGTCTATAACCGCCGATACTTCGAAGAGTTGATGGCGCGCCTGCTCATCGAGGCGAACGTGCAACACCGCCCGCTGTCGCTGATCATGTTTGACGTTGATCACTTCAAGCACATCAACGACCGCTGGGGCCATCAATGTGGCGATAAGGTTCTGCAGGCCTTGTGCGCCCGAATAAGTTCGGCAACACGGCAAACCGATCTGCTGTGCAGAACAGGCGGAGAGGAGTTTGCGTTGATCTGCCCGGATAGCGAGCTGAACCATACAAGGCTGCTGGCAGAAAAGCTTCGGGCGCTGATAAACACCCAGCCCTTTGAGGATAGTGGCCGGGTGACTTGCAGCTTCGGCGTTGCCACATGGATTGCGTCAGAGTCGTTCGACGCCTTCATTCGGCGTGCTGATACCGCGATGTACCGTGCAAAAGCAATGGGCCGGGACCAAGTGCAGGCGGCCGACCGCTAGACGCTCGGCAGCCCGGGCGACCAGGATCAGGCACCAGAGGCCGCAGCGCCCCGGCAACCTAAAGCAGGGTGGCTTGACGACCTGGGTCGCTGCAGTGCAAGGCGATCAGCCTGCCGGTGGAGCCATATGATCGCCGGGTGGATGAGCCTGGATGAGGCCGTCACTCAGTGCGCCGCGCAAGGTCCGGAGTAACAGGCATCGGGTCGCCAGGTCATAGGGCGCGTGCTTGGGCAGAGCGTCGAGAGCGGTCATTCGGCAGGTTCTCAATGGCCGGCGGGTGCCGCTTCAAGGCCGTGCCGTCGGCATCGAACAGATGCAGGTTGTCGATTTCCAGCTGCAGCTCGACTCGATCACCTGCCTGCCATCCGGCGTTGACCTCGCAGCGACAGACCAGCGGCTCGTCCTGATCGGTTTCGAGGTGCACGTAGGTTTCGCTCCCCAGGTACTCGACCCCGGCCACGACAAGGCCGCCGGTTCCTTGCGCGGCCTTGAGCGACATGTGCTCCGGGCGAACCCCCAAGCTCAGGGGCGTGCCGGCCGTCAGGTTCGAGCTGTCGAAGGGCAGGGCGGTCATGCCCAGCACCGAGGTCTCCACCCGGCTGGTTTCGCCGGGGGCGTGCAGGCGCGCCGCCAGAAAGTTCATTCTGGGCGAGCCGAGAAAACCGCCGACGAAGCGGCTGGCCGGGCGTTCGTAGAGTTCGCGAGGCGAGCCGACCTGCTCCACGTGGCCGCCATTGAGCACGACAATCTTGTCGGCCAGGGTCATGGCCTCCACCTGATCGTGGGTGACGTAGATGATGGTCGAGCTGAGTCGAACGTGCAGCCGGGCGATTTCGTTGCGCATCTGCACCCGCAAGGACGCGTCCAGGTTGGACAGCGGCTCATCGAACAACAAGATGTCCGGCTCCCGCGCCATGGCCCTGCCCATGGCCACACGCTGACGCTGCCCTCCGGAGAGTTCCTTTGGCTTGCGTTGCAGCAGTTTGTCCAACTGCAGGATTTGCGCCGTTTTCAGCACCCGCTCGCGCAGGCTGCTTTTATCCGTCTTGGCCAGCTTGAGACCGAAACCGATGTTGTCGTAGACGCTCATGTGCGGGTACAGCGCATAGGACTGAAACACCATGCCGACGCCGCGCTCGCGCGGCTCCAGGTCATTGACCCGTCGTCCATCAATCAACAGGTCGCCGGCGCAGATCGAATCCAGTCCTGCGATCAGTCGCAGCAGGGTCGACTTTCCGCAGCCCGAAGGGCCAACGAACACCACGAATTCACCCGCAGCGATCTCCAGGCTGACGTCGCGAAGAATCCGCGCGCCGCCCAATTGTTTGTTCACCTTATCTAGCTTCAGTTTGATCACGATGCTGTTCCTTGTAGTTGTTGGGCATCAACCCTTTAAGGCGCCGGCGGTGAGACCGGAAACGATTCGGCGCTGGAAGATCAGCACCAGGATCACCAAGGGCACGGTGACCAGCACCGATGCCGCCATCAACAGCCCCCAAGGCAGCTCATGGGGACTCCCGCCGGAAATCAGGGCGATGGCGACCGGCACCGTGCGTTGCGTGTCGGTGAGGGTGAAGGTCAGGGCAAACAGGAACTCGTTCCACGCGGCGATGAAGGCCAACAAGCCAGTGGTGACCAGGGCAGGCCAGAGCAGCGGCAACAGCACGCGGGTCAGCGTGACCCAGGGTGAAGCGCCATCCATGATTGCCGCTTCTTCCAGCTCATGAGGCAGTTGCCCCATGAAGGTGGTCAGCACCCAGACCGTGAAGGGCAGGGTGAAAATGCTGTAGCTCAGGATCAGCGCCCAAGAGGTGTTGTACAGGCCCAGAGCGCGGATCACTTCGAACAGCCCCGACAGCACCGCGACCTGGGGAAACATCGACACGCCGAGCACCATCATCAAGACCGTGCCACGCCCCCGGAACTTCACCCGTCCCAAGGCATAGGCGGCCGTCACACTGAGGAACAGCGCCAGCGTCACCACGCACAGTGCGACCAGCAGCGAGTTGCCGATCGCCCGCAGGAATGAGGCTTGGTGGAGTACCGTCGCGTAATTGGAGAAGTCGGCAGTGCCGATCCAGTAGCTGACGTCGAACAGGGCGCTGGACGGCTTGAGCGACGTCACGATGGCGTAATAGAAAGGGAAGACCGCATACAGCAACACAATCCCGATCAGGCACCAGAATCCACAGCGCCACAGGGCTTTCTTGAGGAGGCGCGGGCTCATGCTCGAACCTCCATTTGACGGCGTCCGAGGTAGAGGTAAAGCATGGCGATCAGCGCAACGACCAGGAACAGCAGGGTCGAGGCTGCGCTGCCATAGCCGACATCCTGGAACTCCACCAGGTGTTGGCGGGCATAGACCGACATGCTCATGGTGCTGGACGAATTCGAGGTCAGCACATAGATGACGTCGAAGACCCGCAGGGAGTCGAGGAGGCGGAAGATCGTGGCCACCAGCAATGCCGGCATCAACAACGGCAGCGTGACGCGCCAGAACACTTTCAGCGGATGAATGCCATCGACCCTGGCGGCTTCGTAGCAATCGCTCGGCAACATCTGCAAGGCAGCCAGCATCAGTAGCGTGACAAAGGGCAAGGTCTTCCAAACGTCGACGATGATCACCGCCCACATCGACAGACCCGCGTCTGCCGTCCAGGCCAGAGGTGCGTCAATCAGGCCGACGCTGAGCATCATGTGGTTGATGATGCCGAACTGGTCATTGAGCATCCACGACCAGATCTTCGCCGAGACAATGGTGGGAATCGCCCACGGAATCAGAATCAGCGCACGCACCAGGGAGCGACCGGTGAACTGGATGTTCAGCAGCAACGCCAGCAACAGCCCCAGGACGACTTCCAGGCCCACCGAGACCAGGGTGAAATACAGCGTGTTGTGCACGGCGTTCCACCATTGTGGATCGACCAGGATCCCCGACCAGTGCGAACCGTCGTGGAACAGATAATTGCTCAAGCCGACAAAGGCGCCGCCACGGGTGTCCGCGAGGCTGGCGTCGGTCAGGCTGAACCAGAATGTGCGCAGTAGCGGCCAGGCGGCCACCAGGGCCAGGCACAGCAGCATGGGCGTCAGAAACAGCCATGCGGCGCGTACTCGGCGACGCTGCATGGGCGTTTCCCGGGTGAGCAGGCGCTCGTCACAGGAGGCATGGACAGTAGAGACAGACATGGTGATTTCCTTCCTTGGGGCTTACCAGTTCCGGCGTTTGATGCGCGTGAGTTCGCTTTCCAGTTCGGCCAGCGCCTGATCGACAGGCAACTCGCCCGCCAGCACGCCATGCACTCGGTCGAAGAACGCATTGGAGACCCGTGGATAGCGATCGGCGGTTATTGCGGCGGGGCGCATGACCCCATCGTTGAGAATGCTGTGCAGATGAGCGTAGTAAGGCATGGCCGCGAGCAGCTCGGGGTCCTGATACAGGGACTCGATAACCGGGTTATAGGCGCCGATCAGGGCACGGTGCTTTTGTTGCTGGGCGCTGGTCAGGTAGCTCACCAGCTCCGCGGCCAGTTGCGGATGGGCGCTGTAACGCGATACCGCCAGGCCCCACCCGCCGAGGGTGGATGCATGGTTACCGGTCTCGCCGCCGCGGGGCAGGGCAGCGACGCCAACCTGGTCTTTCACCGCACTGTCCTGGCTCTGCACCAGGGCCCAGACGTAAGGCCAGTTGCGCATGAACAGCGCATTTCCCGACTGGAATACGCCACGCCCTTCTTCCTCGGTGTAATTGAGCACGCCACGCGGGGAGATGTCTCCGACCCAGCTTTTTGCCAGGTTCAGGGCCGCTCTTGAGGCTGGACTGTTAACGACGATGTCGCCTTGTGGATTGACCAGGCCGCCTTGCGCTTGGCTGCTGATCCACTCCAGCGCATTGCAGGTCAGCCCCTCGTAGGCGCGGCCCTGAAATATGTAACCCCACAGATTGGGATGACCGGCGCTGCGTTCGGCCTGTTGAACCTCCCTGGCGGTCGCGGTCATTTCCTCCCACGTCTGGGGCACCGGCTTGTTGTACTTCTCGAGCAAGTCCTTGCGGTAATACAGCAGCCCCGAATCGGTGAACCACGGCATCGTCACCAGCCGTCCGTTGACCGTGGCGTTATCGACCTGTGCCTGGAAGTAGCCCTGGGTCGCGTTGGCAGGAAGCACCTCGCGCAGATCCAGCAGGTGTTTGGCCAGCATCCCCGGCCACACCATGTCGATTTGGATGATGTCGATGTCGGTGGACTGTGCACTGAGGATCTGTTGGTAGAACGACAACCGCTCGGTCGCCGAGTTGGGCGTGGAAACCACCTCGACGTGGTTGCCAGTCTGTTTCGACCACGCCTCGACGGCCTCTTTGCAAAGTTGCAACTCGGCCCCCACCGCGCCGCAGGAGATCGTCAGATCGGCTGCGCTGGAGACGGATGGAAGGCCGGCACAGAGGGTGAGTAACGCTGCTGGAAGGAGGGATTTCAGCTGTTTCATATAGGCCTCTTTATTTTTGTTTTTAGAGAAGTTAACGTTAACACGGCAAATGTAACAGCGTATTTTCGATAAGGCATCTTTTTTTGTGGGTTTGGACAGTTCACCACTCGCGAAAAAAGCGGCCTGTCGCAGGAACACGACAATAAAAATAAAACAGGGAAATCCACATGCAGAAAGCATCAAGATGGCTACTGGCAGGCGTGCTCAGCACCTCGGCGGCGGCCTCTCAGGCCGCGACTCTGGAAGAGCGCATGGCCGCGTTCGAGGCCCGTGCCAGCGCTGCGGAAAAACGCGCGGCGGCAGCCGAACAGCAAACCCAGGCACTCGCCAGGGAGTTGCAGCAGATCAAACTCGCCACCTCCGCCTTGCAGCCCGCTGCGTCCGCTGCATCCCAGGCAGGCAACCCCGTGGTGGACACCCGACTGGCCAAACTCGAAGCCCGCCAGGAAAGCATGGAAAAACAGGCCAGCACTTCGAACCTCAGCAATGGCTTCAGCTTCAACGGCTATGCCCGTTCCGGATTGCTGATCGACGAGGGGCTGGGCGGTGGTCGTGGCGGACCCTATACGACGCCGGCCGGCTCGGTGGGTGGGGCAGTGGGGCGACTCGGTAACGAGGACGACACCTACATGCGGATAGACCTGTCGAAAGAAATCTATGCGCAGAATGGCACCCGTTCCAAATTCACCGTTTCCATCGCCGACGGTGTGGAAAGCTCCAATGACTGGACCGCCGACGAAAGCAAACTCAACGTGCGCCAGGTATTCACCGCGCTCGACCATATCGCTGCGTTCAAGGGCAATTCCGTGTTTGAGAACGCCACCCTGTGGGCCGGCAAGCGATTTGATCGGGACAACTTCGATATTCACTGGCTGGACTCGGACGTCATCTACCTGGCCGGTACCGGCGGTGGAATCTACGATGTGCAGATGAACAAGAACTGGCGCTCGAATTACTCCTTGATTGGGCGTAGCTATGGGGACTTCAGCCAAGCAGGCCTTAACGCCGATGTGGCGAGCTACATCCTGACGTCCAACCAGTTCTTCGAGGATGGCCAGTGGCAGTGGATGTTCAATGGCATCGGCGCGAAGAAAAACGATTTTGCTACCCGCACCAATAAAGCCGGTTTGACCCCCGCGGATTCCGGCCTGCACAGCATGCTGGCCAATCACCAGAAGAACTTCTTCGGCAGAGAAGGCTTCCTCAAAACGGCGCTGCTCTATGGGCAAGGCCTGGGCGCGGAGGTCAAGAACGTCGGCTCGGATGGCGAACTGATCGACGAGGCCCGGGCGCTGCGTCTTGCCCTTTACGGCGAGACCCCCATAGCGCCCGACTGGCGCATCGGGCCCAGCGTGCTGGCCGAACAGAGCACCGACAGATACGTCAAGGGCGACGACTACCGCTGGCTGACCCTGAACGTGCGCTTGGCCAACACAATCAACAGCAACTTCGAGATGGCCTACGAAATGAGCTGGCAAACCATGAGCCTCGACCCCAAGGGCTATCTCCAACGTAATGCGGTTGACGGCAATTTCTGGAAATTTACGGTCGCCCCGACCTTCAAACTTGACGTTGGAGACCTGCTCACACGTCCCGAATTGCGAGTGTTCGCAAGCTACATGAGTTGGTCGTCCGATCTGGACAGATACAGCTCCTCGGACGCCTTCGGCAAGTCGGACTTCAACGCCGGAGGTGTATGGCAGTACGGCATACAGATGGAAACCTGGTTTTGATAGTTGAACGCGCCGGCAAACATGCCTTGCCGGCGCTGGATCGGAGCTCAGCCGAGCCGGCACGGCCTTACTGGGTGATGGTCATGCTGCTGGTGGCCTGGACCGAGCCGTAGCGGATGCGCGGATAAGTCGGATCGGCGTAGCTGAAATCCATCACCGTGCCGACGGAGCCGAAGTACAGGGCCTGGCAATTGAAATTCACCGCCACCTGGCCGCCGTAAGGGGTGACCCCGATGGCGACCTGGGTCGGCCCGGTCCATTCGATCTTGCACCCCAGCGTACCGCCTGCTGCGCCGGCGTTGTATCCGCGACAGTTCAAGGTGGCGTTGCCGTTGCTGGTATTGGGAAAGCCTGCCCATTTGGCGATGGCCAGGTTGGCCGAGCAGGACGTGTTGACGCTGCTGGCGCCCGGGGCGAGCTTGTAGACCCCGGACGGTGGCGCAAGCGTTGCCGTGACGGGCGTCAATGGCAGGGCGGCAAGGCTCGATGCCGCCTGGTTTTCCACCACGGTGGTGGGCGACGGCGGAAGCTTGCACACCACCACGGCGCCGACGTCGTCGGACTTGTTCAACTCACCCAGCGCCGTGATATCGGCGCCGCCCTTCGACTCGCAGAAGAGTTTGCGTAACTGGGCTTTTTCTTCGCTGTCCGATGTGGACGAGGCCTGGGCCAAAGGTGCAAGGGCCAGGCCAATGATTCCAGCCATCAGCACGCTTGAAAGTTTCATGATCGATTCCTTATCGAGGTTATGACTGGCTGCACCCTATGAGCACCAGGCGTTTTTTTTCATGACAAAAGCTCGGGTGTTGTGCGCAAACAGGGCCGCAGGGGTTTTGTCCTTTCGGGACTTGACCTGATGCCGCTATCTGCTGTTGAATGCGCGCCCTAAAGCCTCTGCAACCTTTTCTCCAAGTGGTGAAGCCAGTGCCCTACGCCAGCCAACACGCCTGATACCGACGACGGTCCATCCTGCCTGATGGCTGCCCGTGCCTATGCGCGGCGGCGCTTCATTGCCATGCCTGCCTGATCCTGTCGTTGGTTTTTCTCTGTTTTCGAGGACAAACCCATGCACATGGATATTCGTGCCACCGCGCACAACCTGGAACTGCTCAAATACCCCCGCACGCCCCATCTGCAAGGCTCGCGCCTGCAAGATGGCGACACTGACACTGGCCAGGTGCGCTATGCCGCCCTGGCCGGGCAGTGGCTGGTGGTGGAAGAAAAACTCGATGGCGCCAACGCCGGCATCAGCTTTAGCGAAAGCGGCGAGTTGCGCCTGCAATCTCGCGGTCACTACCTCACCGGCGGTGGGCGCGAGCGCCAGTTCAATCTGTTCAAGCAGTGGGCCGTGGCTCACGAACACTGGTTGCTGGAGCGCCTGGAAGATCGCTTCGTGCTGTATGGCGAATGGCTGCACAAGAAGCACTCGGTGTTCTACGACCGCTTGCCACATTATTTCTGCGAGTTCGATGTGTGGGACCGCGCCACAGGGCTGTTCCTCTCCACCGCGGCGCGCCGGTGCCTGCTCGAGGGAGGGCCGGTGCTGTCGGTGCCGGTGCTGTACGAAGGCCCGGCGCCGCGCCGGCATGCCGAGCTGATGGCGCTGGTGGGCGATTCGCTGGCCAAGACCGAGCGCTGGCGCGAGGTGTTCGAGCAGGTGGTGCGCCGCGAAGGCCTCGACCTGGCCCGTGCCTGGCGCCAGTGCGACCGATCCAGCCGCATGGAAGGCCTGTATCTGAAGCTCGAGGACGAGCAGCAGACCCTCGGCCGGCTCAAGTGGGTACGCCAGGACTTCGTCCAGGCCATCATCGATGCCGACCAGCACCATGCCAACCAACCCTTCATCCCCAATCAACTGGCCGACGGCGTCGACCTCTATGCCCCGCGCCTGTCCATGGACTGGCAGGGCCCACGCCACGGCTATTGAAGGAGCATCCCGATATGGATATTCGACAACTGCAACAACTGGTCCCCGAGCCGGGGCGCGATATGGATGCCGCCGCCTGCCTGGCGGCCATCCCGGCCCTGGCGCGCCTGGCCGATACACCGCAAGACCCGACCTACCACGCCGAGGGCGATGTGTGGATTCATACCCGTCTGGTGGCCGAAGCCTTGCTGGCGCAATCCGCCTACCAGCAGGCCAGCGCCGAGCAGCGCTTTGTGCTGTTCTTCGCTGCCCTGTTGCACGATATCGCCAAGCCCGACACCACGGTGATCGACCCGGATACCGGGCGTATCGGCCAGCCCGGTCATTCACGCCGGGGCGCGGTGGATGCCCGGCTGCTGTTGTGGCGCGCCGGTGTGCCGTTCGAGTTGCGCGAGCAGATCTGCCGCATCATCGCCGTGCACCAGGTGCCGTTCTTCGCCCTGCAGGGTGATCGCAGCGGCCGCAGCGCTGAGTTCCTGTTGCACAAACTGTCCTGGGAACTGCCGCTGTGGATGCTCTGTGCCGTGGCCGAGGCCGATATGCAGGGTCGCGACTACGCCGGCAAGGCCGATGTACTGGACGCCATCGAACTGTGGCGCGAACTGGCGCGGGAGGAGGGCTGCCTGCACGGGCCGCGGGCCTTTGTCGACGACTACACACGCATTCAGTACCTGCGTGGCGCCCGGGTACATCCCGACTACCCGCTGCACCCGCCGCAGGGCTCGTCGGTGGTGATGCTCTCGGGCCTGCCGGCCAGCGGCAAGGACACCTGGACCGCGCACCATTACCCGGAGCTACCGGTGGTGTCGTTCGACGACGCGCGCCAGGCCCTGGGCCTGCGCCACGGACAGAACGAAGGCGCCGCTGCGCATTACGCCATCGACCGGGCAAAGGCCTTGTTGCGCGAGCACAAACCCTTTGTGTGGAACTCCACGCACCTGTCGGCGCAGATGCGCAACCGCACCCTGGACTTGCTCTACGGCTACGGCGCCGAGGTGGAAATTCTTTACCTGGAGCGGCCCGAGGACGAGATCATGCGGCGCAACCAGAAGCGCGACACCTCACTGCGCAACGAAGATATCCGCCGCATGTTGTTCAAGTGGGAAGTACCGCTGCCGACCGAGGCGCATCGGGTGGTTTATCAGGCGGTGGAGGGGTGAGTGGCACTTACGTTCCTAATATAAGTTCGCTCTTCATTAAAAGCTTTCAAAGTTCTATAGCAGAGCAAAAGAAAATAAGTTAATGACTTAACAAGCACGGATGGCGCCCCTCCTAAAAATGAAGCTTACAGATATCTACAATAAAATAATCAGCGAAGAACCGTACAACGACATGGATGTATTCTTCGAGAGCTATGAAAGCTTTGAAGAAATTCCACTTGTGTCAAGATACAGTCGCTTAAAGCTCTTGAAGGATGAGCTGGGCGGTAGCGGCGCTTCTAACTTTCTGACAGGGCTCGCTGTATTTCTTTTGAATACTTTAAGATTGTTAGAAGTATCTAGAAGTGAAAGTGTGTTTTTTGCCGTGACCTTTACAGACTTTGCGGGATTGGAGGAGCAAGGCATTCTCATACCTAATGTATTTATTTATCCAAAGCCGGCCTCAGTCGGATTTTTGGAAAAAATACGAGAAAATGATGGAGGTCTTGAGTCATGGGAGTTGCAGGAAGTAAAAAGGTATTTTTCCAACTGCGGGGTAAAAACTGCTTTTGATTTTTATGAAAGTAGATTTCATGACGCCGTTTGCGCTGAGGAAATTGTAAGGGTCTTTGCTGTTCCCAGGACTTTTTGAGTGCAAAGAACTCGTCCCTCTAGAAGAACGACAGCAAGACGATGATCAACTCGCTGAACTGCGTCGTCTGCGAGCAGAACTCAAGCGCGTCACTGAAGACCGCCGCGTACTTGGTTGTCTGATCCGCAATCTGCACGCGCTAAAGACGATCAGCGATTACTGGGTTTGATCAAGCATTCCTGGCTGGAGAGCGGCGGCGTTTATGGCTATCGCAAAATCCATGACGATTTGCGCGAGGTCGGTGAGGATTGTGGTCATCATCGTGTGGCGATGGCGGTTTGGAGGCGTAAACCTAAGCAAGAGGTGATGATTCATTCCGACCTAGGCAGCTAGTACAGCAGCTCCGATTGGCGAAAATTTGATTGCCAGCAAGAGTCGCCGAGGCAACTACATCGAGATGTTCTACAACGTAAAACGTCGGCATGGCTTCAACAATCAGCTGTCGTCGGGGGAGTTTGAAAGCGTTACGCAATGAGTTTGTAAGGTGTCTAGAGAATACGGGGCGATTCAGTAGCATATGATTATACAAGTGGGCGATGTTATATGTTCATAAGCAGTTCCCGAGCCTGAGATTACAGGCTAAATACTCTACAAATTAAGGCAACTGTTCATAGATTGGTGTTCATAGATTCAGTTTCCCCGCGGTCCTCAGTTGTCTCACCCCCGACCTCTAACCGTCCCATTCCAAAATGTAATGGATAATTGTTTTCAAAAAACCATGCTTTGGGATCTGGTTGGAAATCGGGTAGAACCTGACAGGCTCAGAATTGAACAGTGTGGTTTGTCCCGGAGGTCATTGCTCATGCAACCTTCTAATAGCCTCAGTTGTAATGCTCGGAGGTCTCTAGGGACGCGGGAGTCTGTTCACAGCCCTTGAAGCCAGTAGGGGTTTACCTCTGTAGTGGTCAACAATTCCCGGACACGGAATTGAGTTTGTCCTCAGCAACCGTCGGCGGCACAAAACCGTTGTACTGATGTGGCCGTGTCCAGTTATATCGCTGCATGAGTGCCTGATCCTTGAGCTTTATGATCTGCGCATGCCAGATCACCACAGCAGCGATTTCCGGACGTATAACCTTGGAGGGACGGGTGGGAATCTTGTGTGCGGCAAGCCAGTAGAGGCAATGTCGCCTTGCAGGTCATCCAGGCTTGCTGAGGTGTTTGATCATGCTCTGCAACATACCAATAACACCGTGCCTGTGAGGTTCCCGAGAGTCAATTCGAGCGAAATCAAGGTTGGACACAGTAGGACCAGCGCTGACGCCTGATCGCACCATTCAGCGGGAGGGGAGAAGCACAGGCGAAAAAGGCTGGCGCAATGCCATCCCCAGGCTATAGGCTTATTCCCGCACTAACACTCACGGAAGAAAGGCATGATTCAGACCTGCACTGAGATTCGTCGACAGCTCTGGTACTTGGGGAACCTTGCAGTGGGGCAGGGTTATGAGAATCATCCACGCGATGGAGCACCTTTACGCCGCCTAGCGGAGAAAGTCGGTATTCTGAGTGAAAGCTTCGTCAGTTCCACGGACACCTAGCACATCACTGCCCAGCAGTACCTGATGCCGTTCCCGGTCATATTTGACGTTATTCTGACCAAGGCATCGCAGAGCGCGCCCGATAGAAGCTGGAGTTTAATATTCCCAGGAATGCACTGACATCCCTTTTCAGGTGCACAGTGTATGAACCATCGCATGCGTCATGAATAATTTCGATATTCAATGCAGCATGACAGTGAGCAGGAAGCCGTAGATGTCACAGGGCAACATCATTATCGCGGGCGTTAATCCGAGGGAGGCGAACCTCAAGCGAAAACTCCGTGAACACTTGCATACTTTGGGCTTCACCAGAACTGATGAGGGTGCCTTGCGAGCGCCCGGCAATGACAAGGATGCGATCCGGGTGTTGCATGGAGCTCAACGGGAGGAGCGCCTCATCGCCAGCAGCAACTTTGTAGCTCGATCAGGTGCGAAACTGATGCAATATTTCGCCTCAGGTACCGAGGTGATTCCCAAAAAAATTTCCCCTGCCCTGGAGCGGGTTTCGTCGGGCACCTGGCAGAGCGACTTATTCCGTCTGGCATCGCTTTCGTGGTCAGTCCCGGTGTCCAGCGGCTTCGGCAGGCGGTTGCGCTATCTGGTGTGGGATCAATCCAATGGCAAGCTAATGGGCATCATTGCCGTGGGTGATCCAGTGTTTAACCTAGGTGTGCGGGACAAATTCATCGGCTGGAACTCGCATGATCGAGGCGCGCGCTTAGTCAACATCATGGATGCCTACGTCCTCGGAGCGCTCCCTCCTTACAACTCCTTGCTCTGCGGCAAACTGATCGCTTGCCTGCTTCGAAGTCGTGATCTTTACAACGACTTCGCCCATGCCTACGGAGCCACCACGGGCATAATCTCTCAGGAGGAGAAGCGGGCGCGCCTGATGGCCGTCATCACCACGTCTTCGATGGGCCGTTCCTCGGTATACAACCGTCTAAAAATCAATGGCACAGAGTACCTTAAATCAATCGGCTACACAGGCGGCTGGGGACACTTCCATATTCCTGATTGGTTGTTCCTGGAACTGCGTGACTATCTGCGCCACATTGATCACACCTATGCTGATCATCACGCGTACGGCCAAGGGCCGAATTGGCGATTGCGCACCACCCGCGCAGCCCTGAAGGCGCTGGGTTTCAAGGATGACCTGATGCGTCACGGCATCCAACGCGAAGTCTTTATCTGCCAACTGGCAACCAATGCGACGAAGATCCTACAAACAGGCAAGGGTAAGCCGGATATCCGGTCTCTTCAGACAGTGAAGCAAATCGCAGATCAGGCGCTGGATCGCTGGGTGATCCAACGGGCCGCTAACGTCCCCGATTACCGGCGGTGGCGGTCATCGGACCTAATTTCTTTGTTTGGTAGCCAAGCACAATTGCTGCGCCCCGAGTTCCAGTTGAATAACGAGATGGCGAAAGCTTTCGGACACTAGGGATGCAAGGAGGCAGGCCTTGGATTACGCCGTCAATACGTTAACAAACCAGGTTGAGTCAGCAGAGCAGGCCACACGCAAGGGACGTTATGTGTGCCCGATCTGTCGCGCAAAGGTATTACATCGGGCTGGGGTCAAGCAGAAAAAGTGCTTTGCTCATTGGCCAGGTTTCGGCTCGGCACAGTGCGATAATTTTGTGCCAGGCCTGCACGGTCAGCATGGAGCCGGGCTCGCATTGTCGGCGCGGCCCATGCGTAGTATGGAACTACGGCTGAAAATTGAGAGAGGGAGAAACCTCGCTGCCTGGTATCTGGAACTAACACTACCGTCTTGTCGGCCCTGCGACGCGAGTTTCACCCTGGACGTAGGCAATGGGATTCTTCAAGAGATTGACATGCGCGGAATGCCGAACGGCCGCCGCGTGACTGCGGAACTTTCGCAAGAGAGTTTTCGCATCGTGTCGTTCCAAGGCACCCCCGATCGGCATTTTACCGATGGTGTAGAGCGCACCTGTCACGGATTGCCCACCTTCGGGGCCGCAGTATTTACGGCCTTGGCAGGGGACAGAACGCCGGGCTTTCCCAGAGCCCAGGAGCTCAGAACGGACGGTAGCTACGCTCTGTTGTGGAAGGCACCGGAGAACCTGAATTTTCCAGAGGAACTGGTTCCTGATAAATTTCACAGTCGTGAGGGTTGGAACCTAGCTCTTATTACGGTGCCCACGTCACCGTCCGATGCCTGTGCAGAATGGCTGGAGTCCTTGACGGGCTTGACCATCAATGGGGCCGTGCCAAGTATTTCAATCGCTTGGCCGTTCTTGACCCAGAGTTCCAGTTTAAATTCCGCCGAATGCGTTGCCTCGACCGCAATCATCCTCACAGCCCGAGGAATGCCGGTAGGGCAGACCGCTAACGGGCCAACCATGTTACTGCTGAGCGGGCAGAATCGGCTTTCGGCAACAGGAGTGGATCGAGATCCGGCACTATTTGCCTTGATACCTGACAGCCGTCAGCAGTTCCACGTGGCCAACGCTGGTACGTCGGAGATTGAAAAATACTTATCGACGACCTTCAACGTCGACGCTGCGATCGATTTGCCTGGGGTGGAGGTGGCTTTCACTAACACCGTCGGCGTGCGCTTGGTCGTGCCCTTCGAAGGAGCCCGATGCAAGGAATGTATCGCCTTGGCCAGGCTCAATCAGATGAGACTGGAATACCTGTCAATACCTCCTGGTGCGTCGGGCTCTGTTTACCTCGAACGCGCTGCCACTGGCCTCAAGTACGAGCTGGCAGCAAGTGATCTGAGCGCGCCTCACAACCAGTATCAGCGCTTGTTTACGCCAGAACTACAAGCGATCGTTATTGACGGTTTGATTGATGCTGCATGCCACGTCGACCTCGACCTAGGCGGCTTCGGCAGGCTGCGTTTACGTGGTAGCGCACAGTGCCCGTCGGACATCGCTGTGCCATGTCTCGGGCCATCTATACGCTTGCGGCTGCGCAGCTTTATGACGCAATTGCAGTGCTCTGCGCCGGCCCACATTGACGCCGACGATGACCAGTTGGTTTACGCGTTCGGCGCCCTCCAACCACAACCTCCGCTAATTCCGCATTACCGTGCCTTGATCAAGGACGTTATCGCCTGCGGTTTTGAGGTCAAATCTTCAGGAAAAAGTGTCTCGCCATGAGTTACTACTACAGCCAGGAGGCCAGAGTTCGGATCTCGGCGTTCGACCAGCAGTCCCTTACCGAGTTTATTGAGGAAGTACCGCATAGCTATCGAAAATCCTGCTATGACCGGATGACCGCCATTGACGGTTTTCGCAGCGGGACACCCACTGACTTCAAAGCCAAGCAAAAGCGACTCATCAGTCATCTATTGCATCCACTGGGTGGCCAGAAGAGTGAAGCCGATTGGAAGGCCTTCGCCAACTTCTGGGTAGAGTGGGCGAGAAATCATCTGCACAAAGATTTCCCCGCAGGTGACAAATTGCCGCCCGCTAATGATGCGGGCCCGCTTTTTCTGGCGAAGCTCGTTGAACGTTTCCCGGATGCCCCACGCGAGACGGTAGAGCGCTTGATCGCGTTTAGTGGGTTCGCTGACCACGCCGACACTCAGACAGAACTGAGCAAATTCCGCACTGCGGCCATAGTGGCGCGTGATCGACTGTTTGAAGCCTTGCCGGATCGCGTCGGCACTCTAGAGGACAGCGTTGAGAGCCTTGAAGCGACAGATGATGCTTTTGTCGAACAGCTCAATGCACTGCGCTTGAAGGATGACAACCTAGCTGGGGAACTGCGTGACATCAGCGAGCGCGCCACTGAGTCGACGCGCGACCTCGCCGAACTTCGCGCACTGACAGAACGCCTCCTTGCCGCGGATGAGCAGTTGGTATCGACCGTCCGCGCATTGGAAGAGAACGCCATGCGCGCCGGTGCTTCCGACGAAGCAGCCCAAGACGACATCCGTTCCTTGAGCGAAGCAGTGAAGGTGCTGTCTGAGCGGTCAGGTGCTTGGGATGAGATGACGGCACACCTCAGTGTGATCGAAAACCGGCTGAAGCCTATCACTGCACGCGAAACGGCTTGGGTGGAGACCACAGAAGCTGTAGCGCGGCTGTCAGAACGCCTGGAAACTTTGCAAAGTAGCGTTGGTACAGTAAGGAGCGAGTCACCCCCTATGTCGCAGGTTCGTCTGTTTGAGGCAGAGCCTCAGGGGCCACTTGTCGAGATCCTAAGCGTGGAGACCGCGTGCGATTTGATCTCCACCAACCTACAAGCATGCGGTTTCGTCAAAGGGACAGCACTGACCGTTGCACGTCAAATCATAGCCGCGCTTGCCGCCGGTCAGTTGATCCAGTTTACCGGGTCGTTGGCGGACGTGGTCGCTGACGCACTGGCTGCGGCCGTGGGTGGATCAAGCTACCACGAGTGGCGCATCCCTGTCGGCCTTGTCTCGGATGAGGCAGCGGCGGAATGCCTGGAAATAGTGGGAGAGACCTCAGGCTGCCTAGCCCTGAAAGGCGCAAATCGCTCCGCCTTTGAAGTCTATGGCTCAGCCATTCGCGAGGTGATTACCCGCCGTCAACTAGCGATGTCCGTCTACCCCCGACTTGCGCTGGTCGCCTCGTGGGCCCAGGGACCCGCAGCATTTCCAGGCGGTGGCACACTTGCCGAACTCGGCCCGGTTTTCGATACCGATGTGCTTCCCATGCGTGGCGTAACTTCCCGATTGATCAATGTGAAGTATGGTCATCTCGCGCAAGAGTCATGGGACCAGCTTGAGGGCTTCGACAGCGGCATGTCCGGTGCTCTCGTGGCGGAGTTGGAGGAACTGCTGGAAGAGGCGGGCTTTCAGCCGGGCAACCTTTGGAGAAGATGCGCCGAACGAGCCTATCTGCGCTTACGGACTGCTGCAGGAAGCAGCGAGGAAGGGGACCTGTATGCTCTTTTAACGGCATGGGCACTGCCTTGGGCAAAGAGTACAGGCGGTCCGGTCGACGATTTAGCCCGCCTGGCAGAGCAGGTCATGGCTCAACACCAGGCTGAAACTTCGCATCTCGAGGGGGCCTAGATGAGATGGCAAGCACTGTCCCGGCACGAGGCACAAAGCATCTTGGCCAAGGGCCTAGGTTGCACCACCCAAGGCGAAGGTCTGCGGATCGCCGCTATCGCGGAATGTCTCCGTGCTGCCTGCTTCCTACGCGCGATGCCTACCGAAAATCGGGGCGCGTGGACACCTGCGGCTTCACTCAGCCTGACCAGCCTGACCCGAAAACATCTTGGGCCAATTTGGCCAGGGATGCTGGATGACACGGAGGCCAAACCTGGCGTACTGAGCATTCTCGACAGCCTAGAGCAGATCGGCGATTTGGTTCGGGTTGAAAAAGGATGGTTGCCTCCTCCTCCACGAGCGATCAGGTCTCAGGACGGCTACGCGGTCGTACTGGGTGGCGGACCCTCACCGCGTTTCCCGCGAAGCGTTAAGGCTAGGGCACTCGGGCGAGTGCGGGTGATACCGACGTCACTCTGTGCGGGATGGCTGGACATGGGCGACCCGAGTGACTGGATCGGTGCGCCTCTTGAGGGATTGGCAACCTGGTCTTCTAACTTTCTCATGCAAGCGTCCAGACGTTTTACCTCTTGTCCAACGGATGTCGCGCCTGTATCCGTGTATGTGCAGGGACGTTGGTCTGAGCTGGTGAGTCAGCCCAGTAACTCCGGACACTTCCTGGCCAAGTGTCGAACCGAGAACATAGTGAGTTATTTCATAGGCAAGTTTCACTGCGGTCGGCTTGAACAGTTGGCATCCATCGAGGCATCTGACGCACGTCGCCTGCGCTTCTATCTGGATCTCGAAGCGGGCCGGCCTTGTAAGATGCAAATAGAAAGCTCCCCACTGTTTGTGACCTTGCGATCGTATCGCCGGCTTCCGCCTGAGCAGGAGAAGGCACTGCTGCTCGGCTGGGAGTTACCTAGAACCGAGAGTGATCATGCCGGGTTGAAAATCCATGTAATACCAGTCGAAACATTCCCCATTGTGCGCTGTGCGCTTGAGGGATTAGGCATTGTTTTGGTCGAGCGCGGCGGCGCACAAGGAAGGATCTGATGAACAACACGTCCATGGCAGAGGCTGTCGGGGTGCACGAGACCGCGAAAAGTCTCACCGAAAGCTTGCGGCAGTATATCGAGGCGCAATATCACATCCGGGATGAAGGACTGGTCAGGGAGCGCCACGCGCTTTTGCAAGCCAATGCTACGATCGCCCAGACCCCCTACGTGGAGGCCACGCAAGTCTATAAAACAGGTGAAGCTTATCAGCACTTGGCCATCCCGCCGGCGGCTGCTTCAGTGTTGAACGACTTGTCCGGGATGGGCTTGGGACTCTATCCCCGCCCCTACGAACATCAGGCGCAGGCCTTGAGCGCATTCTTGGGTGATGAGTCGGCGGACTTAGTCATCGCGACCGGTACGGGCTCAGGAAAAACCGAAAGTTTTCTCATGCCAGTGATTGGCTCCCTAGCAATCGAGGGAGCAGAGCGGCCAAAGTCCGCATCAATGCCCGGGTGCAGGGCCATGCTCTTGTATCCCATGAACGCACTAGTCAATGACCAATTGGCGCGAATTCGTCGCATTTTTGGCGACGCCGACGCAGCGGGTATCTTGCAGCAGGGCCGGACCTTGCCAATTCGCTTTGGCAGTTATACCGGGCGCACGCCTTACCCAGGCAAGCGGGAAAGTAGCCGCGATGAACGCTTCATCAAGCCGCTGTTCGAGCAATTCTACAAAAGGGTCGCCAGCGTCCCGGCAGTCCAGGGCGAGTTGGCTAGGATCGGCCGCTGGCCGAGCAAAGATCTCGTGGGCTTTTATGCCGATGACTCGGTGCAGACCAAGACCTATTCGTCGGGTAAGCGGCAAGGCAAACAGTTCATTTCCAAAAACTGGAAAGGGCGACTCCTCACGCAGCCTGGTGACCGTGAGTTGATGACGCGTGACGAAATGCAGGTGCGCTGCCCCGAACTGCTAATCACCAACTATTCAATGCTCGAATACATGCTAATGCGTCCCATCGAGCGGGACATCTTCGAACAGACCAAGGACTGGTTGAAAAGTGATGTTCGCAACGAGTTCATTCTGGTACTCGATGAAGCACACATGTACCGCGGAGCGGGTGGGGCAGAGGTCGCGCTGCTGATTCGTCGACTCTGCGCCCGCTTGGACATCCCACGCGAGCGTATGCGCTGCATTCTGACCAGTGCGAGTCTGGGCAGCGAGGAGGCTGCAGCGTACAACGGTGAGCGGTTTGCCCGCGACTTGACCGGTTTACTGGAAAGCTCGCCGCGTCGACTTCGCGTCATCCAAGGTACCCATGAACTCCGGCCCGGTGACCGCAGCATCACCGATGCGCAAATGCAAGCGCTGGCCTCTTTGGATCTGCCTGCGTTTCAACGCGCGGCAAACGACTTGTCATCGGCGATGCGTGCGCTGAATGACCTGGCTCGAGCACTCGGCTGGGACTCGTTCCAAGGCTCGGATCACGCCGGGCTGCGGAACTGGCTGTTCGAGAACCTCACTGGGTTTGGCCCCTTGGAGAGGCTGATCGAGCTGGTCTCAGGCAAAGCCGAAAAGCTTGATGACCTCGGCGAAAAACTCTTCGGTAGGACGCAGGACAACAGCCCAGAAAAGGCCACCGATGCGTTGCTGGCGCTGGGAAGCTACGCCCAACGACGTGCGGATGGCCGGGTTTTATTACCGACGCGGCTCCACCTGTTTCACCGCGGCTTGCCGGGACTCTATGCATGCATTGATCCTGATTGCTCCAGTCGTCACGGTAAACACGAGGGCTCAACTGTCCTGGGAAGCCTGCGCACCAAGCCCTCGACGCAATGCAACTGCGAGTCCAAAGGTCGAGTGTTTGAATTTCTGACCCATCGTGATTGCGGTGCTGCCTTCGTGCGCGGCTACGTGAACGCAGCCATGGATTTCGTCTGGCACCAACCCAATGGCCCGTTCTCCGAAGCGGGTACGGCGGCGTTGATGCCAGTGGATATTTTTGTTGAGGAAACGACGCACCCGCGAAGCCGTCACCGCGACAAATGGCTGCATATTTCGACGGGCATCATGAGCTCGACCAGCCAGGAAGGGGTCGAGGGGTTTCGCAGGGTGCGAGTGCCGGACAAAACGCCAATGGGGGAACCAATTACCTTCGATAATTGCCCCGTCTGCACGCGAAGGATCCGCAATGGTAAAGATGAACCCTCAAAGATCATGGACCACGTGACCAAGGGGGAGGCACCGTTTACTACTCTGGTTCGAACCCAGATGGCCAGGCAGCCAGAGAGCAGGGTCGTGGATGCCCGCCACCCGAACGGTGGGCGCAAGGTCCTTATCTTTTCGGACGGCCGGCAGAAAGCGGCTCGTCTGGCACGAGACATTCCTCGCGACATCGAATTGGACGTCTTCCGGCAAGCGATTGCCTTGGCCTGCCAAAAACTGCGAGATATTTCGCGGGAACCGCGGCCTACGCAAGTGCTTTACACAGGTTTTCTAGCAGTTCTCACCGAGTTTGACCTGCCGCTGTTTGATGGCGTTGACGCGCGCAAGGTCGCCGACGCGATTGCACTGTACAAACGCGATTGCGACTCTGATTTGGAAGAGGCACTACAACAAAACGGTCTGCCTCCAGAGTTGCCAGCACGCTATCGCATCGCTTTGCTCAAGCTGCTGTGCAGTAGCTACTACTCATTGACTGGGACCACCATTGGCTACGTCGAGCCAGTCACCACCAAGCTGAGGAAAATCAAACAGGATCTCGTTGCGGCGGGTGTAACAATCGCGGACCAGGACCTGCGAGCACTGGCCATCGGCTGGATAGAAATGCTGCTGCAGGACTTTGCGTTTGACAAATCGATTGATCGTATCCTGCGTATCAAAGCGGCGGGATATGGAAAACCATCGTGGGGCAGCAACGGTAAGTTTGACAAAGCGCTGAGAGAGGCGCTCGCCACCCATCTGCCCGGTCACTTGGCAACACTAGAGGTCATCGAAGCGACGCTGCGTAATCACTTGGCCGACGAGGAAAACGGCGGCTGGTTCCTGTCGCCTAACTCACTTAACTTAGTGGTGAACCTCGATCACGTCTGGGCGCAATGCGGCCAGTGCACGGCCGTCACACCGCTCGCATTATCAGGCAAAATTTGCCTGGCGTGCGGGAGTGATCGTGCCACGCTTGTGGATCCTGCCATGAGTGAGTATCTAACCGCCCGCAAGGGACTCTGGCGCGAACCGGTATGGGAAGCATTGCAGCCAGGTGCGAGGCTCTCCAATCTCAACGTGGAAGAGCACACGGCACAGTTGTCGAATCGTGATCGAAACAAAGTGCATGCGACCACGGAGCTTTATGAACTGCGTTTCCAGGATGTGCTGATCGATGCTAGCGACCGCCCGATCGATGTGCTCAGTTGCACGACGACCATGGAAGTAGGCGTCGACATCGGTTCATTGGTAGCGGTTGCTCTGCGCAACGTGCCTCCTCAACGAGAAAACTATCAGCAACGCGCTGGGCGGGCGGGGCGCCGGGGTGCATCCGTTTCCACGGTAGTGACCTATTCACAAAACGGCCCGCACGACAGTCACTATTTCCTGAACCCCCGGTACATAGTGGCCGGACCACCTCGCACGCCCGAGATCAAGGTGGATAACGCCAAGATTGCTCGTCGTCACGTCCACGCCTATTTGTTCCAGACGTTCTTCCATGAAGTCATGGCCAAGAATCCGGTACTGCCATCATCCAAGACGGCATTGCTGCAAAAGGCACTGGGTGCGACCCATGATTTCTTTTTTGGCGGTAACGATTCCGGGCTTAATCTCGAGCAGTTCAAGGCATGGATCACGAGTAACGTGCTTCAGGACAATGGCCCTTTAAAACGCTCCGTGCTGGCATGGCTCCCGCCGAGTCTCGATACGCAAGGGGTCACCTTGATGGAGTGGCTCGAAGAGACCGTTCATGGTTTGATGCAGAGGTTGCATGAGCTAGCGGCGCAGCTACCGCAACAGGCGTTAAGTCAAGCCGACGGGAGCGAAGTGCAAGAGGTAGATGAGGTCAATGACGATGACAGCAATGCATCCGACGCTGAAATTGAGCAAAAGGAATTGCTGGAGTTTCTTTTCCACCACGGCTTACTGCCTACCTATGCGTTTCCAACGAATTTGTGCAGCTTCTTGGTGGAGAGCATGGCCAAGGTAAATGGCAGGTTGGAAATTCAGACTGTCCAACGTCCGCAGCAGTCGATCAGCAAAGCCTTGAGTGAATATGCCCCAGGACGGCTCATCGTGATCGATCGACATACTTATCGATCCGGTGGGGTCTTCGCCGACCTGCCAGGGAATGTGGTCAATCGCGCGGCACCTCTGTTCAAAAATGCCAAGCGCCATGTTCATTGCAAAACCTGCACTTTCGTCCGCAACCCCAATATGCCATCCGACCCCAAAGATCCATGTCCGGTATGCGGCGGTGTGCTTGCCACAGAGATGATGATCTTGCCGGAGGTGTTCGGCCCGGAAAAAGCTGAAGACTTGCCTGAAAACGATCGAGAGCAGGAAATTACCTTCGCAACGATGGCGCAATTTCCGCAGCCTGTTAATCCTGATGAGTTGTCCTTTCACCCCTGTGGGCCGAAGGCGAGTTTCACCCATGCAGTTGACCAGACGCTGGTGACAGTCAACCGGGGCATAGAGGGGGCCGAATCTAGTGGCTTCCTAGTATGCGTTGAATGCGGCCACGCTTCTGTGTCTGACCGCAACGCTCATCTCGGCGCACATGACCGGCCTTACAAGTTGCTAGCTCCCAAAGGCACACCTGCACATTGCTCCGGACGCTTTGAGCAAGTCCTCCTAGGTCATGATTTCAAGACTGACTTGCTGCTGCTCAGATTGAAAATTGAAGCGCCGCTGGTTACGAATACGGCCGAGGTTGTGGTCCTGCAAATCCTTGAGGATGCTCTTCACTCTATAGCCGAGGCGCTAAGGCTAGCGGCAAGCCGGCATCAACAATTGGACCTCGACCCCTCAGAGTTCGGGTCGGGCTTCAGGATCGATCCCGGAGTGCAGGGGGAGGCGCGTGTACTGGAAGTCTTCCTGTATGACACTCTTTCAGGAGGAGCTGGCTACGCAGAGATCGCAGCCCGCCACATCGTAGAGATCCTAGAGGCAACCCGCCAATTGTTAGAGAACTGCGACTGTGAAACGTCCTGCACCGAGTGCTTGAATCACTTCCATAATCAACACCTGCAGAGCCGTCTCAACAGGCATCTCGGAGCCATGCTATTGAAGTACGCCGTGGATGGCGTAGAGCCTGGCTGTGCGTCCTTAGAGGAGCAGTGGCAGACACTGTCGCAATTGCGCGCCAGCCTCGTACTCGACGGTTACCAGTGTAGGTTCGATGCGGTGGGATCAGTACCGATGATGGTGCAGCGCAATGGTCGAAGCCTTGCAGTCGGCTGCTTCCCTGGGCTTATTCACACGCCAGATTTCGTGCATGGTGTGGCGTCAGCGAAAGGCGTGGATGGCCATCTGGCCCTGAATGAGTATTTGCTCCGGTCAGATATGTCCGGTGCCCACCAAAGGATCAAGGAGTTGTTCGAGTAGCCAAACAGGGATTAAACCGAGCGTATCAAGCAAGGGCGAAGGCCCGTTGGCCGCACTAAGAGCGGCCAACGGGCTCGCAATTACCGAATATGCTGGCCTGGAAAAGTAATCAAGGCCAACCTCATTTGCGAGCAGACACGTGCGGTAGGTGGAAGGCTAGGGTGGGGCTGTCAAGCATTGAAAACAGACGGCAAGAAGACTCAGTTCATCAGCGCGAGATCAATCAGATTGGGCAGTACTGTCTCCGCGTGGCCTATCAGCATGATCTCTTTCGGGTTGTTCATTGATACATCTTTGCGATTGACGTATATGACCACTGCACCAGACGCCAACGCGATAACTGGTAAGTCAGCAGCAGGCCTGTGGATCGCGCTGGATTTCGTAGATAGCTTGTTGCATTAAACCGAGGCCGAGTACGATCGCCCTGAGCAATCTGCGTCTGGCTTAAAACACAACAGCGATAAAAGGGTGATTACGAGGGAACGTCTTATGAGTGTTCAGAGCAACACATCAGTAAGGCAAAAGCCCGGTCGTTACCGGGCTTTGCAGATCCCTCTAGGGGAGATAAAGCTAAAGTGCCTCAAGGGCTACCAACCAAACTCTACGAGCGGTTGGCGCACATGTCAACGCTTTGCGCGTGGGACGAAGTAGCCAGGATACGTGTACCGCAATGTGTAGTCGTCAGAGCTGAGGCAGTCCCGTCTAGTACTGCTGGCAGGTGACCATGCCGTAATCTGTAGTCGATATGAAGACCTCTAAGCTGACCTATCGGCTGTTTCTCAACGGTGCCATAACTGACTCAACGTCCAAACCGTTCATAAGGCAGTTGTGTGCTATGACTGACAGAGCCTCGAAAAGCTTATCTCGCTGTCTTGCCAACGCAGCGTTCTCCGCTTGAAGACTTGCAATACGCTCTTCGAGACTTCTGCGCCGGCGGGCACCATCTGGATCCCTCCCGCTTTCCCTCATTTGAACAATACGGGCGGCCTCAATTCTGTCTCCACGGTCACCTCCTAGCGTAGCTCGGCTTGTCAGGCCCAGCCGGCGCTGCACCTCCGGTCGGGAAATGGGAGCGAGCTCCGCTCCTGAGCTAATCATCTGGGCGAGAAGAGCGTCTATTGCTTCGTCGAGAGTGCCGCCCCTCAATGTCTGTCGTCGCGCCATAATTGCCCCTAGTCATCTGCAACCGAACTGTGTCGTTTGTCCGAGTCCGCAACCGTGATTGGACGCCCATTTGGAAACACGCGTTGCATACTTCCATTGGTATCGCGTGCAAGGACAGATTTTAAATTGTTGAGCTTGTCTTCCTGGTCTGCTAGCCATACATCGCTGCCTGCCTCTCCGGTGCCTGCGTCGCGCATGATGGATATTGCCTTCGTCAGATTCCTGGCTTGTTTTTCAAGGTTGACCCGCTCCGATGGAGTGCCCATCAGATGGAGATGCGAGCAGCCATTCCAGCACTGAAGATGCTTAGGGCAGGGTGCCTGGGAGAAATCGTGGATACAACCTCCGAAAGGGGTCACATGCAGCGCCGTGGCGTGTAAGGTGAGGAATGCTTCTGCAGTTGTTGTACCTTTATCTGATAGCAAAGCATGATAACTGTCGGTCAAAGCGCCATGAATGCGCTTATCTCTTATGCCTGCATGTAGAAAGTCGACGCGCTCGCGATAGCTATTGAACGCCAGGAACTCATGATGGGCAGCGATGTTTTCTTCAATGCTCGTGTGTTGGTAATAAACATTTTGGTCGAGGCGTTTGCGCCCTAGGGCCAACGCTTGCTGAACATCGCTCATTCCGGTCAAGTGATAAATGGTGTTCCGCCAGTGTCTAGGCTGATGGCTTGTGAGGCGAATCGGAGTACCATCGGATTCGGTTAATGAACGGCGCGAAAAAATGGACGTGTATTTTTCATCGTCACCTAATGCGTGATTGATATCCACGATGGTGACCCGACGCGGGACCGCACGAAACACATTCGCCTCACGTCCACCGAAACGAAATTGCCCGTCGAAAGCGATGGCAAGCGTTTCGCTGGTTCTAAGTACAATACGAACCTGTCCCCCTACATTTTCTGTCAGCACCGCGTGCCCACGGAGCTTCGGGACGATCAATCGTTCAATCTCCCCAGCGACGTAGCGCCGCTTCAACGACCTTCCTCGCTTATGATCCGGTTCATTGTCAAACGGATGGACACCGTTGCGTGTGAGGAAAAGGTATAGATTTCTGCTTGCGCTTCTTGTTTCGCTAAAACCTAGCCAGTCCAAGACTTTTGCATCGGAGATCACTGACTGAGGGGGGTAACTCCAAATACGTCCTGGGTTGAGCTCTTGCCAGGCGGCAATTTCTCGTTGTTCAGTGGTTAGCGTTTTTAATCGCTCTACTGCGCGCCTGGCTAGAGGAATATCGCTTTCAGCCAGCCAGTGAACCCGGGATTGAAATTGCTTTTCCGCGAAGTACCTAATTCCGCATTCGATGAGAGGCTTGCCATGAGCATCGACAACTACTTCTCCTGTCGTCCCTTTGATCGGCCTTTCGACCCAACAATCATAAGGTATTACTGCTACTTCGTTACCTCGTTGCCCAGTCGCTATCAATAAGTCGATCACTCGCAGCAAGATTTCTTCGCTGTCACTAAGTGGGTTATTCGAACAAAGGGCATAGGCTTCCATTGCCTCACGAGAGGGCAGCTTTTCATCAGATTTACGCTGTTTTACAGTGCGATCGGGATCATGCAGCGAAATATAGTCGTGACGGCGCTTTTCTGGTTTTGCATCATGCTCAAAGTGGATGGCGATCTCGGTTAATTGCAGGCTATCAATCGTCTCGGCTACTACTTGAAGGTGAGAGACCGCGTCATACAGATTCTTATAACCACTTTGGCGGAGAAAAACTACGACGCGATCAAAGTCGTCCCGTGTCAATTGTGTTGGATCGGATACGCCTCGCTCAAACAAGGGGTTGTATATTCGCCGAATAGCAATATTGTATGCAGCCACCATCGAAAACTTCAGGCTCCGGGTGCGTTGTAAATAGACAATCAGGGCCTTGTTAAAATCTTGGAACACGAGGGGGAGTGGGCCCTTCGCCGGAGAAGGATAGCCCGTTTTTTCGAGGGCTTGCCGGTGCGTCTCGAAGGTGAGCGTATTTTGCTTTCCCCGTTGTGGTAACCAGCCTCCGACGCCCCATAACGAGGACGCCCACGGTGTTGAAATCGGTAACGAATGGAAAAGCGCTTGTTCCCGTGTAACAAAATCTCCGAGGCGTTGACTTGCTCTAGAGAGCGTCATCTGCAGCATCCCCAGTTTGTTGCCGGCAGCGCTCGATCGTAGCGCTTACCGCGAGAATGGTCGTCTGATGCTGGGCCAGAGGCCGGTTGTGAATGAGATCACCGGCTTGTTCTGCCATGTCGATGAACCGTTGCGCTTCCTTCTGCAGCGCCTCTTTCACCTGCTCATGACGGCCGTCAGCAAAGGGGTGGAACTTCTTGCAGGTGTAGCACGCGTATATAGGGTTGTAGGGACAGTGGGTATGAACGGGCAGGGCGCAGGCACCGATATCGCCTATGTATTGCGTATCAATGACGCCGCGGACGGCTGCTTCAGGAGCCGTATCGCGGCGTTGGACGATTTTCCCAGTTAATAAGCTGCGCATGATGCGTTGATAGACCGGGCTCTTACCCAGTGCTTTCTCTTTGATCCGGGCAATGTTGGGGGTGGCCGTTACGTAAGCACGCGCTGCAACCGTGCTGTTGTGTCCGAGCAGTTCGGCAATCATGTCTGCCGGAGTCCCCTGATCCGCCAAACCTTGTCCGAGGTGATGACGCAACAACATGGTTACCTGGTTCGGCTTGTCTACACCAGCTTCATGTAGCTCGTGTTTGAGGCCCACAATGATTTTGGTTACAGACAGGCGCTTTCCACGAGGGCCGACAAATAATGGTTCACAATCGTCACCAAATCGGCGTTGAATTTCTGAAATGTGCCGTGAGATTTTTTCACCCAACCGCGTGGTTATTTTGCGGGGGCGTCGCTCAGGTCTGCGCTGTCCGACCTTTTTGGCCATGGGTAACCACAATGTGTAATACGTTTCATCCTCAGTGCTTTCGATGAACTCAAAATCCGCGATATCAAGCGAATGGAGTTGAATCGAACGCGGGCCTAATTCAAAGCTTAAGTGGAGCATGATGTTGACTTGAGCCTCGTTCCAGTCTTTGACCTGGATATCGCGTTCAATTCGCTGCAGTAACCGGACCTCTTCATCAAGGGCTAAACCGGACTGGGATAGGAATATACGTTCGTACGGATCAAGGCGGCTCGTCTTAATCTCTTTAAGAGCTAGGTATGTTTCTTTATCAAAGCCCAATATCCCTCGATTTAGGGCCCAGCGATAAAACGTTCTAAAAAAAATAGTGTTCTCGCGAAATTTCGCCCAAGCACTTATGGTCGTGACTACCTCTTGTCGCGTCCAAGGAAATTTGGCTGAGATGTCGCTTTCAGCTAGTCGTCCGAACACCCCGGATGCTTTGAATGCCGTTATAGGTGCATACTTTTCCAGTGCATAGGCCACGAACGCTTTGGCGATTTGCATGAGATCCGGATTCAAGTGGAGCGCATCCCAATCTATTTTCATAGCCGTTCCGCCGTCGTACCACCTCCAAACGCTCAATCGAGTATCGACATACCTTGGCTGGTCATTAGTGCGAGTTCGAATTGCAACGTAAGCGGGTCCCCTGAACACGTAAGCTGGCAAAGAGGAGGGTGGTGTTGCCTGTTTTTGGTCGGCTGATTTGGCCACGGCGAACCTCCTTAACTGTCAAGTCGGCTCCAGGCTGCCGAGGTGCGCTTGGCATTGTGGAGGTTGGCCGACTCGGCTAGATAACGACTTGCATAACGGCGTGGCATTGTCGAGGTCTCAGACCAACCGCAGACTCGCCGGAGTTCGTCCGTGGCCCGTTCGAGGTCATGCCCACGCTTTTCGACCAGGTAAGCTAAAAATTGGTCTGCAAAGGTGTGGCGAAAGTCATGCGCAGAAAGTGTAGGCAACAACCCCGGATGCGCCAGTTCAATGGTCAGGAACAGCCGATCGAGGACGTTAGACAATGCGCGGATCGACAGCGGGCGGCCACGATCCGAGATGAACAAGTAGCGATACAGCAATTTCATCGGTTTGCCGTCACGCAAAGGGCGCCGGTCGCTCTGGATATAGCGCTCGTAGACCTCATACAGCTGTGCAGAAATACCTACGGTTCGTCCGTGGGTTTTCAGCGCAGGCTCTTCAACGCGCGGATCGCGGGGATCATGTTCTCGATCATTGATGCTGACATAGGCGTGCTGAGACCCTTGGTTGATATCCGTGGAGTAGAGCTTCAGAAGCTCTCCGCGACGGATGCCGGTCTCCAAGAGCAATTCGATCATTAGCCAATTACGCAACTGCAATCGTTCCGGGAACGGATTCTCCACAGCGCCAGGGCGAATCAGTGTGCGAACGATCTGGAGTTGCGTATCGGTCAGGCTGCGGTAACGAGTGCGATCGGGACGGGCATTAATGATGTGGCTCTCAAAGCGCCGCTCAATGACGTCGGCAACATCGGCAAATACCACGTTGATGTCAGCCTGTGTGGCTGAATTCTGACGGGCGCGCGGGATGTAACGGGTGACGCACGAAGACAGGTATTTCTTCAGCAGGCGCATGTACTGATCACGTGTTCGTGAACTGATCTGCTGAAAAAGTACAGTGCCAGCTTTGCCGATTCGGGCGACCAGGTTGTCGGCTTGACGGCCGCTTTGGAGCCAGATGGCGTAGCCGTCCAGTAACGCCAGAATCGACTCAAAGTAGCAGGCCAAGATCGCCTCATCGATATCCAGATCTCGGCTTTTGGCATAGGCGTAGAAAGCCTGGATAGCACGCAGGTGCGCCGCAGCCGTGTTGTAAGCGCGGTGCCTGAGTTTGAGTTGGACGTAGATGAACGGAATGAGTATGGGCAACGGCGTCGCATCACCAGCATGTACAAGCAGCGGTAGTCGTTGACCTGAAGAGAACCTGCACTGAATCAGTTTCATCGACAGCCACCTCATTCAAGGAATCGTCATGAACACTATGGACATGGCCCGTTGAGAGAGTAGACGTCAAATACGAATTGGTCGAATCAATGACTTACGTGGCTTATGAACATATCTGACATAGCACCTGGTTTAACATAATATACATTATGCGAATATTCATATTGAAGCTTCTGGGCCAGTGAAGGCCAAATTTCCAGGGCCTGCTCCTGGTCTTCCAATCCAAGGCCTCTGCGTAAAAAGCCTGGCGATGATGCCAGGCTTGCGATCAAGCAAACAGATCAAGGGCTGCGTCGTCCCACTGATGACCGCCTTCGGACCAGCCTTTGCCTATCTGCGGTGGAAACCCGGATCTGCAATATCCTTGCTTGGCATCGAAATCAAACACCGCATGAGGAAAATCATTGATCAGCAAGACCGCCTTGCGGTGATCGACAGCCCAGCCGATTTTCACCATCGATGGTTTGTGGCCGTCCGTAACATCGGCGGCGTTGTAGATATGCAGCGCATCGTGGATCGGGTTGTCCTCGGCTGCGGTATCCAGTGCATAGAAATAACCGGTGTTGCCGTCATCTTCAAAAACCACGACAAACGAACCTTCCTCTGCAGGAGCTTCCAGCACCAAGGCCTGGCCGACCGTCAATTCGCTTTCAGCTGCTAGATAAATAGGCATTGCAACTATCCCTGTCTCTTCGAGTATTCAAGAGCGCGCATGATGACAACCCGGAACTACCCAGGCAATCTCGCAGAGATCAACGTCAGTCTGCTCCTGGTATTTCGCCCCTTCCTTTGGTTTTTTGCCGGGTTCTATTGGTAACTCAACTAAATCACCATTTAGTTGAGTTAATCCCGCGCACTCTTTCCATCTACCCCTCATCCCGCAACTAACAGCTTTGTTGCGGTTTCGCTCTATCCGTGGGTGTCAACGCAGAACCCGGGAGTGTCCAACTATTTTGTCTTAACAGTGATAACAAAACGCTATTAGAGGCCTCGTGCCTCGAACTCCTGCCCAGTCCAAGAGCCTTTAAGTTACGCGGCCTGCAGCGTTAAACGAGGTGTGTCTGGAGCATCCCACGAGGGTCAAAAACGCCTTTCGAGCGCTGGGTCAGCGACCTCGACAGACCAGGAAGCACACCTAGACTCTCACCCGGTTCAGCCCGCTGAATCATGCCCAACACACGAAAAGGATATTCAACATGACCGCCTTCACCTCGGTAAACACCGTCACCACCCCCCTGACCATCAACAGCCAGTCCACCGCGACCTACAACGGCGACCCCAACCAGACCACCAAAGTGACCTTCAGCTATCAGAACAACCTGCTGTGGGCCACCCAGGTCAACAACACCGCAACTGTCCAGACGCTCAGCGCCGACTCCTCCGCCGGTCCGGTCATCCTGCGCAAGGGTGCCCAGGTCAAGCTGCAGAATGTGGGCTCGGCGTTCAGCATCCTGTTCACCGGGGAGATCGTCGACAGCGGCTCGCAAACGCCGTTCAACAACACCAACATCGGGACCTTCACCCTGTCGTGATCGACTCGGGCTCCCTGACCGGAGCCCATTTGCGAGGCCGGCAGCGCCGGCTTCGCTTCATGCAATACGGGACATGGACGGTACCCTCGCGTGACCAGGCAACGGATGCTCTACACCCGGGTTCTCTGGGCAACCCTCGGCGCGATCCTGGCGACTGCAGCGTGGCTGATGACCACCGGCAGCCGTGCGCCAGTGGTGTCCAGCAACGGCCACGAGCAAGTCCTTTCCAGCACCGATGCCACCTCGCCCGCCGCGGATTGCGTTGACCTCTCGCCCTCCTCCTCTGCCGCCCCCGGCGAACCTTGCGTACCGGGACCGGTGCTGCTGCCCGGAATGCAGGTCAATCGCCAGGTCGGTCCGGTGATGTTCGTGCTGGTGGTGGACAGCCACGAAGCCCGGGTCAATGCCCAGGTTTCCCTGGGCAACGCCGGCATGACCGGCTTGAACATGACCGCCGCCGCGCCCACTGCCGACTTCGATCTGGCCAACGCGGATGGCCAGCGGGTCTGGGGCAGCCTCGGCGCCTTTTTCTGCGCCCCGCCCAACACGTCGCACCTGCTGGCCGACTTCACCATTGAAAATCAGCGCGACAGCAGCAAGCCCGTGACCCGGGCCTATCGTGGCGACCTGATCCGCTGGCAGAGCCCGACCACCAGTGTCCTGGCCCGCTACCGCCAGCCCTTGCTGCCGGACCTGCAGGTGACCGTGGAACTGCTGGATCCCTACAAGGCCGACAGCAGCAACGCGCTGACCGCCCAGGTGAGCTTCTATTACGCCAGCGATCTGATCGACCGCTACACCCTCATGGCCACCGCCACCCCGGTGAGCCTGCGTCAGTCCAGCGTCGGACCGGTGCGCATCGAGGGCGGACTCCTGGGCTTTCGTCCCGCCACCCAGGAGCAGCAAGGGCAGCTCAGCCTGGATGGCACTTTCCAGTCCGGTCACAACCCACCGAACCACTACGTCGGCAGTGTCGCCGACTGGTCGTGGATCCGTGGCCGCGCCGACAATTGCAGGGGATAGACATGACCAGCACGTCCGACTATCAGCAGATCGCCCACAGCGCCGCCTACGCCCTGCCGGATGCCAGCGGCTATGGCTGGCGCGGTTATGTCATGCCCAAAGGCACCGCGCCCGGGAGTCTGCCGGCCAGCCTGAGCCCGGCCGACGCCTTCGACAAGAATGCCGGTCACTACCTGTTCGCCCCCAGCGAGCCGGCCGGCCTGCGCAGCGACCCCGCGGCCTTCGTCAACGCCCTGTACGACTTTCTGTTCGCCGTCGACCAGCGCAACTTCGTCGGCCGCGCGTTGCTGTGGTTGCCCGGGTCCAGCCTGCCGGCGCCCCAGGCCTTCAACAGCTACGGCCTGCGCATCAGCGTGGCGGCCCCCAGCCAGGTGCAGAACAACCTCAACCTGCTGCTTGGCGATCGCCTGACGTTCTTTGTCAGCTTCGGCACCTACGTCAAATACGACCCGGACTTCAACGCCCTGCGCCTCAAATCCACTACCGCCATCACCATGGGCTTGAGCGACAAGCTGCAGGCCGACAGCGGCCTGCAACTGACACCGCCGCAACAGCCGCTGGCCTACGTGCCCCTGGACGGCAATCAGGCCGGCAGCCTGACCTACGCCTTGACCTACAGCAGCCAGCCCGCCCTCAAGTATTTCCCGACCGGCTTTACCTATGTGGCCAACACCGCAGGCGGCAAGAGCGTGCTCAATTACCCGGTGTTCAACCCCAGCGGCATGCCCGCCAGACTGACCATGGGTGGCGTGCTCGACCCGCTGGACCCGCTCAATCAGAACATCGCCGCGGCGCAACTGGCCGCCGGGCTGATCCGCACCGCCATGAGCTTCGCCAACCCCGGCACCACGGCGTTGCCCAGCCAGTGGCGCAGCACCGCCGGCAACCCGATCAGCCTGATCCCGCTCAATGGCCTGGACGCCAACGGTTGGCCCCGGCCCTATGCCGCCAGCCTGGTGTTCTGTGCCCAAGGCGGCAGCTACAGCCTAACCCTGGCCGGCGACTTTGGCTTGAGCCTGCCGGCCGCCAGTGCCGGGCAGAACCTGCTGTGCGGGATCTTCGGCACCGAGTGGCTGAGCTTTACCGCCTACAACTCTTCCCTGAGCCCGCAAGACAACGACCGCTTGCGCCTGTTGGCGGCGCAACCGGCCTATGCCCCGGTGTTTCCGTTCCAGACCAGCAGCCTGGTCACGCCCACCAGTGGCGCGGTCAGCGCCCTGCTCAACGGTGAGCACCGTACCTCCTGGTGCAGCCTGGTGGCCGGCGCCTCCACCCCGGCCTACAGCGCCCAGCCCGACGGCAGCCCGCTCTATGGCCAGGGCCGCGGCAACGGCGCCACAGCGCTGCTGGCCCCGGCCGCGCCGAGCACCCCGCTGCCCCAGGACGCCGGTTTTGCCTTCCCGCTGGTGCCCTATGCGGGTGTGAGCAGCAATGCCAGCCTCAACCTGACCCAGTTCGAAAGCGAGATCCTCGCCGCCTCGCGCAAAAGCCTGATCAGCGCCGCGACCCTGCCGGGCAAACAAGCCGCGCGGGCCCGGCGCCTGCAGCGGCTGCTGACCACCGACGCGGCACCACCCAATCGGGCGACCACCCCGCAAGGCCTGCTGGTGGACCTGGACGCCGACGGCATCGGCTACGCCAAGGTGCTGCTGGCCCGCTCGCCATCCACCCAAGGACCGCTGGACTTTGCCTTCGTGCAGCCCAGCGAGGCCCTGCACGAGGCCTTGCAGACCAACCAGCTGTTTCTGGTGGGGGTCAATCCGCAGCCGTTCTTCACCCAGGGCGCAAGCTTCAGCAACCGCATGGACATCGCCGACTGGCGCTTTATCGCCAACATCGGCGTCGGCGTGCAAACCACCAGCTACCGCAATGTGCTGATCATGAAGTACTGCGCCGGCAGCCTGAAGGAGCGCATCGACAACCCCAATCGCTGGACCATGCCCGAGACCTTCTCCAAGACCGCGGACCGGGCGCCGGGCCTGGAAACCCTGGCCTACACCGGTCTGTCCCAGTGGCTGCAGGACTTCATCGCCGTCGCCGAGGCCAAGGCCGCGGCCAGCCCCGACAGCCTCTACGCCGACTTCGTGGCCCAGGTCAGCGACCCGGCCTGGAACGGCTTCATGGTGCTCAACGCCGACCTGCCCCTGGACAGCCTGCCCGAGCAACTGGCGGGCATCGCCGCCGGCATCGACTACAGCCGCTTCCTGGCCCACCACTTTGGCGCCAGTGTCAGCCGCATCAGCCAACAGGGCGACACCCTGGATATCCAGGGCATCTCCACCCTGTTCGGCCTGATCGACTACCAGAACCCCGCCTACGAACAGGCCCAGGCCAACGGCGCGGCCCCGGACATGCCGGTAGCCCTGAGCACCAGCAACGGTTATGCCTTCAGTGTCCTGCAGCTGCAGGCGCTGTTCCGCCAATCCCGGCTGGTGACCTTCAACAGTCGCATCCAGCTGAGCCTGGACCTGCTGTTCGGCTCGCCGATCCGCGCCACCCTGCGCGCCGGCCAGCCCAGCGCGGTGAATGCCATGGTCCTGGACGGCAGCGCCCTGCAACAGAACGACACCACCACCTACGTGTTCGAGCAGAGCCAGAGCTACCTGTTCAACCTCGACAGCAACGTGCTGCCGGCCGCCTCGGTCAACCGCATTCAGTTCAACACCCTGGGCAGCCCGGACGGCGGTGTCACCACCGCCAGCCGCTTCCTGCTGTGGGGCAAGCTGGATTTCACCCTGCTCAAGACCGCGGACGGGCCATTCGATCTGCTGTCCTTCGGCAGCGCCGACGGCAGCCCGAGCAACCAGGGCCTGGCCTACACCAACCTGGAAATCGCCATGGCCTTTCCCAGCGCCACGCCCAATGCCGTGGGCTTTGCCTTCAACCCCGACAACCTCGGGTTCGACCCGGCCACCAGCCAGGTGCGTGGACAGAGTCTGTACAAGGGCCTGACCCTGCAGCTCAAGCAGTTCATCCAGGCACCGGCGCAGAAGAAGCCCGCGGACTACGGCTTTCTCCCGGTGCTGCCGGAGAACCTGGCGCTCAAGGCGCTGTCGGGTGCCTGGTCGGGCATCGTCTACAAGGTCACCATGGGCTCCCCCGGGGCCCTGGTGTCGGGCACCGGTTTCGAGTCCGACCTGCTGATCGCCTGGTCGCCCGGCAGCAAGAGCGGCGACGCAAGCCCGATGCTGTTTGTCGGCCTCAGCCTGCCCGGCGCCGCGCCGTCGGCCAGCGTGTTTTCCCTGCAGGGCATCATCAAGGTCTCCACCGGGCCGATCAAACTGCTGTACCAGACCATCCCCGATCAGCCCGACACCCAGGCCAGGTTCTTCAACCTGCAACTGACCGACATCGGCATCAAGATCCTCGGCATCGCCAAGTTGCCGCCCGGCGCCACCCTGCAGTTCTTCCTGTTCGGCGACCCGCAGTCCTCCGGCAGCCTGGGCTGGTACGCCGCCTACGTCAAAGACCCGCAAAGCCAGGCCGCCAGCCTCCTGGCCCTGGAACCCGACAGGTCCACACCCCCGGCATTGACCGGGCCATCGGAGGTGACGCCATGACTCGGGTCCTGTACTGGAACATCGAGAGCTTCGGCTACAACAAGATCCGCCCGCTGAGCACCAAGCGCGATCGCAACGGCGCCTTCATTCCCGACCTCGACGCCGCCGACCGCCTGGCCCTGATCCTGGCCCATATCACCGCGTTCAATCCGGACATCTTCGTCGTGGTGGAGACGGCCAGCGGTCCGAGCCACGGCCCCGGATCGCTGATCTCCCCCACCGGCGGCTGGCAGGGCTGCGCCGAACTGCTGCTGCGCATCCGCAACCTCACGGGCGTGCCCTGGAACCTGGTGCCGCCACTGGTGGTCGGCCAGGCCGGGCGTGCCGAGGGGGTGGCGGTGTTCTACAAACCGGTGATCCCGGCGGGCGGCGGCGTGGCGGCGGGCAAGCGCCTGTTCACCGGCCCCAACGCCTGGTCGCCGGCGGGCAATGGCATCAGCTTCAACCCCCACGCGGCGGCCCCGCCGGCCGCCGGCAACTACCCGCTGCTGCAGACCCAGACCTGCTTCAGCGTGCCCAACCGGGCCATTCCGGCCACGGCGCTGAACCCGGGCAACCTCAACGAAAGCCGCTGCGCGGCGCGGGTCGCGTTCGTCGACAATTTAGGCGCGGCGATCAACTACGGCGGCTTGCGCGAACCCTACATGGTGACCTTCTGCGAAACCGTCGACGGCCCGCCGGTGGTGGTGCAGCGCAACCTCACACTGTTTGCCATCCACTCGCCGCCGCAATACGTCGCGGCCAATGCCTACCTCAACGCCCTGGCCAATGTGCGCGACATCAGCGCCGCCCTGGGGGCGCTGGAAACCCGGATCATCACCGGCGATTTCAACGTCAACCTGCTGAGCCAGAACGGCAACGATCCGGGGCGCTATGGCGCCCTCACCGCCCTGGGCTACGGCCTGCAACTGCAAGCGCCGGCCCTGGCTCCGCCGCCGGCGCTGGAGGCCTACACCGGCTACTTCGCCACCCACCTGCGCAGTCGCAACGCGAGCATCTTCTGGTCGACCAACGCCGGGGCCGTGCCCTATCCGGGGTACCGCTATATCGGCTCGTCCAACAGCAGCAGCCTGTATTCCATCGACAACATCCTGGTGCGCGGTGGTGCAGCGGGCAATTTCACCATCGCCAACAGCGTGGTCGGGGTGCCGCTGAACGTGGTCAACCCCGCGCCCGGCGGTGCGCCCATGGGCCTGGTGGCCATGGCCAGCGACTTTCAGGCACCGCCGCCCGCCTGGATCCCCGCGCCCCCTGCCCCCGCCCCGGCATTCGCCGCGGGCGACCGGCAACGCTACCGCGGCTGGCGCAACCTGGGGCACATCCGCTCCACCAGTGATCACCTGGCCCTGTTTGTGACGGTCTGAACAAGGAGAAGACAGATGGCCAACAGTCCCCTGAGCAACCTCGCCGCGGCCCTGACCGGCGATGCCGGCGCGCCGATCGTCCTCACCCGCGACTACCTGATCGCCGGCCTGGCGGACGCCACGGTCAGCGTGTCCGCCACCCTGGACAACGACCTCAAGGCGGCCTTCCAGTCCCCCGTCGCCGGGCTCACGATCAACCTCACCGCGCAGAGCGTGCAGCCGCTGAACCCCACCACCCAGAGCTTCAAGGTCACCGGGGTCAGCGCGCGCTTCCTGCAACAGGACATCCAGCAGGGGCTGGTCCTGACTTTCGGCCTCACGGGCGCTGCCGGGGCCCAGAGCCTGACCCTGGAAATCGTCACCACCCCGGCCAGCTGGACCTGGGCCGACCTGTCGAGCTTCGCCACCGGCATTCCCTTCAAGTGGGCCGCAATCAGCAACGCGGTCTTCACCTTCAAGGCCAGCCAGGGCCCGCGCCAGGGCTTTGCCGCCCAGCTGACGCCGCCGGCCCAGCTCAGCACCGCGGTCGCGGTGGTGCAGAACCTGGGGTTCCCGACCCTGGCCCTGCCCTTCACCGGCAGCATGGACTTCGCCAAGGTCGACGGGGTCGAGGTGTTCATGCCCACCACCACCTTGCAGGCGCCGTTCCTCAACGTCAGTGGCGGCCTGAAGCTGCTGTACCTGAACGTCGATGCCCCGGTGTTCGGCCTGATCATCGGCCCGCCGGAACTGCAGGACGGCGAAGACCCGGCCGAAGCCTTCTACGACCAGCAGGTCAGCCTGTATTTCGGTCTCAACCTGAGCCTGACCGACCAGAACGGCCAGTCCGTCGACTACCAGATGCGCGCCCTGGCCCAGATCAACAACGGCAGCGCCTTCAATTTCTACCTCGGCCACAGCGATGACGGCAGCGCCCTGCTGACCCCGGCGACCATCATCGGCCTGCTGGACAACAACGGCAGCTTCTTCAGCGGCACACCGCCGGTGCTGCAACAGTTCCTCTCCGGAATCGGCCTGCGCAGCCTCGCCCTGAGTGGCGTCACCCGCCCGAAACTGGCCCTGAGCACCGCCAGCGTGACCCTGGGCGCCGACCCCACGGTGATCAATGTCGAGCATCCCTGGGTGCCCCTGCAGGACCCGACCAACCAGCTGGTGTTCGGCGTCACCGATTTCGAACTGGTGTGGGGGATCAACTTCCTGCCCGAGGGCAACGCCCAGAGCTTTCTGTTCCAGACCCACTTCCTGCTGTTGCCCGAGGTGTTCAAGGGCAAGACCGCGGGCGAAAACGGCCTGTTCTTCGTCCAGTTCAATTCCGACCTGCAACTGCTGGCACGCTTCGACGGCACCGCCAACCTCAACGACCTGATCGCCACACTGACCGCTCAGTTGATCCGCATCCCCAAGAGTTTCGTCGACGCCTCGCTGTCCGACGTCGGCCTGAGCCTGGACGTCGGCGCCAAGAGCTACGCCTTCAACGCCGGTTTCGAGCTCGACCTGAACCTGTTCACCTTGGCCGGCAAGCCGATTCTCTCGGTCACCGACGGCCAGCTGTACATCAAGGCCACCACCCCCACCGCCGCCAGCGGCAGCAACGCCCCGGCGGTGACCACCTACCAGGCGGGGATTGGTGGGCTGGTGGGCATCGGTCCGTATTTCGCCAATGCCAGCCTCGACTACGACGGCAGCAAGACCCCGGCCACCTGGCAAGTCGCCGCGCAACTGGCGCAGCCGGTGGACGTGCAACAGCTGGTCAGCCAGTTCCTCAGCTTCGGCGGGACCTTTGCCTTTCCGGATTTCCTGCCCGGCCAACTGCTGGTCAACACCCTGGAGGTGGACGCCAGCCTGAGCACCGGCAACACCCCGCTCGACAGCTACACGGTGGCCGGCAGCCTGCGCTGGACCTTCAACCTGGGCCAGGCCTTCAGCGTCGACACCCTGGCCACCCTGAGCCTGAGCTACGACGCCAGCAAGCCGGCGAACCAGCAATACAGCGGCAGCGCCACCACCCTGTGGGATTTCAGCTTTCTCAACGACAGCGTGCTGCTGGGCTACAGCTTCGCCCCCGACAACCAGGGCAGCAACGCCCAGCTGACCCTGTCCTGGGAAGGCCTGACGGCGATCTATCAGGTCGACAAGAAGACCCTGACCTTCACCCTGAAGAACTGGAGCCTGGGCCGGCTGATCCAGAAACTCATGCAATCGCTGAGCGACCCGTATTTCACCCTGAGCTCGCCCTGGGACGTGCTCAACCAGATTTCCCTCGACGGCCTGTCGCTGATCATCAATCTGGAAAACAGCAGCGGCAGTAGCGTGCCGAGCATCAGCGCCAAGTACACCCTGGCGAGCAAGATCGACCTGGGCTTCATGAGCATCGACGGCCTGGTGTTCGAACGCAAAAAGGTCAATGGCGTGGACAAGATCACCCTGGGCATCGACGGCTCTTCGGTGTTCAAGGGCAACAACCCCCAGGAGCAGCAGGACTGGAGCAACCTGCTGGACCCGAGCAAAGGCCAGCCAGTGGACAAGCTGCCTACGGTGCCGGGCCAGGGCACGGACTACTTCAGCCTGCCGCTGCTGGTGCTCGGCCAGCGGGTGGCCATCAGCGGCTACGACAGCTTCGCCAACACCAAGGCGGTGATCGACGCCCTGAAGGGCGTGCCGTCGACCACCGGTTCCAGCAACACCCTGAACCCCAGCGACAGCGGCAGCAAGGGCGTGCCCTACTACAACCGCAACAGCGACTGGCTGATCGCCGGGCAACTGTTGCTGCTCAAGACCGGCAAGGACTGGACCGTCGACCTGATGCTGGTGTTCAACGACCCCAACCTCTATGGCCTGCGCCTGGCCCTGGCCGGGGAGAAGGCCAAGGCCCTGGGCAACCTGGTGCTGGACATCCTGTACAAAAAGATCACCGACGATGTCGGCGTGTACCAGATCGAATGGACCTTCCCCGACAGCATCCGCAACCTCAACTTCGGCGCGGTGTCCGTGGTGCTGCCGGAGATCGGGGTGAAGATCTACACCAACGGCGACTTTCTCATCGACATCGGTTTTCCCTACAACCTGGACTTCACCCGCTCGTTCTCGATTTCCGCGATCGTCTACGGCGTGCCGGTGCTCGGCGCCGGCGGTTTCTACCTGGGCAAGCTGTCGTCGGTGACCGCCACCCAGGTGCCGAAGACCACCCAGGGCACCTTCGACCCGGTGATCGTCTTCGGCCTGGGCCTGCAGTTGGGCCTGGGCTACAACTTCGTCAAGGGGCCGCTCAAGGCTGGTTTCGCCCTGACCGTGTTCGGCATCCTGGAAGGCACCATCGCCGCCTTCCACGCCTATCGTCCGTCCACCGCCCTGGTGCCGGCCGGCAAGAGCGTGCAGGACGACTACTACTTCAAGATCCAGGGCACGGTCGGGGTCATCGGCCTGCTCTACGGCAGCATCGACTTCGCCATCATCTCGGCCGCGGTCAACGTGCGCATCACCCTGTCGCTGTCCCTGACCTACGAGAGCTACAAGCCGATTCCGATTGCCGCCCGGGCCACGGTGGAGGTCAGCGTCAAGGTCAAGATCGACCTCGGCCTGTTCAGCTTCAGCATCAGTTTTTCCTTCCATGCCGACGTCTCGGCGCGCTTCGAGATCAACGCCATCGAGAGCGGCCCGGCGCCCTGGGCCGAACCCGGCCTGCTGCTGGCGCGCCAGGCCCGCCATGTCCAGCTGGCCAGTGCGCGGCGGGCCACCACGCCGCAACCGATGACCCTGCTGCGCGCCGCCGGCAAACCGCTGCTCAACCTCTACGCCACGCCGCAATTCACCGTGCTGTGCAACGAGGGCGCCAGCGACTACGCCGACCAGCAAGGAGCCTTCGTGTTCCTGCTGACCATGGACGCACCCTCGCCGACCCGGCCCTCGGCCGACAGCGCCGGTAACAGCAGCTTCGAACGCCTGTGCGCCGACTACCTGCCTTGGCTGGTGGGCAGCCTGGGCTCGGCCAGCAGCGACCAGGACACCCTGGCCGACATCCTCGGCACCCTGGTGGACAAGGCCATGCTTGTGGAGGACATCAGACGCCTGGCCGACCTGGCCAACCCGCCGTTCGGCATCAGCGAGCTGCTGAACTTCCTGTCGTCCTTCGAGGTCAGCATCACCCTGCCCGACGCCACCAACCAGGCGCAGATCCAGCAGGTACTGCAAGCCGGTTCGGTGCTGTTCCCGGTATTCGACGGTCTGTCCCTGGGCGTGCCCCTGGCCAATGCCGGCAGCGCGACCGTGGATTTCGCCCACTACGTGGGCACCAACAGCACCTACCGCAGCAATGTCGCGCAGATGTTCAAGGAGCTGGCCGCGCTGGTGACCGACGAGGAAACGCCGACGCCGACACTGCGGGCCGCGACGGACGACAGCGAATCCATGGCCGCGGTGATCTTCACCGACGCCTTCATGGTCATCGGCCGGCAACTGTTGCAGGTCGCGCTGAATGCCTTTGACGACTACGCCTATGCCACGGCCAACGGCAACTCCATCAGCACCATCCTGAGCTGGACCAACGACCAGCGCGGCAACAACCTGACCCTGGACGATATCGTCCGGCCCAACGCCGAAGTCGCCCTGAGCGACGGCCTGACCCTGGAGATCCCGCTGCCGGCCTACACCCTGCAGAGCAGCGACACCCTGGCCAAGGTCGCCGCGGCCTGGTCCGACGGCAGCGTACCGGCGCGCTGGAGCACCAGCGCCTCGGGGCTGATCCTGGCCAATGGCAATTCGTTGGTGATCGCCGCCAATCAGGTGATCAGCCTGCCGGTGGGCAACGACATCCATCAGTACACCACCGGCCCCGGGGAAACCTTCAACAGCCTGGCCCGGGCCCTGGGCGTGACGCTGGCGCAACTGGCCCAGGACAGTGCGCTGTACGCCATGCCCGGGCTGTTGCTTGCCGGCCAGCCGCTGCTGCTGCCGAACCTGGCGTACCGCACCGCCGGCGACAGCCTCAACAGCGCCGGCGCGCGCTTCGGCGTCAGTGCCATGACCCTGTTCAGCAACCCGGCATCGGCCAACTTCGGAGTGGCGCCCCTGTTCGCCACGCCGCAGATCACCCTCACCTCGCTCAACAGCCTGTACACCGAGGACCTGTGGAATCTGCTGGTGGCCACCGACCAGTTGTCGCAACTGGCGGGCATGCTCTCGCGCTTTCTGGCCTACGGCCTGCGCCTGCCGGCGAACCCGGCGGGCATGGGCGGCCTGAGCCTGAGTCCGGCGTTTCTCTACCCCGCCCAGCAGAACGCCTATGGCCTGTACCAGCTGACCGGGCAGCAGTTCCCGACCCCGGCCGGCCAATTGCCCGGCAGCGACTTGCCCATCAGCCTGAGCCGGGCCGCCACCAGCCATGGGGTCGACCTGTCGTTCGTGCAGATCGCCGGGGCCAGCAGCGGCTCGATGAACCTGAACCAGGCCTACAGCAACCTCTGCGGGGTGCTGGCCTACGCCCGGCAAGGCAAGTTCCAGCCGGCGCCGCGCATCGACCTGCTGCCCACCGTGGCCCGCAGCCCGAAAGACTACGCGGTGAAAAGCGTGTCCCTGTGGTCGACCGCCGACCTGCAGCAATTGCGCAACCTCTGCCAGCCGGGGTTGCGGGCCAGCAGCGAGGGCGGCGCCAGTGTGCAGCCCATGCTCTGGTCCCTGCCCGACGGCCTGATCCAGCTGATCAACCAGCGGGTTGGCAACCTCGCCCGGCAGTTGCCGCAGCTGGCGCAGCAAATACCCTACCTGCCGGCGTTCACCCCGTGCGAGGTGTCCACCGACCCGGCGACCCTGGAAACCACCAGCCGCGAGATCCCGGCCTACAGCTACGCGACCCGGGTCGACTTCACCATCAAGCGCCTGCCCCAGGCCGAACCCGGGGCCATCGCCGGCAGCGGCAGCAACCTGTCCTACACCTATGAACTGCTCGGCCCTTCGGCCACCGACGCGCAGTTGCTGGAACGCCTGCTGATCGCGGTCAGCGAGCTGGGCAGCGCGATCATCAGCGGCCAGTTCCTGCTGATGCCCCAGGGCAACGCCAAGGCCAGCAACCTGCTGAGCCAGGCCGCCAGCGACTTCCTGGCCTTCCTGACCCAGACCAACCTGTCCACCGAAACCAACCCGCCGCCGGCCCTGATGGCCGCCCGCCTGGCCGAAGAAGCCGGACCGCGGGGCATCCTCAATCCGCCCGAGGAAGTGGTCAAGCTGCTCTGGGAACTGTCCACCGTGCGCTCCGGCGGCTACTACCTGAGCTACTACGACGCGATCGCCGCCGCCGGCCTGCCCGACAGCATCTTCGACGACAGCGGCACGGCCACCCTGACCCTGGTGGTGACCTACCCCCGCGACGCCCTCGACGGCCGCCTGGGCAACTTCGTCAATGCCTTCGTCAGCACCGACACGGTGATCCAGCAAGGCAGCCACATGACCCTGCGCTCGGCCGCCACCGCCGACCACAGCCAACCCACCGGTGCCGGCGACAGCCTGGACAGCCTCGCGGCCTTCTACGGCATCGGCACTGGACGCATCGCCGAGCTCAATGCCGGCGTCACGCTGAGCAAGGCAGTGCAGGTGCCGGTGGACGGCATCATCCACCTGGTGACCCCGGCCGAGGCCAGCGCCGGCAACGGCCAGAGCGCGAGCATTCTCGACAACCTGGCGCGCTACTACTCGGTGGGCGCGCTGCAACCGATCAGCGCCACGCAGATCGCCAACCTCAACCCCGGGGTCAGCGCCGCCAGCGGCGTGGCCCTGTTCATCCCGGCCCTGACCTATGTCGTCGACGCCAGCCTGGCGCCGGGCAACAGCCTGCAATCCCTAGCTACCTACTACGGCCTTGACCTGGATGCCCTGGCGGTGGGCGCCGCACAGGTCACCGGGCTGTTCAGTCTCGGCAGCAGCCTGAGCATCGACACCCAGACCTTCGATCTGCAGGCGGTGTTCAAACAGGGCAACGCAGCTTTCAGTGTGCTGCGCAGCAACCCACCGCCGGTGGATTCGCCAAGCCAGGACCCGGACGGCTACGCCAGCGCCTACCTGTACAACCTGTACTCGGTGCTGTCCGCCGGGCTCGACGGTTCGCCCTGGTTCAGCGCCAGCGAGCTGGCCCTGCCCTTCGGCCCGCAGCGGCCGGACAGTGGCGTCGACTCGCCCGAGGCCCAGGCCCGCCGGCGGGCCATGCGCGATCCGCAAAGCCGCGCCCGGGCCCTCAACGACCTGGCCGAGGACAGCCAGTACAGCTACCAGCAGACCCTTGGCCTGGCCCGGCGCGCCACCAGCAATGCCGCACCGACGCCGGCCCGGCCCGGGCTGCCGAGCGCCGAGGACAACCCCTACCGTGGCGTGGGCAGCTTCGCCCAAGTCAACCTGACCTGGCTGGACATCTTCGGCAACATCACCGTCACCCCCTTCCAGGCCCCCGCGCCCGGGTATCCCGGCAGCCTCAATCACCCGCCGCTGCCGCTGCGTTACTGCGACCGGCTGATCGCCCTGTCGGCCTGGCCCAACACCCGCAGTTTCTATACCTACGAAGCCGTTGCCGGCGGCGCGCAACTGGTGATCAGCCTGAGCCTCGACACTTCCAGCTATGACCCGGCCGGCGGTGACAAGGTCAAGGAGCAGGCCAAGAAGGACCTGGCGATGTTCAACCTGATCTACTACCAGCTGAACCAGTCCTACAAGGATCTGCAGTTGCCCTGGTGCCAGGGTCGCGCAGTCAGCGTGGAGCTGGTCAACAGCCTGTTCGCCCAGCCTCTGAGCCGACTTGATGACAACCAGGCGCAGCCACTGCTGGACTATGTCAACGGGGTGATCCTGTACCTCGCCCAAGTGGTCCAGGGCACCCGCCCCGCCGCGCCGGCCACGGTGCAACTGAAGCTGGCGGTGGACATCGACGCCCTGGCCCCGGGCTCGATCCTGCCCCTGAGCCTGACCCTCAGCCTGCGCCGGGTGGCGGCGCTGGTGGAGCCGGATGTCGCCGGCCTGGAAGGTGGCGTGGCGGTGGCCAGCACCCTGCTGCCGGTCCCCGATGCGCTGAGCGCCAGCACCAGCGGCTACAGCCAGTTCGCCCGGACCTTCGAGGCCCTGTTCCAGCGGGCCGGGGTCTGGATGACCCGGGTCGGCAGCGGCACCGCGGACCCGGGCAGCACCCCGGACGGCCGCAGCCAGACCCTGTGGGCCGCGCGTTTTGCCCTGAGCGACGGCAACGACGGCATCCGTTACCGCATCGATCCGGCCCCGGGCTACTTCGCCGCCCAGCCGATCGCCCGCAGCCTGACCTCCGACAGCGTGCAGATCTACCCCAACTACCAGCCGGACCAGCCATTCCCGAGCGGCGATCCCGTGACCTTGACCCTCACCGGGGTCGATCAGAACCTGTGGTTCGAAACCGCCCTCAAGGCCATCGACGGCTTCCTCGCGCCGACCTACGCGCCCTCGGTGTTTCTGCTCGACACCCTGCTGGGCAGCAAGGACCCGCTCAAGGACGGCAACCTGGGGAAAATCCTCAGCGCCAAGCAGACCCTGGCCGACGCCATTGCATCGACCATCAAGCCGGTGCTCTCGGCAGGCCCGCAGGATGGCCCGGCGCGGGCCGCCGCGGGCGAGAAGCTGCGCCAGACCCTGCTCAACCAGCTGTATTCGGCCTACAGCACCACCGCCATCGTCGGTTTCTCGGTGCAAGGCAGCGCCACCGGCGAGCCCCTGTCGCTGTACGGCCAGCCGACGGTGGCGAGCGCCGCACCTGCGGCGCGCACCAGCGACCCAGCGGTGGCCGGCAACGACAACTACGCCTTTGGCAGCGGGCGCATCGCCCTGCCCGACGCCCCTGGGGAGAGCGCCCTGGCGTTTGTCTTCAACTCGCGCAACGAGGCGGCAAGAAGCTACGTGCCGCTGGACCTGGAGCTGCAGATCAGCCACCTGGAGCATGACGTGCGCAACGTGCCGGGCATCAGCGGCTACACCCAGTCGAACTGGATCTCGCTGATCTCCGGTCCCTTGCGAGTGCCCCTGGCCGACGGCCAGACCCTGAACCTGCCGGTGCTGCTGCGGGCCCTGCCCGAGCCGCCGACCATCCAGGGGCAGACCGCGACGGCCTGGGCCCCGGTGCCGCAGCAGGTCTCGGACCTGAGCAAATGGACCTACGCCTTCGACTCGCTGGTGCGCGGCACGGCCCAGGACAGCCTGAACGTGGCCATCGCCCTCAACACGCCAACCGTCGATGGCGCGCTACGCAGTGCCAACAAGAGCCTGGTCACCGCCCTGGCGCAATTCGTCAGCGTGTACCCGAGCATTGAAGTGGCGATGCAGGACAACCTCAGCGCGATCAACTTCGGCGAGCCCACCGCGGTGCAGATTGCCGCGGCGCAACAGGCGGTGGAGGCCTTCGTCTACATCGTCCAGGAGGTCACCGAGGCCTACGATGCCTGGGCCCGGCCGCTGCTGCGCAGCGCGGCGGCGTTTGTCGCGCCCCAGGCCCTGACCTGCAGCTTCAGCCAGGTACTGGCACCGGTGACGGTGGATGGCCAGGAGCGGGCCGAAACCCTGCTGCTGGATGTCAGCATCAATCAGGTGGCGGCCAGCTACGATGCGGCCAGCGGGCAGATCAGCGCCACCCTGCCCCAGCTCGGCAAGGTCAGCCTGCCCTTGCCGCTGGTGCAGATCGCCCCGCAACAGTACGACGCGGTGAGCGTGGTCGATCCGAGCAACCCGGGGCTGATCGCCTACCGCTACCGACTCAAGGGCAGCCAGCCGGCCGTGTGGCTCGACTACGCGAATGCACTGCTGATCGACGAGCGCCGCACCAGCCTGCCGGCCCTCAACCTGTTCGACCACCAGAACGCCTGGGCCTCGCTGTCGGTGGAGCGCAACCGCATCCTGTTCCCCGCCGCGGACATCGGCACCCTGCAGACCAACCCGCTGTTCCGCTTCTCGACCCCGGTGGTGCGCTTTGTCGAAAGCATCAGCCCGCACATCAGCCAAGGCAGCTTCTCCCTGGACAACCTGAAGGTGCCGAACGCCAGCCTGGACGACTACCTGGAGGTGTTTTTCGCCGCCCTGGGCGCCGGCAGCAACGGCACCACGGTGCAGGTCGGCATGGAGGGCCGCTACAGCTACGAGGTCGCCGCGCCGGGGGTGGTCGCGCGCACCGTGCTGCCGGCGGCGCTGCTGTTGCCAGTGGCGACTTCGCTGAACAGTCCACCGGCCTTCACCAGCGCCTTCAGCCAGGCCATCGATCGCTGGCGCCTGGCCGAACAGGTCACGGTGCAGGGCAACGCCCGGGTCGACCTGACCCTGCGGGCCTTCAGCGCCGACGATCCGGCGCAACTGGCGCGGGGCGCGGTGGCCGCGGACAACCAGCCACCGCTGCTGAGCATCGAGACTCTATGGGTATCCGCCAACAAGGTTCCACCGGAACAAGGAGGTGCATGAGACCGCCACTGCCGCGCACTGTTGATGAAGATGACCGCTGTAAATCAAACCTATTGGAGTACACCACATGAACGGACACACCAATCCCTCCTTTGACGAAGCCATGCCACTGGGGGCGTCTGATGCGCAATTCATCAATGACCTGCATGAGCTACTGGAGCGCCACGGCAACCTGGATCGCTTCGGACTCTGCCTGCTGCACGATCACTTCGCGGTCGCCGAGGACGAGATCCTGCTCGAATGCAACGACCATGAAGCCCGCACCCTGCACCTGGATGTGGTCAAGCGCGGCGCGCTGCCGGAGAGCAAGTTCACCAGTTGGCGCATCGGCGGCCCTCGGGCCGAGGCCCTGACTGCTTGCGCCATGGATAAATGCAAGGTCGAGGCCTTGACTGCCTGCGCCATGGACAAGTGCAAGATTGAAGCCCTCACCGCCTGTGCCATGGATAAATGCAAGGTCGAAGCCCTCACCGCCTGCGCCATGGACAAGTGCAAGGTCGAAGCCCTCACCGCCTGTGCCATGGATAAATGCAAGGTCGAAGCCCTCACCGCTTGCGCCATGGACAAGTGCAAGTAGTTCCAGGTCCTGCCGATGGCCAGTGGCGGGCACGGGAGGCCGATCGGCTACCGTGCTCGTCCTGGCTTGCGCAGTTTTATCAGCGGCGTCACGGCGCCCTGGTCGGTTCCGGCACCGCGGCGCTGGAACTGGCGCTGCGCCAACTGGGGGCCGCTGGCACCTGGCGGGTCGCGATTCCCGCCGCCACCTGCCATCAAGTGGTGGCCGCCGTCCTCAATGCCGGCGCGATACCGGTGATTATCGAAAACGCCGCCGACCTGCTGCTCAGCAGCGAGGCGCTGGCGCCCCATATCCATGGCCTGGACGCGGTGATCGCGGTCCATCAATACGGCTTGCCTTGCGACATCCCGGCCTTGCGCCAGTTACTGGGCCCGCGCCTGCCGATCATCGAGGACAGCGCCGGTGCCTGGGACCTGTGCTGTCCCGGCGCATCGCTGGTGGTCACCTCCCTGGGCCACGGCAAGGCCCTGGACATCGGCGGCGGTGGCGCGCTGTTCGGCGATCTGCCGGTGGATGGCGACATCGACGTCTGGTCGCCCGGCCAGCGTTCCCGCGCCTGCCCGGCCTTGAGCCCGGCCCTGTCGATTCATGCCCTGCCGGCGCTGATGCCCGCAGTCGCCCGGGCCCAGGCCCGTAGCCGACGGCTGCGGGAGCAGATGCCCGGGCTGCTGGCGCGCTTGCGCGATGCCGGCCTGGAACCCTGGACCGCGGCCGGATCGGCGCTGCCCAGCGGTCAATACCTGGCGATCCGCACCCGCGAACCGCAGTTGTTCGAACGCCTGCGCCACAGCCCCCATGCCGACACCCTGGGGGTCTGCGCCCCGGCGGCCGGCGCGCTGCGGGAGCTGCCCATGCTGCGCGGCCGTGGCGAGGTGGCCCAGGGGCCGCAAGCCAGCCTGGAACTGCGCCGCAACTGGGTTCTGCTGGACCCGATCGCCGCCCTCGACCACCCCGGGCGCCTGGATGCCTGGGCCGGAGACACTCGATGAACAGTCCCGCCTGGCAACCCCAGCACGATCTGAACCTGCCTTTCGCCCCGGGCCCACGGGTGCAACGACTGGCCGACTACGCCGAGAGCGGCCAGACACTGAGCACGGAACAACTGCTCGGGGTGGCCGGTGCGCGAGTGCTGTTCGCCAACTACCCGGCGCTGCGCGCCGACTTCGACGCGCCCTGGGAGGGAGCCACGGAGGCGGCCATCGATCGCTGGCTGCTGGACCACGCGGCATTTATATCCACCAGCCAGGCAGCGGCCCAGGGCATCAACACCCCGATTACCCTGGACGACCGGCGGGTAACGGCCTGGCGTCCGCCACGTTATGGGCGCGCCGCGGTGCTGTGCGCGCCGGCCAGCGAGCAGGTGCTGTTCGACATCAAGGGCATTGGCGTGCCGCCGGACGAAGCCCCGCAGTTGCCCCATTCCAACGGTTTGCTGACCCTGGCCGAGGCGGTGCATGAAGTGCTGATGGAGCACCTGGTGTTCGCCGCCATGAACCACGCCGGCGCCGCGATCACGCCATTACCGGCCTATGCCCTGATCGACCTGGGTTTCGACGCCTTGTGGCATGACGGGCGTGCCGCGGAACCGGCGGTGCTGCTGTTGCGCCGGGCCTGCACCCGCCCGCGCTGCCAGTGGCAGCGCTACTGGCAGGGCCCCGAACTGGCCGGGGCCCTGATGCAGGCCGAGCTCTTGTTGCGGCGTTATGGCTTGACCGCCAGCAGCTGCGGCGCGGTGCGCTTTCACCTGTGCCGGGAGAACGGCGAACTGCAGGTCACGCGCGATGAGCAAAGGCTGGCGGTCAGTGCTCAGGTGGCCGGGACGCTGCAACGCCTGTTGAACGCCAACCGGGGTGCGCCCTTGCTGATCGACGGGGTCAATGTGCAACTGGCGGGGGTGCCCGGCGTGGCGCCATTGCAACTGCAGGTGATGGACTTTGGCCGCTATCGGTTTGCCGAGCGCTTCGACCATCACCTGTACGCCTGGATCGACGCCGACTACCAGAACCTCAACGGCCTGTACCTGGCGCCGGATGATCCGCGCTACGTGCAGCCCGATCCGCGCCTGAGCCTGGCCCGCAGTGCCGAGGGCCGGTGTTTCGCCGAGCTGCAACGCCAGGTCGCGGGGTTTCGCCAGGGCGGCGATCCCCAGCGCCTGTGCCAGGCATTGCGCGCCACCCTGGCAGAAGCCTGCCGGCCATTGCGCGGCCAGGCCTGAAGCCCGGGTCCGGGCGGGGCTCAGTCGCCGAGCAGGCCCGGCGCCGGGCGAACCCGGCGATCGGGGTGATCACGCTCGATGAACTGGCGCAGTCCTTCCCGGGTTTCCGGGGCGTGGATCGAGCGGTTGAAGCACTGGGCCTCGATCTTCAGGCCTTCGGCCAGGGGCAGTCCGTAACCGCGGATGGCGGCTTCCTTGTCCGAGCGCATCGCCGGCTGCGGCAGCCCGGCGAGCATCCGGGCCAGCTCCAGGGCCCGTTTGAGGGAGCGCCCGCTGGGCACTATTTCGTTGACCAGGCCGATGCGATAGGCCTCCTGGGCATCGATCACCTTGCCGGTGAGGATCAGTTCCATGGCCCGGCCCATGCCGATGATCCGCGGCAGGCGCTGGGTGCCGCCGTCCGCCAGGCCGATGTTCCAGCGGCGGCAGGTGACGCCAAAGGATGCGTGTTCCTCGGCGATGCGCATGTCGGCAAAACAGGCCCACTCCAGGCCCCCGGCATAGGCCACGCCATTGACCGCGGCGATCACCGGCTTGTAGACATCGACCCAGCGGCTGGGGCCAATGATGCCGGGGCGCTCGCCACGCTCATGGGCGGCCATTTCCTCGGGGGCCGACGGCACCAGTTGTGCGGCGGCCTTGAGGTCGCCGCCGGCACAAAAGGCCCGGTCGCCGGTGCCGGTGATGATCGCGACCAGGGCGCTTTCATCGTCGCGAAAGCGGCTCCAGGCTTCGATCAGTTCGCGGTGGGTCACGGGGCCGATGCAGTTGCGCTGCTCGGGACGGTTGAAGCGGATGACCACGATGGGGCCCTGTTGCTCGTAGGCGATTTCCTTGAAGTTCATGGCAACTCCTGTTGCAGGTCGTGGCCCGCTTGAGCGAACCCGAACAGCAGTATAGGCAGCCACGGCCCCGGGCCGGTGTGGCGTGGCACACATGCCTGGGCGCTGCCTGGACAGCCAGCAGCGGCTGGGGCGCTGGCCGGCGCACCGGCCGGCCTGTTAGCCTAGCCGCCCGCTTTGCCTGCACTGCGAAACCGCCATGACCTCTACAGCGCAATTCTGGCGCGATGCAAACCTGCCTTACGTCGAAAGCCGCCGGGCCTGTGACAGCCGCGCCAACTATAAGGCCCACAGCCATCCGACGCTGTCCATCGGCGTGGTGGACCGTGGCGTCAGCCTGTTCAGCGGCGGTGCCCAGGGCCCGACCCTGATCCAGGCCGGCAGCGTGGTGTGGGTCCCGGCCCATTGCGCCCATGCCTGCAATCCACGGCCCGATACCGCCTGGAGCTACCAGATGCTGCACCTGGACCCGCGCTGGGTCGAAGCGGTGCGCCAGGAAGCGCAGCACGACGGGCCGACGGTGCTGTGCCAGGTGCTGTTGAGCCAGGATCCGCACCTGTATCAGCGGGTTTGCCGGCTCAACGACCTGCTGTTTTCCGCCGCCAACTGGCAGGACAAGGAAGCCGCACTGATCGAGTTCATCGGCGACTTCCCGCTCCACGACCAGCCGGTGATTGCCCTGGCCGCCGACCCGGCAAGGGCCGGTGCCGGGGTGCATCGGGTCATGCAGTTCCTGCAGGACGATGCGCAACAGGCCCAGCCCCTGGAACGCCTGGCAGCACTGGCCGGCCTCAGTCGCTACCAACTGATCCGCGCCTTTCGCGGCGCCACCGGAATGACGCCCCACGCCTATCAGCTGAACCAGCGGATCATCCAGGCCCGGACCTCGCTGCAGGCCGGGGAACCCTCGGCCGACCTGGCCCAGCGCCTGGGTTTCGCCGATCAGGCGCACTTCCAGCGGGTGTTCAAGGCCCATGTCGGCGTGACCCCGGGGCTGTACAAGGCCTGAGGCCGCGCAATTTTCTTCAATACCGCAGCCCCTGGGGCGCCGCAGACTTCCGGGCTATCACGTCACTGGAAGTCTTTACCGATGCTGCAACAGTTCCTGCTGGTCGCCGCCGCACACTTTCTTGCCCTGCTCTCTCCCGGCCCGGATTTCTTCCTGGTGGCGCGCATGTCCATGGCCGCCGGCTGGCGCGCGGCCACTGGCGCCTGCCTGGGCATCGCCCTGGCCAACGGCGTATTCATCGTTCTGGCTTTCGCCGGGGTTTCGGTGTTTCGGGCCGACAGCCCGCTGTTCCTGACGATCCAGCTGGCCGGGTGCGGCTACCTGCTGTACATGGGCTGGCTGTTTCTGCGCCACGCCGGGGCCAGCTCCCTGGCCGCGGTGGACAGCAATGGCCAGACCCGCACGCTGGGCCGTGCCACCTGGTGGCGCGGCCTGGGCATGGGCTTTGCCTCCGGCATCCTCAATCCGAAGAACGCGCTGTTCTATGTCAGCCTGGCTTCCCTGGTAGGCGCGCAGACCAGCGCCGGCTGGAAACTGGTCTATGGCCTGTGGATGTTCAGCGCGGTGCTGTTGTGGGACGTGCTGGTGGCCCTGGCGATCGGCAATCGCCGGGTGCGCGAGCGCTTTGCCCGGGCCCTGCCCTGGCTGGAACGAGGCACCGGGGTGGTGCTGATCCTCCTGGCGTTGCTGGTGATCGGCGCCACGCTGTGGCGGCACTGAAGCGCTGAAGCTCTGGGCCGCGTCCCGCGCGCCGTTGATGGCCACGCCGAAAAGCTCAAGCCCCAGACCCGCCCCGAACCTGCGACCGATGGCCGCAGGCATTGGTCTAATTAGCCCGCCGCTGCTTTCGTCTGTTTGCTACCATGCGCGGGTTTTTGCCTGTCTGGCTGTTCAAAGGGCGTTATTTCATGAGTGTTTTGCTGACTCGCCGCACCCTGCTCACCAGCGCCGGGGTGCTCGGCCTGGGCCTGCTTGCCGGTTGCGACAACAGTCCCCGACTGTCCTTCAAGTACGGCAAGGACCTGAGCAATCGGATTCTCGGCCGCACCTTCAAACTCACCGATTCCCAGGGCGAAACCAAGTCGCTGTCCAGCTACCGCGGCCTGATGCCGATGATCTTCTTCGGCTTCACCCAGTGCCCGGCCGTCTGCCCCACCACCCTGGCCCGCGCCGCCCAGGCCAAGAAGCTGATGGGCCGCGATGGCGAGCGCCTGAAAGTGGTGTTCATCACCCTGGACCCGGAGCGCGACACGCCCGAGGTGCTGGACGCCTACGTCAAGGCCTTCGATCCGAGCTTCGAAGCGCTGTACGGCAGCCTGGAAGAAACCGCGGCCACCGCCAAGGAATTTGGCGTGTTCTACGAAAAGATCCCCAGCGGCTCGACCTACACCCTGTCCCATACCGCCACCAGCTTTGTCTACGACTCCCGGGGCACCTTGCGCCTGGGGCTGTCCCAGTCTCTCAACGCCCAAGAGTGCGCGGAAGACCTGCTCACCGTCATGGAGGTTTGTTAATGAATGCCCACAAGCGCCCGTCGCGCCTTAAATCCGCCCTGCTGCTGATCTCTCTGCTGGGCCTGGCCGGCACCGCCGGCGCCGCGACCCAAGTGGACAACGCCTGGGTCCGCGCCACCGTCCCTGGCCAGCACGCCAGCGGCGCCTTCATGGACCTCACCGCCAGCAGCGACAGCAAGCTGGTCGAAGTGCAATCACCTGTGGCCAAGAACGTGCAGATCCATCAGTCGAGCATGCACAACGACGTGATGAGCATGCAGCCAGTGGACGCCATCGCCCTGCCGGCCGGGAAGAAGGTCAGCCTGGACACCCACGGCTACCACGTGATGCTCATGGAGCTCACTGGCCAGATCAAGGTCGGGGACACCGTGCCGCTGACCCTGATCGTGGAAAACGCCCAGGGCGAGAAGGAGTCGATCAAGGTCCAAGCCCAAGCCCGGGCGCTGGATGCGCCGGATCACAGCATGATGAAGCACTAAAGTGAGCTGAAACACAGGCCCCGGGGCCATAAACAAGCCGCGCCAGAGACAGCAAGCGCGGCTTTTTTTTGCCTGGATCTCAACCGCGCGGAGCTATTTCCCCACGCCGATCCGTATGCCACTCTACGCGCCACTCGCCAAAAAACATGGCTAAAAGCCATTTCCCCGCGTTGACCCGATCGATCATCGAGCACGCCACGACCTGGGCAAGCACCATCAAGGATTCGATATGTCGCCAGACCGCACAGTGATTCATGTGCTTTTTTTCGCCGATAAGCCAGGGCAACCGGTGGTGTTGCCGCTCACCGACGACTATGAAGTGGCTTTTGAAAAAACATCTCCGATCACCGACCAGCCTTCTTACTGCCTGCAGATTGCACGGAGGTCGACGCCGGCAGTCTCTGCCGAATTGAGCGTTGCGTCATTCACCACGCTTTACGGCGAAAATGGCAGTGGCAAAACCGCGATGCTGCTTGAGTTGTGCGAGGGCCTGGTCAACTGGAGTAACGACTCGAACATCAGTGTGCTTTGGGAGGACCGGACTGGCCTGCACCTGGCAAAAGGCACCTCGCTTCAAGGCGTCGAACTGCAAGCTGGTGAGGTGATGAAAGAGCTCAACAGATCCGCGATGCCTGATTTTTTCACGGCCTTCTATACGACCTCTCCTTTTGAAAGAGCCAGACTGAATCGTTTGAAGGCGCGGGGAGTCAAGAACCTCAGCACCCAAGCGTGGCAGGCCAGGCAATCGGACCCGATCGCAGCATTCAGTGCCTATCCCTACCTCAAGGGGCGAGCCGATTTTGTTTCCAAGACCCAGGTCAACATAACGGTCAAGCCGATCTCTCTGGTAGAAGCGCTCAGGACCTACGGCAGGCGCGGTACTCGGACGTACAGCGATCTGCAGCCAGAACTCAAGTTCTATATGAAAGAGTTGGATCGAAGCGCTTCGCTCGCAACCAAGTTCATCTTGTCCTTTACCCTGTTGAGGGCTGCCGACAGGTTTTATGAACATCAACGTCATGAGTTGATAGATGCGTTGGTAACGATGATCCGAGAAAACAAGCCTTGGTTGGATGATCACCTGACATCCAACCTCGAGCAGCTCAACCTGCTTTCGAACGACCCATTGCTGATGGAGCTGTTATTCGAGGCACAACAGGCCCTGGAGGTGGTCGCGAAACTCTTTGACGGTCTTCGCCAATGGAACCGCAGAGCAAGCCTGTCATACCTGAATCGACAGATCGGTCGGCAGATCCGCCGGCATGAAGGCCTGCTTTCTGAAGTCGCGGCACTCGGTCTGCTGGAGCTCTCCTTTGAAGCACTGAGCTGCGGCCAGGCCAGCATGATGTCCCTCTACTGTTCGGTGGCCAAGGCCATCGGTGAGTTCGAGCTCCAGTCTGAAACCAGCAGCCTGGTGTTATGCCTGGATGAAGCCGAGTTGTTCATGCACCCCAAATGGCAGAGCCTTTACGTTCACGATTTGCTGGAATTCATTCAGCAGTTCGCAAGCGTTGCCAAACGCACCCACCTATTCATTTCAACCCACTCGTTGCTTGTTGTAGCGGACACCCCCGCCAATCGCCTCTTCGACCTGGACTGCAAGCGATTGGACAATGCGTTCGGGTACACCGCCAAGCAGACCCTGACGAAGGTGTTTAAGGTCGACAGTTTCACCGGCTCCTGCAACGCCCAGCGACTGAGCGAGTTGTCCAGGCTCCTCAACCGGGGCAGGCTCGACTCCCAGCAAATGAACAGGGCCTTGAGTATCACCAAAACCCTGGCCAGTGAAACGCTGCAATCCCACGTCATGGATCAACTGTTGGTGCTGGGGATGAAATCAGATGCTCAAGTTTAAGGCCCTCTCTCGCGAGGTCGAAGAGCTGCACTTGAAAACCCTGGGAAAACGTTTCGACGAGGTGCTCAATCACTGGACGGAACTCGACGACTATCCGGCCTGTGCCACTAAATTGCGCAAACGGTTGAAAGACAGGCGCCGGGATATTCTCGTCGGCGGCGTGCAGGAACTCCGGAGTGTGATTGATCAAGTCGAAGGCGATGCGCCAGATCTATTGAAGTATTTAGTAAAGCGTCCTCGAGGCAAGAAAAGGAAAGATCATCCGCAAATGGAGCTTCTGATTAAGAAGCTCAATGAACTATTCAACTACGCGAAATTCGACGATAAGGATGACGGATGGAATGCCTACAAACTGGTAGCTCAGCACTCTCTCCGTATCTGCCCTTATTGCCATATGAACCATGTGAACTACCACGAACAACGGGCAAAGAACTCAGGGGAGCTGGAGCTGCGCCCACCTCTGGATCATTTCCTCCCTCAATCGATCTACCCGTACCTGGCCGTTTCGCTGTACAACCTCATCCCCTGTTGTGACCGCTGCAACTCCACGACGATCAAGGGCGCCAAGGACCCCAAGCAGACGATTCCGCACCCATTCGACGATTCCGCTCTCAGGATGAGTTTCAAGGTGGAGGGCTCCGCACTGGGAATACACGGACTCACTGATGAAGAGCTCGGACTGAGTGTCACCGGCGATGGCGCCTGGCAGAATTTCGCCGAATTCTTTCGCCTGCAAGAGCGTTATCAATGGCATCGCGCCGAAATGAACGACATGCTCCAGCGCATCCAGATCCTGGAGGAAAGTGATGTTGTCCTTGAAAAGCTGATGATACGTCCGTTGTTCATCCTAGGTTTCGCCCCGCATGACGTTGAAAAACGTGCTCTGGGCATCTGCCTGCTGGATATCGCCAAAAACCTCAAGGCGCTTTGAGCCTCAGTAAATCCCCCGCGCCAACCACACCGTCAGCCCGCAGCACTCCGGGTCTTCACTGACCTGCTGCACCACTTCGAAACCATGGGTATCGAGCAAGGTGCAGTATTCCCCCGGATCGAGGCTCGCGTGGTACAGGGCCTCGCCTTCGAACTCGCCGATGGCCTCCCCTGCTGCAGGTCCGCTGGTGAACATCAGGGCGCAGCCCGGGGCCGCATGGCGTTCGAATACGGCGAACATGGCGCGCTGATCGTCCGGGCTCAGGTGGAACAGGCTGTTCCACGCCAGGATGCCGGCAAAGTCCTGATCCAGGGCCAGACCGCGCATGTCGGCGTTGATCCACTGCTGCTCGGGAAAGCGCTGGCGACACTGATCCAGCAAGGCGGCGCTGCTGTCGACGCCCGTGACCGCGTAACCACGTTCCACCAGATAGCGCGCCACCGGCTCGCCACCTCCACACCCCAGGTCCAGTACCTGCCGACCAGCCCCCATGACCTGGCGAAAGCGTTCGAACCAGGCCTGTTCGCTGTGAAATGCCTGGGTGTTGGCCCGGCGCGCCCGGTCCCAAGCCTGGGCATGACGCTGGTACAGATCGACGATGTGACGGGCGGATTCGTGCATCCACAGGCTTCCTTGTGCTGTTTGGTGGCCGCGAATTACAGCACAAGGGCGCCAGGCAAAGCGAAGTTGGCGGTAAGGCGTTATGTGGCCTGGCCGTTGGCATCCCAGGCCACCGGGGCCTGGCCGAGGAACTGACGCAGTTCGGCCAGCAGCTTGTCGCTGGAATGGCTGCTGGGCCGGTCGGCGACAAACCTCAGGCCCGGCATGATTGCTTGCACCCCGTCGTAGAGCCACTGCCCAGGAGTGCGCTCCGTTTCCTGCAAGGCCCGGGCGAAGATTGCCAGGTCCCGACGGGCCCGGGGAATGCCGCTGCTGCGCTCGACCCAGCTTTCATAACGCTGGCGGATTTCGATACGCCCCTGATTGACGATGGCCAGCACCGCACAGCGACTGCGATTGTGCAACGCCACCGGCGACAGGCCGAAGTACCCGCCCTCGCCCTGCCATGCCCCGTCAGGCAGGCGAAAGATCGCCAGATCGATGTCCGGGTACTCTTCGATCCGTGTGGCGGCATGCTCCACCAGCAACGTACTGCGCTGCAGCTCCTGCATGGCCGGGTCGTACAGCTCGGCGTAACGCCGGGTGTTATCCAGCACATCGGCCAGTTGCGGCAGCAGTGTGGTGAAACGCGTCATGAGTCGCCGGTCGTTGCCCCCCTGGCTGTGGCTGCGCACCCGGGCGGCCAGGGCATGCAGGGTAAAGGCGCAGTGCAGGGCCTGGGGCGAAGTGCCCCGGGTGAAGTCGCCTAGTCGTGCGATATCGATCAGCAATTGACGGTGCCGCAGGGCCTGCTCGGGGGCCAGGAAGGCGTAGACCGAGGCCAGCCCGTCAAGATCGAAATGATCGCTGGTGATCACCTGCGCCTGTTCCACCCTCAGCCCTTGTTGGAGAAAGATCAGGGCGCTGGTGGTGGACAGGTTGGCCTTGTAGGCGCTGGGGGTCTTGTTGGCCGGCCAATGGGACAGGGTCAGCACGGTGGCCGGATTGTCGATGGAATCCAGGGAGATATTGGTCCGTCTGTGGGTCTGGCCCAGGGGCAGGAATCCATAGGGGCTGTGGGGCCCCAGGCGCCAGGGTTGCAAGCCAGGCTCCAGCGGCGTTTCGCCGCCTCCGGGCGCCAGTCGCTGATGCAACTGCCGGGGCAGTTCCAGCGGCGCCGGCGTTGCGCTCCCGAGTTCGCCCGAACCGTCCAGGCGATAACTGAACTGGCGCAGGTTCTCCCGGCGCAGGTCCCGGGGGTTGCCATTGCACACCCCGCATCCGGGGCCGCCGAGGACGCTGAGCAGATCGGTGAACTGATTGTCGGCAATGCCGATGGCGCGTCCCCCCAGCAGACGAAGGTCCAGGTGCGCGAACAATGGGGCGACTCCCGGATCGAAAAGGAAGCCCTGTTCCTGGCAAGCGGTATTGAGGCTGTTCATCTGTATGTCCTTGAAGTGTGACGAGTCAGGCGGGCCTCAGGCCTCGGCCAGCGCCCGGGTATGGTGGCGCCGGACCTGACCCATGCAGATAAACAACAGGGCCGATACCCCGGCGTAGATTCCGAACAGCCAGGCTGCGGCCTGGGCCGTACCGGCAACACCGGCGGTGGAACTGAGTCCGGCCAGATTGACAATCATCCCCGCCAGCGCCGCGCCCAGGGCCGTGGCCACCAGTTGCACCGTGGTGATCGAAGCGCCCGCCAGCTCCTTTTGGTCATCGGCCGCGTTTTCCAGGACTCGGGACAACAGATGGGGCCACGCCAGGCCGATCCCTGTGCCCACCAGCAACATGGCCAGGCACACCGCGCCCAGGCTCAGGAACGGCGTGGCTGTGGCAGGCATGAACAGGCAGGCCAGGAGCAGGCCGGCCACCACCAGAAACGGTCCGCTGGCAATAGCCCGGACCGCGCCCTGGGGGCTCAGGCCAGAGCTGAAGATCGCCCCCAGGGTCCAGCCGGCCGCCATCAGCGCGGCGATGTAACCCGCCAGCAAAGGCGTCTGCTGATGCAGCTCTTGCAGGAACAGTGGCACAAAGACCTCGCTGGTCATGCCCACCACCAGCAGCGCCATGGAGAGGTACAGCGCCAGCAAGGGGCTGCCGGATTTCAGGCTGTCGCGGGGCAAGAGACGTTTGCCGGAGCGGTTCTCCAGCACCACCACTAGCAGCAACAGGCCCAGACCGACGCCCAGGCCCAGAGCGTTGTACCCGGGTGAAGGTGTGATGCTGCCAATGGAGATCGCCAGCACCACCGCGGTCAGCAACACCAACTGCAGGCCGGGAATGGGACTGCGAGGCGCCGTATCGCGGCTTTTACCCGGTAACAGGACAATCGCCAGCAGCATGAACAGCAAGGTGCAGGGCACAAGCACCCAGAACGCCGCACGCCAGGCTCCGTGTTCGGCGAAGACCCCGCCCACGGCTGGTCCGATCAGGGTGGCCGCGCCCCACATGGCGGAAATCAGCGCCATCGCCCGGGGCCATAGCGGCTCGTCGAACACCAGGCGGATCATCGCGTAGGGCAAGGCGAACAGCAGCCCTCCGCCCAGGCCCTGGACACTGCGGCCGAAGATCAGCCAGCCCATGTCCGGGGCCAGGGCACACAGGCCGCAACCGAGCATGAACACCAGGCCGGCCAGGGCATAGGCGAGCTTCGGCCCCAGTATCCCCAGGGCCCGGGTGGACAACACCGAACCTATGATCGAGGCCACCACGAACAAGGTGGTATTCCAGGCGTAGTAGTCCAGGCCGCCGATATCCTTGACCACCGAAGGCAACAGCGTGGTGACCAGGTACACATTGATTGCATGCAGCGCCACGCCACCGGCCAGGGCTGCCGAGCGCAGTCCGTTCTTGCCCAGTAACAGTGCTGACCATCCGCTTGTCGAAGCCATGCCTTGCTCCCTTAGGGTGTTCGATAAGGCCGCACTGTATTACACAAGCTTTTACTTTGATAATTAATTTTTCATTGCTTCGCTTTCTTGCCCAATCCGTCGCTCAAAGCGCGACAATCGCCGGGCTCCTTGACCGGAGCCTGTTATGCTTGCGCGGTTGGCAGCGTCCTGCACACCCTTGATACCCCACTTGCGCATTGGTTAATGGCCCAGCATGTCCTCGATATCCTCCCCCGCCGAGAAGAAGAACCCCGGAGCCACCGCCGAGCGAATTCTGTTTCTGCTGAAAACCCGCGGCCCCTTGAAAACCGCCGACCTGGCCCCGCTGCTCAAGGTGTCCCTGGAGGCCACCCGCCAGCAGCTACAGAAGCTGCTGGACGCTGAACTGATCGCCGGGCAGATGATGCCGGCCCAGGGCGCCGGGCGTCCGTCACAGAAATGGGTGTTGACCGAGCAGGCCCAGGCCCGTTTTCCCGACACCCATGCCCACCTGACCCTGCAACTGATCGATTCGATTCGCGCGGTCTATGGGGCCGACGGTGTGGAACGCATCGTCACTGATATGGAGCGGGTCAACACCGCGCAGTACCTCGACGTCTGCGCCCCGCTACCGACCCTGGAAGAACGGGTCCGGGCCCTGGCGCAGATCCGTGAAGTCGCCGGCTACATGGCCAGTGTCGAGGCCGACGGCGAGAGCTGGCTGTTGATCGAGAGTCACTGTCCGATCTGTGTCGCGGCCCAGCAGTGCCAGGGCTTCTGCCGCTCCGAACTGCAAGTGTTCCAGGCCGCCATTGGCGACCTTGGCCAGGTGCAGCGCGTGGAGCACCTGATCACTGGCGGTCGACGCTGCGTTTATCGCATCAGCGCCCTCCAACCGAGTCCCCGCCCGTGATCGCCCCGACCCTGTCGCGCCTGCTCAAGCGTGGCGCGCTGATCTTCGGCGTTGCCGCATTCACCCTGCTGGCCTGGCGTGCCTACGACAGCGAGCGGGGTCCGGCGCTGCAACCCTGGCACCTGCGGGTGCCCCACGAATTGAGCGTCGAACAGATCGATCGGGCCGACTGGGCAACCTGGCTGCAGGCCGAGGGGCGGGTGTTCGCCGAAGTCGAGCGCGAGGTCAGCGACACCCTCGATCCATCCCAGGTGCCGCCCTTCAACCGTTACCGCAAGGACAGCCGGGTCTACCCGCCGCACTTCGCCACCGACTGGAACCGCTCCTACCTGCTGCGCCCCCAGGGTCCGCCCCGGGGCGTGGTGGTGCTGCTGCACGGGCTGACCGACTCGCCCTACAGCCTGCGGCACATTGCCCGGCGCTACGTTGCCCACGGCTACCTGGCCATCGGCCTGCGCCTGCCCGGTCACGGCACGGTGCCCGCCGGCCTGACCGAGGTGCAGTGGCAAGACTGGCTGGCGGCGACCCGCCTAGCCCTGCGCACGGCGCGGGCCGAAGTGCCGGCACCTGCGCCCCTGCACATCGTCGGCTACTCCAACGGTGGCGCCCTGGCGGTCAAGTACGCCCTGGACGCCCTCGGCGATCCGCAACTGCCACAGGCCCAGCGCCTGGTGCTGATTTCACCGATGATCGGCGTGGCGTCGTCGGCGCGCTTTGCCGGGCTGGCCGCCTGGCCCGCGGTGTTTCCAGCCTTCAGCAAGGCCGCCTGGCTGAACCTGCGCCCGGAATACAACCCGTTCAAGTACAACTCGTTTCCGGTCAATGGCGCGCGTCAGTCATGGCTGCTGACCGACGCCCTGCAAGGCCAGCTGCAAGCCCTGGCGGGCGATCCGCGGTTGCAGCAACTGCCGCCGATCCTCGCCTTCCAGTCCCTGACCGACGCCACGGTCAGCACGCCGGCGGTGGTGAACGGCCTGTTCCGCCGGCTCCCGGCCAACGGCAGCGAGCTGGTGATCTTCGATCTGAACCGCACCAGCGACTTCGACGGCCTGCTGGACCCGTCCAGCCTCACCTCCCTGGCCAGCCTGCTGCCGGCGCCGCCGCGCAACTACAGCACGCGGATCCTGAGCAACGCCGAGAGCCCGTCGCACCACCTGGAAGAACTGGGCACCGCGGCCCTGAGCCTGGACAGCCAGCGCCGGCCCCTGGACCTGGCCTTCCCGGCGGGGGTGTTTTCCCTGTCCCACGTGGCCCTGCCATTCCCCGTCAGCGACAGCCTGTACGGCAGCCAACCCGATCCCGGCGAAGACTTCGGCCTGCACCTGGGCAGCCTCGCGGCCCGGGGCGAACGCGCCGTGCTGGTGGTGCCCATGGATGAGCTGATGCGTATGACGTCCAACCCGTTCTACCCCTATCTGATCCGGCGCATCGAGTCGGATATAGATCAAGCAACAGTTCCGTCATTGATCCCCTGAATGGGCGGGTGTTAGCGTCACCGTCCTCTGCCCCCTTGATTTCCGAGGGGGCACAACTGCCGCGATGGCAGGGAATCGCAATGAAAACACTGTTTCAAAGCCGGGCGACCGGCCTCTCCCTTGCGCTGCGTCGGGCCATGGCCAGCGCGGCGCTGCTGGTCGCCGCCCAGAGCGCGCAGGCCGATCAGCAAGGGGACTTCTGGTACTTGCAGACCAGCGTCTACACCAACCACTGGAGCAACGATCCGGACCACAACAACCATCAGGACCTGATCGGCCTGGAGCGCAACTACGCCAGCGGAAAACTCTGGGGCCTGAGCACCTTTCGCAACTCCTTCTCCCAGCGCTCCTATTACGCCTACGTCGGCAAGGCTTGGGAGAGCGCCGACTGGCCGGTCTACGCCAAGCTCAGCGGCGGCCTGATCCAGGGCTACAAGGGCGACTACAAGGACAAGATTCCGCTGAACCACTTCGGCGTGGCGCCGGTGCTGATTCCGGCAGTCGGCATGCATTACGGCCCGGTAGGCACCGAGCTGGTGATACTGGGAGCCGCGGCGGTGATGGTCAACGTCGGCTACCGCTACTGACACCCGCTGGGCCCAGGGATTGGCCCGGTAAAGTCGCACAATCGTTCAAGACGTTCCTCCAGCCCTTGCCCAGACTCTCGAAGCCTGATGGCCGGCGCCTTGACGCGCCCGGCGTGGCGTCAATCCGAGAGGGCAAGGTATTCATGCAGCAGCAATCACAGCCAGAGTTCTTTACCGGCCGGCCCGAGTTCTGGCGCCGGGTCGCGCCGACGGCCCTGGCCATTGTTCCGGTCAGCATGCTGTTTGGCGTACTGGCGGCCCGCGCCGACTGGTCGTTGCTGGAGGTGGCCCTGGTGGGCCTGCTGGGGTTCACCGGCAGCGGCCAGTTTGCCGCCCTGCCCCTGGCCCAATCCGGCGCCGGGTTCTTCACCCTGTTGCTGCTGACCGCCTCGCTCAACAGCCGCTACCTGCCGATGGCCTTCGCCTCGTCGGCGCGGCTGCCGCGCCGGTGGCTGCCCAAGGCCGCGGCGGCCCATCTGCTGGGGGACGAGGCCTACGCCACCGAAACCCCGGGAGACAGCCCGGCCGCGGTGCTGATGATCCGGGCAACGATTTTCCTCACCTGGGTCCTGTCCGGGGTACTCGGGGCCTGTTTGGGGCGCGCGCTGCCCGCGCATTGGGTCGGCGCCGAGCTCAATCTCGGCTACCCCGCCAGTGTGGTGTTGATGTACCTGGCGCTGAGCCAACTGCGCCGGCGCCTGGCGTGGCTCCCCGGGCGACGTCTGGCGATCCTGGTGCGCCTGGCGCTGTGTGTGGCCCTGAGCCTGGCGCTGATCCGCCTGCTGGGCACCCTGTACTTCTGGATCCCCAGCGTACTGGCCACCAGCGTGCTCCTGGCCTGGGCCCGATCATGAGTCATGGGAGCTGGGTCACCATTGCCGCGCTGTTCGCCACCAGTTGCCTGGTGCGCATCATTCCGGCCTTCGTCACCCTTCGCCTGCGACCGGGCCTGCAACGCTGCCTGCAAGAGGAGCTGCCCGTGGCGGTTTTCATCAATTTCGCGGTGTACATCGCCTACGGCGAAATCGGCCGCGAGCCCTGGGCGGCGGCCGGCTCTCTGTTGATCGTCGGAGCCATCGCCCTGGGTGGCAGCCTGGGCCTGATCGCCACCGCGGCCATCGGCACCGCGGTGTATGCGGCCCTGCTGCAACTGCCCGGATAGCGCATGCCGCGCCCCGGGGCGGCCGCTGTCGTTCTATTGCCCTTCGTCGCAGCCCAGCCCCTGACGCTGCGCTTGCTCGTCCTTCAGGGACTTGCCGGTACGGGCCATGATCTGCCCTTGCAGGGTTTGCAGTTCAGTACCGTCCAGGCGCTTGCACAGGTTGGTCTCCCAGACATCGCCGGTGGCGATGCTCACCGAGAACAGCCCCCAGTACTCGGTGGCGCCGGCCTTGGGGTCGTTGTAGCCGAGGCTGAAGTCGAAGTACCCCGGATGGGGCGGCTGGCCGTGCTCATCCTGCAGATCGCCGTCGACGAACACCCCGGGTTTGTCCAGTTGATAGTCCTGATGCCTGAGGGCCACCAGCAGCACTGCCTGAGCCTGTTCGCGGGTCAGGCCCGTGGCCTTGACCTGAGCCGGCGACAGGGCGCCGCCGGCGCAGGCGACCAGGGTGGTGCACGCCAGGGTCAGGCCCAGCAGCCAGGAACGGCGATCGTTGTTCAGCACGCCAGACGCCCCCTGACCGAGAGGATGATCTTTGCCAGGTAGTCGGCAAAACCATTGCGCCCGCCGGTGGCCGCATCGCCACTGTTGTAGCCGCTGCGCACCAGGGCCTGGGCGAACTCCATGGGCTCGCGCTTGCCGCGCACCGAGGCGCCATAGCGCAAGGCGAAGGACTGGGCGGATTTCTGGAAGGAGTCGAACTTCGCCACCTTGACGCTGGCGCTGCCCTGGGCCGATTCGGCGCTGATCTGCAAGGGCGCCGGTGCGTGCATGGAGAAGTAGTTGTTCAGTTCCCGGGCGATCCGCCCGGCCCCGTACTGGCTCTCCTGAGCCGCCAGGCCGAGGATGTTTTCCACCGGCAGGTCCAGTTGGTCGGCGATCGGCTGGCAGGCCGCCTTGTATTTACTGACAAAGGTGACGGCATTGATGTTGTTGCACAGTTTGGCGCTCAAGATTGCTTCCCTCGGTTGACCGGTCAATTCCATTTCCAGCAGGTGCTGCGGCGCTGATTGTAAATCAATCCCGGGCACTTGCCCGGGACTTCTTGCAGCGCCTGGTCCAGGTCTGTGGGCGTCATCACACACTGGGCGGCGGCAGCCGACCGCGGACCGCGGGCAAATGCCGTCATCACGGGAATTCACCATAAATTTGACGTTTTTTTCTGATTTGCCGCTCTACATTGCCGGCGACTTCATATGCAAATGATTCCTATTGTTCAGCCGATTCGCGATGCCTTCTCTGGCGCCTCGAACCGCCCGGTTCGACGCCTGACAAAAACAACACCCCAGGAGCTGCCCCCAGCATGACCCTCACGCCCTCTTCGCTGTTCAACACCGCCCTGCTCAGCGCCGCCTTGCTGGCCATCGGGCAGGCCCGCGCCGCCGACGCCGACGGCATCCTGGTCTACAACGCCCAGCACGAGGGGCTGACCAAGGCCTGGGTGGAAGGCTTCACCCGGGAAACCGGGATCAAGGTCACCCTGCGCAACGGCGATGACAGCGAGATGGGCAACCAGCTGGTGCAGGAAGGCAACGCGTCGGCGGCGGATGTGTTCCTCACCGAGAACTCCCCGGCCATGGCCTTGGTGGACAACGCCGGGCTGCTCGCCAAAGTGGCCCCGGGCACCCTGGAACAGGTGGCCGCTGCCTATCAGCCGGTCCATGGCAACTGGGTGGGAATTGCGGCGCGCTCCACGGTGTTCGTCTACAACCCGGCCAAGCTCGGCCCGGGCGACCTGCCCAAATCCCTGCTGGATCTGGCAGCGCCCGCCTGGAAAGGCCGCTGGGCCGCGTCTCCTGCCGGGGCCGACTTCCAGGCCATTGTCAGCGCGGTACTGGAGCTCAAGGGCGAAGCCGCGACCCTGGAATGGCTCAAGGGCATCAAGGCCAATGCCAGCGTCTATCGCGGCAACAGCGCGGTGCTCAAGGCGGTCAATGCCGGTCAGGTGGACAGCGGCGTGATCTATCACTACTACAGCTTCGTCGACCAGTCCAAGACCGGCGAGAACAGCAAGAACACCGCCCTGCACTACTTCAAGCATCAGGATCCGGGGGCCTTCGTCAGCCTTTCCGGCGGCGCCGTGCTGGCCAGCAGCAAGCACCCGCAACAGGCCCAGGCGTTCCTCAAGTGGATCACCGGCGAACACGGCCAGGCGGTGCTCCGGACCGGTCACTCATACGAGTACGCCGTGGGCAAGGGCGCGGCCTCCAACCCGGCCCTGGTGCCGCTGGCCGAACTGGAGGCGCCCCAAGTGGATGCCGCCAGGCTCAACAGCAAAAAGGCGGTGGACCTGATGACCCAGGCCGGTCTGCTGTAATCCATGGCTGACCATCTGTCACAGGTCGAGGGCATCGACGGCGCCGCCCGCCTGCCCGCGGTGCGACTGCGCCAGCGTCGCCGCGACCGCGCCAGCGCGCCCTGGCTGCTGGGGGCTGCGCTGCTGGTGTCGTTGCTGGCCCTGGTGCCCCTGGGGTTCGTCGTCGCGGTGTCGATCCAGACCGGTTGGGCCGGCATCGCCGAGCTGGTGCTGCGGCCCCGGGTCGCGGAGCTGTTGTTCAACACCCTGCTGTTGCTGCTCCTGACCCTGCCGCTGTGCGTGCTGCTGGGGGTGGCCCTGGCCTGGCTCACCGAGCGCAGCGATCTGCCCGGAAGGCGGGCCTGGGCGCTGCTGGCGGTGGCGCCCATGGCGGTGCCGGCGTTCGTCCACAGCTACGCCTGGGTCAGCCTGCTGCCGGCCTTGCACGGGTTGCCCGCGGCGGTGCTGGTGTCGGTGATCGCCTATTGCCCCTTCGTCTATCTGCCGGTAGCCGCCACCCTGCGCCGCCTCGATCCGGCCCTCGAAGACGTCGCCCAATCCCTTGGGCTCAGGCCTCGGGCGCAGTTCTTGCGGGTGGTGCTGCCGCAATTGCGCCTGGCCATCGCCGGTGGCGCGCTGCTGGTGGGCCTGCACCTGCTGGCGGAGTACGGCCTGTACGCAATGATCCGCTTCGACACCTTCACCACGGCCATCTACGACCAGTTCCAGTCCACCTACAACGGGCCGGCGGCGAACATGCTGGCGGGGGTCCTGGTGGTGTGCTGCCTGGTGTTGCTCAGTGCCGAGTCCGCCTGTCGGGGGCAGGCGCGCTACGCCCGGGTCGGCTCGGGCAGCCCGCGGACCCAGCCGCTGCAGAGCCTGTCCGGCCTCGGCCGCTGCGCCGGTCTGTTGCTGGTGGGCTTGAGCAGCGCACTGGCCCTGGGCGTGCCGCTGCTGACCCTGGGCAACTGGTTGCTGGCCGGCGGCAGCGAAGCCTGGCAAGTCCCGGAACTGCTGCCCAGCCTGGGGCAGACCCTGGCTCTGGCCAGTCTCGGCGCCCTGCTCACCACCTGTGCGGCGTTTCCCCTGGCCTGGTTGTCGATCCGGGCGCCGGGGCGCCTGCTGCGGCTGCTGGAAAGCGCCAATTACATCGCCAGTTCGCTGCCGGGAATCGTCGTCGCCCTGGCCCTGGTGACCGTCACGGTGAGGTACGCCCGGCCGATCTACCAGACCAGCCTCACGGTGCTCCTGGCCTATGGGTTGATGTTCCTGCCCCGGGCCCTGGTCAGCTTGCGGGCCGGTATCGCCCAGGCACCGGTGGAGCTGGAGCATATCGCTCGCAGCCTGGGGCGCACGCCATTGCAGGCCCTGTGGCGGGTCACCCTGCGCCTGGTGGCCCCCGGGGCTGCGGCCGGTGCGGCCCTGGTGTTTCTGGCCATCAGCAATGAGCTGACCGCCACCCTGTTGCTGGCCCCCAATGGCACCCGGACCCTGGCCAGCGCGTTCTGGGCCCGGACCAGCGAAATCGACTACGCCGCTGCCGCGCCCTATGCCTTGCTCATGATCCTGATCTCACTGCCGTTGACCGGCCTTCTCTACCATCAATCCAGACGCACGGCGGGCCGATGAACAGCCTTGAACTCCAGCAACTGCACAAGTCCTACGGCACTGTGACGGCGGTGCACGACGTCAGCCTGAACCTGCCCGCCGGCAGTCGCACGGCGATTGTCGGGCCTTCCGGCTCGGGCAAGACCACCCTGCTGCGGATGATCGCCGGTTTCGAATTTCCCGACCGCGGCCGCATCAGCCTCAATGGCCAGGTCCTGGTGGATGACGAGGGCGCCCTGCCGGCCCATCAGCGCCTGATCGGTTACGTGCCCCAGGACGGCGCCTTGTTCCCGCACATGAACGTGGCGGCCAATATCGGTTTCGGCCTGCCGGGCAAGATGGCGGCCAAACAGACGCGCATCGACGAATTGCTCGACATGGTTGCCCTGGATCCGGCCATGGGCACGCGCTGGCCCCATGAACTGTCCGGCGGCCAGCAGCAACGGGTCGCCCTGGCCCGCGCCCTGGCCCAGCGCCCGCGGCTGATGCTGCTGGACGAGCCTTTCTCGGCCCTGGACACCGGCCTGCGGGCCTCGATGCGCAAGACCGTGGCCCGCCTGCTGGTGGATGCCGGCATCACCACCATCCTGGTGACCCATGATCAGGCCGAAGCGCTGTCCTTTGCCGACCAGTTGGCGGTGATGCGCCAGGGGCATCTGGTGCAGAGCGGGCCGCCGCTGGAACTGTACCGGCATCCCAGGGATGCCCAGACCGCGCTGTTCCTCGGCGACGCGGTGGTGCTGCCGGCCCGCCTGGAGCAGGGTCTGGCCCACTGCGACCTGGGGCCGGTGCCGATTGCCGACCCGGCGCGCCAGGGCCCGGCACAGATCATGCTGCGCCCCGAGCAACTGCAATGGACCGCCGGCGGCGCGCACAGCGGTGCGACACCGGGCTGCGCCGGGGTGGTCAGGGACTGGGATTTTGCCGGCAACCACTGCACCTTGAGCGTCGCCATCACCACCGCCGACGGCAGCCAGCAGCTGCTGCCGGTGCCGGCTGGCGGTCTACAGGCCCCGGTCCCCGGCAGCCGGGTCTGGATCACCCCCCAGGGCCAGGCCCACGTGCTGGACTCCCGGGACCTCTGCGGGCGGCGGCCGGCGCCGGCGGGGCCGTGACCGGATGTGGCTCACAGGTCGAAGCGATCGATGGCCCGGCGCCGCTCATTGTCGTCGCGCATGTCATAGCTGGCGGTGGTCTGGATGTTGGTGTGGTGAGCCAGCTTCTGGGCAATCGACAGGTCGTGTTCCTCGATCACTCGGGTGATGAATGAGCGGCGGAAATCGTGGGGCATGATCCGCACGCCGACCTGGGCGCCGCGCTGCCGGGCGATGTAGTAGATGGCGTGCTTGGTGATGCGCTCGCGGGTGATATGACCGCCGCGGCGGATCCGGTTGAACAGAAAGCCGTCGTCCTCAAGGCCCGCCGGCAAGTCTGCGCGACGCAGGTCCAGCCAGGCCTGGAGCTTGTCGAAGGCCCAGGTCGGCGCGTACTTGATCAGTTGTTTGTTGCCCTTGGCCAGCACCTGCAGGCTGCGCTGGGCGAAGTCGACCTGGGCCAGATCCAGGTTCACCGACTCCGACTTGCGCATGCCCGAGCCGTAGAGCACGGCGATGATCGCCGCGTCGCGCACGCCCTGGGGGCGCGGGTCGGCGGCACAGACGGCCATCAGCTCCTGGATCAGCCCGCGCCTGAGGTTGCGCCCCCGGGACAGGCGCGTGCCGCCCATGGCCTTCACCGAGCGCATCTTGAGCAGGTGGTCGTGGCTGATCAGGCTGGCGCGCCAGGCTTCGTTCAACACCCCGCGCAGGGCGTTGACGTAGAGCGAGGACGTGCTGGGGGCGTAACCGTCGCGGCGCAAGGTCGCCACCAGGGCCGTGACCTGCTCGGGCTGCAGCTGGTGCCAGGGGATGTCCTCCAGGTTGAGGTCTTCATAGCCCAGGCGGTCGGCGGCGTCCTGCAGCACGTAGCGCAGGGTGGCCTGGCTGGAGGGGGCCAGGCGGGTCAGGTACAGGCTGAGGGGGTTGGCGCTGCAAGCACCAGGTACGGACGACATCAGGGTCGTCCCCAGGGAGCGGGTTGCACCGGGTAGCACCCTGAACCAGGAGAAAAAAGTCTGCGGTTACCCTCTTCAACAGCCGCCGAAAACCGGCTAAAACAATGGCCCGCACTCAGTTGATTGCCGCCCTTGCACACAAACTGAACGCTGGCTGTCTGGCTCGCAGAAAAACGGACTTTTACCTTATTTTTCATATTCGTTTCACATTTTTCCGCTTAATCTCAGCCCCCGACGGCTCGCCCTCCGAGTGCAGCTTTTTCTCAGGTTGCAAAGATAACACCTTGATCCACATTTACTTTTCACAAACATAGTCTTTACTCATGTGCTGCATGGAATGCCCCGCTGGCTCAATGACTGGATGTGCCTCAATGACTGCATGACCTCCCCGCTTTCCATGAACCGTCCGTTCACTCGCAAGACCCCGTATTTCCGGCATCAGCTAAACCCGAGGTAACCATGAACCAGGCTTTCCTTCCCTTCTCGCGTCCGAGTATTGGCGACGAAGAGATAGCTGCAGTGGAGCAGGTTCTGCGCTCCGGCTGGATCACCACCGGCCAGAAAAACCAGGAACTGGAACAACAGTTCGCCGAACGCGTCGGCGCCCGACATGCCGTGGCCCTGTCCTCGGCCACCGGCGCCATGCACATCACCCTGCTGGCCTTGGGCATCGGTCCTGGCGACGAGGTGATCACCCCGTCCCAGACCTGGGTTTCCACCGCCAACATGATCTGCCTGCTGGGGGCGACCCCGGTGTTCGTCGATGTCGATCCCGACACCCTGATGAGCGACGCGGCCCGCATCGAAGCGGCCATCACCCCACGGACCAAGGCGATCATTCCGGTGCATTACGCCGGCGCCGCCTTCGACCTGGATCCGCTGTATGCCCTGGCGGACAGGCACGGCATCCCGGTGATCGAAGACGCCGCCCACGCCGCCGGCACCACCTACCGCGGACGCGCCATCGGCGCCCGGGGCACGGCGATCTTCTCCTTCCACGCGATCAAGAACATGACCTGCGCCGAGGGCGCGATGTTCGTCAGCGATGACGAAGCCCTGGCCAACCGGGTGCGCATGCTCAAGTTCCATGGCCTGGGGGTGGACGCCTACGACCGCCTGACCCACGGGCGCAAGCCCCAGGCCCAGGTCATCGAGCCCGGCTTCAAGTACAACCTGGCGGACATGAACGCCGCCATTGCCCTGGTGCAGCTGCAGCGCCTGGACGAGATCAACGCCAAGCGCGAAGTGCTGGCCAAGGCTTACCTGGAGCGCCTCGCAGGCCTGCCGGTGCAACCTCTGCACCTGCCCCAGTACCCGCAACAGCATGCCTGGCACCTGTTCATCCTGCGCATCGACGCCGAGCGCTGCGGCCTGGACCGCGACGCCTTCATGAAGGGCCTGCAGGAGCAGAACATCGGCACCGGCATCCATTTCATCGCGACGCACCTGCATACCTATTACCGACAGCGCTTCCCTGAAGTGCACCTGCCCCATACCGAATGGAATTCGGCGCGGCTATGCTCGATTCCACTGTTTCCGGACATGACCCTCGACGATGTCGAACGGGTTGCCGGTGCCATTGAAAACCTCCTGGACTGAAGCCTTTGAAACCTTACCCAATCCAGTTCGTGTCGATCGTGATTCCGGTCTACAACGAAGAACAGAGCCTGCCCGAGCTGCTGCGCCGCACCGAAGCGGCCTGCCGCCAACTCAAGCACGAGTTTGAAATCGTCCTGGTGGACGACGGCAGTCGCGACCAGTCGGCGAATATCCTGCAAGAGGCCGCCGAGCGCGAAGGCAGCCCGGTGGTGGCGGTGATTCTCAACCGCAACTACGGCCAGCACGCGGCGATCATGGCCGGCTTCGAGCAATGCCGCGGCGACGTGGTGATCACCCTCGACGCCGACCTGCAGAACCCGCCGGAAGAGATTCCGCGCCTGGTGGCCCAGGCCGAGCTCGGCTACGACGTGGTCGGCACCGTGCGCAACAACCGCCAGGATTCGGCGTTCCGCCGCTGGCCGTCGAAACTGATCAACCTCGCCGTGCAACGCTCCACCGGCGTGGCCATGAGCGACTACGGCTGCATGCTGCGGGCCTATCGCCGGACCATCATCGACGCGATGCTGGCCTGCACCGAGCGCAGCACCTTTATCCCGATCCTGGCCAACAGCTTTGCCCGGCACACCACCGAGGTGCTGGTGGAGCACGCCGAGCGCGAGCACGGCGACTCCAAGTACAGCCCGATGCGCCTGATCAACCTGATGTTCGACTTGATCACCTGCATGACCACCACGCCGCTGCGGCTGCTGAGCATCATCGGCTTCGGCATGGCCGGGGTCGGCGCCCTGTTCGCCCTGATGCTGATTGTCCTGCGCCTGATCTTCGGCGCCACCTGGGCCGGCGACGGCACCTTCGTGCTGTTCGCGGTGCTGTTCGTGTTCACCGGTGGCCAGTTCATCGGCATGGGTCTTCTGGGTGAATACCTGGGACGCATGTACAGCGACGTGCGGGCCCGCCCGCGCTTCTTCATCGAAAAAGTCTTGCGCAGCCAGCCCGCGGCCCCGGCCCCCGCTGTGACTGTCGACGGTTTAACTTCCACTCATACAGATCAGGTTTCGCCATGAGCAATAAAGCTGTTGTCTTCGCCTACCACGATATTGGCTGTGCTGGCATCGAAGCCCTGCTCAACGCAGGTTACGAGATCGCCGCCGTGTTCACCCACGCCGACGACCCCAAGGAAAACACCTTCTACGGCTCGGTGGCCCAGCTCTGCGCCCGCAAAGGCATTGCCGTGCACGCCCCGGAAGATGCCAACCACCCGCTGTGGATCGAGCGCATCGCCAAGCTCAACCCCGACTACCTGTTCTCCTTCTATTACCGCAACCTGCTGAGCGAGCCGCTTTTGGCCACCGCCAGCAAGGGCGCGTTCAACCTGCACGGTTCCCTGCTGCCGCGCTACCGGGGTCGCGCACCGGCCAACTGGGTGCTGGTCAAGGGCGAAACCGAAACCGGCGTGACCCTGCACCGCATGGTCAAGCGCGCCGACGCCGGCGCCATCATTGCCCAGGAACGCGTGGCCATCGAGCGCAGCGACACCGCCCTGACCCTGCACCACAAACTGCGTGACGCCGCCGCCAGCCTGCTGCGCGACACCCTGCCGGCACTGGCCCAGGGCAAAATCACCGAGACCGCCCAGGACGAGTCCAAGGCCAGCTACTACGGTCGTCGCACGGCCGCAGACGGCAAGATCGAGTGGAAGCGCCCTGCCGAAGAGCTGTTCAACCTGGTACGCGCGGTGACCCAACCGTACCCGGGCGCCTTCTGCGCCGTGGGCGAGCACAAGCTGATCGTCTGGAGCGCCGAAGTGGTCAAGGGCAATGAAGGCCAGGCCCCGGGCCGGGTCATCAGCGTCGACCCGCTGCGCATCGCCTGTGGCGAAGACTCGCTGGTGATCACCTCCGGCCAGCGCAACGCCAACGGCTTGTACCTGGGTGGCCCGCAACTGGCCAATGAGCTGGGCCTGGTGGACGGTTCCCTGCTGCGCGGTGCCGAATCCGGCCGCAAGCCACGCCGCACCCGCGTGCTGATCCTGGGCGTCAACGGCTTTATCGGCAACCACCTGTCCGAGCGCCTGCTGCGTGACGACAAGTACGACGTCTACGGCCTGGACATCGGCTCCGACGCCATCGAGCGCCTGCGCAGCCATCCGAACTTCCACTTCGTCGAAGGCGATATCAGCATCCACTCCGAGTGGATCGAATATCACATCAAGAAGTGCGACGTGGTCCTGCCGCTGGTGGCCATCGCCACGCCGATCGAATACACCCGCAACCCGCTGCGCGTGTTCGAACTGGACTTCGAAGAGAACCTGAAACTGGTTCGCTACTGCGTCAAGTACAACAAGCGCGTGATCTTCCCGTCGACCTCGGAAGTCTATGGCATGTGCCAGGACAAGAACTTCGACGAAGACAGCTCCAACCTGATCGTCGGCCCGATCAACAAGCAACGCTGGATCTACTCGGTGTCCAAGCAGCTGCTGGACCGGGTGATCTGGGCCTACGGCGCCAAGGGCCTGAACTTCACCCTGTTCCGTCCGTTCAACTGGATGGGCCCGCGCCTGGACCGCCTGGACTCGGCCCGTATCGGCAGCTCCCGCGCCATCACCCAGCTGATCCTCAACCTGGTGGAAGGCACGCCGATCCGTCTGTTCGACGGTGGCGAGCAGAAGCGCTGCTTCACTGACATCGCCGACGGCATCGAAGCCCTGGCACGCATCGTCGACAACGAAAACGACTGCTGCAACGGCCAGATCATCAACATCGGCAACCCGGACAACGAAGCCAGCATCCGCCAGCTGGGCGAAGAACTGCTGCGTCAGTTCGAAGCCCACCCGCTGCGTGGCAACTTCCCGCCGTTCGCCGGTTTCCGCGACGTCGAAAGCAAGGCCTTCTACGGCGCTGGCTACCAGGACGTGGAACACCGCAAGCCCAGCATCGAAAACGCTAAGCGCCTGCTGAACTGGGAGCCGACCGTGGAGATGAGCGAAACCATCGGCAACACCCTGGACTTCTTCCTGCGTGAAGCCATGCTGGAAATCGCCGACCGTTCGAAAGAAGAAGCTCGCTGATGCAGGCAGGTCTGCGCATTGATGTCGATACCTACCGCGGCACCCGGGAGGGGGTGCCACGGCTGCTCGAATCGCTGGACGAAGCCGGGGTCAAGGCCACCTTCTTCTTCAGCGTCGGGCCGGACAACATGGGGCGCCACCTGTGGCGCCTGATCCGTCCGCAGTTCCTCTGGAAAATGCTGCGGTCCAATGCCGCGGGCCTGTACGGCTGGGACATACTCCTGGCCGGCACTGCCTGGCCGGGTAAACCCATTGGCCGGGACCTGGGGCACTTGATGCGCCAGACCCTGGCCGCCGGCCACGAAGTCGGCCTGCACGCCTGGGATCACCACGGCTGGCAGGCCAACACCGGGCGCTGGAGCGACGCGCAGCTGATCGAACAGATCCGCCGTGGCGTCGACAGCCTCAACGATATTCTCGGGCAAGCGGTGAGCTGCTCGGCGTCCGCCGGTTGGCGCGCCGATGAACGCGTCATCGAAGCCAAGCAACAATTCGGCTTTCGCTACAACAGCGATTGCCGCGGCCAGAGCCTGTTCCAGCCACGCCTGGCGGACGGCAGCCTGGGCGCCCCACAGATTCCGGTGGACCTGCCGACCTTCGACGAAGTGGTCGGGCCGGTGGTGGCTGCCAAGGATTTCAACCGCTACATCCTCGACCGGTTCAGCCCGGACAAGCTCAACGTCTACACCGTGCATGCCGAAGTAGAAGGGATTCTCATGGCCAACGATTTCCGCCAGCTGCTGGCCAGTGCCAAGCAGCGCGACATCCACTTCCAGCCCTTGGGCGACATGCTCCCGGCGGACCTTTCCAGCCTGCCAGCGGGCAAGGTCGTGCGCGGCGCGCTGGAAGGCCGCGAAGGCTGGCTGGGAGTACAAAGCGCATGATCAGACGTTGGGCCCTGCCGCTGCTGTTGATCGCTTTCGGTCTGTTCTACCTGTTGCCCATGGCCACCCACGGCCTGTGGATTCCCGATGAAACCCGCTACGCGCAGATCAGCCAGGAAATGCTCCTGACCGGCAAATGGGCGTCGCCGCATTTCATGGGCATTCGCTATTTCGAAAAACCGGTGGCCGGCTACTGGATGATCGCCATCGGCCAGGCGCTGTTTGGCGACAACCTGTTCGGCGTGCGCGTGGCCTCGGCCCTGAGCACCGGCCTCAGCGTGGTCCTGGCCTATCTGCTGGCCCGGCGCCTGTGGAACGATCCGCGCAAGAGCCTGGCCAGCGCCCTGCTCTACATGAGCTATACCGTGGTCGCGCTGCAGGCCGGCTACGCCAACCTCGATCCGCAGTTCACCTTCTGGGTCAACCTGAGCCTGGTGGCGCTGTGGTTCACCTTCGACTGCCGCAGCGTGCGCGGCCAGATCAGCGCCTGGGTGGTACTGGGCCTGGCCTGCGGCATGGGCTTCATGACCAAGGGCTTTCTCGCCTGGCTGCTACCGGTGCTGGTGGCCCTGCCCTACGCGCTGTGGCAGAAGCGCCTGCGCGCGCTGCTGATCTATGGCGGCCTCGGCGTGCTGGTGGCGATTCTCATCAGCCTGCCCTGGGCCCTGAGGGTGCACGCCCAGGAACCGGACTACTGGCGCTTCTTCTTCTGGCACGAGCACATCCGGCGCTTTGCCGGCGAAGACGCCCAGCACGCTTCACCCTGGTGGTATTACCTGCCGTTGCTGGTGGGCTTCAGCGTGCCTTGGGTGTTGCTGCTGCCGGCCAGCCTGAAGCAGGCCTGGGAACAACGGCGCCTGAACAGCAGCGGCTTCCTGCTGCTGTGGCTGGTGCTGCCCCTGGCGTTCTTCAGCCTGAGCAAGGGCAAGCTGCCGGCCTACATCCTGCCGTGCCTGCTGCCCCTGGCCTTGCTGATGGGCCACACCCTGGTGGACCGCCTGGCCGCCGGCAAGACCCGGCTGCTGGCATTCAACGGCGTGCTCAACCTGGTGGCCGGTCTGCTGGGGCTGCTGGCCCTGGTGTATTTCCAGATGAAGAAACCGGTGTATGTGGACGAGCCGCAACACCTGGTGCTGGTCTATGTCCTGCTGCTGGGCTGGATCCTCAGCAACCTGCTGCAGGCCATGCGTCCACTGAGCCTGTGGGCCGCACCGGCCCTGGGCAGCTTCCTGCTGGTGGCGCTGGCCCCGGCGGCGCTGCCCAATTCGGTGGTCTACAACAAGATTCCCGACCAGTTCATCATCGATCACGTGGCCGAACTGGGTCAGGCCAAGGCCCTGCTGAGCAACGACCTGGGCGCGGCCTCGGCGCTGGCCTGGCGCCTGGGTCGCCCTGACGTGACCCTGTACAACACCGAAGGCGAAGTGAAGTACGGCCTGGGCTACGAAGACAGCGCCGCGCGCAAGGTCGACCTGAACCAGGTCCAGCCGTGGATCGAGCAAGCCCGCAAGCAGGGCTCGATCGGCGTGGTGATGCGGGTCAAGAGCAGCGACGAGGCGCATGAAGTCGAACTGCTGCCCAAGGACGCCAAGCGCTACGAGCAAGGCAATATCGTGATCTTCATCATTCCCCAGAGCCAGCCATGAGCCTGTTGCTGCTACTCCTGGCCTGCGGGCTGACCTGCCTGGGCCAGGTGGCACAGAAGTTCGCCGTGGAAAGCTGGCGCGACCAGCCCTCCGGCGCCCTGCACAAACTGCGCTCGGGCTGGCTGTGGCTGGCCCTGTTCAGCCTCGGCCTGGGCCTGCTGGTGTGGCTGCTGGTGCTGCAGCGCATGGAAGTCGGCGTGGCCTACCCGATGCTCAGCCTGAATTTCGTGTTCATTACCCTGATCGCCCGTTTCGTCTTTCATGAGCCCATCGACCGTCGCCACTGGCTCGGCGTGGCCCTGGTGATTGGCGGCGTGCTGCTGTTGAGTCGCCACGCATGAGCCGCGCCAAGGGATTTGCCTTCGCCCTGGGCAGCGTGGCCCTGGTCAGCGGCGCCCAGCTGGGCATGCGCTGGAGCATGACCCGCCTGCCCGCCCCGGATCAGTGGCTGTCGGCTTTGAGCGCCGGCAACGTCGATCTGGCCGCCCTGGCAGTCGTGATCGCGGCCATCGGCGCCTACGCGCTGTCGATGCTCTGCTGGCTTTTGGCGCTGCGCGACCTGCCGCTGGGCCGGGCCTATTCGCTGCTCAGCATCAGCTACGCGCTGGTCTACCTGCTGGCCGCCAGCCTGCCGCTGTTCAACGAACCGTTCACGCTATCCAAAAGCCTCGGGGTGGCCTTGGTCATCCTCGGGGTCATCACCATCAACTCTCGATCTGCACCCGCGACAAGTCCCAGGAATACCCCATGAAAATCAGTGTATTTGGAAGTGGTTACGTCGGTCTTGTACAAGCCGCCGTGTTGGCTGAAGTCGGCCATGATGTCATCTGCATGGACATCGACGAGCAAAAGGTCAAGCAGCTGCAACAGGGACACGTGAGCATCTTCGAGCCCGGGCTGGCCAGCCTGGTCAAGGAAAACCTCGAAGCCAAGCGCCTGCACTTCACCAGCGACGAGAAACTCGCGGTGCAACACGGCCAGGTGCTGTTCATCGCCGTGGGCACGCCGTCCAGCGAAGACGGCTCGGCGGACCTGCGCTATGTGCTGTCGGTGGGCGATGCGGTAGCACGCCACCGTGAGCAACCGGTGATCCTGGTGGAAAAATCCACCGTACCGGTGGGCACGGGCGACACCTTGAAGGCGCACATCGAAAAGGTCCTCAATGGCCGCCCGCTGCAGTTCGATATCGTCTCCAACCCGGAATTCCTCAAGGAAGGCTCGGCGGTGACCGACTGCCGCCGTCCGGACCGGATCATCATCGGCTGCGAGCGCGAGGAAGTGCGCGACGTGATGCGCGACCTGTACGCACCGTTCAACCGCAACCATGACCGCATCATGTTCATGGACCTGCGCAGCGCCGAGCTGACCAAGTACGCCGCCAACTGCATGCTGGCGACCAAGATCAGCTTCATCAACCAGATCGCCGAGCTGGCCGAGCACCTGGGCGCCGACATCGAATCGGTCCGCCTGGGGATCGGTGCCGATACCCGCATCGGCTACCACTTCATCTACCCGGGCTGCGGCTACGGCGGCTCGTGCTTCCCCAAGGACATGCGCGCCCTGATCCACAGTGCCCAGGAAGCCCATTGCTCCAGCGACCTGCTGCAAGCGGTGGAAGCCATCAACGAACGCCAGAAGCACAAGCTGTTCGAGCGCATCAAGGCGTTCTACAAAGGCGACCTGAAAGGCAAGACCTTCGCCCTCTGGGGCCTGGCGTTCAAACCCAACACCGACGACATGCGCGACGCCCCGAGCCGGGTGCTGCTGGACGCGCTGTTCGCCGCCGGCGCGCAAGTCCGAGCCTACGACCCGGAAGCGATGCAGGAAACCCAGCGTCTGTACCCGGACGAATCGCGCCTGATGCTCATGGGCACGCCGGAATCGGTACTCACCGGCGCCGACGCCCTGATCATCTGCACCGAGTGGCAGCAGTTCAAGGCTCCGGATTTCGACCTGATCCAACAGCGCCTCAAGGCGCCGGTGATCTTCGACGGCCGCAACCTGTACGACGCCGAACGCCTGGCGCGCAATGGCTTCACCTACTTCCCGATCGGCCGCGGTGAATCGCGCAACCTGCCGATTCCTCATCAGCAGTGGTCCACCGAGGCTTGAATGAACCCGCACTCCAGCTCCCCTTCGAACACACTTCTCTGGCAATCGTTGGGGCTGGGGCTGCTGGCCTTGCTGCTGTTCTGCGCCGGCGCCGGTCATGATTCGGCCATCGGCTTCGATTCGCGCTTCGTGCTGTTCGCCAAGGAAATGCTGCGCCATGGGCCGGGGTTCTTCCCCACCACCTATGGCCAGCCCTATGCGGACTACTCCAGTGCCTCGACCCTGCTGGTCTGGCTGTTCTCGCTGCCTGCGGGGCAGGTCAGCAGCCTGAGTGCCTGGCTGCCGACGGCCATCGCCTCGGCCGTGATCGTCAGTCTGATCTATCGCCTGTTGGCGCCCTATTCCCGGACCTGGGCCCTGCTCAGCGTCGCCCTGCTGTTGCTCAGCAACACCTTTATCAGCGAAACCCGCGCCGTGTCCCTGGACCAGATGCTCGCCGCGGTGTCCCTGGCGGTGTTCTACCTGGGCTATGCCCATGACCACTTCGGCGCCCGCCGGCACCTGGGCTGGATCTTCCTGCTGCTGGTGCTGGGCTTTGCCATTCGCGGGCCCATCGGCCTGGTGATCCCCACCGGCATGCTGTGCAGCTACTACCTGCTCAATGGCCAGTGGCGGCGGCTGTTCGGCGTCGGTTTCAGCGCGCTGTTGCTGCTGGTGGCCTGCGTCGGCCTGCTGCTGTGGCTGGCCAAGCTCAGCGGTGGCCAGGCTTTTGTCGACGATGTGATCCGCATGCAATTCATGGGACGCATGGACGGCAGCGAAGGCTCCAGCGACGTTTTCTATTACTTCACCAGCTCGCTGGGCAACTACGCCCTGGCCTACCCCTTGGCGATCCTGGCGTGGATCGCGGTGCTGTTCAGTCGCCCCGCGGAGCAGGGACCGGCCCTGAAACTGCTGCGCCTGTGCACCGCTGCCGGACTGATCGTGATGATCGGCCTGTCGATTCCCCAGGCGAAAAAGGCCCGCTACCTGCTGCCGATGCTGCCCATGGCGGCGATCATTGCGGCTTATCCGTTCCAGGCCAGCCACGGCCGGCTGATGGCCTGGCTGCGCGCAGCGATCCAGGGCATCTGGCTGTTGCTGCCCGGGCTGCTGATCGTCGGCCTGCTGGTGCTGCGGCGCAAGTTCCCCGAGCAGCTCGACTCGCTGACGCCGATGCTGCTGATCCTCGGCCTGTTGCAGGCGCTGTCCCTGGGGCTGCTGTGCCGGCGCCAGTGGCGCGCCGTGGGCCTGGCCTACAGCGCGGTGCTGGCGGTCTGGGCCTGCTACATCGGGGTCTTCGAGCCGGTGGAGCACCGTCTCTATGACACTCGCGCCTTCAGCCACGGCGCCATGCAACTGATCGAGGCCGACCCGGCACCGGTGGTCCTGCACCGCATGGGCAAGGACGCCAAGGCGATCAAGTTCATGGTCAACCTGGACCGGGACCTGCAGCCGCAGTTCACCGAAACCCCCGACGCCCTGGCCCAGGTCCCCGGCCCGGCCTGGGTGATCCTTGACCAGAGCGACCTGGCCAGCCTGCAGGGCACGCCCCTGGCCGGACTGACGCCGGTCCTGAGCGGGCGTTTCGACAAGAACGACTTCGTCCTGCTGCACCTGCCCAAGCGCGGCGCCACGCAACCCTGAAAGCGTTGCGCGGCCCCCAGCGGCTCCTTACACTCGCGCCCATGACCATTCAGATCCGCCGGGCGCGGGTGGCCGACGCCGCCTTCCTGCCCGCCATTGAAACCTCGGCTGCCGAACTCTTTCGCCGTGATCCGCAACTGGCCTGGCTGGCCGACGCCGAGGTCGCCGATGCCCAGAGCCAGCGAGACAACATCCGCCAGCACCCGGTGTGGGTCGCGGTGACCGCCGACGGCACCCGCTGCGCCTTTCTCAACGCCCAGATCTGCGACCACGAGCTGCATGTGTGGGAAATCTCCGTTGCCACTGGCCACCAGGGCCAGGGCATTGGCAAGCGCCTGTTGCAGGCGGCCCGGGAGTTCGCCCTGGAACGGCAGCTCACGGCCCTGACCCTGAGCACCTTCCGCGAACTGGCCTGGAACGAGCCTTTCTATCAGCGCCAGGGCTTTGTCACCCTGCAGCCGGCCCAACTGAGTCCGCGCCTGTGTCAGGTCCTGGCCGATGAAGCGCAGCACGGCCTGCCTGCGGAACGCCGCTGCGCCATGCGCCTGACCCTGTAGAAGCCTGGCGGCCTATCCGGCCGCAAAAGCCGCTCGTGGCAGCCGACGCTTATCGGCGTCAAACAGCAAAATAAATGCACTAAACCAGCATTATTATGAATTTGTCAGTTGCATGAAGGCTCGGCACACTGTGCCCGTTCCTCCCCCAAATGTTGGAACGTTCAAGGGCTTTCTGGTGATCCAGACAAGCCCTTCTTTTTGCCCGCCGTTTAGTCATGGACCCCATTGCCGATGCTTGCCCGCTGGAAACCCGCCGCCATCAATACCCGCCCCCTGGAATGGAGCCGCGCCGCCATCGGCATGGCCCTGGGCACCCTGTTCAGTGTCTGGCTCTGCGCCCAGGTGTTCGGCATGCCGGTGGCGCTGCACCTGATCGGTCCGCTGGGAGCCTCGGCGGTGCTGCTGTTTGCCGTGTCGTCCGGAGCCCTGGCCCAGCCCTGGTCGATCCTGGGCGGTTACCTGTGCGCCGGGGTCGTGGCCTTGCTGGTGGCCCATGTGCTGGGGCGCAGCCTGGGCAGCGCCTGCCTGGCAGCGGGCATGGCCCTGGTGCTGATGTGCTGGTTGCGTTGCCTGCATCCGCCGGCCGGCGCCCTGGCCCTGACCCTGGTCCTGGCCGATCCGACCAGCGTGGCTCTGGACTGGCGCGAGCTGGGCCCGGTGATGCTGGCGGCGGCCAGTCTCCTGGCCAGTGCCCTGGTCTACAACAACCTGACGCGGATTCGCTACCCCAAGGCCCCGAGCGATGCCCCGGCCATCCTGCCGTCGGCGACCCCGAGCGACAGCCTGGCGATCACCGCCGAAGACCTGAAGCAGGCCCTGGCCGAGATGGAGGAGTTTTTCGATGTCACCCCCGAAGACCTCGAACAGCTGATCCATGCCAGCCAAGTCCACGCCCGCCGCCGCAGCATCGGCCAAGTCCTTTCAGCGCGCCGCTAAGCCCCCGATTCCTGTGCGCAGGGGCCTGCCAGTTGGGGGGCTCAGATCATCGGCGACCAGCGCTGGGACCAGTCGTGGTCTTGTTCGATCACCTCGCGCAACACCGCAAAAGCCTGCTGCAGCTGCGCCGAGTCACGCTCCCGGGCATACAGCAGGTAGGTGGGAAAGTTGAATTCCGGGGCCTTTTCCACCCGTTCCAGCACGCCGCTGTCCAGGTAGCTCTGCACCACCCGGGTACGAAAATATCCGCTGCCGCCAGCGTCGAGGATGAACTGCAGGGCCAGTGGCCCCAGGTTGAAGCCCACCGCGGCCCTGGCCTGCTCCGGCAAGGCGGCGTCATGCTGGCGACGGAAGTCCTCGCCCCAATCGATGTAGACATAGGGCTCCGGCCGCCCCGCCAGGCGCACCTGGATCAGCTTTTCCTCGAGCAATTGCTCCACCTGCAAGCCCGGGGAATACAGCGGCTGGAACACCAGCGCCGCATCCAGCACCCCCAGCTCCAGTTGCCGCTGCAAGCTGGCGCCTTCGGCGATCTGGGTGCGCACTGCGTGGTTGGGCAGCGCCTGGCGCAGGCGCCGCACCCAGCTGAGCATCAGCGGGTTGCACAGGCTCGGCTCACCCCCGATGTGCAACACGTTGTGGTAACCGTCGAGCAGCGGCAGGTCGCGCTGGGCCGCCTCCCAGGTCTGCACCAGCTGGTTGGCGTAGGCGATGAAGGCCTCGCCGTCGGCGGTGGGCCGGGCCCCGGCGCGGTTGCGCACCAGCAGTTTGCAGTTGAGCTGGCCTTCCAGGTTCTGCACCCGGGCGCTGATGGCGGTCTGGGTCAGGTGCAGGCGCTCGGCAGCGGCGATCAGGCTGCCGCTGCGGACGATTTCCAGGAAGGTGCGCGCCAGATCGATGTCCATGGTGCCTCGCCGGCAAAAAATTCGAGCGCCATTGTAGCGGCGCTCGCCATACCGCGCTGCTAGGCCGCGGACATTTGCCGAGCCGGCACCGCCAGGCTCACCGCCCGCACCGAGGCCCCGGCACTCAGCCCCAGGGCCTTGGCGCTCTCGGAGCTGACCATCAGGGCGCCGGCCGCCACCCGCGCCGGCGCGGCGCTGATCCGGCAGTCGGCGAACTGGCGGTTGTGAATCAGGTAGGGCTCGGCCTGTTCCCCCGGCGTGCCGATGCACAGCTGCAGCACCTGGCTGTCGCGTACCGCGCGGATCTCGTCGGTGGCGCATTCGATCAAGGGCCCGCCATCGAAGATGTCGATGTAGTCCTTGAAGGCAAAGCCTTCGGCCTTGAGCATGCCCAGGGCCGGCTCGGTATTGGGGTGCACGCGGCCGATCGCCGCCCGCGCCGCTTCCGGCAACAGGCAGGTGGGCAGCGGGAACTTGGGCATCAACTCGGCGATGAAGGTCTTGTTGCCCAGGCCGGTGAGGTGGTCGGCCTCGGCGAAATTCATCTTGAAGAAGTGCCGGCCCAGCCCCTCCCAGAACGGCGACACGCCCTGCTCGTCGGAATAGCCGCGCATCTCGGCGATCACCTTGTCGCCAAAGTGCTGGCGAAACTCGGCCAGGAACAACAAGCGCGCCTTGGACAGCAGGCGGCCGTTGAGGCCCTGGCGATGATCGGCATGCAGGAACAGCGAGCACAGCTCCGACTGGCCGGTCATGTCGTTGCCCAGGAACAGAGTCGGCAACTGCTGGTTGATGCCGAGGTTCTTCGAGGCGGCGACCAACAGCCCCAGGCGATAGTTGTACCAGGGCTCGCGCAGGCCCACGGCCCCGGCCAGGGCGCAGATGCCGACCACTTCGCCCTGCCCGCTCTGCAGCACGAACAGGTAGTCGGCGTCGGCCCGGGAGGCCTGCCCGGCGAAGGTCCGTTCGGCCCATTGCAGGCGCGAGCGCAAGCGCCCGGCGTCGGCCGGCAAGGTGGTCAGGCCGGCACCGGCGCTGTGGGCCAGGGCCAGCAGGGCCGGCAGGTCGGCTGGGGTGGCGGGACGGACGATCATCGCGAGTGCTCCAGTTGAGGTTGACGTTCAGGCAGGTAGATTTCCGCCAGCATGCAGCGGGCGCTGCCGCCGCCGATGCGTTCGATGGTGTCGATGTTCACCGGCAGGGGCTGCACATGGCGCTCGATCAATCGGCGTTGCTCGGCGTCCAGGGAGCGCCAGGCGCTGCGGGACATCACCAGCAGCGACTCGCCGGCACTGTTGTGCACTTCGAGCATATTGCCGGCGAAGGACTCCAGCTGGGCCCAGGTCAAGGGCAGCAGCTGCTTGCCACTGCCTTCCAGGCGCTGACGCAAGGCGGCGCGCTCGCCGCCGTCGTCCAGGGCCAGCAGGCAGGCCAGCGCCAGCCGGCTGCCGACGCTCATCATCACGTTGGTGTGGTAGATCGGCACGCCGTGGCGGTCCCGGGCGTGGAAGGCACAGAGCTCGTAGCCCAGCTGTTCCCCCCATTGCACCAGGGCCTGGTGATGGGTACGGCTCGAATAGCCGGCGTAGCAGATCCGCTGCTGGCGATCCAGGACCATGCTGCCGGTGCCTTCGAGGAACAGCTCCTGCCGTTCCAGAGGCGTCAGGTCGAGGGTGCGGGCCACCTCATACTGCTCGTGCAGGTGGGCCAGCACGCCCTTGAAGCGTTCCAGGCGGCGGTTGCGGCCCTGCATCGGGTACAGCACCAGCGTGCCGTCGGGGTGGCTGCTCCAGCAGTTGTTGGGAAAGATCGAATCCGGGGTGTGAGGCGCGGCGCCGTCCTCATGCACCAGTACCTTGACCCCCTGCTCGCGCAAGGCCGCGACATAGCCGTCGAATTCCTCCAGGGCCTTGGCCTGGACGTCCTCGGCGACCCCGGCCGGACGTTGAAAACGGTTGTTGCCGGCGGTGTCCTGATTGAAGGAGAAGCGCGTCGGGCGAATCATCAAAACGCTGTGAGTGGTCTGCATGGGGCACGCAATCAATGAGTTTTCAGAGGGCCTCATTGTGATTTTTTGCAGGGACAAAACCCGGCTGATCGGCGGGTTTGCACAGCAGGAAATGGCTGAAAGCACGGGCGGCTCCAGCCGATTTCGCGCCCCGGAACACATCGACATGCTGCCCGCACCGTCTTACGGACCTGTTCGCCGAGAAGGTTCGTGGATGTCGCGACAGACGCGTAGGAGCTGGCTCGCCAGCGAAGGCGATCTTGTCGACGCGGCCAGGCTTGCAGGCCTATTCGCCGGCAAGCCGGCTCCTACGCAGGGCGATGACGGGGTTATTCCATGCCGGTCTTGACCATGGCCAGCTCGGGGTGGCTGACCAGTTTGTCGATGTGCAGGTCCGGGTCGTCGAACCAGACTTCGGTCAGCACCCGGTAGTGCTCCATGTCGCGGCAGCGCATGCGCAGGCTGTAGTCGAAGGCGCCGCTGATCAGGCGGCACTCCAGGACCTGGGGACAGGCACGGACCTTGGCTTCGAAGGCTTTCTGCGCCGCGCGCCCGCTCTGGTTGGACAGCGCCACCAGCACCAGCAGCGACAGGCCCGGGGTGAGTTTCTTTTCATCGAGGATCGCCCCGTAGCCACGGATGACCCCGAGCTGCTCCAGCTTGCGTACCCGCTCCAGGCACGGCCTGGGGGTCAGGTGCACGCGCTCGGAGAGTTTCTGGTAGGTGATGCGCCCTTCGTGGCGCAAAACCTCGATGATCGCCTGGTCGATTCGATCAAGCACGATCGACAAGTCGCGGATGTCCGCCATGGATGCCTTCCCTCACTTCAAACGGCCGGATAGAAACTGCTGCAAACGTTCACTTTGCGGCTGGTCGAGGATGCTCGCGCCACCCTGCTCCTCGACCCGCCCTTGATGCAAGAACATCACCTGACTCGACACCTGCCGGGCAAAGCCCATTTCGTGGGTGACCATGAGCATGGTCCGCCCCTCTTCCGCCAGCGCCTGGATCACCTTGAGCACCTCCCCCACCAGCTCCGGATCCAGGGCCGAGGTCGGTTCGTCGAACAGCAGGATCTGCGGTTCCACCGCCAGGGCCCGGGCAATCGCCACCCGCTGCTGCTGGCCACCGGAGAGAAACGCCGGGTACTGCTCGGCCACGCGTTGTGGCAGGCCGACCTTGTCCAGGTAGGCCCGGGCACTGGCCTCGGCCGCCTTGCGGCTGCTGCCCAGCACCTGACAGGGCGCGAGCATGATGTTGTCCAGCACGCTCAGGTGGCTCCACAGGTTGAAGTGCTGGAACACCATGGCCAGGCGCGTGCGCAGGCGCTGCAACTGGGCCGGGCTGGCCACCTGCATGCCGCCGGGGGCATCCCGGGTGAGGATGGCCTCGCCATCCAGGACGAAGGTTCCAGCGTCGGCCCGTTCGAGGAAATTGATACAGCGCAGCAAGGTGCTCTTACCCGAGCCGCTGGCACCGATCATGCTCACCACGTCACCGGCCCGGGCATTCAACGAGACGCCCTTGAGCACTTCGTTGTCACCAAAACGCTTGTAGAGATTTTCAACGCTCAACTTGTACATCAAACACTCCTGGAGCGCCGTGGCGGACGACGACGCTCTGGACAGATAAATGGGAAGGCAGGCACTCAATGGGCCGGGCCGAGAAAGCTCAGCCAGCGCCGCTCCGCCAGGCGGAAGGCCGCCACCAGGCCGAAGGACAGCCCCAGGTACAGAAGACCGGCGAGGCCGAACGCCTGGAAGGTCAGGAAGGTCGCCGCATTGGCGTCCCGGGCCACCTTGAGGATGTCCGGGATGGTGGCGGTGAAGGCCACCGAGGTCGCGTGCAGCATCAGGATCACTTCGTTGCTGTAGTACGGCAGTGCCCGACGCAGCGCCGAGGGCAGGATCAGCCGCCGGTACAGGCGCCAGCCACTGAGGCCATAGGCGTGGGCCGCCTCGATCTCGCCATAGGGAATGCTGCGGATGGCGCCAGCGAAGATCTCCACGGTGTAGGCGCAGGTGTTGAGGGTGAAGGCCAGCAAGGTGCAGTTCATGGCATCGCGGAAGAAGGCTTCCAGCAATGGTTGCTGGCGAATCGCGGCGATCCCGTACAGCCCGCTGTAGCAGATCAGCAGCTGGATATACAAAGGCGTGCCGCGAAACACGTAGGTGAACAGCTGCACCGGCCAGCGCAACAGGGCCCAGTGGGAGGCGCGCATGATCGCCAGGGGCAGCGACAGGACAAAACCCATGGCCAGGCTGGCCACCAGCAGCCACAGGGTCATGGCCAGGCCGGTCAGGCTCTCGCCGTCACTGAACAGAAAGGGACGCCAGTATTCCTGGATCAGCTCGATCATCGCGACAGCCCTCGCACGCCTTGGTTGTAGCGCCGTTCCAGCAGGCGCAGCAGCTGGTTCGAGGCGCTGGTGATCAGCAGGTACAGGGCCGCCGCCAGGAGCAGAAAGTCCAGCATGTTGAAGGTGCTCTTGCCGGCCTCCTGGGCCACCTTGACCAGATCCGAAAGACCGATGATCGACACCAGGGCCGTGGCCTTGAGCAGCACCAACCAGTTGTTGCCCAGGCTGGGCAAGGCGTAGCGCATCATTTGCGGGAACACCACGAAACGAAAGCGCTGCCAGCGACCGAGGCCGAAGGCCGCCGCCGCTTCCTGCTGGCCCCGGGGCACGCTGAGCATCGCCCCGCGAAAGGTTTCGGTGAAATAGGCGCCATAGATGAAGCCCAGGGTGATGATCCCGGCCACGAAGGGGTCGATTTCCATGTAGGGCCAGTCCAGCAGCTCGGTCAGGGCCGTGAGCCAGCCTTGCAGGCTGTAGAAGATCAGCAGCATCAGCACCAGGTCCGGCACCCCGCGAATCAGGGTGGTGTAGCAGGTCGCCGGCAGGTTCAGCAGGCGCAGGGGCGAGAGCTTGGCAGCCGCGCCCAAAAGGCCCAGGGCCATGCTCACCAGCAGCGCCAGGGCCGAGAGTTTCAGGGTCACCCAGGTGCCGTGCAGCAACAGCGGGCCATAGCCTTGCAGGACCGTCAGGTCGAGGCCGAAGAGAGTCGTCGAGGTATTCACGCCAATCACCTTGCAGACGCCGCGGCCGGCCCCGGGACGGATCGCATCTGTCCCGGGCCGGCCAGGGGCGATCAGTTGTTGTAGAGGTCGAGGTCGCCGAAGTACTTGCGCTGGATCTGGGCGTAGATGCCCTTCTCATGCAGGGCCTTGATGGCGCCATTGAGCATGGCCTTGAGTTCGTCTTGGTCCTTGCGCAGGCCGATGGCGATCTCCGCCGGTACTAGCGGGTCGCTGATCCCGGCGCTGTTCTCGAAATCGGCGCCCTGGGGCGAGGCCAGGAAGCTCATCTGCGCCTGCAGCTTGTCCTGGATCGAGGCATCCAGGCGGCCGTAGACCAGGTCGGCGTAGACCTGGTCCTGGTTCTGGTAGGCCCGCAGCTTGACCCCCGCCGGGCCCAGCTTGGCCTTGGCGTAGGTTTCCTGGATGGTGCCCTGCATGTAGCCCAGGGTCTTGCCCTTGAGGGATTCGCCAGTGGGCTCAAGACCCGAGCCCTTGCGGGTGACGATGGCGGTCGGCCCGGCATACAGCCGGTCGCTGAAGTCGATCTGCTTGCGCCGCGCATCGGTGACGGTCATCGACGATTCGATGGCGTCGAACTTGCCGGCCTTGAGTGCCGGGATCAGGCCGTCGAAGTCGTTGCTGATCCACACGCACTTGAGCTTGAGTTCGGCGCAGATGGCGTTGCCCAGGTCGACACCGAAGCCTTGTACGCCGCCGTCGGCGGTGCTGGATTCAAAGGGCGGATAGCTTGGATTGACACCAAAGCGCAGTTCCTTCCATTCCTTGGCGTTGGCGCCCATGGAAACGCACGCGATTGCCAGAAGCGGCACGGTCAGCCATTTTTTAGTCATCTTCAGAGTCCCGGATTATTTGGATTTATAGCGGTCCGGCGCTGGCGTCGGACCCCACTTGTGACAGGGGCAGAGAGTGGGTGCGGGGTTACCGCAGTCGAGTTCTTGTTGTGAGTGGGCAGGCCCGGCGGTCAATGCCCGAGCTACCTCCGGTTGCCGCGGTCTACGCTGCAACGGAGCGCCAGAATGCCAACAGCCAAAGCCTCCCAGGTGTCGTAAGGGGCGCCTGAAACAGCCTGGATCGGCTGATAACGGCTATTTCACAGCCGATTCTGTCGCCAAGGCTCTAGACCTTGACCCAGAGCTGTCTTGCAAGGCCCGGCAGGTATTTATCGTCATGCAAAAATGCACAGTCGACCTGCAGCTTTCGGGGTTGTAATCGGCAAATTTGCACTGTTACGATCCGCCGATGCTCGCGCGCGAGCCTCATACAAAAAACAATAAAAGCAGGGAGTTAGTGATGACTGCTCAGGTTTCATCCCAGACGACACGGGACCTCGACGCCACCTCGGACGAGGTGCTGGTGGAGGTGCGCAACCACATCGGTCACCTGACCCTCAACCGCCCCGCCGGACTCAACGCCATCACCCTGTCGATGGTGCGCACCTTGCAACGCCAGCTCAACGCCTGGGCCCAGGATCCGCTGATCCACGCGGTGGTCCTGCGCGGCGCCGGGGAAAAGGCCTTCTGCGCCGGCGGCGACATCCGTTCGCTGTACGACAGCTATCAGGGCGGCGATACCCTGCACGAGGATTTCTTCGTCGAGGAATACGCCCTGGACCTGACCATCCACCATTACCGCAAGCCGGTGCTGGCCCTGATGGACGGCTTCGTTCTCGGTGGCGGCATGGGCCTGGTGCAAGGCGCCGACCTGCGGGTGGTCACCGAGCGCAGTCGCCTGGCGATGCCGGAAGTGGCCATCGGTTACTTCCCGGATGTCGGCGGCAGTTACTTCCTCTCGCGGATACCCGGTGAGCTGGGCACCTACCTGGGCGTCAGCGGCGTGCAGATCCGCGCCGCCGATGCCCTGTACTGCGGCCTGGCCGACTGGCACCTGGACAGCGGCAAGCTGGACCTGCTGCACCAGCGCCTGGATCGCCTGCACTGGAGCGACTCGCCGCTCAAGGACCTGCAGGGTCTGCTGGCCAAGCTGGCGGTGCAGAGCCTGCCCGACGCGCCGCTGCAAGCCCTGCGCCCGGCCATCGATCACTTCTTCGCCCTGCCGGACGTGGCGAGCATCGTCGAGCAACTGCGCAGCGTCACGGTTGCCGACAGCCACGAGTGGGCCACGACCACCGCCGACCTGCTGGACAGCCGCTCGCCCCTGGCCATGGCCGTGACCCTGGAGATGCTGCGCCGCGGCCGGCACCTGAGCCTGGAGCAATGCTTCGCCCTGGAGCTGCACCTGGACCGCCAGTGGTTCGAGCACGGCGACCTGATGGAGGGCGTGCGCGCCCTGATCATCGACAAAGACAAGACCCCCCGCTGGAATCCACCGACCCTGGCCGCCCTCGAGGCGCAGCGGGTGGCGAGCTTCTTCAGCGGTTTCGACGACAGCGGGAGCTGAGCCCATGCACGACATTGAACTGAGCGAAGAACAAGTGATGATCCGCGACATGGCCCGGGACTTTGCCCGTGGCGAGATCGCGCCCCATGCCCAGGCCTGGGAAAAGGCCGGCTGGATCGACGACGCCCTGGTGCGCAAGATGGGCGAGCTGGGCCTGTTGGGCATGGTGGTCCCCGAGGAATGGGGCGGCAGCTACCTGGACTACGTGGCCTACGCCCTGGCGGTGGAGGAAATCTCCGCCGGCGACGGCGCCACCGGCGCCTTGATGAGCATCCACAACTCGGTGGGCTGCGGGCCGATCCTCAACTACGGCAGCCAGGAGCAGAAACAGCAATGGTTACCGCGCCTGGCCGCCGGCGAAGCCATCGGCTGCTTCTGCCTGACCGAACCCCAGGCCGGTTCCGAAGCCCACAACCTGCGCACCCGCGCCGAGCTGCGCGACGGCCAGTGGGTGATCAACGGCGCCAAGCAGTTCGTCAGCAACGGCAAGCGCGCCCAACTGGCCATCGTCTTTGCGGTGACCGACCCGGAACTGGGCAAGAAAGGCCTGTCGGCGTTCCTGGTACCCACCGACACCCCGGGGTTCATCGTCGACCGCACCGAGCACAAGATGGGCATTCGCGCCTCCGACACCTGCGCGGTCACCCTCAACCAGTGCACCATCCCCGAAGCCAACCTGCTGGGCGAACGGGGCAAGGGCCTGGCCATTGCCCTGTCCAACCTTGAGGGCGGCCGCATCGGCATCGCCGCCCAGGCCCTGGGCATCGCCCGCGCCGCGTTTGAAGCGGCCCTGGCCTACGCCCGGGAACGGGTGCAGTTCGACAAGCCGATCATCGAACACCAGAGCATCGCCAACCTGCTGGCCGACATGCACACCCGGCTCAATGCCGCGCGCCTGCTGATCCTGCACGCCGCGCGCCTGCGCAGCGCCGGCCAACCCTGCCTGTCGGAGGCCTCCCAGGCCAAGCTGTTCGCTTCGGAGATGGCCGAGAAGGTCTGCTCCTCGGCCATGCAGATCCATGGCGGCTACGGCTACCTGGAGGACTACCCGGTGGAGCGCTACTACCGCGATGCGCGGATCACCCAGATCTACGAAGGCTCCAGCGAGATCCAGCGCCTGTTGATTGCCCGCGAGCTGAAGCATTACCAGCTGTAGGCATTGACGCCGAAAACAAAAAATCGCAGCCCAGGCTGCGATTTTTTTTGCTCCCATGGCCGCCCTCCTCGCCACGCGCGATCTGCAGTGCAAGAGCCCCATAAGCCCTGTTGGGTGCTGTCGAGCAGATGGGCAGGCGGTAGTTGGCCGCAGTGCGTTCAAAAAGATATTCAACGCAAGATCCGGAGTTCCGCGTCGTTCGCAGCGGCCTAAGGTTGGCTCAACGCTCAGGCAAAGGAGGTCGATCATGAAACAACTGCACGACAAAGTCGCGATTGTCACGGGGGCCACGTCGGGAATCGGTCAGGCCGCCGCCCGGCTGTTCGCCCAGGAAGGCGCGCGCCTGATAGTGACTGGCCGTCGGGGCGACGCACTGGATGCGTTGGTCGCCCAGATCCAGCAAGCCGGTGGCGAGGCACTTGGGGTTGCCGGTGACATTCGCAGCGAGGCACTGGCCGAGCGTCTTGTGGCGCTGGCGCTGGAGCGTTTCGGTGGGTTGGATATCGCCTTCAATAACGCCGGAATCACAGGTGAAGCCCAGTCCGTCTCCGAGTTGACCCTTGGCCAGTGGCAGGCCGTGCTCGACTGCAACTTGACCAGTGCCTTTCTCGGGGCCAAGTACCAGCTGCCGGCTCTGCGCAGCCGGGGCGCAGGGTCCATTATTTTCACGTCCAGCTTTGTCGGGCACCGCGTCGGTTTTCCCGGTATGGCGGCGTATGCCGCGAGCAAGGCCGCGCTGATCGGGTTGACCCAGGTCATCGCCGCTGAAGAAGGCCCCCACGGCATTCGTGCCAACGCGCTACTGCCCGGAGGCACCGACACGCCCATGGGCCGTGCAGCCACCGACACCCCTGAGAAACGCGCCTTTGTCGAAAACCTGCATGCCCTCAAGCGCCTCGCCCGTCCCGAGGAAATTGCCCGCGCGGCGCTGTTTCTCGCGTCGGACGCCGCCAGTTTCGTCAGCGGGACGGCGATGCTGGTTGAGGGGGGAGTTTCCATCAACCGCAGCTAGGGTCTGTTCCCGTTTGGTGACGAGCCGCGTTGCTGGGCCAAACGGTGCGAGGCAAGGCGCGGGATGCCGCCAATGGTTGTTCCCTTGGCAAATCCCGCAACGCAGCCTCGCGACGTTTGGCACGCAACCCGAAGGGACGGGGCTCACTGGGCACAGGGCGGCGTTGCTCGGAGCTTATTGGGAACAACCAAACTGCGCTCCTCGCACCTTGCCCTGTGCCCAGTGGGCCACCGTCGCGGCCTGTCACCAAACGGGAACAGACCCTAGGCGCTGCGGTTGAGGGGGCAGGGACGCCGGATGAACGCCGCGTCCTGCCAGGGGCGGTGCGGTTACTGATCCTTGAACTGCGGATCACGCTTGGCGATGAAGGCGGCCATGCCCTCTTTCTGGTCCTGGGTGGCGAAGGCGGCGTGGAACACCCGGCGTTCGAAGCGCACGCCTTCGGACAGGCTGACTTCGAAGGCGCGGTTCACGCTTTCCTTGATCATCATGCTCACCGGGATCGATTTTGCGGCGATCACGGCGGCGACCCTCAGGGCTTCTTCCACCAGCTCGTCCGCCGGCACGATGCGCGCGACCAAGCCGCAGCGTTCGGCCTCCACGGCATCGATAAAGCGTCCGCTCAGGCACATTTCCATGGCCTTGGCCTTGCCCACGGCGCGGGTCAGGCGCTGGGTGCCGCCCATGCCCGGCAGCACGCCGAGGTTGATTTCCGGCTGGCCGAACTTGGCGTTGTCACCGGCCAGGATGAAGTCGCACATCAAGGCCAGTTCGCAGCCGCCACCCAGGGCGAAGCCGTTGACCGCGGCGATGATCGGCTTGCGCCGGTTGGCCACGCGGTCGCTGTCGCTGAACAGGTCGTCGAGGTAGATCTGCGGGTAGGTCAGCTCGGCCATTTCCTTGATGTCGGCACCGGCGGCGAAGGCTTTCTTCGAGCCGGTGATGACGATGCAGCCGATCTGCGGGTCGGCTTCCAGGCGGTCCAGGGCCTGGTTCACCTCGCCGACGATCTGCGCGTTGAGGGCGTTCAACGCCTGGGGACGGTTGAGGGTGATCAGACCGACCCGGTCCTTGATGTCCAACAAGATGGTTTCGTAGCTCATGTATCAGCTCCTGCTAAAAAGTCAGAGATTGCGCGAAATGACCATGCGCTGGATGTCGCTGGTGCCTTCGTAGATCTGGCAGATGCGCACGTCGCGGTAGATACGCTCCAGCGGGAAGTCGCTCAAATAGCCATAGCCGCCCAGGGTTTGCAATGCCGCCGAGCAGACCTTCTCGGCCATTTCCGAGGCAAACAGCTTGGCCATCGAGGCTTCCACCAGGGCCGGCTTGCCGCTGTCGCGCAGGGCCGCGGCGTAATGCACCATTTGCCGCGCCACGGCGATCTGGGTGGCCATGTCCGCCAGGCGAAACGCCACGGCCTGGTGCTCGATGATCGGCTTGCCGAAGGTTTCGCGCTCGCGGGCGTAGTCTCGCGCCGCTTCGAACGCGGCCCGGGCCATGCCCACCGATTGCGCGGCAATGCCCACGCGGCCGCCTTCGAGGTTGGCCAGGGCGATCTTGTAGCCCTCGCCCTCCTCCCCCAGGCGGTTGGCCAGCGGCACCTTCACATCCTCGAAAAGGATCTGGCAGGTGTCGCTGGCGTGCTGGCCAAGCTTGTCCTCGATGCGCGCGACCTTATAGCCCGGCGCATCGGTGGGCACGATAAAGGCGCTGATGCCGCGCTTGCCGGCCGCCGGGTCGGTGACCGCGAACACGATCACCACCCCGGCGTTCTGCCCCGAGGTGATGAACTGCTTGCAGCCGTTGAGCACATAGTGGTCGCCGTCGCGGCGGGCCCGGGTTTTCAGGCTGCTGGCGTCGGAGCCGGCCTGGGGCTCGGTGAGGGCGAAGGCGCCAAGCATGGCGCCGCTGGCCAGGGGCTTGAGGAAACGCTCTTTCTGCTCGTCGTTGCCGAACTTGAGGATCGGCACGCAGCCCACCGAGTTGTGCACGCTCATGATGGTGGAACAGGCGCCATCACCGGCGGCGATCTCCTCCAGGGCCATGGCATAGGCCAGGTAGCCGGTGTCGCAGCCGCCCCACTGCTCGGGCACCAGCATGCCGAAGAAGCCCAGTTCGGCCATCTCGGCGATGGCCTCCCTGGGAAAGCGGTGCTCGCGGTCCCAGTCGGCGGCAAAGGGCTTCAGACGCTCCTGGGCAAATTGCCGGGCGGCGTCGCTGATCTGCAGTTGTTCGTCATTGGGCAACATCGGGATTCCTCGTTACAGGCATTCAACGGCCATGGCCGTGGCTTCGCCACCGCCGATGCAGATCGCGGCCACGCCACGCTTGAGGCCCTTCTGGCGTAGGGCCGAGAGCAGGGTCACCAGGATCCGCGCGCCGGAGGCACCGATCGGATGGCCCAGGGCGCAAGCGCCACCGTGCACGTTGACCTTGGCGTGGGGAATGTCCAGCTTGCTCATGGTCACCAGGCTGACCACGGCGAAGGCTTCGTTGATTTCGAACAGATCGACATCGCTCAGGGCCCAGCCGGTCTTTTTCAGCAGCCGCTCGATGGCGCCCACCGGGGCCACCGGGAACAGGCTCGGGGTGTCGGCGAAGGCCGCGTGCCCGTGGATCACCGCCAGCGGCTTGAGGCCGCGCTTGTCGGCTTCGGAACGGCGCATCAGCACCAGGGCCGCGGCGCCGTCGGAGATCGAGCTGGCGTTGGCGGCGGTCACGGTACCACCGTCGCGGAACGCCGGCTTCAAGGTGGCGATCTTGTCCAGCTTGGCCTTGGGCGGCTGTTCGTCATCGCTGATCAGCTTCGACTCCTTGCCGATCATCACCTGCAGCGGAACGATCTCGTCCTTGAACAGGCCGTCCTTGATCGCCTGCTGGGCGCGGGTCAGGGAAGCCACGGCGAAGTCGTCCTGGGCCTGGCGGGTGAAGCCATTGGCCTCAGCGCAGTCCTCGGCAAAGGTGCCCATCAGGCGGCCCTTGTCGTAGGCATCTTCCAGGCCGTCGAGGAACATGTGATCGAGCACCTTGCCATGGCCCATGCGGTAGCCGCTGCGGGCGCGGTCCAGCAGGTACGGGGCATTGGACATGCTTTCCATGCCGCCGGCGATCACCACCTCGGCGCTGCCGGCCAGCAGCCGGTCATGGGCCAGGATGGTGGCCTCCATGCCGGAGCCGCACATCTTGTTCAGGGTGGTGCAGCGGGTGCCCTTGTCCAGGCCGGCGCCCAGGGCCGCCTGGCGCGCCGGGGCCTGGCCAAGGCCGGCGGACAGCACGCAACCGAACAGCACTTCCTCCACCGCTTGCGGGGCGATTCCTGCGCGCTCTACCGCGGCGCGGATGGCCTCGGCCCCCAGTTGCGGGGCGCTGAGGCCCTTGAGTTCACCCTGGAAACCGCCCATCGGGGTGCGGACGGCGCTGACAATAACGATTGGATCGTGGGCAATGGACATGAGAATTCCTCCTTACTTGGCGGCCATGCGCAAGGCGCCGTCGAGACGGATCACCTCGCCGTTGAGCATGCTGTTTTCAATGATATGCCGCACCAGCGCGGCGTACTCGGCGGGCTTGCCCAGGCGCGGTGGGAACGGCACCCCGGCGGCCAGACCGGCGCGCACTTCGTCGCTCATGCCGGCCATCATCGGGGTTTCGAAAATCCCCGGCGCGATGGTCATCACCCGAATGCCGAAACGCGCCAGCTCGCGGGCCACCGGCAGGGTCAGGCTGGCGATGGCGCCCTTGGACGCCGCATAGGCGGCCTGGCCGATCTGCCCGTCGAAGGCGGCGATGGAGGCGGTGTTGATGATCACCCCGCGCTCGCCATCGGCATCGGCCGCGCTTTCGGCAATGGCCGCCGCGGCCAGGCGCAGCAGGTTGAAGCTGCCGATCAGGTTGACGTTGATCACCTGGCTGAAGCTGGCCAGGGCATGGGGGCCGTTCTTGCCCAGGACCTTCTCGCCGCGCACGATGCCGGCACAGTTGACCAGGCCGTTGAGCCCGCCAAAGGCCTTGACCGTGGCCTGCACCGCCGCTTCCGCCGCGGCCTCCTGGCTGATGTCCGCCACCACGCTGTGGCAGCCCAGTTGCTGGGCCCGGGCCGCCACGGCCTCGGCATTGAGGTCCACCAGCATCACCTTGGCGCCGGCGGCCACCAGCATTTCAGCGCTGGCCGCACCGAGGCCGGAAGCACCACCACTGACGAGAAAAACCTTGTTTGCGATCTGCATCGTTTCAATCCTGTTTACGCGGTAGCTGTTGACGCCGCGGCCTCTTGAGCCTTGGCGATTTCCTGGTTGCGCAAGATAAAGCGCTGCAATTTGCCGCTGGGGGTCTTGGGCAAATCACTGACAAATTCGATTTCACGGGGGTAGGAATGGGCCGCCAGGCGCTTGCGCACATGCTGGCGCAATTCCTCGGCCAACTCCGGCGTGGCGCGGTACTGCTCGCTGAGCACCACGAAGGCCTTGACCAGCTCGGTGCGCTCCGGATCGGGCTTGCCCACCACCGCCGCCTCCACCACCGCCGGGTGTTCGATCAGGGCACTTTCCACGTCGAAGGGACCGACCCGGTAGCCGGACGTGGTGATTACATCGTCGCTGCGGCCGACGAAGCTGATGCTGCCGTCCTGGTTCAACTCGACGGTGTCGCCGCTGAGGTAGTAGTCACCGACGAACGCCTTGGTCGGCACCCCGGCGTAACCGGCGAACCAGCACATTGGCGACTGGCTGCGGTCGATGGCCAGGATGCCCGGCTGGCCGACACCCAGCTCGCGGTACTCTTCGTCCAGCACCACGATGCGGTGGCCGGGCGAGGCGAAACCGGCGGCGCCGACATGCACCGGGTGGTCCAGGCCGTGGTGGTTGCACAGCACCATGCCCAGCTCGGTCTGGCCGTAATGGTCGTGGATCACCACGTCCAGCTGTTCGGCGAACCAGCGGATGACCTCCGGGTTCAGCGGCTCACCGGCGCTGCTGACGATGCGCAGGCGCCCCTTGATCGAACGGGCGAACTGGTCGCCGCCGGCGATCAGCAGGCGGTAGGCCGTAGGCGAGCCGGTGAGGTTGGTGATGCCGTACTTGTTGATCACCCGGCAGGTGCTTTCCAGGGTGAAGGGGCCATCGTAGAAGGTGATCGGGTGACCCAGGCCCAGCGGCCCGGTAACGCCGAAATAGATGCCGTAGGCCCAGCCCGGGTCGGCGACGTTCCAGAACGCATCCTCGGGGCGCAGGTCCACCGCGTCGCGGGTGTAGTTCTGGAACGCGACAATGGCCTTGAGCGGCACTTCCAGGGCTTTCGACGGGCCGGTGGTGCCCGAGGTGAACATCAGCAGGAACGGGTCTTCGCCGGTCAGCAGCACCGGCTCGCACTGGGCCGGGTACTGTTCCAGTTCGGCCCAGAAACTGAAATCGCCGCGCACGATGCCCTGCCCTTTGGCCGCCGCGACCGTGACGACGGTCGGGCACTCGGCGACTTCCGCCAGCTTCGGCCGGTTCACCGCGTCGCAGATCACCAGCTTGGCCTTTGAACTGTTGAGGCGGTGCTCGATGGCCTTGGGGCCAAAGGCGGTGAACAGCGGCTGGTACACCGCGCCGATGCGCCAGGTGGCCAGCACCGTGATCAGCAACTCGACATTGCGCGGCAGCAGCCCGGCGACCTTGTCGCCCTTGCCGACCCCCTGGGCCAGGAAGAAATTGGCCAGGCGTGCGGCCTTGTCCTGCAGTTCAGTGAAGGTATAGGTGGCGCTGCTACCGTCGCGGCCCTCCCAGAACAGCGCGATGCGCCCGGGCAACGCATGCCGGTCACAACATTCGACGCAGGCATTGAGCGCCGACAGCGAACCCGCCAGGGCGGCGTCGACACAGTGCTGATAATTGAAATCCTTGATGGCGGACTGGTAGTTGCGCATTGCCTGAATCCCTCACTGTTCTTATTAGGATGGGAACCTCATGAAAAGCAGGGAAATACTGGCGCCAGAGCCCTCGCGCGACAATGGTCAAAGCTATCAAGTTGCGTGACCGGTTTGGCCAAGAACCCACCCCGGCCGTGGCGACCGGCAGGCCCCGCGCTCGTTGCAGGAACCGGCTTGCCGGCGCAGGCGCAACCGCAGTGGTGCACGGCTTGCGGGCCTCTTCGCCGGCAAGCCGGCTCCTACAGGGAACTGCACGGTGTATCTGACTGCTGTAGGAGCTGGCTTGCCAGCGAAGGCGTCGGCCGGGGCGGCGCAGGGCTTGGCCCCTTTGTCGGCAAGCCGGTTCCTACGAGAGGTCCGGGTCGTTGAGGATCAGGCTGCGGTAATGCCCGGGGTTGGAGCCGGACCATTTGCGAAACGCCTTGTAGAACGAGCTGGTGTCGGCAAACCCCAGGCGCCCGGCTATCTCGGCGAAACTCAGTTGCGGCTCCGCCAGCCAGACAATCGCCAGTTCCTTGCGCACGCTGTCCTTGAGCGCCTGGTAGCTCTGGCCCTCCTCGGCCAGGCGACGGCGCAGGGTCGAGGCGGACATGCACAGGCTCTGGGCCAGGCTTTCGCTTTCCGGCCACTGCTCGCCGGGCAATTGCCGCAACTGCTGCTTGATGCGGCTGGCCAGGCTCTCGGGGTCGCGGTACTTCACCAGGATGTTGGCCGGGGCCTGGGCCAGAAAGCGCTTGAGCTCTTCCTCGCTGCGCTTGATCGGTAGGTCCAGGCAATCGGCGGCGATGATCATCCGCGTGCGCGACCGGGCAAAGCGCAGGTTGTCGGAGAACATCACCCGGTAGTCGTCGCAGAAGTCCGGCTGCGGGCAGCGCAGCTCGATCGCCAGGATCGGAATCCGCCGCCCTGCCAGCCAGCAGGCCACGCCATGGACGATCATCCAGTAGGTGAAATAGCTGAAGGCCCGGCCCGGCGCATGCTCGTCGTCCTGCAGGACGATTTCCGCCAGGCTCTGCTGGCGCACCAGTTGCGCCGGCAGGCGTTCGAACATCAGCGACAGAAAGCCCAGCACCGAATCCAGCCCCGCCGCCAGGGTCGGCTGGGCCATGGCCGAGCGGCAGAGAAAGGCCAGGCTGCCGGACTTCAGCCGGCGCGGATCCATGCCGAAAAACTCGTCATCCAGACGCCGGGCCAACAGCCGCCAGAGCCGGGCATAGGCGCTGGCCGGGACGCGCGCGCAGCCCTGCTGCAGGAGCGCCGGATCAATCCCGACCTTGTTCAGCACTTCCGCGGTGGCTGCTCCCGGCGCACAGCTTTGCAGCAGCGCCTCGCGCACCAGTTGCATGGAGATGGTGTCTTTTTCCGCCATCGTGACCAACGTTTTCCTAAGGATCCCGGGATCGCCATCTTAGGCAGTGACCGGGAAAAAGCCAGTGGGCTTTGGCCGTAGTTGACAGCCTTGCACCAGCGAAAACCGATACGGATTCGTCCGCCCCTGCATCGCCCCGCCACCCGGGCAAGCCGTGCAAACCGCTAGCACGGTCAACGAACCGCTATCTCTGCAGTGCAAAAAAGTATCGATTCAAGTGTCAGGGATGATTTGTCAGCACCGCGTTGGCGGGCTGTAATCAGCCCACATTCTGCCTCGTCCGGCAGAAGACATAACAACAATAACCGTCCTTCTGCAGCCCGCACCGGCGCAGAACAGGAGTGACCGATGAACCCTTGCACCAAAGCCCTGCTCGTCACCACCTGCATGACCCTCAGCAGCGTCACCCTCGGCGCCCAGACCCTGACCATCGCCACCGTCAACAACAGCGACATGATCCGCATGCAACGGCTGTCGAAAACCTTCGAGAGCCAGCACCCGGACATCCAGCTGAACTGGGTGGTGCTGGAAGAAAACGTCCTGCGCCAGCGCCTGACCACCGATATCGCCACCCAGGGCGGGCAGTTCGACGTGCTCACCATCGGCATGTACGAGGCCGCGCTCTGGGGCGCCAAGGGCTGGCTGCAACCGATGCAGGACCTGCCCGCCAGCTATGACCTGGATGACGTCTTCCCCTCGGTGCGCGAGGGGCTGTCGGTCAAGGGCACGCTCTATGCCCTGCCGTTCTACGCCGAAAGCTCCATGACCTACTACCGCACCGACCTGTTCCAGCAGGCCGGCCTGAGCATGCCGGAGCGGCCGACCTGGGAGCAGATCGGCGAGTTCGCCGCCAGGCTCAACAAACCCGGCCAGGAGCAATACGGCCTGTGCCTGCGGGGCAAGGCCGGCTGGGGCGAGAACGTGGCCCTGATCACCACCCTGGCCAACAGCTACGGCGCGCGCTGGTTCAATGAGCAATGGCAGCCCGAATTCACCGGGCCGGAGTGGAAGAACGCCCTGACCTTCTACGTCGACAACATGAAGAAATCCGGCCCGCCGGGGGCCTCGAGCAACGGTTTCAATGAAAACCTGGCGCTGTTCAACAGCGGCAAGTGCGCGATCTGGGTCGACGCCAGCGTCGCCGGCTCCTTTGTCACCGACCAGAGCCAGAGCAAGGTCGCCCAGCAGGTGGGCTTCACCTTTGCCCCGCATCAGGTCACCGACAAAGGCAGTGCCTGGCTGTACTCCTGGTCCCTGGCGATCCCCGCCAGTTCCAAGGCCAAGGACGCCGCCAGGACCTTCACCACCTGGGCCACCTCCAAGGAATATGCAGCCCTGGTGGCGGAGAAGGACGGCATCGCCAACGTGCCGCCGGGGACCCGGGCTTCGACCTACAGCGCGGCCTACATGAACGCCGCACCGTTCGCCCGGATCACCCTGGAATCGCTGAAGGCGGTGGACCCCAGCAAACCGACCCTCAAGCCGGTGCCCTACATCGGCATCCAGCTGGTGACCATTCCCGAGTTCCAGGCCATCGGTACCCAGGTCGGCAAGCTGTTTTCCGCGGCGCTGATCGGCCAGAGCACGGTGGACCAGGCCCTGGCCGCCGCGCAGCAGAGCACCGAGCGGGAAATGAAGCGCGCCGGCTACCCGAAATAACCCGGCACGCCTGGTAGGAGCCGGCTGGCCGGCGAAGAGGCCCTTGAGTCTTGCGCAGTGTTCAAGGACGCCTTCGCTGGCAAGCCAGCTCCTACGCGCAACCCGGCCATGCCAGCGCAGTGTCGCGCGCCCCTCATACCCAACTGGTTGTGATCCTCATGAATACCTCGACTGCCAAGCTCCATCTGCCAGCGCAGGCGGCTCGCCGCAAGCGTCGCCTGGCCAGCCCCGGCTGGTTTCTGGTCAGCCCCTCGGTGGCGTTGTTGCTGCTATGGATGATCGTGCCCCTGGGCATGACCCTGTACTTCTCGCTGATCCGCTACAACCTGCTGTACCCCGGTGAAAACCCGTTCGTGGGCCTGGAGAACTTCAGCTACTTCCTCAGTGACTCGGGCTTTGTGCCCGGGGCCACCAACACCCTGTTGCTGGTGGGCAGCGTGCTGCTGATCAGCGTGGTGTTCGGGGTGCTGATCAGTGCCCTGCTGGAGGCCAGCGAGTTCTTCGGCCGCGGCCTGGTCCGGGTGCTGCTGATCTCGCCGTTCTTCATCATGCCCACGGTGGGCGCGCTGATCTGGAAGAACCTGATCTTTCACCCGGTATCGGGCATCCTCGCCGCCGTGTGGAAGCTGTTCGGCGCCCAGCCGGTGGACTGGCTGGGCCATTACCCGCTGCTGTCGATCATCCTCATCGTGTCCTGGCAGTGGCTGCCGTTCGCCATCCTGATCCTGATGACCGCCATGCAGTCCCTGGACCAGGAACAGAAAGAAGCCGCACGCCTGGATGGCGCCGGCCCCATCGCGATCTTCTGGCACCTGACCCTGCCGCACCTGGCGCGGCCGATCGCGGTGGTGGTGATGATCGAAACCATCTTCCTGCTCTCGGTGTTCGCCGAAATTTTCACCACCACCAACGGCGGCCCGGGCTACGCCTCGACCAACCTGGCCTACCTGATCTACAACCAGGCGCTGGTGCAGTTCGACGTGGGCATGGCGTCGGCCGGTGGCCTGATCGCCGTGGTCATCGCCAATATCGCCGCGATCATCCTGGTGCGGATGATCGGCAAGAACCTGACTGACCAGAGCTGAGGTGCCCGCCATGACCCTGCAACAATCCCGACGCCTGCGCAGCCTGCTGCTGGGCACCCTGGCCTGGGCCATCGCGATCCTGATCTTCTTTCCGATCTTCTGGATGGTGCTGACCAGCTTCAAGAGCGAAATCGGTGCCTTTGCCACGCCGCCGCAGTTCATCTTCACGCCGACGCTTGAGAATTACCTGCACATCAACGAGCGCAGCAACTACTTCGCCTACGCCTGGAACTCGGTGCTGATCTCCTTCAGCGCCACCGCCCTGTGCCTGCTGATCGCGGTGCCGGCGGCCTACTCCATGGCCTTCTACGAGACCCGCAACACCAAGCGCACCCTGCTGTGGATGCTCTCGACCAAGATGCTGCCGCCGGTGGGGGTGCTGATGCCGATCTACCTGTTGGCCAAGAGTTTCGGCCTGCTGGACACGCGCATTGCGCTGATCGTGATCTACACCCTGATCAACCTGCCGATCGTGGTGTGGATGGTTTACACCTACTTCAAGGACATCCCCCGGGACATCCTTGAAGCCGCCCGCCTGGACGGCGCCACACTGGCCCAGGAGATGCTCCGGGTGCTGCTGCCGATCGCCAAGGGCGGGCTGGCCTCCACCGTGCTGCTGTCGCTGATCCTGTGCTGGAACGAAGCCTTCTGGTCGCTGAACCTGACCTCTGCCAATGCCGCCCCGCTGACCGCGCTGATCGCCTCCTACTCCAGTCCCGAAGGGTTGTTCTGGGCCAAGCTCTCGGCGGTTTCGACCCTGGCCTGCGCGCCGATCCTGATCTTCGGCTGGATCAGCCAGAAACAGCTGGTGCGCGGCCTGTCCTTTGGCGCAGTGAAGTAACCCTCGAATTGTTGGAGACACCCCATGGCTCACCTGAAAATCAGCAACCTGCAAAAAGGCTTCGAAGGCTTCGAGATCATCAAGGGCATCGACCTTGAGGTGAACGACAAGGAATTCGTGGTCTTCGTCGGCCCCTCGGGCTGCGGCAAATCCACCCTGCTGCGACTGATCGCCGGGCTGGAGGAAGTCAGCGGCGGTCGCATCGAGCTGGACGGCCGCGACATCACCGAAGTCAGCCCGGCCAGGCGCGACCTGGCCATGGTGTTCCAGACCTACGCCCTGTACCCGCACATGAGCGTGCGCAAGAACATGTCCTTCGCCCTGGACCTGGCCGGGGTCGACAAGGCCCTGGTGCAGAAGAAGGTCGATGAGGCGGCGCGCATCCTCGAACTGGGGCCGATGCTCGAACGCAAGCCCAAGCAACTGTCCGGCGGCCAGCGCCAGCGCGTGGCCATCGGCCGGGCGATTGTGCGCAACCCGAAGATCTTCCTGTTCGACGAACCGCTGTCCAACCTGGATGCCGCGCTGCGGGTGCAGATGCGCCTGGAGCTGGCGCGCCTGCACCAGGAGCTGCAGGCCACCATGATCTACGTCACCCACGATCAGGTCGAAGCCATGACCCTGGCGGACAAGGTGGTGGTGCTCAACGGCGGCCGGGTGGAACAGGTGGGCGCGCCCCTGGAGCTGTATCACAACCCGGCCAACCTGTTTGTCGCCGGCTTTCTCGGCACGCCGAAAATGGGCTTTCTCAAGGGCCACGTCAGCCAGGTCGACAGCCAGGGGTGCGAGGTGCACCTGCAGGCCGGGGCGCGCCTGCACCTGGGTCGCCACAGCGCGCAACTCAAGGTCGGCAGCGCGGTGACCCTGGGCATCCGCCCCGAACACCTGGAGCTGGGCGAGCCCGGCCGCGCCAGCCTGCCGGTGACAGCCGACGTTGCCGAGCGCCTGGGCAGCGACACCTTCTGCCATGTCCGCAGCAGCGGCGGCGAAGCCCTGACCCTGCGCATCCGCGGTGACCTGGCCAGCCGTTACGGCGAGCAACTGCACCTGCAACTGGACCCCGAGCACTGCCATCTGTTCGATGACCAAGGCCAGGCCGTTCCCCGCTTGCTGCGCGCCGCCGCCTGATCCCCTGATGACCGAGAGCCCCCGCATGAAACTCAATCGCTTGAACCTCAGCCAATTGCCGCCCCAGGTGCGGCTGCCCGCCTACGGGCCCGCCGACACCCGCCAGGGCATTGCCCACATCGGCGTCGGCGGCTTTCACCGGGCCCACCAGGCCTATTACACCGATGCCCTGATGAACCGGGGCCTGGGCCTGGACTGGAGCATCTGTGGCATCGGCCTGCGCCCCGAGGATCGCCGCGCCCGGGACGATCTGGCCGGCCAGGACTACCTCTACAGCCTCTTTGAACTGGGTGACGGCGACGGCCACGAAGTACGGGTAATCGGCGCCATCAGCCAGATGCTGCTGGCCGAGGACGGCGCCCAGGCGCTGATCGACAAGCTGGCCAGCCCGGAGATCCGCATCGTCTCCCTGACCATCACCGAGGGCGGCTACTGCATCGACGACAGCACTGGCGAGTTCATGCTCCATCTGCCGCAAATCCAGCACGATCTGGCCCACCCGCGGCAGCCGCGCACGGTGTTCGGTTTTCTCTGCGCCGCCCTGGCCCGACGCCGGGCCGCGGGCATTCCGGCCTTCACCCTGATGTCCTGCGATAACCTGCCGCACAACGGCGCGGTGACCCGCAAGGCGCTGCTGGCCTTCGCCGCCCGCCACGACGCCGACCTGCACGACTGGATCGCCCGTCACGTCAGCTTCCCCAACGCCATGGTCGACCGCATCACCCCCATGACCAGCAACGCTCACCGCCTGCAACTGCACGATGAACACGGCATCGACGACGCCTGGCCGGTGGTCTGCGAACCCTTTGTCCAGTGGGTGCTGGAAGACCGCTTCTGCAACGGCCGCCCGGCCTGGGAGCAGGTCGGCGTGCAGTTCACCGACGACGTCACGCCCTATGAAGAGATGAAGATCAAGCTGCTCAATGGCAGCCACCTGGCCCTGACCTACCTGGGTTTTCTCAAGGGCTACCGCTTCGTCCACGAAACCCTGGACGACCCGTTGTTCGTCGCCTACCTGCGGGACTACATGGACCTGGACGTGACCCCGCAACTGGCGCCGGTGCCGGGCATCGACCTGGCGGCGTACAAGGACACCCTGATCCAGCGCTTCTCCAATCGGGCGATTGCCGACCAGCTGGAGCGGGTGTGCAGCGACGGTTCATCGAAGCTGCCCAAGTTCACCGTGCCCACGGTCAACCGCCTGATCGCCGATGGCCGCGACACCGAACGCGCGGCCCTGGTAGTGGCGGCCTGGGCCCTGTACCTGCGGGGGGTGGACGAAAACGGCAGGCACTACTCGATCCCCGACCCCAGGGCCGAGTTCTGTCAGGCCCTGGTGGCCGACGACAGCCTCTTGACCCAGCGCCTGCTGGGGGTGGAAGAGATCTTCGGTGTGGCGATTGCGCGCTCCGCCGAGTTCATCGCCGCCTTCGAACGCTGCTTCAACAGCTTGCGCGAACACGGCGTGAGCCAGACCCTGGAACGCTTGCTGGCGCGATGAAGTGCCCTGGGCGGCAGCTTGCCAGGCAAGGGCCTGCGTGCCTTTTCGCCGCCTCGCCCAAGGCACCGCAGCGGCCACCGGCCATAAGCGGCCGGGGCGGCCAGGCGGAGAGTCTCCAGAGCGCCAACAACCACCGGAACCGGGAACCCTCATGACTCAATCCAGGCTTTTTCTTGGCATCGACTGCGGCACCCAGGGCACCAGGGCGCTGATTCTCGACAGCCGCAGCGGCACCGTCCTGGGCCACGGCGCCGCGCCCCACCGCCTGATCAGCGGCGCCAATGGCCGCCGCGAGCAGGACCCGGCGCAGTGGCTGCAGGCCTGCATCGGCGCAACCCGGCAGGCATTGCAGGCAGCCGGGGTGGATGGCGGGCAGGTGCTCGGTGTCGGGATTTCCGGACAGCAGCACGGGCTGGTGCTGCTCGATGACCAGGGCCAGGTGCTGCGCCCGGCCAAGCTCTGGTGCGACACCGAAAGCAGCGCCGAGAACCAGCGCCTGCTGGACTGGCTGGGGGGCACCCAGGGTTCCCTGGAGCGTCTGGGGCTGGCCATCGCGCCGGGCTATACGGTGTCGAAACTGCTCTGGACCCGGGAGCAGCAGCCTCAGGTGTTCCAGCGTATCGCGCACATCCTGCTGCCCCACGACTACCTGAATTTCTGCCTGACCGGACGCTGTTGCAGCGAGTACGGCGACGCCTCGGGCAGCGGCTACTTCGATGTGCGCAAACGCGATTGGGACCGCGCCCTGCTGGCCCATATCGACCCCAGCGGGCGCCTGGAGCGGGCCTTGCCGCACCTGCTCGAAGCGCATCAGGCGGTGGGCCGCATCCAGCCCGCCATCGCCCGGCAACTGGGCATCAGCGCGGAGGCATTGGTGGCCAGCGGCGGTGGCGACAACATGCTCGGGGCGATCGGCACCGGCAACATCCAGCCCGGCATCATCACCATGAGCCTGGGGTCCTCCGGCACCGTGTATGCCTTTGCCGAACAGCCATGGGTCAGCCCCGAGCCGGCGGTGGCCACCTTTTGCTCCTCCAGCGGTGGCTGGCTGCCGCTGATCTGCACCATGAACCTGACCAACGCCACCACCCTGGTGCGCGAGCTGCTGGGCCTGGATCTGGCCGGCTTCAACCAGCGCCTGGCGCAAGCGCCGATCGGCGCCGGTGGCTTGTGCCTGTTGCCGTTTTTCAACGGTGAACGGGTGCCCGCCCTGCCCCATGCCCAAGGCAGCCTGCATGGCATGACCCTGGACAACCTGACCCAGGCCAACCTGTGCCGCGCCGTGGTCGAAGGCACCACCTTCGGCTTGCGCTACGGCCTGGATCTGTTGCGCGCGGCGGGCTTGCACAGCCAGAGCATCCGCCTGATCGGTGGCGGGGCAAAAAGTCCGCTGTGGCGGCAGATGGTCGCCGATATCATGCACACCCCGGTGATCTGCCCCCTGGAGCACGAAGCCGCGGCCCTGGGCGCGGCGATCCAGGCTGCCTGGTGTCACGGCCGGGAGCAGCAGCCGACACTGGATCTGCAAGCACTCTGTGAGCGCTGCGTGCACCTGGACCCGGGCAGCGCCACCCAGCCTCGGGCCGAACACGTAGCGGCCTACGAACCGTTGTACCAAGGTTACCGACAACGACTGACAACCCTTTGAAGAGCGAATGACTATGTATCTGGTGTGTGGCGAGGCGCTGTTCGACTTTTTCAGCGCGGATGAGGCCGGTGCTCCGGCCAATAAAGTGGCGTTCCAGGCGATTGCCGGTGGTTCGCCGTTCAACGTGGCGGTGGGCCTGCGTCGCCTGGGCATCGACGCCGCGCTGCTGGCCGGACTGTCCCGGGACTACCTGGGCCAGCGCCTGCGGCGGGTGCTGCAAGAGGAAGGCGTGAACACCGACTACCTGCGGGAATTCGCCGCCCCGACCACCCTGGCCATGGTCGCCGTGGGCGCCGATGGCTCGCCGCACTACAGCTTCCGGGGCGAAGGCTGCGCCGATCGCCAATTGCTCGAAGAACACCTGCCGGAGCTGGACGCCAGGGTGCGCGGGCTGCATGTCGGCTCGTTTGCCCTGGTGGTGCAGCCGATTGCCGACACCCTGCTGGCCCTGGTGCGCCGTGAGCGCGGGCGGCGGCTGATCAGCCTCGACCCCAATGTGCGGCTCAACCCGCAGCCGGATATCCAACTGTGGCGCCAGCGCATCGCCGAACTGGCCGGGTACGCCGACCTGATCAAGGTCAGTGACGAAGACCTGACCCTGCTCTACCCCGGGCAAGCGCCGCAGACGCTGATCCAGGGATGGCTGCAGGGCAATGCCCGACTGGTGTTCCTGACCCGCGGCAGCCAGGGCGCGACGGTGTTCAGCGCCCGGCATGGCAGCTGGTCGGTGGCGACGCCCAAGGTTCAAGTGGCCGACACCGTGGGCGCCGGCGACACCTTCCAGGCGGCGCTGATTGCCTGGCTGACCGAGCAGGGGCTGGACTCGCCCCAGGGCCTTGAGCAACTGACCCGCGAACAGACCGACGCCCTGCTGCGCTTTGCCGTCAACGCCGCCGCCCTGACCTGCACCCGCACCGGCCCGGACCTGCCCTACCGCCATCAACTGCAGCCGCTGTAGGCGCCGGTTTGCCGGCGAAGGGGCCCGTCAGCCTTGCGCCGATTCGGGCGACACCTTCGCTGGCAAGCCAGCTCCTGCAACATTCAGTGCCGCCGTGGTGCTTTTCCTCGGCCCTGGTCAGAGCAGGGAGAAGTTGTAGCTGACGATCAGCCGGGTTTCGTCCATGTCGCGGGCGATCTTCTGGTAGTTGCTGCGGTAGGTGGCGTTGCGCAGGCGCAGGCTGACGTCCTTGAAGGTGCCGCTCTGCACCACGTACTTGAGTTCGCTGTCGCGCTCCCACTCGCGGCCTTCGCGCAGGCTGCCCGGAACCTTGATGTGGTCACCGCTGACGTAGCGGGTCAGGAAACTCAGGCCATTGAGGCCAACGGCCTTGAAGTCGTAGTCGTAGCGCAGCTGCCAGGAACGCTCCTGGATCGCCGCGAAGTCGTTGACCTGCACGTAGTTCACCAGGTACGGGTTGCTGCCATCCAGGTAGGGCATCGAATTGTCGCCGTACATGCGCTGCCAGCCGGCGCTCAGGGTGTGACCGCTGAGGCTGTAGCCGAGCAAGGTGCTCAGGGCGCGGTTGTCGATGCCACCGGCGCGCTCGGCGCCGGTGTCGGCACTCTTGAGCAGGCGCAGGTCGCCCTTGAGCACGCCAGGGCCCAGGGGCTGGTTGGCCAGCAGGCCGACAAAATGCTGGCGGTAGATGTCTTCCAGCTCGGCGTAGTGGTACTGGCCGGTCAGCCGCTCGTTGAACTTGTAGTCCAGGCCGTAGGTGTCGAAGTGATCCGCCGTGGTGTTGCAGGCATAGCGCTTGTTCTTGCAATGCACGCGGATGTCCTGGGCGTCGGTGGAATCCCGGGCGGTGTAGCGGTTGAGCCGTGCGGCGGTCAGGGTCAGGTCCTTGACCTCCCTGGAGGTCAGCACCGCGCCATTGAACATCGTCGGCAGCAGGCGCCCGTCGTTGTACTTGAGCAGCGGCAGGTCCGGCAGTTGCGCGCCGTACTTGAACACGGTCTGCGAGACCCGAACCTTGGCGGTCAGGCCCAGTTTGGCGTACTGGTCCGCCGAGCCCCGCGGGTCGTGCCCGCTGGAAGGCAGCAGGCCGCTGTTGCTGCGGTCGGGGCTGGAGTCGAGCTTGATCCCCAGCATGCCCAGGGCATCCAGGCCGAACCCCACGGTGCCTTCGGTGTAGCCCGACTGCAGGTTGAGGATGAAGCCCTGGGCCGACTCCTCACGCTTGGAAGCCCCCTGCTCGGTGCTGGTATGGCCGTCACGAAAATCCCGGTTGAAGTAGATCGTGCGTGATTCCAGCTTGGCGCTGCTGTCCTCAAGAAAGCCGTCGGCGTGAACCGACGGGGCAAATCCAGCCCACAGGACGGCGGCTCCGAGGCCCAGCAGCGGGCACGGATGGATCAGGGAAAAAGGGGGACGCATGAACAGGCTCCAGCACAAATCAGTGACGCGAGGTCGGTAGGGAGAGACCCAGGACTCATTCATCCTGCAAATCAAAGAATGCAGGTTGAATTGATTGAATCAATGAGGGGCGCCCATGATGGCAGATGGCCAAAACCGCCCCAACCCGACTTTAGTCTGACTCCCCGGTCGAAAAACAGCGCGCAGCGGCGAGCGACCCAATACCGACAAAAACAGGAATAAACCTGTCATTTTTTTCAATTTTTCATCAGGCCGGCAGCCGGGTAAAAACTGTCCGAACGATCAGAAATGCCCTCGGCCTGAATAGCCAGTAGTCAATGCTGGCAAAAAAGCATCATTTTTTTATCGCTTAGACATACCGTCTGTCGGATTTTTTGTCTTTTGAAAATACCGAAACAACTATTTGACGCTTTACCTTACAACCCTCATAAGACAGTTTAACTCATTGATTTATATGTATTTATATCAATCCAGGAGAATATGAAAAACGGCAGTGTCATTTATGCAGCACCGCAAAACGTCAATTAAACGTCTTACCACTGTGATAGTGTCAAAAAAAGAGCGCGATGGCGGCAATGTGCCATACGCCCTTTGCGGAAGGTGAGCCACAGCCTCACCCAACACTCATCATGGACGAGGTCGTTCCCTTGGAAGTCAGCGTTTTCGGTACTGGTTATGTCGGCCTGGTGCAAGCAGTTGCCCTCGCCGATGTCGGGCATAACGTGGTGTGTGTCGATATCGACAGCCAGAAAATCGCCCAGCTGCAACGTTCTATTCCGCCGATTCACGAGCCGGGTCTGGCGACCCTGATCGAAGAGAATCAAAAGGCCGGCCGACTGCACTTCACCACCCAGGCCAGCGACGCCGTGGGCCATGCCCAGGTGATCTTCATCGCGGTCGGCACGCCCTCCAACGAAGACGGCTCGGCGGACCTCGACCATGTCCTGGCGGTGGCCCGCAAGATTGCCAGCCTGATGCTCAGCGACAAGACCCTGGTGATCAAATCCACGGTGCCGGTGGGCACTGCCGATCTGGTGGTCGAAACCGTCGCCGAGCAACTGGCGGACCTGGGCCAATCCCAGCTGCGGGTGCACGTGGTCTCCAATCCGGAGTTCCTCAAGGAAGGCTCGGCCGTGGCCGACTGCATGCGCCCGGACCGGATCATCGTCGGCTGTGCCCATGACCTGCCCCGCCAACAGTTGAGCGAACTGTACGCGCCGTTCAACCACAACCATGACCGCCTGATGTTCATGGACAACCGCAGCGCCGAGCTGGTCAAGTACGCGGCCAACGCGATGCTCGCCACCCGCATCAGCTTCATGAACGAGATGGCCAACCTGGCGGAACGCCTGGGGGTGGACATCAACGCGGTGCGCAAGGGCATCGGCGCCGATCCGCGCATCGGCTACCACTTCATCTACCCGGGCGCCGGCTTCGGCGGCTCGTGCTTCCCCAAGGACCTGCGGGCGCTGATCCACACCGCCGAAAGCCACGGGCTGGAACCGCACATGCTCAAGACCGTGCGCGACGTCAACGAGCAGCAGCGCCATGTGCTGTTTCGCAAGCTCAAGGCGCACCTGGGCGACGACCTGCAGGGCAAGGTCATTGCCCTCTGGGGCCTGGCCTTCAAGCCCAACACCGACGACATGCGCGAAGCCACCAGCCGCTACCTGATGCAAGCGCTGTGGGATGCCGGGGCCAGGGTCCAGGCCTACGACCCGGAAGCCATGACCGAATGCCGGCGCCTGTACGGCTACCGCGATGACCTGCAGCTGTGCGCCACCCGCGATGACGCCCTGCAAGGCGCCGATGCGCTGGTGATCTGCACCGAATGGAAAGCCTTTCGCGTGGTGGACTTCAAGTTGCTGCGCGACACCCTCAAGGACCGCCTGATCGTCGACGGGCGCAATCTCTACAACCCGCAACAGGCAGCGGACGCCGGTCTGCACTATCTGAGCATTGGCCTGCCCTACCGCATCCCGGAGGCCCTTTGCGCATGAATATCCTGATCACCGGAGCCGCCGGTTTTATCGGCGCCCATACCGCACTGCGTCTGCTCAAGGATGGGCACCAGGTCACCGGGCTGGATAATTTCAACGACTACTACGACCCCCAGCTCAAGCGCGACCGGGTGCGCTGGGTGGAACGGCAAGTGGGGCACTTCCCGCTGCAACGCCTGGACCTGGCCGACAGCGCCGGGCTGGAGCGGCTGTTTGCCGAGATCCGGCCCCAGGTGGTGATCAACCTCGCCGCCCAGGCCGGGGTGCGCTACTCCCTGGAAAACCCCAAGGCCTACCTGGACAGCAACCTCAGCGGTTTTCTCAACCTGCTGGAAATGTGCCGGCGCTTCCCGGTGCAGCACCTGATCTATGCCTCTTCCAGTTCGGTGTACGGGGCCAACCAGCAGACCCCGTACAAGGTCAGCGACAACGTCGACCATCCGCTGTCGCTGTATGCGGCGAGCAAGAAAGCCAACGAGCTGATGGCCCACAGCTACAGCCACCTGTTCGGCGTGCCGGCCACCGGCCTGCGCTTCTTTACCGTGTACGGGCCCTGGGGCCGGCCGGACATGTCGCCGATCCTGTTTGCCGACGCCATCAGCCAGGGGCGTCCGCTGAAGCTGTTCAACTACGGCATGCACCAGCGCGACTTCACCTACATCGACGACATCGTCGAATCCCTGGTGCGCCTGCTGGACAAGCCACCGGCGCGGGACCCGCTGTGGGATCGCGAACAGCCGGACCCCTCCACTAGCATGGCGCCGTGGCGCCTGTTCAACATCGGTGGCCAGCGCCCGGTGGAGCTCAAGGACTACGTCAGCACCCTGGAGCGGCTCCTCGGCCGCCAGGCCCAGGTGGAGTACCTGCCCCTGCAGCCCGGTGACGTGCTCAACACCTGTGCCGATGTCAGCGCCCTGGAAAACCTCACCGGTTTCGGACCCCAGGTGCCCCTGGATGAAGGCCTGGGCCATTTCGTCCAGTGGTACCGCAGCTACTACACCGGCACCCGGTCCTGAGCCGGTGCCGCGGCGCCCTTTACCAACCCCTTGCAATGGAAGTACTCCCGGTGGATATGGAAAGACCCTTCTCATCGCCCGCAACCGAGGTGCCGGCACCGGCGCGCATCGACCGGCGCAACGACCCGTTTCGGCGCAAGGTCCAGGCCGCCATCGATCTGCAGCATCACGGCTGGATCAGTGGCCGCGAAGGTGGCCGGCCCTGGACCCTGTCGCGCAGCAAGCGCCTGACCTCGGCACTGCTGGCCGCCCTGCTGCTGGTGCTGCTGTCGCCGCTGCTGCTGGTGGTGGCGCTGGCGATCAAGCTCACCAGCCCGGGACCGGTGTTCTTCGTGCAGCTGCGCACCGGTTTTCGCGGCCGGCGCTTCGGCATGTACAAGTTCCGCACCATGGTGGTCAACGCCGAAGCCCTGAAGGACTCGGTGCGCCACCTGAACAAGCACGGCCCGGACTCGGTGGACTTCAAGATCGACCGCGACCCGCGGATCACCGGGATCGGCGGCTTCCTGCGGCGCACCAGCCTCGACGAGTTGCCGAACCTGATCAACGTGGTACTGGGCCAGATGCGCATCGTCGGCCCGCGCCCCACCTCGTTCCACGCCCAGACCTACAAGGAACACCACCTCGGGCGCCTGAGCATCTACCCCGGGATCACCGGCCTGTGGCAGGTCTCGGGCCGCAGCGATGTGGACTTCGACGGCCGGGTCACCCTGGACATGACGTACATCTTTCAGCAGAGCCCCTGGCTCGACCTGAAGATCCTGATCAAAACCCCTTTCAAGGTCCTCAATGGCCATGGAGCAAGTTGAAATGGCGGCAGCAACCCTAGCCAGTCTGAAGATCCAGCGTCCCAGCGAAAGCAACCTGGCGGTCACCGTGCTCGACCAGGAGCTGCGGGTGATCCTGCTGACGGCGGCCAACCGCAACAGCGGCATCACCAGCAGCAGCCTGAGCATGGCCAGCGAACTGGCGCGCACCAGCCGCGGCCGGGTCCTGCTGGTGGACACCAGCCTTTCGGACAACAGCCTGACCCGGCGCCTGGACCTGGGCGAACGCCCCGGCTTTCTCGACCTGGCCCTGGCCGATACCCCGCCGCTCCTGGCGCAGTGCATCGAAAGCAGCGATGAACTGGGCTTCGATTTCCTGCCCCTGGGCCGCCGCCAGCAATACGCCGAGCGCCTGACCCCGGAACTGCTGCAGGAACTGTTGCAGGCCCTGGCCGCGGACTATCGCTTCGTGATCATCGACGGCGACCCGGTGTACAGCAGCGGCGACATCCTCACCCTGAGCACCCAGGTGGACGGCGTGGTGCTGGTGGTGCGCAGCGAGGAAACCCGCTGGGAAGTGGCCCAGGCCGCGGCGCAGCGCCTGATCCAGGCCGAGGCGAAGCTGATCGGCAGCGTGTTCAACGCTCGCAAGTACTACATGCCCAAGTGGGTTTATGACCGTCTCTGACCGGCACAAGGACCGTGTAACCATGAACAAGCCAAGACTCTCCCTGCTGGGCCTGTCGCTGCTGGCGGCCCTGGGCGGCTGCGTCAACCGCGAGCCGCAGCAGATGCCGGTGCAGATCCTCAGCGCCCCGGCCGACCAGGCCCAGCTCACCGAGGTCATGCCCATCGAACAGGTGCTGCGCCCGCAGGACGTGCTGGACGTGATCTTCCACATCGGCACCACCAGCCAGCAGCCGTATCGGGTGCAGCCCGGCGACCAGGTGGACGTGAGCTTCCTCACCGCGCCGGAGCTGGGCGGCAGCAAGCTGGTACTGCCCGACGGCAGCATCGACATGCCCTACGTGGGCAATATCCAGGTCGCCGGGCTGTCCGCCGAACAGGCGCGCCAGGCCCTGGAAACGCAGTACGCCAAGGTGCTGAAGAAGCCGCAGATCACCTTCTCGATCTCCCACGCCATGGCCCAGCTGGACAACCTGCGCACCAGCCTGACCAACCCGGCCACCGGCCTGAGCCGGGAGATCGTGGTCGGCTCCGACGGCCGCGCCAGCTTCCCGCTGCTGGGCAGCCTGTCGTTGCAGGGCAAGAGCCTCAGCGAGCTGCAGACCCTGATCAACCAGCGCTACGCCAAGGAAGTGGGCCAGGTCAGCGTCGACGTGCTGCTCAAGACCACCGCGGCCAACGAAGTGTTCGTCATGGGCGAAGTCGGCCAGCCCGGGGCCTATCCGGTGCGCCGGCCGATTTCGGTGCTCGAAGCCCTGACCCTGGCCAAGGGCGCCGGTCCCACCGCGCGCCTGGATTCGGTGGTGATCATGCGGCGCAAGGGCAATCAGGTCGAAGCCCGGGTGTATGACGCCGATGCGGCGCTGGACGGCAAGGCCCTGCAGTTCGCCTACCTGCAGCCGGACGACATGCTCTACGTGCCCAAGACCCGCCTGGCCAAGGCCGGGGCCCTGAGCAAGCAGCTGGCGGACGTGATCATGTTCCAGGGTGTCGGGTTCAGCTTCGGCTACCGCGTCGACAACAAAGAAACGAACAACAACTGAGTTCCCTCTTGATGACCAAGATCGAAAACTACCTGCACGAGTTCCTCCTCGTGTTCTTTGTCAATCGACGCCTGATCAAGCGGGTGTTCCTGGGTTTCGCGGTGATTGCGCTGTTGCTGCCGCTGGTGCTCAAGCAGAGCTTCGAGATCACCGCCGAGGTCATAGTGCAGTCCAAGAAACTGTCGCAGACCGACGCCAACACCGTGCTCACCCCGGACAGCGACAAGTTCATCCCGCCGTCCCTGGCGGACATGGAGACCGAGAGCAATATCCTGCGTTCGCCGACCCTGATCCGCACCACCATCGAGCAGCTGCGCGGCGAAGGTCAGTTCGGCGGCAACGAGGGCCTGTTGACCCGGCTGATCGTCAAGCCGATCCGCAATGGCCTGATCGACCCGCTGCGCAACCATGTGATCAACCCGCTGCGCGGCTTCTTCGGCCTGGCCGTGGACCCGGTGCGCGACACCAGCCTGGATGCCTTCACCGATCAGGCGGTCAAGGACCTGAAGATCGGCACCCTGCCCGGCTCCAACGTGATCTCCATCGTTTATGCCAGCCCCAATGCCGCCGAAGGCACGCGCTTTGTCGAGCGCCTGCTGGCCAACTACCTGAAAAACCGCCAGGACCTGCAATCCAACGAACTGCCCGAAGCCTTCTATGAACAGAAGAAGGCCCAGTACCAGTCGCGCCTGGATGACCTGGAAGGCAAGCGCCAGGCGCTGCTGGAAGCCGCGCACGCCTCCGATCCCAAGGAGGAAATCACCTTCCGCCTGAACGCCATCAACACCGAGGAGCAATCGCTCAACGGCTACCGCGACCAGGCCCTGGAGAACCAGCGCCGCCTGGACTACCTGCAGAAGAACCTGGCGGCGGCACGCAAGGCCGGCCTCACCGACTACACCTTCCCCTTCGCCTTCGCCAACACCGTGGACAACGTGGCCTACGAAGACCGCGAGATCAAGCAACTGGGCGAACAACTGACCAATCTGGTGAGCCAGTACGGCACCACCGCCGACACCTACCGCGCCGACAGCGTACCGATGCAGCAGCAGCGCGAGCAGATCGTGCGGGCCCGGGCGCAGTTCCTCAAAGTGGTGGAAAACCGGGTGCGCGAGCGCAGCAGCGACCTGCAGATCACCCAGTCGGTGATCGCGCAGAAAACCGCGCGGATCAACGACTACAAGGCGCGGGTCCGCGACCTGCAAGAGGTGCTGAGCAAGCTGCGCCAGCTGGACACCGAAATCGATGCCTTGCACAAGGCCTTCTTCACCTACACCCAGCGCTATGAAGAAAGCCGTGGCGAACGCCTGATCAGCGGCGAACTGTCCAACGCCCGGGTGCTCAGCCAGCCTTACGAACCCAGCGAAGCGGCGTTTCCCAAGCCGATGCTGATCATTCCCCTGGGCCTGCTCACCGGCCTGCTGCTGGCGATTGCCCTGGGGTATGTCTACGAGTTCTTCGATCACCGCTTCAAGCACCCGGCCCAGGTCAGCGACCACCTCGGCCTGCCGGTGCTGATGGTGCTCAATGCGCCCCAGGAACAGCCGGTCAACCCCTTCCCGCGCTGGACCTGGCGCTGGGCCTGGCATTGGGCCAAGCAATGAGCGACCTGAGCATGGCGGCGCAACCGGTTGTGCACCTGATCCACAGCGGCGGCTTCTACGGCGCCGAACGCATGCTGCTGGATCATTGCCGGGTCACCCCGGGACGGCATCGGGTGGTGTTCATCAACGCTCCCGAGGCGCTGCTGCAGCGTTTTGCCCAGGACGGCGTGACTTGCCACAACTGTCGCTGCCTCAAGCAACTGCTGAGCCATCTGCGCCAGCAGCCGGGGCTGCTCAACGCCCACAACTTCAAGGCCCAGGTGTTCGCCTGGATCTGCGCCCGGCGCCTGGGCCTGCCCCTGGTGCTGACCCAGCACGGCTTCACCCCGCGCAGCCTGAAACAGAAGCTCTACACCTGGATCAGCCTGCGCCTGTGCCGCAGCCCACGGGTGCGCCGGGTGGCCTGCGTGGCCCAGAGCATTGCCCAGTTGCACCTGCAGGCCGGGGTGCCGGCGAGCAAACTGCAGGTGATCGCCAACGGCCTGCCGGAGCCGCAGCGTCCGGCGCCGGCGAGCAAGGAAGGTCCGCCGTTGCAGGAAGCCCTGATCCGCCGCGACGAGGCGGCGCCGCTGGTGGGGTTCGTCGGTCGCCTGAGTGCGGAAAAAGGCCCGGACCTGTTTCTCGACGCGCTGATCGGCCTGTGCCGGCAGCGCCCTGCGCTCAGGGCCGTGCTGCTGGGCGACGGTGAACAGAACCAGGCGCTGCGCCAGCGTATCGACGAGGCCGGGCTGACCCTGCGCATCCTGCTGCCGGGCTACCAGAACGACATGCAGCCATGGCTCAAGCGCCTCAACGTGCTGGTGCTCAGCTCGCGCACCGAAGGCACGCCGATGATCCTGCTCGAAGCCATGCAGGCCGGCACCCCGGTGGTGGCCTTCGCCGTGGGCGGGATTCCCGATGTGCTGCAGCACCGGCAGAACGGCCTGCTGGCCAAGCCCCTGGACAGCGCCGACCTGGCCCGCTGCATCGACCGCCTGCTGGATGACCCGGCCCTGGCCGGGGAGTTGGCCGAAGCCGCTCGCGTCACCCAGCGCAAGCACTACCACCTGCCGACCCTGGCGCGCCGCTGGGATGAGCTGTACCGCCTGGCCAGGGAGAGCGCCACGGTATGATCGCCGCTCCTGTTCTGGGCATTGTGCTGGGCCTGGCCAGCCTGTTGCTGCTGGCCAGTCCCTGGCCGTTTCTGGCACCGCTGACAGTACTCGGGCTGGTGGGCGTGGCCGTGCTCTATCGCCGTCCGGGCTGGGGCCTGCTGGGGATCTGTGCCCTGGTGCCGTTCGAAGGTTTGTTCAAGGACAGCCCGTTCTCCGCGGCCAAGCTGCTGGGGGCCTCGCTGATCCTGATCATGCTGTGCAAGCTGTTGCTGCGGCAGATTCCCGACACCCGCCTGCGCAGCAACCTGTGGCGGGCCCTGGGCCCCTTCCTGCTGTGCCTGCTGCTGAGCCTGATGTACAGCGAAAACCTGCTGGTGTCCCTGGACAGCCTGCGGGAGCTGGCGGTGGGCCTGGTGCTGTTCTTCGTCACCCTGCTGATTGCCCGGGAAACCCACCTGCTGATGCTCTGCCGCCTGCTGGCGCTGAGCGTGGCGACCACCTGCGTGATCGCCCTGGTGTCGGCCAAGTACCAGGTCGGCGGCCGGGCCATCGGCCTGTTGCAGGACGCCAACTACTTCGCCCTGCTGATTGCCATGGCGGTGCCGCCGGCGATCCTCCTGGCGCTGCGTTCGCCCTACTGGCCGGTGCGGCTGTTCTGGGTCGGCATCAGCCTGACCCTGATGGCCGGGATGACCAAGACCGACTCGCGCTCGGGGCTGTTGGTGGTGCTGTTCACCATCGCCATCGGCGTCTGGCACTACCGCGACCGGCTCAAGGGCCTGCGGCCCAAGCACCTGGGGTTTGCCATGTTCGCCGTGGCGATCCTGGTGCCCCTGGGGATCGCCGTGCTGCCGGCACAGTACGTGGAGCGGATCCAGTCCCTGAGCATGCTCAAGTCCGGTTCGCACTCGGCGGACACCTCCCTGGGCCGACGCACCTCCTACCTGGTGGTGGGCGGCCAGATGATCCGCGAGAACCCGTTGCTGGGCTCGGGCCTGGGCACCTTCCCGATCCATTACGCGCAGACCGGCTTCGCCAGCAGCTTCTCGGAAAACATGAACGAGCCGGACCTGTTCCGCCGCGCCCACAACACCTACCTGGAGCTGTTCAGCGAACTGGGGATTCCCGGCGGCCTGAGCTTCGTGGCGCTGATGCTCATGGGCCTGCGCAACTTCGAGCGGGCGCGCCAGGGCTTTCTCGCCCGGGGTCGGCGCGAGCAGGCCGACATTGCCACCCACCTGGGCCTGAGCCTGTTGGCCATGGCGGTGTTCCTGCTGTTTCTCAGCGCCCCCAACCACAAGTACCTGTGGATCTTCCTGGCCCTGTCCAGCGTGCTGCGGCAGCAGGCCGAAGAGGCCCACGACCCGGCCTGAGAGCGCTGCACGCGCCCGGTCGGGCCCCAACAACACCATCTGGCCAAGGGAGGCAAAGATGCAAAGGATCAGCGTGATCGTGCCCATGTACAACGAGGCGCGTCACATCACCCGGACCCTGGACAGCGTGATCCTGGCGGCCAGGGTCGCTGCCGTCGATTACGAACTGATCGTGGTGGACAACGGTTCCACCGATCAGGGGCCGCAACGGGCCCGGGAACTGGGCGCGCGGGTGCTGTTGTACCCGGGCATCGGTATCGGTGCCTTGCGCAATCGCGGCGCCGCCATGGCCACCGGCGATTGCCTGGCGTTCATCGACGCCGATATCGAAGTGCCCGCCAACTGGCTGCAGCTCTGGCGCCAGGTCCTGGCCGATAACCGCGCCGAAGTCCTGGCCCTGGATTGCGCCGCGCCGCGCTGCGCGCCCTGGTTCGCCCGGGCCTGGCAACGGCGCAGCCTGACCGCCGGCCGCCAGGCCCGGCAACGGCAATGGTTGCCCAGCGCCAACCTGTGCCTGCGGCGGGTCTGGTTCGAACGGGTCGGCGGTTTCGACGAGCGCCTGCGCACCGGCGAAGACAAGGACCTCGGCCTGCGCCTGCACGCCGCCGGTGCCCGGCAGATCAGCCTGCCCGAGCCCCAGGTACTGCACTGGGGCTTTGAAGGCAGCTGGGGCGAATGGGCCGGCAAGGAACGCTGGCGCCAGGGCAGTCACGGGCAATTGCTCAAGGCCGCCGGGTTCAATCCGCGCCTGCTGCGCTTTCCCTTGCTGTGCCTGGCCTGCGCCCTGCTGAGCGGGGCGGCGCTGCTGGCCCTGGTCGCGGGTCGGCCGGTTGCGGCCGCCCTGTGCCTGCTGCTGGGCGCACTGGCGCCGTTGCTGCTGGCCTTGCGCCAGGGCTGGCGCCACCGCGATCCGCTGTTCGTCCTGCAACTCTGGCTGCTGCACGGGGTGCGCCTGCACCTGGGTGCCGTGGCCCTGGTGCAGGGTCTTTTCAACCGTGCTGCCGTGAGACCTGACCGTGGCTAAGACTCTTTTCTGGCTGTGCCTGCTCCTGCCCTTCTATGCCTGGATCGGTTACCCGATGCTGCTGGGCCTGCTCAGCCTGTTCGTGCGACCGCGGCCACAGCAGGAGGCGCTGCCGCTGTCGGTCAGCGTGATCATCGCCGCCCACAACGAAGGCCCGCACATCGAACACAAGCTGCGCACCCTGCTGCAGCAGGACTACCCGGCCAGCGACCTGCAGATCATCCTCGCCAGCGACGGCTCCAGCGACGACACCGTGGCCACCGCGTTGAGCGTGCGCGATTCGCGGATCGTGGTTCTGGACCTGCCGCGGGTGGGCAAGGCCGGGGCCCTGAACACCGCGGTGGAACTGGCGCGCAACGACATCCTGGTGTTCACCGACGCCGACAACCAATGGTCCGACGACACCCTGGGCAAGCTCCTGGCGCCCATGGCCGATCCCCAGGTCGGCGCCTGCGGCGGGCACATGATCATCCCCAACCCGGGGCACAACCTGAGCCTGGGCGACAGCCTGTACCGGCACTACGAGGCCTGGTTGCGTCAGGCCGAGAACCGCACCGGCTGCATGGTTTCCGCCGACGGCGCGCTGCTGGCCCTGCGCCGCGAGCTGTTCCAGCGCATTCCCGCCGAGGTCAACGATGACTTCTTCATCAGCACCTGCGCCCCGGTGGCGGGCAAGCGCATCGTCTATGTGGAGCAGGCCCAGGTCCTGGACCAGGGCGTGGACGACGCCGGCAAGCAGTATCGGCGGCGCCTGCGGGTCACGGTCGGCGGCCTGCAGAGCCTGGCCCAGCGCCGTGAGCTGATGAACCCGCTGCGCCACGGCGCCTACGCCATCGCCCTGATCAGCCACAAGCTGATCCGCCGCCTGGCCCCGGTGCTGTTGCTGCCCTTGCTGCTGAGCAACCTGTGGCTGTGGAACGCCGGCCCCTTCTACAGCCTGTGCCTGCTGGCCCAGTTGCTCGGCTACGGCGCCGGGCTGCTGGGGCTGCTGGACCGTCGCGGGCGCTTGCCCAAGGTGTTTCGTCTCGCCGGCTTCGTGCTGGTGACCCTGGCCGGCATGAGCGTGGGCCTCTGGCAGTTTCTCCGCGGGCGGCGCTATGCCCTGTGGAACCCACAACAGAATCGCTGACATGAACCTCAAACAATCCCTCAAGCGCCTGCTCGGCAGCGCCTTCCTGCACAGCTTGGCCCGGGTGCGCCTGAGCGACGCCGGGGTGGTGCTGATGCTGCACCGGGTGCTGGCCGACGACAGCGCCGCCAGCCTGCCCCATCGCGCCCCGCTGTGCGTTGGCCAGCAACACTTCGAGCAGTTGCTGCGCTGGCTGCGGCGGCACTTCGACTGCGTGCCCCTGGAGCACCTGCTGGAGTTTCCAGGGGGCGCGCGGCCCCGGCTGGCCCTGACCTTCGACGACGGCTGGCGCGACAACGCCGAGGTCGCCTACCCGCTGCTGGAGCGCTACGAGATGCCGGCGAGCATCTTCCTGTCCACCGATTTCATCGGCAGCCGCCAGGGCTTCTGGTGGGAGTCCATCGGCGAAACCCTGTGGCAGCAGGCCGACAGCGCCGCGGCCCGGCCGCTGCTGGCCCAGTTGCGGGCGCTGGCCCTGACGCCGCCCGCCGAATTGTTGCAAGCAGGCACCGGCCACGCCCGCAGCCGGCTTCTGGGCGAGTACCTGCAACGCCTCAAGGGGCTGGCCCCGCACAGCCTGCAGGCCCTGGCCGACAGCTGCCCGGACGACCATGCGCCCCACAGCCTGGACTGGGCCCAGGTCAAGCACCTGGAACGTTCGGCGCTGGTGCGCTTCGGTCCCCACGGCGCCAGCCACGGGATTCTCACCCGGCTTGACGGCCCGGCACTGCGCGCCGACCTGCAACGCTCCCACGCCGCCCTGCAGGAACATTGCCGGGCGCCGCTGGGGGTGTACTGCTACCCCAACGGCGATCACAACCCCGAGGTGCGCGCCGCGGTGGCCGAGCTGGGCTACCGCTACGCCCTGGGCACCCGCCCGGGGCTGATCGAGGCCGAGGGCAATCCGTGGCTGGCCCTGCCACGCATCGACGTCAGCCAGGCCAGCGCCGCGCGCCCGGGGTTGCTGGCCTGGCGCCTGCTGCAGGGGGCCCGGGCATGAAGCGCGGCGGCTACCTCTGGCACCTGGCCCTGAGCATGGGCACGCGGCTGGCGATGATCGGCCTGCGCCTGCTGCGCAACGTGTTGCTGGCGCGCCTGCTGGGCCCCGCCGATCGTGGCCTGTTCGCCCTGCTCAGCACCCTGCCGGACCTGATCGCGGCCCTGACCAGCGGCGGCCTGAACACCGCCGTCGGCTATGAAGCGGCGCGCCAGCGCCCCATGGGCCTGCTGCTGACCCAGGTGCTGGTCTACGGCTGCCTGTTGGCCAGCCTGCTGACCCTGGCCGGGCTGGCCCTGCTGAACACCTGGGGCAGCGGCTGGGAACTGAGCCTGCAACTGGGCGATCTGGCGTGGCTGTTGTTGCTGGCGGTGCCGATCACCGTGCTCAAGAGCGGTCTCTTGACCCTGCACAACGCCGACGGTCGGGTCGAGACCTTCAATGCCCTGCGCCTGCTGGAATCCCTGGTGCCGTTGCTGTTGTTTGTCGGCCTGTGGTGGATCTGGCGCGACCAGCCCCTGTCGGCGGCCCTGGTCAGCTGGCTGGGCGGCACCCTGCTGGTGGTGGTGGTCGGCTGGTGCTGGCTGCGCCGCTGGCATGACCTGCGCCTGCGCTGGCAGGCCGGTGAACAAGGCAAGCTGCTGCGCTACAGCGCCCAGAGTCACCCGGGGGTGTTGTCGCAACAGTTGATGCTGCGCTCGGACTACCTGTTCATCGGCGCCCTGCTGGACCCCGCCGCGCTGGGCTGGTACGCCATGGCCAGCGCGGCTGCCGAGCTACTGTTGATCATTCCCGAGGCGGTGACCACGCCGCTGATGAAACGCCTGCTGCAGCAAGGTGCGGGCATCGAAGAACTGACGGCCCTGGCCTTGCGCCTGACCGCCACGGTGATGCTCGGCGCCTGCCTGGGCATGGCGGTGATCGGCCAGTGGCTGATCGTCACCCTGTTCGGCGCCGCCTATGCCCCGGCCTATGACGCCCTGCTGGCCCTGCTGCCGGGGCTGTTCGGCCTGTGCTACGCGAGCATCCTGCGCCTGGACCTGTTGGGCAAACAGCGCCCCGGCACGCTGTCGCTGCTGCTGGCCGGTGGGGCCCTGCTGAACCTGGCCCTCAACGCGCTGCTGATCCCGCCATTGGGCATCGTCGGCGCCGGGCTGGCCTCGTCCATCGCCTATCTCGCGGTCAGCCTGGCCATGCTCGGCCTGTATTGCCGCCTCAGTGGTGTGGCCTGGTACCGCACCCTGATCCTGTTACCTGGAGACATCGTTTACGTGCGCCAGTTACTGCGCCCTAAGGAAAAGGCCCAATGAAACCCTGCTCCCTGCTCGCCGTGCTGCTGATCTCGGCGGCCGGCTCGCTGCACGCGGCCCCCCTGCAATGGGGCGATATCCGCGATGGCAGCCTCTACCTGCAAGCCAACGCCGACGACACCCTGAACCTGCGCTGGAGCCCGGCCTGGCAAAGCGATGCCAACCAGGAGCAGCTGTACCTGTTGCGCCCGGATGGCCAACTGCTGCAACAACTGGACATCCGCGCCGACCAGCCCTACGGCCAACGGGAAATCCAGCTGCCGGCGGCGCCGGGCGACTATCGCCTGCAAGTGCCGGGCTACAGTTTTCGCAACTTCAAGGTCAGCCACGACAGTGCAACCCTGGCGCAGTTCGAACCGGCCAAGGTGCACTTCAGCGCCGACGTGCCAAGCGGCGTGGAACTTTACTTTCGCGTGCCCGCCGGGGCACAGGCGGTGCTGGCCGGCAAGTATTACGGCGGCGTCAGCGTGCTGCAGGCCACGCGCCTGAGTGACAACCAGGTGCTGCACCTGAAGCTGGAGGAACACTCGCAGTACGGCCAATTCGACCAGATCGCCCTGCCATCGGCCCAGCAGGATGAGGTCTGGCGCCTGTCCCTGGGCGGTTCCGGCAAGGCCGCTTTCTGGCTCGACGGCACGGCCAACCTGTTCGCCCAGGACCTGCGCCAGTTGCACCCACTGCAATGGACCCCGGGGCGGGTCGAACTGGACCTCAAGCCGCAGATGCGCGGTCCCAGCCCGCACCTGGGGATCGCCCTGCCCTATGCCGAACCGCCATCGTCGACCTTCGAGCTGCTGCGCGCCCTGGGGCCGCAGGCTGCCAACTTCTACAGTTTCGTCGATGTGATCCAGCAAGAACCCCAGCGGGAAATCACCTTTCGCCGGCTGTACCGCGAAGACTTCAAGATCGAGCGCGACATCACCTTGCTGGCCGGCACCGGCCGCCGGGCCGTGCTGGACGCCGACAGCGCCACCCTGGCCGGGCTCGACGCCTGGCTGGCGGACAGCGTGCGCCTGGGCAACCAGGGCCTGCATTACCTGGCCTTTGCCGACGAACCCAACCTCAACTTCCCCAGCTACGCAGCGTTTGCCGCCTATTTTGCGCAGATGCTGGAACACACCAAGGCCAACTCCGACGCCCGCGCCGCCGGAGTGCGCATTGCCATGCCGGTGAGTTCACGACTGCTGGACGGTCCCTTTCGCATTGGTGCCGGGCAGCGCCGGGGCATCGACTGGGCCCGGCAATTGCTGGCCGAACACGGTGCCGACATCGATGCCCTGGCCTGGCACGAATGGATGGTCCGTGACCTGCTGGCCACCCGTCGCTATCGCACCAGCGTGCGCGCCGCCGCGGACCTGGTGGGCCTGGACGAGCAAGGCCGGCCGCGCAAGGCGCTGCTGCTGAGCCAGACCAATATCTCCAGCGGCCCGGACCTGAGCCCCTATCAGCAGGACACCCACTACGCCGCCCTGTGGTGGACCTCGGTGGTGATCAACGCCTCCCAGGACGGCCTGCTGGACATGCTCAACTGGTTCCAGGCCGCCGACGAACCCGACTACCCCAAGGGCATGCTGTCCCAGCAGGATGCCCAGCGCTTCAGCCTCAAGCCGGTGGCCGTGGCCCAGCAGTTCATCCGGCAGCATTGGCTGGGCCAGGTCCAGGCCCTGGACAACCCCTCCTTTGAGGTGGATGCCCTGGCCCTGCGCGACGGTCAGCGCCACAGCCTGCTGGGGGTGGCCAAGACGCCGCGCACGCAAAACGTCGAACTGGGCGACGCCACCATCTGCCAAGCGAGCCCCTCCCTCGAACTGCTGGGCGCCGATGGCCGCAGCCGTCACACCGAGCTGCACTGCAGCGATGGCCGGGCCAGCTTCCAGCTGCCCGGTGAAACCCTGTTTGCCTTGACCTGGAACACCCTATGAGTCGCTTGACCGGCCTGCTGGCCAAAATCCGCCGCAAGGGCCTGCGGGGCAGCCTGCGGGTATTGCGTGAACGCTTCTTCTATTACCACTGGGAGCTGCTGACCCTGGAACGGACCCTGGCCCTGCCGGTGCCCTGCCCCATCAGCCCCCAGCGCTGGCCCCAGGTGCCCATCACCCGGGAGCTGCTGCCGGCCTTCGACAAGTACTTCAAGGCCCAGTTGCCGGCGATTCGCGGCCTGCTGGACAAGGGCAGTCGCGGCAGCGCGCACCTGGATGAAGACGGCAACGTGATGATGATGGTCTGGGTCAGCGAGCGCGATTACTACGACGACCAGCTGTACCGCTGCTGGATGCGCATGCCCCCCGGCTGCCTGTACCAGTTCGCCGGTGAGTGCGCGCCGCCCTTTCGCGGCTCCGGGGTGGTGATCCTGGCGCAGAAGATGCTCTGGGACGAGTACCGCGAACGGGGCTTCAAGGCCACCCGGGCCCTGGTCAACGTGCGCAACGAGCCGGCGCTGAAGATGCACATGCGCCTGGGCTTCCAGGAAGTCGGGGAATCCCTGCATGTGCATTGCCTGTTGCGCTGCCTGCACTGGCATCGCCGCCGGCCCTATCACCAGCCCCGCCTGCAGCACTTGCGCCGCGGTCGCCTGGCCCAGGCCCCGGCCATCACTGACCATGACAAGGAGCGTTCGTGAATCTGCGTTGGCAATGGTGCGCCAGCCTCGGCGCGCAAGACTTCCCCACCGGGGCCTATGAACAACTGCGCCAGCAGGTCGAGGGGGCAACGCCGTTCAATCGCCTGAGCTGGCTGCGGGGCGCGGAACAGGCCCTGCGACAGCAGCAGTTGCAAATTCTCCTGGGCTGGCAGGGCGAGCAGTTGCTGCTGTGCCTGCCGCTGATCCGTGGCCGCGAATCCCGGGCCGGGCTGAGGCTGCAGGTGGTGCGCCACCTGGGTCATCCCCTGAGCGACCGCCTGGCACTGCTGGTGGCCGAGGCCGGTCGTCCGGCCATGGCCGAAGCGCTCAGGCAGATCCGCCGGCAACTGCCCCACGACCTGCTGCAACTGCATGAGCTGGTGGACGCCGACCGACTGCTGGCGCCCTGGTGCCGGGCCAGCGGCTACAGCCAGTCGTCACTGAGCTGTCGCGTGCCGGAGCACCTGATCGTTGCCGCCGACGGCGAAGAACCCAGCGGCACCCTGCGCTACGAACTGCGCCGGGGCCGCAAGCGCTGCGCGGAAATCGACGCCCGGGTGGTTCGCCTGGACCCCGGGGCCGACAACATCGATCCACTGCTGGAGCGCCTGCGCGAAGTGGAGCAAGCCAGCTGGAAAGGCGCCGACGGCCTGGGGATCTTCTCCGGGCCTGAGCGCCAGCAATGGATGGGCACCGCGTTGCGCGGACTGGCCGCCGAAGGCTGCGTGCGGGTGGTGATGCTGGAGCACCAGGGGCGCTGCATCAGCTATCGCCTGGGCCTGCTGGAGCGTGGGCGCCTGTATGACTACAACATCGCCTTCCTCGCCGAGTACGCCAATCTGGGCAGTGGCCGGCTGCTGCTGGACGAGTGGATTCGCTGGGGGCTGGATGCCGGCTGGCAGTGGGTGGACGCCTCCCGGGTCAGCCTCAGTCGCTCCAGCCATCAACTGCACGAACGCATGAGCGGCCTGGTGTTGCAGCAACGCTGGAGCTTCTATTCCTGGCGCCCCCGGGGCTTGTTGCTGGGGCTCGCCGAACGCCTCTGGCTGCTGCTCAAACCGCGCCTCAAGGCCTGGCGCGAACGCCGCCAGGCCGATACCGCACAAGGAACCCGTCGATGAAACAGACCCTCAGTGCGACCCGGGCAAACCGGGTCATCGTCAACGCCGACGATTTCGGCCTCGATCCGGACTACAACCAACTGACCCTGGAAGCCTTCAAGCACGGGGTGATCAGCTCGGCGACCCTGATGGCCAACATGCCGGCCTTCGAGGACGCCTGTCGCCTGAGCCATGAACACGGGTTGCTGGGACGCATCGGCCTGCACTTCAACCTGACCTACGGCGCGCCCCTGAGCCAGGACATTGCCCGCCAGCCGCTGTTGTGCAATGCACGGGGGCAATTCGAGCTGAGCCTGCCACGCTCGGCCCTGCGCCTGTCGAAGGCCGCGGCCGACGCGGTATGGCAGGAACTGCAGGCGCAGTGGCAACGCTGCCTCGACCAGGGCCTGCGGCCCAGCCATATCGACTCGCACCAGCATGTGCACAACCTGTGGCCAGTGGCGCCGATCGTCGCCCGCTTCGCCGCCCGGCAGGGGGTGCCTGTGCGCCTGGCGCGCAATGTCGGTGGCAATATCGGTCCGCTCAAGCGGATGTTCAAAAGCGCCTTGAACCGGCGCATCGCCTGGCTGGCGGGAGGCACGGTGCGTTGGGTGTGCACGCCCAGGGACTTGCTGGAGGGCTTTTGCCCGGCCGGTGTGGTGGAGGTGGTGGCTCACCCGACCCGCTTGGCCGACGGTGATTTCGGCGACGACTACCTGCCAGCCGGACAATCCCTGGAGCAGTTGCTGAACCGCGCCCTGCCCCGGCATCAACGGATCGCCTACAGCGAACTGTGAAGCCGGATCGGGCGTGGCGTGAAAGCCGTCGATCGCCGGGCGGTATATAGGACGGGAACGAAATATTTCAAAATCTATCAATAGGCTCTTAATGATAGATTAATCCTAAATAAGCACTCTGTTTCGGAGCGCACTGGCCCGGAACGCTTTTAGGGCTTCGTGCAGCGGGTTCAGCCCTCGGGCTGAACCGTCACTGTCTGTAATGGAGAACCACTATGAACACACGCAAGCGCTTTGCCCTGGCCGCCTTGGCCCTGTGCGGATTCACCGGCCTGGCCCAGGCCTCGGATGTCAACGTTGAAGTCGTGCCCTATCAGTACGGCATGCGCCTGGACGTCGCCAAGGTCATCTCGATGACCGAGCCGCCGACCAGTCGCTGCGAGGTGGTGACCGCCAATATGCGCTACATCAACAAGGCGGGAGAACTGGCGGAAATCTCCTACCAGAAGCACGCCCACGCCTGCATGTACGAAAACTGATGCGGCGTGCCGCCCAAGGGACCCGCCAAGGTGAGCGTTGTCAGGGGACCGCGCTCAATGGGCCCTGCGCTTGAGACCAGGCAACCCGCCCGGGGCATTGGCCAGGTCGTAGCGCAATTCGGCGATCAGTTCGTTGATTTCCCGGCAGCCATTGAGCTGCGCAGCGTCGATGCCGCTGACCACCAGCTCGACCCGGTCGGTTTCATGGTCGCCATAGACCTTGACCGTCATCGACAGGTCCGGGCTCAGGGTGCATTGGCAGCGTTTGGGCAGAAAGCTGCTCTCAATGATGTTGCGCAGTTCCAGGGCAGATAAAAACATGCTGACGCTCTCCATCTATTCAACACGACCAGTCAATGGGCGAGTCCCTGCTGGTCGCGACATCCGTGTTCGTTAGCGATCCTGGCTCAGGTCCGTTTTGTCCTAACAGACGAAGCCAGGTTACAGAGTAGGCCGCTTTGGCGACCTTGCTAAATTCGATTTCGCTCTCAGTTCCGGGGGTTTCGACTTTAAGCCGGCCATGGCAGGCGGTTGCGCGGCGGGTTTGCCGCCCCGCAGAATGCCCGTGTCTTGCTCAACAGCGTCGCCCGCTCCAAGAGTCACACCTGATACAACGCTGATCCTTGCCCTCGCCCGGAGTTCCCGCCTTGATTACCTGCCATGTCAAATACGTGATCGATCCCTACCAACTGGCCGAGTTCGAAGCCTATTCCAAAGCCTGGATCGCCGTGGTCAGGCGTTTGGGCGGCACCCACCATGGCTATTTCCTGCCCTCGGAAGGGGCCAGCAACATTGCCTATTGCCTGTTCAGCTTCCCGTCCCTGGCCGATTACGAAGCCTATCGCCAGAACGCCCTCAGCGATCCGGACAGCGTGGCCCTGGTGGCGTCGGTGATGGAGAAGAAATTCATCCTCAGTTACGAGCGCAGCTTCCTGCGTCCACTGCTCTCATAGGAAACGGCCGGGCGGCCTTCCGCTTGCCGGCGCACAGGCCGCAACGACGGGGGCCGCTCTGACGGGCGTCTGCGCTGGCAAGCCAGCGGCTAGGCCGGAATGCTGCTCAAGGCGGCGCGTTCGGCGACGTGGCGCAGGCTGTCGAAATTGATGTTGGCGCCGGAGTCGATGGCCACCAGGGTCTGGCCGCTGATGCCGCCCTGGGCCACGTACTGCTTGATCCCGGCCACCGCCAGCGCGCCGGAAGGCTCGGTGATCGAGCGGGTGTCGTCGTAGATGTCCTTGATGGCGGCGCACAGCTGGTCGTTGCTGACGCTGATCACCTGGTCCACGTGATGCCGGCAGATCTGAAAACCGTGCTCGCCGATCTGCGCCACCGCGACGCCGTCGGCAAAGGTGCCCACCGTGGGCAAGACCACCCGCTCCCCCGCCGCCAATGCCTGCTGCAGGCAGTTGGAATGTTCTGACTCAACGCCCACGATGCGGATCTGTGGCTGCAGGTACTTGACGTAGGCGGCGATCCCGGCGATCAACCCGCCTCCGCCCACCGGGACGAAGATCGCATCCAGCGGCCCCGGGTGCTGGCGCAGGATCTCCATGGCCACGGTGCCCTGCCCGGCAATCACATGGGGGTCGTCAAAGGGCGAGACGAAGGTGCTCCCGGTGTGCTGGGCCAGGCTCAGGGCGTGGGCCAGGGCAAAGGGAAAACTCTCGCCCTGCAGAATCGCCTCGGCGTCGCGGCTGCGCACTCCCAGCACCTTGAGTTCCGGGGTGCTGGCGGGCATCACGATGGTGGCCTTGATCCCCAGCTCCCGAGCGGCCAGGGCCACGCCCTGGGCATGATTGCCGGCGGACGCGGTGATCACCCCCCGCCGCTTCTGCTCCGGGGTGAGTTGCGCCAGGCGGTTGTAGGCACCACGGATCTTGAAGGAAAAGGTCGGCTGCAGGTCCTCGCGCTTGAGCAGGATCTGATTGCCCAGCCGCTGCGACAGCGCGGGGGCGGCCTGCAGCGGTGTGCAGATCGCCAGGTCGTACACCGGTGCGGCGAGGATCATCTTCACGTAGCGCTCCAGCAAGGCCATGTCGGCGCTGGGCAAAGGGGTACTGGCAAGACGGCTGGGGTGATTCATGAGGGTGCTCCTGGCTGTGTTCGGAGCCCGGGAGACAGAGAGAAAAAACCCGCCTCCAGGGCGGGTTGGGTGCAGTCGTCAGCAAGCCCGCCAATCAGGAATGGCGGTAATAATGCTTGGCTGGGAACGATAGGCAGAAAAAGTCATGGACCGGAAACTAACCGCGCCGGCCCCTGGCGGTCAATGCTTTTCTCCGAGACTGACACCCAACACCACAGCTCCTGCTCCCTCCTGCTCACCGCTCACCGCTCACCGCTCACCGCTCACCGCTTGCAGCTTGCAGCTTGCAGCTGATTATACGAAACATATACGATTCATATATTTGCTCAAGGGAGCCCCCAAACATGGGCATCGTCAAGATCTCCGATGAACTGCACCAGCAGATCCGCGTGGCCAGCGCCGCCATGGATCGCTCGATCAACGCCCAGGCCGAGTTCTGGATCAAGATCGGCCTGCTGGCCGAGCTCAACCCGCACCTGGCCTACAACGACCTGATCAACAAGTTGCTGCTCAACAAGACCGATCTGCTCAGGGGGCAGGCATGACCCCGGCATTGATCAAGACTCCAGAACAACTGGCGCTGATGCGCGAATCCGGGCGGCTGCTGGCCGAGGTGTTCAGTTTCCTCGACGGCTTTGTCGGCGCCGGCCTGTCCACCCTGGAGCTGGACAGCGCGGTGGAGCACTTCATCCGCCACCAGCTCAAGGCGCGCCCGGCCAGCAAGGGCCAGTACAACTACCCCTATTGCATCAACACCTCGATCAACGAGGTGGTGTGCCACGGCATGCCCGACGCCAGGGCCGTGCTCAAGGACGGCGACATCGTCAACATCGACATCACCCTGGAAAAGAACGGCTACATCGCCGACTCCAGCAAGATGTACCTGATCGGCGAGGTCGGCCCCAAGGCCCGGCGCCTGGTGGACACCACCTTCGAGGCCATGTGGGCGGCGATCAAGGTGGTGCGCCCCGGCGCTCGCCTCGGCGATATCGGCCATGCCATCCAGGCCCACGCCGAGGCCAAGGGCTACAGCGTGGTGCGCGAATACTGCGGCCACGGCATCGGCCGGCAGATGCACGAGGAGCCGCAGATCCTGCACTTCGGTCGTCCCGGCACCGGCCTGGAACTGCGTGAAGGCATGGTCTTCACCATCGAACCCATGCTCAACCAGGGCAGCGCCCGGGTCCGCGGGCTCAAGGACGGCTGGACCGTGGTGACCCGCGACAACGGCCTCTCGGCCCAGTGGGAGCACACGGTGGCGGTGACCCGCGACGGCTTTGAGGTGCTGACCCTGCAGCCGCAGTAAGCCTCATCCGGCCCGGTCACTGTGGCCGGTGAGCCGACGCAGCCCCAGGGACATGCCGGCCGCCGCCAGCAGCATGGCCAGCAGCAACAGCGAATAGGCGATCCACCACGGCGTGCCAGCGGTCATCATGCTGAACTCGGACATGCCGCCAATGCTGGCAATCAGGTTCAGCGGCAGGAACACCACATTGATCAGCGTCAGCTTGCGCAGCAGCTTGTTGGTGCTGTTGTTCATCAGGTTGCCCCGGGCGTCCATCAGCCCGGCAAACACCGTGGAGTAGATTTCCGCCTGCTTGTAACACTGGTTGTTCTCGATGATCAGGTCGTCGATCAGGCCAACCGCCTGCGGGCCGAAACGCTCCTTTTCGGCATGGTTGCGCAGGCGGGTCAGCAGCGCGCCGTTGCTGTGCAGGGCATTGAGGTAATAGATCAGGCTCTCGCTCAGGTTGAACATCTGCATCAGGTGGCGGTTTTCCATCGAGCTGTTGAACTTGTGCTGCAGCTCCCGGGCCACCAGCTTGATCACCTTGAGGTGCCCCAGGTAGTGATGGATGTTGTTGAGCAACAGGTCCAGCAGCACGTCCAGAGGGGTGTGCAGATGATGCCGCGCCCCCAGGCCCAGCAGTGGCGTGTCGTCGGGGGCGATCACCAGCAGCCGGTCGGGGCAGAACAGCAGGCCGCAGGACGACACTTCGAAGGACAGGCTGCCGCCACCGGAATAGTTTTCCGGTCGCTTCCAGATCAGGAACAGGTAATCGGGATGGAATTCGATGCGCGACACTTCGTCCGGGTCCAGCGCCGAGGCCAGGGCGTGCTCATCGAGCTTGAAGGCGCTGTGCAACAGCTCGCGCTCCGCCAGGTCCGGGTTGCTGAACAGCATGACCTGGGCCTCCCCTGCCGGTGCCGCCTGCAACCTGCCCAGGTCCAGCCGATAGCTGTGGAGCATCGCCGCCTCACCAGGCCTGGCCGCGACGCTTGAGTTCCAGGCGGCGGACGAATTCCTCCAGCACCAGGGAGTACAGGTCGTCCTGCAGGTAGGCGTCCTCGATGCCGGCATCGAGGTTGGGGTTGTCGTTGACCTCGATCACCACCACCTTGTCCCCGGACTGCTTGAGGTCGACCCCGTACAGCCCGTCGCCGATCAGGTTGGCGGTCTTCACTGCCAGCTCCACCACCGCCCGCGGTGCTTCGTGGACCGCCAGGGTGCGGCACTCGCCGTTGATGTCCTGGCCCTTGGCCTTGTGGTTGTAGATCTGCCAGTGGCCCTTGGACATGAAGTACTGGCAGGCAAAGATCGGCTTGCGGTTGAGCACGCCGATGCGCCAGTCGTACTCGGTGTAGAAGAATTCCTGGGCCAGCAGCAGCACCGAGTGCTCGAACAGTTCGGCGGTGGCCGCCAGCAGCGCCTGCTGGCTCTCGACCTTGATCACCCCCCGGGAGAAGCAGCCGTCGGGAATCTTCAGCACCAGGGGAAAGCCCAGGCGTTCGCCCACTCGCTCGAAATCCTCCGGTCGCTCCTTGTAGAGAATCTCGGTGGCGGGCATGCCCAGTTGATGGCCCTTGAGCAGGTCTGTGAGATAGACCTTGTTGGTGCAACGCAGGATCGAGGTCGGATCGTCCATCACCACCAGCCCTTCGCTCTCGGCCTTCTTGGCAAAGCGGTAGGTGTGGTTGTCGACGCTGGTGGTTTCGCGGATCAGCAACGCGTCGTATTCGGCCAGCCGCGAGTAGTCCTTCTTCTCGATCAGCTCCACATCGATGCCCAGGCCCTTGCCGACCCGGATAAAACTCTCCAGCGCCCGGGCATTGGAAGGCGGCAGCGCTTCATGGGGATCGTGGAGTATCGCCAAGTCATAACGGGCCAGTTGCCGGGATCGCGGCACCCGCCAGACTTTGCGGCTGAAACTGTCCAGCGAGTTGGCAAACTGGTCTTCCTGATCGTCGCGCAACTTGTGCAAGGCACCGGACTTCACGCCTTCGATATGCCAACTGTCAGTTCTCTTGAAATCAACTAACAGGATCGGACAGGGAAACAGTTCAAACAACTGGCGGGCCAACTCCTGCAATGGCTCTATATGTGTCCTGCCGAAGTAAAGGGTCAAGGTGAAGCCTTCGGTATCACTGTAAAGGTGATTGCTCAGGGCCTTTTCCAGGGTCTTGTCCAGGTCGTCCAGAGCCAGTCCGTAAAGGGCCTTGCGGGTCAGTTCGCTGATCGTGCGCACCGAGGGAATGACCCGGTGGCCGCGGGCTTCGGCCAGCAACGAGCAGTAGTAGCCGTGCCCCAGATACTTGTAGCTGCGGCACAGGTTGATCACCTGGACCCGTTTTCCCGGCACACTTTCGCGGCTTTGTTCGAGGTATTCCTGGGCCGTGAGAATGTCTTCGCTGGGAAAGTAAGAGGCCCAATCTTCCTTGCGTTCGACAATGATGATGACTTGACTTGAAGTTCTGCCCAGTGGGGAAAAATAACTTGTCGAAGTGATTGTCGCCGGCAAACTTTGCTCGGATACTTCTCGCCAATGACCTTGTACCGCTGACATAAAGTTCGCTCTCGCTTTAGAACCTGACCCTTTCTATTAAGCACGAACTTTTTTTGAAGTCTCGTTTCGTTACGCAACTTTTACGGCGGTTATATGGATCTTGTCTTTCGCACTGCAACCCCCGACGATCTGCCGGCGCTGGTGGCCCTGGAACAGCAATGTTTCACCAGCGACCGGCTGACCCCGCGCAGCTTCCAGTGGATGATCAACCGCGCGCACGGGCAACTGCTGGTGGCCGAACATCAGGGGCGCGTGCTGGGCTATGCCCTGGTGCTGTTTCATCGCGGCACCTCCCTGGCGCGCCTGTACTCCATCGCCATTGCCGAGGACGCCCGGGGGCTGGGCCTGGGCAAACGCCTGCTGCAACGGATCGAGGCCTGCGCCCTGGCCCATGACTGCGCCTATCTGCGCCTGGAGGTCCGCACCGACAATCCGGCGGCGCTGGCCTTGTACGAACGCCATGGCTACCGGCGCTTTGCCCGGATCCACGACTACTACGAAGACCACGCCGATGCCCTGCGCCTGGAAAAGCGCATCCTCCAGCACCGCGAAACCCGCAGCATCCGCGTGCCTTACTACCAGCAGACCACCGACTTCACCTGCGGCCCGGCCTGCCTGTTGATGGCCATGGCCGCGCTGCAACCCTCGCGCCCGCTGGAGCGGCGCGAGGAACTGCAGATCTGGCGTGAAGCCACCACGGTGTTCATGACCTCGGGCCACGGCGGCTGCAGCCCCCAGGGCCTGGCGCTGGCTGCCTGGCGCCGGGGCTTTGCGGTGCGCCTGCAGGTCAACAGCGCCGGGCCGCTGTTTCTCAATGGCGTGCGTGACGAGCATAAAAAGGACGTCATGCGCCTGGTCCACGACGAGTTCTGCAGGGAACTGGACGCCAGCGAAGTGCAGCAGGTACTGGGAGGACCGCTGGACCTGCCCAAGCGCCTCAGTGAAGGCGGCCAGCCCCTGGTGCTGATCAGCAGCTACCGCCTGACCCGTTCCAAGGCCCCCCACTGGGTGATAGTCACCGACTGCGACGACGACTTCGTCTACCTGCACGATCCGGATGTGGACCACAGCCAGCACCGCCAGCCCATGGACTGCCAGCACCTGCCGGTGAGCCACGGCGAGTTCGACAAGATGTGCAGCTTCGGCAGCAGCAAGCTGCGCGCCGCGGTGATCCTCTCCTCGCGCCCCCAGGCGTAGGAGCCGGCTGGCCGGCGAAGAAGCGGTCCTTGAGCCTGGTGCTGTGCTCGCCGACGCTTTCGCTGGCAAGCCAGCTCCTACGCTTGGAGGTGTTGGGGCGGATTATTCCAGGCCAACCTTGTACAGGCCGCCCTGATCCTCGTCGGTGAGGATGTACAGATAACCGTCCGGCCCCTGGCGCACGTCGCGAATGCGCGCCTTGAGGTCCCCCAGCAGACGCTCTTCATGAACGACTCGGTCGCCATCGAATTGCAGGCGGATCAGTTCGCGGCCGGCCAGGGCGCCGATGAACAGGTTGTGCTGCCAGGGCTTGAAGCGATCGGCGTCGTAGAAGGCCATGCCGCTGATGCCGGGAGACTTTTCCCAGACATGATGCGGGGCCACGGTGCCCGGGACCGTCTGGCCCGAGGCCTCGGGAATCGGCTGGCCGGAATAGTTGACCCCGTGGGTCGCCAGGGGCCAGCCGTAATTCTTGCCGCGCTCGATCAGGTTGATCTCGTCGCCGCCCTTGGGCCCGTGCTCGTTCTCCCACAGGGTGCCGCTCCAGGGATTGAGCACCGCGCCCTGGGGGTTGCGGTGGCCGAAACTCCAGATCTCCGGCCGCACCCCGGCCTGGCCGACAAAGGGGTTGTCGTCCGGCACCCGGCCATCGGCATACAGGCGCACGATCTTGCCCTGAAGCTTGTCCAGGTCCTGCGCGGTGGCCCGGTTGTTGTTCTCCCCCAGGGTGATGAACAGGTAGCCGTCACGGTCGAACACCAGCCGTGAACCGAAGTGATTGCCGGTGGACAGCTTGGGCTCCTGGCGGAAGATCACCTGGAAATCCTTGAGCCCGCTCAGGTCGTCGCTCAAGCGCCCGCGCCCCACGGCGGTGCCGGCAGTCCCGCCCTCGCCACCGCCCTCGGCGTAGGACAGGTACACCAGGCGGTCCTGCTTGAAGTCCGGCGACAGTGCCACGTCGAGCAAGCCGCCCTGGCCATTGGCCCAGACCTTGGGCACCCCGCTCAACGGCGCCGACAGCTTGCCGTCCGGGCTCACCACCCGCAGGTTGCCGGGACGTTCGGTGACCAGCAGGCCCTGGCGATCCGGCAGGAATGCCAGGGCCCAGGGATGCTGCAGACCTTGCATCACCGGGGTCAGGCTGAGACGGCCCTGCTCACTGGCGAAGGACTGGGCACTGGCCGCCGCAGCGGGCCAGGCACCGCCCAGCAGAACGCTGGCGCACAAGGTGGCGAAAAAGGTTTTACGCAACATGCTCGCTTCCTTCTATGGCTCAAGAGAATCCCTGGCGAGCCGCACCGCAGCGGCCGCCCATCCAGCAAGACAGCTCAGCGCCGGTTGCTGTTGTCGTTATCGATGTTTCGAGGACTTTGCACCCGCGGGTCGGGGTTTGGCAGCTGCACCCCGCCACGGGGATAGCCGTTGCCGATACCGCCGTTCTCCAGGGTCGGCGGCCGGCCAATGGGCGCGGTGCCGGGGCCGCGCACCGGCGGAGTGGCACTGCGGGTGCCCTGCATGCTGTTGGGATTGGCCCGGCGAATGGGGTTGCTGTAGGGGTCGTTGTTGCCGCTGTTGGGCAGGTTTTGCGCCAGTTGCACGGAACCTGGCAGGGCGTTGAAAGGAGGCGTTTCAGGGCTGGCGGCCCAGGCAGTGCCGCTGGCCCAAGCCAGCGTGATCAATGCGGCAAAGCCGCGAGCCAGACTGTTCATGACAAGCCTCCTGAGGAGCGACAAGGTATCGAATACGATTCCACGCTACGCCCAGGGTTCGGCTTTGTTAATTAAATAATCCTGCAGAACGTAACACCCGATGTCCGCGGGCTTGCCGGCGAAGAGGCCGCCGAGCCCGGCCGCAGGCTTGAGGGGGCGTTGGCTGGCAAGCCAGCTCCCGCACCGGCCTGCGACCGGAAACCGCTGCCGGCCGAGTGCCGGCCGGGTCGATCAGATGTAGATGAACAGCAGCAGCAATGCAGCGAAGATCGCCCACTTTTCCAGGTAGTAGCGGGTGCGGTTGCGCTTCTTCAGCTCCTTGCCCCGCAGGCGGATCTTGTACAGCTTGTTGAAGGCGCGGTTGAGGCCACCGGTCTTGTCCCCGGCGTCGTTGGGCGAGCCGGCGGCGGACATCACGGTGCGGCTGAACCAGCGGTTGAACGCCGCGGCCCAGCGATACTTCATCGGCCGCTCGACGTCGCAGAACAGAATGATGCGGTTCTGCTCGGTGGTGTTTTCCGCGTAGTGGATGTAAGTCTCGTCGAACATCACCGCTTCGCCGTCGCGCCAGTGATAGCGCTCGCCGTCGACTTCGATGAAGCAGCCCTCGTTGTTCGGCGTGGACAGCCCCAGGTGATAGCGGTAGGACCCGGCGTAGGGGTCGCGGTGACGCACCAGGCGCGAACCCGGTGGCAACTCGGCGAACATGGCCGCCTTGATCGAACCGATGCTCTGCACCAGTTCAGTGGTGCGCGGGCACAGTTTCATCGCCGAAGGGTGGCTGTCGCCGTACCACTTCAGGTAGAAGCGCTTCCAGCCGGTCTTGAAGAACGAATTGAAACCCACGTCGTTGTACTGGTCCGAGCGCTTGATCTCCCCGGCCTGCAACAGTTGCTGACCTTCGGCGCGGATCTCTTCCCAGTGTTCCTGCAGCTTGTTCATCTCGGGGAAGTCGGCCGGGTCCAGGTAGGGCCGGTTGGGAAACTTGGAGAACAGATAAAGGAAGCAGTTGATGGGGGCCAGGAAGGTCGAGTGATCGCTGAGTTGGCGTCCCAGTTTATGGCGCACGCGCCCCCGCAGGTGTACGTACGCAATGGATAAAACGTATACAGCGGCAATGATGAGTTTCACGGAAATCGTCACACGTCAGAAGAGAACATGCTGCGCCCCTGAAAGCCCGGAGGGCCAAAGGCAAATGGCAGCGTCTGAGTTGAAAAAAGCGTGATCGGCGAAGGTTTCCATCGCCGATCCGACCCTCGGCATCTGGCCGTCGGCTGGCATTTTAGCCACAGTTTGTAACCAAGGGTTAACTCAAATTTGTGAAAAGCTGCGCTACTTCTGTAGAAAATTGCCGGTATCGGGTGAGGTTTTGATGCAGCGCAACAAAACCCTCTGCAGCCCTCTGGCCTGCCCCTGAGGGCTGTGTCGAACAGGTGGCTGCGCTATGCTGCGCGCCGCCCACTTCCCTTCCGCCCCGCAAGGACAGCGCCATTGATCGCCCCCACTGTTTTGCCAACCCTGATCCTGCTGCCGGGGATGGATGGCACCGGCACCCTGTTCGAACCGCTGCGCCTGGCCCTGGACCCGAGCCTGCCCGTGCAGGTGCTGGATTACCCCGCCGATCAGGTGCTGGACTACGCCGCCCTGGTGCAACGGGTATGGCAACAGCTGCCGACGGACCGCCCGTTCGTATTGCTGGGCGAGTCGTTTTCCGGCCCGGTGGCGGTGAGCATTGCCGCCCGGCGTCCGGCGCGATTGCAGGGGCTGGTGCTGTGCTGCAGTTTTGTGCGCAACCCACGGCCGGCACTGGCGCCCCTGGCGCCGCTGTTCGGGCTGTTGCCCATGGGGCGCTTGCCCTTCTGGCCGATGGACGCCCTGTTGCTCGGCGGTTTTTCCACGCCATCGCTGCGCCAGGCGCTGGGGGCCGCCATTGCCCAGGTGGCGCCACCCGTATTGCAGGCCCGGCTGCAAGAGGTGATCGCGGTGGACGCGAGCCGGGCCCTGAGCGAAACCTCGGTGCCTGTGTTGTACCTGCGGGCCTCCCGCGATCGGCTGGTGCCCGACTCGGCGGCGGCCCTGGTCAGGCAGTTGCGCCCGGATGCGCACCTGGTGGAGATCGACGGCCCACACTGCCTGCTCCAGGCCTCGCCGCGAGAGGCCGCCGCGCAGTTGCAAGCCTTTATCCAAGCGCTGATTCCTGCCCGCACCGCAGCCGGTGACCACTGAACATCGCGCCACCTGGCTAAATTCCCTACCCGAGCGTCATACAACTGCTCGTTTACATATGCGACAATGCGCACAAATTCCAACACGCACCCCGCACTTTTTGCTCAGCAACCCGGCCCTGGCGCCGGAATGTTGCGCTCGACGTACGCCCGCTGGCTCAGCTCCACACTCAGACCGGCCCGACCTGGAAGGCTCCAGATCGCGCTTTGTGGATTCAAGGTCGGCGCTAAATCATTGGTAGGTAAGTAATTGATCTCCACAGCTAACATCACCATGCAGTTCGGCGCCAAGCCACTGTTCGAGAACGTTTCGGTCAAGTTCAACGGTGGCAACCGTTACGGTCTGATCGGCGCCAACGGTTGCGGCAAGTCGACCTTCATGAAAATCCTCGGTGGCGACCTCGAGCCGTCCGGCGGCCAGGTCATGCTGGAGCCCAACGTGCGCCTGGGTAAACTGCGCCAGGACCAGTTCGCCTACGAAGAATTCACCGTGATCGACACCGTGATCATGGGTCACGAAGAGCTGTGGAAGGTCAAGGCCGAGCGCGATCGCATCTACTCGTTGCCGGAAATGACCGAAGAAGACGGCATGGCCGTGGCCGAGCTGGAAACCGAATTCGCCGAGATGGACGGCTACACCGCCGAGTCCCGCGCCGGTGAACTGCTGCTGGGCCTGGGCATTCCCCTGGAACAGCATTTCGGCCCGATGACCGAAGTCGCTCCAGGCTGGAAACTGCGGGTGCTGCTGGCCCAGGCGCTGTTCTCCGATCCGGAAGTGCTGCTGCTGGACGAACCGACCAACCACCTGGACATCAACACCATCCGCTGGCTGGAAAACATTCTCACGGCGCGTAACAGCACCATGATCATCATTTCCCACGACCGGCACTTCCTTAACAGTGTCTGCACCCACATGGCCGACCTGGACTACGGCGAGCTGCGCCTGTTCCCGGGCAACTACGACGAGTACATGATCGCCGCGACCCAGTCCCGCGAGCAGTTGCTGTCGGACAACGCCAAGAAGAAAGCCCAGATCGCCGAACTGCAGACCTTCGTCAGCCGCTTCTCGGCCAACGCCTCGAAAGCCAAGCAGGCCACGTCCCGGGCCAAGCAGATCGACAAGATCCAGCTGGCCGAAGTCAAGCCGTCGAGCCGGGTCAGCCCGTTCATCCGCTTCGAACAGACCAAGAAGCTGCACCGCCAGGCGGTGACCCTGGAGCGCATGTCCAAGGGCTTCGATGGCAAGACCCTGTTCCAGAACTTCAGCTTCACCGTCGAAGCCGGCGAGCGCGTGGCGATCATCGGCCCCAACGGTATCGGCAAGACCACCCTGCTGCGCACCCTGGTGGGCGAGCTGACCCCGGACGCCGGTTCGGTGAAATGGACCGAAAGCGCGGAAATCGGCTACTACGCCCAGGACCACGCCCATGACTTCGAAGACGACGTCAGCCTGTTCGACTGGATGGGCCAATGGACCCAGGGCGAGCAGATGATCCGCGGCACCCTCGGCCGGATGCTGTTCTCCAACGACGAGATCCTCAAGTCGGTGAAGGTGATTTCCGGTGGTGAGCAAGGTCGCATGCTGTTCGGCAAGCTGATCCTGCAAAAGCCCAACGTGCTGGTGATGGACGAACCGACCAACCACCTGGACATGGAATCCATCGAGGCGTTGAACCTGGCCCTGGAAAACTACCCGGGCACCCTGATCTTCGTCAGCCACGACCGTGAGTTCGTCTCGTCCCTGGCCACTCGCATCATCGAGCTGAGCCCAAGCGGCGTGACCGACTTCAGCGGCACCTACGACGACTACCTGCGCAGCCAGGGCGTGATGTTCTAAAGCAGCAGCCAGTTTCAAGCCACAAGCGTCAAGAAAAGCCCCGTCCGTTGTGACGGGGCTTTTTCGTATGCACCACCCCCTCTCGTAGGAGCCGGCTTGCCGGCGAAAAGGCCCTTGAGTCGGCATTGCCCCTGAGAACGCCTTCGCTGGCAAGCCAGCTCCTACGGGGCGGAGGGGCAAGATAGTTAGCCTGCTTCCTTTTATCATCGCGGCACGCGATGATGCGGCTCTCTAACCGCCGCCCGCGAACGAGCCTTCATGCCCGAGCCACAGACCTCCGCTCAAAGCTCCATGGCGATCACCCTGCAGATCGTCTCCATCGTCTTCTATACCTTTATTGCCTTCCTCTGCATCGGCCTGCCAATCGCCGTGCTGCCGGGCTACGTCCACGAACAGCTGGGCTTCAGCGCGGTGATTGCCGGGCTGACCATCGGCGCGCAATACCTGGCCACCCTGCTCAGCCGGCCCATGGCCGGGCGCATGTCGGACACCGTGGGCACCAAGCGCTCGATCATCTACGGCTTGCTGGGGATTCTCCTCAGCGGGCTTTTGACCCTGATTTCAGTGTGGCTGGAACACTGGCCACTGCTGAGCCTTGCCGTGCTGTTGGGCGCACGCCTGCTGCTGGGCGTGGCCCAAGGCTTGATCGGGGTCGGCACCATCAGCTGGTGCATGGGCCAGGTGGGCGCGGAACACACGGCACGCTCGATTTCCTGGAACGGCATTGCCTCCTACGGCGCCATTGCCATCGGCGCGCCGCTGGGGGTGGTGATGGTTGAGCAATACGGTTTCACCAGCCTGGGCATCGCCCTGTCGGTTCTGGCAGTGCTGGCCCTGCTGCTGATTCGCAACAAACCCTCGGTGCCGGTGATTCGCGGCGAGCGCCTGCCGTTCTGGGCGGTCTTCGGGCGCATTGCCCCCTTCGGCGCCAGCCTCAGCCTGGCCTCCATCGGCTATGGCACCCTGACCACCTTTATTACCTTGTTCTACCTGAGCCGCGGCTGGACCGGCGCCGCCTATTGCCTGACGGTGCTCGGGGTGTGCTTCATCTGCTCGCGTTTGCTGTTCATCTCCAGCATCAGCCGCTTTGGCGGCTTTCGCTCGGCCATTGCCTGCATGTGCGTCGAGACCCTGGGGCTGACCCTGCTCTGGCTGGCGCCGTCCACGGCCTGGGCGCTGATCGGCGCCGGGCTCACCGGCTTCGGCTTGTCGCTGGTGTACCCGGCGCTGGGGGTGGAAGCCATCAAGCAGGTGCCCAACAGCAGCCGTGGTGCCGGTTTGAGTGCCTATGCGGTGTTTTTCGATCTGGCCCTGGCCATCGCCGGCCCCTTGATGGGCGCGGTGGCCCTGAACCTGGGGTATTCGTGGATTTTCTTCTGCGCCGCCCTGCTCTCGATCACCGGCCTGGGACTGACGCTGCTGCTCAAGCACCGGGCCGGTGCCTGAGTTACTGGTCGGCGGTCTGCATCCCGGCCCGGCTTGGGCGACCCAGGGTATGGGCGAAAAAGCGACCGGCTTCGGCAATCAGGTTGCGGTGAATGTCTTCGCGATCAACACCGTCGGCGTCGGTGCACAGGGCCGGCATGGCCGCCAACTGCTCGGCGGTGCACGGCGCCATGAACACGAAGTGCCCGGCGCCGGCCAGCAGCTTGAAGTCCGGAGCCACCGGCAGCTTGCGTGCCAGGGCCGCGGCGTTCTTGTCCAGGGCCACCAGCTGGTCGCCATCGCCGCTGTAGAGCAGCACGGGCACATGCACCCCGGCCAGGGTATGGCGGCCGAACTTCAGGCTCAGGGGCGCCATCAGCATCAGCGCATGCACTCGCGGATCGGCCACGGGCTGCAGGTCGTCACGGTCGACGATCAGCTCGCCCCGGGTGTTGCAGGCATCCCGGTCATCGGGGCGCTCCTGGCAATAGCGCCGCAGGCGATCCAGGTCGGGCGTGGCGCCGGAAAGAATCAGGGCCGTCTCGCCGCCGGCGGAATAGCCAATCACCCCGACCTGGTCGGCATTGACGAAGGGCGACAGCATCGGATCGCCCAGGGTCGCGGTAATGGCTTCGGAAATCTGGATCGGCCGTCCATAGAGATTGCTCAAGGTGCCCAGGCGGCTGTGGTCCTTGGAGTTGTCACCGGGGTGAATCACCGCCACCACCACGAATCCCTTGCGCGCCAGGGAGGTGGCCAGGTCGTGCAGGGCCAGGGGCGTACCGGTATTGCCGTGGGACAGCATCAGCATCGGAAAGCGGCCAATGGCGATCTTGGCATCCCGCGAGGCGTCGATTGTGTAGCCTTCGAGCACACTGGCGTGCTCGATGCCGGTGGACGGATAAAAGGCGATGGTGCGCATCGGCCGCAGGTCCAGGGGATCGAGAAAGCTCATCTCATGGAAACCCACGCTCCAGTGTGGATGTGGCCCGGGGGCGGCTTGCACCGTCATCAGGCTGCTGAGCAGGCAGATCAGTAACACTGCACCAAGACGTTTCATGACACGCCCACCTTTGCCGCTGGATCGAGAAAGCCCCCTGCCCCTGCCATCCCTTGCCGCCAAGGCCTTGTAGCGAGATCGGCCCAGCCCCTGGGATGCACAGCGCGCAAGCACCACTGCGCTCATCGGTAAACGTGCATAACCTGGGCCAGAAATACTGAAAACCGCCAATAAAAAAACTCCGCATCCTGATCACTTCAAGCAGTGATCAGAATACAGAGTCTAGTGCTGCCTGCCGTACAGGAAAGCGTCTTTACATAAGCCTTACGCCGCGGCGAAGAGTTGCTCGCTGATTTGCGCCTGGGCATCGCTCAGGGCTTTGCTGCGCACTTCTTCACCGTAGGCCAGGCCGTGGGCACGAACGAACTCGATGTCGGTGATACCGAGGAAACCGAACAGCACCTTGAGGTAATCCTCGTGGGCAGCCCCAGTGGCCTGGCCCACATGCAAGCCGCCGGAGGTGGAAACCACTATCACTTTCTTGCCTGCGCACAGGCCTTGCGGGCCGGCTTCGGTGTAGCGGAAAGTCTGGCCGGCCACGGCAATGCGGTCGATCCAGGCCTTGAGCTGGGTCGGAATGGTGAAGTTGTACATCGGCGCGGCAATCACCACCGCATCGGCGGCCTGGAATTCGGCCAGGGCCTGGGCGCTGAGCTCGGCCTCATGCTGCTGTGCGGCGTCACGCAGTTCAGCGGCGGTGCCGGCGGCCACCAGGGTGGCTGCGGAGAAGTGGCTGATGGCATCCCCGGCCAGGTCGCGGTAGGTCACGGTCACCTCAGGCTGGGCGGCTTTCCAGGCCTGGACCACGCTGTGGCTCAGCTGACGGGAGGCCGAGTTGTCACCAAGGATGCTGGAATCGATATGCAAGAGTTTCATCTGGGATCTCCAAGTGAGGACCGCCACTGGGCGATCGGATGTGCGCAATCCTACAGATGAATTCAATAGCTGATTAGACGGCATAAATGCGATAGTTCGTCCCATCAGCAGGACAATCGAGCCCTCCTCTCATGCAAGACCTCAACGATCTGTATTACTTCGCCAAGGTGGTGGAAGCCGGTGGCTTCGCCGCCGCCGGGCGTTTGCTGGGCATTCCCAAGTCGCGGCTGTCGCGGCGCATCGCCGAACTGGAAGAGCGGCTCAAGGCCCGCTTGCTGCAACGCACCACCCGCCAGCTCAAGCTCACTGCCGTGGGCGAGCGTTACTTGCGCCATTGCCAGGCGATGTTGCTGGAAGCGGAAATGGCCGATGAAGCCGTGGCCAGCATGGCCAGCGAACCCCGGGGACGCCTGCGGGTGTCGAGCCCGGTGGGGTTGGCCCATGAGTTGCTGACACCGCTGGTCAGCAGCTACCTGCAGAAATACCCCCAGGTGCAACTGGAAATGCTCTTGCTCAACCGCCGCGTCGACCTGGTGACCGAAGGCATCGACGTGGCCCTGCGGGTGCGTGAACACGGCGATGAAGATCCGCTGCTGGTGACCCGCCGCCTGCGCCCGGCGCAAACCGCAATCGTCGCCAGTCCCGACTTTGTGAAGGAGCACCCGGTGCTGCATCCGGAAGACCTGCGGCAGCTGCCCATCCTCGGCGCCCTGGAGGCTGATCGGCTGGTGCACCTGCGCCTGCTGGACCAGCAAGGCCAGGCCTGCGACCTGGCCCTGGAAGCGCGCCTGGGCATCGACGACTTCATCGTGCGGCGCGCCTGTGCCCTCGCCGGCCTGGGCTGCACCGTCCTGCCGATGCTGTATTGCGAGGCTGAACTGGCCAGCGGCCAACTGGTGCAGATGCTGCCGCAATGGTCATTGCCCGGCGGCTGGCTGCAAGCGGTGTATCCTCACCGCCGCGGCGTGTTGCCGGCGGTGCGGGCCTGGATCGAGCACCTGAGCGAATCCTTCGAAGGCTGTGGAGAAAGACTGCTGTGAAAGACGCAATCCTCACTGAACAACAAGTGGCGCAGTTCTGCCTGGACCTGCCCGGGGCGCGCGAGGACTACAAATGGGGCGGTGTGCGCGTGTTCTCGATCGCCGGCAGCAAGATGTTCGCCCTGCAGAACCTGCGGGGCAGCTCCCTGGCCTTCAAGGTCGACCAGGAGCTGTTTCTCGGCCATGTCGACCGTCCGGGCATTGCCCCGGCGCCCTATCTGGCGCGGGCGCACTGGATCATCATGCAAACGCCCTACCCGCTGGGTGCCGAGGAACTCCGGGCACTGCTGCAACGCTCCCATCAACTGGTGGTGGGCAAGTTGCCCAAGCGGGCGCAGGTCGGGCTGCTGCTCTAGAACAGGCTCAGCAGGCTGTTTTCCAGGAACAGCCGGTCAATCCAGTAGACCTGATGCAAGGCCACGATCAGCCAGAACAAGGTCTGATAGGACAGTTTGCGGGTCTTGTGCCGCAACAGTTGCTGGGCCAGCAGGGCCCCGGGCCAGCCGCCGGCCAGTTCCAGGGCGTGCAGCACATTCTCCGGAATCCGCCGGCCCTCGGCCCGGGCCAGACGCTTGTCGTGCCAGTAACACAGGAACGTCAGCAGGCTGACCGCGCCGTAGGCCACCAGGGGCACGATCGAGATGCCGCGCCACCACAGGGACAGCGAACCGAACAACGGCAAGGCGCACAGCACGACCAGCACCAGCAGCTTGAACCTCAGGTGGCGGATTCGCGCAGCGCTGCCCGGCTGCGGTGCGCGGCCGGCGCTCTTCACGACTTGACCGCCGTCCAGTCGACCCAGCCGAACTGCCAGGTCGCCAGGATCAGCAGGCCGAAGGCGATGCGGTACCAGGCAAACGCCGCATAGCTGTGGCTGGCAATGAACTTCAGCAGCCCCTTGACCGCGATCATGGCGAAGATGAAGGCCGTGACGAAGCCGATGGCGAACACCGGAAAATCGTCAGGCTGGAACAGGTGCCGGTACTTGTAGCCGGAATACACCGCGGCCCCGACCATGGTGGGCATGGCCAGGAAGAACGAAAACTCGGTGGCGGTCTTGCGCGACAGGCCGAACAGCAGCCCGCCGATGATGGTCGAGCCGGAGCGCGAAGTCCCGGGGATCATCGCCAGGCACTGGGCACAACCGACTTTCAGTGCGTCCTTCCAAGTGATCTCGTCCACGCTTTCGGCGTGCACCCGGTGCTGGCGCCGCTCGGCCCAGAGCATGATCACCCCGCCGATCACCAGGGCCGTGGCCACGGTGATGGGGTTGAACAGATAGGCGTGGATCAGGTCGGCGAAGATCACCCCCAGCACCACTGCCGGTAGAAAGGCGATCAGCAGGTTGACCGTGAAGCGCTGGGCCTTGGGCTGGTTCGGCAGACCGATCACCACCTCCAGGATCTTGCGCCGAAACTCCCAGACCACGGCCAGGATCGCACCCAGCTGAATGATGATGTTGAAGGCCATCGCCCGCTCGCCACCGAAGTCGAGCAGGTCAGCGACGATAATCTGGTGTCCGGTACTGCTGATGGGCAAAAACTCGGTCAGGCCTTCGACAATCCCGAGTATCAATGCCTGTGCGGCGCTCCAAAGATCCATTAATCCCCCATAAGGCGATGCTCGTGGCATGCCTCTTTTTTAAGTAGTCGACTCAGTCACTGCGCTGGGCGCAGGTGAAATTTTCCGGCCGTAAGTTCAACACAAGCCCATGAAAATTCTGTGAAAAGGGCAGAAAGGTTCAGGTTTTGCGCGAAGGCGCCGAAATCCTAACAGACAGGCGCAAAATACACCGCGATGTTATTGGACTTCCGTAGGGTAGGCGCTCGAAGGCAGGCGTGCTTGGATGCACACGGCCTTTTATGACAAGTACAAAAACCAGGAGTGACCGGATGATGAATAGCTTGCGCAAGATGTCCATCAGTCAGCGTTTGTGGCTGATCCTGATCGTGGCAGTGCTGACCCTGGTGACTCTGGGCGTGATGATGCTCGGACAGATTCACGGTGACCTGTACCAGGCCAAGGCGCAGAAAACCCAGCATGTGGTGCAGACCGCCGCCGGTGTGCTCACTTACTACCAGGGCCTGGAAGCCGCCGGCAGCCTGAGCCGCGAACAGGCGCAGCAACAGGCGCTGCAAGCCATCCGCGGGTTGCGCTACAACCAGAATGACTACTTCTGGATCAACGACCTGAGGCCGGTGATGATCATGCACCCGGCCAACCCCAAGCTCGACGGACAGAACCTGGCGGCGGTCAAGGATCCGGACGGCTTCGAGGTGTTCAATGAAATGGTCGCCCTGGCCAAGTCCAAGGGCGCCGGCATGGTGGATTACCGCTGGCCCAAGCCCGGGGCCGAGCAGCCGGTACAGAAGACCTCCTATATACAGCTGTTCCAGCCCTGGGGCTGGATCATCGGTTCCGGGGTCTACATCGATGACCTGCAACAGGAGTTCTATGCCCAGGTCCTGCAGGCCTCCTCCATCGGCCTGGTGATCGCCCTGCTGATGACCGTGCTGGTGGTGCTGATCGTGCGCAGCATCGTCAACCCGCTGCGCGAGACGGTGCACGCCATGGCCAACATCGCCAGCGGTGAAAGCGACCTGACCCGGCGCCTGGATACCCATGGCCAGGACGAAGTCACCGAGCTGGCCCGGCATTTCAATGGCTTCACCGCCAAGTTGCGCGGGGTGGTCACCCAGTTGCAGTCCAGCGCTGCCGCACTGGAGCAGTCATCCAGCGAGCTGGGCAGCAACGCCAGCGAAGCCCAGGAACGCAGTCAGCAACAGTCCCAGCAGATGGAACAGGTGGCTGCGGCCATCAGTCAGGTCACCAGCGGCGTGCAGGATGTGGCCAGGAATGCCGAACACGCGGCCAGCGAAGTGCGCGAAGCCGAAGCCCAGGCCCAGCAGGGCCAGCTCAACATCGACGGCAGTCTGCAGCAGATCGACCAGTTGTCCGCGACCATCGACCAGGCCGTGGAAGTGATCCGCACCCTGGCGACGGAAAGCACCCAGATCGGCAGCGTGCTGGAGGTGATCCGCGCCATTGCCGAGCAGACCAACCTGCTGGCCCTGAACGCCGCCATCGAGGCCGCCCGGGCCGGGGAACAGGGCCGGGGGTTTGCCGTGGTGGCCGATGAAGTGCGCCTGCTGGCTCAGCGTACCCAGCAGTCCACCGCGGAAATCCAGGGCATGATCGAACGCCTGCAGAGTCACTCCGAAGCCGCGGTCAAGGTCATCGGCGACAGCAGCCGGGCCTCGCAGTCGACCATCGAACAGGCCGGGCTGGCCGGCACCAGCCTCAACGCCATCGGCCAGGCCTTGCGCACCCTCAACGGCCTGAACGCCTCGATCGCCAGCGCCACCCTGCAACAGGCCCACGTGGTGGAGGACATCAACTACAACGTCGGTCAGGCCGCGGGCCTGTCCCAGGGCACCGCACTGGCCGCCCAGCACTCCAGCGCCGCCAGCCGGCACCTCAAGGAGCTCTCGGAACAGCTCAACGGCCTGCTGCGCCAGTTCCGCGTCTAGCCGCCACGGGCGCGCGGCTCCGGGCTAACGTCCGGGGCCGACTCTGGGTACAATCCGCCCCCTCCTCCACTTCCCCAAGGAACCGCCATGTCCGGGCTTGAACTGTTTGCCGCTGCGCTAGGCGTGATCGCCGTCTGGCTGACGGTCAGGCAGAACCCCTGGTGCTGGCCCATCGGCCTGGTCATGGTGCTGCTCTACAGCTGGATCTTCTACGAGGTCAAACTCTATTCCGACATGCTCCTGCAGGTGGTCTACGCCGTGCTGCAGCTCTATGGCTGGTGGCAATGGACCCGGGGTGGCGATCAGCATCAGGGGCGCCCGGTCAGCCAGTTGCAGACCGTCGGCCTGCTCCAGGGCCTGGCCCTGGGGGCGCTGGGCAGCCTGTTGCTGGGCGCGGCCATGGCCCACTGGACCGACGCTGCCCAGCCCTGGCTCGATGCCGCCCTGACCGCCTTCAGTCTGGTGGCGCAGTGGTGGATGGCGCAGAAACGCGTGCAATGCTGGCCTTTGTGGATCGCCGTGGACGTGATCTTCGTCGGCCTGTTCGTCTACAAGGCGCTGTACCTGACCGCCGCGCTCTACGCCCTGTTCACCCTGCTGGCGGTCCAGGGCTGGCGCACCTGGCGCGCCGACCCGGCCCTGCAATCGTGAAGGTGCTGGTCCTCACCGGCCCCGAGTCCAGCGGCAAGAGCTGGCTGGCGGCCGAGCTGCAAGCGCACTTCGGCGGCATCCAGGTGGGCGAGTACGTGCGCCACTTCATCGAGCAGGAACGCCGCGACACCTGCCTGGCGGACATCCCCGCGATCGCCCGTGGCCAATTGGCCTGGGAGGATCAGGCGCGCTCGCAGCAGCCGGCCCTGCTGATCCTCGACACCCACCTGCTGAGCAACCTGCTGTGGAGCCAGGCCCTGTTCGGCGATTGCCCGGCCTGGCTGGAGCCGCAACTGCTGGCCCGCCACTACGACCTGCACCTGCTGCTATCACCGGAGGATGTGGACTGGAGCGATGACGGTCAGCGCTGCCAGCCGCAACTGGAACAGCGCCTGGCCTTCTTTGCCGCCACCCGGCAGTGGCTGGAGCGCCATGGGCAAGCCTATCGGATCATTCGCGGGGATTGGCAGGCGCGCCGGCAACAGGCCTTTGCCCAGGTCCGGCAACTGCTGCAGGACTGATCCTGCAGGGTGGCCGGGCACCAGAGTGTCCATTTCTGAAACACTCCCCAGCCGATCAGGCCGCCATTTCCGGGGCCTGCGTCACGCGCGGGGGAAACTGTTAAGTCACTGATACACCCCTGCAGCAACCCCTGTTGCAGAGCATTTGCAAGGCCATGGCTAGTGGCCGGCATGGCGAACTGTCTCAAGCATGAAACAGTCAGGCGGCCCATTTCCGCACTGCATTCGCAAGCCCTTGAATATGCAAGACAAATCAAAAGCGGCACGGCTTCTGCTCTCTCCCTGTCAACGCTGACTAGGGCCAGCACTGAGAAGAAGGAATGCCGCCGTGGGGACTCTGAAGCAACGTTTCACCCGCCTACTGCTGATCGGCTGTGCCGTCAGCGCGGTGCATAGCCTTCCGGTCCTGGCAGCAGGCAATGGCCAGATCGTTCTGGAACGCCAGGTGCATCCGACCCCTGCCGGTCGTCCCCTGAATCTGGATCCCAACCCGACCACGGTCAACGCCAATCCGTCGGGGCCGGTCACCGGCACACTCAACAACGAAATGAGCGACAGCGAGTTCGCCGGCATCAACAGCGGTTCGCTGGTTCGCGGCGCCGTGATGCCCAACGGCAGCGGGGTCGCCGGCCTCAACGTGGTGACCAATCCCAACGGCCTGCCCGGCATGAGCGCTGGCCACGGTGGCGGCTCCGGGTCGTCGATCTCCGGGTCGATCAACCGCTCCATCAGCTCCGGCATGGCGCCGTTGAGCAACATCGGAGGCCGCTGAGATGAAGCGCTCACTGCTGTTTATCGCCCTGCTGGCCTGTACTTCAGCCATGGCCGACAGCGCCACCCAGGTCCAGGACACCGCGACCCTGAACAATTCCGGCTCGGGTTACACCGGCAACCTGAACATCAACCAGGCCGCCGGCGACCAGCAACAGCAGACCAACGTGCGGGCCATCGCCATCGGCACCAATGCCAAGGCCAGCACCAGCGTGACCCAGAAGATCACCACGCCAGCCGACCGCTCGGTCAATGCCAGCAGCACCATCGGCGGCCACTCTTTCAGCAACGGCAACGGCGCGCTGGGTGTCAACCAGTCGTCCGGGGCCAATAACCAGATGGTCAATGCCTTGCGGATCAGCATCAGCGCCAATCCGCAAAGCATCGACGACAGCGCGCTCTCGCAGCAGAACGTCGCGCTGTTACCAAGCTCGGGCGCATCTGACCCTCAGCAAGGCAGCCGCCAGGTCGTTACCAGCGACCAGGCCTTCACCGGCAGCCGTGGGGTGATTCAGGTGAACCAGAGTGCCGGGGTGGGGAACCGCATGGCTAACACCCTGAGCATCCGGGTCGCCGATTGACCCGTCGTAGTGCAATTAGAAAGTACCAACACTTAACCAACTAATAAGCACCGGAGAAACACCATGAAACCTACAATGGCTCTCAAACCACTGGTTTTCGCACTGGCCGCAGTCATGGCAATGGCCGCTCAGGCAGGTGGTAACGAACATGGTCACAACGGCGGTCATGGCAACGGCCATGGCGATCACAACCAAGGTCCGGATCTCAACACTCTGCTGCAAATCACCGCTGGGGCCGGTGCTGCAGTGATCGACGTGCAGAACAGCAACACCAACGTGGTGAAAAATCAGGGCACCAACAACAACGCCAAGATGGACAACTCCCTGAACAGCTCCAACGGCAACATGGGCGCCAACGTCGCCGCCGGCGACGGCAACCAACAAGACAACGCTGCTGCCCTGGCAACCGCTGATGAAAGCTTCATCTTCGGCAGCGCCGTGGCCGCTTCCAGCGCCACCCAGGTCAACAACAACAACTACGTGAAAAACTCGTCGACCCAAAACAACGCGACGATGAACAACTCCGGCAACAACGGCTCCGGCAACATCGGCGTCAACGTCACCGCCGGCGACTTCAACCAACAGAAAAACAACCTGGCCATTGCCGTGTCCGGTGGTCGCGTAGCCACCGCCGCCGCCTCGGCCAACCAAACCTCCACCAATCTGGTGGTGGATAACAAAGGTGTCCAGGCCTACAAAAAAGACACCCTCACTGGCGGCTTCGTGGCCTCCGGCAGCTACAAAGGCACCGGCAGCGGCAAGATCGAAGGCGGCGACGATCACAGTGGTCATGGCTATGGCGACAACAAAGGCCACGGCAACGACGATCAGAAACTCACCTTCAAGGAACAAGGCACCATCGAACTGGCCGGCTACTGGACCCAGCAAGTGCTGACCAAAGACGGCTGGAAAAACCCAGTGGTCAACAACGCCAGCATGACCAACTCGATGAACGGCTTCTCCGGCAACGGCGGCGCCAACGTCTCGGCCGGTGTGGGCAACCAACAAAGCAACTCGCTGTCCATCGCCGCCGGCTGCAAAGCCTGCATGTAGTAGCGATCGTAACGAAAGCCCCGGAAACGGGGCTTTTCCACAGTCTCACCAGGCGTAACGATCATGCGTACTGCGATCATCATTCTACTGTTGAGCCTATGCGGCCCTGTGTACTCGGCACAGATGGCCGTGGCCGGACTCGCGGGCGGCGGCCTGATCTTCAAGCAAGTGCAAAGCGTGCGTGAGCGCAAATTCAGCGACATCGTCGAACAGAAGACCGACTTCAGTTGCGGCGCCGCAGCGCTGGCAACCATCCTGCGTCAGGCCTACTGGCTGGACGTCAACGAGGAACAAGTGATCAAGGGCATGCTGATGAATTCGGACCAGAAGCTGGTCCAGACTCAGGGCTTCTCGATGCTTGACATGAAACGCTATGCAGAAAGCATCGGCATGCGCGCCAGGGGTTACCGGATTCCTCCGGAAAAGCTCGAGGCGGTGACCATCCCGGTGGTCGTACTGATGGAAATTCGCGGCTACAAACACTTCGTGGTGATGCAGCGGGCCCAGAAAGACTGGGTCTACATCGGTGATCCGGTGCTGGGTCACAAACGCTACACCCATGAAGACTTCGTCAAGGGCTGGAACGGCATCGTCTTTGCCATCATCGGCCCGGGCTATGACAAGGCCAACGCCCTGCTCGACCCGCCCGCCCCGCTGACCGCGAAAAACAAGCTCGACACCTTCTACCCAGTCAAAGACGCGGAACTGATGGATTTCGGTTTCATCCAGAGCGACTTCTTCTAAGGGGATCGCGCCACGATAAAAAAGGGGGGCAGGACGCTCCGGGAGCAGCAGATGAAGACTACATACTGGCTGGCAGCGGCCTGTCTGGCAGCAGCGCTTCCAGCCCATGCTGGTTTCAAACCCATCGAAGTCCAGGACCAGGAACTCTCGCAATTGCGGGGCCGCTACGTGATGCCGGGACGGATCATCAGTTTCGGCATCGTCATGAGCAGTACCTGGCGCAACGCCAGTGGCGACCTGATCGGCGCCACCAGCACCCTGCAGATTCAACAGTCCACCGTCACCCCGCAATTCTACGTCACCACCATCAACCAGGCCGGCAACGGCAGCACGCCTTCTCAAGGCACCGGCAACGTGATCGGTGGCGCCGGCCTGGGCACCGGCCAGGGCGTGACTCAGGTGGTGCGCGCCGCCGGCGACGGCAACAGCGCCTACAACAACGTCAGCATCAATGTCAGCGAAGCCAATCAGGCGCCCGGCCTGAGCAGCAACCCCGGCCAGGCCCTGCTCAGTGGCCAGACCATCACCGGCAGCAATGCCGCCGGCAGTGTCTCGGTGTCGGCGCTCAATGGCGGGATCCAGATGGCCATTCTGGCCAGCGCCAACCAGGGCGGTACCTTGCAGCAGGTGGGCCAGGGCAACGTCCTGCAGAACACCCGGCTGCTGGGCAACAGCAACCTGGTCAGCAACCTGACCCAGCTCAACGTAGTCCTGCAAAACAACGGTCCCAGCAAAGGGGCACTGGACTGCAACCTGACCACCCTCAATGGACTACGCAATTTGAAATTCTGAACTACGCTTTTTTCGACCATTGGGGTTCACAAGGGACGGTTTATTTCATGTATCGATCGGTTTCACTGCGCGCGGTTGTATGTTTGAGCACTCTATTTCCGGCGGCGGCCTTGCAGGCGGCGCCTGATGCGGACGTAGAGACCCTGAAACAAGAACTTCTGGAGCTGAAGCAACGTTACGAAGTGCAGCAGAAGGCGCTGGCAGTGCTGGAACAACGGGTACGCCAGGTCGAAGACCAGCCTGCGGCGCCTCCTCCCAAGCGCCTGGCAAAATCACCCGCCGACCTCAAGGGCAACCAGCAGGTTGCCGGCAGAGGGGCCGCAGCAGCGTCAGGGGGCGCTGCGGGTGGCGCGAGCTATGGCCAGTCACTCAAGGATGACTCGACGCCGGCGCAGAGCGTGACCAACCTCTACGACGAGGCCAGCGGCTTCTTCGGCGGCGGCAAGTTCAGCGTTGAAACGGGCATCAGCTACGCCCGCTACGACACCCGTCAACTGACTCTCAACGGCTTTCTGGCCCTGGACTCGATCCTGCTGGGCACCGTCAACCTGGATCGGATCAAGTCCGACACCTGGACCCTGGACCTGACCGCCCGCTACAACCTGGACAACCGCTGGCAATTCGATATAAACGCGCCGGTTATCTATCGCGAGTCGACTTACCAGTCGGGTGGCGCCAACGGCGGCAGCAGCCAATCCATCTCGGAAAGTACCGTCACTCGCGACCCGACTCTGGGTGACGTCAACGTCGGGGTGGCCTACAAGTTCCTCGACGAGTCCGACTCCCTGCCTGACGCCGTGGTCAGCCTGCGGGTCAAGGCGCCCACCGGCAAGGACCCTTTCGGTATCAAGTTCATCAATCCGGACCCTGGCAACAACAACCTGGTCGTGCCTGAAAGCCTGCCGACCGGTAATGGTGTCTGGTCGGTGACCCCCGGGATCTCGCTGGTCAAGACGTTCGACCCGGCGGTGCTGTTTGGCAGCCTGTCCTACACCCACAACCTGGAAGAATCGTTCGGCGACATCAGCTCCAATGCCGGGCAGAAGATCCCCGGCAAGGTGCAATTGGGCGACAGCTTCCAGATTGGCGCCGGTGTAGCCTTCGCCCTCAACGAAAAAATGAGCATGGCGTTCTCGGTATCGGATCAGATCCAGAAGAAGAGCAAGATCAAGTACACCGGCCAGGACTGGCAAACGGTGGAGTCCAGCGACGCCAACGCCGCCTACTTCAACGTCGGCATGACCATTGCCGCCACCGAACACCTGACCATCGTGCCCAACCTGTCCCTGGGCATGACCCAGGATGCGCCCGACTTCACCTTCAGCCTGAAATTCCCGTACTACTTCTGATCCACCCAAAACAACAAGGCCCGCGACGATTCCCCAATCGCCGCGGGCCTTGGCGTTTCTCCCCGCCCTAGCGGATCTGATGCTTGTGCAGCAAACGGTAGAAGGTCGGGCGCGAGATCCCCAGCACCCGCGCCGCAACGCTGAGGTTGTCGCTGTGCCGGTTGAGCACATCGCACAGGGCCTCGCGCTCGGCGCGGTGCTTGTAGTCCTCCAGGGTGCCCATGGGCAGATCCTGGGCCTGGAGGCTCTGCAGCCCCAGATCGCTGGCCTGAATCTGCCGCCCCTCGGCCAGTACCAGGCCCCGGCGCACCCGGTTGGCCAGTTCACGGACATTACCCGGCCAATCGTGCTTGCCCATGGCCACCAGGGCATCCTCGCTGAAACTGCGGGGCCGGCGCCCGGTTTCCTGGCTGTAGAAATGGGCAAAGTGACTGGCGAGCATGCCCAGGTCGCCGTGACGCTCGCGCAAGGGTGCGGTGATCACCTGCAACACATTCAGCCGGTAGTACAGGTCCTCACGGAAACGGCCAGCGGCGATCGCCGCCTCCAGATCGACGTGGGTCGCCGCCAGGACGCGCACATCCACTGGAATCGGCTGGCTGCCGCCAACCCGCTCGATGTGTTTTTCCTGCAGAAAGCGCAACAGATTGGCTTGCAGCTCCAACGGCAAGTCGCCGATCTCATCGAGAAACAAGGTGCCGCCATGGGCGGCCTCGATCCGCCCGACCTTGCGCTGATGGGCGCCGGTAAAGGCGCCCTTTTCATGGCCGAAGAGCTCGGACTGGATCAGGTGCTCGGGAATCGCCCCGCAGTTGATCGCCACAAAGGGCTTGTCGTGACGCTGGGACTGGCGATGCAGGGTGCGCGCCACCAGTTCCTTGCCGGTGCCGCTCTCACCGCGGATCAGTACTGGCGACTCGGTGGGCGCCAGTTTGCTCAGCAACTTGCGCAAGTCGCGGATCGGCCGGCTGTCGCCGAGCAACTCGTGCTCGGGCTGGTCCACATGAATCGAGCCCTGGCCGCGCAGGCGAGCCATGCCAAAGGCCCGGCCCAGGGTGACCTGAACCCGGGATACGTCGAATGGCAGCGTATGGAAATCGAAAAACCATTCGCAGACGAAGTCACCGACCTTCTGCAGACGCAGCACTTCCGGACTCAACACCGCGATCCACTCGGTGCCGCTGTGGCTGATCAGCTCCTTGACCGCCTCCGGGCGCTCCAGGTGAAAGGGCTGCAGGCGCAGCAGGCCGACATCGCAGGAACGCTCGCGGGCCGCTTCCAGGTCACAGCTGTCGACATCCCAACCTATGGTGCGCAATCCGGGTAACAGGCGGTGACAGTCGTCACAGGGATCGACCACCAGCAGGCGCCGCTGCACAGGAGCTTCGAGCATGAGTATTCCTTGACGCCAAAAGTTCGAAAAAGTTATTAGAAACAGTGGTTTGGCAAACCTGGCTGTAACATTAGCAAGAACTTGACGGCCGAATGTATCGATTGCTTATAGCGTCGATTACCAAAAGAACTAAGCGGTCGGCGAACGGGCTCTGCGAGCGACTGATTGTCGCAGTAGTTTTTAAAAAGCGCCGCAACTAATGGCCCGCCCACAAGCGTGCAGCACGAAAGTTGTAAAAACTTGTTTTTCGGTGTGACCCGATCCCCACCTCAGTGCATCAGTACACATAACCAGCCGAACGGTAAGCCCAACCGACGGCACATCATCTGATTGGGCACACAGAGAGAAGACCCCATGAACGCCCCGCTCCGTAGAAACGAAGCACTTTTGATCGCCGACCGCGCATTCAAGCCTTTTCAATGCGTGGCCTGGGCCCCACAGGACGGGAACGGCGAACTGAGCCTGACCGTCATCGACCGTACCAGCACCCGTATCGGCCAGACCCGTATTCCCACCAGCGCCTACTCCGATCCGGCCCAGCTCGAAGACCTGCTCAAGCAGGCCCGGGCTGAACTGAGCCAGGAAGGTTATATCCTGCAGTCCTGGGCCATGCCCAAGTAAGGGATGCTGTTAACGGATCACCCTACGGGGTGATCCGTTATTCAAGACAAACAACTAAGCACGCTATCTATCTCCCCTCTTCCAACAACTTTCGCGCCCTGCCGCTGGTTGTTTCTGTTGTTATGAACGAGTCACCGCGAAGCATGTTTCTGGCAACTAGCCAGCGCACTTAGTGGGCCTTTGCCAGGTGACCGCGCCCCAGCCCCATCAACGGATCGCTGAAACTGCCCGGCCCGGTCACCAAAGCTTGCGCCTAGAGCAGTCCGCCAAAGCGCCGGTAGTAACTCTCGCCGACATCCGGCAGCGGACCGTCGGCGTTTTCCAGGGCGCTGGCCAGCCATTGCTCGGCCTTGGCCTGGATCAAGCGATAGATATTGCGGCACAGCTGGCGTGCTGCCCGCCCCTCCCAGTCCCCGGGAAGCAGCTCGTCCGGCAACTGCGGATCACGCAGCAACAGTTTGCGGTACTCATGGATCAGCAGCAGACGGGCCAGGAAACAGTCGGCCGGCTGCAGTTGCTCCTGCTCGCGCAAGGCCTGCCACAGCGGGCGGAACAACTGGATGAACTCGCTGTAATGCGCCGCCAGCTCATCGATGTTCCAGCTCTCGCGCACTTGCAGGCGCAGGGCCCTGGAACCCAGGACATCCTCGGCCGTGGTGCAAAAGACAATGGTGTCTTCCTGGGCGCCCAGTTCCTGCAAGGTGGCATTGACGTCGGCGCGATCACTGCGCGGACAGGCCAGCAACAGCGGCGACATCGCGGCAAAACCTTGCCATTCCAGCTCCTCACGCACCTGCTTGCGCAGCTCCGGTTGCAACTGCGAGAGCATCACCAGGCACCAGGAGCCGTCCCAAGCCGGCACAGCGGCGCTGTACACCCGCTTGAAGGCCTTGTCGAAACGCCGGCGGCCACTGAGGGTCAGGCTGTAGTAGCTGCGACGCCCGACCTTTTCAGCGCTCAGCCAGCCCTCCTTGCTCAAACGGAAGATCGAAGTGCGGATCAGCCGCTCGTTGATCCCCATGGGTTCCAGCAATTGAATCAGGCTACCCAGCCAAACCGTGCCGCCATGGGGCTCGATGGCATCGCCGTACAAGGTGATGATCAGCGAGCTGGCGCGGATCGGGGTCTGTTCCTGAAAGCGTTTGATCAGATGATTCAGTGGCGCGAGGGACGACATGGACGTACCGGAAAAAAAGGAAGAAATATAGCGGGTTTCAAGGGCAAGCAGCGGCCCGAGCCGTTGATTGCCGCGCTTGGCCTCAAAGACTGTGCTTGGGGCGCACCTGGCTGCCGGCAAACCTTGGCCGGTCGGCCTCCACCTGCACCAGTGGCTCACAGACCTGCATCCGTTCCAGGCAGCGTCGGGTCAGGTGCTGATATTCGCGGGTGCCGGCCTGTTTCCAGGCCACTTCCTGATCACTCAAGGTACGCGTGACCCGAGCCGGCGCGCCCATCACCAGCGACTGCGGCTCACACGCGAAGCCGGCCTTGACGAACGCCGCCGCCGAAACGAAGGAGCGCGCCGCGATGACCGCGTTGTCCATCACCACCGCGTTCATGCCCACCAGCGCATCGGCGCCGATCCGGCAACCATGCAACACCGCGCCATGGCCGATATGACCGTTGCGCTCGACCACTGTATCGCTGTCGGGAAAGCCGTGCATGACGCAGGTGTCCTGCAGATTGGCGCCCTCTTCGAGGATGATCCGCCCGAAGTCCCCTCGCAGGCTGGCCAGCGGCCCGACGTAGCAGTGCGGACCGACGATCACATCACCGATCAGCACCGCCGAAGGATGTACATAAGCACTGGGATCGACCACGGGAGTCAATCCATCGAGGCTGTAACACGTCATGCTCTACCCCTGTCCAAACACCAATAGACCACCGTTGCCGGCGAATGCAGCACCGCAACAGCGCGACGCGACTTAAGCCTATTACAAAACTAATGAAGCCAGCATTTTGTATCAGATTATTCTCGACACACAAGAAACCCTGGTCGAGCAGCGCACCGCCCCTCCTGCACGCCCTGAAAAGCCCTTAAACAGCTTGATCAAGCCAGATCAAGCTCTCCAGCCAGACATCTTGCACGGCAAACAATGAGACACATTAATCAATATCGCTATTGATTTTATGTATCGCTTTGGCGATATACTCGGCCAAAACCGGCTCCCCAGCCGATCCAATAATCGAGCCGGCAACCGGCCGCAACCTCCCGAGGAGGTTCACCATGCCTCAACACCTTGCAGTCGACACCCCGAGCGGTGGCGTTCGCCTGATCACCCTGCAACGTCCGCAAGCCCTCAACGCCCTGACCACGGCCCTGTTGGCCGAGCTGGCGCAGGCCCTGGCTGAAGCCGAGGCCGACCCGCATACCCAAGTCGTGGTCCTGACCGGCAACCGCAAGGCCTTCGCCGCCGGCGCCGACCTCAAGGAAATGGCCGAACGCGACCTGACCGGCATCCTCAACGATCCGCGCCAGTCCAGCTGGGAACAGATCCGCCGCTTCAGCAAGCCGCTGATTGCCGCGGTCAACGGCTTCGCCCTCGGTGGCGGCTGCGAGCTGGCCATGCACGCCGACATCATCATCGCCGGCGAGGACGCACGCTTCGGCCAACCGGAAATCAACCTCGGGATCATGCCCGGCGCCGGCGGCACCCAGCGCCTGCCGCGCACCGTCGGCAAGTCCCTGGCCATGCAGATGGTGCTCACCGGCGAAGCCATAGATGCCCGGCATGCCCTGCGCGCCGGCCTGGTGAGCGAAGTCACCCAGCCGGAGCTGGTGGTCGAGCGCGCCCTGCAACTGGCCCGCCTGATCGCCGGCAAGGCGCCACTGGCGCTGCGCCTGGCCAAGGAGGCATTGCTCAAGGCCATGGACACCGACCTGGCCAGCGGCCTGCGCCTGGAGCGCCATGCCTTTACCGTGCTGGCCGGCACCCGCGACCGCGAGGAAGGCATCGCCGCATTCCAGGAAAAACGCCCGGCGCAGTTCTCGGGCCACTGAGAACAACCCGCACCGTCCCTTTCGACCTGCACAGAGTGTCCCGACCATGAACTTCGCCACCCTCCTGTTCTCCATCGACCAGGGCGTCGCCCTCATCAGCCTCAACCGCCCCGAACAGCTCAACAGCTTCACCCCGCAGATGCACGGCGAGTTGCGCAGCGCCCTCAAGCAGGTGCGCAACAACCCCGAGGTGCGGGTGTTGCTGCTGACCGGCGAAGGCCGCGGCTTCTGCGCCGGGCAGGACCTGGGCGAGCGTAACGTCGCCCCCGGCGAGGCGCCGCCAGATCTGGGGCAATCCATCGAAGCCTTCTACAACCCGCTGGTGCGCGAGCTGCGCGACCTGCCATTGCCGGTGATCTGCGCGGTCAACGGCGTGGCCGCCGGCGCCGGAGCCAATCTGCCCCTGGCTTGCGATCTGGTGCTGGCGGCGCGCTCCGCGAGCTTTATCCAGGCGTTCTGCAAGCTGGGGCTGATTCCCGATTCCGGCGGCACCTGGCTGCTGCCCCGGCTGGTGGGCATGGCCCGGGCCAAGTCCCTGGCCATGCTCGGCAACCGCCTGAGCGCCGAGCAGGCCGAACAATGGGGGCTGATCCATCAATGCGTGGACGACGACGCGCTGCGGGACGAAGCCCTGCGCCTGGCCCGCCACCTGGCCAGCCAACCCACCTATGGCCTGGCCCTGATCAAGCGCAGCCTGAATGCCAGCCTGCACAACAGCTTCGACCAGCAGCTGGATCTGGAGCGCGACCTGCAGCGCCTGGCGGGCCGCAGCGCAGACTACCGCGAGGGCGTCAGCGCCTTCCTGGAAAAGCGCAGCCCCGTCTTCAAGGGGTGCTGAACATGAACCCACTCAGCCATAACGCCCGTATCGCCGTGGTCGGCGCCGGGGCCATGGGCGCCGGTATCGCCCAGGTCGCGGCCCAGGCCGGGCACCCGGTGCTGCTGCTGGACAAGCGGCCGGGCGCCGCGGCCCAGGCCATTGCCGCGATCGACCAGCGCCTCGGCCAGCGAGTGCTCCAGGGCAAGCTTGCGCAGAGTGCCCAGGAGGCCGTCCGCTGCCGCCTGCAGGCGGCGCAGAGCCTGGAGCAACTGGCGGACAGCGACCTGATCATCGAAGCCATCGCCGAACAGTTGCCGGCCAAACAGCAACTGTTCGCCGAGCTGGAAGCCCTGTGTCGCGCCGACTGCATCCTCGCCAGCAACACCTCTTCCCTGTCGATCACCGCCATTGCCGCCGGCCTGCGCCACCCACAGCGCCTGCTGGGCCTGCACTTCTTCAACCCCGCGCCAGTGATGGCCCTGGTGGAGGTGGTGCGCGGGCTGGCCAGCGATCCGGCGCTGGCGGACGACCTGTACCGAACCATGAGCCGCTGGGGCAAGCATCCGGTGCACAGCCGCTCGACCCCGGGTTTTATCGTCAATCGCGTGGCCCGGCCCTTCTATGGCGAAAGCCTGCGCCTGCTGCAGGAAGGGGCCGGCGACTGCGCCACCCTCGACGCCCTGCTGCGCGAGGCCGGCGGCTTCGCCATGGGCGCCTTCGAACTCACCGACCTGATCGGTCAGGACATCAACTACGCGGTGACCTGCTCGGTGCACGCGGCCTATTACGGTGATCCGCGCTACCAGCCGTCACTGATCCAGAAGGAGTTGGTGGATGCCGGCTACCTGGGGCGCAAGAGCGGCCAGGGCTTCTATCGCTACGCCGCAGACGCGTCACGCCCGCCCGCCGTCGGCCTGAGCAGCGACACGACCGTCGACCACTGCGTCGTGGAAGGCGACCTGGGCTGGGCTGCCCCCCTGGTCCAGCGCCTGGAGAGCCGGGGCGTCCAGGTGATCCGCCGCGACGGTCGGGGCCTGCTGCGGGTCGGCGAGGCGATCCTGGCGCCGAGCGACGGCCGCCCGGCCGGCCGGCGGGCCCGGGACGAAGGCCTGGGCAACAACCTGGTGCTGTTGGACCTGGCCCTGGACTATCGCCAAGCCAGCCGCCTGGCCATCAGTTGCCCCCAGGCGATCGCGCCCCAGGCCCTGGACCAGGCCGTCGCCTTGCTGCAACGGGCCGGGCTGCAGGTCAGTCGGCTCAGCGATACCCCGGCGCTGGCGGTCTTGCGCACCGTGGCGATGCTCGTCAACGAAGCCGCCGATGCCGTACTGCAGGGCGTGGCCTCGGCGGCGGATATCGATCTGGCCATGCGCAGCGGGGTCAACTACCCCCTGGGGCCCCTGGCCTGGGCCGACCAACTGGGCCTGCACCCCCTGCTCAAGGTGCTGGAACACCTCCAGGGCGCCTATGGCGAGGAACGCTACCGGCCCTCCCTGCTGCTGCGGCGCCACGTGGCCGAAGGGAGGACCTTCCATGACTGAGCAAGCCGCCATGGAGCTGGCCCGACGCTGCGCCCAGGGCCTTTTCCAGCGCGACCGGGCCAGCCAGGCGCTGGGCATGCGCCTGCTCTCGGTGGCCCCTGGCGCGGCGCGCCTGGGCATGACCGTCAGCCAGGACATGCTCCAGGGCCACGGCACCTGCCACGGCGGCGTGCTCTTCGCCCTCGCCGACTCGGCGTTCGCCATCGCCTGCAACAGCTACGACCAAGCCACGGTGGCCATGGGCTGCAGCATCGAATACATCGCACCGGCGCATCAGGGAGACACCCTGACCGCCGACTGCCATGAACAGAACCGCAGGGGGCGCACAGGGCACTATGCGGTTCGCATCGAAAACCAGCAGGGACAGCTGATTGCCCTGTTTCAAGGCAAATCCTACAAAGTGCGCGGCCCAGTGCTGACACAGGAGACAGACCATGAATGACGCACTGATCATCGATGCCGTCCGAACCCCAATCGGACGCTATGCCGGGGCGCTGAGCAGCGTGCGCGCCGACGACCTGGGGGCGATTCCCCTGCGCGAACTGCTGCGCCGCCATCCGCAGGTCGACTGGAGCGAGGTGGACGACCTGATCTACGGCTGCGCCAACCAGGCCGGCGAGGACAATCGCAATGTGGCCCGCATGTCGGCACTGCTGGCCGGGCTGCCGACCCGCGTATCGGCGGTCACCCTCAACCGCCTGTGCGGCTCAGGGCTGGATGCCGTGGGCAGCGCCGCCCGAGCGATTCGCAGTGGCGAGGCCGGGCTGGTCCTGGCCGGCGGCGTGGAATCCATGTCCCGGGCACCCATGGTGCTGGCCAAGGCCGAAAGCGCCTTCTCGCGCCAGGTCGAGCTGTACGACACCACCCTGGGCTGGCGTTTCGTCAACCCCTTGATGCAGCAGCAGTACGGCATCGATTCGATGGCCGAGACTGCGGAGAACGTCGCCGAACAGTTCAGCATCTCCCGCGCCGATCAGGACGCCTTCGCCCTGCGCAGCCAGCTGCGCGCCAGCGCGGCCCAGGCCAGCGGCCGCCTGGCCCGGGAGATCGTCCCGGTAAGCATTGCCCAGCGCAAAGGCCCGCCGCTGGAGGTGAGCGTCGATGAACACCCCCGGGCCGCAACCACCCTGGAACAGCTGCAGAAACTGCCGACGCCCTTCCGCCCTGATGGCAGCGTCACCGCTGGCAACGCCTCGGGACTCAACGACGGCGCCTGCGCCCTGCTGCTGGCCAGCCCGGCCCTGGCCCAGCGTCATGACCTGCGGCCCCGGGGCCGGGTGGTGGCCATGGCCACCGCCGGGGTCGAGCCCAGGATCATGGGCATCGGCCCGGTGCCGGCCTGCCACAAGGTGCTGGACCTGGCCCAGCTCAGCCTGGCGGACCTGGACGTGATCGAGCTCAATGAGGCCTTTGCCGCCCAGGCCCTGGCGGTGCTGCGCGAACTGGGGCTGGCGGACGACGACCCGCGGGTCAACCCCAACGGCGGCGCCATTGCCCTGGGGCATCCCCTGGGCATGAGCGGCGCGCGACTGGTGACCACCGCCCTGCACGAACTGGAGCAGCGTCAGGGACGTTATGCCCTGTGCACCATGTGCATCGGGGTCGGCCAAGGCATTGCCCTGATCATCGAGAGGCTGTAACAACCTCAGGATTCCATCCCTGCATGCACTCAGACCCCGCCTGCCGGCGAGAGACAAGACAACAACAATTCGAGTGAAACCATGAACATGCCGATTGCCCGAACCGTGCCCGATACCCCGCTGGACCCGATGGAAACCGCCAGCATCGACCAGTTGCGCCAGCATCAACTGGAGCGCCTGCGCTGGAGCCTCAACCACGCCTACGAGCGGGTGCCCCTGTATCGCCAGCGCTTCGACGCCCTGGGCGTGCACCCCCAGGACATCCGCCACCTGGAAGACCTGGCGCAACTGCCCTTCACCACCAAGTCCGACCTGCGGGACCACTATCCCTACGGCATGTTCGCGGTGCCGATGCAGGAGGTGGCGCGCCTGCACGCTTCCAGCGGCACCACCGGCAAGCCCACGGTGGTCGGCTACACCCGCAACGACATCGACACCTGGGCCCAGGTGGTGGCGCGCTCGATCCGCGCCGCCGGCGGCCGACCGGGAGACAAGGTGCACATCTCCTACGGCTACGGCCTGTTCACCGGCGGCCTGGGAGCGCACTACGGCGCCGAGCGCCTGGGCTGCACGGTGATCCCCATGTCCGGCGGCCAGACCGAAAAGCAGGTGCAACTGATCAAGGATTTCCAGCCGGACATCATCATGGTCACGCCCTCCTACATGCTCAACATCGCCGACGAGATCGAACGCCAGGGCCTGGACCCGCAGCAACTGGCACTGCGCCTGGGCATCTTCGGCGCCGAACCCTGGACCGATGAACTGCGCGGCGCCATCGAGCGGCGCCTGGGCATCAGCGCCCTGGACATCTACGGACTGTCGGAGATCATTGGCCCCGGGGTGGCCATGGAATGCGCCGAAACCCGCGACGGACCGACCCTGTGGGAAGACCACTTCTATCCCGAGATCATCAATCCGCAGACCGGCCAGGTCCTGCCCGACGGGGAAATGGGCGAACTGGTGCTCACCTCCCTGACCAAGGAGGCGCTGCCGATGATCCGCTACCGCACCCGCGACCTGACCCGCCTGCTACCGGGAACGGCACGCCCCATGCGGCGCATCGACAAGATCACCGGACGCAGCGACGACATGCTGATCATTCGCGGGGTCAACGTGTTCCCCACCCAGGTCGAGGAACTGGTGCTCAAGGCCGAGCACCTGGCGCCCTGCTACGAGATCCACCTGTACCGCCACGGCAATCTCGACAGTGTCGACATCCATGTCGAGCTCAAGAGCGAGCACCAGCACCTGGGGGACCCGCAACAACGGGCCATCTGCAGCGAGTTGAGTCGCCACATAAAGAACCATATCGGCATCAGCTCACGTATCGTTTTGCAGCCGCCATTCAGCCTGAAACGCTCCGAAGGCAAGGCTTGTCGAGTGCTCGACAAGCGCAAGTAGTCCTCGACAAAAACCAACAGCCCCGCGATGACGGGGCTTTTTTTGGCCTGGACAAACAGCTTGCCGACAAAGCGATACAGAAACACAATATGACACGCTATTTTATGTTTGATATTTATTTGTGTATCACATATAAACATCACAGCCTCATCCACACCTTCAACCCGGGAGACACTGCATGTACGCACAGCTGGTAGACACGGGGGTCAAGCGCATCACGCCGCTGGCAGAAATGTCCGAGCAGGAACGCACCTTCCAGGAAAAAATCGACGGCGAGATCAAGATCGAGGCCAAGAACTGGATGCCCGATGCCTACCGCCAGACGCTGATCCGGCAGATCTCCCAGCACGCCCACTCTGAAATCGTCGGCATGCTGCCGGAAGGCAACTGGGTCACCCGCGCCCCGACCCTCAAGCGCAAGCTGCAACTGATGGCCAAGATCCAGGACGAAGCCGGTCACGGCCTGTACCTGTACAGCGCCATGGAAACCCTGGGCGCCGACCGCGACGAGGAAATCGCCAAGCTCCACAGCGGCCGCGCCAAGTACTCGAGCATCTTCAACTACCCGACCCTGAACTGGGCCGACATGGGCGCGGTGGGCTGGCTGGTGGACGGTGCCGCCATCGTCAACCAGGTGGTGCTGCAGCGCACCTCCTACGGCCCCTACGCCCGGGCCATGGTGCGCATCTGCAAGGAAGAGAGCTTCCACCAGCGCCAGGGCTACGAAATCCTCCTGACCATGATGCGCGAGGGCAACCAGGCGCAGAGAGACATGGTCCAGGACGCCATCAACCGCCTGTGGTGGCCGGCGCTGATGATGTTCGGCCCCAGCGACGAACACTCCCCCAACAGCGCCCAGTCCATGGCCTGGAAAATCAAGCGCCAGAGCAACGACGAACTGCGTCAGCGCTTCATCGACCAGACCATCCCGCAGCTGGAGCTGTTGGGCTGCACCTGCCCCGACCCGGACCTGAAGTGGAACGCCGAACGCGGCCACTACGACTTCGGCGAGATCCAGTGGCAGGAATTCTACGAGGTGCTCAAGGGCAATGGCCCATGCAACCAGGAGCGCCTGGAAACCCGCCGCTGGGCCATCGACGACGGCGCCTGGGTGCGGGCCGCCGCCGTGGCCCACGCCCAGAAACAAGCCAACAAGAACGCCGCCTGAGCGCGCCAGCCTGATCCGGAGTCAATCCCATGTCTGAATGGACCCTTTACGAAGTCTTCGTGCGCAGCAAGCACGGCCTCAATCACAAGCATGTGGGCAGCGTGCACGCCGCCGACGCCGCCATGGCCATGACCAACGCCCGGGACCTGTACACCCGGCGCAGCGAAGGCGTGAGCCTGTGGGTAGTGCCATCGGCGCAGATCGTCGCCTCCTCCCCGGATGACAAGGACCCGCTGTTCGATCCGGCCGACGACAAGGTCTACCGCCACGCCAGCTTCTACCAGCTGCCCCCTGAAGTCGGACACATGTGAGGCCGGCCATGAACCCTGCAAACGATCTGATCAACCACCTGCTGCGCCTGGGCGACAGCGCCCTGATCCAGGGCCAGCGCCTGTGCGAATGGTGCGGCCGGGCCCCGGCCCTGGAAGAAGAACTGGCGCTGATGAACGTCGGCCTCGACCTGGTGGGCCAGGCCCGCAACTGGCTGGACTACGCCGCCGAACGGCTGGCCGATGGCCGCGACGCCGATCACCTGGCCTTCCGTCGTGACGAGCGGGCCTACCGCAACCTGTTGCTGGTGGAGCAGCCCAATGGCGATTTCGCGGTGACCCTGCTCAAGCAGTTCTTCTACGACGCCTGGCACCTGGAAACCCTCAAGGGCCTGAGCCAGTCGGCGGATGAGCGGATGGCCGGCATCGCCGCCAAGGCCCTCAAGGAAGTCACCTATCACCTGCGGCGCTCCAGCGAATGGATCGAGCGCCTGGGAGACGGCACCGAGGAAAGCCACCAGCGCATGCTGCAGGCGATCCCCCGGCTGTGGCGCTTCACCGGTGAGCTGGTCGAGCACCACGCCACGGAAATCGAGCTGCACCGGGCCGGCCTGTGGGCCGATCCGGTCCAGGTGGCCGAGGCCTGGCGCGCCACCGTCGAAACCCACTTCGCCCGGGCCACCCTGCCCGTGCCCGAGGCGCCGAGCCATTTCTACCTGGATGCACGCCGGGGCCTGCACACCGAGCACCTGGGCCCACTGCTGGCCGAGATGCAATTCCTGCCGAGGGCCTACCCCGATGCGGTCTGGTGAGCTGATCGGCAGCGACCAGGGCGCGCGGAGCCTGCAACGGGGCGACCTGGACCTGGCCTGGAGCACCCTGGATCAGGTCATGGACCCGGAAGTGCCGGTGGTCAGCGTGCTCGACCTGGGCATCGTCCGCGACCTGGACTGGCAGGCCGGCCATCTGCAGGTGGCGCTGACCCCCACCTACTCCGGCTGCCCGGCCACCGAGGTGATCGAGAACGACATTCGCCAGGCCCTGGAACAGGCCGGCTTCAAGGCTCCGCGCCTGGTGCGCCAACTGACCCCGGTCTGGACCACCGACTGGATCACCGAGCGCGGTCGCCAGCGCCTGCGGGCCTACGGCATCGCGCCGCCCTCGGGCAGCAGCAAGCGCAGCCTGCTGGGGGACGCGCCCCAGGTGCTCTGCCCGCAATGCGGCAGTGCCCACAGCGAGCGCCTCAGCGAGTTCGGCTCCACCGCCTGCAAGGCCCTGTACCGCTGCCGCGACTGCCTGGAACCCTTCGACTATTTCAAGTGCATCTGAGCCGCCCGCGCCCCAGAGGAGAATCACCATGAGCCAGTTCCACCGCTTGACCATCAAGGATGTACGCAGCGAGACCCGCGATGCGGTGTCCATCGCCTTCGAGATTCCCCGGCACCTGCAAGCGCAGTTCCACTTCACCCAGGGCCAGCATCTGGTGCTGCGCACCGAACTGGAGGGCGAGGAAGTTCGGCGCTCCTACTCCATCTGCAGCGGGGTGAATGACGACGAGCTGCGCATCGCGGTGAAACGCGTCAGCGGCGGGCGCTTTTCGGCCTTCGCCAACGAACGGCTCAAGCCCGGGCAGTCGCTGGAGGTCATGCCTCCGGCCGGCCGCTTCCATGTCGAGCTGGAGCCGACCCGTCGCGGCCACTACCTGGCGGTGGCCGCGGGCAGCGGCATCACGCCGATCCTGTCGATCATCAAGAGCACCCTGGAAGGCGAGCCGCTGAGTCGCATCACCCTGCTCTACGGCAACCGCTCCAGCGCCTCGGCGCTGTTTCGCGAACAGCTGGAGGACTTGAAGAACCGCTATCTGCAGCGCCTGAACCTGGTGTTCGTGTTCAGTCGCGAACAGCAGGACATCGACCTCTACAACGGCCGCATCAACCAGGACAAATGCCGGCAACTGTTTTCCCGCTGGCTCGATGTCAGGCAACTGGACGCGGCCTTCATCTGCGGCCCCCAGGCCATGACCGAAACCGTGCGCGACAGCCTCAAGGCCGCCGGCATGAAGGCCGAGCGCATCCACTTCGAGCTGTTCCATGCCGCCGGCGACGGCCAGAAGCGCCAGGCCCGGGAAGCCGCCCGCGCCCAGGACCCGCAGGTCAGCCGGATCACCGTGATCAGCGACGGTCGGGCCCTGGCCTTTGACCTGCCGCGCAACAGCCAGAGCCTGCTGGATGCCGGCAACGCCCAGGGCGCCGAACTGCCCTATTCGTGCAAGGCCGGGGTCTGCTCCACCTGCAAGTGCAAGGTCATCGAAGGCGAGGTGGAAATGGACAGCAACCACGCCCTGGAAGACTACGAAGTGGCGGCCGGTTATGTGCTGTCCTGCCAGTCCTATCCCCTCAGCGACAAGGTGGTCCTGGACTTCGACCAACCCTGAACCCAACGTCGGTACGCGTGCCCCAGAACAACAACAAGAGAGAACCGCCCATGAGCCCGCAAGAAATAGACCGCATCACCCGCCACCCGGACTTTATCCAGCTGGTCCGGCGCAAGCAGCGACTCTACTGGTCCCTGACCCTGGTCATGCTCCTGGCCTACTACGGCTTCGTTTTGCTGGTGGCCTTCAATCCCGGCCTGCTGGGCCGCTCGCTGTCCGGCGGGGCCACCAGCGTCGGCATGCCGGTGGGCGTGGCGATGATTCTCCTGGCCTTTGCCCTCACCGGTCTTTATGTGTATCGCAGCAACCGGCTGCTGGACCCGCTGAACGACAAACTCAAGCGCGAGTACCGGTCATGAAGCGCGGTGCAGGAGCCTTCCTGCTGCCCTGCCTGCTGGCCTGGGACCTGGCCCTGGCCGCCGACGACAGCGCCCGCCCGCTGAACGGGAACGCCATCGGCATGTTCCTGGTGTTCGTCCTGCTGACCCTGGGCATCACCCGCTGGGCCGCCCTGCGCACCCGCTCGGCCAAGGACTTCTACACCGCCGGCGGCGGCATGAGCGGCCTGCAAAACGGCCTGGCGATTGCCGGAGACATGATCTCCGCCGCGTCCTTCCTGGGCATCTCGGCCATGATGTTTCTCAACGGCTACGACGGCCTGCTGTACGCCCTCGGGGTGCTGGCCGGCTGGCCGATCATCCTGTTCCTGATCGCCGAACGCCTGCGCAACCTGGGCACCTACACCTTCGCCGACGTGGTTTCCTATCGCCTGGCCCAAACGCCGGTGCGCCTGACCTCGGCGTTCGGCACCCTGACCGTGGCCCTGATGTACCTGGTGGCGCAGATGGTCGGCGCCGGCAAGCTGATCGAACTGCTGTTCGGCCTCAGCTACCTCCACGCGGTGATGCTGGTGGGCCTGCTGATGGTCTGCTACGTGACCTTCGGCGGCATGCTGGCCACCACCTGGGTGCAGATCATCAAGGCGGTGATGCTGCTCTCGGGCACCAGCTTCATGGCCTTCATGGTGCTCAAGCACTTCGGTTTCAGCAGCGAGGCGCTGTTCGCCCGCGCCAGCGAGGTGCACGCCAAGGGCAGCGCGATCATGGCCCCCGGCGGGCTGCTGTCGAACCCCATCGACGCCATTTCCCTGGGGCTGGGAATGATGTTCGGCACCGCCGGGCTGCCCCATATCCTCATGCGCTTCTTCACCGTCAGCGACGCCCGGGAAGCGCGCAAGAGCGTGCTCTATGCCACAGGTTTCATCGGCTACTTCTATCTGTTGCTGATCGTGGTCGGCTTCGGCGCGATCGTCATGGTCGGCACCGAGCCCGAGTATCGCGACGCCAGCGGCGCCATCATCGGCGGCGCCAACATGATCGCGGTGCACCTGGCCCAGGCGGTGGGCGGCAACCTGTTCCTGGGTTTCATCTCGGCCGTGGCCTTCGCCACCATCCTTGCGGTGGTGGCCGGGCTGGCGCTGTCCGGCGCCTCGGCGGTGTCCCACGACCTGTATGCCTGCGTGATGCGCCAAGGCCAGGCCAGCACCCAGCAGGAAATGCGCGTCTCGAAGATCGCCACCCTGTGCATCGGCGTCCTGGCGGTGCTGCTGGGGCTGCTGTTCGAATCGCAGAACATCGCCTTTCTCTCGGGGCTGGTGCTGGCGATTGCCGCGTCGGTGAATTTCCCCGTGCTGTTTCTTTCCATGTTCTGGAAAGGCCTGACCACCCGGGGCGCGGTGGGCGGCAGCCTGGCCGGGCTGATCTCGGCAATCGTCCTGCTGATCCTCAGCCCGGCGGTCTGGGTCAATGTGCTGCACCACCCCCAGGCGCTGTTTCCCTACGCCAACCCGGCGCTGTTCTCCATGAGCCTGGCGTTCCTTACGGCCTGGGCCTTGTCCGTCAGCGACCGCTCGCCCCGGGCCGAGCTGGAGCGCGGCCGCTACCTGGCGCAGTTCATCCGGTCCATGACCGGCATCGGCGCTGGCGGCGCCAGCCATCACTGAGTTGTCTCCCGGCGCCCGGTACGGTGCGCCGGCCCTCACTTGACCCTTCGGAGCCTTTCTCCCATGCCACAGTCTCCTACCCTGCAAAGCTTTATCGGCGGCCGCTGGATCGGCCAGCACCCGGCCCAGGCCTTGCGCAGCGCCATCGACGGCCACGAAGTGGCGCGCACCCATGAAGAGCCCCTGGACTTCGCCGAAGCGCTGCAACATGGCCGCGTGAACGGCGCCCGAGCCCTGCTGGCCCTGGATTTCCAGGAGCGCGCCCGGCGCCTCAAGGCCCTGGCGCTGTACCTTGGCGAGCGCAAGGAACAGCTGTACGCCCTGTCCCACCACAGCGGCGCGACCCGGGCCGACAGCTGGATCGACATCGAGGGCGGCAACAGCACCCTGTTCAGCTATGCCGGGCTCGGCGCCCGCGAGCTGCCCTCGGGCAACCTGCTGCACGAAGGCCCGGCACAGACCCTGAGCAAGCTCGGCAGTTTTGCCGGCACCCATATCCTGGTGCCCCGTGGCGGCGTGGCGGTGCACATCAACGCCTTCAACTTTCCCATCTGGGGAATGCTGGAAAAGTTCGCCCCCTGCTTTCTCGCCGGCATGCCCTGCATCGTCAAACCGGCCAGTGCCACCAGCTACCTGACCGAGGCGGCGGTGCGCCTGATGCATGAGTCCGGCCTGTTGCCCGAAGGCAGCCTGCAACTGGTGATCGGCGGCACCGGCGATCTGCTCGATCGCCTGCAAGGCCAGGACCTGGTGACCTTCACCGGTTCGGCGGTCACCGCCGCCACGCTGCGGGCCAACCCCAACCTGATCCGCCACTCGGTGCCCTTCAACGCCGAGGCCGATTCGCTGAACTGCGCGATCCTGGCGCCGGACGTGACCCCGGACGACCCGGAGTTCGAGCTGTTCATCAAGGAAGTGGTGCGGGAAATGACGGTCAAGGCCGGGCAGAAATGCACCGCCATCCGGCGCGCCATCGTTCCGGCCAGGCAGTTGGACGCCGTGGCCACGGGTTTGCGCGAACGCCTGGCGAAGGTGGTGGTCGGCGATCCGTCGCTGGAAGGCGTGCGCATGGGCGCCCTGGCCTCCCACGCGCAACAGCGGGACGTGGCCGAGCGCCTGGAAAGCCTGCTGCACAGCAGCGACCTGTTGTTCGGCGCCCGGGACGGCTTCGAGCCCCGGGGCGAAAACGTCAGCCAGGGCGCGTTCTTTGCCCCGACCCTGCTGCTGGCCCGCGATCCCCTGGCCCAGGGCGGCGCCCACGATATCGAGGCCTTTGGTCCGGTCAGCAGCCTGATGGCCTACGACGACCTGGACCAGGCCCTGGAACTGGCCGCCCGTGGCAAGGGCAGCCTGGTGGCCAGCCTGGTGACCAAGGACCCGGGCATCGCCGCCCAGGTCATCCCCCGGGCCGCGGCCTGGCACGGCCGGCTGCTGATCCTGGACCGCGAGTGCGCCGGCGAATCCACCGGCCACGGCTCGCCACTGCCACAACTCAAGCACGGTGGCCCCGGTCGCGCCGGTGGCGGTGAAGAGCTGGGCGGCCTGCGGGCGGTCAAGCACTACCTGCAGCGGGCCGCGGTGCAGGGGTCCCCGAGCATGCTGGCGGCAGTGACCGGTGAATACGTGCGCGGCGCCAAGGTCATCGAAACCGAGGTCCACCCGTTCCGCCGGCACTTCCAGGACCTGCAGATCGGTGAATCCCTGCTGACCCACCGGCGCACCGTGACCGAAGCCGACCTGGTGAATTTCGGTTGCCTGTCGGGGGACCACTTCTATATGCACTTCGACGAGATTGCCGCCAAGCAGTCGCAGTTCGGCAAGCGCATTGCCCACGGCTATTTCGTGCTCTCGGCGGCGGCCGGTCTGTTCGTCTCCCCGGGGCCGGGCCCGGTCCTGGCCAACTATGGCCTGGACACACTGCGCTTCATCAGCCCGGTGGGCATTGGCGACACCCTGCAGGCGCGCCTGACCTGCAAGCGCAAGATCGATCAGGGCAAGCAGAGCCCCCAGGGCACGCCGCAAGGGGTGGTGGCCTGGGACGTGGAAGTGACCAACCAGTTGGGTGAGCTGGTGGCCAGCTACGACATCCTGACCCTGGTCGCCAAGCGCCCCGACTAAACCCCGCCCCCAGGCAGGCGCTGGCGGGCCAGCGAAGGCGTCCTTGAACGCTGCGCAAGACTCACAGGCCCATTCGTCGGCAAGCCGGCGCCTGCAAGAGCCCCCCGATGGTGTGCCGAGCGTAGGCGCTGGCTTGCCGGCGAAGGCGCCCAGCGGCACTGCGCAGGACCCAAGGGCCTGCTCGCCGGCAAGCCGGCGCCTACGAGGGTGAGGGCCGGATCGCTTGGGTGGAGGCGATTGTCGCAAAAGATTTCATCAATTCTTGATTCTCAATTCGCCATGCGGCAAGTTGCGCGCTTCTCAACACAAGGAGCAGCCCATGTCCGGCTCAATGGCCCAGGCGTTTGCGCACAATTTTCTCGGCCAGTCCCCACGTTGGTACAAGGCCAGCATCCTCGCCTTCCTGCTGCTCAATCCCCTGCTCTACTTCTGGGTCAGCCCGGCGGCGGCCGGATGGTGCCTGGTGATCGAGTTCATCTTCACCCTGGCCATGGCCCTCAAGTGCTACCCCTTGATGCCCGGCGGCCTGCTGCTGGTGGAGGCGCTGCTGCTGGGCATGGCCACGCCCCAGGCCCTGTATGACGAACTGGTGCACAACTTCCCGGTGATCCTGCTGCTGATGTTCATGGTGGCCGGCATCTATTTCATGAAGGAACTGCTGCTGTTCCTGTTCTCCCGGCTACTGCTGGGGGTGCGCTCCAAGGCGCTGCTGGGCTTGCTGTTCTGCTTTCTGTCGGCCTTTCTCTCGGCCTTTCTCGACGCCCTGACGGTCACCGCGGTGATCATCAGCGCCGCCGTGGGCTTCTACTCGGTGTACCACCGTGTGGCCTCCGGCAATGACCCGCGCCAGGACAGCGCCTTTGGCGACGACCAGCACCTGCCGACCCTGCATCACGACGACCTGCAGCAGTTCCGTGCCTTTCTGCGCAGCCTGTTGATGCACGGCGCCGTGGGCACGGCCCTGGGCGGCGTGTGCACCCTGGTGGGTGAACCGCAGAACCTGTTGATCGGCCACGAGATGGGCTGGCACTTCGCCGAGTTCTTCAGCAAGGTGGCGCCGGTGTCCCTGCCGGTGCTGGCGGCGGGGCTGGCGACCTGCGTGCTGCTGGAAAAACTGCGCTGGTTCGGTTACGGCACCCTGCTGCCGGACAACGTGCGCCGGGTGCTGGCCAACTACGCCGCCGAAGACGATGCCCAGCGCAGCGCGCGGCAACGGGCAGCCCTGCTGGTGCAGGGGCTGGCGGCCTTGATCCTGATTGTCGGCCTGGCCCTGCATGTGGCCGAAGTCGGGCTGATCGGGCTGTTGGTGATCGTGCTGATCACCGCCTTCACCGGGATTACCGATGAGCACCGGCTGGGCAACGCCTTCAAGGACGCCATGCCCTTCACCGCCCTGCTGGTAGTGTTCTTTGCCGTGGTCGCAGTGATTCACCAGCAGCAACTGTTCGTGCCGCTGATCCAGTGGGTGCTGGCGCTGCCGCAGGAGCAGCAACCGGGCATGCTGTTCATCGCCAATGGCCTGCTGTCGGCGATCAGTGACAACGTGTTCGTCGCCACCATCTACATCACCGAAGTGAAACGGGCCTTCGTCGCCGGACAGATGAGCCGCGAACACTTCGAGACCCTGGCGATCGCCATCAACACCGGCACCAACCTGCCCAGCGTGGCCACGCCCAACGGCCAGGCGGCGTTCCTGTTCCTGCTGACGTCGGCGATTGCGCCGCTGGTTCGCCTGTCCTACGGCCGCATGGTGTGGATGGCCCTGCCCTACACCGTGGTCATGGGCCTGCTGGGCTGGTACGCGGTGAGCTACTGGCTGTAGGCATTGCCGCGCCGCCTCGGGGCTGGACGTTGCGGCGCGCTTGAATCGATAGCAGCAAGCCCGTGGCCCGGCGCAACGCCCGGCCATGCTCCTCAGCGCAGGAGGATGTAGCGCTCGATGGCCTCGGCAGCGCCGTCTTCCAGGTTGCTGCCGGTGATCACATCCGCCTGGCGCTTGACCTGCTCCTGCGCCTGGCCCATGGCAATCGACAGGCCGGCACGCTGGAACATCGCCGGGTCGTTGCCGCCATCCCCCAGCGCCGCGGTGCGCTGCAACGGCACGCCCAGATACTCGGCCAGGGTGGCCAGGGCCTGGCCCTTGTCCGCCTGCAGGGCGGTGACATCAAGGAACCTGGGTTGGGAACGGGACGCCTGGGCCTGCCCGGCGGTGCTTGCATGCAAGCGAGCCTCCAGCTCCACCAGCAACCGATGGTCGCTGCTGGCGGCCACGATCTTGTCGATGCGCGGCAGGTACTCCTCGAAACTGTCCACCACTTTCGGCCCAAAGCCCAGCGCCTGGCACTCCAGGGGCATGAGGGCGCCATCGAGGTGGCGCAGCAGCCATTGGTTGTCGGCGAACACCCAAGTCTCGATCTGCGGGAACGCTTCGAACAGCAGCAAGGCGCTCACCGCCGCTGGCACCGGCACATGATGGCGAACCAGAAAGCGGCCATCGGGCCTGACGATGCTGCCGCCATTGAACCCCGCTGTCGGCAGGTCCACGCCCAGGGCCTCGATCTGCTGCTGCATGGCCCGCGGCGGTCGGCCGGTGGCCAGGCTGAACGCCACCCCGGCCTCGCGCAAGGCGCGAACGGCATCGAGGGTGCGGGGGCTGATGCTGTGGTCGGGACGCAACAGGGTGCCGTCCATGTCACTGAGCAGGAACTGGATCGGCGGCGCCTTGGAGACACTCATCCGAGGGGGCGCCAGACCCGGCCGTCCCGCGCCAGCAGCTCGTCGCCGGCCGCCGGGCCATCGGTGCCGGCGGGATAAGGCTGCACGCTGGCGTCCTGCTTCCAGGCATCGAGAAAGGGCTGTACCGCACGCCAGCCGTTCTCGATGTTGTCGGCGCGCTGAAACAGGGTCTGGTCGCCGATCAGGCAGTCATAGATCAGCGTCTCGTAGCCGGTGGACGGTTGCATTTCGAAGAAATCGCGGTAGGCAAAGCCCAACTCGATATTGGCCATGTCCAGGCTCGGCCCGGGACGCTTGGCCAGCAGATCGAACCATACGCCCTCATTGGGCTGGATCTGGATCAGCAGGTAGGTCGGCGACAGGCGCTCGACCTCGGTGTCACGGAATTGCGCATAAGGCGCCGGCTTGAAGCAAATGACGATCTCGGTGTCGCGCACGCTCATGCGCTTGCCGGTACGCAGGTAGAACGGCACCCCGACCCAGCGCCAGTTGTCGATCATCACCTTCAGCGCGACATAGGTTTCGGTATTGCTGTCCGGCGCCACATTGGCCTCGTCGCGATAACCCGGCACCGGCTTGCCGTCCGCCACGGCGGCACTGTACTGACCGCGCACCGAGTTGGCCCGGGCCTCTTCCAGGGACCAGGGGCGGATCGCCCCCACGACCTTGGCCTTCTCGCCGCGCACCGCGTCGGCGCCAAAGGCTGCCGGGGGCTCCATCGCCACCATCGCCAACAGCTGGAACAGGTGATTGGGCACCATGTCCCGCAGGGCGCCGGTGTGTTCATAAAAGCTGCCACGGGTTTCGACACCGACGGTTTCCGCCGCGGTGATCTGCACGTGGTCGATGTAATGATTGTTCCAGAACGCTTCGAACAGGCTGTTGGAGAACCGGCTGACCAGAATGTTCTGCACGGTTTCCTTGCCCAGGTAATGGTCGATGCGATAGATCTGCTTTTCGCTCATGACCTTGAGCAGGCAGGCGTTGAGGGCTTCGGCGGTCTGCAGGTCGGAGCCGAAGGGCTTCTCGATCACCACCCGGCGAAAGCCGTCCTCCCGTTCCTCCAGCAGCCCCGCCGCCCCCAGCCGCTGCACCACTTCACCAAAGAAGCGCGGCGCGGTGGCCAGGTAGAACACCGCATTGCCGGTGCCGCTGGCGGCAATCCGTGCTGCCAGCTCGACATAGGTGGAATCGTCGAGGAAATCGCCCTGGACGTAGCGGATGCCCCGGGTCAGGCGGGCCCAGACAGCAGCGTCCACCGACGCCCCCTGGCCTTGTTTGTTCAGCACTTCATCGCGAAGGAAGTCTTCCAGCAGCGTGGCGAACTCGGCGTCGCTCACCGCATTGTGGTCGACGCCGACAATCCGCAGTCCCTCATCCAGCAAGCCGTCGCGGCTCAGGTTGTACAGCGCCGGGGTCAACAGGCGCTTGACCAGATCGCCGCGGGCACCGAACAGGAACAGCGTGGTCGGCGGCGCCGGCAACGCCTTGGACTTCTTTCGCGTGGCGGTCATTTCTTCCCGCTCTCCACATGGCCGCCAAAGCCGAAGCGCATGGCCGAGAGCAGTTTGTCGCCGTAGGTGCCCTGGCCGCGGGAGCGGTAGCGGGAGAACAGCGAGTTGGACAGCACCGGCACCGGCACCGCCTGCTCCATGGCCGCTTCGATGGTCCAGCGCCCTTCGCCGCTGTCGGCCACGGAACCGGAAAAGCCTTCGAGTTTCGGATCGCCGGCCAGGGCATCGGCGGTCAGGTCCAGGAGCCAGGACGACACCACGCTGCCACGACGCCAGACTTCGGCGATGTCCGCCACGTTCAGGTCAAAACGCTGATCCTGCGGCAGGATGTCCGACGACTTGGTCTTGAGAATGTCGAAGCCCTCGGCAAAGGCCTGCATCATCCCGTACTCGATGCCGTTGTGGATCATCTTGACGAAGTGTCCGGCACCGGCGGGACCGGCGTGGATGTAGCCGCGCTCGGCACGGTCGTCAGCGGCGACCCGATCCTTGGTCCGTGGAATCGAACCCAGGCCCGGGGCCAGGGCCGCGAACAGCGGATCCAGGCGCAGCACCTCATCGGCGTCGCCGCCGATCATCATGCAGTAGCCGCGCTCCAGGCCCCAGACGCCGCCGGAGGTGCCGACGTCGATGTACTTCAGGCCCTTTTGCGCCAGATCGCGGGCGCGACGGATGTCGTCCTTATAGTAGGTGTTGCCGCCGTCGATGATGACGTCACCCGGTTCCAGCAACTGGCTGAGGGTGTCGATGGTGTCTTCGGTGGGTTCGCCGGCGGGCAGCATGACCCAGACGGCGCGGGGTTTTTCCAGGCCGGCCACCAGGGCCGGCAGATCGGCGACGCCCTTGGCGCCTTCGGCGGCCAGGGTGCTGACGAACTCGGTGTTGCGGTCAAAGACTACGGTTTCGTGCCCATTGAGCATCAGGCGCCGTGCAATGTTACCGCCCATGCGGCCCAGTCCAATAATCCCCAGTTGCATGTGCTGATGCTCCTACTGCAAAAAATTCAGATCAAAAAATGTATAGCCCAATGGGCCGGTACCCACTTCAAGGGGCGCAACTATACAAGGCAAGACGCTCCAAGACAGCGCAATCTTCAGACAAAAGCGCAGTTTTTGCGGCCACCTGCGCTCAACGCGACGTGCCCGGGCCCAGTTCCCGCCCCGGCGGGCGGGCAACGAGTGAAGATTAGTCCAGGCACCCGGGGCGAAGTTTCGCAGAGCCCGGGGGAATAACGACAGAAAACCACGGCAAGACACAGCGACCCCGAAAAATAAAAAAGTTCCCATTATCCGAAAAAGAAATAAAATCGCCGCCTGCGACAGCGCTCCACGCCCGGCATGGGCAGAGCACAGCATAGTTGAGGCACACCATTTGCGAGGTGAAGCAATGGGCACAGTACAACCGGCACGACCTGCACAAACCCTTTATGTGACCATTCGTCGCGACGAATTGCGTCAGCTCAAGGAGCAACGCGACCAGTTGCAACAAGAGGTCGCACAACTGCGCCGGATGTTGCAGGCCCAGGCTCAAGGCCCTGTCGCCGAGCTGCACCTTCCCTCCGCGAGCTGAACTCGCCCCTCGACGCAGGCCCGGCCTGCGCTATCTGTCCAACGGCGCATGCGCCGAACAGCCGTGACTGCCACGGCTTCCCAGACAAAAATCCCACGTCGGCCTCACGAACTTTTCACACTTGGCATTCGATACTCCAGGCCATTGTGGCCGTCTTGTTACCGACGGCGGGCTTCATTTGCGGCGCGACACCTGCGCCCAATGATCTTGGAATTGTGGGGAGCACTGAATGGCTTTGTTCAAACGCAGTACGACGTCTGCGGCAGGTTTCGACTGGATGGGCCTGCTCTGGCTGTTCCTGTTCTTCTGGTATTTCTCCGGCATCACTCAACTGCTGATCCAGCTGACCGACACCTCCGGCTTCGCCGGTTTCCGCCAGGCGTTCTTCATGAGTGCCATCTGGCTGGCGCCGATGCTGCTGTTCCCGGCACGCACCAAAGTCATGGCCGCGGTGATCGGTGTGGTGCTCTGGGCCTGTTCCATGGCCAGCCTGGGCTACTTCTTCATCTACCAACAGGAGTTCTCGCAAAGCGTCATTTTCATCATGTTCGAGTCCAACCCCTCGGAAGCCGGTGAATACCTGACCCAGTACTTTGCCTGGTGGATGGTTGCGGCCTTCCTGGCCCACACGGCCTTTGCCATCTTCCTCTGGACCCGCCTGCGCCCGGTCTACCTGCCCCGGGGCCAGGCACTGGTCGCCGCCGCGGCGATCCTGGTGGCGATTGTCGGCTACCCCTTGGTCAAGCAGATCTCGCGCGCGGACACCCTGGCCGACGGCCTGGAAAAGTTCGAAACCCGCATCGAGCCGGCAGTGCCATGGCAGATGGTGGTCGCCTATCGCCGCTACCGTCAGCAACTGGACGGCATGCAAGGCATGCTCGACAGCGTCAGCAAGATCCCGCCCCTGACCAACCTCAAGGACAGCATGGCCAACCAGCCGGCCACCCTGGTGCTGGTGATCGGTGAATCCACCAACCGCCAGCGCATGAGCCTGTACGGCTACCCGCGCCAGACCACTCCGGAGCTGGACAAGCTCAAGGACCAGCTGGCGGTGTTCAACAACGTCATCACCCCGCGTCCCTATACCATCGAGGCCTTGCAACAGGTACTGACCTTCGCCGATGAAGAAAACCCCGACCTGTATCTCAAGACCCCCTCCCTGGTCAGCGTGATGAAGCAGGCCGGCTACAAGACCTACTGGATCACCAACCAGCAGACCATGACCAAGCGCAACACCATGCTCACCACCTTCTCTGAACAGGCGGACGAGCAGGTTTACCTGAACAACAACCGCAACCAGAACGCCCGCCAGTACGATGGCGACGTCCTGGAGCCCTTCTCCAAGGCCCTGGCCGACAGCGCCCCGCGCAAATTCATCGTGGTGCACCTGCTGGGCACCCACATGAGCTACCAGTACCGCTACCCGCCGACCTTTGAAAAATTCACCGATCGCCAGGGCGTGCCGGCCGGCGTGCACGACGACCAGGTGCCGACCTACAACAGCTATGACAACGCCGTGCTGTACAACGACTTCGTGGTGTCCAGCCTGATCAAGGACTACGCCAAGACCGACCCCAACGGCTTCCTGCTGTACCTGTCGGACCACGGCGAAGACGTCTTCGACTCTGCCGGCCACGACACCCTGGGACGCAACGAAGGCAAGCCCACCGCGCCGATGTACACCATTCCGTTCATGGCCTGGGCCTCGCCGAAATGGCGCGAAACCCATGACTGGAACTTTGCTTCCGACCTCAGCCGGCCCTACATCAGCTCCCAGCTGGTGCATACCTGGGCCGAACTGGCCGGCCTGAGCTTCGATCAGCTGGACCCTAGCCGCAGCCTGATCAGCGACAGCTTCAAGCCTCGTCCCCTGCTGATTGGCAACCCCTACTCGCGCCAGAGCAAGCCGCTGATCGACTTCAGCCTGATGAAGCCCAAGCCGCCGACCGACGCCGCCGTGGTGCAGCAGTAAGAATCCACACCGGGGGCCGCAACGGCCCCCATCCGCGCCAATACGCAACAGCCCTTCCCCCTTCCCCCTGCCCCGTAGAAGCCTGCTGGTCGACGAAAGCGCCAGCGCCCGCCCTGATCAATGCCTCTGTCGGCACAGCGGCTCATAGCGGCCTGCACTTGGCAACGGACACATGTTGTCAACAATGCAATTGTGCATTCAGGCTGACGTTAACCCTCACTTAATACACTTCGCTGAAACTTGCCCCATCACTTCTTGTACAGGGACGAAACAAGTGACCGAACACTCTTAAGTAGGAAACGCAGTATGAAACTTTCAACTTTGGTATTTAGCGGTTTGATCCTAGCCACTTCCAGTGCAGCCTTTGCCGAAGGCGGAGCCGAGCATATGCAACGCTTCTACGAGAACTTCCGGGTCAATCAGCAACAGATTCACGGCGATAAGAACCAGAACCTCGCCAAGACCGAGCAAGACAAGGCCGGTACTCACTATTCCGCGCCGGACGCCAAGAAACAACAGCCCGACGCTTGATCCATGTTCAACGCAATACCCACTCTGGACATTGTGCTCCTGTGACAGAGATGGACGTTTGGCGCCCTGTTGGGCGCCTTTTTTATATCCGCTTAAAACAACTTTCTGTCACCACAATGACCCCTGCATTACAACTCTGTCATCTGCCACTGCGCGCGTGCCGATTGAATTAGGATGCCTGCGTCCGATCACACGCCATTCATCGAACCAGCGGCTAATCATCTGAATTAATTGATTATTTCTGTTGACCCTATAGCTACTGCAGGCTTCATCCTCCCCCTCATTCGATACTTCCCAAGCACTTTGAAGAGAATCCGGCAATGCGCATCCTGGTGGTTGAAGACGAACCCAAAACAGCGGACTACTTGCACCAAGGCCTGAGTGAAAGTGGTTATGTGGTCGATCGCGCCAACAATGGCGTGGACGGTTTGCACCTGATTCAACAGCAGCCTTACGAGTTGGTCATCCTGGATATAAACCTGCCGGGCAAAGATGGTTGGCAAGTGTTGCAAGATATGCGCGGACAATCTCAGGCACGGGTCATGATGTTGACCGCTCGCGGTCGTCTGGAAGACAAGGTCAAGGGATTGGACATGGGCGCCGATGATTATCTGGTCAAACCCTTTCAGTTTCCCGAGTTGTTGGCACGGGTGCGCACCCTGATACGGCGCGCTGAACCTGCAGCCCCTTCGCAAGTATTGCAAGTGGCCGATCTGCAACTTGATCCGCGACGTCATCGGGCTTATCGCGGCGATCGGCGTATTGACCTGACCACCAAGGAATTCACCCTGCTACATGTATTGATGCGTCATTCGGGGGAAGTACTGACCCGCACGCAAATCATTTCCCTGGTCTGGGACATGAACTTCGACTGCGACACCAACGTGGTGGAAGTGTCCATCAGCCGCCTGCGGGCCAAGATCGACGAAGCCCACGAGGTGCGGTTGATCCACACCCTGCGCGGTGTCGGTTATGTCCTGGAAGTGCGCCGATGAAAACCCCGCCCGCCCCCGCCAGCAATAGCAGCCTGTCCATGCGCCTGGGGCTGACCGTCAGCCTGATGGGGGCGGCGCTGGTGCTGCTGCTGGCGAGCCTGGCCTACCTGGCCCTGAGCCACGAGCTGGACAACCTGGCGCGCAAGGGCCTGGACAGCAAGCTGGAACAGATCCGCCACAGCCTGACCAGCGACCTCAAGAGCAGCGACCTGGCCGCCCGCCCCCACTCCCTGCTGGACCTGGTGCTGGGCCACGACAACCTGCAATTGAGCATCCTGGGCAGCGACCCGCTGGCCGAGCCCCTGCTCAATGTCGGCGGCGATCTGCAGCAATCGCTGCCCGAGGCCCTGAAGAAGGTGCCCGACAGCGGTTACTTCGACTGGCGCGACCACCGCGGCACCCAGTTGCTCGGCGCCGCCCGAGCGATGAGCCTGCGCAACGGCGAACAGGTGCGGGTGATCCTGAGCCTGGACCGCAGCAACGATCAGGCCCTGCTCAGCGCCTATCTGCGCTCCACGGTGATTGCCCTGCCGCTGTTGCTGCTGCTGATCGGCATCGGCGCCTGGCGCCTGGTGCAGCGCGGCCTGCTGCCCCTGCAGCAGTTCACCCGGGTGGCCGCCAAGGTCACCACCCAGGACCTGACCCATCGCTTGAACCTGGAGCGGTTGCCCCGGGAACTGGCGGAACTGGGCCAGGGCTTCAACGTCATGCTGCACCGCCTGGATGGCGGGGTGCAGCGCCTGTCGCAGTTCTCCGACGACCTGGCCCATGAACTGCGCTCGCCCATCAGCAACCTGATGGGCAAGGCCCAGGTGACCCTGTCCCGGGAACGCCCGCCGGAGGAATACAAGGCCGTGCTGGAATCGAGCATCGAGGAACTGGAGCGGGTCACCCGGATCGTCGCCGACATGCTGTTCCTGGCCCAGGTCAGCCAGCCGGCCTCCCAGGCCCGCTTCACCCGGGTATCCCTGGCCGAGGAGGCACGCCGGGTCATGGACCTGTTCGCCCTCAGTGCCGAGGACAAGCAGCTGGCACTTGAGTTGAGCGGCGACGCCTGGGTGCAGGGCGATCGCCTGATGATCCAGCGGGCGATTTCCAACCTGCTGTCCAATGCCATTCGCCATTGCCCGGAACAGGGACGGATCACCCTGCGGATCGAACGCCAACTGCAGGACGTCAGCCTGGCCGTGGGCAACCCGGGAGCGGGCATCGCCGCCTGCCACCTGCCCCATCTGTTCGAGCGCTTCTACCGGGTCGACAGCAGCCGCACCCGGGCCGAAGGCGGGACCGGACTGGGCCTGGCGATCGTTCGCTCAATCATGAACCTGCATCAAGGACGCACCGAGGTCGCCAGCGATCCACAGCACCTCACCGAGTTCCGCCTGGTGTTCCCCAAGCCCGATCCGGCCTTGCACGATGCCTAGAGCAGCCAGCCGCCCAGCGCCGCCCCCAGCAGCACCAAGGCCCAGGGCGGTACCCGGCCGCTGCGCAGCATCACCAGGGCCAGCAGCACCGCCAGCAGTTCTGTGGGCCCGGTCACGCTGCTGGTCCCCAGCGGTTGGTACAGCGCGGCCGCCAGTAACCCCACCACCGCGGCATTGACCCCGGCCAGCGCCGCCTGGATGCGCCGACGTTGGCGCAAGGTCTGCCAGAAAGGCAGCACGCCGATCACCAGCAAAAAACCCGGCAAGAAGATCGCCAACAGACAGATCAGGGCCCCGGACCAACCGTCGATGGCCGCCCCGATGAACGCAGCGACACTGAACAACGGCCCCGGCACCGCCTGGGCGCTGGCATAGCCGGTCATGAACAGGGGATCGCTGATCCAGCCGGACTCCACGACCTGACTCTGCAACAGCGGCAACACCACATGCCCGCCGCCAAAGACCAGGGCGCCGATGCGATAGAACGCGTCGAACAGGCGCAGCCAGGTGTGTGGCCACAGCGCCGACAGCCAGGGCAGCACCAGCAATAGCAAGGCAGCCACCGCCAGTAGCAGCGCACCCAGGCGCCGACTGCCCCAGGGGGCGAGCGCATCGACCTCGGTCCGGGCGGCCGGGGTGATCAGCACACCCCCCACCAGCGCCGCCAGCAGCATCACCAGCAACTGTCCGCTCAGGCCCGGCCAGCGCAGCACCAGCCACGCGGCGAGCAGGGCAATGGCGATACGCAAGGCACCACGACACAGGCTGCGGGCCATTCCCCAAAGCGCCAGGGCGACCACGGCGACCGCCACAATCTGCAAGCCCTTGAGCACCCCGGGAGGCACCCCACTGCCGATTCCCAGCGCCAGCAAGGCCAGGGCCAGCGCCGACGGCAAGGTGAAACCGAGCCAGGCGCACAAGGCACCGGGCAGGCCCGCCCGCGACACCCCCAGGACAATGCCGACCTTGCTGCTGGCCGGTCCCGGAAGAAACTGGCACAGGGCGACCAGCTCGGCGTAGGCCGCCTCCCCCAGCCAGTGGCGGCGCTGGACGAACTCCTGACGGAAATACCCCAGGTGCGCCACCGGCCCACCGAACGACGTCAGCCCCAGGCGCAGGAACATCAGGAAAATCTGCCAGGGACTTTCCCTGGACGCGCAAGGCTCGGACGCCGGGCTGACAGCGGACATTACAAGATTTTACTCCAGAACAGCATGCGGCCATGGGCCGGATCGAGCCTGGCGTCGGCGAAACCGCAGGCCTGGTAGGCCGCCTGAGCCCGGGCATTGCCCTCCAGCACCTCCAGGGTGATCTTGCAGCAGCCCCGTTGCCGGGCGATGTCCTCGACCTTCTGCAGCATCCGCCGGCTCAGGCCCTGACCGCGAAAGCCGTCGAGCACCAGCACATCGTGGACATTCACCAGGGGCCGACAGGCAAAGGTGGAAAAACCCTCGAAGCAGTTCACCAGCCCCACCGGCTGGCCCCCGGCAAAGGCCAGCACACTGAACGCCTGAGGCCGCTTGGCCAGTTCCGCCGGCAGTTGCCGGAGCAGGTCCTGCTCCAGGGGCCGACCACCCCCCATGGGGTCCTCGGCATAGTGGTTGAGCAGTACCCCTATGGCTTCGGCATGCACCGGATTGCTGTAGCTAGCTTGCAGCACCACGACATCGGCAACGTCCATGTTCATCCTCGATCAACGCATTGGAAGAGAGCGCTCAGGGCTCGGGCAGCCTGGATTGTAGGCCGGTGGATTTGACCAAACGAAGATATTCCCGCCACTTGCCAGAGAAAAATCCTAGGCAATGGAAACGACTCGCATCAGCGGCAAGCACTTCCCAGTCAAGCACCCGGCTGCCGGGCAAAACGCTGCAACTGCATCTCCCGCAGGCGGCTGAGGGTGCGGCGGAAGGCAAACTCCAGGTAGCCCTCGGTGTACAGCTGCTCCATCGGCACCCGGGCCTCCAGGTACAGCGGCACTCCACGGTCGTAGCATTCGTCCACCAGGGCGATGAAGCGCCGCACGCTGTCGTCGTGGATCGACAGTTGCGGCAGTTCCCGATCGCCCGCCGCCACCCGCTGGGCCCCATCCTCGGTGCCCCGGGCAATGCGCCCCGGACGTTGCCGGGCACTGAGATTGGGCACCTCGCTGAGGAGGATCGCCCGGTAGCGGTCGCACAGGGCCATGAAATCCATGGCCGAGAACGGCTGCTCGCAAAGGTCGGCAAAGCGGCACCAGATCACCGTCGTCGCCGCCTTGACCACCGATACCGTTCGATAGCCGATCAGCAGCGGTTCGCTGGACACCGCCTGCCCCGCACTCAACTCGCGAAACAGCGGTTCCAGGGCACTGGGCTGGCCCTCGACGCTCAGCCAATAGCGCTGCGTGGCGGCGCCGGGGTGCAGGCGGTGGTCCTGCTCGCCGTCCACCGCCAGCACCTGCAGGTGCTGGCGGATGGCGTCGATGGCCGGCAGGAAGCGCTCGCGATTGAAGCCATCGGCATACAACTGTTCGGGGGGCTGGTTGGAGGTGCAGACCATCACCACCCCCTGTTCGAACATCACCTGGAACAGGCGCCCGAGAATGATCGCATCGCCGATGTCGTTGACGAACAACTCATCGAAACACAGCACCCGCACCTCTTCGGCAAGCTCCCGGGCCAGGGCCTGCAAGGGATCGGCGGTGCCGGTGAGCTGGAACGAGCGCTGGTGCACCCAGCCCATGAAGTGATGAAAATGCTGACGCCGGGCCGGCACCCTGAGGCTCTGGTAGAACTGATCCATGAGCCAGGTCTTGCCGCGCCCGACCGCGCCCCACAGATAAACCCCCTGCACCGGCTTGCGCCCCTGATGCAGCGCCTCATGACATTGCTGCAAGGCTTGCACCGCACGCGCCTGGGCGGGATCGGCGACAAAGCCGTCCTGCTCCAGGGCATGCCGGTAAGCGCTCATGGGGGAATCGAATGGCATGGGCCGCTGGCCTCCTGGCAAAGAGCCGCAGTATGCCATCACCCGCCGCGCCGGGCCTGATCCGTGGCCGCCGCCAAACCCGCGAGCGGCGCCAGGGAGCGCCAGGGCCTGGGCCGCGCCCAGGCCCTTTGCGCCCCTGCCGGCCGTTGGCGGCCTGCGGCCGCGGCTGCATCAGCGCGAGATGTCCAGGCGCTCGATGCGGCCCTGGTCGTCCAGGCGGAAGGTGTGGCGCAACGCCTGGGGGCTGCCGGGGAAATCACCGCACACCCGGCTGTCGAGCAAGATCTTTCCGGTACGCTGCTGAACCCCGAGGACTTCCAGGCGACGCGCGCCTGCGCCCATCCAGCGGGCAATCTGCTGGGGCCCCACGCAGTGCTCACGCTCATCGAAAATCTGCGCCCGGGCAGCGAAGATCGACGCCACCCGCGTACTGTCGCCGCTGTTGACCGCCGCGACATAAGCGACGATGGCCGGGGCCAGGGAAGGGTCTGTGGCCGACATGACAAAAGCTCCTTGCTGTTGAATGAGGACGCCATGCTAAAGCCCCCTTGCGTCATTTCCTGTCAGCAGTGAATCGACCCTGCTCATCGCTCTGCAGGCGTTTGCGCCAGGCTCGCAGCCAGTCGCTGCGCCGCCCCGGATACAGCTCGCCCTGCTCCTGGGCGGCGGCGATGCGGTCGGTGCGAAAGGTCCGGTAATCACCCCGCAGCTCGCACCAGGCCACGATCACCCGGGCCTCGTTGAGAAAACCCAGCGCCAGCGGCCAGATCAGCCGCTGGCTGGGGGTGCGGTTGACGTCGGCATAGTCGATCAACAGCTTGGCCTGATGACGGATCGCCTGGCGAAACACGTTGAGCGACACCGGGTTGTCCGGAAAGCCCCAGCCCGCCGGGCCCGGCAGCAGGGTCGGGTTGCGCAAGGCATCCTGGGCCGCCGGGGCCAGCACCGCGGCGATCTTGGCCATGGCGTCGGCGGCGACCTTGCTCAGCACCTCGTCGCCACGCTGATCGACGTAACGCAGGCCCAACACCACGGCCTCGGTTTCATCGGCATTGAGCATCAACGGCGGCAGGAACAGTCCGCTGCGCAGCACATAGCCGATGCCGGCCTCGCCGTAGATCGGCGCGCCGAGGGAGGTCAGCTCGGCAATGTCGCGGTACAGGGTGCGCTCGGACACCTCCAGCTCCGCCGCCAGGGTAGCGGCGGTAACGGGACGGCTCTTGCCTCGCAGCATCTGCAACAGGGTGAGTAAACGGCTGGCTCGCGACACCTTGGACGGACTCCGGAAAAAAACACCGGCGCAGATTACCAAAGCCTCCTGACAGTTTCTGTCAGGAGGCTGAATGCTGGCGGGGGATTGTGTTGCCGCTGCCGCAGGCTGCGAACGCCCCCGGGGACGCAGGATCCCGGCCGCCCTCCAAGGGCCGGCCGGGGATCGCCAAACAAGGCCCCGCGGGACTAGACGCTGCCTCGCCGGGGCCCGGCAGCGGCGACCGCAGCAGCGTCAGTAGGCCATGGTCCAGGTCAGGGTGTAGGTGCGGCCACGGCCCTGGTAGTCATAGAGGTAGTCCGGGCCGTAGGTCGGCGAATAGAACAGCTTGGCGCGCTGGCCCCAGACCGTGCTGTATTGCTTGTCCAGAAGGTTCTGGATGCCGCCGCTGAAGGTGCCGAAGGCTGTGTCGTGGCTGCCCAGCAGGTCGAAGGTGGTGTAGCCGTCGATGGTGTTGGGCGCATCGACGCTGTGGGTGGCGTCGATCTGCCTGACCGCATCGTCCTTGAGGCTGAAGGCGTGGTTGCCCTGCAGGCGCACACTGCTGCTGTCGTCCTTCCAGCCGACGAAGGCGGTCAACTTGGACAGGGATGCATAACGGGCGTCGCGCTTCTTCCAGCCGCCGTTCTTGCCCTCCTCCTCGGAACGCACCGCGTGCAGGGTGCCCCCGAGCTCCCAGCCGTTCTGCAGGTGCCGGGTCAGGGCGCTCTCGAAACCGTAGTCGCGGCTCTTCTGATCCTTGACGTCGATGGTCAGGGTGGCCTGGTCGGTGGTGATCACCTTATCCGACCAGATGTAGTACAGCGCCGCCTGGGCGTCCCAGTCGCTGTCAGAAAAACGCCAGCCGGTTTCCACCTGGCGGCTCTTGATCCCGGCCAGCGGGTTGTCGTCGACGCTCAGCCCCGGCTTGCCGTAGAACTTGGCCGGGTCCGGCAGATCGAAGCCCTCGCCGTAGTTGACCCACAGCTGATGGCCGTTCTTGAAGTCATAGATGCTGCCCAGGTTGTAGAGGTTGACCGCATAGTCGTTGCTGCCCCCAGGCACGTTCTTGAACTGGTCGACATCCACGTCCATCTGCTGGCGCCGGTAGCCGCCGGACACCGTCAGGTTGTCGGTGGCGTGCCAGTCCAGCTGGGCGTAGCCGGACAGGCCGTCGACCCGGTAGCTGGGATAGCGCGGCGCCTTGCTCTGGGTCACCAGGTCGAGGCCGCCGCTGCCCGAGGACAGGCCCTGGTCGAAGGTGCTCTGTTCGGCGTTGAAACGCTCCCGGTCCAGGTCCACGCCGTAGGTCAGCTTGAACGCTTCGAACTCCTTGGCGAACAGCGCCTTGAGGCTGGTGACCTCGAAGTTCTGCTGCGAAGCGGCGAAATACACGCCCTTGGAACCTGCCGGGCTGCCGCTGTTGTAGTAGGGAAACGGGAAGAAGTTGTCGTCTTCCTTGCGGTACGAGGCCTGCAGGTAGAAGTCCTGGCCCAGCACGTCGCTGTGGTGGTAGTTGGCGTTGAGCAGCAGGCGCTTGGTGCGCGGTTCCAGGTCCGTGGAGTAGCCGCTGCGCAGCTCGGCGTCCTCCAGGTTGGACGGCGCCTTGTACCTGAGGTTGGGGAAGTAGATCCCGGTGCTGCCGTGGTTGCCCGAGTCGTAGTACTGGGCCAGCAGGTCCAGGCTCTGCTCCTCGTTGAACTGCAGGGCCAGGCTGCCCATCAGGTCCAGGGTGCGGTTGTACTGCAGGTCGGTCTGGGTGTTGTCGATGAAGATCTGCTGGCCGGCGCCGTCATAGAACGCCCGATTCTGCTCCCCCGCCACCGCCAGCCGGCCGCTGATGGCGTCGTTGCCGCCACTCACCGACTGAGCGATGCGGGTGGTCAGGTCGTCGCTGTTGTTGAAGCCGCTGCTGGCGCCCAGTTGCGTCTCGAAACGCGCCGGGCCCGGCTCGCCTTTCTTGGTGACGATGTTGATGATGCCGCCGGTGGCGCCGCCGCCGTAGATGGCGCTGGCCCCGGACAGCACTTCAACCCGCTCGACGTTGAACGGCGAAATGCTGTCGAACTGACGGGACAGGCCCCGGGAGCTGTTCTGGCTGACCCCGTCGATCATCACCAGGACGTTGCGCCCACGCATGTTCTGGCCATAGTTGGTGCGCCCTTCCGGCGCCAGATCGAGGCCCGGCACCAGCTTGCCGATGGCTTCCTTGAGGCTGACCCCAGTGCTCAACTGCTCGCGCAGCTGGCTCTGCTCCACCACCCACACCGTGCCGGGGATCTCGCTGATCGCGGCGCTGGTGCGCGAGGCCACGCTGACCTGGGTCGGCTTGAGGTCCAGGCTTGCAGCCGGAGCCGCCGCGCGGCGCAGGATCACGGTGCGGCCATCGCTGAACGACCAGCTCATGCCGCTGCCGGCCAGCAGGCTGTGCAGGGCCTGGGCCAGGGTCAGTTCTCCGTTGAGCGCGGTGGATTGCAGGCCCGCGACATCGCTGGTGGTGTACAGCAGGCGCACATCGGCCTGGTCGGCGAAGCGGGTCAGCGCCTGGTCCAGTGGCTGGGCCGGCAGGTTCAGCGAAACCCGACGCGCTTCGGCAGCGCTGGCCTGGGTGAGTGTGGCGGCCTCGTCGGCCAGCGCCAGAACCGGGCTCAAGGCTCCGGCGAACAGCGCATGAGCCAGTAATGTGCGGCGCATGATGTGTTGACCGCGCCCCAGTGTCGACAGCTTGAACATAGCTTTCACGTGTTCCTTCCCAGCCGGTTGAAATGACGTCAATGAGAATGATTTTCTTCTCAGTCTCACTACGACGATTTCCCGCAGCGGAACTTGCAGTGCACCGGGCAAAAAAATTTGCCTCAGTGCAACAGCGCCAGCCAGGGCAGGTAGGTGACGTGCAGCGGATAGCGCTGCTGCAAGGCGTTGAGCGAGCCGCGCGGGTCGTTCAGGTCGAACACCCCGCTGATCGGCAGGGCCGCCAATGGGCCATCGGAAATCAGGATGCGCCCATGCTGGTAGCGCTCCAGTTCAGCGATCACCTCCCCCAGCGGCCGACCGTTGAAGATCAGCTTGCCGCGCTGCCAGGCGGTCAGGCTGGCAGCATCCACGCGCTGCTGGGCCAGCAGCGGCTGGCCGGCCCGGTATTGCAGGCGCTGGTCGGCCTGGAGCAGCACCGGCGCGTGGTCGCCGCTGAACTGCACCTGGCCCTCGCGCACCACCACCGTCAGTTGCTCGCCCTCGCGGCGCACGCTGAAGGCACCGGCAGCGCCTTGCAGTTGCTGAGCCTGGGCCTGGACCACGAACGGTCGCTGCGGGTCGGCCAGCGGTTCGAACAACGCCTCGCCCGCGCGCAGGATCACCCGGCGCTCGTCCAGCGAATAGGCCACCGACAACGCACTGCCACTGTTGAGGGTGACCCGGGAGCCATCCGCCAGGGTGATGCGCTGTTGCTGGCCGACCCCGGTGTGGTAGTCCGAGCTCAAGGCCGGCCACTGCTGCCAGCCGATACCAGCACCCACTGCCAGCAGCAGCGAAGCCGCCAGGGCCGGCCAGAAGCGCCGCGGCCGGCGCGCCACCGGCGCCTGATGCTGCTGCGCGGCCTCGGTGTGCCCCAGATCGCCCCACAACTGTTGGGCCTCGGCAGCAGCCGCGGCGTGCGCCGGGCTGCGCTGGCGCCACTGCTGGAACGCCAGGCGCTGGGCTGGCGTGGCGTGGCCGGAATGCAGCAGCACCAGCCAGTCGATGGCGGCGTCTTCCAGGTTTTCGGGGTGGTCGGTCATGGCGTCGGCAGCCGCTGGCAGGGAATTATTCATGGTGGACCTTCAGCCAATCGCGGCAATGGCGCAGGGCCTGGCCGATGTATTTTGCCACCATGCTTTCGGAAACACCCAGGCGCACGGCGATCTGCGCCTGGGTCAGGCCTTCCAGACGATTGAGCAGCAAGGCCTGGCGGGCGTTGTCCGAGAGCTGCGCCAGGGCCTGGTCGAGCAGCGCCAGGCGCTCCTTGGCCAGCAGCACCGCTTCCGGCGCCGGGGCCGGGTCCACCGCGTCATTGTGTGGTTCGCCGTCGCTGAGGTTGGCCGCCAGGCGCTGCTCGCGGCGCAGGGTGTCGATGGCCAGGTTGCCGGCCACGCGGAAGATGAAGCGGCGATCGTCGTGCACCTCCAGCGTCTGCTGGTCGACCTTGAGCAGCTTGAGGTAGGTTTCCTGGGCCACGTCCGCCGCCCGCTGGCGATCGCTCATGCGCCGGGTGAGAAACTTCAGCAGGTCGTTGTAATGCTCTTGAAAGCTGCGCAGCAGGCTGGGGGTGGGCAGCATCGGAAGGCGGTCCGCGGATCGGGGAGGCGGATTATTCCACAAAGGCAAATGAGAAACAGTATCTTTCGTATCTCTGGCAAATTGCCTTTATCCACCGGCCTGCCCTTCTGACAGCGGCGCCTTTCTGGCATCCTGCGCCTCCTTTTTTCTGACCGGGTGCGCAAGTCTTGTCCATGCCATGGCTGTGCGGCCCAAGTCCCGTCCACTTTCCGACGTGTGTTCCCGTTGTTTGCACACGCCACTGGCAGGCCTTTTACCATGACCGCACCTGATCGTTCCCCGCCCCGCTACACGTCCGACCTGATCTACGGCCTCGACGACCGTCCGCACTTCAGCGCGGCGATCTTCGCCGCCCTGCAGCATGTGCTGGCCAGCTTTGTCGGCATCATCAGCCCGACCCTGATCTTCGGCGGCGTGCTGGGCCTGGAAAGCGAGCTGCCCTACCTGATCAGCATGGCGCTGTTCGTCTCGGGCCTGGGCACCTTCGTCCAGGCCCGGCGCCTGGGGCCGATCGGTTCCGGCCTGCTGTGCGTGCAGGGCACCAGCTTTTCCTTTATCAGCGTGCTGCTCAGCGCCGGCTTCATGGTCAAGGGCCGGGGCGGCAGCACCGACGACATCCTCTCCACCATCTTCGGCATCTGTTTTGTCGCGGCCTTTATCGAGATGTTCCTCAGCCAGTTCATCGGCAAGCTGCGCAAGCTGATCACCCCGGTGGTGACCGGCACCATCATCACCCTGATGGGCCTGTCGCTGATCAAGGTGGCGGTCACCGACATGGCCGGCGGCTACGGCGCCAGCGACCTGGGCGCGGCGAGCAACCTGGGCCTGGCGGCATTGGTGCTGCTGACCATCGTGATACTCAACCGTTTCAACCATCCGATGCTGCGCCTGGGCTCGATCGTCATCGGCCTGACCCTGGGCTTCGTGGTGGCCTGGATGCTTGGCCGGGTGGACCTGGCGGCCCTGCCCGAGGTGCCGCTGGTGAGCGTGCCGGTGCCGTTCAAGTACGGCTTTTCCTTCGACCTGATTGCCTTTATTCCCCTGGCGGTGATCTTCCTGATTTCGCCCCTGGAGGCGGCCGGCGACCTGACCGCCAACTCGATGATTTCCCAGCAGCCGGTCAAGGGCCCGCTGTACATCAAGCGCATCAAGTCCGGGCTGCTGGCGGACGGTTTCAACTCGGCGGTGGCGGCGGTGTTCAACAGCCTGCCGATGGTGACCTTTGCCCAGAACAACGGGGTGATCCAACTGACCGGCGTGGCCAGCCGCTACGTGGCCTACTTCATTGCCGGGCTGCTGGTGCTGCTGGGCCTGTTCCCGGTGATCGGCGCGGTGCTGCAACTGATGCCCAAGCCGGTGCTGGGCGGCGCCACCCTGATCATGTTCGGCACCGTGGCAGTGGCCGGGATCAAGATTCTCGCCGAGGCCGGGCTGCACCGGCGCAACGTGCTGATCGTGGCCATTTCCCTGGGCATGGGCCTGGGGGTGGCGGCGGTGCCGGAGGTGCTGCGCGAGCTGCCCAAGGCCCTGCACAACATCTTCGAGTCGCCGATCACCGTGGGGGCTTTCTGCGCGATCTTGCTCAACCTCTTCCTGCCGGAAGAATTCCTCGAACTGGAAGAGGATGAGTTCGACCCGGAAGCGGCGACCCTCAAGGTCATGCAAGACCCGGACATGAGCGCTAAAGCGAACTCCTGAGGCTGGCGGGCGTCTATGCTGCGTGCGCGGGTGTCGGGCTCTCGGCTTTGGATGTTGCAAGGCCCTGGGGGCCTTGTCGCAGCCTCGCAGGCTCGGCAGCGGCTACAAGGTGCCGGTCCGTCATTCATTTCCATTGTTGACAGGTATTGCATGCGTAGATTGATCGCCTTGACCCTGGTACTGCTCAGCCTCGGCGCCTGCGCGCTGTTGCCCAACCGCGATCCGCTGGCGATCAACGTGGTGGGCATCGAGCCGCTGCCGAGCCAGGACCTGGAAATGCGCTTTGCGGTGAAACTGCGCCTGCAGAACCCCAACGAAAGCCCCATCGACTACAACGGCGTGGCCCTGGACCTGGAGGTCAACGGCCGCCCGCTGGCCTCCGGGGTCAGCGACCAGCAGGGGCACATCGGCCGCTACTCGGAAGACATCCTGGTGATTCCGGTCAGCGTCTCGGCCTTTGCGGTGCTGCGCCAGACCCTGGGCCTGAGCCAGACCCAGAGCCTGGACAACCTGCCCTACGTGCTGCGCGGCAAGCTGGCCGGCGGGCTGTTCGGCACCCAGCGCTTCATCGATCGCGGGCAGATCAGCCTGAACAACCCCGGCGCCTGGTAAACCCTGGGCTCTGTACCAAAGGTTTTGCGACGAAGGTCAGGCAAGGCGAAAACGGTCGAGGAACGACCGGGGTCGCGTTCGACTTTACGGGTTGTCAATGAGCATTCCGATCAGACTCGCGCACGAGACTGTTTTCAACGCAGCATCACCGAGTATCAAGGCTGTTCGTACAAAGCCTAGAACACTGACCAACCTATGCGCTGGCTGAGCAGTTCCAGGGCCGCCATGCCCACCAGCGAGTTGCCGGCGGCGTTGAGTTCCGGCGACCACACGCACACCGTGAACTGCCCCGGCACCACGGCGACAATCCCCCCACCGACCCCGCTCTTGCCCGGCAGGCCAACTCGATAGGCGAAGTTGCCAGCCTCGTCGTACAGGCCGCTGGTGGCCATGATCGAGTTGACCTGCTGGGTCTGGCGCCGAGTGAGAGTCTGCTCGCCGCTGTGCTTGCAGAAGCCGTCGTTGGCCAGAAAGCAGAACGCCCGGGCCAGATCGACGCAGCTCATGCGCAGCGCGCAATGGCTGAAATAGTTGCGCAGCACCGCCTCGACATCGTTATGGAAGTTGCCGAAGGACTGCATCAGGTAGGCCATGGCCGCGTTGCGCGCCCGGTGCTGATATTCCGACTCCGCCACCCGGCCATCCACCAGCACCTGATGGTTGCCCGACAGGCGCCGGACGAAATCGCGCATGGACAAGGCCGGTGCGGCGAAACGCGACTGATTGATGTCGCAGATCACCAGGGCGCCGGCATTGATGAAGGGATTGCGCGGGCGGCCGCGCTCGAACTCCAGTTGCACCAGGGAGTTGAAGGGTTGTCCCGAGGGCTCGTGGCCCAGGCGTTCCCAGATCGCTTCGCCGGAATGGCCGATGGCCTGCACCAGGCTGAAGACCTTGGAAATGCTTTGCACCGAGAATGGCGTGTCGGCGTCACCGGCGCTGAATACCTGGCCATCGTTGCCATATACGGCAATCCCCAGCTGGTTGGCCGGCACGTCGGCCAGGGCCGGAATGTAGTTGGCGACCCGGCCTTGGCCGATCAGGGGGCGGACTTCATCGAGAATCTGGTTCAACAGGGCTTGCATGTTCAGGCTCATCATCACGGGCCCCGGTACGGCTGCGGGGCTATGGCTGCTAGACGCACGCCAGGCCCTGCGCAGCACACCCGAGTGCACATCCGCCGGCACTTTTGCCGGCGCTGGCAGGTCTGCGAAAGCACGCCAAGGCCCTGTACCGGTCTCCAGGCCCCCTTCGCCGGCAGGGCCCACGCCATCGCGCAGGTGCCGAGAGGCCAGCAACAGCGCGGCAGGCCCGGCACATGAAATCGAAATGCAATTGAGATTCGATCATTTCCAGCAATCACAAAACACGCTGTCGATGACCCGCATCAGCTTGAATTAAGGTTCAGGCGCTAGAATGGCCTCCGGTTACGCGCGAACAAAGCTGTCATATCCCGCTATACCCCAGCGCCACACCACCCCATGCATCGCGCCTTATGGCCTTGCCCCCCTTGCAACGGGACCTTTGCGGCAGTCGATGTTCATGCCATGACGGCATTTCCTGAGCGGAGTCATGCACCCTTGAAAACCTGGCACACGATAATCGGCGTTCTGCTGATCACCACGTTCACCCTCCTGCTGGAGATCCCTTCCACCACCTGGCTGACCTCCGCCACCCTGAGCATGGTCCTGGGCAGCACCGCCCTGGCGTACATGGCCCTGTCCTGCCTGCTGGCCGCCCGCTGGGGCGTTGTCGAGCGCCTGTTCGGCGGCCTTGACCGGGTCTACGAGGTGCATAAATGGCTGGGGATCTGGGCCCTGGCGTTCGCCAGCTATCACCTGGTGTTCAAGGCCAACCTGGACGAATGGAACAGCGTGCCGATCCTCGAACTGTCCAAGTACTGGACACGCCTGGTGCGCCAGTTGAGCTACGTGGCCCTGGGCCTGATCGTGCTCCTGGCGCTGAACCGCAACATTCCCTACAGCCAGTGGCGCTGGTGGCACAAGCTGTCCGGGCCGCTGTTCCTGATCGTCATCCTGCACGGCTTGAGCTTCAAGTCGCCGATCACCCTGGACTCGCCATCGGGCCTGTGGCTTGGCGCGCTGTGCATCCTCGGGGTGCTGGGCGCCCTGTACAAACTGCTGCTTTACCCCTTGGTGGCCAAGGCCGGCGAGTATCAGGTGAGCGCGGTCAGGGTGGAGAAGAACTCCCTGCACCTGGAACTGCGCCCCCTGGGCCGTGGCTTTCCCTTCAAGGCCGGGCAGTTCGCGTTTCTGTCGATGCAGGAAAAGGGCCTGCGCGAGCCGCACCCCTTCACCATCGCCAGTGCCCAGGCCGAGGACGGGCGCATCGAGTTCGTCATCCGCGCCCTGGGCGACTACACCCAACGGCTGCGCAAGCAGGTCAAGGTCGGCATGCGTGCTGATCTCTACGCGCCTTACGGCCGCTTCAAGCGGCCCGAGGCGGCGGCCCGGGAGATCTGGATCGGCGGCGGAGTGGGCATCTCGCCGTTCATTTCCTGGCTGCAGGACGCGGCCGCCGGGGAGTTCGACAAGGCCACCCTGGTGTATTGCTACAACCCGTCCCGGGCCTTTCCCAGCGTCGACACCCTGCAGGGCATGGCCCAGGCTCGCGGCGTGGACTTCGTCGCCAACAGCGGCGGCACCGAGTCCCTGGCGCAAACCCTGCAACGCAGCGCGGCGCAAACCGACCCGCAGCAGATCCGCATCAGTTTCTGCGGCCCCAAGGGTCTGCTGGCCCAGGTCCGCGAGTTGATGCACCAGTACCGGATTCCCGAAGCCAACCTGCACTACGAGTTCTTCGAGTTCCGCTGATCAGCTCCGCAAGCGACGCGGGTGGCGCGGCTCATGCAACGCCACCTTCACCACCAGGGCCGCCACCAGGGTGATGACCATCAGCACCTGCAACAGCTGGCTGAAGGCCTGGGCATAGCCCTGCAGCAACGCCTCCCGGGACCCGCTCGGCAAAGTCCCGGCACTGGCCGCCAGATCCCCCCCGGCCAGTTGCCGGGCCGCCAGCACCAGGGACTCGCCCGTGGCCCCCTGGGCGCCCAGGGCCTGTTGCAGCAGTGCCGCCAGCAAGGCCACCACCAGGGCCAGGGCAATGCCCTCGCCCGCCACCCGGGTGGTGCTGAAGATGCCACTGGCCATGCCGGCCCGCTCCTTGGGCACCACGCTCACCGACAGACCGTCCATCAAGCCCCAGGGCAGGCCGCTGCCCAGGCCGATCACCAGCAACGGCCAGACCCGTTCGCCGCTGCCCTGCCCCGGCGCCAGGCGACTGAGCCACCAGAGTCCGCCGGCGGCCACCACCAGCCCCAGGCTCGACAGATTGCCGGCGCTGAACCAGCGGTTGAGCCAGCCCGCAGCCAACGGCACCACCAGCATCGGCGCGGACAGGGCCAGCATCAGCAGCCCGGCGTCGATCTCGCTGTAGCCTTCGACGCCGATAAAGCGGATCGGTAGCAGGATCAGCAGCACCACGTAGCAATAGCAGGTAGCGATAGGCAGCACCTGCACCCCGACAAAGCGCGGGTAGCGAAACAGCGACAGGTCGAGCATCGGCCGTGCCGCCCGCCGCTCCACGACGACGAACAGCCCCAGCGCCAGCAGCGCTCCCAGCAGCAGCGCCAGAACCCAGGGGCTGCCCCAGCCGCTTTGCGGCGCCTGCAGAATGCCCCAGGTCAGCAGCACCAGGGCCAGGGTGAAGCTCAAGGTCCCGGGCCAGTCCACGCCCCGGGCCTCGGGATCCCTGGACTCCTGCATGCGCGGCACGCCAAAGGCCAGGGACAGGCCGCCGATCAGCGCTCCGGAGACGAAGATCCCGCGCCAGCCGCTGTGTTCCACCAGGACCCCGGCGAGGATCGGGCCAAAGGCCAGGCCGACGCCAAAGGTGGTGCCCAGCAGGCTGAAGGCCCGGGTCCGCCCGGGGCCGTCGAAGGCCTGGGCCAGGGCCGCCGAACCACCGGCCAGGGCGGCGGCCCCGGCCAGTCCCTGGACCCCGCGCAGCAGGTTGAGCCACAGCAGCGACGGCACGAACACCAGGGCCAGGGAGCTCAGGCCGAACAGCGCCACCCCCAGGCTGAACAGGCGCTTGCGACCGTACTCGTCGGCCAGGGTCCCGGCGGCCATCAACACACTGCCAAAGGTCAGCATGAAGGCGTTGGTGGTCCAGCTCAGGGCCAGGGGGCTGCCCCCCAGTTCGCGGGCGATGGCCGGGGTCGCCACGGCCACCCCGACAAAGGTCAGGGGCAGCATCAGCGCCGCCAGGCACACCGCCGCCAATACGCCGTAGGCACCCCGCTCGCGGGTACGGGCCGGCAGCCCAAGGGATAGGTCGAGTTCAGGATTCACGGACACCTCTACGCCCCGGTCATCAGGGCTCTTGGAAGAAAAACCCAGGATAGGCAGGCCGCAATCGGTAAAAAACAGGGCATTATTCCGCTCTTTACGGACAAAAACGCTGCAATCGAGGAGCGCCATGGACAACCTGAACGGCCTGCAAGTGTTTGTCTGCGTGGTCCAGAGCGGCAGCCTGGTGGCCGCCGGTGAACGCCTGGGGCTGTCCGCCTCGGCGGTGGGCAAGGCCCTGTCACGCCTGGAACAACGGCTCGGCGTGCGCCTGCTCAACCGCAGCACCCGGCGCATCAGCCTGACCGACGAAGGCACGCTGTTCTACGAACGCGGCCAGCGCATCGTCGATCAGGTACAGGAAGCGGAAGCCGAACTGGCGCGGATCAGTGATGCGCCACGGGGGCGCTTGCGGGTCAGCCTGCCGGCCATCGGCTACCGCATGTTGCTGCCGATCCTTCCGGCGTTCTCCGCGCGCTATCCGGACATCGAACTGGACCTGGATTTCAACGACCGGCTGATCGACGTGATCGCCGAAGGGGTGGATGCGGTGATTCGCAGCGGCGAGTTGCCGGACTCCCAGCTCAGGTCCCGCAGCCTCGGGCCCTTCGGCTTCGTGCTGGTCGGCGCGCCCGGCTACTTCGCGCGCCGCGGCACGCCCCAGACGCCCAGGGACCTGGAGCACCACGCCTGCCTGCGCTACAAGTTTCCCGGTGGCACCCAGCTGCAGCCGTGGCGCCTGCACCTGGCCGACAGCGCAGCGCCGCTGGTGCTGGGCAGCGCCCTGACCAGCAACAACCTGGAGTCGCTGATCCATGCCGCGACCCAGGGCCTGGGCATCGCCTACGTGCCGGATTTCGTGGTCGCTGGCGCCCTGGCCGATGGCAGCCTGGTGTCGGTGCTGGACGACTTCCAGCAAGAGCGCGGCAAGTTCTCCATACTCTGGCCCAGCAGCCGGCACCTGCTGCCCAAGCTGCGGGTGTTCGTCGACTTTCTCGGCGAGCATCTGCTGCTCGGCAAACTTCACAAGGAGTCCTGACGATGATTGGCAACCTGCCCACCCTGCACACCGAGCGCCTGTTGCTGCGGCCCCTGGAACTGGCGGATGCCGACGCCATCCAGCAGCTGTTTCCACATTGGGAAGTGGTGCGCTACCTCAACGCCCTGGTGCCCTGGCCCTACCCGGCCGACGGTGCCTTGAGCTACGTGCGCGACCTGGCCCTGCCGGCCATGGCCCGGGGCACGGAATGGCACTGGACCCTGCGCCGGCGCAGCGACCCGGGCCAGATGATCGGCTGCATCAGCCTGATGGACCAGGTGGACGACAACCGCGGCTTCTGGCTGGCCCCGCCATGGCAGGGCCAGGGCTACATGAGCGAAGCCTGCAAGGCGGTGGACCACTATTGGTTCGAGGTGCTGCAACGGCCCTTGATGCGCGTGCCCAAGGCGGCGCCGAACCAGGGATCGCGGCGGATTTCCGAGCGTGGCGGCATGCGCCTGATCGACTCCCGGGACGGCGAATTCGTCAGCGGGCGGTTCCCCGTGGAGCTGTGGGAAATCACCCGCGAAGAGTGGCGCCGGCTCAGGTAAAGCGCACTCCGGGGCGGGCGCGCTGGTCCACGGTCAGTTCAAACACATCCGGGCGGGCGTAATGACCGACCACGTCGTAGTCATAACGCGCACGCACCAGGTCGGCGGTATCGATCTCGGCGCTGATCAGCCCGGCGCGGCCCACCAGCGGCCCGGCCAGCACATCGCCCATGGGCCCGACGATCACGCTGCCGCCGGCAATCAACGGCCGCTGCGCCGGCCAGTTGGCAATCTCCAGCCCCAGTTCCTCGGGCGAGGCCTGCACTTGACAGGCGCTGACCACGAAGCAGCGGCCCTCGTGGGCGATATGGCGCATGCTCACTTGCCACATTTCCCGCTCGTCCACCGTCGGCGCGCACCAGACTTCGATGCCCTGGGCATACATCGCGGTGCGCAGCAGCGGCATCATGTTTTCCCAGCAGATCACCGCGCCGACCCGGCCGACCTGGGTGTCCAGCACCGGCAGGGTCGAGCCGTCACCCTTGCCCCAGATCAGCCGCTCGGTGCCGGTGGGCATCAATTTGCGATGCTTGCCCACAAGCCCCGCCTGCGGGTCGAAATACAGCGCCGTGCAATACAGGGTGCTGCCGCTGCGCTCGATCACCCCCAGGACCAGATTGGCCCCGGTCCGCGCCGACAGCCCGGCCAGGGCCTCGGTTTCGGCCCCGGGGACATCGATGGCATTGGCAAAGTAGCGGGCGAAGGCCTCGCGCCCTTCCGGCAGGCGATAGCCCAGTTGAGTGCCGAAGCCTTCACCCTTGGGGTAGCCCCCCAACAGCGCTTCGGGCATCACCACCAGGTGCGCACCGGCCTCGATGATGGCGGCTTCGTAGGACAGGATCTGCTCCAGGGTGGCCGCCTTGCCTTCAGGCAGGGCACCGATTTGCAGGGCAGCGACGATGGACTTGGGCATGACGTGTTTCCTCGAACGATCAGGTGTTGCGCATTCTGCGGGCGCCGCCGATCATCGATAAACCCCAACTCAGTGCTTAATGATATGAATCAGATGAATATCGCCAGCGTCGATCTCAACCTGCTCAAGGCCTTCGAAGCCTTGCATGACGAGTCCAGCGCCAGCCGCGCCGCCCTGCGCCTGGGGGTCACCCAATCGGCCATGAGCGCGGCCTTGCGCCGGCTGCGGGAGCTGTATGGCGATCCCCTGTTCGTGCGCACCGGGCGCGGCTTGGCACCGACCCTCAAGGCCAATCAGTTGAAGCCGGTGGTCAGCGATGCCCTGAACAAATGCCGGCAGAGCCTGGCCATGGTCGCTCCGGACACCGGCGATTATCAGGGGCGCTCGGTGACGGTCGGGCTGTCGGATGATTTCGAGATTGCCTATGGCCGGCAGATGATCGAGGCCGTGGCCCGGCGGGCGCCCAAGCTGCGGCTGATTTTCCGCCAGACCCACAGCCAGATCGTCGCCGAGGCGCTGTTGCAGCGCAGCGTCGACCTGGCCATCAGCGCCGGCGGTTTTGCCGAACGCCTGCTCAGCCGCCAGGTGCTGGGAGAAGGGGCTTACCTGTGCCTGGCCGACCCGGCCAGCCTGGCTCCCGGGCAGCAACGCATCAGCCTTGAAGAGTTCGTCGAGCGGGAGCACCTGCTGGTGTCGTCCCAGGGCTTTATCGGCATCACCGATGAAGGATTGGCGAACCTGGGCCTCAGTCGCCGGGTGTGCGCCTCGACCACGCACTTTGCCGCGCTGCCCTTTCTGCTCAAGGGCAGCCAGGCGGTGGCAACCATTCCCGACCATGCCGCCCGGCGCATCGCCGAGCTCACCGGCCTGCAACTGCTGCCCTGCCCCCTGGCGCTGCCGCGTTATCCGATCGAACTGGGCTGGCGCACCAGCCCGCAGACCGATCCACTGCTGGTGAAGGTACGCGAGGCGATCGTCGAGAGTTTCGCCCTTACTTGTTCGCCGCCATCAGGCGATTGACTTCGCTGCGCACCATGTTGGAGAACTCCGGCGGCGACATGCCGTCGAGCTCGGCGCGGACCCACTCGGCCCACTTGCCCTTGCGCTTGCCACGCTCGCCGAACAACCGCGCGGCCTCGCCCTTGGCCTTGCCCAGGTTGCTCTGCCACAGTTCGAACAGACGGGACTTCTCGTCCTCGATGGCGGCGCGCTCGGCCAGGGGCTTGTTAGCCAGATTGAAACTCATGGGAAATTCCTGCTGCGTAAAATAGGCGACATCTTACACTGTAGGGGCTGACGGGTTTACCCCGGACTGGCGAGCAAGGAGCAAAATGGCTGCAACTTTTGCCCCGGCAACGGACTCCATTGCAGGTACCCGATCACTGCAGCCGCTGCCGCAGACTGCAATCGGCTTGAGCCGGCCTCCCGCTCCGGAAGGCGCGCTCATGCACCACCGTTCACATTGTCCAAGGAAAAACTTCATGGCTCGTAAATCAGCCGCGCAAGCGGAAAACGATCAAATCAAGGATCAGGCCTTCAGCGAGTTGCAGGCGCTGATCGAAGAATCGGAAAAACTGCTCAAGGGCAGCGCCACCCTGGTGGGCGAAGAAGGTGAAAGCCTGCGCCGGCAGGTGAGCCTCAAGCTCAAGCAGGCGCTGGACTCGGTGAGCCATGTGCGCGAACGCAGCAAGCCGGTGGTGGATGCCACCGAACAGTACATCGGTGGCCATCCGTGGCAGACCGTGGCCATCTCCGCCGGTGTCGGGCTGGTAGTCGGCCTGTTGCTGGGCCGTCGTTCCTGACCGCCCCTGCAGGCCGGGCCCCTGGTGGGCCTGGCCTGCATCTGTGCATCCCTCAGCCCCGCGCCAGATCCCGCAACTGCTGCAGTTGCGCAGCGCCGATGGCAATCCCTTGTTGCAGTGAACGCTCGCGCTGCTGATGCCGGCGCTCCCCGGGCAGGCGCTTGAGTCCCACCGCGTGCATCTGCCGCACCAGTTCCTGGCTGCGCTCGGCGAAACTCTGTCCGGCGGCCTTGCTCGGATCGATGACGATCAGCAACTGCCCGGTCCAGGGCGTCTTGGCCCCGGGATGATTGGACCAGTCGAATTCGAAAGAGAAATGCCCGCCAGTCAGCGCCGCGGCCAGCAACTCCACCATCATCGACAGCGCCGAGCCCTTGTGCCCGCCAAAGGGCAGCAGCGCCCCGCCTTCGAGGATCGCCTTGGGGTCCTGGGTCGGCTGCCCCAGGCTGTCGACCCCCATGCCCAGGGGCAGGCGCTGGCCTTCCCGTGCGGCAATCTGCACATCGCCATGGGCAATGGCGCTGGTGGCCAGGTCGAAGACAATCGGCTGGCCCTGGGCCTGGGGCGCGGCGAAGGCGATCGGGTTGGTGCCGAACAACGGCCGGTCGGCCCCATGGGGCACCACGCAGGTCATGCTGTTGACCACGCTCAGGGCCACCAGCCCTTCTTCGGCAAAGGGTTCGACATCCGGCCAGAGTGCCGCGAAATGGTGCGAGTTGCGGATGGCCAGGACGGCGATCCCGGCCTCGCGGGCCTTGTGCACCAGCAGCTCGCGGGCCGCCGCCAGGGCCGGCTGGGCAAACCCGTTGTCGGCATCGACCCGGACAAAGGCGGCGGCCACGTCTTCCACCCGCGGCTGCGCCTGGCCATTGACCCAGCCACTGGCCAGGGTCGAGACATAACCTGGAATACGGAACACGCCATGACTGTGGGCGCCGTCACGCTCGGCGCCGGCGCAGTTCTCGGCCAGGCACCGGGCGACGTCGGCGCGACAGCCGTGGCCCAGGAAGATCGTCTCCAGCAACTGCACCAGAGCCGGGAACGACAGGTATTCGGAGGGGGTATCAACAACCGGGGACGAGGCAGACATCTGAAGCTCCAGAGTAGTTATTGGAGGGGGCAACAGCGCGTGACCCGCGATTAAACAACGCCGAGCCGCAACCCTGTCAACCACTGCCTGAAGCTTGCAGGGAAGGTGCCAGGATCCCCCTTGCGGCGGCATGCGCCACCTTGCCCCCAGCGCCTGCCAAGGGGCGTCTCGGATGAAAATAACCACCGGTTACTGGGCAATCGCCATCATGGTTGTTCTCCAAGGCTTGTCGCGAAGGGTAGAATGCGCGAAATCAGGAAGAGTCAATGAGCCAACAGATCCTCTCAGAAGCCGAGTACGACGCCATTACCCAGGCTGCGGCGCAATGGTGCATGCGCCTGCACGAAGCAGACTGCAGCGATGCCGAACGCCTGGCCTTTCAGCAATGGCACGATGCCGACCCACTGCACGCCTTCGAATACCAGGCCATGCGGGAAATCTGGGAAGTGGCCGACCAACTGCCACCCTCCGCCCTGTCGACCCCGGCGCCCCAGCCTGCGCCACGGCGCAGCTGGCAACGCTACGGCGTGGCGGCGGCCATTGCCCTGTGCGCCCTGCCCCTGGCCGCCTACAGCGGCTGGGAACTGGGTTGGCTGCCCTCATCCTACGAACGCTTCGAAGCCGGCGACAGCCTGCGCAGCGTGACCCTGGCCGACGGCAGCCAGGTCGAGCTGAACCTGGGCAGCGCCCTGACCTACAGCAACTACAAGGACCAGCGCCGGGTCACCCTGAACAAGGGCGAGGCCTTCTTCAAGGTCAGCCATGACAGCGCCCATCCTTTCGTGGTCAAGGCCGCCCGGGGGCAGGTCAAGGTCACCGGCACCCAGTTCAACGTGTGGATGTATGAAGATCAGGTGCGGGTCACCCTGCTGCAGGGCTCGGTGCTGGTCAACAGCGATACCGCCCAGCCTGGCGAAGGCTTCCGCCTGGAGCCCGGCATGCAGGCCCGCTACCAGGAAGGCGACTACGCGCCCCAGATCAGCCAGACCTACAGCAACGACAGTTCCCTGGCCTGGCGCAATGGCAAGCTGGTGCTGGACAACCTGTCCCTCAACGAGGCCCTGCCGCTGATCAATCGCTATCTGGATAGCCCGGTACAGCTGGCTGACAGCCAGACCGGCAGCATTCGCGTCGGCGGCATCTACAACACCAGGGAGATCAAGAGCCTGCTGACCTCGCTGCCCAAGGTGCTGCCGGTCTACCTGACGCGCAATCGCCAGGGCAACCCGGTGATCAACGCCCTGCCCCAGTCCCCGCCAAACAGCTGAAGGCCGCCCGGTTGCCCGGGCGGCCCAGATGATCCCACCGACCTTCACAGCGCCGCCAATGGCTAAGGCTCCCGGCGCGGCTCCTGGATCCGTTGCACCTGATACTGGCCATCGGCGCGGATCTGCGCCTCGGTAAAGGGCAGCACCTGCCACTGCTTGGCGGCGAACGCCTCGGTCTGGTCGCGAAAATGCGCCGAGGCCGGGTCGCTGGACAGGGAGAACGCCAGCAACCCCAGGGCCCGTGGCCCCTGCTCATCGAAGCTGACCACATTCAGGTAGCTGGTGCCGCTCACCACCTCCCGCTTGCCGCCGTCCCCCGGCACGCTCTGGATGGCGTTGTACACCCCCAGGCTTTCCGGGCCGCCGGGCACCGGGGTCGGTCGGCCGCCCCGGCTCACCTGCTGCAGCTCGCCCCAGCGCACGTCATCGGCCAACCCGGCCTCGTCCACCATCTGCGCCGCTGCCAGCATGGCCGCACGCAGGGCCCGGGCCACCGGTTCGCGGCCGATGGCCAGGCCCCGCGGCGTGTGCTGCGGGTCCCTGGCATCGAACGCCACCCGCCAGATGTCCGGGTCATGCAGCAGCGGCTGCATGATGCCCTGGAAATACACCAGGCCCAGCCCGCTGTGCAGGCCGGCGCTGCGGTCCCAGGACCCGAGGCTGCCACACAGCCGCGCCAGGCGCCGGGCATCGGCGCCCAAGTCCTGTGCACAGAACTGCAGCAGGTCCGGCATCACCAGGCCGGCCAGGTACACCTGGTTGTCGCTGACCATGTGCAGCAGATCGGCAGCCTTGATCTGCTGCATCCGGCCCAGGCGCTCCAGGGCGAAACGCGCACGCATCTTCAACGGTACGTCCTGCTGGCTGATCACCGGCGAGAAGCCTTGCAGCGGCGCCGCCGGGTTGACCATCCAGGCCGAGTCGTTGGCGTGCTGCAGGTAGTCGTTGCGCGCCAGCTGCGGCAACTGGCTGGCGGCGAAGATACCCGGCTGCGCCGCGGCCGGATCGATATCCCAGGCGCAGGCGCTGCGCGATCCATCGAGAACGATCACCTGGGTACCGGCCCGCGGATCGCTGCACTGCGCCAGCTTGGCCTGGGTCACGTTGGGCACCACCGACTGGTTCATGTACAAGCCGCGGCCCTGGTCATCCACCGCCAGGGTGTTGACCCAGGGAATGCCCTGCAACCGGTGCACGCTGTCTTGCAGGTCGCTGACGCTGCCGGCCTGATTCATCGCGTACCACTGGGCCAGCACGCGGCTGTTGTCGAGGTTGGCGTCACGCAGGCTGTAGGCGTACTGGCGGTTCCAGTCCAGCTCCCCCGGCCATTGCACCACGGGGCCGAACACCGAGCTGTAGAGGGTGCGCGACTGGGGCTGCAAGCGCCCGTCCGCGGTCTTGCCCTGCACCGTCACCACCTGACGCTGCAATGGCAGCGAGCGGCCATCCAGCAGGTAGCGGGTCGGGTCCTTGGGGTCCAGTTGCAGGCGGTACAGGGTGAAGTGCTTGGACGTATCCACGGTGTGGGTCCAGGCCAGGTGCTGGTTGAAGCCGATATTGATCAGCGGCAGACCGGGCAAGGCAGCGCCCATCACATCCAGCTGACCGGGAATGGTCAGGTGCATCTGATAGAAGCGCATGCCGCCGACCCAGGGAAAGTGCGGATTGGCCAGCAGCAGACCGCGCCCATTGAAGGAACGCTCGCCGCCCACCGCCACGGCGTTGCTGCCCCGGTCCAGGGCAAAAGCCTGTTGCCGGTTCGCCGCCAGTTGCCACTGCCTGGGGCTCAAGGCCGCCTGGGCGGCGTCTCCCGGAGGCGCGGCCAGGGCCAGGGCCTCGACGAACTGGCCGGCACCGCCTTCGACCAGCAGGCGCCGGGTCAGCTTCACCAGGTCGGCGCTGGTCAGCGGCCGCACCCAGTCGCCCTGGCACTGCTCCGGCAGGCCCTGGGCACGGCGCTCGAGCAATTGCCGGTTGAAGCCTTCGACATAGCCCTGCATGCGCTCACGCAGCGCCGGGGTCTGCGCCTGCCAGAACGCCGCCACCGCCTGGGGCGAGTTCAGCCAGCTGAAGAACAGGTCGCTGGCCAGATTGTCGCGCTGCTCCAGGGTCTGGCCCTCCGGACCGAAATACCTGGAGCGCTCGGCGTTGACCGTCAGCACTTCATTGGCCATCAGGCACAGATTGTCCTGGGCATAGGCGTAACCGATGCCGTAGCCCAGTCCGCGCTCATCGGCGGCACGGATATGCGGGACACCAAAGCTGGTGCGGCGGATCTCGGCCTGGACCGGGTCCGGCTGCGCCTGTGCGTGAACCCCACAACCGAGGCTCAGCAACACGGCGGCAAGGGCAAAATGCGGGAACTGCCTGGAAATGATCACACCGACTCCTGATACAAAAGAACACAACCAGGACTGGTGCGCAGGCGGGGTACGGCGATGCCGCCAGTCTGGGAATCCAGCCGCGCACGGATCAACCGGCGCCTGCCTGCCCATAAGGACGAAGAGCGGGAAAAAAATTTACTCCCATCGCAGCGGCCGCCGCGGTCATGACATGTCAGTGACTCGATACTGACAATTTTTCTACATCCCGGGCCTCATGATTGGTCGCGCTCGCTCGTCTAGTACTAGAGCACCCATCATTCTTTTCCTGATCAGGCTCTGATAAGGAGTTCTTGCATGTACAACCCGCAACTGCCAATGGATGGCACCACCATGAACAACCCGCCTGCGCTGAATGCCGGCGCCGGTGTCTTCGGCCGCAGCGCCGAGCGCACCAGCAACGAGCGCATCAAGCAGCTGCTGAAGAGCTTTGGCCTGCGCACCAGCCTGATTCGCCTGAAAGTCATCGACGCCCTGCTCACCGCCGCCCAGAGCGAACGCTCCCTGGGCGTGCGCGGAATCCACAGCCAATTGCTGGAACTGGACATTCCGCTGTCGTTTCTCAGTGTCCGGGAAGTGTTGAAACGCCTGTGCAGCGAGGGCGTGCTGACCCTCAATGCGGACAAGAGCTACAGCCTGCACCAGCGGGCCGCAGCGGTGCTCGACGGCCTCTCCTGAGGCCGCCGGCGGCTCAGGGCTTGACCTTGCGACGCATCACGCCATTGATCACCACCACGACCACCGCCACGCCAATGGCGATGTACTGGAACAGTTTTTCGCTGATCACCCCGTGGTTCTGCAGGTAGGAAAGGCCAAGCATGATCCCCAGTACCACCAGGGAAATCAGAATCGAGTATTTCAAGCGTTGTGACTGGGTCATTGCGGGGTCCTGAAGCTGAAAATGTATCCGCTGTGTATCAAGGTCGATGCCAAGCACCTACCAGGTTTTGGGGATGAGCCGGGGAAATCGGGGTCACATGGTACAGGCGCCAAGGAGATTTTGCTTACTTGACGGCCTGTTGCGTTTTCCGTGCCCTTTGAGGATTGATAAATGTTTCGTCGAATCACGCTGCTGATTCCCCTGCTGGCCATCCTGACCCTGTCAGGCTGCATCATCATGCCCCGCGATGGCGGCCATCATCGTTACTACGACGGCGGTCCCGGCTACTACCACCGCTGAAACGTGCGGCCAATCCATCGGCCGCAGCGCATCGCCTACCACCAACGCCCGCCCCGTCGCGGGCGTTTTGCTGCCAGGGGTGGCGGTTTCAGGGGCGCGAAGTCAGGTTGCCGGGACGAGCGAACAGCTCCACCAACCAGTCGACCAGCACCCGTACCCGGGTCGACAGGTGGCGCTGGGGCGGATACAGCGCAGTCAAGGGCAGCGTCGGCGCCGGGCAGTCCTGTAGCACCTCCTGCAGAAGGCCGGCCTGCAACTGCCGGGCAACGTTGTAGTACGGGGTCTGCACCAGCCCGTAACCGGCCTCGCAGGCCGCCAGGTAACCGTCGGCGCTGTTGACCGCCACCTGCTTGGGCAACTGCATCTGGCGCAACTGGCCGTCGACGAAGAACTCCAGGCCATAGCGCTTGCCGCTGACGCTGGAGAAGTACTCCACCATCTGATGCCCCTCCAGCTCCGCCGGGGACCGTGGGATCCCCCGCTGGCGCAGGTAGCCGGGGCTGGCGCACGTCACCTGCTGCAATTGCACCAGCGGCCGCGCCACCAGGCTCTCGTCCAGCGTCGGGCCGCCACGCAGGGCGCAATCGACACCTTCGCGGATCAGGTCCACCGGACGGTCATTGAGGCCGATTTCCAGCTCGATCAACGGGTAGCGGGCGGAGAACTCCGGCAATGCCGGAATCACCATCAGGCGACCGATGCCCACCGGCATGTCGATGCGCAACAGCCCCCGGGGATGGTGCCGGGTCAGGGAAAACGCCGCCTCGGTTTCCTCCAGGTCCGCCAGCAGTTGCACGCAGCGCCGGTAATAGGCGGCGCCGTCCAGGGTCGGGCTGACCTGGCGGGTGGTGCGGTGCAGCAGTTGCACCCCCAGGTGGGCTTCCAATTGCTTGATCAGGATGGTCACCGAAGCCCGGGGCAGTTGCAGGTCGTCGGCGGCCCGGGCAAAGCCGCCAAGCTCGACGATGCGGGTGAAGACGCGCATGGCGTTGAAACGGTCCATGGAATACAGGCTCGCGATTATTTAGAAAATACCAATAGTGATAGCGTTTTTAGCCTGTTTATCGGTTTTTTGTCGAGTAGCAAACTGCACGCTCTTCCCCACTCACCGGAGTAATCACCGATGCACACTCGACAACTGGGTCACAACGGTCCGCAGGTTTCCGCCATTGGCCTGGGCTGCATGGGCATGAGCGACTTCTACACCCCCGACAGCGATCCCCGGGAAGCCATCGCCACCCTGCACCGCGCCCTGGAACTGGGGATCAACCTGTTGGACACCGCCGACATGTATGGCCCCCACAGCAACGAAGAACTGATCGGCCAGGCGATTCGCGGCAAGCGCCAGCAGGTGTTCCTGGCCAGCAAGTTCGGCATCGTCCGCGATCCGGGCGACGCCACGGCCCGCGGCGTCAATGGCCGCCCGGAATACGTGCGCGCCTCCATCGACGGCAGCCTGCGTCGCCTCGGCGTGGACACCCTGGACCTGTACTACCTGCACCGGGTCGATCCGCAAGTGGCCATCGAGGAGACGGTCGGCGCCATGGCCGAGCTGGTCCAGGCCGGCAAGGTGCGCTACCTGGGCCTCAGCGAAGCCTCGGCCGCGACCCTGGAGCGGGCGCACAAGGTGCATCCCATCAGCGCCCTGCAAAGCGAATATTCGTTGTGGAGCCGGGATCAGGAAGACAACGGCTGCCTCGCCGCCTGCCAGCGCCTGGGGATCGCCTTCGTGCCCTACAGCCCCCTGGGCCGGGGTTTTCTCACCGGCGCCCTGCAAAGCCCGGACGATTTCGCCGCTGATGACTACCGGCGCCTGAGCCCGCGTTTCCAGGGGCAGAACTTCCAGCGCAACCTGCAACTGGTGCAGCAGGTGCAGCAACTGGCGGCGGACAAGCAGGTCAGTGCCGGGCAACTGGCCCTGGCCTGGGTGCTGGCACAGGGCGACTACCTGATTCCGATTCCCGGAACCAAGCAACGGCGCTATCTGGAGGAAAACCTGGGGGCACTGGAGGTGCGCTTGAGTGCGCAGGAACTGGCGTCGCTGGAGCAGATCTTCAGCCCGGGCAACACGGCGGGCAATCGCTATCCCGAAGAGGTCATGGCGCTGCTGACGCGTTGAAGCAAGCGGCTTGCGCGCTCGCCGGGCGAGCGCGCAAGCGTCGCGCAATCAGGCTTTGGTGGAGACGTTCTTGTCGGTCACCGTGGTGCCGTTGCCCTTGCCGTAGTTCTGCAGGCTCTGCAGCACGTAGATGGCCTTCTTGTACTCGGGCACCAGGTAATTGGCGTACTTGTTGCCCTTGATGTTGTTGTTCTGGATGTCATCGAGCTTCATGGCGAAGTATTCCAGGGCATTGAAGGGCTCGTCCGGGTTCTTCGGAATACCGAAGCGGTCGAACTTGTCGCCGGCGTTGAGCAGATTCAGCGCGGTGACGTCGGAAATCAGCCCGTTGTTCTTCAAGAAGGTGCTCATGCCGCCCAGGGACTTGGTGGTCACGTTGGTCGGATCAAAGCCCTTGATCTGCTTGTGCAATTTCAACTGGTCCATCTTGCGGATGTCCAGCACCGTGGGGTTGCTTCCCACCAGGCTCAACATCTGCCGCACCTTGGCGCTCTGCGAAACCGGTTTGGAGGAACTGCCACCGCCGTCCTGCACCAACAGACCCGCCTTGCTGGTCCAGCCTCCAACGTATCCGATTGCCATGCTGACACTCCTGTAGTCCGGCTTGCCGATCCCCCTGTTGCGCTTGCTAGCGCCAGCCCCTGAAAGCTCTGATAAGGGACCTGAAACTGGGTGGAAGCCGTGTTGAATCATCTGAATGGGCGCCAGTATCAACGCCGGGGGAGCCCAGCAACAACGCTTTATTTCCACAATTTACAATTTTTGTACAAACTCGACACAATTCGCCCAAAGGCTTGATTTACTGGGTGGACAGAGGGTCGCCCCTGCTCCAACCGTCATCTTTTCCTGGTCTGATCGAGGCTTTGCGCACCTGCCCGGGGCCTTGGCCGAGCCGCGCTCATGGCGGTTTTCAAACCCGTCGCGATTTTTTTGGACGATCGTACTAAAGAGCTGAAAAACCGCGCCGACATCCTGTGGATGCCCTGACACGGCTCATCCCCCCGAATAATAAAAAACGCTCGGTAAGGACAGGTCCCATGCCCGCTTTGCGCACCATTCAAGCCCGCTACACGCTGTTTCTGGTCCTGTTCATTGTCTTGATGCTGGTACTCACCGTCGTGGGCATCAGTCAGCTGGTCGCGCCCAAGCTGCGCCACACCGAAGAACAGGTGGCCCTCAATCGCATCGCCGAAGTGGCGGAACGCATCCAGGGCGAACTGAACAAGGTCCAGGCCCAGCAGCGCAGCATCACCCAGACCATTCCCCTGCTCGACAGCGACAGCATCGACCGGGTCCTGCCGGGGCTGGTGGACCAGTACGGCGAGCAGAAAGTCTTCGGTGGCGGCATCTGGCCCCTGCCGGGCCAGCGCACCCCGGGCCGCAACAAGCACAGCACCTTCTGGCACCGCGACGCCTCCGGCAAGCTGGTGGTCAACACGTTCTGGAACAGCGACCCGGCCCCCAACTACTACGACCAGTCCTGGTACAAGGGCGGCATGCAGACCGCTCCCGGCCAGTGCGCCTGGGCCGCGGCCTACAAGGACGACGCCAGCGCCGAACCGCGGACCAACTGCGCCATGGCCATCCGCCGTGACGGCCAGCCCTGGGGCGTGGCCACCATCGACGTGACCCTGGGCTTCTTCAACGACCTGGTGGCCCGCCAGGAAAAGGAACTCAACGCGCAGATGCTGATCGTCGAGGCCGACGGCAAGATCATCAGCAACAGCTCGCGCATCAGCGGTCCGATCGTCCTCAAGAACATTCGCGAACTGGCCGCCGCCTCGCCCTTCGCCGCCCGGATCCAGGCCGCGCTGGAGCAACGCGACAAGGGCAGCCAGCGCATCGAATTCGATAACGCCGGGGTGCCCAGCACCTTCTTCATGCGCGCCATCGAAGGCACCCCCTGGTTCCTCGCCAGCACCCTGCCCACCCAGCAGATCACCGCCCAGCGCGACGATGTGCTGAGCACCCTGAGCCTGTTGCAGATCCCCATGGTGATCCTGCTGGTGCTGCTGCAGGTCTATGCGATCCGTCAGCTGGTGCAACGGATGAAGATCCTCAAGGGCAACATCGATGCCCTGGCCACCGGCGACGCCGACCTGACCCGGCGCATCGTGATCCGCGCCGAAGACGAGCTCGGCGCCATCGGCCATTCGGTCAACCACTTCATCCAGTACCTGCAGACGATGATCGGCGAAGTGACCCAGGCCACCGACGCCATGGCCAGCAGCCTGGCGCAGTTGCAACAGAGTTCGGCCCACAGCCAGCAGATCCTGCTGCGTCACGCTTCGGAAACCGACCAGACCGTGACCGCCATCACGCAGATGAGCAGCACCGCCGACAGCGTCGCGGCCAACGCCGCGCAGACCGCGGACTTCACCCGCCGCGCCAACGAGCATGCCGAGCATTCGCGAGTGGTGGTGGGCCAGGCCTCGGGCAGCGTCATCGCCCTGATCGACGAAGTGGCCGATGCCACCCACAAGGTCGAAGCCATGCAGGCCGACGCCCAGCGCATCACCGAAATCCTCGGGGTGATCGGCGACATCGCCGGACAGACCAACCTGCTGGCCCTCAACGCCGCCATCGAAGCGGCCCGGGCCGGAGAACAGGGACGCGGCTTCGCGGTGGTCGCCGACGAAGTCCGGGCACTGGCGGCGCGGACCCAGGACAGCACCTCGCAGATCAACGAAATGCTCAGCCGCCTGAGCCAGGGCGTCAGCTCCTCGGTGAGCGCCATGGAAAACACCCAGGCCAGTTGCCAGTCGGCGGCGGACGCCACCGCGCGGGTCAACACCGGCCTTGACCAGATGGCCGATTCGGTGAGCCAGATCAACAGCCTCAGCACCCAGATCGCCACCGCCGCCGAACAGCAGAGCGCGGTGACCGAGGAGATCAACCGCAGCATGGTGAGCATCCGACACATGGTCGAGGAACTGGTGGAGAGCGCCCGAGCCGGCCAAAGCAATACCCAGAGCCTGCTGCAGGCCAACGCCCAGGTCAGCCACCTGATGAGCCGCTTCAAAGTCCGCTGAACGGTCACCCGCCGCCGCTGGCAGCACCGGGCGGCGGGACTATATTGGAGGCTCCGGTCACAAGGAAGTGGAGTGCGTCATGGGCCAGCGCCAATCACATTTGTTGCAGGAACAGATCCGCCACGAGCTGTACATCCATGCCGGTATCGACACCCTCTACTACTACGTGACCCAGCCGGACCGCTGGCCGGAATGGCACCCTTGCAGCCTGCGGGCCGACACCGGGCTCGGCGGCTCGCTGCCGGCCGGCCACCGCTTCAGCGAAACCATGGACCTGCTGGGGGTGCAGATCCCCATGAGCTACCGGGTGCTGGTCGCGCAGTTTCCCAAGGAGTTCAAGGCCGTGTTCAGCTCCGCCGCGCTGGACGGCTCGATTCACTACCAGTTGAGCAAACAGGGTGACGGCACACTGCTGCGCCGGACCCTGGCGTTCTCCACCGACCTGCATCTGAGCGGCCTGCGCCTGCGCATGGAGCAGCTGTCGGCCCAGGCCCTGGGCAATCTCAAGCAGCGCCTGGAAGCCGCGACCGGCTGATCAGAAGGCGCCGTTGGCATTGGCGGCCTGGTCCGGCAGCACCTGGCTGGTGTCCCAATGCTCGACGATCTTGCCCTGCTCCAGGCGATAGATATCGATGATCGACTTGACCACCCCCGGTTCGCGGCCGGTGTTGCGCACATGCACGATCACGAAGTCGCCATCGACGAACAGGCGTTTGATCTCGCTTTGCGATTGCGGGTAGTGCTGCTTGAGAAACTCGATAAAGGTCCTGAATCCCTCGATGCCGTCCGCCACGGCCGGATTGTGCTGAATGTAGTGCGCGCCCAGATAAGGTCGGGCAGCGGCGAAGTCCTTGTCGTTCAGGGCCAGTTGATAGAACGCCAGCACAATGCGCCGGTTCTCCTGCTCCTGGGCGCTGTACCCGGCCAGCGCCGGATTGGCCAACAACAGCAGGAACAACAACGTCAGGTAGGGTTTCATGGAACCTCGCTTGTGTGCCGCGGGCCGTGCGCCCGGCCCTGTATAAGAATGTTCGCCCTGGCCGCCAGCCCACCTGACAAATCTGTAACCCAGGCCTCAGGTTGCTGACAGCCAGCGCCGCTTAGGCTGTGCCAAACCCGCAGGACTCTATCGGCATGCAGGGCCCTGCAACAAGCCATCGGTGCATCAGGTCCGCAGCCGGTGGCGCCCGGGCAGCGGCTTTGTATCACCTTGATACATACACGGGCGCCACAAACCGGCAAAAACCGCAAAAATGCGCGGCACACGGCAATGGCCCGCGCATCCACACGAGATATTCCATGAAACACACACTGCGTCTGGCGGCCCTGTCCGCCCTGTTCCTCACCTCCCTGGCCCAGGCCGCCGGCAGCATCGACATCGATGTCCACCGGGACGCCAACTGTGGCTGCTGCAAGAAGTGGATCGAGCATTTGCAGGCCAACGGCTTCAACGTCCGCGATCATGTCGAGGCCGACATGAGCCCGGTCAAGCAGCGCCTGGGCGTGGCACCGCGCCTGAGCTCCTGCCACACCGCGGTCATCGACGGCAAGTTCGTCGAGGGCCACGTACCGGCCGAGCAGGTGCTGGCCCTGCGCAAGCGCGACGACCTGCTGGGCATCGCGGCCCCCGGCATGCCCATGGGCTCCCCCGGCATGGAGATGGACGGCATGGGCGCCGAGGCCTTCCAGATCATCGGCCTGACCCGCGACGGCCGTGATGTGCTGGTGGCGGACTACCCGGCCCGTTGATCCTCGGCGCCTACCTCGGGCTGTTCCTGGCGGCCTTCGCCGCCGCCACCCTGCTGCCCCTGCAATCGGAAGCCCTGCTGGTGGGCCTGCTGCACAACGACCAACTGAGCGTGCTCGGGCTGTGGCTGGTGGCCACCCTGGGCAATGTCCTGGGCTCCCTGGTCAACTGGTGGCTGGGACGCCGCCTGGAGCAGTACAAGGAGCGCCGCTGGTTCCCCGTCGGCCCGCGGCATCTGGAGCGGGCCCGCCAGCACTACCAGCGCTACGGCCACTGGTCGCTGCTGCTGAGCTGGATGCCTCTGATCGGCGACCCGCTGACCCTGGTGGCCGGCGTCATGGGCGAGCCCCTCAAGCGTTTCCTGCTGCTGGTCAGCCTGGCCAAGGGCGCGCGCTACGCCGTATTGGTGTGGCTGACCCTGGGCTGGCTGACCGGCCCGGGCGCCTGACTGACACCCCGTAGCGGGCTGGCCAGCCAGGGTACCGCCAGGACCATGCGCCTCCTGGGACCTGCTCGCCGAGCAGCCGACGCCAGCGAAATCTGCGTGCGCGGGACGGCGGATCTGCGCCATGATCGGCAGCCTCAGCAGGCCCCGCCGGGCCGCTTGATCCGCCCCCCGAATCAGGAGCCCGTACATGACGCTGCAGATTGCGGTAATCGACGATTGGCAAGACGTGGCCCGCGAGGTGGTCGACTGGTCGGTGCTGCAGAGCATCGGCCAGGTCAGCTTCCTGCATGACTACCCTGGCGAGCGCGAGCTTCTGGTGCAGCGCCTGCTGCCGTACCAGGTGATCTGCGTGATGCGCGAGCGCACCCTGTTCGACGCCGATCTGCTGCAACGCCTGCCCCAACTCAAGTTGCTGCTGACCGGCGGCATGCGCAACGCCGCCATCGACCTTGAAGCCGCCAAGGCCCTGGGGATCCAGGTCTGCGGCAGCGACAGCTACCGGCAGGCCGCCCCGGAACTGACCTGGGCACTGCTCATGGCCCTGACCCGCAACCTGCTCAACGAGGCCAATGCCCTGCGTGCCGGCCACTGGCAACAGGGACTGGGCGGCGATCTGTACGGCAAGACCCTGGGCCTGCTCGGCCTGGGCAACATCGGCCAGCGGGTGGCGCAGTTCGGTCAGGTGTTCGGCATGCGGGTGATTGCCTGGAGCGAGAACCTCAGCGCCGAGCGCGCGGCCGCCGCGGGGGTGATCCACGTCAGCAAGCAGGCCCTGTTCGAACAGGCCGATGTGCTCTCGGTGCACCTGGTGCTCAGTGAACGCAGCCGCCACCTGGTGGACGCCCAAGCCCTGGCCTGGATGAAGCCCGACGCCCTGCTGGTCAACACCGCCCGGGGGCCGATCGTCGACGAGGCGGCGTTGATCGCCGCCCTGGAACAGGGCCGGCTGGCCGGAGCCGCCCTCGACGTGTTCGCCGAAGAGCCCTTGCCCGCCGGGCATCCGTTCCGGCACCTGCCCAATGTCCTGGCCACGCCCCATATCGGGTATGTCACTGAGCAGAACTACCGACTGTTCTTCAGCCAGATGATCGAGGACCTGCAGGCCTGGCACGCCGGCCGGCCGATCCGTCTGCTCAACTGACCCGCCGCCTCCCCGGCCCATTTTCGGGCAGCGCGCCCCAGGCCCTGCACCAGCGGCTGGCAGGGCCTCACCGTTTTCGCGCCGAGGGCTGCACGGCCACGCTCGCCGACGGTGCAGCCACGACCTTTCGTCGGGAGATGTCCTGGCTCCCGCCAGCCCTCCGGGGGAAAACCCCGGGGCCCACGGCGACGCTCTAGGTTCTGTCCTAGACTGAATTTCGCCCCGTGACCGGCCGGTCACTTTGACACTGAAAAAGTCGAAACTTTTCGCTTCGGCCCAGGGTCAGGTTAAAGGTAGGGCCGCTGCCACTGGTGCATTCCTTGCAGCGGCTGATCCACCCTTTCTGCTTCAGCGCTCGAGCAGCTCAGGCTGATCGATGTGTGGCGCGTTTGCGCCCGGCCACAGGAATTGGCCGACAGCACTTCAATAAAAACGGGAGAGACCTATGATCAGCGCCGTATTGAATACTCAGGGAGAGCATCCTCAACCGCAGGCCGGTGAACGCACCGCCCAGCCGACTTCGGGGAGCAAGACGGTGCTGCCGCTGGCCCGGCACAATCCCAACCGCAAGCGGGTGCTGTTCGTCACTTCGGAAATCGCCGATCTGGTCAAGACCGGCGGCCTGGGCGATGTCTCCGCGGCCCTGCCCCGAGCCATGGCCCACCTGCACGATGTGCGGGTGCTGATCCCCGGCTACCCCCAGGTGCTGCACAGCGAGAACCCCATTCACATCATCGGCGAGCTGGGCGGCCACGCGGCGCTGCCGGCGTGCAAGATCGGGCGCATGGACATGCCCGACGGCCTGGTGATCTACGTGCTGATCTGCCCGGAGCTCTATGAGCGCGAAGGCACGCCCTACGGCGCCAACAATGGCCGCGACTGGCCCGACAACCATATTCGCTTCGCCCGCCTGGGGCTGGCCGCCGCCGACATCGCCGCCAACCTGGCGCAGATCCACTGGTGCCCCGATCTGGTGCACGCCCACGACTGGCCCGCCGGCCTGGCCCCGGCCTACATGCACTGGCGCGGACAACGCACGCCGACCCTGTTCACCATCCACAACCTGGCCTACCAGGGCGTGGTCAGCCTGGCCTCCTGCCCGGAGCTGGGCATTCCCGAACACGCCCTGCAACAGGAAGGCATGGAGTTCTACGGCAAGCTGTCGTTCCTCAAGGCCGGCATGGCCTACGCCAGCCACATCACCACGGTCAGCGCCACCTATGCCCAGGAAATCACCACCCCGGCCTTCGGTTGCGGGCTGGACGGCTTCCTTGCCAGCAAGACCCAGCAGGGCCTGCTCAGCGGCATTCCCAACGGCATCGACGAGAGCTGGGACGCCGCCACCGACAGCCATCTGTTCCGCCCCTTCAGCATCGGCGACTGGGAAGGCAAGGCGGCCAATGCCGCCTATGTGCGGCAGATGTTCGGCCTCGACCCCAGCAACGGCCCGTTGTTCGCGGTGGTCTCGCGGCTGGTCTACCAGAAGGGCCTGGACCTCACCGAGGCGGTGGCGGAGTTCATCGTGCAAGCAGGTGGCCAGATCGCCATCATCGGCCGCGGCGAACCGGAAGAGGAGCAATCCATGCGCGCCCTGGCCCGGCGCTTCCCCGGGCGCATCGGGGTGCATATCGGCTTCAACGAAACCGACGCCCGGCGCATGTTCGCCGGCAGCGACTTCCTGCTCATGCCCTCGCGCTACGAGCCCTGCGGCCTGAGCCAGATGTACGCCCAGCGTTTCGGCTCGCTGCCGGTGGCGCGCAACACCGGCGGCCTGGCGGACACCATCGACAATGGCGTCACCGGGTTCCTCTTCGACGAATCCACGGTCCCCAGCTACCAGGAGGCCCTGACCCGGGCGTTCAAGGTGTTTGCCTACCCGGCGCTGCTCAACGCCATGCGCTGCCGGGCCATGGCGGCGCCGTTCAACTGGTGCAAGGCGGTGGAACCCTACGCCGAGCTCTATGAGCAGTTGGTGGCCAAGGCCCTGGGGCAGGCCGTGAGGCCGTAGGGGCCGGGCACCATGTCACTCAGCCCCCCCGCGAGCCACGGCGCGGTTGTCCTGGACGCTGCGCGCACCCGCTTCGCCCTCTGGGCCCCGGATGCGCGCAGCGTCAGTCTCGAACTCGACCAGGGCCGGTCGCTGCCCATGCAGGCCGAGGCCGAGGGCTGGTTCGTGCTCCAGGCGCCCTGTCCTCCGGGCAGCCGCTACCGCTTCAAGATCGACCAACAGCTGCTGGTGCCGGACCCGGCGTCCCGGGCCCAGGACGGCGACATCCACGGCCCGAGCCTGGTGGTCGCCGCCGACGCCTATCCATGGCAGCACCCGGCCTGGGCTGGCCGCCCCTGGCACGAGGCGGTGATCTACGAGCTGCATGTGGGCGTCATGGGCGGCTACCAGGCGGTGCAACAGGCCTTGCCGGGCCTGGTGGAACTGGGGGTGACCGCCATCGAGCTGATGCCCCTGGCGGAATTCCCCGGCGCGCGCAACTGGGGTTACGACGGGGTTCTGCCCTATGCGCCGGAAGCCTCCTACGGCCCGCCCGAAGCGCTCAAGGCGCTGATCGACTGCGCCCACGGCCTGGGCCTGGCGGTCATTCTCGACGTGGTCTACAACCACTTCGGCCCCGACGGCAACTACCTGCCGCACTACGCCAAGGGCTTCTTTCGCCAGGACCTGCACACGCCCTGGGGCGCGGCCATCGACTTTCGCCGCCGCCCGGTACGCGACTTCTTTATCGACAACGCGCTGATGTGGCTCCTGGAATACCGCTTCGACGGCCTGCGCCTGGATGCGGTGCACGCCATCGACGACCCGGACTTTCTCCTCGAACTGGCCCGGCGGGTGCGCCAGGCCGTGCCTCCCGAGCGCCATGTGTGGCTCAACCTGGAGAACGAACGCAATCAGGCCAGCCTGCTGCAACAGGGCTTCGATGCCCAGTGGAACGATGATGGGCACAACGCCCTGCACGTGCTGCTGACCGGCGAAACCGAGGCCTACTACGCCGACTTCGCCGACGACCCGACCACGCAACTGGCCCGCTGCCTGAGCCAGGGCTTCGCCTTCCAGGGCCATGTCGACCGCCACGGCAAGGCCCGGGGCGAACCCAGCGGCCACCTGCCCCCCAGCGCTTTCGTGCTGTTCCTGCAGAACCACGACCAGATCGGCAACCGGGCCTTCGGCGAGCGCCTCAACCAGCTGGCACCGCCCCAGGCCCTGCACGCCGCAACCGCGCTGTTGCTGCTGTCCCCGATGATTCCGCTGCTGTTCATGGGCGACGAGGTCGCCGCCGAGGAACCCTTCCTGTTCTTCACCAGTCATCAGGGACCACTGGCCGAGGCGGTGCGCGAGGGCCGGCGCAACGAGTTCGCCGCCTTCAGGGCCTTTGCCGATGCCCGGCAGCGCCAGGGCATCCCCGACCCCAATGCCCTTTCGACCTTCCAGGCCTCGCGGCCGCAGCCGCGCTTCGACCAGGCCGCCGCGACCCGGGCGCTGTACCAGAGCCTGCTGCAGATCCGCCACCGCCAGTTGCTCCCGCGCCTGCCCGCCGCCCAGGCCCTGGGCACGCGGGTGCTGGCCGAGGGCGCCCTCAGCGCGCACTGGCGCCTGGGGGATGGCAGCCGCCTGCGCATCGACCTCAACCTGAGCCCGCACCGGGTCGAGCTGGCGCCCGAGCCTCCGGGGCAACTCTGGTTCGAACACCCGCCCCACAGCCTCGACCACTGGCGCCAAGGCTGGCTGCCGGCCTTCAGCGTGGTGGTCCAGCTGGACGACATACATGCCCCGACAGCCCCTGATGGAGAATGCCTATGAGCGATGCGCAACTGGAACTGCTGGCCAGCCGCGCCGGCCTGGCCGTGGATTGGATCGATGCCAACGGCCGTGGGCAGAAGGTCGAACCCCGGGTCCTGCGGGCAGTGCTGGCGGGCCTGGGCCACCCCGCCGACAACGACCAGGAAATCCGGCACAGCCTGCAGCAACTGGAGGAACTGCAACACAGTCGCCACCTGCCGCCGCTGCTCACTGTCGACGTCGGCCAGGGGCTGGATCTGGCCCGCTACTTTCCGGCGCACACGGTCTGCGCCATCCAGCTGGAAGACGGCAACCCGCTGTCCCTGTCCCTGGATCAGGCCAGCGTGCTGCCCGGCGTGCTGCCCGTGGGCTACCACGGGATACAGGTGAACGACGAACACTTCGTCCTCGCCGTGGCCCCCGAACGCTGCTACAGCGTGGCCGACGCCGTGGACCAGGCCACGCCCCGCGCCTGGGGCCTGACGGTGCAGCTGTATGCCCTGCGGCGTCCCGGGGATGGCGGCTTTGGCGACACCCAGGCCCTGGAGGATCTGGCCCGCCAGGCCGCCGAGCGCGGTGCCGACGCCCTGGCCATCAGCCCGCTGCACGCCATGTTCGCCGCCGATCCCCAGCGCTACAGCCCCTACTCGCCCTCCAGCCGGCTGTTTCTCAACAGTCTGTACGCCGCGCCGGCGGCCATTCTCGGGGACCGGGCCTGGCGCACCGCCATCCAGTCCTGCGGGGTCGGCGAACAGTTGCAGGCCCTGGAGCATGAGCCGCTGATCGACTGGCCCCAGGCCGCCAAGGCCAAGCAGTTGGCATTGCGGGCCCTGTATGCGGGTTTCTGTCACGGCCAGCACCCACTGCACGAGGACTTCGCCAGCTATCGCCGGGCCGCCGGCGAAGCCCTGGAAAACCACTGCCGCTTCGAAGCCATCCAGGCCCAGCGGGCGGCCCGTGGCGAAGACCTGGACTGGCGCCACTGGCCAGAACAGTGGCGCAACCCGGCCAGCCCGGCCCTGGCCCGCTTTGCCCAGGAGCAGGCTGAGGAAATCGGCTTTCATGCCTTCTGCCAGTGGCTGATTGCCCGCGGCCTGGAACGGGCCCAGAGCGCGGCCCGCAGCGGCGGCATGGGCATCGGCCTGATCGCCGACCTGGCGGTGGGCGCCGACGGCGGCGGCAGCCAGGCCTGGAGCCGCCAGGAGCAACTGCTGGCGTCCCTGACCGTGGGCGCGCCACCGGACGTGCTCAATCGCCAGGGCCAGGGCTGGGGCATCTGCGCCTTCTCCCCCGAAGGCCTGCAGCGCCATGGCTTTCGTGCCTTTATCGAAATGCTGCGGGCCAACTTCGCCCACGCCGGCGGCCTGCGCATCGACCATGTCATGGGCCTGCAACGCCTGTGGGTGATTCCCCTGGGCGCGCCGCCCAGCGACGGCGCCTACCTCAATTACCCGGTGGACGACCTGCTGCGCCTGCTGACCCTGGAGTCCCACCGCCATCAGGCCATCGTTCTCGGCGAAGACCTGGGCACGGTGCCCGACGGCCTGCGGGACAAGCTCGCCGCCCGGGCCATGCTCGGCATGCGCGTGCTGCTGTTCGAACAGGACCACGGCTGCCACTTCAGGCCGATCCTCGACTGGCCGGACAACGCCCTGGCCACCACCAGCACCCACGACCTGCCGACCCTCAATGGCTGGTGGCAGGGCCGCGACATCGACTGGAACCTGCGCCTGGGCATGGTGGACGAACACGGCGCCCGGCAATGGGCCGAACACCGCCAGCGCGAGCGTGACGGCCTGCGCCAGGCCCTGGCCCGGGACCCGCAGAACTTTCGCCAGGACTGCCAGGAAACCGAGCAGGTGATCGACGCTGCCGTGCGCTTTCTCGGCCACACCCGGGCGCCACTGGTGCTGCTACCCCTGGAAGACGCCCTGGGCATCGATGAACAGGCCAACCTGCCCGGCACCCTCGACAGCCACCCCAACTGGCGCCGGCGCCTGGCCAGCGCGAGCCGCCGCCTGCTGGAGGACAGCGACGCCGCCCGGCGCCTGGAACTGCTGGCCTGCGCCCGCCAGCAAGCCCTAGAGCGTGACCGATGAACTCCAGCACCCTGCCCCAACCCCTGCCCCTGTTGCGGGCCAGCCTGCGCCTGCAGTTCCACCGGGGGTTCAGCCTCGACGACGCCGTGCCTCTGGTGCCCTACTTCGCCCGCCTGGGCATCAGCCACCTCTACGCCTCGCCGCTGCTGTGCGCCCGGGCCGGATCGATGCACGGCTACGACGTGGTGGACCCGACCCGGGTCAACCCGGAACTGGGCGGCGAAGCGGCCCTCAGACGCCTGGTGAGCGCCTTGCGCGCCGAGGGCATGGGCCTGATCCTGGACATCGTCTCCAACCACATGGCGGTGGGCGGCAGTGACAACCCCTGGTGGCTGGACCTGTTGCAGTGGGGGCGCCTGAGCCCCTATGGCGAATTCTTCGATATCCAGTGGCACTCCCCCGACCCGCTGATGCAAGGCCAGCTGTTGGTGCCCTTTCTGGCCACTGACTACGGCGTAGCGCTGCAGCAAGGCAGCCTGCCCTTGCAGCTGGACGAGGATCTGGCGGGCTTTCATGTGCAGCACCACGAGCATCGTTTTCCCATCTGCCCTGCCGACTACGGGGAGCTGTTGCGGATCGAATCGCCCCTGGCGCCGGCGGCCGCGGCCGAACTCAAGGCCCTGGCCGGCGCCTTCGACGCCCTGCGCTTGCACGGTGATGCCCAGGCCCAGGCCCGGCCCCTGCAGCAGGCCCTGGCGCGCCTGCTGCAACAGCCGGCGCTGCGCCAAGCGGTCGCCGAGCACTTGCACGGCTACGACGGACGTCAGCCCGAAGGCCTGAGCCGTCTGCATCAATTGCTGGAGCGCCAGAGCTACCGACTGGCCAGCTGGCGCACCGCCGCCGATGACATCAACTGGCGGCGCTTCTTCGACGTCAACGAGCTGGGCGGCCTGCGGGTCGAGCGCCCAGCGGTGTTCGAGGCCACTCACGCCAAGATCTTCCAGCTGATCGAAGAAGGCCTGGTGGACGGCCTGCGCATCGACCATATCGACGGCCTGGCCGATCCCCGGGCCTACTGCCGCAAGCTGCGGCGCCGGGTCGAGCGCCTGCGCCCCGGCCAGCACCTGCCGATCTATGTCGAAAAGATCCTCGGCGCCGAAGAAACCCTGGCCCGCGACTGGCAGGTGGACGGCAGCACCGGCTACGAATTCATGAACCAGCTGTCGCTGCTGCAACAGGCCGCCACGGGCCGGCCACTGCTGGCCGAACTCTGGAGCCGGTACAGTCGGCGGCCGGCGCAGTTTGCCCGGGAGGCGCTGCTGGCCCGTCAGCAGATCCTCAACGGTTCTCTGGCCGGCGACTTTGAAAGCGTGGCCCAGGCCCTGCTGCAAGTGGCGCGCCTGGACCTGATGAGCCGCGACCTGACCCTGGGCGCCATTCGCCGGGCGCTGCAGGAACTGATCGTGCACTTCCCGGTGTATCGCACCTACATCAGCGCCCGCGGCCGCGGCCCCCAGGACCAGCGGTTCTTCCAGCAGGCCATGCAGGGGGCCCGGGCCAGCCTGGGCGAAGCCGACTGGCCGGTGCTCGATTACCTGGAGCGCTGGCTCGGCGGCCAGGGCTGGCGGCAACAGCCGGCGGGTCGCCCACGCAAACTGCTGCGCCACGCCTGCGTGCGCTTCCAGCAACTGACCTCGCCGGCGGCGGCCAAGGCGGTGGAGGACACCGCGTTCTATCGCTCGGCGGTGCTCCTGGCGCGCAATGACGTGGGCTTCGACACCGAGCAGTTCAGCGCGCCGCCCGCGGCCTTCCACAGCGCCTGCGAACAGCGCCTGGAGCGGTTCCCCGACAACCTGCTGACCAGCGCCACCCACGACCACAAGCGCGGCGAGGACAGTCGCGCGCGCCTGGCGGTGCTCAGCGAGCGCGCCGCCTGGTACGTGCGCCAGGTGCAGGCATGGCGGCCGCTGGCCGAGCCGTTGCGCCAAGGCCGCGACGGGCCATCGGCGGCGGATGAGCTGATCCTCTACCAGACCCTACTGGGCAGTTGGCCCCTGGACCTGCAGGCAGATGATCAACCGGCCCTGGCCGACTACGCCCGGCGGATCGGGCAGTGGCAACTCAAGGCCCTGCGCGAGGCCAAGCTGCACACCAGTTGGGCCGCGCCGAACCCGGAGTACGAAGAGGCCGCGCAAGGGTTTATCGAGCGCCTGCTGTGCGCGCCCGAGGGCCTGCCCTTGCGTCGCTCGATCGCCGATGCGGTGAATGCCATCGCCCCCGCCGGCGCCCTCAACAGCCTGGCGCAAACTTTGCTGCGCATGACAGTGCCGGGGGTGCCGGATCTGTATCAGGGCAACGAGTTCTGGGACTTCAGCCTGGTGGATCCGGACAACCGCCGGCCGGTGGACTACGGGGCCCGGCAACAGGCGCTGAACCGCTTGCGCGATCCCCGCGAGTGGCTCACAGGTTGGCGCGACGGGCGCATCAAGCAAGGCCTGATCGCCCGGACCCTGGGCCTGCGCAGCCAGTACCCGGAGCTGTTCCGGCGCGGCCACTACCGGCCCTTGCCGGTGCTCGGCCAGGAGGCGGGACGGGTTCTGGCCTTCATGCGTGAATACCGGGAGCAACGGTTGGTGGTGATAGTACCGATCCGGGTCGCCGCGCTGCTGGAGGACAGCGCAGTGCCCAAGGTCGATGCACAACGATGGGGCGATACCCGGGTGCAACTACCGTTCACCGCCTCGCGCCGCAACCTGAATGGACTTTTTTCAACCGGAGCAGTCACACCCCATAAGGAGTTGCTGATCAGTGCCGTATTGCAAGACTTTCCGCTCAATCTTTTGATTCAACATTGAATCCAGTCCAGGAGCATTGCGATGAGTACCGACGACAAACGCATTCGTGAATTCGCCTATCAGATCTGGGAATCGGAAGGCAAACCCCAGGGCCAGGAAGCCCGGCACTGGGACATGGCGCGCAAGCTGGCCGAAGCCGAAGCCCTGGCGCCGCCGCCCCCGGCCAAGGCCGCCAAGCCCAGGACCCGCACCGCCGCCGCCAAGCCCAAGGCCAAGCCGGCCGCCGCCGTGGTCCTGCCTCCGGGCGAGAAGCCGGCGCCGAAGAAACCCCGGGCCCCGCGCAAGCCGCCCGCCCACTGACGCCCTTCCCCACCCGTTGATCACCGCCGACCCGTGGCGCGTCATGGCGCCACAAGGGTTTGTCTCGCCCGGAAAAAACCGGAGCAGCACGGGTATCAGCACTTGTCATCAGACCTGCAGGAGCAACCATGAGCCGATCCAAGCAGACTCCCGAGCACGAACCCTCGCGCATCCGTGAAGGCCTGCCCTTCCCGCTGGGCGCCACCTGGGATGGCCTGGGCGTCAACTTCGCGCTGTTCTCGGCCAACGCCACCCGGGTCGAACTGTGCCTGTTCGACGCCACCGGCGAAGTGGAACTGGAGCGCATCGAACTGCCGGAATACACCGACGAGATCTTCCACGGCTACCTGCCCGATGCCCACCCCGGGCTGATCTACGGCTACCGGGTGTACGGCCCCTACGACCCGGCCAACGGCCACCGCTTCAACCCCAACAAACTGCTGATCGACCCCTATGCCAAGCAACTGGTGGGGGAACTGAAATGGTCCGAGGCGCTGTTCGGCTACACCATCGGCCACCCGGATGCCGACCTGAGCTTCGATGAGCGTGACAGCGCGCCCTTCGTGCCCAAGTGCAAGGTCATCGATCCGGCCCACACCTGGGGCCACGACCAGCAGATCAACGTGCCCTGGGACAAGACCGTCATCTACGAGACCCACGTGCGCGGCTTCACCATGCGCCATCCCGCGGTGCCGGAAAACCTGCGGGGCAGCTTTGCCGGGCTGATGGTCGACGACGTGCTGGAGCACATTCGCAAGCTGGGGGTGTCGTCGGTGGAGCTGTTGCCGATCCACGCCTTCGTCAACGATCAGCACCTGCTGCACAAGGGCATGACCAATTACTGGGGCTACAACAGCATCGCCTTCTTCGCCCCGGACCCGCGCTACCTGGCCAGCGGCAAGATCGCCGAATTCAAGGAAATGGTCGCGCACCTGCACGAAGCCGGGCTGGAGGTGCTGCTGGACGTGGTCTACAACCACACCGCCGAAGGCAACGAACAAGGCCCGACCCTGTCCATGCGCGGCATCGACAACGCCTCCTACTACCGCCTGATGCCCGACGACAAGCGCTTCTACATCAACGATTCCGGCACCGGCAACACCCTGGACCTGAGTCATCCCTGCGTGCTGCAGATGGTCACCGACTCCCTGCGCTACTGGGCCACGGAAATGCACGTGGACGGTTTCCGCTTCGACCTGGCGACCATCCTCGGCCGCTACCACGATGGTTTCGACGAGCGCCACAGCTTCCTCGTGGCCTGCCGCCAGGACCCGGTGCTGCGCCAGGTGAAGCTGATCGCCGAACCCTGGGACTGCGGCCCCGGCGGCTACCAGGTGGGGCGCTTTCCGCCGGGCTGGGTGGAATGGAACGACCGTTTCCGCGACACCGTGCGGGCCTTCTGGAAAGGCGACGACGGCCAGTTGGCGGACTTCGCCGGGCGCATGACCGCCTCCGGCGAGATGTTCAACCAGCGCGGCCGGCGGCCCTACGCGTCGGTCAACTTCGTCACCGCCCACGACGGCTTCACCCTGCGCGACCTGGTGTCCTACAACGACAAGCACAACCAGGCCAACGACGAGAACAACCAGGACGGCAGCGACAACAACCTGTCCTGGAACCATGGCGTCGAAGGCCCCACCGACGACCCCGAGATCAACGCCCTGCGCCTGCGCCAGATGCGCAACTTCTTCGCCACCCTGCTGCTGGCCCAGGGCACGCCGATGCTGGTGGCCGGCGACGAATTCGCCCGCACCCAGCACGGCAACAACAACGCCTACTGCCAGGACAGCGAGATCGGCTGGGTCAACTGGGAGCTGGACGCCGACGGCAAGGCGCTGCTCAAGTTCGTCAAGCGCCTGATCAAGCTGCGCCTGAACTACCCGATCCTGCGGCGCGGGCGCTTCCTGGTCGGCAGCTACAACGAGGACCTCGGGGTCAAGGACGTCACCTGGCTGGCCCCGGACGGCAACGAGATGAGCACCGAACAATGGCAAGACCCCCACGGCCGTTGCCTGGGCATGCTGCTGGACGGCCGCGCCCAGGAAACCGGGATCCTGCGCCCCGGGGCCGACGCCACGGTGCTGCTGGTGGTCAATGCCCATCACGACATCGTCAATTTCCGCCTGCCCGAGGTGCCGGCCGGCGAGTTCTGGAGCTGCATGCTCGACACCAACCAGCCGGCGGTGCGCGGCCAGGAGCGTTTCGCCTTCGGCCACAGCTACTCGGTGACCGGACGTTCGCTGCTGCTGTTCGAGCTGCAGCATGAGGAAGAAGACTGAAATGGACCTGCAAGCCTTCCTGCGCCATTACCCCGACCTGGGGCACGCCGATGCCCCGGCGCTGGGCCTGTGCCTGGAGGCTCTGGTGGCCGCCGGCCTGGATCGCCTGCCGCGGCCGGCGAGCGGTGCCACCCTGCAGCGTTGGCAGGCCCTGGCCCGGGTCGCCGGACATGACCTGGGCCTGTGCAAGCTCTACGAGGGACACACCGATGCCCTGGCGATCATGCAAGAGCTGGACTGCACCGTCGCCCCCGGCACCACCTGGGGCACCTGGGCCGCCGAACCACCCCGGGCCCGGGTTCAGGCCGACGCCGACGGCCCGCACTGCCGCTTGCGCGGGACCAAGGCCTGGTGCTCGGGAGCCGCGCTGCTCAGCCATGCCCTGCTCACCGCCTGGGACAGCGCGGGGCGCCAGCGCCTGGTGGCGGTGGCCCTGGACCAGCCCGGGGTGCAGGTCGAGCGCGGCGGCTGGCAGGCGGTGGGCATGGCCAATACCGACAGCCGGCAGGTGCGGTTCGACCAGGCACGGGGCCATTGGGTCGGCGGGCCGGACGACTACCTGCAGCGCCCGGGTTTCTGGCAGGGCGCCATGGGCATCGCCGCCTGCTGGCTGGGCGCGGCCCAGGCCATCGCCCTGCCGCTGCGCGAACACTGCGCCAAGCACGACGAGCCCCACGCCCAGGCGCATCTGGGGGCGGTGGACAGCGCCCTGCATCAGGCCGCCTGCGTCCTGCGCCACAGTGCCCGGCAGCTGGACCAGGCCCCCGACGCCGATTGCCAACTGCTGGCCCGGCGCACCCGGGCCGTGACCGAAGCCAGCGTCGACAGCCTGCTGCGGCATGTCGGTCGGGCCCTGGGTGCGGGCCCCTACTGCCTGGACCGGCACTTCGCCCGGCTGCTGGCCGACCTGCCGGTGTTTATCCGCCAGAGCCATGCCGAACGCGACCTGGCCCAGCTCGGCCAACAGCTGGCCGGCGAAGCCGCTGCGGCGGACCGGGGAGGATGGTGCCTGTGAAAGCCAATCCGATTGTCGGCCGCGGCACTTCACTGAAGGCCTGGCAGGCCTCCTCGCACCTGCGGGCGATGGCCTGCGTGGATATCCAGACCCTGGTTGCGCCCGGTTCGCGGGCGGTGATCGTGGCCCCGCACCCGGACGACGAAATCCTCGGCTGCGGTGGCCTCCTGCAATTGCTGGCGGCCGCGGGACGGGAACTGTTGCTGATTTCGGTCACCGATGGCAGCGCCAGTCATCCCGGCTCACCGCGCTGGCCCATCGAGCGCCTGAGCCTGGTGCGGCCCCAGGAGTCCGCCGAAGGCCTGCGCCGCCTGGACCTGCCACTGGCGCGGATCACATGGCTGCGCGGCGGCTTCCAGGACAGCCGCGTGGCCCGGGACGAAGCGGCCCTGGCGCGCTACATCCAGGCGTGCCTGCGGCCGGACGATGTGCTGTTCAGCACCTGGTGCGAGGACGGCCATTGCGACCACGAGGCCGTGGGCCGGGCCAGCGCCCTGGCCGCCCGGACCACGGGTACGCGCCTCAGGGAGTTGCCCATCTGGGGCTGGCACTGGGCCGACCCCGAGGGCCGCCAGTTGCCCTGGGAGCGCGCCCGCAAGGTGCTGCTCAGCCCCGCCCAGGTGGCACGCAAGCGTCACGCCATCCAGGCCTTCGCCAGCCAGTTGGAAGGCGACCCGGACATTGGCCTGGCACCGGTACTGGCGCCACACATCATCGAGCGTCTGCTGCAACCCTTCGAGGTGGTATTCCTATGAGCGTCGACAGTCACTATTTCGAAGGGCTGTTCGCCCGGGACCAGGACCCCTGGGCCTTTCGCCGACGCTGGTACGAACAGCGCAAGCGCGCCATCACCCTGGCCAGCCTGCCGCGGCGCCATTACCGGAGCATTTTCGAACCCGGATGCGCCAACGGCGAACTCAGCGCCGAACTGGCGACCCGCTGCGACAGCCTGCTGTGCTGCGACACCGCACAGACTGCGGTCAGCCTGGCCCGGCAACGCCTGCGTTCGATGCCCCAGGCCCGGGTGGAATGCGCGCGCCTGCCCGAGGACTGGCCCGACGGCCCCTTCGAGCTGATTGTCATCAGCGAGCTTGGCTACTACCTGGACCCTGGGGATCTGGCGCGCCTGGTGACTCGGGCCCTGGACTCCCTGGCCGCCGACGGTCAGTTGCTGGCCTGTCATTGGCGTCCGCCCATCGCCGGCTGTCCCCTGGAGGGCGGGCAAGTGCATGCAATGCTCCACCGGCAGTTGCAGCTGCCACGCCTGCTGGAACATCAGGATGCGGATTTTCTCCTCGACCTCTGGGGCCGCGACGCGGATTCGGTCGCGACCCTGGAGGGCCTGCGATGATCGGTGTGGTGATTCCCGCCCATAACGAAGAGCGACTGCTGGCCGACTGCCTGCAATGCGCCCTGACAGCCGCCAGCCACCCCGAGCTGAAGGAGGACGTGCTGATCCTGGTGGTGCTCGACAGCTGTTCCGACCGCTCCCTGAGCATCGCCCGCCAGTACGACGTGCAGCACCTGCAATTGCAGGTGCGCAATGTCGGACGGGCACGCGCCGCCGGCGCGCAATGGCTGCTGCAGGCCGGGGCACGCTGGCTGTCGTGCACCGACGCCGACAGCCGGGTGCCCGCGGACTGGCTGGTGGCCCAGCTGGCCCAGGGCACCGACGCCGTCTGCGGCACGGTCACCGTCGACTGCTGGAGCGAAGGCTTCGCGCCCCAGGCCCAGGCCCGCTACCACGATGCCTACCAGAGCGCCGATGAGCATCGGCATGTCCATGGCGCCAACCTGGGCATCAGCGCCGCGGCCTATGTTCGCGCCGGCGGTTTCGAAGCCCTGGCGTGTCACGAGGACGTGCAACTGGTGCGACAGCTGCAGCGCAGCGGCGCCAGCATCGCCTGGAGCCGGCACCCGCAGGTGATTACCAGCGGGCGCCTGGACAGCCGGGCCCGGGGCGGCTTTGGCGATTACCTGCAAAGCCTGGTCGAACCTTGAAGGGCGAGGAAGTAGCGCACGACTTTCGTCTTGTGGCCTCCCCCGGGAAGCAATTGCCGTCTACCCTGTGACAGGGTTCGTAATGCTCGAACAAAGCTTGGGCCGCCCCTGCGTGGACGGTTCCAGGCTGTGTATGATGAGCCCCGCATCGCGGCGCCCCAAAGGGATGGAGCGCCGGTACTTCACGCTGAGGCGGATGCCGGAATCAGCGTGCGGACAAACCCAGGGGCGCGGCTCGACGGTGGTTCCACCGCCCAGGCCGCGACCCGACAAACAGGGACGTGACACCTCATGAAAGCCATACCCGCAGTAGACAACAGCTGGTCCAGCCAGATATGGAACTCCGCCCGCCGACTGGCCGAGGTCCCGGCCATCAACCTGGCCAGTCTGGTTCCGCCAGGCTCACGGGCGGTGATCGTCGCCCCCCACCCCGGTGACGAGGTGGTCGCCAGCGGCGGACTGCTGCAAGTGCTGGCCCACCACGGCCACCCTTTGCAGTTGATCTCCATCAGCGACGGCAGCGCCAGCCACCCGGGCTCGGAACGCTGGCCCAAGCGCCGCCTCAGCGTGTTCCGCCCCCAGGAAAGCGCCGAGGCCCTGCGTCGCCTGGGCTTGCCGCTGCACAGCCTGAAGTGGATTCGCGGCGGCTTTGCCGACAACGCCCTGAGCGAGCGCGAGCAGCAACTGGTGCCCTTCATCAGCCGCTACCTGCGCGACAGCGACGTGGTGTTCAGCACCTGGCGCGCCGACGGCAACCTCGATCACGAAGCGGTGGGCCGGGCGACGGCCAAGGCCACGGCCCTGGTGGGCGCACGTTTCTACGAAATTCCGCTGTGGGCCTGGCACTGGCCGTCGCGGGAGGAGCATCAGATCCCCTGGCAGCGGGCCCGCAAGCTGCGCCTGGACACCTGGACCGTGGCCCGCAAGCGGCATGCTGCCCACGCCTATGCCAGCCAGCTGCAGGGCGAGCCGGAGATCGGCCTGGAGCCGGCGCTGTCTCCGGTGCTGCTGGAGCGCTTGCGCCTGCCCTACGAGATCATCCTGATGTAGACCGGGGCCGATGCACATCCAGCTGAACGCGAGCGCCTGCCGTCAGTCCCATCAGTAACCGCCACGGAAACACAGGAGCCCGCGTGAGCATCGATTGCCCCCCTCAGCCCGACCCACCAGGCATCAGCCGCCTGCGGGTGCTGACCGTCAATACTCACAAGGGCTTCACCGCCCTCAACCGGCGCTTCATTCTCCCGGAGCTGCGCGAGGCGGTACGCAGCACCCGGGCCGATCTGGTGTTTCTCCAGGAAGTGCTGGGGGAGCATGAGCGCCACGCCTCACGCCTGAACAACTGGCCCGAGCAGTCGCAATACGAATTTCTCGCCGACAGCATGTGGAGCGATTACGCCTACGGGCGCAATGCGGTGTACCCCGACGGCCATCACGGCAACGCCCTGCTGTCGAAGTTTCCCATCCGCCAGTACCGCAACCTTGATGTCTCCATCACCGGTCCCGAACGCCGGGGCCTGCTGCACTGCGTACTGGATGTGCCGGGCCACGCCGAAGTGCACGCCATCTGCGTGCACCTGAGCCTGCTGGAGAGCCATCGGCAACAGCAACTGGCCCTGCTGTGCCAGTTGCTCGAATCCCTGCCCGCCGAGGCGCCGGTGATCATCGCCGGCGACTTCAACGACTGGCAGATGCACGGCAATGTCACCCTGGGGCGACGGGACGACCTGCACGAAGCCTTCGAGCGCCATCACGGCCGCCCGGCCAAGACCTACCCGGCCCGCTGGCCGTTGCTGCGCCTGGACCGCATCTACCTGCGCAACGCCAGCAGCCATCGACCGCAGATTCTCGGCAACAAACCCTGGACCCACCTCTCCGACCACCTGCCCCTGGCGGTGGAAGTGCACCTCTAGCCGGGGCTCGCTGCCCGGCCCGCCAGGGGTGCGCGGGCAACCGCCGCAGGTGCGGGCCGGCCAGCGACGGCGCGCGCCGTGGCCGCACCGGGCGCCGCGCACGGTTCGCCGGCAAGCCGGCTTCTACGGGACATCGCCACGGTCGGGGCGCAGCACCAGGACCGCCAGGGGCGGCAGGTTGAGCACCAGGGACAGGGCCTGGCCATGGCTGCCCTGCTCTTGGCTGAACGCCTCGCCGCCGTTGCCGTAGTTGGAGCCGGCATACAGCTGCGAATCGCTGTTGAGCAGTTCGCTCCAGCGCCCGGCCAGGGGCACGCCGACCCGGTAGGCCTGGCGCGGCACCGGGGTGAAGTTGGCCACCACCAGCAACGGCTCGCCGCTGCGGCTCCAGCGCAACCAGGCGTACACGCTGTTGATCGCGTCATCGCCGATCAGCCATTGGAAGCCCTGGGGCACATCGTCCTGGTCATGCAGTGCCGGGTACTGGCGATACAGCTGGTTGAGGTCCGTCACCAGCTTTTGCACCCCGCGGTGCTCGGGGTACTGCAGCAGGTACCAGTCCAGTTGCTGATCGTGGTTCCACTCGCGCCACTGGCCGAACTCGCAGCCCATGAACAGCAGCTTCTTGCCCGGATGGGTCCACATGAAGCTCAGGTAGGCCCGCAGGTTGGCGAACTTCTGCCAGCGGTCGCCGGGCATCTTGTCGATCAGCGAATGCTTGCCGTGCACCACCTCGTCGTGGGAGATCGGCAGGATGAAGCGTTCTGACCAGGCATACACCAGGCCGAAACTCAGCTCGTTGTGGTGATGGGCGCGGTACACCGGGTCCTGCTGGATGTAATGCAGCGAGTCGTGCATCCAGCCCATGTTCCATTTGTAGGCAAAGCCCAGGCCGCCCTGGTCGGTGGGCCGGCTGACCCCGGGCCAGGCCGTGGACTCTTCGGCGATCACCAGGGCCCCTGGCGCTTCCAGGGCCACCACGTCGTTGAGGTGGCGCAGAAAGTCGATGGCCTCCAGGTTCTCGCGACCGCCATGGCGGTTGGGCACCCACTCCCCGGCCTTGCGCGAATAGTCGCGGTAGAGCATCGAGGCCACGGCGTCCACCCGCAGGCCGTCGACGTGGAAATGCTTGAGCCAGTGCAGCGCCGAAGCCAGCATGAAACCGTGCACTTCGGTGCGCCCGAGGTTGTAGATCAGGGTGTCCCAGTCCTGATGGAAGCCTTCCAGGGGATTGCCGTATTCATACAGCGCAGTGCCGTCAAATTGCGCCAGGCCGTGGGCATCGGTGGGAAAATGCGCCGGCACCCAATCGAGGATCACCCCGAGCTGCGCCCGGTGGCAGGCATCGACAAAGGCGGCGAAATCCCGCGGGCTGCCATAGCGGGCGCTGGGGGCGAACTGCGACAACGGCTGGTAGCCCCAGGAGCCGCCAAAGGGATGCTCCATGATCGGCATCAGTTCGATATGGGTGAACCCCAGGTCCTTGACGTAGGGAATCAGGCGCTCGGCCAGCTCGGCCCAGCTGTACTGGCGGGCCACCTCCCCCAGGTCGTCCACCTCGCACTGCCAGGAGCCGGCGTGCAGCTCGTAGATCGACAGTGCCGCGTCGGGCCGCTGCAGCTGGCTGCGTTGCGCCATCCACGACTGGTCCTGCCAGTCGAAATCCAGCGGTTCGGCGACCCGCGAGGCGGTCTCCGGCGGCAGTTGCGTGGCCAGGGCCATGGGATCGGCCTTGAGCGGCAGGATGCCCTGGGCCCCGAGAATCTCGTACTTGTAGGCCTCGCCGGCCTGCAGCCGCGGGATGAACAGCTCCCAGACCCCGGAAGGATGGCGCAGGCGCATCGGATGGCGGCGCCCGTCCCAGATATTGAAGTCCCCCACCACCGAGACGCGCCGGGCATTGGGCGCCCAGACCGCGAAGCGCACCCCGGCGACGCCGTCCACGCACATCACCTGGGCGCCCAGGCATGCACTCAGATCGCGGTGATTGCCTTCGGCGAACAGGTACAGGTCCATCTCCCCCAGCAACGGGCCGAAGCTGTAGGGGTCTTCGCTGACCTGCTCGCCTCCGGCCCACTGCACCCGCAGCAGATAGGCCCGGCACTCGTCGAAATGCCCGACAAACAGCCCCGGCGCCTCGGCGGCCTGCAGGCTGCCCAGCACCTGCTGCTGGTCCCGGTCCAGCACTTGCACGCTCAGTGCCCCGGGCACAAAGGCGCGGATGAACTGACCGCCCGCGCCGTCGCCGTGGGGGCCGAGAATGGCGAACGGGTCCTGATGTTCTGCCCGCACCAGGGCTTCGATGGCCTTGGCCGAGGGCAGCAATGCCGCTGTGGGCTTTCCCTGTTCCTTGTTCGAGACACTCATGACTGCTCTCCACCACGCTCAAGTTCGGAAAAAGCTTGCAGCTCACTCAACAGCCCGACCAGGCCGTGCAAGGGCACGTGGAGCCAGGTGGGCCGGTTTTGCGCTTCATAGGCCAACTCATAGGCGGCCTTCTCCAGGCTGAACAGGGCCAGGGCGGCATCCGCGGCGCCGGGCTCCTGCCAGCCATGGGCAAGCGTAGCCGTCGCCAGCCGATACGCCTGGACAAAGGCCTGCCGCGCCTGGTCGAGGTAACGCCGCAGCACCCGCTCCCGCGCCGCCGCGGCCGCCGGCGAGCCATCGACCACCGGCGCCTCGCGGGCCATGGCCGCGGCATAGTCGAAGGAGCGCAACACCCCGCTGACGTCCTTGTACGGGCTGTGCTTGCCCCGGCGCTCGGCCAGGGACCGCGCCGGCTCGCCCTCGAAGTCGATCAGGTAGGCGTCGCCCTTGACCACCAGCACCTGGCCCAGGTGCAGATCGCCGTGGACCCGGATGCGCAGGCCGCCCACCAGCTGTTTGGCCAGCTGCTGGATATGACCGAGGATCTGCGCCTTGTGCTGCAACAATCGACTCACCCACTGCCGGTCCCGGGTGCTCAGTGCACCTTGATGCTGCTTGAGCACCTGCAACCCTCGTTCCACTTGCCCGGCCACCTGCCGATTCCAGGCCTGGGTGTCCTTGAGCGTGCTCACTTGTGGTGCAAAGTCCGGGCCGCTGCCCGGGGCCGCCAGCAACAGGTGCATTTCCCCCAGGCGCCGGCCCAGCAGCCCGGCAAACTCCCGCAGTTCGCCAAGGGCGTTGTAATGCTGTTCCTGCTCGGACATGGCATCCGCCAGCTCATCGTGGATGGCCCGCTGCAGGGTGTTCTGCGTCCACTCCCAGGCGTCGCCCTGATTGCTCAGGTAGCCCTGGGCGATCATCAGCAGGTGGTCCTCGCCCTGGGCATCGCAACGCAGCACCGCACCCAGCAGGGGCGAGATATGGGCAAAGCCCGCGGCCGTGAGGAAGGCGCCCATTTCCAGCTCCGGATGCACGCCGGCGGACACCCGGCGCAGCAGCTTGAGCACCAGGCTGCCGCCCACCACCACCGAACTGTTGGACTGCTCCGCCGACAGGTAGCGCACCTCGGACTCGGCCCCCAGGCCCAGCCCATCGAGGGCCGGGCTGCCCTCGAAACGGATCGACCCGGCCTCGCTCTGCAGCCGGGTGCGGGCCTGCAGGGCCAGGAGCACGTCGCGCACGAAACTGTCGAGGGCAAAGGCATCGGTGATCAGGCCCACCTGGCGCCCGCGGCGCACCCGGGCCATGGCCAGTTGCTGGGGCAAGGCACTGCCGAACTGCTCTTCACCGAGCAGGCCGAAGGGCAACTGATAGCGCTCGGACTGGCCGTCGCCGCTGACCTCGATCTCGCTGAGCAGCACCGGATGCCGAGGGTCGCCAAAGCGCACGGCGTAGGCGATGCGCAGTGCTTGCGGGGCGCTGTCCTTGCCGGCGAACCAGCGGCGCTTGGGCAGCCAGAGGGGCAGCACTTCGTGCTCCAGGGTGGTGCGCGCCGGGGCTTCGAGCAATTCTTCGAGGCGCTTTTTCAGGACCAGGGTGCAAAAGTCCGGCAGGCTCTGGGCCGGTTCCACGTGCCAGCTGGGCATCTGCTGCTCGGCGGCCAGGACGAACCAGTAAAAGCCGTAGGGCGCCAGGGTCAGCAGAAAGTGCAATTGGCCGATGGGCGGAAAGGCATTGCCGCCAAGCATTTCCACCGGGACCCTGCCGGCGAACGCCGACAGGTCCAGCTCCGCGGCCTGGGCACTGCGCGAGACGTTGGCCACGCACAGGATGATTTCCTGATGGCCGTCGGCGTCGGTGTATTCCCGGGTGTAGGCCAGGATCCGCCGGTTGCTCGGCGACAGCATCTTCAGGCTGCCACGGCCAAAGGCCTTGGACTGCTTGCGCACCGCCAGCATGCGCCGGGTCCAGTTGAGCAGGGAGTGAGGATCGCCGGACTGAGTCTCGACATTGACCGACTGATAGCCATACAGCGGGTCCATGATCGGCGGCAGCACCAGGCTGGCCGGGTCGGCCCGGGAAAAGCCGCCATTGCGGTCGATGGACCACTGCATCGGCGTGCGCACGCCGTCGCGGTCCCCCAGGTAGATGTTGTCGCCCATGCCGATCTCGTCGCCGTAATACAGGGTCGGGGTGCCGGGCATCGACAGCAGCAGGCTGTTGAGCAGCTCGATGCGCCGCCGGTCGCGCTCCATCAGCGGCGCCAGGCGCCGGCGGATGCCCAGGTTGATCCGCGCCCGACGGTCGGCGGCGTAGTAGTTCCACAGGTAGTCGCGCTCCTTGTCGGTGACCATTTCCAGGGTCAGCTCATCGTGGTTGCGCAGGAAGATCGCCCATTGGCAGTGGGCCGGGATCTCCGGGGTCTGGCGCAGGATATCGGTGATCGGGAAGCGGTCTTCCTGGGCCAGGGCCATGTACATGCGTGGCATCAGCGGGAAGTGAAAAGCCATGTGGCACTCGTCGCCGTCGGCGCCGTTGACGGCCTGCCCGAAGTACAGCTGGGTGTCTTCCGGCCATTGGTTGGCCTCGGCCAGGAGCATGCGGTCCGGGTAGTGGGCATCGATCTCGGCGCGAATGCGCTTGAGCACGTCGTGGGTTTCGGGAAGGTTTTCGTTGTGAGTGCCATCGCGCTCGATCAGGTAGGGAATGGCGTCCAGGCGCAGACCGTCGATGCCCATGTCCAGCCAGTAGCGCATGACCGAGAGCACCGCCTTCATCACCTGGGGGTTGTCGAAGTTGAGGTCCGGCTGGTGGGAATAGAAGCGGTGCCAGAAGTACTGGCCGGCCACCGGGTCCCAGGTCCAGTTGGACTTCTCGGTGTCGAGAAAGATGATCCGGGTGCCGGCGTACTTCTGGTCGTCGTCGGACCACACGTAGAAATTGCGCGCCGCCGAACCGGGCCTGGCCTTGCGCGCCCGCTGGAACCAGGGGTGCTGGTCCGAGGTGTGGTTGATCACCAGTTCGGTGATCACCCGCAGCTCGCGCTTGTGGGCCTCGGCGATAAAGCGCCGGACGTCGGCCAGGGTGCCGTAGTCGGGGCTGACTCCGCGGTATTCGGCGATGTCGTAGCCGTCGTCGCGCCGTGGCGAGGGGTAGAACGGCAACAGCCAGAGGGTGTTGACCCCCAGGTCCTTGATGTAGTCGAGCTTGGCGATCAGCCCGGGAAAGTCGCCGATTCCATCGTTGTTGGAATCGAAAAAGGACTTCACATGCACCTGGTAGATCACCGCGTCCTTGTACCAGAGCGGGTCCTTGATAAAGGTCGCGGTGCGGGGTTTCTTGGCCATGTCGGACTCCTTGAAAAAATGAATGAGCGCCGACGCACCTGCCGATGCGCCACGACAGCGGTAGGCGCTGGCTTGCCAGCGCAGGCGTCGGCCAGGCCGGCGCAAGGCTCATGGGGCTCTTCGCCGGCAAGCCGGCTCCTACAGGGGACTGATGCGCCAGATGCCGAAGGGCTGCGCCGGTTCCAGGCGCATGAATTGGGTCTTGCCGTACCAGGTCCAGCGGTGGCCGTTCATCAGGTCTTCGCCCTGGGTCGAGGCGTCGTCAGGCAGCCCCATTTCCCACAGCGGCAGCTCGAAATGGGCCTCCTGCGGGTTGAACGGATCGAGGCTGACCGCCACCAGCACGAAGTTGTCGCCCTCGGCGCTGCGCTTGCCGAAATACAGGATCTGGTCGTTCCAGGCGTTGTACAGCTTGAGCCCCAGGTGGCTGTGCAGCGCCGGGTTCTGCCGGCGGATGCGGTTGAGCTGGGCGATCTCGGCAATGATGTTGCCGGCGGCGTTGAAATCCCGGGGGCGGATCTCGTACTTCTCCGAATCCAGGTATTCCTCCTTGCCCGGCAGCGCCGCCGACTCGCAGAGTTCGAACCCGGAGTACATGCCCCACAGCCCCGAGCCCATGCTGGCCAGCACCGCGCGGATCAGAAACCCCGGGCGCCCCGACTCATGCAGAAACGCCGGATTGATGTCCGGGGTGTTGACGAAGAAGTTCGGCCGGAAACACTCACGCCATGGCGACTGGTTGAGTTCGCTGAAGTAGCTGGCCAGTTCGCTCTTGGTGTTGCGCCAGGTGAAGTAGGTGTAGCTCTGGGAGTAACCCATCTTGCCCAGGCGCGCCATCATCGCCGGGGTGGTGAAGGCTTCGGCCAGGAAGATCACCTCCGGGTGCCGGCCGCGCACGTCGGCGATCAGCCACTGCCAGAACGGCAGCGGCTTGGTGTGGGGGTTGTCCACGCGAAACAGCTTGACCCCCTCCTCGACCCAGCCGAGGACGATGTCCCGCAGTTCCAGCCACAGACCGGGGATGGCCTCGGCGGCATAGAAGTCGACATTGACGATGTCCTGGTACTTCTTCGGCGGGTTCTCGGCGTATTTGATGGTGCCGTCCGGTCGCCAGTTGAACCAGCCCGGATGCTGCTTGAGCCAGGGGTGGTCCTGGGAGCACTGGATGGCGAAGTCCAGGGCGATTTCCAGGCCGTGGTCGGCGGCGGCGGCCACCAGTCGGCGAAAGTCCTCCCGGCTGCCCAGTTGCGGATGGATGGCCTCATGGCCGCCCTCCTCGCTGCCAATCGCGTAAGGGCTGCCGGGGTCGTCCGGCGCGGCGCTGAGGGCATTGTTGCGGCCCTTGCGATGGCGGCGGCCAATGGGATGGATCGGCGGGAAGTACAGCACGTCGAAGCCCATGTCATGGATCATCGACAGCCGCCCATGGACATCGTCGAAGGTGCCGTGGCGCCGGGGATCATCGGTGATCGAACGGGGAAACAGCTCGTACCAGCTGGCGAACTGCGCGCGCTTGCGCTCCACATCCACCGGGTACTCGGGGCTCAGGCTCAGGTAGGGACGGTGATCGGCCTCGGCCATCAGCCGGGCGCTGCGCTCCGCGAGAAACAACGCCACCTGCTCGGTCTCCAGCAATCCGGCCAGTTGCTCGCGCAACGCAAGCAATTGCTCGCGCAACGGCCCCTCGCTGCGTTCGGCGGCCTGCTGCACCTGATTGCGCCCCTCCTGCAGCTCCAGGCTCACCGGCACCCCGGCCTGGTGCTTTTTCTCCAGCTCGTGGCAGAAGCTGGCGAACTGGTCGATCCAGGCTTGGATGCAGAAGCGGTAGCGACCCACCACCGGCACCGGGAAGCGCCCCAGCCAACCATCGTTGCCCTGATCCTCCAGAGCCTGGCTGTACCAGCTGTCCTGGCCCTCGTTGCGCCAGCGCACGCGCACCGCCAGCCGGTCGTGACCGTCGGCGAACACCTTGCACGTCACCTCGACCTCCTGGCCCTCCACCGCCTTGACCGCAAACTGCCCGCCATCGAGCACCGGACGGGTGTTCTCGATGGCGATGCGCGGCAGCAGCAAGGCCTGGGACAAGGGCAGCTGCGACAGGTGGTCGTGCTGTTGTGTCGGTTTCTCTGCAGTCATCGAGCATCACCCCTCTAACACGTCCAAGACGCTCTGGTTGTGGAGCCGGCGGCACCCCGGTGAATCCATGCACCTAGTGTCCGAGCCACAGGCCGCGGCGAAAGTTCAGCGCAATTGCTCGGCCAGGCGACGGGAATCAAATCCGCGTACGCAGGGTCCACCGCAAGAGCCTGTGCATCGACAAGCACAAAGGAGGCCATAGCGATGAATATCCCGATCCCGGCAGAAACCCCCGACCCGAACCTCGACCAGCCGCCCTTGCCCCCCAGCGAACCGCCACCGGTGCCCGAGCAGGATCCGCCCGGCACCACCGCACCGCCCAAGGGCGATCCGCCCACTACCCAGCCACCGGTGGAGCTCCAAGCATAGCCAGCGGTCCCGGCAGGTCGGCGGCGGCAACCGCCGCCAGGCACCGTTGATCGCCGCCGTCGAACCCGGGCTCCACCCCGGCCCCTAACCTGTATGCCCACCGCCAAGAGGAACGCACCATGAGCCTGCGCATAGAAAACCAGACCTGCTATTTCGACACCGACACCCTTCACCTGCGCCTGCCCGCCAGCGCCGTGACCGTCATCACCGACAGCGCCAAATCCATGTCAGCGGTGGATCTGACAGGCGAACGGGTCTACATCACCGAGGCCCAAGCCGACGCCTTGACCGTGGCGGGCGCTACCGACGGCCGGCGCCATCTGAAGGCCACCGAGGGTGATTCGGTGATTTGACTGACCTGGATCAGGGCTGTCCGCACAGGCCTGTGCCAGAGGCCCCTGCGGCCATCCCTGGGGGTGCTGGAGGGGGTGCAGCAAGTTGTCGCAGGGCCCCGGAAAAGCTCATCTGATACGGTTTTTTATCAAATACCTGAGTCTGTTATGCAAACAGATCCGTGGTCATAGTTGCGCGGCCTGATGGAGGCTGATGAGCGAACGACCATGAGCGAAAGAATCCCCGTCCGATTAGTAGAGACCTTCGAACCTTCACAACCCAAACAGATGAAGTCGAAGACCACCGACAAACACGTTTACACCCGCAGCTTCACCGGTTTGTTCCGTACCCTGCGCATGACCGGCGCGGGTTTTCTGTTCCTGCTGTTCTTCGGCACGGTCTGGTTGAACTGGGGCGGCCGCCAGGCGGTGCTCTGGGACCTGGCCGAGAGCAAGTTCCACATCTTCGGCGCGACCTTCTGGCCCCAGGACTTCATTCTCCTCTCGGCGCTGCTGATCATCTGCGCCTTCGGCCTGTTCGCCATCACGGTGTTCGCCGGCCGGGTCTGGTGCGGCTACACCTGCCCGCAAAGCTCGTGGACCTGGCTGTTCATGTGGTGCGAAAAGGTCACCGAAGGCGAGCGTAACCAGCGCATCAAGCTGCAAGCCGCGCCCTGGGGCCTGAACAAGCTGGCCCGCCGCGCCATGAAGCACACCCTGTGGCTGGGCATCAGCCTGCTCACCGGGCTGACCTTCGTCGGCTACTTCACCCCGATCCGCCCCCTGGCCCACGAGCTGCTGACCCTGCAGATCGGCGGCCTGAGCCTGTTCTGGGTGCTGTTTTTCGCCGCGGCCACCTACATCAACGCCGGCTGGCTGCGCGAAGCGGTGTGCATGCACATGTGCCCCTATGCCCGCTTCCAGAGCGTGATGTTCGACAAGGACACCCTGACCATCTCCTACAACCCGGTGCGCGGTGAAAGCCGTGGCCCGCGCAAGCGCGATGTGAAGCCTGCCGACGTCGGCCTGGGGGATTGCATCGACTGCCAGCTGTGCGTACAGGTCTGCCCCACCGGCATCGACATCCGCGACGGCCTGCAGATGGAGTGCATCGGCTGCGCCGCCTGTATCGACGCCTGCGACTCGATCATGGACAAGATGGGCTATGCCCGGGGCCTGATCGCCTACACCTCCGAACACGAGCTGCAAGGGGGCAAGACCCACCTGCTGCGGCCGCGCCTGGTGGGCTACAGCGCGGTGCTGCTGGTGATGATCGGCGCCCTGGTCCTGGCCCTGGTGCAACGGCCGATGGTGTCCCTGGACGTGAGCAAGGACCGCGGCCTGTTCCGCGAGAACGCCATGGGGCAGATCGAGAACATCTACAGCCTGAAGATCATCAACAAGACCCAGGAACGCCAGAACTACCGCCTGGCCCTGGTGGACGGCGATGGCTTCGAACTGCAAGGCAAGACCGAACTGAGCCTGGCCCCGGGGGAAATCACCGACCTGCCGGTGTCGGTGGCAATGACCCAGGACCGTGCGCAAAGCAGTTCCCAGGCCATCAGCTTCAAGGTCGCCGACAGCGATGACCCTGGCGTCTACGCCGTGGCCAAGAGCCGTTTTGTCGCGCCGATGAACCGCTAAGCCTCTAGAATACCGTGGCCGGGGAGCCTGCTGACTCCCCCGGACCACGGGAACGCTGTACTCGACGCCGCCATGGGCCCGCCCTGGCCGTCGAGTCCCCCGACTCCCTCGCCACCGAACACCTTGACCCGATGACCAGACTGGATCTTGCCCCGCAGATGAAACGCTACGAAAAATTCGCCGACGACATCGCCGAACTGATCCGTTCCGGGGTCCTGGGTCCGGGCCAGCGCGTGCCTTCGGTGCGCTACGCCAGCCAGACCTACGGGGTCAGCCCGTCGACGGTGTTCCAGGCCTACTACCTGCTGGAGCGCCGCGGCCTGATCCGCGCCCGCCCGCGCTCCGGCTACTTCGTCAACGCCCACGCGCCGAGTCCGTTCTCCGAGCCGGTGATCAGCAGCGAAGTCAACGAATCCACCGAAGTCGATGTCAGCGAACTGGTGTTCTCGGTGCTCGACTCGATCAAGGACCCGAGCACCGTGCCCTTCGGCTCGGCGTTCCCCAGCCCGACCCTGTTCCCCCTGCAGCGCCTGTCCCGGTCCCTGGCCAGCGCCAGCCGCGAGATGGACCCGCGGGTGGTGGTCACCGACATGTCCCCGGGCAACCCGCAACTGCGTCGGCAGATCGCCCTGCGCTACATGGTGGCCGGGCTGATGCTGCCCATGGAGGAGCTGCTGATCACCAATGGCGCCCTGGAAGCCCTGAACCTGTGCCTGCAGGCGGTGACCGAGCCCGGCGACCTGGTGGCCATCGAGGCCCCGGCCTTCTACGCCAGCCTGCAAGTGCTGGAACGGCTCAAGCTCAAGGCGGTGGAGATTCCCGTGCACCCGCGGGACGGCATCGACCTTGGGGTCCTGGCCCAGACCCTGGAGCGGCACCCGATCAAGGCCTGCTGGTGCATGACCAGCTTCCAGAACCCCATGGGCGCGAGCATGCCCGAGGCCAAGAAGCAGGAACTGGTGGAGCTGCTGCGCCAGCACCAGGTGCCGCTGATCGAAGACGACGTCTATGCCGAGCTGTACTACGGCCAGCAGGCGCCGAAACCGGCCAAGGCCTTCGACACCGAGGGCCTGGTGATGCACTGCGGCTCCTTCGCCAAGAGCCTGGCCCCGGGCTACCGCATCGGCTGGGTGGCCGCCGGGCGTTACGCACAGAAAATCGAACGGCTGAAACTCATGACCTCGCTGTGCGCCTCGATGCCGGCCCAGGCGGCGATTGCCGACTACCTGCAGCACGGCGGCTACGACCGCCACCTGCGCAAACTGCGCTACGCCCTGGAAGAACAGCAGAGCGCCATGCTGGCGGCGATTGCCCGCTACTTCCCGGCGCAGACCCGGGTCAGCCAGCCGGCGGGCGGTTACTTCCTGTGGCTGGAACTGCCACCGCAGATGGACTCGCTGAAACTGTTCCAGATGGCCCTGGCCCAAGGCATCAGCATCGCCCCCGGACCGATCTTTTCCCCGACCCAGCGCTTTCGCAACTGCATCCGCCTGAACTACGGCAGCCCCTGGAACGACGCCGCGGAACAGGCCATGGAAACCCTGGGGCGGATCATCCGCTCCTTTTGAGTGCTGCAGGCGCAGGGGGAGTCGGGCGATGGGGTGTATCAGGTGCATCGAGGTGGCAGGTTTAGCGCCTGCTGCGTCGGCCGTTCGCAGCCTGCGGCAGCGGCTACAGGGCCCTATATTGTTCTGTAGCCGCTGCTGAGCCACGGCGAAGCTGCGCAAAGGTCCGCAGGACCTTGCCTGACGATCGCCAGCCGATCTTGGGCAGCCTCAAGATCCCCGCGTCTCCTGCGGAGCCGTTCGCAGCCTGCGGCAGCGGCTACAGGGCCCTATATTGTTCTGTAGCCGCTGCTGAGCCACGGCGAAGCTGCGCAAAGGTCGGCAGGACCTTGCCTGACGATCGCCTGCAGATCTTGGGCAGCCTCCAGATCCCCGCGTCTCCTGCGGAGCCGTTCGCAGCCTGCGGCAGCGGCCACAGGGTCCTATGTTGTTCTGTAGCCGCTGCTGAGCCACGGCGAAGCTGCGCAAAGGTCCGCAGGACCTTGCCTGACGATCGCCCGCCGATCTTGGGCAGCCTCAAGATCCCCGCGTCTCCTACGGAGCCGTTCGCAGCCTGCGGCAGCGGCTACAGGGTCCTATGTTGTTCTGTAGCCGCTGCTGAGCCACGGCGAAGCTGCGAAAAGGTCCGCAGGACCTTCGGCCCTGCCAAGAGCAACGTCGCCCTGTAAAGGTCAAATGAAACCAGGCCGGTAGGCCGCCGTCTTGCTTTGGCTTTTGACCTTCCTGCCCCTTTAGACACGATGGTCGTTTGTCTGGGTCGGCATTCCAGCCCCTGAAAGAACCCAAACTCCCTTGCCCCACCCCCTCGTTTCCTTCAGCATCCGCACTCCAATTTTCCAGGGAAAGGAACACGTCATGGTCGAAGACCTGTATTACGACGACTACCCAGAGGCCAAGGCCGAACTGCTCAAGGCCATCGAACGCGGCCGCCTGCCCCTGCTGACCCAGGAACTCAACGCCTACGACTGCATCCAGGCGATCTTCGAACTGGACGCCATCAACAACCCCAAGGACGAGGAAGACGCCTTCTTCGACCTGGCCCTGGCCCTGATCGGCTGGATCCCCGGCCCGGGGCAAGGCCTGAAGATCCTCCTGCGCCTGATCAACCGCGCACCCCAGCGCCACGCCGAAAAGCTCTTCGACATGATCCGCTACGCCCTGATGGCCTGCCGCCTGAAAACCAGCCCCGAACAGCTGCTGGAAAAGTGCCTGGACCCAATGCGCCTGGCCGAAGAACTGCCTGAGATCATCCGCGGCGTGAGCGCCTCCAGCACCTTCAACGGCCTGACGCCCCAGCAGCAGCGCCTGGTGCTGCACAACCTCAACGAAGCCTGCGAACACACCGAATTCCTCATGGCCTCGGTGCAAGAGCGCATCGCCCCGTGGATCGCCGAGCAGCGCAACAACTCGGCCGCCGCCCACAGCCGCGGCCCGGCCCTGGTGCCCAAGCCGCAGTCTTCCCTGGAGCCGCGCGCAACCACCCTCACCCCCGCGCCGCAGCCGGCAAGCCAGGACGCCGCGAGCCTTGCCCAGGACATCAACCAGGGCCTGGACCACCTCACCGGCGAAGGTCACTGGCTGGAGCTGAACCTGCACTACCCCAACCTGGAACCGGTGTCCGGCGCCGCCTACCGAGCGGTGTTCAGTGACGGCTCGCAAGCCGAGGGCAGCCTCGATGAAGAGGGTTTTGCCCGCCTGGAAGGCATCCCTGAGGGCCCGGTGAAGATCTACTACGGCGAAGACCCGCGTCCCTACCTGCGCCAGCCGATCAAGGCCCTGGCGGCCGATGCGCAGCAACTGGAAGAAGAGCTGGAAGCGCTCGACCTGGAGCCCGCCGAAGTCGACCTGGCGACCCTGCTGCTGGAAACCTCGCAGCGCAAGGCGCCCTTCACCCTGATTCCCGTGTACTGAGACAAGGCACCGACATGAACCGCAGACAAGTGTTTCTCAGCCACAAGCAGTACCACGACTTCCTCGAAAGCCTGGCCGGCGAAGAAGCCCATTGGCAGACCCATTCGATGATGGCCGACAGCCCCGAGCAGGAAGCCTCCCTCAAGGCCTCCACGGTGCGAAGCGCGCGCCTGCACCATTTGATCCTGGGCTACACCGGCGGTGCCCCCATGGAGCAACTGGCCCGGGAGCTGGACGGGGTGATCGAAGGCTACGAGGACTACCAGCGCAAGCTGGAGGTTTATGAAGAACGGCCGGATATCGCGCCACTGAACATCGAAGACTACCCCGACGAGTACGAGGAATATGTCCAGGTGATCAGCCTGTGCATCCTCCTGCAACGCAGCGACCTGCTACCGCGTCTGGTGCTGCTGCAGGACCGCGCCGGCTTTGGCGGCCAGGACACCCTGATCGAGGACCTGCTCAAGCCCTACCTGCCGGATCGCGCCGAGCTCGATGAGTGGTACCACAGCCTCTACTCGCCCCTGATCTGGGCGATCTACAGCGAAGACCCGGACGAGCCTCGGGAACTGCTGGTGGAGTACTGCAACCAGTGGTACGAGGCGTTCGAACAGGCTCCCTGGCACGACTCCCACCTGCAAGGCGACGAGGGTTCCTACTTCGGCTACTGGGCCTTTGAAGCCGCTGCCGTGGCCTACCTGTTCGGTCTGGACGACAGCGCGGTCAAGCACATGATCTTCCCCCGGGAGATGCTCGAATACGCCCGGCGCTTTACCCCGCCAATTTCCCAAGGGGCGATACCGGACTGATACGCCCCGTTGACCTCCCCCGCTTAAAAAAGGTGATGCACTGCCCATGAAATCCTGGATCAAGACCCTGCTGATCACTCTGCTTGCCGCGGCCTTGTGCCTGCTGTTTGCCCGCGTTGTCCTGCCACTGCTGCTGTCGTTCCTGGTACCGCCAAGCTTGGAAGGCGCCCCCTGGTACTGGATCAATCTGTTGCTGGCCGGTTTCTTCGCCGGGCTGCTGGTGGCGCCCCTGCTGCGCACCCGGCGCTACTACCCGGTGCCTCTGCTGCTGTTGTTGTCGACCCTGGTGGTGGTGGGCAGCTGGGCGCAGAGCCGCTGCAACGACGCCCAGTTGCAGGCCATCGAACAGTTGGAAAGGCGCAGCGCGAGCCATTCGAACCTGGGGTTCTCCGAGGAGCAGCCCGAGCCTTCGGCACCCGTGGACCTGGGCGCCACACCGGACGTCTGGGCCCATGAACAAGGCTACGGATATGGCTACAGCTGCACCCGTCCGGGGGAAACCCTGGGGTACCTGGCGCCGTTGTTGATGGGTTTTGTCATCAACGTGCTGGGGCTGTTGCTGGCGTTGCTGATCGGCCCCGGCCGCCGCCGCGCCAACTGAAGGAAACCGTAGGAGCTGGCTTGCCAGCGACGAACTCTGCAAGGTCGGCACAAGGCGCAAGGGCCTCTTCGCCGGCAAGCTGAACTGGCCTAATAATTTTGGACACCCCAATCGGGCGCTATGATGGCGCCCAAATCTGAGGTGTTTGGATATGCGTAATTCTTATTCGGGTGAATTCAAGCTCAAGGCAGCCAGCATGGTGTTGGACGAGGGACTATCGGTTCCCGAGGTTTGCGCCAGTTTGAGTGTTGGTCCTACGGCGCTGCGTCGCTGGGTTGAACAAGTTCGTCAAGAGCGCCAGGGATCAACTCCGGTCGGGGCCAAAGCGATTACCGCCGATCAGCGAGAAATCCAAAAACTCAAAGCCTTGCTCAGGCAAAAAGATCGGGATATCGAAATCCTAAAAAAGGCCAGTGCTCTCCTGCTGTTGGACGCCAAAGATCACTCTCGCTGATCGATGAGCTGGGTGAGCAATACGGCGTGAACAAGTGCTGCCGCGTGCTGGGAATTAGCCGCAGCAGCTTTTACGCATGGCGCGAGCGCCAAGGCCGAGCTCGGCCCGAACGAGAGAAACTCAAAGCCTTGCTGGTCAAGCACCATAAGGCTTCCAGGGCATCTGCCGGCTCGCGCACCCTGGCCAAGGTGCTGCAAGCCAATGGGCATAGTGTCGGACGGTACATGGCTCGCAGCCTGATGCGAGAAGCCGGTATCGCCAGTCGTCAGCGTCGACGCCACAAGTACAAGTCCTCCGGCGTGGAAGCGCTGGTGGCGCCCCACGTGCTCAAGCGTCAGTTTGAGGTTACGGCGATGAATCAGGTGTGGTGCGGCGACGTCACGTACATCAAGGTCGGCAAGCGCTGGCTGTATTTTGCCGCAGTTCTGGACTTGTTCGCCCGCAGGATCGTGGGCTGGTCGTTTTCGATGATCTCTGATGCCTCGCTGACCTGTGAAGCCTTGCGGATGGCCGTCGAGCTACGGGGGCGTCCCAAAGATGTGTTGTTTCACTCCGATCAAGGTTGCCAGTACACCAGCCATAAGTTCAGGAATGAGCTGCTGGAACATGGGCACCGGCAAAGTATGAGTCGTAAAGGTGAATGCTGGGACAACGCTCCGATGGAACGTTTCTTTGGCAGTTTGAAGTCGGAGTGGGTACCTGAAACAGGCTACAACTCGGAGCATGAGGCCCGAACGGATGTACAGCGCTACGTCATGCGCTACAACACCATCAGGCCTCACAGTTATAACGACTATTGGTCGCCGGTGGCGATGGAGAAACTGGCGGCGTAGAACCTTAATCGGTGTCCAGGATTACTTGACCAGTTCAAGCCGGCTCCTACTTGACAGACCACAAGCTCAGAGGGGGCTGTAGGAGCTGGCTTGCCAGCGAAGGCGTCTGCGAGGTCAGCACAAGGCTTGTGGGCCTCTTCGCCGGCAAGCCGGCTCCTACATGGCAGACCACAAGCTCAGGGGGGGCTGTAGGAGCTGACTTGCCAGCGAAGGCGTCTGCGAGGTCGGCACAAGACTTGAGGGCCTCTTCGCCGGCAAGCCGGCTCCTACATGGCAGACCACAAGCTCAGAGGGGGCTGTAGGAGCTGGCTTGCCAGCGAAGGCGTCTGCGAGGTCGGCGCAAGGCTTGAGGGCCCCTTCGCCGGCAAGCCGGCTCCTACATGGCAGACCACAAGCTCAGAGTGGGCTGTAGGAGCTGGCTTGCCAGCGAAGGCGTCTGCGAGGTCGGCGCAAGGCTTGAGGGCCCCTTCGCCGGCAAGCCGGCTCCTGCGGATAGGCCGCAGACTTGCGGGGGCTCAGCGGCCGCCGCCCAGGTCGATGAAGCTGCCGGTGGTGTAGGAGGCCTTGTCCGACAGCAGCCAGAGAATGGCTTCGGCCACTTCGTCGGGACGTCCGCCACGGCCCATGGGAATCGCCGATTCCAGTTTGCTGACCCGGTCGGCGTCGCCGCTCAGGGCATGGAAGTCGGTGTAGATGTAGCCCGGACGCACCGCATTGACGCGGATGCCCTCGCCCGCCACTTCCTTGGACAGGCCGAGGGTAAAGGTGTCCAGGGCGCCCTTGGACGCAGCGTAGTCGACGTATTCGCCCGGAGAACCCAGGCGCGCCGCCACCGACGAGACGTTGACGATGCTGCCGCCCTGCCCGCCATGGCGCGGCGACATGCGCAGCACCGCGTGCTTGGCGCAGAGGATCGGCCCCATGACATTGGTCTTCATGATCTTCTGGATGCGGAATTCGGACATTTCATCGAGACGGGACTTGTGCCCCACGGTCCCGGCGTTGTTGACCAGGGCGGTGACCCGGCCCAGCTCGCTGTCGACCCGCTGGAACAAACCGATGACTTCGTCTTCGATACTGACGTCGGCCCGCACCGTGATGGCCTGCACGCCCAGGGCGCGAACCTGCTCCAGCACCTGATGAGCCGCCTGCTCGTCGGCCTGGTAATTGATGCACACCTTGAAACCCTGCTGCGCGGCCAGCAATGCCGTGGCCGCACCGATTCCCCGCCCGCCACCGGTGATGACGATGACTTTGTCCATACTGCCGACTCCCTGACTGATCATTTCAACGCCCGCCATTAAACACCCCGCAGGCAGCGATGAAAACCGCAGTGACATCAAACAGCCTCTATTCCGGGCTCACAGGACCGTGCCCCTGGTGATGGCCGGCCGAGGCCAGCCTCAGGTGTCGTGCCGGGCCTGTTGTTCAGCCTGGTGGATACCCTGCATGAAGCTCTCGGGCGGTAGCGGGTGACCCAGGTAATAGCCTTGCAGCGAGTCGCAGCCCAGCTGGGTGAGGAAGCTCTGCTGCACCCCGCTCTCCACCCCCTCGGCGACGATGCGCAGGCCCAGGGCCTGGCCCAGGGCGACAATCGCCGAGACGATGGCGGCGTCGTCGCTGTCGTGCTCCAGGTCACGGACGAAACCGCGGTCGATCTTCAACTCGTTGGCCGGCAGGCGCTTGAGGTACATCAGGCTCGAATAGCCGGTGCCGAAATCGTCGATGGACAGGTCCACCCCCATGTCCGACAACTGCTGCAGCACGATCATGCTGACATCAGCGTCGTTCATCGCCGTCGTCTCGGTGATTTCCAGGGTCAGGTTGTTGGCCGGCAACTGATTGCGCTCCAGGGCCTGGGCCACACTCTTGACCAGCCCCACATGGCAGAACTGCAAGGCCGAGAGGTTCACCGCGATGCGCCAGTCGGTGTAGCCCTGGACATACCACTGGCGCATCTGCCGGCAGGCCTCGTGCAACACCCAGTCGCCGATGGCGATGATCAGCCCGCTCTTCTCCGCCAGTTCGATGAACTTGTCCGGCAGCAGCAGGCCGTGTTGCGGATGCTCCCAGCGCAACAGCGCCTCGGCCCCCACCGGACGCCCGTCGCCGGCATCGAACTTGGGCTGGTAGTAGAGGCGGAACTGATTGTGTTCCAGGGCATTGCGCAGGTCCTGGAGCAACTGCAGCTGGCGCCGGGCGTTGCTGTTCATCGACGCATCGAAAAAGCTGTAGCCGTTCTTGCCGGTGGCCTTGGCGTGATACATGGCCGCGTCGGCATTCATCAGCAGTTCCTGGGCGGTCAGGCCATTGCCGGGATACACCGCGATGCCGATGCTGGCGGAAATCTGCAGCTCGTGTTCGGCCACGCGGAACGAGCGGGACACCAGGCCCACCTGCCGCGCCGCCAGGCGCAAGGCATCATCCGGCTCGCCGAGCTGCACCAGCAGCACGAACTCGTCGCCGCCGATCCGTGCCAGGGTGTCTTCGCTGCGCAGGTCCTCGCGCAGGCGCAGGGCCACCTCCCGCAGCAACTGGTCGCCCATGTGATGGCCAAACGCGTCGTTGACCGGCTTGAAGCCGTCCAGATCGATGAACATCAGCGCAAAGCAGCCGCCATGGGCGGTCACCCGGTGCATCGCCTGATCGATGCGGTCCGCCAGCAGAATGCGGTTCGGCAGACCGGTCAGGGTGTCGTGCAGAGCCAGTTGGGTCAGCTCCTTGTTGGCCTCGGTCAAGGACTGCGCCAGCACCGCGGTGCGGGCTTCCAGGCGCGCGTCCAGCACCGAGGTCAGCAAGGCGATGATCAGCACCGCCAGGGTGGTGATCAGCACCAGATTGTCCAGGCCCTTGCCACTCAGGCCATTGCCCAGGGCCCCGCAGAAACTGCCGTCACTGAAACGCGCAGCGGCCATGCCGGTGAAATGCATGCCGACGATGGCAAACCCCATGACCACCGCCGCGCCGGTGCGGGCCAGACGCACATGGGGCGTGTTCTGGCGCAGGCGGAAGGCGATCCACAGCGCCGCCAGCGAAGCACCGAAGGCAATCAGCAACGAGGCGCTGAACAGGCTCGGGTCGTAGTCGATACCCGGCTGCATGCGCATCGCCGCCATGCCGGTGTAGTGCATGCCACTGATGCCGGCGCCCATGATCAAGGCGCCGAACAGCAGTTGCCACAGCGGCAGGCGCGGCTGGCTCACCAGCCACAGGGCAAAGCCGCAGGAGAGGATCGAGATCAGCAGCGACAAGGCGGTCAGCGCGATGTCGTAGCCCAGCTCGATGGGCAGCTCGAAGGCGAGCATGCCGATAAAGTGCATGGACCACACACCGATGCCCATGGCCAAGGCTCCGCCGCACATCCACAGGTAGGCCGCACGGCCTTTGGTGGTGGCGATGCGTCCGGTGAGATCGAGGGCGGTGTAGGAAGCGAGGATCGCCACGAAAATGGAGATCACGACCAACGCGGGGGAGTAACTACCGATGAGCATGGGGCATCTCTTGGCCGTTGTGCCGATGTTTGCCCGGCGGGCAAAAGCGCAGATTGTACTGATTGCGCAGAAGAACGCATCTACAAAGTGAGCAAACCGCCAGTAGCCGGACAGAACGTCTGCCCCGGGCCTTTGATGCCCCTACAAGGCTTGTGGGCAAGGCCGTTGCGCGGCCATGTCCGCGGCCCTCGCGCCCCCCTGCGCGAGGCCCTGATGGCGGCCTATTTCTGCTCGCCGACCTGCAGCTGGCCGTCCCAGCCGCCACCCAGCGCGGCGATCAATTGCACGCTGGCAATCAGCCGGCTCTGCAGCAGGCTGAGGACGCTGCGTTCGTTGCTCAGGGCGGTGGTCTGGCTGGTGACCACGTCCAGATAACCGATGAGTCCGGCCTTGTACTGGTTCTCGGTCAGGCGCAGGGCCTCGCGGGCCGAATCCAGGGCCTGCTGACGCACCCCCGCCTCGTCCTCCAGGACCTTGAGCTGGATCATGTAGTTTTCCACCTCGCGGAAACCGTCGAGCACGGTCTGCCGGTACTTGGCCACGGTCTGGTCATAGGCCGCCTGGGTGCGATCCACTTCCGCCGAGCGCTGGCCACCGTCGAACAGGGTCATGGCCAGCTTGGGGCCCACCGACCAGAAGCGGTTCGGCAGGCTGATCCAGTCGGCGTAGGTACTGCTGCTGTAGCCGCCGGCCAGGCTCAGGGTCAGGTCCGGGTAATAGGCCGCCTTGGCCACGCCGATATTGGCATTGGCGGCCATCACCGAACGCTCCGCCGAGGCGATGTCCGGACGCCGCTCCAGCAACTGCGAGGGCACCGCCAGGGGGACCTGGGGCAGCAGCGGAATCCGCGGGGTTTCTGCCAGGTTGAACTCGGCCGGCGGTACGCCCATCAGCACCGCGATGGCGTTTTCGAACTGCGCCCGCTGCCAGATCAGGTCGATCAGGTCGGCCTGGGCGCTTTTGAGCTGGGTCTGGGCCTGGGCCACGGCGTCCTTGCCGGACACCCCGGCCTGATACTGGTTCTGGGTCATGGTCAGGGAGCGCTGATAGGCGGCCACCGTGGCTTCCAGCAAGCGCTTCTGTTCGTCGATCACCCGCAGTTGCAGGTAGTTCTGCACCAGCTCCGACTGCTGGCTCAGGCGCATCGCCGCCAGATCGGCGAAGCTCGCCTCGGCGCTGGCTTGATTGGCTTCCAGGCCACGGCGCAGCTTGCCCCAGACATCCGCCTCCCAGCTCACGCCCAACTGAGTGTTGTAGGTGTCGCGAATGCCGCTGCTGGAGCTGCTCAGCCCCGAACTGCTGCTGCCGGTGCCCTGGCTGGCCCGGGTCTTGCCGACGCTGAGGTCGACACTGGGAAAGAACGCCCCACGGGAGCTGCGCACCAGGGCCTGAGCCTGACGGTACTGGGCCTCGGACTGGGCCACGCTCTGGTTGGAACGGTTGAGCCGCTCGATCAGGCCGTTGAGCTGGGCGTCACCGTACAGCTCCCACCAGGCGCCCCGGGCCAGGGCATCGCTGGGGTTGGCCTGGCGCCAGCCCTGGGCCTCCTTGTACTGCACAGGCTCGGCCACCTGGGGCCGCTGATAGTCGGGTCCGATGGCGCAGGCACTGAGCAGCGCCACGCACAGGCCCAGGCTCAAGGCCCGCGAACCCCGGGCCATGGCCAGGCGCTGGGCGGACAGCAGAGTAACGGGACGGGACGATTGGTCGGTCATAGCGGCGTTTCCAGAGCGGCATCGGTACGGACCCCACGCCAGTGGTTGAACTTGTGGCGCAGGCGATCGAGATAGAGGTAGACCACCGGGGTGGTGTAGAGGGTCAGGACCTGGCTGAAGACCAGGCCGCCAATGATGGTCAGGCCCAGGGGCTGGCGCATTTCCGAGCCCTCGGCGCCCCCCAGCAGCAACGGCAAGGCGCCGAGGATCGCCGCCAGGGTGGTCATCAGGATCGGCCGCAGGCGCTGCAGGCAGGCACTGCGGATCGATTGCAGCGGGTCCAGGCGCTGGTGGCGCTCCAGTTGCAGCGCCAGGTCGATCATCAGGATCGCGTTCTTCTTCACCACGCCGATCAGCAGGAACAGCCCCAGCAGCGAGATCAGGCTGAACTCGCCGCCCAGCACGTAGATCGAGAGCAAGGCGCCGACCCCGGCCGACGGCAGTGTGGAGAGAATGGTCAGCGGGTGAATGTAGCTTTCATAGAGCACCCCGAGCACCAGGTACACCGCCAGCAGCGCACCGAGGATCATGAACGGCTGGCTCTTCTGAGTGGCGGCGAAGGCGTCGGCGGTGCCGGCCATCTTGACGATCACGTCCTCGGGCATGCCCAGCCTGGCAATCGCCCGTTCGATGGCGGCGGTGCCCTGCTCCACGGTCACGCCTTCGGCCATGTCGAAGGAAATGCTCTCCGAAGCGAACTGCCCTTCGTGGCTGACCCGGTCGTCTTCCAGGCTGTTTTCATAGTGGGCGATGGCCGACAGCGGGATCCGCGCCCCGGCACTGGTGATCACCTGCACCTGGTTCAGGGTGATCGGGTCCTGGGCGTATTTCGGGTTGACCTCCATCACCACCTGGTACTGGTTGAGGCTGTCGTAGATGGTGGAGATCTGCCGCTGGCTGTAGGCGTTGTTGAGCACCGCGGTGACCATGTCCATGTCCACCCCCAGGCGCTTGGCCTGGTCGCGGTCGACCACCAGGGTCACCTGCTGGGCGCCGCGGCCTTCGCGGGCGTCGATGGCGGTCAGCTCGGGCAAGGCGCGCAGCGCGGTGACCACTTTCGGGTACCACTGGCGCAATTCGCCCAGATCGCCGCTTTGCAGGATGTAGGAATACTGCGAGGTGGTCTGCTCGCGGCCGCCGCCGAACTGCAGGTCCTGGTCGGCCATCAGCATCAGTTGCGCGCCGGGCACCTTGGGCATTTCCTTGCGCAGGCGCTCGATGACCTTCTGCGCCGAAATATTGCGCTCCTTGATCGGTTTGAGGCGCACCAGCATGAAGGCGTTGTTGGTGCCGTTGTTGCCGCCAATGAAGCCGGCCACGCTTTCCACCGCGCTGTCCTTGAGCACCGCGCGGCGGAAGATCTCCATCTTCGGTTGCATCACGCTGAAGGACAGGCCGTCGTCGCCGCGCACGAAGCCGATCAACTGGCCGGTGTCCTGCTGCGGCATGAAGGTCTTGGGCACCACCACGTACAGGGCCACGTTGACGCCGATGGTGACCAGCAGGCTGAACAGGGTCAGGCGCTTGTGCCGCAGCACCCAGTCCAGGCTGGTGGCGTACTTGCCCACCATCCACTCGTTGCTGCGCCGGCTCCAGCGCTGCAGGCGGTTTTCCTGGCCCGGGGTGTGGGGCTTGAGCCAGCGCGCGCAAAGCATCGGGGTCAGGGTCAGGGACACCACCAGGGACACCACGATGGCCGCCGCCAGGGTGATGGAGAACTCGCGGAACAGGCTCTCGATGATCCCGCCCATGAACAGGATCGACAGGAACACCGCCACCAGCGACACGTTCATCGACAGCAGGGTGAAACCCACCTCCTTGGCCCCCAGGTACGCCGCCTTCATCGGCGCGATGCCTTCGTCGATATGCCGGGAAATGTTCTCCAGGACCACGATGGCGTCGTCCACCACCAGGCCGGTGGCGAGGATCAGCGCCATCAGCGACAGGTTGTTCAGGGAGAAGCCATACAGGTACATCACGGCGAAGGTGCCCACCAGCGACACCGGCACCGCCAGGGTCGGGATCACCGACGCGCGGAAATTGCCGAGGAACAGGAACACCACCAGGATCACCAGGGCCACGGCGATCAGCAGGGTCATCTCGGCCTCGTGCAAGGTGGCCTTGATCACCGGCGAGCGGTCCATGGCCAGGTTGAGCTTGACGCTGGCCGGCAGCACCGCCTGCAACGCCGGCAACTGGGCCTTGATCTCGTTCACCGTCTCGATGATGTTGGCCCCGGCCTGACGGTTGATCACCAGCAGCACCGCCGCATCGTCGTTGAAGAAGCCGCTGTTGTAGCGGTCCTCCACGCCGTCGCTGACCTTGGCCACGTCTTTCAGACGCAGGGGCGCACCGTTGTTGTAATGGATGATCAGCGGTTCGTAATCACGGGCTTTTTCCAGCTGATCGTTGGCCTGGATCTGCCACAGCCGCTGGTCATCCTCCACCGAGCCCTTGGGCCGGCGCTGGTTGGCATTGGCAATGGCGTTGCGCACGTCGTCCAGGGCCACGCCGTACTGGTTGAGCAGCTGCGGCTCCAGCTCGATGCGCACCGCCGGCAAGGAGCTGCCGCCAATCTGCACCTCGCCCACGCCCTGCACCTGGGACAGGCTCTGGGACAGGATGGTCGAGGCCAGGTCGTACAGCTGGCCCTTTTCCAGCACATCGGAGGTCAGCGACAGCACCATGATCGGTGCCTGGGACGGGTTGACCTTCTTGTAGGTGGGCATGCTGCGCATGCCGCTGGGCAGCAGATTGCGCGAGGCGTTGATGGCCGCCTGCACTTCCCGGGCCGCGCCATTGATGTCGCGGTCCAGGTCGAACTGCAGGATCACCCGGGTCGAACCCTGGCTGGAGCGGCTGCTCATGGTGTTGACCCCGGCGATCGCGCCGAAGGAGCGCTCCAGCGGCGTGGCCACGGTGGAGGCCATGACCTCGGGGCTGGCCCCGGGCAGGCTGGCCTGGACCACGATCACCGGAAAATCCATCTGCGGCAGCGGCGCCACCGGCAACAGGCCGAAGCTCACCCCGCCCAGCAGCATGATCGCCAACGACAGCAGCATGGTCGCCACCGGGCGCTTGATGAAAGGACCGGACAGGTTCATGGGCGACCGCTCCAAGCTTCAAGCCTCAAGCTGCAAGCGAAAAGCGGGATCGGTGCACGCTCTTGCTTCTGCTTTTGATCGAGCTTGCAGCTTGCGGCTTGCAGCTTGCCGCTGACGCCCCTCACACCACTTCTCCTACGGCGGGCTTGGCAAACCGGCGGCCCAAGCGGTCGAAGTACAAGTAGATAACGGGCGTCGTGAACAGGGTGAGGATCTGGCTCACCAGCAGGCCGCCGACCATCACCAGGCCCAGGGGCTGGCGCAACTCGGCGCCGGAACCGGTGGCCAGCATCAGCGGCACGGCGCCGAACAGCGCCGCCAGGGTGGTCATCAGGATCGGCCGGAAGCGCAGCAGCGCCGCCTGGTAGATCGCCTGTTCCGGGGCCATGCCCTGGTGGCGTTCGGCATCGAGGGCGAAGTCGATCATCATGATCGCGTTCTTCTTGACGATGCCGATCAGCAGGATGATGCCGATGATGGCGATCATGCCCAGGTCGTTGCCGCTGAGGATCAGCGCCAGCAAGGCGCCCACCGCCGCCGAGGGCAAGGTGGACAGGATGGTGATCGGGTGGATGTAGCTCTCGTAGAGCACGCCGAGCACGATGTACATGGTCACCACCGCCGCCAGGATCAGCAGCAAGGTGCTCGACAGCGACGCCTGGAAGGCCTCGGCGGCGCCCTGGAAGCGGGTCTGCACCCCCACCGGCATGCCGATCTCCTGCTGCACCTGCTCGATGACGTTCACCGCCTTGCCCAGGGCCACGCCCGGGGCCAGGTTGAAGGACATCATCACCGCCGGGAACTGGCCGATATGGGCGATGGCCAACTGCGCCTGGCGCTCCTCGACATGGGCCAGGCTCGACAGCCGCACCTGCCCGCCGTCGGTGGTCTTGACGTGGATCTGCTCCAGCGCCTGAGGCCCGATGCGCTCGCCGGCCTGGGCCTGGAGCACCACCCGGTACTGACTGGCCTGGGTATAGATGGTGGAGATCTGCCGCTGACCGAAGGCGTCATACAGGGCGTCGGTGATGTTGGACACCGAAACCCCGACCCGGGACGCCGCATCGCGGTCGATCACCAGGTACACCTGCAAGCCCTTGTCCTGCAGGTCGCTGGTCACGTCGGTGAGTTCCGCACGCTGGGCCAGGGCTTCCACCAGGCGATTGCTCCACAGGCTCAGCAGCTCGGCATCCGGCGACGACAGGCTGAACTGGTACTGGGTACGGCTGACCCGGTCTTCGATGGTCAGGTCCTGCACCGGTTGCATGAACAGGCGGATGCCCAGCAGCTTGTCGACCTCGGGCTGAATCCGCGCGATCACCTGGGCCGCGCTCAGGTCACGCTCGCCGTGGGGCTTGAGGTTGATCAGCAGGCGGCCACTGTTGAGGGTGGCGTTGTCGCCGTCGACGCCGATGTAGGACGACAGGCTCTGCACCGCCGGGTCCTGCAGGATGATCTTCGCCAGGTCTTGCTGGCGTTGGCTCATGGCGGCGAAGGACACCGACTGCGGCGCCTCGGAAATACCCTGGATGACCCCAGTGTCCTGCACCGGGAAGAAGCCCTTGGGCACCACCAGATACAGCAGCACGGTCAGGCCCAGGGTGCCGACGGCCACCATCAGGGTCAGGAACTGGTGCTTGAGCACCCACTGCAACTTGCGCCCGTAGCTTTCGATCAACCATTCGATCCAGGCGCCGCTGGCGCGGTAGAAGCGCCCCTGCTCTTCAGGCTTGGGCTCACGCTTGAGCAACCGCGCGCACATCATCGGGGTCAGGGTCAGGGACACCACCAGGGAAATCAGGATCGCCACCGCCAGGGTGATGGCGAACTCGCGAAACAGCCGCCCGACCACGTCGGCCATGAACAGCAGCGGGATCAGCACCGCGATCAGCGACAGGGTCAGGGAGATCAGGGTGAAGCCGATCTGCTTGGCGCCCTTGAGCGCCGCCTGCAGCGGACTGTCGCCCTCCTCGATGAAGCGCGAGATGTTCTCCAGCATGACGATGGCGTCGTCCACCACGAACCCGGTGGCGATGGTCAGGGCCATCAGGGTCAGGTTGTTCACCGAAAAACCGGCCAGGTACATCACCCCGAAGGTGCCGATCAGCGACAGCGGCACGGCAATCGAGGGAATGAGGGTGGCGCTGGCCCGGCGCAGAAAGAGGAAGGTCACCATCACCACCAGGGCGATGGCGATCAGCAGTTCGTGCTGCACATCCTTGACCGAGGCGCGGATAGTCTGGGTGCGGTCGGTGAGCACCGTGACGTCCAGGCCCGCCGGCAGGTTGTCGGTGATGCTCGGCAGCAGCGCCTTGATCCGGTCCACCACCTCGATCACGTTGGCCCCGGGCTGGCGCTGGATATTGAGCAGCACCGCCTGGTTCTCGTTGGCCCAGGCCGCCAGGCGCTCATTCTCGGCGCCGTCGACGATCTCGGCGACATCCTTCAAGCGCAGTGGCGCGCCATTCTTGTAGGCCAGGATCAGCTCGGCGTAGTCCTTGGGCGAAGTCAGCTGGTCGTTGGCATCGAGCATCGAGACCCGGGTCGGGCCATCGAAGTTGCCCTTGGGCTGGTTGACGTTGGATGCACCGATCAGGGTGCGCACGTCCGCCAGGTTCAAACCGTTGGCCGCCAGGGCCTCGGGGTTGACCTTGATCCGCACCGCCTGGCGCTGGCCGCCGGCAATGCTGACCATGCCGACGCCGCTGATCTGGGCGATCTTCTGCGCCATGCGCGTGTCCACCAGGTCATTGAGCTTGGGCAGCAGCATGGTCTTGGAGGTGATGGCCAGGGTCAGCACCGGGGTGTCCGCCGGGTTGACCTTGTTGTACACCGGCGGCGCCGGCAGGTCCTTGGGCAGCAGGTTGGTGGCGGCGTTGATCGCCGCCTGCACCTGCTGCTCGGCCACGTCCATATTGATGTCGAGGCTGAAGCGCAGGGTCAGCACCGAGGCGCCGCCGGAGCTGGTGGAGGCCATCTGGGTCAGGCCGGGCATCTGCCCGAACTGACGCTCCAGGGGCGCGGTGACCGCGCTGGTCATCACGTCCGGGCTGGCGCCGGGGTACAGGGTCATGACCCGGATGGTCGGGTAGTCCACCTGGGGCAAGGCCGACACCGGCAACAGGCGATAGGCGATCAGGCCGGCCAGGACAATGGCCAGCATGCTCAGGGTGGTGGCTACCGGACGGAGGATGAACAGTCGCGAGAAATTCATGCGCCGACCTTTTGCGCCTTGCCATCAGCCGACTTGCCATCCGCAGCCGGCGCACCGGCGGGCTTGCCCTGCAGGTGTTCGGTGGGGGTGGTGGGCACGGCCGCGCTGTCGTTGACCACTTCCACCTCGCTGCCGTCCTTGAGGCGGTCGGTGCCTTCCATCACCACGCGATCGCCGGCCTTGAGGCCGTCCTTGATCACCGTCGACTCGCCGTTGCTGTCGCCTACCTGCAACTGACGGATCTTCACCTTGTTGTCGCCATCCAGGGCGTAGACGAAGGTGCCGTTGGTGCCGAACTGGATCGCCGCCGAAGGCGCCAGCACCACGTTCTTCAGGGTGTCGGCCAGCAGCCGCACATTGACGAACTGGTTGGGGAACAGGCCCTGGTCGCGGTTATCGAAGCGCGCCTTGAACTTCAGGGTGCCGGTGGTGGTGTCGATCTGGTTGTCCAGGCTTTGCAGCACGCCGCTGGCCTGCAGCTTCACATCGCCCCGGTCCCAGGCTTCCACCGGCAGCTTGGCGCCGCTGTGGTAGCGCTTGAGCACGGTGTCCAGGCTGTTCTCCGGCAGGGTGAAGGCCACGCTGATCGGCTGGGTCTGGGTGATGATCACCAGCGCCGTGGTGTCGTTGGCCGACACCAGGTTGCCCACGTCCAGCTGGCGCAGGCCCACGCGTCCGGCGATCGGTGCGCGGATATTGGTGAATTCGAGGTTGAGCTTGGCGTCGTTGACCGCCGCCTGATTGGTCTTGACCGTGCCCTGGTACTGGCCCACCAGCGCCGCGGCGGTGTCCAGGGTCTGCTTGGCGATGCTGTCCTGGGCATACAGGCCGCGGTAGCGCTCAAGGTCGACCTGGGCGTTTTTCAGCTGGGCCTGGTTCTGCAGCAAGGTGCCTTCGGCCTGGAGCAAGGCGTTCTGGTAGGGACGCGGATCGATCTGCGCCAGCAGGTCGCCGGCCTTGACCATCTGCCCTTCCTCGAAGTTGACCTTGACCAGTTCCCCCGCCACCCGGCTGCGCACATTGATGGTGTTCAACGCGGTCACCGTGCCCAGGGCCTTGAAGTACACCGCGAAATCACCCTGGGTCACCGGCGCCACGCGCACCGGGATCGGCCCGCTGGCACCGCCGAAACCGGGGCGCAGGCTGCCGCTGCGTCCGGTATGCCCGGCCGCGGCCTTCGCCTGTGCACCCTCTTTGGGGGCGCTGCCGGCGGGCCAGAATTTCCAGCACAGGCCGGCCACCAGCAGCAGGACAAACAGGCCGAACAGCCAGCGACGAGAGTTGCGGGGAGCAGAGGATTGCATGGAGTGATCAACCATTGGGCGCGTGGGAGTCTTCTTTGAGGAAGGCTGAACGATAAGCACTAGAGCGGGTTTAGCAAAGCGCCTTTACCGGCAATTTACCTTTGACTGACGTTTTAAGGTGCGGCGCTAAGCCACTGAAGCACAAATAAAAACGGCCTGGACAGAGCCAGGCCGTGAATAATTGTAAAAGCGCTTACTTGAGCACAGCCAGGGCCGCGTCGTAGTTCGGCTCTTCGGCGATTTCCTTGACCAGCTCGCTGTGCAGCACGGTGTCGTTTTCATCCAGCACCACCACGGCGCGGGCGGTCAGGCCAGCCAGCGGGCCGTCGGCGATGGCCACGCCGTAGTTCTCGATGAACTCGCGGCCGCGCAGGGTCGACAGGTTCTGCACGTTTTCCAGGCCTTCGGCACCGCAGAAGCGCGCCTGGGCGAATGGCAGGTCGGCGGAGATGCACAGCACCACGGTGTTGGCCAGATCGTTGGCCTGGGCGTTGAACTTGCGCACCGACGTGGCGCAGGTCGGGGTGTCGACGCTTGGGAAGATGTTCAGCACCTTGCGCTTGCCGGCAAGGCTGCTCAGGGAAACGTCGGCCAGGCCGGCGCCCACCAGGGTGAAGGCAGGCGCTTTGGAACCGACTTGCGGCAGTTGGCCATTAACCTGCACCGGATTGCCTTTGAGAGTGACTTGAGCCATGAACGGAGTCCTTATTGAACAGTGATGATGGAACAGCAATGAGCATTCTTAAGAGGCCGAAGTTAAGCATGAAACGGCGCGAGCACCTATTGCCTGGCGGATAAATCGTCCAACAACCTGGCAGATTGCAGGGACTGGCTTGCCAGCCAAGGCGGTTTCGAAGCTGGCATCCGTCAGGGTCGTCTTCGCCGGCAAGCCGATTCCTACAACAACCCGCGCACCACCTGCTGGCGTAGGAGTTGGCTTGCCAGCGAAGGCGTCCGCCAGAGCACCACAAGACTCAAGGCCCCCTTCGCCGGCAAGCCGGCTCCTACAACAACCCGCGCACCACCTGCTTGCGTAGGAGCTGGCTTGCCAGCGAAGGCGTCCGCCAGAGCACCGCAAGACTCAAGCCCCCCCCTTCGCCGGCAAGCCGGCTCCTACAACAACCTGCGCACCACCTGCTTGCGCAGGAGCTGGCTTGCCAGCGAAGGCGTCCGCCAGAGCACCGCAAGACTCAAGGTCCCCTTCGCCGGCAAGCCGGCTCCTACAACAACCCGCGCACCACCTGCTTGCGTAGGAACTGGCTTGCCAGCGAAGGCGTCCGCCAAAGCACCGCAAGACTCAAGGTCCCCTTCGCCGGCAAGCCGGCTCCTACAACAACCCGCGCACCACCTGCTGGCGTAGGAGCTGGCTTGCCAGCGAAGGCGTCCGCCAGAGCACCGCAAGACTCAAGGCCCCCTTCGCCGGCAAGCCGGCTCCTACAACAACCCGCGCACCACCTGCTGGCGTAGGAGCTGGCTTGCCAGCGAAGGCGTCCGCCAGAGCACCACAAGACTCAAGGCCCCCTTCGCCGGCAAGCCGGCTCCTACAGGTGCGCCAGCAGCAGGTCCGCCACGGGGCCACCGGAGGCCGGGTTCTGTCCGCTGATCACCCGCTGGTCTTGCACGGCAAACGGCGCCCAGGGCTCGGCGGCCTTCTGGTACAGGGCGCCGCGCTTGAGCAGTTCGGTCTCGGTCAGGTACGGCACATAGGCGTCCAGCTCGGCGAGCTTCTCCTCTTCATTGGAGAACCCGGTGACCTGCTTGCCGGCGATCAACAGCGAACCATCGCTGAGCCTGATGTTCAGCAAGCCCACCGCGCCATGACAGACCGAACTGACGTAACCGCCCTGCTCATAGATATCGCGACTCAGGGCCTGCAACTCGGGGTTGTCGGGGAAATCCCAGAGCACGCCATGACCACCGGCGTAATAGATGGCCACATAGTCCCGGGCCTGGACCTGCGACGGTTGCAAGGTCGCGCCCAGGCGGCTCATGAAGGCGCTGTCCTGGTACCACTGCCAGTCGGTGTCGTCGGCCATGGCCAGGCTGTGGGGATCGATCGGCACGTAGCCGCCCTTGGGACTGACGTAATCCACCTCGAACCCGGCCGCTTGCACCTTCTTCACAAAATGCACCGCCTCCCCCAGCCACAGACCGGTGGCACGGTTCAGGTTGGGGTATTTGGCCACGCTGGTCAGGACCACCAGTATCTTCTTGCTCATGGGCATGCTCCTTGAACTTGAACTTGGAATAGGAATGGGAATGGGCAAACACGGCATCGCCGCGCCGTCACCCCAGCAAGCGCAACATGTTGCGGTGCCGGGCATCGAAAATCCGCGCCATGTAGGCGTTGACCACCAAGCGTTCCAAAGGTGCGCCACCGATGGCGCGATAAGTCACGCGGTCGGTGTACAGGGTGCCCCCTTCGGCGGCCTCGACCCGATGTTCGTGACGAAAGGCACGCAGCGGCCCCTTGAGCATCTCGTCGACAAAATGCCGATCGCTGACCTCACGTATAACCACCGTCCATTTCGCCGGTATGACACCGAACATCCAGTGCAGGAAGCTGAACTGGCGTCCGACACTGATGCGCAGGTCATTGATGTCGATGCCCCCCAAGGGGGTCACCCGCTCGGGAAAGATCTTGGGAAAGTTGGCCCCTTCGAGGCAGAAATCCAACACCTGGGCCGGGCTGTGGCCCGGCAGAAAAGTCGTGCGTTCCACTACAGGCATAGTTGATAGCTCCTTGCTCAGCCAACAAAATAATTACAATCAACATCACATAATCATAATAACTAATTGTTTTTATTATCTTTTTTATAGTCTAGAAACAACATTAACTAAACCATACATAACGCATGGAAATAGTCACAAATCGCTTTAACAGCCCTTTTCCACTGACGGCCATCCGCTCGGACCTGCCCCGCGCCCGCCCGGCGCAACTGAGCGCGGCACAGCAGAACCCGCGCGCCCCTGCCACCCGGACTGAATCGCCAGACGCCTGCCGCTGTTGATTAGACGGATTCGAGTCGAGGGACTTTTACCCGGGAAACCGGTAGGGTGCGCCATTTCCTCCAGTCATGTCTGGATGTTGCCAAGGGTTGCATGGAGTTCTATCGCCCAATGAGTTGCTGGACCCTACTCGGCCTGCCGGTCACCGCGGATACCCGCACCATCAAGCGCCACTACGCCAAGCTGCTGAAACAGACCCGCCCGGATGAAGATCCGCAAGGTTTCCAGCGCTTGCGCGAGGCCTATGAACAAGCCCTGGCCCACAAGGACTGGGAGCAGAACCAGCCCCTGGAAAGCGACACCGACCACAGCCCGGCCGCCAGCGAGCCGATGCTGTCGGCGCTGTCGCCGGTGCAGCGGGTGGCCGTCCTGCTCAAGGAACTGCACGTCGAGCAGCTCGATCAGCGCTATCGGCAGGCCCAGGAACAGGACTGCGCCCATGAGTTCGAACTGGCCCTGCTGCGCCATTGCGTCGAACACCCGGCCCAGGCCAAGGCGGTCCTGCACTGGGGCTTCGAGCATCTGCGCTGGATGAGCGCCTGGCAGCGCCTGGACCTGCCGGAATACCTGGTGCTGGAGCTGCAGCAACAGCTGTATCAACAGGTTCAGGCGCCGCTGGCCGCGGCACTGCAGGCCAGGGATGAAACGGCGTTCCTGCAGGCCTACGCCCAGCGCTCGGCGCACCCCTGGCTGCTGCACTTGAAACATCGCCAATGGTTCAACCACTGGCTGGCGCAATTGCTGGCGGACAGTCCCTATTGGTCGGTGGCGATCTTCCAGGCGCTGTGCGCCGGCCAGGGTTGGCGATCCGCCGCCGACAACAACTGCCCGGAGGTGTTCTGGCCGCGCCTGCTCAAACGCCATCAGGCCCCGCTGTTCCTGGCCCGCCAGCAACAACTGGCCAGCGAACCGCCCATGACCCCGCAACACCGCGCCGCACGCCTGTTGCTGGCGCCCCTGGGCTTCAGCCAGCGCCGTGCCTGGGCCCGGCACCTGGGCAGCCAGGACTGGCAGGCCTGCCACAAGCTGGCGGCGAGTCTGGCCGCCGACTACCCGGACATCGCCGCCGGCATGCCGGCCGGCAATCCCTACTTCTGGCGTGACTGGGAGCACGCCATCGACAGCTGGCCGATGCTGCTGGGCGTGGTCCTGGCTTGCCTGGCCGGCGCCGTGGCCCAGTACAGCGGACAAGACGCCAGCCCCTGGGAGATCGTCGGGGTGACGCTGGTCTGGTCCTTGTGCTTCTGCGCCGCGGGCGAAGGGCTGCAGCGGCTCTGGCAGCCCCTGAGCCAGCGCCTGCTGCAGTGGGACGAACGCCTCAGCCGGTGCCTGCCGTGGCGCCATGCGCCCTATCACTCCATGCAACTGATCCGCGACCTGTTGCCCGTCGCGCTGCTCGGCGGCCTGCTGGGCGCGGTGATCCACCCGCTGGCCACCCCGGCCTATCTCGGGGTCCAGTTGCTGGTCGCCCTGGCCCGCCAACGCCGGATCGACCCGCTGAGCGCCTGGCAACGCATCAACCCCTGGCCACGCCGCCTGCTGCTGGGCACGGCGCTGATCCTGCTGGTGGCCGCCATCGCCACCCTCAAATGGTTCGACGAGCGCCACACCGCCGGGCGCTATCAAGGCCTGCAGCCCTGGACCGAACGCCTGTGCGCGCGCATGCCGGCCCAGGTCGCCGAGTGCGCGGCGCCCGCCACCGAAGCCCAGTGGTATCCCAAGGAGGCCCGGCCATGAGCCAACGCCCGTTGCTGATCTTCGGTTGTGCGCTGATCTTCGGCTTGTTTGCCCTCCTGGGAGCCGGCTCGCCAATCGCCCGCTTCGAACTCTGGCTGGCGGGCCTGGACAGCCGCGCCAGCGCCGAGGCCGCAGCCCGGGCGCCACTGATCGACTGCGTCAACCAGTACGACATGCCGTGGCGCCTGGGCTACTACACCTACGGCGCTCAATCGGCCTGGCGCATGGCGTTCGACGACCTGCTGAACAATGCCCGGGACTTTGCCGACAGCGCGAAAACCAACATGGACACCCTGCCCGCGCGCGAATGCGAGCCGCGCATGCTCTATCGCCTGCGCCTCCTGCAGCCCGATGCGCCGCTGATCGACCTGGCCGAGCGCTACATCGATGCGCTGCACCAGGCCAACCTGGCCCGTCGCGCCCATTCCAGCTCGATGCCCGGCGCCTACATGCCGGCCGAGGAAGATCCGGCCACCGTGGCCCGACTCCAGCCCGGGTTCGACCGCTACCTGCAAGCCTCCGCCGACCTGCGCGCCGCCCTGGCCAGCGCAGACATCGGCGCCCGACGCGAACAACAGCGGCTGCTTGAACAGCGCCTGGGGCGGGACATCCATTGGCACCTCCTGGACTACATGATCCAGGCGCGGCTCACGGTGGAGCAGCTCAGTCAGGGCGTGCGCGAGAAAACCCTGACCCCGGTGCAGTTGGCCAAGGCCAGCCAGGATCTGCAGCAGGCCTGGGATGCCGGGCAACCCCTGCGCAACCGGCCGCAGAACGGCCGCAGCCAGCCAGCCTATTACCTGTGGAGCCAGATCACCCGGCCGGCCCTGCACTACCAGCAGGCCTTACGCACTTTGCACGAAGACTGGCAGGAGCGGGTCGCGCCCGAGCGCCTGAGCGAGGACTATCACGCCGTGGTGCGGGCCTACGACTCGCTGCTCAGCTACTACAACAAGCAGGCCCAGGTGGATTACTGAAAAGGGGCGGCGGTTCGCTGGACCGCCGCCGGATGGACGGCGACTAGCGCGCCTTGAGCTTGGCGAACGACTGATGGAAGTCCGCGGCCCAGCCGTCGATGACGTTTTTCACGTCATCGGCCTTCATCACCTGGCTGTCATTCGCCAGGGGCTTGCCGGTGCCCTTGCGCACCACCTGGGCGATCACCTTGCCGCTGCTGCCATCGAGAAACACCGCCTCGGTACCGAGGGTGGTCTGCTGGTCGCGAATCCCGGTGGCGGTGCTCACCGCCGCCGCCACCAGCGCCACGGGAATCACTTCATAAGGCTTCAGGCCTTCGGTCTTGCTGCTGACTGCGGTGATGGCCGCGCGTACCACCACCACACCCGGACCGGGGCCTTGAGCCAGAGGCAGGCTGCGCGCCGCCTCGCGCCTGAGGGCCTGGTCGTAGTACTGATTGATCGCATTGAGGGTGCCCTGGGGAATCTTCGCCGTGGCTTGGGGCTGAGGGTAGAACTGGGTGGGTTCGATATAGATCGCCCGGTACCGGCTGACATCCAGCTTGGGATCGATCCAGCGCATCACCTCCACCCCGGAGGGCGACTTGGCCTCCTTGAGGCGGCTGTAATCCTGGAGAAACCCGGAATACTCGTCGGGCTGAGTCAGGTTGCTGGAGCAGCCGGCCAGAGCCAGGGAGGCCAGGCACGCCGTGCCAATCATCAGTGCAAGCTTCATGGGTCACTCCTGTAGGTGAAGCAGCCAGGAACTGGCGAGGGGGAGATACAGGTATAGCCAAGGCCGATCGGCCCAGGAGTGTTTTTTATCGCCCACTCCCCGGGCGACCTGGAGCCCCCTCGCGCCTTCGAGGCCATCAGCCAGGCGCATGACTCGCCGGTCCTTTCACCGGCAAGTCGGCTCCTACATCAGGGAGGTCAGCGGCGGCGGAACAATGGGCGCGGTTCGATCACCGAGCGACCGTAGAGCACGCTCATGCCCGCCAGGCCCTTGAGGGCGTCCTGGGCGCATTTGTCTTCGCGCACGGCAAAGCTGTCGAAGCCGCATTGGCGCATGTGGCTGAGCTGGTCGCGCAGCACGTCACCGACGGCACGCAATTCGCCCATCCAGCCCAGGCGGGTGCGCAGCAGGTAAGCCTGGCTGTAACCCCGGCCATCACGAAAGCTGGGGAAGTCCACGGCGATCAGCGGAATCAGCTTGAGCCAGGGCTTGAGGCTCTCCACCTCGTCGTCCGGACCGATCCACACCCCGTCCCGGGCCGGGTGATGCTCGATGCGGCGGATCAGCCACAGCGCCAGGGGCAGGATCAGCGGCCCCTCGGGCAGCGCCCCGTCGACTTCGCGCACCAGGCTCCAGGCATCGTCCTCCACCAACTGGGCTTCACCTTCATGCAGACGCAGCAGGTTGTTCATGCCAGTGCCTCCGCAGCCTTGGGATAGACCCGCTCCTTGAACGGCTCCAGGCCGATGCGCTGCAGGGTATCGACGAAGGGCTCGTCGCTTTCGCGGTAGCGCACGAAGGTGGCGATGATGCGCTCGATCACCTCGGGAATTTCCTCGGCGCTGAAGGACGGGCCGATCACCTTGCCCAGGGCGCTGTCCGTGCCCTTGGCCCCGCCCAGGGTGACCTGGAACCACTCGCTGCCGTTCTTGTCGACCCCGAGGATGCCGATGTTGCCGATGTGGTGGTGACCGCAGGCGTTCATGCAGCCGGAAATGTTCAGGCTGATGTCCCCCAGGTCGTGGAGGTAGTCCAGGTCGTCGAAACGCTGCTGGATGGCCAGGGTAATCGGCAGCGATCGGGCGTTGGCCAGGGCGCAGAAGTCGCCGCCCGGGCAGGCGATGATATCGGTCAGCAGGCCGACGTTGGCGGTGCCCAGGCCGTGCTCGCAGGCCCGCTGCCAGAGCTCGTACAGCCGCGACTTGGGCACATCCGGCAGGACGATGTTCTGTTCGTGGGCAATGCGGATCTCACCGAAACCGTAGTCCTCGGACCAATCGGCCACCGCCTCCATCTGCTGGGCGGTGACATCCCCGGGCGGCGACGCCGGGCCCGGCTTGGTCGACAGCACCACGCAGGTGTAGCCCGGCACCTTGTGCGGGTGCACATTGCGCGCCACCCAGCGGGCGAAGGCCGGGGACTCGGCCAGGTGACTGCCGTAGTCCAGGTCGGTGTCCGCCAGGTGCTCGTAGATCGGCGGCACAAAGGCGCTGGCCACCCGCTGGTACTCCTCGTCGGTGAGCTGCGCCGGACCGTCCTTGAGGTGCTGCCACTCCTCTTCCACTTCCTTGGCGAAGGCCTCGATACCCAGGGCCTTGACCAGGATCTTGATCCGCGCCTTGTACTTGTTGTCGCGCCGGCCGTGGCGGTTGTAGACCCGCAGCACCGCCTCGACATAGGACAGCAGGTGCTGCCAGGGCAAGCCGTCGCGGATCTGCAGGCCCAGGATCGGGGTGCGCCCCAGGCCGCCACCGACGATCACCCGCAGCAGCATCTGGCCACTGCGGTCGCGGTACAGGTACAGACCGATGTCGTGCATCATGATCGCCGCCCGGTCCTGCTTGGCCGAGCAGATGGCGATCTTGAACTTGCGCGGCAGGAACAGGAATTCCGGGTTGATGGTGGACCACTGCCGAAGGATCTCCGCCAGCGGGCGCGGGTCGAGGTATTCGTCGGCGGCGACCCCGGCGAAGGCCTCGGTGGTGATGTTGCGCACGCAGTTGCCGGAGGTCTGGATGGCGTGCATCTCCACCTCGGCCAGACGCTGCAGGATGTCCGGCACCTGGGCCAGCTCGATCCAGTTGAACTGCAGGTTCTGCCGGGTGGTGAAGTGGCCGTAGCCGCGGTCGAAGTCCCGGGCGATGCTGGCCAGGGTGCGCATCTGCCGGGCGCTCAGGGTGCCGTAGGGAATCGCCACCCGCAGCATGAACGCATGCTTCTGCATATAGAGACCGTTCTGCAGGCGCAGAGGCAGGAACTCCTCTTCACTGAGCTGGCCGCCCATGAAGCGCTCGACCTGATCACGAAACTGTGCCACCCGCTCAAAGACCAGGGCCCGGTCATATTCGTCGTACTGATACATATCCCTACCTCATCGAAACTGGTCGTGCTCTAACGGCGCGTGCTGTGAGGGGGCGACTATGCGCGTGCGGCGCAGAACGTTACAGATTCAGGTAAAAACTAAAAAACCATATCAGCCGTGACGGCGGCACCGTGGACACGAGATAAATCTGATCCGTATTAATGCAGTTTTTCTGAGCCTGTTTTGTTTCCTCGCTGATTCCTACAGTGCACCCCGTGCCAGACCGGGTGGCCTGGCAAGACTTTGCAACCGTGGAAGCATTGACCATGAACTCAGCAACAATCGGACAGGCCTACAACTACAAGGTGGTTCGCCAATTCGTCGTCGCAACCGTGGTATGGGGCGTGATCGGCATGGCCATGGGGGTGTGGATCGCCTCGCAACTGGTATGGCCGGAGATGAACCTCGATCTGCCCTGGAGTACCTTCGGCCGCCTGCGGCCGCTGCACACCAGCCTGGTGATCTTCGGTTTCGCCGGCAGCGCCCAGTTCGCCGCCAGCTACTACGCGGTACAGCGCACCTGCCAGGTACGGCTGTACTCCGACACCCTGGCCGCCTTCACCTTCTGGGGCTGGCAGTCGGTGATCGTGATCATGCTGATCACCCTGCCCCTGGGCTACACCACCACCAAGGAATACGCCGAGATCGAATTCGCCGGCGCGGTGTGGATGGCGGTGGTCTGGGTGGCCTACGCGATCGTCTTCTTCACCACCGTGGTGCGGCGCAAGAGCCAGCACATCTATGTCGGCAACTGGTTCTTCGGTGCCTTCATCCTGGTGATCGCCATGCTCCACGTGGTCAACCACCTGTCGATCCCGGTGGACTGGTTCAAGTCCTACCCGGTGTATTCCGGGGCCACCGACGCCATGGTGCAGTGGTGGTACGGCCACAACGCCGTGGGCTTCTTCCTGACCACCGGCTTTCTCGGGATGATGTACTACTTCGTGCCCAAGCAAGTCGGACGCCCGGTGTACTCCTATCGCCTGTCCATCGTGCACTTCTGGGCGCTGATCACCCTGTACATCTGGGCCGGCCCGCACCACCTGCACTACACCGCGCTGCCGGACTGGGCCCAGTCCCTGGGCATGGCCATGTCGCTGATCCTCCTGGCCCCGAGCTGGGGCGGCATGATCAACGGCATGATGACCCTGTCGGGCGCCTGGCATAAGTTGCGCACCGACCCGATCCTGCGCTTTCTGGTGCTGTCCCTGGCGTTCTACGGCATGTCGACCTTCGAAGGCCCGATGATGGCGATCAAGACCGTCAACGCCCTGTCCCACTACACCGACTGGACCATCGGCCACGTGCACGCCGGGGCCCTGGGCTGGGTGGCCATGATCACCTTCGGCGCGATCTACCACATGGTGCCCAAGGTCTTCGGCCGCGAGCAGATGTACAGCGTGCCGCTGATCAACCTGCACTTCTGGCTCGCCACCATCGGCACCGTGCTGTACATCGCCTCGATGTGGGTCAACGGCATCACCCAGGGCCTGATGTGGCGCGCGGTGAACGAAGACGGCACCCTCACCTACTCCTTCGTCGAGGCCCTGGTGGCCAGCCATCCGGGGTTCGTGGTGCGTTTCGCCGGCGGCGTGTTCTTCCTCAGCGGCATGCTGCTGATGGCCTACAACACCTGGCGCACCGTGCGCGTCTCCGATGAAAAGCTGGCCCTGAGCGACGCGCAGATCGCCTGAGCCGAACCTTACCCGCCGGCCCCAGTGGCCGGCGTTTTTTTCAGGGAGCCTTGGGCCGATGGATATTCTGTTCAACCTGCTGGGGGTGGCGTTTCTCTACCTCTGCATCGAGTACTGCCTGCGCCACCAGAGCGCCAAGAGCCTGGACGACGCCAGCCTGATCCCCTTCGCCGACGACCCCGACGTCGCGCGCCGGGTCGAGCTGGCCACAGGCAAGAAGATCAACGCCGTGGCGCCGGAAGAGCCCAAGCCGGGCTGGATCAACCTGGACATGTAACGCACTCCGTAGGAGCCGGCTTGCCGGCGAAGAGGCCCGCAAGACGTGCACATGACCGGCGGCCGCTTTCGCTGGCAAGCCAGCTCCTACAGTTGCCGGCGCTGCGTGTTGCCCCGTAGGAGCCGGCTTGCCGGCGATCGCTTTCGCCGGCAAGCCGGCGCCTACATCAGGCGCGCTCGCGGGGGATCAGGCTCTGCAATTGGGCGGCCAGGAAGTTGCCGTCGAAAACGAAGGTGTCAGGGTCCTTGAGGCCATTGGTCTTGCGCCATTGCCAACTGCCGGAGGCCTCGCCCACCAGGGAAACACTGCCCAGGCGCGCCGCCGTCAGGCCGATCACCGCCAGGGATATCTGTCCATTGGCCCCCATCACATCCGGGACAAACTCCACCGGCTTGCCCGCAATGCTGATGGTCAGTTTCTCGCTGTTGAAGGTGGAGCTTTGCACCGGCAATGCCGCGCTGAAAGCCACATAAGGCTCGCGATGCAGCTCCAGCAGGTCCGGCTGCAGCACCGGTACCAGCCACTCTTCAATCTGCCCGAACAGCTCATGAATACGCCGGGCCCAGACCAATGACTGGCTGTCGAACAGCTGCTTCTTGTGGGCTTCGCTGGCGGCATAGTGCCGGAGCATCTCGCCCAATTGCTGGATATCGTCCATTGCGGTGTGTCCCTGGCATCGACCTTTGGGAACTGCAGGTCGCCGGTCTTGATCATGGCAGATGCCGGTGCCGGGCGTTGGGGTGTTTACCCCAGGGCCAGCCCATTCCTCCAGCCGCTGGCGTCGGCGGGCATGGCACCGGCCTTGCCCCGCCATATTGCTACGGGCCGTTTACTGCCCGCGGCTGGGATACCGGACAGGTGCAGGGAGACACGAGTGAAAACGCAGCCGGTACTGGCGCGGGGTCAGGCCGAGGCTTTTGCGCAAGGCGCTGCCCAGGTGCGATTGGTGGGCAAAGCCGCTGTCGTGGGCAATGGCCGCCAGCGGCAGGTCCGTGCGCTCCAGCAAGCGCCGGGCTGCCTGCAGCCGCACCTCGGTGATCCAGGCATGGGGCGTCATGCCGACGGCGCAGCGAAAGTCCCGCAGCAGTCGCAGTTCGTTGTGACCGTAAGTGAGTGCCAATTGCGCCAGGGACAAGGGCTGGGCGTACTGGTCGGCCATCTGCTCCAGCACCTGCCGCAGCCGTGGTAACGGCGCCGTGGCAATGTGGCGGGACTGGGACAGACCGACAAAGGCCAGGGCACAGTGCTCCAGGGCCAACTCATCGATGACAGGCGCCAACAGCAGGCGCCGGGCTTCACGCCCCAGGGCCAGGGCCTGGGCATGCCCCGAACGCTGCAAGCGGCGCTCGCCGGGGATCAGCGGCGTCTGCTCCTGCCAGCGCGCCAGCAGGTATTCACCGCCACAGGCAGATTCGGAGAACACTTCCACGCCCTTGGGCGTCAGGGCCAGGGTGCCGGGCCAGGTGTCGAAATCCTCGCGCCGGTCGGAATCGATGGCATGCACCCCGCGCTGGCGCTCCAGGGTCACCCCCAGGGTCTGCCACTGCACCGGATCACGAGCGCTGTAGGCAGCGGCCGGCAACAGTTGCAGCAGCAGCCGCCCCTCCAGCAGACGATGTTCGAGCACCTCGGGCATGTGAAATTTCCTGATAGATCGCAAGCGTTAGCGCGACCAGACTGCGGCTCACTCACCCACACCACAGAGGAGTTGCCCATGCGCACCATCGGCCTGATTGGCGGCATGAGCTGGGAGTCCAGCGCCGAATACTACCGCCTGATCAATCAGCAGGTTCGCGATCAATTGGGGCCGCTGCGTTCCGCGCGGTTGCTAATGTACAGCGTCGACTTCGGGCCTGTCGAACAGGCCCAGCATGCCGGGCGCTGGGATGACGCGGCGCGGATCCTGATAGACGCCGCCCAGCGCTTGCAGGACGGCGGCGCCGAGTGCCTGGTGCTCTGTACCAACACCATGCACAAGGTGGCCGAGCAGATTCAGGCGGCCACTGCCGTGCCCTTCCTGCATATCGCCGACCCCACGGCCCAGGCCGCGCTGGCGGCCGGCACCCTGAACGTCGGGCTGCTGGGCACCGCCTTCACCATGGAACAGGAGTTCCTCAAGAGCCGCCTGAGCCAACAAGGACTGAATGTGCTGGTGCCCGATGCGCAGGAGCGCCAGGCGGTGCACCGGATCATCTATGAAGAGTTGTGCGTGGGGATCATCAGCGACGCGTCGCGCCAGGTGTACCAGCAAGTGATCGAATCACTCAGGGCCCGCGGCGCCCAGGCGATCATCCTCGGCTGCACGGAAATCGGCCTGCTGCTCAAACCCGAGCACAGCCCCCTGCCCCTGCTCGACACCACCGAACTGCATGCCCGGGCAGCGGTGGATTTTGCTTTGCTGGAGTGAACCTCAAGGCCCGCAGGGCGCAGCCTGCGGCAGCGGCTACAAAGCCTGGCTCGGCACTGACCTGTAGCCGCTGCCGAGCCCTGGCGAGGCTGCGAAAAGGCCCGCAGGGCCTTGCTTGGCGATCGCCTGTCGAACCTCGAGCGGACTCAAGATCCCTGCGTCTCCTGCGGAGCCGTTCACAGCCTGCGGCAGCGGCTACACAAGCCCGGCCTCAACCACGCAGCCGCGCCATGCTCAGCACGTCAACGAATTGCCCGCCACGGACGGCGTAGTCCCGCAGCCGGCCTTCGGTTTCGAAGCCGAATTTCTGGTACAGCGCAATGGCCGGCTGGTTATCGGCATACACCGTGAGTTCGACCCGGCGCAGGTTCATCCAGTTATCCGCCACCTCCAGCACCGCCGCCAGCAGACGGCTGCCGACGCCCTGACGCTGCCAGGCCGGGGACACCCCCATGGCCACGTCCGCGCAATGGGCGCGGCGCACCCGCGCCACCTGGTTCAGGCTGCAACTGCCGATCACCGCGCCCTGGTGCAGGGCCACCAGGGCCACCAGCCCTTCATTTTCCTGCCCCAGCCCGACGCGCTTACGCCACAACTCGCGGGACTGATAAGGCAGTTGCAGGGTCTGGGCCGCCACGCTGGGTTCGCTGTACAGCGCCGTCAGACCCTCGATATGGGCTTCGGTGCAACGCTCGATAACGATAGTGGGATTGGCGTTAGGCATGGCCGGTCTTCCTTGAAGGGGAAATGGCCAAAGAGTGTAAGGGCATGAGTGCGACTCTGGCGAGGCACTCAAGCGCAGAGCGGCACAGGCCTCAGAAACCATTTCCCTACAGCTCGGGCGACTGACTTTGCTGGCGCAGCAGATCCTTGGCATAGCGTACAGGTGAAAGCAGCTGTAGCACCTGATGCTGCAAGGCATCGGGCAATGCCAGGTAGAGGAATAGCCCCGGGTTCAAGGCTCGTTGCCTCTCCAGGTGCAATGCCGACAGATAAAAGCCCACATCACGCAGGCACTCGTAGGGACGCAGGCCGCCGATACGCATGATCGACTTGTCTTTGCCCGTCCCGAACTCTGCATTGATGCAGCGCTTGAGGGTCGCTGCCGCGATCTCCACCTCAGCGCTAGCGGCACTCAAGGCCCGTTGCAGAATCTCACTCAAGCGTTGCAGCGGATTGCACAAATACTCAAACGGGTACTCACAGTGAGCGAGTACGTAGCGGTTGTACCTGTGGATCATGATGAGCGCCACATCCGTGCCCTCCAGCATGAGTTCGCGCTGGCAATGACCGAAAAGGGTTTCATAGCCCACTAGGTGACGAATATTCCGCTTATCGACACAGTCATCGAGAATCGCTTCCAGCTTGTCCGTGGCATGGGGCTGGAACCCCGGGTCGTACTTGTATTTAAAGGCATAGACAAATGCCAGGAGCTCCATCGCCAGCCACCCCAGGTGATGCTCGGCGTGGTAGGTATCCAACAATGTCTTGAGCACATTGACCTGCTCTCGGGCCACCACGGCAAGCCGCTGTTCCCGTTGCGGCCCTTGGGCTTGTTCGGCCTCGACCAGGCCCCTGAGGGTCAGTGCGGCCGTAAAAAACGCCTCTTCGCCGAAGAGCTGATGAACTAGGGTCAAGGCGGAGGAAAAGATCGCGTTGAGCAGGAACAGCGACAATGGCATGTCCTCGAAGAACGCCAGCCAGCGATCCTGGCCTGCCCCGGACATCACACCCAACACCTGAACACTGGTATTGACACGCGACATCCGCCGCCCGACCTGCAGGTCGCTCTTGATCTGCTCCAGCAAGACATAGGCATGGAACTGCCGCACGTTATGCCTGATCAGATGGCGAGTCGCCTCCGAGCGCCCCATTTGCTGTGCTTTCTGCGATAGAAAGTCACCGGGCTCCACATGCCTGATCTGCTCTTTGAAAATGCTCTCCAGCCTGACGAACAGCGGGCTCGACGAGCGTGCGCCAAACGCAGCATCGCCCCTGGCCTGCTGATAAAGGTTGCGGTGTACTTCCTGCAATTCATCCGGCAGGACCGGCCTGGGCTCAGGCTGCGCCCACCGCCCTGCGGCGTGCAGCACCTTGGCACCTTCGAGCAACTGCTCCAGGTGCTGGATCACGGCCTCGGCTTTCTTCGGCGGTCGGCCCAACGCCAGCTCCAACTCCGTCAAGGGCGCGTCGACCGAAGTTCTGCCGGGAAACGAATTAGTACGAATCAGGCGTCCCAAGCGTCGCAGGAACTGCAAAACAGCCGCCTGCGCCCTTTGCTGGGGAATTCTCAAGCCCTTAGCGACCTGTAGCAGAGACACCTCCAGACTCCCCAGAATGGCCTCCCTAGTCGCCACCGGGTCACCGAACAGTCGGTCTCCATGGCGCTGATAGCAACGCGCCAGATAACGCAAAGGGATCGAACCCTGCTCGCTCTCCAGCGCGTCCTCGAACATCAGCTCAAGCTGCGGCCAGACGATCATCCAGAAGTACATATGCGTAGCGCATACGTCCTTGTCAGGAAACAAGGCCACAAACCCCAGGTGCTTGTGAATCTCGCGCAAATTGCCCAATACCGGGGTCAGCAGTGGATCATCGGCCCCGCCTACCATCCGCCTGGTTACTGATTCGAGCATTGCCTGTTGACGCTTCTCACGCTGTTCCAGGCTCTGCCCCCGCTGTGGCAACGGGTCCTTCGACCTCTTGAACAAACCACGTTCGTAAAACAGCTCGATGACTTCATGAAACTTGGGAACCCTGTTAATCAAACCGCACCCACCCTCCGTTGTTCTGCGCCCATCCTGAGAGGTTGTTCGCGGCGCTACAACATTTTCCCGTCATCCCCTGGTTGAATTGCGCAAACCGGAGCCCGGCCGCCGATTAACGTACCGGGCATCCGAACTCAGTCACCAAGCGCCTCGGTAAACCCCATCACTGAACAAGCAATGCAACAGGAATGACTGTATGTCCTACAAAGATGACCACGAAGCGTATGAACTGAAACAACGGCAAATCGACGCCATGGAACAAGCACTGCTTGTGGCCCGTGGCATTCCCCGGGCTGAAGCAGCCGAGATCGTGGCAGAGCGCAAGCGCCTGCAAGACGCCTACGCCGGGGACCCTGGCGTTAACCCGGCGCCAGGCGTATGGATCAACCCAGAGGGCGAGGACCTAGAGGGTGACGTGCCGGTAAACCGGCAGGAGGCCATCAAAGCCAACGCTATCGCCAAAGACCTGCTCGGCGACGAATTCAGTACCGACACCCAGTGGAACATCGCCCACTTCCCCGACAGGAAGACCAGCACCGCCGAAATACAAGACGACTGGGAGGATCTCATGATCCCTGAAACCAAGGCATGAGCCTGAGTGCCCGGTCCGGACAGCACCAGGCGTTCGGGCCTGGCCACTCCCACGAGGCGGCTCACCTCAAACAAACCAATCCTCACGCTCGCTGAAGGTATTGAGGATCAGCTCCACCAGTTGCTGCACCTGTTCCTCATGCTCCACCCGGGCATTCACCGCCAGCCAGGCGCGGCGCTGCATGCTGTCCTTGAACAGGCCCGGCAAGGCGGTCAGGCCGCGGTCGAAGTGGCTCATGTACTGCGGCAGCAGGCCGATGCAGGCGCTGCAGCGGATCATTTCCAGCATCAGTTCATAGGAGTGCACCTGCACCACGCCGGCCAGGCGCTGTTCCACCAGGCTGTTCCAGGGCCGGAACGGCTCCACCTGACGGTCGTGCTGCCATTGCACCAGCATGTAGTCGCTGAGGTCGTCGAGGCTGTCGGGACGCGCCGCCACCCGTGAGTAGCGCTTGGCGATGTGCGGCAGGTAGTCGATGCGCGCCAGGGGCACGGGTTCGCGAGTGGCGAAGCTGGGGCCCGGCAGCGGCGAGTCTTCGGCCGCCAGCCATAGCACCAGGTCGGCGCTCAGGGCCTGCAGGGACAGGTCGCTGTCGATGGAGATGATCTCCAGGCGAGCGCTGGCGTTGCGCCGCAACAAGGCGATCAGGTCGCGACCGAGGATGTCGTGGAGGATGGTTTCTGCCACGGCCAGGCGAATCAGCGGCTGTTCCACCACCGGCAGCCGGCGCTGGTGCGCCAGGGCCAGCAGTTGGCCCTGCAGTTGCAGGCCTTCGCGGCTCAGGCTCAGGACATTGCCCTGATAGCAGAACAGCGAACGCCGCAGGTGTTCCTCCAGCAGCGCCAGTTGCTTGCGCAACAGGGTGGCCTTGATGTTCAGGCTGCGTGCCGCCTGCATGAAGCAGCCGCAACGGGCACTGACCAGAAAGTACTGGGCGACCTCCGGATCGATCCCGGCGGCCAGGGCCAGCCAGGCCTCGCGGGGTTCCTGGGGCGCGGTGTACGGCGCTACGCCCTGAAGTGGGGCGGGTTCGAGAAATGCCATCGGTGACTCCCTGTCTTGTTGACTGTTGCTTCCTTGACTGGCGGGCGGTGGGGCCGGTGAGATCGCCTTCGCTGGCAAGCCAACGCCTACGTTTGCCCGATGCTGCGTATTGCCCCGTAGGAGCCGGCTTGCCGGCGAAGAGGCCCGTGAGACCGCCTTCGCTGGCAAGCCAGCGCCTACGTTTGTCCGATGCGGCCTATTACCACGTAGGAGCCGGCTTGCCGGCGAAGAGGCCCGTGAAATCGCTTTCGCTGGCAAGCCAGCTCCTACATTTGTCCGATGCTGCCTATTGCCCCGTGGGTGCCTGCTGCCGGCGAAGAGGCCCGTGAGATCGCCTTCGCTGGCAAGCCAGCGCCTACATTTGTCCGATGCTGCCTATTACCCCGTAGGAGCCGGCTTGCCGGCGAAGAGGCCCGTGAAATCGCTTTCGCTGGCAAGCCAGCTCCTACATTTGTCCGATGCTGCCTATTGCCCCGTGGGTGCCTGCTGCCGGCGAAGAGGACCGTGAGACCGCCTTCGCTGGCAAGCCAGCTCCTACGTTTGCCCGGTGCTGCGTGTTGCCCCGTAGGAGCCGGCTTGCCGGCGAAGAGGACCGTGAGATCGCCTTCGCTGGCGAGCCAGCGCCTACGTTTGCCCGATGCTGCGTATTGCCCCGTGGGTGCCTGCTGCCGGCGAAGAGGCCCGTGAGACCGCCTTCGCTGGCAAGCCAGCTCCTACAGCTTGTCCTCCAGGACCTGGTTCAGTACCGCGCCATCGATGCTCAGGGTCGCGGTGTTGAGCATGCCTTCCAGGTAGGCCTTGGCGATCTGTTCCTGGCGCTGGGCGCGCAGGGCCTGGGTCAGGCGATCACGCAGTTCGTCCAGGGTCGCGGTGCGCGCCGGTTGCTGTTCGGTGAGCTTGAGCACGTGGAAGCCCGCCGCGCTCTGCACCACCTCCGAAACGCCACCGACCTTGAGCCGGGCTACGGCGCTGCGCACTTCTGGCAGCAGTTGCTGCAAGGGTTGCAGCCCCGAGTCACCGCCGCGCTGGGCGCTGTCGCGATCCTGGGAGTACTGCGCGGCCAGGGCGGCGAAGTCTGCCGGCGCGGCCTGGGCCTTGCGGCTCAGTTCCTGGGCCTGGCGCCGTACCGGCTCGACGGCCTGCGGGTCGCTGACGCCAAGGAAGATCTGGCTGACCCGGTATAGCGGCGGGGTCATCCAGGCCGCCTTGCCGCTGTCATAGGCCTGCTGCAATTCCGTCGCGCTGGGGTAGTCCGCCGGCACCTGGCTGACCGACTGCAAATAGTCGCGAAACACGATCTGCTCGGTGGCGGCGCGGGTCTGCTGCTCCACCTCCGGGCGCTGGCGCCAGCCCTGGGCGTCGGCCTGTTCCAGCACGGCCTTTTCCGCCAGCCGCGAACGGATCCAGGCTTCCAGCGCCGGGCGGTTACCCCGCAATTGCGCGCGGGCATCCTCGGGCAGGCTGGCGAACAGCGTCTTGAGTTCCTCGGCCGCCACCTGCTGGTTGCCTAGGCGCGCCACGGTCGGTGTGGTCGCCAGTGACTGCTGCAGCACGGCCGGTGCCGGCTGCTGCGCCGCCACCGGGTCGTTGCCCGGGCGCAGGGCCAGCCCCAGCGCCAGGCCGAGCAAGGTCAGTGCCCCGGCACCGACCACCAGGGTCGGTTTTTTCACAGGCTGGCCACCTCTTCCAGGGGTTGTTCCTCAGGCAGCGGCTGTTCGCCCCGGGCCTGCAACTGGGCCGCCTGCTGGCTGTATTCGCGCAGGTAGACGATGAACTCCTGCAACAACCGGTCCCACAGCTCCAGTTGGCTGCGCAGGTGAGTCTCGCCGACTCCGGCCACCACCACGTCCATCTCCATCACCAGGAACTCGCCCTGCAGCGACAACCGGGCAAAGCGCCGCGAGGCGTTCCACAGCTCCGCCAGCCCCGCCGGCAGCTCGCCCTGCACCCGCAGGGCGCAGCTGTAGGTGAAGTCCACATAGTGCCCGGCCTCGCTGCCCGGGTTGCCGAAACGCACGGCATAGCCGATGCCCTGGCTGGCGCTGAGCAGTTGCACGATGCCGTTCTGCTCGGTCTGGTTGACCCGGTAGCCGGCGCCTTGCAGCAGGTCGGTGAGGCTGTCGGTGGTGACGCTGGTAATCAAAGTCATGGTCATCTCTTCCCTGGTGATCAGTGGGCGCTCGCCGCCCGCGGGGCGTCGAACTGGGTCTGGTAAAGCTCGTCGCCAAAACCCTGGGCCAGTTCTTCGAACTTGACCCGGGCCTTGCCGGCGAAGGGCTGGCGGATGTTCACCACCTCGGCCACGTCGATCTTTTCGTAGGCCGTCAGAATCTGTTTGGCGATGCCGTACATCTGCTGATTCTTGACCGCGCATTGCTGCACTTGTGTGTCACGTTCGCTCAATTGCGCCTGCAATTTCGCCCGCTCGGCTTCCTTGCCCCGGGCCAGCACCAGCAAGTCCTCGTAGGCTTTCTTGAACTTGCCCAACTGCTCGCTGCTGGCCGCCGCCTGGGCTTGGGCCTGGCTTTGCAGGTTCTGCTGCTGGCCGGCCAGTTGCTCGGCCACGCCGCGGGTCTTGGCCAGCTCGGCGCTCAGTTGCTTGACCTGGGCCTGGGCCTCCCTGGCCGCGTTCTCGGCGGCGATCCGCGCGGCCGCGGCCTGGGCCTGCTCGCTTTGCAGGGCCTGCAACTGTTGGGTGGTGCTGCGCAACTGGGTGCGCAGGCGTTCCTCCATGCCTTCGGCGCTGGCCCCGGCACTGGCCAGCACGCCCCAGGCCAGCAACAGGCTGACCGCCCCTGCCCTCACTCGGCTGTTCATAACCTTCCTCCCGCTTAGAAGCGCGTGTTGAGTTCAAGCTGCATGACGTCGACTTCGTAACGCGGCCCGTAGACTTCCGAGGCGCTCATGTAGCGGGCCGTGGCGTAGATGTTCTTGTCGATGCCGTAGTTGCCGCCGACGAAATAGCCCTTGGCGTTGGTGCCCCCCAGGTGGAACGAGGAGTCGTTGAAGCCGTCGGGCAAGGCGTCGGGCTGGATGTACTTGTAGCCGGCCAGCAGGTTCCAGTCGCCGGACTTCTTCATCTCCAGGGCGTTGCCCAGGGTGAACTGCACCATCAGCGCGTTGCCGCCGCTTTCGAACTGGCCGTTACGGTTGATGTTGTTGACGATCTCGCCCTCGCTGCGCTTGAGCATCTCGCCCTTGTCGTAGGCCAGGTTGCGGATGTAGTTGGTCTGGCTGCGCAGGCGCAGGTCGTCCGGCAGCTCGGTGTCCCAGGCCAGGTTCAGGTCGAGCACGTCGAACTTGGAGGCCAGGCCGACGAACTGCGGCTGCGGAGTCAGGCCCGGGGTGGCCGGGTTGGGGGTGATGTCGCGCAGCAGGAACACGCTGTTGCCCTTCTGCATGAAGGCCACGCGCGAGCCGTCGGTGTCGCAGCCCGGAGCCCCGGCCCAGGGCGCGCACGGGCTGGAGCGCTGGCCTTCGATGTCGTCGAAACGGTAGTAGGCCAAGGCGCCCTTGAGGCTGTTGCTGCGGTTGATCTTCCAGTTGGCGCCGATCTGCCCGCCGAACAGCCACTTGGTGTCGCTCTCGTTCTTGTCGAAGCCGTTGCTGGTGGCGGTGTCGTTGGTGTACTCCACCGGGAACACGCCAAGGGTGCCGAACAGGCCCCAGTCGCTGCTGAGCTTGTGGTTGAACAGCGCCGCCACGCCGTCGAAGTTCAGGTCGTTGGAATACAGCATGTCGGTTGCATAGAACGGGTTGGCGAAACGCCCGCCGGTCAGGGTCAGGTCCTGGCTGGCCTTCCAGGTCAGGTAGCCCTGGTCGAGCCAGATGTCCTTCTTGCCGAAGCCGCCGCCCAGGGTCTGGGTGGTGGACACCGGGTTGTTGTCCGAACCGGTGCCGATGCGGATGCCGGCGGTCCATTCCGGCGAGATCACCGCCTTCATCCCCAGGCGCGCCCGCAGGCGGAACAGGTTGTCGCGGTCTTCGCGGCTGTTGAGCAGCGGTGGCAGCTTGCTGTTGGTGTCCTTGTTGACGTCGTAGGGGCCGTTGTCGTTGAGCTTGGCGTAGTCGACGATCTCGTTGCTGTTGTTGTCGGCAAAGAACCGCGACTCCTCGCGCAGGCGGATGTCGCCGTCAAAGCTGATGCGCGACACCCAGTCCGGAAAGGTGTTGGGCTGGGCCCAGTTTTCCTGCTTGGCGGTGGCCATGACCTCGGCCTTGACCTGATCGCGGATCTGCTCGCGGACGATCGCCGGCACGTATTGCACCCGCACATCCCCCGGCGCCGCCGCGGGGCCGGTGGCCGCCACGGCGGTGGCGGCGCTGGCCTGGCGGGCCTGCTGGGCCTCTTTTTCGGCCTGGGCAATCAGTGCCTCAGCCTTGGCCTGCGGCAGTACCCCCTGCTGCACCAACAGACGGATCAGGTTGATCGTGGCGTTCTCCGAAGGCGCGGCCGCGGCGGCCGAGGCCTGTCCGGCCAGGGTCAGGGCGACCATGCCGAGCGCCAGGGTCAATCGATTCACGGTGGAAATCATCTGCACACAACTCCTGTAGAAACTGCAAATAGGGGTTCGCTCATTCCGGCCGCCGGCCCTTGAGGGACAAGCGCACCGGCAAGGTCAGGGACGCCGGCATACGTTCTTTCAGGCGCGGCGTGGCCCGCAGCGCCGCCAGCACCTGCTGGTCGGTCTCGGGGTTGCCGCTGGAGCCGGCCAGTTCGGCGCGGGTCACTTGGCCGTCGGCGCCGAGCCACAGGTCCACCTGCAGCGCATAGGCCTTCTTGCGCAGCTCCGGGTCCTCGCGCAGCACCCGTTGAAAGGTCGCCGCCAGGTACTGCTTGTAGGTGCCGGTGCCCAGCCCGCCGCCACCGGCGCCGGCCATGCCACCGCCCTTGCCGGCACCGACGTTGAAGCCGTCGTTGCCCGCCTGGGCGTCGCCATCGATCTGCATCGGGTTGGCCAGATCGTCCGCCGGCGAGGGCGGTGCTTCCTCCTCCGGCTTGACCTCCTCGGGGGTCGGCGTGGGTTCGGGTTCCGGCACCTTCTCCTCCACCGGCTCCGGCTCCTTGGGCTTCTCCGGAGGCGGCGGTGGGGGTGGCGGCGGTGGCGGCAGCGGGATGATGGTCGGCACCTTCGGCGCTTCCCGACGCACCCCGGCCATGTCATTGGCCCACTGCCACAGCAGCCAGGCGGCCACGGCCCCCAGCAGCAGCCCGGCGCCCCACTTCAGCAGGCGCACGGCGCGCGGCTTGTGCTGCACCGGCGGCAGCTCGATCGGTTGTTGTGCGGTCATGGCTCAGCCCTGGCTCGGTTTGCCGGTGACCAGGCCGACCTGGGACAACTCCAGACGGCGCAGCAGGTCGAGGACTTCGATGACCTTCTGGTACTGCACCGTGGCATCGCCACGGACGATGATCGGGAAGTCCGGGTTCTGCGCCTTCTCGATGCGCAGGCGCTCTTCCAGCTCGCCCAGGGTCACCGGGTAGGCGTCGAGGAACACCTGGCCGCCGTCGTTCACCGAAATGGCCTTGGTCTTGGCCTCGGACAGCGACACCGAGGCGCTGGCCTTGGGCAGGTGGATCTGGATGCCCGAGACCTGGGCGGTGGCGGTGAGGATGAACATCACCAGTACCACCATCAGCACGTCCACCAGGGGCGTGATGTTGATGCTGTCGACGGCGGCGTCGTCTTCGTCGTCATGGGAGGCGTTCACGGAAGCCATGGCAGTTCTCCTCAGGCCGGAACCGACGCGTTGCTGTGACTGACCCGCCAGTGGGCGTTCTCGCTGTGCTGGCTCTCGCCATGCAGCTCCGCCAGCCGGGTGATGAACTCGTCGACGAACACCCGCATGTCGGCGCCGACTTCCTTGTTGCGGGTGATCAGGCGGTTGTAGCCAAACAGCGCCGGGATCGCGACGAACAGGCCCATGGCGGTGGCCAGCAAGGCCGCGGCCATGCCCGGGGCGATGGCATTGATGTTGACGTCACCGGCCATGGCGGTGCCGAGGAACACCACCATGATCCCCAGCACCGTGCCCAACAGGCCGATGTAGGGGCCGCCGGCAATGGCGTTGGACAGGGTCGAGAGCTTGGAACTCAGCTGCTGGTTTTCCCGGGTGCGCACCCCGTCCATGGAGCAGCGGATGGCTTCGATGGTGGCCGCCGACACCGAGGAGGTATCGGCGCCCTGCTCGCGGCGGGTGCGGATCTCTTTCACCGCCACCAGGTACAGGCGCCACAGCGAGGAATGCTCCAGGCGGCTGGCCAGGACCTGATCGTCGGCGAACATCTCCAGGCGGGTACCAACCTTGGCGAACTGCTCGCGAAACAGCGCATTGGCGGCGCTGACCCGGCCGACCATGCGGTTCTTGCGCAGCATGATCACCCAGGACTGGATCATCATCCCCACCAGCACCAGGATGATCACCCAGGCATCCACCGGCACCGCCTTGAGCAAGAAGCCCAGGCTGCCGAAACCAAAGCCCGACTGTTCTTCATCGACGCCATAAGCCACCAGCTTCGACTCCGCGCCCTGGGCGCTGGCATCGGCCAGGATCAGCGCCGCCGGACGCGCCACCTTGGACAGGCGCAGCTCGTCCAGGGCCCCGGTGAACGGCAGGAAGTGGCTGGCCTCGGCGCCGGCGGCGGGCGGCAGGTCGGCACCGATCGCCAGCACCGAATTGAAGGTGGGAATGGCCTGGGCCAGGCTCGCGGTTTCGCGGCCATTGACGTACAGCGCCAGGCGGCTGCCCTCGCCGCTCAGGGCCAGGTGCTGCCACTGCCCCGGGTTCAGCGGCTGGGTGGAGGCGGCACGCTGGCCGTCCACTTCAACGAAGGGCATGCCCTGGTTGATGCCGACCAGCAGGCTGCCGGCGCCTTCGCGGCGGGCCAGCAGCAGTTGCTCACCGCTGGCCTGATCCAGGCGCACCCAGGCGCTGAAGGTGAAGGCGCCGCCGGCGTTGTGCTGCAGCGACGGGCTGGCCGGCAGCAACAGCGGCTGGCCGCTGAACTGCAAGGCACGGCCGATGACCCCGTCAATCGCCGCGCCGGTGGCGTTCTGCGCGGTGTTGCCGTAGGCGGTGGTGTCTTTGGCCGGGGTGCCGTTGCTGCCGTCGAAGTGGTAGATGGCGGTGTAGCTGGGGTCGAAGGTCAACTGGCCGTTGGCGGTGCTCGGCGCCTTCTGGTTGCCGTAGTACATCCAGATGTCCTGGCGCTGGCCGCCTTCGACCTTGGGCACATCGACCCAGATCAGCGCCATGCCCATCAGCGGGTCGAAGCTTTCGATCTGGTGGTTGAGCACGGTCTTGTCATCGGCGGCGACAAAGCGCAGGTCGGCGCCGTCTTCCTTGACCCCGTCGAAGGTGAAATTGCCGGTGTGCAGGCGCACCAGCAGCGCGGTGCGGCCCAGGGCCTCGTTGATGGCCGCGCCCTGGGGCGTGGTGTCCACGCTGATCTGCTTGCGGTAATGCCAGTCGTCCTGCCACCAGGCATGGGCCGTGGCCGGGAGCACGAAGCCCAGGCAGATCAACAGGCTCAGGAATAAGCGTTGCATGGGAAGGGTCTCCGTAAAAAGTCAGAACGTCGCCTGCACACTGAAGTGCAGGCGCGGGTCGTATTTCTGGGTGTTGGGGCCGTCTTTGAGCGGGTAGCCCCAGTCGAGGCTGCCGGACAGCCACTTGCTCAAACTGGCGCGGGTGCCAAGGCCAACGCTGGCCAGGCTGTACTGGTCTTCCTGCTCCGGCAGCGGCTCGTGCAGGGACAGGTGCGCGCCTTCGGCAAAGGCGTAGAAGCGCCACTCCTGCACATAACTGCCGAGGAACTTGGCCAGGGACGGCGTGCGCAGCTCCTGGGAGAACAGGTAGCCCTCGTCCCCGGTGCGCTCGGCGGCCAGGTAGCCGCGCACCGAGGTGGCGCCACCGGCGGAATACTGTTCGTTGGACACCAAAGGCCCGGAGGCCAGCTGGAAGGCGGTCTTGGACGCCGACTGCCAGTCGTTGGCGAAGGTGTAGGTGAAATTCAGGTCGCCCTTGAGCACCGAGAAACTGGCGCTGGCCTCGTCGCGCTTGTAGTGGAACTCCTCGGCGTCGCTGCCGTAGCCGAAGAAGCGCCGGGTGCCGACGATCAGGTTCAGGCCCAGGCCCAGCTGGGATTTTTCGCTGTAGCGGTAGCCGTTGTAGCCAAAGGTCACCGGGGCGTACTTGAGCGGAATCTGGTCGCTGCTGCGGCCAAAGCGCATCTCTTCCTCGAAGTCCTTGAAGTCCACCCCCACCGACAGCGAGTTGGCCCAGTTGCCGGCCGCGGGCAAGGTGTAGATCGCCGACACCCCGTAGGAATGGCCCTTGCCCAGCACGTTGCTGCCGCCGATGGTGGCGATGTTGCTGTCGGACTGGTAGCCGGAGAACTGCAGGGCCCAGCGCTCGCTCAAAGGCGCGGTGTAGGACCCGGACCAAACTTTGGCGTTGTCGGTGTCCTGGGGCGCGGTGAAATAGGTCAGGGAAATGCTGTGGCCCAGCTGCCAGAGGTTGTCGTAGCCGACATTGACCACCGTGCGCAGCTTCTCGGTGTCGGCGCTGTAGTCGTTGTTCAGGCCGACGCTGGCGTGCCAGGGGTTCTGGTCTTCCACTTGCAGGTCCACGTCCATGGTCCCCGGGCGCTGGCCCTCGCGCACCAGCGGCATGACCTGGCGCCCGGCGCCACGATTGAGCCCGGCCAGCTGGCTTTGCACCGTGGCAAAGTCCGGCACCTGGCCTTCTTGCAGCGCCGGCACCTGATCGCGGATCTCCACCGGCGAGTAATGCTTGGCGCCCACCACCCGCACCCGGCCGACCTTGGTTTCACTGACCTGCAGATAAACGATGCCGTCCTCGACCTTCTGCTCCGGCAGCTCGACGAACACCGACTGGTAGCCGCGCTCCTGATAGACCTTCTGCAGCGCATCCCGGGCGCCTTCGATATCGGCCAGGGCTTTTTGCGGCCCGAGGAACGGATACACCGCCTCCTCGATGGCCCGCGCATCGAGCACGGTATTGCCGCGCACGAAGTACTCATTGACGTCCACCAAGCGCGCCGCCGTGGCTTCAACCGCAACCGACTCGCCCTCCTCGGCCTGCACCGCTGGCGCCAGCGCCAGCACCGTCAACCAGCCGCACAACGGCCACCAGCGCCCGCCACTGCCGGGTCGCCCTGATTTGCCCAGATGCTCCACACCGCCCCCTAAAAAACTGAAAATTGGCGCGCGTTCGCGCATTGCCGTCGCCGTCTGCACAGCGTTTGGCCGCTTCAATTGCTGCTGATCGAGGTGTTTTCGTGGCGCGCCAGCCAGGTGTGCAACAGCGCAAAATTCAGCGAGAACTCGGGCATTTGCAGCAGAGCGCCGCAAAACACTTCACCGATGATTTTCTGGATCAACTGCACCGCCCGCGGGTTGTTCAACAGCGTGGCGATGTCGCGACTCAGGACACTGAAGGCCCAGACCTTCTGGTTCAGATCCAGACCGACGAACCAACGGAACAACAGGTTGTAACTGAGCTGTTCATACAGCTGCTGCTCGCTGGGCACCGAATACAGCAACTGCAGCAACAGAATGTGCATCACCGTACGCGGCGCGATCAGCATGCCGGGCTCGGCATTGAGGCCCTGGAGCAGATCGCGGTGCTGATCCAGCAACTCATCGATCTGCGGACGCAGCAGCACCAGCGAATGCCCCGGCGGGATATAGCTGGCCACCTCCTTCAAGGCGCCCTGCCAGTCATCCTGGGACACGATCCAGACCCACGGCGCGCCGTAGCGATAGACCGACACCGGCTTCTTGCGCGCGGCCTCGACAATCTTCGACAGCCGTTGATCCAGCTCCTGCATGCCCACTTTCGAGTAGCGTTCCATAGTCCCCATAGCCTCACTCCCGGCGTCCCGCCTCGGCTTAAAAAAGTGGCCTGGCGGCCCCCTCAAGCGCGTTACATACCCAAGACGTGCGTGGCGATGTGCTACCGAACTTTTGTCATAAAAGCTTCATTCACAAAGGCCAGTGGAAGACGGAACAACGACATACAGGAACCTCGTAGGAGCCGGCTTGCCGGCGAATGCAGCCGCCCGGACAACGCTGAACTGTCTTTATTCCGCGCACGACCAGACCGCCCTCTTCGCCGGCAAGCCGGCTCCTACGGGAAGGAATTGTTGAGCTGGAGAAGGCTTAAAAATGCGCCGCCCGGACGGGCGCGCCGTTAGCCGTGGCTCTGGCTCTGGCTCTGGCTCTGGCTTTGGCTTTTGATCTTGATCTTCAAGCCCCTTCCCAGCCGGCCGAACGCAGGCGTTGCGCAGGGGGCAGCTCGGCAAGGATGCCGAGCTAGCCGCCACCCGGCCATGGATGGCCGGTTGGCGGCGGCCCCCGGAGCAATGCCGGAGAGAGGGAACCCCGAGCCCTAGCGAGGGGCCCATGGAGGGGCAAGCCCTTTTGGTTACTTTTACGGCGTTTGGTAAAAGTGACTCGCTGTAAGAGCGAAACCGCCAGCGGCCGCACCCGCAGGAATGGATATGTACCCCCAACCACCCAGAAAAACTGGCCGGCTCACAGGCCGCCAAGTCCCCCTCCGCAATCCTACAAAACTTGCAGACCCGTCTGACTTGTCCCCCCAAGACCCACCGTCCATAGTCCCCACTCGCCCCAATGGCGACCGGGTTTGGCGACCTGGAAATCAACCAACAGGCAGTCACGCTTGCAGCGCTAGCCGTCGAACATTTATGGTCACGGCTGATTTTCTATGGTGGCTGTGCGCGGGAGACCTTCAGGGTCTGCCGGTTTTCTGTTGGTTAATCCGGTTCGCCAACCTGCGTACAGCTGCCACCCTTTCGTTTGGCGACGATCTGAGCAGCTCCCTTAACCAACAGCGGAGTGATCCTCATGAACCAACGATTTATTCCCATCACCGGCATCGACTGCCTGATTCCCTGCCTGTTTATAGACAAGGCCGCACCATTGGACGTGCTGCACGCCAACGGCGCCGCACGTTTACTGGCCGTGACTCAACTGCTGGAAAGCCTCTCCCGCGCAGAGCTGAGGAATACTGACGATACCGATCTGCAACATATCTCCAACGCAGCGGCAATTCTGCTTCGTGACAGTTGCGACCTGTTGGGAGTGATGGGCTGGCGCCTTCAAGCCTGACGCCTGGGCGCTCCGCGCTGCTTGGTAGCGCGGAGCGTTTCAAATGGGGTCTTGGACTTTTTAGGGGGGAAAGTCTTTTAAAAGTGGCTGCAATCGGCCAGAAGCAGCCTCTCTAGGGAGTCAAAAAAATCAGCGCCGACTCAGTGAGTCGGCAGGTCAGATCATGCCTTTAGGCTTGGCGGTAGCGCTGATGATAGCGTCTTCTTCCACTACGGTCTGAACGAAGCCTTTCGTTTTAAGAGCGTTGACCAGCCTCACGTTGAGAACGGTATTAGGCACCTGGATTTTTTTGACATTCGGTGAAAGCTTTGTGAAACCGCCATCAGTCAACATACCAAGAATCAGGGATGCCTCTGCCCAACTGCACGATGGCAAGCATTGGATCAGAACTTCAGAGCGCTGAGCTGAGGTAAGCCCCTCCGCACTTGCAAACTTCTTGAGTGCAGGGATAAACGCTGAAGGAAAGCTTACCGAGTGTTGATTAGCGAGGCGGCAGGTTTCAGCGACCTCTTTGACGGCCTCATTGTCGGTGTCGATGACTTCAATCGGTAACGCCGTCCACATTTGGATCTTTTCATTTAGATCAAGCGCACCGCTTTTACTGAGTGGCACTGCCATGCTGAGCGACAGTTGAGTTAGATCAATATGGTCGCGTGCCTCAACCCAATGTGCCGCGAGATAAGGAACTTCCAGATCTGCACTGAAAGTCCTGATGCTCTCACGGATCTCAGGGCTGTATGCCAGAAAGGCGGCGGTTGTGAGCATCTCCCAACGCTCCCTCCATTCCAGTCCTTTGAGGATCAACGTATCGCTCAAGACGATATCAGCGAACAGCACTTCAAGCGTTTCGTTAGATAATCCTGTTGGGGCGATTAAGTACCTCTGCAGCTCTTGATGCAGGGAGGTATGGAGGCCCCAGAGCTCCCCTTTTAGCTCCTTACCATGACGCTGGATAAAGCTTGCGAAAGCCTCCATATCCAAGGTTTCGCAACCATTATGCTCCAAAGCGGGTACGAGTATGTCTTTGAAGAATGTCCACACCGCGCCGACCTTCACTTTCACCCGATCAGACTGGAGTATTTGCGCCCACAACGATGGGGTCGTGTCTTCAAGCCGGTCGAATGTGCATGTCGTTCGATCAAACAGCTGAACCACGACATCGGACTCGTCCGTCTCTTCCACGATGGCCCATAACAGTTCTGTGAGGGAGTCCGCCGACTCATCCAGCGTGCCAATTTGGGCTAAAAGTGTGATTGCAAACTCCTCCGCAGACTCAAGGAGGAGTTCATTCAGCCCCTCAATCTGAAGGGCCTGCAGTCGACGATAGGAAATGATGTTTTCACTGAGATCGGCTTTACTTGCATGAGCGGATTCGCCTTTTTGGCAAATCAGCGTGAGCAGGTTCAGATTTACTTCAACACAACCCCATTCGATCAGCTTCTTGAGGTCGTCCAGGACGATGCCATCATTTAACGCTGAGAAACGCACCGGCAGCTCTCTAAGCCAAGGCCAGCCTTTACCTCCCGCTTCAAGTCCAGGCATCAAGCGCGAGACGTCTTGGATACTCGCAATGGCATCACAGATTTTCATGTCCGGCGCTGAGTCAAGCCTTCGGAGCTGTGCAACCTCTAATCCATCCATGAGTGCACTGATCAGGGTTTGCCTCAGTAAAGTTGATTCGAATCGCTCAGCGTTCAATAACGCGCGGAACAATTCAGGCTCCAGAGCAAAAACAGATTGAATGAACTTCGGTGATGTCGCGGTTGATATCAAAAATTCGGTTGCTTGCGCCATTCTGCCTAGGTGCCCTTCCAGCCCACTCTTGAGAATAGTCGCGAGCTTACTGCGCTCATGGCTCATGCCAGAATCGTTGTATGGACAGCCAGAAAGGTACTCAATCAGGGCGACAATGATGCCCCTGCCATCGCTCAGATCATCTATATCCAGCTTTTCCACGGCCTTTTTCGGGGAATTGATTACAGTCGCGACATCAACGGAAACACCACGTCTCAATTCCAGGATCAGGTTTTTGTCTTCAGATGTGAGGGATCCTGCGTAGAAGTAGCCGAAGTAATCCGTGTAATCGGTATCGAAGTGTCCGTGGCGCATCAGGTACACAACAATGTCCAAGCCGTTCAGCTTTTGAGAGATGACATCGCCGTAGTTTTTTTTGGCTGCTGCCCGGAAGGTTTGGTGATTAATTCGGCTTGCCTCAATTCGGTGTTCGGCCATTTCATCATCGATATCAACAAGGGTTCGTTGGAGCAGATCAAACCTTTTTGGGTATGACGTCGATGTCAGTAGTTGCTTAGAGTCAAAAGGTGCTGCTCTCTGGACTGCATCCCCGTACCTATCGATGATGGCCATTGTTAGATTAGTGCTCTGAGAAAAAATCGACTCAAAAACATCATCCTTAACAAAGTCGGTCAACGAAAAATTAACGCCACTTGGCATCCAAACATGGGTAGCCGCAATGCCGGATTTTTTAACAAGTTCTAGCCATACGTACGCCCGCAGCTCATCCACACTTCCAGCGATTTCCTGTACCCGCTTTTCACGCTTTTCCCGCAACGCCTGGTAGGCATCCTCAGCCTGTTTGGACTGCTGGAATCGCCACTCACTGAAACCTTGGATGGTCTCGTAAATGGCGCCACGTCGTTTGACCAAGTGTGCGTATTCATCAGGATGCAGATTGCGAATCGCGATGATTGAAAACAGCTTGTTCGGATCAAGCTTTAGACCGGAGCCGCCGCTGAGAATGCTGGAGAACATGTCGAATTCGTTGACGATATTCTTGATCAACCGCATGTCATCGATGAAATAACAAACGGTTTCGACCAACGTCTCATTAAGCCCAACGTCCAACGCGACCCCATTGAACTGTCGCTCACGAAGCATCTTGAACATTTGCTCGCGAGAGTTCTCTGAGTTGACCACGGGGATTATCGGGATGATCAGGTCAAAAAATTTCGTTTTCTCACCGACGGCGAACAGCTCATCACGAAGCGCATAGATGAAGTAAACCGGTCTTTTGATCTGCGGGGACTGCTTGATGATGAAATTGATTTCCCGCAGACGCGTGAAAACGTCGTGAATTCCGAATCTGTCGAGATCCTCGATGACCACGATATCGATTTTACTGCGTTCAAAGCAGTAGACGATTTCGTCAACATTCTTGTGCAACACTGAGCCGTGGTGTGTCGTTTCCAGTTTTCCGCCCTTGATCGTAAAGCCGTCAATGCTGAACAGGGACAACAGCTTCAGAGCCGAGAACAACATGTAGATGCCACCGCCCCCGAACACCACAACGGCCATCCACCCAGGGATCCATAGAAGCCATTCGAGCAACCACGCTGGGTCAATTTTTGGCAGTTTCTCGACTGTTGGGACGTAAAGCCTCAGTACGCTTACGATTATAAGCACGTAGAAAATGGTACGCACCCATATACTCGACGTAGATGCCTGGATGATTCGCTTCAATCTGCTCTTCGGCAGTTCATTTGACGGTACCGCGTACAGCAGTTGCTGAACGATAGTTTCCTCGATACGCGTCAAAATGTCCGACTCGGTTTTTTTCTCAGCACCTTTGAGGTCGGTGGTGTTTGAGTTGGAATCAGCGGGAGCGACAGGAGCATCAGTTGAGGCCGACTTTCCTGCCCCACCTTTGTTTAGATCTTTGCCGAACGCGGCCAGCGATACAAATGCATAGGTAAGCTCAGGGTGACGTTCGACAAACGTACGTATGACGCTACTTTTGCCGGCGCCGTACTCACCAGTAATCGCGATATTGCGAATCTGATCGTTGCTAAGCGCGCTCAGCAGCTCATTCTCGTAACGCTGGGATCGATCCATCTCCAAAAGTACAGGCGTTAGCGGCTCGAAGACATTTTTACCACCGGGCACAGCAAGGTATTCGCGCGCGGCGGCTGCGGCTTTTTCAACAGCTTTTCTGTAGCGTTTGTACTGTCCCATTGCATGATTCACTCGCGAGCTGACGCACTCGCACTTCGAAGTAAGCGCCTGAGCTATACGACGGAACATCCCTGTCTCCTATGCCGCTGGAAGGCTGTTCGGGGGAACCGCCAAAATAGTCTTCACTTAATACCCAGTGTCACTGAGGTACGTGTTTGTAGAAATTTTACCGATGATAGCGCACCGCCATCGCTGAATGGGACGAACTCTCTGCTGCTTCCCCTAAAGCACATCTTCTGGAGACCTCGCATGCCTAGATTTTTCGCTGGATCTCACCTCATTGTCGGCCTCGGTGTTTATACCCGCCACGTTATAGATGTCGAGCACGATCAGGTGATCCAGTACATTGGCATTCGGACGTGAGCGGAGTGTGTGAGCGTCCGCTTTTGGCCGTTTGCAGCCCTTCCTCAGGGCCGCTATCGGCCAGGAACGGCCATTTGGCTACCCCTTCACAGAGCAGACATTGCCTACGGCAGTTTTCCGGGATACTGATAGGTAAGATGCTAAAGGGTTGAAATTCATGCGCTTGCGCCTGCAAAGTCAGCGTCAGAAATATTTTTTTATACGGACAACTGTGTCTGTGTGAACCCTGTTAGGCATTAGGAGAGTGTTTTGACCATCGCAGACGTATTCATTATCGAAAGTCTGACAAAGACGGATGAGGTTAAACATCGCTACGAAGGTCAGCGGCTTGCCGAGCTTCTAAGGCTAAGCGGCAAGAATCCAAAGTATTTTTACTTTCAGTCGAAGAGTGAACTGCCTCACCTGCTCAAGCTATTTAAAATTTCTGATTACCGTTATCTCCACGTCTCTTGCCACGCATCCTCTGACATCGTGGCCACAACGAACGAGAATCTTTCCTATGCGGAGTTCGCAAAAATATTTAAAGGCTATCTAAAGCTAAAGAGAGTTTTTTTCTCAGCGTGCGAACTCGGCAATGAATTATTTACTATCAGCTTGGCTGAAACAAACAAAGGCATGCGCTCTGTTGTGGCTCCAGCAGAAGACATTGGTTTCGATCATGCCGCTGCCATTTGGGCTGCATTCTACGTATCGGTCTTCGCGAGAAATGCAAATTCAATGTCAGGATCAGATATTCGCCAGAGAATTGAAACTCTTTGCGCTCTATTCCCAGTCGATTTTCATGTTTCGACACACCAACCAAAGTCAGATACCTGGCGACACACGAAAATTACAAAGACCTTGTTAAAAGGTAACGGCGCCAACACCAAAAAAACCTCTGAAGCAACAGAGGCATAACATGCCGGTTAGCTCTACGTTCCTGAATGGTCACTTCTCCAAAGCCCGGATCGCTACGGATTTTGCCGGTGCGCAGTTCGAGCATTGAAGAAGACAGCCAAGATGGTTGCGCCCTGAAACTGTAAGGGACTTTAAATTTATATAGGGAATTACTTATGCAGTGCTTATTTAGCGGTGAAAATCCTGACACCAAAGAACATGTGGTGCCAGTCTGGCTTCAGCAAAGAATGAAGCTTGGAAAAGAAACTTTCAATCTTCCAAATGATACGTTTTTACAGTACCGACATGCAGTGGTTCCTGCTAAGGGCACACATAATACAAAATTTTCGGAAATCGAAACGAGAATATCTCAAGGGATATTGAAGGGCGAAGAGGTTTATTTATGGGCGCTAAAAATCCACGTAGGGCTTCTAGCCAGAGACTCAACCCTCAAAGATGATATCAAAGATCCAAAATCAGAAACCATAATTGATTTGAGTGGGTTCGGCTATCATGTGAATGTATTTCGCACCTTATACCGTAATTGGGCTAATGGCGGATCTACTGATCCATCACCATTCGGGAGCGTGTTTATCCTCGACTCGTTGACCCCGGAAAACCATTTCGACCTAGTCCATTGCGCATACACTGGTGCGCTAGGGATTGATATTGGCAAGAAGTTTATATTTGTCACTTTTTGGGACCGAGGGAGAACCTTGAAATCAAATGCGCTGACTCTCTGGCATGAAGATCAAGTCCTCCGAGTTGAGAAACTGAAAAGCACTTCAGAGCATGGCGCGCATTGCCACCTGGCGCATCGAATCTGGTCCTGCGAAATAGCATATTTTCAGTTTCGAAGCAGGCCAAACTCGATGACCATACTGAAAACTCCAAATAAAGTTGCCGCACCTTCATATCCGATTATTTCCGCTCGACCAGTTGATATATTGGAGTATGTTTATGTGTGCAAAAATTTTGGTCTTCAGCGGGATTTATCAAAAGGGAACAACTCATATACTCAGTTCACTACTATCGAAGAAGCTCTAGAGGCTGCAAACCTTAAATCCTCTATTAAAGACTGAGCGGATTTATAACGCTAGGTACGTGCTAATGCATTTGAGGCCGAGATTTACCATTCTTAAATGGCTGCTATCGGTCGGAAGCAGCCTTTCGTGGATGACTGCTTTTGGCCGGTTCCTGCCCTTCTTGAAGTGCAGCTTTGTGAGACTCTGTACGAAAACCCAGAACTCCAATCATAGCCCCTCGCTGGCTCAGTTTTTGTAGAGCCCCCACTACTCCACAAGAAGGAATTCTGCAATTGCAAAGCGTTACGAGTTCTCAGATGAGACCTGATACAGGGTTGCCGATCTCTTCAAACCCCACAGTGGGCCATACACACGCCTGTAGCGCAGGTCAACGACCACTGTCTTGATGCGCATGTTCGTGGAATCTGCCCTCGCCAGTGGCCCATTCCTACCCTGCCGGCGTCATCTGGACCGCTACACAACGCCCTTTAGTTCGCACCTTCTCCACCAGTCGTGCTCTGTTGACGAACACATTGATTTCGCAACTGCCTGAGTGCTGCACGTCTTCCCAGTATTCTGCGTGCACAAGTTGCCCGTTCTGCGGCCCCGTGTAAGTACCCGCTGCCTCACGTGAAACATAGCTACTGTCACGTACATATCTGAGCACGACCATGTCTTCCTCCGGCGCCACCAAGATCTGCCTTGGCACGCCGAAGAAGTCGATCAGTTCGCCCACCGGGCGATCTTTCCAGGCACTGCTGGCCGACAATGATGCGCAGCCACTGAGCAAGGTGGCGAGCAGGGCCAACATAAACAATCGGTTCATAAGGTCTTCTCCCTGAAGGCCAGGTTACTTGGCAGACATCTGCGCGAAACCTTCATCAATCTTCTGCATGATGGCCGCCTTGGCTGCCTCGCGGTTCAATATCTCGAAGAACTGCGGCCCTGCCTTGCTCATTTGCGACGCGGACATCACACCCAAATGCTCCATCTTCTTGGCCTGGCGTTCAGTCGGCTTACAGACAAAGTCACGGCTTTGTGCCAGCCAGGCGTCAGGTTTGCTCTGCCATTGGCTGGAGTACTTCGCATTGCGAAATTCATTGAACACGCTGTGGAAATCCGCCGCACCCATGATGCGCACGCGGTTCTTCGCACAATCGATTTCGACATCGTAAGCGGTGAAGTTGGGTTTACCGGGCTCTTCGTAAAGTTGATAGACACCCAATGATTTCGCGCCACCTGGACGATTGACGATGTGAGTGGGGTCGCCGTCGGCGATGAAGACCTGATTCTTACCCAAGGCCCCCTGGTGGTGAACGACCCAGTAGTCGCCCTTCAGCACTTCACTCGCCTGGGCAGCGAGGGCACTACACAGTAATGCGGCAGGCAAAAGCTGCCTTGTAAAAGCGATCATGGGGGCGGTCCTTTGCCGTTATTTTTGAAGGCAATAGCTTCGCCCCCTGAGCACGTTGCAAAGGGCTATCTAGCACATCCGTCCTATGCCTTTGACGAAAACAGCGGTCGCAAGCCCCCCATGGAGCAAGCCCGCGGAACCCTCGCTGCGCCGCCAGGTTGGCCATGGCGTTGGCCCTGGTGGCCGAGGAACGTCCGCAAGTGGCCGATAGCTGTCCTCAACCAAAGTTTGCCTTGGGTTGAGGATTCAACCGGTCGACGCAACAGATTGGCTAAATGGCCCTGCAGGCGCTTCGTATTTCAGTTTTTTGCGAGCTCATTACGGATCAAAACTGAGTCGATGAGCACGAGCATTTTCGCGGACAAAAACAAGCAAAGTGCAATCTGCCAGACCGTCTTACTTTTTAAACACCACCCTATATATGTTCCAAATATTCCAAGGAAACCTCGCCACCGAGGTAAGGGCCGTCATCACTGCAATCCATTGCCGGCTCGTCAAAATCAATCCATACACTGGTCATAATCCTGTCTTTTCCAGCCATAGTTCGTTGAGTAGCAGATAACTCCACTTCACCACTCAGGGCTTCTTTTATATATTCAGGAGGTAACGAAACCACTCCAACTCCGCCATTCGGCCACCACAAGTGAGGCTTAACTTTTACCCTGTCACCATCATTGAATTTCATTTATTCTCGGCCATGCTACCGACTTTAATTTGCCATTTGACGCTTGGTTGAGAGACGAGCTTCAACCCGTTTCGGTGAGCAAAGCGAACGACTTGAACCCGTTGTCAAATGCTCAACTTCGCCCGGCAAGTACAACACAAAAACCGAACCCCGGCTCGGCCCGTTCCACCCGCCCTCCATAGAGAGATCAAGCCAGCCTATGCACTGTCACAACTTCCTCCTGGGGCATATCGAAGTCGAAGTGCAGGGACGCGCCTACGATCTGCATAACTTCTATAACGCCAGTGCTGTCCAACACGACGTCCTGAAAGGCTCGCTGACACTGACCTTCAACCGTCTGCAACAAGACTGGGTGCCCGCCGAAGAGGCACGCCAGATCATCCTCAGCTTCAGTCAACTAAGCTATTTCTGCGCCGATGCCAGAGAGCTGAATGCCTTCGAGAGCGACCTGGGCTGCGTGCATGCCATAGGCGTGGTGGAAGCCGGCGCCGCCACCGAGACCTTCTACCTCTCGGACCAGTTCCCTGCGGATCATCACCTGGTGATTGAATTCACCTCGGGCCTGATTCTGCGTTTGCAGGCGCAAGAGGCGCAGTGCGCCTTGTTCTTCTAATGAGCCAAAAGTATTAGCCGCAGATGCAATTCACTCCCGAACAACTGGCCCACAACACCGGCACCAGCGCCATGGACAAACAATGCCAACAATGACTGCCGAGCCTGACGGCGTCTGAGCGAATCGACGTTCTCAAACGCCTGTTGCCACTGAACTTCAGCTATGCACCGCTATTGCTGCAGGCCACGCAGTTGTCCCGGCAGTAAAACCAGCAACTGTTCAAGCACTGGCTGCGCACCGAGCACCACAACACCGCCCAAGAACTGATCAAGCGCCTGCAACCGCTGTTGGGGGAAGAGACGCTCTGGCGCATCTCCTCGCAAGAGACACTGAGAGCCCCATGAGGCCCAGAACTAAGCCTGCCTAAGCAGTAGGCAGAAATGATGCGGCGCTTTTGTCTCATTACAGACCTGAATTTCACAAAAAATCAGAGATTGGCCCGCGTCTTGAGAAAGACCAGATAGTGTTCCTCTTCAGCAGCAAAAATATCCGCCCCCGCCCCCATGTATGCACGCATCAGCTCATCTGCTGCGTAGTCTTCTTGACCCTCATCAAGCAGGACCTGCCCGAGTCGCAGATGCAAAAAAGGATTACCAATACCTCCTGGGCAGGTCATTGCATACTGCAAAGCTTCACGGGCTGAGGTCTTGAATCCTGATAGAAAGCAAGCATCCGCGATAGCAGCCAGAATCCAAGTTGCAGCCTCCCAGTCGTTTTTGGGCTCAGGGATCAACAACCAAGCTTTGTTGTATTGGCCAATAGCCTCTTCAAAACAACCCGACTCAGCCAGCAGGTCGCCAGCGGCACTGAGCTGTTTGATTTCTTCGTAAAGGTCCGGACTTAATTCCCCGTCATTGTTCATCATTACCACTCCATCGGTTTGTTTTAGCCAAACATAGGGCCAAGTCAGGTCTTTGTGCAGGTGTACCCCGCCACCAGCATAAACATCATCTTTTGCGGGTTCTCACAGGGACAAATTAACTCGTCAAACATCAGCGCCTGTGGCCACGATCTTCTGGCACATCGCGTCACAGAAGACCCGAACCGCACCCAATTACCACAGCAACAGTCGCCTGGAATAGCCGCGGCTCCTTTCCCTACCATCCAACTCAACCCCCAAGTCACCATGAACGCAGCAACGGATAAACCCCGAGAGAACTGACCGGTTCTCAAACCGCCAAACCCCGTAGCGCAATCCTACAGAACTTACAGAGTCACCTGACTTTCCCCCCAGGGCCCAACACCCATAGTCTCTCTCGGCTCGCCAAACCGCATTTAGAGTGCCCCTAGCCCTGCTAGCTTCCAAGAACCGCAGACACTTAGGCAAAGCTCCGACCAAGTGACAGGGCGTTTCCATGCTGCCTTTCTGAGCATCAGTTCAATAGCGCCCTATCGCCCTACCCCAACTGTAAAAAGAACCGGCCAATCCCCGCACCTGCCCTCTCTGAAAAGTCCTCATCCAGAAACAGATACCCCATGCCATCCGAAAGCACGCCTTTATGCTCAGGCAGCGCTACATCCAGATCACCCCCATAAATGGAAACCCTTCTGCGCCCTGCCCCCGCCAAAACAGGCGACTGCAGCCAGGCATCCACGCCATCCAGCTTGGAAGCCAGGTTCTCATCATCATCGGCGTCGCCATTCACCTCCAGCCGCACCGTCCCGCGATCTGAAATCGGCTGAGCCGCCTCATCCCGCTCGAAACCGGCTCGCGAATAGCCCATGACAACCGCTTCCGAGCGCCCCTGGACGGCACGCAACTTTCGATAGTGGCCGACCTCGCCCGGCAGGTACGGCACAAAAACCGACACCCAATACCCCCCATCAATCAAGGCCTCTGAAAACCAACGTCCAGGAAAGGCCATGAGGTGGGTCAGCGGCACTCCATCAGGCGAACGGGGCCAAGCCAGATCGGTCGGCAGACAGGCCCCGCCGCCGACATAGGCATCATCTTTTGCAGGCGTTTCACCGGTAAATATCAGCTCGTCAAACATGCGTATCTTTGCACTCAGTCATGGGTTGCAGCCTTCGTTAACAGCCCCAGGCCAATACCGGCTCAAGGCTTCAGGCCATACACCTTGCCTCGACAATCCACCCTCAATTCCTCCAGAAAGGGCCGCAACTGCGCCTCCTCCATCAACGCCAGCAACTGTCCAGCCGCCTCCCGCAGCAACTGCCACTGCCCATGTTCGAAGATCCCCCGATCGCCACAATGAAAGGCCGCCTCGGACAACCCATTGCATTGCCCCCAGAGGCTTTGCAGCCCAGCCCGGACTTCATCCGGCAAGGCACTGGCGCACGTTGCTAGCAGCGCCTCCAACGGCAACATCGCCATGGACCAGGCCTCACAGGCGGGGCAATCAGGGATGCTGGCCTGCTGAGCCTGCGCATCCAGTGCCAGAACCCCCAGGGCATCGATCGCCTCGCCCACCGCCAGCACCCGCTTGTACTCATCCTGCCCGTACCACTCCCAGACAGTGGTGGAGAACCCCATATTTTCGGCTCCGAAATTCGTCCGGGCGAATATACCGACATCACGGTCCTTTCGCGCATCCTGCAGCCTCGCCGCTTGTGTCGCGCTGCAAACTCTGGAATTGTCTGCCCCTTTGACCACGCCCCCCATCCCCATGAACCCACGCCTCGCCCAGCTTGTGTGCGACTACCAGGCCAGCGTCCGCTGCGCCGTCGAGTTGATGCAGCAATGCGCCATCCCCCTCCCCGCCAGCAACAGTGACTGGGCGGGGCTCGATATTCCGGAGCAAGGGCAGCTGACTGGCGGCGTTCGTTACTTCAAGCACGGCTATGGCTGCGCCGTTCACCTGCCAACGGCAACGGTGAGCTTCGACTTTGGCGAGCAGGGCGAGATCGACGGCGTCACCCTGTCCAGGCTCGCCGGCTTTGCCGAGAACCGGCTCGCGCAGTACGGTTTTACCGATGAGGATGAGCTCAAGCAGTGCTTCGAGCAGGAAGTGGCAGCCGGCTCGCTGGTGTATTCGGGCTATATCCTTTACTACCTCGCAACCGCCACCCCCCAAGCGAGCAGGCTCGAAGATAGCCACACCCCTTCATCACCCGAGCAACCCGAGAGCCCATCATGAAGTTCACCTCAGCCGGCCAACTCATCGACCCGCGAACCGTCGGCTATCGCAGCCTGGGCTTCGGCGAGGCGCTGTCGATCCCGGCATCGCCCTATGAACTGCGCATCAACCACAGCGATCTGCCGCCAGGTTTTCTGGACGTCGCCGACACCTTCAACGCCGAATGCAGAACCGACGATCTGGCCCAAGGCTTTATCGACATTCCGCAACTGGCAGAGCTGGACTACCCAAGCTTCAGGGCGCTGCTGCAAGACCATCCGGACCTGGCGGCGCGCCTGATCCAGGACTATCTGTATTTCGAGCTGTTTTTTTTCCTGTTGCCGAACTCAAGCGCACTCAAGGTGGTGATCAACAGCATCACCAGCATCCACTCAAGAGACAACGTCATCATCCTGAGCGGCGAAACCTTCGCCGCCAGAAGCGCCGGGCAATGACCGGGCGCTAGCCACAGCACAGGCAACCGCTGATCAGGGGCTGATCGGGGTCGCTTTCAAGAAAGGTGACTCTGACTTCCACGCCCGCTCGCAGCGGGGTCGTTGCGCAGCGCCAGTTGGCGGCGCCCCCAAGCCAGCAGCTGCTTTTGTCATCGAACCGTCCCTCGCGGTCCCAGGGAAACTTGACCTTGAGCCTTGCCAGGCGCCGATCACCGCGCAGTGCCTCGTCGTCCACCGCGATGACCACTGCGGTCTGGCTGCTCACCTGGGGTTTTTCGTGCGCCGAAGGCGGACGGTAGGCCAGGTCCCAGGGCACCAGCGTGAAACGATTGCGGTAACCCGACTGCCGGCCATCCCCGGCGCTCGGGTTGTCGACGGCGTGCTCGTCCGACAGCTGCGGTTGGCCGCCTGCGTGGATGACCCGAGTCAGCAGCCATGCCTCATTGCGCTCCTGGCCAGGGGCGCCACAGAGGTCCACAACATGGCCGCTGTGCAGTTCGGTGCGCGAACCCTGCCCCTCCACCTGACGATAAGCCGCGCGGCGGTACTCGCCGGCCGGCGGGCTGATCGCTCTGGCGGGCTCGGGCATGACCGCCGTGGCGGGCTCGATCCGCGGGAAGACCGCCTGATGATCGCCAAACACCAGCACGTGCCCTTGAGCACTGTGCTGGAAGTGAAAGTGAATCCCCTCCTCCTCGCACAAGCGCTGAATGAAATGCAGGTCCGTTTCACCGAACTGGGTGCAGCAGTCACGCTTGGGGTAGGAGGAACCCAGCTGGAAGCGGTAGGCGTCCCCCAGGATCCCGTGTTCTTCGAGTATCAAGGCGACGATGGCCGGCACCGAAAACTGTTGATAGATGCGCTGGTTGGTGCGATGGCGCAGGTAGGACAGATGCGGGACCAGGGCCAGATTGTAGCGCTGCGGATGCAAATGCTCAGTGTCTTTGCCGATGTGATAGATGCGTCCATGAACGCCGTTGCCCTGGGGGTCGAAGGCCAGAAAGGCCTCGCTGTCGACCAGGCTTTGCAGCTCCTGCTCTGGTCGCTCGCAGACAAACTCCACCTTGAAGAAGTAAGGCTTGCCGATCGCCTCCTCGCCGGTGAAGGCAAGCACTTGTACCTCCTGATCAAGTGCGTCGAGTGTCAAGCTGAAGTGCGTTTGATGGGCTGGGCTGAACATCCACTGTTCTCCTGTTGCTTGAGGTGTTGAATGGACGCAGGCACAAACCGCCATGCGGAAAAGTTGTTCTCCGCATGGCCAGTACATTTCATCGAATGTTTTAAATAATGAGCCCGCACTGGCGATGAAACTTGCACAGGGCAGAAGATGAAGAGTCCAACGAAATCAGATGCTGCTCTTCACCTTGGTCCAGACCCGAGTTCGGATCCGCTCCAGTTTCAATGGCAGCGGCTCAAGTGGAACCAGTGTGGCCACCGTTTGCTTGTCTGGATAAATCCAGGGGTTGTCGCGCAACTTCTGCTGGACAAACTCCGTGGCATCCTTGTTGGCATTGGGGTACAGGGTGTGATTTGAAGTCTTGGCAATCACTTCCGGGCGCAACATGTAGTTGATGAACGCCATGCCGGCCTTGGGATGCGGAGCGTCTTTCAACAGAACCAGATTCTCCGACCAGACCAGTGCGCCTTCACGCGGAAGGCTGTAGGTAATCCGGCGCCCAGTGTTGGACTTTTCATTGATGGCCTGGGCGGCAAGCGCACCATTGGCCCAGCCCACCACCGCACAGATGTTGCCATCCGCCAAGTCGGCGTCGATGCGGGACGAGTCGAAATAAAGGATGTAGGGACGGATTTTCAACAGCAGGGCTTGGGCTTTCTGGTAGTCATCCGGGTTCTTGCTGTTGCTCGGGAGCCCAAGGTAGTTCAGGGCGATGGAAATGATCTCGCTGGGCGAGTCGAGCATGGCCACGCCACAGGACTGCAGCTTGCTGATGTTCTCTTCCTTGAAGATCAGGTCCCAGCTATTGACCGGCGCATCGTCGCCCAGCGCCGCTTTGACCTTGTCCACGTCATAGCCGATCCCGGTGGTGCCCCACAGATAGGGCACCGCGTAACGATTGCCCGGATCATTGACCGCGAGCTGGGCCAGGATGTCCGGGTCGACGTGGGACAGATTGCTCAGTTGCGCCGGGTCCAGCGGCTGCAGCACTCCGGCCTGGATCAGGCTGGGCAGCACATTGGAGGTCGCCACCACCACGTCATACCCCGTGCGACCGGCCATGACCTTGCTCTGCATGATCTCGGCACTGTCGAAGGCATCCATGTGAATGCGGGTGCCGGTGGCCTGCTCGAACTCTTTTGGGGTTTCCGGCGCGAGCAGCCCGAACCAGTTGTACAAGTACATTCCGGGCTCTGCCGCCCCTGCCGATGTGCTGATCCCGGCACAGAGAAGCGCGGCTGAAAAAACGGTTCGCAAAGGTGATTTTCTCATGCAACATCCTTGTCCAGACGACGTGCCCTCATGGCTGTCGTAAATCCTGCAAGCGAATATACCGAGCCCAAGCCAATAGTAAATACCTCCAAATACTTACCCTTGACCCACGATTCCCTAACCCTAAAGGGGTAGAAAATGCCACTCGACCTTCATAGCCTGGCCTGGCATCGATCGATTGGAAAACTGATCATGCAGTTGAACCGTCCAGACTTCTGGAGTTCGCTTATTCGTACGCTCAATGAATATGTGCAGATCGATAACTGGGTTGTACTGATCTTCAGCAATCAACAGGTGCAAGTGATCAGTCTTCCCGAGATTGCCGATGTGGAAGAGGTGGACGCCTTCACTCATCTATATGTAAAGGGACTTTACTTGCTGGACCCCTTTTACATCGCCAACCGGGAAAACCCGCAAAGCGGCTTCTTTCACTTATTGGACATTGCCCCGGAATACTTCGTTGAAACCGAGTACTACCACCAGTACTTCGCCCAATACATTTCCATGGATGAAGTGCAATACAACGTGCAACTGGATGCCGATAGAACCCTGTGCATTTCCATCGGCAGCCGGGTTCGTTTCAATCAAGAACAAATCACCATGCTCGACCTCATCAAGCCTTGGGTGATGGCACTGATGCATCAACGCATGTGCTTTGAGATCGATCTGGAGAAGAGCCTCGCCGCCCCGCCGCAATGGCCGGAAACCATCGGCCAACTGGGCACCCAGATAACCACGCGGGAAAGCGATGTACTGCGGCTGTTGCTCAGCGGCTTCTCCAACAAGGAAATCGCCGGCAAACTCTCCCTCTCCGCGGAAACCGTCAAGGTTCATCGCCGTAACATCTACGCCAAGCTGAACATCAAGTCACAATCCGAACTCTTCGCTCGCTTCTTCATGCCCAAACAGGAGGTGCTCTCTTGACGCCAACAACCTCGCTGACGCTCCTTCCCGGGAAGCCGTAAACAAACCACTGCTTAGCCTGGATGCCTCACGAACCCCGCATCCCATCAGCAACACCCTCCAAGCCCCTCTCAACACGGATGTCGAACACCCCATGTTTAAAGCCATTGTCTTCGGCCTGCTCTCCTGCGCTTTGGTGCTGCCTGTGTTCGGGCTGGCCATTTCGCAGTTTCTACCTCCTGCGTTCGTTGCCCTGGGCGAACCGGGTTGGAGACAACAGCACGATCAACTGGTCAGCCTCAACACCGTTCAGTGGCTGACGGTGCTTGGCTGGGCCCTCGCGGCGGGCGTTGGGGGATTTGTCAGCACCCGGACCCAGGCGACCCGCACCTTGCGTCCCGCCATCTGGGTCGGGGTCATCATCCTGCTGGTCTGGGGCATACCGGTGGGGTTCTTCTCGGGAAGCCAAATGGGCTGGGTGCATTTCACCTGCTGCCTGGCCATCATGCCGGCGGTGCTAGCGGGAGGTTCGCTGGCGCGCAGAAAGGCTGAATCATTCACCTGAACATCAACAGCAAGCAGGTAGCCCTTCGATGGATATCCAATTTCGCGGTAACGCAATGCCTGGCAACCCCGCTGCCGGCACCTGCGATGAGTACAGCCTGAGCGGCATTTCCAGCCTGGACGAGCTGATCGACGCCTACCGCCAGATCGCTGGCAACCACCCGGGCTTCAGGCCCCTGCTCTCGCTGGATGACCTGCCCCAGGCCCGCTACACCTCCGGGCATGCACGCAACAACCTGGGGCTGGACGATGCCTCGGAACAGGACATCGCCCAGTTACCGGCAGAGTGCTTCGAACAGGGCGAATACCTGGGCTATCCCACCACCAAAGCCGAGTTCGCGATCTGCTTGCGCAACTTCACCGATCTGGTGGCAGGCAGCTCGTTCGAAGACGCGTGCGCCCACGGCCTGACCCTTGACCCGCCCGCCCTGCAGGAATGGATGGACTATCAGGACCACCCTGTGTCACTGCTCGACCAACCCCTCTCGGCACTCCTGGTTCCGGTCGAACATGCCTGCCAGGCCCTGGCGGCGTTTCCCAACGGCTATTTCAGTTGCGACCTGGGCCCTGCGCAAAACTATGCGGTAGCGCGCCATTTCGCCCAGGCCCACGGTTATGAATTGATGGGGGTTGGCGCGTCTTACCTCGGTTTCCTGCGTGCAGTGCCTGCCGACCTGAGCGTAGCCAACGCAGTGGCGAGCGATTTTTGTGCGCTCTACAACACCCCTGAGGAGAACCGGCAAACGATGATTTCAGCAGTCGTCCCAGCGATCCGCGACCGGACACACCTGTGGCTACGTTACGTGGAATGACGCTCGGAGAAAGGGCACTACCACAGCAGACGATTGATGGTGGCCGAGACGGGTCATGAATCGACTAGAAAAGCCGATCGGTTAAATCTGCTTCAGCTTTTCGGCAAACAGAGCGATTTGGGGCGGGGTAAGCAACAACGACCCATTGATCTGCCAATCACAATCGTCATCTGACGTTGAGCCTAAGTAGATGCGTAAAAAAACACCCTCCGGAAAAAATGGGTCTTTGCTGGCAGAGAAGGCCAAGTCCTGGCCTTCAGAAAGCCAATCTTGAGTAACGCCCTCTTCAAGTTGCGCTGCCAGCATTAAGAACTCCTCCAGCGGTTGCGGCACATCCCCCGCTGAGTTTTTTTCCGAAGCTATTTCTGCTTGCAGCGCAGTGCCGGTGAGCCGAACCAGAACACAGCCCGGCCGGCCGCTTGGGCATGGCAGGATGGTCAGCGTCAGTCCATCCTTTTGACTTATTTCTGCGGGCATAGACTCTCCATTGTCGCCTGTATGAGTCCTTCAGGACGCACGCATCGTTGTCTCGTAGCGGGTTAACGGGTTTGCCAGAGGATCAGGTCGATCTTCTTCAACTGAGTGAAATGTGCATGATCTGCAACCAGGCTATCGAACTGTTGAATCCAGTTTCGAGCTTCGCTTGTGCCGAGGAAATCTTGGTACCAGCCCTCGATAGCGAGATAACATTTTTTCAAATCGTCGAGCTTCGTTTTGCTGTTGCCGGTAGGTGCCTTCAAACCGAGATTTTGCAACACATACATGTCCCAAACAGGTTTGTGAGGATCAAGAGTCGCAACCATCTTGCTGGAGAACGATGGTTCAAAACGGCCGGTCGCGGCGTAAAGCGCATCAATCACCGTATCGAAGCCCGGCTTGCTACCCCGCAACTGCTCCATAAGCTGATAGTAGGCCTGGTAGTAGAGCGGCGTCCGCTGACGCATTCTGTAAAAGCCGTTATACGCACGTTGGAAGTCTATATCTGAGGTTACGTTCACCTGGCCGTATCGGTTCATCAGCGCTAGGTACTTTGCAATCCCTGGCTTCGCCTTCTGAATCGCATCCGTCACATCCTTGCTCATTTATACGACACCCTCACGATATGAAGGGCATATTGTAGCGTCTAAATCGCCCCGTTTTTTGCTCAAGATATTGAGACCTCCAAAGAAGGCGAGCCAAATAGGCTTTCATCCATCCACCCTTAACCGAACGCAGGCACCTCGCAAGCGCAGGGCCTTGGCCTCTACGCCGACTCACCTTTATCAACCGGCAACGACGCCAACATTTCAGCACGGCACACCTCAAGAATCTCATCCGCCAGCGCGGAATCATCCGGGCAGGCTCGCGACAACAGGACCGCACCGACCGCACGTGACAGCAGGTCGATCATTTTCTTTCTGCCCTCGCCCGCCAGCGCGTCCGGCCCGGTCGGGTATTTCTTCCCCAGGGTTTGCAGGGTGTGCTCGATTCCTTCGGCAAACGTCGCTTTCAGATCATCCGACTGACGCGCCGCATCGCCTCCCAACGCGGCCATGGTGCATCCATCGCCACGCCGGTCCCGGTGCGCTCTCGACACATAGACATCAATGAACCCCGGCACATCAAGCGCCGCCGCCGCGGCCAGGGATTTGGACAGGCTGCAGGCCGAGGCTTCGGCCATCAGGTCGGCCTTGGAGCCGAAATGCTTGTAGAAGCCGCCGTGGGTGAAACCGGCCGCCGCCATCAGATCCGACACGCCGACCCCGTCGAAGCCGCGCTCACGGAACAGTTCAGAGGCCGTTTCAACGATGTGCTCTCGATTGGCCTGCGCCTGGGCCTTGCTCACTCTCACGTGCAATACCTCATGTTCATTGGGAAATCATGGTCCCAATCATACATAGATGTCGACCATAATCAAAACCGTTGACAGTTTAGATTTCGATCATCATCCTAATTGCACGCACCACCGACCTCCACCACCAGGCACGGAAGAGACACCCGATGACCGATCAGAATCTGTTCACCCCTTACACCCTTGGCACCCTCGCGCTGTCGAACCGCATCGTCCTTGCGCCACTGACACGCAACCGCGCGGGCGAAGGCTTTGTTCCAAGCGAATTCGCGGCCACCTATTACAGCCAACGCGCTAGCGCAGGCTTGCTGATCAGCGAAGCCACGCAGATCTCCCAGCAGGGCCAGGGCTATCAGGACACCCCCGGGATCTACACCCAGGCGCAGATTGATGGCTGGCGCACGGTGACCGACGCGGTGCATGCCAAGGGCGGCAAGATCTTTATGCAACTGTGGCATGTCGGCCGCGTATCCCACGTTGATCTGCAAGAAAACGGCGCCGCCCCCGTGGCTCCTTCCGCGCTGCGCGCGGCCACCAAGGTGTTCGTCAATAACCGCTTTGAGGACGTCTCCGAGCCCCGTGCGCTGGACATCAGCGAACTGCCGGGGATCGTCGCCGATTTCCGCCAGGCCGCGGCAAACGCTGTCGCTGCCGGGTTCGACGGCGTGGAAATACACGGCGCGAACGGCTATTTGCTGGATCAGTTCCTCAAGGACAGCGCCAACTCGCGCACCGACGCTTACGGCGGTTCGATTGAAAATCGCGCCCGTCTGTTGCTTGAGGTGACGGCAGCCGTGATCGACGAAATCGGCGCGGATCGCACCGGGGTACGCCTGTCACCGGTGTCGCCGGCCAACGACGTTTCCAGCCGCGATCCGCAGGCGCAGTTCAATTACCTCGTCGATCAACTTGATGCCCTGGGCGTGGTGTACCTGCATGTGGTCGAAGGGGCGACCGGCGGTCCGCGCGAGGTGGCGCCGTTCGACTTCAGCGCCCTGCGCCAGCGCTTCAAAAACACCTACATCGCCAACAACGGCTATGACCTGGAGTTGGCGACGTCGAGGCTGGCCGAAGACCAGGCCGATCTGATCGCCTTCGGTCGCCCGTTCATTGCCAACCCGGATCTGGTGGAGCGCCTGCAAAGCGGCGCGCCGCTGTCCGCCTTCAATCCCGCCACGCTCTATGGCGGCGGCGCGACGGGCTATATCGACTACCCGACCTTGGCTGAATCGGGCACCAGCGCCAGCTGAGCCCTACCTGATCGCACAACCTGCCTTTGCCACCCCTGAAAGAGAGATGAATCCATGAGCACTCGCCCTACCGTTCTCATCACCGGCGCCTCCACCGGCATTGGCGCCGTCTACGCCGAGCGCTTCGCGCAACGCGGCCACGATCTGGTGCTGGTCGCCCGCGATCAGGCACGCCTGGACGCACTGGCCGCCCGACTGCGCAGCGAACACCGGGTCGCCATCGATGTCATCGCGGCGGACCTGACCCAATCCGGCGATCTGACCGCCGTGGAAACCCGCCTGCGCGACGACGCTCGAATCGGCATCCTGGTCAACAACGCCGGCGCCGCCCTGTCCGGCAGCTTCATCGAGCAAAGCACCGACAGCGTTGCGCAACTGGTCGCCCTCAACACCACCGCGCTGGTGCGCCTGGCCAGTGCCATTGCCCCGCGCCTGGCCAAGGCCGGCGACGGCGCGATCATCAACATCGGTTCGGTGGTGGGCCTGGCGCCGGAGTTCGGCATGACGGTGTATGGCGCGACCAAGGCTTTCGTGCTGTTCCTTTCCCAAGGCCTGAGCCTGGAGCTGGCGCCCCGGGGCGTGTACGTGCAAGCCGTGCTGCCGGCGGCGACCCGCACGGAGATCTGGGACCGCTCAGGCGTCGACATCAACACCCTGAGCGACATCATGGAAGTCGGCGATCTGGTGGATGCCGCCCTGGTCGGTTTCGATCGGCGCGAACCGGTGACCATCCCGCCGCTGCAACAGGCCGAACGCTGGGATGACCTGCAGAACGCGCGTCAGGCCCTGCTGGGGCAGATCCGTCAATCCGAGGTTGCCCAGCGTTACCAGGCCCAACAATGATCGTCAGATAGCGAGCATTCGCGGCGGATTCGCGGCAGGCACTGCGACGAATCCGCTCCGCTGTTCGGAGTAGCAATGAATCCCATACAGACAACTCGCACCCCGGCTGTGCAGACCTCGTTCATCAACGCGGCGAACCAGTCGATCATGGTCAGGGGCATTCCCTTCGCCTACCGCGATACCGGTCCCGCGGGCGGCGTGCCCCTGGTGCTGTTTAACCATTGGGGCGCGGTGCTGGACCACTTCGACCCGGCCATCATCGATGGACTGGCCCAGACCCGGCGGGTCATCACCACCGACTATCGCGGCATCGGCGGCTCGGGTGGCAGCGCGCCACTGACGGTCGGCGAAATGGCGCAAGACGCCATCGAGCTGATACAGGCCCTGGGGTTCAAGCGCGTCGATGTACTGGGCTTTTCACTCGGCGGCTTCGTCGCTCAGGACATCGCCCTGAAGGCCCCGCAATCGGTGCGTCGCTTGATTCTCACCGGCACCGGGCCGGCCGGCGGCAGCGGTATCGACCAGGTCGGCTCGGTGACCTGGCCCTTGATGCTCAAAGGCCTGCTGACCTTGCGCGATCCCAAGTTCTACCTGTTCTTTACCTCGACGCCCCAGGGTCGTCGAGCCGCCGCGGAGTATCTGCAACGCCTCAAAGCCCGCAGCAAGCATCGCGACAAGGGCCCGACGCCCGGCGCTTTCCTGCGGCAGCTGCAAGCCATCACCGCGTGGGGCAGACAGGCGCCGCAGTCTCTCGAGCGCTTGCAGGCGCCAACGCTGATCGTCAATGGCGACAACGACATCATGGTGCCCAGCGTCAACTCCCATGCCCTGGCCAAGCGTATCCCCAACGCACAGCTGGTGATGTACGAGGATGCCGGGCACGGCGGCATTTTCCAGTACTACGCTGACTTCGTGGCCAAGGCCCTGGCGTTCCTTGACGACTGAGCCCCCATGAGCACCACGCCACCCAGCACCGGCCCCCTATTACAACCGACACGAGCCGCACACCGATGAAGGCATTTTCAATTGATCGCTATGGCAAGAACACCGGGCACATGCGCGAAGTGCCCACCCCCGAGGTGGGTGCCCACGACGTCTTGATCGAGGTGCACGCCAGCGGCGTCAACGCGCTGGACTCAAAGATCCGCAACGGCGAATTCAAGCTGATCCTGCCCTACGCATTGCCCCTGATACTGGGCAATGACCTGGCGGGCGTCGTGGTTGCGGTCGGCCCGCAGGTGCAAGCCTTCAAGCCGGGAGACGAAGTCTACGCGCGACCGCCGCAGGAGCGGATCGGAACCTTCGCCCAACTGATCGCCGTGCACGAAGACGCGATTGCCCTGAAACCGGCCAATATCGACATGACCCAAGCCGCGTCCATTCCTCTGGTCGCACTCACTGCCTGGCAAGTGCTGGTGGAAACCGCCCAACTGAAAAAGGGCCAGAAAGTGCTGATCCATGCAGGCGCGGGCGGGGTCGGCACCCTTGCGATCCAGCTTGCCAAACACCTCGGCGCCTTCGTCGCCACCACCACCAGCACGGCGAATGTCGAATGGGTCAAAGCCCTGGGCGCCGATCAGGTGATCGACTACAAGCAGCAGGACTTCGAAAGCGTCCTGCATGGCTACGACGTGGTGTTGAACAGCCTGGGCAGCGACGTCCTGGAAAAGTCCCTCAAGGTCCTCAAGCCCGGCGGCCAGCTGATCTCCATCTCCGGTCCACCCACCGTGCAGTTCGCCCAGGAGCAAGGCTTGTCCTGGCCGTTGCAGCAGGTCATGCGCCTGCTGAGCTGGGGTATCCGGCGCAAGGCACGCAAGCTGGGCATCCGCTACGCCTTTGTGTTCATGCGGGCCGATGGCGCCCAACTGCAACAGATCACCGCGCTGATTGAGGCGGGAATCATCAAGCCGGTGCTTGATCGCAGCTTCGCCTTTGCAGCCACGGCAGAAGCACTGGAGTACGTCGAGCAGGGCCGGGCCAAGGGCAAGGTCGTGGTCAGGATCAAATGACGACTCCATCGACCGATGACTCAACCGAGCGGGCCGAGCCTGAGCACCTTCCAGCACCTTGCCAGTCATCGCCAGAGCAGAATCCGGCGACGTCAGCGCCGGAGCGGAACAGGCAGGCACGGCAACCGGACGTGGTGCCTGTTGAACCGCGAGCGATCGTTTGGCGCAGCCTGATGCTTGAGCAGTAGGAGGAAACAGGGCGATCCCGCCCTCTTCCCCCGGACATTTGCCTAGTGCGCACCACCCGCTTCTGCAGCACCTAGCTCCCGCAAAATCCTTTCCAGCTCCGGCCGCGTCCACTTCTCCCAGGGCATGACATCCTGCGCGTCACCACGATGCCAATACTCCCCCGCATCGAACGCGAGATAGATGGAAAAGGCCGGCTCAGGCATGTCCGCGCTCAAGGACACATCGATGATGTCGCTGAACAAGGTGTTCATGATTGCATCGCAGTCATGAAAGTCGCGGCGAGCGCTGGTAAAGAGCCGGGCCACGGCAATGGCCACCTGGTTCAACAGCTCGCACCGTTCGATCTGCAATCCCTCATGGAGAAGATTCAGCTCCTGGCTGGAGCCGTTTTCGATGGTTTCCAACACCCACTGAAGATCAGCCTCACTCAACACTGTGGTCATTGCCCCGCATACCTTTTATCCGAATGGCCGACCTTGGCACCTGCCAAACGCCCTGTTCATTGACTTGCGGCCACCGATCAAGGCCCATCGGTCCCCCATCGCCAAAAACCGCCCCACTGGCGCGTAAAATCCCGGATAATGCCCGCCATTTTTTGCCTCGTCACGCCGGTGCCCCCCATGGAAATCAAGGTCAACTTTCTCGACAACCTTCGACTTGAAGCCAAGTTCGACGACTTCACGGTGGTGGCCGACCAACCGATCCGCTACAAGGGCGATGGCTCGGCGCCGGGGCCGTTCGACTATTTCCTCGCGTCCTCGGCGCTGTGCGCGGCGTATTTCGTCAAGCTGTACTGCCAGACCCGCAACATCCCCACCGACAATATCCGCCTGTCGCAGAACAACATTGTCGATCCGGAAAACCGCTACAACCAGATCTTCAAGATCCAGGTCGAGCTGCCGGCGGACATCTCCGACAAGGACCGCCAGGGCATCCTGCGCTCCATCGACCGCTGCACGGTGAAGAAGGTGGTGCAGACCGGTCCCGAGTTCATCATCGAGGAAGTGGAAAACCTCGACGCCGACGCCCAGGCGTTGCTGATGCCGCCATCGAGCGCGACCCAGAGCACCTACATCGCCGGCAAGGACCTGCCCCTGGAGCAGACCATCGCCAACATGTCCGGGATCCTCGCGGGCCTGGGGATGAAGATCGAAATCGCCTCGTGGCGCAACATCGTGCCCAACGTCTGGTCGCTGCATATCCGCGATGCGCAGTCGCCGATGTGCTTCACCAACGGCAAGGGCGCGACCAAGGAAAGCGCCCTGGCCTCGGCCCTGGGCGAGTTCATCGAGCGCCTGAACTGCAACTTCTTCTACAACGATCAGTTCTGGGGCGAGGACATCGCCAACGCCGAGTTCGTGCACTACCCGGACGAGCGCTGGTTCCAGCCGGGGCGCAAGGACGAGCTGCCCAAGGAGATCCTCGACGAACACTGCCTGGCCATCTACAACCCGGATGGCGAGCTGCGCGGCTCCCACCTGTACGACACCAACTCGGGCAATATCGAGCGCGGCATCTGCTGCCTGCCCTACGTGCGCCAGTCCGACGGCGAGGTGGTGTACTTCCCCTCCAACCTGATCGAGAACCTGTTCCTCAGTAACGGCATGAGCGCCGGCAACACCCTGGCCGAAGCCCAGGTGCAGTGCCTGTCGGAGATCTTCGAGCGCGCAGTCAAGCGGCAGATTCTCGAAGGCGAGCTGGCCCTGCCGGACGTACCGCAGGAGGTGCTGGCCAAGTACCCGAGCATTCTGGCGGGCATCCAGGGTCTGGAAGAACAGGGCTTTCCGGTGCTGGTCAAGGATGCCTCCCTGGGCGGGCAGTTCCCGGTGATGTGCGTGACCCTGATGAACCCGCGCACCGGCGGGGTGTTCGCCTCCTTCGGCGCCCACCCGAGCTTCGAGGTGGCGCTGGAGCGCAGCCTCACCGAACTGCTCCAGGGCCGCAGCTTCGAAGGCTTGAACGACCTGCCGCAGCCGACCTTTGAAAGCCAGGCGCTGATGGAGCCGAACAACTTCGTCGAACACTTCATCGACTCCAGCGGCGTGGTGTCGTGGCGCTTCTTCAGCGCCAAGGCGGACTTCGAGTTCGTCGAGTGGGACTTCACCAGCCAGGGCGGCTTCAGCGAAAGGGAACAGGCCAGCGCCGAAGAGGCCGCGACCCTGTTCGGCATCCTCGAAAGCCTGGGCAAGGAAGTCTACATGGCGGTGTACCAGCACCTGGGCGCCACGGCCTGCCGCATCCTGGTGCCGGACTACTCGGAAATCTACCCGGTGGACGACCTGATCTGGGACAACACCAACAAGGCGCTGTTCTTCCGTGAAGACATCCTCAACCTGCACAGCCTGGACGAAGACGGTCTGCGCTCACTGCTGGAGCGCCTGGAAGAAAGCGAGCTGGACGACTACACCGACATCACCACCCTGATCGGCATCGAGTTCGACGACAACACCGCCTGGGGCCAGTTGACCATTCTGGAACTCAAGCTGCTGCTCCACGTGGCCCTGGGGCAGTTCGACCCGGCCAAGGAGCTGGTGGAGATGTTCCTGCAATACAACGACAACACCGTCGAGCGCGGGCTGTTCTATCAGGCGCTGAACGCGGTGCTGGAGGTGGAACTGGACGACGAACTGGAGCTGGGCGACTACGAAGCCAACCTGCGACGCATGTTCGGCAACGAGCGGATGGACGCGGTGATCGGCTCGGTGGACGGTAGCGTGCGCTTCTACGGCCTGACCCCGACCAACCTGCAGCTCGAAGGCCTGGACCGGCACCTGCGCCTGATCGACAGCTACAAGAAGCTGCACGCGGCACGGGCCAAGTGGACCGCAGCCAAGCGCTGACACCCCGCCCTCCCCGGCACCTGTAGGAGCGAGCTTGCTCGCGAAGCCCTCAAGAACGCCGCGTTCCCCAGTGAACGCGGCGTTTTCGTTGGCGACCATCGCGAGCAAGCTCGCTCCTACAGTGACTCGTCAGGCCTTGGGCGCCCCGGGCGGCCAGGGCTTGCGGTCCTCTCTTTCCGGCGGGCCATACAACTCCTGCTCCCACTCCTCGAATGCCGGCACCGCGGTGTAATCCGCATCGCAATACTGGCGGATGTACTGCGCCGCGCGGTACTCGGCGTACTTGGCATTCACCGGCACGCCCTCCTCGTCCAGCTCCAGCACATTGGCAAAGATCGCGTAGACCATCTCCAGCATGCTCGGCTCTTCGCCAAGGCAACTGCGATAGTCGACGCCCTCCAGCAGCGGGTAACCGAGGGTGCCGTTGGCGACCCAGAAACTGAACGTGCGCAGGGCCCCGGAAAATTCCGGACTGAGCTTCTTCGGGTAAAGCATGCTGATCGTCTCTGATTGATGTCGGGCGGGGGCGGATTCCCAATGAGCGGCCGCTTTGCAGGCAAGGCACTCGCCGTTAGCTGACGGCCAATGAGCGCTGTTCGGCAACCACGCGATTACGCCCGCCCTGCTTGGCCAGGTACAGCAACTGGTCGGCCTTTTCCAGGGCGGCGGTGATCGAGCCCTCTCCGGGCTGCCACAAACTGACACCCAGGGACACCGTGATGTGACCCACGGTGTCGATGTCCGCGGCGGCGATCGAGGCCCGCAGACGCTCCGCCACCTCGGTGGCCGTGCGCAGCGAACTGTTGGGCAGGAGCAGGACGAACTCCTCGCCACCGGCCCGGCACGGCAAGTCGTCGGCGCGAGAGTTTTGCTTCATCAAGCCGGCAATCGCCCTCAGGGTTTCATCCCCCACGCCATGGCCGAAGGTGTCGTTCACCCGTTTGAAGTGATCGATGTCCATGGAAACGATGGCGAACGGCTGGCGGACCTGCTGCCAGTGCGCCAGGGCGTCTTGCATCGCGCGTCGGTTGGCCAGCCCGGTCAGCGCATCACTTTGCGCCTGCTGGTTGAGCCGGCCGATTTTTTCCTGGAGCAGGCTGGTGCCCAACAACAGCGCCCGGCGGATCTGCCAGCTTTCAAAATACTGCGCCGGGATTGCGCTGATGCGCGCATAGCTGTCCGGGCTGTCCAGGCGCTTGGCACTGTCGGCCAGCCGGGACAGCGGCGCCGAAATCCGCGCCCCCAGCCACCAGATCAACACCACCCCGAACAACCCCAGCGGCAGTATGCCCTTGGCCACTTTGGACATGGTTCCCTGCAGCAGGGTCTGGATATTGCCCAGGGGCTGCTGGGAGATCACCCCCCAACCGCTGCTGGGCACCCGGGCGAACCCCGCAAGCATCTCCACGCCCTGGGCATCCTGCGCCTGCAACGCCCCACCGCCCTGGCTCAAGGCCGCATCGACGATCGGGTCCTGGGCGACGATCTCGCCAATGCGCTCGGGGTACGGGTGATAGAGCACTCGCCGGTTGCCGTCGACCAGGTACACATGGGCGCCATCCTGGCGCACTTGACGGTCCATCAGGTCTTGCAGGGCGTTCTTGTGTTCCAGGCGAATGCTGCCACCGACCAGCCCCAGGTACTGGCCTTGGCTGTCGAACACCGGCTGGGAAACGAAGACCAGCAGGTTGCCGGCGATGGACTTGAAGGCCTTGCTGATGATCGGCTGACGCTGCTCCAGGGGCGCCGGGTCTTGCAGGGAACGGCCGTTGAGATGCAGGTGTTCGGGCGCCGAAGCGATGATGGTGCCGGCGGCATTGGTGACCAGCACCGAGTTGAAGCTGTTGTCCTGCCCGAGCAAGCGCCGGGCTTCGCCCTCCAGTTGCCGGGCATCGCCGAACGACCCGCCCAGCAGGCCGGCCGCGTATTCCAGGCGTTTCTGATCGGAGCTGAGCACCTGCTCCACACCGGAGGCGATCCGCGTGGCGTAGGCCTGATTGACTTGCAAGGCGCTATCAATCAGTTCCTGTTTCTGAATCTTGAACATGACCCAGAAGCTGTTGGCCAGGGTGGCCAGTGCCGCAAACAGCACAAAGACCAGAATCAGGACACGCAGATTAAGCTTGGGCTTGGGCCGGGTAGGCATTGAACGACATCCGGGTGAGCGAGCAGACAAAAAAATCGATGTGGCGGCCACCGCCTGCCAACACAAGATCATTTGCGTCCATGCACCCTCGACACACCAATCATCATGCGTCGGACATCGTCAAAACGCCTGCATCGCTTGGCTATAAGAACGCCTGGCGTTAGAGCCGCGCAGTCTACCGAGGTTGATCCGATTGGCAACTAGGAAAATAGTCTTGCCTCGCGCCGCGCGCAGTCCGCGGTTTTCACGCCCGCTGCAACCCGTCACAATGCCTCGCCCCAAGCCAGGGCTCCCCCAGCCTGGCGCCCGTATCACTGATCGCAAGGACCGCCCATGAGCTTCTTCAGCCAGTTGTTCGACCGCCTCAAAAAACCGGCCCCGTCGGCCATTGGCGCCACGCATGCCGCCGACACGGCGAGCCCGGCGCTCGACTCGGTCGAGCCCACGGCGGATGCCGAAGCAGCCAACCTGGCCTTGCTCGAAGCCGGCGCCGCCTGCCTTGAGCGTCACTGGCAAGCCGTCGGCACCTGCGAGGCAGACGTTCTCGGCTTCGCCATCAGCCCCAGCTTCATGGGCGGCCCCCACTGGCCCTCCACTCGCCAGGCATACCGTATCGTGCGCCGCAACGAGCGCATCATCCTCGCCACCGAGGGCCTGTCCGACCCGTTCGATGGTGTGCAAGGCGACGACCTGGGCAACGGTTTCGAGATGGAGCTGTTCATCGAAACCCCGGACATCCCGGCCCACGCCCAGGGCGCGGCGGGCGACGTTTCGCCCTTTGCCGACAGCTGGACCTTCGAACTGCTGCGCTGCGTGGCCGGCACCGTGGCCGATGCCGGCGGCTACGGCTCGCGCCTGGAGCGCTACGGCGTGCTGTCCCTGGAACTGCCCGGGGTCAGCCAGTCCCGGGCCATGAGCGAGCAACTGCCGGCGCACTTCGTCAGCACCGACGACTGCGCCGGGGTGCTGATCGGCGGCCCGGCCCCGGACTTCCCGACCCGCCTGGACGACATGCCCCTGTCGCCGGTGACCCTGGTGCCGGTGGTGCTGATCACCGCCTCGGAGCTGGACTACGTGCGCAACGGCGGTGCCCAGGCCCGGGAAGACCTGGCCGCGCGGCTGAACGCGGCTGGCCTGGGCCATGTCAGCCACCTGCAGCGCGCCAGCGTGATCTGAACGTGGGAGCCCTGAAGCCGATGCACGCCGCCGATGACTACTTCGCCTTTCACCTGTTCGCCGCGCGCTTCCCGAACCAGGCCGAGGCCGAACTGTTCACCTTCGAACAGTGGGAAGCCGAGCCTGCGGCGGATGCCAGCGCCGCCGAGTTCAGCGCCTGGGAAGCCCGCAATCCCAGCTGGCGCCTCAAACAGGAGCTGGGCTATTACATGGACGCCGATTTCGTCGAACTGATCGACCATGAAGATGGCCCGCCCTACCTGGAATCACTGATCCGCAGCGACGCCGAACAACAGCAACTGCGCACGCGTATCGACCCCGGCTACAGCCACTACATCCTCATCGCCAGTGATTCGATCCATGGCGATCGGCAATCGGATGCCCCCGGCCCCAACCAGCGCAAACCGGCAAACACGGCAACGCTTGTTTACCTGGGCGAGTTCAACGATTCCTCTGCACCGCGCTAAATGCTAAAAAGGCCCCCTGCTTTCCAGGCCACCCCTGTCGTGCCAAGCCGTATCACGAGAACCACCATGCACAGCCAATACCCGAAGACCCGCGCCCCGTTGCGCCCTCTTGACCTCCTCACCCACCAGCCAGCGGCGGTAGCAGCATGATCGAAGTCACTGAAGTGTCCATTGCCGACCTGCGCGCCGCCCTGGAATCGGGCCGGACCACCGCCGTGGAACTGGTCCAGGCCTATCTGGCGCGGATCGATGCCTACGATGGCCCGCAGACCGCCACCGCGCTGAACGCCGTGGTGGTGCGCAACCCCGAGGCCCTGAAGGAGGCCAAAGCGTCCGATGAGCGTCGCGCCAAGGGCCAGACCCTGGGCCCGTTGGACGGCATTCCCTATACCGCCAAGGACAGCTACCTGGTCAAGGGCCTGACCGCCGCCTCGGGCAGCCCGGCCTTTGCCGAGCTGGTGGCCTACCGCGACGCCTTCACCATCGAGCGCCTGCGGGCTGCCGGGGCCATCTGCCTGGGCAAGACCAACATGCCGCCCATGGCCAACGGCGGCATGCAGCGCGGCGTCTATGGCCGCGCAGAAAGCCCCTATAACGCCAACTACCTGACCGCGCCCTTCGCCTCCGGCTCGTCCAACGGCGCCGGCACCGCCACCGCCGCCAGCTTCGCCGCCTTCGGCCTGGCCGAGGAAACCTGGTCCAGCGGGCGTGGCCCTGCCTCCAACAACGGCTTGTGCGCCTATACACCGTCGCGCGGGGTGATCTCGGTGCGCGGCAACTGGCCGCTGACCCCGACCATGGACGTGGTGGTGCCCTTCGCCCGGACCATGGCCGACCTGCTGCAAGTGCTGGACGTGGTGGTGGCCGAAGACCCGGACACCCGCGGCGACCTGTGGCGCCTGCAGCCCTGGGTGCCGATCCCCAGCGTGACCTCGGTGCGCCCGGCGTCCTACCCGCAACTGGCAGCCGACGCCTCGGCGCTCAAGGGCAAGCGCTTTGGCGTACCGCGCATGTACATCAACGCCGACCCCGAAGCCGGCACCAGCGACAAACCCGGCATCGGCGGCCCCACCGGTCAGCGCATCCACACCCGGCCCTCGGTGATCGACCTTTGGCAACAGGCGCGCCAAGCCCTGGAAGCCTCCGGCGCCGAAGTGCTGGAAGTGGACTTCCCCCTGGTGTCCAACTGCGAAGGCGACCGCCCCGGCGCACCGACCGTGTACAACCGCGGCCTGGTGAGCAAGGAATTTCTCCATGACGAGTTGTGGGAACTCTCGGGCTGGGCCTTCGACGACTTCCTGCGGGCCAACGACGATCCCAAGCTCAACCGCCTGGCGGATGTCGACGGGCCGCAGATCTTCCCCCACGACCCGGGCACCCTGCCCAACCGCGAAGACGACCTGGCCGCCGGCATGGACCAGTACGTGACCATGGCCAAGCGCGGACTCAAGAGCTGGGACCAGATCGCCTCCCTGGCCGACGGCCTGCGCGGCCTGGAACAGACCCGGCGCATCGACCTGGAAGAATGGATGGACCGCCTGGGGCTGGACGCGGTGCTGTTCCCCACCGTCGCCGACGTTGGCCCGGCGGATGCCGACATCAATCCCGAGTCGGCGGACATCGCCTGGAGCAACGGCGTGTGGGTGGCCAACGGCAACCTCGCCATCCGCCACCTGGGCGTGCCCACGGTGACCGTGCCGATGGGGGTGATGGCGGACATCGGCATGCCGGTGGGCCTGACCTTCGCCGGCCGCGCCTATGACGATTCGAGCCTGCTGCGCCTGGCGTCGGCCTTCGAATCCACCGGCAGCAAGAGGCTGATTCCGCCACGGACGCCGGCCTTGCACCGCGCCAACTGAGCCGCTTGGTCAGGCCCGCACTGAAGCATGAGTGGGCCTGATCGCCAAGGCTGCAACGGCGGCGCCCAACGACAAAGCGTTAACCGCGCTGCATGGGGCGGCCCAGGCAAGCCTGGGCAGGCCACTGCCTGATCAGCCCAGGGCCATCACTGCTCATCCTCAGGCTGCAACGGCGAGTGCTGCCAGTCGAAGTGCTTGAGCAACTGGCGGCACAGGTCATCCAGTTGCGGATGATAGTGATGGGTATGCGGCACCGGCAGCTGCGGCTCGCCATGGCCGAATCCCAGTGCGCGCAGGGCCCTGGCGTAATCCTCGATGGGCCCGTAGGCGTAGATCAGATTGTGCCGGTCCCAGACCACGGTGGCCTGTTGCTCGGGCGAATACACCCACAGATCGAAGCGGCTATCGCCACACAGGAAGGGTTTGAAGTCATGGATGAAATCCTCGACCTCTTCCCGTGACAGCGGCGGACTGCAGTAGCGGCCCGCTGGCGATTCGTCCCGCGGCGTATGCAGAACGAAGAGCAGGACCAGGGGTTCGGCCAGGCAGCGCACCAGACTGAGCAGCACCTGCGGGTCCGAGCCAGGCGCCCCGGCCACCACGCGCTGTCCTTCACCCACGGGCTTGACCACGAATACAGGCGGATAACTGTGTTCCACCCACTGGTTGTCTATCCTGTGCCCAAGTCTGTACATACCAGCCTGATCCTCCTGATCGCTTCTGCGGTTGAGCCAAACGGCCGCGCATTATGCCGGCAAATGTACGGCTTGCGGCAGCGTCGTCGCGCCTGCAATTCAGGCACTGTTTCAGCCGGCGACTGGCGTACAATCCCCAGCCTTCAAGGACAGCCGCCACCAGGACAACGATGACCACACACCGCATTACCCTCGCCAATGGCTGGATTGCCGAATTTGCCGAACAAGGTGAATTCCGCATGGGCGCCATCAGCTGGAACCTGCACCTGCGCGGCCCCGAGCAACAGGCCATCCGCTATTTCGAAACCCAGATCGTGCTGGTCAACGACGAGGATGGCGAGCAGGCACGAAATCACATCAGCCTGTCCGAGGACGGGGTCTACGGCTACCTGGGCAACGGCATGAGTCACGGCTGGGTGATCGACTTTTCCCGCGGCATGATCGCGCCCCACCGGGTCACGATCAGCCACTATCACCACGCCTATGACGAGTACATTTCGCTGCTGGAGCAACCGGCGTACAAGCGTATGCGGGAGTACATCAGTGTCATCGGCCGCACCGTCTACCTGACCTTTCCCTTCACCCGGGACGAGGATTTCCCCAAGGTCTGGGACGAGTACCTGGCGATCCGCCGACGGCAGCTGGACGAGCTGTATTTCCGCAACTGAGCCTGGACCTGGCCGGTCAATGATGGGCCTGACCCAGGCGCCCGCCGCCGCGGGCACTTTTTTTTAAGGCGCGGCCTGCCGCGCTAGCGGGTCAACGCAAGCTCCAGGACACCCCCAGGTACACCCCCAGCCCTTCCCCCGGCGTCGAGCGCGCCAGATCCTGCCCCTTGTCGTCGTAGCCTGGAGTGACGGTGGCGGCGTAGCGCTTGTCGGTGAGGTTGCGCAGATCGATCCAGGTCTGCCAGTCGTTCTTCGGCGCGTTGTAGCCCAGGGTGGCGCCGAACAGTGCGTAAGGGTCGGCGTAATAGCTGTTGGCGTAGTCCACCGCCACCTTCGACACCAGCTGGGTGTTGACCGCGGCAAAGAAGCCCAGGGGCCAGTCGTAACGCAGCTCGCCCTGGTAGTAGTGCATGGGCAGGCCCGGCAGGCGGTTGTCGCCAAAGCGCGCGTCGTCGCGGTAGTGGAAATCGCTGAAGGTGTAGGCCTGGCGCAGGCTCAGGCGGCCCACACCCGGGCGCGACCACAGCTCGCTGTGCAGGCTGGCTTCCACGCCCTGGTGCACCGTGGGGCTGGCATTGAGTTCATAGGGCGTGGTGGCGCTGGGATCGGGCAGTACCGAGAGCAGTTCGTGGCGCACCTGGGCGTAGTACCAGGCCAGGCTCCACTGACCCAGGCCGCTGTCGCCACGGCCGCCCAGCTCCAGGGTGGTGGCGGTCTGGTTGCGCAGCGTGATCGGATCACGCTGGGCGCCGCTGGCCACTCCGCTACCGGCTGGAAAACGCAGGTTCGAGCTGTAGATCAGCGACCAGGGGTGCGGTGCTTCCACCGAACGGCTGAGGTTGCCGAACAGCTGTGCATCCGGCGTCAGCTGATAGCGCAGGCCCAGGCGCGGCGCGTAGTCCCAGTCGCCAAGGCTGGTCTTGCCGCCGCCCTCGGGGTAGGTCACCGCGCTTTCGCGACGGGTGTAGATGGCCGCCAGCCCGGTGGTCAGCCACAGGTCGTCGGCGATTTCCAGGTCATTGCCAACATGCAGGACAGTGTCCGAGCCCTGGTAGGTGAAGTTACGAATCCGCGTGCCCGGGGCATAGCCGGCGGTGTTACCGCCAGGAATCCGCACGAACTCACTGGCACCGTCATTGGGCAGGTGCTTGGTCACCCGCAGGCCCAGGGTGCTGCGGCTTTCCCGGCCCCAGAGGCTGTCGCGGCGCTTGTAGTCCAAGGTGCCGCTGACGTCGCTGTAGGCCACCTTCAGGCGGTTGGGGCCTTCGCGCAGGTCCATCGGGTAGTCGTGGTAGACCAGGCCGGTCTGGAGGCTCGAGTCATCGTCGATGTAGTAGGTGGTCTTGTTGCCGACAAAGGTGCTGCCCGGCTGCTTGCGACGGTCGTCGCGGCTGACGTAGGCCGGGTTGGCCGCCCGCGGGTCGTGCTCGATGGAACGCTTGCTGACCCGTCCGGCCAGATCGTTGTCGGTCTCGCGGTAGCGCAGGTAGAAACGGGTTTCCAGGTTCGGATTGAAGCGGTAGCCGAAGTTGCCGATCACCCCGCGGCTCTGGCTGCGGGTGTGGTCCTGGTAACCGTCGGCGTTGACATCGGTCAGCGAGACGTAATAGTCGAAGTCCCCCAGCACTTGCCCGGAGCTGACCTGACGCTGCTGGTAACCGTGGCTGCCGGTGGCGTAGCGCACCTGCAACAGCGGCGCGTCGTAGCCGGTATGGCTGACGTAATCGATGGCCCCGCCCAGGGCCAGGGCGCCACGGTCAAAGCCGTTGGCGCCGCGCAGCACCTGCACATGGTCGACCCACAACGGCTCCAGCAACTCATAGGGCGTACCGCCGGGGCCGGTCAGCGGCAGGCCGTCGAGCATCGTGTACAGCCCCGAGGCATGGGCGCCCGGCGCGCGGTTGATGCCCGAGCCGCGGATCGAGATCTTCACCCCTTCGTTGCCCGCCGACTGGGCGTACACCCCGGGCTGATAGGCCAGCACATCCTGGTTGCTGGCGACCCGGCCTTGCAGCGGCCGGCGCATGTCCACCACATTGCTCCCACCCGGCACCTCGGCCAGCCGTACCGCGGCCTCCTCCACGCCCTGCCCCTCGTCAACCGGCGCCTGCCCCAGCACCTGCGCCGGCGCCAGTTCCACGCTCCGGGTCTCGGCGATTGCCGGGCAGGCAAGGGCCAGGCCCAACAGGGCCGTGGGCAAGGATTTTGGCGAAGACATCGAGAAAACTCCGACAGGCAGAAAGGGGGCAATGCAAGTTGCGACGCAGGAAAGAACCAAGAGAACACAGCGGAATCAGGCTTTTTTCGCCAGGAAAGCGGATGTCGGCAGTCACGCCTTCACGGGCGAAGCCACAGCGTCCAGCACTCAGCGCTAAGGGTTCTTGGCCCCCGCCAGAAAGTGCGCCACCAAGGCATTGGCATGACCATGGCCCATGCCGTATTCGGACTTGAGCCAGGCCACCAGCTCCATGTGCTTCTTGCCGCTGACGGCGCCAAGAAGCTCCAGCCAGTGGCTGATGGGCTGACCGTAGTTTTTTTCAATGGAAGGAAAGTACGACGCCGGGCCTTTGACCTGGCTGGCTTTGCTCTTGCTGTCTTCACTCATGCTTCACCCCGTGCTTTTTTGCTGCTCTTGATGTTCTCGATCAGGTCGACCACGTAGTTCTGGTTGAAGCCCGCGACAAAGGACCAGAACAGCAACTTGCCGTAGGCGGCATAGCCGTCGGCGTGCTGGCAGAAAATCACATAGAAACTGTTGTCCGGGTACCTGCAGCTCCTGTCACCGACGATCTCGGGAAACAGCTCCCCTTGCACCACGCCGGAGATAAACAGGATGTACAGCAGGCCCGCGAGGATGCCGCCGATGAACGACGGCAGCAGCACGTTGAACCAGGAGCTGCACAGGCTGACGATTTCCTCCTCGCTGAGGTGGGACAGCTGCCGGTGAAAGCCTACGTAGCCGCCGATGTTGCCGACGATGAACACCACCGAGGGAATGGTGTAGCCGTCGGCCATGGCGACCGCCCCCAGGGACGCCGCCAACAGCAGCACAAAGATGATGAACAGTCGCTTCCAGAGGATGTTCAGCGCGTCCTGGCGGTTCATGTTCGGCTCACCGGTTCAGGTTGTCGTAGGGTTCCGTCCACCTGGATGACGATAGTTGAGCCGTGCCGCGCGGGGGTGTTTTTTCGACCGGGAACCCTTGCCCTACTGGCCGCGCCCGCCGCGCCTTCAGGCCGGGTAGCCGGTGATCTCGCGAATGCTCTGGTACAGCGGCTTGAGCTGGCGATACATGCGCAGGTAGACCTCGCGGTACAGCCGCTGGTACATCTGCTGCGCCTGCGGCTGGGGCTCGAACACCGCGCCGACCCGGGTCATGGCGCTGATCGCCGTGGGGAAGTCCGGGTACAGGCCCAGGCCCACCGCACAGGCAATCACCGCCCCCAGCCCCGAGGCTTCATAGACATGGGGGCGTTCCACCGGCAGGCCGAAGATGTCTGCGGTCAGCTGCATGGCCGCGTCGCTCTGGGAGCCGCCGCCGGCCACCCGCAAGCGGGTTATCTTCAGCTTGGAGCGTTGTTCCATGCGTTCCATGCCCTGGCGCAGGGCGTAGGCCAGGCCTTCGAGAATCGCCCGGTAGATGTGGGCCCGGGTGTGCACGTCGCCAAAGCCGATCATCGCGCCCTTGGCCTCCATGCCCGGCTCGCGGATGCCCGGCGACCAGTAGGGTTGCAGGGTCAGGCCCATGGACCCGGGCGGCACCGCCTGGACCAGGGCGTCGAACAGCTGTTCCGGCTCCAGCCCCTGCTCGGCCGCCTGCTGCACTTCCCGCAGGCCGAACTGCTGCTTGAACCAGCTGACCATCCAGTAGCCGCGAAAGATCATCACCTCGCAGTTGTAGTGATCCGGCACCGCCGCCGGGTACGGCGGGATCAGCGGCACCACTTCCAGGTAGCGGGAACGGGTGGTGGTGATGGTGGCCGTGGTGCCGTAGGACAGGCAGGCCGTGGTCGAATCCTGGACGCCCGAACCGAGCACCTCGCAGGCCTTGTCGGCACCGGCGGCAATTAGCGCCAAGCCCTCGGGAATACCGGTGTGGCGACTGGCTTCGGCGCTGATCCGGCCCAGGGTTTCGCCGGGTTTGAGCAGGGTCGGCAACTGCTCGCGACGCACCGCCAGGGCCTGCCACTTCCAGTCGCTGGGAGCGGCCCAGCACAGGCGCTTGTAGTCGAACGGCAGGTAAGCCACGGAGCAGCCCACCGAGTCGACGAAGTTGCCGGTCAGGCGATGGGTGAGAAAACCCGAGAGCAGCAGGAACTTGTCAGTGGCGGCCCAGACCTCGGGTTGCTGCTGGGCCACCCAGTTGGCTTCGGCCTGGGCGCGAAAATAGTCCACCGTGGCCTCGGCGCCGATCAATTTGAACAGCCAGCCCCAGGGGCCCTTGATGCGCCCCTCGACGGCGGCCTGGCGCTGGTCGAGCCAGAGAATCGCCGGACGCAGGGCGCGGCCCTGGGCGTCGACATTGATCAGGGTGCCGCGCTGGGTGGTCAGGGACACGCCGCGGATCTGCGAACGGTCGATGCCGGTCTGCTGCCACAAGAGCTGGCAGGCTTCGCCGAGCTTGGCCCAGTAGTAGTCCGGGTGCTGTTCGGCCCAGCCGGGCTGGGTCGAAAAATACGCCTCCAGCTCCACCTTGCCCTTGCCCAGCAGGTTGCCTTGGAGGTCGAACAGCAGTGCGCGAACGCTCTGGGTGCCGTTGTCGATGGCCAGCAGGTAGTCCTGCTTCTTGTTGTTGTGGTTATCCATGGGGCTCTCTTGGTTGAGCATCGTTAGGCATTGGCGGGCAGGCTGTGATGGCGTTGCCACAAGGCCCGGTAGCGCTGTTCCTCGGCCTGCCAGCGGCTATCGTCCCAACCCAGCAGCGGCTGGCACAGGCGGCGGATGGCCGGCAGGTACTGGGCGGCGCCCTCGGCCAGCAGCAGGCCGATGCGGGTGCGGCGCAGCAGCAGGTCGTCCAGGTGCAGGACCATCTCCGTCTCGGCGGCGAACGCCAGCTCGGCCCACAGGGTGTCGCTGGCACCGATGCAGTCGCCGCCGAGGCGCGCCACCTGTTGCGCCAGGCGCGGCAGGTCGCGGCCATAGCGGCCGGCCAGACGCCGAGTCTGGGCGCGACTCAGGCCGGGGATGTCCAGCGCGGCCACGGGCGCGAACACCGGGGCGCCGTCATCCACCACGTCCCGCCCGAGCATCGCACCGCAGGCTTGCAGCACTTCGATGGCCTGGGGGCGGAAGGTGGTGAGCTTGCCGCCGGCCAGGGTCACGCAGCCGGGCTCCTGCCACAGCACGTGTTCACGGGTGACGTTGGACGGCTTGCTCTGCTGCCCCTCGCTACCGGCCACCACCGGACGTACCCCGGCCCAGGTCGACAGCACGTCCCCGGGACCGATCTGTGCCTGGGGAAACTGCTGGGCGCAGGCGGCCAGCAGATAGCGCAGTTCTTCCTGGCTGATGCTGGCGCTCTGGTCCAGGTCGTCGCGGTGGTCGAGGTCGGTGGTGCCCACCACGGTGGCACCTTCCCAGGGGAAGACGAACACCGGCCGCCGATCCTCGCCATGCATGAAGCTCAAAGCCTGGGCCACCGGCAGGCGCCAGCCCGGCAGCAGCAGGTGACTGCCGCGCAACGGTCGCAGCTGCCGACGGCTGCTCGCCGGGCGCAGGCGCTCGGCCCAGGCCCCAGTGGCCACCGCCAGGGCCGCGCAGCCAAGGGTGTGCACGGCGCCGGTTTCACTGTCCTCGATCGCCACCCCGCACACCCGCCCGTTCTCCCGCAGCAGGCGGGTCACCCGCAGGCCATTGATGGCCACGGCGCCGTCAGCCCGGGCCTCGGCCAGCACCCGCAGCACCAGCCGCGCATCGTCGGTCAGGGCATCGAGAAAGCTGGTGCCGCCGAGCAACCCCGGTTCCTTGACCCCGGGGGCCAGGTACTGCAGTTGCCGGGCATCGTGAAAGCGATGATTACGCCGCCCGGCGAGGGCGTCATACAGGCTCAGCAGGCCGCCAAACAGCTTGGGCCCGGGAAACTGACCGCGGTAATGGGGCATCAGGAAACTCATGGGCTCCACCAGCCCCGGGACTTCCTGCAACAGGCGCTGGCGCTCGCGCACCGAGTCCCGGGTCAGGCGCCACTGGCCCTTGGCGATATAGCGCAGCCCGCCGTGGACCATCTTCGAGGAACGGCTGGAGGTGCCCCAGGCAAAGTCCCGCTGCTCCAGCAGCAGGCAGCGCCAACCGCGCCGCGCCGCCTCGCGCAGAATGCCGGCGCCGCTGATGCCGCCGCCGATGACGATCAGGTCCCACGGCTGCGCTGCCAGCTCCGGCAGTACCTGTTGCCGCCACTGGGCATTCCAGTCCTGGCTCATGACCTCACTGCTCCAGTAGCGTGCCGGGGTTCAGGCGCCCGGCGGGATCGAAGTGGCGACTCAGCGCCTGCAGGGTGTCGATCGCCAGCGGGCCCTTCTCCCGCAGCAGGTACGGCGCGTGGTCCTTGCCCACCCCGTGCTGGTGGCTGATGGTACCGTGGTGATTGACGATGGTCTGGCTGGCGGCGTGCTTGAGCGCCTGCCAGCGGGCCAGGGTCGCCGGGTACTGGGCGTCCGGGCGGAACACGTAGGTGGTGTAGATGCTCGAACCTTCGCCATAGACATGGGACAGGTGGGTGAACACATGCACCTGCTCGCCCTCGGCGGCCAGGCCATCGCGCAGGCTGCCCTCGATGCGCTGCAACAGGCGGTCGACATTGCTCCAGTCGGTGGCGGTTTCCAGGGTGTCCACCAGGTAGCCGGCGTTCCACAGGCTTTCGCGCAGGTAGGGAAAACGAAAGCGGTTCTGAGCCCACTTCTTGCCCAGCAAGGTGCCGGTGAACACCCCGCCGAAGGCCTTGAGCTGGCGCCGGGCGTGACGCAACGACAGGGCGTTCTGCTGACGATTGCCGGTGACGCCGAAGGTCAGCAGGCACTTGCCCGCCCCGGCGCCGCGCAGGGCCAGGTATCTTTCCAGCCAGGCGATCTGCGTCGGATGGCCGGCCAGGGCCAGTTGGGTCTCGGTCTCCACGGCATTGGACAGGCGCAGCATCGACAGCGGCACCCGAGCCTGGGCCAGGGCGCGCACCGCTTGCAGGGCCTGGGACCAGTCGGGCAGGAACACCCCATAGAAGCGCTCGTCATCGGGCAGGCGGCTGACCCGTACCTTGACCTCGGAAATGATCCCGAAGCGCCCTTCACTGCCCAGCACCACCTCGCGCATATCCGGCCCGGCGGCAGACGCCGGAAAGCTGGCGATGGGCATCGGCCCGGCAAAGGTTTCCAGGGTGCCGCCGGCGAACAGCTGCTCGATGCGTCCGTAGCGCAGCGACTGCTGGCCACTGGAACGGCTGGCAACCCAGCCGCCCAGGGTCGACAGCTCCCAGGACTGGGGGAAATGCCCCAGGGTGTAGCCCCGGGCGCGCAGCTGGCTTTCCACCTGCGGGCCGCTGGCGCCGGGGCCGAAGGTGGCCAGCAGGCTGTCTTCGTCCAGCTCCAGCAGGCGGCTCATGCGCGCCAGGGACACCGTCAGCACTGGGCGTTCGGACCAGGGCGGGTTGATGTGCCCGGCCACCGAGGTGCCACCGCCATAGGGAATCAGGCACAGGTCGCGGTCCTCGGCCAGGGCCAGCAATTGGCGGATCTGTTCGGCGGTTTCCGGAAAGGCCACGGCGTCGGGGTAGACCCCCAGCGCGCCTTCGCGCAGGGCCAGCCAGTCCGCCAGGCTCTGGCCGCGGGCGTGCAGCAGGCGTTCCTGGGGATCGATGCAATACAACGGGTGGGCAGCAAGGCGTGAAGCCGGCACCTTGGCCAGCGCCTGTTCCAGAGTCGCCTCCGGCAAGCGGCGCCCCGGCCCCAGGCGTTCGGCGAGAAACCCCGCGCCCTGGGCCGGCAATTCGACCACCGTGGATGCATCCCCCCAGCCGTTCCAGCGTCGCATACGTGTGTCCTTGTGCTGTTCTTATAGGTCTTGCTTCAGGCTCCCTATACTAGTGCGCGGCTGAACGCTGTCACGGTCGCATCGCGCCAGAGGATGTAGCCGATTGAGTCAGACACAGGTGACATCCGGCGCCAGTTACCGAAGAATCCGCACCCTCCCCATCACAGGCTCGCGTCCATGCCGACAACCCTGAAAACCTGCGCACCGCTGTTCTGGTCCACCGACCTGGGCATCGACTACGGCGCGCCGACCTTGCACCTGCACGACTTGCTGCCCGTGGTGGGAGAGGAACACTCGGCCTTCTTCCAGCACCGGGACGGCATCCTGATCGGCGAAACCCTGCAACTGATCTGGTGCCCGCCGGTTGCCGACCTCAATGGCTGGAACGAACAGCCTTCGGAAATTGCCCTGAGCCAGCTGCTGCGGGTGCGGATCACCGGCCCGGCGCCCGAGCCGCCGACAGCACGCAATGCCATCCACCATGGCCGGCCGAGGTACCGCTTCCTGGTCCTGTCCTGCCAGCCACTGCCGGCGGCACTGCGCGCCCAACCGCTGGCACAGGACGCCTGGCACATGCCGCTGATCGAGAATGGACAGGGCAGTTGCCTGACCTGGGAGGCCATCGACAACTGCAGTCGCGCCGAGGTCCAGGGGCTGATCTACCTCAGCGCCTACCGCCGCGACGAAACCTATATGGAAATGTTCATCGAGGACCTGGGCGGACAACTGTTCGGGCTGCTTTCGGTGCACCTGGGCCCGGGGGGCGACGACTATGATTTTGGCCGGCGCCTCCTGCAAGGCGCGGAGTTGCGGGCCATCCGCCGCGCGCTGGCCATGGCCCGGCCCCTGAAGGATTCACAGCCCGACTACCTGGTCCCCTGACCCCCGGGGCGGATAAAAGCGCCCAGAAAAAGACTAAGCAGCTGTTTTCAAACTCATTTTTTTGCATTGGGGGGCTTCACAGCCCGTCTATAAGTTGGTAAATTTGCGCCCGTTCTTGCAGCGGACCTCCCCGGACCGGCAATCAAGGCAAGTAACGTCGCAACAGCTACAGGGGCGTCGCCAAGCGGTAAGGCAGCAGGTTTTGATCCTGCCATGCGTTGGTTCGAATCCAGCCGCCCCTGCCATTTTCTTTATGTCTATCCCATCAAGTGTTCTGCCAACAGCTCCAGCAAGGCGCTGACCTTGGGCAGTGCCTGACGATTCTTCATCCATAGCAGATGGATTGCCTGTCCCTGGGTTGCACAGTGCGGCAGCACCTGTACCAGGCTGCCCTCATCCAGCTGGCGCTTGACCAGCCACGACGGCAATTGGGCAATCCCGTAGCCCGCCATCACCGTCATCAGCAACCCCTGCCCATCCCCCACCACGCAAGCGGCCGGCATCACCCGACGCTCGATCTCCCCTGGCCGGCTGCCGGGAAAAGTCCAGGGGTTGACCCGTCCATCCACCCAGCCGTAGGCGATGCAGCGGTGGCGCAGCAGATCGGCATCGGTCAAGGGCGTGCCCTGATGCTCCAGGTACGCCGGCGAGGCACAGAACAGGTGCCGCTCGTGGCCCAGCTGACGATGCCCCAGGGCGACGGGCCATTGCGCGGGTCCGCCGAGTCGCACGGCAATATCGACACCGGCCTCCAGGGGATCGGCAAAGGCATCGGCAAAGGTCACGTGGGGTTGCAGCAAAGGGTGCTCCCGGGCAAAGCGCAAGATCAGCTCCAGCACTTGAGTGCGACCAAAGGCCCCCGGCAGATCGACGCGCACCTTGCCCCTCAGTTCGGTGTTTTCCGCCTGCAACGCCCACTCGGCCTCTTGCAGATCGGCCAGTACCTCGGTGCAGGTGCGATAGAAGGCCTGCCCCGCATCGGTCAGCGCCAGACTGCGAGTGGTGCGCTGCAACAGCCGGGCCTGCAGGCGGCCTTCCAGGCGGGCGATGGCCTTGCTGACAGCGGACGGCGTCAGGTTCAGACGCTCGGCGGCGGCCTTGAAGCTGCCGGAGTCGGCGACACAGACAAAAACATCGATGCCCTTCAGGCGTTCGGAAGCAAACATGCAACGTCCTTATTCATGAATCAGTTTCCATTCACTAAAGAAAAATCATCATAAAACAGAAGCCAATTCCTCAGTAAGCTCAATCCCCCCGACTCAACCTGCACCACTTGAAGAGGCATGGATGCTGTACACCCTGAAAAACTACCCGGGCACCATCAAGCTGTTGCTGTCGGGTTCGCTGATCCTGACCCTGGCGCGGGCTATCACCCTGCCCTATCTGGTGATCTACCTGTCCGCCAGCTACGGCCTGAGCGTCGCCGACATCGGCCTGGTGATCGGCAGCAGCCTGATCGTCGGCTCGCTGCTGAGCCTCTACGGCGGTTACCTGGTGGATCGGATCGCCACCTACCGGCTGATCCTGGCCTGCGTCGCGGTCTTCACCCTGGGCTTTGTCGGCGCCTTTGCCGCCCCCGGCCTGTGGCTGCTCTACCTGTGCCTGGTATCGATCAACCTCGCCTACGCAGTGTTCGATATCGCGGTCAAAGCCGGTTTTGCCCAACAGTTACCGGTGACCGAGCGCAGTGAAGTGTTCTCGATCAAGTACACCCTGACCAACATCGGTTATGCCGTCGGCCCGTTGCTCGGCGCCTGGCTGGCCCAGCAAGGCATGAGCCTGCCCTTTGTCGCGTCGAGCGCCCTGGCGGCGGGATTCTTTGCCCTGTACCTGACACAGGGCGACAGGCAGCTCCAGTCCGGCGCCAGCCCCCATCAGCCCCTGTCCTTTCTCGCGCTGGGCCGCCAGCTGCTGCGGGATTACCGCCTGATCTGCTTCACCCTGGGCGGCTTGCTCAGCGCGGTGGTCTTTGGCCAGTTCTCGGCTTATCTGTCCCAGTACCTGGTGGTCACCGAGTCCGCGCAAGTCGCCTACACCACCATCAGCACCCTGGTGGCGACCAATGCGTTGCTGGTCATTGCCCTGCAGTACGCCATTGGCCGCAGGATCACTCCCAACCACCTGAAGCAGTGGCTGGCGGCAGGCCTGAGCCTGTTCCTGGTGGGGGTCGCCGGGTTCGCCCTGTCCACCAGCCTGCCGCTGTGGGTGCTGTCGATGGTGGTGTTCACCCTGGGGGAAATCATCGTGTTTCCCGCCGAATACATGTTCATCGACCTGATCGCCCCCGAGCACCTGCGAGGCCTGTACTACGGCGCGCAAAACCTCTCCAACCTCGGCGGGGCCCTGGGCCCGATACTCTGCGGCATGGTCCTGGCAAGCCAGCCGGCGCACTGGATTTTCTACATGCTGGGGGCGTTCATTGTCCTGGGCGGACTGTTCTACTGGCTGGGCGCGGCCAATCTGCAACGGCCCTCGGTGAACGAAACCCAGGCAGACGTCATGCCCTGAGGGCCCCGCCCGGCCAACCGGGCCCTCACCTGCCATTCACAGCGCCCCTGAAGGTTCGTTCCCCTTTGTACCCTCCCCTACAAAGAGCAACGCGCCATGAAAAATACCGATCTCAGCCACCTGATCCTCAGCGACCACGCGCGCATCGAAGCCGCCATCAGCACCGGCGCGGCCTGGGAAGTGTGGTTTCAGGTGGAGTTCCTGATCCTGCTGCGCTCGGTCCATGTGGCCGCCGCCCGCGAGGTGCCCTATCCGGCGCCCAACCAGGCCTTGCGCCTGGACGTGCTGGCGCAACATAACGTGGAGAACTACGCGATCGAACTCAAAGTCGAAAGCGCCACCAATGCCGGCAACAAACTCTTGGCCGAAACCCAGAAAGACATCGACAAGCTGACCCAGTACACCGACCCGGTGGCTGCGCGCTGGGCCGTCGCCCTGGGCTACAGCGACGTGGCCAAACGCGGGCTGCGGGATTTTGCCAACACCCACAAGGGACGGGTGATCTATCAGGAGTCCGGGGCCCTGGGCTGCATGATCGCCACGGTTTGAACAGGCCCGCCAAGGCAAGGCCATGCCCGACGCCTTCCCGATCTGGTCGCCAGCATTGGCCCCCGATCTTGAGCAACAGGTGTCCACGCCGGAGACGGTCATCGACTAGCGACCGGCGTTGAGGCGGGACCGGGGCAACCCGCCGACTTGAATCAGCGGACGGCAGTATCTTTTCGCCAAAACGTTCAGATAAGTCCGATGACGGTGGCCGCCCGCTCCTTGTTAAGTTGTCCGCTGTTTTTCAGCTGTCCGCCGCTGATCGACAATCTTCTCGTTGATCAGCGGCGCTTCGGCCAATGGAATCAGCCGCAATACGTCAAGGAGCGACCCATGTTCAGCCCGGCCGACCAGACCCACTTCAGCCTGGACATCCAAGGCATCCAGCACGACTTCCAGGTGCTCTCGTTCCAGGGCACCGAGGCCATCAGCCAGCCGTTTCGCTTTGACCTGCAACTGGTCAGCGAACGCCCCTTCATCGACCTCGAACCGCTGCTGCACCAACCGGCCTTTCTCGCCTTCGACCTCCAGGGCCATGGCATCCATGGGCTGATCCAGCGCATCGCCCAGGGCGACGCCGGCAAGCGCCTGAGCCGCTACAGCCTGTCGCTGCTGCCGCACCTGGATTACCTGCGCCACCGCAGCAACCAGCGGATCTTCCAGCAGCTTTCGGCGCCGCAGATCATCGCCCTGATCCTCGAAGAGCACGGCATCCTCGGCAATGCCTACCAATTCCAGATTCAACACCCTTGCCCCGAGCGCAACTACTGCGTGCAGTACGACGAGAGCGACCTGCACTTCATCCAGCGCCTGTGCGAAGAGGAAGGCCTGCACTATCACTTCCAGCACAGCCGCGAGGCGCATTTGCTGGTGTTCAGCGATAACCAGAGCGTGTTCCGCACGCTCGGCCGGCCCACCGCCTACGTGCAGGGCAGCGGGCTGGTGGCCGATGAGCCGGTGATCAAGGGCTTCAACGTGCGCCTGGAAACCCGCACCAGCCGCATCACCCGGCGCGACTACGACTTCGAAAAGCCGCGCCTGCAAATGGAGGCTGCCTACAAGCCCGACGCCAAGACCCAGGAACCGGACCTGGAGGACTACGACTACCCCGGGCGCTTCACCGATCGCCAGCGTGGCAAGTTCCTCAGCCAGCGCGCCCTGGAACGCCATCGCGCCGACTACCTGCAAGCCGAAGGCTGGGGCGATGAGCCGCGACTGGTCAGCGGGCATTTTCTTGAGCTGACTGATCACCCGCGTGGCGAGTGGAACGACCTGTGGCTGCTGACCCGGGTGACTCACGAAGGCAAGCAGCCCCAGGTGCTGGAGGAATCGATCAGCAGCGACACCGAGGTTACAGACGGCTTCCAGCAGGGTTACCGCAACCGCTTCCTCGCCACCCCCTGGGAGGTATTCTTTCGCCCGCCGCTGGACCACCCCAAACCCCGGGTCCTGGGCAGTCAGACCGCAGTGGTCACCGGCCCGGCAGGAGAGGAAATCCACACCGATCCATACGGCCGGGTCAAGGTGCAGTTCCACTGGGACCGCGAAGGCCAGGGCAACGACCAGACCAGTTGCTGGCTGCGGGTCGCCTCCAGCTGGGCCGGCGACCGCTACGGCGCCCTCGTCATCCCGCGCGTCGGCATGGAAGTGCTGGTGGAGTTTCTCGAAGGCGACCCCGACCAGCCGCTGATCAGCGGTTGCCTGTACCACCAGGAACACCCGACGCCTTACGCACTGCCGGTCAACAAGACCCGCAGCACCTTCAAGACCCTGAGTTCGCCGGGCGGCGGCGGTTTCAATGAAGTGCGCGTCGAAGACAGAAAAGGCGCCGAACAGATCTTCGTCCACGCCCAGCGCGACTGGGATGAAAACATCCAGCACGACCAGAAAATTCGCGTCGGCCACGAGCGTCACGAGACGGTTGAAGGCAGCAGCTACAGCGAACTCAAGGCCGAGGAACACCGCACCATCCACGGCGAACGCAAAACCGAAATCCGCGCCGACGACCACCTGAACGTGGCGCACGACCAGCACATCAAGCTGGGCACCGCACAACTGCTCCAGGCCGGACGTGAGATTCATCTGCAAGCGGGCCAGAAGCTGGTGATCGAAGCGGCCAGTGAACTGACGGTGCAAGCCGGGGGCAGCTTTATCAAGCTCGACGCCAGCGGCGTCAGCGTGAGTGGGGCGTTACTCAAGGTGAATGCGGGGGGCGCTGCGGGGCAAGGCAGCGGCGCCACCTGCCTACTGCCGGTCGTCCCTCTGCCCGCCACCACCGCCAAGGCCGGCACCTTGCTGGAGCCTGCACCGTCGCAGCCGGCCCCCGAGGTGATCCATCGTCTCAGCGCGGTGATCAGCCCCCTTCCGGGCGTGCCGGGATACGAGGACGAACCCTATCAGCTGTTCGCCGATGGCGCGCTGATTCAGCAAGGCCTGACCGGTGCCGATGGCGTGATTCGCTTCGAGCATGTGCCCGGTACTCAGGCCTATGCGGTTGAACTGATCAACGGGCACCGTTTCGAGATCGAGCCCAAAGACCAGAGCGACGAACCCGAGTCCCCGCACCAGCAACTGGCCCGCCGTGGCTATCGCGACTATCAAGGGCAAATGGATCAGCTTGAAGCCCTGAACACCAAGGACGACTATCGAATGGCCGCGCTGAACCCGGTCATCCCACCCAAAAACCAGTAAGTGCGGGGAATCGGGCAATGCCTGTCGACTACAGCAAGGAAGTGCTTCAGCTCAAACCCAAGGAAGACAAATTCATGTGCTTGAGCATGGAATGGTTCGCGAAAAAAGCGCTGTTCCCGCCGCGAGCGGGGATCAAGATCACGCCGCTGATCAACGGCGAAACCGCCTTCGGCGCCGTGCATCACGCGATTGAGCGAGCCAACCGCAGCGTGGAAATCATCAGTTGGGGCTTCGACCCGGCGATGCGTTTCAAACCCGATGGCGATCGCATCGGTGAACTGCTGGATGTACGAGGCCGGCATGGGGTCAAGGTGCGGGTGCTGATCTGGAAAAATGCCCTGGCCAACTTCCTGGAAAACACCATCCCCGGCGATGGCCTGGCCGGCTCGGGCGGCACGGCAATCGGCTCGGGCATGACCCGGGGTAGTGCCGCCTCCAACCGCACCCTGGAAGACCGGCAGCGACTGGAATATCGCCGCACCGTGCATCAACACGAATTGAACAAACTGCGAGCCGGTGAGCTACCGGCCTATGGCGCCAGCGGTTACCGCTATGAGCAGCGCGAGCAGGAGCTGCTGGCGATACTGCGTGACGTCGAGGCGCAGCTCAATGCCCAGGGCGCCTACAGGACACTGGACGGCTCGGGCGCCCCCGGCTACTCCCCCGATGATCAGCAGTACACCCGGGAATGGTTCCGCCGAATTCACGGTGGACGCATGCAGAACGTCGAGTTTCGTACCCGGGACTTTTCCCTTGAAATCCCCTTGAACGCCGCCATTCGTGGACCGCAAATGGCCACGGAAAAAGGCCGACTGGCCACCCTCTACCGACTGATCCAGGCTGAGGCCCCCGACAGCAATTTCGCCCATATGCTGGCCCTCAGCCTATTCGCCAGCCATCACCAGAAAATGGTCCTGGTGGACTACGAAGACAGCGCCAACGCAGTGGGTTTCGTCATGGGCCACAACATGCACCGCAACTACTGGGACACCAGCGCCCACCTCTATCACGACAAGGCCGCTCGACGCAGCCCGGGCTTCGGGCCCTGGCAAGACCTGTCGCTCAAGGTCCAGGGCCCCGCCCTACACGACCTCAACCACAACTTCAGCAGCGCCTGGGACCGGGAAACCTTCTGGATCAAGCAATGGTTCAGCGATGGCCTGCGCCAACAGCGCCAGGCCATCAAGCCCGACCACTTCAAAGCGGCCGGTACGAGCATGGCGCAAATCTGTCGCACGCAACCCCAGGAAAACGCCGAGACCTCGATCCTCGAACTGCACCACAAGGCCCTGGGCAACGCCCGCAACTACGTCTACATGGAGAACCAGTACTTTCGCTACCCGGCCTTTGCCAAACAGCTGCGCGAGTTGGCCGCCGCCTACCTCGCGGCAGGCCGCGACCAGGACCTGTACCTGTTCGTGGTCACCAACAACCCCAACTCCGGCCTGTATTCCAGCACCACCTATGCCGCCTTGCAGGAACTGGGGCAGGAACAACTCATGCCCCAGGCCCAGCGCAGCCTGGCTGAAGAGATGCTGCGCAAGCGCAGCCAACTGGCCTACCTGCAAAGCCACCCGCACAACGATCCCTATCTACAACGCGCACAGCTCAACCGAGCCGAAGTGCTCCAGCGCGAGATCGCCGAACTCGAGCGCCAGGGCGTCACCCCCGATATAGAAGCGCGACTGGGCGGCCTCAAGCCCGAGGACATCGCCGAACTCGGCAAACCCAAAGCCGACGACGGCGAAGACACCAAACCCTACGCCCTCAAGGACCTGCCCGGACTCAAAGTGGTGATCGCTACACTCACCGCCTGTAGCCCCGAACCCGGCAGCACCCTGGCCGAAGGCGAACAGGCGTACTTCCGGGACATCTACGTGCACTCGAAGCTGCTGGTGGTGGACGACGTGTTCAGCCTGCTCAGCTCCGCCAATATCAATACCCGCAGTATGCACACCGACTCTGAACTGGGACTGGCCGCGCCGGATGCGGAGTTGGCGAAGACTTGGCGGGAGGAGTTGTGGAAGTTGCATGTGGGTAGATCGTTTAGTGGTGGCAATGGACGGTGTGACTCGGCGAGAAATTTTAAAGAATGGAATCATGTCATGGATAAAAACTGGGAAAGTAAAAACAAAAATGAACCTTTGATGGCTCATCTAACACGTTTTTGGGATGTGGAGACACCTTATGCCAAAGCAGTTGATTAAAGTCATAGGCTTTTGCGCCTGTATTGTCTTACTTCTATTGAACGGAGCAGTTGCCGTGGCATACCCAATTTTTACCTGCGCCTATGAACTAGATAACAACCCGCCACTGGACCCACAGGCTGAGTCTTGGTTTCAACAAGCGCGCATTCTAGAAAAAACACACGGGGTTAAGGATTGGAAAAAAATAGTGAGGCTTTATGAGCAAGCCATTGCCAAGGATCATTGGAAAGCCATGCACAACTTGGCCGGCCTTTATCGTACGGGTTGGCCCGGAAGGCCTGGCGTTGAACAAGACACCGGCAAGATGCTCGATCTCTATGAGCGCATGGTGAAGCTTAAAGTACCACTGGGTTACTACAATTGGTCCGTTATTACTGAACGTGGGAAAGGAGTCCTAAAATCTGAGCGGATGGCTGCCTCATATCTTTTTCAAGCGGCACAATTAGGCAGCCCCTTAGCACAAGCTCAAATAGGTCAATATTTTGCTTATGCGCTGCCGAGACACAAACAAGATGATGACATGGCGGAACGTTACTATCGGTGCGCAGGTGCTCAGGAAGACCCTGAAGCGATTCTAAAGACAGCTAGCTTTTATCAGATCGCCAAAAAAAACAAACCTCGTGCCCTGTTCTACTATCAGCGAGCAGCATCTTTAGGAAGCTCTACCGCCCTCGATAATTTACAGGGAGCATTCGAACCAACCCCTAGACCAATCCATAACTTTGGATATAAGCCAGACGAAAACCTCTATGAGCTTTACTCAAGCTTATCCAAGGAACTTGATGAGAATCCAAACCTACGCTTCCCCAACCTAATGAAAGACCACCCTCTCCCCCCACACCCGACCCAAGGCTTCGACGCAGAACACCCGGACCGCAGGCCGGAACTATAAGCAAACCGTCATGAACGCCGCCCCCCGCTCTTCCCTCCCCGCCAACCATCACCACAACCCCTTCCCATCAGCCCAAAAAAGGGGGCGATCAACGATCGCCCCCCAAGCGTGCTACCACGAGAGATTCCTACAGTGTCAGTTGCCCACGCTCCTCATCGGTCAGGCGCGCCCGGGCCTGGTCGCTCAAGGGGCCGGCGCCCAGGACCTGCACCGGGCTGTCGGGGTTGTAGCCCGGGGCGCGGCTGGCTTCTTCGCGCTGGCGTTGCACCGGCTCGGAGCCAAAGCCCAGCACTTCCACGGTGACGATCGAGGCCCGGCCCTGCTTGGCCGCCGCCTGCTGGTTGCGGGCGGCATCTTCCGCGGCCTGGGACGCGGCGGAGCCGGCGGCGCTGGCCGAGGTCATGGCGCCGGTGTTGACGGTGGCGCTCACCGGCACTCCGGAGGACTTGCCCTGGGTCTGGATGTTCGCCGCGTTGACCACCCGCAGCGCGGCAATGTTGACGTTGCCCGACACGCGAATCCCCGCCTCGCCGGCGTCGATGGTGCCCAGGGGCGCGATCAGGTCGATGTCGCCGGCCGGCACCTCGGGAATCGGGTTGAGGGTAGCGATCCCCGCCCCGGTGCTGGGCACCGACGGCGACAGGCCGACATTGCCCCAGTTGTCATAGACCCGTTTGGGCGGGGTGTAGACCACGGTGGTCTTGGAACCCCGGCCGGCGTTGATGTCGCCGGCCGCCGACCAGCCCATGATCGAGCCGCCGAAGGTGGTCATGATCCGGCTCTGGCCCAGGAGGATGCTGCCCAGGGAGTACAGCTGGATGTCCCCCGCGCCCTGGGTGATGACTCCCGCCGACGCCGGTGGCGCGGTGCCTTCGATGCCGAAAGTCTGGTTGCCGCCCGGGGTCAGCATCTGGATATTGCCGCCAAAGTTGGTGTGCACCCCGGCACCGCCGAACAGGGTGATGTCGCCCTTGTAGGTGATGGGGTTGCCGGCCACGTCGCTGCTCGGGAACAGCGCGGCAATCGCCGCCCGACCCCGGGCGTAGCTGCCCTGGCGCACACCGCCTTCCTGGTTGTACTCGCGGCCGGCGGCCTTGAGCTCGGCGAAATACACCTCGCGGGCGAACACCCGCTGCTGCTCGGCCGGCAGCGCCGCGTAATAGGCCCGGGCCTGGGCGCTATCACCGACGAAACCGAAGCGCGCGCCCAGCCAGCCCAACAGTTCGCTGTCATAGGTCTTGGCCACCTTGCCAGCCGACAGGCTCTCGCCGGGCTGGGCCAGATTGGCCGGCTCCAGGTAGGCCGCGACGAAACGGCGGAAGTCCGGGCCGTTGGCGCCGAACCCGGCCTGCATCACGATGCTCGCCCCGGGTCGGCTGTCCCCCGGCGCCACGGCGCCGAGGCTGGTGACGCTGACCTTGTCCTCCATCAGGATGTTGCGCCCCGCCGTCAGCTCCAGGGTGCCGGGGCCGGCGACGTTGAAGCTGCTGTAGAGGATGTCGCGGCCGGCACTGACCACCGAGATATCGTTGGGGTTGTTGTGCACGAACAGGTTGCCGGCAAAGCTGTAGCCGCCGAACTCCTTCTCGCCGCCCGTGGCACCGCCCAGTGGCGTGCCGCTGCTGACGATATCGCGCCCGGCCATCATCCATACCGGGCCTGCGCCGGCATGGTAGGTCTGCCCGTTACGCGGATCTTCCATGGTGGTGATGGTCAGTCTGCGCCCGCTGTTGACCCCCAGCAGGTCTCCGCTCAATGCATAGAAGCGCGCCGGCTCCTGGGGATTGCGCCACTGCAGGCTGGCGCTGTCGGGGCCAAAGGCGAACAACGGGGCAACGCCGATCTTGACCCGGCTGCCGTCGCTGGACAGGTTGCCACTGCCCAAGACCTCGACGCCGTTGAGGAAGCCGACGAATGCCGGTTTCCAGATCGTCGCCAGGCTGTCCGGCGCCGCGCTGGAGCGGCTGATGCTGAGGTCGCCACCGTAGATCGAATTGCCCGCCAGCAGTTGCAACTGCCCCAGGTTCGAAGGCGCCAGCACCAGAGCCCTGAGAGGCCCCAGGTTGCCCGCGTCCATGACCGAGGCCCGGCCGTAATACAGGCTGCCGCTGGCGGCGACAGCGCGCAATGTCGCGGGATAGACCGCCGCCATATCGGTTTCCGTGGTCTGGGTCAGCGGCGTGAGGTTGCCCCCGGCGGAGAACAGGTCCACCGCCGTGCGTTCGCTCCACAGGCTGAACCAGCTTTGCCCGATGCCGTTGACCGCCCCGCTCTTGAAGGCTTGGGCATTCATCTGCGGAGCACGCCCCGGGTCGGCCACATCCTGTAGCACCAGGTCGCCGCGGGTGGCCAGGCTGAAAGTGGCGTCTCCCGGCAACAGGCTCAAGCCCCCGGTGGCGATGGCCGAGGTGGCGCGAAGTGGCTCGTAGGCGCGGACCTCGCTCGGGCTCTGATCCACCCGCTGGTTGCCATAACGCAGGGTCAGGGCGCCCAGGGCGCCGCCGCTCAGTTGGGCATGGCCGCGCACATCAACCAGGGCGCCATTAAGATGGCCCTGGGTGATCTGGCTGCCCGGATTGAGCACCCCACCGACCCGCAGGTTGAGATCGCCACCCCCGGTCAGTTGCAGGCTGCCATCGGCCGCCACCCGCCCGGTGCTGCCTACCGCCAGCACCAGCCCCTGGCTGCGGGGGCTGATGTTTTGCGCCATGGAGTCCGCCGCCAGCGGCCGGAGGATCCCGCCGTCGCCCCCGACCTCGACATTCAGGTTGCCGCCGCCCAGGGTGCCGAACCCGGTGAACCCCAACAGCTGGTCGGCGGCGCCCTGGTTCATGTTGGGGGCGTAGGAGCCGAAGTTGATCCACCAGGCGGTGGCTTGCGCCTGGCTGCCGCTCACGCCATTGCCCTGGCGCCACAACCAGTTGCCGACGTTGGCCGAATCCTGCCCCAGGTCGCTGTTGACCGGGCGCTGCTGGTTGCTCGTCGCCAGGCTGGTGATGTTGCCGGTCAGGTTGCCCCCCACCTTCAGCAACAGGTTGCCGCCACCGTCCGGGTACCAGGCACGGTACAGGCTGTCGGGACCGCCATTGACCAGCTTCTCGTTGCCTCCGGCGATGTTGCCCAGCACCTTGTCGTTGCTGCCCAGGGCCCGTGGGCGGTTGTAAGGGTCGTTGGCCGCGGTGCCGGTGGAAGAACTGCCCGCGGTGTAGACACCAAACAGCGACTCCATGCTCAGGTTGCCCGCGGCCAGCAGGTCGAGGTCCGCCGCCCCGGTACGGATCACGCTGAAGCGGGTGCTGCCCCCCGCCAACAGGGTGTACTCATCGCCCCCCGAAGCGCAGTACCCCAGGTAGTCCTCGCAGATGCCGGGATAGGCTTCGTCGAAATCGATCGGCTGGCCCACCCGGCTGTCGTCGCCGAACCATCCCAGGGAGCCCTCCTCGGTCCAGACCAGGGTGCCCTGGCCGAACATCCCGTAGTGGCTGTCGGCCAGACGCAGGTGGCCGCTCAAGGGCTTGGGCTGCAGCAGGCGGCTGTCGGCGGCCTCGGTGTCGGCCCCCGCCACCAGGCGTATCGACCAGGACTGGGCACCTTCGGCGAGCATCGGCGCCACCGCCCAGTTCTTGCCCTGGCGGCCGGAGTCCTGGGCCCGCAGTTGTACCGAGGTCGCGCCCCCCGGCAACTTGACGTCGGTGCCCGCGGGCAACAGCGCGCCACGCAGCAGCGGCTTGTTGCCACTGAGGGTGACCATCTCCCTGCTGCCCAGGCGCCCGGGCAGTGGCACGCCCTTGGGCCAGGTCAGAGACGCGACGCTGGCGTCGCTGCCCAGCAGGTAACCGGCATCCAGGGTGCTGCCGGCAGCCAGGGTCTGGCCCTGGCTCAAGAGCGTGCCCGCGGCGAACAGCACATTGCCCGAAGCGTCGCGCACCGCTGCCGCCAGCACGGTCCCCGCCGGCAACACCAATGGCTGACTGAGGGTCGCCGCCACCGGCAGGCGGGTGCCCGCCGGCAGGGTCTGGGCCTTGATCGGCAGATCGAAATTGAGGATCGAGCCGGCCGGGAAGCGGCTGCCATCGGCCAGGGTCACGCCGGTGCCCGGCACCACCTGGACGCCGCCGGTGTAGTCGATACCGGCCAACAGCACCCAACCGTTGTCATCGTCGGTCGGCGGCGGTGGCGCAAAGCCGTCGTTGATGCTGCCGTAGATATTCAGGTCGCCGCCGGCGCGCAGGGTCAGGCTGCCCACCTCGCCCGAACCGTAGACATTGTCGTCCTTGCGGGTATGGGGATTGAGACTGGCGTAGCGATAACCGGACAGATCGAGATCGCCCTGCACCACCAGATCGCCATCCGCGGTTTTGCTGACGATTTCCACCCCGGGCCGCAGGTGCAAGGCATCGGCGTAGGTCGCGTTGTTCAGGCCGGCGAGCTTGTTCTGCAGCAGGTCGCTGTTCTGCAGCGCGGCGTTGATGAACGCCGTGCTCAAGTCATGTTTCTTTGTCAGATAGTCCTGGGTGATTTCCTGGTAGGGACGACCGCTGACGGCGTCGTTCTTCTGCGGCGCATCGTCATAACTGACCATGCCGTTGACCGCGATCGAACGCGCGCCCCGGATATCCAGCCGGCCACGGGCGTCGATGTCGATGTCGTTGCTGCTGCCGTCCGACTTGAACAGCCGCGGCGCGTTCAGCTCCAGGGTGCCGCGGCTGCGGCCGTCGTTCTGCCCCGCGGCGCTGCCCACGGCCACGTCGGTGCCATGGCGCAGGTCGATGCGCGCGCCATCGGCCAGGGTCAGCCGGCCCAGGCCGGAGCCGAGCACCACCGTGGCACGGTTGGGCGAGTCGATGATCTTGCCGTAGCTGTCCACCCGCAGCCGGCTGCCGTGGGCATCGAGCACCGCGCCGGCCTCCAGGGTCAGGCCGTTGCCTGCCGCCAGGTTGATGCTCCCGACCCGCTCGCCGCTGGCGTCGATCAGGCCATTGACCCGCAGGCTGCCGTGGTCCACCGAGACATTGACGCTGTTGGCCTTGACCCCGTTGCCGATGCTCAGGTCGCCCTGCTTGAGCTGAAAGCTGCGCGCACCAAAGACCTGGCCCTGGTTCAGACGCTGGTTGAGCGCGGCAAACTGCTCGTCCAGGGTGCCGCTGCCGCCCAGGCGCTGCGCCTGGATTTCCACCGCGCCCCCCAGGTACGGCACCTGGGTGCCGCCGGCATCGTAAGAGCCGCTGCTGGCGCCGAGGAGCTTGCCGGCCAGGTCCACCTGCCCGGCAGCACTGTCCAGCGCCACCGCCCGCAACTTGCCGGCCTGGTTGTTGCTGGCCGAGAGATCGATGGTCGCGCCGGCGGCCTGCAGTACATTGCCGGCGCGACTTTCCAGCAGCACTTCGCCACCGGCGCCATAGCGGGTCAGGTCGTTGAAGGCAATAGCCCGGCCCGCCACATCGATCAGCGAGCCGTCGGTCAGGCTGACATCCCCCCGAGCCCCCAGGGTCACCTTGCCGCTGGGCAGCACCACGGCGCTGGCCAGACGGATGCTGTCGCCCTGCAGGGACAGTTCCGCGCCCTGGCCATTGGCGGTGCCACGGGGCCCGGCCGAGGCGCTGATATCGATGGCGCCGCCGGCGGTGATGCGGTTCACCGAGCCGGCCTCGCCGGTCATCAGCGGGGTGAGGATGTTCAGGTTGCCGCCGCTGTAGGCAAAGCCCTTGACCGGGTCGTAGGCGCCCTGGCTCTGGTAGACCGCGAGGCTGCCCTTGTGGTTGGCGGTGATGCGCTGGCTGGCGTTCAGGTCGACGTTGGCAAAACCCAGGGCCAGGCGGTCGAAGGTTTGGGTCGAGCTGGGCTGGGCAAAGGCGCCATAGCCGAACTCGATGCGCTCGGCGTTGACCTCCAGGCGCCCGCTGCCGGTTCCGGCGCCCCCGGCCACCACCGCCCCGGCGGGCGTCTGCCCCCCCTGCCAGATCAGGTTGGCGGTGTGGATGCGCGCCACGTCGCTGGCCTCCCCGGCACCATAGATCGCCGGGGTGGAGAGCATCAGGTTGCTCAGCAGCGACTTGCCGGTCAGCGGGTCATAGGTGTCCAGGGTGGTGCTGCCATAGAAGTTGAACGCGTCGCGGGCCGAGAGCTGCAAGGTTTCCAGGGCCGGCGCGCCGAACCGGGTGTCGCCGTGCAGCAGGCGGTCGAGAACTTGCTGGGTCAGGGTCATGCCACTGGGCAGCCGGCCACCGGCCGCCGCGGCCGCCAAGGCTTCGGGGCTGCCGACATTGATCGTGTTCAAGCCCAGGTTCAGATGCCGGGTGCCGTAGCTCAGCTGGTCACCCAACTCGAAGTTCCTGTCGCTCAAGGCAACGATGCTGCCTTCGGAGTACAAGGCGGTCTGCCCGCTGCAAGGCGGGCTGGCGCAGCTGCCCAGCTTGATGCCGCCGCTGGTGCCTGAGGCCTTGCCCTTGTTGATCACATTCAGCAGGCCGTTGGACACCGCCAGCACGTTGGCCATCTGGTAGGTGAAACCGTCACGCGCGTCGTAGCTGGCCTTGCCCCGGCCGATGCTGTTGATCGAGGCGCCCTGCTCCACAACGATCGCCCCGGTATTGCTCACCAGGAACACTTCAGGGGCGGCCAGGGTCGCGCCCTCGCGCAGGGTGATCGAACCCTTGGCGGCATTCAGGCCCTCGGCCAGGGTGATGAAGTTGCCGGGCTGGCCATACTTGATCAGGGTCATGCCGCCGAGCATCAGGCGCGCGGCGCCCAGGGCATTGAGGCTCTCGGCCTCCAGGGTCACGCCGGCAAAACCGCTGGTGGCCGACCTGCCGGCCGCTACCACCTCGATATCGCCGTTGCCCATGTTCAGCACCGCCACGGTGCCGCCGTAGCCCCCGGCAGCGGCATCGAAGCGGCCGATGCCCTGGAAGGAGAAGGCCTGCGCACCGGCCCCCGGTTGCAGGGCCAGCTTGAGGGTCTTGGCATCCACCGGCAACATCGGCCGCGGCACCCCGAGCTTGGCCGCATCGGCCAGGGCAAATTGGGCGTAGCCGGTTTCGTTATATTGCGAATAGCGGCGCAAGGTGTCGGCCGAGGTCAGGATCAACTGGCTGGCGACGCTGTTGCTGATCCCGGTATGGGCGATCGACAAACGCCCGGCGGTGGACCAGGAGCCATTGCGCAACTGCTGCGTGGCGCCTTCGCTGCCCAGCCCGGCCAGGCCGTTGATCTCGACCCGGAAGGCCCCCGGCATCAGTGCATAGGTGGACGGCATCAGGGTGTAGGTGCCCGCCGCCAGCCCGGGCACCCCGGCGCCGATGCTGATCTGCTGGCCGATCAGCGGGTCCACCGCGCCGCCCTCCGGCGCCACGGGCGCATAGCCCGGCTGCACCCCGGGGACAATGGCGTAGATCGGGTTGCTGCCCAGGCCCGGGAGGACAAAGTTGCCGTTGGCGCCAATCTGCACCAGCGGGCTGTAGCGGGCATCGGTGGAGCCGCCGCGCCCGGAGACGAACCCGGCGCCCAGCAGCTCGCCGCCGCCAGACAGGTCCACGGTGGCGTCGGGCAGCACCTGCACCGACTTGCCACCTAGGATCACCCCGACGCTCAGGTCGCTGTTTTCATTCGCCAGGGAGCCCTGGCCGAGGAAGGTCACGGTCTTGCCGTTGTACTTGTAGATTTGCCCGTCGACCGTGCCGCCGTAGGGCAGCACCAGGCCCTTGCCGCTGACCGAGGTCAGGCTGCCGGGCAGCAGCTCGACCTTGCTCGAGCCCAGGTTACCGATCTCGATCAGGCCCAGGGGCGCGCGCACCACCCCGCCCTGCTTGATGGTGGCGGCGCCCAGTTGCAGGCGCCCGAAAGCCGAATAGGGCACGGCGCTCTGGCCGTTGCCGGTGCGGCCGATGGTCAGGGTCCGCGCGGGGTCGAAGTTGATGCTGACGCCCGAGGCGTCATTGAGGTAGCCTGCCAGCACCCGGGCCCCGACCTCGGTGGCCGGGTACAGTTGCGCCGCCCGCAGGGTCATGTCGCCGTGGGTCAGCAACTGGGTGCTGATGCCCTTGGCGATGACGTCCGCGCCGGCACCGGCGAGGAAACGCAAATCGCCCTGGCTGGTCAGTTGCACGTCATCGAAGCCCCGACGCTCGACACCCACCAGGCTGCTGTCCGCCTGGATCAGGTTGCCCTTGCTGCCGAACACCACGTTGCCGCGCACATCGATCAGCTGGGCGCTGGCATTGAACCGGGCCTGGGTGGCCCGTTGCGACGGCGTGCCGGTGGAGACCGGGCGCAGGTACTGGTCCTTGGCCTCCGGCGGCGCGAGGATGCCTGCCAGCAACAGGTACGGCGCCGACAGGTTGACCCGGGAGTTGGCCGCGGCGCCCTCGCTCAGGTTCAGCGCGCCGCTGTACAGGCGCAGGCTCTGGCCCATGTTCAGCGACACGTCGCCGTCAAAGCTCAGCAGGCCGTTGCTCAGCAACGCCAGATTGTCGAAACCGCCGGCGCGGACCTGATCCACCCCGAGGCGCCCATGACCGTATTCCAGGCCCGCGGCCGCCGCCTCGGCACTGTCCGGCAACGTGCTGCCCTGGTGGACCTGGCTGAGCACCAGTTCCCGCGCCTTGAGCACCCGGTCGTTGACCGCGTTCTTGATGTAGTACGGGCTTTCCAGGGCCAGGGACAAGCTGCCCCCCGCCGCCCCGGCGCCGCCGGCCCGGGCGACGAAGCTGCCGTCCAGGTACAGGCCGTTGTTGGAGGCGAAGCTGATGCTGCCACCGTTGCTGGCCACCTGCACCCGACCCTGGCCGGGAATGTCCAGGGCCGCCTGAGCGCCGGAAGCCTCAAGGCGCGCGCCCTCGCGCACCACCACGAACAGGTCGCTGGCCTTGGCGATGCCGGTGGCCAGGTCGATCTCGCCGCCGATGGCGATCTTGCCGCCATCGCGCACCTGGCCGTAATGGCGCCCACGGTTGTCCACCGCGCTCACCGCCCGCGCCGCAACATCGATCAGCGCCTGTTCGCCAACCCAGATCGACCGCCCATGACCGGCGGCATTGGCCGCTTCGGCGCTGGCCGGCGGCAGGCTCAGGCCACCGAGGCTGACGCTGCCGCCCCAGGCATTGAGGGTGCCGTTCATGGTCAGTTGGCCGACGCTGCGCAGGTTGATCGCCTGCCCCGGGTCGACGCTGATCACCGCGCCCTGCCCCACGTTCAACGCGGTGCTGGCCAGTTGGGCAGCCGTGGCGTACTGATTGCCGGCGCTCAGGGTCAGCCCGGCGCCACGGCGCTGGGTCAACACGCCCTTGAGCGGATCCTGCTGGTACAGCTCCGGCAGCCAGCGCTCCAGCACCGTGGCCGGGTCGCTGCCGGTGGCACTGCTGCCGGCCTGGGGCCCGACGCGGTAGACCGGCAGGTTGACCTCGACCTTGGCGCCGTCGGCCACGGTCAGGCCCTCGTTGCCGGTGATGTCGTAGGCGCCGAAGCCCTTGTTGAAGAAGCCCTCGGCCAGTTGCAGGGTGCCGGCTTGCGCGGCGACATCCTTGGCACCGATCAGCACCTTGTGCGCCTGCAAGGCCAGGGTGCCGCCGCCGTTGACCCCATAGCCGCGCAGCTCGCCGTTCAGATCGAGCTTGCCGTCGGCGGCCAGGGTCACGTCGCCGCCCTTGCCGCCCGTGGCCTTGCCGTCGTAGCCGAGGCTGGCACCGGAGCTGGCGTCCACCAGGGTGCCGTTGCCCAGGTTGAGGTCGCCGCTGCTGCGCAACGACAGCTTGCCGCCGTGGATAAAGGCCAGGCCGCTGTTGTCCGCAGGGTCCAGGGCCAGATTGCTCCAGCGCCCGGACACGTCGAGCTTGACCCCGGCGGCCACATCGACCCGGGCCTGGGCGCCGCCGCTGGGCGCGAGGATCACGTCGCCGACCACGAAGTTGCGGTTCACATCCACCTGCTTCAGCACGTTGCCGGCGTTGAGGCTGCCGCCATGGGCGGTCAGGTTGGCATTGAGCTGCACCTGGGGCCCGAACAGGGTGATGTCGCCACCGTCGGCCACCTTCAGCACGCCGTTGACCTGGATCTGCTGCTTGGCGCCGACCTTGATCGCCCCCAGCTGGAAACCGTTGAGCTGATCGCTGTCGAGCACCAACTGGCCCTGGCGATTGGCCGGAAGGGCCGTGGCGAGATCCAGGCCGTCGGCGATCTTCTGCTGGTTGCCGGCGATCAGCACCTGATCGGTGCTGGCCCCCAGGGCATGGCCCAGGGTGCCGGTGGTCTTGTTGTAGATCGGCGTGTAGTTGCCAATGATCAGTTGCGCGCGCTGGGCCGCGGCCTTGTGCGACTGCTGGTAGCCGTCGAGCTTGACGTTGGGCGCCTGGGTCTGGCGGTCGCCCTTGAACACCTCGCTGATCAACTGGCCTTCGAGCACCGCGTTGCCGGTGCCGATCACCAGCTTGCCGGCGTCGCGGCCCACGGTATAACCGGCTTCGTAGCGGCGCTGCTGGGCGATCAGCGGGTTGTAGTAGTAATCGGTGCGGCCCCAGCGCGGGCTGCTGTCCACATAGCCCTTGTAGAGGCCGGTGTAGAGCAGGTCCCCCGGGGCCCGGGAGAGTTCGTACAGGCGCCCGTCCACGCCCTTGAGCCAGGTCTGCTGGATGTAACCGGCCTGCACGTCGACGGTGCCACCGGAGAGGTTCAACTGGGCGCCGGACTGGGTCACCACGTCCTTGCCGGTGAAGGTCAGGGTGCCGCCCTGGGCCATCCACTCGCCGATGTTGTGGCCCTGGGTGCCCAGGTAGCCGCCCACTTCCAGCAGGCCACCGGCGGTGTACCAGCGGTCGGTGGCGTAGCCGTTGGTGCCGGCCGGGACGAACACCAGCTCGCGCAGGTCGACCCAGACATCGTTGTTGATCAACTGGCCGCTGTCGCGGTTGCCCGCCGAGTCGCGCTGCTCGTTGCCCTGGACGTTGATCTTGATGGTGTTGGACTCCATCGCCACCTTGACCCCGACCGCGCCCGCGACATCGATCACCGCGCCATCGCGCACCAGGCTGCGCTGGCCGGCGCTGACCGCCACCTGGCCACCGGTGGCCAGGGTGATGGAGCCGTTCTGGAAGTCCACGGTGCCACCGCTGACGATCTCCACCCGCGACTGGTCGCTGCGGTCGGCGACGCTGCTGAGGTTGTTGAACTGGCCGGTGATCAGGTTGGTCGGGGTGCCGTCGAGGTTGATCTGGCCATTGTTGCGCTGGCTGTCCAGGGCGGTGCTGCCACTGCTGTCCAGCAGGATCGCGGTGGTGCTGCCCTGCCCCAGGGTCACGCTGCCGGTGCCGTCGCTGGCGGCGTTGAGCAAGTGAATCGTGCCGCGGGTGTCCACCGAGGTGCTGGCCAGGGCCACGCCGTTCTGCTGCACCCGGTGCCCGGTGAGGGTGATGTCGCCGGTCGACGCCATGATCAGGCCGCTGTTGCTGACGTTGCCGGCGCTGCTGCCGGGCTTGAGCGCGGTGGCGACTTCATTGCCGCGGGTGGTCGAATGCTGGTTGCCACTGGTGCCGACCCCACGGCGGATGTAGAAACTGTCACCCGCGGCCAGGGTGGTCTGGCCCTTGGCGGTGACGATGGTGCCGGCGTTCTCCACCTCCGCGCCCAGCAGCAAGGCGTAGCCACCGGATTCGGTGGAGCTGGCCGCCGGGTGGGTCTGGATCAGCGCGCCGCGCTGCACCTGGACCTTGCCCAGGGCGTCGGTGAAGGTCGGCTGGGTGCCGTTGGCGTCGACATAGAGCCCGCGCTGGGTGAACTGCTCGTCGCTGATGCTGGCCGCGGCCGCCACCAGGTTGCGCACGTTGACCTGGCTGGTGCCGCTGAAGATCACCCCGTTGCGGTTCATGATCATCACCGTGCCGGCGCCCTTGATCTGGCCCTGGATCTCGCTGGGCCGACCGTTGGGGTCATTGACCTTGTTCAGCAGCGCCCAGTTGGACTGCTGCTGGAAGTCGACCGTGGTGTTGCGCCCGACGTTGAAGGTTTCCCAGTTGAGGATGGCCTTGTCGGCGGTCTGTTCGATGGTCACCGTGGTCTTGCCACCGGACTGGCTCTGCACCGGCCCCTTGGCGTTGATCCAGCCCTGGGTCAGGCTGTTGTCGACCTTCAGCCCGCCCTGGCCGAGGCCATCGGGAATCTGGCTCACCGTGCCAAACGCCGCCTGACGCGCGGCGGCCTGGGCCGCCTGCTGGGCGGCGATGGCGGCGACCGTGGAATTGAGGTTGCTCAAGGAACGCTGCAACTGCTGATTGGCCCGGGTCTGCTGCGACAGCGGTGGAATCCCCGGCACCTGGCCGCTAGTGCGCGCGGCCGTGGCGGCCTGGGACGCGCCCTTGTCGGCGAACCAGCCGGAGCTGAAGGCCGTGGCGCCATGGGCGCTGCCGGCCATCATCAACAAGGCGATGGCATGGGCCAGGGGCTTGAGCCGCAGGATCGGCAGTTCGCCGTCATGGCGCATGGCTGGGGATTTGACCGGTGGTTTGCAGCGAACCATTACTACTCATCCTTTGTGATGACGCCCAGGGGTGCGCGACGCTTGTATGGCCCAGGGCACGCGTCACTGCTTCAGGGAATAGGCCGTTGGCGCGGGGCGCGACCGAACGGATGTCACGGAAAATTCATCTGCGGGGTGTAAGTGCCGCAAAAAACAAAATCAGCAACGGCCGGAGCCGTTGCTGATCGGGTGTTGCGAACAGCCCAAGGGCCGTTTACTGCGGACGACCGATGTTGTTGCAGACGTTGCTGTTGCCGATGCTCAGGCCGTTGGAGGCGGTCAGGAAGGTGGTGCGGATCACGCCCTTCCAGGACGCCGGCAGTGGCACGAAACGGTTGGCCTGGATGGCGTCGTCGTTGTTCGACGAAGTGTTCTGGCCGTAGTGACGGGCGAAGAAGTCACGCACTTGGCTGGTCTGAGTGGCGTCGGCGTAGCACTGGCTGAAGATCAGGTTGGTGAAACCCAGGATCGGGTAGCCGCTGTCCGGGTAAGGCACGGTGCCCGCAACGCCGGCCTTGCCAAAGACCGGAACCCACTTGTCCGGATTGGCACGGTCCGCCAGGGCTGGGATCGCCACCCCACCGATGGCGGCGGAAACGTTGCCAGGAGCCGGCGAGACACCGGCGACGCGGGCGACCTTGGTCGCATCGTCCAGGCCAGCCAGGGTCGGCGCGGCGTAGTCCGGGCTCATGTAGGTGATGCGGCTGTCGGCGGCGTTCAGCGCGGTCATCACGCCCTGGCTGCCGGTCGCGGCCACAGCACCGGCAGGCAGACCGCCGGTGTAGCTGGAGGCGAAGGTGGTGGTGACGTTGAAGGTGCCGGTCTCGGCGCACTTGGCGTTGAGGAAGCGGGTGAACAGCTCGGTGGTGCCGCTGCTTTCGCTACGGTAAACCACGGTGAGGGGGCCGGTACGGCCGGAAGACGGGATATCTTCCCACTTCGACAAGCGCCCCGAGAACACGCCACACAGCTGATCGACGCTCAGGTCAACGGCGGTGGCACCGGCCTTGTTGAACGGAATGGCAACCGAAGTGGCCACCGAAGGCACCTGGATCAGCGGGCCCCAGGCAGCGTTGTGAGCCGCGGCGTAGTTGGACAGCTCGGTGCTGCTGAGCTTGGAGTCGCTACCGGCCCAATGCACGTTCTTGCCGGTAGTGCCGGCCACGAACTTGGTGTAGTCGTTGTTCAGGAAGGCAGCCTTGCCATTGCCGCTGCCTACGCCGATGTAGGGAGCGAAGCCGGCGGTCAGTACGCCAGCGGTCTGGTACAGCGGTTGTGGCAGGGTGGCGCCACCGCCGTTGATATCAGCCAGGGCAGCCTGTGCCGAGCACAGGGCTGCCAGGGTCAGGGATGCCGCGAGAACGTTGCGCTTAAACATGAAGAATCTCCTTTCGTCGTGTTCGTACGTTGGGTGAATAGCGCTTGCATGACGCCATGGCACTCGGGCCAGAAGCCTTGATCCAGACGGCTTGATGGGTGAGGCCATGGGAAGAGAAGTTCGCAGTTTCCGGTGACAGATAAAGGAAAAAACCTCGGGAGAAACCGACTGTTTTTGCAAAAGATTCTCGGGTGTTCAGCAAGGGTTTTCCGGCCTTTGCCGGCAAGGTGACAGCAAGATTGCCCGAGCTGGCGCCGGCATCGCTCTGCAAGCGCCGAAGGTGGCGCAGACAGCGCCGGAACATGACAGAACAAGGAACCCGAGCTTGGCCGATGGCCGGGGCGGGAGTGAGGTAGGCAGCGTGAAATTTTCTGGCTGTCCCGCCCTGCGCTTCGGACCACACCTTCGCTACGCCTCTCGTAGGAGCCGGCTTGCCGGCGAAGGGGCCCGCAAGACCTGCATCGCCGGTGCCGACGCCTTCGCTGGCAAGCCAGCTCCTACGGACCGGGCCAGACCGGGCCGGACGGGGTCAGGTCGAATCGGGTTGTGTGGCTCAGGTCACCAGCTGGTTGATCTCGATGATCGGCAACATCACCGCCATGACGATCACCAGCACCACGCCACCCATGACCACGATCATCAGCGGTTCGAGCAAGGCGGTCATGCCCATGGCCCGGCGTTCGATGTCCCGGGACAGGGTCTGCGCCGCGCGCTCCAGCATCGGCGGCAAGGCGCCGGTCTTTTCGCCGCTGGCGATCAGGTGGATCAGCACCGGCGGGAAGACCTTCTCCACCCGCAGCGCGGCCGCCAGGTTGGCCCCCTCGCGCACCTTGGCCGTGGCCTCGCTGACGCTCTGGCTCAGACGGTCGTTGGACAGGGTCTGGCGCGCCGCGTCCAGGGCCCGCAGCAGCGGCACCCCGGCGCCACTGAGAATCGCCAGGGTCGAGGCGAAACGCGCAGTGTTCAACCCCAGGACAAAACGCCCGAACAGTGGCAGACGCAGAATCCGACTGTGCCAGCTCAAGCGGGCCCGGGGGTTGCGCAGGTACAGCCGCCAGCCCCAGAACCCCGCCGCCATGGCGCCGAAACACTCAAGGCCCCAGGCACGAATGAAGTCGCTGGCGTTGAGCATGGCCAGGGTCAGCCCCGGCAGGTCCTGGCGCGCCTGGGAAAAGGCGCTGACCACCTGGGGCACCACGTAACTGAGCAGGAAGATGACGATGCCGATGGACACCAGCCCCACCACTCCGGGGTAGATGAAGGCGGTGAGGATCTTGCCCCGCAGGCCGTTGCGCTCCTCGATGTAATCCGCCAGCCGCTCCATGACCTGGGCCAGATCGCCGGACTCCTCGCCTGCGGCGATCAGCGCCCGGTAGATTTCCGGAAAATCCCGCGGTCGCGCCGCCAGGGCCTCGGCCAGGCGCATGCCGCTGCGCACATCGGCGCGCACCGCGCTCAGGGCCTGGGCGATGTGCTTGCGCTCGGCCTGCTCCACCGTGGCGCTGAGCGCCGCCTCCAGCGGCAGGCTGGCCCCCAGCAGGCTGGCCAGCTGGCGGGTGGCCCAGGCCAGGTCGTTGTCCGAGAGCCTGGGGCTGAATACGCCTCCGGTGCCAGTGGCGGCGCCGTTGCTGTCCAGTTGCACCTGCAAGGCGGTCAGGCCACGGCTGCGCAGGCTGGCGAAGGCCGCGCCCTGGCTGTCGGCTTCCAGGTGCCCGGATTCGATCTTGCCGAGGGCGTCGGCGGCTTCGTAGCGATAGCGATTCATCAGGCGTCCCGTGTCACACGTAGGATTTCTTCCGCGGCGGTGGCGCCGCTGCGTACCCAGCGCTCACCGTCCTCGCGCATGCTGAGCATCCCGGCCCGACGCGCGGCGGCGCGCAAGGCCTGCTCATCAGCACCCTGATGAATCAGGCTGCGAATGTCGTCGTCGATGCAGAACAGCTCATGGATCCCGGTCCTCCCGCTGTAGCCGATGTGATTGCAGGCCGGGCAGCCCACCGGGCGCCAGGTACCGGGGTTGGCCGGATCCGCCGCCTTGCACTGGTTGCACAAGCGCCGCACCAGACGCTGGGCCAGCACCCCGAGCATCGACGAGGCCAGCAGGAACGGCTCCACCCCCATGTCGACCAGACGGTTGACCGCCGACACCGCGTCATTGGTGTGCAGGGTCGCCAACACCAGGTGCCCGGTAAGCGAGGCCTGGACCGCGATCTGCGCAGTCTCCAGGTCACGGATCTCGCCGATCATGATCACGTCCGGGTCCTGGCGCAGGATCGCCCGCAGGGCCAGGGCGAAGGTCATGTCGATCTTGGCATTGACCTGGATCTGGCTGATGCCCGGCAAGTCGTATTCCACCGGGTCCTCGACGGTGAGGATATTGCTGGTGCTGGCGTCCAGCCGGGCCAGGGCGGCGTAGAGGCTGGTGGTCTTGCCGCTGCCGGTGGGCCCGGTGACCAGGACGATGCCGTGGGGCTGGTGGATCAGGGTATCCAGGCGCGCCAGCAAGTCCGGGTCCATGCCCAGGGTTTCCAGCTGCAGGCGCCCGGCCTGCTTGTCCAGCAGGCGCATCACCACCCGCTCACCGTGGCCGGTGGGCACGGTGGACACCCGAATGTCGATGGGCCGCCCGGCCACGCGCAAGGCGATGCGACCGTCCTGGGGCAGGCGTTTCTCGGCGATGTCCAACTGGGCCATGATCTTGATCCGCGACACCAGCGCGCCGTGCAACGCCTTGCGCGGCGACACCACGTCACGCAGGGTGCCATCGACCCGGTAGCGCACCACCGAGTGCGTCTCGAAGGGTTCGATATGGATATCGCTGGCCTCGTCCCGCGCGGCCTGGGTGAGCAAGGCGTTGATCATGCGGATCACCGGCGCGCCGTCCTGGGTGTCCAGCAGGTCGGTGATTTCCGGCATGTCCTGCATCAGGCGGTCCAGGTCCACCTCGTTCTCCGCTGCGCCGACCACTGCTGCGGCGCTGCCGGTGTCGGCGTAGGCCGTGGCCAACAGACCGTCGAGTTCCTCGTCACGGATCCGCTCCAGGCGGGCGGGGCCGAACTGGCGGCGGGCTTCGCCGATGGACCAGCCGGGGGTCGAGGGGCAGACCAGCAGAGTGGCGCCCTCCTCGCTGTGGCGCAGGAGAATGCGGTGGGATTTGGCCCAGGCGTAGGGGAGCTGGGGAGGCATTGTTTGGGTCTCCTGATGGGGTGCATATCCGTTGCTGCGGGTGCTGCTACTTACGGTTTCGCTCTTACAGCGAGTTTGACGGGGTACATATCCATTGCTGCGGTCACGGCCACTTACGGTTCCGCTCTTACAGCGGCTCACTTTGGAAAAGCCCCAAAGTAAGCAAAGGGCTCCTGCCCCTCCACTCGGTGCCTCGCTTAGGCTCGGCATGCCCGAACTCCGGCATTGATCCGTGGGCCGCCGCAATGGGCCATCCATGGCCCAGTGCGGCTAACCCGGCGTCCTGCCGGGTTACCCACGGCTCAATGCCTGCGTTCGGCCATCGTGTCTAAAGGGGCAGGAAGATCAAAAGCAAGATCAAAAGCAAAGGCAAAATCTGACGGCGGCCTGCCGGCCGGCCTGGAGATGGATCGGTGTGCACCGCCCCCCTGTAGGAGCTGGCTTGCCAGCGAAGACGTTCGCCAGGGCGACGCATGTCTTGCGGGCCTATTCGCCGGCAAGCCGGCTCCTACAGGTAGCGCGTAAAACGCGCTTGGCTTTTGCTTTTGATCCTCAGGCCCCTTCCCAGCAGGCCGAGCGCAGGCGTTGCGTAGGGGGCAGCTCGGCAGGGATGCCGAGCTAGCCGCCACCCGGCCAGGGATGGCCGGTTGGCGGCGGGCCCCCGGAGCAATGCCGAAGCGAGGGCACCCCGAGCCCCAGCGAGGGGCCGTATGGAGGGGCAAGCGTTTTTGCTTACTTTTTTGGCGTTTGAAAAAAGTAAGTCGCCGTAAGGGCGAAACCCTAAGTGGCCGTGACCGCAGCAACGGATATGTACACAGCCCACCGCGGTCAAAGCGACCCCCTGAGCAGCCCTGGCCACAGCCACAACTGGGTACCCCGTAGCACAGTGCCCCAGAGGCGCAACCGCCAGCCACCGCAGCCGCCACCATGCCCTCCACCCCACCATCACCCATCAACGCCCCCTTCATTGCACCGGCACCGCCCGAATCGGTGCCCGCGGCGTCTGCGGCACGCCCTGCAACGACACCGGCACCGCCCCGGGAATCGCCTTGCTCGCCGCCGGCAACTGCGGCGCCTGCATATCCGGCATCGCCCAGTTGCGCTCCGGCTGCAACTCCCCCTGGGCCCGGCGCATGAAGTCATAGCGATTGAGGGTGATGCTGCGCCCCGCGCCACTGTCGCGAATGATGTAAGGCCGCAGGAACACCATCAGGTTGGTCTTGGTGATGCTGCGTTTCTCGTTGCGGAACAAGGCGCCGATCCCCGGGATGCTCGACAGCCACGGCACCGCGTCGTTGCTCTGGCTGTAGCCGTCCTGCAGCAAACCGCCCAGGACCATGATCTGCCCGTCATCCAGCAGGATGCTGGTGTCGATCGCCCGTTTGTTGGTCACGGTCCCGGCGTCCACCGAGGCCCGGGGGTCAACGCTGCTGACCTCCTGGTAGATGTCCAGCTTGACCGTGCCGCCCTCGGAAATCTGCGGCCGCACATTGAGCTTCAACCCCACTTCTTCGCGCTGCACGGTCTGGAACGGGTTGTTGCTGGTGCCGCCACCGCCGGTGACGTAGCTGCCGGTGACGAAGGGAATGGTCTGGCCGACGAAGATGCTCGCCGCTTCGTTGTCCAGGGTCAAAAGGTTCGGGGTCGACAGCACGTTGGTCCCGCCCTTGCTCTTCAGGGCCCGGGCCAGGACCTTGAGGTCCAGCACCTTGCCGATCCCGGGGATGTCCACGGTGCCGTTGACCACGCCGATGTTCAGGCCCTTGGGCAGTGCGTCGATGCTGGTCTTGCTGGCCGGGGTCCCCACCAGCCCGCTGCCGCCGAGGTTGACTCCGCCAAAGCCGCCGCGGCCGCCGAGGTTGCCGGCCTGCCACTGCACGCCGAACTCGCTGGCGTCGTCTTCGCCGACTTCGACGATCAGGCTTTCGATCACCACCTGGGCCCGGCGCTGGTCGAGCTGGTCGATGACTTCCCGCAGGTTGCGGTACAGCGGGTCCGGCGCGGAGATCAGCAAGGTGTTGGTGGTGGCGTCGGCCTGGATGGTCACGCCGCCGGCGCTGAAGGCGGTGTTCTGGTCGTTCTGCTGGCCGTTGCCACTCAGGCTGCTGGCGCTGACGCCCTGGCCATAGGCGCCGCTGGTGCTGGCGCTGCCGTTGAGGTTGCCGCTGGCGGTGGGCGTGCCGCTGCTGTTCTGGGCGCTGCCCTGGGTGCCCTGGGTGCTGGCGCCCATGCCGCTGAGCATGGCTCGGGCGCCATCGTTGCCGGTGCTGTCGCTCTCGCCGGTGAGCAGGCCGCGCAGGGCCTGGGCCAGCTTGCCGGCCTGGGCGTTGCGCAGGTAGACCACGTGCAGGTTGCTCGGGTTGCTCTGGGCATTGTCCAGTTTGTACACCAGGTTGCGCGCCAGCTCGGTGCGCTCCGGGCTGCCGGCGCGAATGATGATGGAGTTGGAACGCGGATCGCCGATCACGCTGATCTTCTGGGTCGGGTCGGCGCCCTGGGTTTCCAGCAGTTCGGCCACCATGGTGGCAATGTCCACGGCGATGCCGTTGTGCACCGCCACCACATCGGTGTCGATGGCGCTGGGGGTGTCGATGCCGTCGATGATCTGCGCCACCCGCTGCAGGTTCTCGGCGTAGTCGGTGACCACGATGCTGTTGTTGCCCGGGTAGGCGTTGATCGGATTGTTCGGCGAGACGATGGGCCGCAGCACCGGGATCAGGTTCACCGCGTTTTCATACTGCAGGCGGAAGGTGCGAGTCAGCATGCCGTTGCCCGCCGGTTTGTCGCCGCTGTAGATCGGCCCGCCCAGCAGCTTGGCATCGGCCTCGGGCACCACCTGGGCCACCCCGCCCACGTCCACCACGGCAAAACCCTGCATGCGCAGGGCCGCCAGCAGCATGTCGTAGGCCTGATGGGCCGGCACCTGGCCCTCGCTGACCAGGGTCAGGTTGCCCTTGACCCGCGGGTCCACCAGGAACTGCTGGCCAGTGGAACGGGCCAGGGCGCGCACCACCGCCTGGATATCGGCCTCGACGAAGTTCAATTGCACCGGCTGGTCCCCCAGGGGGTTGCGCGGCACGCTGGTGCTGCGTGGCGTGCCCTGGCCACGGCGGCTGTCGGTCACCGGGTGCAGGACTTTGGGTCGCGTGGCCTGTTGCGCCTGCACGCGTTCGCGGTCCGCCAGGGCGTCGCCGCTGCGCCGGGTGTCGGCCAGGGGCTGGCCCAGTTCACTGTCCACCAGCAAGGGCGGCGGCGTGGTGGAGGTGGTGTTGCTGCAAGCCCCCAGCGCCAGCAGCAGAAAAGGTGCGACCTTGCGACACTGGCGCACGTAGTTGGAGCCTGACCCCTTCATGAAGCTTCCTTAGCGCCCTGCGCCTGATCCATGCGAACGGTCCCGGACAGTGTGCCTGCCGAGTCTTGGGCGGTGGCCGGCGCGGCGCGTTGCAGCCGGGCCTCCACCACCTGCAGTGAAAGCTGTCGGGGAGTCCCCAGCAGCCAGCCGACCACGGCATCCGCCGGGGCCTGCTCAAAGGTCAAGCGCCAGCTCTCGGGGCCGGCTTGATCGGTGCGTTGCAACTGGTAGCGGTCCTTGAGCCCGGCCCGATCCAGGGTCTGGCGCAGGGACTGCTCAAGGTCGACGCCCCGGCGATCCGTGCCCGCGGCCTCGTGCAACAGCACTTCCAGGGCCTCGGCCTGGGAGCGCAGCTTCGGCGTCTCGGCTTGCCAGTAGTCGATCTTCTTCAGCGGCGGCTGAATCAGCAGCCACCACAGCAACAGCCCCAGCACCCCCAGGGCGGTGGCGCTCAGCAGACGTTTCTCCCGGAGCGCCAGAGCCTGCCAATGGCTCCGGGCCTGGGTCCGCAGGCGTGACCAGCGCGCCTGATACTGGGCCAGCCCGGGCTTATTCATCTTCGGCTCCCGGGGCGTCGGCGGCGAGGTCAGCGGGCTCGCCCGCGGCCGGGCTCAGGGTCCAGCCGTTGCCCTCGGCCTGGACGCTGTAGCCGGCCTGGGTCAAGGCGCCCTGCCAGCCGCTGTCGGTGCGTTTCGGGGTATCGGGCAGCAGTTCCAGCTGCAGGCGCTGGTCGGCGAAACTCAGGCTCTGCACGCTGCCCACCATGAACGGCATGGCGCTGCCGGCCTGCAGCAGCAGGTTGACGAACCCCTGGCTCGGGTCCGCCGCCCCGCCCTGCTGCGCCGCCAGTTGCTGGCGGGCCTGTTGCAGGGGATTGAGCACCACCGGCAACTGCGGAAACACCTGCCGGACCCGCTGGCTCATCTGGTTCTTGAGGCGCAGGCCCTGCTCGGCCTCACGGGCGGCATACAGGTTCAGGCCCACGACCCACACGGCCACGGCCAGGGCGCAGCAACCCAGGGCCCGGCCCCAGCCCTGGACCGCGCCGCGGGTCGCCATCGCCCCCGCCTGCAGGCCCCAGGCCGGCGCCGCGCCGCTCCAGCGCTGTTCGACCGGCAGGCGCTGCAGCGCGCCCTCCGGCGCGTCGTCACCGATCCAGCCCAGCCCGGCGCCGGAGGCGCGCAACTGTTCCAGGGTTTCCTCGACCAGAGGCTCCACGCTGGCCTGGGCGGCGCTGTGGCGCAGCAGCAACTGACCGTCCAGCAGGCACAGGTTGTGCTGCCCCGGCGCCGGCACCGCCAAGGCGTATGGCGCCGGGTACAGGCCCGAAAGCTTCAGCCCGGCCTGTTGCAGCAGCTCGCCCAGGGCCTGCAGGCGGCTGATGGGCAGCCAGCTCAAGGTCACCTGGCCCTGGGCATCCCGCGGGCCGTGGGCGACATGCATCGGCTCGCCGCAACCGAGGATCAGCGCCTGGGCCGCGCAGTCCACCGCGGCCTTGGTCCGCGCCGCCGGCAACGGCGGCAGCTCGATGCAGGCCAGCAGGCTGTCCTGCGGGTGCAGAAAGCACTCCAGGGCCAGCCCTCGGGCGTCCTGGGCCAGTGCCTCAAGCGCCCTGCGGCCGAGCGCGGTCACCCGCCCGGTGCGGTCCAGCCGGGCGCATTCCACGGGCACGGCCAGGGGCCGGGGCGCGTGCAACAGCTCGGCCAGGGGCGGCAAGGCCAGGCGCAAGCGGCTCATGCTCCCACCCGCGACCAGATCACCTGGGGCATGCGGTCTTCGGGGCGGTGCAGCAAGGCGTGCAGGGTGATCCGCCGCTGGTCGCGACGGACCTGCCCCTGGAGCAGGAACCACTCGCTGGTGATGCCGACCTTGATCCGCTCCTGCGCGGCAAAGGGCATGCGCAGGCGATTGACGAAGTCGCCCCGGTTGATGAACCAGTGCCCGGCGTCGCGCTCTGCCACCAGGGCCCGGGCCCGGGACAACGACAGCCCCGGCACCGCCACCGCCAGTACTTCGGCGCTGGCGGTGTTGCCATTGATCCAGGTGTTGCCCGGCAGGACGCTGACGTAGGGATCAAGGCGCGCCAGCAGCGCCTCGTCGACGCCCTGAACGCCCAGCAGGTCGTCCAGGCTGCGCAGCATCGGCTGGCGCGGCGGCAAGGTCTGCACCGCCGCCCCCGGCGAGGTCAGGCGACCGCTGTTGAATGCACCCGGGGTGCCTGCGGTGGCGGCCGGACTGGACAGGCGCTGGGGATACGAGGCGATCACCCGCTGGCTGATGCGCCGGCTCAGGGCGGCGTCGACGCCGAGCAGTTGGCACAGCTGATGGAAACTCTGCACCTGCTCCGGGTCCACCTGCTGGTTGAACACCAGGTTGCGCAGGTTGAACTTGCCCTGCAGGTCTTGCAGACGGCCCTGGAAACCGCCACCGGATGCGCCGAGGGCCGGATCGCCGATGGGCCGCGCCCAGGGCTGGTCGAGCCGGGTCAGCACCTCGCGCTGGCGGGCTTCCCAGAGCAGTTGCCGGCTGAATTCCAGGCCGCCCTGCAACGCCCCGCCGCCGACGATCCGCGCCTGCTCGGCTTCCACCGCGCGGGTCAGGACGGTCTGCCGCGAGAGCATGCCGGCGGCGAGCACCGCCACCACCGCGGCAATCAGCAAGGCGCTGATGATGGCCATGCCGCGCTGCTTCGCCGCACAGGGCGAATGACTGTTCATGGGCGGCCCTAGAGCTGCCAGGAGCCGATATCGGCATTCACGCCTTCGCCGTCGGGCTGACCGTCGGCGCCCAGGGAGAACACGTCCACTTCGCCGTTGGCCCCCGGGTTGAGGTAGTGATAGGGACGTCCCCAGGGATCGTTGGGCAAGCGTTCCAGGTAGGAGCGCCAGTTGCTGTCCTTGGCGTTGGCCGGACGTTCCACCAGCACCTTGAGGCCCTGGTTCATGCTCGGGTAGCTGCCGTGGTCGAGGCGATACAGCTTCAGGGCCTGCATCAGTCCGGCGATGTCCTGCTTGGCCGCGGTGGCCCGCGCCTGGTCGGGACGGTCGAGCACCTTGGGCACCACCATGACCGCGAGAATCCCGAGGATGACCACCACCACCATGATCTCGATCAGGGTGAAGCCACGCTGGCCTCGGGGTGCGGCGGTTGACGTTACAGGCGCGATATCCATCTCGACATTCCTTGGCTTGAGTTCGATTCGTCGCGCAGTGTTGCAAGAAGATATGTCAGTGGTATTGAAAAACCTCGGGAGTTTCGGTCGCCATTCGGTCAAGCCTGCAGGCTAGGCTGCGAGGCTGTTTCCCGGTGTCGAGCGGCCCATGCAAGCCCTGCGCAAACAAGCTGGATTTACCCTGATCGAAGTGCTGGTGGCCCTGGCCATCATTGCCGTGGCCATGGCCGCGGCGGTGCGCGTGGCCGCGCTGATGACCCAGAGCAACGGCCTGTTGCGGGACAAGTCCCTGGCCCTGCTGGCGGCTCAGAGCCGGCTCGCCGAGCTGCGCCTGGAAGGCCACTGGCCCAGCGGATTGAAGAGCGTCGATTGCGACCAGGGGCGCCTGGCGCTGCGCTGCGAACAGTCGATCGGCGCCACAGCGCTGCCCGGGCTGCTGCGGGTCAGTGTCCAGGTGCGCGAACGCGGTCGCGAAGCACCGCCCCTGGCCCGCCTGGAAACCCTGCTCGGCCGCCCCCAGGAGCCAGGACGGTGAGTGTCAGCGGGTCAGCCGCGGCAACAGCGGCGAGTCCGGCAGCTTGCTGACCTTGATCCGCGACTGCTCGGCGCCGCGCTCGATCAGCACGCCATCGGCCTCCACTGCCGCCAGGCGCACGCCCGGGGTCAGTTGTTCGCCAGCCACGAAGCTGCGGGGCGGTCCGTCGTTCAGGCGCAGGATCGCCACCGCGCCACGGGCCCCGGCCAGGACCCCGGAGACCTTGATCTCCACGGCGCTGGGCTGGTTGGCAAACCACTGCAGGGCCGGGCTGTCGGAACGGGCGGCGAGCACCTGGGGCGCCACGGCCGGGGTCTGGGATTCGGCCGGGGTCAGCAGCAGCGACGACCAGGTGGCCACCCCGGCCAGGGCCGCCAGCAGCGCGGTGTATTGCAACAGTCGGGGGGCGGAAAAATCTGCGGCACGCAGCATGGTGGCAAGCATTGGCGGGACCTCCTGTTTGTCCGTTCCCGCAGCCTACAGGGCAATTCTCACGGTTTTATTTCACCCCGCGATCATCGGCCCCAGGCCGGCTGATCCTATCGCCAAGGAGTGCAATCCGATGCCGTCGGGCAAGCAACGGGGCTTCACCCTGATCGAACTGATGGTGGTCCTGGTGATCATCGGCATCGCCAGCGCGGCGGTGGGCCTGAGCATCAAGCCTGACCCGCTGCAACAGGTGCGCAAGGACGCCGAACGCCTGGCGCAGCTGCTGCAAGTGGCCCAGGCCGAGGCCCGTGCCGATGGTCGACCGATCACCTGGCGGGCCACCGCCAAGGGCTTTGCCTTCAGCCGCCGGGCGGAATCCGGCAGCGGTATCGACGACCTGCGTGGCGATCCCCTGCTGCGCCCCCGCGCCTGGGAAACCCCGGGGCTGCAAGTGCGCATCGAACCCGGGCCACGGCTGATCCTCAACGCCGAATGGATCACCCCGCCGTTGCGGCTGGTGCTCTCCGACGGCCGCCACAGCCTCGGCGTGGAACGCAGCGCCGCCGGCCAGCTGCGGGTGGTGAACCAGCCATGAAGCCTGGGCAAAGCGGCTTCACCCTGATCGAAGTGCTGGTGGCGGTGATGCTCATGGCCATCGTCAGCCTGATTGCCTGGCGCGGCCTGGACAGCGTCACCCGGGCCGACACCCACCTGAAGGCCAGCACCGAACAGACCGAGGAACTGCTACGCAGCCTCAACCAGCTGGAGCGCGACGTCGCCCTGCGAGCCGCCGTGCAACTGCGCGAACCGATCCAGAGCGACAGCGAAGAGGCCGAGCCCGACAGCCCGGTGCCGCTGAGCGTGCGCAGCTCCGACAGCAAGGGCTTTCGCCTGGAGGTGATCCGCAGCGCCGCCAACCCCGGCGACGGCCTGCAACGGGTGCGCTGGTGGCTCAAGGGCGACACCCTGTACCGCGCCGCGGCCGAGCCCCGGGACCGCTACCCCCTGCCCGCGCCCAGGGACGGGGTGGCGGTGTTGCGGCGGGTCAGTGATCTGCAGGTGCGGGTCTGGGAGAGCGGCAAGGGCTGGCGCCAGCTCAGCGGCAATCGCCGGGACAACCCCCAGGGCCTGGAGATCCGCCTGACCCGGCAAACGCCCCAGGGCCAGGAGCATTACCGGCAAGTGCTGGGCCCCCTGCCCTGACCGGCTTGGTGCAGCCGCTGCCGCAGGCTGCCAGCGGCTTGGGCGGCGGGCCGACGCAGGCGACGTGGAGGGCTGGAAAGCGCTGGAGGTTCGGCGGGAGGACGCCAGGCAAGGTCCTGCGGGCCTTTGCGCAGCCTCGCCGGAAGCTCGGCAGCGGCTACGCAGTGGCGACATTGGGGCGGTGCGGTCGGGCGCTCAGCTGAGCAGCACCACACCGCCCGGCAGTTCGGTGCATTTGGCGCCGTAGGCGTCGCGGATCAGCAGGGCCACGCCCGCCAGCTGGTTGAGGGTGAAACGCGCCTGGACCTTGCGCCGGCCCAGTTCGGCGTTAAGCAGCACCAGCATCCCCGGGCGGTAACGGTTGATCTCGCTGATCACCGTGTCGAGGCTGGCGTTGTCGAACACCAGCACCTGTTCGCGCCAGGCGAGGACGTTCCGGGGATCCACGGCGGTCGGCTCGCCCACCGTCTTGGCGTCGTAGGTCAGTTGCCGACCGCTGTCCAGGCGGATGCTGCGCCCGGCCACGGCCACCTGCAGGCTGCCTTCGATGCAGGTCACGCAGACCTGATGGTCAGTGTTGCGCAGGTTGAAACGGGCCTGACGGGCACTGAGCCTGCCGTCACCGGCCTGGACCTGGAGTGGCTGCTGGCGCTGGCTGAAGACTTCCACCTCGCCCTCCAGCAGTTCGAAGGCCTGTTCCCCCGGGGCCGGATCACGGCGGCTGATGCGGGTCTGGGTGTTGAGTTCCAGGCTCAGGCCCTCGGCCAGATCGACCCGGCGCTGTTCGCCGACCGCCGTGGAAAAATCCGCGGTCAACCCGGCCAGGCCTCCGGGCACCGTGTAGCTGACCATGAACAGCGCCGCCGAGGCGGCCAGCGCCCCGCCCAGAAAGGCGCGCCGCCCGAAGTGGCGCGGCCGCGATTGCTGCTCAAGCTGCACCGCCGCCGGTTGCAGGCAGTGCCACAGGGCCTTGGTCTGCTCGAAGGCCGCCGCGTGCTGCGGGCTCTGCGCGCACCACTGGCGCAGGGCACGGGCGTCGGCGGCGGTGGCCCGGCCCGACGTCAGAAGGACCAGCCAGTCCCGGGCTTCGCTCAGCAGTTGCTGGTCCGCCGAGGCCTGGGGTGGGGAGATGCTAAAAATGTTCAAGCGCGCAGGTACTCACGGATTGATCAGGGACTCTTGTCTAGGACGGTTTTCCGGCCCCGGGACCGAACCGCTGAATGACTTTTCTTTCAAGGCGCAGGGCGCAATGCCCGAGGGCGGCCTTGAGTTCCTTCTCCACCATCCGTGTGGAAATGCCGAAGCGTTGGGAGATTTCCAGGTGCGGCGCCTCTTCCAGGCGCGCGGCGATAAAGATCTGGCGCCGCCGCGCCGGCAACTCGTAGAGGGCCTTGAGCAGGGTCTGGATTTCTTTCTGCCCGCCCACCACCCGGGACGGGTCCTGGGCGTCATCGGCGATCTGCAGCAGTTCCTCGACCTCCTCGCCGGTGAGCAGGCGCGCGTCGGACTGGCGCCGATCGGCAGCGATGTTCAGGGCCATGCGGTACAGGTAGGCATTGGGCTGCAGCAGGTTCGGCGGCTCTTCCATGCGGTCGACCCGCAGGTAGGTTTCATGCAGGACGTCGTTGGCCAGGTCCTCGGACCCCAGGCGCCTGCGCAAGCGCACCCGAAAGTCCTCGTAGGACGTCAGGAACAGCCTGACCATCGTACTGTGTCCGGTATTTTTCATACCCCGGAAGCTCCTTCCCATTCCTTGCAGTCCATGCGTTTCCCTGTTGTGTCCGGTATCAAGAGTAAGGTCAGCGGCTGACGCAGCGAGCTGGGGGCCGGGCGTTCGACCCGGGTTGCCGCCAGGCGCTGCACCAGGGCTTCGTCCCGTTGCAGATCACCGGTGGAGCTCACCAGGCGACTGTGCTGCACCGTGCCATCGGCGCCGATCCACAGTTGCAGCAAGGCACGGAACGCCCCGGGTCGGGTCAAGCGCGACGCGCACAGGCTGCGCTCCACCGCCTGCTGCACGGCGCTGGCGTAGCTGCTGTTGAGCCGCGTCGCGCGGGCGCTGCTGACGCCCTGGAGCGTCGCAGGCGCCGAGGCTGGCGGCACCTGCAGGGTGAAAGCGTCGCTGCGGGCGTAACGCGCCATCAGGCCAGTGCCCGCCAACAGGCGACTCAATCCCTCGCGAGCGCTGTAGCGGCCCTTGATCCCCACCGAGCGCCGGCCCCGGGCCAGTTCCTGGTCCACCAGCACGGCCATCCCGGTCAAGCGACTGAACCGCTCCAGGGCCTGGGCCAGGTCCTGGGCCGGAATCTCCAATTCCAGCACCGCCTGGGAATCCACCCGGGGCGGCCCTTCGACCGCGGCCTGCGCCCAGGCCAGTGGCAGTGGCGCCAGCAGCACAAGGCCCAGCACACAGGTCGCCAAGCCCCCGTGCAATGAAGTCCATCGCCCGACCTGCGCGCTGTGTTGCTGCACGAGCGTCCAATCCCTGAAAAGCGTCATCCTGAGGCCAATTTATGAATCTGGTGTTACGAGCGCGGCAAAAAAACCATCACTTTTCAGGCCTGGGCTTTGCACTACACTCGGCCGCCATCGAGGCCCGATTCCGCGGGCCAGCCAGGAGGCCAGGATGAAACGTTTAAGCTGCTACACCGCTGCCCTGCTGTTGCTCAGCGCCCTGCCCTGGACGCTGCACGCCGAGGACGCCAGCGAGGGCTGCGTGGAAGTCAGCGTCGGCGGCTACAAGGCGCCCGACTACAACTGCCTGAGCAAACAGATGGGCAACAACCCGGACGCGGTGAAGGCCGCCCAGGCCAACCAGCAGGCCATGGACAAACCGGTGAACAAGCGCCCGCCGAACCAGGTGGGACTGTCGACTCCGGCGGCCACCAGCGTGCGCATGGGCAACACCTTCGGCACCTCGGTCAAGCCGCAACGGCCCTGAGTGGCCCCCCCGGGCCACTGACCGCCACCGGGCCCGTTGCCGCGGCTGGCAGCGAGCCTGGGCAGCGACAAACGCAGCGGGCGAAGATCGCCCTGCGCGCCATCGCGCACCGCGCCGCCAGCCCCTGATCGGCCACGCTCCGTATACCGGGCGTTAACCTTGATCGCGCTAGATTGCCGCGCCTTGAAACCCGGAGCCGACAAGGGCTCCGAGCACGGCACGTGGATGGCGTTCGACTAGCGGCCACCGTATCATTGGCGTTTTTTTTTGCATGTTGGAAGCATGGAAAGCTATAAAAAACTGATCTTGCAACGACCCTGCCAGAGCATTTTCCTGATCGCCCTCGCGCTGTTCATGGGGCTGCAGTACAAACCGGCAGTGCTCAACTACACCACGCGCTTCGTCGACTTTGCCGACTACATGCTGCAGCACGGCATGACGCTGTTCCCCATCGCCGACGATCTGCAGCCCTACCCCGACTACACCATTGTCAACACGGTGCTGGTCTATCTGGCCTCGCTGCCGTTCGGCCAGCTGTCGGTGCTGTCGATGGGCCTGCCCTTCTGCATCGCCGCCGCGCTGATGCTGGTGTTCATCTACAAGCTGGGGGCCCTGCATGAGCAGAAATGGGGCGTCTGCGGCGTGCTCTTTGCGCTGTTCACCTGGGCCTTTCTGGACAGCGTCAACTCCCTGGCCCTGGACATCTATCCCGCCCTGATTACCGCGGGCTGCTTCTACCTGGCCTACTCCGCCGATTTCAAGCAGCAGCGGGGACGCCTGGCGCTGGTGTTCCTCGGCCTGATCCTGGGCTTTTCCCTGCGCGGCCCCATCGGCATGATCGGCCCGGCGCTGGTGGTCGGCACCTACTACCTGCTGAGCCGGCAATGGCGGACCCTGGTCGGCTTCTCGCTGCTTTGCGGCCTGCTGTTCGCCGCCGGGGTCGCCCTGCTGGCCTGGGCCGCCCACGTGCAGGGCGGCGACGCCTTCATGCAGGAAGTGCTGGAGATGCAGGGCCTGGGGCGGATCGCCAGCGATCACTCGCCGCGCTATTACTTCTACTTCAGCGTCGGGCTGCTCACCTACAGCTTCACCGCGTTCTACGCCCTCTGCGTCATGGCCAGGAGCGGTCGCCAGTGGCTCGGCGCTCCGCCGCTGTCGGCGCCGCGCCTGCTGCTTCACCTGGGGGCGTGGTTCGTGGTGCTGATCCTGTTCTTCACCATCCCCAACTCGAAGAAGGCGCGCTATGTGCTGTCCATCACCCCGGCCATTTCCCTGCTGGCGGCCTATATCTTCATCGACCCCAACGGCGTGTTCAGCGCCACCCGCAGACGCCTGCTGCGCCTGTGCCTGAACCTGCCGACCATCGGCGCGCTCCTGGCGCTGCTGGTGCTGGGCTACAACTGCTTTGCCCCGCGGCCCTTGCAACCCAACTTCGCCGGGGTGTTCGCAAGCTTTGCCCTGCTCAGCGGCGTGCGCTACTGGATCACCCGGCAGTACGCCGCACACCGGCATTACGAGGTCATCGTCCTGGCGTTCGGCGTGGCGGCCTTCCTGCTGCTGGATGGTTTTTTCTTCAACGCCATCACCTATCACCTGGAACTGGCCAACGAGCCAACCCCCAAGTTCCTGCCTTACTGGTTCTGGTAAGGCGGGCGTCCCCCCGGGATCAGCGCCGCACCGCGAGTGCGGCCGCATCCAGGCCCGCCGAGCCCGGCCGGAAGCGGGCAACCCCGTAGATCGGCATCGTGCAAGATTTGGTAACACTCCCGAGCACCCCCGAGCATGCAACGGAACTGGCACAGTGCTGTCACATCGCAATCGGTAACGGCACAGCTCGTCCGGCGACCGGCGGCCCAGGTGGCGGCGCCGCGCACGCACGAGTGCTTGACTGCCACAGGTTACCGGCCTTGGCCTGCTGCCCCCGCGGCAAGCCCTATTCCCTCAAGGCTGAAAGAGCGAACCATGAAGCAAAACCTCCTCCTCGTATCCGTCTGTGCCGCCCTGCTGCAGGCCTGCACCCCGGTTTCCACCACTCCTGAAGGACGTCCCTCCATGCCCGCCAGCACGGCCTCCGCCAGCGCCCAGCCTGCACTGTCCGCCTACTACTGGCAGCTGGTCGCGGCCAGCGATGCGGCGGGCAAGCCCATCGCCGCCCTGGACAAGGGCATCGAGCGCCCGCTGCGCCTGACCTTCGTCGAGCAGAACCTGAGCATCAGCGGCGGCTGCAATCGCCAGTTCGGCGGCTTCGAGCATGAAAACGGCCTGCTCAAGGTGCAGCCACTGGCCTCGACCCTGATGGCCTGCGAGCCCAGCCTGATGACCCTGGACGCCGAAGTCGGGCGCCTGTTCAAGGGCGAGCTGCGCACCACCTTCGGTGGTGACGAATCGACTCCGACCCTGCAACTGACCACCCAGAACGGCACGCAGCTCAAGTTCCAGGGCCAGCCAACCGCAGAAACCCGCTACGGCAGCCAGGGCCAGACCCGCTTCCTGGAAGTGGCGGCCAAGACCGTCAAGTGCAGCCACCCGCTGATCCCCGACTACCAGTGCCTGCAAGTGCGTGAGCGACGCTACGACGCCGCCGGCCTGCAACTGCCGACCCAGGACACCTGGCACCCGCTGTATCAGTCCATCGAGGGCTACGAGCACCAGGACGGCGTGCGCAACGTGCTGCGGGTGAAGCAATACGAATGGAAGCATGCTCCCGCCGACGCCCCGTCCACGGTCTACGTGCTGGACATGGTGGTCGAGCAGGACGCCTCGGCCCAGGGCCACTGACCGGCGCCGACACCTCCCGATCGCTCACCAGCGGCGGGCAATAAAAAAGCCCCGTATCCTGCGATACGGGGCTTTTTTGCTCTGGGCGGGGTCAGGCCGTTACAGCGCCGACTGACCGCTCATGGCCAGGTCCAGCAGTTCACGGTTGGCCACCGCATACATGGCGTAGTCGGTGCCGCTGGCGGCACGGATTTCCACCAGCATCGAGCGCCAGCGCTCGACCATGCTCTGGTTCTGCTCAAGCCACAGGGCCACGCGGGCTTCCATGTCTTGCGGGCCATCGGCCATTTGCAGAACCGAGATGGTGATCGCCCGCTGCTGCCAGTCCACGTCGTCGCGGAAGGCTTCGCGCGCCGCCGCCTGCCAGTTGTTGGCCACCGGCAGATCGCTGATCTGCTGCAGGTACCACGGCAGGTCGAGGGCACTGCCCACGGCGAAGTAGGCCTTGGCCACTTCGGCGGCATCGTGACCGGTGACATCGGCGGCCTCGATGATCGGCAGCAGGGTGTACAGGTGGGTAGTGCCTGCCACCATGCGCGCCAGCAGCTCCGGCACGCCGGCTTCGACGTAGGCGGTGTAACGGCTCTGCCAGCCTTCGCGGGTCGGGCCTTCCAGCAGCTCGTCGAGCTTCAGGCCCAGGGCCGCCAGGTGCGGACCGAAGTGGGCGACATCACGCGCGGCATCCTGCTCGTTGCGCCGGCTGCGCAGGAACCAGCGAGTGGCCCGACGCCCCAGACGCATCAGCTCGTCCATCAGCTCCAGTTGCACCTGGGCCGAGACCTGGTGATCCAGGGCCTCGATCTGACGGAACCAGTGCGGCAGGTGGAAGATGTCCCGCACGATCACGTAGGCACCGGCGACGTTGGCCGGGCTCATGCCGGTGGACTCCTTCAGGCGCTGCACGAAGGTGATGCCCATGTGGTTGACCAGGTCGTTGGCGATCTGGGTGCTGACGATCTCGCGCTTCAGACGATGGCGACGCATGGCTTCGGAGAACTTGGCCACCAGGCTTGGCGGGAACGCGGTCTCCATGTCACGGGTCAGGTAGTCGTCATCCGGCACCAGGGACTTGAGCAGGGCTTCCTTGAGGTCGATCTTGCTGTAGGAAATCAGCACCGACAGTTCCGGACGGGTCAGGCCCTTGCCGGTCGCGGCGCGCTCGGTGAGCTGCTCCTCGGTCGGCAGGTACTCGATGGCCCGGTCCAGCTTGCCGCGGCCTTCCAGATCGCTCATCAGGCGCTTGTACTCGGCCGCACGCTCGTAGGCACGGCGCGCCGCCAGGGACAGGGCCTGGGTCTGCTTGTAGTTGTTGCCCAACACCAGGCCGCCGACTTCGTCGGTCATGCTGGCCAGCAGCTGGTTGCGCTGCTTGTCGGTCATGTCGCCGGCCTGCACCACTTCGTTGAGCAGGATCTTGATGTTCACTTCGTGGTCGGAGCAGTCCACGCCACCGGCGTTGTCGATGAAGTCGGTGTTGGAGCCGCCGCCATTGAGGCCGAACTCCACACGACCCAATTGGGTCATGCCCAGGTTGCCGCCCTCGCCCACCACCTTGCAGCGCAGCTCGTTGCCGTTGACCCGCAGGGCGTCGTTGGCCTTGTCGCCGACGTCGGCGTGGCTTTCGCTGCTGGCCTTGACGTAGGTGCCGATACCGCCGTTCCACAACAGGTCCACCGGCGCCTTGAGCAAGGCGTTGAGCAGCTCGGTCGGGGTCAGCTTGTCAGCCTGGATGTCGAAGCGCTCTTTCATCTGCGGCGAGATGGCAATGCTTTTGGCGCTGCGCGAGAAGATGCCGCCGCCCTCGGACATGATGCTGGTGTCGTAGTCACTCCAGGCCGAACGCGGCAGCTCGAACATGCGCTTGCGCTCGACGAAGCTGGTGGCCGGATCCGGGTTCGGGTCGATGAAGATGTGCAGGTGGTTGAACGCTGCCACCAGTTGCAGCTTGTCGGACATCAGCAGGCCGTTGCCGAACACGTCGCCGGCCATGTCGCCGATGCCGACCACGGTGATGCTGTCTTCCTGGACATTGATCCCGCGTTCGCGGAAGTGGCGCTGCACGCCGACCCATGCGCCCTTGGCGGTGATGCCCATCTTCTTGTGGTCGTAACCGGCGGAACCGCCGGAGGCGAAGGCGTCGCCGAGCCAGAAGCCGTAGTCGATGGCGATGCCGTTGGCGATGTCGGAGAAGGTCGCGGTGCCCTTGTCCGCCGCCACCACCAGGTACGGGTCATCGTTGTCGTGACGCACCACGTTGGCCGGCGGCACCAGGACGCCGTCCTTCAGGTTGTCGGTGATGTCCAGCAGGCCGGAGATGAAGATGCGGTAGCAGGCGATGCCCTCGGCCGCGATCTCGTCCCGGCTGCCGCCCAATGGCAGGCGACGGGGCAGGAAGCCGCCCTTGGCGCCCACCGGCACGATCACCGAGTTCTTCACTTGCTGGGCTTTGACCAGGCCCAGGACTTCGGTACGGAAGTCTTCTTCACGGTCGGACCAGCGCAGGCCGCCGCGGGCGACGTTGCCGAAGCGCAGGTGCACGCCTTCGACCCGTGGCGAGTAGACGAAGATCTCGAACTTGGGCACCGGCTTGGGCAGCTCGGGGATCAGGTGCGGATTGAACTTGAAGCTGAAGTAGGACTTGTTCTGGCCGTTGGCGTCGGTCTGGTAGAAGTTGGTCCGCAAGGTGGCCTTGATCAGGTCCAGGTAGCGCCGCAGGATGCGGTCTTCGTTGAGCACCTGAACGTCGTCCAGGGCGGTGAGGATCGCCTGCTCCAGACGCTGCTGCTTGTCTTCCAGGTCTTCGCTGGTGAGCTTGCGCGCCAGGTAGAAGCGGGTCTTGAACAACCGGGTCAGCTCGCGGGCAATGTCGGTGTGGTTGTTCAGGGTGCTGGCGATGTAGCCCAGGTCGAAGCCCAGGCGGATCTGCTTCAGGTAGCGGGCGTAGGCACGCAGCAGCGCCACGTCGCGCCATGGCAGGCCGGCGGTCAGTACCAGACGGTTGAACGCATCGTTCTCGGCATCGCCGCGCACGATATGGACAAAGGCGTCCTGCAGGGTGTCGTTGAGCTGCTGGATATCCAGGTTCAGGCCTTCGGCAGCGGTGAAGGCGAAGTCATGGATCCAGAACTCGCGGCCGTTGTTGTGGCGCAGGCGATACGGGAACTCACCGAGCACCCGCAGGCCGAGGTTTTCCAGGATCGGCAATACGTCGGACAGCGCCAGCGGGGTGTCGGCGTGGTACAGCTTGCAATGCAGCTCGCGCTGGCCGGACACCTGGCCCAGGGGCTGGTAGAAGCTCATCACCAGCGGATTGGCTTCGGTGAGGCTCAGCAGGTGCTGCATGTCCACCACCGCCGAGTGCGCGGCGAAACGCTCGCGGTAACCGGCCGGGAAACCTTTCGGGAAGTCCGCCAACACGTTGGTGCCGTGGGCTTCGCCGAAGCTTTCCACCACCAGGCTGGCGTAGTCGTCCTGCCAGCTGCGGCAGGCCTGCACCACTTCTTTTTCCAGCAGCAGCGGGTCGATGTCGATGCGCTGTTTCGGGTCCACTCGCAGGATCAACTGCACGCGGGCCAGCACCGACTCGGAGAAGAAGGTCCAGAATTCGCAGTCGGTGGCTTGCAGGCGATCCATCAGCACTTGCTGGATCTTCTGCCGCACTTCGGTGGAATAGATGTCGCGCGGCACGTAGGCCAGGCAGTAGCAGAAGCGACCGTAGGGGTCCTTGCGCAGGAACACGCGGATCTTGTTGCGTTCCTGGATCTGCACGATCGACATCACGGTGCTGAACAGCTCGTCCACCGGGGTCTGGAACAGATCGTCCCGAGGCAGCACTTCCAGGACCTGGGCCAGTTCCTTGCCCAGGTGCGCCTTGGCCTGGAAGCCCGAGCGCTGTTCGATGACTTCGACCTTGCGGCGGATGTAGGGAATCACCCGCACGCTTTCGCCGTACACCGACGAGGTGTAGAGGCCCATGAAGCGGCATTCCTTGATCACCTTGCCGTCGGCATCGATCTGGCGGATCGAGACGAAGTCCGGGTAGGCCGGACGGTGCACGCGGCTTGGGTGCGCGGCCTTGGCGAACGACAGCGGCGTCGGTTCGCGCAGGTAGTTGACGGCGTAGTCTTCGATGCGCAGGTCATCACTGGTCAGGCCGGCGCGCAGCAGCTTGGCCAGGCCGAGGAAGGAGCTCGGGTCATAGTCGATATGCCCGCCGTCCTGATCGGTGCCGACCACGAATTCTTCATAGCCGAGGAAGGTGAAGTGGTTGCCCACCAGCCATTCGAGGAAGCTCTTGATCTCGGTCTTTTCATCGGCAGCGATGGCGAACTGGCTGTTGTCGATGCTTTCGATCAGTTCCTGGACCTTAGCCTTCATCGGTTCGAAGTCGGCCACGGCCACTCGCACTTCGCCCAGCACCTGCTCCAGTTCCTTGCCCAGCACGCTGAGTTCGGCGGCATTGGCGCAACGGTCGATCTCCAGGTACATCAGCGACTCTTGCAGCACGCCTTCGCCCTGGGTGCCCTTGGGCAGGACTTCCAGCAGCTCGCCCTTGCTGCCACGGCGCACGCTGAGCACGGTGGTCTGCAGGGTGTGGATGCTGTAGCCGCGACGGTTGAGCTCGGTGCGTACCGAGTCCACCAGGAACGGCAGGTCGTGGTGCAGCACTTCCACCGCGGTGTGGGTCGACTGCCAGCCGTGACGTTCATAGTCGGGGTTGTAGACGCGCACTTGCGGTTGCGCGTGGTCGAAGCGCTCAAGCAGGCGCCAGGCAGAAAGGGTGCAGCCCGCCAGGTCGGACATGCGACGCTGGGTGAGTTCGTCCAGGGAAATGATGCCGAAGAATTGTTCAGCGAACAGCGCCACTTGTGGCAGTGCCTGTTCACTGATGTGCTGCGCCAGTGCCGCTTGCAGTTGGTGCTGGAAGTCGGCTTTGCTGGCTGCGGTGAAGAACGCCATCTGTGGTACTCCGCTTGGGCTTGTTATTGATGGTAGCGTCGCGTGCAAACCCCTTGCGGGGCGTTGGTGCATCCTGCTCCTGGTCTCGGGCAGAGGTCGCAGGATGCCAGGTGGATGAAGCTGGACGAGACGTGCAGGTCACATTCACCTTCCCGGGATGGGCATCTGCAAAAACGACTGGCGCCGGCATGCCGCGCAATGCCTTTACAGGTGACCATCACAAATCAGACGCAACCTATTGCACTTGAGAACAAAATGTCCGCTGCGCAGCTTAACGAGTGAAACGCGACAGCTGCTTGCGATGCTGCGACATATTCGGTCAACGGCACGCATCCGGACGCTCATGCCCTGAACAACACTAGCAGGCAGCGGGAAAAAACCAGGGTTTTTCCCCGGTTTCAGGGTACTTGCGTACCAAAAGCGACTGCCGGACCCGATGCGTCCACGACCTGTCCTCAGACAGACAGGCCAGCAGAAATTCCCCCGGGCTGGCAGAATTGCTTCTTTTTTTGCACCGCCCGGCCGCTGCCGGCCCCAGCCTCAGGAATGCCCCCATGCTGATGACCACCGCCCACCTGATCGCCAACCCCTGCGACGACGAAGAAGACAACATGGCCATGCTCTGCTGCCACAGCAGCCAGGGCGAGATGTTCCTGATGAGCCGCTACCCGGACGAGGACGAGCTGGAAATCACCCTCGACGGCGAGCCCTCGACCCTCGATGGCGTGAAGGTCACCCTGAGCCCCACCACCCTGCTGATCGAAATCGCCGCGGCCGATGCCGACGCCCTCAATGGCGCCGACCACCTGGAAATCCGCCACAGCACCGCCGCCTCGGACCTGGCCGAAGTGGAACTGACCCTGCAGAACATCCTCAAGGGCGTCGGCACCTACATCAGCCAGCTGTCCTGAGCCGCCGTCGAACCTGCGGCGGCCTCCAGATCCCTGCGTCTCCTGCGGAGCCGTGCGCAGCCTGCGGCAGCGGCTACACACCCCCGATCGGCATTGGCCTGTAGCCGCTGCTGAGCCACGGCGAAGCTGCGCAAAGGTCCGCAGGACCTTGCCTGACAATCGCCCGCCGATCCTGGGCGGCCTCAAGATCCCCGCGTCTCCTGCGGAGCCGTTCGCAGCCTGCGGCAGCGGCTACACAACCCCGATCGGCATTGCCTGTAGCCGCTGCTGAGCCACGGCGAAGCTGCGCAAAGGTCCGCAGGATCTTGCCTGACGATCGCCCGCCGATCCTGGACGGCCTCAAGATCCCCGCGTCTCCTACGGAGCCGTGCGCAGCCTGCGGCAGCGGCTACAGGGTCCTATGTTGTTCTGTAGCCGCTGCTGAGCCACGGCGAAGCTGCGCAAAGGTCCGCAGGACCTTGCCTGACGATCGCCCGCCGATCTTGGACGGCCTCCAGATCCCCGCGTCTCCTGCGCCGGCATGCCACCCATGCTGTTCGCAGCCTGGGGCAGCGGCTACAGGACCCGCCCGGGGGAATCGGTGGGCGGCGCTGTTTTTTTTCGACTAATTCGCTAAATCAGCTGTTCCCCGTTAGTCGCCGCACCCCGCTATGGATTAAAGTATCGCCCCCAGCCCCAAGGTTATTTCGACGCCCGGGGTGCACCCTCTCCAGGAACAGTCACCGATGGAACATCGTGAAGCGCTTTTGGCGCTGCGAACCTTTCTTTCAACGCAGATTCTCGGCCAGGAAAAACTCATCGAGCGCTTGCTCATCGCCCTGCTCGCCGACGGCCACATGCTGGTCGAGGGCGCTCCGGGGCTGGCCAAGACCAAGGCCATCAAAGAGTTGGCCGAAGGCATTGAAGCGCAATTCCATCGGATTCAGTTCACCCCCGACCTGCTGCCCGCCGACATCACCGGCACCGAAATCTATCGCCCGGAAACCGGCAGCTTCGTGTTCCAGCAAGGGCCGATCTTCCACAACCTGGTGCTGGCCGACGAAATCAACCGTGCCCCGGCCAAGGTCCAGTCGGCGCTGCTGGAGGCCATGGCCGAGCGGCAGGTCAGTGTCGGGCGCAGCACCTATGAACTGTCGCCGCTGTTCCTGGTGATGGCGACCCAGAACCCCATCGAGCAGGAAGGCACCTACCCGCTGCCCGAAGCCCAGCTCGACCGCTTCCTGATGCACGTCAAGATCGGTTTCCCGGACGCCGCCGTCGAGCGCCGGATTCTGCAGCAGGCCCGTGGCGAAGCCTTGAACGGCGAAACCAAGCCCGAGCGCCGGGTCAGCCAGCAGGCGATCTTCGCCGCGCGCAAGGAAATCCTCGGTCTGTACATGGCCGACGCGGTGGAGGAATACCTGGTGCAACTGGTGATGGCCACTCGCACCCCGGCCAAGTTCGACCCGGAACTGGCCGAGTGGATCGCCTACGGCGCCAGTCCCCGCGGCTCCATCGCCCTGGACCGCTGCGCCCGGGCCCACGCCTGGCTCGCCGGCCGCGACTTCGTCAGTCCGGAAGACATCCAGGCCGTGCTGTTCGACGTGCTGCGCCACCGCATCATTCTGTCCTTCGAGGCTGAAGCGGCAGGCATCGACCAGGACCGTGTGGTACAGCGCATCCTCGACGTCGTTGCCGTCGCCTGACCCCCATGACCCAGCCCGTTGCCGAACCCGGCATTCGCATCACCCTCGGTGAATTGATCGAGATGCGCCACCGCGTGCGTGAGGTGCAGCTGTTCTCCACCCCGAGCCAGCGCAGCCCGCTGATCGGCCTGCACCACTCCAAGCTGCGCGGGCGCGGCGTGGACTTCGACCAGGTGCGGGTCTACCAGGCCGGCGACGACGTGCGCACCATCGACTGGCGGGTCACCGCGCGCACCCAGGAACCCCACACCAAGCTGTTCCACGAGGAGCGCGAGCGGCCGATCTTCATCATGGTCGAGCAGAGCCGCCAGCTGTTCTTCGGCTCCGGGCTGATGTTCAAGTCGGTGCTCGCCGCCCAGGCCGCAAGCCTGATCGGCTGGGCCGCCCTGGGCCATAACGACCGGGTCGGCGGGCTGGTCTACGGCGACGACGAGCACTACGAGATCAAGCCCCGGCGCAGCAAGCAGAGCCTGTTGCAGCTGCTCAACCGCCTGGTGCGGGTCAACCAGTCGCTGCACAGCGAAGCCCAGCCCCAGCGCGATGCCCTGGGCACCGCGCTGCTGCGCGGGCGCGAAGTGCTGCGTCCCGGCAGCCTGGTGATCGTGATCTGCGACGAGCGCGCCTTGAGCGACGCCGCCGAGCAACAGCTGAGCCTGCTGTCGCGCCATTGCGACCTGCTGCTGATGCCGTTGTCCGATCCCCTCGACCACGCCCTGCCCGCCGCCGGCCTGCTGCGCTTTGCCGAACGCGGCGCGCAGCTGGAACTGGATACCCTGAACTACGAACTGCGCCAGGCCTACCGGGCCCAGAGCGAGGCGCGCATCGCCCGCTGGGAACGCCTGGCGCAAAAACTGCGGGTGCTGCTGATGCCCCTGAGCACCCAGAGCGAAATGGTCGAGCAACTGCGCGAGTACCTCAATCCGCAGCGCCCGGGAGCCGGCCGATGAGCAGCCTGGAACAACTGCAACCGCTGCTGCCGCCGCCGGATATCGGCCTGTGGCCACCGGCCCCGGGCTGGTGGGTGCTGGCGGTGGTCCTGCCGCTGCTGGGCCTGGCCCTGTGGCGCTGGCGCCACCTGTGGCCGCGCAAGACCACCCGCCCTCGCCGCGAACAGCCCCTGGACCCGGTGCGCCTGGCCGCCCTGGCGGAACTGGCGCTGTTGCCCAAGCCCTATGACGGCGCCCCGGCCGGCGCCTGGCTGCAGGCCCTCAATGCCCTGCTCAAGCGCCTGTGCCGCAACCACTATCCCTACAGCCAGAGCCATACCCTCAATGGCCGCAAGTGGCTGGCGTTTCTCGACAACCGCTGCCCCGCCGCCGGCCTGACCCGCTGGATGGTGCTGGTGGAAGGCGCCTACAAACCCGAGTGCAAGCTCGACGACAAAGCCATCGCCGGCCTGACCCAGGCGGTGGACACCTGGATTCGCAAGCATGTTTGAGTTCGCCTGGCCGTGGATCTTCGCCCTGTTGCCGCTGCCCTGGCTGCTGCGCCTGGTGCTGCCGGTGGCCGACAGCGGCGAACCGGCGCTGAAGGTGAGTTTTCTCAGTGATCTGGAAGGTCTGTCGCGGCGCCGGGCCCGGGCCCACATGCCGGCCTGGCGCCAGCAGGTCCGCTTCGTCCTGCTCTGGGTCTTGTTGCTGCTGGCCGCGGCCCGCCCGCAATGGCTGGGGGAACCGCTACCGGTGGCCGCCAGTGGCCGCGACCTGCTGGTAGCGGTGGACGTGTCCGGTTCCATGGACTTTCCCGACATGCAGTGGCAGGACGAAGACGTCAGCCGCCTGAGCCTGGTCAAGCACCTGCTGGGGGACTTTCTCGAACACCGCGAGGGTGACCGGGTTGGCCTGATCCTGTTCGGCAGCAAGGCCTATCTGCAGGCGCCCCTGACCTTCGACCGGCGCACGGTACGCATCTGGCTCGACGAGGCGAAGATCGGCATCGCCGGCAAGAACACCGCCATCGGCGACGCCATCGGTCTGGCCCTCAAGCGCCTGCGCCAGCGTCCGGCGCAGAGCCGGGTGCTGATCCTGGTCACCGACGGCGCCAACAACGGCGGCGAGATCGCACCGATCACCGCCGCCCGGCTGGCCGCCGCGGAAGGGGTGAAGATCTACCCCATCGGCATCGGCGCCGACCCGCAGGACAGCGCCACGCTCGGGGTACTGGGGCTCAACCCGAGCCTGGACCTGGACGAACCGGCGCTCAAGGAGCTGGCCGAGGTCACCGGCGGACGCTACTTCCGCGCCCATGACGGCCAGGAGCTGCAGGCCATCAAGGAAACCCTCGACCAACTGGAGCCGGTGGCCCAGCAACCGACCCAGGCCCGCCCGGCCCAGGCCCTGTACCACTGGCCCCTGGCGGCCGCCCTGCTGCTCAGCGTGCTGCTGGTGCTGCGCGAGCGCTGGCCGCACAACCCGCTGCAGCGCTTCTTCAGCGAGTCGAATTTCCTGCTGCCTGCCCATGACTGGCGCCAGCGACTCAAGCGCCTGCGCTTGCGGAGGCGTCGATGATCAGTCTCTGGCCCCACTGGTTCCGACCCGGATGGTTGCTGGTGCTGCCGCTGCTGGCCCTGCTGCTGTGGAAGCTGTGGCACCGGCAGAAGCGCGCCGGACGCTGGCAGATGATCCTGCCGCCGGCCTTTCACGCCGCCCTGCTCAGCGGCGGCAACGGCCGTGAAAGCAAGCTGCCCTGGGTGGCCCTGGGCCTGGCCTGGCTGCTGGCGGTGCTGGCCCTGCTCGGCCCCGGCTGGCAGCGCGTGGAACAGACCAGCCAGAAACCCGCCGACCCGCTGGTGGTGCTGCTGGAGCTGACCCCGCAGATGCTCGCAAGCGACGTGCCGCCCAACCGCCTGGAGCAGGCCCGGCACAAGTTGCTGGACCTGCTGCAAGCGCGCAGCGACGCCCAGACCGCGATCGTGGTCTATGCCGGCAGCGCCCACACCCTGGTGCCGCTGTCCGACGACCTGGCCACCAGCCGCAATCTGCTGGACGCGCTGAAACCGTCGATCATGCCCCAGCCCGGCCAGCGCGCCGACCTGGCCCTGCTCAAGGCCCTCAAGCTGCTGGACCAGGGCGCCCTGGGCCAGGGCCGGGTGCTGCTGATGGCCGCGTCCCTCAGCGAACAGGAGCGCCAGGGCATCCGCCAGGCCCTGAGCGGTGACGCGCCGCAGTTGCTGATGCTGGGCCTGGGCAGCCGCGACGGCGCCCCGGTGACCCTGGAAGACGGCAGCTACCTCAAGGACGACCTGGGGGCGATCCTGGTGTCGCGCCTGGACAGCCCGGACCTCAAGCAGTTCATCGGCGAGGTCGGCGGCCGCTACCGTCAGGCGCGCCTGGACGACAGCGACCTCAAGGGCCTGGGCCTGCTGGGCGGCCCCCAGGGATTGCGCAACGACGGCCAGACCCTGCGCCTGGACACCTGGGCCGACCAGGGCTACTGGCTGTTGCTGCCGCTGCTGTTGCTGGCCGCCTGCGCCGGGCGCCGGGGCTGGCTGTTCTGCCTGCCGCTGCTGCTGTTGGCCGCGCCGCAACCGAGCTACGCCTTCGACTTGCAAGACCTGTGGCTGCGTCCCGACCAACAGGGCCGGCGCCTGCTGGAGCAGCAGCGCCCGGCCGAAGCTGCGCGGCGCTTCCAGGACCCGCAATGGCAAGGCGTGGCCCTGTACGAATCCGGCAACTACAATGCCGCCGCCGAGCGCTTTGCCGAAGGCAATGACGCCCGCGCCCACTACAATCGCGGCAATGCCCTGGCCCGCAGCGGCGAACTGGAAGCGGCCCTGGACGCCTACGAGCAAGCCCTGGAACGCCAGCCGGACCTGCAACCGGCCCTGTACAACAAGGCCCTGGTGCAAAGCCTGTTGCAACAGCAGCAGGCTGCGCCGCCGACCGCGCCGCAAAAGCCGCAGAACCCCGACAGCGACGAGAGCAACAACGCCGGGCCCAGCGGCGCCGCGACCCAGCCGACCAGCGGCAGCGAACCCCCGGACAACACCGGGCAGACCGCGACCGAAACCGGCGAGGCCACGGCGCCGCCGCCACCGGGCAACGGCCACAGCGAGGTGCCCGGCAGCGAACTGGACGACCAGCACACCACCACCCCACTGCGTCCGGCCCAGGACAGCCTGGACGCCGAACACCAGCAGGCGCTGGAACAATGGCTGCGCAAGATCCCGGACGATCCGGGCGAACTGCTGAGGCGTAAATTCTGGTACGAACAGCAACAACATCAGGATCAGGGAAAAACTCGATGACCCGCTGCACCGCCGCCCTTCTGCTAGCCCTCGCGTTCTGGACTGCCCCGTCCCAGGCTGCCGGGCTGTCCGCCAGCCTGGACCGCAGCCAGGTGAACGCCGGGGAAACCGTCGAGCTGACCCTGGAGTCCACCGACGTCACCCAGTTCGGCAAGCCCGATCTCACGCCTCTGGACAGTCAGTTCGAAGTGCGCGGCACACGCCAGGTCAACCAGCTCAACAGCCTGGGCGACAACCACGCCAGCACCCGCTGGATCATCACCCTGCTGCCGCGCCAGCTCGGCACCCTGGAGATCGCCCCGCTGCAACTGGGCAATCTGCACAGCCAGGCCCTGAGCCTGCAAGTCAACGCCGGGGCGGCCCAGGACCAGGACGCCCGGCTGGAGCCGGTGTTCATCAAGGCCGAACTCGACCGCCCCAAAGTCTACGTCCAGGCCCAGGCCCTGCTGACCCTGCACATCTACCATTCGGTGCCGCTGTTCGACGACAGCAACCTCAGCCCCCTGCAACTCGACGATGCCCGGGTCGAGCAACTGGGCGAGCCGCGCACCTACGAAAAACTCATCAATGGCGTGCGTCACGGGGTGATCGAGATGCGCTACGCCCTGTACCCCCAGCGCAGCGGCCAGTTGCAGATCCCGGCGCTGACCTTCAGCGCCACCCTGGCCAACCCGGGCAACGACCAGGAACCCGCGCCCCAGGCTCCCAAGCCCGGCAAGCTGATCCATGTGAGCTCCGAGCCCATGAGCCTGGACGTGCTGGGCAAGCCCGCCGGCTATCCCGCCGACGTCCCCTGGCTGCCGGCGCGCCGCCTGGAGTTGACTGAAAGCTGGAACCCGGAGCCCGATCACCCGCAGGTCGGTGACTCCCTGACCCGCACCCTGACCCTGCGCGCCGAAGGCCTGTCCAGCACCCAACTGCCGCCCCTGCCCCAGCCCGAGGTCAACGGCCTGCGCAGCTACCCCGACCAGCCGCAACTGAGCAACCAGCACGTCGAGCAGGGCCTGCTGGGCATTCGCGAAGAGCGCCAGGCGCTGGTGCCGACCCGCACCGGCGAAGTGAATTTGCCGGGCCTGGAAGTGACCTGGTGGAACACCCAGGAAGAACGCCTGGAACTCACCCGCCTGCCGGCCCGCAGCCTGCAGGTGGCGAACAACCCGAGCCTGGTGGTGGATACCCCGGCCGGCACGCCCCAGGCCGGCAGCAACGATGGTCCGCTCTGGCCCTGGCAACTGAGCACCCTGCTGCTGGCCTGCACCACCCTCCTGGGCTTCGGCCTGTGGTGGCGGGCGCGCTCGCAACCGGCGGTGCTGCGCGCCACCCAGACCGGCCCGAGCCCGCGCTCGCTGCTGGACGACCTCAAGCGCGCCTGTCAGGCCAACGACCCGCAGACCACCCGCCAGGCCCTGGACGCCTGGGCGCGCCAGCAACCGGAAACCCTGGCCGACATGGCGGCGCGATTCATCCCGCTGTCCGATGCCCTGGACGGCCTCAACGGCGCCCTCTACAGCGAAACCGGCCAGTATTGGCAAGGTGAGGAGCTGTGGCGGGCAATCCGCGCCATTCCTATCAACGAGCGGGTCCAGGACCCGTTGACGGACACCACCAGCCTGCCACCGCTCTACCCCAAATAACGGCAGCCGCAAGCGGCGAGCTGCAAGCCTCAAGCAGCTCGTAGCTTGCCGCTTGCCACTTGCCGCTGCTTTACCTGGAGTTTGCCTTGCGTCTGTTTCACACCTCCGACTGGCACCTGGGCCAGAACCTCCACGGCCAGGAACGCGACTTCGAACACGCCTGCTTCCTTGAGTGGCTGCTGCGTCAGCTCAAGCATGAGCAGCCGGATGTGCTGCTGATCGCCGGCGACATCTTCGACACCGTCAACCCGCCGGTCAAAGCCCAGGAGCGGCTCTACGACTTCATCGTCAGCGCCCACGAACAACAGCCGGCCCTGACCGTGGTGATGATCGCCGGCAACCACGACTCCGGCTCGCGCATCGAACTGCCGGCGCCCCTGATGCGGCGCCTGCGCACCCACGCCCTGGGCCGGGTGCTGTGGCTGGATGACGGCCAGCTGGATGTCGAACGCCTGCTGCTGCCGCTGCCCGACGCCAGTGGCGCGGTCCGCGCCTGGTGCCTGGCGCTGCCGTTCCTGCGGCCGGCGGAAGTCACCGGCCCGCAACGGGGCGACGACTACCTCAAGGGCATCGCCCAGGTCCATGAATGGCTGATCGCCGCGGCCAACGCCAAGCGCCAGCCGGGCCAGGCCCTGGTGGCGGTGAGCCACGCCCACATGGCCGGCGGCTCAATCTCGGAAGATTCCGAGCGCAGCCTGATCATCGGCAACGCCGAGGCCCTGCCCGCCAGCCTGTTCGGCCCGGACATCAGCTACGTGGCCCTGGGGCACCTGCACCAGCCGCAGAAGGTCAATGGCGAGGAGCGCATCCGCTACAGCGGCTCGCCGATCCCGCTGTCGTTTTCCGAGATCGGCTATCAGCACCAGATCCTCGATGTGCGCCTGGACGGCGAGACCCTGGTCAGCGTCGAACCGCGGCTGATTCCCCGGGCGGTGAACCTGCAACGCCTGGGCCCGGCGCCCCTGGGAGAAATCCTCGACCAGCTCGGCGAGCTGCCGGACATTGACCTTCTGGCCGAAGAACAGCGCCAGCCCTGGCTGGAAGTGCGGGTGCGCCTGGACGAACCGCAGCCGGACCTGCGCCAGCAAGTGGAAAGCGCCCTGCAAGGCAAGGCCGTGCGCCTGGTACGGATTGCCGCCGAATACGCCGGCAAGGGCGGGCGCGACGCGCAAGACAGCGGCGCCGAGCTGATCGAACTGGATCAACTGAGCCCCGAAGAACTGTTCCGCCGGGCCTGGCGCGACGCCTACGGCAACGAGGTGGACGACACCACCCTCAAGGATTTCGCCCTGCTGTTGCAGGACGTGCAGCAAGAAGGGGAACAGCCATGAAGATCCTGGCCATCCGCCTGAAGAACCTGGCCTCCCTGGCTGGCCCGTTCGAGATCGACTTCACCGCCGAGCCCCTGGCCAGCGCCGGGCTGTTCGCCATTACCGGCCCGACCGGCGCCGGCAAGAGCACCCTGCTCGACGCCCTGTGCCTGGCGCTGTTCGGCGCGGTGCCGCGGCTGAACAACATCGGCCGCGAGACCAAGGTCCCCGAGGTCGACAGCGAGATCCTCACCAGCGACCCGCGCACCCTGCTGCGCCGGGGCAGCGGCAGCGGCTATGCCGAGGTGGACTTTGTCGGCATTGACGGGCGCCGCTACCGCGCCCGCTGGGAGGCCAACCGCGCCCGCGACAAGGCCAACGGCAAGCTGCAGGCCAGCCGGCAGAACCTCACCGACCTGGACAGCGAACAACTGCTGAGCAACCAGAGCAAGAGCGAATACAAGCAGTTGATCGAGGCCCGCCTGGGGCTCAACTTCGAGCAATTCACCCGGGCGGTGATGCTGGCCCAGAGCGAGTTCAGCGCCTTCCTCAAGGCCGATGACAAGGAACGCAGCGAGCTGCTGGAAAAGCTCACCAACACCTCGATCTACAGCCAGTTGGGGCGGCGCGCCTACAGCAAGAGCAAGGAGGCCGAAGAGGTCCACAAGGAACTCAAGGCCCAGGCCAGCGGCATCACCCCGCTGGACCCCGAAGCCCGGGCCGAGCTGGATCAACAGTTCGACGCCGCCCGGCAGCAGCTCAAGGAGCAGCAGGCCCGGCTCAAGCAACTGGAGGCCCAGCACAGCTGGCTCAAGGAGCTGGGACAGTGGCAGCAGGCCCGACAGGACGCCGCCGAGCAGTTGCAACAGGCCGAGCAGCAGGCCCTGGCTCTGGCCCCAGAGCGCCTGCGCCTGCAGCGTCTGGAACAACTGGCGCCGCAGCGCCACCAGTTCCTGCGCCAGATCGAGCTGCACCAAGCCCTGGAGCCCCTGGGCCAACAGATCGAGCAGCAGGCCGCGCAACAGGTTGAGCTGCAACAACGTCACCAACAGCTGCAACAGCACGTGCTCGACGCCGACAGCGCCCTGACCATGGCCCAGAGCCAGCACAGCGACAGCGCGCCGCTGCTGCGCGAAGCCTTTGCCGAACAGGCCAATCTGAGCCGTCTTGGCCAGAGCCTGAGCGAGGCCGGCGAAACCCGTGACCGCGCGCAAAGCGTCAGTGCCCAAGGCCAGCAAAGCATTGCCGAACTGCTGGAGAAGCAGCGTCTGGTGGGTGAGCGCCTGGAGCGGATTGCCGGGCAGTTGGCGCACAGCGCCGCCCTCGCCCCCTTGAGCGAAGCCTGGACGCTCTACCGCGAACGCCTGCAGCAACTGATGCTGATCGGCAACCGCCTGAATCAGGGCCAGGCCGAACTGCCAGCCCTGGAACAGCGAGCCGGCACCGCCGCTCAGCAACTGGCCGAACAACGTTCCCACCTTGAATTGCTCTACAGCGAAGCCGGTGCCGAACCCCAGGCCGTGGCCGAGCAGATCCAATTGCTGGACGGCCTGCTCAAGGACAACCGCAAGCAACAACGGGCCACCGAAGAGCTGGCACGGCTCTGGGCCCAGCAACAGGAACTGGACCAGCGCGGCCGGGCCCTGCAAGACAAGCAGCAAGCCGTGGCCGCCCAGCGCGAGGCACTGAACCAGGCCGGCCTGCAAGCCAAGGCCGAACTGAGCGTCGCCGAGCAGACCCTGAGCGTCACCCAGGCCTTGCTGGAGCGCCAGCGCCTGGCCCGCAGTGCCAGTGTCGAGGAGCTACGCGGGCAGTTGCAGGACGACCAGCCCTGCCCGGTATGCGGCAGCGTCGAGCACCCCTATCACCAGCCCGAAGCCCTGCTACAAAGCCTGGGGCGCCATGACGAAAGCGAAGAAGCCAACGCCCGTCAGGCGGTGGACAGGCTCAAGGAACAGCTCAACGAACTGCGGGCCCAGGTCCAGGGCCTGATCGCCCAGCAGAAGGAATTCCTCCAGCAACAGGAACAACTGGCCAGCCAGCAACAGGCGCTGGCCCCCAGCCTGCAAGCCCACCCGCAGAGTGCCAGCCTGCTGGACCAGGACCCGGCGCGACGCGATGCCTGGCTGCGCCAGCAACTGGAACAGTTGCAACAGAGCATCACCCAGGATGAAAGCCGCCTGGATGCCTTGCTGACCCTGCAAAAGGACGCCACGCGGCTCCAGCAGCAGTTGCAGCAAGCACAAGACGCCAGCCAGCAGGCGGCCCAGCACCTGCACAAGCAGCAGGAGCAATTGGCCGCCGACCAACAGCGTCTCGAAGAAGAACTGGCCAGCTTCAACAACCTGCTGCCGGCCGAGGTGCTCGAAGGCCTGCGCCGTGATCCGGCCAGCACCTTCATGCAACTGGACCAGCAGGTGCTGCAACGCATCGAGCAACTGCGCGAGCGCCAGGACGAAGCCGAAGAACAGCAGCAGCGCCAACTGCTGCTGGACAAGGAACAGGACCGCCAACTGACCCGCCAGCAGCAACTGAGCGACGCTCAGCAGCAGCTCGACGCCCTGAGCCAACAGCACCAGGCCTGCAAGGACCGGCTGGCCGCCCTGCTGGGGTCGCACCCTAGCGCCGAGCTCTGGCAGCAACAGCTCGATCAAGCCGTGGAACAGGCCCGCAGCGCCCAGGCCAAGGCCCAGCACGAGCTGCAGGAGCTGCAGCAGCAACTGATCCAACTGAGCGCCGAGTTCAAGGCCCGGCAAGAGCGTCTGCAAGCCCTGGACAGCGAACGGCAGCAACTGGCCGGCAGCATCGAACAATGGCGCGCCCAGCATCCGGAGCTGGACGACAGCGGCCTGCAACAGCTGCTGGAACTGGACGAGGAACAGGTCCAGCAACTGCGCCAGCACCTGCAGGCCAACGACAAGGCCATCGAACAAGCCAAGGTCCTGCTCCAGGAGCGTCAGCAACGCCTGCAACAGCACCAGGCCCAGCACAACGGCAACCTGGAGGCCGGGCAACTGGCCCAGGCCCTTGAAGAGCTGCAGCAACAAGCCCTCGCCAGCGAACAGCAGGTGGCGGAACTGCGCGCCCGGCAAAGCGAGGACCAACGCCGCCAGGAGGCCAATCAGGCCCTGGGCCAGCAGATCCACGACGCCTACCAGCAATGGCAGCGCTGGGCCCGCCTGAATGCCCTGATCGGCTCGGCCACCGGCGACACCTTCCGCAAGATCGCCCAGGCCTACAACCTCGACCTGCTGGTGCACCACGCCAACGCCCAACTGCGCCAGCTGGTGCGGCGCTACCGCCTCAAGCGCGGCGGCAGCATGCTCGGCCTGCTGGTGCTGGACACCGAAATGGGCGATGAACTGCGCTCGGTGCACTCGCTGTCCGGCGGCGAAACCTTCCTGGTGTCCCTGGCCCTGGCCCTGGGGCTGGCGTCCATGGCCTCCAGCACCCTGAAGATCGAATCGCTGTTCATCGACGAAGGTTTCGGCAGCCTCGACCCCGAGTCCCTGCAACTGGCCATGGACGCCCTCGACGGCCTGCAGGCCCAAGGGCGCAAGGTCGCGGTGATTTCCCACGTGCAGGAAATGCACGAACGGATCCCGGTGCAGATCCAGGTCAGCCGCCAGGGCAACGGCCTGAGCACCCTGGAGGTGAAATGAGCACGCGGCCGATGCCCGAGGCGACCCTCTACTCGTTCCGCCGCTGCCCTTACGCCATGCGCGCGCGACTGGCGCTGCGCTATGCCCAGGTGCCCGTGCAGATCGTCGAGGTCAGCCTCAAGGCCAAGCCACCCGAGATGCTGGCTCTGTCGCCCAAGGGCACGGTGCCGGTGCTGGCGGTGGATGGGCGGGTGATCGACGAGAGCCTGGAGATCATGCACTGGGCCCTGGAGCAGCATGATCCGGACAACTGGCGGCTCATCGGCGCCCCCGAGGCCCAGACACAGATGGCGGCCTTGATTGCCGAAAATGATCAGGTGTTCAAGGTGCACCTCAATCGCTACAAGTACGCCGAGCGCTATCCCGAGGCGCCCATGGAGCATTACCGGGGCCAGGGCGAGGTGTTTCTGGCGCAGTTGGAGCGCCTGCTGCAGGAGCGACGCCATCTGCTGGCGGCGCATCCGAGCTTGGCGGACATGGCCCTGCTGCCGTTTGTTCGCCAGTTTGCTCATGTGGACCGGGAGTGGTTTGCGCAGACGCCTTATCCTGCGTTGCAGGAGTGGTTGCAGGTGTTTCTTGAGTCGAAGTTGTTTGTGGGGGTCATGGCCAAGACTTTGGCGTGAGTTTTTGTTGTGGGGTTGGGTACATATCCGGGGCTGCGGGTGTAGCGGCTTATGGTTCCGCTTTTACAGCGGGGTTGGGTACATATCCGTTCTTGCGGGTGCGGCGGCTTACGGTTCCGCTCTTACAGCGGGTTTGGGTACATATCCGTTCTTGCGGGTGCGGCCGCTGGCGGTTCCGCTCTTACAGCGAGTCACTTTGAAACCCGGAATGCCGGCCAGCCCAAAGTAACCAAAGGCTCTTGCCCCTCCACTCGGTGCCTCGCCTAGGCTCGGCATGCCCGAACTCCGGCATTGATCCGTGGGCCGCCGCAATGGGCCATCCATGGCCCAGTGCGGCTAACCCGGCGTCCTGCCGGGTTACCCACGGCTCAATGCCTGCGTTCGGCCATCGTGTTTAAGGGGGCAGGAAGATCAAAAACCAGATCAAGATCAACATCTGACGGCGGCCTACCGGCCGACCTGTTTCATTGCCGTTCGCGTTACATGTAGCCGCTGCCGCAGGCTGCGAACGGCTCCGCAGGAGACGCTAAACCTGCCTCCCCAACGTTCCTGAACCACCGCGCCGCCTGGTTTTGCGAGCGCGAGCGCTCGTTCGCAGCCTTCGGCAGCGGCTACAAGGAGCCAGCCTGCGCACCTGGGTTTTGGCGTTGGCTTTTGATCTAGATCTTGATCTTCCGGCCCCTTCCCAGCAGGCCGAGCGCAGGCGTTGCGTAGGGGGCAGCTCGGCAGGGATGCCGAGCTAGCCGCCACCCGGCCATGGATGGCCGGTTGGCGGCGGGCCCCCGGAGCAATGCCGGAGAGAGGGAACCCCGAGCCCCAGCGAGGGGCCGTATGGAGGGGCAAGCGTTTTTGCTTACTTTTTTGGCGTTTGAAAAAAGTAAGTCGCCGTAAGGGCGAAACCCTAAGTGGCCGCACCCGCAGCAACGGATATGCACACCGTCCCACTCGCCGTAAGGGCGAAACCGTAAGTGGCCACACCCACAGCAACGGATATGTACCCCCCTCAAACTCGCCGTAAAGGCGAAACCGCCAGCCGCCACACCCGCAGCAACGGATATGCCCCTCCCAGCACACGCCCAAAACATAACCCCCACCGCCCCACATGCTAATGTTCCCCTCCTTCAGCCCCAACGCCACGAGCCCCCATGTCCGTCGTAATCCGCACCCACCCTCGCTTAACCATCGGCGTACTGATCGGCTGCGCCGTCGGCCTCTTCGCCCCCGCCGCGACCCTCACCAGCAAGATCCTCATCGGCTGGAACGCCGCCGTCTGGACTTACCTGCTGCTGATGTTCTGGCTGACCCTGCGCGCTCGCGCCGACCAGGTGAAGCGCATCGCCGAAGCCGAGGACGAAAACGCCGGGCTGGTGTTGCTCATCGTGTGCATCGCCGCTATCGCCAGCCTGGTGGCGATCACCCTGGAGCTGGTCGGCAGCAAGGACCTGGACAGCACCCGGCGGCTGGTCCATTACGCCTTTACCGGATTGACGGTGATCGGTTCCTGGCTGCTGGTCGGGGTGATCTTCAGCCTGCACTACGCGCGCCTGTACTACACCTGGGACGGCCAGGAACCGGCGCTGCGCTTTGCCGAAGGCCCGATCGACCCGGACTACTGGGACTTCCTGTACTTCTCCTTCACCATCGGCGTGGCGGTGCAAACCTCGGACGTCGGTGTCGCCACCCGCGAGCTGCGCAAGATCGTCCTCGCCCAGTCCTTGATCGGCTTTCTGTTCAACACCGCGATCCTCGGTTTTTCCATCAACATTGCCGCCGGGCTGTTCAGCTGAACCGGTACGAGACGGCTTGAGCCCAGTCCTGGCAGCTTCGCGGGATCGTCCGTGAGAATCGCGACGGCTTCGTCCGAGATGCCATATAGCGAGTGTCAGGCTGGGTAAGCCTAGTTGATCTCATTCGAACGACCGCCAATACCAAGCAACTAAATTCAGTTGTACTGATCGACCTTCCAAACAAATCGCCCCAACACTTCAAGAGCAATTTAAGAATCATCTTAAAGACCCGCCCTCTTACTAAAAATAAAATAGCCGCCTTTTACAGCCCTGGATTTAGCCAACTAACTTCTTAACGTTAGTCCCTCGCTTTCAACTAATCCCCCCTTTTCCCCGAACCTGAAGTTTGCCGACCTCGCCATGTCCAAATGACGAAAGCACTTGCAATAGAGCGCCCGCGCACCCAATCCATGGGCCCAACAGCAAACAGCCACCCCCAAAGCAGCCTGTAACTTCCACAGACTGTTGTGTTTTCTGCTTCGCCAAAAGGTTACAACGTTGAAATACCCATCCGTAATAACAGCTATTACCCTGCTATACAGCGTCACTTATTCAGTACAGTCCCATGCGATCACTGCAATCGACAGCATTGATTTAGGTTCTTTGAGTAACGAGTACTCTATGGCCTTCGGCGTCTCTGCCGACGGTCGTCTAATCGCGGTAAACAAAACATTACCCACAGGCCAAGATCACGCATTCAAATACAGCGATGCGACTGGCATGGTCGATCTGGGGACCTTGGGTGGAGACTATTCCTTTGCCTATGCAATATCCGCCGACGGCAGCGTGGTCGTGGGAAAAGCGGCTACCCCGGCCGCGGCTCATGCCTTCAAGCACTCCGATGCGACCGGCATGATCGATCTAGGCACACTGGGCGGCGCATCATCCAGCGCCAATGGCGTATCCGCTGACGGCGCCGTGGTGGTTGGCGACTCCTTGAATCTCCAAGGGAGGACTCGTGCCTTCAAGCACACGGAGGCGACCGGCATGATCGATCTGGGGACCTTGAAGGCAGACAACAGTGGCGACTCCCTTGCAACTGCGGTGTCCGGCGACGGTAGCGTCGTCGTCGGGCAGTCGGACATCGATACCGATCCGAACGTACAACACGCGTTCAAGTACACCGATGCCAACGGCATGACCGACCTGGGCACCCTCGGCGGAACATCTTCCCAGGCTCTGGGAATATCCGCCGACGGCCAGGTGGTCGTGGGCAGTTCGGAAACTATCACCGGCGGTACTCAAGCGTTCAAACACACTGACGCCAACGGCATGGTCGAGCTCGGCTCCTGGGGGGGCGACTCCAGTGCTAGCGCGGCATCCGCCGACGGCCGCGTTGTCGTCGGTTTTGCCATTACCGCAGAGGGCGATAGCCACGCCTTCAGACACACCGATGCCGACGGCATGATCGATCTGGGCACGTTAGGCGGCCAACATTCGGCAGCGACTGCCGTGTCCGCCGACGGCAATATTGCCGTCGGCCTGAGCCTCACCGCGAGTGGTGACCTACACGCCGCGCTGTGGAAGATCACGGAAACCGGCACTCACCTGCTTGATCTGGACAACACCCGGAGCGCGATGGCCAAAAGCGCCAATCGGGCATGGGGAGTCCTGGACCTGCGCAGTGCGCAACTGGACCGGTTGATGAGCCAGGAGTGCCAGATCGACAGCGGCTCGTTCTGTATTGGGGTTGGTCCCAGCTACAGCAGAAATCGCGAGACTCGCCAGACCTCCACGAGTCTGACCCTGGGCGCCCGTCCCAGCGACCATCTGCGTGTGGGCATCACCCTGGACCAGAACCTCGATCAACAGTTGCCGGACAACTACACCAAGGCAGGGTCCAACGCACCCGCAGTAGCGATGTTCGTTGCCATGGACGAATCGGGCCAGGGCCTGGGTTGGCAGGGGCGTCTGGCTGCGGCCTATCTGTCTTCCAAGCTCGATATCCGCCGTGAGCAACTGGCTTATACCGACGCCGGTCAAGGGCGTTCGAGCCTGCGTGGCAAGGCCTTCAGCATCGAGGGTGGCTATGGCCTGCGGCTCGATAGCCTGACCGTGACGCCGTACATCGGCCTCAGCCAGACTCAAGTCAGCCGCCAGGGCTATAGCGAGCACAGCGGCGCCGTCATGGCGGCCAGCTACGCAAAAATGCAGCGCTCGGTGACCCGCCTGAACGCCGGCGTACGAACTGCCAAACGCCTGACAAAACAGCTGGAGCTCAATGCCAGCCTGGGCCTGATCCAGGACCTGGACAAAGACCAGGACGCCTTTCAAGCGCGCATGGACTACCTGGGTCGCTATACCTACCAGGTCGATAAACAGCACGACACCCGTTTTGCCGCGGGCACCGGGGCAAGCTATGCCTTGAACGAGAACAGCGCCGTGCATGCCGGTGTGTTCTGGACACAGGAGCCGGGCGGCAATGACACGACCGGTATTCAAACCGCCTTTACCTATCAGTTCTGATAACGGCTCCTGCCCTGTCTCGCGGTATTCCACATCAGCCCGGTCGAGGCTGCACTGCATGTCAAGACCCCAGCCCTGGCGCACCGCCCGGGCTGTTGCTGATCGCGACCTGGACAAGCCTGTGGGCGTGAAGTGCGCCCGGGCAGTCGTCACAGTGCAAAAGCCGGTCGCTACAGAGCGTTTCCCGGGCCATCGGGGCCACGTAAGGTGGCCAGCACGGCGCGACAAGACGCCGCTCAGAACAACAAGCCACCTGCCGGAAGAGATCCTCTGATGAAAACACCGTTCAAGCGTTGTTTCCTGGTCCTCTGCGCCAGCGCACTGCTGAGTGCCTCCACCTGGGCCGCCGAGCCCGCGTCCTGCAAGACCGTGCGCATGGGAGTGGTCAACTGGACCGATGTGATCGCCACCAGCGCCGTGGCCGATGTCCTGCTCACCGGGCTGGGCTACGACAGCAAGCAGACCAGCGCCGTGCAGCAGATCATCTTCGCCGGCATTCGCGACCAGCGCCTGGACATCTTCCTCGGCTACTGGAAGCCCGCCATGGACCAGAACATCGCGCCCTTCCTCGAGGCCGGGCAGGTCAAGGTCATGGACCGGCCCAGCCTCACGGACGCCCAGGCGACCCTGGCGGTGCCGGATTACGTGGCTCAGGCGGGGCTGAAAACCTTCGCCGACATTGCCCGCTTCAAGGACCAGCTGGGGGGCAAGATCTACGGCATCGAGCCCGGCAGCGGCGCCAACACCACGATCAAGACCATGATCGACACCGACCATTTCGGCCTCAAGGGCTTCAAGCTGATCGAGTCCGGCGAGGCCGGGATGCTGGCGGCGGTGCAGCGGGCGATCAATCGCAAGGAATTCGTGGTGTTCGTCGGCTGGACCCCGCACCCGATGAACATCAACATGGCCATCACCTACCTCACCGGCAGCGAGGACGTGTACGGCCCCAACGAGGGAGCGGCCACGGTGTCCACGGTCACCGCGCCGAACTACGCCGAGCGTTGCCCCAACGTGTATCGGCTGCTGCAGAACCTGAGTTTCAGCGCGGCCCAGGAAAGCCAGCTGATGGTGCCGATCATGCAGCGCAAGACGCCCCAGGACGTGGCCCGACAGTGGCTGCGCGAGCATCCCGAAGACCTGCAGCGCTGGCTGACGGGGGTGAGCACCTTCGACGGCGGCGATGGTGTGGCGGCGGTCAAAGCCCACCTGTAACCGCCTGTCGCAGCAGCCGGCTTGCCGGCGAAGGCCGCCTCACGCAGCTCTTCGCCAGCAAGCCGGCGCCCACCCCCAGCGAGGCTATCCATGAGCCATTACCCGCTTTCCGCCGAGCTGACGGCCTTCGTCCGGCGCACCCTGAGCTACACCAGCGCCGACAGCAGCCTCAAGGGCCTGCGCGACAGCTATGAACGCATGTGCCGGGACTTCACCCCACCCCGTCCCCCCGGGCTGGCCGTGCATGATCTGCAACTGGCAAAGGTGCCGCTGCGGGCCTATCACCCGGACCGCCCGGCCCCCGCGTCCGGCTGGCCCTGGCTGCTGTACCTGCACGGCGGCGGCTGGGTGCTGGGCAGCCTGGACTCCCACGATTTCATCTGCGCCGCACTGGCCGACGAACTGGACATACTGGTGATCGCCGTGGACTACCGACGGGCTCCGGAACATCCGTTCCCGGCGGCTTTCGACGATTGCCTGGGGGTCTGGCGCGCCCTGGAGCAGGGCCTGAGCCCGCTGCCCCTGGACAGCCGGCGACGGCTGGTGATGGGCGACAGCGCAGGGGGCAATCTGGCCGCGGCCCTGTGCCTGGCCCTGCGCGACGCCGCCGAACCCTTGCCCGCCGCCCAGGTGCTGGTCTACCCCGGACTGGGTGGCGCGGCCGACCTGCCCTCGCGCAGCCAGTACGCCGATGCCCCGCTGCTCAGCAGCAGCGACCTGGACTGTTTCCAGGCCCTGTACCTGCCCGGCCGGCCACAGCGCTCGGCCTATGCCCGGCCGCTGCTGGCGGAGCAGTTCAGCGGCCTGCCGCCGGCCTTCATCGCCCTGGCGCAGTTCGACCCGCTGCGCGACGACGGCGAATGCTATCACCGGCACCTGCTCGGGGCCGGGGTCGCCAGCCAGCTGTACCCCGGCCTCGGGCTGGTGCACGGTTGCCTGCGCGCCAGGGGCCTGGCCGCCGAAGTCGACGCGCTCTACAGCGCCCTGTTGCGCTACCTGCAGCAGCACCTGGAGCGTCCCTGAGGGCGACCGTTGGTCAGCCATCCACGGCCGCACGGGGTATTTCCTGTCTTGGCACCCTTGACGGCGAACGGCTTTTTGCGGTTTCCTGAAACCGGTTTCAGCCTGATCTCCGGAAAGACTGCAAACCGATAATTCCAAGAATAAGGTCCGCGCCCGTGAATCCGTTTTCCGCCGCCCAGCGCAATCGCGTCACCATGCTCGATGTCGCCCGTCATGCCGGGGTCTCCAAGGCCAGCGTGTCGCGCTTCATCGGCGACGACCGCGCCCTGCTGTCCACCGCCACCGCCTTGCGCATCGAGCAAGCCATCAACGACCTGGGCTACCGCCCGAACCAGATGGCCCGCGGCCTCAAGCGCGGGCGCACGCGGCTGATCGGCATGCTGGTGGCGGATATCCGCAACCCCTATTCGATTGCCGTGATGCACGGCGTGGAAACCGCCTGCCGCCAGCATGGCTACAGCCTGGTGGTGTGCAACACCGACCGTGACGACGAACAGGAAGCCCGGCACCTGGCCAACCTGCGGGCCTACAACATCGAAGGCCTGATCGTGAACACCCTGGGTCACCACCTGGAGCAGTTGCTGGAATTGCAGCAGGAAATGCCCCTGGTGCTGGTGGACCGCAAGCTCGACCCCCTGCACGCCGATCTGGTGGGCCTGGACAATCCGGCGGCGGTGCACAGCGCCATCGAGCACCTGGAACACCAGGGCTACCGCGACCTGCTGCTGGTCAGCGAACCCCATGACGGCACCAGCTCACGGCTCGAACGCAGCGCCGCGTTCCAGGCCGAGATCGCCCGGCGCCCGGCCTTGCGCGGCCAGTCGCTGGAGACCGGCGAGGCCCTGGCCCGCCACCTGAAGGACTTTCTCGACACGCCCGGGCCCGGGCCCAAGGCGCTGTTCTGCGCCAACGGCGTGGCGACCCTGGCGGCGACCCGCGCCCTGCGCGAACTGCAGTGCCCGCTGTTCGAGGGCATCGGCCTGATCGCCCTCGACGACCTGGACTGGTACCCCCTGGTGGGCAGCGGCATCACCGCCCTGGCCCAGCCCACCGCCGCCATCGGCGCCAGCGCCTTCGACTGCCTGCTCAAGCGTCTGCGGGGCGACGATGCCGCGCCGCGGGTGATGGATTTTCCGACGCAATTGATCGTGCGCGGCTCCACCGTGTTGTAACGGTGGTGGCACGCGCCACAAGACTTTTTTCGAACAAAAATGAAACCGGTTTCAGAGGTCAGGAACATGCAGCGATCCCCCGTTTCCATCAGTCTGTCCAGCTACGGCGCGGACCTTGTGCGCGAGCACGGTCAGGCGCATTTCATCCCCCTGGTGGCCGCCGCCGGCGCGTCCTGCATTGAATGGCGCGAAGAGCTGCTGAGCGGCGAAAACCCCGCGCAGCTGGCCCAAGGCGCCGAGCAACATGGCCTGGAAAGCGTGTTTTCCTCACCCCTGGAGCTGTGGCAGGCCGAGCGCCGCGCGCCCAACCTCGAACTCGCCGCCGCCTTGCAGCGGGCCCGGGCGTTCGGCGCCCGCGACCTCAAGGTGTCCCTCGGTCACTTCAGCGAGCATCACGACCTGCACAGCCTCGCCAGCCTGCTGGCGGATCAGCCGGTGCGGCTGTTGGTGGAGAACGACCAGACCGGGCACGGTGGCCGCATCGAACCCTTCCAGCGCTTTTTCAGCGCCGTGGAGGCGCTGAACCTGCCGCTGCGCATGACCTTCGATATCGGCAACTGGCAATGGCAAGCGCAGTCGGCGCTCGACGCCGCGCGCCTGCTGGGCCGCCACGTGGCCTATGTGCACTGCAAGGCCGTGCGCCTGCGAACCGATGGCAAGCGGGTGGCCGTAGCGCCGGACGCCCCGGAGCTGCAGCAGTGGGAACACCTGCTGCGGCACATGACCCAAGGTATTACCCGGGCCGTGGAATACCCGCTGCAAGGCGCCGACCTGCTGCAGGTCAGCGCCCTGCAGGTCAACCTGCTGGCCGGCCTCGGTCAGTCGCGACTGGAGCCTGCCCATGTCTGAGATCGATATCCTGTCCTTCGGTGAAACCATGGCGATGTTCGTCGCCGAACACAGCGGCGATCTGGCCCGGGTCGAGCACTTTCACAAGCGCATCGCCGGGGCCGACAGCAACGTCGCCATCGGCCTGTCGCGCCTGGGCTTCAAGGTGGCCTGGCTGAGCCGGGTCGGCAATGACTCCCTGGGACGCTTCGTGCTCGACACCCTCGAAGCCGAGGGCCTGGACTGCCGCTTCGTGCGCCGCGACCCGCTGCACCCTACCGGCTTTCAGCTCAAGTCCCGGGAAGACACCGGCGACGACCCGCGGGTCGAGTACTTCCGCCGAGGTTCAGCGGCCAGCCACCTGAGCCTCGACGACCTGGCCCCGGCCCTGCTCCAGGCCCGTCACCTGCACGCCACCGGCATTCCCCCGGCCCTCTCGGACTCGGCCCGGGAGCTGTCCGGCCACCTGATGCAGACCCAGCGCGCCAGCGGCCGCAGCGTGTCGTTCGATCCCAATCTGCGTCCCGGCCTGTGGGCCAGCGAAGCGCTGATGATCCGTGAGATCAACCGCCTCGCGGCCCTGGCCCACTGGGTGCTGCCGGGCCTCGGCGAGGGTCGCCTGCTCACCGGCCGTGACGACCCGGCGGACATTGCCGCGTTCTACCTGGACCAGGGCGCCGAAGCCGTGGTGATCAAGCTCGGCGCCCATGGCGCCTACTACCGCACCCACCTGGACGCCGGCTTCGTCGACGGCGTGCCGGTGCCCCAGGTGGTGGACACCGTCGGCGCCGGCGATGCCTTCGCCGTGGGCCTGATCAGCGCCCTGCTGGAAAGCCGCAGCGTGATCGAAGCGGTGCAGCGCGCCAACTGGGTCGGCAGCCGCGCGATACAGAGCCGGGGCGACATGGAAGGCCTGCCCCGACGCCACGAACTGCCCGACCAGGCAGCGCCCCTGAAAACCGCCTGCGCCCTGTAGGAGCTGGCTTGCCAGCGAAGGGGCCCGCCAGGGCGATGCAAGGCTCGAGGGCCTTTTCGCCGGCAAGCCGGCTCCTGCACAACAGCAGTGCGCATGCGAACAAAAAACCAGAACCACCTGTTGCGACAAAAACAACAAGCTCAGGAGAACTTTCATGGACAGCCTCAAACTCGCCGCCCGCCGCTGGTGGTACATCATGCCGATTGTCTTCATCACCTACAGCCTGGCCTACCTGGACCGCGCCAACTATGGCTTCGCCGCCGCCTCCGGGATGGCCAACGACCTGCAGATCACCCCGGGGCTGTCCTCGCTCCTGGGGGCGCTGTTCTTCCTCGGCTATTTCTTCTTCCAGGTGCCGGGGGCGATCTACGCGCAAAAACGCAGCGTGAAGAAGCTGATCTTCGTCAGCCTGATCCTCTGGGGTGGCCTGGCCACCCTCACCGGGATCGTGTCCAACACCTACATGCTGATCGCCATCCGCTTCATGCTCGGGGTGGTGGAAGCGGCGGTGATGCCGGCGATGCTGGTGTACCTGTGCCACTGGTTCACCCGGGCCGAACGTTCCCGGGCCAATACCTTCCTGATCCTCGGCAACCCGGTGACCATGCTCTGGATGTCGGTGGTCTCGGGCTATCTGGTGGAGCATTTCAGCTGGCGCTGGATGTTCATCGTCGAAGGCTTGCCGGCGGTGCTCTGGGCCTTTATCTGGTGGCGCCTGGCCGATGACCGGCCCAGCCAGGCCCAGTGGCTCAGCCCCCAGGAGAAGCAGGACCTGGAAAGCGCCCTGGCCGCCGAACAGCAAGGCATCAAGGCGGTGAAGAACTACGCCGAAGCCTTCCGCTCGCCCAAGGTGATCATCCTCGCCCTGCAGTTTTTCTGCTGGAGCATCGGGGTCTACGGTTTCGTCCTGTGGCTGCCGTCGATCCTCAAGCACGGCGCGCAAATGGACATGGTCGAAGCCGGCTGGCTCTCGGCCCTGCCCTACCTGGCGGCGGTGATCGCCATGCTCGCGGTGTCCTGGGGTTCGGACCGGACCCAGAAGCGCAAGCGCTTCGTCTGGCCGCCGCTGCTGGTGGCCGCCATCGCCTTCTACGCCTCCTACCTGCTGGGTGCCGAGCACTTCTGGTGGTCCTACGGCCTGCTGGTGATCGCCGGAGCCTGCATGTACGCGCCCTATGGGCCGTTCTTCGCCATCGTTCCGGAGATTCTCCCGGCCAACGTGGCCGGCGGCGCCATGGCCCTGATCAACAGCATGGGGGCCCTGGGCTCCTTCGGCGGCTCCTATCTGGTGGGCTACCTGAACAGCGCCACCGGCTCCCCCGGTGCCTCCTACCTGCTGATGAGCGGCGCGCTGCTGCTCTCGGTGCTGCTGACCCTGCTGCTGACGCCCGGCGCCGGAGCGCCTCGGGCCAAGGGCCTGCCCCTGCCGCGCCGCCTGGCCCACTCCTGAACTGCCACAGAGAACCGTCATGAAAAAACACCTGGTGCTGTACAAGAAACTCTCGCCGTCGCTGATGGCGCGCCTGCGGGAACAGACCGAGGTCACCCTGATCGAGGACCTGAGCCCCAACGGCCTCAAGGCCCTGCGCCAGGCCCTGCCCAGCGCCGACGGACTTCTGGGCGCCAGCCTGCGCCTGGACGCCGAACTGCTGGACCTGGCACCGCGCCTGCAGGCGGTGGCCAGCGTCTCGGTGGGGGTCGACAACTACGACATCGACTACCTGACCCAACGCGGGATCCTGCTCAGCAACACCCCGGACGTGCTCACCGAAACCACCGCCGACACCGGCTTCGCGCTGATCCTGGCCACCGCCCGGCGGGTGGTGGAACTGGCCAACCTGGTGCGCGCCGGGCAATGGCAGCGCAACATCGGTCCGCTGCATTTCGGCAGCGACGTGCACGGCAAGACCCTGGGCATCATCGGCATGGGCCGCATTGGCGAGGCGTTGGCCCAGCGCGGGCATTTCGGCTTCGGCATGCCGCTGATCTACCACAGCAACCGCCCCAAGCCGGCGGTGGAACAACGCTTCAATGCCCGCTACCGGAGCCTGGAGCAACTGCTGCAAGAGGCCGACTTCATCTGCCTGACCCTGCCCTTGACCGAGAAGACCCAGGGGCTGATCGGCCGCCGCGAACTGGCGCTGATGCGCCCGGAGAGCATCTTCATCAATATTTCCCGAGGCAAGGTGGTGGACGAAGCGGCGCTGATCGAAGCCTTGCAGGCCCGGCGGATCCGCGGCGCCGGGCTGGACGTGTTCGAGCGCGAACCGCTGGACCCGGACTCACCGCTGCTGCAACTGCCCAACGTGGTGGCCACCCCGCACATGGGCTCGGCCACCCACGAAACCCGCGAAGCCATGGCCCGCTGCGCCGTGGACAACCTGCTGGCGGCCCTGTCCGGCCAGCGCCCGCCCAACCTGGTCAATAGCGCCGCGTGGAGCCTCGGGACACGACAGACCGGTTAAGGAATTGCCCCCACCACGCCCCTCGCGACCGTAGGAGCTGGCTTGCCAGCGAAGGCGCTCGCCTGGGCGATGCAAGACCTGATGGCCGCTTCGCCGGCAAGCCGGCTCCTACGAAAATATCGTGCAGTGCCAGGGCGACCGTAGGAGCTGGCTTGCCGCGAAGGCGCTCACCAGGGCAATGCAAGACCTGGTGGCCGCTTCGCCGGCAAGCAGGCTCCTACGAAAATATCGTGCAGTGCCAGGGCGGCCGTAGGAGCTGGCTTGCCAGCGAAGGCGCTCACCAGGGCAATGCAAGACCTGATGGCCGCTTCGCCGGCAAGCCGGCTCCTACGAAAATATCGTGCAGTGCCAGGGCGGCCGTAGGAGCTGGCTTGCCAGCGAAGGCGCTCGCCAGGGCGATGCAAGACCTGATGGCCGCTTCGCCGGCAAGCCGGCTCCTACGAAAATATCGTGCAGTGCCAGGGCGGCCGTAGGAGCTGGCTTGCCAGCGAAGGCGCTCACCAGGGCGATGCAAGAGCTGATGGCCGCTTCGCCGGCAAGCCGGCTCCTACGAAAATATCGTGCAGTGCCAGGGCGACCGCAGGAGCTGGCTTGCCAGCGAAGGCGCTCGCCAGGGCGATGCAAGACCTGATGGCCGCTTCGCCGGCAAGCCGGCTCCTGCAAGAGGCGACGCGGTACGTCTGGCGCCTAGGGGTGGCGGGTGGGGGGACGGCGTTCGAGGAGTTCGCCGGTGCAGCGGGCAATGCGCCGGCAGGCTTCGGCCAGGCGCTCGCAGTCCAGCACCAGGCCGATGCGGATGTGCCCCGCGGCGCTGGGGCCGAAGGCTTCGCCGGCCAGCACCGAGACGCCATGGCCCTCCAGCAGGCAGTCGGCGAAGGATTGGGCGTCCAGCCCGGTGCTGCGCACGTCCACCATGACGAACATGCCGCCGTCCGGGCGGATCGGCGCCAGGCCCGGGCACTGGCTCAGCAGCGAACACACCAGGTCCCGGCGCCGCCGGTACTCTTCGCGCATCTGCGCCACCTCCGGCAGGTCGCGGTCCAGGGCCACCACCGCGGCGTTCTGCACAAAATCCGGCAGGCCATAGAGCATGCACAGGGACAGGTTGCTCAGGTGCCCGGCCAGGGTCGGCGGAGCAATCACCCAGCCCACCCGCCAACCGCTCATGGCGTGGGACTTGGACAGGCTGTTGATGGTGGCGGTGCGCTCGCCCATGCGCGGCAGGCTGCCCGGACTGAAGTGCCGGCCCTCGTACAGCAGGTCACAATAGACCTCATCGGAAATCAGCCACAGATCGTGGGCAAGGCACAGCCGCGCCAGGGCTTGCCAGTCGTCCAGGGACAGGCTGGCGCCCGAGGGGTTGTTGGGACTGTTGAGCAGCATGGCCCGGGTACGCGGGGTGATCCGCGCCGCCACTTCCCGCGGATCGACGCGAAACCCCTGCTCGGCGCGCACCGGCACCGGCACGATGCGGGCTGCGCAGGCACCGAACACGCCTTCGTAGGTGACGTACATGGGCTCGGCCACCAGCACCTCGTCCCCGGGATTGAGCAAGCACTGGGCCACGGAGAACACCGCGCATTGCGCCCCGGGCAGCACCACCACGTGTTCGGCGTCGACGATCTGCCCGCTGCGCCGATGGTGATGCCGGGCAATGCAGCTGCGCAGCGCCAGATTGCCGCGCACGTCCGAATAGTGAGTGTCCCCGGCCAGCAGGCTGTCGATCGCCGCCTGGACCACGGGCCTGGGGGTGTCGAAGTCCGGGTCGCCGATGGTCAGCAGCAACACGTCCCTGCCCTGCTCGCGCAAAGCCAGGGCCCGGTAATGGATGTTCCAGGCCGCGGAACCTTCACCGGCGATCCGTTGGGTCAGGGCTGAGTAGCGCATCGTTTTCTCCATGAAAGATGCCTCAGGCAAAACCCTAGGTGCTGCCGGGCCGCTCGTCGAGCGCCCGGACCCACCGTTCGTGCCCCTAGATCACGAAACGCCCGACCATGGTGTTGAGGTCCACCGCCAGGCGCGACAGCTCGTGGCTGGCGGCGCTGGTCTGGTCGGCGCCGGCCGCCGACTGGGTGGCCAGGTCACGGATGTTGACCAGATTGCGGTCCACTTCACGGGACACCTGGGCCTGCTCTTCCGAGGCGCTGGCGATCACCAGGTTGCGCTCGTTGATCTGATGGATGGACTGGGCGATCTGCTCCAGAGACTCGCCGGCGGCACGGGCCAGTTGCAGGGTGCTCTGGGTGCGCTGGTTGCTCTGCTGCATGGACTCCACGGCTTCGCCGGTGCCGTTCTGGATGCCGGCCACCATCTTCTCGATTTCCTGGGTCGACTGGGCGGTGCGATGGGCCAGGGCCCGCACCTCGTCGGCCACCACGGCAAAGCCGCGCCCGGCCTCGCCGGCCCGGGCCGCCTCGATGGCGGCGTTGAGCGCCAGCAGGTTGGTCTGCTCGGCGATGGCGCGGATCACGTCCAGCACCTTGCCGATGTCCCGTCCCTGGGCCGCCAGCCCTTCGATCATCAGCGAAGTGCTCTGCACGTCCTGGGCCATGGTCTGGATCGCCTCGACGGTCTGCACCACCCGGTCGCGGCCATCGCGGGCAGCCTGGGTCGATTGCTGGGAGGCCTCGGAAGTGGACACCGCGTTGCGCGCCACCTCCTCCACCGCCGCGGTCATTTCGTTGACCGCGGTGGCCGCTTGTTCGATCTCGGTGTTCTGCTGCTGCACCCCGCGGGAGGCTTCTTCGGTAACCGCGCTGAGTTCTTCCGAGGCCGAGGCCAGCTGGGTTGCCGAACCGGCGATCTGTTCGATGGTCCGGCGCAGGCTGGCCTGCATCTCGGACAAGGCGCGCAGCAGTCGCGCCGGTTCGTCCTTGCCGTCGACCTCGATGACCTGACGCAGGTTGCCACCGGCAATGACCTCGGCGGCGTTCAGCGCCTTGTTCAGGGGGGTGACGATGCTGCGGGTCAGCAACAGCGCCAGGACGATGGTCAGCACGGCGGCGATCACCGCGACGATGACGATCCCGGTAATGGCCCCGCTGTAGTGCTCGCCGGCGGCCTGGGAGGCGCTCCTGGCTCCGGCGGCGTTGATTGCGATGAGCTTGTTCAACTGCTCGCCCATCTGGTCGGTGCCGTCCTTGATCCGGGTGTTGATCAGGTTGCGCAGCTCATCCAGCTTGTCCTGGCGCGACAGTTCGATCATTTCCTTCTGCGCCTGCAGGTAGTTCTCCAGGGTCAGGGCGAAGGCCTTGTAGAGGTCCGCCTCCTCCCCAACCATGGGCAGCGCCGCATAACCGGACTGGGCCTGCCGGACCTTGTCCACCAGCACACCGATGCGCGTCTGGGCTTCGGCCAGCCCCGCCGGGTCGCGGTTGACCAGCACCCGGAACGAGAGAATCCGCAGGCGCAGCACGTTCTCCGTGAGGTTGCCGAGAAAGCCGACGCTGGGCAGCTGGTTGCTTTCCATGTCGATCGACGCTTCGCGGATGATCGACATGCGATTGACTGCAAACACCCCCAGCACCACGACCAGCAGGGCAATGAAGGCAAAACCGAGAAAAGCACGAGGGGCGATATTCAGGTTACGCAGAGACATAGGGCGACTCTCGAAGGAGAACGGGGCGGCGGGCATCCATGCCATTGACCGTCAGGCGCATCAGGGGCTGCACCGACGAGGGACACCACGGAACCAAGGCTCGTGGGCCTATAGGAGATATCGGCCGAACTTGAGCTTTTATATGGCTGATTCGCAAAAATATTTCTGAATATGACAAGTGTTTCAGGCCTGATACAACGCGATTCGAAGTGAATCGATAAAGCGGCAAAATGCCAGTATCCGGCGCCGGCCACCTGCCGCCCCCGGCGCCATGGAAAGTGCAAGTCATTCGCCGGAAAAGCCATTTTTTCAGCGCCGGCGCCTGCCCATCATGGGCCCAGTCCATAAAAACAACGCAGAGACTGGATATGAAACCTGAAGACTTTCGTGCCGCAACCGACCGCCCGCTGACCGGTGCCGAATACCTGGCCAGCCTGCGCGACGACCGTGAAATCTACATCTATGGCGACCGGGTCAAGGACGTCACCACCCACCCGGCCTTCCGCAATTCGGCGGCCTCCATGGCCCGCCTGTACGACGCCCTGCACGACCCGGCCACCCGGGAGCAACTGTGCTGGGACACCGACACCGGCAACGGCGGCTACACCCATAAATTTTTCCGCTCGGCGAAAAGCCCCGACGAACTGCGCCAGCAGCGCGACGCCATCGCCGACTGGTCGCGCCTGACCTACGGCTGGATGGGCCGCAGCCCCGACTACAAGGCCGCCTTCGGCAGCGCCCTGGGGGCCAACCCGGAGTTCTACGGGCGCTTCGCGGACAACGCCCGCACCTGGTACAAGCGCATCCAGGAAGCCTGCCTCTACCTCAACCACGCCATCGTCAACCCGCCCATCGACCGCGACAAACCGGTGGATCAGGTCAAGGACGTGTTCATCTCGGTGGACGAGGAAGTCGACGGCGGGATCATCGTCAGCGGCGCCAAGGTGGTGGCCACCAACTCGGCCCTGACCCACTACAACTTCGTCGGCCAGGGCTCGGCCCAGCTGCTGGGGGACAACACCGACTTCGCCCTGATGTTCATCGCCCCGATGAACACCCGCGGCATGAAGCTGATCTGCCGCCCGTCCTACGAACTGCAGGCCGGCATGACCGGTTCGCCCTTCGATTACCCGCTGTCCAGCCGCTTCGACGAGAACGACGCGATCCTGATCATGGACAAGGTGTTCATCCCCTGGGAAAACGTGCTGATCTACCGCGACTTCGAGCGCTGCCGCCAGTGGTTCCCGCAAGGCGGTTTCGGTCGGCTGTTCCCCATGCAGGGCTGCACCCGGCTGGCGGTCAAGCTGGACTTCATCACCGGGCTGCTGGTCAAGGCCCTGCAATGCACCGGCTCCCTGGAGTTTCGCGGGGTCCAGGCGCAAGTGGGCGAAGTGGTGGCCTGGCGCAACCTGTTCTGGTCGCTGACCGACGCCATGCACGGCAACGCCAGCGAATGGATGAACGGCGTCTACCTGCCCAGCACCCAGGCCCTGCAGGCCTACCGGGTACTGGCGCCCCAGGCCTACACCGACATCAAGAAGATCATCGAGCAGGTGGTGGCCAGCGGCCTGATCTACCTGCCCTCCGGCTCCCGCGACCTCAAGGACCCGCTGCTCAACCAGTACCTCGGCACCTACTGCCGGGGTTCCGGCGGCATGGGCCACGAAGAGCGGATCAAGATCCTCAAACTGCTCTGGGACGCCATCGGCACCGAGTTCGGCGGGCGCCACGAGCTGTACGAGATCAACTACGCCGGCAGCCAGGACGAGATCCGCATGCAGTGCCTGCGCCACGCCCAGGCCAGCGGTTCGATGAAGGCCATGACCGACCTGGTGGACAAGTGCCTGGGGGACTACGACCTCGACGGCTGGACCGTGCCGCACCTGAGCAACCCCGACGACATCAACATGCTCGACCGCATCCGCCAATAGCCGCGAGGCCGGCGTGTGTAGGAACTGGCTTGCCGGCGAAAGCGCCCGCCAGAGCACCACAAGGCTCAGCGCCCTCTTCGCCGGCGAGCCGGCTCCTACCGAAAAGGCCAATGTCCACCTGTTGTCGTAGGAGCTGGCTCGCCAGCGAAGACGCCCGCCAGAGCACCACAAGCCCCAGGCCCGCTTCGCCGGCAAGCCGGCTCCTACAGCTTGAGCCCGCCGTCAGCCCCGCGTTGGCAGCCAGACGTCCGGCCGCCCTGCGCCCACGAGGAATTCGTCATGTCTGTACTCGATCCCAAGCAACTCGCCTTTCGCAACGCCATGGCGCACATGACCGCAGCGGTCAACGTCATCACCAGCAACGGCCCCGCCGGCCGCTGCGGCATCACCGCCACCGCGGTCTGTTCGGTTACCGACAGCCCGCCGACCCTGATGGTCTGCGTCAACCGCACCAGTGCCCTGAACCCGGTGTTCAAGGGCAACGGCCAGCTGTGCGTCAACGTCCTTAGCGGCGAACACGAAGACGTGGCCCGGCATTTTGCCGGCATGACCGGGGTGGCCATGGACCAGCGCTTTGGCCTGCATCCCTGGCGCGACGGCCTGCAGGCCCTGCCGGTGCTGGATGGCGCCCTGGCCAGCCTCCAGGGGCGCATCACCGAGGTCCAGGAAATCGGCACCCATTCGGTGATGCTGGTGGAGCTGGATGAAATCAGCGTGCGCGAACAGGGCGATTCGCTGGTGTACTTCAGCCGCTGCTTCCACCGCCTGCAGCACCCCTGCCCGGCCGCCTGATCGCCCCGCTGCAGCGGCTAGGACCCAGGGCAATCCGGCTGGTGCAGGCCGAAGCACACACCTTGGGGGTCGTGACACAGGCAGAACCGCCCGAAGCCCGGCTCAGGGGGGCTGATGTCCCCCGCGCGGCCCCCCAGGGCCAGAACCCGGGCAACGCTATCCGTCATGTCGCTGACCCGGAAGTACAGGACCATGCGCGACTGCGGATCGTCGCCGTGCACCCCGACCCGCACCGAGGGCGCCTGCAACCAGGCGTCCTGCGTGGCTCCCATCGGTTGCGGCGACCAGCCGAACAGCCCCTGGAAAAACACCCGTGACTGCGGGCCATCGACCACACCTATTTCCACATGAGAAAGGCTACCGGACATACATCCTCCACGTTCAAGAGACAGAGCCGTCACTGTCCGCCGCAACGGCTTCGTGAGTCTTGAACAAAACTGACCAGGCCACTCAACTCTCCCGGCCTTCGAGCAAGGATGCCGGTTTGCCGGGAATATCGGCCCAGCCGCCCCGGGCATAGGCGCCCGGGGAACAGCCGGCGAAGGCCTGGAACTCCCGGGTGAAGTGGCTCTGGTCGCTGTAGCCGCACAGCACCGCCACCTGCACCAGCTCCAGCACCGGGCGCACTTCCAGCAACTGCTGGGCGCGGGCAAAACGAAGGTGCCGGGCGCAGGCCTTGGGCCCTTGTCCCAGATGGGCCTTGAAGCGACTGGCGAAGTGCCGGCCGCTGCAGCCGGCCTGCTGGCTCAGATCACGGATCGAGGTGCCGCCAGCGCTTCGCTGCAGTTGCTCCCAGGCCCGGCGCAGCCTCTCGGGCACCTCGCGGTGCGAGTTGCGCAAACGCTCGACAAGAAAGGTTTCGACTCGCTGCAATCGACTCGTCCAGCAAGGGGTTTCTTCCAGGGCCTCGACCAACAAGCCGACCGACGGGCCCCACAGTTCCGGCAAATCCAGCCAAGGGCTGGCGAGCACTTGGCCATCGCCCTGAAACAGGCGGTACGCGGCCCAGGGCGGTAGCTCCACCTCGATGCATGAATGCACACCGCTCTGCTCGACGATCAGCGGAGCGGCCGGGCGGCTGACCACGAACGCCTGGCAACGCTGCTCGCGCCCATTGGCGGCGAGCCCGTAGGGGGACGCCAGCCCGAGCACCAGCTTGACCTGTGGCTGCGCGATCTCAAGCCGTCGCACGGTGCCCGGCAGCGTCTCGCTGAAGCCGTACAAGCGCGCGCCCCAGGGCCGCAGCCTGAGGGCATCAAACCCGCTGACGCAGTGCGAGACGGGCAAGGGCTGCCTGGGCATCGAACTCACTCCCAATGCTGATCACGGATCGACCCGCCCAAGCATAAGCGAACAACGCCACTGGGCCATGGGCCACCTCCTGCATCTGTAGGATGGCGGCCGCCGCCCCAGCCATCGATACTCGTCCCAGGCCCTGCCCACGTCCCCCAGGCGTACGGTCCTCAACCACTTCCGTGACGAAAACAATAACAACGTCGCACAGAGGTACAGCCCCATGAACCGACCCGATCACGCTCCGGCCAGCCTGTTGCAGGCCTTCAGCGAGCTGACCCTGGACTTGCAGCAACTGGCGCAGAACAAGGACATCGAAAGCCTTCACCCCCATGCCCTGGCGCGCATCGGCAGACTCTTGCCCTTCGACAGCGCCTGGTGGGGGCGCGCCGCCCTGGTGGACGGCCTGCCGGATGAGCACAGCTGCTACCTGCACCGCCTGCCGCCGAGCTACCTGCCGGACTGGCAATCGATCCGCCACACCGATGTCACCGTGCGCCGGGTGCACGAAGTGCCGGGCCGGGCAGTGATCGTCGACATGGCCGACCCGGACAACGGCGCCGGCCTCAACTGGCTGGGTCGCCAGTACCACATCGGCGAACTGCTGTGCGTGGTGCACATCGACCCCCATACCCAGCTGAACAACCACCTGGCCCTGTACCGCGCCCCGGGAGCGACGCGCTTCAACCAGGACGACTGCCATCTGCTGAACAACCTGATGCTGCACCTGGTGGCGGCGGTGTCGGCCAATCAGATCCGCACCCTGGTGGCGATGCGCGAAAGGCTCAGTCGCCCGCGCAACCTGGCCCTGGCGGTGTGCGACCAGCGCGGCGTGCTGCAGTGCGCCGAACGGGGGTTTGTCGACCTGCTGCTCAATGAATGGCCGCGGTGGAACGGTCCGCAACTGCCCATGGCTTTGGACAGCAACGGCTTCGAGGGCAAGCGCCTGCAGATCGACTGCTCGGCCGTGGGCGACCTTTACCTGCTGGCGGCCCGCAGCCGCGCCCTGCTGCCCAAGCTCAGCCCCCGGGAAAACGCCGTCGCCCAATGCTTCGGCGACGGCAAGACCTACAAGGAAGTGGCCCGGGACCTGGGCATGTCGCCCAACACCGTGCGCCATCACATCCGCGCCATCTACAGCAAGCTCGGAGTCAAGGACAAGGCACGCATCGCCCAGTTGCTCCACGCCCCGCCCGACTGATCCAGACCGCTGATCCGCACTGACTGGCGCCGTCGTGTTTGACGGCCACGGGCAGCCTTTGCCTGTTTTTTGCCCCACTGCCGCGTGCCGGCGAGCCATTCGCCGAATAACAACACCGACAAGAGACGCACCGCCCATGACAAGGATTCCGACCCGTATCGCCCTGGCCCTGGCTGGCTCCCTGGCCAGCCTGTCGCTCAACGCCGCGGACCTCAACGCCCGCGACTTCTTCGCCGCCCCCCCGGGCACCAGCCTCGGCGTGCTGTACCTGCCCGCCACCCGCGCCGGCGATTTCCACGGCCCGGCCGACAGCAGCGGCAAGGCCGATCTGCGGATCAACGCCATGGCCTACCGCCAGGTGTTCTTCAGCGACCTGTGCGGCACCCTGTGCACCCCACAGTTCATCGTGCCCTTCGCCGACATCAGCGCCCGCCTGCCCGGCGCCGAGCGCCGCAGCGGCGAAAGCGGCTTCGGCGATCCCCAGGTCGGTGGCACGCTGTTCTTCATCAACCAGCCGCAAACCCGCACCTACAGCGGCCTGCTGACCCTGGTCACGCTGCCCCTGGGCGAGTACCACGGGCGCAACCCGGACGTGTCACCCGGGGCCAACCGCTGGGGCGCGACCTTTGTCTACAACTACACCCAGGGCCTGGGGGAAAAATGGGTGCTGGAAGCCAACCTCGAAGCCCAGCTCTATGGCAGCAACAACGACTATTTCGGCAGCGACCTCAAGCAGGACCCGCTCTATCGCCTGCAGGCCTTCGCCTCCTACGACTTCACCCCCGCCACCTACGGCGCCCTGCGCCTGATCCACGCCGACGGCGGCGAACTGCGGATCAACGACCGGCGCATCGACGACACCCACAAGCGCTACACCCAGGTCGGCTTCGAGCTCGGGCACTGGCTGGACAAGCAGAACCAGCTGCTGTTCAGCCTCTCGCAAAACGTCGCCACCGAGAACGGCTTTGCCGGCACCGATGCCTTGCTGCGCCTGGTCCACGTGTTCTGAACCCCTTGCCTGCGGAGCCTTTCCATGACCACCCGAAACCCCACCTTGAGCGTCACCTCACACCTCAGCCACCCGCCTCTGGGCCTGCTGGCGGCCATCGTGCTGTTCGCCGCCATCACCCCCGCGGTGCTGTTGACGGCCCCGGCCATTGCCGCGCAACTGGCCAGCCAATGGCAACTGAGTCCGACCCGGATCGGCGACCTGTTTTCCGCCGAGCTGGGGGCCATGAGCCTGGCCACGCTGCCGGCCATCTGGTGGCTGAAACACATCGACTGGCGACGGGCGGCGTTGTGCAGCGCCCTGCTGTTCATCGTCGCCAACCTGCTGTCGATGCTGGCCCACGACTATTCACTGTTGCTGATGGCGCGCCTGTGCAGCGCCCTGGCCGGCGGCTCGCTGATGATCATCTGCCTGGCCAGCGCCGCCGCCAGCCCCACGCCCAGCCGTGCCTACGGCTTCTGGGTAATGGGCCAGCTGGTGCTGGGGGCCATCGGCCTGAGCCTGCTGCCCATGCTCTTCCAACGCTTCGGCCTGGGCGCCTGCTACCTGATCCTGGCGCTGCTGATGACCCTGTGCCTGCCCCTGGTCCGCTGCTTTCCATCGGGGGCGGCGCGCCCAGGCGCCGACGCACCGCCGGCACCGGCGATCTCCCGATTCAAGGCGGGCCTGGGGATTCTCGGCATCCTCACCTTCTACATCAGCCTCAGCGGGGTCTGGACTTTCATCGGCGCCATCGGCAGCCAGTCCGGCCTCTCGGCCCAGACCAGCGGCGACATCCTGGCCATCGCCACCCTGATGGGCATCGTCGGGGCGCTGTGCGCCACCCTGTTCGGCGACCGCCTGCCGCGCAGCGCCCTGCTCCTGCTGGGCTACGGCCTGATGGCAGGCTCGGTGCTGCTGCTTCTGGACCAGCCGCAGCTAGCGCGTTTCGCCCTGGCGGCGCTGGTGTTCAAGTTCACCTGGACCTTCATCCTGCCGCTGATCCTGGCGCGCATGGCCGAGATGGACCGCAGCGGCCGGCTGATGAATGCCTCCAACCTGGTGATCAGCGCCGGTCTGGCCATAGGCCCGTCCCTGGCCGGGCGCCTGATCGAAAGCAGCGGCGGTTTCCAGGGACTGTTGCTGGGCGGCGCACTGATCACCCTGGCATCCCTGGCCCTGGTGCTCGGTTGCCGCCCTCCTCGCTAGCCACCCGCCAAGCGCCCCGGTCGGCAGCCGGGCTGCGCTGCCCCTTTCCCCTGAAAAATGGACATCACCATGACCTGCAAAACCGCGTTCTTCTTCGATGAACTCTGCCTGTGGCACAGCGGCGGCCCCCATGTGCTGACCCTGCCGGTGGGCGGCTGGGTGCAACCGCTGTCCGCCGCCGGACACGCCGAATCCCCGGAAACCAAGCGCCGCCTGAAAAGCCTGATGGACGTCTGCGGCCTGACCCGACAATTACAGGTGCACAGCGCCCCACCTGCCAGCGAGGCGGACCTGCTGCGGGTCCACCCTGCCGACTACCTGCAACGCTTCAAGGCCCTGAGCGATGCCGGCGGCGGCCAGCTGGGGGATGAAGCACCGGTGGGGCCGGGCAGCTATGAAATCGCCAAGCTGTCTGCCGGTCTGGCCCTGGCCGCGGTCGACGCCGTGCTCAGCGGCGCAGCCGACAATGCCTATGCCCTGTCGCGGCCACCGGGACACCACTGCAAAGCCGACCAGGCCATGGGGTTCTGCTTTCTGGCCAACATCGCCATCGCCATCGAAGCCGCCAAAGCCCGCCACGGCCTGGGCAAGGTGGCGGTCGTCGACTGGGACGTGCACCACGGCAACGGCACCCAGTCGATCTTCGAGGAACGGGCCGACGTACTGACCCTGTCCCTGCACCAGGATGGCTGCTTTCCACCGGGTTATGGCGGTGAACACGAGCGCGGACGCGGCGCCGGCCTGGGCTGCAACATCAACGTCCCGCTGCTGCCCGGTGGCGGCCATGACGCCTACCTGTACGCCATGCGGCAGATCGTGGTGCCGGCCCTGGAGCGCTTCGAACCCGAGCTGATCATCGTCGCCTGCGGCTACGACGCCAACGCCGTGGACCCGCTGGCGCGGATGCTGCTGCACAGCGATTCGTTCCGCGAGATGACCCAGTACCTGCGCGACGCCGCCGAGCGCCTGTGCCATGGGCGCCTGGTGCTGGTGCACGAAGGCGGCTACTCCGAGGCCTACGTGCCTTTTTGCGGGCTGGCGACCCTGGAGGCGCTATCGGGCATCCGTACCGCGGTCCAGGACCCGATGCTGGAATTCGTGCGCCAGCAGCAGCCCAAACCGGACTTCGCGGCCTTTCAGCGCCAGCTGCTGGACCGCCAGGCCGCGGCCATAGCGGCCGCCACTCGCTGATCCGCCCCGCTCCCTTCCGGGGCTGATGTCCAGCGGCAAGACGCCGGGCATCAGCCACCGCCTGCCTTACCCCCCCTCCCAGCCGCCTTGCGCCCCAGGCCAAGGGTCGCCAGCAAAGCCCATTGAGCGGCGCCCCGGGGCCGATGCCCGGCCGGCGCTTCTCTGCCCGCCGCCGCGCAAGCTGATCCGGCACATTCGCCCCGACAAAGGCCAAAGGTTTTCTATTCTCTCCTCAACCACCTGACCCGCAGGTCCGATTCCTCGCCGTTCCCCTAAAGAACAACCCTTGCGTGCCGCAGCAACGCGCCCTTGCCTTCGGGACGGGTGTGTCGCGCGCCGGGGCCTGTCCGTCTGCTTGCCCACCCTCCCCGGTTGCCAGGATTTGCCACTGATCGGGGGCTTGCCTATCCGCTGAGACAAAGGAGATGTCCATGGACCGCAAGACCAAGCACTACCTCGACGAGATCGACTTCTGGCAGCGGGCCCGCGCCCGCCTGTTGCAGCACGCGGCCCAATGGCGCGAGCCTCCCCCTGGCCCGGGGCAAGCCGCCGTGCTCGATGCCGCCAAGGAACCGCTGGGCGATCTGTTGCAGCGCTGCGGCCTGGACGCACTGCGTCGCGACTCCGAACAGGCTGCGCCATCCCGCTACGGGGCCGGCGGGAGCACGCCGCCGACGGAACCGGCGGACTGAAGCCGCGTGGGCAGCACGGCGGCTAGGACGACTCCCGGGCCCGGGCCTCAGTGGGGGTCAGCTGATAGCGGGCCTTGAACGCCCGGGCAAAGTGCGCCTGGCTGGCAAAGCCATGGCGATAGGCAATCTCGCTGATATCCAGGCCCGCGCCCTGGGGGCTGCCCAGCAGTTGGCGGGCCAGATGCAGGCGTTTTTCCAGGATGAAGCGACTGGGCACCGTGCCCTCCAGGGCAAACAGCCGGGCCAGGTGCCGGGGAGAGATGCCGGTCTGGGCCGCCACCCGCTCGCAGCTCAGGGACGGGTCGGCCAGTTGTTCCTGGATGCACTGCTTGGCCGCCAGCAGATAGGCCCCGCTCAGGGCGTTGATCGGCCGCTCGCCCGCCTGCCCGGCAATCAGGCTGGCCAGCAGTTCGAAAGCCTGTTCCTGGTAGGCCTCGGCCTCGCCGCACAGCGGCTGCTGGAAGAACTCCCGGGTGCGTTCGCCCAGGGTGCGCAACAGCAGGCGCTGGACGCCGGTCTGCACGCCGATCTTGAGGGGCCGGTCGAAGCGTTTCAGGCAGCGCTCGGCGAACTGCACCTGGGGGATGTCGAAGATGAACTGGCGCATCGCCCCGGAGAAGCCGAACAGGTAGGGCTTGTCGGTGCGATAGACCACCAGCTCGCCCGGTTCCAGGACCTGGCAGGCGCCATCCTGGTAGAAGAACGAGCCGCTGCCGCTGACCAGCGAGACGAAGATCGATTCCTTGGGCACGCCGCGGATCATCGAGCTGTCGCGCTCCACCACATGCTGGTTGCCGACGATGCAGGCCAGGCGCATGGCGCTCAGTTGCAGGTTGTCCTGGCGCGCGCGAAATCCGCTCTCGGCGTAGGAATTGCACTTGAGTCCCACCAGGGTGGTGGCGTTGTAGTCCTCCCAGAACCTCAGGCGTTGGTCCAGGTCGACCGCCTGGGTGCTGGCGTGCCGGGTTTCGAGCAAGGCGCATGGAGACATTGTTGTTCTTCTCATGGGCGGCGGGATGTTCCCCGGACGGCAAGGCTCGGCCCGGGCACCTGGGACCCCATGATCGGCGGGTCGCGGCCATTCATTAACATCTGAACTATATGGCCTGTCAACTTCAACCGCTGTCGCCGCCGAGCGCCTGGACGCCCTTGGCGCATCGCTGGCTGCGGTCGGAAAAATCTCGTCCGAAACAGGCAAACAATGGGTCCGATCCGAGCAAACCCGTTGCCCGGCCTCCCCCTAAAGTCGGCGCTGTAGCTGCCATGACTGCCCTCGCGGCAGCCCGGGTTCCCCCTATGACCAGCATCGAGATCAACCATGCCTGAAGCCGCCACCCGTGAATTCTGGAAAGACCTGCAGCCCATCGCCCACTGCTTCAAGCCCGACGCCAAGCCCGAGGTCTACCTGCCGAATGCTGCCAGCGACGACCTGAGCCTGTACGTGCCCTTCACCGAAACCGTGTCGTCGCGGCCGCTATGGATTTCCCCCAGCGAGAACCGCTGGTGCGACATCCTCATGGCCCGCAGCGCCGGGCTGGTCAACCGCCATTACCACCCCCACGAAGTCTTCGCCTACACCCTGTCCGGCAAGTGGGGCTACCTGGAGCACGAATGGACCGCCAGCGCCGGCGACTTCGTCTACGAGACGCCGGGCGAAGGCCACACCCTGGTGGCCTACGAGCATGAACAACCGATGCGGGTGTTCTTCATCGTCAAGGGCCCGCTGATCTGGCTCGACCAACAGGGCGAGCCCGACGGTTATTTCGACGTGCATTCCTACATTGCCCTGTGCCGCGAACACTACGAAAAGATCGGCCTGGGCGCGGCCCATATCGACACCCTGTTTCGCTGATCGACGTGGCTCACGCCTCCTTTGGAGAACCACCATGGCTTATAAAAACAACAAGGCCGGTTACCAGAACACCTTGCTCGGGGTGCTGTTCCTGACCTTCGGCTTCGTCTTTTTCGATCGTCTGGCGCTGTCCTTCCTGTTCCCCTTCATGGCCGACGAACTGCAATTGAGCAACAGCCACCTGGGCATGCTGTCGTCGGTACTGGCCCTGGCCTGGGCCGTGTCCGGGGCCCTGGTGGGCGCCTGGTCGGACCGCAGCGGCAGGCGCAAGCCGCTGCTGATCGTCGCGGTGCTCCTGTTTTCCCTGTGTTCGGCGCTTTCCGGGCTGGTCACCGGCTTCCTCAGCCTGCTGCTGTTTCGCGCCATCATGGGCCTGGCGGAAGGGCCGATCCTGCCCTTGTCGCAATCCTTGATGGTGGAGGCTTCATCGCCCCAACGCCGGGGCCTGAACATGGGCCTGCTGCAAGGCTCGGCGGCGGGCCTGCTGGGGGCGGTGATCGGCCCGCCGGTGCTGATCGCCCTGGCCGAAGCCTATGGCTGGCGCCACGCCTTCATCGTCTCGTTGCTTCCGGGGCTGCTGATCGCCCTGCTGATCTGGCGCTTCGTGCACCCGGACCCGCCACGGAGCGAATCCCGAACCAACGCCGCACCGAGCAAGGGCAGCGGACATCGGCTGGCCTTGCTGAAAAGCCGCAACATCGTGCTCTGCACCCTGATCAGTTGCGTGTTCCTGACCTGGTTCATCATCCTGATTTCCTTTACACCGACCTTTCTGGTCAAGGTCCGCGACTACAGCCCGGCCAGCATGGGCACGGTGATGAGCTGCCTGGGCGGCGCCTGGGTGGTGTGGGGCTTCGGCGTGCCGGCGATCTCCGACCGCATCGGCCGACGACCGACCCTGGTGCTGTTCTCGCTGATCGCCGCCTGCTGCCCGATCGCCCTGCTCTACGCCACCTCACCCTGGATGCTCGGCGCAATGATGCTGCTGACCTACACCGGCCTGGGCTGCTTCACCCTGTTCATGGCCACCATCCCGGCGGAAACCGTGCCCCGGGAGGTGATGGCCACCGCCCTGGGCATGATCATGGGCATCGGCGAACTGGTGGGCGGCTTCGTCGCCCCGACCCTCGCCGGCTTCGCCGCCGACCGCTTCGGCCTGTCCATCGTCATGTGGATGTCCTGTGGCGGCGCCTTGCTGGCGGCGCTGCTGGCGCTGTTCCTCAAGGAAACCGCCCCGGCGCTGCTGGCCCGTCAACAGCGCCAGCACACCTCCTCTGTCCTGCAAGGAAACCAGCCATGAACGCACTGCGTTGGCACGCCGCCCGGGACCTGCGCCTGAGCCAGGTGCAACTGCGCCAGCCCGGCCCCGGGGAAGTCCTGCTGCAGGTCGCCTACTGCGGTATCTGCGGCAGCGACCTGCATGAGTACGCCGATGGGCCGCACTCGATTCCCCATCAAGAGGCCCATCCGCTGTCCGGCTGCCGGGCGCCACTGACCCTGGGCCATGAGTTCTGCGGTCAGGTGGTTGCCCTGGGCCCCGGTGTCGATCCGAGCCTGCTGGGGCAGCGGGTGGCGGTGGAGCCGGAGTATCGCTGCGGCGAATGCCAATACTGCCGCATGGGCCAGTACAACCTCTGTGAATCCATGGGCTTTATCGGCCTGATGGGCGACGGCGGTTTTGCCGAGCAGGCCCGGGTGCCCGCCTACATGCTGCACCGGCTGCCAGAGCGCGTCAGCTTCAAACAGGCCGCCGTGCTGGAGCCGGCGGCGGTGGCCTACCACGCCCTGAACCAGAGCAGCCTGCTGGCCGGCGACAGTTGCGTGGTGTTCGGGCTGGGGCCCATCGGCCTGTTGCTGGTCCTGCTCGCACGGCTGCGGGGCGTGGAGCGCATCTACGCCGTGGACCTGGACCCCGAGCGCCGGCGCCTGGCCCTGGAACTGGGCGCCAGCGCCGCCCTGGACGGCGCCGACCTACAGCTGCAGGAGCGCCTGCGGCAACTGAGCGACGGCGGCCTCGACACGGCCTTCGAGGCCGCCGGCAGCCAGCAGACCCTGAGCCATGCCCTGCACTGCCTGCGCAAGGGCGGTGAGGCCGTGCTGGTGGGCCTGATGGGCCAAGTGCAGGTCGACGCCTTCCACCTGGTGAACCACGAACTGCGCCTGCTCAGCAGCGTCGGCTACCGCCATGTGTACCCCGAACTGATCGAGCTGCTGGCCAGCGGACGCCTGGACCTGTCGCGGCTGGTGACCCGCTGCCTGGCCCTGGAGCAGGCGGTGGAACAGGGCTTCGAGGCGCTGTTGCACGACAAGAGTCAGATCAAGGTGCTGGTCAACCCGACGCCGGCCCTGGCCGAGGCCTGACTGGCTGCGTTCAACACTCAAGACAAAAACAACAAGAAACGAGTACCCGACATGAATGCTTCCTATGCGCTGTGCCCGCTGTTGGCAGCCTTGCTGCTGCCCCTTGATGGCTTCGCCGATGCCCCGGCTGCGCCCCGCAGCGGACCGCTGTCCGGGTTGGGCGACTACCTGGCCGACCAGGGCATTACGCCCCATGTGCAGTTTCTCAGCCTGGCGATGAAGAACCTCGACACCGGCCCCCGGCCCCACAGCTTCGGCAACAGCGGCGACCTGTTCGTCGGCGCCGATATCGACCTGGGCACCTTGGCCGGCCTGGACGGCGCGGCGCTGCACGTCGAACAGACCCTGTTCATCCTCGACCAGCAGACCGGCGTGCCCACCTCGCGCAACTGGCAAGGCGCCGCCGGCAGCTACTTTGGCGGCGCGCCGATCCACAACGACCTCACCAGCCACCAGTTGAGCCTGTTGACCTACCAGCAGACCTGGCTCGACGGCCGGGTCGACCTGAGCCTGGGACGGACCAACGCGCGGCGCTATTTCTATATCTACAACTGCGAAAGCACCGTCACCTGCAACGACCCGATCATCGACTCTTCCACCGGCATCCTGCCGCCGCCCTACGGCAGTTGGGGCGGCTACCTGAAGTACCGGCTGACGCCCCAGTGGTACGTGCACGGCGGCGCCTTCGAATCCAACCCGGTGGACTACCTGAAGGAGCGCAAGGGCCTGGATTTCAGCACCGACGACGCCAGCGGCACCAGCCTGCTGCTGGGCATCGGCCGCCAGAACCAAGAGGCCTACAGCGCCCACTACGAGCTCAACGGCTACTACAACACCTCCAAACAGGTGGATCCGCTGACCGGGGCCACCGCATTCGGCAGCGGCGGCGCCTTCTTCAAGTTCCAGCAGGCGCTGTGGCGCGCCGACGCCGGCACCGGCACCGCGCCCCAGGCCCTGCTGTTGTTCGGTTCGCTGTCGGCGGCGGCCGATGATAAACAGCCCTTCAGCCAGTTCGCCGAAGCCGGGCTGACCTATCTGGCGCCCTTCGACCGGCCCCGGGACAAGCTCAACCTCAAGGCCAGCTACCTGCGCCTCAACGATCATCAACTGCGTTTCCAGCAACAGGCACGCAGCGCCAACGGCGGCGATCCGCGCCTGGGCGAGCGCAATGTCTATGCCCTGGAAGCCAACGCCCACATCGCCCTGACTCGGCAACTGGCCCTGGAGCCCAGCGTCCAGTACCTGATCAATCCGGACAATTTCTACAACCCCGAAGCCCGCGAGCTGAGCGGTAACGGCTTTGTCGTCGGCCTGCAAGTGACCCTCGACGTTGGCTCGCTGCTGGGGTTGTGAGCTGGATCTTTGTGACTGCCCAAGGAGGTATCCCCATGACTGAACACACCACGCAAACCTTCGACTACATCGTGGTCGGCGCCGGCTCCGCCGGTTGCGTGCTGGCCAACCGGTTGTCCGCCGATCCCAAGCTTCAGGTGTGCCTGATCGAGGCTGGCCCCAGCGACCGCAGCCTGCTGCCGGCGGCCTATGTGCGCACACCGGCGGGGATCATCCGCCTGATCGCCAACCCGCGCTGGAACTGGATGCATCAATTCAGCCCCCAGGCCGCCAGCGGCGACGTGCCGATCCCCTGCCCCCGCGGCCGGGTCTGGGGCGGCTCCAGCGCCATCAACGGCATGATCTACATCCGTGGTCACCGGCAGGACTTCGACCGCTGGGCCGCCGCCGGCAACCAGGGCTGGAGCCATGACGAACTGCTGCCCTACTTCAAGCGTTCGGAGCATTTCGAACCGGGGGATTCGCCCTGGCACGGCCGGCACGGCGAGCTCAACGTCGCCGAGCAGCGCAGCCCGAGCCCGGTCAACCAGGTGTTCTATGAGGCGGCCACGGAGCTGGGCTGGCGCTACAACCCGGATTTCAACGGCCCGGAACAGGAAGGCTTCGGGCCCTTCCATGTCACCCAGGTCAACGGCGAGCGTTGCAGCGCGGCCCGGGCTTTCCTGCATCCGATCCTGCAGCGGGAAAACCTCACCGTACTCAGTTCCACCCTGACCCACCGGGTGCTGCTGCAAGGCACTCGCGCCAGCGGCGTGGAGATCAGCCAGAACGGCGAGGTCCGGCAATTGCAGGCGCGCCGGGAAGTGATCCTCTGCGCCGGGGCGATCAACTCGCCGCAGTTGCTGCTGCTGTCCGGCATCGGCCCGGCGGAGGAACTCAAATCCCACGGCATCCTGCCGCGCCACCCGTTGCCCGGGGTCGGCCTGAACCTGCAGGACCACCAGGACATCGTGCTGATGTATCGCAGCGACCCGGAGCTGGGCTACGGCCTTTCGCCCAAGGGCCTGTTGCCCCTGGCCCGTTCGCCCTGGCAATACCTGACCCGGCGCCAGGGCCCGCTGACGTCGAACACCGTGGAGTCCGGGGCCTTTCTGCGCCTTACGCCCGAAGACCCGGTGCCGGAGCTGGGGCTGATCGTCGCCCCGGCCCTGAAGAACCAGCCCCGGCGCCTGATTCCCGTGGGCCATGGCATCAGCCTGCATGTGGCGGTGATGCATCCGCAAAGCCGAGGTCGGGTGCGCCTGAACTCCGCCGATCCCCACGACAAACCGCTGATTGAGGCCAACTTTCTCAGCCACCCGGAGGACTTGCGCAAACTGGTGGCCGGCTTGCGCCTGGTGCGCCAGCTGGCCGCGACCCGGGCCTTCTCCCGGCGCCTCAAGGGCGAACTGCTGCCCGGTCCGCAGGTGCAGAGCCAGGAGCAGATCGAGCAATGGATCCGCCAGCACCTGGGCACGGTGTTCCACCCGGTGGGCAGCTGCAAGATGGGCCATGACGAACTGGCGGTGGTGGACGATCAACTGCGGGTCCACGGCCTGCAGGGACTGCGGGTGGCGGACGCCTCGATCATGCCAAGCCTGATCACCGGCAACACCAACGCGGCGGCGATCATGATCGGGGAAAAGGCCGCCGACCTGCTGCTGGGCTCGTCACTGGCACAGCCGAGCGCCGAGCCCCAGGGCCACGCGTGCGCCTGAGGCCAGGGTTCAGGGGCGCTTCGGCGCCTCGGCACTCCAGAGCACGGGCCAGTTGTCATAGCCCAGGCCACTGCAATTGGGCATGCGCCGGTAGTCGGTGAGCTGGAAGGCCTGGCCGTCGAAGTGCCAGCTGGCCATTTCCCCGCAGTCGCCGATCCCGCGGCCCATGAGGAAACTGCTGAGCGTCCCGGTTTCGGGGTCATAGTTGATGCCGCCGGTATGGTCGACGCTGCCGTCCGGCAATGCCTGCATCAGCAGGGGCTGTAGCGCATAGGGCGCGGTGCGCGAGCGGCTGCTGATGTCGAACAGGCAGATATAGGCGCCGCAGTCGGAGAACTCGAACACCAGCGCCTGCTGCGCCGTCAGCGGATAGAGCTCGATGCGCGCAGGCATGACGTAGTCGTCGTCCTCTTCCGACTTGGGCGGAGGCAGTGTTTTCTGCACCGCCGCCCGCAGCCCGCTGCGCTCCCGGGCACTGAGCGGCGTCACCCCGGGATAGGGACGCAGCGCCGGGGCCGCCTGGACCCTGGGCACCGCGCTGGCCGGTTGTTCGCCGGGCGTGGCCAGGGCGCTGAGCGTGCCCTGGCGGTGCTGCACCTGATCGACCTGTTGCAGCAATTCGGCCAGCCCGGTCAGAAGCACCCGGGCCGGTTGCGCCCCCGGCAGTTCCAGCACCTGCCCGCTGCGCAACCGCGCCAGCCATTGCCGGGCCAGGGCCTGATCGTCAACCCGGTAATACTGCTGCTGCCGGGTACTGTCGGGGGCTTCCACTTCCTGCACCAGCGCCGCCAGCAAGGCGGGCTCCAGCGGGCGGCCGTCCAGGCGCAGCGCGTTGGGCTCGATAGGCGCGCCCTGGTGCTCCAGTTGCAGCTGCAGCCGGCCTTCGGGACCAGCCTGGCTGCGGATGATCAGGGTCAGGTGGTTGACCGGCTCGGCAAACCCGATGTTCGGCGTGTAGAGCAGCTGGCAGTCGCGGCGGTTGTCGCAGGCGCTGATCCAGCCCTGCTGCTGCACCCACAGCGGGGTCAGTTCCGGCAGCTCCTGGGCCAGGCAGGGAGCGGCGCCAAGCACCAGCAAAGACAGCACAGCGGGACGCAGCATGACGACGCTCCTGGTCAGACAAAGGCGCGGATTCTGCCACGCTCGCCCAGGTTCGAATACCGCCATCGCCAGCGCCCCGGGGCGAGGCATCGCAGCCGCGCCGAACGGCCCGGCGCCAGCGCTCAAGGGCCTGGCGCGTCGGCCCCTGGCGGGTTCGTCTGGCCCTGGCGCGCGCGGTATTCCCCCGGCGCGGTCTTGGCGTAACGCTGGAAGAAGCGGCTGAAATAGGCCGGGTCCTTGAAGCCCAGCTGGTAGCAGATTTCATTCACCGAACTGGCGGTGAACAGCAGCAGGCGCTTGGACTCCTGCATCAGGCGCTCGTACACCAGGCGCTTGGACGGCAGGTCGGCAATGCGTCGGCAGACGTCGTTGAGCCGCGCCTCGGTCACCCCCAGGGTGCTGGCGTAACGCGCCAGGGGCCAGTGTTCCAGGTAGCGGGCCTCGATCAGCTCGTTGAAGCGATGGAAGATCTGCAGGTCTTCATGGCGCGCCGGACGCGCCGTCAGGGAGTTGGCCGACAGCCTGAGCAGGCTGATCATCAGCAGCCGGGTCAGGGCTTCCAGGGCCGGCTCGCGCCCCGCGTCCTGCCCGGCGATTTCCTGCTGCAACTCATGGAACAGGCACTCCAGGCGCCGCACCTCGCCGGCGAACTGCGGCCCCAGCCGCGCCAGGGCCACGCAGGCCGGTGGCACCAGCGGCGCGGGGGCCAGCGTCGGATCGGCGCCGATCAGCTCCCACACCAACTGCTGGCGCACGGTGAGCACGTGGCCCTCGCTGTCGGCCTCGGTGACAAAGGCATGGGGAATGGTCGGCGGGGTGAGAAAGAACATCGGTCCCGACTCCAGGTACTGCTGGTCGTCCAGATAGACCCGCACCGCGCCGCTTTGCACGTAATGCACCTGGAAGAAGCGGTCATGGCGATGCACCGGCATGTTGCGGCCGAAGAAGCCGGCCAGGTTGCTGAGCTTGTCGTAATGCACCTGGGCATCGGCGTAACGCTGATCGTAGACCTGGCCGATGTTGATGTTGGGAATGGGTTGACGTGGGTTCATGGCACCCTTCTGTTTTTATTTTTCAGCACGCAAAGCGTTGGCATCCTGCGCGATTCGCGGCTTGCCCGCCAGGGCATGAGGCAATAGTTCGGGCCGTCGCTTGACGATTGTTAACATATTAAATATAACGTTAATACATTAACGAATTCACCCCGCCAGCGGCAAGCGCACAGCGGGGTCCGACACCAGGAACCAGGAGACGCTCGATGAGCCGTGCACTGAACGATCACGCCGGCGGCACCCTGTTCGGCGTTGCGCTGAACTACCAGGGCTTGCTGCAGAGCCATCTGCAAAGCTTCACCCAGCCGCCCTACCAGAAGCCTCCGGTGAAGCCGGTGCTGTTCATCAAGACCCCCAACACCCGCAACAGCCATGAAGCACCGGTGGTGTTTCCCAAGGACGTCGAGCGCCTGCAACCGGGCCCGGCCCTGGGGGTGGTGATCGGCAAGCGTGCCAGCCGGGTGCGCCTGGAGGACGCCCTGGAGCATGTGGCCGGCTACACCATCGTCAACGAGTTCAGCCTGCCGGAAGACAGCTACTACCGCCCGGCGGTCAAGGCCAAGTGCCGCGACGGCTTCTGCGCCATCGGTCCGGAGCTGGTGCCGGCCGCCCAGATCAGCGATCCCCACGACCTGAGCCTGGAGCTGTTCGTCAACGGCGAGCGGGTGCAGCACAACAGCACCGCCAACCTGGTGCGCAACATCCCCCAGCTGATTGCCGAGATCAGCGAATTCATGACCCTGCATGCCGGAGACGTGCTGATCACCGGCACCCCCGAGGGCCGGGTCGATGTGCGGCCCGGCGACCGGGTCGAAGTACAGATCAGCGGCCTGGGCCGCCTGGCCAATCGCATCGTTGCCGAATAAGGAACCGACATGAAACACGCGCGCATCCGTTATCAGGGCCAGGTCCACGACGCTCGGGTTACCGGCCCCAACACCCTGCAACTGGAGGACGGCCGGACCCTGGCCGAAGACCAGGTGCAGTGGCTGCCACCGGCCACTGGCACCCTGTTCGCCCTGGGCCTGAACTACGCCGACCACGCCGCCGAACTGGCCTTCAAGCCGCCCACCGAGCCCCTGGTGTTCATCAAGTCGCCGGGCACCTACACCGGCCACAAGCAGGTGACCTGGCGCCCGGACAACGTCGCCTACATGCACTACGAGTGCGAGCTGGTGGCGGTGATCGGCAAGACCGCGCGCAACGTCAAGCGCGAGGACGCCCTGGACTACCTGGCCGGCTACACCCTGTGCAACGACTACGCGATCCGCGATTACCTGGAGAACTACTACCGGCCCAACCTGCGGGTGAAGAACCGCGACGCCACCACCCCGGTGGGTCCGTGGATCATCGACGTGGCCGAGGTGCCCGAGCCCAACAAGCTGATCCTGCGCACCTGGGTCAACGGCGAGCTGCGCCAGCAAGGCAGCACCGCCGACATGATCTTCAACATCCCCTACCTGATCGAATACCTGTCCAGCTTCATGACCCTGCAACCGGGGGACATGATCGCCACCGGCACCCCCGAAGGCCTCAGCGATGTAGTGCCCGGCGATGAAGTGGTGGTGGAGATCGAAGGCGTCGGCCGGCTGGTCAACCGCATCGTCAGCGAAAGCGAATTCTTCACCCATCACGCCCACCCAGAGTCCACCGCCGTGGCCAAGGAGCACGCATAAATGATCAAGCACTGGATCAACGGCCGCGAAGTCAAAAGCCGTGAAGTCTTCACCAACTACAACCCCGCCACCGGCGAAGCCATTGGCGAGGTGGCCAGCGGCGGCGCCGAGGAGATCGCCCAGGCGGTAGCGGCGGCCAAGGATGCCTTTCCGAAGTGGGCCAATACCCCGGCCAAGGAGCGCGCCCGGCTGATGCGCCGCCTGGGCGCCCTGATCGAGGAGAACGTGCCGCACCTGGCAGAGCTGGAAACCCTGGACACCGGCCTGCCGATCCACCAGACCCGCAACGTGCTGATTCCCCGGGCCTCGCACAACTTCGACTTCTTCGCCGAGGTCTGCACCCGCATGGATGGCCACAGCTATCCGGTGGACGACCAGATGCTCAACTACACCCTGTACCAGCCGGTGGGTGTGTGCGCCCTGGTGTCGCCGTGGAACGTGCCGTTCATGACCGCCACCTGGAAGACCGCGCCCTGCCTGGCCCTGGGCAACACCGCGGTGCTGAAGATGAGCGAACTGTCGCCGCTGACCGCCAACGAGCTGGGCCGGCTGGCGGTGGAAGCCGGGATTCCCGCCGGGGTGCTGAACATCGTCCAGGGCTACGGCGCCACCGCCGGCGATGCCCTGGTGCGCCACCCGGACGTGCGGGCAATCTCCTTCACCGGCGGCACCGCCACCGGCAGGAAGATCATGCAGACCGCCGGCCTGAAGAAGTACTCCATGGAACTGGGGGGCAAGTCGCCGGTGCTGATCTTCGAGGACGCCGACCTGGAACGGGCCCTGGACGCCGCGCTGTTCACCATCTTTTCCCTGAACGGCGAGCGCTGCACCGCCGGCAGCCGGATCTTCATCCAGGAAAGCGTCTACCCGCAGTTCGTCAAGGAATTCGCCGCCCGGGCCAAGCGCCTGATCGTCGGTGATCCGCAGGACCCCAAGACCCAGGTCGGCTCGATGATCACCCAGGCCCACTACGACAAGGTCACTGGCTACATCCGCATCGGCCTGGAAGAAGGCGCGACCCTGCTGGCCGGCGGCCTGGAACGCCCGGCCAACCTGCCGGCGCACCTGGCCCGCGGGCAGTTCATCCAGCCCACGGTATTCGCCGACGTCGACAACCGGATGCGCATCGCCCAGGAAGAGATCTTCGGCCCGGTGGTGTGCCTGATCCCGTTCAAGGACGAGGCCCAGGCCCTGCAGCTGGCCAACGACACCGAGTACGGCCTGGCCTCCTACATCTGGACCCAGGACATCGGCAAGGCCCATCGCCTGGCCCGGGGCATCGAGGCCGGCATGGTGTTCATCAACAGCCAGAACGTCCGCGACCTGCGCCAGCCCTTCGGTGGCGTCAAGGGCTCGGGCACCGGCCGCGAAGGCGGCGAATACAGCTTCGAGGTGTTTGCCGAGATCAAGAACGTCTGCCTCTCCATGGGCAGCCATCACATCCCGCGCTGGGGCGTGTAAGGTTTACAACCGTCCCGGATCACGCCAACAAGAAGATGTTTCAGGAGAAGCACCATGGGCGAAGTCGTCATGGCCGCCAAGGTCTGCCACGTTCCATCGATGTACCTGTCCGAACTGCCGGGCAAGCACCACGGCTGCCGTGAGGCGGCCATTGCCGGGCACAAGGAAATCGCCCGCCGCGCCCGGGCGCTGGGGGCCGACACCGCGGTGGTGTTCGATGTGCACTGGCTGGTCAACAGCGGTTACCACATCAACTGTGGTGAAGCCTTCAACGGCACCTACACCAGCAACGAGCTGCCGCACTTCATCAAGAACATGACCTACGACTACCAGGGCTGCCCGGAGCTGGGGGAGCTGATCGCCGCCGAGGCCAACGCCGCCGACGTGCGCACCCTGGCCCACAACATCCCCAGCCTGGAGCTGGAGTACGGCACCCTGGTGCCCATGCGCTACATGCACATGGACGTACCCGCCGCCGAGCACTTCAAGGTGGTGTCGATCGCCGCCTGGTGCGCCTGGCACAAACTCGAAGACAGCTTCACCTTCGGCGCCGCGGTGCGCCGGGCGATCGAAAAGAGCGAGCGCAAGGTCCTGGTGCTGGCGTCCGGTTCGCTGTCCCACCGTTTTTCCAACGACCGCGAAGCCGAGGCCAACATCCACAACTGGACCCGGGAATTCGACAAGCAGGTGGACCAGCGGGTGGTGGAGCTGTGGCAGCAGGGTCGCTTTCGCGAGTTCTGCGCCATGCTCCCGGACTACGCCACCAGTTGCCATGGCGAAGGCGGCATGCACGACACGGCAATGCTCCTGGGGCTGTTGGGCGGGCCTGAACACAACCGCCCGGCGGAGATCATCACGCCGCTGTTCGGCAGCTCCGGCACCGGCCAGATCAACGCCATTTTCTAGAAGCAGCAGCAAGCTTCCAGCCACAAGCTGCAAGACCACATCGACAGCAGCGGCAAGTCGCCAATCTACAGCCGCAAGAGAACCCTCTTGCAGCTTGTAGCTTGCCGCTTGCCGCTGCCTCCGAAGGAGGCCTCCGTGCCGCATTTCATCGCTGAGTACACCGACAACATCGAACAGGCCGCCGACCTGCCGGGGCTGTTCACCAAGGTTCATGACTACCTGGGTGCCACGGGCGTGTTCCCCCTGGGCGGCATTCGCAGCCGCGGGGTGCGCCTGGACACCTGGCGCATGGCCGATGGCAAGCACGACTACGCCTTTGTCCATATGCGCCTGCAGGTGGGTGCCGGTCGTGACCTGGCCACCCGGCGCCAAGTGGCCGAGGGGCTGTTCGAGATCATCAAGGCGCACTTCGCCGAGCTGCAGGCCCAGCGTTTGCTGGCCCTGTCGTTCGAGATGAGCGAGCTGGAGGCCGAGCTGAACTTCAAGCACAACAACGTGCATGAGTTCCTGCGCGGACAGGCCTGAGCATTGTGCCGGCCCTTTCGCCGGCAAGCCGGCTCCTACACAACGCCCATGCCACCCGTAGGAGCTGGCTTGCCAGCGAACAGGCCCGCAAGCCAGGCGCCAGCCCCGAAGCAGACTTCGCTGGCATGCCGACCCACACAAGAACAATAACGAGATCTCCCCATGTCCCATCCCGCAATCGCCGAGGCTCCTGTGGCCGAGGTCAACGACTGCTATCGCAAGATCACCTGGCGGCTGATGCCGCTGTTGTTCGTCTGCTACATCTTCGCCCACCTGGACCGCATCAATATCGGCTTCGCCAAGTTGCAGATGACCCAGGACCTGGGCTTCAGCGACAGCGTCTACGGCCTCGGCGCCGGGCTGTTCTTCGTGGCCTATGCGCTGTTCGGGGTGCCCAGCAACCTGGCCCTGGAGCGGGTCGGACCACGGCGCTGGATCGCCTTGCTGATGCTGGTCTGGGGCCTGCTGTCCAGTGCCCTGATGCTGGTGGACAGCGCCTGGGGCTTCTATGTGCTGCGCTTTCTGCTGGGGGTTGCCGAAGCAGGCTTCTTCCCCGGCATCCTGGTGCTGCTCAACCGCTGGTTCCCGGCCAGCCGCCGGGGTCAGGTCACCGCGCTGTTCGCCATCGCGGTACCCATGGCCGGGGTCATCGGTGGCCCCTTGTCGGGCTGGATCCTGGAAAGCTTCCACGACTTTGGCGGCCTGCGCGGCTGGCAGTGGATGTTCCTGATCGAAGGCCTGCCGGTGGTCCTGTTGGGGCTGGTGGTGCTCAAGGCCCTGCCGGAAAGCATCGAGCAGGTGGACTGGCTGACCCCGGCGCAGAAAACCTGGCTGCGCCAGGCCCTGCAACAGGAAGAACAGCGCAAATCGATCACCCGCTTCAGCGGCATCCTCAAGGATCGCCACGTCTGGCTGCTGGTGTGCATCTACTTCGCGGTGATGCTGGCGGTGAACACCATCGCCTTCTGGATGCCGACCCTGATCCATCACGCCGGTATCGCCCGGGACAGCAATGTCGGCCTGCTCAGTGCCCTGCCCTATCTGGCCGGCTGCCTGTTCATGCTCGGCATCGGCCGCTCTTCGGACCGCCTGCGCGAGCGCCGCTGGCATTTGGCGATACCGCTGCTGATGTCCAGCCTCGGCCTGATCCTCACCGGTCTGGCCCCGGGCAACCCGTGGCTGGTGATGTTCGGCCTGTTGGTGGCCGGCATGGGCGCCAGTGCCGCGTTGCCGATGTTCTGGCAACTGCCGCCGGCCTTTCTGGCCAGCAACACCCAGGCCGCGGGCATCGCCCTGATCAGTTCCTTCGGCAGTGTGGCCGCCTTCCTCGCGCCCTACCTGATCGGCGTGGTGCGCGACGCCACCCAGAGCGCCAGCCTGGCCCTCTACGCCCTGGCCCTGCTGATCGCCCTGGGCGCCTGGCTGGTGCTCCAGGTGCCGGCCCATATCGTCAACCCTCGGGAGAAATAACCATGCTCAGCCCTTCGGATATCCAGGAAGCCGCCGCGCGCCTCAACGCCGCCGAACGCAGCCGCGAACAGATCGGCCAGTTGTCCCTGCAATACCCCGACATCAGCATCGAGGATGCCTACGCCATCCAGCGCAGCTGGGTGCAACAGAAGATCCGCGACGGGCGCAAGCTGGTGGGCCACAAGATCGGCCTGACATCGCGGGCGATGCAGGTGTCGTCGAACATCACCGAGCCGGATTTCGGCGCCCTGCTGGACGACATGCTGTTCGATGAAGGCACGGACATTCCCTTCCAGCGCTTTATCGTGCCGCGGGTCGAGGTGGAGCTGGCGTTCATCCTCGGCAAGCCCTTGAAAGGCCCTCACTGCACCCTGTTCGATGTGCTGGACGCCACCGACTGGGTGATCCCGGCCCTGGAGATCATCGACGCCCGCATCCAGCAGGTGGACCCGCAGACCCAGGCCACGCGCAAGGTGTTCGACACCATCTCCGACAACGCCGCCAACGCCGGGGTGGTGATGGGCGGCCGCGCCGTGCGCCCCGGGGATGTGGACCTGCGCAAGGTGCCGGCGGTGCTCTACCGCAATGGCGTGATCGAGGAGTCCGGGGTGTCCGCGGCGGTGCTCAACCACCCGGCCAAGGGCGTGGCCTGGCTGGCCAACAAGCTGGCGGCCCATGACGTCGGCCTGGAAGCCGGGCAGATCATTCTCGGCGGCTCCTTTACCCGCCCGGTGGCGGCCCGTCCCGGGGATGTCTTCCACGTGGACTACGATCAGTTGGGCAGCATTGCCTGCCGCTTTGTCTGAGGAGACGGCCATGGATATGCCACTGAACCTGTTCAAACAACGCCTGCAACACAGCGAACCGCAGATCGGCCTGTGGCTGGGGCTGGCGGACGGCTACTGCGCCGAACTGGCGGCCAACGCCGGTTTCGACTGGCTGCTGCTGGACGGCGAACACGCCCCCAACGACCTGCGCAGCCTGCTGGCGCAGTTGCAGGCCATCGCCCCCTACCCAGCCCAGGGCATCATCCGCCCACCGATCGGCGACACCGCACTGATCAAGCAATTGCTGGACATCGGCGCCCAGACCCTGCTGATCCCCATGGTCGAAAGCGCCGAGCAGGCGCGCCAGCTGGTGCGCGCCATGCACTATCCGCCGCGGGGGGTGCGTGGCGTGGGCAGCGCCCTGGCCCGGGCATCGCGCTGGAACAGCATCGCCGACTACCTGGACCGGGCCGATGGACAGATGTGCCTGCTGGTGCAGGTGGAGAACCTCGAAGGCCTGCGCAACCTGGATGAAATCCTCGCGGTGGACGGCGTCGATGGCGTGTTCATCGGCCCGGCGGACCTGTCCGCGGCCATGGGCCATCGCGGCAACCCCGGGCACCCGGACGTGGTGGCCGCGATTGAAGACGCCATCGTGCGGATTCGTCGAGCGGGCAAGGCCGCAGGGATTCTCAGTGCCGATCAGCGCCTGGCGCGGCGCAGCATCGAACTGGGGGCGAATTTTGTCGCGGTAGGCGTGGATACCACCGTGCTGATGAAGGGCCTGCGGAGTCTGGCCGGCCAGTACAAGACCCTGGACACCCCCACCCGCGACGGCGGGGTTTACTGACGGGCGATGGCCGTAGGAGCCGGCTTGCTGGCGAAGGCGTTCTCGCGTGTGGTGCAAGGCTTGGCGGACTCTTCGCTGGCAAGCCAGCTCCTACACGGGGGGCAAGGTTCGCGGGGCTTTTCCGTAGGAGCCGGCTTGCCGGCGAAGGCGTTCTCACGGGTAGTGCAAGGCTTGGCGGACTCTTCGCTGGCAAGCCAGCTCCTACACGGGGGGCAAGGTTTGCGGGGCTTTTCCGTAGGAGCCGGCTTGCCGGCGAAGGCGTTCTCGCGGGTGGTGCAAGGCTTGGCAGACTCTTCGCTGGCAAGCCAGCTCCTACACGGGGGGCAAGGTTCGCGGGGCTTTTCCGTAGGAGCCGGCTTGCCGGCGAAGGCGTTCTTGCGGGTGGTGCAAGGCTTGGCGGACTCTTCGCTGGCAAGCCAGCTCCTACAAGGCGTTGCGGGCCAGGCGCCAGACGCGGGCGATGTCGGCAGCGCGTTCGCGCAGCAGCCGCGGGGCTTCGCGGCAGGCCTGTTCCAGGCTCATGGGGCCTGAGGTCAGGGCGAAGGCTGCGTCCACGCCGTGGGCATACATCTGCTGGTAACCCTCGCCCAGGGTGCCGGCAATGACGATCACCGGAACGCCCTGCTCCCGGGCAATGCGCGCTACGCCAAACGGCGTCTTGCCCCGCAGGGTCTGGGCGTCAAAGCGGCCCTCACCGGTAATCACCAGATCGGCACCGCGCACGGCCTGTTCCAGGCCCACCAGTTCCGCCACCACTTCCACCCCCGGGCGAAATTGCGCGCCGAGGAACGCCTTGGCGGCAAACCCCAGGCCGCCAGCCGCGCCGCTGCCGGGTTCGTCACGCACGTCCTTGGGCAACACCTCGGCACACAGGTCCGCGAAGTGCCCCAGGGCCCGGTCCAGCGCTTGCACCTGTTGCGGCGTGGCACCTTTCTGCGGGCCGAAGATCGCCGAGGCACCGTGATCGCCACACAGCGGGTTGTTGACGTCGGCGGCGATTTCAAAGCGCACCCGGGCCAGACGCGGGTCCATGCCGTCCAGCTCGATGGCGGCCAGGTCGGCCAGGGCCAGGCCGCCACCGGGCAGTATCCGCCCCTGCTGGTCCAGCAACTTCACGCCCAAGGCCTGCAGGGCCCCGGCACCGCCGTCGTTGGTGGCACTGCCCCCGATGGCCAGGATGATGCGTTGGGCCCCGGCATCCAGCGCGGCCAGGATCAGCTCCCCGGTGCCGAAGGTGCTGCTGTTGCAGGCATCGCGTTGGTCCAGCGCCAGCAATTGCAGGCCACTGGCTTCAGCCATTTCGATGATCGCCGTGTGACTCTGGGGCAGCCAGCCCCAGCGGGCTTCGACCGGCGCCCCCAGCGGCCCCTGGACCCGATGACGGCGCAGTTGCCCGTCACAGGCGGCAAGAATCGACTCCACCGTGCCCTCGCCGCCGTCGGCCATCGGGCATTGGCACAGCTCGGCATCGGGCCAGACCTCGGCCAGCCCCTGGGCAATGGCCTGGGCCACGCCTGCGGCACTCAGGCTGTCCTTGAACGAGTCGGGGGCGATGATGATCTTCATGGGGCGTTCTCCGGTTCTTGTGCCGCCATGCTGCCACTTGGCGCAGGCGCTGACCCCGGGCCGCTGCACAAGTCCGAGGGCGCTTTATTGTTCATTGCTACAACGGCGCAACCTCGCCTAGCGTTGAAACCGCTGCCGCAGGCTGCGAACGGGCGCGTAGCGCTCGCGAGGGTCTTGAAGGCGATGCAGGTTTGGCTGGAGATTGCCAAGCAAGGCCCTGCGGGCCTTTGCGCAGCCTCGCTGCCGCAGGCTGCGAACGGGCGCGTAGCGCTCGCGAGGGTCTTGAAGGCGATGCAGGTTTGACTGGAGATTGCCAAGCAAGGCCCTGCGGGCCTTTGCGCAGCCTCGCTGAAGCTCGGCAGCGGCTACAGGGGATTGTGTTGAGCCGTGTTGGGGGGCAGCAATTGCACCCCCAGGTACAGGGCCAGCATGCCGTCCAGGCGCAAGGGGTCGACGCCGCTGAGTTCGGCGATGCGCTCCATGCGGTAGCGCAGGCTGTTGCGGTGGATGCCCAGGGCGTCGGCGCAGGCCTGGCTCTGGCCATCGTGGTCGCACCAGCTGCGCAGGGTCGCCAGCAACTGGCCGTTGCTGTCCTTGGCCAGCACCTTGCGCAACGGGGTCAGCAATTCGTCCAGGGCGTCGTCGTTGCGGTGGCGCCAGAGCATCACCGGCAGGCGGTAGCGGTTGAGGGTCAGCAGGCGCGAGTCCGGCAGCAGGTCGCGGCCGTAGGCCAGCAGGTCGCTGACCCGGCGATAGCAACGGCGCAATCCGGCCAGGCCATCGGCCTGCCCGCCCACGGCAACCCGCAGGATGTTCCAGCCCTGACCGTCGAGTTTTTCCAGCAGCCGCGGGTTGTCCAGGCCGAGGTTCGCCGGGCGACACCAGAGCAGGGAGGTCTTCGACGAACTGACGCACCAGCTGTCCGGGTAGCGGCTCATCAGCCAGGCGCTGAGGGTCTCGACGCCCTGCCCCACTGGCTGTTCCGGCGCCAGTTCGAACAGGTAGGGCGTGCGCGCCAGTTGCGGCTTGAGGCCCATCTGCCGGGCTTCGTCCACCAGGCGCGGGGAGTCGCCGCCGTCGCTCAGGAGCAGGGCCAGCAGATCGTCGCAACGCTGGCGCCGCCATTGCTGCTCGGCCTGCTGGTGACGCTGGCCCACCAGCATCTCGGCGGTCATGCGCACCAGTTCGGCGTAGGTACGCAGCAAGGCCGGATCGCCGGTGATGCCCAGCACCCCGATCAGCCGCTGGTCGTGCAGCAGCGGCAGATTGATCCCCGGTTGCACGCCCTTGAGCCGCTGCGCGGTGGGCGCGTCGATCTCCACCACCCGACCGTTGGCCAGCACCAGTTGCGCGCCTTCATGCCGGGTGTTGATCCGCTCCGGCTCGCCGCTGCCGAGGATCAGGCCCTGGCTGTCCATGACATTGACGTTGTAGGGCAGGATGGCAATCGCGCGGTCGACGATGTCCTGCGCCAGGTCATGATCGAGTTCGAACATAGGGAGAGGATCCTTGGACATTGTTCAGTGGCACAGGGGCCGTGGCCAATCGCTGTGCGCCGGCACAAAGACAGCGACCGCGGCGTGACCGAGACTCTCGGGGCGGTCAACGTTACCCTTGCACCGCGAAAAATCATAATAAAGAGAGACACACCATGTCACAGAGCGCCGCTGTCCCACTGGCCCAGGCTGACGACAAGAACGCCGTCTACAAGCGCATCACCCTGCGCCTGATCCCCTTCATTTTCGTCTGCTACCTGTTCAACTACCTCGACCGGGTCAACGTCGGCTTTGCCAAGCTGCAGATGCTCGACGCCCTAAAGTTCAGCGAGACGGTCTACGGCCTGGGGGCCGGGATCTTCTTCATCGGCTACGTGCTGTGCGGCGTGCCGAGCAACCTGGCGCTGAACCGGTTCGGCCCGCGGCGCTGGATCGCGCTGATGATGATCACCTGGGGCACCCTGTCCACCTGCCTGCTGTTCGTCACCACGCCGACCCAGTTCTATACCCTGCGCCTGTTCACCGGGGCCGCCGAAGCCGGGTTCTTCCCCGGGGTGGTGCTGTACCTCTCGCAGTGGTTCCCGACCTTTCGCCGGGGCCGGATCATGGCCCTGTTCATGTCGGCGATCCCGGTGTCCGGCTTGCTCGGCAGCCCGTTCTCCGGCTGGATCCTCAACCATTTCGCCGCCGGGCAAGGCGGCCTCGCCGGCTGGCAGTGGATGTTCCTGCTGCAGGGCATTCCCACGGTGGTACTGGGCGCCCTGGCGTTCTTCCTGCTCAGCGACAGTTTCGCCCACGCCAAGTGGCTGACACCCGCTGAACGCGCAGTGCTGGCCGCCGACCAGGCCAGCGACGCCGCCAACCAGCCGAAAACCGCCAGCGACTCCCTGGCCGCGGTGTTCAAGAACCCGGCGATCTGGGCCTTCGGCCTGATCTACTTCTGCATCCAGAGCGGGGTCTATGCGATCAACTTCTGGCTGCCGTCGATCATCAAGAACCTGGGCTTTGCCGACAACCTGGTGATCGGTTGGCTGAGCGCCATTCCCTACCTGCTGGCGGCGGTGTTCATGCTGCTGGTGGGGCGCTCGGCGGATCTGCGCAAGGAGCGCCGCTGGCACCTTGTCGTACCGATGCTGATGGGCGCAGTGGGCCTGCTGATCGCGGTGAATTTTGCCGCCAACCCGGCCCTGGCCATCCTCGGCCTGACCCTCGCCACCATGGGCGCCCTCACCGGCCTGCCGATGTTCTGGCCGGTGCCCACGGCCCTGCTCAGTGCCGGCGCGGCGGCCGGCGGCCTGGCGCTGATCAACTCCATGGGCCAGATGGCCGGCTTTCTCAGCCCCTACCTGGTCGGTTGGGTCAAGGACAGCACCGGCTCCACCGATGCCGCGTTGTACCTGCTGGCGGCGGTCATTGTCGGCGGCAGCCTGCTGGCGCTGCGCATGACCCGCACCCTGAACCGCTGAGCCGCGGCAACGCCAAAAGCCCGTTCGAGCCCAGGCTGGAACGGGCTTTTTTCAGCGCCGGCGTCAGTCCGGCGCACCGGCGTGCCGGGTGTAATCGTGACTGATGGTCAACGCCCCCGCCGCCGGAGCATCCAGCTCCAGCACCAGCCCCCCGGGCAGACGGACGAAGATCTGCCAGATGCCGTCTTCCGGCACCTGCGCCACTTGATGCTCAAGGCCACTGGCTTGCACCCGCCGCAATACCGCTTCGGCCGCCTCCTGGGTGCTGAAGGCGATATGGCTCAGTTGCGGCTCGGGGCTGTCGGCCTGCTCGATGACGTGAACCAGCGCCTGCCGGTCCTGATACAGCCAGCGCCCGGGAAAGGGAAACGGCGGGCGCCGTCCCCTTTGCAGCCCCAGCAAGTCGGCGAACGCCGCCTGCAACGCCTCGCCCTCGGCGACGTTGAACGCCAGGTGGTCGAAGCGCCAGTTCACAGCAGGCCACCGCCATCGACGTCGATCAGGCTGCCGCTGATAAAACCGTTTTCCATGGCCAGGATAAAGGCCGCGGCGATGTCGTCCGGCTGGCCGACACGGCCCACCGGCAGGCTGGCGGCCGTGCGTGCGAACATCGCCTGACGCGCCTCCTCGGACATCCCGGCATAGGCTTCGGTGGCGGTGACCCCGGGGCTGATGACATTCACCCGACGTGGCGCCAGCTCCTTGGCCAGGTGCTTGCCCAGGGCTTCGAGGGCGGCATTGAGGGTGGTCTTGAGCACCTGCCCGGGGACCATTTTGCGCGACAGCAGGCCCGAGGTCAGGCTGATGCTGCCGTGGGGCGCCAGATGGGGCAGCGCCGCCTGGACCGCGCGCCACACGCCCCAGAACTTCACCTCGAACGCCCGCTGGGCCTCCAGCAGATCGGTGTCGGCCAGGGGCTTGGCGGTGATCGCCGGACCGGCACTGATCACCAGATGGTCAAAGGCCCCCACGCTGCTGAACAGATCGCGGACGCTGGCGGCATCGGTGATATCCACGACGAGGCTGCGGGCCGATGCCGGCAACTGCGCCTGCTGGCGCTGCAGGGCATCGAGGCTGCGCCCGGCCAGCACCACCCGGGCACCCCGCTCAGCGGCCTGACGGGCCACCGCGGCGCCAATGCCGCTGCCGGCGCCGATCACCACCACGGTCTGCCCGGCCACGCTTGAGTTGGAAAGAGTCATTGCGATCACCTGTTGCGATTGAAAGTGATTGCATCTTCCCAGCTTGCCAATCGAGGAAAAATACCGCTAAAACGCAAAGATCTTTAAAGGATTTTTATTAATGAGCTCGATCCTCGACCTGGAAATCTTCGTGCGTACTGCCGATTCCGGCAGCCTTTCCGCCGCCGCCCGCTCCCTGGGCCTGACCGCGGCCGCCGCCAGCATCGCTCTCAAACGCCTGGAAACCCGCCTCGGCAGCCGCTTGCTGGCCCGTTCCACCCGCAGCATGCGCCTGACCGAGGAAGGCCGGCGCTATCTGGACAGCGTGCGCCTGGCCCTGGCCACCCTGGAGGACGGCGAGCAGGCGCTCAAGCAGCAGAGCCAGGGCCTGAGCGGGGTGCTGCAACTGTCGGCGCCCTCGGATTTCGGGCGCAACGCGCTGCTGCCCTGGCTTGACGACTTCAAGGCCGAACACCCGCAACTGCGCCTGCAACTGCGGCTCAACGATCGCCGCGCCGACCTGTTCCGCGATGCCGTGGATGTGGCCCTGCGCTTTGGCGTGCCCGAGGATTCGAGCCTGGTGGCCCTGCCGATCCTTCCCGAGCATCGGCGCGTGGCCTGCGCCAGCCCGGCCTATCTGGCCCGCTGCGGCACCCCGCGGTCGCCCGAGGATCTGTCGCACCACAGCGCCCTGCTCTACCTGCGTAACGATCGGCCCTATGACAGCTGGCGCTTCAGCCGTGGCGCCGACACCCGCGAGGTGCCGGTGCGCGGCGACTACCTGTGCGACGACGGCGAAGTGGCCCGGCTCTGGGCCCTGGCCGGCCACGGCATCGTCTACAAGGCCCGGCTGGATGTGGCCGAGGACATTCGCGCCGGGCGACTGATCGCTCTGCTGACCGACTGGCAGGGCGAACTGACGCCCTTCAACCTGCTGTGCCCCCATCGCTTGCAGGTGTCGGAGCGGGTGCGGCTGCTGCATGGCTTTGTGTTGCAGCGCTGTCGCGCGCTGTGCCCGTGTTGAGCGCCAGTCCGGGGGCGGCTGGCGGCTGCGCGGTTCGCCGGCAAGCCGGCTCCTACCCAATGTCCTCGCAAGTGATCTCACGGGCCTCTTTGCCGAAAAGCCGGCCCCGGCGAGGAGGCGCCATTCAGGCATTGCGCAAGGCCGGTGTTGTGGTATTTGATGGGCGCCCAGCCTGGCCGGAAATGCCCCGGCCACCCCTCTAGCACAAGGATTTCGCCCATGAGCTATCGCATCCTCGGCCATTCCGGTCTCAAGGTTTCCACCCTGACCCTGGGCACCATGATGTTCGGCGAGCAGACCAGCACCGAAGACTCGCTGCGCATCATCGACAAGGCGTGGGACCAGGGGATCAATTTCATCGACACCGCGGACGTCTACACCCAGGGCCGCTCCGAGGAGATCGTCGGTGAAGCCATCGCCCGCCACCGCCATGAGTGGGTGCTGGCGTCCAAGGTGGGGTTCGGCCCGCTGGACGGCCTGCCCAACCGCAGCGGCTTGAGCCGCAAGCACATCTTCAACGGCATCGAGGCCAGCCTGACCCGCCTGGGCACCGACTACCTGGACATCTACTACCTGCACCGCGAGGACCACAACACCCCGCTGGACGTGAGCATCTCGGCCATCGGCGACCTGCTGCGCCAGGGCAAGATCCGCTACTGGGGTCTGTCCAACTACCGGGGCTGGCGGATTGCCGAGGCGATTCGCCTCGCCGACCAGCTGGGGGTGGACCGCCCGGTGATCAGCCAGCCGCTGTACAACATCGTCAACTGTCAGGCCGAGGCCGAGCAGATCACCGCGGCCAAGGCCTATGGCCTGGGCGTGGTGCCTTACAGCCCGCTGGCGCGGGGTGTGCTCAGCGGCAAGTACGCCCCGGATGTGGCCCCGGACAGCGGCAGCCGCGCCGGGCGTCAGGACAAGCGCATCCTGGAAACCGAATGGCGGGTGGAGTCCCTGCGCATCGCCCAGCAGATCCAGGCCCACGCCCGGGGCCGCGGCGTCGATATCGTCGAATTCGCCATCGCCTGGGTCTTGAACAACCAGGCGGTGAGCTCGGCCATCGTCGGTCCGCGCACCGAGGCCCAGTGGGATGCCTACACCCGGGCCCTGGCGGTGCAGATCAGCGCCGAGGACGAAGCCTTCATCGACTCCCTGGTGAGTCCGGGGCATGCCTCGACCCCGGGCTTCAATGACGTCGGCCACTTCGTCTCGGGTCGTTTTCCGCACTTGGGCTGAATGACGCCGGTGGCGACGCAAAGGCGCGCGCCACCGGCCTCGAGCTCGACCGGCCGTGTTGCACCTTGGCCATAAACGAGAAAAATTCCCGCCACGATGGCGCAATCAGAGCAAAAAACTCGCGCCTGACCCTCTATATTGCCCCTCGCTTCTGCGCCCTTATTTCTATGTGTCCCGAGCGTTCGGGTATTACGAGGACAGTGTGTCTAAAGGTATTGCGTTATCGGTCCTGGCGTCGGTGCTGTTTGCCGTCATGTATTTCTACACCTCGCTGCTGGCGCCCCTGACCGGAGTGGAGATCTTCGGCTGGCGCATGCTGCTGACCCTGCCCTGCATGACCCTGTTCATGATCTTCAGTGGCGAGTGGCACCGGGTCGGCCAAGTGCTGCGCCAGGTGGCAGGCAAACCGCTGCTGAGCCTAGTGTTGCTGCTGTCGTCGGCCCTGGTGGGGGTGCAGCTCTGGCTGTTCATGTGGGCGCCGCTCAACGGCTACAGCCTGGATGTGTCCCTGGGCTACTTCCTGCTGCCGCTGACCATGGTCCTGACCGGACGCATCGTGTATGGCGAGCGCCTGTCGCGCTTGCAGAAAGTCGCCACGCTGCTGGCCTGCTTCGGGGTGCTCAACGAGCTGTATCAAGTGGGCAGTTTTTCCTGGGCGACCCTGGTGGTGGCTTTGGGCTACCCGGTGTATTTCGTCCTGCGCCGGCGCCTGGGCACCGATCATCTGGGCGGCCTGTGGCTGGACATGGCGCTGCTGATCCCGGTGGCACTGTGGTTTGTGCAAGGCGGCGAACAGGGATTTGCCGTGGTCGACAGCCACCCCGGCCTGTACCTGCTGATTCCCCTGCTGGGGGTGATCAGCGCTTCGGCGCTGGCGTGTTATGTCATTGCCAGCCGCTTGCTGGCCTTCAGCCTGTTCGGCCTGCTCAGCTACGTGGAACCGGTGTTGCTGCTGTTTGTCGCGCTGCTGCTGGGGGAAAGCATCAAGGCCGGGGAATGGCTGACCTACATACCGGTCTGGCTGGCGGTGCTGGTGCTGGTGCTCGAAGGGGTCAAGCACCTGATGCGCCAACGCCGCATCTGACGGACACGCCCGCGTTGCCCCGAACGGGCCTTCGGGCCTCGTCGGGGTTCAGGGCTTGATCTGCTTGAGCTCATTGAGCAGGGCCAGCAAGGCCTGCATCTTGTCTTCGCCAAATTGCTGCTGGATCTTCTGGTAGTTGATTTCCATGTCGCCGCTCATGGACTCGAAACAGGCCTGGCCCTTGTCGGTCAGGGTGATGAACAGGCGGCGCTGGTCTTCCGGCGACTTGCGGCGGCTGACGTACTGGTCGCGCTCCAGGCGGGTCAGTACCCCGGTCATGCTCGGCGGCAGGATGCAGGCCATCTTCGCCAGCTGGTGGCTCTCCAGCTCGCCGTTCTGGCGCAGGATGCGGATCACCCGCCACTGCTGCTCGGTCAGGTCGTGCTGGTTCAGCGAGGGGCGGAAAAACGCCATGGCGGCCTCACGGGCCTGCAACAGGGTCAGGGTCAGGGAAGGTCTGGGTGTGTTCATCAAGGCGTCGGTCGAGGGCTGGGAAACAGAGGCGCGAACATTAACACATTCACAATCGCCAGCCGACAGGCAAAACAAAGCCCGATCAGGCGGGGCCTGATCGGGCTCTGAGTTCAAGCCGGCCGAGGGTTACTCGGTGGCCAGTACTCCGCGACGCACCTGGTCGCGTTCGATCGATTCGAACAGTGCCTTGAAGTTGCCTTCACCGAAACCGTCGTCACCTTTACGCTGGATGAATTCGAAGAACACCGGCCCCATCAGGGTTTCCGAGAAGATCTGCAGCAGCAGGCGCTTGTCGCCGGCTTCCGAAGAACCGTCCAGCAGGATGCCTCGGGCTTGCAGTTCCTTGACCGGCTCGCCGTGGTTCGGCAGGCGGCCTTCGAGCATCTCGTAGTAGGTGTCCGGCGGCGCGGTCATGAAGCGCATGCCGATCTTCTTCAACGCGTCCCAGGTCTTGACCAGGTCGTCGGTGAGGAAGGCCACGTGCTGGATGCCCTCGCCGTTGAACTGCATCAGGAACTCTTCGATCTGCCCGGCGCCCTTGGACGATTCCTCGTTCAGCGGGATGCGGATCATGCCGTCCGGGGCGGTCATGGCCTTGGAGGTCAGGCCGGTGTATTCGCCCTTGATGTCGAAGTAGCGGATCTCGCGGAAGTTGAACAGCTTCTCGTAGAAACCGGCCCAGTAGGCCATGCGGCCGCGGTACACGTTGTGGGTCAGGTGGTCGATGATCTTCAGGCCGGCACCCGGTGGGTTGCGGTCCACGCCTTCGAGGAACACGAAGTCGATGTCATAGATCGAGCTGCCTTCACCGAAACGGTCGATCAGGTACAGCGGCGCGCCGCCGATGCCCTTGATCGCCGGCAGGTTCAGTTCCATCGGGCCGGTTTCAATGTGAATCGGCTGGGCGCCCAGTTCCAGGGCACGCTTGTAGGCCTTCTGCGAATCCTTGACCCGGAACGCCATGCCGCACACCGACGGGCCGTGTTCGGCGGCGAAGTACGAGGCGACGCTGTGGGGTTCGTTGTTGAGGATCAGATTGATCGCACCCTGGCGATACAGATGCACGTCTTTTGAACGATGGGTCGCGACTTTGGTGAAACCCATGATCTCGAAGATCGGTTCGAGGGTGTTGGGGGTGGGCGATGCGAATTCGATGAATTCAAAGCCCATCAGGCCCATTGGGTTTTCGAAGATATCTGCCATGGTTGGCGCCTCATCATATTTTTAGAATTAACGGATCGTTAGTTGCTATCAATGCTGAGGAAGGCCGGTGGCGCACAGGAGATGCCTCGCACGCTGCGGGCAAGGAAGTCACCGTAGATCAGTTGAAACCCGAGAATCTTCATTTCGACCCTGTCTTACAGGCTGGGGGGCGAGGCTTCTGCTGCCAGAAGACTTTATTATTGTATGCGTAACCGGATTCTACACAGCGTAAAAGCCTTTGTCCGCTTTCTCTATAAAATCGCCTTTTTTGCCCGGCCCGCAAGGGGTTTGTTGCACTGATAGATGCCGCCCAGAATCAGCACCCCGCCCAGCCCCATCATCAGGCTCAACGGCTCGCCCAAGAGCAGCGCACCGAGCATCACCGCGGTCAGCGGGTTGAGGGCGATGAACACCCCGGCACGGGTGGCGCCGATGCGCCGCAACCCGTCGTAGTAGCCGATGTAGGCCAGCGCCGAGCCCAGCACCCCCAGGTACAGCAGGCTCAGGCCCTGGACCGGGTTCAGCCGGGCGATGGCCGGCAGGTCGAACTCGCCACGCAGCCAGGTCGCGCTGCACAGCATCAGGGTGCCCAGCAGGACCGAGTAGGTGACGGTCTGCAAGGGTCCCAGGCGCTGGTTGAGGTCCCGGGACAGCAGCGAGTACAGGCCCCAGCCCAGGACACAGCCGAGGATCAGCAAGTCGCCCTGCCAGCCGCCGGCCGAGGACTCTAGGGCCGCCGGATCCCGGCTGCAGATCACCAGCGCGGCGCCACTCAGGCACAGCAGGATGCCCAGCAATTGGCGCCGGCTCAGGCGCTCCTTGAACAGGGCCCAGGCGCCCAGGGCGATCACCGCCGGATTCAGCGCCACGATCAGCGAAGCGCGGGAGGCACTGACCTGTTGCAGGCCGACGAAGAAGCACAGGTTGTAGAAAAAGATGCCGCAAAACCCCAGCACCGCCAGTTGGCCGAATTGGCGCAGGCTGGGACGCACCAGAGGAATGCCGGCCGCGGCCATGCAGCCGAGCAAGGCCAGGCTGGCGAGCGCGAAACGCAGGCTGGCCAGGAGCAAGGGGGAAAGCGCGCCAGCCAGATAGCGGCCGGCGACAAAGGTGCCGCCCCAGATCATGGTCACCGCCGCCAGTCTGCAATAGACCGCCAGGTCCCCGTGGTTGGCCGCCAAGGGGCCGTTGATACTGCTGTCGCTCATGGTCGTGACGCTCTGTGCCGGTGGGTTTGTGCCGCCGGACAATTCTTTGTCTAATGATCGATCATCGTAAAATGAGCTTTTACTCATGACCCTGACCCAACTGGAAATCTTTTCCCGGGTGGCCGAGCTTGCCGGTTTCACCAGCGCCGCCACGCGCCTGGGTATCAGCCAGTCGGCGGTATCCCACGCCATCAAGTCCCTGGAGCAGGAACTGGGGGTGGAGCTGTTCCGCCGCCATCAAGCCCAGGTCGAACTCACCGACATCGGGCGCCAGCTCCTGCTGCGGGCCCGGGCCATGCTGGGGCTGGCCGCGACCCTGGAACAGGAGGCCGCCGATGCCCGAGGCATGAAGCGCGGCACCCTGCGCATCGGTTCGTTCGGTCCCACCTCCTCCACGCGCCTGTTGCCGCAGATCCTTGGGGAGTACCGCAAGGCGTATCCCGGAATCGAGGTGCATATCGACGAGGGACCGGACCGCCAGGTCCTGCAATGGCTGGAAGAACGGCGGATCGACCTGGGTTTCGTGGTGCTGCCCGAGGAGCGTTTCGACACCTTCCCCCTGCTGGAGGACCAACTGGTGGCGCTGATTCCCGCGGCCCATGCCCTAGCCCGGGAGCGGCAGGTGCGCCTGGATCAGCTGTGTCACGACCCCTTCGTGCTGACCGAGGCCGGTTCGGCGGAACTGGTGTCACGCTTGTTCGTCGGTGCCGGCTTGCGCCCCAACATCCGCTACCGCAGCTCGCAGTTGCTCAGCACCCTGGAAACCGTGGCCCGGGGCGAGGCCGTGAGTATCCTGGCCGAACTGTCCCTGCCTGCGGCCATCGATGCCCGTTATGTCAGCCGGGCCCTGGCGCCAGCGGTGCGGCGCCAGGTGGGGATTGCCGTGCTCGATCAGCGCCAGTCGTCGCCGGCGACCCTGGCCTTCATTGGTCACGCGCAACGCCTGTATGGTCGGACAAAGCCGTCTATCCTGCGGTGATCGAAACACGCCACAAGAGCGTCGCGCCCGCGGCCACGGTCGGATTCTCAAGCCTCCCCTCCTCTGCCACAGGTCCGATCCATGCCCTTGACCGCCAAAGGTCCACTGAAACGCTCGACCCGTACCCTCTGGACCTTGCTGGCCATTGTCCTGCCGATTGCGCTGGGCGCCGTCATCCTCTATGCCCAGGCTGAGCGAACCCTGGAGCGCAGCAGCCTGGAAACCGCCGAAGAAGCCATTCGCCAATTCGACCTGATGCTGGACAACACCGATATCGCCGCCAAGGCGCTGCTGCCCCTGGTGGGCCAGGATTGCGACGCCGCACGGCAACTGGCCCTGCGTGATCAGGTCACGCGCCGGCCCTTCGTGCGCTCGACCAATCTGGTGTGGCGCAACAGCAACTATTGCAGCTCGTTGCTGGGCAGTTACGCGGTGCCCCTCGATCCCCAGGATTATGTGGATGGCCGACTCTGGCTGATGGACGGCAACCCCATCACGCCCAATACGGCGTTGCTGATCTACCGCTGGAGCGAGGGCGAGCGCGAGGTCCTGGCCACCATCGACGGCTACCACCTGGCCAACGCCCTGCGCCTGATCAGCCGCTTTGCCGACCTGCAGTTGCAGGTGGGGGCGCACTGGCTGTCCAGCGACGGCCAGGTCCACGCGGGTGCTGCGCCCCAGGCGGCGGTGGCCAGCCAGCACCTGACCTCGGCGCGCTATCCCTACAGCGTCAGCGCCGGCTTTCCCCCAGGGGATGTCTGGCACTACATGAAAAGCCAGTACCCGGCGCTATTTGGCCTGCTGGTGTTCCTCGGCGCCGCCACCGGCGTCCTCGCCCACTGGCTGCAGAAGCGCTCCGCCTCCCCAAGCCAGGAGCTGCGCCGGGCGCTGGACGCCCAGGAGTTCATTGCCTATTTCCAGCCAGTGGTGCGCGGCGACAGCCTGCAATGGGCCGGGATTGAAGTGCTGATGCGCTGGCAACACCCCAAGGAAGGGCTGGTGCGTCCTGATCTGTTCATTCCCTTCGCCGAGCATTCGGGGCTGATCGTGCCCATGACCCGCTCGCTGATGCAGCAGACCCGGAAAGCCCTGGCTCCCCACGCCAGGCACTTCAGCGACGGCTTTCATATCGGCATCAACATCACGGCCAGTCATTGCAACGATCTGCAGTTGCTGGACGACTGTCGGGATTTCCTCGCGGCCTTTGCGCCGGGCAAGGTGATTCTGGTGCTGGAGCTGACCGAGCGCGAGTTGATCAAACCCACGGCCATCACCCAGCAGCTGTTTGCCGCCCTGCACGAACTGGGCGTGATGATCGCCATCGACGACTTCGGCACCGGGCATTCCAGCCTGGCTTATCTGCGCCAGTTCAATGTCGACTACTTGAAGATTGATCAAAGCTTCGTGGCCATGATCGGTGCCGATGCCCTGTCCCTGCATATACTCGACAGCATTATCCAACTCTCGGCCAAACTCGATCTGGGTATAGTCGCCGAAGGCGTAGAAACCACCGAACAGCGCGACTATCTGGTCGCCCAAGGGGTAGATTTCCTACAGGGTTATTTATTTGGCCGACCGATGCCCAGTAGTGAATTTGTTGCCGTTCTAGCGCGCCATTAAATAGCCATACCAGAACAACAAGTACTCGAATTGACAACTCGCAAGCTGCAGCAATTTGAATCATTCGGCCAATACCGAGGCAAACAAGAACAACCTGATTTACTCCGCCGTCATTAACTACTACAATTTTTCACGCCTGTTCATGATTCACAGGTAGGCCACTTAATCGAACCTTAATCGGGTCATGGCTTATAGCTTTGTTTGTGGTTTGTATCAGCCAAAATAGACTATTGGAGTGAAGATATTGTCCAGACTTGCTGAATTTCGTGCTGCAGAAAAAGCACTTCAAGAACAGCTCGCGCAGCTTGAATCCCTGAAGAATGACGCCGGACTCAAAAAGGAAATCGAGTTCGAAGAGAAGCTCCAGGCCCTGATGAAGTCCTATGACAAGAGTCTGCGTGACATCATCGCAATCCTTGATCCAAACCTGGGCAAAACCGGCCTGCCTCCGGCCAACGCCCCTAAACAGCGGCGCGCACGAGTGGTCAAGGTTTATCAGAACCCGCACACCGGCGAACTGATTGAAACCAAAGGCGGCAACCATCGCGGCCTGAAAGCCTGGAAAGAACAGTATGGCGCCGCCACTGTGGATTCCTGGCTGCGCGCTTGAACAAAGCCGCCACCTGAAAAAGGCCCTGCATATGCAGGGCTTTTTACATTGATAAGAATATTCTTATTACGACTTGCATCTAAGACCGCCTTCAGCACCGATGGCCGGCATTTTCACCGCACGCGACGACTGCAAGCCCGCCGGGGATTGTGCCTTGCAACAACAGCCTCACTGCAACTTCAGACTTAATACCTTTCCGCTAACCCACCCTCGACCTGAGAAAGCAAACCGGCAGCTTCAGAATTTTCCTCAAAGTTTAAGGCTATTTCGTACAGCGAGTATTTCGTCCCGACTATCAGCATAAGCCTGTGCCTGGCCGGCGTATGAAAGTACATAAGCCTTATTCCCATCCACAGCGGCCACCAATGTTTGCGACAACACATGCCGGCCATTCTGGGTAATGGCGCAAGTGGTCTCCAGGGCTTGCAGGCGACTCAACTGTGCCGCATGAATCTTGTTACAGACACTCTGATAACCGCCTCGGGCAAAGTCCTTCTGCACGGATTTGCGCATCTCCAGTAATACCCCCTGAAGATTGACTACATGCCCGCTGTCGACTTGCGTCATGGTCAACTCCATGACCATCTGCGGATTACCGGCGGCATCGTTTTTCACCGCCCGCTGACGGGAAACCTCGGCCGCCGGATCGCCCTCCTGCGCAGGCACCGGCTCCACCGTCCAGCCTTGTGGCCAGGCGACTTGTGGCGCGGCCTGGACAAAGCCGGCAAACGCCAGCACAAACAGGGCCACGACCCGGGGGTTGAACGATTCGATCATGGATTTGCACACCAGGGAAACGGGCCTGGAAGTCTGAGCCCGACGCCAGGAATGGGCAATAGATCAGGAGCTTTGGGTTTGGCGTCATGGCGTCCGGTTGCGTATCATTGCCCGATCCCAACGACGCCTGAACCCTTGCCAGCCAAGGGCCGGTTCGCCTTCGCCCACAACCTTTGCCGCACTTTTTCCTGGAGGGCCCATGAGCCTCGAACAACTCAACACTTTCCCCGGCGTGACCGCCCAACCGGATGCGGCGACCGCACGCTTCGTGTTCAACCACACCATGTTGCGGGTCAAGGACATCACCCGCTCCCTGGATTTCTACACCCGGGTCCTGGGCTTCTCCCTGCTGGAGAAACGCGACTTTCCCGAAGCCGAGTTCAGCCTGTACTTCCTCGCCCTGGTGGACAAGGCGCAGATCCCGGCGGACGCCGCGGCCCGTACCCAGTGGATGAACGCCATCCCCGGCGTCCTCGAACTGACCCATAACCACGGTACCGAAAACGATCCGGACTTCGCCTACCACAACGGCAACAGCGACCCGCGGGGCTTTGGCCACATCTGCATCTCGGTCCCTGACGTCGTTGCAGCCTGCGAACGCTTCGAAGCCCTGGGCTGCGACTTTCAAAAACGCCTGAGCGACGGCCGCATGAAGAGCCTGGCCTTCATCAAGGACCCGGACGGCTACTGGGTCGAGATCATCCAGCCCACCCCGCTGTAACCCGGGTTACACAGGCGCTGGCTCGCTAGCGAAGGCCTGGTAGAGCACGGCGCCAGGCCCAAGGGCCTGCTCCGTGACACGCAAGCGCCCCACCCTGCAAAACGCCAATAAAAAACCCCATGAGCGAAGGCTCATGGGGTTTTGTGTTTCCACTGCGGGCTTATGCCGGGGCTGAAGTGCGGATCAGGTGATCGAAGGCACTCAGAGAGGCCTTGGCGCCCTCGCCCACTGCGATCACGATCTGCTTGTACGGCACCGTGGTCACGTCTCCGGCGGCGAACACCCCCGGCAGCGAAGTCTCGCCACGGGCATCGACAATGATCTCGCCACGGGGCGACAACTCGACGGTGCCCTTGAGCCAGTCGGTGTTGGGCAGCAAGCCGATCTGCACGAAGATGCCTTCCAGGTCCACCGTGTGGAACTCGCCCGAATCGCGATCCTTGTACGCCAGGCCGGTGACCTTCTGCCCGTCGCCCTTGACTTCACTGGTCAGGGCACTGGTGATGACCTTGACGTTGGGCAGGCTGTAGAGCTTGCGCTGCAACACCGCATCGGCCCGCAGTTTGCTGTCGAACTCAAGCAGGGTCACGTGGCTGACGATACCCGCCAGATCGATGGCCGCTTCGACGCCGGAGTTGCCGCCACCAATCACCGCCACGCGCTTACCTTTAAACAGCGGACCGTCGCAGTGCGGGCAGAAGCACACGCCCTTGGCCTTGTATTCCTGCTCGCCGGGCACGCCCATTTCACGCCAGCGGGCACCGGTGGCCAGGATCACCGACTTGGCCTTGAGGCTGGCACCGCTTTCGAACTGGATCTCGTGCAGGCCGCCGACCTCCTTGGCCGGCACCAGGGCGCTGGCACGCTGCAGGTTCATGATGTCGACGTCGTACTGCTTGACGTGCTCCTCCAGCGCCGCTGCCAGTTTCGGCCCTTCGGTCTCTTGCACCGAGACAAAGTTCTCGATGGCCATGGTGTCCAGTACCTGGCCGCCGAAACGCTCGGCGGCAACCCCGGTACGAATGCCTTTGCGAGCGGCGTAAATGGCGGCCGACGCCCCGGCCGGTCCACCGCCGACCACCAGTACATCAAAGGCCTCTTTGGCGCTGAGCTTCTGCGCCTGCTTCTGCACCGCGCCGGTGTCGAGCTTGGCGAGGATTTCCTCCAGGCCCATGCGTCCCTGGCCGAAGTTCACACCGTTGAGGTAGATGCTCGGCACCGCCATCACCTTGCGCTCATCGACTTCGGCCTGGAACAGCGCGCCGTCAATGGCCACGTGGCGGATGTTGGGGTTGAGCACCGCCATCAGGTTCAGCGCCTGGACCACGTCCGGGCAGTTCTGGCAGGACAGCGAGAAATAGGTCTCGAAGTTGAACTCGCCCTTGAGCGAGCGGATCTGCTCGATCACTTCAGCGCTGGCTTTGGAGGGGTGCCCGCCTACTTGCAACAGGGCCAGCACCAGGGAAGTGAATTCGTGCCCCATGGGAATACCGGCGAAACGCAGGCTGATATCACTCCCCGGGCGATTCAACGAGAACGATGGCTTGCGCGTATCGGTGCCGTTGTCGAGCAAGGTAATCTGGTTGGAAAGACTGACAATGTCTTTGAGTAACGCAAGCATTTCCTGGGATTTCGCACCGTCGTCGAGGGAGGCGACGATCTCGATCGGCTGGGTGACCCGTTCCAGGTATGACTTCAACTGAGCTTTAAGATTGGCGTCCAACATACGGGCGATTTCCTATTGATTCGGTATAAAAAACAACGCCCGAGCGAATCTCGCCCGGGCGTTATTTGAGGGCGGTGCGGCTGACTTAAGTGCGGATGACCGCCCTTGAATGAAGCATGGACTTAGATCTTGCCGACCAGGTCCAGGGACGGAGCCAGGGTGGCCTCACCTTCTTTCCACTTGGCTGGGCAGACTTCGCCCGGGTGCGCGGCAACGTACTGAGCGGCCTTGATCTTGCGCAGCAGCTCGGAAGCGTCACGACCTACGCCGCCATCGTTGATTTCAACGATCTTGATCTGGCCTTCAGGGTTGATCACGAAGGTGCCACGATCAGCCAGACCGGCTTCTTCGATCAGCACATCGAAGTTGCGCGAGATGGCCAGGGTCGGGTCGCCGATCATGGTGTACTGGATCTTGCCGATGGCTGGCGAAGTGTTGTGCCAGGCAGCGTGGGCAAAGTGGGTGTCGGTGGAAACGCTGTAGATCTCAACGCCCAGTTTCTGGAATTCGGCGTAGTTGTCGGCCAGGTCTTCCAGCTCGGTCGGGCAGACGAAGGTGAAGTCAGCCGGGTAGAAGAATACGACGGACCATTTGCCTTTCAGATCAGCGTCCGACACTTCGACGAATGCGCCGTTTTTGAATGCGGTGGCTTTGAACGGTTTAACTTGGCTGTTGATGATAGGCATCGTTGACTCTCCATCAGTGGTTGAAAACGTTGGGTGAAAACTTGATGGGGAGAATCCTAGCCAATCAGTCGCCGCTTGGCTCATTGGCAAACCTGATGCCAACGATTGGTTTTGGCTATAAGGCTACCGTATTGATAGAAGAAACCTTTGATCACTGGCGCACAGGTTTCTCGTCGATGCGCGCCATGCCCATGAATGGATTGACCTCCAGGTAACGCATGGCGGACTTCATGTCCTTCCAGCCGACATAGCTCATCAGCGACTTCAGGTCCCAACCGCTGCGATGCGCCCAGGTGGCAAAGCCGCGGCGCAGGGAGTGACTGGTGTAATGCTCGGCGGCGATGCTGGCGCGCTCCAGGGCCTGGCGCAACAGGGGAATCACGCTATTGGCGTGCAACCCCTGCTCACCCAGGTGGCCCCAGCGATCGATCGCGCGAAACACCGGGCCGCGAACCAGGGCCGCGGCATTGATCCATTCGATGTAGGCCTGCACCGGACACAGGCGTTGCAAGGCAGGCGTGTGATAGGTGCGACCAAGGTTGTCGCGGTCGCTCTTGCTGCGCGGCACATAAAGGCTGATGCCGGATCCGGCCCTGGCCTGCACATGCTCGATCTGCAGGCGGCACAGCTCATCACTGCGAAAGCCTCGCCAGAAACCCAGCAGGATCAACGCCCGATCGCGCAGCGCCCGCAACAGGTCGGCCTGACGTCCGTCGCCGCGGGCCGCCGCTGCCTCGCCATCGAGCCAGGCAATCACCCGCTCCAGGTGCTGCAACTGCAACGGCTCGGCCTGTTTTTCGCGAACCGGGTGCACCGCGCGAATCCCCTTGAACACCTGACGCACCACCGGCGCCTTGGTCGGGTCGGCAAAGCCCTGGCTGTTGTGCCATTGGGCCAGGGCCGAGAGGCGCAACTTCAAGGTATTGATCGACAGTTCACCGGCATAGGCCACCAGGTAGCGGGCCACGCTGTCCGCGGTGGCCGGCAGGAATCCGCCCCACTGCACCTCGAAGTGCTCGATGGCCGCCCGATAACTGCGGCGGGTGTTATCGCGGGTGGCGGCTTGCAGGTAACGATCCAGCTCACTCATGGCAGCTCCACTGAGGCAAATGTACGGCGACCAGGGACGAAAACCGACCGCCGCGCCTGTCACACGGGGTAATACTACAATATCCAATGTCAAATTTACGCTATCGGATGCGTCTTTCTACCTGTACAATTATCGATAATTACATACCACGTATCACAGTATTAAATCGTCGGAGGACACATGGCTCGCGGAGGCATCAACAAAGCGGTGGTGAAAAAGGCGCGCCAGGCGATTCTTGCCCGCGGCGAACACCCGAGCATCGACGCAGTACGCATAGAAATGGGCAATACCGGCTCAAAAACCACCATCCACCGCTACCTGAAGGAGCTCGACGATGGCAGCACTCGCCGGGAGGCCGGCCCGGTAGCGCTGGACGAGGAACTCGGCGAACTGGTCGGACGCCTGGCGCAGCGCCTTAAGGAGCAAGCCCGGGAACCCCTGGAGCAGGCCCTCGCCCACTCCGAACAGCAGAAGCAGGCATTCGAACAACAGCTGGAGCAAGCCCGGCGCACAGAGGAGCAGTTGCAACAGCAACTGCAGATCCAGGCCAGCGCCCTGGCCGGTGAAAGTGCCGCACTGCAAGACACGCGTTCGATGCTGCAGAGCGAACAGACCCGCAATGCCGAGCTCAACCAGGCACTGAAGGACTACGACCTGCGCCTGGAAGACAAGGAGCAGCAGATCCGCTCCCTGGAAGACAAGCACCTGCACGCCCGGGACGCCCTGGAACACTATCGCGCCGCCAGCAAGGAACAGCGCGAGCAGGAGCATCGCCGCCACGAGGGCCAGCTACAGCAGCTGCAGGCCGAACTGCGGCAAGCCCAGCAGAGCGCCCTGGTTCGCCAGGACGAAATCACTCAACTGCATCGCGACAACGAACGCTTGCTCGGCGAGCAACGGGCCAGCCACAAGGAGCTTATGCAAGCCCAGGAAGCCGCCAGCAAGGGTGCAGCCCTGCAGGCACAACTGCGCGAGCAACTGACACGCCTGGACAGCGCCAGCACCCTGCTGCAGGAACGCCTGCGAGTGGCTTCGGAGGAGATGCAGGCACTCAGGGAAAGAGCCGATGAGCAGACTCGTCTGAGCAAGGAGATGGAATTGCGCGCCGCCAAGGCCGAGGCCGGCCTCGAGGCGCTGCGCCTGGCCTCCGCCAGCAAGGCGAAGGCAGGCAAGAAAGCCGACTCCTGATCAGTCGGCGACAGGCGTACGCATGGTGACGAACTCTTCGGCGGCGGTCGGGTGCACGCCGATGGTTTCGTCGAAGGCACGCTTGGTCGCCCCGGCCTTCAGAGCAATCGCCAGCCCCTGGACGATTTCACCGGCGTCCGGACCGACCATGTGGCAGCCCAGCACTTTGTCGCTGTCGGCATCCACCACCAGCTTCATCAGGGTGCGTTCCTGGCAGTCGGTCAGGGTCAGCTTCATCGGCCGGAACCGGCTTTCGAAGATCTGCACCTTGTGCCCCGCTTCCCGCGCCTGCTCTTCGGTCAGGCCGACGGTGCCGATATTCGGCAGGCTGAACACCGCCGTAGGGATCATCCGGTAATCCACCGGGCGGTACTGCTCAGGCTTGAACAGGCGCCGAGCCACGGCCATGCCTTCGGCCAGGGCCACCGGGGTCAATTGCACCCGGCCGATCACATCGCCAATCGCCAAGATCGATGGCTCGCTGCTCTGGTACTGCTCATCCACCTCGATAAAGCCACGCTTGTCGAGTTTGACCCCGGTGTTCTCCAGGCCCAGGTTGTCGAGCATCGGCCTACGCCCGGTGGCGTAGAACACGCAGTCGGCGACCAGCTTGCGACCATCCTTGAGCGTGACCTCAAGACTGCCGTCGGCCTGCTTGTCGATACGCTCGATGTCCGCATTGAACTGCAGCCCCAAGCCCCGCTTGGTCAGCTCTTCCTGCAAGTGCTTGCGCACCGCACCGTCAAAGCCGCGCAGGAACAGATCACCGCGGTACAGCAACTGGGTGTCGGCACCCAGACCGTGGAAGATCCCGGCAAATTCCACCGCGATGTAACCACCGCCCACCACCAGCACGCGCTTGGGCAGCGCCTTGAGGAAGAAGGCCTCATTGGAGCTGATGGCATGCTCGCGCCCCGGGATGTCCGGGATCTGCGGCCAGCCGCCAGTGGCAATCAGAATGTGCTTGGCGGTGTAGCGCTGGCCATTGACCTCCACCTGATGCGGATCGATCAGCTTGGCGTGGCCTTCGTGCAGGGTCACGCCGCTGTTGACCAGCAGATTGCGGTAGATGCCGTTGAGACGATTGATTTCGCGGTCCTTGTTGGCAATCAAGGTCGCCCAATCGAAATGAGCCTCGCCAAGGGACCAACCGAAACCCGACGCCTGCTCGAAGTCTTCGGCAAAGTGTGCGCCGTACACCAGCAGCTTTTTCGGCACACACCCGACGTTGACGCAGGTACCACCCAGATAGCGGCTTTCGGCCACCGCAACTTTCGCGCCGAAGCCCGCCGCAAAGCGTGCACAACGCACACCGCCAGAACCGGCGCCAATTACATAAAGATCAAAATCGTAGGCCATTTCACTCTCCCAGGCAGGCTGACAAGCATAACCGCAGATGGCGATCGGGTCAGCGCAGTGGATTGACATAAGGGCGCCCAATGAAAAAGCCACCCGAAGGTGGCTTTTTCCGACAAACCCGTGCAGCGACTATCAGTAAGCCTTGCCGGTCTTGTAGAAGTTCTCGAAGCAGAAGTTGGTCGCGTCGATGTAGCCCTCGGCGCCACCGCAGTCGAAACGCTTGCCCTTGAACTTGTAGGCCATTACACAGCCGTTCTGCGCCTGCTTCATCAGGGCGTCGGTGATCTGGATTTCACCCCCCTTGCCCGGCTCGGTCTGCTCGATCAGGTCGAAGATGTCCGGAGTCAGGATGTAACGACCGATGATCGCCAGGTTCGACGGCGCATCTTCCGGCTTTGGCTTCTCGACCATGCTGTGGACGCGGTAGATGTCGTCGCGGATCATCTCGCCGGCGATCACGCCGTACTTGTTGGTTTCCTGCGGGTCGACTTCCTGAATGGCCACGATCGAGCAGCGGAACTGCTTGTACAGTTTGACCATCTGGGTCAGGACGCCGTCGCCTTCGAGGTTGACGCACAGGTCGTCCGCCAGCACCACGGCGAAGGGCTCGTCACCGATCAGTGGGCGGCCGGTCAGGATCGCGTGGCCCAGGCCTTTCATTTCAGTCTGGCGAGTGTAGGAGAACGAGCACTCGTCCAGCAGTTTGCGGATACCGACCAGGTATTTCTCCTTGTCGGTGCCCTTGATCTGGTTTTCCAACTCGTAACTGATGTCGAAGTGGTCTTCGAGGGCGCGCTTGCCACGGCCGGTCACGATGGAGATTTCATTCAATCCGGCATCCAGCGCTTCTTCAACGCCGTACTGGATCAGTGGCTTGTTCACCACCGGCAGCATTTCTTTAGGCATGGCTTTAGTCGCTGGCAGGAAGCGAGTACCGTAACCGGCTGCTGGGAACAAGCATTTCTTGATCATATGAGTCCTTAAAAAGGCTGTGCGTGCGAGTTTCGGCGCAGTCTAATCAGGCGGCGTGCACCTTACAATGCCCCGCGCTGGCTAACCGCTGCCATCATAGAGAAATAAAGCGCCAGATAGTTCCGTAGCATCCATCAGTTAGCGCTCAAGGTAAACGTCCATCCCCCCGCGGGCCTTGAAATCCGGCGCCTGCACGCCGCACCCAGGCACCGGACGACACACGGCCGCAGCGATCCGGAACACCCTCCTAAAGCCCATGCCAGGCGCGACTGATGGCACCGTCAATCGCCATCAGCCACTCCGTGGGCTGCTTGCGGAATATCCCGCCTATCGAGCAACGGCACTTTTCAGCAGCGGCGGCGGACTAAAGGGATGCGCTGTACCGAAATGGCCATTGGCTATAGCATCGCCACACTGATGCACAGCCCCAAGATCCCCTCCTCTGCAGACGACGAAACCCCCATGAACAAGCTTCTCGCAGTTACCGCGGTACTGGCTCTGAGCGGATGCGCCACCGCCTCCAATACTTACCTGGCCAATGGCGAGCAGGGCCTGAGCATCGATTGCTCCGGAGAGGCCGGCTCCTGGGCCAGCTGCTATGAAAAAGCCGATGCCTCCTGCGCCGGTACCGGCTATCGGATCGTCAGCACCGAAGGCACCCCGGCCCCCAAGGAAAGCGACAAGACCCTGGGCGTCGATGTCGGCAACTACAAGAGCCGCAGCGTGGTGGTGGTCTGCAAGTAGCGCACGGACGCCCGCTACATATGAATTTCGGCGAACTTGATGCCCAGGCCACGAATGGTTTCGATCAAGTCGTCGAGGCGGGCAAAGGACTCCACCTCGTCGCTGTCATCCACCAGAAAATAGCTGCGCCCGGCGCTTTTCTTGAAGAACACGATCCATTCCCCGGAATTGGCCGGGTTCTGGATCACATGGGTGGCAGAGATCGAGCCCTCTGCATGCTTTTCCCTGACGTGTTCCCGCTTCATGCTCTCTCCCAAAAAAACGATGCCGCCAGGGCGTGAGCCCAGGCGGCGTCGGTAACGATAGGCGCTAGTTTATCGGATGCCCTGGCCGATCAGCACGCCTTCTACGGTCTGACCGTACAAATTTACCCCGTCATTGGCGTGAAACTTGACCCGGGTCTTCTCGATCGAGCCCTCCACCAGGCGCGGATCCTGAGGTCGCTCATGACTGTTGACGAAGGCCGCCACGTCCCAAGCCTGCTGATCGCTCAAGCTGCCGCCCTTGCCCAGGGGCATGTTGTGCTTGATGAAGGACGCCGCCGTATTGATCCGGTGCATCCCCGCCCCCCAGTTATAGGAGTCCTTGCCCCACAGCGGCGGCATGACGTAATCGGCCCCGACCTTCTGCCCCTGCCCCTGTTCACCATGGCAGACCGCGCATTGCGCCTGATACACCGCAGCCCCCTGCTTCAGGTCATACCCCTTGGCCGGCTGGGGCACATCGGGATAGCCGCGGCCGGGCAGTTCGACACCCAGCGGGGCCTTGCTCGCCAGCCAGTAGGCATACACCGATAGCGCGGTGATCTCCGGACTGTCGGCCGCCGGCGGCTGACCACCGTTCATGCTGAACTGAAAGCAGCCCTGCAAGCGCTCGGCAAAGGTGTTCACCTTGTCGTTCTTCTTGCGGTAGGCGGGGTACATCGGATACGCGCCCCACAGTGGCGCGGAGTTGGCCAGGCGCCCCTGATCGAGGTGGCAGTTGCTGCAATTGAGTCCATTGCCCACGTATTGCGGCGCGCGGCGCTTGGTGTCGACAAACAGCGCATGGCCCTCGCGCACCAGCTTGCCGTAGGCATTGTCCGGCAACTCGCTTTCGGCGGGCGGCCTGAAGTACTCGGCCTGGGGCGAGGCGCTGGGCGCCGGTATCTGCGACTGATCTTCCATGGCAATGCTCGCGGCGTGTACCTGGGCGGCGAGCAACGCCAGCAACGGCCCGGCAATCAATAGTTTCATGGCCGCGCCTCCTGGGTTTTCAATTGAGCAAAGTAGTCCGCCACCGCCGTGACCTCGTCGCCAGTCAGGGATTTGGCGACATGCCCCATCAGATCATTGGGATCGTTGTGACGAGTGCCGTCGCGCCAGGCGTTCAACTGAGCCACCAGGTAACTGGCGGGCTGTCCGGCCAGCGGCGGAAATGCCACGCCCACACCGACACCACCCGGTCCGTGACAGCTGACGCACTCGGGTACTTGACGCTCCCAGGCACCGCGCAGGGCCAGGCGCTCGCCAACGCCGCTGGCGCTCTGGCTGCGGTGGGTCTGCGGGGTCTGTGGTCCGGGCATGGCCGCCAGGGTCGCGGTGACCGCGGCAATTTCCTCTTCGCTCAGGGCCTTGGCCAGGGGCTGCATCACCGGGTTGCTGCGGGCGCCGCTGCGAAAATCGTGCAACTGCTTGGCCAGGTAGCCCGCCGGCAACCCCGCCAGACGCGGAAAGCCGGCAGGCGCCAGCCCCATTGCATCAGCACCGTGACAAGCCAGACAGGCCGTGGCCCCTGGCTGGGCACCACCCTGGGTGAACACCTTCTGGCCGTCGGCGGCAGAGGCAGATTGTATGAACAGCAGCATCAGGCCACTCAATAGCATCCGATCCAGTGGGATCATATGTACTCCATTATTCTAGTTATATGCTTAGACCCAGCCGGCATAAGCGCACAAATAGTAGGGCAATAGATCCACAGCGACAATGCGCAACAGCTGCCTGTGCCACTGCAGGCAGGCCGCTGTCGCGCCGGACGGACGCGCCCGAGCAAGGAGGTTTGAACCGGCCAGCGCCTGCGGCACTGGCGAAAGGCAAGCCAGGACACGCCTGGGCCTGGACGCTCAACCGGAGATGCAGGCCTCCCCCGCCTTGCGCACGTCCTGAGGACGCAAGGGGTTGTTGGACATCTGTTCGTGCAGCTTGATGCTGCTGCCCCCGGAGCGCTCATCGATGTAGAACACCGCCGCCGGCGCCGACGACAGGCTCTGGGGCACGATCACCCGATACCCGTCCTTGTGCGGCTCGACCTGCAATGCACCGCGGCTGCCGGAGAGCTTGCCGCTCAGGCACTGGACGTACTCCTGGGGCTTCTTGCCGGAGATGACGCTCAGGGTCGGCGGCGTCTGGTTGATGTCCGAAACCGTCGCGCAGCCACTGATGGCCAACAGCACAATCCACACCCAGCGTTTCATATCAAACCTCCAATAAATGCCCCTCCGACAGCAACGGCGCTGTTTTTCTCCGGAGGCACGGCTTTATCGCCGATAAAAATCCAAATAACTGTTTTAAATTGTCAAACCCCGACGCGGGGGCCGAATAATACCCCGTTGGGCCTGATAAACTGCGCCATCGCCCACGCACCTGTTTTGTTTTTTTGTAGCTATAGCCCTTCTGGAGGCGCCCATGAAATTCATCCACCAGCGCGAGCACCTGAACGAAGACGATATCGTCGTCATCGAATGCTCCCAGGTCTGCAACATTCGCCTGATGAGCGACGCCAACTTCCGCAGTTTCAAGAACGGCGGCCGCCACACCTATCACGGCGGCGCTTTCGACAAGTTTCCGGCGAAGATCACCGCCCCCAGCACCGGCTTCTGGAACATCACCATCGACACCGTCAACCGGCGCCCGATCAGCGTGACCCGCAAGCCGAACCTGAGCCACTCGATCCGCATCATTCGCCGTTCCAGCTCGAAACTGCGTTAAGCCACAGCCCTTCTGCGACAACAGGTAATCCCGTGCCCCAGACCACCAAGTACGTCATCAAATACAAGCTCAACGGTGAGCGCCGCTTCGAATTCGCCCAGCTGGAAAACGGCACCCAGGAAGAGGCCCGGGCCACCCTGGAAGCCCTGCATGGTCAGTCCGGCGACGTGATCAGCGACGTCAGCGTCAGCAAGGCCCTGTAATTCCCCCACCACGGATTCGAGCGCAAGCAGCGGAGTGCGCACTGGCCGGCCGAGCCCCAGACTGCCCGGGATATCTCCGTCCCAGGACACTCGCGCCATGCCCGCTTCCTCGCTTCACCAGCGTCTGCAACAACTGGACTGGGCCCGCATCGCGCAGGCCCTGGAGCAGGACGGCTGCGCCCGCCTCGAAGGCCTGTTGACGGCCCAGCAGTGCCAGGCCCTGTGCGACCTGTATCCGCAGCCCGAACTGTTCCGCTCGAAAGTGCTGATGGCCCGCCATGGTTTCGGGCGCGGTCAGTACCAGTACTTTGGCTATCCGCTGCCGGAGCCGGTGACCCAACTGCGCCAGCAGCTCTATCCCCATCTGGTGGAGCAGGCCAACCGCTGGAACCAGGACATGCACATCGACGTCCGCTACCCGGCAGAACATTCGGCGTTCATCCAGCGCTGTCACGCCGCCGGCCAGTGGCGCCCCACGCCGCTGTTGCTGCAATACGGCCCTGGGGACTACAACTGCCTGCATCAGGACCTGTACGGCGAGCAGGTGTTTCCCTTGCAGGCGGTGTTCATGCTGTCCCGGCCGGGAACCGACTTCACCGGCGGCGAACTGGTGCTCACCGAGCAGCGCCCGCGCATGCAGTCCCGGCCACAGGTCATTGGTCTGAAGCAAGGTGATGGGCTGGTTTTCGCCGTGCATCATCGCCCGGTAAAAGGCGCGCGCGGGCATTATCGGGTGACCCTGCGCCACGGGGTCAGCCGCGTGCACAGTGGCCAGCGCCACACCCTAGGAGTGATCTTTCACGATGCCTTGTAACCCTGACGCCCCGGTCAATCTCGGGCTCTTTGCCGAAAGCGACCTGCTGCAGCCGGCACGTACCGAGGTGCTGGGCCCCCAGGCCCGGGTCTTGCGGGGCTTTGCCCTGCCCTGGATCGAACGCCTGCTGCCCAGGCTCCACGAAGTGCTGGCGGCGGCTCCCTTTCGCCAGATGATGACGCCGGGCGGCCATACCATGTCCGTCGGCTTGAGCAGTTGCGGCCAGCTGGGCTGGACCACCGACCGCAGCGGCTACCGTTACAGCGCCATCGACCCGCAAAGCCTGCGGCCCTGGCCGGCAATGCCCGAGGTGTTCCGGCAACTGGCCGAGCACGCGGCACAAGCCGCCGGCTTCAACGACTTCAATCCCGACTCCTGCCTGATCAACTGTTACCGCCCCGGCGCCAAAATGTCCCTGCACCAGGACCGGAACGAACGCGACTTCAACGCGCCCATTGTCTCCCTGTCACTGGGGCTGCCGGCGATCTTCCTGTTTGGCGGCCAGCAGCGCAGCGACAAGAGCCAGCGGGTGCCGCTGCTCCACGCTGACGTGGTGGTCTGGGGCGGCGTGGACCGCCTGCGCTATCACGGGGTGCTGCCGCTCAAGGACGGCACTCACCCGGAGCTTGGCCGACAGCGGATCAACCTGACCTTTCGCCACGCCGGTTGAACGCGAAAATTCAAGCGCAAGCCGCGGAGTGCCGGGCAGGCCCCAAGGGATTAATCTGGCCGCCATTCCCGGCCGAGGACCGATCATGAATGCCCCATCGCGCAAACAGCGCATCGAACAGGACCCACGCTGGCAGGCCGTGCTCAAGCGCGACGCCAGCGCCGATGCGAGCTTCGTCTACGCCGTGCGCACCACCGGCGTGTACTGCCGCCCCAGCAGCCTGTCGCGACTGCCGAAAGCGGAAAACGTCGAGTTCTTCGATAACGCCCAACAGGCCGAAGCCGCAGGCTATCGGCCGAGCAAACGCCAGGCCAGCGACCAGACCCAGGTCGCCGCCCACCACGCGGCGATGGTGGCCGAAGCCTGTCGGCAGATCGAGCGCGCCGAATCGGCCCCCAGCCTGGAGCAACTAGCGCAGCACGCGGGCATGAGCAGCTACCACTTCCACCGGGTGTTCAAGGCCGCCACCGGACTCACGCCCCGGGGCTATGCCAACGCGCAGCGCTCACGCAAAGTCCGCCACCACCTGGAGAACGGCCACTCGGTGACCGACGCCTTGTACGACGCCGGCTTCAACTCCAACAGCCGCTTCTATGCGGCCGCCGACCAGTTGCTGGGCATGAAGCCCAGCGACTACCGCGCCGGCGGCCCCAACACCGATATCCGCTTTGCCGTGGGCCAGTGCTCCCTCGGAGCGATCCTGGTGGCCCGCAGCGAACGCGGGGTCTGCGCGATCCTCCTGGGGGACGATCCCAACCAGTTGGTGGAGCAACTGCAGGACAAGTTTCCTCGGGCCAACCTGTTGGGCGCCGACGCTGATTTCGAGCGTCTGGTGGCCCGGGTGGTAGGCTTTATCGAAGCGCCGGCCATTGGCCTGGATCTGCCCCTGGACCTGCGCGGCACCGCGTTCCAGGAACGGGTGTGGCAGGCCCTGCAGAGCATTCCCGCCGGCAGCACCGCCAGCTACGCCGAGATCGCCCAGCGCATTGGCGCGCCCAAGTCCATGCGTGCGGTGGCCCAGGCCTGTGCCGCCAACTGCCTGGCGGTGGCGATCCCCTGCCACCGGGTGGTGCGCAGCGACGGCAGCCTTTCGGGCTACCGCTGGGGCGTGGAGCGCAAGCGTCAGTTGCTGGAACGCGAGGCGCTGCCCGAATCCTGAATACCGATGTAGATGGCCACCGAGTCGGGGCTGGTATAGACCTCGAAATCCGTGGCGAAGGCGCGACGGACCTGGGGGTTGTCCTGGAAGTAGGCCCAGATCAGGCCCCAGGCCTGGATCACGCAATCGGGCATTGCGCCCTGGGCGCTGAACACCAGGTAGTCACCGCCCTGGATCTGCACACTGGGGTAATCGGCGCCGGCGTCGCTCACTGCCACCCCGGCCATCACGTCGAACGCCCCCAAGGCATCGGACTCGTAGTTGGAATAGACGCCATAGACGAACGAGTCCGGTTGCCGCGAGGCGATCTTGTTGAACAGGTCTTCGACATAAAAACGTTGCCACATCGGCCCGATCCGGGCGCTGTCTGCCTGTTGCTCCGCGGCGTTGCAGGTTCGTACTTGCAGGCCTGCAACACGAAAGGGCAGTACTTCGCGCAGTTTTACATCCATGGTCGGCGTTCCTTTATGGGGCGGCGAGGAAAAATATCCGCCGCAGTCTAGCGTCGGATAGACGCCGCCGACACGGTCGCTGTATCGGTGGTCGACGCGTCTATTTGGGCCCGGGTTGAAAAGTCAGCTGGCCGCACAGCGCCCTGGCCTGATAAAAACCTCGGGGCGCCCCGCCCAATCCTGCCGACGGAGAACCCTTTCACATGAGCCACTGGACCGATCGCCGCCTCCTCGACCTGCTGGGCATCGAACTGCCCATCATCCAAGCCCCCATGGCGGGGGCCACCGACGCCGCCATGGTGATCGGCGCCAGTCGCGCCGGCGCCCTGGGCTCGCTGCCCTGCGCCATGCTCGGGCCGGAACAGATTCGCCTGGAGGTGCAGACCATCCGGGCCGCCTGCCGTCATCCGCTGAACCTGAACTTCTTCTGTCATTCGATGCCCGCCGTCGACCTCGAGCAGGAGGCACGCTGGAAAGACGCCCTGAAACCCTACTATCAGGAGCTGGGGGCGGATTTCGACGCCCCGACGCCGGTCAGCAACCGTGCGCCCTTCGATGAAACCAGTTGCCAACTGGTGGAAGAGCTGCGCCCCGAAGTGGTGAGTTTTCACTTCGGCCTGCCGGCACCGGCGCTCCTGGCGCGGGTCAAGGCCACGGGGGCCAAGGTGCTGTCTTCGGCCAGCACCGTGGACGAGGCGCTGTGGCTGGAAGCCCGCGGCTGCGACGCGATCATCGCCATGGGCTACGAAGCCGGCGGCCATCGGGCGATCTTCCTCAGCGATGACCTCAACACCCAGGTCGGCACCATGGCCCTGGTGCCGCAGATCGTCGATGCGGTGCAGGTGCCGGTGATTGCCGCCGGCGGTATCGGCGACGCTCGCGGTATCGTCGCCGCCCTGGCCCTGGGCGCCTCGGCGGTGCAACTGGGCACCGCCTACCTGTTCACCCCGGAAGCCAGGATCAGCGCCGCCCATCACCGGGCCCTGCGCACCGCCAAGGACAGTCAGACCGCCCTGACCAACCTGTTCACCGGCCGCCCGGCCCGCGGCATCGTCAACCGGGTGATGCGTGAGATCGGCCCCATCAGCCCGCTGGCTCCGGCCTTTCCCCGCGCTGGCGGCGCCTTGATGCCGCTCAAGGCCAAGGACGATGCGGACTTTGCCAATCTGTGGTCCGGCCAGGCCCTGCGCCTGGGCATCGAGCTGCCGGCCTACGAGTTGACCCTGCGCCTGGCCGAACGGACGCTGGCCCAGTTGAACAGACGCTGAGGAACAGGGCCGCGACGGCGATCGCGGCCCTGTGCATTGGGGGCAGGCTCACGGTTCCGCTTGCGAGCGATACGCTATATATTTCGCTATACAGCGCTTGACCTCGCCTGGCTGCACAGGCCCTGCAATCACCGCTTGCGCCCCGACTTCCTTCCCCCCAATGGAGCTGTTTGATGAACTTTCGCGCCTCAGGCTTTGCCCCGACCGGCCTTGCGGCCCTGCTCGCCGTCTTCGCTTTGAATTCGGCCCAGGCCGCTGAAGTCCAGGTGGCGGTGGCCGCCAACTTCACCGCGCCCATCCAGGCGATTGCCGCCGACTTCGAGAAGGACACCGGCCACAAGCTGGTGGCCGCCTACGGGGCCACCGGGCAGTTCTATACCCAGATCAAGAATGGCGCGCCCTTCGAAGTCTTTCTCTCCGCCGACGACAGCACCCCGCAGAAGCTCGAAAGCGAAGGCGATACCGTCAAGGGCTCGCGCTTCACCTATGCCATCGGCACCCTGGCCCTGTGGTCGGCCAAGGAAGGCTATGTCGACGGCAAGGGCCAGGTACTCAAGGACAACCAGTACCAGCACCTGTCCATCGCCAATCCCAAGGCCGCGCCATACGGCCTGGCCGCTACCCAGGTCCTGGCCAAGCTGGGCCTGAGCGACAAGGTCAAGGGCAAGCTCGTCGAAGGCCAGAACATCACCCAGGCCTATCAGTTCGTCTCTACCGGCAACGCCGAATTGGGCTTTGTCGCCTTGTCCCAAATCTACAAGGACGGCAAAGTCAGCAGCGGTTCGGCCTGGATAGTGCCCGCCCAGATGCATGACCCGATCAAGCAGGATGCGGTGATCCTCAACAAGGGCAAGGACAATCCGGCCGCCCGGGCGCTGGTCGACTACCTCAAGGGCCCGAAAGCCGCTGCCATCATCCAGTCCTACGGTTATCAACTGTAAATGAGCCTCTCGAGTGCCGATTTTTCCGCCATCTGGCTGACCCTGAAACTGGCGTCCCTGACCACGCTGATCCTGCTGGTCGTCGGCACTCCGATTGCGCTGTGGCTGTCGCGCACCCGTTCCTGGCTGCGCGGGCCAGTCGGTGCCGTGGTGGCCCTGCCCCTGGTGCTGCCACCCACGGTGATAGGTTTCTACCTGCTGCTGGCCCTGGGGCCCCAGGGTTTCCTGGGCCAGCTCACCCAGTCCCTGGGATTGGGCACCCTGACCTTCAGCTTCAGCGGCCTGGTGCTGGGCTCGGTGATCTATTCCATGCCTTTCGTCGTGCAACCGCTGCAGAACGCCTTTTCCGCCATTGGCAGTCGCCCGCTGGAGGTCGCCGCCACCTTGCGCGCCGGCCCCTGGGACAGTTTTTTCACGGTGATCCTGCCCCTGGCGCGGCCGGGCTTCATCACCGCCTCGATCCTCGGCTTTGCCCACACCGTCGGCGAGTTCGGCGTGGTGCTGATGATCGGCGGCAACATTCCCGACAAGACCCGGGTGGTCTCGGTGCAGATCTACGACCACGTCGAAGCCATGGAGTATGCCCAAGCCCACTGGCTGGCCGGCGCCATGCTGGTGTTCTCGTTTCTGGTGCTGCTGGCGCTGTATTCCAGCCGCAAGACCAAAGCCGGCTGGAGCTGAGCCATGAGCCTCCACATCAAGCTGCACCTGGATTACCAGGCATTCGACCTGGACCTGGATCTGCAACTGCCGGGCCGCGGGGTCACCGCGCTCTATGGCCACTCCGGATCCGGCAAGACCACCTGCCTGCGCTGCATCGCCGGCCTGGAAAAGGCCGGGCGCGGTCGCATCCTGATCAACGACGAGGTCTGGCAGGACAGCCGGCAACGGCTGTTCGTGCCACCGCACAAGCGGTCCCTGGGTTATGTGTTTCAGGAGGCCAGTCTGTTTGCCCACCTGTCGGTCCAGGCCAACCTGGAGTTCGGCCTGCGCCGCATCCCCAAGGCGCAGCGCCGGGTGGACATGGCCCAAGCCACCGAACTGCTGGGCATCGGCCACTTGCTGCAGCGCCATCCGCAGCACCTCTCGGGCGGCGAGCGCCAGCGCATCGGCATCGCCCGGGCCTTGCTCACCAGTCCACGCCTGCTGCTGATGGACGAGCCCCTGGCGGCCCTGGACTCCAGACGCAAGGGCGAAATCCTGCCCTACCTGGAGCGCCTGCACGACGAGCTGGATATCCCGGTGCTCTATGTCAGTCATTCCCAGGACGAAGTGGCACGCCTGGCGGACCACATCGTGCTGCTCAGCGATGGCCGCGCCCTGGCCAGCGGCCCCATCGGCCAGACCCTGGCGCGCCTGGATTTGCCCCTGGCCCTGGGTGACGATGCCGGCGTGGTGGTCGAGGGCCGGGTCAGCCACTACGACCCGAACTATCAATTGCTGACCCTGCAACTGCCCGACAGCCCACTGCAGGTACGCGTGGCCCACGGTGCGCTGGCCCAGGGCAAGGCCCTGCGCTTCAAGGTCCAGGCCCGCGACGTCAGCCTGAGCCTGCAGGCCAGCGAACACAGCAGCATCCTCAACCGCCTGCCGGTGACCGTGTGCGAAGAGATCCCGGCGGACAACGTCGCCCACGTCCTGGTGCGCCTGGACGCGGCGGGCACCCCGCTGCTGGCGCGTATCACTCGTTACTCCCGGGACCAGCTCGAGCTGCATCCCGGCCAGCAGCTCTGGGCCCAGATCAAGGCGGTGGCGGTACTGGCCTGAATCCATCTCCGCCCTTGCCAGGGCCCCGGGTCCGGCGTTAGGCTTCGCGCCTTCCTTGCCGTCCCAGGACGATTGCCGACGTGAACAACTAAGCCTTCCAAAATGTATCCGCGACGAGCCCCTCAACCGCGCTCGTTGGTCTGTTGCCACATTTTCCGGAGGTGCTGATGACTCACGTCAAACGGCTGCCTGCGCTGGTTTCACTGAACCGGCTGTCTTATCAATTCGCCAATGGCGACACCCTGTTCGATGCCCTGAACCTGACGTTCGATGGCCTGCCCACAGCCATAGTCGGGCGCAATGGCGCGGGCAAATCCCTGCTGCTGCGCCTGATCGCCGGGGAACTGCAACCCTCTGCGGGCAGCATCCAGCGCCCTGCCCGCCTGACCTACGTGCCCCAGGATCCGCGACCGGCGCCGCAGCAGACGGTGGCCCAGGTCGCCGGGCTGGCCGAAGCCCTGCACGCCCTGCAACGCCTGGCGGCCGGCACCGCGGCCGCGGAGGATTGGCAGCAGGTCGATGGCCGCTGGGACCTGGCCGAGCGGCTGCGTCAGGCCCTGGATCAGGCCGGCCTGGCGTGGCTGCAGCCCGAGGACCCGGCGGCCACCCTGAGCGGCGGACAGCTGGCCCGGGTGGCGCTGATCGGCGCCCTGCTCGGCGACGCGCCACTGCTCCTGCTTGATGAGCCGAGCAACCATCTGGACCGGGCCGGCCGGCGCTGGCTGATGGAGCAGTTGCGGCACTGGCGCGGCGGGCTGATCCTGGTCAGCCATGACCGCCAGTTGCTGATGCAGGTGCAGCGCATCGTCGAGCTTGGCCCCCTGGGGGCCCGGGTCTATGGCGGCAATTACGCGCTGTTCCAGGCCCAGCGCCAGGCCCTTGAAGGTGCCACCCAGGCGACACTGGAACAGGCCCGCAGCCAACGCAGCCGCGAACTCAAGCGCCTGCAGCGCGAGCACGACACCATCCAGCGCCACGCCGCGGCGTCGCGCATGCACGCCAAGACCGCCAATGTCTCCAGCATGGAACGGGCCAGCATGCTCGGCGGCGCCCGGAACATCATGGGCCAGGTGCGGCACCAGCATCAGCAACACAAAAGCGCCCTCGACCAACAGGTTCGCGATGCCTACGCCCGGGTCACCCCGGAGCAACCGACCCTGCTCACCCTGCCCGAGACCCGCCTGGCGGCCGGCCAGGCGCTGTTCAATCTGCAGCGGGCGCAACTGCCCTGGCTGGACAGCGAGTCGCCGGCGACCTATCTCACCGGCAACCTCAGCGGCCCGGCGCGCATTGCCCTGGTCGGTCCCAACGGGTGTGGCAAATCCACCCTGCTGAAGATGCTGGCCGGGCATCTGCGGCCGCTCAGTGGTCAATGCCGGGTAACGGTGGCCAGTGCCTATCTGGATCAGCACCTGCTGCAATTGGCCGCCGAGCGCTCGCTGCTGGAGCAGTTGCAAAGCGGCGCCACGGTCCTGGAGGAAAGCACCCTGCGCACTCGGCTGGCGCGCCTGCAACTCGATGCCCGTCGGGTCCAGCAACCCTGTGCCTTGCTCAGCGGCGGCGAACGCCTTAAAGCCGCCCTGGCGCTGGCGTTGTGGGCCGGTAATCCGGCGCAGCTGTTACTGCTCGACGAGCCCACCAACCACCTGGACCTGGAGTCGGTACAGGCCTTCGAGCAAGCGCTGCGGGACTTTCCCGGCGCGTTGCTGGTGGCCTCCCACGATGAGGCCTTTCTCCAGGCCCTGGCACCGACCCATGAGTGGCAATGGTCTGCCCGCGGCTGGCAGCTGCGCGAATGCCGGCCATGAAGCAGCACTGCCCGCAAGCGCGGCGCCCTGGCCCGGATGCCGGCCTGCAGACGCTTAGCGCAGCCGCCGGGGGCGGCGCCGAATTGCCCTCGGCACCGTGCGGGGGGTCACTTGAGCTTGACGGCGGTCCCGGTGGCAAACACCACCACCATGCCGCCACGCCCCGAAGGCATGCTGATCTCGAAATCCAGACCGACCACCGCGTCGGCATTGAGCCCGCGGGCGCGCTCCTTGATTTCACTGGTGGCCTGGATCCGCGCCTCTCTCAGGGCCCGTTCCAGAGTCTGGGAACGGCCACCGAAGAAGTCGCGCATCCCGGCGAACAGGTCGCGGACCACGTTGATGCCCTGAACCGATTCGGCGCTGACGATATCCAGATAACCGGCAATTTCCCGGCCTTCGATATGGGCGGTGGTGGTGACAATCATGCACTTCTCCCTTGAGCGAACAGCCCGTCCCGAGATCTTGGAACGGCAAAGCCGGCGATGGTAGCAGAGCCCGGAGACTCGGCGCCGGTCATGTGCGGTTGAGCACCCGGCACAAAAAGCCCCGCTCTTTGGCGGGGCTTGGGCTCAGGGTTTCAAGGGACGCTCTTCATCCAGCTCGGAGAGGCTCTTGCCGTCGTCCGGGTGTTTCCAGGTCTGCGGTGGCGGCTCCCGGTGTTCGACCGGGTGCTGCTCCGCTTCATCGCTGCGTTCATGCTCGTAAGGGCGTTGCTCTGGTGTTGTCATGCCCACCTCTCTTCCTGAAGGGATTTTTGACTCGCCTGTTCAGGTTAGAACAGATCCGGCCACCACCCGGTGTCGTCGACCGGAGCACCGCCGGTCAAGATGAAAATTCCTTCACCCAAGGGCCGACCGCGTCTGTGTATAGTCCCTTCGCTCATTCAAGCAACTACGTTCGCCCGCCCTCTCCCGCGGGCTTTTTTTTGCCCGCAAGCCACGCCGGCCAGGGCTCACTGAGGGTCGATCTCCTGGCAGTCGTTGAGCAGTTGCTGCTCCTTGGCGGTGTGATCTGCCTCCAGGAACGACAACATGGCCATCTTGCCTTTGGTGTGCCAGCGAAAGCTGTTCTGTTCGTCGTCCGCCACATACAGCGCACCGGAAGCCGAACGGGCAATGTGCATGGGAATCAATTGGTCCTTGTAGTAGAGCGTGGCGAACGAGGTGCCATTGTCGATGTTCAGGTAGGCCGCATCGATGCGGACATTGCCCTCGCACCGATAGCGCGCCACCTGGCTCTGATAGGTCGGTTCAGGGGTGGGTGACTGAGCCTGGGCAGCCTCGGTCAGAATCGGCAGGGCCGAAGCCAAAGCCGCGGCGCAGAGCATTGCGAGACGAGTTTTCACGGTATTTCCCCCGGACGGTCAAAGATGCCCCATGGGACTGCCGACCGCGATTTTAGTTCATGCCCGAAAGGCCTCACCCTGGGCTGCCGGGCGTGCCAGCACCGCCCTTGCTCAGGTGCTGGACGGGCGCACACGGCGGTGGATTTGCACGCCCCGCCCCACCCGGCGCACGGCGCTACTGCCAACCGTTTTTTCTCAGACTGCCAGCGGGGACTCGACCCGATCGCGGGGCATCAGGGTCAGGTAGTCTTCGAGAGCATCCGAGGCCAGCGGCTTGATCATGATGCGCACCCGGTGCCGCAGCCGACCTAGCTCGATCCCGTCACGGGTACGAGCCTCAACGTAGCCGCAGGCTCTCCAGAAGCCCTCGGCCCGGACGTTCTCGACCACCACGCTCAGGCGCAGCCAGCGCGCCCCCAGACCCGCGGCCCAGTCTTCCAGCTCGCGATGCAACTGCCGGGCAATGCCCTGGCCCTGCAGCGAGCCGGCCAGCATGAACAGACCAATGTGCCAGACCCCGGGCGCCAGCAGATCGCTGACGATACTGACCATGGCCACCAGGGCACCTGTGCCGTCGAAGTAACCGATCTTCCACTTGCGAGTGAAGGACCAGCCCTCTGGCAAGCGGTCATCGATTTCATCGCGGGCTTCATCCGGCTGCGGCGCACAGCCGTGAACCCTGTGGAAGTAGTCCGGATTCTCAACGAAGAACGCCTGCAACCGCTCGACATCCAACAGGGTGATCTCCCTGGCCCACAGTCCAGTGGATGAATGAGGCAAGGGGCCTTGTTGCATGGGATAACGCTCCGAAAGGGCCACAAGGCCCGTGCATGAAAAGGCGATCCTAGCGCTCCCTGCACAACCGGCGACATGGTCCATTTGTTGAAAAGATGTATAACGCCCGGTGCCTGACCAAGACTCAGGCAGGCCCCAGGACTTATCATGGGCGCCCCGCGCCAGCGGCTCCCCCCACCCAGCAACGGATTGCAAGCATGTCCTCACCTCTGTCTTCGCCCGGCTACCAGCGCCTGCTGGCCCTGCAGCAACGCATCCATGACTTCACCCGGGACCAGGCCAGCGAGCGCGACGACAACCCCGAGGACCTGACGGGGCCGCTGTGGGTCAGCGATTACAACTACCTGGCCCTGGCCCCGATACGTGGTGGCCTGCATCTGGAGTTTCATGGCGACCTGTGGGAGGAGCCCTTTGCCTGGACCCTGGAATGCCTCGCCGACCAGGCAGTGGCCGACACCCTCAGTTCCCTGGCCTTTTCTGGCCCGGACCAAGGGGCAAACGGCACCCGCGAATGGGAGTTCACGCCCTTGTTGGACAGCGACGTGAACTTTCCCATTCTCAGGTCGCTGTCGGTTCGCCCCAGCGAGCCCCAGGACCACAATGCCTCGCTGATCCAGAAAGCCGGCACGCTGATGGAGGAAGCAGGAGAGATCGCCCGCTTTGTCGCCAAGGCGCCGCACCTGAGCGAATTGACCCTGCCCAATGCCCCCGACTCGAGCTTTTTCCAGGTCCAGCTGCCGCACCTTGCCCACCTGCGCATTGGCGGCCATTGGGACACCCAGCACTTCATTGCCAACCTGGCCGGCTCGGACAATCTGCCGCGGCTGAGCAACCTGGACTTCACCGAATCCAGCGCGCTGCAGAACAACTGGGCGGATCAGCGCGAAGAGCAGTCCGTCACCTCCTTCGCCGACTATGAACAACTATTGGCCAGTGCTGCCTGCGACCCTTTGAGGGCGCTGCGCCTGCGCAACACCTGCCTGAGCCTGGAACAGCTCGAGCGCCTGCAACAGCTGCGCCCTGCATTGCAGTTCATGGTGATCCAAGCCACTGGCGGCGGCTACGTAACGCATTTTGCCCGGCACGTATTTCCCTGGCGGCATCTGGTGCAGCCGGATCCGGGACAACGCTGAAACCGCCCTGCAACGGCAACCGACAAAATTGCGAGCCCTGATCCGAGTGAACAGCCGCCCAGGAGCCGGACCCGCACAGCCGATCGACCGGCTCCTGGGCCCTCGGTTGAGCCATCAGCCCGTGGGCTCGTGCTCTTGCGCCACCAAGAGCGTGGTAGCCTTCGCGCTGATTCTCAAGCGCCGTGGAAGACCGATCCAATGACCAAGAAACAGCCGGCAGAGAGCAACACCGTGACTGCTGCCGATATCGAACGCTCCATACAGGCCCTCAACAAGATGGCCGAGCGCCTGTGGGGAGATGGCCGGGAAGCGGAAGCCCAGGCCCTGATCAATGCCCTGGACGGATTGAACCGGGCACTGGATCGGATCCGGATTGGAGAGAGCCGCAGGATTGTCACGCTGCATTGAGGCATAACGCGGGCCACCGTCCCGATCAACCGCCGGCCAGGGGCTGTTCACCTCAAGTGGCTGCGCTGTAGCCGCCCCTGCGACATCATCGACTTTTGGCGATGACCTCACTCATGTACTGATTCAAGTCGCGAAAATCCTTAACGCTCCAAGGGTGCGGCGCGATCTTTACGCCGTTCTCTCGCAAGATTCTTGGGATCAAGTCGCCATTGGGACGAAGAATGACCGAAGAGACGATCACGCCCGGATAGTCCTTGAGGCGTTTCTTGAACGCGGCAGTGGTCAGGTCCGGTGTCGGCGGCTTGCTTTTATGCGCCAAGGGCCCCGTGCCCTTGATGTCCGCTCCGTGACACACGGCGCATCGCTGCAGATAGAGGGTCTTTCCATTGGCGTTCTCCGCCACGGACAGCGGGGTTTGAGCAAGCGACCAGAACCCGAGTGCCGCGATACACAGTATTTTTATGTTCATGTCCATATGGCCTTGTTGAAAACCCTGGGCGGTAGCGAGGGCGAACACGGCGGCGCAGCACACCCATGAAATCAACGCATTGATTTCACCGGGCAACCCCTGCTGCCGCCGATTGAAAGCCGGCCATTCTCTTTCGGCACACCCAAGCTTGCAACGATCTACCAGGGAAATGCGTGAACGCCCCCGGTTCCAGGCTTGCCACGCAAAGCTCGCCCACAGGCCATTGTCAGCCGGCACGGGTTCATGCCCCCACGCCCTGAGCCGCTCCTGCTCTCGTCAGGCCCTGGCGTGCGCCTCCGCCATACCCACTTGCGCAGCGCTGCGACCTGCAAGCCAAGCGAGCACCGCAGCGGCGACCAGCACCACCGCGCTGAGCGCGAACGTGGCTTGATAGCCGCGCAGATCAAAGGCCAGCCCACCGATGATCGCCCCGCCGGCGATCGCCAGTTGTACGATGGCCACCAGCAAGCCGCCTCCGGCTTCGGCATCATCGGGCAGGGTTTGCGCCAGCCAGGTCCACCAGCCAACGGGAGCGGCCGTGGCGACCAGCCCCCATGCCCCGAGCAGCGCTGCGGTCAGCAGCGGCGAGCTGCCGAAGTTCACCAGGGCCAGCGCGATGACCGCCATGCCCAGAGGTATGAGCGTCAGCGTGCGGTAAAGAGCATTGCCCATGAAGCGCTCGATCACGCAGGTGCCGATGAAACCGGCCACTCCCAGCCCCAGCAGCATGAAAGACAGGGTGGCAACGCTGACGCCGGTGACGACCTCGAGAAATGGACGCAGGTAGGTGAACAGCATGAACTGCCCCATGAAGAACACGCTGACGGCGGCCATTCCCAGGGCGACCGGCGTCTGCTTCATCAGTCGCAAGGCATTGCCGCTCGCGGCCCGGCGCTCGACCTTGAAGGACGGAAGGCTGATCAGCAGCCACACAGCGGCAAGCGTCGCGACAGGCACCACACAGAAGAATGCGCCGCGCCAGCCTATCAGCGAGCCCAGGAAGCTGCCCGCCGGAGCGGCGATCACCGTGGCCAGCGCATTGCCCCCATTGACCATGGCCAGCGCCCGGGAAACCTGATTAGGCCGCACCAGGCGCATTGCAGTGGCCGCCGACAGTGACCAGAAACCGCCAATGGCGATACCCAGCAAGGCACGCCCGAACATGAACCAGGAGTAGCCCGGTGCGAGCGCGACCAGGGTGCCCGACACCATCATCAGCAGGGTCAGGCACAGCAGCAGCTTCTTGCGCTCGACCCGGGCGGCAATTGCCGCAATCACCAGGCTGGTGACCAATGCAAAGGCCCCGGACACGGAAATGCCCTGCCCGGCCTGGCCTTCGGTGATGTGCAAGTCTGCCGCGATGGGGGTCAGCAGGCTGACGGGCATGAACTCCGAAGCGACCAGGACGAATGCGGCCAGGGACATGGCCAGCACGGCGCTCCAGCCGGTTTTTTCTGTGCAACCAAAGGTCATTGACTCTACCTGTGCGGATAAAAGCGGGTGGGTGTTGCCTGCGGGAAAACGCTGCATGGGTGCTCGCTGCGGCTGGCGCTCGCAGCCGCGGTCGATTGCGCCCCAACGGCGGGGTCTTTCACTTCGCCAGCGTCGCGTTGTCGATCACGAAACGGTATTTGACGTCGCCCCGGAGCATCCGCTCGTAGGCCTGATTGATGTGCTGCGCGGCGATCAGCTCGATGTCCGAAACGATGCCGTGCTCGGCGCAGAAGTCGAGCATCTCCTGGGTTTGCGCAATGCCGCCGATCATCGATCCGGCCAGGGTGCGGCGCTTCATGATCAGGTTGAACACGTTGGGCGCCGGGTGCGGCGAGGCCGGCGCTCCCACCAGGGTCATCACGCCATCGCGCTTGAGCAGCACCAGCAGGGCATCCAGGTCGTGGGGCGCGGCAACGGTGTTGATGATCAGGTCGAAGCTTTGCAGGTGCGCGGCCATTTGCCCGGCATCGCTTGAGATCACCACTTCATCGGCACCGAGGCGTCTGGTCGCCTCGCGCTTGGACTCCGACGTGGTGAAAGCCACCACCTGCGCGCCCAGCGCGTGGGCCAGCTTGATGCCCATGTGACCCAGGCCGCCGATGCCCACCACGCCGACTTTCTTCCCGGGCCCGGCCTTCCAGTGACGCAGCGGCGACCAGGTGGTGATGCCGGCACACAGCAGCGGCGCGACGGCCGCCAACTGCGCCTCGGGGTGGCGAATGCGGAGCACGTAGCGCTGTTGCACGACGATCGCCTGGGAGTAGCCACCGAGTGTCCAGCCCGGCGCATCGGGCGTGGCAAAGTTGTAGGTGCCAATCATCCCGTCGCAGTAGTTCTCCAGGCCCTCGGCGCACTCCTGGCAATGCTTGCAGCTGTCGACAATGCAGCCCACTCCCACCCGGTCACCCGGGGCGAAGCCGGTGACCTTCTGACCTACCGCGGCGACCCGGCCGACGATCTCGTGGCCGGGCACGCAAGGAAAGCGGGTCCCGGCCCATTCGCCGCGCACCTGGTGCAGGTCGGAGTGGCAGATGCCGCAATAGGCAATCTCGATCAGCACATCGTCCGGGCCGGGATCGCGACGGGTGATGCGCAGCGGTTCAAGCGGTTTGTCGCCCGCATGGGCGCCATAAGCGAAGACTTGCATGGAGGCTCTCCTTTGACAGTTCGGCACATTTTTCCCGGTCGATCCGCCCCTGCCCTAGTGCATTCCGCTTGAATGCTTGCCTAATCCTATGAGGATGCAGGCAGCTGGATAGGAAACCTCTGATGAGCGGATTAGAGTTCGCTCAACAGGAGCCCGCCGACATGATCCACACCGCCCCGCGCCACGAATCGCCTCTGGCGCTGCACATCGACCCGCGCGTGAACGCCCCCGGAGACGTCGCCACCGCCATCCCCAGCCTGTCGCTGTTTCGTCGCGACCAGCCGGCGCCCCCTGCCGTGTGCATGATCGAGCCGAGCCTGGTGCTGGTGGGGCGTGGGGAAAAACGTTTGTGGGTCGGTGGTGCGGGCTACAGCTACGACCCTTCGCGGTTTCTGGTCACCTCACTGGACCTGCCGGCCAACTCCGAAGTACTGCTTGCCAGCCCCCGGCAACCCTGCGTCGGGCTGGTGCTGAAGCTGGATGTCAGCCTGCTTGCCGAGATCATCACCCAGGGCGGTTTGCCGGCAAACCGCCAGCCGGCTGCGGCGGCTGGTGCGGGCATTGGCCAGATGTCGCCGCCCCTGGAGGGTGCCCTCGGTCGCCTGCTGGCCTTGCTCGATGAACCCGAGGCGATCCCGGTGCTGGCGCCGCTGATTCTGCGGGAGATCCACTATCGGCTGCTCAATACCGACCAGGGATCACGGCTGCGGCAGATCACCGCCGTCGATGGCCAGGGCTACCGCATTGCCAAAGCCATCGACTGGCTCAAGGTCAACTACACCGCAGCGCTGCGCATCGATGAACTGGCGGCGCGGGTCCAGATGAGCGCCCCGACCTTTCACCATCATTTCCGTCAGCTCACCGGCATGAGTCCGCTGCGCTACCAGAAGTGGCTGCGGCTGAACGAGGCCCGTCGACTAATGTTGATGGAGCGCCTGGACGTTTCGAGGGCGGCGTTCGCCGTCGGCTATGAAAGTCCCTCGCAGTTCAGCCGCGAATATGGCCGCCTGTTCGGCGCCGCACCCAGTCGTGACATCGGGCTGCTGCGTGGACAGCCCGTTGCCGCACAAGCGCTCGACAACGCGGCACATTGAGCCGAGCGCCGGTTTTACCGCTGATGCGCCTCGCTGCGTGCCAGCCCCTACAACAATGACCTTCAACCGATGATCCAGCGGGTGAGCCATGGAACTGAGAATCAACCAGAAGACCTATCAGGTCGACGCCGACGCCGATACGCCCTTGCTGTGGGTGATCCGCGATGATCTGGGCCTGACCGGCACCAAGTACGGTTGCGGGCTGGCGCAGTGCGGCGCCTGTTCCGTGCTGGTGGACGGCAATGTGGTGCGTTCGTGCGTGACGCCGGTGGCCGGGGTGGTCGGCCGCGAGGTCACCACCATCGAGGCCATCGAAGCCGATGCCGTGGGCAAGCGGGTCGTCGCCACCTGGGTCGACCTGCAGGTCGCCCAGTGCGGCTACTGCCAGTCCGGACAGGTGATGGCGGCCACGGCGCTGCTCAAGCAGAACCCCGAGCCGAGCGACGCGCAGATCCAGGCGGCGATGGTCAATCTGTGCCGCTGCGGAACCTACAACGCCATTCATGCCGCCATGCATGAGCTGGCCGGCAGGAGGACCCCGGCATGAAGCCCGCTATCGATCCTTCCCTCCAGGCAGCGGCGCTGGCCCTGCAGGATCCGGTCAATCTGTCGCGCAGGCGCTTTTTGACCGGCACCGCCGTCGGCGCGCTGGTGCTGGGGTTCGGCCTGCCGCTGGGGTCGCCCCGAGTGCAGGCGGCGGCGACTGCCGCGCGCGGCACCCAGGTTCCGGCATTTCTGGAAATCCGCCCGGACAACCGCGTGCGCCTGCTGTGCCCGTTCATGGAAGGCGGCCAGGGTACGTTCACCGCGATGGCGCAGATCGTCGGTGAAGAACTGGACGCCGATCCGGCGAGCTTCCTGGTGGAGGCGGCGCCACCCGGCGAGGCCTATGTGGTCATGGACAACGGCATGCGCATCACCGGCGGCAGCATGTCGGTGCGCATGAGTTACCCGGTGATGCGCCGCCTCGGTGCCCTGGCCCGTGCCATGCTGCTGCAGGCGGGTGCATTGCAGCTGGGGGTGGCGGTGAGCGAGTTGAGCACCGAGCCTGGCAAGGTGCTGCATGCCGCGTCGGGCCGCTCGCTGACCTACGGTGAACTGGCCGAGCGGGCGATGGACCTGCCGGTTCCCGATCCTGCCTCGGTGCAACTGCGCGACCCGAGCCGGTTCCGCTGGATCGGCAAGCCGGTCAAGCGCGTCGACGCCTATGACAAATCCACGGGCAAGGCGCTCTACAGCATCGATCTGCAGGTCGACGGCATGCTGCATGCCGCCGTTCAGCATGCCCCCCGCCTGGGCATGACCGTGGGCGGCCTGCGCAACGAAGAGCAGGTCAAGGCGATGAAAGGCGTGCACTCCGTGCATCGTCTGCCGGGCGCCGTGGCGGTGGTCGCCGAGCGCTGGTGGCACGCCAGGCGCGCGGTGGAAGCGATTCAGGTCGACTGGCTGGAGCCATCGGCCGACAGCAAGGTGCGGCCGATGCCCAAGGACTTTTCCAGCGACGGCTGGATCCAGCGCCTTGCCAGTGAAAAGGGCCCGGCCCGGGACGACGAAAACCAGGGCGACGTGGCTTCGATTCTGGCCGCCGCCAAGACCCGGATCGACGCCACCTACCACAACCAATACCTGAACCACGGGCAGCTGGAACCGCCTTCTGCCCTGGCCAGATTCAACCCCGACGGTTCGCTGGAGGTCTGGCTGCCGAACCAGGCGCCGGACATGTTCCTGGCGGACATCGCCAAGCGCACCGGGCTGGATCCGTCGCGCATCACCTTGCATTCGCCATTGCTGGGGGGATTCTTCGGGCGGCATTTCCTCTACGACTCAGCCAGCCCCTATCCCCAGGCGATCGAGCTGTCCAAGGCGGTTGGCCGCCCGGTGAAACTGATCTGGAGTCGGGAGGAAGAGTTCCTGCGTGACGTGCTGCGTCCGGTGGCGGCGGTGAATTTCCGCGCCGCGCTGGATAACGACGGCTGGCCCCTGGCAATCGAAGCCATCAGCGCCACCGAGGGGCCGACCGAGGCCCTCGCCGGCCGCCAAGGTGAGAAGCTCGACCCCACGGCGCTGGAAGGCTTGTCGGGCAAGTCCTACGCGATCCCCCACAAGCGGATAGCGCAGATCTACGTCAAGGGCCCGGCCATGTTGGGTTACTGGCGTTCGGTGGGTAACTCCCTCAACGACTTCTTCTACGAAGCCTTTCTTGACGAGCTGGCCGACAAGGGTTGCAAGGACCCCTTCGAACTGCGCCTGCATTTGCTGCGTGACAACCAGCGCCTGACCACCCTGCTGCAGGCGGTGGGTGAACTGTCGGGGGGCTGGAAGCGCGGGCCCTTTACCGCCGAGGACGGCACCCGGCGGGCACGGGGCGTGGCCATGGCGTCGCCGTTCGGCACCCAGACCGCGGTGATCGCCGAAGTCTCCATCGAGAACGGGCAGGTCAAGGTGCACGACATCTGGCAGGCGATCGACCCCGGCAGCATCGTCAACCCGGCAATTGTCGAGGCTCAAGTCAACGGCGCCGTGGCGCTGGGGCTGTCGCAGACCCTGGTGGAGGAATCGGTGTGGGTCGATGGCAAGCCTCGGGCTCGCAACTACGACTTGTATCCGATCCTGCCGCCTGCGCGGATGGCACGGGTGCATGTGCGAGTCGTCGAGAGCGGGGAAAAGATGGGCGGTATCGGCGAACCGCCGTTGCCCGCGGTTGCGCCGGCCGTCGCGAACGCGGTGGCGGCACTGACCGGGCAGCGAGTCCGCAGCCTGCCCATGAGCCGACACACCTTCACCTGATCAACGCCGGAGCGTCCATGAATAACCGCCGATTCGCAAGAACCGCTGGCTGGCTGACGGTGTCATGCCTGGTCGTGGCCGGCCTGCTGGCCTGGTACGTCACTCGCCAGCCCGCCTCGCCTCTTGCCAGCCACCCGATCACTGCGGCCGAGCTCGACCCGGCGCTGGTCGCCCGCGGCGAATACGTCGCCAGGCTCAGCGATTGCGTGGCTTGCCACAGCGTGCCGGGCGGCGCGCCGTTCGCCGGTGGCCTGGAAATGGCCACGCCGCTGGGCGCGATCCATGCGACCAATATCACGCCGGACACCGAAACCGGCATCGGCCACTACAGCCTGGCGGACTTCGACCGGGCGCTGCGCCACGGCGTGGCACCCGGCGCCCGCCGTTTGTACCCGGCGATGCCCTATCCGTCCTACGCCAAGCTCAGCGACGACGACGTGCGGGCGCTGTACGCGTTCTTCATGAAGGGCGTGGCGCCGGTCAGACAGGCGAACATCCCCAGCGCCATTCCCTGGCCGCTGAACCTGCGCTGGCCGATTGCACTGTGGAACGCGGTGTTCGTCGACGCTGAGCCCTACGTGGCCAAAACGAAGCAGGACGATGTGTGGAACCGCGGCGCTTACCTCGTCCAGGGCCCCGGACATTGCGGCAGTTGTCATACGCCTCGGGGCCTGGCGTTCAATGAAAAGGCGCTGGATGAGTCCGCAGCGCCGTTTCTCGCTGGCGCCTTGCTCGATGGCTGGTATGCGCCAAGCCTGCGTGGCGACCACAACACGGGCCTGGGCCGCTGGAGCGAAGCGCAGATCGTGCAGTTCCTCAAGACTGGCCGCAATGAGCACGCAGTGGTCTATGGCTCGATGACCGAAGCGTTCAACAACTCCACGCAGTTCATGACCGATCAGGACCTGATGGCCATTGCCCGTTACCTCAAGTCGCTGCCCGGGGATCGCCAGCGCGACGGTACGCCCTGGCAGTATCAAGAGCTGTCGACCGCGACGGCGCTGGACGCTCCTGGCGCCCACACCTACCTGACGCACTGCGCCTCGTGCCACGGCCCGGACGGCAAGGGGCAAGCCGAATGGATACCGCCGCTGGCGGGGGCGACCTCTGCCCTGGCCGGGGAAAGCGCCTCGGCGATCAACATCACCCTGAACGCTTCGCAGCGTGTCGTGGCCGCGGGAGTGCCGGACGCCTATCGCATGCCGGCCTTGCGTGAACAGTTGTCGGATCAGCAGATCGCCGAGGTCCTGACCTTCGTGCGCAGCGCCTGGGGCAATCACGGCAGCGCCGTCCAGGCCCAGGCAGTGAGCCAGTTGCGTCGGCACACCGATCCGGCCAGCAGCAGCCCGATCATCCTGCACATGCGCTAGAGGAGAGCCGGATGGAAAGCATCGACTTGCAAGTCCTGCGCACCGCACGAGACTGGCGCGCCGCCGCGGAACCGGTGTTGCTGGTCACGGTGGCACGCACCTGGGGCTCCTCACCGCGCCCAGTGGGGTCGATGATGGCCTTGCGTGGGGATGGGCGGGTGGTAGGCAGCGTGTCCGGCGGCTGCATCGAGGACGACTTGATCCATCGCTATTGCACCGTCCATGGCGGCGCCGGGCTCAAGGACGGCGTGCCTGAGGTGGTGCAGTATGGCGTCAGCGCCGACGACGCCCATCGCTTCGGCTTGCCCTGCGGCGGCACCCTGCAACTGGTTCTCGAATTCAACCCGTCGAGGTCATCGCTGGATGAACTGCTCGCTGCGCTCGACAGCGGACGCCTGATACGCCGGGGCCTGACACTGGCCAGCAATGAGGTGACGCTGACCGCCACGGCGACACCCGAGCAGTTCAGTTTCGACGGCCGGCAGATGTTCAATACCCTGGGGCCGGCGTACCGGCTGCTGATGATCGGCGCCGGCGCGCTGGCCGAGTATCTGGCCACCATGGCCTTGTTCAACGGCTTCAGGGTCGCGGTTTGCGACCCTCGTCCGGAATACATCGAAACCTGGGCGGTACAGGGCGTGGAGCGCATCATCGGCATGCCCGACGACGTGGTCCGCGACTTTGCCGTCGACCTGAGAACCTGCATCGTCGCCTTGAGCCATGACCCCAAACTCGACGATCTCGCACTCCTCGAAGCCCTCCACGGCCCGGCGTTCTACATCGGCGCCATCGGCTCGCGGCGCAACAGCCAACTGCGCCGCGAACGCCTGATCGAGCATTTTGGTGAAACCCCGGCCTCACTCGAGCGCCTGCACGGACCGATCGGCATCTACATCGGCAGCAAGACACCTGCGGAAATCGCCGTCAGCGTGATGGCCGAGATCCTTGCCGCCAAGAACGGCGCCAGCTTGCCGGGCGCCTTCAGCATCGCCCAGGCCAAGCACGCCATTGAGTCTGTGGCCTTGTCGTCCTAGTCCCCCGCCTCGCCGATTGCCTGCGCGGCGCGGTGGATATCCGCGCTCGGGGTGCAACGTCTACAGCAGTTGGCGCCGTTTTCCAGCACGTTTGCATGCTGTCCGATAAACGCTGCTGAATATTGTGCTCGTCCCTCAACGCAGTAATATTTCCGCTCCAGCCCCCCATGCCAACGCTTATCAAGGATTGATACATGAGACTGTTCCGGCCGCGTTTTGCCCTCCCCGCCGCGTTGCTGCTTACCCTTTCCCTCTCCGGCTGCATGTCCGATCTCGATTCGGGCGCCTACGGCAGCATGGACGATCCGCGCTACGCGCAGCTGCTGGACCAGGTGGACGCAGCGCTCAAGGCGAACATGGCGGTGGTGCTGGTGGCCGACGTGATGCCACACAAGTCGCTGAGCGATGCACTGACCATGACGCAATGGACGCCGACGGCGATCTGGGAATACGAGAAGGATCCAAAGGTGACCTTCGGCCGCAAGTTCCAGACCAATGCACTGCAGCGAAAACCCGGTGAAACCTATCTGTTCAAGGCCTTCGAAGTGCACATCCTGCCGCCCGGCAAATACCTGCTGACCGGCGGCGATGACTACCAGATCCGCGGCTTGCTCGACCAGGTCGGCGCCCGCAGCGGCCCGCCCGGTTCCGGCCGTGGCGCCAACGGCACGGCGTACCTGTCCCCCGAGCTGTATCGCGAGTACTACCGAGAAGAGGTCTGGAAGGACGCCACCTACGGCAGCGAGACCAAGACCGAGACGGTCTGTACCGCCGTGCTCAGGGCGTCGGGAGCCTGCGTGAGCTGGGGTGAACAGCAATATACCCAGACGACCGCGGGTGCACCGGCCGGCTATTACCAACAAACCGACTCGCGCGACGTTCCCGCGATCAAGGTCCAGGCGCGCTTGCCGGTGGACAAGGCGCTCGCCAGCTTCACCCTGCAAGGCGGGCAATTGCTGCTGGCCCCGCGCATGCACCTGAAGACCCCTGGCTACAAGTACCAACAGTCCAAGTGCCGGGCGGTCGATCCGCGGAAGATCGAGTGTCCGCTCGACAACCTGACCATCTACACCTGGCCGGCGCCGATGAGCTTTGCCCAGAATCTCATTGAGCAACGCAGCCTGAGCGAGAAGCACCGGCAACTTTTGTCCAGGCTCCAGCCCATGCAGATCACACCGCTGGGCAAGCAAGGCATGGAGGATCCCGTCTGGGGCGTACCGCTGTCGTTGTCCAGGTAAAGGCGACCGAAGCCTTCGCGTGGCTCCAGTGGCGCAGCGCCTTCGCCAACGCCAGGAATCATCGAGCGCAACAGATGGAGCCCGTGTTCAAGCCCGCGAGTGGTGAGGCGGTGAACAACGGCGGGGCGCTGGCCGGCCTCCCCTCCGGGTCCGGTCCAGCGCCGGGCTTCTCGTACCCGCCCCCCCTTTTCCCTGTTATGGTTGCGCCCTTCAACCAGATGGCAGGAAGCGGTCGGGAATGGATTCAACGAAAACACTGGCAGTGGTTTTGCTGGCATTGGCCAGCACTTCAGTGGTGGCCCACGAGAATAATGATCCCGTCGAAAAAGCGATGTTCATCACGACGGTCGCCCCCCTCCTGACTGTTAGCGGAACCACTGCGCTAACGGTCTACGGCCCGGGAAGCATGAAATCGGCCAAGGCCGACGCGCTCGCATTCATCGGCTCGGATGGCCAGATTCGCGGCGCCCAACTTGAACAAGCCGTGCGCTACTACCACTCGGCCTACGGCCAGCCGCACATGACCGATCAACAGTTGGCCCTGGCCATCGCAACGTCGCCCTGAAGGCCGCCCCCTTGCCCCAGGGCCGACGCGGACCTGCTCACGCGTCATTGCCCTGCTCCACGCTGATCAATGTTGGTCTTTTGCCAGTGCCGCGCCACTTCAGCCCAGGACAGCGCGCCCTCTACCTATCAAAGCCGATCACTCAGTACCGCACTCAACTGCGGGCCGCCTATTCTCATGTCCCACGGCCTGATGACGGTGGAAGGAACAACCACCGTCCAACCCAAAGGACAAATGATGAAATCGCTACCCGTGCCACGGTCAATTGTGGGTGAGTCGCTAGAACTGCGCCCGCTGCAGGCCACAGACTTCGAGTCGCTGTGCAACGTCGCATCCGATCCCTTGGTTTGGGCCCAGCATCCAAGCCCAATGCGCTATCAGGCACCCGTTTTCCGCGAGTGGTTTGACCAGGCACTTGCTTCACAGTGCGCGCTCGTCGTTCTTGATCGCAGCAACAACCGGGTGGCTGCACCTGTTCAGCGATCAGAAAGCCAGTACGTTGCAAGCGTTCATCCCGGACTGCCAGCGCCGAGCACCACGCTTTGGTCCAGTAACCGTAAATGCACTGTTGGTTCATTGCCCAAGGTTAGGCTGGACGGGAATCAGATCCTGAACTTCTGCGCAAGAGTAGGTGTTGGAATAGTCGTAGAATTTCGGCCTTAATTCGGAGCCGTAGCTCATGCATTGGAACGCAGACGAGCCTTTTTGCAATATTAGAAAGTGAACCGTGCCAACTCTTGCTGGCGACTGGTAGGCGGCTTTGATCTCATAGCCACTGCGTAACAGATCGGTCACCTTTTGAGTTTCCGCCAAGGCCAATGTGCTAGTGACTAGTAGGCCCAGCAGCGAGATGCTCAGGGCATTTTTTGCAACACGATTCGTTCTTGGCATGAATCCGTCATCCGTGAAGGGAAAATGCCAAGTTACCTAAGTTCAACAAAACCGTCACGGCCCAAGCCAGCTGAGTCGTAAAACTCAGCGGACTGGTCACACTCCGACAGGACTGGTCCAGAAGAGTCCAACAAGCGCTAGCTGAAAAACCTACTCGATTTCTTCAATGACCCACCGGCACCGCTCGAGGATATTGAGCCGCAACATGTGCAGCAATATCTATGGGAACGAGGAAAGACCGCGCCGGTTGCGGCCAGGAAAGCGGGCTACAGAGTGAGATCTACTCGGCTTGTAGTGATGGAGGATGGACAGCCTATGACAAAGAGCATGCTGCGAAAGCGGTTTGACGACGCTCGCGAAGCCGCCGGAATTTTGAAGTCAGAGTTCCAAATGCGAGACCTGCGGGCCAAGGCGGCCACGGACAAAGAAGAATCTATAGGGAGCATTCGCGAGACGCGCGACCAACTTGGACACACCACTGTGAGCATGACAGAGCAGTACATTCGCAGGCGTCGCGGAGCCAAAGTTACGCCGACGAAATAAGCGAATTACGGAAAAGTTTTTTGATTGCGGAAAAAATAACTAAGGGCTTGCATAACATACGTTACGCAAGCCCTTGAAATAGATGGTGCCCGAAGCCGGAATCGAACCGGCACGCCCTTACGAGCGGGGGATTTTAAGTCCCATGCGTCTACCAGTTTCGCCATTCGGGCGGTAGCGCGATCACGCGGCACTGGAGCTGTAAATAGGCATCAGCCCGTCCAGTGCTTGAAGCAGGGAGAGGAATATATACATCCAGCCCAGGTGAAGCAAGAACGGAGTCTGCAAAAAAAACGCTTCTGCGCTCACTAAAACCCAGTGAAAAAGCACGCTAAATCAGGGATCTACAGCATCCGTTCATCTACCGACAACAAGACCGCCATGCAGCTCGGCACCCGCGTCGGCGGCGGCAAGACTAACATGGTATCCATAGCTAACCAACTGATTTTTAACGACTTATCATCAAGCGGCAGCGCATTTGAAGCGGGCGTCGGGCAGCGCGGATGAACGCACGGGGCGTGGCTGGGCAATCAAGGGTCAGGCCTCGGCCGAAAAACTCAGCGATAACTTGAGCTTGAGCGCTTCGTCCTTGGTTGCGGCCTGTTCGCGCTCCAGTTGGGTGGAAAATACTTGCTTTACCACTGGCGTATCGCGAACTTCAGCGCCCTTGACTTGCGCAACGCCACGATTGAGCTCCAACACTTTGGACAGCTGGGCGCAGGTGTAATTACCAGGGCGCGTATTGCCGACGTTCATGAAGGCCGTCCTTGATATCGAATCAATCCAGTGGTGCCTGCGATGGCTGGCAAATGGGATATCCCGGGCAATGCGTCCGATGCGAAGAACAAGGCAGGGGGGAGGAAACATGGCCTTGGCGCCGATAAAACTCGCCGATTGACCAATGGAGTTCGCCCAGTACACATGACCTCGCCATCCATGAACCGGTAAAGAGTCATAGATACCGGGCGAACGGCACAACGCTATGCGTTCTCAATAACATGTTCAACTGTCAGCAATCACTGGCTGTGCGGATTCAGCCGGCATGATGGGTGAAACCACCGGCAAAGGCCCTGCGCCCGGCCCGCAGTTCGGTGCGCAACTCGCCGATCAGATTGGAAATGTCTCGCACGCTGGTGAGTCCCGCGGTGGAAACCCCGGGTAGCAACAGGTCCACTCGCCCCGTTTCGGCATCGTAGATCTTGATGGTCAGGGCGCCATTGGCAGCCAGGCTGCAGGCGCAGGAAAGGGGGAGAAAGCCGGACTCCAGTATGTGACAAAGCTCGCTGGTGGAGAGCATGGCTGTCTCGCCTGTGTGAGATGGGGTGAGTTTTTCCCGTTGAGGATAGGTCAGCATCTGAGCGTGTGTGTCGAAAAACACACAAGAAATGATAACTGCCTCACAGTTCCTCGATGCTATTGCCACCTGCCACCGAGCCTGCAGTCATCGATGGATTTGCACGAATATTTTCTAGGTTTTCGGCCCTCCACTGTGTAAGTTCCAGCCCATGAACCGGAATCTTTGGCATCGGCGCACCGCGATTATTACCACCTGCATCAGCCAGGTGGGCTAGCGGCTGTCCAAACCGCAACCAACCCGCCTCGAAGGCGGGTTCATGACCGCTCTTCTGAGGCACGCCCCCCCCAGGAGACACAACATGAACTCATCCTCCCCCGCCACGCTGCACCTGTTATGCGGCAAGATCGCCTCGGGCAAATCCACCTTGGCCAGTCATCTGGCACAGGCTAGCGGCAGTGTATTGATCAGCGAAGACCAGTGGCTGGCACGGCTGTATCCAGGCCAGATTCACTCGCTCGCGGACTATCTGCAGCATGCCCAACGCCTGAAAGACGTGCTGGAGCCGCTGGTGATCGCCATACTCCAGGCTGGAACCGGTGTCGTACTGGATTTTCCGGCCAACACCCTTGCCCAGCGCGCCGGATTGCGGGCCCTGGCGGATCGGGCCGGAGTCGCCCATCGATTGCACTTTCTGGATGTGGACGAAGACACCTGCCGCACCCGGCTGCGTGAGCGCAACGAGCGGGGCGACCACCCCTTCAGCACCAGCGAGGAGCAGTTCGCGTTGATCTGCCGCTACTTCGTGCCTCCGCAGGCGGATGAAGGACTGCATATCGTCCTGCACCCTGCGGCCTGATGTTCGACCAACGGGCCCTGCAAGGGGCCCGACTGTCAGTCCGGCAAAGGAAATGTGCCGTGACAATGGGCGGCGAGGTCAAATTTCAGGCAAAAAAAAGCCCAAGTAGCTGATGGACACTTGGGACTAAAAATGCATAAACCGTGGTAGGTGAACGCAGGGCTATAGTAACGGAACAGTACATTCTGTAACAAGATATTTTGAGAAAAAAAACGCAAATATAATCACCTAAGTCATTCAATATCCACACTTTTTTTGAGTCTTTGGTTTTTTCAGGCCCGCTCTCCAATGCTTTTTCCTGGTGAAAGGCGACTCCGCGCAAGCGTCACCAGGCTTAAACAAAAGTGCGCTGAAAATTCACAGAATCGCAACAGACAGACGTGCCTGCCCATCATAAATTGCCGGCACCGTTCTCAATGGTGTGCGCTGGTATGAATGACTTTCTCGACGCCCTGCCCCTGGTGCTCTGCCTGACCACCTTTGCCTGGTGCTGCTGGGGCTGAAAGACCTCAACCCCATCGACCACGTCCCCCGCATTGCCCCTCCCACGCCGCCTTTCACCTTCACGCCGACTCGCTTGCCTGGCTGACGCTGAACAGTGCCTGTCCGAGCGCGTGCGCCTGTTCCAGAGCCGGGATCACCTCGCCGCCCTCAGAATCAAAGAGCAATTGCGAGCTCAGCACTCGGGCTCCGCAGTAGTCGAAGATGCCGTGATCGATCTGGGTCTGCATCGCCTGCCGATAACCATGCCGCTCATAAGTACCGGCATCGGCCCCAGCCACACCCAGCAGGTGCACCTGTAACTGTCCGAGTTTCTTCACCAGCTTGGCGTCAGCTCGAAAATCGAAGGCCCAGCCATTGGCGAAAACCCGATCGATCCACCCCTTGAGCAACGCCGGCATGGACCACCAGTACACCGGATAGACCAGCACCAGTGCGTCGGCACGGTCGATACGCGCCTGTTCGGCGAGCACATCCGCAGGAGGCGGCAGCTGAGTGCGATGCACCGCGATATCGGCGGCGGTGAAACGCGGGTCAAATCCTTCAGCCCACAGATCGGCAATCTCGCAGGAGTGTTCGCAAGAGCGCCCCAGCCCCTCGGCAATCTGCCGCGCGAGACTGTGGGTCAGGGACTTGGGGTCGTGATGAGCGACCACGATGAGAGCGTGCATGACGAGTACTCCAAAGGACGGATTGCGCAGGATGAACCAGGATCTATATACTTTTAGTAAGTTACGCCCTTTAAGTTACCTTTGGTATATAAGCATGTCAAGCCGCCAGAAATCCGCCCCTGCCTCGGTACCGCGACGCCGCCTGTCCCGGGAACAGCGCCTGCAACAGTTGATGGCCGTGGCCTGGCAGATTGTCCGCGAGCACGGCACCGAAGCCCTGACGTTGGGGCACCTGGCGGAACAGGCCGAGGTCACCAAGCCGGTGGTCTACGACCATTTCGCCACCCGCGCAGTGCTCCTGGCGACGCTCTATGAGGATTTCGACCAGCGCCAGACCGCGCTGATGGATCAGGCCCTGGAAGCCTGCGAACCGACCCTGGCCGCCCGCGCCGCGGTCATTGCCAGCTCTTATGTGGAGTGCGTGCTGCTGCAGGGCCGGGAAATACCGGGGGTCATCGCGGCCCTGGCCAGCTCACCGGAACTGGAGGCCATCAAGCGCGACTACCAGCGGCTATTTTTGGAAAAGTGCCGCGCCAACCTGGAGCCCTTCGCCGCCGGTGCCAGGCTGACCACGGCCGGCTTGCGGGCAATGCTCGGTGCCGCCGAAGCGCTCTCTCACGCGGCGGCGCTGGGAGAAATCAGCCCCGAACACGCCCAGGAAGAACTGCGCGCCACCATCGTGGCCATGGTTGAAAGAGCGCGCAGCCGCGCCGCCACTGCGAACTAACACGGTTATCCGGACATTGACGACCGCGCTCAGGCGACGGTCCTACAAGGAAGAGGCAATGCTTCTGACCCGCCTGCAACCTCTGGATGAACTGCTCCAGCGCCATCGCCCGGCGCTGGGCAAGGACTTCATCGGCTATCGCAACCATGTGTACCGAGTCATCAATTTCTGCAATCTGCTGGTCGACGCCAACGCCCATCAGTTGGAAAAACTGGCCATCGCCGGCGCCTTCCACGACCTGGGGATCTGGACCGCCAGCACCTTTGACTACCTGCCTCCCTCACTACAGCTGGCCGAGGCCCATCTGGATGAAATCGCCAGGCCCGAATGGAAAAGCGAAGTGCTGGCGATGATCGAACTGCACCACAAGATCGGTGCCGCCACGGCGCATCCAGGCAGCCTGGTGGAGAGCTTCCGGCGGGCCGACTGGATCGATGTCTCCCTGGGGCTGATCAGTTTCGGCATCCCGCGGGACGCACGGCGGCAGGTCTTTTCGGCGTTTCCTGACGCGGGCTTTCATCTGCGGCTGGTTCAATTGTCCGCCAAGCAATGCCTGACTCGCCCCTGGAAGCCCCTCCCCATGCTGCGCTGGTGAATCACCGGCGATCCGCACCCGGCCGGCAGCAAGGCGTAAACTGCTGCCAACCCTGGCACCCCCGGCAGCCCCACCAGCAGGCCGCCCCAACCACCGAGATCAGCATGCCGCCCCACTCCCCTGCGCCCACGCCCATGATTCCCTCGACGGCAGACGGTCAAACGCCTGCGCCCACCCTGGACACCCTGGCCGTGGACGCCGATGCCGATGCCGATGCCGCCCAGGTGCTCTCGGTATTCGACTTTGACGGCACCCTCACCCGCCATGACAGCTTCGTGCCCTTCCTGCGGTTTGCCTTCGGCAAGCAGCGCTTCAACCGGCAAATACTCAGGCTGGCCTTGCCCAGTCTGGAGTATCTGGCCCGGCGGATGGACCGCGACCAGCTCAAGGCGCAACTGATCCGCACCTTTCTGACCGGTGTCGAGGCGACATGGGTGCAACAACAGGCCGAAGCGTTCTGCCGGCGATCCTGGAGCCGGCTGATGCGTCCAAACGGTCTGCAGGCAGTGGCCGACGAACTGCGCTCCGGTGCGCGGGTGACCCTGTGCTCGGCCTCGCCGGCCCTGGTCCTGCAACCTTTTGCCACGCGCCTGGGGGTCCAACTGATCGGCACCGAACTGGAGGTGGTCGACGGCGTGCTGACCGGACATATCACAGGTGGCAATTGCCGTTGCCAGAACAAGGTACTGCGCCTGGAAAGCGTCTACGGCCCATTGAGCCAATACCGTGTCCGGGCCTGGGGCGATACCCGGGGTGACCACGAGCTACTGGCAGCGGCCCAGGACCCTCACTGGCGCCACTTCCACCCGAGCTGGCGCCGCGGGCAACCTCCTCGCTGACGCCCCCGGCACCCGACCAACGGCCGGTCGCCCGCACCAGGATTCGCTATACACAAGAGCAGGCGCCGGGACGCTCGCCAAAAGCCCCGCCGCCCGTACAAAAGCGGCTCACGCAGACCAGGACATGAGCCGCCCACACAGGGAGAGGGCCTGCCACCGTGAAAGCTCATGCTTATCTGCTGCGTACCCTGGCCGTGCTGCTGGCGGCCATCGTCCCCGCGGTGATCCTCCTCGGTCATACCCGCCCCACCACCTACCCGCCGTTTGCCCCCCACCTCGACTGGCCTCGACTGGGCGCCTGGGGCTGCTGCCTGCTGGGCCTGGCCGCGCTGTTCGTGCTGGCCGGCCTGCGCATTCGCGGACGCGTCCTCGGGGTACTGATAGACGAGCGCAATCGCTACTCGCTGTCGCGTTTGCAGATGAGCCTGTGGACCCTGCTGGTGCTGGCCACCTTGTACACGGTGTACATCGCGAACATTGTCCGCGGCGATGCCACCACGGCGCTGATGGTGGATCTGGACTACAACCTGATCACGTTGATGGGGTTCAGCCTGGCCAGTTTTGTCAGCGCGCCCATGGCCCTGAGCCGTAAAGCCGAGCAACCTACCGACAGCGGAGCGCTGGCCAGCACCGGCCAGCAGTTGCTCGACAGCCAGAACCTCGCTTCCATGCCATCGGCCAATGGCCAGGTGTTGATGAAGGCTAATCCGCAGGATGCGCGACTGGCCGATCTGATTCGCGGTGAAGACGTGAGCAACGGCACCATCGTCGACCTGCCGCGCCTGCAGATGCTGCTGATCACCCTGGTGGTGATCCTGGTGTATGGGGCAGCCGTCGGTCATAGCCTGGGGTCCGGCTACTGGGTTCTGCAGGATTTGCCGAAACTGCACACCACCCTGCTGTTGCTGGCCCTGATCAGCCACAGCGGCTACGTGGTCGGCAAACTGATCCCCACCAGCCCGAACCCTGCCGCGAGCGGTCCCATGCCGGCCATCGAGTCTCAGCAACCGGCGCCCCAAGCTGAGGCGGGCGTGGCGCAGAATCAGCCCACCCCCGGCGCGCTCAATCCCTCATAGACGCAAAGCGCTGGCGCATGCTGGCACTGGCGGCGGGCCCGGCTTGCACGGTGCAATCCTGCAACGCCACCAGATGCCCGTCGACCCTATCCGCCATGACCGGCTGCACAGGTCGTCCGCTTTCACGCTCGATCAGTTGCACGCTCTCGCCTTCGGGAGCGAAGTGGCGGTTGCCCCATGCCACGAACGCCAGCAACACCACGCGAAAGTCCTCACCCTTGGCGGTCGGCACATATTCATGGCGCAAGGGCCGCTCGCTGTAGGCGCGGCGCTCCAGCAACCCGGCCTCCACCAGGGCGTTCAAGCGCCTGGTCAGCATGTTCGGGGCAATGTCCAGGCTGCGGGAGAACTCGTCGAAACGCCTCAAGCCATGCAGCGCGTCGCGCATGATCAAAATGCTCCACCACTCGCCGACCCGCTCCAGGCTCCTGGCGATCGGACATTCGGCTTCGATCAGACTTTTTCGTTGCATGACGGGCTCCTGCAGTGCACCTCGGTTTTTGTGGATCCGAATGTTACTTTCATGATGATAGTATCGTCCACGTTTCGTTGTTCCCCCAAACAAGCGAAGGAGCAGGACCCGTATGAGTAAACGCATCGTAGTCACCGGCATGGGCGCAATCACTCCCCTGGGCTGTGGCGTCGAGCAAGTCTGGCAACGCCTGCTGGCGGGGCAGTCCGGCATCCGTCAACTGCCGGAGGAGTTCATCCAGGGCCTGTCCACCACCATTGGCGGCCAGGTGCCCGACTCGCAGCAGGATCCGCAGGCCGGCTTCGATCCGGACCGTCTGCTGACGCCCAAGGAACAGCGCAAGATGGACCGCTTCATTCTCTTTGCCCTGGCCGCGGCGGAAGAAGCCCTGGCCCAGGCGCAGTGGAAACCCGATAACGCCGCCGCCCAGGAACGGACCGCCACCATCATTGCCTCGGGAGTCGGAGGCTTCCCGGCCATTGCCGATGCCGTGCGCACCAGCGACAGCAAAGGCCCGCGGCGTCTGTCGCCATTCACCATTCCATCATTCCTGAGCAATATGGCCGCCGGCCACGTTTCGATCCGCCACGGCCTCAAGGGACCGCTGGGTGCGCCTGTCACTGCCTGCGCCGCTGGGGTGCAGGCCATCGGTGACGCGGCACGAATGATCCGCGCCGGAGAAATCGATATCGCCGTCTGTGGCGGAGCGGAAGCGGCGATTCACCAGGTCAGCCTGGCCGGCTTCGCCGCTGCACGTGCCTTGTCCAGCGATTACAACGACACGCCGGAGCGTGCCTCACGCCCCTTCGATCAGGCCCGGGACGGGTTTGTCATGGGCGAAGGCGCCGGTCTGCTGGTCATCGAGGAGCTGGAGCATGCCCTGGCCCGAGGCGCGCAACCCATCGCCGAACTGGTGGGCTATGGCACCAGCGCCGACGCCTACCACATGACTGCCGGTCCGGAAGATGGCGACGGCGCCCGGCGCGCCATGCAGCAGGCACTGAGTCAGGCCGGCGTCCAGCCTGCCCAGGTACAGCACCTGAATGCCCATGCCACTTCCACCCCCGTGGGCGACAAAGGCGAGCTGGCAGCGATCAGGAGCGTATTTGGCAGCGGCCGTGGCCCGGCCATCAGCGCCACCAAATCCGCCACTGGCCATTTGCTGGGCGCGGCCGGCGGGATCGAGGCGATCTTTACCATTCTCGCCTTGCGCGACCAGATCGCCCCGGCCACGCTCAACCTGGAAAACCCCGACCACGACGCTGCGGGAATTGACCTGGTCAGCGGCCAGGCACGTCAGGTGGCCATGCAATACGCCTTGTCCAATGGATTCGGTTTTGGCGGGGTCAATGCCAGCGTGCTGTTCAAGCGCTGGGAATAACCGTCGAACCGGCGGGCCCCATGTCGAGGTTGCAGCCGCGATGGGCTGAAACCTCGGCAGCCTTCCTCAGTTCAAGACGTCATTCAGCACTTCGTAGATGATCCCGCTGGCAATGGCCACCAGGATCAGGTCTGTTCCGGCCTGTCGCCATTCGTAACCGTCATAGCGAGGCAGTTGGCCAAGCAGCCGGCTGTCGAGTTTCTTGGCGATTCCCGGAGGAAGAGGCTTGCCACGGGCCAGGTTCTTCTGGATGCCGGGAGGCAATGCCGGCCCAGGACTCCAATAATCACGATGCCCGCCGAGAATACCCACGACACCGCCACGATCGATGCTGGGGCCGTGCTGCCAATCCTCGGACGCGGACTTTTTACCTTTGCCGTGTCCGTTCTGGTTGCCGTGCCCGTGTTCATCGGCGGAGTCAGACCTGGAATGGCCCTGGCCCTTGCCACCGCCCGGGTCGGCCAAGACCAGAGGAGAAGCCGTGATCAGGAAAAGACAGGCAAGAGTGGTAACCAGCCGATTGGACTTGTGCATATCAATGCTCTTCAGAAGGCTTCTGTCACACTCCAATGTAGACGGCATTGCACCTCGAAGGAGCCCGCAGATCAGTTGGCAAAGCGCTTTCACACAGTAGCGGCTCCCCATTCACAGCGGCACGCTGTCTGCCCTCACGTATCAAAGCGAGCAGCTGTACTGATGCTCAAAAGGAAACATCAGCGTATCCACCACGCCGGAAAACGGTGCATCCAGCGCCAGCAATGGCCAGAGCACCCCGTTGTTTTCCTTCGCCAGGGCCCAGTCCATGCGCACGCCGATATAGGGACAGGTGTAGGGAGTGGTACGGGCAATCAAGGCCGTGCACCCATTGAGCCCCAGGGCCAGGACCAGCAACAACAGACTTCGCAACACGTAACATCCTTATTAATTGCATCGGCAAGCGCCCTCGGCGCTGCATGGCCGAGGCGGCACTGAACACGCTCAAGCCTTGTAGTCGCAATGGATCTGCAGGCTTTCCGTAGGGTTGCGGTGGATCTCGAAGCCACATTGCCTCAGGGTTTCCTTGACTTCATCAACCAGCGCCGCGTAACGCGCCTGGCGCCGGTTCTGGCGCGCCGGCGAAGTGAAGACGCCCAGAGGCAGGAAACGCAAGCGCTTGCCGTCGAGGACGATCGACACATCGACATGAGTGCCATCCACATCGTGGCCGTTGGAGCCGAAGATGTCCTCAAGTTCCTGCTTGCGTTGCGGATAACACCAGCAGAACAGGCGGATGCCCAGCCAGCGTGACAGGCTCCTGAAAGCGCCCAGGTAGCTGCTTTTGTGCTCGTAACCACGGGTCACCAGCAGTTGCACAGAGCACGGCAGCCTGGACTGAACCTCAAGTAGTTGTGCAAAGGCCCGGTGGTCCACCATGACCCTTGAGGACGGCCAGCGCGGCCCTATCCTCAGGCCCTGGTGGTTGCCCTTTGTCAGTATCAGCATGCCGATCGAACCTGATTGTTACGCGGGCCCGAATGGTACACAGAGCGGCCTCCGGGTGCAGGAAATTCACCGCACAAAAAACCGCCGCCACCGCGCTCGCACAGTGACAGCCCGGCGGCGGCTTAGTTAAAATAGTGATGGCTCATAGCCATTATTGTTGATCACAGTGACCGCAGAGGTTGTATGTACGATTTAACGAGTCTGGTCATTGTCGATAGCCCGTTTGGCTTGAATGTCCTGCAAGTCACCGCCGACCTGGTGGCCGGCGCGCTGGAGGAGCTGCTGCAAAATTGCGCAGGCGGCGCCAGCATCACCCAGAAACTCGACTACTCCATCCTGAGCCTCTATCAGGACAAGCTCGAAGCGGCCATTCGCGACACGAGCCTGCCGGCGCTGCCCATGCTCAGTGCCACCGACAGCCTTTGCTGATTCGTCACCCGTGGTGAATGGCCGCTCTGGCCATCCTCTCGGCGCCACAGCGCGACGCGGGGAGAGCCCCGGCACACTGTCGGGACACCCTCGCCCTTCAGCCGAATACCATCATCAGGTACCAGATGACAAAGCCTGCTGACACCACGCTATGGAGAATCAACAGGTCGCGCATTCCAGTTGCCCTGCCGCTGACCATCCAATAGGCGAAGACCAGCGGGTAGCACAGCAGGCAGGTGATCCCCAGCGCCATGATCGCCAGGACTGCACCAAGGCCCGGGAAGAACCCTGCGGGCACAGCCAAACAGCCCACGAAGGCGATGCCGCCTAACGCCACGATGATGAACAAGAAGGCAACGATCACGCGCTGCATGTCGGTTCGGTTGTCCATGCTTCTGTGCTTTCAGTTCTTTGGCCGGGATGAGCTTGACGCCACAGGATCGGCCCGACGGGCCATAAATGGCCCGAAACGCCGCTCCTGATGCACGGAGAAATACTGGGGGAGGCTCAGGATATTCCCGCGTAGGCAGCCCACTTCGTCATGTCTTGCAGGGATATGTTGCCGCCACAGACCACCAGACCGATGACCGCGTCCTCAGGCAGCGTCGGCGCAGTGGCCAGCATGGCCGGAACCAGCGCTCCGCAAGCCAGTTCAACCCATTGCCTGGCGTCCTGGGCGAAGCAAACCATGCCCTTGATCGCGTCATGGTCAGAAACCACGACCACGTCTTCCAGATAGTGACGAGCGTGGGCAAACATCAGCTCATCGATGATGGGAACACCCAGGGTCGAGACGACAGAACTGATGTCCACGTCCACCGGTCTGCCTGCCTGCAACGCCTGATGCATGGAGCTTGCGCCGGCGGTCTCGACACCCCAGACACGGATCTCGGGCTTGATCGCCTTCAACGCCGTGGCCACTCCCGCCAGCATCGCCCCGCCACCCACCGCGACGAATACGTCGGTCAGGGACGGGCAGTCGGCAATGAACTCAAGGGCCAGGGTTCCATGCCCCTCGGCGATCAGGGTGTCGGCGCAATCGTCGATAACCACATAGCCCTCTTCCTCAAGCGCCTTGGCTCGGGCAAATGCGCCATGAACGTCTTTTTCGATCAGCACCGAACTGCCACTGGCGCGAATTCGCTCGACCGATGAGGAAGGCGCGCTCTCGGGCATGATGACCGTGACCTTGGCGCCAAAGCTCCTGGCCGCCTCGCCGATGGCAATCCCGAAATTGCCGCCGCTGACGGCAACGAAGTGGTTGTCACCGAGATTCTCGGCAAACGCCGAAAACTTGTTGAGTACGCCACGGGCCTTGAACGAACCCCCGACCTGCATGTTTTCCAGCTTGAGAAACACCGGCCGCCGCGCCTTGTCGCTGAGCACCAAACTGTTGACCGTCGGCGTGCGAGTTACCGATCCATCAATCCGTTGCGCCGCTGCAACGATGGATTTGAAATCAATGAGCTGAGTCATCTGGGGCCACTTTCCTTGGATTGAGATGCACGGAACTCCCAACGTCCGCGCCTGGCCGGCTGGGTTGCAGACTGTCGCCGACCCCGGTGAAAACTACAGGACAACCGGGGTTGCGCGCCACACCTTGAGCGGCTTCGCTCGATCGATCAGCAACGGGAGGCCGCACGTTCGCGGTGGTTGCATAGGCCGCATGCCCAGGTGGTAGGCTAGCCGCCCTCCACCATCAGGAAGGCTTTCCAGTGACGCCCATCATCTGCGCCAATGAGTTCGATATCTGCGTCTCAATGCCCGACTTCGTCACCTGGGTCGAAGACCGGCACCTGCCCAACGCCGACCTGGCGGCAGCATTGAGTACCCTGGGCATCGCCCTCGACATTGGCCAGCTATACACCCGCTACTTCGATGACACCCCGGTCGGTACGGGTGATGTGCATGTCTATCCGAGTACTGGGAGTCAGAGCCTGTTGGTCATCGATCTGTACCGAGACCCCACCGACCAACTGGATATCGTCAGCGTCTCGTTGAAGATAGAGCCTGCGCTGCTGCCTCTGGCCCTGCCATTGCTGCGAGGCTTTTTCGACGCTGCCGAATGCCAGGTCGCCTTCAGGCAGTCCAGCCACTCACAGCAGTTGCGCTCGCTGATCGATGAAAGCCGCTACCCGGCCCCGAGCGAGGAAAGTGGCTATCACCAGCAATTGATTGCCCACTTGTAAAGCACTTGTCGGAGATGCTTCGGCACCTGCCGGTCTACCAGCTGAGCAGGCAGACCCGATCGGCGCCGGGCCTGCCGTAGCCACTATCTCAAGGGCATTCGCAGGTCGATGGACCGAATACCGGACCGCTGCACGGATCCTTGGATGGGCCGAACACCGGGCACGAGGCCTGGGCAGTCAGGGAGAAACCCCACAGCAGCAATACCGCCAACAACACTTTCTTCATTTGCGACCTCCTGGTCAGTCATCCAATCGTCCATGTGCCCTGGCGAGGGCACGGACAGTCATCAAGGGCACTCGCAGACCGTCGGGCCGAGCACCGGACCGGCACAGGGATCTTCCCCAGGCCCGAGCACCGCGCAGTCCGCCTGCGCTGTCAGCGAGAACATCCACAGCAGCAACGATGCCGCCAGCATTTTTCTTTTCAACCTGACCTCCTTGGTCGAGACAATGATCACGATCCGCGCTTTCCCCTTGTTTCAGGGGGCGGATGCACGCCCTTGGCAAGGCGCGCTGCAACTCTCGCCAGCACTCCCGCCAACGGGCCCGGAACAGCAAAGACCACAGCCTGCGATTGCGCCAGTGCGGCACAGTGTCACGCCACAGGCCATCTGCCCCGACCGGGGCATTGGACTCTCTTTGTCACCTTCAACACCCAAGGTCGCGACATCATCACCTGGGCCTGCGTGATCAACGGCAAGGACCAGGACTGCCGAACAGACCTGGGCCGCCAGCCAACCCGGTGCGCCCCGTACTCGGCACGGGTGAACGGCCCAATCCCCTTAGCTGATATCATCCGGCAACTTATCCGCCGAGTAACAACGATGAATCGCCGCAAGAAAATAAACCAACTGCTGAAGGCCAACGCCAAGAAGGCCAGCGCCAAACTGGCACCGAAAAAGAAGTCGACCTACATCAGCAAGGCCGACCGATTGAAACTGGCGGCTGAAGCCACTCAAGACCCGGTTATCACTTCCGACAGCTGAACCTGCCTGGCAGCGCCTACTCCACCTTCGCCTCGGCAAAGCGGTTACGTCCCGATGCCTTGGCAATGTACAGCGCCTGATCTGCCGCCTCGATCAGTCCTTGCAAGTGATTCAGTTCCGCGCCCGTGGCGGCCGCAATGCCAATGCTGACACTCACACGTCCCAACGGGCTGGAGGTGTGCGCAATGTTCTCCTGCTCCAAGCGACTGAGAATAAGTTGCGCCACTATCCTGGCACCGTCGCTGTCGGTATCCGGCATGATGACGCCCATCTCCTCGCCGCCATAACGGGCCACCAGATCCGACGGCCGTCGCACACACTCCTCCAGGACTCTGCCAACCGCCTGCAGGCAGGCGTCTCCGGCTACATGCCCGAGCGAATCGTTAAACAGTTTGAAATGGTCGATATCAATCATCATCAAAGCCAAGGAGGCATTGGCACGTTGTGCACGTCGCGCTTCGGTGGCAAGGCTCTCGTCGAAGCAGCGCCGATTGGCCAGCCCCGTCAGGGGATCCTTCATGGCCAGCAACTCCAACTGGCGATTGGATGAGAGCAACTGCTGCTGGGCGCCTCGCAACTGGCCTTCAACCTCGGTTCGCCGGCGAATATCCAGAATCAAGAAGCAACCGATCAGCGCGGTAAGCCCCAGCAGCCCCGCCACTACGACCGTCGACAACAGCGCCTCCATACGCCACGCGGCAAGGGCCTCTCGCTTGCCGAGTGCAACGGTCGTGATCAGAGGCAGCCGGTCACTCTTGCGAAAGGCATAAAGGCGCTCGACACCGTCCAGGCTGGAGGTAAACGACGCGGTACCGACGGATCGATCCACAAGGTACTTGGCATAGATCGGCGACTTGGAAAAGTTGCGCCCCATATCCTGCTCACGGAAGGGATAGCGAACCAGCAACGTACCATCGGTATTGGACAAGCCGATGGCCCCCTCCTGCCCGACATCGATTTTGCCGAACAACCGCAGGAAGTTTTCGATCCCCAAGGTCACCGCCACCACTCCGGCAAACTCGCCGCGCGGATCATTGAAACGCCGACTGAGGGTGATCACCCACTCCTGATTGGTACGGCTCTGGATGGGCGGCCCTATAAAGGTCTCACGGGATGGATCGTCGCGATGATGAATGAAATAAGCCCGATCACTGCTGTTCGCCCCGGCAGGAATGGGCCGATTGGAAGACATCAACCAACGGCCCTGATTATCGTAGATGGTGACGCCACTGAGCTGTGGCATCAGCGACTCTTGCCGGCGGATCAACTTACTCAGGCGCTGAATCTGTGTGGGGCCGCTCCCTTCGGTTTCCAGGCGCTCGACGAGCCCGAGCAAAAGCGCCGAGCTTTGGCGGACAATGCCTTCGGAGTAGGTAGCCAGCGCCTGGGTCAGATTCAAGCTATGGACATTCACATCCCTCAATACCTGCTCTCGAGATGCCCACACTTTCCAGACAGTCAATGACGCCAGGGAGCAACCAACGACCAACAGCAAAAGCACAACCAAGCGTGTGTCACGCTTCACGTTCCCACCTTATGGATAGTACGGTTCAAGTTCTAGTGTAGCGATTGTAATAGATAGGTAAAAATTTAAACTGGCCGCCGCGGGCAAAAAGTCCATTTCAGATCAACTAGCGGTAAATAGATGGTCGTTAATAAGCATCTGAAGAAGTCACCGTACCCACCGTGGCATCAAGAATAACGCAACTGCGCAACACACCTCTGTACTGGCAACGCTAGTTCGCCTCTTGCCCCTCGATCTTGTGCTTGAATGCTTCGAGTGCAAAAACAATCAGTGGACGAATCGCTGGATCACTCGTAATGGTCTCGGCACTCAATTGCGTGGAAAACAAGTTTACCGAGATAGAGACTTCCTCCGCGATGCAAGCCGACAGTTTTTCAGCACCAGCCGCAATGCCGCCCGTGCACGCGAAGCCCTGGGTATCGGCGGCCCTCCGATGGCCGAGGTCTTGCGCAGACTCCCCGGGGCCGCCTGCGAACGCACCCTGCCGATACACAGCCCCGATTTTTCGGGCAAGAAGTCTCGCATCGGTGCCACTGGCCGCAGCATCGCAGCCCTGGGCGTCAACCCTTGATTGGCGCTACATCGATATCGTCCATGACGCCAACTAGGAGCCCTGACGGAAACTTACCGTTAATATTGCACGCTAGTTCCAAATTAAACCTATGTCCTCTTGCAGAAAAAACACTTAACCAGTTAACGAATACTCTAAAAAATAATCGGCTCGTCGTTAAAGTTAGTAGAGATCTCGGCGGATACATGTAAACCCAAGTCAGCTTGGGCCAGCCAACTAAGAGTTCGTCGAGGGTCCTATGGACGCATTACGCAACATCAAGCTTTCCACGCGATTAATCTCTGCATTTGTGGTGTGCGCCATCATCACACTGGGAGTGGGGCTCTTGGGACGCTCGGGTATCGCATCGCTAAAAACAACAATAAACGCAATCGTTAGCAATAACCTGGTGTCCGTTAACAATACGGGCAATGCTCGGGCCGGTGTTTTTGCATACTCCAAGGATCTGCATGCGGCGCTGCTTCTTAAGTACACCAAGGCAGATTCAGGGATGTTCGAATCGGCCGTACAGTCCATGTCCGAAAACCAGCGGGAAGTTGAGCGGCTTTTCAAGGAGTACCGTCAGACGCCTCTCGCCGATGACGAGCGCGTGGCGGGCGATCAGTTCGAAAAGGACTGGCCGGCCTATGTCCAGGGGGCGAACAAGGTCATCGCCCTGGCAAGAGCCGGCGACCTTGACAGCGCCACGCAGATTTTCCAGCAGCAGCTTTCTCCGGCATCCAAGAGAATTATCGATCAGCTGCAAGTCATAGTTGCCTCCAACTATCGTCAAAGCGGTGAAGCCGCCGACGCAGCCGAGACCGCCACTACCAGCGCTTACTGGACATTGGGCATCGGGGTGCTGATCGCTTTCCTCGCGGCCGTCTCGCTGGGCATGATCATCACCCGCTCGATCACCCGCCCCCTTTCCATCGCTGTACACAGCGCAGAGGAAGTAGCGGAAGGAAACCTTTCCAAAAGCATTCAGGTCAGCGGTCGTGACGAGGTCAGTGCGCTGCTCAACGCGCTGGATAAAATGCAGCAAAATCTGCGGGCCACGGTCAAGGAGATCGGCAGTGCTGCTGATCAGCTGGCCTCTGCATCCGAAGAGCTGAACGCCGTTACGGAAGAAAGCTCACGGGGTATGACGCGGCAGAATGACGAGATTCAGCAAGCCGCAACCGCAGTCAACGAAATGACCGCGGCAGTGGAAGAAGTTGCCCGCAATGCCACAGGCGCCTCAGAAGCCTCCGAGCAGACCAGTCGCAGTGCCGTGCAAGGCCGCGATCAAGTGCGCAGAGCCGTTGACTCCGTTGGAGCAATGGCGGACGAGATTTCCAACTCGACCGGCAAGGTTGAAGTGCTTGCAACCCGCGTCAACGAGATCACAAAAGTGCTTGAAGTGATCAGGGCTATCGCCGAGCAGACCAATCTCCTGGCCCTCAATGCGGCCATCGAAGCCGCCCGGGCGGGTGAACAGGGTCGTGGCTTCGCCGTGGTGGCCGATGAAGTGCGCGCGCTGGCCCACCGGACCCAGGCCTCGACGGCGGACATCGAATCGATGATGCAACAGGTCCGCTCGGGCGCTGAAGAAGCCGTTCTCGCGATGAACAAAAGCAAGGAACTGGCCGCCGATACACGGGCCCAGTCGATTGAGGCCGGCCAGGCCCTGGACAGCATCACCGAGGGTGTTTCCATCATCAACGAAAAGAACCTGGTCATCGCAAGTGCTGCTGAAGAACAAGCTCAGGTCGCACGTGAGGTTGACCGTAACCTGGTCAACATCCAGGACCTTTCCGCACAAACCGCTACAGGCGCTCATCAAACCAGCGCTTCGAGCGCCGAACTGTCGCGACTCGCGACCTCATTTGGCGTGCTGATCAGCCGATTCACCGTTTGATGGTAAAGCGTTGACCGCCTGGACCGGGTATCCGCCTGATAGATCAACAGGCTCCTCAAGCTGAAGCGCCTCCCCTCTTCGGGGAGGCGCCGACGGCCCACAGAGAACAACACGCAAAACTCTCGAAACCACCCCAAAAGCGGGGTCGGGCAAATCCCCCAAAACACTAAAACTGTTGACCAGGCCCTCCACGTACATTTGCTGGAGCTGCTTGTGACGAACCTCTGGCTCGGATCAAGGACCAGAACGATACAGCGCTGAGCATTCTCAATATCGTCGAGTTCGTCGAGGCATGAGCGCTTGACTGGTTCGGGTTCAGCAAAACGCAGGCTTGCGCAAATTCTCGGGGATCTTCGCCATTACTCGCGATATATCTTAGAATGGCCGGTTGCCGAAGAACCGTCATGTCTATAGCCATGAAGGGCTTCCATCCTTTGCAGAGAAGTGTGGTTAAGATGAACAAGCCTTTCATTACGCTGTGCCCTGAAATAACTCGGGCGCACGCGCTGAAGTTGATGGGTTGGTTGGAAGATGAGCGCGTGACCTGCTATCTGAGCGACTCGCCTCATGTCTCCCGTTCCATTGAGCAAGCCATTGATCGGACTCAGTTGCCGATCCTGACCCATCTATTCAACCAGGGCGGCCGATTCTTCATGGCCTATGACCGGCATGACGTCCCGGTGGGCTTTGTCCGCCTGATCAAGACCGGCTCAAATTGCGAGATCGTCCTGGCCATTGGAGACTGCGAAAAATGGGGCCGAAACCTTGGCACCCGCACGATTCGCGAAGGCATGAAAATGGCCTTCCTCGACATGCTGGCCGAGAAACTCATCGCCAAGATTCACCCAGATAACTCGCGCTCGCTGAAAGCCTTTCTGCGTAGCGGTTTTATGCTTGAGAGCGAAACGCCGACATTGAAGTCATTGTCCATGACGGCGGGACGCTATCTCCAGTTCTTGCGCGAAGGAGCCGGTGACGACTCCACCAGGATCTACATCACTGAAATCGACAAGGCCAGGCTCGAAAGCCTAATCGCGCTCGAGCAAGGCCCGGCGATTGTTGAACTCGAACATGAGCTTGAGCGAGCCATTGTCGTCAAGCCGCAACAGGTGGCGCGCAATGTCATCACAATGAACTCTAGGGCGTTGCTGCAACTGGACGACGAAGAGTTCGAAGCGGCCTTGGTCTACCCAGAAGACGCGGACAGCAGCGCAGGGAAGTATTCCGTGTATTCCGATCTAGGCGCCGCCATCCTTGGTTATCAGGAGGGGGACGCCATCGACTGGCGAATTTCTGATCGGACCCGCCGGATTGAGATCAGGAAAGTGCTTTACCAGCCGGAGGCTGCGGGCGACTTCCACCTTTAATTGCGCCCTTTGCTCGATGTTCGTCCATTGGGCAAGGGGACTTCCCAAAGGACGGCGCTTCGCTTTCCGTGCCTGAGCGACCCATTGCATGGTCAAGGCTAGGAGCGGAGCGAGTTGCGAAAAGCAGGAGGCGACCGAACAGACCTGGCCGGCTCCTGCGACTGTTTTAATTCTCTGCATCTAAACCCCCACCCCAAACCCACCGGCCACGGAAGGCGGCACTTGCCTGAAATCATCGCGATGCGAGCACTTCACCGCATCATCCACAAGATCAACAAGAGGCGGGAGTCAGGCTGTATCTCCATTACTTTGGTCGTACCAGCTGTTTGCCAGATCTCGCGATAGGCTAAAAGGTCTGTTTACATCCGCAGCACTCTTTCCCGAACGAGGTATCACCGAGTGGCTGAGCCAGCGCCGGCCGCTACTCTGGCAATGGCTCGAAGAGCAGCAGCACGTACCGAACGATGAAAATGCAGCTGAAGCGCTTAGCCCTGCTGCATAAGCCTGATGGGCTCCCTCACAAGGCGCGGTATCGCTATCACCAGATCAATCTTCGCCTGCAAGACCACCCACCGTTGATCTGGCCGATGCTGATGCGGACAGAAGACTGGTTGCAAAGCCGACAACACACTCAGGAACGCTGGGGAGGGAGGCGTCCCGGAGCCGGGTGACGCAGGAAAGGTCGCCAAGATAAATCGGTTTTATCTGACAGATAGCACCATGCCAGCCCAATAAAACGAGAAGTAAATTTGCTCGTGCACTTAACCAAGCAGTTTTGTCATCAGCATCGCTTTGCATCCTGAGTCATGTCGCAATCTAGATATTAAGAGCAGGCTAGATAATCGCTTACAGAGCGGCAAGGGTCGTTGTGCGACACAACCAGCGCAAAAAATTACACCACATGTGTCACCTACTTGTAGTTGGGCGTCATAATCAACCTACACCGTTGCACACAACAATTTTTCTATCCAAACGAGCAGCCCCATGACTCTTCAAGATTCAGCCTCTGAATATCTCGAACAATGTCGACAAGCACTGACGGTAGAGCAAACAAAGTCCCTTGCCGAGACGAAAAATTGGTCACACGTTGATAAAACACAAACTCATATTGATTGGGATGTCTTGTACAAGGAATTAACCCCTCTGATAGATAGCTCGTTTCCAGCATCGCCCGAAGTTCAAGCAATCATAGCGCGTCACTATTCGATCGCCTCACGCTTCTATCTTCCTTCTCAAAAGGCATACATTGGGATGGCTTTGTTCTATAGAGACAACCCCGACATGAAGGTATTTCATAACGCCTACCATCCAAAGATGGTCGACTTTCTGGGTGAAGCTATTTTTTTCTATGCAAGTCGCAATCTATAGCAACGGGTAGCAGACTTGCCAACTCAGCCGCCCAACCCGGCAGTTGATGGATCGCACAAAAATAATTCTTATAATTCATAGCTTTATAGGCAAAAATATCATTGCTTTAGCAAAAATTAAGCAGAAGAAGAAAAAGACGGAATCGCAAGGTGGTGGCAGCCATTCCCGACTTGAGTTGTGGTGAGTGTCGCGATTCCGACGAACGAGCTGACTTGAAAATCGAAAACCTTCAAAGGGGCTGCGCATGACAAATTGGCAACGTGGTGACTTAGTCGAGCTAGACGGCCTTCTTGCGGTCGTGGTCGGTATTGAGGGGGATCCAAATGTCCCCGAGGAGCACATCGCAGCTTGGTTTGGTGCCCCAAGTTGCATCCGAAAGTCTAAGGGCGGAGCTGGTGCAGCGAGTCCGGAGGTTTGGACGGTGCCAGCGTACTTATTCGTACGAGCCGCTGAGCCTGATTGGCGTCACTAATAGTTGAAATACTAATCGGAATCCATCCTCGCCAGTGGCCATTCCTACCCTGCCGGCGTCATCTGGACCGCTACACAACGCCCTTTAGTTCGCACCTTCTCCACCAGTCGCGCTCTGTTGACGAACACATTGATTTCGCAACTGCCTGAGTGCTGCACGTCTTCCCAGTATTCTGCGTGCACAAGTTGCCCGTTCTGCGGCCCAGTGTAAGTACCCGCGGCTTCACGTGAAACATAGCTACTGTCACGTACATATCTGAGCACGACCATATCTTCCTCCGGCGCCACCATGATCTGCCTTGGCACGCCGAAGAAGTCGATCAGTTCGCCCACCGGACGATCTTTCCAGGCGCTGCTGGCCGACAATGATGCGCAGCCACTGAGCAAGGTGGCGAGCAGGGCCAACATAAACAATCGGTTCATAAGGTCTTCTCCCTGAAGGTCGCGTTAATTGGCAGACATCTGCGCGAACCCTTCATCTATCTTCTGCATGATGGCCGCCTTGGCCGCCTCGCGGTTCAATATCTCGAAGAACTGCGGCCCTGCCTTGCTCATTTGCGACGCGGGCATCACACCCAAGTGCTCCATCTTCTTGGCCTGGCGTTCAGTCGGCTTACAGACAAAGTCACGGCTTTGTGCCAGCCAGGCGTCAGGTTTGCTCTGCCACTGGCTGGAATACTTCACATTGCGAAAATCATTGAACACGCTGCGAAAATCCGCCGCACCCATGATGCGCACGCGGTTCTTCGCACAATCGATTTCGACATCGTAAGCGGTGAAGTTGGGTTTGCCGGGCTCTTCGTAAAGTTGATAGACACCCAATGATTTCGCGCCACCTGGACGATTGACGATGTGAGTGGGGTCGCCGTCGGCGATGAACACCTGATTCTTGCCCAAGACACCCTGGTAATGAACGACCCAGTAGTCGCCCTTCAGCACTTCACTCGCCTGGGCAGCGAGGGCACTACACAGTAATGCGGCAGGCAAAAGCTGCCTTGCAAAAGCGATCATGGGGGCGGTCCTTTGCCGTTATTTTTGAAAGCAATAGCTTCGCACCCTGAGCATGTTGCAAAGGGCTATCTAGCACATCCGTCCTATGCCTTTGACGAAAACGGCGGTCGCAAGCCCCCCAGAGTTGCGGAAGCGATTCGAAAAACTGCGGAGCCCCCCCCCCAAAATCCCAGGCAATAAAAAACCCGTAGACGTTAATCTACGGGTTTTTTAAGGGGAGGCCGAGGTCGGAATCGAACCAGCGTAGGCGGACTTGCAATCCAGACAACACTTCATAATTTCAACTAGTTAGTTACAAATCCGTTCCGCAAGTGCCATCACCTAGAAAGGCTGCAACCCACGGCCTATGCGGGTCATGAATTTGATTGGGGAACTGATTTCCTAGGGGCGTCGAATGCTCAAAAGAGGTCAGTCATGAGCGGCGCTTTAGGCCAGGAGCAGCCACTGCATAAACTTGACGCTCGCGAACCGGCAAACCGGAACGCCTGCGGCGTCCACTCTTTTGAAAAGAGACTCAGTTGTCCAAGCACTTTAACAACTGGGCCAACACCCTGTCTTCTTGCGAAGCCAATACGGCGCTGATCTCCTCGCATCTCCCATTCAGAAACAACAGGTCGCCAGCCAATACTTCTCCACTGGACATGCACATATCCAAAGCAATACTAAAAACTCCGTCACCTACCTGCTGACTCTCAAAAACAATCTCAACCTCTTTAGGGAAGATCGTCACGTAGACGAAGAGTCTTTCATTCGCATATGTGTAGTGGCCATGATTTCTTTTGAGTAGAACACTCTGGCTTCTAGAAGCCTTCTCATAAATATTATCTAGAAACCTTTGAAGGACGAACAAAAGCTCTGGCTTTTCAGTGCTCATGGGGTTCCCTTGCGAGCAATAGACTTCAACACGCCATTCTAACCAACATCGACGGTGTCCGAGCTGCACACTCTTCGAAGTTGCTTAGAAGATCTCGTCACGTAGCTGGCGTTAAACCCTCGGCCTCTAATGCCGAGACTGAAACTTGGTCACTCAACCTCGCGAATGTGAGCTGACCCGTGCGCAAGAGAACCACAGCCAACCGCGACCTGCCGCCACGCATGGTGCGTTGTATCAAAAAGGGCAAGAAAGGCCAGATCTGGACGGCGTACTACTACGACGGCAGGCACGCCGCCGGCAAACGCAAGGAAATCGCCCAGGGCACCGACCTCGATCAGGCCAAAGTGGAATGGGCCAGGCTGGAACGCAAAGCGCCACCCCAGCCCAACCACCTGATGAGCTACGTCTTCCACCGGTACGAAAAGGAGATCATCTCCGGCAAATCGATCGCACCCAGTCGGACAACTGGAGCAGTCTAGCCCCGAGCACACGCGCCGTGCGCGAGGACCTTGAAGCCCTCGATGAAGAGGCTCTGGCTGAAAGGTTATCGAAGCGCCTATCGCTGACTGATCCTAAAGCCCGCTGGACAGCAGCTACAGGTGACCCAGTGTTCTACGCTTATCCCACGAATTATCTGATCGATACCGTGCATGGCGTGATCATGGATGTGGAACCCACACCGGCTCATCGAACCGCAGAAGTAGAGAGCACCAAGACGATGATCGATCGGGTCGAAGCGCAGTTCGACATTATGCCGGAACACCTGATTGGCGACACCGCTTACGGTACCGCACCGATGCTGGCCTGGATGGTGGAGTAAAAAGACATTGAGCCTGCATGTGCTGGCGTGTGACAAAACCGAGTGCAAGAGCGACAGCTTTTCGAGTAACGATTTCCAGTGGAATGAAGAGGCCGAGGAGTACCGCTGCCCGGCCGGCAACCCATTGCTCAGCGAATGGCGAGCTTTCAAAAATGAGCGTTCGCATGTCACCAAAGCCAGCACCATTATCTTCCGCTCTCGGCAGACCGACTGCGTAGCCTGTCCGATGAAAGCCAAATGCTACCCGAACACTGCGCTTCGCAAGATTGCTCGCAGCGTCCATAAAGACGCGCGCGATCTGGCTCGGCGAATCGCAGCGACACCTGCATACGAGCGCTCTCGCCACGAACGTAAGAGGCTCGAATGTTGTTTGCCCACCTCAAGCGCATCCTGAAATTGGATCGCCTGCGGCCACGTGGCATGAGTAGCGCGACTGATGAGTACAAACCTGCCGCTGCATTACAGAACCTGCGACCGCTGCTCAAATTTACATCTCAAGGGCCACCAGTCACGGGATAGGCGCGTCTACACAAAGCAAAAAACCTCAAACCAACTCAGTAACCGAGCTGCAAAGCTCAACGAAGGGCCGAAAAACCACTCAATGTGCTGGGTAGGTTCTTAGGCGATGGTCGAGCCTGAGTTCAGGTCAGCTGAAAATTCGATTTTTTTCGACAGAATCGGCCAGAAGCGGTCACTGCATAAACTCGGCGCTCGCGAACCGACAAACCGGAACGCCTGCGATGTCCATATAGTGCTCTACTAACTCCGGACACCCATTTAGGCGAGAATGCTCGCCAGATCGAGGTGTCAGATGACCAAACAACGCCGTACCTTTTCCGCTGAATTCAAACGCGAGGCCGCAGGTCTCGTGCTTGATCAAGGCTACAGCCATATTGAAGCCTGTCGCTCGCTCGGGGTGGTCGAGTCCGCATTGCGTCGTTGGGTTAACCAGCTTCAGCAGGAGCGCAATGGTGTGACTCCGCAGAGCAAGGCGCTGACGCCCGAGCAGCAGAAAATCCAGGAGCTGGAAGTTCGGATCGCTCGCCTTGAGCGGGAGAAATCCATTTTAAAAAAGGCTACCGCGCTCTTGATGTCGGAAGAGCACGAGCGCACACACTGATTGATCAACTGAGCTCCCATGAGCCGGTGGATTGGCTTTGCGTGGTCTTTGATGTCACTCGTTCGTGCTACTACGCCCACCGACTCCGACGCCGAACTCCAGACGTTGAACGGCTTCGGTTACGTAGTCGGGTCAACGAGATATTCACGAAAAGTCGAAGCGCTGCCGGTAGCCGAAGCATCGTTTCGATGATGCAGGAAGACGGTGAGCAAGTCGGTCGGTTCAAGGTACGCAGCCTGATGCACGAGCTGGCATTAGTCAGCAAGCAGCCTGGCTCGCATGCGTATAAGCATGCGACGGTCGAGCGGCCCGATATTCCGAATATCTTGAATCGGGAGTTTGATGTGCCTGCGCCCAATCTGGTCTGGTGCGGCGATATAACGTACATCTGGGCGCAAGGAAAATGGCATTACCTGGCGGTCGTCATGGACCTCTTCGCGCGCCGTGTCGTGGGTTGGGCATTGTCAGGGAAACCCGACACGGATCTGGTGATCAAGGCCTTGGATATGGCTGATGAGCAGCGCGGCAAGCCTCAAGGGCTGCTGTTCCATTCGGATCAGGGGGCGCAATATGGCAGCGGCCACTTTCGCCAGCGGCTCTGGCGTTATCGTATACGCCAGAGCATGAGTCGTCGTGGAAACTGCTGGGATAACGCACCGATGGAACGGGTGTTTCGCAGCTTGAAAACGAAATGGATACCGACCGTGGGGCACATGACAGCGCGAGAGGCACACCTAGACATCAGCCATTATCTGATGCATCTGTACAACTGGATTCGGCCGCTTCAATTAAACAACGGGCTAACTCCAGCTCAGGCCGAGGAAAAACTTAACGTCGTGTCCGGGATTAGTTGACCACTACACCATGCTCTTGAAAATAGACAGGTGGTGGAGCCTTGATCGGAACTAACCTTGGAAGTGTAACGAAAAGGTGCTCATCCCGGAAACCGGGATTGAGCGTCGAAACAAACAAAATTTTTTGGGCCGCCAAAAATCTTTCGTAGAAAAATGACATACAGCTAATGTCAAGCTCGCGCCAACTTATTCAAACTCACCAACTTAGATGATGAAACAATCGGCTTCTCGATAAACCGGTAACTCAAATAGCCGTACACAATACAGGCCACCACCATAACCGGCAAAACTACCACGCTACTGAGAGCCACATAATCGTGAAGTTTAAACCACATATACCCCATGGCTGACATAACCAGCACATGAGAAAGGTAGATCGAATACGATGAATCACCGACGACACTTAGGAGCTTAGGTATTTTAAGGCCAGCTAGCTCAGCGCTGCACATAAAAAATACAATGAGCACAGCAGGAACACCAAAAACCAAAACCCTCCACCACCCGCTAGGCGTAGTTCCTGCGACTTCAAGATACCACCCACCAACAAACAGCAAGACACTAAATGAGGCAGCAAGACCTGATGTGGCAATCCACATTGGCATTAAGGGTTTTCTACGCAGAACCAACAGCCCCAACATAGCGCCACCTATAAATTCTATAGTAAGCGGGCTAAATATCACCTTAAGTAACGGAGAGCCCCCCTCATAAAGCCCTCCATTTAAGGAAACTACCCCCCCCCAAACCACAAGAAATAGACTCAGATATCTATCCGACATAAAGAACAGTAAACAGAAGAAAATATAGAAATACATCTCATGAGAAAGTGTCCAGCCGACTGCCACGAGAAATGGATTTTCTGTCGGCCAAAGCGCATAGGACGCCAAAATATCAGCAGACGCACCACTATTAACCATACTTGGCGCAACCATATACAGTACTAAAACCAGTGAAGTATATACCCAATATATTGGGTAAATCCGAACAACTCTACGATACAAAAACTCGATCACCCTCAATAGTCCATCACGTTTTCCGTCTGTGACGTAGACCATGATGAATCCACTAATCACGAAGAAAATATCCACTCCGGACATACCGACAAGGGTAGCGTTCGGCAGAATAACCTCTGAAGAATATTTTCCTTCAATGCTGAAAAGATGTGAAAAAATAACAAACACTACAGCGAGCGCTCGAAGCGCTTGGATTCCATTCAACGTTACGAACATTAGCCCATCCTAAAGTAGCAATTCTCACCCGCAGGAATAATTCCTATAGGCTCGCATAGAAGCGGATTCCGGCCATGGGTTGTGACAGGCGCAATATTAAAGTGAACCAGACTGGAAGACCAGGCTTACTGTTTGAGTTTGCCAAATATCCCACAGATGATCATTCGTACTTGAATGGCTGCCCCATCAGTTCCCAGGGGGAACGAGGCTAAAAAAGCTGACCAAACCCTGAGGGCTCCCAGTTCTTTATGACCAGCTCGCCAGTGACATCGGCCTTGCCATGCCGCAGGTTCGTCGCTCTATAGCGAATGTCCAGAAACTCGAAGTGGAAGCCGTCGAAGACCCAACGGACATCGAGATGGTCGTTGATACTGACCATCACCCGGACCTTGCAGCGCCGCAGGTAGTCGGCCATGCGCTGGTACTCCTCGAATGGAAAGTCGACTCCGTAGCCGGCGGTCTGCCGGTAGAACCTGCTGATGGTTTGCTGGAGCGAGTCACAGGCCCGATAAACCTCTGGCCCATTGTCCAGCTCGCGGTGCTTGAACGCCAATTCAAAGGCTAGACTCTTATATTTGTTTCCTGGATGTCAGCCAATCTAATTGCTACTTGACGCATGTCGAGCACTGCCCCGCCGCCCCCCCAAAAAAACAGAAGGGGTAATGCCTAGCTGTAATGACCTGCAAACGAAACCGCCCCGACCTGCAATCAGCGCGGTTTTCGACCAGGATTAATTGCGACTGATCAGCCCGATCAACCAGCATTAACTGCGACTCACGGAACTCAGATCGGCAGCCCGATCAGCACATACGCAAAGCGGAAAGAGCACCTTATCTCTACGATGGATCACAAATCACGGGCATGCCGGCGCAGTAACAACGGGCAGACCAAAATCACGCTCACCAAGCCATGTCAGTTCACCTGCCGCATTCTCCGGCGAACCAACCAGTTCGTAGCGAGCGCCTTGCATAGCAAGTAGAAGTGCCTGGATGGCGTCAATACCGAATATACGTAGATTCTGCCGACGGTCAGGCCACTCTAATTCAATATCACAATGCTAGTCGTTCTCGAGGTCTGGCTCGGGCCGAAGAAAACGAATAGAAACTTCCCCACCCTTCTTGAGATCCAGTCGTCTTTCGATAAAGACATTCGTCATCGTTTTTCTCTCCTTCGTTATAGGTCTGTCTGCGTCGTCGATCAGTGGCTGCCATGACTTGCAGTCTCACGTGCGAGAACGCTGACTCATAACCACCTATGACCTTGCACACGCCGGTTGTGTAGGGGTATGCGGGGGATTCGGCGGGATGGACCCTTGGTTGCTGGCGCCAATGCCCATCCGCATCAGATTGCATAAACGCATAACTGGCATTAGATGGCATAGATTGGCCTATGGTTTGCCCCATTTTTGCCCCATGTGGCGGCTGAGATCCCGTCGACCCGCCGCCCGATGATGGATCGGACATACTAAATATAAAAATACTTATATTTCATACAGTTATAAGCAAACAATACTTGCTGAAGCAAAAATTAAGCAGAGAAGCAACAAAGACCGCCATTCCGATCAGAGTCTGTCCAATCAAAGAAACTCCAGAGAGGATAGGGATCCCCCCTTTCTACTGTACCTAATGAGCGGTATCAGCCATGAGCGGACCTTCGCCTGGGCGCAGGGCCCAGTAAATATCGGTCATTCGAAGCGTCTACGAAATTTGGGGCGATTCAAACATCGACGGTGTCCGAGCTGCACACTCTTCGAAGTTGCTTAGAAGATCTCTAGCTGGCGTTAAACCCTCGGCCTCTAATGCCGAGACTGAAACTTGGTCACTCAACCTCGCGAATGTGAGCTGACCCGTGCGCAAGAGAACCACAGCCATGGGCATAATCAAAAAGGCTTTTGCCAGTCTGGGCGAAGACCAAGGATAAAAATCACTAGATAGAAGACCCGGCACATGGCCGGGCCAGTGGCTACAGATAGCCCTTATGCAACCAGGTCCCAGGTGATGGCCAGAGATCCAGTAGCGGTAGTACTTGGGAGCCAGGAACCAGCGGTCACCCATAGCCCCATACCAGCAGGTACGAACATCGGAGCAGGAAGAAGAACTTGGGAATGGCTATTCGCGACAGCCGGGCCATTACCATTGAAAATGCAGCGAGTACTGGCGTCGCCGGTAATGGTAGGCGCTGTCTCCGAAGCATACAGATTGACGTACCCGCTGGTTGGATCGATGGAAGCTGTCTGAACGATAAGGCCGTTCACGTTCTCGGCTGGCGAGACGATCTGTACAACACCTTTCGGAAACAGGTTGCCGAAGTGCTTGCCAATTTTTACTGCGTTCATTTTTCACCTATTGAGTCGAATGATTTGTTACGGAGGATTCCGTTTTCATGTCGCTCAAAGGCGATGAGTTGGACGCTCTTGGCGTTGTCGACATACGTGCTGCTACATCACCGTTATTGCTTGGTGATGAGCATGTCGATAGTGCTGGTATCGCAGGTGTAGTTGGCCTTCTTGTCGAGAACCAAGTAAATGGCGGACGATTTAGTGACAAGCACTTTACTGACCGAAAAGACCGCTCCATTGCCTCTGACCAAGCTACCCGACTGAAGAACGGTGTCACCCTGATTCAAAGACCAGGCAACGCCATCACCGCAACTGTTATGAATGCTACTTACTCGCCCAAGAATGTTGATCTCGCCCACCACAGGACTGGCCCAGCGAATGACCGTCTGACTGTTCTGGCCTGGGTGAAATGCCACATCACCAGCGGCAATGGTAAAGCTGCCATTTGCCGTGTAGGTGTAAGGTTTCAGGTGAACCGACACATGTGCTCCAGATGCTTGATCCATCCAACATGTAGCCGGGAGATTGCTGCATGAATCGGCTTTGAAGTACGGCAATGGGACGTAGTTTTCGGCCTTGTTGACACCAGACGAGTTCTGCATAAACGACCAAGGAGAACCTTGTGGAGCACTCTCCTTTGCCAGAATTACATCCCTTGCCAGGTTCCAGGACATTGCTGTGTCAGCAAAGGCACTCATGCTGGCACCAAAAAGCGCCAACAAGCCGAGCAGGGAAACACTGATAGCTTTTTTCATTTGGATTGACCTATTGAGTCGAATGGTTGGTTGCGGAGGATTCCGCTTTCATTTCGCTCATAGGCGATAGCTCGAGGCTCAAGGCCTTCACACGAGGAAGGTCAGCACCAACGACATGCCGGCTTTAGCTTCTTATTCACTCGAGGAGTGGAATAACTATCCCAACAAAAAACTGTACATGCAACCAGTATCTTGAACCCTTTTTGCCCACCTGTAGTAGCAGCTCGGAACAAAGGGTGCGGGAAGCCATAAACGAAAAAGCCCCGGCGGATGCCAGGACCTGAATAGGTGTGAGCTCACCGGTTGAGCGCAACGAGTGGGTGAAGATCGAGGAGGCTTTGCTTTGGCTGGACGATTTCGTGGCTCGACGCAACGGCGATGATCGCGGCTCTTGCTCAGCAATTGAGACTCTGCGCGCCGCCCTGGAGCGCAAGCCAGCCGCCCACAACCAGGGCAAACCAACCCTGATCCAGGCAGCAGCCGTAACTTGCCAGAACGATGACGGGACGTACCTGGAATGGCTGCTTGAAGGAGGAATTTCAGAGAGGGAGTTCTCTGGCCAAGTGCTGTTCGCCAGGCCCGAGGCCACCGATCTGTGCGATGAAGACGGCGGCGCCGAGATCTACACCCGCCCAGTCGAGCAGCCCGCGTCCATCAGCTCCACAAGCGACAAGTACGAGGCTGAGCTGTACGACGAGGGCTGGCAGTTGGCACGGGACATGGGCTTGGGCAACGTCACTGATGCGCTGATGCAGCTCCAGGGCAAAAAATCTCGATAGGAGTACATTTGCACTCCACCCATAAAAACCGAACGCTCATCTAACTCAGCCGCTGAAAAATCGAATGACGGGAGCTAGAAAGCTGATCTTGTCCGCAGATTTTACAAAGCGGTCAAAGGCTTTTTCGCTAAGGATGAACGCGGGTATGAAAAAGATACTCGAGACCACAGCAGTCAATAAAAATCCAATCCAATCGGTACTAACAAGGACGGCGATCGCTACGCCCAGCATCAATAGCCCCCCTGAAAAGAACAGCCGCCGAGCAAATTTTTGATTTGGATATTGATTGAACATGATCAGGCCACCCTTGCCGCTTTCAATCACAGTAGTTCCAGGGTGGATTTTTGTCGAAGCATGCACTCTTCCCCCCCTTAATTCCCCTTAGCAGCGGCCCTCCCCAGCAAGCCGCTATAGAGGCCAAGCACGAAGTCATGCCTGTAGAAAGAACGGTAACCATCCCAGCCCGGGAGCAGCACGCGGGCCAAGCCTCAATCACCGTCACGCTCCCGCGGGTTTGCCGACAGTGCGGCGTTCCACGCGGCGAATCCTACTCAGCTGTCAGCTGGAACGGCAGGACAACAAAGCCGAGTTACGACAACTAAGACCGATTTTTGAAGAAATACCGATTGATGCGATAGCACCATCGATGATTGCGGCCAATCGCGATAAGCAGTCTGCGAAAACAAGAGCCAACAGAGAAATCGTCTTACGTTCGCATCGGAGCCATCGCGAACCCGACGAAATAGAAAAGTTTTGGTTCGCCAGCACTTTCACGCAGGCAATAAAAAACCCCGTAGACGTTAATCTACGGGGTTTTCAAGGGTGGAGGCCGAGGTCGGAATCGAACCGGCGTAGGCGGATTTGCAATCCGCTGCATAACCATTTTGCTACTCGGCCCCAAGTGTCCAGTACCGTAAAACAACACTGAACACGTACAAACTGGAACGGCTTTCGAGATCAACCTCATCTCGCAACTCTTTGATTTTTAAAGAGTTTTTCCGTTTCCTCGCTGAGGAATGGTCGCAATTATGGACATGTTTTCCATTCCTGGCAACTCCTATTCGATATTTTTTCTGCCGGGCTGTTTCTACAGGTTTCCGGGCAACTGCAAATCCGTGTCGGAGTGGGCAACGGCGCTGGATGATTGCACAGATGACGGCGGATTGCTCGCTGCTCTTTCCGCACCTTGCCACCTACCCGATCGGGTTATGGCGTGTGTCCGGCCGCTCGCGGACAGTAGCGCCAACGGCTCGACCCGGGCTCCTTCCATCAGGTTCAAGGCGGAATTCCAGCATGCGCATAGCATTCCCTGCGGTATTTGGCGTGGTTCTGGCGGTGGCGGCAGTCGGGGGGCAGGCCCAGGAGTCCGCGGACAAGACCTTGCGCCTGTACAACTGGTCGGACTACATCGGTGAGCACACCCTCGCCGGCTTCGAGAAGGCCAGCGGGATCAGGGTGATCTACGACACCTTCGACTCCTACGAGACCGTGCAGGGCAAGCTGCTTCCGGGGCGCTCCGGCTATGACCTGGTGGTGCTCAACGCCGCGCTGGTGCCGCCCTTGATCAAGGCGCGGGTGTTCCAGCCGTTGAACAAGCAGTTGCTGCCCAGCTGGCACAATCTCGACCCCCTGGTGCTCAAGAGCCTGGAGAACTACGACGCGGGCGTGCAGTATTCGGCGCCCTACACCTGGGGCAGCAATGGCGTGACCTACAACGTCGACAAGATCCGCGAGCGGATGCCGGATGCGCCCATCGGTTCCCTGGCGATGCTGTTCGACCCCAAGGTGGTGTCGCGCTTCGCCGACTGCGGAGTGACTCTGCAGGACTCGCCCACCGATATCCTGCCGCTGGTCCTGGCCTGGCTGGGGCGCAATCCCAACAGCGCCGAGCCCGCCGATCTCAAGGCCGCGCAGGATGCCTTGATGGCCGTGCGCCCCTACATCCGCAAGTTCGACTCCACCAGCTACCTCAACGGCCTGGCCAATGGCGAGCTGTGCCTGAGTGCCACCTGGTCCGGCGACTACGCCACGGCCCAGGCCCGCGCCAATGAAGCCGGAGCACCGGTCAAGCTCGACTACTTCATTCCTAGGGAAGGTTCGCTGATCTGGTTCGACGACTTCTACATTCCCGCCGACGCCCCGAATGCGGCCAATGCCCACGCCTTTATCGAATACCTGTTGCAGCCCCAGGTCATGGCCGAGGTCAGCGACTACATCCGCTATGCCAATGCCAACCTCAAGGCCACGCCACTGCTCAGCGCCGAAGTGCGCGACAACCCGGCGATCTACCCCGATGCCCAGACCCGCGAGCGCCTGTTTACCCAGACCATCCAGTCACCCGCCAGTACCCGCCTGATCACTCGCACCTGGAACATGGTGAAGATCGGCAAGTGATCCGGCGGTGCGGATCCCACACGCTGTCCACGCAACGCTTTGACCCGAGGTGAAGCCCATGGCTATCCAATCCGCAACCTTCTTCCAGCAGTTCGACGAGCCAAAGCTGGTGGCCGCCGACAAGGCGCATTACATGCACGGTTTCCACATGTTCGACGAACACCGCGAGCAGGGTTCGCTGAACATCGCCGCCGGTGAGGGCGCCTACATCTATGACACCGCCGGCCGGCGCTACCTGGATGCGGTCGGTGGCATGTGGTGCACCAACATCGGCCTGGGACGCGAGGAAATGGCCGAGGCCATCGCCGATCAGGTGCGGCAACTGGCCTACTCCAATCCGTTCTGCGACATGGCCAACGTCAGCGCCATCCAGCTCTGTGAAAAACTCGCCAGCCTGGCGCCGGGCGACCTGAATCACGTGTTCCTCACCACCGGAGGCTCCACCGCGGTGGATACGGCCTACCGCCTGGTGCAGTTCTATCAGAACAGTCGCGGCAAGCATGAGAAAAAGCATGTGATCTCACGGATCAATGCCTACCACGGCTCCACCTTCCTCACCATGTCCATCGGTAACAAGGCCGCCGACCGCGCTCCCGAATTCGACTTCATGAGTGATCTGTTCCACCACATCTCCTGCCCCAACTACTACCGCGCCCCGGCCGGGATGAGCGAGGCGGATTTCCTCGATTTCCTGGTGGCCGAGTTCGAGGACAAGATCCTCACCATCGGTCCGGACAAGGTGGCAGCGTTCTTCGCCGAACCCATCATGGGCTCCGGTGGGGTGATCATTCCGCCCGAGGGTTATCACCGGCGCATGTGGGAAATCTGCCAGCGCTACGACCTGCTGTATGTGGCTGACGAAGTGGTGACCTCATTCGGACGTCTGGGCACCTTCTTCGCCTCGCAGGAGGTGTTCGGCATGCAGCCGGACATCATCACCACCGCCAAGGGCCTGACGTCGGGCTACCTGCCCCTGGGGGCCTGCCTGTTTTCCGAGCGCATCTGGCAGGTGATCGGCGAGCCGGGCAAGGGGCGCTGCTTCACCCACGGCTTCACCTACAGCGGGCACCCGGTGAGCTGCGTCGCAGCGCTGAAGAACATCGAGATCATCGAACGGGAGAACCTGCTGGCCCATGTCGAGGATGTCGGGAGCTATATGGAGCAGCGCCTGCAGACCCTGGCCGAATTGCCCCTGGTAGGCAATGTGCGTTGCATGCGGCTGATGGCCTGTGTCGAATTCGTTGCGGACAAGCAGAGCAAGGCGCTGCTGCCGGAAGCCCTGAACATCGCCGAGCGCATCCACCTGCGGGCCCAGGCCAAGGGCTTGCTGGTGCGCCCGATCGGCCACCTCAACGTCATGTCGCCGCCGCTGATCATCAACCACCAGCAGATCGACCAGATCGTCGACACCCTGCGCGAGTGCATTCTGGAGGCCGCCGCCGAGCTGCGTCGCGACGGTCAGTACCTGGGGTGACGCGCCTGCAACCGATGCCCCCGGCGCCCTGTCGCGGGCTCTTACCCGGCCTGCGCCCGGCGGTTAAACTGCCGGGCATGAGCGCACCTGCCGATACCTCCTCCGCCCTTCCGTCCCTCCAGGCCCTGCAGACCTGGCATGCCGGCCTGGCCGAAGCTTTCCAGGCGGTGGACGACGATGCATTCCTGCCCCGCCTGGCAGCAGCGCTGAACGCCCTGACCCCGATCGAATCCATGATGATCAGCCTGGAGCGCAAAGGCCTGCCGCCGCAGTTGCTGCACGAACAAGGCATAGTCGGCGAATACCGCGACGAGATCATCAACCGCTACTTTTCCCGGGGCTACCTGCTGGACCCCTTTTGCCTGGCCGTGGAAAACGGCCTGGCGGAAGGCTTCTACCACCTCTCGGAAATCGCCCCGGACGACTTCTTCAGCAGCCAGTACTACAAGACCTACTACCTCAAGACCGGGGGTGCCGAGGACAGCTACTACATCGTCGACCTCGACCCCCAGAGCAAGATTTCCCTGTGCATGTTCCAGGGCCTGAGCGGCGCACGATTCGCCAGCGCGCCCCTGGCCCTGCTAAGGGCCGTGGAGCCGCTGGTGCGCGAACTGTTGCGCCGTTTCGGCACTGCCGGCGGCCTGCAGCAACTGCTGCGCCAGGCCCCGGTCGATCGCTTGCCAACCCGGGCACCGGCCAACCTCAACCAGCAGCTCGAAGCTGCCTTCATGAGTTTCGGCCATCCGCTGCTGACGGTCCGCGAGCGGGAGATTGCCCACCTGATCCTGCGCGGCCACTCGGTGAAATCCACCGCCAAGGTGCTGCAGATCTCTCCGGAAACCGTGCGCATGCACCGCAAGAATCTCTACACCAAACTGGCCATCAGCTCCCAGGCCGAGCTGTTTTCGCTGTTTATCGACTGGCTGACCCAGCCCCCCGCCGCCGTCTGAAGCGCCACGGGAGTGAGTGTGCTGCTGATGCCCCACAACAAGAACGCCGTGTCCACGGGGTGAACACGGCGTTTTTCAAGGCGGCGGGGGGATGCCGTCAGCGCGCGGCCCAGGCGTTGAAGCGCTGTTCCAACTCCTCGCCATGGTCGACCCAGAAGGCCGCATCCACCGCTCGCGCGCCTTTCAGGTTGGCTTCATAGGTCGGCAATTGCTGCTGCACCGCTTCAGGCAACAGCGGCAAGGCCTGACGGTGGACCGGGCCGTAGGGAATGTTCTGCGAGAACACCTTCTGCGCCTGGGGCTGACTGGCGAACAGGATGAAATCCTCGGCCAGGGCCTTGTTCGGCGAACCTTTGACCACGGCCCAGTACTCCGGGTCGTACAGGCTCTGAGGCCAGAGAATGCTCAACTGCATGCCCTCCTTCTGAGCCATGGCAATGCGTCCGTTATAGGCCGCGCTCATCACCACATCGCCGGCCACCAGCCATTGGGGCGGCTGGGCCCCGGCTTCCCACCACTGGATAAAGGGCTTGATCTGATCCAGTTTGGCGAAGGCCCGGGTCACCCCTTGCGCAGTACCGAGCACCTGGTACAACTGCTCGGGGGCGACGCCGTCCGCCAGCAGAGCGATCTCCAGGGTGTACTTGGCGCTCTTGCGCAAGCCGCGCTTGCCAGGGAAGTCCTTGAGGTTCCAGAAGTCCGCCCAGGAGCCCGGGGCCTTGGCCAGTTTCTGCGGGGCGAAGGCCATGACCATCGACCAGACATAGGTCGCCACACCGCACTCGCTCAGGGTGCCTGGAACGAACTGCGCCGGATCGCCAAAACGCGACAGGTCCAAAGGCTCGAACAGGCCCTCGTCGCAGCCGCGCAACAGTTCCGGGCTTTCCACTTCGACCACGTCCCAGCTGGTCTTGCCGACATCGACCATGGCCTTGATCTTCGACAGTTCACCGTTGTACTCGCCGGCCACCACTCGGCCCGCCCCGCTCTGGTTGAATGGCTGGAAATAGGCCTTTTCCTGGGCCTGCTTGGTGGCCCCGCCAAAGGAAATGACCGTGAGGTTCTGCGCCTGGGCCGAAGCCCCGGTACATAGCACAAGACACGACAATGCAACGCCGCAACGCAAGGTGTTGGACATGAAACCCTTCCTCAAGAAAGCCGGCTCGCCCGCACGAACCTGCACAGCAGGAGCCTGGAAGCGACCGTATTCACGGGCGGTACAGCACCAGGCACGACGAGTCTTGGTCAGCGGTACACGAACCGGCGCAGCCTTGGTTGCGCAGCCGGATGGTTACCGTTGCGGGCTCTGTGGCCCCGTTCGCTTGATGTATTGGCGACCTGTCCGGGGTCGCCGGACGCGGTCTTGCTTGAATGGCGGTTCATCGCTTGCTCCCTGTTGTTTTTGTAGGAAGAACAAATCGATCGGCAGTGCATCGCAACAACGTCCCGGGCAGTCGGGCAGGCGCATGCAGGGGTTTATTGTTTGCCCAACCCGAGGCATTGCGAAACGAGGTTTTTCTGAGGCACAGGCAAGGGAAAAGCTGCCTAGACGGCAGACTCGGCCCGAGATCGACGAAGGGAATGCGCGCACCGAGCGGCGCGCCTGGACGGACAAGCAAGTCCGCCGGAGCAACAACAGAAACCCCGCCAGGGCATTACCCGGGCGGGGCGTTTTGACAACTCATGGGTCAAGGGCGCCGCAGCTCAATCCAGCACGACCAGCAACCCCGAGATCACCCCGATGCCCATCACCGCCGAGAGCAGCATGCTGCTGGACACCTCGATCTCGTAGGTCTTGTAGCGCGAGGCCAGGATAAAGACGTTCACCGCCACTGGCAGCGCCGCCATGATCACCGCGATCTTGACCAGGAAATCGCCGAGGCCGAACACATAGCGGGCGGACACGAACACCAGCACCGGCAGCACCACCACCTTCAACAGCGCCAGGGCCAGGGAGTCGCCCTTGATCAGGTTCTGCTGGCGGTGCACGGCAAAGGCAGCACCCAGGGCCACCAGCGCCAGGGGGCCGGTGGCGTTGGTCATCTGCGTGGCGAAGATCTGCAGCGGACCGGGCAAGCGCCACTGCAAGGCAATGCACAGCGCCGCCAGGGCCACCGCCAGAATCAGCGGGTTGCTGATGATCGACTTGCCGGTGGTCAGCAGCACACGGCCCAGATCCGGCTTGTCCCGGGCCTCGCGCGGCTCGGTGAGTTCCATGATCAGGGCGCCCCCCGCCAGGATCACCAGGTTGTCGGCCATGGTGATCATCAGCGTGGGCAGCGCCGCTTCATCGCCAAACGCCATGACCATCAAGGGCAACCCCATATACCCCACCACCCCGGAGATGGACGACAGCCCGCGCAGGCCGGCCACCCGCGCGTTGCCGCCCCAGATCAGCCGCCCGCCCACGGCGGCGATCATGAAGGTCACCAGGCAGGCCAGGTAATAGGCGCCGAGCAAGGCCCAATCCAGCTCGCCATGGTCCTGGGTGCCGAGGGTCTTGATAAAGATGAAGCACGGCAGGAACAACCAGAACACCACCCCCACCAGGCCCTTGACCGTTTCCTTGCCGATCACCTCCAGTCGCACTATCCAGTAGCCGGCAAAAATCATCGCAAACAGCGGCACCACCACCGTAAAGACCTTATCCATGGGCCGGTTGCTCCTGAAGAAGCTGGCGCTCGGCATAACGGGCCAGGTGCATCGGGCTGTAGGTGCAGGAGCGATAGAACTCCATCACCCCGGCCATCGCGTGCTGATAACGGACCTCGATGTCCGGCATCGAGGCCCGCATTTCCTCCTTCAGACTCTCGACGATTGGCCACAGCTCCTCATCGGCAATCTCGGCCACCTGGGTGCTCAGCGATGAATAATCGGCCAGGGCCTGACGGATGGTCTGCGGATGCAAGCCCACATAATTGACGAAGTAAGCCTTCTCATCCTGAGTGTCCAGAAAGTCCGGAATATTCAAGACGCCATAATTGGAAAGTGTTTCAAACTTGCCACTGACCGGACGATAGACACCGGGCAACTGCAACAACTTTTCCTCACAGTAACGGGCGGCACCGATCAACTTGTCTAGATCCAGCGGCTGCGCGCCCAACTGTATATTGTTGTCCCGACACAACTTCACAACTTGCTCCAGCGGTGCAATTCCGGAGCGGTTGCCAAATCCGGCCAGGGCCCCTTCAACCATCTGAAAACCGCATTGAATCGCCTGCATGGTATTGGCCAGGGCCAGCCCGTTGTCGTTATGGGCATGCAGGCAGAACACCAGGCGGGGGTAATCCGCCACCAGCTTGGAGCACAGCCAGCGGGTCACATGGGGTTGCAGCGAACCCACGGAGTCGTTGATGCGGATGATGTCCACGCCCAGGTTGACGGCCCAGTCGATCTGCCGGCAGATCTCGGCATAACGCTGCTCGCACACTCCATTGCGGAAGTTGTTGAGCACGCTGGCCTTGAACTTGACGGCGCCGAGGTCGCGAAACGCCCGGATTGCGCGCTCGAACTCCCGGTCGCTCTGCCGGTAGGTGATCATGCCGAAGCTGAAGACGGTGTCGGCAATCCATTCACGTCGATGGGCCCGGGCCTTGAAATAAGCCAAGGCGGTTTCCCAGCAGTTCAACAGGACGATGAACGTGGCCTGGGTATCGGCCGGCAATTCGCCGGCTTGCCGTGCCCGATGCAGACGGTCCCAGACCAGCGGTTCCTCCGGTCCGCAACCCACCACGAAATCCCGCAGTCCGGCCTCGACCATGGACTTGAGGATGGATAACTTGGCGTCCAGCGTGATGGGAAAGGCTGTGCGTTCAATCCCCTCCCGAAGTGTTTCATCCACCAGATAGGGGACGGAAAAATCACGGTAGCGAATTCCATTTTCAAGTTTCATCGCCCTGCTCCTTTTTATTGGTTTTTTCGCAGCCCACACTGTTTTGCTTGGCACACAAGACTTGCAACAACCGCCACACCATATAACAGCGAGTCAAAACCCGACCTAAGAAATACCTTAAAAAACAGCGCAAATACGGCTCAAAAAAAAAGCCCAGAACCGAAACATTCGCACTCCAAATCGCCCTATTTAAATAAACAGGCGTCAGGGCTTGTTGAAGCCGCACCGCGCTCGCCACAAACGCTTGCGACCGCCGTGGGCAACCGGCATGCCGGCCAACGGCCCGCCCCGGTATTCCCTGCCGGATGCCTGCGCAAGCGCTAGAATCTGCGCTACCTTCCCCAGGCGACGAGAGCCGTTCATGAGCTTCGATTTCGATACCCTGCACCCCCGCCATGGCACCGGCAGCACCAAATGGAGCCGTTACCCCGAAGATGTCCTGCCGATGTGGGTGGCCGACATGGACTTCGCCGTGGCCGACGGCATCCTCCAGGCCCTGCGCCAGCGCCTGGAGCACCCGCTGCTGGGCTACAGCGTGGCCCGCGACGAATTGCGCGACGCGGTGGTCGCCGACCTCTGGGACAAGTACGCCTGGCGCGTGCAGCCCGACGAACTGATCTTCCTCCCTGGGGTCGAGCCCGGCTTCAACATGGCCCTGCACGCCTTCGTCAAGCCCGGGCAATCGGTGGTGCTGCAGACTCCCAACTATCGCCCGCTGCGCCTGGCCCCGGGCAACTGGGGCCTGGACAAGGTCGAAGTGCCGTTCCAGCTCACCGAGCAAGGCACCTATGCCACCCCCATGGATGCACTGCGCCAGGCCCTGCAAGGCGCCGGGGCGATGCTCCTGAGCAACCCGCACAACCCTTTGGGCAAGGTTTTCCCCCGGGACGAACTGCAAGCGGTGGCCAACGCCTGCCTGGATCAGGGCGCACTGATCATCTCCGACGAGATCCATGCCGAACTGTGCTTCGACGGCCGCCGGCACATTCCCACCGCGTCCCTGAGCCCGGAGATCGCCCGCCGCACCATCACCCTGATGTCGGCCAGCAAGGCCTACAACATCGCCGGGATGAAGACCTGCTTCGCTATCGTCCAGGACCCGGCCACCCGCCTGGCCTTCAACAACGCCCGCGCCGGCATGGTGGACAGCGTCAGCCCCCTGGGCCTGGAGGCGACCCTGGCCGCCCTGACCCACGGCGGCCCCTGGCTGCAGGCGCTACTCGGCTACCTGCAAGCCAACCGCGACTACCTGCTGCACGCGGTGCAGACCCGCCTGCCGGGCATCCGCATGCACGCGCCCCAGGGCACGTATCTGGCCTGGCTCGATTGCAGCGCCCTGGGCCTTGCCGATCCCTACGCCTTCTTCCTCAAGGAGGCCAAGGTCGGCCTCAGCGCCGGGCTGGAGTTCGGCGACGACTGCGGGCAATTCGTGCGCCTGAACTTCGGCTGCCCGCGGGCCATGCTCGAAGAAGGCATCCAGCGCCTGCAGGACAGCCTGCAACGGCGCTGATCGCCGCACAAACCCACCCCGCAGCGCAGCCGCCAGGTTCCCGCCCCTGGCGCTGCGCCCTCCTGGCCGGCCCCGCAGCCACGCCCCCGCCCTGCCCCGGACGGTGCGCTGACACGCGCCCAATGGATCCATAAAAATCACGCCAATGGATCCACAAAGCTCTAAAACCTCAAAAATAGCCGATTATCGAACAGAAAATCCGCGCATTCATTTGACACCCCCAGAGCACGAACCCTTTAATGGATCCATTAAATAAAAACAACAAACGCCTGGAGAGACGTCATGTACCCCAAGAACGCCTGGTACGTTGCCTGCACCCCCGATGAATTGCAGGGCAAGCCCCTGGGCCGGCAGATCTGCGGCGAACGAATGGTGTTCTACCGCGCCCACGAAGGCCGGGTAGCCGCCGTCGAGGATTTCTGCCCCCATCGCGGCGCCCCGCTGTCGCTGGGCTATGTCGAGAACGGCAACCTGGTGTGTGGCTACCACGGCCTGGTGATGGGCTGCGACGGCAAGACCGTGGACATGCCCGGCCAGCGGGTACGCGGCTTCCCCTGCAACAAGACCTTCGCCGCGGTCGAGCGCTACGGCTTCATCTGGGTCTGGCCCGGCGACCAGAGCCTGGCCGATCCGGCACTGATCCATCACCTGGAATGGGCCGACAACGAACAGTGGGCCTATGGCGGCGGGTTGTTCCACATCCAGTGCGACTACCGGCTGATGATCGACAACCTGATGGACCTGACCCACGAAACCTACGTCCACGCCTCCAGCATCGGCCAGAAGGAGATCGACGAAGCGCCGCCACAGACCACCGTGGACGGCGATCAGGTGGTCACCGCCCGCCATATGCACAACGTCATGCCGCCGCCGTTCTGGCGCATGGCCCTGCGCGGCAACCAGCTGGCCGACGACGTGCCGGTGGACCGCTGGCAGATCTGCCGCTTCAGCCCGCCCAGCCATGTGCTGATCGAAGTCGGCGTGGCCCACGCCGGCCACGGCGGCTACGACGCCCCGGCGGCATTCAAGGCATCGAGCATCGTGGTGGATTTCATCACCCCCGAAAGCGACACCTCGATCTGGTACTTCTGGGGCATGGCGCGCAACTTCAACCCCCAGGACCAGGCCCTCACCGCCAGCATCCGCGAAGGCCAGGGCAAGATCTTCAGCGAAGACCTGGAGATGCTCGAACGCCAGCAGCAGAACCTGCTCGCCCAGCCCCAGCGCAGCCTGCTCAAGCTGAACATCGACGCCGGCGGCGTGCAGTCGCGACGGGTACTGGAACGCCTGATCGCCCAGGAGCGCGAGCCCCGGGAAGCACTGATCGCGGCAAGCCGTTAAGCCCTTCTCCGCCCCCGACAGCCAGCCGGCCCGGATGCGGCCACTGGCGAGGACCGACAATGATCGACGTACTGGTGGTCGCGCGCCACAACGAAGCCCTGGACATCTGCAGCTTCGAACTGGCCGCGGCCGACGCAAGCCCCCTGCCCGCCTTCAGCGCCGGCGCCCATATCGACGTGCATCTGGCCAACGGCCTGGTGCGCCAATATTCACTGTGCAACCACCCCGAAGAACGCCACCGCTACGTGATCGGGGTGCTCAAGGATCCGGCCTCGCGAGGCGGCTCAAGCAGCCTGCACCAAGAGCTGGAAGTGGGCACGCGCCTGCGCATCAGCCAGCCGCGCAACCTGTTTGCCCTGGCCCCCGGCGCGCGGCGCAGCCTGCTGTTCGCCGGCGGCATCGGCATTACCCCGATCCTCAGCATGGCCGAGCACCTGGCCCACGGCGGCGCGGATTTCCAGCTGCACTACTGCGCCCGTTCCGCCGAGCGCGCGGCCTTTGTCCCGCGCCTGCGGCAATCGCCTTTCGCCGAGCGGGTCAGCCTGCATTTCGACGAACAGCCCGAGACGGCCCTGGATATCGCGCACGCCCTGGCCGCGCCGCAGGATGATCTGCACCTGTACGTCTGCGGCCCCGGCGGGTTCATGCAACACGTGCTGGACAGCGCCAGGGCCCTGGGCTGGAAGGAACAATGCCTGCACCGCGAGTACTTCAGCGCCGCGCCCGTGGACCACGGCAGCGACGGCAGCTTCGCGGTCAAGCTGGCCAGCAGCGGCCAGGTGTTCCAGGTGCCGGCCGATCGCAGCGTGGTCCAGGTACTGCAGGACCAGGGCATCGAAGTGGCGATTTCCTGCGAACAAGGGATCTGCGGCACCTGCCTGACCCGGGTGCTGGAGGGGGTGCCGGAGCACCGCGACCTGTTCCTCACCGAGGAAGAACAGGCGTGCAACGATCAGTTCACGCCCTGTTGTTCCCGCGCCAAGACCCCGTTACTGGTGCTGGATCTCTAGGCTTTGCACGAAAGCCTCGATACTCGGTGATGCTGCGTTGAAAACGGTCTTGTGCGCGAGTCCGATCGGAATGCTCATTGACACCCCGTAACGTCGGACGCGACCCCGGCCGCTCCTCGACCGTTTTCGCCTTGCCTGACCTACGTCTCAAAACTGTTCGGACAGCGCCTTGCGCCTCACGGCGAGGGCAGGATCAGCTTCATGCGCTCGTCGGCCACGGCCGAGCCGAAGATCTCGGCGTAGCGCAAGGTGGCGTTGGCATGCTCGCGCATCAGCGCTTCGGCCCGCGCGCCCTGGCCATTGACCAGGGCGTCGAACACCGAATGATGCTGCATGTGGGCGTAGTTGAAGCGCCGGTACTCCCGGGCCATGTCCTGGCGATCCACCGCCAGGGCGGTGACCGAGGCGAACGGCAGATGGTCGTTGCGCGCCAGGGCATCGGCGATCGCCGGGTTGCCGCTGCCCGCCACGATCACCTGGTGAAACCGCATGTTGAGGTCGTGATAGACCTCCAGGTCTTCCTCGTTGACATAACCCTTATCGAACAGCGCATCGCCCTCGACCAGGCAACGTTCGAGAATCGCCCGGCCCTCGGCCGACAGCCCGCGCTCGGCGGTCTGGCGCGCCGCCAGGCCTTCCAGCACCCCGCGCACCTCCACCGCCCCGGCAATGTCCTCGGCGCTGACCGACCGCACCTGAAAACCGCGACCGCCGAAACGCACCAAGAGGCCTTCCTGCTCCAGGGTGCGAAACGCCATGCGCACCGGCATGCGCGACACCCCGAAGCGCTCGGCGGTAGGCACTTCCATCAAGCGCTCGCCTGCCGCCAGCTCGCCCGAGGCGATCATCTTGCGCAGCGCGACCAGCACCGTTTGACCGGGTTTGCTCATCCGGGCAGCTTCCTTAAAAAAGGTGGGCGGCCATAGTAACGCAAGGCCCGCCACAACACGCCCCCCCGACAATACCTGTAGCCGCTGCTGAGCCCGCGAAGCTGCGCAAAGGTCCGCAGGACCTTGCCTGGCGTTCTCCCGCCGAACCTGCAGCGCCTTCGAAACCGCTGCGCCTCCTGCGACGAAGTGCCGCCCAGAGCGTTCGCAGCCTGCGGCAGCGGCTACAGGGTTTTCAGAGTGACAAGGGGTAGCTGACGATCAGCCGGGTCTGGTCGAAGTCGCTGTTGAAGCTGCGCCGATTGGTGGCGTTGTTCAGCCGCAGGCTGAGGTTCTTCAAGGTGCCGCTCTGCAGGGTGTAGCCGATCTCGGTATCACGCTCCCACTCATGGCCGTCCTTGCCGGCCTTGGTGGTGGCGTTGTCGCCACGCCCGTAACGCACCATGGCCAGCAGCCCGGGAACCCCGGAAGCGGCAAAGTCATAGTCGTAGCGCAGCTGCCAGGAACGCTCGCCGGCGTTGCTGAAATTGCCGTTGAACATGTCGTTGCCCAGGGTCCGGCCGCTGCTGCCATAGACCGACATCCAGGGGCTGTCGCCGCTGACCTTCTGCACCCCCAGGTACAGCGTGTGCCCGGCCCGCGCGGCGGAAAACAGGCCATAGGCGGTGTGGCTGTCGACCCGGCCGATGCGCGCGCTGCCATCGTCGCGGTCGATGAAGTAGCCCAGGTTGCCCCCCAGCACCCAGTCGCCCAGCGGCTGTTTGTGCTGCAGGTTGAAATAGCTCTGGCGGTAGATGTCCTGCAGTTGCGAATGCCAGGCACCGAACAGGGTGCGCTGCTGGTTGAAGCGGTAGTCGGCGCCCACGTAGTTGAAGCCATCGGACTTCACCCCCGGCGCGGCCCAGGCCGACAGGTCCTGCATGTCCGACGAGTTGCGCAGGCTCACCGCCCGGTACTGCCCGGCCTGCAGGCCCAGGCCGTCGATCTCGCGGGACACCAGCATGGCCCCGCGAAAGGTCTGCGGCAGCAGGCGGCCATCGTCATAGCGCAGCAGCGGCACGTCCGGCAGCAGTTCGCCGAGCTTGAACTCGGTGGCGGAAATCCGCGCCTTCAACGCTGCCCCGGCGCGGCCGAAATTGTCCGCCGCGCGGCCGTCGTCGTGCACCGGCAGCAACTCCGAACCGCTGACCCGGCGGCTGCTGTCGAGCTTGAGGCCGAACAGGCCGATGGCATCCAGGCCAACACCCACGGTGCCCGGGGTGTAGCCGGAGCTGAACTTGAGGATGAAGCCCTGGGCCCACTCCTCGATCTGCCCCTTGGGCGCGTCGTGGTCGCGAAAATCCCGGTTGAAGTAGTAGTTGCGCAGCAGCAGGTCGGTCTTGCTCCCCTCGAAGAAACCGCTGTCCTCGCCAGCCCAGGAAGGGGCGCACAGGCCCGCTGACAGACAAGCCCCGACCAGGGAACGGCAAAGCATCGGATGACGGGTGTTCATTATTATTGTTCTCCGTTTTTCATGGACGCAGCCGTGCCCCGACAGGCCCGTGACGGCCCGTCCATTCACGGATGCTCAAAAACCCGGCCAGGGCGGCCGGGGTTGTTCAGGTCAGCCCGTCAGAAGGGATACTGACGCGGCCGGTGTTGCACGCTGATCCAGTGGTCGCGGGTGAACTCGTCGATCGCCCAGTCGCCGTTGAAGCGCCCCAGCCCGGAGTTCTTCTCGCCACCGAACGGCGCGTTGGCCTCATCGTTCACCGGCACATCGTTGATGTGGGTCATGCCCGCGCGCACCTGGCGGGCGAAGTTCACCCCGCGCTCCAGGCTGCGGGTGAACACCGCGCTGGACAGGCCGAACTCGCTGGCATTGGCCAGCTCCAGGGCATGGGCTTCGTCCCGAGCGCGCAGCAGCCCCACCAGCGGGCCGAAGATCTCATTGCGCGCCAGGTCCATGTCGGCCCCCACCTCGCCGTAGACATGGGGCGCCAGCAGATTGCCGTTCACCCCGCCCTCGTACAGCGGCTCGGCTCCCTGCTCCCGGGCCAGGGCGATCTTGTCCTGCAGGCCCTGCAACTGGCGGGCATTGATCACCGGGCCGATCACCGTCTCCAGCGATTGCGGATCCCCCACCTTGAGTTGCTTGACCCGGGCCACGAAACGCTGGGCAAAGGCTTCGTAGAGCCGCTCATCGACGATGATCCGGTTGATCGCCATGCAGATCTGCCCCTGGTGCAGGAACTTGCCGAACACCGCGGCGTTCACCGCCAGCTCCAGGTCGGCATCGTCGAGCACCACGAACGGGCTGTTGCCCCCCAGCTCCAGGGCCACGTGCTTGAGATGCTCGCCCCCACTGGCGATGCGGCCGATACCGCGCCCCACCGGGGTCGAGCCGGTAAAGGTGATCAGCGCCGGCACCGGGTGCTCGACAAAGGCATCGCCAATCTCGCTGCCAGCCCCCACCACCACGCTGAACACCCCGGCGGGCAGCCCCGCCTCCTCGAAGATCCTCGCCAGCAGCAGGCCGCCGCACACCGGGGTATCGCTGGCCGGCTTGACCACCACCGCGTTGCCCAGGGCCAGGGCCGGAGCGATGGAACGCTGGGTCAGGTGCAGCGGAAAGTTCCACGGGCTGATCACCCCCACCACCCCCAGGGCGCTGCGGTACACCCGGCTTTCCTTGCCCGGTACATCGGACTCGACAATCCGCCCATGGACCCGCGCCGGGAACGACGCCGACTCCAGGGTAATGGCCCGCGCCGCGCCCCACTCGGCCAGGGCCTTGATCCGCGTACTGCCGGATTCGCGGATGATCCAGTCGACGATTTCCTCCTGGCGCCGGTCGAAGATCGCCACCGCCCGGTGCAGCACCGCCGCGCGCTGCGACGGGCCCAGGGCCGCCCATTGCGGCTGCACCTGGGCGGCCCTGGCGTAGGCCGCATCCAGGTCGCTGCGGTTGGCCTGGGCCACTTCCAGCAACAGCGCGCCATCGTAGGGGTTGGTCACCGCCAGGGTCTTGCCGGCGGCACCGGCGCGCCACTGCCCGGCGATGGGTTGCAGATGCAGATCGCGATAGACCGCGTTGGATTCACTCATGAACAATCTCCTCAAGAAACAGCATTCATAAACCGATGTGTCACCCAAAAGCTGGCTTGTATGGGGCGGGCTTGTGTAGGAGCTGGCTTGCCAGCGAAGACGCCCGCAACAAGCACACAAGACCCAAGGTCCTCTTCGCCGGCAAGCCGGCGCCTACAAGGCAGCGCGTTGCTCGATCAGCCGCAGCAGGCCGAGCAAGGTTTCGGTGTGGGGCACCGCCACCCCCGCCTGCCGCGCCCGGGCCACTACCTGGCCGTTGATCGCGCCGATCTCCGTGGGCCGTCCGGCCAGCACGTCCTGCAGCATCGAGGGCTTGTGGCTGCGGTGGTTGGCCATGGCAAAGGCCACGCTGTCCAGGCAGCGCTGGGCGTCCAGCACTATGCCCTGGGCGCCGGCCACGGCCACCACCTCCATGACGATGGCCCGGGCCAGCGCCACGCCTTCCGGCGCCGCGTCCAACTGGCCGACGGTGCAGCCGGTGGCCGCGCACAGGCTGTTCAGCGCCGCGTTGAAGGCGACCTTCTCCCAGATCGACGTCCACACCTCGGGGTCCACCGCGCAGCTCAGCCCGGCCGCGTCCAGTACCGCCGCCACTTCAGCGCTGGCCTGGCGCTCACCCTCGTCGAGGGCCAGCACCCGGACCATGCCCTGGCCATGGGAATGCACCTGCCCCGGCCCGAGCAGGTCGGCGGGCCAGTTGGTCATGCCGATCAGCACCTGCTGCGCGGCCACGTGCCGCGACACCGCTTCGGCGTTGCCCAGGCCGTTCTGCAGGGTCAGCACCCGGGTGTGCCGGGTGATATGCCCGGCAACGCTGCGCAAGGCACTGTCGGTGTGCAGGGTCTTGGTGAAGACCAGCAACAGGTCCGGGTGCCCGCTGACCTGTTCCGGGCGGCAGGCGTTCAAGCCCCGGATGCGCCGCTCGCCGTGGTCGGTGGCCAGCAACAGGCCGTCGCGCTGGATGGCCGCCAGATGCGCGTCGTTGATGTCCAGCAGCGTCACCTGCTGCCCGCTTTCGGCCAGCAGGCCGCCAAACAGCGAACCCATGGCGCCCGCGCCGAGAATGGTGATGTTCATCGAACCTCCTGATGGAATGAGCCTTTCAAGGGCCACGTTCATGACTGGCCCGGCAGGCGCCGGGGAATGTGCCGGCGCACGATCAGCAACGCGATCAGCGCCATGAGCATCACCGCGCCCAGCAGTGTCAGGTAGCCCTGGGCGCCGCCCCGGGTGATCACCAGGGCCCCGGCGAAGGCACTGAGGATCGCCCCCAGGCGCCCGAAGGCCAGGGCCGAGGCGGTGCCGGTGGCGCGCACGCCGGTGGGGTAGATAAAGGCACACAGCGCATACATGGTGGACTGCACCGCGTTGACGAACAGGCCGTGCACGCCGAAGCCGAAGATCAGCAAGCCGGTGTGCTGATGGATATCCACCCCCTGCAAGGCAAAGGCGCTGGCCGCGCCGCCGGCACAGCAGATCAGCAACGGCCAGAACGAGCCCCAGCGGGTGATGGCCACCGCACAGACCAGCGCGCCGATGACCCCGCCGAGGTTGTAGGCGGTCAACCCGGAACCGGCCACCGACAGCTCCAGGCCTTCAGCCAGGAGCATGGTCGGCAGCCAGCTGAAGGCGCTGTAGACCGCGGTCAGGCACATGAAGAAGGCCACCCAGAGGGCCAGGGTGTCGCGCCCGTAGCCCCGGTCGAACAGACTGCGGAAACCGCCCTGCTTCTCGCTCTTCTGCTCCAGGGCATCGCTGTAGCTCACCCCGGCGGCCATGGGCCGGCCCATGCGCCCCAGCAACGCGCTCAACTCCCCCCAGCGCTGCGGTCGGCGCGCCAGAAAGCGCGGCGACTCCGGCAGGGTCACCAGCAACAGCAGGGCGAGCACCATGGGCAGGCTGCCACCGATGAAGAACAAGGTGCGCCAGCCATACAGCGGCAATACCCGGGAGGCGAACAGCCCCGCCAGCATCCCGCCCAGGGGCACGCAGACGATGGTCGCGGTCACCGCCAGGGTGCGCCGCCGCGCCGGGGTGAACTCCGCCGTCACCGTGGTCGCGCTGGGCAGCGCGCCTCCGATGCCCAGGCCGGCGATGAAGCGCAAGACCGCCACCGCCAGCGCATTGGGCGCCAGGCCAATGGCGCAGGTGGCCGCGCCAAACACGAACACGCTGGCGATGACCGCCATGCGCCGGCCGAAACGATCGGCGAACAGTCCGGCACAGGCACTGCCGATGCCCATGCCGATCAGCCCGGCGGCCACCGCCGGGGCGAACGCCTCGCGGGTGATGCCCCATTCCTTGATCATCAGCGGAATGGCAAAACCGATCAGTTGACCGTCGAAGCCGTCCATGACGATGGACAGCGCCGCCAACAGCACCACCAGCTTCTGCATGCCGGTGAAGGGGCCCTGGTCGAGCAAGGTGCCGATGTCGGCATGGGAGGGAGCGCAACGCGCCGACTGGGGCGCATCGTCTATCGCTGCTGTGACCGAAGTCGTGTTCATATCCACCTCTTTTTATTCTTCTGGTGAGTCCGCAAGCTGCGGTGGGCAAGGCCGGGCACCGGGCCCGGCGACAAGGCTGTCTTCAGGGTTCGATGGTCAGGGTCGGCACCTCGATCAGTACCGGGCGCTGGCCCGCCAGGGCCGCGGCAAACGCCTCGGCAAACGCTTCGCGGGTGTTGGCCTGCACCGCGTGCACGCCGTAGCCGCGGCCGATGGCGCAGAAGTCCAGGCCCGGCACGTCCAGCCCCGGCGCATCGCTGACCTGCAGCACATCGGCGAACCAGCGCAGGGCGCCGTAGGTGCCGTTCTTGAGAATGATGAACACCACCGGGATCTGGTACTGGACGGCGGTCCACAGCGCGGTGATGCCGTAATTGGCCGAACCGTCGCCGATGATCCCGATCACCCGCCGCTCGGGCCGGGCCAGTTGCACCCCCACCGCCGCCGGCAGGCCGAAGCCCAGGCCGCCAGCCGCCGGAAAGTAGTAACTGCCGGGCTCGCGCATCTCCACCCGCTGCCAGAAGGCACCGACGGTGGAGGTGGATTCCTTGACGTAGATCGCATCCCTGGGCGCCAGCTCGTTGATCACGTCGAACACGGTTTCCGGGCGCAGCAGGCCGCCGGTTTCCTCGACCGGCGCCGGTGCCGGCAAGGCTGGCGGCTGCGGCCGGTCGCACTCCGGCAGCGCCCAGACCAGGGCCTGCAAGGTCTCGGCGATGTCCCCTACCAGCGCATCGCCCATGGGCGAGCGTGCCGCTTCGCCGGGGTCGCAAGTGATGTGCAGCAGCTCGCAACCCTCGGGCAGGTAGTCCCCCGGGGCGAACTGGTGGTAACGGAACACCGGGGCGCCCACCACCAGGATCAGGTCATGCTCCGCCAGGCAGCGGCTGATGCCGGCGATGGCCGCCGGCAGCACCCCGCGAAAGCTCGGGTGGCGGGTCGGGAACGGGCAACGGGACGCGGACGGCGCGACCCAGGCCGGCATGCCGAGTCTTTCCGCCAGTTGCACCGCCAGGTGGTTGCTCTGGCTGCCGTCCACATCCGGCCCCAGCACCAACACCGGGTTGCGCGCTGCCACCAGACGCTGCACCAGCTGGCGCAATTGCGCCGCCGAAGGCAGCCCGGCCGTGGCCACCTGGCGCCGGGCCAGGTGCTCGACCCCGGCCGGGGCGGCGCGGCCCCAGTCGTCGTAGGGAATCGACAGGTACACCGGGCCCTTGGGCGCCTGGCTGGCCATGTGGATGGCCTGGCTCAGGGCCCGGGGCACATCCTCGGCGCAGGCCGGTTCATGGCTCCACTTGACCAGGGGCTTGGGCAACTGCGCGGCATCGACATTGGCCAGCATGGCTTCGACGCCGATCATCGAGCGCACCTGCTGGCCGGCGGTGATCACCAGCGGGCTGTGGGAGTACCAGGCATTGGTCAGCGCGCCCATGCCGTTGCCGGTGCCGGCCGCCGCATGCAGGTTGACGAACGCCGGCTGGCCGCTGGCCAGGGCGAAGCCGTCGGCCATGCCGACCACCGCGCCTTCGTGCAGGCCGAGGATGTAGCGGAAGTCTTCGGGAAAGCCCTTGAGAAAGGGCAACTCGTTGGAACCCGGGTTGCCGAACACCGTGGTCAGGCCGTGTTGCCGGAGGATGTCGTAGGAAGCGCTATGGACGGTTTTCATAGGGACCTTTGCCGCTGCTTTTTTAGAATTTGAGTTACTCTTGCAGCCGCGATGAAATTGATCAAATCGATACTATTTCTATTAAAAATAAGATCTATCTATATCCATGAGACAGCATGAGCCACATCGATCTGAACCTGATCCGCACCTTCGTCACCCTCTACGAAGCCCGCAGCGTGACCCTGGCCGCCGAGCGCCTGTTCGTCACCCAGCCCTCGGTCAGCTACGCCCTGGCGCGGCTGCGGGACCTGTTCGACGACGGCCTGTTCAGCCGCAGCCGCGACGGCATCCAGCCCAGCCAACTGGCCGATGAGCTGTACCCGCCCCTGCGCGAATCCCTGACCCGGATCGAAAACACCGTGCACAGCACCCGGCACTTCGACCCGGCGACCACCGAGCGACGCTTTCGCATCGCCCTCTCCGACCTCGGCGAAATGGGCTTTCTGCCGCTGATCCTGGCGCGCCTGAACCAGCAGGCCCCGGAGGCCGAAGTCGAGGTCCTGCCGCTGCAGGTGGACCAGGCCGGGGAATGGCTCGGCAGCGCCAAGGTCGACGCGCTGATCTGCCGCAAGCCCCTGACCGGCACCCGCAGCCAGGTACTGATCCGCGAGCGCTACGTGTGCCTGCTCAGCGACCGCCACCCGCGCATCGGCGAACACCTGAGCCTGGAACAATTCCTCGCCGAACGGCACATCGCCGTGACCCGCACCACCGGCCACGGCAGCGTCGAGGACGTGCTCAAGCAAATGAACGCCACGCGCCGCATCAGCCTGCAGGTGCCGCACTTCTCGGTGCTGCCCAAGGTCCTGCCCGGCACCGACCTGCTGGCGGTGCTGCCGGCGCAGATCGCCCGCCTGTTCACCCTCGAAGGCGGCCTGCGGCAACTGGAGCTGCCGTTCCCGGTGGGGGAGTTCGACGTGTCCCTGCACTGGCACCCCAACAGCGACAGCTCCGCCGCCCTGACCTGGTTCCGCCAGACCGTGGCCGCGGCGATCATCGACGGCCAGGCGTGAAGCGGTGCCCGCGGGCGCATCCGGTTGCGCAGGCTAGGCCAGGGCCGCTTGCGCCTGCGGCGGCGCCGGGCGCAGCAGCAACAGGCAAGCCGCCGCCAGCACGAAGACCACGGCAAACACCCCGTACAGGTGCAGCGGCTGCCAGCCGGCATCCAGCAGCACCCCGGCCACCGTCGGCGAGACAATCGCGCCGATGCGTCCGATGCCGATCCCCCAGCCCACCCCGGTAGCCCGCACCGAAGCGTCGTAGACCACCGGCGACAAGGCATACAGCCCGGCCACGCAGCCGTTGGCGAACAGCCCGATCAGCAGCCCCAGGCCCAGGGCTGCGGCAATCGACGAGGCGCTGCCGACAAACAGCACCAGGAGCCCGGCGGTCACCAGCATGAACAGCGACAGCACCCGGGTCAGCGGCCAGCGTGAAGACAAGCCGCCGATCAGCGCCGCGCCGAAGATCCCGCCGACACTCAGCAGCACCCCGCCGGTGATCCCCTGCTGCGCCGAGAGCCCGGCGGCCACCAGCAGTTTCGGGGTCCAGCTCATGACGAAGTAGAAGCCGAACATCACCAGGAAAAACAACAGCCAGATCAGCAGCGTGGTGCGCCGCATCGGCCCGGCGAACAGCTGGCCGAAGCCGCTGCCGGCGCCCTCCTCGCGCAGCGCCGCCGCGGGCAGCCGCGCCAGCGTCGGGTGCCCCAGGCGCTGGGCCAGGCGATTGACCCGCGGTAACGCATCGGCCGGGCGCCGGGCCAGGAGAAAGTCCAGGGATTCGGGGAGCCAGAGCAGCACCAGGGGGATCACCAGCAGGGTGACGACGCCGCCAAACACAAACACCGAGCGCCAGCCCCAATGGCTCAGCAGCCACACCGCCAGCAAGCCGCCCAGGGTCGCCCCCAGGGCATAGCCGGTGGATTGCAGGCTCACCGCCAGCCCCCGCCAGCGGCGGCTGGCGTATTCGGCGGCGATCACGTTGCTGCTGGCCAGGATGCCGCCGATGCCCAAGCCGGTCAGGCCGCGCAACAACGCCAGTTGCAACGGACTCTGGCTGGTGGCCGAAAGCAGCATGCCGACACCGGACAGCAACAGGCACCCCAGAATCAGCGGCCGGCGCCCGAAGCGATCGGCCCAGGGCGCGATAAACAGCGAACCGCCGGCCATGCCGAACAACCCGGCACTGAGCAACAGGCCGATCTGCGCGCCGTTGAGTTGCCACTCGGCGGACACCGAGGCGGCGGTGAAGGCCATCACCAGCACATCGAAGCCGTCGATCATGTTGAGGACGATGCAGATACCGATCGCCAGGCACTGGAACGCCCCCATCGGCCCCTGATCGAGCCGTTGCTTGAGATCACCGTTCATGGCCGCACCTGCCGTTCGGCCACGAGCCGAAGCGCAACACCCAGCGAACCTGTGCACACAGACAGCCAGCGCGCGCCAGCCAGGCGGCTGCACGCCGTCGAAAAGACATTCATGACGAAACCCTTTTTGTTGTTTTTATTGCGGACGGTCAGGAGGGCTCCTGCCATCGCCAGGTCGCCAATAAAGCGCTTAATGGATCCATTAGCAAGGGATAAGCGGGCTGAAAAGGCTGCTCAAAAACCCCTTGGCCAGCCATGGACGGGGTCAATTTCCATAAGGATCAAACGCTTAGGTGCCCGACACGGCGCCGGGATTAGCGGGCGATTATCGGCCAACCAAGCGTGTGGCGAGGGAGCTTGCTCCCGTTCGATGGCGCAGCCATCGCACAGCCTGCGGGTGCGGTAGGCCTGGAAACGCTCGCCGGCCAGCGATGGGGGGCGCTGCGCACCCCAGCGGGAGCAAGCTCCCTCGCCACAAGGTTTGCCCCTTGATTGGATCCATTAATCTGCATCACCTCAGATAAACGCCAACCCTGCCCGGGCGCTGCGCACCGCCGTCATCCGCTGTTCGACCCGGGGCAACAGGTAGCTGAAAAAGAACCCCGCCGTCTCCAGCTTGGCCCCACGCAGCGGGTCGCCCTCGGGCAGCCTGCGCGACACCCGTGCCGCCCGGGTCCAGGCCAGTGCCAGCAGGCTCAGGCCACACAACGCCAGAAAATCCCCGGCCGCGCGATACGGGTACTCGGCATCCTCCAGCGCCCACTGCTGCACCTGGGCCACCAGTGCCTGCAACGCCTCGGCCAGATCCGCCAACGACCGGGCGAACCCCGCGCACTCGGGCACCTGGGCGCTGTGCCCGGCCTCATCGCGCAATTGTTCAAGCAACAGCGCGAAGCCCTGTCCGCCATCCCCCAGCACCTTGCGCAACAGCAGGTCGTTGGCCTGAATCTCGTTGCTGCCTTCGTAGATCATGGCGATGCGGCTGTCGCGCAGGGTCTGCTCGATGGCGAACTCGGCGACGTAGCCGTAGCCGCCGAAGACCTGCAAGGCGTTGCTGGCCTGACGAAAGCCCTGCTCGGTAAAGAACGCCTTGATGATCGGCGTCAGCAGTTGCGCCAGCTGATCGGCCTGGCGCCGGACCGGGGGTTCAGGGTGATGCTCGGCCTGATCCAGCAAGTGCGCGGCCCAGTAGCCGATGGCCCGCAGGCCTTCGCTGGTGGCGCGCAATTCCAGCAGCACGCGGCGCATGGCCGGGTGGTAGCGAATCGGGTCGGCGGCCTGGGCAGCAACCCCGGCGGGGCGCAACGGCGCACGCATCTGCTGGCGTTCGCCGGCGTAGTCACGGGCGTTCTGCCACGCCGCTTCGACATGCCCCAGGCCTTGCAGACCCACGTGCAGGCGCGCCGAATTCATCATCACGAACATCGCCGCCAGGCCGCGATGGGCCTCGCCCACCAGCCAGCCCTGGGCCGCCTCGAACACCAGGGAACAGGTGGCGCTGCCCTTGATCCCCATCTTGTGTTCGATGCCGTCGCAGCGCACGCCGTTGCCCTGGCCCCGCTCCAGGCGCTTGGGCACCAGGAACAGCGAGATCCCGCGGCTGCCCTCCGGCGCGCCCGGCAGCCGGGCCAGTACCAAATGCAGGATGTTGTCGGTGAGGTCATGCTCGCCGCCGGAAATGAACAGCTTGCTGCCGCTGAGGCGATAGCTGCCGTCGGCCTGGGGCTCGGCGCGACAGCGCAACAGGCCGACATCACTGCCGGCCTGGGGCTCGGTCAGGCACATGGTGGGCAGGCTTGCGCCGCTGATGATCTCGGGCAGGTAGCGCTCCTGGAGCCAGGGCGCGCCGTGGGTCTTGAGGCACAGGTAGGCGCCGTGGGCGATGCCGGTGTACATGGCCCAGGCGTGGTTGCTGGCATAGAGCATCTCTTGCAGCGCCGCGTCCAGCAGTTGCGGCAGGCCCTGGCCACCCAGGGCTTCGGCGCAGGCCAGGGCCGGCCAGCCGCCCTCGACATAGGCCCGATAGGCCTCGGCAAACCCCTGCGGGGTGCTGACCTGCCCGTCCGCCCACCGGCAGCCCTGGCGATCGCCGCTGGCGTTCAGCGGCGCCAGCACGTCCTGGCTGAAACGCCCGGCCTGCTCCAGCACCTGCAGCGCCAGGGGCAGGTCCAGCGCGTCGAACGCCGGGCTCCGACGCCACGCCTCGGGGGCCTCCAGCCAGTGCTCAAGGACAAATTGCATATCGCGCAGCGGCGCCTGGTAGCTCCACATGGGGACACCTCATCGAGTAGAAATAGAATGACCCGCCAGGGGCGGCGGGCCGGTCGGGCTCAGCCGCGCCAGGCCGGGTTTTCGATCAGCAGCGCCATGCCCTGGCCGCCTCCCACGCAGGCGGCGGCGATTCCGTAGCGCAGGTTGTGTTCGCGCAGTTGCCGGGCCAGGGTCAGCACCAGGCGCAGGCCGCTGGCGGCCAGGGGGTGCCCCAGGGCCAGGGAGCCGCCCCGGGCATTCAGGCGGTCACTGTCCAGCTCCAGCTCCCGGGCCACGGCCAGTACCTGGGCCGCCTGAGCCTCGTTGATTTCAAGGCGACCGATCTGCTCCAGGCCCAGGCCGCTGCGCTGCAGGAGCAGGCGGATCGCCGGGGCCGGACCGATGCCCATGCACTCCGGCGCCACCCCGACCACCGCACTGCCCAGCAACAGCGCCAGGGGCGTCGTGCTGCAGGCCGACGCCCGCCCAACCAGGGCCGCCGCCGCGCCATCGACCACCGCGCAACTGTTGCCGGCGGTCTGCACCCCGCCCTCGTGGATCGTCCGCAAGCGCGCCAGGGCAGACAGCTCACCAGGGCGCGGATGACTGTCCCGGCTGACCGTCTCGACACCCCGTGGCAGGCGAATGCCGCGCGGTCGATAGCCGTCGAGCTCAAAGGCCTGCTGGCTTACGGCGACGATTTCCGGCGCGAACCAGCCCGCCTGCTGCGCCGCCAGGGCCCGCTGATGGCTGGCGCAGGCATAGCCGTCCACAGCTTCGCGGGTCAGGCCATAACGCCGCGCCAGGTTGTCGGCGGTGGCGATCATGTCCAGCCCCGGCGCCGGGTCGTACAGCGCCTCCCATAAGAAATCCTTGAACTGCACCGCCGCCCCCAGGCGAAAGCCGCCGCGATGGGTGTAGGCGGCAATCGGGTTGCGCGACATCGATTCACTGGCCACGCACAACGCCAGTTGCACCTCGCCCCGCAGCTGCTCGGCCGCCTGGCGCAACAGCTCGAAACCGGTGGCGCAGATGCGCTGCACCCCCAGGGCCGGCACCGCTTGCCCGACGCCGCTGTACAGGCCGATGTGCCGGGGCAGCAGGTAGGCGTCGAAACTGGCCTGGGCCATGGAGCCGGCCAGCACGCTGTCCACCGCCCGGGCATCGATGCCGGCGCGCTGCAGTACCTCGCGGCCGACCTTGATCCCCAGATCGATCGGCGAGATCTCCGCCAGGTCCCCGCCAAGGTCGAGCCAGGGCGTGCGCAACGCTTCCAGGATCGCCACATCGGCAAACTCGCTGTACTGCCCGGCGCCGTTCATGGCTTGGGCTCGGCGCGCAGGATCGACGGCTCGCGGCCGCGATACAGGTCCTCGACCTGCTCGGCGCGCCACTGCAACACCGCGCGCTGGTTGATCGAGCCCTTGTCGGTGATTTCCCCGCGGTCGATGGACGCCGGCTCCACCTGCAGGGCGATCCACTCCAGGCGGCTGGCGTTGCCGCTGGCCTCGCGGTTCAGGCGCTGCAACCAGTCGCCGAACCACTGGCGTACCGGCGCGCTGGCCAGCACCTGGGCATCGCTGGCCTCGGCGCCCAGCGCCGCCAGCCGCCGGCATTCATACAGGCGCGGGAACACCAGGGCCCCCAGGCACTCGCGGTCCGGGGCGGCCACCACCAGGTCCTGGACATAGGGCGAGCCTTCGAGCACCGCGCGATTGCGCAGCGGGCCGACGCTGACAAAGACCCCGGACGACAACTTGAAATCCTCGGCAATGCGCCCGTCGAACATCAGCCCCAGCTGCGGGTCCTGGGGATCGGCGAGCTTGAGTGCATCCCCCGAGCAATAGAAGCCCTGGGCGTCGAACACCTCGGCGGTCTGCTGCGCCGCGCGCCAGTAGCCGGGCATGATGTGCGGCCCGCGAAAGCGCCCCTCGAGCTTGCCGTCCACCGGCACCAGGCGCACTTCGCACCCCGGCGCCGGCAGGCCGATGTAGCCGGCCATCGACAGCGGCCCGGTGGTGAAGGTGCAGGACGGCGCGGCCTCGGTCATGCCGAGCCCGGCCATCATGCGGATGCGTTCGCCGCAATGCTGCTCGGCGACCCGGTCGAGACGGTCCCAGACACTTTGCGACAGCCCGGCGGCGGCGAAGAAGAACAGGCTCATGCGCTTGAAAAAACACTCGCGCAGCTCGGCGTCCTGCTCCAGGGCGTTGACCAGCTCCTCCCAGCCCTTGGGCACGGTCAGGTAGGCGGTGGGGGAAATCTCCTTGAGGTTGCGCAAGGTCTCGGCAAAGCCCTGGGCCGTGGGCTTGCCGTCGTCCAGATAAAAACTGCCGCCGTTGTAGAGCACGATGCCGACGTTATGGCTGCCACCGAAGGTGTGGTTCCAGGGCAACCAGTCCACCAGCACCGGCGGCTCTTCGCCGAACACCGGGAAGGTCTGCAACAGCATCTGCTGGTTGGCGCAGAGCATGCGCTGGGTGGTGATCACCGCCTTGGGCAGCTTGGTCGAGCCCGAGGTGAAGAGAAACTTGGCGATGCTGTCCGGCCCGGTGGCGGCAAAGGCCGCATCGGCCTCGGCCCCACCGGGCTCGGCCAGCAGGCTGGCGAAGCTCGCCTGGCGTCGCCCCGGCACCTGACCACGCACGCAGATCAGCGGCGTCTCGGGGGGCAGCACCGCGTCGATGGCCCGCTGGTAGGCGCCAGCATCGCTGACAAACACCAGCCCCGGCTGCAACAGGTCGCAGACATGGCGCAGCTTGGCAAAGTCCTGGGACAGCAGCGAATAGGCCGGCGACACCGGGCAATAGGGAATCCCGGCGTACATCGCGCCCAGGGCCAGTTGCAGGTGTTCGATGTCATTGCCCGAAAGCAGCGCCAGCGGCTTGTCGGCGGACAACCCGTAGCCGAGCAGGCCCTGGGCGATGGCGCGCACGCTGTCGAGCATCTGCCCATAGCTGACCCGGCTCCAGTCGCCGCCGGCCTCGCGGGCGGCAATGAAGGTCTGCTCGGGGCGCACCCGGGCCCAGTGCAGCAGGCGATCGAGCAAGCGCTGCGGCAAGGGCGCCAGGGGTTCCAGGGAGCGCATGTGCAACACGCCCTGCTCTTCACTGACGGCAACCGCCGGCCGGCCGATGGACACCTGGCGGTAACGCGGCGGCTCGGCCGCGGGTGGGGATGGCGCTCTGAATTGGCAACTCACGTACATGTCCTCCATCAAGGCACGCCTGCGCCGCGCACGCAGGGCGACGGCTGGCAAGCGTGGCAGCCGATGGCTGCGGCCTTGTTATTGTTATGCCCTGCCTGCACACGGGCCGCGTGCTCAAGAACCTGCTTGCGATCTGCTGCGCTTGGCTGACGCGGCGTTAAAAAGCGTTGTTCGCCAGATCGAAAGCCGGTTCAGAGGGCACCGCGCCCGTGGCGACGGATCAGATCGGGTAGTGCCGCGGGCCGTTCTGCAAGGTGACCCAGCGCAATTGGGTGAAGTGCTCGATCGAGGCCTTGCCGCCAAAACTGCCGTAGCCGCTGGACTTGACGCCGCCAAACGGCATCTGCGCCTCGTCGTGCACGGTGGGCCCGTTGATGTGGCAGATGCCCGACTCGACCCGTTGCGCCAGGGCCAGGGCCCGCCCGGTGTCGCGGCTGAAAATCGCCGCCGACAGGCCGAACTCGGAGTCGTTGGCCAGACGCAGCAACTCTTCATCGCCGCTGCCGCGCAGCAGCACCGCCACCGGTCCGAAGGACTCCTCGCGGTACAGGCGCATCGATGCGGTGACGCCGTCGAGCAGGTTCGGCTGCAGAATGCTGCCGTCCAGTTGCCCGCCGACCACCAGCCGCGCGCCCTGCTCCAGGGCATCGTCGATCAGTGCCCGGATACGCGTGCCGGCGCTGGCATCCACCAGCGAACCGAGCACCGAATCTGCGGCCGCCGGGTCGCCGGCGCGCAGGCTCTCGACCTTGGCCGCCAGCTTGGCGACGAAGGCATCGGCCACCTTGGCATCGACGATCAGGCGCTCAGTGGACATGCAGATCTGTCCCTGGTTGAAGTAGGCACCAAACGCCGCGGCCGCGACGGCCGCGTCCAGGTCGGCATCGTCCAGCACCAGCAGCGGCGCCTTGCCGCCCAGCTCCAGCAAGGCCGGCTTGAGGTGGCGCGCCGCAAGCTCGCCGACAATCCGCCCGACATGGGTCGAACCGGTGAAGTTGACCCGGCGCACCGCCGGGTTGGCGATCAGCCGCTCGACAATCGCCGCGGCATCGGCCGGGGCATTGCTGATGACGTTGACCACGCCATCGCCCAGGCCGGCGTCCTGCAGCACCTGGCCGATCAGGCGATGCACCGCCGGGCTCAGTTCGGAAGCCTTGAGCACCACGCTGTTGCCACAGGCCAGGGGCATGGCGATGGCCCGGGTGGCGAGAATCACCGGGGCGTTCCACGGGGCGATGCCCAGCACCACGCCACAGGGTTGGCGCAGGGCCATGGCGAAACTGCCGGGAACATCCGAGGGAATGACTTCGCCGTTGATCTGGGTGGTCATCGACGCTGCTTCACGCAGCATGTTGGCCGCCAGGCGGACGTTGAAGCCGTACCAGTTGGCCATGGCCCCGGTCTCGCCGGCGGCGGCAATGAATTCGCCGCTGCGGGCCTGCAATTGCTCGGCGGCCCTGAGCAGACGGCTGCGGCGTTCGTTGGGGGCCAGGGCCGCCCAGGCGGGGAATGCGGCCTGGGCCGCGGCCACGGCGGCGTCGGCATCGTCCAGGGTCGCGGCGGCCACGCGCGATACCACCGCGCCGGTCACCGGGTTGCGGCGTTCGAAGGTTCGACCGTCGCCGGCGGGGCGCGACTGGCCACCGATCAGCAGGGGCACGTCCAGCATGGTGATTCCTCTTGTTGTCTTTGTCGGGAATGCAGCGCAGCGGTGTAACAGTAAGGCCAGGGGCATGGCGAACGGCGGGATGGGCCCGCCGTTCGCCGGCCGGGCTCAGCGTTTATACGCCTGCAGGCCGGGCTTGATGCTCTTCTCGTCAAGAAACTGCTTCATGCCCTGCTCGCGGCCGCCTTCGGTGTCCAAAAGGCGCGACTGATCGAGCTTGGCGTACAGGTAGTCTTCGTTCTGCTCCCAGGTCAGCTCGCGGCAACGCTTGAAGCCGTGCTTGGCGGCACGCAGCACCACCGGGTTCTTCTCCAGCAGATTGCGCGCCAGCTCGATGGTGACATCACGCAGTTGCGCCAGGGGCACGCTTTCATTGACCAGGCCCATCTCGGCGGCTTTCTGCCCGCCAAAAGTCTTGCCGGTCATGATGTAGTACAGCGACTGACGATGACCCACGGTGTCGGCCATGGCCTTGCTCACCAGGTTGCCCGGCGGGATGCCCCAGTTGATTTCCGAGAGGCCGAAGGTCGCCTCATCGGCGCAGATCGCCAGGTCGCAGGCCACCAGCGGGCTGAAGCCGCCACCGAAGCACCAGCCGTTGACCATGGCGATGGTCGGCTTGGCGTACATGCGCAGCAGTTTCCACTGCCACTGGGAGGCTTCGCGACGGATTTTTTCCTGAAGGATCTCCGGCCCGGCATCCACCTCGCGAAAGTACTCCTTGAGGTCCATGCCGGCGGTCCAGGCTTCACCGGCGCCAGTCAGCACCAGCACGCCGGCGGCCGGGTCCTGCTCCAGGGTTTCCAGCACGTCGATCATTTCCCGGTTCAGGGTCGGGCTCATGGCGTTGCGTTTTTCCGGGCGATTGAGGATGACCCAGGCAATGCCCTCTTCGATTTCGACCTTGACCGTTGTCCAGCGACCTTCGTAGTTGCTCATGGCGATGCTCTCTTGTTCTGGCTTGAAGATGGGTCGAAATTAAACCGCAAAATTAGTTATGTCAATTAACTATTAATCTGATTAACCATTTTTCTTCATCGCGGAAAAATCCTTCTGCAACGCCTGCCAACACAGGCAAACGTAGCTATCAGCGGCCGACCCCGGCAAACTGGATAGCCTTGTTAACCGACCCAGGATGTTTTTGTCATGGCCAAGCCCGCTCCCCTCGCCGACCCGCGCGAGGCCCCACCCGCCAACGCCGAGGTCCAGGCGCCGCTGGATTCGGCCCTGGACGAACTGATTGGCTACGCCATGCGTCGCGCCCAGCTCAAGCTGTTCCAGAACCTGATCGGCCGGCTCTCGGTCCACGACCTGCGGCCCGCGCAGTTCTCGGCCCTGGCGATCATCGACAGCAACCCGGGGCTGATGCAGGCCGACCTGGCTCGCGCCCTGGCCATCGAGCCGCCGCAAGTGGTGCCCCTGCTCAACAAACTGGAAAGCCGCGCGCTGGCGGTACGGGTGCGCTGCAAGCCGGACAAGCGCTCCTACGGGATCTTCCTCAGCAAGACCGGCGAAACCCTGCTCAAGGAGCTCAAGCAGATCGCCGCGCAAAGCGACGTCGACGCCACCTCGGCCTTGAGTGGCGAGGAGCGCGAAGAACTGCTGCGCCTGCTGAAGAAGGTTTACCAGGACCAAAGCCAAGGTGCCGGCACAGGGCCGGCACGCTGAGGCGGCAAGGTGCTTGCGGGCCTACCAGATCGGCAAGGTGTAGAGCACCAGGAAGCGGGTCTGGTTTTCATCGCGGAACGCCGCGCCCGCCGGAAAATCATTGCGATAGATCGACTTGCGCGCCACCAGCCCGAGGTTCTTCAACGGACCGCTCTGCAGCACGTACCCCAACTCCATCTGAAACTCGCGCTCCTTGCGGTCGCTGGCATTGAAGGCCGCCAGCTCGATATGGTCGCCGCGCACGTAACGCAGCCGACTCTTGAGCCCGGGCAGGCCGGAGGCGGCAAAGTCATAGTCGTAGATGGCTTGCCAGGTGCGCTCCTTGGCGTTGAGAAAGTCCGAACTCATGGTCAGCTCGCTCATGCCCATCAACTCGGTGCCGGAGATGTAGGGCGTGGCCGTGTCGCCACTGGAATGCATGTAGCCCAGGCTCACCCGGTGCCCGCCGACTTTGTAGCCGAACAGCGCCGAGAGGTTGCGGTTATCGACCCGGCCGGCCTTGGCGCTGCCGTCTTCCCGGCTGAAAAAACTGCGCAGGTCGCTGCTCAGCACGCCATCGCCCAGGGGCAGGTTGTGCAGCAGGGCCAGGGTGTCCTGCTGGTAGAGGTCGGCCACCTGGGCGTGATAGGCGCGCAGGCCGAGGTCCTTGTTGACCTGGTAGTCGCCCCCCAGGTACGCCAGGTGCGAGGTGCTGGCCGTGGCATTGAAACGCCGGTTGGGCGAGGCAATGGTCATGGCCTGGTAGTCGGTGGAGTCGCGCTTGTTGATGCGGTCGATGTAGCCGGTGTTGAGGGTCAGGCCGTCGATGTCCCTGGAGCTCAGGGTGGTGCCGCGAAAGGTCTGCGGCAGCAGGCGCGACGGGCTGGCAAAGGCGAACGGCAGGAAGATCGAGACATCGCCGGTCTTCACCGTGGTCTGGGCAAAGCGCAGTTTGGCGGTGGGCGCCAGCCGCGAGTATTCATCCGCGGCGCGCTTGTCGCTGGCCGACACCGGCAGCAGTTCGGTGCCGCTGCGGTCCGGCGAGGAGTCGAGCTTGACCCCCAGCAGCCCGCGCACATCCAGGCCGAAACCGACGCTGCCCTCGGTGAACCCCGACTCCATGTTCATGATGAAACCCTGCGCCCATTCCCGGGCGGCAGTCTTCGCCCCATCGTCCTTGTAGTCGCGATCCAGGTAGTAATTGCGCAAGGTCAGGGTGCCGTGGCTGTCGTCGATAAAACCCGCCGCCCGGACTGGGCCGGACAACAGGCTCAAGCCCAGCAAGGCCAGAGCCAGCCGCGTGGGGAGACTGGGCACACAGGAAGCTGACGCCGCAACGGCGTTGGTGGGGAGATTTGGCATGTCCGATGTCCATTTTTTGTTGTTGTTTTAGGGGGCGAACGAGGGCCTGGCAGCCGACGTCGCGGACAGAGAATGGAAACAGCCCAAGCCTGACGTCAACCGCAAATGACCGATAATCGAACATTAATAATATTATCTATTTTTACAGGAAATCCTTATTGATAGTTTATCTATCTGATTTAAATGGCTTTATTTGCATTTATTGGCCGAAATCAAGGCGCTGTTCATTTTTTAGTTATCTTTGTTATCTTAATCGCCAGCCACCAGCGCCGGCGCATTCAGGCCCGGCGTCCGACTGGCCACCACAACAAAAACAACAATGAGGTTTGCCCATGGACAGTCCATCGCGTCGTTCGACGCTGACCATCGCTTTGTGCTTTATCGTTGCGCTGATCGAGGGGTTCGATCTGCAGGCGGCCGGCACCGCCGCCGCCGGATTGCGCCAGAGCTTCGCCCTGGATCCGAAGATGATGGGCTGGGTGTTCAGCGCCGGGATCATCGGCCTGCTGCCCGGGGCATTCTTCGGCGGCTGGGTCGCCGACCGTATCGGGCGCAAGAAGATCCTGGTCGGCGCGGTGCTGCTGTTCGGCCTGTTCTCGCTGTGCACGGCCTACGTCGAGAGCTATTCGAGCCTGCTGCTGGTGCGCTTCATGACCGGCCTCGGCCTCGGCGCGGCGCTGCCCAACCTGATCGCCCTGTGCGCCGAAGCGGTCAGCGAACGCCGCCGGGGCACGGCCATCAGCGTCATGTACTGCGGCGTGCCCCTGGGTGGCGCGCTGGCGGCGGTGGTGGCGATGTTCTCCAGCGAACATTGGCAGACCACCTTCATCATCGGCGGCCTGGCGCCGCTGCTGGTGGTGCCGCTGATGGCCGGGTTGCTGCCCGAATCCAGTGCCTTTCGCCAACACACCGCCAGTGCCGGCACCCAGCGCGCCTCCACCGCCCAGGCGCTGTTCGGCGCAGGTCGCGCGCGCACCACGCTGGCCCTGTGGCTGAGCTACTTCTTCACCCTGACCGTGATGTACATGCTGCTCAACTGGCTGCCCTCGCTGCTGCTCGAACAGGGCTTCAGCAAACCCCAGGCGGGCCTGGTGCAGATGCTGTTCAACATCGGCGGCGCCCTCGGCTCGCTGCTCGGCGGCCTGCTGCTGGACCGCTGCAACGGGCTCAAGGTGGTGCTGTTCGTGTACGCCGGGTTGCTGGCGGCGCTGGCCGGGGTCGGGCTGTCGCAGGGCATTGCGCCCATGGCCCTGGCCGGATTTGCCGCGGGGCTGTTCGTGATGGCCGCACAATTGGTGCTCTACGCGCTGGCACCGCCCTCCTACCCGACCGCGGTGCGTGCCACCGGCGTGGGCGCTGCCGTGGCCATCGGCCGCCTGGGCTCGGTGGCCGGGCCCCTGGCCGCCGGGCAGATCCTCGCCGCCGGCGCCGGCACCGCCGGGGTTTTGCTGGCCACCTCGCCAGGGCTGGTCATCGCTGCGCTGTCGATCCTCACGGTCATCGCCCGGGCCAACGCCACGCCCGAGCTCAAGCCTGCGCATTGAACCTTGCACAGGGCGGTTACCGGGCTCCCGGTAACCGCGGCACCAAGCTTGGCCCGCGACTGCGCACTGTTCGAGGACGGCCCTAGAACCCCACCGTCGCCGACACCAGCCAGGTGCGCGGCGTCGACAAGGTCAACCCCGCCGCGCTGTCGGAGGAGCTTGCGGCCGAGGCCCAGTAGGCGGTGTTGAGCACGTTCTCGACACTGGCGCGCAGGGTGATCGGTTTCTTGCCCAGCTCGAAGGCATAGCGCGCCCCCAGATCATAGCGCTCCCAGCCGGGGATTTTCTGCTGGTTGGCCGGATCCAGGTACTGCGAGCTGGAGTGAATCGCCCGCGCGGTCAAGGTCAGGCCGCGCAGGCTGTCGATGTCCCATTCGGCGCCAAGGTTGGCGTTGACCACCGGCGAGCCGGTGCCGCGATTGCCGTCATACAGGCCCTGGCCGGTTTCGGTCTGCACGCTGTCGAGCAGCATCAGCCCGCCCAGCAGGCGCACGCCGTCATGGGGCTCGCCGAAGACATTCAACTCCAGGCCCTGGTTGCGCAACTGACCATCGGGCTTGTAGTTGTTGTTCTCGTCGTAGACATAGGACGGCTGCTGGATGCGAAACAGGCTGGCGCTCATGCCGAAATGGCCCAGGTCGTACTTGGCGCCGACCTCCACCTGTTTGCTGCGATACGGGGCGAACACTTGGTTGGCATTGGTGGCGGTGGTCGGGGCGGTTGCGCCCTGGCTCAGGCCTTCCATGTAGTTGCTGTACAGCGACAGCTGATCGGTGACCTTGACCACCAGGCCCAGGGCCGGGGACAGGGCCTTCTCGTCATTCACCGGTTCTTCGCGCACGCCATCGCTCCAGGTGCTGACCTGGACCCGCTGCAAGCGTGCGCCCAGGGTCAGCAGCACCCGGTCCTCGGCAAGGCTTAAGGTGTCGGCCAGGGCCAGGCTGGTGAAGCGGTTTTCCGTGTGGGTGCTGGTGTCGAGGCGATTGGGACGCCCGGGCAACGGCAGCTCCACCGGGCGGTAGAGGTTGCTGACACCGCGCGAGTAGCGCTCGCCGGCGTTGTCGAAATCCATGTTGAAGCGGTTCAGGCTCAGGTTCACGCTGTGCCCGACCGGCCCGGTCTGAAACCCGCTGCGCAGGCCGATGACGGCGGTCTTGACGTCCTCGTCGCGACGGAAGGTGCGCGGGGTCACGGTGAAGTCGCCGGCGCTGTTGGTCACCTGCACCGCATGGCGCAGAAAGTCGTAGTTGCCTTTGCGCGCCCCCAGGGCGGCGTACACCATCAGTGAATCGCTGAGGTCATACTCGCCGCGCAGCGCGCCGAAGCTGTCCTTGGAATGGGCATAGGTCCAGGACTGGGCGATGTTGTGGCGGATGTCTTCGGCCTTGGGCATTTTCGCCGTGGCCGCCACTTCGACCCGCTCGATCGGCGCGTCGGCGTGACGTTCCTGGTGCCCCAGGTCCAGGGACAGGCGCAGCCGCTCATCGCGCAGGTCGAGGCCGATGACTCCGGTTTCGCGCTGGAGCTGCTGGTGGTCCCACTCGGTGTCGCCGGACTGGCGCACACCATTGAAACGCAGGCCGAAGCGGTTGCCCTCGCCAAAGCGCCGGCCGATGTCCACCGCGCCACCGGTCTGCCCGGCGGACGCATAGAGCGCGGTGAACTCGGTCAGGGGGGTGTCCGCGGCGCGCTTGGGCTCGATGTTGATGCCGCCGCCGACGCTGCCCCGGGGCGCAATCCCGCCCAGCAGCATGCCCGGCCCCTTGAGCACATCCAGGCGCCCGACCATTTCCATGTCGATGGCGTAGGTCGGCAGGATCCCGTACAGGCCGCCGTAGGACACGTCACTGTTGAACAGGCTGAAGCCGCGCACCGAGAACTGCTCGAAACGCCCGCTGGCCGGGTTGGTGGTGCGGACCGAGGGGTCGCTGGCCACGGCGTCGCCCAGGGTTCGCGCCTGCTGGTTCTTCAGCGCCTCGCCGGTGTAGGACGTGAGGTTGAACGGGGTGTCCATGAAATCGCGGTCGCCGAGCAGGCCCTGGCTGCCCTTGCGATCCACCTGGCCCCCGGCATAGGGCTCGCCGCTGACAGGGAGATCGCTGCCGAGAATCGAGGTGGCGGGCAGCGCCAGGCCGCCGGCCTCGGGGACCGGCGCCAGGGTGTAGGCCTGTTCGCCCACCGCGTGCAACTGCAGGCCCGAACCCTGCAGCAGCCGGGCAAAGCCCTCCTGCACCGCGAACTCACCGGAAAGCCCGGGACTGCTGCGCCCTTCGACCAGCCGCGGGTCCACCGCCAGATCGACTCCGGACAGCCCGGCAAAGCGGGTCAGGACAGCGCCCAGGCTGCCGGCCGGCACCTGGTAGCTGCGGCGGCCACCCTCCTCGGCCCAGCTCAAGGGAACCAGCAACGGGCTGGCGCTCAGGCACAGCAGCAGACTCAGACGCAACAAGGGACGCACAGCAGCAGGCATGACGCAGGGCATTGAAGAGGCTCTCTTTTTCGTTCACTTACCTGCAATGACAGGCACCTGGAAAAAAGGGGACAGCCCTCAAGCGAGTTTTTTACGCGAACGCAGCGTGACCCAGAAACGCGTCCGCGCCTGCACCTCCAGCGGCAGGCTGGCGGCCAGCAAGGCCAGCACCCGGTCGGTGTCCTCGACACGGAAACTGCCGGTGACCCGCAGCGCCTCCAACTCCGGGTCCCAACGCAACACGCCGCTGCGGTAACGACTCAACTCGCGCAAAAAATCCCCCAGCGGCTGGTCCTGGGCCAGCAACACCCCTTCGCGCCAACCGGGTATCGCGCTGTCGAAGACCTGCGGCAACCCGGCGCCGGAAGCCTGCAGACTGACCTGCTGCCCGCCGTGCAGGGTCAGGGCCGGCCCCTGCAAGGGCTGCACCTGGACCACGCCGCTGACCACCGAGACCCGACAGCCGAGGCGCTCCTGGCGCACGCAGACTTCGCTCTGGCTGACCCGCACCCGACCGAAGTCGGTGTACAGGGTCAGGGCCGAATGGCCCGGCACCCTGAGCGCGATCTCGCCCTGCACCAGAGTCAGGCGGCGCGCCGCCAGGTCCAGGTCCAGCGCCGTGGCGGTATTGAGTTGCAGGAAACTGCCGTCGGCCAGGGACAGCTGCCTGCGCTCGCCGGTGGCGGTGTGCAGGTCGGCGCGCCACGCCTCCAGGGGCAATTGCCGGCTCAGCCACCAGGCGCTCGGCACCAGCAGCGCCACTCCCAGGCCGCGCTTGAGCAGGGCCCGACGTCCCACTTGCGGGCGGTCGAGGCTGGCCAGGGCCAGGGCCGGGGGCAGTTCGGCGAAACGTTGGCGCAACAGTTGGGCTTTCTGCCAGGCCTGTTCGTGGCTGGCGCAGCGCTCGCGCCATTGTTGCAGGCCCTGCTGGTCGCTCTCGCTGGCGCTGCCGGACTCCAGTAAGGCCAGCCAGCGCGCCGCGGCGCGGGCGACCTGACGCGGATCGCTGCCGGTGGACGAGGTCACAGCTCCACCAGCAGGCAGTGTTCGTAGGCTTGGGCCATGTAGCGCTTGACCGTGCGCTCGCTCACCCGCAGGCGCTCGGCAATCTCGCGGTAACCCAGGCCTTCCAGCTGGCTCCAGAGAAACGCCCGGCGCACCGGATGGGGCAGACCATCGAGCAGCTCGTCCAGGGCCTGCAGCGCTTGCAGGACAATCCAGCGCTGTTCGGGCGAAGGTACGCAGGCCTCGGGCAAGGTCGCCAGGGCGTTGAGGTAGGCCTGTTCGAGGCTGCGCCGCTGATGGAAGTTGATCAGCAAGCGCTTGCCGACGGTCAGCAGGTAGGCCCGCGGCTCCTGCAACTGGGCCAGGGGCTGGGCGCTGCCGAGCACCCGCAGGAAGGTGTCCTGGCTCAGGTCGGCGGCATCCCAGGCGTTGCCCAGGCGTCGCCGCAGCCAGCTTTCAAGCCAACTGCGGTGCTCACGGTACAGGTTGTCGAAGGTGTGCTCCGTTGGCAGTACGGCGTCATTCATGGCAAGGGCACCCGGCGTGGCACGTTAAATCAAATGAGACTCATTCTATTTAATATCGCTCGCCGGCACACCTCCTTTCGTTGCCCTGGTCCTGGCGTGCCCCGCCCCGCTCATGCCCCATCGGCGCACTGGCCAGGTTCAGACCGGCGCCGCGCAGCCGCCTGGCAGTCCCCACGCCACAGCCGGCTACCACAGCGCAATATGGGAGTCCGCCCGGGGCTCGGTGCCGCCACAGAACACGCCGCTGACCGGGTCGCGCAGGATGATCTGGCCGCGTCCGTAGTTGAGCGAGTCGTGGGCGATCTGCACCTGATGGCCGCGCCGGGCCAGGGCGTTGGCCAGATCGCCCGAGGCGCCCTGCTCGATGCCCACGCGCATGTCCCCCAGCCATTGCCAGCGCGGCGCATCCAGTGCGGCCTGCGGGTTGAGGCCGAAATCCACCAGGTTCATGACCATCTGCACATGGCCCTGGGGCTGCATGTAGCCACCCATCACGCCGAACGGCCCGAGGGGCACACCGGCCTGGCTGAGAAAGCCCGGGATGATGGTGTGGAAGGTCTTCTTGCCCGGCGCCAGGGCGTTGGCGTGCGCCGGGTCGAGGCTGAATTCCTGGCCGCGGTTCTGCAGGGCGATGCCGCTGTCCGGTAGCACCACCCCGGAGCCGAAGCCGTGATAGTTGCTCTGGATGAACGACACCATGTTGCCCTCGGCATCCGCCGTGGCCAGGTACACCGTACCGCTGGCATGGGGGTCGCCGGGTTTGGGCGGTTGCGCCTGTTCGGCGATCTGCCCCCGCCGCCGGGCGCTGTAGGCGTCGCTGAGCAGATCGGCCACCGCCACGCGCATGTGCGCCGGGTCGGTGATGTGGTGCAGGCCGTCGCTGTAGGCCAGCTTCATCGCCTCCAGCTGGCGGTGCCAGGTCTGCTGGCTGTCACGCTGGTCGAAGTCGAAGCCTTCGAGGATCTTCAGCGCCATCAGCGCCACCAGCCCCTGGCCGCTGGGAGGGATCTCCCAGACCTGATAGCCGCGGTAATCGACCTTGATCGGTTGCACCCACTGCGCCCTGTAGCCCTCAAGGTCACTGGCCCGCAGGTAGCCGCCGGTGGCCCGGGAATGGGCGTCCAGGCGCTGGGCCAGTTCGCCGCGATAGAAGCTCTCGCACAGGCTGGCCGCCAGTTCCTGCAGGGTCCGCGCCTGGGCCGGGTTGCGAAACACCTCCCCGGCCCGGGGCGCGCGGCCGTCGATCAGGAAGGTGTCGAACCAGGGTTGCAACAGCGGGTCGCGGTGGGGAGCGAACTCCTCCAGGGCGATCTGCCATTGCCGGGCGACCACCGGCGACAGGGGGAAACCGTCCCGGGCCAGTTCAATGGCCGGTTGCAGCAACTGGGCAAAGGGCAGCTTGCCGAAGCGCCGGGACAGTTCGGCCCAGGCCGAGGGGCAGCCCGGCACGGTGACCGGGGTCCAGCCATACAGCGGCATCTGCGCGTGCCCGGCGGCCCGCACCGCCTCGATGCTCAGGGCGGCCGGGGCCTGGCCGTTGGCACTCAGGCCATGCAACTGGCCCTGGGTCCAGACCAGGGCAAAGGCGTCGCCCCCCAAGCCGCAGCCCGTGGGTTCGACCACCGTCAGCACTGCGGCGCTGGCAATCGCGGCGTCGATGGCATTGCCACCGCCACGCATGATCTCGATCCCGGCCTCGGCGGCCAGGGGCTGGGACGCAGCGACCATGCCGCGACGGGCATACACGCTCTGGCGTTGTGAGGCGTAGGGGTACTCATGGGCAGAAAAATTCAGCATGGCAAAGGCTCGTGCAAGGGTTGAGGCCGCAAAAAATCACAGCACGCGGCTGAGAAAGGCTTGGGTCCGCGGGTGGCTGGGGCGGCTGAAGATCTGTTCCGGCGGCCCCTGCTCGATCAGCTCGCCCTGGTCGAGCACCACCACCCGGTCGGCCACCTCCCGGGCAAAGCCCATCTCGTGGGTGACCACCACCATGGTCATGCCCTCTTGTGCCAGCTGCTTCATCACCTGCAGCACCTCGCCCACGGTTTCCGGGTCCAGGGCGCTGGTGGGCTCGTCGAAGAGCATGGCCTGGGGCTTCATCGCCAGGGCCCGGGCGATGGCCACCCGTTGCTGCTGGCCGCCGGACAGCATCGACGGGTAGTGCCCGGCCTTGTCCGCCAGGCCGACCCGGGCGAGCAAGGCCCGGGCCTGCTCCACCGCTTCGGCCCGGGGCACGCCGAGGACCTGGATCGGCGCCTCGATGATGTTTTCCAGGGCCGTCATGTGGGGAAACAGGTTGAAGCGCTGGAACACCATGCCGATGTCCCGGCGCTGGCGGGCGATATTGCGCTCGCTATCGCGCACCAGGCTGCCGTCGACGCGCTCGCGATAGCCCATGGCCCGGCCGTTGACCCGGATCAGCCCGGACTGGATCTGCTCCAGCAGATTGATGCAGCGGATGAAGGTGGTCTTGCCCGAGCCCGAGGCGCCGATCAGCACCACCACTTCACCGCGGCGTACCGACAGGGAAATGCCCTTGAGGATCTGCAGGGCGCCGAACGACTTGTGCAGGTCCCGGGCCTCGATGATCAGGTCTTCACTCTGGTGTGCCATGTTCAACGTCCCCGCAGCAATTTGAAGGTGTGGCGCCCGAACATCCGGTGGCCGGCGGCCGGCGGCGCGGGTCGGTCACTCTGGCCGAAACGCTTTTCCAGCCAGCGCTGGAAGAAGCCCCACAGGGTGGTCAGCAGCAGGAAGTAGAGGGCCACCACCAAGTACAGCTCGAACACCCGGAAGGTCGCCGAAGTGACCATCTGCGTGCTCAGCAGCAGCTCCTGCACGCCGATCACGCTGACCAGGGTGGTGTTCTTGAGCATCACGTTGAACTCGTTGCCCAGGGGCGGAACGATCACCCGGAACGCCTGGGGCAGGACGATGCGCCGCATCAGCTTGGCGAAGGTCATGCCCAGGCAACGCCCGGCCTCATACTGGCCCTTGTCCACGGCGCCGATCCCGGCGCGGATGATCTCCGCCATGTAGGCGCCTTCGTTGAGGCCCAGGGCGATGATCGCCGCCTGGATGTTGCCCGGCACCACCAGGCCGAACAGTTGCAGGTCCTCGAAGCGAAAGATCCCGCCAGCCGCCAGGGCGGTGTAGAGAAAGACGATCTGCACCAGCAACGGCGTGCCGCGCATCAGCCACACGTAAAAACGTACCGGCAGGTGCAGCAAGGGGTTGCGCGACAGGCGCAGCAGCGCCGCCGCCAGCCCCAGGACACAGCCCAGCGCCATGCCCAGGACACTGATCACGCACGTCAGCCAGAGCCCGGTGAGGTACACCCCGCTGGGTTGCAGCAGGTACTGCCAGAACACATCCCAATTGAAATTCATCGCGGCGCTGCCTCAGTTCAGGGTGTCGCTGCTGACCTGCCACTGGCTCAGCAACCGGGCATAGCTGCCGTCGCTGCGCATGTCGTTGATGATCTGCTGCACCGCAGCGCTCAACTGCGCATCGTCCTTGCGGATGCCCAGGCCGGTGAGGATCCGGCTGAAGGCCGGCACCCCTTCCTGAAACAGGTCCGGGGCCATGGCGGCGTAGTAGCCGGCGGTTTCCACGGTGGTGCCGTAGGCGTCCACCTGACGGATACGCAAGGCCTGGAAAGCATCGGTGTCGCTGTTGTAGACCACCAGTGTCATCGGTGCCTTGCCAGCCTGGGCGAGGCTGGCGCTGTGGGCGTCCAGCAGGGTCTTGATGGTCGAGCCATTGAGCACCGCAACCTTGCGCCCGGACAAATCATCCAGGCTCTTGATCGCCTTGGGGTTGCCCTTGGGCACCACCACCGACTGGCTGGAATACATGTAGTTGACGATGTCGATCACTTCGCGCCGTTCGGGCTTGTCGAACAGCTGGTCGACGATCATGTCGCACTGCCGGGCCAGCAGCGCCGGGAGCAACCCGGAGAACGGAATCACCCGCCATTGCACCTCCTTGTTGCCCAGGCGGCGGGCGATTTCCAGGCCCAGGTCGACGCTCAGCCCGCGGGGCTTCTGGGCTTGGTCGAAAGACACCAGGGGCGGTGAATCCATCCCCGAGCAATAGGTGAGCTTGTCGACCTGTTGCAGGCGCTCCGGCACCTGGGGCGCGGCGGCGGCCCACTGTGCACAGAGTCCCAGGGATACGGCCACCAGCAAGGCGCGGCGTTTATGCATGACCAGACACTCCACTTCGTTGAACAACGGGGGCAGGATTCAAAGTCAACACAAGGGGCGGGCTCGGGCCCGCTTCTATTGTTCCGTTTGCAGAAACTGGATCAGCGCCGGCACCGTGCCCTCGATGTGCTCGCGCACCACCGCTTCGGCACGCTCGGCATCGCCGGCGCGAATCGCATCGAGGATCACCGCGTGCTCCTGGCGGGCGCTGAGGGGTTTTTCGCCGTGTTGCAGCCACAGGCGCATGGGCGCCTCCACCAGCGAATAGAGGGCCGAGATCTGCTTCATCAGCCGGGGCCGGCCGCTGAGGCTGCACAGGTATTCATGGAAGGCCCGATGGCGGCTGACCCACTCGGCGCTCTCGTCGCGGTAGTCGTCCATCTCGTCCAGCAGCCGTTCCAGGGCCGCCAGCTGGCGCTCGCCGATACGCCCCACCGCCACCCGCACCGCCAGGCCTTCGAGGGCGCTGCGCATCTCGAACACTTCGTGCAGCTCTTCGATGTCCAGGCCGCTGACCACCGCCCCGCGATTGGGCCGCAGGGTCACCAGGCCCTGGGCATCGAGGCGGCGAAAGGCTTCGCGCACCGGCATGCGGCTCATGCCGATCTCGCTGGCGATGTCCTCGGCGATCAGCCGGTCGCCCTTGCGGTAGCGGCCGCCGCAGATCGCCTCCAGGAGAAAGTTGTAGGCCTCCTCCTCGGCGGTCAGCGGCTGGCGGTCAACGTAGGCGGGAGCGAATTGCATAGAGGCACCTTTTGTATTTTTGTATCCAATTATCCATAGATACAAAAAAGCAGAATGCGTGCCAGCTTGGCGCAAGCGGACTCAAGTCATTGATTTGCCGAACCAGTGCTCGATGAGCAGGAAGGTGCCAGGAGCGCGGCCAAGGCCAGGCTGCTACGAAAACGCGCAGGCCGTGAGTCAAAGTGGGGCATACAGGTTGCGCCCGGTAACAAGCGCCATCGGGGCTGCGGCAACCCCCGGAGCCACCCGGGCGTTGCCGCGATCAACGCCTCAGAACGTCAGGCAGATTTTCCCCAGGTGCGCGCCCGAGGCTTCATGGGCGAAGGCCTTGGCGATCTCTGCCAGGGGGAAGGTGCTGTCGATCACCGGCTTGATGCCGGTGGCTTCCAGGCCACGGACCATCTCGATCTGCTGCTGGCGGCTGCCGACGATCAGGCCCTGCAGGCGTTGTTGCTTGGCCATCAACGCCGCCGTCGGCACCGGGCCGGACCAGCCGGTGAGCACGCCGATCAGGGCGATATGCCCGCCGATGCGGCAGGCCGTGATCGACTGCGGCAAGGTGCCCGGGCCGCCGACTTCCACCACGTGATCGACGCCGCGCCCGCCGGTGAGCCTGAGCACTTCGTTGCCCCACTCAGGCTGGGTGCGGTAGTTGATGGTGTGGTCGGCTCCCAGTTCGCGGACCCTGGCCAGCTTGGCGTCCGAGGACGAGGTGGCAATCACCGTGGCGCCCATGGCCTTGGCCAGTTGCAGGGCGAAGATCGACACCCCGCCGGTGCCCAGCACCAGCACGGTTTCCCCGGCCTTGAGCGCGCCATCCACCACCAGCGCGCGCCAGGCGGTCAGGCCGGCGGTGGTCAGGGTCGCGGCTTCGGCGTGGCTGTAGCCTTGGGGCGCGTGGGTGAACCAGTGGCTGGGCTGGATCACCACTTCACGGGCGTAGCCGTCGACGCCATCGCCCGGGGTGGTGCTGAAATCGGCAATCGCCGGGCCGCCATCGTGCCAATGGGGGAAGAAGCAGGACACCACCGCATCGCCGACCTTGAACTCGCTGACGCCCTCGCCCACCGCTTCCACCACCCCGGCACCGTCGGCCATGGGAATCCGCCCATCAGCAGTCGGCAGCGCGCCGGTGACCACGGCGTAATCGTGGAAATTCAGGGAACAGGCATGCAGGCGCACGCGGATCTGCCCGGCGCCGGGTTGCCCGGGATCGGCCAGCTCCACGGTTTTCAGGTTGTCCAGGGATGCCGGCAGGCTGAGCTTGATGGCTTGCATGGAATGGGTCTCCACAGATCGATAATTGTCCAGGGGGCTAACCCTACCACCAATACCGGCGATCTGTAGCCGCTGCCGCAGGCTGCGAACGGCTCCGCAGGAGACGCAGGTTTTCAGTGCCGCTAGAGGCTCGGCTCGGAACTGCCAAGCAAGGCCCTGCGGGCCTTTGCGCAGCTTCGCAGGCTCGGCAGCGGCGACAACCCTCAGCGAGTTCCGTCGCGTTCCACCCGCCTGGCCCGCACAAAACACTGCTCGGTCACCGTCGCGCCCCACTGGTCGCCCACCTGCTCCTGCGCCAATACGAAGCCGTGTTGCTCATACAGCGTGCGCGCCGCGTCCAGGCCCTTGAAGGTCCACAAGCGGGTGGCGGCAAAGCCCCACTGGTCGCAGAACGCCAGGGCCTCGCCCAGCAGTCGCCGGCCCAGCCCTCGACCGCGGGCAGCATCGTCGAGGATGAAGCAACGCAGGATCGCCTCACCGCCCTCGCCTTCCCCATCGATGGCGATGGACCCGACGATCCGCTCGCCCCGCAGCGCCACCCAGACCTGGTTGCGCGGGTTGTGCAAACGCCCCATCAGCTCGGCCATGTCCGCCGCCACCAGGCTTTCGAAGGGCTGACCGAACCCGGCCCGGGCGGCGTAGTAGCAGGCATGCATTTCGGCAATGCGGCCAATCACCCCCGGCCGGTAGCCAGGGGCTATGGACCAGCACTCGGGCGGCTCGGGCGCCTCGCCCAGACGCACCGCACGCAATGCCCGGGCGTAGTCGGCGATGCCTGTCGAGGCGCAAAGCTGCTGGTCCGCGCTCAGGTGCGCCAGGGCCGCGGCCACCTGGGCCTGGGCAAAACGCTCGATACCGGCCAGGGTCTGGCGTCCCTGGGCGGTGAGGTGCAGCCGCTTCGAGCGGGCATCCTGCGCATCGGCCTGTTCGCCGATCTCGCCCGCCTCCACCAGCTTGCGCACCAACCGGCTGACGCTGGATTTCTCCAGGCCCAGCAGCGTCACCAGGTCACTGGCGGTCAAGGCATTGCCCTGGCCGATTTCCAGCAGCGCGTGCACCGCCGAGGGCGGGTAGTCGGTGGCGGCCAGGGTGCTGTGCATGAAGCCCAGCTCGCGAACCATCTGCCGGGAAGCCTGGCGCAATTGAGGGATGAAACCTGCGGATGGGCTCGACATAAGCGTGACCTCGTTCGTGGACTTTTTAGTTGTAGATTACAACTATATAGCCGACAAGCCCGATGTGCTCGGGCCCTGGTCGGCAGCGATAAAAACTCGAGCGCGCACTAATGAGAAGCATTACCATAAACACCCTTTTCGCCCGCCTCGGTCCCGGAACCTCTATCGATGGTGCCCAATTCTTCGCTACAGCACGCCGTGGGCGAGCTCTACGTCCAGCATCACAACTGGGTGGTGCAGTTGCTGCGGCGCAAGCTCGGCAACCAGGACCAGGCCCTGGACCTGGCGCAGGACACCTTCCTGCGCATTCTGCGCAGCGAGCAACTGCCGCTGTTGCGTGAACCCCGGGCCTACCTCAATACCGTGGCCAGCCGCCTGTGCGGCCAGTATTTCCGCCGTCAGGCCCTGGAGCGCGCCTACCTGGAATCCCTGGCGCAGCTGGAGCCACAGCACCAGCCTTCGCCGGAAACCCGCCTGCTGGTGCTCGAAGCCCTGGACGCCGTGGGCCAGGTACTGGATGGCCTGGGCACCCGGGTGCGCGAAGTGTTCTTGCTGTCCCAGCTCGAAGGCCTGACCTACCCGCAGATTGCCGAGCGCCTGCAGCTCTCGGTCAACGTGGTGCAGAAAGCCATGCTCAAGGCCTACCGCCATTGCTACGCGGCGGTGTACCCGGGATGAACGCCTTCCAGCCGGTGGACGATCAGGGCGCCGTGGAACAGCAGGTCCTGGACCAGGCCCTGGAGTGGCTGGTGTTGCTGCAATCGGGCATCAGCAACCCCGAGCAGCAGGCCGCCTGCCTGGCCTGGCGCCGGGCCGAGCGGCAACACGAACTGGCCTGGCAACGCCTGGTCGGCATCGGCCAGGACCTGCGTGACAGCACCCGCAGCCTGCCCGCGCCCCGTGCCCGGCAGCTGCTGCAGGCCCGCAGCCACCCCGGGCGGCGCACCCTGCTCAAGGGCATCGTCGGCCTCGGCGTGGTGGCCGCCAGCAGCTGGAGCGTGCGTGAACGGCTGCTGTTGCCGCAGTTGTTCAGCGACTACCACACCAGCACCGGCGAGCGCCGCCAACTGCAACTGGCCACGGGCGCCAGCCTGCAACTGGACACCCGCACCAGCCTCGATCAGCAGCACAGCCCCCTGGGCCTGCAACTGCGGCTCAACACTGGCCGCCTGCTGTTGACCCTGGGCAACGCCGCGCCGCTGCGGATCGTCACCGCCGATGCGTGGATACTGCTGGCGCCCCAGTCGCAACTGATCCTCAGCGTCGGCTGGCCGGGCAGCCACGGCACCCGGGCACAGGTGCTCGCCGGCAGCGGCTCGCTCAGTAACGCCCAGCACCCCGCGCTGAGCCTGGGCGCGGGCCAGCAAGTGGAAATCAACCAGCAGCGGATCGGCGCCCTGACCACAGTGCCCGCCACCGCCAGTGCCTGGACCCAGGGCCTGCTGATCGCCGAGCGCCAGCCCCTGGGCGAGGTGATCGCCGAGCTCGACCGCTATCGCCCGGGCCTCTTGCGCTGCGCCGCCGAGGTCGCCGGGTTGCGCGTCTCCGGCTCGTTCTCCCTGGACCAGCCGGACGCCAGCCTCGACCTGTTGGCCAAGACCCTGCCGATTCGCATCCGGCGGGTGATGGGTTACTGGGCCACCGTGGAGGCCAGCTGATTTTTTCCGTTTTTTTTCCGAAGCGGCGGCAGTTTTTTCAATCTCGTGCATCAAGACCAGGGAAGAAGCTGGAAAACAGCTCAGCGCCAACCCTTCTCAACCCACGGATTTCCCTTATGCACATTCGCCTTACGCCCCTTGCCGCGGCCTTGCGCCCGGTGTTCATCGGCCTGTCCATCGCCAGCACCAGCCTGCCGCTGATGGCCGCCGAAGCCGGCGCCGCCGTGACCGACCGCCAGCAGCGCGACTACGCCATCGCCCCGGGCAACCTGGACCAGGTGCTGGGCGCCTTCGGCCAGCAATCGGCAAGCATGATCGCCATCGATGCCAGCCTCAGCGCCGGCAAGCGCAGCACCGGCCTCAATGGCCGTTTCAGCGTGGACGAAGGCCTGCAGCGCCTGCTCAAACCCCTGGGCCTGCAAGCCGTGGCCGAGGGCGCGGGCTATCGGGTGGTCCAGGCCAGCGGCGGTGAACGGGTCGAGCTGGGGGCGACCACGGTCAGCGCCAACCAGTTGGGCAGCGTTACCGAAGGCACCGGTTCCTATACCCCAGGCACCATCGCCACCGCCACCCGGCTGGTGCTGACCCCGCGGCAAACCCCGCAGTCGATCTCGGTGGTGACCCGCCAGGTGATGGATGACTTTGGCCTCACGGCAATAGACGACGTGATGCGCCACACGCCGGGTATCACCGTATCCACCTACGACAGCGAACGCACCAACTACTATTCCCGCGGTTTCTCCATCGTCAATTTCCAGTACGACGGCATCCCGACCCTGCGTGACGCCCAGTACTCGGCCGGCCAGACCATGACCGACATGGCGCTGTACGACCGCGTCGAAGTGCTCAAGGGCGCGACCGGCCTGCTGACCGGCGCCGGCGGTCCTGGCGGCACCATCAACCTGATCCGCAAGAAGCCCACGTCCGAGTTCAAGAGCAGCATCGAGCTCGGCGCCGGCTCCTGGGACAACTATCGCACCCAGATTGATGTCAGCGGGCCGCTGACCGACTCCGGCAACGTCCGCGGCCGGGCGGTGGCCGCCTACCAAGACAAGAAATCGTTTCTTGATCACTACCAGCGCAAGACCAATGTCTACTACGGCATCCTTGAATTCGACCTGTCACCGGACACCCTGCTGACCCTGGGTGCCGACTATCAGGACAGCGACCCGAAGGGCTCGAGCTGGACCGGCACACGTACCGTCTATGACCCGGACGGCAATTATCTGAACCTGCCTCGCTCGTTCAACAATGGTCCGAAGTGGAGCAGTTGGGAACAATACACCCGTACCGTGTTCGCCACCCTGGAGCACAACTTCGACAATGGCTGGGTCGCCAAGACCCAGTACAACCACCAGATCAACGGCTATAACGCGCCCCTGGGCTACGTCTCCCAGGACACCGCTACCACCAGTTCGATCTACGCTCGCAAATACACTGGCGAAACCACCAGTGACAGCCTCGACGTCTATGCATCCGGACCTTTCGAACTCTTCGGTCGAGAACACCAGCTGGTAGTGGGCCAGTCCCTGTCGATCTCGGAATGGAAGGGCAAGGACTATTCCGACGCCACCTATTTCGACAACGCCTATGACTTCTACAACTGGCACGGCGAAGCCATCGAGCCCCTGTGGAACCAGCCGACCAAGATCAACGATGAAACCACGCGCCAGACCGGCACCTACATCACCGGCCGCTTCAGCCTGATGGACGACCTGTCGCTGCTGCTCGGCACCCGCGTCGCCAATTTCCAGGTCACCGGTACCAGCGACACCAAGGAGAGCGGCAAGGTAGTGCCCTATGCCGGCCTGGTCTACGACCTCCACGACAATGTCTCCGCCTACGCCAGCTACACCGAGATTTTCCAACCGCAAACCCAGTACCGTGACCGCACGCGCAAGATGCTCGAACCCAACGAAGGGAAAAACTACGAGATCGGGCTCAAGGGCGAGTTCTTCGACGGTCGCCTGAACTCCAGCCTCGCCTACTTCGAGGTACACGAGGAAAACCGTCCAATCGCCGACACCCTCTACAACTCCAATCCTGGGGTCGACTTCTCCTATATCGCCACCAAGACCAAGACCAAGGGCTACGAAGCGGAGATATCCGGTGAGCTGCGTCCTGGCTGGCAATTGCAGGCCGGCTATACCCACAAGGTCAGCCGTGATGCCGACGGGGTGAAGGTGGCCACCTGGGAACCGCAAGATCAGCTCAGTTTCTATAGCAGCTACAAGCTCGGCGGCAGCCTCGACAAACTGACCCTGGGCGGTGGCGCCCGCTGGCAGGGTGAGGGCTGGCAAACGCTGTACAACCGTGGCAAGGACCGTTACGAAAAGTTCTCCCAGGACCCGTTCTGGCTAGTGGATCTGATGGCGCGCTACCAAGTCACCGACAACCTTTCGGCGACCCTGAACGTCAACAACCTGTTCGACAAGTCGTACTACACCAACATCGGTTTCTATGACTCGGCCTACTACGGTGACCCACGCAATGTGATGGTGACCACTCGCTGGGACTTCTAAGACCTAGTCCCCCAATCGGTGCACCCTGCCCAATCGGGCAGGGTCGGGCCGCTGACAATCACCTGGTATCGGGTAGCCCGATGCGGCGACCACGGCAGCAAAATCACTACAGCCATCCGCACACTTCTGTTAAAACTCCTGGCTGATCGTTCCGTGGTGAAGCCTTCCATGTCCCCAACCCTGTCCCAGCGCCTGCGCCGTCGCTGGTTTTCCCTGCTGTGCCTGGCCGCGCTGGTCGGTGGCCTGCCGGTGAGCTGCGCGGTGCTCGAACACCAGGAGCGCAAGTTGGTGTTTCGCATCGAGCCGGGCACCGCCGGCTGGTATCGCGGCCTGCCGAGCACGGTGCAGGAGCTGGAACTCAAGCCGAAAAGCTTCAAGGCCGGGCAGAACCTCCACGCCTGGTGGTGGCCGGCCACGCGCGCCGACGCCCCGGCGATCCTCTACCTGCACGGGGTGCGCTGGAACCTCACCGGCCAGCTGTTTCGCATCGAGCAACTGCACGCCCTGGGCTACTCGGTGCTGGCCATCGACTACCGCGGCTTCGGCCAGAGCCACGGCGACCTGCCCTCGGAAAGCAGCGTGTATGAAGACGCGCGCATCGCCTGGGAGCGGCTCAAGCTGCTGCAGCCCGACGCCCGCAAGCGCCTGATCTACGGCCATTCCCTGGGCGGCGCGGTGGCCATCGACCTGGCCGCCGAACTGGGGCGCACGGCCGCCGCCGAGAAAACGCCGATTGCCGCCCGCGGGCTGATCGTCGAGTCCACCTTCACCACCCTGGCCGATGCCGCCGCGGCGGTGACCAAGACCTCGCTGCCGGTGCGCTGGGTGCTGTCGCAGAAGTTCGACTCCGTCGACAAGATCCGCGACATCGGCATGCCACTGCTGGTGGTGCACGGCCTGAAAGACGACTACGTACCGCCACGCTTGAGCCAGGAACTGTTCAAGGTTGCGCTGCAACCGAAAACACTGCTGCTGGTGCCCGGCGGCACCCACAACAACAGCATGAGCCTGGCGGGCAAGGACTACGCCCAGGCCATCAACGCCCTGCTGCGGGCCAAGCCGGCGTCCAGCATCGCCGGCCCGGCAGCGCTCACGGTGCCCACTGGCTGAACCTGCAGCCCAGGGCTCCAAGCACTCGGCAGGCAAGGCCCTGTGGGCCTTTTCGCAGCTTCGCAGGCTCAGCAGCGGCTACAGGAAACCCTCTGTGTAGCCGCTGCCGCAGGCTGCGCAAGGCACCGAAGGGGCCTCGGCGCCCTCCGGATCGCTGCGAGCCTGCGGCTCGTTCGCAGCCTTCGGCAGCGGCTACAAGGCGCTTTGTCCGCCGCTCACGGCCACGCTCGGCGAAGCCGCTGGCGGGCGCAACGCCTCGCTAATGGTGCGCAGTTTCAGGCAGGTTTCCTGGTACTCACTCGCTGGGTCCGACTCGCCGACAATCCCGCAGCCAGCAAACAGGTGCGCGCGGTTGCCGCGAATCAGGGCCGAGCGCAGGGCCACGGCAAACTCGCCATCGCCCTCGGCGTTCAGCCAGCCCACCGGCGCTGCGTACCAGCCACGGTCCAGTTGCTCGTGCTCGCGGATGTAGCCCAGCGCCTTGTCCCGCGGCAAACCGCCCACCGCCGGAGTCGGGTGCAGGGCCTGCACCACTTGCAGCAGGTCGACCTGGGGCCGCAAGCGTCCCAGCACCGGGGTCAGCAGGTGCTGGACGTGGGCCAGACGGTGCAGCTGCGGCTGTGGCGGGATTTCCAGCATGGCGCAGTAGGGCTGCAGCGACTCGCGCAGGGTCTGCACCACCAGGGCGTGTTCGTGGCGATCCTTGGCGCTGTCCAGCAGGGCCTGGCCCAGTTCCGCGTCCTGCTGTTCATGCAGGCCTCGGGCGCAGGTGCCGGCCAGGGCCACGGTGCTCAAGGTGCCCCGGGCCACCCGCACCAGGCGCTCGGGGGTGGCGCCCAAAAAGCAGCTGTCGCCACGGCTGAAGGCGAACAGGAAGGCCTGGGGATAGGCCGCCCCGAGGTTTTCCAGCAAGGGGCCGCAGGGGATGTTGCGGCTCGCCTGCAGACAGACTTCCCGGGCCAGCACCACTTTGCCCAACTCGCCGCCCTGGATTCGCCCGATCGCCCGGGCCACGCAGTCCTGCCAGCGTTCGGCGGCCAGGGGCTCTGCCGTGGCCCGGATCCCGTCCGGCAACTGCGCCGCCGGGGCGTGCTGATAGCGCGCCAGCAGCAGGCTCCATTCCGCCTCCAGGGCCGCGGCGCACTGGGCCACATCGGCGCCGGGCTCGACCCACAGGCTGAACAGCCAGTGCTGCTGCTCGCCCTCGCCCAGCAACAGCAGGCGCGGCAGCACCAGGGAGGTGCTGGCAAACGACTGCCACTGGGCGCTGCGCGGCACCTGGGGGTCAAAGGCGAACCCGCCACACAGGTACGCCTGGCGCGGCCCCACTTGATGGGCCCGCTCCAGCAACTGACGCCAGGCCCGGGTGCTGGCGCCGAAGCGTTCCCCCGCCGACGGGCTGATTTCCTCGGTGCAGCCGAAGCCCGCCAGGGCCAGCGCCCCCTGGTCGCTGGACCAGAACAGGCTCTGGCCGAACACCTGGCGGTTGGCGGCGAACAGCCGCAGCGGCTGCAGGCGCTCGGCGGCCTGACTGAACACCACCAGCACCGCCCGGCCCTCACGCCGGGCCCGGGCTTCACCTTGTTGCAGGGCCCGGGTCAATCCGCACAGGCACGACTCACTCATTGCCGGCTCCCTGCTGCAGCCCGTGCTGCAGGCGCCAGTGGCACACCTGCTGGGCGATGTTCCAGTGAATGATCTGGGCGAACAGCGGCACGACGAACATCGGGTCCAGGCCCGCCTGTTCGGCCCATTGCCGGCGTTGCGGGAGCATCGCCGCGACCCGCTCCGGGGCGGCGATGCTGTCCTCGGTCGGCTTGAACTGCGCCGCCGCCTTGACGTAGGCCAGGCGCTGGCCGAGGGCCTGGATGATCTGCCGGTCCATGGCGTCGATACCGCAGCGGACATCGTCCAGGCCGCTGCACTGCTCGGGGGTCTTCATGTGGAGGTCTACCAAAGAAAGATTCATGGGGTCGAAGGCCAGCACTGCCACGGCTGCTCGCCGAGGCCCGCCAGCAGTCGGGTCAGGTGCCGCAGCACTTCGGCCTGCTGCTCGCGCAGGTAGAAGTGCCCGCCGGGAAACGTCTGGAAATCCGTGACCTGGGCACTGACCTCGGCCCAGGCATAGGCTTCGTCCGCATCGACTTCGCTGTCCTGGCCCCCCAGGCACACGCTCAGGGGCAGGTCCAGGGCACGACCGACAGCGCCGCGATAGCACTCGATCAGCCGGTAGTCGTTGCGCAAGGCCGGCAGGTACAGGTCGCGCAGCGTCGGGTCGTCCAGCAGTGATGGCGCACCGTCGGACAGACGCCGCACGTCCGCCAGCAACGCCTCGTCCGAGCCCAGGTGCAGCTCGCTGTGGCGCTGGCGATGGGGCGCCGGATGCGCGGACACGATCAGGCGCTGCGGCGCCGAGCCCTGCTGCTGCAGGCGCGCGGCCACCTCATAGGCCAGGGCCGCGCCCAGGCTGTGGCCGAACAGCACCAGCGGCCGCTCCACCAGGTCCGACAGGGCCCGGGTGATGTTGCCCGCCATCCACTCCAGGCTGCCGGGCCAGGTTTCGCTCAGGCGCTCCTCGCGCCCCGGGTACTGCACGCTGATCAGCTCGATATCCGTCGGCAACAGGTGGCGCCAGTCATTGAAGAAGCTCGCGCTGCCCCCGGCATGGGGCAGGCACACCAGCCGGCAACGCGGCGGTTGTGGCTGCGGGTAACGCCGCAGCCAGGCACTGGGAGCCTTTCTCACAGCACGCCCTCCTCTGCCTCGGCCAGGGCCACGCCGCTGAAGTCGGGCAACTGCACCCGAGTATCCGGCAGCCAGCGCTGCAGCTGTTCCAGGCAGGCGACCGGGTCCAGCACCTGGGCGGCGTAATGCAAGCCTGCAGGCCACTGCGCCCAGTGCAGGGCGCAGAAGGCCGCAACGCTGCCGGTCAGGCGTGAACCGTCCGACGCCCGCAGCCAGGCGCAGGCGTGCTGTTCCCGCCCGTCCCGCAGCCCCTCGATCTCCACCGCCAGCAACTGATAGGGCTGGCGCCCGGCCACATCCAGGGCGCTGGCCTGGACCAGCGCGGCGACGTTCTGCGCCGCGTCGCGCGCCTGCGGCGCCAGGCCCTGGATCCGTTGCAAGGTCGCCGCCAGCTGCCCGCCCTCGAACAGGTTGAAGCCCTGCCCGTGGCCAACCTGCAGGTCGCGAAACAGTCGCAGCTGTTCGCAGCTCAGGTAGGCATAGGCCGGTACGCCGCTCACCGGCAGCCAGGGTCGCTCCAGCGGCTGCGGGGTACTGGCGCTGCTGCGCACCTGCTGCCCTTGGCTGAAGGCGCACTGGGCCTGACCGAAGCCATTGCCCAGGCTCAGCAGAAAGTCCTCGGCGGCGGTGGCCGACAAGCGCCCCAGCCCACCGGCATAGCAGCGCATGGCATCGACCCGCTGGAAGGACTGCGCCAGCAACCGCGGAAACAGCCCCGACAGCCCCGGCAGCATGCCCGCCGACAACAGCACCCGGCGCCCCGCCGGCACCTGCCCCGACAGCCGCTCATGCACGGGATCGTCGCCGCCCACGTCCAGGTAGTCGGCCCCCGCGGCCAGCGCGGCCCGGGCCACCCGATCGAGGATCCGATAGCTGGGCCCGGCGCAGTTGATCACCAGCGCACAACCGGCGCAGAAATCCGCCAGGCTCTGCGAGTCCCACAGGTCGAGGGCGCGCACCTCGGCGCGCGCCCCCAGTTGCCGGTTCAACTGCTCGGCCTGCTGCCGGTCGCGTCCGCCCAGGCGCAGGGCGACCCTGGGTGCCAGCAGTTGCGCCACTTGACGGCCGACGCTGCCATAGGCCCCGACCAGGCCAATCATCGCCTCCTTCATGCCGCCACCTCGGCGACCGCCTCGAAGGCCCGGGCCACGGCTTGCACCTGGGGCTGCTGCATGCAGCTGAAGTGATCCCCGGGTACATCCACCACCCGCAGTTCACCCAGGCACAGGGCCTGCCAATAGGCGCTCATGTCGCGGTGCATGCCGGGCAGCACCTGCACCTCGCCGCTCTGGCGAATGAACAGCAGGTCGCCCTGGTACGGCGTGGCCTCGTGCAGGGCCACCGCCGCCAGGCTGTGGCGCAGCACCTGCAACTGCTCGCCCAGCCAGCGCAGGTCGCTCAGGGGCGAACCGGCGTGGCGCATGGCCTCGGCAATCGCCTGCAGGCGCTGTTCCGGGGTCTTCTCTGCCAGGCGCCGCAGGCAGGCCAGGGCCGGGGCGCACTGGGCGTCCTCGCTCAAGGCCAGCAGCGACCCCAGGGGCACCCGCCCCGGGGTCTGCTCCAGGACCCGGGCGATGCTGCGCTCCATGGCCTGTTCATCCTCGGGGTAACCCAGGGCCAGCGGATCGGCCTGCATCACCCGGGCGAACACGTACTCGGCCAACAGGTCGTCCTCGATCATGAACGGCACCCGGTAGCTGCTGATCACGCTCAGTTGCAGCACCTGGATCGAACGCGCCGCCAGGCACGCCGCCAGTTCCGTGGCCAGCAGCCCGCCCAGGCAATAGCCGACGATGCTCACCTGACGCCGTCCCTCGGCCTGCAGGGTGTCGGCATAACGCTCGGCCAACTGGCGAATCGCCGTGGCCGGCTCCAGGGCCAGATAGCCCGGTACATCGTTGAGCACCAGCCCTTCCAGAGGCACGTCCTCCCCCAGGGCGGCGAACAGGGCGCGGTACGGCGCCAGGGTGCCACTGCCGTCGTGGACGAAGATCCGCGTCGGGCCCTGGGCCTTGTCGCTGATGCACACCAGCGGCGAATCGCCTTCCACGCCCTGGCCGCGCAGGTAGTCGGCCAGGGCCGCCACCGTCGGCTGGTTGATCAACTGGCGCAGCAAATCGCTCCAGGGCAACGGCCGGGCCTGGGGCAGGACTTCCCGCAGACGCCCCACCACCTGTGCCACCAGCAGCGAGTCGCCGCCCAGTTCGAAGAAGCCCTGGTCGCGGCCCACCGCCGGCACCCGCAACAGGGTCTGCCAGACCTCGGCGATGCTGCGCTCCAGCGCGTCCAGTGGCGCCGCCCCGCTGCTGACCTGCTGCTCGGGGCCGGCCACGCCGATCCGCGCCAGGGCCTGGCGATCGACCTTGCCATTGGCGGTCAGGGGCATGTCATCCAGCACCTGCCAGTCCGCCGGGATCATGTAGTCCGGCAGGCGCTGGGCCAGGTGGGCCCGCAGCGCCTCGGGCTCCAGGGTCTGGCGCTGGCTCTTGAAGCGGGTGATGAACAGGTGCTGGCCGATCTGCGACATGGCGTCGCCGGCCTCGGGCAGGCACAGCGGGCTTTCGCCCCCGGCCTCCAGCAGCAACTGCTGCCACTGCTCGCGACGGATGAAAGTGGTGTCCTGCTCGGCGCGAAAATCCTCGAAGGCGGTCAGGCCTTCTTTGAACTCCATGGAGGCCATGATCTGGTAGGTGTCGCGAGTGGCCTCGATGAAGATCAGCCAGCCACCCGGGGCCAGCATCTCCCGCAGCCGCGCCAGCACCCGGCTGGCATGCCGTGAGTTGTGCAGCACGTTGGCGCAGAGGATCACGTCCAGGGAGTTGGCGGCCACGCCCTGGGCCCAGTGGTCCTGGTTGAGGTCGAACAGGCCGTAGCTGACCCAGGGGTAGGCGGCGAAATGCTCCCGCGCCTCGTTGAGGAAGAACTGCGACAGGTCGGTGAACTGGTAATCCACCGGCAGGCCGTCCAGGGCCGGGATCAAATCGGCGCTGGTGCCGCCGACCCCGGCGCCGATTTCCAGCAGGCGCAGGCGCTGGCCGGCCGGACGCTGGCGGATGATCTCCTGCACTGCGGCGCACACCGCCTGGTTCAGGTACTGGCTGATCAGGTTCTTGCGGTAGGCGCCCTCGGCGGTGTCGGTGCGGCCCTGGGGGAACAGCAGGTGCAGCGGGTCGAGCCGGTCGCTCATCAGCGCCGGCAGTTGCTCCTGGCTTTCGCGCAGGTAGCGCAGGACCTCGGCGCCCCAGCCCACGGACGGTTCCAGGGCGTCGATGCGCTGCCAATGCTGACGGTATTCCGCAGCCGACACCTGCAAGCCCGAATAACGCCCGGTGTGCCGGTCCCAGTGCACCAGGCCTTCCCGGGCCAGGGCCTGCAACCAGCGGCGGATCAGGCGCTGATTGCGCGGCGCCACTTCGCAGCGCGCCACGATCTCCTCCAGCGCATGGCTCTGCCCCGCGGCGTCGAACAGCCCCGGACGCTGCAGGGCCAGGCCCATGGACAAAAGCGCGGCGCGCTCGACGCAAGCCGACATCTCGCTGACCAGGGCATCGCTCAAGTCGCCACGCACCGCCTGGGCCGCCGCCCGGGTCCGCGCCAGCAGCGCCTCCGGCCAGGCCAGCGGCGTGTCGCGCAGGCTGGCCGTCAGGCAGGCTTGCAGGCGCCGGTCGAAGGCGCCCTCGCCCGCGGCCACCACCACCGCCGATTCCACATGCGGATGGCTGAGCAAGGCGCTTTCCACTTCCGCCAGTTCGATGCGGTGGCCGCGCACCTTGACCTGGAAATCCTCGCGGCCCAGGAACTCGATCAGGCCGTCCTCCAGGTAGCGCCCCAGGTCACCGGTGCGGTACAGGCGCTCGCCGCTGCGCGGATGATCGACAAAGCGCTCGGCGGTTTTCTCGGCATCCCCCAGGTAGCCCAGGGCCAGGCCGCTGCCGGCGATGTACAGCTCGCCGGCCACCCCTTGCGGGCGGTCGCGGCCCTGCTCGTCGAGGATCATGAAGCGCTGGTTGGCCAGCGGCCGGCCGTAGGGAATGCTGCGCCACTGCGGGTCGACCTGGGTGATCGGGTAGTAGATCGACCAGATCGCCGCTTCGGTGGCGCCCCCCAGGCTGATCAGGCGCAGCCGGGGCAGCAGTTGGGCGGCCTCCGCCGGCAGGTTCAGGGGGATCCAGTCCCCCGACAGCAACGCCAGCCGCAGGGTCGCCGGGGCCATGGACGGCAGCGCCTGCAGGTAGTGGGTGAGCATCTGCAATTGCGCCGGCACCGAGTTCCACAGGGTCACCCCGTGTTCCCGGGCGCACTCGGCCCAGTGCGAAGGGTCGGCGCGGCGCTGCGGGTCCGGCAGCACCAGGGCGCCCCCCACCGCCAGCAGGCCGAAGATGTCGTACACCGACAGGTCGAAGCCCAGGCTGGCCAGGGCCAGCACCCGGTCATCGGCGTCGATGGCAAAGCGCTGGTTGATGTCGACCACGGTATTGAGCGCCGCCTGATGGCTGATCATCACGCCCTTGGGCACCCCGGTGGAGCCGGAGGTGTAGATCACGTAGGCCAGTTGCTGCGGGTCGATGGCCACGCCGGGCACGGGCCGCTGCGGCAGCCGCGGGCCCTGGTCGACCTGGATCACCTGGGTCACCCGCGGCGGCCAGCACAGCTCATCGCCCAGCCAGGACTGACTGAGCACCCGGCCGACCTCGGCGTTGTCCAGGATCAGCTGGCGCCGGGCCTCGGGCTGGTTGGTGTCCAGCGGCAGGTAGGTGGCCCCGGCACGCAGAATGCCGAGCACCGCGATCACCTGTTCCAGGCCCTTGTGCATGCACACCGCGACCCGCTCCCCAGGCTGGCAGCCGGCGTCGAGCAGGGCCTCGGCCACGGCTTCGGCGCGCCCGGCCAGTTCGCCGTAGCTCATCTGCGCGGCGCCCTGAATCAGCGCCACACGCTGCGGCGCCGCGGCCGCCTGACGCCAGAACGGCTCATGCAGCAGCCCCTCGGGCAAGGGCGCAGCGCTCTGGTTCACCAGCTCGCGTTGCAGGCGTTGCGCCGCCGGCAGCTCCAGGCAGTCGTCCAGGGTCCAGGCCGAGGGCTCCCGGGCCAGGCGCTTGAGCAGCCGTTCGAAGGTGTCGAACAGCGCGTCCAACAGGGTTTCGCTGAACACCCCTTCGCGGATGTCCCAGTTGATCGCCAGGCCGTCGTCACGCTCGCTGACCTGGCAATCGATCAGCACCTGGGGCGTCTGGCTGATGCCGAACACCAGCTCGGCACCGGGCATGAAGGACCCGCCGCCGCTCTCGCCGCCAGCCCCCAGGGTGCTGGTGAAGGCATAGGGCATCAACGCCGCCTCCTGGCCCTTGCGCCGCGCCAGCTCGCGCAGCACTTCGATGCCCGAACACAGGCGATGGTCCATGTCCTGCCACAGGCGCTCCTGCAGTTGCTGGCTGCGCTGGCCGAAGCTGCCGCCTTGCAGGGTCTGCACTTCCAGCAGTTCCACCGAGCTGAAGTCGCCCACCAGGCGGTCGACCTGGGGGTGCAGCGACAGGCGATTGAGCAGGGTCAGGCTCAGGCAGAAATGCCCGCGCCGACTCCAGCGCCCGAGGGTTTCGGCATAGGCCGAGAGGATCGCCGCCGACACCCCGACTCCGGCCGCCGCCGCGTTCAGGCGCAGGGCGTTGCAGTCGCGGGCTTGCAGGCTCATGGCCCGGCGCTGGAAGCGCGGCCCGCTGGGTGCCCCCAGCGTGGGCAACTCGGGCGCCCCCGGCAGGCTGTCGACCCGCGCCCACCAGTAGTCGCGGTCACGCTGGTAGCGCGGTTGCTCGCGCAGGCGCCGTTCCCCCAGCACATAGTCGCGAAAGCTGATCTGCGCCGGTGCCGGCAGGGGTTCACCGCGATACAGCTGCTGCAGTTCGGCCAGCAGCATGCGCACGCTCTGGTAGTCGCACACCAGCAGGTCCACCGACAGGTGCAGGCGCGAGGTGTCGCGGCCCTGGCTCACGCACAGCTCGATCAGCGGCCATTGCTGCGGCGTGGCGCGGCGCAGTTCCATGCCCTCACGCAGGGCCTGCAAGGCGCTGCCGTCGTCCTCGCGCAGGTCGTGACAGGCGACGCTGTAGTGCGGCACCTGGGGCAGGATGCGCTGGTAGCCCTCCTCCAGCACCACCGCCCGGAGCATCTCGTGGCGCGCGATCAACTGGTTCCAGGCCTGTTCCAGGCGCAGCGGGTCAAGGTCCTGCTGGGCGAATTCCAGGTAGCCGTGGCAGGCCACCCCGCCATAGCTGAAGGCACTGGTGCGGCCCAGCAGGTAGGCGGCCTGCACGTCGGTCAGCGGGAAGGGTTCTTCGCGGGCCGAATGGTCGGCCTCCAGGGTCGGCAACTGCGCCGCCTGCAGCTGTTGCAGCAACGCCTCCTTGTGCTCGCGCAGCTGGTTCAGGCGCGCCTCGTCCATGACCCCGGCCGGGGCCCGATAGCGCAGGCGGCCCTGTTCTTCCCAGAGCTCCACGCCCAGCTGTTGCAGGTCCTGTTGCAGTTGTTGCAGCGTCATAACACGCCCTCCACCATTGCGTTCTGAGTGACGGGCCGCTGTTCCCGGCGCGAGGCGAGCAACTGCCCCTGCAGGGCCACGGTGGCCGCGTTGAAAAAATCCTTGAGCGACAGTTCCAGCTGGAACTGCCGGGCGATGCGTTCGATCAGCCGGGCCGCCAGCAGGCTGTTGCCACCGAGGGCGAAAAAGCCCTGATGCCGGCCCACCTGGGGCACTTGCAGCAGCTCCTGCCACAGCGCGGCCACGGCTTCCTCCCACGCCCCTTGCGGCGGTTCGGCGCTGTGTGGCTGGACGCCCCGGCGCTGCTCCTGCAGCAACCACGACAGGGCCGCGCGATCGACCTTGCCGTTGGCGCTCAGGGGCAGCGCGGACAGGGTCAGCCAACTGTCCGGAAGCATGTGCTCGGGCAGCCATTGCCCCAGCCACTGGCGCAGGGCCTGGGGTTCGGGCAGCGGCTCCCGGGCCAGCAGCACCGCCGCCAGCTGCGGTTCGCTGCCGGGCAGCACCAGGCTCAGCGCGCGGTCGATGGCCGGATGGCGCTCCAGGGCCAGGTCGATTTCCGCCAGTTCGATGCGAAAGCCGCGGACCTTGACCTGATGGTCCAGGCGCCCGAGAAACTCCAGGCTGCCGTCGGCCCAGTAGCGGCCCTGGTCGCCGGTGCGGTACCAGCGCCCGCCGTCATGCTCGACAAAGCGCTGGGCGCTGAGGGTCGGCAGGCCGCGATAGCCGGCGGCCACCCCGGCGCCGCCGATCCACAGCTCGCCGGGCACCCAGTCCGGGCAGTCCCGGCCCTGGCTGTCCACCACCCGGAAGCGCTGGTTGTCCAGGGGCCGGCCATAAGGAATCGAGCGCCAGTGCGCGGGCACCGCCGCCACCTCCTGGTAGTTGGACCAGATCGCCGCCTCGGTGGCGCCACCTAGGGCCACGAACGACACGGGGCGGCCCGCCGCTTGCTCCAGGCGCCGTGGCAGGTCGAGGCCGACCCAGTCGCCGGACACCATGGCCAGGCGCAAGGCCCCGAGCCCGGCGCCGTCGCGCACTTGCAGGGTCAGCATCTCCAGCAGCGCCGGCACCGAGTTCCACAGGCTCACCTGCTCCTGGCGGATCAGCCGCAGCCATTCCCGGGGCTCCTTGCGCAGGCTGTCCGCCGGCAGTACCAGGGCGCCGCCGACACTCAGCGGACCGAAGAGGTCGTACACCGACAGGTCGAAATCCAGGGCCGAGAGCCCCAGCACCCGGTCCTCGGCGCCAACCTGGTAACGGCGGTTGATCGCCTCGACGGTATTCATCGCCGCCTGATGGCAGAGCTCGACGCCCTTGGGCTCGCCGGTGGTGCCCGAGGTGAAGATCACGTAGGCCAGGGCGTCGGCGGCCAGCGCCAGGGGCTGCTCCAGGGCGCGGGCCGGCGCCGCCTGGGCCAGGGTCACCACCCGCAACTCGGCCAGCCAGATGCCACCCTCGCGGTGGGCCTGATCGGTGAGCACCACATGCGCCCCGGCGCGCTGATAGATCATGTCGCGGCGCGCCGGCGGCTGTTCGATGCCCACCGGCACATAGACCGCCCCGGCGGCGAGAATCCCCAGCACCGCGATCACCTGTTCGCGGCCCTTGGGCAGGGTGATCGCCACCGCATCCCCCGGCTGCACGCCCCACTCCACCAGCGCCCCGGCCAGTTGCAGGGCCTGCCGGGCCAGCTCGGCGTAGCTCAGGTGGCCCTGCTCGTCGATCAGTGCCAGCGCCTCGGGGCGCTGGCGCGCCTGCTGGAAGAAGCCCTGGTGCAGGCACTGCGCGGGGGTGGGGTGTTCGGTGGCATTGACCCGCTGGCGCTGTTGCTGCTGCGCCGCCGGCAATGGCAAGGGCGCCGGCTGTTGCCAGTCGTTGGCGCACAGCCACAGCAGCAAGCCGCGGTAGGCGTCGAACATCTGCTCCAACAGGTCTTCGGGAAACAGCCCCTGCACCGCGTCCCAGTTCAGCAGCAGGCCGTCGGCCAGCGGGTAGCTCTGGTGGTCGAGCCAGACCTGGGGCGTCTGCGACAGCGCCCAGCCGGGCTCACCCAATTGCTCGCGGCAGGTGGCGTCGACAAAGGCCGGGCCCAGGTTGCAGGCGAACACCACCGGCGCGCCCTGGCCGCCGCCCTGGCGCAGCCGCGCACGCTCGCGCAGCACCTCGACCCCGGGCCAGGCGCTGTGGGCGATGTCGCGGTGCAACTGGGCCTGCAGCGCCAACGCCTGCTGGCAGAAGGACGTGGGCTGGCGCAGGTCCACTTCCAGCAGCACCAGGTTGGAGAAATCCGCCAGCAGATGGGGCACGCAGGGGTGCAGTTCCTGGCGGTCGAACAGCGGCACGTTGAGCAGGAAATGCTGGCTGGCGCTCCAGCGCCCCAGCACCTGGGCATAGGCACAGGCGAGCACGCTGGCCAGGGTCAGGCCGTGTTGCCGGGCGCGCTGTTCCAGGGCCTGCAACTGCTCGTGGTTCAGGCGCATCGCCAGCCGGCGAAAACGCGGCGTGCCGAGCTGCTGCGGCTCCTGGGCCAGGGGCAGTTGCGGGCCGTCCGGCAGATCCTCCAGGCGCTCCAGCCAATAGTCCCGGGCCGCTGCCAGCTGCGGCGCGCGCAGTTCCTGCTCGGTCCGCAGGTAGTCGGCGAAGGTCCATTCCAGGGCCGGCAGGCGGTGCTCCTCGCCGGCGTGAATCAGCGCCAGGTCGCGCAGCAGGATGCCGATGCTGAGCACGTCGGCCACCAGCAGATCGATGTTCAGGTGCAGGCGGCTGCGGCCGTCGGGCAGCAGACTCAGTTGCACGTCGAACACCTGCCCGCGGCTGACCTCCAGGCGCCGGTGCGAGAGGTTTTCGCGGATCTGCTCCAGGGCCTCGGCGGCGCCGACGCAGGAAGCCTGACGCAGATCATGGACGGTCAGCCCGGGCCAGGGGCTCTGGGGCAGGATGCGCTGGCAGCTGTCGCTGATGAAACAGGCGCGCAGCATCGGATGGCGCTGGCACAAGCGGCGCAGGGCCTGCTCCAGGCGCTCGGGCTCCAGGCCGTGGCCGTCCAGCTCCTGGTACAGGTGGCAGCCGACCCCGCCCAGGGGCATACCCGGATCGCGGCCGAACCAGTAGGCCTGTTGCAGCGGAGTGAGGGCGAAATCGCTGTTGGCAGGGGCGCTGGCCACGGCCTGCAGGCGCGGCGCCGCGAGGCCACGGCGAGCCTCGATCAGCGCCCACCAGGCGACCAGGGTCGGCTGCTGGATCAGCTCGGCGAAGCTCAGGCTCACGCCTTCGCCGGCCAGCAGCGCCGGCAGGCGCATGATGCTCACCGAGTCGAGGCCCTGCTCGATCAGCGACGCATCCGCCTCAAGGTCCCCGGGCGCGTAGCCGAGCAACCGGGCGATGCCTTCGCAGAGTCCTTGGGGTGAATGACTCAGGCCGGCGGGCGCGGGATGAGCGCATGCCAGTGCTGGGTTATCAGTCATGGTGGACGGTCCTTTGGGGTACGGAAGAAGGTGTGCGCAAGCGCCAGCGATTGATCGCTTCGCGCTCGTGGAACAACTGGCGATAACGGCCCGGGGCCGTCATCAGTTGGCTATGGGTGCCGTGCTGGGCCAGGCGGCCCTGGTCCAGCAGGAGGATCTGCCCGGCGCACGGAGCCAGGGTCGGCTTGTGGGTCGCCAGCAGCACCGTGTGCTTGCGCGCCAGTTGCCGCAGGCTCTGGTTGACCCGGGCCTCGCTGATGGCGTCCAGGGCGGAGGTGGGCTCATCCAGAAGGATCAGCGTGGCGTCCTTGAGCATGACCCGGGCCAGGGCCAGGCACTGGCGTTCGCCGCCGGAAAGGCTCACGCCGCCCTCGCCGACCCAGGTCTGCCAGCCTTGGGGCAGGCGCTGGGCCAGCCGGTCGAGGCCGGTGGCGCGGGCCGCTTCCAGCAATTGCGCTTCGTCGGCCTCGGGGCGGCCCAGGCGCAGGTTGTCCAGCAGGCTGGCGGCCAGCGGCGGGCAGTCCTGGAACATCAGAGCGATGTCCCGATCACGCTGGCTGGCCGACAGCTCACGCAAGTCGACACCGCCCAGCAGGATGGCGCCCTGGCTGACATCGCAAAAGCGCGCCAGCAGCCGCAGCAGGCTCGACTTGCCGGAACCGGATGGCCCCACCAGCAGGTTCAGCGAACCCGGCTCCAGCGTGAAGCTGATGTCCTGCAGGATCACCCGGCCCTGGCGTTCCAGGCCCAGCTGGCGAACCTCCAGGCGCCGGTCGGCCGGCACCTGGGGCCGGGCCGGTTCCGGCAGCGGCGCCAGGTCCAGCAACTGGCGCAGGCTGTCCAGGCCATGGCGGGTCTGGCGCAGGCTGGTGCCCAGGTTGACCAGGGCGCCCATGGGTTCCACCAGGCAGGTGGCAAGCACCGCCAGGGCCAGGTATTGCACGGCGCCGAGGCTGCCGCCGAGCACCGCGTAGAGGCCGCACAACAGCACCGCGGTGTAGCCGGCCTGAAGCGCCAGCACCAGCCCCAGGGCCGCCGGAAAGGTCCGCCAGTGCGCCCGGCGCTGGGCCTGGCGCTGTTGCTGCAGCGCCGCGCCGAGCAGGCTGAAACCTTCACCGTTGCGCCCACTGGCCCGCAGCAGCGGCTGCTGGCGCAGGTATTCCAGGACCCGCGCCGCGGCTTCACCGGCCGCCGCTTCGCTGTGCTGCTCGGCCTGCCCGCCCCAGCGCACGCCCCAGTGATAGAACAGCACCAGCAACGGCAGGCAGGCCAGGGCCGCCAGGGCCATGGACAGGTCGTAGCACAACAGCGCCACGAGCAGGGCCAGGGGCGTCAGCAAGGCATTGGCCATGGGCTGCAGCAAGTGCGCCGGAGCGCTCATGATCTGCGCCACGGTATGGGTCACCAGGCGGTTGAGCTCGGCGCCGCGGCGCTCGACAAACCACTCCAGGGGTAGGCGCGCCAGATGCCGGCCAATGCGCAGGTTCAACGAACGCGCCGCCGCGGCCCCGGCCCGGTAGCCCGCCAGTTGCGCCCGGCGGCGCAGCCACAGGCAGAGCCCGGCGAATCCGCCAAAGGCTGCGGCCCAGAGCCAGGGCGTCCGCGCCGTGGCGGCCTCCAGGGCGCTGGCCAGGGCCATCGGCAGCAACCCCAGGGCCAGGCCCTGGGCCAGGGCACTGGCGGCCATGGCCAGCAAGGCCCGGCACAACAGCGCGGCGTCCCGCGGCTGCAGGCTGCGTAACAGTGCGGCAATCATGGGCGGCTCCCGTTCAGCGCGGCGGCGTCCAACTGCTCCGCGGCCCAGAGCCCGGCATACACCCCCTGCCGCTCCAGCAGGGCCTGATGCCGGCCGCATTCCACCAGGCGTCCGCCCTGCAGCACGGCAATCTGCTCGGCGTCCTGGATGCTGCTCAGGCGATGGGCAACCACCAGCACCGTGCGCCCCTGGGCCAGGCGCGACAGGGCCTGCTGGATCGCCGCCTCCGATTGCGGATCGCTGGCGGCGGTGGCCTCGTCGAGCACCAAAATCGGCGCGCGGCTGAGCATGGCCCGGGCGATGCCCAGGCGCTGGATTTCGCCGCCGGACAGCTGCAGCCCCTCCCCCAGCTGGCTGTGATAGCCCTGGGGCAAGGCGCAGATGCGTTCGTGGATCTGCGCCGCCCGGGCCGCGGTTTCGACCTCGGCCAGACTGGCTCCGGGCCGGCTCAGGCGCAGGTTGTCGAGGACGCTGGCGCGCAGCAGGCGCACCTCCTGAAAGACAAAGGCCACCTGCCGATACAGGGTCGCGCTGTCCATGTCCCGCAGGTCGACACCGCCGATGCGGATCGCCCCGGCGCTGACATCGGCAAAGCGCGCGAGCAAGGTGGCCAGGGTGGATTTGCCGGCCCCGGAATCCCCCACCAGGGCGGTCAGGGTGCCCGGTTGCAGGCACAGATCGATGCCGTGCAACACCTGGCTGCCGTCGGGGTAGCTGAAGTCCACGGCGTCGAAGCTCACCACAGCCCCCTCGGGTTCCCGGGAGCAGGCCGGTTGCGCCAGCACCGGGGTCTTGAGCAGCGCACTGATGCGCTGCGCCGCCGCCCGTCCCTGGACCAGGGAATCGGCGCCATGCCCCAGGGCCGCCACCGGCGCCGCCAGGGCCGGCCCCAGCAAGGCAAACGGCAGCAACTGCAGCGGCTGCAAGACCCCGACGGCGATCAGTGGCACCCCGGCCACCAGCACCAGGGCCAGCACCAGCAGGGGCGAGAGCAGCACCTCGACACTGGCGCCCAGGCCCGCCCAGCGCTCGACCCAACGGGAGAAGAAGCCGGCAAAATCCTCCACCGCCTTGAAGAACTCGTCCTGTACCCGCTGCACCCGGCCAAAGGATTTGACCATGGCAATGCTCTGCACGAAGTTCAGGGTCGCCGTCGACAGCGCGCCCATGGCGCCGCCCAGGCGCTGGCGCTCGTCACGATAGGCCGGGGTGCGCATCACCCGCAGGCGCCACAGGGCGATCATCGGCGGCGCCAGCACCACCAGGGTCATGGGCAGGCTCACGGTCAGCAGGTAGATCAGGCTGGCCAGGGGCACCACCAGGGCCGCCACCAGGTTGTTGGGCAGGTGCGCCACCAACTGATGCAGGGCCCCGACGTCCTCCAGCAGCACCCGCTCGGCGGTCTGTCGCTGGCCGTCCAGCCAGGCCAGGGGCACCCGCGCCAGATGGGCGGCGATGCGCTGGCGCAGATGGCGCTGCAGGTCGCTGTCGGCCAGGTGGGTGATCTGCAAACCCGCCGCCAGCCCCAGCAGGCGCAGGAGCAGCGCCCCGGCCCCGGCCAGCAGCCAGAAACCCGCGCGCTCCAGGTCCAATTCGCCGGCCAGCAGCAGCGGCGCCAGTTCGGCCACGGCGATCAGCGGCAGCAGGCCCACCAGCGCCGCCAGCACTTGCAGCAGCATCGCCGCCAGCAGGCGCCCGCGCACCGGGCGCAACAGTGCGGCCAGTCCTGCCGGTTCAGCCACGGCCATCAGCGGCCTCCAGGGCTTGGGCCCGGTTGCCGAAGTACAGGGCCTGGATCGCCTCGCGCAGGTGCTTGCGGCTGACCTTGCCGACCCCGGTCTGGGGAAACGCCGGGATGAACTCGAAGCGGTCCGGCAGCTTGAACGCCGCCAGCCCCTGGGCCCGCAGATGACGCAGCAGTTGCGGGGCGCGGGGCGCGGCGCCACGGGGGATGACAAAGGCGCAGGTGCGCTCGCCGAGGAAGGCATCGGGCATCGCCACCAGGGCCACGTCGGCCACCGCCGGGTGGCTGAGCAGCAGGTTCTCCACCTCTTCGGCGGCGATCTTTTCGCCGCCGCGGTTGATCAGGTCCTTGTCCCGCCCTTCCACCATCAGGTAGCCGTCGGCGGTCAGCTGCACCCGATCGCCGGTGCGATAGAAGCCGTCGGCGGTGAAGGCCTGGGCGTTGTGCTCGGGGTAACGGTAATAACCGCGGATGGTGTAGGGACCCCGGGTCAGCAACTGCCCGACCTGCCCCACCGGCACCGGTTGCTCGTGCTCGTCCACCACGCGGATTTCGTCCGCCGGCGACAGCGGCCGGCCCTGGGTGTGCAGCACCCGCTGCGGCGGGTCCTCGGGGTCGGTGTAGCAGATCAGCCCTTCGGCCATGCCGAACACCTGCTGCAGGCGACAACCGAGCACCGGCTCGACACGCCGCGCCGCCTCAAAGCTGAGCTTGGCGCCGCCCACTTGCAGCAGTTGCAACGATGCCAGCCCGCGTCCGCGCGCCTGGGCCGCCTCCAGCCAGACCAGGGCCAGGGGCGGCACCAGGGCGGTGTGGGTCACGGCTTCGCGCTCGATCAGCTCGAAGCAGACTTCCGGGCTCGGCGAGGGGCTCAGCACCACCCGCCCGCCCACCGCAAAGGTGCCGATGAACCCCGGGCAACACATGGGAAAGTTGTGCGCCATGGGCAGCGCCACCAGGTACACGCTGGCGTCGGACAAAGCGCAACGCTCGGCGCTGGCCCGCAGGTTGTAGAGGTATTCGTGATGGCGACGCGGAATCAGCTTGGGAATCCCGGTGGAACCGCCGGAGAGCTGGAAACAGGCCACCGCGTCGGCGCTGGGGGCCGGGAAAGTGCAGGATCTGCTGTCGTCATACAGGCTGTGCAGGGCGCTGAACTCCTCGGCTTCGCCGGCCACCAGCACCCATTCCAGTGACGGGTGGCCGGCCTTGAGTTCGCGGGCCATGGCGCGAAAGTCGAAGCCGCCGTCGCAGTCGGCGCAGAAGTAGGCCCGGGCCCGGGCAAACTCGCAGAAGCGGCCGATTTCCAGGTGCCGGTGGGCCGGCAGCGCGAAGATCGGCCGCACACCGAGGCGATACAGGGCGAAGCAGACTTCGACGAAGGCCGCGCCGTTGGGCAGTTGCAGCACCACGTTGTCGCCAGCCCGCAGCCCCAGCCGGTGCAGGCCGGCGGCCAGTTGGTCGACCCGCAGGTCCAGTTGCCGATAGCTCAGGCGCCGCTGGCCATCGCTCAGCGCCTCGCGCTCGCCGAAGGTCCGGGCCGCACCTCGCAGCAGATCGCCAAAGGTTTCATCGCGCCAGTAACCGGCCTCGCGGTAAGCCTGGGCGAAGGCCTCGGGCCAAGCGGGGCAATCCTGCGAATCGTCGAAAGTGGACATGCTGTCTCCTGAGTTTTTTTCGGCAAAAGGCCGCCCCGGACCTGACATGTCAGGCCCCCGGAATGAAGGAAAGATGAGCCGTCAGCGCGGCGAAAAATGCGGGCCTGTCGGCGCTCCTGCGGGGCGGCGGATGGCGGGGTCGTCCATGTTGAGCGGCTGCGCTTGCAAATGAGAGTGATTATTAACCGGTAATTTCCGGGGCCCGGCAATCGGCAGGACATTCGTTTGCGCGGCTTTTTCTTTTGATTGCGCGGCAAGTCCCGGCAGTACGGGGCGCAGAAGCTAAAGGATAATCATTCTTAATTACATGGAAGGATTTTCCTGATAGCGTATGGCCTCTTTTCCGGTCTACAGGGAGTTCGCCATGCTCAGCCCCCACGCTGCGCCGCAGCCTGTCCAAGGGGATTTCACCCTGCACTTTCCCAATCCGCAGCACGCCGGCACGGCGGCCGTGGTGCCGGAAATCACCTTGTCCACCGGGACGGTGCTGATGGACAGCCAGATGTGGATGCAGGAGCCGCTCTGGCAAGGCCTGAAAATCATCCTGGTGCTCAGCGGCCAGCTCAACTGCCGGGTCGAGGGCCAACCGGAGGTGGAGATTCGCGGCCCGACCCTGTGCGCCGTGGCCAACCAGGGCGAGCATTGCGGCGACCATCTGTTCGCCCGCGGCGTGCCGGTGCGCTACACCACGGTGCAACTGGACTTCCCGGCGATCCGCCAGGCTGGCCTTGAGCCCGAGCGCCTGCTGGACCCGCTCGGCGGCGGGCCGATGCTGTTCTGCCAGCCGGCCAGCAAGCCGCTGCTGGCCCTGGCCCAGCAGATCCTCACCTGCCCGCTGCAAGGCCCGACCCGCTCCTTTTACCTGGGAGGCAAGGCCCTGGAGCTCACCGCCCTGGGGGTCGAGGGCATCCTCGCCCATGCCGAGTCGCGGCCGCTGCAGGACAGCCCCGGCAGCGCCGCGGACATCGAGCGCATCCATGCCGCCCGGGACCTGCTGCTCGGTTCCTTGCAGGCCTCGCCGTCGCTGTCCGAGCTGTCGCGCCAGGTCGGCCTCAACCCGCGCAAGCTGACCGCCGGTTTTCGCCAGGTGTTCGGCACCAGCGTCTATGCCTACCTGCAGGAGCAGCGCCTGAGCGAGGCATACCGCTTGCTGGCCAGCGGCGAAACCAATGTCTCCAGCGCGGCCTATCGGGTCGGCTACAGCCCGGCGCATTTCTCCACCGCCTTTCGCAAGCGCTTCGGGGTGTCGCCCAAGTCCTTGCGCTGAATCGCCCTGGTCTTGCATGCCTGGAACCTTGAACAACGCCGCAGCCCGGCGCTGTCGAACCGCGCGCCTGTTGCCCAGGGCGCCCTGCCCGCGCGGTGCCGCAAACGAAAGAAATGGTCGCTCAAGCCAAAGTTTTAGCCGGCAACCCAGGCGCACAAATGAGATACGTTTGCATTCTCATTTAATCCCCATCACGGAGTGAAGCATGGGTAGCCGCGTTGCGCACCAAAACACCCAAGGTTGGCCGGCCGATTGTCCGGTCCTGCGTCCGGCGCTGCGCCGCAGCCCGCTGGCGTGCCTGATCCATGGCCTGGCCCTGGGCCTGTCGCTGACCCAGGCCGGCGCCGCCCTGGCCGCCGATGGCGAGGCCGACAAGGACCACACCCTGACCCTGGACACCAGCGTGATCAGCGCTACCCAGATCGACTCGCCGACCGGCCAGCAAAGCGGCTACGTGGCCAAGCGCAGCCTCAGCGGGACCAAGACCGACGCCTCGCTGAGTGAAATTCCCCAGGCGATTTCCGTGGTCACCCGCGATCAGATGGACGCCCAGCAGGTGCAGTCGGTGAACGAGGCATTGCGCTACACCGCCGGGGTCCAGGCCAACACCACCGCCGCCAGCCAGCGTTTCGACACGATCTCGATCCGTGGCTTCGACGTCACCACCGGCATGCTGCGTGACGGCCTCAAGGGCAACACCGCCCAGGCCTGGCCCAAGGTCGAAGCCTATGGGCTGGAGCGCATCGACGTGCTCAAGGGCCCGGCCTCGGTGCTGTTCGGCCAGAACTCGCCGGGGGGCGTGGTCAACCAGATCAGCAAGCGCCCGCTGGAACAGCCCTTCCATGAAGTGCAGATCCAGGGCGGCAGTTTCGACCGGGCCCAGGGCCAGTTCGACTTCAGCGGCCCGCTGGACGATGAGGGGCAGTTCCTCTATCGCCTGGTGGGGCTGGAACGCGACAGCGGCACCCAGTTCGATCACATCAAGGACGACAAGCAGTACTTCGCGCCCTCCTTCACCTGGAAGCCCAACGACGACACCCGCCTGACCCTGCTGGCCGACTACACCCAGGATGCGTTCGGCGCCCCCAGGGTGTTCCTGCCGGCCCGCGGCACCCTGCTCGGCAACCCCAATGGCAAGGTCAAGCACAACGTCTTCCTCGATGAACCGGGGCTGGACAACGACCGCACCCAGTACTCCCTGGGCTACCTGCTGGAGCACCGCCTGAATGACGTCTGGAGCCTCAACTCCAGCGCCCGCTACGGCCACGTCAATTTGCTGACCAACACCGCCAGCGGCATGTCCCTGGCCCCGGACCTGCGCACGTTGAACCGCGCTGCCTATCGCTTTCGCATCGTCGGCGACACCTATTCCCTGGACAACAACGCCCAGGCCCGCTGGAACCTGGGCAGCACGCAGATGCTGTCGCTGCTGGGGGTCGACTACCGGCGCACCCGCGAGGACTACTACCTGCGCGGCGGCAGCGCCTCGCCCATCGACATCTACCACCCGGTGCACGGCGGCGTGTTCGACCCCAGCACGCCGTTCACCAACACCGTGCAGCGCGCCGATCAGGTCGGGGTCTATGCCCAGCAGCAGTTCACCTTCGACGAGCACTGGGTGCTCACCGTCGGCGGACGCCAGGACCGCTCCAGCGCCCGTACCGACAATCGCCAGGAACACACCGGGAGCAAACAGAACGACGAGAAGTTCACCTACCGCACCGGCCTGGTGTACCTGGCGGACAACGGCCTGGCGCCCTACATCAGCTACTCCACCTCGTTCGACCCGGTGCTGGGCACCAACTTCTACGGCACGCCGTACAAGCCCACCAGCGCCAAGCAGTCGGAAGTGGGGGTCAAGTACCAGCCACCGGGGATCGACAGCTACATCACCCTGTCGCTGTTCGACCTGACCCAGGAAAACGTCAAGACCGCCGATCCCAGCAACCGCCTCAACACCTTGCAGACCGGCGAAGTGAACGTGCGCGGCATTGAACTGGAAGGCAAGGCCAGCCTGGCCCGGGGCCTGGACCTGCTGGCGGCGCTGACCTACAACGACGCCGAGGTGAGCAAGAGCAACAACCCGCTGGAGAAAGGCCGGCGCCCCACCGACACCCCGGAAAAGATGGCCTCGCTGTGGGCCGACTACACCCTGCCCGAAGGCCCCCTGAGCGGCCTCGGTTTCGGCGCCGGGGTGCGCTACATCGGCTCCACCGAAGCCGATGCCGCCAACACCGTCAGCGTGCCCTCCTACACCCTGCTGGACGCGGCGGTGCACTACGACTTCGACAAGCTGATTCCGGCGGCCAAGGGCCTGCGCCTGGCGGTGAACGCCACCAACCTCACCGACAAGCGCTATTACGAAGGCTGCTCGCTGACCAGCTGCAGCGCCGGCTATGACCGCAGCGTCATCGCCAGCCTGCGCTACCGCTGGTAAGCCGCCGTGCTGCGCCTGCGTCACATCTGGCTCGGCCTGCATCGCTGGCTGGCCCTGAGCCTGGGCCTGTTCCTGGCGCTGCTGGGCCTCAGTGGTTCGCTGCTGGAGCTCAAGGGGCCGATCCTGCGCTGGGAAGTCGGGGCGCCGATGCTGCAACTGGCCCCCGGCGAACACGGCGTCCCTCTTGAGCAGAGCGCCTGGATCAGCGCGGCCAGCAGCGCCTACCCGCAGCTGCAGAAAGTCTTCGGCGCGGCGCCGCCGCGCCAGGGCTTTCTCGAATCGGACAACGTGATCGTCTTCGGTGCCCTCAAGGAGCGCCCCGGCACCGGCATCGCCATGATCGATCCCTACAACGGCGAGCCCCGGGGCTTCTTCGTCTTCGAGGACCTGTGGCTGGCCAAGCTGGTGGCCCTGCACCGCAGCCTGCTGTTGCCCCAGGCGTTGGGGTCGAACCTGGTGCTGCTGTGCGGCCTGGTGCTGCTGGGCTCGCTGGGCAGCGGCCTGTACCTGTGGTGGCCGGGCCGGCGCAGTTGGTGGAAAGCCGCCAGCCTGCGCCCCGGCAGCCGGGGCAGCCGACGCCTGCGCGAATGGCACAACCTGGCCGCCGCGTGGCTGTGCCTGCCGCTGCTGCTGATTGCCGGCAGCGGCGCCTGGCTGGCGCGCCCCGATCTGTTCACCTGGCCCGGTGCCCAGCCCATGGCGCTCAAGCCGCTGTTCTCCGCCGCCCACGGGCATTTGCTGCTGGGGGCTTCCGGCGCCTGGCTGGCGTTTGCCTGCGGCCTTTCGTTACCCCTGCTGTACATCACCGGCCTGCTGCTGTGGTGGCGCAAGCGCGTCGCCCGCCGGGCCGTCCAATCGTTCAAGGAAACCTGACATGACACACCGTGATTTCTTGCGCCGCGCCCGGCACGGGCTACTGCGGGGCCTGCTGCCCCTTAGCCTGCTATGGGCCGCCACGGCCGGCGCCGCGACCCTCACCGATCTGGCCGGGCGCCAGGTCCAGGTGCCGGACAAGGTCGAACACATCCTCCTGGGTGAAGGGCGGATGATCTATTCGCTGTCGCTGCTCGAAGGCCAGAACCCCTTCGCCCGTCTCGCCGGTTGGCAGGGGGATTTTCGCGGCCTCGACGTACAGGGCTACGAGGCCTATCGCAAGGTCTTCCCCGAGGCGGACAAGGTGCCGCTGGTGGGCGGCACGTCCGCCGAGACCTTCAGCGTCGAAAAGGCCCTGGCGGTGCACCCGGACCTGGCGATCATGGCCCTGAGCGGCGGCCACGGGCCGAGCCCCGACAGCGAGGCGGTGAAGCAGCTGCAAGCCGCCGGGGTGGCGGTGATCTTCGTCGACTTCAGCGACCATCCCCTGAGCAACACCGTGCCCAGCATGCGCCTGCTGGGCCAGGCCCTGGGCCGCGAGCAGCAGGCCGAGGCCTTCATCGCTTTCTATCAACAGGCCCTGGCCCGGGTCACCGAAACCCTGGCCCAGGCGGCGCCGCTCAAGCAGCCGACGATATTCATCGACATGCTCGCCGGGCTGCAGGACTGCTGCGGCTCGCCGGGCACCGGCAACTTCGGCGAGATGATCAAGCTGGCCGGCGGACGCAACATCGCCGATGGGCGCATCCCCGGGCCCATTGGCGTGCTCAACGTGGAATACATCCTCTCCAGCGACCCGGACGTGTACGTCGCCACCGGGGTCTTCGCCGCCGGCCAGGGCGGCGTGACCCTGGGCTATTCCGCCACCTTGCAGCAGGCCCGGGACAGTCTGCGCCAGGCCGCCCAGCGCCCACCGCTGAACGAGCTGCGGGCGGTGCGCCAAGGCAATGTGCATGGCCTGTGGCACATCTTCTATGACTCGCCGGAGCACCTGATCGCGGTCCAGGCCCTGGCCAAGTGGCTGCACCCGGAGCTGTTCAAGGACCTGGACCCGGACCAGACCCGCCGCGAGCTGTACCAGCGCTTCATGCCGATTCCCGCCAGCGGCGTGTTCGCCACGAGCCTGCAACCATGACCCGGGTCGCCACCGAGGTGCAGGACAGCATCGCCAGCGGGCATTACCGCAAGCGCCATGGCCGCCGGGTGCTGCTGTTGTCCGCCCTGGCCCTGGCCTTGCTGCTGTCCCTGGCCCTGGACATCACCACCGGGCCCTCGGGCATGAGCCTTTCGCGCCTGCTACAGGTGCTCTGGGACCCGGGCTCGATGCCCCGGGTCGAGGCGGTGATCGTGTGGAACGTGCGCCTGCCCTACGCGCTGATGGCGGTGCTGGTGGGCGCGGCCCTGGCCCTGGCCGGAGCGGAGATGCAGACCGTGCTCGATAACCCGCTAGCCAGCCCCTTCACCCTCGGCGTGTCCGCCGCCGCGGCCTTCGGTGCGGCCCTGGCGATTGTCCTGGGCCTGGGCATTCCCGGGGTGCCGGCGCAGTACCTGATCTCGGCCAACGCCTTTCTCTTCGCCCTGGCCTCGGTGGCCTTGCTATACCTGCTGGCGCGCTGGCGCGGCTTCGGCGTCGAGAGCCTAGTGCTGTTCGGCATCGCCCTGGTGTTCGCCTTCAATGCCCTGGTGGCCCTGCTGCAGTTCGTCGCCACCCAGGACAGCCTGCAGCAACTGGTGTTCTGGACCCTGGGCAGTCTGGCCCGGGCCTCCTGGGAAAAGCTCGCCCTGCTGGCCCTGGCCCTGGCCCTGTGCCTGCCGTTTTCCCTGCGCCAGAGCTGGGCCCTGACCGCCCTGACCCTGGGCGAGGAACGGGCCCGCAGCTTCGGCATCGATGTCGGCCGCCTGCGCCTGCTGGCGTTGCTGCGCATCAGCCTGCTGTCGGCGCTGGCGGTGTCCTTTGTCGGCACCATCGGCTTTATCGGCCTGATCGCCCCGCACATCGCCCGCCTGTTGGTGGGTGAGGACCATCGGCTGTTCCTGCCGGCCAGCGTGCTCAGCGGCGGGCTGATCCTGTCCATGGCCTCCATTGCCAGCAAGACCCTGATTCCCGGGGTGCTGGTGCCGGTGGGCATCGTCACCGCCCTGGTGGGCATTCCCTTTTTCATGGCCATTGTCATGCGCAACCGTCGAGGTGTCCTGTGAGCCTGACCGCCCCCTCCACGTCCGGGCTGTGCACCACCGGCCTGAACATGCATTACGGCAACCGCCAGGTGCTGCGTGACGTCGCCCTGCCGAGCCTGGCCGGCGGCAGCGTGACCGCGCTGATCGGCCCCAATGCGGCGGGCAAGTCGACCCTGCTGCGGGGCATCGCCGGGTTGCAGAAAACCAGCGGCCAGGTGCTGCTCGATGGCGTCGACCTGAACCGCCTGCCCCAGGTGGAACGGGCGCAGCACATCGTCTACCTGCCCCAGAGCCTGCCGGAACGCACCCGCCTGTGCGCCTTCGAAGCGGTGCTCAGCGCCGCCATGGCCGGGCATCGCGGTGGCGGCTTCGCCCCCGGGCGGCCCAGTGCCGCGGTGCTGCACGGGGTCGAACAGGTGCTGCAGGACCTGGACCTGACCACCCTGGCCGATCGCCCGATCGACGCCCTGTCCGGCGGCCAGCGCCAGCTGGTGGGGCTGGCCCAGGCCCTGGTGCGCCAGCCCCGGGTGCTGCTGCTGGACGAACCCACCAGCGCCCTGGACCTGTACCACCAGTGCCAGGTGGTGGAGGCCATCACCCGGGCCACCCGCGAACGCCAGTTGATCACCCTGGTGGTGGTCCACGACATCAACCTGGCCCTGGGTTTCAGCCAGCAGGTGGTGGTGCTGCACAACGGCGCCGTGGCCGCCGCCGGACCGGCCCTGGAGGTGATCAACCAACAGTTGCTGCGCGACGTCTATGGCGTCGACGGCCGCCTGGAGCAGGTGCGCGGTCGACCGCTGGTGATGGTCGACGGCCGCCTGCCCTCTCACTCTGCCCTGGGATAAACCATGACCAACGCTCAACACCTGCCCATCGACACCCTGGAAACGCCCCAGGCCGCGGCGGCCTTCGACCTGCGTCCGCTACTGCTGGCCAACCTGACCTGCACCATGGCGATGATGGCCTTTGTCTCGCTGATCGGCCCCATCGCGCGGATTCTTGGCCTGGCCACCTGGCAGGCGGGCATGGCGGTGACCGTTTCCGGGGTGATCTGGATGCTCCTGGCCCGGCCCTGGGGCCGGGCCAGCGACCGCCTCGGCCGGCGGCGCATCCTGCTGCTGGGCACCGGCGGCTTCACCCTGGCCTTTGTCGCCCTAAGCCTGTTCATCGACCTGGCGCTGCACGCCCTGCCCTCGGCCATCCTGGCCTTTGCCGGGCTGCTGCTGGGACGGGGCCTGATCGGGGTGTTCTATGCCGCGATCCCGGTGGGCGGCTACGCGCTGATCGCCGACAACATCGCACCCGAGCACCGGACCCGGGCCATGGCGTCCCTGGGAGCGGCCAACGCCTGCGGCCTGGTGCTGGGCCCGGCGATTGCCGCGCTGCTGGCGCGCCACAGCCTGAGCCTGCCGTTCTACGTGCTGGCCGTGCTGCCGCTGCTGGGTTTCGCCTTGCTCAAGGCGCGGCTGCCGCGCCAGGAGCTGCACCTCAAGCAGCCGCCCAAATCGGTGCGCCTGAGCGACCCGCGCCTGCGCCGGCCGCTGCTGGTGGCGTTCGTCGCCATGCTGTGCGTGGCCATGGCGCAGATCACCGTGGGCTTCTTCGCCCTCGACCGCCTGGGCATGGACCCGGCGCACGCGGCGCAGACCGCCGGCATCGCCCTGACCCTGGTCGGGGTGGCGCTGATCGCCTCGCAACTGCTGGTGCGCAAGCTGGAGTGGCCGCCGCTGCGGATGATTCGCATCGGCGCCCTGGTGGCGGCGCTGGGCTTTGCCACGAGCATCGTCGCGGCCCAGGCCTGGGTGCTGTGGCTGGGGTTCTTCGTTTCGGCCGCGGGCATGGGCTGGATCTTCCCCTCGTTCGCCGCCCTGGCCAGCAACGCGGTGGACGCCGCCGAGCAAGGCGCCACCGCCGGTTCCGTCGGCGCGGCCCAGGGCCTGGGGGTGGTGGTCGGGCCCCTGGCCGGGACCCTGATCTACGGGCTGGAACCGCGCCTGCCCTACCTGCTGGCGGCGCTGCTGCTGGTGCTGGTGGCCTGCTGGCCCGACGCCCGGCGCCGCTAACCCTGGCGGGCGCCCGGCGCGCATGGTCGACATCGCCCCACCGTAGCCGCTGTCGAGCCTCTGGCGAGGCTGCGCGAAGGTCCGCAGGACCTTGCTTGGCGATCGACCGCCGAACCTCCGGCGCCTGCAAGGCCGCCGCGTCTCCTGCGGAGCCGTTCGCAGCCTGCGGCAGCGGCTACACGTTGGTGCGGGCCATGCGCCGCAGGGCCAGGCTGTACAGCAGCAAGGCCAGGGTCGCCAGGGCCCCGCCCGCCAGGCCGACATAGGCAAAACCCAGTTGCCCGCCAACCCAGCTGCCCAGCAGCGCGCCGCCACCGATGCCGATGTTGTAGATCCCGGAGAACATCGCCATCGCCACGTCGGTGGCATCCGGCGCCAGCACCAGCACCTTGGATTGCAGGGCAAGGCCGAAGCCCATGATCGCCATGCCCCAGACCACGCTCAGCGCCACCAGCGACCAGACGTGGCCATTGAGCGGCAACAGCAGGCTCAGGCACAGCGCCAGCAACAGCACCGCGGTCAGCAGGAAGCCCTGCGGGCTGTGGCGGTGCAGGACGCTGAACAGCAGCGAGCCGATGATGCCGGCGCCGCCGAACACCAGCAGCACCAGGGTCACCACCTCGCCGCCCAGGCCCGCCGCCACCTTGATAAAGGGCTCGATGTAGCTGTAGGCGGTGAACTGCGCCGTCACCACCAGCGCCGTCAGCACGTAGATCGCCACCAGCGCCGGGCGCTTGAACAGCAGCGGCAGGCTGCGCAGGGAACCGGAGTTCTGGCTCGGCAGCAGCGGCAAGGTGCGCATCAGCCACAGCACCAGCAAGCCGGCCATGGCGGCGATCACGCCGAAGGTGGTGCGCCAGCCCAGGGCCTCGCCCAGCAAACGCCCCAGGGGAATCCCCAGGACCATGGCCAGCGAGGTGCCGGTGGCCAGCAGGCCCAGGGCCTGCACCTGCTTGCCCGCCGGCGCCAGGCGCACCGCCAGGGACGCGGTGATGGACCAGAACAGCGCATGGGCCAGGGCCACGCCGATGCGACTGAGCATCAGCAGGCCGAAACTGGTGGCCAGGCTGGACAGCACATGGCTGACGATGAACAGGCCGAACAGCACCGTGAGCAACCTGCGCCGCTCGACGTTGCGGGTCAGCAGCATCACCGGCAGCGAGGTCAGGGACACGATCCAGGCGTAGATGGTCAGCATCAGCCCGACCCGCTCGGTGGGCAGGTCGAAGCTGGCGCCGATGGCGCTGAGCAGGCCCACCGGCACGAACTCGGTGGTGTTGAAGACAAAGGCCGCCAGCGCCAGTGCGATGACCGGCTGCCAGTTGCCTTGAGGTGTCGCCGGGGAATCGCTCATGGGGGGCGTCGTACTCTTTGGATGATGGAACAGGTCCAGGACCCGATAAAAAATGCACAACCCGGGCCAGCCTTGCCGGCCCCCGGGTTGCCGAGCCAAGCCCGCTGCCCGGAGCCTCGCCGGGCGCCGCCTCAATTCCCCTGGACGCCGCCCGGGAAGACTTGCATGGCCAGCGCCACGCCCTGCAGCAGGCGCGCCGCGCTGACCCCGTCGCGGGCCTGCACCGAGAGGCCGTGGAGCACCATGGAGTAATAGTCGCCCAAAGACGTTGCATCGCTGTAGCGAGGCAATTCACCCGCCTGCACCGCCGCTTCCAGGCGCTGGATGATGCTCGCGGTCCGCGCCCGGCGATGCTCGGCCAGCCATTCGCGCACGCTGTCGTTGTCGCTCGAGCAGTTCACCGCCGAGGCCACCACCATGCAGCCCCGGGGACCGTCGGGGCGGGTGTAGAGCGCCACCGCGTCCTGCAGCATGCGCTCGATGGCGTGGTAGGCGTTGGGCTCCTGCAGGGCCAGGTCGGCGAAGCCGCCTTCCTGGCTTTCGTACAGCTCGATGGCCTCGCGAAACAGCGCCTCCTTGGAACCGAAGGCGGCATAGATGCGTGCCGAAGCAATGCCCAGGGCCGCCACCAGGTCGGCCATGGAGGTGGTTTCGAAACCTCGGGCCCAGAACAGTTCCTGTGCCTGGCGCAGCGCCAGGTCACGATCGAATTCGCGGGGTCTTCCAGCCATGGGGGTCGGGTATCTCGTCAGGACAGGGAAGGCGTTCGGCGCAGGCCGAACAGCCGGGTGGCGCAGCGCGCCGGGACGAAATGATATTAGATTTGCGCCGGCCGCGGCCATTTTCCGTGCCCGCGGCCGTGCCTGCGCCGTGCCTCAGTCACGGCCCTCCTGCAGAAACGGCAGCAGCAGCGCGAGAAATGCCTCGGGCGCCTCTTCCATGATGAAGTGTCCGCAGTCCGGCACTATGGCGCCGCGCAGGTCGCTGGCGTGGCCTTGCAGGGTCAGCAGCGGCGCATCGTTGGTGGCGTGTTCGGCGCCGATCGCCAGCACCGGCATCGCCAGTGGCCGCTGGGCCCGCAGCCGGTTCTGGCGCACCGTCTCGGGAATCGCCCGGTAGTAGGCAAAGCCGGCCCGCAGCCCGCCCGGCGCCGCATAGGCGTCGATGTAGACCTCGGCGGCCACCGCTTCGCGGCGATGGGACCAGTGGTCGAAGATGTAGCTCAGGTAGGCCCGCTCGCGCCCGGCGATCAATGCCTCGGGCAGGTCCCGCAGCTGGTTGAACATGAAGTGCCAGAGAAAGATGTTCTGCTCCGGCGCCACGAAAATCGGCGGCGCCTCCGCCAACCCGGGGATCACCGCCTCGGTCAGCGCCAGGCGCTCCACCGCCTGCGGCCGGTCGCTGGCCAGGGCGTAGGCGATCCACATGCCGACGTCATGGCCGACCACACTGTAAGAGGCAAAGCCCAGTTGCAGCATCACCTGATGCAGCACCTCGGCCACATGGCCGGTGTCGTAGCCCTGCTCCGGGCGGTCGGACTGGCCGCTGCCCGGCGGGTCCACGGCGATCGCCTGGAAACCCTGGGCCGCCAGGGCCCGGATCACCCCGCGCCAGGCGTACCAGGTCTGTGGCCAGCCGGGGATCAGCAGCACCGGGCGGCCGCTGCCGGCGCTGACGCAATGGATGCGCTGGCCATCGATGCGCACATAGCGATGGGTCAGGCCGTCGGTGTCGGCCTGGGTGTTGTCTGTCAAAGCATTCATGGGTTTTCTCGCTGAGGGGGTTCAGACCATGCCGAGCATGGCGTTGATCTGTTGGCGGTCGATCCGTGCACCGGCGAAGTCGTCGAAGATCCGCTCGGTGACCTGGATCATGTGGCGGTTGATGAACGCCACGCCTTCCCGGGCGCCGTCTTCCTGGTCCTTGAGGCAGCACTCCCATTCCAGGGTCGCCCAGCCCGGGTAGTCGTATTGCGCCAGCTTGGAAAAGATCCCCTTGAAATCCACCTGGCCGTCGCCCAGGGAACGGAAGCGCCCGGCGCGCTCGACCCAGGAGCTGTAGCCGCCATAGATGCCCTGGCGCCCCGTGGGATTGAACTCGGCATCCTTGACGTGAAACATGCGGATGCGCTCGTGGTAGATGTCCAGGTAGCTCAGGTAGTCCAGCTGTTGCAGCACGAAATGGCTGGGGTCGAAGAGGATGTTGCAGCGTGGGTGACGGTCCACCCGTTCATAGAAGCGCTCGAAACTGGTGCCGTCGTGCAGGTCCTCGCTGGGGTGGATTTCGTAGCACAGGTTGACCCCCTGCTCGTCGCACTCATCGAGGATCGGCCGCCAGCGGCGCGCCAGCTCCTCGAACGCCGTCTCGATCAGGCCTTCGGGGCGCTGCGGAAAGGGAAACAGGTAAGGCCAGGCCAGGGACCCGGAGAAGGTGCCCAGCTCACTCAGCCCCAGGCGCCGCGATGCCCTGGCCGCCAGCTTCATTTGCGCTATCGCCCACTCGGTTCTGGCTTGAGGCTTGCCCCGCAGCGCCTCGGGGGCGAAGTTGTCGCACATCGCATCGTAGGCCGGGTGCACCGCCACCAGCTGGCCGAAGATATGGCTGGTCAGCTCGCTGATCTGCAGGCCCTGCTGCGCCAGTTGGCCCTTGAGTTCATCGCAATAGTCCTGGCTCTCGGCCGCCGTGGCGACATCGAACAAGCGCGCATCCCAGGCGGGAATCTGCAGCGCCTTGAAACCCAGGTCGGCGGCCCATTGGGCCATCGCCGGCAGGCTGTTGAATGGCGCGCTGTCGGCACTGAATTGCGCCAGGTGCAGGCTGGGGCCCTTGAGGGTTTTCATCGCATTGCTCCCTATTCTTTGTTGGTCGACAAAGAATAGGGAGGCGCCGCTGCCGCGTCAATCATCGCGTTGCAGAAAAACCCTTTCCGGCGCACGGGTTGCCCCCCAGGAGCGGGCTTGCCAGCGAAGGCCGCGATCGGACAGGCGCGGGTCCGGGCAGGCAAAAAAAAGCCCGCGATCAAGATCGCGGGCCCGCTCTGTTTCACCTGGCAATCACTGTCGGCCCTACACCTGGCCCCGGCCTCAGGCGCCGGGCTGCGGCACCGGAATCTGCCGCAACGGCTTCACCGACTTGAAGGAAAAGCTCGAGTAGATCTCTTTCACCGCCGGCAGGGTCTGCAGCACTTCGCGGGCGAACTCGCCGAAGGATTCCAGATCCCTGGCCAGCACTTCGAGGAGAAAATCGTAGCGTCCGGAGACGTTGTGGCAGGCGATGATTTCCGGAATTTCCAGCAGTCGCTGCTCGAAGGCCCGGGCCGTTTCCCGGGAGTGGGATTCCATCATCACGCTGACAAAGGCGGTGACGCCAAAGCCCAGGGCCTTGGGCGAGAGAATCGCCTGATAGCCGGTGATCACCCCGCTTTCCTCGAGGATCTTCACTCGCCGCCAACAAGGCGACGTGGTCAGGGCGACGCTGTCGGCCAGCTCGGCGGTGGTCAGGCGGGCGTTGTCCTGCAGAGCCAGCAGCAGGGCTTTGTCGGTTCGATCCAGTCCACTGGGCATGTTTTGCCTCTTAATCTTGTTTTTATGAATTTTTATTTCAATTACACGGCATTTAATCAGCCAAATTAGCAATTATTGCGCCGGATTTGAGCATAGCATTAGAGCAAATCCGGGAGCGTTCACCATGAACAATAAAAACAGTGACCTTGGTTTTTCCACGCGCGCCATCCATCACGGCTACAACCCTCAGGAGCATCAAGGCGCGCTGATCCCGCCGATCTATCTGACCTCCACCTTCACTTTCGCCACCGCCGAATACGGCGCCGGCTGCTTTGCCGGCCAGGAGCCCGGCTACTTCTACACCCGCATCGGCAACCCGACCCTGGCGCTGCTGGAGGCGCGCATGGCGGCCCTGGAAAACGGCGAGGCGGCGGTGGCCTTCGGCTCCGGCATGGGGGCGATTGCCGCCACCCTGTGGACCCTGCTGCGGCCCGGCGACGAGATCATCGTCTGCCGGACCCTGTACGGCTGCACCTTCGCCCTGCTGCACCACGGGCTGGCCGAGTTCGGCGTCAAGGTGCGCCATGTCGACATGAGCGACCTGGGCAACCTGCGGGCCGCCATCAGCCCCGCTACGCGGATGATCTATTGCGAATCCCCGGCCAACCCCAACATGCAGCTGGTGGACATTGCCGCGGTGGCCGAAATCGCCCGCCAGCATCCGCGCATCACCTTCGTCGTGGACAACACCTATTGCACTCCCTACCTGCAGCGTCCGCTGGAGCTGGGGGCCGACCTGGTGGTGCACTCGGCCACCAAGTACCTCAATGGCCACGGCGATATCACCGCCGGTGTCGTGGTCACCCGCCAGAGCCTGGCCGAGCGCATTCGCCTGGAAGGCCTCAAGGACATGACCGGTGCGGTGCTGTCGCCCCAGGACGCCTTTCTCCTGATGCGCGGCCTCAAGACCCTGGCCCTGCGCATGGAACGCCACTGCAGCAGCGCCCAGGCCATCGCCGAATACCTGCAGCAACAGCCGCAAGTGCAATGGGTGGCCTACCCCGGCCTGCCATCCTTCCCGCAACACGCCCTGGCGCAACAGCAGATGAAGTTGCCCGGGGGCATGATCGCCTTCGAGCTCAAGGGCGGACTGGCTACCGGCACCCGCTTCATGAATGCCCTGCAATTGTTCAGCCGAGCCGTCAGCCTGGGAGACGCCGAATCCCTGGCCCAGCACCCGGCGAGCATGACCCATTCCACCTACAGCCCCGAGGAGCGTGTCGAACACGGCATCTCCGAGGGCCTGGTCCGCCTGTCGGTAGGCCTGGAAGACGTCGCCGACCTGCTGGCCGATATCGCCCAGGCCCTGGATGCCTGTGCCGAGCCCGCGGCGACACGGCCGGCGCTGGAGGCCATTCCCAGAATCGGCAAGGCCCTTCCTTGAGCGGGATCAGTACCGCCCGGGTCCGGGCGCTCTACAACACCCCGGGGTGTCGCGGCCGTGCCCGAGGCGCGGCGGCGACAGCCCATGCATCACCTGCAACACCCTTTGAACCGTTACCCACAGGAGTGGAACAACCCATGAGTCGTATCAATAACAAAGCCACCCAACTGCTCAGCGCCATGATCCTGGCCGGCCTGGCCTGTCATTCCCTGGCCGCCGACAGCATCCGGATCGGCATCGCCGGGGCCAAGACCGGCCCGGTGGCGCAATACGGTGACATGCAGTTCAGCGGCGCGCGCATGGCCATCGAGCAGATCAACGCCAAGGGCGGCGTCGACGGCAAGCAACTGGTGGCCGTGGAATACGACGATGCCTGCGATCCCAAGCAAGCCGTGGCCGTGGCCAACAAGGTGGTCAATGACGGCGTCAAGTTCGTGGTCGGGCACCTGTGCTCCAGCTCCACCCAGCCAGCGTCGGACATCTACGAAGACGAAGGCATCGTGATGGTTACCCCGGCCGCCACCAGCCCCGAGCTGACCGCCCGGGGCTACAAGATGGTGTTCCGCACCATCGGCCTGGACAACGCCCAGGGCCCGGCCGCGGCGCGCTACATCGCCCAGCTCAAGCCGAGCAATGTCGCGGTGCTGCACGACAAGCAGCAATACGGCGAAGGCATCGCCAGCTCGGTCAAGGACATCCTGGGCAAGGAAGGCATCAAGGTGGCGATGTTCGAAGGCATCAACGTCGGCGAGCGCGACTACTCATCGATCCTGGCCAAGCTCAAGCAGGCCAATGTCGATTTCGTCTACTTCGGCGGCTACCACCCGGAAATGGGCCTGCTGCTGCGCCAGGCCAAGGAAAAGGGCCTGACCGCACGCTTCATGGGACCTGAAGGCGTGGGCAACGACTCGATCTCGCAGATCGCCAAGGACGCCTCCGAAGGCATGCTGGTGACCCTGCCCAAGTCCTTCGACCAGGACCCGGCCAACAAGGCCCTGGTGGAAGCCTTCGAAGCCAAGAAGGAAAACCCCAGCGGTCCGTTCGTGCTGCCGTCCTACTCGGCCGTGGAAGTGATTGCCGGGGGCATCGCCGCGGCCAAGAGCGAAGACCCGGAAAAAGTCGCCGAGGCGATCCACAAGGGCACCTTCAAGACCCCGACCGGCGATCTGAGCTTCGACGAAAAAGGCGACCTCAAGGACTTCAAGTTCGTGGTCTATGAATGGCACTACGGCAAGCCCAAGAGCGTAGCGGCAGAAAGCGCCGGGCTGTAATCCGGTAACGGCGCGCCGCTCCTCCCCGGGGAGCGGCGTCCCGCCGGCGTCAAAAAAAACACAACAACTTCAAATAAAACATGGCCTTAGAGCAAAAAGACTTTACCGCAACTCCCACCCGCCAAAAGAATAACCTACTTAGCAACTTGGGAATAACCACCCCAATACAGTAACTAAGACATGTTACCGCCACACTTAAAGCCCGCTGTAAACCCGCCAGAACCCAGACTGAAAAACCCATACTTTAGGCGTAGATCGTTAGCACGCTTAGTTCCTTGACAATGAACTTACAAGTCCGACAAACCGAACTCCCAAGCCTATCCCCCCAAGCTGAACAATCAGCCCCACCCCCGCCCCTGCTGGACAAAACGCCCTAGAGCGGGCGCCAACCAGTAACACTCAGAAAGACTTCCTTCTTGAGATCTCTTAGCCAGAGCGTCAACTACCTGCTAATAGACACCCCCTCTGTTAATTGCCAGCAAACAACTTGAAATAACATTTGCACACTAAATTCACTTTTGTTTATTGTGCGCCTACGCACTTGCTAGTCTATTAGTGAGAGACGGATTCCTGGCGTCAGAAACTTGTTCAAGGAGAAAAGAACATGGATCCCTTTATCGGAGAAATTCGCTTGTTCCCCTGGGGTTGGGCACCCCAGGGTTGGCTGCCTTGCGAGGGCCAGGTTCTACCCATCAATAGCAATGTCGCGCTGGCTTCCCTGCTGGGCAAAACCTATGGCGGTGACGGCACCACGACATTCGGCATACCGGATCTGCGTGGCCGGGTCGCCCTGGGACAAAACTACAAAGTCTCCACCGTCGATCCGATCATGGATGTGCACGCGCTGGGCACCAAAGGCGGTAGCGAAACCGTGACGATGCCGCAAAGCTCGGTGGCCCAGCATAACCATGCCACGCATGTCTCCAACGACCCGGGCAATGATGGTCCGTACGGCAACATTCCCGCTGTCAGCTCGAACTCCAAGGGGGTCGCGGCTAAACCGACCTACACCGCGGCAACCGGCACCCTGACCAGCCTCAACAGTGCCACCATCACCACAACCCAGGGCGCGGCCATGCCCAACATCCAGCCCTCCATCGTCGGCTACTTCTGCATCGCAACGACGGGTGTCTACCCGCCGCGCCAGTAACGGCCGTCCACAGACCCTCAAGTAAGGAAACTGACATGTCTGAAGCCTTTGTCGGAGAGATCCGCATGTTTGCCGGTAACTACGCGCCGGAAAATTGGGCGTTTTGTGACGGTTCGTTGCTGCCGATCAGCAGCTTTGAGGCCCTGTATTCATTGCTCGGCACTCTGTACGGCGGCAACGGCAGCACCAACTTCGGCCTGCCGGACTACCGGGGTCGCCTGCCGGTTGGCCAGGGCACCGGGACGGGCCTGACCCCCAGGGCGCTGAGCCAGAAATTCGGCGTGGAAACGGTGACCATGAGGCCGGAAAACACCGCGCCCCACACCCATGGCTTCATGGTGAGCGGCCAGGATGCCACGTCGCCGGCCCCCTCCCCCGCCGCGACGCCCAACAGCATGACCTTTGGCAAATTCGCGGGCGCGGGGATCATCACCGGGCTGTACAGCGCAGGCACCGGAACATCCGCCGCCGTCCCGATGAACCCGCAGTTTCTCGACCCGGCACTGGGCACGCCCACTGGCGCCGTGGCCCCCCATAGCAACCTGATGGGCTCATTGGCGATCAACTACATCATTTGCCTGCTCGGCCTCTATCCGACCCGAAACCAGTGACCCTCTCTACTCAATCTGGAATGACCGATCATGGATGCGTTTACCGGTGAAATCAGACTGTTCCCCTACAACTTCGTCCCGCAAAACTGGGCGTATTGCGATGGATCGACCATCACGGTCCAGCAGAATCCTGCGCTCTATTCGGTGATTGGCACCCTGTATGGCGGTACCCCCGGCCAGAACTTCAAGCTGCCCAATCTCAACGGGCGCGTGGCCATGGGTGCCGGGCTGGCGCCCGGGCTGACCGACAGGCCCGTTGGCACGGCCCTCGGAGCCGACCGGATAACCATGGGGCCCAGCAATTTTGCCCCCCATACCCATTCGGTGATGGTCAAGGACGGCAGCGAATCGGGTGCCGCTCTGGATATCCCCAACAACACCGCCTTCCTGGCGCAGCCGCGCAACATACGCCTGTACAACAACACCGCACCAACGACGACAACCCAGACACTGGCGGCCACCACGGTGGGCATCGCCGGTACTGGCGCAACGTCGACGGCCTTGCGTAACACCATGCAACCCTTCCAGACGCTGGCCTACTGCATCTGCCTGGATGGCGAGTACCCGATCAGAGCCTCATGACCCACATCAGCCCTCCCCATCTGCCGGCGGGCAACGTGGCCGTACTGCGCAAGCAGGACGGCCACGACCTGGGATTTCTCCAGGCGCTGTACGCCTCACGCCGCTGGGCCGAAGTCAGCGCAGTGCCGGGCTGGAACGATGTCCAGCGCCGGGCTTTCCTGCACGCCCAGGCCGAACTGCAGCGCCAGCATTATGAAAAGCACTTTCCCGCCGCGGATTTTCTGATCGTCGAGCAGGCCGGTAGCCCGATCGGGCGCCTGTGCGTGCATTACGCGGCCGACGATGTGCGCATAGTCGATATTGCTCTGCTGCCGGACTGGCATGGCCGGGGCATCGGCACCGAGTTGCTGCGCAGGGTACTGGCCAAGGCCGACGCCCAGGGCCAGACCTGCAGCCTGAGCGTCGAACAGGGTAGCCGTGCCCGCCGGCTGTATGAGCGGCTGGGCTTTCGCGCCGGCGCCGACACCGGCCTGTACACCCAGATGCAGCGTCCCGCGCGGCTAGACGCCCGGGAGGCCGTCGACAGTCCCTGACCATCGTTTATGACCAGCCCCCAAGGGGCCGGCTGTAGCCGTGCTGTAACCGCTGGACCTTTATCAACACTTACGCTGGATACGACCCTCAAACCGGTCGCAAGGCAGGAAGCCCTCATGAGAACACCACTGACCACGCTAGGTACCTGGCTGACACGTCCGCTGACTTCACTGTTCCTGCTCCTGGTCATGTTGACCCTGAGCAGCCAGGCAATGGCCGCCGCTCCCGTGATCACCAACCCGGCTACGGGCAGTACCTTGCCCAGCGTGGCAGTGGGCCAGTCCATGAGCATCGTCATCAACTCCGTCGGTGGCGCGCAACCACTGGACAAATGGGTAGAGTGCGACGCCAATGACCCGGACTACGACGGCGTGACTCCCTGCCTGCCGCCGGGCCTGATCCTCGATCCGTCACCGGGCAGCTCGAACACCATACTCCACGGCACGCCCACCACCGCCGGCACCTACACATTCAGCATCACCCTCAATGACGGCCTGAATCAGGGCGGCGTCGCCACCTATACCCTGGTGGTCACCAGCTCCGCGACCCCGACCCTGACCGCCGTCACCCCGAACAACGGCAGCACCGCAGGCGCCACCTCCGTCACCCTCACCGGCACCAACCTGACCGGTGCCACGGCGGTGAGCTTTGGCGGGACATCCGCCACCGGTTACATCGTCAACAATGCCACCACCATCACCGCCACCACCCCGGCCCACGCCGCAGGTGCGGTTAACGTGGTAGTCACCACCCCAGGGGGCACCGCGACCCTGACCAACGGCTATACCTACAACGTTCCGCCCCCCACCGTCGGCCCGGTCAGCGCCACAGTGGCCGCCAACAGCAGCGCCAACCCGGTCACCCTGAGCCTGAGCGGCGGCGCGGCCAGCAGCGTGGCCGTGGCCACTGCCGCCAGTCATGGCACCGCCACCGCCAGCGGCACCAGCATTACCTACACCCCAACCGCCGGTTACTCCGGCAGCGACAGCTTCACCTACACCGCCACCAACGCCAGCGGCACCTCCAGCCCGGCCACGGTGACCATCACCGTCAGTGCACCCACCCTGGCGATAACGCCGACGACACTGCCCGACGGCATTCAGGGCACGGCCTACAACCAGACCGTGACCGCCACCGGCGGCACCACGCCCTACACCTATGCAATCAGCGCCGGCAGCCTGCCTGCCGGCCTGAGCCTGAACACCAGCAGTGGCGTGATCAGCGGTACGCCGACTGTCAGTGGCACCTTCAACCTGACCGTCACCGCCACCGACGCCAACAGCGCCACCGGCTCCCGCGCCTACACCTTGCAGATCAACGGCCTGCCACCGGTGGCCAATGCCGTCAGCGCCACCGTGGCCGCCAACAGCAGCGCCAACCCGATCACCCTGAACATCACCGGCGGCGCCGCCAGCAGCGTGGCCATCGCCACAGCCGCCAGCCATGGCACCGCCACCGCCAGCGGCACCAGCATCACCTACACCCCAACCGCCGGTTATTCCGGCAGTGACAGCTTCACCTACACCGCCACCAACGCCAGCGGCACCTCCAGCCCGGCCACCGTGACCATCACTGTCAGTGCGCCGAGCATTACCCTGAGCCCCGGCTCCCTGAGCAACGGCAGCGTCGGCACGGCCTACAACCAGACCGTCACGGCCACTGGCGGCACCGCGCCCTACACCTACGCCATCACCTCCGGCAGCCTGCCGGCCGGCCTGATCCTCAACACCACCACCGGCGCCATCAGCGGCACCCCCATGGCCGACGGCACCCTCAACCTGACCATCACCGCCACCGACGCCAACAGCGCCACCGGCTCCCAGGCCTTCTCGATCACTATCGGCGTGCAGGCGCCGGTGGCCAATGCCGTCAGCGCCACCGTGGCCGCCAACAGCAGCGCCAACCCGATCACCCTGAACATCACCGGTGGCGCCGCCAGCAGCGTGGCCATTGCCACTGCCGCCAGCCATGGCACCGCCACCGCCAGCGGCACCAGCATCACCTACACCCCAACCGCCGGTTATTCCGGCAGTGACAGCTTCACCTACACCGCCACCAACGCCAGCGGCACCTCCAGCCCGGCCACCGTGACCATTACCGTCAGTGCGCCGAGCATTACCCTGAGCCCCGGCTCCCTGAGCAACGGCAGCGTCGGCACGGCCTACAGCCAGACCGTCACTGCCACTGGCGGCACCGCGCCCTACACCTACGCCATCACCTCCGGCAGCCTGCCGGCCGGCCTGATCCTCAACACCGCCACCGGCGCCATCAGTGGCACCCCCATGGCCAGCGGCACCCTCAACCTGACCATCACCGCCACCGACGCCAACAGCGCCACCGGCTCCCAGGCCTTCTCGATCACCATCGGCGTCCAGGCGCCGGTGGCCAATGCCGTCAGCGCCACCGTGGCCGCCAACAGCAGCGCCAACCCGATCACCCTGAACATCACCGGCGGCGCCGCCAGCAGCGTGGCCGTGGCCACTGCGGCCAGCCATGGCACCGCCACCGCCAGCGGCACCAGCATCACCTACACCCCAACCGCCGGTTATTCCGGCAGCGACAGCTTCACCTACACCGCCACCAACGCCGGCGGCACCTCCAGCCCGGCCACGGTGACCCTCACGGTCAGCGCGCCCAGCCTGGTACTGACTCCGGCGTCCTTGGGGGCCGGCACCGCAGGCAGCGCCTACAGCGCCACCCTCAGCGCCACCGGCGGCACCGCGCCCTACACCTACGCCATCACCTCCGGCAGCCTGCCGGCGGGCCTGAGCCTGAACACCGCCAGCGGCCTGATCAGCGGTACGCCGACCACCAGCGGCAGCAGCAACCTGAGCATCACCGTCACCGATGCCAACGGCGCTACCGGCTCACAGACCTACACCCTGACCATCGCTGCCGTGGCGATTACCGTGCCGGCTTCCAGCCAGATCCTCGCGGCGGGCCAGTCGGCCACCGTCGACCTGACCCAGGGCGCCACCGGGGGCCCGTTCACCCAGGCCGTCCTCGGCTCGGTCACCCCGGCATCGGCCGGGCGGGCGATGATGATCGGCCGCTTCTCGATGCGCTTCGTGCCTTCGGCGGCCTTCGCCGGCACCGCCGTGGTCAGCTTCAGCCTGCAGAACGGCAGCGGCGCCAGCGCCGCGAGCACCGTCAGCTTCATGATCCAGGAGCGTCCGGACCCGACCAAGGACGCCGAGGTCATCGGCCTGCTCAACGCCCAGACCCGCGCCGCCGAGCGTTTTGCCAGCACTCAGATGGACAACTTCAACCGGCGCCTGGAGCAACTGCACCAGATCAGTTGCGAGCGCAATTCGTTCAACGCCAGCTTGCGCAAGGAAGGCCGCGACGTACCGCTGGGCGAAATCGCCAAAGCCGTCCAGGACCAGCTGGGAGGCACCGCCAACCAGACCGAGCAGGAAAAACGCGAAGCCGCGGCCGCCCTGCAGGACAACTGCAAACAGGACGCCCTGGCGTTCTGGAGCGACGGCTTCGTCAACGTCGGCTCGACCCACACCCGGGGCGCGCGGGACAACAGCTTCACCACCCTGGGCCTGAGCGTCGGTGTCGACTATCGCCTGTCGCCCAGCGCCATTGCCGGGGTCGGTATCGGCTACGGCAACGACCGCAGCGACATCGGCAAGAACCACACCCGCAGCGATGGGGACGCCATCGGCATCGCCACCTACCTGAGCCTGAACCTGGCCCCGCAGGTATTTGTCGACGGCCTTTTGGGCTACAACCGCATCAGCTTCGACTCGCGCCGCTACATCACCGGCAGCAACGACGACTACGCCCGCGGCTCGCGGGATGCCGATCAGTTGTTCGCCTCCCTGACCGCCAGCTATGAGTATCGCCAGGGCCCGCTGTCGCTGACGCCCTACAGTCGCCTGAACGCCAGCACCACGCGCCTGGATGCCTACCGTGAAAGTGGCGGCGGCATTTACGGCCTGTCCTACGACGAACAGCGCCAGCAGAACTTCACCTCCTACCTCGGTGTACGTTCGGGCTACGACCTGATGACCCGGATCGGTGTGGTCACGCCCAAGGTCGGCCTGGCCTGGGGCCACAACTTCAGCAGCAGCAGCGACTACAAGATGCGCTACACCGACCAGGGTGACGAAGGCACGCTGTACCGGCTCAAGCCCGACGCCCTGGACAGCGATTTCGCCAGCCTGGACATGGGCGTCGACTTCAACCTCGGGCGTGCCTGGCAACTGGGCGTCTCGTACAAGACCGCCCTGGGCTCGGACGAACGCAACGACACCTTCCGCCTGGGTTTGAATGGCAAGTTTTGAACGGTAAGTTCTGAACCGCCGGTTGTGCACCCTGGCCACAGATTAGTGGCCCGGGACCGGGCCCTACAGCAGGAAATGGCTCCCCCCGAACCGAGCCGAAAAAACACACCCCGCCAGAGTCGGACTCTGGCGGGGTGTGGTGTTTCAGCGGCGCCGACAAGCAGTCGATCCAGCGCCGGCCCTCAGGCCGTCGGCAACTGCCCGTTCTCGATCTCCCGGGCCGTGCGTTCCACCGCGCGCCGGGTCTTGTCGATCAGTTCGTCGATATCGCCGCGGGTCGCCACCAGCGCCGGGGCCATGATCATCCGCCCCAGGGTCGAGCGGATGATCACCCCCTCTTCGAAGCCCAGGGTGCGGCAGCGCCAGGCGATGTCGTTCTCGTTGGCAAAGCGCTTGCGGCTGGCCTTGTCCTCGGCGAACTGCAAGGCCGCCACCAGCCCGCAGCCCTGGACCTCGCCGATCAGCGGGTGGTTGCCGAACACTTCCCGCAGGCACTGCTGCAGGTAGGGGCCGGTGTCCTGCTTGACCCGGGTCACCACGCCTTCATCGCGCAGGGCCTTGAGGTTGGCGATGGCCACGGCGGCGGCCACCGGGTGCCCGGAATAGGTCAGGCCGTGGGCGAACACCCCGCCCTGCTCCACCAGCACCTGGGCGATGCGCTTGCTCAGCACCAAGCCGCCCATGGGGATGTAGCCGGAGGTCAGGCCCTTGGCGATGGACAGGGTGTCGGGCTCGAAGCCGAAGTGCTGATGGGCGAACCACTCGCCGGTGCGGCCGAAACCGCCGATCACTTCGTCGGCGCACAGCAGCACGTCGTACTGGCGGCAGATGCGCTGGATTTCCGGCCAGTAGCTGTCTGGCGGGAAGATCATGCCGCCGGCGCCCTGGAACGGTTCGGCGATGAAACCGGCGACGTTCTCGGCCCCAAGTTCTAGGATCTTCTCTTCCAGCTGGCGGGCGCAGCGCAGGCCGAACTCGGCGGGCGTCAGGTTGCCTTCGTGGGCGAACCAGTAAGGCTCGTCGATGTGCGCCACATCCGGAATCAGCCCGCCCATGTCGTGCATGAATTTCATCCCGCCCAGGGCGGTGGCGGCCAGGGTCGAGCCGTGGTAGCCGTTCCAGCGGCCGATCATCACCTTCTTCTGCGGCTGGCCGAGGATCTGCCAGTAGCGGCGCACGCTGCGAATCAGCACCTCGTTGGCCTCGGAGCCGGAGTTGGTGTAGATGGCGTGGCTGTAGTGCCCGGGCAACAGGCTGAACAGCAGCTCGGAGAGCTCCACCACCGCCGGGTGGGTGGTGTGGAAGAACATGTTGTAGTACGGCAACTGCTCCAGCTGGGCGCTGGCGGCGGCCGCCAGGTCCTGGCGACCGTAGCCCAGGTTGGTGCACCACAGCCCGGACATGCCGTCCAGGTAGCGCTGGCCGTCGTTGTCCCACAGGTGCAGGCCCTGGCCGCGGACGATCACCCGCGGGCCTTCGGCGTTCAGCGCCTTCTGGTCGAGGAAGGCATGGATATGGTGGGCGGCATCCAGGGCCTGGTAGTCCTGGGTACTGCGTTGGGCGGTTGGGTTTTCAGCACTCATGGTCATTCTCCTGCACGACAAGTGGATTCAAGGGAAGGCGTGGCGACGGGACTCGGCCCCGTGGGCAGCAGCGGTTCGGGAACAAACAGTGGCTTGCGCATCACCCACTTGATCCAGACCGCGGCGATCAGCGAGATCACCCCCAGCACGACGCCGGCGCTGCCGAAGATCCGCGCGGTCATCTCCGGGGACGGCGACACGTGATAGATCGCAAACAGCATGCCGACGATGCCCAGCACCTGGGGCCAGGGGTAGAACGGCGAACGGAACGGCCGTGGCGCGTCGGGGTAGCGCCGGCGCAGGGCGATCACGTCGATGTGTACGATGATGTAGGCCAAGAGCCAGGCCAGGGCCGCGGCCAACAGCAGCAGGCTGATGGAGTCCGGGTCCTGGCCCAGGATCAGGATCGGCAGCCCCGTGAGCGCGGCGACGAACAGCACTGCCACCCAGGGTGTGCGGCTGCGCGGGCTGAGACGTTTGAACTGGGGGAAGGCCTGGCCGTTCTGGGCCATGCCGTAGAGCATCCGTGGCAGCGCCGCCAGGGACGAGTTGACCGTGCTGCAGGTGGCGGTGATCACCGCGCCCACCAGGAACAGCTTGCCGGCCTCGCCGAACACCGTGGTGGCGAACAGGAAATGCGGCAGCGGATGGCTCGCCAGTTGCTCCCGGGGAATGCACAGCAAGGCGCCGAGGCAATACAGGGTGATCACCAGGAAGATGATGCTCAGGCCGATGATCATCGAGCGCGGGACATTGCGTTCCGGGCGGCGGGTTTCCTCCACCAGCGGGCAGACGAACTCGGCCCCGACAAACCCCCAGATGGCCATCGCCGCCAAGGCCAGCGCGCCGATCTCCATGGGGTTCCAGCCCTGGTCCAGCGGCCGTTGCAAGTCGGCCTGGGGGCTGCCGATGGCGCCCAGGCCCAGGGTCAGGAGAATCACCACCATCACCACCGCGAGCACCGTCTGCAGCCGGGCGAAGACATCGATGCCCAGCAGGTTGAGCGCGGTGAAAGTACCGAGCACGCCATAGGCCACCAGCATCGGCGGCAGCACCCCGGGGTAGACCTTGCCGATGATCAGGTCCAGGAGCAGCAGCTCGGCGGACAGGGCGAACATCGCCACCACCATGTAGCCGGAGAAGGTCGCGAGGATCGCCGGAAAGTGCCCGATGGCCACTTCGGTGTAGCTGCTCAGGCTACCGGCCCGGGGCACCATCAGCGCCAGTTCGGAGAACGACAAGGCATAGGTCAGCGCCAGCAGGTAGGCCAGCAGCAGTGGGATGAAGAAGCCCAGCCCGGCCATCCCCGCGCCTTGCAGCATCAACACCATGACCCCCTGGGACACCACCAGGCCAACGGCCACCGACACCAGCGAACCCAGGCCCAGGACCCGGCGCAAGCCGCCGTTGCTGGTGGGGCTCAAGGCCGCCGGGGAGAGATTTGCAGTCATCGCACGCACTCCTTTCTTATTGTTGTGGGCCTGCCGCGGCAGCGGCAGGTGCAGCGGCGCCCGGGTGGCGCCGCCTGGGCTCCGTAGCGCTAGCGCAGTTGGAACCAGGTGGTCTTCAGTTGGCTGTACTTGTCGAAGGCATGCAGCGACAGGTCGCGACCGAATCCCGATTGCCGGCCGCCGCCAAAGGGCACGGTGACGTCCAGGGCATCCACGGTGTTCACCGACACCGTGCCGGCCCGCAACTGCCGGGCCACCCGGTGGGCGCGGTTGAGGTCGTCCGTCCACAGCGAGGCGGCCAGGCCGTAGACGCTGTCATTGGCCAGGGCAATGGCCTGCTCCTCGTCATCGAAGGGGATTACCGCCAGCACCGGGCCGAACACCTCCTCCCGGGCGATGCTCATCTGCGGCTTCACCCCGGTGAGGAGGGTCGGCTCGATGTAGTTGTCGCTGCCGTCGATGTGCAGCTGGCGGCCGCCACAGGCCAACTGCGCGCCCTGCTCCCGGGCGCCCTCGATATAGGCCATGACCCGGGCGGTCTGGCGCGCGTCGACCATGGCCCCGGCGCGGCTGGCCGGGTCCAGCGGGTTGCCCGGGCGCCAGTCCCGGGCCTTGGCCTTGAGGCGCTCGACGAACTCGTCATGAATGCTGCGCTGCACCAGCAGCCGCGAGTTGGCCGAGCACACCTCGCCCTGGTTGAAGAAGATGCCGAAGGCGCTCTTCTCGGCGGCCAGCTCCAGGTCCTGGCAGTCGGCGAACACCAGGTTCGGGCTCTTGCCGCCGCATTCGAGCCAGACCTGCTTGAGGTTCGATTGCGCCGAATACTGCATGAAGCACTTGCCCACCTCGGTGGAGCCGGTGAACACCAGGCAATCCACATCCGGGTGCAGGCCCAGGGCACGACCGGCATCGCTGCCCAGGCCCGGCACCACGTTGAACACCCCTTCCGGCACGCCGGCCTCCAGGGCCAGCTCGGCCAGGCGCAGGGCCGAGAACGGCGACTGTTCGGCAGGCTTGAGCACCACCGAGTTGCCCACCGCCAGGGCCGGGGCCAGCTTCCAGGCGGCCATGTCCAGGGGGAAGTTCCAGGGCACCACCGCGCCGATCACCCCCAGGGCTTCGCGACGAATGCTGGCATGGCTGTTGTGGCCGCCGGGGGCCAGTTGATCGTAGAGCTTGTCGACGCTCTCGGCGTACCAGGCGAAGACGTGGGCCGCACCGGGCACGTCGATGTTCCAGGCGTCCATCACCGGCTTGCCCATGTTCAGGGAGTCCAGCAGCGCCAGCTCCTCACGGTGGGCGAGCATCAGCTCGGCCAGGCGCAGCAGGACCTTCTTGCGCTCCAGCGGGGCCATGCGCGCCCAGGGCCCCTGGTCGAAGGCCCGACGCGCGGCGGCCACCGCCAGGTCCACATCGGCCGCGCCGCAGGCACTGACCCGGGCCAGTACCCCAAGGGTGGCCGGGTTGACCGCATCGAAGGTGGCGCCGGACTGGGCGGCCATTCGCTGGCCGCCGATCAGCGCCTGATCAATGAATGTCTGTTGGGCAGCCCGCTGCTGCCAGTCACCGAGTTCGAACACGCTGCACTCCCTCGTCGGCCGTTGCGACGGCCTGTTGGTTATTGGGTCCTGAGGGATGGTGCGTCAGCGCGAGCCAGAGGAAAAATACTAAAAATATGCTCCAGCACCATGAAAAAGCTCTGTAGCCAGACGGCTTGGCGCCCCCACGCAAAACGCCGCCACCCAAAGCCCCAGGTAACGGCGAAAGCCCACAAACCTGTGGCGAGGGAGCTTGCTCCCGCTGGAAGGCGCAGCCTTCCCAAGGCCTGAATCCGCGGCCTGTCAGGTGGATTGCAGATTCAGGCTTTGCGGCCGCTGCGCGCCCGAGCGGGAGCAAGCTCCCTCGCCACAAGAAGCCTTGTCTCCCCTATTCCTACGCCGTCCCCGCGCCGCAGCGCGTCGTTGGCCGACGTGCAGGAACCGCATCAGGTTCGGGCGGGGTGCTCCAGCCAGTCGCCCAGGCGCTGCAACAGGGCGTCGCAGGCGTGCAACTGTGCAAGGCTGATGAACTCGTCCGGCTTGTGGCCCTGGTCCATGCTGCCCGGACCGCAGACCACCGTAGGGATGCCCGCCTCATGGAACAGCCCGCCCTCGGTGCCGAAGGCCACGGTGGTGAACTCCCGCGAGCCGCTGAGCAGTGCCAGCAGTTCGGCGGCCTGGCTGTCGGCGGCGGTGGCCAGCCCCGGGTAGGCGCTCAAGGGGTGCAGGTCGATCCCGGTGTCGGCCCGTACCGCCTGCATCTGCGGCACCAGCTCGGTGTCGGCATAGTCTTGCAACTGGGCCACCACGGCCTGGGCGTCATGGCCCGGCAGGGTGCGCACCTCGAAATCGAACTGACACTCGGCCGGCACGATGTTCAGCGCGCGGCCGCCCTGGATGGTGCCGGTCTGCACCGTGGAATACGGCGGATCGAAACGCGGGTCGTGGTGCTCGGGTTGCGCCAGCCGGCTGCCGATGTCTCCCAGCTTGCCGATCAGCCGCGCCGCGTACTCGATGGCATTGACCCCGTAAGGCGCATAGGCCGAATGGCAGGCCGCGCCCCGCACCTGACAGCGCATCGCCAGCTTGCCCTTGTGCCCGAGCACCGGGCGCAGCTCGGTAGGCTCGCCGATCAGGCACAGCAGCGGCGGATGTGGCCGCTGTCGCAAACGTTCGAGCATCGGTCGCACGCCCAGGCAGCCCACCTCCTCATCGTAGGAAAACGCCAGGTGCAACGGCAGCCGCAGGCGGCGCCGGGTAAAGCCCGGCACCGCCGCCAGCACCGAGGCGATAAAGCCTTTCATGTCGGCGGTGCCACGGCCGTACAGCCGCCCTTGGCGCTCACTCAAGACAAACGGCTCGACGCTCCAGGCCTGACCGTCCACCGGCACCACGTCGGTGTGCCCGGACAGTACCACTCCGCCGCGATCGCTGGGGCCGATGCTGGCAAACAGGTTGGCCTTGGTCCGCTGCGGGTTGTAGATCAGCTCGCTGTCCACCCCGTGGCGCGCCAGGTAGTCGCGGATAAAGCCGATCAATTCCAGGTTGGAATCGCGGCTGACCGTGGCAAAGCCCACCAGCCGCGCCAACAGCTCGCGGCTCGACTGCTCATTCATTGCCCGGCACTCCGTAGCTGGGGGCCGCCGTGGGGTCCAGGGCCCGGGTCAGGTAGTCCTGCATCTGCGGCCGGTAGGCCTGCCACAGGCCGTCGAGCTGGCCGATGGGGTCGGCATCGGCCCAGTCCACCCGCAGGTCGACGATGGGCCAGGTCAGGTCGTCCACCACGCTCAGCGCCGCTGAATGCACCGGGCCCGCCTCGCCACCGGCGGCCATGGCCGCGTGCATCGCCGCCAGCAGGCGCTCGGCCAGAATCCCCGGCGTCTGTTCGAACGCCTGGACCATGGCCTGGATGACCCCGGCGTCCGCCAGCAGGTTGCCGGCGGCCACGCACTGCTCGCCGGCCAGCGCGTGGTGGATGCCCAACGCCTGCTGGCCACTGAACAGCGCCGTGCGGCCCTGGTTGTCGATCACCGTCACCTGGCGGTACTGGCTCCAGCCGTTGCGACCCAGGGCCTGCTTCAGGGCGGTGCCGGGGTCGAGCTTGCGCTGTTCCAGCAGGTCGAGAATCTGCGGCCCCAGGGCCGGCAGGGTGACGTTCTGGGTGGCCACCGCGCCCACTCCGGCCCGCACCCAGGGGCAACGGGCGCCGACCGCGATGCTCGACGAACTGATGGCGATGCCCAGCTGGCCGGTTTCGGCGCAACGGCCCACGATGGAAAAAGTCATGCAAACTCCTTGGCCCGCCGGGCCTGCGTCGACGCCGGGTGCGGCGTCCGTGAAAACAGCGTCGGGCTCACTCGGGAATGACCGCGATCACGTCGATCTCCATCAGCCACTGCGGCTGGCCGAGGGCCGAGACCACCAGCCCGGTGGAGATCGGGAACACCCCTTTGAGCCACTTGCCCACTTCCTGGTACACCGGCTCGCGGTAGCGCGGGTCGGTGAGGTAGGTGGTGGTCTTGACGATATGGGACAGGTCGCTGCCCGCCTCTTCCAGCAGTTGCTTGACGTTTTTCATCGCCTGCTCGGCCTGGGCCCGGGGATCGCCCAGGCCCACCAGGCGGCCGTCGAAATCGGTGCCGACCTGACCGCGAACGTACACCGTGTTGCCGGCGCGCACCGCCTGGCACAGGTCGTTGTCCAGGGACTGGTTGGGGTAGGTGTCCTTGGTGTTGAACATGCGGATACGGGTATGAGTCGGCATCAGAGGGCTCCCACGCTGCTGAGGTTGTGATGCGGCGCCGCGGCTGGGGCCGGGCTGCCATAGGCCTGGTATTTGCGCTGGGTGGCGATGTGATCGGCGATGTGCTTGGCGTCGTGCCACACCCCCCAGATGAACGACGAGCCACGGCGCGACAGCCAGGGCAGGCCGAGGAAATACACCCCGGGCTCGCGGGACACGCCACGCTGGTGCAGGGGCTTGCCCTGTTCGCTGAAGGTGTCGACCTGCAGCCAGGAAAAATCCACGGCGTAGCCGGTGGCCCAGATGATCGAGTTGATGCCGGCCTGTTGCAGGTCCAGTTCGAGGATCGGCTGCCTGACGCAGTCCGGGTCCGGCAGGCGCCGGCGCGCCTCGGGCTCCAGCGGCAGGTCGAGGCCGTTGCGCTCGACATAGGCATCGGCGGCGTCCAGCAGCGCCAGGTAGTTCTCGTCGCCCCGGGCCAGGTTGTCCAGCAGGTCCGCCTGGAAGGTCACGTGCTCGCCGGCAAAGGCCCGGGTCAGCCCGACCAGGGTGATGCCCTGGTGGGCCAGGGCGCGAAAGTCGATGGTCTGGCCGCCGCGAGCGCCGCTGACGGCGATGGTCACGTGTTCGCGCCCGGGCTTGGCGATCTCCGCATCCCACTCCCCCAGCACCCCGAGCCACCAGCAGAAATCCCGGTTGCGATAGGAACGCGGCGGACGGTCATGGGCGCCCACCGACAGATACACCCGGCGCCCCGCCCGCTGCAGTTCATCGGCGATCTGCACCCCGGACGAGCCTGCGCCCACCACCAGCACCGCGCCCTCGGGCAACTGCTGCGGATTGCGGTACTCGGCGGAGTGGATCTGCGTCAGGCGGCCATTGGCGGGGGCAATCGGCGGGATCACCGGACGCTGGAACGGACCGGTGGCGGCCACCACGCGCTGGGCCTGGATCACCCCATCGGACGTCTCGACGGTGAAGCCCGGACGACCGACATTGCGCTGCACCTTGCGCACCTCGACCCCGGTACGGATCGGCGCGTTGAAGGTACGGGCATAGGCTTCGAAGTAGTCCGCCACCTGCTCCTTGGCGGCAAAGGCATCGTCCGGCAGGGCGAAGGGCATCCCGGGAAAGCGGTCATGCCAGGCCGGCCCGTTGGCCACCAGGGAATCCCAGCGTGCGCTGCGCCAGGCTTCGGCGATGCGGCTGCGTTCCAGCACCAGGTGGGGCACGCCGAGCTTGCTCAGGTGCTCGCTCATGGCCACGCCGGCCTGACCCGCGCCGACCACCAGGGTGTCCACTTGCATTTGTTGTTCTACGGTCATGTCTGTGTCCTTCTGCGAGACGATTGGCACCGGCCGGAAGGCCTGGCACACGCGGTTCGGAACCCGGGATAAGTCGGATGCGACAGATGGTGCGACAGACGCCCGCGAAGGAAAATTATTAAAAATGTGCTCCCTGGATAAGAAAAAGCGAGGCAGCACGGGGCCTGCACCCGTCCCTGAGCCGGCTCGGGGCAAGGCCCACAGGCACACTCGGCAGCGGCCCGAGCGATCAGACTGATCACCAGGGCCTTTCAGATGATTACCCGGCGAAAATGCATTTCCGTGCTTTCGATCTGCAGGCACTGAAGGCACAATGCGTACCTTTTTGGCTGGCCCTGCCGGAGACCCTGAAATGATCAAGACGCCGTACTACCTCATCGACAAGCAGAAGCTTTTGAGCAACATGCAGAAGATCGCCTATGTGCGCGAGCAGTCCGGCGCCAAGGCCCTGCTGGCCCTCAAGTGCTTCGCCACCTGGTCGGTGTTCGACCTGATGCAGCAGTACATGGACGGCACCACCTCCTCGTCGCTGTACGAGCTCAAGCTCGGCCGGCAGAAGTTCGCTGGCGAAACCCACGCCTACAGCGTGGCCTGGGCCGACGACGAGATCGAAGAGATGCTCGCCAACTGCGACAAGATCATCTTCAACTCCATCAGCCAGCTGCAGCGCTTTGCCGACGCCAGCGCGGGCAAGGTCCGCGGTCTGCGGGTCAACCCCCAGGTGAGCAGCTCGGACTACCTGCTGGCCGACCCGGCCCGGCCTTTCAGCCGCCTGGGCGAATGGGACCCGGCGAAGATCGAAGGCGTGATCGAGCAGATCTCCGGCTTCATGTTCCATAACAACTGCGAGAACGGCGACTTCGGCCTGTTCGACCAGATGCTGAGCACCATCGAGGAGCGCTTCGGCCACCTGCTGCACAAGGTCGAGTGGGTCAGCCTCGGCGGCGGCATCCACTTCACCGGCGAGGACTACGCCCTGGACGCCTTCTGCGCGCGGCTCAAGGCCTTCTCCGAGCAGTACGGCGTGCAGGTCTACCTGGAGCCGGGCGAAGCGGCGATCACCCAGAGCGCATCCCTGGAAGTGACCGTGCTCGACACCCTGTACAACGGCAAGCACCTGGCCGTGGTGGACAGCTCCATCGAAGCCCACATGCTCGACCTGCTGATCTATCGCCTGAACGCCAAGCTGGCCCCCAGCAGCGGCGAACACAGCTACATGATTTGTGGCAAGTCTTGCCTGGCCGGAGACATCTTTGGCGAGTATCAATTCGAACGTCCGCTGGCCATCGGCGATCGCCTGTCGTTCGTCGACGCGGCGGGCTACACCATGGTCAAGAAAAACTGGTTCAACGGCCTGAAAATGCCATCCATCGTTGTGAAACAACTCGATGGCAGCATCGACGTGGTTCGCGAGTTTGGTTTCGAAGACTACCTGTCCAGCCTTTCCTGAGCGGACAGACACGAGGAGAAGTAAATAAATTGAAGAAGAATGTTCTTATCATTGGTGCAGGAGGTGTCGCCAAGGTGGTGGCCCACAAGTGCGCGCAGCACAACGACGAACTCGGTCGTATTGCCATCGCGTCGCGCAACATCTCCAAATGCCAGGCCATCATCGACAGCGTCAAGGCCAAGGGCAGCCTCAAACAGCCCGCTGAAATAAAAGCCTATGCGCTCAACGCGCTGGACATCGAAGCGACCAAGGCGCTGATCCGCGAGACCGAATCGCAGATCGTCATCAACGTCGGTTCCGCCTTCCTCAACATGTCGGTGCTGCGTGCCTGCATCGATACCGGCGTGGCCTACCTGGACACCGCGATCCACGAAGAGCCGGGCAAGATCTGCGAAACGCCGCCCTGGTACGGCAACTACGAGTGGAAGCACCTCGAGGAGTGCCGGGAGAAGAACATCACCGCCATTCTCGGCGTGGGCTTCGATCCGGGCGTGGTCAACGCCTATGCCGCCCTGGCCAAGCAACAGCATTTCGACCGCATTGATTCCATCGACATTCTCGACGTCAATGCCGGGTCCCATGGCAAATATTTCGCCACCAATTTCGACCCGGAAATCAATTTCCGCGAATTCACCGGACAGGTGTGGAGCTGGCAGGACAGCCAGTGGACCAGCAACACCATGTTCGAAGTCAAGCGCACCGACGACCTGCCGGTGGTCGGCTCGCAGAACCTGTACCTGACCGGCCACGACGAAGTGCACTCGCTGTCGAAGAACCTCGACGTGCCCAACGTGCGCTTCTGGATGAGCTTCGGCGAGCACTACATCAACGTGTTCACCGTGCTGCGCAACCTCGGCCTGCTCTCCGAGCAGCCGGTCAAGACCGCCGAAGGCCTGGAAGTGGTGCCGCTCAAGGTGGTCAAGGCGGTGCTGCCTGATCCGGCCTCCCTGGCCCCGGGCTACACCGGCAAGACCTGCATCGGCGACCTGGTCAAGGGCACCAAGGACGGACAGCCGCGCGAAGTCTTCATCTACAACGTGGCTGACCACGAAGAAGCCTACGCCGAGACCGACAGCCAGGGCATTTCCTACACCGCCGGCGTGCCGCCCGTGGCGGCCGCCCTGCTGGTGGCCCGTGGCCAATGGGACGTGCAGCGCATGGTCAACGTCGAGGAGCTGGCCGCCGAGCCGTTCCTCAAGGCGCTGGACGTGATGGGCCTGCCGACCCGGATCAAGGACGAGCATGGCGATCGTCCTTGGGACGCCGCCCTCTGATCTAGCTCCAGCCACAGCGGGCGCCGGCAACGGCGCCCTCTGTTGCAGCCCTTTCGCCATTGTCGATGGTGCGTCGCTTTTGCCGTTCTGTGCGACAGATCGCACTGGCGGGGCTCCCGCCCTCCTCCTTCGTAGTGTTAGCTTGAGCAGGTTTCTGTCTGATCGCTCAGACATTTCCTAATCACTCCCTGCAAAGGAATGCCCTCCGTAATGGATTTCTCTCTCAAGCACCTGGCTGCGGCCACCCTGATGCTCGCCAGCCTGTCCGCGTTCACCAGCAGCGCCCAAGCCAACATCACCCCGCAGCAAAGCGCGGCCATCCTCAAGACCTTCAGTGACGCCCCGGCCGGCGACTTCCGCCAGTTCCTCGGCGCCCTGGCCAAGAGCGAAACGGGCAAGAGCGCCAACCTGGGTCCGGCCATTGCCGCCTTCCTCGACAAAAAAGCCCTGAGCGCCGAACAGCAGAACGAAATCCATCGCCTGCTGGGTCTCTACGCCCGGATCAAGTACGGCAAGGCCGCCACCGAAACCCTGCGCGAACTGGTGGCCATCCCCACCTTCAACGTCGACGGCGTACCGCAGTACAAGAACCCCGAGTTCCTCAAGATCGCCGAGAAGATCCAGGGGCTGGCCAAGGCCTTCAACCTGAACTTTCGCAACATCGACAACCGGGTCTACGAGATCTCCCTGGAGGGCGCCGGCCAGGAAGTGGTCGGCATCCACGCCCACGCCGACGTGGTGCCGGTGACCCCGGAAAACTGGGTACTCGAAGACGGCACCCGCCTCGACCCGTTCAAGGTCACCCTGATCGGCGACCGCATGTACGGTCGCGGCACCGAGGATGACAAGAACGGCATCGTCGTCGCGCTCTACGCGATGAAGATCATCAAGGAAGAGCAACTGCCCCTGGCGCGCCACTTCAAGCTGCTGGTGGACACCACCGAGGAAACCAGCGGCGACGCCATTCCCTACTACTTCGAGCACAACCCGACGCCCAACTACAACCTGGCCCTGGACGGCGGCTACCCGGTGGTGATCGCCGAGAAAGGCTACGGCACGGTGATGGCGACCTTTGCCCGGCGCGCCGCCACAGGCCAGGGCGCCGAGATCACCCACCTCACCGGTGGCCTGGCGACCAACCAGATCCCGTCCACCTCGGTGGCCACCCTGAAGAGCGACAACCCGGCGCAACTGGCTGCCAGCCTGCAGCAGGCCGGGGCCGAGTACGCCAAGGCCCATGGCGGCAACTTCCAGGTCGCGGCCAAGGTGGCGGGCGCGGACGTGCAACTGACCGTCACCGGCGTCTCGGCCCACTCCTCCGAGCCCGAGTCCGGGGTCAACCCGGTGGCGCGGATGCTGGATTTCATCAACAGCCTGGACGGCAAGGTGGCCTTCAAGCACAACGCCTTCACCGACGCCGCCCGCTACCTCGCCGACAACTGGGGCCTGGACTACCTGGGCAAGCAGCTGGGCATCGGTTTTTCCGACGACTTCATGGGCCCGCTGACCACCTCGCCGACCCTGGTCAGCGTGGATGAGCAGAACCTCAAGCTGGCGGTCAACCTGCGGGTGCCCAAGGGCAAGACCCCGGAGGTGCTGAAGGGCGAAATCAGCGACAAGCTGGCGGCCTGGAGCAAGAAGAGCGGCGTGGCCGTGACCATCGACACCAAGATCGCCGAACCGATGTACCGCAACCCCGAGGGTGAATGGGTCAAGGCGCTGCTGGCGGTGGCCAGCGAGAACCTGGGCATGGCGCACACGTTCGGCACCTCCGCCGGCGCCACCTCGGTGCATGAACTGCCCAACGGCGTGCAGTTCGGCCTGGCGCGGCCCGAAGTCAAGTACACCGGCCACACCGACAACGAGTTCAAGACCCGGGAGCAGTTCCTGCTGGACCTGCAGATCGTCACCGAAATGATGGGCCGCATCGGCCAGTTGCCCAAGCTCTGAGTGCCCCGGCGCGCCCGCTCGCGAGGACGGGCGCGCCACCTCCCTCCCCCCGTCCCCGCACGCCGCCAGGCTCGGCCCAGGCTTCAGTCTGCCGACGACTTCCAGGACGGATCGCTGACATCGCGCAGCACCCCGATGTAGCCCCGGTAGAGATTGCCTGCCGGCAGCAGCTGCCGTGCGGCCAATTGCCGATGCAGACGCTGCAGGTGGTAGAACGGCACGCGCACATAGAGGTGATGCTCGATGTGGTAGTGGATGGCGTGGGGGCCGAAGAGGAAGGTCTGCCAGTTTGGCCGCACGATGCTGCGGGCGTTCTGGCTCTGGTCGGCATGGGCCGGCAGGCCGGCGTGCTCCATGATCGCCCGCACCCGCCCCATCAGCGGCAACAGGGTCATCGCCGGCAGCAGCCACAAGCCGAGATAGAGCCAGGGGTGCCCGCTCCAGGCCAGCAGGCCGAACAGCAGGCCGTTGCCCAGCAAGATGGAAAGGAACTCCGAAAACCGCAGCCTCGCCGACTTGTCGACCCTGGGCATGACCGCGCGGTAGTCGCCCCGGGCAAATCGGCAGGCACTGATGACGTACCCCACCCCCAGCAGATCCGCCAGCAAGCGCCTGGCCAGCTTGCCCCGCGGCAGCGGGTAATCCCCCATGCCGAATACCGCCATCACCGGATCGTCATGTTGCATCGGCTGGCGGTGATGCTTCAGGTGGCCGGCACGGTAGGTCGCCAAGGACAGAAACAGCGGGCCGGCCGCCAACCACTGCCCCACGGCATCATTGCGCGCCTGCCCGCGCAACAGCAGGCCGTGGGCACTCTCATGCATGAGCACCGCCAGGGCCAGTTGGCTGCGGGCGATGAGCAGCGCCGCCAGGAGGTAGGTCAGCGGGTGCGGCCAGAGCGCGGCGGCGCTGAATGCGGCAGCGATCAGGCCCCAGTCCGCCAGCAGGGCCAGCACGGCGATCCGCGGCTTGAGCACCAACAGCTCGGCCTCGGGGACAAAGGCACGCAGCAGGCGGTTGTCGCCGGCACGGGGTTCAGGCTGGGACACGGCGGTGTTTTCCTTGTCGTTGGGTGGCCAGGGTACAGACCAGGGCCAGGAGCATGCCCCCCGCCACATCGATCAGCGTGTGCTGCTTGAGGGTCAGGGTCGACAGGCAGATCAGCAGTCCGCTGGTGGCGCTCAGCCATGGGTAGGGGCGGTCCCAGAGCGCCCGGCAGGCCAGGCAGGTCACCGCCACATGCAGACTGGGAAAGCCGTTGCAGGCCCGGTCCAGTTGCCACATGCGGCTCAGCCGCTGTTGCAGGAAGGCACTGTCCAGGGCGCCGATCTCCGGCCGGGGCAGATCTTCCGGAAACAGCCAGAAGCACAGCAGCGCGACGCCGAAGGCCAGGCCGGTGGCGTTGCGCAGCGCGCGAAAGCGCTCCGGGCTGGCGTAGGCCGCCGCCAGCAGGACAAAGGGAAAGAACAGCACATACAGGAACCAGGACTCGGCCACGAACGGGATCCACTGATCCCACGGCGTGACCCAGCTGTAGCGGGGCCTGACCAGGCGCTGCAGGCCGATGAACAGCGCCAGCCCCAGCAGCAGGGCGCACGCCGCCGCCAGGGCCTGCCCGGGGCGGGCGGCCAGGATCAGGCGGCGCAAGGGGCTGGCCATTGCAACTGGCAGGCCGACTGGCGGGACGGTTGCGGGGGGCCATGGCGCTTCAAGGCGGCGTCCTCACAAGCCGAGCAAACGGCTGACCCAGGCATCGGTCCGCGCCCGGGCACGCTGGTTGCCCGCCGCCACGTCGGGCGCCGGCGCCGCCGCGCTCAACTGCTGCGCCGCTTGCGCCACCTGCCGGCGAAAATCGGCGGCGTCGCCGCGCCAGGTCACCACCCGGTGCAGCACCTGCAGCTGGGCGGCGCGAGCGGCATTGCTGGTCTGTTCGGGCTGGTCGCTGAGGACCAGGATGATCGGCCGCTGATAGACCCGGGCAATGGCCAGCGCGGCCATGCCGGGGGCCGACACCATCAGCCGGGCCCGGGCCGCACGACTGGCCCAGTGCGGATCGACCCCGAGCCAGCCATCGTGCCCGGCATACCCCTCGCCCACCCGATGCCCGTGCAGACCGGCATCCCCCAGCCCGGCGCTCAAGGCGTCGGCCAGCCCGAGCTCGCAAAAATGCGGATTGAGGTACACCGCCGCGTCCGCCCCGAGCGCGTCCGGCAAGGCCTCGGCCAGGGCCACCGGCGTCGGCAGGCGATACAGCGCCGGGGCCTGGGCATCATCGACGTCATAGGCAAAATCATGCTCGATACGCGCCCGCGCCGCATCGATCTGGCGGCCGACGATCCAGCCGAACAGGCGCCCGAACTGCCGCGGCCACAAGCCCTCGAAGTTGTTCAGCAGCGCCCGCTTGAGGCTGGCGCCGTAGACATGCACCACCTTGCGCCGCCACCCCGGCAGCATGCCCATGTACAGCAACGCCGGGTGGAAGGAATCGTTGATCACCAGGTCGACGCCGCGCCAGCGGCGCCTCAAGTGCAAGATGTCCCGCAGCATGCGTCCGGGACGGAACAGGTAATGGGCGACATTGCGGTTGGTGGCCTGGCGTTGCATGTTCTGTTCGCGGTCGAACTGCACCGCGTAGTGCAGCGAAAGGATCTGCGCCTGGATGCCGAAGCGCTGCAGAAATGCCTGCCCCGGCGCCGAGGTGGTCAGCACCTCGACCTGGGCCCCGGCCGCACGCAGGGCATGCACCAGCAACTGCGCGCGCATCAGGTGGCCGCGGGCGTCGGCGGTGGCCAGGTAGAGAATTCGCCCACTCATCGGCGGCGGCCCACGCCACCCAGTACCCAGCCGGCGCCCAGCATGGCCAGGGCCCCGCTGACGCCGAAGCTGGCATCCACGGCGCGTATCTCCCTGAGCAAGGCCGCCAGCCGGTGCGCTTCCCCGGGCGCCACGATACGCCGCAGGGTGTTCTGGCACAGGCGCACGTGGGCTTGCTCGTCGGCCAGCACCCGCGCCAACAGCGGATACAGGCGATGCCCGGGGTCCAGCACGGCGCAGTGGCGGCGCAACACCCGCTCGGCCATCTGCTCGGCGCAGAGCCCGGTGGCATAGGCCGGCACCAGCAGGCCATGCTCGAAATACCCGGCATAGCGATGGGCCAGCCGCTGCCAGCGCAGGATCTTGCGCCGGCTCAGCCAGTCCGGTTCCAGGCGCTGGGCGCCTTGGTCGCCCAGCGCCCCCAGGGCCTCGGCGAACAGGGTCACATGACGCTGCTCATCGGCCAGATGCTGCTGCACCTGGCGTTCGAGCCAGGGCGGCGACTGCGGCAGCAGCTCGTCCAGCAGCGCCCGCTCGGTGGCGTCTTCGCCGGCCAGGTACATGCGCAACAACAGGCGCTCGCCCCTTTGGCTCAGGTGCAGGCGCCGCAGCGCGGCGCGCTTGATGCGGTCCACCAGGCGCGCCTGCAGCGCCCCCAGGCCCCGGACCCGGGGCTGGTTCAGGCAGCTGAAATCGGCCGCGCCCACCCGCCCTTGCTCCGCGCTCATTGCCCGGGCTGCGCCGCGGTGACGCTCGCCTGCTGGCTGTGGTGCCAGGCCAGGATCAGGCCGATGAAGCTGTCGCGCATAAAGGCCGTACCGCTGGCAGCGGCACCGGGAAAGGCTTGCTCCTGGCCGTTGTAGCGCAGGTAGCCCTGGCCGTTGACCGCGCCCAGTTGCAGATTGTCGTGCTTGTTCAGGCCGCGCCGGCGCACCTCCTGGAGCAACGGGCTGTCCTCAAGGCCGAACACGAACAGCTGGCGCTGCACCACCCACCGCGGAATCTGCCCACTGAGGGCCCGCAGGTCGAGGTTCCAGGTGCCCTGCTCCAGCACCTGCTGCAGGGCCTGGGTGTCCGCCTGCCTGGCGTCGAAGCTGGCGCGCATCAGCGACTTGGACACCCGGCCAATGCCCAGGCCGATGGTGATGTCGTCGGCCGCCGGGTTCTGCGCGTCACTGGGGCGCACCACCACCAAATAGCTGGCCACCCGCGCGGCGATCGACGGCTGGGCCAGTACCTTGCGCGCCTGCTCGGCGCTCAGCAGCAGGCGCTCGCCGGCCCCCTCGCGGACACTGATGCGGTAGGGATCAAGAGCGATGTCGCGAAACGCGCCGCGCACCGGGGCATGCACATAGGTGTCGGTCTTCCACTTGGGACCGGAGCGGCGCAACAGCACCTGCAGGCTCAGGGGCACGCGCTGGCCATCACCGGCGATGCCGCTGCCGTGCAGCAGGATGTCGCCGATCACGGTCTTGTCGTCATGATCGCCGGCAGCCTCGATCACGATGGATCGGGCTTGCCGGTCGACGCTGGCACGGGCGTCGGCCACGTCCAGGGCCACCCGGTTGCACTCGATGTCGCTGGAGACAGGCGTGGCACAGCCACTGTCCGAGGCGAAGTGATACACCCCGCGACCGGTGAACTCGCTGGGCGCGGCCTGGGCCTGGGCTGCCAGGGCCAGCACCGCCAGGCACAGCAGGGAACGGCCGAATGAGGCAAGTGAAGGTTTGTGCATGGAAGTTTCCTCTAGGCACGCCGGTGGCGTGCGACGATGCGGCGCGACGCGGATCAATCCAGGTGGCGGTGGTAGGACAGCGCTTCACTGTGGCGAGCACTGGCGCGGCCGATCTGCAGTCCGCAACCACGGACCACGGCGCCGGCGGTATCGAGCAGGGAAATGGCCGTGACCATGGCCATCGCCCCCAGGCGCCGCAGCCCGCGCAAGGGCGGCAGGTCCTGGTGATTGAGGGCGCGCAGGCTGTAGCCCAGGCGCCCCAGCATCACGCACAGGGGGCCGAGCGGCCCGCTGCGCGCGAGCCATTGCAGCCAGCCCGGCAGGTAGGCGCGGACCAGATAAGGGGTCAGGTCGACGCTGTCGCCGCCCCTGAGCCAGCGCAGCTTGAGCACTTCGCCCTGGCTATCGGGCAGACGATGCTCGGTGTGGGCGGCGGGGGCATAGAGCACCGCCACCCCGGCCGCTTGCAGGCGCAGGCCCATGACCTGGCAATGGGCCCGGTACACCCCGTCCAGCGGCTCGTAGCGGTAGTGCTCGAAGGTGTCGCAACGAAAAGCCACGTTGTTGGCATAGAAGTTACGCGTGGCCCCCTGGCGCAAGGGGCTGGGGAAGTACATGAAGTCGATGGCGGTCAGGGCGCTGCCGGCGACGCTGGGCGCATAGCTGGTGCGCCCGGCCACCGCCAGCGGCGCATCGGGCCCGGCCAGGGGGGCAAGCAACTGCTCCAGCCAGCCGGCACAGGGAATGCAGTCGGCGTCGGCAAACACCACGTACTGGCAGCGCTGCCGGTCAACCGCGTCAAAGCCGACATTCTTGGCGTCGTAGTAGCCGGTGCCGCCATCGATCTCGACAAAATCCACGGGCCGCCCCGCCAGGGCGCACAAGGCCTCGCGCGCCGCCAGGTCGAGGCCATCGTGGGTGATGATCCACTGGGCAAGGGACTGGGGCGCCAGACTCTGCCGGGCCAGCCGGGCGATCAGCCGCTCAAGACTGTGCAGGGCCTCCAGGGCATCCTTGCCGCCGCGCAGGTTGTTGGTTTCCAGCACCAGGGCGCAGCTGGCGGCAATCGCCTCCAGGCGCTCGCACCCCTGGCTGCCGGGAGGCAACTGCGACATCCCGGTTGTCGTCTCTTGGCTATCCATTTCGTTGTGTCTCTGTAAAAGCGCGGTCGCCCCAGGGGCGGGGGCGCAATCACAGCATTATTCCCGGGAATATTCAAACACCGGCAGCGTGCGGCACCGGCCGACGCTGCCGCTTGACCCGGCCCCTTGCACAGACACCGCAGACACCCGAGGGCGCAACAGCCACCTGCGCCGCCATGGCCAATCGCCCCCTGAGCCTGCCGGGCCTACTTGCCCGAGAGCGACACCGGCGGGGCAAACTCGGCATTGCGCCGCTTGAGCCCATAGTTGCCCATGCGCAGGTAGCGCTCGTTCATGTTCATGAACGGCTTGATCATCGGCGCAATGATCAGCAGAAAGGCAATGGTGCCGATGCCGAAGGGTCCACCCAGGGCCCAGCCAACAAGAAAGATGCTGATCTCCAGCACCATCTTCGCCAGGGTGAAGGACCAGCCGAGCTTGTTCATCATGCTGATCACCAGCAGATCGATGACCCGGATGCCGATGCCGCTCATGATGATCAGCGCCGAGGCATAGGCGCACAGGGCCAGGCCAATGCTCAGCAGTACATAGGGCCCCAGGATCGCCGCCAGCGCCTGATCAAGCTCGAGCAGTAGCCAAAGGTCGATGAACAGGCCGGTCAGGGTGGTGGTGATGAACGGACTCAGCGGCGGCCACTGACGGTTCCACAGCGCCCACCACAGCAGCAAACCCACCGAGAACAGCGCCGAACAGGCTCCCAGCCCGACCTGCAGCTGGTTGTTCAGGGCAATCACAAACACATCCAACGGATCGGTCCCCAACTGGCTGACGATGAAGAACAGCGCCCCCAGGGAGAAGATCATTACCCCTATCAAGTACATCGCCAGCCGGTCCGGCGAGCGCCAGGCTCGAACGGAGGCCGCCAGTGCCTGCTTGATGCCCTTGGGCCCGACGTGTTGTTCCTGGGTCATAGCGCTTCCCTCTTCTGATGATTGATACGTCCGTGCAGGTCTGCCATGGCGCACTCACTTGGCACTCATGGAGATGAAACTCATGCCGTTGCTGACATGGCGGATGGTGACCCTGGAATTGTCGATGCCGCCGTCGCAGATCTCGTTCTGCACCTCGGGGCTGGCCTGGGCCAGATACAGGCCGCCCATCACCGTGGCTTCGGTGCCCTGGGGCGAGTGCATGACCAGCGGCGGCGTCAGTGACGGCTTCAGGTAGCCCGGCTCGCGCAGCAGCATGCCCACCTGCTGGGGAATTTCCGGAAAGCGCCCGAGCATGCCGCCGCCCAGGCAGATCACCTCGACCCGGAACAGCTCCACCAGATTGGCCGTGGCCAGGGCCAGGGCCTGTACCGCCCGCAAGCGCCAGTGATTGAGCGTGGCCTCATCGGAAAAGCCCATCGACGCGACGAACTTGTCCAGCGAACGAAACGAGGCATAGGCCTGCAGACAGCCCGCCCGGCCACAGGAGCAGGGAGCGCCGCCGGGCCAGACCAGCAGGTGTCCCAGCTCCCGATTGGGCAACATGCGCCCCTGATAGACCACCCCGCCACCGACCCCGGTGCCCAGGGAAAAATGCACCAGATTGGAGGCGCGCATGACCGTGGCGTCGCCAAAGGTCGCGGCCGTGCCGTCATCGCACCAGATCACCCGCTCGACCCCTTCGATGCGCAGCGCCGGGCCGATGGCCAGGCCTTCCCAGTCCGGCCGGTTGGGCCAGCGGATGATGGTGCCGTCGGCGTTGATGGTCGGGGCGCTGGCAATCACCAGGCAATTGATCGGGCCGTACAGGGCGATCTGCTGATACAGCAGGACCACCGCCTGCTCGATGATGCTCTGCGGCTTGCAACCGGCCGCGATCTCGATGCGCTCACGCTGCACCACCCGGCCGCCGACACTGCAATGGATGGCCATCTTGCTGCCACCCAGATCGACACTTGCGCAATGCATCAGAAACGCCCCCCGCCATCGACCGCGAGCACCGCGCCGTTGACATAGGACGCCTGGGGCGAAACCAGAAAGCCGACCACCGCCGCCACTTCTTCAGGACGCCCCAGGCGCCGCAGACCAATGCGCTGGCAGACCTGCCGCTCGTCCTCGGCGCTGTAGTGGCTCGACGGCGCGGCGATGGCGCCAGGGGCCACCACATTGACGGTGATGCCCAACTCGCCGACCTCGAACGCCAGGGAGCGGGCATAGCCATGCAGGGCCGCCTTGGACGCGGCGTACAGGCTCTGTCCCGGCATGCCGCTTTCGCCGGCCAGCGAGCCCAGGAGCACCACCCGCCCCTCGCGCTGGCCGATCATCGGCCGCACCACCTGGCGCACCAGGCGTATCGTGGCCTGCACATTGAGATCGAACAGCTGCTCGCTGTCTTGCTGATGGCTGAGCAAGGCGGACTTGCGCAGCATCCTGGCGGCGCAACAGATCAGGGCGTAGACCGGTCGCGAGCCCTCGGCCAGGGTGGCCAGCAGGCGCGTGGTGTCTTGCGCGGATGTCAGGTCGCAGGCCACCGGAATCAGTGTGCCGGGCAGTTCCCCGGTCCTGGCGACCAGAGCTTGCATACGCTCGATGTTGTGCTGGTAGACCCCGAATACCCATGCGCCTTCGGCGACCAACGCTTCACATATCGCGGCGCCCAGCACACCGGATGCCCCTGTGACCAGGCACACTCGTCCATTCAGTTTCAGCATGATTTTCCCTATCTGCGATCGATTTAGGCGGGCAGCTGAACCGCTACCCTGTAAGACACCCGGTACTGCGTGGTTCCTGCCGTCGCCACGGGAAGCTGGCGAAAGTACTTGTCATCGAAACAGCTCAGGCATGGCGCTCCGTCCTGGTCGTAGGCATCGACCACACAGAGCCGCAACAGGGCGCCCAGCGGCGACCGGTGCAGCGGCCACGGACCACAGCCAAGCCCCGCCTGTTCGGACAACAGGCGGATCATCAGGGGGTCCACGGCGACCCACTCGCCACAGATCTGCAGCTCGGCCCAGTAATGGCCGGTGGCATAGGGTGAACTGAGCAACAGGCCGAACACCTGCCTGGCCGGCAGGCCACGAGCCTGTGCCTGTTCGACCAGCAATTTCGAAAATCCACCGCATTCGGCCAACTGGTGTCGGCGCATGAAGTCGAGGTCCCAGCGAATGCCGTCATGCAGCATGTAGAACTGCATGTCGGCGCAGACCTCTTCGACCAGCTCCCGAAAGGGGCTCGGCAGGAGCAGTCTTCGGCCCGGTATGACTAGGCATTGGCGATGGAAGTCACCGCCCGCGGCGGCCTCCAGGGAGCACAGACGCTCATCGCCGACCAGTACCTGTATCGGCCCCCGGGGCGGGGTTTTCTCGTCGAGGGCGTAGACCAGCTCCACCCGCCGATCGCGCTCGGAATGGCGAAACGCCGCGGCCCAGCTGCGCATGGCCAGCTTGTGCAACGACGGCAGACGCAGGTGCAGCGACAGGTTGTACAGATCGTCGGGATCGAAGAACCGCTCCTCGCCCTGGTGCCGCGAGGCCAGACCGATGGCCTCCAGGGCCGAGAGTTCGTCGGCGGCCAAGCCATACAGCCCGGCCTGCGCCGCGGCCACGCTGAAGCGCCGATGCCGGTCATCGACCTTGGCCAGGTTGTGCAGAATGCCCTGGGCCAGGTCCAGCCGCTGCCGGACCGGATTCAGCATGCGAAACCCGGCATTTCGCACTGGTCCGAGGCCTGGCAACCGCTCAATCCGGCGATGGTCGGGGCGATCTGCTGCAACTGCAAAGGCCCCGGCGCGGCGTCGATCCAGGCCCCGTCCAGCAGCACAAAGCCGCACTCGCGGTGCCATCCCGACTGGGCGGTGCGGCGCACATGACTGGCCCAGCGCGGGTCGCCCAACGGCGGGCGCCGGGCATCTGCCGGGGTCACGATCAGGCTCGGCGCCAGGTGGCTGTAGGGGCCCTGGTAGACCGCCTCCCGCGGCCGCACGACGGCCAGCGCCGGCTGGCCGTCGGCAAAGCGCATCGCCTCCAGGCACTGCATCACCGCCTGACGCTCGGCATCGCTGGCTCGCCCTTCATTGCACAGGTCGCGGCACAGCATCACCCCGTGGGAGCCCTGCACCGTCTCCAAGGCCACGCTGCGCTGCAGGTCGACCTGGCCCTGCGGGTCGAGCACCTGCAAACCGGCGGCCTGCAAGTGCTGGTTGATGGAAAAGAAACCCTTCAGTTCGCCGAAGCCCATCTCGGAAAACACCAGCATCGACTCCGGCGCCAGGGTCTGCAGGCGGGCACAGGCGCGATCGATGAAGTCATAGGCCTGCAGTATCTGCGGGCGCCGGGCCGGTTCGGGGTCGAGCATCTCGTACCACATGAAATGCGACAGGCGATCGGCCAGGGTCAGGTTGACGATCATCACGTCCGCCTCCGCCCCCAGGGCCATGGCGCTGTCGAGCTGGTGCTCGGCGATCCGCATGGCCTGGGCGGCGAATTCCTCGAAGGGCTGGCCGGTATAGAACAGCGAAACGTCGTGGGCATAGCGCACCCCCTGAGCGTTCAGGTCGCGCAACAGGCTGCGCGGGTGGCTGGTGTTCATCGAGTTCTGCATCGGGTAGGTGATCAGCGTGCCATTGAGCGGCCGCGGCGGATGGGTCAGCTGCACGTTGACCACGGCGAAACGCAGGTCGGCCATTTCCGGCCACTCCCAGAGCCGGGACGCCATGACATCGGTGGCTTCCAGAATCCGCGGGATCTCTCCCGAACTGTGGGCACTCCAGTAGGAAAAACAGCCGTGCCGACCGGGGTTGACGCCCGAGAATGCGGTTGCCAGGTTGCTCGGCTCATAAGGCACCGGACCACAGTCCAGATGCCGGTACGTCTTGGCTCCCAGGCGTTGCGAAAACCAGGGCAGCCGTCCTTTGGCAACTTCGGACTCCAAGACCTGCGGGTCCATTCCTTCGGCAATGACAATCAGCGTTTTCATAATAGCGGTTCGCCCTTTATCGTCCTTGATTGCGACACACTTAACGAGTATCGAACCAACACTTAAACATGACCACGAAATGACATTCGCCTTGCAACAAGGCGAACTTCAACACATATACAAAACAGATAAACGGCAGCCACTCACAAACAACTCCCTTGATTAAAAGAGTTGCCGCAGAGAGTATTTTACATATAAGACGCCACTTCCTTGACGTCAGCAGTACTTGCAGCAGCAGACCAAGGCCCACTGAATAACCAGGAAAACCCCATAGATTACGGGCCTTTCCGGCCCTTCAGGTTGTTTGCGATTTTTTAACACAGGAATTAATTCCCGCACGATAACTGCAACTTCGAGTTTATTTCATAATATTACAAAGCATTGCTAAAAATAACCTTGCATTGACTTTTAAATCCCATGCTATCTTCGGCACCTGGCTGAAAGTCACCCACCAACAGCCTTTTAATCGAAACTTAAAAAGCAATAACGCAAGCCAATCCGACAAACGGATAAAACTTAAGGCACAACACTTCCAGCCCCCGAGATTTCCCGCGGATATCTCGGTCGGATCCTGTTTGCCTGTCGCTTGCTCAACCTTTCCAAGGGAATGGACATATGACCCTGGCTATTCATGGCGGCACCCCGGTTCGACACACGCCCTACCCCGACTGGCCGCAGTTTGGCGTCGAGGAAGAAAACGCCCTGCTGCGCAGCCTGCATCAGGGCCAGTGGTGGCGCATGCAGGGCCGCGAGAACCTCGATTTCGAGCAGGCCTTTGCCCGACTTCATGGGGGCCATTCGGCCTTTGCCGTGAGCAACGGCACGGTAGCCCTGGAAATCGCCCTGCAGGCGGCCGGTATCGGCCCCGGCGACGAGGTGATAGTGCCGGCCTTCACCTTCATCTCTACTTCCATGGCCTGCCAGCGCATCGGCGCCACGGCGATCGCCGTGGATGTGCTGGCCGATACCCTGTGCATTGACCCGGCGGCGGTGCAGGCCACCATCGGTCCGCGCACCCGGGCAATCATTGCCGTGCACATGGCTGGGCACCTATGCGACATGCGCAGCCTGGCGCGCATCGCCGACCAGCATCGACTGGTGATCATCCAGGACGCCGCCCACGCCCACGGCGCACGTGGCCTGGGCGATACCGGGATCGGCGAATACGGCTCCCTGGCCTGCTTCAGCTTCCAGAACTTCAAGCTGATGACCGCCGGTGAAGGCGGCCTGGTGCTGTGCCCCAATGAAGAACTACGGGAAAAGGTCTTCCTCTATGGCAACGTCGGGCGGCCCCTGGGGGATCGCAGCTACCAGCACACCGTGGTCGGCACCAATGCCCGCTTGAGCGAATTCAGCGCCGCCGTGCTCAGTGCCCAATTAGGGCGCCTGGAACAGCAGACCCGGGTACGCCAGCACAACGCCCACCTGCTGGGCGAAACCCTGGTGCGCCAGGGGCTGGTGACGCCGCAGGTGCGTACCGCGGATGCCCACACCCACCCCTACTACATGTTCCTGTTCACCCTCGACGACCTCCCGGGACAGCCGCCGCTGGACCGCAACCAGGTGGTGGACTGCCTGGTGGCCGAAGGCATTCCGGCATTTCGCGCCTACCAGGCGCTGTACCGCATACCGAGCTACTGGCAGGCACCGGCACCGACGCGGCAGGACCTGGAGCAGTGCATTGCCGCCTGCCCGGTGAGCGAGCGCATGGCCCAGCGCGGTATCTGGATCCATCACCGGGCCCTGCTCGGCAGCGAGCAGGACACCCTGGACATTGCCGCGGCAATCGCCAAGGTCCACCAGCATCTGGTCGGCGCGCAATGATCGAGCCCCGTGTCGCCCTGGTCGGAGCTGGTTGGGTGGTGCGCCAGGTCTGGGCGCCGCTGCTGGTGCAACAGCACGCGCAGATCGTCTCGGTGATCGACCCCCAGGTCGACGCCGCCGAGGCCTTCCCGGCCCTGTCACCGGCGCCGCGCTGGCACCGTTGCATGAGCACCCAGGCCTTGCACGGCTGCAACCTGGCGCTGATCTGTTCACCCAATGTGCATCACGTGCACCAGGCCTTGCGGGCCATGGACCAGGGCCTGCACGTGATCCTGGAAAAACCCGCCTGCCTGTCCCTGGCAGACGCCGAATGCCTGATCCAGCGCAGCCGGGCCGGCGCAACCGAGCTGCTGGTCAGCGCCGCGGCCTCGCACCGCAGCGATGTCCGGGCCCTGGTCGCGGCGGTGGCCGGCGGCGCCGTCGGCCCCCTGCACTGCCTCGATATCAGCTGGCGGCGCCAACGCGGCATACCGCGCCCCGGCTCCTGGTTCACCCGGGCCGATCAAGCCCTGGCCGGGTCCGGCGCCGACCTGGGCTGGCACCTGCTGGAGGTGGCGCTGCAGGTGCTGGACTACCCCTTGGTCGAGGCCGCGCTTTACCACCACGTGGCCGCGCCAGACGACGCCGGACAGCACCAGGCCAGCTGGCGCGCCGACCAGGCCCTGGCCAGCGAGGCACGCATCGAGGTCGAGTCCCAGTCCTTCAGTTGCCTGAAGGTCGAGGGCGGCCCGCTGATCCGCATGAGCACGGCCTGGGCCTCGCACCAGGAACGGGACGCCACCCGGATCACCCTGTACGGCAGTGCCGGGGAACTGCACCTGCACACCACCTTCGGCTTCAGTCTGAACCGGGTGGCGCAACCCAGCCTGACGCTGACGGTGGACGGCCGGCAAACCCCGTTGGCCTTTGCCGCCGAGGACAATGTCGCCCCCTACCGGACCTTTCTCCGCCAGCACCTGGCCACCCTGGGCGGCAACCCCCAGGCCCGCGAGGGTGAATACCGCAAGCTGCGCTCGCTGGCCTCGGCCATGTCCGCCCTGTACCCCCACCTATCGTCATCCGGCGCCGAACCTTCGGTTCAATGACCGCGCGCCGCAGCCAGGAGCCCATCCCATGGCCGATTCAAGCCTGCTCAAAGACAAGTTGCTGCAACTCTCCAGACTCTCCGGCCCGATCGTGGTATCGCGCATCGGCTTCCTGCTGCTGTCGCTGGTGGACACCATGATGGTCGGGCGCTACGCCACCGAGTCGCTGGCGGCGATCTCCATCACCCACGCCATCGCCGACACCTACATGCTGATCGCCGCCGGGCTGCTGCTGGGCATCCTGGTCATGGGCTCGATCGCCATCGGCCAGCAAGACCCGCGCGCCGCCGGCCTGGCCGCCCAGCGCGGCGTGGTCCAGGCCCTGGGCCTGGGCCTGCTGTGTGCCCTGGCCAGCGTCGCCAGCCTGCCCCTGCTGAGCCGCTTCGGGGTCCAGGCAGACCTGGCCGCGGCCATCGCGCAACTGATGGGGGTGGTGGCCCTGGGGTTGCCGGCGATCCTGATCTACATCGCCTATTCGTTCTTCCTCGAAGGCATCTCCCGGCCCATGCCCGCCACACTGGTGATCCTGGGCGGCAACCTGATCAACGGGGTGCTGTGCTACGCCATGGTCTACGGTGCCTTCGGCCTGCCGGAAATGGGCGCCCTGGGCTCGGCCTGGTGCACCACCCTGGTCAGGCTGCTGATGGCGTTGGCGATCGTGCTCTACGTGCACCGCTTCATGGCGGACCGGGCCGACTTCGGCATCAACCGGCGCTTCGCCTGGGGCTGGTCGCAGTGGCAGATGCAGCGGCGCATCGGCTATGGCGGCGGCTTGAGCTTCGGCATCGAGGCCGGCGCCTTCATGCTGATCGCCGTCATGGCCGGGGTGGCCTCGCCGCTGATCGCTGCCGCCTGCGCGGTGCTGGTCAACATCCGTTCGATCCTGTTCATGATTCCCATGGGCGTAGGCTTTGCCACCTCGATCCTGGTCGGCATGGCCCACGGCAACCGCGACCTGCCGGACATCCAGCGCTCGACCCAGGCCGGCCTGTGGCTGGGGGTGACGCTGAGCACGCTGTGCGCCCTGCTCCTGGGCGCCCTGCCCGGACCGCTGCTGGCGCAGTACAGTCATGACGCGCAACTGCTGGCGGCGGCGCTGTCGAGCATGCTGCTGCTGGCCCTGGCCCTGCCCTTCGACGCCTGGCAGGGCGTCATGTCCAATGCCCTGCGCGGACGCGAGGACGCCCTGGCGCCCACCCTGATCCACGGCATTGCCTATCTGCTGCTGATGGTGCCCCTGGGCTGGCTGCTGACCTTGCACTGGCAGCGCGGCCTCAACGGTCTGGTGGAAGCCATGCTGATCGGCAACCTGGTGGCGGCGGCGCTGATGACCCAGCGCCACTACCAGCTCAACCGACGCGCTGCCCAGGCCGCTACGGCCGCCGCCCTGCGCGACGAGGGGGTCTGATGCGGCTTTCGGTGATCATCCCGGTACACGCCAAGGCCGAGCGCCTGCGCTTGACCCTGGCCAGCCTGCGCCGCCAGCAGCAACGTTGCGAATTCGAAACCCTGATCGTCGCCGACGCCGCGGAACCGGCGGTCACGGCCCAGCTCGCCGCCTTGAGCGATGTGCGGATACTCCACTCGCCAGGCCTGGGGCGCGCGGCGGCGCGCAACCTCGGGGCGAGCCTGGCCCAGGGCGAGGTACTGCTGTTTCTCGACGACGATATCCTGGTCCGGGACGGTTTCTTCGAGGCTCACCTGCAGGCCCAGCGCGCCCAGGGCGGCCTGGTCCACGGCCGGCTGCGGGAACTGATCGCCCTGAGCACCCTGAGCGATCCGGCCCTGGGCTGCCCCGGCTGTCCGCCGATCCTACCGGAGGATCTGCTGGCCGGGCGCTGGACCGCCGAAGGCGCGCGCGTCGTCGCCAATCCCCTGGAGCAGGCCGCGGAACATCCACGGGCCAGCCAGTGGCCGTGGCTGGCCAGTGCCGGAGCCAATATCTCGGTGTCCCGCAGCGCCTGGCAGCAAGTTGGCGGTTTCGATGCCTCCTATGGCCGGCGCTGGGGCATGGAAGACCTGGACCTGGGCTACCGCCTGTGGCGGGCCGGGGTCCGGCTCAGTCTGGCCCCCGCCGCCTGCGGTTATCACATGTCCCATCACAACCCCCAGCGCTGGCAGGATCACCGGCACAACCTGGCGCTGTTCCAGGCCCAGGCGCCCATCGCCGAGGCCCTGGCCCTGGACCAGTTGCTGTCGCCCACCGGGTCGCTGCAGCGCTACATCGCCCGGGTCGACCAGATCCGGCAGAACGCGCTTTCCCCCTGCGCCCGGGAGTGACGCTGCAGCGCATCGAGAAAGCGCCCCTGGCTGCCAAACAGCATCAGCACCTGGGAGCGGTAGCACAGCGCGGCCTCGCGCCAGCGTGACCAGGAGCAGGCAATGTCCCGCGCCCGCAGGCGCAGGCCCAGGGCCTGCACATGCGCCTGCTCAAGCTGTGCGGAGCACTGTTCGACGTAGGGAAAATCGCTGTAGAAGAACAGCCGGTTGTCCAGGGTGCGCGCCAGACGGTGGGTCAGGCAATGATCGACATGGGCACCGATGGCCAGGGGCGCGCACAGCACATCCTGCGGCCGCAGGCAGCCGCGCAGGCGCTGCAGCAGCCCAGGGTCAGGCTCCGGCCAGGAGGCCGGGTCGGGCTGGAGAAACAGCGACTGCGGGCTGGCATGCACGAACTCGCCGTGGCCATCCAGGCGCAAGGCGGCATCCTGCGCCCCCAGGCTCGAGCAGGTGTAACCGAGGACCGCCGCGGCGCGCTGATCCTCCTGGCGCCGCTGCCCGGGGCTGGAAAAACACCGCCAGCGCTGTTCGCCGGCATGGGCCCGGGCGATTGCCGGAGCGGCGTCGCCGGCAAACAGGCTCAGCAGCACGATCTCCCGCCCCCCGGCCCAGGGTCCCAGGCCGCTGCCCAGCGACCAGACGGCGTCGTCCGGGTGCGGCGACAGCACCACCACCCGGCCACGCGGCGCCTCAGCGGGCATTGATGGCGCCGCCGGCATAGAGCTGGCCCAGGCGCAGGAAGCGAGATATCTCCCGGTCGTTGCGCTCCACCACCCGGCAACGGCCCATTTTCAGCGGCGAGAGCTGGATGTCGGGGAAATTGGCCATCTGCACCCAGGACAGTTGCTCGAAATCCCGGTACAGCCCCTGCAGCTCGACAGCACAGGCCGCCAGGCGCAAGGCCGGCGACACCTGGGCCAGGCGCCGGGCGCTGGCGCTGAAGGCCTCTTCGAAGTCCGGGCCGACATGGGTTTCCGGACAGGGCACGCAGTAATCCAGGTACATGCCGAAGCGCAACAGCGTCTGATAGAGCTCCGCCTCCTCCTGGACCCGGGCCGTCGAGGGCACCTCGTGGCTGCCGAAATTCAGGTAACCGCTGGCCATCGCCGCCGGTGCCTTGAGTGCTTGCAGGGCGCGGCCGACGAACATCAGCAGCCCCCCCAGGTCCTTGAAGCCATTGACCGCGAAGCAGTCGAAGCGGCCATGCAAGCTGGGGGGCAACGGCTCAAAGACGTCGTAGTGGACCACCTCGATATTGTCGAACCCCTGTTGCGCCGCGACCCGGGCGATGGTCGCCAGCAACTGTGGATCGATGTCCGCCACCACAATCTGCCGGCGGTAGCCGTGGACCGCGAGAAACAGCGAGAACAACGCGTCGTCCCCCAGCAGCAACAGCGCCTCATGGTTCAGGTCGCCCAGGCTCTGCATGATCTTGTAGCGCCGCACCAGGGTCTCGTAAGTCTCGATGGATTGGCTGTAGCGGTTCTGCTTGTCGCTGACGAGGTCGGCAAGGATCTCGCGAAAATGCGGGTTCAGTTGCAGGCAGTCATCGCTGACCAGATGCAGCCCCTGCCCGGGCGCCGGCGTGTGCGGCGCGCCTTGCCAGACGAAACGCGGTGCATCCGTGCCCGGCACCTGGCACACGCGCTCATCGGCCAGCAGTTGCGCCAGGCACCAGAGCACCTGGCGCACCGTCAGGCGCGACGAGAGCAGTTGGTAGATCCGCTGCGGGCGCCCGAGCTTGGCCAACAGATCGTCCAGCGCCGCCGGTTGCGCGCCGCCCGCGCCGGGCAGTGTCGCCAGCGCCGCCTGAAGTTCCGAACGTGTTGCAGTCACTGTATGCATGCAGCCTCCTGTGGCTTTGCTTGAAGTGAAATGCCGTCAGAGCACGGCATGCAGAATGTTTCCGGCACAACGGCCATGAAAGAAATTGACCCCGACTTCCAGGGTGTCGCCACGGCGGTCGGCATAACCCAGCCCGGTACCGAACAGCCCGGGCAGCGCCTGACCGCCGACCATCAGTTCGTGGGTTCGCGGGTGTTTGCACAGATTGCCGTCACGTTGGTCGAGGGTCAGGCTGACGCCCGCCGCATTCAGCAGCCCGGGCACCCTCGGGCGGTAGCCGGTGGCATTGATCAGCAGCGCGCCGCGGCTGAGCCAGGGGCGTGGATCGGCGCTGCCGATATGCAGTTCGACGCAGGCCCGGGTCCCTGCCTCGATCTGCAGCAGGGTGTCGCGGGCGGCGCCGCGCAAGCCACAGAAACGGTTGACCTCGCCGCTTTCCTCGTCGATCAGGTCCTGGGCCTGCAAGGGTGGCGCGACCCCGGCCGAGGCCGCCCACAGTGCCGGACGCTGGCGGCACAGCACCTGGATCGCCCCCGTCGGCAGGCGACCGGCAAAACGTTCCAGCAGGTAGCCGACCACGGAGAAGGCGCTGTGGCTGCCCCCCAGCACCAGCAGTTGCCGGCCCTGCTCCAGGGCCTGCAGCAGCAGTGGGTCGGCCTGGCCCCGCAACACCCGGTCGCAGCTGAGGCTTGCCGTTGGCGCCGCGCCCTCCTGCGGCTGCAGGTCGCGCACCCGGGCGCCACAGGCCAGCACCAGGTAACGGCTGTGGCTGCTGCCCCAGTCGCCCTGGACGCTGAAACCGCTGGCGGCGCTGCGAACACTGGCCACCGGGTGGGCAAAATGGATCGCCGCGTTGGGCTGGTCCCGGCACAGATCGAGGATCACCTGGGCCAGCTGGCGCAGGAACGCCGAGACTTCGACCAGCGACACCACCTGCTCCGGGTTCTGCAGCCAGCGCTGCACCCGGGGCTGGCGCAGACACTGGGCGAACACCCCATTGCTGCGGATGCCCCGGAGAAAGTCCGCGATCGGCGAGTTGGCCTCAATGGCGTAGGCCAGGCACGCCCACTGACTGAAGGACGCACTGCGCTCATGCACCTGCACCCCGCCGTCGAGCAATGCCTGCAAGCGTCCATTGCGGTCCGCGGCAATGAACAGGCCCAGGGCGGCGGGCCCGAAGCCGACGATCTGTAGCAGCGTTTCCATGGCGTTACCCCTTATAGCGACTGCATGGGATCGCCCCGGTGGTGACCGGCGCGATCAGAATGAATAGGAAAGTTCCAGGGCCAGGTGGGAGTCGCTGGCCAGCGCATCCCACACCGCATCGCTGCTGGAACTGTTGACCAGCACGGCGGAAACCCCGGCCCGCAGGGCATCGCTGAGCCCCAGGTCGAGGGAGGCGCTGAGCATGTTGTTGCCCAGGTCCGAGGCCTGCGCGGTGTAGCCCAGGAACAGCGAAGACAGGTGCGCATCGTTGAGTTCCAGGCGCGCGCCGAGCAGGAACTTGCGGTCGAAGATGCTCACCGGGGCCAGGCGCTGATCCTGGTCGCGGTGGTACTCGCCGATCAGGCTCAGGTCGGCGTCACGCCAGGCCCGGGTGATGGCGTACTCCAGGCCGACGGACAGCTTGCGCGAGTTGTAGGCACTGTCCGAAACCCGCTGGTCCAGGGCTTCGAGCTTGTACAGCCACTGCTCGCGGACCCAGATGGCGTCCAGCCCCCACTGCGTGACCTCGGTGTACTGGGCCACCAGGCTGTCGCCCGCGGTGCGAAACGCCGGCGCGCGGTTGGTGCCCTTGAAGTAGCTCAGGCCGATGTCCAGATCGGACACCGAAACGAAATAGCGCGCCGCCACATCCAGTCCATCCCGGTCGGCGCCATGGATATACTCGGCCTCCGACTGCACCCGGTAAGCGGCAAAGCGTGCCGGTTCGCGGTAGAACTGCACCGGTTCGAAGCCGTCCAGCAGGTACAGGCTCAGGTGCCCGGGGCCCAGGCTGCTGCCCAGCTTGAGGGCCTTCTGCGAGAGCTTTTCCTCCGGTTGCAGGCCGTCGAGGTTGTCGTAGGTGTTGATCACGTCCACCAACTGACGGGTTTCCATGACGCCCCAGTGTTCCTTGATCCGGCCAACCTTGAGCTCCCGGCTGTCCTGCTCCAGCAGCACGAAGAGCTCATCCCAGTAGAAGTCCGGGCGCGGATCCCTCTTGGCGCTGGCGAGGTAGCGCGGGTTGACCACCAGCCGCAGGCGCAGGTTGTCCCAGCTCTGCAGGTACTGATAGTCCAGGCCCAGTTGCGCGGTGCCGGGCAGGCTGTCGTCGTCGACCCCGTCGGCGGGCGACGAGGTGAAGAAATAGCGCTTGAGGGCGATCTTCGCCGACAGTTCCTGCTCCGCCGCCTGGGTTTGGGGCAGGGTCTGGACCTGTGCCCGGGCCTGCGCGACAGCGCCGCACAGCCCCAGCACCAGGGCCGCCAGCCCGGGACGGCGGGTGATCATTGGGTCAGGTTTCCGAGCCGGGCCGGTTCGAAGGCGTCCTCGCCGATGCCGGTGCGAAACTGCACGTCGGAGCTGACCAGAATGGTCTGGCGTCCAGTGATGTGGTTGACCATGGTCATGTTCAGGGCGCGCCAGTAGCGCCCCAGGAACAGCTGGTAGCCATCCAGGGTCAGGGTCTTGAACTTGCTGCCCTTGCGGTCGTAGTACTCGGTCTTCATCTGCCGGTAGTCGGCCTTGTTGTACCAGACCCAGATCGACGAATAGCCCGAGTACGGGTACAGCGGCACCTGCTTGACCACCGCGCACTCGGCATCGCCGCAGGGCTCGTCGCGCAGCCACTGGTAGTCGTAGTTGCCGACCTCCATCGAACCGATGTCCTCGTAGGAGAATTCGCTGCCGGAGAACGAGCCGGAACGGTCGGCCGCCGCCACCCGCTTGACCCGTTTCAGGGCCGGCAGGTACAGCCAGACCTGATCGCCTTCCTTGATCTTGGAGTGGATCAGCACCCGGGAATTCTTGATGTTCTCCGGGGCCTCGAAGGTCAGCAGCACCTTGTCCCCCACCGCCGTGCTGGCGGTTTCGAAACTGTTCATGCGCATGAAGCGATCGGTGCCGGCGCCCTCCTTCTCCACCAGGGTCAGGCGGATCCGCGCGCTGGTGTCCTGGTAGCCCAGGTCGCTGTCACGCCAGCGATGGGCGTATTGCTGCCCCAGTTCCTGTTCCGGGCTGGCCAGGGTCGGTGCCTGGTGCAACAGGGCGCACAGTGACAGGCAGGCGCCGAATGCGGCTTTGTGATTCATGGTCGAGTCCTTGTCTGAATGAGGGTCGGGTCAGGCTTCGCGGGCCGCCAGCCGGGTGGCGGCACGGCCCCACAGAAAGCGGTCGAAGGTCAGCAGCACCAGGGGCAGGCACAGGGCGTCGAAGATCAGTCCGAGGAAGATCGCGATCACCGCCAGCAGGCCGAAATCGGCGTTCATGGAAAACGGCGAGAGGGTCATCACCATGAAGCCCGAGGCGAGGATCACCGAGTTGGCGAACACCGACGGCAGCACATGCTGGTAGGTCAGGCGCAGGGCTTCCCGGGGCGAGTGGCCCTGCTCCAGGCGCAGCCCCTTGTAGTGGCTCATGATGTGGATCGTGGCCTCGACGATCAGGCCGTAGACCACCACGCAGACGTTGATCGCCGCAGTGTTGATCTCGCCGCGCCACAGGCCCCAGAGGCCGAACATGATGAAGAACGGAAAGACGTTGGGCAGCACGCTGATCAGCCCCAGGCCGGCATTGCGCAGGAAGAACGCCACCATCAGGGTGATGGTCAGCAACTCGAACAGCAGGCCGTTGACCATGTACTCGATGCTGATGTGGGTCAGGTTGGCGAACACCACCGCCTCCCCCGTGCCCAGGCCCGGGATCAGCGCGCTGCGCCGGGCATTGGCCTGCCACCAGTCATCGGCCCGCTGCTTGATGTCGCGGATCTGCTGGGTGTCGAGCCGGGTCAGGGTCACCACCAGGCGCGTCGCCGACTTGTCGATGTTGATCTGGCTGCCCAGGTCCAGGCCAAAGGGCAACGACATCTCGTAGACCAGCAGCATCTGCGCCGCCAGCGCCGGGTCCACCGGCAAGCGGTAGTCCTCGGGCCGGCCGCCATTCATGGTCTGGTTGAGCTTCTTCAGGGCATCGCCGAGGGTGGTCACCGAATCGACCTCCGGCTGGACCCTGAGCCATTGGGCGAAGCGATCGAGTTCCTGCAGAAAGGCCGGGTCGGAGATATCGCCCTTGCTGGAGGTGGCGACGTACTCCAGGCGATAGATGCCGGACAGGTTGTCCATGGCGAACTCGGTGGCATTGCGCACCGGGATGCTGGTGTCGAAGTTCTCGACGATCCGGTCGTTGATCAGGTTGTGGCGGGCCGGTTCGATCGCCAGCACGAACAGCACCAAGAACCCCAGCAGGCAGAGTTTCGGGTAGCGCAGCAACGGCTCCATGTACGCCGAGTAGCGGCGGCTGGCCGCGCCTTCCAGCGGCTTGAGGCGCAGCAGCGGAATCAGCACCGCGGCCACCGAGAGGGTCACCAGCAGCGCCATCACCGCGCCGATGGCGGCCAGCACGCCGAACTCCTTGTAGGGCGGCGACGCGGCGAACACCAGGCTGTAGAAGCCCACGGCATTGGTCGCGGTGCCGATGGCGATGGGCTTGATGGTGTCCTTGATTGCCGCACAGGCCAGGTCCACCCGGCGCTCGCCGTACTGGCCGCTCATCTGCCGCGCCGCCGACAGCACATGCATGATCTCCGCCACCGAGGTGGCCAGCACGATGGTCGGCAGGAGCCCGGTCAGAGCCGTCGCCTCGAACCCCAGCCAGCCGCTGGCGCCCAGGGTCGCGGCAGTGGCCAGGCTGATGGCGATCAACACCACCAGCAGCGCGCCAAGGCTGCGCAGCATCAGCACGCTGGCCAGGAGAATGATCAGGTACATCAGCGGAGTCAGCACCGCCATGTCCTGTTGCGCGGCTTGCGGGTAGGCCGCCTCCACGGCGGCCAGCCCGGTCAGGTGCACTTCCAGGCCGGGGTTGTTGCGCGCGAAGTCATCCAGCAGGCGCTGGCCTTCGGCGGTGGCGGCGAGCGCCGCGTCCAGGGTCTGGGGCGGAAACTGCAGGGTCACCAGCACGCCCACGGTCTGGCCATCGCTGGACACCAGGCGCTTGACCAGCTCGATGTCGTTGCGTCCCAGGCGCTCCATCAGCTGGATATGCGCCGGCGTCAGGTCCGCCGGTTCGCGCACCAGGGCCTCGACGTGCACCGTGTCGTCCTCGGCGAACACATGCTGGAAGTTGGTCACCGAGTCGACCCGATAGGCGTGGGGAATGTGCCAGGCTCGCTGGGTCAGCTCATGCAGCTGTTCCAGGTAGGCACGGTTGAACATCGTGCCCTTGGGGTTCTTGATCACGAACAGCAAGGTGTCGGACTTGCCGAACTGACGATGCAGCGCATCCAGTTGCTCGACGGTCTTTTCGCCCTCGGGAAAGAACGCCCGGTAGTCGGCGGCGAACCGAATCGAGGTCATCCCCCAGGACAGCACCGCCACCAGACTCAGCGTCAGGGCGAACAACCAGAAGCGGTAACGCTTGAGCCAGCGTTCGAAGGTTGAAGTGGCCATCAACGGCGCCCTCCCGGACCGGGACCGATCAGCTCAAGCAACTGGGCGACGCCCTCCTCGACGCTGCGTCCGGCCGTATCGATCTGGCACTCGCAAGCCGGTGGCGGCTCATAGGCGCTGTCGATCCCGGTGAATTGCGCCAACTGGCCGCTGCGAGCCCGGGCATACAGGCCCTTGGGGTCGCGGGACTCGCACAGCGCCAGGGCGGTGGCCACGTGCACTTCAAGGAAATGCCCGCCAGGAAACAGCGCCCGCGCCCGCTGGCGATCTTCGATAAAGGGCGAAATGGCGCTGACCAGCACGATGTAGCCACTGTCGTAGAACAGCCGGGCGACCTCCCCCAAACGACGAATGTTCTCCTTGCGGTCGGCGGCGGCGAACTTCAGGTCGCTGTTCAAGCCACTGCGCAGATCGTCACCATCGAGCACCCTGACCCGCGCCCCCAGCGCCCCCAGCCGAGCCTCCAGGGCCCTGGCCAGGGTCGACTTGCCGGCACCGGACAGGCCGGTGAACCAGACGCACAGCGGCCCGTGGGCCAGCGCCGCTGCGCCACCGCGGGCCAAGCCGCCGGTGTTGCCCTTGCTCATGTCATCGATATTCACTGTCACGTCTCTCATAGGCACATCCAATGGGTTCACTCATAGACCGAGCGAATGATTCGGCAGGGATTACCCGCCGCCAGCACACCGGGGGGAATCGAACGGGTGACCACGCTGCCGGCGCCGATCACGCTGTTGTCGCCCACCTCCACGCCCCCCAGCAGCACGGCCCCGGCACCAACCCAGACGTCGTTGCCCAGGACGATGGGCGCCGCGCGCTGCACGCATTTGCGCCGGCCATCGACCAGCACCGTGCGCGCCTCGGGCTGCAGCGGGTGGCGGGTGGTCATCAGCTGCACGTTGGGCGAGAGGTAGACCCGATCGCCAAGGACGATCCGGTTGCCGTCGACAAAGGTGCAGTTCATGTTGATGAACACCTCGTCGCCGATTTCGATATGCACGCCGTAATCGCAATGGAAGTTGGCTTCCACCCAACTGTCGCGCCCCACTCGCTTGAGCAGTCGGGTCAGCAAGGCTTGTTGTTGCTTGATATCCAGCGGCGAACAATTGTTGTAAAGCCGTTGTAACTCCTGGGCACGCATGCGCATCCGTGCCAACTCCATGTCAGGGGTGCAGAACCATTCGCCGGCCAACATGAGTTCGCGGGCCGAAGGCTGTTTCCGGTTTGCATCAATTGCAATTTGCGGAACTTCCATGAGCAACTCCGAAGTTCAATAAGTTCAGGCCTGCGGCAACTTTTCATAAACGGATATATGTTTGAACGAGCCCTCGACGAAGGGCATCTTGTCCCAGCTCGACCAGCGCTCCTGCAGACGCATGCCGGCCAGTTCGGCCATCAGGTCCAGCTCGGCCGGCCAGGCGTAGCGCAGCTCCACCGGAATCACCCGCATGCCCTGCGCCTGCAGACGGATAAAGCGGCAGCTGACCCGCTGGGCCACCGGGTCCAGGCGCGAGGCTTCCAGCAGCACCTCGTTGCGCTCCAGGCCGCCGACGTACACCGGCTGGTCCTTGGCGTAGCGCGACAGGTCCGGGTAGAAGGTTTCGATCACCAGCCGTCCGCGCGTCTTGAGCAAGCCGCTGGTGGCCTTGAAACAACTGACCTGGGCGGCCTGGGACGGCAGCAGGAACAACGAGCTGAAGGTGCAGAAGGCCAGGCTGAAGGGCCCGCCGCGGACTCCTTCGAGGGTGGCGAAGTCGGCCTGGGTCAGCGGCAGCTCGGCGCCGCCGGGCTTGGCCCGCAGTTTCTCCAGCATCGACGGCGAAGCATCGACGCCATGCACCTGGACCCCGCGCTCGCGCATCGGCAAGGCGAAGCGTCCGGTGCCGATGCCCAGTTCAAGGACCGGTTCACGGGTGCCGGCCATGGCCACCAGCACTTCGATGGCATTGGCCGGAGCCTCGCCATACAGATCGTCATAGATATCGGCCAGGGTTTCGCCGTAGGTGCTGGCATCGCTCATGTGCTGTTCCACTCTGTGTTTTTTAAGGGCAATGAGGTCCCGTGCGGGGGATAGAATCCCCCGCAGGAAACAACCGTTAGTTATGTGTTCAGTTCAAGGAACTAGTGTTTGAGTGCTTGCCTTACATAATCGGCAAGTTGCTTGTCTTGAACATCCGCTAGTGTCAGCAGCTTTATATGTCGACGAAACTTTCCCGAGCCTTCCAGAACCCCATGCGGGTCGTCGAACAGATAGCCCTGGCCAAACTCCACCGACACGTGTCCGGTATAGGCATAGACCCCGCAGAAAGGCGCGACACGGGAAAACAGGATCCCCCCGTACTTCACCGATTCGGCGACCGTGCCGCAGCACTCCTCCACCACCTGGCGTACCCGTTGCACCACCTGCAGCAGGTGGCCGTGGGTACTGCCGATGTCCTCGAGCAAGGCCAGGACGGCATCCTCGGTTTTACGCATGCTTGGGCACTCCCTGCCGGTGTCTTGGGTCGGGCCGAGCAATCACTGGCCCACCGGGGTGCACAGTTCCACCAGGGTCCCGGCCGGGCAGCGGACATAGGAAACCACCTGCCCCCAGGGCTTTTTCTGCACCGCCGCGTGTTCCGTGGCGCCGGCGGCCAGGGCCTTGGCATGGGCCTTGGGCACGTCGTCGGTGACCAGGGCGATCTCGATACCCAGGGGTTGCTGCTGGGGGCTGCAGAACTGGTAGCCGCCTTCGCAGTTGGAATGGGCCAGTTCGCGACTGGCGAATGCCAGGGTGGTGGCGCCACTGTCGAGTTCACCGTAATCACCGGATTCGTCGAGAAAGCGCCGGGAGAAGCCGAAAGCGTCTTCGAAGAAACGGATCGAGGCTTCGACATCGGGGACATAAACAATCGTGTATCCAAACTTCACAGTGTCACTCCTTAATTGCTCTGTTTATGCGACTCGTGGTGCCGAAGGGCACCCGCGAGCCGGTGTGGATTTTCCCGGTAAGGCTGCACTTGCGCCAGCACTGAATGCCCCTGCCGCCCGGGTTTCATCGGGCCGCCGCCTGCATCAGGCACTGCACCACCTGTTCCAGGGCGGCCCCGGACAGCAGGCTGTAGTGATCCGCGGTCAGGGTCAGGCAACGCTCGCCCACGGCTTGCTCGGCCAGGGGCCGCAGGCCGCTGGAGCGGTGTTCGACACTGGCCCGCAGGTGCCAGCTCGGGCAGTTCACCGGCCGGTAGCGATAGTCCAGCAGGGCCGCGTAGTGCCGACAGAACAGGGCAAAGCGTTCCTGGGAGGCGCTTTCGGCAATGGCCGGCAGCGCCTGGCCCTGGGCCTGGATCTGTGCGGACTGCTCCAGGTCGCGCTGGAACAGTTGCTGCAACAGGCTGGGCGGCAACTCCGGAGCCGGTTCCGGCGGCGCGCCCGCGTCGAGGGTCACCAGGGCCGGCCGCACCTGCCCGTCGGCACTCAGCAGACGGGCCATTTCCACCGCCAGCACGCCGCCGAACGACCAGCCGGCCACCACCACCGGGCGCCCGGCCAGCAGGCGCTCCTGCAACTGCCCGAGGTATTCCCGGGCCTGGGCCTGGAGGTTGTCGAAGCGCTGGCCGGCGTCGGCGCACAGGCCGATCACCTCGAAGCTCTCGCGCATGAGGCGAATCAGTGGCCAGTAGCACGACAGCGCGCCGCCCACCGGGTGCACCAGCACCAGCAGCGGCCGGCGGTCATCGGCGCTGGCGCAGAAGTCCACCCGATTGCGCGGCCGCGACCCGCATCCCTGCAGGTAGCCGAGCAAGGCATTGACCGAGGGATAGGCGTAGATGTCCGCCAGACTCAGGTCCAGCCCCAGCTCGCTGTTCAGCGCCAGCAGGATGTGCACCGCGTGCAGTGACGAAGCCCCCTGGTCGAACCAGGACGCGTCGGGCTCGCGCAACGCCGGCAGGACCCGCTGCACGCAGCCCAGCAGCAGGTCCCGGCGTGCCGAGAACTGCGCATTCGCGGCCGGTGCCTGTGGCCCGCAGAGCCCCGGCAGCAAGGCCAGCAGCGCCCCGCGGTCGACTTTGCCATTGGCCGTCAGCGGCAGTTGCGCCAGGGCGAACAGGCGCACCGGCACCATGTAGGGGTTGAGGTACTGGGCGGCGAAGTCCAGCACCGACTCGCCACTGGGCAGCGGCTCCCGGGCCACGAAGAAGCCGTACAAGGTGCCGCTGCCGTCGACGCAGGTGGCCGCCTGTTGCACCCCGGGGGCCCGGGCCAGCACCGCCTCGATTTCCGCCAGCTCCACGCGCATGCCATTGAGCTTGACTTGCAGGTCCTGGCGGCCGAGGAACTCGATCTCCCCGTCCATGCGCAGGCGGCCCATGTCGCCGGTGCGGTAGACCCGCTGCTGCAACCCGGGCTCGATGAAGAACGCCTGATCGGTACGCTGGCGATCGTGAATGTAGCCGGCGGCCAGGCCTTCGCCGGCGATGTACAGCATGCCCTTGACCGAGGGCGGACAACGGCGGCCCAGGTCGTCGAGTATGTAGAAACGCTGATTGCTCAAGGGCCGTCCGTAGGGAATGCTCGGCCATTGCCGGTCCACCTCCTGCACCTCGAAGCAATTGGACCAGATGGCCGCTTCGGTGGCCCCGCCCAGGGCCGCGAAGCGCGAGCCCGGGGCCAGTTCCCGCAAACGCTCGGGCAGGCCCAGGGCGATCCAGTCGCCGCTGGCCATCCACAGCCGTACGCTGGCGAGGGCGTCCGGCCGGTCCACGGCCCGGGCGTAGCCCAGGGCCATTTCCATGATCGCCGGGACCGAGTTCCAGACACTTGCCCGGTGGCGCTGCGCCGCATCGAGCCAGGCTTGCGGATCAGCGCTGCGCTGGGCATTGGCCGCGAGGATCAGCGCGCAGCCGCACAGGGCCGGCATGAACAGGTCGAACACGGACAGATCGAAGCTGAACTCACTGACCCCGAGCAAGCGGTCCCCGGGCTCGATGGCAAAGCGTTCGCGGCAGTCCTGCAAGGTGTTGAGCGCCGCGCGATGGCTGATCGCCACGCCCTTGGGCGTACCGGTGGTGCCCGAGGTGAACATGATGTAGGCCAGGGCCGTGTCCACCGCCGGGTAGGCCGGCCTGATCGCCGGGCCCCGGGCCTCGGACGACTGCAGCCAGTGCCGGTAGTTGAGCGACCAGTTCACCGGCGAAGCGATGATCGCCGCAATGTCGCCGTCGTCGTCGCCCAGGACCGTGGTGGCCGCGGCCTGATTGATGATCGAATGCACCCGGCGCGGCGGCGAAGCCTTGCTCACCGGAACATAGGTGGCACCGGCCATCAGCACTGCATAGATCGCCACCACGTTGCCCACATCACGACTGCCGCGCACCACCACATGGTCGCTGGGCCCTACCCCGTTCTCGTTCAGGTGGCTGGCCAGGCGACTGGCCAGACACAGCAACTGGGCAAAGCTCAGGCTGGCATCGTCGCTCAACACCGCCGGGGCGTCCGGGCGTTGCGCCGCCTGATGCAGCAGCCCCTGATACAGCGCCTGCCCGGACAGGGGCCGCTGCAGGTGGTTGAAACGGTCGACCTGTTCCAGCAAGGCCTGCGGCAACGGCAGCTCGCTCAAGTCCCAGCTCTGCGGCTGCAGGGCCAGGCGCTCCAGGGCGCCATGAAAATGCTCGAAGGCCTGGGCAATCAGCCCTGTTTCGAACAGCCCCTCGCGCTCGTCCCAGGACAGGCACAGGCCGTCGGCGCTGGCGAAGGCCTGGGCGTCGATCCAGATCTGCGGCGTCATCATCGCGTGGTCGGTCTGCTGCAGGGGCGCGGCCGGCAGGTCCATCTCCAGCAACGAGGAAAACACATAGGGCATCGGCGGCTCGGCGCTGCTGGCCCGCTGGTCGTGCTCGCGGATCCACTGGCGAACCACCGACACGCCGTCGTAGGCGCCATGCTGCAGCGCCGCGTACAGATCCTGCTGGACCTGCCGGGCACAGGCGGCGAACGCCAGCGGCTGGGGCGGCAGATCCAGCAACAGGGTGTCGGCCTGGTTGCCGATGGTCGAGGCCAGCGCCGGTTCGAGCTGCGCCCGGGTGTTGTACATGACGCTGCAGGTCACCGAGGCCTTACCCGACCAGCGTGCCAGGGTCTGCAGGAACAGGGTCAGCAAGGTCGCGTTGAGCGACACCTGATGGCGTCTTGCCGCGGCCTCCAGGGCCTGCTGCAGCGCCGGGGCCAGGACCCGCCGGTGCTCGATGAAACGCGGCGCCGCCGAAGCTCCGGGGCTGCGCCGGGCCAGGGGCAGATCGGGGCCGGCGGCCAGCTGGGGAATCTTGCGCTGCCAGTAGTGGCGGGCCTTGAACCGCGCCAGGCGGCGGCTGCGGCTCAGGGCCGCGAGCGTCCCCGGGGCATAGCCGGGGAGCGCGCCGTCGGCCTCCTGCGTCACCAGCGCCAGCAGATCGTTGATGAAGATCTGCACCGCCGACGCATCGAACAGCGCCAGTCGGTAGACCACGTGCAGGCAGCGCTCCTGGTGGTCCTCCACCAGCACCAGGCGCAGCAGCGGCTGTTCCGCGGCCAGAGGCGCAATGGGCATGGAGCTGTCCGCCAGGGAGGCGCAACGCCGCGCCCGCTCGCCGGCCACGGCGAGCTGCTGCTCGACGCCGGGCAACCCGGTGGCCAGGGGCTTGAAGCGCGGTGAATGGGCGTCCAGGGTGTAGCCCAGGACCGGGTGCCGGACCAGCATCCGCGCCAGGGCGCTCTGCAGCTGTGCCGCCGTCGGTACGGCACCGGCATACACCAGGTGCAGGTAGGCGGCGCTGCCCTGGCTGAAGGCCGAATGCTCCCCCAGCCAGTAGGCCTGGCGCAGGCCGGCCAAGGGTGCCGCCAGCGGGTCGGGCGGCGCCAGGTAATCCAGCAGACGGTGCCTTTCGTGGCCCACGCTGTGGCGGATGTCCTCGGGCAGCCCGGCCTCGTCGCAGCGATAGCGCAGGCGCCCGGCCTCTTCGTAGAGATGGACGCCACGCTGCTCCCAATGCTCGATCAGTGTCGCCACCGCCTGACTCATAGTTCACCCTCCAGCATCGGCGCTTGCGGCTCGCTGTCCGCCGAGCGCAGCAGCGCGGTGACGAACTCGCCGAGGCTGGCGGTGCCGACAATCAGGGTCAGGTCAATACCGTCCTGGCCCCACAGCTGCGGGTGGCGTTGTTCCAGCAGCGCGCACAGTTGCAGGGCCTGCAGCGAGCTACCACCGCAGGCAAAGAAATTGGCCGCACCGCTCAACTGATGCGGCGCCAGTTTCAGCAACTGGGCACAAAGCCCCAGCACGTCGTCCAGCAGTCGGGCCTGCAACGGCCCCGTCGAGGATGCACTAGTCATGGACGGCTCCCAGCAGCGCCCGGGCCGCCAGTACATAGGCGTCGCTGCCCAGGCCGGCGATGAAGCCGTGACACAGGGGCGCCAGCACGGAGTTGTGGCGAAAGGCTTCGCGGGCGAACAGGTTGGATATGTGCACTTCCATCCAGCGGCCCGGGTAATCCTGCAGCGCATCGCGCAGGGCCCAGCCGGACATCATCAGGGCCCCCGGGTTGATGATCAGGGCTTCGGCCTGGTGCTGGCTTTCGATGAAGTCGATCAGTTCGCCTTCGTGATTGCTCTGCCGGGCCAGCACCGTCCAGCCGCGGGCGGCGGCCACCGCGCTGACCTCGCGGGTGATCTCGGCCAGGCTCTTGGCGCCGTAGACCTGCGGCTCACGCTGCCCCAGGCGGCCCAGGTTGGGGCCATTAAGCAGGAGTAACGTCGGCATGGCAGGCCACCTCCAGCAAGGCCAGAATCTGGCGTGGATCGGTCAATTGATAGGTGCAGGGGTAGCGCCGGATGTCCTCGGCGGGATGGTCCCAGAGCGCCAGCGCGGTCTGCATGCCCGCCGCCTCGCCGCATTGCAGGTCGGCCAGGGCGTCGCCGATGAACAGGCAGCCGGCAGCCGGCACCTGCAAGTGCTCGACGATGATCCGGGCCATGTCCGGCGCCGGCTTGGGGTTGGCCACATCGTCGCTGCCGACTATCCGCGCGAAGTACTCCAGCAGGCCCAGGTGATCGAGAATCGCCACCGTGCGCGAGTGATCCTTGCCGGTGGCAATGGCCATGGGAATGCCCCGGGCCCGCAGCCCCGCCAGCAGCGGACGAACGCCATCGAACACGCGGATCTGCTGCATGCGCGCATTGCTTTCACGCATGAACACCGGATGCATCTGGGGCGGCAGCCCCATGATCTTCATGATCTGCACGAAGCTGCGGCCCAGGTGCTTGCAGTATTCGCTGAAGGGTGGCGGCTCGACATCCGCCCCCAGCACCTGGGCATGGGCCGCGTGATAGGCCTCGCGGATCACCTGCTTGCTGTCGATGAGTGTGCCGTCGAGGTCAAAAATGACCGCCTTGATCGCAGATTCAGACATGAGCCGCAGCCTCCATCGCCGCTTGATGATCCAGGCCACGGTCCACCGTGGCCACCATGGGGGCCAGCGCCAGGGACTGCGGCGCCAGGAAGGCCGCGACCCGGGCGAACTCGCCGTGCGGGTCCTGCAGCACCCGTTGATAGTCCAGCTCCAGCAGTTGCATGTTGGGCCGCTGACGGACCCAGGCCAGGGCCTGCGCCACGTGCTCGCGATACAACCGGGCCAGGTCCTGCGCCTCGCGCGCACCCCAGGCCTGACCGCTGTGGTGCTCGGCCATGTCCCGCTGCGAGCGGATCACCGCGTCGATCTCACGGTGCATGAACAGCACCCGATAGCCATGGGTCGCCGGCAGGTGCTGGAGAAAGCGCGACACCAGCTTGACCGCCCGCCCGCGGGCCTGATCCATCCAGCCCAGATAGCCGTCCCGGGACTTGACCGCCTCCCACTCGAAGTAGCCATGGGGATTGCGCGCGTCGCCCTGGCGCAGGTGGTCGGTCAGCGGCGCCAGGCCACCGCAGGCCAGAGCGCGCATCATCATCGAGGTGCCGGAACGCGGCAGCCCCGACACCACGGTCACCCAGCCGCCATCGGCAGCGACACAGTCCGGCACGTTCATGCACTCATATTGCTTAAGCATCCCTGCTCCTTAGTCGTTCTGTTGCGCACCCAAGTCCCGAGGCTCGCGCTGCACCAGCCCCAGCCGGTGGCCGAAGGGGTCCTCGATCACCGCTTTGTAGCTGCCCCAGAGGGTCGCCACCGGCGGCTGGATGATCCGCACCGCCGCCGGCAGCCGGGCGATCAGCGCATCCAGCCCGGGCACCAGCAGGTCATGCATCACCGCCGCCGATGGCCAGGGGCGCTGCGGGTCCTCGATCAGGCCGAAGCCGGCGCCGCCCTGCTCGTCCACGTCCAGGCTGATCCAGCGGGTCGGGGCAAAGCGCCGACTGACGCGCAACCCCAGGACCTCCACGTAGAAGTCCTCGGCGGCGGCCAGGTCGGGTACCGCCAGGGTGACGAAGCACAGGGTCGAGCCACTCAACAGGGCAGGCATTGGCGCGCCTCCTCGGGCTGCGGCCGGGCGCCGACCTGGAACTCGAAGGCAACCCGGTGCCGGATCAGCGCGCAGACCACCGAGGCCTCGATGCTCGCCGCCAGCTGTGCCTGCAGCCGGGACCGTTGCGCCGCCGGCCAACCCTCGACCTGCAGGTCAAGCTCGATGTCCTGCAGGTGCACCGGGGTCGGTGCCACCTCGCACATGCCGCGGATGTCCACCATGGCGCGGATGTCCAGGCGCACCGCGCCGGGCAATTGCTGGCGGCGGCTGAGTTGGGCAAGCACATCAGCGGCGATGGCCATCAGCAGGTACTCCTGGGGGTTGGGGCCCCAGTCGATACCTGCCAGTTGCTTGGGCTGGTCGATGGGAAAACTGCGCCGATCCTCGGGCGCCTGCCCGGCAAAGTCGGCGCGCAACTGGGTGCCGTAGAGCCACTGGCAATCCAGGCTCAGGGCCTGCCCCGGTGCCTCAGCGGCGCACGCGGGGGCGCTGTCCAGTGGCGCAAAGTGCTGCCAGGCCCCCGGGCGCCCGGCGTCCACCAGCCGCGCCGCCAGCCCCAGGGGCTGGACGAAGGTCTGATGGTTGGGGCTATGGGTCTTCACCGCCTCGATCACCTCCAGGGCCTCGCTGAGCTTCTTGTCGGTTCCCGAGCGGATCTCGTAGCGCACCTGGGGCGCAGCGGCGCCGGCCTCCTGCAGGTGCGCGCGGGTGGTCATGGACAAGTGATCCACGGTGGTCCGGCGCGCGGAAAACCCTGAAACCGCCGACACCAGGAAGCACCCGGACAACGCCGCCAGGGCCAGTTCCTGGGGCCACGCCGGGTCCAGCAGGCCCTGGCACTGCAACGCCGGGCTCGGGCGGATCGGCACCTCGAAATGCCGCGGCGCGCGCAGCAGGCCGATGGTCGCCGGGGCGACCCCGGCGAGCATGCCGGCGGCAGGCGAATACTGGGCGTAGGCCCCATAGCGGAAGATCGCCTGGGCCGGCTCTTGCTGGATCTCGTGGACGATCTCGCTGAAACCCGAGATGTTCATACCGTTTCTCATGGCTGCTCGCCTCCTTGATAGACCTGCTGCAGGGCCTGTTCGAGGTCGGCACACAGGTCGTCGGGGTCCTCGATCCCCACCGACAGCCGCACCAGCCCGGGGTTGAGGCCGATCCGGGTCTGCTGCTCGCGGGTCAAGCCGCTGTGGGAGGTGTTGAACGGCAGGCTCACCAGGGACTCCACGCCGCCCAGGCTGGTGGCGCAGGTGATCAGCCGCAGGTGCTCCAGCAGCGCCAGCGCCGCGGCATCGCCGCCCTCCAGCTCAAAGCTGAGCATGCCGCAGGTGGCCTGGCCGGCGTACTGGTACAGATGGGGATGGGCATAGTCCTGGGCGTACAGCGAATGCACCCGCTTGACCTGCGGATGCCGTTCGAGAAAAGCCGTGACCTGCCGGGCGCCGGCGGCGTGGGCCTGCATGCGCACCGCCAGGGTCTTCATGCCCCGCTCCAGGAGAAAGCACACGAAGGGGTCGAGACTGCCGCCAAAGCGCAGCAGCTGGGCCCAGATGCGGTCCACCAACTTGCGACTGCCCGCCACGGCGCCGCTGGTGGCGTCGCTGTGGCCGTTGAGGTACTTGGTGGCCGAGTGGAGAACGATGTCCGCGCCCCACTCCAGGGGGCGGCAACTGATGGGGGACAGGAAGGTGTTGTCCACCACCAGCAGAATGTTCTGCTGTTTGCACAGCGCGGCGATGGCGACCAGGTCGATGGCCTTCATCAACGGGTTGGACAGCAGCTCGAAGAACATGATCTGGGTCTCCGGGCGGATGGCCCGGCGGATCTCTTCCAGGTCCAGCGGATCGACATAGCTCACCGAGCGCCCGGCCTGACCGATATCGGCGTGCAGCAGACTGTAGCTGCCGCCGTACAGGTCATAGGAGGAAATGATGTGGCCGTTGCGATTGGTCAGGGCGAACAGGGTCGAGGAGATCGCCGCCATGCCCGAGGACAGAACCAGGGCGCTCTGCGCGCCTTCCAGCGCGGCCACCTTCAACTGCACCGACCATTGCCCCGGGTTGCCGTAGCGGCTGTAGGTCGGGATGTCGCGGATATAGCCTTCCAGGAACGACTCGTAGGTGGTCTGGCTGAAACGGAAGGTGGTGCTGGGAAATATCGGCGTGCCCACCGCCCCGGTCACCGGGTCCTCATAGGTGCCGGCGTGCACACAGAGTGTCGCTGCCGTCTCGCCCTGGTTCAGGCAACGATTGTTGGCCATCGCCGGGCCGGCCAGGCGCTGGCGGTTCAACTGGTTGAGCCAGGGCAACTGGGCGTCGGTGCCGGGACGATTGGCAAACTCCGCCGCGGTCTTGTTTACGTCGTTCACACGCATTCCCTCGTCTTTCGAATCTTCCGGGTGATCCGGCGGATGCCGGATCTCCCTCGTCGGTACGGGCCGAGAACAGCACGCCCGACCTTGGCAAACGGGATCGGCCGCCCGCCGTGTCAGCCAATCCGGGCCTGGGTCTTGTCGGCGACGAAGGCCTCCAGACGCTCCAGGGAATTGACCAGTTCGATGGACAGCTCGTTGTCCTCGATGGAGAAGCCGAATTCGGTTTCCACCTGGATCAGCAGTTGCAGGGCGTCGATCGAGTTCAGCCCGAGGCTGCCGATCAGATCCCCTCCCGAGAGGTCTTCCCGGTTCAGTTCACGGCCCACGGTGCTGGAGAACACTTTGATCAAGCGGTCGGTGTCGGTCATTTTTCTAAACTCCTGGTGAATAACATCGTGCATTGGTAAATCGTCGATTCGCGGCGCCAGACTTGCTCGGCTACGAATCCTTGGCGCGCCAGCGCCGTCACCACCTCGGCCTGCCTCGGGTACTGGCAGCCGCCATGGGTCAGCCAGTCCACGCCGACGGCCGCCGAAGCCGTGTCGTTGAAAAAGATCTCGTCGATGATCAGCTGGCCATCGGGCCCCAGGCGTTCGAGCAAGGCCGGCAGGGCCTGGGCCACCCCGGGCTGATGCAGAGTGTTGTCGAGCACGATCACGTCGAACCCGCGCGCGTCCAGTTGCACCAGGTCCTCGTGGCTGTGCACCGGGATATCCGCCGCCGGTGGATTGAGCCCGCCCAGCTGGACGATCCGACTGGCCCGGCAATCCAGGCGCCGACGGCCCAGCAGGGCCTGGGTGTACACCGCGCCGGTGGCGCAGATATCCAGCAGGGCGATGGCCCTGGGCGCGTTGTGCAGGGCCTTGCGCCAGGTCAGCTGGGCCGCCAGCTGCTTGTCCGCCCCGGCCACCGCGCGCTGGTAGCGCCGCTGCAGCTGCGGGTGCTTGGGCGTCTGTTCGAAGGCGCGCCGATCAAGGCCGTCGTGCAGCACCGCCAGCATCGCGTCCAGGCGATTCCAGTGGCGACAGTTGAAGGACTCCAGGTCCAGCACCGCGGCCAGGTCCTCCAGGTCCCGCGGCGTCTCGGCCTCCGGGGCCTCGTGCAGCAGGCCGTTGGCCTGGGCCGTGTCGAAGGCCACTGCCAGGGTGTGGGCATGCAGGCCGGTGCGCTGGGCGATCTGATCGACGCTCAGGCCCTGGGCGCTGAGCTGCAAGGCCCCGCTCTCCCACAGTGCCAACAGCAACTGCGAACGCTTGTAGGCATGGGCAGCCTCCAGCAACACCTGATTGCTCGCCGGACGATAACGCCGGCTGAGCAGCGGCTTGCCGTTGCCGCTGCGGGCGATCAGCGGCGTGCGCTCGAAGCGATCGGGAACCTTGGCCGGCGCCAGGTGGGCCAGGCAATGTTCGCGCAGCAGTCGCGGGTCCCACGGGCGTTGCGGGTTCCAGACCACGAAGGCGAAGACATGGTCGTTGCCCGACTGGGCGGACTTGACCGCGCGCACCGCGCAGTCCTGCACATCCGGGTGGCTGCCCAGCACCGACTCGATCTCGAACGGCGAGATCCAGCGCTCGCCACGGCGGATCGCCGTACTTTCGCGACCGACGATGCTGTAGCCGGCGGCGCTCTGTTCGGCGATGTCGCCGGTGTCGTAGAGACGCCCGTCCTCGAGTCGTACCTTGAGGGCGAAGGGCTGGCCCGGCGCCCCGGGCTGCAGCACCTCGATCCCCGGCATGGGAAAGCCGATGGACAGCGGCGGCAACGGCGCGACGCCGGCAAATACGGCACCGCTTTCGGTACTGCCATAGTTGCGCGACAGGCCGATGCCGAAGGCCTGCTGGAACTGCTGGTCGAGGTGTCCGTCCACGGGACCGGCGCCGGACATCACCCCCTTGAGCCGCTCGGGACGCGTTCCGGGTCCGCCGCGCTGGGCCAGCAGACCGGCCAGCAGTGGCGTCACCACGGCATGGCTGGCCCAGTGGCGCAACGCCTGCAACCCGGCCCCCAGCTCCGTGGGCTTGCAGATCTGCACCTGGCACCCGGCCAGCAGCGCCCCCCATAACCAGCCCAGCGCATAGGCGTGATACACCGGAGCGATGAACAGCACCCGGTCCTCGGGGCCCAGTTGCAGCAGGCGGCAGTAGCGCAGGCCTTCGTCGCGCCAGCTTTGCAGGTCGCGAAAGATCAGCGATGGCTCGCCGGTGGTACCCGAGGTCAACAGATAGATGCCGCGCCGCTGCGGCAACTGCGCCGGCACGCCGGTGCCCGGCTCCAGGCGAGTCACCTGCAATTGCCCCTGGTCCAGCGCCAGACAATGGCTGATGGCGGCCTGAGCCGCGTAGCGCTGCAATTCCCCGGGCCGGGCGTCACTGGCCACCAGCAGCGGCGACAGGCCGTGCTGCAACAGCATCAGCAGCAGAGCGACATGCTCCAGGGAGCTGTCGAACACCAGCAGCAGGCGCTGCTGACCACTGTCGGCCAGCGCCGCCAGCGGCGGCACCCAGCGCTCGCGCACGGCGGCAGGCAAGGCGGCCAGCACCGGGCCTGCGGTCACTTCGCTGAACCAGCGCTCGTCGTCAGGCAACTCATGCACCATTGCGATAGGCCTCCTTGGCGTGTTCGAGCAGGCTCCTGACCGCTGCCGGGGCGTAAGACGGCGCGCGGCACAGTTCGTCGAGGCTGATGGCGTCCTCGAAGTACAGGCTCAGGGTGTCCCAGGGGGTGAAGCAGCCCTTGCAGGCATCCAGGCGCGGCCGCTCGGCCAGCAACAGTTGATAGAACGGTGAACGGTTGACCGGGGCCAGGGCCTTGTTCCAGTCGTCCTCCAGCAGGTTGCCCATGTTGTGGAACCAGATGTTCGGGCACGGTGTGGCCACGCCGTCGCTGAAGGTCGACAGCACCAGCCGCGGCAGGTGGCAGCGCCAAGTGCGCCGGCCCTGGTGGTAGAACGAGCTGAGCCGGTCCAGGTAGGCCTTGGGCGGCAGGATCTGCGGGTAGCGCTCGCGCAGCTCGAACAGCTCATCGATCAGCGGATACTGCTCGGGCCGGACCTTGAAGCTGTCGCTGTCCGGGCCGCGCACGGGGAAGGGAAACAGTTGCGGCGGATTGTCTTCGAAGCGGGCGCACCATTCGACGAATTCCCGCAGGTAAGGCGCACTGCGATCATTCAGCACGCCGTAGATTTCCAGCGGCAGGCCGGCCTCCAGCACCATGGCGATGCGCTCCATGATCATCTCGTGGATGCGCGGCGACAGGACCCGGTAGCTGTTGCCCTCATAGTGGCTGCTGTCCAGGGATATCTGCACCACGACATTGCCCAGTGCGGCCAGGCGCCGCACCTTGTCCCGGGTCAGCGGCAGGCCGTTGGTCTGGACGATCAGCACCTCGTGCAGCGGCGCCATGCGCTCGATGAAGGTCATGATGCCCTTGATGATGAAGATCTCGCCGCCAGTGAGTTTCAGCAGCGGCGGCCTGAAGGTGCGGTTGACCCGCTCGACGATGGTCTGCAGGCGCTGGCCCAGTTCGCTGTCTTCGCTGTAGACGTCATGCACCGGCGGTTGAAAGATTAACTTGCCCTCGTGGGACGACTTCATGTTGCTCTGCCCGGTCAGGCAGTAGGTGCATCCCAGGTTGCAGGAGTCCTCGTTGATCACCAGGTCGTTGCCCAGCAAGCGGCTGTGGCCGAGGAAGTTCACCGGTTCGGCATTGGTCATGGCTCAGGCCTCCTTGCTGAACTGGATATCGCGCAAGCTCAGGCCCGCGCGGTGCAACTGCATGCTGATGCCCAACTGGACCTGGCGCAGCTCGCCGAGCTTGCCCCGGTAGAACTGCTCGACCTGGGGCCGCCGCTCGTGGGCATAGGCCTCGGTGAGGGTGCCCTCCTCGGCCAGGTCGGTCATCTGGGAAATCAGCTCATAGTTGAAGTCGCTCATCTGCCGGCGCAGTTCGGTGGCCTTGGCTTCCCCCGCCTGCAGGATCGCCAGGCCCCGGGGGTCATCCAGCACCGCTCGGCGCAGGCGCGACATGAAGGTGTGCATGACGATGTCGTAGGTCTCGAACTCGAACACCGCCGGTTCCTTCTCGATGACCATTTCCGAGGCGTACTTCTCGCCGTAGAGCAAGGCGCTGATGGACGACAGCTGACGCACCCGCGGGTCTTCGAAGTCGTAACTCAGGGCATTGAGCGAGACGTCGAAATCGTCATGCAGCTTGCCTTCGGCGCGCAGGGTCTCCACGGCTTCGGCTCCGGGATAGAGCTCCAGGCGCACGGTGTAGCGGCGCAGGTTGTAGCCCATGTACTGACGCAGGAAGAGGTTGTTGTCGCGGATCTCCTGGAAGGTCGACCAGGGGTGGTAGGCGATGAAGCCGAAGGCCACGTAGATGCCGGCACCACGCACCAGTTCGATGGCACGCTTGTTGTCCTCGACCGTGGATTTCTTCTTCCAGCGGTCCAGGCCGATCTGCGAACCCGACTCGATGCCGATCAGCACTTTTTCCAGGCCCGAGCGGTACAGCAGGTCCAGCAGCGGCTGGTCCTCGGCGTGCCAGTTCTTGGCCTGCATGCAGCAGTTGTAATAAATCTTCAGGCCGCGATCGAGCACGCCCTGGGCGATGTCGGCGATGCGCTGCTTGGCGAATGGCGCGCCACCCGGGTCTTCGAACGTGGAGTCGACGAAGTCGAAGGTGTTGAAGTTGTACTTGTGATACAGGCGCTCGATTTCGTCGACGATGTTGTCCGGGGTCCTGGCCCGCCATAGCTTGCCGGGGTTGATCTTGTTGCCGGCGTGGGGGGCGTTGCAGAAGGTGCAGCGGGCAGTGCAGCCGCGGGTGGTAGCCAGGCGCAGATAAGGCAGCTTGCCATGGTTGAGTTCGAACTGATCCCGGGCCGGTTCGGGCAGCATGTCCAGCTCCGGCAGCGGCTTGCCGATGGGGTTGTCGATGACGAACCCGCCCTCCTCGCGCCAGCTCAGGCTGGGCACCGAGGCGTAGTCGCCGTGATCCCAGAAGGCCTCCACGTAGCGCACTAACGGCACATCGCCCTCACCCCGCACCAGGGCGTCGAGGAAGCTCCAGTTGGGGTTGCTCAACAGCTTGGAGCCGAGGAAGGTGGCCAGCGGACCGCCGGCCAGAAAGGCCACCCGCGGCTCCAGCGCCGCGCGCAATGCCGAACCGAATGCGGTGGCGTGGCTGACGGTGACCGTGGTCAGGGAGAACCCGATCAGGTCGGGCTTGAAGGCCACCACCTCGGCGATGGCGATCTCGTCGCCGTGCTGGATCGACTTGACCTCGACCACCAGGCACTCGGCCCCCAGGTCCCGCAGGATCGACACCAGGTAACTGACGCCCAGGTGCTCGGAGCTCATGACCAGGTCGCCGTCGAGCAGCACCGGGAAGCACACCCGCATGGGGTGCGGCTTGCGGAAGTCGACACTGGAATGCAGTGGATTGGCCGCCGGCGCATCGAGCGACTCGGCCAGATTGGTCAGGGGAATCAGCCCTTCGGCGGCGTTGGTGAACGGTACGGTTTCCATTAAAAGTACCCAATTTGCTGTAATTGGCTGTCCATGAAGCGCTGCTCTTCTTCACTCATGCGGGGCCCGCCACTGCCTTTGCGCCCGGGCTCGCGCCGGGGCTCGTGGGGCGGTTCCAGCAGCCAGTGGCCTTCGAGCCCTTCCGGCACCGGCAGCCCCAGATGGGCGAGGATCGTCGGGTAGATGTCTTCGATGCGCGCTTGCAGCGCGACGTCTTGCGCAAAGCTCGAACCGCGGATGAAGACGATGCCGTCGGGACGATGCACCCCGCGCTGGGCCGGCGTGCTCCAGACCTGCCCGGTGAGGCTCGGGGTCGGCATGACGCTGAAGTCCCTGGGGATCAGCAGGTAGTCGGGGGCATCCGACAGGCGCGCCCCGACATAGACCTGGTCGGCACGGACCAGCCTGAACCAGGGCCGGCCCTGATCGTCGAGCACCTGGGCCAGGGCGCGCTTGAGGCGCTCTTCGGCGGCCGGCAACTGCTCGTCGGTCAAGCGGCCCTGGGCCTCGCGCCCGACCCGGTTGGCGTTCAGGCCGAAACAGCCGGGAGTGGGCATGTAGAAGTCGGTGCGCGACCAGTCGATCAGCCGCCGGTAGCTGGCGGGGTCATCGAACCAGGAGCGCGCGCCCGGATCGTCGTGCGCCGTCTCGGCCCCGTCCTGCTGCCGTTCGAAGCGGGTTGCCAGCAGGCCATGCTGCTGGAGGAATTCGTGCACGCTGAAGTCGGCCTCGCACAGGCCGAAGCCGTGGTCGGAAGCCACCACCACCAGGGTCTGGTCGTCGGTCAGGGTCAGCAAGGTGCCCAGCGCCCGGTCGATGTCGACATAGCACTGTTCCACGGCCGCACTGGGGGCCTGGGCATCGCCCCAGTAGTAATGACTGACCCGGTCAACTTCGGTAAAGACCACGAAGAGTGCATCGACCGGCCGGTTCTTTTGCAGAAAACAGCAAGTTTCGGCACGACCGTCGATAAACTTTCGCGCCTGCTCGCAATAATCTTCCTGACCGCGATACATGGTGACCAGATCGGAATGATAGTGCAGGCCCGCCTGCATCAATTCATGCATCAAGTTACCGGGTGCGGTATATCTCAATGTCTTTGCCAGGGGCCAGCTGATCATGTAGCCGCCCTGCAAGTCGGCCGGCGGATGAGTCATGGGGATGTTGTAGGCACCCACTTTCAGGCCATGGCGCTGCAGGGTCAGCCAGCAGGGCTCGCGCCCGTAATCGGCGGCATTCATGGCCCTGAAACGATAGTCGTCACTGTGGGTCGACCAGAACTGGTAGATCCCGTGCTCACCCGGGGAAACCCCGGTAAACATGGAGGCCCAGCCCGGTGCGGTATGGGGTGGAAAGGTCGATTGCAGCACCCCATGGGCGGCGCGCCGACGCAATGCGCTGAAGTTGGGCAACAGGCCCCGCGCCATCAATTGCTGGAGCACGGCATGGGAGGCGCCATCGACACCGAAGACCAGCAACTTCAACTTTTGATCTTCCATGATCATTCACTCCCAAGAGATAAACATAATGAACAGCAGGTTACGAACAGGCACCAGCCGGCCACTGGCCTATAACCACTTATAAAAAGCAATCAACTAAGGTCCTGCTCTTTAAAACTTGAAAGAAGCAGTGCAACTTGCAAGCGGACAGGTCATTTAATGGCAATGCCAAATCAGACCATCACGCCCTGGATGAACAAGAACCCTGAAACAAACATCGACTTGCAACAAACTGGCTTAACGCATTGATCGGCTGTTCATCCACCGATGCACCTGCGAGCGCCCTGCGTTCCCCTGGGGTGTTCGCTCAGTAGCTGCGCAGCCCCGGAGTCGCCAGCGCCGGCCTGGCAGCTTGACTGTCGCCGCCCGGCGCTCCGCGCTCGACGATCTTCATCGCCCGTACATCGCACTTCAGGCTGGCGCAGATGTAGTCGAAGGCCTTGACCGGGTCGCAGCGGGTTCCGCAGGTAAAGATGTCGAGAAACAGCGCACCGTGCTCGGGATAGGTGTGAAAGGAAGCATGGGACTCCGCCAGCATCACCAGCACCGTCGCCCCCTGCGGCTCGAAGCGCTTGGTCATGGTGCCGCACACTGTGGCCCCGGCTTCGACGGATGCTGCGCACAGCAACCGGGTCAGGGCCTCTATGTCGTTGAGCTGTTCGGGAGAGATCTGATAGAGCTCGCCCAGGGTGTGCCTTCCAAAAAACGCATTGGCATCCGGGTTCATATGACGTCCCTGTATCGACGCAGGCGGGTAGCGATAGTCGGTGAATAAACGGCTGCTGGAGCCCCACTGCACTGCTTGCAGGGCTCCGATGATGGGGCAGCCGCCGCCCGCGGATCCACCCTTGCGTGCACGGGGTTATTTGAGTTTGTGAGCAAATTATTCCAATTGTTTCCGAGGGGCTTTGCGCATCTCGTCGCCTGCCCAAGACAGTTCACCGCTCTTCTGATCCAGATCAACGACTCCCCAGAGGTGAGCGCCGAGATTAAGACCCGGCAACGGCTTCATCACAGGCGTTGGCTACGGCGGCTTGCGCCGGACGGACGCCGTGATGCTGGACGTTGATTCGGCAAGCACATCCGATCTGCCCAGGCGGCTCGAAGAGAGGATGTTCATCGTCCGCCTGCCATCCGAAGAGGAGAACCGAAAATGAGCAACTCCGTGAAGAAGATGCCGGTCACCACTGAAGACAAATCCACCCGGCATCCGCTGGCCACAGACCTTTGGCGGCCCCTGGAAAAACTGCGCCAACAAGTCGATCACCTGTTCGATGACTTCAATCGCGGCTCGGGGCTTTCACCCTTCGGTCGTGGACTGTTCGATGTCGAACCCTTCTGGCGCCGCGAACTGATGGGCCACGGCATGCCTGCCGTGGACATCTGCGAGAAGGACAAGAGCTACGAGATCACCGCTGAACTGCCCGGCATGGACCAGAAGAACATCGAGATCAAACTGTCCAACGGCAGCCTGATCATCAAGGGCGAAAAGAAAGAGGACAAGGAAGAGAACCGCAAGGGCTATCACCTCAGCGAGCGTCACTACGGCTCTTTCGAGCGGGTGTTCAATCTGCCCAAAGGCGTCGACGCCGAGAAGATCGATGCCAGTTTCAGCAAGGGCGTGCTGAGCATCTCGCTGCCGAAAAAGCCTGAAGCCATGAAGGCGGACACAGTCGTGCCGATCAAGGGCGAGTAGGTTCCGCACTAGGGTGCCCCTTGCCGCAACAGCGGCAAGGGGCTTTTTCCTGGCGCCGCCCGAAGACGATCGATGTGTCGCTCCACCATCGGGCTTTAGTGCCCGCCCGGCGCTGCAAATGGCGAACGGCTTGAGGCCACCGCTGACTGCGCCTTGACCGCCAGGACGCTGCAGGGCACCTGGTAGAGGATGTGTTCGGTGGTGCTGCCCAGCACGTTGTCCAGGCCGTGGTACTGGTGACGGGCTGCGTGGCCCTGCCCTTGTCGAGTCATGAGCATGAAGAAGAACCACCAGTGGAACCTGTCGTACTTCGTGATCGCCTTTATGCTGTTCACGCTCGTGCAGACTCTGTTCATCGAACGTCATGCCGCACAGAACATTCCTTACAGCCAGTTCCTGCAACTGCTGAACGAAAAAAAACTCAGCGACCTGCAGATCGAGAAGGAACGGATCAGCGGCAGACTGCTGGCTCCCATCGACGGCCACGACAGCTTCACCACGGTGCGGGTCGATCCGTCACTGGCTGGCGACCTTGCCCAGACAGGCGTCGGGTTTACCGGGGTCAACGACACTCCATTCTTGAGCGGGCTGATCGGCTGGCTGTTGCCGTTGGTCCTGATCATGGTGATCTGGCATTTCCTGTTTCGCGGCCTGGCCGAAAGGCAGGGGCTTGGCGGCTTGATGAACATCGGCAAGTCCCGGGCCAAGGTGTTCGTCGAACGCGATACCGGGGTCAGGTTCGCCGATGTCGCCGGGATCGATGAAGCCAAGGCCGAACTGGTGGAAGTGGTCTCCTTTCTCAAGGACCGGGCCAAATACGCCCGTCTGGGCGCGCACATTCCCAAGGGGACGCTGCTGGTCGGCCCGCCCGGCACCGGCAAGACCCTGGTGGCCAAGGCCGTTGCCGGTGAAGCCGGTGTGCCGTTCTTCTCGATTTCGGGGTCGGAGTTCGTCGAAATGTTCGTCGGCGTCGGCGCGGCCCGGGTTCACGACCTGTTTGAACAGGCTCGACAGGCGGCGCCCTGCATCATTTTTATCGATGAACTCGATGCGCTGGGCAAAGCCCGCGGCGTCGGCGCGTTCGGCGGCAACGATGAAAAGGAGCAGACCCTCAATCAGTTGCTCGCCGAGCTGGACGGATTCGACCCCCGTGAGGGTGTGGTGCTGCTGGCTGCGACCAACAGGCCGGAGATTCTCGATCCGGCCCTGCTGCGCGCCGGGCGCATCGACCGTCAGGTGCTGATCGATCGGCCGGATCGCACCGGTCGACAGGCGATTCTCAAGGTCCACCTGCAGAAGATAACCGCGTCGCCAGCCCTGGATGCGGAGCGGATCGCCGAGATGACCACCGGTTTCACCGGGGCCGACCTGGCCAACCTGGTGAACGAGGCTGCCATCGTCGCCACCCGTCGTGGCGCCGCGGCGGTCGAGCTTGACGACTTTACCGCGGCGATCGAACGCCTGGTGGCCGGGGTCGAACGAAAAAGCAGCGTGCTGCGCCCGGAAGAACGCCAGGTCGTGGCGTATCACGAGATGGGCCATGCCCTGGCCGCCAGCCACCTGCCGGCCATGGATCCGGTGCACAAGGTTTCGATCGTGCCGCGCTCCATGGGCTCACTGGGCTACACCTTGCAGCGCCCCACCGAGGACCACTTCCTGATCAGCTGCCAGATGCTCAAGGACCGGATGGTCGTGCTCATGGCCGGGCGCGCCGCCGAGTTTCTGGTCTATGGACAGACCTCGACCGGAGCCGCCGATGATCTGGCCCATGCCACCGATATCGCCCGCCAGCTGATCACCCGGTTTGGCATGAGCGCCGAACTCGGCCAGGCCGTGCTGGAACAGCGCAACACCACCTACCTGGGTGAACGCATCCAAGGCACGGGCGAGAAGGATTACTCGGAGCAGACTGCCCGGGAAGTGGACCTTGGCATTCGCGCGCTGCTCGATGAAGCCTACCAGCGCGCCAAGGCCTTGCTCGAACGGCTGCGGGCCGATCTGGACGCCGGGGCCCGTCTCTTGCTGCAGAAGGAAACCCTGACTCCCGAGGAGTTCGCCGCGCTGCTGCCGGCGCAACCGGCTGCCACGAGCATGGCAAGGACCGGCGTGACGCCCGCCTGCCCTTCGCAGGTGAGCGGATGACGACTCGTCTGTTTCATCCATCCTCGGCGGCATCAGCGCCCCCGGGCGCTGGCCGCCCACTGCCAGGAGCCGCCTCATGCGCGCCATGGTTCTGAATGCCCCGGGCCAGCCACTGCAACGGCAGGAACGCGCCCTGCCCGAACCCGGCGCCCGCCAGTTGCTGATCCGGGTGCTGGCTTGCGGGGTCTGCCGCACCGATTTGCATCTGCTGGACGGCGAGTTGCCGCAGGCGCTGCTGCCGCGGGTGCCCGGGCATGAAATCGTCGGTGAAGTCACGGAGGTGGGGCCCCAGGTCGACCCTGGCTGGATCGGCCGGCGGGTTGGGGTTCCGTGGCTGGGCTGGACCTGTGGCGAATGCGCGTTCTGCCTTGCGGGCCGCGAGAACCTCTGCGATCAGGCGCAGTTCACCGGCTGTCATCTGGACGGCGGTTACGCCGAATACACCCTGGCCGATTCGCGCTTCTGCTTCCCCATCCCTGACGCACTCAGCGACATCCAGGCGGCGCCATTGCTGTGTGCCGGACTCATTGGCTTTCGCGCCTTGCGCATGGCCCAAGGCGCGCAGCACCTCGGGCTGTATGGCTTCGGCGCGGCGGCACACCTGGCGATCCAGATCGCCCGTGGGCGCCAGCAACAGGTGTATGCCTTCACCCGCCCGCATGACCAGGAAAGCCAGGACTATGCCCGATCCCTCGGCGCGGCGTGGGCCGGACCTTCGGATCAGCCGCCGCCTCATGAACTGGACGCCAGCCTGATCTTCGCGGCCGTCGGGGCGCTGGTGCCCCTGGCGCTGGCAGCCACCGTCAAGGGCGGCTGCGTCATCTGCGCCGGGATTCACATGAGCGACATCCCCGCCTTTCCCTATCGCCTGCTCTGGGGCGAACGCAGCGTGCGCTCGGTGGCCAACCTGACCCGCGAAGACGGCCATGCCTTTTTTGCCGAGCTGCAACACACGCCGGTGCACTGCGATATCACCCGCTTTGCCCTGGACGACGCCAATCAGGCCTTGGCGTGCTTGCGCAGCGGCCGCTTCAACGGCGCCATCGTGCTCACGCCCTGAAGTACCGTGGCCGCACGACCAGGCATGGGGCGCCTCGAACCGCGCCTTGCGCGGGCGAACCAAGGCATTGGCCTGTTCCTGGCTGCCGACGTTCAGTTGCAGATCTTCCGGGCACACGACGCCGTTGATCTGCCCCATGCTCCGCTCTCCCGCCGGCTTGACAAAAATCAAGCCGGTCGCCGCGACTCAAGCCAGCATAGGGTCGTGGCCGCCATGTCCGTACACCGGCTTGCCCGGGTGCCTCGGCGTTGCTGCATTAACCTGACGGAGATTGATCATGTCCGAGCCATCACGCTTCATGCTCGTCGTCTCGCCCCTGATGCACAAAAGCCCAGCCTTCGAACGGGCCGCGGCCCTGGCCAAGGCTTCGGACTCAGCGCTGCACATCGTCGCGTTCGACTACCTGGAAGGCCTGGCCACTGCCGGCATGGTCAACGGCCAGGCCCTGGAGCAGATGCGTCTGGGCTATGTCGAACGTCACCGCCAGTGGCTCGAAGAGCAGGCCCATCCCCTACGCAAGATCGGCGTCACGGTCACCACCGAGGTGGTCTGGGTGCAGAGCCCGCTGCAGGAGATCCTCATTCACCTCAAGGAGCAACCGATGGCCGCGCTGATCAAGGCGCTGGACCACGAGTCGCCGCTGTCGCGCCTGATGTTCACGCCTCTGGATGTTCACCTGCTGCGCGAGTGCCCGGTGCCTCTGCACTTTGTCAGCCATGTGCAGCACGCCCTGCCCCGCCGCATCGTCGCCGCTGTCGACCCGTTCCATCGCGATGGGCGCTACCAGGGCCTGAATGACAGGATTTTGCGCGAAGCCGCAAAACTGGCGAGCACCTGCAATGCGGTGCTCGATGTCATCTATGCCCATGACCTGTCATCCATCAGCGCTGCCGAATTCGGTTTCAACAACGCCTCGGCGTTCTTTTCCTCAAGCGCGGCCAAACTGTTCTTCGAAGCGCAGGGCGACGCCTTTCGCGAACTGGCCGAACGCAATGGCATCCCCGCCGAGAACCAGCACATGATCATGGGCGACCCGGCCAAGGTGCTGGCCAGTTATGCGGATGCCTACGATGTCGACATGATCGTCATGGGGCGGGTCCTCCGCCGGGGCATGGGACGCCTGATCGGCAGCACCGTGGAACACCTGCTGTACCGGATGCCGTGCAGCGTGTGGGTGGTAGCGCCGGAGAACCTGGCTGAATGAGGCGGGCCGCATTCAGGCCACTGCTCCTGCATGCTCATCCACCGACCATCGAGCGGGCATCCTCAAGAATCAGGTCGGCGCCCTTCTCCGCCACCATCAATACGGCCGCGTGGGTGTTGCCGGAAGTGACGTTGGGGAAGATCGAGGCATCGACGATGCGCAGCCCCGCCAGGCCATGCACCTTGAGGCGTTTGTCCACCACCGAGCGCTGCTCGTCGCGGCCCATGGCGCAGGAACCGCACAGGTGGTAGATCGAGCCGCAGTTCTCGCGAAAGTACTGCAGCATCTGCTCATCACTGTCCACCGCCGGCCCCGGTAGCACCTCATCCAGGGTAATGCTCTTGAGCGCCGGGGCCTGCATGATCTTGCGCAGCAGCCGGCTGCCCTGGATCACCTCGGCTATGTCCTTGTCGGTGCTCAGGTAGTTGGGGTCGATCAGCGCTGCATCCCGAGGGTTGTTCGAGGCGATCTGGATGCTGCCGCGACTGGTGGGCCGGCAGGGGTTGAAGCACAGCAGGAAGCCGGAATACGGCTCGGGCTTGAGGCTGGCCTTGTTGCTCTTGGGAATCTGGTACGACAGCGGGTTGAAGTACAGCTGCAGGTTGGGGTGTTCCTGCCCCGGGTCGCCACGGAAGAAGCCGCCAGCCTGGTTGACACTCATGGCCAGCGCGCCCTTGCGCGTCAGCAGGTATTGCAGGCCCAGCTTGAGCTGGCCGAGCAGCGAGCTGAGCTGGTCGTTGAGGGTCGGCACATTGGCCTTGTAGTAGTAGCTGACGCACAAGTGGTCCTGCAGGTTTTGCCCGACCGCCGGCAGGTGGCGAACCAGAGGAATCTGGTGCCGGGCCAGCAACCCGCGATCACCGACACCAGAGAGTTGCAGGATCTTCGGCGTGTCCACCGCGCCGGCACAGAGGATCACTTCCTTGTTGGCGCTGAAGGTCCGGACCACCCCTTGCTGGGTCACGCGGACACCCGTGGCGCGCTGTTGCTGCTCATCGAACAGCACCCGGTCCACCAGCGCGTAATGCTCGACCTTGAGATTTGGCCGGCGCAACGCCGGATGCAGGTGGGCAAAACTGCTGGAGCAGCGCTGGCCATCGCGGGTGTTGACGTCGTAGATCCCCGCGCCCTCGAATCGGGCGCCATTGAAATCTTCGCTGCGCGAATAGCCCAGTTCCTCACAGCCCTTGAGGAACACATCGCAGATGGAATGGGTCTGCCCCTTCATCGGGGTGATGCTGATGGGGCCGCTGCCGCCGTGGTACTGGCTGTCTCCCAGGGGATGATTCTCCAGCTTGCGGAAATACGGCAGCACCTCGTCGAAGCTCCAGCCGTCGTTGCCATTGGCCGCCCAATCATCGAAATCATGGGCCTGACCGCGCACATAGATCATCGCGTTGATCGATCCGGAGCCCCCCTGGACCTTGCCCCGCGGCGCGTAGATCGCCCGGCCGTTGAGCTGCTTCTGCGGCTGGCTGTAGTACATCCAGTTGAAACGCGGGTTGTAATACATCTTGGCGAAACCCACCGGAATCTTGAACCAGAACGATGAGTCCTTGCCGCCCGCTTCCAGCAGCAATACCGAGTATTGGCCCGAGGCCGAGAGCCGGTTGGCCAGAACGCAGCCGGCGGCACCGGCGCCGGCGATGATGTAGTCGTATGTCATGCAGGGTTACCGCTCAGGTCGTATTGAAGGCAGCCATGCCGGCTGCCCATGCCCTGCCCGTCTCCGGGCGGGAAGTGCTCAGCCCTTGGCCGGGGAGTGGTCGTTGACGTCGGCCGGCGTCGCGGTCATTTGCAGGTGCAGACGTTCGCCGCTGTAAGGCGAGTGCCTGCGTACCACGTCCATGTTCAGCTCCACCCCCAGGCCCGGCTCGCTGGACGGGATGATGTAGCCGTCCTCCCATTGCAAAGGCTTGGTCAGCACTTCGGCGTGGAAGCCGCCCCAGGTCATGATGCTTTCCTGGATCAGGAAATTCGGCGTGCAGGCCGCCAACTGGAAGCTCGCCGCCGCGCCAATCGGGCCGTTGTACAGGTGCGGGGCGATCTGCGCGTAGTAGACCTCGGCCATGCTGGCAATCTTCTTCGCCTCCAGCAGGCCACCGCAACGCGCCACGTTCATTTGCAGGATCGAGGCACCACCGGCCTGCAGCAGCTTGAAGAACTCGTACTTGGTGGTCAGGCGCTCACCGGTGGCGATCGGGATGCTGGTCTTGGCTGCCACCTGGGCCATGGCCTGCTCCTGGCCAGGCGGCACCGGTTCTTCGAACCACAGCGGGTCGTATTGCTCCAGGCGCTTGGCCAAGCGAATGGCCGAGGACGGCACCATCTGCCCATGGGTGCCGAACAGCAGGTCGCAGCGATTGCCCACCGCTTCACGGATCTTGCGGCAGAAGGTTTCACAGCGCTCCAGCACTTGCAGGGACAGCTGGTGCCCGGAGTACGCGGTGTAGGGGCCGGCCGGGTCGAACTTGAGGGCGGTGAAGCCCTGGTTCATGTTCTGTACCGCGCATTCGGCGGCCAGGTCCGGGTCGTCGTAGTCGTATTCGCCGCGGCTGTTCTGCGGATACAGATAGGTATAGGAGCGCAGGCGTTCATGGACCTTGCCCCCCAGCAGCTCGTACACCGGCTTGTTTGCCGCCTTGCCGATGATGTCCCAACAGGCCATCTCCAGGCCGCTGACCACGCCCATCATGGTCAGGTCCGGGCGCTGGGTGAACCCGCTGGAATAGGCCTGGCGGAAGAAGCGTTCGATGTGGTGCGGGTCCTGGTCCAGCAGATAGCGCTGGAACACGTCTTCGATGATCGGCCGCATCGCCTGGGGACCGAAGGTGGCGGCATAGATCTCGCCCACGCCTTCGATGCCGCAGGCGGTGCGCAGCTTGACGAACAGCCAGTACATGCCGCCGATATGCGGTGGCGGGACAGCGACAATATGGGTTTCAAGGGCGACGATTTTCATCTCAGGCTCCTGTTTGCGAATGTGGCTGGGTACGCTTGATGCGAGCGCGCAAGGCGATCGCGGCCAGGGTGCCGAGGGCGCCGACCGCGGCGATGTAGCCGAAGTACAAGCGGTAGCCCAAGGCCCCGGGGAAGTGTTCGGTGAGGTAGCCGTTGATCAGCGGGATAAAGGCGTCCGGCAGGTAGCCCACCACCGAGACGATGCCGATGGCCAGGCCGGTGATGCGCAAGGGAATACGGCAGGTGTCGAGGATCGCCCAGTACAGCCCGCGAATGGCGTAGGTCATCAGACCGATGAAGATCACGGTGGCGATCAACAAGCCCAAGCTGCCCATGGCCGGGAACAGGATCAGCCCGACGATGCCCAGGGTGGCCAGCAACAGGGCGACGATCAACACCGAGATATTCGAGAAACGGTCACCCAGCCAGCCGCCACCGATGCCACCCAGCGGCCGCATCCACAGCTTGATGGTGGTGATGGTGCCGGCCATCACCGCGGTCATGCCGTTGCCCTGCAGGTAGTCGGAAAAGCTGTAGGTAGCCCAAAAGATGTGGTAACCGCAGAACACGATGGCGGTCACCAGCCACAGCTCGGGGATTTTCACCAGGGTCGCCAGATCGCCGAGCAGGTTGAAACGCCCCTTTTCCACCGGTGCTGTGTCTTGCAGGGACTTGGGGTCCTTGAGCAGCACCAGCACGCAGCCGATGACGATGCAGGTAAAGGAATACAGGTAGACCACGTGACGGAAACCCTCGGCCGTCGACTCGCCGCGGGTCTCGGTGGCCAGGGCGAACAAACCCAGGGCCAGGGTCGCCAGCAAGGCTTCCACCAGGCCACGGCCGCCGTCGAGGATGCCGAAGAAACGCCCCTGCTCATTGTGGCGGGCAATCATCTTTACCCGTTTGAGCACCGAGGCCCAGAACGTCAGCCCGGTGGTCAGCCCCCAGCAGCCGAAGATGATCATCAGCGACGTCAGTGATGGCGCAGTGGAGTACCACAGGCCCAGGGCACCGGTGGCCACCAGGGAGAAAAATATCAGCAAGCGCGGAGCGATACGATCCGCCAGCCAGCCGCTGGGCAGGTAGCTGATCAGGAAAATGGTGCCGAGCATGGAGTACAGGTAACCCAGCTCGCTGTGGTTGATGTGCAACACCTCAAGCATGGTGGTCTGGTAGACCTGACGCAGGTAGAGGATCGGGTAGATCGCTCCGGCGGCCAGCACCAGCAGCATCAGTTGAAAGTAACGACTGCCCTTGTCGCTGTGGCTCACCGGCAACCCGGCGGGGTCCTGGGCCGAGATCAGATCGGCTGCATGCTTAGACATAACGATGCCCTCGGGCGCCGGTAACCGGCGCCGCTCATTATTATTAGTGGGGCAGCGGCAAGCTTGGAGCTTCAAGCGGCAAGAACGACTGCGGTGTTCTTGCTTGCAGCTTGCGGCTGTCTTGATACAACGACGGCAAGCGGCAAAATCGATTGCACGCTTTGGCTGGGTGCTTGCCGCTTGAAACGTGCAGCTGCCTTTAGAAAGGCATGACCACCAGGCGGGTCTGGGTGAACTCGAGCATGCCGTGCTTGCCGTCGTCACCGCCCAGCCCTGAGCGCTTCCAGCCGGCGTGGTAGCCCTGGTAGGGGTCAGCCGGGGTTCGGTTGACGTACAACTCGCCGGCCTGGATGGCCCCGGCGACTTTCATCGCGGTGCGGTAGTTCTCGGTGTAGAGCACCGAGGCCAGGCCAAACTGGTGGTCATTGGCCAAGGCCAGGGCTTCATCGATATCCCGGTACTTGAGCACCGGCAGGACCGGCCCGAAGATTTCCTCCTGAACGATCTCCATGTCCTGGCGGCACGCGCTGAGCAGCGTCGGCGGATAGAAATGCCCCGGCCCCTCGGGCATCACGCCACCGGATTCGAGCACCGCGCCCTGGGCGACCGCCCGCTGCACCAGGCCATGGATCGCCTCCCGCGATGCCGCACTCACCAGAGGCCCCATGCGGCCCGGATCCTGGCGCCGATCACCGAATTGCACGGCGGCGATCCTGTCCTTGAGCAGGGCCAGGAAGCGCTCGTGCACGCTTTCATGGACATAGACCCGTTCCACTGCCGTGCACAACTGGCCGCAGTGGGTCGTCTTGGAAGCGATGATGGCGCTGGCGGCCTGCTCCAGGTCGGCGTCGGGCTCGATGATGGCCGGGGTCTTGCCGCCCAGTTCCAGGGACGGCTTGGCGATATTGGCCTTGCAGTAGTCGAGCACGATACGCCCGGCATTGACGCTGCCGGTCAGGGTGATCATGCCCACTGCCGGGTGGGTACAGACGGTGGCAGCGGTGGCGTGGTCCATGGTCAGGATGTTCACCACCCCAGGCGGCAGGCCGGCCTGCTGGACCGCCCGAGCGATTTCAAAAGCCGAGATCGGCGTGTTGTTGCTCGGACGCACCACCACCGTGTTGCCGGCGATCAGCGCCGGCGCCACCTTGCGCAGCAGGGTATAGACCGGGTAGTTGAACGGGATCAGGCAAGCCACGACGCCAATCGCCTCGCGGTGCAGAAACAGCTTTTCGTCGGGGCTGTCGCTGGGAATGATCTCGCCCTCGATGCGGCGCGCCCATTCAGCGTGATAACGAGTGATCTGCGCGGCGTAACGGGCTTCATTGCTGGCGTCCGCCAGGCTTTTGCCCGATTCGGCCGCCAGCGCCTGGCCAATGGCGTCGGCACGCGACTCCAGGGCATCGGCCAATGCGCGCAGATAGTCACCGCGTTGGATGCTGGTCAAGGCAGCCCATTTTTTCTGCGCCGCACAGGCGGCGGTCACCGCAGCATGGGCCTCTTCCTGAGTGGCGGCCGAGACATGCCCCACAAGGCTTTCGTCGGCCGGATCATAGACCGCGATGGATACGCCGCTGGCGGGTTTGATGAAGTCGCCGTTAACAAAATTCTGTTCAAGTTGCATGGAAGTTGCCCCGTCGTTGGCAGAGAAGTGGCGCAGGCAGCCTGGACCCAATCCAGGCCCGGCGATCAAAGGGTCTGGAGTGGCCGAGCGGGCACAGCGCAGCGATCGACGGACAGGGCTATGGCCTGCAGGCAAGGCGGGAAACCGCGGGCAAGGTGCAGCGACAGGCAATCGACAAGGACCGGATAGGGCATGGCTGGGCACTCGGGTTGTTGTTATGTGAGTGCAGGCAGTCTTGTCGTCCGGCACGACAAGGACAAACGATTAATTGCGCGGACTAACATGCAAAAAACGCAGGTTATGACGCACTGATGATGGTGGCCTGAAGGACCTCTTCGCTGGCACGCCAGCTCCTACACAGGTTGCGCATGTGGACTATTGTAGGAGTCGGCTTGCCGACGAAGGCGGTCGCGCGGCCTCTAGCCCAGGGGTGTGGAGGCTGTGGAGGGCTCAAGCTGGCGTTGCGCCAGCCAGATTTCTTCTTCGAGCCACTGGCTAAATACCTGCAGTTGCGGCAACGGAACCTGGGCTGGACGTGTCACCAGCCAGTAGGACTGGTGCCCCTCGACATGCACGTTGTGCACCTGGGTCAACTGCCCCGCTGCCAGTTCCGCCGCCACCATGTGCCAGTCGGCAATGGTAATCCCCAAGCCCTCGGTGGCCGCGTGGATGGCCAGATCCAGTAGGTCGAACTCATAGCCGCCCTGAGTATCGACCCCGGTGATCCGCGCGGCATCCAGCCAGTGCTTCCAGGTCAGGTAGCGCTGGTCTTCCCGGGCCAATACATGCAACAGGGTCATGCGTTTGAGATCGATGCCCTGTTCCGCCGATTCCCGGGCCAGCAGCGAAGGCGCGCAGACCGCGATGTGCCGCTCCTGAAACAATAGGGAGCTGTCCAGGCCATCCCACTCACCGTCACCAAAGCGGATCGCACAATCCAGGGTCGCGGTTTCCGCCAGGCTGTCCTGCAAACGCGTGGTCAGGCTCAGCTCCAATTCAGGGTGCTGCTCACGCAGACGTCCCAGGCGCGGCAACAGCCAGCGACTGGCGAAGGTTGGCGGTGCATTGAGGTGCAAGCGATTGGTGTGGGACTTTTGCGCAATGCCGCGCAACGTCAACTCGATCTTGTCGAAGGACTGGTGCAGGGCACGCAGCAATACTCGCCCGGCACTGGTCAGCTCCAGGTGATGATGGCGTCGTTTCAGCAGGCTTTCCCCCAACTGCTCCTCCAGTTGCCGGACCTGGCGACTGACCGCGCTCTGGGTGACGTTGAGCAATTCGGCGGCCCGGGTAAAGCTGCCGGTGCTGCCGGCGACCTCGAAGGCCTTTAGCGCATTGAGCGCAGGCATTTTGCGTTTCACGACAGTCTCTCTGTGACAGCTGCAGGAGGCGCAAAGCATCGCATGCACCCGTAGACGGAATCCATGGGACTAACATTCGTTTTTGTCATGCGCAGGCGATGAATAAATCGTTTGTCGGGCCAAGAGCAGATAGCAACACTGCAGGCACATTACAAAAACAACAACGAGTACCGCCCATGCCTCATTTCCCGCTTGTCTCGATGATCGCCACTGGCTGAAGCCACAGCGTTCACCCCCCTCTCAATCCTTTCACCCTTGGCTGCCGCCCTTGCCGCGGCCGGGTTCATCGCACCCGACAATAACAATCCGGGAGAAAACCCCATGCTTTCCAAACGCTCCGGCTTTCTGTGCAACATTGCCCTACTGGGCAGCCTCGCCACCCCCGCTCTGGCCGTGCAAGTCACCGACCACCTGGACCTGGGCGGCGCGGTTCGTGCGCGCTGGGACTACGACCCGGACCGGGATATCCAGACCTTCAACTTCGACACCGCGATTCTCAGTGCCAAGTACAGCTCCGACACCTGGATCGGCGCCGCCAAGTACCGCTTTTACGGGCGCGCCTACCCCTACCGCTACACCGACAAGGTGGGCGACATCGCCTTTGCCGAGAGCGCCTGGATCGGCTACCGGTTCAACCCCGAGCAGCAGGTACAGGTCGGCCTGAACCAGATTCCCTTCGGCCTGCAGCCGTATTTTGGCAGCACCTTTTTTGAAACCCTGGGCAACGTGGTGGGCCTGGAGGACATCGAGCAGATCGGTGCCAAGTACATCCAGCAGAGCGGGGACTGGAACCTCCAGGCCGGCTACTACCTGCGTCCCGCCTGGCAGGGCAAGGGCACCAGCAACGGTCGTACCTACTCCAGCGTGGTGTCTTCGGCCGACAGCTACGTGGCCGACGGCAGCGACAACCGCGAACGCAACACCCTGGCGCTGCGGGTGGCGCGGGCCGTGCAATTGGGTGACTGGGCATCGGAAGTCGGAGTCTCGGGCCTGACCTCGACCCTGAAGAACAACGACACCCACAACGACGGCAGACGCAATGCCTTGGCCGTCCACTACCTGGGTAAGAACGGCCCGTGGGGCGTGCAATTGCAGGCAGCGCGCCAGCAGATGTCGCCACGCAATCCGGGCACCGATGAGTTGGTCACTCTGGGCGGCTACGACGGCACCTTCAACGTCGCCAGCCGCGGCAACCTGTATGTCGCCGACCTGAGTTACGACGTCGACGGCAAGTACCTGTTCGATCAGATCAGCGGGGTCAAGCTGTACGCCAACTACAGCGCCTTCGACAAATCGGCCAGCGACTACAAAACATCCCAGCGGATGATCCTCGGCAGCTCGTTCTCGCTGAGCAAACTGTGGATAGCCACCGAATGGCTGTTCGGCAAGAACGATCCGTACATAGGCGGTAGCAGTTATGCCCAGAGCCTGGGGGCCGGAGGCAGCAACCAGTGGGAAAACCAGGTGTATGTGAATATCGGCTACTACTTCTGAATTCTTGCCGGCCCTTTCGCTGGCAAGCCAGCTCCTACAGTTGGCAGGAGAATATGTATCTCTCTGTAGGAGCCGGCTTGCCGGCGAAAGCGATCTCACGGACCTCTTGGCGGGCAAGCCAACCTCCGCAAAGGGCACCTACAGGCTAAGATGGGCGCCCTAGATGAAGTGCCCTACAACAACAATAAACCTGCCCCGCCACTTCCAGCGCTCAGCCCGCCAGGCGCGGATCGCTACAGCCTGGCGCCAGGTGCGGAGTCTGCCCGCCATGCGCCAACTGCCCTCCCTGAACATGCTCCGGGTCTTCGAGGAAGTCGCCCGCCATCGCAGTTTCAGCCAGGCCGCCCACGCCCTCAACGTCACCCAGGGCGCGGTCAGCCGACAGATCAAGCAATTGGAAGACTACCTCGGCGTGGCGCTGTTCAGCCGCTCCCCTCAAGGGTTGGCGCTGACCGAGGCCGGCGCGGCCCTGGCGCCAAGCCTGGGGCAGGCCTTCGATCAAATGGAGCGGGCCCTGCAAGCCCTGCGAGTACCCAATCTGCGCCAGCGCCTGCGCATCGTCGCGCCGCCGACCTGGGCCACCCGCTGGCTGTCGGCGCACCTGCGGGACTTCTGCCAGCGCTACCCGGATATCAGCCTCAGCGTGACCCAGCACAGCAGCCACGACAGCGCGGCCGAAGTCGATTGCGAGATCCGCTTCGGCCAGCAGGCCGCTCCCCATTGCCAGAGCCAACTGCTGGTGATGGAGCGGCATATGGCCGTGGCCAGCCCGGAGCTGTTCAGCAATGGCCAGGCACCGGACCTTCGGCGCTTTCCCCTACTGCACATACTCCATGGGGACAAGCGTTTGCCGGTCTGGGAAAACTGGTTGGCAAGCATGGGCCGCGACGACATCGACGCCCGGACGGGATTGGAGTTCAGCACCCTGGACCAGGTGATCCACACCGCGCTGGCCGGCGGTGGGCTGGCGGTGATCGACCGGCAGATGATCGAACGGGAGCTGGCGGACGGACGCCTGCTGCCGATCACCCCGGTAGAGGTGATCGGCCCTTATGGCTATTGGCTGGACGTGGCGAACGACAAACAGGGGCTTTCCAAAGTGCAACTGTTCACCCAGTGGCTGAGCCTGGTGAGCAATCCCTGAGTCGGCTTCTCGTAGGAGCTGGCTCGCCAGCGAAGGCGGCAGCAAGCCATGCAAGACGCAGGGCCGCTTCGCCGGCCAGCGGGCTCCTGCATCAGCGTTGCGAACGCGATATCAGATCGGCGAGGCAACCTTGGGCAGTTCGCTGCCGGTCGAGTCAGCGGCGCTGACGCTGCACGCCTGGCTCAGCGTCAAGGACTTGGTCTCTGGTGCCCAGGCCCAGGAAATCAGCGCCCCCAGGGCCAGAATCCCGGCAAGGATGCCCATGGTCGGGCTGAGGCCGATCCCAGCCACGCTCACCGGTAGCAGGAAGGTGCTGATCGCCGACCCCAGGCGGCTCACCGCGGTGGCCAGGCCAATGCCGCTGGCGCGCACCTCCGTTGGAAAACTCTCTGCCGGAAACACCCCCACCAGGTTGCTCACCGCCGACAGCACCAGGGTAAACAACCCGAACAGCAGCACCATCAACCAGGCTGCGCTACCCGGCAGCACCGCCAGCAGCAACAGCGCCACCGCGAGGATGATGAAGGAGTTGATCAGGAACCCGCGGCGGGAAAACTTCACCGTGCACCAGATGCCGATCAGCGCGCCGAGGATCAGCAGCAGGTTGAGCATCAGTTCGGTGCCGAAGCCCTCGGCCAGGCCCATCTTCTGCAAGATCGACGGCAGGAAGGTGTAGATGGCGAAGTACGGCATGACAATGCAGACGAAGAACAGGCAGTTGAACGCGGTGCGCTTGCGGTACTCGCGGCTGAACAGCACGCCATAGCCGGAGCGGGTCTCGCCGGAGGGCTGTTCGTCCAGGACCACGTTGGCCCCCAGGTGCTTGTGCACGATGGCCCGGGCTTCGGCAAGACGCCCGCGGTTGACCAGCCAGCGCGGCGACTCCGGGGTGCCGATGCGCGCCAGCAGGATCAGCCCGGCGGGAATCGCCGAGGAGGCCAGCATCCAGCGCCAGGCATCGTCGCCGAGGCTGAGCATCGCGGTGCCGACAAAGGTTGCGGCGACGTAGCCGAAGGTCCAGATCACGCTGAACGAGCCCAGCAGCACGCCACGGTGCTTCTTCGGGGCGAATTCGGCGAGCATCGCGTGGCCGACGCTGAAATCGCCCCCCAGGCCGATGCCGATCAGCACCCGGCAGAGAAACAGGCCCATGGCAGTCTCGGCATAGAACTGCAGCACCGAGGCCAGGGTGATCAGCACGAAACTGACCAGGAAGATCTTCTGCCGCCCCAGGTGATCGGAGATCCAGCCGAAGAACAGGCTGCCGATGAACAGCCCCATCAGTGCCGAAGCACCGATCAGGCCCTGCCAGAACGCGTCCAGTTGCATCTGCGGGCTGAGCAGGGTGAAAGCGATACCGATCAGGCCGAGGATGTAGCCGTCGGTGAAGTGCGCGCCGAAGGTCAGGCCGGCGATTTTCAGATGGAACCGGCCAATGGGCAGGTCATCGATCTTGAGGGTTGCAGTGCTCATGTTCGTCTCCATTTATTGTTGTTGAATCAGAGATGAATCGGTGCGGGCATCCGCCCGTAGGAGCCGGTGCGCCATTGCGCTGACAAGCACAACGCCGCCCGGCCGGCTCCTACAACGCGAGGGCCGAGGGCTAGAGGCCGCCCATCAGCAGGTATTTGATCTCCAGGTAGTCGTCCAGACCGTAGCGGGAGCCTTCGCGACCAAGGCCCGATTCCTTGATCCCGCCAAAGGGCGCCACTTCAGTGGAAATGATGCCTTCGTTGATGCCCACCATGCCCGCTTCCAGGCCCTCGGCCATGCGCCAGACCCGACCGATGTCGCGACTGTAGAAATAGGCCGACAGACCGAATGGCGTGTCGTTGGCCCGCTGCAGCACTTCGGCCTCGTCCTGGAAACGGAAGCACGCCGCCACCGGGCCGAAGGTTTCTTCCTGGGCGATCAGCATCTCGCCGCTGACCTCGGTGAGGATGGTCGGCTCGAAGAAGGTGCCGCCCAGGGCATGGCGACGACCGCCGCAGAGCAGCCGGGCGCCCTTCTCCAGCGCATCGCCGACATGCGCCTCGACCTTGGCCAGGGCCGCCGCATTGATCAGCGGCCCCTGCTCGGTATCGCCCTCCAGGGCGCTGCCGACCCGCAGCGCGGCAACCGCCTCGGCCAGCTTGGCGGTGAAGGCCTCATACACGCCGTCCTGGATGAAGAAGCGGTTGACGCAGACACAGGTCTGCCCGGTGTTGCGGAACTTCGAGGCCATGGCGCCCTTGACCGCGGCATCCAGGTCGGCGTCGTCGAAGACAATGAACGGTGCATTGCCTCCCAGCTCCAGAGTGACTTTCTTCAAGGTGTCGGCGGCCTGGCGCATCAGCAGTTTGCCGGTGCGGGTCGAGCCGGTGAACGACAGCTTGCGCACCACGCTCGAAGCCTGCAGCGCCTGGCCAATGGCGGGCGCATCGCCGGAGACGATGTTCAGCACCCCGGCGGGAATGCCCGCCTGCTCCGCCAGCACCCCAAGGGCAAAGGCCGAAAGCGGGGTTTCTTCCGAGGGCTTGAGGATCATCGTGCAACCGGCGGCCAGGGCTGGACCGACCTTGCGCGTGACCATGGCCAGGGGGAAGTTCCACGGAGTGATCGCCGCGACTACGCCAATCGGCTCCTTGGTCACGATGATCCGCGCGTCGGCCTTGTGGCTGGGGATCACGTCGCCGTAGGCGCGCTTGGCCTCCTCGCCGAACCATTCGAGGAAGCTTGCGGCATAGACCACTTCGCCCATGGCTTCGGCTAGGGGCTTGCCCTGTTCGCGGCTGAGCAAGGTGGCCAGTTCGCGCTGCTGGGCCAGCATCAGCTCGCTCCAGCGCTTGAGTCGCTGGCTGCGCTCCTTGGCGGTGAGTGCGCGCCAGGCGGGCAAGGCGCGCTGGGCGGCGGCAATGGCCAGGCGAGTTTCTTCGGCGCCAGCCTTTTGCACCTGGGCAATCCGTTCGCCATTGGCCGGGTTGTACACCGGGTAGCTGACGCCGCCGCTGGACCATTGGCCATCGATGAAATGACCGGTACGAATCAACGCGCTCATGCCATGGCCTCGGTCAGGGAAAAGCGCTCCAGCCCCGGACGGGCCGTGCGCAGAATACGTTTGCCGGCGGTGTAGTCGTTGATCACATCGCAGGGGGTGTAGTTGCGCTCCAGCTCGTGCAGCTCCTCGGCATCCAGCGCGGTATCCAGCGCTGCCAGGGCGCTGTCGAACTGCGCCGTGGTATCGGCCCCCACCAGCATGCAATCGACCCCGGCATGGTTGAGCACCCAGGCCTGGGCCACCTGGGCATTGGACAGGCCGCGGGCACGGGCCACGCGTTGCACCGAGCGGGCGATCTGCAACGAGGCCTCGTCGCTGTACATCTGCTGGGTGAAGAAGTCGGTCTGGTTGCGGGTCGACTGCACGTCGCCAGTGAGCAGGCCCCGGGCCAGCGGGCTGAACACCGAGACGCCCAGGCCCTGGTCACGGCAGAACGGAATCATCTCGCGCTCTTCCTCGCGGTAGGCGCAGTTGAGCTGCAGCTGCATGTTGATCGGCTTGACCCAGCCGTGGCGCTCACAGGCCATGAGCAGCTTCGCCAGCTGCCCGGTGAGCATGGTGGAGACGCCGATATAGCGAGCCTTGCCGGCGCGGACGATGTCGTTCAGCGCCTGCATGGTTTCTTCCACCGGGGTGTTCACATCGAAGTAATGCAGCATGAACACATCGACGTAATCCATGCCCAAGCGCTTGAGCGAGGCATCGATGCTGTCGAGGATGTGCTTGCGCGAATGGCCGCTGGCATTGATCCCGCTGCGGGTGCCGTAGCCGACCTTGGTGGTGATCACCAGGTCTTCGCGGCGTGCCAAGCGCTTGACGATGCGCCCCACCACTTCTTCGCCGACGCCTGCGGAATAGAAATCCGCCAGGTCGATGAAATTCACGCCGTGGTCCAGGGCGTGGGCGACGATGGGCTCACTCTGCTTTTCATCGAAGATCCACGGCTTCCAGTCCGGGGTGCCCATGTTCATGGTGCCCAAACACAGGCGCGAGACTTGCAGGCCGGAGTGGCCCAGACGAATGTATTGCATGCTGCGCTCCTCAGGCCTTGGGGGTGTAGAACGGGTTGCTGATCTGGTTCACCACATCCGCCAACTGGGCGCGCTCGGGCTTGCCGTTCAGGGCCGCGCGAATCGCCGTGCGGCAGGCGTTGTAGTTGTTGAGGTAGACCGCATCCAGATCATCGCAGTCCGGATTGACCCAGTTGGCGGTGACGATTGCCCAGTGGTCTTCGGCTTCGGCCGGCAAGGTGCCGTCCAGCAGCGCTTCGAGCACTGCCTTGGCAATACCGGCCTGGGATGCGCCCCAGGTGGCGTTGCCATGCAGCTCGCTGGCAATGGCCGCCTTGTTCACATACAGGGTCATGGGCTTGACCGGGATGTTGGGCTGGGCAATCACCATGAACGGGCAATGGCCCTGGCTCGGCGAGGCCAGGCTGTTGGCGAAGGCCTGGCCGGCAGGACCGTTGCGCGGCCCGATGAGGATGTTGATATGAGAGGCATTGACGCCTGGGCCTTCGAAGCCTTCGCCGATGTAGAGGTCGAGTGGTTGCATGGGTCTTTACTCTTTGCGGACACAATGGAAGAAATGACGCGGGGCCGGCAGTACCGGGCCCGCTACGTTTCGTTGCTTGAGTTCAAAGAGCGCGAGTGCAGAGGGACGCAGGGTTGACCCTGCAGGTGAACGGTAACGGACTGAGTCATGGCGCAAACGCTCTTTGTTGTTATGGATGAGCTGTGTTTGCGATGTTGTAGCACCGGGCTGGCGGGGGCCCGTAACCATTAAAAGTCATGCGGCCATGAGCTTTAGTCATAGCCGTGGACTTGTATCGTTCGAGGGTGGTTTCGGACCTTGGGCAGGGCCGGAAAAGCAGAGATCACGGCGCTTGGCCGGCGTTGGTTTTCCAGCCCCCCTGCACTTTGTAAGGACGCCTTACAGGTGTGCGTAGCCAGCCGCTGCCACGAACTGCGGAAGTCGCCACAACTGACCGTTCGCGCCCCAGGTCCCATCCTCCACGTCGCTGACCATGATGGAGGTCGCCAGCCGCTGCGCTTCAGGCAAGGCCACGGTGTCCATGATCGCTTGGTGCACTGCTGCGGCGTAGCGCGCGCGATGCGCGTCATCCAGTACCCCGGCCGGGGCGAGGATCTGTACCAGGCATGGCACGAACTGGCTGAAGTCGTCGCTGCCGCCGCAGCGCCACATGCCCGCAGGAATCTCCTCGGCGATCACCCAGCATAGGCGCCGCTGACGCGGGTCCGCTCCCAGCCCGCTGCACTGTGTAGCCGCCGCATCGACGGCGATGAGCATCCGTTCACGCTGCTGGGCACTCAGTACGCCGGCGGGCGTCTTGATGAAAATAGTCGGCATTGATCACATCTCCTGTGGGAAAGAGCCGCTATTAAAGAGCGCGACCAGCGCAAGCAACAGTGGCCGATTTGCCGTAAAACATGCACTATCAGCCAATGTACGATTTCACTCTGGTGGTGCCTCAAGGCGCCTTCGCTTCCAGCGTCACCCTTACCCTGGATCTGCTGGCCACCGCCGCCAAGCTTGCGTCCCGGGCAGGCGTGGCCGCGCCACGCTGGCGCGTGTGCGGTCTCAGCGCCGGCACCATTGAGTTGGCTGGCGGCCTGCAATTGCAGGTTGCAAACCTGCCCGCCCGAACGAACAAGCACGAGTGCTGGATCCTGCCTGGACTGGACGTAGACGACGCCGCGCAACTCGGGGTACGCCTGGCCCAGCCAGACGTCGCACCACTGGCTGCCGCCCTGCGCCGTCACGCCGAAGCAGGCGGCAAGATTGCTGCTTCGTGCTCGTCCGTGTTCTTGCTCAACGCCGCCGGGCTGCTGAATGGACGCTGCGTTACGACCACCTGGTGGCTGGCGTCCGCATTGCGTCACGCGGCCCCGCAGGCACGCGTGGAGCCGGACCGCATGGTGCACACCGATGGTCCGCTGATTACCGCGGGCGCAGCGCTGGCCCACGTGGACCTGCTGTTGTACGTACTGCGCCAGCGCTTCGGCGAGCGCTTGGCCGCGATGTTAGGCCAGGCGCTCCTGGTGGAGCGTCGACGCCTGCAGTCGCCCTACATGTCCCCGACGATGATGGCGCCCGAAAACGGTCTGATTGCCCAACTGACAACGCATATCGCGCAGACGATGCCAGCGCCGGTGACAGTGGGCGCGCTGGCGCTCAAGGCAAACGTATCCACGCGCACGCTCAACCGGCAGGTCACCAGAGTGCTCGGCTACGGGCCGCAGCAATTGATCCAGTCGGTGCGATTGAACAAGGCGCGGGCGCTACTGGAAAGTAGTGGGCTTTCGGTGGAGGAAGTGGCGGCACAGGTGGGGCTGGGAGATGCGGCGACTCTGCGGCGCTTGCTGCGCAGGCGCCTGGATGTGACACCGAGTCAGATTCGCGGCGAGGGGTTTGCTGTTGACAGCTCCAGGCCCTTCCCACGCCAGTAAACAGCCGAGAAGATCCTGGAGAGCATCGCGCACATAGGCAAGCGGCCCTGCCCCACCCGCCGCCTTACCGACCACCTTGACGTGGGCAACACTGGCTGATTTCCCTGCCCGGATTTGCGCCTGTTGAGAAGGGTTCAACCCTGGACTTGAAAGCCCTGAATGACGCCGGATTTCAGTGGAGCACGCAGAAACGAAAAAAGGACCCGAAGGTCCTTTTTTCAATGGCTTACAGAATTCAATGTAACTCTGCAGCGCTGTATTTGGAGCGGGAAACGAGACTCGAACTCGCGACCCCGACCTTGGCAAGGTCGTGCTCTACCAACTGAGCTATTCCCGCAACGTCTTGGTGTTGCGCATTCTATAGAAATCCGAATGCGCGTCAAGCCTTTGATTCAAAAAAACTTATTTTTTCTCGTTGTCAGTTTTCAGGTGCGGCCAGGCGGCCCGCAGGTACTGCAGCATGGACCACAAGGTCAGGCCCGCTGCCGCCAACAGCAAGGCGTAACCCACCAGCACCCAGAAGCTGAAATCTGAGGGATTGGCCAGCAAGATCACCAGCGCCAGCATCTGCGCCGCTGTTTTCCATTTGCCCATGTTCGATACCGCCACCTGGGCGCGGGCGCCGAGCTCGGCCATCCACTCGCGCAGCGCCGAAATGACGATTTCACGGCCGATGATCACTGCGGCGGGCAAGGTCAGCCACAGGTTGTGATGCTCTTGCACCAGCAGCACCAGGGCCACCGCCACCATCAACTTGTCGGCCACCGGGTCGAGGAACGCGCCGAATGGCGTGCTCTGCTGCAGGCGTCGCGCCAGGTACCCGTCCAGCCAGTCCGTGGCGGCCGCGAAGGCAAACACTGAACTGGCTGCCATGTAGCTCCAGCTATAGGGCAAATAGAACAGCAATATGAAAATCGGGATGAGCAGGACGCGTAGAACGGTGATCAGATTCGGGATATTCATCGGCACAACTGGCTACGAGGTGATTGGGCATTCTACTCGCTGTGCAGGTTTGCATAAATCAACTCTGCGAGCTTTTTACTGATTCCCGGTGCTTTGGCAATCTCGTCGATGCTGGCACGGGACAGTTCCTGCAATCCACCAAAATGTTTAAGGAGATCCCGTCGACGCTTGGGTCCGACGCCCGCCACCCCTTCCAGGGTCGAGGTGCGCCGGGTCTTGCCGCGTCGGGCACGGTGACCGGTGATCGCGAAGCGGTGGGCCTCATCGCGGATTTGCTGGATCAGATGCAGGGCCGGGGAATCGCCCTTGAGGGTGAACTCGTGGGCCGCATCGTTGAGGTACAAGGTTTCAAAACCGGCCTTGCGCGTGGCGCCCTTGGCGACGCCAAGGAGAATCAGGTCCGGCACCGCCAGCTCGTTGAGCACATCACGGGCCATGGACAACTGCCCCTTGCCGCCATCCACCAGGAGGATGTCCGGCAGCTTGCCCTCGCCTTCCTTGAGCTTGCTGAAGCGTCGGGTCAGGGCTTGGTGCATGGCTGCATAGTCGTCGCCGGCGGTGACGCCTTCGATGTTGTAGCGCCGGTAATCGGATTTCAGCGGCCCTTCCGGGCCGAACACCACGCAGGACGCGACAGTGGCCTCGCCGCTGGAGTGGCTGATGTCGTAGCACTCCAGGCGCTGCGGTGGCTCGTCCAGGTTCAGCACTTCGGCCAGGGCTTCGAATCGCGCCGCGACATGCTGACGGTTGGCCAGGCGCGCGCTCAGGGCTTGTTCGGCGTTGGTCACCGCCAGTTGCTGCCAGCGCGCCCGGGTGCCGCGGACCCGGTGACTGATGGTCAGCTCGCGCCCGCGCAATTCATCAATGGCGGCGATCAGGGTCGGGAAGTCGTCGTGCACCACGTTGACGATCAGCTCGGAAGGCAGGTCGCGCTCCGGGCTGCTGACAAAATACTGGCCGAGGAAGGCCGACATGACTTCCGCCACGTCTTCCTCGATGCCCACCTGGGGAAAGAAGTTCTTGCTGCCCAGCACCCGCCCGCCACGCACGCTGATCAGGTGCACGCAGGCGCCGCCCGGGTTGACGAACGCGGCCACCACATCCACATCGCCGGTGCCGCCTTCCATGCTCTGCTGGTCCTGGACCCGGCGCAGCAGGGAGATCTGGTCCCGCAGTTCGGCGGCCTTTTCAAAATCCAGGGTGCTGGCGGCCGCTTCCATGGCGCTGGAGAGTTCATCGGTCAGGGCGTTGCTGCGTCCTTCCAGGAACATCACCGAGTGGCGCACGTCCTCGGCATACACTTCAGGCGCCACAAGGCCGACACAAGGCCCCTTGCAGCGCTTGATCTGATACTGCAGGCAGGGTCGGGTACGGTTCTTGTAGTAGCTGTCCTCGCACTGGCGAACCATGAAGGTCTTCTGCAACAGGCTCAGGCTTTCGCGGATGGCTCCGGCGCTGGGGTAAGGGCCGAAGTACTTGCCCTTCTGCTTCTTCGCCCCACGATGGATGCTGAATCGCGGAAAATCGCCGTCCGAAAGGAACACATAGGGATAGGATTTATCGTCGCGCAGCAGAATGTTGTACGGCGGCCGCCATTCCTTGATCAGCGTCTGCTCCAGCAGCAGCGCTTCGGTCTCGTTGGCGGTGATGGTGGTTTCGATCTGGGCGATACGCGCCACCAGGGCGGCGGTCTTCGGTGCCTGGCCGGTCTTGCGGAAGTAGCTGGACAGGCGGTTTTTCAGGTTCTTGGCTTTACCGACGTACAGCAAGCGTGCATCGCTGTCGAACATGCGATACACGCCAGGACGGCCACTGCAGGTAGAAAGAAAAGCGCTGGGATCAAACAGGTCGGTCATTTCAGAGGCTGGCATCGACCATGCCATGACGAACCGCCAGCAGCGTCAGCTCGACATCGCTGCTGATCGAAAGCTTCTCGAAAATACGATAGCGATAGGTGTTCACGGTTTTCGGCGACAGACACAGCTTGTCGGATATGATCTGCACTTTCTGGCAGCCGACAATCATCAGCGCGATCTGAATCTCACGCTCGGACAACGCGTCGAACGGCGAGTCGCTGGAAGGCTGAAACGATTTGAAGACCAATTGCTGGGCAATCTGCGGGCTGATGTAACGCTGGCCGGCAAATACCAGGCGAATCGCCTGGACCATTTCGTTGAGGCCTGCGCCCTTGGTGAGGTAGCCCGCCGCGCCGGCTTGCAGCAGGCGAGTCGGAAACGGATCCTCCTCGCAGACAGTCACCGCCACGACCTTGATGTCCGGATGGCTGCGCAGCAGCTTGCGCGTGGCTTCAAGACCTCCGATCCCGGGCATCTTGACGTCCATCAGGACGACGTCGGGCTTCAGCTCCCGCGCCTTGAGCAGGGATTCTTCCCCTGACTCCGCCTGCCCGACTACTTGCAGGCCATCGATGTCAGCCAACATTCGTGTAATGCCCGTACGAACGAGATCATGGTCATCGACTACTAGCACCCTAATCAAGCAGACACCTCGCGATTTGGTCTTTAAAGGTTGCCGGACACCTTAGCAAAAAAGCGACGTACAAACCTAATCACAAGCGCTATATAAAATTCATCGGCGAGCGATAAAGCCACGCCGCCTGCCAGACCGCAGACCGCGTCGCACCTTCAGGCCCCGGCAGCCCGGGGCCCGCTACCCGGGTCCGGGGCCTGCGACAGTAGGACGCTCCATGCGCCAGAAACACTCCTCCTCCCCCACCACCTGCAACCCCATCCGTTCATACAGACGCTGTGCCGGGTTGTCCTTGAACACGGTCAGGCGCAACAGGCCAAGGTGCTCCTGGCGCGCCCGCTCCAAGAGCCGCGCCAGGACCCAGGCGCCGGCACCGCGCCCGCGCCACGCCTGCAGCACATGCAATTCACGAATATACAGGGCCCGCAGGTCCCGACTCAGGCTGACATAGCCCAGCACCTCGTCTGCCTGGCAGATCAGCAGATTCTCGCGACCGGCCCAGGCCACATCGAACGCCTCATCGAGCCACAGCAGGTCATTGCGAATGTAATAGCCGAGCATGGTCGAGCGGGTCAGGTCCCGGGCGAAAGCCAGGTCGGACGCTGACGCCGGGCGCAATTGCAGTGCATTCATCAGCCGGCCACCGGCACAACCCGGGCCTGCCATTGCCCGGCCACGCAGCGAGCAATCAACAGCGCTTCGCCACCCCCCTCCACGGCGCCCAGCAACTGGCCGTCACGGCCCCAGATCGCGCTACGCCCGGCACAGGCCCAGCCACCGCTGGGACCGCCATGATTGGCCATCAACAGCACAATGCCGTAGTCCCGGGCATAACCTTGCAACAAGGCGCTGTCGGCGGCATAACCGCCCTCGCTGATCAGCACTCCAGCAGCATAGATGTCGGCACCAGCAGCCACTGCAGCCTGTACGTGACTGGCATGACAAAAATCCGCGCACACCGCCAGGGCCAACCTCGCCTCTGCCAGTTGCAGCGGCGCCCCGCCCGTGCCCGGAGCAAAGAAGCGCTCCTCTCCGGCATGCAGATGCTGCTTGCTGTACACCGCCAGCGAGCCGTCGGCTGCCAGCACCAGCGCCCCGATCAGCACCGGCCCGTCCTCCACCAGGCGAATCGGCAAGCCCACCACCGCCGTCAGTTGCAGTTCCCGGGCCAGGTCCCGCAGCGGCTGCAACCGTGGGGAATCCGGTGCCAGCGCCAGTTGCGCGGCCAGTGGCGGCTCATAACCGGTCAGGGACAGTTCGGGAAACACCAGGACCTGCACCCCCTGTTGCGCCGCCAGCCGCATCAGATGCTGATGCCGGGCCAGATTCCCCTGCCAGTCGCCAGCAATGGATACCGATTGGGCGGCAGCGAGGGTCAGCACGGTCATGGAGATTCCTTGGCGGGGCAATGAGGGGGAGCGGCGAGTGTGGCATAAATCCTGGCGGCGCTTAATCCATCGCCCGAGACAACAGCGTCCATAGAAATTACTGATTGAATCGCGGCCCTGGCCTCTAGTAAGCTCGCCCCACTTCACGGAGAAACCCCATGCTGTCCCAGACCCCTTCCCTGCACCGCCACACCGCCAGCGCACTGCGTTCGGTTGCGGCTGCCCGGGTCAATGGCAACCTGGCTCCGGTCAACTTTTATTTTGGGTATTGGTTTAGCCACTGGCGCGCCTGATACCCAACCGGCGCCCACTTTGACGGGTCGCCTACCAGAGAAATCTCAACCCCCGGTCGGCCTCCCGACCGGGGGTTTTGTTTTTTCCGGCACCACGTTTTCAACCACGACTTTTCTGCAACACACCGAACTTACTGAGGATTGCCCCATGAACTACGCCACCTATTACCGCTACGACATGTTTTCCGCCTGGCGATTTAGCAGCCTCCGCTCGGGACAGCCTGCCGCCTCCGATCGGTCACCTACCGGTGGCAATTGCACACTGATGGCCAGTACGGCCAATTGTCGAACACCCCAGTAGGGCCGCGCGCGGGACATCACCCGCCGCCCGCCCAGGAAGACCGCACATGAACTCGTCCGTATCCGCTCTGCCCCTGTCCGCCCACGTCAGCGCCAATGAACCCCTGACCCGGCGCCTGCCCAGCTCCCTGGAGCTCAAGCAGCAACTGCCGCTGTCCCTGGCCCTGAGCCAGCAAGTTGCCAACCACCGCCTGGCGGTGCGCGCCATTCTCGAAGGTCGCGACCCACGCCTGCTGGTCGTCGTCGGCCCCTGCTCCATCCACGACCCGCAATCGGCCCTGGAATACGCCGCCAACCTGGCCCGCCTGGCCGAAGAGTTGAGCGACCAGATGCTCCTGGTGATGCGCGCCTACGTGGAAAAGCCCCGCACCACCGTCGGCTGGAAAGGCCTGGCCTACGACCCGCACCTGGATGGCAGCGACGACATGGCCGGCGGCCTGAGCCTGTCCCGGGACCTGATGCGCGAGATGCTGCGCCTGGGCCTGCCGATCGCCACCGAACTGCTGCAACCCATGGCCGCCGGCTACTTCGACGATCTGCTGAGCTGGGTGGCCATTGGCGCGCGCACCACCGAATCGCAGATCCACCGGGAAATGGCCAGCGGCCTGGAAATGCCCGTGGGCTTCAAGAACGGCACCGACGGCGGCGTCGCCATCGCCTGTGACGCCATGCGTTCGGCGGCGCACCCGCACCGTCACTTCGGCATCGACAGCCAGGGCCACCCGGCGATCATCCAGACCCCGGGCAACCCCGACACCCACCTGGTGCTGCGCGGCGGCCATCACGGGCCGAACTACGACCGCCAGAGCGTGGCCCAGGTCCAGCGCGACCTGCACAAGCTGAAGATCCCGGCGCGGATCATGGTCGATTGCAGCCACGCCAACAGCGGCAAGGACCCGTTGCGCCAACCGGCGGTGTTCAACGAGGTCCTGGAGCAACGCCTGCAGGGCGATCGCTCGCTGGTCGCAGTGATGCTGGAAAGCCACCTGTTCGAAGGCTGCCAACCCTTAAGCGGCCAACTGCGCTACGGCGTGTCGGTGACCGACGGCTGTCTGGGCTGGGCCGCCACCGAGCAATTGCTGCGCCGCGGCGCAGAACAACTGCAACAAGCAGGCAAGGTCGCCGCCGTCCCCGCCTGACCGCCAGCGCCCCAACCCCGCCCGCCGCCCGCGCAAGCGCCGGGCGGCAACGCTTTGCAGGAACTTTGACAAGAAATAGCCACCTGAATCCGGTAGGCTCTCAACTTTCTTGAAAGGAGCAACATCCATGGCCAAAGCCACTGCCCGTCACATCCTGGTTGCCAGCGAAGCCAAGTGCAACGAACTCAAAGCCGAGATCGAAGCCGGCGCCGACTTCGCCGAAGTCGCGAAAAAGAACTCCACCTGCCCGTCCAGCCGCGACGGCGGCAACCTGGGCTCCTTCGGCCCGGGCCAGATGGTCAAGGAATTCGACACCGTGGTGTTCAGCGCCCCGGTCAACGTCGTGCAAGGCCCGGTGAAGACCCAGTTCGGCTACCACCTGCTGGAAGTCACCAGCCGCCAGGACTGATCCCCTCGCGCTTGTGCCTGCTCAACGGCCCGCCTCCTGGTGGGCCGTTGCGCTTGTAAAAGCGGCTGGCCAGTCACAGGCCGCTAGCGTACAAATCGTGGTCATCGATCACCCGGCTCCTAAGGCTGACAATGCGACTGCTTTCCTCCACTGTGCTTTTCACCGTCCTGCTACTGGGCGCCGCGGGTGCCCAGGCGGCACCGCAACACGCCATGACCGTCTACGGCGAACCGGCCAAGTATCCCCAGGGCTTCAGCCACTTCGACTACGTCAACCCCCAGGCCCCCAAGGGCGGAACCCTGCGCCGCTCGGCCATCGAGATCGGCCGTTTCGACCATGTGCTGCCTTATATAGACAAGGGCATCGGCGTCTCCCAGCTCGACGGCCTGGTCTATTCGCCCCTGGCCCTGCGCTCCCTGGACGAGCCCTACACCGTCTACGGCCTGGTGGCACAGAAGATGGAGCGCGCCGAAGACGGCCTGTGGCTGCGCTTCTACCTCAACCCCAAGGCCCGCTTCGCCGATAACACGCCGATCACCGCCGAAGACGTGCGCTACAGCTACGACCTGCTGATGACCCAGGGCAGCATGCGCTACCGCACCCAGTTCGAGGACGTCAAAGGCGTCACCGTGGAATCGCCGCGGGTGGTGCGTTTCGACTTCAAGAGCAACGAAAACCGCACCCTGCCCCTGGATATCGCGACCCTGCCGGTGTTCCCCGAACACTGGTGGAAGAGTCGCGACTTCGCCGCTGGCGGTGGCTATGAAGCGCCCCTGGGCAGCGGCCCCTATCGGGTGGCCAAGGTGGATTCGGGCAACAGCATCACCTTTGCCCGCAACCCCGACTGGTGGGGCAAGGACCTGCCGGTCAGCCGCGGCCTGTACAACTTCGATCATTTCAGCGTCGAGTACTTCGGCGATATCGACGTCGCCCGGCAAGTGCTGCGCGGCGGCGCCTACGACTACAACCGCGAATTCTCCGCCACCGGCTATTCCATCGGCTACGACAGCCCGGCCCTGAACGACGGCCGCCTGCAAAAGGCCCACCTGGCCCGATCGGCGCCGCAACCGGCCCAGGGCTACGTGTTCAACCTCGACCGGCCGGTGTTCCAGGACCGCCGGGTGCGCCAGGCCCTGGCCATGCTCTGGGATTTCGAATGGAGCAACCGGCAGATGATGCGCAACCTCTACATCCGCCAGCAGAGCTTCTTCTCCAACACCCCGCTGGCGGCCCGCAGCCTGCCGGACGCCGAAGAGCTGAAGATCCTCGAACCGCTGCGCGGGCAGATCCCCGACGAAGTCTTCACCCAGGTCTTCGAAGCACCGAAAACCGACGGCAGCGGCGTGATCCGCGACAAGCAACTGCAGGCCCTGGCCCTGCTGGAACAGGCCGGCTGGAAAGCCGAGGGCGACAAACTGGTGAATGCCGACGGCGAACCCCTGAGCTTCACCTTCCTCATCACCCAGGGCTCCATCGAACGCCTGCTGCTGCCCTACAAGCGCAACCTGGCACAGATCGGCATCAGCCTGAACATCCGCCGCATCGACCCCTCGCAATACGTCAACCGCCTGATGGCCCGGGACTACGACATGATCGTCACCGGCTACCCGGTGACCACCTCACCGGGCATGGAGCTGCACAACTACTTCGGCTCGGCCGCGGCCAACGATCCGGGCTCCAACAACTACATGGTGCTCAAGAACCCGGCGGTGGACAGCCTGCTCAACGGCCTGGTGAAAGCTACCAGCCAGCCGGAGATGCTGCGCTACGCCCACGCCCTGGACCGGGTGCTGCAGTGGAACTACTACTGGATCGCCAACTACTACCCGCCCGGCACCTCCACGGTGTGGTGGAACCGCTTCGGCATGCCCAAGGTGCCGGCGAGCAACGACGAAGCCATCGAAAGCTGGTGGGAAGTCAGCAGCACCGCGCTGACCAATGAACAGATGGCCGCCGAGCTGATCCGCCGTGGCCAACCCGGAGGGCGCCACTGATGCCGGCCTACATCCTGCGGCGCCTGCTGCTGATCATTCCGACCCTGCTGATCATCCTTCTGGTGAACTTCGTCATCGTCCAGGCCGCTCCCGGCGGCCCGGTGGAACAGGCCATCGCCCGCCTGCAAGGGATCGGCGGCGGCGCGGTCGGCGGCTCCGCCGATGCCATGAGCAGCAGCGGCTCCCGAGCCAGCCGCGGCCTGGACCCCAAACTGATCCAGGACATCGAGAAGCAGTACGGCTTCGACAAGCCGGCCCACGAACGCCTGTGGCTGATGCTGAAAAGCTACGCCCGGCTGGACTTCGGCAAGAGCTTCTTCCGTGGCGCCACGGTCACCGACCTGATCCTGGAAAAAATGCCGGTGACCATCTCCCTCGGCCTCTGGGCCACCCTGATCACCTACCTGGTGTCGATCCCCCTGGGGATTCGCAAGGCGGTGCACCACGGCAGCCACTTCGACATCTGGAGCAGCACCGCGATCATCATCGGCTACGCCATGCCGGCCTTCCTGTTCGCCATGTTCCTGATCGTGCTGTTCGCCGGCGGCACCTCGCTGAACTGGTTCCCGGTGCGCGGCCTGGTCTCGGACAACTTCGAGCAACTGAGCACCCTGGGCAAGGTCGCCGACTACTTCTGGCACCTGGTGCTGCCAGTCAGCTCCCTGGTGATCGGCGGCTTCGCCACCCTGACCATCCTCACCAAGAACTCCTTTCTCAACGAGATCACCCGCCAGTACGTGGTCACCGCCCGGGCCAAGGGCCTGAGCGAACGCCGCGTGCTCTATGGCCACGTGTTCCGCAACGCCATGCTGCTGGTGGTGTCGGGGATCCCCCAGGCCTTCATCAGCGTGTTCTTCGCCGGCTCTCTGCTGATCGAGGTGATCTTTTCCCTCGACGGCCTGGGCCGCATGAGCTACGAGGCCGCGGTGTCCCGGGACTACCCGGTGGTGTTCGGCTCGCTGTTCATCTTCACCCTGTTCGGCCTCCTGATAAAACTGATCGGCGACCTGTGCTACACCCTGGTCGACCCACGCATCGACTTCGCCGCGAGGAACGCCTGATGCTCAAGCTTTCTCCCGTGGCCCGCCGGCGCCTGGACCGGTTCAAGCAAAACCGCCGTGGCTGGTGGTCGCTGTGGCTGTTCATCGGCCTGTTCATCCTGACCCTGGGCGGCGAGCTGATCGCCAACGACAAGCCGCTGGTGGTCAGCTACCAGGGCTCGTTGTACTTCCCGGTATTCAAGCGCTACACCGAGCAGGAATTCGGCGGCCAGCTGCCGTTCCAGGCCGACTACCGCAGCGACTACGTGCAGCAGCTGATCCGCAAGGACGGTGGCTGGCTGCTGTTCCCGCCGATCCCCTTCAGCGAAGACACACCCAACTACGACCTGACCCAGCCCGCCCCCAGCCCGCCGAGCAAGGTCAACTGGCTGGGCACCGACGACCAGGCCCGGGACGTGGCCGCGCGAGTGATCTACGGCGCCCGGGTGTCGATCCTGTTCGCCCTGGCCCTGACCGCCATCAGCGCCCTGATCGGCATCGCCGCCGGCGCCCTGCAAGGCTATTACGGCGGCTGGGTCGACCTCTTGGGCCAGCGCCTGCTGGAAGTCTGGTCCGGGCTGCCGGTGCTCTACCTGCTGATCATCCTCTCGGGGTTCGTCGAGCCGAATTTCTGGTGGCTGCTGGGGATCATGGCGCTGTTCTCCTGGCTGGCCCTGGTGGACGTGGTGCGCGCCGAGTTCCTGCGCGGGCGCAACCTGGAGTACGTCAAGGCCGCCCGAGCCCTGGGCCTGAGCGACCGCAAGGTGATCCTGCGGCACATCCTGCCCAACGCGATGAACGCCACCCTGAGCTACCTGCCGTTCATCCTCACCGGCGCCATCTCGACCCTCACCGCCCTGGACTTCCTCGGCTTCGGCATGCCCGCCGGCAGCGCCTCCCTGGGCGAGTTGATTGGCCAGGGCAAGCAGAACCTGCAGGCGCCGTGGCTGGGGCTGACGGCGTTTTTCACCCTGGCGCTGATCCTCTCGCTGCTGGTGTTTATCGGCGAAGCCTTGCGCGATGCCTTTGATCCACGATCTTGAAGCGGACGGTAGCAATGACTGACAACCTCATCGAAATCCGCCAGCTCAAGGTCAGCTTCGGCGCACAGACCGTGGTCCGCGACCTGAGCCTGGACATCCGCCCCGGCGAGTGCCTGGCCCTGGTGGGCGAGTCCGGTTCGGGCAAGTCGGTGACCGCCCACTCGATCCTGCAACTGCTGCCGCAGACCGGCTGCAGCAGCTCCGGTAGCGTGCGCTACCGCGGCCAGGAGCTGATGGGCAGCGACCCGGCGACCCTGCAAAAGCTGCGGGGCAACCGCATCGCCATGATCTTCCAGGAGCCCATGACCTCCCTCAATCCGCTGCACAGCGTGGAGAAGCAGATCGGCGAAACCCTGCTGCTACATCGCGGCCTGGGCGGCAAACAGGCCCAGGCGCGGATTCTCGAACTGCTGGAACTGGTGGGCATCCAGAAACCCCGTGAACGGCTCAAGGCCTACCCGCACCAGCTCTCCGGCGGCCAGCGCCAACGGGTGATGATCGCCATGGCCCTGGCCTGCGAGCCGGAGCTGCTGATCGCCGACGAACCCACCACGGCCCTGGACGTGACCGTGCAGCGCAAGATCCTGCTGCTGCTCAAATCCCTGCAGCAGCGCCTGGGCATGTCCCTGCTGCTGATCAGCCACGACCTCAACCTGGTTCGACGCATCGCCCAGCGGGTGTGCGTGATGAAAGCCGGGGAAATCGTCGAACAGGCCGACTGCGACACCCTGTTCCGCGCCCCGCAACACCCCTACAGTTGCGAGCTGCTGCACGCCGAGCCCGAAGGCCGGCCACTGTGTCGCGACAGCCGGGAAACCGTGCTGGAGGTGAACAATCTCAGCGTCGATTTCCAGATAGCCGGCGGTCTGTTCCGGCGCAAGCAATACCTGCGGGCAGTGGACGACATCAGCCTCAGCGTCGAGCAAGGCAAGACCCTGGGCATCGTCGGCGAGTCCGGCTCGGGCAAGTCGACCCTGGGCCAGGCGATCCTGCGCCTGCTGGATTCCCGGGGCAGCATCCGCTTCCAGGGCCAGGCCCTGGACGGCCTCGACCAGAAACAACTGCGGCCCTGGCGCAAACAGATGCAGGTGGTGTTCCAGGACCCCTTCGGCAGCCTCAGCCCGCGCATGTCGGTGGCGCAGATCATCAGCGAAGGCCTGGAAGTGCACAGCCAGTACGACGCCCGCCAGTGCGATGAACAGGTGATCCGCGCCCTGGAGGAAGTCGGCCTCGATCCCGACAGCCGCCATCGCTACCCCCACGAGTTCTCCGGCGGCCAGCGCCAGCGCATCGCCATTGCCCGGGCCCTGGTGCTCAAGCCGGCGCTGATCCTGCTGGACGAACCGACTTCGGCCCTGGACCGCACCGTGCAGAAACAAGTGGTGGCCCTGCTGCGCCAACTGCAGGAAAAGTACGGCTTGACCTACCTGTTCATCAGCCATGACCTGGCGGTGATACGGGCCCTGGCCCACGACATGATCGTGATCAAGGACGGCCAGGTGGTGGAGCGCGGCGCCAGCCACGACGTGTTCGACAACCCGCAGCACCCCTACACCCAGGAGCTGCTGGCCGCCGCCCACCCCGGCTGACCCGCCGCCGACGACCCTTTTTCGCAAGCTCGGCAGCGGCTACAGAAGGCGCGCGGTTCTTTGTAGCCGCTGCCGCAGGCTGCGAACGGCTGCGCAGCAGACGCTGCCCTCAAGGCCGCCGAAGGTCCTGCGGCCCTTTGCGCAGCCTCGCAGGCTCGGCAGCGGCTACAGAAGGTGTGCGGTTCTTTGTAGCCGCTGCCGCAGGCTGCGAACGGCTGCGCAGCAGACGCTGCCCTAGAGACCGCCGAAGGTCCTGCCGCCCTTTGCGCAGGCTCGACAGCGGCGACAGAAGGCACACTGTTCTTTGTAGCCGCTGCCGCAGGCTGCGAACGGCTGCGCAGCAGACGCTGCCCTCATGGCCGCCGAAGGTCCTGCGACCCTTTGCGCAGCCTCGCAGGCTCGGCAGCGGCTACAGAAGGCGCGCGGTTCTTTGTAGCCGCTGCCGCAGGCTGCGAACGGCCGCGCAGCAGACGCCGCCCTAGAGACCGCCGAAGGTCCTGCGGCCCTTTACGCAGCCTCGCCAAGGCTCGACAGCGGCTACAGCGCAACAACCGGGGCAGACTGCGGCATAATCGCCGCGCCCATTTTCAGGATGCCGCCATGAACGACAGCGAAAGCCTCAAGGATTACCAGCGTGTGCGCCAACTGGCGATCCGCTCGCTGTTCGAGATCATCGAGCAGTCCAGCGAAGGCACGGTGATCGTCGATCGCGACGCCAATATCGTCTGGATGAACGAGCGCTACGCCCGGCGCTTCGGCCTGGAATCGGCGGCCTTCGCCATCGGCAAGCCCTGCGAAAGCGTGATCCCCGGCAGCCTGCTGCGGGAAGTGGTACGCACCGGCCGCCCGATCCTGCTGGACATGCAGGACACCCCCAAGGAACCGCTGGTGGTGATGCGCCTGCCGATCCACGACGCCGCCGGCACGGTGATCGGCGCCATCGGCTTTGCCCTGTTCGACGAACTGCGCAGCCTGTCGCCGATGCTCAAGCGCTACCTGAGCATGCAGGAAGAACTGGCCTCCACCCGCTCTCTGCTGCGGGCCCGGCAGACCAAGTACAACTTCGCCCATTTCATCGGCACCAGCGCCGCCAGCCTGGAAGTCAAACGCCGGGCCCGACGCAGCGCCAGTGCCGAATCCCCGGTGCTGCTGCAAGGCGAAACCGGCACCGGCAAGGAGCTGCTGGCCCAGGCCATCCATGCCGCGTCGCCCCGGGCCCACAAGCCCTTTGTCAGCATCAACAGCGCGGCGATTCCCGAGGCGCTGCTGGAGGCGGAGTTCTTCGGCACCGCCCCCGGCGCCTTCACCGGTGCCGACCGCAAGGGCCGCGCCGGCAAGTTGCAGATCGCCCAGGGCGGCACCCTGTTCCTCGATGAAATCGGCGACATGCCCCTGCCCCTGCAAAGCAAGTTGCTGCGGGTGCTGCAAGAGAAGGAGTTCGAGCCGGTGGGCTCCAACGAAGTGATCCACAGCGATGTGCGGGTGATCGCCGCCACCTCCACCGACCTGGAAGCGGCGATCAAGCGCGGCGAGTTCCGCGCCGACCTGTACTACCGGCTCAACGTGCTGCCGATCCAGGTGCCGGCCCTGCGCGAACGCCTGGACGACCTGCCGGCCCTGAGCGAAGGGATTCTCGAAGAACTGCGCAGCCAGCATGAACTGGATCGCGAAGCCCTGGCCCTGCTGGCGCAACATGCCTGGCCGGGGAACATCCGCGAGCTGCGCAACGTGCTGGAACGGGCGGCGCTGCTCAGCGACGACCTGATACTCACTGCCGCGGACATTCGCGCGGCAATCGGCAGCTTCAGCCCGGTGCAGCGCGATGCGGCCTCGCTGCCCGCCGAGTCGCCGAGCCAGGAAACCTTCGCCGCGGCCCGGGAACGGTTCGACCGGCAACTGATCAGCGCCACCCTGGCGCAATGCGCCGGCAAGGTGGACGAAGCGGCGCGACGCCTGGGGCTGGGCCGTTCGACGCTGTACAAGAAGATGGCGGCCTTGGGGATTGCTGAGTCTCCATAAAGAGACATCAATCTCTATTTAGAGAAGTTACCGGCGTGCTCCGCGCTTTTCGCTGGCAAGCCAGCTCCTACGGCGCTCCGAACGATCTCTGTAGGAGCTGGCTTGCCAGCGAAGCGGCCGACCAATCCAAAAAAGTCTCAAAAAAGAGACAATCAACTCCGAACCGCCTCTAGAAAAATAAAAATACTCATACATTTCAACAACTTAAGTAGATGGCACAGTTCTCGCTATAACGCTCTCCACACGCAACACCCGACAACAATAACAATCCTGGAGAGACACACCATGAGTGTGATCATTGCCTTGGCAGCCCTGGCGCTGCTGATGCTGGCGGCCTACCGTGGCTACAGCGTCATCCTCTTTGCCCCCATTGCCGCCCTCGGCGCAGTGCTGCTCACCGATCCGTCCGCCGTGGCGCCCGCCTTTACCGGGGTGTTCATGGAGAAGATGGTCGGCTTCATCAAACTGTATTTCCCGGTGTTCCTGCTGGGCGCGGTGTTCGGCAAGCTGATCGAGCTGTCGGGCTTCTCGCGCTCCATCGTCGCCGCGGCGATCCGCCTGCTCGGCACTCGCCAGGCGATGCTGGTGATCGTGCTGGTCTGCGCCTTGCTGACCTACGGCGGCGTCTCGCTGTTCGTGGTGGTGTTCGCCGTCTACCCCTTCGCTGCCGAGATGTTCCGCCAGAGCAACATCCCCAAGCGGCTGATCCCGGCGACCATCGCCCTGGGCGCGTTCTCCTTCACCATGGACGCCCTGCCCGGCACCCCGCAGATCCAGAACATCATCCCCAGCACCTTCTTCAACACCACCGCCTGGGCCGCGCCCTGGCTGGGCGTGATCGGCACCATTTTCGTGTTCTGCGCCGGCATGCTGTTCCTGCAGCGCCAGCGCAACAAGGCGCACAAGGCCGGTGAAGGCTACGGCACCGAACTGCGCAACGAACCGGAAACCGCCGAGGACCTGAAGCTGCCCAACCCCTGGCTGGCGCTGTCGCCGCTGCTGCTGGTGGGCATCATGAACCTGCTGTTCACCCACTGGATTCCCCAGTGGTACGGCAAGACCCACAGCCTCAGCCTGCCGGGCATGGCCGCCCCGGTAACCAGCGAAATCGCCAAGCTCACCGCCATCTGGGCGGTGCAGGCGGCCTTGCTGGTGGGCATCCTGATGGTGCTGGTGTGCGGCTTCTCGGCGATTCGCAGCAAGCTCGCCGAGGGCAGCAAGAGCGCGGTCAGCGGTGCCTTGCTGGCGGCGATGAACACCGCTTCGGAATACGGTTTCGGCGCCGTGATCGCCTCCCTGCCGGGCTTTCTGGTGCTGGCCGACTGGCTCAAAAGCATCCCCAACCCGCTGGTCAACGAAGCCATCACCGTGACCCTGCTGGCGGGCATCACCGGCTCGGCCTCGGGGGGCATGAGCATCGCCCTGGCGGCCATGTCCGAAAGCTTCATCAGCGCCGCCCATGCCGCCAACATTCCCCTGGAAGTGCTGCACCGGGTGGCGTCCATGGCCAGCGGCGGCATGGACACCCTGCCGCACAACGGCGCGGTGATCACCCTGCTGGCGGTCACCGGGCTGACCCACCGCGAAGCCTACAAGGACATTTTCTGCATCACCCTGATCAAGACCCTGGCGGTGTTCGTCGTCATCGCCACTTTCTACGCCACCGGCATCGTGTGAGGTATTCATGAGCACTCTTTCTGGCAAGACCGCCCTGGTCACCGGCTCCACCAGCGGCATTGGCCTGGGCATCGCCCGAGTCCTGGCCAAGGCCGGGGCCAAGCTGATTCTCAACGGCTTCGGCGATGCCTCGAAGGCGATCGCCGAGGTCGCACAATTCGGCGGCCAGGTCGGCCATCACCCGGCGGACGTCAGCGACCCGGCGCAGATCGCCGAGCTGTTCGCCTACGCCGAACGGGAGTTCGGCGGCGTCGACATCCTGGTCAACAACGCCGGCATCCAGCACGTGGCGGCGGTGGAGGAATTCCCCGTGGAGCGCTGGGATTCGATCATCGCCATCAACCTGTCCTCGGTGTTCCACAGCACCCGCCTGGGGCTGCCGGGAATGCGCGCCAAGGGCTGGGGGCGGATCGTCAACATCGCCTCGGTGCACGGCCAGGTCGGTTCCGTGGGCAAGGCCGCCTATGTGGCGGCCAAGCACGGGGTCATCGGCCTGACCAAGGTGGTGGGCCTGGAAACCGCCACCAGCAACATCACCTGCAACGCCATCTGCCCCGGCTGGGTGCTGACCCCGCTGGTGCAGAAGCAGATCGACGACCGCGTCGCCGCGGGCACCGATCCGCAACAGGCCCAGCATGATCTGCTGGCGGAAAAGCAGCCGTCCCTGGAGTTCGTCACCCCGTCGCAACTGGGCGAGCTGGTGCTATTTTTGTGCAGTGACGCCGGCGCCCAGGTGCGCGGCGCGGCCTGGAACATCGACGGCGGCTGGCTGGCGCAATAACCCCGCCCCTGCCCCCCCACTCTTTCTGTGGCGAGGGAGCGTGCTCCCGCCGGGTCGCGTAGCGGCCCTAAAACCAGGCAACCGAGATTCAACGACAAAACGCGGTCGTCTGGTGGACGACCGCTACGCGGCCGAACGGGAGCACGCTCCCTCGCCACAATGAACGACAGCGCACACCGAACATAAGAAGAAATAGAGGCCTTGCATGTCCGACCTTCTCTGGCAACCCAGCGCCGAGCGCATCGGCAAGACGCGGATGGATGCCTTCCGCCGCTTCGTTAATCAGCGCCACGGTCTGAACCTTCACGACTACCCCAGCCTGCACCAGTGGAGCATCGACCAGCGCGAACGCTTCTGGCAGGCCATCGTCGACTTCTTCGAGGTCAGCTTCCACCAGAGCGCCGAATGCGTGCTCCGCGAAGGCCCGCAGATGCCCAGCGCGCAGTGGTTTCCCGGCGCCACCCTGAACTTCGCCGAGCACCTGCTCAAGCGCCGGGACGACGCAGTGGCGGTGGTGGCGATCAACGAAAGCCGCCAGCGCGAACAGCTGACCTACGCCGAACTGGCGGCCCAGGTCGCCGGCCTGCAACGCAGCCTGCGGGCGGCCGGGGTCGGCCTCGGCGACCGGGTCGCCGCCTGCATGCCCAACACCTGGCAAACCCTGGTGGCGATGCTCGCCAGTACCAGCCTCGGCGCGGTGTGGTCCAGCTGTTCGCCGGACTTCGGCACCCAGGGGGTGATCGACCGCTTCGGCCAGATCGAACCCAAGGTACTGATCACCTGCGCCGGCTATCGCTACGCCGGCAAGGACATCGACCAGACCGCCAAGGTCAATGAAATCCTCGAGCGCCTGCCGTCCCTGGAGCAGTTGCTCATCGTGCCCCATGCCCGTCCGCAAGCCCGGGTCGAGGACTTTTGCACCCAGGCCCGCGTCAGCGTGTGGGACGACTTCTACCGCCCCGGCGGCGAGCCCGAGTTCGTCCCGGCGCCCTTCGCCCATCCGCTGTACATCCTCTATTCCAGCGGCACCACCGGGGTGCCCAAGTGCATCGTCCACGGCACCGGCGGGGTGCTGCTGCAACACCTCAAGGAACACGGCCTGCACACCGACCTCGGCCCCGGCGAGCGGCTGTTCTACTACACCACCTGCGGCTGGATGATGTGGAACTGGCTGGTGTCGGCGCTGGCCACCGGCGCCAGCCTGGTGCTCTACGACGGCTCGCCCTTCCACCCGACCAATGAACACCTGATCGACCTGATCGATAGCGAATCCATCAATGTCTTCGGCACCAGCCCCAAGTACCTGGCCGCCCTGGAAAAGGCCGGCAGCCGGCCGCGCCAGAGTCACCGCCTGGACAGCCTGAAGACCCTGCTGTGCACCGGCTCGCCGCTGTCGCCGCAGAGCTACGACTACGTGTACCGCGAGATCAAGCGCGACCTGTGCCTGGCCTCGATGTCCGGCGGCACCGACATCGTCGCGTGCTTCGTCGCCGGTAACCCGATCCAGCCGGTACGCCGTGGCGAGATGCAGGGCAAGGGCCTGGGCATGGCCATCGAAGTGTGGAACGACCAGGGCCAGCCGGTGATCGGCGAGAAAGGCGAACTGGTGTGCACCCGGCACTTTCCGAGCATTCCGGTGGGCCTGTGGCACGACCCGGACCAGAGCAAGCTCAAGGCCTCGTACTTCAGCCTGTTTCCCGGGGTCTGGGCCCAGGGCGACTACGCCGAACAGCTGGCCGACGGCGGCTGGTTGATTCACGGCCGCTCCGATGCGGTGCTCAACCCCGGTGGCGTGCGCATTGGCACCGCGGAGATCTACCGCCAGGTGGAGAAGCTGGAACAGGTCCTGGAAAGCCTGGCCATCGGCCAGAGCTGGGAGCACGACGTGCGGGTGGTGCTGTTCGTGCGCCTGCAGGACGGCGTGGTGCTGGATGAGCCCTTGCGGGAACGGATCCGCCAGGTGATCCGCGACAACACCACCGCGCGCCACGTCCCGGCGAAGATCCTCGCGGTCACCGACATCCCCCGCACCATCAGCGGCAAGATCGTCGAACTGGCGGTGCGCAACCTGGTGCATGGCCTGCCGGTGAAAAACACCGACGCCCTGGCCAACCCCGAGGCCCTGGAGCAGTTTCGCGACCGCGAAGAACTGCGCCACTGACGACGGCCAACCGCCGCCGCCCCCTTCACGGCTCAGCACTGTAGCCGCTACCGAGCCCGCGAGGCTGCGCAAAGGGCCGCAGGACCTTCGACGATCTCAAGGGCAGCGCTTCATGCGACGCAGTGCCGCCCGGAGCGTTCGCAGCCTGCGGCAGCGGCTACAGGAACCGTTCAGCCCCTCTAGACTGGTCATCCGCCGCAAAAGCGGGTGAAAATGCCGGCGTCAGAAACGCCTACACTCCATCCGTTTGAATATGCACGGCATGTCCATGCGACTTTTTCAGTACGCGACCCATGACGTTGCCGCGTAACACCGCTGCGCCCAGGACCCACCCGACATGAATGCCCCCCATTCCGGCAGCGAAGCCGCCACCCTGATTGCCCGCCTGGACTGGTCGGCCACGGCCCTCGGTCACTCCGGCCAATGGCCCCAGAGCCTGCGCACCGCGGTGGACATCGTGATCCATTCACCGATGCCGATGTTGCTGCTGTGGGGCGGCGAGCTGACCCAGATCTACAACGACGGCTTCGCCCTGCTGGCTGGCAACAAGCACCCCCACGCCTTCGGCCAGCCGGCGCACCTGATCTGGCCGGAGCTGATGGACTTCACCGACCCGGTCTACCGCGCGGTGCTCAACGGCCAGGTGCGCAGCTTCAGCGAGCAGCGCTTCAGCCTGCAACGCAGCAACGGCAGCGAATACGACCTATGGCTGGACCTGACCTACAGCCCGATCCGCAACGAGCGCGGGGACGTCGCCGGGATCCTGGTGACCGCCATCGAAACCAACGAACGCCGGCGCATCGCCCTGGAGCTGCAGCAGCGCTCCGAGGCCAGCCTGCGGGCCCAGCACGAAACCGAAGAGCGCCTGCAACTGGCCCTGGCGGCCACCGACGCGGTGGGCACCTGGGACTGGGACATTGGCGAAGACCGCTTCATTGCCGACGCCCACTTTGCCCAGTTGCACAGCGTCGACCCGCAGCAATCCCGGCAACTGCCCATCAGTGAATACCTCAAGGGCGTGCACCCGGAAGACCGGGCCATGGTGGCCCGGAGCATCAAGCACTGCATCACCCAGGGCAGCGAATACGCCGAGGAGTACCGCCTGCAACTGGCCGACGGCCAGGTGCGCTGGGTGTTCGCCCGGGGCCGCTGCTACAAGGATCACCATGGCCGGCCCACGCGCTTTCTCGGCGCCGCCCTGGACCTGACCGAACGCAAGCAGATGGAGCAGGCCCTGCGCCAGAGCCAGACCGAGCTGCAACTGATCATCAACGCCATGCCGGTGCTGATCGGCTATGTCGACCACGAAGAACGCTTTCGCCTGAACAACAGCGCCTACCTGGACTGGTACGGCCTGACCCCGCAGGAGCTGTACGGCAGGACCATTCGCGAAGTAGTAGGAGACGAGATCTACGCCACCCGCGCCGAGAACATCAAGGCGGCCCTGGCCGGTACGCCCTGCAGCTTCGAGGCCAACTCGCCGCACCGCGACGGCCGTCCGCGCCATGCCCTGATGAAGTACCTGCCGCGCCACGGCGCCGACGGCGCGATCAACGGCTTCTACATCTTCGTGATCGATGAAACCGAGCGCAAACAGACCGAAGAAGCCCTGCGCAACCTCAACGAAACCCTGGAAGAGCGGGTCAATCGGCGTACCGAAGCCCTGGCCACCGCCAACCAGCGCCTGCAGAACGAGATGTTCGAGCGCGAGCGCGCCGAAGACGCCCTGCGCCATGCGCAGAAGATGGAAGCCGTGGGCCAGCTCACCGGCGGCATCGCCCACGACTTCAACAACATGCTCACCGGCATCATCGGCAGCCTGGACCTGATGCAGCGCTACATCGATAACGGGCGCGGCGACGAAATCGGCCGCTTTACCGAAGCCGCCATGTCCTCGGCCAAGCGTGCCGCCTCCCTGACCCACCGCCTGCTGGCCTTTTCCCGTCGCCAGTCCCTGGACCGCCGGCCCCTGGACCCAAACCAGCTGGTGCGCTCGCTGCACGAGCTGTTCAACCACACCAAGGGCGAGCACATCCAACTGCAGATGCAACTGGCCGACGATGTCTGGCCGGTGAACACCGACGCCAGCCAGTTGGAGAACGCCCTGCTCAACCTGGTGATCAACGCCCGCGACGCCATGCCCCACGGCGGCCGACTGCTGATCGAGACGGCCAACAGCTACCTCGACGGCAGCGACATCCGCACCCTGGAACCGGTCAAGGCCGGTGACTACGTGATGCTGGGGGTCAGCGACAACGGCGCCGGCATGAGCCCGCGCATTCTGGCCAAGGCCTTCGACCCGTTCTTCACCACCAAACCCATCGGCCAGGGCACCGGGCTGGGCCTGTCGATGATCTATGGCTTTGCCCAGCAGTCCGGCGGCCACGTGACCATCAGCAGCGAACCGGACCAGGGCACCTGCGTGCGCCTGTACCTGCCGCGCCTGCACAGCGCGCCCCCGGCAACGGCGGAACCGGTGGGCAGCCCGCCAGCGCCCCAGGCCATGGCCGGGGAAAGCGTGATGGTGGTGGAAGACGACCCGGCGGTGCGCATGCTGGTGCTCAATGTGCTCAACGAACTGGGCTACCGCGCCTTCGAGGCCGAGGACGCGCGTAGCGCCCTGCCCTTGCTGGAGTCGCCGACGCGCATTGATTTGCTGGTGACCGATGTCGGCCTGCCGGGCATGAACGGCCGGCAGCTGGCGGAGATTGCCCGCCAGCAGCGCCCGGGGCTCAAGGTGCTGTTCATGACCGGCTACGCGGAAAAGGCCGCCGAGCGCCAGGGCTTCCTGGAGCCGGGGATGGACCTGCTGGCCAAGCCGTTTTCCATTGAAGAACTGGCGCAGAAGATTCGTCAGATGATCGGTTGCGAGCCCTGAATTCAGGCATAATCCGCGGCCGCCGATTTCCCGCTACAAGGTCACCCGCCCATGAAAGCCCAAGCCCGCCACATCCTGGTGAAAACCGCCGAAGAAGCCGAACAGCTCAAGCAGCGCATCGCCAAGGGCGAAGCCTTCGACGTCCTGGCCAAGAAATACTCCACCTGCCCGTCCGGCAAGCGCGGCGGCGACCTGGGGGAAGTGCGTCCGGGGCAAATGGTCGGCGCCATCGACCAGGTGATCTTCAAGAAGCCCCTGCGCACCGTGCATGGCCCGATCAAGAGCAAGTTCGGCTATCACCTGGTGCAGGTGTTCTTCCGCGACTGACGCCCCAGCCCCGACCCGTACCTCCCCGCCGTAGGAGCTGGCTGGCCAGCGAACGCGCCCGCAAGCACAGCGCCGACTTCAAAGGCCTCTTCGCCGGCAAGCCGGTTCCTACAAACCGGCCTCCCGGGGAATCAATGCCCCGTGATGCTGAATCACCCGGCTCGCCAACCGGTGCCCGGCCTCGGCGGCCTGCACCGGGCTGCCGCCTCGCAAGCGACAGGCCAGATAAGCCGCGCTGAACGAATCCCCCGCCGCCGTGGTGTCCACCACCCGCTGCACCGGCAGCGCCGGCACCTCATAGCGCTCGGCACCGCAACGCACCAGGCACGAATCCGCCCCGCGCTTGATCACCACCTCGGCAATGTTCGGGTAGGCCGCAAACACGCCATGGGCATAGTCATGGCCAAACAGCGCCTGCTCGTCCTCCAGGGTCAACAGCGCCAGGTCCACATGCTCCAGCACTTGCACATAGGCCGTCCGCGCCTGCTCCACCGAGGCCCAGAGCCTTGGCCGGTAGTTGTTGTCAAACACGATCTGCGCCCGGCGGATGCGTGCTTCCACCAGCAGGTCAATCAGCTTCTTGCGCCCCGCCTCGCCGAGCACCGCCAGGGTGATGCCGCTGAAATACAGCACATCGTAATCGCACAGGTCCGCCAGGATCGGACCCGCCGCCGCGGTGTTGAAACAGTCCCGTACCGCCGCCTCATTGCGCCAATACAAAAAGCGCCGCTCCCCCCGGGCATCGGTCTGGATGCAATACAGGCCCGGCAACCGCCCCGGCAGGCGCTGGACCTTGCCCAGGCCGATCCCTTCCTCGGCCCAGCCCTGGCACATGGCATCGCTGAAACTGTCCAGGCCCAGGGCGGTGACGTAATCCACCTCGGCCAGCGGCCCGAGCTCGCGGCACAGATACACCGCCGCATTCAAGGTATCGCCACCAAAGCCCTGTTGCAGGCTGCCATCGTGATGCTGCTGCAGCTCGATCATGCATTCGCCGATGGCCGCGATGCGTTTCTTGTTATTCATGTTCATCTCCCTGTAGGAGCTGGCTTGCCAGCGAAAGCCATGCGCAAAACCTGCGCCCCATCCAAGGGCCGCTTCGCCGGCAAGCCGGCTCCTACAACATCGTGTATTGCACCCACCCTGCAGGCGCTGGCTCGCCAGCGAAGGCGTCAGAAGCAGGTTTCCAGGTTCTCGATCACGCGCAGGTGCTCATCCACCAGCAGCCCGACGCGCCACTTGTCGAAGGTCAGGCACGGGTGCGAGGTGCCGAAGGAAATAATGTCGCCAATGCGCAGTTCCACGCCCGGCGCCACGGTGAGAAACGCATGCTGATCCATCACCGCGGTGACCTTGCACGCCGTCACATCATCCCCGGCGCCCGCCTCGGCCCCGGCGCGATAACGCCGCAGCGGCACAGGCAAACCGGCGTCGTAGGCCACATCGCGCTTGCCCAGGGCCACCACGGCAAAACCCGGCTCCGGCAGCGACTGCACATGGGCCCAGACTTCCATGGCCGGGCGCAGGCCCTCGTGCAGATCGCTGCGTCGATCCAGCACGCAGCACTGGGCCTCTTTGTAGATACCGTGGTCGTGGGCGATGTAACTGCCCGGACGCAACACGCTGAGGAAGCGCCCCTTGGCGTTGTGGGTCTCGAACGACTCGGCGATCAGGTCGTACCAGGCCGACCCCGAAGCGGTGATGATCGGCCGCTCGATGGCGAACAGCCCGTCGCTCTGCAGATCCACCGCCAGGCGCACCAGGGAATCGGCAAATTGACGAATGCCGCTGATGGCCTGATCGCCATGGATCACCCCTTCGTAGCCTTCAATACCGCACAGGGCCAGGGCCGGCTGCGCCTGAATCGCCTTGGCCAGGGCCAGCACCTCCTGCTCACTGCGGCAGCCGCAACGCCCGCCGACCACGCCGTACTCGATCATCACCTTGAGGGTGACCCCGCGCTGGGCGAAAAACGCCCCCAGGTCGGCGACGTTGTCCGGGTGGTCGACCATGCAATAGAAATCGAAATCCGCGTCCGCCAGCAGCTCGGCGATCAGCGCCATGTTCGGCGCGCCCACCAGTTGGTTGGCCATCAATACCCGGCGCGCGCCATGGGCGTAGGCGGCGCGGGTCTGCACCGCGGTGGCCAGGGTGATGCCCCAGGCACCGGCGTCCAGCTGCCGCTGGAACAGCGCGGGCATCATGCTGGTCTTGCCGTGGGGCGCCAGCTCGGCGCCGCTGTCGCTGACGAATTTCTGCATCCAGCGGATGTTGTGTTCCAGCGCCTCGCGGTGCAGCACCAGGGCGGGCAGGCTGACGTCGCTGAGCAGGCTCGCAGCGTGGGCCGCGGCGCCCTTTTCCACCAGGGGCAGATTCAAAGCGGAAGACATGTTGGCACTCCTTATCAAGGCGGCTGCGCACAGCCGCGACACTGTCATCAATCGTTGATACGCCGGGCCAGGCGGTTGGCGCTGTCGATCAGCACCCGGCGGTATTCCTGGTAATGGCTCTGCGCATCGGCCCTCGGCGCGACGATGCACAGGGTGCAGATGCACACCCCGCGCTCATCGCGCACCGGCGCGGCAAAACAATGGGTGAAGGTGTCGGCGACACTGTCGAAGGAAAAGAACCCCTCCTCGGTGGCCTGACGGATTTCCTCAAGGAAGGTCGCCAGCGGCAGGCGCTGGCCATCGGGGAGGATGAAGTCGCGCTCATCGATCAGCTCGGCAATCTGCGCATCGCTCATGTGCCCCAGCAGCAAACGCCCGGAAGCGGTCCAGGGGATCGGTGCGTTCTCGCCGATGTCCGAGGAGATGCGAAAATGCCGCTCGCCTTCCTTCATCAGCGCCACGGTGTATTTGCGCCCGTTGAGCAGACACATCTGCGCGGTTTCCCCGGTCTGGCTGACGATCTCCTGCAAGGCCTGATCGGCCTCGCGGCTCAGATCGAAATGACGCAAGTGCGCCTGCCCGAGAAAATACAGCTGACGCCCCAGGTACACATGCCCGTCCTTGCCCACCGGCTCCAGCACCCGCCGCTCCAGCAAGGACGCCACCAGCTCGTAGACCGTGGACTTGGGGCTGCCGATGCCCTTGGCGATATCGTTGGGCCGCAACGGCTGGCCGATCTCCTTGAGGAAATCGAGAATATCGAACGCCCGATCCAGGCCCTTGGCCCGGCGCTTGATGCTGTCTTCGCTCATCTACCTGCGCTCCCTCTATCGACCCGTAGGAGCCGGCTTGCCGGCGAAGAGGCCCTCAAGCCTTGTGTCGCCCTCACGGGCGCCTTCGCTGGCAAGTCAGCTCCTACAGGCCGTGGCCATCAGGCCTTCTGCTTGTACGCCACGCAATCGATCTCGACCTTGCAGTCGACCATCATGCTGGCCTGCACACAGGCCCGGGCCGGCGCGTGTTCGGGCTTGAAGTACTCACCAAAGACCTTGTTGAAACTCCAGAAATCCCGCGGGTCTTCCAGCCACACGCCGACCCGCACCACATCCTCCAGGCCGTACCCGGCCTCTTCGAGAATGGCCACCAGATTGCGCATCGTCTGATGCGTCTGCTCGACGATCCCACCGTGAATGATCTCGCCATCCATAGCCGGCACCTGGCCGGACACATGCAGCCAGCCATCGGCTTCGACGGCGCGAGCGAAAGGACGCGGCTGGCCACCGCCTGCGGTGCTGCCGGTGCCGTAACGGGTGATGCTCATGAGCGATTCTCCTGGTTGAAGGTTGACCATCTGGCCGCCCTGCCCGAGCGTCACCCGACTCGCCGCGGACTTCTGCGCGAACTCTGCCGCAGCAACCCGCGATGGCCTGGAAACGCAAAGGCGTGGAACAAACACATTCCGCTACAACGGAATAAAATATCAAATAGCGGAACAGGCGCCAGAGTGTGCCATGGAGCACAAAGGAGATAACAGGGGGGATGGAAAAACTTTCCGGAACGAGGAATGGAGAGATGAGAAACGGCCATCAGCCAATGTCAGGCATTTCTGTATTTGCTGAAGGCACGCCCGAATGCCTGGTGATGCTGCTCTCCACCTTCTACATTCCGTTGCGTCGCAGCCGTCCGCGACCGGATTTGGCCGTCCGAATCTCCATGAGCACACCTCAATATTCCTTCATGGAGCGTCACTGCTATGGATCTCCAACCTTTCACCTGCACCACCGATCACCCCGTCGCCTTGATCAACCCACAAGCGCCGTTGCTCGACCTGCTGACCTACGCCGGCCTGCGCATCCGCGCCGCCCGGGACATGCTGGACAGCCTTGCCGACATGACCAGCCGCAACGCCGATCACCTCGACCTCAAGCGCTTCTCCAGCGTGGCGACCCTGTTGTTGCAGGACGGCTGCGATGTGTTGCATGCAGTTGAGCAACGGGCAATGGATCTGCCCCGGGAGTAATGGCCAGGCTTCGCAAAAAACAACACACAAGTGTTGTACAAAAATATGAATGTTGTACCGTGCAGAAATCCAAGCCATGAGGCGAGGTGATGAAATTCAGCGAATTCAGACGATGGTTGAAAGCTCAAGGCGTGGTCTTCGAGGCCGGTAAAGGCAGCCACTTCAAAGTTACGGCCCCAAACGGCAACCAGACCACCTTCGCGGATCACGGCAGCAAGGAAATGCCCGAACCCACCCGCAAGGCAATCATCAGGCAATTGGGGCTCTAGGACTCACATCCATTCTCTGCATGCTGAAACATCGCCTCCGAGGAGTGACCATGTACGACTACGCCCTTCGCTTCGAGCAAGACCGTGCACCGGGACTGGCGGTCTTCTGCCGCGATCTGCCCGAACTCAATAGCTTTGGCGATGATCCTGAGCACGCCATCAACCAGGCCATCGACGCGCTCGAAACCACTCTGTCCCTTTACGTCGACCAGCGCCGCGCCATTCCCCCAGCCTCCGCGCCGCTACCAGGGGAGCAGGTCATTCATTTGCCAATGGTGACCGTGGCCAAGATAGCGCTGTGGAACACGATGATGGAGCGGGACATGCGCAAGGCCGATCTATGCCGACTGCTCGGAATCCACCAGGCCCAGGGAGATCGCCTGGTGGACTTTCTACACAGCTCCAAAATGGAACAGCTGGAAAATGCCCTGGCAGCCCTAGGTAAACGTCTTGCAGTATCAGTGGAGGCGGCATAGCCCAAAATGGCCGAACGCAGGCATTGATCCGTGGGCAACCCGGCAGGAGGCCGGGTTAGCCGCACCGGGCCTCAATCAACATCAGCCACGCACAACACCCACCACAGATTCCGCGCCCCCTGGCAGGCGACATAGGCAGAAGAAATAGTCGAATCCCTGGTCAACTCACACCAATCAGGACTATCGAACCGATACACCACCAGCTCGGAAAACGGCGCCGGAAACACAGCATCCAGCGCTTCGAACACCACCTGGCGGGCATTGGCCACGGACCCTCCACGGCTGGACGGATGACACCCGCCCCGCAGCAACGCCGCCAGCAACGAGCCCTCGAACTCGTATCGATTGAGCATGGAAAAGGGCCCGAACTCAGGCTCGATCTGCCCGATGGCCGTCGACCTGGCGAGGCCGCTGAAACGTTCGAGAAACTCGGCCAGTCGCGGCCTCTCACCCAACACCTTGATGGCGGGATCAGGCTTGAAGAAGCAGGACACCACCTCGCCACACTGGGCAAGCACCGCAAGCAGTTCGGCAAGGGGCTGCTTGTCGACGACAAACTCGCTGGCAGCGGTCAATGGCGCTAGCGCATCGTGCTTCAGGTTTTCATCTTGATTCATGCTTAAACACCGAAGGTTGATCACAAACAGGCAAACACCCCAGCGGCTACCGCACCCTGGGCTTTTGCGACCGCAGACAACTGCAACGGCACCGCTCGGAGCGAACAGGCCGGGAGGGGCGACAATGTATCGGCCGTACCGTTGCACGGCAAACCCGAAAACCATCCCCCGCTTACGCCTTGAAGGTCAGAATCGGAGAAAACCGCGCCATCACCGACACCGTGCCCTCTTCCACCTGGGACTGGATCACCTGGCCGATTTCCTTGTAGGCCCCTGGCGCCTCTTCGATCATCCGCTCTTCCTTGGTGGTGATGCACTCCACGCCCTGCAAGCCGAGGAATGCCTTGTCCTTCTTGGCCTTGAACACAATCTCGCTGCGCGACATCGAGCGCCCGGCGCCGTGGCTGGCCGAACGCAGCCAGCGCTCGTTGCCCAGCCCGGTGAGCAGGTAGGAGTCATGCCCCATGCTCCCCGGGATCAGCAGCGGCTGGCCGGCATAGGCCGGTGTCGCGCCTTTGCGATGCACGTTGCCCTCTTCTTCGCGCAGCACGATGTTGTGCGGCACATCGACAATCAGCGGCGCCTCGATGCCCGCACCAAACACTTGCCGGGTGCGCTGGCGCACCATCTCGGCGATCAGCGCGCGGTTGGCGTCGGCGTAGTGGGCAGCGCTGTGCATGGCCAGCAGGTACTCGTCGGCCATCTCGCCAAACAGGGCGAAGATCTTCGAATCAGGGTGCTTGATCCCCGCCGGCCACAGGGCCTTGGCCTTGTCCATCCAGCGCCGCCCGACATAGAAGCCCACGTCGCGCGAGCCGGTGTGGATCATCATCACCACCTGCCCCACCGACAGGCCCTGAGCAAAACAGGCCTGACGATCCACCAACTCGGTGACCACCTGGATCTCGACAAAGTGGTTGCCGCCGCCCAGGGAACCCAGGCCCGGGTCGCGGAGGATTTTGCGCGAACGGTCCTGCAAGGCTTCCGGCGCGTAGTCGGCGCTACCGCGGGCGAACGACGACTCATGCAAACCCGACAGCTCACGTTGCAGCTGGGCGAAGTCCGCCCCGGCAAACAACCCGATCGGGTCCTGCTGCTGCACCTGGGCCCAGAAATCCCCGAGCCCGGCCTGAAACAGCGCGGTCATGGCCATTGGGCTGGTGGGAATGTTGCGCGTGCCCTCCAGCAGATCGCCGCGCACCAGGGCGGTCCACTTGGCTTTCTGCGCCATGAACTGCTCGTAGTTCAGCCCCAGCTTGTGCAGGCGCATGCCGCAATTGATGTCGGTGCCGATGGCCTGCGGTACCACCATGTCGTGACTGGTGACAATCACGCTGCCCACCGGAATCGGGCTGCCGGTGTGGAAGTCCGGCGTGGCGCAGGCGCACTTCACTTCGCCGCCATGGGGGTGAGCCACCTTGGCGAAATCCATTAGTTGCAGGACGGCTTTTTCTTCGATGGCAAAGCTTTCGGGCAGCAACAGATCCACCTTGAGCCCGGCGTCATTGATCGAAGAGATGGAGAGGGAATTGGAATTCAGGCGTTCGATGGCCACCCCGGAACGGGCGAGCTTGTGCTGAATTCTTTTCAGAGGAGTCTTGGTCATTTTCAACTGCTTTTCTTGGACGCAACAAAACAACCACCCTTTTGGTGGCTGGAATTGTCTGGTCAGCAGCGAAACTTAGACGGCGCGGATAATGGGGAATGACGCCGTGGATGTAAATAGCCCGGGGGAAATTATTTGACCAGGCACCTGGGGAGGTGCCTGCCGGACGGCGTGGCGTCAGTGCGGTGCCGGGCCGCCGCGCCACGGCATGTATTCCACCAGCACCTCACCGCGGCTCAGGCCATCGGGCTGACTGACAAAGCCCGGCATCTGCCGCAGATCCAGCTGCTGGCAACGCTGGGTCAAACGTTGGCGCAGGGCGGCGTCGCTCTTGAACGCTTCCGGCCGGAACGCGCTGCGCTCCAGGTTTACCAGGCATTCCTGGACCTGCCCCTGGGCATTGGCGGTGTAGTAAAAACTGGCCACGCCGATGCTGTCGATGCCTGGCCCGGCGACTGCCTGCTCCCAGAAAAACCGGCTTTGCTGGTAGAGGCTGGAACTGAGCCGATACACCTGCTGCTCACGGCTGGGCAGTTGGCTGAAGCGCGGAAACTCCAGGTTGGCAATCGCATTGATGATGTCCCCATCGCCAAAGGCCTCGGGCGCGGCGGCAGGAAACAGGGTGTTCCAGCACACCTGTCGGGCCAGGTGCAGCAGGGTTGGGGTGGCCAGGACCTGGGAAACATCAACGCTGCCGGGGCGTACCGTGCAGTCGAGCACGTCGTTCTGCCGATTGAGCTTGATCCGCAACTTCACCGCGCCACTTAGGCCCTGGTGGTTGGCGGCCATCATGTTGCGCCTCAGCACTTCGCTGATGGCGACAGAGAATTCCAGGCTTTTCTGGGTTTCCAGGGCCTGGGCGGCGCTCTGCTCCGGAGTCTTGCTCTGGCAGGCGCCCAGGGTCAGCACGGCCGGAGTCAGCAAGGCCAGGGTCGAGGTGCGCAAGAATGCTAATGACATGAATGGGGAACTCATTGATCAATGACCGGGCGCAAGGGACACGCCCCGCACCCCGGAAAGGGCCGGCTCAATCACTGAACGAACCAATAGCCGAAGCTTTAGTGAAATCTGCATCACCGATGCGCACCAGCCAGGCTCAAGGTTCGGCGCCGCTTGCCTGCACACGCTGCGTGACCTTGTTCGGCCCGCCTTTCCACGGCGTGTAAAACACGCTGGCATGGATCGGCTGCGCCTGGCCCTGCTCGGCCGCAAAACCCGGCATCTGCCGCAGGTCCAACTGCTCGCACAGTTGGGTGACGCGATTGCGCAATTGATTGTCGGGCTTGAATGACTCGGGTCGGTAGCGCACCGCCCGCAGGTTCACCCAGCATTCCTGCACCCGGCCCCGGGGATCGGCCTTGACCTCAAAACTGGCCACTCCGACGCTGTCCACCGGCAACTGGGCCAGGGTGTGCGTCCAGAAGAAATGGCCTTTGGCGTATTGAGCGGTATCGAAGGCAAACTCCTTCAATTGCTCGCCTTCCAGGGTCAAGCGAGGGAACATCAACGTCCCTTTGACCTCCAGCACGCCATCAGGCTCAAAGGCGGCGGCGGGCGCCAGAGGGAACACGGTGTTCCAGCAGACACCCTCGAGCATCTCGCCCAGTTTCGGGTTGTAGGGATAGGCCCGCGCGTCAGGCAAGGGGCTGCTCTGCGCCGCACAACCGATGACCTGATTCTGCCGATTGAACCGCATGACCAGCTCCACGCTGCCCATCAGTTGCTCGGCATTGGCCCTGAGGCTCTCGCGGTACAGCACCTGCTGCACCGCGTTGGCATAGAACTGCGTCTCCAGCTGTCGTTGCTGCTCGTCCTGGGACAGCGGGGTGCCCGGCAAGTCCGATTGGCAACCGGACAGTGTCAGCAGCAGGCCGACCAGGAACCCGCACTGCGCCGGGGTTCCGTTCAGACAGTTGTACATGTTCAGTTCCTTTGATGGGTTCACTCACGAACCGTCCTGTTCTGCATTCAACGACCTCAAGAGGCCGGATCCTAAAGCAACAGCCACGTTGAAAGCCAACGCCACGACCGTCGCTGCTCCAGGCTCGCGATTGGCAACGGTGCCGTAGAAGCTTCTCCGGTCGCCCGCCGAAAATCAGGTTACCCTGGCGCTCCCCACCCGCTCATCACCCCAAGGAAGGAAGCTCCATGACCCGCGCCATCACCCTGCTCAGTGACAACTTTGCCGACTGGGAAACCGCCCTGATCAACGCCACCGCTCGTGGTTTCTACGGTTTCGACTGCCGCTACGCGTCCCCCAAGGGCGCCGTCGTCACATCCATGGGCGGCCTGCGGGTGACCCCGGACCTGGCGTTGGAAGACATTCATCTGGATGAGATCGACCTGCTGATGGTCTGCGGCGGTAGCATTTGGCAAAGCGCCAACGCACCGGACATCGGCGACCTGCTGCGCGCCGCCCAGGCACGCCAGATCGTGATCGCCGCCATCTGCGACGGCACCCGCGAACTGGCCCGGGCCGGGGTGCTGGATAACCTCAAGCACACCTCCAATTCGGCGGACAACCTGCTGGCGGTGGGTTATGCCGGCGCCGCGCACTATGAGGATGTGCCACACGCCGTGGCGGACCAGCGCGTGATCACCGCCCCGGGCAGCGCCCCGGTGAGCTTCATGGCGCAGATTCTCGGCACCCTGGGCATCAGCGACGCCAACCTGACCGCCTACCTCGCGATGCACGCAGCGGAACACCGCGCATCGCAGTGAATCGGCGTGCCCGCACGCCTACTCTGGAGTCTGGGAGCTTAAGTTCGACTCATACCGACCGCTCTCAGGGGTAAAGCAGACGAAGCTGTTGACGCCTTTCTTCTGGACCCACAAGCGTCCACAGCACTCACACTCATACACCGTCGAAATAGAGGCCAGGTAGAGACTGGTGAACTTGTCCCCGAAGAACTCCGTGGGCCTGGGCCGCCAGCCCCCCCTGCCATAGTGCCGCTCAAGCAGTTCATCGACACTACCGGCACTTGCGGCGGCCAGCAGTTCATTGGCCAGTAGCGAGGCATCGGAAAAAAAACCTCTTCGTGCTGCTCACGCAGCAAAGCGGCTTTGTAAGGCAAATCATCGGTCTGATCGACAATGATATGACCGCATCTGCAGACTAGTTTGCTCACGGACCGACCTCATCATTGATTAGAAAACCCCATCGAGCCACAGCCATCAGCCCCAAGTCATTTGACCAAGCGAAAATCAGCATGCTGCAACCAGCGCTCGAAATCCCCAGCACTGAAAAGCGACTCACCCTCATGCTCCAGAACGGCAAGCCGTGACAAAAAAACCGCATCCGCCGTATACGCGCCGATTCTGCCGCCAAAGGCGACTACGCCATCCAAGCGCCGCGTCATGTCCAACGCCACTTCTCCGAGCCGTTGGTGATCCGGGAGGTCATTGCCCATGGCGGCCAGATTGAGGATGCCTCTGGGGTTCCAGTCCAGCAGTTTCAACAGCCCGGCGTAATGCGCAAGCTCTTCGGGATAGTCCGGGCCAAACGCATACAACAAGGCACAGCCGCCAACCGAAAAGGTGCGGCGACCTGGACGTAGGTGATCCGCGCGCTGGGCTAGATATGCCTGCACAAGCTCTTCGGTTGACTGATCAGACTCAAAACGCAGCAGCACACTGATGGTTGGTCCAGCCATTGCTTCACTTGCCTCCACCGCTCTGTTACCAGCCGATATTTCGCACCTTGCTCAAGGCCGCTTCGGCCCACCCCTCCAGGGGCTGTATTGCAGTTCGACGAGGAATCGATCGCCCACCGTCTCCGAGGCGAAAAAGCCGGGCATCTGCCGCACATCCAGGGCCGCGCAACGCTCTTGCAGGCGCTGCACCCGTTCAGGGTCCGGCTTGAAGTCGGAGGCTCTGGCGGCAATGGCGGACAGTCGCACCTGACAACCCTGCACCTGTCCCTGAGCGTTGGCGTGGCCCTCGATCCGGGCGCTGCCCAGGCTGTCGAGGGTCTCTTCAGCGAACAGGTGCTGCCAGAAATACTGCTCTTGGGCCTTATACTCGCGCACCGTTTCCCGAATCTTCTGTTCCTCCGCGGGCAAGCGACCGGGACGGGTGACAACCACCGGCAACACCACCTCAAGATTGGCTGCGGGCCGACCTGAGAACAGCGCCGGTTCGGCCCTGGGGAATATCGAGTCCCAACAGACCCGCTCCACCGCCGAGGCCAGTAGGCGGTTATCCGGGTAACGCGGCAACGGGTATTCGGGGAGTGCCTCGGTGCTGCAGGCCACCATCCGATTCAGCGGATCAATCACCGCTCGCAGCGACACGCCGCCGGACCAGCCATCGAGATCGGCGCTGCGCACGCCCTGGTCCAGCACCAGGCGGAAGGCGTCGAGAAAGTGTTCGTAGCGGCGCTGCTGCTGTTGCTCCGGCGTCTCTGGGGCGGCGTTCTTGCAGGCGCCCAGCGCCAGCAGGCCGGCAAGCATCAGCGTCGCCAGAACGGGACGGGTCAGGTCAGTCGTGAAGGGGGCGTGCACGGTTCACTCCATGAAAAAGGGCCTCGGCCCCTGGACCTGAAACAGGCTCTAGCGTCACAGGGGCGTTGAGCATAAAGGCCGGCGCGGGGCCTCACAAAATTTTCTGCGCAGGAAAACGCCAGCATGCCCCCAAGGCATCGACCTGATGGGCCCAACTGGTCCAACGCCTGGGGTATGCGCCAGGGAACCACCCCCGGGGCTGTGCCAGAGGCCAGATGACTGGGCATTTTTCGCGTCGTTTTCCGACCTGCCCCCATCTCCTTTGCCAGCCGCGCACCAGCAGCCCTCTTGTGCTTGGCTCTCGTGCTTGAGCGCGACGCTCTCGGTTTGCTGGTTGGACAAGAGCGGTTCCCACTGCTTTCATTCACAGCCTGGTCCGGCTGCAGTGCGCTCAGGGAGTGAGTCAATGCCTTTTAAGATCATGATGGTTTTTGGTACGCGCCCGGAGGCAATCAAAATGGCGCCGCTGGCCCGGGTGCTGCGGCACTGGCCCGGTCTGCAACTGCATATATGCTCCACCGGGCAGCACCGGGAAATGCTCAAGCAGGTCCTGGACGCCTTCGAACTGCAAGTCGACCAAGACCTGGAAGTGATGACCCACGGCCAATCCCTCAATGGCCTGTCGCAACAATTGCTGAAGCACCTGGACACCACCCTCGAACGCCTGCAACCGGATATCGTCCTGGTCCATGGCGACACCACCACCAGCTTCATCACCGCCCTCGCCGCCTTCAACCGCCAGTTGCCCATCGGTCATGTCGAGGCCGGGCTGCGCACGGGCGACCTCAGGACACCCTGGCCCGAGGAGGCCAACCGGCGCCTGACCGGGGTCATTGCCGACCTGCACTTCGCTCCGACCGCCGAAGCCAAAGCCAACCTGCTGCGGGAAAACGTGCCCGCGGACAGCATCGAGGTCACCGGCAACACGGTGATCGATGCGCTGCGGTGGATGCGGCAGCACCAGCAACAGAGCCAATGGAGCCCCGCCATCGATTCGCCTCTGGCGGTGCTGGAACACAACCGGCGCATGGTGCTGATCACCTGCCATCGCCGGGAAAACTTCGGCCAGGGTGTCCGCCATATCTGCCAGGCCCTGGCAATCCTGGCCCAGCGCTATCCGGATGTGCAGTTCGTCTACCCGGTACACCTCAACCCTCAGGTGCAGAGCGTGGTCGGTGACCTGCTCTCGGATACCCCCAACATCTACCTGATAGCGCCTCAGGACTATCAGCATTTTGTCTGGCTGATGGCGCGCTCGTACTTGATCCTCAGCGACTCCGGCGGGGTCCAGGAAGAAGCCCCGGCCATCGGCAAGCCGTTGCTGGTACTGCGGGACGTCACCGAACGGCCGTCAGTGCTGGAGGGCGGCACCGTGCGGCTGGTGGGCACCGATCGTGAGCGCATCGTGCACCATGTCTGTGAACTGCTGGACGACGCCCAGCTCCACGCCCGCATGAGCCAGGTACTCAGCCCCTACGGCGACGGCCACGCCAGCGAACGCATTGCCCGCCGCCTGTACGACTGGCTCAAGGCAAGGGCCCGGCCTGACAGGGCATGCGCCTTGCCTGCACAGGCAGAGAACGGCCCGCTCAAGCAGGTCAACGAAGCCTAGCCACGCGACAGCGGCGACGATAGGCGCCAGCACATCGCCGCCGACATCCCCTCACGGGCATGGCCAAGGCTCGCGCCCTCGCCATTTGCTCAGTCCGCGGCCTGCCGCGACAGCAGCACCTGGGTCACCCGGCGCTCTTCCACGGCCTTGACCTGGAGCGCCCAACCGTCCCACTCCACCCGGTCGCCCTTGACCGGCAAGCGGTCCAGCAGGCTCATCACCAGCCCGGCCAGGGTCTGGTAGTCCTCGGTGGGCTCGGCGCCAAAGCCGGTGCGCTGGCGCACCTGCGGCAGATTCAGCGCGCCGTTGACCAGAAAGCCGCCCTCTTGTTCCACCACGTCCGGCCCTTCGATCTCACTGGCATCCGGCAGCTCGCCAGCGATGGATTCGAGAATGTCGGTCATGGTCAGAATGCCCATGAAGTCACCGAATTCGTTGATCACGAAGGCAATGTGGGTCGACGCCTTGCGCATCTGCTCCAGCGCGTTGAGGATCGAAAAACTCTCCAGCAGGTTGATGGTCTTGCGCACCAGGTGCTCAAGGTTCGGCTCGTTGCCCGCCAGGTACTCCTTGAGCAGCTCCTTCTTGTGCACGAAGCCCAGGGGCTCATCCACCGCGCCGTCGCGAATCAGCGGCAGGCGCGAGTAGGACGAATGCATCAGCTTGGTCCGAATGCTTTCCGGGCTGTCGGTCAGGTCGATGCAGTCGACTTCGGCGCGCACCGTCATCAGGCTGCGGATCGGTCGCTCCGCCAGTTGCAGGACGCCGCTGATCATCACCCGCTCGCGGCGGTCGAACAGCTCGCTGCTGGGGGCCTCGCCATCTTCCAGCAGGTCGGCGATGTCCTCGCCCACCTCTTCCGCCGCCAGCTTGCGCCCGCCCAGCAGGCGCATCACCGCGTAGGCCGTGCGCTCACGCATCGGGCGCAGGCCCTGCATGGATTTCTTGCGCCGGGCCCGGGCGATCTGGTTGAACAGCTCGATCAGGATCGAGAAGCCGATGGCCGCGTACAGGTAGCCCTTGGGAATATGGAAGCCCAGGCCTTCGGCGGTCAGGCTGAAGCCGATCATCATCAGGAAGCCCAGGCACAGCATGATCACCGTCGGGTGGGCGTTGACGAAGCGGGTCAGCGGCTTGCTGGCGACGATCATCACACCGATGGACACCACCACCGCGATCATCATCACAGCCAGATGCTCGACCATGCCCACCGCGGTGATGACCGCGTCCAGGGAAAACACCGCATCGAGCACCACGATCTGCGCCACGATCGGCCAGAACAGGGCGTAGGTGCTGCTGCCCGCGCGCTGGCTGACATGGCCTTCCAGGCGCTCGTGCAATTCCATGGTGGCCTTGAACAACAGGAACACACCGCCGAACAGCATGATCAGGTCACGACCGGAAAAGCTGTGCTCGAACACCTCGAACAGCGGCTGGGTCAGGGTCACCATCCACGAGATGCTGGCCAGCAGGCCCAGGCGCATCAGCAATGCCAGGGACAGGCCGATCAAGCGCGCGCGGTCACGCTGCTCCGGCGGCAGCTTGTCCGCGAGGATGGCGATGAACACCAGGTTGTCGATGCCCAGCACCAGCTCCAGGACGATCAGGGTCAACAGGCCTAGCCAGGCCGTGGGGTCTGCAATCCATTCCATAACGACTCAAGTTCTCCGGAAAATTCAAACGGCCAGACGCAGGCCGGCGCCAGTATGCAGGGGCTGCAAACGCGGGGGGACGGACTGAGCGCAATAGGGAGCGGCAAATGCCAGGGAAGTGCGGCCAGGAGAATAGCAGCCTGAGGAATGGGACCTCAGAACGGCCGGCAGGCCTGAGAAATCATGGGGAAAAACCAGAAAAGAGCGCCGACTGGGGGGCTCCGAGAGCGTGTTCATGCAAGTCCTGAGTGAAAAAACGGACTTGGAGGTTACAGGGACGTCGGCGTATTTCCCCAGCGGGAAATCATTACAAAACTTTATCCGGCATTCCTGACGTCGACACTAGAGCCGCTCGGAAATCTCGATCAGGTTCAGGTCCGGGTCCCGCAGGTACACCGAACGGATCGGCCCCGTGGCACCGGTGCGCGGCACTGGCCCTTCGATGATCGGCCAGTTGACCTGTTGCAGGTGGGCAATCACCTGTTCCAGGGGCACGCAGGCGATAAAGCACAGGTCCAGCGCCCCCGGCACCGGCAGGTGGGCCTTGGGCTCGAATTCCTGACCGCGCACGTGCAGGTTGATCTTCTGATTGCCGTACTTGAAGGCCTTGCGCCCTCCGGCAAAGGTTTCCAGGCGCATCCCCAGCACCCGTACATAGAAGTCCTCGGCAGCCACAGGATCGACGGTGGTCAGTACCAGATGGTCCAGGTGATCAAGCATCAACGACATCACTCCTGAAGGGTAAGAAACGGCCCGGGGATTATGCGCGCCGGGCGAGCCCTTGAACATGCGCTATCAAGCCTTGCGCCGGTACTCGCGGCGCACCTGCTCGATGTAGCGCACCACCGCCGGCGCCTGTTCGAAACGCCGGTGAATCAACGACAGCCAGGAGGTTGCCGAGCTGCCGCCGATGGGCCGGTACAGAACGTTGGGCAGGTTCACATGGCCCACCACCGATTCGGGCACCACCGCCACCCCCTGCCCCAGGGAAACCAGGGCCAGCACCGCCACCAGGCCACCGGGCTGAGCGCCCAGCTTGGGGGCGTAGGCCCCCTGGGCCGCCACCTGCAAGGTGCCGCTGATCTGCTCCGGCAGGATGAAGGTTTCATTGAGCAGGTGCTCGGAGGCGATCTGTGGCAGGCGGCACAGCCAGGACTCGGCGGACAGCGCCAGGACGAAGCCTTCAGCGTCCAGGGCAATGGCCTCGACGCCTTCGGGCAGGGTCATGGGCGAGCGGATGTAGCCGACATCCAGGCGCCCGTCGGCGATCCGCGCCGGCAGGGTCGCCATCGGGCACTCCCGCACATTCAGGCTGACGTCCGGACAATCGCGGCTGAAACCCTGGACCTGCTTCTGCAGCAACCCGCCATACACCGCCGACGCTACATAACCCAGCTCGATATGACCGATCTCGCCCCGTCCGGCGCGCTGGGCATTGCGCTGGGCGAACTCGAACTGGCGTACCGTGGCTTCGGCCTCCAGGAGCAAGGTGGCACCGGCTTCGGTCAGGCTGACCTCGCGCTGCTGACGCACGAACAGGCGGGTGCCGAGGGCTTTTTCCATGTCCTGGATCTGCCGGCTCAAGGTCGGCGGGGCGATCCCCAACTGCTCGGCGGCCCGGGTGAAATTGCGTTGCCGGGCCACGGCGAGGAAGTAGCGAAAGTGACGAATTTCCATTAACGGCATTAGCTCAAAGGTAATGAACTGGCGCTTGGCGGCTAACAAAAGCCCGCAAAGCCCGGGATAAGCTGGGCGGACCTTCACAGTAGAGAGCCTCTGCCATGCCCGTCAAACCTCTATTTACGGCAATGACCGTCTGCTGCGGCCCACATAACGCTGTGGCCGGGCGCACTCAAGTCGGCATTGCCTACAAAGCAATCGCTACCCTGGCCACTCACCAGGACCTGCTCGATACCCTCCTCAACCGACGGACCGCGCCATGAACCGCCCCATCAACCCGCGCGCGACCCTGCTGACCGCCTCCGGGGTCTGCTCGCTGATCGTCCTGGATACCAACATCGTCGCCGTGGCCCTGCCGAGCATCGCCCGGGACCTGGGGGCCAACTTCGCCGATATCGAATGGGTGGTCAGTGCCTACATGCTGGCCTTCGCCGCCCTGCTGCTGCCGGCGGGCAGCCTGGCAGACCGCTTCGGCCGCCGAAAGACCCTGCTCTGCGGCCTCGGTCTGTTCATCCTCGCCTCCCTGGGCTGCGGCGCCGCGCCCAACGCCCTGCTGCTGGATATCGCCCGGGCCTGCAAGGGCGTGGGCGCGGCGCTGCTGCTGACCTCGGCCCTGGCCTCCATCGGCCACACCTTTCATGACGAGGCGGAACGGGCCAGGGCCTGGGCCTTCTGGGGCGCCTGCATGGGCATGGCGATGACCGCCGCGCCCACCGTCGGTGGGCTGATCACCGAATACTGCGGCTGGCGCTGGATCTTCTACTTCAACCTGCCGGTGGGCGCCCTGCTGTTGTGGAGCGTGCTGCGCAACGTGCCCGAATCCCGGGATACCCAGGCCGCCCGCCTCGATCCCTGGGGCAGCCTGGCCTTCAGCGCCAGCCTGCTGTGCCTGATCTGGGGCCTGATCGAAGCCAACCGCATCGGCTGGAGTCACCCGGCCACCACCACCCGACTGCTGGCAGGTCTGGCCCTGCTGGGCCTGTTCGTGCTGATCGAACGCCTGCAACGCCGGCCCATGGTGGATCTGCAGCTGTTCCGTCACCCGCGTTTCATCGGCGCCCTGCTGGGCATGTTCGCCTACGCCGGCTGCGCCCAGGTGATGATGACCCTGCTGCCCTTCTACCTGCAGAACGGCCTGGGCTTCTCGGCCATTGCCTCGGGCCTGGGCATGCTGCCCTTCGCCCTGACCATGCTGATCTGCCCCCGGATCGGCGCACGCCTGGCGGGGCGTTATGCTCCGGCAACCCTGATGGCCGCCGGGCTGACCCTGGTGGGCAGCGGCAACCTGCTCAGCGCCTGGGCGGTGCACAGCGGCGGCTACCTGAGCTTCGCCCTGGCGATCGCCGTGACCGGCGCCGGGGCCGGCCTGCTCAACGGCGACACGCAGAAAAACATCATGGCCTGCGTCCCCCGGGAACGCACCGGCATGGCGTCGGGCATGAGCACCACCATGCGTTTCAGCGCCATCATGCTGGCCATCGGCGTGTTCGGTGCGCTGCTGGCCAGCCATACCCAGCAACTGTTGCAAGGCAGCCTGCGGCAACTGCCCGGGAACTGGGCGCTACACGCGCCGGACATCGCCTCCCGGGTGGTGGCCGGGGACATGCAAGGCGCCCTGGCTGGCCTGCCGCCGGAAGCCCGGGACCTGGTTGAGCCCCTGGCGCAGCAGGCGTTCGTCGGCGGCTTCGGGCTGGTGCTGGCGGTAGCGGGCCTGCTGGCCCTGCTCGGCGCGCTGGTGGTCGGGCGCCTGATGCGCAATCCCCTGCCCCAGGCGCAAGGGCTGGCCCTGAAGCTGGAGTAGCCGCCCTGTACCCGCTGGCGCAGTGCGCCAGCGGGTACAAGGCCCGAGGCTCGCTTGCAATTTCATAACAGTGCGCCCATTGCTCCAGGGTTCAGTCCCCGACTAAGGTGCGCCCGGCCCCCCCTTCATGCCGTAACGAGGTGCACATGCCGCCTGCGACCGTGATTGTGTTGGGCGCCGGGATTGTCGGCGCGTCCATTGCCTACCACCTGGCCCGCCAGGGCATGGCGGTGACGGTATTGGAACAGGCCGGCCCCGGCTCCGGCGTCACCGCCCATTCGTTTGCCTGGATCAACCCCCATGGCGCGTTTCCCGCCGCCGCCCGAGCATTGCGCTCCCAGGCCCTGGCGGACTATCGACGGCTGCAGCAGGAACTGCCGGACCTGCAGATCCGCTGGTCCGGCGCCCTGTGCTACGACGCCGCCGAAGGTGCCGCCAGCCCCCTTGAGCCGTTGCCCGGCGGGTCGGCCCAGTGGATCGACCGGGCCCGGATCGCCGAGCTGGAACCCCACCTGCAACCATTGCCGGAGCGGGCCCGCTACGCCCCCGGCGAAGGCAGCCTGGACCCGGTCGCCGCCACCCGCGCCCTGCTGCAAGGCGCCCGTGACCTGGGGGCGCAGGTGTTCGAGCAGAGCCCGGGCCTGGGCCTGTGCGTCGAGAACCGGCGGGTGATCGGGGTCGCAACCGCCACCGGCGTGGTGCGCGCCGAACACCTGGTCCTGGCCACCGGCTGCTGGACCCCGGCCTTGCTCCAACCCCTGGGCATCCACCTGCCGGTACAGGCTTCGCCGTCGATCCTGATCCGTGTCGATGCCCCGCCAGGCCTGGTCAAGACCCTGATTTCCAACAACCAGCTGGAGATCCGCGAAGCGGCCGACGGCAGGCTGTTGCTGGCGGAAGACTACCTCGACGCCGACGGTCCCCGCGGGCCGCAAGCCATCGCGCAGCAGGCCATGGCCAGCCTGCGGCGCGCGTTCCGCGGCGCCGAGAGCATCGCCTTGCGCAGCGTTGAAGTCGGCCAGCGCCCCATGCCCCAGGACCAGTTGCCCATCATTGGCCGCTGTGCGTCCTACCCGGGCCTTTACCTGGCCGTGATGCACGCCGGCGTGACCCTGGCCCCCACCGTGGGGCGCCTGATCGCCCAGGAACTGGCACTGGGGCAAGACTGCGCCGAACTCGCCGGCTGCCGCCCGGCGCGTTTTGCCTGAGGGATCAACCAACGGGCGCCCGATGGCGGCGCGGGGCCCCGGCCATGGGCTGAAAGGCAGCAACTTCAGGGCCCGGCGCCGCCCTAAAGAGTTCGTAAAGAATGCCGCGGCGGCCCCCGTTGTGCCCGGCAAATGCGCTTCAATAACGCTCACGCCAAGCCTGAAACTCCCGGAGCACACCATGAGCAAGCTTGCCCGCTACCTGCAGGTCGAAGACATTCTCCTGGCCGTCAACGTCTCGAACAAACAGCGGTTGTTCGAACAGGTGGGCCGTCATCTTCAGGAGACGCGACAGTTACCGGGCGATGGGGTCACGACCAGTCTGTGGCGCCGGGAGCTGGCCGCCAGTACCGCGATCGGCGATGGCGTGGCGCTGCCCCATGCCCGGCTTGCAGAACTGGACGGCATCCACGCCCTGTACCTGCGGCCGCAGAGCCCCATGGCCTTTGCCGCCCCCGACCATCAGCCGGTGAGCGATATTCTCGTGCTGCTGGTGCCCGCCCCCGCCGATCAGCAGCACCTGGACTTGCTGGCGGACACGGCCCGGCTGTTTTCCAACCCGCGCTTTCGCCAGGCGCTGCTGCGCTGCAAGGAAGCGGTACAGGTCAAGCAGCTGTTCGATCACTGGTAGGGCCAGCGCCGCCGAGCAGGCGCGGGGTCGATGGACACCGGTGGAGATAGCTCCAGGCCACCGATTGCCGCGCCGCACAAGATTTCCTCTATTGGCGGTTAGTCCAGTCATCCATTAACGTTCATGGCACCTCGCGCAGCCTGCTGCGTGAGGGGGATGCCTGTCCTGCGGTTGGCCCGGCAGCCAGATGGTCGTTGAAACCACTCACCGTTCGATCCATTCGAGTGATTATGAAAGAGCGACAGCTGCCGCCCCCATCCCCCGGCGGCCGGCGACCGTGCAGCGGCCGCGCCGGTCGAGAACCCGCCCGACACCCTGCTCTGTTCGCCTTCGCCCTGCGGCCCTTGAGCCTGATCTGCTACGCCTGGCTGGCCGGCTGCGCGGTGGGGCCGGACTTCACTCGCCCCGAACTCGCGGCAGACGCCGGCTACAGCGCCACGCCCCTGCCCGCCACCACCGCCTCGGCGCAGATCGCCAGCGGTGGCGCGGCGCAGCGCTGGGTGGCCGGCATGGACATCCCCGGGCAATGGTGGACGCTGTTTCGCTCCCGGGAGCTCAATGCCCTGGTGGAGGAAGCGCTGCGGGCCAACCCGGATCTGAGCGCCGCCCAGGCCGCCCTGCGCCAGGCCAATGAGCAGTTGTATGCCGAGCAGGCTTCGCTGTTCCCGTCCCTCAGCGCCTCGGCGTCGAAAACCCGGGAAAAAGCCTCCGCCGCCAGCGCCCTGGGCACCGGCGGCGCGGCGGCGGCCGGTGGCTCGCCAGGGCAGATCTTCACCCTCAACTCGGCGTCGTTGACGGTGTCCTACGCGCCGGACGTGTTTGGCGGCAACCGTCGGCAGATCGAGGCCAGCGGCGCTCAGGTGGACTACCAGCGCTACCAGCTTGAAGCCGCCTACCTGACCCTGACCGCCAACCTGGTGAACAGCGCCATCAGCCTGGCCTCGGTGCGCGACCAGATCGCCGCCACCGAAACCGTGATCGGCCTGCAGAGCGATCAGCTCGACCTGCTGCGGGCGCAACGCCGGCTCGGGGCCATCGGCGACAGCGACCTGCTGACCCAGGAAGCGACCCTGGCCCAGACCCGCGCCACCCTGCCAGCGCTGCAGAAGCAATTGGCGCAAACCCGCAACCAGTTGCAGGCCTACCTCGGCCGCCTGCCCAGCCAGGACCGCGGCGAGCAGTTCCAGCTGGCGTCCCTGCACCTGCCCCAGGAACTGCCCCTGAGTCTGCCCTCGGCCCTGGTCGAGCAGCGCCCCGACGTGCGTGCCGCCGAGGCCCAGTTGCATCAGGCCAGCGCCAGTATCGGCGTGGCCATCGCCAATCAGTTGCCGCAGTTCAGCATCACCGGTTCCCTGGGCTCCACGGCGCTGGCCGGCACCCGGCTGTTTTCCTCGGGCACCGGGGTCTGGAGCCTGGCCGGTTCGATCGCCCAGCCGATCTTCGACGCCGGCGCCCTGGAGCATCGCAAGCGCGCCGCGGTGGCCGCCTACGATGAGGCCGCCGCGCGCTATCGCAGCACGGTGATCGCCGCCTTCGAAGATGTGGCCAATGCCCTGCGCGCCCTGGAAGCCGACGCCGAGGCCCTCAAGCAGCAAGTGACTGCCGAGAGCGCCGCGCGCCAGAGCCTGGACCTGGCCCAGGCCCAGTACCGCCTGGGCGCCGTGGGCTACCTGAACCTGCTCACCGCCCAGCAGACCTACCAGAACGCCATTGTCAGCCGGGTCCGGGCCCAGGCCGCCCGCTACAGCGACACCGCCGCGCTGTTTCAGGCCCTGGGTGGCGGCTGGTGGCAACGCCGCGATGTCGATCCCGCCAGCCTCGGCAGCCCCGACCGTTTCGGCTGGCCGTCGCTCAAGGAGATGTATCCGCCGGCCCCTGGGCACGACCGCGACCACGCTCAAGTCGCGCCCGCGGCACCCGCGCCGGCGGCCCCCACCCGACCTGCACCCTTGCCCTAAGTGAGATCCGCCATGGCCGACGTCAATTCCAGCCCCTCCACCGCGCACCCCGCCGCGGCCCCGCAGACGCCGCGCAAGCGCCGCCTGCTGTGGCCCATGCTGATCATGCTGGGTGGGGTGCTGCTGATTGTCGCGGTGATCGGCGGGGTCAAGTTCGTGCAGATTTCCAAGCTGATCGCCCAGGCCAAGGTGCCCCTGCCTCCCGCCGTGGTGACCGCGCTCAAGGCGCAGTACGAAGACTGGCAACCGAGCCTCTCGGCCGTCGGTTCGATGAAGACCGTGCGCGGGGTGGATGTCACCACCGAGGTCGGCGGCATCATTCGCAGCATCGGCTTCAAACCCGGCCAGGAAGTGGCGGCAGGTGACCTGCTGGTGCAATTGAATGCCGACGCCGACATCGCCCAGTTGCGCGCGCTGGAGGCCACGGCCAATCTGGCCGCCACGGTGCTCAAGCGCGACCGGGCACAGTTGGCGGTGAATGCGGTGTCCCAGGCCCAGGTCGAAGCCGACGAGGCGGACCTCAAGGCCAAGCTCGCGGCCGCCGAGCAGCAACGCGCGCTGGTGGCGAAAAAGAGCATCCGCGCGCCCTTCGCCGGCCGTATCGGGATCACCGGGATCAACCTCGGGCAGTACCTCAACCCCGGAGACAAGATCGCCAACCTGCAGACCTTCGACCCCATCTACATCGACTTCAACGTGCCCCAGACCCAGGTGCAGCAGATCGCCCTGGGCCAGAGCGTCACGGTCAGCGCCGACGGCCTGCCCAAGCAGCGCTTCAACGGTCGGGTCAGTTCCATCGACACCCAGTTCGATGCCAATACCCGCAACGTCACGGTGGAGGCCACCGTCGACAACCCCCGGCACAGCCTGGTGCCGGGCATGTTCGCCCGGGCCGTGGTCGCCTCCGGCGGCACCCAGCGCTACCTGACCCTGCCCCAGACCTCGGTCACCTACAACCCTTACGGCACCACGGTGTTCGTCGCCACCCAGAAGAACAACGAGCAAGGCGAGGCGCTGTTCACCGCGCAGCAGACCTTTATCGAAACCGGCCCGACCCGGGGCGACCAGGTGGCGGTGCTGTCCGGCGTCAAGGAAGGCGACCTGGTGATCACCAGCGGCCAGATGAAGCTCAAGAACGGTTCGCCGGTGAAGATCGTCGACCGCGACGCGCCCTTGAACGATCCCTCCCCGACGCCACAAGAACACTAGGGCCCGGCCATGAATTTCACCGACACCTTCATCAAGCGCCCGGTCTGGGCCGTGGTGGTCTCGCTGTTCATCCTGATCCTGGGTCTGCGCTCGATCTTCGAGTTGCCGGTCAACCAGTGGCCGCGCACGGAAAACACCGTGGTGACCATCAGCACCTACTACTACGGCGCGGATGCGGCGACGGTGGCCGGTTTCATCACCCAGCCCCTGGAAGCGGCGATCGCCCAGGCCCAGGGCATCGACTACCTGTCCTCCACCAGCATCACCGGGCTGTCCACCATCACCGCGACCCTGCGCCTGAACTATGACTCGAGCAAGGCGCTGACCGAGATCAACACCCAGGTCAACTCGGTGAAGAACCAGCTGCCGGCCCAGGCCCAGGAGCCGGTGCTGACGGTGGCGGTGGGCCAGACCACCGATGCCATGTACCTGGGGTTCTACAGCGACACCCTGGCCACCAACAACATCACCGATTACCTGGTGCGGGTGGTCAAGCCCAAGCTCGACTCCCTGGAAGGCGTACAGACTGCGGAAATTCTCGGCGGCCGCCAGTTCGCCCTGCGCGCCTGGCTCGATCCCGACAAGCTGGCGGCCCACAACGTCACCGCCCAGGACGTGGCCAGCGCCCTGGCCAACAACAACTACCTGTCCGCCGTGGGCTCGACCAAGGGCCAGATGATCACCGTGGACCTCACCGCCGGCACCGACCTGCACACGGTGGACGAATTCAAGCGCCTGGTGGTCAAGCACAACGGCGACGCCCTGGTCTACCTGGAAGACCTGGGCACCGTCACCCTGGGGGCCGAAAGCTACGACAGCAGCGTGGCCTTCTCCGGCAAGCGTTCGGTGTTCATCGGCATCAAGGCAGCGCCAACGGCCAACATCCTCAATGTCGCCGAGAACGTGCGCAAAGCCTTTCCCGACCTGCAATCGCAATTGCCCGCCGGGGTGCGCGGCGAGATCGTCTACGACTCCACGGCGTTCATCAACACCTCGATCTACGAGGTGGTCAAGACCCTGGTGGAAGCCATGGTCATCGTCTCGGTGGTGATCTACCTGTTCCTCGGTTCGTTCCGCGCGGTGATCGTGCCCCTGGTGGCGATCCCGCTGTCGCTGGTGGGCACCTTCTTCGTCATGTACCTGCTGGGCTACTCCATCAACCTGCTGACCCTGCTGGCCCTGGTGCTGGCCATCGGCCTGGTGGTCGACGACGCGATCATCGTGGTGGAGAACGTCGACCGGCACATCAAGGAGGAAGGCAAGGGAGCGCTGGAGGCCGCGCTGCTGGCGGCCCGGGAGCTGGGCGGCCCGATCGTCGCCATGACCGTGGTGCTGATCGCCGCCTACGTGCCCATCGGCCTGCGCAGCGGCCTGACCGGGGCGCTGTTCAAGGAGTTCTGTTTTTCCCTGGCCGGCGCGGTGACGGTGTCGGCGGTGATCGCCCTGACCCTGTCGCCGATGATGACCTCGCGATTGTTCAAGAACGGCCAGGAAGAAGGCCGCTTCGCCCAGCGCCTGGATCGCGGCTTCGACTGGTTGCGGGGGCACTATCACCGGGTGCTGGCCGCCGGGCTGAACATCTGGCCGGTGCTGGTGACCTTCGGCTTCCTGCTGTTCCTGCTGGTGGCCGCCAGCGGCATGACCGCCAAGAGCGAGCTGTCGCCCACCGAGGACCAGGGCCTGGTGTTCATGCAGATCAAGGGCGCGCCCACCGCTTCGCCGCAGCAGATGGAGCGGATTGCCGACCAGGCGTTCCAGATCGCCAACAAGGAGCCCGAGTACCTGCAGATGTTCCAGCTGACCGGGCTGCCGTCGCTGAACCAGGGACTGGGCGGGGTGTTGCTCAAGTCCTGGGAAGACCGCAGCCGCACCCAGGCGCAGTTGATCCTCGACCTGCAGCAGAAATGGAACCAGGTGCCCGGCGCCGCCATCGCCGCCTTCCCCCTGCCGTCACTGCCGGGGGCCCAGGGCCTGCCGGTGCAGTTCGTGATCACCACCACCGAGTCGGTGGAAAACCTCAACGAAGTGGCCCAGGCGGTGCTGGCCGAAGCCACCAAGCAGCAGCTGTTCTGGTTCTCCGACCTGGACCTCAAGCTCGACAAGCCCCAGGCCAAACTGGTGGTGGACCGGGAAAAGATCGCCGCCCTGGGCATGACCCAGGCCGACGTCGGCGCGGCGCTGTCGGCGGCCCTGGGGGGCAACTACGTGAACTACTTCTCCACCGCCGGGCGCTCCTACCGGGTGATCCCCCAGGTGCTGCAGGTGGACCGCCTGAACCCGCAGCAGATCCTCGACTACTACATCCGCACCCCATCGGGGAGCATGATCCCGGCCAGCACCGTGGCCCATATCGAGACGTCCACGGAACCGGAGTCGATCAACCACTTCCAGCAACTCAACTCGGCCACCCTGTCCGGCGTCAGCGGCCTGTCCCAGGGCGAGCTGCTGGCCAAGCTCAAGGGCATCCTGGAACAGGTGGCGCCTGCGGGCTACTCCAGCGACTACGCCGGCGAATCGCGGCAGTTCATCCAGGAATCCGGAGGCTTCGTCGGCCTGCTGCTGTTCTCGATCCTGATCGTCTACCTGGCCCTGGCGTTCCAGTTCGAGAGCTACCGCGACCCGGTGGTGATCCTGTTCTCGGTGCCGCCGGCGCTGTTCGGCGCCCTGGCCTTCATCACCATGGGCTTTGCCTCGATCAACGTGTACACCCAGGTCGGCCTGGTGACCCTGCTGGGGCTGATCACCAAGCACGGCATCCTCATCGTGCAGTTCGCCAACCAGTTGCAACTGGCCGGCTACAGCAAGCGCGAGGCCATCGAAGAGGCGGCGGCGGTGCGCCTGCGACCGATCCTGATGACCACCGCGGCCATGGTCCTGGGGGTGGTGCCGCTGGTCTGGGCTTCCGGCGCCGGCGCCGCGGGCCGCCACGACATGGGCCTGGTGATCTTCGCCGGGCTGTCCATCGGCACCCTGCTGACCCTGTTCATGGTGCCGGCCATGTACCTGTTCATCGGCACCACCCACTCTGCGGTCGCCCATACGGCACCTGGCCCAGTGACCGGCGAGGACGTTGCACACCGGGCCTGAGCCGGCAGCCGAAGTTGCTGCAGCCTTTTCCGCGCTCCGGGCCACGTAGCAAGGTGCCAAGCCTGGCGGGTTCGACAAAAGAACAAGAGGCCTGTTGTCAGCTCCAGGACCTGCGCCACGTTGAGCAAAGCGGTAAGCGCTTCCGGGCGCCGCCGCGCCAGGCATGGTGCTACTCCTGGCGGACCCTGCCGAAGCGCAGATTGCGCGCCAGGCTGCTGGTCAGCACCGCCCCTTGCTCGGCAAAGCTGAGCACCCCCAGTTCCCCGGCGCTGAAGCGCTCCGCGGTCAGCGGCTGCATCGGGTAGGTGTGCGGGCCGATACGCACGTAGAGCTTGCCTTGCCGGGCATAGACCTTGAGCTGCCCGGGGCTGGTTGTCAGGGCATAGAGGCCGACGTAGGGGCGGATGTCCGCCGGCTTCCAGGCCGGGGCCAGGGCATAGCTCGAAGCCGGGTTGTTGGCCACGATCCGCCCTGGCCCAGCCGCCGCCAGGTAGATCGGCGCGCCGTCGTTGTCTGCCGCCAGCACCCGGTCGCTGCGGCGGAGCAGCGGCAGGACATCGGGGAAGCTTTCCAGGGCCCACTCCTGGCCGCTGCGTTGCAACTGGAGTTGATGACCCGACGCATCCAGGTAGAGGCCGGCCACCAGGGTGTCCAGGGCAGCCTTGGGCACCGCCCTGATGCTGGGCGGCGGCACTGGAATATCACCCGGCGCGGGAGCGCCGGGCGAGCCCAGCAAGGTGTCCAGCAACCGATGAGCGCGCTCCGACGCCTGGCCGTCCTCCAGGTTGCACAAGACCGCCGTGGCGACATCCAGCGTGGGATACCAGGCCACGTCGGTGCTGAAACCGGCCCAGCTGCCGCTGTGGGACAGCTCCTGCAGGCCGCGGTAGCTGCGGTTGACCAGGCCCGCGCCGTAGTGGCCCGGGTCACCGTCGTTGAAGGGCGCGGTCTGGCGCATCTGCTGCACCAATGCCGGACCGGCGACCCGCCCGGTGGACAGGTTGCGCAGCCACAGCATGAGGTCCGCCACAGTGCTGTGCACCTGGCCGTCGCCGGTCTGTTCCCAGCGCGCATCCACCGCCACCAGGGCCTTGCCCTGCTCGTCCAGCTCATGGCCCTGCGCCAGGTTCGGCAACTGCACCGGGTACTGGTCGACGATGCTGGAGCGCTCCATGCCCAGGGGCAGGAAGATGTTCGCCCGCGCGTAGTGCTTCAGCGGCTGGCCGCTGACCCGCTCGACGATGCTCGACAGCAGCAGGTAGCCGCTGTTGCTGTAGCTGAATTCGCTACCGGGCGGGAACATCAAACTGTCCTGGCGCACCAGCAGGTCCAGCGCCTGTTGCTGGGTGAAGCGCTGGGTCAGGGGGATCCCCGCCAGCTCGGCCAGCAGCATGTAGTCCTGCAACCCTGAAGTGTGGTGCAGCAGATGGCGGATCCTGATGCCCTGGGCATAGGCCGGCAGTTCGGGCAGAAAACGCCGGATCGGGTCATCCAGGCTGAGGCGCCCCTGGGCCTCGAGCTGGAGGATCGCGAAGCCGGTGAACTGCTTGGACACCGAGGCCAGGTTGAACAGGGTGTCGGCCTGGATCGGCGCGCCGGTTGCCAGGTTGGCGCGGCCGTAGCCCGCGCTCCAGATCAGCTTGCCGCCACGCATCACCCCGGCGGCGCAACCGGGCTGGTCGGCCGCAATATCCTCGAACACCTTGTGGAACGCCGGGGGCGCGCCGGCATGGGCCAGGGGCAAGGCCCCCAGGGTCGAGATCAGCAAGCAGGTCAGCAGTGCGCGCATGTCGTTCGTCCTTCAGTCGCGTCGGGCCCGGGTGCTCCGGCGGAGCAGGCGCCAGTATCCCCAGCGCCTGCGTTGCAATCTGTGGCGCAGCGGTGATTTTCTGTGAACAAACGTGCAGGGATGTAAAACGCGCCCGGAGCGGTCTGCCGCACTGCTCGGCGCGCCCCGCTAAACGCCGTTCAGCGCAGCAAGCGCCGCAGCCCCGCCTCGAAGGCTCCGTCCAGTTCCGCCCCGGCCTCCCCGGCCAGGGCCAGCGCCAGGGCATGGCCGTGGCTGTAGTCCACCAGCAGGTCGAACAGCACCGGGTCGGTGTCGAAGGCGCGCACTTCCTCGCGCAGGCGCTGGCTGAAGGCCGCCAGGGAGCCGCCGAACAACCGCGGATCACCGAGAATGCACAAGGTCAGCGCCGGGTGACGCCGGACCCGGGCCATATAGGCGCCCAGCAGCGCCTGGATCCGTTGTCCCGGCGGCAACGACGCTGCCGGCTCGGGCAAGGGCTCTGCGTGCACCCGCTCCACCAGCAGGCGCATCAGGTTGTGCTGGTCGCCAACGTGGTAGGCCACCGACATCGGGGTAATCCCCAGTTGCCGCGCCAGGGCCCGGCCACCGAAGCCCTGGGGGCCCAGTTCCTCCAGCAATTCCAGACCGACGTCGAGGACCTGTTCCAGGCTCAGCTCGCGACCCGCCGCGGGGCGGCCGCTGCGCTTGGGGCGCTCAGTCATGGGCGACCTCGCCTTCGACCCGGTAGCGAGTGCTGACCAGCCCGTCGGGATAGCGCCGGGAGTCGATGCAACTCAGGCGCAGGTCCTGCGCCAGGGCGCCGAACAGCGGCCGGCCACTGCCGATCAGCAGCGGAACCCGGGTCAGGGTCATTTCATCGATCAGGCCGGCCTGGAGAAAGGCTTGGATCAGTGTGCCGCCATCGATATAGGCGCTCTTCCAGCCCTCGGCCCGCAACTGCGCGACCAGCTCCACAGGCTGCACGGCACTGATGCGCACCCGGCCCTCCAGGCGCTGGGGCACGTCCTGCTGGCCAAGGGTGCGGCTGAGCACCACCACCGGCTTGGCGAACGGCCAGGGGGTAAAACCCAGCACGCTGTCGTAGGTGCCGCGGCCCATGACGATCCCGTCCACCCCGTCCATGAACGCCGCGTAGCCATAGTCCTCGCCGGATTCGCCGCTGGGCAGCCAATCGATGGCGCCATTGTCGCGAGCGATGAAACCGTCCACCGAAGTGGCGATGAATACCTTGCCGAATGCCATGGGCGTTGCCTCCTGAGGGCTTAAACATACAGCGTATGATAAACCGCCGGCGGGGCCGCCTGACAACCCTTCTCAAGCTCGCGGCCGTCAGCCGCCTTCGGCGTAGGCCGCCAGCCCCTGCACCAGCGCGGCAAAGGTCACCGCGCAACGCGGGCTGTCCCGCAGGTCTTCGTGCATGGCCACCCAGGTTTCCAGGCGCGGTGCAAACTCCGCGGCCAGGACACGCACCAGCTGCGGGTCGGCGCTGGCCAGCCGGACCTGGCAGACACCAATGCCGAACCCGGCGCGCAGGGCCGCCAGTTGCGCCAGATCGCTGTCGCTGCGCAGGGCAAAACGACCGCGGGACAGCAGCGGGTACTGCTGTTGCATGCGTCGGATAAAGGCGCTTTCCCGGTCGAAGCCGATCAGCGCATGGCCGTCCAGCTGCTCCTGCGTCTGCGGCGTGCCCTCACGCGCCAGATAATCGCGATGGGCATGCAGGCCCAGTTCGATATCCCCGACACGGCGCACCAGCAACGCTTCCTGGGTCGGGCGAAACATCCGCACTGCGATGTCCGCCTCGCGCTGCAGCAAGTCGTCGGCACGGTTGGACAGCACCAGCTCGACCACCAGTTGGGGATGCTGCTGGCGCAAGCGGGCGAGCATCGGCGGCAACACCTCGACGCCTATGACTTCGCTGGCTGAGATCCGCACACAGCCCTGCACGCCCTGCCCGTGGCTGCTGGCCACCCGGCGCAAGGCCGCCTCCCCCGCCGCCAGCTGCAGCAGGTAGGGCTTGAGTTCCAGCGCCGCTTCGGTGGCGGCGTAACCGTCGAAGGAGCGGATGAACAGCTTCAGGCCCAGGGTGGCCTCAAGCTGGTCGATATGCCGGCCAACCGTGGGCTGGGTCAGGCCCATGGCGCGGCCGGCAGCGGAAAGCGAACCGGTTTCCAGCACCGCGAGAAAGCTGCGGTACCAATCCCAGTGGGGGGTGTTGTCTGTCTGGGTATGCATTTTTTTATAGAGACCATCAAGGAACAGGCAATTTTCATTTAGTCGAGGATTTTGCACCCTGCAAGCACTCGTCAACCAAAAGGAACCTCGCCATGCCAAAAATTGCCCTGTTGGGTGCCGTCGGCGCCATCGGTCAAAGTATCGCCAGCAGCCTGCGCAGCCAGGGACAGGCCTATCGGGTGGTGGGCCGCGATGCGGCCAGCCTGCAACAGGCGTTCGGCGCCGACCCGCTGGCCGAATGCGTAACCTGGAACCCCGAGCAGAGCGCCAGCATCGAAGCCGCAGCCGCCGGTATCGACACCCTGATCTATCTGGTGGGGGTCAACTACTGGCAGTTCGAACTGCACCCGCAACTGATGCGCAAGACCCTGGACGGGGCAATCGCCGCCGGGGTGCGCAAGATCCTGCTGATCGGCACCGTCTATCCCTACGGTCCGGCCCAGAGCAATCCCGTGACCGAAGATCACCCGCGCCGGCCCAACAGCTACAAGGGGCGCATGCGCCTGGCCCAGGAACAGGTGCTGTGGCAGGCCCATGCCGAGGGAAAAATCCAGGCCACGGTGCTGCGCCTGCCGGACTTCTACGGCCCGGGGGTCGATAAAAGCCTGTTGCACGGCGCGTTCCAGGCTGCCGTCCGGGGCGGTACGGCGAACCTGGTGGGCCCCCTTGATCGCCCTCACGAATTCGTCTTCGTGCCCGACGTCGGCCCGGTGGTCTGCCGCTTGATCGAGCAGCCCGACGCCTTCGGCAAGACCTGGCACCTGGGCGGCGCCGGGGTCACCAGCCAGCGCCAACTGCTGGAGCTGATCCGCCAACACGGCGCCGTGCCCTTCAAGCAACGGGTGATCGGCAAGACCCTGCTGCGCCTGCTGGGACTGTTCGACCCCTTGCTGCGGGAGATGGTGGAGATGCACTACCTGCTCAGCTCGCCGCTGATCCTCGACGACTCGGCCCTGCAACGCTTGCTCGGGCCGATCGCCAAGACCCGCTATGCCGACGGCGTGCGCCAGACCCTGGCCGCGGCGATGAATGCACCTCAGAAGGACAAGCGATAACCCAGGTTGGCCGCCCACGGCCGGTCGATGTTCGTGCCTTCACTGGTCTCCAGCTCGGCATACAGCTGGTGGCGGCGGCTCAGCTCGGCGCTGATGCCGGCGCCAGCGTACCAGCCGCCACCGCTGCCATCGGGGCGGCTGGCGATGCCGTTGGTGCGGACCTTGTTCTGCGCCGACAGGTCCTCGACCCAGCCGGCCTTGAGGTAAGGCTGCAAACGCGTGCCATTGTCCAGTTGCAGGTGGCGCCCGGCCCGGGCACCGCTGCGGATCTGGGTCGACAGGCCCTCGCCGGGCTGCACCTGCAGGCCGTTGTCCAGGCGGTAGTTGTCGGAGCGCGCATAGAGCATGGACACCTGCGCCTGGGGTTCGACGAACCAGCGATTGCCCAGGTCGATCTGCTTGCCGGCTTCCACCGACAGGCCCGCGCCCTTGCTGCGTGAATGCCCGGAAACCTTGGCGCCGTCGGTGCCCCACACATCCAGGCGGGTGGACCAGCGGTTCAGGGTCAGCAGGGTGTCGGTGTACCAGCCCGAATCATCCAGGTAAGTGGCGTAGCCGCCCAGGTGGTAACTGTCGAGCTTACCGCTGCCTTCGCGCTTGAAGTCGCGGTCGGTCTGGCTGTAGCCGGCCAGCGCGCCCAGCACAAGGGTGCCGCCGGCGGTGTCGAGCCGGGTATCCAGGCCCAACTGGGTGCCTTGCACCTGCTGGGAAAAATCGCGACCGACGCTGTTGTCCAGCGACTGCTGCTGGCCGAAGCCACGGATCCACAGGCCTTGGCGATCCGCGCCTTCGCGCAGGTCGCCCAGACGCTGTACCAGGGTCGCGCGCTCGGCGTCCCAGGTCGCCCGCAAGGTGGCGATGGCGCTGCTGTTGAGCGCCGCGCTGGCGCCGGTGGACAGGTTGTCCGGCCCTGGCGCCGGCTGGGTCCGGCCGACGTTGACCAGGTTCCAGTTGCCCTGGCTATCGGCCTGCAAGCCGTAGCGATAGGTCCCGGCATCTACCACGCCGCCACGGTTGGCCAGGCTGAACGAACCCGGGCCGCCCGCGCTTTGCACCAGGGTCAGGCTCTGCCCTTCAGCCCCCGGCTCACCGCCGGAGTTGCGCACCAGGATGTCGTTGTGGCCGGTGACCTGGCCGCCGACCTGCAACTGGTCGCCCTGCTGGCGCCCCAGGTCGGTGTTCATGATGTAGCGGCCATCGCCACTCAGATCGCCACTGATGTGCAACTGTTTGAAGGCGCCCGCCAGCCCGGGGTCGGCAAACTCCACCACGCCGTTGTTGCTCAGGCGCGTGAGCTGCGAGTCGCCACGCAGGGTCCAGGCGCTGCTGTCATCCAGGCTCAACTGAGTGTCCCGGCTGCCGCCCCTGATCGCCCCGTCCAGGCTGGAATGGTCGGCCAGGGACAGTTGCAGGCTGCCGCCGTCCACCTGCACGTCACCCACCAGCTGCGACCGGACAGCCTGCAGTTGCACGGCGCCGGCCAGCACCCCATCGGCACGGTCGGTGATCCACAAGGCGATGCCCGGCTCGCCGCCGCTGCGGGCGCTCAGGCTGCTGTCGGTGAAGCGCGTGGTCAGGCCGCCGCCGTTGACCAGGATGCCGGCGCCGTTCTGGGTCTGGATATGGCTGGAGGTGACCTCGACGTTGTTCACCACCCCGGCGCCCGTGGCGTAGCTGACGATGCCGTGGGCGTCGGTTCCGCCGGTCACCAGGGTCGAGCCCTGCAGCCGGGTGGTCGCGTTGTTGCTGATGGCCAGGCCGTGGGCCTGCGCGCCCGAGGTCTGCACGTCGCTGTCGAGCAGTTGCACGCTGGCGCCGCGGCCCGAGGCGAACAGGCCATAGCCCAGATCACCGTGGGTGACGATGCGGCTGTTGCTCAGGCTGATGTTCGCCCCCGACATCCGGGCCAATGCCCCTACGGCGCCACGCCCGCTGGTTTCGATCAGCACGCGGCTGACGTTGAACACCGCGCCGGGGCTGGCAGGGGTGTCCGGCGAGGCGTACAGCGCATGGGAGCTGTTGCCCTGGGTGATGATGGAGCCGCCGTCCATGCTGAACACGCCGCCACGGTTGTCGATGGCCACGGCCTGGGTGCCGCTGGTTTGCAGAATGCTGTTCTTGACGTCGACCCGGGTATTGCTGCCCGGCATCCAGATCGCCGAGCCATAGGCACCCAGAGTGGTGATGTGCACGTTGTCCAGGTCGGCGGCGGACTGGTCGGCGTTGACGTTGATGCCGTAGCCGTTCTGCGAGGTGATCCGGCTGTTGCTGACCACCGCTGTGCCGCCCGGCTTCTGGTACAGGCCGCTCAAGGTGATGCCGTCGCCCTTGGCGTTGATGGTGCCGTTGCTGAAGGTCAGCGAAGCACTGTTGACGCCCACGCCGCGCCCGTTGCTGGCACTGATGTTGACGCCATTGGCGTTGATGGACGACCCCACGCCATCGGCGGACAGCGCCGACGAAGAGCCCTGGTAGTTGATGTCAACCTGCTCCAGTTCGATGCTCGCGCCGTCCTGGGCCTGCACGATCGAGGAAAATCCGCTCGCGGTGCTGCTCAAGGTCAGGTTTGATGCCTTGATCGCCGAGCCCTTGCCAGTGGCCGACAACGCCGAGGCCTGGTTGCCCGAGGTGCTGATGGAGCCCCCGGACAGCTCCGCCTGACCACCGGCAGAGGCCACCACGCCGCGGCTCTGGTTTCCCTGGGTGGTGATGTTCACGTTGTTCAGGACCAAGCGGCTGCCGGCGCCAGCAGACGTGGCGCCAGTGGCGAAATCGGAGCCGCCGGTGGTGATGGTCACATCGGACAACTGGGCCTTGCCACCCGCCTCCACCTGCACGCCCACCACCGAGTTGCTCGGGCCACCCGCGGTGGCGCGGATATCGTAGCCGCTGCCCTGCAACTGATTTTGCGAACCGGTGACGCGCACCGCCGGGCCGCTGCCGGCGTGGTCGACGCGCGCGTCATCCAGCACCCGCGATTCACCTTCGGCGGAAGAAACATCGATGTTTTCATAGTCGGCAGCGGTGGCGAATGGAGCAACAAATGTCATCAACGACAACGCGGAGCTGACCGCGAGACTGATGGTTTTCTTAAGCACAACCATAACTTCCAAGCCTTTGTGTTAGAGCACAAGAGGCAGAAATGGTCGAGCCAATAGGCAAACTAACAAATGAGAATCTTCTTAAACCCCCCGGCATTAAGAATATTCTGAAGATGGGTATGGAAAGTTCTCCTTACCATAGAGCAATGCATACACCAGCCCATTTTCCAGCCCTTACCAGCCACTTTTCCGGGTCCTATATTCCGGTGGTCCTGCTGCGGCTGTTCATGTACAGCCTGCTGTTCTGCATCCTGATCATCGCCGGCTTCGTGATTCAATGGTCACTTAATGAAACACTTTCCAACTATCGCCGGCAGATGAACGCCGCGGCATTTAACGCCCAACAATTCTTCAATCAACGGGAAAGCCTGTTGAAGGCCATTTCTTCCTCGGCGGTACGCACTAGCGATGATCGCCTTAGTTCTTCCACCCGCAACTTTCTGGCAACTAACGAGCAACTGCGGGTATTGCCATTCGGCCGTGCCGAGTCACCGCGCTGGGCGCTGGTGCTCACCGCCCGCGATCTGGTCGAGGTCGACAACACCCACAGCCAACTGCTCTACCTGGCCCCGGAACAGGGTCTGGTCAGCACCCTCTACGAGCCGCCGGGCAGCCAACCCACCCCGCCATCCGACAACGCCAGCGCCGCCCCCTGGCTCAAGCAGCTTGACCAGCGCGCCGCGCAGAACCTGCTGACCCTGCACCCGGGGGCGCGCACCTTGTGGTACTGGGCCGGTGCCGACGGCAACAAGCAGGTGTACCTGCTGCGCCCGGTGGACGAGCATCACGCCAGCGAGGGCTGGCTCGGCCTGGAACTCACCGAGATCGACCTGGCGCTCGACCCGCTGGGCCTGCACCAGGGCAAATACCTGCTCTATGACGCCGAAGGCGCGCTGGTGCTGCACAGCGCCAACTGGCAAGTGCCCGGCAGCCTGGCGCGCCTGCAAGCCGACGAAGACTCCTTCGGCCTGCACCGCCTGGGCGGGCTGCCCGACTACATCGTGCTCAACAAATCCGTGGGCAACGCCGGCTGGCGCCTGGTGTACTACGCGCCGGTCAGCCAACTGCTGCAAGACAGTTCCGGCCCGCTGTACAGCACCCTGCTGGTGACCTTACTGCTGTTCGCGGCGATCTTTCTCGGCGCTCGCTATATCCGCCTGCGCCTGGTGGAACCGGCGATGCGCCACTACAGCGCCCTGGCGGACAGCGTCTCGCTCAACCGGCGCTTCATCGAGGTCGCGCCGGTGGGCCTGTGCCTGATGCGCCGCGACAATGGCCGGCTGATCCTCTGCAACGAGTCCGGACGGCGCTGGCTGACCTCGGTCCCCGGCTTGTGCGAGCGGATTCTCGGCGAGCCGCATAGCCGCGTGCACGCCATCGACCATGCCTTGGAGGATGGCACGTTCATCCAACTGACCTGCGCACCCACCGGCTACAACGGCGTGGCGGCGGTGCTGTGCTGCATCAGCGACGTCACCGACTTCAAGGTGGCCGAGCAGTCGCTGCTGCAGGCCAAGCTGCTGTCGGACCAGGCCAACCGCGAGAAAACCCTGTTCCTCAGTACCTTGAGCCACGAGATCCGCACCCCTATGTACGGCATCCTCGGCTCCCTGGAAATGCTCCGTACCACCGCCCTCAGCACCCAGCAGGGCGACTACCTGGAAGCCACCCAACAAGCCTCCTCGGCGTTGATGCGGACCATTAACGATACCCTCGACCTGTCGCTGATCGAGTCCGGCCGGCTGAGCCTGAACCACGCACCGTTCTCTGCGATCCGGCTGGTGGAGGAAGTGGCCTTCAGTTACTCGGCCCGGGCCCGCAGCAAAGGCCTGCGCCTGTACGTGACCCTGGACCCGAATGTTGCCGAGCAGGTGCTCGGCGACGGCGAGCGCATTCGCCAGATCCTCAACAACCTGGTGAGCAACGCCATCAAGTTCACCGAATCCGGCCATGTGGTGCTGCGCCTGCATGCCGAAGCACCGGCGGGCCAGGCTCCGCGCCTGCGTTTCCAGGTGGTGGACAGCGGCCCGGGAATCGCTCCGGAGTTCCAGGCCAACCTGTTCGAGCCCTATTACCGCGTCCCCAACTGGCTGGGCCAGAAGACCTCAGGCACCGGGCTCGGCCTGGCCATCTGCCAACGGCTGGCGTGCATGATGCAGGGTCAGTTGACCGCCATCAGCGAGCCGGGGCTGGGCTCCAGTTTCAGTTTCAGCCTGGCCCTGGAGCCCTGCAACGCGGCACCGGCGCCGGACCTGCTGCGCCTGGGGGTAACCCCGGTGTATGTGCGCGGTGATGTCCAGGAAGTGAACCTCAACCTCTGCCACTGGTTACGCCGCTGGGGCGCGCTGGCGACCCCCTATGTCGCCGAGCGCGACCCGCCGTCCCGCAAGGCGGTGCTGGTCGAGGCCTTTCTCGGCCCATCGCGGCCGGTGGCCTGGAGTGGCCCGCGAGTGATCATGCACGCGCCCGGCATGGGCCCGCCGCAGCGCCAGGCCAGCGACAGCTGGATCGCCCGCACCTTCAGCCTCGACAGCCTGCGCAATGCCGTGGCCCAGGCCCAGTCCGGCATCGTCGCCGAGCGCCGCTTCGCCTCCCCCGAGGCCCTGGCTCCGAGCCTGGACCTCAAGCTGCTGGCGGTGGACGACAGCCCGTTGTCGCTGCAGGTGATCTTTCAGCAGGGCCGCTACCTGGGCAACCACATGGTGGCCTGTGCCAGTGCCATCGACGCCCTGAAACGCGATGACCTGCTGTCCTTCGACGGGGTGCTGACCGACCTGCAGATGGAGCACATGGACGGCCTGGCGTTTGCCCGCACCCTGCGCGAGCGCGGGTTCTGCGGCCCCATCATCGGCATCACCGGTGAACTGTCACCGGTGCTGCGCAGCCGCTGCGAAGCGGCCGGGATCCGCCAACTGCTCCTCAAGCCGGTCCCCCTGGACGCCTTGAGCGAGGTACTGCAATCCATCAAGAGGAAAGTCATGTGAGCTTGCCCAAAACCCTGCGCGTCCTGGTGCTGGACGACCACCCGATACACTGCATGCAGGCCCGGCAACTGCTGCAGCAGGCAGGGTTCGGCCCGGTGGACAGCGCCCTGGACGCGCGCCAGGCCCTGGCCATGCTGCACCGCCAGGTCTATGACCTGGTGCTGGTGGACCTGCACATGCCGGAAATGGATGGGGTGCAGTTCATCCACGCCCTGACCGGCGTCGAGCAAGTGCCGATCCTGGCGATCGTTTCCTCCTGCTCGCGACGGCTGATGAACAGCGTCAGCCTGATGGCCAAGGAGAAAGGCCTGGCGGTGCTCGGGACCTTCCCCAAGCCACTGGAAGCGACCCACGTCGAGCAGATCAGCGCCATCATCGGCAACCACCAAGGCCACGGGGTCGTGCCCCGGCCCGAGCATGCGGCGGTGTTCGACCGCCAGGTGCTGGAGCGGGCCATCGAGCGTCGCGAACTCAAGGCCAGGTTCCAGCCCCGGCGCTCGCTGAGCAGTGGCCGGATCGTCGGCGCCGAGGCCCTGGTGCGCTGGGACAGCCCGTCTTTCGGCCTGCTGATGCCAAACTCGTTCCTGGCCTCGATCAGCCGCTGCCAACTGGACCATCAACTGTTGCTGCTGATGCTCGACGACGCGATCCAGGCGCAGCAGCACTGGCAGCGCCTGGGCTATCGCCTCAAGGTCTCGGTCAACCTGCCCACCGGGCTGCTGGACGACCCCGGCCTGCCGGACCAGTTGCAGCGCCTGACCGTTGCCGCCGGGCTGTCCACCAGCGACCTGTGCTTCGAGCTGCTGGAGACCGAACGGCCGCTGTCCCCAGGCCAGTACCACATGGGCGCCAGCCGCCTGCGCCTGAAAGGTTTCGGCCTGGCTCAGGATGACTTCGGCATGGGCTACAGTTCGATGTACGCGCTGATTTCCACACCATTCACCGAGATGAAAATCGATCGCCACTTCGTCCATGGCGCCGCCGCCGATGACGCCCGTGCCGCGGCCCTGGTAGCGGCGGTGCAACTGGGCCGGCAGTTAGGCCTGGAAGTGGTGGCCGAAGGCGTAGAATCGGCCCGCGACCTGGAGTTCTTGCGCTTGATTGGCTGCGATAGCGCCCAGGGCTATCTTATTTCGGCGGCATTGGAGCTGGACGCTTTTACACAATTGCTGGGATGCAGTGTCACACCCCTTCTTTCTTCACCCACCCGGCCCGTCTCTCCACATCCATGCCAGACATCCCGCTACGACGCATTGCACAAAACTTCCGACGACTGAATCTGGTTCTGTTCGTCATCCTGCCCTTGCTGCTGATCATGGGGGGCGCCCTGTTCTGGGGTGGCCAACGGATCATTCGCCAGGAGCAGGAACGGATCGCCGTGGACTTCAAACTGCTGACCCGCTACATGGGCGAGCAGAAAGCCCTGCTCGAACGCCTGAAGAACGAGCCGTTCGGCGACGACGACCCGCAGAGCACGGCGCGCATCTTTCGCCTGATGGACGAGCAGCAGGCGCTCGGCGCGACCCTGTTCCAGGGCAGCCCGTCGCCTGTGGAAACCCCCTTCACCCTGGTCTGCGAGGACATGCTCCATTGCCCCCTGGATAGCGCCCGGGCCGCAAGCTTCGGCCGCTACCTGGCGGACCTCTACTCCAGCTTCTGGGTCCGCTCCAGCTACCCGGCCTCGGCCTTGCTGGTGGTGGATGCCGGTACCGGCAGCAGTTTTACCGTGCCGACCGTCGGCGCGCACCAGCCGTCTCTGTCCGCCGCCCAGGTCATGGCCAGCATCCAGGCCATCCGCAACAGCGCCCGCGGCGGCGGCAACGATGAGGTTCGCTGGATCCGCCTGCCGGGGTTTGCCGGCCACCTGCTGGCCTTCAAAGCACTGCGCAACCCGCGCTTCAGCAACGGCGCCACCGACACCGGCACCTACGCCGCCACCCTGAGCTACCGCCAGCGCATCGATGTCTTTTCCCGGCCAAGGCAACCGACCTTCTATGACGCCTTCTGGCTGGAAAGCCCGCACGATGGCCTGCTGCTGGGGGAACGCCCGCAACCGGCGGACATGGACCGGGCGGTCAACCTGCGCAGCGACGGCCTGGTCTTTCGCGTCAGTGACGACAGTGCCACCTGGACCGGCTACTACCTGCTGAGCTACCGGACCCTGTTCCTCGGCCATTCCTGGCCCCTGGCGGGGATCCTCCTGCTGCTGGTGCTCAGCCCCGTGGCCGGCCGCGCCTACGCACGCTGGTATCAGCGCCGGGTCATCGTGCCGGCGCAGCGGGCCCACAGCGAGCTGGTGGAAAGCGACCAGTTCAACCGGACCTTGCTGGAAACCACCCCGGTGGCGCTGTGCGTGTTGCGCCGCGAGCGCAGCCTGATTGTCTTCGCCAACACCCTGGCGCTGAAGTGGTTCGACACCCAGGTCGGCCAGAGCCTGCAGGACAGCGGCTTGGAACCGGGGCTGCTGGAGCAGATCAGCCAGGCCAGGGAACCGGGGGAGATCGAGAACTATCAGAGCCACGATGGCCGCTCGTTCTACATCGCCTACGCACCGACCCGTTACCGCAACCAGGACGTGCTGGTCTGCGCCTTCGCCGACCTCAGCGTGCGGGCCCAGATGGAACAGCAACTGACCCAGGCAAAACAGGCGGCCGACAAGGCCAACGGCGCCAAGTCGGTGTTTCTGGCGACCATGAGCCATGAAATCCGCACGCCGCTGTACGGCGTGCTCGGTTCGCTGGAACTGATGGGGCTCACCGACCTGGACCGCGAGCAACGCCAGTTGCTCGAACGCATCCAGGTGTCCTCGGGCCTGTTGCTGCAGATCATCAGTGACATCCTCGACATCACCCGCATCGAATCCGGCCAACTGTCCCTCGGCGATCAGCCGTTCGACCCCAGGGCGCTGGTGCAGCGCTGTACCGCGGCGTTTGTCGACGCGGCCCGCAACAAGGGCCTGCTGCTGTTTGCCTCGGTCGACCCGGCGCTGCCGCCGTTGCTGGGCGACCCCGGGCGGATCAGCCAGATCCTCACCAACCTGATCAGCAATGCGGTCAAGTTCACCCATTCCGGGCATGTGATCGTACGGGCCCGCAGCGAGCCCGGCAGCCAGGGCCGGGTGCGCTTGTCACTGCAGGTAGTGGACACCGGGATCGGCATCGGCCAGGAGGAACAGCAGCAGCTGTTCATCCCCTTCTATCAGATCGACGCCCACTCCCACACGGTGCACGGCGCCGGGCTGGGCCTGTCGATCTGCGCCCGACTGGCGGCACTGATGGGCAGCCAGATCCACCTCACCAGCGAGCTGGGCCTGGGCAGCAGCTTCACCATGAGCCTGGAACTGCCGGTGGCGGACGAGGTGCCCGACGCGCCTGTGCCGGACCTCGGCGGCACGCAGATCCATGTCCACAGTCCGCACCACGAGCTGACCGACAACCTGTGCCTGTGGCTGCAAAAATGGGGCGCCCAGGCCAGCCCCCTGGACGCCGCGGCCGCCACGCCCCACGGCGAGGGCATCCTCCTGCGCCTGCTGGACAACGGCCCGCAAGCGCCGTCGCCGGCCACAGGCCTGCTGCGGATTGACCTCGGCGGGCAGCACCAGGCCCCGGGCACGAGCCTGGCCGAGGCCTGTGATTTCATGGCCATCGGCCGTTTGATCGAACGCCGCCTGGGGCGCGCACCGGAGCCCAGCGAGCCGTCGCCGAGTGACCTGAGCGGCTTGCCGGCCCTGGGCTTGAACGTGCTGGTGGCCGAGGACAACCCGATCAACCAGGCGACCCTGAGCCATCAGCTGCAGCAACTGGGCTGTCGCAACACCCTGGCCGCCGACGGCGCCGAAGCCCTCGACCTGTGGCGGGTGGGCGACTACGACCTGCTGCTGACCGACGTCAACATGCCACGCATGAACGGCTATGAGCTGACCTGCATCCTGCGGGCCTCGGGGGATGACCGGCCGATCATCGGCATCACCGCCAACGCCATGTGCGATGAAGAAGCCCGTTGCCAGGCCGCCGGCATGGACACTTGGCTGGTCAAGCCGGTGCCCCTGCAGACCCTGCGGGCCAGCCTGGCGCGGCTCACCCAGGTGGCCCCCGAGGACGATCAGGACCCGCTACCCGACGCACCGACGCCCCCGGATAGCGGCAGCCTGCCGCCCAACCTGCGACAGATTTTCACCCACACCATGAAGCTCGACCTCGAACACCTGCGCCGGGCCCTTGATCAACACGACTACGAACGCATCTTCCACCTGCTGCACCGGATTCGCGGGTCGCTGGCGGTCGCCGGCTACGAGCCCCTGATCCAACAGTTGGAAGCCTTGGGCCAGAGCCTGCGCGAAGCCGGTTTGACGGCCACCACGCGCACGAATAGCCTGACACTGTTGCACGCCTTGCAGGACATCAGCCAGCCCGACTAACCTCTCGCAGCCCCCGTATCCCTGCGCATCTCCTTTGACGAAAATGGATCGTGTCCACCATGAAAAAAATCCGAGTTGCCCTGGCTGACGATCATCCCCTGGTGCTCGCTGCCGTCAGCGACCTGTTGCACAAGACCGGTACATATGAAGTCGTGGCCGCCGTCACCACCCCGAGCGCGCTGGTCCAGCAACTGGCGGACGACCCGCGGATCGATGTGGTGATCACCGATTACTTCATGGAGGGCGACGAGAAGTTCGGCGACGGCATTCGCCTGGTGACCTACCTGATCCGCCACTTTCCCAGGGTCCAGGTGCTAGTGCTGACCATGATGTCCAACCCGATGATCGTGGCCGCGCTGTATGACATCGGCGTGCGCTCGGTGCTGCTCAAGCGCCACGACATGAGCGAACTGCTCAGTGCCCTGGAAAACGTCCGGCTGGGACGCATCCACCACCCGCCGAGCCTGGTGCCGAACGAATTCCACAGCAGCCCGGTGCGCTCCATGGCCGACGGCCTGAGCAGCCTCACGCCCAAGGAATACGAGGTGCTGCGGCACTTCGTACGCGGTGAGTCGATGATGCAGATTGCCGCCAACCTCAAGCGCAGCGTGAAGACCGTCAGCGCGCAGAAGATCTCGGCGATCCGCAAGCTCAACCTCGACAGCGACCAGGCGCTGGTCGCCTTCTGCCTGGAGTCCGGCGAGTTCCAGTAGGCGCTAGGGCTTGGACAACGACAGCCAGTGGCGTCGCTGCACCGGAGCAACGTCGCACTCGGCGCGCACATGGCTGTACAGATGGAGCTTCATGGCCCCACAGGGGTAATCACCTGGGAAATCACTGCCCTACCTGGGCAGCGGCTGGGAAATCGCCAGGCGGCTGGTGGCCTTGACCTCGCGCAGCGCCAGGCTCGACTGGATCGAGGCGATGCCCGGCTGGCGCCTGAGCACGTGTTCGACAAAGTCGCTGTAGCTGTCCAGGTCCTGGGCCAGCACTTGCAGCAGGTAGTCGGCATCGCCGGTGATCTTGTGGCAGGCCTGGACCTCGGGCAGACGCATGATCACCTTCTCGAAATCGTCCGGGGTCTGGTCAGAGTGGGTGGCGAAACGCACATGGACGAACGCCAGGATGTCCAGCCCCAGCAGGCGCCGGTCGAGGTTGGCCTGATAGTCCTTGATCACCCCCTCCTCTTCCATGCGCTTGCGCCGGCGCCAGCAGGGGGTAAGGCTCAGGGACAGGCGCTCGCTGAGCTCGGCATTGGAGATGCTCGCGTCCTGCTGCAAGAGGGCGAGGATCGCCAGGTCGGTGTCGTCGAGGGCGACGCGCTTGGGAGTTTTTTTCACTATCAGCCACTCACGGGGAAAATATTACCCAAAATTCTAGTTTCATCCGAAGACAAAGCAAAGAAATCGCCGCCATGCCGGAACAAACTATTTGCACCGGACAACAACAATGGATGCCTTCAGCATGCTTACCGTCTTCAGCGAATCCCACCGCCTGCACCACGGCACCGAATTGAAGGACGGGGTGCTCAAGCCCTCGTTCGAGCAGCCCAGCCGGGCCGATACGGTGCGTGACCGGGTCAGGCACGTGGGGCTTGGCGAGATCATCGGGCCTCGCGCCTTCGACCGCGCCTGCTACGTCGCCGCCCACAGCGAACGCTACGTGGCCTTTCTGGAAAACGCCTGGCACCAGTGGACCGCCACCGGCCGCCGCCACGACGCCCTGCCCCTGGTCTGGCCGGTGCGCGACCTGGCCAACCAGCAGGTGCCGGAGTTCATCGACGGCAAGCTGGGTTTCTTCGCCATGGACGCCGGCTCGCCGATCACCGCCAGCACCTGGGACGCGGCACGCACCAGCGCCGATATCGCCCTCACCGGCCTGGCGCTGATCGACGAAGGCCAGGACAGCGCCTTCGCCCTGTGCCGCCCGCCAGGCCACCACGCCGCGCGGGAATACATGGGCGGCTACTGCTACCTGAACAACGCCGCGATTGCCGCGCAGCAGGCCATCACCCGGGGCGCCGGGCGGGTGGCGGTGCTGGACGTGGACTTTCACCACGGCAATGGCACGCAGAACATTTTCTACGACCGCGGCGACGTGCTGTTCGTCTCGCTGCACGGTGATCCGGCGGTGTCCTATCCCTACTTTTCCGGGTTCGCCTCGGAGCGCGGCAGCGGTGCCGGCGAAGGCTGCAACCTGAACATTCCCCTGCCCCGGGGCACCACCTGGCAGCGCTACCGCGAAGCCCTGGTGCAAGCCTGTGCCCGGCTGCGCGCCTTCAGCCCGGAGCTGCTGGTGGTGTCGCTGGGGGTGGACACCTTCAAGGACGACCCCATCAGCCACTTCCTCCTGGAGAGCGAGGACTTCCTGGACATGGGCCAGGTCATCGCCAGCGTGGGCACGCCGACGCTGTTCGTCATGGAGGGCGGCTACATGGTCGACGAGATCGGCATCAACGCCGTCAACGTGCTGCACGGCCACGCCAACCGCTAGTGCGTCCGGGCTTCTCCAGACAGCCCTCAACCTACTGACCGAAAGGGAAAACACCATGACCTTGTTCATCGATGTGGATCACGCCGCGGCCCTGTATGCGCGCCTGGGCATCGCCCGGGCGATCCGGGAGATGGCCGGCTACATCCAGGCCGACTATCGACGCTGGCAGGCCTTTGAAAAGTCCCCGCGCACCGCCAACCATTCAGCCACCGGGGTGATCGAACTGATGCCCGCCGACGATGGCCGGCAGTACGCCTTCAAGTACGTCAACGGCCACCCCGGCAACCCGGCGAGGCAGTTGCTGACCGTGATGGCCTTCGGCGTGCTGGCCGACGTCGACAGCGGCTACCCGGTGCTGCTCAGTGAACTGACCCTGACCACCGCAGTGCGCACCGCCGCCACCTCGGCCCTGGTGGCGCAGTCCCTGGCCCGCGCGGACAGCCGAGTCATGGCGCTGATCGGCAATGGTGCCCAGAGCGAGTTCCAGGCCATCGCCTTCCACGACATGCTCGGCATCGACGAGCTGCGGATCTTCGACATCGACCCGGCCGCCTCGCACAAGCTGCAGCACAACCTGCAAGCCTGGCCGGGCCTCAAGGTGCACATCGCCGGTTCCGTGGCCGAGGCGGTCAAGGGTGCCGATATCGTCACCACGGTGACCGCGGACAAGGCCTACGCCACCATCCTCACTCCGGAGCTGATCGAGCCCGGCATGCACCTCAACGCCGTGGGCGGCGATTGCCCGGGCAAGACCGAACTGCACGCCGAGATCCTGCGGCATGCCCGGGTGATCGTCGAGTTCGAGCCGCAGACCCGTATCGAGGGCGACATCCAGCAACTGCCGGCGGACTTTGCGGTGACCGAATACTTCCGCATCGCCCAGGGCCTGGAGCCGGGCCGCGAGCAGGCCGAACAGGTCACGGTGTTCGATTCGGTGGGCTTTGCCCTGGAAGACTTCGCCTCCCTGCGCTACCTGCATGACCTGGCACGCGAGCATGGCATCGGCGAGCAGATCCAGCTGGTGCCCACCCCGACCAACATCAAGGACCTGTTCCAACTGATCGAGCAGTGCCACACAGCCGCTGCCGGCGCCCCGCGCCGGTTGGCCAGCGGCTGAAAGCACCGGGATCGCTGAACCGGGCCAGCGCCGCGTGCCCCGGTTCAGCGGCCCGCCCCGAACCGGCTGCGCCACTCCGACCTACAACCACAGCGCGCAGTCCCCAGCACCTTTCACTGCCAAAACTCGACAACTATAAAATCAAGAGGTTTTGAGATGACTCCAGATACCTTGGGCGCCGCCGAGCGTCCGGCGCTGCAGCGCACCCTGCACAACCGTCATATCCAGCTCATGGCCATGGGTGGTGCCATCGGCACCGGGCTGTTCATGGGCTCGGGCAAGATCATCGCCATGTCCGGCACCTCGATCATCCTGATCTACATGATCATCGGCCTGTTCGTGTTCCTGGTGATGCGCGCCATGGGCGAGCTGCTGCTGTCGAACCTGAAGTTCAAGAGCTTCGCCGATTTTGCCGGCGCCTACCTGGGGCCGCGGGCGGCCTTTTTTCTCGGCTGGTCCTATTGGCTGAGCTGGAGTGTGGCGGTGGTGGGCGACGCGGTGGTGGTGGGCGGCTTCTTCCAGTACTGGTTCCCCGGCGTCGCGGCCTGGATCCCCGCCATCGTCATGCTGCTGACCCTGTTCGCCCTCAACGTGCTCACGGTGAAGCTGTTCGGCGAGGTGGAGTTCTGGTTCGCCATCATCAAGATCATCGCCGTGGTCACCCTGATCAGCGTGAGCCTGGTACTGATCGCCACGGCCTTTGTCTCGCCGTCCGGCGTGAGCGCTTCGCTGAGCCACCTGCTGGACCGGCAAGCGGCCCTGCCCAACGGCCTGATGGGCTTCTTCGCCGGTTTCCAGATGGCGATCTTCTCCTTCGCCGGCACCGAACTGATCGGTACCGCCGCCGCGGAAACCCGCGACCCGGAGCGCACCCTGCCCAGGGCGATCAACGCCATCCCCCTGCGCATCATCCTGTTCTACGTGCTGGCCCTGGCCTGCATCATCGCCGTGACCTCCTGGCAGCAGGTGTCGCCGAACAAGAGCCCCTTCGTCGAACTGTTCCTGATCGCCGGCTTTCCCGCGGCGGCGGGCATCGTCAACTTCGTGGTCCTGACCTCGGCAGCCTCCTCGGCCAACAGCGGCGTGTTCTCTGCCAGCCGCATGCTCTTCGGCCTGTCCGACCAGGGCAACGCGCCGCGACTGTTCAAGCACCTGTCGCGGCACAGCGTGCCGGTGACCAGCCTGGCCTTCACCTGCCTGCTGATGCTGCTGGGGGTCCTGCTGTTGTACATCGTCCCCGAGGTGATGACCGCCTTCACCATCGTTTCCACGGTGTCGGCGATCCTGGTGATCTTCACCTGGTCGACCATCCTGGCGTCCTACATCGCCTACCGTCGCAAACACCCCGAACTGCACGCCCGCTCGCGCTACAAGATGCCCGGCGGCGTGCCCATGGCCTGGTTCGCCCTGGCCTTCCTGCTGTTCGTCCTCGGCCTGCTGGCCCTGCGCCCGGACACCCGCCTGGCACTGTGCGTGATGCCGGCGTGGTTTATCTGGCTGGGCATCGCCTATCAACTGGGTTGGCGCGGCAAGCGCAGGTTGATCCCCGCGCGCTCATGACCTCAACCGGCCCCCGCTAGCACCAAGGAACGGTGCTACCTGTTCGCCATCAAGATCAAGCGCCGCGCCCTGCTGCAAAGGCGCATTGATGGCGCCAAATGAATGACACAAATAAGTCACCAATTGCCCCCCCCAAACACCCCCCTCCCACGCCGCAAATATCAAATTAAATCCATATAAAACAACACGTTAAAACCAACAAAAGAAACCAAAAGAATTAACCGTTGACTTAGTAAGGCGCCAAGATAAACTGCGCCTTATGAATATTTTAGAGAACAAACATCACATCATGCTGCAGGCACTGGAGAACATTTCTCCCGACGCTCGCGAGAGCGTCAGACTGTGCTTCGAACTGCTTTCGGCCGCAGCGACCATCAACCGCGTCTGTGCTGTACGGCTTGCCCGCTACAGCCTTTCAGAGGGGCGCTTCGTGATCATGCTGACCCTCAAGAGTGCGGGCGGGAAACTCTCGCCACTGGAACTCGCGACGCGCTTGTCCATCACCACCGGCACCGTGACCGGACTGCTCGATGGCCTGCAAGGCGATGGTTTCATCAAGCGCAAGCCAGACCCGACGGATCGACGCAAGCTGATCATCAACCTGACCGCGGAAGGCAAGCAGGTGGTGGACGAAGTGTTCGCCGATCACACCGATTGGATCTGCAGCATTATCGAAGGCCTGAGCGCGGAACAACGCCAGGCGCTGACTGAAGCGATCTATTGCATTTCTGCAAGCCCCGCCCTGGCACTGCAACCTCCTGACGGGGATTAGCGCCGGGCGTCAATGGTAGTAGCAACACATGGAGGTGACTGATGTTGCAGAGTCAAAAGGTAATGACCAATTTCGGCAGGAAGCCGCGTCTTCACAGTAGCGTCGATACGCTCAGGCATAGCCTGGCCTCATTGGAGCGTTACATTCCTCCCCCGCTCTACCGCCACCTGTTTCTCACGCGCATCGCCCGCGCGCCCCTGGCCATCGAGGGCTTCGAGTTCCGCCCGATACAAAGCCTCTTCGAGCTGGAAGAAGCCCTGCGACTGGTCAACGAGAGTTATGCACGCCGGGGAATCTCCACCGTCTGCCGTGCCGGCATGCGTTTTTCTGCCTTTCACCTGCTACCTGGCACCACGACCTTCGTCGCGATCAAGGAACAGCAGGTCATCGGCACGGTGTCATTGATCGAAGACTCGATGCTGGGATTGCCGATGGAAGAAGTTCACGGCAACGAAGTCCTGCTGCAGCGTCTGTCGGGCCAGCGCCTGGCCGAAGTCGGGACCCTCGCGGTATCCGCGCATTACCGTGGCAAGGGTGTGCCGCTGATGCTCTACAACGCGATGTTCCGATGGGCAATGCACTACCGCGGGATTGAAAAGCTGCTGATTGCCGTGCATCCCAGGGCCAGCTCCTTCTATCGCAAGGTGCTGTTCTTTTCGCCGATTGGCCGTGTGGAGCGCTACACCAAGCTCAACGACGCCCTTTCCCAGCCTTTGTCACTGGGGCTGGCAGACGCCCAGGACAGCTTCAAGAGCGTTTATCAGTCCTCCGGGGTCAAATTGGCGGTCGCGGGAAAGAGCACCAACTTCTTCGAATTTTTCTGCCAGCGCGACTTCGATGCGATTCGCCTGCCGGCCGATGCTGGCGTGCATCGCTGGCAGCAACAGGACGTGCTGATCCACATGGCCCGCTGCGGGGTCCATGGCAGGCACCTGAGCAACCGCATCAAACGGGCGCTGGCCCTGGCGTAAACACGCCCTTCCCCTGCCGAATTTCACACATCATTTCATGGAGGATGAGTCATGGATACGGGATTGCTGCGGGCGATTTACAGAGAAATCACCACTAAACAGCCGTTCATTCGCACACCGGAACCGGAGCTGGTCATGGAGGCCCAGCCCAGCGTTGCGTCCTATGCCAACAGCGCCGGACAGGGCCAGGCCCTCTCTGGAACCTACCTGTATCACGCGGCGCAGATGTGCGCGCTGATCAAGCCCGGGGACGTTGTCCTGGATATCGGCTGCGGGCCCGCCAGCCTGCTGCTGCAGGTGGCGCGACTCAACCCGCGGGCCGAATTCGTGGGGGTCGACCTATCAAGAAACATGCTCGACATCGCCCGGGATTCGATTCGGCAACAAGGCATCGACAACGTTGAATTGATTGAGGACGACATGTCTCGCCTGGGCCGGATCGGCGACCGCAGTGTCGACGTGGTGATTTCCTCCATGGCCCTGCACCACCTGGCGAGCCTGGAACAGCTGGAGTCCACCTTCAGGAACATTGCCCGGGTGCTGCGTAACGATCGCGCCATTTACCTGAATGACTTCGGGCGACTGAAATCAACCGAATCGGTGGATTATTTCGTTCAGCGCGCCAGCGACGGCGCCGATCGGGAAACCCTGTTGGACTACCGCCACTCGCTGTTGGCGGCCTTCTCCCTGGAAGAGTTCCAGACGCTGGCGGCCAGCTACCTGGGACCTTGCGCCAAGGTCTACAGCACGGCACTGAGCCCATTGATGATGGTGATCCGCACGCCCAAGCGACGCTGCGTCAAGACCATGAAGCCGGAGTTCAAGCGCCGTTATGCCGCGCTGCCAGCCAGCCGCAAGGCCGATGTACAGCAACTGCGCCTGTTCCTGCGGTTGGGAGGGTTGGCCAGTGCTTTCTGAAAGCACCCGCCTGCAGGCCGCCCTGGAGCAGTGGCGCGACGTTCTGGGAGAGTCGCAAGTGCGCCTCGATCACGCCGGCATCGCCCACGTCCAGCACGACACCATGCATTCTCCGGCCTATGCCCAGGCGGTGATCGCGCCCCTTTCCAGCGAGCAAGTGGCGGCCTGTGTGGCCATTGCCCACCGGCACCGCATCGCCTTGCACCCCATCAGTACCGGTAACAACTGGGGCTACGGTTGTGCCGCGACCGGTCGCGAGCACTGCGTCGTCATGGATTTGTCGGGCATGACGCGGATTCTGTCGTTCGACCAGGAGCTCTCAGTCGTCACACTCGAGCCCGGCGTTACCCAAGGCGCGCTGGCGCAATACCTGCAAGAACGTGGCCTGCCCTACCTGACACCGGTGACCGGTGCCGGCCCCTCTTGCAGCCTGCTGGGCAACGCTCTGGAACGGGGTTACGGGATTACTCCGCAGACCGACCACTTCCAAGCCGTCCTGGCCCTGGAGGCGGTGCTGCCCGACGGCCAGATCTACCGCTCACCGCTGTCGATGGGAGCCGCCAGTCCGTGTTTCAAATGGGGCGTGGGCCCCTATCTGGACGGCCTGTTCAGCCAGAGCGGGTTGGGCATCGTGACCCAGATGAGCCTCGCCCTGGTGAGAAAACCCCAGGTCATTCAGCCGTTCTATTTCTGGATCGAAGACCCGGCCAGGCTTGGCCCGGCGCTGGAGGGTGTGCGGCGCATCCTCGAACAGGCCCAGGGCCAGGTGGGCGGCATCAACCTCATGAACCGCACTCGCCTGCTGACCATGGCCAGTGAAGGCCAGGGCCTCGCCGGACGCTCCGGCGAACAACTGCGCCAGGCCGCCGATAGCCTGGGGCTGCCGGCCTGGATGGGGGTTGGCTCGATCTATTGCCACGCGGACCAGCACGCATCGCTCAAGCGCATGATCCGGCGCGAACTCAAGGGCTTTGCCGATCGCTCGATGTTCAAGACCCACCGCCAATTGGACCTGGCGCACGGCCTGTTGCAGCGGCTGCCGGGGCGTTGGGCGCGGCGCTGGCAGCGGACCCTGGAAAAGATGTTGCTCGGCGTTGAACTGATGGAAGGGCGCCCCAACGAAGTCGCCCTGCCGCTGGCCTACAGCGCAGGGGCCAAGCCGCCTCCCGGGCCAGGATTGAACCCCGCGCGCGACCACTGCGGGCTGATCTGGTACGCCCCGGTGCTACCGTTCAAGAAGCAACTGATCGAAGACTTCCTGCAGGCCATGAACGAGCAGTGCCAGATGCAGGACATGCTCTGCCCGATCACCCTGACCACGCTCTCGACCCGGGCCATTGACTGCACCGTGCCGTTGCTGTTTGCGCGCAGCGACCCTCAGGCATCCGCACGGGCCCATGACTGCTATCAGCAACTGTTCCAACTGGGCAAGGCTCGGGGGATCGTGCCCTATCGCGTCCCGGTGGCATTCATGCCGTTGCTGGCGGACCGGCAACAACCCGCCTGGCAGCTGGGGGCTCGCCTCAAGCACGCCCTTGATCCCCATCATCTGCTCTCGCCAGGCCGCTACTGCCTGCCTGCCGACACCCGAGCGCCCCTTGCCAACCCCGAGCCGGTAGCCTGCCATGAGTGAAGACACCACCCACCTGATCAATCAGGGACTGATCGAGACCCGCAACCTGGCGCAGTGCCTGGCCGTTGACCAGACCGCGCTGGCCACGGCCATTGCCGGCCAGCTCGACGAGAGCCTGGGACAGGCGCTGGTCGCCGCCGCCCAGGCAACCGAGAAACAGGGCATTTCGAAAAGAATCGCCGCCCTGGGGCTGGCTCTCGGGCAATGGCTGGAGCTCGCCGCACCGCCCGCGCGCCAACAGGCCTGGACCCTGTTGCAGGCCCATCCATCGGACACCGTGCGCAGTTGGGCGGCCTTCGCCAATGCCTACCGCGAACGCAATCAATCCCTGGCCACGGCGATCCAGAGCCAGCTGCACTTTGCCTGCGACAGCCACTTCGGCGTGCGCGAATGGGCCTGGATCGCCTTGCGGCCCTTGCTCAGCCAGGACCTTGCGACGGCCCTGCCCCTGCTGCGCCAATACGCGCTCAGCGAAGACCCGCTGATCCGCCGTTTCAGCATTGAGATCCTGCGCCCCCGAGGCGTCTGGTGCGAGCACATCGCCGCCCTCAAGAACACCCCGGAATTAGCCGAGCCGCTACTGATCCCGCTGCTCGCCGAAAGCCAGAAATACCCCCAGGACTCTGTCGCCAACTGGCTCAACGATGCCAGCAAGACGCGCCCGGACTGGGTTCGCCAGCTGTTTCAACGTTACCCACCCGATTGCAAGGCCTCCCACAGGATTCACACCCGGGCTACCCGAAGCCTGTCTCACTAGAAAAAAGGAGTTACGCATGTCTCTCAAGGAAAAGCTGCAAGGCGCAAAACAGCAGATGGCCGAACAACTGCCGGGCGAGATCCTGCAGAAGTTCGCGGCCTCACTGCAGGCACTGGTCGACAGCGGCCTGGCAACCAAGGCCCTGAAAGCCCGGGACAAGGCGCCGCTGGCGGTGCTCAAGGACCCGGATGGCCAGGATGTCGACCTGCGCCAACTGCTCGACAAGGGCCCCCTGGTACTGGTGTTCTACCGCGGCCTGTGGTGCCCGTTCTGCAACCTGGCCTTGAGCGCCTACCAACAGATGGTCGGCGACCTGGCAGCCTCCGGCGCCACCCTGGTCGCGGTATCGGCGCAGACACCGCAATCCTCGGCCAAGACCCGTGAGGCGCTGGGCATTCGCTACTTGCTGCTCAGCGACCCGGAAAACCGCCTGGCCGAGCAATACGGCATCGTCTTCAAGCTTGAGGATGAACTGGACGCGGTCTACCGCTCGCTGGGCGCCGACTTGAAAGTCTTCAACGGCTCGGATGCCCTGACGCTGCCAATGGCCAGCGCCTTCGTGATCGGCCAGGACGGGGTGATTCGCCACGCCTTTGTCAATGTCGACTACTCGGAACGCGTCGAACCCGCGACCCTGATCGAGGCTGCTGGCCGCTAAACCGTTCACCCCCCGGCCGAAGGCCGTCGCACCTTCGGCCCTCCCTATTTGTTCACGGACTGAGCCAATGAAACGTATCGCTATCATGGGGGCCGGCGTTGCCGGTCACCTGGCTGCCCTGTACTTCAAGAAACGCCTCCCCGGAGTCGAGGTCATCCTGATCGGCCGCCCGGATCGAAAGCGCCCGATAGTGGGCGAGTCGACGGTTGAGTTGACCACCCACTTCTTCAAGGGCCTGGGACTGGGCAGCCTGCTGGAGGAGAAGCACTACCACAAGTACGGCCTGACCTATTACCTGAAGCTGCGCAACAACCCGGAATGCCGCAACTATGTGGTGCATGAGGCGCCGGGGGTGATTCGCATGCCGGCCTACAACCTCAACCGGTTCAGTTTCGACCGAGACCTGCGGCGGATCGTCGACGAGCATCAAGTGCAGATGATCGAGGCCGACGTCAGCGCGGTGGACCTGCACCAGGGCGAGCATGCCACTCACCTGTTGACCTTGCGCAGCGACAGCGACGCGCCCCAGCAATTGACCGCGGACTGGATCATCGATGCCACCGGACGCAACCGCTTCATGGCCAAGAAGCTCAAGCTGCACAAGGAACCCACCTACCAGCGCAGCACCTTCTGGTTCCGCCTCAAGGACTTCGACCGCACCCTGCTGTCCAACATCAACATCCACAAGGTCAAGCACCACTGCTACGACCCCTACTACGTCACCCATCACTTCTACGGGAAGGGCTACTGGATCTGGATGATCCCGATGCGCAGCGACGATGGCAAAGACATGATCAGCATCGGCATCACCTACCGTCCGGACATGATCGAACAGAAGATCGGCACCCTCGAACAGTTCACCGACAAGGTCATGGCCGATCATCCGGTGATCACCGAACTGATCGCCAGCGGCCAGGTGGTCGATGCCCACGCCATGTACAACTACATGTATGAAGCCCAGCAGTACTACTCCACCGACGGCTGGTTCCTGCTCGGCGACGCCGCGTTCACCTTCGATCCGGCCAACAGCGCCGGGCTGGCCTATGTGGCACAGCAGATTCCGCAGATCGCGGCCATGATCGAAAAGGACCTCCATGCCAGCTTGACCCCGGCCTACGTCAACTGCCTGGAGTCTCACATTCAGGCGCAACTGGCGCTGCAGGACACCTGGAGCAAATGGTACGAGGTCATGGACGACCCGTTCATGATGGGCTGGACCCTGTTGTTCGCCAACATGGCCTACTTCCACGTCGTGCTGCCGATGTATATGACCGGCGACTTCCTCGACGGGCACCAGGCCCAGCAGTTTGCCGACCTGCTGCCGCGCTACCCCCGGGAGTTGCAGCCTTCTCCCCTGCCCTTTGCCTGCCTGCTGCAGGAAGTCCGCCGTTCCAACCCGGGCCTGAGCCCGGAGATGATGCCGAACCTGTACTCGCGCACCATCAACTTCGACCTGTACAAAGCCGAACATCGCGCCCGGCCGCTGTATGCCGCGCATTACTACCTGCGTTCGGCCGCACTGCGGGTCCGCCTGATGAAGATGGTCAAGTGGTCAGCGACGCCGCGGCACTTGAAACTGTTGCTGCGCCACAGCTGCGGCGTGGTGCAGGATCTGGCGCGGTCTCTGAGCCTGAGGCTCAAGCCCTCGCTGTTCTACAAATATGGCGAGTCGCCGGAACTGCTGAAGTCGCCCTTTGGCAATGACGGCGGTTTTCTCGATCTGGCCCGCCATTGATGTCCGCGCTGACGCCGTCGGCCTCCTGCGGCCGCCCGCCCGCGTTGCTGGAGCTGAGCGCGGTACAACTGGCGCACCTGATCAAGCGCAAGGACATCTCGCCGGTCGAACTGGTGGAACAGTCCATCGAGCGCTGCCAAGAGATCCAGGCCCTGTGCAACCCGATAGCGGTCGAACTCTACCGCTGCGCCCGTAGCGCTGCGCGTCGGGCAGAAGCTGATGTCTTGCGGGGCCACCCCCTGGGACGCTTGCATGGAGTGCCCTTCTCGATCAAGGAAGGCCTGGGGCTCGCGGGGTGGCCACAGACCTGCGGCTCGACCTTGCGTCGGCAGGTTACGGCCTCCTCGACGGCCACGGTTGCCCAGCGCCTGATCAGCGCGGGGGGCATTCCCGTGGCGCTGGGCAACCAGGCGGAGATGGCCCTGTGGCCGGAAACCGACAATCTGCTCTATGGCCGCACGCTCAACCCGTATCGCGCCTCGCGCACCGCCGGAGGCAGCAGCGGCGGCGATGCGGTCATGGTGGCCAGCGCCTGCGTGCCCTTTGCCCTCGGCACCGATGGCGCTGGCTCAGTGCGCATTCCCGCCGCGTTCAATGGGGTCTTCGGTCTCAAGCCATCGCGCGGCCTGGTGCCCTTGAGCGGTCATTTGCCACTGGACGAGCGTGGTCGCGAGCAAGCGAACGCGCAGGCGGTATCCGCTCATTTTGCGGCTGGCCCACTGTGCCGACATGCCGAGGACTTGAGCGAAGTCCTGCAGATCATCGCCGGGCCCGATGGCATCGACCGCAATATCCATTCGCGGTTTGCGCCCGTTGCCGAACCCGCGCGCCTGAGGCGGGTACACCTGTACCTGCCTGAGAGGATGAAATGGAGCAGCCCGGTGTCCGAGGCTGTCTCCCAGGCCTTGAACGACGCCGGGCAATGCCTGGCCAGCCAGGGCGCCACGCTGCATGCCTGGCAGGAACCGGGCATGCACAACGCCTTTTTCATCTGGCTGGCGGTGCTCAAGCTTGAGGCGCAGGTCCGCCTGGCGGACTACCTGGGCGATGGGCAGCCGCTGAGCTATTGGCGGGCAGCCCGCGCCAGCCTTGCAGGGCGTGCGCGACATGCTACGGGGCCGTTGCTGGCGACCTGGCTGGACAGTGTCGGCGACGCCCTGGGCAATCCGGGGCTGGGACGTTTTCTTGCCCAGCGCGATCACTTGCAACGAGCCTTCGCCGAGCTCTTCGACGGCCATAGCGTGCTGCTGATGCCCGTCACGCCAGGCGTCGCGCCGGAACACGGGCATGCCCTCAAGCGCCCCTTAGACGTTGCTTACTGCGCCCTGTTCAACGCCCTGGGCCTGCCGGCCCTCAGCGTGCCAATGGGGCGCCTGGATCAAGGTTGCCCGGTGGCCGTGCAATTGGTCGCCGGCCCCGGCCAGGACGCTTTGCTGCTGGACGCCGCAGTATTTCTGCAAACTCAGTTTGGTGGCTGGCTCAAGCCAGCGCTTTCACACTTCAAGGGATAGGAAGTCTCTATGCAAACCACCAGTGCGACAACCCAACAGCCCGCCAGCCCACCCATGGGGCAATCGGCTGTGGGCTCCCAGGCCGAACACCTGACGTTGCTGTTCCTGATCCAGCTGATCGTGATCTTTTCCGTCAGCCGGGTGATCTCCTGGCTCAGCACCCGCTGCCTGGGACAAACCCCGGTGGCCGGTGAAATCCTTGCAGGCCTGGTGCTGGGCCCAAGCTTGCTGGGGTATTTTTTTCCAGAGCTGTTGCACAGCATCTTCGTGCCGCAGACCTCTACCGCATTCATCGCGACGGCTCAGGTCGGGCTGATTCTGCTGATGTTCCAGGTGGGCCTGGAGTTCGAATTTGGCGCGCACCTCAAAGGCCGCAAGCGTTCGATCATCTTCATCAGTCTTGGGGGCTTGCTGGTGCCCTTCGCCAGCGGCTTTTTCAGCGCCGAATTTTTCTGGCTGCAGATAACCGGTGAGCGGCCTCCGCTGCTGGCCTTTCAACTGTTCTTCGCCACAGCCCTGTCAATCACCGCCCTGCCGATTCTGGGGCGCATATTCATGGAACTGGGCCTGTCGCGATCACGGGTGGCGACCCTGACCATCGGTGCCGCGGCAATCGACGATGTCTGCGGTTGGCTGATCCTGGGCGGCGTGACCTCGATCATTGCCTCGAACTTCAACGTCTGGACCTCGCTCCTGAGGATGCTGGCCCTGGCGCTGTTCATCGTCGTGGTGCTGTGGCAGGTCCGCCCCTTGATCCTGCGCTGGATCATCGGCGACCTGGAGCGTCGGCCCCTGTCGGCACACGGCATTTCACTGATGCTGATCGTGCTCTTTGCCAGCGCCGTCATCACCAACCTGATAGGGGTGTTCTCGATCATTGGCGGCTTCATCATGGGCGTGGCGCTGCATACTCACCGGCCCTTTGTCGCCCAGTGGAACGCCAAGGTCGGCGGCTTGGTCAACGCGTTCTTCCTGCCGGTATTTTTCGCCTATACGGGCCTGCGAACCGACGTAGGTTCGTTGGAGGGCAGTAACGCCCTGCTCAACTGTCTGCTGGTGTGCCTGGTGGCATTTGCCAGCAAATTCTTCGGGGCCTACGGTTCCAGCCGGCTGCTGGGAGAAAGCCCGCGAAACTCGGCGCTGATCGGGGTCTGCATGAACACCCGCGCCTTGATGGAACTGGTGGTGCTCAACGTCGGTTATGACCTTGGCGTGCTGCCCAAAGAGTACTTCACCATCCTGGTGATCATGGCGATCATCAGCACCTTCATCGCCTCACCGCTGATCCGCCTGCTGACTGCCCGCGAGCGCCTGGGGCAGCCGATGCCGATAGCGGGCAATCAGCCCGCCCAGTTGTGACAGCTCGGATCTGGTCGGTCGCGCCACCGACCAGATCCGCGCTTGGCTCATGCGCCGACGGTGGGCAGGCTCAAGGCGGCGTCTGGCTGCCTTGCCGGGTGCTCCGCGGCACAGGCAACGAAGTCTTCCTTGCGCAGCACCACCAGGGCAATCAGCGACGCCACGCCGGTGGCCACGTAGAAGTACCAGGGCGCGGTGATGTCGCCGGTGAGCTTGATCAGCCAGGTGGAAATCAGCGGCGCGCTGCCGCCGAACACCGCCACCGGAATGTTGTAGGCCACGGCGATGCCGGTGGAGCGGATGCGGGTGGGCAGCAGTTCGCTCATCAGCGCGTAGGTCGACGACGCGTAGAGCCCGAACAGGATCGCCACCGCCATCAACGGCCAGAACAGCGTGGCCGGGGTGGCGTTGGGCGCGGTCTTGAAGAACCAGTACATGGCCAGGGTGGCCAGGGTGCCGATCACCATCAGGAACGGCTTGCGTCCGTAGCGGTCGGTGAAGGCTCCGCCCAGGGGCATGACCAGGGCCGCCGAGAGGCTGGCGACGAACACATAGAGCAAGGTGGTGCCGCTGTCGAACTTGAGGGTGTTGGACATGTAGGTCGAGGCGAAGGTCAGCACCAGGTAAAAGATCGAGCTGTGCAGGGTGATGATGAAAAACACCAGGGCAATCGAGCGTTTCCACTGCCAGACTTCGCGCAGCGGCGCCTTGGAGGTCTCTCCGGCCTGCACCAGGGCGAGGAACTCCGGGCTGTCTTCAAGCTTCAGGCGGATGTACAGGGAAATGAAGCCCAAAGGACCGGCGAGCAGGAACGGAATGCGCCAGCCCCAGTCCTGCATCACTTGCGCCCCCAGGCCCCAGGTCATGCCGTTGGCCACCGCGCCGCCCAGCAACAGACCGAGCACCGCGGTGACCATCAGCCAGCAAGTGGCGAAGCCGCGGCGCCCGGGGCCGGCGTATTCGGCAATGAAGCTGGTGATGGTGCCGATCTCGCCACCGGCGGAAAACCCCTGCACACAGCGGATCAGCACCAGGATGACCGGCGCGGCGATGCCGATGCTGGCGTAGGTCGGCAACAGGCCCAGGAGGAAGGTCGAGCCGGCCATCAGCACCAGCACCGTGATCAGGGTCCGGCGCCGGCCGATGCGGTCCGCCAACGGACCAAAGAACAGGCCGCCCAGGGGCCGGATGAAAAAGCTCAGGGCAAAGGCCGCGAAACTCGCCAGCAGGCTGCTGGTGGGGTCATCGGAGACGAAGAACGCCTTGCCGATGTACAGCGCCAGAAAGCCGTAGACGCCGTAGTCGTACCACTCGATCAAGTGGCCGGAGGTGGCGCCGATAAAGGCCCGGCGCCGCTGGCGCTGGGGGTTGCAAGAGGACACGTCCATGTTGGGAGACTCCTGTCGTACTGCGGTCCATGGGAAAGTGCGTTCAGCGGTCGGTAACGGCCCCGGTCGGGTCCTGCAGCCACTGACGCAAGCGGGTCTTGAGAATCTTGCCGTAGCTGTTCTTCGGCAGCTCGGCGCAAAACAGGTATTTGCGCGGTTTCTTGAACGACGCCATGCGCGTCACGAACCACTGGTTGAGCACCTGCGGGTCCAGGCCGTCGGGGTCGCGCGCAACCACGAAGGCCACCACCGACTCGCCCCATTCGGCATCCGCCTGGCCCACCACGCACACCTCGAACACCTGGGGATGCTGCATCAGCACCTCCTCCACTTCCCGCGGGTAGATGTTGCTGCCGCCGGAAATGATCACGTCCTTGGAGCGGTCGGTCAGGGTCAGGAAGCCGCGGCTGTCGAGGAAACCGATATCGCCGGTGAGCAACCATCCCTCCACCAGGGTCGCCCGGGTAGCGGCCGGGTTGTCCCAGTAGCCGTGCATCACCGGGGCGCCGCGCACGGCGATTTCCCCGGGCTCGCCGGCCGGCAGGGGCTGTCCCCGGGGATCGAGGATGCGCACTTCGACACAGGCATGCGGGCGCCCCACCGACGCCGCCAGCGCCGGCCAATCCGGGTGCTGGCGCTCGGCGATCAGCTCCCGGGACAGCGCGCTGATGCTCATCGGGCACTCGCCCTGGCCGTAGATCTGCACCAGCCGCGGGCCGAAGGTGTCCAGGGCCTGGGCCAGGTCCGCCCGGTACATCGGTGCCCCGCCGTAGACGATGGTCTTGATGCCCGTGCCGTCATAGCCTTGTTGCCGGGCCTGCTCAACCATGCGCTTGACCATGGTCGGCGCGGCAAACAGGCTGACCTGTCCCAGTTCCTGCGCCAGCCCGAACAGCTCTGGCGCATCGAACCCCCGGGATTGCGGCACCACGTGCCGGGCACCACAGCGCACGTGAATGAAGTTGTACAGCCCGGCACCGTGGGACATCGGCGCGGCATAGACCAGCGCATCGCCGGCCCGCACCGGATCGACATCCAGCGGGTAGCACAGCGACATGGCGATCAGGTTGCCGTGGGACAGCATCACCCCCTTGGAACGGCCGGTGGTGCCCGAGGTGTAGAACAGCCAGGCCAGCTCGTCGTCGGCGCACGGCCAGGGCTCGCGCAGTTCGCCGTCCGGGGCGCCCGCCGGCGCCGGCATGACTTCGCCGGGCAGCTCGCGGCAATCGGCGGGCAAATCCTGCAGCTCGAAGGTCCGGCCGCCGTCGGTGAAGATCAACCTGGCCCCGGCATTGCCGACGATCCAGGCCGCCTCCCGCGGATGCAGCTTGCTGTTGACCGGCACCGCCACCGCCCCGCTCCACCAGATGGCGTAGAGCAGTTCCAGGTAGTCGCAACTGTTCTTCATCAGCAAGGCCACCCGGTCCCCGGCGGCGATGCTGTGGTCGTGCCGCAGGTGCAGGGCGCGGGCCCGGACCCGCGCGGCAAAACCCTGGTAGTCGGCCACCTGGCGGCGGCCCTCGAACAGCGCCGGGCGCTGCGGCCAGCGTTGGGCCGCGTCCAGCAGCCAATGGGCGATGTTCATGCTCAGGCCCTGAGCGCTTGCAGGACCGTGGCGTAGTTGGCCACGGCCATCCCGCCCATGTTGAACAGCAGGCCGAACTCGGCCCGGGGCACGCCCAGGCCAATCGGCTCGCCGATCAATTGGCGAAAGCCCAGGGCATGCATCGACACGCCGGTGGCCCCCACCGGGTGGCCCTTGGCCTTGAGCCCGCCGGACAGGTTGACCGGCAAACGGCCGCCGTGGCGCACGATGCCCTCGTCCAGGGCCCGATGGCCTTCGCCCTTGGGCGCCAGGCCCATGGCTTCATAGATCAGCAGCTCGGCGATGGTGAAGCAGTCGTGGACCTCGGCAAAACTCATGTCTCCCAGGCTGACCCCGGCCTCGCGCAAGGCGCCGTGGATGGCCCGCTGCGGACCGTCAAAGGCCAGGATGTCGCGACTGGCCATCGGCAGCAGGTCATTGACCTGGCTCAGGGCGCGGATCGCCACTTCGCGCCGGAACAAACGCGCGCGCTGCGGCGAAGCCAGGACAATCGCCGCGGCGCCGTCACTGATCAGCGAGCAGTCGGTGAGGCGCAAGGACGGCGCGATCAGCGGATTGCTCTGGGACACCTGGTTGCAATGCTCGAAGTCCATCGCTCGGTGCATCTGCGCCAGCGGGTTGGCCATGGCATTGCTGTGGTTCTTCACCGCGATCGCCGCCATCGAGGCCAACGGGCTGTGGTAGCGCTCGGTGTACTGCTGGGCGACCCGGGCAAACAGCTGCGCAAAGCTCAGGCCGGCTTCCGCGGGATCGTTCTGGTAACCGGCACCGGCCAGGGCTTGGGTGACCTCGGCGGTGGAGTTGCTGGTCATCTTTTCCGCGCCCACCACCAGCACCAGCTCAGCGGCGCCACTGCGGATCGCATTGACCCCCGCGAGGATCGCCGCCGAGCCCGAGGCGCAGGCATTTTCGCAACGGGTGGCCGGTTTGAAGCGCAATTGCGGGTCGGCCTGGAGCATCAGCGAGGCGGGAAAACCGTCCGGCACCAGGCCTGCGTTGAAATGCCCGAGAAACAGTGCATCGATCTCGGCGGCATCGATCGCGGCATCCGCCAGGGCCTCGCGGGTGACCTGGACGATCAGGTCCTCCAGGGTCAGCCCCTGGAGACGACCGAACGATGTGTGGGCGGCAGCGACAATGGATACGGAAGCATGATTCATGGTGATTTTCTTCTGTGCTTGAAGCGGACGTTCCCTACAATGGCGAGCGCCACAATCAGACGCTAGTTGGGGCAACTACGTACAACAGTAAGTAGTGCCCCCCGCGCCAGAGCGGCGCAACGACTTCCACGAGGCAGGATGCCCCATGACCGTATATGCCCAGCAGCTCCAGGACCTAGAGCGCCTGGCCTTCCAGGTTTCCCCCGCACCGCAGTTGATCACCGGGCATCGGCGCATGCTCGATTGCAACCAGGCTTTCCTGCGCCTGTTCGGCTATGAGCGCGAACAGTTGCTCGATCACCTGACCCTGTTGCTGTACCCGTCCCAGGCCGACTACCAGAGCATTGGCGAGCGCAGCGAACACTGGCTGCGCAACGGCCAGGGCGCGTCCTACACGGACGAACGCTTTATGCAGCACCGCAATGGCGAAGTGTTCTGGGCCCGGGCCCATGGTTTTTCCCTGACCCCGGACGACCCGTTCGGGCTGATGATCTGGCACTTCGAACGCCTGGACCGGCAGCTGGCGCCCACCGTGCGCCTGACCCCACGCGAGCGCGAGATCTCGCTGCACATCGTCAACGGCCTGACCTGCAAGGAAGTGGCGCGCAAACTGGCGATTTCCCACCGCACGGTGGAGGTGCACCGCGCCCGCCTGATGAAGAAGCTGCAGGCCAAGAACAGCGCCGAGCTGGTGTCGAAGATCATCTACATCAGCTAGGGGCTTGCCCCAGCACCTCGCTGGCGCTCAGCCGCAGCAACTTCAAGGGCCCGATCGTCCCGCCCTCCAGGCTGCCGCCCTGGTTCAACACCTTGTTCGCCGCGTTCATCTCGGCGCTGTGTTGCGTCACGCTGACAAAGGTGCCGTGGGGCAACTCCTCGCTCCAACCCGCTTCGAGCGTGTTGTAGGCCAGCATCAGCGCGGCGGTGAAATAGTGCTGGCTGGAAACCGGGATCTGCACCTCCTGGTCATTGTCGTCGTAGGCGATGAAGTGACCGACGAAGGTCTCCACCCCCAGGCGCTTGAGCAGCGGCCAGCTCAGGGCCGAGGGCACGAAGGCGTTGAGCTTCTCGGCGACGATGGCCGAGTAGCCACGGGCCTGGAGCATCTGCACGATCTCGTCTTCGCTGGCCTTGGGGTGGGCGCCCATCACTTGCAGGGCTTCGACCACGGCCTGGTGGGCGGTCTGGTGGTCGGGGTAATCGGCGCAATGCGCGCAGTTGGGCGGGCAGGTATCGGTCACGGGAGGCGAAGGTCCATATCGGTCTCAAAAAAACAGCCGCAGGGTAACCCCATGACCTGCGGCCCGCCAGTGTCCGGGCGCTTACTCAAGCGCCGCCCTGGCATCCAGACGCAGCAGTTGCACGGGCTCCAGGGTGGACCCCTGCAGGGACTCCCCGGCATACAGCGCCTCGTTGGCCATGGCCATTTCGGCGCTGCGGCCAGCCACCATTTCGTAGGTCTTGCGCGGCAGCACCTCGCTCCAGCCGTTTTCGAAGGTGTTGTAGGCCAGGGTCAGCGCGGCGGTGAAGTAGTGCTGATCGGCCACCGGAACCCGGACCTCCTCGCCCGCCTCATCCAGGGCGATGAAGTGGTTGGGCAGGTGTTTCACCCCCAGGCGCTTGAGCACGATCCAGGCCAGGGCCGATGGCACGAAGGCGTTGAGTTTTTCCGCGGCGATGGCCGAGTAGCCACGCGCCTGCAGCAGTTGGACGATGTCGTCCTCGCTGGCCTCGGGGTGGTCGGCCATCAACTTCAGGGTATCGAGTACGCCCTGATGGGCATTGGCGTGATCCAGGCAGCAGCTGCAGTCCGGCGGGTGCGAATCGTCATGCATGATCGGTCGATGATCCCTATCGGTCTTGGTGAGGGGGCGCAGGATAAACCCTGCGCCCGCCTCTCCACCAGCAAGCGCCGGCTACTTGATGACGATGGGGTTCACCGGTGCCCCGCTGCCGCCGACGATCTTCAACGGCGCGGCGGTGTAGAGGAAGGTCCACTGGCCGTCGGCGGCGCAATCCTCGGCCAGGTCTTCGAGCAGCACGATCTCGGTGAAGGCGATCCCCAGGTTGCGCATCAGCGCGCAGTGCAGCGGGATCTGTACCCCGGACACTGGGTCGGTGATCACTTCGTTGGCGATGGTGTCGGTGACCAGGTTGGGGATCTCCATCTGGTTGAACCAGTCCACCAGTTCGCGGCTGTAGGTCAGCCCGGGCTCCACCAGGTCCTTGAAGAACTCGGTCTTGCCGTACTCGTAGAAGGCGCCCATGGAGCCGGTGCGGATGATCAGGATGTCGCGTTTCTCGATGGCCACGCCCTGGGCCTTGGCGGCGGCCAGCAGGTCCAGGTGATTGAAGGTCTCGCCGCGGCCCAGGTACTTCTTGCCGCGGTGCCGGGCCATGTCGATCAGCACCGCGCGGCCCACCACGCCGCGCTCGGCAATCGGCAGCACGCTGGCCTTGGCCATGCCGCCGACGGTGCTGCTGGCGTCGTAGCCGTTCCACAGCTGGTTGTCGTACCAGGCGTGGCCCAGGGCGTCGTACTGGGTCGAGCCCTGCAACTGCATGAAGATCACGTCGTCGCAGTACTCGGCACCGCCGGTCATCGACGGCTGCTTGCCGGCCTGATAGTGGCTGCGGTCCAGGGTGTTGAAGCGCATCGAAGGGTTGCGCGCCGGCCACATCGGGTCACCGCCGGGGTGGCCGATCTGCACCTGCAGGGTGAAGGTCTTGCCCTGGCGCACCGCGGCAACACCGCGCAGCACCTCGGCCTGTTGCAGGTAGTTGAGGGCGCCAACCTCGTCGTCCGGCCCCCATTTGCCCCAGTTCTTTGGCAGACCTTCAAGCAGCTGCCGGGTATTGGGGTGGTGCTTGTCGTTATCGATCCCACACATGTCGAATGCACTCCATTGATTGGGTTGAAGCGGGCGAAAATGCCCGCGGGGCCTTGCTTGGGAGATCAACCATCACCCCAGGCGCCCTCTGGAACTGTGCGGCCCTGCGGGCCGTTCGCAGCCTGCGGCAGCGGCTACACCAGCCCGGATTAACACTGGCTGTAGTCGCTGCCGAGCCACGGCGAGGCTGCGAAAAGGCCCGCAGGGCCTTGCCTGGCGATCAACCGTCAAGCCCAGGCGCCCGCCGGAACTGTGCGGCCCTGCGGGCCGTTCGCAGCCTGCGGCAGCGGCTACACCAGCCCGGATTGACACTGGCTGTAGCCGATGCCGAGCCTCGGCGAGGCTGCGAAAAGGCCCGCAGGGCCTTGCCTGGCGATCAACCGTCAACCCCAGGCGCCCGCTGGAACTGTGCGGCCCTGCGGGCCGTTCGCAGCCTGCGGCAGCGGCTACACCAGCCCGGATTGGCACTGGCTGTAGCCGCTGCCGAGCCACGGCGAGGCTGCGAAAAGGCCCGCAGGGCCTTGCCTGGCGATCAACCGTCATCCCCAGGCGCCCTCTGGAACTGTGCGGCCCTGCGGGCCGTTCGCAGCCTGCGGCAGCGGCTACACCAGCCCGGATTGGCACTGGCTGTAGCCGCTGCCGAGCCACGGCGAGGCTGCGAAAAGGCCCGCAGGGCCTTGCCTGGCGATCAACCGTCATCCCCCGGCGCCCGCTCGGGCTTTGCGGCCCTGCGGGCCGTTCGCAGCCTGCGGCAGCGGCTACACAAAGCACGGATTACCCGCGGGCCTGGAGGGTTTTACAGATCATCAGACGCAACGTCCACCATCCACTTCCAGGCAGGTGCCGGTGATGAACGCCGCTTCGTCGGAGGCCAGGTACAAGCAGGCGTTGGCCACGTCCTGGGGGGTGGAGAAGCGCCCCAGGGGAATGGTGGCCATGAATTTCTGGCGGTTTTCCGGGGTGTCCGGCACCCCCATGAACTCACTGAGCAGCGCCGTGGCGCCCACCACCGGGTTGACGCAGTTGACGCGGATGTTGTCCGGCCCGAGCTCGGCGGCCATGGTCTTGCTCATCACCACCACCGCGCCCTTGCTGCCGTTGTACCAGACCAACCCCGGGCGCGGGCGGATCGCCGCGGTGGAGGCAATGTTGATGAACACCCCGCCCCCCTGGCCGCGAAAATGCGGCACGAAGTGCTTGGCGCTGAGGAAGATGCTTTTCACGTTGACCGCGAACACCCGGTCGAACTCGGCCTCGTCGACTTCCAGCATCGGCCGGTTGCGGTGGGTGGTGCCGGCGTTGTTGACCACGATGTCCAGGCCGCCGTATTGCTCCAGGGTGTTGCGCAGCAAGGCGCCAACGCTGGCGTCCTGGGCCACGTTGACCTCGATGAAGTGAGCCTGGCCGCCGGCGGCGCGGATCTCGTCCACCACCCGCTGGCCGCCGTCGGGGTTCATGTCGGCGACGATGACGTTGGCGCCCTGCTGGGCGAAGGTCTTGGCGATGCCTTCACCAAAGCCGGAACCGGCGCCGGTGACGATGGCAGTCTTGTTGGCTAGACGCATGGAAGTGACTCCTGTTTTTGTTGTTATGGACCGCCGTGGCGGCCGTCAGTCGTGGCGAATGGCGATGGTCTTCAAGGTGGTGAAACCCAGCAGTGCCTCGAAGCCCTTCTCCCGGCCATACCCACTGGCCTTGACCCCGCCGAAGGGCAGTTCGACGCCGCCGCCGGCGCCGTAGTTGTTGATGAACACCTGGCCGCAGCGCAGCTTGTGGGCCATGCGCAATTGCCGCGCGCCGTCCCGGGTCCAGACCCCGGCCACCAGGCCGAAGGCGCTGTCGTTGGCCAGGCGAATGGCTTCGGCCTCGTCCTCGAAGGGCATCACCGCCAGCACCGGGCCGAACACCTCCTCCCGGGCCAGGCGGCTGTCTGGCGGCACATCGCGAAACAGCACCGCCTCGTGGAAGTAGCCGCCGCTGCCAGCCTCGGCCACCACCTGCCCGCGCGCCGCCACCGGGATGCCGGCGGCCTCGGCTTCGCGGACGAATTCGCGCACCTGGCGCAGCTGCTTCTGATTGATCAGCGGGCCCATGTCCAGGTCCAGCTCCGAGGGCCCGGCGCGCAGTTGGCCAAAGCACTGGGCCAGGCGTTCCAGCAGCGGTTCATAGAGGCTGCGCTGCACCAGCAGGCGGCTGCCGGCGGAACAGGTCTGCCCGCAGTTCTGCACGATGGCGTTGATCAGCACCGGCAGCGCGCGCTCCACATCGGCGTCGGCAAAGACGATCTGCGGCGACTTGCCCCCCAGTTCCAGGGTCACCGGGCAATGCCGTTCGGCCGCCGCCTTGGCCACCCGGGCGCCGGTGCCGGTGGAACCGGTAAAGGAGATATGCGCAATGCCGGGATGAGCGCACAGCGCCGCGCCGGCTTCATGGCCGTAGCCGCTGACCACGTTGATCGTGCCCGCGGGGAAGCCGACCTGGGCCGCCAGTTCCGCCAGGCGCAGCAGCGACAGGCTGGCGTCCTCGGCAGGCTTGACCACGCAGGCGTTGCCCGCCGCCAGGGCGGCACCGACGCTGCGGCCGAAGATCTGCATCGGGTAGTTCCAGGGAATGATGTGCCCGGTGACGCCATGGGGCTCGCGCACCGTGAGCACGGTGTAGCCGGCCTGATAGGGCAAGGTGTCGCCGTGCAGCTTGTCGGCGGCCCCGGCGTAATACTCGAAGTAGCGCGCCAGGGCCGTGGCGTCGGCCCGGGCCACCTTCAGCGCCTTGCCGGTGTCCCGGGCCTCGATCTGCGCCAGCTCTTCGTGGTGCTCCAGCACTGCCTGGCCCAGGCGCGCCAGCAAGCGCCCGCGCTCCAGGGCCGACAGGCCGCCCCAAGGCCCGTCGAAGTTGTCGCCCAGGGCCCGTTGCGCGGCCTGCACCGCCAGGTCGATGTCCTCGGCGGTGCCGCGGGCGATGCACGCGTAGGCGATGCCGGTGCTGGGGTCGAGTACCGGAATGTCCTCGGCCCAGGACGAGGCTTGCCATTGGTTGTCGATGTAGTGTTCGAGGCTCATTTTCATCAGCTCCTGTTGCCAGCCAGACACTCGGCAATCGCCCGCCCGACTTCCACGGTGCTGGCGTTGCCACCCATTTCCCGGGTGCGCGGGCCTTCGGCGAGCACCGTCTCGATGCTCTGGACAATCGCCGCCGCGGCCCGCTGGTAAAGCTCATCGCCCTGCCCCAGGTGCTCGATCATCAGCGCCGCCGACCAGATCTGGCCGATCGGGTTGGCCACCCCAAGGCCGGCGATGTCCGGCGCCGAGCCATGCACCGGCTCGAACAGCGAAGGGTACAGGCGCTCCGGGTTGAGATTGGCCGAGGGCGCGATGCCGATGGTGCCGGTGCAGGCCGGGCCGAGGTCGGAAAGGATGTCGCCGAACAGGTTGGAGGCCACCACCACATCGAACCAGTCCGGGTGCTGGACGAAGTGCGCGCAGAGGATGTCGATATGGAACTTGCGCGTGTCGACCTCGGGGTAGGCCTTGGCCAGCGCCTCCACTCGCTCGTCCCAGAACGGCATGGTGATGGCGATGCCATTGGACTTGGTGGCCGCCACCAGGTTGCGCCGGGGCCGGCGGCTGGCCAGCTCGAAGGCGTACTTCACCACCCGGTCGACGCCGTGGCGGGAGAACACCGACTCCTGCAGGGCTATCTCCCGCGGGGTGCCCTCCCACATGCGGCCGCCGACGCTGGAGTACTCGCCCTCGGTGTTTTCCCGGACCACGATGAAATCGATGTCCCCCGGCACCCGCCCGGCCAGCGGGCACGGCACCCCGGGCATCAGCCGCACCGGGCGGATGTTCACGTACTGGTCGAACTGGCGGCGGATCTTCAGCAATGAATCCCACACCGCAATGTGGTCGGGGACGATGTCCGGCGCGCCCACAGCGCCGAAGAAGATCGCCTCGTGGTCGCCGATCTGCTCGGCCCAGTCCTCGGGCATCATGCTGCCGTGGGCCTGGTAGTGCTCGCTGCACCAGTTGAAATGATCGAACTGCAAGGCGATGCCGAAGCGCCGGCTGACGGCTTCCAGCACGCGCAAGCCTTCGGGAACCACCTCGCGGCCGATGCCGTCACCGGCGATCACCGCGATGCGATGGGGAGGTTTTACAGCGGGATTGATCCTGGACAAGCCGTCTCTCCTGGTCTGACGTGTTGTTGTTATGGAGGCAGGTCAAGCGCACGGGCGAGCCCATTCTGGGCACGGGGAAGCGGCCAGGGGAATTGCTCATTGTGGAAACCGCCTTCGCAAAATTCGAAGGCGCGTCAGAAAGGTCCTGCCTTGAGCAACGACTAGCCAGCCTGCGCCTCGGCCTGCCCGCAGCCGGCCAGGTAGTCGAACAGCTCGCGACTGGCCAGGGACGGTTGCTCCCGGCGTCGGCAGAGGAACATCTGGCGGTCGGCCCAGGCATCGTCGATTTCGATAAAACGCAAGGCCATCTCCTTGCGGAAGATCTGCACCGCGCCCTGGGGCAGCACTCCCACGCCCTGCCCGGCGGCGATCAGCCGGCACACCGCCTCGAAGCTGCGCACCTGCACCCGCAGGCGCAAGGGCATGCTCACCGCGGCCGCGGCTTCGGTGATCAGCGAGGTGATGGCGGCATTGTCCTCCAGGCCGACGAAGTCATAGCCCAAGAGGTCCTGGAAGCGCGCATGGCTCATCCTGAACGGGTGCTCCCGGGGCACGATCAGGCACAGCCGGTCGCGGCAATAAGGGATGTAGTGCAGGTCCTGGCCCTGCGGGCGCGTGGTGACGATGCCCACATCGGCCACACCGTCACGCACGGCGAGGATGATCTCGCGGCTGCGCTCCTCGCGGATGTCCACGCGAATGCCCGGATGCAGGTCGCTCCACTGGGTCAGCTGCCGGGGCAGCTCCTGGCTCATCGCCGAGCTGTTGGCATAGAGGCTGACCCGGCCGGTGGCGCCCTTGGCGAAGTCGGCCAGGTCGGCGTGCATCACATCCACCGCCCGCAGGATGCTCCGCGCGTGCTCGGCCAGGGCCTGCCCCGCCGCCGTGGGCTGGACCCCGGTGGAAGTACGGATCAGCAGCGCCACCTTGAAATGCTGCTCCAGCAGCGACAGACGCCGGCTGGCCGCCGACAGCGACAGGTGCGACTGCTCGGCGGCCCGGGACAGGTTGCCCAGGGTCAGGGCCTTGAGAAACAGCTCGATGGAAGTCAGGTCCGGGGCCATGGCAGGTTCCTTGTGCGCGGTCGGTGGAAACTACCCAGTCGGGCCGCCCCTGTCCAACCTGCGCCGGCTTCAACGCCCGGAAAAACGCAGCCGCGACAGCTGGCGCAGATCCCCTTCCAGGTAGTAGGCGTTGCTCCAGCTGTCGTCCACCGCCAGCGGCTGCACCTGCTTGAGGGCCAGCTGTTTGGCGAAATAGCGGAACCGGTAGTGCTCGTAGAAACGCAGCAGCTCCAGGCCGTAGCGGTCCGCCAGGTCGGTGTCGCCACGGATGATCAGGAAGTTCTCGTCGTTGCTCTGGCTGGCGCCGACGCTGAGGTTGTGGCTGCCGCTGATGATCACCGGCGAGTCGCTGGTGAAGTCGGTGACGATGGCCTTGGTGTGCACCAGCAGGTTGCCCTTCTGGCCCTTGAGCCCCTCCTTGAGCCAGCCCTCCAGGCCGTTGTTGAGCAGCGCGGTGGCGGCGAACTCGGCGGTGCGATCGGCGTGGAAGCCGGTGATGCGGCTGGCGGTGTTTTGCAGGCCGTAGCGCAGCACATCGTCATGGGGCTGGCCGAGCAAGGCATCGAGAATGCTGTCGGGCAAGGCGAAGGCGGTGACGAACAGCAGGTCGCGGCGGGCGCCGTTGATGATTTCGACGAATTCGCTCAGGTCACCCTGGCCGCTGCGCGGGGAAAACCCGGCGAACAGCGGCGCATCGGCTTGCATGGGGTTGTGCCGGGTCAGCCATTGACGGGTGGCGCCGACGTCCGCGGGGGTCGCCCAGACCTGTTCGAACACCTCCAGGTAGCGCGCGGCAAGCTCGGCGCGGTCGAGGCTGTGCAGCACGTTGGCCTGGCGGTAGACGCCGTTGGCGGTGAAGTTGGTGCTGCCGCAGAGCACCGATTGCGGCTGGCGCTGGCCGGTGGCGTCGAGGCGGCTGAGGACGATGAACTTGTCGTGGAAGATCGCGTGGGTCACCCGCCCGCGTTTGTTGGCCTCGGGCAGGTGCTGCAGGCTGGCCTGGTTCTGCGTGGTGTCGTCGTCCCCGGGGCCAGCGTGGTACAGCACCCGTACTTGCACGCCACGGTCGAAGGCAGCGTTGACCGCGTCAACGACGGCCTGCAACTGGTACTCGTAGATGGCGATGTCCAGGCTCCAGCTGGCGTCCGTGGCACGCTGGATAAAGCCCAGCAGCTCCTCCAGCAGGCCGTTTTCCAGCCATTGCCTGGGCGCGTCCGGCCAGTCCTCGATGGCCAGGTTCCTGTTGGCGCTGAGCTGCGCATCGAGCTCGGGAAACTTGCGCGAGAAGGCCTGACTGGCGGCCACCGCGCGATTGAAGATCACCCGCTGCCCCGGCGGCTGGCCGTTGTCGGCGTCGATGCTCAGTTCCAGGGCCTCGCCCAGTTGCGGCGCCTCGGGGCTGCCATACACCAGGTGCACCCGGTAGTTGAGGGTGGTGCCGGGGTGGACCGCGTAGTCGGCCCAACGAAACTTCTGCAGCGGCGCCTGATCGCTGGGGGTGGCGTTGTATTGCGGGAAGCTGTGGGCCTTGCCGGGAAAGGTCAGGCTGTTGAACAGGAACAGCCAGGGCTTGCTGCCGGTCTGCTTCTCGATGGCGAAGCCCAGCAGCCCCTTGCGCCGTGACGCATCCAGATCCATGGCCAGCAACACCCCATTGGTCCCGGCATAGGCCTTGACCCGAAAATCGTCCTTATCGTTACGCACCAGTACCCGCATCGTTTCACTCCTGTGTTGGCGCAGGCAGTGTAGCCGCTGCCAAGCCTCGGCGAGGCTGCGTAAAGGTCCGCAGGACCTTGCCTGGCGATCGACCGACGAACCTCTGGCGCTCTCAGGGTTTTTGCGGCCCTGCGGGCCGTTCGCAGCCTGCGGCAGCGGCTACAACCTCGGTTTGGTGTAGCCGCTGCCAAGCCTCGGCGAGGCTGCGTAAAGGTCCGCAGGACCTTGCCTGGCGATCGACCGACGAACCTCTAGCGCTCTCAGGGTTTTTGCGGCCCTGCGGGCCGTTCGCAGCCTGCGGCAGCGGCTACAACCTCGCATTGGTGTAGCCGCTGCCAAGCCTCGGCGAGGCTGCGTAAAGGTCCGCAGGACCTTGCCTGGCGATCGACCGACGAACCTCTGGCGCTCTCAGGTTTTTTGCGGCCCTGCGGGCCGTTCGCAGCCTGCGGCAGCGGCTACATCCTCGGATTGGTGTAGCCGCTGCCAAGCCTTGGCGAGGCTGCGTAAAGGTCCGCAGGACCTTGCCTGGCGATCGACCGACGAATCTCTGGCGCTCTCAGGGTTTTTGCGGCCCTGCGGGCCGTTCGCAGCCTGCGGCAGCGGCTACAACCTCGGGTTGGTGTAGCCGCTGCCAAGCCTTGGCGAGGCTGCGTAAAGGTCCGCAGGACCTTGTCTGGTGATCGACTGACAAACCTCTGGCGCTCTCAGAGTTTTTGCGGCCCTGCGGGCCGTTCGCAGCCTGCGGCAGCGGCTACAGGTCGATGTGTTGGTAGGCGGCGTTGAGGCGTGTGGCCAGTTCGCGGGCGCGGCCCAGGCGGATCGGGCCGCGTTCGATGTCGAGCAGCAAGGTCGGGCAGTTCAGGGGCTGCAGCGGCGGCAGGCTTTTCAGGCGGCCGTCGGTGATCAGCAGTACGCGCTGCTGTTCCGCCGGCAGGCGCCGCTGGCGCTGTTCCAGCCACCGGGCCGCTTCGCTCAGGGCTTGTGGCAAGGGGGTGCCGCCAGCAGCACCGAGGCCGTCGAGCCAGTGCCGCAAGTCCTTGGAGGCCTTCAGGCCCTGGACCTGCCAGTTCGGCGCGCGGCCGCTGGCGGTGAGCAGGGCCAGGCGCGCGCGCTGGCGGTAGGCGTCGTCGAACAGTTGCGCCAGCAGGCCCTTGGCGTCGCTCAGGGCGCTGTGACGACGGGTCGAGGCCGAGGCGTCGACGATCACCAGCCACAGCTCATGGGGCGCGCGGCTGCGCAGGCGAAACAGCAGGTCTTCACGCAGCCGTGGCCGGCCCTTGAGCAAGGTGCCGGGCCAGTTGATCGCGCCGCTGCCGGCGGTGCGACTGGCGCCGTGCCGACCTTGATCCAGATGCCCCGCCCGGGGCTTGGCATCCGCCCCCCGGTCACTCTGGGGGCGGATGCCTAGGGCTTTTTTGGCCAGCTGGGCACTTCTCGACGGGCACCGGTGGGCAAGGCCTGGGCCGGCATTTCGCCCCATTGGCCCTGGCCTTCGCTGGGGTTGGCGTTGGTGGATGCCGGTGCCTGGGGGCTTGACCCCGATGCCGGCGCGCTGGGCGCAGTCTCCCGCCGCCGGTGGCGCAAGGCGAACTCGGCCACGGCGTCGATATCTTCCTCGGCAATCGCCGGAGCACCGCGCCAGGCCGCATGGGCGCGGGCCGCGCGCAGCCAGACCAGGTCGGCGCGCAGGCCGTCCACGGCAGCGGCAAAGCAGCGCTCGGTGATCAGCGCCAGGGCCTGGTCGTCCAGCGGGATGCCGGCCAGGGCCGCCCGCGCCTGCTGGCAACGCTCGCGCAATGCGGCCTGGGCCGGGGCCCACTGGGCGCAGAAGCCCAAAGGATCGCTGTCGAAATCCAGGCGGCGGCGGATGATCTGCCCGCGTTCTTCGGGGGCCGGCTGGCCGTTCAAGGCGACGTTGAGGCCGAAGCGGTCCAGCAGTTGCGGGCGCAGTTCGCCCTCTTCCGGGTTCATGGTGCCAATCAACACGAACTTCGCCGAATGGCGGTGAGAAATGCCGTCGCGCTCGATCAGGTTGGTGCCGCTGGCGGCCACGTCCAGCAGCAGGTCCACCAGGTGATCGGGCAGCAGGTTGACTTCATCGACGTAGAGCACGCCACCGTCGGCCTTGGCCAGCACGCCGGGGGAAAACTGTGCCCGGCCTTCGCCCAGGGCCGCATCCAAATCCAGGGTGCCCACCAGGCGCTCTTCGCTGGCGCCCAGGGGCAAGGTGACGAACTGGCCGCTGGCCAAGAGATCGGCCAGGCCCCGGGCCAGGGTCGACTTGGCCATGCCACGGGGGCCCTCGATCAGCACGCCGCCGATCTTCGGGTCGATGGCGGTCAGGCACAGGGCCAGTTTCAGCGCTTCGGCGCCGACCACGGCGGACAGCGGAAAATGGGGGGTGTCGCTCATGTCGGGGGCTCGCTTGGGTCGGGTCGGTGGTGTCCAGGAGGACGCTTTCGCGAGCAAGCTCGCTCCTACAGGCATCGCATTGCCGTTGTAGGAGCGAGCTTGCTCGCGATCGAGTGCGCAGCACTCGCCGCCTCAGGAATCTTCTTCAATATCCAGCAACAGGTGCTCCAGGGCCTCGCGGTACTCGCCGGGCTCTTGCCACAGGCCGCGCTGCTGGGCTTCCAGCAGGCGCTCGGTCATGTCGCGCAGGGCGTGGGGATTATGCTGGCGGACGAACTCACGGGTCGAGTCGTCCAGCAGGTAGGCGTCCGCCAGCAAGGCGTACTGGTGATCGTCGATCAGCTCGGTGGTGGCGTCGAAGGCGAACAGGTTGTCCAGGGTCGCGGCCATTTCGAAGGCGCCCTTGTAGCCATGGCGCTTGACCCCTTCGATCCACTTCGGATTGGCCGCCCGGGAGCGGATCACCCGGTTCAGCTCTTCCTTGAGGGTGCGGATCTTCGGCAGGTCCGGCTGGCTGTGGTCGCCGTGATAGCTGGCGGCCTTGGCTCCGCTGAGGCTTTCCACCGCCGCCAGCATGCCGCCCTGGAACTGGTAGTAGTCGTTGGAATCCAGCAGGTCGTGCTCGCGATTGTCCTGGTTCTGCAGCACCGCCTGCACTTGCCCCAGGCGGGTGGCGAACTGCTCGCGGGCGGCGGTGCCTTCATCCTGGCCGCCATAGGCGTAGCCGCCCCAGTTCAGGTAGACCTCGGCCAGGTCTTCGCGGCTCTGCCACAGGCGACCGTCGATGGCGCCCTGGACCCCGGCGCCATAGGCCCCGGGCTTGGCGCCGAAGATCCGCCAGCCGGCCTGACGCGCCGCGCTGTCCTGGTCCAGGCCGGAGGCGATCAAGGCTGCGCGCTCGGCGCGGACCCTGGCCGCCAGCGGGTTCATGTCCTCAGGCTCGTCGAGGGCCGCCACCGCCTGCACCGCCGCGTCGAACAGGCGGATCAGGTTGGCGAAGGCGTCGCGGAAGAACCCGGACACCCGCAGGGTCACGTCGACCCGCGGCCGGTCCAGCAGGCTCAGGGGCAGGATCTCGAAATCGTCGACCCGCTGGCTGCCGGTGGCCCACACCGGGCGCACCCCCATCAGGGCCATGGCCTGGGCGATGTCGTCACCGCCGGTGCGCATGGTGGCGGTGCCCCAGACCGACAGGCCCAGGTGCAGCAGGTGATCGCCGTGGTCCTGCAGGTGGCGTTCGAGAATCAGGTTCGCCGACTGAAAACCGATGCGCCAGGCGGTGGTGGTGGGCAGGTTGCGCACGTCCACCGAATAGAAGTTGCGCCCGGTGGGCAGCACGTCCAGACGCCCGCGGCTGGGCGCGCCGCTGGGCCCGGCGGGGACGAAACGCCCGCTCAGGGCCTCCAGCAGGCCGCGCATTTCCGCCGGGCCGCAGGCGTCCAGGCGCGGCGCGACCACCTCGCGCAGGCCATCGATAATGCTCTGCACCGGCTCCCAGCCGGGTTCATCCAGCTGCGCCAGCGGGCCCTGGAGCGCCGCCTCGATCAACTCGGCGGCATACAGCTCCAGGCGCTCGCGCGTATCGCCGGCGGTGCGCCAGAGCCCATCGCTGATCTGCCGCAACGGCTGCGGTCGGCGTCCGGTCCAGGGTTCGGCCAGGGCACAGTCCAGCGGATCGAAGCCCAGGCCGAAGGCCTTGGCCAGGGCCCGCAACAGACTGGCGTGGGCGCCCTTGCCATCGCCCCGGGGAATGCGCAGCAAGGCCAGCAGGGTGTCGAGGCGCAAGCGGCCCTCGGGGGATTCGCCGAACACGTGCAGGCCATCGCGGATCTGCGACTCCTTGAGGTCGCACAGGTAGGTGTCCAGCCGCGGCAGCCAGATGGCGGCGTCGGCGTCGCTGTCGAGCGCGCCCTCCAGTTGCAGCTCGCGGTCGATATGGGTTTCGCGCACCAGCTGCAGGATGTCCCGTTGCAGCTCGCGGGCACGACGTGGGTCCAGCAGCTGGGCTTCGTAGTATTCGTCCGCCAGCAGTTCCAGGTTGCGCAGCGGGCCGTAGGTTTCGGCGCGGGTCAGCGGCGGCATCAGGTGGTCGATGATCACCGCCTGGGTGCGGCGCTTGGCCTGGGCGCCCTCCCCCGGGTCGTTGACGATGAACGGGTAGATGTTTGGCAGTGGCCCCAGCAGCGCGTCCGGCCAGCAGCTCTCCGACAGGCCGACGCCCTTGCCCGGCAGCCACTCCAGGTTGCCGTGCTTGCCGACGTGGATCAGCGCATGGGCACCGTAGGCCTGGCGCAGCCAGAAGTAGAACGCCAGGTAGCCGTGGGGCGGCACCAGGTCCGGGTCGTGGTAGACCGCGCTGGGGTCCACCTGATAACCCCGGGCCGGCTGGATGCCGACAAAGGTCAGGCCAAAGCGCAGGCCGGCGATCATCATCCGCCCGTTGCGGAACATCGGGTCCTGCTGGGGGGCGCCCCAGCGTTGCAGCACCGCCTCGCGATTGGCAGGCGGCAGGGCCTGGAACATTGCCGCGTAGTCCTCCAGGGCCAGGCTTTGCAGGCACGGACGCTGGTCGAGGCTGTCCAGGTCGTTGCTGACCCCGCCGAGCAACTGCTGGATCAACTCGGTGCCGCTGGCGGGCAACTCGGCCGGCAGCGGATAGCCTTCGGCGTGCAGGGCCTTGAGGATGTTCAGCGCCGCCGCCGGGGTGTCCAGGCCGACGCCGTTGCCGATGCGCCCGTCCCGGGTCGGGTAGTTGGCCAGCACCAGGGCAATGCGCTTGTGGCCGTTGTCCAGGCGCCCCAGTTCGACCCAGCGCCGGGCCAGCTCGGCGACAAAATCCATGCGTTCGGGCTGGCCGCGGTAGCACACCACGTCCGACTGGCTGCGCTCGCTGCGCCAGGCCAGGTCCTTGAAGCTGATGGGCCGGCTGATGATGCGTCCGTCCAGTTCCGGCAAGGCGATGTGCATGGCCAGGTCCCGCGGGCCCAGGCCCTGCTCGCTGTCGCGCCAGCCCGGCTCGTTGTCCTGGGCGCAGATGGCCTGGATCACCGGGATATTGCGGCGGAACGGCCGCAAGTGCGGCGCCTCGGGGCTGGACTGGGCAAAGCCGGTGGTGTTGAGGATCACCCCGGCCGCGGTTTCATCCAGCCAGTCTTCCACCTGGCTCAGGCAGCCGGGCTCCTTGAGGCTGGCCACCGCTATTGGCAAGGGGTTGAGGCCCACCGCCAGCAAACGCTGGCAGAACAGGTCGATAAATCCGGTGTTGGCCGCCTGCAGGTGGGAGCGGTAGAACAGCAGCGCCGCCACCGCTTGACCAGGCTGCCAATCGGCCTGCCAGTCGCTGAGGGCGGCCTGGCTCTTGTGCGGGTGATAGATCGCCGTGCGTGGCAGGGTCTGCGGTTCGCTCCAGGGATAGTCGCGCCCCAGCAGGCCGCTGGCCAGGCAACGGTAGAAATTCAGCGCGTTGTCCCGCCCGCCCTGGCGCAGGAACTGCCACAGTCGATCGCGCTCGACGGGGCCCACGGTGCTCAGGTCGCTGAGTTCCGGGTCCGGGCGGTCGTCCCCCGGCACCAGGATCAGTTGCACCCCGCGCTGGGACAGCTCCACCAGCCGCTCGACGCCGTAGCGCCAGTAGCCGATGCCGCCGTGCAGGGAGATCAGGATCACCTTGGCGTGGCGCAGCACCTGGTCGACATACAGGTCCACCGAAGCGTGGTTCTGCACCTGCATCGGGTTGGCCAGGCGAAAGCTGGGGTAATCCTCGGGCAACTGCTCGGCGGCATCCGCCAGCAGCGCCAGGCTGGAGTCGCCGCTGCACAGGATCACCAGCTCGGCGGGGGTTTGTCCAAGGTCGGCAATGTTGTCATCCGACACGAAACCGCCGGGCTGGGTCCTGAGCAGGTGCATGGCTTACACGCTGAGGGCGGCGCGCAGTTGCGCTTCGAGTTGGGCGGCGTCCAGCTCCTGGCCGATCAGTACCAGGCGCGTGGTGCGGGCTTCGTCAGCGCCCCACTTGCGGTCGAAGTGCTTGTCGAAGCGGGTGCCCACGCCCTGGATCAGCAGGCGCATCGGCTTGTTGGGGATCGCGGCGAAGCCCTTGACCCGCAGGATGCCGTGCTTGACCACCAGCTGGGTCAGGGCGTCCAGCAGCAGGCTTTCGTCGGCCTGGGGCAGTTCGATGGAGATGGAATCGAAGGCGTCGTGATCGTGGTCGTCGTGATCGTCATCGCCGTCGTGGTGATGGTCGTGGTGGCTGTGACGGCTGTCGATGTGTTCCTCGGAACCGGCGCCCAGGCCCAGCAGCACGTCCAGCGGCAGGCGGCCGCTGCTGGCTTCGATGACTTTCACCGCCGGCGGCAGTTCTTCGGCCACTTCCAGGCGCACCTTGGCCAGGTCTGCGGGGTCGATCAGGTCGGTCTTGTTGAGGATCACCAGGTCGGCGCTGGACAGCTGGTCGGCGAACAGCTCGTGCAGCGGCGATTCGTGGTCCAGGTTGGGGTCGAGCTTGCGCTGGGCGTCCACTTGGTCGGGGAACGCGGCGAAGGTGCCGGCGGCCACGGCCGGGCTGTCGACCACGGTGATCACCGCGTCGACGGTGCAGGCGCTGCGGATTTCCGGCCACTGGAAGGCCTGGACCAGCGGCTTGGGCAGGGCCAGGCCGGAGGTTTCGATGAGGATGTGGTCCAGGTCGCCACGGCGCGCCACCAGTTCGCGCATCACCGGGAAGAACTCTTCCTGCACGGTGCAGCACAGGCAGCCGTTGGCCAGCTCGTAGACCCGGCCGCTGGCCTCTTCCTCGGTGCAGCCGATGGAGCATTGCTTGAGGATCTCGCCATCGATGCCCAGCTCGCCGAACTCGTTGACGATCACCGCGATGCGCCGGCCCTGGGCGTTGTCCAGCATGTGCCGCAGCAAGGTGGTCTTACCCGAGCCAAGGAAGCCGGTGACGATGGTGACGGGAAGTTTGGCCAGTGTTTTCATCGGATGCCCCTTGGCAAAGGTGGCGGGCATACGGGACGAGAGCCGCAGCGCAGAGGCGCGCGGAGATTTCGCCACCGGATCACCCCGCCCGGTTGTAGTGAGAATCTGGGATCGAGGCAGGTCTCCTGGCTGAGGGCTTGCCAGTCGTCGGACCGGCGGTTGCTGCGCCTTCCCGCCGGCGTTCTGGACGCGCAGGCAGTGGCCTTGCAGAAACGAAACCCTTCACAGTTGCGGGGGCAGCCGCGGCATCGACCGCGTTCCCTTCTTAGCTTCGACCGCCGGCCGAAGAACCTCGAACGCGCAAGGCTACGCAGAGCGCGGGGGACGGTCAATCGGCAATGCAGCGCCTCGCGCAATTGACGGCATCACCCCGCCCATGATTTGCTACGCGCCTTGTTACGGGTGCCCTTCACAGGGTGAAACGGGAAACCGGTGAATCACGTGCTTAACTAAAAAGCCGTGACCAGTCCGGTGCTGCCCCCGCAACGGTAAGCGAGCGAAGTGTCAGATCCACTGTGCCATGGCATGGGAAGGCGACACTTGCCGGCACGGTACGACATCAGTCGGCCCCTGCCCCTCGCGAGCCCGGAGACCGGCCCGCAACACACACATAACAAACCCGCGGTGGGCGGGCGCTGTTGCAAACCCTGCGTGCTCCTCACGCGGGGTTTTCCTGCGCTCCTCCCCCGCCGACACTCCAAAGGGAAGCGCCATGTCGATCATCAGCAGCACCAGCCATTCCGCCAGCAGCACCTCCACCCTGAGCCAGCGTCTGGTGGCCGCCATCGGCGCGTCGCTGCTGGGCGCCTGCCTGGTGTATTTCGCCGGTTTCTCCCATGTCGAAGCGGTGCACAACGCCGCCCACGACACCCGTCACAGCGCCGCCTTCCCTTGCCACTGAGACCTGCCGACATGATCAAGCGTATTGCGCAAACCGCAGGGTTCACCGGGCTGCTGGCGGCCCTGCTGCTGACCCTGCTGCAAAGCTTGTGGGTCGCTCCGCTGATCCTGCAGGCGGAAACCTATGAACAGGCCCCGGCCGCCCAACCCCATGAACACGCCGCCGGCGCCATGACCGCGCACAGCCACGATGCCGAGGCCTGGGAGCCGGAAGACGGCTGGCAGCGCACCCTGTCCACCACCGGCGGCAACCTGGTAGTGGCGGTCGGCTTCGCCCTGATGCTGGCCGGGCTCTACACCCTGCGCGCGCCCAACCGTGCCTCGCAAGGCCTGCTCTGGGGTCTGGCCGGGTATGCGACCTTCTGCCTGGCCCCCACTCTGGGCCTGCCTCCGGAATTGCCGGGAACCGCAGCCGCCGACCTGGTGCAGCGCCAGGTGTGGTGGATCGGCGCTGCCGCTTCTACTGCCGTGGGCCTTGCCCTGATCGCGTTCGCCGGCCACTGGCTGCTGAAACTGCTGGGCGTGGCGATTATCGCCGTGCCCCACGTGATCGGCGCGCCCCAACCTGAAGTGCACTCGATGCTGGCGCCAGAAGCCCTGGAAGCACAGTTCAAGATTGCCTCGCAGCTGACCAATGCCGCCTTCTGGCTGGCCCTGGGCCTGATCAGCGCCTGGCTGTTCCGGCGCAAGAACACGGACCTGTACCCGGCATGATCGAAAGGCGCGCGGCGCCGGCCCTGGTGGTCGGCCTGGGGTGCCAGAAGGGCTGCCCGGTGACCACGCTGCGCGCCCTGCTTGAGCAGGTGCTGCAAGCCCACGGCCTGGAGAGCGGGCAACTCCTGGCCCTGGCCAGCATCGACTTGAAGCGCAGCGAGCCCGGCCTGCTGCAACTGGCGGATCAACTGGCCCTGCCGCTGACCTGCTTCAGCAGCAGTCAACTGGCGCCTTTTGCCTCGCGCCTGAGCCACCGCTCGCAGATCGCCTTTGAACACAGCGGCTGCTACGGCGTTGCCGAAAGCGCCGCCCTGGCCCTGGCCGAACAGTTGCACCCCGGCCCGGCCCGGCTGTTGATCCCCCGCCAGAAATACGCCCAGGCCACCCTGGCATTGGCCGCCAGCCGGTAGACTGGCCGACAATTCCCCGTCGCGAACATGAACATCGTTCATCTGCGACCCTGTTCCCGCCCTTTTTTCACAGGAGACAGCCATGACTGTCTATTTCATCGGTGCCGGCCCCGGCGACCCGGAGCTGATTACCGTCAAGGGCCAGCGCCTGATCCATCGCTGCCCGGTGATCATCTACGCCGGCTCGCTGGTGCCCGCGGCCGTCCTCGAAGGTCACAGCGCGGACCGGGTGATCAACAGTGCCGAACTGCACCTGGAACAGATCATCGAGGCCATCAGGCACGCGCACGACCAGGGCCAGGATGTGGCCCGGGTGCATTCCGGCGACCCGAGCCTGTACGGCGCCATCGGCGAACAGATTCGCTGCCTGCGGGAGCTGGGCATTCCCTACGAGATCGTCCCCGGCGTCACCGCCACTGCCGCCTGCGCCGCCTTGCTGGGGGCCGAATTGACCCTGCCGGATGTGTCCCAGAGCGTGATCCTGACCCGCTATGCGGACAAGACCGCCATGCCCGCCGGTGAAGACTTCGCCAGCCTCGCGGCCCATGGCGCCACCATGGCGATTCACCTGGGGGTCAACCACCTGGAGAAGATAGTCACCGAGCTGCTGCCCCATTACGGCGCCGACTGCCCGATTGCCGTGGTACACCGGGCCACCTGGCCGGACCAGGACTGGGTCCTGGGCACCCTGGCGGACATTGCCGAGAAGGTTGCGGCCAAGGGCTTCCGGCGCACGGCGCTGATTCTGGTGGGCCGGGTGCTGGCCACGGACGCGTTCAGCGAATCATCCCTGTACCGCGCCGGACACGCGCACCTCTATCGCCCCTGAGCCCTTTGCGGGAACTGGCTTGCCAGCAAAGGCAATCTCGGCATTGGCCCAAGGCTTGAGGGCCCTTTCGCCGGCAAGCCGGCTCCTACGAAGGCTTATTTCGGGAGGCGCTGGTTTGCGGGCATAAAAAACGGCGCTCACGGGGCGCCGTTTTTTTGTTCGCAGCGAACGCCTTAGTAGTAGGCGTTTTCTTTCTGCGTGTGGTCGGTGACATCACGTACGCCCTTGAGCTCGGGGATGCGCTCGAGCAGGGTGCGCTCGATGCCTTCCTTCAAGGTCACGTCGGCCTGGCCGCAGCCCTGGCAACCGCCACCGAATTGCAGCACGGCGATGCCGTCGTCCACCACGTCGATCAGGCTGACCTGGCCGCCGTGACTGGCCAGCCCCGGGTTGATTTCGGTTTGCAGGTAGTAGTTGATGCGCTCGTTGATCGGGCTGTCGGCATTGACCATCGGCACCTTGGCGTTGGGCGCCTTGATGGTCAGCTGGCCACCCATGCGGTCGGTGGCGTAGTCGACCACCGCGTCATCGAGAAAGCCTTCGCTGAAGGCGTCGATGTAGGCGGTGAAGCTTTTCAGGCCCAGGGCCTTGTCTTCGGGTTTCTCTTCGCCCGGCTTGCAATAGGCGATGCAGGTCTCGGCGTACTGAGTCCCTGGCTGGGTGATGAAGATGCGGATGCCAATCCCCGGGGTGTTCTGCTTGGACAGCAGATCAGCCAGATAATCGTGGGCGGCGTCGGTAATGGTTATGGCGCTCATGGTGGTTCCTCGCAGACGTGGGCGCAGTTTACGCCAATCGACGCCGCTGACAAAGTCCTAGTATTTTTGTCGGGATAGACCTTGGTATAGGTCACCCCCGGGGCCCGCCAGCGGGCGTCCCGAGGGCCGATCACGGCGCTATGTCAGAGGTTTTCGTAACGGTTCATGTCCATGACCCCGGCTTCCAGCGGATCGACTTCCTGCAGGTAGCGGGTCTGATCGTGAAAGTACTGCCAGAACTGCGGGTGACTGCGCCGGATACCCCAGCGCTCGACCACCCTGTCGAAACTTGCGCCATCCCGGACCGCCTGCATCGCCTCGACAAAGGCCGGCACCTGATCGGCCGGAACGTTGAAGATGAAGTTCGGGTAACTGCTGAGAATGCCCGGGAAAATCGTCAAGGTGTCCAGCCCCGGCTGATAACGCAGGGATTCGCCGAGCATGAAGGCCACGTTACTGTGGGCGCGGTTGCGCAGCATGCTGTAGAACTCGCGCTTGCCACTGGCGGTCTGGACACGCAGCAACGTCGCCTCGGGCAGTTGCTCGATGACCTTGAGCCCCGCAGCAGGACGCGACGCCAGGCGACTCAGGGCCTGCTCGGCGTCCTGCAGCGCCGGGTCGATGTTCGGGCGCGAACAGTAGGCGCCGTTGCAGCGGTTGATCGGGTCCGGCTTGGCGTTGAGTTCGCCATAGCGAGTCAGCAACTGGTTGACGAAGTCCTTTTTCGGGTCTTGGGGGTCGAGCTTCAGCGCGCTGCGCTTGTCGTCGTCGATGGACTCGTAATCCAGCCACATCTTGAACTTGCCGCTGTTCTGGTACCAATCGTCGAGGAAGTCCTCACGGCTGCCGGCCGGCATCAGGCGCAGGAAGTTCTGCTCGGCGCCGTTGCGGATCAGGTCGAAATACAGCCGGGTCTGGGCCTGGTGGGAGACGTTGCCGAACACGTCGAAGTTCACCGCCAACTGATAGTAGGTGCGCTCCAGCAACGGGTAGTCGAACAGCCACATCGTCTGCGGCACTTCGCCGATCAGGCCCTTGGTCACCGAGGCGCTGTCGAAGTGGCGGAAGATGCTCAGCAGCGCGTTGTCGTTGCCGGCCCACAGGCTGGACCAGCTGGGCGCCGGGGCATGGGCATAGAAGTCGCGGCGCAAGGCTTCGTATTCGTTGCGCTTGTCGCGGTAGGCCAGCCACAGGCTGAGCACGCTGCCGACGTCGTCGTTCTGCCCGGGCATGGCCAGCAGCGGCGTGGCCTGGCCGCGATAGACCGGGTCGGTGATGTACAGGTCGTGTTCCGGAGCCTGGAACAGCGCCCAGAAGTTGTCGCGAATCACATCCGTGGCGATCTGCCCGCGGCACACCGGACCGCGAATGAAGGTCCGCACGAAGTATTCGGCGTTATCCAGCATGAACTGGTAGCGGGCCTTGGCCGGAATCGCCTCGAAGGTCTCGAACGGGTTGGCCCGGCGCGCCGGTCCGTAGCCCGGCAAGGCGGTGACCTGCCAGTCGCCGCTGTAGAACAGGGTCTTGACCCGGGCCATCTTCGCCGCGCTCAGCGGGTAGGTGATGTGGGTCTTGTGCACGATCACCCCCTGCACCGGCCATAGGCGGTAATACACCTGGGTGCCCGGATCGTCGTTGGGGCGTCGGGTGTTGATCAGGTCGATCGGCTGGCCGCTGGGGGTACGCGAGCGCACCCACTGGAAGAAGTGCCCCGGCTCGCCGCCTTCGAAATAGATATGGGCCAGGAACCAGTGCTCGTAGAGCCAGCGCGCCACCAGGCTTTCCCGCGCGCCGGGGGCGTTGAGCAGGTTCTCCCACTGGGCCACTTGCAGGCTTTCCCGGGCACTGGGGGCCAGGCCCTGTTCGTCGATCGGCGCGCCGGAGGCCAGCCAGCGTTGCAGGGTCTGGTACTGCTGGTCGGTGAGGCCGGTGACGGCCAGGGGCATGCCTTCCTTGGGATGAGCACCGGCATAGGCGTCGAACTCCGCCGGCTGCGGGCACATGTTCTCGCGGCTCAAGCCCAGCACGATCTCGCTGGGCAGCTTGGCATTGGGTTGCAAGGGGGTGCGGTGGCCGAGTTCGAGCATGCGCGCCATCAGCGCTGCCTGGCTGCCCTGGGCGTCGAGCACCGAATAGAAGCCCTGGCGCTGCCAGGCCGCCTTGCCGCTGGCGTCATAGAACAGCCGCGTGGGCGCCTGGGCCTTGCTGCGCTCACCGTCGTACACCGGAATCTTCGACGCGCCACGACCGGCCCCTTCGCCGCTGCCCAGGTTGAGCTGACAGGCGGAGTCGTAGCAGGCATGACAGGCCACGCACTTCTCGGTAAAGATCGGCTGGATGTCGCGGGTGTAGGAAATGGCCGGTGCGGGACCTTGGGCCATGCACAATGAACTGAGCAGCAGCAAAGCGCTGGCAACGACAAAACGGTACGGCATGTCCCTGGTCCCGAAAGTAAAAAAAACGCCGCGATTCTACCGATGTCGCCCGGCCACCAACATGAGCGATATTCATGCAAAACCCGCACATGCCGCAAAACCATGCAGGTTTGTTATGATCCACGCCCTTCGTAATGGCCCTACCAGGTAGTTCTCATGTCTGATCGCAGTGCTCGCCTCCACGCTCTCCAGCAAGCCCTCAAAGAGCGCATTCTGATTCTCGATGGCGGCATGGGCACCATGATCCAGAGCTACAAGCTCGAGGAGCAGGACTACCGTGGCAAGCGCTTCGCCGACTGGCCCAGCGACGTCAAGGGCAACAACGACTTGCTGGTGCTGACCCGTCCCGACGTGATCGGCGCCATCGAAAAAGCCTACCTGGATGCCGGTGCCGACATCCTCGAAACCAACACCTTCAACGCCACCCAGGTGTCCCAGGCCGACTACGGCATGGAAGAACTGGTCTACGAATTGAACGTAGAAGGCGCCCGTCTGGCACGCAAGGTGGCGGATGCGAAAACCCTCGAGACCCCGGACAAGCCGCGCTTCGTCGCCGGTGTCCTGGGCCCGACCAGCCGCACCTGCTCGCTGTCGCCGGACGTCAACAACCCCGGTTACCGCAACGTCACCTTCGATGAACTGGTGGAGAACTACACCGAGGCCACCAAGGGCCTGATCGAAGGCGGCGCCGACCTGATCCTGATCGAGACCATCTTCGACACCCTCAACGCCAAGGCGGCGATCTTCGCCGTGCAGGGCGTGTTCGAGGAGTTGGGTTTCGAACTGCCGATCATGATTTCCGGAACCATCACCGATGCCTCCGGCCGTACCCTGTCGGGCCAGACCACCGAAGCCTTCTGGAACTCCGTGGCCCACGCCAAGCCGATCTCGGTGGGCCTGAACTGCGCCCTGGGCGCCAGCGAGCTGCGCCCGTACCTGGAAGAGCTGTCGAACAAGGCCAGCACCCACGTTTCGGCACACCCCAACGCCGGCCTGCCCAACGAATTCGGCGAATACGACGAACTGCCGGAACAAACCGCCAAGGTCATCGAAGAGTTCGCCCAGAGCGGTTTCCTCAATATCGTCGGTGGTTGCTGCGGCACCACCCCGGGGCACATCGGCGCCATCGCCAAGGCCGTGGCCGGCTACGCCCCGCGGCAGATCCCGGACATTCCCAAGGCCTGCCGCCTGTCGGGCCTGGAGCCCTTCACCATCGATCGCAACTCGCTGTTCGTGAACGTCGGTGAACGCACCAACATCACTGGCTCGGCGAAGTTCGCCCGACTGATCCGCGAGGACAACTACACCGAAGCCCTGGAAGTCGCCCTGCAGCAGGTGGAAGCCGGCGCCCAGGTGATCGACATCAACATGGACGAGGGGATGCTGGATTCGAAGAAGGCCATGGTCACCTTCCTCAATCTGATCGCCGGCGAGCCGGACATCTCCCGCGTGCCGATCATGATCGACTCCTCGAAGTGGGAAGTGATCGAAGCCGGCCTCAAGTGCATCCAGGGCAAGGGCATCGTCAACTCCATCAGCATGAAGGAAGGCGTGGAGCAGTTCATTCACCACGCCAAACTGTGCAAGCGCTACGGCGCCGCCGTGGTAGTGATGGCCTTCGACGAGGTCGGCCAGGCCGACACCGAGGCGCGCAAGAAGGAAATCTGCAAGCGCTCCTACGACATCCTGGTCAACGAAGTGGGCTTCCCGCCGGAAGACATCATCTTCGACCCGAACATCTTCGCCGTGGCCACCGGCATCGAGGAACACAACAACTACGCGGTGGACTTCATCAACGCCTGCGCCTACATCCGCGATGAGCTGCCCTATGCCCTGAGCTCCGGCGGCGTGTCCAACGTGTCGTTCTCGTTCCGCGGCAACAACCCGGTGCGCGAGGCGATCCACTCGGTGTTCCTGCTGTATGCGATCCGCAATGGCCTGACCATGGGTATCGTCAACGCCGGCCAGCTGGAGATCTACGACCAGATCCCGCAGCAGCTGCGTGACGCCGTGGAAGACGTGGTGCTCAATCGCACCGCCAATGGCACCGATGCGCTGTTGGCCATCGCCGACCAGTTCAAGGGCGACGGCAGCGTCAAGGAAGCGGAAACCGAGGAATGGCGCAGCTGGGACGTCAACAAGCGCCTGGAACACGCCCTGGTCAAGGGCATCACCACCCACATCGTCGAAGACACCGAGGAGTCGCGCCTGAGCTTCAGCCGCCCGATCGAGGTCATCGAAGGCCCGCTGATGTCCGGCATGAACGTGGTCGGCGACCTGTTCGGCGCCGGCAAGATGTTCCTGCCCCAGGTGGTGAAATCCGCCCGGGTGATGAAACAGGCGGTGGCCCACCTGATTCCGTTCATCGAGCTGGAAAAGGGCGACAAGCCGGAAGCCAAGGGCAAGATCCTCATGGCCACGGTCAAGGGCGACGTGCACGACATCGGCAAGAACATCGTCGGCGTGGTCCTGGGCTGCAACGGCTACGACATCGTCGACCTCGGGGTGATGGTGCCGGCGGAGAAGATCCTCCAGGTGGCCAAGGAACAGAAGTGCGACATCATCGGCCTGTCCGGGCTGATCACCCCGTCCCTGGACGAGATGGTCCATGTCGCCCGCGAGATGCAGCGCCAGGATTTCCACCTGCCGCTGATGATCGGTGGCGCCACCACCTCCAAGGCCCACACCGCGGTGAAGATCGAGCCCAAATACAGCAACGACGCGGTGGTCTACGTCACCGACGCCTCGCGCGCCGTGGGCGTGGCCACGCAGTTGCTGTCCAAGGAGCTCAAGGCCGGCTTCGTCGAGAAGACCCGGGAGGAGTACGTGGAAGTGCGCGAGCGCACCGCCAACCGCAGCGCTCGTACCGAACGCCTGAGCTACGCCGCGGCCATCGCCAAGAAGCCGCAGTTCGACTGGGCCGGCTACCAGCCGGTCAAGCCGACCTTCACCGGCGCCCGGGTGCTGGACAACATCGACCTCAAGGTACTGGCCGAATACATCGACTGGACGCCGTTCTTCATCTCCTGGGACCTGGCCGGCAAGTTCCCGCGCATCCTCGAGGACGAAGTGGTGGGTGAAGCCGCCACCGCGCTGTACAAGGACGCCCGGGAGATGCTCGACAAGCTGATCAACGAGAAGCTGATCAGCGCCCGCGCGGTGTTCGGCTTCTGGCCGGCCAACCAGGTGCTGGACGACGACCTGGAAGTCTACGGCGACGACGGCCAGCCACTGGCCCGCCTGCACCACCTGCGCCAGCAGATCATCAAGACCGACGGCAAGCCGAACTTCTCCCTGGCGGACTTCGTCGCGCCCAAGGACAGCGGCATCACCGACTATGTGGGCGGTTTCATCACCACCGCAGGCATCGGCGCCGAGGAAGTGGCCAAGGCCTATCAGGACGCCGGCGACGACTACAACTCGATCATGGTTAAGGCCCTGGCCGACCGCCTGGCCGAAGCCTGCGCCGAGTGGCTGCACCAGCAGGTGCGCAAGGACTACTGGGGCTATGCCCAGGACGAGCAGCTGGACAACGATGCGCTGATCAAGGAGCAGTACAGCGGCATCCGCCCTGCCCCGGGCTACCCGGCCTGCCCGGACCACACCGAGAAGAGCACCCTGTTCGCCCTGCTCGACCCCGAGGCCAGCGAAGGCCGCGCCGGGCGCAGTGGCGTGTTCCTCACCGAGCACTTCGCCATGTTCCCGGCGGCGGCGGTCAGCGGCTGGTACTTCGCCCACCCGCAGGCGCAGTACTTCGCCGTGGGCAAGGTCGACAAGGACCAGGTGCAGAGCTACACCGAGCGCAAGGGCCAGGACCTGGCCGTGAGCGAACGTTGGCTGGCGCCGAACCTGGGCTACGACAACTGATCAGGCGCGGCAGGAGCCGGCTTGCCGGCTCCTGCACCCGTCCGCCATCACCGGCCGTATTGTCTATGCTCTGTTGACACCCCACCGTGTCGAGGGATTTATGGACGATCCAAGCAACGACCATCAGCCTCCAACCTTCCTGCAGATGCTGCAAAGCGTGCTGGCTGCGGCCTTTGGCGTGCAAAGCGGGAAAAACCGCGCCCGCGACTTCAGCCACGGCAAGCCCAGTCACTTCATCGTGCTGGGCATTGTCTTCACTGCCCTGTTCGTCCTGGTGCTGTTGGGCATCGCCAACCTGGCGATGCATCTGGCGGGGGTCTGAAAGCGGGTCAGTGCAGCAACAGCTGCAAACCGAAGGGATAGCGATAGCTGTCCGGCTTGCCCTGGGCGGACAGCCCGTGAAAGTCGACGCGGGCCCCGACCTGATCGCCAAAGCGCAAGAGCTGCTGGGCTTGAGCGCGGGTCAATGACTGGAACAGCGACAATTGCCAGTCGGGCCCTCCCAGGCGCCGGGGATCCAGCCCCAGCGCATCGTCATGCAGGGCCACCAGGGCCCAGCCACCGATCGTGAAATGCCCGGCCATCAGCACCGACAGTTGCCCGTCGATCAATGCCCGCAAGGCTTCGGGCGAACTGTTGAGCCCGCTGAACAGCAGGTCGATCCCCGGCTTGCGGCCCAATTCCCGGGCAGCCTGCATGGCCCCCAGGGCCATTTCATCGTTGGCCGACCAGACCAGTTGCGTCTGCGGATAACGCTGCAGCAGCTGCCGCGCCTGTTCGTGCGCCCGCTGCCGGTTCCATTCGCCATACACCATTTGCCGCAGACGCACCTGAGGATGCTCCGCCAGGGCCCGACGCAGCCCTTGCTCGCGCAACTGCGCCGCCGGCGTGACTTTGACCCCGGAGAACGCCAGCAAGTCGATGGTCTGCCCTTCAGGCACAGGGCCGTGCTTGCGCAGCAGCTCGTTGAGCATTCGATAGCCGGCCTCTTCGTCGTTGCCCATCATGCTGCCGATCCAATCGGAGTAGCTGCTGCGACTTTGGCTGATCAAAGCCCGCTGATCTTCGGTCAGCGGGCTGTTGACGATGAACAGCTTGACCCCGGTGCCCTGAGACATGCGCAGGATCTGTGGCGCGACATATTGCTCGTTGACCAACATCAGGTAATCGGGCTTCTGCTCTCGCTGAAACAGCTCCCGGGCCTGATCGAGAGAATTCTGGGGATTACGTTCGCCATAGAGAATCTGCAGATCCATGCCCAGGTCCCGAGCGGCGGCCTGCATGAATTGCGAATAGCTGACCCAGAAGGTTTCCGTCGAATTGCCGGGATTGAGAAACACCACGGTCGTCGCCTGAGCCGCTGCCCAGAACGGCAGACTCAGAAGCAGCAAGCACTTGAACAGAACCTTGAACATTACGAAAGGAGCCCCAGAATTATCCCAGGCAGTATAACTGGCAACGTACTGGCCAACGGCGGCAAATTGTCATGATTGTCCGACAATTCGGGCTCCTGGGTTGGACTCGACTACTGGTGACTGACCCAAAACACGGCCGTACCCACGACCAGTATGATCAGAAAAAGAATGGCCCAAGCATCAACGCTACTGTCACTTTTCCTTGTTTTGGTTGGATGGCTCATAGCATCGCCTCTAGTAGATTTTGTCGGTGACTGCTCAAAGACACGATCACAGTTAAGCTCAGGATTGCCCCTACCACAAATGGGGTTACTGCATCTCCCCTACCGTTAGTCGTTTTGGTTCTTTTCATATACTCAAACATCACTTTTGCGCATAACCACAAACTGGTATCGTTCGCCGGCTCCGAAGGGAGTGCGCGGCCGTGCGCGCAGATTTGCTTACATGGGTGGCGTTGAGCGTGTGCGCTGGTGTGCCACCTGTAGCCTGAGAACTGGACCTATATGTACGTATACGACGAGTACGATCAGCGGATCATCGAGGACCGCGTCAAGCAGTTCCGTGATCAGACCCGACGCTATCTGGCAGGCGAGCTGAGCGAAGAAGAATTCCGCCCCCTGCGTCTGCAGAATGGCCTCTATATCCAACGTTTTGCCCCGATGCTGCGGGTCGCCGTGCCCTACGGCCAACTGACTTCGCGCCAAGCGCGGATGATGGCCAAGATCGCCCGCGACTACGACAAGGGTTATGCGCACATCAGTACCCGGCAGAACGTGCAGTTCAACTGGCCGGCCCTGGAAGACGTGCCGGACATCCTCGCCGAGCTGGCCACCGTGCAGATGCACGCCATCCAGACCAGCGGCAACTGCCTGCGCAACGTCACCACCGACCAGTTCGCCGGTGTCGCCGCCGACGAGTTGATCGACCCGCGCCCCTGGTGCGAGATCGTCCGTCAATGGACGACCTTCCACCCGGAATTCGCCTACCTGCCGCGCAAGTTCAAGATCGCCATCAATGGCTCGACCTCCGACCGCGCGGCCATCGAAGTCCACGACATTGGCCTGGAGCCGGTGTACAACGCCGCCGGCGAGCTGGGCTTTAGGGTCCTGGTGGGTGGTGGCCTGGGCCGCACCCCGGTGGTCGGCGCCTTCATCAACGAGTTCCTGCCGTGGCAGGACCTGCTGAGCTACCTCGACGCCATCCTGCGGGTCTACAACCGCTATGGCCGTCGCGACAACAAGTACAAGGCGCGGATCAAGATCCTGGTCAAGGCCCTGACGCCTGAAGTGTTCGCCGAGAAGGTCGAGGCGGAAATGGTCCACCTGCGCGGCGGCCAGACCACCCTCACCGAAGCCGAAGTGCATCGGGTGGCCAAACACTTCGTCGACCCGGACTACAAGGCCCTGAGCAACCAGGACGCCGAACTGGCGGCCCTGGACAAGGAGCACCCGGGCTTTGCCCGCTGGCGTGCGCGCAACACCCTGGCCCACAAGAAGCCGGGCTACGTTGCCGTGACCCTGTCGCTCAAACCTACCGGCGTAGCGCCGGGTGACGTGACCGACAAGCAGTTCGACGCCATCGCCGATCTGGCCGACCGTTACAGCTTCGGCCAGTTGCGCACCTCCCATGAACAGAACGTGATTCTCGCCGACGTCGAGCAGAGCCAGCTGTTCACCCTGTGGGGCGAGCTGCGTGAAAACGGTTTCGCCACGCCGAACATCGGCCTGCTGACCGACATCATCTGCTGCCCGGGCGGCGACTTCTGCTCCCTGGCCAATGCCAAGTCGATCCCGATCGCCGAATCCATCCAGCGCCGTTTCGACGACCTGGACTACCTGTTCGACATCGGCGAGCTGGACCTGAACATCTCCGGCTGCATGAACGCCTGCGGTCACCACCACGTTGGCCACATCGGCATCCTCGGGGTGGACAAGAAAGGCGAGGAGTTCTACCAGGTGTCCCTGGGTGGCAGCGCCAGCCGCGACGCCAGCCTGGGCAAGATCCTCGGCCCGTCCTTCGCCCAGGACGACATGCCCGACGTGATCTCGAAGCTGATCGACGTGTACGTGGAACAACGTACCGAAGACGAACGCTTCATCGACACCTATCAACGTATTGGCATCGACCTCTTCAAGGAGCGCGTCTATGCAGCGAATCATTAAGAACAACGAGGTCATCGACGAGACCTGGCACCTGCTGCCCAAGGACGCGACCCTCGACGGCATCTCCAACTGCGACGACCTGATCGTGCCGCTGGCCCTGTGGCGTGATCATGCTCACGCCCTCAAGGCCCGCGATGGCGGTCTGGGCGTATGGCTGGATGCGGACGAAGAAGCCGAGGAAATCGGCGACGACGTCGAGCATTTCCAAGTCATTGCCCTGAACTTCCCGGCCTTCACCGACGGCCGCAACTACTCCAACGCCCGCCTGCTGCGTGACCGTTATGGCTACAAAGGCGAACTGCGAGCGATTGGCGACGTATTGCGCGACCAGCTGTTCTACCTGCACCGCTGCGGCTTCGACGCCTATGCCCTGCGGGCCGACAAGGACCCTTACGAAGCCCTGGAAAGCCTCAAGGACTTCTCGGTGACCTACCAGGCCGCCACTGACGAACCGCTGCCGCTGTTCCGTCGCCGCTAAGCCCTGGCGTCAACAAAAAGCCCTGAACCGGGAAACCGGTTCAGGGCTTTTTTGTATCCGCCTCTCCCATCGACCGCTGGAGCCGGCGCCTGGGACACCGGCTCCTGAAGCCGGGGCTTACCAGAACCGCTGCTGGGTCAGGCGACTCCACCAGGTCAGCAGCACGCGATCGATGGAACCGCTGGCCGCCAGACCGACACGCTCCTGCAGACTCTTGCGCTCGGCATAGTGCAGGTGGAACACCTCGGCATTCTTGGCTTTTTCCGCCAGGTACTCATCGCTGGTCTGCAACTCGTCCACCAGCAGTTTTTCCTGCGCGGCCACCCCCAGCCAGACTTCACCGGTGGCCACTTCATCAATGGCCAGTTGCGGGCGATAGCGGGACACGAAGTTCTTGAACAGTTGATGGGTCACGTCCAGGTCTTCCTGGAACTTCTCCCGGCCCTTCTCGGTGTTCTCGCCAAACACCGTCAGGGTGCGCTTGTACTCGCCGGCGGTGAGCACTTCAAAATCGATGTCGTGCTTCTTCAGCAGACGATTGACGTTGGGCAACTGGGCCACCACGCCAATGGAGCCGAGGATGGCGAACGGTGCGCTGATGATCTTCTCGCCGATGCACGCCATCATGTAGCCGCCACTGGCCGCCACCTTATCGATGCACACCGTCAGCGGCACCCCGGCCTGGCGAATACGCGCCAGTTGAGAGGAAGCCAGGCCATAGCCGTGCACCATGCCACCGCCACTTTCCAGGCGCAGCACCACTTCATCCTTGGGCGTGGCCAGGCTCAGCAAGGCGGTGATCTCGTGGCGCAGGCCTTCAGTGGCGGAGGCCTTGATATCGCCATTGAAGTCCAGCACGAACACCCGGGACTTGGCTTCGGCCGGTTGTTTCTTCTGCTTTTTCTGGCTCTTTTCGGTCTTGCTCTGGGCCTTGCGCAGGGCCTTGAGCTGATCCTTGTCCAGCAGGCTCTGCTCCAGGCGCTCGCGCAGGTCCTTGTAGAAATCATTCAGCTTGCTGACCTGCAACTGCCCGGCGCCCTTGCGGCGCCCCTTGCCGCGCAGGGCAGCGGCAGTGACCAGCACCACCAGAATGGCAACCACCAGGGTCACGGTCTTGGCCAGGAAACTGGCGTATTCGGTGAAAAACTCCACAGGGACTCCTCAAACATGAACCGCTGCCAACCAGCAGCGCAATGGGCTCAAGCATACCGGCGCGACCTGCCGGCCACCAGTCGCGAAACCTCGTGTTACGAGGCTCCAACAAGCATTTCAAACAAGCGTATGTTTTTTCATTGACAGCTCACCGGCATCCTCATAACCTCGCAAAACTTTCAACGTACCGGGACGACACGGACGTGGGCAGCATCTATTTGATTCGACATGGCCAAGCCTCTTTCGGTGCAGACGACTACGACGTGTTGTCCGCCACCGGCGTGCGCCAGGCTGCGGTGCTCGGCGAGCATCTGGCTGCGCTGGGCGTCAGCTTCGATCGCTGCCTGTCCGGCGACCTGCGGCGCCAGCAGCACACCGCGCAGGCCGCGATGGAACAGATGAGCGCCGCCGGGTTTGACCACCCGCCATTGGAAATCGATTCAGCCTTTAACGAGTTCGACGCCGATGCCATCATCCGCGCCCTGCTCCCCGACCTGTTGCCCCAGGAACCCGAAGCCCTGAACATCCTGCGCAACGCTGCGCAGAACCGCGCCGAGTTCCAACGCATCTTCGCCCTGATCATCCAGCGCTGGCTGGCCGGCACCTACGATCCTCCCGGGCTGGAAAGCTGGCTGGGCTTCGTCGAACGGGTCCAGGGCGGCCTGCAGCGGATTCTCGAAGCCGCGGACAACCAGCACAAGATTGCCGTGTTCACCTCCGGCGGCACCATCACCGCCCTGCTCCACCTGATCACCCGGATACCTGCCCAGCAGGCGTTCGAACTGAATTGGCAAATCGTCAACACCTCGCTCAACCAGCTGAAGTTCCGCGGGCGCGAGGTGTCTTTGGCTTCCTTCAACGGTCATGCCCATCTGCAACTGTTGAAGGCGCCGGAGCTCATCACTTTCCGTTGAGCCCGGCTTACTGTGACCCTTGCTGTAACCACCCATAAAAGGATCGAACCATGACCTCCGTAGCTGACGCCGTACAAGCCATGCAAGCCAAGTTCAACCCAGCTGCCGCTGCCGGCCTGGACCTGGTTTTCGGTTTCCGTATCGATGATTCCAAGCACTTCTCGCTGGTCGTCAAGGACAGCACCTGTGAACTCAAGGAAGGCGAAAACCCAGACGCCCAAGTCACCCTGGTGATGGACGGTGAAACCCTGGACGGCATCGTCAGCGGCGAAACCGACGGCATGCAAGCCTTCATGGGCGGCAAACTGCGCGCCGAAGGCGACATGATGCTGGCCATGAAACTGAGCGAGCTGTTCCCAGCCTAAGCCCCTACAAGGTCCGGCTGCATGCAAATCCCGCCCCTGTGGCGGGATTTGTCGTTTCTGCTCCCGGCAAAGGCTCTGGCGCAAGCTTTTGCCCCAGGTCAATACCACTGGGCGGAACGCCATTTCAGGCGGCACGCTTGATTGATCTCGGTCAGTTATCCCAGCGCGGCACCCCTCTACTCTTGCGCCTCCATCGCGGCCAGGGACGGCACAGCCGGAACCCTTTGCCACTGTGCTATCACTCACGGAAGAGTCTGCTTATGCGATCACTGAAGATCATCCTGCTGTCCACCGCCTTCAACGGCCTGACCCAACGCGCCTGGCTCGACCTGCGCCAGGCCGGGCACCGCCCCAGCGTGGTGCTGTTCACCGGAGAAGAAGACGTCTGCCGGCAGATCGAAGAAGCCGAGGCCGACCTGGTGATCTGCCCGTTCCTCAAGGACCGGGTGCCGCAACGGCTGTGGAGCAACACCAAGCGCCCGGTGGTGATCATCCATCCGGGGATTGTCGGCGACCGCGGCGCCAGCGCCCTGGACTGGGCCATCAGCAAGGAACTCAAGCGCTGGGGCGTCACCGCGTTGCAGGCGGTGGAAGAAATGGACGCCGGGCCAATCTGGTCGACCCACGAATTCAACCTGCCCGCCGGCCTGCGCAAGTCCGAGCTGTACAACGGCCTGGTCAGCGACGCCGCCATCCACTGCATCCGCGACGTGGTGGAAAAATTCCGCAACGGCTTTACCCCGGTCCCTCTGGACTACGACAACCCCGCGGTGCTTGGCCGCCTGCAACCGAACATGAAGCAGTGCGACCGCACCTTCAGCTGGCACGACAGCGCGCAATTCATCAAGCGCAGCATCGACGCCGCCGACGGCCAGCCCGGCGTCCTGGCCAGCCTCGCCGGCGGCCAGTACTACGTGTACGACGCCCACCTGGACTCGCGCACCGGCATGCCCGGGCAACTGCTGGCGGTGCATGACGATGCGGTACTGGTGGCCTGCGGCGACCACAGCCTGTGGATCGGCTCTCTGCGCCTCAAGCCCCAGCCCGGCGAGGAAACCTTCAAGCGCCCGGCCCGCCACGTGCTCGGCGAGCGCCTGGCCGAGGTACCGGTGCTGGACTGGTCGGTCTCCAGCAGCCCGTTCAGCACCGAGCCCTACCAGCCGATCCGCTACCGCGAGGCCGGCCGAGTCGGCGAGCTGACCTTCGAGTTCTACAACGGCGCCATGAGCACTGAGCAATGCCAGCGCCTGGTCAGCGCCCTGCGCTGGGCCAAGGCCCGAGACACCCAGGTGCTGCTGGTGCGCGGTGGCCGCGGCGCCTTCAGCAACGGCGTGCACCTGAACGTGATCCAGGCCGCCCCGGAGCCGGGCCTTGAGGCCTGGGCCAACATCCAGGCTATCGACGACGTCTGCCTGGAACTGCTCAGCACCCGCCAACTGGTGGTCAGCGGCCTGACCGGCAATGCCGGCGCCGGCGGCCTGATGCTGGCCCTGGCCGCGGACGTGGTCCTGGCCCGCGCCGACACCGTGTACAACCCGCACTACAAGAGCATGGGCCTGTACGGCTCCGAGTACTGGACCTACAGCCTGCCCCGCGCCGTCGGCCAGGCCATGGCCAAGCAACTGACCGAAGCCTGCCTGCCCATCAGCGCCCTCCAGGCCCTGCAGATGGGCATGGTGCAGGAGATCGGCCCACGCTGCCCGGACGAGTTCGGCCTGTGGCTGCTGCAACGGGCCAATGGCGTACTCACCGACCCGCGCTACCAGCACCTGCGCCAGCGCAAGCTGGACGCCGACCCGCAACTGATGCAGCACTGCCGCAACGCCGAGCTGGAAGAGATGCACATGGACATGGTGCAAAACCGCAAGGGCTTCGCCGAGAAGTGCAGCAACTTCGTCTACAAGCGCAAGACCTGCTGCACACCGGAGCGGCTGATCGAAGCCTGGGCCAAGCCCCAGGACATCGCCCTGGTGGGTTGATCCAAAGCCTCCCCTTCCGCAACCGTCGCCCGGCTCGCCGGGCGACGCCTTCAGCCTCGTGGCTGCAACAGCAACGCCACCAGCGCCGTCCACCCCGTCTGATGGGACGCCCCCAGCCCACGCCCGGTTTCACCATGAAAATATTCATGGAACAGCACCAGCTCGCGGTCCTCGGCCTCTACCTGCAACTGCGGATAGCCGCTCATGGACGGCCTGCGCCCTTCCTCGTCCAGCAGAAACAATCGCGTCAGGCGCTGGCTCAAGCCGTCGGCCACTTCCTCCAGCGACGCCAGATACCCCGAACCCCGCGGGTACTCCACCGAAAAGTTGACGTCGTAGTAGCGATGAAACTCGCGCAGGGATTCGATCAGCAAGTAGTTGATCGGCATCCACAGCGGCCCGCGCCAGTTGGAGTTGCCGCCGTACAGCCGTGAATCGGACTCCGCCGGCACATAGCGGGCGCACAGTTGCTTGCCATCCACCTGCATGGCGAACGGCTGCTCGAAGGCCTTGGACAGGGAGCGGATGCCGAAGTCCGAGAGGAACTCGTTTTCATCGAGCATGCGCTTGAGCAGGTCCTTGGTGCGCTCGCCGCGCAACAGCGACAGGAGCATGCGGTTGCCCTTGCCCGGCTCGTACCAGCGCGACACCAGACTCGCCAGGTCCGGTCGGTGATGCAAGAAGCCCAGCAGGCGCTGGGCCAGCCCCGGTAGATTCTGGTGCTCGTGCTGCTCCAGCACCTGCACCGCGAACAGCGGCATCAAGCCAACGATGGAGCGCAGGCGCAGAGGTTCGTTCTGCCCATCGGGACGGTGCAGCACGTCGTAGAAAAACTGGTCCTGTTCGTCCCACAGCCCCTCGGCGCTTTGATCCATGCGGTTGATGGCCCCGGCGATATAAAGGAAGTGCTCGAAGAACTTCACCGCAATGTCCACGTACACGCCATTGCGCTTGGCCAGCTCCAGGGCGATGCGCATCAGGTCCAGGGCGTAGGCCGCGACCCAGGCCGTGCCGTCGGCCTGATCCAGAGTGAAGCCATCAGGCAACGGCGCGGAACGATCGAACAGGGCGATATTGTCCAGGCCGAGAAAACCGCCCTGGAACAGGTTGCGGCCCTCGGCGTCCTTGCGGTTGACCCACCAGGAAAAATTCAGCAGCAGCTTGTGGAAGATGCGTTCGAGAAAGTCCAGGTCGCCCACGCCGGTCAGGGTCTTTTCCTGCTGATAGACCCGCCAGCAGGCCCAGGCGTGCACCGGCGGGTTGGCATCATCGAAGCGCCACTCGTAGGCCGGCAACTGGCCGTTGGGGTGCATGAACCGATCCTTGACCAGCAACAGCAGTTGCTGCTTGGCAAAGCCGGGATCGATCAGGGCGAAGGCCACCGCCTGGAAGCCCAGGTCCCAGGAGGCGTACCAGGGGTATTCCCAGGTATCGGGCATGGAAACGATGTCGCAGTTGGACAGATGGCGCCAATGAGTATTGCGCAAGTGCTTGCGCTCGCTGGGGGGCGCCGGCTGCCCGGGATCGCCGTCCAGCCACCGGTTGACGTCGAAGTCATACAGTTGCTTGGACCACAGCAACCCGGCCAGGGCCTGACGCTGCACATTGCGCGCGTCCGCGCTTTCAATGCCCTGCTGCAGCGCCGCGTAGAACTCATCGGCCTCGCGTCGCCGCTGCTCGAACAGGTGGCGGGCGCTGACCGGTTCACTGTCGGCCGGGGCAAAGCGCAGGAACAGCCGCTTGCTCTCGCCGCCCGCCAGCTCCAGGACGAAATGCGCCGCCGCCCGGGTGCCGCCATCGAAGGCCACCGCGCTGGCTTGCCCGTCCACCAGATAGTCGTTGATGCCGTCCTTGAACGGCCCCGGCGTCGCCAGCCCGTCCAGCTTGGGGAAGTTGCTGTCGTTGTTGCAGAACAGCCACTGGCAAGGCTCGGCGCCCCAGGCGGTGATCTGCCGCTCGGGCAGTTGCCCGTGCCGCGCCAGCACCCTGTCGCCCTCCAGGCGCAGGCTCGGTCGCGGCTCGTCGCCCCCCCAACTCCAGGTGTTGCGCGCCCAGACCTGAGGCAGCACCCGCAACCGCGCCGGCTGGTGGAAACGGTTGTGCACGGTGACGAGCATGAAAATGTCATCGGCCCTGTGCTTGGCGTACTCCACCGTCACATCAAAGTAACGGTTGTCCTCGAACACCCCGGTATCGAGGATCTCGTACTCGGCATCATTCAGGCCGCGCCGGGCGTTTTCCGCCACCAGGTCGGCATAGGGAAAGGCCGCCTGGGGGTACTTGTAGAGCATGCGCATGTAGGCATGGCTGGGCACGCCGTCGAGGTAGAAATACAGCTCCTTGACGTCCTCGCCGTGGTTGCCCTCGGCATTGTCCAGGCCGAACAGACGCTCCTTGAGAATGCTGTCGTGCTCGTTCCACAACGCCAGCCCCAGGCACCAGTGCTGGGCCTTGTCGGAGAACCCCGCCAGCCCGTCCTCGCCCCAGCGGTAGGCGCGGCTACGGGCATGCTCGTGGGGGAAGTAGCTCCAGGCATCGCCATCGGCGCTGTAGTCCTCGCGCACCGTGCCCCACTGCCGCTCACTCAGGTACGGGCCCCACTGGCGCCAGCGCTCGGCCTCGCTGCCTTGCAGGCGCTGGCCTTCAAGGGTGTCGAGAAGGCGGGGTGCAGACTTTGCCGGCATGGGAGGTGTCCTTGGCCACGAAGATGAGTTGCAGTGTAGGAGCGAGCGGTCCCCCTGCCCCGTGACAAATGTTTCACGGTGCAAACGTCCACGGCGACGAAAACCCCGCGCAAAGCCCGTTCCAGAGCCTGTGCGGTTAAATTTTCCGCCCCTGGCTCGTTATAATCGGCAACCCTTTTATGGCCATGCGGATTCGATGATGTTCAGTTGCAAAGCGTTTTTCCCCAGCCTGTTACTGATGGCAGCCTGTTCGGCCCAGGCCGCCGGCCTTGACCTGAGCTACCCGCAGCCTCCGTTGCCGGCCACCGCCCAGGCCCCGGCACCGGAGAGCGACACGCCGAAGCTCAAGTTGCAGTTCAAGCCGGCCATCCGCTATGAGCACCACTGCAGCGGCCAATGCACCTACGAAACCAATATCGACCAGCTGCACGAACGCGAAACCCGCCACAGCGCAAGCGTCGGCTTCGACTGAGCCCCACCATTGAACCTGCGGCACGCTTGATCCACACTCGCGCTCCTGAGTCCTACAGCAAACTCAGAAAGTCCTGTCCTGTCAGTGCCTTGTTCCGTTTTGGGGGGCATGCCTATAGTCCCGGGTCGTCCTGATGACGAACGGGTTTGGCGACCCTGTGAATGGAACGAAGCGAGGCGCTGGCAGATTGGTCAGGGCTTTTGTTATCGCATGACCGCTTGATGGCGGCTGTGCGCGGGAGACCTTCGGGTCTGTCGGTTCTTCCATTCCCGGCTCGCCAACCCGCGTACAGCTGCCACCCTTTTGTTTGGCGACGATTGAGTGACAGCGCTCACCCCTGAATGGAGTTGGACTCATGAATCGCTACATGCCGATCACCGGCCACGACTGCACCATTCCTTCCCTGCTGATCGATACCCAGGCCCCTGCCGATGTGCTGTACGAAGCAGCCGCCTATCGCATCCGCGCCGTCACTCAACTGCTGGAAAACTTCGCCACCCGCCCCGACATCCCCGGCGATGCGGTGGTGCTGCAAGAACTGGCGCTGATCTGCGCCATTCCGCTGCGCGATGGCTGCGATGTGCTGGATGTGCTGGGTCGTCAGTTGCGCACCCAGGCCATAAGTTGAACCCCGTCAACGGCGAGGGCAATGCCGCCCTCGCCATTGGCAACTGCATGGACGTCATATGCCCAATAGAGGTTTTTACCTGAGCTTTCTCTATCCAGGCATATAGAGAAACTGAAGAGCACCGAACTACCAGATCAATCGCCACATACAATAAGAGAATCCTCACAGACATAACGCTTTTTGAAAGATCTAATCATCCGAGCTTTTTCGATTTGCCTGGAGGACAAACACTGCACCCCGACTTAAAACCTCTCCTGCTAATTTGCCAAGCAGTCTGACCACACAGACAAAAAACCTAATTGCGACGAGCATTGAAGCTCAACACCTCACAATTGATACGAACATTAATAGATCGTTCAATAACAATCAGGAAGATTGTGCAATGGCCAATCCTTTATGGTCTCATACCGCTATAACGACCCCCTCTCGCGGCGCCCCCCAGAGAGTTACCGTTGATATAACTCGGTACGTCAATAAAATTCACAACGAAAGTGGCTGGCTGCTTGTTGGCATGGACAATGTCCCTCGCGAGAATTGGCCACAGCTTTTCAAGTATTGCAAGGTCACACTAATAAACAATAAAGACAATAAGACCTATTTCAAAGTCCTTGAAGGAGTTCACAAAGGAAAAGTTGCATTCCTATCAGAAACAAACGCAAAGGAATACCTTGGAAAAATCGCACCAAAACAGAAGCCTATCGAGCTTGTCATGAACTATGAACGCTTAGACCAAAACTGAAAATCAATAACTAGAAACGAATATCTCCCATAACAAATAGCAAATGGAAACATCAACAATATCAACTTCAAAGTAACGATGAATACAGTATGGAACGGTATATACTTCCCTATTCCACCTGGCACTTACAAGATATTGCCACCTGACTTCCCTCACTCGAAAAACTACACCCAACAATATAAAAAAGAGTTTCCCAACCTGTCTCACCATCAAGTATGGTTCCCCATTGATCATGGTGACAGGAGCAGATACGTTCACGTAGGTAATGTATCGGAAGGGTGCATCACTGTCATAAGCCTGGATAAATGGTCTGAAATTCAAGAAATGCTGATTAGCCATCGCTCCTCCGATGGGAAAAGCGTGGGCAACCTTATTGTAAAAGGCAAGCCAGAGAGAGCAAATTAATGCGCAAAAAAAATTTATACGCATGGTCCATCCTCACTGCATCGCTCGCCACCCTGCCTTATATAAATGCGTGCGCATCAGATACTAACGAACGCTACATAACCGACTGGGAATTTTTCAACCAGATCATAAAAAGATATAAATCCGGAATAAAAAACAAAAAAGATATTGAAAACTCAAGCAAAGCTGAAGCAAGGGGAAAAGAGGCATTTCTAAACAATGATTATGTAAAAGCTGAATTCCATGGCTATGGCGACGCACTGGCCTGGATTCCCAGGCCAGAGTACTATTTTATAATTGGTGACATACAACTACGCAGCAAGTTGCACCTTCATACTGAATCACCTTATTCCACTCCAGAATACAAAGCCTGCTGGGACAAATACCTGTTCGCCCTGGATGCACGCAGGAGCGTAATAGACCACTTTGAAAGAGGCTTTAGCTTAACTGCAGAGTTGGATTTATCTGCCACTAAAAACTCGAAAATCTACCAACAAGCCCTAACCAATGCAGCCTGCTTTGCCCGACTGACCAGCAAGTACTCCGAAGGCGTTGGCCCTCAGTGCGTGCCGGTCGAAGAAGTCAAAAGCTGCCTCGGTAGCCCCCTGCTGTTCTTGTATCACTAGAAAAATCTGAGGCCGGTATCCAACAGTCATCGTGCGCAGGGATCGGCTGGTCATGGGTAATTCTGAGGCCGCCTTCGCGGGCAAGCCAGCGCCCATGAAAGCCTTGCTTGCACTAGAAGTGTCGAGGCTCCGTTTGCGGGCGCTGACCTGGGCCGAATGACGGGTTTGCAAAACACTAGCCGGTATCAGGGCATACCTTATCTGGCCTTACATTTATCCAACTCATCTTGAGTGGTTAACGTTGTCGCCAAACCCAACCGATACTTACAGTAGGCAATAACTTTCCGCCTCTCCAGGTCGCTTAATTCGGAGAGCGACTTATCGTCTGATTCATAGGCAAAGATGTTTTCAAACGCCATTTGAAAAGTTGGATACCTCTTGATGAAAAAAACTTTTTCCGGATAGGCGTCCTCCATCTTTTCGTAGAAACCAATGTATAAATAAGCGACCACCAGAACAGACAATACAAAAAATAGATTTTTCATTTGGACAGCGGCGGTAATAGTTGGATTTTGACTCGTAGTTTTCGCACTGACTCAATTCCAATGTTACTAGGGCAAATTTTTCCTTCACTCCAAGCACAGCCCCACTGAACCGGTAGGAGCCGGTTTGCCGGCGAAGAGGCCCGTGAGCCTTGTGCAAACCCTGAGGCCCTCTTCGAGGGCAAGCCCGCTCCTACAGCGATCGGTCGCAGTAGTACCGATACAGGTCTTCGTCCGGCCAAACCTCTTCGTAAGCACTGATAAGTCCCGCCAAGGCATGACTGCGAGGATTGATGGACGGCTGGTAAAGCGCCAAGGCGAAGCACTTGACCTCCTCCCATTGCAGCTCCCGCATGCAGAACTCCACAACTTCCAAGGGCGTGACGCGGGAAGAAAGCATGATTTTGAATTTCTCGACAAACAGATCCCGGGCCTGTGGATGAGACTTCACCAATTTCAGGATATCCAGCAAACGCGACTCGAAGCCCCCGTCACCCGTCTCGTCATAGGACAAAGCGACCAGTACACAGAGCTGGTCGAAGGTATCACTGATGCTAGTCATTGCTGTTCTGCCCCATCCCTGAATCCGCTTGAATACCTGTCACGATGAAGCGCACAACTTGAGATGAACCGCCGCGCCGGCTTGCTGGCGAAAAAGGTCCGCGAACCTTGTACAGAAAAGCCGTCTTCGCTGGCAAGTCAGTGCTTACATAAGCAAGCGCTGAGCGAGGAGGTTGATTGCCTCGCCCTTGGCAACAGCACACAGGTTTTGCTGAAGCCGTTCCTCTCGTTCAGAGCACAAACTACCGGGAGACATGGAGCGGCCGAAAAAATAGCCTTCTAACAGACCAATCACCACTGACAATAAGAAAACTCCCACATACATCCTGCCTTCTGAAAGTTCTACTTGATCGCACGTTCTCTGTTCGAGACAAAGCAATGCGATAATTTTTTGAGCCAATAACAGATTCCAGCCAGCTATTAACTCAACCCGCGCAAACCATGACTTTCAATTGCCAGCAGCATTGAGTCTCAACAGTTCACGATCAGTCCAATCACCGATTAACCCATCAAAAAACACTCAGGGAGACTAGGCAATGACCAACCCTTTATGGTCAGGCAGCAGCACAACTACGACCACTCCAGGACATATCCAGCAAGTATTTGCGGATATCACGCGCTACATCAACAAAGTCCCCAACGAAAGTGGCTGGCTGCTTGTTGGCATGGACAACGTCCCTCGCGAGAACTGGCCATTTCTTTTCAAGTATTGCAAGGTCACATTAACGTTCACAAAAAATCAGAAAACATACTTCAGGATTCTGGAGGGCGCGCACAAAGGTAAAACCGCATTTCTATCTGAAGCCAATGCCAAGGAATACCTTGGCAAAATTGCGCCTAAAAAGAAGCCTATCGAACTTGTCATGGTCTACGGGCGCTTCAATGACAAGTGGATGTCAATCACCAGAGATAGAGCATTACCGCAACAGCTGGCCAATGGGACGCTCAATGGCATTCACTTCGAAGCTGCCATGAATACAGTCTGGGACCTTAGATACTCTCCCATACCGACGGGTACTTACAGCATCCTCTTACCCGATGTACCACACGCAAAAGACTATACCGAGCCATACAAGGCAGAGTACCCCAACCTGTCCCACCACCAAGTGTGGTTTCCAATTGATCATGGAGATAGGAGCCGGTACGTTCACGTCGGCAATGTCTCGGAAGGATGTGTCACCGTTGTCAGTTTGAATCGATGGTCTGCGATTCATGAAGCGCTTGTCAGTCATCGCAGTCCCGATGGCAACAGCGTGGGAACTCTTATTGTCAAAGGCAAACCAGCGAGAACACAATGATGAGAACTCTCACTCTTAACATCCTTTGTTTTTTTAGCATGTCCCTGGTTCCCCTCCACGATGCAACAGCATTCGCAATGGATGCTGACGACAGGTACATAACAAACTGGGAGGCGCTCAAGCGAGTTGTGAAGAATTATAAAAAAGGAATCAACAACCAGAAAAACATCAAATACGCAAAAGAAGCCGAGGCACGGGGCAAAGCCGCCTTTCTCAACGGCGACTATGCAAAAGCAGACTACCGCGGCTACGGAGACGCAATAGCCTGGATTCCTCGGCCAGAGTATTACTTCATCGTGGGCGATCTCAATATGCGCAGCAAGTTATCCCTCCATACCGACTCACCTTATTCCACCCCGCAATACAAGGCCTGTTGGGACAAATACCTGTTCGCGCTGGATGTCGAGAAAAGTGTCGGAAACCTCTTTGAAACAGGCTTTAGTCTGACCGCCGAGTTGGATTTATCTGCCACTAAAAACTCGAAAATCTACCAACAAGCCCTGACCAATGCAGCCTGCTTTGCCCGACTGACCAGCAAGTACTCCGAAGGCGTTGGCCCTCAGTGCGTGCCGGTCGAAGAGGTCAAAAGCTGCCTCGGTAGCCCCCTGCTGTTCTTGTATCACTAGAAAAATCCGAGGCCACCTTCGCGGGCAAGCCCGCTCCTACACAAGTTTCCGGCATTAGGTGGGATGCGTGGGGCCGCAATGGATGATGCAGGGAGACACCACCGCAGTGCTCACAAAAACGCAACACCACGCTGCGTCCTTTGTGATGGTTGGGCTAAGGTGCAAGCGCTACAGTCGGGTCATCAGCAACCCGACTGACGCCCGACACAAGGATGCGTTCGATGACTGATTTGCACGATCTATCCACCGCCCAGTTGCTGGCGCAGTTCGCCAGCCGCCAGCTCTCGCCCCTGGACTACTACGACCATCTGCTGGCCCATATCGGGCGCTGGGAGCCGCATATCCGTGCGCTCTACGCCTTCGATCCGGAGCAGGTACGCCTGCTGGCCCGGGCCTCCACCGAGCGCTGGAACAAAGGCACCCCCAATGGCCCGCTGGACGGGATTCCAGTGACGATCAAGGAACTGATCGCCACCCAAGGCACGCCGATTCCCCTGGGCAGCGCGGCCACCGCCCTGAAGCCGGCCCTGCAGGATGCGCCACCGGCCGCGCGGATGCGCGAGGCCGGGGCGATCATCCTGGCCAAGACCACGGTGCCGGATTTCGGCATGTTGTCTTCGGGGCTGTCGAGCTTCCACGGCATTACCCGCAATCCCTGGAACACTGCCTGCAATACCGGTGGCTCCAGTTCCGGGGCCGCGGCCGCAGCGGCCGCCGGTTACGGGCCGCTGCACATCGGCACCGACATCGGCGGCTCGGTGCGCCTGCCGGCCGCCTGGTGCGGGTTGGTGGGGTTCAAGCCGACCCTGGGGCGGATTCCCATCGATCCGTATTACACCGGGCGTTGCGCCGGGCCCATGACCCGCAGTGTCGAGGACACGGTGCTGCTGATGCGCTACCTGGCCAAGCCCGACGCCCGCGATGCCACCAGCCTGCCGCCCTTGACCGGCGACTGGAGCGATGAACCGGTGTCGGTCAACGGCTTGAAGATCGGCCTGATGCTGGAGCCCGGCGCCGGGCTGCAGCCGGAAGGTTTTGTCTGTGAGGCGGTGGAGCGCGCCGCGAAATGGTTCGAAAGCCACGGCGCCCAGGTCCGCACCCTGGCGCCGATCATGGACCGCACGCAACTGGACGGCCTGGACCGCTTCTGGCGCGCCCGGCAATGGGCGGAACTCTCGGCCCTGGGCGCCGAGCAGTTTGCCAAGGTGCTGCCCTATATCCGCGACTGGGCGGCGCCGGGGGCCGAGCTGTCCGGGGTCGAGGCGGTGCAGGGCTTCAACCAGACCTTCGAGATGCGCCGGCGCGCCGCCCAGGTGTTCAGCGAGTTCGACCTGGTGCTGTCGCCGACCAACCAGATCAACAGCTTTCCCGCGCAGTGGCCGTCGCCGAGCAACGACCCGCAGCAACCGTTCGAGCACATCGTATTCACCCTGCCCTGGAACATGGGCGAACAACCGGCGCTGTCGATCAACTGCGGTTTTGCCGCCGATGGCCTGCCCATCGGCCTGCAGATGATCGCCCCGCGCTTTGCCGATCAATGGCTGCTGCAAGTGGCCAAGACCTATGAGAGCTGGCGCGGAGCAATCCACAGCTGGCCGAATCCGCCGTCTCACTGACACACCGAAACTGCCACCTTCACCCCTGCCCCGGGCCTCGCCGCCCGGGGCCTGGGCAACCTATGAATAAAAATTCGAGGGGCCAGTATGCACAGCCAAGCGTCCAATCCATCCACCACACCCGAGCCCGAAACGCCCACCGCGGCGGGGGGCAAGCGCAGCGTGTTCGCGGTGATCCTCGGCAATGCCGTGGAGTTCTTCGATTTCGGGGTCTACGCCACCTTCGCGGTGATGATCGGCCACACCTTCTTTCCCTCCGACAGTGCCTTCGTCAGCCTGATGCTGTCGGTCACCGCCTTCGGCGTCGGCTTTATCGTGCGGCCCCTGGGGGCGGTGCTGATCGGTGCCTACGCCGACCGGGTCGGACGCAAGCCGGCGATGCTCCTGACCCTGGTGATGATGGCCGTGGGCACCGGCAGCATCGCCATCCTGCCCAGCTACGAGAGCATCGGCATCGCCGCGCCGATCCTGCTGGTGCTCACCCGGCTGATCCAGGGCCTGGCCTGGGGCGGCGAGGCCGGCCCCGCCACCACCTACATCCTCGAAGCCGCGCCGCCGCACAAGCGCGGCACCTACGCCTGCTGGCAGGTGGTGGCCCAGGGCGTGGCCGCCATGGCCGCCGGCACCGTGGGCTACACCCTGACCCAGGTGCTGTCCCCCGAGGACCTCAACACCTGGGGCTGGCGCGTACCGTTCGTGTTCGGCCTGCTGGTGCTGCCGATCGGCATCTACATCCGCCGCAACCTGGCGGAAACCTTCCACGGCCAGGGTGAGCAGGCCAGCACCGGCAGCCTGGTGCGCCAGGTGTTCGGCGAACATCGCCGGGCCCTGGTGCTGGGGTTGCTGATTCTCTCCGGCAGCACCATCACCCAGTACTTCATCAACTACATGACCACCTTCGCCCTCACCGAGCTCAAGCTGCCCACCAGCATCTCCATGCTCTCGACCCTGGTGGCCGGCGCGGCGATGGCGGTGTGCGCAATTGCCGGCGGCATGCTCTGCGACCGTTTCGGCCGCCGCACCATCCTCATGGCACCAAGAGTGGTGCTGTTGCTGGTGCTGTTCCCGGCCTTGCAACTGATGACCGAACACCCCAGCCCGGCCACCTTCCTCTTGACCCTGGCGGTGCTCTCCGGCCTGCACGGCATGAGCGGCGCGGCGCTGATCGTGCTGCTGGTGGAGAGCTTTCCCAAGGCGGTGCGCTCCACCGGTTTCTCCATCGTCTACGCCTTTGGCGTGGCGGCTTTTGGCGGCACCGCGCAGATCATCATCACCTGGCTGATCGGCACCACCGGCAACCCGATGTCGCCGGTGGGCTACCTGTTGGTGGCCAACCTGGTGTGCCTGACCGCGGCCTGGTTCGCCAAGGAAACCCGCCCGCAGACACCCGGGCGCAGCCACCCCGGCCAACGGCTCGCAGAAGCCCGCGCCCGCTGAGCATTCGCCTCACGGCCCGACACCCTTTTACGGCACCGCGTTTTTCTCTACCCTGCCGGCCGCGCATGACCGCGGTCGGGCGGAGGACCGACGCCTTTGATTTGTGGGGAAGCACCATGCAACAGCCTGTACTGTTCACCCTGGCACTGGCGGCCAGTAGCGCCGTCATCGCCCAGGACAACCCGCGCCCGAGCCAGCAGGACCAGGCGCCGGGGTTCATCGAGGGCAGCCACCTGGACCTCAACCTGCGCCACTACTATTCCAACCAGCACACCCAGCGCGACACCTACCTGAGCATCAAGAAGCCCGACGGCATCGATCGCACCCGGGTGCGGGAAACCTGGGTACAGACCGGCATGCTCAAGTACAGCTCAGGCTACACCCAGGGCCTGATCGGCCTGGGCGTGGATGCCGCGCTGTTCAGCGCGGTGAACCTGGAGCGCGGTCATGGCCGGGTGGCCAATGGCGGCGACCGGGTGCTGGTGGACAGCGACGGCGACGCCCTGCCCACCTGGAGCCGCCTGGGCGTCGGCGATGTGCGCTTGCGCCTGTCCAACACCGAGCTCAAGGCCGGGCGCCTGATGACCGACAACCCGGTGCTGCGTTTCAAGGACAACCGCGCCCTGCCCTCAAGCTTTCAAGGCGTGGGCCTGTACAGCAACGAGACCGACTGGTTGTCGGTGCAGGCCGGCAGTTTCGACCGGGCCATCCCGCGCACCGGCACCGGCAGCGAGCGCCTGACCACCACCTTCGGCAACCGCGCCTACAGCGGTGAGCGCATCAGCTACCTGGGGGCCACCGTGAAACCCGGTCTGGGCCTGGAAGGCAGCCTCTACGCCTCGCGCTTCGAAAACATGTGGGACCAGTACTACCTGGGCCTGACCCACCGCGCCGGGGACAAAAGCCAGCTGGCGCTGAAGACCGCGTTCAACTACTACCACACCCAAGACCAGGGCCAGCAGCGCCTGGGCTACATCGACAACGACGCCCTGAGCCTGGCCATCACCGGCAGCCATCAGGCCCATAGCCTGACCCTGGCCTGGCAGCAGGTGTTCGGCAACGAGTACTTCGACTATGTCTGGGAGTCCACCGGCAACTACATGGCCAACTCCCTGTACTCGGACTACAACGGCCCCAATGAAAAGTCCTGGCAACTGCGCTACGACCTGGATTTTGCCGCCTACGGCGTGCCCGGGCTGAGCGCCAGTCTGTGGCACGCCAAGGGCTGGGACATCGATGGCACGCACTACGACGGCGATCGCAACGGCCGCAACCGCGGCTACAACGTGCGCGGCCTGGACGGCGCCAAGCACGACGAAAACGGCCTGATGCTGGCGTATGTGGTGCAATCCGGGCGGCTCAAGGATGCAGTGCTGCGCACCATCGTCTACAACCACCGCGCCAGCGGCGGGCAGATCGACGGCAGCTATGACGAGTTCCGCCTGGTGGGCAACTTTCCGTTCAAGTTGTTCTGAGAAATGGGGCGGTGCGATGGCGGGTGATCGCCAGGCAAGGTCCTGCGGACCTTGTCGCAGCCTCGCCACAGGCTCGGCAGCGGCTACAGGGTCATGTATGCAGGGACTCAATCGACCAGGGCGTAGCGCTGCATCGCCCGGGCGAGCATGTCCTGGCATTTCAGGGTGGCCACCGACAGGGGGCGGTTGCGCACCACGCACAGGTCGACGCGGATCCGCTCCAGGGACTCGTCGTCGATCGGCACCGCCACCAGGCCATCCCCCAGGTCCCGGGCTTCGGCATCCACCTGGGGCAGGATCAGCACCGCCGCTCGCTGGCGGGCCAGGCTTTTCTGCACCTCCAGGGAACTGGTGGTAAACACCGGCAGAATGCTCACCCCGCGCTTCTTCGCCGCCCCTTCCAGGGCCTGGCGCACGCCGTAGGCCGAATCGGGAATCGCCAGGGGCTGGCCCTGCAGGTCCGCCAGGCGAATGCTCGGACACTGGGCAAACGGGTGCTCGGCGCTGACCAGCACCCGGTGCCACAACTGGCAATGGGCGGTCACGTCCACCTCGGCCCGCTCCGGCAGGTAGAAGGCCAACCCCAGGTCGGCCTCGCCACTGCACAGGGCATCCAGGGTGGCGCCGGCACTGGCGATGACGATATTGAAGGTGACTTTCGGATGGGCCCGGTTGAACGCCGCAAGCACCGGCGCCAGCACGCTGGAAACGATACTTTCCGACACATGGATGCTGACGTTACCCGCCACCTGGCTCTGGCGACTGGCGATCACGTCGCGCACCTGATCGAAGCCGCGCAAGGTCGAGCTGACCTGCTCGGCCAGGCACTCGCCTTCCACCGTCAGGCGGATGCCCCGCGGGCCGCGCTCGATCAGCGCAGTGCCGAAGAAGTGCTCCAGCTGCTCGATCTGCCGGCTCACGGCGGTAGGCGTCACGTACAGACGCTCGGCCGCCTGACGCAGGGAGGCACACCGGGCCACCTCGTGGAAGTAACGCAACGCTCGTAACTGCATGGCCACAGGCCCCCTCGCTGAACGGATCCAGCAGGCACGCAATTACTGCGCCAGCCCTTGGCCAATCGCTCCTGACTCCGCGGATGTCACACAAAAGATTGATCTGCACGGTGCCCCTGCCTAACCTGCTAGAGCGCCGACGCTCTCCTTCGGCAAGCACCATTCCCCGCGCCCTGGCCGGCCCGTTTGCAAGGAATTTCCATGAACACTCTGCCCCGCACCGCATCCCTAGCCTCACTTCTCGCCGCTCTGGCGCTGCTCGGCGCCTGCTCCAGCGTGACCCGGGAAATCAGGCAGGAACCCACCATCACCTCCGCCGGGATCCTGGCCTTTCGCGATATCTGCCTGAAATCCGCGCCGTCCTTCGCCGGTGCCGAAACCGCCGCCCGGGCCCATGGCATTCTTGAGCTCACCGATGCCGGCTTCGCCAAGATGGGCATGAACGAGGACCAGACCCTGGGGGTCCAGGTCCAGGCCGGCAAGGAGTGCGCGATCACCACCCCGAGCCAGAACGACAGCTCGCTGACCCAGCAGTTTCTGAGCATGGCCGGCAAGTTCTCCAGCACCCCACTGGCGCAGAGCGTGCCGACCAAGATCACCCTCGACGGGCAGACCTTCATCCTCATGCACGATCGCCGTGGCGGTGAGGCCTATGTGCTGCTGAAGGCGCCGTAACCCGTTGCCAGCCCTCGCAGACAGACCTCCGATCTGACGCCGGCCACCTGCCCTCGGTCCTTGAGCGGCAGGTGCAACAGCGCAAACTTCCCACTTGAGAACGACCCTCAAGGACAGCGCGAAGGCCCCGGCAAGAAGCTTCTTGGAAAGCGACAAGGCGTTTCTTGCACGAATCCATTGCCCGTTTTTCTGAACTAACATGCTGGCGCCGCTGGCAACGCCTTCGCGCCCCCGGGCCCATGCCGGCGCTCCTCGGCCAGGCAAACAATCCTTGATCCCCTGCAACGGGTCATCAGGCCCAGGCCCCCCACAACAAAGACAGTGACCGTCGAGTGACCCATTTTTCGCCAAGAAAACCACCTGCTCTCCCTTGCGTGTCTTCCGAGGGCCTCATGAAGAACAAACGTGTACTGATCGTCGACGACCACCCGATCATCTGCGCCGCCGTCACCGAGCTGCTTGAAGAACATGGCTACAAGCCGATCGGCGAATCCTCCGACGGCTTCGACGCGCTGGAGAAGATTCACCAGCTGCGCCCGGACTACATGCTGCTGGACATCAGCCTGGACAACCTGGACGGGCTCTCGGTGCTGCAACGCATTGCCATGGATCACCTGGAGGTCAAGACCCTGGTGTTCACCGCCAATCGCGCCAGCACCTACGGCGTGCGCTGCATGCAGGCCGGGGCCATGGGTTTCATCAGCAAGAGCGCCGGCTTGCAGGAACTGGTCAAGGGCCTGAATGCCCTGGCCGACGGCTATCTGTATTTCCCCAAGGAAGTCCTGGAGATGTACCGGGGAATCGGCCACGCCGCCAATGACGCACTGAACAACCTGACCAACAAGGAATTGGTGATCCTGCAATTGCTGGCCAGCGGCTACAGCAACCTGGAAATCGCCAGCAAGCTCAACCTGAGCAACAAGACCATCAGCGGGCACAAGATCAACGTGCTGAAGAAACTCGGGGTGCGCACCACCATCGAACTGGCCACCATCGCCAAGGAGATGGACCTGCTGTGAGCGGTGCCGGCCCGCAGTGGCACTAGCCCTGACGGATCAGCCGCAGCGGCGGGCTGTCCGTGGCCAGCAGCCGGGCCAGCGCCGCCCCCTTCATCGGCCTGTGGAACAGATAACCCTGAGCCGCATCGATTCCCAGGCGCTGCAGATGCCGGCGCTGCTTCTCGGTTTCGATGCCCTCGGCCACCAACTCCAGGTCGAGCGAACGGGCCAGCCCCACCAGGGCCTCGATGATCCGGGTTTCCTTGTGCCCCAGGGCACTGGCGACAAAGCCCGAGTCGAGCTTGATCTGGCCGAAGGGAATGTCCGCCAGACGCATGATCGACGAATGCCCGGTGCCAAAGTCGTCGAGGGACAGGCGTACCCCGCTGTTGAGCAGAACGCTGATGTTCTCGATGCTCTGCATGTCCAGGGTCAGGGCCTGGCGCTCGGTGATCTCCAGGGTGACCTGAGTCTTGGGCACCCCGGCGGCGTCGATCTGCTGCAACACCCGGGCGGCAAACTCGGGGTCGGTCAATTGACTGGCCTCGATGTTGTAGGAAAACACCAGGGCCTCGCCGCCCGGCGTGCCCTGCAATTGCCGTTGCACCTGCAGCCCCTGGTGCACCAGGCACTCGAACAACTGGCGATGCCGCGACGGACTGTCGAACAGGTCGAGGAAGAATTGCGGCCCCAGCACGCCCTTGTCGGGATGCTGCCAGCGGGCCAGGACCTCGACACCGGTGATGCGTCGGGTGCGCAGGCACACCTGAGGCTGGAAGTAGGGAATGAACTGCTGCGCGGCCAGGGCTTGAAACACATCCCGTTGCGCCACCCAGTCGTTGCTGGCGTGGGGGCGTTTCGGCGCGGCCAGGGTGCTGCTGCGGGTGTGCTTGTGCACCGCGCGCTTGACGGTCAGGGCCTTGAGCAGCAAGCCGCTGATCTGCGTGGTGTCCAGGTCGCTGTAGCTGCCGGCGCAGTACTTGCCCGAATGTGCGCGGAAATTCGCCAGCCCCCAGCGGATGGGCGCATCCAGGGCCTCGCATTCGATCATCGAGAAAAAGCCATAGTGCTCGCAGAGCCGGCGCAGGTAGTAGATGGCCGTCAGCGACTGCAGGGAATCGCAGATCACCAGGTCCAGTTCATCAAGCTCGGGCGGGAACTGCGCCCATTGGCTTTCCTGACCGATCACCTGAACCCGGGCAACCCCGGAGGCTGTGAGTATTCTTGAAAGGCGTCGAACCCGAAAAGCGTTCGAACACAACAGCAGTACGCTCAACGTCGACATCAAGACAGCTCCGGAAAAAAATCATCCTATCCAAAACAGCTTCGCTTGAACTCAGGACGCTTCCTGAATCGGAGCAAGAGCTTTCAGAGTTCATGCCCTTGCCGGCCCCACCGCCCCCAGGGGCGGGTGTGACCAGTCGCTGCGGTTACTTGTAGGTCAGGGTAAAGGCCGCCCGGGCATTGGCCTTGCCTGGCTCGGGGCCTGCCGCCGAATCGGAGGTCTGGATGTAGCGGGCCTTGAGTTCGATGTTCATTTGGCTGCCGCTGAGACGGGCCATCGATACCTCCTGCCCCAGGGGCAAGGGGGTGACGCCATCCTTGCGCAGGACCTGCACCGCCACGCCCTTGGCGGTGGAGTCCGACGTCAGGCCGAGAATGCCCCGATGGGCGTCGAGGATCGCCGAGCCCTGGACGCCCTCCAGGCGCAGGTGGGCGTTGGCGTTCTGATAGTAGTTCCAGCCCTGATCCGTCGGGTAGGTGCCCGCCGTACAGTTGGTCAGGGGAATGACCACATCCTTGCTGTCCATGTGGCTGTCCTTGCCGTTGAACTGGCGACGCATGACCTCGCCCATGGGCACTTCGATGACGGTGTTGGCCGATTCCAGAGAACACTCGGAACGCACCACGGTCCCCATCAGAAACACGCTGTGAAAACGTCGTTTGCCAGACCAGAAACCCAGTGCCGAGCTACTGCTTTTGATGGCCGAAGTGCCCATGGGAATCTCGTTGCTGATCTTGACCAGCGTAAACGTGGTAATCACCGGATCGACAATAGTCAACGGCTGGGTGTTGCTCAGCTTGAAGGGCACATAAGGACTCACTCCGCTGACGGCACTCCACTTGCTCATTGAACGTCCCGGCGCCGTCATCACCAAGCCCACGCCAGGCACATTAGTCTTGGAGATCATTGCATTGCTCATCTCCAGCCCAGTAATCGGCGGCAGAGTGATGCCCTTCACCTTTGGCCATCCATTGATCCTGACTTCCCACAAATCGCCGACATTGCAGACGATATCGCTGGAGTGCTGATAGGAATAACGGACATTGGCCGTGCCGATCACCGAACCGATGGGCGCATCACGGGGCACATACTGAGTGCCCATGTCGAAGTCCAGATAACTTTCAGTATCACCACCGGTGCAATCGGCCCAGGCGCCGCCACTTATGCAACAAAGCAAAAACAATAATCGACCGTGCATTAACTGCCTCTGATGCTCTTTTCCAGCACAACTAAAAGAGTCAACAGGCTAACAAAAGCACCCGCCAAAAAAACCAAGAAGCTTCTTGTAGAAAACCAAGAACATCCTTAAAAGTCCGTCAGCGCACTGCTCTTTAGAACCGTCCAAGAGGGTGCGCAGGTATAATTCGGATGTTAAACCGGAGCTTTATCCTATACCGCTATAAACACTCTCCAAGTAAGAATCAGAATGAGGAAACCATGACGAGAACCGTACTGATCGTGGATGATCACCCGATTATCTGCGGGGCGATCAGAGTCACGCTGGAGCAACATGGCTATCAGGTCGTTGCCGAATCCACCGATGGCCTGGACGCCCTCGCCAAGATCCGCAGCCTGGCCCCGGAGTACCTGCTGCTGGATATCGGCCTCGATAGCCTGGACGGGCTGTCGGTGCTGCAACGCATCCACTCGGAAAACCTCAAGATCAAGACCCTGGTCTTCACCTCGCAATTGGCCAGCACTTATGCGGCCCGCTGCATGCAAGCCGGAGCCCTGGGCTTCATCAACAAGAGCGCCAACATGGATGAACTGGTGAAGGGGCTCAACACCATCAATGACGGTTATCTTTACTTCCCCAAGGAAGTACTGGCCCATTACATGGAACACGGGCAGAACAACGAGTCGGCTTCGCAGAGACTCACCAATAAGGAAATCATCGTTTTGCAACTACTGGTCCAGGGACTGAGTAATGTGGCCATCGGTGAACGCCTGCACTTGAGCAACAAGACGGTCAGCGGACACAAGATCAACATTCTTCGCAAGTTGGGGGTACGCACTACCATAGAGCTGGCCAGCATAGCCAAAGAAATGAATCTGCTTTGACCTGCGCCCTATGAATTCCATCTACCTGACGCTACTCCTGACTCTGTTCACGGCCCTGCTGCCCGCCGTTGTCCAAGGTGCCGACCCCTTCCAGTTATCGTCACGGGGACAAGCCCTGCAGTTCTCCGCCCAGGTCACCGAGCAAGACCGGGCCTGGCTCAGCCAGCGCAAGCCGGTCAGAATCGGCGTGACCTACCCCGACTACCCGCCGCTGACCATCTTCACCGAGAAAAAACAGCTGGAAGGCATCCTTGCGGAAAACCTGCTGGCGCTGCAGAAAGTCCTCAACATCCGCTTCGAGATCAGCAGCTATCCGGACCGCATGAGCGCCTTCAAGGCACTGCAAGCAGGAGAAATCGATCTGGTGGATGCCGCCACCCAACCGGAGGCGGAAAAGTACGGCGTACAAATCTCCTCGCCCTACGCCTATACCCAGATCGCCCTGTATTCCACCACCGGCAGCCTGCTTGACGTGGACCTGCGCGACCCTGCGGCACAGATTTCCTCCACCCCCGACGGCTTCATCGACGAGAACACCTTCAAGATCTTCCGCAGCGCCACCATCAAGAACTACCAGTCGCCCTATGAAGCCATCGCCGCCGTGCTCAAGGGGCAGGCCCAGGCCTACCTGGGCGACACCGTCAGCACCAACTACCTGCTGAACCAGAGCTTCAACAATCAGCTGGTGACCAACATCAGCGTCAACGGCCTGGAGGCCTACATCGGCTTTGCCTACACCGGGCAAAACCGGCGCCTGGTCTCGATCCTCAACCAGCAGCTGCAGTCGCGCAGCCGCTGCCAGATCATCCGGATGGTCAACTGGTGGGTGGTGACCCTCAAGTGCAGCGATGACGAATTCGTCAGCGTGCTCAACAACGAGGAAAAGCAGCTGCTGCAGAGCAAGAGGCCCTTCCGGATCGCCGTCAGCGAAGACCTCGCGCCCTACGCGCTGTTCGACAACAGCGGCCAGTTCGGCGGCACCATGTCCGACATTCTGGAACTGGTGCGCCTGAACTCCGGACTGCGCTTCGAGATCGTCCGCACCCGCTCGGTGCACAAGGCCATGGAACTGCTCGACAAGGGCGAAGTGGACCTGGGAATCATGTCGGAAACCGACTCGCGGGATCGCAAGTACCTGTTTACCCGCCCGGTCATCACCACGCCCTATACCCTGATCACCCGAAACAACGGCCCCGAGGAATTCAACCTCAAGGACAGTCCCGAGCAGAGCATCGCCCTGCCCACCTCCGACGCCCTGCTGGAACACATCCGCCAGAACTACCCGCACCTGAAGATCCACACCACCGACAACGTCGCCGACTCCCTGAACCGGGTACGCGACGGCGGCAGCGACTTCACCCTGACCTCCACCAACCAGGCCCGCTACTACCTGTCCTACAAATACGAGGACGCGCTGAAAGTCTCGGGCCTGCTCAAGGGCGTCAACGCACGGATCGGCCTCGCCAGCCAGCCGCAGAACAAGGTGCTGATCTCCATCATCGAAAAGGCCCTGCTGCGCATTTCCCCGAGCGAGACCGCGGCCATTTCCGGACGCTGGCGGGCCAACGCCGCCACCGACAACAAGTACTGGGAACAGGTGACCCTGTGGGTCTATCAGGTGCTCAGCGTCTCCTTCGTCCTGCTTCTGGCCACCTGCATCTGGATCCTTTACCTGCGCAAGCTGATCTTCAAGAAATCCATCGTGCGCAAGCAATTGCAGGAGCGCCTGAGCCTGATCCAGAACATCGTCGACAGCATTCCCCACCCGATCTACGTGCGTGACCGTGACGGCGAGCTGTTGCTGTTCAACACCCCCTACGCCCAGACCTTCGCCCCTGGCGCCACCTCCAGCACCAACAGCAAGGTCCTCGACGCGCTGCTCAGCCGCACCGTGGTCAATCAATGGCAGCACGACTATGAGCAGGTGGTGCGATCGGGCAGCGCGATTGCCCGGGACCAGACCCTGCACCTGGGCGGCCAGAGCCTGGATATCTACCACTGGATCCAGCCGCTGCGCGACGATCAGCAGCAGGTGTTCGGCGTGGTCTGCGGCTGGCTGGATATCGGCGATCGCCTGCGCATCCTCGAAGAACTGCGCCAGGCCAAGGAGGCCGCCGACCGGGCCAACAGCGCCAAGTCGACCTTCCTGGCCACCATGAGCCACGAAATCAGGACCCCGATGAATGCCATCATCGGCATGCTGGAGCTGGTACTGACCCGCAAGGCGCCCCAGGGCAAGAACCTCGAATCGCTGCAATTGGCCCACGAGGCGGCCGTCAGCCTGCTGGAGCTGCTGGGGGGCATCCTGGATATCTCCAGCATCGAATCCGGGCAGACCCGCCTGCACCTGGAAACCTGCACCCTGCGGCAGATAGTGACCTCGATCCGCGGGATCTTCGACAGCCTGGCGACCCGCAAGGGCTTGTCGATCATCACCCACTTCGATGCCTGCGCCGACCTGCCATTGCGCCTGGACCGGCTGAAGATCAAGCAGATCCTCTCCAACCTGATGAGCAACGCGATCAAGTTCACCGACAGTGGCGACATCACCCTGCGGGTCCAGGGCGTGGCGCTGGGCGAACAGCGCTTCGCCTTCTCCATCAGCGTGCAGGACACCGGCCCGGGCATCGATCCGGCCGACATGGCCAGCCTGTTCACGCCCTTCTCCCGGGTCACCGTCAACCGCAACAGTGGCGCCGGCATCGGCCTGTGTATCTGCCAGTCGCTGAGCCGGATCATCGATGGCGACCTGCTGGTGGACAGCACCCCGGGCAAGGGCACCACCATGACCCTGACCGCCTGCGCCGAAGAAGCCCCCCCAGCGACACCCCACTGGCGCTGCCCAAGAGCGAACCGGCGGCGCCCATCCAGCGGCGCCTGAAGATCCTCATCGTCGAGGACCACCTGCCGAGCCTGACTCTGCTCAAGGAGCAGATCGAACTGCTCGGCCACCTGCCAATCCTGGCCCACGATGGGCTTGAGGCGCTGTTCATCTGGGAGGACAACGAGGTCGACCTGATCATCACCGACTGCAACATGCCGGAGCTGGACGGCATCGGCCTGACCGAAGAGATCCGCCGCCTGGAACAGCAGATGCGCATGCCCCCCTGCACCATCATCGGCACCACCGCCAGCGCCCGGGGCGAGGACATGCAGGCCGGCCTCGCCGCCGGCATGGATGCCTGCCTGCTCAAGCCCTTGAGCGTGTCGATGCTGGCCCGCTACGTGCCGCTGTTCAGCGAGAGCAGGACGCCGCAGGAAGTGGAAGACGGCAGCTCGGCGCTGTTGCTGTTCAACCTGCCGGAGGACAAGCGCCGCAGCCTGCTGGGCCACCTGATCGTCTGCAATCAGCAGGACCTTCAGGCCCTGGAGGAGGCCATGGCCCGCCTCGACTTCAAGACCCTGGCCAGCCAGGCCCACAAGCTGAAAAGCTCGGCGCAGATGATGCAGTCCGACGCCCTGCTGCGCTTGTGCGAAACCCTGGAGCAAGCCCTGGCGGACAACGCCGCCGTCGACGCCCTGGCCCATCTGTGCCAGGAGGTCAGGACCCTGATGGAACAGCTCAACAGCACCCTGGCCACTTCCGCCCAGCCGCATTGACCCCGGGCGCACCAAGCCCGGGTGCAGAGTCAAAAAAAGCCCGCAAGCCGAAGCTTGCGGGCCGGGTCTGACGCCGGGACCGGGCGCTAGTGGCCCAAGGGCGCGCAACGCAGGTTCGCCAGCTTGAAGCCTTCCTGTTCCCGGGTCTGTTGCAGGTCCAGGGTGAAGGCACATTGCTGACTGGCGGCGGTCCCCCAGACCAGGCGGAAGTCGCGACTCTCGCCCACCGCCAGCAACACCTGACCCATGGGTCCCACGGCATTGACCTTATGCCCGGCGGCATCCAGCACCGCCGCGCCGAACGGCACCACCGCGCCCCCGGGCAGGGTCACGCTGGCCAGCACCTTCTCGGTGTGCCGGGCCTTGAAGCGCGCCAGCACCACCGCACCGCGCCGCGGGGTCACGGTGCTCACGCCGCTGTCGATGTCGGTGTTGGCGTCCAGCTTGCTGGTGTCCAGGCTGATGCGGTTGCGCCGGTACGGCTGCACATAGGGCACCAGGCTGTAGCCCTTGGCATCGGTAAAGGTGCCCGGCGCATTGTTGACCCCCACATTGGGGGTGTCCTTGACCTCCACCAGGGCCATGGTTTCGCCCAGGCTCTGGCCCAGTTGCACACCACCGGGGTGGGCCAGTACCGAGCCGGAGATGCCGACGTTGGCAGTCTTGTAGGCGCTGCTGCTGCTCAGGCCGGCATTGAGGTTGGCCCAGGGCGCGCGATAGCCGACGGAGGCCGAGCCGGTGTTGGCCGAATGCTCGCTGCGCAGCATGTCCAGGTTGTAGTTGAGGTTGTGGTAGTCCCCCGCCAGGCCGCTCAGGCCCAGGCGCTGGTCGTGGCTGCCGTCGGCATTGCGCTCCAGGCTGACGCTGGCGTTCTGCCGACCCAGCGGGAAGCTCAGAGTCAGGCCCACCTGCACGCCCTGGTCATCGCTGTCGCTCAGGCTCTTGCTGGCGTACAGCGACAGGTTGACCCGCTGCACCTGGCCGCTGACCCCGAACTGCACCTGACGTTGCTGCCGGGACGAGTTCCAGTAGTCCTGTTGCGACAGGTTCAGGTACAGCGAGGTGCTGTCGGCAAAGGCCTGGGAAAGGTTGGCCTCCAGTCGACTGCGCCGGCTGACCCGCCGATAGCGGCCGTCCGCATCGTGATCGCTGTCCCAGGTGCTCTGGCTCACGGCCTCGCTGAAGTCCCGGTAGCCGGGGGTCGAATAGCGATAGCCGGCAAAGCGCAGGTTGGTGCCGGTGGCGAACGCCTTGCCGTAGCGCAGGCCATAACTCTGTCCACTGAGCGACCCCAGCGGGGTGTCGGTCATGGCCTGGGTCACGTCCAGGGACAAAGCGCCGAAGGTGCCCAGGCCCTTGCCCACACCCACTTGATAGGCGCGATAGCCCTCCCCCAGCAACCCGCCCAGGGACAGGGTGTAGTCCCGCGGCATGCCATAGGCCAGGGATGCCTGGGTGAAGGTCGGCTGCTCTACCTGCGAGCTCGGCTCATGGTACTGGCCGGCGCTGAGGCTGTAGCGCCAGGTGCCGTCGCGCAGCAGGTTGCCCAGGGTCGCGTAAGGCTGGATGAAACGCCGCTCGCTGCCATCGGCCTCGGTGATGATCACCTCCAGGTCACCACTGCCGGACGCGGCGTTGAGGTCGCGGATCTCGAAAGGCCCCGGGGAGACGAAGGTGCTGTACAGCGAATAGCCGTGCTGACGCACCTCGACCCGGGCCTGGCTCTGGGCCACGCCATGGATCACCGGCGCATAGCCCTGCAGCGAGTCAGGCAGCATCTGCGTGTCGCTGGCCAGTTGCACGCCACGAAACGGCACACTCTGGAAGGTGTCTCCCGGGGTCACGCTTTCACCCAGGGTCAGGCTGCCCAGGGTCCCCGGCAGGTCGCGTTGCACATAGCTGGCGGCACGCTCCCAGGTGCCGTCCTTGCGATAGGACGAACTGGAGCGCAGGCGCCAGTCGCCGAGGTTGAGACCGCCATTGAGGTAGAGGTAATAGTTGGCCGCGTTGCGCTGCGGGTTCCTGCTCTGGGATCCGGAGAACTGATAGTTGAGAAAGCCGGCATTGACCCCGCTGTCCCACTCTTCGGACGCCACATAGCCCCGAGCATCGCGGTTCATGGCAATCTGCGGCACGCTGATGTCCAGCCGGAGCTGGCGGCTGTCGAAATTCACGCTCGCGCCTTGCACCAGCCCGGGCAAGTCCAGGCATTGCTCATCGATGCCGGGGGCCTGCAAGGGAGGCAGCTTGACTCCCATTTCCGTCAGCAGTGCCTGCGGCAGGCAGGCCTTGAGGCCCTTGTCGCCGGGGACAAAGCTGAGGTTGCGCTGGGCAAAATAATCACGGTTGAGACTGATCTCCACCAGGTAGCGGCCCGGACCCACGTCCTGCTCATGGAGCATGGCTTCGAGATCGCTTTTCAGCGCACCGCTGCCGCCAAAATCCGCCACGAATCCGCTATCGAACTCTGCGGCGACACCTGCGCTGTTCTTGAGGGCGGCCAACAATAGCGATCCGGCCAAACAACCGACCCAGTTTTTCAAACACACACACATCCCGAACTTGACCCTCTGCATGACTGCGCTGGTTTCATTCCGTAGGCACGTCATCGGCTCAGAACGTCGCACTGGACTTCAACGGATCGCTGTACCCCCCGTAGTCATTGATGATCGAGAATTCCACAGTGGCGCTGCCGGACTTGAGCCGGCGTTTGAGAGGGAAGTCCTGGGTGGACTTGGGGGCCACCATGTCGACGTCCTGCAGCTCGATCGGGGTGTCGCCATCCATCACCCGGATAGCGATGAAAGTGATGTGATAGGCACTCGGGTTGGTCACCTGCAACACCGTTCCCGACGGTTGCGCCAGGAGTTTCCAGGTCAACTGGCCGGGCGCGTCCTGAGCGCTGCCCGGCAAGTGGCCGGGCCGATAGAACAGCTTGACCCGGGTGCGCACTGCCACTTTCAGGGTGTTCTCCTGCTTTTGCTCCAGCAGGGGAATTTCCTGGGCATTGAAATAGAACACCGACTCCCGATCCTCCGGCAGTTGCCCGGGCGTCTTGATGATCCGTACCACCTGCTCCTCGCCCGCGCGCACTTTGAACAGCGCCGGCATGGCGATGAACGGGCTGAGCGAGCCCTTGCTGTCCGCGGCGTCATTGACCCAGGTCTGCACCGCGTAATCGCTGCTGGTGAGGTTGGAGACGATGGTCGAGGCACTGCGTTCATCGGCGTTGAGGATGATCCGCGTGCCATTGAGCATGATGCCGGCGCTGGCCTGGGAGACGGGCCAGAGCAGCGCCAGGGACGCGTACAGCAGCGCGCCGCGAAAGCGAGGGAAAGTAGTCATATCGATCAGAACCTGAGGCAGGGAACAGGGCATGCCGAGGCCCCCAAGTCACAGGCAGGAGCCCCGGCCGGAACGCGCTTACTTGTAGTCGACGCTGAAGGACGCCTTGGCGTTGGCGGTGCCCGGCGTGGCTTCACCGGTGGCGATGTAGTTGGCGGTGAAACGCATCGGTTGGGTCAGGTCCGCGTACTCGCTGGAAGCCCGGCCCAGTTGCACGTCCACGCCCTTGGCGTCGCGAATCTGCACCGCGACATTCTTGGCCACCCCAGCGCCGCCTGCGCCCTCCAGGGCCAGCCACTCACCGTTGGGGCCGGCGGCACCGTTCATGCTGAGAAAGCGCACGGTGGCGGTCTTGCCGGTCAGCACACAATCCTTGTCGTCCTTCGGTGCCGTCATGGTCAGGGCAAAGGAACCGGCGCCAGCGGTATCGCCGGCCTTTTTCAGCGACAGGGCGGGCGCGTTGCCCAGGGAAACATTAACGCCGGCACCGCCGTTGAGGTCGCCGACACTCACCGAACAGGTATTGGCAGTGATCGAGCCGGTGAAGTTGATTTCGCCGTCGGCCGCCATGGCCTGGGCAGCGACACAGCACACAGCGACAGACAGTGCGGACTTGATGAATTTCATGGGTTTTATACCTATCTCGTGTTTGACGTTTGCCTTGCTCCTCAAGGCCTGGAAAGCCTACAAACGTTAACTTGTGAATGAGATAGGACGGCTCTCGGGCGTGACCGAGAAGATTCTTGATTGCAAACCGGAGGCCCATCAAGACGTTCGGCCTCGAGCCCCCCCGAAAGCCTTGGCCCGAAGGGCCTGCAACAACTAAGAAGCCCGCGCCGGGCGCTTTTTTTCGGCGCAGAGCCTGTGCGCGTGATGCCTGCCCAACGCCGATCGCCCTGCCCAGCTAGCGCCAGCCCGGCGCTGGATCCTGGCCGGACCCGACTAGACCCGAGCAGGCATCATGAACGCGGCTCCTGGAGGCGCGGCGGCAGAAACAGCCGCGCCGTCGACCAGCAGGTGACGAGGGCGGCCAGGAGCACCAGGAACAACCCTAGCCAGTAGTCGTCATAGCGGGCCCTTGCGCTGTGCGTGACCACCTCGCGGATAAACAGCGCTACCCAGCCGGTGGCGAGCACAGCGCCGAGCAGCGCCAGGGCATTGCAGCTGCGCGCCGAGCGCCTGACCTTGAGCAGGGACGCGCCCAGGGCCAGCCCGAGCAACGGCAGGAAAAACACCAGGACCGCCACCAGCGGCGTCAGCAACGGCATCAGCAGGATCTCGCCGCCACGCACCTCGCCAATCAGCCGTGGATGAGTGGCCATGTGCGCCACCAGCAGCACGCTATTGATCAGCCCGGCGACAAAACCCGGCACCAGGGGACACAGGATAAAGCTCATGAATACCTTGAAGCGCGGGTAACGAACCTCGGTCATGGGGCAGGTCCTTGCAAGCGTAAAAGGGCGGGATTGTGCACGGCCATCGATCTTCTTGCCTCATGAGTTTTTGCCCGTTGCCCCCTGCCCATTGGCCGGATAAAGCGCCGGCGGCTACGCTGCAGCCGACAAAAACAACAACAGGAACAGCGTCGTGCGAGACACCATCGAACACTTTCGCGAGCAGTATCGAGCCGCGGTCAGTCCGCGTTACAACCCCTGGCTGCATGGCGGTTTTGTCCTGGGCTATGGCTTGCTGTGCGTCGTCCTGCTGTGCAGCACCCTGCGCCAGGTGCAGCCCCTGGAATGGCTGGCGGTGCCCTTGGCGCTGCTGTTCTTCAACCTGTGCATCTACCTGGTGCACCGCTGGCTGGGGCATCACAAGCGCCGTTTCGCACGGCTGTTCTATGCCCGCCATACCGGCGACCACCACAGTTTCTTCGCCCCCGGGCTGATGAGCTATCAAGGCCGCAAGGACTGGCGGGTGATCCTGTTTCCGGCCTGGCTGATCGTGGTCCACAGCCTGCTCTTCGCCCTGCCGCTGTGGGCCTTGCTGCGCCTGTGGAACGGCAACGTGGCGGCGCTGTTCGCCAGCTGCACCCTGATCGGCTACCTGGCCTATGAAGTCTTCCATGCCTGCGAGCACTTGCCCGCCAGCCACCCGCTGGCGCGCCTGCCCTGGGTGCGGCAGATGCGCCGCCTGCACGAGCTGCATCACCGCCGGGAACTGATGCAGGAGCGCAATTTCAATATCGTCCTGCCGCTGATGGACTGGCTGTTCGGCACCTTGTACTGGCAGCCCGAGGAATCTTCGTCCGCGGCGACCGCCTTCGACCCGGCCAGGCCCATGACCCGCATGCAGCATCAGGTCGATATTCCGCGCAGCGCCGAGGCCACCCTGGCCTATGCCGCCAGTCCGCGCTGCTGGCCGCAATGGCACCCGTCCTCGTTGCAGGTGCTGGGCGACGCTGGCCCGTTGTTCGCCGGGCAGGGTTTCGAGGAAGACATCCATGCCGGCGGGCGCAGCGGCCACCTTAGCTGGCGGGTCGAGGAGTACCTGCCGGGGCAGCACTGGCGCGCCAGCGCCCGGGGCGAGCATGGCCTGGCATTGCGCCTGACCTATGAGTGCCAGACGCTGGCGGCCCAACACACGCGCTTTATCCGCACCCTGGAATATCGCTTCGAACCTCTGCTGATGCGCCCGGGCAATCAGCTGTTATTCAAGCGGCGGATTGAGCGAGAATCCGCCGCCTCATTGCTGGCATTGTGCGAAACGGCCCAGCACGCCATTCCACTGCCGCCCGCCCCGGCGCCAGGCCACCCGGCCTGAGGTCGCCCCCGACAGGAGTCATTGCATGAATCACATAGCCCCTCGACGTTTCAGCGCTGCGCGGATTGTCCTGCTGGTGCTGCTGGCAATCCTGGCCTTCCTGCTGCTGTGGCCGACCCGGGTCCAGCCGGTGGCCTGGCAACCGGCGCCAGCACCGTCCCTGAGCCAGGGCGCGTTCGCCGAGAACCAGAAACTCAAGGCGCTGCAAGCGGTGGGCGCCCGGGATATCGACGGCCCCGAAGCCCTGCTGCTGGAACAGGACCAACTGATCAGCGGCCTGCATGACGGCCGGGTGATCCAGACCCGCCTCGACGGCAGCACCCTCAAGGTGCTGGTCAACACCGGCGGCCGCCCCCTGGGGCTGGCCCGGCACCCGGATGGACGCCTGATCATCGCCGATGCCATCAAGGGCCTGCTGGCCCTGGACAGCCAAGGCCAGTTGCAGACCCTGAGCACCGCCGCCAATGGCCTGGCATTCGGTTTTACCGACGATGTGGCGGTGGAGGCCGCCGGGCGCTACGCCTATTTCAGCGACGCCAGCAGCCGCTGGGGCTACGGCCATGACGGTGAAGCGGTGATCGAGCACGGCGCCGATGGGCGCCTGCTGCGCTACGACTTCCAGAGCGGCAAGACCGAGGTGCTGCTGGAGGGCCTGGAGTTCGCCAACGGCGTCGCCCTGGGACCGGACGAGGCCTATGTGCTGGTCAATGAAACCGGCGCCTACCGCATCAGCCGCTACTGGCTCAAGGGCGATCAGGCCGGCCGGCACGACCTGTTCATCGACAACCTGCCGGGGCTGCCGGACAACTTGAGCTTCAACGGCACCGGGCGTTTCTGGGTGGCCCTGTATGCGCCGCGCAACCCGTTGCTCGACGGCACGGCGCCCTATCCGCTGGTGCGCAAGATGCTGGTGCGGGCGATGACGGTATTGCCCAAGCCGGTGGAAAAGCGCGGCTTTGTGCTGGGCCTGGACACCCAGGGCCGGGTGATCGCCAACCTGCAGGACGCCAGCAGTGGCAACTACTCGCCAATCACCACGGTGCGCGAATACGGCGATGCGCTGTACCTGGGGTCGCTGACGGCCCGGCACATGGCGCGCCTGCCGTTGCAGGAGGCACTGGCGCCTTGAGCGGATGAGGGATGGGATGCGCCGCGCCGGGGCGTGACAGCCCGGCGGGCGTCAGGGCGGCTGCGCCCGGTAGGAGCAAGCGCCCTGGCCACAGGGGAAGGTCAGGAACCGGCGGTGAGTTTCTCGGAGATCTCGTCCTTGATCAGCAGGCGCTTTTCCTTGAGTTTCTTCAGTTCGTCGTCGGCAGCAGCCGCCGCTTCGGCCTTGAGCACCTGATCATCGATGATGGTGTATTTGTCGAACAGAGCATTCAGGTGGGGGTCACTGGCCCGACGCTTTTGAATGTCTTCCTTACTGCAGCTCAGGTCCTGGTAAAGGTCGTGGGTCACCGGCATGGAACACCTCCGTGGTTGATGGCAGCAAGGGCCGGATAACGCCCCTGCCGGTGATCAGAATGGCCTTCGCGCCCCGGGTCTGTCGACCGCCAATCAGACCAGCGGTAACCGTTCGTCGCCCGCCCTGCCCTGGATCAATGCCCGGCCAGGGCCTGGGCCAGAAACGCGGCGGTACGGCTGTCGCGCTGCCGGGCCACCTGCTCCGGCGTGCCGCAGGCCACCAGGGTGCCGCCCTGGTCCCCCGCGCCCGGGCCGATGTCCATGACCCAGTCGGCCTGGGCCACCAGGCGCATGTCATGCTCGACCACCACCACGCTGTGGCCCGCCTCCACCAGCTTGTCCAACTGGGCAAGCAACCGGTCCACGTCCTGCGGATGCAGGCCGGTGGTGGGTTCGTCGAGCACGTACAAGGTCGCGCCCCGGGCATTGCGCTGCAGCTCGGTGGCCAGCTTGATGCGCTGGGCCTCACCGCCGGACAGCTCGGTGGCCGGCTGCCCCAGGCGCAGGTAATCCAGGCCGATGTCGCAGAGCACCTGCAGGGCGCGGCGGATGCCCGCTTGCTCGGCGAACACCGGCAAGGCCTGCTCGACACTCAGCTGCAGCACCTGGGCGATGTTCAGGCCCTGCCAAGTCACGGCCAGTGTCTCGGGGTGGTAACGGGCCCCCTGGCAAGTGGGGCATGGGGCGAAGACGCTGGGCATGAACAGCAGCTCGACGCTGACAAAGCCTTCGCCCTCGCAGGCCGGGCAACGGCCCTTGGCCACGTTGAAGGAAAACTGCCCGGCGTCAAAGCCGCGCTCCCGGGCCTCGGGGGTGGCGGCAAACAGCTTGCGTACCTGATCGAACAACCCGGTGTAGGTCGCCAGATTGGAGCGCGGGGTACGGCCGATGGGCTTCTGGTCCACCTGCACCAGGCGCTTGATCTGCTCCAGGCCGGCACTGACCCGACCGCTGCTGCTTGGCGGCGCGTCGTCTTCCAGGTCCAGCTCCGGCGCCTCCTCGCTGCCGCCCACCTTGCCCAGATGGGCCCCCACCAGTTCCAGCAGGGCCTGACTCACCAGGCTGGACTTGCCGGAGCCGGACACCCCGGTCACGGCCGTGAAGCAGCCCAGGGGAAACGCGGCATCCAGGTCCTTGAGGTTGTTGCGGCTGACCCCCTCCAGGCGCAGCCAGCCCCGGGGCTGGCGCGGGGTGCGCCGGGCCGGGGCCCGCTCGGCGAACAGATAGGCCCGGGTCGGGGAAGCCGTGACCGCCGCCAGCCCCGCCGGCGGCCCGCTGTACAGCACCTGGCCGCCCCGCTCCCCGGCCGCCGGCCCCACGTCCACCAGCCAGTCGGCACGGCGCAGGGTCTGCAGATCATGCTCCACCACGAACAGCGAGTTGCCGGCGGCCTTGAGCCGTTGCAAGGCCTGGAACAGCGCCTCGGCATCCGCCGGGTGCAGGCCCGCCGACGGTTCGTCCAGCACGTAGATCACCCCGAACAGCTGCGAGCCCAGCTGGGTCGCCAGGCGCAGGCGCTGCAACTCGCCGCTGGACAGGCTCGGCGTGCTGCGCTCCAGGGCCAGGTAGCCCAGCCCCAGGTCGGTCAGGGTGGCGACCCGCTCCAGCAGGTCCTGGGCGATGCGTTGCGCGGCCAGGCGTTTCTCCGGGGACAGGTTGGGGGTGTGCCGCACATCCGGCGCGCCGCGATGCTCCGGGGCGCCCCGGGCATGGCGCTGCTGGCGCGCGGCGCGGGTCTGGGCATGGCTCAGCACCGGCTCATCGGCGGTGGCCTGCTCCAGGTAAGCCGCGGCGGCCACCGGCCGCAGCACCTCGGCCAGTTGCAGCAACGGCAAGCGCGCCAGCTCGCCGATATCCAGCCCGGCAAAGGTCACCGCCAGGGCCTCGCGCTTGAGCCGCTTGCCCTCGCACAGCGGGCACGGGCTGCCGCGCATGAACTGCGCCACGCGCTTTTTCATCAGCGCGCTCTGGGTGTGGGTGAAGGTGTGCAGCACATAGCGCCGGGCACCGCTGAAGGTGCCCATGTAGCTCGGCTCCTGTTTGCGCTTGAGGGCCTCGCGGGTCTGCTCCGGGGTCAGCCCGGCGTACACCGGCACCGTGGGAGTCTCTTCGGTGAAGAGAATCCACTCGCGCTGTTTTTTCGGCAGTTCGCGCCAGGGAATGTCCACGTCGTAGCCCAGGGTTACCAGGATGTCCCGCAGGTTCTGCCCCTGCCAGGCCAGCGGCCAGGCGGCCACGGCGCGCTGGCGGATGCTCAGCGAAGGATCGGGGACCATGCTCGCTTCATCGACGGCATAGACCCGGCCCAGGCCGTGGCACTGCGGACACGCGCCCTGGGGGGTGTTCGGTGAAAAATCCTCGGCGTAGAGCATCGGCTGCCCCGGCGGGTAGCTGCCGGCCCGGGAATAGAGCATGCGCACCAAGCTGGACAAGGTGGTCACGCTGCCCACCGAGGAGCGCGTGCTCGGCGTGCCGCGCTGCTGTTGCAGGGCCACCGCCGGCGGCAGGCCGTCGATGCGATCGACATCCGGCACCCCGACCTGATCGATCAGGCGCCGGGCATAGGGCGCCACCGACTCGAAATAGCGCCGCTGGGCCTCGGCATACAGGGTGGAAAACGCCAGGGACGACTTGCCCGAGCCGGACACCCCGCAGAACACCACCAGGGCATCCCGGGGAATGTCCACGTCGACATTCTTCAGGTTGTGCTCGCGGGCGCCGCGCACCCGGACGAAACCGTCGCGATCAGAAGGTGGCGTGCTCGCCAGGGCGTCATGGGGGACATGGGACGAAGAAGTCATGAACCTGCCTGCAGTTGGAGATCGGAAGGGACGCAAACCCACCCTGGGCGAACCGCCGGTGCCGGGGCACGCCCTGGTGCGGCGGTGGGAATCGGCTCAGCCCCCCAGCAACGAGCGCACCATGGCGCTCAGGTCCTCGGGGGCGTAGGGCTTGCTCAGCAGGTGGGTGTCCGGGCTGAGCTGGTGATTGCGCGAGATCATGTCCCGGGTATGCCCCGAGGTGAACAGCACCGCGACCGGCGGCGCCTGGGTCCTGGCCCAGGTGGCCAGGTCGGTGCTCTTGATCAGCCCCGGCATCACCACGTCGGTGAAGATCAGGTCGACCGCCAGCCCCTGCAGCAGCAGTTGCATGGCGGCATCGCCGCTGGCCGCGGAGCACACCTGATAGCCCTCGTGCTTGAGCATCTCCACCGCGGCGCTGCGCACATCGGTGTCGTCCTCCACCACCAGGATCCGCTCCTGGCCCGCGTTCGCCCGCGGCACCGGGCCAACGGCCGGCAAGGCGGGCTGGGCGACACTGCGGGCAAAGTACATCTGCACCCTTGTGCCCTGCCCCGGGCGGCTGAGAATCTCGATATGGCCACCGCTCTGCTTGACGAAGCCGAACACCATGCTCAGCCCCAGGCCAGTGCCGTGGCCGTCGGCCTTGGTGGTGAAGAACGGCTCGAAGGCCTGCTTGAGCACCTCGGCGGACATGCCACCACCGCTGTCGGCCACCGTCAGCCGCAGGTACTGGCCGGGGCTCAGGTCCGTGCCGGCGCAGAACTGTCGATCCAGCAGCAGATTCTCCACGCTGATGCCGATGGTGCCCTCGCCGGCCATGGCATCCCGGGCGTTGATCGCCAGGTTGAGCACGGCATTCTCCAGCTGGTTGCGATCCACATGGATGCACCAGGGCTCGGCGGGCAGTTGCACCTGCAGGCGAATGGTTTCCCCCAGGGCCCGTCGCAGCAGTTCAGCCAGCCCCTGATCCAGCTCCCGGGGATCGTAGAGCGCCGGTGACAGCGGCTGGCGCCGGGCGAAGGCCAGCAACTGGGCCGACAGCTTGGCCCCCCGCTCCACCGCGGTCAGCGCGGCACGGGTGCGGCGCTGCACATTGCTGTTGTCCGGCTCGTGCCGGGCCAGCAGGTGCAGGTTGCCGGCGATCACCTGCAACAGGTTGTTGAAGTCATGGGCCACGCCGCCGGTGAGGCCGCCAATGGCTTCGAGCTTCTGTGACTGGCGCAGTTGCTCTTCGGCGGCCAGACGCGCATTGACCTCTTCCAGTACCCGCTGCTCGAGACTGCGCGCCATCTGCCGCAGGTTGTCCTCGGCGGCCTGCCGACGCTGTTCGGAAATCACGTGGCCGGTGGTTTCCACGACGATGGCGATCACCCCGGCCGGCGCCTGGTCGTCGCCGGCCACCGGGCTGTAATAGAGGTCCAGCCAGACGCTTTCCGGCTCGCCGTTGCGCAGCAGCACCAGCTCCTTGTTGCGGTAGGACAAGGTGCCGCCATTGAGGCAGGTGTTCATCACCCCGCGATTGAACTCGGCGACTTCCGGCCACCCCAGCTCCACCGCGCAGCCCAGCAGATAGGGATGGCGACCGCCGGCAAATACCGCGTAGGCATCGTTGTAGATCATGTAGCCCAGAGGGCCACAGAGCATCACCATCGGCACCGGCGAACCGAGCATCAGTTGCACCGTGCTGCGCAGGCTGTGGCTCCAGTTGCGCAATGAACCCAGGCTGGTGACGGACCAGTCGAAGGCCCGGATGCGTTCGGCCATCTCGCCTTTCCACCCCTGGCACCCGTGATGATCTGATAAGAACGGCATGAACGGACTCTGCGAAAAACGTGATACAGCATGGATTTTCAAGAGGTTGCAGCACAGCCTCCAGAGCCTTTGAGCACAGCCTCTGCCGATGGTTTCACGGAAATTGCCGCGGCCCCGTTGAACCGACCCGGGGCGGGCCTGAAACAACAGGATAGGCGATGCCGTCCGATCCGGGAGGACGCCCGCAGGCGCCCTCCCGGCCACAGGCGGATTGCCCGCCCGCCAGGACCTCAGTCGGTGCCGTATTTCGGCGAGCGCGGACCGTACAGCAGGCCGGTGCGTTGCCCGGCCGACAGCAGGCGCTGGCTGGTGATGCCGGCGATCGGGTGCCCGGCGTCGGTGGTGGTGTTGATGATCTGCTTCACCGCGGCGGTGATCAGCATGCCCACCAGGCCACCGTTGTTGCCGTTGTTGCCTTCCTCGCTGGAAGCCCGGGCGCTGCCGGTCCACAAGGTGGTGCCGGTCTTGAGATCGACCAGGGTGGCGCTGGCGGTGACCACCGTCTCGCTGCTGATCAGCATGTAGCTGGTGCCGTACTCCTTGACCGTGATGTACAGCCCGGCGTCGGCGCCGAAGATCTCGTTGAGCTTGGCCGGCGACAGGCCATGGATGTCCGCCGGGTTGGTCAGGCCGTTGTGGCGGAAGGTTTCATCCACCACGGCAATCGGCATCACGTAGTAACCGGCTTCGGCCAGGGGAAAGGTCACCTGGGACAGCATGCTGTAGGTGGCCTTGACGTCCGGCGATTCATTGAGCGGCGGCAGCACCAGGATCGACTTCGGCCGGGCCTGCTTGTAGGCCGAGTAGTCCACGGTCTTGGGCGCGGCGCAGCCCACCAGCAGGCTGACGCTCAACAGACCCAGGAGGTTGCGCAAGGTGGTGAAGTTCATTTAGCGGCTCCCTGCTTGGCGTTCTTCAACAGAAAGTCCATGTACGAGGCGGACTCGGGGAACAGCGCCTTCTCGGTATTGAACTGCTGCACCATCTGGTCATCCTTGCCCAGGCCCGCGTAGAGCATGCCCAGGTGCGCGTGGTAACCCGGCGGCACGGCCTTGCCGGTGGACTTGATCTTCTGCAGGTCACGCTCCAGCGCCTCGACCTGGGCCTCGCGGGCTTCCTCGCCCTTGAAATATTCGTAGGTCTGGGCCTGGTAGGTTTCCCACTGGTACAGCGTCTTCGGCCCGCTGCAGCCGGCCAGCAAAACGCTGCCCAGCAAGGCGCCGGCCAGCAGTGGCCGCACGGTGAAGGTCTTGAACATGCTTACATCTCCCTGTTAGCAGTATTGATCAGCGGCCGGGTTTCCAGGCCCCGGCATCGATGGCTTCGACCATGCGGTTGACCGCCTCGCGCATGGCCAGGTCCAGCACCTTGCCGTTGAGGGTCGAGTCGTAGGAAGCGGTGCCACCGAAGCCGATCACTTCACGGTTGGACAGGGCGTACTCGCCGGCACCCTGGGTCGAATAGACCACTTCGGAGGTGCTGATATTGACGATGTTCAACGCCACCTTGGCGTAGGCCACCTGGGTCTTGCCGCGGCCGAGAATGCCGAACAGCTGATGGTCGCCGGTTTCCTTGCGGCCGAACTCGGTGACGTCGCCGGTGACCACGAAATCCGCGCCCTTGAGCTTCTGCGCCTGGCCCTTGATCGCCGCTTCCTGCTGGATCTCGCCCATGTTGTCGCGATCCAGCACGTTGAACCGGTTGGTCTGCTGCAGGTGGGTGATGAGGATGGTCTTGGCCTGGCCGCCGAGGCGGTCGACGCCGTCGGAGAAAATCCCGCGCATGTAGCTGGAGCGGTTATCGAACTTGCCCACCGCCATCGGCACCCGGGCCCCGGTCCACACCTGGCTGGCGCTCTGGACCTTCTCCACCGGCAAGGCGCGGGAGCTTTCAGTGGCACAACCGCTCATGCCCGTCAGCACCGCCAGTGCTGCGCCGGACAACATCAACTTCGAGATCACTCTCACTCTAGGTTCCTTTTTGAGTATCCATTTGGGTGCACCGTCTCGATGCACTTTCGCCCTGCCGTAAGCCTCTGGCCCCAGTCTGTGGGGGCTGGAAAAGCATCGGCGGGACGTTCTGAAACTTGATGCAGGGGGCATCATCGGCGGCGATTATGCCAAAGCGCCACCATGCCGAAAAGGAATAAAAAATCATCAGCGTCCACCTGTCTCCGCTCGCAAAGCCTCGGGGCCGAGAGCTGTGTAGCCGCTGCCGCAGGCTGCGAACGGCTCCGCAGGAGACGCAAAAGTCCTGAGACCGCCAGAGGCTCGGCAGCAGATCGCCAAGCAAGGCCCTTCGGGCCTTTGCGCAGCCTCGCCAGGGCTCGGCAGCGGCTACAGGCCAGTGCCGAGCCAGGCTTTTGTAGCTGCTGCCGCAGGCTGCGAACGGCTTGGGCGGCATTCCGACGCAGGAGACGCAAAGTCCTGAAACCGCCAGAGGCTCGGCGGCAGTCAGCGAAAGTCCCGACTGCGCACGCTGATGCCAGCCAGCAACGGGCTCAGATCCGTCAGGCGTCCGGCAATCAGGTGGCGCACTTCGCCCTCGGTCTCCAGGGTGCCGTCGACCTTGAGCAACTGCGCCCCCACCAGCACCCGGCGCTGGCGCTCGGCCAGATCGCGCCAGACCACCACGTTGACGTTGCCGAACTCGTCTTCCAGGGTGACGAAGGTCACGCCGCTGGCGGTGCCCGGGCGCTGGCGCCCGGTGACCAGCCCGGCCACGCTCACCGAACGCCCGTGCTCCACCGCCAGCAACTCGCGGGAACTGCGGCAGCGCCGGGCCTTGAGCTGCGCGCGCAGCAACGCCAGAGGATGGGGCCCCAGGGTGGTGCCAAGGCTGTGGTAATCGGCCTGCAGGTCTTCACCGACACTCGGCCGGGGCAGGTTCACCGGGGCCTCCTCCTGGCGTGGCAAATCGGCGAACAGCCCCAGTTGCTTCTCCACCCCGGCCACTTCCCAGCGTGCCCGGTAGCGATCCCCGGCCAGCGCCCGCAGGGCGCCGGCGTCCGCCAGCAGCTCCTGGGCCCGGACATCCAGCCGGGCCCGCTCGGCCAGGTCGGCAATATCGACAAAGCCCCGCTGCCGGCGTGCGCTCTCGATGCGTTGGCCGTCCTCCTGGCGAAAGCCCTTGATCATGCGCAGCCCCAGGCGCAGGGCCGGCTGCCCGGACAGGCCCTGTCCAGCGTCCAGGCTGCAGTCCCAGTCACTGGCGCTCACCTCCACCGGCAAAATCTGCAAACCGTGGCGCCGGGCATCCTGGAGGATCTGGTCCGGGCTGTAGAAGCCCATGGGCCAGCTGTTGATCAGGGCGCAGGCGAAGGCCGCCGGCTCATGGCACTTGAGCCAGCAGCTGGCGTAGGTCAGCAAGGCAAAGCTGGCGGCATGGGACTCGGGAAAGCCGTAGCTGCCAAAGCCCTTGATCTGCTCGAAGATCTGCGCCGCGAACTCGTCGCTGTAGCCGTTCTTGCGCATGCCCTGGCGCAGCCGTTCGCGGTGCGGCTCCAGGCCGCCGTGGCGCTTCCAGGCGGCCATGGAACGGCGCAACTGGTCGGCCTCGCCCGGGGTGTAGTCGGCGGCGACAATGGCGATCTGCATCACCTGTTCCTGAAACAGCGGCACGCCCAGAGTTCGCTTGAGCACCGCTTCCAACTTCGGCGACGGGTACGTCTCCGGCTCTTCACGGTTACGCCGACGCAGGTAGGGATGGACCATGCCGCCCTGGATCGGCCCGGGGCGGACGATGGCCACCTCGATCACCAGGTCATAGAAGTTCTGCGGCTTGAGCCGGGGCAGCATCGACATCTGCGCCCGCGACTCGATCTGGAACACACCAATGGTGTCGGCGCGACCGATCATCTGGTAAGTGGCCGGGTCTTCGGCCGGAATGCTGGTGAGGCTGTAGCGCTGGCCGCGGTAGCCGTGGATCAGGTCGAAGCAACGGCGGATGGCACTGAGCATGCCCAGGGCAAGGATGTCCACCTTGAGCAGGCCGACCATGTCCAGGTCGTCCTTGTCCCACTGGATCACCGTGCGCTCGGCCATGCTCGCGTTCTCCACCGGCACCAGATGGTCCAGGGGTTGCTCGGAAATCACGAAGCCGCCGGGGTGCTGGGACAGGTGCCGGGGAAAGCCGATCAACTGCCCGGTCAGGCTCAGGACCCGGCGCAGCACCGGGCTCTCGGGGTCGAAGCCGGCCTCCTGCAGACGCTCGACACTGGGCGGCGTATCGCTCCAGTGGCCGCAGCAGTCGGCCAGGGCGTTGACCTGATCCGGCGGCAAGCCCAGGGCCTTGGCCACATCGCGCACCGCCCCGGCGCCGTGGTAGGTGCTGACCACCGCGGTCAGCGCCGCGCGGTGCCGGCCGTAACGCTGGAACACGTACTGCAGCACCTCTTCGCGGCGCTCGTGTTCGAAGTCGACGTCGATGTCCGGCGGCTCGTTGCGTTCCCGCGACAAAAAGCGCTCGAACAGCAGGGTCGAGCGGTCCGGGTCGATCTCGGTGATGCCGAGGACGAAACACACCACCGAGTTGGCCGCCGACCCCCGGCCCTGGCAGAGAATGTGCTGGCGCCGGGCAAAATCGACGATGTCGTGCACGGTAAGAAAGTAGCTCTCGTAGCCCAGGTCGCTGATCAACGTCAGCTCATGTTCGATCTGCTGCAGCACCTCGGCCCGGGCCCCGCCGGGCCAGCGCCGCAGAATGCCGCGCTGGGTCAGCACCCGCAGCCAGGAGCCGGCGTCATGGCCGTCGGGCACCAGCTCCCGGGGGTATTGGTAGCGCAACTGGCCGAGGTCGAAAGCGCAGCGTCCGGCGATGGCCAGCGATTCGTCGAGCAAGGCCTGCGGGTACAGGCCTTGCAGCACCTCGATGGGGCGCAGGTGACGCTCGCCGTTGGCGAACAGCCGCTGCCCGGCCTCGGCCACCGGCAGGTGATGGCGGATCGCGGTCATGGTGTCCTGCAAGGCCCGGCGCCCGCGCACGTGCATGTGCACATCGCCACAGGCCACGGCCGGCAGCCCCAGTTGCCGGGCCAGGGCCAGCCGGTGTTGCAGGTGCCGGGCATCGTCCTGGCCACAATGCAGCTCCAGCGCCAGCCATAGGCGCTCGGGGAATATCTGGCGCAGCCAGTGGCTGTGGTCCGTCGCCGGGCCATCGTCCGTCAGCCACAGGGCCAGCAGCCCCGGCAAGGGTTCGGCGAAGTCCTCGCGCAGCAGGCGATAGCTGCCCTTCTCGGCCCGGCGCCGGGCCCGGGTGATCAACCGACACAGGCCCTGGTAACCCGCCAGGTCCTCCACCAGCAGCACCAGGCGCGGGCCGTCCTCGACCTGCATTTCGCTGCCGATGATCAGCTTGAGGCCAGTATCGCGTGAGGCCTGCCAGGCACGGACGATTCCCGCCAGGGTGCACTCATCGGTGATCGCCAGGGCCTGGTAGCCCAGGGCCGTGGCGCGCTGGAACAACTCGGCGGCACTGGAGGCGCCGCGCTGAAAACTGAAGTTGGACAGGCAGTGCAGCTCGGCATAGGCGCTCATGCGAACCAGCCTTGCAGGAGCAAGGGCCCGGGTTCGCCCACCTGGCGATAGGCCCAGCCCTGCTGGCCGGCCGCGGTTTCGATCAGGTAGTAGTCACGGCGCACGTCGGCGCCGTCCCACCAGCCGGACTCGATGCGCTCCGGGCCCATGAGAATCCGCACGCTGCCTTCGTTCAAGGGCTGCACCTCGCTGAACAGCCAGCCGGGACGGCGCAGCCCGGGGTTGGCCGGACACGGCTGCGGGTCGGCCCGGGGTTGCCAACTGCGCTCCGGTCGATGATCGGCGCGGTGCCCCAGGCCCTGCACCGCGTCATCCCCCAGGCGCGCCCGCAGGCGTTCGCGCAACTGCTCCCAGGGCAGGTTCTGCTGCGGGCGCTCGTCGAACAGTTCCGTGTGCCGGGGCACGAACAGCGGCAGGTCCTCGGCCACCAGCCGCAGGTTGCGCACCGGCGCCGGCACCTGGATCTGCTCCAGGCGCCCACGGGCCAGTTCAAACAGCATCGCCGGGTCGCGCTCGGCACTGAGCAGCCCCACCGGGATCAGGGTGTCGGCGCCTTCGGCATGTTCCAGGTGCAGGGCAAAACGCTGCACCCCGCTGTCGCGGCCACAGAGAAAGGCCGCCAGATCGGCAGTCAGCCGGCGCAGGGGAAACAGCAGCGCCTGATGGGACAGCACATCGAAATTCAGCTCGATGCGCAGGTCGAAACGGTCCGGCGGCTGATAGAACGCCAGCCCCAGCGGACGCTCGCCGAGCAGGGTATCCAGGTGCTTGAGCAGGCTGCCGTCAAAACGCCGAGCCAGGCTGGGCCTGGGCAGCTCCCGCAACTGCTGGAAGCTGCGCACCCCCATGCGCGACAGGGCCGTGGCCTGCTCCGGGGCCAGCCCCAGGCGCTCGATGGGCATCGCTCCCAGGGCTCTGGCCAGGGCCTCGCCGTCGGCCACTGCCAAGCCGTCATAGGCATTGGCCAGGACCCGGGCCGCCGCCGGGTTGGGCGCGGCGACGATGCGATGGCGAAAGCCCAGGGCCTGCAACTCCCGGCGCAGACGCGCTTCCATCTGCGGCCAGGGGCCGAACAGGCCCAGGCTGGACTCGATCTCCAGCACCAGGGTACGGGGGTAGGCCACGCTGACCTGGGAGCTGAAGCCATAGGCCCAGGCGGCGAGAAACTGCTGCCAGTGCTCGATCTGCCGGGGGTCGTATTCGGCGCTGGCAAAGGCCTTGGTCAGGGCCTGGGCGGCGGTCAGGGACTGCCCCGGGCGCAGGCCCAGCTCGCGGGCGGCGCCATTCACCGCCTGGATCACCCGGCGCTGTGGGGTGCCACTGAGCAGCGCCAGGGGCGCCTCGGGTTCGGCGCGCTGACGCAGCACGGCGTCCAGCGCCAATTGCGGGAACAGGATACACACCCAGCGCATGCCAACCTCAGTGCCCGGCGGGCCAGGCAATCGGGGCCGGATGGGCCAGCCCGCCCCGGCACTTGAGTACCCGCAACTGCACGGGGCGGCCCTGCACGCTGATCCTCAGGGCCGCCGGCGACGGGTTGTGCGCGGCGTCCAGGGGCCGGTAGGCGAAAGCCAGGGTCTGGCCGCTTTCCGCCGCCACCTGCAAGCGCCGCAGGGCGCGGTCGTCGACTTGTTGCGGCCAGCACAGCACCGCGCCGCAACTGCCGGAACGCAGGCATTGCTCAGCGGCCCACAAGGCATCGCGCTCCCCGGCCTGGATGATCGACAGCTGGCGCACATCCACCCCGGCGTTCTGCCAGGCCTGGGGATAGGGCACGAAGGGTGGCGCCACCAGCACCACCCGCTCCCCCGCCGCGGTCAGCCGCGCCAGGCTCGGCCACAGCAACTGCAGCTCCCCCAGGCCCTGGGCGGCGATGAGAATTTCCGTCAGCGCCGCCTCCGGCCAGCCGCCGGTGGGCAGCACCGCATCCAGGGCGGCATGCCCCGTCGGCTGCAGGCTGGCCGGCGCGGCCGCCGGGCGGCCTTTCCATACCCGTCCGCCATTGAACAGGGTATCCAGTGCGACCACGGCGCCCATCAGCCTGGCCTCACCAGACCGCAGAACACACCTTCGATAAACAGTTCGTGGTCGTCGCTGACCTCGATCGGCTGATAGGCCGGGTTGCGCGGCAGCAGGCGGATGCTCTGGCCCTTGCGCTCGAAACGCTTGATGGTCACTTCGCCGTCCAGGCGGGCGATCACCGTCTGGCCGTTGCGCACCTCGCTGCTGCGGCGCACCGCCACCAGATCGCCGTCGAGGATGCCGTCATCGATCATCGAATCGCCCTGGACCCGCAGCAGGTAATCCGGAGTGCGGGAGAACATCCCCGGGTCCAGCCACAACTGGCCGTGTATGTCGGCATCGACACCGATCGGCGCACCGGCGGCCACCCGCCCCAGCACCGGGATCTCCAGCAGCTCCGGGCGGCGCGGCTGATTGAGCAGGCGAATGCCCCGGGCCTGATGCGGGTTGACCTCAATGAACCCGGCCTCGGTCAGCGCCAGCACATGCTTGCGCGCCACGCTGCGCGAGGCGAAACCGAACGCCTCGCTGATTTCAGCGAGGCTTGGGGACTGGCCATGATCGGCGATGCGTTCGCGGATAAAGGTCAGGATGGCACTGCGGCGGGGGGATAAAGTCGTCATGGAGTACATTTGTACTCCTCTCGGATTTATCTGACAAGAACCGCCAATCAGTCCTGCCAGAAAACCATCGTCGATGCCGATGAACGCCCGCAACCGCCTGTCGTCAGGCGCCCGTCAAGGCTGAATCAGCCCACCACTTGGCATAATATGCCAACGCCTTTCCTCACACGCCCAGCCCAGGAGCACGGCATGCCAACGCGAAACGTTGTCCTCACCGCCCATCAAGAGCAGCTCATCAACAACCTGGTCAAATCCGGTCGTTACCAGAACGCCAGCGAGGTCATGCGCGAAGGTTTGCGTCTGCTGGAACAACGGGTTGCCGAGGAAGCCGCGAAAATCGAGGCATTGCGCCAAGCCGCTGCGATCGGTATCGCGGACCTGCAACAAGGACGCTTCAGCCAGGTGCGGGAAGAAAACCTGCAGCACTACCTGGATGAGCTGGGACTGGAAGCCGTCGCCACGGATCAAGAGAAACACTGAGGTGGTCCAGTACCGGATTTCCAATGCGGCCCGAACCGACATCGTCGACGCACTGCGGTTTTCCCAAAGACACTTTGGCGAAGCTGCCCGGGTTCGCTATCAGGCCTTGATCCTGCGAGCCCTACACGATCTCGCCAGCAACCCCCAGCACGTTGGCAGCCAAGAGCGTGACGACATCGCACCGGGCCTTCGCAGCTACCACCTGTTCTATTCCCGCCAACACTCCAGGCCCCCTCAAGCCCAGGTCAAGAAACCACGACATGTCCTGTTTTATCGAGTGATCGATGACAGCCTAATCGAAGTGGTCAGGTTGCTGCATGACGCCATGGAGGTTCAGTTGCACCTGCCTGCCCAATGATCGGTGCCTCCTGCAGAGCCGGCTTGCCGGCGAAGCGGCCCGAAAGACCGCCGCCATTGGCTCAGCCGCGCTGCAGGATCCGATCCATCACCCAGTCGGTCTTCAACGCCTCGCAGGCCTGGGCCGGGTGCACTGCGTCGCCGCGGATATGGGCGTTCATGCCCTGCACGTGATGCCACTGGATGTGCTCGGGGTGCTCGATGACCAGGCTCAGGGGCTCTTCGGCGTCGAGTTGCAGCGGATGCTCGTCGAACACGGAAAAGGTGATGCGCCCCTGGCTGCCGATGATCTCCACCCGGTCCACCCGGCGGTCGGCGACGAAGTTCCAGGCGCCGCTGCCCAGTGCCCCGCAGGCGAAGCGCCAGCTGGCGCTGACCGCGTCCTCGGCGGCATACAGCCCGGCCTGGCGGCGGCTGATGCCGGCCACCTCGACGATGTCGCCCACAAGGTACTGGAACAGGTCCAGGCCATGACTGGCCAGGTCGGCGAAGTAACCGCCACCGGCAATCTGTGGGTCGGTCCGCCAGTTGGCCGCGCCGCTGCGGTCAGCCTCGGAGGCGGCCTTGCTCAGGCTCCAGTGCAGGTGCCGGACCTCACCGATGCGGCCATCCGCCAGCCATTGCCGCACCTGGGCAAAGCGCGGCAGGGAACGCCGGTAATAGGCCACGAACAGGTGCAACCCGGCCTGCTGGAACGCCTGCTGCATGGCCCGGCTCTGCCCGGCATGCATGGCCATGGGTTTTTCCACGCAGCAATGCTTGCCGGCGGCAGCCACTTGCAGGCTGTAGGCGTAATGGCTGTCGGGGGGCGTGGCGATGTACACCGCGTCCACCTCGGGGTCATCGATCAGGGCCTGGGCATCGGTGTAGTAACGGGCAATGCCGTGGCGCCGGGCATAGTCGCGCACCGCCTCGGGGCGGCGGCCCATCACCGCCACCAGCGCCGAACCCGGGACCTTGTAGAAGGCCGGGCCGCTCTTGCGCTCGGTGACGCTGCCGCATCCGATCATGCCCCAGCGCACGATGCGCAGCGGCCCGGCCTCGGTGCTCATTTCGCCGCTTGCAACGCGCGCAGGTCGAGCTGGCCGTTGTGCAGCGGCGGGCACCAGTAGTAGCCACCGGTGATCGGCCGGCTCATGCGGTACAGGCCATCGACGATGCCGTCTTCCAGGCCGCTCATGCGCCGCAGCTGGACTTCGAAGGCGTTCAGGCTGTGACCGAAGGCGAGGAACATCAGGCCGCCGTTCTCACCTTCGACCCAGGGCATCGAGCGGCGCACCATGAAGGCCTCCGGGGTGAAGCTTTCCTGGGCGGTGCGCTTGACGTGGGCCGACTCCGGCGCGTCGTCCAGCTCTTCGTTGTCGCTCAGGCGCCGGCCGATGATGTGGTCGCGCTCTTGCTGGTGCATCGCGGCAAAGCCCTTGAAGTCGTGCTGCCACTGCTGGATCGCGGCAAAGCTGCCACCGCGCAGGCCGTCTTCACCCTCGGCCAGTGCGGCGGCCACGGCGGCTTCATCCTCAGGGTTTTCGGTGCCATCTTCGTAACCGGTGAGGTCATGGCCGGTCTTGTGGCGGAAGGTTTCGTTCATCGCCACCAGGCGCAGGGCCGGGGCCAGGGCCGCCGCCAATTCGTTGCTGCGGTGCATCAGTTCGCCGCGCTCCTCACCGTGCAGCCAGACCCACAGCGCGTGCTGGGTCGAAGGGTTGTCGACACCGACGCCGGTCAGCGCCGGGAACGCCTTGAGCCCTTGCACCCGAGCGCCCAGGGCCTTGACCAGCGATGCGCCAAAGCCGGCCACCGCCGTTGCGCCGTCCACCCGTGCCTGCAACTGGTCGAGGGCCTGGGGCAACGCCTCGATGGATTCGAGGGCAAAGAACAAATGACGGGCCTGGGACGGAACGGGTGCAGCGAGGATGCCGGGCTGGTAGTAACTCATGGGAACTCCTGAATAAAGGCGGGGAGTTTACCGCTGTGCGACGCAGGCGTCAGTGCCGTTGCGCAACGGATTGGCAACCGGCGGCAACAGCACAGCTCCGGCCTGCGCCAAGGGACTGCCCGGCCCGCCCGGCAGCCGCTGGCGGGCGAAGCCGGGGCGCCCCTAGTGGATCCGATAGTGAAAGGTGTTGCGCACCGCCGGCACCGTCACCGCCCGACCGTCGATCAGCCGAGGCTGGTAGCGGAAGGTCGCCACCGCCGCCAGGGATGGGCGCATGAACAGCGGGTGGCAGCCGTCGATGACCTTGGGGTTCTCCACCCGGCCCTGGGGGTTGACGCTGTATTCCACGGTGCAGTCGCCTTCCAGGTTCTTGTCCAGGGCTCGCTGCGGGTAGTCCGGAGCCTCCTTGCTCAGGGGCTGGTACTGGCGGCTGTCGGCGGCGGCCTGGGCCGCCTGCTGGCGCGCGCGCTCGGCGGCCAGCCGCGACTGTTCGGCGCGCTGGGCCTGGGCTTGTTCCTGGGCCAGGCGTTGCTCGGCGTCGCGCTGGCGCTGTTCGGCCTCCAGGCGCTCGCGCTGCTGGCGTTGCTGCTCCTGCGCCTGCTCACGTTTCTTGTCGTCCACACGCTTGCGCGCCAGGGCCGCCTGTTCCAGCTTCTGCGCCTGCACCTGGGGGTCTACCTGGGGCTTGGGGGGCTCCAGCGGCGCCGTAGGTGCCGAAGGTGGTGGTGCGACTTCAGCCACCGCCGGCAACGGTTCCGCGGGGGCGGCCGGCGGCGCCAGCATCACCAGTTGGGTGGTCAGTACCGGCGGTGTCTCGACCTGCGGTTTGTCCACCGACCAGCCCAGCACCAGCGCCGCCAGCACCCCGGCGTGCAGGGCCAGGGCCAGGGTCGCCGCCAGGCTGTTGCGCCAGAAGCCGGAGGCCTCGGGCCCCATGGGCAGCACTGTGGGGCTGTGGATGATCATCGCCGTCATTGCGGGGCCTCGGTCACCAGCCCCAGGTTGTGCACCCCGCCCTGCTGCAACGCAGCCATGGCCGCCACCACGCTGGCGTAGGCGGCGTCCTGGTCAGCACGGATGTACACCTGGGTGTCGCCGCGCTGGGCAATCACCTGGGCCACCTTGGCGCGCATCTGCTCCAGGTCCACGGCGCTGTCGGTCTGGTGCCGGGTGTCGAGTTCGCTGCCCAGGTTCCAGTAGTAGCCGCCCTCGGCCTTCACCGACAGGGTGAGGATCTGCTGGCGGCTGTCGGTGGCCAGGGCCTGGCTGGCGACCTTGGGCAATTGGATCTTCACCCCCTGGGTGAGCATCGGCGCGGTGACCATGAAGATCACCAGCAGCACCAGCATCACGTCGATGTAGGGCACCACGTTCATTTCCGCCTTGGGTCCGTGCTTGCGTTGCGGCCTGACTAACATCGGCTTGCTCCTTCTCTCAGGCGGCCACGGCCAGGTGGCTCGGGGTGCCCTGCAAGGTGCGGTGCAGGCGCACCTGCAGTTCGTTGCCAAAGGCGTAGTAGCGGGTCAGCAGGGTCTGGCTGCGGGCCGAGAAACGGTTGTAGGCGATCACCGCGGGAATCGCCGCGAACAGGCCGATGGCGGTGGCGATCAGCGCCTCGGCGATGCCCGGGGCCACGGTGGACAGGGTCGCCTGCTGCACCTGGGACAGGCCGAGGAAGGAATTCATGATCCCCCACACGGTGCCGAACAGGCCGATGTAGGGGCTGACCGAGCCCACGGTGGCAAGAAACTGCAGGCCCTTTTCCAGGCGGGTTTCCTGCTCGCTGATGGCCACGTACAGGGCCCGTTCCACGCCCTCCAGCACGCCTTCAGCGGCGCCGCCGGCCGCGCCGTGCAGGTGGCCGAATTCCTCATAGCCGGCGACAAAGATCGGCTCCACGCCGCCTTCGCCGTCGGCCTTGCGGGCCACTTCGCGGTACAGCGGCAAGAGTTCGGGGGCGGCGCGAAAGCGCTGGATGAACGCGTTGCAACGGCGCTCACGGCCGTGCAGCACAGCGCCGCGCTGGATGATCAGGTACCAGCTGAGCAGGGATGCCAGGAGCAGGGTCAGCATCACCGCCTTGACCAACAGGCTGGCATCGCTGATCAGCCCCCAGATGCTCATGTGTTCGAGTGTGGCTTGCATGGTGAAACTCCTTCGCGGGTGCCCGCCGGGGCCTGAGCCGTGCCGGCGGGGCTATTCGATGACATGCCGATGACCGGGTGATGACAGCCGCTCAGGGCAGTTTCAGGGCCCGGGTGACGTCGGCCCAGGGCACGAACTTGAAGTTCTGGGTCTGCTCGGGCATGCGCTTGCGCCCGTCCTGGACCACCAGCAGGCCCTGGCTCCAGGGCCCGCCGAGGTTGGCCGAGGTGACTTCCAGGCCGTCGGTTTCCGAGGCGCCGTCGATCCCCGCCGCGGCGTTGAGGCCGACCCGGAAGGCACCGTGGGAAGCGAACGGCGGCTCGGCGTCCAGCACCAGGTAGCTGTCGTTGCCCTGGCTGGAAATCACCAGGTAGTCGCGGGCGTTGCTCTGGTACAGGGCCAGGCCCTCGACATCGGCCTGCAACAGGCCGCCGACCTTGATCACGCTGTGCAGGGTCGCCGGTTGTTCGGGGCGGGCGTCCAGGGCCCAGACCCCGACGTCCTCTTCCCCCAGGAACAGCCGCTGGCGCTGGTCGTCGGCGACGCAGCCCTCGGGCTGGCTGGCCACCTTGAACTGGCGCACCAGCTCGCCCTGGGCACTGCCGGACGGCGCACTCAGGCGGTACTGGACGAAGGTGCCGTCCTTGTCGTTGGCAATCGCATAGATCTCGCCGCTGGCGGGCTGGAACAGGCACAGGCCGTAGATCGCCTTGAGCGGCGTGGGGATCTCCCCGGCCTCGCGCAGCTCGCCGCTGGCACGGTCGATGGCGAACAGGCTGAGGCTGTTGCGGTCGCGGTTGCTGGCCACGGCCAGGTCCACGGTCTGCTGGCCCAGCTTGAAGTTGGGGCGCACGTCGACGTTGTTCAGGCGCCCCACCGCCAGTTCCTGCAACAGTTTGCCCTGCAGGTCGTAGGCCAGCAGGCCCTGCTTCTTGTTGGTGCCCAGCACCCGGCTCAGGGACGGCTGCTGCGGGTGGACCCAGATCGCCGGGTCATCGGCGGCATCGCCCTGGCGCCCCACCGGATCGCTCTGCACCGCCGCCTGCACGTTGGGCAATACCGGCGGCAGGGCCGGCGCGTGGGCCTGCCAGTCCAGCTGGCCCTGGTACAGGCGGCCATCCTCGTCATCGCGCAGCAACACTTGCAGGCCCTTGGCGCTGGCGCGCAGGGCGATGTTTTCCGGTTCCTTGAGGCCGCTCAGGGGCAAGCTGGCCTGGGCCGACCAGCCCTGCTCCTGCTGCTGATAGAGATGCAGTTGCGCGGCTTTCGGGTCCAGGCCCAACACCCCGCCCGGCACCAGGGCCATGGCCCCGGCGCTTTTCCTGATCTCGCCAAAGGGCGCGCGCAGGGCCACCGGCTGGCGCGCGGTGTCGGCTTCGGCGTGGGCCGGGTAGGCCCACCAGCCGACGTTCTGTTCATTGACCAGCAGTTGCTGGGCGGCGTCGTCCACCTGGCAGAACTTGGCCTCCGGCGGCAGCGGCAGGCCACGCACCCGTCGCGGCTCGGCGCTCAGTTGCGCGCCGTGGCCCACCAGCCACTGCTCGCCCTTGCCCTCCTCGCCCACCAGGAACAGGAACAGGTTGCTGGCCTCGTCGCGGTACAGGCACAGGCCGTTGACCGGGAAGTCGCGGGGCGGCAGGTACAGCGGCTGGCCCCAATGCCGGGCCTTCGGGTCGAGGCTCAGCAGCAGTGCCTGCTGGCGTTCGTTGTCCAGGCTGGCCACCAGCAGTTGCTGGCCGGCGGCGCGGCTGTCCAGGCCGTTGAACGAGCCCTTGAAGCGGGCCAACTGGCGACCCTGTTCATCCAGCAGCAACAGGCCTTCGCGCTCGCTGGCCAGCAGCCGGTCGGCGCCTGTGCCGGCGGGCACGAAGCCCAGCCCGGTGACGCCCGGGGTCTGCTCGGCCCAGGGTTTGAGGGTCAGGCCCGGCACGCTGGGGGCGGCCTGGGCAGCACTGCTGGCCAGGCCAATGCACAGCGCCAGCAGAGTGGTTTTCGCGATCGATACAGTGCTCATCACAATCCTTGGAGGTGCAGTCGGGCAGCGGCCCGGTACTTAGAAATGGGTGAAGGTCAGGCCGAGCTTGTAGGTCGGGCCGTATTCCTCGTACTGGGCGTTGTAGGAGCGGTTGCCGGTGTAGACGAAGTACGGCTGGTCGGTGAGGTTCTGCGCCTCGAAGCTCAACTGCAGGTTCTTGCTCAGGGAATACTTGGCGCTGAAATCGACGAAGGTCTGGGCGTCCACGTGCAGGTCGTGGGCCTTGTCGCCGATCGAGGCCAGCTCATAGAGGTAGGCCGACTTGTAGTTGGCCGACAGGCGCAGACTGAGCTTGTCGTCTTCCCAGCCGAGCATCAGGTTGCCCACGGTGTCCGACTGATTGGGCAGGTCGATGTCGCGCTTGCGGTTGACCCCGGCCTTCTGGTCGAAGCCTTCGATGCTCGCGCTGGAGCGGCTGAAGGTGCTGTTGGCGCCCAGCAGCAGGCCGTTCCACGGCGCCGGCAGCCAGTCGAACTTCTGCGAGTAGGCCAGCTCCAGGCCATACAGCTTGGCGCTGTCGCCGTTGGCGAAGGTGTGCGCCTCGGAGAACCCGCTCCAGGCGCCGGTGCCGGCCAGGTCGGTGTTGTAGACGAAGTTCTGGATGTCCTTGTAGAACACGAAGGCCGAGACGCTGCCGGCGCGGCCCATGTAGTGCTCGATGCCCAGGTCCAGGTTGCTCGACTCCAGGGGCTTGAGGTCGGGGTTGCCGAAGGTCGCCTCGTCGCCGTCGATGACAAAGCCCGGGGCCAGCTGGCCAAAGGTCGGGCGCACCACGCTCTTGGTCCAGGCCGCGCGCAGTTGGGTGTTCTTGTCCAGCTGGTAGCGCGCGTGCAGCCCGGGCAGCCAGTGCTGGTAGCGGCGCTTGGTGTCGGTGGCGGTGAAGGCGCCGTCGGTGACCCCGGTGCCCTTGGCCTCGAACTCGGTGCCCTCGTAGCGCAGGCCGGCAATGAAGCGCCAGTCGTCGATGTCCAGGGTGTTCATGAAGTAGCCGGCGTTGATGTCTTCGCGGATCTTGAAGTCGTTAACCCGGGATTCTTCCTCGTCGTAGAAGGCCGCCGGATTCAGGCCACCGATCAGTTGCTTGATGGCGCTGCCGCTGATGCCCGGGCCGAAGCGGCCCAGGGAATAGTCCACGCGGCCCTTCTGGAACTGCCCGAGGTTGAGCTGCTGGTCGGTGAAGCCCAGGGTGTCGAAGTCCTTGTAGACCCAGGCTTCCAGGTCGTTGTCCTTGTTGCGCCGGCTGACTTTGCCACCGAACTTGAACTGCGCGGCGTAGCCACTGAGGTCATAGTCCCGGGCCAGGTCCAGGCGCAGGTTCTTCTCGGTGTCGGTGGTGTTCTGCTTTTCCCAGTCGACCTTGTCCAGGGTGAAGTTGGCCGCGTCAAAGAAGCCCGAGTCGATCACCGGGCGCGGCTTGCCATTGTCGTAGAAGCCGCTGTCGGAAAAGTCGCTGTTGCCCTTGAAGGTGGCCCCGGCGATATGCGCCGGGCTGTCTTCGCTGGAGCGGCTGTAGCCGGTCTGGCCGCTGAGGGTCCACAGGCCCAACTGGCGCTCGCCGCCGAACACGTAGGACTGGATCTCCTGGGTTTCCTCGCGCTGCTTGAGCTTGCGCTTGGCCTCGGCGTCGCCGCGCTCCCCGGCCGCCAGCGGGTCGGCGAACTCGATGCTGGTGGAGTTGCGCGTCTCGCTGTCCTTGTAGCGGCTGTAGAGGGTACGCAGGTAGTAGCTGCTGCTGTCGTCGGGCTTGTAGTCGAAGTTCAGGCCGCCGCCGGCCCGCTCGCGGCTGATGGCGTAGTCGCGCTGCTCGAACTCCTGCAGCCTGGCGCCGCGCTCGAAGTCCCAGGCGCCGCCGGTCTCGACGTTGTCGGAGCCGAAATCGCGCTTCTGCCAGCTCAGGGCCGCGGCCACGCCGAAGTTGTCGATGCCGTCGCCGAGGCTGAAGCGGTTGCTCGCCGCGCCGGAGAATTTCGGGCTGGTCTGGCGGGTGTTCTGGTCATAGCTGGCCTCGCTGCTGCCGCTGTAGAACAGGCCCTTGTGGTCGAAGGCCGAGAGGCTTTTCACGTCCACGGTGCCGCCCAGGGAGTTGGCGTCCATGTCCGGGGTCAGGGTCTTGATCACCGACAGCGACTGCACCAGCTCCGAGGGCAGCACATCCAGGGCCACGGCGCGGCGCGCGCTTTCCGGGGACGGCACCAGGGTGCCGTTGATGGTCACGCTGTTGAGGTCCGGGCCCAGGCCGCGGACGCTGACAAAGCGCCCTTCGCCCTGGTCGCGCTCGATGCTGATGCCCGGCAGGCGCTGCGCCGCTTCGGCGGCGTTCTGGTCCGGCAACTGGGCCACGCCGTCGGCGTGTACCACGCTCTGGATGCTGTCCGAACGCCGTTGTTCCTTGAGCGCCTGATCGATGCTGGCCGCCTGGCCCACCACTTGGACGTGCTCGGTGGCGGCCGTTTCGGCGGCGCTCAAGCGTTCACTGGCGATGGCCATGGCCAGCGCGGTCAAGGTAAAGCTGACCAGCCCGGGACTGCTGCGCTTGTACATGAGGTTCCTCCCCAAGAGTCCGCCAACGCCGGGCAAGGGGCCCGGCAACTGGGAGGGCACGCTAGGGTTGGCGAATGACGGTTCTGTGACAGGCCTGGTCGACAGGTCGCCAAAACAGCCGTTTCCCCGGGTTTAGCCCCGGCAAATGAGCTGAATTGACCCCTGCGGGAGCGGGCCTGCCGGCAAAAGCCATCACCCGTCGGGCGCAGGTCTTGCGGGCCCCTTCGCCGGCAAGCCGGCTCCTACACATCCGTGGCGCCCCCGCCGCCCCGTAGGAACGGGCTTGCCCGCGAAGAGGCCCTCGAGGCGGCCCCATCCAGCAAAAAAAACGCCTGAACCCTGAGCTGATTCGACCCCTCGACGGTTTTTTCCGCTGTCACCCCACCGTCACAAACATCTGCTGTGCTGGCGCCCTCTCACTCCTGGCAAAAAGGATCGCGGCCATGTTCTGCGTGCTCAAACCCCACCGCTGGAAACTCGCCGCGCTGTTGCTGGCGGCCAATGCCGGGCTGTTGCTGCACCTGGCTTGCGGCAGCCTGAAATCGGTCAGCGAGTGGCAATGGCTGGACATCATCGGCGAAGGCGGCTCGGCGCTGCTGGCCCTGGTCTGGCTCGCACTGGTGCTCAAGAGCCGCCCCGCCGGCCGGGTCACCAACTACCTGGCCCTGGGCCTGAGCTGCATTTTCTTTTCCTGGTGGATCGACAGCCTCGACGAGTTCATCCGCCTGCCCGCCAGCATCACCTGGGACCACTGGCTGGAGTCCGGGCCGATGCCCATCGGCATGATCCTGCTGACCATCGGCATCTACCACTGGCACCGCGAACAGCTGGCCATCAGCGCGCAGATGGAAAAGAAGGAACGGCTGTTTCGCGAGCACCGGCAGTTCGACAAGCTCACGCCCCTGGCCGGCGCCGACTACCTCAAGCGCGAGCTGGCCGCCAGCCTGGAGGACAGTCGCCGCCAGCAGCAGCCGTTGTCGTTGCTGGCCCTGGACCTGGACCATTTCGCCGCGATCAACCAGCACTACGGCCACGCCGAAGGTGACGCGGTGCTGCAGGCCCTGAGCCATGTGCTGCTGCTCAACCTGCGGCGCCAGGACCTGCTGTGCCGGCTGGCCGGCGACCGCTTCGTGGTGCTCTTGCCCAACACCGGCGAGAGCCAGGCCCGGCTGCTGGCCCTGGAGCTGCAACAGGCAGTGCAGGGCCTGGCGCACAAGACCCGGCAACACGGCGAGCGCCTGTACCTGGCGGCCAGCACCGCGGTGGTGATGGCCCTGGAGGAAACCCCGGAGGTCCTGCTCAAACGCCTCAACCTGGCCCTGGCCCGGGCCAAGCAGCCCCTGGCAAAAACCGCCTGAGGCGCCGTCATGACCGTGAAGACCTGCTGGTACGAAAGCGATACCCGGTTCATCCCCGGGCACTATCAACCGGCGACACTGATCGACCTGGCGCTGTCCCGGGACATCGACAGCCACCGCCTGCTGCGCGGCACCGGGCTGTTCCACGAGGACATCCTGGCCGGACAGACCCGCCTCAGCCCGCAGCAGTTCCTGGCGCTGATCGGCAACAGCCGGCGCCTGCTGGACGCCGACGACAGCAGTTTCCTGTTCGGCCAGCGCCTGCTGCCCGGGCATTACGGCGCCGCCAGCCACGCCCTGCGCCATGCACAGAACCTGCAGCAGGCCCTGGACGCCCTGGTGCAGCAGCAGGCCCTGCTCAGCCCCCTGCTCAGCCCGCGCCTGGTGCTGGATGAACAGCATGCCTACTGCTACTGGCTGGACAGCTGCGGCGCCGGCGAGCACGGGCGTTTCCTGCTGGAGGCCAGCATGACCGCCCTGGTGGCCATGAGTCAGTGGCTCAGCGGCCAGCGCCTGCCCTGGGAATGCAGCTTCAGCCACGGCGAGCCGCGCTATGTCGAGCAGTACTGGGTGCACCTGGGGGAACAGACCCAGTTCCGGCGGCCCCTGGACCTGATGCGCATCCCCCGGCAATACCTGACCCGGCCCTGGCCCGGGGCCTCGGCCACCGCCGGCCAGGTGGCGCGCCTGGAAGCCGACGAACACCTGCGCCAGCTGGGTTTTTCCGGGAGTTTTCTCGATGCCCTGGACCGCTACCTGCAAGCCAACGTGCGGCATGCGCCGAGCCTGGAACAGACCGCCCAGGCCTTCGCCATGAGCCCGGCGACCCTCAAGCGCAAGTTGAGCAAGCACCACAGCGGCTACCAGCAGCAGGTGGACCGGGTGCGCAAGCAGGTGGCGCTGTACCTGTACCAGATCAGGGGCTGGAGCAACGAGGCGGTGGCCGAGTACCTGAACTTCAATGACCCGGCCAATTTCCGCCGCTCCTTCAAGCGCTGGACCGGCAGCACCCCGAGCCTGATCCGGCAGTTGCTGGGCAGCAGCTGAAACGTTTAATCTCGAACCGTGACCGCCTGCGCGCCGCCCGCAGAAACTGCTGAAGGCGCAGCCCATTCAGGCGTATAAACCTGGGAGCGATGGCGTCACTGTCATCCGCGCCGCCGCCATTTCCAACACGGGGTAGAGTCATGACCACAGCCAATGTCCTCACCAACCTGTTTCCCGCTGCCGCCGACATCCCCGAAGCCTATCGCCTGCCCGACCCGGTGGAGCAGCGCGACTACCTGGTGGACGGTGAACTGCGCACCTGGAGCGGCCCCCTGGCCCAGGTCCGCAGCCCGATCTACCTGAGCGGCGCCGACGGCGACCGGCAAGTGATCCTCGGCAGCACCCCGCTGCTGGACGCCGACACCGCCCTCACCGCCCTGGACGCCGCCGTGCGCGCCTACGACCGCGGCCAGGGCACCTGGCCGACGATGCGCGTGGCCGAGCGCATCCAGCACGTGGAAGCCTTCCTGGCGCGCATGCGCGAGCAGCGCACGGCGGTGGTCAGGCTGCTGATGTGGGAAATCGGCAAGAACCTCAAGGACTCGGAGAAAGAGTTCGACCGCACCTGCGACTACATCGTCGACACCATCGGCGCGCTCAAGGAACTGGACCGGCGCTCCAGCCGCTTCGAACTGGAGCAGGACACCCTCGGCCAGATCCGCCGGGTGCCCCTGGGCGTGGCCCTGTGCATGGGCCCCTACAACTACCCGCTGAACGAAACCTTCACCACCCTGATCCCGGCGCTGATCATGGGCAACACCGTGGTGTTCAAGCCGGCCAAGCTCGGCGTGCTGCTGATCCGCCCGCTGCTCGAAGCCTTCCGCGACAGCTTCCCGGCCGGGGTGATCAACGTCATCTACGGCAGCGGCCGCGAGACCGTCAGCGCGCTGATGGCCAGCGGCAAGATCGACATCTTCGCCTTCATCGGCACCAACAAGGCCGCCAGCGACCTGAAGAAACTCCACCCCCGGCCGCACCGCCTGCGCGCGGCCCTGGGCCTGGACGCGAAGAACCCGGGGATCGTGCTGCCCGATGCCGACCTGGACAACGCGGTCAGCGAGGCCGTTACCGGCGCGCTGTCGTTCAACGGCCAGCGCTGCACCGCGCTGAAGATCCTGTTTGTCCACGAAGCCGTGGTCGAGCGCTTCATCGAACAGTTCAACGCCAAGCTCAAAGGCCTCAAGCCGGGCATGCCCTGGGAGCCGGGGGTGGCCCTGACGCCGCTGCCGGAAAACACCAAGGTCGACTACCTGCACACCCTGGTGGCCGATGCCCAGGCCCACGGCGCCCAGGTGGTGAACCCCCATGGCGGCGAGTCGCGGGCGTCGTTCTTCTACCCGGCGGTGCTGTACCCGGTGACCCCGCAGATGCGCGTCTACCACGAGGAACAGTTCGGCCCGGTGGTGCCCATCGTTCCCTACCGCGACCTGGACACGGTGATCGACTACGTCCTGGAGTCGGACTTCGGCCAGCAACTGAGCCTGTTCGGCAGCGACCCGGCGGTGATCGGCCGGCTGGTGGACACCTTCGCCAACCAGGTCGGGCGGATCAACATCAACGCCCAGTGCCAGCGCGGCCCGGACACCTTCCCCTTCAACGGCCGCAAGAACTCCGCCGAGGGCACGCTGTCGGTGCATGATGCGTTGCGCACCTTCTCGATCCGCACCCTGGTGGCGACCAAGTTCCAGGAGCGCAACAAGGAGCTGATCAGTGACATCATCCGCAACCGCGACTCCAGCTTCCTGACCACCGACTACATTTTCTAAAAGCGCCTGGCCGGGGCTCGCCACGCGGCGAGTCCCGGCCACCGATCCTGCCACTCATGCCACTGGGAGAAACCAGCCTGGGCCCGTTCAAGTTCCTGCCAAGCCTCACCCTGCCCCCCTTGTTGCGCCGCCTGCTGCGTCCCGTGCTGGACCCGTACCGGCGCTACCGTCACGCCCGGCTGATCCACGCGGTGCGGGTCGCCCTCGGCCTGATCGCCACCATCCTCTTGACCACCGGCCTCAACCTGCCCCACGGCGAATGGGCCTCGGTGACCATGCTGGTGGTGATCGGCGGCCTGCAGCACCACGGCAACATCGGCAAGAAAGCCGCCGAGCGAGCCATCGGCACCCTGGTGGGCGCCGGGGTCGGCCTGGTGCTGGTGGTGCAGCAGGCGTACTTCGGCCAGCCCTGGCTGACCTACCTGGGGATGTCGGCGGTGTGCGGCTACTTTTCCTATCACGCCATCGGCAAGGGCGGCTACACCGCGCTGCTGGCGGCGATCACCGTGTTCATCGTCGCCGGCCACGGCGACAACCAGGTCAGCGACGGCCTATGGCGTGCGGTGGACATCCTCATCGGCATTGCCCTGGCCCTGGCGTTTTCCTTCGCCATTCCGCTGTACGCGGTGTACTCCTGGCGCTACAACCTGGCCAGCGCCCTGCGCGACTGCGCCCAGCTGTACGGACGGATCGTCCAAGGCCAGTCGGTGACCGACGACGAACACCTCAAGCTCCTGGGCCGGGTCAACGCCGCCATGCTGCAACTGCGTTCGCTGATGCCGTCGGTGTCCAAGGAAGTGCGGATTTCCATGACCGAGCTGGACGCCATCCAGCGCAATCTGCGGATGTGCATCAGCACCCTGGAGATCCTCGGCAACACCCGCCCCGATGCCGGCGACCGGCAGGCCATGGCGCAGATGCAACAGCTGCTCAAGGCCGAACACCGGCAGATTCGCGTACAGCTGATCGGCATGGCCCGGGCCCTGCAATCGGGGGTTACCCAGCGCCTGGAAAAAGCCGTGGAAGGCAGCCCCGAGAACGCCCTGGAAGCGCCGGTGTATTCGGCCCTGGACGGCTATCGACTGCTCACCCGGCAGCTGGCGGCGACCCTGGGCGAGATGCGCCAGCGCCTGGGCAAGAGCGCCCAGCATTGGAAGATCTAGGCCCTAGGCTTTGTACGAGAAGCCTTGATACTCGGTGATGCTGCGTTGAAAACGGTCTCGTGCGCGAGTCCGATCGGAATGCTCATTGACAACCCGTAAAGTCGAACGCGACCCCGGCCGTTCCTCGACCGTTTTCGCCTTGCCTGACCTTCGTCTCAAAACTTTTCGCACAGAGCCTAGAACAGCTCGCTGAAGGGAATGAAACGCGCCGAGTCGCCCACCTGCAGGGTGTGGCCCTCAAGCACCTCCACCAGGCCATCGGCCCAGCTGGCCCCCAACAGCACCCCGGAACTCTGGTTCGGATAGAGCACGGCGCGGCCGTGCTCCAGGCGCGCCCGCAGGTATTCCCGGCGGCTGCCGGCCTTGGGCCAGGCGAAGGCCACCGGCACTGCGACACTCAGCGGCGCCACCTCCTGCACCCCTTGAATCCGCAACAGGTAGGCCCGGGCCAGCAGGCCGAAGGTCACCAGGGCCGAGGCCGGGTTGCCCGGCAGGCCGATCACCGGCACCTGGCCGAAGTGGCCCACGGTCAGCGGCTTGCCGGGCTTGATCGCGAGCTTCCAGAACAGCGGTCGGCCGTTGTTCCTCAGCACCTGGCCCAGGCAATCGGCATCCCCCGCCGAGACCCCGCCAGTGGTCAGGATCAGGTCCGCGCCATGCTGCAACTGTTCCAGCCTGAGCCGGGTCTGCTGCGGCTGGTCGGGCAGAATCCCGGCGTCGATGACCTCGCATCCCAGGCTGTCGAGCCAGTGGCGGAGCAAGGTGCGGTTGCTGTTGTAGATGCAACCGGGGCGCATCGGCGTGCCCGGTTCCAGCAACTCATCGCCGGTGGACAGCAACGCCACCCGCGGACGGCGCACCACTTGCAGCTCGGTGCAGCCCTGAGCGGCGGCCAGCGCCAGCTCGAAAGGCCCCAGGCGCTTGCCGGCCGGCAACAGCACCTGGCCGACACGGTTTTCCTGGCCCTGGGGGCGAATGTTCTGCCCCGGCTTCAGGGCCTGGGTGAAGCGCACCCGGCCATCCTCCTGCCGCTCGACGTTCTCCTGCATCTCCACGCAATCGGCGCCGGCCGGCAGCGGCGCGCCGGTGAAGATCCGCGCACAGCTGCCCGGCTGCAAGGGATCGCCGGGCTGGCCGGCAAAGATCGTCTGCGACACCGGCAGTGGCTGGCCGTCCCAGTGCTGCAGGTTGAGGGCGTAACCGTCCATGGCGCTGTTAGGCCAGGGCGGCAGGTCCAGGGTCGCCACCAGGTCAGTGGCCAGCACCCGTTGCCGGGCTTTGTCCACGGCCTGGGTTTCACTCTCCGCCAGGCGCTGGGCATCGGCCATGGCCAGCAGGCTGGCCAATGCATCTTCCAGCGGCATCAGGGAACCCTGGCTCATCCGCGCGACTCGCAGGCCTGCACCGGCTTGAGGTGCGGCACGAAATTGCACGGCCGGTGGCGGGCATCCAGTTGCTCGGCGAGGATGCCTTCCCAGGCCGTGCGGCAGGCCCCGGTGGAGCCCGGCAGGCAGCACACCAGGGTGCCGTTGGCCAGCCCGGCCAGGGCCCGGCTCTGCACCGTGGAGGTGCCGATATCGAGAATCGAGATGGCGCGGAACAGCTCGCCGAAACCGTCGATGTGCTTGTCCAGCAGGCAGCTCACGGCTTCCGGGGTGCTGTCGCGGCCGGTGAAGCCGGTGCCGCCGGTGATCAGCACCACCTGGATGCGCTCATCGGCGATCCAGGCCGCCACCTGGGCGCGGATCTTGTACAGGTCGTCCTTGAGCAGGTTGCGCTCGCTCAGGGTGTGACCGGCTTCCAGCAGGCGACTGACCAGCAGTTGCCCGGAGGTGTCCGTGGCGTACTCCCGGGTATCGCTGACTGTCAGCACGGCTATGTTCAAGGGTACAAACAACGCATCCGACTTCACGCTCATGTCATTCTCCGACCGGCAAGATAAAAACCATGGGCTCAGGCTAAGGGCGCCAAAGCGCGGCTGTCTAATCGTTCTGGCTGACCGGATTATCGATCCGCTCTATCGTCACCGGGCCCCGGCGGCCCGGCCGATAAGCCGGATCGATCGGCCATTCAACATTTGCGATTGGACGCGCTCGAAAGACAATGCGATGGTTGCGCCACCCACCGGATATGCACCCGACCATGACCCCGACCCGCCCTGCCCCGACCCTCTCCCCGCCCTGCTCGATCCTGCTGCTGGCGGGAGGGCGCGGCTCGCGCATGGGCGGTCGCGACAAGGGCCTGGTGACCTGGCAGGGCCGGCCCTTGATTGCCCATGTGCAGGCCACGGTGCGGCCCTTCAGCGACGACCTAATCATTTCCTGCAACCGCAACGCCGAGCAGTACCGGCCCTATGCCGATCGCCTGGTGGCGGATGAGCAGGCAGACTTTCCCGGCCCCATGGCCGGCGTGCTGGCGGGCCTGGCAGTGGCCCGGCACCCCTGGCTGCTGGTGCTGGCCTGCGACGCGCCGCGGATCGACGGCGCGCTGATCCAGGCGCTGCTGGATGCCCGCCCGGCGGCCCCCCTCAGCCCGTTGATGGTGCAGCAGGACGGACAGTGGCAACCCATGTTCAGCCTGATACCCACGGCCCTGGCAGCCCGCTTGCGCACCGCCTGGGAGCGCGGCGAGCGCAGCCTGCTGCGGGCCCTCGCCGCCCATGGCCTGAAGCCTTTGCCCTGCGCCGCCGACGATCCGCGGCTGAGCAACTTCAACACCCCTGAACTACTGTCTGAAACAGACCAAGGGCCCGTGGCCTGAACGCCGACGGTGTGCCCCGAGGGTTCGGCCCGGGAAGACTGAACGTCTTTCCACGAACCGGACACCTGCGTTAATACTGACTCCGATTCCCTTCACCACAGGTGCCATTGTGGACATCAAGCAACTCAAGTTTCTGATCGCCCTGGAGCAGACCCGGCACTTCGGCCAGGCTGCCGCGCGCTGCCACATTACCCAGCCGACCCTGTCCATGCGCCTGCGCAACCTGGAGGACGAGCTGGACCTGATCCTGGTGACCCGCGGCCAGCGCTTCGAAGGCTTCACCGAGGCCGGCGAGCGGGTCCTGGCCTGGGCCAAGACCCTGCTGGCGGCCCATGACGGGCTGTTCGCCGAGGCCGCCGCCTGCCGCGGGCAACTGGTGGGTAACCTGCGCCTGGGCCTGGTGCCGCTGAGCGGCTTCAACCCCATCAGCTATGTGCAGAAGCTCTCGGCGAGCTTTCCCGAGCTCAAGTTCAGCCTGTCGTCCGCCAGCTCCGACCGGATCATCGAGGACATCGGCAACAACCAGCTGGACCTCGGGGTCTGCTACCTGGACCACGTCAACCCCAACTACCTGGACTTCTTCGAGATCGGCGAGACCCGGGTCGGCCTGCTCTACGACACCCGGCACTTTCATTTCGAAGGCAGCGAAATGAGCTGGGAAGACGCCGCCGAGCTGCCCCTGGGCATGCTCAGCACCGGCATGCACTATCGCAAGTCCATCGACCTGAGCTTTCGCAGCCGCGGCCTGAACCCGACGCCGATCCTGGAAAGCGATTCCACCTACCAGCTGTTCCAGGCTATCCACGAGGGCTTCTGCTGCTCGATCATGCCCCTGGACAGCGGCCTGGATTCGCCCATCGACAACCTGGCCTTTATCCAGCTGCCGGATGCCAGCGTGCTGGCGCCCCTGGGACTGGTGATGCGCAAGACCGAACCGCGCTCGGCGATTGCCGAAAAGTGCTTCGCCGAAGCCAGGAAACTCTTTGCCATCAAGGGCGAATGAACGCCCCCGGAGCCAGCGTGCCCCGGAGTGAATCGACTGTATTGAGGTGTCGTCATGGTTTGCCGTATCGAACAATCGGAGCAACAGCCCGAGGCCAATGCACCGGCCCCCGCGCCGCAGCGCGTGACCTATCGCGAATACAGCCCCGAGGGCGGAGTGGCCGAGGCGCCGCTGGCCGCCGAGATTGCTCTGGCCATCACCTACAACGGCCTGAGCCAGGCGGTGATGATGGTGTCTCCCGGCAACCTGGAGGATTTCATTCGCGGCTTCAGCATCACCAACGACATCGTCAGCGACCTCAGCGAAATCTACGACATCCGCCTGAGCCACTTTCCCCAGGCCTGCCAGGCCGATGTGCAGATTTCCAGCCGGGCCTTCTGGGCCCTCAAGGACCATCGCCGGCAGATGGCCGGGACCAGCGGCTGCGGGTTATGCGGCGTGGAGGCCTTGGAACAGGCGCTGCCGCAACTGCAGATACTCGAACCTTCGCCCCTGCCCCCCGCCGAACACCTGCAGGGCCTGCGCGAGCGCATCGAACAGGCCCAGCACATGGCCCGCAGCAGCGGCGCCCTGCACGCGGCGCTGTATATCGACGAACAGGGTGACGTGCGCCTGTGCCAGGAAGACATCGGCCGCCACAACGCCCTGGACAAGCTGATCGGCGCCCTGCTGAACGCCGGAATCGATGGCCGCCAGGGCTTCACCGTGGTCACCAGCCGCTGCAGCCTGGAGCTGATCCACAAGGCGGTGCGCGCCCGCCTCGGCACCCTGGTCAGCCTCTCTGCGCCCACCGCACTGACCGTGCAATGGGCCAACAAGCACCACCTGAACCTGATCCACGTGCCTCACCGCAATGCCCCGCGGATCTACAGCCCGATCTGAATCCCCCTCGGTGGCTCAAAACCTGAATCTGTGATCTAGCTGATAGACCGCGGATTCAGGCCTTGGGAAGGCTGCGCCTTCCAGCGGGAGCGAGCTCCCTCTCCACAAAAAAGCTTTTCGACATTGCCCTCGGTGTGAGTCCCCCAGCGTGGCGAGGGAGCTTGCTCCCGATCGGGCGCGCAGCGGCCGCAGAACCTGAATCCGCGATCCAGCTGACAGGCCGCGGACTCAGGGCTTGGGAAGGCTGCGCCTTCCAGCGGGAGCGAGCTCCCTCGCCACAAAAAAACCTTTCAACATCGCCCTCGGTGTAAGCCCCCCAGCGTGGCGAGGGAGCTTGCTCCCGATCGGGCGCGCAGCGGCCGCAGAACCTGAATCCGCGATCCAGCTGACAGGCCGCGGACTCAGGGCTTGGGAAGGCTGCGCCTTCCAACGGGAGCGGGCGTCCTCACCACAAAAAAGCCTTTCGACATCGCACTCGGTGTGAGTCCCTCGCCACAAGAAACGATGCAAACGATTACCAACGTTCGGCCGCCTGCCGGTCGCTCTCGCGCCCGTCGATCCAGCGTTCGCCGCAGGGGGTGACTTCGCGCTTCCAGAACGGTGCGCGGGTCTTGAGGTAATCCATGATGAAGGCGCAGGCCTCGAACGCCGCTTGGCGGTGGGCGCTGGCCACGCCGACGAAGACGATGGGCTCGCCCACCTGCAGCAACCCTACCCGATGCACCAGGCGCACCCGGTTCAGCGGCCAGCGCGCCTGGGCCTGTTGCACGATGCCCTGCAGCGAGCGCTCGGTCATGCCCGGGTAGTGCTCCAGGAACAGGCTCTGCACCGAGTCACCGAGGTTGAGATCGCGCACATAGCCAACGAAGGTCACCACGCCGCCGACACTGGAGTCGCCGGCCTGCAGGCCGGCAGTGAGTTGATCCAGGTTGAAGGCCTGGGTCTGCACCTGAATGCCCATGCCTCAGCCCCCGGTCACTTGGGGAAAGAAGGCGATTTCATCGAAGTCCTCGATCACCGCGTCGAGCTTGCACAAATCCTGGTTCAGTGCGCACATCAGGCTGTTCTCCCCCAGCACCGCGGCCCAGGTTTCACCCCGGGCCATCAGTCGCCGGCGCAGGTCATCGACAGTGCGCAAGCCGGCGTCCAGGGGCAGCTTCTCGCCGCCGCTGCCCAGTTGTTCGCGATAGCGGGCAAAGTAGTTGACCAGAATCATTGTGCTGCTCCTGCGATGAAAACCCCTGATTTGCCGCCCTGCTTGCTCAGCAGGTGCAGGCCCTCGATGACCATGCCGCGGTCCACCGCCTTGCACATGTCGTAGATCGTCAGCGCCGCGACGCTGGCGGCGGTCATGGCTTCCAGTTCGACCCCGGTGGCGCCGTTGAGCCGGCAGCAGGTGGTGATCTGCACTCGGTCCGGCGGCAGCGCCTGCAGCTCGACGTGGATACCGCTGAGCAGCAACGGGTGGCACAGGGGGATCAGTTCGTGGGTCTTCTTCGCCGCCATGATTGCGGCGATGCGCGCCACGGCGAACACGTCGCCCTTGGGGTGCCCCTGGTCCTGGATCAGCTGCAGGGTGGCCGGGAGCATGCGCACCCAGGCCCGGGCCTGGGCCTCGCGTTCGGTGGCCGGTTTGGCGGTGACATCCACCATGCTGGCCCGGCCCTGGGCATCCAGGTGAGTGAGTGGGTTCATGTGCAACCTCGGATAAGGACAGTGGTTCAGCTCAGGACATAGTCCACCGGCAACAGCACCGGCGGCAGTTCGGTGGCCCCCTGGGCCTCGAGGATCTCGCGCTCGATGTTGCGCACGATGGCGTTCAGCGGCAGGTCGTTCTCGTCGTGGCCAAAGGGGTCTTCCAGCTCGTCGCCAATGGCGTCCAGGCCGAAGAAGGTGTAGCTGACGATGGCGGTGAAAATCGGCGTCAGCCAGCCCAGGGGCTCGGCCATGGCAAAGGGCAGGAGGATGCAGAACATGTAGCTGGTGCGGTGCAGCAGCAAGGTGTAGGGAAACGGCAGCGGCGTGCTCTTGATCCGCTCGCAGGTGGTTTGCGCGCCGGTCAGCGCCGCCAGGTGGTTGGCCAGCAGCTGGTAGCGCCACTCGCTGATCCGGCCCGCCAGGGCCTGCTCCGAACACTGGCGCGCCACCTGGCGCAGGAGGCTGTCCGGCAGGTTGCTGGTGGTGGCCGGCGGCAGCTGGCTGAGCCAGGTTTCGGCAGCGCCCAGTTCATCTTCCTGGCGCAGCCGGGCCTTGAGGGCCTGGGCAAAGCCGCACAGGTCGCCGAGGATCGCGCGGCGCGCCCCGGCCTCCTCCAGCACCTGGGTTTCGCGGATCAGCGAGCGCACCTCGGTGACCAGCGTGCCCAGGGCCTTGCGCGCCTCATACCAACGGTCGTAGCAGGCGTTGTTGCGAAAGCTCATGAAGATCGACAGCGACAGGCCGAGCAAGGTGAAAGGCGTGGCGTTGACCTTGGAAAAGTACGCCGGGTGCAGGGTCTCGATCAGCACGATGGCCGAGGCCAGCAGGGTCACCAGCAGGCTGCGCAAGGCGATGCGCTTGGCAATCGAGCCCTTGAGGGAGATCAGCACGCTGATCAGGTTGGGTTTGGATCGGACGATCATCGCGGCGAAACCTGTGCACGAAGGAAAGCGGTAAAGACCGGGGTTTCAACCGCCGGTCATGTTCATAAAGCGCACCACTTGCAGCTCGTCGTTGAGTTCGAAGTGGTGGCGGTAGGGTTTGAGTTTCATCGCCTCGACCATGGCCCGCTGCAAACGCTCGGTATCGCCGGGATGGGCCCGCAGAACGGCCTTGAGGTCCACCGAGTGCTCGTTGCCCAGGCACAACAGCAAGCGCCCTTCCACCGTCAACCGGACACGGTTGCAGGTGCCGCAGAAGTTGTGGCTGTGGGGCGAGATGAAGCCCAGGCGGATCTGCGGCGCCTCGGCCAGGCGCCAGTAGCGCGACGGGCCCTGGGTCGACTCGGCGGACTCCATCAGGGTGTAGCGCTCGGCGATCCGCTCGCGGACCTGGGCACTGGAAAAGAACGCGTCGCGACGACTGTGCTCGCTGATGCTGCCCAGGGGCATCTCCTCGATAAACGAGATGTCCAGACCGCGGTCGATGGCAAAGGCCACCAGCTCGTTGATCTCGCGGTCGTTGCGGCCTTTCATCACCACGCAATTGAGCTTGGTGCGCGCAAAACCGGCGGCGATCGCCGCGTCGATGCCGGCGATCACCTGGCTCAGTTCGCCGGTGCGGGTCAGCTGGCGAAACAGCCCCGGGTCGAGGCTGTCGAGGCTGATGTTGAGGCGCTTGACCCCGGCCTCGAACAGCGGCGCGGCGAGCTTGCCCAGCTGCGAGCCGTTGGTGGTCAGGCACAGCTCCCGCAACCCGGGCAATTGCCCGATGCGCTGACACAATTGCACCACCCCGGGACGGATCAATGGCTCGCCACCGGTGAGGCGGATCTTGCGTGTACCCAGGGCGACGAAACCCGCGGCCAGCTGGTACAGCTCCTCCAGGGTCAGGATGCGTTGGCGCGGCAGGAACTGCATGTCCTCGGCCATGCAATACACACAGCGGAAGTCGCAGCGGTCGGTCACCGACATGCGCAAGTAGTCGATCCGTCGGGCAAAGCCATCCACCAATACTTGATCTGACATCACAGCCTCTGTCGACGGTTACGACCCTGGGGTCTTAGTTGCAGTTTTTGTCCATTAACGGCCATTGGACAAGTTGTTGGCGGCAAGACTAAGAGTGATTAAAAGTGGCGTCCAATCGCTATTAACAACCGATTGATCAATGCAATCTATCAGCGGCAAAAGCACCCTTTACCGGCATTCAAACAACAAGATAAATCGTTGATTTTTAATTAATTAAAGACTTGATAGAGGCTTTCGATCAACCGGTCATTAATTGCGATTAGACAGCCGACACAGGCGCCGAATAGGCTTTATTCGCGGCCCATGAAACGGGCCCTATAAGTGATTCCGTTGCCCCAAGCAGTCCGAACTTAAACGGCTTCACCACAAAACCGCATTTAGCCTGTGCAGTTAAACAATCACTGACATCGATTATTTGTCGGGCGGTTGCCTGCGTGCGCTGTATTGGAGAAATATCATGAGCGAAGTTGATCGATATAAACCCTACAAGGGGGCGGCCGCCGGTTGGGGGGCACTGATCGCGGTGACCAGGAACTGGCTGGGCAGCGAGAACGCCTTCAAGAACATCCGCGCCATGCTCAAGACCAACCAGAACGGCGGCTTCGACTGCCCGGGCTGCGCCTGGGGCGAGTCGCCGGAAAACGGCATGGTCAAGTTCTGCGAGAACGGCGCCAAGGCGGTCAACTGGGAAGCCACCGGGCGCCTGGTGAACCCGGCGTTCTTCAACAAGTACACGGTCTCGGCCCTGGCCGCGCAGAGCGACTACTGGCTTGAATACCAGGGCCGCCTGACCCACCCGATGCGCTACGACGCCACCCAGGACCGCTACGTGGAAACCACCTGGGACCAAGCCTTCGAGCTGATCGCCAGCCACCTCAAGGGCCTGGACTCGCCGAACCAGGCGGAGTTCTACACCTCGGGCCGGGCCAGTAACGAAGCGGCCTACCTGTACCAGCTGTTCGTGCGCGCCTATGGCACCAACAACTTTCCCGACTGCTCGAACATGTGCCACGAGGCCAGCGCCGTGGGCATGTTCGAAAGCGTCGGCGTGGGCAAGGGCACCGTGGTGTTCCATGACCTGGAAGAAGCCGACGCGATCTTCGTCATCGGCCAGAACCCCGGCACCAACCACCCACGGATGCTCGAACCCCTGCGCGAAGCGGTGAAGCGCGGGGCCCAGGTGATCTGCTTCAACCCGCTCAAAGAGCGCGGGCTGGAACGCTTCCAGCATCCGCAACACCCGCTGGAGATGCTCACCAACGGCTCCGAACCCACCTCCTCGGCCTACTTCCGTCCGGCCCTGGGCGGCGACATGGCGGCCTTTCGCGGCATCGCCAAGTTCCTCCTGCGCTGGGAGCGCGAAGCCCTGGCCAACAACGGCGAGCCAGTGTTCGATCGGGCCTTCATCGCCGAACACACCTCGGGGCTGGACAGTTACCTGGCCGAGGTCGATGCCACGTCCTGGAACCATATCCTCGAACAGTCCGGCCTGAGCATGGCCGATATCGAACTGGCGGCGCGCATGTACCGCAAGGCCAAGCGCACCATCATGTGCTGGGCCATGGGCTTGACCCAGCACACCCACTCGGTGCCGACCATCCAGGAAGTGATCAACGTGCTGTTGCTGCGGGGCAACATCGGTCGCCCCGGCGCCGGCCTGTCGCCGGTGCGCGGCCACAGCAACGTGCAGGGCGACCGCACCATGGGCATCAACGAACTGGCGCCCAGCGAGCTGCTCGATGCCCTGGAGGCGCGCTTTGGCTTCAAGCCGCCGCGGGAGCACGGGCACAACACGGTGATGGCGATTTCGGCCATGGAACAGGGCCGGGCCAAGGTGTTCATCGGCCTGGGCGGCAACTTCGCCCAGGCCACCCCGGACACCCCGCGTACCCACGCCGCCCTGCGCAACTGCGAGCTCACCGTGCACATCGCCACCAAGCTCAACCGCAGCCACCTGGTGACCGGGCGCGAGGCGCTGATCCTGCCGTGCCTGGGTCGTACCGATATCGATATCCAGGCCAACGGCCCGCAAGGCATCACCGTGGAAGACACCTTCAGCATGGTGCACATCTCCCACGGCCAGCTGAAACCCAAGTCGCCGCACCTGCGCTCGGAACCGGCGATCATCGCCGGCATTGCCAACGCCACCCTGGGCCGTCACCCCATCGACTGGCTGTGGGTGATCGAAGACTACGGGCGCATCCGCGACCTGATCGCCGACACCATCCCCGGGTTCGAGGACTTCAATCTCAAACTGCTGAACCCCGGCGGCTTCCACCTGGGCAACGACGCCAGCCAGCGGCGCTGGAACACCGCCACCGGCAAGGCGCGCTTCATTCCCAGCGTGCTGCCGGAGCACCTGGTCAGCGCCGGGGTGCGCAAGCTCAAGGTCAAGCCGGACCTGATCCTGCAGACCATGCGTTCCCACGACCAGTACAACACCACCCTGTATGGCCTGGACGACCGCTATCGCGGGGTCTACGGCATGCGCGAGGTGCTGTTCGCCAACGAGCAGGACATTCGCCAGCTGGGCTTCGAACCGGGGCAGAAGGTCGACATCGTCTCGCTGTGGGATGACGGTCGCGAGCGTCGGGTCAGCGGTTTCACCCTGATCGCCTACGACATTCCCGCCGGCCAGTCTGCCGCCTACTACCCGGAGACCAACCCCCTGGTGCCCCTGGAGAGCTATGGCGACCGCACCTATACGCCGACGTCCAAGTTCATCGCCATCCGCCTGGAGCCGGCGGCGGCCAGCAACCTGATCCAGTCCGTCAGCGCTTGACCCGGCCGGGGCGGCCAAGGCGCCGCTCCAGCCTGCCCCGCGCAGCCTTCTGCCGTACGCCGCGAACCCTGGTTCACGGCGGCGGCCGGCGCCTGCCCGGGCCCCCAGCCATCACGAGGGTTTCGTCATGTTTCATCTACAGGCGCTCGACCTGGCACGCATCCAGTTTGCGTTCACGGTCTCGTTCCACATCATCTTTCCCGCCATCACCATCGGCCTGGCCAGTTTCCTGGCAGTGCTCGAAGGGTTGTGGCTCAAGACCCACAACAACACCTACAAGGACCTGTATCACTTCTGGTCGAAGATCTTCGCCGTCAACTTCGGCATGGGCGTGGTCTCCGGCCTGGTCATGGCCTATGAATTCGGCACCAACTGGAGCCGCTTCTCGGACTTTGCCGGAAGCATCACCGGGCCCTTGCTGACCTACGAGGTGCTGACCGCGTTCTTCCTGGAGGCGGGCTTTCTCGGGGTCATGCTGTTCGGCTGGAACCGGGTCGGCCGCGGGCTGCACTTCTTCGCCACGGTGATGGTGGCCATCGGCACCCTGATCTCGACCTTCTGGATCCTCGCCTCCAACAGCTGGATGCAGACGCCCCAGGGCTTCTCCATCGTCGACGGGCGGATCATGCCCATGGACTGGCTGGCGATCGTGTTCAACCCGTCGTTCCCCTTCCGCCTGATGCACATGGCGATCGCCGCCTTTGTTGCCACGGCGTTCTTCGTCGGCTCCAGCGCCGCCTGGCACCTGCTGCGGGGCAATAACACGCCGCCGGTGCGCAAGATGCTGTCGATGGCGCTGTGGATGGCGCTGATCGTGGCGCCGATCCAGGCGGTGGTCGGTGACGCCCATGGCCTCAATACCCTGGAACATCAACCGGCGAAGATCGCCGCCATCGAAGGCCACTGGGAAAACCACGGCAACGAGCCGTCGCCCCTGGTGCTGTTCGGCATTCCCAACATGGACACGGAGAAAACCGACTACGCCGTGGAAGTGCCCTACCTGGGCAGCCTGATCCTGACCCACAGCCTGGACAAGCAGATCCCCGCGCTCAAGAGCTTCCCCAGGGAAGACCGGCCCAACTCGGCCATCGTGTTCTTCAGCTTCCGCATCATGGCCGGGCTGGGCATGTTGATGATCCTCACCGGGGCGCTGGGCCTGCTGCTGCGGCGCAACGGCGCGCTGTACCGCAACCGCCTGTTCCTGCGCCTGGTGCTGTGGATGGGCCCCAGTGGCCTGATCGCCCTGCTGGCGGGCTGGATCACCACCGAAGTCGGGCGCCAGCCCTGGGTGGTGTACGGCCTGCTGCGCACCAGCGACGCCGCGTCCAACCACAGCGTGGCGCAGTTGAGCATCTCCCTGGCGCTGTTCGTGGCGATCTACTTCTCGGTGTTCGCGGTGGGCATCGGCTACATGATGAAGCTGGTGCGCAAGGGCCCGCAGCCCCATCACGAGCATCCGCCGAGCGGCCCTGCCGGCCAGGAGCCGACCCCGCGCCGTCCGCTGTCCGCGATCGCCGAGACCTTTGCGTCCAGCGACCACCACCACTGATACAAGGGATATCGACATGACGATTCAAGGCATAGACCTGTCGTTGATCTGGGGCGTGATCATTGCCTTCGGGGTGATGATGTACGTGATCATGGACGGCTTCGACCTGGGGCTGGGGATTCTCTTTCCGCTGATCCCCGACGCCCGGGAACGGGACGTGATGATGAACACCGTGGCCCCGGTCTGGGACGGTAACGAAACCTGGCTGATCCTCGGTGGCGCGGCGCTGTACGGGGCCTTCCCCCTGGCCTATTCGGTGATCCTCGAAGCCCTGTACCTGCCGCTGATCTTCATGCTGGCGGGGCTGATCTTCCGAGGCGTGGCCTTCGAGTTCCGCTTCAAGGCCAGCCCCGAGCGGCGGCACGTCTGGGACTGGGCGTTCATCGGCGGCTCGCTGCTGGCGACCCTGTGCCAGGGCATCGTGATCGGCACTTACATTTCCGGCATCCCGGTGCTCAACCGGCAGTTCGCCGGCGGCGCCCTGGACTGGCTGGCGCCCTTCCCGCTGTTTTGCGGCCTGGGGCTGATCGTGGCCTACGCGCTGCTGGGCAGCACCTGGCTGCTGGTCAAGACCGAGGGCATGCTCGAAGCGCGCATGCGCCACTACACCCGGCCCCTGGCGTTCGCGCTGATGGCGGTGGTGGCGGTGTTGTGCGTCTGGACCCCGCTGCTGCACCCGGAGATTGCCACCCGCTGGTTCAGCCATGCCCATATCGTGATCTTCGGTGTGCTGCTGGTGCTGGGTCTGCTGGCGTTGTGCGGGCTGCTGGGGACCTTGCGCCAGCATCATTCCCACTGGCCGTTCGTGTTCACCCTGGTGCTGGTGTTCCTCGGCTACATCGGCCTGGCGTTCAGCATCTGGCCGAACATCGTGCCGCCGTCCATCAGCCTGTGGGACGCGGCATCGCCCCTGACCAGCCAGCTGTTCATCCTGATCGGCACCTTGTTCATCCTGCCGATCATCCTGATGTACACCTGCTGGAGCTACTACGTGTTCCGCGGCAAAGTGAGGATTGGCGATGGCTACCATTGATCGGGCAAAGCCCCTGCCCTGGCACAGGACGGTGGCGCAACTGAGCCTGCTGTTCATCGGCGCCTTGCTGATGCTCGCCTGCAGCGGCGCGCTGATGCTGGAGCTGGCCCATGGATAAACTCACCACACCCCCCGCGCAACCGGCACCCGGCTGGCAGCGCCTGCTGTGGATGCTCGGCATCTGGCTGGCCAGCGTCATCGGCCTGGGGCTGGTGGCCGGCCTGCTGCGCCTGCTGATGCAGGCCGCCGGCATGCACAGCCACTGATAATTGCCGGTCCCCCCTGAAACCCCGGCCCGCAGCAGCGGGTCGGGGTTTTGCGGTTATTGGCCGGTCGGCGCGCGCTCGGCCAGCTGTTCCAGCAGATCGGCGGAAGGCACAAAGAACAGCCCGCCGGTGACTGCGGTACTGAAGTCCAGCAGGCGATCGTAGTTGCCCGCCGGGCGCCCGACGAACATGTTTTCCAGCATCTGCTCCACCGGCCGTGGCGAACGCGCGTAGCCGATGAAGTAGGTGCCGAATTCCCCGGCACCCGGACGGCCGAAGGGCATGTTGTCGCGCAGGATCTTCACCTCCTCGCCGTTCTCTTCCAGGGTGGTCAGGGAACTGTGGGAGCAGCTGGGTTTCACCGATTCGTCGAGTTCGATGTCCGACAGCTTGGTGCGGCCGATGATGCGTTCCTGGGCTTCCACCGTCAGCGCGTTCCAGGCCGTCATGTTGTGCAGGTATTTCTGCACCAGCACGTAGCTGCCGTTGCAGAACGACGGGTCTTCGTCGCCGATCAGGGTGAAATCCACCGCCTCGCGGCCTTCCGGGTTCTCGGTGCCGTCGACGAAGCCGACCATGCTGCGCATGTCGAAATAGCGGAAGCCCTGGACCTCGTCCACCACCGTGACTGCATCGCCCAGGGGCTTGAGCAGTTGCGTGGCCAGCTCGAAGCACAGGTCCATCTGCTCGGCGCGGATGTGCAGCAACAGGTCGCCGGGGGTCGACGGCGCGCGCCGGCCCTCCACGCCCACCTCAATGAAGGGGTGCAGCGACGCCGGACGCGGGCCAGCGAACAGCCGGTCCCAGGCGGCGGAGCCAAAGCCGCAGACACAGGACAGATTGCCCCCCGGCACGCGCTTGCCCACCGAGCGGGTCAGCGCGGCGACGTCGGCGCACCACTCGCGCAGGGTGTGCGCGGCAGCGGCGCCGGGGGCCAGGGTGGCGACGATGAAAATTGCACTGCGGGTGATGGGGTTGCAGATGGCTTGCGGCTCGGGCTTGCGCTCGGCCAGGGAGGAAGACTGGGTCATTGTGGGGTCCACGGGCTGCGGTCGGAAAAGTCACCGACAGGAAATTAGCAGATTGTGGCGGTGGTGAGGGAAGCAGCTGCAAGCGGTGAGCTGCCAGCCGCAAGCTGTTTGCATCAGTTCTTGCGGCCTCCGGGTTGCCGCCTGCTGCGAGGCTGAACAAACAAGCAGCTGCAAGCGGCAAGCTTCCAGCCACAAGCTGTTTGCAGCAGTTCTTGCGGCCGCTGGGTTGCCGCCAGTTGTGAGGCTGAACAAACAAGCAGCTGTAAGCGGCAAGCTGTCAGCCACCAGCTGTGAGGTTGAACAAACCTTGTGACAAGAGCGCTTACTGTGGCGAGGGAGCTTGCTCCCGCTGGAAGGCGCAGCCTTCCCAATGCCTGAGTCCCCTTCCTATCAGGCAGACCGCAGATTCAGGTTTTACGGCCGCTGCGCGTCCGAGCGGGAGCGAGCTCCCTCGCCCATTGCCGGCTCAGGAGGCGGCGCTGCCCAAGGTCGAGCGCAAGACCCGCACCGGCACCGATTTGTAGGACGGCGTGCCGCTGTCCACATCCAGGTAGTCCAGGGGCACCAGGCGGTTGGCCTCGGGGTAATAGGCGCCCACAGTGCCCGGGGCGATCTTGTACTCGATAGCGGTGATGTTTTCGTAGCGCAGCCGCCGCCCGCCGATGACCGTCTCGATGTCCACCAGGTCACCGTGGGCCAGGCCACGGGCGGCCAGATCCCCGGGGCTGATGAACAGCACGTCGCGACGGCCGAAGACCCCGCGATAGCGGTCGTCCAAGGCGTAGATGGTGGTGTTGTACTGGTCGTGACTGCGCAGGGTGATCAGCCGCAGGACATCGGCGCCGTCCACTTCCTTGTCCTCGTGCAGCCCGGGGAAGACGAAGAACTCGGCCTTGCCCGAGGGGGTCAGCCATTGCCGCTGGGCCGCCGCCAGGGGCATGCGGAAGCCGCCGGGCACGCGGATCCGGGCGTTGTAGTCGTCGAAGCCGGGCACCGTCTGTTCGATCAGGTCGCGGATCTTGTCGTAGTCGGCCACCAGTTCCAGCCAGGGCACGCGGCTGTCGGGCAGCGTGGCCTTGGCCATGCCGGCGACAATCGCCGGTTCCGAGAGCAGAAGCGGCGACGCCGGGGTCAGCTTGCCCGCCGAGGCGTGGACCATGGACATCGAATCCTCCACGGTGATGGCCTGGCGCAGGCCGTCCTGCAGGTCCAGCTCGGTGCGGCCCAGGCAGGGCAGGATGAAGGTCTCCTTGGCCACCAGCAAATGGCTGCGGTTGAGCTTGGTGGCCACGTGCACGCTCAGGTCGAGCCGGCTCATGGCCGGGAAGCACTGGCCCGGGTCCGGCAGGGCCACGGCGAAGTTGCCCCCCAGGCACAGCAGCGCCTTGGCCCTGCCGTCGATCATCGCCTGCATGGCCTGCACCGCATCGTGGCCATGGGCCGAAGGCGGCGTGAAGCCGAAGGTCTGCTGGAGCTTGTCGAGAAAGGCCTGCGTAGGCTTCTCGGTGATGCCCACGGTGCGGTTGCCCTGGACGTTGGAATGGCCGCGCAACGGACAGATGCCGGCCCCCGGCTTGCCCAGGTTGCCGCGCAGCATCAGCAGGTCGCAAATCAGCCGCACATTGGCCGTGCCTTCGTTGTGCTGGGTGATGCCCATGCCGTAGGTGACGATGGTGGCATTGGACTTGGCGTAGGCTGCGGCGACCATTTCCAGGTCCGCCTGGTGCAGGCCGCTGGCCTGCTCGATGTCCGCCCAGGCGGTGGCGTGCAGGTCCGCCGCCAGGGCCTCGAAGCCCTGGGTGTGCTCGGCGATGAACTCATGGTCCAGCACCTGCCCGAGGCTGTCCTCCAGGGCCAGCAGGGCCTTCATGATGCCCTTGATCGCCGCCGCATCGCCGCCGGCCTTGACCTGGAAGTAGGACGAAGCAATGCGGGTCGAGCCGTAGGTGGCCATCTCCACCATGTTCTGCGGGTCGGCAAAGCGCTCCAGGGCGCGCTCGCGCAGCGGGTTGAAGACCATGATTGGCACCTTGCGCCGCGAGGCTTCATGCAGGGTGCCCATCATCCGCGGGTGGTTGGTGCCCGGGTTGTGGCCGATGGAAATGATCAGCTCGCAGAGGTCGAAATCCTCCAGGGACACCGTGCCCTTGCCGATGCCGATCGAGCGCGGCAAACCGACGCTGGTGGGTTCGTGGCACATGTTCGAGCAGTCGGGGAAGTTGTTGCTGCCGTATTCCCGAGCGAACAGCTGGTAAAGGTAGGCCGCTTCGTTGGAGGCGCGGCCGGAGGTGTAGAACTCCACCTGCTCGGGCTGCAGGCCCCGCAGGATCTGGCCAATACGGTCGAACGCCGCCTGCCACGCCAGCGGCTTGAAGGTATCGCTGGCGCGGTCATAGACCAGGGGCTCGGTGAGGCGGCCCAGGTCTTCGAGCTGATAGTCGGAACGCTGCAGCAGCGAGGTCAGCGGATGCTCGGCGAAGAAGGCCGGGGTCACCCGCTTGTTGGTGGCTTCCCAGGTCACCGCCTTGGCGCCGTTTTCACAGAACTGGAAGGTCGACTTGTGCTCCTTGTCGGGCCAGGCGCAGCCCGGGCAGTCAAAGCCATCGGGCTGGTTGGTGCGCATCAGGGTCAGGGGCGCCTTGAGCGCGTCCATCTGTTCGCGCACCGCCGTGGCGGTAGCCTTGAGCGCGCCCCAGCCACCGGCGGGACCATCGTAGTTGCGGATTCCGGGAACCTTGCGTCGAGTGCTCATGATCGCTCCAGGGCCGACCCGGCACGACGCGAGTCGGTGGTTGCGGATGGTCGAGGCGTACCCGGGCGGGTTGCCAGGGGCCTGGATCACAGGGGGTAGTGCGTGGCAACAGTGCCGACACTGGATAAAAGCTAGCGCTGCGCCCCGGCCTGTCAAGCTCAGGCGCCGACCGGCACAGACGCGACGCTGGCGCCCGGGCCCGCCAGCGTGGAACCTATTGCCGGTCCCTGCCCGGCCTCAGCCTGCGCTCATTGCAGAACGCTGCGCCGGCGCTTGAGCGTCCAGCCCTGCTGCATCCCGGCGGCAGCCAGCAGAATCGCGGCGACCCCCAGCCACTGCAACAGCCCCAGGCGATGCCCGAAGGCCAGCCAGTCGACGAAGATCGCCGCGATCGGATAGATGAAGGACAAGGCGCCGGTCAGCGCGGTCGGCAGCTTCTGGATCGCCCCGTACAACAGCACATACATCACCCCGGTATGCACGATGCCCAGGGTCAGCAGGCTGGCCCAGGCCGTGGCCTGCTGGGGTGGCTCGGCGAGGTTGGCCCAGGGCGCCAGCAGCAGGACCCCGGTGCAGACCTGGATCAGCGCGATCAGGTGCGGCGGCGTGCCGCTCAGGCGCTTGATCAGCAACGCGGCGAAGGCATAGAGCAATGCCGCGCCCAGGGCCAGGGCGATGCCCAGCAGATAGTCGCTGCCGGCGTCGCCCTCGGTGCCATGGGCGCTGACGATGGCCAGCATCCCGGCAAAGGACAGGCACAGCCAGAACAGCTTCTGCGGGGTGATCTTCTCTCCCAGGAACAACGCCCCCAGGGCCACCAGAATGAACGGCTGGACGTTGTACACCGCGGTGCCGATGGCGATCGAGGCCCGGGAGTAGGAACCGAACAGCAACACCCAGTTGCCGACAATCGCCACGCCGCTGAGCACCGCCAGAAACAGGCTGCGCCGAGTCAGAATATTCCTTCGCAAAAAACCGAAAGCGCCGCAAATCAGCAGCAACGCGCCGGCACCGAACAGACAACGCCAGAACACCACGTCCAGCACCGGTTGTCCGGACACCAGAACGAACCAGCCAATGGTTCCGGAAATCAGCATCGCGGCGGTCATTTCCAGTGATCCGCGACGGGTCAGTGCATCCATCATCAATCTCCTCTGACAAGGGCCAGATTATGCCCAGCGGCACACGGCCATCGCCAGTTCAAAACCTGGGCTAGTATGCACTCAGGCCTTTTTTATCAAGGCATAAACGCCCAATCACCTAACGAGGTTGCCATGCTCGATGCCATCGACCAGGCCCTGATCAGTGCCCTGATGCAGGACTCCCGCCGCTCCCTCAAGGCCCTGGCGCAGATCAGCGGGCTGTCCGCCCCCAGCGTGGCCGAACGCCTGAAAAAACTCGAAGAACGCGGGGTGATCACCGCCTATACCCTGGAAATCGACCCCAAGTCCCTGGGCTACCAATTGCAGGCCATTGTCCGGATTCGTCCGTTGCCGGGCCGCTTGCAGGAGGTGGAGCGGCAGATCCTGGCGATTGCCGAGTTCACCGAATGCGACAAGGTCACCGGTGAAGACTGCTTTATCGCTCGGTTGCAGGTGCGCTCCATGGAACAGTTGGACCGCTTGCTGGACCGACTCAACCATGACGCCGAAACCAACACCGCGATCATCAAGAAATCGCCGATCAAGCGGCGGTTGCCGCCCATGAACTGACCCCGTGAAATGGGCTTTTTCACCGCGGAAAAAGCCCCTGAAAACGGCCTGCAACTGTGGGGTGAAAAGGCCGTTCCAGAGGCGTTTCTTACGAAAAACCAGCTGACTTCTCGAGCACTTTTCAGAAAGTTTCCCCTTAGGCATAAGACGATTCTTAAAATCTCCCAGACGTCTTTTTGGCGTCAATTTCAGTGATACCCTGCGAATCCTCTGACGACCCCACTAGCAAAATGCCTGCTCCTTTGCGGAAGCTGCGCATTGTCGTGGGCTCATGCCTGTCGAAAAGCCGAGTACAAGAACCCATGCCGATCCGCGTGCAGATAGCCGATGACCATCCCTTGACCCTGATTGGGATACACACCCTGCTGGAAAACCGCGCCGAACTGGAAATCGTTGCCCAGGCCCACAGCGTGGAAACCCTGTTGGAGAACCTGCAGCGCCAGCCCTGCGACCTGCTGCTGACCGACCTGATGATGCCCGGTGGCGATCAGGTGGATGGGATTCGTCTGATCAGACGCCTGCGTTCACGCTACCCGGAGCTGGCCATCGTGGTGATCACCATGCTCGACAACCCGGCGCTGATCAGCAGCCTGCTCAAGCTCGGAATCCAGGGCCTGGTGAGCAAGCGCGGCCTGCTCAACGACCTGCCCAAGGCCATTGCCGCCAACCCCCGCGCGCCCTTCGTGTCGCCGTCGATCCAGCATCTGCTGGACACCAGCACCGCCCTGCATGGCAAACCGCTGCTGCAGCCCGAACAGTTGTCGGCCAGAGAGATCGAGGTGCTGCGCCTGTATGGCACCGGCATGAGCATCGGCGCCATCGCCCAGCACCTGTGCCGCAGCAAACAGACCATCAGCACGCAAAAGAGCAGCGCCATGCGCAAGCTTGGCCTGGACACCTCGGCCAGCCTGTTCCTGTACATCCAGGAACACGGCCTGAGCTGAGCGGTCCTCAAAACTCCGGAGCTTCCCCCCTATGCCCCTGATTTCCCGTCCCCCCCAGTTCTGGAGGCTGATCCGTGTCTGCCTGCTGTTCAGCTTCATGGTCCTGGTCAGCCTGTTTTTCAGCCTGCCCGCCCACTGCGCCGAGTCGCAAGAGCCGGGCAATCCGTCTTTGGCCCGGCTACTGGACATGCGCAGCACCCTGCCCCACAAGGTGCTGCGGGTAGCGACCATCGTGCCCCCCGAGCGGCCCCTGGAAAGCGCCGGCAACCAGGTGCTCAAGGTGATCTCCGACGAATACCTCAAGCTGATCGGCAAGCAGCTGGGCCTGCGCTTCGAGTACGTCGAGCTGGCCTCGCCCCAGGACGCGATCCGCGCCCTGCTCGAACACCGTATCGACCTGCTGCCCCGGGCCACCGCGCTGGAAGCGCAGACCCCCGGCCTGTCCCTCAGCCGTCCGTACCTGAACAACCAGCCGATCATCGTCGGGCGCATCAACGACCAGAGCCTGCCACCGGACCTGGAAGATAAGCGGGTGCTGGTGCTGGACAACTACCTGGACCTCAAGACCGTCAGCAAGACCTATCCGCGGGCCGACATCAGCGGCGTGCACACCACCGCCCTGGCCCTTGAGCAACTGGCCGGCAAACAGGCCGACGCCTTTATCAGCGACCGCTTCCGCACCACCCTGTACATGCAGGCCCGCCCCGACCTGCGGCTGCACAGCAAGTTCTATCCACAGTTGCCCGACGCCGGCTTCGCCTTCGCCGTGCGGCGCGAGGATGCCACCCTGCGGGCGCTGATCGACTACGTGCTCAACGCCATTCCCGAGGAGCACAAGCGGCGGATCCAGAACCAGTCGAGCCAGGAGCCCTTTCCCTTCGCCCCGACCGAGTCGTTTTCCCTGACCCCCGGCGAACTGAACTGGCTCACCGCGCACCGGCAGATCAATCTGCTGGCGGAGGAAGCGCCGCCCTACATCTACCGCAATGCCGAGGGCCAGTGGGCCGGACTGAGCATCGATATCCTGCGCACCCTGGCCAGCTCGTTCCGCCTGCAACTCAACATTCAGCCCAGTCTGTCCAGGGCCGGCGACCTGGAACAACTGGCCGCCGGCAACGCCGACCTGACCACCCGCGACCTGGGCCTGCCCGACAACGCCCGGGGCATCGGCCTGAGCCAGAGCTACGGCACCCGCAACTGGGCGTTTGTGGTGCGTCATGGCGACAGTTCTCCCAGTTCCCTGGACGCCATGCTGGGACGGCACCTGGCGCTGCCGCGCAACCACCCGCTGCTCGAACACCTGAAACAGCGCTACCCGGACATCCATCTGGTGCTCACCGAGGATCATCGCCAGGCCCTGAACCTGGTGCTGCAACGTCAGGTCGACGCCACCCTGGACACCCCGGTGGGCACCGAGGCGCTGTCCGGTTCCGGGCTGCAGTTCGGCCTGGCCTTCGACGCCCTGCCCACGCCCCACCGCTTTGCCGCAGCCCCTGGTGCCAGGGAGTTGCTGAGCGTGCTCGACAAGCTGCTGGACTCCATGGCCAGGAACCCGCAAAGCGACATCCAGCTGATCGCCAAACAACAGTCCAGCGCCGCGCTCTGGAGCTGGGTCGCCGAGCAGGCCTGGCATGTGGGCGTGGTGATCCTGATCATCTTCGTGCTGTCGCTGATCTGGAACTGGCGCCTGAAGATCCAGGTGCGGGAAACCATCTGCGTGCAGACCCGCCTGCAGGACAAGCTGGCCTTCCAGTTCTCCCTGCTCAACGGCCTGCCGACGCCGCTGTATGTCTGCGACCTGGACGGCCGATTGAGCACCTGCAACCGCGCCTATGAGGAGTTCTTCGCCACCTCCCAGGAGCAGGTCGAGGGCTGCCTGCCCACCGAGCAGCCGAACATGCCGCGCGACTTCGCCGAGGTGCTGCAAGAGGAGCATCAACTGCTGCTGGCCAATCACCGGCCGCGCTTTCTCGACACCAGCCTGTGGATCAAGGAGCAGCAGTACTGCCTCTATCAGTGGCTGGTGCCGTTCTACAACGCCCGCGGAGTCCTGCAAGGCTTGCTGGGGGGCTGGCTGGACATCTCCGAGCGCAAGAACCTGGAACTCAAATTGCGCGAAGCCAAGCAGATCGCGCAGAAGGCCAGCGCCGCCAAGAGCGAGTTCCTCGCCTCCATGAGCCACGAGTTGCGCACCCCGCTCAACGCCCTGGTCGGTCTGCTGGAGCTGGAAACCAGCGCCAGCCAGGCGCCCTCGCACAATCTGCGGGTGGCCCAGCAATCGGCGACCTCGATGATCGACCTGATCGGCAACATCCTGGATCTGGACAAAATAGAGAGTGGCCTGATGCAACTGGCACCCCACCCCACCGCCCTGGAACCCCTGCTCGCCAACGGCCTGGGACTGTTTGCCGTGCAAGCCCGGGAGAAACGCCTGCAACTGAACTTCGACTATCAGGCCAGCCCCAACCGGCTGTACTGGGTCGACTCGCTACGCCTGCAGCAGATCCTGCACAACCTCTTGAGCAACGCCTTGAAGTTCACCGACCGCGGCCACATCCAGGTCACCCTGCGCGAAACCCATGTGCAGGACAGCAACAGCCTGCTGACCCTGAGCGTGCGCGATACCGGCATCGGCATTCCCCTGGCCAACCAGGCGGGGATTTTCGAGCCCTATCGCCAGGCCACCGCGCGCACCGCCCACCTGTACGGCGGATCGGGCCTGGGCCTGAGCATCTGCCACCAGCTGGTGCAACTGATGGGCGGCCGCATCTGGCTGGAAAGCGAACCCGGACAAGGCTGCTGCATCCACGTCGAACTGCCGGTGAGCTGGCAGACGGCAAACGCGGAAGTGACGGAAAAACCGGAAGTGCCGCCGATCACCGGCAAAGCCTTGCGGGTGCTGGTGGTGGACGACGTCTCCACCAACGGCCTGGTGCTGACCCTGCAGCTGGAGCGCATCGGTCACGTGGCCGAACACGTCAGCAGTGGCGAAGAAGCCCTGCAGCTGCTGCGCCACCGCCACTACGACGTGTTGATCAGCGACTGCAACATGCCGGGCATGGACGGCTACAGCCTGGCCCGGGCGGTGCGTGAGGCCGAACAACAGAGCGGGGCCAAGCCGCGGCTGATCGTCGGCTACACCGCCAGCGCCCTGAGCAACGAAGCGACCCAATGCTCCAACGCCGGGATGAACGATCTGATGATCAAGCCGGTGACCCTGGCCCGGCTGCAGGAAGTCCTGGGCAGCCACACTGGCGCTGGCGAAGAGCGGGTGCGCGCCTTCGACATCGACCACCTCAAGGACCTGGGGGAAAACAGTCCGACCCTGCACCGGCGCATCCTCAACGAACTGACCAAGAACCTGCAGCAGGAAATCGCCGAACTGCGCACCTGCGTCCTGGCCAATACCCCGCACCTGATCAACGACCTGACCCATCGCCTGAGCGGCGTGGCCTGCCTGATCAACGCCCAGGACATGGCCAGGACCTGCGACGCCCTGAGAAAGGTCGACGTGAGCCATCCGCCGTCCGTGCGCAACTGCCAGCAAGCGCTGCTCAGCGCCATGGAGCAGGTTTACGCAGAGGCCCGGAACCAGCTGGCCAGCTTGCGCGACCCCCTTGGCAGCGACAGCCCGCCCCTGGCCCAGAGCGCACAGACCCAAGGCTCGCCACCCTGAACCGCACCTCGGTGCGCCGAGTGCCTGGGCCGGGCCCGGCCAACAGGCCCTGGCGCCACTCTCGTACTTGTCTCATTCAACCGCCGCCCCCTGCTGCCTAACCTTGCGCTGGCTTTCGAGCACAGACAGTCAATGGCGCCAGACTCCCGACGAGTCGCTACGCCAGCTCTCGATTGCTTGTTGAATCCAATCACGTCCAATCAGGGAACAATCGATGATCACGCGGCATACCTTCCAATCATTCCTCAAACTTCCGCTGGCGATGGCTATCGGCATGGCGGCGCTCAGTGCGCAACAGGCGGCCGCGCACGGCTATATCGAAAACCCCAAGTCCCGCGCCTACATGTGTAGCGCCAAGGGCGGCAACCTGAACACCAACTGCGGCCCGGTGATCTACGAGCCACAGAGCGTCGAATACCTGGCCAACGCCAGCCGCGACGGTTTCCCCAGCACCGCCCAGGCCTGCCACGGTGAGTTCACCCGCTGCGGCCCGGCCAACGGCACCATTGCCGCCGGTGGCCTGCGCCATTTCGCCAAACTCAACGAACAGACCGCCAGCCGCTGGACCAAGATGAGCATCAAGCCCGGGCTGAACACCTTCGACTGGCGCTACACCGCGGTACACGCCACCCGCAACTGGCAGTTCTACATCACCAAGAAAGACTGGAACCCCAACCAGCCACTGACCCGTGATTCGTTCGAAGCGACGCCGCTGCTGACCGACAACTGGAACAACACCCTGCCGACCAAGACCGGCGGCCTCACCAGCCACAAGGTCAACATTCCGGCCGACCGCAGCGGCTACCACATCGTCCTGGCCACCTGGATGGTGAGCGACAACACCAACACCTTCTATCAGGTGGTGGACGTGAACATCGAGAACAGCGAAGTCGCGCCGTCGAGCTGGAAGAATATCGGTGCCGTTCAGCCCGAGGCCCTGAGCATCGGCGACAAAGTCATGACCCGGGTGTTCAACGACCAGGGCGAACTCTCGGCCAAGCAGGTCACCCTGAACATCGACAGCGCGGAACTGGCCAAGGAAAGCAACTGGCCCAAGGCGCTGGCGGAAAAGGTCAACCGGGCCAAGCTCGGCTATCAGATCGGTGAGCTCAACGACAAGGACCAGGTGGTGCCGCAGTTCGGCAAGAACAGCATCTTTGTCGACAAGAACAGCGACATCAACAGCGTGCTGATCGCCAAGGAACAAGCCGCCAAGCCGGCTGAACTCAAGGTCTCCGGCATGCAGTCCGAGTACAGCCTGAAGGACGGCAAGGTCGACCTGCACTTCAATGCCATCGCTCTGAACGGCGACTTCACCATCACCGCCAGCGTGGTCAATGCCAAGGGCGAAACCGTTGCTCACCAGCAAGCCGACAGTGGCAACAATACGCCGCACTTCAGCCTCGCGCTCAAAGGCGTGACAGCGGGCCAGTACGATCTGGTGGTGGTGGCCAAGTCGAAGAAAGGCGAGCTGCTGCAAGAGACCATCAGCTTCAAGCTCAAGGCCGAGCCAGAGGTTGAGGAAACCCCGGGCGGCGGTGGCAACGAGGGCGGCACCACTCCCGAGACACCGGCCAAGTACGACCACGTGTTCCCTGAAGGCCTGAAGTCCTACAAGGCCGGCACCCTGGTGCTGCAGCCCAAGGACGGCAAGACCTACCAGTGCAAGCCGTTCCCGTACAGCGGCTACTGCGTGCAGTGGAAGGCCGGCGTGACCCAGTACGAACCCGGCACCGGCTCTCACTGGCAGATGGCCTGGATCCTCAAGTAACCCGGCAACTCCCCAGTTGCTCCTTGGGGCGTGACGCGCAAGCGTCACGCTCATTTTTTTATCCGGCCGGCGCGCTTTTGCACGCCTGCAAAGGCCCGTCAGACGGGTCGCGCCGATCCGCCAAGAATCCAGCAAAAGCTTGTTCTAGAGCCCTTTGACTCTCGTACTCGTCCCATGGGAACACCCGGGAGCAGCACGTAGCCTGTGCTCGCTGGCAAGGCTGCCGGAACAGCGGACCTCCAAGGTGTCCCATTCCCCCATCACCGGCTCCTCGCAGCGCTTCAACACTCATTTTTCAATTGCTCAAGGCATACAGCATGATCAACTCCAACCGGACTCGCTCCTTCCTCAAACTGCCGATCGTCATCGCCATGGCGACGGCGGGACTGGCCGCCCAGCAAGCCTCGGCCCACGGTTACATCGAAAGCCCCAAGTCCCGCGCCTTCATGTGCAGTTCCGATGGCGGCAGACTGAACGTCAACTGCGGTCCGGTGATGTACGAGCCACAAAGCACCGAGTACATCGGCGTGCCTGGCCGTAACGATCTCGAGCACTTTCCAAGCAACGCCCAGGCCTGCACCGGCGACTTCAAGGTATGCGGCCCGGCTAACGGCACCATCGCCGCCGGCGGCCTGGTGCGTTTCTCCCCGATCAACGAGCAGAGTGCTACCCGCTGGGCCAAGACCACCATCAAGCCGGGCCCGCAGAACTTCACCTGGCACTACAAAGCCGGTCACGCCACCCGCTACTGGCAGTTCTACATCACCAAAAAAGACTGGAACCCGAACCAGCCGCTGACTCGTGACTCGTTCGAGATGACCCCGCTGCTGGATCAGCCATGGCCGTCCGGCACCGTCCCAGCCCCGTCCGAAGGCAAAACCCATCACACCGTGGACATCCCGTCTGATCGCTCCGGTTACCACGTGCTGCTGGCCACCTGGAAAGTCAACGACACCGACGCCACCTTCTACAGCGTGGTCGACCTGAACATCGACAATGGCGCGGTCATCCCGTCGAACTGGAACACCGTGGGCGCGGTACAACCTGAAGCCCTGAGCATCGGCGACAAGGTCAAGACTCGCGTCTTCAACGCACAGGGCGAGCTCCACGCCAAGCAAGTGGTGCTGAACATCGATAGCGCCGAACTGGCCAAGGCCGACGTCTGGCCGCGCGAGCTGGCGAAGAAGGTCAATGCCGCCAAGCAGGGCTACCAGATGGGCCTGCTCAACGACAAGGACGAAGTGGTGCCGAACTTCGGCAGGAACGAAATCCTGGTCAAGAAAGGCAGCGACATCGTCAACGTGATGATCGACAAGGAACAGGCTGCCAAACCGGGCGAGCTGTCCATCACCGGCATGCAGTCCGAATACACCCTGAAAGACGGCAAGACCGAACTGCACTTCAACGCCATCGCCAAGAACGGCGACTACACCGTGAAGGCCACCGTGTTCAACGCCAAAGGCGAAAGCGTGACCTTCCAGCAAGCGCCGGCCGGCAACACCCCGCACTTCTCCATGCCGCTGAACAATGTCAGCCCCGGGGTCTACGACCTGGTGGTCGTGGCCACCTCGAAGAAAGGCGAAGTGCTGCAAAAGTCCGCCCGCTTCACCCTCAAGGCCGAAGCCGGCGGTGGTGAAGGTGGCAACGAAGGCGGCAACGGCGGTGAAGGCGGCGCCAAGTACGACTACGTGTTCCCCAATGGCCTGAAATCCTACAAGGCCGGCACCGTGGTCCTGCAACCCAAGGACGGCAAGACCTATGAGTGCAAGCCTGGCGCCGTCGCCGGCTGGTGCACCCAGTGGACCAGCGGCTCCAACGCCTACGAGCCGGGCGTAGGTTTCGCCTGGCAGTCGGCCTGGAACGCCAAGTAAGTCATAGCGTCAACCACCCGAGCGTGGCGCCACGGCGCCACGCTCCTTGTTAGCGGTCAAGCCCCCCATGAGCTCAACCCCCTATTCAAGAACCCTGCTCTGGCAGGGTGAAAACCTGCCGAGGCGCCTGTGCTTATGAGCGCCCTTCGCCCCTCGCTTCGCGCTGGCCTGCTGGTCGGCGCCTTGTCGTTTCTGGCGGCCTGGCTGGCGTGGCTGGCGTACGGCAGCTGGCAGTTCCGGCAAAGCCTGAACCCGGCGAGCCAGCAGGCGCCCGCCGTGGTGCCGGCGCCCCCCCGGTCCCAGCCCGACCCGCAAGCCATCGCCCGGCTGTTCGGCGTCCAGTTGCAAGAGCACCCAAGCGACCTGCCCCGGGTGCCGCTGAGCCTGCTGGCCAGCTTGGTGGCCGCTCACCCGGAGCAGTCCCGGGCCCTGATCGAATCGCCGGAAGGCAGCCGCTTCTATGGCATCGGCGAGCCCCTGCCGGGCGGGGGCAGCCTGCGCCAGATCGGCACCGGCCAAGTGCGGGTGCAACGCTTCGGCGAGGAACTGATCCTGAGCCTGCCCCAGCACGCAACGCCGTTGCTGACCCCGCAGGCAGAGGACGCCGCCGCGGCCCAACCCCATCCACAGCCAGGCAGCGGGAGCCTGCTGCAACCGTCTGTGCAATCCCCTGGAGCATCATGAATCGAGCCTTTATCGCCGGGTCCCTGCTGACCCTGGGCACCCTGATCAATCCCGTGTACGCCACGGAAAAAACCGCCGCGGCCCAGCAATGGACCCTGAACATGAAGGACGCCGAGCTGCGCGACCTGGTCAACGAAGTGGGCCAGATCACCGGCAAGACGATGATTCTGGACCCGCGCCTGAACGGCAAGGTCACGGTGCAATCGAGCACCGCCATGGATCAGCAGGGCATCTACTCGCTGTTTCTCACCGCCCTGCGCAGCCAGGGTTTTGTCGCCATGGACCAGGGCGATCGGGTGCTGATCCTGCCGGTGGCCGAAGCCAAGACCAAGGCCCACGCCGAGCCCAGCGGCGCCAGTGAAGAGTTCGTGACTCAGGTCATCGAACTGAACAACGCCAACGCCAGCGAAGTGGCCAGCGCGGTACGCCCGCTGGTGGCCGCGGACGCCTACATGGCGCCCTCCACCACCTCCAATGCCCTGGTGATTTCCGACAGCGCCAACAACGTCGAGCGGGTGCGCCTGGTGATCAACGAGCTGGATAACGCCGGTGGCCGGCAGTTCAGCATCGTGCAGCTCAAGCACGCCTGGGCCACCGAAGTGGCCAAGACCCTGACCGACAGCCTGGCCGACAGCAACAGTGCCATGACCAGCGCCAAGGCCATTGGCGACTCGCGCAGCAACCGCCTGATCCTGGTGGGGCCCGCGCCGGTCCGCCAGCAGATGCAGCGTCTGGCGCAGAGCCTGGATGTGCCGACCAATGTCGGCGACACCGCGCGGGTGCGCCGGCTCAACCACAGCGATGCGAAGAAACTCGAAGAACTGCTCAGCGGCATTGGCAAGCGCATGGAGTCCGGCAACCGTGGCGGCGACAGCCAGAAGCCCGACAGCCCGGTGCTGGTCAGCGCCGACACCAGCCAGAACGCCCTGGTGCTGATGGCCTCGCCGGCCCAGCTGGCGACCTTCGAAAGCATCATCAACGAGCTGGACCGGCCCCGGGCCCAGGTGCTGGTGGAAGCGGCGATCGTCGAAGTCAGCGGCGACATCAACCAGGCCCTCGGCGTGCAATGGGCCGGCAACCGCGGCAAGCTGTCCGCCGCCGCCAACTTCAATAGCGCCGGCCTGTCCATCGGCACCCTGCTCAACAGCCTGCAGGACGAAAAGCGCCCGAACCTGCCCGATGGCGCGATCATCGGCATCGGCGGCAGCAACTTCGGCGCGCTGATCACCGCCCTGTCCAGCGACTCCAACAACAACCTGCTGTCCACCCCGAGCCTGCTGACCCTGGACAACGAGGCGGCGGAAATCCTCGTCGGCCAGAACGTGCCGTTCCAGACCGGCTCCTACACCACCGACACCGCCGGCGCCAGCAACCCCTTCACCACGGTGGAGCGCAAGGATGTGGGGATCACCCTCAAGGTCACGCCGCATATCAATGAGGGCAACTTCCTGCGCCTGAATGTCGAACAGGAAAGCTCCGAGCTGGCCGCCGCGCCGCCGGGCATCAACACCAGCGACGTGATCACCAACAAGCGCTCGGTCAAGAGCACCATCCTGGCCAACGACGGGCAGATCATCGTCCTCGGCGGGCTGATCAAGGACAACGTCAAGGTCCAGGTCAGCAAGGTGCCGCTGCTGGGGGACATTCCCTGGGTCGGCCGTCTGTTCAGCAGCAGCAAGGAAGTCAACGAGAAGACCAACCTGATGGTGTTCCTGCGTCCGACCCTGCTGCGCAACGCCGCCAGCACCGAGCAGATGAGCCAGCACAAGTACAACAACATGCGCTCGCTGCGCAGCCCGGATGGCAAGACCGGCGGCCAGTTGCCTGCCGACGCCCACCGCCTGTTCGACGCCCAGCGCGATGGCGATGCAGGCCTGATCGACATGCGCGCCCCCGGCGCCCAGCGCCAGCCATGATCGCCACCCACGAAGACGCGCGTCTGGCCTTTGCCTACGCGCGCCGCCACGGCGTGGTGCTGGACCATCAGGCAGACGGCGCGGTGCTGTATTGCCGCGCCAGTACGCCGCTGTCGGTGGTGGCCGAAGTGCGCCGTTTCAACGGCGCGTTGCTGCGCAGCCAGGTGCTGGACGACGAGGCCTTCGCCCAGCGCCTGGCCGCCCACTACCGCGACGGGCAGAACGGCGCCAAACAGGTGGCCGACGGCCTGGGCGAACAGTTCGACGAAGAGTTCGATCTCAACAGCCTGGCCGAGCAACTGCCCAAGACCACTGACCTGCTGGAGCAGGAGGATGACGCGCCGATCATCCGCCTGATCAACGCGATCCTCAGCGAGGCGGTCAAGAGCAAGGCCTCCGACGTGCACCTGGAAGCCTTCGAAGAACACCTGTCGGTGCGCCTGCGGGTCGACGGCCTGCTGCGTGAAGTGCTGCGCCCACGGCGCGAGCTGGCGACCCTGCTGGTGTCGCGGATCAAGGTCATGGCCAAGCTGGACATCGCCGAGAAGCGCATTCCCCAGGACGGGCGGATTGCCTTGCGCATCGCCGGTCATGAGGTGGATGTACGGGTTTCGACCCTGCCCTCCAGTCACGGTGAACGGGTGGTGATGCGCCTCCTGGACAAGCAGGCCGGGCGTCTGAATCTCAGCCACCTGGGAATGAACGACAGCGTGCGCCAGCGTCTGGAGCTCGCCCTGCACAAGCCCCACGGCATTCTCCTGGTCACCGGCCCCACCGGTTCCGGCAAGACCACCACGCTGTACGCCGGGCTGGCCAGCCTCAACAGCCTGGAACGCAACATCCTGACCATCGAGGACCCGGTGGAATACCACCTGACCGGGATCGGCCAGACCCAGGTCAACGCCAAGGTCGACATGACTTTCGCCCGGGGCTTGCGGGCCATCCTGCGCCAGGACCCGGACGTGGTGATGGTGGGCGAGATCCGCGACCGCGAAACCGCGGAAATTGCCGTGCAGGCCTCCCTCACCGGGCACCTGGTGCTCTCGACCCTGCACACCAACAGCGCCATCGGCGCGGTGACCCGCCTGGTGGACATGGGCATCGAGCCCTTCCTGCTCTGCACCTCGCTGCTGGGGGTGTTGTCCCAGCGCCTGGTGCGCCTGCTGTGCCCGGAGTGCAAGGAGCCCCACAGCGCCGATGCCGCCGCCTGCGAACGCCTGGGCCTGAGCGCCGACGCCGCGCCGCAGCTGTACCGGCCCAAAGGCTGCAGCGCCTGCCAGCACTCGGGGTATCGCGGACGTCGCGGCATCTATGAGCTGGTGCTGTTCGACGACACCTTGCGCCAGCTGATCCACACCGGCGCCGGCGAGCACCAACTGCTGGAGCATGCGCGCAAGCACAGCGCCAGCCTGTTCGACGACGGCCAGGCCATGGTGCTGCAAGGGCAGACCAGCCTGGAAGAACTGCTGCGCGTGACCCAGAGGGACTGACCATGGCCGCCTACGAATACCTGGCCATGTGCGCCGCCGGCAAGAAATCCACCGGGGTGGTGGAGGCCGACAGCCCGCGCCATGCCCGGCAACTGCTGCGCGAGCGCCAGTTGGTGATCCTCAAGCTCAGCGCCGCGCAGAGCAAGCGCGTGCGTGGCAAAGGCTTGCTGCAGATGTCCGGAGGCGGCTTGAGCAGCGCCGAACTGGCCTTGCTCACCCGCCAGCTGTCGACCCTGGTCCAGGCCGCCCTGCCCCTGGAGGAAGTGCTGGCCGCGGTCGCCGCGCAGTGCGAGAAGCAACGGATCAAAAGCATGCTGCTGGCCATCCGCTCGCGGGTGCTGGAAGGCTACAGCCTGGCGGTGGCCCTGGCCGCCTACCCGCGGGCCTTCCCGGATCTGTACCGGGCCACGGTAGCCGCCGGCGAACGCTCCGGACACCTGGGTCAGGTGCTGATGAACCTGGCCGACTACACCGAAGCCCAGCAGGCGGCCCGTCAGCAGATCCAGCTGGCCATGCTCTACCCGAGCATCCTGATGCTGGCGGCGGTGAGCATCGTCGGCTTCCTGCTGGGCTTCGTGGTGCCCGACGTGGTCAAGGTGTTCATCGACAGTGGCCAGGAACTGCCACTGCTGACCCGGGGCCTGATCGCCAGCAGCGCCTTCCTCCAGGACTTCGGCCTGCTCCTGCTGCTGTTGGTGGCGGCCCTGGTGCTGACCGCCCGCGCCGCCGTCCGCAACCCGGCCACCCGCGAGCGCTGGCATGCCCTGGTGCTGCGCCTGCCGCTGCTGGGCCGGCTGATCCGGGCCAGCAACTGCACGCGGTTTGTCAGCACCCTGGCGATTCTCGGGCGCAGCGGCGTGCCACTGCTGGACGCCCTGTCCATCGCCAGCGAAGTGGTGGCCAATCAGAAAATTCGTACCGGTCTGAAAGACATCGTCCGGGGGGTGCGCGAAGGTATCAGCCTGACCCGGGCCCTGGAACTCAACGGCAGTTTCCCGCCGATGATGCTCTACATGATCGCCAGCGGTGAACGCTCCGGCGAGCTGGACAGCATGCTCGAACGCGCCGCCAAGCAGCAGGAAGAACAACTAGCCAACCGCATCGCCTTGCTGGTGGGCCTGTTCGAGCCGGCCATGCTGGTGTTCATGGGGGCCTCGGTACTGATCATCGTGCTGGCGATCCTGATGCCGATCCTCAGCCTGAACCAATTGATTACCTGAATCCGGAACCCCCTACGTGCAGACTCAGAACCAGCAACGCGGCTTTACCCTGATTGAAATCATGGTGGTGGTGGTCATTCTCGGGGTCCTCGCGGCCCTGGTGGTGCCGCAGATCATGAGCCGTCCCGATCAGGCCAAGGCCGCCGCCGCCCAGAGCGACATCAAGGCCATCGCCATGGCCCTGGACATCTACAAACTCGACAACCACCAGTACCCCAGCAGCCAGCAAGGGCTCGACGCCCTGGTCAGCAAGCCCAGCGGCAACCCGCCGGCACGCAACTGGAACCCCGACGGCTATCTCAAGCGCCTGCCCATCGATCCCTGGGGCAACGCCTATCAGTACCGCGTGCCGGGCGCCCGCGGCACGGGCTATGACCTGTTCTCCTTCGGCGCCGACGGCAAGCTCGGCGGCGACGGCCTGAACGCCGAGATCGGCAACTGGGACCGCTGAGCGGTGCAACGCTCCCACAGCAAGGGCTTCACCCTGATCGAAGTGTTGGTGGTGGTGCTGATCATCGCCCTGTCCGCGGGCATGATCGGCCTGATCAACCCCGACTCCGCCAGCCGTCAGGCACGCCGTGAAGGCGATCGCCTGCTGGCGCTGCTGCAACTGCTGCGCCAGCAGGCGGTATTGAGCAACAGTGACTACGGCCTGCGCATCGAACCCGACGCCTACAGCGTGATGCGCCTGGATGACCAGGGGCAATGGCTGGCCGACCGCGACTGGCGTGCCCAGAACCTGCCCGGCAGCCTGCGCCTGCGCCTTGAGATTGCCGAAGCCGGCCCGGCCCTGGGCCAGGCGGTTAGTCGCAGCGCCCTGCCCCAGCTGCTGGTGCTGTCCAGCGATGAAACCAGCGCCTTCACCCTGTGGATCGAGCACCGCAACAGCGCGCTGCTGACCCTGTCCAGCGACGGCATACAGGAGCCCCGACTTGAAACCGCGAACTGAGCGGGGTTTTACCCTGCTGGAAGTGATGGTGGCGCTGGCGATTTTCGCCACGGTGTCGATTGCGCTGTTCAGTGCGATCCAGCATGTGGCCATCAACAGCGGCAATCTGGCCGAACGCACCCAGGCCACCTGGATTGCCGACAACTACCTCAATGAACTGCGCAGCGGCATGCAGCCGCGCAGCAGCGGCCGCCAGCAACGACAGGTCGAGTTTGGCGGGCGCCGCTGGTGGCTGTTCAGCGAGATCGAAGCGGCGCCGGACTCGCGGCTGCTCAAGGTCAGCCTGCGGGTGTCGGCCGAGCAGGACCCGCAACGGGCCCGGCAGTACAGCCGCGCGCAGCTGCTGGGTTACATCGAGGCCAGCCCATGAACCAGCGCGGTTTCACCTTGCTGGAAGTGGTGGTGGCCATCGCCATCTTCAGCCTGCTGGGCCTGGCGACCTATCAGTTGCTGGACCGGGTGATGCGCAGCGACCAGCGCATCCAGACCCAGGAACTGCAATTGCGCCAACTGCAACGGGCCCTGAGCCTGCTGGAACGCGACCTGGTGCAGGTGCAACGTCACGCCCTCAAGGACGACCACAGCCATAGCCAGGCGCTGATCAGCCAGCCCCAGGGGCTGCGCCTGCTGCGCGGCGGCTGGCGCAACCCCCTGGACTATCCCCGCAGCCACCTGTTGCAGGTCAGCCACCGTTTCAGCGACGGCCAGTGGCTGCGCGAAGCCCAGGGCCTGGAACAAGGCAGCCTCAGTCAGGTGCAACCCTTGCTCAGTGGGGTCGAGCTGATCCATTTGCGCTTCATCGACGCCCTGGGCCAGCCCCATGACAGCTGGCCCATCGGCAGCGAGGCCCTGAGCCTGCCGGCCGCCGTGGACATTGAGCTCAGCGCGCCGGGCTTTCCCCAGATCCGCAGGGTCATGCTGCTGCCCGGCGGCGCTGAAGTGGACGAGGAACCGCCCCGTGAATAGGCCTCGCGCCCAACGCGGCGTCGCCCTGCTCAGCGTATTGCTGATCACCGCACTGGTGACCCTGGTGGTCAGCAACATGCTTGCCCGCCAGCGGCTCAGCCTGGCCAGCAGCAGCCACCTGGTGCAGCACCAGCAGCTCTGGCAACTGGCCCTGAGCGGCGAGAGCTGGGCCCGCAGCCAGTTGCTGGAAGATGCCCGCAGCGAAGGCGGCCTGCTGGTGACCCATCTGGGCCAGCACTGGGCCCGGCCGGCCCCGGCGTTCCCGATCGAAGGTGGCCGGCTGCAGATCCGGATCAGCGATCTGGGCGCCCGGCTCAACCTCAACAGCACGCTGGTGCCGGATGATGTGATCCCCCGGGCTCGCTACCAGCGGCTGCTGGCCCTGGCCGAGATCAAGCCCCACGACCCGGCGGCGCTGCTGCGCCCCCGGGATCGCCTGGGCCGCCCTCTGCCCCTGAGCGATATCAGCGAACTGCGGCCACTGCCAGAGGTGGGCGCCGACACCCTGCAACGCCTGGCGCCGCTGGTGGCGGCCTACGATCAGGGGCACATCAACCTCAACACCGCCGACGCCCTGGTGCTGGCCAGCATCGAAGGCATCGATCTGCCGACCGCACGGACCCTGGCCCAGACACGCCCGGCCAAGGGCTACCCGACGGTCGCCGCGTTTCTCGCCAATCCCATGCTGCAGGGCCGGGACATCACCGCGCGCGGGCTGAGCGTCAACAGCCGCCAGTTCCGCGCCACCATCGACGTTGAGCTGCATGGCCGACGCCTGCGTCTGGTCAGCGACCTGCGGGTCATGAGTGCCGACCAGGTCCGCGTGCAGCAGCGCACCTTGCTGCCCTTGCCGCTCAACGACCATTCGCTTACCGAGTAACCATTGATGAGCCACTGGCTTTACCTTTCACCCCATACCCCGGGCGACCGCCCCTGGCATTGCCACTGGTGGTCTGCCGACAGCGCCCCCCGGGAAGGCGATCTGCAGCAGGCCGCCAAACACCTGCGCGGGCAGGCCTTCGCCCTGCTGCTGCCGATGGAGATGGCCAGCTTTCATCAGGTCAGCGTCCCGGCCCGCAGCGGTCGCTGGTTGCGCCAGGCCCTGCACAGCGCCCTGGAAGAACACCTGATCGACGACGTCGAGCATCTGCACCTGGCCCATGGCCCGTTGCGCGAGGGACGTCACTGCTCGGTGCTGGTCATCGACCGCGAGCGCCTGCAGCGTTGCCTCAAGCGCCTGGCCGAGCATGGGCTGCAACCGTCACGCATGCACATCGACGCCGACTGCCTGCCCCAGGACCGGCCACGCGCCCTGGCCTGGGACGGCCGCTGGCTGCTGGGCGGCAGCGCTGCGCTGCGCCTGACGCTCAACCCGCAGGAGCTCGGCGAACTGGGCCGGCTGCTGCCGGACGGGCTGCTGTGGCAGGGCGCCGAGGCCCCCACCCTCGACGGTGTCGAACCGCCGCACTGGCAAGCCGAAGCGCAGCCCTGGCAAGTGCTCGGCCAGGGCAGCCTGCAGGCGATCGACCTGTGCCATGGCCAGTTCCAGCGCCGTACCCGGCAGAGCGCCCCCTGGCGCGTGGTCCTGCTGGTGCTGGCGATGGCCGGCGGCGCGCAACTGCTGCAGAACGTCGGACACCGACTCTACCTGGAGCAGCGCAACGACCAGTTGCACGCGGCCAGCCGCAGCCTCTGGCAAGAACGTTTCGCCGATGAACCGGCCAGCGCCGATCTGGCGCATCAGGTGCGGCTCAAGCAACGTCAGCACGTGCAGGAAGCCCCCGGCGTGGCCCTGCGCCTGTCGCAACTGGCACAACACTGGAGCGCCAGCGGCGGCGCCCTGTCTCAGATCCAGCGCCTGGATTACCAGGCCGAGGACGGCTGGAGCCTGCAAGTCAGCGCCCCGGCCTTTGCCGATCTGCAACTGCTGCGCGAGGGCCTGATCAACCAGGGCCTGAACGTCAGCACCGACTCATCCGTGCGTGACGCGCAAGGCGTCTCCGCGCGTTTTCAAATCAAGGAGTAAGCGATGAAGCGCCCCATCGCCTCGATCCCGGCTCGAAACGCCCTGACGAACCCACTCCGGCAAAGCTGGCAGCGTCTGGCAAAACGCGAACAACGGGCGTTGCAGGCCCTGACCGTCTTCGCCGGCCTGACCAGCCTCTACCTGCTCTGGCAACCGCAACAACAGGCTCTGGCCCAGGCCGAGCAACGCTATACCGAGGAAACGCAATTGCTTCACGATCTACAACAGCTACCCGCCAGCCCCTCCTCCCTTCGAGGCCCAGCCATTTCCGGCGATGCCCTGCCCGGCATGCTGGCCCGCTCCAGCAGCCAGGCCGGACTCAACCTCGAACGCATGGACCAGGAGGATCAGGGCCGGGTCAACCTCAGCCTGGAAGGCCCGCTCAACGGCCTGATCAGCTGGATCGACCAGCTGGAACAGCAGCACGTCTCGGTCCTGTCGTTCTCCATCGAAGTCGACAAGGACGCCATGGCCAGCGCGCGCTTGCAGCTGCACAGCCCATGAAACCTCGTCACTCCTGAAACCCGGACAACAAAAAGCCCGCCGAAGCGGGCTTTTTTAGCGGTTCAACCCGCAGGATCAGTCATCGCGACCCATGATGCCGAACAGCTGCAGCAGGCTGACGAACAGGTTGTAGATCGATACATACAGGCTGATGGTGGCCATGATGTAGTTGCGTTCGCCGCCGTGGATGATGGCGCTGGTCTGGAACAGGATGCACACCGAGGAGAACAGCACGAAACCGGCGCTGATCGCCAACTGCAGACCGCTGATCTGGAAGAACAGGCTGGCCAGCACGGCACCCATCAGGACGAAGAAACCAGCGGTGATGAAACCACCGAGGAAGCTCATGTCCTTGCGGGTGATCAGCACATAGGCCGACAGACCGCCAAACACCAGGGCAGTCATGGCGAAGGCCGAGCTGACCACTTCAGCACCGCCCTGCATGCCCAGGTAACGGTTGAGGATCGGGCCGAGCAAAAAGCCCATGAAACCGGTCAGCGCGAAAGCCGACACCAGGCCCCAGGCCGAGTCACGGAGTTTGTTGGTGAGGAAGAACAGACCGTAGAAGCCGATCAGCACCACGAAGATGTTCGGGTAACCGACCCGCATCTGCTGCGCCACATAAGCCATGACACCGCTGAACGCGAGGGTCAGGGCCAGCAAGCCGTAAGTGTTGCGCAGGACGCGGCTAACCTCTAGCTGCTCGGCCTGCACGCCGTTGTTAACTGCGTAATCCTGTTCGCGCATGGCGACACTCCTGTTGGGGGAAACATTTAGTGGCAAGGATGATAACAGAGGCTCTGTAACTCGCGACGCAGAGAGTTTGACAGTGTGTTTCATTCGGGTATTATGGCGCCCGCAATGCGATCTGGAGGTGTGGCCGAGTGGTTTAAGGCAGCGGTCTTGAAAACCGCCGACTGTAACAGGTCCTAGAGTTCGAATCTCTACGCCTCCGCCAAATCTCAACGAGAAAGCCCTGATTTTTCAGGGCTTTTTTGTTTCTGCTGCTCACGGGCGCTTACCGTCACCACCCGACCGTTTCCGCATCATTTCTTTAGTTTCCGCAACTACCCTCCTACGGCACCTTGCCGACAGAACGCCAGAACCTATGGTCCGGCCTGGAAGCTGTCCTGCATGTTCCTAACCTCAGGATGGCCGATTATTGCCACGCACCACAGCTTGCAGTTACTGGACGGAAGTAGTTGCTGCATCGCTCCGATGGTGGGTTGGGCCTAGGTTTCTCGTAAATCCTACAAAACCTACTATCTAGCCTATTGCAAGGGGGTGCGTACCAATTTTGTACTACTATCCCCTTGTCGGCGCCTGAATCCGAACCGGCCGTCTTGGGGATGTGTCATACCAGATTTCAGGGATAACGCCGACCCCGCCCCCTAGCCGTGTTGACAAGACCAAACGAAATTCCCATGTTTTTTCACGCTACCGTGCCCGCTTGATTGACTAAAAACGGCAATTTGCCATACGTTGTCGCATCACTATTCGAGGCGTGACAGGGAACGACCATGGCCGCAGCTACTGCAGATCAAGACTTGCTACTTATACCTGACAGCCAACAGGAGGATGAAAGCGATCTCTCAGACAGCATTTCATTCAAAGACGCAATCGTAATGAACGCTGACTGGACTATTGAAACCATCGTTGGTCAAATATCCAAAAAAAACATTGACTTGCAGCCAGGATTTCAGCGCCGCGCAGCTTGGGACGATGTAAGAAAAAGTCGTTTAGTTGAATCCATTATTGTAGGTATGCCCGTACCGAATATTGTTTTAGCGGAAAACAAGGATCATCGAGGACGCTTCATCGTTATAGATGGAAAACAGCGACTGCTGGCAATCAACGATTATCTCAACGGAGGCTACGCATTGCGAGGGCTGGACATTCGTCCGGACCTCAATGGATTGAAATACAATGATCTCGCCCAGGAAGATCGCGAATATCTTGAAAATAGCACTCTACGTTCAACGGTCATAAGAAATTGGAAAGACGAAAATTTTCTTTACGCCATTTTCTTTAGACTTAATAGCGGTAGCCTGCCCCTCTCACCACAAGAGCTTCGTAAAGCCTTGGTGGGCGGAAATCTGCTTGATCGCATTGAGGAATATCTCGAATCTAGCGCACCCTTCCAAGCACTTTTCGGGGAAACGCTTGATAAACGCATGAGAGACTCTGAGCTAGTTCTTCGATTCATTGCTTACGACCGAGCACTTGAAGAGTATCGAGGGGACTTCAAAGACTTCCTAGACCAGACCGTTGAATACTATGAAGCCAGCTGGGAGGCTAGGAAAGGTGAGGCGGAGCAGGCCTTGATTAGACTTGACCGCGCACTCATAACTACAATGAATATATTCAGTAAGGATTCATTCAAGAAATGGATCGGTGATAAGTTTGAGCGCGTGATCAACCGCGCGGTATTCGACTGCATCACACGCTATTTTGCTGACGAGCACGTTGCGTTGGCGGCACGGAGCAAACAGCATGAAATTTACGACGCTTTTAAAGATATTTGCAAAACTCAAGAATTCCGAGACGCCATCGAAAAGACGCCTAAAACCGTAGGCGCTACTAAAACGCGAATCAACATGTGGGGTAGCGTCCTCGCACAGACTTTGAATTTGACTTACGATCAATGCGCTCAGAGAATTCAGCCATGAGTGTACCAGATCCATTAGTCACAGCTTTGGAAGCGCGCATAAACGAACTCATCAATAAATTCATTCAGGATCAAATTAATGATGAGCAAGCAGAGCCGCTAACTTACACACCCGACCCTGATAAGCTGGCTGCCTTTAGGCTGCTAGCCCATGCAGAACTAGAAGAGTTTATTGAAACAAAAGCAAAACACTCTTTGATTGCGAAACGACAAACAATCACTGCGGGAAACTTTAAAACCCGAGAACACCCCGAAATTTTTGCCATATCAAACATTCTCGATTATAAGCTTCCCACAGAACATCCATTTGACACTGCGAAGTTTTTAAAAAGCATTGAGGATCTAATAAAAGCTGCAGAGCGGACGATCTCTGACAACAACGGCATCAAGGCATCATCATTCCAAAAACTGTCTATCTTCAGTGGAAAAATGATAGATGAGATTGATGAAACCTTAGCGGCAAGCCTCTCGAGCTACGGAAAGTTCAGAGGAGATGTCGCACACAAAAGTGCAAGTCGCGTGAGCAATTTCCTAGCTCCGTCGATTGAGGCGAAATCTGCTGTCGATTTGGTAGCGGGTCTTAAATTATTCTTTGCTGCTCCTGCACAGCAGCCTAACGGAACTGCGAACTGAAACGGGTGGAAACTGACCTAGCGCTCAAAAACTGCTTATACATTTACTGAGATAGACGCGCAAGCTCTTTTCAACCGCGCGCCTATCTCAGATTCACTATTTAAAAGCCTAGATACTACTCTCAGAAAAACCTCTCATCCTATTAATTTAGAGAACATGGAGTTCCAATAAAAGCAACAGCGTTAACTGGTTTGATTCTACAAATCAACAGCCTGATAGACTCCCAAAAATATAATCACATCCAAATTTCCGACATCCATAAAGCTATTAAAACTGGAAGAGTTCTCCGTTTCATTAAGGAAAAGTGTGGCTCAGACGTTGATTTGAGCATCCACTTAGAGAGCAGGGATTATGGCGACTTTGAAAGCTTTTTTTGAAGAAAAAATGAACCAGCTCTATAACGCATACGCTGGTGATGAACGAAGGAAATGGGGGGTGACTAATCTTGGGCTGTGCTTGGTCCTAGCTTGGACAAACGAGATTATCCAATGGGGTGAAGGAGTGGACTTCTTCTAATTCCATAGTATTACAACAGATTAGCCATCCGGTTCGCACACTGCCCGAAACGGCCTAACGCGGTCCATTTTTTGCGCTACGCAATAACCGGACAGCACGACTAGTAGCCGGATGCCATAGAAAAGCTACTATGAGGAATCCCAACCGGGTGCATCAGCACAGGAGATAACAATGGAAATGGCCAACCCACACGACGGAATGGTGTCGTTTCAAGAATGGCTAACTCGTGGAATGTTGGAGATCGGCCCCGTAGAAGGCTTTCAGGATTTGTATAGCCACATAGATGAACCTACTCCAGGGGAGCCTCGCCTCACTTATGTACACCTGACACCTGATAGACAATGGGTAACAGCGTTCCTGACCTGCGTTATGAATGGGTATATCGACGATAGCCCATGCGTCTCTGTTGGCTACGCCGTCCCTGAAGAGCTTCGAAATGATGGTCGCGCCAAAAGTATTCTAAAGGACGTGATCAGCGATCAACTTTCAAATGCCAGGCGGGCGGGGCATCAGTCTGTGTACTTTGAAGCTGTGGCCGATGTCACCAATCTTGCGTCTCAGCGCGTGGCGTCAGCCGTGCTGGGGGGCATCATAGAGAGCATCGTAGATACTGCCTCGGGTCGTCCAGCATATCGGTACACCGCGCACTTCGATACCAGCAGCGGAGCAAGGATCTAACTCACCTCGATTGTGCTCGGGTATTAACGCAAAACGCCCTACAGCCCCGAAGAACAAGGGTTGTAGGGATTTTTCTACAGAGCATGAGATCGCGCCGTTTGGCATTAAATGGCATTGATTGGCGTACAGATTGCCCCATTTTTGCCCCACGTCCACGCCTCACTAGTCAACAACCGGCTCGGCAAATGCACGCCAGGGTAGCGAGAACAGGGATTCGAATCCCTTCACATCTATGATCAGGCCGCTTTAGGCTCGCAACTACGGTAAAACGCACAGCACCAGAAGGCTCCTAGCGGCCCCTGTTCTACCCTAAATTTGCCCTAAGTCTACGACCAACAATCAGCAGCTCGTCGGCACGGCTCGCAAAAATTACAGACTCTATATACTGTACATAAATACAGTACAAATTATAGCAGTCTGATCTCATGAACACATTCTCTAAAGCCGAGTGGTTTGCCCACTGGCGTCGCAGCTTGGACGATCACGAGCTACGCATGAGTTACCCTGAAGCTTACCGTCAAGGCTGCCTGGCCATCAGCCAGGACATGGCAGATGCAAAAGTCATTGATCAAGCTCAGAAGCTAGACTTGGACGAGTTCGCAAATGCTGCATACTGGCACGCGGTCGAAACCCTGATCGATTGTGAGCCCGAATTCATGTCGTCTGCCTTCTATGACTTGCTCCCACAGCGCGGAGGGCCGCGCCTGGGCACACTCTCGGGACGAATTTACTACCCGGAAGGCTCGACAGAATGGGCAGCTCAGGTGATCGATGGGAAAGGAGGTCGTCGGCTTGAGTTCCGAATCAGTTCAGAGGTGTGGGCAATGTGTGGATTGACGATCACAACTGCCGACGGCAGCCTTTATAACCTGGTGATTACGGGCCAACGCATCAACGGTCACGAGTACTCGAACATTGATGATCCAGATGCATACCGAACGCTCGCGGATCAGGCGCTGGTCGCCCTAGAAAATCAAGACTTCGAAACATACCGCCGGGCTCGCCCTCTTCTTCTCGCTGCGGCATTTAGAAAGTGCACCGTGTGCCTGGACCGTTTCTCCATGCGGGAAGACTGCCAAATCTGCAATGGGCGCGGATTTGTCACTAGAAATGAAGGGCTGACCTACAGCTAGAGATCGCCGACTTACAAGCTTTATTTAAAGACCTCTCAACTTTCCTGCTTCTTACAAATAGATGGGTGATCCTCAGAATAACGCGCACGCCCCTCAGCAACTAAATTTGCCAACTCCCCCCTATGGAGCGCCTCAATAAACAACTCGCCATCCAAAAGCTTCTGCCCCCCGCGAAACACAACACCTCGGCCCTCCGGAACCTTCATTCTAGGCACACCAGAGAAATCACATAAATTGTCGTAGTACCCTTTTACAAAACGTATTGCCGCCAAAACCTCAAGGGTCGTAGTCCCTATTGTTATAGAACCAGACTCACCACTATCTGACTTAACCTCGACCCCTTTTGCAACTAAAGAATTACAGACCTCCTTAATAGCCAAAGCCTTAGCCGCCAGATATATGTTATCACACGCATTCAAATAAGAATTCAGCAAACCAATTCCACCCCCCTCCCCTAACAATACTGAAGCAAGCAATTTCGAGGCGAATAAAATCTTCCCTTCAACATAATCAAAAGACTCTCTATTAACTAAAGGCAACCCTTTATCTGGCGCCCCTTCAAAAAAACGCAAATGTAAAACAGGATGAATACCATAAACAAATTTTACACTTTTCAGATATTCAATCTCCCCCATTGAAGAAAAATAACTAATCATTTCTTTTCTGTGCGAATAAAATGCATCCAAGTTATTTTTTGCACTTACAACCTCAATTTGCCTGGCTGTCTGCTGAGTTGAATGAAAGCGAGCTACCAACCCTGTCAAAGGAAGCGATATTGACATCATACCCAAGGGCAACAAGCTGACCTCAATAAACTTCCTATAACCTTCTAAAGATAAGTCAACTTGATAATTCGGCCAAACCCAAAACCCAAGAGACAAAGCCAAAAACAGAGGTATAAAAATAGATAACCACAACAGCCCCTGCCCAATAAGCCCCTTACTAGAATCAAGTTTAAATATTGACTTAATTTTTTCAACCCTACAATCTCCAACACCAACAACAAAAACAACAATACTTACCGCCAATACAACTGGAACTATTACAGTCAGCAATAGCAAAAATCCATCAAACATAAACACACCCCCTCCAAACGACACTTACACAGAGAAAAACCCAAAATACTCACAACTAGACTCTAAAATAAGCCACCAAATCTTCCAGGCGCCCAGTTCATTATTACCAGTTCCTGACTAAGATCGCTATTACCACTACGTTGATTTTTAGTGCTGTAGCGAATAGAGACGTTTTCGAAATGAAAGCCGGTGAAAACCCGACGAATGTCTGGATGGTCGTTGATACTAACCATCACCTTACCTTTGCAGCGGCGCATGAAATCAGCCATGCGTTCGTAGTTCTCAAAAGGGAAATCGACACCATAGCCGGCAGTCTGCCAGTAAGGCGGGTCCATGTAATGAAAGGTATGGGCTCGGTCGTAGCGCTCGGCGCACTCCAGCCATGAAAGATTCTCGACGTAGGTGCCAGACAGTCTCTGCCAAGCCGCCGAAAGGTTCTCCTCGATCCGAAGCAGATTGATGGCCGGGCCGGTGGTCGCAGTGCCAAAGGTTTGCCCAGTGACCTTACCGGCGAACGCGTGATGCTGCAGGTAAAAGAAGCGGGCGGCCCGCTGGATATCAGTAAGGGTTTCAGGACGAGTCATCTTCTGCCATTCGAAAACCTGCCTTGAACTGAGCGCCCACTTGAATTGGCGCACAAACTCCTCGAGGTGGTTCTGCACGACCCGGTACAGCGTCGCCAGGTCACCATTGATGTCATTGAGGACTTCAACTGGTGCGGGCTGAGGCCGCAGGAAGTACAACGCGGCACCGCCGGCGAAGACTTCGACGTAACACTCATGGGGTGGAAAGAGAGGAATGAGGCGATCTGCCAGGCGACGTTTGCCGCCCATCCAAGGGATGATAGGAGTAGACATTAAAAGCAAGACCTTTGCTGTAGAGAGAAACAGGTGCTAGGCTCGCCGCGCTTTGTGCACAGAGCAGGAGCCTTGGCTGGACTTGCAGGGACGTTCTGCGGGGACAGCGGCTAGGCTAGATGTTGACGCATCTGGCCCGGCCGCTCCTTTTCACTTCGTTGAAACGATTTCTTTGATATAGCTCTGGCAGGCCGCCAAAGCGATCAATCCTTGGTCACCGTCTCCGGCGATGGCGACAACTCGTTGAGCAGCCGCTGGATCAAGTTCGGCTCGCGCTCCTCCATGAACCACGCCGCAGGTGCCGGCGGGGGCTGACACCCCACCGCTACCACCCGAGGCGGCGGTGTTGAGTAGGACTGACAGCCGCAGGTCAGCAGTAGCAAGCCGATCACGCAGGCGAGCCTGGTTCGTTTGAGCATCGCGCAATTCCTTGTAGTGGTTTTCGTCATTCGCCTGCAGGCGATCCTCCAGGGCCCGGCGGGCGTCCTGCTGCTCTTCCTGCCAATTGATCACCGCCGTAGCGGCCTGCTCGCGATCCGTGCTGTACGCCTCGGCCTGATCAGCGAGATCCTTGCCGTAGGCGTTGGCCTGCCACGTCCAGGCCAACCAACCACCCAGGGCGAACCCCAGCACCAGGGCCAGGACCGGCAACAGCCAGCCCGGGGCCTTCAAGGCAGCACCTTCAATGCACGCTCATACAGCGCCTCGCGATCCGCCAAGCCGTTGGTTCCGCCGTTGATGCGCTTGGTGATGGTGAGGAAGTCGCCCTTATCGGCCAGGCTGTTCAACCCCGCCCGCTGCCAGAACCAACCCGCAGACAGCGCGGCATATACCGGGTTTTCCAGCAGCTCTGGGGCATTGAGCAGCCGGGCATCGCTGAACAGAGCTTCACTGCAGGCTTCGTAGTTGGCCCGGCCCGTGATCTGAATCAGCCCCCGGCCCCGATACTTCTGGCCGTCTCCATCCGCTTCGGGAGTATTGCCCAGGCGCTTGGCCAGGGTGCCGGTGTCGTACTTGCTCAGGTACTGATTGCTGCCCAGCTCGCGCACCCATTGCAGCTGGCCGGACTCGTGGCCGATCTGCGCGATGAACGCCGCCATGCGCAGGCGGGTGATGATTGCGTACTTGCTCATGGCTGCATTGAGAGCAGGAACAAAAACGCCGGCTTTAGCGCCGGCGTTGGGGAGGATCTGCAGCAGTTGCTGCGTTGTGATGGGCATAAGTAAAACCTCGTAGGTCAGAAATGAAAACGCCCCGTCAATGCGGGGCGTCTACTCGACTTGCTCAGCGATCCAGGGCGGCGCTGCAGGGCGGTGCTGAACATCAGGAAAGTCCGGCGACTGCGGCCAGTCCCGCAGGGCCTGCATGTACAGCAGCAGCTCTTTGAACTGCTCAGCCGCAAGCGTGGTTTCCACCTCGATCTCCACCTGGTCGCGGTGACGCTCGCGCAGCCAGACAGCTGATGCAAGCTCACCGTCGCGCCAGGCTCGTTCCGCTTCTATCAATTGCTCATGAGAAGGCGGGCCGGGTCTGGCAGCAATCGGAAATCCTCGCTCGTCCGGCACGATAACTTTTGACTCACGTTGAGCGGCAAGAAGCGACACTAGGGCCTCACGCGTAATCTCAACAGCGTCCGACGGCATGCTCTTGCCGTTTACAGCAGACGTGTAAAAGCTGTGCGCTGTTGCAGAGTAGAAATGTGCCATCAGTACCCCCATGCCCACCAGAAATCGGTTTCTATAATTGTTCCGCTTGAATGCCGGAAAGTGGCGCTCGAATTGGTATGTGGAGTGTTTTGACTGAGCGTCAACGCATACGCCGTCGGGCCGTCAGTGACACGTTGCGCAGAAATAAAAACCACGCGCGATGGGAATGCAGTCGGGAAAAGCACAGTGGCGGAGTTGCCGTTGATCGAGAATCGACCCCACTGCAAGATAAATCCGCCGAGCCAGGTCGGAAGCGCAACATAGCCGTCAGTACCGAACATGCATGAAAAACCAAGGCGCTGCTTTTTCGGAGTGACGATTGTCGCGTCATTCGTGCCAGCGTTGATCTGCGTGTCAGTTGCGATTTTCGCTGTACCTTGATTTGCCTCTGTCGCCTGAGCAGCAAGCGGGGCCAGCGCCGCAACGTCGATATTTCCCTGATTGACCGGGGCGTTCCAGGCCTTGATACACCACATGACCGCTAGGTTACGCGGACGGGTTTCTGTTGATGTCCTGGCTACTCGCGACGCATCGAAGCTGAAAACCCCATACGGAAGATTGCCCCCATCGGCGCCGTTGTTTGAACTGATTGTTGTCCCAACAACAGCGCCGGTAGCGTTCACACTTGTTCCGCCCACGCCACGCGGCATATCACCCCATGTCGCCTGTATGTTTTGCAGCGCATCAAGCTGATAGCTACCCAGCGCACGCCCAGCATCCACACCGCGCCCATGGTCCCAGCCCCGCAAGAACTCACCACGCGACTCAGGCAGTCGAAAGTTACCGGCGCCTTCGTCGCCCTTGTTGAATGTGGTCCCCAGGTACGCCGCCAGGTCGGGATAGGTCGCCGCACTCTGCACGCTGCCATCAACCTCCAGAAAACCCGCCGGCACAGCCCCCTTTGGAAACGGCACCATGGCCCCCACAGGCAGCGCTGACATGTTCTTGAGCAGCGCCTCGATCTCTGCCTTGGTGTACGTCACCGACTTGGTGTAAGCGTCGGTAATGCCGTACTCAGCAAGCGTGGTGCGGATCTTCTCCGGCGGGATCGAGTCCCGCACGATGGCCTTGATCGCCGCCAGCAACTGGTCATTCTGGTTTTCAGCAGGCTGCTGACCGCCGGCCCGGATAACGTTCAACATCTCATCAGTGACCCCATTACCCCAGGTCGAGGGAATCAACGAACCGACTTGCCCGGTACTGGTGTTCTCGTCAACAAACTTGCCATTGACCAGCCCCACATTCGGTACGCTTTTCGGATAGTCCATCTACACACCCACCCCATAATTGATTGATTCCAGTGCATGCGCCGGGGCGCTGCGACGAATGACGCATTCAAGGGCACCGCTCGGGTTGACCCCGAAGCGCTCACCCCAATAGCTGGCACCGAAGCGCCGACCCAGGCGGCGGCGCGGGCCGGTGTTGAGCGTCCACATAAACTGCGCGGACCAGGTGCCGAAGTGGGCTGCGCCAAAGCGGGCGCGGCCAAACCGTGGTGCCCGGCGCTCCGTAATGGTCGCCTCGGGGTAGCCGAGGCGCACCGCGATCTCGATGAAGTAGCTACAGGATTGTCCGCCGACTGCCGTCAGCCGTTGGCGCACTGCCAGACGGCGGTCCTCAAATACGGGCTCAAGCCCGATGCAAGTATCTGGCAGCCCCATGACGCGCTCCCAGTCAGGCACCAGCTCATTCACGCCGCCGGCATCCATCTCATTCAGCAAAGCGAAAGCCCGGGACTCAATGCGCGCCAGCTCCTGCGATAAGCCCGTCAGCACTAACGCCAACTCAGGGACACGCTCAGGCTCCCAGGCCGGGCCCGCGGGAAGCAACGCCCTCAACTGGGCGCGGTACTGCTGCGCCGTTCTTAAGCCAGCCATACGCAGCCCCCATACGTCAGCAACTCGTTAGGTGCCGCCGCTACATCAGTAACCGGCGCCACCAGTCGGTGGTCCCATTCACCAGCGGCTCCGCTGATGGCCTCGGCGATGTGAGTCAGCAAAAGGGGCTCACCCAAGGTCGCCTCCCGCGCATGCAGGTCACGCAACTGCGCCTCGACGGCCGCCCGAACAGCAGAGGTATCCGGGTTCAGCCGGATGCTGTACACCACCGATTTGCGCGTGGGGGCCAGGACATACACTTCAGCCGTTACTGGTCGCCGCGGTTCGATGTACTGCTTCACCTCGGCCAGCTGTTCAGCCGTTGGCACCGGATCGGTATCGTCGTCGCGCATTACGAACACCGCCACGGTGCCCGGCCCCAGGTAAAGCCGTCGGGTCCAGGCCCGGGTAATACCAGGGCACTCCAAGGCCCAGGTTTCATAGTCATCCGCCGAACCGCCATGAGGTATTACGCGATAGGACTGAATGACCCGGGCTCGCAATGACTCAACGCTTTCCTGGGCAACACCGCCCAGCAGACCTGGAGCCAGGATGGTGAACGAACCGGCCACCCCCTGGACCGGCTGAATGAGGTTTAGCACCAGACCGACGTCCGCATTGCCCAGCGTTCCAGCGTCCACCGCTTCAAGCGTCGCGGTGTTGGCACCGGCAACCGTGGTTACTCCTGCTGTGATGCGGTAGGCCCGGCCATCGCTGGCGTGCAATACGGTGTCCGCGTCCAGTACTGCGCCGGCGGCCGCGGTAAAGCTGGCCGTACCTTGGGCCGGCTGGGCAGCTTTCCTTGGCTGATTGAGGCGAAGGGAGGCGATCCGCTCCAGTGTTTCGACTTCAGCCGTGTCCGGCAGAATCTGCTCGGCGATCCAGCCCAGGTAACCGTACAGGCCGAATGCGGCACCGCTCAGCGTTCGGGCCAACACCTGAGCATCGGAGCGCCGCAACGCATCGCCGGCCAGGTCGCTTTGCGTGCGATTGACCAGCACGGGAAGCGTGGGGGTTTCAAACGGCATAAATCACCTGCCATAGCTCTGTTGGGTGGATCTCCAGGCGTTCGCCCGTGGAGATGGTCAGGATTACACCGAGGTTCAGGCGGCTGTCCGTGGCCCGCTCGCTGCGGATCTCGATGCGAATGACCTCGCCGTCGTCGAGCAGCCATTGCAAGGCCTCCCGGGCATAGAACTCGGCATCGAGCTGGGTTTCTCGGGTGAGCTTTACCCGGCGCAACAACCAGAGGCGGGAGCCAATCCGGTCATCGACCACCGCCGGGAAGCTATCGCCCCACCAGCCGAAGCGCTCTTCATCGTCAATCGGGTCATCGGTCGCGGCGCGGCGCCAGGTAAACAGGCTGATCACCACCGCCCGAACAAGCGAGGTTTCAAGGGTTCCCGATATGATCATCGTCAGCCCCCTGGAACAGGCGCGGTGGTCTGGCCTGGGCCCGCCATGACGCCGCCGTGAACGTGATTGATCTGGCTGACCCCGCCGGCAATCTGGTCACCCTGTGAAACGATCTTCCCTGTCTGGGTGAGCAGCGGCGTATCGATGTTCACGGCGCTACTGGCGGTGATGTTCAGCGTCTCGGTGGCCACCTCGATCACCCGCCCGCGCTTGAGGTGTACCTTGTCGCCTTCGTCGCTGTAGATGGCGACCTCGCCGGGCTTCAACTCCTGCACCCGGTAGCGACGATCCGAGGCCACCAACACCACCCCATGGGACCGATCCCCACCCAGGAACGCGGTCAACACCTCAGCGCCCGCCAGCGGGTTACTGGTGAGGCCATAGGGTTCGAAGTGTTCAACCTTGTCCTTCACCTCTCCAGCCGTCAGCCGCACCTGCAGGGTTTGCAGCTTCTTCGCCGCGTCGGCCAGAACCACCGTGCCGCGGGCAAACATCTTCATCAGGCTCATTTTTTAGGCTCATAGTCAGCAGGAATCAGGTATTCGAAGTTGTCGCCCTTGCCGCCCTTCTTCAGCTTGCGGTTCTTGTGGGAGTCGTCCGGCTCGGGCTCGAAACCATCCGGCGGGCCGACCAGCATTTTCGTGGTCATGCCCTGGTCGCTCAGGCTGTAGGTGATCTCGGCGATCAGCATGTCACGGTCGAAGCCAATGATCGGATCCACAACACGGACGATCATGTTGTGCTTCCACAACTGGCCGTTCGACTGCCGCCAGCCCTGCACCGTGTAGGTCGCGGAGAGCGCCTTGCCCATCCGCGTGCTGCGCTCCCAGTTGGCCCGGGCCTGGGCCAGCTCCTGGGTGACCTGCCCCGACTCCTGAATGATCTTCACGCGCCGTCGGGTCGTTCGTTCGTCCGTGACCTTGGCCGACACCTCCGCCGCGGCTTCACCGAACTCTTCATCGGTGCCGGTCTTTTGCCCCAGCACCTGGTACTCCGAATACACCCCAGAGAAGTCGAGCGGAGCATCGCCGGCTTTGATGTTCCGCCCCACGGCCAGGGCATCGAAGGCCCGCCCCTCGCTGCCCGGTTTCGCGAGCACCGCCATACCGCGGGCGTCATCGGTGGAGAACACCCGGAACAGCGTCAACAGCCGGTCAATGGACTCAAACGCCGACTCGCCAGGCTCGATGGTGTGGTCGGACAGCTTCGAGCTTTCGGGGATCTCGCTGCGCACGGCGATCTTGTAGGGCGCGGCCAGCGCCTTGACGATCGACAGCACGCCCTGGCTATTCCACTGCCCCGGCTTGTTCACCGCGGCGCAGTCCACCAGATCCGCCGGCAGCGACCGCCCGGTGACCGACCGAGTGATCTGCTTGTCGTCATAGCTGATCGGCGTACCGAACACCCAGCCGGTTAGCACCAGGTCATCACCGATGCTCACCTGACACTTTGCACCCTGTTTGATCGGCACCTCGATCTTCTGATCGCCCCACTTCCAGGTAATACCCAGGTTGAAGTCCCGGGCCTGGCGCTCCAGCCCTGCCGAGATTTCCACTGATTTCCAGCCGCTGTAATCCACACCGTCAACCGTGAGGCTGACGACGTTCTGTGTATCGAGCATGGGTTACTCCCGTGCGATCTTGAGCGGGACCGGCGGCACAAAGCCGGGGTGTTGAATGCGGTTGCGCTGCACCACCTCCCCGGCCCGCGTGGCGTCGCCGAAGCGCCGATACGCCAGCACCAGGGCCGGCAGCGCTTCGGCGGGGGTGATCTCCACCAGGCGCACGCCAGACTGGGCTACGGCGGTCAGGTGCTTCACCAGCGTCTGGCGTAGGTTGGTCAGGGCCTGATAGTGCTGCGGGGCCGCCTTGAGGGAGGCTTCATAGATCGCCTCGCTCAGGCTGTCCCGCAGCTCAATGACATCATCCGCCACGGGCACCTCGGGCCGTTCAACTGGCTGCACAGCCTGCTGATCAACCGATGGGGTGGAGTCGTTCGATACCGGCTGACTCGCCACCGGCATCTCGCTGACGATCAGCGCCACCTGCACCAGCAGCGCGTCCTGCACCAGATCAGCCGTAGCCTGTGCGGCTGCGTTTGTGTCAGCCCCTGCGGCCTGGCTCACCGTGTTGATGCCCGCCACCGCTTCGCTGTGCTGCGTCGCCGAAGCAATGGAACCGCGATAACTTGATCCAGGGCTTGAGAAGTCCAGACCGGTGAAGTCGCTGAAGTAGCTGGAGAACAGCGCCCCCAGCGCTCCGGGCGAATTGATCAGCGACTGCACAAAACCACTGAGGCTCGTGAACAACCCTACCAGCGGCGCGAACTGCTGCTGAATCACGCTGTAAACGCTCGACAAACTATTGCGCAAACCGATGATGCCCAGACGAGCCTGGTCAACTTTCGCCATCGCCGCCTTGTACCGGGCCAGCGCGGAGTCCAGCAGACCTTCCGACGACTTGACCACCTGCTGCTGGGTGTTGACCCGGGCCACCGGGAATTGCAGCGGCTTATCCGGATAAAACACCACGTCGAAGGCGACCAGGCCGCCCTCGCGCCGGCTGTGGTTCATCTCACATTCGCCGGCCTTGACCTGCATTCGCCCGAGCCAGGGGTGCACCAGCTCGCCAGCGCCCCGGGTCTGGACTGCCTCAAGAAACTTATCCCGCCGCTCAAAACAGTCGTCACCGATGATCCACACCGTCAGGGCGTGAACCTGCGACTGCCGGCCCAACTGTTCAAAGTACGGATCATCCCGCTGTGGGAATTCATGCAACTGGCCTTTCATGCCCACCGGCACCGCGGCCCGGTCAACCAGAAAGCTAATGCCCCTGAATGACGCCGGCAGCAGTTCGTCGCGCCATGTCCTTTCCATTCTGCTACCTCTCTGCACCGACAGTGCGCCGCCCAACGTTCGGCTTGATGTTCAGGCCGCGCTGGTTGGTCTTCGACTCTTCGACCGTGGATCCGGGCGGTGCCCCGTTGAGGTTGATATCGATCTGGCCCTTCAGGCTTTGGGCGTTGGCTGCGGCAGTCTGCTGCAGCAGGCTACCCGGTGGCGGAACCTGGCCCGGCGCCCGCAACAGATCGCCGGCACTGGCCCCGCCCTGGGTCTTGTTCAAGAACGATTGCCGCTCTTGCATGACCTTCGCAGCGTCCGAGCGCAGGAAGTCACCGGTACCGCCGCCCTCCCCTGCATTGCGCTTGCGCTGTTCCTCAGCGAAGGCGTTGGCCTTATCGGTCGCGGTCTTGATGATTCCGTCGCCACCCTCCCCGGCGCCCATGAAGTTGAGGATTGGCTCAATGATGGGTTTGATTTTTTCCCACAACCCCTTGAACCAAGCGGTGATCGGCTCCCAGTTCTGGATGATGATTCCCAACGGGGACCAGTCGAACATGTGCTTTATGAAATCCCAGGCAGGACCCGAGATCGCAACCAACACCCCCCAGATGGCCTTGAAGAACTCGGTCAGCGGCCCCCAGTTTTCGATCACCAAGCCAAGCGGAGTGAAGGCGAAGGCTTGTTTAAACCAGCCCCACAACACCATGGCCGGGCCTTTGATCTTTTCCCACAGCGCCTGGAAATACGGCCCGACGGTGGACCAATTGGCGATCAACAACCCCGCTGCCAACGCAATCCCCCTCACGATCAGTCCCACGGGAGACATGGACGTAACGGCACCAAAGACCTTCATAGCGACCGTACTGGCCAACACCGCCAAGCGAAGGACACCAAAGGCAATACCCGCCCCGAGAACGCCCTTGATCACCTCGGGATGTTCCGCCGCCAGGGCGGACACCTGGGAAATCAGCGGGCCTATCACTTTCAAAGTATCGTTGAGCGGCGGCACCAACGCGCCACCGATCTCAATACCCAACCGGGTAGCGCGGTTCTGCAACTGAATGAGCGCGTTTTCAGTAGTCGCCGCCCTTGTCTTGAACTCCTGCTCCATCGATTTCGCATAGATCTTCGAATCCCCGACGGCAGCAAAGTTGACCTTGAGAATGTCGAGACTGGTGAGCAACTGAGAGATCGGCCGAATCGACTCTTTACCGAACAGTTGAGTAAGTAGGCCCGCCTGCTTTGAAGGATCGACCTTGGCAATGCGGTCCAGAACGTCTTCGATAGTGCCCTGTGCATCTTTCTGCATACCTTTGGCAAGTGCCTTGGTATCAAGCCGCAACGCCTTAAACGCTTGCTGCTGTTGCTTTGTCGCAGCCGCTCCGGCCGTCAAAGTCAACATGAAGTTCTGCAAGCCTGTACCAGCAACGTCCTGAGATACACCTACCTTGTCGAGCGTCGCCGCCATAGCCGCAACTTGCCCAGCGGCTAAACCGGCAACACCACCCAACGCACCGACAGAGGTAACAATATTGGCGACCGTACTAGCCTTGGCACCAGTATTGCCCAGGTAGTTAACCTGATCCGCCAGAGCAACAACCTCGGTCTGGTTCATCTTGAAGGCAGCTCGCCACTTAGCCATCATTTCGCCCGATTGCTCAGCGGTTTGATCAAACGCGATCCCCATCTTCACTGCATCGGCCGCGAACGCCATCAGTTCCGCACGCGGGATCTTCGACTGACCACCTGCAGCAACAATGGCAGCAATACCATCAGCAGCCATTGGCAACTGTTCAGACAGGTCAAGCACATCCTTAGTCATCTGCTTGAACTGCTCAGGTGTATCGAAGTCAACAACCTTGTTGACGTCGGCCATAGCTGACTCAAGCTTGATCGCGGCCCTGGCGCCTGCGATAAAAGGGGCAGCGAAAGCGCCACCCTGCAACAAGTCCTGAAAGCCAATCTTGCCCAGGCCGGAGCTTTCCATCTGTTTGCGAAAGCCCGCGACGTTCTTTTTGATCCCGGTGAGCGTCGGTGACAGCTTGTCAACGCCCGTGATCAACGCCTTGAGCTGGAACTTGTCACCCATCACTGCACCTGCTGGGATTGGTTTATCCGCTGGGCGTGGCTCAGCGATTCAAGAATGAGATCCAGGGGCCTGGCCATCATCTGTTCGGGGTCGATCTTCCAGAACCAGGCCAGGTCGTAGGCCAGCGCGATCAGGTCGTCGATGGCGCGGACGCCGCAGTCATGAAAAAACTGGCCACCGCCCAGCTCAAAGCGTTCAGATCGACCAGATCCAACTGATTGACCGACGAAGGCGGAATGCCTGCGCACACCGCGATGTATTTGGCGGCGACATCCATGTCGAGGCCGACCTCTTCGGCTTTGTCGATCTTGTAGGGCAGCGCCTTGATGGCCCGCACCTCCTGTACCGTCGGGCGGCGCAGAGTCAGCTCTGCCAGCGTTTCACCGTGCGCCTCAATCGGCACCTGCAGCTTGATTGGTTGACTCATTGCCAGGTCCCCTTGATGCCGTTGAATTCGAATTCGGCGGTACCGTCATCGCCCTTGTAGGAGGGCTCCCCCACCAGATAGGCCCCTGCCAGCACGAACACCTTGCCGTTCTTGAACTCGCAGGTGACCGTCATGTCTCGCCCGTTGACGATCTTCTTGAAGTCCAGATCCGGGGACAGGATCGCTGTCATCTTCAGGTACGGCGGCAGGTCTTCTTCCTTGTAGAAACCCGTCGCGACCGTCTCTCGCTTCACCGTCATCAACGGAGCCTCAGCCCCGCCAGTGATGGTGAGCTGCGCACCGTCGACTTTGACGTAGGCGGTACCCGCCACTAATTGACCCATGGTCTTCTCCCGAATGAAAAAGCCCGCTCATGGCGGGCTGTAGGTGCAATGACTGCGTTACGCCGCCGCGTCGTACTGCAGGCGGAACTGATTGAGCAGCGCAAAGATGCGCAGGCCGTTGATGTAGTCCGGCGGGAACAGAACGTTTACGCGGCTCGGGTCACGCGAATCACGCTCGACCACCAGGTGCTCGGCAAACAGCTCGGCGTTTTCCACGTGCCCTTCCAGCTCCAGCTTGGCGTACTGGGCAATCAGCTCACCGCGGATAGTGCTCGGCGTGACAATCGGCTGGCCGGCGCCAAACCGGGTACCGTCGTTCGCCAGCTTGTGGCGCCCATACTTACTGGTGATCACGCTTTGCATCCGGCGGATGATGAACGCCGACTGGTGCATGGTTTCGCTGTCCAGGTAGGAGTTATCCGCCTGGCCGTAGGCGTTCTTCTGGTAGGTGGTGATCGAACGCTGAATACGGACATAGCCCCCCTCGTAGTACGCCGTAGCGATCCCATAGCTCAGCAGCGACTGACGCTCAGTGAGGGTGAAACGCTCACTGGCCGGGGCCGGATCCAGGCCCGGCAGCGACCCGCTTTGCGTGGGGCGGCTGGCATCGGCGGAAATGAAGACTGACGTCCGTGCCGCCAGGGCCGCGGCCTGGACCCACACCGGCTGTGGCACACCGTTTTCCAGGGCCTGAATGGTGATGTGCTGATCGTTGCGCGCCTGGCCGGCTGCCACCAGGGTGCCGACGGTGCCCCGCTTCGCGCTGTATACGTGACCAAACAACTGCTTGGCCCAGCTCCAGCGCCCCACGTTGTCATCCATGACCGCCTGCCACTGGTTCAGCGTGGTGGTGTCGGACCAGGGCACACAGATAAATTCGAAGGGTTCATCACCCAACGCGGCAATGGCGTCTACCTGATCCGGAACGCCCGCGCCGCCCAGCATCTGGGTCAGCTCAACGGTCAACCCCGCCGGGGTAAACTCGCCATTGGTCTTGCCCAGGCGGTTCAGGACGATGCCGATATCGTTGCCGCTCTCGCCCGACCATTTACAGGTCAGCGTCACGACGCCGGCAGCAGCGCTGGCAGTCACTGGCAGATCGGCGGCGGCATTGATTTTTACCGCGAGTGCCGAGGCGGCCACCGCGGCAGTTGCTGCCGCTGTGACGGTGGCCTGAACACGAACACCGCCTACATACAGACTCAACAGACCGGCCTCGGTGGCAGTGCCGGACAGAGTGACCTTGGCCGCTGCCTTGACCCCCTCGGTGCTCAGCAGCGGCAAACACCAGATCTCGCCAATGGGATCTGCCTTGCGCCAGGTGTCGTACATCGCGGCGAGCATCGAACCCTGGCCGCCGATGCTTTTCGCCAATGCCACGCTGGGCACCAGCACCAACTTGCCGGCACCTTCGCTGGGTGCGTTGTCGTTCACCTGGGCAACGATCAAGCGGCGCATGGCCGAAGCGGCGGTGTTTGCTGCGGAGTTGTCCATTTCCGCATAGAACAGCGGAACGCGGATATCCGCGGGGATGTTGCTGAATCCGATAGCCATTACTTCGGCCCCTCTTGATTCGCCGCGGCGACGGCCTTGGCGGGTTTGGTTGGCTTGAGCGTTACGTCGCCATCCAAAAAGCGACGTCGCCACCAGGCGTTATCCGGAACTTCCCGCCCCTCAGCCGGCAACAGATCACCGGCTTCTGGGTCAGGCACTGCGCGGCCCGAGGCCGGTACCACTGTAATGCGCTGGGTCATGGTGTTGCGTCTCCTGAAAATTTGACTTCGATGCGCCCATCCGGGCCGGGCCGCTTCAGGTTCGGATCCGCCGGATCGATGCAGTCCATGTTGAAAGTCGCCCCCTCAAACGGCACCAGGCCATCCGCTGCCAGCTCGACCCAGGTTTCGCCAGGCTCTTGGGGAAGGTTGCGGCCAAGCTGGAAGGACGCGACGAAGGTCATCTGATACACGACCCGAGCGCGGCTGATGTGGAGCAAGGCGCCCTTGCCGTACTCCAGGGGCGTGTACTCGGGCGCCGGCTTCCAGCCAATCAGCGAACGCCACAACTCGGCCCTGATGTCGTGCAACAGGTCGTTGGCTTCCTGCCCTCGTTCGTCCGTGGCCTCAAGAACGACAACAACAGCGAACTGGTCCGTGATCCGCTGAACCACGGTGTTCTGTGCCTCGTTGTCATCCGCCGCATCGGCGGAAGCGATCACGTAGGCGGCAGGCAAATCCAACTTGGCGCTTTCCGCCACAGCATCCCAATCAATGCCGCCCGTGACCCGATGGGCAAAGGTCGGACAGGTCGCCCGCAACTGGGCAACAACAGGGTTTAATTTCATGTGGGATATTCCAGGCATAAAAAAACCCCGCATTTGCGAGGTTTTCAGATGTTCATTTAACCGAACTTAGAGGCGAGTCGATCAACCGCTCCATGCGTGACCTGAACCGCGACTCTCGGGGCTTTTCCTGCGAGATGTTCCGGGCCAATGCCCTGTTCAGTCTGGATCACAAGATGACCAGGCCCAAGCCGAAACGGGAATCTCTTTTCGCGGGCTACACGGTGATAAAGGACATCTTTCGCCTGGACGAGTCCGAGTTACCTATCGATCACGGCGTGCCCATCTAGGCAGTTATCCGGGCTATCCAAGGCCTGCGGTAAATTGCTGGTGGGGATTCCCCACCAGCCTCAGATTCACGCCATCAGCGCATTGAGCTCTTTCGTCAGCTCAGCCATGGCCTCAACCTTGGTCATAGTCTTCCACTTCCAGTAGCTGCCTCGATCAATTGCCGACACCTGCTGATTGGTGAGGCAATCGTAGAAATACTGCACGTCAGCGACCAAGGCGCTGGTTTCTGCCGGCGGAACCAGCTTGAAATCCATGTTGATGTTAGTGACGACATGATTCAGATCCAAGCCACCTGCTTGGCTCTCCAGAGCAATGCAGTAATTGGCGATATGCATTTTTGCCAAGTTCAGGCGCTGGCCTTCGATTTTTCCAAACACGGGCATTTCCTCACAGATTGTCGGGATACAGCCCGTTTGAGATGGGGGCTAGGCGCTCCGATTCAAGGCTCGCATCAACACAAACCCTTAATTGAGAACTGCTGGCACTCCCATCGCCCTATCAACAACCTTTTCCGAATGCCCAAAAACTGCAGCTCGCAGCCCTACTACCGCAAGGCATCAGCGAAGGCTGCCGAGAGGATCCCCCTCACATCAGAACTTGAATCCTGCAGCGCATCAGCCATGTAGTTGTCACGCGGCTTGATACGCCACTCACCCGCTGCACGCTCTGCCAGAGCCGCCGCACGCGCGCCAACAGCTCGCCGGTTGGACTTGCCCTTGCCCTTTCCTGGCGCCAGCTTGCCCAGGCGCCTGCCGCGCTTCACCCCGTAGTGCAGGTAGGCCGGGTAAAACTCAGCCATGGCCGCAGTTTTCCGAGGCGCAATCTTCACCAGGAAGCCGGAGCGGGACACCTTGAAAGAAATCGACTCCAAGGTCGCCCCGGTACGATTGACCGGGTAGCCTTCCTGGCCCTTTCCTAGGGCGAGGTTCATCTGCGCCCGCTGGGTGACCAACCGGCCAACCTTGCGCATCCCGGAGCGGATCGCCTTCTTATCGAAGGCATCGCGCTGGAATTCGTCGAAGCCCTCGAAGTGCAAGTAGCCATCAACTGAAGCCGAGTTAGACATAGATGTTGCCTCCTGCCTGAGCCTCGCCCAGTTCCTCCACCTGCAGCAGCGTAAAGCGATGGCTGCCATTCATATCGGCACTGCGCTTGACCCGGTAGAGAGTGCTGCCGTGCACCACCTCGTGGTCACTGGTGATCCCCTTTAGGAACCGCAGGGTTATCCAGTGGGTAAATTTATTGTCGGTCTGGATGCCATCGACATACACACCCGTCCCTGCCGGAACGATCATCGCCCAGCGCCATTTGCTTTCAGAGAAAACAGAGTCGAGTCCAATATTTTCGGCGGGCAAATCCGACCGGCGACGGACTCGCACACGCCGATTCAGCTCGCCCGCCCCGGGTTCGCGTAAGGCCATATCAGATCCTCGGCGGAACGGTGATACCCGCCAGCAAGGTCAACAGGTAACGGTCTGGCAACTCGTTGAGGGTTTGCCCAAGTACCAGCAACTCGCGATGCCGGTAAGCCCAGGCGGCGGCCAGGAGTAGATAGTGCCGCACAGAGGGGTGGTCCTCGATCTCGATGCCCGCCTGATAGGTGACCATCAATCCTTGAGGGCAGCTACCCACCACATCCCGCCACGGCAGGCCCTGCTGGGTGTAAACCAACGACTCCTTACCACCGTTGACCAGGTAGGCCGCAGCAGGATCAAGCAACGCCGCCCCCGCCGTGGCACCAAGGGCAATACTCTGCAACTCGAAAGCCTGGCCCTTGGTGGCAGCAAAAGCACTGCCTGCAGGGACTTTCGGCAGATGGTCGCGATACTGCCCCTTGCGGATCGCTGCACCGGTTGCCTCCTCTGCCAGTCCACGGGCCGCAGGGATAACAATCCGTTCGATCAGATCACGCTCGGCGGTGTCATCGTCGTCGGGATCCAGCCGGCACTGAGCGACCACATCGTCATACGTCAGCGGCTCCGGCCCGGTGTAGCTGATCAGCAGGGCCATGACTAGGGCTTCTCATCGTCGGCAGACTCATCCTTCTCAGGATGAGCATCGCCAGCGTTGTCAGCCCCGCCTGCCCCCTCAGTACCAGACTCTGCACCGGGGGCTGGTGAGTCGGGAGCGCCTTCAAGCTTGTCCTTGGTCTGAGGCTTGGACTTCGCCGGGGCTTTGGCCCGAGTAGAAGACTTGCCACTGGTGGCGGGCGACCGACCCTCCGCGCCGGTATATTCCTCTGCAAAACCGCCCTGAATCAGCCCCTCGGCAGTCTCTTCATTGAAGCCGGCAATTTCGCCTGGGGCGTAGCCGCGCCAAGCCTTGATGAACAACACGATGATTAATGCTGCAACGGACATCAGCTGAACCTCTAATCGGGAAAAGGGTTGGCCCGGCACGCCGGGCCGAGAGGGTTAAAGGGTGCTGCCCCATTTGACCTTGGTCATGACCGCTACCGACTCGACATGACGCGGGCCGAAGTCGTGCTTGGCAATCACCCGCACCAGGGTCTGATCCCGCTGGAAGGCGCTCACCAGGTTGCCGCCGGCATCCTTGTAGGTAGCCTCCTTGCTGAAGTCGATGACCATCGCGTCATCCTCACCAATGAAGCAGTCGGCGAAGTCAGCAAAATGGATTTCCGACTCATCACCGCCAGCCCCCAGGTTGATCGGCACTTGAGTGGTAGTCGCCACCGGGAAGCCCTTGAGCTTGCCTTCTTCCAGCTCCGGATAGGCTTTGGCACCCTTGCCGTCGTCACCTACACGCAGCGCCGACAGCCAGCGTTTGGTGCGAGGCGCCATCACAAAACCCGGCGCCAGCATGTTGGAGTTGGCGTTTTCCAGACGCAGGATCAGGGCGGAAAGCGCCAGCTCGACCGCAGCGAGGGTCTGATCAGTGGGTGCATCAAACACGTTGAAAGCAGGCGCCCAGAACCGCAGCCCTTTGGGCAGGTTGCCGGTGCCGGCACCTCGCAGGAAAGAGAGATCCTCGGCCAGGCCCACGGCGCTGGTCAGGTCGTTCACCACCAGGCGATCCACATTCGGGTTTACGCCCGAGTAGCTCAACAGGTCGTTGCTGATGGGCACCAACGCGGCCAGCTTTTTCGCCGACAGTTTGAGGTCATCGAACTGCATGCCGGAGGCCGGCATATCCTCTTCACTGCCGATATAGCCGACGATTGCGCCGCCCTTGATGCGCGGAATAGTCAGGCTGCCGTTCTGCAGCGGCAGCGAAACCGCACCCATGCTGCGCACCACCGACTTCGGCCGCAGCAGTTCAATCACCTCGCTGGAGAAGCCCTGCGGCACCAGTACACCGCCAGCCCCCGGAGTCACAGTGCTGAGGGCCATGGCGATTTCAGGGTTCATCCCGGAGTCGTGAGCCATCTTGGCCGCGGCGTGCTGATCGCCCCGAGTGGCGGCCAGTACCCGCACCATTTGCGCCATGTTGGCCCCAGGGACAGGCTTGGCTGCATAGGGGCCAGCGACACGGGGCGGCCCGTTGATGCCTTGAGCACCCTCCTCGACCGGTTTCGCACTGGCCGCGGCGGCACGTTCGGCCGACTCGGCGCGAGCGATCTTGTCGCCCAGGGCATTGAATTCGGCCCCGAGCTGAGTGAACTGAGCGAGCTGCTCGACAGACAGCGAACCACCGTCGGCTTCGATCTTGGCCAGCGCCTGGATCTCGCCGTTGAGCCGGGCGCGTTCGCTACGCAGTTGTGTGACTAAAGACATGCTGTTGCCTCCTGGGCAATAAAAAACCGCCGATTGGCGGTTGGGTATCACTGCCGCGAACGCGGTCAGAGTGAGCGAAACTCAAGCCTGGGCTTGGATTGCAAAGGCCGCGGCCTGTACGGCGATGCGTTGCCGCGCTTGGGCGACGGGCGAGCGCTGGGCACGGCTGAGCGCAACCGCACGGGCGATGCCATCCACCGTCATCTGCGGCGACTCCAGCCGATCCGCAAGCCCGACCTCGACAGCGGCCTGCCCCCAGTAACAAGCGGCCTCTGTGGCAATGACCTGGGCCACGTCGAGGTTGCGGTACTGGGCAACCGCCCCCGTGAACAGTTGATAGTTTTCCTGTACCACGGCATTGAGAAACGCCAGCGATTGCTCGCTCAGCGGCTCGTTGGGGTTCAGGTCGTTCTTGTGGGCGCCGGCATAAACCGTGGTCACTTTCACCCCAGCCCCTTCAAGCATTCGCGAGCGGTCCATGTGGCTGGCAATCACGCCAATCGAACCCACCCCCGAGGTCTGGCTCACAACCACCTCGGTGCAAGCCGCTGCGATGAAATAGGCCGCCGAGTACGCCGAGAAGTTGACCAGGCCCGTGATGGGTTTGATCAGACTGGCAGCGCGGATATCAGCGGCCAACTCGAAACAGCCCACCGCACTGCCGCCAGGGCTGTCGATGTCCAGCACGATGCGCTCGACCATAGGGTCGGCAACGGCTTGTTTGATCGAGGCGCTCAGCCCCTCGTAGCTGGTCATGGTTTCGCACACATTCAGGTGATTGGCGCGACTGACCAGAAAGCCGTGAACCGGAATCACCTCAACGCCAGTCTGAGCAACGGCTGAACGCCGCTGTTCTTCAAGCCGCTCGGCAGGACTCGGCCCGTCGTCATCGTCGTAGAAACCCAGCTTCGGGCGCGGATCTGCTCCAGCACCGGACAGGTTGAGGTTGACGATATTCAGGCTCATGGTTTGGTTGGCCCAGCGGACAGCCAGATCGAGCATGTCCGGGGTAATCAACAGCGGCTGATTGAACAGCAGACTGGCGGCGCGCAGATGTTGTTTCATGCGGCAAGCATCCTCACTATGTCGTCGCGCTGCTGTTCAAGCTGGGCACGGACGTCGGGGTTGTGCAGATTCGGCAGCCCGTGGGCCACGTCGGTCATGTTGAGTGGTTGCAGGTAGCTGTCACCGTTGGCCACTGGCGGCATGTTTTCCAGGCGGCGGATGTCATTGATCGACAGCCAGCCCCACTGGCGCCCCACTGCGTAGGAGTCGTAGCGACTCTTCTGGTCGCCGCGCAGCAGGCCGGACAGGTTGTGTTCAATGAAGTATTCGCGGCGCTCGGCAGGCAGCAGGAAGTCGCGCATCATCGCTTCCTCATGCCGCTTGACCCAGGGCAGCAAGGCGAAGATCACATACTGGATCAGCAACTGCTCCAGGCTGTTGTAGCTGGCCTTCTCCAGGTCGTTGATCATGTGCGGGGGTATCTTGTAGATCCGCGCCAGATCCGTACCTGTCACCTTGAGGATGCCCAGCAGCTCGGCATCGACGTTGTTCATGGACACCGGTTTGAAGGTCATCCCCTCCTGAAGCATCGCGACCTTTTTGGCGTTGTCGATGCCAGAGAACTTGCTCCCCCACTGATCAAGGATGTGATCAATTGCAGCCTGACTCTTGATGGCTACGGCCTCCTTGGGCCGCTCGATCACGCCGCTGACAGCCGTGCCGTTTTGGAAGGATTTGCCGGCGTACTGCCGTACTGCCTGGGCCAGCCCCACAGCATCGGCATGCAGCTCAATCGGCGACATGCCCGTGTAGTGGTTCTTGGTGTGCCAGCGAACATGGTGAATCAGTCGCATGGGCACCGGGTCCTGCGCCCCGACCCGGTAATACGGCATCAGGTCAGCCCCTTTCAGCACACTGACCTTATCGTTGTGTAGGGGGTAAAGCCCCTTCACCGATCCGTCGTCGTGCCGGTCAATGAAGCTATAGGCATTGCCCCGCAAACCCACCGCAAGCTGACTGCACTCCCGGTATTCATAAGGCGTCTGCCAGGGGTTGGGCTGGTAGCGCAGCACGTCATACAGCGGATGATTCAAGGCGGCTTCACGCTTGCCCTCCCCCATGCGCCGGTACATCTCCAGCGGCAGCTGCGCCACACTCTCGGCCAACAGCGTGACGCAGTTCTGCAGAACGGTAATCGCCAGCGCGCTCTCCGCGGTGACCTTCACCCCCGCCGCAGACCGGACAGAGCCAATGAGGCTGCTCCACAATCCGGCACCGTCATTGACAGTAAGCCCGTCACGGGGCCCCAGCAAATTGCTGAAGAACATGATCAGCCACCTCCGGGGGATTGTTTGTTGTGCAAGGCCGCGGCGGCCTTATCGGCAATGTAGGCCCAGACCAGCAGGCAGAGCCCGGCCGCGATGAACGCCGCCGGAATGTGGATCAACGCGATACCGGCAATGAACAGGCCGAAGCCCAACGCGCCAGCGAGCCAAGCGGCCCATGCGATAAGAGTCAAATGCTTACTCCTTCGTCGTAGATGGATTTACCCGAGGAAGCCACCGGGACCGACCCACTGATGCCCGTCGCCATGATGCTGGCGACAATGCCGTCAATGCGCCCGATGGCCTTGGACTTGTCCGCCTTGCGGTTGTTGGCCGGGTCGGCGGTGATGACCGCGTTGCTCGCGCACCAGGTCATGACCGGGTTGTCGTCGTGCCGGAGTGGCTCAACCAGATCGGCCACCGTGGCATCGCTGATCAACTCGGCGTCTTCGGCGTCCGGATCAAGCACAGGTGGCGCACGCTCGATGTTGCCCAGCAGACGCCGCTCGAACTCGTCCACCGCGGGGCCCATGTCCTTGTAGCCCTGACCAAAGGGCGCGATCTCCGGCAAGCAGATGTCATGTTCATCCATCAGTTGCTGGAGATCCTCGATACGCCAGCGGTCATAGGCGATCTTGCGCACGTCGAAGTAGCCGCAGATGGTCTGCAAGCGCCGCAGCACAAACAGCTTGCTGATGGCCTTGCCCGGCGTGGTTTCCAGCTCCTTGGCCTTGATCCAGGCCAGGTACGGCACCTTGTCGCGCTTCTCGCGATCAGCCAGCTGGAAATCTGGTATCCAGAAATACGGCAGCAACCGCCAGTGCGGATCCTCGTATGTCGGGAAGAACAGCAGCACAAAAGCCGTCAGGTCCGTGGTACTGGACAGGTCAAGTCCGCCCACACAAGGGCGGTTACGCAACACCGACATCCGCACCCGCTGCGCGGCCTGACTCCAGACGTCCCACGAGATCCACGGCGCAGAGGCTTGGGTCCACTCGCAGAAATTGAGCCGCCGGACCACCGCCTCTTTCGACGGCATACCGCGGGCTTCGGCGACCTGTTCACGCAAGTACTTGCGACCCGGGATGCCATCGACCTGACCGTCTAGGGCAAACTCCAGGCTTGGGTTCACCTTGGGCCAACAGCTTTCGTCCTTGAACGGATCGTCGCCCTTGTCCAGGCTGCAGATGAAGGCGAAGACACTGTCGTTGTCTTCCTTGCCCGCACAGATACGCGAGCCCAGTTCGTGGTGCTCCCAGCACACGCTGGTCTTGTCCGAGCCGCTGTTGGTGATCATCACGATCAGCGCCTGTTTCCGGTGCTTGGTACCAGCGCGCAGCATGTTGATGACCGTCGCGGTCTTGTGCTCGTGCACCTCATCCAGCAACCCGATGTGCGGACGCGGGCCGGATTGGCCATCGTCGGCACTGATCGGTTTGAAGAACGAACCCGCGTTCGGGTAGTACAGGTTCCAGACCTTGTCCCCGGTACCCGACCGATGCAGCCGAGCGTTGAGGTGCGGCGACATGTCGACCATCGACACCGCATCACGGAACAGGACCATGGCCTGATCCTTTTTCGTGGCTGCAGCGTAGATTTCAGCCCGGGCCTCACCGTCCGCAACCAACCCATACAGGCCGATGCCCGCCGCCAGGGGCGACTTGCCACTACCTTTGGCCGTCTCGATGTAGGCGATCCGAAAGCGCCGGTAGCCGTCCTCAGTCTTCCAGCCAAACAGGCTGCCCACGACGAAGGCTTGCCACGGGGCCAGGATGAAGGGCAGCCCTTCATACTCGCCGCCGTTGAGGCAGAGGACCTCCTCAAAAAAGCCGATGGCCCGATTGGCTGACTCCAAGTCGAAGACCAGGCCACGCTTGTGCCCGCTACGCAGGTCTCGCATGTGCCGGCGACAGGCATTGCGAACATCGGGGCCAGCAACGATTTGCTTGGCAATGACCGCCCGAGCGAACTCGGTGGCGCGGTCCAGATCAGCTGAAGTACTTGCTGGCGGCGTCTTTTGGCTCATTAGGGAACAGCTCACCTTGTGGCGCCGTGACTTTCAGATTGCGACGCGCCATAGGCGAGAATCCGAATTGCGCCCCGGCGGCGTTGGCACGTTTCTCGGCGTCGTTCGCCAACTGGCGCCAGATGGATATCTGCTTGGCTCCAGTGGCGAACGTTTGGATGTCGCCTTGTTCCAGGCCTGCGTGCTGGGCATTGACCTCTGCAATCCGGCGACGGAAGCCCTGCCAATCGGCGACGGCTTCGCAGTAACTGGCGAGCGCCATCATGTCGAGCTTGGTCACCAGCCCGAGGACCAGCAGGTCTGGAACCAGGCGTTCCCACTCGGCGACCGCACCATCAGAAAGGCAGTCGGGCATCGGCGGGGCCTGAACCGGAATCGCCGGGGATGTCAGGTCATCCATCAAGGCGCTGAAATTCTTCTTGCTCTTGTTGCCGTCCAACACATGCAGCACTGTCGGCTTGGGCGTCCGACCTGAATTGCCGTTTCCAGCCATGTGAACCTCCTTGAAAATCGGACCTTAACCCCCGAACCTCTTCATACCCCCCCTTGCCATTTTTCCCGGCGTTGCACAGAGAGAGGGGCGAACGGTCTAGAACGTTTTCGGGAAAGGATTTTTTGCCCCCCCTCCCCGAAAAATGGTCATTTTTTGCACAGTTTTGGTGCGCGCTCACCGATTCCAGTGATGGCCCGGATCTAGGGGCTTTCCGCCCTGATCGCAGCCAACCTCGCGCCCGGATTTCTCCAGTCGCTGCTTGTAGGAGTTGTGGCAAGGGATGCAGAGCGACTGCCAGTTGTTGCGGTCCCAGAACAGGGTCATGTCACCGCGGTGAGGAACGATATGGTCAACCACACCGGCCGCCTCGACGATGCCCCTCCGCTCGCAGTTGCGACATAGCGGATGCTTGCGCAGAAAACCTTCACGCGCTCGCTGCCACCGGTAGTTGTAGGGGCTGATGACCTTCGCTGGCATTGCAGGTGCGGGCATCAGTTCATCCTCCTTTACCAACTCAAGTCGGAAAGCCGCGGTTATGGACCCCTGCGACGTTCAGACCGCTCCATCACCGGAGGGCGGTTGCGAAACTCCAATCCGCCTAGCAGCCCAGCGCTCGTAAAGGCCAATCGCGACATCGGCGCCAGCCATTGCTGTCAGGCAGCCAAAGGCACCCGCAGTCCAGACCGACACACCGGCGCCGATCAACAGCATCATTGCTGCCATTCCGCAGACGATGCAGGCACCGGAACGCAGTGCCAGGCGCCGCAGCAGTACCCAGCCCCGGGCGCCATCCTTGTCCGCTCGCCACATCTCGCCGGACACGCCTCCGACCAGGGCCAGGACGATTACCAACCAGATCGGCATTTCTGCCAGCGCTTGCTGCTCGTTTGTCATAACGGGTCTCAAATGAGGGAGCGCGGCGAACGCCGGAAAAAGAAAACCCCGCCAGGGTGACGGGGTTTTCAATGTCCTGGTCAAAGCCAGGGCGAGGTGCACAGCACGTGCTCAGGTGAAGCGCCAAGGCGCAGATTGCATATCGTGGGGACTTTTTACCCCCTGAGTACGGAACCGAAAAGGGGGCGTTTTCGGTTAACTCGCTCGACGCAACTTTGACGCAACTTTGACGCAGGTTTGAGGTAAATCGCCCCGACGAACGGTAAGCCACTTACGGCCTGCCGCTCTCGTCGTCAGCACCTCCAACAGACGCAGATGAAGCGCATGCACGTGGTCGTAGTACGTTTGCTTGGCCCCCGAGGTAAGCCCAATCAAATGCATCTGCATCGAAACGGTTGGCGCTGGGTCATCCCCATAACGCAGGCCGGCCAAACGCATCAACCGTTCCCCCCGAGCATCTTGTCTACCGATCTCAGCCAAAGCGGCAGTGATCTCTTGAGCAACACCATCAGGGCCGGAACCAGAACCCAGGAGAATCCGAGATCCAGGCGTTCCACGTGGGGCACAGCCGCCCCACTCCATGATGGTCCCCATGGGGCTCCCCATGCTGCCGCTATCACCATTCAAGCGGCATTGCTGCCCCCAGTGCCGCAACAGATATTCGATTTCGTCGATCACGGTGATTACCTCAGTCCTTCATTTCGCCTTACATACGTGACCTTGCCCGCTCTCTCTGCAGCGTTTTATCCAACTCACGCTCCACCGCTTCTGCACGATTGACCAAAGGCTCAAGCAGTTTGAGAGCTTGCAGGTACTCCGGCAGCCGGTTGCTCACCAGAATGTAATCAATGTTCGACTCATCGATATTCACGTCGAACATATACGCAACACCGGGCAGATGCCCCTCTGGCAAATCGTTCTCTGAGTCATAACGGCGGTAGAACTTGTACGCACCCGAGACCTCGTCATAAAGACTGAAGCCCAAGCCACGCATCAGATCGTCCCAGTCCTCCCAGTTGGCCAGTTCTGGCGTCAACATGCTCTCCAAAGTCTCAGCGACCAGTACCAGTTCCCCATTTTCAACTTTATAAACAGCCATTTTTTACTACTCCTTGCTTCTGTCGGTTTGTCGGAATTTTGTCGGATTACTGTCGGAATACTTTTAACCATTAAAAACAGCTACTTAAGCTCATATTCCGACAATCCGACAGGTATTTAGAGATTTTCTCGCCTGTGTATACGCGCACATGAGCAATCCTAAAAAGCCTGTCGGATTGTCGGAATGCCAATATCCATTGGGCAAACCCCGTGTTTTTTGATTGTCGGAATGTTGTCGGAATGTCGGAATCAGAAATCCCCCGGCATAGGCAGTGATCGCCTGTCGAAAGCCGTCGCAAACTTCCGGCATTCAAGCCCAGCCTTACCTGCCCAATCGCGCCCCAAGGTCTGTTTCTCCGCAAGGAACGCGGGCGTCACGTAGATTCGCGTCGTCTTGAAGTCATCACTCTTGGTCGGATAACGAATGTCCGGCCGAGCTTGCTTCAAGTCCCGCACAGCCTCCTGGGTGAAGTCACGTTGTCGTCGCTTGAACTCATTGGCCCCATCACACCATTTGCAGAACGCCCGCCAGAGGTCCTCTTGGGTAACAGCGGCGGTCACAGGGAACTCAGTCTCGCCAGCCAGCCATCGCCGCACGAAATACCGCGGCGCAGGCAAACTGCCATCGATCAGGCCCTGCTTCTCCTCGTTCAAGGGAGGCTTGGAGTGCGGACCGAAACCAGTCAAGTCCAGGTTCATCAGGTAGTGGTAAAACGCCTCAATGCCGCCGTTATCAATCTCATCCACCAAGGCTATGAAGTAGTCCGGCGGCGGTACTCGATCAACATAAAGCACCAGGTATCGCCGATCCCCGTCATCCAGTGCCAGAGGCACCGTCGAGTTGGACAGGAACACGAAATTGAGGTGGTTGCGCTCCTCCCTGACCGGCATGTTCTTCTCGTTGATCTGCAGCGTCTCGCCCGTCACAAGGTGCTTGAGCACGCCCTTGTAGTGACGCATCTCCTCACGACTGACAACCTCCTCGGCCAGGGCAAACAGCTTGCGGCTCTGCCAGCCTGTGAACTGGCTTTCCAACTGAGCCTGACCAATGGTGGTGCCGTAGTCGCCGTAGATTCGACGCAGAACCTTTTCCCACAGCAAGCTCTTACCTGGGCCCTCGGCACCGAACATCACCACAGCGGTCGCCATTTTTGTCCCCGGATGCTGGAGCGGATAAGCAATCCACTTCAACAGGAATAGGTATTCGTCAGTCCGGTTGTTGCAGAGCAGCCCCAAGTGCTTGCGAATCAGCAAACACCCATCCGCCCCCCGAGGATCAGGTTTTGCGTGAAAGCCGTCGTAGAGATTCAGCATGAGCGGCCCGCATTGCTCGGTGGGATCGAATACGACGTCTTGAGCCATGCGCCGATGCTCGCTTTCCTGCCACCACTTGTAGCGCGTCCGCCCAACGGCCTCACGGATAGCCGACAGCTTGATCATCCGCGAGCGTGCGCAATCCCACGCCACGTCCATTCCATAGATCACTACGAAGTCACGAAGCAGCTCCTGCTCACTGATGCGGAACCCTCCTCCCTCCCCGGGGGTGTGAGTAAGCGCTTTTTCGCCTGGCACTTCGCACTCAGAAGAAGGGGCGCGGGGAAGAAGCTCGGGGGACGTTGCGTAAATATCACCAGAGTCATCGGGAGGCTGTGCGCATGCTCCAGGCTTCAAAGACCCCAGCAACTGCTCACGTACTGCATCCAAACCAGACTTGCAGTGCAGGTCGTTCCAGTCGATTGCCATTTATGCCTGCTCCAATGAAATCGGAAAGGCCGCGAAGCCACCATTGGCCGAGGCAGCCGCTTCGGCCTTGGTCCTACCTGGATTGCCTTTCGCATCGGGATCATCGTCACCGGCCACCAGCAAACGAGCAGCGGGAAACTGGCCACGAAGCGCCCGAGCAACAGGAGGAAGGTTGCCCGAGTCGACAGCCATCGCCACGGGCCAGGCCAAAGCCATATGCACACTGGCAGACGTGGCGTATCCCTCAGCAAGCGCGATATCTAGCGGGTCATCGACAGGGCCAAGAACATGGAAGCATCCAGACTTACGCCCGTACTTGGGAAACAGCTTGGTGCCCTGTGCGTTGATCGCCTGCAAGCTCCAGAGCTTTCCTGAAGCATCCCGTAATGGCACAGCAACTGTGCCCGGCTTGAATACAAGGAAGCTCAGCGAGTCAGGTCGAGGCTTGGGCAAGCTATTGAAGAACTGCATGGCGTTGCTGCCCGACCAGATGTGGCAGCGCTTGTTGTGATCGTCAATCGACAGAATCACGGTGTTTTTGAAAAAGCCGATACCGAACGCACCGACCTGTTTCCGATCCAGGTAAGGGCTGTGGCCTTCCGGCTGGCAATGTTCTGTCCAGATCTTCTGGCAGCAATCGGCGACAAGTGCCCGCATCTCCTCAAGCAAAGCCTCGTCGGCTTCAACCTCGGCCTGGCGCTGCTTACGCCGCAACTCTGCTTCAGCTGCGAACCGCCGCTTTTCCTCAGCGCTCATTTCAGTTTTCTCGGGTCGCCAGCCAGCATCGAGCGCCATCTTGAGGACTGTGCCCATACCAGTGCCGGCTTTCTTGAACGACTTCCACACTGATAAAGCGGCCTTGCCGTCGTATGCCTTGCTGCTCTGGCTCCAGATATTCCAGGGCCCGTAACCCTCCTGACCGAACTCTGACTTCAAGCCCATTCCAACCTCGACCCAGGTATCACGCTGGTCAGGGCTGATGTACTGCAAAAGGGCTGGAAGGTCGCAGAGTTGAAGCGGGATTTTATCGCCGCTCATCGCCGCGCCTCCCGCAACTCCTGGCAACTGACACACGTCTGGCAACCCGGGACCATCTGCTGGCGAAGTAAGGGGATCGGATCGTCGCAGTCTTCACAGAACTCCGCGCTTGCGGCGGTCGTTGTTTGCCGCTGGCGGCGGTCCAGCGCCACCTGTAAGAAGTAGTCGGCCTGGTCGTTGGCAAGATCGATCACGTCAGCCATGGACGTGTCCCTCCATAGCTGCGCGTGCGCCCGCCATGATCCCCAGCACAGCCCGGATCACATCGACGCCATGCTTATCCAGGGTCGCCACTTCGTGCGGCTCCCAGATGCTGTCAGCCGCCCCGGCGTGCATGCTTGAAACGAACTCACCGGTTTCCGCGAGCAACTTGCCGACAGCCTTGAGCGCCTCCCCCGTAGCTGGCACCGGGATCGGTTTGTACCAAACCACACCGGCCGGACGCATCAGCGCATCGAGCAATGGCGGGTACTGAGTGAGCCTAATGACCTCTTCAAGGTCGTCAGGGGTCAGCCAGCGGCGCTCCTCATTGAATTTCAGCTTCTTCTGCAGCTCGTCGTACTCCATGACCATGTCATGGGCCAGCGAGGTGATTCCGCCGTGATAGTCGCGCCCGGCACGATAAAGTGCCTCGCGCAGAGAAAGGACCGGACCCGCGTCCGGCAACAGATCTGTGCGACTCATAACCGTAAATGCCCCTGTTACGGTGTAGCCAGACGTTAGGGCACGCCCTATCATCCAACCCACGACCGGTGTGCTGTGCGAATCGTGCTGTGCAGCACGGCTCATCGTTCCAGTCGATCCGGGGAGTTCTTGTGGTGAGAGGCCCCGACCGACGCGCCTTGTAGCGAATTGCATGTAACTGTGTAGCTCGCTGCAGCCGACCTGTTTTGGCCGGTGTTTCAAGTGGCGGCATGTATGTGCTGGTGCTGCCACCGCTGGGCCGGGGAAATCTTGTGGTGAGAGGCCCCGGACCAGCACCCTTACTGCTAGCCGTGCAGACCTATACGTTTATGCGGCACTTTTCCTAGGCTGCATTGCTCGCTCGGCATAAAACCGTTCGATAGCCTTGCCAAGCTCGTGCCTGACATCCGCCCCCTTGATAGCCCTGCTGATAGTGGGCTGAGTCGTTCCAACCTCAAGAGCAATAGCCTGTTGAGATAAGCCAAGGGCTAATAGCGCTTTCAGCATTTCTTGGATGGACATGTTGTTCACCATGCGTTTGCCTGCAACAAATCATACGCAAACGAATAGACCCATGCAATACAATCACTAATGTATTCAAACATCAGGGTCCTAAAATGATTGGTAAACGAATAGCCGAACGCATGGCCGAGCAAGGATTTTCTGAATCTGAACTAGGTCGCCGGGCTGGAGTACCACAACCGACCGTCCATAGGATCATCACCGGGGAGTCCTTAAGCCCACGGCAGCTAAATATTGAAAAGATTGCCAAAGCACTTGGAGTGAGCGCGAACTGGCTGTGGACAGGAAAAAAGGACCTTCCTTTCCCGAAAAACTCCTCCGTGGAAGAACCGCTCCTTATTGCTTCAGAGTCAGCAAAAACAGGCTCTAGCGCTAAACGACGTAGGGCACGAGCTAACACGACAAAGCTTGAAATCAAGGTCGTTAAGAACTCTGAATCTAGTAGTACATTCACTTCCCTTGAACCCGAAAAACTACTCAGGAACGCGGTTCAAGAACTCCTAGACGACTACATCAGTGAGATTTATCAAGAAGAGCCTATGCTCATTGAGGCCCTAAAAACCTACCGAATTACTGAGCTGAAGCTGCTGTTGACCCACCCCCTCCCCGAGTAAGGCACAATCCGACGGAAGGACATACTTCCTATCGCCACATCTATACGGAATGCCCTAAACGCATAATTTATTCGATAACGTATAGACAACACAAAAACGTATGTATAACCTCATTCGTACTCCTCTCACCACGAGTACGAATCATGCAAACGACTCCACAGCACAGCACCACCCGCTGCCCGGTGTACCTCCACCCCGCAGCCTGCACCAGCCCCGCTGCCGTCGCAGCCATCCAGCGCCAGACCGGCCTGCTGGTGATCGCCACCACCCGCCGCACTGCCGCCGCTAAACCAGCAGACCTGGGCCCATTCGGGGGTGATGCAGCATGAAACCATTGCTGATTGGCCTTGCCGGCCCGGCTCGCTCGGGTAAATCGACTGCTGCCGACCACCTGGTGCGCAACCACCTGCTGGAGCACTACGCCTTCGCCGACCCACTGCGCTCTGGGCTCATGGAGATCTTCAACCTCGACCCGGACGACTTCGAAGGCGAGCGCAAAGAGCAGACCCTGGCCTGGCTTGGCCGGTCCCCGCGTGAACTGATGCAGTCGATGGGCACCGAGTGGGCGCGCCAGATGGTGCACCCAGACGTGTGGGTGAGGATCGCCGAGCAGAACCTCAACTACCTACAAAACTCGCTGTCGAGCGTGGTCGGCTTCGTCGTCAGCGACGTCCGCTTCGAGAACGAAGCCGAATTTATCCGCCAGCGCGGCGGCACCATCATCCACATCAGGCGGCACGACGCTCCCCCAGTGAACCCGCATATCAGCGAGGCCGGCGTCCAACACCGTCAGGGTGACCTGAGCATTTACAACAACCGCTCCTTGGAAGCCTTCCGCCTCCAGCTCGACGGCTGCGTGATAGCCGTTCGACGCGGAACAAAGGCCCAGTCAGCAGCCTGAGGTGACCACCATGAACCGCACCCTGGACGAAACAGCGGCAGTGCTCGGGATCAAGCCCCGGGCCTTCCGCGCCAAGCTCCGTGAACTGCGAGTGCTGGCAAAGGACGGGACCCTGGCCAGCCACCACCGCGACCAGGGCCACCTGTACTCCGACCCACGCTCTGTGCAGATCGGCAAGTCCGGCCAGTACAAGCACTACGCCGTGGTGATGGTCACCGAAAGCGGCGTGAAGTATCTGGCCAAGAAACTGGGCATCACCATCGCGAACAAGGAAGCCGCCGCATGAAGACCAACTACTTCAACGCCTACACCCAAGCACTCGGCGCTCTGGCCCTGATCCCGATCTACCTGACCAGCCCCGGCACCGTGAGCAAGGCCACCCTGATCGGCACCGCCAACGAGGCCACGCTGGCTCTGGCGAGCATGCCCGCCTGTGCGGTCGAGCTGGCGGAGGTTTATCGGTGCGTCAGCAGCGTGATTCAACCCAGTCAGATTGCCTACGTCACCCCGACCAATGTCCCCGAGACACCCTTCGGCGCTGTCGTGGCGGATGAGCGCGGCCTGATCTGCGCCGCCGCCCGAGGCGCCAGCAAAGAGGGGCTGGCGGAACTGATCCGCCTCAAGCTGCAGCCCGCCGACGTGGGGGCCGGGGAGGCAAGCACATGAGCGACACCCTCGACCAACTGAGGCGACAGTTCGCCACGCCCTGCCCCACCCTGGCAGCGGTGCGGGAGCAGTATTTCGCGCACATCCGCACTGACCGGCATCTGCTCAGCGAAATCAAAAAGGGCCGGGTGAAGCTGATCGTGACGCGCCTTCACGGGTCTGCACGCGCCAAACCCGTGGTTTATCTGCACAACCTGGCCGCCTACCTCGACGCCCAAGCGGAGAAAGCGGCGGCCTGACAACGGTGGCCCCTGCCGTCCAGAGGCGAACATCCAGTGAGACACAGCACATGAAACCAACCGACACCGCCGAATTCATCGGCGAACTCAACGCCGGAGTCTTCGCCAGCCAGATCGGCCACGCGCTTTCAGAAGTCGCAGCAGGCGTGGTCGACCACAGCAAGGTCGGCACCGTGACCATCACCTTCACCTTGAGCCAGATCGCATCCAGCCATCAGGTAACCGTCAACCACAAGCTGGCCTACAAGGTGCCAACCAAGCGCGGCAGCCGCAGCGAGGACACCACCCTCGATACGCCGATGCATGTCAACGAAGGCGGGCGCCTGACCCTGTTCGCCGAGGCCCCAGGCCCTGGGCAGTTGTTCGACCGGAACGACGCACCGATTCACGCCAAGTCCTAAACCACCCTGCTCCAAACCTCTCACCACAAGGAACAGATCCAATGGAAGCCAAAGCAATTCAACTGCTCCAAGACACCGCCATCCTGGCCCACGCCAAGCGCCTGGACACGCACACCCCAACCCTGGTGCTGCCGTCCGACCAGAAGATACACAGCATCGAAAAGTTCCAGCCTCTGCGCAGCCGCTTCCGCGGTGAGCTGGTCACCCATTCGCTGCACGACTTCGGCAACTACGTGCAACACCACAGCTCCGAAGCTGCAGCCGCCGGTTTCGTTGACGCCGAACAGATGCGCTGCACCGTGTACTTCAACCTGGGTGACATCACCGCCCCCGGGCACGGCGACTTCACCGCAACGCTGAACCTGCGCAAGACCGCCGGGTTTCAGGCCCTGGAGCGCGCAGCCGGCACGACGTTCCAGCAGAAAGACCTGAGCGACTGGATCGAAGACTGGGCCCCTAACCTGGCCTGCCTGGCCGCCGACGACTCCCCCATCGACTTGCGCAAAGCAGCGAGCGCCATTCGCTCGATCAGCATCGAGCAGGCCCGCAAGAGTGAGCACGTCGTGGGCGACCTGAGCGCATCGCGCTCCGCCATGGATCAGATCGAGGCCAAGTCGTCCGAAGGGCTGCCCGCCGAATTCCGCTTCACCGTCGAGCCCTACGAAGGGCTCACGGCGAGAACCATCCGCTTGCGTGTGGCGGTACTGACCGGCGGCGACAAGCCACTGCTCAAGCTGCGCTGGATAGGCGAGGAACAACTGCGCGAAGACCTGGCCCAGGAATTTAAGGAAGTCGTCCAGGCCGATGTGGGCACCGCAGCCACGCTGACCATCGGCAGCTTCAAGCTGGCGTAACCACCTGCAACACCCCGCCGCCGTCCTCTCACCACGTTACACATCCGGCGGCGGGCTCTAACGAGGATCACAGCACATGCAAACTCAACACCTGATCATCATCGCAGTGGGCCAACTGACTGGGCTGGCGTTTATGGCCTACTTAATCCGGCGAGCGTTCCTGCGCGCCTTGGCTCGCGCCACAGCAGACGACCGCGACCGGATCCATGCACTGAACAACGATCTGGCCCGAGCTGTCGAGGCCCACGAGGAACTGAAAAAGCAACTCGCCGACCACAACACCCGCCAGCGCCAGCTCAAGGCACAACCCTTCTCCCTGGAAGACCACCAGACCCTGATCAGCATCGCCCAGGCCCTGGGTCTTGCTGCCTCGACGTACAAGGCAATCCCAGGGACTGCCCCCGTACAGGCGAAAGCAGACGCCCTTGCCGCCCAAGCCCGTGCCCTGGCCTATCGAGTCTTCCACACTGTCACCGCTGCTACCGCGCACAACGGCGAATCGCTGGACACCCGACTCATTGAATGGCTCAACACCCACGGCGATCTCTGGGGCGGTCATGAAAACAGCACCATCACCTTCCCGCATGAAGCGGACACCGAGGGCTATCCGCACCTACGCGAAGCACTGAGGGAAGCCTACGAACTGCATCAGCAGCGCGAAGCTGGCGAGCTGGGCCAGGAGGACGCGGCATGACCTCCCTGAAATTGCCTCCTTTCAACTTCAAGACCCAGTACTCCCTTGGACTGAACACTCAAGACGATGAGATCGTCGTTGACTTCTTCTGCGGTGGCGGGGGAGCCGGAACCGGCCTGGAGATGGGCCTGGGCCGCGCAGTGAAAGTCGCGAAGAACCACAGCCCTGCAGCGATCAGCATGCACACCGTGAATCACCCGGGCGCCGTGCACTACACCACCGACGTGTTCGACGGTGATCCGGACACCGAATGCGGCGGCAAGGCCGTAGGCTGGTTCCACATGTCGCCGGACTGCACACACCACAGCCAGGCCGCTGGCGGACAACCGCGCAAGCGCGAGATCCGAAACCTGTCGTGGATCGGCCTCAAGTGGGCGGGCAAGAAGAAGCCCCGGGTGATCAGCCTAGAGAACGTGAAGCAGATCCTGCAGTGGGGCCCTCTCGTTGCAAAGCGCGACAAGGCTACAGGCCGGGTAGTGAAACTCAGTGGCAGTGTGGCTGCGCCGGGCGAGGTTGTGCCGGTCCACCAGCAGTTCCTGGTGCCAGATCCAGCCCGGCGCGGGCGAACCTGGGCCGTGTTCGTCGCCGAGCTGCAACGCCTTGGCTATGCCGTCGAGTGGCGCGTGATCAAGGCGTGCGACTTCGGCGCGCCGACAAGTCGGGAACGCCTGTTCATGATCGCCCGCTGCGACGGCCAGCCCATCGTGTGGCCAGAGCCAACCCATGCCAAGAACCCAGCAAAAGGCCAGAAGAAGTGGCGCACTGCTGCCGAGTGCATTGACTGGACGATCCCAAGCAAAAGCATCTTCGACCGGCCCAAGCCTCTGGCACCAGCCACACTGCGCCGGATCGCCAAGGGCATGAAGAAATTCGTCCTCGATGCCGCTGACCCGTTCATCGTGCCGATTGCGAACTGGTCCGGCGATAGCGTGCAATCATCCCATGAGCCGCTACGGACCGTGACGTCCTGGCCCCGCGGCGGATCATTCGCAATCGCCAGCCCGATCATCGCGCCAGCAACGCACCAGGGCAGCGATCGCATCAACGACCCGTCCGCCCCGCTGCCGACTGTGACCTGCGCGAATCGCGGCGAGCTGACGTTGATCAGTCCGGTGATGGTCACTGCTGCGCATGGCGAAGGGAAGCCTGGCGGTGTTCAACGCTGGGGCGACGGCAGCAAGTTTGCCGGCGCCCCGCTGGGGACGGTGACAGCCAGCGGCGGGCATTCAGTTGCAGCCGCTCACCTGGTGAAGTTCCGGTTCGCGGACGAAGGCAAAGCGCTCGACGAACCGCTGCCGACCATTACCAGCGGCGGCAACTACCAGCGCCCGGCCGGCGCCGCCCACGCTATGGGTATCTCAACGGTGTTCATGGCCCAGATGAATGGCGGCTTCAACGCCACGCATGCCAAAAGCGTCGAAGCCCCAATGACCACGGTTACCAACACAGGCAGCCAGCAACAGCTGGTGACGGCAAACCTGCTGCACCTGCGCGGCAACTGTGATGCGAAGGACTGTGCCGAACCACTGCACACCGTCAGCGCAGCTGGCACTCATCACGGCGTGGTCGAGTACACCCTATCGCCGGAACACGAAGAGGGAGCCTTGCGCGTCGCGGCATTCCTCATCAGCTACTACGGCACCGAGAATGTGAGCGCTGCCGGCGATCCAACCCCGACGATCACCACCAAGGATCGCCTGGGCCTGGTCACCGTCACGATTAAGGGAACGCCGTATGTGATCGTCGATATCTGCCTGCGGATGCTGCAACCCTCCGAGCTGTACAAGGCTCAGGGCTTCCCCGACGACTACATCATCAGCCACGGCGCCGACGGCAAGCCATTCACCAAGACCCAACAAGTTCACATGTGCGGCAACAGCGTCAGCCCACCGCCAATGGCAGCCCTCGCCCGCGCAAATGACCCTTGGCGCCAAGCCGAGCAGTTAAAGGAGGCCGCATGAGCAAGCGCGATGATGTATTGGCATGCCAGAACGCCGTCGAGGAAGCGAATCTCGCACTAGCAACGGCCGTGAAAAAAGCATGGCCGACAGGTTGCCTCGTGCGCGTGAGTGTCGGTCGCGGGAAAAGCGATATCGAGGTGATCGGTCACGGCAACCATTGGTCACGTCCCGGGGAGCTGCGCGGGATCAACCACAAGACACAGAAAAATCGGTGGTTCCACTACCGCATGATCATCGAGGGGCACCAGCCATGAGAAGCAACATGGAAATTCCAAGCGAAACACTCGCCGAGGAAGAACTGGCAGCTATCACTGGATACCAGATTCCATCAAAGCAACTGGACTGGCTCAATCAAAACGGATGGAAGTTCGTCCTAACGGGGGCAAGACGCCCCGTGGTTGGCCGAGTCTATGCCCGAATGAAGCTGGCAGGAGTCAAGCCGTCCGCCGAAAACGTGGCCGCCGAAACCTGGTCACTTGATCTTTCGCGTGTGGGGTAAGGAATGCGCCCAAGAAAGGCAGAAAACAGAGACCTGCCGCCGCGGATGCTGCGGCGGGTTAGGACGCTCAAAGGCGGGAAGCAATGGGTGGGGTACTACTACGACGGGAGAGATGAATCAGGAAGGCGCAAAGAAATCCCCCTGGGCGGGGACCTGGACATTGCGAAAGCAGAATGGGCGAAGCTTGATTGCAAGCCACTGCCGAAGAAAACCACCAGGCTTGGGCTGGTTTTCGATCGATACGAAGCAGAGATCATCCCGGCAAAAAAACCAAGAACTCAGCGCGACAACCTCCTCTCGCTTACCCAGCTTAGGAAGGCATTCAGCGACGCCCCGATAGACGCCATAACGCCGCAAGTGATCGCCCAATACCGCGACAAGCGAACAGCGAAAGTCAGGGGGAACCGTGAGATATCGCTCCTATCTCACATCTACAACATCGCGAGGGAATGGGGGATCACTGACAAGGAGAATCCGGCGGCCGGTGTACGCAAGAACAAAGAAACACCTCGAGACTTTTATGCCGACGCCTCGATCTGGAACGCCGTCTACGGCGTTGCTGTATCAGAGCTGAGAGACGCCATGGATCTTGCTTACCTTACCGGCCAGCGCCCGTCTGACGTGCTCTCGATGCGAGAAACGGACGTGGCAGGCGGATTTCTACAGGTTGCCCAGGGCAAAACATCGAAAAAGCTTCGAATCCGACTTGGGGTAGAAGAGGAAAGCAATGACCTGGGCAAGCTCATAGGCAGGCTTGTTGAGCAACGCAAAGCGCGAGCAGTGCGAAATCCCTACCTGGTTGTCACGGAGGACGGTCGCAAGGTCACTACAGCCATGCTGCGCCTGCGGTTTGATGATGCTCGCAACGTCGCGATCTCGAGGGCGCTCGAAGTAGAAGACGCTCACCTGGCGGCAAGCATCAGGCAGTTTCAGTTCAGAGACATCCGCCCTAAGGCTGCAAGCGAAATTGACGACCTTGGGCAAGCGAGCCGCCTGCTTGGGCACACCGACAAGCGCATCACTGAAACGGTGTATCGCCGGGTCGGAGAGATCGTGAAACCCACTCGATGACAGCAAAATTCGTTTCCGCAACCCGGCCAGCCCCCCTTGAATTTAGCGGCTTACACGGCATAGATTTGAAGCAGCATGCGGAAACGAATAACCAATAACTCATTGATTTATATAGATTATTCTACAGACTTGAAAACCGCCGACTGTAACAGGTCCTAGAGTTCGAATCTCTACGCCTCCGCCAAATCTCAACGAGAAAGCCCTGATTTATCAGGGCTTTTTTGTGTCTGGCGTCCAGGTTTGGTGCCATTCCACTCAAAGCGTTCCATCACTATTGTGGACGTGTTCCCTAACCAGCCCTCCTCCGGCGTCCTGCCGAACAAAAAAACACACCACATCGCTACTCGACGCGGTATCACCACGCTGGCGCATAGAGGGCCCCGTCAACCTCCTCAACGCCATTGAAGTTCAAGCCAAGCTGCGCCATGCCAAATCTCTTCACCACTGAACGCGCTGATGAATAGAAGCCCACAGGCGGCGCTATGCTTACGCTCCTAGCGTGAGGGCACAGCAATGTGCGGAAGACTTTCTCAGTATCGCGGTATCCACGACTTCGTCGCTGCCCTGAGCATGCCAGGGGCACTGGTCAACAGCGTTGGCGACCAGCCCCTGGGGCGCTACAACGCAGCGCCGACAATGCAGCTTGTCCTCTTCCATGTTGCCGGCGAAGCATTGCATGCCGACGCCGTGCGCTGGGGCTGGCGGCCGCACTGGGCGGATGATCGCGCAACCCCGGTCAATGCCCGGGTCGAAAAAGTGGCCCACGGTCCGTTCTTCCGCCAGATCTGGCCGCACCGAGCCCTATGCCCGATCGACAACTGGTTCGAGTGGGTGGATGAAGGCGGCGCGAAGAAGCAGCCCTACCTGATCCGGCACCGCGACGGCTCCCCCATCCTCTGTGCCTCGATCGGACAACTTCCGGATCCAGAGCGAGGCCGCGCAGAGCACGACGGCTTTGTGATCATCACTGCCGACGCCCAAGGTGGCATGGTCGATATTCACGACCGCCGGCCGGTGGTCCTGGCGCCAGAGCAGGCCCGGGAATGGCTCGATCCAACCACGCCAAAGGAGCGCGCCGAACAGATGGCCTTGTACCAGGGCGAGCCCGCCGACGCCTTCGAATGGTTCAGAGTCAGCATCGCCATCGGCAACGTCAGGAACCACGGGGCGGACCTGATAGAACCTACGACCAAACCCGCCGGGGGCGATGTGGTGAACAACGGCTGATGATTGACAGGCCTCCGTATCGAGCCCCGCCCGGCACCGGGATTCTTCTATCTATACAGCGACCCACCTTGGTATCGTTGCGCCACTATTCGGCAGGCAGCAAGGAAGCGGTGAGGAATGCATAAATGGAAAACTCTAGTGTTCGTCATCCTGGCATTGACCGGTGCTCAAGCCGCGGCGGAAAACAAGGACTCCTATCAAAACTCGATGATGATGATAACGCTGGCTCCAACCTTGCTTCTTTCAGGAACAACCGGACTATCTGAGCTGGCGGTGAAGCAATTCCAGCCTGCCAAGGCTGATGCACTGGCATTCGTAGGCTCAAATGGCGAGATTCGCGGCGCTCAATTCGAGCAAGCCGTTCGCTACTACCACTCGGCCTATGGCCAGCCGTACATGACCGACGAACAACTGGCCCTGGCAATCGCTACTACGCTCTGAAGTCTGTTCTCCTGGCATCACGTGCAGCGGCACAGGACTTCATCAAAGTCATGCCTGAAATAAAATCAGCCTCCCCACAGCACTTTCCTCAAGTTCCAGCGAACGGTTAGCGAAGCCGCGTTAGCGTAATTCAGCAGGCGCCTTCATGAGTTCTGTCAGTGGCCGAACAGGATTGGCCTGCACGCGTTCAAAAAGAGGCGGGGTTTTACCTTCCATTCGATAGATGCACGCCTTGATCAGCCGCCCCTGTCTGTTGTCCTTCGGTAGCTCAACAAAATGTCCGAATTTGCAGTTTTCTTCGTTGACGACATAGGCAGGATCCTCCGCCCATAGCGAGAGAACCATCATTAGCAGAAACATTGATTGCAGCCCTTGGCGACACTTTGGGCCGGCGTTCTAACAGGCGTCGGATTCAACGGCAACCCTGCTCCCATCTTTGCGCATACAGGGCTCCTGTCGACCTGCCCAACGGACAGGATGCTGGACTTGGAATCGGCAGCCCTTATCATGCGGCGCTCTACTCGGCCCTCAGGGAAATAGACGCTGATGAACAAGGCCCGTGCCTGGTTACGCCGACCCGTTCCAACCTTGCCCGCTTGGTGCTCCGATAACGGCTTTCCAGCAACCCATCAGAGAAGTCCATATGACCCCCAATCCGATAATCGATAACGGATTACGCGTCGCGTTGGTGACAGGATCCACTTCCGGCATCGGTGCAGCCATTGCACGTGCACTCAGCCAGGCAGGCTATGCGGTGGTGCTCCATTCGCGAAGTTCTGCGGATACGGGACGCGCTATGGCCGCTGAACTGAAACAGGCTGTTTATGTACAAGCCGATCTTGCTGTCGAAGCTGACAGGGTCAGGCTTGTTAACGAGGCGATCGCCGCGTGGGGGCAGCTCGATGTATTGGTCAATAACGCTGGTATTAGCAGAGTCATTCCCCACGGCGACCTTGCTCGACCGCATCGACACTTCACGGATGGTCTTGGCAAGGTCAACCACCGGCGGGCAACGCCAGGCATCAGGGCTGATCGAGGGTATGGCCTATTCACTCAGCGGCGACCCCCGTCATCCCCTGGGCCCGGCTTTTGAACAATGGCGATCCCGCTTCGAAGCCTGGCAGGCCGGCCTGGGTGCGCAAGACCTCTGGAAGGCCGCCCGCAGCGTGCATTGAACAACCAAGAGACGCCGCGCACAGGCTGCTCGACAAGTGGCGTCCTCTTTTCCTTCAAGGCTCAAGTTGCACTTAATTGAACTGACGACACCTCAGCCAGGTTGCCGTTCACTGCCTTGCCGACAGCAAGAAACTGTCTGGACGCCAATGCGCTTCACCCTCATTGGCCGGCCGTTCCAGTCAGGTCGCATGAAACAACGCCTCCCCTATCAAGTCCCCCATAACACCCTCACCCCAATCAACCACGCGGCCATGAATTCAAGGATCATGTACCTCCTCCCCCAATGCCTCGAACGGATAAACGCCCGAAGAAGTGGCGGGATGGGCGCGCTTCGTTCATTTGTCCAGATCCGCCAGGTTATGCATCCGTTCGCCTAACGCTCCTCGCAACCACGCCGAATGAAACTCCATTTCTTCCAGAGAAGTACCCTCGGCCAATCGGTATAGCGACTGCTTGCCCCTTGGCCCCTGACACAAAACGCTGAAATGGCCATCGCGGTCATAACTGGCGAACACGTAAGGGTAGATGCCAATGATGTCGCTATATGGCACCCGTACTTCGGTGGGCTTACGGCCGCGCCGGCTGACGGTAAGGGTCAGCAGTTGCTGGTTTTCGTCGAACGTGAAGGCCAGCACTCTGGGCACAGAGAAAATCCACGCGAAGACCAGTCCCATGAGCACGGTAAAGCCCAGCAGGAACTGGATGAGAAGCGCCGTTGTGAAACTCGACCCATCGCTGCGCGGTTCGCCTAGCATCGCTTCGGCCCCCAGAAGGAGCAATATCGTCAGCACCAAGACCGGGAAAGACCAAAGCACCAAGAAGCAGAACCCCATGATGGCCGCTGCAGCGCTGCCCATGATCGGCAAGTCCGGATCTTGCTGCCAAATAGGTGGGTGAGGAGCAAAATCGTCGTTGCCCGGCACAGCTGGAGGCGTTGTGACAAGGCGAGATGGGCATTGGCGATTCATTGAGGAAGCTCCAGGAGTGCAGCGTAGACGGTACCACTACTGCCAGACAGTCGCCCTGGGATCGTCGGGCTTTTTCAGCGCATTGATTGTTCAACGCCCTTCCCAGGGCCCACTGGCCAACGCCAGACGCAGGTACAGCCCGGGCCGCAAGGTGGCTCTGCGACCTTCCCGTCCAGGAACGGCTCATGAAAAAGCCCCGCACGATGGCGGGGCTCGGTAACGTTCATGGTCAAATGCGTCAGGCTGAAACCCGGGAGACAGTGAAGCCGATCCGGGACCTCATTTCACGTCGGTGCTCACGACAGGCGCAAGCGCATCACCAGCTCCCCATCAATCACCTCGCCTGTCTCCAGAAAGCCTTCCGAAGCATATAGATTGCGCGCCTCCCTGTTGTCCGGCGCAACGCCGAGAGTGACCCAGGGACCGCCCGGCAATGGCCTCAGATAGGCCAAAAGTGCACGCAACGCGGCACGCCCATAGCCCATCCCCTGATAGCGTCGATCGACCATCAGCCGATAGATCCATCGGCCATTATCATCAGGGTCCAGGGCATGCATGAGGAAGCCAACCAGTTCACCGGAATGGCTAGCGCGCACCGCCAGGGGTTCACACCAAGGGCTTTGGTCGGCCTGTTCCAATGATTCTGCGTTGCTGGCAATGAAGTCACTTTGCTCGTCGCGCACTTGCAGCGCGCAACATTGCGCTTCTTCATCGCAAGTAGATACGGGGGTGAGGGTTACCGAGGGATAAAGCATTTGCATGTGGGTGTCTCCGCGGAGCAGTGATTGCCCCTCCAGAATTTTGTTGATGGTTCAGTAGTGGAAACATCGTTGGAAACTGGCTCATAGGGCACCTCCTTGTGTCTCGCGGAAAAACAAGCGCTTACTGGTCCGGCTCAAGCGGCGGCAAAATTCTAGAAAGCTGGCCTTATCGAATCAAGCGGCAACGCTGTGATTGTTCTGACAAGCAATAAAAAAACCGGCGAATATTCGCCGGTTTTCATCCCTCGCCGCACGCCGCTGCAGAGCCCTTGAGCGGCCCTGCCCGGCGATCGGCTCAATGCGGTGCGTTGAGGGTCAGGCGCATCTGGCGGTTCACATCCTTGTACAGCAGGTAGCGGAAGCGACCCGGGCCGCCGGAGTAGCAGGCCTGCGGGCAGAAGGCGCGCAGCCACATGAAGTCACCGGCCTCGACTTCGACCCAGTCCTGGTTCAGGCGATACACCGCCTTGCCTTCCAGGACATACAGGCCGTGCTCCATGACATGAGTCTCGGCGAACGGAATCACGCCGCCCGGCTCGAAGTTGACGATGTTGACGTGCATGTCGTGGCGCATGTCGCTCATGTCGACAAAACGCGTGGTGCTCCAGCGACCTTCGGTGTCCGGCATCACCCGCGGCTCGATGTCCTGCTCGTTGGTGACGAACGCGTCCGGGTACGGCACGCCGTCGACTTTCTGGTAGTGCTTGCGGATCCAGTGGAAACGCGCCTCGGTGCCGCTGGTGTTGCGCAGCTTCCAGTCGGCCGCCGGCGGGATGAAGGCATAACCGCCGGGCTTGAGGACGTGCTCCTGGCCCTGCAGGGTCAGGTTGACTTCGCCTTCGACGACGAACAGCACCGCTTCGGCGTTGGGGTCCTGCTCGGGCTTGTCGCTGCCGCCATTGGCGCCCACTTCGACGATGTACTGGGAAAAGGTTTCGGCAAAACCCGACAGCGGACGGGCAATCACCCACATGCGCATGTTGTCCCAGTGCGGCAGGTGGCTGGTGACGATGTCACGCATCACGCCCTTGGGGATCACGGCATAGGCTTCGGTGAACATGGCACGGTCGGTGAGCATTTCGGTCTGCGCCGGGTGCCCGCCGTGGGGTGCGTAATAAGTGGTTTTGGACATCGAGACTCTCCTCATTGTTGTTTTGCTGCCCCGTGCAGCAGCGCCGCCAGGGTCAACAAAGCTGCGGGTCGACGCGCCACGAAGGGCGGCGCGGACCTCTGCTGTGCACCACGATATCCAGCGCCGCTTTCATGCACAAATTAAATACCGGAATCCGGCATATTCATTTATCAAATACCAAACAGACTCAGCCCCGGGTGTCCTGGGCCAGCACCCGAGACAATACCCGGGCTAGCTCCTTGACCATGGGATCCGCCGCCGGACGGTGCAGCAACGCCACCTCGAACACATCCACCGACGGCAACCCGCTGCTGCGGGCCAGGACCTGATGCCCCGCCGTCACCGCGCGCATCGGCAGCAGGCCGATGCCCATGCCATCGGCAATCGCCGACTGCAGGCCACTGAGGCTGGAACTGGTGAAACTGATGTGCCAGCGCCGGCCGATGGACTCCAGGGCATTGATCATTTCATCGCGGTACACCCCACGCGGCGGGAAGGTGACGATGGGCAGCGGGTCGAGGTCGATGCAGGGGTTTTTCGCGCTGTCCACCCAGCGGGTCTTCTCCGGCCAGCAGCCCAGGGCCTCGCGGCTGTTGCGCAGTTGCTTGAGCACCACCAGGTCCAGTTCGCCGCGGTCATAGCTGGCGCTCAGGTCGCGACTCATGCCGCTGGTGACTTCCAGCTTGACCTGGGGATAGCGGCGATTGAAGGCGGCCAACTGCTCGGTGGTGCGCCCCGCGGCAAAGTCATCCGGTACGCCGATCCGCACCGTCAGCGCCACCGTGGCGCCGGACAGCGCCTCAAGCATCTCGTCGTTCAGCGCCAGCAGGCGCCGGGCATACCCCAGCAGCGTGGCGCCGGCATCGGTGGGCAGGACATCGCGATTGCCACGCTCCAGCAGGCGGTGCCCGGCCATCTCCTCCAGGCGGCGGATCTTCTGGCTGACGGTGGACTGAGTCGAATGCAGACGACTGGCCGCCGTGGTGAAACTGCCGCAATCGGCCACCGTGACAATGGCCCGCAGCAAGTCGAGGTCGAACAGGCGGCTATTGGGTTTCTCGATGTTGCTCATGCAGGTATCTGTTTTCTGAATGCGAGGGCTCTTTCTACCGGTTCTTGTCCCGCGAGACAAATCCATGCAGCGGCCGTGGATATGCCATCATGCGCCACCACCGCTTACCCATCCGAGAAGGACATCAGGATGCAGTTCATCCCCCTGGTCGATGCCGACCCCGCCACCCAGGCCCACGTACGCACGCTGCGCAACCAGAAAGAGGTGCGCCAGTACATGTACACCGCCCACGAAATCAGCGAGCAGGAACACCAGCGCTGGCTGGAGTCGCTGCGGGGCAATCCGGCCCAGGCGGTGTTTGTGGTCATGGGGCACGGCCGGGCCCTGGGCATCGTGTCACTCAACGCCATCAATGCCCGCCAGAAAACCGCCGACTGGGCGTTCTACCTGGACGCCGAACAGCAAGGCAAAGGCCTGGGCAGCCAGATCGAATTCTGGATGCTGGACTACGCCTTCAACGAAGCCGGCCTGGAAAAGCTCAACTGCGAGGTGCTGGCCAGTAATCCGGCCGTCATCAACATGCACCTGAAATTCGGCTTCCAACAGGAGGGGCTGCGGCGCCAGAACATCCTCAAGGATGGCCAGCGCATCGACGTGGTCCTGCTGGGCATCACCAAGGCGGAGTGGCAGAGCAAACGTCCGACGCTCGAGCCCCTGATCGCCCGCCTGGGCCGCTAAGCCAGCAAGGGGCCCGGCAGTACTTGCGGGGTATCGGGCGCCCTGAACCCAACGGGAGCAGGTACTGGATCACCCCTTGTGGCGATTGCTTGCCCCGCCCCGGCGCGCCTTGAGGGGTGGATTGGATTTGCCGATCACATAGACCCGCCCTCGACTGGCGATCTAGAGCATCGGCTCTAAAGATCGGCACAAGACGGCCGTTATCTCTTATTCACCCCCCACTGAAGGATGCAGTGACATGGAAATAAACAACCGTCCCCTTCCCCCCCTGACCGCCGGCGGCTCTCTGCCCGGCATCAAGCTGCCTGACTCGGGCAAGGTGCTGACCCCACCGCCCCTGACGGCGGAACAGAAAGAGGCGCTGGAAAAACTCAGAGACAAGGCCAAGGAACAGCCTCAGCCACCGGTCACGGTCACGGCGCCAAAAACCTCGTTGATCGACGAAGTCGTCTGATCCACAAACTCGGACGGACACGGCAGCGCCTGGGCCGGTCCGTCCGCCATGGGAAAGGCCAACAGGCGAATCACCAACTGCCCGACGCTCCACCGCCGCCACTGGAACCGCCGCCTCCGGAGAACCCGCCTCCCGAGCTCGAACTGCCGGCACTACCGCCACCACTGGCACCACCACTGGCGCCGCCGCTGGTCCAGTGAAAACCGCCGGTACTGGCAAACAGCATGAAACCGAGGAAGTAGGCGAACGGCAACAGCGTCAGCCACTGCCGAGCCGTACTCCAGGCGTCGACACCCCAGGCCATCAGCAGGATCAGCACCAGCAGCGCCCCCAGTCGCCACGCAAAGCCCTTGGGGCTCTTGCGCCAGCGGTTGCGCATCATGCGATAGAGCAGCCAATGCCCTCCCAGCACCAGCAGCACGCCGGCCGGCCAGGCCAGCCCGTAGAGGAAGGTCGAGCGGCCCAGGAACTGACTGACCAGGGTCAGCACAGCGATGTACAGCAGCAGCCCCAGCACCCCGTAGAACACCCGGCGCGCCTGCCACAACCCGGCGAACGTCGCCCCACCCACCAGCATGCACAGCGGCACCAGGAACAATTGCACCAGCCACTCGCGACCGCCGACCGCGCCCACCAGCAACGCCACCAGCAGCACCAGAGCGGCCAGGACCCGGCGCCACTTCCAGCCCGCGGCCAGCATCACTCCCGCCACCGCCCCGATGATGAAGGCCAGCAGCAAGGCATAGACTTCGAGGGGGATCTGCAAGGGCACCTGCAAGGGCGCCGGTTCCGCCAGTTCGCCACCGTCCACCAGCACAATCAGGTCATCCAGGGCCTGTTCGATGCCTGCGGCGAAATCCCCCCGGCGAAAGGCCGGGGTCAGGTCCCGGGCGATGATCTGTCCGGCCAGCAGGTCGGTGACCACCGGCTCCAGGCCATAACCCACCTCGATGCGCACCTGGCGATCGTTCTTCGCCACCAGCAGCAGGAGGCCGTCATCGATCCCCTTGCGCCCCAGCTTCCAGGCGCGAAACAGCTGGTTGCTCAGGGCTTCGATGCTTTGCTGGCCGAGGCTGGGCACCAGCATCACCGCGATCTGCGCACCGCGGCGCTGCTCCAGGGCCGCAAGTTTCTCGCTCATGCGCTGCTGCGCCGCGTCCAGCGTGCCGCTCAGATCGATGATCCGCCGGTCCAGCTCAATTCTCGCCAACCCCGGTGGCACCGGCTCGGCGTAGCCCTGCGCCGGCAGCAGCAGCCCGAGAAACAGCGCCAGCCACAGCCCGCGCCCTTGTTGCCACAACAGCTTGATCATTCGCGCTTCCCGCATCCTTCATCCTGGGTGGGCGGACTCTACCACCCCCGCTCCCCGGGTCGATTCGATCCGCTGCCGCGCAGACAAAAAAACACCGGGCAGGTGACCAAACCTGCCCGGTGCCCGACGACCTGTCGTGTTGCTGCAATCGGCCTCAGCTCAGGCTGTTGAGGCACACCACCTTGGGCTGGGTCATTTCCTCATAGGCGAAACGCACCCCTTCGCGGCCCAGGCTGCCGTACTTGAAGCCACCAAACGGCATGGCATCGAAACGGTAATCGGACGAATCGTTGATCATCACCCCGCCCGCCTCGATCCGCCGCGCGGCATCCATAGCGGTGCGCAGATCGTTGGTGAAGATCCCCGCATGCAGGCTGTATTCGGGTTGGTTGGCCAGGGCGATGGCCTGATCCAGATCGTCGAACGACTGCAAGACCACCACAGGCGCAAAGACCTCGTCCTGCCACAGCCGACTGCCATGGTCGACATTCTCCAGCACCGTGGCGGCGTAGCACGAACCCCGGCGTTGATGCCCGCAGAGCAACCGCGCGCCCTGCTGCAGTGCTTCATCCACGACATTCTGCGCGTTCTGCGCGGCCTGCAGGCTGATCATCGGCCCGATATCCGTGCTGTCGGCCGATGGATCGCCACTGACCTGCTCCCGGGCCAGGCGCACAAAGGCTTCGCGAAACGCCTCGTAGATCGAGGCCTGGACCAGCAGGCGCTGGGTGCCGATGCAGTTCTGCCCCGCCGCCCAGAACGCCCCGGACACACAGCTTTCCACCGTCGCCGCCAGGTCGCAGTCGGCCATGACGATCACCGGCGCGTTGCCCCCCAGGTCCATGGCCAGCTTCTTCAGGCCGGCGCTGCGGGCGATCTGCTCGCCGGTGACAAAGCCGCCAGTGAAGGAAATCATCCGCACCTCGCGGGCCGCCACCAGGGCCTTGCCCAATTCCGCGCCGCCGGTGGCCAGGGTCACCACCGAAGTCGGCAGCCCGGCATCGCGCAAGTAGTCCACCAGCTTGATGGCCGACAGCGGCGCCAGCTCCGACGGCTTGAGGATCACCCCGTTGCCCCCGGCAATGGCCGGGCCCAGCTTGTGCGCCACCAGGTTCAGCGGATCGTTGTAGGGGGTGATCGCCAGGATCAACCCCAGAGGCTCGCGAGAGAACCAGCCCTGGCGGTTCTCCGAACCTTCGTAAGCATCGAAGGGCAGCACCTCGCCGGCATTGCGCTTGGCCTCTTCGGCCGAGAGCTTGAGGGTGTTGACGCAGCGCTTGACCTCCTTCTGCGCCTGTTTCAGGGTCTTGCCCGCTTCATCGACGATCAGCCGGGCAAAATGCTCGGCGTCGCGCTCGATATTCAAGGCCGCCCGCTCCAGAATCCGTGCCCGCTGATGGCGCGGCATCGCGGCGCAGTCGTTCACACCCTGGCGCGCCTGCTGCAACAGGTAGGGCACGGCACAGGCGTCAAGGCGTGGCACGGTCCCGACCAGGCGACCATCGAAGGGGCTGCAGACGTCAATCGAATCGGCGACCGGCGCCAGACGTGACAGATTCATGGACAGGCTCCTAGCGGCTGGTGCGCGACTGGTGGATGTGGATGATGTCCGAGAGCAAGGCAAAGGCCGTCTCGATGCGCCCGGCGCCCGGCCCGGACACCGTCACCGCGCCCAGCAGTTCGGTGTTGAACGACACCGCGTTGATCGCCCCGCCAATACCCGCCAGCGGATGAGCCAGGGGCAACAGCCGCGGCTCGACACTGGCCTGCAGCGAGCCATCGGCCAGGCGCCGGGCCGAACCGATCAGCTTCCAGCGTGCGCCCTCGGCCCGGGCCTGCTCCAGGTCCGCCGCCGTCAGGCCGGAGATGCCGCGGCAGCTGACGTCGCTGACGGTCAGCTGAGCACCGAGCAGTTCATTGGCCAGGATCACCACCTTCAAGCGCACGTCAAAACCTTCGACATCCGCGGTTGGATCGGCCTCGGCGTACCCCAGGGCCTGGGCCTCGGCCACCGCCTCGGCAAAGCCCAGGCCGGCGTCCATGCGGGTCAGCACAAAGTTGGAGGTGCCATTGAGAATGCCCTCGAAACCCAGCAGCTCGCTGCCCGCCAGGGACTGCTTGGCCATGCGGATCACCGGGGTGCCGCTCATCACCGCGCCTTCGTACTCGAACGCCGCCTGATTGCGCTGGGCCAGGGCCTTGAGCTCGGCGCCGTGCAGGGCAATCGGCCCCTTGTTGGTGGTCACCACGTGCTTGCCCTGCTCCAGGGCCCAGCGACAGAAGGTGCTGGCCGGCTCGCCGTCCACCGGATTGGTGAAGGTGGCCTCGGCGATGATGTCGGCGCCGGAATCCTTGATCACCTGTTCATTGAGCGCCTCCACCTGACCGCCCGGCAGTTGCGCCAACGCGCCTTTGGTTGCCGGCAGCTTGCTCAGCAGACCGGCATCCAGCCCCTGGGGAGCCACGATGGAACCGAGGAACAGATCGCTGATGCCGACGATTTTCAAACTGAAACCCAGCTGTTTTTTCCATGCCTGATTGCGCTCGGCAATCAGTTGCGCCAGGGCCCGATTGACCCCGCCGAAGCCCACCAGGGCAATGTTGTATTCAGTCATTTTTGTTGTGTTCCATCCGGGTTGAAGAAGCTGATGGAGACAAGGTTAGGGGCCGGGGCCGGGCAGTGAAATATGCCGTTTTGCTGTATTTGCTGAGCATTTTGCTCAACCCTGGAGCCGGGTGAGCGGGCACGGAACATGGTGGGTAGCGCAGGGACGCCTTCGGGAGTGCCAGGTCCTATATCCCTGGTCCGCCAACCTTGTGTAATCCGTCACCCTTACTCTGTTTGGCGGCAGAAGGTGATGGCTCAGATTGATATAGGAGTAAGATCCATGACGACTCTGAATCGATACATGCCGATTACCGGTCACGACTGCAACATTCCCTCCCTGCTGATCGATACCCAAGCCCCCATTGACGTCCTGCACGATGCAGCGGCTTACCGCATTCGCGCTGTGACTCAACTACTGGAAAACTTCGCGGTTTCTGATGACGCGCCCAAAGGTGCAGTTGTTCTGCAGGAACTGTCGCTGGTGTGCTGCATTCTGCTACGCGATGGGTGTGATTTGATGGATGTGACGACAAGGCGAATGCAAGAGCAAGTGCTTCAGTGAGCAAAAAGGGGCGGCTTGAAGGTCGCCCTTTTTCTCTCGTGATTGACCATACACCTATAGTTCAAAAACTGACCTGCTCTCTTAGTAATAGCGCTCAATAATGCATCCTTGACGCAAATAACGGCCAACAACATCCATTTCTACCACGGCCTTGGATAATCTAAACATGGATCTTGAGCCTATGTTTTTTTCAAAACATTCTAAAAGCTAAACTACCCTATCCCTCACTGGCTCATTCAACTTCAGGAAAATTAAGTCAAGAACGTCTTCCAGCTCGAAACAATTCATAACAAGGCCCCACCCTCTTATCTCGTGAGCCACTTAATGTTCGTGGTGCAAATATAGCCGCCAAATCTCATCCAAAGTCATTACACCACCTGAGAATCGAAACCCAAAGATCGATAGCGGCAGCAAATAATAACTCGACCATCTTTTCTGACCACCCCCTCACCACCAACAACGTTCTATAGATCGCCCTTAAAAACCATACTCAAACCTTAGAAACAGCCAGCATATAAGCATCTTGAGCCGAGTACTCCACATCTAAATCCACAGCCATTAACGCTTCAATAAATTCATCCGGCGGCTTATATCCATGTACTTCTATATAGTGAACTATCATCGTAGGGGAGGCAAAATACCCATCAGCACAAGCATACGGCACCCAAATCTCAGAGCTACCAATATATATATTTTTACTACCTACAGAGACCTCAATATTTCGCTCGCCGCATAAATTACACGGATGAATACCTCGTATCTTATTTACATGAGCATCAAATACAGCAGAGCCAGCTATCAGCTGATGCAGCTTATCAACAACCGCCTTTGGAACATCACCTCGTTCAAAATAATGCCTTGAATCTATCCAACCGACATTCTTTACACTAGGTAGCCCACTATTTAAATAGTAAGAATAATCACTCAAATCCTTAAAATACATAAATCACCTCACGAATTCTGTACATGCAGCCCATTGTACACACCCTGCGTAGGACTTTAGCAATTCAGAAAGCGATGTGCGCTGTTCCACCGTTGATGAGTTTTTCAAAATCATCAGATTTGTAGGCGCACTAAGAGAGTAATTAAGAACTTTAGCACCTGGCAACCAAGTTGCCATGCCTTCAATATCGTTAGCAATACGAGGATTTTTTAACCCTGCTGCGAATAATCCCTCCCAATCACCACGCTCGATAAATTGCCCAGTTGCGTCTGTGATACGAATGCCCTCTCGGGGCAAAGTTATAGCTGTTCCTTCAGGAACAATAGTTTCCCCGACTCCATATCTATACTGACCATGACCAGCATATGCGGTACCAGTTCCTCCCTCAAGAACCCCACCAGCATAGTCGTGTCCCGCAGCGCTCCCGAGAGACCTCTCCTTCCCAAGTAGGTTGCCCGTGACTTTCAGGCCTGCCGCTTCCCCTCCAACAATTACACTTCGACCAAATAGTGCACCCAATAGCTTCCCTAACCAAGTAGCTGGTACGGGAGCTAAACTTCCCATAGTAGTTACATCGCTAATAGCCTTTCGATTTAATGCATCATTCCAGCGAATAGTTTCTAGATCAGACGTATCAGCATTGCCGCCTAGGGATACGCATGAAACATCTCCACATGAAAAAAAACGGGGACTAAAAGCTTCGTCTCCCACCATAACAGGTAAACGATAGCCACCATCACCATCTAATACATGCCCAGAAAGCCGATCTCGCCTCTCATCACTAATACTAGGAGATTTGCTCCAGTCTGTATTTGGACTCGAAGGAAAATTCGCCCAACTGTATGCGTTTGTTTGCTCATTTATATAAGCAACGATATTCAGATCAAGTTTGGCAAAATCTTGAAAATACTGACCATTCCCCAATGGTAACCACTTACCCGACTCATCATACCGTCCCTCCTTAGTCGCAACAGTATCGGTTCCAGGGCCGATATCAGTACCATTTACACTAGACAGGCGCAGTTGATCTTCAATCTGTTCAGCTGAGTACTTACCGCCACTCCGAGCCGCCAAACGCTTCGCTAACTCTTTTTCATCTGGATGTAGTTGGCGGTTATATGCGGTGGCATTTTTAGCTATCCACCCTCCTTTTTCTATAGATTTTGCATCTGCGTCCTTCTGGCTAGCAGCAGCCAAAACTCCTACAATTTGCGAGCTCATACCCAATAGTACTTTGTCATCTTGGACAAGAAGATTGAGATGTTCGATCAGGGCTTCATTGGCCCCAGCTGCCAATGCCCCGGTCTTGAAGTCACCACCAGTCGCTTGCGAGAGCAGTCCTCCCACCATCGCGTGAATAGCGATTTTCGGCAGGGTGCCATCCTTGATCCCCCATTTTTTGGTGTAATCCCCAACAGCGTTAAAACTCGCAGCCGCCAAAGTGTTGAACAAGGCACTTTTCAGAGCATCACTTGCACTGCCGCCCTGCCCCAACGCTTTGCTCAACAGCATGGAGGTACCATTCTGCAGTGTTTGGCTCGCAGCAAATTGCCCAACACCTGTCCAAGTGCTGAGGTTCGGCCCAATAACCTGATTCGTTACTGGGTTGGTGTAAGTACCTGTCCACTCATTGAAATAACCAGATGTAAGCCCCGCAGTAACACCGGAGATCACATACCCTTTCATGGCGCTGGAAGAGGTCACATCCTTAAATACCGCCCCCAGATTTCCGCCATTGTTGATAAAACTAACGGTTGCATTAGTCGCGGCGCCTGTAGCGATAGCTCCCGCACTCGACACCAGCACTCCAGCAGTCCCCGAACTCATGGTCCCCGCAGCAACCGCTCCACCGGTGGCGGTCCCCATAGCGCCCATGGCCATAGGCCCAACCACCGCCGCCATTACAATCGCAATAATGATCTGCGAAGCCGGCCCCAGCCCGGAGCTGCTGTACTTGTAGGAGTCGTGGATCTCCTTTACCAGCCGCCAATCAACATCGCCACGCTTCTCGGCCTCCTTGAGCCAAGCCAATTGCGGGTCGGCCTTGACCATCGCGTCGATGCTCTGGCTAACGGTTTGCTGGTTGACCTGCCTCACATCGATCTTCAGGCCATCAACGGCTTTGATCACGATGTTGCCGGCCGCCACCATCTGGGTCTGGCGCAAGGTTTCGTCGGTATTGCCCTTGCCTTTGGAGGACACCCAGAAGGAGTTGTTATTGGTCTTCTCGTGACTCTCCTGATGCAGATCCTTCACCCCTTCGAAGGTGATGGCGCCGCCGCTGTCCAGGGTGATGTCCTTGCCGCTTTGCAACTTGGCGACCTGATACTTCTGGTCGCCCTCGCTCTTGAGCGTCAGGTTGCCTCCGGCACTGATTTCACTGCCGATATGGGTGGTGCGGGTGACTTCGTCACGCTGGGTCTTGAGGTTGCCAAAGCCCCCCTTCTTCTTCATGTCATACAGCGAATGTTCACTGTCCTGCTCCGCCAGCAGGTTCAGTTCGCCACCGGCCACCAGATAGGCTTCATCCCCAGCCTTGACCTTGCTGGAAATCAGGGTCATGTCCTGGCCGGACTTGAGCATCACATCCCCGCCCGCCGTCACCGTGGTGGCTTGCTGGTGGACGCGATCCTCTTCGCTCTTGGTGGTACCGGTCTTGCTGGCCCAGTGTTGTTCATTGGCGGCCGAGGCCAAGGTCAGGTGGTCCTTGGCCGTCATCGAGACGTCGCCCTTGGCGTCGATCTGGCTGGCGACGGCGGTGACGTTGCCTCCGGCCTCAATGCTCAGGTCGCCGCCGCTCTCCAGGGTGGCGCCGTGCTGGGTTCTGCTCTGGTCGAGGTTGCCGATGCCGCGGTCGTTACTGACCACTTGTTCGACGGCGGTGAGGCTGACGTTGCGACCGGCCTTGATGCGGGTGTCGCCACCGCTGTGCAGGACGCTACCGTTGCTGTCGAAGTCTCGTTCGGCGTCGATGCTCAGGCTGTTGGCTTCGATGCGGGCGGCGCTGTCGAGGAAGTCGCGACGCTGTTCGCGGACGTAGTCGTCGCTTTTGCTCTGGTGGGTGGTCAGGGTGCGGTCGTTGATCACGTCGCCCTGGGTGGTGGTCAGGGTCACGTCGCGCCCGGCGATGATGCCGCCGGCGCGGTTGACCAGATGGTTGCCCGCCAGCAGGTCCTGGCGGTTGCCCGCCTCCACCAACCCACTATTGACCAGGTTCGCCCCCGCCACCGCCGACAGGTCATTAGCCGCGCGCAGGGTGCCGACGTTGTTCAAGTCCTTGCCGGCAATCAGGCTCACGTCCTTGCCGGCGATAAGGGAGCCGTTGGGCGCCAGGCGGTTGTTGGCCTGGGCCAGGTACAGCACTGGCACCAGCACTTGTTCGCCGTTCACTTCATGGCTTTCCAGCCAGACGATGTCGTGGGTCAGGGCGGCGATTTGTTCGGAGGTCAGGGTCACGCCCACCGACAGGTCAAGCTGTTGCTTGCTCTGGAGGGCGTTGTCCATCAGGTGCTTGAAGAGCTTTTCGTTGCTGTCCTGGCCGTCGATAAAGCGCTGGCCGGTGCGGGCCACCATGGCTTGCTGGATGAGTTTCTGTTCGTAGAAACCGTCCCCCAGGCGTTTGGCGCTTTCATCGGGGTTGTAGCCGAGATTGGACAGCAGGTAGTCCGAGCTCATGAACTGCTTGAGGTTGGTCAGCGCCGGGTTGGTTTCGATCAGGTACTTGTGCGGCCGGGACAGGCTCGCGGCGTCCGGCAGGCCGGCGATCTGCGCGGGCGTCGGGGCCTGGGCCAAGGTGCTGCCCTGGCCGCTGAGGCGGAACAGGCCGTTGCCGCTGGTGGGCAGGGTGAAGCCCGGCAGTACCAGGGGGTTGACCTGTTGCTGGGCCAGTTCCGGGGGCAGTTGCGGGTTGATCCGGATCGGCGTCGAGTAGCCGTTGCCAACGCCGGTGTCGGTCAGAGTCTTGCCGGCGCCGACGTACTCGTAGAAGGAGCGGATCACGCTGTTGTCGAGGGTTTTGTCAGCCTTGAGGTTGACCTTGCCGCCAGCCTGGATGGTGGCGGCGAAGGATTGGTCGCCGTCCACCACTTTGCTGCTGGAGGACAGCATTACCCCGGTCCAGGCGATAAAGGCGCTGAGATCGGAGGCAAAACTGGCAGACGGAGTCGGGTTGTTGCGGGCGTTGAACGCGGCGGCATGGGCTGCGGCGTTGCCGGTTTCGTTGACGAAGCTCCAGTAGCGCCGCAGGGTGGTGATTTCCTGGGGTTGCAGGCCCTGGTTGTGGACGGTCTCGGCCTTGACGTTGATGTCGCCGGCCGCGGTGATCAGGCTGCTGGTGTTGGTCAGGGTCTGGGTGTCGATCTGCAGGTCGGCGCCGCTGTTGAGGCTGGCGGCGGCGCTGCTGTTGGTCACCCGCAGGCGGTCGGTCTCGGCCACTTCCCACAGGCCGTTGATACGACCGCCGCCACGGTCGTCGCAGCCGGCGCCGGGAATCAGGGTGCAGGACAAACGGGTAATGCTGGCGGCGCTCTTTTCGTGCTCGGTGTACTGCAGCACGTCCATGACGTTGTTGACGGTGCTGGCGGCGATGCTCAGCTTGCCCTGGCTTTCGATATCCCCGGAGCGATTGTCCAGCAGGTCGGCGCGGGTTTGCTGGTCGTCCTTGGCGATCAGCGCAGTGCCCAGGCTGTACACCTGGGCGTAGCGGTTGGTGAAGCTGGTGGTCAGCAGCTGCATATTGCCGCCGCTGGAGATCAGGCCATGGTCGTTGAGCAGAGTGGCAGCAGTGAGGCTCAGGTCTTCACCGCTGCCCAGGGTGCCAAGGTTGTGGATGTTGGCGGCGTTCAACCGCAGTTTCTGGCTGGCGGTGATGCGCCCGGCGCTGTTCAGCGCGCCATCGATTTTCAGAATGCTGTTGGCGCCACCGGCAATGCTGGCGCTGTCCGCCAGATCCAGCTGGGCGGCGTGCAGGTCCAGCTGGCCGAGGCTGCTCAGGCGGCCCTTGCCGCTGTAGTTGCCGCTCAGGTCGAGGTTGAGCGCGGCGTCGCTGCCGATCAGGCCGTCGTTGCTCCAGTGGCTGCCGCTGCCGGTCAGGCCCTTGCCCGCCAGGAGCTGGCCGTCGGCGGTCTGGGTCAGGTGGTCGACCTTAATCAGCAACTGATCGGCCTGGATTGCACTGCTGTTGGTCCAGCGCTCGGCTTCCAGGGTCAGTTGGCCGGCGGTCTTCAGGCGGCCACCAACGTCTTCGAGGTTGGCCATGGAGATGCCGAACACCCCGCTGCCGCTGTGCAGCAGGCTGCCGCCGCGGTTGTTGAAGCCCCCGGCGTCGAAGGCCAGGTCGTGGTTGGCGGTTTCCAGGAAGCCGTCGCGGTTGTCGAAAGTGCCGCCAATATCGAAGCGGGTCTTGCTCGCCAGGCCCAGGGCCCGCAGTTGCCCGCGCTGGTTGTCCAGGCTGGCGGCGGCGGTGGCCAGGGTGCTGCGGCTTTCGATCAGGCCCTGGCGGTTGTCCAGGGCGCCAGCCAGTTCCAGCTCGATCTGCCGGGCGCTGATCTGGCCAGCACTGTTGTCCAGGTCCTTGGCGCTGATATGCAGCGCCTGCTGGGCGAAGAGCGCGCCGTCGCGGTTGTCGAGGCGGCCATCGGCGGCGGTTTTCAGGGTGGCGCCGCCGCTGAGGGCCGAGACCTTGCCCGCGCGGTTGTCGAGGTGGCCCGCCTTGAGCGTCAGGTCGCCCTGCTGGGCAATGATCTGCCCGCCCTGGTTGCCGGCCACGGAGGCAACTTCAAGGGCCAGGCGGGTCTTGGCCTGCAGCAGGCCCTTGGCGCTGTCCAGACGCTCGGCATTGAGTTGCAGGTCGGCTTCGCGGCTGAGGATCTCGCCGCCATCGCTGTTCTGCACTTGATCAGTGGCGCTGATCAACACTGAATCATTGGCCGCGACCCGGCCCTTCTGCCGGTTGTCCAAGCGTTCGGTGAACAGCCGCAGCCACTGCTGGCTGGAGAGCTCACCGCCCTGGTTTTCAACCGCCGTGCTGCGCTTGAGCAGCAAAGGGCCCGCGGCGGACAGGGTGCCCTGGTTGTTGATCAAGCGTCCCAGCAGTTCGAGGGTGACGCCCTGCTTGCCGGTGAAGGTGCCGTGGCTGTTGTCCAGGTCGCTGCCGATGAACTCCAGGTCGCCGGCGGCGTTGACGGTGCCGCCCTGGTTGCCCAGGGTCATGGCGCGCAGGGTCAGGGTCGCGGCGCTGTCGATGGAGCCGCCCTGGCTGTTGTCCAGCAGGTCGCGCAGCTTGAGGCTTTGCTCGCCGGCGCTGGAGATCACGCCCTTGAGGCTGTTGTCGAGGCTCGCGGCCTTGACGTCCAGGGCCTGCTGGCTGACCAGGGCGCCGCCCTGGCTGTTGTTCAAGTCGTCGCTGAGGGTGATGTCGACACCGCCCTTGAGGCTGGAGACGGTGCCTTTGTTGCTGTTGTTCAGGCCGGTGCCCTTGAGGGTCAGGCCCTGCCAGCCCGACAGCAGCCCGCCCTGGTTGTCCAGTTGCTCAGTAGCGGTGATCTCCAGGGTCTGTTGCGCCAGTACCACGCCGGTGAGGTTGTCCATGCCGGCCAGCACCAGGGTGCTGCTGCCCTGGCTCGACAGCTCGCCGCCGCTGTTGCCCAGGTGGCCCAGGGTGGCGTTGAGGGACTGCTGACTCTTTATCAGGCCGCCCTGGCCGTTGCGCACTTGCCCGGCATTGAGTTGCAGGCGTTCGGCGCTCAGAACCTTGCCTTGGTGGCTGTTATCCAGAGTGGCGGCGCTGACCGTCACCTGGCGCTTGCCACTCAAGGTACCGCCCTGGTTGTCCAGGGTCTGGGTGGTGGTGACGTTCAGATCACGACTGGCCACCACGCTCTGGCCACGGTTGTTCAGGTTTTGCGCCGTCAGGGTGACATCGCCGCGCTGGTTGCGGCTGTTGTCGGCATTGACCCCGGCTTCGATGATGCCCTGATTGTTCAGTTGCCCGCCGCTGCCCAGGTTGATGCTGTTGGCCGCCGCCAGGGTGCTGTGGTTGTTCAGGTCGTCTTGGGTTTGCACCTTGAGATCGGTGCCGGCGTAGACCGCGCCCTGGGCCTCCAGGCTTTGCGCCTTGATCGCCACGGCACCCTTCTCGGCGCTCGCCTCCACCATGCGCAACTGACCGTTGGCATCCATCTGGATATCACCGCCACTGGCGATCAGCTTGCCGTCGAGTTTCACCCCCACCCCGGCTTCAGTGCCCACCAGCTTGATCGCCCCGGCGTACATACCGCCCAGGGCCGAGGAGTCGATCGCCAGTTGCGGCGCATCCGCCGGGTTGGCGGTGCGTGCCTTGGCGTTCAAGGTCTTGGCGTCGACATCGTTGGCCCCGGCGATCACCGCCAGGTGCTTGGCCTGGATCTCGGCGTTGATCTTGGCGCTGCGGGTGATGATTTCGAACCGGTCGATATTGCTGGCGTTGAGCCCCGCGCCTTCGATGGCGACGCTGCCCTGGTCCACCTGGTAACGCTGGATCTGGCCGTTCTCGATCACCGGTTTGCCGGTGGTCAGGGTGGCTTTGGGGGTGTTGATGAAGCCGCAGCCGTTGCAGCTGACGCCGTAGGGGTTGGCGACGATGACATGGGCCGATTGCCCGGCCACTTCGGTGTAACCCTTGAGCTGGCTGGGGCTGCCGCCATTGACCTCGTTGAGGATCACATTGGCCGCACGGCCACCCAAGTTGGGGTTGCCGAGGATGATGCCGCCAAGCTGGGTTTCCTGAGTGCGGTTGGTGGCGTTATTGAGGATCACGCCCTGCTGGCCGACGTTGTAATCGCTGAACTGGTTGTGGGACAGCCCACTGCCATTGGGCGCGGCGATGTTGACGATGGGCACGCCATTGCCGGCCTGGCCGAGACTGGTGCCGCTGCCGTTGACCACGATGCCGTCGGCCATCGCCACTACCGGCTGCCAGAACATCATGTTGGCGAGGATGAACGCCAACCCGCGTTTCGACAGTCCCCAGAAGGTGTCGCGTGGTTGCAGGGCAGCCGAAGGCTGGCGGGCCAGGAAGGCGAGTTGGCGAACGTCCATGTCGAGAATCTCGGGCAAAAAGCGGAATTAGAGGAACAGGTCCAAACGCAAGTAGATCGGTGCTTCGCGCTCACTCAGGGCATCTGGCCGCTCGAGGGAGTGGGCGAAGGTCAGGCTGGCGGCGAGGTGCTTGCCGCGGGCAGGTCCTTGAGCTCTTCGAGACGCCGCTGCTGTTCCTCCTGCAGGCGATTCTGCAGGTCGTGGATCAGGTCCTGGTCGTCGGGATTGAAGGTCAGCAAGGGGGCGGCAATCGCCATGTGCAATGGACCGACCAGCAGCAGGCAGGACAGTACACAGCACAACCTCATCCTGAGGGTGGAGATGGACATACTCGATCCTTCGAAAGGGCAGTAAGGTCATGACAAAGCGGGCGATGTTAATGTGCCACTATCTTGGCGTCAAACAAGCACTCAACACCCCGACAAACTGCACATCTCCACCAAAAGCCAGGCCCTGCAGCGGGTGCCGATACTAAAATTGCACCGGTAACCGACACATCAGACGCTTCTGAATCTTCAGGAAGGATTTCCTGGTTGCGGACTGTTGATACGCCAGCGCCGCCTCTTCGGGCCATCGGCTTTCATCGCCTGTTTCCCCTTGAGCCATTTCAACGTGTACCACCCCCTGTTCATAAGGCATGAACAGGCACAACCTGCGGCTCCGAAAAGGCAAAAAAACCAGCCATGGCTGGTTTTTCAAGCAGGCAGACGGCCCCTAACTCACCGACGACAAGACAAAGGACGTCACGGTGTTTTCCACTCCGGGCAAGGCGGCGATGTCATTCCACACCCGGTGCACCCGCTCCGCGGTGGCGGCGCTGACCCGCACCAGCACGTCGAACTCGCCACTGAGCACTTCGCACTGGACGATCTCCGGCATCGCCCGCAGGGCCTGCAACACCTCGGCGCCACGCATGCGGTCGTAGCGGTAGACGAAGATCAGCGCGTTGATCCGGGTATCCGCGCCGCGCCCTTCGCCCACGCGAATGGTGTAGCCCTGGATCGCGCCGTCGCGCTCCAGGCGTTCGATGCGCTGGCGCACGGCATTGCGCGACAGGTTGACCTTGGCCGCCAGCTCGGCATGAGCCGCCCGGGCATTGACGCTCAGCTCGGCCAGGATGCGCTCGTCCAGAGGATCCAGAATCCGCTTCATACAGCCCCCTTGAACCGGTCCATCACAGTGCCTTCAGGCAATGCAGCAATGCGGCAAAATCATCCGCCGCCAGGGTCTGCCACTGCTGCGTCGAGGGCGCTGCCACCGGTGGCGGGACCACCCCGGGGATGCCCAGCGAGCCCAGCAGCCGCGCCGACTTGGCCGGTGCGATTTCCCCCAGGGTGACCATCGGTGCCACCAGACTGCGGCGGTACAGGCGCGCCGCCAGCACCCCGGTGGCGGCGTGGGGATCGATGACGTAGCCGGTGTCCCGATACAGGCTGACGATCTCCTTGCCGGTCTCTTCGTCGCTGACCGAATAGGAGTCGATGATCATCCGCGCCTGCAGCCAGGCCTCGTTGTTCAGGCTCATCTCGCCGCTGTCCTCGAAGCCCTGCATCAGCGCCGCCACCGCCTGCGGGTCCTGGCCATACAGCTCCCAGACCAGGCGTTCGAGGTTGGCGAACAGCGACAGGTCCATGGCCGGCGACAGGCTCTGGCGAGCCTGCCCGCGGGAGTAGCGGTTCTTCAGGAACAGCTGATGCAGCGCGTCATTGCTATTGGTGGCGACAATCATCTGGGTGATCGGCAGGCCCATCTTCTGCACGATGTAGCCGGCATAGACTTCGGCGAAACTCGCCGCCGGCACGCTGAAGCCGATGGGCCGCTGACCGCCGCCCAGTTGCAGCACGGCATGGAAATACAGCACCAGCTGGGCCATGACCCCCACCCAGTTGCTGGAGTTGAAGCCGATCGCCTCGTGCTCGGGCAAAGGCCACTGGCGCAGCAGGCGGCTGACCAGGGTCTGGCAGTCGTCGAAACTGCCCTGCACCGTAAAGCGCCACAACCCCGGGTGATGCGCCGCCTGCAACTGCCGCCCCTGCTGCTCGGGCACGCCGTGCTGCGGGTAGAACACCAGCACCTGGGTCTGCGGGCAGTCCTTGAAGGCGTCGATCGCCGCCAGCCCGGTGTCGCCGTTGCTGGCGCCCACCAGCACCCCGCGACGCTGCCGGCGCTGGAGAAAATAGCTCACCAGTTGGGCCTGCAGGCGCGCGGCAAAATCCTTGGCCGAACCGCTGGGACCGTGAAACAGCTCCAGCAGCCATTCGTTGCGATCGATCTGCCGCAAAGGCGCCACCGCACGGTGGCCAAAACCGCTGTAGGCCCGGTGCAGCAACGCCTTGAAGTCGGCCTCGGGCAGGCTGTCGCCGACAAAGGGGCTGAGCACGCGAAAGGCCAGTTCGGGGTAATCCAGGGTCGACCAGTTGGCGATTTCCTGGGGGCTGAAACACGGCAGCCGCTGCGGCACATACAGCCCGCCATCGGCGGCCACGCCGGACAAAACCACGGTTGCAAAATCCACCTGTTCGGCGGCACTGCGGGTACTCACATAGCGCATGCTTGGCTCCGGCCAGTCATTTGTAGCGATGGGCCTGCTCCACCAGCCAGGTGGAGAACTTCAGCGCATCGGGGTGTTGCTCGGCATCGGCGCCGCGCACCAGGTAAAAGGATTCGCTGGCCTCGATACGCTGCTCGAAGGGCTCCACCAGACGCCCGTCGGCCAGCATGTCGGCGACCATCGAGGAACGGGCCAGGGCCACGCCCTGCCCCAGTTCGGCCATGCGCAGGGTCGAGATCAGGGTGTCGAACTGCATGCCCCGGGACGAGTCCACGCCTCTGGCGCCGGCCCGTTCAAGCCAGTAGCCCCAGCCCTCTTCGTAGCCCAGCACGTGCAGCAGTTGATGGCGGGCCAGATCGTCCGGCACCTGCAGCGGCAGGCGCGCCAGCAGCGCCGGTGCGCAGACCGGGACCAGGCTGTCCCAGGTCAGGCGCTGGGCCACAAGCCCCGGCCAGTGACCGCGACCCCAGCGGATTTCCAGGTCGTCTTCGCCATCCAGTTCCTTGACCCAGATATTGCTGATGTACCGAATGTCCACCTGGGGCTGGGCCTGCTGAAAGGTCAGCAGCTTGGGCGCCAGCCAGTGGACGAAGAACGCCAGGCTGCCGCGCACCTTGATCGGCCGGTGCTGGTGCTGGCCGAAAATCTCGTTGGTGCCCACCGCCAGCCGGGTGATGGCGTCCTGCACCACCGGCAGGTAGGAGCGGCCCTCCTCGGTCAGGTCCAGGCCCCGGGGCAGGCGCTTGAACAGCGCCACCCCGAGGTGGCTTTCCAGCTGGCGGATCTGCTGGCTCACCGCCCCCTGGGTGAGGAACAGCTCCTCGGCGGCGTGGGTGAAGTTCAGGCAGCGGGCGGACACTTCGAAGGCGCGCAGCCAGTTCAGCGGGGGCAAGCTTTTCTGCTTCATGGCCTGGCTCTCATGAACACCCTGGATGCCGTTGCCGTCCGTCAGCCCGGCAGGGCATCGGACGAGCGTGCCAGAGGTGCCAGGGCCAGGCGCCGCTGGCGGCTACTGCGGGTAATGTAATACACGAAGTAGCACCAGGCGATGAACGGCACACCGAAGTACAGGGCCACCCGCTGCTCGGGATCGAAGCCGATGCCGACACAGGCCAGGGCGCAGCACAACAGCGCCCCCAGCGGCACCCAGGGGTAGCCACGGACACGGAATTTCAGGTCGCGCACATCGCCGCCGTTGGCCACGAAGTGCCGGCGGAAGGCGATCTGGCTGGCGGCGATGCTCATCCACACCACCACCACCGCCAGCCCGGAAATCGACACCAGGGCCAGGTAGATGGTGTCCGGGGCGAACACGCTGCTGAGCAGCGAGGCGGCGCCGCCGGCCATGCTCACGATGATCGCGTTGAGCGGCGTGCCCATGCGGGTCAGGGCCGAGAACTGCTTGGGCAGATGGCCCTGGTCGCTCAGGGTCCAGAGCATCCGCGAGGCGGCGTACAGCCCGGAGTTGGCGGCGGACAGCAGCGCACTGATGATCACGAAGTTCATGATGTCGGCCGAGTACGGAATGCCGATGTAGGTGAACACCGTGACGAACGGACTTTCCACCAGGCCGGCCTGCTCTCGGGGCAACAGGGTGGCGAGGACGAAGATGGTGCCGACGAAGAAGATCGCCAGGCGCAGCACCGTGGTGCGGATCGCCCGTGGCACGTTGCGTTGCGGGTCACGGGTTTCGCCGGCGGCGATACCGATCAGCTCGGTGCCGGAGAAGGCAAAGGCCACCGCCAGCAAAGTCATGGCGATCGGCATGAAGCCGGTGGGGAACAGCCCCTCGCGGGTGAAGTTGCTCAGGCCAATGCTGTGGGCCTGGTCGATGTGTAAAAGACCGAGGATCGCCCCGCCCCCCACCGCCAGGAAGGCCAGCACGGTGACCACCTTGACCAGCGACAGCCAGAACTCGGTTTCGGCGAACAGCCGCACCGACACCACGTTGGACAGGAACACCACCATGGCGAACAGCGCGCTCCAGATCCACACCGGGGTGTCGGGGAACCAGCGGGCCATGAGGATCCCGGCGGCGGTGAACTCCGAGCCGATGGCCACGGTCCAGGTCAGCCAGTACAGCCAGGCCACGGTGTAACCGGTGCCGGGGCCGAGAAAGCGTGTGGCGTAGGTGCTGAAGGAGCCGGTCTCGGGCATCTGCACCGCCAGTTCGCCCAGGCACATCATCACCAGGTACACCATCAGCGCGCCGATGATGTAGGCGATCACCGCGCCCAGCGGGCCGGCCTGGTTCACCGTGTAGCCGGAAGTGAGGAACAGCCCGGTGCCGATCACCCCGCCAAGGGCGAGCATGACAATGTGCCGGGTCTGCATTTCTTGCTTGAAGCCGCCGCGCAAGTCGGCCTGTTGTTCTTGTAGGGACATGATGGTTCTCATGAAAGTTGTCAGGGCAAGTCTCAATTTCTGCGACTGTGGAAATGGGCAGAAAACAAATCGGATGCCACCAGGTTTTTATTGTTATTCCTCTTCATGAAGCCCCCACTGGCTGCCTTGCTGTGGGGGTATTGCGCGCTCTTTCAGTGGGCCACCTCGACCCGGACATTCAGGGAAGGGACGGCGCCGGGCGCCGGGTTGTGCTTGAGGGATTGGCGCAGCCAGGCAAAGGCTTGCTGCAGGTCCGCCAGCAGATCATCGGTGTCTTCGATGCCCACCGAGATCCGCACCAGGCCTTCGGAAATGCCCAGGGCCTGACGCTCTTCCAGGGTGTTTTCGACATGGCTGGTGGTGCGCGCCGGACCGTAGATGGTTTCCACCGCGCCCAGGTTGCCGGCGCAGTGGGCATAGCGCAGGCGCGGCAGGAGCAGCTTGACGCTGTCCATGCCGCCCACCAGGACAAAGCTGACGATGGCGCCGAAACCGCGCATCTGCGCACAGGCCACGGCGTGGTTCGGGTGGCTCGGCAAGCCCGGGTAGTTCACCGACTCCACCAGCGGTTCGTTAAGCAGGAACTGCGCCAGCTGCGCCGCGCTGTGCTGTTGCTGGCGCATGCGCAGGGCCAGGGTCTTGATCCCGCGGATGATCAGGTAGGCCGAGAACGGATCGAGGCTGGCACCGTTGATTTCCCGGTAGTGACGCACCTGGCTCATCAGCGCCTCGCTGCCGCAGGCCACGCCACCCAGCACATCGCCGTGGCCACTGAGGAACTTGGTGGCGCTGTGGATCACCACGTCCACGCCCAGGGCCAGGGGATTCTGGTTCAGCGGCGTGGCGAAGGTGTTGTCCGCCACCACCAGGGCGCCGACCTGTTTCGCCGCGGTGACCAGACGCTGGATGTCGACGATCTTCAGGGTCGGGTTGGTCGGGGTTTCCAGGTACAGCAGGTCGCAACCCTTGGCAATCTCGGCTTCGATCTGCTGCTGGTCGAAGGTTTCGCAGAGGGTCACGGCCACGCCCATGCGCGGCAGGAACTCTTCGAAAATCTTGTTGGTGCCGCCGTAGCTGTCCTTGGTCGACACCACCCGCTGGCCGTGGCGCAGGAAGCTGTAGAGCACCCCGCTGATGGCCGCCATGCCGCTGCTGAAGGCCACCGCCGATTCGGCGTTTTCCAGGTCGCACAATTTGGCTTCCAGGGTTTCCACCGTGGGGTTGCTCATGCGGCTGTAGATGAAGCCCGGGGCCTTGCCCAGGGCCACGTCGTACCACTGGTCGATGTCGTCGTAGCCGTAGGCGGCGCTGGCGACAATCGGGGTTTGCGTGGCGTTGTAGGGGTGACGGACTTGCTCTCCGCCCCAGACCACGCGAGTGGCGGTCCCGGGATTTTCCAGCCCTGTGCGTTCAGGTTTTTTATTCATTGCAACGGCTCACCATAAAGGGTGCGCGGCGTGTTGCCGCGCTGGATCTGGTGGCCAATATAGAGAAAAGCCCAAGCCCCGAGAAACGATGTTATCGGGGCCAAAGGGGCGGTTTTTTTAATGGCTGCAAGGCCCTGCAAACAGCCGGCGCGCAAGGCTTTCGTCGCGACCCTTGCCGGCGTGCAGCGAGACTTGCGAAGCTGCTGCCCCCCGCCCGCAAAAACCCAGAGGAACCACAATGCAGCGCACCAAGCACCTGTGCCTGATGGCCCGCTACAACCAATGGATGAACACCAAGCTGTACCACGCCGCCATGACCCTGCCCGAGGCGCAGATCGTCCTCGATCGCCAGGCTTTTTTCGGCTCGATCCTCGGCACCCTCAATCATTTGCTGGCCGGCGACACCATCTGGCTCAAGCGTTTTGCCCAGCACCCGGCGCGGTTTGCGGCCCTGGCGCCGCTGCAAGGGGTGGCCCTGCCCCAGGACCTCAAGACCCTGCTGTTCCCAAACCTGGGCGGGCTCTGGCAGCAACGCCAGTGGCTGGACCAGTTGATCCTCGATTTCAGCCAATCCCTGAACGACACCGACCTGGACAGCAGCCTGCATTACACCAACACCCAAGGCGTGGTCGCCGAGCGCGATTTCTATAGCCTGCTGGTGCATTTCTTCAATCACCAGACCCATCACCGGGGCCAGGCCAGCACCCTGCTGACCCAGGCCGGGGTGGATGTCGGCGATACCGACCTGCTTATGCTGATCCCCAGCGAAATCTGATCAGGCTTGCGCCCAACGGGCGCGCAACAGGGGCAGGCCGTGCTCGTGCCAGAAGACCATGGAAATCCCGCCGCTGGACATGCCGCCATGGGCAAAGGCCTCGACGAAGAAATGCCCTGCCGAGCTCCAGGCACTGCCGGTCAATTGCTCGAAGGCCTGGACGATCAGGGCTTCCAACTGCTGCGCCGTGGCCGGCCAGGGCGTGTGGGCCAGATGCGCGGCCATGGCTCGCCACAGATAGGGGTCACCCCGCAACCCCCAAGACAGCGGTTCCTCGGCAAACAGCCGTGCGACGCTGCGCTCTCCCCTCATCGAACCCTCCCGGCACTGCGCCCAGTATTTATTCAGCGCCCAATCTAGCGTCTGCACCGCGCTTCTGCGACCATGCGCGCGAAAAAATCCGCTTGCTAAGGAATGGCGCCATCAAAGCCCTCAATGCCCTGTTCGTTGTGTCCATGCTGTCCCTGGCGGGCTGCGGCACCCTGATCGCTCGCACGCCCAATGCCCATAGCGGCTACGACTACTACAAAGGCACCCAGGCCAATATCGAACTGCTGACCATGCGCGGCGCCAGCGGCTACGACGGCTATGCCACGCTCTTCTGCTGGATGAGCATCGTCTGCCCGGTGGTGGCCATCGTCAGCCTGCCGGTGGACGCCGTGGCCGACACCGCGCTGCTGCCCCATGACGCGATGAATCACTGATTCTCGCCGGCCCCTGCCTCGACCCTGCGTGGAAGCCTGATCATCCGAATCCTCCATTACCTGTTGCTGCTCAACACCCTGCTGCTGTCCGGCTGTGGCACCTACATGACTCGCGGCAATGCCCTGGACTTTCGCGACGATCGCTACTACCGCAGCGTCAAGACCAACGCCCAAGTGCTCACCGGCTACGACATGGGCTACGCGCGCATGATCACCGGCGGCTGCTGGGTGACGGTGGTGTGCCCGATCCTGATGATCGCCAGCCTGCCCCTGGATGCGGCGCTCGACACCGTGCTGCTGCCCTACGACGCGTTCCAGCCGGAACGGCCCAAGCGCAACCTGCACGTGGACATGAAGGAGATTCCCGAGGAAGAGCTGCCGGCATTGCCCATCAGTGCCGAGGTGCAAGACCCGACGGCCCACACCCCGCCCATCACCCCGCAGGCTGATTGAACCCCGTCAGGCGGGCTCGCGCCGTGCCTTGGCGCCACCGGGCTAGGCCTGATCCAGCGCACACCGCGGCGCCATCTGCTGCTCCAGGCAGCAGCGCCGGCCGAGGCGATCGACTTGCGGGCGCCCGAACAGATAGCCCTGCCCCCACTCGCCGCCACAGGCCGTGGCCAGGTTCTGGTCGGTGCTGGTCTCGATGCCTTCGATGATCACGCAGGGCGCCAGGGTCTTGCACAGCTGCACCAGGTGGCTGAGGGTCTGGGCGCTGTTGAGTTCGCCACGGGCGCGCTGGATGTAGCCCTTGTCGATCTTGACGATGTCCGGCCGGGTCTGGCGGATGAATTCCAGGGTGCCCAGGCCCGCGCCGAAATCGTCGATGGCCACCCGGCAGCCCAGTTCCCGCAGGCACAGGACGAACTCGCTGGCCGCCTCGATGCTCGGCGGCGTGGCGCTTTCGGTGATCTCGATCACCAGGCGCGCGGCCACTGAGGGTGAGTCGCGCAGCACCTGCAGAATCGGCGACCAGAAGCCGTCGATGATCGCGCTCTGGGCGGAAATATTGCACCCCAGGCGCAGGCGTTCATCACGGTGCAGCGCATCGATCACGCAGCGCACCACGCTTTGATCGAGCTCGCGCATCAGTTGGTGTTTTTCCAGCAGCGCCAGAGGATAGACTTCGCCGCCCTGAGCATCGATGTGGCGCAGCAAGCTTTCGTGGTACAGCACGCGGCTGCTGTCGGGCAGCCACACCACCGGCTGGAACGCCAGCATCAGGCGGCCCTGGGCCAGTTCACGATAAAAGTCTCTGACGCTTTGCATGACAACTCCCCGGGCAAGACAACGGCACCCTCGCGGCGAACCGGATGCGACGCGCTGGCCGTCACCCTTTCCAAGGGCCCTGGCCGAACATGATCGACCCCGGCACAGGCCTTGAGGAAGTGTTCCTGGATACCTTTCGCTTGTCCTCGGAAACGCGCGGCACTGCTGAATCGTCTGTGGCCCCGTGTTTATTGCAATCATGCCAACGGCCTCTCCGATATCACTAAGCCATCAGTCCAGGAAGACCTATGCATAGAATGACCAGCGCCAGCTTTAGGGTGCTTGCCGATGTCATGAATGAGGGCGGCGCCCACGTCGAAACCTTGCTCAAGCAATTGGGCAGCAGCCTGCGGGATGTGTATGAAAACCCCAAGGGCGTGAGGCTGGAACTGGTCTATCAGGTGATACAGGAAGCGGTGCGCCGCACCGGCAAGCCGGACCTGGGCCTGCTGGCCTACAGCAAGGCCCATCCGGCCAACCTGGAGGCATTGGGGTATGCGGTAATGTCCTGCGCCACCCTGGGCATCGCGCTGCAACGCCTGGTGGATTACCACGCGCTGATCAGCAACGGCTTCTGCATGTGCCTGGAGCGCAAGCCGCAGATGCTGACCCTGATCGGCTTCGACGTGGCCAGCGAACCCTCGATGATGCCCCGGGCCTTTATCGACGCCGGCGCGGCCCAGACCCTGGGCCTACTTCACTGGCTGTTGCCGCAGCACAAAGTGCGGCCCCTGACAGCCACCTTCACCTACCCGGAGCCGCTGGACACCGGGTCCCTGCGCCAGTTGCTGGGAGACAACCTGCAGTTTTGCGCGCCCTACAACAGCTTGTCCTTCAGCAGCCAGGATTGCGCCATTGCCCTGCCCACCGCCGACCCGGCCCTGGATGTGCTGCACCTGGAGTACGCGCGTAACCGCCTCAACCTGCTGCACAACGGTTCGATGACCGCCCGGGTCCGTCGAGCGTTGTCCGAACGCCTGGCCCAGGGTGCACCGAGCGACCTGCCGAACATCGCCCAGATCGTCGGGGTCAGCACCCGCAGCCTGCAACGCCGCCTGGGACACGAAGACGTGCATTTCTCGGCCTTGCTGGATGAAGCCCGCTTGATGCTGGCCCACAGCTTCCTGCGCAACTCCATGCGCAGCGTCAAATACATCGGCGCCCTGCTGGGCTTTCGCGACCAGAGCAGCTTTCACAAGGCCTGCCTGCGCTGGTTCGGCATGACCCCGGGGCGCTACCGCGAGCAGTGAGCCGCGGGAACGACAACGCCGAGCACAGGCTCGGCGTGAAGGGAACGCAAGGTGGATCAGTGAGCGGCCAGCTGCGACTGGACTTCCGGCATGGCCGAGGAGTGATGGTTGAGGATCTTCCACTGACCGTCGATACGCTCGTACAGGAAGGTGTAGCGCGCCTGGACCTTCTCGCTCTTGCCGGACGCGTCGGTCAGGGTGAAGGTGTAGACGCCGCTGTCCAGGGCGGCATCCGGGCCCAGGTGACGGATTTCACGGTAGTTGATCTGCCCCACCGGCTTGGACGCCAGGAAGTGCTCGAAGTAGTCCTGGATCTGGGCGTGAGTGCTGCGCACCTGGTTGGACACGGTCGGCTGCAACACTGCGTTCGGCGCATACAGGCTCACCACCGACTGCGGGTTGCCGGTCTGCAAGGCGCTGTTCCAGCGATCGAACAGGCCGGCGATCTCGCGGTCCTGAGCCGCTTGCGGCTGCTCGGCAACGGCGCTGTAGACATAGGGCTTGACCTCGGCGGCCACAGCCAGTGGAGCGGTGAAGGCGAAAAACAGGGCCAGGGCAGTGGTTTTCAGTTTCATACGATTTCTCCAGTGGGTTTCAATGAGCCACACTTTGCCCATCGCCGTCGTCCGCGCCATCGGCCAACTGGAGCTTTCGGCCTATGCCATTCGGCAGATAGGCGTGACGTGCAGCAGCGGGTCTAATGCCCGCTTTTGTTCAACCGCAGCGCCGCCGCACTGGAGCAACGCCATGTCCACCCCATCCTTCGACCCCGCCAGCGCCCTGGCCCTGCGCAGCCAGTATCGACAGTCCCAGAGCCGCGCCGCGCGCCTGCGACTGCTGGTGGACACCGGCCAGGAGCTTTTGCAACTGCCCCCCGAGCAGATGCGCCAGCGGGTGGTGCAACGGGCCTGCGCCTTCGCCGCCATGGACCACGGACTGCTGCTGGAATGGGCCGAGGATGGCGTGATCCACACCCGCGCCGCCCTGGGTCATGAAGAACGCCTGCAAGGCCTGCGCGCCCTGGCCGATCACCCGCAATGGCCGGAGCCGCCGCCGGACAGCGCCGTGCTGCGCGTACTGTTGCACCGCGCCGACGGCCGCGCCTTTGGCGCCCTGCTGCTGGCCAACAGCGTGCCCATCAGCCCGCCGGACAGCGAAGACCTGGAATCCCTGCAACTGCTGGCCACCCTGCTGGCGGCGCACCTGGAAAACCATCGTCTGCTGCGCGACCTGCAAGCCCGGGAGCGCAGCATGTCGGAGCTGGTGCAACGCCTGTTCAGCGCCCAGGAAGACGAACGCAAGCGGGTCGCCTATGACCTGCACGACGGCCTGGCGCAAACCCTGGCCGGGCTGCACCAGCGCCTGCAGGGCTTCGCCGGGCGTTGTCCGCCGTTGCCCGCCGAGCTGCACCAGGACCTGCAGACCATCCTGCAACTGGCACAGGGCTGCGTCGGCGAAGGCCGGCAACTGATCGGCGGCTTGCGCCCCCACGTGCTCGACGACTTCGGCCTGCTGCGGGCCATCGACCGCGAGGCCGACCGCCTGCGCGACGCCGGTCTGCTGGTGTACTGGGGGCAGCGCGCGCCGCAGCGCCTGCCCGATGCGGTGGAGATCGCCCTGTTCCGCATCGCCCAGGAAGCCATCAACAACATCCTCAAGCACGCCCGGGCCTCGCAGGTGCACCTGAGCCTGGCCCTGGAAGACGGCCTGGCGCTGCTCGGGGTCAACGATGACGGTTGCGGATTCGTCAGCTCGCCGGCCCCGGTGGCCGAGCAGCTGGGTCAGGTCGCCATGCATGAGCGCGCCCATCTGCTGGGCGGCCATTTCAGCTGCGACAGCCGGCCCGGCAGCGGCACCCGGCTGCTGGCCAGCGTGCCCGTGCAACCCTTGGAGCAAGCGCCATGAGTAGCCTGATACGCCTGGTCCTGGCGGACGACCATGAAGTGACCCGCACCGGCTTCGTCGCCCTGCTGGCGGGCAACCCGGAGTTCGAGGTGGTGGGCCAGGCCAGGGACGGTGAAGAAGCCCTGGCCCTGTGCGAGCAACTGCGCCCGGACATCGCCATCCTCGACATCCGCATGCCCCAGCTCAATGGCCTGGGGGCCGCGCGCCTTCTGCAGCAGCGCCAGCCCGAGGTCAAGGTGGTGATCTTCACCATGGACGACAGCCCCGATCACCTGGAAGCGGCCATGACCGCCGGCGCCGTGGGCTACCTGCTCAAGGACGCCAGCCGCGACGAAGTGATCGGCGCCCTGCAGCGGGTGGCCCAGGGCGAGGAAGCCCTCAACAGTGCGGTCAGTGCGCGCCTGCTGCGGCGCATGACCGAACGCGGCAGCGGCCAGATACCCCAGGCCCAGGCCCTGACCGCCCGCGAGCGCCAGGTGCTGGGGCTGGTGGCCGGCGGCTTCAGCAACCGCGAGATCGGCGAAAAGCTCGGCATCACCACCGGCACCGCCAAGGCCCACGTCGAGCGGGTGATCGGCAAGCTCGGCGCCTCCGACCGCACCCAGGCGGCGGTGCGTGGCATCGCCCTGGGACTGGTGGCCCAGCCCAGCGGGCAGTGGCCATGAACCTGCGCAGCGCCCGGCGCTGGGCCGACCTGCCGCTGCGGGGCAAGGCGCTGGTGGTGATCTCCCTGCCCCTGGTGATCCTGCTGCTGTCCCTGGTGCTGATCTACAGCGCCGAACGCCAGACCGCCCGCGCCGAAGAAGACGTGCGCCGGGTGCTGCTGGTGCAGGGCGACATCCAGACCGTGCACACCCTGCTGGCCGAGGCCGCGGCCAGCGTGCGCGGCTACCTGCTGACCCGCAGCGAGGACTTCCTGCCCGCCTACCTCCAGGCCCGTCCGCAGATCGAAGCGGCCCTGCAACGCCTGGACCGCAACGTGCGCGACACGCGCATGCGCGAGTACCTGCACACCATCACCCCGCTGATCCAGACCAAGCTCGAAGGCCTGGTGGCCCTGCGCAACGGCAGCCGCGACGACAGCGCCACGGTGACCGCGATCCTCATCGACAACAAGCAGGTGCTGGACGTGCTGCGTGAGCAGATCAGCGCCATGCGCATCCACGAGGACGCGCTGCTGGCCGAACGCACCGCGGCCGCGGCGGCAACCCGCATGCGCCTGCTGTTCGCCACCCTGCTGGCCGCCGGTTGCGGGCTGTTTGGCGCCATCGTCGCGGTGCTGCTGCTGTCCCGGGGCATCGTCACCCGGGTGCAGCAGGTCCAGGGCAACGCCCAGCGCCTGGCCCTGGGTCAGCCGCTGCTGCCGCAAGCCCCGGAACTGGATGAGATCGGCCAGTTGGGCACGCGCCTGGTGGAAGCCGGGCAACTGCTGGCCGAACGCGAGCGCGCCCTGCGCGACAACGAAGAACGCCTGCGGCTGATCATCGACGGGGTCAAGGACTACGGGATCTTCGCCCTGGACACCACCGGCATGGTCACCACCTGGAATTTCGGCGCCGAGCGGATCAAGGGCTACCGCGACCAGGAAATCATCGGCCGCCATTTCTCCCTGTTCTACCTGCCGGAAGAATGCCCGCAGCACCCGGACATGGCCCTGCGCGAAGCCACCGCCCACGGCCACTACATGGAAGAAGGCTGGCGCTGCCGCAAGGACGGCAGCCGCTTCTGGGCCAGCGTGGTGATCACCGCGCAATACGACGCCAGCGGCGCCCTGCGGGGGTTCTCCAAGATCACCCGGGACATCACCGACCGCCGCGCCGCGGAAATCGCCCTGGGCACCGCCCGCGAAGAAGCCGAAAGCGCCAGCCGCGCCAAGAGCGAGTTCCTCTCGCGCATGAGCCACGAACTGCGCACCCCGCTCAATGCCATCCTCGGTTTCGCGCAATTGCTCGACATGGACTCCAGCGCCGGCCAGCGGCCCCAGGTCGGGCACATCCTGCGGGCCGGCCAGCACCTGCTGGGGCTGATCAACGAGGTGCTGGACATCGCCCGCATCGAAGCCGGGCGCCTGCCGCTGAACGTCGAACCCATGCCCCTGGCGGCGGTGCTGCATGAGGCCCTGACCCTGGTGTCGCCGATGGCCACCGACGCCGGCATCCAGCTCAGCGCCTTGCCGGAACTGCCCGCCGACAGCGGGGTGATTGCCGATCGCCAACGCCTGATCCAGGTCCTGCTCAACCTGCTGTCCAACGCCATCAAGTACAACCGCGCCCAGGGCCGGGTCAGCATCGAGGTGACCCTGGAAGAAGCGCGCCTGCGCATTGCCGTGATCGACACCGGGGCCGGGATTGCCGCCGACCAGTTGCAACGCCTGTTCAAGCCTTTCGAACGCCTGGACGCCGATCCCAAGGTCGAAGGCACCGGCCTGGGCCTAGCCCTGAGCAAGAGCCTGCTGGAGATGATGGACGGCAGCCTGGAGGTGCACAGCACAATGGGCAGCGGCAGCCGCTTCATCCTCGAACTGCCCTGTGTGCGCCTGCCCGATGCCCCGCTCGCAACGCCCCTGGCCACCCCGGCGCTGAAGCCGCCGACGCTGCCCACGCCCAGCCCCTATCGGGGCAAGATCCTCTGCATCGAAGACAACCTGCAAAGCCTGGCGCTGATCGAAACCCTGCTGCAGCGCCGTCCGGGTATTCAGTTGCTGTCGAGCATGCAGGGCCAGCTGGGCCTGGACCTGGCCCGCCAGCACTCACCGCAGATGATCCTGCTGGACGTCAACCTGCCGGACCTGCAAGGCCTGGAAGTGCTGCAACGGCTGCGGGCCTCCGGCAGCACCGCCAGCACGCCGATCCTGATGATCACCGCCGACGCCAGCGAGCTGACCCAGCGCAGCCTGCTGGAAGCCGGCGCCACGGCGATTCTCACCAAGCCCATTCACATCCCGGCGTTCTTCGCCCACCTGGACGCCTGTTTAGCGGAGCCCCTATGACTGCCGATATGCGCATCCTCATCGTCGATGATCAGCGCCCCAACCTCGACCTGATGGAACAGCTGCTGGCCCGCGAAGGCCTGCACAACGTCCTGAGCAGCACCCAGCCGCTGCGCACCCTGGAGCTGTTCAACAGCTTCGAGCCGGACCTGGTGATCCTCGATCTGCACATGCCCGAGTTCGACGGTTTTGCCGTGCTCGAACAGCTCAATCGGCGGATTCCGGCCCACGACTACCTGCCGATCCTGGTGCTCACCGCCGACGCCACCCGCGACACCCGCCTGCGGGCCCTGGCCCTGGGCGCGCGGGACTTCATCAGCAAGCCGCTGGACGCCCTGGAAACCCTGCTGCGGATCTGGAACCTGCTGGAAACCCGGGCCCTGTACAAGACCCTGCGGACCCTGGTGCCGCCGGAGCAGATCGCACTGCTGCGCCCATCAAAGGCCTGACCTGTCGCGTCTGTCGCGTCTGTCGCGCCTGCCGCATCGTCGTATCGTCGTATCGTCGTATCGTCGTATCGTCGTATCGTCGTATCGTCGCACCGTCGCACCTGCCGCACCGTCGCACCTGCCGCACGTCGCATCGTCGCATCGTCGCACCGTCGCACCCTGTAGCCGCTGCCGCAGGCTGCGAACGGCCCGAAGGGACGTAGGGTTCTTAAGATCGATAGAGGTTCGACGGGAGGTCGCCAAGCAAGGTCCTGCGGACCTTTGCGCAGCTTCGCGGGCTCAGCAGCGGCTACAGGAATTGCGGGGGTTCAGAGGTCGTGGAAGAACTCGCCGGGGGTGGCGTCGAACTGTTGGCGAAACGCGGCGATAAACGCCGAGGTCGAGTCATAGCCGCAGGCCAGGGCCACATCGGTGACCCGCTCGCCCTGCTCCAGGGGGGTCAGGGCGCCGAGCAGGCGCAAGCGTTGGCGCCAGGCGCGAAAGGTCAGCCCGGTGTCCTTGAGAAACAGGCGGCTGAGGGTCTTCTCCGTGACCCCGAGCTTCTGGCTCCATTGACCCAGGGTGGTCGGCTGCTCCGGGTGCGCCTGCAGGCTGCGGTAGATCGTGCGCAAGCGCGCGTCCAGGGGCAGCGGCAGCATCAGGTCCAGTTGCGGCGCGGCAGCCAGCTGGTCCAGCAGCACCTGGGCCAGGCGCCCGTCGGCGCTGTCCTCGACATACTCCACCGGCAATTCGCTGAAGGCGCGGATCAGTTCCCGCAACAGGCTGCTGACCGCCAGCACCTGGCAGCTGTCGGTGGCCGCCCAGGCGGTGACGCTGCAATCCAGGTACAGGCTGCGCATTTCGGTGCGCGGCGAGCTGAACACCCGGTGCGGCACCCCGGCGGGAATCCACACCGCGCGCTGTGGCGGGGCAACAAAGCGTCCGCCAAGGGTCTGGATCTCCAGCACGCCCTGGATCGCATAGGACAATTGCACCCAGGGGTGACTGTGGCGCCGGGTCAGGGCCCGGTTGGGCAAGGATTCGGTGCGCCCGTACACCGGTCGCGGCAGACTCGGCAGCCCGGGAATACTGCGGCGGACGATCTTTTCATGTCCTTTAGGCGGCATTAATGGGCTCCTTGGCGTTAGTCGGTAAACCGCAGCCACGTTAGAGTCGCCCCACTGCACTTGGCAACCCCCGGATGAAACCGCTATGACTCGCTCACGTCTTTTGCCCGACAACTTCACCCTGACCCTGATCGGCGTGGTCCTGCTGGCCAGCTTCCTGCCGGCCAGCGGCCAGGTGGCGGTCGGTTTCGGCTGGCTGACCAACCTCGCCATCGGCCTGCTGTTCTTCCTTCACGGCGCCAAGCTGTCGCGGGAGGCGATCATCGCCGGGGCCGGTCACTGGCGCCTGCACCTGTTGGTGTTCAGCCTGACCTTCATCCTGTTTCCGGTCCTGGGGCTGGCACTCAAGCCGCTGCTGTCGCCGCTGGTGGGCAACGACCTGTACCTGGGCATGCTGTATCTGTGCGCGCTACCGGCCACGGTGCAATCGGCCATCGCCTTCACCTCCCTGGCCCGGGGCAATATCCCGGCGGCCATCTGCAGCGCCGCGGCGTCGAGCCTGTTCGGCATCTTCCTCACCCCGCTCCTGGTCACCCTGCTGCTGAACGTGCACGGCGATGGCGGCTCGACCCTGGATGCGATCATCAAGATCAGCGTGCAGTTGCTGCTGCCCTTTATCGCCGGGCAGATCGCCCGGCGCTGGATCGGCGCCTGGGTCGGGCGCAACAAGCACTGGCTGCGCTTCGTCGACCAGGGCTCGATCCTGCTGGTGGTCTACGGCGCCTTCAGCGAGGCGGTGAACGAAGGCATCTGGCACCAGATCCCGCTGTGGGAACTGGGCGGGCTGGTGGTGGCCTGCTGCATCCTCCTGGCCCTGGTGCTGCTGGCCTCGAGCTTTCTCGGCAAGCTGTTCGGCTTCGACCAGGAAGACCGCATCACCATCCTCTTCTGCGGCTCGAAAAAGAGCCTGGCCACCGGCGTGCCCATGGCCCAGGTGCTGTTCGCCGGCAGCACCATGGGCGTGCTGATTCTGCCCCTGATGCTGTTCCACCAGATCCAGCTTATGGTCTGCGCGGTGCTGGCCCAGCGCTACGCCAAGCGCCCGGAATCGGTGGCCGAGCTGATGGGCCAGGTCGACCCGTAACCTTGGCTGCCAGGCGGCCCGGCAATTGGCCGGGTCGATGGCCGTGAGGATTGCGCAATGGCATGATGCCGCGGCGAAAATCATCAAGGACCGCTGATGTTTCCCCATCGAATTCAAGCCCCCAGCCAGGCCGACCTGAAACAGCAGGTGAGCGCCCGCCTGGAGGCCGATGACCAGGCCCAGGTCATCGTCCAGTTCGCCAAGGCCGAACAGTACGACGGCGAGCTGATGAATGAGCTCGACACGCTCTGCGCCCGTTTCGGTGAACGCCTCAAGGTGCGTTTCTATAGCCATTACCCAGGCAGCGCGTTCGATGCCCGGGTGTTGCTGGCCCTGCCCCATGTGCAGTCCCTGAGCCTGGATTGCCTCGACAGCCTGGAGCACTTCGAGGCCATTGGCAGCCTGCACCGGGTCAAGGACTTTGCCCTGCAGGTCATCAGCGCCGAACTGCCGGGCCTGTTGGCCCTGCCCAACTTGAGGCGGTTGCAAACACTGCGCCTGTCCCTGGACAAAGGCCCGGCCATCGACCTGGCGCCACTGGCCGCCATGCCCGAGCTGCACACCCTGTCCCTCAGCGTACAAACCCATCACCTGGACGTGCTCAGCCAGTGCCCGGGCATCAGCCACCTGGACCTGCACCGCATGCCGGCCAAGGCGCCCCTGGGGATGGTCGCCGGCATGAGCGGCCTGCGCAGCCTCTCGGTGACCTTCGGCAGCCGCGAGCAGATGCCGGAGCTGCGCAACCCGCAGGTCAAGGAGCTGGAGATCATGCGGGTGCGCGGCCTCAACCGCCTGGACCTGGACGGCTTTCCACAGCTTGAAGCGCTGAAGATCGAGGACCAGGCGCAACTCGGCCAACTGGACCTGAGCGGTGCGCCGCAGTTGCGCAAGCTGAGCCTGATCAACCTCAAGAACCTGGGAGTGATCAACCACCTGCACACCTCGACAATCGCCGACCTGCGCCTGATCAAGATCCCACAGGTGGACCTGCTGGCCCTGATCGAGCAACAGCTGCCGCCCAGCGTGCAGTACCTGAAGTTGCACAGTGGCAAACGCGCCATGGACCAACAGATCGAGGCCCGGCAACAGCAACTGGGCATCCCGGAACCCCGTGGCCCATACTGAACACCGGCTGCCCTTGCTCGCGAAGGACGTCAACGATAACCCGCACTCACAGGAAACCTGCGGCGCTTTGGAGATCATCGCGAGCAAGCTCGCTCCTACAGAACAGCATCAACCTCACCGCTCCACCCTTTCGGACCTGATAAGGAGATCTCATGTCCTTTGTTCCCGGCTTTACCGAACTGCTGCTCAATCACCTGAAAAAAGACGAGCGCCAGCGCATCCTCAAATCCATCATGGTCAGCGCCGCTCCCGAACTCTGGTTGAGCCTGGAATCGGCGGCGTTGCTGGACATCAATCGCGAGCACTTCGGCCTCGGCGGCCAGCTGGATCAACGCGATGACTACCGCCCCAGCAACATCAGCGTTGCGCGCAGCAACGTCCCGCGCTGGCTGATCGCCGCCGAGCGGCGCAAGGTGGATATCTGGGTCGAGGACAGCTACGGCGAAGAGGCGGCAACCGCCATCGAGTTCAAGGTGGTGCACAACAACAAGAATGCCTATTACAAGATCTGGGAAATCCGCAAGGACCTGGTCAAGCAGATCCCCCGCACCAGTCCCGATGAGCGCATCGAGCGCTGGGGCATCGTGCTGCTGAGCTACTCACGCTTCTACAGCGACCAGCAAGGCAACTACAGCTACGGCAAGTTCGACAGTTGCCCGGCGTTTCTCGCCGCTTTCGAGAATGGCCTGAACGACAACAACGAATGGTATGCCGGCGCACCGGAGCTGGAACTGGTGATGAAACCAACCCGGATAGCCGACCTGGACGACGCGCATTACATCGAACCCGGGAAAGGCTCGGGGGTGTATCTGGCGCTGGTCCGGTGCAAGGCCTGAGGCTGGCCTGCAGTGCACCCATCGCCCCTGCACAGAAATCGAAAGCGCGGCGACAGTGGCCAGACGCTCAGCGTGGCGTAGCCGGGCATGCTGTATGACATGATGCCGCGCGACAAGCTTCAAGGACCGCTGATGTTTCCCCATCGAATCAAAGCACCGACCCAGGCCGACCTGCGCCTGCAGGTCGGTGCCCGGCTAGAGGCCGATCCGCGGGCCCGGGTCATCGTCCAGTGGCACAGCGTCGAGCAATACGATTGCCAACTGCTGGAACAGCTCGATGCCCTCTGCGCACGTTATGGCGAGCGCCTTACCGTGCGTTTCTACAACCACTATTCGAGCAGAGGTTTTGATGGCCGGACCTTGCTCGCCCTGCCCAACGTCCACTCGCTGAGCCTGGACGGCCTCGAAACCCTGGAACATGTCCAGGCCATTGGCAGCCTGCACCTGCTCAGGGAGCTTGCTCTGGAAGTCTTCCGCGCCGAGCTACCCGGGCTTCTGGCCCTGCCCAACCTCGAACGCCTGCACAGCCTGCGGCTCTCCCTGGACCAGGGCCCGGCCATCGATCTGGCGCCGATTGCCCGCATGCCCGAGTTGCAGAGCCTGCACATCAGCCCGCAGAGCCATGACCTGGAGATTCTGAGCCAGTGTCCGAGCATCAGCACCCTGAGTCTGCATCGCCTGCCGGCCGAGACAACCCTGGGGATGGTCGCCGGCATGAGCGGCCTGCGCAGTCTGTCGGTGGAGTTCGGCAGCCGTGAGCAGATGCCTGAGCTACATAATCCCTACGTCAGGGAGCTTGAGATCATGCGGGTTCGCGGCCTCAACCGCCTGGACCTGGACGGCTTTCCACAGCTTGAAGCGCTGAAGATCGAGGATCAGGCGCAATTGAGCCGGCTGGACCTTGGCGGGGCGCCGCAGTTGCGCAAGCTGAGCCTGAGCAACCTCAAGACCCTGGGGGAAATCAGCGGCCTGAAAACCTCGAACATCGCTGACCTGCGCCTCATCAAGGTTCCTCAGGTGGATGTACTAACACTGATCGATAGCCAACTGCCGCCCAGTGTGCAGCACCTCAAGCTACTCAGTGGCAAACAAAGCCTGGACAAACAGATCGCAGCCCGGCAACAGCAACTGGGCATCCCAGAACCCCGCTGCCCGTATTGACCCACCCTTGTGGGAGCGCGCTTGCTCGCGAAGGACGCCAACGATAATGCGCACTCGTTGGGAATAGGCGGCGCTTTGGCAAGCATCGCGAGCAAGCTCGCTCCCACAAACATGACCACACTCGTGGCGCGCATCAGTACTCCGCGGCTGTGCTAACGTTCGCCAACGTCCCGGCCTGAAACCCTGCCCATGTCGATCACTGAAAATCTCTTGGCCTTCACCCTGGCCGCCACCCTGCTGACCCTGACCCCGGGCCTGGACACCGCCCTGGTGCTGCGCACCGCCACCGTGGAAGGCAAGCACCAGGCCCTGCGCGCGGCCTTGGGCATCAACGCCGGTTGCCTGCTCTGGGGCGCGGCCGTGGCTTTCGGCCTGGGGGCCGTGATTGCAGTGTCGGAACTGGCCTTCAACCTGTTGAAGTACTGCGGCGCCGCCTACCTGGCCTGGCTGGGGCTGAACATGCTGTTGCGCCCGCGCCGCTCGTTTGCTCCGGCCAACCCGGACGGCAATCCCGGCACCCACTGGTTTCTCAAGGGCCTGCTGGGCAACGTGCTCAACCCCAAGGTGGGGATCTTCTACGTGTCCTTCCTGCCGCAGTTCATTCCCCAGGGACAGCCGCTGGTGCTCTGGACCTTCGGTCTGGTGAGCATTCACGTGGTGCTGGGGCTGGTCTGGTCCCTGCTGCTGATTGGCGCCACCCGCTCCCTGAGCGGGGTGCTGCAGCGGGAAAAGGTGATCCAGTGGATGGACCGCACCACAGGGATGATCTTCGTGCTGTTCGCCGCGCGCCTGGCCTTGAGCAGGCGTTGAACATCGCGCCCCTCAAACCTCGGCCAGCACCGCCCCACGCTCCTCCAGCAACTTCACAAAACTGCTCAAACTCTGGGACACGGTGCCGCGCCGCCAGACCAGCCAGGTGCGCAGGAAGCGAAAGCGCGGGGACAGCGGCCAGACGCTGACCGTGGCGCAGCCGGGCATGCTTTCCAGCATGCTGCGGGGCATCAGCGCCAGCCCGGCGCCGGCGCTGACGCAGGCCAGCATGCCGTGGTAGGACTCCATTTCGTGGATCTTGCCCGGCACCGCGGCGTCCTGGGTGAACCAGCTTTCGAAGTGATGGCGGTAGGAACAGTTGGCGCGAAAGGCGTAGATGCTTTCGCCGTTGACCTCCCGCGCCCGGGTGATGGGCGCGTGCCCCAGGGGCGCGATCAGGACCATTTCTTCCTCGAACACCGGCAGCCCTTCCAGGGCCGGGTGGCGCACCGGGCCGTCGACGAAGGCCGCCACCAGACGCCCGGAGAGCACGCCGTCGATCATGGTCCCCGAAGGGCCGGTGGACAGGTCCAGCTCGACCTTGGCGTATTGCTGGTTGTAAGCCGCCAGCAGCGCCGGGATGCGCACCGCCGCCGTGCTCTCCAGCGAGCCCAGGGCAAACGGGCCTTGGGGTTCCTCGCCGGCCACGGTCAGGCGCGCTTCGGCCACCAGATCGAGAATGCGCCGGGCGTAGTCGAGGAAGTTCCACCCGGCGGGCGACAGGCGCAGGCGGCTTTTTTCGCGGATGAACAGCTCCACCCCCAGGTCCTGCTCCAGTTGCTTGATCCGGGTGGTGAGGTTCGACGGCACCCGGTGGATCAACTGCGCGGCGGCGCTGATGCTGCCCTGCTCGGCAACGGCCTTGAAAATTTCCAGCTGGACCAGATCCACAGCATTCTCCAAACGTGAACGACTAGCTCAATATTATTCAGTTTTCAGTAAAGAGCCAGCACCGTAACCTGCCGTCATTCCCACCTTGCAGGACGGTGCCATGAACCTTGTTTCCAGCCACACCCACGCCTTGTCGATCAACCCCGCCAGCGGTGAGCAGATCGGCGCCTATCCCTACCAGTCCGAAGCTGAAAGCGACGCCACCCTGGAGCGCGCCGCCCGCGGTTTTGCCCTGTGGAAGCGCCAGAGCGTCGCCGCCCGCGCCGCGCACCTGACCGCCCTGGCCCAGGCCCTGCGGGACAACAGCGACGCCATGGCGCGGATGATCAGCCAGGAAATGGGCAAGCCCTTGCCCCAGGCCCGCGGCGAAATCGAAAAGTGCGCCCAGCTGTGCCTGTGGTACGCCGAGCACGGCCCGGCCATGCTGGCCCCGGAAGCGACCCTGGTGGAAAACAACAAGGCGCGCATCGAGTACCGCCCCCTGGGCCCGCTGCTGGCGGTGATGCCGTGGAACTTCCCGATCTGGCAGGTGCTGCGCGGCGCGGTGCCGGCGCTGCTGGCCGGCAACACCTACGTGCTCAAGCACGCGCCGAACGTCATGGGCAGCGCCTACCTGCTGCTGGACGTCATGCAGCGCGCCGGTTTCCCTGAAGGCGTGTTCGAGCTGCTCAACGTCACCCCGGACGGCGTGTCCCGCGCCATCGCCGACCGCCGCATCGCCGCCGTGACCCTGACCGGCAGCGTGCGCGCCGGCATCGCCATCGGCGCCCAGGCCGGCGCCGCGCTGAAGAAATGCGTACTGGAACTGGGCGGTTCCGACCCCTTTATCGTGCTCAACGACGCCGACCTCGACGAAGCGGTCAAGGCTGCGGTGATCGGCCGCTACCAGAACACCGGCCAGGTCTGCGCCGCCGCCAAGCGCCTGATCATCGAGCAAGGAGTAGTCGCGAAATTCACCCGCAAATTCGTCGAGGCCACCCGCGCCCTGGTGATGGGCGACCCGCTGGCCAGCGACACCTACCTCGGCCCCATGGCCCGCTTCGACCTGCGTGACGAGCTGCACCAGCAAGTCCAGGCGACCCTGGCCGAAGGCGCCACCCTGCTGTTGGGAGGCAACAAGGTCGAAGGCGCCGGCAACTACTATCAGCCCACGGTGCTGGCCGACGTCACCGAGCAGATGACCGCCTTCAGGCAGGAACTGTTCGGCCCGGTGGCCGCCATCATCAGCGCCCGGGACGCGCAACACGCCCTGGCGCTGGCCAACGACAGCGAGTTCGGCCTCACCGCGACGATCTTCACCCAGGACCTGGAACGGGCCCGGCAGATGACCGACGAACTGGAAACCGGCGGCGTGTTCATCAACGGCTACAGCGCCAGCGACCCCCGGGTGACCTTCGGCGGGGTGAAGAAAAGCGGCTTCGGCCGCGAGCTGTCGCACTTCGGCGTGCGCGAGTTCTGCAATGCGCAGACGGTGTGGCTGGATCGGCGTTAAGGTCGATCACCGGGCTTCAGCCAGCGGCCAGAGGCCCGGTTACCAACGGCCGTTCAGCGCTGGCGAGGGCCTGGCGGCCTCGCCCCCGACTCTTGATTGAGGGGCCTGGCTTGATGGGGCGCAATGCCTGGATGCGGCCCGGCGGATCGCCAAGCCTGCTCAGCGAAACTAAGCCCGATCTTGCTGTTTTTTCAGAATTTTCTTGAAGCCCTGCCTGCCCCGACCTTTCTATGATGTTTCTTTTTGATATCACCCGAGGTCCGGCATGTGCGCCCCCGCTCAAAAGTTCATCGTTCGCTTGCCTGGTGAGCTCCACACGCAAGTCAAGCGCATCGCCAAGCAGGAAAACCGCAGCATGAACAATGAAATCGTCGACCGCCTGGAAAAGTCGCTGGTCGCTTCCGAAGCCCGCAGCCACGACGAAAGACTCATCACTATCCTGCTGGGCAAGATTGCAACCCTGGAACAGCAGATCGAGTCCCTGCAAATGAACCCTCCCGAGTCCAACCCGTAACCCCTGCCTTTTCCCTCCAGCAGGGCCGGTATCCACCACACGCCCCCCGGCCCTGTGCCTGTGTGCCTTTACCCCCGCGCCGCAGCTTGTATGATGGCGCCCGCCCGACCGCGCATACCTGCAACCGCCCCGGACAGCCGGATGCTCGCCGCACGGCCCCGATACTCCCCACGTCCGTCATCCGCTGCTTCAAGGGCCTGCCCGGGCCTGCGCTAGAGAGCGCGTTGCCCTCAAGGAATGTTCATGAACCCCGCTCACTCGATGTCCCGCTCACCCGCCCCCAGCGCCGGCTTGCCGCGCCATCGCCTGACCCTGGGCCTGCTGCTGGCCGGCAGCCACGCCGTGGCCAACGCCGCCACCGAACTGCCAAGCCAGACCGTCAGCGCGCAAGCGCCTTCCGGCTACCAAGCCGACAGCGCCTCGGTGGGCGGCTTCAGCGAAACACCGTTGCTGGACACCCCGGCCGCCATCAGCGTGATCAACGAAGAGATGATCCTCGACCAGCAGGCCCGCCTGCTCAGCGATGTACTGAAGAACGACGCCTCGGTGGGCCAGAGCTACGCGCCAGTGGGCTACTACGAAAACTTCGAGGTGCGCGGCTTCTCCCTGAACGCGGCCAGCAGCTACAAGATCAACAACCGCACCATCACCGGCGAGCAGAACGTCGCCCTGGAAAACAAACAGCGGGTGGAACTGCTCAAGGGCCTTTCCGGCCTGCAAAGCGGGGTCAGCGAGCCCGGCGGCCTGGTCAACTACGTGACCAAGCGGCCCACGGACATTCGTTCGGTGACCGTCTCCACCGACGACCGCGGCAGCGGTTACCTGGCCACCGACGTAGGCGGCTGGTTCGGCAGCGAACAGCAGTTCGGCCTGCGCGCCAACCTGGCCCATGAAGACCTGCACTCCTATGTCGAACACACCAATGGCCAGCGCGACTTCGCCTCCCTGGCCTTCGACTGGAACATCAGCCCCGATGCCCTGCTGCAACTGGATATCGAATACCAGAACAAGCAGCAGCGCTCGGCCCCGGGTTACCAACTGCTGGGCGGCTCCAGCCTGCCCCACCACGCCTCGCCGAAAAGACTCCTGGGGCATCAGAGCGGATCGAAGCCGGTGACCAATGAATCACTAAACATCGGTGGCAACTTCGAGTACCGCTTCAACGACAACTGGACCGGCAACCTCAGCGCGTCCCGCAGCAAGGTGGTGATCGATGACTACAGTTCGTTTGCCTGGGGCGGCTGCACCACCGGCTGCATCAATGCCAACGGCAACTACTTCAGCCCCGAAGGCAACTACGACATCTACGACTTTCGCAGCCCCGACGACACCCGGCGCAACGATGAAGTGCAGGCGCTGCTCAATGGCCGCTTCGACGCAGCGGGCCTGGGCCATGAGTTGAGCGTGGGGACCAGTGCATTTCGCCGCGTAGTGGATCGGCGCGAGTCCATCAACCAATGGATTGGCACGGGCAATATCCAGAGCGAGCCGGAAAACTTCGACCGCTACAACGGCGCCCTCAACGACTCCCACAAACGCCTCGACAGCCGCCAATACGGCCTGTTCCTCAGCGACCGCATCAGCTTCAACGAACAGTGGCAGACCATTCTCGGCGGACGCGAAGTACGCCTCGACGAAGAGAGCTTCGACAAGGACGGCGTGCGCGATCGCCACACCCAGCGCTATGTATTCCTGCCCCAGGCCGCGCTGATCTACAAACCGATCAGCGAACTGTCGCTGTACACCCAATACAGCAAGGGCTTGAGCCTGGGAGGTCAGGCCCCCTGGTTCGCCAGTAACAGTGGCGACACCCTCGCCCCCACTGTCTCGCGGCAGATCGAAGCCGGGGTCAAGTACGACTGGCAGCGCATGAGTTTTAGCGCCGCGCTGTTCCAGATGCGCCAGGCCTACCAGTACTCGCGCCCGGATGCCTCCGGCGGTTTCACCTACGTCCAGCAAGGCCAGCAAAAGAACACCGGCCTGGAGCTCTCCGCCAACGGCTGGGCCACCCAGCGCCTGCAGATTGCCGCCAGCGTCGCGGCGATTCGCTCCCGGGTCGAGGACACCGGCACCCCGGCCTACGAAGGCCACCAAACCCTCAACGTCCCACGCCTGCGAGCCAGCCTCCAAGGCGACTACGCCCTGCCCTGGCTCGACGGCCTGGCCCTGCTGGGCGGCATGCAGTACAGCGGCAGCAAGCACGCCGACCGCCAGGGCAACGTCGCCACCGGCGCCTACGCCATCTTCAACATCGGCAGCCGCTACAGCACCCGCATTGACGGTTACGAGACGGTGTTCCGCCTGACCGTGGACAACCTGTTCGACAAACGCTACTGGCGCGATGCAGGGGAATACATGGGCGACGACTACCTGTTCCAGGGCGCGCCGTTGACGGCGCGGTTGAGTGCTTCATTGAGTTTCTGATGCAGACGGCCCCTACGGGGCCGATCGCAGCCTGCGGCAGCGGCTACAACGCCCACGAAATCCCGGGCGTTGTGGCTTGCCGGAAAAACTGCAGCGCCGGCACAGGCCAGCCATCAAAATCTCGACAAACACACCTTGCGCGCCTCCCGCCAGTCCTTGACGACGAGTCGCCATGAACAGCGTCACTGAACGCACAGCCTTACCGGCGTTCATATCGGCAACCGCCTTAAGCAAGTCCTCCTGAAACAGCCGCATTTCCTGGCCCATGGCTACGACCTCTCTGCGTGGGATACGCCCTGGTATCGATCAGTACGTCCAGGGTTGCGCTGATGGTTATCCCACAGAACAGCAGCGCAATCAGCGCCTCCAGCCTGCCTTACAGAAAAGACAGACCCTTCCTACATCCACCGCAGAAGCCGGCTTGCCGGCGAAGGCGTCCTCAAGCACGCTCTCGCCGGTAAAAAGCACACCCAACGATTGAGCAAACAAAAGGTCGGCCCGCCTTTTTCCAATGCCAGTACAAAAGTCTCAATCGTCCAACACGCCGTTGGACGATTAGCGCTCCCCCACGCCCATGCAGGCCCACACCACAGAACGGCCGCTGGAGCACTACCGGGTGCTGACTTGGTCGCTACTTGGTCGGTTTGTTGGGTGGCATGCCCAGGCCCCGGGAAAGATCAGCAGTCCAACCACCAGTTCAACAGTGTCTCGTCCTCATCGTCGTCGAGGTTTTTATAGACATTGGCGTAGTACCACTCAATCCCGGTTTGCTCGCGGAAGCGATCGAACACCGCATTGATACGGTCCATGCCATTCCTCGCGGGAACAGCGAATGACAGGTTCCCCTCGAACAACCCGTCCAGGGTTCCACTCAGTTCACCAGCGACCTCGTTTTCAAGCGCACTGATCACCGAAGGATCAATGTAATCGGCATAGATCTGAATGCAGAAATTCCCGCCGCGCTTCAGCACTTGCGCCGGCGCATCGGGATTGCGGATGGAAACGATATCGCCCCGCGCCAGGTTTTGCGCCAGGCCCGGTGAGGAGAGCAACTCGTAAATATCCTCATCGATGCGCCGCGCCAGCAACTCCTCGCGAACGGCGCCATCGTCATCGGACATGTACACCTGGATCAGCACAGGGGCTTGCTTGTCATCCATACGAGGCTCCACAGTTTCCAGGTTCAACACCTGATCCTTGTTCTGCTACCCAACGCTTCCATCCCCTGCCTCAAGGCAACGGCGCAAAGCTCCCACCGCCCTCATTCCACCGAAACCCCGGAAACGTGCAGTCCTTGAAAGCAATCCGCAGTTGCTCCCCCTCACCCTGCAACTGCAAGGTATCCACCCCCTGATTCGGACAGCCCGGTGCCGCGATCGCCAGGCTCACCAGCAACTTGCCGGTGGCCTTGTCCATCACCTCCACCGTCGTGATCCGCTGATCATTGCCCGGCATCGGCACCTGGAAATACCAGCGTTTAGTGGAAGCACTCTGCAACAGCGTGGTGACCGGCTGCGGCCACGAGCGATCCGAATCCACCAGGCCCACCAGCTTCAGCGCAATGGGCAAGGTCTTGCCCGTGCGATAACTGGTCCAGGTGCCGCGCACCTGCTCCTGCTGGCGGGAGTTCAGCAAGTCATTGAACTGCAGACGCGCCACCGGCAAGCCCTGCTCGTCCAGCTCATCCATGGCCAGCGTCTTGTTGCTGTAGCTGAAGGTCGGCTTGAGGCGGATCGGCGTGCGATAGCGCTGATAGGCATAGGTGCCCTGGTAGACCGCATTCTGGCTGCCCAGGGTCAAGACAATCGCCTGCTTGCCCAAGGTCCCCTCATACACCCCATGGGACGCCTGCGCCGGCAACAGCCACAGCGCCAACACCAGCACCGCCAGCCCCCGAGCAAAATCAAACCCACGCATCAGAAACGCTCCTCGCCCGACGACAGATATTCCAAACGCTCAGGGGTGATCACCCGGTAATAATCCCAACGCCGAGTGCGCTGGTCGTAATTGATGAAGTCCTGCTTGCTGAACTCCATCTGCCCACTGGGGGAAAAGCGCAGATCACCGTCCGCCGCGAACTGCTCCAACTGCGGATGACGCCGATAGGTCCGCAGATCCCGGTTGTACAGGTAATACTGCGTGGGCGAGCACCACACCCGGCCATCCGCCTCCCCCACGCGATAGCCCTGGACCTGAAAGTCCATCCGCGCCTCGTCATGAAAATGCCCGAAGGTCAGCGTCCTGGTACCCACGGACGACAGACACCACTGCCCGCCAATCTCCTGCACCCGCTTACCGGTGGCCCGGCTGATCACCCGGATGCTGTCCACCTGCGCCACCTCCTCCCCAGCCTTGCGCGCGGCATGCACACTGAAATAGAAATCCCGATCGAACACCGGCTGCAGCAACTCCCCCTCAAACGCCTCCCGCTGACTGCCGCCAAAACGCATCACCCGCTGCAACTGCAACGGCTGCTGCGTGCCCGTGCGCAGATCCACCAGACTGCCCTGCAACGCCTCCGCGCCCTCGGCGAACGGCTGCAACGACACCGCCGTCGCCGGCAGGGTCGGGTTGTCCATGATGTTGATCAAGAGCGCGGAGCCGGGATGGAAAGGCGTGGATTCCAACGCCATGGGCAGTCGCTCGGACTCGGAAAACCAATAGCCGGACATGCCACCGCCGTATTGGGAGTCGTAGGTGAGCGCCAGTTCAACCGGGGTATCGCCGAGGGTGCCGCGGTAGGTGGTGGTGGGGTTGGCTTGGGCGGTGGGGGTGATGAGCCCGAGGCCTAGCAGGAGTGCTGTGGTCAGACGGAACAGGAGGTGTGGCAGGTGACGCTGTTGGCCAGCCCTTGTTTGTGGACTGCTGCCAATGGGCTGGGTCATGCCTGCGTTCCTTGCGGTGGGGAAAAGGGGCGCAGGATAGCAAAGGTTAGGACGTTAGCACCGGAGTGGGTTGGTTTTCACGCTGCTAAAACCTTTACAGGTTAGATAGCGCTGTATTCAGACAGCACAATCATTTTTAGCCAACATCATCTAACAGTACTGTTCAATTTGGTTTTGATTGTTTTAAAAGAAAACGGATGCGTTTTGGACGCGAAATAAGCTCCGAGCCGTAATTCAACGAGTACCGGCAAAAAACCTTACTCAAAAGTCGAAATCTCTTACAATCTGCCTTCCCATTTCTGACACAGCTCTCAGTCGCGCCAGCTGTAGTCAAACTACGAGGCAAGATTGTGAGCACTGTAGTTGCCACCACTGAAACACTAATCGACACCCATCGCCTAGCAACTGCTCTACAGCGCTTCGCAGACGATCGCGACTGGCAGCAGTTCCACTCCCCCAAAAACCTGCTCCTAGCCCTCACCGGTGAAACCGGTGAACTCTGCGAAATTTTCCAGTGGATGAGCGAAGCCGACGCCAAGGACGCAGCCAAACGTCCAGAAACCGCTCAAGCCGTGAAAGATGAATTGGCCGACGTACTCATGTACCTCGTACGACTAAGCACGGTGCTGGGAGTCGATCTAAACGAGGCGGTGACAAACAAACTCGCGTTGAACGGCCAGAAGTACCCCGTCGACAAAGCCAAAAGCACCAGCAAGAAGTACGACCAACTCTGACCCCTTGGGCTCTAAGGACCACTTGTGATCGTTTATTCGGCGACCAAACAACAATTCCTCGATGTTTGCGACAACAACGATATTGAAGAGGTGATCCTCAAGCACTTTAAAGAAGCCACTGGCAAGAAAGTGGCGGCTTCAGAGATCCGATCTTGGCAGGGATCGCTCACTTACATGGCCAAGGTTCTACGGGATAAGGATCTGCCGGAGGATGCCGGAGTGGCCATTGAGCTACATATTCCGCAATCCATGAAACGCATCGATTTCTTGCTGACAGGCCACGACCAGAACCAAGGTAAAAATGCCGTGTTGGTGGAACTGAAGCAATGGAGCAAAGCCAGCGCCACCAGTAAAGATGCGATCGTAAAAACCGCGCTGGGTGGCAGTCATGTTGAAACCATTCATCCTTCCTATCAGGTGTGGTCTTACGCCACTTTGCTGGAAGGCTTCAATGAAGCCGTCTATGACCAAGGCATCAAAATCCACCCATGCGCTTACCTACATAACTATGTCAGCGATGGTGTTATCAACTCGGCTCACTACGACGCCTATACCAGCAAGGCGCCTTTATTCCTAAAAGGTCCTGACGAGTTGACGAAACTGAGAAGTTTCCTCAAACAGCACATCTATTACGGCGACAACCAAGACGTTCTTTACGAGCTTTCTAGCGGTAAGAGCCGCCCCTCCAAAGCGTTGGCTGAAGCACTGAGCGGGCTGATGGAGGGCAAGCCTGAGTTCGTTTTGATTGATGATCAAAAGACCGTCTTCGAGTCGGTACTTGAAGCAGTCGCAGAGGCCTCTGCCGATGCTCCAAAGGTGCTGATCATTGAAGGTGGCCCAGGTACTGGAAAGACAGTAGTGGCCATCAATCTGTTGGTTAGGCTCACGGCCTTACGGCTGATGAGTAGGTATGTCTCAAAAAATGCCGCCCCACGTGCCGTGTATGAGAAGAAACTGGTTGGCACTGTCAAGCCCACCAAGTTCTCCAGTCTTTTCTCCGGCTCGGGGGCCTATACCGAGATCAAGCCTGACTTTTACGACGCGCTGATCATTGATGAAGCCCACAGGCTGAATGAGAAAAGCGGCTTTTATGGCAACGAGGGTGAAAACCAGATCAAAGAACTAATTGGGTCCGCTAAATGCTCAGTGTTTTTTATCGACGAGGATCAACGCGTAACCCTTAAGGATATTGGCAGCAAACAAGCAATCCGAGAGTTTGCTGAGGCCCGAGGGGCAACGGTGGAGGAATACACCTTGTCTTCCCAGTTCCGTTGCAGTGGCTCCGATGGTTACTTGGCATGGCTAGATGACGTGCTGGGCATTCGCAAAACCGCGAACCCAATACTCGATGCCAGTGAGTACGAGTTCAAAGTGTTCGACTCGCCACAAGCAATGCATGAGGCAATCGAACAAAAGAACCACGGAAACAAGGCGCGTGTCGTCGCAGGTTACTGCTGGCCATGGAGCAGCAAGAAAGACCCTAAAGCCAAAGACATTGAAATCGGTGAACACTACGCCCGCCAATGGAACCTGGATCAAGACGGCAGTCTGTGGATCATCGCGGATAAATCCGTGGATCAGGTCGGCTGTATTCACACCTGCCAAGGGTTAGAGGTGGATTATATCGGTGTGATCATCGGGCCAGATTTGATCGTGCGCGATGGAAAGGTAGTGACATCCCCCAAAGCGCGAGACAAATACGACAAGACAATTCGTGGCTGGAAAAGGCTGATGAAGGAACAACCCGACTTCGCACAGCAAGAGACTGATCTCATCATCAAGAACACCTACCGGACCTTGATGACCAGAGGAATGAAGGGCTGCTACTTGTACTGTACCGACCCAGAGACGGCGCAATATTTTGCCAACCGACTGGCAGAAGGCGAGTCAGCTTTGTAGGTGCCATTAGTTACGTTTCCTCTACCAGTGATGGCGTACTCAATCCTGCCATCACTGGACGGCTAACGAAGACTAACCACCTTCATCTCTACCCTTCAGGTGCCATATTCCCTACTCAGTTCACAACTCCGTGTAAGGCTAGTCCCTTTCTATTGAGCGACTTTTCCTAGAGAATCCAACCCGCTTGCGCCTGATACTTCGGCTGTCTAGGCTCGGTTCATCACTGCATATCAGTGATCGGGTTTAGCAGCTCGATTCATCACATTGGGCGCATCGACGTCACCTGTTGGCAGAGTTTTTCTTCTGCTTTTTATGGTGGCTGTGCGCAGGGCACCTTCGGGTGCGCCGGTTTCCAATGTGACCGGTCTGCTAACCTGCGTACAGCTGCCACTCCTTCGTTTAGCAGCGATCGCTGGCAGCTCCATTCACATTGGAGATGCACCATGAAAAAGCTCGTTCCCGATCCACCCCTGTCCTTACCTGGACAATTCAGAACCCCCGAACACGATATCGACACCCAGCGAATTCGCTTGGCCTTGGCCGCGCATAGCGCCGAAACCTCAATCCTGAATAGTCTGAAAGACACCGTACCTACGTCCGTAGGTCATCAATCCATGTTCAGTGTCCGCCCCGGCATCAATGCCGAAGAAGCCTTGGTGCATGTGTCGTTGCTGCTGGACTGTGCGGTACAGGTCAGCGATGAAATCACCGAGCGCGCCAGCGGTGTGGAACGTGGTTTGATTTGGTCAATGATCCATTCGGTGGAGATGGCGAGAGCGGTGGTGGATTCGTTGCTGGATGCCAATAGACCGGTGCCCCCTCGGTAATCGACCAGATACTCAGAAGTCCGAAAAATGTGGAAGCGGGGTGAAGAATGATTTGCCCCGCTTCTGTTAGGCCGCTTTCGCTGGCAAGCCCAACTCCTAGAGATGCAGTAGCCCTTCGATATTGCTCAAACACTCTCACTGCCCCGCCACGGTCATAGCCACGTGGTGAAAGGCAACGCGTCCCTCCCCTACTACGCCCCCTTTCCTACTCACTACTGAACTCCCAAACCTGTTGGGAAAAGAATATCCTTACGGCCTCTTACGCTGTTTCGTACAGCGAATCGGGAAACCTACGGATAGCCCCCCCGCATGACCTCTGCACCTATCAGCAATCAATCCAACCCTGCTTGGAGCCGCGACGAGCTCGTTCTTGCCCTAAACCTGTATCTCCTTCACCGCAACGGTTTACCCGGTGTGAATCATCCGGATGTTTTGGCGTTATCACAGGCTCTCAATCTCATTGGTAATGCCACCGGAGTGAGCAAGAACCAGAGTTTTCGCAATGCCAACGGTGTGTGCATGAAGCTCAACAACTTCCGGCGTTGGGACCCGAGCTACACCAACAACGGGCGTACGGGGCTTGCGAAAGGCAATAAGGATGAGCAGTTGGTGTGGCTGGAATTTGCCAATGACCCGGAGCGTCTTGCTGAGGTTGTGGCGGCGATCAATGCCAACGTTCAGACGATTCCAGCTAGCCCTATCGATTTAAGTGCAGCGGATGACCCGGGCTTCTTCGAAGCAGAGGAAGGCAAAGTGCTCACCCGGGTGCATCGGGTACGGGAAAGAGACAAGAAAATCGTTAAGCGCAAAAAGGAAGAGGCGCTGAAGCAACATGGGGCGCTTCAGTGTGAGGCGTGTGGTTTTAACTTCAGCCAAACCTATGGTGCAGATGTGGAGGGAGTGATTGACGTCCACCACACTAAACCTCTGCACACGCTCCAGCCGGGTGACAAAACTAAGCTCGCTGATTTGGCGTTGTTGTGTGCCAATTGCCATCGGGTGGTGCATTCGCAACGCAAGTGGCTGAGCGTGGCTGAAGTGAAGGAGCGGTATCAGGCCAATCTGAAGCAGACGTAAATGTGATGTTGTGACTCCCTGGTTTAGGGAGTCAGAGTGGCTGGTTAGAAGGTTTGGCGGCGATCTTTCGGCCGCCTTCGCTGGCAAGCCAGCTCCTACACGGGCTGGCGTCAACCGATGGCTGTGCGGTGTCAGCGAACGTTGCGATACAACATCAACCGCGCCCCCTCATGCATCCCCCGGGTCAACTCCAGTAACCGTTCAAACTCCTGCGGATGCTCCTGCGCCACATCCTCCCGCGGGGTGCTCGACGCCAAATCATGCAAGGTCGCACCACTGCCGTCGTGCTGCATCTGCAGCAGAAAATCCTTGGTCACACCGCCAATCACCGGAAAGGTCCCTTCCCTCAATACCAGCGGCACCACCCGCTCCCCTTCCGGCGCTGGCTGCTGAATATCCCGCCCCATGGCGCCATTGGTGAAGGGCATCCCGGCCATGCCGGCCACGGTGGGCAGCAGGTCGGCGAGGCCGACGGCTTCTTCGATCACTCTGGGCTGCAACATCCCCGGGGCATGAATCAGCAGCGGTACGTTGTTGCTTTCCAGCCCTAGCTGTTCAAACGCGGGAGCCATGTGGGGGATCTGGCTGATGCGGGTGTTGTGGTCGCCGAAGAACACGAAAATCGTGTTGTCGTAGTAGCCGCCCGCCTTGGCGATCTCCATTAGCCGGCCGATGTTGAAGTCCAGCAGGCGCACGGCGTTGTATTGCGCAAGGCTGCGGGAACCGGCGGCCTGGACCTGTTCCAGGGGCAGGTCCTGGGCTTGGAAGCCGTCGTTGTCCTTGGGAATGGTGAACGGGCGGTGGTTGCCGGAGGTTTGCAGGTAGGCGAAGAACGGTTGGTCCTGGGGGATGGCGCGCAGCAGGCGGTCGCTTTCCTTGAACAGGTCGAGGTCGGAGATGCCCCAGACGTCCACCAGGGGCGATTGCCAGTGGCTTTCGTCGTACAGGCGCACGTTGTCGATGCTCTGGCGGATCAGGCCGTTGATGTTGGCCCAGCCGGCGTTGCCGCCGATCAGGTAGAGCTTGTGGTAGTCGCTGAAGGCGTTGATCAGGCTGTGTTGGCGGGTGATCAGGGGCTGGCGGGTGGCGGTCTCTTGGCGGGTGACGTCGGGCACGCCGGTGATGCTGGCCCACACGGTCTTGGCGGTGCCGGTGACCGGGACGTAGAAGTGTTTGAAGAACCAGCTCTGGCGGGCCAGGCGGTCGAGGTTGGAGGTGGGGTTGAGCGGGTTGCCGTAGGCGCCCACGGCGCTGGTGCCGAGGGATTCGAGCATGACGAAGATGACGTTGGGCGGCCGGGGGCGGTCGATGCGGTACGGCTGCACGCCTTGTTGGCGGGTGAAGTTCAGGCGCTGTGGGTCCGGGTGGTCGACGCCGAGGTAGCGGGCCAGGGCCGGGTAGTGTTGGCGCACTTGGGCTTCGTCGTACTGGGCCTGGCCAGCCTTGAGGGTGTCGTAGAAGAACAGCACGGGGTTCAGGCCCAGGGCGGCGATCTGGCTGTTGCCGGAGAAGTAGGCGTCGCTCCAGCGCAGGGGCACGGGGTTTTCCAGGTTGAGGTTTTCCACCCGGCCCAGCAGGGCGAGGAACACAGCGGCAATGCCCAGGGCGCTGACGCTGGCCAGGGACCAGCGGCCCAGGGGTTGCGCCGGGCGGTCGAGGGTCAGGCGTTCCAGGCGCAGCAAGGCATAGCAGCACAGGGCCAGGGCGCTGCCCCAGGCGAGGACGATCCACAGCACCGGGTAGCTTTCCCAGAGCATTTGCCGGGAGATCTGTGCGTCGTCCAGGTAGCGCAGCACGGTGGCGTTGATGCGCACGCCCAGGTAGGCGTAGTGGCCGAAGTCGATGATGTACAGCAGCCCTACCCCGCCCAGCACCAGCAGCAGGTAGGCCCGGGCCAGCCAGCGCAGGGCCGGCAGGCGCAGCAGGTTCCAGCGCGGCAGCCAGGCCAGCAGGGCCAGGGGCAGCAGTAGCAGCAGGGTCAGGCGCAGGTCGAAGCGCAGGCCGATACCGAGGGTCTGGAGGATGGCCTCGCGCTGGTCGGCGGCGCTCAGGTCCACCCCGGAAAACCCCACGGCGAACAGCAGCCGCAGCAGTGCCAGCAAGCCGAATACCAGCCCGATTGCGCCCACGCCGTAGCGCAGGCGGCGTGATTGCAACCCGCCCATCATTGACCTCTGTGTGGTGTTATCGAAGGCCGCGGCGCGGCCGGTTGGTTTACCCGGCAAGGGGCTGCCCGCGGCGGCGCTGGTTGACGCGGCGCCACAGCCACAGCAGCAGCCCGCCGCTGCCGGCAATCAGGCAGTAGCCCGCCAGCAGCGGGTCCAGCAGGTAGTCCCAGTAGTTTTCCGAAGGCTTGAGACGCAGGGCGAAGGCCAGGGTCCCGGCCGCCAGCATCAGCACCCCCAGCAGGTTGCGCTGCCACAGCAGCACCAGCGCCGCCAGGCCCATCAGCACGATCATCGGCCGTGGGTTGTAGCCCCAGCGGTAGGGATCGAGGTAGGTCAGGCCCAGGGTCGCGGGGTACAGGCTCAGGGTCAGGCCGATAAACAGCAGCAGGACCTGCGCCCGGTGTTTGGCTGGCAAGGGCGCAATCACCCCCAAGTGCCGCAGGCTGACCCAGCCCAGCAGCACCAGGGTGCTGATGGCCAGATCATCGGTGAAGCTGCGCACATAGGCCGCCAGCGGCAGCTGGTTCAGCGGGATGAAGCTGACCAGGGCCAGCACGGGCAGCAGCCAGGGGCGCCAGGGCGCGGTCAGGCGCAGGCTGCCAAGCAGCACGAAACCCAGGAGGATAAAACTCAGGTGGGCTTGCCACAGGGACAGCATCACAGGCGCTCCGCCAGCCACGCCGCGTTGAAGCTGACGTGCTTGATAAAGGTGTTGTTCCAGGAATAGACCAGGTGGTACAGGCCGTCCGCCCCGCGACTGAAGTAGGGGTACTCGTACTCGAAGTCGCAGCCCTGGGGCTTGCACACCCGGTAGTCGAGGTTGCTCAGGAAGCGCTGTTCCAGGGGCAGGCGCCGGGCACCGCTGGAAGCGCGGAAGCCTTCACCGATGATGTCCTTGTAGGCCTCGTGGGAAAACGGCTGGCCCAAAGGGTCGGGTGACTGGTCCAGTTCCACCAGGGGGCGCCATTGGCTGAGGCCGGCGTCGGTGCCGTACAGGCTGAGTCTGAAGCGCCCGTCCTGCAGGTCGTTGAGGGCCACCAGCAGGCCCTGGTCGTCGGTGCCCACCGCCGCCAGGGACGAGTTGGGGTTGGACGGTTGCAGCGGATAGGGCTCGCTCCAGGTCTGCCCGGCGTCTTCGGTGCGGCTGGCCAGGACCTTGTGGTGGGTGTCGCCGGCGTAGCGCAGCATGGCCACGGCGCGGCGTTCGTCCAGGGGCACGATGGTCGGTTGCAGGGAGTGCTTGCCGCGGCTGATGCGGAATTTGTCGATCACCGCGCCATCGGCGCTCAGGTACAGGTACTCGGCGAACTTGCCCATGAACTCGTGGTACACCGGCAGGCCGATGGCGCCGTCGGCATGGAACACCGGCGCGGCGCGCACCAGGGTGCTGATGTTGAAGAACGGCGAGGTCACCAACTGCCGCGGCGCCGACCAACTGCGCCCCAGGTCATCGGAAACCATCAGGTTGATGGCGCTGGTGGCCCAACCGCCCACCGACACCGAAACGTAGAACATCCACAGGCGCTGATCCGGGCCCAGGGCGATCACCGGGTTGCCGAGCTTGCGGATGTAGCGCCCGGTGCCGTCACGGGTCGATTCGCGGGTGGCCAGCACCTGCTCGGCGCCCCACTCGCCACTCTGGGCGTCAAAGCGTGCGCTGCGCACCTGGACGTCGGCGGCGCCTTCCCGGGAGCCGGCGAACCACACGGCCATCAGGTCGCCGCCGGGCAAGGCGGTCACCGAGGACGAATGCACGAAGTCATCCAGGTCCGAGGAGACGAAGCGGCTGGTGTATTGCGGCGTGCTGCTGGCCTTGGCCGCGTCGCTGTTCACGGCCGCCTGGGCGAACGGCGCCAGTTGGTGAGGCGGATGGCTGCGCCAGGCGGCGATAAAGACGGCGGCCAAGACCAGGCTGCTGCAGATGAAGCTCAGGCGAAAGGACAGCGCACGCATAAAGGGGCCCGTGGCAAGTGCCGGTTGGGAACAAGGGAAAACGTCAGCGCCGCTCAGGACCCGGCAAGGGTCGGCGGCGGCCGGTGAGCATCGACAACGGCAGGTTGTCGCGCACTTGGAAGCTTTCAAAAATCGCCGCGCACACATGCAGCAGCACCAGGCCCAGCAGCACATCGGCGCTGGTTTCGTGCACTTGCAGCGGCCAGTCGGCGCCCCACAGGGCATCGACCTCCTCCATCAAGAAACCGCTGACGCCGATCAGCACCAGGGCCAGCAGCATCAGCAGCATCACCAAAGCCCCGAGGGGTGAATGCCCCAGGCGGTGCTCGGGGCGCCCGGCCCACAGCGAGCGCAGGTGCCGCGCCAGCCGGGCCCGGGTCGGCCAGAAGTCGGACCAGCGCGCACTGCGCGGCCCGACAAATCCCCAGACTGTGCGCAGCAGCAGCCAGGCCATGGCGTAGTAGCCGAGCCAGACGTGCCAGTCGTCACCGGCTTCATTGAAGAAGTAGTTGCCGATAAAGACCCCGGCGATGGACAGGTGAAACAGTCGCACCAGCGGGTCCCACAGCCGCAGGGACGCGTGCGGCATCAGCCTTTGATCTCGGTCTTCACCGCCTTGCCGGTCACCGGGTCGTGGTAGATCTCGACCTTGCGCTGGTCCTTGTCGAAGCCGTAGATCTCGTAGCAATTGCCGTCGGTGACCTTGAACTTGCTGATCTGGTAGCCCTGGGCCTTGAGCTGGTCCTGGAAGGCTTGCGGGTCTTGCCATTGCGAGCGTTCGGCGGTGGTGCATTGCGGGCCGGCAATGGCCAGGGGGCTGGCGAGAACCAGGGACAGCAGCAGGACTTTGCGCATAGAGAAACGCTCCGGTAATGGGGGAGATTGCACTGTGCAAAACCAAGCTTAGTGAAAGCTTAGTTGGCAACGCGCGGTAACATTTTCCCCGCCTAAAACCCCTGCCGGCAGCCCCTGGCCGGCGTCATCATGCGCCCCTTCCCTGCCCCCCGCCCAACCGAGAACACCCCATGCGCCTGCTGCTTGTCGAAGATGATCGTGCCCTCGGCCAGGGCATCCGCGTGGCCCTGAGCGCCGAAGGCTACACCCTGGACTGGCTGCAGGATGGCGCCAGCGCCCTGCATGCCCTGCGCACGGAAAGCTTCGACCTGTTGCTGCTGGACCTGGGCCTGCCGCGGCTCGACGGCCTGGAATTGCTCCAGCAATTGCGCGCCGCCCGCCAGGACCTGCCGGTGCTGATTCTCACCGCCCGCGACGGCACCGCCGAGCGCATCGCCGGGCTGGATGCCGGGGCCGACGACTACCTGGTCAAGCCCTTCGATGTCGAGGAATTCAAGGCCCGGGTCCGCGCCCTGCTGCGCCGCAGCCAGGGCCGTGCCCAGCCACTGCTGGAGCACGCCGGTATCTGCCTCGACCCGGCCAACCAGCAGGTGCATTACCAGGACGCCGAGGTGGTGCTCACCCCCATGGAATACCAGTTGCTGCATCAGCTGATGGTGCGCCCGGGCAAAGTGGTGACCCGCGAACGCCTGTCCCGGGCGCTGTACGGCTGGCAGGACCGGGTCGAGAGCAACACCCTGGAAGTGCTGATCCACAACCTGCGCAAGAAGCTCTGCAGCGAGCTGATCCGCACCGTGCGCGGCGTCGGTTATGTGCTGGAGCTCAAGCCATGAACTCGGTGCGCACGCGGATTCTGCTGCCGGTCCTGGTCCTGGTGCTGCTGGGGGATTTGCTGATCAGCTGGCTGGTGCTGCGCGACAGCCACCATGAAATCGAAGAGGTCTACGACGCCCAGCTGGCCCAGAGCGCGCGGCTGCTGCAAGGGGTGCTGCGCCAGCGCGACCCGGCTCAACAGACGGACGCGGCGGACTGGGAACGCCTGCACCAGGCCTTCGACCAGGCCATGAGCCGGGTCGGCGTGGACGGCGCCGCCCACCCCTATGAAACCCGCCTGACCTTCCAGGTGTGGCGCGACGACGGCCAGTTGCTGATGCGCTCCGCCGAGGCCCCGCTGCTGGACGCGCCACCCACCACCCTGGGGGCCCACGACATCCTGGAAAACGACAAGGACTGGTGCGCCTTTCTCCTGGCCGACCCGCAGCAGGGCCTGCTGATCTGGGTGGGCGAACGGGATGACATTCGCCAGGACCTGATCCAGCGCATCGTGCGCCATACCCTGTGGCCGACCCTGATCGGCGTGCCGCTGCTGGCGCTGCTGATCTGGCTGACCATCGGCTGGGGCCTGGCGCCGCTGCGGGCCATGGCCCGGGCCATTCGCGGGCGCAGCAGCGACACCTTGCAGCCGCTCGGGCTCAAGCCCCTGCCCCAGGACCTGGAACCGATGCAGACCGCCCTCAACCAGTTGTTGGCCCAGATCGACAGCCTGCTGGAACGCGAGCGGCGCTTTATCGCCGACGCCGCCCATGAACTGCGCACGCCCCTGGCGATCCTGCGGATTCATGCGCAGAACGCCCAGAGCGCCGGCAGCCCCGAGCAGCGCCAGGAAGCCCTGGACTTTCTGGTGAGCGGCGTCGACCGCGCCACCCGTATCGCCAGCCAGCTGCTGACCATGGCCCGCATCGAACCGCAACTGAACAGCCCGCGCCTGAGCCGCATCGACCTCAGCGCCCTGGTGCGCGAAGAGCTGGCGGAACTGACGCCTTTGGCCCTGGAGAAAGAGGTCGAACTGGTGCTGGAAGGCGAGGAAGGCTGCCTGATTGATACCGACCCGGTGGCTTTGGCCATTGCCCTGCAGAACCTGGTGACCAACGCCCTGAACTTCGCCCCCGCGGGCAGCGAAGTGCGGGTCGGCCTGCGGCCCCAGGCGGATGGCGCGATGCACCTGTGCGTGGAAGACGCAGGACCGGGTATCGACGAAAAGGATCGCGGACGTTTGCTGGAGCGTTTCTACAGCCAGGGCAACGCCCATGGCGCTGGGCTGGGGCTGGCGATTGTGCAGATGATCGTCAGCAAGATCGGTGGCCGTCTGGAGTTGCGCAATCGGCCTGAGGGCGGGTTGTGTGCGTTGTTGCGGCTGGGGCCGGTGCTTTAGTCGGCGGCGCAGAGGGACTATTCTGTGCGCCGCTCGGGAATGGGGGGGCTGGCGGGCGTCTTCGCTGGCAAGCCAGCTCCTACACAGGCAGGCACCATCCCTCGTAAGAGCGGGCTTGCCAGCGAAGGCAATCTCGCGCCCCCCTCTCCAGCCACCTGCAATGACAATCAGGGAGATACCCATGGCCATGCCGGAACGGCTGAAACCAACACCACCGACGCCGAAAACAAATGCGTTGATGAAGGACCTGCTGGAGCAGATCCTCGACCGGATCTGGGACAACCAGGGCCGGGAAAGCCCCGAGATCAGTGCGCTGATCGAGCAGTGGAACAGCCACGCCGGCCGGCCTTTCGAGTTCCACGAGTTTCTCGTGATGCACAGCCATACCAGCGCGGAGAACTTTCTGCGCACTGCCTTTCATCAAGAGCGCTACGTTGACGACCTGAGCTTCGACGAAGCGTGTGCCCTGGCGGGTTTCATCTGTCAATGCGAGGGCACGGAGTCTGATATGGACTACGCCTTGAGCCTGCTGGAAACCAACTTCCCCGAGGCCAATGCCTCGGACCTGATCTTCTGGCCCAACGAGTGGTTTGGCGAGCCGGACATGTTGCAGGTGGACATGACTGCGCCGCAGATCATCGGCTATCTGATGGGCAAATCCTCGCGGCAGTTGCCGGACGCCCCGCCAATCGACTTGCCCTACCCCATGCCTGTAAACCCTTAGCGGCGACGGAGACGGTCGCCGCTAAGGGCGGAGGATTGCCCAGCCATCAGAAACCGGCCCGGTGAAGTCTCACCGGGGTATCGCAGCGTCTGGTTTAGCGAGCGCTTTGCGCCCGTGCGCAGCCTGCGGCAGCGGCTACAGGGTTGCGTGAGCGCCGCACTCAGCAGCGCCCCCCTTCCCTTACAGGTTGCGCACGACATTCAGCGCCGCGCTGCTCTGCGCCACGGGCATGATTTCGATGGAGTTGATGTTCAGATGCTCCGGCTGCTGGGCGATCCAGCACACGGTGTTGGCGATGTCCTCGGGGCGGATGGCTTCAACATCCTTGTACAAGGCGTGCACCGCTTCCATGTCGCCGTTAAGCCGCACCACCGAGAAGTCGGTGCCGGAACACAGGCCCGGTTCGATGTTGGTTACCCGCACCCGGGTGCCGGCCAGGTCCGCGCGCAGGTTCAGGCTGAACTGCTTGACGAAGGCCTTGCTGGCGCCATAGACGTTGCCGCCCGGATAGGGATAGGTGCCGGCAATCGAGCCGATGTTGATGATCAGCCCGCTGTTGGCCTCGACCATGCGGGGCAGGACGCGCTGGGTAATCAGCGCCAGGCCGGTGATGTTGGTGGCGATCATGCGCTCCCAGTTCTGCGCGCTGCTTTGCTGGGCACGTTCGATGCCCAGCGCCAGCCCGGCGTTGTTGACCAGCAGATCGATGGCCAGGGACGCCTCATGGATCTGTTCCACCGCCCGTTCCAGGGAGGTCTTGTCGGTGACATCCAGCTCCAGGGCGATGAAGTTCTCACCCAGCTCCTGCTCCAGGCGCTGGAGCTTGTCCATGCGCCGCGCGCCACCGATCACGCGATAGCCTTCGGCGATCAGTCGGCGACAGATCGCTTGGCCAAAGCCGGCCGAGGCGCCGGTCACAAATGCGGTTTTCATGGGTTTCTCCTTTGTCTGGCGATCAGGCCAGGTATTTCACGCCGAGGCTGGCGAACAGACACATCATCGAGAGCACCAGCACCTTGCGCACCACGTCGTTGCCCTTGCGAATGGCCAGGGCACTGCCCAGGTGGTTGCCCAAAATGTTGCAGGCCACCAATGGCAGGGCCAGCAGGTAGATCACCTTGCCGGCCATGATGAACGCCACCAGGGCGCCGATGTTGGACGCGAAGTTGAAGGTCTTGGAGTTGGCCGAGCTGGAGACCAGGTCCATTTTCAGCAGGTAGTGAAAGGCGATGATGAACATGCTGCCGGTGCCCGGGCCAAAGAAGCCGTCATAGAAGCCGATGACCAGGCAGGTCAGGGGCACCACGGTAAACAGCATGGCATCGGACAGCACGTGCTCCTGCACGGGCCGGTCCTTGGGGGTGAGGAAAATCAGGATGCCAAAGGGGATCAACGCCAGGATGATCTTGCCCACGGTTTCCTGCGAGATCGACACAATCAGGTGCGCCCCCAGGTAGGCACCGAGCAGGGAAAAAGGCACGCCGACCAGCGCCACTTTCCAGACCATCTTGCTGTTGACCAGAAAGTTTCTGATCGCCGCCAGGGTGCCCAGGGTGCTGACCAGCTTTTCCTGGCCCAGCGCCACCTGCGGCGGCAGGCCCACCAGCAAGAATCCCGGTACCAGGAACAGCCCGCCCCCGCCGGCAATGCTGTCGACAAAGCCGGCGACGAAAGCAATGGCGCCCAGCAGCAGAATCGCCAATACCCAGTGTTCAGCCCAATAGGCTCCTAACAGTTCCATAGCGTTACCCCACGAAGAAAAAAAGAATCAGCAAAGGACTTCATACAGATGGTCGGCTCGCGCAAAGCGCACGCGGTTCAGGTCATTGACCGCAAACACGCGCAACAGCCAGCGGTCGGCGCCGTCGTTTTGCGGCTCGAAACCGTCCCGGGCGTGAAGCACTCGCTGGTTCTTGAAGATCATGAAATCCCCGGGCAGCAGCAGGTGCGGTTCATCGAAGCGACGGGTTTCCAGCAGCGTGCGCAGGGCATTGAGCGCCAGCTCGGCGGTGGCGTTCATGCCGTAGGTGTTTTCACTGTCGAAACGGCACAGCCACTCGTTGGCCGCGCCGCGCACCAACACCGCCAGGTTGGGCGTTGAACGGCGTTGGCTGGCGAACGAGTCCGGGCGGCGCACTTCGAACTGCGGCAGGCTCAGTTCGCGCACGGTGGCCGCCGGCAGTTGCTCGATCACGTCGTCCAGATTGACCAGCGTGGTGTTGATCCGCGGGTCGCAACGCATGCCGAAGAACGACAGGTATTCCGGGCAGCAGGAAAGCTCGCCGAGCGCTTCGGAGGACAGCGGCAAGTCCGGGTTGTCGACGTGGTAGGAGAAGCGCAGGCGCGAACCGTGCGAGCTTTTCTGACTGGAGGAAGTGCGTGAAGGAATCACATGGCGAAACAGGCGCCCGTCATTCTCTCCTTCATAGACCACCGGATGGATACCCAGCAGGCTTTGCAGCGAAAGGCTGACCAGGCAGGCGATGGGGGTGCTCTTGGGGCTCAACACGCCGGAGTAAGGCGTCGGCGGAATGTCCCGGTCTCGCGGGCAGTTGCGAATCACCATCGAGGTGATGTCGGGGTCTTCGACAAATGCCCGGATCTGTCGGGTCAGGGCGGCCCCCAGTACATCCTGGGCCTGTTCCTTGAGCTGAAAGTAAATGTCTTTGGTGGCCTCGAATTCCAGAGGCGTCTGACTCAAGACGGTTTGCCATGCGCTGGAAATAACCCACGGCAAGCGGATTTCCAACGTTGCCACGGCCTCGACTGCCTGCTTGTGCTGTGCGCTTTCCATTTCAGTTGAATTCCATAGTTCGATGCGCGTTGCGCCTGACCCGGGAGGCGGCACAACCTGTTGTATTTTTGTGATTCAGCTCACACGACACCCGTGTAATGCCGGGACAAACCCGCCAATGCCTCGATAACATCTCGAAACAACATCGACGTAATCATTGTAATTACACAAATAGACTCGATTCAATTTATTTCTGCCGATCGGCGCTACAGCCCGCGCACACGGCTTTAAAGTCATTGAATTTATTGAAATTTCTCGTGAAAGAAAATTTCAGCGCGACAAAACCGACGGAAAAACTGGGTTACTCGAAAGAATTAAATCGCATCAATTAGGTGCAATATCCTCGATTACCACAGGATTACGCCCCTTCACAGGTTCATGTTAGGCTTGCGTGCTTGTGCAGACTCTGGTGCTTTACCTATGTGGGTTCCTCAATACAGCGGCCACGCGCAGCCGGTTTACCTAATGATTGCCGACGCCCTGGAGCAAGACATTCGCTCCGGGCGCCTGAGCCCTGAAGATCGGCTGCCCACCCTCAAGGAGCTGGCCGAGGCCTTGAAAGTCACGCCCGGCACCGTGGGTCGTGCCTATGACGAAGCGGCCAAGCGCGGGCTGGTGGTGGGGGAAGTCGGACGCGGGACCTTTGTCCTGCCGGCCAAGACCAGGACGGCACCTGCCGCAGCACAAACCGCCGCCGATAGCCACAGCGCGCAGATCGATCTGTCGATCATCAAGCCCAATGACGCCAACGTCGGGATGTGGCTGCGCGATTCCATTGGCGAGCTGGCACAGTCGACCGACCTGAACCGGGTTCTGGACTACGCCACCGATGGCGGGCACGCCGTGCACAAGCAGGCCGGCGCCCGCTGGGTGCAGCGCAGCCTGCCCGAGGCGCGCTGGCAGCAGATCGTGCTCACCAGCGGCGCACAGCACGGCCTGCTGGTGGCCATCAACAGCCTGTCCAACACCAACGACCTGATTCTCTGCGAAGAGCATTGCTATCCCGGGATCATCTCCCTGGCCCACAGCCTGGACAGGCGCCTGATGGGCGTGCAGATCGATGAATACGGGCTGGTGCCCGAGGCCTTCCGCGCCGCGTGCCAGGAACACCGTCCGGCCCTGCTGGTGTGCGTGACCACTCACCAGAACCCGACCAACTCGATCATGCCGCCGGAGCGCCGCGAAGCCATCGCCCAGATCGCCCGCGAATACGATGTGTTCATCATCGACGATGACATCTATGGTTTTCTGGAAACCCACACGGTGCACAAGCCGATCTCGGCCTACGCCCCCGAGCGTTCGATCTACCTGACCAGCCTGTCGAAAAGCATCCTGCCGGCCCTGCGCATCGGTTACCTGTACGCCCCGCCCGAAACCCTCTCGCGCCTGTCGTCCATGGTCCGCAGCAGTGTATGGATGCCCTCGCCGATGATGGCGCAACTGGCCAGCAACCTGATCAACAGCGGCACCGGCGAGCAGTTGATCAAGGTCCAGCAGCAAGAAGCGGCGGTGCGCCAGCAAATGGCGCGGGAGATTCTCGGCAACTATCAGATCAGCAGCCAGCCCAACAGCTTTCACATCTGGCTGGTATTGCCCGAGCCCTGGAACTGCGATGAGTTTGCCAACCTGGCCCGTGCCCAGGGGGTCACCGTGGTCAGCGGCAGCCAGTTCCTGGCTCAGCGCACCACCGCCAGCCGCGGCGTGCGCATTGCCTTGATGTCGCCGAGCCGCGCCGAACTGAGCTTTGCCCTGACCAAGCTGGCCAGCCTGCTCGCCTCACCCGAGCCGCGGCTGTTCTACTGACGGGTTCAGGAGCTCAGCCTTCAGCCCTGGTCGCCGCCGCCCACCGGCAGCACCGTGCCGGTGATGTAGGAAGCTTCGTCGGAGGCGAGGAACAGGATCGCCGCGGCCTGCTCGTCCATGTTGCCGTAGCGTTTCATCAGGCTGCTGTCCAGGGTCTGCTCGACGATCTGCTGATACCAAGCCTGCTCCTCGGCGCTCGGCTCGGCGCTGTTGCGCGGGATGCGCCGCGGCGGGGCTTCGGTGCCACCCGGGGCGGTGGCATTGACCCGCACGCCGCGGCCGGCGGTTTCGAAGGCCAGGCAGGCGGTCAGCGCGTTGATCCCGCCCTTGGCCGCGCCGTAGGGCACGCGGTTGAGGCTGCGGGTGGCGATGGACGAGACGTTGACGATGGCCCCGCTGCCCTGCTCCAGCATCTGCGGCAAGGCGGCGTGGCAGCACCACAGGGTCGGGAACAGCGAGCGACGCACTTCGGCTTCGATCTGCGCGGGTTCGTAGTGTTCGAAGGGCTTGGCCCAGATGGTGCCGCCGACGTTGTTGATGAGGATGTCCAGGCGGCCGAAGTGGGCGATGCCCGCCGCCATGATCCGACTGCATTCGCTGTACTGCTCCAGGTCGGCGGTCAGGGCCAGGACCGGGTAGCGGGGGCTCAGTTCGGCGGCCAGTTCGAAGACCAGCTCGGAGCGGTCCACCAGCACCACGCGGGCGCCCTCTTCGGCCAGGCGTTCGGCAACGCGACGGCCGATGCCTTGGGCGGCGCCGGTGACCAGGGCGACTTGGTTGTGGAAACGGTTCATGGAAACCTCGTGAATGCAAAAAGATAAGGAGAACACCACCCGACGTAGGAGCCGGCTTGCCGGCGAAAAGGCCCTTGAGCCTAGCAGCGCCCTGATGGACGCCTTCGCTGGCAAGCCAGCTCCTACAAGACCAGGCTTGCCGCGTGGGACTTCGTAGGAGACGGCTTGCCGGCGAAAGGGCCCTTGAGCCTTGCAGCGCCCTGATGGACGCCTTCGCTGGCAAGCCAGCTCCTACAAGGCCAGGCTTGCCGTGTGGAACTTCGTAGGAGCCGGCTTGCCGGCGAAAGGGCCTTGGGGCCTTGCCGCGCCCTGCTGGACGTCTTCGCTGGCAAGCCAGCTCCTACAAGGCCGGGCTAGCCGTGTGGAACTTCGTAGGAGCCGGCTTGCCGGCGAAAGGGCCCTTGAGCCTTGCAGCGCCCTGATGGACGCCTTCGCTGGCAAACCAGCGCCTACACAAGAGTGCAATGCCCTTCAGGCGGCGCTGGCGGCGAACTTCTCGTAGTAGAAATTTGCCGGGGCAATGCCCTGCTCGCGGATGAACTGGCTCACCGCCTCGACCATCGGCGGCGGGCCGCACAGGTACACGTCCACATCACCCTGGTTGAGGTGCACCGGCTCGATGTGCTGGGTCACGTAGCCCTTGCGCGGATAGTGGCTTTCGGGGTTGGCCACGCAGGCGCTGAAGCTGAACTGCGGGATGCGCGCGGCAAAGTCTTCCAGGCGCTCCAGCTCCACCAGGTCGAAATCGTTGGTCACGCCGTAGATCAAATGCAGCGGGTGCTCGCTGCCCTGCTCGGCAATTTTCTCCAGCATGGCGGTGAACGGCGCCAGCCCGGTGCCGCCCGCCAGCAACAGCAGGGGCCGGCGGATATCCCGCAGGTAGAAGCTGCCCAGGGGCCCGGCCAGGGTCATGCTGTCGCCGGCTTTGGCAAGACCGGTGAGGAAGCTGCTCATCAGGCCGCCGGGCACATTGCGGATCAGGAAGCTGACCTCGCCGTCGCGCTGCAAGGAGCTGAAGGAATAGGCCCGGGTCTGTTCGCTGCCGGGCACCCCGAGGTTGACGTATTGCCCCGGCAGGAACGCCAGCTGGCTCAGGGCCTCGCCCTTGATCGACAGGGCAATGGTGCTGGCGGACAGCTGGCGCACGGCGCTGATGCTGGCCTGGAAACTGCCCTGCCCGGCGCGGCAGACCTGGGACGAAGCCGGCACCCGCACCACGCAATCGCTCAAGGCGCGCATCTGGCAGGTGAGGACAAAACCCTGCTCGGCCTCATCGGCGCTCAGGGCGTCTTCGATGTAGTCCTCGCCCAGCTCGTAGCGCCCGGCCTCGGCCAGGCACTTGCAGGTGCCGCACGCACCGTCGCGGCAGTCCAGGGGGATGTTGATGCCTTGGCGGTAGGCGGCGTCGGCCACGGTTTCGCCCGGATTGGCGTTGACGAAGCGGGTCACGCCGTCTTCGAAATTGAGTGCGATTTGATGGCTCATGACAGTCGCCTCAGAGGTGGTAGATATCGACGACCTGGCGAACGTAGTCGTTCTTCAGGATGACTTTCTTGGCCAGGATCAACGGGTTTCCGCCGCGCAGGTCGAGGGTGTAGAAGCTGCAGCCGAAGTAACTGTCCACGGTCTTGTAGCGAAAGCTCAGGGTGTGCCAGTTGAAGCGCAGCTTGCACAGGCCGTCGCCCTGCTCCAGCAGCTCGATATTGCTCAGGTTATGGGAGGTGCGGGTGTCGGGAATGCTGGCGCTGGAGCGCTCGGTCTTGATGCGGAACACCCGGTCTTCCAGGCCGCTGCGGTTGCCATACCAGATCAGCGAGATTTCCCGCTGCGGGTCTTCGGTCAGCTGGTCGCTGTCGTCCCAGGACGGCATCCAGAAGGTCGCGTCCGGGGCGTAGAGTTCCAGCCAGTTGTCCCAGTCCTTGTCGTCCAGGTAGCGGGCTTCGCGGTACAGGAAATCGCGCACGGTGTCGTAGGAAACAGTCATTGCACGGCCTCCACCGCGATCTGCCGTGAGGCTTCACGCTCCAGGGCCGCCAGCAGGGTTTGCTGCCAGTACTTGTGCTGCATCACGAACAGGCCTTCGTCCTCGGTGCGCACGCCGCTGAGGATCGGCTGCAGGTCGATTTCTTTGGCGGCCTCGTCCGCCCCGCGGACCCAATGCTCGGCACCGCGGGACATGTCGTTCCAGGCCGTGCTGCTGCCCTGGTAGCCGAGCTGGCAGGAACGGAACTCCTCCAGGTCGTCCGGGGTGGCCATGCCGCTGACGTTGAAGAAATCTTCGTACTGGCGGATGCGCCGGGCCCGGGCTTCGTCGCTCTCGCCCTTGGGCGCGATGCAGTAGATGGTGATTTCGGTGCGGTCCACGGAGATCGGCCGGGCGATGCGGATCTGCGAGCTGAACTGGTCCATCAGGTAGACGTTGGGGTACAGGCACAGGTTGCGCGAGTTCTCGATCATCCAGTCGGCCCGGGCCTGGCCGAAGTCACGAGCCAGCTCGTCGCGGCGTTCGTACAGCGGGCGGTCCTCGGGGTTGGACCAGCGGGTCCAGAGCAGCATGTGGCCCTTGTCGAAGGAGTAGAAACCGCCGCCCTGCTTGGCCCAGGTGCCGGCGCTCATGGTGCGGATGTCTTCCCCGGCTTCGCGCTGCTTGCGCTGGTTCTGGGTGGCGGCGTAGTTCCAGTGCACCGAGCTGACGTGGTAGCCGTCGGCGCCGTTCTCGGCGGTGAGCTTCCAGTTGCCTTCGTAGATGTAGCTGGAGGAGCCGCGCAGCACTTCCAGGCCGTCGGCGGACTGGTCGACGATCATGTCGATGATCTTCGCCGACTCCCCCAGGTGCTCCACCAGGGGCAATACGTCGGGGTTGAGGCTGCCGAACAGAAAGCCGCGATAGGACTCGAAGCGCGCGACGCGGGTCAGGTCGTGGGAGCCGTCGCAGTTGAAGCTGGCCGGGTAGCCGGCAGCGGCCGGGTCCTTGACCTTGAGCAGTTTGCCGGTGTTGTTGAAGGTCCAGCCGTGGAACGGGCAGGTGAAGGACGCCTTGTTGCCGGTCTTGTGCCGGCAGAGCATGGCGCCGCGATGGCTGCAGGCGTTGATGAAGGCATTGAGTTCGCCGTTCTTGTTGCGCGCGATGAACACCGGCTGCCGGCCCATGGTGGTGCTGTAGTAGTCGTTGGGGTTGGGGATCTGGCTGTCGTGGGCCAGGTACAGCCAGTTGCCTTCGAAGATGTGCTGCATCTCCAGGTCGAACAACCGGGGGTCGGTGAACATCTCCCGCTTGCAGCGGTAGACGCCCTGGTCGGGGTCTTCTTCAAGCAGGGAATGCAGGTATTCGGGTCGCAGGGACATGGCCGCCGCCTCCATTGTTTTTATTCAGGCAGGGCCATGCTAGGACGGGGGTTGGCAGGGCAATAGCCGATGCGTGCAGACCTGTATCCGTTTTCTGCAGATTGCCTTGTAGCCGCTGCCGCAGGCTGCGAACGGCCCGAAGGGACGCAAGGATCTCAAGGCCGCTAAAGGCTCGGCTGGCGATCGCCAGGCAAGGTCCTGCGGACCTTTTCGCAGCCTCGCACGCTCGGCAGCGGCTACAGGGGTGTAGCCGCTGCCGCAGACTGCGAACGGCCCGAAGGGACGCAAGGATTCCAAGGCCGCTAAAGGTTCGGCTGGCGCTCGCCAGGCACAGGTCGGAAGGGCCGGTCAGTGGCGACGCTTGAGGGTGTCGGACGGCCGTTCGCCGTATTCCTGGCGGTAGCTCTGGGCGAAGCGACCCAGGTGGGAAAAGCCGAAGTCCAGGGCCAGTTCGGTGACGTTGCGCACCGGGCTGTGCGGGTCGCTGAGGCAGGCGTGCACCCGTTGCAGTTTCTGCTGGCGGATGTAGTGCTTCGGCGTGGTGCGGACGTTGCGTTCAAACAGCGCGTACAGCGAACGCAGGCTCATGCACGCCTGTTGCGCCAGCTCTTCGCAACCGATGTCGCGCTTGAGGTTGCGCTCGATGTAGTCGGCTATGCGTTCGAAGGTCGCCGCCGAGGCACTCAGGGTGCCGCGCTGGACATTGGTCTGCATCAGGCCCAGCAGTTTGCTCACCAGGATGTGCGCGTAGTGCTCTTGCACCTTGGGCATGGCCTCCAGGGCTTCGGACTCCTGGCACAACAGGCTCAGCAGGGGCACGAAGCCTTCCAGTTCCTGCAGTTGGTAACGCTGGCGCAGAAAGCGCACGCCCTGCCCCGGGTACTGCCAGCGCTGTTCCTGGCAGGCGGCTTCCAGCAGGTGCGTGGGAATCTTGATGATGAATTTTTCGCAGTCGTCGGAATAGGTCAGGTCCACCGGGTCGTCCGGGTTGATCAGCAGCAGTTCCCCCGGGGCGAAGCAGTGTTCCTGGTCGCGGCTGCGCCACAGGCAGTGGCCGCGCAGCAGCACCTGCAGGTGGTAGATGCTTTCCAGCGCCGGCGAGGTGACGCGTACGCTGCCGCCATAGCTGAGGCTGCACAGGTCCAGGCTGGCCAGGGCCCGATGGTTGAGGCTGGCCTGGGGATGGCCCGCCCGGGGCAAGCGGATGCAGTGGCTGCCCACGTGCTGATTGACGTAACCGGACACGGCATGGGGATCGGCTTGAACAAACACGCGGCTGCGTTCACTCAACAGATGCATTTGCATGATCGGGTCACTCTGATGGTGCTTATCAGGTCTGCGTTTCAGGCACGCAACGCAGTCTCGTCAGGCCAGGCATAACGGCAAAAGCCACGGGCACCTGGGTCGGTGCTCCGTGGCCGGGTCAAGCAGGGTCGGCTTTTCAGTCCTCCAGGGCACGCACCCGTTCGTGGCGCTGCTGTTCTTGCGGCTGGGCCGAGGACTGCAGGGTGAAGTCGAAGTGAATTTCCGCGAAGCGGCCGCTCACGCCCAACTCCTTGGCCCGGGCCTGGTCCTCGCTGAAGGTGATCTTGGCGATCAGCTCGTCGCGGGTGGCGTAGGCGAAGTCGTCGTGCAGGTAGGGGTCGCCGTCCAGGTTGATCTGGGTGGTCAGGTGGCGATGGTCATCGGCGGAGATGAAGAAGTGGATGTGCGCCGGGCGCTGGCCGTGACGCCCCAGTTGATCCAGCAGTTGCTGGGTCGGGCCTTCCGGCGGGCAGCCGTAGCCGGACGGCACGATGCTGCGAAAACGGTAGCGGCCCTCGGCGTCGGTGACGATGCGCCGGCGCAGGTTGAACTCCGATTGGCTGCCGTCGAAGTAGGAATAGGTGCCGCCGGTGTTGGCGTGCCAGACATCGACGACAGCCCCGGCCAGGGGATGGCCGGCGGTGTTGGTCACCTGCCCTTGCATGAACAGCACCACGCCCGGGTCGAGGCCGTCGTCCAGGCGCGCCTCGCCCTGGCTGAGGGGCGCGCCGGCGACGTACAGCGGGCCTTCGATGGTGCGCGGGGTGCCGCCGGTCTTGCCGGCCTGTTCGTCGGCGGCGTCCATCAGCAGGTCCAGGTAGTGCTCCAGGCCCAGGCCCGCGGCCAGCAGGCCGGCTTCCTGGCGGGCACCGAGCACGTTGAGGTAGTTGACGGCTTTCCAGAATTCTTCCGGGGTGACGTTCAGGTCTTCGATGATGTTCACGGTGTCCCGCAGGATGCGGTAGACGATGGCCTTGGCCCGGGGGTTGCCGCCTTCGGTGAACTGGCCGCTGGCTTCTTCAAGAAAACGCTGGGCGCTGGCAGTCTGGGAAATTCTGACGTTCATGATTAATCCTCATCTTGTATTTATTAGAGTGGTGAACGGGCTGATGCGAGCTCAGCGGTCATCCTCATGAATGGACGAAGGATGCCTGCACAGGGCGTTAACTTCGATGGCCATGTACGGGTACAACGGCAATTGCATCAGGGTGTCGTGCAGTTCCTGCACGCTGTCGACGTCGAACACGCTGTAGTTGGCGTACAGCCCGGCAATGCGCCACAGGTGGCGCCACTTGCCTTCGGCCTGCAGGCGCTGGGCCAGGGCCTTTTCCTCGGCCTTCAGTTGCGCGGCGCGTTCGGGGTTCATGTCGACCGGCAGGTTCACGGTCATTTTCACGTGGAATAGCATGCAGCCCTCCTCAGGTGTGATGCAGCACGGGGGTGGTTTTGTCACGACGGAAGAACGCCAGGCGCTCTTCGTCCAGGCTCAGGCCAAGGCCCGGTGCCCGTGAGACATGCAGGTGGAAATCCCGGTACACCGGCGCCTCGGCGAGGATGTCCTCGGTCAGCAGCAGCGGGCCGAACAGCTCGGTGTCCCAGCTCAGTTTGTTCAGGGTCAGGAAGGCGTGGGCCGAGGCCAGGGTGCCGATGCCGCCTTCGAGCATGGTGCCGCCGTACAGGCCGATGCCCGCTGCTTCGGCAATCGCCGCGGTGCGCAGGGTGGCGCGGGGGCCGCCGTTCTTGGCGATCTTCAGGGCGAACACCGAGGCCGCCCCTTCCCGGGCCAGGTTGAAGGCGTCTTCCACGCATTCGATGGATTCGTCGGCCATGATCGGCGCCGGGCTGCTGGCATTCAGGCGCACCATGCCGGCGCGATTGTTGCGTGAGATAGGTTGCTCGATCAGGTCGATGCCGTTGCTGCCGAGGATGCGGCAGGCGCGCAGGGCCACGGCTTCGTCCCAGGCCTGGTTGACGTCGACCCGAACGCTGGCGCGGTCGCCCAGGGCATTCTTGATGGCGATCACATGGGCCAGGTCGCGGTCCACTTCACCGGCACCGATCTTCAGCTTGAAGATGCGGTGGCGACGCAGGTCGAGCATCTTCTCGGCTTCGGCGATGTCCTTGGCGGTGTCGCCGCTGGCCAGGGTCCAGGCCACGGGCAGCGCATCGCGCACCCGGCCGCCCAACAGTTCGCTGACCGGCAGCCCGAGGCGCTTGCCCTGGGCGTCGAGCAAGGCGCTTTCGATCCCGGACTTGGCGAAGGTGTTGCCGCGGATGCTCTGCTCCAGGCGCAGCATGGCGGCGTTGATGTTGCTGGCATCCTGGCCGAGCAGCAGCGGGGTGAAGAAGCGGTCGATATTGGTCTTGATGCTGTCCGGGCTTTCGTTGCCATAGGCCAGGCCGCCGATGGTGGTGGATTCCCCCAGGCCTTCGATGCCGTCGGCGCAGCGCAGGCGGATCAGCACCAGGGTCTGGTTCTGCATGGTGTGCATGGCCAGCTTGTGGGGGCGAATGGTCGGCAGATCGACGATGATCGTTTCGATCGATTCAATGGCAGAAGCGTGCATGTCCATACCCGTGAGGTTCTTGAAGTTCTGCGCTCGATTCTGTCCCGGCTTTTTCCGGGGTTCCAATATAGAATTGGTCTGGCTTGATACCTTTAAGGTATGCACATCACCACTGGAGAGCTGTCATGGAACTGCGTCATCTGCGCTACTTCCAGGTGCTGGGGGAAACCCTCAACTTCACCCGCGCCGCCGAGCGCCTGCACATTGCCCAACCGCCCTTGAGCCGGCAGATCCAGCAACTGGAAGACGAGTTGGGGGTGTTGTTGCTGGAGCGCGGCCGGCCGCTGCGCCTGACCGCCGCCGGGCGGTTTTTCTATGAGCATTCCAACCGAGTGCTGGAGCAGTTGGGCAAGGTCTGCGACAACACCCGGCGCATCGGCCTGGGGCACAAGACCTGGCTGGGCATCGGCTTTGCCCCTTCGACCTTGTACGGCGTGCTGCCGCAACTGATCCGCCGCCTGCGCAGCAACGAAACCCTGGAGCTGGAACTGGGCCTGTCGGAAATGACCACCCTGCAACAGGTGGAGGCCTTGAAGGCCGGGCGCATCGATATCGGCTTCGGGCGGATCCACATCGACGACCCGGCCATCGTGCAGAGGGTGCTGACCGAGGACCGGCTGGTGGTCGCCCTGCCCGCCGGCCATCCGCTGCTGGGGCAGGCACTGACGCTTGAGCAACTGGCCAAAGAACCCTTCGTGCTGTACCCGGCCAACCCGCGCCCGAGCTACGCCGACCATGTGATCGCACTGTTCAATGCCCGTGGCCTGAACCTGAAGATCGCCCAGTGGACCAACGAATTGCAGACCGCCATCGGCCTGGTGGGCGCCGGCATTGGCGTCACCCTGGTGCCGGCCTCGGTACAGGTGCTGCACCGCGACGACATCGGTTTTTGCCCGCTGCTGGAAACCGCTGCCACCTCGCCGATCATCCTCAGCCGCCGGGTCGGCGAGCCGTCGCCGGGGCTCACCCATTGCCTGCACCTGATTGCCCAGTTGCGCAGCGAGATCGGTCGCGAACAGCCCGTGGTCAGCTGACTCGGTGCGGGTGCAGTAGGCCCCCGCCAAAACCACTGCTACTCCCCGCCCTGCGGGGATTACACTGCGCCCGACATGATGGAAAAAACTCTGGAATCGACCATGGAAGTCTCAAGAACCCGACTGATCCTGCGCCGCGCCGCCGCCTTCATGCTCGACCAGGTGCTGGCGCTGGCGGTGTATGTGCTCCTGTCGCTGAGCCTGCACGGGGTGCTGGCGTTGCAGCCGGTCAGACGCTTGCTCGACCTCGCGCAACAGACGGGGCTGGAGCCCTACCTGCACTCAATGCTGTTCATGCTGGTCTGGCCCTTGTACTTCGTGGCCTGGGAGTATTTCTTCAAGGGCCGCACGCCCGGCAAGTGCGCCCTGGGCCTGGTGGTGATCAACGCCGCCGGGACGCCGCCGACGCTGATCCAGGTACTGATCAGAAGCGCCACCCGCTATCTGGAGGCCGCGTTCGCCTTTGTCCCGCTGATGGCCTGCGTGGAATCAAGCCGCTGCCAGCGAATAGGCGATATGCTCGCCCGCACCTACGTGATCCCGCACAGGGATCTGCAGCAGATACGCAGTGAAATGCCAGCACACCCTCTGTCCCGGGCTTGATGCCTGAAGACTGCCCGTTCCCCTCAAGGAGCCCCGATGCCCGCCGATGCCCTGCACCACGAAATAGCCTTGGAAAGATTTCTCGCCGCCCGCCCCGAACTGCGCGAAGCCCTGGACAAGCTCAATCCGCTGGAGGCCCAGGTCAAGGGCGAGACGCCCGAGCAGTACCGCAACGAACGCCTGCATGAAGCCTTTGAAGCCGAAGCCGAGCGCCTGGGGCTGTTCGCCTGGGAGTTGAGCCTGCAACTGACCGCCGCCAGCCCCGAGGAATTCCACGCCCAGCGCCTTGAAGTGCACAAGGAGGTGGCGGAAATGGCCGGCATGCCGTGGGATGAATACTGCGCCCTGCATCATCTCGCCCCATAGCCTTGACCCGCACGCGTCCCCCGCAGTCCCTGTTCAGGAGAACCGACGATGTTGCCTTCGACTTCCACACAAGCGGCCAGCGCCGCCCTGCAGCACACGCAGAAATGGCGCGGGCGGGTCGGCCTCGGGCTGGTGGCCTGCCTGTCCGTGCTGGCCGGGATGACGGACGCCATCGGCTTCATGGCCACTGGCGATTTCGTCTCCTTCATGAGCGGCAACACCACGCGCATGGCGGTGGCCATCAGCGATGGCGAACCGGCCCTGGTGCTGCGCCTGATGCTGCTGGTGGCGACCTTTGTCGTCGGCAACGCCCTGGGCGTGGTGGTCAGCCGCCTGGCCGGACACCGCGCCCTGCCCTTGCTGCTAAGCATTGGCGCGTTGCTCTGCGCCTCCGCCGCCTGGCCCTTCGAGCAGCAACTGCCGGCCCTGCTGGCGGCCATCATCGCCATGGGCATGCTCAATGCGGCGGTGGAGGAAGTGAACGGCCTGCCCATCGGCCTGACCTACGTCACCGGGGCCCTGTCGCGCTTTGGCCGCGGGCTGGGGCGCTGGGTGCTCGGCGAACGGCGCAACGGCTGGCGGGTACAGCTGGTGCCGTGGAGCGGGATGTTCGCCGGAGCGGTGCTGGGGGCCTTGCTGGAACAGCACCTGGGGCTCCAGGCGCTGTATGTCAGCGGGTTGCTTGCCGCCCTGCTGGGCATCGCGTCACTGAAGATTCCGCGCCGCTGGCAACTGGGCTACAAGACCCGATGAACTGCGCCGCCTTCAGTCGAACAGACCGCCGCTGTCGGTATCGATAACGATCGACGACAGGCTGATGTGCCGTGGTCGAGTCAGGGCGAAGACCACCGCTTCCACCACGTCGCGGTTGGTGCCCTGCTCGCCCTTCTGTCGTGCCGGAACCTGCTGCCAGGCCGGGTCCAGCGGCGAGATGTCTTCCAGATACGGCGGATGCACGCAAAGCGAGCGCACCGGCGTGCCCTTGAGCACCTGGCGCAGACCGTCGGCCAGGGCCAGTTGCCCGTGCTTGGCCGCGTAGAACGGCAGCGACACGCTGTGCAGCGGTGCATTGGGCAGGCCGCTGATGGAGCCGATGGTGACGATGTCCGGGCGCTGCGAGGCCTTGAGCGCCGGCATCAGGCCCTGGGTCAGGAGGAAGGTGCCCGTCAAGGCCGCATCGATCACTCCGGTGACCTCGGCCGCGCTGTGGGGCTGCTCGCTGGCCTCCAGCCACATGGCGCCGTTGTTGATCAGGATGTCCACCCGGGGCTGACGCACATGAATCTCCGCCAGCGCCGCCTTGACGCTCTCGCTGCTGGCCAGATCCACCACCACGCAATCGGCGGCCTGGCCGGTGCGCGTCTCGATCGCCGCGCTCACTTGCGCCAGGGCCTCGGCGTTGCGCCCACAGAGAATCAATTTGCAGCCCAGGTCCGCCAGGCTGATGGCCAGCGCCGCGCCCAGACCACGACCGGCACCGGTGACCACCACCACCGCCGAATTCAACTCCATCATCCCTTGCTCCTTGTCCCAGGTTGATTGAAGGCGCGAGTCTATCCCTCGCCCCTGGGTTTGGGGCCAGGCAAAGCTTTACCCGATATGTCCCGGGCTTGCCACGCCTGAGCCTTCGGGGCGAAAGGGGTTTAGCCGATCCACGGAGAAAGCTTTATCATGGCCGCAGTTTTATCCATCGAGTCCGTCATGAAGTTCGCCATCGCCCTGTTCTCTGCCGCTCATGCGCCTTCCTCGCGCCGCGCCCTGCTGTTCGCCCAGGCGGCGCTGGCGGGCGGGCATGAGATTGTCCGGCTGTTTTTCTATCAGGACGGCGTGCACAACGCTGCCAACAGTGTCGTCACGCCCCAGGACGAACAAGACCTGCCCCGGGAATGGCGCGAATTTGTCGAGCAGCATCAGCTCGATGGCGTGGTGTGCATCGCCGCCGCCCTACGCCGGGGTGTGTTGAACGCCGACGAAGCCCAGCGCTATCAGCGCACGGCGGTGAACGTCGAGGCGCCCTGGGAACTGTCGGGGCTCGGCCAGTTGCATGACGCGGTACAGGCCGCCGACCGCCTGATCTGTTTTGGAGGGGCGTGAGATGGCCAAATCCCTGTTGTTGATCAGCCGTCAGGCGCCCTGGTCCGGCCCTGGTGCCCGGGAGGCCCTGGACATCGTCCTGGCCGGCGGCGCCTTCGACCTGCCGATCGGCCTGCTGTTTCTCGACGATGGCGTGCTGCAACTGGCGCCGGGGCAACAGGCTTCGCTGCTGCGGCAAAAGGACCTGAGCGCCAATCTGCAGGCGCTGTCGCTGTTCGGCGTCGACGAACTGTTTGCCTGCAGCGCCAGCCTCGCTGCTCGTGGTCTGGACCCGGCAACCTTGAGCCTTGACGCGGTGCAGTTGCTGGACGCCCCGGAAATGGCCGGGATCATCGACCGTTTTGACCAGGTGATTACCCTCTGATGTCGACCTTGCATGTGTTGTCCCACTCACCCTTCACCGACACCCGCCTGAGCAGCTGCCTGCGCCTGCTGGGCAGCAGCGACGGCCTGCTGCTGTGCGGCGATGCCGCCTATGCGCTGCAGCCGGGCACCACTCTTTACGGCGAACTGGGCGCCCGCAGCGGCCTGATGCTGTATGTGCTGGAAGAGGACTTGCAAGCCCGGGGCCTGGCCCTGCCGACCTGGGCCAAGGCGGTGGATTACCCAGGCTTCGTCGACCTGTCGATTGAGCATGACAAGGTCAATACCTGGCTATGAGTACCCTGACTGTGGGCGCTCGCGCCATCGAACTGGACAAGGACGGTTACCTGGTCAATCTCGACGACTGGTCCGCCGACGTAGCCCAAGCCCTGGCCGCCAACGAAGAGCTGGAGCTGAGCGCGGAGCATTGGGAAATCCTCGAACTGCTGCAGGGCTTCTATAAAGAGTTCCAGCTGTCCCCGGCCACCCGCCCGCTGATCAAGTACACCGCCCTCAAGCTGGGCCCGGACAAGGGCAACAGCCTGCACCTGAACCGACTGTTCAAGGGCACCCCCGCCAAACTTGCCGCCAAGCTGGCGGGCCTGCCGAAGCCGACCAATTGCCTATGAACGATTTCGCCCCCCTGCTCACCCAGACCCCGCCAGAGCATCCCTTCGCCCAGTTCGTGCGCATCCTTGGCAAGGGCAAGCGTGGTGCGCGCAACCTGACCCGGGAAGAAGCCCGGGAGGCCATGGGCATGCTGCTGGACGACAAGGTGGAGGACACCCAGCTGGGCGCCTTTCTCATGCTGCTGCGGCACAAGGAAGAAAGTCCGGAAGAGCTGGCAGGCTTCACCGAGGCCTTGCGCCAGCGCCTGAACGCCCCTGCGATCCAGCTAGACCTCGACTGGCCGACCTACGCCGGCAAGAAGCGCCATCTGCCCTGGTACCTGCTGGCGGCCAAGTGCCTGGCGCAGAACGGCGTGCGCATCCTGCTCCACGGCGGCGGCGCCCATACCGCCGGGCGCCTGTACACCGAGCAGTTGCTCGAGCCCCTGGGGATTCCCCTGTGCCGTGACTGGCCATCGGTCAGCCAGGCACTGGACCAGGGCAACCTGGCCTTCATGCCTCTGGGCGACTGGGCGCCGCAACTGCAGCGCATGATCGATTTGCGCAACATCCTCGGCCTGCGTTCGCCAATCCACTCCCTGGCGCGCCTGCTAAACCCCCTGGGCGCCCGTTGCGGCCTGCAGAGCATCTTCCACCCCGGTTACCAGGCAGTGCACCGCGATGCCAGCGGCCTGCTGGGGGACAACGTCATCGTGATCAAGGGCGATGGCGGCGAGATCGAGATCAACCCGGACACCACCAGCCATCTGTACGGCAGCACCGGCGGCGTCAGTTGGGACGAGGAATGGCCGGCGCTGTCGGCCCAGCGCCATGTCAAACCGGCCAGCCTGGATCCCGAGAACCTCAAGGCGCTGTGGCGCGGTGATGTTGAGGACAGTTACCCGCAACTGGCGCTGCTGGCCACTATGGCTCTGGCCCTGCGCGGCCTGGGCGCGCCGCGGGAGCAGGCCTTCGCGCTGGCCCAGCAGTATTGGGATGCCCGGGACAGATCGATTTAATCGATCAAAACCGCCCACGCTTTGCGCTTTTTGTTCGAACCCAGGGGCATAGACTGCACTCCAACGCACAATAGCTGAGGAGCATTCCATGGGACTGCTGATCGATGGGCGCTGGCATGACCAGTGGTACGAAAGCGGCAAGGACGGCGCCTTCCAACGGGAACAGGCGCAACGCCGGCACTGGGTCACCGCCGATGGCCGCCCGGGCCCCAGCGGCGAAGGCGGCTTTGCCGCCGAGGCCGGGCGCTACCACCTGTATGTCTCCCTGGCCTGCCCCTGGGCCCACCGCACCCTGATCCTGCGCAAGCTCAAAGGGTTGGAACAGTTGATCGACGTCTCGGTGGTCAGCTGGCTGATGCGCGAGCACGGCTGGACCTTCGACAGCGCCTACGGCTCCAGCGGCGACGCACTGGATCACTTCGACTACATGCACCAGCGCTACACCGCCGACAGCGCTGACTACACCGGCCGCGTCACCGTGCCGGTGCTGTGGGACAAGCAGCAACAGCGCATCGTCAGCAACGAGTCGGCGGAGATCATCCGCATGTTCAACAGCGCCTTCGACGGCCTGACCGGCAACGCCCTGGACTTCTACCCGCAGCCGTTGCGCGCACGCATCGATGAACTCAACGCACGCATCTACCCCGCGCTGAACAATGGCGTGTACCGCGCCGGGTTCGCCACGTCACAACAGGCCTATGAGATGGCGTTCGATGATGTCTTTGCCGAGCTGGATGCTTTGGAAGCGTTACTGGGAAAACAACGCTACTTGGCTGGCGAGTACCTGACCGAAGCCGATGTGCGGCTGTTCACCACGCTGATCCGTTTCGATGCGGTGTACCACGGCCACTTCAAGTGCAACCTGCGGCGGATGGCCGATTACCCCAACCTGTCGAACTGGCTGCGGGAGCTGTATCAGTGGCCGGGAATTGCCGAAACGGTGGATTTCGCCCATATCAAGGGGCACTACTACGCCAGCCATCGCACCATCAATCCGACCGGGATCGTGCCAAAGGGGCCGTTGCAGGACTTCAGTCGCGGCCATGATCGGCAACGGTTGAGCGGGATGGGGGTGTGGTGCAGGGGGTGAGGACGCTTTCGCCGGCAAGCCGGCTCCTACAACAGTGGGATCTGTAGGAGCCGGCTTGCCGGCGAAGCTTTTCAGACCTCGGACTGGGCGCCTTCGAACCAGGCCAGCTTCTCGCGCAGCTGGACCACTTCGCCAACGATCACCAGGGTCGGCGCGTGCACTTCGTGCTCCGCCACCAGCGCCGGCAGGTTGGCCAGGGTACCGGTGAACACTCGCTGGTTGCTGGTGGTGCCCTGCTGAACCAGCGCTGCCGGCGTGTCGGCGCTGCGCCCGTGCTGGATCAGTTGCTCGCAGATGGTCGGCAGACCTACCAGGCCCATGTAGAACACCAGGGTCTGGGCCGGTGCCACCAGGTCGCTCCAGGGCAGGTTGCTGGTGCCGTCCTTGAGGTGACCTGTGACGAAACGCACCGACTGCGCGTAGTCGCGGTGAGTCAGGGGAATCCCGGCGTAGGCCGAGCAACCGCTGGCTGCGGTAATCCCCGGCACCACCTGGAACGGAATGCCGTGGGCCGCCAGCTCTTCGATCTCTTCGCCGCCCCGGCCAAAGATGAACGGATCGCCACCCTTGAGCCGCACCACACGCTTGCCTTGCCGGGCCAGGTTCACCAGTTGCTGGTTGATCTGCTCCTGAGGCACGGCGTGGTCGGCGCGACGCTTGCCGACGTAGATGCGTTCGGCGTCGCGGCGGCACAGGTCGAGAATCGCCGGCGCCACCAGACGGTCGTAGAGCACCACGTCGGCCTGTTGCATCAGGCGCAGGGCGCGGAAGGTCAGCAGGTCCGGATCACCCGGGCCCGCGCCGACCAGATACACCTCGCCCGGCGCGTGGGGCGCCTTGCCGGCAATCTTGGCCTGCAACAGACGCTCGGCTTCAGCGCCCTGCCCCGCCAGCTGGCGATCAGCGATGGGGCCCTGGAATACATCCTCCCAGAACGCCCGGCGCTGCTGCACATCCGGAAACAGGCCTTTGACCTGAGCCCGAAAACGCGCCGCCAACCCGGCCAACTGGCCGTAGGTGGAAGGAATCCAGGTTTCCAGCTTGGCCCGGATCAACCGCGCCAGCACCGGCGCATCGCCGCCGCTGGACACCGCGATGACCAGCGGCGAACGGTCGACGATGGCGGGAAAGATCACGCTGCACAGGGCCGGCGCGTCCACCACGTTGACCGGGACGCAACGCCGACGGGCATCGGCGGAGACCTGGGCATTGAGGGATTCGTCGTCGGTGGCGGCGATGATCAGGGTGCAGCCGTCGAGGTCGGCCTCGACATAACCGCGCAGCAGGGACTCACCGCCGCTGGCGACGATCAGTTCCTGCAATTGCGCTTCTATTTCAGGCGCGACCACTCGCAGCTGCGCACCGGCATCGGCCAGCAGACGGGATTTGCGCAAGGCAATCTCCCCTCCACCGACCACCAACACACGACTGCCGCGAAGGTTGTGAAACAGCGGCAGATATTCCATTTAGCCGATGACCTCAAGACCACCCATGTATGGCTTCAGTACGTCCGGCACGCGGATCGAACCGTCGGCCTGCTGGTAGTTCTCCAGCACCGCCACCAGGGTGCGGCCCACGGCCAGGCCGGAACCGTTGAGGGTGTGCACCAGCTCAGGCTTGCCGGTTTCCGGGTTACGGAAGCGCGCCTGCATGCGCCGGGCCTGGAAGTCGCCGCAGTTGGAGCACGAGGAGATCTCGCGGTATTTGTCCTGGCTCGGCACCCAGACTTCCAGGTCGTAGGTCTTGAGCGCGCTGAAGCCCATGTCGCCGGTGCACAGGGCCAGTACGCGGTACGGCAGTTGCAGCAGTTGCAGGACCTTTTCGGCGTTGGCGGTCAGGCCTTCCAGGGCTTCCATGGAAGTCGACGGCTCAACCACCTGGACCATCTCGACCTTGTCGAACTGGTGCTGGCGGATCATGCCGCGAGTGTCGCGACCCGAAGCACCGGCTTCACTGCGGAAGCACGGCGTATGGGCGACGAACTTCAGCGGCAGTTGCTTGGCGTCGAGGATCTCGCCGGCGACGATGTTGGTCAGGGACACTTCGGCGGTCGGGATCAGGTACAGATCGGCTTCGCCTTCGCGAGTGATCTTGAACAGGTCTTCCTCGAACTTCGGCAGCTGGCTGGTGCCCACCAGGGCCGGGGCCTGTACCAGATACGGGGTGTAGGCCTCTTCGTAGCCGTGCTCGCCGGTGTGCAGGTTGATCATGAACTGCGCCAGGGCGCGGTGCAGACGGGCGATCGGGCCGCGCAACAGGGCGAAGCGCGCGCCGGACAGCTTGGCGGCGGTCTCAAAGTCCAGCCAGCCGTGGGTTTCGCCCAGGGCCACGTGATCCTTGATCGGGAAGTCGAAGGTGGTCGGAGTGCCCCAGCGGCGCACTTCAACGTTGCCGTCCTCGTCTTCACCGACCGGCACCGATTCGTGAGGCAGGTTGGGAATGCCGAACAGGATCGAGTCCAGTTCGCTCTGGATGTTTTCCAGCTCGGCCTTGCCGGTGCTCAGCTCGTTCCCCATGCGCTCAACGTCGGCCATCAGCGGGGCGATGTCTTCGCCGCGTTGCTTGGCCTGACCGATGGACTTGGAGCGCGCGTTACGTTCAGCCTGCAGTTGCTCGGTGCGGGTCTGCACGGTCTTGCGCTGTTCTTCCAGCGCTTCGATGCGTGCCACATCCAGGGCAAAGCCGCGGGATGCCAGACGATCCGCTACGTCCTGGAGGTTGCTACGTAACAGTTTGGAATCGAGCATGTCGTTCTCTCGTTTATCAAAGTTTGGTCAAGGACAGGCCGGCCCAGGTAGCAAGCAGCCCGCCGAATACGCTCAGTGCCGCGTAGCCCAGGGCCAGCGCCACTTGTCCGCTTTCCAGCAGACGCACGGTATCCAGTGAAAAGGATGAAAAAGTCGTCAGGCCACCGAGGAAGCCCACTATCAATCCGGCACGCACTTCGATCGGCACTTCCGGACGGACCAGGAACAGTCCGTACAACACGCCGATCAGCAGGCAGCCCACGATATTAACGGCCAGCGTCGCGGTATAGAAGTGCCGCGGCCAATTGGCGTTGATCCAGTTGCCCGTGGTGAAACGCAACAGGGTACCGGCCACGCCACCGGCGGAGACTGCGAGGATCAGGGGGATCACGGTTTTCTCCGCTGCAAGGGGCTGGCCCGGTCCAGGGCGGCCAGGTGCTTGAGCTTCTCGCCGATCTTCAGTTCCAGGCCACGGGGCACCGGCTGGTAGAGCGGCAATGGCTCCAGCTCTTCAGGAAAATAGTCTTCGCCAGCGGCGTAGGCATCCGGCTCGTCATGGGCGTAGCGGTATTCGTCGCCGTAACCCAACTGCTTCATCAGCTTGGTCGTGGCGTTGCGCAGGTGAATCGGCACCTCCAGCGAACCGTGTTCGGCAGCGGCGCGCATGGCGGCCTTGAAGCCCATGTACACGGCGTTGCTCTTCGGCGCGCAGGCAAGGTAGGTGATGGCCTGGGCCACCGCCAGCTCGCCTTCGGGGCTGCCCAGGCGCTCCTGCACATCCCAGGCCGCCAGGCACAGGCTCAGCGCCCGCGGGTCGGCGTTGCCGATGTCCTCGCTGGCCATGCGCACCACGCGCCGGGCCAGGTACAGCGGGTCGCATCCGCCGTCGAGCATGCGCGCAAACCAGTACAGGGCGCCGTCGGGGTTGGAGCCGCGCACCGATTTGTGCAACGCGGAAATCTGGTCGTAGAAGGCTTCGCCGCCCTTGTCGAAACGCCGACGGGTATCCCCCAGCAGGCTTTGCAACAGATCAACGCCGATCTCGCCGCCGTCTTCGGCCAGGTCCGAGGCGTTTTCCAGCAGGTTGAGCATGCGCCGGCCATCGCCATCGGCCGCCGACAGCAGCATCTGGAAGCCTTCATCGCTGAGCCTCAACTGGCGCTTGCCCAGCCCCCGCTCTTCAGTCAGGGCACGCTGTACCAGGCTGCCCAGGGCGGTTTCATCCAGACTCTTAAGCACATACACCCGCGCTCGGGAGAGCAAGGCATTGTTGAGTTCGAAGGATGGGTTTTCCGTGGTGGCGCCGATAAAGATCAACGTGCCGTCTTCCACGTAGGGCAGGAAGGCATCCTGTTGCGACTTGTTGAAACGATGCACTTCATCGACAAACAGAATGGTCCGCCGACCGTATTGCCCGGCCTGCTGCTTGGCGATTTCCACCGCCTGGCGGATCTCCTTGACCCCGGCCAGCACCGCCGAGACGGTTTCGAAGTGAGCATCCGAGACTTCCGCCAGCAGCCGCGCCAGGGTGGTCTTGCCGACCCCGGGCGGGCCCCAGAAGATCATCGAATGCAGGGCGCCCTGCTCCAGGGCCTCGCGCAGCGGCTTGCCCCGGGCCAGCAGGTGCTGCTGACCGACGTACTCGTCCAGGTTGGTGGCACGCAAGCGTGCGGCCAGTGGCTGGGCGATCGGGGCACTACGAAACAGGTCCATGGACTACCTTCGAAACCTTGCGGTTGCGGCTGCTTACTCTTGGATCACATCGGCACCCTTGGGGATGTCGAACTTGAACTTGGACGCCGGGATCGCTTCGTTGGCCTTGACCCCGGTGAACAGGATATTGGTGCGCTGGCCGACGCTGTCGATCAACTGCATGTCGTTGATCATGCCGTTGCGGAACGACAGGCGCAGGCTGTCGAACAGGGTGTCGCGGGTTTTCGGCTTGAGGGTGAAGTCCATCACGCCACCGGCTTCCTTGGAGGTGATGTCGAAGCTTTCGCTGATCTTCGACACGTCACCGGACAACAGCAGGGCCGGAGTCTGGGTCAGGCGCTGGTCGAGTTTCTTGATGGTCACCTGCTCCAGGTCCGGGTCCCACAGCGAGACTTTCTGACCATCGGAAACCATCAGCTGCTCTTGCGGCGCATCGGTGTGCCAGTAGAACAGGCCAGGACGCTGCAGGGACATCTCGCCAGCGGTTTCCTGCAATTGGGTGCCGCTGCCGTCCAGGGTCAGCTGTGAGAAACGCGCAGTCAGGGTCTGGGACTTTTCCAGCAACTGGGTCAGGCGCGCCACGTCTTTGGGGTCGGCGTGGGCCGACAAGGTGGTCACAGCCAGTACCGGCAGCAGCAACATGCGAATCAGGCGCATGGAATTCCTCATAAATTGAATGGGTAGGCGAGCGGCGTGACCTCACGCCGCTGAAAACGAAACGGGATCAGTCGCGCATCGGGCCCGGCGCCAGCACTTCGCGGGAGCCGTTGGTGTTCATCGCCGTCACCACCCCGGCCATTTCCATGGCCTCGATCATCCGGGCGGCACGGTTGTAGCCAATCTTCAGCTTGCGCTGTACCGCCGAGATCGAGGCCCGGCGGCTTTCCAGGACGAACTGCACGGCTTCGTCGTACAGCGCGTCGGCTTCCGGATCATCACCGTCGCCACCGCCGCTGCTGCCTTCGAAGCCACTGCCCGCCTCTTCGACACCGTTGAGGATGTCGTCGTTGTATTCCGGCGCGCCGCGCAGTTTCCAGGCTTCCACCACGCGGTGCACTTCATCGTCGGAGACGAAGGCGCCGTGGACGCGGATCGGCAGGCTGGTGCCAGGCGGCATGTAGAGCATGTCACCGTGACCCAGCAGCTGTTCGGCGCCGCCCTGGTCGATGATGGTCCGCGAGTCGATCTTGCTCGACACCTGGAACGCCATGCGGGTCGGGATGTTGGCCTTGATCAGGCCGGTGATCACGTCCACCGACGGCCGCTGGGTCGCGAGGATCAGGTGGATACCGGCGGCCCGGGCCTTCTGGGCGATACGGGCGATCAGCTCTTCGACCTTCTTGCCGACGATCATCATCATGTCGGCGAATTCGTCCACCACCACGACGATGGTCGGCAACTTGGTCAGCAGCGGCGCTTCGTCGTGGATGCTTTCGCGGTTGTACAGCGGATCGGCCAGTGGTGTGCCGGCGTCGATGGCTTCCTTGACCTTGGCGTTGAAGCCCGAAAGGTTGCGCACCCCCATCTTGGCCATCAGCTTGTAGCGCCGCTCCATCTCCGCCACGCTCCAGCGCAGGGCGTTGGCTGCGTCCTTCATGTCGGTGACCACCGGGCACAGCAGGTGCGGAATGCCTTCGTAGATCGACAGTTCGAGCATCTTCGGGTCGATCATGATCAGCTTGGCGTCTTCCGGGCCGGACTTGAACAGGATCGACAGGATCATCGCGTTGACCCCCACCGACTTACCGGAACCGGTGGTACCGGCCACCAGCAGGTGAGGCATTTTCGCCAGGTCGGTGATGATCGGCTTGCCGCCGATGTCATGGCCCAGGGCCAGGGTGACCGGGGATTTGAAGTTGTCGTATTCCGGGGTCGAGAGCACTTCGGAGAAACGCACGATCTGCCGGTCTTCGTTGGGAATCTCGATGCCGACGGTGGTCTTGCCGGGGATCACTTCCACCACCCGCACGCTGGTCACGGCCAGGGAACGGGCCAAGTCCTTGGCCAGGTTGGCGATACGGCTGACTTTCACCCCCGCTGCCGGCTGGATTTCGTAACGGGTAATCACCGGGCCCGGATGGATCGAGTCCACCGCGACCTCGACGCCGAATTCCTTGAGCTTGATTTCCAGCAGGTGACCGACGGCGGCCAGGGATTCGGGCGAATAATTGAGCTGCTTCTTTTCCGCCGGATCAAGAATCGAGATCGGCGGCAAGGTGCCTTCCACCGCGCTGTCGACGAACAGCGGCGCCTGCTTTTCTTTCTGCACGCGCTTGCTGGGCTCGGGCGGTTTGACCGCTACCGGCGTGATCACCGGCGGCACCTGCTTCTCGCGCTCGGACATGTGCTTGCTCAAGGCCTGCTCGCGCTCAATCAGACGCTCCTTGACCTTGGCCTGCTCGCGCTTGTCGGCGATGTTCGGGGTCACGACTTCATCGACCCGAGCATCCACCTCGCGCAGCTGCGCCACCAGTTGCTTGCGCTCCACGCGGGCATCCCACCAGCGATTGGCCGCGCCCTGGAACAGCTCGAACAGGTCGAGAGTGATCTTGCCGGTGACGTCCATCACCTTGAACCAGGACAGGTCGGTAAATACCGTCAGACCGAACAGGAACAGGGCAATGAACATCAGGGTACTGCCCTGCACGTTCAGGGCATTCTTGGCCAGGTCACCCAGGCTTTCGCCCAGGGCACCACCGGCACCGGCAGGCAGGCCGGTGGGGGCATGAAAATGGATATGGGCCAGCGCAGCGCCGGACAGCACCAGGAACACCAGGCCGATCAGTCGCCAGGAAAACAGCCAGCCGCTCCACTGCCAGGGCTCATGACGCTGACGGAAGATCTGATAGGTCTTGATCGCCAACAGCAGCGGGAAGATATAAGCGAAATAACCCAACACCATAAACAGGATATCGGCGCTGTAAGAACCGGCGGGCCCACCGAAGTTCTGCACATCTTCGATCTTGCTGTTATGACTCCAACCCGGATCATCTTTACCGTAGGTCAGAAGTGCCATCATCAAAAACAGGCACAGGGCTCCAATGGCGATCAATGCACCTTCCTTGAGCCGGTAGTGCAATTGCTGACGCCAGAGCGGAACAACAGGTTTAGGTGCTGCGGTGGATTTCTTCAAAACGCGTCTTTTCCTGCGCCATAAGCGCGTCCAACGGGTGATTGACTAACAAGATACTGCTCAATCCGAGCAGGTAAATAAAGTTGACCGGCCTAACTGGGGCTACTTTTAACACTCTGCCCCTTGCTTCTGAAACGGTGCAATTCTGAATAAGCCTGGTACATCGTCGTATTGTACGGGTTTGTTCACACCATGCCACGTCAGAACAGTCTGTTAAGCATAGTCAATTGCGTGATACGCACTGTTCAATTGGAGCATGCATTCTCTTTTGTGACAAAGGCTTATGAGGTGTTTTTATGAACCAAGCACAGCATTCCCGCCTGATCATTCTGGGCTCCGGTCCAGCCGGTTACAGCGCCGCCGTCTACGCCGCCCGCGCCAACCTCAAACCCACGGTTATTACCGGCCTGCAAGCCGGCGGACAACTGACCACCACCACCGAAGTGGACAACTGGCCCGGCGATGTCGAAGGCCTGACCGGACCCGTATTGATGGAGCGCATGCAGAGGCACGCCGAGCGCTTCGATACCCAGATCGTCTATGACCACATTCACACCGCTCAGTTGCAGCAGCGCCCCTTTATCCTCATCGGCGACAGTGGCACCTACAGTTGCGACGCGCTGATCATCGCCACCGGCGCATCGGCGCAGTACCTGGGCCTGCCCTCGGAGGAAGCGTTTGCCGGCAAAGGGGTTTCCGCCTGCGCCACTTGCGACGGCTTCTTCTATCGCAATCAGGTGGTGGCAGTGGTCGGTGGCGGCAATACCGCCAAGGAAGTGCATCTGGTGCACCGCCGCGACAAGCTTCGCGCGGAGAAAATCCTTCAGGACAAGCTGTTCGACAAGGCCGCCAACGGCAATATTCGCCTGCACTGGAACCAGCACCTGCAGGAAGTGCTGGGGGATGCCAGCGGCGTGACCGGTGCCCGCCTCAAGGACAGCCACAGCGGAGCCACCAAGGACCTGGCGTTGGCTGGGGTATTTATCGCCATCGGTCACAAACCCAATACCGACCTGTTCCAGGGGCAACTGGAAATGCGTGACGGCTATCTGCTGGTCAAGGGCGGCAACGAAGGCGACGCCACCGCTACCGGCATCCCGGGAGTATTCGCTGCCGGCGACGTGGCCGATCACGTCTATCGCCAAGCCATTACTTCTGCGGGCGCTGGCTGCATGGCAGCCCTGGATGCGGAAAAATTCCTCGACGACCACTAACCCCTCGCCCTACGCTTGTGGCGGGCCAACATTGACCCGCCACCGCCCTCCCCTGCCACAAGTCTGGATACCATGCTGACCTGGTTACAACGCAACAACCTTGCCTTCCCCCCTCTGGAAAAAGCCATGCGCGAGCCCAACGGGCTGCTGGCTGCGGGCGGTGATCTATCGGCCGACCGCCTGGTCCAGGCCTATCGTCATGGCTGTTTTCCCTGGTTTTCTGAAGGCCAACCCATCCTCTGGTGGTCTCCTGATCCGCGCACCGTACTCTTCCCTGATGAGCTGCATGTGTCCCGCAGCCTGGGCAAGCTGCTGCGCAAACAGCGCTATGAAGTGACCTTTGACCAGGATTTCGCTGCCGTGATCAGCGCCTGTGCAGCCCCCCGCGCCTATGCCGACGGCACCTGGATCAGCGAAGCCATGCAGCAGGCTTATCAGCAACTGCACCAACGCGGCCACGCTCACTCGGTGGAAGTCTGGGATCAGGGCGAGCTGGTAGGCGGCCTTTATGGTCTGGCCATGGGGCAGTTGTTCTTTGGCGAGTCGATGTTCAGCCGCGCCGATAATGCTTCGAAATTCGGCTTCGCGACCCTGGTACAACACCTGAAGGCGTGGGGTTTTGTGCTGATCGACTGCCAGATGCCCACCGAGCACTTGCACAGTCTGGGGGCGAGATCCATTACCCGAGCGGAATTCGCCGACTACCTCAAGCGGCATCTGGATCAGCCGAGCCGCGCCACATGGGTTTCCTAGGCGGGTTTGACGGCGGTGGCTTACACTTAATTTCAAAGCTTATTCCGAGGGTTGACTCATGACCGAGTTGGCGCGCCTGAAGTTTTATGCCACTCAACCCCACTCTTGCAGCTACCTGCCCGACGAACAGGCCACTACCCTGTTCCTCGATCCCAGCCAGCCCATGGACGTGCACGTTTATGCGGACCTGTCGGAAATGGGCTTTCGCCGCAGTGGAGATCACCTGTACCGGCCGCACTGCCAGAATTGCAACGCTTGTGTGCCGGCGCGCATCCCCGTGGCGCAATTCCTGCCCAACCGTCAACAAAAGCGCATCCTCAAACGCAACAGCGATCTGCGGGTACAAGCGGCCAAACCGGCATTCAGCGAAGAATATTTCGAGCTGTATCAACGCTATATCGAGCAACGTCACGCCGATGGCGACATGTTCCCTCCCAGCCGCGACCAGTTCTCGACCTTTCTGGTACGCGACCTGCCCTTCTCGCGCTTCTATGAATTCCGCCTGGACGGTCGCCTGCTGGCAGTAGCGGTCACCGACCTGCTGCCCAATGGCCTTTCTGCGGTCTACACCTTCTATGAGCCCGACGAAGAGCGCCGCAGCCTGGGGCGTTATGCGATTCTCTGGCAAATCGGCGAAACCCTGCGCCAGGGCCTGGACGCGGTGTACCTCGGCTACTGGATCAAAAACTGCAAAAAGATGAGCTACAAGACCCAATATCGCCCCATAGAGCTACTGGTTAACCAGAGATGGGTGATCCTCAACTAGAAGGTCTTGGCTTAAACCCCACTTTTCGGGCACAATGCACGCCGCTTTTGCCTGGCGCAGTTGCACCGGGCCATTCATTGGATACCGAGGGCTTTACTGCATGTCGAAAGAAGACAGCTTCGAAATGGAAGGCACTGTCGTCGACACCCTGCCCAACACCATGTTTCGCGTGGAGTTGGAAAATGGGCACGTCGTAACCGCGCATATTTCCGGCAAGATGCGCAAGAACTACATTCGTATTCTTACCGGTGACAAAGTGCGCGTCGAGCTGACGCCCTATGACTTGAGCAAAGGTCGGATCACTTACCGCGCTCGCTAAGCAAGTCAATACAAGACGCCCGGTTATGCCGGGCGTTTTTGTTCGTCTCGAATAAACCGGCAAACCCCAGATAGCACAAAGGCACCCTCCGGTGCCTTTGGCGGTACTGCTGCGTTATGCGGCCATCAAGCCATTTCCGCCGTGGTTTCGAAATCGAAGGTCAACTCGCCATCCTTGATGTCGATGTGCACCACACCGCCATGGTCGGACAATTCGCCAAACAGGATCTCCTCGGCCAGGGGACGCTTGATCTTGTCCTGGATCAAACGCGCCATCGGACGCGCACCCATCGTCACGTCGTAACCACCGGCAGCCAGCCAGCTGCGAGCGGCATCGGTCACTTCCAACTGCACGCGCTTGTCTTCCAGTTGCGCTTGAAGCTCGGTAAGGAACTTGTCCACCACGCTCTTGATCACTTCATGGCTCAGGCGACCGAACTGGATAATGGTGTCCAGACGGTTGCGGAACTCCGGCGTGAAGCTCTTCTTGATCACTTCCATGGCATCGGAAGAATGATCCTGATGAGTGAAACCTATGGAGGCTCGCGCCGCGGTTTCAGCACCGGCGTTGGTGGTCATGATGAGGATGACATTGCGGAAATCCGCCTTGCGCCCGTTGTTGTCGGTCAGGGTGCCGTGATCCATCACCTGCAGCAGCAGGTTGAAAACTTCCGGATGAGCCTTCTCGATTTCATCGAGCAGCAACACGCAATGTGGCTGCTTGGTGATCGCTTCGGTCAGCAAACCGCCCTGATCAAAACCAACATAGCCGGGAGGCGCACCAATCAGACGCGAGACTGTGTGCCGCTCCATGTACTCGGACATGTCGAAGCGCACCAACTCGATCCCCATGGCCTTGGCCAATTGCCGGGCCGCCTCGGTCTTGCCGACACCGGTAGGACCGGCGAACAGGAAGGAACCGACTGGCTTGTCCGGGGATTTCAGGCCGGCACGGGACAGCTTGATCGCCGTGGACAGCGAATCAATCGCCGCATCCTGACCGAACACCGTCAACTTGAGATCGCGCTCAAGGTTGCGCAGCAACTCTTTATCGGAGCTGGTGACGTGTTTTGGTGGAATCCGGGCAATTTTCGCCACGATGTCTTCAACCTGGGCCACTTCAATGCGCTTCACGCGCTTATCAACCGGCTGCAGGCGCTGATAGGCACCCGCCTCGTCAATCACATCAATGGCCTTGTCAGGCATGTGCCGGTCATTGATGTAGCGCGAGGCCAGCTCCGCAGCGGCACGCAGCGCCTCATCACTGTATTCGATACTGTGATGCTGTTCGAAACGCCCCTTGAGACCGCGCAGGATGCCGATGGTGTCTTCAACCGAGGGCTCGGACACGTCGACTTTCTGGAAGCGCCGCGCCAGGGCGCGATCCTTCTCGAAAATGCCACGGAACTCCTGAAACGTGGTCGAACCGATGCAGCGGATGTCACCCGAAGACAGCAATGGCTTGAGCAGGTTCGAGGCATCCATCACCCCACCGGACGCCGCACCGGCACCGATGATGGTATGGATTTCATCGATGAACAGGATCGCCTGAGGGCGTTTTTTCAACTCGCTCAGCAACGCCTTGAAGCGCTTCTCGAAGTCGCCACGGTATTTGGTACCCGCCAGCAATGCCCCGAGGTCCAGGGAGTAGACCACGCTGTTGGTCAGCAGGTCCGGAACCTGATTGTCGACGATACGCTTGGCCAGGCCTTCGGCAATCGCGGTCTTGCCCACGCCCGCTTCACCCACCAGCAACGGGTTGTTCTTGCGCCGACGAGCCAGGATCTGGGCTACACGCTCCACTTCCTGCTCACGCCCTACCAGCGGATCAATGCGCCCCTGACGGGCCAGCTCGTTGAGATTGCTGGCATAGGCATCCAGGGGATTACTCGAAGAAGACGACTCACCACCCTCTTCATCCTGCATATCCTGTTCACCTTCAGAATGATCGCCATGCCCAGGCACCTTGGAGATGCCGTGGGCGATGTAATTGACCACATCGATACGGGCGACGCTCTGCTGCTTGAGCAGGAACACCGCCTGACTCTCTTGCTCACTGAAGATGGCCACCAGCACATTGGCGCCAGTGACTTCACGCTTGCCCGAGCTCTGGACGTGAAAGACAGCACGCTGCAGCACACGCTGGAAACCCAGGGTCGGCTGAGTCTCGCGATCCTCGTCATGGACCGGGATCAGCGGCGTGGTGGAGTCGATGAACTCCTGCAGGTCGTGCTTGAGTTTGTCGAGGTTTGCTCCGCAGGCACGTAAAACGGTGGCGGCGGCCTCATTATCCAAAAGAGCCAACAGAAGGTGCTCGACGGTCATGAACTCATGACGCTTCGAACGGGCCTCCTTGAAGGCGAGATTGAGGGTGACTTCGAGCTCGCGGTTTAACATAGCTTCACCTCATACCCAAGTGGTCGGCGTTAACCGTCCTTCTCGATTTCACAGAGTAGCGGATGCTGGCTTTCCCGGGCGTACTGGTTGACCTGCATGGCCTTTGTCTCGGCGATGTCGCGGGTAAACAATCCACACACTGCCCGCCCTTCTGTATGGACGGCCAGCATGACCTTGGTCGCCAGCTCGCGATTCAGGTTAAAAAACATCTCGAGCACTTCGACGACGAAATCCATCGGGGTGTAGTCATCGTTGAACAAAACCACCTTGTACATCGGCGGCGCCTGTAATGCAGGCTTAGCTTCCTGTACAGCCAAGCCAGCGGAATCGTCGTCGTGCAAGTCCGGGCGATCCTGATTGAATGTTAGTCGAATCTGGCTGATTGCATGCATGGAAAGAAAGGTTCGTCAGTTGTGCAAATACAGTGGTGGGGGCGCTCTGGATGGAATTCAACTCCGACCGCCGGGTCACCTTGACTATCGGCAAAACGGTGTTACAACCAATAGGGCCCACATTGGGTAATAAACGTCCGCGGCGTCAACCTTTTTACCAAGCTTGGCGGCGGATGAACTGGATGATACTCCAGTGATGGAGTCTGTTGCAGAGGGATATGAGTATGGCTAGCGGTAAGGTCAAGTGGTTCAACAATGCCAAGGGTTATGGCTTTATTAATGAGGAGGGCAAGACGGATGATCTGTTTGCCCATTACTCGGCCATCGAGATGGATGGCTACAAGACCTTGAAAGCCGGACAGGCTGTGAGCTTCGAGATCATCCAGGGCCCCAAGGGCCTGCATGCGGTCAAAATCAGCGCCTTGAAGGTGCCCGGTGAAATCATCCCCGCCGAGGCGCAACCTGAAAGCGCCTTGAGCTGATACACCCAACATCCAGTGATAAAAAAACCGGCCGACTCAAGGGATTGAGTCGGCCGGTTTGCTTTGCGCGCGGTTGCGCTTACATATGCGAGATCAGCGCATCGCCGAAGGCCGAGGAAGACAGCAGGGTCGCACCCTCCATCAGACGCTCGAAGTCATAGGTCACAGTCTTGGCCGAAATCGCGCCGTTGGTGCCCTTGATAATGAGGTCCGCCGCCTCGGTCCAACCCATGTGACGCAACATCATCTCCGCAGAGAGAATCAGCGAGCCCGGGTTGACCTGATCCTTGCCGGCATACTTGGGCGCAGTACCGTGGGTTGCCTCGAACATGGCCACGGTATCGGACAGGTTGGCACCTGGAGCGATACCAATGCCGCCCACTTCCGCCGCCAGGGCGTCGGACAGATAGTCACCGTTGAGATTCAGAGTGGCGATCACATCGTATTCCGCCGGACGCAGCAGGATCTGCTGGAGCATGGCATCGGCGATGGCATCCTTAACGATGACGTTCTTGCCGGTTTTCGGGTTCTTGAACTGCATCCACGGACCGCCGTCCAACAGGGTTGCGCCGAACTCTTCGGCCGCCACTTCATAGGCCCATTCTTTGAAGGCACCTTCGGTGAACTTCATGATGTTGCCCTTGTGGACGATGGTCAGCGAATCACGATCGTTATCCACTACATATTGCAGCGCCTTGCGCGCCAGACGCTTGGTGCCCTGCAGGGAAACCGGCTTGACACCGATGCCGCAGTTTTCGTCGAAACGGATCTTGGTGACACCCATTTCTTCTTTAAGGAACTTGATGACCTTGGTGGCTTCTGCCGAACCGGCCTTCCACTCGATACCGGCGTAAATGTCTTCGGAGTTTTCACGGAAGATGGTCATGTCCACATCACCCGGCTTTTTCACCGGGCTGGGCACGCCTTCGAACCAGCGTACCGGGCGCAGGCACACGTAAAGATCGAGTTGCTGACGCAGGGCCACGTTCAGGGAACGGATACCGCCACCGACCGGAGTGGTCAGCGGGCCCTTGATGGAAACCACGTAATCCTTCACTGCGTCCAGGGTTTCCTGAGGAAGCCAGGTGTCCTGGTCGTACACTTGAGTCGCTTTTTCCCCGGCATACACTTCCATCCAGGAAATCTTGCGTTCGCCGCCGTAAGCCTTCTTAACCGCAGCATCGACAACCTTGATCATGACCGGGCTGATATCAACACCAATACCGTCGCCTTCGATGAAAGGAATAATCGGGTTGTTAGGAACATTGAGAGAATGGTCTGCGTTGACGGTGATTTTGTCGCCGACTGCTGGAACCTGAATCTTCTTGTATCCCATGCTGAACTCCGTTGTGTGGATTGAACATCTGGCTGCGTTCGAGCGTAACCCAGTTGAATCTGGACGGGAACCTCATGTTCCACCCATATGCCGTGAAAGCTTTACGGTTCGCGGCCTACAAGCCTGAATGCAAAGGGAAAAGTGCCAAATTCGAGCACAGCCAGCGACTCTACGCCTGCACCCCGCCTGCGACCTTTAGACCAATGGACGAGCACCGGTACCTATGAAGCAACGGCGCTTTGCTAGCTACCTATGTATAATGCCGCCGCTGACCATAGAGTCACGACGGCCGAACGCTCTGCTACCGAAGAAAACAAGCCGAGACCGGCCGCCCAAAGCCGGGTTGTTACCGCAGCCCACCCGCTTGACGCTCGACTGATGCACCCAACATCACCGCGAAGAAACCTCGACATTCGGCTCATGGATGACCTTTGAACGAAAGCGCTTACCCGGCGCACCTCGAGTTTCTGCGCACGCTTTAGCAAAGAAGAGAGTTAATCCGAATATGCCCACCCGCTCGAAGATCATCTATACCTTCACCGACGAAGCTCCGGCCCTCGCCACCTATTCCCTGCTGCCTATCGTAGAAGCCTTCACCGCTTCGGCTGATATCGCCGTGGAAACCCGCGACATCTCCCTGGCCGGCCGCATCCTCGCCAGCTTCCCTGAGCAGTTGGGTGCCAAAGCGGTGCCGGACCACCTCGCCGAACTGGGCGAACTGGCCGTCACCCCAGAAGCCAACATCATCAAGCTGCCGAACATCAGCGCCTCGGTACCGCAGCTGCAAGCCGCGATCAAGGAACTGCAGGCCCAGGGCTACGCCCTGCCGGACTACCCGGAAACCGTGACCAGCGACGCCGACAAAGACGCCAAGGCGCGCTACGACAAGGTCAAGGGCAGCGCCGTGAACCCGGTCCTGCGTGAAGGCAACTCCGACCGCCGCGCTCCGCTGTCGGTGAAGAACTACGCGCGCAAGCACCCGCACAAGATGGGCGCCTGGGCCAAGGACTCCAAGTCTCACGTTGCCCACATGAGCAACGGCGACTTCTACGGCAGCGAAAAAGCCGCGCTGATCGAAGCCGCAGACAGCGTCAAGATCGAGCTGATCGCCCAAGACGGCACCGCCACCGTCCTGAAACAAAAGACCACCGTGCAAGCTGGTGAGATCCTCGACTGCGCCGTGATGAGCAAAAAGGCCCTGCGCGCCTTCATCGCCGCTGAAATCGAAGACGCCAAGAAACAAGGCGTACTGCTGTCGGTGCACCTCAAGGCCACCATGATGAAGGTCTCCGACCCGATCATGTTCGGCCAGATCGTTGCCGAGTTCTATCAGGACGCCCTGAGCAAGCACGCCGCCGTGCTGCAGGAAATCGGCTTCAACCTGAACAACGGCATTGGCGACCTGTACGCCCGCATCAAGGCCCTGCCAGCCGAGCAGCAAGCCGCGATCGAAGCCGACATCCAGGCGGTCTACGCTGCACGCCCTGCCCTGGCCATGGTCAACTCCGACAAAGGCATCACCAACCTGCACGTACCGAGCGACGTGATCGTCGACGCCTCGATGCCGGCCATGATCCGTGACTCCGGCAAGATGTGGGGCACCGACGGCCAACTGCACGACACCAAGGCCGTGATCCCGGACCGTTGCTACGCCACCATCTACCAGGCCGTGATCGAAGACTGCAAAGCCAATGGCGCGTTCGATCCGACCACCATGGGCAGCGTGCCAAACGTCGGCCTGATGGCGAAAAAAGCCGAAGAATACGGCTCCCACGACAAGACCTTCGAAATCAAGGCTGACGGCGTGGTTCGCGTGACCGACAGCCAAGGCAAGCTGCTGCTGGAGCAGAAAGTCGAAGCCGGCGACATCTTCCGCATGTGCCAGACCAAGGACGCGCCGATCCAGGACTGGGTCAAGCTCGCCGTCAACCGCGCCCGTGCCAGCAGCACCCCGGCGATTTTCTGGCTGGACCCGATGCGCGCCCACGACGGCGTGATGATCGAGAAAGTTCAGGCCTACCTGAAGGATCACGACACCAGCGATCTGGACATCCGCATCATGTCCCCGGTCGAAGCCATGAAGTTCACCCTGGCCCGCACCCGCGACGGCAAGGACACCATCTCGGTGACCGGCAACGTACTGCGCGACTACCTGACCGACCTGTTCCCGATCATGGAGCTGGGCACCAGCGCCAAGATGCTGTCGATCGTGCCGCTGATGAACGGTGGTGGCCTGTTCGAAACCGGCGCCGGCGGTTCGGCTCCGAAGCATGTGCAACAGCTGCTGGAAGAGAACTTCCTGCGCTGGGATTCCCTGGGTGAGTTCCTGGCCCTGGCCGCCTCCCTGGAGCACCTGGGCAACACCTACAACAACCCGAAAGCCCTGGTACTGGCCAAGACCCTGGACCAGGCCACCGGCCAGTTCCTCGACAACAACAAGTCGCCATCGCGCAAAGTCGGCAACATCGACAACCGCGGCAGCCACTTCTACCTGGCGCTGTACTGGGCACAAGCCCTGGCCGCCCAGACCGAGGACGCTGCCCTGCAAGCGCAGTTCAGCCCTCTGGCCAAGACCCTGACCGAGAACGAAGCGACCATCGTCGCCGAGCTCAACGCCGTACAGGGCAAGCCCGTGGACATCGGCGGCTACTACAGCGCCAACCCTGAGCTGGTGAGCAAGGCCATGCGCCCGAGCGCCACCCTCAACGCGGCCATCGCTGCGCTGGTGTAAGCACGAGCGAACACACAAACCCCGGCCTAGCGCCGGGGTTTGTGCTTCTGGGCCCACTAGGAGCCAGCTTGCCGGTGAACGCCTCTACGCCGGACATGCGGCGCTCGCTTCGCCGGCAAGCCGGCTCCTACAATGCTTCCCCCTTATAAAGGAGTGCCTTTATGGAATGGCAACCCCATATCACTGTCGCCACCATCGTCGAGGACCAGGGCCGCTTCCTGTTCGTCGAGGAGTACTCGGGCGAACACGCCGTGCTCAACCAGCCCGCCGGGCACCTGGACGCCAATGAAAGCCTGCTCCAGGCGGCCATCCGCGAAACCCTGGAGGAAACCGGCTGGGACGTGGAGTTGACCGGCGTGGTCGGCATCTACCTGTACACCGCCCCCAGCAACGGCGTGACCTACCAGCGCGTGTGCTTTGCCGCCAAAGCGCTGCGCCACCGTCCGGACTATCAGCTGGATGACGGCATCATCGGCCCACGCTGGCTGAGCCGCGAGCAACTGCTGGAACAGCGCGCCCACTGGCGCAGCGAGCTGATCCTGCAATGCCTGGACGATTACCTGGACGGCCAGTTGCACAGCCTGGCGCTGATCCGACCAATGCTTTAACCGCAGTTTTAGCCTTGCAGGCCTCAGCCTGTTAGAATCGCGTCCTTTTTCAAGACACCCGTTGAATTCCTATGCGTGATCCAGCCTCTTCTGACACCCAAAAGAAACGCGTCATTGTCGGCATGTCCGGCGGCGTGGATTCTTCCGTTTCCGCCCTCCTGCTGATGGAACAGGGATACCAGGTGGAAGGCCTGTTCATGAAGAACTGGGAGGAAGACGACGGCACCGAATACTGCACCGCCATGGATGACCTGGCCGACGCCCAGGCCGTGTGCGACAAACTTGGCATCAAGCTGCACACCGCCAACTTCGCCGCCGAGTACTGGGACAACGTGTTCGAGCACTTCCTGGCCGAATACAAGGCCGGCCGCACGCCGAACCCGGACATCCTGTGCAACCGCGAAATCAAGTTCAAGGCGTTCCTCGACTACGCCATGATGCTCGGTGCCGACCTGATCGCTACCGGCCACTATGTACGCCGCCGCGACATCGACGGCCGCACCGAACTGCTCAAGGGCCTGGACCCGAACAAGGACCAGAGCTACTTCCTGCACGCCGTGGGCGGCGAGCAGATCGCCAAGACCCTGTTCCCGGTAGGCGAGCTGGAAAAACCCGAAGTGCGCGCCATCGCCGAGAAACATGACCTGGCCACCGCCAAGAAGAAAGACTCCACCGGCATCTGCTTTATCGGTGAGCGGCGCTTCAGCGACTTCCTCAAGCAATACCTGCCGGCCCAGCCCGGCGAGATCAAGACTACCGAAGGTGAAGTCATCGGCCGCCACCACGGCCTGATGTACCACACCATCGGCCAGCGCCAGGGCCTGGGCATCGGCGGCCTGAAAGACGCCGGCGAAGAACCGTGGTACGTGCTGATCAAGGACCTGGAGCACAACGAGCTGATCGTCGGCCAGGGCAATGACCATCCGTGGCTGTTCTCCCGCGCCCTGCTGGCTTCCGACATCTATTGGGTCAACCCCATCGACCTGAGCCAGCCACGGCGCCTGACCGCCAAGGTGCGCTACCGCCAGAGCGACCAGCCCTGCACCCTGGAGCGGACCGCCAACGGCTACCGCGCTACCTTCGACGACCCGCAGCGCGCGGTGACTCCCGGCCAGTCCGTGGTGTTCTACGACGGTGAAATCTGCCTCGGCGGCGGCGTGATCGAAGTGGCCGAACCCTGGAGCAGCAAGGACGCCCGCCCATGAGCCCGATTCAGGAGCAACTGACGGCGCTGGGCGGTGTATTCCTCGCAGCGGTGCTGGTGGACCGCATCGCCAAGACCGGCCAGGTCAGCGAAGCGGCCTTGAGCTGCATGCTCGGCAGCCTGCTGATCCGTGACCCCAAGGACACCCTGGAGGTCTACGGTGGCGACGACCTCAACCTGCGCGAGGGCTACCGCGCCCTGATCGGCGCCCTGGAGCGCGACCCCAGCACCCTGCAACGCGAGCCCCTGCGCTACGCCTTGTCGATGCTCGGCCTGGAACGCCAGTTGGCCAAGCGCGATGACCTGCTGGAAACCATCGGCAAGCGCCTGCCGCAGATCCAGTCCCAGGTCGAACACTTCGGCCCGGCCCACGAAAACGTCATTGCCGCGTGCGGCGGGCTGTACCAGGACACCCTGAGCACCCTGCGCCAACGCATCCAGGTGCACGGCGACATGCGCAACCTGCAGCAGCCGAGCAACGCCTCGAAGATCCGCGCCCTGCTGCTGGCCGGCATTCGCTCGGCGCGCCTGTGGCGCCAGTTGGGCGGCCATCGCTGGCAACTGGTGATCAGCCGGCGCAAATTGCTCAAAGAGCTGTATCCATTGATGCGCAGCAGCTGAGCTGCGCCTGATTTTTCAAGAGCTGCGCGTAAGACGCTGGTCAGTTGGCAACGGACCTGCGGATATTTTCATGTATGATACGCGCCCCATTTCGTTGCCCGACTGTCCGAGAACACCCCATGCAGCTCTCTTCGCTCACTGCGGTTTCCCCTGTTGACGGCCGCTACGCCGGCAAAACCCAGGCCCTGCGCCCCATTTTCAGCGAATACGGCCTGATCCGTGCTCGCGTCCTCGTTGAAGTGCGCTGGCTCCAGCGCCTGGCCGCCCACAGCGCCATCAGCGAAGTGCCGGCGTTCTCCGCCGAAGCCAACGCCGTCCTCAATGCCCTGGCAGAGAACTTCTCCCTGGAGCACGCCGAGCGCGTCAAAGAGATCGAGCGCACCACCAACCACGACGTCAAGGCCATCGAGTACCTGCTCAAGGAACAAGCCGCCAAGCTGCCTGAACTGGCCAACGTCAGTGAGTTCATCCACTTCGCCTGCACCAGCGAGGACATCAACAACCTGTCCCACGCCCTGATGCTGCGCGAAGGCCGTGATGACGTGATGCTGCCGCTGATGCGCCAGACCGCCAACGCCATCCGCGAACTGGCGATCCGCTTCGCCGAAGTGCCGATGCTGTCGCGCACCCACGGTCAGCCGGCCTCGCCGACCACCCTGGGCAAGGAACTGGCCAACGTCGTGTACCGTCTGGAGCGCCAGATCGCTCAGGTCGCCGCCGTACCGCTGCTGGGCAAGATCAACGGCGCCGTGGGCAACTACAACGCCCACCTGTCGGCCTATCCGGACATCGACTGGGAAGCCAATGCCCGCGCCTTCATCGAAGACGAGTTGGGCCTGGCCTTCAACCCCTACACCACGCAGATCGAGCCGCACGACTACATTGCCGAGCTGTTCGATGCCATCGCCCGCTTCAACACCATCCTGATCGACTTCGATCGCGATATCTGGGGCTACATCTCCCTGGGCTACTTCAAGCAACGCACCATTGCCGGCGAAATCGGTTCCTCGACCATGCCGCACAAGGTCAACCCGATCGACTTCGAAAACTCCGAAGGCAACCTGGGGATCGCCAACGCCCTGTTCCAGCACCTGGCGAGCAAGCTGCCGATCTCCCGCTGGCAGCGCGACCTGACCGACTCCACCGTCCTGCGCAACCTGGGCGTGGGCTTCGCTCACAGCGTGATCGCCTACGAAGCCAGCCTCAAAGGCATCAGCAAGCTGGAGCTCAACGCCCAGAAGATCGCCGAAGACCTGGATGCCTGCTGGGAAGTGCTGGCCGAGCCGATCCAGACCGTGATGCGTCGCTACAACATCGAAAATCCGTACGAAAAGCTCAAGGAACTGACCCGCGGCAAGGGCATCAGCCCTGAAGCGTTGCAGACTTTCATCGACGGGCTGGACATGCCTGCCGCGGCCAAGGCCGAGCTCAAGCAGCTCACCCCAGCCAGCTACATCGGCAATGCCGCGGCCCAGGCCAAGCGCATCTGAGCCACCGCCCGACCTTTTGACGCCCGGCCGCGCCGGGCGTTTTTATTCCTGCTAGAAAAGTAAACTTTTTCAATAGGTTACACATGAATCCTGACATTCCACTTCAACTTCTGGGCGGCATCACTGCACGGGAATTTCTGCGTGACTACTGGCAGAAAAAGCCCCTGCTGATCCGTCAGGCCCTGCCTGACTTCGAAAGCCCGATCGAACCCGACGAACTGGCCGGCCTGGCCCTGGAAGAAGAAGTCGAATCGCGCCTGGTGATCGAGAACGGCGAGCGCCCCTGGGAACTGCGTCGCGGCCCGTTCGCCGAAGACGAGTTCAGCAAGCTGCCGGAGCGTGACTGGACGCTGCTGGTGCAGGCCGTGGACCAGTTCGTCCCGGAAGTCGCCGAACTGCTGGAGCATTTCCGCTTCCTGCCGAGCTGGCGCATTGATGACGTGATGATCAGCTTCGCCGCACCGGGCGGTAATGTCGGCCCGCACTTTGACAACTACGACGTGTTCCTGCTGCAAGGCCACGGCAAGCGCAACTGGAAGATCGGCCAGATGTGCGACTCCGAAAGCCCGCTGCTGCAGCACGCGGACCTGCGCATCCTCGCCGAGTTCGAAGAGACTGAAAGCTGGGTCCTGGAACCCGGCGACATGCTCTACCTGCCGCCGCGCCTGGCCCACTACGGCGTTGCGCTGAATGACTGCATGACCTATTCGGTGGGCTTCCGCGCCCCGAGCGCCGCTGAAGTCCTGACTCACTTCACCGACTTCCTCGGTCAGTTCCTGCCGGACGAAGATCGCTACACCGACGCCGACGTACAGCCGGCCAGCGACCCGCACCAGATCCAGCAGGACGCCCTCGACCGCCTCAAGCGCCTGCTGGCCGAGCACATGAGCGACGAGCGCCTGTTGCTGACCTGGTTCGGCCAGTTCATGACCGAGCCGCGTTATCCAGAACTGGTGGTCGGCCCGGAACTGGAAGAAGACGACCTGCTGGGCAGCCTGGAACAGGGCGCGATCCTGATCCGCAACCCGAGCGCGCGCCTGGCCTGGTCGGAAGTGGATGAAGACCTGTTGCTGTTCGCCAGCGGCCAGAGCCGCCTGCTTCCCGGTAAACTGCGCGAGCTGCTGAAAATGATTTGCGCCGCCGATGCCCTGCATATCGACAACCTAGGCCCCTGGCTGGCGGATGACGATGGGCGCGGCCTGTTGTGTGAACTGGTCAAGCAAGGGAGCCTGGGGTTCGCCGATGAATAAGATTCGCGTACGTGTCGCAGACTGGCAAAAGGATAACGCCGAGATCCGGCGTATTCGTGAAGCGGTGTTCATTGCCGAGCAAGCGGTTCCACCGGAACTGGAATGGGACGCCGACGATGACAGTGCCGTGCACTTCCTGGCCTTCGAGGGCGATTTTCCGATTGGTACCGCGCGCCTGCTGCCCGACGGACATGTCGGCCGGGTTTCGGTACTCAAGGACTGGCGCGGCCTGAAGGTCGGCGATGCGCTGATGCATGCGGTGATCGACGAAGCCGAGAAACGCGGCCTCAAGCAGCAGATGCTCAGCGCCCAGGTCCAGGCCACGCCGTTCTACGAGCGCCTGGGCTTCTCGATAGTCAGCCAGGAGTTTCTCGAAGCAGGGATTCCTCACGTTGACATGGTACGCGGCGCCTGACCGACATGCCCTGGCGGCAATAACCCAAGCCAACGCCCCGCCATCCCCTTGCCCCGACCGGCGCAAGACCAGGATGCCGGGGCGTTTTGCCGTCTAGGATTCAACTTGCCCCACCCAAAGCCGACAAAGTGTCAAACTCAAGGCTTTACGCCAGCTACTCGCGGAGATAACGGATATGTCCCTACGCACCTTGCTCACGACGCTGCTGCTGACCTTCAGCTGCTCGGTCATGGCCGCCACCGAGATCGTGCCCCTCAACAACCGCACCAGCGCCGACCTGCTGCCGGTGGCGCAGAATTTTCTCGGCAAGGACGGCAAGGTCAGCGCCTATGGCAACCAACTGATCGTCAATGCCGAGCCGGGCAAGATCGCCGAACTGCGGGCTTTCATTGCGCAATTGGATACGGCGGCCAAGCGCCTGCTGATCACCGTCGACACCAACGAGAACAACTTCCAGGACAACCAGGGTTATTCGGTCAACGGCGCGCCGCAAACCCGGATCATCAATCGCAGCACCGAGAGTCGCGATGGCGGCATCCAGCAGATCCAGGCCAGCGAAGGCGTGCCGGCCCTGATTCAGGTCGGTCAGAGCGTGCCCCTGACCACGACCCAGACCGATCCCTACGGTCGCCCGCAAAACCAGACCCAGTACCGCAACGTCACCCAGGGCTTCTATGTCACGGCCAGCGTGACCGGCGAGACCGTGCACCTGAGCATCAGCACCAATCGTGACCGCATGAGCCAGGAACGTCCCGATGTAGTGAACGTGCAAAGTACCGACACAACCGTCAGCGGTCGCCTTGGCGAGTGGATCACCCTGGCGGGCGTCAATCGCCAGACCCAGGCCGACAAGCAGGCTCTGGGCCGCAGCTATTCGACCCAAGGCCGGGATGACATGACCTTGCGGGTCAAGGTCGACACATTGGACTAAAGCACCAAAAACTGACTGATTAGTCGTATTAGACCAAAGATGTAGTGGCGCAAAAAAAGCACTACAAAACATTTGACGGGCCAAAAAACCGCGGGCATGATGGCCTCGCTCCCGCTAATCAGGGGCCCTGGCAAGGGCCTTCGGATCGCCGCTCCAACCTACCCAACCGAGCCGATTCGTGTCTGTACTGCCCACAAGGTGTGTTTGACGAGATTGCGACTGGAACGAAGTTGTCCCGAGGGACGGAAGCGTAATTAGGTCGATCGGCAACACACTGTTGGAACGCACCCAGGCCCACGACGCCCGAATGCGCACCGCAGCTCGCCTTCACCTGCTCACTTTTCCCCTCGAGCTCATCGTTCACCCGTCGCCATCCCCGCCATACACCCTCGACCGCCTAAGCTTCCTGGTCAGCGAGCAGCCTTCCACGCAACGTTATGACGCGTGATCGGCGGAGCCGGAATTTTCCAACCAAGAACGACTTTTTACACAAGACGCGACGAGGTTTATCTCCATGGCACTGACACGCGAACAGCAAATTGCAGCCCTTGAAAAAGACTGGGCTGAAAACCCGCGCTGGAAAGGCGTGACTCGCACCTACTCCGCTGCCGACGTGGTCCGTCTGCGTGGTTCGGTTCAACCCGAGCACACCCTGGCACGCATGGGCGCCGAGAAGCTCTGGAACCTGGTCACCCAAGGTGCCAAGCCGTCCTTCCGTCCTGATAAAGATTTCGTCAACTGCATGGGCGCCCTGACCGGCGGCCAGGCTGTTCAACAGGTCAAAGCCGGTATCCAGGCCATCTACCTGTCGGGCTGGCAAGTGGCTGCGGACAACAACTCCGCAGAATCCATGTACCCCGACCAGTCGCTGTACCCGGTGGACTCGGTTCCAACCGTGGTCAAGCGCATCAACAACTCGTTCCGTCGTGCCGACCAGATCCAGTGGAAAGCCGGCAAGAACCCGGGCGACGAAGGCTACATCGACTACTTCGCACCAATCGTGGCCGACGCTGAAGCCGGTTTCGGCGGCGTGCTGAACGCCTACGAACTGATGAAGAGCATGATCGAAGCAGGCGCCGCCGGCGTTCACTTCGAAGACCAGCTGGCTTCCGTGAAGAAGTGCGGCCACATGGGCGGCAAGGTACTGGTGCCGACCCAGGAAGCCGTACAGAAGCTGACCGCTGCCCGTCTGGCGGCCGACGTTGCCGGCGTACCGACCATCATCCTGGCCCGTACCGACGCCAACGCTGCTGACCTGCTGACTTCGGACTGCGACCCGTACGACCAGCCGTTCGTGACAGGCACTCGCACCCAGGAAGGCTTCTACAAAGTGAAAGCCGGCCTGGACCAGGCAATTGCCCGCGGTCTGGCCTACGCGCCTTACGCCGATCTGATCTGGTGCGAAACCGCCAAGCCGGACCTGGACGAGGCCCGTCGTTTCGCCGAAGCGATCAAGAAGGAATACCCGGACCAGATCCTGTCGTACAACTGCTCGCCTTCCTTCAACTGGAAGAAGAACCTGGACGACGCCACCATCGCCAAGTTCCAGCGCGAACTGTCCGCCATGGGCTACAAGCACCAGTTCATCACCCTGGCCGGTATCCACAACATGTGGCACAGCATGTTCAACCTGGCGCATGACTACGCCCGCAACGACATGACTGCCTACGTGAAACTGCAAGAGCAAGAGTTCGCCGACGCGGCCAAAGGCTACACCTTCGTGGCTCACCAGCAGGAAGTGGGCACCGGCTACTTCGACGACATGACCACCGTGATCCAGGGCGGCTCGTCCTCGGTAACCGCCCTGACCGGCTCCACCGAAGAAGAGCAGTTCCATTGATTACAGGCCTCGCGCCTTGATCGAGCGGCCAATGCAGATCCGGTAAAAACAACTGCATTGCTGTAAAGCTGACGCCCCGACTGGTTCGGGGCGTTTTTTTGCCCGCACTCCCAGCAGGAGCCAATTTGCCGGCGAAACAGGCCTGCGCATTTCCCAATCCGCCTGCCTCCAGCAAAATTCGCCGACAAGTCGGCGCCGCCCAAAAAGCCGACGAAATATTGATCCAGAGCGGTGTTACCCAGAGCGAAACAGGTTAAAAGGTGCGCCCCTGCTACTTGCAGTAACATGGATATATCCGACAACTTTCCCACGCCTCCAAGGGGAGCAGAATAAAACAGCCGCTAAATAATATTGATTATCATTTAGAGGCAAAAACTTTCATTACAGCAGGGACAAAACATAATTAACAAAACCTCCCCTAATGCCCGCAGGCTGCGGCTTACGGGGCTACAGGGGTGAGCTATGTCCTTATTACGATAAACAATTTCGCTTTAGAAATTTTACTTGCCCGGTGTTTAGCCATAAAATCAGCGCGATTGATTGCGCTGCGACATATCGTCACTGCTTTATTTCTTTATCAAGCTCAGAGACTCTTGCTCTCTGTTAAGGATTACCAGCATGCCCGAAGCGACAGGACTCATGGCCCACAACTGGGGCTTTGCCATTTTCCTTCTGGGTGTTGTCGGCCTCTGCGCCTTCATGCTCGGCGTCTCCAGCCTCCTCGGGTCAAAAGCCTGGGGCCGCAGCAAAAACGAACCGTTCGAGTCCGGCATGCTACCTACCGGTGGCGCCCGCTTGCGGCTCTCAGCCAAATTCTATCTGGTCGCGATGCTCTTCGTGATCTTCGATATCGAAGCCCTCTTTCTCTTTGCCTGGTCTGTGTCCGTCCGCGAAAGCGGCTGGACCGGATTCGTCGAAGCTCTCGTTTTCATAGCAATTCTGTTGGCAGGTCTTGTCTACCTTTGGCGAGTGGGGGCTCTTGACTGGGCTCCGGAAGGTCGTCGTAAGCGGCAGGCGAAGCTAAAACAATGAGGCTTTGGCGATGCAATACAATCTCACCAGGATCGACCCCGATGCTCCTAACGATCAGTACCCGATCGGCGAACGTGAAACCGTTTCCGATCCGTTAGAGGATCAGGTCCACAAAAACATCTTCATGGGCAAGCTGGAAGACGTGCTGAGCGGCGCGGTCAACTGGGGGCGTAAGAACTCCCTGTGGCCGTACAACTTCGGTCTGTCCTGCTGCTACGTGGAAATGACCACCGCCTTCACGGCGCCCCATGACATCGCGCGCTTTGGCGCCGAGGTTATCCGGGCATCGCCGCGTCAGGCGGACTTCATGGTTATCGCCGGTACCTGCTTCATCAAGATGGCGCCGATCATCCAGCGTCTCTACGAGCAAATGCTTGAGCCCAAGTGGGTCATCTCCATGGGTTCGTGCGCCAACTCCGGCGGCATGTACGACATCTACTCCGTAGTTCAGGGGGTGGACAAGTTCCTGCCCGTGGACGTCTACGTACCTGGCTGCCCGCCCCGCCCCGAAGCGTTCCTGCAAGGCTTGATGCTCTTGCAAGAATCCATTGGCCAGGAGCGTCGCCCACTGTCCTGGGTCGTCGGTGATCAAGGCGTGTATCGCGCCGAGATGCCGTCGCAAAAGGAGCAGCGCCGCGAACAGCGTATTCAGGTCACCAACCTGCGCAGCCCTGACGAAGTCTGATCCAGATCTGTTCTGACAAAGAAACGACACTGGCTTCACTCTTTACGTTGACCGAAAGCGATAAAAAACCATGACTACAGGCAGTGCTCTGTACATCCCGCCTTATAAGGCTGACGACCAGGATGTGGTCGTCGAACTCAATAACCGTTTTGGCCCTGAGGCGTTCACCGCCCAGGCCACCCGCACCGGCATGCCGGTGCTGTGGGTTACCCGCTCCAAACTCGTCGAAGTCCTGACCTTCCTGCGCAACCTGCCCAAGCCGTACGTCATGCTCTATGACCTGCACGGCGTGGACGAGCGCCTGCGCACCAAGCGCCAGGGCCTGCCGGGTGCCGACTTCAGCGTGTTCTACCACTTGCTGTCGATCGAACGTAACAGCGACGTGATGATCAAGGTGGCCCTCTCCGAAGGCGACCTCAGCCTGCCCACCGTCACCGGTATCTGGCCCAACGCCAACTGGTACGAGCGTGAAGTCTGGGACATGTTCGGTATCGACTTTGCCGGCCACCCGCACCTGTCGCGAATCATGATGCCGCCGACCTGGGAAGGTCACCCGCTGCGCAAGGACTTCCCGGCTCGCGCCACCGAGTTCGATCCGTTCAGCCTGAACCTGGCCAAGCAGCAGCTGGAAGAGGAAGCCGCGCGCTTCCGTCCGGAAGACTGGGGCATGAAGCGTTCCGGCGCCAACGAGGACTACATGTTCCTCAACCTGGGTCCGAACCACCCTTCGGCTCACGGTGCCTTCCGTATCATCCTGCAACTGGATGGCGAAGAGATCGTCGACTGCGTACCGGACATCGGCTACCACCACCGTGGTGCCGAGAAGATGGCCGAGCGTCAGTCCTGGCACAGCTTCATCCCCTACACCGACCGCATCGACTACCTGGGCGGGGTGATGAACAACCTGCCGTACGTGCTGTCGGTCGAGAAGCTGGCCGGCATCAAGGTGCCGGAGAAGGTCGACGTCATCCGCATCATGATGGCCGAGTTCTTCCGCATCACCAGCCACCTGCTGTTCCTGGGCACCTACATCCAGGACGTCGGCGCCATGACCCCGGTGTTCTTCACCTTCACCGACCGTCAGCGTGCCTACACCGTGATCGAAGCCATCACCGGTTTCCGTCTGCACCCGGCCTGGTACCGCATCGGCGGCGTTGCCCACGATCTGCCCCGCGGCTGGGAAAAGCTGGTCAAGGACTTCGTCGAATGGCTGCCCAAGCGCCTCGACGAATACACCAAGGCTGCCCTGCAGAACAGCATCCTCAAGGGCCGGACCATCGGTGTCGCCGCCTACAACACCAAGGAAGCCCTGGAATGGGGCGTCACCGGTGCCGGCCTGCGCTCCACCGGTTGCGATTTCGACCTGCGCAAGGCCCGTCCGTACTCCGGCTACGAGAACTTCGAGTTCGAGGTCCCGCTGGGTGCCAACGGTGACGCCTACGACCGTTGCATGGTTCGCGTGGAAGAAATGCGCCAGAGCATCAAGATCATCGATCAGTGCCTGCGCAACATGCCGGAAGGCCCGTACAAGGCGGACCACCCGCTAACCACGCCGCCGCCGAAAGAGCGCACCCTGCAGCACATCGAGACCTTGATCACGCACTTCCTGCAGGTTTCGTGGGGCCCGGTCATGCCGGCCAACGAATCCTTCCAGATGATCGAAGCGACCAAGGGCATCAACAGTTATTACCTGACGAGCGATGGCGGCACCATGAGCTACCGCACCCGGATCCGTACCCCGAGCTTCGCCCACCTGCAGCAGATCCCTTCGGTGATCCGCGGCAGCATGGTCGCGGACTTGATCGCGTACCTGGGTAGTATCGACTTCGTTATGGCCGACGTGGACCGCTAAGCATGAACAGCACGCTTATCCAGACAGACCGTTTCGCCCTGAGCGAAACCGAGCGCTCGGCCATCGAGCACGAGATGCATCACTACGAAGACCCGCGCGCGGCGTCGATCGAAGCCCTGAAGATCGTCCAGAAGGAACGTGGCTGGGTGCCTGACGGCGCGGTCTACGCCATCGGCGAGATCCTCGGCATCCCCGCCAGCGACGTGGAAGGCGTGGCGACGTTCTACAGCCAGATCTTCCGCCAGCCGGTGGGCCGCCACATCATTCGCGTCTGCGACAGCATGGTCTGCTACATCGGCGGCCATGAGTCCGTGGTCAGCCAGATCCAGAGCGAGCTGGGCATCGGCCTCGGCCAGACCACCGCCGACGGCCGCTTCACCCTGCTGCCGGTGTGCTGCCTGGGCAACTGCGACAAGGCCCCGGCGCTGATGATCGACGACGACACTTTCGGCGACGTACAGCCCGCTGGCGTGGCCAAACTGTTGGAGGGCTACGTATGACCCTGACCTCTTTCGGCCCTGCGAACCGCATTGCGCGCACCGCAGAAACCCACCCCCTGACCTGGCGTCTGCGTGACGACGGCGAGCCGGTATGGTTCGACGAGTACCAGGCCAAGAACGGCTACGCTGCAGCGCGCAAGGCCTTCGCCGACCTGTCCCAGGACGATATCGTCCAGACCGTGAAGGACGCCGGCCTCAAGGGCCGCGGCGGTGCGGGCTTCCCCACCGGCGTGAAGTGGGGCCTGATGCCCAAAGACGAATCCATGAACATCCGCTACCTGCTGTGCAACGCGGATGAAATGGAACCCAACACCTGGAAAGACCGCATGCTGATGGAGCAACTGCCCCATCTGCTGATCGAAGGCATGCTGATCAGTGCCCGTGCACTGAAGACCTACCGCGGCTACATCTTCCTGCGCGGCGAGTACACCACCGCCGCCAAGCACCTGCGCCGTGCCGTGGAAGAAGCCAAGGCTGCTGGCCTGTTGGGCAAGAACATCCTGGGCAGCGGTTTCGATTTCGAACTGTTCGTGCACACCGGCGCCGGCCGCTACATCTGCGGTGAAGAAACCGCACTGATCAACTCCCTGGAAGGCCGTCGCGCCAACCCACGCTCCAAGCCGCCCTTCCCCGCCGCCGTAGGCGTGTGGGGCAAGCCGACTTGCGTGAACAACGTCGAGACCCTGTGCAACGTGCCGGCGATCATCGGCGACGGCGTGGAGTGGTACAAATCCCTGGCCCGCGAAGGCAGTGAAGACCACGGCACCAAGCTGATGGGCTTCTCCGGCAAAGTGAAGAACCCTGGCCTGTGGGAGCTGCCCTTCGGCGTGACCGCGCGCGAGCTGTTCGAGGACTACGCCGGCGGCATGCGCGATGGCTACAAGCTCAAGTGCTGGCAGCCCGGCGGCGCCGGTACCGGCTTCCTGCTGCCGGAACACCTGGATGCGCAAATGTACGCCGGCGGCATCGCCAAAGTGGGCACCCGCATGGGTACCGGCCTGGCCATGGCGGTGGACGAAAGCATCAACATGGTGTCGCTGCTGCGCAACATGGAGCAATTCTTCGCCCGTGAATCCTGCGGCTTCTGCACCCCTTGCCGTGATGGCCTGCCATGGAGCGTCAAACTGCTGATGGCCCTGGAAAAAGGCCAGGGCCAGCAGGGCGACATCGAGACCCTGCTGGGTCTGGTGGGTTTCCTCGGCCCGGGCAAGACCTTCTGTGCTCACGCACCGGGTGCCGTGGAGCCTTTGGGCAGTGCCATCAAGTATTTCCGTCCAGAGTTCGAAGCCGGCATCGCGCCTACCAGCGCCGCCGTCCCGCCTCTGGCCCGACCGATCGTAGTCGGCGCGTAACGCTTAGATGAGGGCGCAGGGTCCGTGCCCTGCGCTCGACGTGCGATGACGCCGTGAACGGCTGTGTTGATTCGCACGCATAACAAGATTCCATTAGCCACGCCCGCTGACACCGGGCCAACGAAGAACTTTGAACCATGGCCACTATCCACGTAGACGGCAAAGCGCTCGAAGTCGATGGGGCGGACAACCTGTTACAGGCGTGTCTGTCACTAGGCCTCGACATCCCTTATTTCTGCTGGCACCCCGCTCTCGGTAGCGTCGGTGCCTGTCGCCAGTGCGCGGTCAAGCAGTACACCGACGAGAACGACACCCGTGGTCGTATCGTCATGTCCTGCATGACCCCGGCCACCGACAACACCTGGATCTCCATCGACGATGAAGAATCCAAGGCCTTCCGTGCCAGTGTTGTCGAATGGCTGATGACCAACCACCCTCACGACTGCCCGGTCTGTGAGGAAGGCGGTCACTGCCACCTGCAAGACATGACGGTGATGACCGGCCACAACGAGCGCCGTTATCGCTTCACCAAGCGCACCCACCAGAATCAGGACCTCGGCCCGTTCATCGCTCACGAGATGAACCGCTGCATCGCCTGCTACCGCTGCGTACGCTTCTACAAGGACTACGCCGGAGGCACCGACCTGGGCGTCTACGGCGCCCACGACAACGTGTACTTCGGTCGCGTTGAAGACGGCACCCTGGAAAGCGAGTTCTCCGGCAACCTCACCGAGGTCTGCCCGACCGGTGTGTTCACCGACAAGACTCACTCCGAGCGCTACAACCGCAAATGGGACATGCAGTTCTCGCCAAGCATCTGCCATGGCTGCTCCAGCGGTTGCAACATCTCCCCGGGCGAGCGCTATGGCGAACTGCGCCGCATCGAAAACCGCTACAACGGTTCGGTGAACCAGTATTTCCTCTGCGACCGTGGCCGCTTCGGTTATGGCTACGTGAACCGCAAGGATCGTCCACGCCAGCCACGCCTGGCCGACGGTACCCAGCTGACCCTGGACCAGGCCCTGGACCAGGCCGCCGACCTGCTGCGCGGTCGCAACATCGTCGGTATCGGCTCGCCTCGCGCCAGCCTGGAAAGCAACTACGCGCTGCGTGAACTGGTCGGTGCCGAGCACTTCTACAGCGGCATCGAAGCGTCTGAACTGGAGCGCATCCGCCTGGTTCTGCAGGTGCTGAACGACAGCCCGCTGCCGGTTCCGAACCTGCGCGAGATCGAAGACCACGACGCGATCTTCGTCCTTGGCGAAGACCTGACCCAGACCGCTGCCCGCATGGCCCTGGCCCTGCGCCAGTCGGTCAAGGGCAAGGCCGAAGAAATGGCCGACGCCATGCGCGTCCAGCCTTGGCTCGACGCTGCGGTGAAGAACATCGGCCAGCACGCGCTGAACCCGCTGTTCATCGCCAGCCTTGCTGAAACCAAGCTCGACGACGTCGCCGAGGAGTGTGTACACGCCGCTCCCGACGACCTGGCGCGCATCGGTTTCGCCGTGGCCCATGCCATCGACGCCAGCGCCCCTGCCGTGGAAGGCCTGGACAGCGAAGCCCTGGAACTGGCCAAGCGTATTGCCGACGCCCTGTTGGCGGCCAAGCGCCCACTGATCATTTCCGGTACTTCCCTGGGTTCCAAGGCGCTGATCGAAGCCGCAGCGAACATCGCCAAAGCCCTGAAGCTGCGCGACAAAGCCGGCTCCATCAGCCTGATCGTGCCAGAGGCCAACAGCCTCGGCCTGGCCATGCTCGGCGGCGAATCCGTGGACGCCGCCCTGCAGGCGGTAGTCGACGGTAAAGCCGACGCCATCGTGGTGCTGGAAAACGACCTGTACACCCGCACCGACGCGGCCAAGGTGGATGCGGCCCTCAGCGCGGCCAAGGTGGTGATCGTTGCCGATCACCAACAGACCGCGACCGTCGAGCGCGCGCACCTGGTGCTGTCGGCGGCCAGCTTCGCCGAAGGCGACGGCACCCTGGTCAGCCAGGAAGGTCGTGCCCAGCGTTTCTTCCAGGTCTTCGATCCGACCTACCTGGACGCCAGCATCATGGTCCACGAAGGCTGGCGCTGGCTGCATGCCCTGCGCAGCACCCTGCTGAACAAGCCGGTGGACTGGACCCAGCTGGACCACGTGACCGCTGCCTGCGCCGCGAGCACCCCGCAACTGGCCAGCATCGTCGATGCCGCACCTTCCGCAGCATTCCGCATCAAAGGCCTGAAACTGGCCCGCGAACCGCTGCGCTACAGCGGCCGTACCGCCATGCGCGCCAACCAGAGCGTGCACGAACCGCGTACCTCGCAAGACCCGGATACCGCCTTCGCCTACTCCATGGAAGGTTACTCGGGCTCCGCCGAGCCGCGCTCGCAAGTGCCATTCGCCTGGTCGCCGGGCTGGAACTCGCCGCAAGCCTGGAACAAGTTCCAGGACGAAGTCGGCGGCCACCTGCGTGCCGGTGACCCGGGTACTCGCCTGATCGAAAGCCAGGGCGACCGTCTGAACTGGTTCGCCAGCGTCCCGCGGGCCTTCTCTCCGGCCCAGGGCACTTGGCAAGCGGTGCCGTTCTATCACCTGTTCGGCAGCGAGGAGAACTCTTCGAAGGCCGCTCCGGTGCAGGAGCGCATTCCGGCGGCCTACGTGGCCCTGGCCAAGTCCGAAGCCGATCGCCTGGGCGTCAACGACGGTGCCCTGCTCGCAGTGAGTCTGGCTGGTCAGACCCTGCGTCTGCCGCTGCGCATCAACGAAGAGCTGGGTGCCGGCCTGGTGGGCCTGCCTGCCGGTCTGGCGGGCATTCCTCCGGCATTCTTTGGCAAATCCGTTGACGGTCTGCAGGAGGCGGCGCAATGAGTTGGTTTACCCCTGAAGTGATCGACGTGATCCTGACGGTCGTCAAGGCCATCGTGATCCTGCTGGCGGTGGTGATCGCCGGTGCGCTGCTGAGCTTCGTCGAACGTCGCCTGCTGGGCTGGTGGCAGGACCGTTACGGTCCGAACCGCGTTGGCCCGTTCGGCATGTTCCAGATCGCGGCCGACATGCTGAAGATGTTCTTCAAGGAAGACTGGACCCCGCCGTTTGCCGACAAGGTGATCTTCACCCTGGCACCGGTGGTCGCCATGTCCGCCCTGCTGATCGCCTTCGCGATCATCCCGATCACCCCGACCTGGGGCGTCGCGGACCTGAACATCGGCCTGCTGTTCTTCTTCGCCATGGCCGGTCTGTCGGTCTACGCGGTGCTGTTCGCCGGCTGGTCGAGTAACAACAAGTTCGCCCTGCTGGGCAGCTTGCGGGCTTCGGCCCAGACCGTGTCCTACGAAGTGTTCATGGGCCTGGCGCTGATGGGCATCGTGGCTCAGGTCGGTTCCTTCAACATGCGCGACATCGTCGAGTACCAGGCGCAGAACCTGTGGTTCATCATTCCGCAGTTCTTCGGCTTCTGTACCTTCTTCATCGCTGGCGTGGCCGTGACTCACCGTCACCCCTTCGACCAGCCGGAAGCGGAGCAGGAACTGGCCGACGGTTACCACATTGAATACGCCGGCATGAAATGGGGCATGTTCTTCGTTGGTGAGTACATCGGCATCATCCTGATCTCGGCACTGCTGGTCACCCTGTTCTTCGGTGGCTGGCACGGTCCGTTCGGCATCCTGCCGCAACTGTCCTTCGTCTGGTTCGCCCTGAAGACCGCGTTCTTCATCATGCTGTTCATCCTGCTGCGCGCCTCTATCCCGCGCCCGCGCTATGACCAGGTGATGGACTTCAGCTGGAAATTCTGCCTGCCGCTGACCCTGATCAATTTGCTGGTGACCGCTGCGGTTGTGTTGTTGAACACGCCTGCGGGCGCGGTTCAGTGAGGATTTGACCCATGTTCAAATATATTGGCGACATCGTTAAGGGTACCGGTACCCAGTTGCGCAGCCTGGTGATGGTGTTCGGTCACGGCTTTCGCAAACGCGACACCCTGCAATACCCCGAAGAGCCGGTGTACCTGCCGCCACGCTACCGTGGCCGTATCGTCCTGACTCGCGACCCCGATGGCGAAGAGCGTTGCGTTGCCTGCAACCTGTGCGCCGTGGCCTGCCCGGTGGGTTGCATCTCGCTGCAGAAAGCTGAAACGGAAGACGGTCGCTGGTACCCGGAGTTCTTCCGCATCAACTTCTCGCGCTGCATTTTCTGCGGTCTCTGCGAGGAAGCCTGTCCGACCACCGCAATCCAGCTGACACCGGATTTCGAGATGGCCGAGTTCAAACGTCAGGACCTGGTTTACGAGAAAGAGGATCTCTTGATCTCCGGTCCCGGAAAGAACCCTGACTACAACTTCTATCGTGTTGCAGGTATGGCCATTGCCGGCAAGCCAAAAGGCGCCGCGCAGAACGAAGCCGAACCGATCAACGTGAAGAGCTTGCTGCCTTAAGGAAGAACGATGGAATTCGCTTTCTATTTCGCATCAGGTGTTGCCGTTGTTTCCACGCTGCGCGTGGTTACCAACACCAACCCTGTGCACGCCCTGCTCTACCTGATCATTTCGCTGATCGCCGTGGCCATGACCTTCTTCAGCCTCGGCGCGCCGTTCGCCGGCGCCCTGGAAGTGATCGCCTACGCCGGCGCCATCATGGTGCTGTTCGTGTTCGTGGTAATGATGCTGAACCTCGGCCCGGCCGCGGCTCAGCAAGAGCGCATCTGGCTCACGCCGGGCATCTGGATCGGCCCGGTGATCCTCGCCGCGCTGCTGCTGGCTGAACTGCTGTACGTACTGTTCAGCCACCAGAGCGGTGCCGGTATCGGTCAAACCACCGTCAGCGCCAAGGCCGTGGGCATCAGCCTGTTCGGCCCTTACCTGCTGGTGGTCGAACTCGCCTCGATGCTGCTGCTCGCCGCAGCCGTCACGGCGTTCCACTTGGGCCGCAACGAGGCGAAGGAGTAATACGATGCCTACTATCCCTCTCGGTACTATCCCGATGGAACATGGCCTGGCAGTTGCCGGCATCCTGTTCTGCCTCGGTCTGGTCGGCCTGATGGTCCGCCGTAACATCCTCTTCGTGTTGATGAGCCTGGAAGTGATGATGAACGCCTCGGCATTGGCCTTCATCGTTGCGGGCGCCCGCTGGGCGCAGCCGGATGGACAAGTGATGTTCATCCTGGTGATCAGCCTGGCAGCCGCCGAGGCCAGTATCGGCCTGGCGATCCTGCTGCAGCTGTACCGCCGCTTCCACACTCTCGATATCGATGCAGCCAGCGAGATGCGCGGATGAACCTTCTCTTTCTGACTTTCGTATTCCCCCTGATCGGTTTCCTGCTGCTGTCGTTCTCTCGGGGACGCCTCTCGGAAAACCTCTCGGCCCTGATCGGCGTCGGCTCCATTGGCCTGTCGGCCATCGTGGCCGCCTACGTGATCTGGCAATTCAACGTCGCGCCACCAGCGGATGGCCACTACACCCAGGTGTTGTGGCAGTGGATGTCGGTGGACGGTTTTGCGCCGAACTTCGCCCTGTATCTGGACGGCCTGTCCGTGACCATGCTGGGCGTGGTAGTGGGCGTGGGCTTCCTGATCCACCTGTTCGCGTCCTGGTACATGCGTGGTGAGGCCGGCTACTCGCGCTTCTTCGCCTACACCAACCTGTTTATCGCCAGCATGCTGTTCCTAGTCCTGGGCGATAACCTGCTGTTCCTGTACTTCGGCTGGGAAGGCGTGGGCCTGTGCTCCTACCTGTTGATCGGTTTCTACTACAGCAACCGCAACAACGGTAACGCCGCACTCAAGGCCTTTATCGTCACCCGGATCGGCGACGTGTTCATGGCCATCGGCCTGTTCATCCTGTTCCAACAGGTGGGCACGCTGAACGTCCAGGAACTGCTGGTGCTGGCTCCGCAGAAATTCCAGGCCGGCGATTTCTGGATCACCCTGGCGACCCTGATGCTGCTGGGCGGCGCCGTGGGCAAATCCGCGCAACTGCCACTGCAGACCTGGCTGGCGGACGCGATGGCTGGTCCGACCCCGGTTTCGGCACTGATCCACGCCGCAACCATGGTGACCGCCGGTGTCTACCTGATCGCCCGTACCCACGGCCTGTTCACCCTGGCGCCGGAAATCCTGCACCTGGTGGGCCTGGTAGGTGGCGTGACCCTGGTACTGGCCGGCTTCGCCGCGCTGGTGCAGACCGACATCAAGCGGATCCTCGCCTACTCCACCATGAGCCAGATCGGCTACATGTTCCTGGCCCTGGGCGTTGGCGCCTGGGACGGCGCGATCTTCCACCTGATGACCCACGCCTTCTTCAAGGCCCTGCTGTTCCTGGCCTCCGGTGCGGTGATCGTTGCCTGCCACCACGAGCAGAACATCTTCAAGATGGGCGGCCTGTGGAAGAAACTGCCTCTGGCCTACGCCAGTTTCATCGTCGGCGGCGCCGCACTGGCGGCCCTGCCTCTGGTGACCGCAGGCTTCTACTCCAAGGACGAGATCCTCTGGGAAGCCTTCGCCAGCGGCAACCACGGCCTGCTGTACGCCGGCCTGGTGGGTGCGTTCATGACCTCGCTGTACACCTTCCGCCTGATCTTCATCACCTTCCACGGTGAAGCCAAGACCGAAGCCCACGCCGGCCACGGGATTTCCCACTGGCTGCCGCTGGTGGTGCTGATCGTGCTGTCCACCGGGATCGGCGCGATGATCACTCCGCCCCTGCATGGTGTGCTGCCGCTGAGCGCCGGTCATGCCGGTGGCGAAGCCAAGCACAGCCTGGAAATCGCCTCGGGTGCCATCGCCCTGGCCGGTATCCTGCTGGCCGCCCTGTTGTTCCTTGGCAAGCGTCGCGTTGTGACCGCCATCGCCAACAGTGGCATCGGGCGTCTGCTCTCGGCCTGGTGGTTCGCCGCCTGGGGCTTCGACTGGATCTACGACAAACTGTTCGTCAAGCCATACCTGGCCATCAGCCATGTACTGCGCAAGGACCCGCTCGATCAGACCATCGGTTTGATCCCGCGTATGGCCAAAGGGGGTCACAACTCCCTGAGCCGTACCGAGACCGGTCAACTGCGTTGGTACGCCGCCTCGATGGCAGCCGGTGCCGTGCTGGTCATCGGCGCCATTGTGCTGGTAGCGGTCTGATATGAACCTTGCGAACTTGCGAAAGGAATTGAGCCCGTCATGATTCTGCCTTGGCTAATCCTGATCCCCTTCATCGGCGGCCTGCTGTGCTGGCTGGGTGAGCGCTTCGGCGCCACCCTCCCCCGCTGGATTGCGCTGTTGACCATGACCCTGGAACTCGCCCTCGGCCTCTGGCTGTGGGCCCACGGTAACTATTCATATGCTCCGGCGCCTGGCGTCGATCCGACTTGGGCCATCGAGTTCAAGCACCAGTGGATCGAGCGCTTTGGCATCAACGTGCACCTGGCCCTCGACGGCCTGTCGCTGTTGATGGTGCTGCTGACCGGTCTGCTGGGTATCCTCTCGGTACTCTGCTCCTGGAAAGAGATCCAGCGCCATGTGGGCTTCTTCCACCTGAACCTGATGTGGATCCTGGGCGGTGTGGTCGGCGTGTTCCTCGCGCTGGACCTGTTCATGTTCTTCTTCTTCTGGGAAATGATGCTGGTGCCGATGTACTTCCTCATCGCGCTCTGGGGTCACAGCTCGGCAGACGGCAAGAAAACCCGGATCTACGCAGCGACCAAGTTCTTCATCTTCACTCAGGCTTCCGGCCTGATCATGCTGGTGGCGATCCTGGGCCTGGTGCTGGTCAACTTCAACAACACCGGGGTCATCACCTTCGATTACGCCCAGTTGCTGAAGACCAAGATGTCCACCGCCACCGAGTACATCCTGATGCTCGGCTTCTTCATCGCCTTCGCGGTGAAGCTGCCGGTGGTGCCGTTCCACTCCTGGCTGCCTGACGCTCACGCCCAGGCACCGACTGCCGGTTCCGTGGACCTGGCGGGCATCCTGCTGAAGACCGCGGCCTATGGCTTGCTGCGTTTCGCCCTGCCGCTGTTCCCCAACGCCTCGGCAGAGTTTGCACCGATCGCCATGACCCTGGGTCTGATCGGGATCTTCTACGGTGCCTTCCTGGCCTTCGCCCAGACCGACATCAAACGCCTGATCGCCTTCTCCAGCGTTTCCCACATGGGCTTCGTGCTGATCGGTATCTACTCCGGCAGCCAGCAAGCCCTGCAGGGCGCGGTGATCCAGATGCTGGCCCACGGTGTTTCGGCAGCCGCGCTGTTTATCCTCAGCGGCCAGCTGTACGAGCGCACCCATACCCGCGACATGCGTGAAATGGGCGGTCTGTGGTCGCGTATCGCCTACCTGCCGGCCATCAGCCTGTTCTTCGCGGCCGCCTCCCTGGGCCTGCCGGGCACCGGCAACTTCGTCGGCGAGTTCCTGATCCTGATCGGTACCTTCGTCAGCGCTCCTTGGATCACCGCGATCGCAACGTCCGGCCTGGTGTTCGGTTCGGTGTACTCGCTGATCATGATCCACCGTGCCTACTTCGGCCCGTCCAAGTCGGATGCGGTGCTCCATGGCATGGATGCTCGCGAACTGATCATGGTGCTGGGACTGGCGGTCCTGCTGATCTACATCGGCGTGTACCCGCAACCGTTCCTCGATACCTCTGCCGCCACCATGCATGGCGTGCAGCAATGGCTCAGCACCGCCTTCACTCAACTCGCTTCGGCCCGGTAAGAGCGCTATGGACTTTACGATTCAACACTTTATAGCCCTGGCGCCGCTGCTGATCACCAGCGCCACCCTTGTGGTGGTGATGCTGGCGATCGCCTGGCGGCGCAACCACGCCCAGACCTTCCTGCTGTCGGTGGCCGGTCTGAACCTGGCATTGCTGTCGATTTTCCCGGTGCTGAAAGTGGCACCGCTGGCAGTGACCCCGCTGTTGCAGATCGACCAGTTCGCCTGCCTGTACATGGCCCTGATCCTGGTGGCCACCCTGGCCTGCGTCACCCTGGCACACGCCTACCTGGGCGACGGCAGCAGCGGCTACCCGGGCAACCGTGAAGAGCTGTACCTGCTGATCCTGCTGGCCGCCGCTGGTGGCCTGGTACTGGTCAGCGCGCAGAACCTGGCCGGCCTGTTCATCGGCCTGGAGCTGCTCTCGGTACCGGTCTACGGCTTGGTGGCCTACGCCTTCTTCAACAAGCGCTCCCTGGAAGCCGGCATCAAGTACATGGTGCTGTCGGCCGCCGGTTCGGGCTTCCTGTTGTTCGGCATGGCCCTGCTCTACGCCGAAGCCGGCAGCCTGAGCTTCAGCGGCATCGGCCAGGCCCTGGCCGCCACCGGGCTGCCAAGCCCGCTGGCACAACTGGGCCTGGGCATGATGCTGATCGGCCTGGCCTTCAAGCTGTCGCTGGTGCCGTTCCACCTGTGGACCCCGGACGTCTATGAAGGCGCTCCGGCTCCGGTTGCAGCGTTCCTGGCAACCGCCAGCAAGGTGGCGGTGTTCGCGGTGCTGGTGCGTCTGTTCCAGCTCTCGCCAGTGGCCAGCAGCGGCGTCCTGAGCAACGTGCTGACGGTGATCGCCATTGCCTCGATCCTGGTGGGCAACCTGTTGGCGCTGACCCAGAGCAACCTCAAGCGTCTGCTGGGTTACTCGTCCATCGCTCACTTCGGTTACCTGCTGATCGCCCTGGTGGCGAGCAAGGGCCTGGCCATGGAAGCCATCGGCGTGTACCTGGTCACCTACGTAATCACCAGCCTTGGCGCCTTCGGCGTGATCACCCTGATGTCCTCGCCGTACAAAGGCCGTGATGCCGACGCCCTGTACGAGTACCGTGGCCTGTTCTGGCGCCGTCCGTACCTGACCGCCGTGCTCACCGTGATGATGCTGTCCCTGGCCGGCATCCCGCTGACCGCGGGCTTCATCGGCAAGTTCTACATCATCGCTACCGGTGTCGAAGCGCACCAATGGTGGCTGGTCGGTTCCCTGGTCATGGGTAGCGCCATCGGCGTCTTCTACTACCTGCGCGTGATGGTCACCCTGTACCTGATCGAGCCGAACCTGCGCCGCGTCGACGCCCAACTGCACTGGGAACAGAAAGCCGGTGGCGTCATGCTGCTGGCCATCGCGGTCCTGGCGTTCTTCCTCGGCGTCTACCCACAGCCGCTGCTGACCCTGGTCCAGCACTCCGGCCTGGCGGGTTGATCGCTTAGGTTTCAACGCAACAAACAAAACGGCACCTTCGGGTGCCGTTTTGCATTTCAGGGCCCTGCCCTCCCCTCTTCCCAGCGAAACTCGGAATCGCCCTTCCTGTCACGTCGACCCGGTCCGACATTCAGCCCGACGCCACGGGCATAAACTGTTGCCAGATCAAACGCGGCGCTCAGCGGGCCTTGACCAAAGCTGTAGCGTCATCCAATTTATACGCAGGAAGCGTATGAAATGAATGCTCTGTTTATTGAACTGCCGGCATTTGCACGATACCGAAGGGACTTCCTTGACGACGAGTTGTTCTGCGAACTGCAGATCGAATTGCTGCGCCACCCGCACGCGGGAGTGCTGATTCAGGGCACTGGCGGCTTGCGCAAGATGCGTTTCATCGATGAGCGACGCAACAAGGGCAGGCGTGGCGGGCTGAGGGTGATCTATTACTGGTGGTCCGGAGGGGCGCAGTTCTGGCTCTTCACCCTGTTCGACAAGGAGCAGATGGACGACCTGCTACCGCAGCAGCGACAACAGCTCAAACAACTGCTGGAACGTGAAATCGAGGCCAGAAGACATGACCAAACGTGACATCTTTTCCGAACTGGTAGAAGGCATCGACGCCCTCACCCAGGAGCGCCAGGGCAAGATCACCCTGCGCAGCCATAAAGTGAAGCTGGACAAGCTGCCCCCCATCACTGCCACCGAGGTGATGAACATCCGCCAGCAACTCAATCTCTCGCGCTCGGTATTCGCCATGTACCTGCGCACCAACACCCGCACCCTGGAGAACTGGGAACAGGGCCGCGCCACACCCAATGCCCAGGCCACCACCCTGATCCGCCTGGTGCAACGCTACCCCGATACCGTGGAGCGCCTAGCCTCGCTGGCCTGAGCACGCTGGTACTGATCTACGGGCAACAAAAAACCCGCACCAGGCGGGTTTCTTGTTGCAGCAAACGCCAACTTAGTCAGCCAGGCGCCAGGTCGTACCGCCCTTGCCGTCTTCCAGGATCACGCCCATGGCGGTGATCTGATCGCGAATACGGTCGGACTCAGCCCAATCCTTGTTGGCACGGGCTGCCAGACGGGCCTGGATCAGCGCCTCGACTTCTGCCGCATCAACCCGGCCTTCGGCGCCGGCCTGCAGGAAGTCGTCGGCTTCCAATTGCAGCACGCCCAGCACGCTGGCCAGTTCTTTCAGACGTGCCGCCAAACCCGCCGCCGAGTCGATATCGCTTTCGCGCAGGCGGTTGATCTCACGCACCATCTCGAACAACACGGCACAGGCTTCCGGAGTACCGAAGTCGTCGTTCATCACCTGGGTGAAACGTTCGACGAAGGCTTCGCCACCGGCCGGAGCGACTTTTGGCAGGCCCTTGAGCGCATGGTAGAAGCGCTCCAGCGCGCCCTTGGCGTCCTTGAGGTTGTCTTCCGAGTAGTTGATGGCGCTGCGGTAGTGGCTGGCCACCAGCAGATAACGCACCACTTCCGGATGGTATTTGTCGAGCACGTCGCGAATGGTGAAGAAGTTGTTCAAGGACTTGGACATCTTCTCGCCATTGATGCGGATCATGCCGCAGTGCATCCAGGCATTGGCGTAGGTCTTGCCGGTCGCCGCCTCGCTCTGGGCAATCTCGTTCTCGTGGTGCGGGAACTCCAGGTCGCTGCCGCCACCATGAATGTCGAAAGTCTCGCCCAGGCAGCAGGTGGACATCACCGAGCACTCGATATGCCAACCCGGACGACCGTCCCCCCAAGGCGACGGCCAGCTTGGCTCACCCGGCTTGGCAGCTTTCCACAGGACGAAGTCCAATGGATCCTGCTTTGACTCGCCCACTTCGATCCGCGCGCCGATGCGCAGGTCTTCGATCTTCTTGCGCGACAGCTTGCCGTAGCCCATGAACTTGCCGACGCGGTAGTACACGTCGCCATTGCCCGGCGCATAGGCGTAGCCCTTGTCGATCAGGGTCTGGATCATCTTCAGCATGCCCGGAATATGATCCGTGGCACGCGGCTCCATGTCCGGCTTGAGGATGTTGAGGCGCGCTTCATCCTCGTGCATCGCCGTGATCATGCGTTCGGTCAGGACATTGAACGGCTCGCCGTTCTCCTTGGCCCGGTTGATGATCTTGTCTTCGATGTCGGTGATGTTGCGCACGTACGTCAGGTCATACCCGCTGAAACGCAGCCAGCGGGTAATCAGGTCGAAGGCCACCATGCTGCGGCCGTGCCCCAGGTGGCAATAGTCGTACACGGTCATGCCGCACACGTACATGCGCACCTTGTTGCCATCCAAAGGTTTGAAGACTTCTTTGCTCTTGGTGAGCGTGTTGTAGATCGTTAGCACGTTAGTTCCTTGACTGAATCACTGACCCCAGGAGTCGCGCAGGGTCACGGTACGGTTGAATACCGGAGCACCGGGCTTCGAGTCCTTGATATCCGCGCAGAAGTAGCCTTCGCGCTCGAACTGGAAACGGTCTTCCGGCTGTGCGTTGCCCAACGAGGGTTCGGCACGACAACCAGTGAGCACTTGCAGGGAGTCAGGGTTGATGTTGTCCAGGAAACTCGCGCTGTCCTCGGCCTTCTCCGGGTTCGGAGAACGGAACAGACGATCGTACAGGCGCACTTCGCACTCGATGCTGGCAGCAGCCGGCACCCAGTGGATCACGCCCTTGACCTTGCGGCCTTCAGGGTTCTTGCCCAGGGTGTCCGGATCGTAGGAGCAACGCAGCTCGACGATATTGCCCTCGGCATCCTTGATCGCTTCGTCGGCGCGGATCACGTAGCTACCGCGCAGACGCACTTCACCGTTCGGCTCCAGGCGCTTGTAGCCTTTGGGCGGCTCTTCCATGAAGTCATCACGGTCGATGTAGATTTCACGAGCGAACGGCAGCTGGCGCACGCCCAGTTCTTCTTTCTGCGGATGACGCGGCAGTTCGAGGTTCTCGACCTGGTCTTCCGGGTAGTTGGTAATCACGACTTTCAACGGACGCAGCACGCACATGGCGCGCGGGGCATTCGCGTCGAGGTCCTGGCGGATGCTGAATTCCAGCATGCCGTAGTCGACCACGCCGTCGGAGCGGTTGGTGCCAACCATCTCGCAGAAGTTGCGGATCGACGCCGGCGTGTAACCACGACGACGGAAGCCCGACAGGGTCGACATGCGCGGATCGTCCCAGCCATTGACGTGCTGCTCGTCCACCAGTTGCTTGAGTTTGCGCTTGCTGGTGATGGTGTAGTTCAGGTTCAGGCGGCTGAATTCGTACTGACGCGGGTGCGTCGGTACCGGCAGGTGCTCGAGGAACCACTCATACAGCGGACGATGGCTTTCGAACTCCAGGGTGCAGATCGAGTGGGTGATGCCCTCGATGGCGTCCGACTGACCGTGGGTGAAGTCGTAGTTGGGGTAGATGCACCACTTGTCACTGGTCTGGTGGTGATGAGCGTGACGGATCCGGTACATGATCGGGTCGCGCAGGTTCATGTTCGGCGAGGCCATGTCGATCTTGGCCCGCAGCACGCGGGCGCCGTCCGGGAACTCGCCGGCGCGCATGCGGGCGAACCAGTCCAGGTTCTCTTGCACCGAACGCTCGCGGAACGGGCTGTTCTTGCCAGGCTCGGTGAGGCTGCCGCGGTATTCCTTGGCCTGTTCAGGGGTCAGGTCGCAGACATAGGCCTTGCCCGCCTTGATCAGTTCCACGGCCCAGTCGTGCAGCTGGTCGAAGTACTGCGAGGCATAACGCACTTCGCCGGACCACTCAAAACCCAGCCACTTGACGTCGCTTTCAATGGCGTCGATGTACTCCTGGTCTTCCTTGGCCGGGTTGGTGTCGTCGAAACGCAGGTGCGTGACGCCGCCGAACTCCTGGGCCAGACCGAAGTTCACGCAGATCGACTTGGCGTGACCGATGTGCAGGTATCCATTGGGCTCCGGAGGGAAGCGGGTCACGATCTGTGTGTGCTTACCCGAGTCCAGATCCGCCTGGATGATCGGGCGCAGGAAGTTGACCGGCACGGCCGGTCCAGTCTTGGAATTCGAGGTAGGGTCGACAGTGGGCTTGCTCATAGGATCCTTGAACGTACAAGTGCGCGGCCGGACGCGGCCTGATAAATCAAAACGGGTATCATAGCCGATGCTGTCAAGCGCCTGACAGAGCGCAGCTTTAAAACTGCGGCGATTAATGGCCCGGCAGTGAAAAAACAGCCTCGAATTTCGCGGTTGTCACGCTAAACTGCGCTCCTTGGCTGCAGGATGGCCAAATCGGTGCGGACCGCATGCGTGCCCCGCCCCCCAGGATTTTCTTGAAATCGCTTTTCCTTATAAAGAGTACCGACCATGACCCAAGTCAAACTGACCACCAACCACGGCGAGATCGTGCTGGAACTGAACGCCGAGAAAGCCCCGTTGACCGTGGCCAACTTCGTCGAATACGTGAAAGCCGGTCACTATGAAAACACCGTATTTCACCGCGTCATCGGTAACTTCATGATCCAGGGCGGCGGCTTCGAACCTGGCATGAAAGAAAAGAAAGACAAGCGTCCAAGCATCCAGAACGAAGCGGACAACGGCCTTTCCAACGACAAGTACACCGTCGCCATGGCCCGCACCATGGAGCCGCATTCGGCTTCCGCGCAATTCTTCATCAACGTTGCCGACAACAGCTTCCTCAACCACAGCGGCAAGACCGTTCAAGGCTGGGGCTACGCAGTATTCGGTAAAGTGATCGCCGGCACCGAAGTGGTCGACAAGATCAAAGGCGTGGCCACCACCATGAAAGCCGGCCACCAGGACGTACCCGCAGAAGACGTGATCATCGAGAAAGCCGAGATCATTGAGTGATACTGCTGATTTCAGATTTGCATCTGATTGATACACGCCCGGACATTACCCGGGCGTTTCTGGATTTACTCGGTGGGCGCGCTCGCGCCGCCGAGGCGCTGTACATCCTCGGGGATTTTTTCGAGGTATGGATCGGCGACGATGCCATGACCCCCTACCAACTTTCCATTTGCCAGGCACTGCGGGAGCTGAGCGACAGCGGTACGCAGGTTTTCCTCATGCACGGCAATCGCGATTTCATGCTTGGCCAAGCCTTTTGCAAGGCGGCCGGCGCCACCCTGCTCAAGGACCCCAGCGTCGTCGACTTTTACGGTGAACCGGTATTGCTGATGCATGGCGATAGCCTGTGTACCCGCGACGAAGCCTACATGCGCATGCGCCGCTACCTGCGCAACCCGCTGAGCCTGTGGATTCTGCGGCACCTGCCGTTGCGCACCCGGCGCAAGCTGGCGCGCAAGCTGCGCAACGAAAGCCAGGCCCAGACCCGCATGAAGGCCAACGACATTGTCGACGTGACCCCGGACGAAGTACCGCGGATCATGCGCGAACATGGAGTCGGCACCCTGGTTCACGGCCATACCCACCGTCCGGCGATTCACAAGCTGCAGATTGGCGAGCAGGCCGCCAAGCGCATTGTGCTGGGGGATTGGGACCGTCAGGGATGGGCGTTGCAGGTGGACGAGCAAGGCTTCCAACTGGCTGCGTTCGATTTCGTGCCCACCCAGTTGGCGTTGCCGGACTCGCCTTGAGCGGCGCTTCTTTCGCTGGCACGCCGGCTCCTGCAACAAGGTCATTAGTGTAGGAGCCGGCTTGCCGGCGAAGCAGCCAGCCGGTCTTGCATGCCCCTTGCGGACGCCTTCGCTGGCAAGCCCGCGCCTACGGCAATGGGCGTCAATGCCCCGCCGAAGCCGGGCCGGCCTTGGCGGCGAAGGGTGGCTTGGCCAGCCACACCAGCAGAATCAGGCCCATGAAGCCCCAGCCCAGCAAGGTGAAATAGTCCACGGTCGAGAGCATGTACGCCTGGCTGGTCAGGACTTGATCCAGTTGCGCGTAAGCCTTGCTGCTCGCCCCGCCCAGATTATTCAGCGCATCCCGAGTCACCGGATCGAAGATGCTCATGCTCTCACTCATGTAGGCATGGTGCTGATCGGCCCGGCGAATCCAGATCCAGGTCGTCAGCGACGCCGCAAAGCTACCCCCCAGCGTCCGCAGGAAAGTCGCCAGGCCAGCGCCGTCGGCGATCTGGTGCGGCGGCAGATCGGACATCAGGATGCTCAGGGTCGGCATGAAGAACAGCGCCACGCCAATCCCCATGAACAGCTGCACCAGGGCGATGTGCTGGAAGTCCACCTCATTGGTGAAACCGGCACGCATGAAGCAGCTCAGGCCAATGGCCAGGAACGCCAGCCCGGCCAGCAGGCGCAGGTCGAACCTGTGGGCGTACTTGCCGACAAAGGGCGACATCAGCACCGGCAGGATGCCGATCGGCGCCACTGCCAGCCCGGCCCAGGTGGCGGTATAGCCCATCTGGGTCTGCAACCATTGCGGCAGGATCAGGTTGATCCCGAAGAACCCGGCGTAACCACCCACCAGCACAATGGTGCCGATGCGAAAGTTGCGATGGGCGAACAGCCGCAGGTTGACCACCGGATGACGATCGGTCATTTCCCAGATCACGAACACCGCCAGGGCAATCACCGAGATCAGCGTGCCGACGATGATGAAGTTGGACTCGAACCAGTCCAGGTCATTGCCCTTGTCGAGGACGATCTGCAAGGCCCCCACCCCGACGATCAGGCTCAGCAAACCGATGTAGTCCATCGGCTGTCGGCTGGTGACCACCGGCCGCGCCTTCAATTGCTGCTGCACCACCCAGGCGGCGAACAGACCAATCGGCACGTTGATGAAGAAGATCCACGGCCAGCTGTAGCTGTCGGTGATCCAGCCACCGAGTATGGGCCCGGCAATCGGCGCCACCACCGTGACCATCGCCAGCAGCGCCAGGGCCATGCCCCTCTTCGCCGGTGGGTAGACGGCAATCAGCAAGGTCTGGGTCATCGGGTACAGCGGGCCCGCCACCACCCCTTGCAGCACGCGAAAACCGACGAGCTCGGGCATCGAGGTGGAAATGCCGCACAGGAACGAGGCCAGCACGAACAGCAGCGTGGCCCAGATAAACAGCTTCACCTCGCCGAAACGCCGGCTCAGCCAGCCGGTCAGCGGCAAGGCGATGGCGTTGCTCACGGCGAACGAGGTAATCACCCAGGTGCCCTGTTCCGAACTCACCCCGAGGTTGCCGGAGATGGTTGGCAACGCCACGTTGGCGATGGTGGTATCGAGCACCTGCATGAAGGTCGCCAGGGACAGGCCGATGGTGCTCAGCAGCAGGCTGGGCGGCTTGAAAGATGCGTTATTGCTCATCGCGAATCCTTTGGAACAGGGCAGGCACCCCGGCCGTCAGGCAGGCCGGGGTCGACGGATTGGCGAATCAGCGCTGGGCGGTCTTGCCGATGGCCGCGCTGTTGTCGTGGATCAGGCGGGCAATCAGCGTATCGGCCTCACCCAACTGACGGTCGTAGACATTGGTGCTAAAAGACGCCTTTTGCGGAGGCTGCTGGGCCAATACCGGGCCGCTCTGGTCCCGCAGGTTGACGTTCACCAGAGTCGACAGGCCAACCCGCAGCGGATGCTTGGCCAGCTCTTCGGCATTCACGTGGATACGCACCGGCACCCGCTGCACGATCTTGATCCAGTTGCCGGTGGCATTCTGTGCCGGCAGCAAGGCGAAGGCGCTGCCCGTACCGGCACCGAGGCTATCGATGGTGCCGCTGTACTTCACATCGCTGCCGTAGATGTCCGCTTCGATCTCGACCGCCTGACCGATGCGCATGTCCCGCAGCTGGGTTTCCTTGAAGTTGGCGTCGATCCACAGCTGGTCGAGGGGAATCACCGCCATCAGCGCGGTGCCCGGCTGGACCCGCTGTCCCAGTTGCACGGTGCGCTTGGCCACATAGCCGGTCACCGGCGCAATCAGGGTACTGCGGGCATTGTTCAGGTAGGCCTGACGCAGTTGCGCAGCCGCGGCCTGCACATCCGGATGGTTGGAAACCACGGTGTCATCCACCAGCGCGTTGGTGGTGTTGAGTTGCTGCTGGGCATTGGCCAGGGCGTTTTGCGCCGAGGTCAGGTCATCGCGAGCGTGGGACAGTTCTTCCTGGGAAATCGCTCCGCTGGCCGCCAGGTTCTTGCGCCGACTGAAGTTCTCCTGAGCCTTCTGCACTTCGGCTTTCTGCGCCGCCACCTGGGCCCGCATGCCATCGACATTGCTGTACAGGCCGCGCACCTGGCGCACCGTGCGCGCCAGATTGGCCTCGGCACTCTGCAGGCCGACCTGGGCGTCGTTGGGGTCGAAATTGATCAGCACCTGGCCTTCATGCACCAGGTCGCCGTCGTCGGCACCGATGCTGACCACGGTGCCGGTGACCAGCGGGGTGATCTCCACCACGTTGCCGTTCACGTAGGCATCGTCGGTGCTTTCATTCCAGCGCCCGTAGAGTTCATGCCAGGCGAACACGCCCAGGCCACCCAGGATGACCAGGGCCGTGAGCCCCAGCAACATGACTTTGCGCTTGCGCGATTGAGCGCCGTCCGGGGTGTTTTCGGTTGTTTGAGTGTCGGCAGTGGCCATGACGAATACCTCGAATTATTTAGTCTGCGGGGCTGGGGTCGGGTTGGCCGAAGCCAGGTTCTGGGCGCCGAAGCCGCCCCCCAACGCCTGCATCAGTTGGATCGACAGATCAATCTGCTGGGCGTTCAGCGTGGCCAGCTGACGCTGGGCCTGGAGCAACTGCTGCTCGATGCTCAGCACATCCAGGTAGTTGCCGATACCGGAACCGAAGCGCTGGACCACGGTGTTGTAGGAGTCCCGGGCAATGTCCGTGGCATGTTGCTGGGCGACGATCTGCCGCCCGATATCCCGCAGCTGCGAGATGCTGTCGCTGACATCCCCCAGGGCGGTCACCAGGGTCTTGTTGTACTGCGCCACCGCCAGGTCGTAGTCGGCGTCCCGGGCATCCAGGTCCGCGCGCAGGCGCCCACCGTCGAAAATCGGCAGCGAAACGGTCGGCGCAATGCTGAAGAAGCGGCTGGCGGAGCCGAACATCGCATCCCCCAGCAACGACTCGGCGCCGGCGCTGGCACTCAGGTTGAGGTTGGGATAGAAGCGGGTCTTGCTGGCGTCGATGTTCTTGCTCGCCGCTTCCACCCGCCAGCGCGCCGCTACCAGATCGGGCCGGCGTCCCAACAGTTCGGCGGGCAAGGTCGAAGGCAGGGCCACGGCACTGGCCTGCAGAACCTTGGGCCGGACGATGTCGTCGGCCCGACCCGGGCCTTTGCCCAGGAGCACCGCGAGGGTGATCCTGGCGCTCTGCAGCTGCTTCTCGGCGTCGATCAGACTGGCCTGGGCACTGGCCTCCAGGCTTTCGGTCTGCTGGTACTGGTACTGGCTGTCGATCCCGGAATCCAGGCGGCGCCGACTCAGATCGAGCATCTGCCGGGTCCGCTTGAGGTCTTCGTCAGCCAGGTCATGGACGATATGTGCCCGCCCCAGGTCGCTGTAGGCCCTGGCCACATCGGCGGCCAGGGTGAGGCTGGCGGCCTGGCGGTCGATCTCGGCGGCGCGGGCCTGACCCAGCGCGGCCTCCCAGGCCGCACGCTGGCCGCCCCAGAGATCGAAGTTGTAATTGAAGGTGGCGCTGATGTTGCGCACCGTGGAATAGGCACCGCCCTGACCCAGCGGGTCCTGGTCACGGGCCAGACGCGAACGGCTGACGCCGGCGCTGGCATCCAAGGTCGGCATCCGCTCGGCATCGGCGGCATAGGCCGCGGCGCTGGCCTGATGGGCCCGGGCGCTGGCGATCTGCATGTCCGGGCTGTCCCGCAGGGCTTCCAGGATCAGGCCATCGAGCTGGCTATCGCCCAGGCTTTTCCACCAGTCGCGTTGCGGCCAGGCCGCCGGCGAGAGCTTCACGCCATTGAGCGACTGACCGGTTGCCAGGCTGTGTGCCTCAAGGTTGACGCCGGAAGTCGCCAGGCCACTGTAATTGGCACAACCGGCCAGGCTCATGGCCAACAGCACCAGGCTGACACGTGTACGCAAGGTTTTACTGCTCATTTTTCACCTAAGCGCAGGACAGTGATCGGGTCACCGGCTGCCAGCAAAATTTTCTTGAGGATCTGTTCCAGGGTGCGCAACTCGTCGGGCGTGATGGCACCGGCCAGCTGGTTCATTGCATTGGCGCCGATGTAGGGCAGCCGATCGGCGAGCTTCTGCCCCTCCTCGGTCAGCACCAGGCGCACTTGGCGCCGGTCGCCTTCCGAGCGTTTGCGGGCAAGGAAATCCTTCTGTTGCAGACGATCGAGCATGCGGGTCATCGAACCGCTGTCCAGGGACAGGTGACGACACAACTCGGCCGGGGTATCGACCCCGAACTGGGCCATGATGATCAGCACCTTGAACTGCGCCGCCGTGATGCCGTGGGGCTCCATGTGCGTGTCGATGATCCGGTCCTTGAGCAAGGCGGCACGCCCCAGCAACAGGCCGAGATGGCAATTGTGAAAGTCGTCGGGTTCGAAATGCTTCATCTGACCACCAATTAGCTGCCTAGGCAGAGAGTGTGTGTCGAGATATTACTGCCTAGGCAGAGAATGTCAACGCAGTAGTTAGCTTGCTCTTTATTTGTTTGATAAACGGCACAGCACGCCGCCTTGAACGCGGCACAGGTCCGGAGCGAGGAAAGAAGCCAGGTGAACGGGAGGCGTTGCACCTCCCGGCGGCAGGACTTAGAAGTCGCGCTTGTAGAAGATGTCCAGGGAGCTGGCAAAGCCGCTGGCCGCTTCCAGGTAGACCTTCTTACTCAGTTTGTAGCGCAGGGCGATGGTGCTGGCCGGCTCGAACACCCCGACGCCATAGCGCAGGCTGAGCTTCTCGGAAATATTGCCGCTGGCCACCACGCTGGTGCTGTTGCCGCTGCCCTGGGTATCGAGCTGGAAGTCCTGAATCCCCAGGTTCTTGGCAATACTGCCGGTGAGTTCGGAGCTGCCCATCAGCCCCAGCCCCAAGGCGGCCTGGGCCAGCATGTTGTTGTCCTCGCCGGTGGAGCTCAGCGGCCGTCCCAGCACCAGATAGGACAACGCCTGCTCCTGGCTCATGGCCGGTTCGGAGAAGATCTGCGTCGCCGGTTGCTCGGCACTGCCGCTCAGGCGGATGCCGGCGATCACGTTGTCGGTCTGGCGCACCGCTTCGATGTCCAGGTACGGCTGGTCGATGGGACCGGCGAACAGCAACCGCGCCCGCCGTACCGTCAGGCGCTGGCCATAGGCGCGGTAGCGGCCATCGTTGAGCCACAGCTCGCCGCGGGTGTCCATGTTGTCGCCGATATGCACGTGGCCCTGCAGGTTGGCGGTCAGACCGAAGCCGGCAAAACTGAGTTTGTCCTGCCCCACCTCAACATCGATGTTCATCGCCATGGCCATGGGCTTTTGCCCCTCTTCGGTCTGCTGACCGACGATGACCGTGTCGTCGGACACCTTGACCGTGGACGGCGGCAGTTCACGCACGGTGATCTGGCCCCTGGGAATCAACACCTTGCCATCGATCGCCAGCTTGTCGTCGCGCAGCGAGATCTTCAGATCCGGCGCCACTTCCAGCGCCGCATAGGGCTCGACCGTCACCGGCAGCTGCGTGCCCTTGAGACTCAGGTCCACCATCAGCGCCCGGCCCCAGGCCAGGTTGCCAGTGAGGCTGCCCTGCCCGGACTTGCCGCTTTTCCAGCCGCCATCCAGGCGCACGCTCTCGCCCATGATCTGTGCGGTCAATTGCAGGTCTTCGAGGCTGGTGGGCAGCTCCGAGCCGGACACCAGTCCGTCACTGAGCTGCAGGTTGCCATTGACCTGAGGCGCCAACAGCCCGCCCGACAGGCGACCACTGCCATTCAGGTTGCCGCCAAGCTTCTCCACCATGGGCACGAAGGGCCGCGCCACCGACAGGTCCAGGCCCGTGAGACGAAACTCCCCGGACAGGGGTTTGTTCCTCGCCAGCGGATTGATCTGCGCCTGCACCATCAATTGCCCCAGCTTGCCGCCCTCGAACTGCAACTGGGTATCGATGCGCCGCGGGTTGAGGCGGGTATCGAGCTTCAGCGCCTGATAGGGGAAGTCCAGCCACTGATCCTTGTCCTTGACCCGCAAGGTGCCACCACTGGCGTCCAGGACGACCTGCCCCTTGGGCCCGCTGGCCGGCAGATCCAGCTGCACCTCGGCATTGAGCAGGCCTTTCCAGGCGAAATCCTTGGGCAGCCATTGGGCCAGGCTGTCGATGGGGAAGCGCTTGAGGTGATAACGCAGCCTCGGATCAGGCATCAAGCGCTGGTCTTCACCGCACAGGCTGGCATCGCCACTGACCCAGCAGTGGGCACCGAAGTTGAGAGTGCCACTGGCCAGCCGCTCGAGTTTGGCCGGGCCTTGCAGCTTCCAGTCCTGGCCGCCGGACTGCACCTCGCCATTGGCCAGGCGCCCACGCCAGTTGCCCTGGTCCAGGGTGCCGTCCAGTCCCAGGGCCAGCTTCAGCAAGGGGCCTTGCAGGTCCAGCTGCAGGGCCTGTTGCTTGATATCGCCCTGGCCGGCCAGGGTCAGGGTGCCAAGCTGAGTGTCCCCCGCCTGAATCCCACTGCCCTTGAGCTCCACCCGAGCCTTTTGTGCACCATCGAGCGTGGCATTCAGCTTGAGGTTTTGCAGGCGGTTCTCGGCAAAGGCCAATTGCTGCCCCGCAAGATCCACCTTGCCCTGGGGCGCCTTGAGCGTCCCTGCCAGCTCCACCCGACCAGTGAGCTGCCCGCGCAACTGCGGCCAGAGCTGGCCCAGCCGTGGCAGCTTGATGTCCAGTTGTCCGGCGAGCTTCTGCTGTAGGCTACCCGTCCCCTTGATGCTGTTGTCACCGAGGCGGATGTCCAACGCACTCAACTGCCACTGCTCTCCCGCGCCGTCGGCCTTGGCCTGCAACAGCGCCGGCTGCCCTCGCAGGCGGCCCTTGAGGTCAAGGTCGGCAGTGAGCTTGAGCTGTTCATTCTTCATTTCACCCTGACTGCGCAACGGGCCGGCCAGGGTCCCGGGCAACTCCGCCAGCCAATAGGCCGGATTGATCGCCGACAGGTCCAGCGCCGTGTCCCAGGCCACGCCATCGGCAAATTGCAGGTTCAGGTGACCTTCGGCCTTGCCTTGCCCCGCCACCAGCTTGAACTGCGGCAGGAAGATTTTGCTCAGGTCGCCACTGAACGGGCTGCTCAGGCTGAAGGCGCCGGCCGGACCGTCCAGGTCGCCCTTGAAGTTGCCCAGGTAATGACCGTCGCGATAAGCCACCTCGGCGTCGAAGCTGCGGACCCGCACGGCCGGCTCATCGATCAGCGGATACAGGCGGTGCCAGGGGAAATCCAGCCAGGCGAGCTTGGCCTCGGCGGAAAAACCTTCGCTCCAGTCCAGTTGCCCGCTGAGCTTGAGGTGCTGCTTGTCGCTGACATTCAGGTCCAGAGCGGCAATCTGCGCCCCCTTGGCGTCGACCTTGCCCGAAAGCACCAGGGCCACCGGCCCCTGCTCCGCTGGCAGGCTGGCCTTGCCAGCAAGCTGGTAGCCGCTTTTCAGGTCGCCGTTGCCGGTCAGTTCCAGCTGATCCAGCTGCAGGGTGTCCGGCAGATCGGCGCTGGCCTTGAAACCATCGGCAGTGATCCGCACCTCTGCCGGCAGATTCTCCGCCAATGGCTGCAATTGACCGCTCAATTGCCCTTGCAGGTAGCCGCTGCTGTCGGCATGCAGCTTCAGGGTCTTGAGCAGGTCGCCTTCCACCTTCAGCGCCAGGGACCAGGGGCCGCCACCGGGAGCCGGCAAAGCGAGGGTGCCCTGGGCGGTCAACGGCCAGTCGCCAGCCGGTTGCAACAGCCCGGAAAGGGTCAGGCTCAAGTCATCGCGCTGCAACTGCAGCGAGTCGATCTGCAGGCCTTGCGCGGTCCAGTGCGCCGCCAGTTGCAAGCCCTTGAGCTGTTCGCTGCCGTTGAGCAGCAGGCTGCCGATCTGCACCTGGCCCAGTTCGATGGCCAGTGGCAGTTTCAGCTGCGGCAGGCTGATGGGAGCGGAATCTGTTTCTTCTTCGGCACCGGGCGGCAATTGCAGGCTGACCTGCTCGGCCTGCAATTGTTCGATGCACAGGGTGCGGCGCAGCAGGCAGGCCGGAGACCAGGCGAACTTCACCAGGCTGAGCTCGACTCGATTGTCGCCCTGTTGCCAGAGCAGGTGATCGGCGCTCCATTGGCCGCCGAGGCGGCCATCGAAATGCACCAGGGTCAGCCCCGGCACCCGCGCCAGGGCCCAGCGACTGCCGGCCTGGGTCCCCAGCACGGTGGTTACCGCCAGGATGATCAGGATCACCAGCGCAAGGACCGCCAGCAGCGTTATCTTCAAACCACGCTTCAAAGCTCTGGCCCCATGGAAAAGTGCAAACGAATACCGCCGTCATCATTCATCGCGTGGGCCAGGTCGACCCGGATCGGCCCGACCGGCGACACCCAGCGCAGGCCCACGCCCACCCCGGTCTTGAGGTTCGGCAGTTCCAGTTTATTGAAGGAGTTGCCCTGATCGACGAAGGTCGCGATCCGCCATTTCTCGGCAATGGAGTATTGGTACTCGACACTGCCGGCCACCATGTAGCGGCCACCGATGCGATCGCCTTCGGCGTTTTCCGGCGACAGGGTCTGATAGTCGTAACCGCGCACACTCTGGTCGCCACCGGCAAAGAAGCGCAGGGACGGCGGAATCGACTTGTAGCCGTTGGTGGCGCTGCCCCCGAACTGCACCCGGCCAAGAAACCGGTGATTATCCCAGGCCGTGGTCAGGCCCTTGAGCAGCACCGTGCCGTACAACAGATTGGTGTCGGAACCCACGCCTTCCTTGGCCAGCTTGGTGTCGAACTGGATGCGATAGCCGTTGTGCGGATCGATGCGGTTGTCGCTGCGCAGGTAGGAATAGGTCAGACCGGGCATCAGCAGATTACTCAGACCCGAGTCGTCTCCGAGGCGGTATTCCTCGCGTTGATACTTCAGCGACACCACCCGCTGCCAGCCGCTGGGCAACTTGCTGTGCCACTCGGGGCCCACCGTGAGCAACTTGCTCAGGGTGTCGGTGCCGGCGAGCTCTTCGTTCTGGTAACCCCCGGCGAAGCGCAACTTGTCGGTCAGCGGCGGATCCAGGGGAATGTCGTACCACAGGCCGACGTTCTGCCGGGGCGCCGAGACTTCCGCCTCCCAGCCGTAACTGTGGCCCTGGGGATTGACCCAGTGTCGAGTCCAGTTGGCCTTGACCCGGGGACCGACGTCGGTGGAGTACCCCAAACCCAGTCCCATGGTCCGCGGCTTGCGCGTCTCCAGCTGAACCGCCACCGGAATCACTTGGTGTTCGGCGGCCGAGGGGGCGGCGTCCACCCGCACGCCTTCGAAATAGCCGCTGGACTGTAGCGCCTGGTTGAGTTCGGCGATCAGCTCCGAGTCATAGGGGGCTCCGCTCTTGAAGGGCACCATGCGCCGCAGCAGGTCTTCATCGAACAGCGAATCCCCGGTGAAGCTGACCTTGCCCAGGGCGTAGCGCGGGCCGCTGTCGTACACCAGCTCGATGTCGGCGACGCCGGCCAGCGGGTCCACCGAGAGTTGCTGGCGAGTAAAGCGCCCGCTAAAGAAACCGTAGCGCGAGGCCTGGTTCTGGATCAGGCGCTTGGCGTCTTCATAATGGCCATGATTGAGCACCGCGCCCGGTTTGAGCTGCTCGCTGTCGGGGGTGCGAAAAGACTTGAGGGAAGCCGCCGGGCCTTCGACGCGGATCGTGACATTGCGCAGATGCACCGGCTCGCCGGGATCGATGCGCAGCTGCAGACGGGGCTTGTCGCCACCGCGCACTTCGCTCTGGATATGGGGCTGGTAGTAGCCCAGGGCCTGGGCGGCTTTCTTCGCCTGCTCCTCGGCTCCCCGGCTGAACCGCAGCAGGGCTTGCTCATCGCGATCACCGACGTCGCCAATGTAACCCTCCACATTGGCCTTCAGCTCATCATTGGCGGGCTTTACCCTGACATCCAATTCGCTCTGCGCCAGCGCCGCACAACTTGTGAACAACAGCAAAAAGCCGCTGGTAAATCTTCCTGGAAACTTCATAGGCGCGGATGCTATCACGAGCTTGGGAGGGCGATAGAGCGCTCAAACGCACGGAAAGTTCTATATCAGCCTGTTGCACTTTGTAAGAGCTGGGGATTGGGGTGGAAGAACACATGCTCGCGCACCGGTCCCACGGCCACCTCGCCGACTTCGGCGTACCCCTGACGCTTGTAGAACTCCAGATAACGGGGATTGCCGGTGTCCAGCACCACCCCTTGGGAATGCTCGTCCACCGCGCACCAGTTGTGCACCGCCGCGAGCAGTTGCTCGCCAAAATGCTGCCCCTGGAACTGCGGATGCACCCCGAGCAACGGCAATACATGGACCGCGTCACTGGGCAGACAGGCCTGCACCGCCTGGTGGTACTCCAGGTAACGCCGGGTGCAGCGAAAACCGGTGCTGAGCACCATGCGCAGGCGCCAGGCCCAGCTTTCGGTGATCCCCAGGCGCCGTTGCGGCGGAGCGATCAAGGCAATGCCGATCAGCCGGTCGTTGACCAGCAGGCCAATGGCCGGCAGATCCTGAAGAAAATGCTGCTTGACCAGCTCGCGCACCGTGGCCCGTACCCGTTGTTCGTAACCGGCGCGCTCGGACTCGAAAATGAACGCGAAAGTCGGTTCATGCCGGTAGGCCTGGTACAGCAACGACCGCGCTTCGCGGGAATAACCGCTGTCGAGCATGTGGATATCGGCAATGGTGTTGGAGGTATCAGGCATGACGGTCACTCTCCCCTGGCCCCGGCTCAAGTGGCCGCGCTCTTGTTATTACGAGCCCTGCACGGCGCTGATCGTTCCCCGCGCCCAAGGACATTAGCAGCGCATCCACGGCGCTGCCACGCTGGTCGACCCGGGCGTTGTCAGCTAGCATCGCTGTTTTGCCAGGACCGCCGACCATGAAGATCGTCTCGTTCAATATCAACGGGCTGCGCGCCCGCCCTCATCAGTTGGCGGCGCTGATCGACAAACACCAGCCGGACGTGATCGGCCTGCAGGAAACCAAGGTCGCCGACGAGCAGTTCCCCCTCGCCGACGTCCAGGCCCTGGGCTACCACGTGCACTACCACGGCCAGAAAGGCCATTACGGCGTCGCCCTGCTCTCGCGCCAGGCGCCGCTGGCCCTGCACAAAGGTTTCGAAGGCGATGACCAAGACGCCCAGCGACGCTTTATCTGGGGCACCTTCGCCGACGCCCACGGCACACCGGTGACCATCATGAACGGCTACTTTCCCCAGGGCGAAAGCCGTGAGCATCCGACCAAGTTCCCGGCCAAGGAGCGCTTCTACAGCGATCTGCAACACCTGCTGGAAAGCCGCTTCAGCAAAGAGCAGCCCCTGGTGGTCATGGGCGACGTGAACATTTCCCCGGAAGACTGCGACATCGGCATCGGCGCCGACAACGCCAAGCGCTGGCTCAAGACCGGCAAATGCAGCTTCCTGCCGGAAGAGCGCGAGTGGATGGCCCGCCTGAAGAACTGGGGCCTGGTGGACAGCTTCCGTCACCTCAACCCCGAGGTGAACGACCGCTTCAGCTGGTTCGACTACCGCAGCCGCGGCTTCGAGGACGAACCCAAGCGTGGCCTGCGCATCGACTTGATCATGGCCTCCCAGGGCCTGTTGCCGCGCATCAAGGATGCCGGCGTCGACTATGAACTGCGCGGCATGGAAAAACCTTCGGATCATGCACCGATCTGGCTCGAACTGAGCTGATCGACAGGCATGAAAAAGCCCATCGTCAGATGGGCTTTTCTTGCTACCGCTTACATGTGGACCACTTCAACCCGTTCAGTGGTGCCGGCTGCCGCGATGGCGTTGATGGCGCTCTCGAGAGTGGGCTCCGAGTCGTACAAATGGCTGACCAGGATCACTTCCTTGCCGGCCTTGAGCTTGAAATAAGGTTTGCCGCCCGATGAAATTTTCTTGACGTAACGCTCGGGAGAAGCGCAGTGTGCGCGGAACAGGCCGAGAGCCGCCTCGGCACTGTCCCGGCAGGGGAATCGTTCGCTTTGAAGCATGGTCTGCGCCTCCTTTGTCTTCAGCAAGAATCTGCATGCACCACTGCCATACTGCTTCAGCTCGAACCAGGCACTCATTTGTAACTCCTTTGCTTACCACGAAATAGCAGCACAACACTGCCGAGGCATCCGCGGGGATGAAGCGTTGGCAGTCGCCCCAATCCCCGCCAGACAAAGTTGCCCACTCTACGCATCGATCAGAGGCCGGTCTTTAGGACAAGTCTCAAAAAATCTAGAGAAAACAGCTATTTACGATGTAGGACTTTCGCCATTTATTGCCGAAAAGCGCCATCGGTCACATGTTTGTCACCTCCCTGACTTAATCTCGCCCGCACTTCCCCTCTTCCTATATAGAAGGCCAGTGCCGCCATGCCCCGCGCTTCCACCGCCAGTGAACGAGATATCTGGTGCCGGACCATCAGCCTGTTTCTGATCGGCTTCGTCTGCTACGCCCTGCCCTGGTCGGTGTTCGCCGCCCTGCCCCTGGCGACCGACAATGCCGCCGTGCTGCGCATCCAGGGCTCCAACACCATCGGTGCCAGACTCGGTCCGGCGCTGGTCAAGGGCTTGCTGGAGCAACAGGGCCTGCGCGACATCCGTATCGAGCCCAGCGGCAAGGACAATGAGCAACGGGTTCTGGGACAAAGCCCCCAGGGCCGGACAGTCAGAGTGGAGGTGGCCGCCCACGGCTCGAGCACCGGCTTCAGTGCTCTGAAAAACGCCCAGGCCGATGTGGCTGCGGCTTCCCGCCCCATCAAGGACAGCGAACTGGTGGACCTGGAAAGCCTGGGCGACCTGAAGAGCCCCGGCGCCGAACAGGTCATCGCCATTGATGGCTTGGCCATCATCCTGCATCCGCACAACCCGCTGAACCAGCTGAGCACCGAGCAACTGGCCCGCCTGTTCAGCGGCGAGATCAAGACCTGGGAAGAGCTGGGGAGCACCGGCGGCGCGGTCCATCTGTATGCCCGGGATGATCAGTCCGGCACCTACGACACCTTCAAAGAGCTGGTCCTCAGCCGTCGTGGCAAGACGTTGAACCCGGCAGCCAAGCGTTTCGAGTCCAGTGAGCAGCTGTCCGACGCCGTCAGTCACGACCCGCAAGGCATCGGTTTCATCGGCCTGCCCTATGTGCGCCAGGCCAAGGCGGTGGCGATTGTCGATGGCGAATCCCAGCCCATGCAGCCCCTCAACAGCCTGATCGCCACCGAGGACTACCCGCTGTCGCGGCGTCTGTATCTGTACCTGCCCCCCAACGGCCAGAATCCCTGGGCCACAGCCTTGGTGAATTTTGCCCAGAGCGCCAAGGGCCAGGCCATCGTCGCCGCCAACGGTTTTGTTGCCCAGACCGTACAAGCCATGCGGGTAACGCCCAGCCCACAGATGCCCGAGGCCTACCAGCAACTGAGCCGGGACGCGCAACGCCTGAGCGTGAACTTTCGCTTCGAGGAGGGCAGCGCCAATCTGGACAACAAGGCGCGCCAGGACCTGAATCGGGTCCTGGACTACCTGCGCCAGCACGGCAAGCTGGACCGCCAAGTGACCCTGGCCGGATTCGGCGATGCCAAGAGCGACCCGGCACGTGCCGCCCTGCTGTCCAGGTTGCGAGCCATGGCGGTACGTCGGGAACTGGTGAAAAGCGGCGTGGTGTTCCGCGAGATCCGCGGTTTTGGCGCCGAGCTGCCGGTGGCGGCCAACAACGCCGACGAGGGCCGGATCAAGAACCGGCGAGTGGAAGTCTGGGTCTATTGAGCCCACAACCGCCGACCGGCCGGACGCTTGCCCGACCGGCCGGCAGCGATCTCATCAATGCCCGCTGCGCAGCAGCTCCCTGGGCACGTACTTGCCGATTTCGTACTTGCCGATGGCCGCACGGTGCACTTCATCCGGGCCGTCCGCCAGGCGCAAGGTGCGTTGCATGGCGTACATGTAGGCCAGGGGGAAGTCATTGGACACGCCCGCCCCGCCGTGAATCTGGATCGCCCTGTCGATCACCCGCAGCGCTACGTTTGGCGCCACGACCTTGATCTGGGCAATCTCGCTCTTGGCCACCTTGTTACCCACGGTGTCCATCATGTACGCGGCCTTCAGGGTCAACAGCCGAGCCATGTCGATCTCCATTCGCGAGTCGGCGATCTTGTCGATGTTGCCCCCCAGGCGAGCCAGGGGCTTGCCGAACGCGGTGCGATTCACCGCACGCTTGCACATCAGCTCCAGCGCACGCTCGGCCATGCCGATCGAGCGCATGCAGTGATGAATGCGCCCCGGGCCAAGACGCCCCTGGGCAATCTCGAAACCGCGACCCTCGCCCAGCAGCACATTCTCGTAGGGCACCCGAACGTTGTCGAACAGCACCTCGGCGTGGCCGTGAGGCGCATCGTCGTAGCCGAACACCGGCAGCGGACGGACGATCTTCACCCCGGGGGTATCCACCGGCACCAGGATCATCGAGTGCTGCTGGTGGCGTGGCGCATCGGGGTTGCTCAGGCCCATGAAGATCAGGATCTTGCACCGCGGATCACAGGCGCCGGAGGTCCACCACTTCTTGCCGTTGATCAGCCACTGGTCGCCGTCGCGCACCGCGCGGGCGGCCATGTTGGTGGCGTCGGACGAAGCCACGTCCGGCTCGGTCATGGCGAACGCGGAGCGGATCTCGCCGCGCAGCAGCGGCTCCAGCCAGCGCTGCTTCTGCTCTTCATTGGCATAGCGCACCAGCACTTCCATGTTGCCGGTATCCGGCGCCGAGCAGTTGAACGGCTCGGGGCCCAGCAGCGAACGGCCCATGATCTCCGCCAGTGGCGCGTACTCAAGGTTGGTCAGACCGGCACCCAGTTCCGACTCAGGCAGAAACAAATTCCACAGACCTTCAGCCTTGGCCTTGAGTTTGAGCTCTTCCATGATGGCGGTCGGCTGCCAGCGATCGCCTTCGGCAACCTGACGCTCGAAGACCGCTTCAGCCGGATAAACATAGGCATCCATGAACGCGGTGACGCGCTCACGCAGCTCCTGAACCTTGGGGGAATAGGCGAATTCCATGGGCAGTTCTACCTTTTTGAAGAACGGGTGTTGGGGGACTGAAATCGATGCTAGATCAGCTACGAAAATTTACCTAGCCTATTCTCGGCGTGTATTAACATTCATCACCGATATATGATCGGCTGATCCGAAAGGCTTCCGAGCCTCCCTCACAGGCCCTAACAATAAGAGTGCAGCGCCATGAATCTGAGCAAGGTCGACCTCAACCTCTTCATCGTTTTCGACGCGATCTACACCGAAGCCAACCTGACCCGCGCCGGGCAGATCGTCGGCATCACCCAGCCGGCGGTGTCCAACGCCCTGGCGCGTCTGCGCGAGACCTTCAACGATCCGCTGTTCGTCAGGACCGCCCAGGGCATGGTGCCCACCCCCATGGCACAGAACATCATCGGTCCGGTGCGCAATGCCTTGTCGCTGCTGCGGGTTTCAGTCCAGGAAAGTCGGATCTTCAACCCTCTGCAAGCGGTCAAGACCTACCGCATCAGCATGACCGACCTGACCGAGGCGGTGATCCTGCCGCCGCTGTTCCAGCGCCTGCGCCGCCTGGCACCGGCGGTGATCATCGAAAGCTTTCTGTCCAAGCGCCGGGAAACCACCAAGGAACTGGCGGCCGGGCGCCTGGACTTTGCCGTGGACGCCCCCCTCAACACCGACCCGCAAGTGCGCCATGTCAAGCTCATGGAAGACCGTTATGTGTGCGCCATGCGCAAGGGCCACCCCCTGGCCGGCAAGGAAAAATTCACCCTGGACGATTACCTGTCCCTGACCCACATCCATATCTCCAGCCGTCGCAGCGGCCTGGGCCATGTCGACCTGGCCCTGGGCAAGATGGGCATCCAGCGCAAGATCGCCCTGCGCTCCCAGCACTACCTGATGGCCTCCCAAGTGCTGCAACAGACCGATATGGTGATGACCGTGCCGGAGCGCTTTGCCCGGCGCCATGACCTGCAGGCATTCAATCTGCCGGTCCATGACGTACCGCCCGTGGAAACCCACTTGTATTGGCACGAAAGCACCGACCAGGACCCGGCCAACCGCTGGATGCGCGAGCAGATGATCGAGTTGTGCCAGCAGGTGACCGCCTACGAGAAGAAGCTCGACCAGCAGACCGCCTGACCCCTTCGCCGGCAAGCCCTCACGGCAGCAGCCGGCTTGCCGGCGAACGGGATAGACGCGGATTGCTTGACGTATACGTAAACCTGCCTTTAGCTTAGCGCCAAGTCCCACCTTGAGCGCCTCCATGAGCAGCCAGACCTACAGCATCTCCGACCTCGCCCGCGAGCTCGACATCACCACCCGGGCCATCCGCTTCTATGAAGAGCAGGGCCTGCTGGCCCCCGAGCGCCGCGGCCAGGAACGCATCTACTCGCCCCGGGACAAGGTCAGCCTGAAGCTGATCCTGCGGGGCAAGCGCATCGGCTTTTCCCTGGCCGAGTGCCGTGAACTGATCGAACTCTATGACCCCAGCAGCGGCAACCTCAAACAGTTGCACAGCATGCTGGCCAAGATCAGCGAGCGCCGTGAGCAGCTTGAACAGCAGTTGCTCGACATCGAACAGATGAAGCTGGAACTGGACACCGCCGAAGAGCGCTGCACCCAGGCACTGCAACAGACCCTCCAGAACCAGAACAACCCCGTCCAATAATCCCCGGGACACCTGCGCGGCTCGTGCCGGCACCCGCCCTCCTCCATAGAAGGTGAACCTGTATGTCACTCCCCAGCCATGTACGCCTGATCGAAGTCGGTCCCCGCGATGGCCTGCAGAACGAAGCCCGGCCCATCAGCGTCGACGACAAGGTGCAATTGGTCGATGCCCTGACCGCAGCGGGCCTGGGCTATATAGAAGTCGGCAGTTTCGTCTCGCCCAAGTGGGTGCCGCAGATGGCCGGCTCGGCCGAGGTTTTTGCCCGCATCCAGCGCAAGCCGGGGGTGGTCTACGGCGCGCTGGCGCCGAACCTGCGGGGCTTCGAGGACGCTCTGGCGGCCGGGGTCAAGGAAGTCGCGGTGTTCGCCGCCGCGTCGGAATCGTTCTCCCAGCGCAACATCAATTGCTCCATCAGCGAAAGCCTGGAGCGCTTCGTGCCGATCATGGACGCCGCCAAACAGCACGGGATCAGCGTGCGCGGCTACGTGTCCTGCGTACTGGGCTGTCCCTATGAAGGCGAAGTGGCTGCGGAACAAGTCGCGCTGGTTGCCCGCGAACTGTACGCCATGGGCTGCTACGAGGTGTCCCTGGGCGACACCATCGGCACCGGCACCGCCGGCGCCACCCGCCGCATGTTCGACGTGGTAGGCGCCCAGGTGCCACGGGACAAGCTCGCCGGTCACTTTCATGACACCTATGGCCAGGCCCTGGCCAACGTCTACGCCAGCCTGCTGGAGGGCATCGCGGTGTTCGACAGCTCGATCGCCGGTCTCGGCGGCTGCCCCTATGCCAAGGGCGCCAGCGGTAACGTCGCCACCGAAGACGTCCTCTACCTGCTCAATGGCCTGGGCATTCACACCGGTATCGACATGGACCGCCTGATCGATGCCGGTCGGCAGATCTGCGCGGTACTGGAGCGTCCGAGCGGCTCCCGGGTGGCCAAGGCGCGTAACGCCGGCTGAGTCAGTGTGCGGCCGGGTGTTACCGGTCGCTCTGAACCGCGGCTGGAACGAGTAACACGGAAACAGTTTGTCGATTTTCTTGTGGTACAGGTTGTCCTACAAAATCATCAACTCATTGATTTAAAAGAACTTTAAAAAGTTGGCACGGCTTCTGCTATCTCTATGGCATAACAAGAATAAAAAGCAGCAAACCTAATAAAAATAAGACGTAACGACTCTGACATAACAAAAACAACACGACAGAGACGCAGCTAACAGATTTTTTTGGAGAGGATGTAGTGTGCAGGAGGGCTTGCAAGAGCCACCCGCAACCGGTCAGAGAACAATAAAACTACCCTGAGGTAGCTCCCGAACTGGTTGGATCGCCCTGGCGACACATTAGATCAGCGCTCAAAAAAATACGTTTGCTCTTGATCCCGGATGGGGATCGCCCAAAACAGCAGCAAAGGGCCACGGTTGCCAAAAACAACAACAGACCGCCCCTCAATAATAAAAAAAGAGCACGCAACGACAAATTAAAGGGGAGCTTCGGCTCCCCTTTGTGCTTTGCGCGATTCGACTTGACCTGTCCTTCCTCGCCCCTGAAGCGTGCACCCGTACAGATGCACGCCCCAGCAACGCTCAGACCTTGGCCACCTGCTCGCGCAGCTCCTCGATGCTGATTTCCCGCATGCGGAATTTCTGGATCTTGCCGGTCACCGTCATCGGAAACTCCTCGACGAACTTGAAGTAGCGCGGCGTCTTGAAATGGGCAATGCGCTCCTTGCACCAGGCCTGCAGCTCCACTTCATTGGCGCAATGCCCGGGGTGGAATTTGATCCAGGCGACGATCTCCTCACCGTACCTGGCGCAGGGAATACCGATCACCTGCACATCGGCCACGGCAGGATGAGTGAAGAAGAACTCTTCCAGCTCCCGCGGGTAAATGTTCTCGCCACCGCGAATGATCATGTCCTTGTTGCGCCCGGCGATGCACACATAGCCCTGCTCGTTCATGGTCGCCAGGTCGCCGGTGTGCATCCAGCCGGCCTGATCGATGGACTCACTGGTGCCCTGGGGATTGTTCCAGTAGCCGAGCATCACGCTGTAACCGCGGGTACAGAGCTCGCCGATAGTGCCCCGCGGCACCACATTGCCGGCCTCGTCGATGATCTTGCTCTCCAGATGGGGCTGGGTACGCCCCACCGTGGTGACCCGCAACTCCAGATCGTCGGCAGGACCGGTCTGCAACGACACGGGACTGGTTTCGGTCATGCCATAGGCAATCTGCACTTCGCTCATGTGCATCTCGCTGATGACCCGGCGCATTACCTCGATCGGGCAAGTGGCGCCGGCCATGATCCCGGTGCGCAGGCTCGACAGGTCGAACTCGCCACGCCGGGGCTGATCGAGCAGGGCGATGAACATGGTAGGCACCCCGTACAAACCGGTCGCCCGCTCCTCGGCCACCGCGTTCAGGGTCAGCAATGGGTCGAAGGCGTCGTTGGGGTAGATCATGGTGGTGCCGTGGGTGATACAGCTCAGGTTGCCCATGACCATGCCAAAGCAGTGGTACAGCGGCACCGGGATGACCAGGCGATCCGCCGCTGTCAGGCCCAGGCTCTCCCCCACCATGTAACCGTTGTTGAGGATGTTGTAGTGACTCAGGGTCGCGCCCTTGGGAAAGCCCGTGGTGCCCGAGGTGTACTGGATATTCACCGGCTGGTCGAAATCCAGGCTGTCCTGGCGCGCCTGCAGTTGCTCGGCAGTGGTCCCGGCGGCCAGGTCGGTCAACTGCGACCAGGGCAGAAAGCCGGAGGGCGGCTGCGCGTGCAGGCTGATCACCCCACGCAACTCGGGCAGGCGCTCACAGTGCAATTGGCCGATGGATTGCTCCGCCAGTTCGGGGATCAGGCCCTGGAGCATGCCGTGGTAATCGGAAGTCTTGAACGCCCCGGCACAGATCAGCCACTGGCAGCCGGACTGCTTGAGCACATATTCCAACTCGGAACTGCGATAGGCCGGGTTGATGTTCACCAGGATCGCGCCGATCTTGGCGCTGGCCAGTTGCGCGATGCACCATTGAGCGCAGTTGGGTGCCCAGATTCCCAGGCGATCCCCCGTGTCCAGCCCCAAGGCCAGCAGCGCCCGGGCATGCAGATCCACGGCCTCGCGCAACTGCTGCCAGGTGTAACGCAACTGCTGATGACGCACCACCAGAGCCTCGCCCTGAGGATAGGCGGCGACAGTGTTGTCGAAAGCCTGGCCGATGGTCAGCGCGAGCAACGGCTTGTCTTGCGTACCACAGGTGTAGCTGCGATCCGGCTGGAAACCCGAGTGTTCCATGACGACCCCTATTGTCTTTATTAGTGGGTGTTCAGGAGCCAGGCGAAAGGTGCAAAAAAGCCTGGCTCCAATCGAAAGCCCTGTTACTCTGGCGCAAGTTGACGTTTACGTAAAGGGCGATTGACAGCCTTCGGTCGCAGGTTTACGTTAACGTAAAGGTGAGAGCCCGACAGCGCCGCTCTCCACGTCCTCCTCTCAATAAAAACAAGTGTGAAGGTGCCCACGCCATGAGTTATCCGACCCTGAACTTCGCCCTCGGTGAAACCATCGACATGCTGCGCCAGCAGGTCCAGGCCTTCGTCAAGGCCGAACTGGCACCGCGGGCCGCCCAGATCGATGTCGACAACCTGTTTCCCGCCGACATGTGGCGCAAGTTCGGTGACATGGGCCTCTTGGGCATCACCGTGGCGGAAGAGTACGGCGGCGCCGGCCTGGGCTACCTGGCGCACGTGGTGGCCATGGAAGAGATCAGCCGCGGCTCGGCCTCGGTGGCGCTGTCCTACGGCGCGCACTCCAACCTCTGCGTGAACCAGATCAACCGCAACGGCAACCACGAGCAGAAGAGCAAGTACCTGCCCAAGCTGATCAGCGGCGAACACATCGGCGCCCTGGCCATGAGCGAACCCAACGCCGGCTCCGACGTGGTGTCGATGAAGCTGCGGGCCGACAAGCGCGGCGACCGCTTCGTCCTCAACGGCAGCAAGACCTGGATCACCAACGGCCCCGACGCCAACACCTATGTGATCTACGCCAAGACCGACCTGGAGAAAGGTCCCCACGGCATCACCGCCTTCATCGTCGAGCGCGACTGGAAAGGCTTCAGCCGCAGCAACAAGTTCGACAAGCTGGGCATGCGCGGCTCCAACACCTGCGAGCTGTTCTTCGATGACGTGGAAGTACCGGAGGAAAATATCCTCGGCGTGCTCAACGGTGGCGTCAAAGTGCTGATGAGCGGCCTGGACTACGAGCGCGTGGTGCTCTCCGGCGGCCCGACCGGGATCATGCAGGCCTGCATGGACCTGGTGGTGCCCTACATTCACGACCGCAAGCAGTTCGGCCAGAGCATCGGCGAATTCCAGCTGATCCAGGGCAAGATCGCCGACATGTACACCCAGCTCAACGCCAGCCGCGCCTACCTGTACGCGGTGGCCCAGGCCTGCGAACGCGGCGAAACCACCCGCAAGGACGCCGCCGGGGTGATTCTCTACAGCGCCGAACGCGCAACGCAGATGGCCCTGGATGCGATCCAGATCCTCGGCGGCAACGGCTACATCAATGAATTCCCCGCCGGCCGCCTGCTGCGCGACGCCAAGCTCTACGAGATCGGTGCCGGCACCAGCGAGATCCGGCGCATGCTGATCGGTCGCGAACTGTTCAACGAAACCAAGTAAGAGCAGCCGCACGTTGCGAGCGACAAGCGGCAAGCCAAAGCTGCCGTAATACCGACTTACTTTTGCAGCTTGAAGCGTGTCGCTTGAAGCTGCCGTAGGCCCTCCGATGATTCTGAAGTCTCAGCTCAACCCGAAATCCCCCGAGTTCGCGCAGAACGCGGCCAGCATGCTGGCCCAGGTCGACGCCCTGCACACCCTGCTCGCCCAGGTCCAGCAAGGCGGTGGCGCCAAGGCCCAGGAGCGCCACACTTCCCGGGGCAAACTGCTGCCGCGCGAACGTATCAACCGCCTGCTCGATCCTGGCTCGCCCTTCCTTGAACTCAGCCCCCTGGCCGCCTACGAGGTCTATGGCGAAGACGTGCCGGCCGCCGGGCTGATTGCCGGCATCGGCCGGGTGGAAGGCATCGAGTGCATGATCGTGGCCAACGACGCCACGGTGAAAGGCGGTTCCTACTACCCACTGACGGTGAAAAAGCACCTGCGGGCCCAGACCATCGCCCAGCAAAACCGCCTGCCCTGCATCTATCTGGTGGACTCCGGCGGCGCCAACCTGCCACGCCAGGACGAAGTATTCCCGGATCGCGAGCACTTCGGCCGCATCTTTTTCAACCAGGCCAACATGAGCGCCCAGGGCATCCCGCAGATCGCCGTGGTCATGGGGTCCTGCACCGCCGGTGGCGCCTACGTACCGGCCATGGCAGACGAAGCCATCATGGTTCGTGAACAGGCGACCATCTTCCTTGCCGGCCCGCCCCTGGTGAAAGCCGCCACCGGTGAAGTGGTGAGTGCCGAAGACCTGGGCGGTGCCGACGTGCACTGCAAGGTTTCCGGAGTCGCCGACCACTACGCCGACAGCGACGAACACGCCCTGGCCCTGGCACGGCGCAGCGTGGCCAACCTCAACTGGCACAAGCAGGGGCAATTGCAGCAACGCACCCCGATCGCTCCGCTGTATGCGGGCGATGAGCTCTATGGTGTGGTGCCGGCCGATGCCAAGCAGCCATTCGATGTCCGCGAAGTCATTGCCCGGCTGGTGGACGGCTCGCTGTTCGATGAATTCAAGGCCCTGTTCGGCACCACCCTGGTCTGCGGTTTTGCCCATCTGCATGGTTATCCGGTGGCCATTCTCGCCAACAACGGCATCCTGTTCGCCGAAGCCGCGCAAAAAGGCGCGCACTTCATCGAACTGGCCTGCCAGCGCGGCATTCCCCTGCTGTTCCTGCAGAACATCACCGGCTTCATGGTGGGGCAGAAATACGAAGCCGGCGGTATCGCCAAGCACGGCGCCAAGCTGGTGACCGCGGTGGCCTGCGCCAAGGTGCCGAAACTCACCGTGATCATCGGCGGCAGCTTCGGCGCCGGTAACTACGGCATGTGCGGCCGCGCCTATGACCCGCGCTTTTTGTGGATGTGGCCCAATGCGCGAATTGGCGTGATGGGCGCCGAACAGGCGGCCGGGGTGCTGGTTCAGGTCAAGCGCGAGCAGGCCGAACGCAGTGGACAGCCGTTCGACGCCGCCCAGGAAGCCGAGATCAAGCAGCCGATCCTCGATCAGTACGAGCACCAGGGGCACCCCTACTACTCCAGTGCACGACTGTGGGACGACGGCGTCATAGACCCGGCGCAAACCCGTGACGTACTGGCCCTGGCCCTGTCCGCGGCCCTCAACGCCCCCATCGAACAGAGCCGCTTCGGCGTGTTCCGCATGTAATCCTGCGCGAGAAGAACATGAGCGACTTCAATACCCTGGAACTGCTGCGCGACCCCCGTGGCTTCGCCACCCTGTGGCTCAGCCGCGAAACCAAGAACAACGCCTTCAACGCCGAGATGATCCGCGAGCTGATCCTCGCCCTGGATCAGGTCCAGGCCGACCCGAGCCTGCGTTTCCTGTTGCTGCGCGGACGCGGCCGGCACTTCAGCGCCGGCGCCGACCTGGCCTGGATGCAGCAGTCGGCCGAACTCGACTACCAGACCAACCTCGACGACGCCCGGGAACTGGCGGAGCTGATGTACAACCTGGCCAAGCTGAAAATCCCCACCCTGGCGGTGGTGCAAGGCGCAGCCTTCGGCGGAGCCCTGGGCCTGATCAGTTGCTGCGACATGGCGATCGGCACCGACGACGCCCAGTTCTGCCTGTCGGAAGTGCGCATCGGCCTGGCACCGGCGGTCATCAGCCCATTCGTGGTCCAGGCCATCGGTGAACGCGCCGCCCGGCGCTATGCCCTCACCGCCGAGCGCTTTGGCGGCCAACGCGCGCGGGACATCGGCTTGCTGGCGGAAAGCTACCCGGCTGCCGAGCTGGAGCAGCAGGTCGAGTATTGGATCGACAATCTGCTGCTCAACAGTCCCCAGGCCATGCGCGCCAGCAAGGACCTGTTGCGGGAAGTCGGCAACGGCGCCCTGACCACGGCCCTGCGTCGCTACTGTGAGAACGCCATTGCGCGCATCCGGGTCAGCGCCGAAGGCCAGGAAGGCCTGCGGGCGTTCCTGGAGAAACGCCCGCCCAGCTGGCAGCCCACGACCACCACCAAGGAGCCCCGCTCATGAGCGCCCCTGTTCTAGACACCCTGCTGGTGGCCAACCGCGGCGAGATCGCCTGCCGCGTGATGCGCACCGCCAAGGCCCTGGGCCTGACCACCGTGGCCGTGCACAGCGCCACCGACCGTGACGCCCGGCACAGCCGCGAGGCGGATATCCGTGTTGATCTGGGCGGCAGCAAGGCCGCCGACAGCTACCTGCAGATCGATAAGCTCATCGCTGCCGCCAAAGCCAGCGGCGCCCAGGCCATTCACCCCGGCTACGGCTTTCTCTCGGAGAACGCCGGTTTTGCCCGAGCCATTGAAGCGGCGGGCCTGATCTTTCTGGGGCCGCCCGCCTCGGCCATCGACGCCATGGGTAGCAAATCGGCGGCCAAGGCACTGATGGAAACCGCCGGGGTGCCGTTGGTGCCGGGTTATCACGGCGAAGCCCAGGACCTGGAAACCTTCCGCAGCGCCGCCGAGCGCATCGGCTACCCGGTGCTGCTCAAGGCCACCGCAGGCGGCGGCGGCAAGGGCATGAAGGTGGTCGAGGACGTCAGCCAGCTGGCTGAAGCCCTGGCCTCGGCGCAGCGCGAAGCCCAGTCGTCCTTCGGCGACTCGCGGATGCTGGTGGAAAAGTACCTGCTCAAGCCACGACACGTGGAGATCCAGGTATTTGCCGACCAACACGGCAACTGCCTGTACCTCAACGAGCGCGACTGTTCGATCCAGCGTCGCCACCAGAAAGTGGTCGAGGAAGCCCCCGCTCCGGGCCTTGGCCCTGAGCTGCGCAAGGCCATGGGCGAAGCGGCCGTGCGTGCCGCTCAGGCCATCGGCTATGTCGGCGCCGGCACCGTGGAGTTTCTCCTGGACGCCCGCGGCGAATTCTTCTTCATGGAGATGAATACCCGCCTGCAGGTGGAGCATCCGGTCACCGAGGCCATTACCGGGCTGGACCTGGTGGCCTGGCAAATCCGCGTGGCCCGGGGCGAAGCCCTGCCCCTCAGCCAGGAACAGGTGCCGCTGCTGGGACACGCCATTGAAGTACGCCTTTACGCCGAAGATCCGGGCAACGATTTTCTGCCGGCCACCGGCCGCCTCGACCTGTATCGGGAGTCCGCCGCGGGACCGGGGCGCCGGGTGGACAGTGGAGTCGAGGAAGGCGACAGCGTGTCGCCCTTCTACGATCCGATGCTGGGCAAACTGATCGCCTGGGGCGAGAACCGCGAGCAGGCCCGCCTGCGTCTGTTGAGCATGCTCGACGAGTTCGCCATCGGCGGCCTGAAAACCAACCTGGCGTTCCTGCGGCGCATCATTGCCCATCCGGCATTTGCCCAAGCACAACTGGATACCGGATTTATCCCACGCTATCAGGAGCAACTCCTGCCAGCGCCAGGCGAATTGACCACGGACTTCTGGCAGGCGGCGGCCCAGGCCTTTGCGCAAAGTCAGCCGCAGCGCACGCGCGCTGACGATCCCCAATCGCCCTGGTCGACGCTCAACGGCTGGCGCAGTGGCCTGCCGGCCCAGACCAGCCTGCACCTGAGCTGCGCCGGCCAGGACCGGGCCATCAGCCTTGGGGCTCATTCCCCCGCCTATCAGTTGCAAAACGAGCGCCTGTGGGTCGAGCAACAGGGACTGCGTCGTGAACATCGCGCCATTCGCCGTGGCGACACCCTGTACCTGCACTGGCACGGCGACATGCACGCCATCACCGCCTACGATCCGATCGCCGCGGCCGATGCCAGTCACAGTCAGCATGGCGGGCTCACAGCACCGATGAACGGCAGCATCGTGCGGGTGCTGGTCGCTGTCGGACAAAGCGTCGAGGCCGGTGCGCAACTGGTGGTACTGGAAGCCATGAAGATGGAGCACAGCATCCGCGCGCCCCAGGCCGGGATCATCAAGGCCCTGTACTGTCAGGAAGGTGAAATGGTCAGCGAAGGCAGTGCCTTGGTGGAGTTGGAGTAACTCTATCAATAAGAAAGCCCCTTCCTACTTGTAGGAAGGGGCTCTTTAACGAAGTTAAAACTTCGCAGTTGCTTGTACGACTACACCAATAACCCGGCACTCATCGCTGTAGAGCATCTTTGGATAAGTGGGATTGAGTGGTACCAGATAACGCTGACCGCCCTCTTGTACCAACTTGCGGAAGATCGCCTCGTCATTCCCCGGACACTGCACGACCAGCAACTTCCCAGGCTCGGCAGCAACGGCCGGATCCACCAGGATCAGCATGCCCTGGCTGATGCTCAGGCCGCTTGGCGCGATCATCGCGTCACCGACCACCACCAGCCAGAAGGCTGCCCCCTGCGCCTGATAATCGGAAAGCTCATAACGCTCGGGGACATAGGCCGACTGGCCACTTTCCCGGACTTCTCCGACCACCCGCCAGTCACTGACCGGATAACGGAAATACGGGTTGTACTTGTGCTGCAAGGACGGCTCGTCCACCAAGGGTTCGCCATCATCGCCGAGCATGGGTTTCTCGCGGACCACCAGGGCAACTTCAAGAAAGCCCATGCCGATCTCTTCGAGCACCCGATTCATGTCTTCGATTTTCGGCTGGCGACGCTTGCTCAGCCAATGACCGATACCACCTTGAGACATGCCCAGACGCTCGGCGAGTTTTTCCTGTGTGACCTTGCGGCCTTTCATGTTGGCTTTAACCAACTCGATCCATTTGTCCATGGGCCGAACAATACGTTGTGTATTTCCCGCCTCAACACACAAGTTGTAGTATTTGAAATCTCGTCACAATTACAATACGTATTAACATCGTTCCTACCCCTCTCTCCTAATCTCAATCAGGGCAGAACACTTCATGAACACAAGCAGCAAGGATGTGCAGGAATTCGATACAGAGGCCACATTGAACGCGCTCAAGGATAGCGATGCGGCACGACGAGCGATGGACTACTACTTGAAACCCGCCATTAGCGGACCAAGCAAGGAGGAAAAGTTTTTCGAGATCAGGCGCAGCCTGAGCAGTGAGGAAGCCATGATCCACGCATCCGATCTATTGCGCTGCGCAGCGGCCACCGCGTATGACGCCGCCAACCATCTGCAAGGCGCCAACCGTGACCTGGCGTTTTCGGTGGTGCACATGATCGACCTGGCCAAGGCCCTGGTGGACAAGTGCCTGGAGTGCCAGCGTTGTGGGTCAAGCTAGGAGGCATGCGCCCTTCCCCACAGGAGGGTGGACAAGAGGGCAAGGCAAAAGGGGAGGATTATTTAACGAGACACGAGGAAAATCATTTGACTTGCAAATGATAATGATTATTATTGCAGGCAACTGATCGCGAGATCGGTCGATAACCCAAAGGACCTTAGGTCGGACCTTTGGATTATCTCCTCATCAGGCTAATCACGGTTTTTGACCCGGCTTTTTGCCGGGTCTTTTTTTTGCCAGTTTTTCTGGCTTGGCTTCAGGCTAATGAAGACGTGGGTGCTGCTAAAAATAATGGCGGCGATGATAGCAAAAGAATGTCCTTTTGCAAGTCAGCACCTGGCGCCATGCTCCGGGTAAAGAAAAAAGTAGCGCTTGAGAATCAATCGCATAGCCACTAAGCTGCTTCGGCGTCAAGGACGACGCCCCCCCTTCTATTACCCTCTCCAGTGTGTAGAGTGACGGTCATAACAATCCTGTACAGGAGCCGAACATGACCGTGGGCAATCACGCTTCGTTTCAAATCACTGCCGATTTCGACAGTGGCAACATCAAGGTGCTGGACATCAGCAATCCATTGCAGGCCCTGCTGGCCATCCGCCCGGATACCCAGAGCCCGCATTTCCAGTGGTTTCACTTCAAGGTCAGCGGCCTGCATGTCGGCCAGGAACACTGGTTCCGCCTGACCAATGCCAGCCAGTCCTCCTACAACAAGGCCTGGACCGGCTACCAGACTGTCGCCTCCTATGACCATGTGAACTGGTTTCGCGTACCGACGATCTTCGAAGGCGACGCGCTGCGCTTCAATCTGGAAGCCACCCAGACCCACGCCTGGTTCGCCTATTTCGAACCCTACAGCCGCGGGCGCCACGACTGGCTGATCGACCAGGCCTTGAGCAAGGCCGGGGCCCAATTGCTGGCGGTGGGCAAAAGCGTCGAGGGCCGGGATATCCAGCTGCTGCGCAAGGGCAGCGGCGAGCAAGGCCGGCGCAAGCTGTGGATCATCGCCCAGCAGCACCCCGGCGAGCATATGGCCGAGTGGTTCATGGAAGGCGTGATCGAGCGCCTGCAGCATCGGGACGACCCGCAACTCAATGCACTGCTGGCCAAGGCCGACCTGTACCTGGTGCCGAACATGAACCCGGATGGCGCGTTCCATGGCCACCTGCGGACCAACGCCAAGGGCCAGGACCTGAATCGCGCCTGGCAGGACGCCAGTCAGGAGCTCAGCCCCGAAGTGCTGTTCGTCCAGCAGCAGATGGAAAAGTACGGCGTCGACCTGTTCCTCGATGTGCACGGCGATGAAGAGATTCCCTACGTGTTCACCGCCGGCTGCGAAGGCAACCCGGGCTACACACCACGCCTGGCGGCACTCGAAGAGCAGTTCCGCAGCCACCTGAAGCACCAGACCCGGGATTTCCAGACCACCCACGGTTACGCCCGGGACAATCCCGGAGCGGCCAACATGACCCTGGCCTGCAACGCCGTCGGGGAAAAATACGACTGCCTGTCATTGACCCTGGAGATGCCCTTCAAGGATCACGACGATGCCCCCAACCCGGTAACCGGCTGGTCGGGCAAGCGCTCCATGCAACTGGGCAAGGATGTACTGAGTACCCTCGCCGATCTGGTAGACAGCCTGCGCTAGGCCATCCCGACGACTGCGGGAAGCGCTCCCGCAGTCGTCATGCGCTCACGACGCCGGCACCCGCAGGCAATCGTCGGGCCCCAGCAAGCGCCCATCCGCCGTACGCAGTTCCAGTGCCGGCAGCGGTTGCCCGGTTTCCCGGTCGACCATTCGCGAATGCGCCTCGCCTTCCTTGTAGAAAAACGCCTCGCCCCATTGGCGCAAACCGATGATCAGAGGAAACAGCCCCCTGCCCTTCTCCGTCAGCACGTACTCCTGATAGGCACTGCCATCGGAGGCCGGCACAACCGCCAGCACCCCATGTTCCACCAAGGTCCGCAGGCGCGTGGCGAGAATGTTCTTGGCCATGCCCAGATTGCGCTGGAACTCGCCAAAACGGCGGATGCCGTCAAAGGCATCACGCACGATCAGTAACGACCACCAGTCACCAATGGCGTCCAATGAACGAGCCACCGGGCACTCGGCATCTTGCAGGCTAGTGCGTTTGACCATGCTGGGAGTTCTCCAAACGGGCAGCGGAAAAGTGGTTGCAATATAAAACCACGATCACTACCGTACAACTGGTTTCATAACAAAACCACATACGGAGTCCGCCATGTCATCTGAATCCTCAACCCCTTCGCCACTTTCAGCCAAGGTGGTGCTGTTGTTCGCCGTGGCCTGCGGGCTGGCGGTGGGCAACGTGTACTACGCCCAACCGCTGCTGGACGCCATGGCCCAGGCCTTCGACCTGGCGCCGGCCACGGTGGGCATCGTCATCACCCTGACTCAGGTGGGTTACGGCCTGGGCCTGCTGTTGCTGGTGCCCCTGGGCGACCTGCTCAATCGCCGGCGCTTGATCGTCAGCCAGACCCTGCTGTCGGTCCTGGCCCTGTCGACGGTGGCCTTGGCCCCCAACAGTGCCTGGCTGTTGCTGGGCATGACCTGCACCGGCCTGCTGGCGGTCGTGACCCAGGTGCTGGTGGCCTATGCCGCCCACCTGACGCCGGTCGCTCAGCGCGGACGGGTGGTGGGCATGGTCACCAGCGGCATCGTGGTGGGCATTCTCCTGGCCCGTACCGTGGCCGGGACCATGGCCGATCTGGCGGGCTGGCGCTCGGTGTACCTGCTCTCGGCCGGACTGACCCTGCTGGTGGCCCTGGCCTTGTGGAAAGTGCTGCCGACCGCGGAACAGCCACCCACGGTGCAACGCTACGGGCAACTGCTCGGCTCCCTGTTGCTGTTGTTCAAGGAGGAAAAGGTCCTGCGCGACCGGGCGGTCCTGGCCATGCTGATCTTCGCTGCCGGCACGGTGCTATGGACCCCACTGGTGCTGCCCCTGAGCGCCCCACCGCTGTCGCTGTCACACACCCAGATCGGCCTGTTTGGCCTGGCCGGCGCCGCAGGCGCCCTGGGCGCGGCACGGGCCGGGCACCTGGCGGATCGCGGGTTGGCGCAATGGACCAGCGGCCTGGCCCTGACGCTGATGCTGCTGTCCTGGTTGCCCCTGGCCTTGACCCAATCCTCCCTGTGGGCCCTGCTCCTGGGGGTGATCACCTTCGACCTGGGCCTGCAGGCGGTACACGTCACCAGCCAGAGCCTGATCTACAGCGTGCGGCCCCATGCCCAGAGCCGCCTGGCGGCCGGTTACATGCTGTTCTACTCGGCCGGCAGCGCCGGCGGCTCCATCGCCGCCACTGCCACCTATGCCTGGGCCGGCTGGACCGGAGTGTGCCTGCTGGGCGCGGCCATCAACGGCGTGGCACTGCTCTACTGGTTGTGGAGCCTGAACCCCGGACAACACCCGGCCACGGCGCCCGATGCCCGCTCGGCGCGCCCATAGCGGGTTCGCCCGAACGTGCTTTCCCCTTCAGCCCCGCGGCTGCTTTGCACCAGCTCGTCAGCATGGCGCGGCCGGCCCGGGCAAGACCGAGCAACAGCGCCTCGGACGGACGGCGAAATCAGTGGCGCGACGGTTTCTAGAACCCCACATCCAGCACCACGTTGTCGACATAGGTGCCGGCTGGCGGGGTGCTCTGGTCGGTATAGATCCGGGCGTTGTAGTTGAAGATCTGGCTGCCGGTGCCCAGGCCGTTGCCCGGGTTGACCTCGGCATCGGTACTGGAGCGCCGGGCACTGCCGACACTGCCCCAGCGAGTGTTGCCGGCACTCTTGAAGATGTCATAGGCCAGGTAGTTGCCACTGGAAATCATCCGCCGCCGACCACCCGCGCTCACCGGCTGCTGGCCATCGCTCAAACCCACGGTATAGGCACTGCCCTTGGTGCAGGCCAGGTTGATGGTCTGCCCGGTCACCGTGGCAAAGGCGCTGACCACCGGCGCACTGCCGAAGCTGATGTTGGGCGCGGTGATCACGCAATCGTTGGACACCGTCATGTTGACCGTCAGGGCCTGGGTGCCGCTGCCGATGTCGCGGCCCAGGCAGGCCCCCAGGGCGCCGATCCCGGCGCAGTAGTTCCAGCTCCAGAAGATGCTCAGGTTCTCGGTGTAGATCCCGGCCGCCACGTTGCTGCCGGTGATGGTCCCCATGTAGATCGGCACGGTCTTGGCCACGGTCGGGCTGCCCAGCAGACCCAGCAGATCGATGATCGAGTTGCGGGCAAAGTCGAACTGCACCCCCCGAGTAATCGGGTAGCTGGTGCTGTTGTTGGCGTACAGGGTGTAGCCGATGACATCGCCGGTGGGGCCGACCAGGCCGCTGGTGGTGGACGTGATGGTGGCGTAGAAATGGTCGCTGCTGGCCAGCAGGCTCAGCAGCGAGCCGGTGCAGCTCAGGCCGGCATTGGTGGTGGAGGCCGGCTGCGAAGTGGTGCGCACCAGGATCGAGCTGAGCGTGCCGAACCCCGCCGGCGCGGTACTGACCGTGGTGCACAGCGCCTGGGCCGACAGCGCCAGCATGCTGGCCAAGAGTCCTGTCATTGCCTGTCGCCAGCCCTTGAATCTGCCCACGCCTCGCCCTCCCTTGCGCCTTGATCCTGCCGTTACTGACAGACCAGCGGGCCGATCAGCGGCACCTGCTGCTGTTGCAGATCCATGTCGAACTGCGCATGACAGCGCTGGCCATCGGCCAGGCCGACTTCCAGGCTGTTGTGTTGCGCAAGGTTCTCCAGATACACCAGCCCATCCCAGCCAACCACCGCCCGGGCCCCGCTCGGCTGGTGCGTCACGCTGCTCCCCAGAGGCAACTCCCGTTGCTGGGCATCCACCAGCACCACGCTGGCGGCGATCACCCGGGCCAGGGGAAATTCCAGCAGATAGCCGCTGCCCCGGCGTACCGCCACCCGCTGCTCGACATTCGGACTCTGCACGTTGGCCGGCAGGTTCAGCGGATCGATCTCGTACTTGCCCCGGTAGTAGGCGCTGCTCCAGGGCACCAGCAGGTGGCCGCTGGCGTCGGTCCGGCCCACCAACTGGTTTTCATAGCGCACCGGTATGTCCGGGTAGCCGCCGGTACTGACCACCACGAAGGCGTCGTCGATCTGGTTGGCGGCGAACACCTGACGGTCCATCCACACCAGCGAACCACTGGCATCGGCCCAGCGAGTCTCGGCTTCGCGGGTGCCATAGACCCCGGCTTGCAGGCGCACCGACTGCAGGCGCCAGGTGGCATCCGCCTGCCGATAGTCGGCGCCGTCGCCGGTGGCATACCCCAGGTTGTAACCAACACCGCCGTCAAGCGGCACCGAGCGACTGAAATTGACCCGCTGGCGGTTTTCCCCGGTCTTGCTGCGCTCGTTGCTCAGGCTCAGGCTGCCGTGCAGATCGAAGGGAATCACCAGTTGTGCCTGCATGGCCCACTGGCTGTCGCCGATTTCCCGGTTGGCCGACAGGTAGAAACTGCTGTTGTGCCACAGCGGTTTGCTCCAGGTCAGATTGAGCAAGCGGGTGCGGCTCGAATCGGCGGCCAGCACATCGAAATAACCGGCCCCCAGGCTGCCGTAACGCTCCAGATTGAGGCTCAGGGTCAGTTGCTCGCTGCGCTGGCTGAGGCGGGTGTAGGGGCTGTCGAGCAGACTCAGGTCGGCGTACTGGTCGCGACGCTGCATGCGCTGGTAGGCCAGGCTGAAACGCTGGTTGTTGTACTGGTAGCCGAAGCTGAACTGCTGGCCGCCACTGCCGTCGAAGCGGCTCTGGCTGAGCGCGGTATTGAGCACGCCGAACTGCCCCAGGCGCAGGTTGCCGCCCAATCCGCCCAGCGTCAGGGAGTCCGCGGCTTCGGCATGGGCCTCCAGGGTCAGGCTGTCGCTCAGGCCATGGCGCAGGCTGCCGGAAGCGACGCCCGGGCCATAGCCGAAATCACGCAAGCTGTAGTCGCGACGCAGGTTGCCTGCGGCCAGCGAGAAATCCGTCAGGCCCTGGTGCAGCAAGGTGCTGGTGACGTAGAACGGCACCGTGGTCGACACCTGCCGTCCCAGGGCATCGGTGGTCACCACCACCGCCTCTCCCGCGCCGTTGATGAAGGGAATGTTGGTCAGGGTATAGGGACCGGGTTGCAACTCGCTGCTGCTGGCCTTGTAGCCGTTGATGAACAGGTCCAGCGAGGACGGCACCGCCGCTTCCCCGGCAAACTGCGGCAAGGGATAGGTCACCAGGTCCGGACGCACGGCAAAGTCCCGCGACAGCTGGACCCCGCCCAGGCGCACCGAACTGCTCCAGGGCAAGGCGCTGCTCACCACGTCACCCGCCTCGTAGGTCAGCAGGCGCTCCTCATCGGAAAAACGCCAAGTGGTGTCGTAGCGCCGATAGCCATTGTTCAGCGAAGCGCTTTCAACCCCGGACAGGGTCCGCCGGTACTGCCCGGTATTGGACAAGGTGCCCCAGGTGTCGAACAGCCGCACTTCGTTCCAGGCCGCCAGGTACGTGCCGCCGTCGTCGGTGTCATTGAGGTACAGGTCATAGTTGAGCAGCGCGCCGAAACTGCTCAGCGCCGGGGTGCGCGGATAGGCCTGGCGACTGCCGATGAACTGCTCCGGCAGCCAGTCCGGCGGCACATCCAGCAGCAAGCGCTGGCCCTGGCTGTCGTAATCGCTGTGCAGCTGCGGCAGGCTCTCCAGATCCACCTCGCTGCCCAGCCCCTGCGGCAGCTTGATCCCGGCCTCCTGCAGCGTCTGCAGCGGCATGAACAGTCGTCCGGCGCGCTGCTCCACCGCCACCACCTTGCCCGTGTTCATCCGATTGATCACCAACTCCAGAAACAACTGCGCATCGGCCATCGACTCCAGGCTGCTGGGCGGCGGCGGTAACTCGCCGGCCTGGAGCGGACCACTCAGCATCACGCCCCACAGACCGGCCAGCAGCCCTTGCAAGCGCCAGAAACGACGAGCCGGATCCCGGCTCATGGCGGATTCAAGTCCATCTATGGACATCTCCATCCCAAGGCGAATGCGCCATCGCGCTCACAGCCGTGCGTAGCTCTGCCCGATCGCCCTCTTGCCGAGCGCCACGCCGCGGCTGTGGATCAGCGAGCAGGCGCCAGAGCCTGTACCTGCGACGCACCGTTGATCCGCAGCTGCAGGGTCGCGTCGGCCGCCAGGGGCTCCGTCAGCGGCCAGCGCATCACCGCGCCGGGCAAGACATAGCCCAGCAGGCCCGGCGCCAGCGGCCGGGTCTGTGTCCCCTGCCTGAACCCGACATCGGTCAGGCGCGCATGCACCGCGCCCTGATTGCGCAATTCGAGGAACGTCTTGCCGTCCACCGCCACCTTGCGCCAGCTCAGGTCGGGTACGCCGGCGCCCTTGGGATCGCGCTGGCGGGTGGTGTCTTCCTTGCTCCAGAGTCCTGCGCCATAGGCGAACAGCGGCACCGAGTAGCGCATCTGGAAACGAATCGCCGCAGCGCTCTTGGCACCGTCCTGGGGGGTGATGGGTTGGGCCGAGGGAATCTCGTCGATGATGATCCGGTACGCCAGCTCCTGCCCCGGCGGTACTTCGCGGGTGCGGGTCAGGCGCACCAGTTGCTTCTGCCCGGGCTCGATCTTCGCCAGCGGCGGGCTGCCGATGACCTCGCGCTGATTCTGGTACTGATCGGCAAAGCCGCTCTGACTCCAGGCAAAGACCCGGATCTGCAGGTTGGCAGTCTCGGTGCCGCGGTTTTCCAGCCATAGGGCGCTGGCCTGCTGATCCGCCTCCAGCACCGGATCGATCGGCCAGATCAGCACCGAGCTGGCGGCCTGTACCGCGGGCACACCGGACAACAGCCCGGCCAGTGTCAAGTAACGGGTGGCCTGCAGGCCCCGCAAAAGTAAATGCATACTGCTACTCCTTGTCCGCCTGCCGGCTGATGGTCGATTCGCCCCTTCACCACGACAGCTGCACCTGCAGCACGTCGCTGTACGTCCCCCCAGGCTGATTGCCCGGCAACTGCACCTGTCCGTAGATCGGCAGGCTGATGTTATTGGCATCGCTATACGCCACGGCCACGCTCTGGCCGATCCCCAGGCTCTGGCTGTACCCCGCATCGCGGAACAGCTCATAGGCGACCAGGGAACTGCCGCTGCTGATCCGCATGTGCCGCCCGCTGCTGTTGTACTGGCCGCCGTCCACCGTCATGTTCAGGGTCACCCCCGGGGTGCACTGCAACTGCACGCCAGCGCTCAGCGCCACCCTGACCGTGCTGGTGGACAACGCCGACTGGCTGCCGAACGCCAGACTGCCGTAGTTGCTGACACCGCCCACCACCAGGCAGCCGGCGGTGATGGTGGCGCTGACCTGGAAGCTCTGGCTGGTGGCGGCACTGGTCCACACCGGCCAGGCACCGGCACAGATCAGGGCCAGCAGCGCACATCCGGGGCGGGCCATGGCATCAGAAGGTCAGTTGCACGGACACCGTATCGGTGTAGGTGCCGGCCGGCAGCCCGGCCTTGCCCACTGCCTGGCCGTAGAGGTTGACGGTCTGCGCCACCCCGGTGCTCGGTGCCAGGTTGATCACCCCATTGATCGCCACGATCTGCGAGTGCCCGGAGTCGGTGTACAGGTCGTAAGGCACGTAGTTGGCCACGCCGTCGAACAGCGCCCGGGTGCCGCCGCTGGACTCGCCGTCATTGCTGCCGCCCTGGATGGTCAGGCTCGGGGTGGTGCCGCTGGAGCAGAGAATCGACAGCGCCCCGCCACCCCCGCCCAGCACCTGGCCGGTGGCCGTGGTGAACAGGCTGTTGGTGGTGCCGAAGTTCAAGGCGCCGAAGTTCAGGCCGGTGCTGCCGCCGACGCCGTTGACCTGGCAGCTGCTGGTGAGGATCAGGGTCGAGCTGATCTGCCCGGTGACCGTGGTGGCGGCGTTGACCGTTGAGGCCATGACCAGCCCCAGCAAGGGCCAGCCGATTCTCGATACAAGCGCGTGCATGATGTACGTCCTCTCATGGTTACCAATCCAGCGTGATGGTCAGGGTGTCGGTGTAGACCCCTGCCGGAACCGCGCGGGTATTCGCGACCACCGAGCCGAACACCGGAATGGGAATCCGCCTGCCGCTGCTCACTGCGAAATTGCGCTGCTGACCGATGCTGTAGCTGTCGCTACCGGATGCATCGACGAACAATCGATAGGGAATGGTCTGGCGCCCGTTGCTCAGGCGCCGGGTCGTGCCGTCGCCATTGAGGCCGCCATTGATGGTCACGGTGAACCCGGTGACCGAGGGATTGCAGGCCACCTGCAAGCGGCCTTCGGCGCTGTCGGTCAGGCTGGCCTTGATCGGGTTGACCCAGGTCGGACCTTGCCGGCCGAAATCGAGCAGACCCAGGTCGCTGACAGGCGCGGCAACGGGATCGCTGCCGGCACTGCTCACCTGGCAACTGGCCAGGATCACCAGGCGCGCCTGAATCTGTCCGCTGATCGCCGCCTGGGCGTCATCGGCCAGCAGGCACAGCGAACCCAAGGCGATGATCGTCCAGTTCCTGCCCTTCATTGCTGCCATCCCGGTTCCATCAGGACTCCCACCTGAGCCGTCCATCGTCGACGGCTTTCCCTGTTCTGCCCGGGATCCCCCGCAGCAGTCGTCATGGCCCTGCCTTCACCAGCTCAGGGTCACCTTCAATAGATCGGAATAGCCTCCGGCCCGGGGTATCTCGGCCAGGGGCTCGATGCGCCCGTAGAGGGGCAGATCCACGCTGCCGGAATCCGGCACGCGGCCGCTGACCGGGACATTCACCGGCAAGGGTATGCGCCGGGCCGGGTCCTGGTACAGACGATAAGGAATGGGTTTGCCCGGCCAGCGGTTGCTGGCCAGATAACGCACGTCGCCGATGCCGCCATGCAGGCCGCCATCGACGCGCAGTTGATAGGGCGTATCGGGATTGCACTCCAGCCGCGGTCGGCGGCCACTGGGCAGCGCAGCGGTCAAGGGCCCCGCGGCGTCATCCAAACGCGCGCTGCTGCCGAAATCCAGGGTGCCGAGCTGTTCGATACCGGCCTCGCGCTGTTGCCCCAGCAACTGGCAGCCACGCAGCACATCAACCCGGACCTGCACCTGCAGATCCGCGGCCCCTGCCGTCGCGCAGAGCAACGCGCTCATGACTGCCATCCCCTGGTATCCATTCAAGGCCTCAATCCTTGTGAGAAGCATTTGCTGCAATCAGGTTAGCAAGCAGCAGGGAAACCGCCAGTTTGCGTATTAATTGGCCGGACTCCGGTCCATCCGCCCCTCGCATCCAAGCGATGCTCTTTAGAGATCGCTGGTCGACAGGTTTCCTATTGGTTAAATTGTCGCGCCGCTTTTAAGGTGAGCGGCCCGGAATCATCGAGGTAACCGCTCTTGGCCGCTCTACCGCCAAAACCTGCATCGACCCGCTCTCCCTGGCGTCGCCTGTTCGCCAGGCCCGCGCACCGTCAGAGCGCTGCCGGTGCGGTCATCCGCGACTACTTTCGCCACAGGGCCCAGGACCTGGGCTACACCCTGAGCCACAGCCAGCTGCGGGTGATCGACTGCATGGCCCAGCAGGCCGAAGGCCTGGCGCACTCCCCCGGCAAGGCCCAGAGCCTGTACCTGTACGGCGCCGTCGGCCGAGGCAAGAGCTGGCTGCTGGACGGCTTCTTCCGCGCCCTGCCCATCGCGGAAAAACAGCGCCTGCACTTCCATGACTTCTTCGCTCAACTGCACCAGGGCATGTTCCGCCACCAGCAACAGGCCGATGCCCTGGAGACCACCCTGGACGAGCTGCTCAACGAGTGCCGGGTGCTGTGTTTCGATGAGTTCCATGTCCACGACATCGGCGACGCCATGCTCATCACCCGGCTGTTCAAGGCCTTGTTCAAACGCGGCATCACCCTGCTGGTCACGTCCAACTACGCGCCCGAAGGCCTGCTGCCCAATCCGCTGTACCACGCCCGTTTCAAGCCGGTGATCGAGCTGATCCAGCAGCGCATGCACGTCATGGAAGTCGGCGGCCCCCACGACTACCGCAGCCAGGCCAGGACCCACGAGCAGCAGGTCTTCACCCAGGGATGCTATGTGTGGCCCGGCACCCCGGCCCAGCGCCAGGCCCTGGAACTGCCGGACCGCCACGCCCCGGCGCAGCCACTGAGCGTGGGCGCGCGACAATTGACCGTGCGCCAGATCCAGCAGCGCAGCATCCGTTTTGAATTCAACGATCTGTGCGAACAGCCCACGGCCGTCATGGACTACCTGGAACTGAGCCGCCGCTTCGATACCTGGATCATCGACGAACTGCCCGAGCTGGGAGAATGCTCGATCGCCGCCCAGCAGCGCTTCATCAACCTGATCGACGTGCTCTACGACCAGGACAAACGCCTGCTGCTGATCGGCCAGCGCCCCCTGCGCGACAGTCTGGGCGGCCACGCCATCGACCTGGCCCGCACCCGCAGCCGTCTCGGGCAACTGCGGGAAATCGGTCCCGAACATGCACTGGGCTGAACCGCCACCGATAGGTAGGAAAATGTTGCCCATCACCTTTTTCGCGCTCTTAGAGCGGCACCTGAACGACTCAACGCTCGAACATCCGCCGTTGTTCGGCCTGGAGGCGTTCTCTGCCGACGAGCTCGCGGCAAAGGGCTATGAACTGATCGGCGATCCGGCGGACTTTCACTTCTACGAAAAAAGCCATACGACGGTTTACCACCGACGGGCGCAGGAAGTGATCCTCAAGTGCTACTTCTTCAACCAGCAACGGCTGGGCAGCGGCTTCAGCATTGTTCGCGGCGTACGCCTTGGCTCCTTGCTCAGGCACTGCAAACGTCTGGAGCAAAAAGGCAAGGGCATCCGCCCGAACCTGGCCTGGTATTTCTCGGACGACAAGCAAGAAGGCGCCGTGATCCTCAATGACCGGCATGTCATGCGTTTCAACCAATGGAGCCACAAGGGCGCCTATCAGGTGGCAACCCTGGAGAGCGACTTTGACTCCGGCAACCCGCTGGGCCGAGCCGCCACGCGTTCGGTCAAGCACACCTTTGAGCACCACAGCCTGGAGTCGATGCGCAAAGAGGCCCGCAACGCCAGGCAACCGGGTGCATTTCGCAGGCTGCTCGGAGCGATTCACAATGGCATTTGATCGCGATGAGCTCTATCGACTGGCTGCTGGTCTTTTGCGGGCCCTGCAGGATGGAGACCCGGTAGGGTTGTCGGCGTTTGGTGTCAGCCGGGCCATGTATGAGGAGATCACCGAAGAGCTGGAACACTCGGGGGAACAGCTTGCGCACCTGTCGATGCCTCCTTGTGAGATCGCCGGCCAAGCGGACCGCACCGGCAGGGTTGCACTGGACATTTACCCGCTGCATACCGATCCGCACACCCTGAGAATGGCCTGCCAGCTGTGGTCCAAAGGCCAGAAGACCGAGCTCACGCTGATTGCCGACTACTGGGAACAACAGCGGCAGGCCGCCCTGACCTTCAGGCTGCTGGAAACCCAGTAACCCTCGCCCCAGGACAACCCACCGCCCAGGCAGCAAAACCGGCCGATCTGCTTTATCCTCCCCGCCCTTGTCCTTCATTCGAGTGTTGACGCTGTTCATGGATACCCTTGCTCAACTGCGGGCCGGCCAGCTGGCCGGAATCAAGCGCCTGGACCTGTCCTGTGGACTGACCGAGTTCCCCCGGGAGATCTTCGATCTCGCCGACTCCCTGGAAATCCTCAACCTCAGCGGCAACGCCCTGGACAGCCTGCCCGATGACCTGCATCGCCTGAGGCGCCTGCGCATTCTGTTCTGCTCGGACAACCAGTTTCGCGAAGTGCCGGTCTGTGTCGGCCAATGCGCGCAACTGAGCATGATCGGCTTCAAGGCCAACCGTATCGAGCGGGTGCCGGCCGCCGCGCTGCCGCCGCAGTTGCGCTGGCTGATCCTCACCGACAACTGCATCAGTGAATTGCCGCACGAGCTGGGTAACCGTCCGATGTTGCAAAAGCTCATGCTCTCCGGCAACCGCCTGACCGGGCTGCCCGAAAGCCTGAGCCAGTGCCATCGCCTGGAGCTGCTGCGGATCGCCGCCAACCAACTGAGCGAACTGCCGCCGTTCCTCCTGGCCCTGCCGCGCCTGACCTGGCTGGCCTACGCCGGCAACCCGCTGGAGTCGGAAGCCGACGCCACGGCGCTGGCCTCCACGCCGAGCATTCCCTGGAGCGAACTGAGCCTGCAACAGCGCCTGGGCGAAGGCGCCTCGGGGGTGATCCACCAAGCCCAATGGCAACCCGCCGGGCAACCGCCACGCGCGGTGGCGGTCAAGCTGTACAAGGGCGAGATGACCAGCGACGGCTCGCCGCTGCACGAAATGAACGCCTGCATCAGCGCCGGACTGCACCCGAACCTGATCCGCGTCGAAGGCCGGGTCCAGGATCATCCCCAAGGCCAGAACGGCCTGGTGATGCAGTTGATCGACACACGCTTTGCCAACCTGGCGGCGCTGCCGAGCCTGGACTCCTGCTCCCGGGACATCTACCCGGACAACGCCTGTTTCAACGCCGAGGTGACCCTGGGCATCGCCCGGGGCATCGCCTCGGTGGGTGCGCACCTGCACGCCCAGGGCATTACCCATGGCGATCTGTATGGCCACAACACCCTGTGGAATGCCCAGGGCGACTGCCTGCTGGGGGATTTTGGCGCGGCATCCTTCCATGCCCAGGACGACACCGTGCAAAGCCGCGCGCTGCAACGCCTGGAAGTGCGGGCCTTCGGCATCTTGCTGGAAGAACTGCTGGAACGTGGGGATGGTTCGCTGAGCCTGGGGCAACAGCAGAAACTGACGGCGCTGGGGCAGCGCTGCTGTCAGCCAGAGGTACTGGCGCGACCGGACTTTGCCCGGGTCTGCGAGGAATTGGCGGGGCTTTAAAACAGCTTCGCCGGCCAGCCGGCTCCTACAGAGGTGTGCAGGAGCCGGCTGGCCGGCGAATCGCGGTCTTAACCCGCCAGGCCGACGAACATGTCCTGCACGTCGTCATGGTTGTCCAGGCCTTCGAGGAAGGCTTCGACTTCAGCCATCTGCTCATCGCTCAGGCCGCTGACCGGGTTCTTCGGCTGGTAGCCGAGCTTGGCCGACAACACGGTGAAACCCTGCTCGGGCAAGGCCTTCTGCACCGCGTCCAGATCCGCAGGCTCGGTGAGGAACAGGGTCGCGCCCTCCTCCCCCGGCTCGAAATCCTGGGCACCGGCCTCGATGGCGGCCAGTTCCGGATCGGCGTCCGGGCTGTCCGGCGAGGCTTCGATCATGCCCACGTGGTTGAAGTCCCAGGACACCGAACCCGAAGCGCCCAGCTGGCCCTTGCGGAAGGCCACGCGGATTTCCGCCACGGTGCGGTTGATGTTGTCGGTCACGCATTCAACGATCAGCGGCACCTGGTGCGGGGCAAAACCTTCGTAGGTAACGCGGTGGTACTGCACGGTCTCGCCGAGCTGGCCCGAGCCTTTCTTGATGGCACGCTCAAGGGTCTCACGCGGCATCGAAGCCTTTTTCGCCTGTTCCACCACCAGCCGCAGGTGGGCGTTGGTGGCGACGTCAGCGCCGTTACGTGCGGCGATGGTGATCTCTTTCACCAGCTTGCCGAAAATCTTGCCCTTGGCGTTGGCTGCCGCTTCTTTGTGTTTAACCTTCCACTGTGCGCCCATTACTCACTCTCTTGATCTATGGCGTCGAGTTGGATTTGGCCGACGCGATGGGCAAGTTTATACGTCCTCAAGGCCCTGATCGACCAAAAAGTCAGTATCCGACCGCCGCTCTGCCGGCCTCAGCCCCGGTCGGCCTGAGCGGTGCAGGCGATCACTCGGGTCTGTGCCCTGACAAGCCGGTGCCAACCCGCGGGGGACAGATCAGGCAGGAGCCAGGGCGAAAAAGGCCTGGATCAGGCGCAGGTCACGCCGTCGCTCGATGCAGCCGAGCATGTGCCGGTTGACCAGGCCCGCGCCGCGAATCGGCACGGTTCGCACCCGCGGGTCGTGGCCGACTTCCGCCGAGCTGACGACGCCCACCCCCAATTGCGCCGCCACCGCCTCGGTCACCGCTTCGCGGCTGTCCAGCTCCAGCAGCACCCGCGGCTGGACCTTGGCCAGCGCGCAGGCTTCATCGAAGGTCCGGCGGGTGATCGAACCGGGTTCGCGCAGCACCATGATCACCTGGTCCAGTTGTTCGAGGGCGATGCCGTCGGCCAGCGCCAGCCAGGGGTGGCCTGCGGGCACCAGGACACAGACTCGCGACTCTCCCAGGCTTTGCAGGTACAGGCCCTTGCGCGGTTCGACCTCGGTCAGCACCGCCACGTCGGCGTGCTCGGACAGCAAGGCGGCCAGGGTTTCCTGGGCATTGCCCAGGCGCAGGTTGACCGTCACCCCCGGATATCGCGCCCGCAGGCTGGCCAGCATCGGCATCACCAGGTGCGGGCCGTCGGCCGCCACCTCCAGGCGCCCGGTCAGCAATTGCCGGTTGGCCTCAAGCAGCGCCTGGGCCTCCTCCGCCAGGCCGAACATGGCACGGGTGATGGCCGCCAGCTTGATGCCTTCCTCAGTCAGTTCCACCCTGCGCGCAGTGCGCCGCAGCAGGGTGATCTGGTAATGCTCTTCCAGGGCCTTGATATGCCCGGTCACCGCCGGCTGGCTGATGAATAGCCGCCCGGCGGCCCGGGTGAAGCTGCCTTCACGGGCCACGGCGTCGAATGCACGCAGTTGAAACAGGTTCATAGCTATCGGCCTCACTGATGGCTGGCATAACAACAAACAATTTGATTGATGACAAGGCAAACTGCAATTTAGTCCCCGTAGCGTCACCCCCATCTTTTCGAGGACACCCCATGAGCGTCGCCGAGCCCATCCTGCTGACCCCCGGTCCCCTGACCACCTCCGCCCGCACCCGCCAGGCAATGCTGGTGGACTGGGGCTCATGGGATGAGCGCTTCAACCAACTGACCGCCAGCCTGTGCCGGCAACTGCTGGCCATCGTCAACGGCGCCGAGAGCCACCACTGCGTGCCCCTGCAGGGCAGCGGCACGTTCGCCGTGGAAGCGGCCATCGGCACCCTGGTGCCCCGCGACGGCAAGGTCCTGGTGCTGATCAACGGCGCCTACGGCAAGCGCCTGGCGAAGATCTGCGAAGTGCTCGGCCGGGATTTCAGCACCTTCGAAACCGCCGAAGACCAGCCCACCACCGCCGCCGACGTCGAGTGCCTGCTCCAGGCCGACCGCGCCATCAGCCACGTGGCACTGATCCACTGCGAAACCAGCACCGGCATCCTCAACCCGCTGCCGGAGATCGCCCGGGTGGTGGCCGACCACGGCAAGCGCCTGATCATCGACGCCATGAGCTCCTTTGGCGCGCTGCCCATCGATGCCCGGCACCTCCCCTTCGACGCGCTGATCGCCGCCTCCGGCAAATGCCTGGAAGGGGTGCCCGGCCTGGGCTTTGTCCTGGCCGACAAACACTCCCTGGCCCAGGCCGCCGGCAACGCCCACTCCCTGGCCATGGACTTGCACGACCAGCACGACTACATGGCCAGGACCGGCCAGTGGCGCTTCACCCCGCCGACCCACGTGGTGGCCGCGCTGCACGAAGCCCTGCTGCAATACAACGAGCAAGGCGGCCTGCCGGCGCGTCACGCACGCTACGCCGACAACTGCCGGGCGCTGCTGCAGGGCATGGGCGCACTGGGCTTGCAGCGCTTTCTGCCGGAGGCGATCCAGGCGCCGATCATCGTCACCTTCCACGCCCCGAAAGACCCGCGCTATCAGTTCAAGGACTTCTACGAACGGGTCAAGCGCAAGGGATTCATCCTCTACCCGGGCAAGCTGACCCAGGTCGAAACCTTCCGCGTGGGCTGCATCGGCCATGTCGACCGCCACGGCATGCAGGCCGCGGTGAGCGCCATCGGCGAAGTCCTGCGGGAGATGCAAGTCCTCGACCTCTGACGCCACCGCGTCTCTGGAGAAGCGAGCGTGCTCGCGAATCAGGCGCCGCGATCCCCAAACCTTTTTTCGCGAGCACGCTCGCTCCTACAACAGGCACTGCAACCATGAACTACAGCACCCCCACCCAGCTGCAAGCCGCCATCCTCGACTGGGCCGGCACCGTGGTCGACTTCGGCTCCTTCGCCCCGACCCAGATCTTTGTCGAAGCCTTCGCCGAGTTCGATGTGCAGGTGTCCATTGAAGAAGCCCGCGGCCCCATGGGCATGGGCAAGTGGGACCACATCCGCACCTTGTGCGACCTGCCGCAGGTGGCCGAACGCTATCGCCAAGTCTTCGGCCGCACCCCGAGCGACGCCGACGTCACCGCCATCTATGAGCGTTTCATGCCGCTGCAGATCGACAAGATCGCCGAACACTCGGCGCTGATCCCCGGGGCCCTGGAGGTGATCGCCACGCTGCGCGAGCAGGGCCTCAAGATCGGTTCCTGCTCCGGCTACCCCAAACAGGTGATGGACAAGGTGGTGGCCCTGGCCGCGACCAAGGGCTACGTCGCCGACCACGTGGTGGCCACCGACGAGGTGCCCAACGGCCGCCCCTGGCCGGCCCAGGCCCTGGCCAACGTGATCGCCCTGGGCATCGACGATGTCGGCGCCTGCGTGAAGATCGACGACACCGTGCCAGGCATTCTCGAAGGCCGCCGCGCCGGCATGTGGACCGTGGCCCTGATCTGCTCGGGCAACGCCCTGGGCCTGACCTATGAAGCCTACCGGGCCCTGTCCAGCGACGCCCTGGCCTGCGAGCGCCAGCGCATCCATGCGCTGTTCGAGGCCTCGCGCCCGCACTACATGATCGACACCATCGCCGACCTGCCCGAGGTCATCGCCGATATCAACCGGCGCCTGGCCCGAGGGGAAATGCCCCAGAACCATTGATCAGGCGCTGGGGCGGGCCTGGACGGCGGTGCCAGGAGCATCGCCGTTCTTTTTCGGTCCTATGGGCGCCAACGCTCTGGCACGGGCCACAAAAGCCACAAGCGGCTCAGGCAAACCCGGGGAAAGCGGATTACAGTTACAGCACTCCGTCATTAAGAACGGAGGCTTCAGACCTGATGACCGAGGATGTCCCGTATGCCCTGGAAAAACACTGAGTCGCGCTACAGCACCATGACGATCACCTTGCACTGGCTGATGCTGGTGTTGCTGGCGGTGGTTTACGCCTGTATCGAATTTCGCGGCATCTTTCCCAAGGGCAGTGGTGGTCGCACGCTGATTGTCGAAGCCCACTTCATGCTCGGCCTGACCGTGTTTGCGCTGGTCTGGCTGCGTCTGTTCGCCCGTGCCCAAGGCGTGGCGCCGAAGATCCTGCCCACCCCGCCGCAGTGGCAACGGCTGTTGTCGACCCTGATGCATTGGGCGCTGTACCTGTTCATGATCGCCATGCCGATCCTCGGCTGGCTGACCACCAGCGCCAAGGGCCATCAAGTGATGTTCTACGGTTTCGACCTGCCGCTGCTGGTGCAAGAGAACAAGACCCTGGCCAAGCAGTTCCAGGGCTGGCACGAACTGCTGGGCAGCGTCGGTTACTGGCTGATCGGCCTGCATGCCCTGGCCGGGCTCTATCACCACTACGTGATGCGCGACAACACCCTGCAACGCATGTGGCGTCAGCGCGGTCAGGCCTGAGCCTGCAGCGCGCGGCGGCCCTGCAAGCCGCCGCTGTGCACGAAGACCAATCGGCAACCCGGCGCAAAGCGCCCGGCCATTACCTGCTCCTGCAAGGCCAGCAGGGCCTTGCCGGTGTACAACGGCTCCAATGGCAGCGCGCACTGCTGCTCGGTGAGCCGGATAAACCCGCGCAACGCGTCGTCGACCCTGGCAAAACCGCCACGGCTGCTGTCCAGCAACTGATAACCGCCGCGCCCCTGTCCGGCCTCCTGCAAAATGCCCTCGACCTGCTGCGCCACACCGTGATCCTCGGGCACCGCCAGCGCGCCATACACCCGGTGTGCCCCGGCCTCCGCCAGCACCAGCCCGGCCAGGGTGGTGCCGGTCCCGGCGGCCAGCCACCAAGCGTGATAGTCGTTCCAGCCCAGGCTCGGCAACTGCCGCTGCACCTGATCGCGCAAGGTCATGCAGCCCGTGGCACCGGCCAGCCCACCGCCGCCTTCAGGCACCGGGTACAACGCCGGGTAGCGGGCCTGCCAGGGCGCCCAGAAGCCGGGCGCGTGGCGTTCGCGGTAACCGGCGTAGCCCAGCCAGTGCAGGCGCATGCCGAACGCCTGCAGGTCGAGCACCGTTGGCGTGTCCTGTGGATGGCCACGCAACAGGCCCACGGTGGGAAAGGCAAAACGCCGGCCGGCGGCGGCCAGCGCATGCAAGTGATTGGAATGGGCGCCGCCGAGGCTGATGACGCCCTGAGCGCCCAGGCTGCGGGCCGTCGCCAGGTGTTCGGTGAGCTTGAACCATTTGTTGCCGCTGATCAGCGGATCGATCAGGTCCAGGCGCAATACCGCCACCTCGACCCCGGCCCGGGACAGCCAGTCCAGCTCCAGCCGTTGCAGCGGAGCCTGGGGTAACCAGTCGAAGGATTCGGGGAAGGACATCGGTAGCGGGTTCGGCAAAGAAGGGAGCGCAGTCTACCAGCCCGAAACGCTGGCAGACTGCCCCCCAGGGCGTTACAGCTCGGCCGCCAGACGCGAACCCTGGTTGATGGCGCGCTTGGCGTCCAGCTCGGCGGCCACATCGGCACCGCCAATCAGGTGCACGTTCTGCCCTGCCGCCAGCAGACCGTCCTGCAGCTCGCGCAGCGGGTCCTGACCGGCACAGATGACGATGTTGTCCACCGCCAGCACCTGGGGCTCACCCGCTTCGCCGATCCGAATGTGCAGGCCGGCATCGTCGATCTTCAGGTACTCGACGCTATTGAGCATCTGCACCTGCTTGTTCTTCAGCCCGGTGCGGTGAATCCAGCCGGTGGTCTTGCCCAGGCCGTCGCCGACCTTGGATTTCTTGCGCTGCAACAGGAACACCTGACGCGCCGGTGCGTGGGGCTCGGCCTTGATTCCGGCCACGCCGCCACGGGCCTGGAGCTGGGTATCGATGCCCCACTCCTTCCAGAACGCCTCGCGGTCCTGGCTGGTGGCCACGCCCTGATGCACCAGGAACTCGGAAACGTCGAAGCCGATACCCCCTGCCCCGATCACCGCCACGCTCTTGCCCACCGGCTTGCGCTCCAGCAGCACGTCCAGGTAGCTGAGGACCTTGGGGTGCTCCACGCCCGGGATCGCCGGTGTGCGCGGAGCAATGCCGGTGGCGAGGATGATGTCATCGAAACCGCCGGCCACCAGCTGCGCCACATCCACCCGGGTGTCGAGGCACAGCTCGACATGGGTGGTCTGCAGCTTGCGCTTGAAGTAACGCAGGGTTTCGTAGAACTCTTCCTTGCCCGGCACCCGCTTGGCGATGTTGAACTGGCCGCCGATCTCGCTGGCGGAGTCGAACAGGGTCACCTGATGCCCGCGTTCGGCGGCCACGGTGGCGGCGGACAGGCCCGCCGGGCCGGCACCGACCACGGCAATCTTCTTGATCTGCGTGACCGGCAGGTAGTTCAGCTCGGTCTCGTGGCAGGCCCGAGGGTTGACCAGGCAACTGGTGAGCTTGCCGCCGAAGGTGTGGTCCAGGCAGGCCTGGTTGCAGCCGATGCAGGTGTTGATCTCGTCGGCGCGGCCTTCAGCGGCCTTGTTGACGAAATCCGGGTCGGCGAGGAACGGCCGGGCCATGGACACCATGTCGGCATCGCCCTCGGCGAGGATCTGCTCGGCGATGTCCGGGGTATTGATGCGGTTGGTGGTGATCAGCGGAATGCTCACCGAACCCCGCAGCTTGGCCGTGACCTTGCTGAACGCGGCCCGCGGAACCTTGGTGGCGATGGTCGGGATCCGCGCTTCGTGCCAGCCGATCCCGGTGTTGATGAGGGTCGCGCCGGCCCGCTCGATGGCCTGGGCCAGTTGCACGATCTCTTCCCAGGTGCTGCCGCCTTCCACCAGGTCAAGCATCGACAGGCGGAAAATGATGATGAAGTTCGGGCCTACCGCCTCACGCACCCGGCGGACGATTTCCACCGGCAGGCGCATGCGATTTTCATAGCTGCCGCCCCAGCGGTCGGTGCGATGGTTGGTGTGGGCGGCCAGGAACTGGTTAATGAAATACCCTTCCGAACCCATGATCTCGACACCGTCGTACTCGGCCTTCTGGGCCAGGGTCGAACAGGTGACGAAGTCGCGGATCTGCTTCTCGATGCCTTCCTCGTCCAGCTCCTTGGGCTTGAACGGGTTGATCGGCGCCTGGATCGCGCTGGGTGCCACCTGCTTGGGGCTGTAGGCATAGCGCCCGGCGTGGAGGATCTGCATGCAGATCTTGCCGCCGGCCTCGTGCACTGCGCGGGTCACGATCTGGTGCTTGAGCGCCTCTTCTTCGGTGGTCAGCTTGGCGGCGCCGGAATACACCCCGCCCTCATCGTTGGGGCCGATGCCGCCGGTGACCATCAGGCCCACGCCGCCCCGGGCGCGCTCGGCAAAATACGCCGCCATGCGCTCGAAGCCGCCGGGTTTCTCTTCCAGACCGGTGTGCATGGACCCCATCAGGGTGCGGTTGCGCAGGGTGGTGAAACCCAGGTCGAGGGGGGCCAGCAAATGCGGGTAAGGTGCTCCAGCCATGGTGTCACTCCAGATCGGGCAATCACGGGAAAATGCGGAAGCTCTACGGCCTCCATCAGTAGTGCTGCACAGACTAAGAGCACCGTACCCGGCACTCAATGACCGTAACTGACAACTTATTGATCCAAACGCGCAGCGCCCCTTGGCAAGTGCCGGCACGGGCCCTACCCTAGTCGGCGAATCCTGCACACGGCCGCCGACTGTTTTCCCATGCGCAAACTTCTTTACCTCACCTTGTCCCTGGCCCTGCTTGCCGTCATCACCCGTTATGCGCTCTGGACCCACGACCGTCCGGGGGCGCATTACCTGTCGGACCTGCGCATCGAGCTGGCAGTGGACCAAGGCGTACCTGCCGATCACGGCAACCTGCTGGCGATCCAGCCGGAGTTGTTCCCCACCGACTACCAGAGCCCCGAGCGCCTGCACCGCAAGCTTGCCGCCTACCTGCAACAGGCCCGGGACAAGGGCCTGGTGAATGCCAAGACCATCGTGGTGCTGCCGGAACACATCGGCACTTGGCTGATGGTCAGCGGCGAAAAGAACGAGCTGTACCAGGCCGTGTCCTTGAAAGAAGCAATGAACTGGCTGGCGGTGAGCAATCCACTGCCATTCCTCAAGGCCCTGATCAGCGCCAAGGGATCAAGCCGCCTGGCCGATGCGCACCTGCGCATGAAGGCGAAGAAGATGGCCAAGGAGTACCAGGTGCTGTTCGGTGGCCTGGCCCGGGAGTTCCAGGTGACCCTGGTGGCCGGCTCGATCATTCTGCCCGAGCCCAGCGTCAGCCAGGGCAGCCTGCAGATTGGTAGCGGCGCCCTGTACAACAGCAGCCTGGTGTTCGGCAGCGACGGCCTGCCTATCGGCCAGCCCCAGCGCCAGCTCTATCCCACCCATGCCGAGAGCGGCTATGTGCGCGGCGATGCCGGACAGGGGGTGCAGGTCGTCGACACTCCCGCCGGGCGCCTCGGGGTGCTGATCGGCAGCGACAGCTGGTACCCGGACAACTATCGCCAGCTCAATGACCAGGGCGCCCAACTGGTCGCGGTCCCGGCCTTTGTCATGGGCCGCGATGGCTGGGAGCGACCCTGGCGCGGCTTCAAGAGCATCACCACCCCCAGCGAGGTCAGCCTCAAGCCGGAAGAAACCAGCGAGGGCGATGCCTGGCATCGCCTGACCCTCACCGCCCGCCCGCCCAGCAGCCTGGCCAGCGCCGGCGTCAGCGTATTCCTGCGCGGCCAGTTCTGGGACCAGCGCAGCAGCGGCCAGAGCTTCATCAATAGCCACGGCCAGACGTTTGCCGATCAGGGCACAACGGGCGCCCGCCTGCTGAACCTGTGGCTGTAAAGCATGAAGACCACGCCAATGCGCCTGGGGGACCTGTCGGTGGGCTTTGTCCACAGCCTGGCGGACGCGGTCCGCAGCCACGGCCAGGACCCAACCCCCTTGCTCGAGCAATACGCACTGGATCCCGCCCGACTGGGCGAAGCAGGAGCACGCCTGTCGATCCCCCGCTACATGCGCCTGGGCCACGGCGCGATCCAGCTCACCGGCGACCCGGCCCTGGGTCTGCGCATGGGCCGTCTGAGTCGGCTGAGCCAGCTCGGTCTGGCCGGCGTCACAGCCGCCCAAGCCCCCAGCGTTCGTGAAGCGGCCCGTTGCCTAACGCGCTTCGAAGCGCTGTACGGCTCCAACTATCGCGGTCAGTCGAGCTTTCATGAAGATGCCGGCGGCGCCTGGCTGCGCTTCTATTCCATCAGCCCGTACAACGCCTACAACCGCTTCGTGGTGGACTCGATCATCTCCGGCTGGTTGCAACAGCTGTCCAGCCTCTGCGGTCAGACCCTGCTGGCCGAGCAGATCGACATCGAGTTCGAGCGCCCGGACTATCAAGATGCCTACGCCATCCTCGGCCCCACGCCCATCCAGTTCGCCGCCGAACAGAACCAGTTGCGCCTGAGCCAGGCCAGCCTGGCCCTGCGCAATCCGGAACACTGTCCGAGCACCTGGCGGCATCTGCTGCAGTTATGCGAAAGGGAGCTGGAGCAACTGACCCGCACTCGCAGCCTGCGCGAGCGCATCATTCAATTGCTGGGACCTTTGCTCAATGGTGGCCGTGAGCCCGACCTGGAAGAAGTGGCGATGCGCCTGAAGCTGCCGACCTGGACGTTGCGGCGCAAGCTGGCGGAAGAAGGGACGCAGTTCCGGGCCATTCTCAATGACACCCGGCGCGACCTGGCCATGACCTATATTCGCGATACCGAACTGGCGTTCGGCGAGATTGCCTATCTGCTGGGCTTTGCTTCAGCCGAGGCGTTTCAGCGGGCCTTCAAGCGCTGGAACGGCCAGACGCCAGGAGAGTTCCGCCGCTGCCACCGACAGTTCGGCTAAAAAAAAACGCCACCGGCGTTACAGCTCGGTGGCGTCTTCTGCTGGTTCCAGAGGATCGAGCTCGAAAGCTTGATACTCCAGCAGTTCCTCTTGGTATTCGTCCATCGCGGACTCCTTTCTCGGTTGATTGAATAGTGCTGTGTCCATTGACCGTCGGCACCAGCATAAAGTGCCGGGATGACAGAAAAAATACTACCCCCTCGGTCAGGATTTCTACAATGAAAACGTAACAGGCCATGAGGAATTTAGCCTCCGGTTGATACCCACAGTTGCGGCCCACCCACTAACCGGAGAAAACCTGCGAGCATTTTTCGAAATGGCCACCGACACCTCATTGGCTTGGCAGCGTTGAGAGCCCTGGTCAATGAACGGGAGATTTCTTACAGCCCGATCAGCGATGCCTTGAGCCGTTATCGGATCGACATTGAACGCGTCGACCCGAGCTCGGTGTAGGTGCCTTAGTGCCCGCTGCTCGGCAGGGCCGGAATCGGCTCGCTCGGCGGCGGCAGGTGGCTGGCCGGTGGTGGGGTGATGGTTTCGCTGGCGGGGGCTGGTTCAGTGCTGGTGGCCGGCACGATCGGCGCGGCCTCGGCTGGCGGCGCCAGCGGTTGCGAGACCGTAGGCTCCGGTTCAGCGACGGCAGCCGGCGCAGCCACCGCAGCAGGCTCGACCACTGGCTGCGAAGCCTTGGGCTCGGGCTTGGGTTCCGGTTTGGGTTCCGGCTTGGCCTGGGGCTCGGGCTTGCTCTCGGGCACCCCGAGGTCGGCCTTGGGCTTCTCTTCGATATGGGCCGCCTTCTTCGCCTCCGGCGGCAGGAACAGCTCCACCAGGGCGAAGTAGCGCTCATAGAACTTGGCCGAGGACACCGTCTCGCTGGCCACCTTGACCATCGAATCATCGGTTGAACCGATCGGCATCGAGACCGAGCCGAGCACCCCAACGCCGAGGCTGGCCGAATTGTTGACCTTCTTCAGCGCATAGCGGTCCTGCAGGGCGTTGGCGAACACTGTCGAGCGCTGGTCGCCGCTGCCATCCCGGGCGCAGACCACGTTGAAGCTGATTTCCAGGTGGGTTTCGCCGGTCTGCTGGAAGCTCTTGTGACCGCTGACCAGCTTCGGATCATTGCTGGTGATGATGTAGCCCTGGCTGAGCAGGGCCCGTCGCGCGGCCTCGCAGGAAGCGGCGTCGCTCACCGGATAATTGCGCGAGAAGGTGCCGGAATCATCGAAGCTTTCATGCTCGTAGATAGCGGTCTTGTGCGAGGAACAACCGGCGATTGCGGACAACAGCAACCAGCCGGCCGCCGCGCGCAGATGAAATGATCTAAACATCGAAAATCCTGAGGAAAACGCTCCGGGGCGTATTGTGCAACAGATCAATGCCCCGCAGCGCAGGTAATTGGTGTCTTAAATTTCACACAAGTTTAATGACCGCTGTTTGCCGGAAAAAGTCGCTCGCTCAAATGCTCGATCAGCACCCGCAGCTTGGCTGCGGTGTGCCGGCTCGATGGCCACAGCACCCAGAATGCCCCGTTGTGCTGCAGATACTCGTCGAGCACGACCTGCAACTCTCCCCGGCGTACCGCGGCCTGAACCATGAAATCCGGCAGGCAGGCAATGCCCAGTCCGCTGCGGGCCGCGTGCTCCACCGCTTCGATGGAGCTGCTGGTGAGGCGCGTGGGCAACAACGGCTCCGGCTGCTGGGCCTGGGGCTTGAATGGCCAGGGCTCGAGTTTGCCGGTGTGGTGAAAGGTGTGTCGCAGACAGGCGTGCTCCCGCAGGTCCTGGGGGCTGCGGGGCAAGCCGCGCTGCTCGAAATACCCGGGGCTGCCCACCAAGAGCATGCGAAAGCACCCCAGTTGCCGGGCCAGGAGCCGGGAATCCTTGGGATTACCGGTACGCACTACCAGATCGAAGCCCTCCTCCACCACATCCACCAGGCGATCGGAAAGGTCCACATCCAGTTCGATCTGCGGATAGCGCTGCATGAACTCGGCCAGCACGGGCATCAACAGGCCATGGACCTGCGGCGCACTGATGCGCAATTTGCCCACCGGCGCACTGGAGGAATCGCACAGCTGGAACTCGGCGGCCTCGACCTCGGCCGCGATCCGCCGACAGCGCTCAAGAAAGCCCGCGCCTTCGGCGGTGAGGCTGATACTGCGGGTCGTTCGATGGAACAGCCGAGTCTTCAAGCGCTCCTCCAGGCGGGCGATGCTTTTGCCCACCGCCGAGGACGACACCCCCAATAACCGCCCTGCCTCGGTGAAGCTGCGGGTTTCCGCCACCTGCACAAACACCGGGATACTGCCCAGCCAGTCCATTGCGCACTCCCGAACTAAGGATATCTGTGTCCGATAAGTTCGGAACCTTAGCCTATTTTTCCGCCATGCACAGCGCCCTACCCTAGGCCCCTCACTTTTGAGCCAACCCAACGGGACCTGCCCATGAACAATTCCGTCAATGCCTGCGAGCTGTTGCAAGCGCCTGGCCAAACCCGCGAGCGACTGCCTGTCGGCGGCCTGCTGGCCCTGGCGACTGCCGGGTTCATCACCCTGATGACCGAGACGCTGCCCGCCGGCCTGCTGCCGCTGATGAGCGTCGACCTGGGCGTTTCTCCCGCCCTGATCGGCCAGCTGGTGACCTTCTACGCCCTGGGATCGCTGCTGGCCGCCATCCCCCTGATCATCCTGACCCAGGGCTGGCGACGACGACCGCTGCTGTTGATCGCCATCGGCGGCTTCGCCGTGGTCAACAGCGTGACCGCCCTGTCCACCAACTACAGCCTGATCCTCGTGGCGCGCGGGTGTGCCGGCGTCTTCGCCGGCCTGCTTTGGGCCCTGCTGGCCGGTTACGCCAGCCGAATGGCGGCGCCCCACCTGCAGGGACGGGCGATTACCCTGGCCATGCTCGGCGCGCCGTTGGCGTTGTCCGTGGGCATGCCCGCCGGAACCTGGCTGGGCGGCCTGCTGGGCTGGCGCATGAGCTTCGCCTGCATGACTCTGCTGACCCTCGGGCTGATCGGCTGGGTGCTGGTTCAGGTACCGGATTTCCCCGGACTGCGGATGCACAAGCGCCTGCCGCTGACTCGGGTCCTGACCTTGCCAGGGATCCGATCGGTGCTGTTCGTGACTTTCGCCTATGTGCTGGGGCACAACATTCTCTACACCTACATCGCGCCCTTTCTCGAGTCGGCCGGGCTTGGCAACGCGATTGAACGGGTGCTGCTGGTGTTCGGTCTGGCGGCGTTGCTGAGCATCTGGCTGGTCGGTCTTTTGATCGACCGCTGGCTGCGTGAGCTGGTGCTGCTCGGTTGCCTGCTGTTTATCGGCGCCACCCTGGTGCTGGGGCTGCAGGGCGATCAGCCGCTGGCGATCTACGGGGCCACCGCAATCTGGGGGTTGTCCTTCGGCGGCATGGCCACCCTGTTGCAAACCGCACTGGCCAAGACCGCAGGCGAGCACGCCGACACCGCGCAGTCGATGCTGGTGACCCTGTGGAACCTGGCGATGGCCGGCGGCGGCCTGGGTGGCGCCTTGCTGCTGCAGGGACCTGGGGTGGCAACCTTCCCCTGGGTAATCGCCACCCTGTTGCTGCTGACCCTGCTGGTGGTGGTGAACGCCCGGCGCCAGGGCTTTCCAGCCAGCGCTTGAAACGGGTCCAAGGCGTTCGCGACCGCCAACTCTCCCCGGCATGGACCCTGGCGGTGACTGGCATACCTGCAAGCGCCGGAACCGTCGTCACCTGAGCCAGATCCGCCCCAAAAAAAAGACCCCGGCCTTGCGGACGGGGTCTTTTCAACACAGCAGATCAGGCATCAGTAGCGCTTGATGTCCGCCTGGTTTTCCAACTGCTTGCGATAGGCAGAGAAGTCCTGCTGGCCGATACGCGAGGCCAGGAAACGACGGTATTGAACCTTCTCTTCCTCGGTCGGCGCCGCGGCTTCGTTGACGTTGTTGAGTTGCAGCACCATCAAGTTGCCGTTGGGCAGAGTCACGCTGGCGAAGGTCGGCTTGTCCTTGGACTCAGGCTTGCTCATGCGGAACAACGCCTGCAGCACGGTCGGATCGACACCTTCCTGGGCACGGGTCACGGCTTGCATGACTTTCCAGTTCTGACCGTCCACCGGCTTGTTCAGCGCGGTCTTGCCATCACGCAAGCTGGCGATCAGTTCTTCGGCCTTGGTCTTGGCCGCAGCACTGGCGTGCTCTTTGGCCAATTGCGCGCGAATGGCGGTAGCAACCCCTTCCAGCGGCAGTTGCTCAGGCTTGTGGTGCTCTTTGACACGCAGCACCACCACGGTTTCCGGGTCCAGTTCGATTGCGGTGCTGTTGGCACCCTCATCGAGCACCTCGGTGCTGAAAGCAGCCTGCACCACGTTACGGTTGGCGGCGATGCCGTCACCACCCTCACGGCCAAACGGCGCGGAGGTGTGAACAGTCAGTTTCAGATCCTGAGCCGGCTGTGCCAGATCGGATGCCTCGAACGACGAATCCTCAAGCTGCTTGGTAGCCTCGACGAAACGCTGCTCAACCTGCTGGGTTTTCAGATCGCGGGTCAGCTTTTCCTTGAGGCTGGCGAAGCTCGGCACTTGCGGTGCCTCAATGCCCAGCAGCTTGATCAAGTGGAAACCGAAACCGGTACGTACCGGCGCCGAGACCTGATCCTTGTCCAGCGCATACAGCGCTTTTTCGAAGATCGGGTCATAGACACCTGGGCCGGCGTAGCCCAGGTCACCGCCGTTATTGGCCGAACCTGGATCCTGGGAGAACTCCTTGGCCAGTGCCTCGAAGCTATCACCCTTGGCCAGGCGAGCCTGGATTTCTTCGATCTTGGCCTTGGCCTGAGCCTCGTTCACCTTGTCGTTGACTTCGATCAGGATGTGCGCGGCACGACGCTGCTCGGACAGGTTGGCGACTTCTTTCTGATACAGCGCTTGCAGGTCTTCGTCCTTGACGCTGACCTGGTCGAAGAATGCGGCCTTCTTCAACTCGATGTAATCGATGACCACCTGGTCAGGAGTCATGAACTCCTTGGCGTGCTGATCGTAGTAGGCCTTGACCTCTTCGTCGGTCAGCTTGACTGCCGCCGGATCGGCCTTGATGGTCAGGGAGGCGAAATCCCGGGTCTGCTTTTCCAGACGAGCGAAGGCCAGCACCTGGGCGTCGGTTACAAAACCGCTGCCGGCAAGACCAGCACGTACCTGGCCGATCAGCATTTCCTGAGCCAGCATCTGGCGGAATTGCAGACGGGTGTAACCCAGTTGACGGATGACCTGGTCGAAACGCTCGGGGCTGAATTTGCCGTCCACCTGGAATTCAGGTGTCTGCAGGATCACTTGATCCAGTGCGCCTTCGGAAAACGCGAACTTGGAATCCTTCGCCCCTTGCAGCAACAGCTTGCGATCGATCAGCCCTTTCAGAGCGGCTTCACGCAGCATCTTCTCATCCAGCAGGGAGGCATCGAAGTCTTTGCCCAACTGTTGCATCAACTGACGGCGTTGCATGTCGACGGCCTGGCTCAGCTCGTTCTGAGTGATTTCCTCGCCGTTGACCTTGGCCGCGTCCTGGTTGTGGGTGGTGGCCTTGAAAATGGCATCGAAACCGGTCAACGCCAGCAGCGCGACGATGACCCCGATGATGGTTTTGGCAATCCAGCCTTGTGAATTGTCCCTGATATTCTGCAGCATACGTCCCCCAAAAACGGCTGTAATTCAATTTGAGCAGCCGTGGAGCGTGGGTAGAATCCGGATAGAAGAAAGGCGCATCCGAGGATGCGCCTTCTCGTAACTGGCGGAGCGGACGAGAGTTGAATCTGCAACCCTCTGCGTAAACCGATGGTCTATCGGTCGACTGGCGCCCCGCTGCCAGATCAGGCATGACCCCGACCCGGATGGGCAAAGACCCTGAAGAAACTTAGTTAACGGCTTCTTTCAGTGCTTTACCGGCTTTGAAACCTGGCTTTTTAGCAGCGGCGATTTCCAGAGTCTTACCGGTCTGTGGGTTGCGGCCGATACGAGCTGGGCGATCAGTTACGGAGAAGGTACCGAAACCAACCAGAACAACAGAGTCACCGGCCTTCAGAGCGCCAGTAACGGATTCGATAACTGCGTCCAGCGCACGGCCAGCAGCAGCTTTCGGGAGATCAGCAGATGCAGCGATAGCATCAATCAGTTCCGACTTGTTCACTCTAAGTCCCCTTATATATCTATGAGTATGATTCTAAGTTTTTTGGTGAAAGCAAAAACGAGTGCTGAATGGCCTACAGACACTTAAGAGCCGCTTTATAACAAGGGCTCTAAAAAGCTGTCAAGGAAGCCCCCCAGGCTAATGCGTACTAATGCGTGCTAATTCTTTCCTTAGAGTCAGACTCGCGTTTTTCGTCCTTTGCAACTATCTCGGGAGCCACATCCGGCAAGGGCTCCGGCGCGTATTGCAGCGCAATTTGCAGGACTTCGTCAATCCATTTAACCGGTTTAATCTGCAGATCCTGCTTGATATTGTCAGGAATTTCTTTCAAATCGCGAACATTCTCTTCAGGAATGATCACCGTCTTGATTCCACCACGATGAGCTGCGAGTAATTTCTCTTTCAGTCCACCGATGGCCAACACCTGACCACGCAGAGTGATCTCGCCAGTCATCGCCACGTCAGCCCGTACCGGGATCCCGGTCAGCGCGGAAACCAGCGCCGTGCACATGCCTATGCCTGCGCTAGGGCCGTCTTTGGGGGTTGCCCCTTCAGGCATATGGATATGGGTATCGCGCTTCTCGTGGAAGTCCAGGGGAATGCCCAAACTCTTCGCCCGACTGCGTACCACGGTCAGTGCTGCAGTGATCGACTCGACCATGACATCGCCCAGGGAGCCGGTCTTGATCAACTGGCCCTTGCCTGGCACCACCGCAGCTTCGATGGTCAGCAATTCGCCGCCGACCTGAGTCCAGGCCAGACCCGTTACCTGGCCGATCTGATCTTGCTGCTCTGCCAGGCCGTAGCGGAACTTGCGCACACCAAGGAAGTGTTCCAGCAACTCGGAAGTCACTTTCACCGAGAAGCGTTTTTCCATCGCGTGCTCTTTCACTGCCTTGCGGCAGACCTTGGCAATCTGGCGCTCCAGGCCCCGCACACCGGCTTCGCGGGTGTAGTAACGAATGATGTCGCGGATCGCATCCGGATCGAATTCCAGCTCACCCTTCTTCAGGCCGTTGGCCTGGATCTGCTTGGGCGACAGGTACTTGATCGCGATGTTGATCTTCTCGTCCTCGGTATAGCCGGGCAGACGAATCACCTCCATCCGATCCAGCAATGCCGGAGGGATATTCATCGAGTTGGAGGTGCACAGGAACATCACATCGGACAGGTCGTAATCGACTTCCAGATAGTGATCGTTGAAATTATGGTTCTGCTCGGGATCCAGAACCTCTAGCAAGGCAGACGCCGGATCGCCGCGCATATCGCTGCCCATCTTGTCGATTTCATCGAGCAGGAACAGCGGGTTGCGCACCCCCACCTTTGTCATCTTTTGAATCAATCTTCCTGGCATCGAACCGATGTAAGTCCGACGATGGCCACGGATTTCCGCTTCGTCCCGAACACCACCCAGCGCCATCCGCACAAACTTGCGATTGGTTGCGTTGGCGATCGATTCGGCCAGGGAGGTTTTCCCTACCCCTGGAGGCCCGACGAGGCACAACACCGGACCACGGATTTTCTTAACCCGCTTTTGTACGGCGAGGTATTCGAGAATCCGCTCTTTGACTTCTTCCAGACCGTAGTGGTCGGCATCAAGGATGTCTTCGGCACGTGCCAGGTCCAGGCGCACCTTGCTCTGAGCCTTCCACGGCACCTGCACCAACCAGTCGATGTAGGAGCGAACCACGGTGGCCTCGGCAGACATCGGCGACATCTGCTTGAGCTTGTTCAGTTCGGCCTGAGCCTTGGTCATGGCGTCTTTGGGCAGGCCGGCGGCATCGATGCGCTTCTTCAGCTCTTCGATTTCGTTGTGGCCTTCGTCACCGTCACCCAACTCTTTCTGAATGGCCTTCATCTGCTCATTCAGGTAGTACTCACGCTGGCTACGCTCCATTTGTTTCTTGACGCGGCCACGAATGCGCTTTTCCACTTGCAGCAGATCAATCTCGGCGTCCAGCAATGCCAGGACGTGCTCGACTCGGGCTGACAGATCAATGATCTCGAGGATTTCCTGCTTCTGCTCGATCTTCAGCGCCATGTGCGCAGCCATGGTATCTACCAGGCGGCTTGGCTCGTCGATGCTGTTGAGAGAAGACAACACCTCGGCAGGGACTTTCTTGCCCAGTTGCACATACTGCTCGAACTGGGACAGCAAACTGCGGACGAACACTTCTGACTCACGATCAGGAGCATCGACCTCGTCAATCAGAGAGACTTCAGCACGGCAGTGACCATCAACTTCACTGAAGCGTTCTACAGCGCCGCGCTGTTCGCCTTCAACCAGCACCTTGACGGTGCCATCAGGCAATTTGAGCAACTGCAAGACAGTCGCAATGGTGCCTACGCGATAGAGTGCATCTTCACCGGGATCATCATCAGCAGGATTTCTCTGTGCCAGCAGAAGAATCTGCTTGTCGCCCGTCATCGCTGCCTCGAGGGCTTCGATCGACTTCTCGCGCCCCACGAACAGCGGGATAACCATGTGCGGATAAACCACGACATCACGCAATGGCAGGAGAGGCAATTCGATGGTTGTCTTCATGATTTCGCCTCTACGGCGGCCGTACGGCCGTAAACAGATGGAAGTAAGCTTGAAACCAAGATGGGGGCTGCCTGCAAAAAAAACAAGCTTAAAGACAGCACTTTAAGACGCTAAAAGGAAAGGGGCCCGAAGGCCCCTTCTTTTAAGCAACACCACAACACTTACGCGTCTGGCGCAGCCTTGGCCGTCGGCTCACTGTTCTCATAGATGTACAGTGGCTGGGACTTGCCTTCAATAACGCTTTCATCGATCACTACTTTACTCACCTCGGATTGCGAGGGGATCTCATACATAGTGTCGAGCAGAACACCTTCGAGAATCGAGCGCAGACCACGAGCACCAGTCTTGCGTTCAAGCGCTCGCTTGGCGACCGACTTCAATGCGTCAGTACGGAACTCCAAGTCCACACCTTCCATCTCGAACAGCTTGGCATACTGCTTGGTCAGGGCATTCTTCGGCTCAGTGAGAATCTGAATCAAGGCAGCCTCGTCCAGCTCATCCAGCGTCGCAAGAACCGGCAGACGACCGACGAACTCCGGGATCAGACCGAACTTGACCAGATCGTCAGGTTCAACTTCACGCAGGGACTCACCGACCTTCTTGCCCTCTTCCTTGCTGCGAACTTCGGCGTTGAAACCGATACCGCCGCGGGTGGAGCGGTTTTGAATAACCTTCTCCAGACCCGAGAAAGCGCCGCCGCAGATAAACAGGATGTTGCGAGTGTCGACTTGCAGAAACTCCTGCTGCGGGTGCTTGCGACCACCTTGAGGAGGAACGGAAGCGACGGTGCCCTCGATCAACTTCAACAGGGCCTGCTGAACGCCCTCGCCGGAAACATCCCGAGTAATCGAAGGGTTATCAGACTTGCGGGAAATCTTGTCGATTTCATCGATATAGACAATGCCCATCTGAGCTTTTTCTACGTCGTAGTCGCACTTCTGCAGCAATTTCTGAATGATGTTCTCAACGTCCTCACCCACATAACCGGCTTCGGTCAGGGTGGTTGCGTCGGCAATGGTGAACGGCACATTCAACAGACGAGCCAAGGTTTCCGCCAAAAGCGTCTTACCCGAACCTGTAGGTCCGATCAGCAAGATATTGCTCTTGCCGAGCTCGACATCGTCGTTCTTTTTGTCACGCTGATTCAGACGCTTGTAGTGGTTGTATACCGCTACCGCCAGAACCTTTTTCGCACGCTCCTGACCAATCACATACTGATCAAGGATGCCGCTGATTTCTTTAGGCGAAGGCAATTTATGCGCGCTGCTTTCGGCCTGTGCCTCCTGCACCTCCTCACGGATGATGTCATTGCACAAGTCGACGCACTCGTCGCAGATAAAGACCGAGGGGCCGGCAATCAATTTGCGTACTTCATGCTGGCTTTTGCCACAGAAGGAGCAATAAAGCAGTTTGCCGTTGTCCTCGCCGTTGCGGGTGTCAGTCATTCGATCGATCCAAATCCGATAGGCTTGCAACACAAGATGAAGGCAATTGCGGGCTTTTTCAAGTCCGCAGGCGGCCAGTTAAATAAGCCGCCTACATTTGAGTTGCTTAGGCAGGCATTTGACGCTTGTTGATCACGGAGTCGATCAGACCGTACTCCGCGGCGCGCTCGGCGCTCATGAAGTTGTCACGCTCGGTGTCACGCTCAATGGTTTCAAGGCTCTGACCAGTGTGGTGAGCCAGCAGCGAGTTCAGGCGCGAACGAATGTGCAGGATTTCCTTGGCATGGATGTCGATATCCGACGCCTGGCCTTGGAAACCGCCGAGCGGTTGGTGAATCATCATCCGCGAGTTAGGCAGGCAATGACGCTTGCCCGCGGCACCACCAGCGAGCAGGAAGGCCCCCATGCTGCATGCCTGACCAATGCAGATAGTCGAAACGTCAGGCTTGATGAATTGCATGGTGTCGTAGATCGACATGCCTGCAGTCACCGAGCCACCTGGCGAGTTGATATAGAGATGGATGTCCTTGTCCGGGTTTTCCGCTTCAAGGAATAGCAGTTGCGCCGCAACCAGGTTGGCCATGTAGTCCTCTACCGGGCCAATCAGGAAGATCACTCGCTCCTTCAAGAGGCGCGAATAGATGTCATAGGCGCGTTCGCCGCGGGCGGACTGCTCGATAACCATCGGGACCAGGCCGCCTGCGGCCTGGATGTCAGAGCTCTGCTGATAATAAGAATTGCGGGACATGTCCTGCAGTCACTCCCAAATAGTCATGTCTTGAATACGCATAAGCCAGCACGAAGGCTGGCTTATGGTGTGTGCTTCGAACGAAAAGAGGATCAGTCGGCTTGAGGTGCTTCTACCGGCTTGACCGCTTCTTCGTAAGAGACCGTTTTGTCGGTCACGCTAGCTTTCTGCAGAACAGTATCCACAACTTGCTCTTCCAGCACAACCGAACGGACTTCGTTCAACTGCTGCTCGTTCTTGTAGTACCAGGACACGACTTGCTCTGGCTCTTGGTAAGCCGAAGCCATTTCCTGGATCAGCTCGCGAACGCGGGCTTCATCAGGCTTGAGGTCGAATTGCTTAACCACTTCAGCGACGATCAGACCCAGCACTACGCGGCGCTTAGCCTGCTCTTCGAACAGCTCAGCCGGCAGTTGATCCGGCTTGATGTTGCCACCGAACTGCTGAACAGCCTGAACGCGCAGACGATTGACTTCGTTGTCCAGCAGCGCTTTTGGCACTTCGATCGGGTTGGAGGCCAGCAGACCGTCCATAACCTGATTCTTCACTTTGGACTTGATAGCCTGACGCAGTTCGCGCTCCATGTTTTTGCGAACTTCGGCACGGAAGCCATCCAGACCCGCTTCCTTGATCCCGAATTGAGCGAAGAACTCTTCGGTCAGCTCTGGCAGCTTAGGCTCGGAAACGCTGTTGACAGTAACAGTGAACTCGGCGGCTTTGTTGGCCAGGTCCAGGTTCTGATAGTTCTCAGGGAAGGTCAGGTTCAGAACACGCTCTTCGCCAGCTTTAGCGCCAACCAGACCGTCTTCGAAACCAGGAATCATGCGACCGGAACCCAACACCAGCTGAGTGCCCTTGGCCGAGCCACCTGCGAAAGCTTCGCCGTCGACCTTGCCAACGAAATCGATGTTCAGTTGATCATCGTTCTGCGCAGCGCGATCAACCACTTCGAAGCGAACATTCTGCTTGCGCAGGATTTCCAGCATGTTGTCCAGGTCAGCATCAGCCACTTCAGCGCTCAGACGCTCAACAGCGATGCTTTCGAAACCGGCGACAGTGAACTCTGGGAAAACTTCGAAAGTGGCAACGTATTCCAGATCCTTGCCCTTCTCCAGCACTTTAGGCTCGACCGAAGGAGCGCCAGCCGGGTTCAGCTTCTGCTCAACAACAGCTTCATAGAAAGAAGCCTGGATCACGTCACCCACTGCTTCTTGACGCGCGTCAGCCTCATAACGCTGACGAATCACGCTCATTGGAACCTTGCCAGGACGGAAGCCTGGGATTTTGGCCTTTTGGGCAGTCTGCTGCAGACGCTTGTTGACCTGGCTCTCGATGCGCTCAGCCGGCACGGTGATGCTCATGCGGCGCTCAAGAGCAGAAGTATTTTCAACAGAAACTTGCATGGATATTCCTCGTTGCACAGACGTTAGCCGGCCGTTTTCCGACCCCAGAATCAAGGGCATGCATTCTAGTGGGTCAAACTCAAGAAGTCACCCTACTGAAAAAGGGTGAAATACGACCGACAATGTGAAGGCGGGGACAAAGGGTTGAGCCTCGCCATGAGAGCAATTACTACAAATCCAGCCAGGGGCTCTAAACCAATCCTTCTATATATAGAAGGGATCGACCAACCCACCCCCGACAAACACCAGCCAACAGCTGAAACTCAAACACACGACGACCAAGAGCGAATCTGGCGCCACCGGCCAACCCACTACATGCAGCCAGACCACAGCATCGAGTCCAGAAACGAAAACGGCGCAGCCCCTTTCAGGTGCTGCGCCGTGATCTGCTATTAACTAGCTACTTTAATGGTGCGGACGAAGAGACTCGAACTCTTACACCTTGCGGCGCTGGAACCTAAATCCAGTGTGTCTACCAATTCCACCACGTCCGCTTAACAAGCTTTTAAAGCAAAGGCGCCAGACTATTAATCTGGCGCCTTCTTCGAATATGGGGTGGACGATGGGGATCGAACCCACGACAACAGGAGTCACAATCCTGTGCTCTACCAACTGAGCTACGCCCACCATATTGCGTTACTTGTGCCAAAGCTGCCTAATGGCGCACCCGGCAGGACTCGAACCTGCGACCATCCGCTTAGAAGGCGGATGCTCTATCCAGCTGAGCTACGGGCGCCTTATTAATCTGTATTCTTTAATGACTACAAACTAATTGCTTTCAGTCGTTACGAGTTAAACATCAACTCTGCCCGACCTTCTTAACCAGTGCTAGGCTGTGCCCGACAAGTGCGACGAATGTTATAGACGAGCCGTTAGGTCGTCAACTCTTTTTTAAAAAAAATTCATTTAATTAAAGGAGTTAGGGGAATTTGCAGACCAAGCGCCTTTGCCCTCACGTCCCGACATGCGAGAATGCGTTCTCTTTTTCTCTCCCTCTCGATGGTTAATCACGCGTCATGACTGCACAACTAATCGACGGCAAAGCGATCGCCGCTAGCCTGCGCCAGCAGATCGCCAAACGTGTCGCCGAGCGTCGCCAGCAAGGCCTGCGTACTCCGGGCCTCGCGGTGATTCTGGTCGGCAGCGACCCGGCCTCTCAGGTTTATGTCTCGCACAAGCGTAAAGACTGCGAAGAGGTCGGCTTCCTTTCACAAGCCTATGACTTGCCCGCCAACACGACTCAAGAAGATCTGGCCGGCCTGATCGACAAGCTCAACGATGACCCGAATATCGACGGCGTCCTCTTGCAATTGCCTCTGCCCGAGCACCTGGACGCCTCCTTGTTGCTTGAGCGCATTCGCCCGGACAAAGACGTGGATGGCTTCCACCCCTATAACGTCGGTCGCCTGGCCCAGCGCATTCCCCTGCTGCGCCCCTGCACCCCCAAGGGCATCATGACCCTGCTGCAAAGCACCGGCGCCGATCTGTATGGCATGGACGCAGTCGTAGTGGGCGCCTCCAATATCGTCGGTCGTCCGATGGCCATGGAGTTGCTGCTGGCGGGCTGCACCGTGACCGTGACTCACCGCTTTACCAAGGACCTGGCCGGCCACGTCGGCCGCGCCGATCTGGTCGTGGTTGCCGCTGGCAAGCCGGGCCTGGTCAAGGGCGAATGGATCAAGGAAGGCGCCATCGTCATCGACGTGGGCATCAATCGTCAGGAAGACGGCAAACTGGTGGGCGACGTCGTGTATGAGACCGCCCTGCCCCGCGCCGGCTGGATCACGCCGGTACCTGGCGGCGTCGGTCCCATGACCCGTGCCTGCCTGCTGGAAAACACCCTGTACGCCGCGGAAACGCTGCACAGCTGAGTTTGCCAGCCTGCTTCAATCAGCCCGCCATTGGCGGGCTTTTTTATGCCGCCGCAACACACTCCCTGCGCCCGACATATAGCTCCTGAATCTTAGCGCTCCAGGTCAAGCCGGGCCTATCCTGACGAACACCTGCCACTCAGGGAAAACCGGTGTTTTTTCTTGGTTTTTAAGGGTTTTCGACTGACCGCTGAAGAACAATCGACAGTTCCTCAGCTATATTCATAAAATGTAACGTTTTCCCGAAAAAACCCGTTGCCAGACGGCATATCCATCTTTATCGAGTCCGCCCGCGTGAAAATTCGTCTCTCCATCCTCAGCTTGTTGTTTGCTGTGTCCGGCACCTTGATCGCACACAGCGTCGACGCCAGCGAAACCACCGCGGCGCCAAGAGACACTTCACAGTTGCATATCGCCTCCGGCAGCGCCCTGCTGCTGGATCTGCAGACCAACAAAGTCATCTACTCCAGCAACCCGGACGTCGTGGTGCCCATCGCCTCAGTCACCAAGCTGATGACCGCCATGATCGTGCTGGACGCCAAGCTGCCGCTGGATGAGCACATCTCCATGAACATCAGCGACACCCCGGAGATGAAGGGCGTGTTTTCACGGGTCAAGCTCAACAGCGAGCTGAGCCGTCGCGATACCTTGCTGATCGCCCTGATGTCCTCGGAAAACCGCGCCGCTGCCAGCCTCGCCCATCACTATCCAGGCGGCTACTCGGCGTTCATTGCCGCCATGAACGCCAAGGCCAAGTCCCTGGGCATGACCCATACCCACTATGTCGAGCCCACCGGCCTGTCGATCCACAACGTCTCCACTGCCCGAGACCTGAGCAAGCTGTTGGTGGCCGCTCGCAAATACCCGCTGCTGAGCGAACTGAGCACCACCAAGGAAAAGACCGTGGCGTTCCGTAAACCCAACTACACCCTGGGCTTTCGCAACACCGACCACCTGGTCAACAAGGAAAAATGGGACATCAAGATCACCAAGACCGGCTTCACCAACCAGGCCGGCCACTGCCTGGTGCTGGTCACCAGCATGGGCAACCGCCCGGTAGCCCTGGTGATTCTCGACGCTTTCGGCAAGTACACCCACTTTGCCGACGCCAGCCGTATCCGCAACTGGGTCGAAACCGGCAAAAGCGGTTCGGTACCGGACGTGGCCCTGCGCTACAAGGCCGACAAGAACCTCAAGAACCACCAGAGCGCAGCCCCGCAAGCCTCACATTGATCCCCAGCAACAACAACGGCGCCCTGAGGCGCCGTTGTTGTCTATAGAGCGTTCAATGACCGTCGAGTGCCTTGCCGGCCCGAGCCGCCGCCTGCTCCTGGCCGGCCTGGGCCAGCTCATTGGCCGCTTTCAGCCAACGCTGGCGATCGACCTTGGCCGGTAGCTGGTTGGGCGCCTGAATCAATACCGCGAAACTGCCGGCGTCTTTCCAGGACGACTCGAACGCACTGAAGCTCATCAGTTGCCGACGGCTTTTCGCCCCCCGCAACAGCACCGTCTGCTTGTCCCGGTTATATCCGGCCAGGACCGCATAACGCGGCTGCGCCCACAAGCTTGAACCCTCGGTAAAGCGCACCAGCACCGGATAACCTGCAGCCACCTGCGTCAGCAAGGCCGACAGATGATCATCCAGGGGATAGACCACCATGCCGTATTGCCGGGCCAGGCCCTGCAGGTTCTGCTGCAACTGCGCCTCGGCTCCCGGCAGGTGCAAAGGCTTGTCCAGCAACCCGGGGGTAATCACGATGCCCTGTTGCGACAACATGCTGGCCAAGGCTCCGGGAGCGCTCTGGTACATCTCGCCACGGAAGAACGGCACGCTGTTGAGCTCCACCCGCTCCGGCAGACGCTGAATCTCCGGTGCCACGCTGCCGGCACATCCGGCCAGGCCCAGAACACAGGCGCTGGCCAGCAGCGCCGCTCGAAATCGAGGAAATACCCGCACCATCATTGCTCTCTAATAGACAGACGCCGGACGACCCTGCTCCGGCTGGGGCCTTGATCATAGGGCCCTCACGGGCGAGGGTATAGCGTTAGGCAACAGTTAATTGCAAACCATAGAGCGAAGTGTTCGAAGACTCGCGACTATTGGTCAATAGCCTGAAACACAGGGGCTACTAGACTGTCCATTGGCAAGTGTGTGTGCCCTGTACAGGGCATATAAGGAGGCACTGATGAGCCTGACAACGACAATCCTGATGCTGATCCTGGGCTGGCTGGCCGTCGCCGGCGCCATGCTCTGGGGCGTGCTGCGTATCACTCGCCGCCACCACGCTCAGCCCCGCAAGCCAGGCATCGAAAGCGAAAAGACCGCCCGGCGCCCCGCCACTGTGCACTGATCTCCGCTTTCCCTTCCCGTAAAACGACACGGCCGCCTGACTCCAGCGAGTACAGACGGCCGTTTGCCTTGGTGGCGAATCAGACCTCGGGGTGCTGCGCCTGGCGCTTCTGCCGAGCCCGACGGGCCAACATGTTCAAGCTTTCAATGGCCGCCGAGAACGCCATGGCCGCATACACATAGCCCTTGGGCACATGGGCGCCAAAACCTTCGGCGATCAGGGTCATGCCGATCATGATCAGGAAGCCCAGGGCCAGCATGACCACAGTCGGGTTGTCATGGATGAACTTGGCCAGCGGTTCGGCGGCCAGCAACATCACCAGCACCGAGATCACCACGGCAATGATCATGATCGGCAGGTGCTCGGTCATGCCCACCGCCGTAATGATGCTGTCGATGGAAAACACCAGGTCCAGCATCAGGATCTGCCCGATCGCCGCCGCAAACCCGATGCTCACCTTGGAAGTCGCGGTAGCCGGCTTCTCGGGCTCAGGGTCCATGCTCTGGTGGATCTCGGTGGTGGCTTTCCAGACCAGGAACAGGCCACCGGCAATCAGGATCATGTCCTTCCAGGAGAAACTCTGCCCCAGCACGTCGATCACCGGCTCAGTGAGCTGGACAATGAAAGCGATGGTGCTGAGCAGCGCCAGACGCAGGAACAACGCCATGCTGATCCCGATGCGTCGCGCCTTGGCCCGGTGCTTTTCCGGCAGCTTGTTGGTGAGGATGGAAATAAAGATCAGGTTATCGATGCCAAGCACGATCTCCATCACCACCAGAGTGGCCAGAGCCACCCAGGCGGTGGGGCTGGCGGCGAGCTGTAAAAGGTAATCCATGGGTCAATCCTGAATCGGTGATATGAAAAGTCAGATTTCCTGGGAAGAATCGGGCTTCTTGGCCGCGTCGTCCTCTGGTTTTTCCTTGCCGGTCACGCTTTGCGTGGCCTCGCTCAGGGCCTGCTCGGCAGCCTTGTGGGTGTCATCGATGGCCTGCTTGGCCGTCTCGGCGGCCTTGTCCAGCACCTGTTGAGCGCTTTTTTCCGCCTGATCACACCCCGCCAGGGTCAGCATAGACAGGGCCAGCAACGAGGCCGCGCCCAGGGTTTTGAATGACATGCCGTATTCCTCGATAGAACGGACAGGGCCAATGCGGGCCCCGTCGATAGCGGGGCATTCTAAGGAGACGAATACTTCAGGAAAATTCGTATTTTTGGCAGTTATACTTCGGTTTTTACGAACTGGTAAGCGCCATGCTCAACTACCGCCAACTGCATTACTTCTGGGTTGTGGCCAAGACCGGCAGCATCGTGCGCGCCTGCGAGCAGCTCAACCTGACCCCACAAACCATCAGCGGGCAGATCAGCCTGCTGGAACAGACCTACGGCATCGAACTGTTTCGCCGGGTCGGGCGCCAGCTGGAACTGAGCGAAGCCGGACGCCAGGCGCTGCCCTACGCCGAACAGATGTTCCAGCTCGGCGGCGAACTGGAAGCCATGCTCCGCGCCCGCCCCGACGAGCAGCAGATCCAGTTCCGGGTAGGCGTGGCGGATGTGGTGCCCAAGTCCATCGTCTATCGCCTGATCGCCCCGACCATGGAGCTCAGCGAACCGATTCGCCTGACCTGCCGCGAAGACAAACTCGAACGGCTGCTGGCGGATCTGGCCATCCAGCGCCTGGACCTGGTGATCTCCGACAGCCCGATGCCCTCGCACCTGGACATCAAGGGCTACAGCCAGAAGCTCGGGGAGTGCGGCATCAGCTTCTTCGCCACCGCCGAACTGGCCCAGCAGCACGGCGCCGACTTCCCTCGCGGCCTGCACGGCGCGCCACTACTGATTCCCGGGCAGGAAACCGTGGTGCGCAGCCGCCTGCTGCGCTGGTTCGCCGAACAGCAACTGCAACCGCGGATCATCGGCGAATTCGACGACAGCGCCCTGATGCAGGCCTTTGGCCAATCCGGCAGCGGGATCTTCATCGCCCCCAGCGTAATTGCCGAGGAAGTCCGGCACCAGTACGGCGTCCAGCTGATTGGCCAGACCGACGCCGTGACCGAATCGTTCTATGCCATCTCGGTGGAGCGCAAGGTCAAGCACCCGGGCATCCTGGCCATCACCGAGGGCGCGCGCCGCGAACTGTTCACGCCCCTGGCGCATTGACAGAGGCGCAGGCCTGCGGCGTCTTGAGGTTCATCAGCAGCAGGGCCAGGGCAATCGACAGCAGGATGAACGCCGACGCCGCCATCCCCAGGCTGCCCAGGCCCAGGGTGTCGATTACCCGCCCGCCCACCATCGCCCCCAGGCCGATCCCCAGGTTGGCCCCGGCGATGTTCAGCGACGCGGCGAATGCCGGCGCTTGCGGCGCAGCCTTGATCAGGCGCACATGGCTGACCAGGAACAGCGCGGCCTGGGTCACGCCCCAGAGGCCCATCGCCGCCGCCAGCCCCAGGGTCGAATCGATACTCGGCACCAGGGCCAGCATGCCGCCCATCATCAAGGCGCAGAACACCATGGAGGCGATCAGCGGATGGCGGTCCACGGCCCGGCCACCCAGGGAGTTGCCGATCAGCCCCACGGCGCCGAAGCCCATCAGGCACCAGCCCACCAGGGTGCCGTCGAAACCGGCCAGGCGTTCGAGGATGTCCGCCAGGTAGGTGTAGGCGGTGAACATGCCGCTGAACACCAGGATCGACAGCAGCACATGCCCCTGCATCAGCGGGCTGCGCAGGATGCGAAACTGCGCCCGCAGGCTCGCCTGCGGGTTGTGCGGCCTGGTTTTCGGCAGATAGACCCACAGCAACAGGGCCTTGGCGAAGGCCACCAGGGCCAGGATGCCGAAGGCGCTGCGCCAGCCGAACGCATCGGCGATCAGGGTGCCCACGGGAATCCCGAACACCGTGGCACAGACGATGCCGAAGCCGATCTTGGCAATGGCCCGCCCGGCATGATCCGGGCCGACGATATCCACCGCCGTTTCACTGGCCAGGGCCCAAAACACCGGCAACCCCAGGGCCGGCACCAGGCGTGCCAGGGCCATCACCCAGATGTTCGGCGCCAGGGCCGCCAGGGTGTTGGCCAGGCCAAACATCAACAACACGCCGATAAACAGCTGCTTGCGCGGAAAACGCGCGAAATAGGCCGTGAGGAAGGGCCCGAACGCGGCGACGGTAAAGGCGAACAGGGTCACCAGCAAGCCGGCCTGCGACACGCTGACCTGCAAGTCCCGGGCTATCGACGGCAACAGGCCGACGATGACGAACTCCGTGGTCAACACGGTAAAACCCGCGGCGGACAACAGCAGGATGGGCAACAACATCGCAAACTCCAGAAACAACGACAGCAGCGACAGCCCGAAGGGCCCGCTGACTGGATAGAAAAGGGGGTGACGGATCTTAACAGAGAGGGCACGGGTCTGGGCAACCGCCCCGTCCCCGGCACCGGACATCAGCGGTGGCAGATCGTCACATCGACGCAGGAAGCCCGGGCGCCTGTGATAAAGTCCGCCCCCTGCCAAAAACAGTGGTTGTCGTACTGGCTTGCCTGTCAGGCCACCCGATCGCCCGTTGCCCTTTGCCACCGCATCCCTGGATGCCGGCTCAGCCCCGGCATGCACTGCACATTAAAAAAAACAGAGATACCGCTATGAGCGCTGCACCTCCTTCCTTCCTGCACACCCTCAAACGCCTGAGCCTGGTGACCCAGATCGTCATCGGCCTGATTGCCGGGATCGCCCTGGCCCTGCTGGCCCCCGAAGTGGCGAAGTCCACCACCTTCATCGGCAAGGTCTTCGTCTCGGCGCTCAAGGCCGTGGCGCCGATCCTGGTGTTCGTGCTGGTCATGGCCTCGATCGCCAACCACAAGCACGGCCAGGAAACCCATATCCGGCCGATCCTGGTGCTCTACCTGCTGGGCACCTTCGCCGCGGCGGTGGTTGCGGTGATCGCCAGCAGCCTGTTCCCCTCGTCCCTGGTCCTGGCCACCCACGACGTCGCCGTGAGTGCCCCCGGCGGTATCAGCGAAGTGCTGCAAAGCCTGCTGCTGAGCGTGGTGGACAACCCGGTCAGCGCCCTGATGAACGCCAACTTCATCGGCATCCTGGCCTGGGCCATCGGCATGGGCGTGGCCATCCGTCATGCCGGCGAGACCACCCGCGCCGTGCTCGATGACCTGTCCAACGGGGTCACCGTCATCGTGCGCGTGGTGATCCGCTTCGCGCCCCTGGGGATCTTCGGCCTGGTGGCCTCGACCCTGGCCACCTCCGGCTTCGATGCCCTGCTCGGCTACCTGCACCTGCTGGCGGTACTGATCGGCTGCATGCTGTTCGTGGCGCTGGTGATGAACCCGCTGATCGTGTTCTGGAAAATCCGCCGCAACCCCTTCCCGCTGGTGCTGACCTGCCTGCGCGAGAGCGGCATCACCGCCTTCTTCACCCGCAGCTCGGCGGCCAACATTCCGGTCAACCTGGAGCTGAGCAAGCGCCTGGGCCTGCATGAAGACACCTACTCGGTGTCCATTCCCCTGGGCGCCACCATCAACATGGCCGGCGCGGCGATCACCATCACCGTGCTGACCCTGGCCGCCGTGCACACCCTGGGCATTGCCGTGGACCTGCCGACCGCCGTGCTGCTCAGCGTGGTGGCGGCGATCTGCGCCTGCGGCGCTTCCGGCGTTGCCGGCGGCTCGCTGCTGCTGATTCCCCTGGCCTGCAGCCTGTTCGGCATCCCCAGCGAAATCGCCATGCAGGTGGTTGCCGTGGGCTTCATCATCGGCGTGCTGCAGGACTCGGCGGAAACCGCGCTGAACTCCTCCACCGACGTGCTCTTCACGGCCGCCGCGTGCATGGCCCAGGAAGACAAGGCGCAAGCCGCCGCCTGATCCAACGCCCACTAAAAAGCCCGGCCAGGGTCAACCTGGCCGGGCTTTTTTATCACCTGGGGTTTTAGAACGCGCCCATGTAGTCGCGCTTGCCCACTTCCACACCGTTGTGACGCAGGATCGCGTAGGTGGTGGTGACGTGGAAGAAGAACTGCGGCAGGCCGTAGGTCAGCAGGTAGGACTGGCCAGTGAAGCGCTTCTCTTTCGGGGTGCCCGGACGGGTGACGATCTCGATGCCTTCCTTGCCATCGATCTGCGCCGGCTGGATGCCGTCGATGAAGGCCAGCACCTTGGCGATCAGCGCCTGCAGGTCGGCGAAGGTGGTTTCGCTGTCGTCGTACTTGGGCAGCTCGACCTCGGCCAGGCGGGCCGACACGCCCTTGGCGAAGTCCACGGCGATCTGCACCTGACGCACCAGAGGGAACATGTCCGGGTACAGGCGGGCCTGAAGCAGGGCATTGGGCTCGATGTTCTTCGCCGTGGCGTGAGCTTCGGCCTTGTGCAGGACATCGCTCAGGGCATTGAGCATTTGCTTGAAGACGGGAACGGAAGCGGCATACAGGGAAATAGTCATGACAGTCTCGACACAGATGGCGGGAATACAACGAGCAGCGATTATAGCCACTGCGGCCCGGTGCGGGGCCTTTATCCCGGAGGCCCCCGGCGATAGGCGCTGGGGGCGACGCCGAACCAGCGCTTGAAGCTCTGGGAAAAACTCGACAGATCGCTGAAACCCAGCTCTTCCGCGATCCGGGTCAGGCTCAAGGCGCGATTGCCCAACAGTTCCAGGGCCCGGGCGCCGCGCTGCTCGGCCAGCAACTGGCGATAGCTGGTGCCCTCTTCCTGCAGGCGTCGTTTCAGGGTGCGCACACTGGTCCGACTCAGACGAGCCATGCCCGGCAGATCCGCGACCCTGCCGGCCGGCAGGGCCTCGAGGTGCTGGCGGACCAGGGCCGCCATGCCCTGATGAGCCTGTCGGCGCTCAAGCAACTGCCGGCACATCTGCTCGCACATCGCCACCGTCAGCGGGTTGGCCTGGGGCAAGGCGCGATGCAGGAAGCGCCGGTCGAACGCCAGGCTGTCGAGCGCCGCCCGGTACTCGGGCACCCGGCCCAGCACCCGCGGCGCATCGCTGGCAGCGCGATCCGCGGGAGGCGCTGCGCGACGGGTCAGGCGGGCCAGACAAAAATCCTCACCGACAATCTCCTGCATCAAGACCGCGGCAGCGGCCATGTCCCGTTCCAGCAGAAACGCCGCCACCTGCGGATCGGCCACCGGCGGCGCACCGAACGTCAGCACGCCCAGATCCCGCTCCAGTCGGTAGCCGATGGAAGCAAAGGCATAGGTCAGCGGCAGAAAGCGCAGGGCCAGGTCCAGCGCATCCGCCGGCGTCGCGCTGCTGATCAGGCCATAGCCGAACAGGCCGTAGGTGGAGAAGTGATAACGCGCCCCCACCTCATAGCCCAGCCCGGGAGGATGGCCCAGGAGCTGCAGCAGATTGCTCGCCAATCGCAGCTCCTGGGCCGCCAGCAGCACCGTATTGGGGTCCTGCAACACCTCCAGGGACACCGCGCAACCGGCCAGCAGGCGCGTCGGCGACAGGCCCCTTTCAAGCGCAAAATTCACCAGCAGCAAGGCGCTGGACGGTCCCCGGGTGAATGCTTGAACGTTCATGGCCTGACTCATGGGCGGCGGATTTGGCCCAAATACTAAAGCACTTGTCCCGTTGCAGCATGGGGTCCCCGGATGTTTGCCCCCATGCTTCACTCAACGGGGCCGCGCCACCGTCGGCAGAGCCCGGCCCCGGATCGATCCATCCTGCGTCCACAACAATAACAACGAGGTCGTCATGCCCGAATCCACCGCCCCTGAAAACCTTCGCTCCAGCCCCTGCGCGCCCCTGGAAGCCCTGATCATCGGCAGCGGCTTCGGCGGCCTGGGCATGGCCATCGCCCTGCGCAAGGCCGGGGTCAGCCAGTTCATCCTGCTTGAGAAAGGCCAGGACGTCGGTGGCGTCTGGCGCGACAACACCTACCCCGGCGCCGCCTGCGACGTGCCTTCGCACCTGTATTCATTTTCCTTCGAGCCCAACCCGCACTGGTCCCGGGTGTTCGCGCCCCAGGCCGAGATCCACGACTACCTGCAGCATTGCGCCCGCACCTACGACCTACTGCGACACATTCACTTGGGCAGCGAAGTGCGCCACGCCCGATTCGATGAAACCGGCCAGTACTGGCAGGTCGTCTGCGACGATGGCCAGGAGCATTTCACCCGCTTGCTGATCAGCGCCGTCGGCCAGCTCAGCCGCCCCGCCCTGCCCAAACTGCCGGGCATGGACAACTTTCGCGGCAAGGTCTTCCACTCCGCCCACTGGGACCACGACTACCCGCTGGCCAACAAACGGGTGGCGGTGATCGGCACCGGCGCCTCGGCCATCCAGTTCGTGCCGCAGATTGCCGATCAGGTGGCGGCGCTCAAGGTCTTCCAGCGCTCGCCGGCCTACATCATGCCCAAGGCCGACCGGGCCTACAGCGAGCAAGAAAAACAGCGCCTGGCCCGCCAGCCCTGGCGGATGAAACTGCTGCGCGCGGCCCATTACCTGCATTTCGAATCCCGGGCCCTGGGCTTCACTCGCCTCAAGGGCCTGACCAAATGGGTGGTCGGCATCCCCTTTCGCCAACTGCTGGAGGCTTCGGTGCCCGCCCCCGAGCTGCGCCGCCAGATGACCCCGGACTACCCCATCGGCTGCAAGCGCATCCTGCTGTCCAATGACTACCTCAAGACCTTTGCCCGCCCCCATGTGGAGCTGCTGACCCAGGGCATCGCACGCATCACCGAACACGGCATCGAGACCCTCGACGGCCAGCAGCATCCGGTGGACGCGATCATCTACGGCACCGGCTTCGCCGCCACCGAGTTCCTTGCGCCCATGCGCATCAGCGGCCGCAACGGCCTGGAACTGAACCAGGCCTGGCAAGCAGGCGCCAGCGCCTACCTGGGGCTCAGCGTCCCCGGCTTCCCCAACTTCTTCATGCTCTACGGACCCAACACCAACCTGGGTCACAACTCCATCATCCACATGCTGGAAAGCCAGATCAGCCACGTGCTCAAGGCTCGCCAGGCCCTACAGGCCAGCGGCGCGCGGACCCTGGAAGTGCAGGAGGCCCCGCACCGGCGCCTGCAACAGCGGATCCAGCGGCGCCTGGCCGATTCGGTCTGGAGCGGATGCACCAGCTGGTACGTCGACGCCCGCGGCCACAACAGCACCAACTGGCCCGGATTCACCTGGACCTACAGGTGGTTGACCCGCTATGCCGGGCTTGCCGCCTATCGTTTCGCCAGCCCCCTGGAGCCGCACTCGGCAGCGGCCGACGGCCTGCGCGTGGCGTCACCGCGGGATTGGCTGGAACGGGGACACGCGGCCTTGCTGCGGCTGTTGCTGCGGGCCAGCTTCCGCGCCCTGATCGGCCCGCCCCGGGAGCTGGTGCGCCAACGCCAGATCGTCAACGCCCTGGCCTGGCTGATGCCCGGTTGCGCCGGGGTCCGGCGCCGGCAGCATTGGCTGGGCAGCCTGCCGGTGCAGAAAGTCGACGCCGGTGCCACGCCCGACCAGGGCGTGATCCTCTACCTGCACGGCGGCGCCTTCTGCCTGGGCAGCCCGCGCAGCCACTTCAGTGTCACCAGCCGCCTGGCCCGGGACAGCGGCTGCAGCGTCTGGGTGCCCGACTACCGGCTGGCACCGGAGCACCCCTACCCCGCCGCGCTGGAGGACTGCCTGGCCTGTTACGACGCCATCCGCGCCCAGGGCTGCCCGGCCGAACGACTGCTGATTGCCGGCGACTCCGCCGGGGGCGCCCTGGTCCTGGCCCTGGCATTGGCCTTGAAGCAACGCGGCGAGACGATTGCCGCCGGGCTGATCCTGCTGTCGCCGGTCACCGATCCGGATCTGCGCGGCGCCAGCCTGCAATCGCGCCAGGAGGCCGACCCGATGATTCGCCGCGACTGGCTGGAGCAAGCCCTCAAGGCCTACGCGGCGCCGGCGCCCAGCCATCGCCCCCTGGAGGCGGACCTGCGTGGCCTGCCGCCGATGCTGATCCAGGTGGGCGACCAGGAGCTGCTGCTGTCGGACTCGGTTCGCCTGGCCGAGCGCGCCCGGCAGGCCGGGGTGAGCTGCCGCCTGGAAATCCATGAGGATCGCTGGCACGTCTTCCAGTTGCAGGCGTTCTACCTGCGTTCCGCGAGAAACGCCCTGCTCGCCGTCGCCCGCTTCAGCCGCCAGTGCCTGGAAGCATCGGGCGAGCCCGCAGCCGCCGCGGACTCGACGCCGGCGACACAGCCGGCCACAGATCCGCAACCGAGCTGAGCGGGCCGCCCTCGCCCGGATCACCAGGGCGGGGGCGCTGCGGCAAGCAGGGTGTTTGTCCGGGTCCGACCAAGTTCTGATGGCAAGATCCGGGTTCTGAAGGTAAAACAGAGCCCCTCCAAGGTGGCCCACCCGGCCACGGAAAAACCGCGGCGCCGATCCGGCGCCCTGTTGCGGTTTTTCACGACCCACCCATCAGTGACCAAGGGACCAGCACTTATGAGCAGCGAGCACGACACCCCCGGCGAAGAACTGCGCTTGAGCAGCAGCGACATCCGCATCCTGGGTTCGTTGATCGAAAAGCAGGCCACCAGCCCGGAAACCTACCCCCTGACCCTCAACGCCCTGGTACTGGCCTGCAATCAGAAAACCAGCCGCGAACCGGTGATGAACCTGACGCCAGGCCAGGTTGGCCAAAGCCTGCGCGCCCTCGAAGCCCGGGGCTTCACCCGGCTGGTCATGGGCAGCCGCGCCGATCGCTGGGAACAGCGCCTGGACAAGGCCCTGGAACTGGTGCCGGCGCAGTTGATCCTCTGCGGCCTGATGTTTCTACGCGGTCCGCAAACCGTCAACGAGCTCCTGACCCGCAGCGGACGCATGCATGATTTCGAAGACAGCGAGCAAGTCCTGCACCAGCTCGAACGCCTGATCGCCCGGGGCCTGGCCCTGCACATTCCGCGTCAGGCCGGTCAGCGCGAAGACCGCTACACCCACGCCCTGGGCGACCCGGCGGACATCGAGGCGATTCTCGCCGCCCGTGGCAACCCGGTGGAACGCAGCACGAGCGGCGGCGTTTCAGTGGAACGCATCGAAGAACTGGAAGCGCGGATTGCCGCCCTGGAAGAGCGCCTGGCCCAGCTCGAGGGCTGATCCTGGTAGCCGCTGCCGCAGGCGCTGATCGCCCCCGAGGAGGCGCCGCACCTAAGCACGCCCAATGCCCTGCGGGCCTTGTCGCAGCCTGCGGCAGCGGCTACAGCGTTGCGGTTTCAGGGCCGGGCGAAGGCCACGGCCTTCTGGAACTGCTCCTCGCTCGGGCGCACCCCGGTATACAGCACGAACTGCTCCAGGGCCTGGATGGCAATCACCTCCAGCCCGGTGATCACCTGCTTGCCCTCGGCCCGGGCCCGCAGGATCAGCGGCGTCTCCGGCGGCACCGCCACCACGTCGAACACCGTGTCCGCCGCCGCTATCGCCTCGGCGTCGAACGCCAGTTGCTGGGCTTCCTCGCCACCGCTCATGCCGATCGGGGTCACGTTGATCAGCATCTGCGGCCGCAGGCTGCCCAACTCGGCCTGCCACTCATAGCCCAGGGAATGGGCCAGCGCGCGCCCGGCCACTTCATTGCGAGCGACGATCACCCCCCGGGCGTAACCGCCATCGCGCAAGGCACTGGCCACGGCCTTGGCCATGCCGCCGCTGCCGCGCAGGGCGAAGGTCGACTCCCGGGACACGGCGTGTTCGGCCAGCAGGCGGGCCACGGCAATGTAATCGGTGTTGTAAGCCTTCAGATGGCCATTGGTATTGACGATGGTGTTGATCGAGGCGATGGCCCGGGCCGAGGCATCCAGTTCATCCACCAGGGCGATGCAATCTTCCTTGAACGGCATGGACACACCGCAGCCGCGAATCCCCAGCGCGCGAATCCCCCGGACCGCGCCGGGCAGGTCCTGGCTGCTGAAGGCCTTGTAATAGAAGTTGAGCCCCAACTGCTCATACAGGTGATTGTGAAAGCGCAGGCCGAAATTCCCCGGACGCCCGGACAGCGACATGCACAACTGGGTGTCTTTGTTGGGGTTCATTTGCATGTTCATCTCCTTGCTGGGCACTTTCGGATAGACGGGATTGGTCAGCCAAGCCCTTGTGCCCGATCATATCGCCGCGGGTTCACAGGCCTCTTCAGCGCCCAGGGATGACGGTAAAGAGGCCGGTACAGACCTTACACAATATTTACTCAGCGGCTGTGCAGATTTTGCAAAAACCGCTGTCTTAGAAGTATCCCCGCGTCAGTTCTTGAGTCTGGTGCAGACCATGAACGCGGAGGTTGAACCGAGGAACAACCATGATTTCCAAAATCCCCAAGATAGCCTTGCTCATTGGCGCACTCGCTGTCGCAGGCCAGGCGTCCGCCCACGGCGGTGGCTGGGCCGGACCCGCCGCATTGGGTGCTGTTGTCGGCGCAGCCGTAGTGGGTTCGGTGATCGCCAACCAGGATCGTCCGGTCTATGTGCAGCAGGCGCCGGTGTATGTCCAACCGCAGCCGGTGTACGCCGCGCCACCACCGCCGGTCTACTACCAGCCGGCACCGGTCTATGTGCAGCAGCCGGTCTACTACCGCCCGGCGCCGGTGTACTACGGTCCGCCCCGCGGCTACTACGGCCACCCTCATTACTACTACGGCCCGGGTCCCGGCCGCTGGTAACGCGCCACTGAAACAGCCACAGGCCCCGCCCATCCAGCGGGGCTTGTTGCATTTTGCCATCACCCAAATGTCTGAATAGTTCAGCATCATGTCGCGACTGGAACAGTATTTGCCTGAAAATCCGGCAATAGTGTGCCAATCCCGACGACGCCTCGAGCGACATGGGACTGTCACGCGTGTGTCATTCAGGGACTGCAAGATCGACCGGGTCCGCTCGCCCCACGCCTGTCATAGCAGCCCTGTCACAACAGGCCCATAACAACAAGGACGAAACCCATGCCCACGCAAAACCCGCACCGCGTCGAAGGCCTCTGCACCTCCAGCCGGGTGTACGACGCCCTGACCGAACTCAAGCATCTGGAAGGCCATCGCAGCGCCAAGTTCCTTTCGCTGCTGACCCAGAACCTGGTGCGCAAGGGCCTGCTCAACGAGCAGGAAGTGCTGCACATGCTCGATCAAGTGGTGGACTGAACCGCCCACGCCGGTAGCACCGGTAGCAATGCCCAGCAGCGCAATAGGTGATGTTTCGTAGCACCGGGCCGTCCAGCGCTAGGGCAACTGCACCCGCGGCCGGGTTTCGACGAACAGCGCCCAGCTGGACATGAACAATGCGGCGATCAACGGCCCGATGACAAAACCGTTGAGGCCGAAGATCGCCAGCCCGCCCAGGGTCGAGATCAGGATCAGATAATCCGGCATCCGCGTATCCTTGCCCACCAGGATCGGGCGCAGCAGGTTGTCCACCAGACCGATCACCAGCACCCCGAACAGCACCAGCACCACCCCTTGCCAGATCGCGCCGCTGATCAGGAAATACGCCGCCACCGGCCCCCAGACAATCCCCGCCCCCACCGCCGGCAACAGCGACAGAAAGGCCATCAGCACCGCCCAGAGCAAGGCGCTGGGAATGTCGAGAAACCAGAAGATCAGCCCGCCCAGGGCGCCCTGAGTCACCGCCACCAGCACATTGCCCTTGACCGTGGCCCGCACCACCCGATTGAACTTCAATTGCAGTCGGCGCTTCTGGTGCTCGGCCAGGGGCACGGCGCTGCGGATCTTGCGCACCAGCTCGGCGCCATCGCGCAGAAAGAAAAACAGCAGGTAGAGCATGATGAAAAAACTCACCACGAACTCGAAGGTGCCCTGGCCGAAGCTGAAGGCCTGGGTCGCCAGGTACTGACTGCCCTGCATCGCGCCCTTGACCGCCTTGTCCTGCAAGCCCTTGAGCTCGCCCAGGCCCACGCGGTCCAGCACGTGCTGCAGGTACGGCGGCAGGCCGTGCTTGAACTGGGCCAGGTAGCCGGCGATATCCAGCTGGCCGCTTTCGATCTTCTGGTACAGCTCGGCACCTTCCTGAACCAGCAGCACGCCAGTGACGATCACCGGCAGGATGGCGATCAGCAGGCAGATCAACAGCGTGCACAGGGCCGTGAGATTGCGCGGCCAGCCGAACTTCAGTTGCAGGCGGCGCTGCAGGGGAGCGAAGACGATGCCGAGAATCACCGCCCAGAACAGCGCCCCGTAGAACGGCAGCAGAATCCAGATGAACGCCACCGTCACCAGGGCCAGCAACAGCAGCAGGCTTTTGTTTTGCAGGTTGTTTTGATTCATGTCCGGTCCCGGTCGGTCAACGCTCGATTGCGGCGTCCTGAGGGTTAGTCCGCAAGCGCGTTGCCGAGTGCGTTTTTTTCTGCGCCAGACATAGACCCAGATCAATAAATGCCCCGGCGCGCTGGCTTACCCTCGCGACCTTTTGCGACCGACAAGCCCCATGACGCTCCTCGCCAAACCCGAACTCCTGGCCCCCGCCGGCACCCTGAAGAACATGCGCTACGCCTTCGCCTACGGCGCCGATGCGGTGTACGCCGGCCAGCCGCGCTACAGCCTGCGGGTGCGCAACAACGAATTCGACCACGCCAACCTGGCCCTCGGCATTCGCGAGGCCCAGGCCCAGGGCAAGCGTTTCTACGTGGTGGTCAACATCGCCCCGCACAATGCCAAGCTCAAGACCTTCCTCAAGGACCTGCAACCGGTCATCGACATGGCGCCGGATGCGCTGATCATGTCCGACCCGGGCCTGATCATGCTGGTGCGCCGGCACTTCCCGCACATGCCGATCCACCTCTCGGTGCAGGCCAACACGGTGAACTGGGCCAGCGTCGAGTTCTGGCAACAGCAGGGGCTGACCCGGATCATCCTGTCCCGGGAGCTGTCCCTGGAAGAGATCGAGGAGATCCGCCAGCAAGTGCCGGCCATGGAGCTGGAAGTCTTCGTCCACGGCGCCCTGTGCATGGCCTACTCCGGGCGCTGCCTGCTGTCGGGCTACATGAACAAGCGCGACGCCAACCAGGGCACCTGCACCAACGCCTGCCGCTGGAAATACAAGGCCGAGCAAGCCACCGAGAACGACCTGGGGGAAATCGTCCAGACCTTCCAGCCGGAACCGACCCTGGGCCTGGGTGCACCCACCGAGCAGGTGTTCCTGCTGCAGGAAGCCAACCGCCCGGACGAGCTGATGCCGGCCTTCGAGGACGAGCACGGCACCTACATCATGAACGCCAAGGACCTGCGGGCGGTGCAGCACGTCGAGCGCCTGACCCGCATGGGCGTGCACTCCCTGAAGATCGAAGGCCGGACCAAGTCGCACTTCTACTGCGCGCGCACCACCCAGGTATACCGCCGGGCCATCGACGACGCCGTGGCCGGGCGCGAGTTCGACCGCAGCCTGATGAACGACCTGGAATCCCTGGCCCAGCGCGGCTACACCGAAGGCTTCCTGCGCCGCCATGTGCACGACGAGTACCAGAACTACCAGAACGGCAGCTCGGTGTCGGAGCGCCAGCAGTTCGTCGGCGAACTCACAGGCGAGCGCCGCGACCGCCTGGCCGAAGTCAAGGTCAAGAACCGATTCACGGTGGGCGATCACATGGAACTGATGACCCCCAAGGGCAACTTCCACTTCGACCTGCACGAATTGCAGAACGCCAAGGGCGAAGCCATCGAAGTCGCCCCGGGCGATGGCCACACGGTGTACCTGCCGATCCCGGATCAAGTGGACCTGCAGTTCGCCCTGCTGATGCGCGACATCAGCGCCTGACACGGCGCAATGACCACCTGTCGTAGCCACGACTGCGCCTGAGTGCGCAGCGGTCGCGCTGCTTGGCCCGCCAGGCCAGGCCCTTGGGGCCTTTTCCGGGCCTTGCGGGCTCGCTAGCGGCTACGGCAGGGCCCCTCAGATCCGGAACTGCCCCACCAACCGACCCAGGCGCTGGCCCAGGTCCGCCAGGCTGCGGGAGGTCTGGGCCCCGCGCTGGGTTTCATCGGCTACGCTGTCCACCGCCACGGCGATCTGGTGCACGCTGCGGTTGATCTCCTCGGCCACCGCGGTCTGCTCCTCGGCGGCGCTGGCAATCTGCGCGTTCATCGAATTGATGGTGCCAATCAGCTGGGCCATGGTGTCCAGCGAAGCCCCGGCCTCGTTGGCCTTGACCGAGGTGCCGTCACCGGCGTCGCTGGAGCGGCGCATGGCGTCCACCGCCACCCGGGTGCCCTGCTGCAGACGGTCGATCATGCCCTGGATTTCCTGGGTGCTCTGCTGGGTACGGCTGGCCAGGGCCCGGACTTCGTCGGCGACCACGGCAAAACCGCGCCCGGCCTCCCCGGCCCGGGCCGCTTCGATGGCGGCGTTGAGCGCCAGCAGGTTGGTCTGTTCGGCAATCGAGCGGATCACGTCCAGCACGCTGACAATCGACGACACGTCCTGCTGCAGGCTGTCCAGGGAGGTGCCGCTGTTGCGGATATCGCTGACCAGGGAATGGATCTGCTGGATGCTGCCGTCCACCACGCGCTTGGCCGCCTGGCCTTCTTCATCGGTCTGCTGCGCCGCCACCGCCGCGCCCTGGGCACTGCGCGCCACTTCCTGGGCCGCAGAAGACATTTCATTGATCGCCGTGGCCACCTGATCGGTCTCGTGGCGCTGGCGCTCCATGGCCTGCTCGGAGCGGTGCGCCTGGTCCGACACCTGGGTCACCAGCTCGGTGAGCTGTCCGGTCATTTCGGTGATCTGCCGCACCAGGCCGTGGATCTTGTCAACAAAGCGGTTGAACGAACCGGCCAGCTCGCCCAACTCGTCCTGACTGGTGATCGCCAGGCGGCGGGTCAGGTCGCCTTCGCCGGCGGCGATGTCATCCAGGTTGGCCTTCATCAGGTTCAGCGGCCGCAGCATGGTGTTGGCCACCAGCAGCCCCAGGGCCGCGATCACCAGCAGCACCACCGCGGCAATCCCGAGAATGCTCAGGACCATGCCTTCCATGCGCTGGTTGACGCTGCTCTCCACCGCTGCCACCTGGGCGTCGATGCCATCGAGGTTGACCGAGGTGCCCAGCACCATGTCCCACTTGGGCAGGTACTCGGTGTAGCCCAGCTTGGGCACCAGCACATCGCTGCCCGGCTGGGTCGAGCTGTATTGCACGTAGTGACTGCCGTCCTTGCCCACGCGTACCAATTCGCGGTTGACGTAGACCCCATTGGGGTCGCGGTTGTCCTTGAAGCTCTTGCCCACGCCGTCCGCGCTATTGCCCTTGAACAGGCGCACGGTCTCGGAGTCGTAGCCGAAGAAGTAGCCGTCCTTGCCGTAACTGATGTTCGACAGCAGCTTGACCACCTCGGCCCGAGCCGCCTGATCCCCGGGGGCTGCCGCGTCGTACAGCGGCTTGACCGTGTTCAGGGCCACTTCGACATAGCTCTGCAGCGTGGCCTTGGCCTCGCCCAGCAGGCGCTGACGGGTTTCCTCAACTTCTTTCTGGGCCTGCTGACGCAGCATGAATACCGTGCTCAGGCTGATCACCAGCGCAAACAACAGTACCGGGAGGACTGCCAGGGACAGGACTTTGGCCTTCAGGCTCAAGCGCATAGGGGGGCTCACTCTGGTTTTTTATTGGCGTGATAACCGCGTTAGCGGCACGCCCGTCCAAAAGTTGAGCCTGAACCCGCAGGCGCCGGCCTGTCGGCGAAGAGGCCCTTGAGCCCTGCACCGACCTTGCCGACGCCCACACCGCCCCGTTCCCGGGAGAGGCAGGTGGTCAGAGAACCATGGCGGCCACCCAGCCGAAGGCCAGCAACGGCAGGTTGTAGTGCAGGAAGGTCGGGACCACGGTGTCCCAGATATGGTGGTGCTGGCCATCGATGTTCAGGCCCGAGGTCGGCCCCAGGGTCGAGTCCGAGGCCGGCGAGCCCGCATCCCCCAGCGCCCCGGCGGTGCCCACGATGCAGACGATCGCCAGCGGGCTGAAGCCCAGCTGCACGCACAGCGGCACGAAGATCGCCGCGAGGATCGGCACCGTGGAAAACGACGAGCCGATGCCCATGGTCACCAGCAGCCCCACCAGCAGCATCAGCAAGGCGCCCACGCCCTTGCTGTGGCCGATCCACGCCGCCGAGGCCTGGACCAGGGAATTGACCTCGCCGGTGGCCTTCATCACTTCGGCAAAGCCCGAGGCGGCGATCATGATGAAGCCGATCATGGCCATCATCTTCATGCCTTCGGTGAACAGCTCGTCAGTCTCGCGCCAGCGCACGATGCCCGACGCCGAGAAAATCAGAAACCCGCACAAAGCACCGATAATCATCGAGTCCAGCAGCAACTGGATCACGAAGGCAGCGACAATCGCCAGGCCCGCCACCAGCAGGGTTCGCGGGTTGTACTGCACCGCCACCTGCTCGACCTTCTCGATCCGGTCCAGGTCATACACGCGCTTCTTGCGGTAGCTGACAAAGGCCAGCAGCAAGCCACAGAGCATGCCCAGGGCCGGAATGCCCATGGCGTGAGTGACATTCACCTGACTGATGTCCACCCCGCTGCGGGCCACGTTGGCCAGGAGGATCTCGTTGAGGAAGATGTTGCCGAAGCCCACCGGCAGGAACATGTAGGGGGTGATCAGGCCGAAGGTGATGACGCAGGCGATCAGCCGCCGGTCCAGTTGCAGCTTGGTCAGCACATACAGCAGCGGCGGCACCAGCAGCGGAATGAAGGCAATGTGGATCGGCAGGATGTTCTGCGAGGCAATCGCCACCACCCACAGCAGGCCGATCAGCAGCCATTTGACCTGGCCGCCGCCCTGGGCATCCTGGCGATCCACCAGCACCAGGATCTTGTCCGCCAGGGCGTGGGCCAGGCCGGACTTGGCAATGGCCACGGCGAACGCGCCGAGCAAGGCGTAGGACAAGGCCACGGTGGCACCGCCGCCCAGTCCGCTGTTGAACGCCTTGAGCGTGGCCTCGATACCCAGGCCGCCGGTCAGGCCGCCCACCAGCGCGCCAACGATCAGGGCGATCACTACGTGCACGCGGGACAGGCTGAGCACCAACATCACGCCAACCGCGGCAATTACTGCGTTAATCATCGTTACCTCATTACTGCACCAGCAAAAATGGCGCAAAAGCCTGTGACCGACCGGAAGGCAGCGGGCTGCCGACATCGAAATGAAAGAGGTTCAAGGGTCTGTTGCCATTTGGTGACGAGCCGCGTTGCTGGGCCAAACGGAGCGAGGCAAGGCGCGGGATGCCGCTAATGGTGCTCCCTTGGCAAATCCCGCAACGCAGCCTCGCGCCGTTTGGCACGCAACCCGAAGGGACGGGGCCCACTTGGCACAGGGCTGTGTTGCTCGGAGCTTATTTGGAACAACCAAACCGCGCTCCTCGCGCCTTGCCCTGTGCCAAGTGGGCTGCCGTCGCGGCCTGTCACCCAATGGCAACAGACCCTAAGGGGCGCGCACTTTGCAGCAGCAGGCCCGGCTTGTCAAAACCCGGCTCCTGTCGAGCCCCATGCCAGCGAAGCCCCCAAGCCCGACCCCCTCCCCGTGGCGAGGGAGCTTGCTCGCGCTGGGCGGCGCAGCAGCCCCAGAGCTTCGCGGCTAATTTCGAACAAGCGTTTAAAGAACGCCGTTCGTCGGCCGTTACAGTGCGATGTCTCAGATATTTATCGAATAAAGGACGTCTCCATGTCGCTCAGACAACTTTCCATCCAATGGAAGATCACCCTGCTGGCCGGACTCTGCCTGTTGGGCATCGTCTCGCTGTTGGTGGGGCTTTCGCTGTATCGCATGGAGCACAGCTCCGAGCTGGTAAAGACCTCGAGCATGGAGATGCTCAACGAAGCCGCCCAGGCGCGGATCGAGGCTCAGGGTGAAGTCCAGGCGCTGGGCATTCGCCAGCAATTCATGGACGCCTACCAGTACGGCCACGGCTTCTCGCGCCAGGTGCTGTTCCTGCGCGAACAGGCCGAGAAGCGCTTTCTCGACGCCTTCGACCTGCGCGAGGACCTGACCCGCCAGGTCAAGTCGGCGCTGCAGGCCAACCCCGACCTGCTGGGCCTGTCCCTGGTGTTCGAAGCCAACGCCCTGGATGGCAAGGACGAATTGTTCAGCGGCCAGAGCGAACTGGGCAGCAACGAAAAGGGCCGCTTCGCCCTGTACTGGTCCCAGCCCACCCCGGGCAAGCTGACCGCCATGTCGCTGCCGGAAAGCGACATGAGCGACACCCGCACCGGCCCCAGCGGCCAGCCGGCCAATGCCTGGTTCACCTGCCCGCGCAGCACCCTCAAGCCCTGCGTGATCGAACCCTACTTCTATGACATCGACGGCCAGAAGGTGCTGATGACCAGCATCGTCTTCCCGCTGCTGGTCAACGGCAAAGTCATCGCCTCGCTGTCGGTGGACATCAACCTCAACAGCCTGCAGGCCATCAGCCGCAACGCCAGCCAGAAGCTCTACGCCGGCCAGACCAGCGTCAGCATCCTCAGCCCGGTGGGCCTGCTGGCCGGCTACAGCCCGGACGCCAGCAAACTCAGCCAGCGCCTGGACAGCGTCGACAGCCTCAACGGCGCCGAGCTGATCCGCCAGCTGGCCGGCAGCACCCAGACCCACAGCCTGCACAGCAACCATGAACTCAAGGTGCTCGCCCCCTTCACCCCGATCCCCGGCGGCAAGCCCTGGGGCGTGCTGCTGGACGTACCGGAAAAAGTCCTGGTGGGCCCGGCCGAAACCCTGAAAAGCCAGCTCGATGCCGACAACCGCAGCGGCACCCTGATGGAGCTGGGCCTGGGCCTGCTGGCCGCCGTGGTCGGCCTGCTGCTGGTGTGGCTGATGGCCCGCAGCGTGACCCGGCCGATCCTCGGCGTGGCCCACATGCTCGAAGACATCGCCAGCGGTGAAGGCGACCTGACCCGGCGCCTGGCCTACGACAAGCAGGACGAGCTGGGCCAGCTGGCCGGCTGGTTCAACCGTTTCCTCGACAAGCTGCAGCCGATCATTGCCGAAGTGAAACGCTCGGTGCAGGACGCCCGCGGCACCGCCGACCAGTCATCGGCCATCGCCACCCAGACCAGCGCCGGCATGGAGCAGCAGTATCGCCAGGTGGACCAGGTGGCCACCGCGTCCCACGAAATGAGCGCCACCGCCCAGGACGTCGCCCGCAGCGCGGCCCAGGCGGCCCAGGCGGCGCGGGATGCCGACCAGGCCACGCAACAGGGCCTGACCGTGATCGACCGCACCACCCGCAGCATCGACCAACTGGCCGCCGACATGAGCGCCGCCATGACCCAGGTCGAAGGCCTGGCCGCCAACAGCGAACAGATCGGCACGGTACTGGAAGTGATCCGCTCGATTGCCGAGCAGACCAACCTGCTGGCCCTCAACGCCGCCATCGAAGCGGCCCGGGCCGGGGAAGCCGGGCGCGGCTTCGCGGTGGTGGCCGACGAAGTGCGCAACCTGGCCCAGCGCACCCAGGAGTCGGTGGAGGAAACCCGTCAAGTGATCGAGCAACTGCAAACCGGCACCCGGGACGTGGTGGGGTCGATGAACAACAGCCATCGCCAGGCCCAGGGCAGCGTCGAGCAAGTCGGTCAGGCGGTCACCGCCCTGCGCCAGATCGGCGATGCGGTGACGGTGATCAGCGACATGAACCTGCAGATCGCCAGCGCCGCCGAACAGCAGAGCGCAGTGGCCGAAGAGATCAACAGCAACGTGGCGACCATTCGCGATGTCACCGAGTCGCTGTCGGAACAGGCCAATGAGTCGGCGCGGGTCAGCCAGTCGCTCAACAGCCTGGCCAACCAGCAACAGAGCCTGATGGACCAGTTCCGCGTCTGACCCTGTCCAAAGGCCCTTCGGGCCTTGTCGCAGCCTCGCCATGGCTCGGCAGCGGCTACACCGGCACCAAACCGAATGCTGTAGCCGCTGCCGCAGGCTGCGAACGGCACGCAGGGCCGCCAAGATCCAGAGGCCGCCAGGGTTCGACAGTCGAGCGCCAGGCAAGACCCTTCGGGCCTTGTCGCAGCCTCGCCATGGCTCGGCAGCGGCTACACCGGCACCAAACCGAATGCTGTAGCCGCTGCCGCAGGCTGCGAACGGCACGCAGGGCCGCCAAGATCCAGAGGCCGCCAGGGTTCGACAGTCGAGCGCCAGGCAAGGCCCTTCGGGCCTTGTCGCAGCCTCGCCATGGCTCGGCAGCGGCTACACCGACACCAAACCGGAATGCTGTAGCCGCTGCCGCAGGCTGCGAACGGCACGCAGGGCCGCCAAGATCCAGAGGCCGCCAGGGTTCGAAGGTCGAGCGCCAGGCAAGTTCAGCGCTTGGGCAGCTCGACCTCCACCCGCAAGCCGCCCCACTCGCTGTCCCCCAGGCTCAGGCGGCCGCCGCAGGCGTCGACGATGTCGCGCACAATGCCCAGGCCCAGCCCATGGCCATCGGTCTGTTCATCCAGCCGGGCACCACGACTGAACACCTGCGCCCGCCGTGCTTCGGGAATGCCCGGGCCGTCGTCCTCCACCCGCAGGCAAAAGTCCTGCGACCGCTCCTCGACGCTCAGGCGCACCTGGGCATCGGCCCATTTGCAGGCGTTGTCCAGCAGATTGCCCAACAGCTCCAGCAGGTCTTCCCGGTCCCAGGGCAGGCGCAGCCCCGGTGGCGCCCGATAGCTCAGGTCCAGGTGCTCGCCATGGATCATGTTCAAGGTCGCCAGCAAGCCCGGCAGTTCGGCATCGCATTCGAACAGCACCCCGGGCAAGGCATCCCCCGCCAACCGCGCGCGGTTGAGTTCACGATTGAGGCGCTGCTGCACTTGCTGCAATTGCTCCAGCAGCACCTTGCGCAGCTCAGGGTGGCCATCGAGCTTGGGCCCCGACGCCAGGCTCAGGAGCACTGCCAGCGGTGTTTTCAGGGCGTGGCCAAGGTTGCCCAGGGCATTGCGCGAGCGGTTCAGGCTGTCTTCGGTGTGGGCCAGCAAATGGTTGATCTGCGCCACCAAAGGCTCCAGTTCCAGCGGCACCCGGGCATCGAGCTGCGAACGCTGGCCCTGCTGCAACTGGGCGATCTGCTCGCGGGCGGTTTCCAGGGGACGCAGGGCCCGGCGCACGGTCATGCGCTGCAGCAGCAGGATCAGCAGCAACCCCGCCAGCCCCAGGCCAAGACCGACCTGACGCATGCGCTGGAAGCTCTCGCGCACCGGGGTGTAGTCCTGGGCCACGCTGATGGAAATGGACTGGCCCAGACGCTTGTAGTCGCTGCGCAACACCAGCAGTTGCTGGCCCTCGGGCCCCAGTTGCAGGTCGCTTTGCAGGCCGGCGCGCGCAAGCTGCGGCAGTTCCTGGTCCCACAGGGAGCGGGAACGCCAGTGCACGTCGGCAAAATCGATACGAAAGTAATGCCCGGAAAAGGGCCGCTGATAAGCCGGCGACAGGCGCCGCTCGTCCAGCTGCAAGCCTTGCGGACCGCGCACCAGGGCCAGCAGCAGGCTCTCGCTGTCTTCCCGCAGCCCGGCCTCCAGGTAACGCTGCAGGCCCACTTCAAACAGCCAGAGGCTGGTCTGGGCCAGTACCAGGCCGACCACCAGCATCACCGTGATCAGCCCCAGGCTCAGGCGCCGCTGGATCGACCTCACGAAGCCGTCCCGCCGAACAGGTAGCCCTGGCCGCGACGGGTTTCGATCACCTCGCGGCCGAGCTTGCGCCGCAGGTGGTTGACGTGGACTTCAAGCACATTGGAGTCGCGCTCGGTTTCACCGTCATACAGGTGTTCGGCCAGGTGGCTTTTGGACAGGATCTGCTGCGGGTGCAGCATGAAATAGCGCAGCAGGCGGAACTCGGCGGCGGTCAGCAGCACGTCCTGGCCATCGCGGACCACGCACTGGCGGCCTTCATCCAGTTGCAGCCCGGCGGCCTGCAGGGTCTGCTGATTGGCCTGGCCGTGGGAACGGCGCAGCAAGGCCTGGACCCGCAGGTGCAGCTCCTCGGGATGAAAGGGCTTGCTCAGGTAATCGTCGGCACCGGCCTTGAGCCCCTCGATGCGCTCGGCCCAGGAGCCACGGGCGGTGAGCACCAGCACCGGGGTCGCCAGCCCGTCCGCGCGCCACTGGCGCAATACCTCCAGGCCCGGCACCCCGGGCAGGCCGAGGTCGAGAATGATCAGGTCGTAGGGTTCGCTGGCACCCTGATACAGCGCGTCGCGGCCATCGGCCAGCCAGTCCACGGCGTAGCCCTGCAGCTTCAGGCCTTCGAGCAGTTCATCGGCCAGGGATACATGATCTTCCACCACAAGCAGGCGCATCAGTCGTCTTCCTCATCTTTCAACAGGCGCCCGGTGGCGGCGTCCAGGTCCAGCTCGCGGACCACGCCGTCCACGGTCAAGAGCTCGACTTCATAAATGTACACATCGTGTTTTTCTTCAAGTTCAGCTTCCAGCAGCTTGGCCCCGGGGTAGCGGTCCAGGGCCTGCTTGAGCAACTGCTCCAGGGGCAGGATCACCCCCTGCTGGCGCAGGCGCAGGGCTTCGTCCTGGTCCAGGTCGCGGGCCATGGCCAGGGAGCAGAACAGCAGCGCCAGGGCGGCACAGCTGCCGGCGATGCGCAGAGTCCGGTTCATTAAGTGTCCTGATGATCCTTGAGTACCTGGCCGCTCACCGCGTCCAGTTCCAGGTCCCATTCCAGTCCCTGCGGGTCGCGCAGCTCAACCTGGTAGATGTACTTGCCGTACTCTTCCTCAAGCTCGGTTTCGCTGATGCTCGCCCCAGGATGCCGGGACAGGGCCGTGGCATTGAGTTTTTCAAAGGACACAATGGTACCAGCGTCGCGCAGCCGCAGGGCTTCGTCGGGGCCCAGGTCGCGGGCGTGAGCCAGGCTGGCGGTCAGGGCGATCAGGCTGGCGCTGAACAGCGCGGTCAGGGTTTTCATGGCAGTTCTCCAAGGTCGCAGGCCACAAGGCCGATGCCGCAAACGATACCCAAGGCAACTTAATTGAAACTGAATCGCCATCATGGGCCTGACAGAACTTTCACTCGGCCCCCGGCGCCCGAGTTCTCTATACTCGGCGGCTGATTCAAGAGTGAGCCCGGTATGACCGCCATCCATATCAAGTTTCCCGCCCTGACCCTCAAGGCCGGCCCCCGCGCCCTGGCCCGCATTAGCCGCCAAGGCCTGCACGCCGGTGAAGTCGGCACCTTGCCGGGCGCCGCTGGCGGCCCCAAGGCCCTGGGCATTCAGGGCCTGGACCTGGCGCTGTTCGGCGAATGGCTGCCCGCCGCGCCCCGCGAACGCTCGCTGATCGGTGCCTCGGTGGGTTCCTGGCGCTTCGCCAGCGCCTGCCTGCCGGATGCCGCCGAAGGCATCCGCCGCCTGGGCCAGCTGTACAACGCCCAGAGCTTCGCCAAGGGCGTGACCATGGCGCAGATCAGCCAGAGCTCGCAGCGCATGCTCGACGACCTGCTCGATGGCCGCGACGCCTCGATCCTCGACAACCCCCACTACCGGCTCAACATCATGGTGGTCAAAAGCCACGGCCTGCTCGCCGACGACCATCGCGGGCGCCTGGGCCTGGGCCTGTCCTCGGTGATCGCCGACAACCTGCGGGGCCGCGCACGGTTGTCGCGGCACTTCGAACGCCTGGTGCTGCACGACCCGCGCCTGGCCCCGCCGCTGCAGGCACTGGAGGACTTTCCCTCGCGCTTCGTGCCCCTGGATCGCGGCAACCTGCGCCAGGCACTGCTGGCCTCCGGCTCGATCCCCATGGTCATGCAGGGCGTGCGCGAACTGCCCGGGGCCGGCACCGGCACCTTCCGCGACGGCGGCCTGCTGGACTACCACCTGGACCTGCCCTACAGCGGCAGCGACATCGTGCTCTACCCGCACTTCACCGATCGGGTGATCCCCGGCTGGTTCGACAAGACCCTGCCCTGGCGCCGGGCCAGCCCAGAACGCCTGCGCGACGTCCTGCTGCTGGCGCCGTCGAAGGAGTACCTGGCGCGCCTGCCCTACGGCAAGCTGCCGGACCGCAACGACTTCAAGCGCTTCATGGGCGACGACGCCGGCCGGCAAAAATACTGGCGCAGCGCCATGGACGAAAGCCGGCGCCTGGGCGACGAATTCCTCGAACTGGCGGCGCAGAACCGCCTGGGCGAACGCCTGCAAAGCCTCTAGAAACCCGTCGGCGTGGCGGACTGACCCTTTAGTCAGGGTTTTTCCGCAGCCCGGGAGCCAAGCTGATAAACTCGCCGCCTGCCTCAACTCGCCCGCGGGCGACGCCACCTGACAGAGCTGACCGACACTGTGGAAATCTTCAAAGAATTTACCTTCGAATCCGCCCATCGCCTGCCCTTCGTGCCCGAAGGCCACAAGTGCGGCCGCCTGCATGGCCACTCGTTCAAGGTGGCGATCCACCTCAGTGGCGAGGTCGACGCGCACACCGGCTGGATTCGCGACTTCTCGGAAATCAAGGCCATCTTCAAGCCGCTCTACGAGCGCCTGGACCACAACTACCTGAACGACATCCCCGGCCTAGAAAACCCCACCAGCGAAGTCCTGGCCAAGTGGATCTGGAACGAACTCAAGCCGCTGCTGCCGGAGCTTTCGGCGATTCGCATCCACGAAACCTGCACCAGCGGCTGCATCTACCGCGGCGAGTAAGCCGAGCCATCTACAGGTCGCAAGGAAGCTGCCCATGAGCCCACGTATCTACCTCGCCGGTTTCGATGTGTTTCGCAGCGATGCCGTGGCCCATGGCCAATACCTCAAGCAACTGTGCAGCGCCCAGGGCCTGCACGGTCTGTTCCCCCTGGATAACCAGGCCCCGCAGAACCTCTCGCCAGAAGCCACCGCGCAGTGGATCTGCCAGCAGAACCTGGCCATGCTCCGCGCCTGCGACGCCCTGCTGGCCAACCTCAACGACTTTCGCGGCCTGGAGCCGGATTCCGGCACCGCCTTCGAAGTGGGCGCGGCCATCGCCCTGGGCAAGCCGGTGTGGGCCTACTTCAGCGGCCCCGCGACCCTGCGCCAGCAGGTGCCCCACGACGCCCAGGGCCGCGATGCCCAGGGCTTTGCGGTGGAAGACTTCAATCTGCCGCGCAACCTGATGCTGGCCTGCACCTGGAGCGGTCGTAGCACCTGTGTGGAAACAGCCATCCGTGACCTCGGGCACTGGTTGAACGCAGCCCCTGCGGCCCACTGAAGATAACCAGCAGCGTCACTTTCTGCCGAAAACGACCTCGTCGGACAAAAGCCTTGTTTTGCCGCGAAAGCCGATGTTATGTTTCTAACACGAATTACAAAAATGAAACTTCAATAACATTTTCCGCGAACGCCTGGCGAGATGGTCATGGACAAGAACAGTTTCCAAGTCACCCTGGAACAGCAGTTTGCAAGCCTGACGCCCACCGGCAAGCGCATCGCCACCTACCTGCTGGCCAACCTCCAGCAACTGCCCTTCGAGACCGCCGACAGCATCGCCCAGCAAGCCGGCACCACGGGCATATCCGTGGGGCGCTTCCTGCGCTCGCTGGGCTACCGCAACCTGGATGACGTCAAGCAAGGCCTGCGCGGCGATACCCCGGCCTCCTGGCTGATCACCGACCGGCTTGGCGCGTTTCGCAGCGAAGCCCATCAGGACGACGCCCTGGAGCGCTCGATGCATCGCGAGATCGAGGCCATCCAGCATGTCTACGGCCTGGCCCGCAGCCCAGCGTTCGGCGCGATCGTGCGGCAGATCGTCGAGGCCGACGCGGTGTTCATCATCGGTATCCAGTCGACCCGGGGCATCCTCAACGCCTTCCACAGCCACCTGGAATACATCCGGCCCAAGGTCTATTACGTCGACGGCCTGTCGGGCATCTACGCGGAAACCCTGAACTCGGGCTTCGCCAAGCCCTACGCGATCATTTCCGACTTTCGCGCCTACTCCGCCATCACCCAGACCTTCTGCGAAGTGGCCAACGCCAACGCCCTGCCCCTGGCCCTGGTCACCGACCTGCAATGCCCCTGGGCCCGGGACTACCCGCTGGACCTGCTGCAACTGAAAACCGATGTCGGCCAGTTCTGGGATTCCCTGGCGCCGCTGACCTGCCTGTTCAACCTGATGGTGTCCGCGGTGGCCGAGGGCTATGGCGAGCGCCTGGATGAGCGCCTGGCGAAGAACCGAGCGTTGCAGGAAGCCTTCGGCCAGTTCGAGTCCTGACCTTCAAGCCTGTCCCAAGATGGAGTGAGTGAGTGAACAACAGCCCCCTTGTCGAAATCGACGCCCAGCGCCACCAACTGGAAATCGACCTGGTCTACGCCAGCGCCGACAACCTGGCCGGCCAGGTGATCTACCGCAACGCCCGCTGCCTGCTGCACAAGGACGCCGCGGCCTGCCTGTACAAGGCCAGCCAGCTGGCGCGCATGGCCGGCCTGGGCCTGCGCATCTACGACGCCTACCGCCCGGCCTACGCCCAGCAGTTGCTGTGGCAGGCCCTGCCCGACCCGGACTACGTGCGCGACCCGCGCCTGGGCTCACACCACACCCGCGGCGTGGCCGTGGACCTGACCCTGGTGGATGAAAGCGGCCAGGCGCTGGACATGGGCACCGCCTTCGATGCCATGGAGCCCAAGTCGCACCAGTTCTACAGCGACCTGCCGCCCCAGGTGCAGCGCAATCGCCTGCTGCTGCTGGGGATCATGCTCAGCGCCGGCTTCGAAGCGATCCCCACCGAGTGGTGGCACTACGAGCTGCCCAACGCCGAGGACTTCCCCCTGATCCAGGAGCACGACCAGCCCTTCGAACACTGATGTCCCGTTCCCCAACCGGCCACAACAACAGGCAGCTAACTGCCCCAAGCCGGTCGCCCTGCAACACCGCTTCAGCTCCAACTGCCCGGTTATAGCTTTTATAAAAAACCTGACGAACTTCCCAACATCGAATGATCAAGGAAACCGGCATGACCCCCAATCTGCGCAATAACCCTGATGTGCGTCTGTCCACCCGTGTCGCCCTGTCGCTGCTGTGCGCCGCCCTGAGCCTGGGCGCCTGGCAGGCGGCCAGCGCCGCCGCGCCCAAGGACACCCTGATGATCGGCAAGGCCGCCGACCCGCAGACCCTCGACCCGGCCGTGACCATCGACAACAACGACTGGGCCGTGACCTACCCGGCCTACCAGAAGCTGGTGACCTACAAGGTCGAGAACGGCAAGGGCAGCACCGAAGTCCAGGGCGACCTGGCCGAGAGCTGGAGCACCTCCGCCGACAACCTGACCTGGGACTTCAAGCTCAAGCCCGGCAACAAGTTCGACGACGGCAAGCCGGTGGACGCGGCCGCGGTGAAGTTCTCCTTCGAGCGCCTGATGCAGCTCAAGCAAGGCCCGTCCGGGGCCTTCCCGGATGACATGAGCGTGGCCGTGGTCGACCCGCTGACCGTGCGCTTCACCCTGAAGAAGCCTTACGCACCCTTCCTCTACACCCTGGCCCACAACGGCGGCGGCATCATCAACCCGGATGTGGCCAACAAGGGCGAGGACGTCAACGCCTACCTGTCGACCCACACCGCCGGCTCCGGGGCCTTCCGCCTGAGCAACTGGCAGAAGGGCCAGTCGCTGACGCTGGAGCCCAACAGCTATTACGCCGGGCCCAAGCCGAGCCTGAACAAGGTGGTGATCAAGATCATCAGCGAGGCCTCGGTGCGCCGCCTGCAACTGGAACGCGGCGACCTGGACATCATCGAGGACATGCCCGAAGACCAGCTCGGCACCCTGGCCGGCAAGTCCGGGGTGGTGATCCAGACCTTCCCCTCGCTGCGGGTCAACTACCTGTACCTGAACAACCAGCGCGCGCCCCTGAACAACGTCGAGGCGCGCCAGGCATTGGTCCAGGCCATCGACTACAAGGGCATCGTCGACGGCATCCTCAAGGGCCAGGCCAAGCTGATGAACGGGCCGATCCCCGACGGCATGTGGGCCCACGACCCGAGCCTGCCGCTGATGCAGCAGAACCTCGACGGCGCCAAGGCCAGCCTGGCCAAGGTCCCGCAGAAGATCAGCAACCTGACCTACCTGTACTCGGACAAGGACGCCAACTGGGAGTCCATCGGCCTGACCCTGCAAGCAGGCCTGGCGCCCCTGGGCATCAACCTGAAGATGGAGAAGCTGGCCAACGCCACCATGCGTGAACGGGTCGGCAAGGGTGACTACGACGTGGCCATCGGCTCCTGGAGCCCGGACTTCGCCGACCCCTACATGTTCATGAACTTCTGGTTCGACTCCAGCCTGCAGGGCTTGCCGGGCAACCGCTCGTTCTACAGCAACCCGGAAGTCGACGGCCTGATCCGCGAAGCGGCGGCCACCAACGACACCGCCAAACGCATCGAGCTGTACCAGAAGGCGCAGAAGATCGTCCTCAAGGACAACGTCTACGCCTACCTGTATCAGAAGAACTACAGCCTGCCGATGCGTGATTCGGTGAAGGGCTACGTGTTCCATCCGATGCTGGAACAGGTGTTCAACATCGCTGAAATCAGCAAGTAGGACCGCGCCTGCAGTCCCCGTCGCCGGCCCCTGAACCGGGTCGGCGCCGGGTTGCCGTGTCCCCGGCGGGGCGCCGCTGCTGCCCCCGCCGTTCGTCAAGCGTTAACGAGGTTGCCTCATGGCCTTCCTGAATATGTTGCGCAAACGCCTGCTCGGCCTGTTGCTGGTCGTGGTCGGGGTTTCGCTGATTACCTTCACCATCTCGCACCTGATTCCCGGTGACCCGGCGCGGCTGATCGCCGGCGACCGGGCCAGCGATGCCATCGTGCAGAACATCCGCCACCAGTTGGGCCTGGACCTGCCGCTGTACCAGCAGTACGGGCGCTACATGCTCGACCTGCTGCACGGCGACCTGGGCACCTCGATCCGCACCAGCCGCCCGGTGCTGGAAGACCTGCAGAACTTCTTCCCGGCGACCCTGGAGCTGGCCCTGGCCGCCCTGCTGCTGTCGGTGCTGGTGGGCGTGCCGCTGGGGGTGTTGTCGGCGGTCTATCACAACCGCTTTATCGACCAGATAGCCCGCACCCTGGCGGTCACCGGGATTTCCACCCCGGCCTTCTGGCTGGGGCTGGGGCTGATCCTGCTGTTCTACGGCAACCTGGGCTGGCTGCCCGGCAGCGGGCGCCTGGACGAAGGCCTGGAGCCGCCACCGACGATCAGCGGCTTCTACCTGATCGACTCGCTGCTGGCCGGGGACCTCCCGCTGTTTTTCAATGCCCTGCAGCACCTGATCCTGCCGGCGGTGACCCTGGGCTTCGTCAACCTCGGGGTGGTGGCGCGGCAGATCCGCTCGGCGATGCTCGACCAGCTCGGCGAGGACTACATCCGCACCGCTCGGGCCTACGGCCTGTCGCGCTGGGCGGTGATTTTGCGCCACGCCCTGCCCAATGCGCTGATCCCCTCGGTGACGGTGCTCGGCCTGACCCTGGGCGACCTGCTGTACGGCGCGGTGCTGACCGAGACGGTGTTCGCCTGGCCGGGCATGGGCGCCTATGTGGTGAAGTCGATCCAGGCCCTGGATTTTCCGGCGGTGATGGGCTTCGCCATCCTGGTGTCGTTCATTTATGTGCTGCTGAACATGGCGATCGACCTGTTGTACCGGGTGATCGACCCGCGCATTGGCGAGGTAAATTGAGATGTCCGCTCCCTTGAACATTCCCCTGCCGCTGCCCGTGGCCCAGGCCAACGGCTGGCGCGCGCGCCTGGCCTACCTGGGCTACCGCGTGCGGCAAAGCCCGCTGACCATCGCCGGGCTATGCATGACCCTGCTGGTGCTGCTGTGCATGGCCTTCGCTCCCTGGCTGTCGAGCCATGACCCCAACGCCCTGAACCTGGCCGAGCGCCTGGCCGCCCCCAGCGCCAGCCACTGGTTCGGCACCGACGAAGTCGGCCGCGACCTGTTCAGCCGGGTGCTCCACGGCAGCCGCCAGTCGGTGGGCGTAGGCCTGTTCGTGGCCTTCGCCTCGTGCCTGGCCGGGGGCCTGTTGGGCTGCCTGTCGGGGATCATCGGCGGGCGCTTCGACAGCCTGATCATGCGCCTGATGGACATCATGCTCTCGGTGCCGTCGCTGGTGCTGATCATGGCCCTGGCCGCCGCCCTGGGCCCGAGCCTGTTCAACGCCATGCTGGCGATCACCCTGGTGCGCATTCCGTTCTACGTGCGCCTGGCCCGGGGCCAGGCCCTGAGCATCCGCCAGATGGGCTACGTCAAGGCGGCGCAGACCTACGGCGCCGGGCGCTGGCACATCGTCAGCTGGCACGTGGGGCGCAACGCCATGCCGCCGCTGCTGGTGCAACTGAGCCTGGACATCGGCAGCGCCATCCTCATGGCCTCGGCCCTGGGCTTCATTGGCCTGGGGGCGCAGCAGCCCACCGCCGAATGGGGGGCGATGGTGGCCACCGGGCGCAACTTCATCCTCGACAACTGGTGGTACTCGACCTTTCCCGGGCTGGCGATCCTGTTCACCGCCACCGGTTTCAACCTGCTGGGTGACGGCATCCGTGACCTGCTCGACCCACGGCAACAGGGGAAATGACCATGAGCTCATCCGCCGTTCTCAACATCGATAACCTGAGCCTGGAATTCCCCGCCTACCGCAGCAATGTGCAGGCCCTCAACGGCGTGTCGCTGCACGTCAACCCGGGGGAGATCGTCGGCGTGGTCGGCGAGTCCGGCTCGGGCAAGTCGGTGACCGCCATGCTCAGCCTGCGCCTGCTGCCCGAGCGCAGCTACCGCATCACCTCCGGCAGCCTGTCGCTGCTGGGCCGCGACATGCTCGCCACCCCGGAAAAACAGCTGCTGCAGATCCGTGGCCGCGACGCGGCGATGATCTTCCAGGAGCCGATGACCGCCCTCAACCCGACCCGGCGCATCGGCCGGCAGATGCTCGACGTGATCATCCATCACCAGCGCCTGAGCCAGGACCAGGCCCGGGCCAAGGCCATCGCCCTGCTGCGCGACATGCACATCGCCGACCCCGAGCAGGTGCTGCAGGCCTACCCGTTCGAGCTGTCCGGCGGCATGCGCCAGCGGGTGATGATCGCCCTGGCGTTCTCCTGCGACCCGCAACTGCTGATCGCCGACGAACCGACCACCGCCCTGGACGTCACCGTGCAGCGCCAGGTGCTGCTGTTGCTGCGCGAGAAGGCGCGGCAACGGGGCACCGCGATCCTGTTGATCACCCACGACATGGCGGTGGTCTCGCAGTTCTGCGACCGGGTCTACGTGATGTACACCGGCGCCGTGGTCGAGCAAGGCAGCACCGCCCAGGTCATGCTCGATCCGCAGCACCCCTACACCCGCGGCCTGCTCAGCGGCCTGCCGGAGCAAGTGGCCCCCGGCGCGCCACTGCTGACCATTCCCGGGCAGGTGCCGAACCTCGCCCACCTGCCCGCTGGCTGCACCTTCCGCGAGCGCTGCCCGCAGGCCATGGCGATATGTGCCCAACGGCCACCGCTGCATTCGATCAACGCCGGCGAGCAGCGCAAGAGCGCCTGCTGGCTGGCCGCCCCGGAGTCCGCCCAATGACTACCACCGCCTCGCAAACCGGCAACCCGCCGCTGCTGCGCCTCAACGACGTGCAGGTACGCTTCCCCCTGAGCAATGACTGGCTGGGCCGGCCCCGGGCCTTCGCCCACGCGCTGAACGGCATCGACCTGGAACTGCGCCCCGGGGAAACCCTGGGCATCGTCGGCGAATCCGGCTGCGGCAAGAGCACCCTGGCGCAACTGCTGATGGGCCTGGTCAAGCCCAGCAGCGGCGACCTGCGCTGGGCCTACGCCAGCGACCGCGAACGCCACAGCCATGTGCAGATCGTGTTCCAGGACCCGCAATCGTCCCTCGACCCGCGCCTGCCGATCTGGAAGATCATCACCGAGCCGCTGTTCGCCCTGGGCAACACCCCGGCCGCACAGATGCGCGAGATCGCCGCCACGGTGGCGCAGCAGGTGGGCATCCGCAGCGAATACCTGGAGCGCTACCCGCACCAGTTCTCCGGCGGCCAGCGCCAGCGCATCGCCATTGCCCGGGCCCTGGCGTCGAACCCGGACATCATCGTCCTCGACGAACCGACCTCGGCCCTGGACATCTCGGTGCAGGCGCAGATCCTCAACCTGCTGGCGGACCTGCAGCGCAGTCGCGGCCTGACCTTCGTGCTGATCTCGCACAACGTCTCGGTGGTGCGGCACATGGCCGACCGGGTGGCGGTGATGTACCTGGGACAGATCGTCGAACTGGGCAGCGCCGAACAAGTGCTGGAGCGACCGCGCCATCCCTACACCCAACTGCTGCTGGATGCGGTGCCACGCCTCGGCGCGCCCCTGGCGGACAGCCAGGTCTCGGCGCCCACCGAACTGCCGGGCAACCGCAAGCTGCCCAGCGGCTGCTTCTTTCTCGACCGCTGCAGCCGCCGCGGCCCGGGTTGCGAAAAGCCGCAACCGTTGCAGGGCAGCGCGACCCAGCAAGTGCGTTGCCATCGGCAAGACCTCCCGGGGTGATCCACCGGCACCACGCCGCCGGCCACGGCGTGGTGCTTGCTCCCTGCGTGCCAAGGGCTTAAAACAGGCGCCTTCTCTCTGACGCCGCAGGAACCCCACCCATGGAAAGCCACTGGCTGACCCACGCCAAACGCTTGCAAGCCATCGCCTCCACCGGCCTGCACTTCTGCAAGGACGTGCACGACCGCGAGCGCTACCAGGAAGTCGCCGACATCGCCCACGACATGCTCGCGCAACTGGGCAACGTGCCCGTGGAGCGCATCACCGATCTGGTCTCGGACTTTGCCCAGCGCTATTCGACGCCGATGGTCGAAGTGCGCGGCGCGCTGATCGAGGACGGCAAGATCCTCCTGGTGCGCGAGCAGCACGATGGCCTCTGGGCCCTGCCCGGGGGCTATGCCGATGTGGGCCTGTCGGCGGCGCAGAACATCATCAAGGAAATCCACGAGGAGGCCGGGCTCCAGGTCTCGGTGCGCCAGCTGTACGGCCTGCGGCACAAGGCCAAGGGCCCTTACAAGCCGGATCACCGGGACTTCTACAAGCTGTACTTTCTCTGTGAACGGCAAGACGCCGAGGCCCCGGTGGCCGGTAGCGAAACCAGCGACGCGGCGTTCTTCGCCCCGGACCAGTTGCCGCCGCTGTCCCAGGGTCGCACCGTGGAACGGGATATCCAGGAGGCTTTCGACTTCCACGAAGGCCGGCGCAGCGTGGCCCTGTTCGACTGAGCATGACGCGGTCAATGTAAAGCACCCTTGACATGAAAAATCGCCCCACCTAATGTAAAGGACACTTTACTCAAGGAGATCGCCCATGGGCACCAAACGCTATTTCGGGGAATTCAGCCTGGCCTTGCTGGCCTATATCGCCTGTGTGATTTTGAGCAGCCACTGGCTGGCTGACATGAGCCCGGGTCCGGGCAAGATTGCCCTGGCCCTGGTGCCGGTGATCCCCATGGTGGCCATGGCCCTGGCGGTGGTGCGCCAGTTGCGGCGCATGGACGAACTGGCCCGGCGCATCCAGCTCGAAGCCCTGGGACTGTCCTTTGTCTGCACCGCGCTGATCACCTTCAGCTACGGCTTCCTGGAAACCGCCGGCCTGCCCCGGCTCTCGATGTTCTACGTGTGGCCAGTGATGGGCCTGGTCTGGGCCCTGGCCACGGTGGTCGGCTGGCGGCGCTACCGATGAACAACCAACTGCGCGAATTGCGCACCCTCAAAGGCTGGTCCCAGGCCGAGCTGGCCACCCGGCTTGAGGTGTCCCGGCAGACGGTGAATGCCATCGAGACCGGGCGCTACGACCCCAGCCTGCCCCTGGCGTTCAAGATCGCCCGGGCCTTCCAGATGCCTATCGAAAGCATCTTCAACCCCGACCAGGACTGACCCCGGCCACGAGGCAGTGCGCCCGTGCACCATTTTCGCCCCGGCGCGGCCTGCAGCCGGGGCAGGCCCGCAGGCATCGGCTATAACTGCTGGGGCACCCGCTCCGGCGACCCGTTTGGCACGGCGCCTGCAACAGCGAGGCACCACTGCGACCAGGGACAGGCCCATGACCCAGCACGAACCCGGCAATGACTACCCCTTGAGCGAAGTTCCGCAGCACGCCCGCAAGGGCCTGGCCTCCATGGCCATGGTGCTGCTGGGCTTCACCTTCTTCACCGCCACCATGTTCGCCGGCGGCAAGCTGGGGGTGGCGTTCGACTTCACCACCCTGCTGATGGTGATTGTCCTCGGCAACCTGCTGCTGGGGATCTACGCCGCGAGCCTGGGCTACATCGCCTTCAAGAGCGGGCTGAACACGGTGCTGATGGGGCGCTTGTGCTTCGGTGAACGGGGCAGCAAGCTCAGCGATCTGATCCTCGGCCTGACCCAGGTCGGCTGGTACGCCTGGGGCACCGCCACCGCCGCGGTGGTACTGGGCAAGTACTTCCAGCTGGATTCGGGCGCGGTGCTGGGGTTGATGCTGCTGTTCGGCATGGCCTTCTGCGCCACCGCCTACATCGGCTACCGCGGCCTGGAGATCCTGTCGTGGATCGCGGTGCCGGCCATGGGTCTGCTGCTGGTGCTGTCGATGACGGTGGCGACCACCCAGGTCGGCGGCCTCGACGGCCTGCTGGCCCTCACCCCCAGCGCCAGCCTGGACCTGTCCACCGCCCTGACCCTGGTGTTCGGCACCTTTGTCAGCGGCGCCACCCAGGCCACCAACTGGACCCGTTTCTCCCGCTCGGCGCGGGTGGCGGTGAGCGCCAGCCTGATCGGTTTCTGCCTCGGCAATGGCCTGATGGTGCTGATCGGTGCCTACGGCGCCATCGTCTACCAGCAGCCGGACGTGGTCGAAGTCTTGCTGCTGCAGGGCTTTGCCACGGCCGCCATGGCCATGCTGCTGTTGAACATCTGGAGCACCCAGGACAACACCATCTACAACTTCGCCGTGGCCGGCTGCAACCTGCTGCGCACCAACCGGCGCAAGACCGTGACCCTGGTGGGCGCGCTGATCGGCACCCTGCTGGCGATGCTCGGCATGTACGACTTGCTGGTGCCTTATCTGGTGCTGCTGGGCACGGTGATTCCGCCGATTGGCGGGGTGATCATGGCCGACTTCTTCTATCGCTGGCGCGGCCGCTACCCGCGTCTGGCCGACAGCCAGTTGCCGGACTGGAACTGGCCGGGGCTGGCCGCCTACGGCCTGGGCACCCTGGCGGCATTCTGCTCGCCCTGGGTCGCCCCGCTGGTGGGCATCGCCGTCGCCAGCCTGAGCCATGTGCTGTTCAGCGCCTGGCTCGGCGCCCGCTCCAGTGCCGGCGCCGAGGCTCGCAGCTGAACCCGCGCCTTGCTCACTCCAGGCGATCCGGGTCTATCATGGCCCGGTCATGCAACACCCTGTCCCCACCCACCGGCCCTGTCGCGGCCGGTGCAAGGACAGTCCAATGACCGTGGGACAAGGGCCAGTGCCCGGATCTCACGGCGCAACCACTGATTGCCCGACTCGAGGAATTGCCCCGATGCTGATCACCAACGCCCGCCTGCGCCACCGTGAAGGTCTGCACCAACTGCACCTGGAAAACGGCCGCATCGCCCGCATTGTCCTGCAAGGCCCCGACGCCCCCACCACCACCGCGCCCTTCGGCCCCGAGCACCTGGATGCCGGCGGCAACCTGGTGGTGCCGCCCTTCGTCGAACCGCACATCCACCTGGACGCCACCCTCACCGCCGGCGAGCCGCGCTGGAACATGAGCGGCACCCTGTTCGAAGGCATCGAATGCTGGGGCGAACGCAAGGCCAGCATCACCGCCGAAGACACCCGCACCCGCGCCCACAAGACCATCCGCGCCCTGGCCGCCCACGGCATCCAGCACGTGCGCACCCACGTCGACGTCACCGACCCGGACCTCACCGCCCTCAAGGCCATGCTCGAAGTGCGCGAGCAAAGCGCGCACCTGATCGACCTGCAGATCGTTGCCTTCCCCCAGGAGGGCATCGAATCGTTCCGCAACGGCCGCGAACTGATGGAAGAAGCCATCCGCCTGGGCGCCGACGTGGTGGGCGGCATTCCCCACTTCGAATACACCCGCGACCAGGGCGTGAGCTCGGTGAAGTTCCTCATGGACCTGGCCGAACGCACGGGTTGCCTGGTGGACGTGCACTGCGACGAAACCGACGACCCGCACTCGCGCTTTCTCGAAGTGCTGGCCGAAGAGGCCCGCAGCCGCGGCATGGGCTCGCGGGTCAGCGCCAGCCACACCACCGCCATGGGCTCCTACGACAACGCCTACTGCGCCAAGCTGTTCCGCCTGCTGGGGCACTCGGGCATCAGCTTCGTCTCCTGCCCCACCGAAAGCATCCACCTGCAGGGGCGCTTCGACAGCTTCCCGAAACGCCGCGGCGTGACCCGGGTCAACGAGCTGCTGGAAGCCGGAATGAACGTGTGCTTCGGCCAGGATTCGATTGTCGACCCCTGGTACCCCCTGGGTAACGGCAACATCCTGCGGGTGCTGGAAGCCGGCCTGCACATCTGCCACATGCTCGGCTACCGCAACCTGCAGAGCGCCCTGGACCTGGTCACCGACAACAGCGCCAAGGCCCTGGCCCTGGGCGAAGGCTACGGCCTTGAGGAAGGTCGGCCGGCGAACCTGCTGATCCTCTCGGCTGACAGCGATTACGAAATGATCCGCAGCCAAGGCCTGCCGCTGTATTCGATCCGCCACGGCAAGGTGCTGATGCAACGGCAGATGGCCCAGGTGCAATTGGCCGGCGACTGACGGTAGCGATGCTTACTTGACCCGAAACGGCTGGGCCGCCATGAACGCCACCGGCAACAGCGGCAGGGCGAGGATCACCAACACGCCGTCCGCGGTGAGGGTCACCGGCGTCAACAGCACCTGGCCGACCTTGCTCTTCTCGCGGTACGCCGAGAACTGCAAGGTGTAGGTGCTGTTCAACGGGTTGGCCTGATAGGCGCTGATATCCCGCTTGGACTTGAAGCGGCTGCCGCGAATGGCATAGCGGTGCAACAGGGCGTTCTGCGACCTCTCCACCACGAAACCCAAGGCCTCGGCTGCCTCGATCTGCTGGGCGTCGAGCTGATCCAGCCCGGGAATCCTCAGGACCAGCTCACCCTCCAGGTTCTGCCACGCACTGACGTGGATCTGCGAAAACTCGGCCTGCATTTTCCCATGCAGGTCCGACTGGATAGCCTGCAGCAACTTCGGATCGACCATCACGAAGTAGTGGTACTTCTTGCCAAGGATGACAAAGCTCTTCGCGTCCGCCGTGACATAGAACTGGCTGACGGTTTCCGTATAGACCTCATTGCTGGCTTGGCTTTCGTAAAGCTGGCTGGTCAGGCAACCGCCAAGGCTGCCAGCGACTAAAGCCCCCAGAGCCATAACCGAGCCTTTGAGCAAGGCTCGGCGGGGCATTCCTTTTTGCATGTCGAATCCTTTCCATAGAGGTGGGCTGTAGCGGGAGATGAGCCGCGACTGCCGCCACGCTATAGAAACTCCAACCGTTTTGCACTCCGCCACCGCGACTCCGGCGTCCTCACTCAGCCAGTGCCAGCGCCGTGCCGAACAGGCTCACCCGGGTCAACACCCCCTCGGTCTCTTGCAACAGCAAGGGCGCGGTGCCGCCGGGCATCACCACCTGCACCTCGCCAGCCTTGACCCAGCCCACCCGCCACGCCGCGCAAGCCACGGCGCTGGCGCTGGTGCCCGACGACGCGGTCGGCCCTTCGCCACGCTCGAACACCCGGGCGACGATGCGCTGCGCCGACTCGCGCATCGCCCATTGCAGGTTGACCCCCGCCGGGCACGGCTCGCCGCTGCCCAGGGGCAAGGCAAAAGCCGTCGCGGTCAGCCCTTCGGCCAGCGGCGCCGCGAGCATCTGCGGGTTGCTCGGCAAGGCGTCGGCTTCTTCCACCAGGGTCACGCAATGGGGGTTGCCGATGCGCACGAACTGGCTGTGCTCCCACAGCGGGTTCAGCGCCTGCAACGGCGCCACCCGGCTCAGCTCGCGACCGTTGAAAGTCACGGCTTCGACACCGATCGCCGCGACGGCCTCGGGCCCGAAGGACGGCTGGCCCAGATCCAGCCAGAAGCCCTGCTGCCCCGCCACTTGCGCCGGCTCTACCTGCGTGGCCACCGGCGAGGCGCCCGTGGCTTGATCGTGATGCACCTGCAACAGCGTCGGCCCCTGGGTTGCCAGCAGCCCCTGTTCGGCCAGGGCCTGGGAAAAGATCGTCAGGCCATTGCCGCTGCGCTCGGCCAGGGTGCCGTCGGTGTTGACGATCAACAGGTCGAAGGGCGCCTGAGCCTGGAACGGCCCCACCAGCAAACCATCGCTGCGGTGGGCCTTGGCCCCGGCTGGCCGGGTGCCCGGGGCCCAGTCGCAGAGCGCGGCGATCGCCTGTTCGGCCCACAGGCGCCGGTCCCGGGCCGCCTGGGCCGCGCTGCCGGGCAAGGCAATGCCCAGGCCGCGCAGCGCTGCGGGCGTCACCACCCCATAGATATTGCCCCGTGCATCGTAGAACGCCGCCATGACACCGCCTCCAGAAAAAACCGAGCCGCTGACATTACGGAGAATGCAGCGGCTCCACCAGAGGGGAACTCAGGCTCAGGACGGCAACACGGCAATCGCCTCGATCTCGAACAGCATGCCGTCCAGGGCCAGGCGCGGCACCGGGATCAGGGTGCAGGCCGGGGTCGCCGCCGGTCCCCACAACGCCCGCAACTGGCGGCCAAAGATCGCCAACCGCTCGTGGCTGTGATCGACGATCAGCACCGTGAGCTTGGCCACCTGGCTGACCTCGGCACCGGCGCTGGCCAAGGCAGTCTGCAGGTTGGCCAGGGCCTGGCGCACCTGGGCGGCGAAGTCCGCGGCCAACTGACCGTCAGGCGTTTCGCCGCCCTGCCCGGCGATGAACACCAGGCGCGCACCGGCGGCCACTTGTGCCACATGGGAATAGCCGTTGGCGCTGGGGTCATAGAGCCCGGGCGGGTTGGACAGGCGCAGCACCGGGTTTGAAAAAAGCGCGGTAGACATGTTCATCTCCTGAGCAAAAGCCATTCGCCCCTTCAACGAATGGGCAAGGCCATGGGCCGGATCGGCGCGGCATCGGCGCCGCGCAGCTTGAGTGAAGCACCGATAAAGGCGAACTGGTACACCTTGTCCCGGGACAGGCCTTCCAGGTTGACCAGCTCCATGATCGGCGCGCCCTGCATGGCCAGCAGGTAGGTGTGCAGCGGCAGGTAATTGCCCTCGACCTCGGAGGGGAAGGTTTCAAAACTCAGGTTGTCGGCCCCCACCACCATGGCGCCGCCCTCTTCCACCAGGAACTTCGCCGCATCCAGGCTCAGCCCCGGCGGGTTGGCCATGTAGCGCTGGGCATTGTCGAAGTCGCGCATGCGCCCGGTGCGGATCAGCACCACATCGCCTTTTTCCAGGGCCACGTTCTGCCGGGCCAGGGCCTGCTGCAGATCGGCGCGGGTGACCCGGTAGCTGTCCGCCAATTGCTCCAGGCCCTTGGCCGCGGCGACGTCGATCAGCACCCCGCGGGCAATGATCGGCGGCAGTTTTTCCGCGCCGGTGACGTTCCAGCCGCGGTCCCCCAGGTGCTGGTCGGCGCGGTAGCCGTTCCAGATCTTGCCGTTGAGGCCGAAGTGGTTGAGGGCATCGATATGGGTGCCCATGTGGGCGTACATCGACACCGCCGAACCGCTGTAGCTGACGTGCTGGTTCATCGGTTCACCGACCTGCATCGGGTCGGCGATCACGTTGCCGTGGGGGGTGTGGGTCATCCACATCTGGTACGGCGGGTCGCCGGCGGCCTGCCAGCTGGGCATGCCGACGAAGTAGTCCACCGCCAGGTCATAGGCCTGCGCGCCACTGACCCGGGCCATGATCGCCGCCCGGGACTCGGGGGTGATCAGGTTCAGGCGACCGATCTCGTCCCTGGGCCCCCAGGGGCTGATGCCCACCTCGGGCCGGGGCGCCGTGGCGGCGTTGCACAGGCCACTGAGCAGGGACAGGGCCAACACCCCGGAAACCATCTTCGACATTGCGCGATAAGCCATGACAACACTCCTGTGAAATGAAGTGGCCATGGTATTGAGTGCTCGATCAGAGATAATCAGCGGTTTCGTGGATAAATATTCAACCCAGGAGAAACAATATGGACGTGCTGATGGCCATGCGCACCTTTCGCCGGGTGGCGGAACGCTCCAGCTTCAGCCAGGCCGCCGCCGATCTCGGGCAGTCCACGGCGGCGGTGAGCAAACAGGTGCGCCAGCTGGAAGAACGCCTGGGCAGCCTGTTGATCCTGCGCACCACCCGGCGCATGAGCCTGTCGGAGGCCGGGCAGCGCTACTTCAGCGAATGCTGCCACCTGCTGGACGAGCTGGACGCCCTGGAGCGGGCCACCCAGGCCGGCCTGCACGAACCCGGCGGGCGCCTGCGGGTCAACGCGCCGCTGTCCTTCGGGCTCAAGGTGCTGTCGCCGATCCTGGTGGCCTTCATGCAGCGCTACCCGCAGTTGCAGGTGGACCTGACCCTCAACGACCAGGTGCTGGACGTGGTGGGCGAAGGCTTCGACGTCTCGTTGCGGATTCGCCGGCAACTGGAGGATTCGTCACTGATCGCCCGCCACCTGGGGCAAGTGGAACAGCTCATCTGCGCCGCGCCGGGCTATCTGCAAGAAGCCGGCACGCCGACGAGCATTGCCGACCTGCATCAGCATCGCTGCCTGGCCTACCGGCTGGCGGAACACCCGGGGCGCTGGCAACTGCAAGGCCCCGAAGGCCAGACCCGGCTGGAGCTGCCGGTGCATTTCTCCGCAGACAACAGCCTGCTGCTGGCCGACATGCTGGTGGCCGGCCTGGGCATAGGCGCGCTGCCCGGGTTCGTCGCCCAACCGTTGCTGGACAGCGGCCAACTGCTGCGGGTGCTGCCGGAGCAGCACCTGGCCGAGCGTCATATCTATGCGCTGTACCCCAGCCAGCGCCACCTGTCGCAGAAGGTCCGGGTGTTCGTGGATTTTCTCGTGCAAGCGCTGCAGGAGCCCTGAACCTCAGCCGGACGTGGGCACGTCCAGGCCGACCTTGACCCGGTTCATCGCCACCAGGGTCTTGAAGCGCTTGACGTTGGGGTTGTCGAAGAACAGCTCGCGGGTCAGCTGGGTGTACTGGGCCATGTTGCGCACGCAGAAAATCAGCACGAAGTCGCACTCGCCGGCCACGTAGTAGCACTGCTGGACCTGGGGGCAGGCCTGGAAACTGCGCTTGAGCGCGTCGATCTGGTCGATGCGCTCACTCTCCACTTCCACCTCGACGATGATGCTCAGCTCGTGCCCCAGGGCATCGGGGGCGACGATGGCGCTGTAGCGCTCGATCACACCCTCGTCGCTGAGGCGCTTGAGCCGCCGGTTGACCGCGGCGGTGGACAGGTTGACCCGCAGCCCGAGCTCGCTTTGCGCGGTGCTGGCGTCACGCTGCAGCTCGGCGAGCAACTTCAGGTCATAGGCGTCGAGACTGGCATTCATGGGCAGGAAAACTCCGGAGGCGGACGGCACGCGCTGCAATGTTTTTGTGCAAAGCGGCCGATTATGCGAAACAACGCGCCGGCTTGCGCACTATTATTTCCGGCCCTGGCGCAGCGCCGTGGCGATTACTGCAACCTTCACTGGCTGGATTTGTCACAATCCCCGACCCGGCCGCCATCACGCCATGGGGGCATCAGGTGGCCGGCAGCGAGTTTTATCGCCAAGGATTTTTATGACTGCCAGCAACACCCACATGCAGGCCACCCCCGGCCGCCTCGAACAGATGTCCACCCGCATCGCCTTTTTCATCGCCGGTTTCGGCATCGCCGCCTGGGCTCCGCTGGTGCCCTACGCCAAGGCCCGGGCCGGGCTCGACGAAGCCACCCTGGGCCTGCTGCTGTTGTGCCTGGGGGTGGGTTCGATCCTGGCGATGCCGATTGCCGGGGCCCTGGCCGGGCGCTTCGGCTGCCGGCGGGTGATGGCCGGTGGCACCTTGCTGATCTGCCTGGCCTTGCCGCTGCTGGCGACCCTGAGCTCGATCCCGCTGCTGATGGCGGCGCTGTTCATGTTCGGCGCGGGCCTGGGCGGCGTGGACTCCACGGTCAACCTGCAAGCGGTGATCGTCGAACGGGCCAGCGGCAAGACCATGATGTCGGGCTTTCACGGGCTGTTCAGCCTGGGCGGGATCGTCGGTGCCGCGGGGGTCAGCGCCTTGCTCGGCCTCGGCCTGTCGCCGCTGGGCGCGACCCTGGTGGTGATCGTCCTGACGCTGCTGGCGCTGCTCAAGGCCGCGCCGCACATGCTGCCCTACGGCAGCCAGAGCTCGGGCCCGGCCTTTGCCGTGCCCCATGGCGTGGTGCTGTTCATCGGCTGCCTGTGCTTCGTGGTGTTCCTCGCCGAGGGCGCGGTGCTGGACTGGAGCGCCGTGTTTCTCACCGCCGAGCGCGACCTGGATGCAGCCTACGCCGGCCTGGGTTACGCCGCCTTTGCCCTGACCATGACCCTGGGCCGCCTGACCGGCGATGCCATCGTCCATCGACTGGGCGCGCGCCGGGTGATCGTCATCGGCGGCAGCACCGCCGCCGCCGGCCTGCTGCTGGCGACCCTGGCCCCGGCCTGGGAAGCGGCGCTGCTGGGCTATGCCCTGGTGGGCGCGGGTTGCTCGAACATCGTGCCGGTGCTCTACAGCGCCGTGGGCAAACAGCAGGTCATGCCGGAGAGCATCGCCGTACCGGCCATCACCACCCTGGGCTATGCCGGCATCCTTGCCGGCCCCGCGGTGATCGGCTTCATTGCCCACGGCAGCAGCCTGAGCGCGGCCTTCGGCCTGATCGCCGTGCTGCTGTTGGCAGTGGCCGCCAGCGGCAGAATACTCAAGCTGTAAGCTCCAAGCTCCAAGCTCCAAGCTGCAAGCTGCAAGCTCCAAGCTTGCGGCTTGCGGCTTGCGGCTTGCGGCTTGCGGCTTGCAGCTAAGTCTTTGGCTTTTGATCTTGCTGCCCCTTCAGGAGGCCGAGTGCAGGCATTGCGCAGGGGGCAGCTCGGCAAGGATGCCGAGCTAGCCGCCCCAGGCCATGGATGGCCTGTGGCGGCGTGCCCCCGGAGCAATGCCGGAACGAGGGAACGCCGAGCCTTAGCGAGGCGCCGGATGCAGGGGCAGAGACGTTTTGCTTACTTTTGCGTCCGTCAAAAGTGAGTCGCTGTAAAAGCGAAACCGCCAGTGGCCACAGCCGCAGCAACGGATATGTACCCCATCAACAACCGCCCTCTACTCCAAGGCCAACAGCATCCCTCGGAGCGCCATCGAGCAACGCCTCCACCACCGCCCGCGCCATCTCCACCGAATGCACCATGGACCAGATCAACCCAGTTTCCAGGCCACTGCCCTGCCGGGTGATTTCATCACTGACCTCCTCGGCGCATTTGAGCAGCAACGCCACATGCACCAGCGCCTCCTCGACGCCCACGCCCGGGCGCACGCTGAACAGCGAGTCGGGAGCAACGGCCTGGGCCGTGGTCTTGAACTGGAACATCGCCAGGTCCAATGGATGCCGGGCCAGCGCTTCACGCACGGAAGCATTGGCGGCCTTGAGCTGGGGATCGCGATAGGAAGAAGTCGGTGGATCGGGAACGATCTTTTTCATGGTCAAACTCCTAGCTAAGAATAGGAGCCGACACCGTTCGCTTGCACACGAATAAGGGTGGCAGCCGTACGCAGGTGTGCAAGACCGAGTTTGCTAGGACACCCGGCAGATCCGAAGATCTCCCGCGCACGGCCGCCATGACACAGCGGACATGAAAAACGCCCAAGCATGGCTGAGCGTTTCTACGCCTTAGCAAAATTCGGACTTGCACATCCGAGCCATCGATTTGGCGATGGCCCAGGCACCCTAGCCCGCCCACCAGGCGCATTCAAGCGGCCCGCAGTTTCTCGGATTTGCCTTACAAAAGAAAGCGACCAAACCCCGTTCCAACGACCTTCAAGCCCGCCTCCACTCCAAGCTCCAAGCTCCAAGCTCCAAGCTCCAAGCTCCAAGCTCCAAGCTCCAAGCTTGCAGCTTGCGGCTAAGCCCTCCAAAGCTGAGTTGCCAGACACCGTGGAACACCGGGTGATCGAACATCGCTAGCCGCCCGGGCATTTATCTGCAACGCCAAGTCTGGAATCATGGCCCCCCCGCCTCAACAGGAGTGAGCACCGATGCCGCATTTCTCCCGCGCGCCCCTTCTCGGCCTGCTGCTGGCCAGCCTTACGGCCCAGGCCGCGCCGAAGCAGGACCAGGAGCCGCACATCTACTACAGCATGGTGCCCGGCCAGTTCATGCTGATCGGCAAGGAGCCGGACGGCGGCCCGACCTACTCCGGCACCGCGGTGATCCGCTATGAAAACCAGGCCCTGACCCTGGTCAAGACCATCAACGGAAAGACCACCACCGCCATCGGCAAGGTGGAGCGGGCCACCATGGCCGAGGCCGATGTGTTGCGCTTCAGCGAGCCCGGGCACAGCGCCACCTGCCTGGTGCGCGGCGACCTGGACAACTACTCGCGCTTGAGCTGCTACTGGACCCGGGACGGGGTGGACCACCAGGAGCCGGGGCTGGAAGCCTACTTCCCCACCGAAACCTGGCCCGGCCACCAGGACTGAAACCTGCCACCGGCCATACCCGCGCCCCGGTGCTCAACCCTTTATCGAGCCCACGCCATGATCCAACTCGTCGAGTACCGCAACACCCAGCACCGCCAGCCGGTGATCGAACTGTGGGAGCGTGTCTTCGGTTACGACACCGCCCACAACGCCCCGGAGCTGGCCATCGACCGCAAGCTCGCCGTGGATGACGGGCTGTTCTTCGTCGCCCTGGCCGAAGCTCAGGTCATCGGCACTTTAATGGCCGGCTACGACGGCCACCGTGGCTGGCTGTACTCCCTGGCGGTGGACCCGCAACAGCGCCGGCTCGGCACCGGCCGGGCCCTGGTGCGCCATGGCGAGCAGGCCCTGGGCGCCCGCGGCTGCCTGAAGATCAACCTACAGATCCTCAGCAGCAACGCCGCGGTGCAGGGCTTCTACCAGGCCCTGGGGTATCAGGTTGAACCCCGGGTCAGCATGGGCAAGGTGATCACCGCCAACGTCCCCGAGCACCGGCGCGGCTGACGGCAGCCGCGCCGCCCTCACCAGTTGTTCAGGTTGCTGCGCGGTGGCGCCAGCAGTTGCTGGGCCAGGCTGATGGCCGCCAGCGGCGAGGCGCTGTGCAGCAGTGGGTAGCCCCAGAACTTTTCATAGTTCCTGGCAAAAGCCTCGACGCCGGCCTGGGCTTCCGGCTGCGGGGCGATGACGATCATCGCCTTGATCCAGCGGCGGATCGCCGCCTTGTTGCGCTTCATCCACAACGAACCCTGCTTGAGCAACGCCTTGTTCTGCTGGCTGTTGCGCTGCTCGGGCTCAGGAAGCACATCGCTCATCAGGACAAAGGCCTGAGCACGCTGCATCAATGCCTCCAACTGCTGGAAAGGGTCGACTCCGGGCTGCCCTGCGTCCTCGGCGCGACGCATCCAGACCAGGGGAAAATGCTGATGATCGAAGTACATGGGAACACCTCAAGAAGTTGACAAACAAGAATGCTTATCATCTTCCCCGGAACCACTGTCCGCATCAGCCGAGATCGACAAGTTATTGATCAATCCGGCCAGATATCGCCACTGCCACAGGCGGCAAACGGGTTGGGCGGCACGCCGACCGGCCACAGCGATCGTGAGTTTGACCGGACAGCGCCCGGCAAGGCCCTGCGGGTCTTTTCGCAGCCTCGCGGGCTCGGCAGCGGCTACAGGGCGTCGCTTTCCAGCGCCTGGCGGCGCTCGGCAAAGAAACGCCCCGGTGGCTGGCCCACGGCTTTCTTGAACATGCGGATAAAGGCGCTGGCGCTGTCATAGCCCAGGGTCAGCGCCACACGCTCCACCGAGTCGCCCCGGCCCAATTGCCTGAGCCCCAGGAGGATGTGCAACTGACGCTGCCAGCGACCGAAACTCAGGCCGGTCTCGGCCACGATCAAGCGGCTCAGGCTGCGTTCGCTGAGGCCGATCTGCTCGCCCCATTGCCCAAGGCTCAGGCGCCGCTGCGGCTGTTCAAGGATCTGCTGGGCCAGGCGCCGCAGTTGTGCGTGCCGGGGCATGGGCAGGTGAATCTGCTCCCGGGGCGCGACCGCCAGTTCATCCAGGGTCACGGCGACCAAGCGCCCGGCGGCGCCGTCCTGGTCATACAGGAACGGCAGCTGCGCACAGCGCCTGAGCAGCTCCTGCAACAACGGCGACATTACCAGGGTGCAGCAGGCCTGAGGCAGCGCACGGGCGTGCTCGGGCTCGACCAGCAGGCAGTAGCCCTGGGCGTTCTGCAGCCCCTGGACTCGATGCTCGATCGCGCTGGGAATCCATACCGCGCACTGCGGCGGCGCCAGCCACAGGCCCTCGGCGCTCTCGCAGCTGAGCACGCCGCCCGCGGGAAACAGCAACTGGGCCTTGCGATGGCTGTGCCACGGCCGCTCCCAGCGCTCTTCTTGCATCGAGATGCGCAGGGCGCACACCGGACGCGCAATCGCATCCGGGTCCTGGTCCTGGTGTTTCAAGACGGGCATCCACCTTCCTCCGCGCTCCCGGGGCATTTCCGCCATCGGCGCGACGCCGGTGCCTGCCCTGCAAGGTCGAGGATTGTGCCGGGCCCATGGGGCTTAGCCAAGCACCCCGGATCACGCCGACGTGCGGCCCGGGGCTCTAGCGGTAGTAGCCATAGCGGTAGCAGCAGCCGTGGTAGTGCCCGGGGTAAACCACGCAGCCCCCCAAAGACAGCATCGTGGCCATGACAATCAGCAGTGCAATACGACGGGACATGGTGCATTCCTCAAGGGTTCAGTGGTGCAACCGCTGTGCGGCGCCGGCGAACCTTGCCGGCGCCGCACAGGGTTACCGATTGAACGGCGCGCCCTGGCAACTTCCGTCGCCGCCACCGCCGAAATATTTGCATGCGCCGCAGCCCGCCCCGTGCCAGCCCCCAGGCCCGCTCGCTGAACCGCGGTTGAACCGGGCCCGGATAAACGTTCACTTCCCTGCGACGGATTCCTCGGCCATCTATCGTTGAACCCATCAACTGCGTTCAACAGCGAACGCAGGCCTGAAGGAGCCATCATGAAGCTTGCCCGTTGTCTGCCACGTCTTCGCACTCTGCTGCTGATCCCCCTGGCCTTCACGGCCCTGGCCGGCAGCCCGGTCTTCGCCCAGACCGTGATCGTTCAGCAGGCCCCGCCGCCCATGCGCTACGAAGCGCCGCCCATGGCCCGCCCCGGTTATGCCTGGGATCGCGGCCACTGGCGCTGGCACGCAGGCGGCTATGTCTGGGTGCCGGGACACTGGCAGCCAGTGATGCGCCGCGGCCAGTGGGTGCCCGGGCACTGGCAGGCCCGCGGGCCGAACTGGTACTGGATCGAAGGCCATTGGCTGCGCTGAGCACGCGCTCTTCCGGATCGCCCCACCACCGCACCGAGAACCGCCGATTTGAACGACACCGACCCGGATCTGGAGTTGCTGGCCCGCATCGGCAACAACGAAGCCCAGGCCGTGAAAGAAATGGTCACCCGCAAGCTGCCGCGCCTGCTGGCCCTGGCCAGCCGCTTGCTGGGTGACGCCGACGAAGCCCGGGACATTGCCCAGGAGAGTTTCCTGCGGATATGGAAACAGGCGGCGCACTGGCGCAGCGAACAGGCACGCTTCGATACCTGGTTGCACCGGGTCGCCCTGAACCTGTGCTACGACCGCCTGCGCCGGCGCAAGGATCACCTGCAGAGCGACAGCGACGAGGCCATCGAGGCAGCGGACAGCGGCCCCACGCCGGAGCAGCAGCTGGAAGCCGAAAGCCAGCGGCGCCGCATGGCCCAGGCCCTGGACCGGCTGCCGGAACGCCAGCGCGAAGCGATCGTCCTGCAGTACTACCAGGAGCTGTCCAACACCGAGGCCGCAGCGCTGATGAACATCAGCGTCGAGGCTCTGGAAAGCCTGCTGTCGCGGGCCCGACGCACTCTGCGCAGCCACCTCGCCGAGGCCCCCGGCGCGGACCTCTCAGGAAGGAGAACACCATGACCCCCGAACGCTTTGCCTACCTGGCCGACGCCTATGGCGCGGACCTGCAACGCTGGCCCAGTGCCGAGCGCGCCGCGGCCCAGGCCCTGCTCGACGCCGGCCATGGCGCGGCCCGGCAAGCGCTGCAAGAGGCGCGCTGGCTCGACACCCGGCTGGACAGCTACCAGGTGCCGGAACCAAGCCCGGCACTGGTGCAGCGGATCATCGCCACGGCAAGCATGCGCCAGCCGGCACCGACGCTCTGGCAGCGCTATGCCGGCTGGCTGACCTCCCTGGGCTGGATCGGGGTCGGCCTCAGCGGTGCCGCCGCCGGCATGCTGGCGGTGACCCTGAGCCTGCCGCTGCCGCCCTCCGCCGAGGCCTTGCCCAGTGTCCTGGACCAGAGCGACGCGGAATTCGTCCTGAGTATCAACGCCGAGGAGGCTGAACAGTGAACCTGTCCCCCCGCCCACTGAAAACCTTGCTGCTGCTGTCGCTGCTGCTCAATGTGTTCCTGATCGGCGGCGTTGCCGGTGGCCTCTACCAATGGTTCGGCCAGCCCAAACCGACCCAGGCCCTGGCGATGCCGCAACAGGGCCTGCGCCAGGCCATGACGCAGATGCCGGACGAGCGCCGCCGCCAGTTGCGCCAGCTGTTGCGCCAGACCCGCATCGACAGCCAGCCGCTGATCATCGCCGCGCGCGAGGCCCGCCAGGGGGTGGTTCGCGAGCTCGGCGCCGACTCGCTGGACCGCCGCGCCCTGGACGCCGAACTGGGCAAGTCCCGCGAGGCCGACATCGCCCTGCGGGCCCGGGTGGATGAAGCCCTGGCCAATTTTGCCGGCGGCCTGTCGCTCAAGGAACGCCAGCAACTGGTGGAGTCCATGTACCTGCGGGGCCCGGGGAAAAACCGCGCGGCCAATCGCGATTGAAACGTCGGCGACGGATTTCGCCCCGGGCCGCGTTCAACCCTTGAGCGCCCGCGATGACCGCGGGCCCACGGCCTCTTCCCAAGGACAGCGCCCATGCCTCGTGTTCTCCAAAGCCTCCTCCTTGCCAGCTTGCTTGGCACCACCCTGGCCGGTTGCGTGGTCGAGCCGGTCCATCCACGCCGGCCGCCGCCACCGCCCCTCGTTGAAGTGATACCGATGGCGCCGGCACCGAGCTACCACTGGGTGGCCGGACATTACCGCTGGCACGCCGGCCAGTGGGTCTGGACGCCGGGGCACTGGCGCTATTGAGCGGGGCCTAGGCGGCCACCGCCTCCAGCAGCCAGGCCTTGAAGGCGCTCATGGCGGAGGTTTCCGCCCGTGACTGCAAGCGCGTCAGCCAATAGCTGCCGGTGACGATGCCGATGTCGAACGGCTGCACCACCGCGCCACTGGCCAGTTGCCGCGCGAACATCAAGGGCGGCGCCAGGGCCACGCCCAGGCCCTGCAGGGCGGCTTCGAGCATGCCCAGGGACGAGTCGAAGACCACGCTCTGGGGCAACAGGCTGTTGCTGCCCAGCCCCGCCGCCTGGAACCACTGCGGCCACTCGTCGGTGCGGTAGGAACGCAACAGGGTCTGGCCCAGAAGGTCCGCCGGGCTGTGCAACTGGCGGGCAATCTCCGGCACGCACAGCACCGACAGCGGCGCCTGCAGCAGTGGCAGGGCATCGATGCCGTGCCAGGCCCCGGTGCCGAAGCGGATGGCGTAGTCCAGGCCCTCGGCGGCCACGTCCACCCGGTTGTTGTTGGTGCTCAGGCGCAAGTCGATGAACGGATGGCGGGCCTGGAAGTCCCCCAGGCGCGGCAGCAACCAGCCGACCGCGAAGGTGCCCACGGCGCCCACCGTCAGCACCTCGCGGTAGTGCCCGCCGTCGAACCGCCCGAGGGTCTGGGCGATGCGGTCGAAGCACTCGCGCAGCACCGGCAGCAGCGTCTCGCCTTCGCTGGTGAGCATCAACCCACGGGGCAGGCGCTTGAACAGGGTGACCTTGAGTTGGGCCTCCAGGCTCTTGACCTGATGGCTGACCGCCGCCTGGGTCACGCACAGCTCGATGGCCGCGCGGGTGAAGCTCAAATGACGTGCCGAGGCTTCAAAGGCGCGCAGTGCGTTCAAGGGCAGATGAGGACGGAGCATGACTATTCCCTAATTTTTCTAATGGCTGCCGCGAAATATCGTCGTTTGCCGGTCCACCGCAGACTGCCTACAGTGGCCTCGCTCGCCAGCCGCCGACCCGGCGCCCCCTGCCCGGAAGACCTGGCGAGCTGTGTACCCCTTGAATTCGCGCGACGAAGATCAAGGCCGGAAGGCCGCTTGGAACCCTGCGGTCAAAATAAGCAAAAAATATGGAAAACCACCCATCATGCGGCAAATAACCTTAACCGGACGGGGCCTGTTCGGCGCCTGTGCCTTGCTTCTTGGTGCCTCCCAGGCACTGGCCGAAACCACCCCGGACAGCGCCCTGAAAGCCACGGTGGACGCCACCATCCGTCCGTTGATGCAGCAGCAGGGCATCCCCGGGATGGCGGTAGCGATCATCGTCGATGGCAAGCGACATTACTTTAACTACGGTGTCGCCTCCAAGGACAATCAGCGTCCGGTGGACCACGACACCCTGTTCGAGGTCGGCTCGGTGAGCAAGACCTTCACCGCGACCCTGGCTGCCTACGCCCAGGCCAGCGGCAAGCTGGCCCTCAACGACCACGCCAGCCAGTACCTGCCGGCCCTGCGCGGCAGCGCCTTCGACGGTATCAGCCTGTTGCAGCTGGGCACCTACACCGCCGGCGGCCTGCCCCTGCAGTTCCCCAACGATGTCAAGGGCGAAGACAAGACCCTGGACTACTACAACACCTGGAAACCGACCTTCAGCCCCGGCACCCAGCGCCTGTATTCCAACCCCAGCCTCGGGCTGTTTGGCTACCTGGCGGCGCGCAGCCTGGGCCAGCCGTTCGATCAGTTGATGGAACAAACGCTGTTTCCCAAGCTGGGCCTCAAGCACAGCTACGTCCGCGTCCCGCAGGATCAGCGCAGCCACTACGCCCAGGGCTACGACAAGCAGAACAAGCCGAGTCGGGTCGGCCCCGGTGCCATGGACAGCGAGGCCTACGGTGTCAAGACCAGCGCCGCCGACCTGCTGCAGTTCGTTGCCGGCAACCTGCAACCGGGGCAGCTCGACGCCACCGTGCAGCGCGCCATTGCCAGTACCCAGAGCGGTTACTACCGGGTGGGCGACATGACCCAGGGCCTGGGCTGGGAACGCTATGCCTACCCGGTGCCCCTGGCGCGGCTGCTGGCCGGCAACTCATCGGCCATGGCCCTTGAGCCGCACCCGGTGCAGTGGCTGACGCCGGCCCAGGCGCCACAAGCCGACGCCCTGTACAACAAGACCGGCTCCACCAACGGCTTCGGCGCCTATGTGCTGTTTGTCCCCGGCAAGCAGATCGGCATCGTCCTGCTGGCCAACAAGAACTACCCCAACGAAGAGCGGGTCAAGGCCGCCCATGGGATTCTCAGCGCGCTTGAGGCGGCCCGCTAAGCGCTCCAGCACCGCCCCGGCCCGCGCCGGAACAACCAAACGCCACGTGCCGGCTGCGCTCACGTGGCGTTTTTCTTGTCGCTTCGGCCATCGCGCCTAGACTCTGGAAATCCCCTCGACCGCTCACCCCGGCCAGGCCGGGCAATCGGCTGCCAAGGGTTGCGACAAGGGCCTGTTTCCAGGATCACGCTGAACCTTCTGCCAGGCTTTTCGGTCGATAACTGCAACCTGGACCCGCGTCGCCGCTTGAGCGACGCGGGGACTCCAGGCCCCCCAGCCGCCGGAGACACGCCCTGTGATATCGACCCTGCAAATCGCCAGAATCAAAGCCTGGGGCGCCCATGGCTTTACCGCCACCGGTGTGGTCAGTGCCTTGCTCGCCACCCTGGCGCTGTTCGACAACCAGCCCAAGGCCTGCCTGCTGTGGCTGGGGGTGGCGCTGCTGGTGGATGGGGTCGACGGCTCCCTGGCGCGCAAGGTCAACACCCGCTCGGTGCTGCCCAACATCGACGGCTCGGTGCTGGACCTGGTGATCGACTACCTGACCTACGTGTTCATTCCGGCGTTGTTCATCTACCGCTACATTCCCCTGCCGGAGTACAGCGCGCTGCTGGCCACCTCGCTGATCCTGCTTTCATCGCTGCTGTGCTTCTGCAACGTCAACATGAAGAGCCACGACAACTACTTCCAGGGTTTTCCCGCCGCCTGGAACGTGGTCGCCCTGTGCTTCTACCTGATCGAGCCCGGTCCCTGGCCGACCCTGCTGAGCATCTTCGCCCTGGCCTTGCTGACCGCCACTCGGCTGCAGTTCCTGCATCCGTTCCGGGTGCGCAAGTGGATGGGGCTGAACATCATCGTGACCTTCGTCTGGCTGCTCAGTGGCGCGCTGCTGATCCTCAGCCACCCATTGCACAGCCCGTCGATCATGGGCCTGTGGCTGGCGGCTTCCGCCTATTTTCTGGGGATCTGCCTGTGGCGTTCGGCGCAGGAATGGCTGAGGAACAGCGGCAAGCTGTAAGCGGCCAGCGCCAAGCTTGCTGTCGCCTGGAGCTTGCCGCCTAGCACCTGCAGCTATCGATGGCTTGGGCCAGTTCGGCGATCGAGTAGGGTTTCTGCAGAAACACGAACTCCCGGGTGCGGCCTTCGGCCAGGGCCGGGCTGTAGCCGCTGGTGAGGATCACCGGTAACCCGGGGTAGTCGCTGCGGATCCGCCCTGCCAGCTCGATGCCGCTCATGCCGGGCATCACCACATCGGAAAACACTGCCTGGAACCTGTCCTGCTCCTGACTCAGGCGACGCAGCGCCTCGGCGGCGCTGGTGGCCCACTCGACCTGATAGCCCAGTTCATTGAGGGACTGGGCCAATAGCCGTCCCACTTGCGGATTGTCCTCCACCACCAGCAGGGTCGCGCCCTGCCCATCCGCCGGCAACGCCACCGGGCTGGCCGGCAGCGGCACGCTGACCAAGGCCTCAGTACGCGGCAGGTAAAGGGTAAAGCGCGTGCCCTGCCCCGGCCGGCTGTGGACCTCCAGGCCGCCGCCGGACTGCTTGGCGAAACCGAACACCTGGGACAGCCCCAGGCCGGTGCCCTTGCCCACCTCCTTGGTGGTGAAGAACGGCTCGAAGATCCGCTCGATCTGCTGCGGCTCGATGCCGGCACCGGTATCGGTCAGCGACACCGCGACAAAATCCCCGACCTGGGCGCCCTGCCCGGCGGTGGCGGGAATCTGCGTCACCCGCTCCACGGCAATCACCAGCAAGCCCTCGCCCTGCATCGCGTCCCGGGCATTGACCGCCATGTTGATCAGGGCGGTGTCGAACTGACCGACATCGGCATGGGTGTGGCAGGGCTGTTGCGGCAACTCCAGACGCAGTTCGATGCAGGCGCCGATCAACGGATTGATCATCTGCGCCACCAATTGCACGCTGGCGCCGACGTCGAAGGTTTCCGGACGCAGGTTCTGCTGGCGGGCATAGGCCAGCAGCTGGCCGGTGAGTTTGCTGGCGCGGTCGACGGTGTCGGAAATGGCCTCGATATACAGCTGTCGGCGCTCCTCGCTGAGGTTGCGACGCAACAGGTCGGTGGACGAGCGGATCACCGTCAGCAGGTTGTTGAAGTCATGGGCCACGCCACCGGTGAGTTGCCCCACCGCCTCCATCTTCTGCGCCTGCCGCAGGATGTCCTCGGTCTTGCGCAGGGCTTGCGCCGCCTCACGCTCGGCCTGCATGTCGCGGCCCACGGCATGGATATGCTGGGGGTCGGGCACGGCGCTCCAGGACACCCAGCGATAACTGCCGTCCTGGTGCCGGAAACGGTTTTCCACCCGGGAATAGCTCTGTCCCCGGGCCAGTTCGGCACTGGCACTGGCGGCCGCCACGCGGTCCTGAGGATGAATGAAATCGTAGAAGCTGCGGCCCTCCAGCTGGTCGCGCTGCCAGCCCAGCAGCGAGGTCCAGGCCGGATTGACCGCCACGATGCGGCCGTCGAAGTCCGCCACCAGCATCAGGTCGGTGGACAGCTGCCAGATCCGGTCCCGCTCCTGGGTGCGCTCCTGGACCCGCTGCTCCAGGGACTCATTCAAGCGGCGCAGCTCTTCCTCCGCCGCGCGGGTGGCACTGATGTCCCGCGAGATGCAGAGGATCTTCTCCGGCCGGCCGCTTGCATCGAACATGGGCGTGACCTGCACATCCCACCATCTGGCGGTGCCGGCCAGGGTATTGGCCGCGCCCTGGAACCGCGCCGATTCGCCGGCCTGGGCCGCGGCAATCGCCGCCCGGGCCTCCAGGTTGCCCTGGCCCTGCCAGAAATCCGGCCAGGGGCAGCCGACAATCGCATTGAAGTCGCTGACTTCCATGACCCGCCGCCCGCCCTCGCTCATGAACGACAACCGACCATCGAGGTCCAGCACCTTGATGCAGTCATTGCTGCTGGCCAGCACCCGGGTGTTGAGCTCGCGGGTTTCTCGCAGGCGGGCCTCGGTGAGCCGGGCATGCTGGCCCAGAAGGACCCGTTCGGTGGTTTCCACGGTATGGCAGAGCACCCCCAGCACCTGCTCCTGGCGCTCGTCGAACACCGGGCTCATGGAGAACGACCACCAGGTCAGCTCCTCGCCGGGGTAGCGCTGCATGTTCACCGGCAGGTCTTCGTGCCGGCACGACTGCCCGAGGAAGGCCTGTTCCACCATGGGCTGCACGTCCGGCCAGGCGTCGGCCCAGAGCGTCTCGATGGTCTGTCCCAGGGCATTGGCCAGGCGCGGCCCGAGCACCGGACGATAGGCGTCGTTGAAAAAGAACTGCTTCTGCGGCCCCCACAGCAGGTACAGGCTCTCGGGGGATTCCAGCACCAGGCTCAAGGTGCTGTGCAACAGGCTCGGCCACTGTTCCCGGGGCCCCACGGCCGTGTGCGACCAGTCGTACTGGCGGATCGCGGCACCGGTCTGGCCACCGCGCAAGGTCTGGGGAGCGGCACCACAAGGAGGAGAACGGGTCATGGACAGATCACAGAAGAGGAAAGGGGCAAGATTGCACGCCAACGGCCGGCTCAGGATAACTGACCCTGGGTATCCACAGAAGTTGGCAAACCGGGAGGCCGATTCAACAACGGCCGCCCAGGCCTCGACCAACACCTTTTAAACCCGCATCGAGCTGGTGCATGCTGCGTCGACTGCGCCACCTGCCCGACGAGAACACCGCGATGAACACCACCACCCTGCTGCTCTATACCTCAAGCTGCTTTATCGGCGCGCTGATCCCCGGCCCGACCTCGCTCCTGGCCATGGCCAACGGCACCTCGCGCAATCGCCAGCTGGTGGCGGTGGGCATGGCCGGGGCGGCGCTCTCGGATGTGCTGATCATCGCCGCCGTGGGCCTCGGCCTGGGGGCGATGCTGATGGCTTCGCAGCAGCTGTTCATGGTCTTGAAATGGGTCGGCGTGTGCTACCTGGCCTGGCTGGGCATCCAGCTCTGGCGCAGTGCGCCCCAGGCCCTCGGCGCCCAGCAGGTGCGGGCCGGTTCGCGGCGTGGCGAGGTGTTCCGACGCAGCTTCTCGGTGGCCATGACCAACCCCAAGGTGCTGCTGTTTTTCACCGCCTTCCTGCCGCAGTTCATCGACCCCGGCCAACCGGTCTTCATCCAGTACGCCACCCTGGCGCTGGTGACGGCGCTGGTCGAGGTGCTGGTGATGGGCCTGTATGCCGCGGGCGGCGTGCAGGCGGCGAAATTCCTCACCGCCAGCGGCATGCGCCGGCTCAATCGATGCTGCGGCGCGACCATGCTGTCGCTGGCGGCATTTTTGGCACTCTACCGCCGCAACTGACAGGTGCTTTTTGCTTGCCGCTTGAAGCTGGCGGCTTGCCGCTGCTTTTAAAACGCCAGCTTGTAGCCGATGGAGAACAGCATGAGCGCCAGGCACGGCCGGAGGATCTCGTCGGACACCCGCCCGGTCATGTGACTGCCGATCCAGATCCCCGGCAGCGACCCCATGAGCAGGAAGCCCAGCAGGTTCCAGTCCATGTTGCCCATGCTGGCGTGGCCCAGGCCGGCCACCAGGGTCAGCGGCACGGCGTGGGCGATCTCGGTGCCCACCAGGCGCTTGGTGGCCAGGAACGGATAGAGAATGAACAGCGCCACGGTACCCAGGGCGCCGGCGCCGATGGAGGTCAGGGCGACCATGGTGCCGAGGATCAGCCCGGTGACCACGGTCAGGCCGTTGAGGCCGCCGGGGCTGGGTTGGTATTCGCTGCCGTGGCGCTGGGCAAAGGCCATGAGCTTTTTCTTGAAGACGATGGCCAGGGCCGTGAGCAGCAACACGAAGCCCAACCCTTGCTTGATCACCGAGTTCAGGGCCTGGGGATCGGTGTCGAGGTTCTTCAGGAACCACAAGGTCACCGCCACCGCCGGCACGCTGCCGAGGGTCAGCCAGCCGGTGATGCGCCAGTCGATGTTGCGGTTTTTCTGGTGAACCAGCACCCCACCGGATTTGGTGATGGCGGCGTACAGCAGGTCGGTGCCCACTGCGGTGGCCGGGTTGATGCCGAACCAGAGCAGGATCGGGGTCATCAGCGAACCGCCTCCGACACCGGTCATGCCCACGATGAAACCCACTACCAGGCCTGCGACTACAAAACCGAAATTACCCACATCCATCGATAAAAAACCCTACAGATCACGCGGCCAGGTCAAAAACTGGCGGCAGCATAGCGGCTAAAGCTTATGTCCATTTATATAAATAAAATCTAACGTTATAACCAAGAGCGTTTTTTCCATGCAGCCGGCGCATCAAGCGCCCTGTCCGCTTGCGACCTGCACAAGCCCCATGCCCCTGGTGCCCCGAAGCCGCGCCCTCCGCTGTCGCGCCCGCCGCCAAGGCACCCGGAGCTTGCACGACGGCCCCCGGCATCCGCTATCCTGCCGTGCGCTTGCCGGGGCGCGGCCCGGACCGCAGCCCCTCCGTCCCCCCAAGGAAGGTCCATGACACCTGACGAGAACCCGTACCAGATCGAGCACCAACGCATCCGCTTTCGACGCCTGAGCCTGGGCCAGGAAGCCCCCGGGCACACCCCGGCCGCCCGTGGCAACTGGGGCCTGGCCCTGTCCGGCGGCGGCATCCGCAGCGCAACCTTCTGCCTGGGCGTCCTGCAAGCCCTGGCCCGGGCCCCGGCGCCCAGCGCGAGCACCCGGCCAGCGCCACCGGCAACCGACGCCGACGCCGACGCCGACGCCGACGCCGAGCCCAGCCTGCTGTCGCGCATCGACTACCTGTCCACGGTCAGTGGCGGCGGCTACATCGGCAGTTTCTTTTCCAGCCTGTTTCTCCCAGGGCGCTTGCGCCCCGCGGCGCCCCAGGACCCGGTGGGCCAGGCCGCCCGCGATGCCTACCAGGCCCTGCGCTTCGAACCGCCGGGGCGGATCAGCACCGGCGTCGACTACGCCCGGCAGCCGCCGGGCCAGGGGCCCACGGCCTGGCTGCGGGAGAACGGCCGCTACCTGACCCCCACCGGCTCCGGCGACATGCTCTACGCCCTGGCCATGACCTGGCGCAACTGGCTGTCGCTGCAGGCCATGATCGGCCTGCCGATCCTGCTGGTGCTCAGTCTGCTGACCCTGTTCCAGGTGCTCAGTCACGCCAGCCTGCTGCTCTGGCCGCTGATGGCCGGCGTACTCTTCGCCCTGCCCTGCGCCGTGGCCTACTGGCTGATCATTCCCCAGGGCGACCTGGACCGGCCACCGAGCATGGGCAACGCGGCGTACCGGAGCATGCTCGGCGTGGTCGGCGGCCTGTGGCTCTGTGGCGCCCTGGCCTACTGGCTGGCCCAGTGGCATGCGGTGGGTGCCCTGACCCTGGCCGGCGCCCTGGTGGGCAGCGGCGCCTTGCTGATCACCCGACAACTGGTGAGGCACCTGGCCGACAACCGCGACCCGACCAAGGACAACGCCTGCGCCAACAGCGTGCGCAACTATCGGATACAGATCACCCGGGCCCTGGGTCGGGCCATGGCCGCGGTGGCCGTGCTGGGCTTCCTCGCCCTGCTGGTGACCGCGGCTCAGGCCTTGTACCGCTACCTGCATGACCTGCGGGCCCTGGGCAGCCTGCTGTTGCTGATCGCAGGGGTGTGGCTGGTGCGGCGCCTGGCCTTGCTCAAGGATGAAAAGAACCTGCCGGGCTGGATGCACAAGCTACCGCTGGAGGTCCTCGCGCTGCTTGCCGGTGGCCTGCTGCTGAGCCTGCTGTGCCTGTGCTGGGGCTTGCTGGTGCAATGGATCGCCTACGACGGCGGGGTGATTGCCGGCGATCACGCCGTGACCTGGCGCCTCGCGGCACTGAGCCTGCTGGCGGCCTTGCTGACCCACCTCAGCGGGCGCTTCATCGGCTTTCTCAATACCTCGTCGCTGCAGGCCTTCTACTCGGCGCGCCTGACCCGCGCCTACCTCGGCGCCTCCAATGGCCGGCGCTTCAACGGCCCGGCGCAACAGCGCCGCACCTACATGAGCGTGGCCGAGCCGATGGCCAGCGACGACCTGTCGCTGCAGCAGTACTACGCCAGTCCCAGCGCCGGCCCGGTGCACCTGATCAACGTCACCATGAACCTCACCGTCGACCCGGCCGAACAGCTGGTGCAACGCGACCGCAAGGGCAAGCCGCTGTGCATCGCCCCGAACTGGGCCCCCGACAGCCCGGCGCCAACCAGCGCTTGCCCGGCAGAACGCTACCTCCTCGACGGCCAGGCCTATCGCCGCGACCTCGACCATGGCCCGGCCTCGGAAATCATGCGCCCGCTGACCCTGGGCCAATGGATCGGCGTTTCCGGCGCCGCCTTCAGCACCGGCCTGGGCCGCGCCACCAGCCTTGGCATGTCGCTGGTCCTGGGGCTGGCCAACGTGCGCCTGGGCATCTGGTGGCCCAGCCACTTTCTCGACCCCGGGCAATCGCACTGGGTGCCCCGGGACCTCAAGCCCTGGATCCGCTACAGCACCCAGGCCTACCTGTTCTATGAACTGACCGCGCGCTTTCACGGCTACCGCCGCGACTACCAGTACCTGTCCGACGGCGGGCACTTCGAAAACACCGGCACCTACGAACTGCTGCGCCAGGGGCGCAAGGTGGAGCTGATCATCACCTGCGACAGCGGCTGCGATCCCGACTACCAGTTCGACGACCTGGCCAACCTGGTGCGCCTGGCGCGCATCGATCAGGCCCTGGAGATCCGCGAAGACCCGGGCGTGCTGAGCCATCCGCAACTGAAGACGGTATTTGCCAGCCTGGAAGAGTTTCGCCAGCCGCCGAGCGCCGATAACCAGAAATGCGCCCTGCTGCTGAATGTCCATGCCCACTCCCCGGGCCGTGACGATGACCTGTGCCAGACGCCCCATTGCCGGATCCTGGTGCTCAAGCCGCGACTGATCGCCGGACTGACGCCGGACGTCGTCAACTACGCCCGGGCCAACCCGAGCTTTCCCAACCAGAGCACCGTGGACCAGTTTTTCGACGAGGCGCAGTTCGAGAGTTACCGGCAACTGGGCCTGGGCATTGGCCAGCAACTGTTCGGCACCCAGTGCCGGCCCAGCGCGATTGCCCAGGCGTTGTGGCGGTATCTGCAATAGCGCCGAAAGGGGCTGCTACGCAGCCCAGCGCGAGCACGCTCGTTCGCCACAGGTGACCTGTCAGCGGCATGAGATTGCCAAATGGCACTCAAGGGGTCTTGTGCCGCTTCACCGCTTCCAGCCATGACGCCTCAAGGCGCTCCTGCTGCGGGTCGATGCCCTGCTCGGCCAGCAGCGCCAGATGCCGCTCCACCTCGCCCAGCATCTGCCCGTGGGCGCTGGAGTTGGCGTCCAGCTGATGCATCTGCAGCAGCCCCAGGTGATAGAAACGCAGCAGCTTGAGCGCCGCCGGATCGCCCGCTGCGACCCCGGCGGTGACCTGATGCATGACATTGGTCACCCGCATCAGGCTGCGCTTGAGACGCCAGCCATAGACCGCCGCGGCCATCCACGGCTTGCTCCAGAACACACTGCGCAGCAGCGCCGCACTGATCAGCAGACCGGTGAACACCCCCGCCGCGTTCCACACCAGGTTGTCGCCACCGGGCTGACCGAACAGCGCCACCGCCGCGCTGGAAAACAGCATGGCCAGGGCGATGAACACCAGCGCGATGATCAAGGTGCTGCGACGGGTTTGCCGCCGGTAAGTCTCAGGGTCCTGCGGGGTGATGACGAACATGGGCGCGACGGGCTCCGTTGCTGAAGAGGATGGGCTGGCGCGCATTATCACCGCTGGGGGCGGTGCCGGTGGCTTAAATTGCTCCGGGAGAAACAAAAGCATGATCCGGGTCATGGCTCCGGGGAAGAACAACACCCGTTCAAGGCGTATACGACTATGTGCTGCCCCAAAAAATTTCGTTTGCGCGTTTTTTCCTCTTGCTCCCCAAGAGTGCACACTCAAGAACACTAAAAGTTCAAGAAGCGGAATTTAATCAACTCTCAAAATGAGGCTTCCCCTCCTAAATCAATAACGCCGCTTTCTTCTGAATCTTATTAGTTACTGAATTTTGATAACGAGCAAACTCAGCTTCAAAGCCAGCCAGGAAAAATTCGCCCAACATAAAAATCACATACAGCGCGCCTTTGATTTTGATGACTCGGAAACTTTATCTTCACGACCAAGAGCACGCATTTTATCCAAGTACTCCTTATACAGAGAACAAGCTTCCTCCTGCATACCCATACGCGAATAAGCATCTGCCAAACTGACGGTCGCCTCTACTCTTTCAGGGTATTTCCTATGTATTTCCCTGAGGAGAAATGCAGACATCACGAAATTTTCGTTTTGATACAAAAAGTCGGCATAGTCACTCATCGATGAAACATTATCCTCTCCAAGAACCAGAGTCATCTCGTATAAAAAATCCCTGGGCGTAACTTTCGGTCTTTTCTCACCTTTATCATCCACTGTATAAAGCAGCGAGCCGCCCTCACCTAAGCGATAGTTTTCAAGCACAAACTGAAGGTCCTTGCTGACTTCACGCGCAGCATCCTCGGAAGATAAACCCTGCAGAGCAGGACCACTACCTAAAAACTCAGAAAACAATGCACAGCACTTTATACGCCGCACATGAAACTGCTGTGGAAACCTCGCCTCATCTGGAAGCACTTCGTTATCAAGAGAGTATCTTTCATCCCTGCTTGGCTCCACCCAAGTCGAGGTTTTGTAAAGTATCCAGTCCTTCAGCGCCGGCACCCATCTAAAGTCGTACTTGGTCAAATCAGTATTTCGCGTATAGAAATCCAACAGCAATGAAAAATCACCAGGAATATACCCAGGAAGCAGACCACCATTACCCAAACTAAAAACCCCTTTCCTCTCCTGCCCGGAACCACCAACCTTAATAGTCACCTCTGAAAGTTCGCTATCAGGCTCCGAGCTAACAACAGAATACGAATCACACTGCCCATCTCCATTGAGGTCCACATCACACTCAAGATTTGCGCAAGAAATGCTGTTCCACAGCAAGACACAAACGAATAACAAAGTCCTCACAGCGCACCTCCAAGTGCAAGCAGTCTTGCTTCGGCATACTGTTTAGCGACTGTAGCCGTACGCCCCGGGGCAGGACTGCTGGATCTGGAACTGGTAGGAGTCGCCCTGGGCGATGCGCTGGATCAGCCCATGGATGCCATGGCCCTGGGGGTCTGGTCGGCCGGGCTGAACATGGGTCGCTCCTTGACGTGTTGCGGCTGATTCCATTAGCCAAAGCGCTCCCAGGCGAAGGGAACATCGTCGACTGTGGAGCCATTACGCAAAAACGGCCCTGCAACTTAACAAGCCGCGACGCTGGAGGGGCATGGGAGCTATCTGAAATTGGCAGCTATCTGAAATTGGCAGCCATCTGGAATGCTGCCCAGGCACGGGAGCCCGCCAGGACCCAGCCCCTGCACCTACCCCCTGCCCCGCTTCAACGAACGTCCCAGGCGTCGCCAGCCCAGCACCACGCCGCTGACACTGATCAGCAAACCTCCGGCGCTGAACAGGATCATCCATGCATCCCACAACGGCCGGTTGCCCAGCAGGGGCAGCCAGTCCCAGCTGTGCAACAGGGCGAACAGCCAGCGCGAGGCGCGACGCGGCTGGTCCAGTTGGCTGACCACCGCGCCGGTGTGCAGGTCCAGGTGCAGCCAGGTCTGGGCCGGGTCGTCGAAGCGCACCCGCAGCACCGGCAGGCGCTGCTGCAGATGCCCCATCATGCTGTGGGGCTCGCGGGCGTAGTAATAGAAGTCGTAGGCCGCCAGTTGCTGGACGATCATCGGCCGTTCGGGGCGGATGGCCCAGGCCGCCTGCTGCAAGGTGCCCGGGCTGAACTGGCGCAGGACCTGCCCATCGGCCATGGCCAGAATCCGTGTGCGCCCGGCGCCGTCGTAGCCGATGACGTACCCCTTGCCGCCGATCATCCGCCACTCCAGCTCCCGGGCCCGCAGGCCGTCGTCGGCAAAGCGTTGCAGGGCCTGGCTCGCGCTCAGGGGAAAAGCCGCCGGGTGCAGCGGTGCGCCCTGATAGGCGGCCAGCGACAAGGGCTGGGCGCTGCTGAAGATCTGCCACGGGTTCATCGACATCAGGCCGCTGAAAATCCAGGTGATGGCCAGCACCCCGAACAGCAGCCCGCCCAGGTGATGCCAGCGGGCAAAGCCCTGGTACGGCGAGCGCGAGCCGTTGCGATAGGTGCGGGTGAAGCGCCAGCGCAGCAGGCCCACGGCCAGGCCGAGCACGGTCATCAGGGTCGCGGCCAGGGACAGGTAGGTCACGATCGGCCCCCAGGCGCCATCGATGCCGATGCCCCGCAGCGGGTACAGCCAGTGCAACCAGGCCCCGATCCAGTTCCAGCCGCGCTCGGTGGCGGTGGCGTCGCGCACCACCTCGCCGGTGCTGCCCGAGACATACAACAGGCGGCGCTCGGCGTCGGCAGTGGCCACCCGGTGCAAGGGCCGGTCGGCGTCCAGGGCCCGGGACTGGCTCCACATGTCGCCCTGTACCGCGCCGCGATCGCGCACCGCTACGCCCGGTGCGAACTGCCGGGCTGCCGCCAGGGCCTCGACCCGGTCGGTGGGCAGCGCCTGCAGGCCGCTGTCGACCTCGATCGCCACCTTGCGCGGCCCCGGGTATTCGAGGATGTAACGGGGTGCACCGGCCACCGTGGTCAGGCGGATGCTCGACGGCGCCTGTTCGGGATCGGCGGCGTGCAGCACCTGCTCCAGGTCGACCCCCTCCCGCTCCAGGACCAGCACCGGCAAATGCGCCAGACGCTCGGCGGGGGTCAGTTTGGGGTAGCCGACATACAGCATCACCACCCCGGAGATAAACCACAGGGCCATGAACAGGCAGGCGACAATGCCCAGCCAACGGTGCCAGAGGTACAGATAACGCTTCATCGCAGGCATCTCACAGATCAGCCATCTCACAGAGGCGCGGGGCGTTGTCGGGCGCCCCGCTGGCTCAGGTTAAAAGCGCGTTTGCAGCGCCAGCTCGAAGGTTCGTGGTGCCCCCAGGTACAACTGGGTCGGCCCCGTGGTGCGGGCGTAGACCTGATCGGTGAGGTTGCGCACCCGGCCGGTGATCCGCGTATCGGCATTGAGCTGGTAGCCGACAAAGGCGCCGAAGATCGTGTAGGCCGGCGCATAGCGGGTGTTGGCCGCGTTGGCGTACACCGACGACACGTAGCGCGCATCCGTGCCCACCTGCCAGGACGGGGCCAGGTCGTAGGTCAGCCACAGGTTGGCCACCTTGTCCGGGGTATTGGTGGGGCTGTTGCCCTTGCGCGACACCGGCCGGCCGCCGACGTTTTCATAGAACTCGTCGTACCGAGCATCGACATAGGCCAGGTTGCCTTCGGCCAACAGCTTGGGGGTCACCCGCAACGAAGTCGCCAGCTCGACGCCGCGGGACGATTGCTGGCCCACCGGCTGGCTGCTGCCAGGGTTGCCCGGGTCGGCGGTGGACAGGTTCTTGCGTTCGATGCGGTAGGCAGCCAGGGTCGCCGAGCCACGGCCGTCGAGGAAGTCCAGCTTGCTGCCGATCTCCCACTGGTTGCCGGTGCTGAGATCAAAGTCGCGCACCTGCCCATAGCTGGCGGTGGTGAGGATCCCGGCGGGCGGGTCGGCAGCGGTGCTGTATTGCACGTAGACGTTGGCCGCCGGGGTCAACTCGTACACCAGCCCCAGGCGCCCGGTGGTGGGCCGGTATTTGCGCTGGAAGAACGCCGGGTTGGCTTCGGTGACGGCGCGGTAGTTGGTCACTTGCAGATCGATCTGGTCATGGCGCAGGCCGCTGAGCAGGGACAGGCGATCGGTCAGTTGCAGGCGGTTTTCCAGGAACAGCGCCCAGGTGTCCACCTGGTTGCGGCGGTTCTTTTCGAAACCGCGCCGCATGCCCGGCAGGTCCCAGAAACTGCCCGGGTCGAAGTCGCCCGGAGCAACACCGGGCAGCGAGCCCGACACCGAGCGCGGGTAGTTGCTCATCACGTTGTGGCTGTAGTCGAGGCCCGCCGACCACTGGCTGTCCAGACCGAACAGCGTGTTGTGGTGCAGCAGTTCGAAGCGATTGCCATTGAGCTCCTGGGCGTGACGCTGGAGCAGGATGCCGGAGCGCACCACCTGACTGTTGTCACTGTTGTAGGCGTAGTTTTCCAGGTTGCGGTATTCGCGATCGGCGTTGTAGTGGTACAGGGTGTTGCGCAGCGACGTGCGCTCGTCGACCTGATAATCGATGATCGAACGCAGCCACTGCACCCGCTGCTCATAGCGGCCGTCGCTGACGTTGTAGTTCTCGAAGCGCCGACTCTTGTCCACCTCCATCTTGCCCCCCAGCGGGTTCAGCGCCGGGGTGCCCCAGTAAGGGCTGTCGACGCTTTCGTTCTGGTACTCGTAGGCCAGGGTGTGGGACAGCTGGTCGTTGAAATCCGTCAACAGGGAAAACGCCGTGGTCCAGGCATCGCGCTGCTCGCGGTCGACATAACCGTTGCTGGTGGTGTGGCTGACATCGAAGCGCGCGTAGTGCCGCGGCCCGGCGCCCTCGTTCAGTGCATGGTTGAAACCGAAGGAAGTTTCGCGGCTGTCGAAGGAGCCATAGCTGACTCGCCCTTCATTGAACGACTCGGTGCGCGAAGGCAGCTTGGTGATGTAGTTGATCGAACCGCCCACCGCGCCGGTGCCATAAAGGAAGCTCGACGGCCCGCCCACCGCCTCGACCCGGTCGTAGATCCAGCTGTCCACCGGGCGCGCGGCAATGGAGTCGTATTGCACGCTGATGCCGTTGAACAACTGGGTGATCTGCGGCCCGGAGAAGCCGCGGTAGGAGACGAACCCCGGGATGCCCGGCGATGCCGCGGCGTTCATCCCCGGCACGCTGGCCAGTATGTCCTGGGTGTTGGCAGCGCCGCGCTGCTCGATCTGCTGGCGGTTGACCACATTGACCGACGCCGGGGTTTCCCGCGGGGTCAGGCCCAGGCGCGAGCCGGTGCTGGTCTGGGTATCCAGTTGCAGGCCGGGTTGAGGCAAATCGTCGGCGCTGATGCGCATCTGCGGCAATTGCAGCGGAGCATCGGCCAGGGCATTGAACGACAGCGCACAGCACAGCGCCGCGCAGCTGGAGGAGCGATAAGGGAACGTCATGGACTCGGACTCGAAAAAATCATCGAACAGCCCCCGGCCGCCGTCGCCATCGCGACCGCAGGAAAGTACCAGGGGATGAAAATGACGCGACGGCCAGGGCCGTCGCGCAGCAGCGCTAGGCGCTCAGAGGGGGAGCCCGAGGATTGAGTGACGGCCAGGAATAACGCGGTGGTGCCTTGCTGCGCTGCTCGACCCGGACTCGCGCCTGACGCCGCCCCAGCAGCAGCCAGGCCAGGCAGAACAGCAGCCCCAGGCCCAGGCTCACCGCCGAGCACAGGGGACAGACAAAGGCGCCCATGGCGCCGGGGGCGGTCTTGTCGCTGGGGCCTTCATCCAGGGTCGAGGCCGATTCGCCCAGGGCGTGACAGAACTGCCCGCCCACGCCGATGATTTCCAGCGCCGCCATCTGTCCATGACCCAGACCGCAGACGAACACGTTGAACAGCACGCAGAAATACAGCGTCCAGGCAATGTGAGGGCGATGTGAGGGGGCTTGGGTCATGGCGGCAAGATTAACAGTGAAAAAAGCACTGGAAAATCACCAAAGCATGGCGAGCAAAACTCAGGGCGCCGCCAGCGGTGAGGTTGTGCCGAGCTTTATAGCCGAAGCCCTAAGGGCCGAGGATCGGACCAGAACTAAAGTGCGGGCGCTTGGTTTTCGCAGCGGGTTGAAGATGCAGGCAGATCAAGCGCGACGGCGGCCTTGCGGCCGGTCCGCCGCTGAAGCGGTGTCTCCCTCCGTAGGAGCTGGCTTGCCAGCGAAGGCGTCAGCCCAGACGACGCACGCCTTGCGGGCCTCTTCGCCGGCAAGCCGGCTCCTGCAGCGGGTGTGCGGCAGTTGGTCCTCCGTAGGAGCTGGCTTGCCAGCGAAGGCGTCGGCCCAGACGACGCACGCCTTGCGGGCCTCTTCGCCGGCAAGCCGGCTCCTGCAGCGGGTGTGCGGCAGTTAGTCCTCCGTAGGAGCTGGCTTGCCAGCGAAGGCGTCAGTCCAGACGACGCATGCCTTGCGGGCCTCTTCGCCGGCAAGCCGGCTCCTACAGTGGGTGTGCGGCAGCTGGTCCTCCGTAGGAGCTGGCTTGCCAGCGAAGGCATCAGCCCAGACGACGCAGGCCTTGCGGGCCTCTTCGCCGGCAAGCCGGCTCCTACAGCGGGTGTGCGGCAGTTGGTCCTCCGTAGGAGCTGGCTTGCCAGCGAAGGCGTCAGCCCAGACGACGCACGCCTTGCGGGCCTCTTCGCCGGCAAGCCGGCTCCTACAGCGGGTGTGCGGCAGTTGGTCCTCCGTAGGAGCTGGCTTGCCAGCGAAGGCGTCGGCCCAGACGACGCACGCCTTGCGGGCCTCTTCGCCGGCAAGCCGGCTCCTACAAGCGGCCGGTTTCTTCCGAGATCGCGTGCTCCAGAGCGCCTCGCGGGCGGGCGTCCAGCAACGCCTCCACCACCGCCCGGGCCATCTCCACGGAATGCACCATGGACCAGATCAGCCCGCGCTCGATGCCGCTGCCCTGCTGGGTGATTTCATCGCAGACCTCTTCGGCGCATTTGAGCAACAACGCCACATGCACCAACGCCTCTTCAGCACTGACGCCTGGGCGCACGCTGAACAGCGAGTCGGCAGAAACAGGTTTGGCTTGGGTGTTGCGCTGGAACAGCGCGGGGTCCTGCGGTTGCCGGGCCAGAGCCACGCGCAAGGTGGCGTTGGCGACCTTGAGTTCAGGATCACGATAGGAAGTGGGTGGATCGGGGACGAGCTTTTTCATGGTCTAACTCCTTGCAGATAAAAGGAGCCAACACCGTTCACTTGCACACGAATAAGGTGGCAGCCGTACGCAGGTGTGCAAGACCGAGTCTGCAAGGACACCCGGCAGATCCGAAGATCTCCCACGCACGGCCGCCATAACGCAGCGGACATGAAAACGCCCCATCAGTGCAGATCGTTTGTGCGCCTTTGCAGAGTTCGGACTTGCACATCCGAGCCATCGATTGAGCGATGGCTCCAGCACCCTAGCCCGCTCACCCGGCGCATTCAAGCGGCCGGCAGTTTCTCGGATTTGCCTTACAAAAGACAGCGAATCGGCGTAGTTCCAAGCACCTTTTCAGCACTCTCTGAAACAGCCACGGCTCTGTGGCGAGGCTGTTTGTTCCCCCGGGTTAGCCTGTCAGCAACCTGCCCGCTCACCATCGCGCCGCCCTGTCTTCGTATCAGCGCTGTACCTGATGTACCGCGCCGACTGGCCGGGCGATGCTCGCCCGTTCGCAGCCTTCGGCAATGCCTACAGGCAGGCACACCCCATCCAGCCAAAAGGCAGATCGTGCGCCTATGTGCCCCAGCGCACAGACACCCTCCCCCCTGCCCGCCATCGTCAAGGTTGCAGCTTTTTGCCTGAAACGTTCGTCGCGACGGTGCATCGATTTGACCGCACGCCCCGCTCCCGGCCCTCCCTCGCACCCCGTGCCGAGGGACGGCTCTGTTATGCCAAGGAAAACATGGACAGTCATTGGACCCACGCATTCCTGAGGTTCTGGCAGCTGCCCGCCGCCAGATACGGCCAATGGAAGGCCTCGCGCAACAGCGTCGAATACCAGGCGCCGCTGCGCTCGGAACTGTTCAGCAGTGAGCAGATGGCCAGCCACGGCACCCTGCTGGCGCAACAGCACCGCCTGAGTCGCAGCCGCAACCCGGACTGGCTGCTGGCACGCCTGGCGGACAACGCCGGCGCCCTGGCCAGTTGCTGCAAGAGCCTGACCGCCGCCACCGGCAACTCGCCCCGGGCCACCCCCGCCGCCGAGTGGCTGCTGGACAACTACTACCTGCTGGAAGAGCAGATCCGCATCACCCGCACCCACCTGCCCCGGGGCTACAGCCGGCAGTTGCCGCGCCTGGCCAACGGTCAGTCGGCGGGCCTGCCCCGGGTCTACGACATTGCCCTGGAAACCATTTCCCACGGCGACGGCCGGGTCGACAGCGAAAGCCTGGGGCGTTTCGTCGACAGCTACCAGAGCGTCACCCCGCTGATGCTCGGCGAGCTGTGGGCGATCCCGATCATGCTGCGCCTGGCCCTGATCGAAAACCTGCGCCGGGTGGCCTTCCGGGTCATGGCCAACTGGAGCGAGCGCAATCTGGCCAACGACTGGGCCGACCGCCTGATGGAAACCGCCGAGCAGGACGCCAAGAGCGTGGTGCTGGCGGTGGCCGACATGGCCCGCTCGGCGCCGCCCATGAGTGCCGCCTTCGTCGCCGAACTGGCGCGCCGCCTGCAAGGGCAGAACGCCGCCCTGGTGCTGCCCCTGGCCTGGATCGAGCAACTGCTGGGGGAAACCGGGCTGAACATTGAGCGCCTGGTGCAGCTCGACGCCCAGCAGCAGGCCGCCGACCAGGTGTCCATCAGCAACAGCATTTCCAGCCTGCGCCTGCTCTCGGCCAGCAACTGGCGCGAGTTCGTCGAGCTGATGAGCCGGGTCGAACAGGAACTGCAGGAGGACCCGGCCAAGGTCTACCGGCGCATGGATTTTGCCACCCGCGACCATTACCGGCATGTGCTCGAACGCCTGGCCCGCCACTGTCCCCTGAGCGAACAGCAGGTGGCCCGGCAGTGCATCGAACTGGCCCGGGCCCACTACCGCGCCGAGGCTCCGGAAGCCGTGGCCGGCCATGTCGGGCATTACCTGATCGGCGCCGGACGCCGCACGCTTGAACAACAGATCCAGGCTCGGGTGCCCCTGGCCGAACGGGGCCGGCGCCTGCTGACCCAGGCGCCCCTGGGCTTTTTCCTGGGGCCGGTGATGCTGCTCTCGGCGCTGTTCGCCTGGCCGTTTCTCGACGCCCTGTACCAGGAAGCCGCCCCCGGCCATTACTGGCTGGCACTGTGGGCCGTGCCGGCGTTGCTGCTCTCCAGCCGCCTGGCCATCGGCCTGATCAACGGCCTGGTGACCCTGACCGTGGCCCCGGGCATTCTGCCGCGTCTGGACTACAGCGAAGGCATCGACCCTCGCGCCCGGACCCTGGTGGCCGTGCCCTGCCTGTTCGGCAGCACGGCGGATGTCGAAGAGCTGGTGGAAGGCCTGGAAGTGCGCTTTCTGGCCAACCGCGATGCCCAGCTGTACTTCGCCCTGCTCAGCGACTTTCTCGACGCCCCCAGCGAAACCCAGGACGGCGACACCGCCTTGCTGGCGCTGGCCCGACAAGGCATCGAGGCGCTGAACCTGAAGTACCCCGAAGAGGCGGTGGATCGCTTTTACCTGCTGCACCGGCCACGCCTGTGGAACCCCGGCGAACACTGCTGGATGGGCCACGAACGCAAGCGCGGCAAGCTCGAAGACCTCAACGCCCTGCTGCGGGGCCGTGGCCACCAGCGTTTCCTGCTGATCGTCGGCGATATCCAGGCGCTGCCCGAGATCACCTACGTGATCACCCTGGACAGCGACACCCAACTGCCCCGGGACGTGGCCCAGCAATGCGTGGGCGCCATGGACCACCCGCTGAACCGCCCGCAGACCGACCCGCTCAGCGGGCGCATCGTCAGTGGCTACGGGATTCTCCAGCCACGGGTCGGCATCAGCCTGTCGAGCACCGCGCGCAGCGCCTATTCCCGGCTGTTCGCCAGTGACGCCGGGATCGACCCCTATACCCGCGCGGTGTCGGACGTCTACCAGGACCTGTTTCAGGAAGGCTCCTTCGTCGGCAAGGGCATCTATGCCCTGGACACCTTCGAGCAGACCCTGGGCGGGCGCTTCGCCGACAACCGGATTCTCAGCCACGACCTGATCGAGGGCTGCTATGCCCGCTCCGGCCTGCTCAGCGATGTGCAGCTGTTCGAAGAGTACCCGGCGCGCTACAGCGCCGACGTCAAGCGCCGCCAGCGCTGGATCCGTGGCGACTGGCAACTGCTGCCCTGGCTCCTGCCCTGGTCGCCCAGGGCCGCCGGCGGCCTGGAAAGCAATCGCCTGAGCCCCCTGGCGCGCTGGAAGATCCTCGACAACCTGCGCCGCAGCCTGGAGCCCCTGGCCCTGCTGAGCATGCTGCTGTGGGGCTGGCTGGGCTCCACCCAGCCCCTGGCCTGGACCCTGGCGGTGCTGATTGTGCTGCTGGTGCTGCCGCTGTCGGCGGCCTTGCGCGAGCTGCTGCACAACACCCCGGAAGTGCCGTTGCTGCAACAACTGAACGCGGCCCTGAGCAGCGCCGGCCAGCACCTGTCCCGGGCCCTGCTGCCCCTGGCCTGGCTGCCCTATGAGGCCGCCTACAGCCTGGATGCCATGGCCCGCGCGCTGTGGCGCATGGGCATCAGCAAACGGCACCGCCTGCAATGGCAGCCCTCGCGGGAAGCCGAGCGCGGCCCGGACGACAGCCTGCTGCAGCTGTACCGGCGAATGTGGGTCGGTCCGCTGCTGGCGCTGTTGCTGACGGGGCTGCTGTGGCCGCGGCTGCAACTGCTGATGGCCGCGCCCCTGCTCCTGGCCTGGCTGGCCGGGCCGGCCCTGGCCTGGTGGCTGAGCCGCCCCGCAAGCCCGGTGGCCTTCGTCCCCAGCGCCGGCCAGCGGCGTTTTCTGCAGAGCCTGGCCCGCCGCACCTGGGGCTTCTTCGACCAGTACGTCGGCCCCGAGGACAACTGGCTGGCCCCGGACAACCTGCAGGAACAGCCCCAGCGCCGCATCGCCCATCGCACCTCGCCGACCAACCTCGGGCTGGCCCTGCTGGCGCACCTGACGGCCCACGACTTCGGCTACCTGAGCAGCCGCCGGCTGCTGCAACGCCTGGAGCAGATGCTGGCCAGCATGGGTCGCCTGGAACGCTACCGCGGGCACTTCTACAACTGGTACGACACCCAGAGCCTGCAACCTCTGCCGCCGCGCTATGTGTCCACCGTGGACAGCGGCAACCTGGCGGGCCTGCTGCTGACCCTGCGCCCCGGCCTGCAGGCGCTGGTGGACAACCCGCCGCACCTGCCGCAGATCGCCAACGGCCTGCTGGACAGCCTCGACGTGTTCCAGGACGCCCTCACCGCGGCCGGCCAGGACACCACGCCGGTGCTGCGCTGGCGCCTGGAAACCCGCGCCGTGCAGGAGCACCTGAGCCTGCACGCGGACGTTGCCCCGGATGCCTTGCTCGGGCTGCTGCAACGGATTGCCCAAGGCGCGGCCCAGGCCCCGGGTCAGAGCGCGGACGATGTCGACTACTGGCGCGCGGCACTGGCCGCGCAATGCCAGGACCTGCATGACGAACTGCAATGGCGCTGCCTGCCGCCCATGGCCGACGGCCGCCGCTTCGGCACCCTGGGCTGGCGCCAGTTGGCGCAACTGGCCGCGGAAGACTGGCCGCCGCCGCACCGCGAGCGCATCAACGCGGTGCGCGAACTGGCGCTGGAACGCGTCACCTGCGCCGACCGCCTGCAGGACAGCGTGGCCAGCATGGCGCAGATGGATTTCGGCTTTCTCTACGACACCCGGCGCCATTTGCTGGTGATCGGCTACAACGCCGAAGAGCACCGCCTGGATGCCGGCTACTACGACCTCTTGGCCTCGGAGGTGCGCCTGACCCACTTTGTCGCCATCGCCCAGGGACAACTGCCCCAGGAAAGCTGGTTCGCCCTCGGCCGCCTGCTCACCAGCAGCGCCGGAACCCCGGTGCTGCTGTCCTGGACCGGCTCGATGTTCGAGTACCTGATGCCGATGCTGGTGATGCCCAGCTACCAGGGCACCCTGCTGGACCAGACCTGCCGCGCCGCGGTGGCCCTGCAGATCGAGTACGGCCAGCAACAGGGCCTGCCCTGGGGCGTGTCCGAGTCGGGCTACAACACCCTCGACAGCCAGTTCAACTACCAGTACCGGGCGTTCGGCGTGCCGGGTCTGGGGCTCAAGCGCGGCCTCGGCGCGGAACGGGTGGTGGCGCCCTACGCCAGCGTCCTGGCGCTGATGGTGGCGCCCCAGGCGGCCTGCCAGAACCTGCAACGCCTGGCCCAGCTGGGGCTGGCGGGACGCTTTGGCCTGTATGAAGCCGTGGACTACACCGAGTCGCGCCTGCCCCGGGGCCAGGATCACGCCGTGGTGCAGTCGTTCATGGCCCACCACCAGGGCATGAGCCTGCTGGCCCTGGCCTGGTTGCTGCTGGAGCAGCCCATGCAACGGCGCTTCGAATCCGATCCGCAGTTCCAGGCCATCGCCCTGCTGCTGCAGGAACGGGTGCCGAAAACCGCCGCCCAGTACCTGCACGCCGCCGGAGCACCTGCGGCCGACGAAGCGGCCCGGGCCCACGAGAACAAACTGCGGGTGTTCGCCGACCCGGACCGCAAGCGCCCGGCGGTGCAGTTGCTGTCCAACGGTCATTACCACGTCATGCTCAGCAGCGCCGGTGGTGGCTACAGCCGCTGCAACGAACTGGCGGTGACCCGCTGGCACGAAGACCCGACCCGGGATCACTGGGGCCAGTTCTGCTACCTGCGGGACGTGGCCAGCGGCGACTTCTGGTCCGCCGCCTACCAGCCGACCCGCCGCCGGCCGCAGGGTTTCGAGGCGATCTTCACCGATGCCCGGGCCGAATTCCGGGTGCGCGAGCGGGACTTCGACAGCCACACGGAAATCGTCGTGTCCCCCGAGGACCCCATCGAACTGCGCCGCCTGCACCTGTGCAACCGGGCCCGGGTACGGCGCAGCATCGAGCTCACCAGCTACGCCGAAGTGGTCCTGGCCACGGCCCAGAGCGACGCGTCCCACCCGGCCTTCAGCAACCTGTTCATCGAGACCGAACTGCTGCCGGAGTTGCAGGCCATTGTCTGCAGCCGCCGACCGCGTTCCCAGGAACAGCCGGTGCCGTGGCTGTGCCACCTGCTGGCGGCCCACGGTGTGGACATCGACGCTATTTCCTATGAAACCGACCGCGCGCGCTTCATCGGCCGGGGCCGCGATCTGGCCGCGCCCCTGGCCCTGGACCCACAGGTCGAACGGCTGTCGGGCAGCGCCGGACCGGTGCTCGACCCGATCGTGGCGATCCGCTGCCGGATCACCCTCGAACCCGGCCAGAGCGCCACCATCGATCTGGTGACCGGAGTCGCCGACAGCCGCGAACAGTGCCTGCAACTGATCCACAAATACCGCGACCGGCACCTGGCGGACCGGGTCTTCGACCTGGCCTGGACCCACAGCCAGGTGTTGTTGCGCCAGCTCAACGCGTCCCTGGCCGAAGCCCGGCTGTACCAGCAGATGGCCGCCTCGCTGCTGTACGCCAACGCCAGCCTGCGCGCCGACAGCAGCCTACTGCTGGGCAACCGCCGCAGCCAGTCCGGGCTCTGGGGCCAGGGCATTTCCGGCGACCTGCCGATCGTCCTGCTGCAGGTGGGCGATCTGGCCAACATCGCCCTGGTGCAGCAACTGATCAAGGCCCACGCCTACTGGCGCCAGAAAGGCCTGGCTGTGGACCTGGTGATCTGGAACGAGGATCAGGTCGGTTACCGCCAGCAACTCCAGGACCTGATCATGGGCCTGGTGACCTCCGGCAGCGAAGCTAGCCTGATCGACCGCCCGGGGGGCATTTTCGTGCGCCCGGCCCAGCAGCTGTCCGGCGAAGACCGCGTGCTGATGCTGGCGGTGGCGCGCCTGGTGATCAGCGACAGCCGCGGCAGCCTCGCCGAGCAGGTCCACCGGCGCCGCGCCGATCCCTCGCTGCCACGCCTGGAGGCGCCCCTGGTGCGCCTGCCGCAACCGGCCGGCAGTGCCCCGGCAGCCGCACAACCGGAACTGATTCTGCAAACGCCCTACGGCGGTTTCAGCAGCGACGGCCGCGAGTACCTGATCACCCTCAACCCCGGGCAGCCGACCCCGGCGCCCTGGGCCAACGTCCTGGCCAACCCGCTGTTCGGCACGGTGATCTCGGAAAGCGGCGGCGCCTACAGCTGGCGCGAAAACGCCCACGAATACCGCCTCAGCCCCTGGCACGACGACCCGGTCAGCGACCCCAGCGGCGAAGCCCTGTACCTGCGCGACGAAGACAGCGGCCAGGTCTGGTCACCGACCCCGCAGCCGTGTCCCGGCAGCGGCAGCTATCGCACCCGCCACGGCTTCGGCTACAGCGTGTTCGAGCACGAGGAGAACGGCATCCACAGCGAGCTGACGGTGTATGTCGCGGTGGACGCGCCGATCAAGTTCTCGCGGCTGAAAATCGGCAACCGCAGCGGCCGGCCACGGCGCCTGACGGTCACCAGCTACGTGGAATGGGTGCTGGGGGAATTGCGCGGCCGCTCGGCCATGCACGTGGTCACTGAAAGTGATCCGGTCAGTGGCGCGCTGTTCGCCCGCAACCCTTACAACATGGAGTTCTCCGGGCATGTGGCGTTTCTCGACACCGACTCGGCGGTGCGCAGTTTTACCGGCGACCGCAGCGAGTTCATCGGCCGCAACGGCAGCCTCGCGGCACCGGCGGCCTTGACCCGGGAGCGCCTGTCCGGGCGTTCCGGCGCCGGTTTCGATCCGTGCGCGGCGATGCAGGTGGCGTTGGAGTTGGCCGACGGCCAGAGCCAGGAAGTGTTGTTCCGCCTGGGGGCCGAAACCGACGCCAAGGCAGCGACCCGCCGGGTCCTGCAATACCGCGGCAGCCAAATGGCCCAGAGCGAGCTGGCGGCGGTGCACCGGCACTGGCGACGCAGCCTGGACTGCATCCAGGTGCGCACCCCGGAACCGGCGATCGACGTCATGGCCAACGGCTGGCTGATGTACCAGACCATCGCCTGCCGCTTCTGGGCGCGCAGCGGTTTCTACCAGTCCGGCGGCGCCATCGGCTTTCGCGACCAGTTGCAGGACAGCATGGCGATGATCCACGCCGAGCCGGCCCTGGCCCGGGAACACCTGCTGCTGTGCGCCGCCCATCAATACCCCGAGGGCGACGTTCAGCACTGGTGGCACCCGCCGCAGAATCGCGGGGTGCGCACCGGCTGCTCCGACGACTTCCTCTGGCTGCCCCTGGCCACCAGCCGCTACGTGCAGATCACCGGCGATCGCAGCGTGCTGGAGGTCGAGGTGGGTTACCTGGAAGGTCGCCTGCTCAATCCCGGAGAAGAGTCCTACTACGACCTGCCGCAAACCTGCGGGCTGCGGGAGAGCCTTTACCAGCACTGCCGGCGAGCCATCGAGCACGGCAGCCGGCGCGGCGTCCACGGGCTGCCGCTGATGGGCACCGGCGACTGGAACGACGGCATGAACCGGGTCGGCGAGCGCGGCCTGGGGGAAAGCGTGTGGCTGGGGTTCTTCAGCCACCAGGTGCTGCAGCGTTTCGCCGTCACCGCCGAACAGCACGACGATCCGGACTTCGCCCGGACCTGCCGCGAGCAGGCCCTGGCCTTGCGCACGGCCCTCGACAGCCAGGCCTGGGACGGACAGTGGTATCGCCGGGCCTGGTTCGACGACGGTCAGGCCCTGGGCAGCGCCGACAATCAGGAATGCCGCATCGACTCCATCGCCCAGAGCTGGTCGGTGCTGTCGGCCGCCGCCAGTGACGCCCGCCAGCGCCAGGCCATGGAATCCCTGGACCGGCACCTGGTGCGCCGCGACAGCGGCGTGGTGTTGCTGCTGGACCCACCGTTCGCCCACAGCCCGCTGGACCCGGGCTACATCAAGGGCTACGTGCCCGGTGTGCGGGAGAACGGCGGGCAATACACCCACGCGGCCATCTGGGCCTGCATGGCCTTCGCCCGCCTGGGGGACAGCGCCCGGGCCTGGGAGCTGCTGCGCATGATCAACCCGGCAAGCCGACGCAGTGCCGAGCAGGTGGCCACCTACCGGGTCGAGCCTTATGTGATGGCCGCCGACGTCTATGGCGTGGCGCCCCATACCGGGCGTGGCGGCTGGAGCTGGTACACCGGCTCGGCGGGCTGGATGTACCGGCTGATCGTCGAGTCGCTGCTGGGGCTGCGCCGCGAAGGCCAGCAGCTGTACATCGAACCGGTGATCCCGGCCCACTGGCCGGGCTACAGCCTGGACTACCGGTTTGGCGAAACCCTGTACCAGATCGAGGTGCGGCAGAACCCCGGGGCCATCCTCAGCCTGAGCCTGGACGGCCGGCCGCTGCCGGGGCTGGCCATCGCGCTGCTGGACGACGGCCGGGCGCACCGGGTGTTGCTGACCTGGCCCGCCAGCGCCGCGCCGCCACAGGCCGGGCATTCCCTGACAGCGGCCGTCAGCGAGCCGGCGCCATGACAGACAGCGGGCCATGCCCTGGACTACCCTGAGTGAGCGCTGACGCCTTGCCATCCGGTGGTTCTGAGATGTTCGACAACCTTGGGCTCGGGCCCAACCACTTGCTCAATGCACTGCCGGCCGTGGTGCAGGAGCGCCTGCTGCCCCATCTCAAGCCGGTGGCCCTGAGCCTGGGCCAGGTGCTCTACGAATCCGGGGATATCCCGCGTCATGTGTACTTCCCCACCGACGCGGTGGTGTCGCTGCTGTACCTGATGGAAAACGGCGCCTCGGCGGAAATCGCCGTGGTGGGCAACGAAGGGCTGGTGGGGGTGTCCCTGGTCATGGGCGGCGAGAGCACCACCAGCCGGGCCATCGTGCAAAGTGCCGGGCACGCCTTGCGCCTGCCCGGGCAGCGCCTCAAGGACGAGTTCAACCGCCACGGCGAGATGCTCCTGCTGATGCTGCGCTACACCCAGTCGCTGATCACCCAGATGGCCCAGACAGCAGTGTGCAACCGCCACCACTCCATCGATCAGCAACTGTGCCGCTGGCTGCTGCTGTCCCTGGACCGCCTGCCGGGCAACCAGTTGGTGATGACCCAGGAGCTGATCGCCAACATGCTCGGGGTGCGCCGCGAAGGGGTCACCGAGGCCGCCGGCAAACTGCAGCGCCAGGGCATCATCGAGTACAGCCGCGGACGCATCAATGTCCTCGACCGGCCACGCCTGGAACAGCACAGCTGCGAGTGCTACGCGGTGGTGCGCAAGGAAACCGCGCGCCTGCTGCCGTACCTGCCGGGCAGCCAGGGCGACGAGCCGGGCTGAGGCTCGCCGCAGGCGGGGTCAAGGCGGGGATTTCAGCTCGGGCTCAGCGCCTTCACCGCCAGGATGCTGCCCGGCATCGAGTACAGGGCGCGCTCGGTGGTGCTGCCGATCAAGCGGCCAAAGCCGGTGCGGTGCACGGTGCCCATGACCACCACGTCCACCAGGTACTCGTCGACGAACTGGGCGATGCCCGGCACCGGCGGGCCCATGATGAAGTGGCGAAATTCCTGGGGCACGTTGTACTGATCGCCCAGTCGTTCGAACTCCTTGTGCAGGGAGTCGCGCAGCTCGTCCAGGCAGTTGACGCTCCAGGCGGTGGACGCCACCGGCGCCACGCCGTCAAGCATCGGCATCAGGTCGTAGGCATACAGCAGGTGCAGCTGGGCATCGCATTGCAGGGCCAGGGCGTTGGCGGTCTGGATGATCAGAGCGTTGAGGCCGCTGATCTGGGTGTCGGACTGGGCCGGGTCGACGGCGGCGACGATGCGCCGGGGCAGTTTGTGCGGCGCCTCGTTGACCAGGTGCACCGGCACCGGCGCCTCGCGCAGCAGGTGGCAGTCCAGCGGGGTGACGAAGACTCGCTTGAGGGCCGATTCCAGGGTCACGTCCTTGATCAACAGGTCGGGCCGGAACTCGTCGATGTAGACCAGCATGTCCTTGAGCACCTGGGTGCTCCAGATCACCTGGGTGGTGACCTCGACGCCCTGCTCGCGCATCCATTCGGCCTCCACTTGCAACCAGCGCTCATGGCGTTGCAGGTAGGCCTGGCGTTCGCTGTCTTCCAGGTGTTCTTCCCACAGGTAGGTGCGCGCCGGCGGTTCGACGAACACCAGGGCATGCAGCGCTGCGCCACTGGCCTGGGCCAGGGCGGCGGCGCGACGAGCCGCGGGGGATTGGTGCTGCTGGGGGTCGGCAATCAGCAACAGGCGCTGGTACTGGCTCATGGTGAACCTCCTTGGACGGTGATGGCCGAAGTGTCGAGGCAGACGGGCCCGGGCGCCTTGATATGCATCAAGGCCACCCGGTGCGCGGGTCATGGCGTGATGGCGATCTTCATCACACCGTCGCGCTGGCTGGCGAACAGCTCGTAGGCGGCTTCGATGTCATCGAGCTTGAAGCGGTGGGTGACCAGCGGCTTGAGGTCCACCTGGCCACTGGCAACCACCTCCATCAGCCGGCGCATGCGCTCCTTGCCGCCGGGGCACAGGGTGCTGAGGATGCTCAGGTCGCCGAGGCCGGCGGCGTAGGCATCCAGGGGGATGCGCAGGTCGCTGGAGTAGACCCCCAGGCTCGACAGCTTGCCCCCCGGACGCAGCACCCGCAGCGCCGATTCGAAGGTGCCCTGGGTGCCCAGGGCCTCGATCGACACATCGACCCCGCGGCCGTCGGTCAGCTCCATGATCTGCTTGACCACGTCGCCCTGCTTGAAGTCCACCACGTGGGTGGCGCCCAGCCCGCGCGCCACGCTCATGCGCGCGGCCACGGTGTCGACGCCGATGATGGTGGTGGCGCCCTTGAGCCGGGCCCCGGCCACCGCGCACAGGCCGATGGGCCCCAGGGCGAACACCGCCACGCTGTCGCCGATATTGACCTCGGCACGCTCGGCGCCGGAGAAACCGGTGGACATGATGTCCGGGCACATCAGCACTTCTTCGTCGCTCAGGCCGTCGGGGATCGGGCACAGGTTGGCCAGGGCGTCCGGCACCCGCACGTATTCGGCCTGGCAGCCGTCGATGGTGTTGCCGAACTTCCAGCCGCCGGTGGCACGAAAGCCATGGCGGGTGTCCGGGCCGTCCTGGGAGCCGCAGCCACACAGGCAGGCATAGCTCTGGCCACTGGGGGTGATGGCCCCGGCGATCACCCGCTGGCCCTCATGGAAACCGCGGACCTGGGAACCCAGGCGCTCGATCACGCCCACCGGTTCGTGACCGATGGTCAGGCCCTTGGCCACCGGGTATTCGCCGCGCAGGATGTGCACGTCGGTGCCGCAGATCGTGGTGGTGGTGATGCGCACCAGGGCGTCCAGCGGACCGATTTCGGGGATGTCCTTGTCGTCCAGCACGATGCGGTTCTTTTCGACGAAAATCGCTGCTTTCATCTTGGCCATGTTCAAGTCCTCCAGTACCGGGAAAGGTTCTGCGTGGCTGCGCAAATCTGCTGACAGGCTGCGCGGATCATGCCGACGAGGGCTTGATCATGATCAAGCAATCGGCCATTGGCCCGCTCGCGGCCGGCCGTGTCAGCCACGCCCGGCGGCGCGCCACCAGGCCAGCATCAAGGCCGCGGCGGCACACAGGGCCAGGCTCGCAGCCAGGGCCTGGGCCCAGGCCACCAGCAGCAGGCCGGCCCCAATCAGCAGGTAGTAAAGTAGTCCGAACCAGGCCCCGGCGCTGCCCAGCCGGTCGCTGTAGGCGGCCAGCGCCGAGCCGAGGATGTTCGGTATCGCCAGGCCGAAGCCGAGCACCACGCCGAACATCGGCAGCACCAGCCACAGGCTGTGCTGCAAGGCCTGGACCCCGCCCGCGCCCAGCAAAACACCGAGCGCCGCCGCCACCAGCAAGCGCCGCGCGGACCAGCCCCGGGCCAGCAAGCGCCGATTGAGCCAGGCCCCCAGGCCCGACCCCAGGGCCAGCAGCGCGCCGCTGTAGCCGAACCACTGCTCGCCCTGCCCCAGCTCGCGGAACAGGAACGGCCCGAGGCTGTAGTAGCTGAGCAAGGCAATGTTGAACACCGCCACCAGCAGCGCCGAACGCCAGATGCCCGGATCGCCGAGCATCTGCCACAGGGTCGCGACCAGGGGCGCCAGGGGCTGGGCCGGCGGGCGGGTTTCCGGCAAGGCCCGGGCGCACCAGCCAAGCAGGGCCAGGGCCAGCAGCAGCAAGCCGACCAGGGCGCCCCGGTAACCCCAGGCCTGCACCAGGGCGGAACCGCTGAACAGGCCAATCGCCGGGCTCGCCGCCAGCAGCATGCCCACCAGGGAAAACACCCGCACCAGCTCGCTGCCGCGATACCGGTCGCGCAGCAGGGTCTGGGTCACCACCGAGCCCGCCGCCGCGCCCAGGGCCGCCAGGGCCTGGCACAGCAACAGCGCGCTGAAGCTCTGCACCTGCAGCTCCATGACCAGGGCCAGGACATACAGCCCCAGCCCCCCCAGCAAGGCCGGGCGCCGGCCCCAGCGATCGCTCAGGCGCCCCCACAGCAGCACCCCCGGGGCAAAGCCCAGGACAAACAGTGAAAGGCTCTGGGCCGCTTGCCCGGGGGCCACGCCAAAGGCCTGGCCGATATCGCCCAGGGCCGGGCTGTAGAGGGTCTGGGCGATCTGCGGGAACATCAGCAGGGCCAGGGCCAGGGGCAACAGGCAACGGTTATTCATCAGGCAGGCTCGGCAAAAAAACTGCCGACGATTCTAGGCAGCGGCGCCTGGCGTATTATCGCAACCCTGCCAATAACTATCGGAAATACGTCAACCATGGCTTGGCTCGAACCACAGGCACAGTTCGACCCGGATCGCTTCAGCGCGCCGCTGATCGGCATCGCCGCGACCCTCGGCGATCACGACTCCGGCCTGCACCGGCACCGCCGCGGGCAACTGCTGTACACCCGCCAGGGCTGCACCCGGATCACCCTGGCCGACCGCGTGTGCCTGCTGCCGCCATCGAGGGCGGCGTGGATTCCCGCCGGGGTGACGCACCGTGCGCAAATGCAGCAGAGCGTGGACTACCGCTCGCTGTACTTCTGCCCGGAGCTGAGCCCGCAACTGCCCGGGGAGGTGGCGGTGATCGAGGTCAGCCCGCTGCTTCGGGCGGTGCTGGAACCCATGGCCCAGGCCGCCTTCGACTGCGACTGGAGCCAGGGCCGCTACCCGCACCTGCTGGGCCTGTGCATCGAGGAAATCCGCCTGGCCCTGCGCCAGCCGCTGTCCTTGCCCCTGCCCCGGGACAAGCGCCTGCAACCGCTGCTGGCGGACCTGCAGTCACTGCCGCCGCCCTTGCAGGTGCTGGCCACCCGAGTCGGCGCCAGCAGCCGCACCATCGGCCGGATCTTCCAGCGCGAAACCGGCCTGAGCTATCAGCAATGGCGCCAGCAGTGGCGCCTGATGCGCGCCATCGAGCTGCTGGCCACCGGCCGCAGCATCGGCTACACCGCGTTCGAGCTGGGCTTTGCCAGCGACAGCATCTTCATCGCCTTCTTCAAGGCCATGACCGGCACCACGCCGCGGGCGTATTTCCGCTAAGGGGGTAAGGCTGTTCACTTAAGCGGCAGCACGAAGCATTTCGCAGGCAAGGGGCTTGTTGTGGTGACAAGGCCTGTTGCGGCAATGCTTTGCCAAGGGGGCTTTGCCCGGCCTCGCTGGCCGGGCCGAGGTTTGCTATCGCCGGTGCCTCAGGTGCGGCTGCGCAGCCATTGCAGAAAGCCTTTCTTGGCCACCGGCTTGGGGGTCGCCTGGGCCAGGGTCTGCGCCATGTGCCGGCGAAAATCCAGAAGGTTCTTCATCGCCTCGTTGATGTCATGGCGCGCGTCCAGGCACGGCTTGAGGAACTCATTGTCGATGCGGTACAGGCTGCAGAAGGTCTTGGCCGAGAACTCGGCGATCGTGGCCTGCTCGGCCACCACCCCGGCTTCGCCAATCACTTCCCCCGGCCCCATGCGCCCGGCCTCGAAGGGCTTGCCGTCACGCTGCATGGTCACCGTCACCACGCCGGACTCGATGATGAACAGGTGGTCGCTGACGTCCCCGGCGGCCAGGATGGTTTCGCCCGCGCGGAAGGTCTGCAGGTGCATGTTCTGGCTGAAGGTGTCCTTTTCCTCCTGGCGCAGCGTGGAAAAGATGCTCGACGCGTCCAGCAGTGCCCGGGGCCGCGACAAGGTCAGCGGCTGGCTGCTCTCGCCACTGGACAGCAGGCTGATGCCGCTGGCCTGCAGATGGCGGAAAGCCAGGTCAAACAGTTGGTTCCGCACCTCGCGCTTGTGCCCCATGCTAGCGACAAAAGCACTGATCTCGTATTCCGCGCCCGTGCTGCTGGTGCTTTTCATCGCCACGCTGGCAGCCGGCGTGTTCAACAGCAGGCGACAGCCGAGGGTGGCCCGCTCCAGGGCCTCGATGACCTTCTGCGGCCGCGCGTGGGGGCTGACCTGCACGCTCACCGACAGACCGTGGACGTCCACCGGCCGGCTGAAGTTGGTGATCTTGGCCTTGGACGCCAGGGAGTTGGGAATCACCACCATGCTGCCCTGGGAGGTCTGCAACCGGGTGGCGCGCCAATCGATATCCAGCACCCGCCCTTCGGTGCCGTCGATGGCGATCCAGTCATCGATCTGATAGGGCTTGGTGGTGTTGAGAACGATCCCGGAAAACAGATCGCTGAGGGTGCTCTGCAGCGCCAGGCCGACGATGATCGCCAAGGCGCCGGAGGTGGCCAGCACCCCCTTGACCGGCAGCTCAAGCACATAGGCCAGGGCGGCGATGATGGCGATCAGGAAGATCACCGCGCCCATCAGGTCCTGCAACAGGCGCCCGGTATGCCCGACCCGCTGCATCATCAGGGTGCCCAGCAGCACCGTCAGGGTCCGTGCGCCGAACAGCCACCAGCCGATTTCCAGGCCGGTGGCGGCCAGGTGCAGGGGCACGTCGTCGGGCCAGGGCGCGGCCTGCATCGGGTTCATGCCCTGGTTGAACAGCATCAGGCTGTAGAGGGAGAAGATCAGCACCCGCACCGCCAGCTTCCAGTAGTCGCCGCGGCTGCCGATCAGGCGCCAGAGCAGCACATCCAGGAACAACAGGAACAGCGCGGCCAACAACGGATGATCGCTGAACAGGGAAGACATCGAAGCACTCCGGCAAGACGGGGACGGCAAGATCGCACGAAAGCAGCAGGAGCAGGTATAGCTGGAAAAGTCGCCGATCGAAGAGGGCCAGGGCGCTGCGGAGCACGCACAGGGCCCTGGGGCCCCGGGCGCGGCCGGTGGCAGCGGCCGTTGCCATGAATCGGTGCAGCCACTGCCGGGGCGCCGAGCGAGCGCTGCACGCTCTTCAAGCGCGTGTCGCAGCCTGCGGCAGTGGCTACAGGGGGCGCTTACTTGCCCTGGGTCAGGGTGTTGTAGCTGGTCATCAGGTTGCGGTAGTCGGGGATGTGGTTGGAGAACAGGGTCGCCAGGCCCTCGACATCATTGCGCCAGTCACGGTGCAGTTCGCAGGCCAGGCCGAACCAGGTCATCAGTTGCGCGCCGGCGTTGGACATGCGGTTCCAGGCCGAGTCGCGGGTCAGGGCGTTGAAGGTGCCGGAAGCGTCGGTGACCACGAACACTTCAAAGCCTTCCTCCAGGGCCGAGAGCGCCGGGAACGCCACGCAGACCTCGGTGACCACCCCGGCGATGATCAGTTGCTTCTTGCCGGTGGCCTTGATTGCCTTGACGAAGTCCTCGTTGTCCCAGGCATTGATCTGGCCGGGCCGGGCGATGTAGGGCGCATCGGGAAACAGCGCCTTGAGCTCCGGCACCAGCGGGCCGTTGGGGCCGGTTTCGAAACTGGTGGTGAGGATGGTCGGCAGCTTGAAGTACTTGGCCAGGTCGGCCAGGGCCAGCACGTTGTTCTTGAAACGATCGGGCTCGATATCGCGGACCAGCGACAGCAGGCCGGCCTGGTGATCCACCAGCAGCACGGCGGCGTTTTCCTTGTCGAGACGTTTGTAGGCGTTAGTCATGGTGAGTCCTCGCTAATGATCGATGCCGGATCAACCGGCTGGAATGAAACCCGTGCTGCGCGCCCTCCGGGTCATGGCGGGCATCGGGGTGTAGCGCGCGACTGGCAAAGCCTAGTTGCCGATGCAAGCCGCGCCAGTGCAGCCGGTCAGTGACCGCCTGCGTCCATCCGGCCGAAGCGTCCCGACTGATAGTCGATGAAGGCCTGATGAATTTGCGCTTCGCTGTTCATCACGAACGGACCGTGGCCGACGATGGGTTCGTCGATGGGCTCGCCGCTGAGCAGCAGCACAATGGCGTCGCTGCCGGCTTGCAGGCTGATCAGCTCGCCGTCGCGTTCCAACAGCGCCAGTTGTCCTTGCTCCACCCGCTCCCGGCCATTGACCTGCACGGTGCCGCGCAGCACCACCAGGGCGGTATTGCGCCCTGCCTGCAGGGGCAGCTCCAGGTACTTGCCGGACTGCAGGCGCAGGTCCCAGACGTCGATCGGGGTGAACGTGCGGGCCGGCCCTCGCTGACCGTCATACTCACCGGCGATCAGGCGCAGGCTGCCGGCGTTGCCCGGCAGCGGGATCTGCGCAATGTCCGCCGCGAGGATGCTCTGGTAACCGGGGGCCGCGAGCTTGTCCTTCGCCGGCAGGTTGACCCACAGCTGGACCATTTCCAGGTTGCCGCCACGCCGGGCGAACTCGCTGGAGTGGAATTCCTCATGGATGATCCCCGAGGCCGCGGTCATCCACTGCACGTCGCCCGGGCCGATCTTGCCGCCGCTGCCGGTGGAGTCGCGATGCTCCACTTCACCGTCGTAGACGATGGTCACCGTCTCGAAACCGCGATGAGGGTGCTCGCCGACGCCACGGCGGGCGGTGGTGGGGCTGAATTGTGCGGGTCCGGCATGATCCAGCAGCAGGAACGGGCTGATGTGCTGGCCCAGGTTGTCGTAGGAAAACAGGGTGCGTACCGGGAAGCCGTCGCCGACCCAATGGGGCCGGGGAGCGGTGTAGATGCCAATGATGTTTTTCATGTCGCCCTCCAGAACTTTCTGATGGGCACACCTTAAAACTCGCACCTTTGCCGCGCTAGACTGCGAAAATCGCCCTTAGCGTTCTATCTGGAGAACGATCTTGGAAGACCTGAACACCCTCTACTACTTCACCCAGGTGGTGGAGCACCGGGGATTCGCCGCGGCCGGACGGGCCCTGGACATGCCCAAGTCCAAGCTCAGCCGGCGGATCGCCCAGTTGGAGGAGCGCCTCGGCGTGCGCCTGATCCAGCGCACCAGCCGCCATTGCTCCCTGACCGAGATCGGCCAGGAGTATTACCAGCGCTGCCTGGCCATGCGGGTGGAAGCCGAGGGCGCGGCGGAAGTCATCGAACGCAATCGCTCCGAACCCCAGGGGCTGGTGCGGGTGGCCTGTCCCACGGCTTTGCTCAATTCCTGGGTCGGGCCGATGCTCACCCGCTTCATGCTCAAGTACCCCCTGGTGGAGCTGTTCATCGAAAGCACCAACCGCCGGGTCGACCTGATCCACGAAGGTTTCGACATTGCCCTGCGGGTGCGCTTCCCGCCCCTGGAAAACACCGACCTGGTGATGAAGGTCCTGGGCAACAGCACCCAATGCCTGGTGGGGCATCCAGACTTTCTCCAACGCCTGTCGAGCCCGACGACACCGGCCGATCTCAGCGGCCTGCCCAGCCTGCACTGGGGAGCGGCGCAACGGGATTACCAATGGCAGCTGCTGGGGCCCGACGGCGCCGAGGCGCTGATTCGCCACCGGCCGCGGATGGTCACCGACGATCTGCTGGCGTTGCGACATGCGGTGCTGGCGGGCATCGGTATCGTCCACCTGCCCAAGGTGGTGGTCCGCGAAGACCTGGACGCCGGACGCCTGCAGGAACTGGTGCCCGGCTGGGCGCCGCGCTGCGGGATCGTGCACGCGATCTTCCCGTCACGCCGCGGCCTGCTGCCGTCGGTGCGTAGCCTGATCGACTTTCTTGGCGAGGAGTTCAGCCACAGCGACATGGCCTGAACCCGACGCCGCCTGCATCGGCGGCGCCTTGTCCGCAGCGCAACGTAAAACGGCATCCCTGGGGATGCCGTTTTGCATAGAGCGCGATTGAATCAATTGGCACTGGCACGCCAACCGCCGTGCTGCAGTTCCGGCAGCCACTGAATGCCGCCCGACCTGGAGGTCCGGAACACGGGCGGATCGATCTGCTGCATCAGACGCCGGATCGCCTCGCTGTCCGGCAACTCGGCGCGGCTGGCCTGGATCCGGTGCCGCAGGCTGCTGGGGATGGGTGGAAAGCGCTGGCTGTCATAGATCAGGGCGTGGCCGAGCTGGGGGTTGTCCAGGCAGAAGTCCAGCAGATCGAAACCGCTGTGGGTGGCCAGGGTGCCGTTGATGATCAGCAGATCGAACGGATCACAGGCATACTCCACCAGCGAAAGCAGTTCCTCCAATGTGTGCACGGGGGCAATGCGGTAGTAATTGAGTTGATTCAAGGTTCGTTCGATCTGCATCCGATGAAAATGTTGATCATCGGCAATCAGTATGCGCAGCGCTCTATTGGACATTTCTGGATCCTGCTTTTGAGACTACGACCGGCGACTGCCGGCCTTCCTCCTAGATCGGTAGAAGGCTAGGGAAGTGTCGGAGGGTTTTCTCTAGGATTAATCTGAAAACCACGCCCAGAACGGGCTTGCCGACGTTTTTTTCGGACAAGTCAGCTGTCACTCAGTTCCGATCGCCATCTCGGTAAAAGGTTGCCGACTACCTTAAATCGCCACCCGCTTTTTGCAGACGGGCAGGGTCTTGTTTTGATGTAAGGCTTTTCCTGTAAACCGGCACACGCCTCTGAAAACCGAGAAAGACCGCGTAAGGCCGTCAGCGGGCAACGCTCACTCGGTGGTGCTCGGGCTCCAGAACGCCTGCTGCACCAGGGCCGAGGTGGACAGCCGCGCCACCAGCGCATCCAGTTCTTCACCGTCCACCGAGGTGGTGGCCAGGGTCGCCTCGATCTCCACTTCATCGCTGCCAAAGGCATGCACGTCGACATCGCTGGCCGGGTAGTTGCTGCGTTCCAGCTCGGCTTCCAGCAAGGCGAACACGGCCTTCTGTTTCGAACGGTGGGCAATCACATAGACGATGTTGGTGACCTCGGCGGAGATCACGTCCAGCGGCTGGCGGTTGATGTTGTTGACGATGGGCCGCAACAGGGTATTGGCGGCCAGCACGAACAGGGTGCCCAGCAACGCCTCGAGGATCAGGTCGGCACCGGCGCAGGCCCCCACCGCCGCCGAAGCCCAGAGGGTAGCGGCGGTGTTCAGGCCGCGGACGTTGCCCTCCTCGCGCATGATCACCCCGGCCCCGAGAAAGCCGATGCCCGACACCACGTAGGCCACCACCCGCACCGCGCCGTCGGCACCGCCCAGACGGTTGGCCATGTCGACGAAGATCGCCGCGCCCACCGCCACCAGCACGTTGGTGCGCAAGCCCGCGGTGCGCTGCCGGTACTGGCGTTCGAAACCGATCAGGCCACCCAGGATGAAGGCCGCGCTGAGGCTGACCAGGGTATCGATCAGCGAGTCCAGGTTGATGTTGTTCAGGGCTTGCATGGCGACTGTCCTTGAGCGAAGGGCATGAATGGCACCAGAGGACTCTAGCAGCGGTCCATGAACGTCTCATGGCCTGCCGCGGACGCACGGGCGACCGTAGGAGCTGGCTTGCCAGCGAAGCGGCCCGTGAGGGCGCCTTCGCCAGCAGGGTAACTTTCGCGGGCAGAGACGCGTTCGCCTGCGGGGTAACTCTCGCTGGCAAGAAAGCCTTCGCCAGCAAGCTGGCTCCTACAGGGCAGCATTACTGCCAGCCGAAGCGGCGCACATAGAAGCCCTTCACCGCCTGGGTCAGGGTCATGTAGGCCAGCAGGATCAGTGGCAGGAACACGAAGTACAGCGACGGCAGCGCCTGCAGCTTGAAGTAGTGCGCCAAAGGCCCCATCGGCAGGAAGATCCCCACCGCCATGATGATCCCGGTCATCACCAGCAACGGCGTGGCCGCCCGGCTCTGCAGGAACGGAATCTTCGGTGTGCGGATCATGTGCACGATCAGGGTCTGGGTCAGCAGCCCCACCACGAACCAGCCGGACTGGAACAGGGTCTGGTGATCCGGGGTGTTGGCGTCGAACACGTACCACATCAAGGCAAAGGTGGTGATGTCGAAGATCGAGCTGATCGGCCCGAAGAACACCATGAAGCGCCCGACATCCGCCGGCTGCCAGCGCTGGGGTTGCTTGAGCATGTCCTCGTCGACGTTGTCGAAGGGAATGGCGATCTGGGAAATGTCATAGAGCAGGTTCTGCACCAGCAGGTGCATGGGCAGCATCGGCAGGAACGGGATGAAGGCGCTGGCCACCAGTACCGAGAACACGTTGCCGAAGTTCGAGCTGGCGGTCATCTTGATGTACTTGAGCATGTTGGCGAAGGTCCGGCGCCCTTCCAGCACGCCCTCCTCCAGCACCATCAGGCTCTTTTCCAGCAGGATGATGTCCGCCGCTTCCTTGGCGATGTCCACCGCGCTGTCCACCGAAATACCGATGTCGGCGGTGCGCAGCGCCGGCGCATCGTTGATCCCGTCGCCCATGAAGCCCACCACATGGCCGTTGGCCTTGAGCAGGCGGACGATCCGCTCCTTGTGGGTCGGGGTCAGCTTGGCGAAGACGTTGGTGGTTTCCACTGCCTTGGCCAGCTGCTCGTCGCTCATGCGTTCGATGTCGTTGCCCATCAACAGGCCCTGCTGCTCCAGGCCGACTTCACGGCAGATCTTCGCCGTCACCAGTTCGTTGTCGCCGGTCAGCACCTTGACCGCCACGCCATGCTCGGCCAGGGCCTTGAGGGCCGGGGCGGTGCTTTCCTTGGGCGGATCGAGGAACGCCACGTAACCGATCAGGGTCAGCTCGCGCTCGTCCGCCAGGCTGTAGGTGTCGCGCCCTTCGAGCATCGGCCGGGCCGCCACCGCCACCACCCGCAGGCCCTCTTCGTTGAGGTCGGCAGTGACCTGGCGAATCCGCGCCAGCAGGCTCTCGGTCAAGGCTTCCTCGGCCTCGCCATGGCGCACGTTGCGGCATACCGCCAGCACTTCTTCCACCGCGCCCTTGCAGATCAGCAGGTGCGGCCGATCCTTTTCCGCCACCACCACCGACATGCGCCGCCGGGTGAAGTCGAAGGGAATTTCATCGACCTTCTGGAACGCCGTCGCGACCTTGAGCTCGCGGTGCACCTCGACGTGCTCCAGCACCGCCACGTCCAGCAGGTTCTTCAGCCCGGTCTGGTAGTAGCTGTTGAGGTAGGCCATTTCCAGCACGTCGTCGGAGTCCTCGCCCCAGACGTCCACGTGCCGCGACAGGAAGATCTTGTCCTGGGTCAGGGTGCCGGTCTTGTCGGTACACAGCACGTCCATGGCGCCGAAGTTCTGGATCGCGTCCAGGCGCTTGACGATGACCTTCTTGCGCGAGAGGAACACCGCGCCCTTGGCCAGGGTCGAGGTGACGATCATCGGCAGCATTTCCGGGGTCAGGCCGACGGCGATCGACAGCGCGAACAGCAGCGCCTCCATCCAGTCGCCCTTGGTGAAGCCGTTGATGAACAGCACCAGCGGCGCCATGACGAACATGAAGCGGATCAGCAGCCAGCTGACCTTGTTGACCCCGCTCTGGAACGAAGTCGGGGCGCGGTCGGTGGCGCTCACCCGCTGGGCCAGGGCACCGAAATAGGTGCTGTTGCCGGTGGTCAGGATCACCGCCGTGGCCGAGCCCGAGACCACGTTGGTGCCCATGAACAGGATGTTGTCCAGGTCCAGGGGATTGCTGGTATCGGCGTCCTGCTGGCGCGGGAACTTCTCCACCGGCATGGATTCACCGGTCATCGCCGCCTGGCTGACAAACAGGTCCTTGGCGCTGAGCACCCGGCAGTCGGCGGGAATCATGTCGCCGGCCGAGAGCACGATCAGGTCGCCGGGCACCAGTTGCTTGATCGGCAGTTCGATCCGCTGTGCGCCCGTGGCCTCGGCAGCGGCTCCCAGCAGACGCCCGAGCATGGGCGCCGCCTGGGGCGCCGAACCGGGGCGCATCACCGTGGCGGTGTTGCTGACCATGGCCTTGAGGGCATCGGCGGCCTTGTTCGACTTGGCCTCCTGCCAGAACCGCAGCAGGGTCGAGAGCACCACCATGGAGAAAATCACCGTGGCCGCCTTCATGTCCTCGGTCAGCCAGGAGATCACCGCCAGCAGGGTCAGCAGCAGGTTGAAGGGGTTCTTGTAGCAGTGCCACAGGTGGGTCCACCAGGGCAGCGCCTGCTCGTGCTCCACCTCGTTGAGGCCATAGCGCTCACGCAGGGCTTCGGCCTCCTCGGTGCTCAGGCCATCGGTGTGGCTGCCGAGCTGGTCCAGCAGTTGCGCGGCGTCGCTGTTGGCCGCGGCCACCAGGGTCTGCCCCAGGGTCGGCGGCACATCGCGGCTGACGCTGGCGTCGCGAATACTGTCCAGCAGCGCCAGGCGGCGGAAATGCCGGGAAAAGTGCCGGGTACGGAGAAATCCGGCGAAAAATTCTTTCAACAGGCTGAGCTTCATGGTGATGACTCCTGCACAGACGTCCGGCCAGCGGCACGGGGACGTCAGTGATGCAACTAAACAGTCAGGGTAGTGGGCAAAGGCACGGGACAGGGCTCACGCCCGGGGCCATCGCACCGACAGGGACGGACGATGTTGCTGGCGATGATGACGCTGACTGATGTAACCCATGACGGCTCCCCCGCAAGGACGACACAGGACAACCACAGGCAGGTACTGCCGGGCCTGACGCAACGCTTCAAGCGTCCGCGCACGGCCAGCCCGCAGGTCGCAGGACCCACGCGTCGATGCCACCACGAGCGGCGCGAGGCCGAACCGGGGGCGAAACAGAGTCGTCAAGAAGGGACGTCGGGAAGCGGGCCACAAAGGGGCCGCGATCGGGATGCCGCCTCTCGCTGTACGGCGAGACAGCGGCAGGAAAAAGGCTGCGCGCTATCTTGCCGGGACTGCGCCGGTGGTCAAGACCGGCCGACTCCTGTCACTCGAACAAGTACCCACACTGGGCCTCCAATGGTTGAAAACGCGCGCAGCTTACGCCGCGCCCTATGCAGAGTAAACCGGGGAAAAACCCTGGCTCGGGGAAATGAAAAGTTCTTCAGCCAAGGTTCAGGAACAGGCAGAAAATGACGTTTTTGTGGCAGCGGCCGCCGCTGCCGACAGCAGCGGCAGCGGCGCGCCATCAGCTGGCGGTAGCCAGCAGCAGGTCCCGTACCGAACGGCTGTGGCCGCGGGTCTTGCCGTGTTCGTACAGCGAATCGGCGATCTCCTGGGCGCGGATCGGCAACACCGACAGCAGGGTATCGCTCAGGCCGTGGCTGGCCTGGCTGAAGCCCTGCATGTAGATGCCGGCTTTGCAGCGTTCGTCGCTGATCACCCGATAGTTGCGGTCCACTTCGAAATCGCCCAGGTACTCCTGCAGCGGTGCCAGCAGTTGGCGATGCATCTGCCGCTCGTAGCCGGTGGCCAGGACCACGGCATCGTAATGCCGCACTTCGCGCTCGCCCGTGGCGTTGTTGCGCAGGATCAGCTCGATGCCCAGGTCAGTGGCCGTGGCCTTCTCCACCGTGGTCATGGTGCGCAAGCTGTGGCGCGCCACACCGGAGACTTTCTGCCGGTAGAAGATGCCGTAGATGCGCTCGATCAGGTCGACATCCACCACCGAGTAATTGGTGTTGTGGTACTCGTTGACCAGACGCTCACGCTCGTTGCGGGTCTGCTGGAATACCAGGTCGGTGAAGGCCGGGGCGAACACTTCGTTGACGAACGGGCTGTCATCCGCCGGCTTGAGGGCCGAGCCACGCATGATGATGTCGGCCTGCGCCGAAGGAAAACTGTCGTTGAGGTCGATGAAGGCTTCCGCCGCGCTCTGCCCGCCGCCGATGATCGCGATGCGCATCGGCTGGCCATTGACACAGGGCTGGCTGGCCATGCGCTCCAGATACTGGGAATGGTGGAACACCCGCGCATCGTCCTTGAGCCCCTTGAAGGTCTCCGGAACCCGCGCCGTGCCGCCGGCGCTGACCACCACCGCACGACTGGTGCGCACCAACTCGGCGCCCTGGGCATCCCGGGAAATCACCCGCAATGCCTCGACTTGCTGGTTGTGCAGCAGCGGTTCGATGGCCAGCACCTCTTCACCGTAGCGGCTGTGCTCCTGGAAGTGGCCGGCCACCCAGCGCAGGTAGTCGTTGAACTCCATGCGGCACGGATAGAAGGTGCCCAGGTTGATGAAGTCCACCAGGCGCCCGTGATGCTTGAGGTAGTTGACGAAGGAATAGGGGCTGGTGGGATTGCGCAGGGTCACCAGGTCCTTGAGGAAGGAAATCTGCAGTTCGCTCTGGGTCACCAGGGTATTGCCATGCCAGCGATAGTCCGCCTGCTTGTCGAGAAACAGCGCATCCAGCGGACCGTGCTCCTGCCCGCGCTCTTCCAGCGCAATGGCCAGCGCCAGGTTCGAGGGGCCGAAACCGATACCGATCAAATCGTGAACGTGGGCCGATGCAATTGCCTGTGTCATTTCCAGTGTCCTCTGGATAAACCGCCTCAACGCGGGAGATAAAGTGTCACGGTGACCCGACTGGCCCATGCAGGACAGCGGATCGTCTGTTGAGTAGGGACGAGGACAATGAAAAAAAATTTAACTAAATGCGTCGCAATGGCAACGCCTATTGAGCGTCCCACTGCCGCAACCGCACCCGGCAATGCTTCATGGCATTGACGATGTGCTTCTCCACCAGACTGCGGGAAATGCCCAACTGCTCGGAGATCTGCGGATGGGACAGGCCTTCGAGCTTGCGCAGGAGAAAACTCTCGCGACACAGCCGCGGCAGTTCCGCCAGGGCCCGTTGCAGCATCTCCAGGCGCTGGCCGTGGTCGAGGCTGGTCTGCGGTGAAGGGTTGAAGTAGCGCTCCTCGTTGTCCAGCACCTCCAGGGGCTCGGACTGGCGCAGGGCATTGCGCCGATGGCCGTCGATCACCAGGTTCAGCGCCGTGCGATAGAGAAACGCCCGCGGCTGCTCGATGGGCGTATCGCTGGAGCGCTCCAGGACCCGCACATAAGCGTCGTGCACCACATCCTCGGCCACCTGGCGATTGCCCAGCTTGGCGTTGAGGAAGCACATCAGCTCGCGATAGTAGTTTTCCAACTGGGCTCCCGACCGCCCGGGGGGGCGATTCTGTCCTTGAACAAGGCCGTCAATGGCCACTTGCACCCGGTAATTCGTGATGGCTGTTTAGCAGCAGCGTAATTTATAGTAATTCTCATATAGATTTAAAGTGGCGCCGCGCCACAGCGGTTGATTTATCAGCCTGGCGACAGCTGTAACTCCATGTGTCGGCAGTTAAATTCCCCCTGTGGCAGCTCGTTTACCTGACAGCTCCCCGTCTTCGCCGTTCCCGCGGTGGCCGCAAGCCTTGCCGCCCGCCCCGCGGCCGGCTGCTGTGACGGGCCGATTTCCCCCTGGCCGGAACCCTGCATGAAACGTCCCCGACATACCCGGCGCGCCCTGCTGGCAGCGCTGTGCCTGATTCCCGTTGTCGCCATCAGCGCCTGGACCTTCATTCCCCCCGGACGCGACCAGCTCGCCACGGTACAAGTCAGCCGGGGCGATATCGAAAGCAGCGTCACCGCCCTGGGCACCCTGCAACCCAGACGCTATGTGGATGTCGGCGCCCAGGCTTCCGGGCAGATCCGCAAGATCCACGTCGAGGCCGGCGACACGGTCAAGGAAGGCCAACTGCTGGTGGAGATCGACCCCGCCACCCAGCAGGCCAAGCTCGACGCCAGCCGCTTCTCCATCGAAAACCTCCAGGCCCAGCTGCAAGAGCAATACGCCCAGAACCAGCTGGCCCGGCAGAAATACCAACGCCAGCAGCATCTCAACGCCGGCGGCGCCACCCGCGAAGAAGACGTGCAGACCGCCCTGGCCGAACTCAAGGCCACCCAGGCGCGCATCGACATGTACAAGGCGCAGATCCGCCAGGCCCAGGCCAGCCTGCGCAGCGACCAGGCCGAGCTGGGCTACACCCGCATCTATGCGCCGATGTCCGGCACCGTGGTGGCGGTAGACGCCCGCGAAGGCCAGACCCTCAACGCCCAGCAGCAGACCCCGCTGATCCTGCGCATCGCCAGACTTTCGCCGATGACCGTCTGGGCCGAAGTCTCGGAAGCCGACATCGGCCACGTCAAACCCGGCATGCAGGCCTACTTCACCACCTTGAGCGGCGGCAACCGGCGCTGGACCAGCACCGTGCGCCAGATCCTGCCGATCCCGCCCAAGCCGTTGAACGAAACCAGCCAGGGCGGAGGCAGCCCCACCAGCACCAGCAAGAGCGGCAGCGGCCGGGTGGTGCTGTACACCGTGCTGCTGGACGTGGACAACGCCGACAACGCGTTGATGGCGGAAATGACCACCCAGGTGTTCTTTGTCGCCAGCCAGGCGAAAAATGTCCTCACCGCGCCCATCGCCGCCCTGCAGGGCAGCAGCGAGCCGGACCGGCAGATTGCCCGGGTGGTGGCCAAGAACGGCTCGATCGACGAGCGCAAGGTCCGGGTCGGCATCAGCGACCGCCTGCGCATCCAGGTCCTGGACGGCCTGGACGAGGGCGAGCACCTGCTGATCGGCCCGGCCAACAGCAGCGGGGGTTGAATGCAGACCCCGCTGATCGACCTCAGAGACATCCGCAAATCCTACGGTGGCGGCGACAGCCCGCAAGTCGACGTCCTGCGCGGCATCGACCTGTCGATCCACGCCGGGGAATTCGTCGCCATCGTCGGCGCCTCCGGCTCCGGCAAGTCGACCCTGATGAACATCCTCGGCTGCCTGGACCGCCCGACGTCCGGGGAATACCTGTTCGCCGGGGAGAACGTCGCCCAACTGGACAGCGACGAACTGGCCTGGCTGCGCCGCGAAGCCTTTGGCTTCGTGTTCCAGGGCTACCACCTGATCCCCTCGGCCTCGGCCCAGGAAAACGTCGAGATGCCGGCCATCTACGCCGGCACCCCGACCGCCGAACGCCACGCCCGCGCCGCCGCCCTGCTGGAGCGCCTGGGCCTGGCCAGCCGCAGCGGCAACCGCCCGCATCAACTGTCCGGCGGCCAGCAGCAACGGGTGTCCATCGCCCGCGCGTTGATGAACGGCGGCCACATCATCCTCGCCGACGAACCCACCGGCGCCCTGGACAGCCAGAGCGGCGCCGAAGTCATGGCCCTGCTGGACGAACTGGCCGGCCAGGGCCACGTGGTGATCCTCATCACCCACGACCGCGAAGTGGCGGCCCGGGCCAAGCGCATCATCGAGATCCGCGACGGCGAGATCATCAGCGACACCGCCCAGCGCGACCCGTCGGTACAGACCAGCACCAACCCCGGCGCCCTGCAGGCGGTGGACCTGCGCCAGCGCCTGGCCGACGGCAGCGACGCCAGCGGCGCCTGGAAAGGCGAACTGCTGGATGCGGTGCAGGCCGCCTGGCGAGTGATGTGGATCAACCGCTTCCGCACCGCCCTGACCCTGCTGGGCATCGTCATCGGCGTGGCCTCGGTGGTGGTGATGCTGGCCGTGGGCGAAGGCAGCAAGCGCCAGGTGATGGCGCAGATGGGGGCGTTCGGTTCGAACATTCTTTATCTGAGCGGACACGCACCCAATCCCCGGGCGCCCCTGGGCATCATCACCCTGAGCGACGTCGCCGCCGTGGCCACCCTGCCCCAGGTCAAGCGCATCATGCCGGTCAACGGCGCCGAAGCCGTGGTGCGCTTCGGCAACGCCGATCACATGAGCTACGTGGGCGGCAACGACACCAACTTCCCGCACATCTTCAACTGGCCAGTGGTCGAAGGCAGCTACTTCACCGAGGCCGACGAACAGGCCGGCGCCGCGGTGGCGGTGATCGGCAAGAAGGTCCGGGAAAAACTCCTCAAGGACGTCGCCAACCCCATCGGCCAATACATCCTCATCGAAAACGCGCCGTTCCAGGTGGTCGGCGTGCTGATGGGCAAAGGCGCCAGCTCCGGCGACCAGGACAGCGACAATCGCATCGCCGTGCCCTACTCCGCCGCCAGCACCCGCCTGTTCGGCAGCCGCAATCCGGAGTACGTGGCCATCGCCGCGGCGGACGCGAGCAAGGTCAAGGAAACCGAACAAGCCATCGACCAACTGATGCTGCGCCTGCACAACGGCAAGCGCGACTATGAGCTGACCAACAACGCGGCGATGATCCAGGCCGAGGCCCGCACCCAGAACACCCTGTCCTTGATGCTTGGCGCCATTGCCGCGATCTCGCTGCTGGTGGGCGGTATCGGGGTGATGAACATCATGCTCATGACCGTGCGCGAACGCACCCGGGAGATCGGCATCCGCATGGCCACCGGTGCTCGCCAGCGCGACATCCTGCGCCAGTTCCTCACCGAAGCGGTGATGCTCTCGGTGGTCGGTGGCCTGACCGGCATCGCCCTGGCCCTGCTGATCGGCGGCGTGCTGATCCTCAGTGAAGTAGCGGTCGCCTTCTCCCTGGTCGCCGTCCTCGGCGCCTTCGGCTGCGCCCTGGTCACCGGCGTCATCTTCGGCTTCATGCCGGCCCGCAAAGCTGCCCGGCTCGACCCGGTCACGGCCCTTACCAGTGAATGATCGATCGATGAAAACACCCTTGAGCCTCCTGGCCGCCTGCCTCCTGCTGACCGCCTGCAACAGCCCCGCGCCACGCCCGGACAGCGGGCTGCAAGCCCCCGCCACCTGGCAAACCGCCGATACCCCCGCCGCCCAGGCCGACAACCGGCACTGGTGGAGCCAGTTCGCCAGCCCGGAGCTGGACCGTTTGATCGCCCAGGCCCGCGAGAGCAGCTTCGATCTGGCCGCAGCGGTGGCCCGGGTGCGCCAGGCCCAGGCCAGCGCGGTGATCGCCGGCGCGCCACTGCTGCCCGAGCTCAAGGGCGGGCTCAACGCCAACCGGCAGAAACTGCTGCGCGGCAAGGGCTACAGCCAGTTGGACGCCACCCGCGATAACCAGGCCGTGGACTATTTCGACGCCAGCCTCAGCGCCAGCTACGAGGTCGACTTCTGGGGCGGCCGGCGAGCCGCCCGCGACAGCGCCCTGCTGGGCGTCAAGGCCAGCGAGTTCGACCGCGCTACCGTGGAGCTGACCCTGCTCAGCGGCGTCGCCAACAGCTACACCCAGGCCCTGGCGCTGAGCGAACAAAGCCGCATCGCCCGGCTGAATCTGGACAACGCCCTGAACGTGCTCAAGCTGGTACAGACCCGCTACGACTCGGGCTCGGCCACGGCTCTGGAGCTGGCCCAGCAACGCAGCCTGGTCGCCGCCCAGCAACGCCAGTTGCCCCTGCTGCAACAACAGGCCGAGGAAGCCCGGATCACCCTCGCCGCCCTGCTCGGGCAACCGGTGCAGGGGCTCAACCTGGGCCAACAGGACTTCGCCCAACTGCAATGGCCGAGCATCAACGCCGGCGTCCCCAGCGACCTGCTGACCCGGCGCCCGGACATTGCCAGCGCCGAAGCCAGACTGGCCGCAGCCCAGGCCGACGTCAAAGTGGCGCGCGCAGCGATGCTGCCCAGCGTGACCCTGACCGCCAGCCTCGGCTCCGGCGCCAGCCACGCCCCGGACCTGCTGCGCAGTCCCTTCTACAACCTCGGCGCCGGGCTGGTGGCGCCGATCTTCAACGCCGGGCGCCTGAGCGCCGAACGGGACAAGGCCACGGCCCGCCAAGCAGAACTGCTGGAAAGCTATCGCGGGGCGATCATCAACGGTTTTGCCGACGTGGAAAAAGCCCTCAACAGCATTCGCGGCCTGGACCAGCAACGTCAGTGGCAGAGCGAGGAGTTGAACCAGGCGCAACGGGCCTTCGAGATCGCCCAGAGCCGCTACCAGGCCGGCGCCGAAGACCTGCTGACGGTGCTCGATACCCAACGCACCCTGTACGCCGCCCAGGATCAGCACGTGCAACTGCGGCTGGCGCGGCTGCAGTCGAGCATTGCCCTGTACAAGGCCCTGGGTGGCGGCTGGAATCACTGAATCACCAAAGGCTCGCATAGCCAGCGGCATCACCACTGGCCATCGTCGCAGCGACGGCCAGGGTCCTGATGACCTAGAATCGTGCGCCCACCAACGACGCGAGCAACACCCCTACCATGCCCATCGGAACCGAGCTGGACGCCGCCCTGGCAGACGTGCTGTCGATGCTGAAAAGAGCATTCCCGAACGGAGTCAGCCCAACCGATTACCGCCCTCTTCTGGCAGCGCTATATGAACATCTGTCAGATCGAAACCTGGCGAATGTCATCTCACAGCTCACCCACAAGGATCCGGATCTGGTCCTCAACGAGATCTACGAGGCCGTGACCAGCAAGAAACCGAAAGCTCAGGAGATAGCATCGCTAACTCGGCTCCTGAACCATCACGGAGCGTCTGAAACCCTGGCCGACACCTGATGCCTCGCCCCTCAAGAAGACCAGGACAATGAACTTCAGTGAATTTGAACAACTGCTGGATGCCAAGAAGAGCCTCCATCCGATCTGGTTTGAGATCCCTGCGGACAGGACTGCCACCGAGGAGGACATCATTGAGGCTCAAAATGACCTGGATCTGAGACTTCCTGCCGAGTACAGCCAGTTCCTGCAGAAGCATGGGGGCGGCTACTTTGCCTTGGGAATCGTTTACTCACTGGACAGAGACAGCGATTTCAACCTGGCCAGAATCAATCGACAACACCCACTGATTGGCAAGTGTCATCTGTTGTTTTCAGAAAACGGCTGCGGCGACTTCTACGGCTTCCGGATTGAAAATAACCAATGCCTGGCAGAGGTGTACTTTTTTGATCATGAAACCCAAGCATGGCAGCAGACCGGATACCCAGAACTGTTCAGCTTCCTGGCCGAAGTCGCCCTTTCGATCTGACCCCCTAGCAACGACCTCCAGATTCGAAGTTCACGATCAGTCCGGCGCCGCTATAGCAGCCGCTGCCTGACCTTCAAATGCCGCGCATACCAGGGCCGGCGCGGCACCTTGCGCAGCAGATCGGCCAGCTGCTTTTCATCCTCGATAAAGGTGATGCGCAGTGCCAGCTTCATGGTTTCCGGGTCCATCTCCACGGTCTTGCCGGTCTGCAATCCAGGGATAGTGCTGCAACCGTGAGTCACCGGCCCCAGCCAGGGATCGCCGGCCTCGACCCAGCGCCCCGGGGCGAACCAGGGCACACCGTTGACTTCCAGGCGCTTGAGTTCGCCGGGATGGAAACGCTCATGGGCGCGGAACCAGTCCTCCAGGCGGTCGTCGATCCAGCCATGAAAACGCCAGAACACCGGGCTGACATGGGAGGAGAACGGATCGCCGAGAAAGTCGTTTTCCGGCTGGTACCAGCGCGGGGAAAAGTCCGCCGGATCGCGGGCCATGGGCACCGGCGCACCGCTGGAAGGGTCCCGCGGCACCGAGGCCCAGCGCATGTGCAGCCAGTCGTGCAGGCCCAGTTCGATTTCCGAGCCGAACTGACCCAAGGTCAGCTTCGCCAGGTAGCGCGGGTCACGGTATTGCGATTCCCAGACCTGGAAGTTGCTGTGGTAGGTCTCGCCGGCCTTGATGTCGCTGACCCACTGGCTGTACTCGTCATCGTCATGGGCCAGCCAGGTCGGCGGCAGGGAGCCACCGTCATGGTTGTCGAAGTAGCGGGCGAACCCCGGGCGATCGCGCAGCAGTTCCGGCTGCGGCAGGGGGAAATGCTGCCAGGACGGCAAGTCCTGCATGGAGCGCGCGGTACCGAGCATGTGCCGGTGCATGAAGAAAAAATCGATGCCCGAGCCGTTGCGGTCCTTCTTCGGACCGCGCGCATCGCGCTCCTGGCCCCGGGGGCCGGGCTGCCAGCCGATGCCGCGCAGGGCGTCGCGCTTCTCTTCGGACAGCCGGTGCCACTTGTCCCGGGTCGCGTGCCATAGCTGGTGGAACAACCGATGCTCGGGGGACACCAGCCAGGCCAGCAAGGTGGGATTGAGGCCGATACGCTGGCGGGCCTCGGGAAACATCTGCTTGGTGGCGACAAAGCGATTGTCCAGGGCCGGCAGCGCCAGGGGCCGGTCCAAGCGCTCGACACGACCACTGAGGGTGCCGCTGCCGGCATTGGCGAAGTCGGCCCAGACCTCATCCAGGCTCATCTTGAATTCATAAGCGGCAGCACCGTCCAGCGCGCTGGCCGGGATCAGCCGCCAGTACAGTTCAGCCGGCTGCGGGTTCACCAGGTCGCCGACGATCCGATAGCGCGGCTCGGCCTCAGCACGCAGCGCCTCGGCACTATCCAGGTAGCCGCACAGGCCGCGACCGCGCTGGGCGACATCGAGGAACAGCTCCAGGCCCTGTGACGGCAAGCCGTCAAGCCCGGCATCGGCGCCCTCGAAGCGAATGCTCCAGATGCCCCGCAACTGGTCCGCCAAGCGTTGTCCGGCGGTATCCGCCAGGTCCACCGTGGCCTCGCCCGGGGTGACCGGGAATTCCTCGCGCGTCAACTCGCGATGCACGTAAAACGCCGCCGGCACCGCAGCGCCAGTCAGCGCCAGGCCCGCCATGAACCCTCGTCGAGAAATCGTCATTGCCCTACCTGTGTCAGCCCTGATGCAGGCTTTATCCAAGCTAGGACGTTTGTTGCCCAAGGAAATTTAGCGCCCGCGCGGGGCGGTTAAATTTCCTCGCCACTGGCTCGTCCTTCCCAGATAGCAAAGGCCCCCGTGCCTGCACCTTGACGGCGAATCCGACTGAGATGGCAATGACAAAACCACGTTCGAAGAAGGCTCTTTACATCGGCCTGCCGCTGGCACTGGCGATTGGCGCCGGCGCCGGCTTCCTGGCCTGGGACTATTGGTTCAGGGACAACCCGGGCTACCCGGTCAAGGTGATGAAACAGGCCGAAGAACTGCAGGAGCGCATCCTCTCCTTCGACAGCCACATCACCGTGCCCCTGGATTTCGGCAGCACCGGCAACGAGGCCGACAAGGACGGCAGCGGCCAGTTCGACCTGGCCAAGGCCGGACGCGGACGCCTGTCCGGCGCAGCCCTGACGATCTTCGGCTGGCCGGAAATCTGGAACGGGCCCAATGCCCCCCATCGCCCCACGGCGGGGTTTGTCGACGCCGCGCGCAACGAGCAGGAAGCGCGCTACAAGATCCTCACCGGCATGGTCCGCGACTTCCCCAACCAGGTGGGCATTGCCTATACCCCGGACGACTTCCGCCGCCTCAACGGTGAAGGCAAGTTCGCGGTGTTCCTCAGCATGCTCAACGCCTACCCCCTGGGCACCGATCTCGACCAGCTCGATCACTGGGCGGCCCGGGGCATGCGCATGTTCGGCTTCAGCTACGTGGGCAACAACGCCTGGTCCGACTCCTCGCGTCCACTGCCGTTCTTCAACGACACCCCGGACGCCCTCGGCGGCCTGTCCGAGCTGGGCCGGCAGGCCGTGCACCGACTCAACGACCTGGGGGTGATCATCGACGTCTCGCAGATGTCGACCCATGCCCTGGAGCAGGTCAGCCAACTCAGCCGCGCGCCCTTCGTCGCTTCGCACTCGGCGCCCCGGGCCCTGGTGGATATCCCGCGCAACCTCAGCGACAAGGAAATGCAGCTGATCAAGGACAGCGGCGGCGTGGTGCAGATCGTCGGTTTCCCCACCTACATCCGTCCCCTGAGCCAAGCGACCCGGGACAAGCTCAACGCCCTGCGCGCGCGTTTCGACCTGCAACCCTTGACCGGGCTGGAAATGGCCCTGATGCCCGGCGACGCCATCATCACCGTGTGGCCCGAACAGCGTTTCGGCGAATACGCCGGCGAGCTGTACAGCATTGTCGAAGCAGAACCCAAGGCCACCCTCAAGGACTTCGGCGACGCCATCGACTACGCCGTGAAGAAGATCGGCATCGACCACGTCGGCATCAGTTCGGACTTCAACGACGGGGGCGGCCTGGACGGCTGGAAGGATGTCAGCGAGGGCCGCAACGTCACCGCCGAACTGCTGCAGCGCGGCTACAGCGAAGCGGATATCGCCAAGCTCTGGGGCGGCAACTTCCTGCGGGTCTGGGAGCAGGTGCAGAAATCCGCCAAGCCCCTGGCCCATCGCTGATCCCCCCTTTTGCCAACCAGTGAAATGAGCTCATGACCGATCGCCGTACATTTCTCAAACAGGCCGGCATCCTCGCCGCCGGCCTGCCTCTGGGCGCCGGCGCCCTGGCCGCGTCCGGCACCAGCACTAGCGCCCCGTCCCCTGCGCCCAAGGACCCATGGGCGCAACTGCGCCTGCTGTTCGACCAGGACCCGGACTCCATTCACTTTTCCAACTTCCTGGTGACCTCGCACCCAAGGCCCGTGCGTGAAGCCATCGAACGGCATCGCGCCAATATCGACCGCAACCCGGGGCTGGCCATGGACTGGGACCTGCAGGAACCCTGGAAACGCGAGGCCGAGGTGCGTCGATGGGCGGGCCGCTACCTGCAAGCCAAGCCCGGCCAGATCGCCCTCACCGGCAGCACCAGCGAAGGCTTGGCGATGATTTACGGCGGCCTTCACGTGAGGCCCGATCAAGAGATCCTGACCACGGTCCACGAACACTACGCCACCGAATACAGCCTGAATTTCCGCGTGGCCAAACAAGGCACCCAGGTGCGCAAGATCAGCCTGTTCAAGGACCCGCACCGGGTGTCCAAGGATGAAATCCTGGGCTCGATCAAGCGCAGCATCCGCCCCAATACCCGAGTCCTGGGCATGACCTGGGTGCAGTCGGGCAGTGGCGTGAAGCTGCCGATCGGCGAGATCGGCCAGTTGGTGGATGAGTTCAACCGCAACCGCGACGACAAAGACCGAATCATCTATGTGGTGGATGGGGTCCACGGGTTTGGCGTGGACAACCTGGACTTCCCCGACATGCACTGCGACTACTTCATTTCCGGCACTCACAAGTGGATGTTCGGCCCTCGCGGCACCGGGATCATCTGCGCCCGCTCCGAAGAGCTCAAGGACGTTACCCCCAGCGTGCCGACCTTTTCCGAGGACAACAATTTCGCTACCAGCATGACCCCCGGCGGCTACCACGCCTTTGAACACCGCTGGGCCCTGGATGAAGCCTTCAAGCTGCACTTGCAACTGGGCAAGGCCCAGGTCCAGGCGCGCATCCACGCCCTCAACAGCTACCTCAAGCAACGTCTGCAGGAGCTGCCCCAAGTGGAGCTGGTCACCCCCCTGAGCCCCGAGCTGTCAGCGGGCTTCACCTTCTTCCGGATCAAGAATCAGGACTGCGACCAGTTCGCCGCCTACCTGATGGCCAATCGGGTGGTGGTCGACGCCGTGGAACGGGACGTCGGTCCGGTGATCCGTACCGCGCCTGGCCTGCTCAACGACGAACAACAGATCGATCGCTTCATGGACCTGCTGCGCAAAAAGGTCTGAAACCGCTCCTCCTTGCGCCCTGCGTCACTTTTAAAAAGAGAGTCATGATGAAACAGCATTCACTGAGCACCGCCCTCCGCCCGCCCCTGGCCAGCCTCTCCCTGGCCTTGCTGCTGAGCCTGTTGCTGCCGACCGCCGCCCAGGCCGCCGCCTCGCCCCAGCCGGGCAAGGTGTTCAAGGACTGCAAGGACTGTCCGGAAATGGTGGTGCTACCCGCCGGCACCTTCACCATGGGTACCCCCGCTGACGAGGTCGGCCGCCAGGAGGACGAAGGTCCGATGCATGAAGTGACCTTCGCCAAGTCATTCGCCATCGGACGCTTCCAGGTCCTGGCCGGCGAATGGGCCACCTACCTGAAGGAAACCGGCTACCAGATGCCCGACGGCGACACGCGCCCCGGTCGCGAATGCAAGGCCGGCAAACCCCGCTACCCAGTCGGCCCGCGCCAACCGGCGGTGTGCATGGACTTCAACGAAGCCCAGGCCTACACCGCCTGGCTGTCCAAGCGCACCGGCCAGCACTACTACATCGTCAGCGAAGCCATGCGCGAATACGCGGCCCGCGCCGGCAGCACCGGCCCCTTCCCCTTCCCTTTCGACGAGGGCAAGGAATACAGCATTGCCAAGCACGCCAACACCTACGGCCCGGAAGACGGCTTCAGCTTCACTTCGCCCGCCGGCTCCTTCCCCCCTAACGCCTTTGGCGTCTACGACATGCACGGCAATGTCTACGAGTTCACCCCCGACTGCTGGCATGACAGCTATGTCGGCGCCCCCACCGACGGTAGCGCCTGGACCGAGCCCAACTGCAGCGTCCTGCAGATGCGCGGCAACGACTGGACCGAAGCGCCGATTTTTTCCCGCTCAGGCAACCGCAACAACATCTACCCCACCGATCGTGGTGACTGGCTGGGGTTCCGGGTTGCCCGCGACCTTTGACCCTTCCCCTCATCGACTGACGGAGACACACCATGAAAGCAGCTTTGTTCACCCTGTCGCTGAGCGACGGTTCCACCGCCAGCGTGCATGACGCCGAAGAGAACCAGGGCAGCCTGCACACCGAGGGCTTCGCGGCACTGACCTTTCGCAGCGATGGCGAACTGATCGAGATCGCCGGCGAGATTGCCCCCAACTACCCGGCCAGCGCGCTGCTGGCCTTGTTGGGCGGGCATTTCTGCTACAAGAAAAAGTCCGCCCAGGTGCGGGTTCGCCTGCGTGCCAGCCGCGACTTTGCCGTGTCAGCCATCCGCCAGGGGGTCTTTGACACCTTGCTCGCCGTCGATGCCCACCAAGTGGAGCTACAGTGCCGACGCAGTACCTTCTGGCAGCACCCGCTGCCCTGGCTCAGCGCTCCGGCCAGCGCCCACACCGCGCCCTTCTACCAGTTCAGCGGCGAGAAACGTCACCCGCAACGCCCGCCACTGCCCCAGGGCGAGGTGTACCGCCGTCGTCTGCCGGGGCTCAACACCGAGTTCAGCCTGCGCACCATCGATCCGGACCGTGACCTGCAAGCCTTCAATCGCTGGATGAACCTGGAACAGGTGGCGTTCTTCTGGGAGCAGGCCGGCAGCCTCGACGAGCACGCCGCCTATCTGCAAGACATGCTCGCCGACCCGCGGGTCCATCCGCTGATCGGCTGCTACGACGACGAGCCCTTCGCCTACTTCGAAGTCTACTGGTGCAAGGAAGACCGCATCGCCCCCTACTACGACGTGCAGGACCACGACCGCGGCTGGCACGTGGTGGTGGGCGAGAACAAGCACCAGGGCATCGGCAAGCTCAAGGGCTGGTTCAATTCGCTGATGCACTACATGTTCCTGGATGATCCACGTACCCAGCGCATCCTTGGCGAACCGCGCATCGACCATGACCGGCAGATCGACTTCCTCAAGTCCCAGGGCTTCGGTCACTTGAAGGACATCCAACTGGCCCACAAGAAAGCCGCTCTGCTGCGCCTGGAACGCGAGTTCTTCTTCGATCGGCCACTTTGAGCTGATCCAGCGGTCGCTGCAGCCTCCCGGCAGCGACCGGCGCACGGCGCGACGCCGGGCCTGCGCTAAATCCCCCCAGTGCCACTTCGTCTTCTCTGCAACGGTCTTGAGTCAAGCCCCGTCCCGAACGCGACAGCCTCCTCAAGCCCGGCATTGCAGCGCACTGCACGCCGCGTCGCGCTGTGCACCCCGGACCCTTGCCCGTATGTCGATCCATTTCAGAGGAAGCGCACCAGATGAACCCGACGGCTGCACCCCGGCCCCCATGCCCCAACGCAAACCGCCTCTCACCCGCCCTTATCCGTGCTTGAACCAGGAGTCATCATGAACAGCCCTCCGCGTAGCCGCAGCGCCATCCGTGACCTGCTGGGCCTGCTCAAACCTTTCTGGCCCACCGTGGCCGTCTCGATCGTGCTGGGCATCATCGGCGGCCTGAGCATCACCGTCCTGCTGGCGACCATCAACCAGGCCCTGAACGGCGCCGACGGCCTCAGTCGCGGCGTGGTCCTGACCTTCGCCGGGCTGTGCCTGCTGGCGCTGCTGTGTTCGATACTGTCGGACATCGGCAGCAACTACGTCGGCCAGCACATCATCAGCAAGCTGCGCAAAGACCTGGGGGAAAAAGTCCTCAGCGCGCCCATCGAGCAGATCGAACGCTATCGCAGCCATCGCCTGATCCCGGTACTGACCCACGACATCGACACCATCAGCGACTTCGCCTTCGCCTTTGCGCCACTGGCCATTTCCCTGACCGTGACCCTGGGCTGCCTGGGTTACCTGGCCCTGCTCTCATGGCCGATGTTCCTGCTGATGCTGGTGGCCATCGTGATTGGTTGCAGCGTGCAGTTTGTTGCGCAAACCAAGGGCATCAAGGGCTTCATGGACGCCCGGGATGAAGAGGACAACCTGCAAAAGCACTACAACGCCATTGCCGACGGCGCCAAGGAACTGCGCATCCACCGGCCGCGCCGCAACCGCATGTTCAACCAGCGGATCAAGCACAGCGCCGAGCACATCTGCAACAAACAGATCGAGTCGGTGAACATTTTCATCGTCGCCAAGACCTTCGGCTCCATGCTGTTTTTCGTGGTCATCGGCCTGGCCCTGGCCCTGCAGTCCTTCTGGCCCAACAACGACCGCGCAGTGATGAGCGGCTTCGTCCTGGTGCTGCTGTACATGAAGGGCCCCCTGGAATTGCTGATCGGCAACCTGCCGATTGTCAGCCGCGCCCAGGTGGCCTTCCGCCGTATCGCCGAACTGTCCGAGCGCTTCTCCTCCCCCGAACCGCACCTGCTGCTCAGTGAAACCGCAAGCCAACCCCAGACCGTGCACAGCCTGGAACTGCACGATGTGCGCTACGCCTTCCCGGCCGTCGAAGGCAGCGCGCCCTTTGCCCTGGGCCCGGTGAACCTGCGGATCAAGCAGGGCGACATCGTCTTCATCGTTGGCGAGAACGGCTGCGGCAAGACCACCCTGATCAAGCTGCTACTGGGCCTGTACCGACCCCAGGAAGGCGAGATCCGCCTCAACGGCCGCCCTGTCACCGCCGAGACCCGCGACGACTATCGACAACTGTTCACCACCATCTTTGCCGACTACTACCTGTTCGATGACCTGGTCCAGGGTGGCGAACAACTGCCCGAAGAGGCCGAACAGTATCTGCGCCGCCTGGAGATCGGGCACAAGGTGAGCATCCGCGACGGGGCCTTCACCACCACCGATCTGTCCACCGGACAACGCAAGCGACTGGCGCTGGTCAACGCCTGGATCGAGGAACGCCCGGTGCTGGTGTTCGACGAATGGGCCGCCGACCAGGACCCGACCTTCCGGCGGATTTTCTACACCGAGCTGCTGCCGGACCTCAAACGCCTGGGCAAGACCATCATCGTCATCTCCCACGACGATCGCTATTTCGACATTGCCGACCAGTTGGTGCGCATGGAAGCGGGCAAGGTCAGTTGCGAACTCGAACCGGCCTGATTTTTTCGTATCGGCTTTCCGGTTTTCGGGAAGTCGAACGTCTCATAACAAGTTTGAGAAACATTCACATTTAAAACGAATTCCCATTGCCGCTTAATAAGAGCAAATGAACATGCCAGCACCTCTTGGACTCACCCCCCTGAAGAAAGCCCTGCTCATGCGCCATGCGCTGCGGCCGAGCTTGCGTCCCTATCTGCTTGGGGCCGTATTGGCGCTGCCCTGTGCCGCCCAGGTACAAGCCCAGCAAGCCAATTTCGATATTCCTGCACAGTCCCTGGGCAGCGCCTTGCAGACATTCGGCCAGCAAGCCGACCTGCAAGTGCTCTACAACCAGGACAGCGTCCAGGGCAAGCGCAGCACGGCGATCAAGGGCGCCTTGCAGCCCGACCAGGCCCTGTCGCAACTGCTGCGCGGGACCGGGGTGAGTTATCAGCGCCAAGGCAACACCGTGACCCTGGTGCAAAGCAGTGGGGCTGTGGAGCTGGGGACCATGAACATTTCCACTCAGGGGCTGGGGAGCACCACTGAGGGGACCGGTTCCTACACCACCGGGCAAAGCAACTCGGCCACGCGCATGGACCTGTCGCTGCGTGAAACGCCGCAGTCGGTGAGCGTCATCACCCGCCAGCAGATGGATGACCAAGGGTTGACCGAACTGGCGCACGTCATGCAGCAGACCCCCGGGATCACGGTCAACCGCGAGAGCTCCGAAGGCTACGTGTATTACTCGCGGGGCTTTGAAATCCAGAACTTCCAGTACGACGGCATTCCCAGCCTGGGCACCGACGGCGGCAACATCCGCGACAACTACAGCATCGGCAACACCCTGATCTACGACCGTATCGAAGTGCTCAAGGGCGCTACCGGCCTGGTCAACGGCATCGGCTATCCGTCCGGGGTGATCAACATGGTGCGCAAGCGCCCCACCCGGGAATTCCAGGGCCACGTCGCCGCCGGCGCCGGTTCCTGGGACCGCTACACCAGCGAAGTGGACGTTTCCGGCCCGCTGGTGGAAGGCGGTGCGATACGCGGACGGATGGTGGCCGGCACCGGCAAGCGCAACAGCTTCATCGACTACCAGAAAGGTGAACAGAACGTCTTCTACGGCATTCTCGAAGGCGACCTGAGCGATTCCACCACCCTCAGCGTCGGCTACGACTACCAGAAGAACAACAACGACGCCACGACCAACACCAGTTTGCCGGTGTTCTACAAGAACGGTAATCGGATCAAGTTCTCCCGTTCCACCAACCCGGCGGACAAGTTCGCCTACCGCAACCAGGAAACCCAGCACGCCTTTGTCGGCCTAGATCACCAGTTCGACAACGACTGGACCTTCAAGGCGACAGTCAATACGCGCAAGTACACCTCGCGGGAAATCATCGCCGGCATGTCCAGCGAGCACGTCAATCTCGACAACAGCCAGGACTATGGCTACCTGCCGCCGGGCGGCGTGGCCAACTTCGGCTCCAACAGCGACGAGAAATCCTTCGATGCCTACGCCAAGGGTCCGTTCGCGCTGTTTGGGCGCACCCACGAACTGGTGCTGGGCTACAACTATTCCCACGCCACCACCCGCTCCAAGCGTATCGACGGCACCACCACTGGAGTCATCGACGACGTGCTGAACTGGAACAACAGCATGCCCTACCCGACCGACTGGGCCTGGTGGTCGACCTTCGACATCAAGAGCACCCAGAAAGTCTCCTACGCAGCGGTGATCCTCAAGCCCACCGATGCCCTGAACTTCATACTCGGTGCCCGGGTCACCGACTACGACTGGCAGATCGATCGGGTCAACGCCCTGCGCCAACTGCCGAGCATCTCCACCACCAACTCCGGGGAAGTCATTCCCTATGCCGGCATCACCTATGACCTGGACGACTACCACACGGTCTACGCCAGCTACACCGACATCTTCAAACCGCAGCCCTACAGCCTGGACGTCAGCGGCAAGTCCCTGGAGCCGCTCACTGGTCAGAGCTACGAAGTGGGGGTCAAGGGTGAATACTTCGACCGTCGCCTGAACGCCAGCCTGGCGCTGTTCCAGCTCAAGCAGGACAACCTGGGCGAGAATACAGGCGTCATGGGCGTTGACGGCTTCGAGGCCATGCGCGCGATCAAGGGCGCCACCACCAACGGCGTCGAACTGGAAATGGCCGGTGAAGTACTGCCGGACTGGAACGTCAACGCCGGCTACGTCTACCAGGAGTCCTACGACGCCAAGAACAAGCGCGTGGCCACCACCCAGCCACAGCACTTGTTCAAGGTAGCCACCACCTATCGCCTGCCTGGCGAACTGAACAAAGTCACCGTAGGCGGCAACATGCAATGGCAGAGCTCGACCTCCTTCGTCGACAACAGCTTCGTCGATGCCGCCTACAACCAACTGCCCAGCCACAAATTCACCCGTGCCAGCTACGCCGTGGTGGGCCTGATGAGCAGCTACGACTTCAACCAGAACCTCAAGGCCACGGTCAACCTGAACAACGTCTTCGACCGCAACTACTACAGCGGTATCGGCACCTACAACTCGATCTACTACGGCGACCCGCGCAACGTCATGTTCAACGTCAAATACAGCTTCTGATTCCCCCTAGTTGAACCCCTCCCTGCCCCGGTCACCGGGGCGGGGATTTTTTTGCCCGAGGCGCCAGCATCGACCCGACGTTTCGCCCCCAGTCTTCGGCATTGCCATTGGATTTGCGCTCCGGCGAAGAGGCCCGCAAGCCATACAGCGCCCGAGCCAAAGCCTTGTTGGCAAGCCAGCTTCAGGGGGAATGAGTGCGCGCGTTCAGCTTCAGGCCGGCCGCAAGGCCGCCGTCTGGCTCTTGATTTTGATCTTGATCTGAACGCCCCGTTAACCACGATGGCCGAACGCAGGCATTGAGCCGTGGGTAACCCGGCAGGGATGCCGGGTTAGCCGCCACCCGGCCAGGGATGGCCGGTGGCGGCGGCCCACGGATCAATGCCGGAGTTCGGGCATGCCTCGCTATGCGAGGCACCGAGTGGAGGGGCAAAGCCCTTTGGTTACTTTGGGGCCCCAAAGTGACTCGCCGTAAGGGCGAAACCTCCATCCGCCGCACCCGCAGCAATGGATATGCCCCCTCCCAACCGCCAGCGGCCAGCCCCGCAGCAATGGAGCTGTACTCCAACCCACGCCGCAAAAGCCCAACCACCACCAGATTTCCCCCATCCAAAAAAAACGGGAGAACAGTCACCTGTCCTCCCGCCCATCACACCAATCAACGATACCTAAACCCCTAACAGCACCTCCCGCCTAACCGGCGTCCCGCCCTGCTGCGCCAACGCCAACACCTGCGCCAGCGACCGCACCGCCGAACCATCGGCCAACAGCCAGAGCATCTGCACCAACTGCAGATTCAGCGCCTCTACCGCCGCCTCGCTGAAGGCATTGAGACGATGGTCATAGTGGAACTGCAACTGCCCCTTGAGCTCGACATACAAAGTCAACGCCGAACTGGTCTGCTCGAAGCTGTGCATGCTCTCCAGACGCAAATCACCGACATCCCCACCCGCCGACGCCGCACTGACCGGATAGTTCTCGAACACGATCACCGTGTCGCTCAACTCCCCGCCCGGCAACCCGGCCCAGCGTTCGATATCGCTCAAGGCACTGTAGCCATGCTCACGCATCAGCAGGTTGCGTCCTTGCAGCGCCTGCAGCCAGTCACCCACGCTCTGCTCTGGCTCGATACTGGCCACCAGCGGCACATCGTTGATGTACAGCCCCAACTGCTGCTCGATGCCCTTGAGCTGTGGCGGGCGTCCGGCGATGGTGGCGCCGCAGGCCACCGTCGACTGACCGCAATGCACATGCAGGAGCAACAGCCAGGCCGCCTGCACCAGGGTGTTGGCGGTGATCTTCTGCTGCCGGGCGAAACGGGTCAGTTGCTCGGTCTGGGCCTCGTCGAACTCGAAGTAATGCTGACGATGCCCACCCCGCTGCCGATCGCCCTGGGCCATCGCGCAGGCACTGAGCAAGGTCGGCACCTTCAGTGGCTTGAGCTGTTCACGCCAGAAGCGTTCGTCGGCCTGCTGGTCACGGGCCTGCAGCCAGGCAATGTAGTCATGGTAGCCAGCCGGTCGGTGACTGATGGCCTGCCCGGTGTAGGCCGCCAACACATCGTTGAACAACTGGAACCCGCTCCAGCCGTCCAACAGGATGTGATGGTTGGTACAGATCAGCCGGTAGCGTCCCTCCCCCAGCTTGATCGCCTGCAGACGCAGCAACGGCGCCTGGGACAGGTCGAAGCCCTTGAGCCGGTCAGCCAGGGCCAGACGCTCCAGCGCAGCGCTACTCAACACAGTGCCGTCGAGCTCCTGGAACGGCACCTCGACCTGCTTGTGGACCACCTGCAGCGGCTGCACCAGGGACCCGCCCCAGACAAAACGGCTGCGCAGGATCTCATGGGTATCCATGGCCTGCTGCCAGGCCTGACGCAGTCGCTGCGGGTCGACGCCTTGCACATCCATGCACATCTGGTTGACGAAATCCCCCGCCTCATGGTCCTGCAACTCATACTGCAACAAGGCCTGCTGCATCGGCGCCAATGGGTAGATGTCCTCGATCTGCGCCGGCACCAGCGTCAGGGCGTCGAGCTGTTCCTGGGTCAGCCGCGCCAGCGGGAAGTCCGATGGCGTAACGCCGCCGCGGGCCTGGCAGCAATGCTCCACCAGTGCCTGCAGCGCCTGGACATAGTCCTGGGCCAAAGACTCGATCTGCGCACTGTCGAACATGCGCTGACTGAAGCTCCAGTCCAGGCGCAACTGGCCGTCGTACACCTTGCCGCTGATGGACAGCCAGTTGCCCAGGGGCGCATCGATGCTGGCATCCGCGCCATGGGCCTCGGGCGCCGGAATGAATAGCGCCTGAGGATCATCGAAACTGCCGTCGAACTGCCCCAGGTAGTTGAAGGTGACCCGAGGCTGGGCAAGCCCCTGCAACGCCTCGCGACTGGCGGTATCCCCCAGGTAACGCAGGGCACCGTAGCCGATCCCCTTGTTGGGAATGGCCCGCAGCTGTTCCTTGATCCGCTTGATCGAAGACTCGGCGCTATCCCCGGCGCTCAGGCGCACCGGGAACACCGAGGTGAACCAGCCCACGGTGCGGCTCAGGTCCAGGTCCTCGAAGAGTTGCTCACGCCCGTGGCCTTCCAGCTGGATCAGGGTCGAAGGCTGTCCGGTCCACTGCCCCATGACCTGGGCCAGGGCCGCCAGCAACAGGTCGTTGACCTGGGTCCGGTAGGCGGCTGGAGCGCGTTGCAGCAAGCGTTGGGTGGTCGCGGCATCGAGCTGGACCTGCACGCTGCCAGCGTCACGGCTCAAGGCCTGGGTGCCAGGTTCGACCCCAGGCAACGATGCCTGTGCGCCCGCAAGTTGCGCGCGCCAGTAGGCCAGTTCGGCCCGGGCCTCGGGCCCATGGGCATAGGCTTGCAGGCGTCGGCCAAAGGCCTGATAAGAACTGCTCTTGGCAGGCAACTGCAGCGCTTGCCCGGCCAGCGCCTGGGTGTAGGCGCTTTGCAGGTCCTCGAACAACAGGCGCCAGGACACGCCATCCACCACCAGGTGATGGGCCACCAGCAACAAGCGCTGAGTGGAGTCCGCCAGGGTCACCAACAGCGCCCGCAACAAAGGCCCGCGCTGCAGGTCGAGACTGCACTGGACCTTCTCGCAGAGCTGCTCCAGCTCGGCGGCGTTGGCGGCTTCGGCCTGCCACAACAGGTCCGGACCGGGCCCGGACTGATCCAGCGGACCATGGCTGGCACTCCAGCCTGCGCTCCCCTGCTGGAACTGCAGACGCAATCCGTCGTGATGTTCAAGCAAGGCTCGCAAGCCCTGCTTCAGGGCCAGCGGGTTCAAGGGCGTGGCCGGAATCAGCAGCACCGACTGATTGAAATGGTGCCGCTGGGGAATCGGCTCGGCAAAGAACAGACGCTGGATCGGCAGCAGCGGCATGTCGCCGCTCACCGGTCCCTGGTCGATGTCGTCCTGCACCCCGCACTGCGCCACCGCCGCCAGCCCTCCGATGGTCTGTTGCTCGAACAGGTCCTTGGGGGTAAAGCGGATCGAGGCCTGACGCGCTCGACTGACCAACTGCAGGGAGATGATCGAGTCCCCGCCCAGCTCGAAGAAGTTGTCGGTCAGACCGACCTGCGCCAGCTTCAGCACGTCCTGCCAGATCTGTGCGAGGCGCTTCTCCAGATCGCTGCGCGGCGCCACATAGGCGTGGCTGGCCTGGACCATTTCCGGCACGGGCAGCGCCTTGCGATCCAGCTTGCCATTGGGCGACAGCGGCAAGCGTTCGAGAAACAGCCAATAGGACGGCACCATGTAGTCGGGCAGGCAGGCCTTCAACGTCTGGCGCAGGGTTTCACGCAACCTTTCCTGGTCTTGCTCGTCCTCACGCGCGGTCGCGGCCGGCACCAGATAAGCCACCAGCCGCCGGCCATGGGCGGTGTCCTGGGCCAGAACCACCGCCTCGCTGACCTGTTCGTGGGCCATCAACCGCGCTTCGATTTCGCCCAGCTCGATGCGGAAGCCACGGATCTTCACCTGGTTGTCGATACGCCCCAGGTACTCGAACACCCCGTCACTGCCCTGGCGCACCACATCCCCGGTGCGATACAGACGTCCCCCCAAGGGGCTGTAGGGATCGGGAACAAAGCGTTCGGCGGTCTGCGCGAAACGCTGCAGATAACCTCGCGCCAAGCCATTGCCGCCGATGTACAGCTCTCCGGCGACCCCCACTGGCAAGGGATTGAGATCGGCATCCAGGACATAGGCGCTGCGCTCGCCGACGCAATGGCCGATGGGCGCATAAGCAGCCTTGCAAGGCTCACCGGCAGCGGTTTTCCACACCAGCGGCGTGACCACGGTTTCGGTGGGCCCGTAACCGTTGATCATGTACTGGGGACGCAACACCTGCTGGACCAGCTCGAAGCTGGCCTGCGGCATGGCATCGCCGCCAAAGCTGTAGAGGCGCATGGGCGGCGGGTTGCCGACCCGCTGCACATGTTCCGCCAACTGATGCAGGTACGCCGGAGGAAAACCGGCCATGGTCACGCCATGGCGGCGAATCGCTTCACAGGTCTGCTGCGGGGTCCACAGGCTGTCGTCACGCAGCAGCAGGCTGGCGCCGCAGACAAAGGCGGTCAGCCAGCGTTCATGAGCGCCGTCGAAGGAAAACGACAGGAAGTGCAGTTCACAGTCCTCGGGCGTCATGCCATAGCGTTCGCCGGTGGTGCGACAGTGCATCGCCAGCGGACCATGGGCCACGGTCACGCCCTTGGGCTGACCGGTGGAACCCGAGGTGTAGATCACATAGGCCAGGCTCTCTGGCGCCACTGTTACCGCAGGCGCGGTCAGCGGATGCTGCCCGACCTCCAGGCGCGACAGATCGAGCACCGCCAGACCGGCGGCCGAAGGCAGGCGCTGCAACGACTCGGTGTCACTGAGCAACAGGGCCATGCCGGAATCCGCCATGAGGTAGGCCAGGCGGTCGGCTGGGTAGCTCAGATCCAGCGGCACGAAGGCGCCGCCGGCCTTGAGCACCGCCAGCAAGGCCACCAGCAGCCCCTCGCCCCGGGGCAATGCCACGCCGACCCGGACCTCCTGGCCGACCCCGCGGGCTACCAGTTCATGGGCCAGGCGGTTGGCTCGCTGGTCCAGTTCTGCGTAAGTGAAGCGCTGCCCGGCAAACAGCACCGCCTGACGCTCCGGCCAGCGTTGTGCGAGGGCACCGATGCTCTCGTGTACCGCCGGCTCGATCCCCGGCGCGACGGGCGCTATGCATTGGCTCGCCGTCTCGGCCGGGGTCAGCAGCTCGATGGCGCCCAGTTGCAACTGGGGGTTATCAATCAGTTGCGCCAGCAGGTGTAGCAGATGGCCGTTGAGGCGCTCGATCACCGCCGCGCTGAAGGCCTCCCGGGCATAGCCGTAGCTGATGCTCAGGCGCTGCTCCAGCGCCACCGCCACCGACAACGGATAGTTGGTGCGTTCACGACTGTACACGGCACCGAAGCGCACGCTGGAAGCCTCCTCCTGCTCCAGGGCCTGGGCCACCGGGTAGTTGTCGAAGACCAGCAGGGTATCGAACAGCGCTTCACCGCTGCTGCCGGCCCAGCGCTGGATATCGTTGAGCGGCGTATGTTCGTATTCGCGCAGTTGCAGATTGTGCGCCTGCACCTGTTGCAGCCACTGCGCCACGCTCATCTGCGCATCGGGGGTGGCGATCACCGGCAAGGTATTGATGAACAGACCGATCTGCTGCTCGATCCCCGGCAGCTCCGAAGGACGCCCCGCCACCGTCGCGCCAAAGGCCACGGTGCTCTGTCCGGTATAGCGCTGCAACAGCAGGAGCCAGGCCGCCTGCAACAGGGTGTTGGCGGTGATTTTCTGCTGCCGGGCGAAGGCCACCAGGCGCTCGGTCCACGGCTGGGTCCAATCATGGTGGAGCTCGCCATGGCCGGCATCCGCGCCCGGGTTTTCCAGGGCGATGCTGCCTGCCAGCCGGGTCGGGGTCGACAAACGCCCCAGTTGCTCGCGCCAGAAACTTTCACAGGCGCTCAGATCCTGGCGTTGCAGCCACTGGATGTAGTCGCGATAACGCCCCGGAGCCTGTGGCGGCACCACCCCGGCGTAGCGTTGCAGGACCTCGTTCATCAACTGCGAACTGCTCCAGCCATCCATCAGGATGTGGTGGTTGGTGTAGATCAGTTGGTAGTCCTGGGCCGTGGTCTGCACCAGGCACAGACGCAACAACGGTGCACGGTCGAAATGCGCACACAGGCTGCGTTCTTCGCCGGCCAGCGCGTCAAGGGCAAGCTCGCTGGCCTGCCCGTCCGACCAGTCGAGCACCCGGAACGGCAGCACCAGCTGACGCTGGACAATCTGCACCGGTTGCTCCAGCTCCGCTTGCCAGTGGAAAGAGGTACGCAGGATGTCGTGGGCCTGCAGGGCATCTTCCCAGGCCCGGCGGAAACGCTGCGGGTCCAGGCCCTGCACCGACACCCGGAGCTGATTGACGTAATCGTCGCTGGCCTGCTCGTAGAGGGTGTGGAACAGCATGCCCTGCTGCATCGGCGACAAGGGGTACAAGTCGGCGATGGTACGTGGGGCCACCGGCAGCGCATCCAGCTGAGCCTGGTTCAACCCGGCCAGGGGGAAGTCCGATGGCGAGACGCCCGCCGAGGTATCCAGGGTGCAATGCTCGATCAGCGCCTGCAGTTCCAGCAGGTAATCATCGGCCAGGCGCTGAACCGTCTGCGGCTTGAACAACTGATGGCTGAAGCTCCAGCTCAGGGACAGTTCGCCCCCATAGACCTGGCTGTTGACCGTCAACCAATTGCTCAGTGGCGCCTCGTGGTGACGTTCGTCACCGGCCGCTTCCGGCGCCGGAGCCAAGAGTGACTGCGAGTCGAAGCTCTGGTCGAACTGCCCCAGGTAGTTGAAGGTGATCCTCGGCTGCGCAAGCCCCTGCAGGCGTTCGCGGACCGCGTCCGGCCCCAGGTAACGCAACGCGCCATAACCCAGGCCATTGGCCGGGACCCGACGCAAGTCCTCCTTGACCGCCTTGATCGAATCTGCGAGTAGCTGCGCCGGAGTCAGGCACAGCGGATAGAGACTGGTGAACCAGCCCACCGAACGCGACAGGTCGACATCGGCAAACAGTTCCTCGCGCCCGTGACCTTCCAACTGCACCAGCATCTGCGAATGCCCGGTCCAACGGCAGATCACGCGCGCCAGGGCGGCCAGCAACAGGTCGTTGATCTGTGTGCGATAGGCCTTGGGGACTTCCTGCAACAGCTGGCTGGTCAGCTCCCGAGGCAGCCGGGCATTGATCGCCGTGCCATGGCACGCCAGGTTCGCCCCGGCGGGATAGTCCAGGGGCAGGCCCTGAGGCGCCTGCTCCAGTTGCCGGCACCAGTAATCCAGTTCGTCGGTGTGCCCAAGGCGCTGCGCCCAGTCTTGCAGGTGCACGGCCCAATCCTGGAAAGCACTGGTCTTGGACGGCAGGACCGGCACCGCCCCCTCGGCCAACTGCCGATAAAGGCTTTGCAGATCCTCAAGCAGAATCCGCCAGGACACGCCGTCCACCACCAGGTGATGGATGACCAGCAGCAAACGCTGGCTGCCATCGTCCAGGTCCATCAGCACCGCGCGCAACAGCGGCCCCTGTTCCAGGTCGAGACTGCTCTGGGCCTGTTGGCCCAGTGCCTGAATAGCTGCGGCATCCGCCACCCACTGCCGCCAGAGGCTGACCGGCTCGGGATGCTCCTGGTGTTCGGCCTGCCAGAGGCCGGCGTGCTGTCGGTACCTCAGGCGCAACGCATCGTGCTGCACCAGCAGTTGGTTCAGGGCGCGCTCCAGCAGCGGCACCTGCAACGGCTCGCGAGGGGTCAGCAGCAGCGACTGGTTCCAGTGCCGGCGCTGGGGAATGTCGCTGGCAAAAAATACCTGCTGGATCGGCGTCAGCGGCATCGGGCCACGCACCGGCCCCTGATCGATGAACAAGGCCGTGCCTTGCTTGGCCACCGCTGCCAGCTCAAGAATGCTCTGGCTGCGGAACACGTCCCGGGAGGAAATCTGCAAGCCCGCCTGGCGTGCGCGGCTGACCATTTGGATGGCGATGATCGAGTCGCCACCGAGTTCGAAGAAGTTGTCGTTGATACCGATTCGCGGCTGGTTCAAGACCTCCTGCCAGATATCCACCAGTGTCTGTTGCACGGGGTTCTGTGCCGCACGGTAGAGGTCCTGCGGACGGCCCTGCTCAGGGCGCGGCAAAGCCTGGCGATCCAGCTTGCCGTTGGGGCTCAGGGGCAGCGCCGGCAGCAACAGCAGATGGCTGGGCACCTGATGGGCCGACAGGTGCGCGTTCATGTGCTGCTTGAGCCCTTCCTTGCACTGATCCGGGTCGAGCCCGGACTGGCACACCAGATAGGCCACCAACTGCTTGCCCTGGGGTCCATCCAGGGCCAGTACCGCACACTCGCGCACCCAGGGATGACTGTGCAGGCAGGCCTGGATTTCTCCCGGCTCGACCCGGAAGCCACGAATCTTGATCTGCTGGTCGATGCGCCCGCAGAACTCGATGCTGCCGTCGCGGCGGTAGCGCACCTGATCGCCAGTGCGGTACAGGCGGGCGCCGCCCTGCGGGTCGAAAGGATCGGGGATGAAGCTGGCAGCGGTCAGCTCAGGGCGCCGATGGTAATCACGGGCCAGTCCGGCACCGGCCAGATACAGTTCGCCCAGGCTGCCGACGGCGGCCGGCTGGCCTTCGCTGTCCAGCACATAGGCGCGGACATTGGCCAGTGGCCGGCCCAGGGGAATCGACGCAGCCTGGGACCAGTCGCCCTCCACGGCCTGGGTCAGGGCGCCCACGGTGCTTTCGGTCGGCCCGTAGTGGTTGACGATCCGGCACTGCGGCGCCAGGCGCTGGATGCGCTCAACCAGGCTCACCGGGCAGGCTTCGCCACCCAGCACCAGGCACTGACGTGGCAGCACCGCGCCATTGTCCTCACCCAACAGCGCCGCCAGGTGCGAGGGGACAATTTTCAGCACATCGATCTGTTGCTGTTGCAGGTACTGGCCCAGGCCCGCACCGTCCACCGCCAGATCGGCGCTGATCACATGCAGCGCCTGGCCGCCGCACAGGGCACCGAACAGCACCGTGTGCCCAAGGTCCGCCGCCGGCGTGGACACCAGCGCCATGCTGCGGGCCGACGCCAGCGGCAGACGCTGATGAATGGCCGCCACGTAGTTGGCCAGGGCGCCGTGGCTGATGGTCACGCCCTTGGCCCGACCCGTTGAGCCGGACGTGAAGATCACGTACGCCAGGTGTCCGGGAGCCGTCAGGGGTTCGAGGTTGTCGGCACTCAGGGCCTGGCGTGCCGGCGAATCCTCAAGGGGCTCGATACAGAGCCCGGGCAGATCGGCAAAACGCCCGATCAGCTGCTGTTGGGCCAGCAACTGGGTAATCCCGCTGTCCTCGATCATGCCGTTGAGGCGTTCCTGCGGGTATTCGGGGTCCAGAGGCACGTAGGCGCCGCCGGCCTTGAGCACCGCCAGCAGGCCCACGATCATCTCGATCGAGCGTTGCGCGGCAATGCCCACCAGCACATCCGGCCCCACGCCGCACTCGCGCAACTGACGCGCCAGGCGGTTGGCCTGCGCATTGAGCTGTTGATACGTCAGTTGCTGCCCGGCGCAGACCACGGCCAGCGCATCGGGGCTGCGCACTGCATGCGCCTCGACACAGGCCGGTACCGACAGGGGGGACGCTCAAAGGCGCTGCCGAGGTTCCACTGCTCCAGTATCTGCGTGCGCTCTGCCGCATCGAGCATCGGCAGTTCGCCCAGGCGACGCTGCGGTTCGCGCACCACCGCCTGCAACAGGTTGTGCCAATGCCGGGCCATCTGCTCGATGGTCTGCGGGTCGAACAGGTCGCTAGCGTAGACCAGCGCTCCCTGCAGGCGCCCGCCTTCTTCATGGGTGTTGAAGGTCAGGTCGAAGCGCACGGATTCGCTGTCGCTGGCCAGGGCCTCGATCTTCAGCCCGGGAATCTCCACCCGCGCGCCTTCGTTGTCCCCCGCCAGGTGGTTGTAGAGCACCTGGAACAAGGGGCTCTGGTTCAAGCTGCGCTCAGGCTGCAGGGCATCGACCAGTTGCTCGAACGGCAAGTCCTGATGCGCCTGGGCCTCCAGCACCCGGGTCTTGACCTGGGCCAGCAACGCACTGAATGACTGCTGCGGGTCGATCTCGGCCTGCAGCACCTGGGTGTTGACGAAGAAGCCGATCAGCCCCTCGACTTCGGCCCGCGTGCGGTTGGCCACCGGCGTGCCCACGCGAATGCTGCGGGCACCGCTGTAGCGCTGCAGCAGCACCTGCAGGGACGCCAGCAGCACCATGAACAGGGTGCAGCCGGTACTCGCGGCCAGTTCGCGCACACCGCGGTCCAGGTCCTGATCGAAGACCATGGCGTGGCGCCCGCCCCGGGCACTGCGCAGCGACGGGCGCGGCCGGTCCAGAGGCAGTTCCAGGGTCAAGGGTTCGCTGCCCAGGCGCTCGCGCCAGTACTGCAACTGCCGCTCGGCTTCACCGGCTTCCAGCCACAGGCGCTGCCAAACGGCGAAGTCGGCGTACTGCACTGCCAGCGGCGCCAGGTCCGGCGCGCGCTGGTATTGGCGCCAGTGCACATAGGCGCTGGTCACCTCGCCCACCAGGATCGGCAGCGACCAGGCATCACTGATGATGTGATGGGTACAGAACAGCAGCACATGTTCCTGGGGCCCGAGCTTGATCAGGGTCGCCCGCAACAGCAGGTCGTGCTCCAGGTCGAAGGGGCGTTCGCCCTGCTCCGTCACCTGTTCGGCCACCTGTGGGCCGGCGTCCTCAAGGTGGCTGTAATCCAGCCGTTGCAGGAGGAATTCGCGCTGCGGATGAATCACCTGCATCACTTGCTGGCCGTGCAGGCTGAAGGTGCTGCGCAGCACCTCATGGCGGTCGATCAGGTACTGGATACTGCGTTGCAGATCGGCGTCCTGCAGGTCGCCCTGCAAGCGCAGCACCGCCAATTGGTTGTAGGCGCTGGAGGTGGGCTCCAGTTGCCAGAGAAACCACAGGCGCTGCTGGGCATAGGACGCGCACATCAGCGTCTGGTCCTGGCTGCGCCCAGGGATCGGCAACAGGTCCAGGGACAGCCCCTGCTCGATCATCTTGCGCTGCAAGGCGCTACGCTCCTGGGGGCTGAACGCGGCGAACCGCTTGGACAGCGCCAGCATGCGCTCGGGTAACGGATTCATCACTCCTGGGCCTCCGCAAACAGGGCTTCCAAGGCATCGACCTTGTCCCCTGTCACCCCGGAATCACGATGCAGCTCGACCTGTCGGGCCAGCAGCTCCACCGTTTCGCCCTCGAAGAACACCCGCAGCGGCAAGGACAGGTTGAGCTCGCTTTGCACCTTGGAGCGAATGCGCGTGGCCAGCAGCGAGTGACCGCCCAGGGCAAAGAAGTTGTCATGCACACCGACCCGCTCCAGTTGCAGCGCCTCTTGCCAGATGGCGGCCAGGGTGGCCTCCAGCTCGTTGCGCGGCGCCACATAGGCGCTGCCTTGCAGCTCCAGAGCGCTCAGGGCGTTACGGTCCAGCTTGCCGTTGGGGGTCAGGGGAAACGCTCCAGGACACTGAGGAACGACGGCACCATGTACTCGGGCAACTGCTCGCGCAGCTGGGCCAGCAGGACCTGCTCCTGGGCCTCGCGGTCGTCGACCTGGGCCAGCACCACATACGCCACCAACTGTTTGCCGGCCGCCGTGTCCCGGGCCACGACAGCGGCTTCGCGCACATTGGCAGCTTGCCCGAGCAGGCTTTCGATCTCGCCCAGCTCAATGCGAAAGCCTCGGATCTTCAGTTGGAAGTCAATCCGACCGAGGTAGTCGAGCGTGCCCTGGGGCAAGCTGCTGACCCGGTCCCCGGTGCGATACAGGCGCGCGCCGGGGGTGCTGGCGAACGGGTCCGGGAGGAAGCGACTGGCGGTCAGGGCCGGACGCTTGAGGTAGCCACGGGCCAGGCCCGGACCTCCGATGAACAGCTCGCCCTCGCGACCGATACCGGCCAGTCCGGCTTCTTCATCCAGCACCCGCAGTCGCGTACCAGCGATAGCGCCACCGATGGCCACCCGCTCATCCACAGGCGACTGCTCCACGGCGAAAGCCGAACACCAGACCGCACTTTCCGAAGGGCCGTATTCATTCACCAGCAAGGTCTCGGGCAGCCGTTCCCGGTGCCGCAGGGCCAGCTCCACCGGACAGGCTTCGCCGGCCACGATCACACAGCGCAGTGACGGCTGCTGCAGGGCTTCGAGGATTTGCACATAGAACGATGGCAGGGCCAGAAAGTGGGAAATCCGCTGCGCGTCGATGAGCTCGGCGACCTGCTGCGGGTCCTTGTGCTGTTCTTCGCTGGGCAGGTACAAGGTCGCGCCCTGGCTCAGGGTCCAGAAGATCCCCGCCACGGAGCTGTCGAAGGAGAACGAGGACAGCATCAGGAAACGTTCCAGGGGCGCCTGGTAGAACGCGCCGCGGGCCAGGGTCGAGGTGCTGGCATTGGCGTGGGACACCATCACGCCCTTGGGTTTGCCGGTGGAGCCCGAGGTATAGATGACATACGCCAGGTTGTCGCCCGTGCTGCGGCTGGGCAGCGCTTGGGCGTTGCCGCTCAACAGTTGAGGGTCCAGGCTGATCTGGGGCAGGTCGGCCGGCAGGACGATGTCCGGATGCAGGGGTTGCAGGCTGATCAGGCAGCGCACCGCTGCGTCCTCGAGCATGAAGGACAGGCGCTCGCTGGGATAGGCCGGGTCCAGCGGCAGGTAGGCGCCACCGGCCTTGAGAATCCCCAGCAGGGCCACCACGATCTCGATGGAACGCGCCCCATAGACCCCGACGATGGCGTCGCTGTCGACCCCTTGCTGGCGCAAGCTGTGGGCCAGCTGATTGGCCTGACGGTCGAGCTCGGCGTAAGTGATTTCCCGGCCATCGACATGGATCGCGGCACGCTCGGGAAAGGCCCGGGCGGCCTCTTCGAACAGCTGGTGCAGCAGCGGTGCATCGGCGGCGTTCAGGTCCGCGCTGCGATCGAAATCCTGCAACAGGCGCTGCGCCTGATCAGCGCTGACCAACGGCAATTGCTCAAGGGCCAGGCTGCTGTCCGCGGCGGCCGCTTTGAGCCACTGGGCGAACTGTTCGAGCCAGGCGGCAGGCAGGCCGTCGGGCAGCAGACGGGGCTGCCAGCTCAGTTGCAGCGACAGCTGGTCGGCCTCGGCCCGGGCCTGCAGGTGCAGCTTCTCGAAGTACGCCCGATCGAGGAGCAGCTCCTGCACCTCGGCGCCTTCGCTGTAGGAGCAACCCAGGTCCAGGGGACGGGGCTGCTCGGCGCCGAACGCTTCCAGCTCGTTCAGGCAATCCTGCCAAGAGCGGCTCAGGTCCAGCTGATGACGGAACGCCTGCAGGTTGTCCTGCAAGGTGGCTTGGGGCTGCAACGTGACGGCCACGGGCAGGCGCCGGCTGAAATGACCCAGGGTCTGCTGCAACTGGTCGCTGCGACCGTCCATGGTCAGCGCCACCAACAGCGAGTCCTGCTGGCTCAGCCCGGCGAGGAAACCGGCCCAGAGGAACAGCAGGCTGTCCTCGACACTCAGCTCGGCCGCACTGGCCAATTGGCGCAATGCCGGTGCCAGATCGGTGTCCAGGCGGCATTCCTGCAACTGCGGCGCAAAGTCCAGGCGGCGCTCGAACGGCAGGCGCACGCCCGGCTGCTGTCCGGCATACAGAGTGCGCCAGAACTGCAGGCCTTCGCGACCGATCGCCTCCTCCCCCAGCTCGCTCTGCCAGGCGGCGTAATCGGCGTACTGCAGGCTGTCGAACGCTGGCAACTGCCGTCCCGCGCACAGTTGCTGCAGTTCGGTCATCAGCAATGCCAGAGACTGGCGGTCACAGCTGGCCAGGGTCACGCTGATCAACAACTGACGATCCAGCAGCGAGGCCACCAGGGGCACTTCGGCCAGGGCCAGGCGATCCTCGGCACGGGCCTGTTGCAGGCTGCGCCCCGCTTCCAGCGACAGGCGCAGGCGCACCTGGGGGGTGATTTCCTGCACCGGTTGCTTGAAGCCGGGCACCTGCCGGTAGCGGGTGCGCAGGATTTCGTGGCGCTGGCACACCTCGTTCAGTGCGGCCTCCAGCACAGCACGCTCGGGCGGCGTGTCGAAGGACAGGAGCGCCTGCGCCGCCAGCGGCTGGCCCAGGTACTGCTGCTGGGAAAGAATCGCGGCCTGCTGGGCCGAAATCTGAAACGTCTCTGCTTGGGAAAAGTCGGTCATGCTGATGTCCTTAACCAATGGCCACGTCGGTGCTTTTCAGCGGGACGGCCATGGCTGTGAGTATTTTGCGCGGGCCTGAATATTCGTTGCGGGCGTGCAGGGTGAGGATGTTGTCGAGCATCACGACGTCGCCCTTCTCCCAGGGAAACTCCACCATCACCTCGCGATAGAGCTGTTGCAGATGGGTGATGTAGTCATCGGGGATCGGGCTGCCATCGCCAAAGAAGGTGTTTTGCGGCAGGTCCTCGGGCGCGAACTCCGCCAGCAGGCTGTCGCGGATGCTCTCTGGCAGGGTCAGGGCATTGAAGAACGTCGCATGGTTGAACCACACGCTCTCGCCGGTACGCGGATGCCGGACCATGGCCGGGCCCTGTTGCCGGGTGCGCAGGCGGTTGCCGGATTTCCACTCCGGGGTCACGCCGATCTTCGCGCAATAGGCCTCGACCTCGGCGCGGTTGTCAGTCTGGAACACGGTCTGCCAGGGCAGCCCCATGCCGTCGCCATAGTTGCGCACATAGAGCACGCGCTTGCGCTTGAACTCTTCGCGCACCTGTGGATCGATCCGCGCCAGCAAATGCCGGGTGTCGCCAAATGGCGTCTCGCCGCCGGTGGTCGACGGCACGTCGCAGTAGAAATACAGGTGCAGCGGAAACACCGGGGAATAGGAGTGCTCGTTGTGGGGAAAGATCTTTTCCACGGCCGGGTAGTCGGTGGAGCTGTAGACGTTGAGTTTCTTGGTGATCTGGGTCCGCGGCGAGGCCCGGAACAGGTACTCCAGGGCACCACCGGAAATCGAATCGACGCACTGGTTGAATTCGTTGATGTCCTGCACCGCGAAGCCGCGGAACAACAACGTTGCGTGCCGGTCGAGCTTTTCCTGGAGCAGCTCGCGGTTTTCCCCGGCCCACTGCGCCAGCCCCACGCCAGGAACGTTCGGCGTGCACAGCAGGGGAATCGAGCTGTTCTCGAACAGCGGCGTGAACGTCACCAGGCTGGATTGGTCCAGGCTCAAGCTCTTGCGCCGTCCCTTGCCCAATGCCGGTATGGCTTGAGACTCGAATTTCGACATGACCCACCTCCGATTCGCGGTATCAGGCGCGGCGATCGCACGCGCCTGCATGATTGTTCAATATGGCTTCACTCGACCGGCACCCGTCCTGGACGGCGCCGCTGAATCGGGTGCTGTTGCTTGAGCAGGGCCTGGCGCTGTTGCAACTGGTCTCGCTCGCGCAGGTATTGGATATCCCGTGCCTGGTTCAGCAACGCCGCCAACGGCGCCTGGGTATCGACCACCATCAGCTCGAACACCGCCTGCAACTGCTCGAACAGGCACGCCATGTCCGCGGCGGTGTAGAGCCCGGCATCGCACTTCAGGCCGAGGTAGATGCCCTGGGGCGCATTGACGAACTCGGCCACCAGGTCCAGCTCCGCGGCAGCCCTGCCGGCAGCCACCGGCTGCACGTCCAGGCCGTCGATCGACAAGGGCTGATCAAGGCTTTCCTGATAGATGAACTTGATGCTGAACAACGGTGAACGACCGGCGCGCCGGACCACCCGCAGCGCCTCCACCAGGCGCTCGAAAGGCAGGTCCTGGTGATCCGAAGCACCGATGACCGTGCTCCGTGTCACCTGCAGCAAGTCGCTGACGCACTGTTGTTCCTCGACACTTATCTGCAACACCAGTTGGTTAACGAAGAAGCCCACCAGATCTTCAACGCCGGCGTGATTGCGGTTAGCGATATCGGTCCCCAGACGCACCCGCGAACTGTCGCTGCGCTGCCCCACCACCAGGGCAAAACCTGCCAGCAGCATCATGTACAAGGTCACCCCCTGGGCACTGGCAAAGGCGCGCAGCGCCTGGCTCTGAGCCGCCGAAAAATGGAATTCGTGGAGATCGCACAAGGGTGACGGCGCCTGCCCTGGCTGCACCGTGGCACTGGCGGGCAAGCGCGTGAGGTGATGGTCATCGCCCAGGACATCACGCCAGTAATCGAGCTGACGCTGCAGCTCACCGCCTTCGAGCCATTGGCGCTGCCAGACAGCAAAGTCCACGTAGTGCAGGGCCGGCTCCGGCAACGGGCTGGCCGTGGCGGTCCGATGGGCGTGATACAGGCTTACGAACTCGGTCGGCAGAATGCCGAACGACCAATGGTCGGCGACGATGTGGTGCAGGGTCATGAGCAGCAGGTGCCGTTGCGGCTCCAGCCGCAGCAGGCGTACACGCATCGGCGGACCGGCGATCAGGTCGAAGGGCTCCGCGGCCTGTTGCTGCAACTGCTGCTGGGCCATGGTCTCGCGCTCGGCCAAAGGCAAGGCGCACAGGTCATCGAACACGAACGACAGCGGCAGGTGGCGATGGACGTGCTGCCAGCTCTCGCCTTCGACCTCGCTGTAGGTGGTACGCAATACCGAATGCCGCTGCATCAGCGATTCGAAGGCTTGCCGCACCGCCTCGATGTCCACCTCGCCACGCAACTCCAGGGCCCGGGCGATGTTGTACATCGAGCTCTGCGGCTCCAACTGCCAGAGGAACCACAAGCGCTGCTGGGCAAAGGACAACGGCTGTGGCCGCGAGTCATCCACCCGGCACAAGGCCGGGGCCGCCTCCGGAGCCTCAGTGGCGCCCAGGGCGGTGACAAAGGCCTGCAGGTCGGGCGCATCGAACAGGGTCCGCAGCGCGGCCTGCAAGCCCAGCTCATGCCGCACCCGGCTGATGACCTGGGTGGCCAGCAACGAGTGCCCGCCCAGGGCGAAGAAGTTGTCCTGCAGGCCGACCCGCTCGACTTCGAGCACGCTCTGCCAGATCGCCGCCACCTGCTGCTGCAGTTTGCTGTGCGGGGCCACATAGGCTTGTTGCAAGGCACTCAAGTCCGGCTTGGGCAGGGCCTTGCGGTCCAGCTTGCCGTTCGGGTTGAGGGGCAGGCGCGGCAACAGCAGCACGTGGCTGGGCAACATGTAATCCGGCAGCGTTTCCTTGAGCCCGGCCTTGATCAGCGCGCAACGCTCGGCCTGTGCCTGAGCATCGCCCAGGCCGTCGTCGGTATCCCCAGGCAACGCAGAGGGCACCACATAGGCCACCAGTTGCATGCCGTTGTTGGCCGGCACGGCCAGCACCACCGCCTCACGCACATCTGGCCGAGCCGACAGGCGCGCCTCGATTTCCCCCAGTTCGATGCGGAAGCCGCGGATCTTCACCTGATGATCGATGCGGCCGATGTACTCGATCGCCCCTTGCGGGTTGTAACGCGCCAGGTCGCCACTGCGATACAGCCGGGCGCCGGGCTGACCGGCAAAGGGGTCGGGAATGAAGCGCTCGGCGGTCAGTCCCGGCCGGTCAAAATACCCCTGGGCCAGGCTCGACGCAGAACCGATGCACAGCTCTCCGGTGCCGCCTTCGGGCAGCAGATTGAGGTCGCCGTCGATGATCCGCAGGGCGCGGCCGATGATCGGCTGGCCGATCGGGATGCCGTAGACCTCGCTGGCATCCTGCTCCCGGCAGTCGTGGACACTGGAGACCACGGTGGCCTCGGTCGGGCCGTAGGTATTGAGCAGGCGTACCCCCCCAAGCCCGGCGGCGTGCCACAGGCGCAAGCCCTCCACCGACATCGCCTCGCCGCCGACATGCACCTGGCGCAGGCGCCCCAGGCTGCGGATACCGTCGGCCATGCACTGCTTGGCCAGCAAGTGCCAGTAAGCCGCCGGCAGGTCGGCCAGGGTCACGCCCTGGCTGACGATCACCGCCGCCAGTTGCTCGACGGCCCAGGGCTCGTCGCCGCGCATCACCAGGGCCGCGCCGAGGCAAAGGGTTGGGTAACACTGCTCGACGAAACCGTCGAAGCTGAAGGTGGCGAATTGCAGCACCTTGTCGGTGGCGGTGAGCGCCGAATAATCCGCCGCTGCTTCGCAGAACGCCGACAAGGCCCGGTGATCGATGGCCACGCCCTTGGGGACCCCGGTGGAGCCCGAGGTGTAGATCACATAGGCCAGGTCTTGCGGGCAGGCGCGGTTCTGCGGATCGGCGCTGGAGCAATGGCTCAAGCGTTGCGCCAGGCTCGGCAGATCCCAATGCAGCACGCTGTCGGGCAGCAGCGGCGCGGCCCAGATGCCGGTGTCGCTGAGCAGCAGGCTCAGGCGGCTGTCGGCAATCATGAACGCCAGACGCTCTTGCGGGTATTGCGGGTCCAGGGGCACATAGGCCGCGCCACTCTTGAGCACCGCCAGCAGGCTGACGATCAGTTGCGGGCCGCGCTTGAGTGCCAGGCCGACCCGATCCCCCGGGCCAATCCCCTGGGCTTGCAGACAATGGGCCAGGCGGTTGGCCTGGGCGTTCAACTGGCCATAGTCCAGTTGCTCGCCATCGACCACCAGCGCCAGCGCCTCGGGCGTGGCCGCCGCCTGCGCGGCGATCCGCTGGTGCACCAGCGGCGCCTGGGCGGGTACCACCTCGGCCAGCTGGCTGTGCTGCAGCAAGTCCTGGCGCGCCTGTTCGCTCAACAACTGCAAGCCCCCCAGGGCCGCGTCGGGATCGGCCATGAACTGCAGCAGCAAATGCCGCAACTGGGCACAGAAGCCCTGGACCTGATCGGCACTGAAACGACTGCGGTCATAGCTGAAGTCCAGGCTCAGGTGCTCGCCCAACTCGATGCCCAGGGTCAGCGGATAGCTGGTCTGCTCGTGGTTGGCCAGGCCGGAGAACTGCAGCCCGGCCGGAGCCCCCTCCTTGAGGGCCTGGGCCACGGGGAAGTTCTCGAACACCAGCAGGCTGTCGAACAAGGGGGCGCCCTGGTGCCCGGCCCAACCCTGGATCTCGTAGAGCGGCACGTGCTCGTGTTCGCGCAGGCCCAGATTGAGCGCCTGCATCTGCTCCAGCCATTGCCCCACGCTGCACTGCGAACGTGGCTGGCAAATGATCGGCAAGGTATTGATGAACAGCCCCAACTGCTGCTCGATACCCGGCAGCGGCGCCGAACGCCCCGCCACGGTGGCACCGAAGATCACGCACTGCTGCGCGCAATAACGCTGCAGCAACAGCGCCCAGGCGGCTTGCAGCACGGTGTTGAGGGTGACCTTCTGCTGCCGGGCAAAGCTGCCCAGGCGTTGTGTCAGCGCCTGGTCGAACCCTTCCAGGTGCTGCCCATGGCCGCTGCCCGACACCGGCTTGCGCACCCCGTCGGCGAGCAAGGTCGGCGAGTCCATGGCGTGCAGGCGCTCGCTCCAGAACTGTTGTGCAGCCGGGGCCGACTGCTGCTGCAACCAGCCCAGGTAGTCGCGATAGCGGCCTTGGGGCGCCGGCAAGCGAGCGCCGCCGTACAACTGGATCACTTCGGCCAGCAGGCTGGCATTGCTCCAGCCATCGAGCAGCAGGTGGTGGCAGGTGTAGATCAGGTGCCAGTGGTTGTCGGCGATGGGCACCAGCAGCAGGCGCAGCAAGGGCGCCCGGTCCAGCTCGAACCCCCGGGAACGCTCTTGCGCGGCCAGTAGATCGAGATCCGCCGGGGCCGATGCCAAGACCTGCAACGGCACCTTGACCCGGTTCCTGACCAACTGATGGGCGCTGTCCAACCCTTCCCAGTGCACGCTGCTGCGCAGGATCGGGTGGCGATCCAAGGCACTCTGCCAGGCATCGGCAAAGCGCTGGGGATCAAGGCCATGGATGTCCAGGCGCAACTGGTTGATGTAGGCCTGTTCCTGGGGCTCGTAGAGGGTATGGAACAGCATGCCCTGCTGCATCGGCGTCAGCGGATACAGGTCCTCGATGGCAGCCGCCAGCACCGGCAGCGCGTCGAGCTGTTGCTGGGAGATCCGTGCCAGCGGGAAGTCCGAAGGCGTAGCTTGGGCCTGATCCAGCCCACAGCAGTGCTCGATCAGCAGGCGCAGCTCGGCGAGGTAGTCATCGGCCAGCCGCTGGATGCTGGAGTCGCTGAACATTTCCTCGCTGTAGCCCCACTGCAACGCCAGTTCGCCGCCATAGACCTGGCCTTCCAGGGTCAGCCAGTTGGCCAGGGGTGCCTGTGGGTCCTGAGCCTGCCCGCTGCTCTGGCTGGCCGGCGTCCACAACGCCTGCTCATCGAACTGGCGATCGAACTGGCCCAGGTAGTTGAAGGTGATCCGTGGCTGCGGCAATGCCGCCAGCGCCTGACGCTGGGCCGGGCTGCCCAGGTAGCGCAGCAAGCCGTAGCCCAGCCCCTTGCCGGGGATCGCGCGCAGTTGCTCCTTGATCCCCTTGATTGCAGCCCCAGCTTGCTCGGCCGGCTGCAGGCGCACCGGGTACAGGCTGGTGAACCAGCCCAGGGTGCGGGTCAGGTCCAGATCGTCGAACAGGTCCTCGCGACCATGCCCTTCCAACTGGATCAGGGCCGAAGCCTGCCCGGTCCAGCGGCACAGTACGCGAGCCAGGGCGGTCAACAGCAGGTCGTTGACCTGGGTGCGATAGGCGCTCACAGCCTGTTGCAGCAGTTTGCGGGTCAGCCCCACATCCAGTCGCGACTCGATCTTGCGGCCATGACGGTTCTGCAGGCCGCCCGCTGGGTTGTCACAGGGCAAGTCGCCGGCTCCGCTCTGCTGCGCCAGCCAGTACGCCAGTTCGGTCTCGCGCTGCGGCGCATGCTCCCGCAAGCGCCGGGCCCAGGCCTGATAGGCACTGGTCTTGGGTGGCAGTTGCACCGTCTGAGCCTCCGCCAACTGCCGGTAGGCCTGTTGCAAGTCCTCCAGCAGCACCCGCCAGGACACCCCATCCACCACCAGGTGGTGGATCACCAGCAACAGTTGCTGGCGACCCGACTCGTGCTCCACCAGGACCGCGCGTACCAGGGGGCCGGCTTGCAGGTCCAGGCTGCGCTGGGCCTCGTCGCACACTGCCGCCAGGGCCTGGTCATGCTCGACCCGGCACTGCCACAGGTCGAAGTGGCTGGCAGGCTCGGCATAGGCCTGCTGCCAACCCTGCTGCGTGCCGACAAAGCGCAGGCGCAAGGCATCGTGATGATTGACCACCTGCAACAACGCCACCTGCAACAGCGCTGGCTGCAAGGGCTGGCGCGGGTCCAGCAGCAACGACTGGTTCCAGTGCCCCGGTCGAGGCACCTCCTGAGACAGGAACCAGTGCTGTACCGGGGTCAACGGCACCTCACCGGTCACTGGTCCCTGGTCGATCTGCGGCTGATCGTCGAGGACCGCGACCTGGGCCAGGCTGCGCACGCTCTGGTACTGGAACAGGTCCCGGGGCGCCAGACGGACCCCGGCCTGACGGGCGCGACTGACCACCTGGATCGAGATGATCGAATCACCGCCAAGCTCGAAAAAGTTATCGTCCAGGCCTACCTGAGCGAGCCCCAGCACATCGCACCAGATGCCCGCCAGGGCCTTCTGCATGGCGTTCTCCGGGGCCACATAGGCCAGTTGCGGCGCCGTCTCGGGCAGCGGCAAGGCCTTGCGGTCGAGCTTGCCGTTGGCGGTCACCGGCAAGCGATCCAGGGCCAGCAGGTGATGGGGCACCATGTACTCCGGCAGGCTGCTGGCCAGCCAGGCCTTGAGTTCGTCGGTCCACCCCTGGGCCTGGGCGCCCTCTTGCAACACCAGATACGCCACCAGGTGCTTGGCGTTCTGCACCAGCACCACGGCCTCGCGCACGCTCGGGTGCTGCATCAGCCGGGCTTCGATTTCACCCAGCTCGATACGCAGGCCCCGCAACTTGACCTGATGATCCAGGCGCCCCAGGTACTCGATCACGCCATCGGCGCGCTGGCGCACCCGGTCGCCGGTGCGATACAGCCGCGCGCCCTGGTGGAACGGGCAAGGTACAAAGCGCTCGGCGGTCAGGGCCGGGCGCCGGTGGTAGCTGCGCGCCAGGCCGCTGCCGCCCAGGTAGAGTTCGCCGGCGACGCCGGCCGGCACCGGTTGCAGCTGAGCATCCAGCACATGGGTGCGCAGGTTGGCGATCGGCCGGCCGATCGGCACGCTGCTCGCGCCTTCGTCGACACAGGTCCAGTGGGTGACATCGATTGCGGCTTCGGTCGGGCCGTACAGGTTGTACAGGGCCGCACCGGGCAGTCGGGCAAAGACCTGCTGCTGGGCTTCCAGGGGCAGGGCCTCGCCACTGCAGACAATGCGCGTGAGGCTGCTGCAGGCCGATACCCCACTGTCATGGATAAAGGCCTGGAGCATCGACGGCACAAAGTGCAGGGTGCTGATCCGCTGTTCGGTAATGATGCGGATCAGTTGCGCCGGTTCCCGGTGGGCGCCCGGGGCCGCCACCACCAGCCGCGCGCCGGTCATCAGCGGCCAGAAAAACTCCCAGACCGAGACGTCGAAGCTGAACGGGGTTTTCTGCAGCACCGCATCACTGGCGTCCAGGCCGTAGGCCTGCTGCATCCAGTACAGGCGGTTGACCAGCGCCGCGTGGCTGTTGCCTGCGCCCTTGGGCTTGCCGGTGGAACCCGAGGTGTAGATCACATAGGCCAGGTTCAGCGGGTCGACCAGCGTCTCCAGCGGGCCGCTGTCATAAGCCAGCAGCGCGTCCTGATCCTGGTCCAGGACGATGACCTTGAGCGCCTGCGCATCGGCTTGGAAATCCAGCAGCGGCAGCAGCGAACGCTGGCTCAGCAAGAGGCGGATGCCGCTGTCCTCGATCATGTAGGCCAAGCGGTCCCGGGGGTATTCCGGGTCCAGGGGCACGTAAGCGCCACCGGCCTTGTGGATCGCCAGCAGGCCCACGACCATTTCGATGGAGCGTTCGATGCAGATGCCCACCAGCACATCCGCCGCCACACCCTGCTCACGCAGCAAGCGGGCCAGGCGGTTGGCTCGGGCATCCAGTTCGGCGTAGCTCAGTTGCTGCTCGCCGAACACCAAGGCGCAGGCGTCGGGGGTACGCCGGGCCTGAGCTTCGATCAGTTGCGGCATGCTCAACCCGGTGGGGTAAGCCTGCGCCGTGGCGTTCCAGTCGTGCACCAGGGTCTGCTGCTCACGGGCATCGAGCAGCGGCAACTCGCCTATGCGCTGCTCGGCATCCCCCAGCATGGCCTGCAGCAGGCCGAGCCAGTGGCGCGCCATGCGGGCAATGGTGGCGGCCTCGAACAGATCGTCGGCGTAGGTCAGGGCGGCGTGCAGCGTGCCGGACTTCTCGTAGGTGTCCAGGGTCAGGTCGAACTGGGTGGTGCGGCTCTGCCACTGCACCAGGCCCAGCTCCAGGCCGGACGCGGTCTGCACCGTGCTGATATCCGCCACTTGCGGCTGGTGGTTGTACATCACCTGGAACAGCGCCGTGTGGCTCAGGTTGCGCTCCAGCTTGAGCGCCTCGACCAGTTGCTCGAACGGCAGGTCCTGGTGGGCCTGGGCCCCCAGCGCTGCATCCTTGACCGCCTGCAGCAGCTCGCCGACCCGGGTCTGGCCGGTGAGCCGGGTGCGCAGTACTTGAGTGTTGACGAAGAAACCGATCAGCCCTTCGACTTCGGCGCGATTGCGGTTGGCGATGGGCACGCCGACGCGGATATCGCCCTGGCCGGTGTAGCGGTGCAGCAGCACATTGAAGGCGCCGAGCAACAGCATGAACAGGGTGACGTTGTGCTGCCTGGCCAGGGTCCGCAACTGTTCGGCCAGCTCCGGCGCCACGGCAAAGTCATAGCGGGTGCCGCGGTAACTGGGCACCGCCGGCCGCGGATGATCGGTGGGCAGTTCCAGCACCGGATGCTCGTCGCCCAACTGCGCCTGCCAGTACTCCAACTGCCGCGCCTGCTCCCCCGCTTCCAGCCAGCGGCGCTGCCACAGGGCGTAGTCGCTGTACTGGATCGGCAGCGGCGGCAGTTGCGGCGCCTCGCCCCGCTCGAAGGCGTCGTAGCAGCGGATGAACTCGTCGATCAGCACGTTCATCGACCAGCCATCGGAGACGATGTGGTGCAGGGTCAGCAGCAACACATGCTCCTGCTCATCGAGTTGCAGCAGCTTGACCCGCAGCAGCGGACCGCGGTCCAGGTCGAACGGTAGCAGCGACTGGCGCTGGGCCTCGGCCGCCACCGCCTGCTCGCGGCCGGGGGCGTCGATGGCGCCGAGATCGAGAAACTCCACCGACAGCGAGCCCGTCGCCGGCGCCTGCTCCAGGCGGTCGTCGGCATGGCGCTTGAACACCGTGCGCAGGGTTTCGTGGCGCGCCACCAGGGCGGCGAACGCCTGCTCCAGCGCCTGGCAATCCAGCGCTCCGTTCAGGCGCACCGCCCCCGGCAGGTTGTAGGCGCCGCTCTGCGGGTCCAACTGCCAGAGAAACCACATGCGCCGCTGGGCGTAGGACAGTTCCTGACGGTCCTCGACGGCCACCTCGGCCGGAATTGGAAACAACGAAAAGTCGATGTTTTCCGCTCGCAGGCTATCGAGGAATAACCGGCGCTTCTCCAGCGGCAGCTCGATAAACCGGCGTGCGAGTTTCAGGGACTTTTCAGCGTTCATCGGGGGTTCATCCGTACATGTTGGGTATCGAGCAATGGCTCGGCTATCCCTACGAAACGGATGGCCCAGGAGAAAAATTAACCCCGCCCAGCGCGGACGCTGGGGCATCGCCACGGTAAATTGCGCAGGCCGCGGCTCGTCAAATCAGGACCTTCTCCTGAACAAGGTCGCGATCATGTCCTCAGCCACTTCTCTGGCCAGCTCCCTGGCCCAAGGCCTGCGCAAACTGGTAGGCGCCGGCGCCCAGTCACCCCGGGGTTACCGGCTGATCAACGTCGAGCTCAAGCAACGCATCGACCTCAGCCCCTCCATGACCCGCCTGGTGTTCGGCGGCGCCGACATCGCCCAGGCCCGCACCCTGGCCCCGGACCAGCGCATCAAGCTGCTGTTTCCCGGGGCCGACGGCACGCCTGCGCAATTGCCGGTGGAAGGCGACTGGCAAGCAGCCCGGCGCCAGTTGCCGGCCGAGCGCCAGCCGCCGATGCGCACCTACACCATCCGCGCCTTGCGCTTGCATCCGGCGGAGCTGGATGTGGATTTCGTCCTGCACGGGGTCAATGGCCCGGCCTCGGCCTGGGCCACCCATGCCCGGCCCGGCGACTGTCTGCAGATGGTGGTGCCGAACAAGGCCTACAGCGGCGACCCCGGCGGCTATGAATGGCTGCCGCCGGCGGGGATTGGCAAGGTGCTGCTGATGGGCGATGAAACCGCCCTGCCCGCCATCGCCGGGATTCTGGAGGAGTTGCAGGATTACCCGGATTACCCGGACGTGCAGGTGTTCATCGAAGTGCCCCATGAGAGCGACTGCATCGACCTGCGCTGCCATCCGCAGACCCGGCTCAGTTGGCTGCCCCGGGACGTGCTGGGGGCGCAACATGGCGAACCGCTGATCCATGCCGCCCGGGAGCTGGCCGAGCTGCCGCCGCCCAGCACCGGGCGTCGGCCGCTCAAGGTCGCCGATCGCGACCTTGAGCAACGTCCCTGGGAAACCGCCAAGCCGGCGGACAACCGCTTCTACGCCTGGGTCGCCGGAGAATCGGCGACGGTGATGAGCATCCGCCGCCACCTGATCAACGAGCGCGGCCAGGAACGTCGCAACCTGACCCTGATGGGTTACTGGCGCCTGGGTATGTCCCTGGGTTGAGCCCACCAACCGCCCCCTATTCCCTATAGCCGCTGCCGAGCCCGCCAAGCTGCGCAAAGGCCCGAAGGGCCTTGCTTGGCGATCGCCAGTCGAACCTTTGGAGCCCTCAGGTTTTTTGCGTCCCTGCGGGCCGTGCGCAGCCTGCGGCAGCGGCTACAGGGAGCATGTCTGTAGCCGCTAGGAAAGCGCGGCTACCGGTTGCAGGTGGCGGCGGCGATGCACTTCCAGGTGGCCCTTGATCAGGCTCAGCACCTTGGTTTCCTGTTCGTGGATGAAGAAGTGCCCGCCCGCGAGCATGTCCACGGAGAAGCTGCCGCAGGTTTCCTGGCTCCAGCCAATCAGTTGTTCGCGGGTGGCGCGGTCGGTCGTGCCCCCCAGCACATGCACCGGGCAATTGAGCAACGGGCGCTGCAGCGGGCGAAAACGGCCGCACAGCAGGAAGTCGGCCCGCAGGATCGGCAAGGTCAGGCTCATCAGTTCCTGGTTGGCCAGCACCTCTTCGCTGGTGCCATTGAGGGTGCGCAGCTGCTCGATCAGCTGTGGGTCAGTCTTGGCCTCGGCAAACCCTCGGTCGTATTCGCTGCGCAAGGTCGGTGCCGCCGTCCCGGAAGCGAACAGCGCCACCGGTTCCGGACAGCCCAGGGCGCGCAGGGCATGGGCCAGTTCGCAGGCCAGCAAGGCCCCCAGGCTGTGGCCGAACAGGGCATAGGGCGCGCGCAACGTGCTCTGGAGTTCCCGGGCAAGCTGCATCGCCAGCACCCGCATGTCGGTGTGCAGGGGTTCGGCGTAGCGGCTGCCTCGTCCGGGCAACTCCACCGGTTGCAGGTGCAGCCAGCTCGGCAGCTTGCGCCGCCAGCGGCTGTAGACCATGGCGCTGGCGCCGGAGTACGGCAGGCACAGCAGGTTCAACTGAGTCACGGTTTATCCCTCGACAGATCATCTGTTAGGAACAACGCGGCAGCAGGCGGAGAAATTAGTCCGGCACGGGCCTCAGCGCAGGCGTCGATAGCTCTGCAACGCCGCCCCCAGCACCACCGCGCCGCCGGCCAGGGCCAGCCAGAAGCCGCTGCGGGCACCGAAATGGTCCACCAGCGCACCGGAGCCGGCGGCCCCCAGGGCCACGCCGATGCTCAGGCCGGTGACCAGCCAGGTCAGGCCCTCGGTGAGCTTGGCCGGCGGCACGATGCGCTCCACCAGGGCCATGGCGACGATCAGGGTCGGGGAGAAAAACAGCCCGGCGACGAACACCGCCAGGGACAGGCCGAAGATGTTGCTCGCCCACAGCAGCGGCAAGGTGGCCAGGGCCGTGGCGATACCGCCATACATGAACAACCGGGGCAAGGGCGTGGCCAGTTTCAGGGCTCCGAAGGCAATGCCTGCCAGGCACGAACCGATGGCGTACACCGAAAGCACGATGCTCGCCGCCGCCGGCTGTCCCTGCTGCTGGGCGAAGGCCACGCTGACCACGTCCACCACCCCGACAATGGTGCCCATGGCGGTCATCAGCAGCATCAGCAGGCGGATCTCCCCGGAGCGGATGATCGAGCCGCCGCCCCCCTGCTCATGGGGATGCACCGGGGGCTCGGTGCTCTTTTGCATGACGAACACCCCCACCCCCACGGCCAGCGTCAGCAGCGCCCCCAGCGGCCCGGCCTCGGGAAACAGGCCGACGCACAGGCCCACCGACAACGGCGGACCGATGATGAAGCAGACTTCGTCGAGCACCGATTCCAGGGCGTAGGCGGTCTGCAGTTGCGGCTGGCCGCGGTACAGCTCGGTCCAGCGGGCACGGACCATGGCCGACATGCTGGGCATGCAGCCGGCCAGGGCGGCACAGATGAACAGGGTCCAGTGCGGGGCCTGCAAGCGCGTGCACAGCAACAGGGCCAGCAATGCACCGCCCCCCAGGGTCGCGGCCAGGGGCAGTACCCGTCCCTGGCCGAAACGGTCCACCAGCCGCGAAACCTGGGGCGCGCAGAACGCCGTGGCCAGGGCGAAGGTCGCCGCCACCGAGCCGGCCAGGGCGTAGCCGCCGTGCAACTGGGCGAGCATGGTGATCAGGCCGATGCCGGTCATGGAGATCGGCATGCGCGCCAGCATCCCGGCCAGGACGAAGGCCCGGCTGCCGGGGGCCTTGAACAATTCGCGGTAGGGGTTTGCCATTGAAACGACTCCTTGGGGGGCTGCAACTTGCCATAAAGTGGCCAGGCAGTAGAAACACATACGCCTCGTATGTTAAAAAGCATGGGAACATACGCCGCGTATGTCAACCCGTCATTTGTTGGAGAAGCGTCTTCATGAGCAGCCGTCCCCGCGCCGAGATGATCGAAGAAACCCGCGCCAAGTTGATTGCCAGTGCACGCCAGGCCTTTGCCCGGCTGGGCTACGCCCGGACCTCGATGGACGACCTGACCGCCGAAGCCGGGCTGACCCGGGGCGCGCTGTACCACCATTTTGGTGACAAGCAAGGATTGCTGGCGGCGGTGGTGGAGCAGATCGACAGTGAAATGGATGAGCGCCTGGAGGCCATCTCCGCCGCGTCCGACGACCCGTGGCACGGCTTTGCCCAGCGCTGCCGGGCCTACCTGGAAATGGCCCAGGAAACGGAGATCCAGCGCATCGTCCTGCAGGATGCCCGGGCAGTGCTGGGGGAACGGCGGCCGGCGCAGGAGCATTGCATCGACTCCCTGAGCCAACGCTTGCAGGCCCTGAGCGCCGCCGGGCTGATCGAGCCCGCGCCGAGCCACGCCCTGGCGCGCCTGATCAACGGCAGCCTGGTGGACGCGGCGCTGTGGATTGCCGCCGCCGAGCCCGGCGAGCAGCGCCTGCAAGCGTCCCTGCAGGGGCTTGAACTGCTGCTGCGCGGGCTGCGGCCGGGGCACTGAACGGCGCTTGCCGCCGCTGCTGCTCCGCACCGCCCGTGTGCTCGAACGACCCTTGAATGGCGACAAGAGCCTCTGGCAACCTTGCGCCCGCCCCCGGTGCCGACTGGGGCCCTTTGTGCCTGACCGCCATGGAAGTCGCCCCATGCCCGATTCGCCGATCATTGCCGTGATGATCCACGCCGCCGACTGGCGCGCCGCCACCTTGTGGTACGCCCAGGCCTTCTCCCGGGCCCGCCGGGTCGTGCATGAGCCGGATGATTTCGGCCATTTGCAGCTCGACGGCCTGTCCCTGGAAATCGTTCCCTGTGACGCCAAGGTCGGCCAGGGCCCGGCGGGCACGGTGGTGTATTGGCACGTCAGCGACCTGCCCGGCGAAGTGCAGCGCCTGAGCGCCCTGGGCGGGCACCTGTATCGCGGCCCCCTGGCCATCGAAGGCGGCGAATGGATCTGCCAGGTGCAAGACCCCTGGGGCAACTGCATCGGCCTGCGCCAGCCGGCGACGCTCGCCTGACGCGGTATCTGGCGGCACACTGACGAGCTTTTCACCCGAGCCCCAAGGAGAAACGGCATGCATCAGGTGCTGCTGATCATCGACGTACAACCCTGCTTCAACCCGCCGCCATGGCTGGTGGAGGGCATCAACCGCTTGCTCGGGCGCATGCCCTCGGTGGCCACGGTGGAACGCCATGATGAAAGCCGCACGCCCTTCGCCCGGCAACTGGGTTGGCAACCGCCGGTGGACGACCAGAGCCTGGTGGCGGCCGACAAGGTCTTTATCAAGCACGGCTACGGGCCGACGACGGAACTCCTCGATTACCTGAAAAGCCTCACTCCCCAGCGGGTGCTGGTGTGCGGCATCCAGACCGACACCTGCGTCCTGGCCGCGGGTTTTGCCCTGTTCGATGCCGGCCTGCAGCCGACCCTGCTCACCGACCTGACGGTGGGCTCATCCCTGGACCGCAGCGGCGGCCTGGGCATTGACCTGTGGCGGCATCACTTCAAGCACCTGATCCGCAGCGACGAACTGTAGAAGCCGGCGTACCGGAAGCGATCTTGCGAGCGACACCGCGCTAGCATCCGCACCTCGCCCCATCGTCTCGACAAGGAATCCCCATGAGCCTGGACCTGCACCTTGAAGCCGACCAATGCCTGACTTCGGCGCTGCTCGGCCGTTTACTGCAAGGCTTCCCGGGCACCGAGGTGCACTACCTGCCCGGCGCGGTCCAGGCCTGGTTCCCCTCAGGCCTGAGCCTGCAAAGCGAAGACTCCAGCCTGGAACCCGAGATCCGCGCCGAAGACCGCAAGGGCTGCGACTTCGCAGTCGGCCTGCGCTGCTACCTGCGGATCAAGGGCCCCGAGCCCGAAGACCATCGCTCTCTGGATGACATCCGCCGCTTACTGGAAACCATCGCCCAGCACTGCGAGGCGCGATTCATCCTCTCGTTCCAATACGAATCCACCCTTTACTGGCGCGATGCTGACGGACTGTGTGAAGCCTGAGCCGCGAAAACACATTGGAGTGATTGCAGCCCGATGAAAAAACTCTTCGCCCTGCTGGCCCTGCTGTTCAGCACCCCGGCCTTGAGCGCCTCGTTCAGCGACTCACCCGAAGCGCTGGTACGGCAATTCATTGCCGACTATCAGCAGTGGAGCGACAGGGCCAGCGCCCGCCAAGCGGACAACGCGCCCCTGCAATCGATGGATCTGGCACAGCAGGAGTACGCCCGGTTGCTGGCCAAGTTCTGCCTGCCGGGCTTTCAGGGCCAGCCCATTGCCTTCAGCTCCCCGGCCAGCCACGGCACGGCGTACGAGCAGATCCTCTCCAGCAGTCGAACCGCGGATCGCGCGCTAGTGAAAACCCGGGCAATCAGCCCCGGCGAGGGCTTTGCCGCCGATTACCACTACCACCTGATCTTCAGCGGCCAGCGCTGGTACCTCAGCGAAGTGTTCTACGTCGACCAGGACGGCCAGTACGAGTCGCTCTAGATCAGCCGTAATCGTTTTGAGCTAGGGTGTTTCAAGTCACCGAACCCCGGAGCCACCATGCCCAGCTCAGACGCCCTGCATCAGGTCACGACCCCCAGCCTGCACCTTGCCTACGAAGCTCACGGCCCGGCCACTGGTGAGCCGGTGATCCTGCTCCACGGTTTTCCCTACGACGTGCGGGCCTACGACGAGATCGCCCCGCCCCTGGCCGAACGCGGCTACCGGGTCATCGTTCCCTACCTGCGGGGCTACGGCCCGACGCGCTTTGTCAGCGAGCAGATCATGCGCTCCGGGCAGCAGGCCGCCCTGGCCCGGGACCTGCTGGAGCTGATGGACGCGCTGCACCTGCCCCGGGCCACTCTCGCCGGCTACGACTGGGGCGGTCGCGCCGCGTGCATCGTCGCCGCCCTGTGGCCGCAGCGGGTCAAGGGCCTGATGAGCGCTGACGGCTACAACATCCAGGACATCCCCAAGGCCTGCGAACCCAGGGCGCCGGAGACCGAGCACCGGTTGTGGTACCAGTACTACTTCAATACCCAGCGCGGGGTGGATGGGCTGACGGCCAATCGCCGGGCGTTCTGCGAGCTGTTGTGGCGCCAGTGGTCGCCGACCTGGAAGCAGGGGCCGCAGTGCTATGGCCTTACCGCGCCGTCCTTCGACAACCCGGATTTCGTCGACGTGGTGATCCATTCCTACCGCCATCGCTTCGGCTACGTACCCGGCGACCCCAGCCTGGAAAGCATCGAGCAGGCCTTGCAGGCGCAACCGCCGATCCAGGTGCCGACCATCGCCCTCTGTGGCGCCGACGACGGGGTCGGCCCGGCCACCGAGCCCGACCCCGATATCGGCCTGTTCAGCGGGCCCTATCAACGCCGGATCCTGCCCGGGGTCGGCCACAACCTGCCCCAGGAGGCCCCGCAAGCCACCCTCGACGCGCTGCTGGAGTTGCTTCAGAACAGGTGAGAAGTGGCAACCGGCACACGCCACGCGGGGGGAAAAATCGGTACACTCCGCGGCTTTGATCCTCCACAGGACATGGAATGTTACCCGCCGCGACCTCTCCCCGCCCCGGCCTGCGCCGGGCCCTGGTGCTCTGGCTCTACGCCGTCGGCACCGGCCACTTGCTGGCCGGGCTGCTGCTGACCTGGGCCGGCCACAGCGGCCTGTTCAACGACTACCTCGGCGGCATCGAACAGGCCTTCTGGGGCGCCGCCGCGCCGGCACCGGCCCGGGCCCAGCAGGTCTGGTGGCTGGGCCTGTTCGGCGCCACCCTGCAAAGCTACTCGCTGTACCTGCTGGGCCTGGTGCACCTGGGCAACCGCCTGCGGGCACCGGCGGCCTGGACCTGGCTGATGGCCGGGATCGTGCTGTGGGCGCCCCAGGACATGTGGCTGTCCTGGCAGATGAACATGACCGCGCACCTGTGGATCGACAGCTTCGCCCTGCTGGTGCTGCTGCCACCGTTACTGTGGCTGCAGCGCCACGACCGCCGTACCTCTCGTCTTCCCTCGTAAAAGGACTTCACCATCGTGGCTGATTTGCCAATCCTGCAGTGGGCCATCGCCCTGTTGCTCGCCCAGGGCGTGCTCGGCGCCCTGGATACGATCTACCATCACGAACTCACCGTGGCCCTGCCGCAACGCCATGGCGCGCGCAAGGAGCTGGCGATCCATGCCCTGCGCTCGTGCTTCTACGGCGTGCTGTTCATGGGCATCGCCCACCTGGCGTTCCAGGGCATCTGGGCGCTGGTGATCGCGGTGCTGTTCGCCCTGGAAATCGGCCTGACCCTGTGGGACTTCGTGGTCGAGGACCGCAGCCGCAAGCTGCCGGCCATCGAACGCATCATGCACACGGTGCTGGCGATCAATGCCGGGGCCTTCTTCGCCCTGTACGGCCTGCAACTGCTGGAGTGGTCGCGCCTGCCCAGCGCCTTGAGCCCTATCGACCTGGGTTGGCAAGGCTGGGCCCTGAGCCTGTTCGCCGTCGGTGTGACGGCCTCGGGGATTCGTGACGGCCTGGCGGCGTTGCGCCTGCAACGCCAGGGCCAGGGCGCCAATCCCTTTGCCGGCGGCCGCGGCAAGCGCGTGCTGGTCACCGGCGGCACCGGTTTTATCGGTGAAACCCTGGTCAACCAACTGCTGGATGCCGGGCACACGGTCAGCGTGCTGGCCCGCGACCCGCTGCGCGCCGCCTACCTGTTCGACGGCCGCGCCCGCTGCTTGCGCTCGTTGAGCAAGCTGGGCCATGGCGAAGCCTTCGACGTGATCATCAACCTGGCCGGCGCCCCGGTGGCCGGACCACGCTGGACCGCCAAGCGCCAGGCGCAACTGCTGGCCAGCCGGGTCGGCACCACCGAAGCCCTGCTCAACTGGCTGCAACACGCCCAGCACAAGCCGGAGCTGTGGATCCAGGCGTCGGCCATCGGTTTCTACGGGGTGCGCGACGCCAGCCAGAGCCTGGATGAAAACGCCGAGCGCGGCGAAGGCTTCATGGCCGACCTGTGCGCGCGCTGGGAATCCTCGGCGGAGCCGGCGACCCGCTTCGGCGTGCGGCAGGTGGTGCTGCGCCTGGGCATCGTGTTCGGTCCCGGCGGCGCCCTGAAGCCGCTGCTGCTGCCCTTCCATTTCGGCTTTGGCGGACGCATGGGCGATGGTCGGCAGATCATGAGCTGGGTGCACCGCGACGACGTGTTGCAGGTGATGGCCCGGGCGATCAACGACACGTCGCTGTCCGGCACCTACAACATGGTGGCGCCGGAAGCGGTGAGCCAGGGCACCTTCGCCGCCACCGCCGGCAAGGTGCTCAAGCGCCCGGTGTGGCTGCATGTGCCGGCCGCGCCGGTGCGGGCCCTGGCCGGGGAAATGGCCGAGCTGTTCTTCGACGGCCAGAAGGTGGTGCCCGCGCGCCTGCTGCAGGCCGGCTACCGCTTCCGTTACCCGACCCTGGACGCGGCCCTGCGCGACCTGACCTGAGCTGAGGAATGCCCATGAGCAAGCCCCTGTTGTACCTGCTGGCGGGCAATGGCAGCGCCGCCGACTGGTGGGACGATGCCCTGCCGCACTTCCAGCGCTATCAGGTGCAACCCCTGGAGCTGCCGGGGTTTGGCGACAACCCGCTGCCGCCCTGCCAGGACCTGGGTGAATACGCCGAGGCCCTGCTGGGCATGACGGCGCCGGGCAACGCGATTGTCGCGGTGGGGGTCAGCGCGCTGATCGTGCTGCACGCCCTGCAACGCCGCCCCGGGCATTTCTGCCGCAGCGTGCTGCTGTCGCCGGTGGGGGCCTTTCTCTGGCAACGGCGCTTGCCGGCGCTGATGTCGCCGCTGCCGGCGCGCCTGCTGATTCATGGCCTGCTGAGCCATAAACCGACCCTGTTCGCCGGCAAGTTCTCGCGCCAGCCATGGACCCAGGAGCAATACCGGCGCATGGGTTCGGGCTATGCCCGCTGCCGGGCGTTCGTGCCGCTGTGGCAACAGCTGCGGGCCGACACCGCGCTGCCGCTGCTGGAGTGGATCAAGGACCCGGTGCACCTGGTCTGGGGCGATCAGGACCGGCTGCTGGGAGTGGCCCAGGCCGCGGCCTGGTCGGCGATCCTGGCCCGGGCCGACCTGCGGGTCAGCCTGCAGCCGGGTTGGGGCCATTACCCCTGGATCGATGCACCGGCCCAGTTCGTCGCCTGGCTGGAGTCCGCCGATCCGGGCTTTGTCGCCCACACCAAGGGCGGCCGCCTGCACCTGGCGCAACTGGCCGGCCAGCCGGTGCCCAGCGCCCTGTCCCTGGACAGCGCCGGCGACCCGCGCCTGCCGGCCCTGCTCGCCAGCCAGCCCGCGGCGCTGTGGGCGGTGCGTTCCTCCAGCTACGGCGAGGATCAGGCCGACTCGGCCAACGCCGGCCTGAGCACCACTTACCTGCGGGTCGCCAGCGCGGACGTGCCGGCGCGCATCAGCGAGCTGCGCGACGCCGGGGTCGAGGAAGTGGTGGTGCAGCGTTTCATCCAGCCGACCCTTTCGGGGATCGCCTTCGTGCGCCATCTCTCGGTGGAACTGGAATGGGTCGAAGGCCATCTGGAACGCCTCGCCGACGGCCAGGTCAGCCCGCAGCGGGCGATTCTTTCGCGCCTGGGCCCGGCCTGGGAAAGCGGCGCCTTCGCCAGCACCCAGGGCCTGAGCGCCAGGGCCTTGTGGGACTTCCTGCAAGGGGTGCTGAAGACCTTTCACTACGTGCCCGGCGATGTCGAATGGGCCTGGGACGGCCAGCGACTGTGGCTGCTGCAGTACCGCCCGATCAGCGACTACGGCTGGCGCCGGCACCTGACCGCGGCCAACATCGCCGAGATCCTGCCGCCCCAGCCCAGCCGTTTCGTCGAGTACGGCCAGCGCCGCGCGGCGGCGAGCATTCCGGCGATCATGGCCCGCTGGGACAGCCGGGTGCTGCAGGACAACGAACCTTTCACCGCGGTGTTCGGCGGTGCTTCCTACATCAACAACGACCTGTTCCTGGCGCGCCTGGCCGACTGGGGCCTGCCCTCCTCCAGCTACGCCGGGGAAGTCGGTGGCGCCACCCCGGAGCTGCCTTTGCGCCCGCTGCGGCTGCTGCGTTCGCTGCCGCGTTTCCTGCGCATGCAGCACATCGCCCGCGGCCATCTGCTGACCCTGGAACGCGGCCTGCGGCGCTTCGATGACGAGTTGGCGCAGTTGCACCAGGGTGCTGCCGACGGCCAGCAACTGGCGGACTGGTTCAGCCGTTTCTACGTGTTCGTGGTGCAGGGCAACCTGTGCATCGCCACCGCCCTGGCCAGCAGCGGCGGCGCATTGCTGGGGCGCCCGCCCACCGCCTACGACAACCTGGACCACAGCCCCCATCGCCTGCCCTGGGAAACCGACCCCGGCACCCCGCGCCCGGCCTGCACCGAGTTGCCGCTGCAAGCCTTCCCGCAGTGGCGCCCGGCCATTGCCCTGGCCCACCGCCTGGGCCTGCCGGGCATGCGCGGCTACTACCTGCAAGTGCGCGAGTGGTACCGGGACAACCTGATGCGGATCTTTTTCCGCCTGCACCACGCCGTGCCCGAGGCCGATCGCGACTACTGGTTCGCCCCCCACGAGCAGGTGCGCAGCCGCGGCGGCAGCTTCTGGCAGGACGGCCGCGAAGGCAGCGAACAGGCCGCGGGCTTCATGATCTATCCGGGGCAGGTCCAGGGCGTATTGGGGGTCGACATTCTCCTGGAGGACACCCTCGACCCCGGGCGCCATGCCCACTACCAACAGGCCCGGGCGGTGATCGCGCGCATGGGCGGGCGCCTGTCCCACGGCTCGACCCTGCTGCGCGAGCTGCGCAAGCCCTCGGCGGTGCTGCCCCAGGTCGACCCGGCCTGGGTCGGCCGCGAAGTGCTGTATGCCGACGGCCAGCTGAGCCTGGTCGAAGGCTGACCCCCGCGCCCCAGGCTCAGGCCTGCTCGGTGGCGGCGAAACGTTCGCGGTAGGCCTGGGGCGTCACCCCCAGGGCTCGCAGCAGGCTGCGGCGCAAGGTTTCCTCACTGCCAAAACCGCATTGCGCGGCGATGCGCTTGATCGGCAGGCCGGTGTCGGCCAGCAGGCGTCGCGCGGTTTCCACCCGGATCTGCTCGATCGCCCGGGCCGGGGTCCGGCCGGTGTCGGCGCGGTAGTGGCGAACGAAACTGCGCTCGCTCATGCCCGCCTGCTGGGCCAGCACCGGCAGCGTCAGCTCGCGACCGAGATTCTCGGCGATCCAGGCGTGCAGCCCATCGAAACGCCCGCCCTGGTTTTGCAGCGACAGGGTCACGCTGAACTGCGACTGGCCGCCCGGACGCTTGAGAAACACCACCAGTTGCCGGGCCACCTCCAGCGCCGCCTCGCGGCCCAGGTCGGCCTCCACCAGGGCCAGGGCCAGGTCGATGCCGGCGGTGACCCCAGCCGAGGTCCACACCGGGCCGTCGTTGATGAAGATCGGGTTGGGCTCCACCTGCAGCTGCGGGTATTGCTCGGCCAACTGCTCGCAGCGGGTCCAGTGGGTGACCACCCGGCGCCCGTCCAGCCAGCCGCTGGCCGCCAGCAGAAAGGCCCCGGTGCAGACCGAGGCCACGCGCCGCGAGGTCGCCGCGCGCTGAGCGACCCAGGCCACCAACTGCGGGTCCCGAGCCGCCTCGTAGACGCCCCAACCGCCGGCAACGATCAAGGTGTCGCAGGCCACTTCCGGCGCTGGCAAGGCATCGGCCAGCAGCGCCAGCCCCGATGAACTCAGGGTCGCCCCACCCGGGCTGGCGATCACCCGCGGATGGTAGGGCAAGGGCAGGCCCAGGCCGCGGGCCCGGTCATTGGCCGATGCGAACACCTGCAAGGGGCCGGTGACATCCAGCAACTGGTGATTGGCAAAAGCCAGGACAAAGACGTTTTTCGGCGCAGTGGACATGATTGGCGTAAATCGAGGGCAGGTTGGCGAATACGCCAAAGCCTAGAGCGCTAGAGTCAGGCCGTCCACTTCATCGACACAAGGAACAGGCCATGGCGTTACAGATAGGTTTTCTGTTGTTTCCAGAGGTCCAGCAGCTGGATCTGACCGGTCCCCACGACGTGCTGGCCTCGCTGCCGGATGTGCAGGTGCATCTGATCTGGAAGGAGCCGGGGCCGGTGGTGACCAGCTCCGGGCTGGTGCTGCAGGCCAGCACCGGTTTTGCCGACTGCCCGCCGCTGGATGTGCTCTGCGTTCCCGGTGGCGCCGGGGTCGGGGCGCTGATGGAAGACCCGCAGACCCTGGCCTTCATCCGCCAGCAGGCGGCCCGGGTGCGCTACCTGACCTCGGTGTGCACCGGCGCCCTGGTGCTCGGCGCCGCCGGCCTGCTGCAGGGCAAGCGCGCCACCACCCACTGGGCCTACCACGACCTGCTGGCGCCGCTGGGGGCGATCCCGGTGCGCGAACGGGTGGTGCGCGACGGCAACCTGCTGACCGGCGGCGGCATCACCGCCGGCATCGACTTCGCCCTGACCCTGGCCGCCGAACTGTTCGACGCCGCCACCGCGCAACTGGTGCAGTTGCAACTGGAATACGCCCCGGCGCCGCCGTTCGAGGCCGGCAGCCCGGACACCGCGCCGGCCAGCGTGGTGCAGCTCGCCCGCCAGCGCACCACAGAGTCGCTGCACAAGCGCCGGGAAATCACCCTGCGCGCGGCGGCCAGGTTGCACGCCGGCTGAGGCTCCGGGCACGGCTCAGGCACTCAGCACCGGGCCCTGGCGGGCATTGCCGAGCAACTGGGTAATGGCGCCATCGCCATAGGTGCGCTCGACCCTGGAAATCACCACCTGATAACCGGCGTACCAGCGCCGGTACTGGCGCTTGGCCTCGATGTGCCTGGGGTGGCTGGCGAAGGCCTGGATCGAGGCTTCGTCCTCCCAGTAGTAGCTGGCGTTGATCAGCCCCTGGTCGGCGCTGGTCCAGGATTGGGCGCCGACGAAGCCCGGCAGGCTGATGGCAATTTCATCGATCAGCGCGCTGAGGCGGTGGAACTCCTCGTCGCGCTGGCCCGGCTGGTAGATAAAGGCGGCGATGTACATGGGCAAACTCCTTGGGGGGGTGATGGATCAGACCGGGCGCGCCAGCAGCGCCAGGCGCAGGGCCAGGGCCAGCAGCACCGCCGCCAGCAGCCAGGATTGCCAGCGGGCCAGCCGCGAATCGCCGCTGGGCAGGCCCCGACCCAGGGCCGCGCCGAAGATCCCCAGGCTGGTGTGAAAGACCCCGCTGACCAGGGTCAGCAGCAAGCCCAGGACCACCAGTTGCACGGCGATGCTGCCGCGCTCGGGGCGTACGAACTGCGGCAGGAAGACCATGAAGAACAACAGCGCCTTGGGGTTCAGCAGGCTGTTGCACAGGGCCCGGACAAACACCGTTGACAGCGGCACCCGCGCCGGCTCGGCCAGGTGCAGGGCGCCGCGCTTGCCCAGGGCCTTCCAGGCCAGCCACAGCAGGTAGGCGACCCCGGCATAGCGGATCAGCTCGAACGCTGGGGGCCAGCTGGCCACCACGGCGGTCACCCCGGTGGCCGTGAGCAGGGTCAGGCCGATATCCGCCGCGCCGATGCCCAGCCCCGAAGCCACGCCACCGCGCCAGCCGTAGGCCACGCCGTGGCTGATGACAAACGCCATGTTCGGTCCCGGCGACAGCAGCAACAGCAGCACCGCGCCCAGGAAGATCGACAGGGTGGTCAGGTCCGGCATGCCCGTGTGCTCCTGCGCAAAAGTCGCTAGATTAGAGCCCCTATCTGATACAAACAAAAAAGTGTTCTAGATACATAAGGTGGTCGAACATGCGCCGAACCCGCTACAAAACCATCGTCGATCACTTCGCCCAGCGCATCCGCAGCGGTCAGCTGTGCCCCGGCACCCAACTGCCCACGGTGCGTGCGCTGATGGCCAGCGAGCAGGTGGCCCTGGCCACGGCGCTGCGGGTCTATCACGAGCTGGAGGCCATCGGCCTGGTGGTCGGCGAGCCCGGGCGCGGCACCTTTGTCCGCGACACCAGCCTGCCGCGGGGCATGGGCCTGGAGCAGCACCCGGCCAGCGCCGCCTCGGTGGACCTGGCGTTCAACTACCCGTCCCTGCCCGGCCAGGCAGAAAGCCTGCGCGAGGGGCTGCGGGCGATGGCCGCCTCCGGCGACCTGGATGCGCTGCTGCACTCGGCGCCCCAGGGCGGTCGCCCCCACGAACGGCAGACCGCGGCGCGCCACCTGCGCAACCGTGAGATCCGTGTCGCGGGCGAACAGGTGCTGATCGTCAATGGCGCCCAGCAAGGACTGGCGGTGAGCTTGCTGGCGCAGCTGCAGCCTGGGGACATCCTGGCGGTGGACGCCCTGACCTACCCGGGGCTCAAGGCCCTGGCCCAGGTCCAGCGCCTGGATCTGGAGCCGCTGCCCCAGCACAACGGGCAGATGGACCTCGACGCCCTGCAGGCCCTGTGCCGCCGGCGCCCGGTGCGGGCGCTGTACTGCATGCCGACCCTGCACAACCCGCTGGGCACGGTGATGCCCCTGGCCGAACGTCGGCGCCTGGTGCAACTGGCTCGCGAGCATGACCTGCTGCTGATCGAGGACGGCGCCTATGCCTTTCTCGCCGAACCGGCGCCGGTGCCGCTGCAGACCCTGGCCCCGGAACGCACGCTGTACATTTCCGGGCTGTCGAAAAGCGTGGCGTCGGGATTGCGCCTGGGGTTCATCGTCGCGCCGCTGGAGATGATCCCGGCCCTGGAGCGGGCGATTCGCGTGTCGACCTGGAGCACGCCATCGCTGACCGTGACCCTGGGCTGCCGCTGGATCGAGTCGGGGCTGGTGGACAGCCTGGAAGAGCAGAAACGCAACGACGCCCGGCGCCGCCAGCAACTGGCCGCGCGGGTGCTCAAGGGCTGCGACTACCAGGCCTACCCTTCATCGTATTTTCTCTGGCTGAAACTGCCGGAAGGGCTGCGGGCCGATGGGGTCGTGACGGCCCTGGAGCAGCAGGGAATCACCGTGACCTCGGCCGAACCCTTCGCCACCACCGCCCACGTGCCCCAGGCGTTGCGCCTGGCCCTGGGCTCCATCGGCCTGCCGCTGCTGCAGCAGGCCCTGGAGAAGGTCCGTAACGAAATCACCCGCTGAAGGGCGTCAATGGCCGGACGAAAAAAAACCCGCCGAAGCGGGTTTTTTCCAAGACCATCATGACTTCCTGTCTGCAGCATCCGTGCTAATGGTCGACCTTCCCTGATCCTGAGCGCTTCCTGCGCTGCAGTTGTGGGAAAGAAGATTAAACACAAAGCCGGGGGCGCAGAAGGCGCATTGAATTACAGCGCGTGTAGGAAATTCGCCATACCGCACCTACGCAAACCCCTAGCTCAGCCCTCCAGTGCCTGTGCGGCCAACGCCGCGAGCTTGAGCTGGTGCTGCGCCCCGGGCTGATGATCGTCCTGGAGAAACCAGGCAGCGGACAGACCACTGAAGGCCAGCACCCATTGCACCAGGCGTCGCGGCTCCAGCTGCGCGGCCCGGGCAATCACCTGCACCTGGCGGGCAAAGCGCGCCGGGTCGGTGGCGCTGGGCAAATCCGGGTTGCAGATCAGGTTGGCGAAATCGAAGGTGCGTTCGCCATGGACCCGCTTGGGGTCGATCACCCGCCAGCCGCCCTCGGCGAAATCCAGCACATTGTCGTGGTGTACATCTCCGTGCAGCACCACCGGTTCCCGGGGCGTGGCCAGCAGTTGATCGGCTTGCGCCAGGCAGCGCCGGAACAACCCGCCCTGCTGCGCCGCCGCCTCGCGCAGGTCGCTAAACCAGCGATCCAGCGGCACCAGCGATGGCTGGGGTTGCGCCCGTGGCTGGTGCAGCTTCTGCAGGGTGGCGCAGACGATTTGGCTGACCTCATCGTGCTGGCCGGCCAGGGCCATGCGCATCAATGACGCCGTGCCCATGGCGCGCTCCATCAACAGTGCATCGTCCTCCTGGGCATGGACCCGCGCAGCGCCCTCCCCGGCCCACCAGACCATCAAGCGATTGCCGGCCCGCTCATCTTCGTCCAGGGCAATCTTCAACATGGCCGGCGCACCGTCTTGCAGACGCACCGGCAACAGCCGGCTGCCCGGGGTGACGATGGGCTCGCCATCCGCCGTCAGGCGCCAGCGGTCTACATAGGTTGCAAACAAGGGGACAGCTCCAGGCGATAAGCGGCAAGCGGCAAGCGGCAAGCGGCAAGCGGCAAGCGGCAAGCGGCAAGCGGCAAGCGGCAAGTTTCAAGCTGTGCGGCCTGATCTGCAACCCGCCAGTTGCGGCTGAATGCGGCTGTACTTCAGCCCTGCTGCAGGTAGTTCTCGATATTGCCCATCTGTTCGTCCCAGCCCCGGCTGTTCATGCGAAAGGCCTTGAGCCGGCGCTCACCGGGAATGCCGTCGAAGCCCGACTCGATGACCCGCAGCAAGGTGCCGCCGCCATGCTCCTCCAGTTCGAACTGCACCAGGGTGGTGGGCTCGGCCGAGTAGTCATGCGTCGGGTCGATGGCGTAAGGGTGCCAGCGGAAGGAGAACAACTCCTCGGGCAGCATCTGTTCCACCTGCGCATCCCAGGTCAGGTGTTCGTAGCCTTGGTAAGTGACGGCACCGCGGACACGCTGGCCGGGGATGAAATGCTGGCCCTGCAGGGCCACGCCGAACCAGCGGCCAAATTGCTCGGCCTCGCTCAGCGCCGCCCACACCTGCGCCGGACGGGCATGCAGCAGGATCTTGCGTTCAATGCGATCTGAAGCGTTCATAAGTCACCTCCAGTGATGAACACTAGACCGCTCTGCTTCGAGCGCAACCTTTATCCGGCCGAAGGCACGCCTGATCGCGCGCCATGAAAAATGCTACTGTCGCCGGCGCACCTGTCTCTGCAAAGGATTTGCCATGCCCCTCTCTCTTATCGACCGCTACCGCGGCAGCCTCCTGGGCCTGGCCTGTGGTGACGCCGTCGGCACCAGCGTCGAATTCAAGCCCCGCGGCAGCTTCGCGCCGCTCACCGATCTGCTGGGTGGCGGGCCGTTCAACCTCAAGCCCGGACAGTGGACCGACGACACCTCCATGGCCCTGTGCCTGGGTGAGAGCCTGCTGCACAAGAACGGCTTCGACCCGGCCGACCAGATGGGCCGCTACCTCAACTGGTGGCAATGGGGCTACCTGAGCGCCACCGGCGAATGCTTCGACATCGGCATGACCGTGCGCCAGGCCCTGATCGACTTTCAGGAGCACGGCCGGCCCTTTGCCGGTTCCACCGACCCGCAGACCGCGGGCAATGGGTCGTTGATGCGCCTGACGCCGGTGGTGCTGTTCCACTACCCCGATCTGCAGCGGGTGCGCGAATTGGCCGGCGCCAGTTCGCGCACCACCCATGGCGCCGCCGAAGCCGTCGAATGCTGCCAGTTGCTGGCCGGGTTGATCGCCAAGGCCCTGGGCGGCGCCAGCAAGCTTGAACTGCAACGGCTCGATACCACGGGGTTGAGCCAGAGCAAGGTCGTGGCCCTGGCCCAGGGCGGTTATCTGCACAAAACCCGTGAGCAGATCCGTGGCAACGGTTATTGCGTCGACTCCCTGGAGGCGGCGCTGTGGTGCTTCCAGCACAGCGACAGCTTCGCCGACGCAGTGCTCGCCGCCGCCAACCTGGGGGAGGACGCCGACACCACCGCGGCCATCGTCGGCCAGTTGGCAGGCGCCTTCTACGGGGTCCAGGGCATACCGCCGCACTGGCTGGCCTGCCTGCACATGGCCGAGGAGATCCAGGCCATGGCCGATCAATTGCTGCAGGCCGCCCAGCGCCAACAACCGGCCCGGCCCCTCAACGGCAGTTGCCTGTGCCGGGGCGTGCAATACCAGGTCGAGCGCCTGGACATGCCCATCGGTCATTGTCACTGCCAGACCTGCCGCAAGGCCCATGCTGCGGCCTTCGCCTCCACCGCCGGGGTCATGCGCGAACATTTTCGCTGGACCCGGGGCCAGGAGCTGCTGCGTGCGTTCGAGTCGTCGCCGGGCAAGCTGCGGCACTTCTGCTCGGTGTGCGGCTCTCATCTGCTGGCCGAGCGACCGGGCCAGCCCCATGTGATCCTGCGGGTGGCGACCCTGGACGATGATCCGGGGCAAATCCCGCAGGTGCATATCTGGACCGCCCACGATGTGCCCTGGCTGGCCCACGAGGCGCTGGAGCGCTGGCCCGAATGGCAACCCAGCCGCGACTAGGCTGTATGTCCCCCCCTTGACCCGATAGCGAGATGTTCCATGCGTGCGATCCTGTTCCTGGCCCTTGCGCCGCTGCTGCTCGCCCCGTTGGCCCAGGCCGGCGAGTGCGACAGTGCCACCACCCAGACCGACATGAACCAGTGCGCCGGCCGGCAATTCCAGGCGGCCGACAAGCAACTGAACAACCTCTACCAGCAGATCAACCTGCGCCTGAAAGACCAGCCACAGGCCAAGAAACTGCTGGTCAGTGCACAACGGGCCTGGGTGGCGTTCCGGGATGCCGAGTGCGAATTCTCGTCCTCGGGGGTCGAAGGCGGCAGCGTTTATCCGCTGGTCCATAGCAACTGCGTCACGGCCTTGACCAAGGCCCGGGTGGAAAACTTCAAGACCTACCTCAAGTGCCAGGAAGGCGATTTGAGCTGCCCGGTACCGGGCCTCTAGGAACGGGCGGGCCCGCGAAGGCGTTGGTGGGGGCGCTGCATGGCTTGCCGGCCCATTCGCCGGCAAGCCGGCTCCTACGGATACCTATTGCTCGCCCCCCTTGTAGGAGCGGGCTGGCCCGCGAAGGCGTCAGCGGGGGCGCTGCATGGCTTGCCGGCCCATTCGCCGGCAAGCCGGCTCCTACGGATACCTATTGCTCGCCCCCCTTGTAGGAGCGGGCTGGCCCGCGAAGGCGTCAGCGGGGGCGCTGCATGGCTTGCCGGCCCATTCGCCGGCAAGCCGGCTCCTACGGATACCTATTGCTCGCCTCCCTTGTAGGAGCGGGCTGGCCCGCGAAGGCGTTGGTGGGGGCGCTGCATGGCTTGCCGGCCCATTCGCCGGCAAGCCGGCTCCTACGGATACCTATTGCTCGCCTCCCTTGTAGGAGCGGGCGGGCCCGCGAAGGCGTCAGCGGGGACGCTGCCTGACTTGCCGGCCCATTCGCCGGCAAGCCGGCTCCTACGGATACCTATTGCTCGCCACCCTTGTAGGAGCGGGCTGGCCCGCGAAGGCGTCAGCGGGGGCGCTGCACGGCTTGCCGGCCTGCTCGCCGGCAAGCCGGCTCCTGCATAAGGAGCCGGGCAGGCCGATGGAGGCGGGTCAGCGGATGAAGATCTGCGTCGTGGTGGCCGCCATGTCGCCACCGGGCAAGGTGATCTTGCCCACCTGCTTGAGGCTCTCGGCGTCGAAGATCGCCACGTCGTTGAAGGTCCCCGTCAGGTAGATCTTGCTCCCGGCCTTGTTGAACGACAGGCAGTAGTAGGAATGGTCCAGGGTCGCGGCCTGGAGCAGTTTCTTCTGCTTGATGTCGTACTTGGCCAGGCGGTTGAGCACGCCGAACATCAGGTTCGGGTCCTTGGGCGAGCGCATGCCGCTGAAGTAGATCTCGGTCAGGGGGCCGAAGTCGGTGGTTTCCGTCTTGCCGGTCTTCAAGTCAATGCTGAACAGCCCATACAGCGGCTCGGCGGTCGCCGGGTCCTGCTGCTTGTCCTTGAATTTCGCCGCGGTGTAGAGCAGCGAGAAGTCGTGGCGGTAGGTCTGCTGGTTCCAGATGTAGAGCACGTCCGGGGCGCTGTAGTTGGGGCGTTTCCAGTGCCGGCTGGGGATCAGCACGTCGAACTTGCCGGTCTGCACGTTGACCTTGTACAGGTCCGGCCCGGCCACATACAGGGTGCCGTCGTCGCCGCTCTGCATGATGGTCAGCTGGCGTGGCGCGGGGAAGCTGCGCACCGGCTTGGCATTGAGCCCGGCATCGGTGGCGTAGACATCCAGCCGCGGCTCCTTGACCTCGTAGCGATCATTGAGCAGCAGGGTCGGGTTGGCCACGGTGTACAGCTCCTTGCCGTCGTGGCTGACGGTGAAGGCGAACATCGAGCGCGCCTTCTCCCCCGGGTGCTGGGTGATGCTGGCGTGGAACACCTGCTTGCAGCTGTCGAGCTCGACGCCGTAGACATCCGCGTAGTGGTTGTTCAACACGTAGGCGATCTTGCGGTCCGGCGACAGTTGCACGGTGCCGGGGCCGAAGGCGTCGGGCATCTTGCAGGTCTTGTACAGGCTGTCGCTGGCCAGATCGATGACGTGCAGGTTGTTCGGGTAGTTGGTGGTCACCAGGTACTCGTGGCCAGTGTTGAGGGCCAGCCCCTCATCGGCCAGAACGCTGAACGAGCAGGCGCCGAGAACCGCGAGTGCGACCAGGCCGCAGGCTTTGATGCTGTGCATGCTGGAATCCTTCTTGTTGTTCATCACTTGTCTTTCGGGAAGACAGTGCCGAGGTTGCGCCAGTTGTCGTTGGAGGCCTGGGCGTCCTTGTTCCAGTCGGGGTAGGTGCTCATCATGTCGGGCACCTGGGCCGGCCACCAGCACGGGTCGGAGCAGCCGTAGAGGTCGGCCTCCATCGGCTGGCACAGCGACGAGACCCCGCCAAAGGCGTCGATTTCCCAGCCCGGGTCGGTGGTCGAGGCACAGCCGGCCACGGAGTTCATCGCCAGCACTTCTTCGATCCGATCCTCGGCGGCCGCCGCGGTCAGTTTCTGAGCTTTGTTGTTGATTGGCTTGAGATGTTTCATGTCAGTGAGCCTTGCGCGGAGTGATGTAAGTGCTGATGAACGCAGGGTTGTGCGCCATGATCCGGCTGTAGACTTCGATGCCGAAATCCACCCAGTCACGCATCAGTTCGCAGTAGTGATAGGTCGGGTGCGCCGGGTCGCCGTAGCGGGCGTAGCTCTCGTGGTAGCAGCCCCCGGAACACAGGTTGCGGATGCGACAGCTGTCGCAACCTGTGTTGGTCCGGTCCAGGCGTTGGGACAGGAAGTCGTTGAGCTGCACCTGCTTGACCCCGCCGTCATGCACGTTGCCGAAGGTCGGCAAGGACGAGCCGGTAAAGCGGTGGCACAGGTTCAGCTCGCCCTTGTGGTCCACCGCCAGCATCTTCAGCCCGGCGCCGCAGGGCAGCGCTTTCTTGTGGCCTTCGTGGATGTCGGTGATCAACTGGTGCAGGTTGGAGAAACCGATGTTGCGGTGCTCCAGCGCCGCGTCCAGGTAACGCCGCCCCAGGCGTTTCATGCTGGCGAAGACTTCGATCAGCTCATCGCTGCTGAGGTTGAAGCTGCTGATGTCCCCGGAGGTCACCGGGGCGAACCCCACCTCGGCAAACCCCAGCTCGTTGAACAGGTGATCCCAGATGGTCTCAAGGTCGGTGACGCCGGTGGTCAGGGTCACCCGGGCGCCCACCGGGCGGCTGTTGTAGCGCGCCAGGAGCATCTGCGCCTTGCGCCGCACCACGTCATAGGTGCCCTGCCCGCCCACGGTGATGCGGTTGCGGTCGTGCACGGTCTTGGGCCCGTCGATGCTCACCGAGAGCCCGAAGCGGTGGGCGTTGAGGTAGTCCACCACCTCCTCGGTCAACAGCGTGGCGTTGGTGGTCATGACGAACTCGACGAACTTGCCGGCAGCGGCAAAGCGCTGTTCGCAGTAGTCCACCATGGCCTCGATCAGCGGCCGGTTGCTCAGCGGCTCGCCGCCGAAGAACACCACGGTGTAGCGCTCCTCGTCGGGGGATTCCTGCAGCAGCATTTCCACCGAGGCGATGGCCGTGTCCAGGCCCATCTTCTTGCCCGCCGAGGGCTTGTCCAGGTCTTCCTTGTAGCAGTAGGTGCAGCTCAGGTTGCAGCCGGTATTGACGTTGAGCACCACGGTATTGATCGCCGTGCGCTCGACCCGCTTGACGCCGATTTCCGGGGTCAGGGGCGAGCCGTCGCTGACCAGCTCCAGGGCGATCAGCTCGCGCAGGGTGTCGCTGATTTCGGCACCGTCATAGCGGCCGCCCAGGCGCTGGATCAGCTCTTGCGGGGTACAGCCCGGGCCGCGCAGGGCATCGATGATGCTGCCGGTCAAGGCATCGCTGGCGAACAGCGAACTGCTGGGGATATGGAACAGCATGCGGTCGGCGTCGACCTGCACTTCATGCAGGTTGCGCTCCACCAGATTGAGAATTGCGCCCATTACAACCTCCTGTGCACGCCCCGCTGTCGGGGCCTGCGGTCATTGCCTGAAAGTGTCTGTCGCTATCGCTCGACGCCCCTCAGGGAATGGGTGGATTGTTCCAGCGTTGCACGGTGACGATCAGCTGGCCTTCACCGGTCAGGGCCTTGCCCCCCTCCTCTACGGCGGCGATCACCTTGAGGTTGCCGGCGTTGTTGGTGGACATCTTGCGCTGCGGGTTGGGCCCGGCGTCGCCCGGGGTGAATACGCCGCTGTCGGCCTGCATGCTGCCGGCGTACTTGACGTCTTCATCCTTGGCCGCCTGCTCGTCGAAGGCCTCGACCTTCCACTGCGCCGGCATCACGCCGATGCGATAGGCCTTGCCGTCGGCGCCCTGGCCCCAGGCTTCGGCATCGAAGCGACCCTGGACCTTGGGCGTCGAACCGCCCCCGTCGCCAATCCGCGCCACCGAGAACGCCGGCACCACCTTGACCTCGGCGATGCGCTGGTACACCGCCAGCGTGGCGCCCTTGAGGCTGCCGACACTGACTTCGCGCAGCCCCGGCTGGGCGCTGGCCGCGGCCTTGAGCTTGAGGCGGATGCGCTCCGGGCTCTGCTCCAGCACCTGCAGCACCTCGACGTCCTTGCCGAAGCTCGGGGTGCCGGTGAGGCCGGCGCCCACCAGGGTCACTTCGGCCTCTGCGCCGGCCTTCAGGTAACCCGGCTGCACCGCCAGCAGACGCTGGCTGCCCTGTTTGGCGGCGATGAAATCCAGGCCGCGCTCATCGTGCTCGGCCTCGAACATCCGCCCTTGCAGGGCGTTGCCCTGGGCCGCCAGCACCTGGCGCATGACCACGCCGTCGACCGTGACATTGCCGCGCCATTCATAACCGTTGTAGAGAATCGCGCTGCCCTGGCCATTGAACGGGCTGCCATCGGCGTACTGGCCCTTGACGCTGACCTTGAACTGATCGCCCTCGCCGGCGCTGACGCTCATCACCCCGGCCAGCTCGCCCTTGCCCGGCAGGTGGCCGCTGAAACTCCAGTCCCCGACCAGCGACGCCGCTGAAGGACGCGCTTGCTGCCAGGCCTTCCAGGCCGGGTTGTCGAGGGGATAACGCTGGGCCAGCAACGGCACCATGTCCTTGAGCGCGGTGGGCAGCCATTCGCGGTCGCGGGACAGCGCCTGGTACTCCAGGGACGGCCATTGCCCGAGGTGGAAGTTCACCAGCCGCTCCCATTCCTGGGCCGGGCGGCGTTGCAGGGCGATCCGCGCGCCGGAGTGGCACCGGGCGCACATCTGGGTGGTCTGCTCGTCGAAGTGCTCGACGGTGTTCAAGCGCCGCTCCAGGGCATAGCGCACGCCGTCGGTCTCGCTGGGGGCCAGGCCCTGGGTGTCGGCCAGGTACTTGACCAGGGTGCGGCGGTCCTCATCGCTGATCTTCAGGCCGTGCATGGTCTGCATGCGGGCAATGCTCATCAGCCAGCCTTCCGGGGTCTTGCGCTGGTGGCTGATGCGGCTCAGGGCATCCCCGGCCTCGGGGGTGTGACAGCCCTGGCAGGTTTCCTTGAGGATGCTGCCGGCATCCCGGGCGGCAAAACTCGATGGCGCGTGCAAGGCGGTACAGGTGGCGATGGCCAGCAGGCTGGCGCTGAGCCTCAGGCGGAGTTTTCTCTTCATCAGGGTCGAACCTCCCTCGGTGCTTTCTTATTGTTAGCGAGTCGTTTTTATGGTTTCTGCCATGCCCGGGGATACCGGGCATGGAGGCAGGAGAAACGTCTGAGGGTAAGCAATACACGGAGCGTGCCAGCTTATTAAAAGACTCCGAATCAATGACTTAGGTGAAAACCCCAGGCATTGGCCAGCGCCAGGGTGTTACCCGACGTTCAATTTCGCGACAGACGTCTCAGTCTGAGACATCCCACCGCGGGGCGCAGATCGCCGCGCTGGCGCCCGCCCTCACCTGTATCGGTGGTTTTCTTTGCAATTGGATCTTGCATTTATCCGGCGCCGCCGCAAAATCACCCGCGCTTTGCCCACCCCGCTGTGCGGGGCGCTCTGCACTCCCCCTCATTACAAGGAACCTGAAGTTCATGGATAGAAGCGCCTGTGCCCGTCTCGGCTCGCTGATCCTCTCGTTGTCTGCCCTGACCCTGGTCGGTTGCAAGGAAGAAACCAGCCCCAAGACGGCCGCCATCGCACCGGCCCCGGCGCCTGCGGCCATGATCATGCCGATCTGCGCCAACGGCGAATGCGCCGTGCTGGACCAGGACGGCAAGGTGCTGGTCAGCGCCGACAACGACTACGACGCCGTGGTCGCCCTGCCCCTGGACAAGACCTTCCTGTTCGCCAAGGACGGCACCTGGAACCTCGCCAGCGCCGACGGCAAGCAGATCCTCAAGGCCGCCTTCACCGACGACCTGCGCCTCTTGACCCCGGGCTATTTCGGCTTCGGCCAGGACGGCAAGCTGGGCATCATCGACCAGAGCGGCAAGCAGATTCAGCCCCCGCGCTTCGACGACCTGTATGTCGGCGGCGCCGATGAGTTCATCGTCTACGAGATCGGCGGCAAGCGCGGCATCCTCAGCGCCAAGGGCGAAGTGATCACCGAAGCGCTGTATGACAGCAGCGTGGTGCGCGACGACTTCGCCAAGCGCGGCGGCTGGATGGGCGCCGAGCGCGGCGATCAGAAGTGGGCGCTCAACCTCAAGACCGGCGAGCAGAAGAAGGTCGAGTTCGACAGCATCGACTACTTTGCCAACCAGCATCTGGTGGTCAACACCGAACAGGGCAAGGCCCTGGCCGATGCCAATGCGCAGTTGATCAGCGCCGCCACCTACAACTGGATGGGCGAGCCGGGAGACGGCCTGGTGGCCTTCCGCGAAAAATATGACAGCCCCTGCGGCTACATGGACTTCCAGGGCAAGACCGTGATCCAGGCCCAGTTCGGCACCTGCCAGGTCTTCGGCAAGCAGGGCGCGCTGGTCACCGCCAAGAATGCCGACGGCAGCTCCGGCAAGGCCGGGTTCATTGACCGTCAGGGCCAGTGGAAGGTGCAGCCGGTCTATGACTCGGCGGACCCGGCAGGCTTCAGCCCCCTGGGGATGTTCAAGCAGGTATCGGGGCTGAACCAGGTCGCGGTGCTGCAGAACGTGTTCAGCGCCACCTTCGGCATCTTCGATGTGGACAAGGGCGTGGAGCTGTTCAAGCCGACCTACGCGCAGATCGGCGCGCTCAACGCCGACCTGTTCGTGTTCAGCACCGCCAACAGCCCGACCAAGCAGGCCACCCTGTTCGGCCAGGCCACGCAGATGCACACCGTGGGCCTGATGGACGCCAGCGGCAAGGTGCTGCTGGAGCCGGGCCAGTACGTCGACATTCGCCTGGATGCCAGCGGCCACTACCTGCTGGCCACCGACGACACTTCGCCCCTGGCCACCTCGGCGCTGTATGACCTCAAGGGCAAGCGCCTGATTGCCAGCAAATGGCAGGAACTGGTGGTGGACGAAGCCCGTGGCGCGATCTTCGGCTACGCCGTGGAAGGCGTCGGCGACGATCAGTCCCGCAGCCTCAAGGCCCTGTACCGCCTGGACGGCACCCCGAGTTTCCAGGTCAGCCAGGTGGAATGTGGCGCCGAGCAGGTGCGTGACGGCCAGGACAAGGTGCTGTGGCCGGCCAACCCGCAGGACCACTGCCCGCAACCGGACGAAGAAGAAGACCAGGGCGAAGGCGACAACGCACAGGGCTAAGGCCCTGGGCGAGCCGGTCACGGTAGCGATCAAGCCTGCTAGGATGCGGGCTTGATCGATTCAGCCAACCGGCCCGGATGGGGCCCGACAGGAACTGTCCCATGCTCAACGCTCTGCTTTTCGACCTCGACGGCACCCTGACCGACACCGACGCCCTGCACCTGCTGGCCCTGCAACAACTGTTGTGGGAAGAAGACCGCCGGACCTTCACCGAGGCAGAGTTTGCCGCCCACGTCAGTGGCCAGGCCAACGCCAACATGTGCCGCTACCTGTTTCCCGAACGCAGCGTGGCCGAACATCTGGCCTTTGCCGAACGCAAGGAAGTGCGTTTTCGCCAACTCTCCCCGCAACTCAAGCCCCTGCCCGGCCTGCCGCGCCTGCTGGACTTCGCTGCCGAGCACGGCATCGGCGTGTGCGTGGTGACCAACGCGCCACGGGCCAACGCCGAGCACATGCTCAAGGCGCTGGGCCTGCAGGAGCGCTTCCAGACGGTGCTGGTGGCCGAGGAGTTGCCCCGGGCCAAGCCCGATCCCCTGCCCTATCTCAGCGGCCTGGAATGCCTGCACGCCACGGCCGAACAGGCCCTGGCCTTCGAGGACTCGGTGCCCGGGCTGACCGCCGCGGTCAACGCCGGCATCAGCACCTTCGGCCTGGCCACCAGCCAGCAACCGCACACCCTGCTCGATGCCGGCGCCCACCGGGTGATCCGCGACTTCGACGACCCGCAGCTGTGGGCCGAGATCCAGCGCCGGCTCGGGCGAGCCTGAACCATCGGAAGCCGGCCGCGGATCCGCCGGGGCCCTGAGCACCGTTGCAGCCTGAGTTGAAAGGAATGTCGCTGGCGATTGCAGCGGGACGGTGGGCGCAAACCTCACCGGGAGAAAACAGCAGAAGGGAAAAAGTGCTCGCCCATCACTTCGGCAGTGGCACCTAAGCCGAAGTACCCCCTTTGGCTGGGCGAGCAGGGAGGAATATACGTGGCTGCCGAGGGCGGTCCTATCGGACAGATCCTAAAAGCCAGTGCGATTCGGACAAATACCTTTGCGCTTTTTCCTCAGGACCACCTTTTTTTCACAGGTCTTTCACCTCGCCCCCCTTAGATTGATAGTCACTCCTGAACGAATCCCATTTGGCCCGCCTTGTTGCGGGCTTTTTTTTGCCAGAGCAAGCGCCTTGCAGGGGCACGAGCCCCAGACTGTCGGCCAGCTGAACGAAGTCGCACCAGCCCTGCCGCCGCCCATGGCCATAGATACAATTTGAAACCTTTACCCCCCTCTCCAGATCGACGCCATGACTGAAGACTTCGAAGTGCCCAGCCCCCACGAAAAGCACCTGGAACACGTGACCGAACACGCCCACCGCCGCAATGACAACTTCGCCAGCAAGATCGCGGTGATGACCGCAATCATGGCCACCCTGGGGGCACTCCTGAGCTATCAGGCCGGCTCCACGGAGAGCCAGGCGGCGATGGACAAGAACAACGCGGCGATGAAGAAGACCGAAGCCGCCAACCAGTGGAGCTACTACCAGGCCAAGTCCAGCCGACAGAACCTGGCGGAGCTGGCGACCCACATTCCCGGGGTCGATGCCGGGCACTACAGCATCGAGGCCCAGCGCTACCAGAAAGAGAAGGAAGCCGTGCGCCTGAAAGCCGAAGCCCTGGAAGCCGAGGCCCGGGATTGGGACGAACAGTCCGAAGTCGAGCTGCACCAGCACCATCGCTGGGCCCAGGCGATGATGGCGATCCAGATTGCCATCTCGATGGCCGCCATCACCCTGCTGACCCGCAAGGAATGGCTGAAGAAACTCGCCTACGGCGCGGCCGGCGGCAGTGTGCTGCTGGGCACCCTGGCCTGGCTGCACATCTAGAACCCCCTGCGCAGCAACCCGCAGCGCCCTGCGTCGCAGCGTCCGCGGATTCTCACCGGCTGTCGCAGTTTGCGAAACCGTCCGGCCCGGATGATCCCGCCAGCGACGGCCAGAGCCCCGGATCCCGGGGCTGCGCGACTTCTGCAGATCTGGCACAGCCATTGCGAAAGCCCCTGCCTCACCTACAACAAGAGGCTTCGTCATGGCTATTGCCCCCCTGCTCGCCGCTACCACGGCGTTTATCCAGCGCGTTCCGCGCATGTTGATCGGCGCCCACTGGGTCGAGGCCGCCGACGGCCAGACCATGCCCCTGCGCAACCCCGCCACCGGCGAACAGCTGTGCCTGGTACCCCGGGCCACGGTGGATGACGTCGACCGCGCCGTATTGGCGGCGCGCCAGGCGTTCGATGATTCGCCCTGGAGCCGCACCCGCCCCCGGGAGCGGCAGAACCTGCTGTGGAAGCTCGCCGACCTGATGCAGCGCGACGCCGAACTGCTGGCCCAGCTGGAATGCCTGAACAACGGCAAGAGCGCCGCCGTGGCCCAGGCCATGGACGTGCAGCTGTCCATCGACTTCTTGCGCTACATGGCCGGCTGGGCGACCAAGATCGAAGGCGCCAGCGTCGAGGTGTCGCTGCCGCTGATGCCCAACGATCAGTTCCACAGTTTCATCCGCCGCGAGGCGGTAGGCGTGGTCGGCGCCATCGTCGCCTGGAACTTCCCCCTGCTGCTGGCCTGCTGGAAGCTCGGCCCGGCCCTGGCCACCGGCTGCACCCTGGTGCTCAAGCCGGCCGACGAAACCCCGCTCAGCGCCCTGAAGCTGGCGGAACTGGTGCAGGAAGCCGGCTACCCCGACGGCGTGTTCAACGTGGTCACCGGCACCGGCATCACCGCCGGCAGCGCCCTGACCCGCAACCCCCTGGTGGACAAGCTGACCTTCACCGGCTCCACCGCGGTGGGCAAGGAAATCGGCAAGATCGCCATGGACTCCATGACCCGGGTGACCCTGGAACTGGGGGGCAAGTCGCCGACCATCGTCATGGCCGACGCCGACCTGGCCAGCGCCGCCGCCGGGGCCGCCAGCGCGATCTTCTTCAACCAGGGCCAGGTGTGCTGCGCCGGTTCGCGGCTGTATGTGCAGCGCAAGCATTTTGACAACGTGGTGGCCGACATTGCCGGCATCGCCAACGCCATGAAGCTGGGCAACGGCCTGGACAGCAGCGTCGACATGGGCCCGCTGATTTCCGCGCGCCAGCAGGAGCGGGTCTATCGCTACATCGAGATGGGCCGCGACAGCGGCGCCACCATTGCCTGCGGCGGCGAACAGTTCGGCCCGGGGTATTTCGTCCAGCCGACGGTGATCGCCGATGTCGACCAGCAGCATGCCCTGGTTCAGGAAGAAATCTTCGGCCCGGTGCTGGTGGCGATTCCCTTCGACGATGAAGCCGACGCCCTGCGCCTGGCCAACGACAGCCCCTACGGCCTGGGCGCGAGCATCTGGTCCAACGACCTGGCGGCGGTGCACCGGATGATTCCGAAGATCAAGTCCGGTTCGGTGTGGGTCAACTGCCACAGCGCCCTGGACCCGGCGCTGCCGTTTGGCGGCTACAAGATGTCCGGGGTCGGCCGGGAAATGGGCCATGCCGCCATCGAGCACTACACCGAGCTGAAATCGGTGCTGATCAAGCTCTGATCCGCACCCCGGCCAACCGCCCCGCTCCGGGGCGCCGGAGGGGGTCCGGCGCCCCCGACGACCGCCCTGTTCAGCGGGCCAAGCGCTGCTACGCTGAGCCCGAGCCGGCTCGCGGCCCAGCGTCAAGGGCCCGGGCTCGCCTTCCCCACAACGCCTCATCACCCCCGAAAACCTGAGGAATGCATCATGGGATCAAATGGAAATGATCACGATTACATCCAGTGCGGCTGCCACAATCCCGTCTGGGAAGCCCTGAAAGACACCCTCGACCCCGCCAGCTATATCGCCAGTCATGCCAACGCCGCGCATGGCCCCGCCAAGGATCCGAGCGGCGAGTCCCTGGTTTTTCATGACGGCATCATCTACCCCTTGCGCGACGGCAACATGGAGGACCGGGTCGAAGCCCTGGGCATCCATGCCGGCGACGTGGTCGCGTTGGGCACCCTGGCCGCCGTCGAAGCCCGCATGCAGGCCCTGGGCATCGAGTACAAAAAGCAGTCGCTGCATGGCAAGACCCTGCTGCCCGGCCTGGTCGAGCCACACGCCCACATCGTGCAAAGCTGCGCCATGGACGGCTGGCTGAACCTGGGCGCCATCGAGCCCGACCCGCTCGACAGCGATCCGCAGCAAGACCATCGCAGCCAGCGGCTGCGACCTGTCTACAACTGGACCTGGCTGAAGGAAACCATCCAGAGCAACCTGCCCGAGGACAGTTCCAGCTGGATTCTCGGGCATCTGGTCGATCCGGCGCTGATGCCCTTCAAAGTGGTGCCGGGTGGCCTGAACCAGCTCATGACCCTGCAATGTGGCGACGGGCCCGAAGAAGGCTACCTGGACAGCATCGAGGCCAAGCGGCCGATGCTGCTGATCAGCGCGTCCATGCACACCGCCTACATGAACACGGCGGCCAGGGATCTGGTGCATGAAAAAACCGGGATCATGGTCGAGAACGGTGTTCTGCAGGAAACCCAGATAGTGGCCGGGATCCTGTCGATTCCCGCCAAGCAGAAGCTGGAGATGCTGAAGATCTTCAAGCGCCTCGACACCTTCTTCGAGACCGCTGTCAGCCGCGGGATCACCCTGCTCTACGACGCGATGATGGATCCCCTGTCAAAACTGGTTTTGAACGCCTACTTCCTGACCCACCCCAGAAAGCTGCGGATCGGCTACGCCGCCGCCTGCAACAACTCGCTCGAAGCCCTCAAACGGTTGCCGGACTATCGGCCGGCCACACGGGAAGAGGCCAAGCACCTGTATCAGGGCTCGATCAAGGTGATCTCGGACGGGTCCAACCAGGGCCTGACCGGCTATCAGGTCGAGGACTACTGCTGCAAGACAGACCGCCCCGTGGGCAACTTCAACCTCTGCGACGAGGGCAACGACAGCCCGCAACAGCTTCCGGATCGCTACAAGGACTTCATCCACGCGGCGGTGAAAAAGGGTTGGCCGCTGATGATCCATGCCAACGGCGATCGGGCCATCGAATTCACTCTGCAAGCCTATGACCTGGCCCTGCAGGGCCAGAGCGGCCTGGACAAGCGCCATCGCATCGAACACTGCTCCCTGCTCACCCCGAACACCCTGGAAACCATGCAGCGCCTGGGTCTGTCACCGAGCTTCCTGATTGGTCATGTCGGCTACTGGGGCTATGCCTTCGATAAAGCCATTTTCGAGAGCAAGGCCCAGAAGATGCTCGACCTGTGCAAGTCGGCCCTGGACCACAAGCTGCGGATTTCCCTGCACAGCGACTATTCGGTGACCCCATTGGGGCCCCTGCGCTCGATGGAACAGGCGGTGACCCGCAAGATGGAGGGCATCCGCAATCACGACCAGCAGTTCGTCAACGACCCACGCCTGCAACCCATTCTCAATGAAGCCGAATGCCTGACCCGCCAGCAGGCGCTGAAGGCCATCACCTACGACGCCGCCTGGCAGTGTCATGCCGAGGCCTGGACCGGGTCGCTGCAGGACGGGAATTTCGCCGACTTGGTGATCCTCGATCAGGACCCGTTGGACGAGAAGGTCCCGGCTACCCAGATTCGCGACATCCAGATCCGCGAAACCTGGAAAGGCGGCCAACGGGTGTACCTCAACCCCCGAAACTGACCGCGGCCAATGCAAGCCGGGGGTTGCTCAAGCCCCCGGCGCACCTTGTAGGAGCCGGCTTGCCGGCGAAAAGGGCCTGATGTCGTGGATGGCCGCTGCGCGGTTCGCGAGCAAGCTCGCTTCTACAGTTCCTGTTGGGGGACAGTTAGGGTCGGTATCCCTGGGCCAGTAACCAGCCCCGCACGCCCCGCCCCTGCTCCGGGCCGAGGTCCGCCAGGGCCTGGGCCGCCGGTTGCTGTTGCAAGCGCCGCAACAGCGGTGCCAGTTCCACGCCCTGCACATGCCAGATGCCCAGGGGCTGGTCCGGGGTGATCACCACGTCGGCTTCATCCACCAGGCCATCGCGCAATACCGGGGCGCGCTCGATGCGCAAGGCTGCAAAGTCCGCGGCGGCGTGCGCCGGCTGCGGGTCCGGCCAGCATCGCCGGGCCTGCCAGAACGGCTGTTCGGGCCAGCGCTGCTCAGCGGCGTAGAAATCCCGGCCAATGCGCGCAAAACGCAGGAACAGCTGCTCCACCCGCTGCCCATGGAAGCGCTGCGCCAGCGCTGCACGCTGTGGCCGCTGCAACAGGGTGTTGATCACCGCCGGGGCCTGCAGGGCCGAGGACAGGGACTGGAAAATGCCGTTGCCGGACAAGGGGTCCACCGCCATCGCCGCATCGCCGACCCGCAGCCAGTTGGCGCCACACACCTGGGGGCTGAGAATCGCCGTGCTGCTGCGGGCATGCAGGTGCAGTTGCCGTTCCTCGCCACCGGCAAAGAACTCCCGGGCCAGGGCCGACGCCTGGCGGCGCTGGCGACAGTAGGCCAGCAACTGCGCCTTGCCCGGCAGCCCGGCGCTGGCTACATCCAGGGTCAGTTGCCAGTAGCACTGGCCATCTTCGCGCCGGGCCATCCAGGCCCAGCCGTCTTCCAGGCTGTACACCGCGCTGGCGGCGCTGCCGCCGGGGCCCTGCCAGCGGTTGAGCAGGCTCAGGGTTGGCGCCCCGCGCAGTGCCTGGCCGTCGCCATGGCGCAGCGTTTTCCCCAGCGCCGGCGCCTGGCGCCCGCGGGCCTCGACCAGGAACTCGCCGACCAGCTCCGCCTGTCCCTGCACCTGGACCCGGTGCCCGGCCTCGCTGGACTGTACCCCCAGCACCCGGCCCTCGATCAGCTGCACCCCGGCCTCGCGCAGGGCCTCGCGCAGACCACGGTCGAAGGCCGGGCGGTCCAGCAGGTACTCGATGTTCTGTGCATGCTCCTCGCCGTTCCACGCCACCCGTCGCTGGGACGCTTGCAGGGCCTGGGCCAGCGCCTGTTCCAGGCCGGCCCCGCGCAGTGCTTCCAGCACCCGCAGCGAAACCCCTTCCAGGGCCGCAAAGCGCCGCCAGTCGCTGACCAGGGTCACCGGGTAGCCGAGGCGTCGCAGCCCCAGCGCCACCGCGGCCCCCGCCGGGCCCGCCCCCAGGATCAGGATGCCGTGCATGGCCACTGCCGCCGTTCCGGGCCCTGGTACCGGGCGTTGTCTTGCAGCCACTGCTGGACCTGGGTGTTGCTGGCGTCCGGGTGGGCGCCCAGGTAGGCGGCGATGTGCCCGCTCAGGGCCGCGCAGCCCAGGCTGGCGCCGGATTGCCCCGGGCTGCTGCCACGCACGCAGGCGGCAAAATCCGCCTGCGCGGTGTTCAGCCATGACCACTGCTGCGCGCTGCATCGCGCATCGCCCGTGACCCGCCACACCCCGGGGTAGCTGGCCGGAAACACGGGCTCGCCCTGGGCCGGGCTGGACGCGCACAACAGCACTCCACGGGCTGCGGCCGCGGCACAGGCCTGGCGCAGCAGGTCACGATCCTGGCGCAGGCCCAGGCTCAGGTTGATCAGCCGCACCTGCTGTTCCAGCAGCCAGTACAAGGCGGCGCTGACCTGCGCGGCGCTGGTGACCCCACGGGCATCGAACACCTGGGCCACATAGAGCCGGGCCGCCGGCGCGCGCTGGCCGATGGCCTGGATGATCGCGCGGCCGTGGCCGAGGGCGTCCTCCTGCAACGGCCCCTCGCTCACCCCTTCGGCTTGCAGGAAGAATCGGCGCCCGGCCGCTATCCGCTGGTGGGCGGCATGGCCGCTGTCGATCACGCCAATGCGCAGTTCAGGTTTCATGGGTTGCCTCCAGCACGTGCAGTACACCCTCGCGCAACTCGAATCGCAGCTCGGCGTCGGCCAGGGTCGAAGGCCGGTGGCTGATGAGGATGCGCGTGCGCCCGGCGAACAGTCGGTCGATGGCCTCGATCACCTCGCGCTCGGTGGCCTCGTCCACCGCCGAAGTAGCTTCGTCCAGCACCAGGATCATCGGGTCCTGAAGCAGGGCCCGGGCGATGGCGATGCGTTGTTTCTGCCCGCCGGACAACTGCTGGCCGCGCTCGCCCAGGGGGCTGTCCAGGCCTTCGGGCAGGGCCTCGATCAGGCTCTGCAGTTGCGCCAGCCGCGCCACTTCGGCCACGGCCTCGCGGCTGGCGTCGGGCACGCTGTAGGCCAGGTTGTCCGCCAGGCTGCCGCGAAACAGCACGATGTCCTGGCTGACCACCGCCACCCGCCGTCGCAGTTGCGTCAGGTCCAGTTGGCGCAGGTCGACGCCGCCCAGCAGCACCTGCCCGGATTGCGGGTCGTGGTGGCGCTGCAGCAGGTCGATCAGGGTGCTCTTGCCCGCCCCCGAGCTGCCGCTGAGCGCCACTTTGCGGCCGTAGGGAATCCGCGCTTCGATGCCCTGCAAGGTCATGCCGCGCCCCGGATGGCAAAAGTGCACGGCGTGCAAATGCAGCTCGCCCTGCTCCGGCACCGGCAGCGGCGCCTCGGGGTTGGTGATGCCCGGCTCTTCACCGCGCAGCTCCATGACCCGGCCCAGGCTCACGGTCATGCGCTGGATCGCCACGTACAGCCCGAGCAGGCTCTGCACCGGGCCCACCGCCATGCCCAGGTAAGTGGAAAAGGCAATCAGCGCCCCCAGTTGCCAGGTGCCCTGCACCACCCAGTAGCCGCCGATCAGGAAGGCGCAGGCCCGGGACAATGAGGTCAGGGTGCCGGGCACCGCCTGGGTGAAGAACTCGGTGACTTGCAGCTTCAGCAACTGGTTCAGGTAGCCCTGGCCGAGGCGGTCCAGGCGCTGTGCTTCGCGCTGCTGCTGGCCGGCACTCTGGATGAATTTCATCACCGGCAGGGTTTCCACCAAGAACGAGGACATGTCCGCCGAACGCTCGCGCAACTGGCGCACATCGCGCTCGACCTTGCGCCGCATCCAGCGCAGCCAGAGCACGTCCAGGGGGATCAGCAGCAGGGCCAGGAGCGAGAGTTGCCAGGACAGGGTCAGCAGCATGGCCAGCGCCACCACCAGTCCGATCACGCTGGACACCGCGGAGAACAGCGAGTCCACGGCAAAGCGCTGGATCTCCGCGACGTCACCGTCCAGGCGCGACATCAGGTCACCGATCCGCCTTTGCCCGTAGAAGCCCGGCGACAGGCGCTGCAAGTGCCGGTAGAGATCGTCGCGCAGGGCGAACAGGATGCGCCCGGACAACCGCGTATGCAGGTAGCGATTGACTCCGGAGAGCAGCGTGCCCAGCAGCCCGGCGCCGATCATCAGGCCGGCGATCAGCACCAGCCGGGGAAAGTCCCGGGCCAGCAGGCCGTCGTCGATCAGCAGCTTGGTCAGCCAGGGTTGCACCAGCACCAGCAGGGAGGCGCACACCGACAGCCCCAGCAGCCCGCCAATGGCCAGCCGATGCGGCCGGACGAAGCCGTAGAGCCAGCCCAGGGCCGCACTCAGTGCCTGGGGATCGCGGCTGTCCACCAGCCGGGTGATCAGGCGCCGCATCAGGCGCGCAACTGTTTGAGCTTGCGGTACAGGGTCGCGCGGCTGATGCCCAGGGCGTCCGCCGCCGCCGAGACATTGCCCTGGTGGTTGTCCAGGGCGCTGCGGATCAGCTCCAGCTCGTTCTCGCGGATGCTTCCGGTGGGCGGTCGTGCATGGGCGTTGAGGTCGTCGAGCATGCTGTCGGGCAGGTGCTCCAGGCCGATCTGCCGTTCGCCCTCTTCGCGCAGGGCCAGGGCGGTGCGCAGGACCATCTCCAACTGACGGATATTGCCCGGCCAGTGGTAGTCCGCCAGCAACCGGCGCAGCTCGCCGCTAAGGCTCACGTCGGCGCCGCCGAGCCTGGCCAGCAGGCTGTCCACCAGCGGCTGCAGGTCTTCGCGTTCACGCAGGGCCGGCAGCAGCACGCTGATGCCGTTGACCCGGTAGAACAGGTCTTCGCGAAAGGCCTTGTCCTGCACTTGCTGCTTGAGGTCACGGTGGGTGGCGCAGATCAGCGCGATGTCGATGTCCTGTTCTTCGCCGGCCCCCAGAGGCGCCACCTTGCGGTCTTGCAGGACCCGTAGCAGCCGGGCTTGCAGGGCCAGGGGCATGTCGCCGATCTCATCGAGGAACAGGGTGCCGCCATGGGCCTGTTGCAGGCGCCCGATCATGCCGCCGCGACGTGAGCCGGTAAAGGCGCCTTCGCGGTAGCCGAACAGTTCCGACTCGATCAGGCCTTCGGGGATGGCCGCGCAGTTGACCGCGACAAAGGGTTTTTCAGCCCGGCTGCCGGCGCGGTGCAGGGCCCGGGCCAGCACCTCCTTGCCGGTGCCGGTCTCGCCCAGCAGCAACACCGGCAAGCCATTGGCCAGGCCCTGGCGGGCCATGCGCAAGGTGCGGGCGTAGCGGCTGTTGCCGCCGGCCAGGGCTTCCAGGTCCTGGGGCAGCGGCGCGGTTTTCGCGGCGCTGCGCCGCGCCCGATGCAGGTTCAGCGACGGTTGCGGCGCCCGCAGGGCCTTGTAGAACAGCTCGCCCTTGGCGGTCTGCAGGCTACCTACCGCCCCTTGTTGCAGGCGTGCCAGCAATTGCAGGCCATCGACCCCGAGGAACTCTTCGCAGCGCCGCCCCACCAGGGCCGCGCGCGGGGTGTTGAGCAACTGGCAGGCCTGGCCGCTGACCGCGAGGATCTGCCCGCCCAGGCTCAGGGCCAACAGCCCCTGCCACGGCGATTCGAGGTATTGCCGACGATTGTGGAAGGCCAGGACGATCTGCTCCGGGTAGGAGGCATGGAACACCCGCGCCTCGATCTGGCTGACCGCCATGGACAACAACGCGGTGCTGTCCTGGGCCCGCCCCAGGGGGCCTTCGCGGGTCAGGTCGAGCACCCCGATCATCTCGCCCTGGGGGCACTGGATCGGCACCGAGGTACAGGAAAAATGGCTGAGGCGGTCCAGGTAATGCTCACCGCAATCGATCAGGGTCGGCCGCGCTTCCACCAGGGCCGTGCCCAGGGCGTTGGTGCCACGGGTGGCCTCGCTCCAGCAGGCGCCGAGGGTGATGTCCTGCACGCCGCTGTCCTTGAGCCGGTCGGCGCGGCCTTCGATGGCCAGGATGGTGGCGTCGGCATTGGCCAGGATGATCAGGCCGTCCTTGCCTTGATGCTGGTTCAGGTAATCGATGGCCGGGAGCGCCGCGTCCAGCAACAGGCGGTTGCTGGCCAGCAGCACGTCGAGGCTGGCGCCAGATTCCAGGGTCAGTTGATGCTGGCTGCCAAAGTGCACGCCATGGCTCAGGCTGCGCCGCCATGAAGCATCGATTTCCGCACGCAGGACCCCGTCGGGGATCTCGCCTTCCAGGTGCAGCCGCTCCCGGGCCAGCCGGGCTTCGTGTTGCTGCTCACCCTTTATTGTTTTTATAAGAGTCATCAAGCGCTCCGAATCGGTCCGCCCGCCGTACCCGCTCCACTCCCTTGGATTGCGCGAGGCACGCAAGCCGTGGTCAATGTCTACACCGGGTTCAGGGGGCAGTAAAGGGGTCTGACCCGGATCAGCGGGTCGCCCTGCATTGCTCTGCCGTTCCTTCAAGATCAAGCAAAACCTGCGCCAGTCGGTGTTGGCGCTCGGGCATCTTGACGTTTACGTCAAGCAAATGGCAAGTACCGTATGGTCCGACCATCCTCCGGCCACGGCCATGCCATGGATGCTGGAGCGGCACAGGAAGCTTGCGACAGATCGCGGATCGCCGGAGGTGAAATGACTCAGACGTGGGGATCACCGGGAGCCTTGGCCGGGGCGGCGTATTGCGGCTTGAGGTGGCCGTTCTGGTCCAGCAGCCAGGCGTCCATGATCTGTCGCACCACGGGGCCGGCGACCCGGCCGCCGGCTTCGCCATTCTCGATCATCACCGAGATCACGATCTGCGGGTGTTCGGCGGGGGCGAAGCCGACGAACAGGGCGTTGTCGCGATTGCGCTCGCGGGTCTTGAGGCGGTCGTAGCGTTCGCCCTGCTTGATCGCCACCACCTGGGCGGTGCCACTCTTGCCGGCAATGCGGTATTGCGCTCCGGCGGCTGCGGCGCGGGCAATGCCGCGCGGGTCGTGCATGACCATTTGCATGCCGTGGTTGACCTGATCCCAGTCGCGGGGGTTCTTCAGCAGGATGTTGGGCATCGGGTGCTCATCCACCGGGGCCACGCCGTCGATGGTCTTGGCCAGGTGCGGGCGGTTCCACACGCCCTTGTTGGCAATCAGCGCGGTGGCCTGGGCCAGTTGCAGCGGGGTGACCTGCATGTAGCCCTGGCCGATGCCGAGGATCACGGTTTCCCCCGGGAACCAGGGCTGGCGGCGAGTGGCGCGCTTCCAGGCCTGGGACGGCATCAGGCCGGGGGATTCTTCGAACATGTCCAGGGAGACTTTTTCGCCGAGGCCGAACATCGCCATGTAGTCGTGCAGGCGGTCGATGCCGAGCTTGTGCGCCAGGTCGTAGAAGTAGGTGTCGTTGGAGCGCATGATCGCGGCGTCCATGTCCACCCAGCCATCGCCGCTGTGGTTCCAGTTGCGGTATTTGTGGTCGAAGTCCGGCAGTTGGTAGTAGCCCGGGTCGAAGACGCGGGTCGATGCGGTGACTACGCCGGTATCAAGGCCGGCAATCGCCACTTCCGGCTTGATGGTGGAGCCTGGGGCATAGAGGCCGCGCAGCACCCGGTTGAACAAGGGGCGGTCAATGGAATCGTGCAGCGCCGCGTATTCCTTGAAGCTGATGCCGGTGACGAACAGGTTGGGGTCGAAGCTGGGCTTGCTGACCATGGCCAGCACTTCACCGGTGGCCGGATCGAGGGCGACCACGGAGCCGCGGCGATCCCCGAGGGCTTCTTCGGCGGCTTCCTGGAGCTTGATGTCCAGGCTCAGGACGATGTTCTTGCCGGGGATCGGATCGGTGTGCCTGAGCACGCGCATCACCCGGCCCTGGGCGTTGGTTTCGACTTCTTCGTAGCCCACGTGGCCGTGCAGTTCGGACTCGTAGAACTTCTCGATGCCGGTCTTGCCGATGGATTGGGTGCCACGGTACTCCACCGAATCCAGGGTCTTGGCTTCCTTTTCGTTGATCCGTCCGACGTAGCCGATGGAGTGGGCAAAGTGCGCGCCCATGGGGTAGTGGCGAACGAACTGGGCTTCGACATCCAGGCCCGGCAGGCGGTATTCGTTGACTGCCAATACGGCGATCTGCTCTTCAGTGAGCTCGTAGAACAGGGTCACGGGAACGAAGGGGTGGCGGGCCTGCTTCATTTCCTTGTCGAACAGGGTGCGGTCTTCTGGCGGCAGGTGCAGCAGGTCGACCACGGTGTCCAGCTCGCCCTTGAGGTCGGTGGTGCGTTCGCGGGTGATGGTCAGGTTGAAGCTGGGGCGGTTGTCGGCCAGGACCACGCCATTGCGGTCATAGATCAACCCGCGGGTTGGGGTGATCGGCAGCACGTGGACGCGGTTGTTTTCCGAGATGGTGGAGTGATAGTCGAACTCAACCACCTGGAGGAAATACATGCGCCCTACCAGAGCACAGGTGATGGCCACCACCAGCGCAGCGCAGGCCAGCAGGCGCTTATTGACCAGGCGGTTTTCTTTTTCATGGTCCTTGATCGGAATCGCTTCGGGCATTGCTACAGCTTCTCGTTGAATAGAGGTCGACGCTGATCCGTGCGGATGAACTCAAGTCCCTAAAAAAGAGCTGCACCATACCAAAAACTGCCCATCGATTTTGAGGGGATTTCCCTCGTCACTGATCAGTGGTGCCGGTCCTCCAGCCCCAGGGTATAAGCCGATGGCGGTAGAGCCCGCTACAGCGGGGGTAGGCCGCAACCCAGGCACTGTCGCGGGGTGCTGGCAGCCGCAGCCGAGCGGTCATGGCCGGCTGCAGCAGCGCAGCTTTTCTGCAGCGCAAAAACAAAACCCCAACTGCTTTCGCAATTGGGGTTTCGGAATTTAATCTTGACGATGACCTACTCTCACATGGGGAAACCCCACACTACCATCGGCGATGCATCGTTTCACTTCTGAGTTCGGGATGGGATCAGGTGGTTCCAACGCTCTATGGTCGTCAAGAAATTCGGTAGCCAGTCCGTTGCTTGTGCAACGTGCCAGCGAATGGGTATGTAATAGGCTTGTGTGTTTGCAAACTTTCGGTTCGTTTCGTCTTCACACACCGCAACTCGCTTCTTAAGCAAATTGCTTGGGTGTTATATGGTCAAGCCTCACGGGCAATTAGTATTGGTTAGCTCAACGCCTCACAGCGCTTACACACCCAACCTATCAACGTCGTAGTCTTCGACGGCCCTTTAGGGGATTCAAGATCCCAGTGAGATCTCATCTTGAGGCAAGTTTCCCGCTTAGATGCTTTCAGCGGTTATCTTTTCCGAACATAGCTACCCGGCAATGCCACTGGCGTGACAACCGGAACACCAGAGGTTCGTCCACTCCGGTCCTCTCGTACTAGGAGCAGCCCCTCTCAAATCTCAAACGTCCACGGCAGATAGGGACCGAACTGTCTCACGACGTTCTAAACCCAGCTCGCGTACCACTTTAAATGGCGAACAGCCATACCCTTGGGACCGGCTTCAGCCCCAGGATGTGATGAGCCGACATCGAGGTGCCAAACACCGCCGTCGATATGAACTCTTGGGCGGTATCAGCCTGTTATCCCCGGAGTACCTTTTATCCGTTGAGCGATGGCCCTTCCATACAGAACCACCGGATCACTAAGACCTACTTTCGTACCTGCTCGACGTGTCTGTCTCGCAGTCAAGCGCGCTTTTGCCTTTATACTCTACGACCGATTTCCGACCGGTCTGAGCGCACCTTCGTACTCCTCCGTTACTCTTTAGGAGGAGACCGCCCCAGTCAAACTACCCACCATACACTGTCCTCGATCCGGATAACGGACCTGAGTTAGAACCTCAAAGTTGCCAGGGTGGTATTTCAAGGATGGCTCCACGCAAACTGGCGTTCACGCTTCAAAGCCTCCCACCTATCCTACACAAGCAAATTCAAAGTCCAGTGCAAAGCTATAGTAAAGGTTCACGGGGTCTTTCCGTCTAGCCGCGGATACACTGCATCTTCACAGCGATTTCAATTTCACTGAGTCTCGGGTGGAGACAGCGCCGCCATCGTTACGCCATTCGTGCAGGTCGGAACTTACCCGACAAGGAATTTCGCTACCTTAGGACCGTTATAGTTACGGCCGCCGTTTACCGGGGCTTCGATCAAGAGCTTCGCGTTAGCTAACCCCATCAATTAACCTTCCGGCACCGGGCAGGCGTCACACCCTATACGTCCACTTTCGTGTTTGCAGAGTGCTGTGTTTTTAATAAACAGTCGCAGCGGCCTGGTATCTTCGACCGGCATGAGCTTACGGAGCAAGTCCTTCACCCTCACCGGCGCACCTTCTCCCGAAGTTACGGTGCCATTTTGCCTAGTTCCTTCACCCGAGTTCTCTCAAGCGCCTTGGTATTCTCTACCCAACCACCTGTGTCGGTTTGGGGTACGGTTCCTAGTTATCTGAAGCTTAGAAGCTTTTCTTGGAAGCATGGCATCAACCACTTCGTCACCTAAAAGGTAACTCGTCATCAGCTCTCGGCCTTAGAACCCCGGATTTACCTAAGATTCCAGCCTACCACCTTAAACTTGGACAACCAACGCCAAGCTGGCCTAGCCTTCTCCGTCCCTCCATCGCAATAACTAGAAGTACAGGAATATTAACCTGTTTTCCATCGACTACGCTTTTCAGCCTCGCCTTAGGGACCGACTAACCCTGCGTCGATTAACGTTGCGCAGGAAACCTTGGTCTTTCGGCGTGGGTGTTTTTCACACCCATTGTCGTTACTCATGTCAGCATTCGCACTTCTGATACCTCCAGCAAGCTTCTCAACTCACCTTCACAGGCTTACAGAACGCTCCTCTACCGCATCACTTACGTGATACCCGTAGCTTCGGTGTATGGTTTGAGCCCCGTTACATCTTCCGCGCAGGCCGACTCGACTAGTGAGCTATTACGCTTTCTTTAAAGGGTGGCTGCTTCTAAGCCAACCTCCTAGCTGTCTAAGCCTTCCCACATCGTTTCCCACTTAACCATAACTTTGGGACCTTAGCTGACGGTCTGGGTTGTTTCCCTTTTCACGACGGACGTTAGCACCCGCCGTGTGTCTCCCATGCTCGGCACTTGTAGGTATTCGGAGTTTGCATCGGTTTGGTAAGTCGGGATGACCCCCTAGCCGAAACAGTGCTCTACCCCCTACAGTGATACATGAGGCGCTACCTAAATAGCTTTCGAGGAGAACCAGCTATCTCCGAGCTTGATTAGCCTTTCACTCCGATCCACAGGTCATCCGCTAACTTTTCAACGGTAGTCGGTTCGGTCCTCCAGTCAGTGTTACCTAACCTTCAACCTGCCCATGGATAGATCGCCCGGTTTCGGGTCTATTCCCAGCGACTAGACGCCCTATTAAGACTCGCTTTCGCTACGCCTCCCCTATTCGGTTAAGCTCGCCACTGAAAATAAGTCGCTGACCCATTATACAAAAGGTACGCAGTCACAGAACAAAGTCTGCTCCCACTGCTTGTACGCATACGGTTTCAGGATCTATTTCACTCCCCTCTCCGGGGTTCTTTTCGCCTTTCCCTCACGGTACTAGTTCACTATCGGTCAGTCAGTAGTATTTAGCCTTGGAGGATGGTCCCCCCATATTCAGACAAGGTTTCTCGTGCCCCGTCCTACTCGATTTCATGACTAAGAGATTTTCGCGTACAGGGCTATCACCCACTATGGCCGCACTTTCCAGAGCGTTCCGCTAATCTCAAAGCCACTTAAGGGCTAGTCCCCGTTCGCTCGCCACTACTAAGGGAATCTCGGTTGATTTCTTTTCCTCAGGGTACTTAGATGTTTCAGTTCCCCTGGTTCGCCTCTTGCACCTATGTATTCAGTACAAGATAACCATCTTATGATGGCTGGGTTCCCCCATTCAGAGATCTCCGGATCAAAGTCTGTTTGCCGACTCCCCGAAGCTTATCGCAGGCTACCACGTCTTTCATCGCCTCTGACTGCCAAGGCATCCACCGTATGCGCTTCTTCACTTGACCATATAACCCCAAGCAATCTGGTTATACTATGAAGACGACATTCGCCGAAAATTTGCAATTTAACTCACAAATTTTACCTTAGCCTGATCCGTTACCAGTGAAAGTAACGTTCAGTCTATCTTTCTATCACATACCCAAATTTTTAAAGAACGATCTAATCAAAAGACTAGAAATCAACATTCAATGTGAATGCTCATTTCTAAGCTTTCAGAAGCAGTTTATGGTGGAGCCAAGCGGGATCGAACCGCTGACCTCCTGCGTGCAAGGCAGGCGCTCTCCCAGCTGAGCTATGGCCCCATAACAAAATTGGTGGGTCTGGGCAGATTCGAACTGCCGACCTCACCCTTATCAGGGGTGCGCTCTAACCAACTGAGCTACAGACCCAATTTCGAGCTTGTAACTGTTAGCTTGGAGCTATCAGCTTGGAGCTTAAAGCTGCTTCTATCGTCTTCTTCAATGAATCAAGCAATTCGTGTGGGAGCTTATGAAGCAGCTGATGTCGTCGATTAAGGAGGTGATCCAGCCGCAGGTTCCCCTACGGCTACCTTGTTACGACTTCACCCCAGTCATGAATC
>NZ_CP179909.1:7500-2955000 GCF_047456255.1 Pseudomonas sp. BNK-45 | reverse complement strand
CAGTAGCCCTCTATGCCTCACGCAAGGCGATCGATTTTCTGTGGATCGCCCTGGCCATCATCGGCCTGCTATTGCTGATTCCCACAGGCGCCACCGCAACCGCCATCGACCTGGTCGGTGCAGGCTACGCCCTGGGTGCCGGTGTCTGCTGGGCGCTGTACATTCTGTTCGGACAAAAAGCTGGTGCCGAGAACGGCATCCAGACCGCCGCCCTGGGCGTCATGATCGCCGCGCTCTTCGTCGCGCCCATTGGCATCGTCCATGCCGGCGCCGCATTACTCACCCCATCCCTGATCCCTATCGCCCTGGGCGTCGCGGTCTTGTCCACCGCCCTGCCTTACAGCCTGGAAATGGTCGCCCTGACCCGAATGCCCGCCCGTACCTTTGGCACCCTGATGAGCGTCGAGCCGGCTGTCGGCGCACTGTCCGGCCTGCTGTTTCTGCACGAATACCTCTCCCTGGCGCAGTGGATGGCGATCGCCTGCATCATCCTGGCATCTGTCGGAGCAACCATGACCATGCGCCGCGAATCCAAGCCCATAGTTGCAGCCGATTAACATTCAACTCTGGTAATTGGCGCTCAATTAGGCCATGTTTAGCCGGCTACTCAACGTCGGCCATGGAGTTGTCAGACAGGGATATCGCAAACGCAAAAACCATAGGTAATGCAGTCACACTCGGACGTCAGATCCGAGGCTAGCGATAAGGACGGGGATGAAACGATTTTTGATACTGTTGGCCGTACTTGCCATTGCAGGCTGCGCTGCGACCGCGAAAACCGAAGTCAAACGAGGCAAGAAAGGGCTCCACATCAACTGCTCCGGTCTGTCTTCTTCCTGGGACAAGTGCTACGCCAAGGCGACCCAGTCCTGCGGCCCCAAAGGCTACAAGGTGATCGCCAAGTCCGGTGACACCGTGGAAGACCCGGGAGACTACCCTTTCGGCCTGAACCCAGCCGGTTATACCAGTCGCAGCATGATCGTCATCTGCAAGTAGCAGTAGCGCTCACTCTTCGGGCAGCCGCTCCAGCTGCCCAATGATCTGCTCATGGCTCGACGCCAGCACCTGCTGCTGGATATCCGGGCTCACCAGCATTCTTGCCACCACCAGCGCGCCAACACACTGCGACAGAATCGACCAGGCCAGGCTCTCACTGCCCAAGGTCTGCGCCCACGCCCGATGCAGACGACAGATCCAGTCTTGCGCCTCCTGCCGCACTGGCACACTGCCCCGGGCAATCTCCGCGCCCAACGCCGGCAACGCACACCCGGCTCCTGGCTGCTGCAGATGCGCCACGCTCAGGTATTGCTTCAGGCAACGGCGCAATTTATCCCGATTCTGCCGGCCTTCCCCTCCCAGACGCTCCAGGCTCCGGCTCAACTCGCGCTCGACGATGGAACCGAACAGCTCATCCTTGGACCCGAAGTGAGTGTAAAAAGCCCCGCCACTAAGCCCAATGGCCTTCATCAGGGCATCCACGCCGACGGTAGAAAACCCCTCGCTCTTGGCCTGGATCGCACTGCTCTGCAACAGGCGTTCGCGGGTTTCCTGCTTGTGACTGGCTGAATAACGCATGGCTGAAGCTCTCCCCTGCCGGCTTGACGACCGCAGGATCATAGCATAACGTCCGTTTAGTTAACGATCGTTTACCAAAGAGCGAACCTCCCATGACTACAGCCTTGAACAACAAAGTGGTACTGGTGGTCGGCGCCGGCGATGCTACCGGCGGTGCCATAGCCAAGCGTTTTGCCGCGCAAGGTTTCACCGCCTGCGTCACGCGACGCAGCGCAGACAAACTGCAACCGCTGGTGGATGCCATCCGGCAAACCGGTGGCCAGGCCCATGGCTTTGCCTGCGACGCGCGCAAAGAAGAGGACGTGGTAGCACTGATCGAACAGATCGAAACCCAGATCGGCCCCATCGAGGCATTCGTCTTCAACATCGGCGCCAACGTGCCCTGCAGCATCCTTGAGGAAACCGCCCGCAAGTACTTCAAGATCTGGGAGATGGCCTGTTTCTCCGGCTTCCTCAATGCCCGCGAAGTGGCCAAGCGCATGGTGACCCGCCAACGCGGCACCATCCTGTTCACCGGCGCCACCGCCGGGGTGCGCGGCGCCGCCGGTTTCGCCGCCTTCGCCGGTGCCAAGCACGGTATCCGCGCCCTGGCCCAGAGCATGGCCCGGGAACTGGGGCCGCTGAACATCCATGTCGGCCATATCATCGTCGACGGCGCCATCGACACCGATTTCATACGCACCAGCTTTCCCGAGAAGTACGCCCTCAAGGACCAGGACGGCATCCTCAACCCCGAACACATCGCCGAGAACTACTGGTACCTGCACAGCCAGCCCAGGGATGCCTGGACTTTCGAACTGGACCTGCGCCCCTGGAACGAGCGCTGGTAAACCACTGCCCCCCACAACAATCAGAGCGTTCACGACATGAGCCAAAAAGTGGAGTTCTTCTTCGACCTGGGCAGCCCGACCAGCTACCTGGCCTATACCCAATTGCCGAACATCTGCGCCCAGACCGGCAGTCAACTGGAGTTCCACCCCATGCTGCTGGGCGGGGTCTTCAAGAGCACCGGCAACGCCTCCCCCATCAGCGTTCCCGCCAAGGGCCGCTACATGCTCCAGGACCTGGCGCGTTTTGCCCGACGCTATCAGGTTGAACTCAACTTCAACCCGCACTTTCCCATCAACACCCTGCTACTGATGCGCGCCGCGACCGGGGTGCAGTGGCACATGCCGGAGCGCTTCGTCGAATTCATCGACTGCCTGTTCCGCGCCCTCTGGGTCGACAAACGCAACCTTAACGACGCCGCCACCGTCACCCAGGTCCTGGAGCAAGGCGGTTTCGACCCACAGCAGATCCTCGACCTGAGCCATGACGAACAGGTCAAGGCCCGGCTCAAGGACAACACCGACCAGGCATTGCAACGGGGGGTGTTCGGGGCCCCCAGCATGTTCGTGGGGGACCAGTTGTTCTTCGGCCAGGACCGCCTGGATTTTGTCCGGGAAGCCTTGAGCGCAGACTAACCCCCCTGCTCCGCGGCGCCAGCCAGTCGCCGCGGACAGGGCCTGCGGCCTTGGCCACATTGCATGACCCAGGCCTTTGTGCAGCGCTTCAGATCGCCGCGGTGCGAAGGTTCAGCCACTCCAGCGCGGCGCCCTCCAGCAGCGGAGCGAGACGCTGGCGCACCTGCGCGTGATAGCCGTTGAACCAGTCCCGCTCCTCCTGGGTGAGCAATCCGGGTTCCAGGCAACGGCTGTCGATCGGGCACAGGGTCAGGGTTTCAAAACCGAGGAACTCACCAAACTCGCTGCTACCGACCTCGCGGTTCAACACCAGGTTCTCGATTCGTACCCCCCAACGCCCGGGACGATAGGTCCCCGGCTCGATGGACGTGATCATCCCCGGCTGCATCGCCGTTTGCGGTGCCGGCGCGGCCTGATAGGCGATCACCTGCGGCCCTTCATGCACATTGAGGAAGTAGCCCACGCCATGCCCGGTGCCGTGTCCGTAATCCACGCCTTCGGCCCAGATCGGCGCCCGGGCGATAGCATCGAGCAACGGCGAAAGAATGCCCCGCGGGAACTGCGCCCGAGACAAGGCGATCACACCCTTGAGCACCCGGGTGCAATCGCGCTTCTGCTCGGCGCTCGGGGTGCCGATCGGCACCATCCGGGTAATGTCGGTGGTGCCTCCCAGGTACTGACCGCCCGAGTCGATCAGCAGCAGGCCATCGCCCTCGATCACCGCATGCTCTTCGGGGGTGGCGTGGTAGTGAGGCATCGCCCCGTTGGCATTGAAGGCCGCGATGGTATTGAAGCTCAAGGACACATAGCCCGGACGCCGTTCACGGGCGGCAGTCAGGTGTTCATCAATGGTCAGTTCGGTGACGCGCTCGCGCCCCAGGGCACTCTCCAGCCAGGCAAAGAACTCGCACAGCGCCGCGCCGTCCTGCTCCATGGCCCGACGAATATGCTCGGCATCCGCCGGGCTCTTGCGCGACTTGGCCAGGGTGGTGGGATTGAGCCCCTCCACCAGCTTCACCCCCGAACGCAAGTTGTTCAGCAAACCGGTGGTCACCCGCGCCGGGTCGATCTGCAACGTCGCGCCTTCCGGCACATCGGCCAAGGCCGCCGCCACCTCCGTGTAATCCCGCAGGCTGACGCCGTCGGCCTCCAGCACCCTGCGCAACGGCTCATCGATCTTGTTCAAGGCCACGAACAAAGTGGCCTGCTGCTGGCTGATCAGGGCGAAAGAGACAAACACCGGGTTGAACGAAACATCCGCCCCCCGCAGGTTGAACAGCCAGGCGATGTCATCGAGGGTGGCAATGAAATGCCACTGCGCGCCACGTTCGCTCAGGGTTTCGCGCAGCTTGGCCAGCTTCTCCACCCGGCTCTGCGTGGCCTGGGGCGGCAAGTGCGGGTAGACCGGTTGATCCGGCAGGCCAGGGCGATCGCTCCACACCTGCTGCAGCAGATCGATATCGGTGCGCAGGCTGGCCCCGCGTTCCTGCAACCTGCTGCCCAGGGTACGGGCCGAAGCCAGCGCCATGACCGCGCCGTCCACCGCCACCACCGCGCCGGACGGGGTCTGTTCCGCCAGCCAGTCCAGGGGCCCGGGCTGACCCGGCTGCAACTTCACCAGATCGATGCCGCTGCCCTTGAGTTCCTTGCTCGCCTGTTCCCAGTAGCGGCTGTCGGCCCAGAGCCCGGCGAACTCCGCCGTCACGATCAGGGTGCCCACCGAGCCGTGGAAGCCCGACAGCCACTGGCGCCCCTGCCAGTAACCCGGCAGGTACTCCGACAGATGCGGATCGGCCGAAGGCACCAGCAAGGCATGAATGCCCTCGCGGCTCATCAACTGGCGCACATGCGCCAGGCGCTGGGGGACCACTCCATGGGGCGTTGGCTGGGTACTCATTGTGACTCCTTAACCGGCTTAATCATTGTTATGGAAGGTCGAGATCGCTCGCCCCTCAAGACTGGGCTCCGGCCCAGAATGCCGGAGCAGCGGCGCATGACGCCTTGATCAATTGTGCAGCGCGATCCACGTCCTCTTCGCGGGTGAAGCGTCCCAGACTCAGGCGAATGGTGCGGCCGGCCTGCAACGGGTCATGCCCCAGGGCCAGCAGCACATGGGACGGGGCATTGCTGGCCGAGTTGCAGGCCGAGGTCGCGGAAAACGCCAGGGACGCACTCAACGCGGCGGCGTCAAAGCCACCCTCGCTGAACGTCAGGCTCAGGGTATGGGGAATGCGCTGGGTGGCACTGCCATTCAAGCGCAGGCCGGCCACCCCCGCCAGTTGCTCCAGCAAGCGTTGGCGCAAGCGGACGATGGTGGCGGTTTCCTCGTCGAACAACTCACCGGCCAGCGCAAAGGCTGCGCCCATGGCGGCGATCTGGTGAGTGGCCAGGGTGCCGGAACGCAAGCCGCCCTCATGCCCGCCACCATGGATCTGCGCCTGCAAGCGGCGCTGCGCCCGCGGTCCGACATACAGCGCGCCGATGCCCTTGGGGCCGTACACCTTGTGCGCCGAAAACGACATCAGATCCACCGGCCAGCGCTCAAGATCGATGGCCACCTTGCCCACGCCTTGAGCCGCATCCACATGCAACAGGGCGCCATGCTCACGCACCACCTGGCCAATCGCCGGAATGTCGTTGAGGGTGCCCAATTCGTTGTTGACCAGCATCAGCGACACCAGAACGGTGTCATCCCTCAAGGCCTCGCTCACCGCCTGGGCGCTGATCAACCCCTGTGCATCGGGCAGCAGGTAGGTCACCGCCACACCGCTTTCCTGCAACTGTCGAGCGGTGTCCAGCACGGCCTTGTGCTCGATCTGGCTGGTGATGATGTGCCCACCCTCCAGCCCCCGGGCCTGCATCACGCCCTTGAGCGCCAGGTTGTTGGATTCGGTGGCGCCGGACGTCCAGACGATCTGCTCTGGCTGCGCGCCCACCAACTGCGCCACTTGCTGCCGGGCCTGCTCGACACAGCGTCGCGCCGCCTGGCCAAAAGCATGGGAACTGGAGGCCGGGTTGCCAAAGTTGGCGTTGAACCCCAGGCACTCCAGCATCACTTGAATGACCCGCTCATCCACCGGCGTGGTAGCGGCATAGTCGAAATAAAGAGGACGTTTGTTCATGACAGAAAGACCCGCAGAGCTGGTTCCAGGATCGGCATTGGCCCAAAGAGCAAAACGCAGGAACGCGCCGTACCGGGACGGCGCGTCGACGGCAGGCACTGAGCAATGGCCGATCGGATGCAGTTAAAGAAGCACAACTTCGTCTAAAAGTGCGTAGGAACGCTCCTGGCGCGCAGCTTAACAGGCTCGGGGCAAAGCGTTGAAGCACCGCTCAACTGATGTTTTCCAGCACCAGCGGCGCCAGGGAAATCACCAGCAGGCCGGCCATGGCCAGATTGAACAGGCGCAGCCAGCGCGGATTGCGCAACACATTGCGCAACAGGCTGCCGCACGCCGCCCAGAGACTCACCGTCGGCGCATTGATCAGGGCGAAGACCGCCGCAATCACCAGCACATTGGTGAAATAGCCCTGCAACGGCGTGTAAGTGCTGATGGCGCCCACCGCCATGACCCAGGCCTTGGGATTGACCCACTGAAAGGCCGCCGCGCCCCAGTAGCCCAAAGGCTGCCCCTGGCCCCGCTGGTCGTCGCTCATGGGCCCGGAACGAGCGATGTTCCACGCCAGGTACAAGAGGTAGGCCGCGCCGACATAACGCAGCACGCGGTACAGCACCGGATAGGCTTCGAACACCGCCCCCAGGCCCAGGCCGACCGCCAGCACCAGCACGAAAAAACCACAGCTGATGCCGAGGATATGCGGGATGGAGCGGTTGAAACCGAAGTTCAGGCCCGAGGCCAGCAACATGGTGTTGTTGGGGCCGGGGGTGATGGACGTGACCAGGGCAAACAGCGCGAACGCCAACAGCAGGTCGGGGGAAAGGCTCATGGGGGCAAGGTCCTGGGCAAGGTCGATCAGGCCTCGACCCTAACCCAGCACCGGCCCGGAACTCACGGACAGTTGCTGAAAACTTTGACCCGTACAGTTTTCATCAACTGGCCGGTTGGTGACGACTGATATTGCGCTGGGCGCTCATCTCGCCCTGACGGTCGAACGCCGCAGGACGCGCCAGCAGCCGGGCTTTTTCCTGCTGGTACTCATCGAACGACAGACCACGCCGGTTCAGGGCTTCCAGCGCCAGCTCGCGGCTTTCCTCGGCCGTGTAGGGGCGCAATTCCGGTGCGCCCGTGCTGGCACAGCCGGCCAGCACGCTGGAAATCAACAGCAGCAGAACAACGGAGTAAGCCTTCATGACGAGCACCTGAAGCGGGTTGCGAACAATGAACACAGGCTACTCGCGCACCGTCAGTGGCAAAAATCATCCCGCTCGATAGTCGCTATCGACTTTTCCGAGGGCTCGGACAGCCCTCTTATATTCCATAAAGGCCTATAAATATGGAAACAAGCTCTTTTGAGGAATAACAACAAGCCTTTATAACAGCGACATCCCGTTGCCCAACTGTTGCCGGAGCAACTGTTGGCCAGGCAACAGCCGATCAACAAAACAGTGTCCGAACAACAACAGCCAGCGCCGGCACACCCGGCCAAGCCCCCGGATTACCGGGCTTCGGCCGGTTGGTACAGCTCTTGCTCCCGTGCAGGTACACCTGTCATTGCTCGTTGAGCCACTGTTTAAAAAGGAACCGATCATGTCCCGTCCCCTGAACGTCGTTGCCCTCTCCGGTGGAACCTGGCGCCCGTCCCGGACCCTGGTACTGACCCAGGCCCTGTTGAGCGAGCTGTCCAACCACCTGCCCATCAACAGCCACCTGATCGAACTGGGCGACATCGCCCGTCCCCTGGGCGGCGCCCTGTCGCGCCAGGAACTGCCGGCCGAGGTCGAAGCCGAGCTGCAAGCCATCGAGAACGCCGACCTGCTGATCGTTGCCGCCCCGGTGTACCGCGGCTCCTATCCGGGGCTGCTCAAGCACCTGTTCGACCTGATCGACCTCAACGCCCTGATCAACACCCCGGTGCTGCTGGCCGCCACCGGCGGCAGCGAACGCCACGCCCTGGTCCTGGATCACCAACTGCGTCCGCTGTTCAGCTTCTTCCAGGCCCTGACCCTGCCCATCGGCGTCTACGCCACCGAAGCCGACTTCAGCCACTACCAGATCACCAGCGACCTGCTCAAAGCCCGCATCCAGCTGGCTGCCGAACGCGCTGCGCCACTGTTTGGCGCGCAACCGAACAACCTGCTGAAAATCGCCTAAGGAACTGTCATGGATGTGTTCTGGTTTCTTCCGACCCACGGCGATGGCCACTTCCTCGGCACCGCCCAGGGCGCGCGCCCGGTCACCCTCAACTACCTCAAGCAAGTGGCCCAGGCCGCCGACAGCCTGGGCTACCACGGCGTGCTGATTCCCACCGGGCGCTCCTGCGAGGACTCCTGGGTCATCGCCTCGGCCCTGGTGCCCCTGACCGAACGCCTGCGCTACCTGGTGGCAATCCGTCCGGGGATCATTTCCCCCACCGTCTCGGCGCGCATGGCCGCCACCCTGGACCGGCTGTCCAACGGCCGCCTGCTGATCAATGTGGTGACCGGCGGCGACCCGGACGAGAACCGTGGCGACGGCAGCTTCCTCAGCCACAGCGAACGCTACGAAGTCACCGACGAATTCCTGCAGATCTGGCGCCGGCTGCTGCAGGGCGAAGCCGTGGACTTCGAAGGCAAGCACCTGCACGTACAGAACGCCAAGGCGCTCTACCCCCCGGTGCAGAAGCCCTACCCGCCGCTGTACTTCGGCGGCTCCTCCGACGCCGCCCACGAACTGGCCGCCGATCAGGTGGACGTCTACCTGACCTGGGGCGAGCCGCCGGCAGCCGTGGCGCAAAAGCTCGCCGACGTGCGTGAACGCGCGGCACGCAAGGGCCGCACGGTGAAGTTCGGCATCCGCCTGCACGTGATCGTGCGCGAGACCGAGGCCGAAGCCTGGCAAGCCGCGGACAAGCTGATCGAACACATCAGCGACGAAACCATCGCCGCCGCCCAGCAATCCTTCGCGCGCTTCGACTCCGAAGGCCAGCGGCGCATGGCCGCGCTGCACGGCGGTCGCCGCGATCAACTGCAGATCGCCCCCAATCTCTGGGCCGGGGTTGGCCTGGTGCGTGGTGGTGCCGGCACCGCCCTGGTGGGCAACCCGCAACAAGTGGCCGAACGGATCAAGGAATACGCCGACCTGGGGATCGAGAGCTTCATCTTCTCCGGCTACCCGCACCTGGAAGAGGCCTATCGTTTCGCCGAACTGGTGTTCCCGCTGTTGCCCGAACCCTATGCCAGCCTGGCCGGACGCGGCGTGACCAACCTCACCGGACCGTTTGGCGAAATGATCGCCAACGACGTGCTGCCCAACCGCTCCTGACCCCCTGTGACTGTAGGAGCCGGCTTGCCGGCGAAGGCGATTTGCGCGGCTCTTCGCTGGCAAGCCAGCACCTACGACAGGTGCCCCCCTTTTCCCGGGCCGCCGCAAACGGCCACCCACGAGGAACACCGCGTGACTGCCAAACCGCAAAGCGCCCTGTTGTCCCCCTTGCAGACCGCCCGCCAACTGGCCGCCGAGTTTGCCCTGACCGCCGTCGAACGCGACGAGCGCGGCGGCACCCCCAAGGCCGAACGCGACGCCCTGCGCCAGAGCGGCCTGTTGGCCCTGAGCATTCCCCGCCAGTTCGGCGGCCTGGGCGCGCCCTGGAGCGAAACCCTGAACATCGTCCGCGAATTCGCCAAGGTCGACAGTTCCATCGCCCACGTCTTCGGCTTCCATCACCTGATGCTGGCCACCGTGCGCCTGTTCGCCAAACCCGAGCAGTGGCAGCCCTGGTTCGAGCAGACCGCCCGCAAGAACTGGTTCTGGGGCAACGCCCTCAACCCTCTGGACACCCGCACCCTGGTCAAGAACCTGGGCGGCTGGCGCGAGTTTTCCGGGAAGAAAAGCTTCTGCTCCGGGGCCAGCGACTCGGAAATGCTCATCGCCTCGGCAGTGGATGAAAGCAACGGCGGCAAGTTGCTGATCGCCGCCATCCCCAGCGGTCGCAGCGGCATCACCCTGCACAACGACTGGAACAACATGGGCCAGCGCCAGACCGACAGTGGCAGCGCCACCTTCGAACGGGTGCGGGTCGAGGAATCGGAACTGCTGCTGGACCCAGGTCCCTTGAGCACCCCCTTCGCCTGCCTGCGCCCGCTGATCGCCCAACTGACCTTCACCCACATGTTCCTCGGCATCGCCGAAGGCGCCTTCGAGGAAGCCCGGCAATACACCCTGAGCGAAACCCGGGTCTGGCATAAGTCCAGCGCCCAGGACGTGCGCCAGGACCCCTACATCCTCAGCCACTACGGCGAGTTCTGGGTCGCCCTGGAAGGCATCCGCCTGCTGGTGGAACGGGCCGCCGCCCTGCTGGACCAGGCCTGGGCCAAAGGCCCGAACCTCAGCGCCGAAGAGCGCGGGCACCTGGCCACGGCGATCGCCACCGCCAAGGTCGCCGCCAGCCGCCAGGGCCTGGACCTGTGCAGCCGGCTGTTCGAAGTCACCGGTGCGCGCTCGACCCACGCCTCCCTGCGCCTGGACCGCCACTGGCGCAACCTGCGCACCCAGACCCTGCATGACCCGCTGGACTACAAGCTCCACGAACTGGGCGACTGGGCACTGAACCAGTCCCTGCCGACCCCGACCTTCTACTCCTAGTTGCCGATTTCCGGAGAGTGCCGATGCAGCTGCTGACCCTACCCCCCTCGCCCGCCCTGGCGACCTCGATCCGCGCCACCGCCCAGGTGTTCGAGGACCCGAAATCCCAGGCCCTGCTGGCACACCTGCAACAGGTGGCACCGAGCGAAGCCAGCGTACTGATCATCGGTGAAACCGGGACCGGCAAAGAGCTGGTGGCACGCCATATCCACAACCTCAGCGCCCGGCGCAACCGGCCGTTCGTCGCGGTGAACTGCGGCGCCTTCTCCGAATCCCTGGTGGAAGCGGAACTGTTCGGCCATGAAAAAGGCGCCTTCACCGGCGCCCTCAGCGCCAAGGCCGGCTGGTTCGAGGAGGCCGACGGCGGCACCCTGTTCCTCGACGAGATCGGCGATTTGCCCATGGCCATCCAGGTCAAGCTGCTGCGGGTGCTGCAGGAACGGGAAGTGGTACGCCTGGGCTCGCGCAAAAGCATCCCCATCGACGTGCGGGTCCTGGCGGCCACCAACGTCCAACTGGAAAAGGCCATCAACGCCGGGCATTTCCGCGAAGACCTGTACTACCGCCTGGACGTGGTCAGCCTGGAACTGAGCCCGCTGCGCGAACGTCCCGGCGACATCCTGCCCCTGACCCGACACTTCATCGAGGCCTACAGCCAGCGCCTGGGCTACGGCAACATCAGCATCAGCAAGGAGGCCGAACACAAACTCAAGAGCTACAGCTGGCCGGGCAACATCCGCGAACTGGAAAACGTCATCCACCACACCCTGCTGATCTGCCGCAACGGCGTGATCGAACAGGGCGACCTGCGCCTGTCCCACATGCGCATCGAACGCGCCGACGACAACCAGCCAAGTCACGACGATTCCACCGAAGCCCTGCTGGAGCGGGCCTTCCACAAACTCTTCGAGGAACAGGCCGGCGCCCTGCACGAAAAAGTCGAGGACGCCCTGCTGCGCGCGGCCTATCGCTTCAGCCACTACAACCAGGTCCACACCGCCAATCTGCTGGGCCTGAGCCGCAACGTCACCCGCACCCGGCTGATCAAGATCGGCGAACTGGCGGTCAACAAACGCCGCCCGGCCGCCGCGCCCAACGAGCGCACCCTGCAACTGTCGATCTAGCCCGACAGCTTGCAATGCAAGGCATTGTCCTGACTGCGGGCAATGCTGCTCAGCACCTGGAACGAGCCGAAGGTCACGGTCCTGGCCTGATGGGCCAGGATCAACTGCCAGAAATCCTGCTCGCCGCTCTCGAAACTCCGGAAGGCCGCCTCGCCCGCCTCCCGCGACTGCCACTGCAGGTAGTTGAGCACTCGCCGCCCGTCATCGCTGACCTGCACGCTGGCGCTGAGAAAGCCGCCATACCCCTGGGCCAGGCGCTCGGTCTGCGCGGACAGGGCCGATACCAGGGCCTGCTGCTGGTGCGGCTCGATCTCGAACTCGATCAACTGGGTGAAGCTGCGGTTTCTCTCAAATGCGGCCATGAACGGCTCCCTAAGGCGGTCGGACAGAATCTTGCGATGGAATGCGCCGCAGGGTAAAACCTCTAGTTAAGTCAAGGTCAAGCACGTTTTTCATTCCGGTACCCCTCCATGATCGAACCTGAAGCCCTGCACAAAGAACTGACGGTGGGCCAGCTCGCGGCCCGCAGCGGCGTGGCCGTTACCGCGCTGCACTTCTACGAAAGCAAAGGCCTGATCAAGAGCAACCGCAACGCCGGCAACCAGCGGCGCTATCCGCGTTCGGTGCTGCGTCGCGTGTCCTTGATCAAGGTGGCCCAGCGCCTGGGCATTCCCCTGGCGGAGATCGGCCAGGCCCTGGCGACCCTGCCCGCCGACCGCGCCCCCAGCGCCGCGGACTGGCAGCGCCTGTCGGAGCAGTGGAGCCGCGAACTGGACGAACGCATCCGCCAACTGAGCCTGCTGCGCGAACGGCTGAACCAGTGCATTGGTTGCGGCTGCCTGTCCATGGAAGGTTGCCCGTTGCGCAACCAAGGGGACGTGCTGGGTGAAGCCGGCCCGGGCGCCCGCCTGCTGGCGCCCGACGCCGCCACCGACACCCCATAGCCGGCTTCCCTCGTAGGAACCGGCTTGCCGGCCAAGGCTGACTCTCGGGCCTCTTCGCTGGCAAGCCAGCTCCTACAGCGACATCGCCTTCATACCCGTAGGAGCCGGCTTGCCGGCGAAGGCGATCTCACGGGCCTCTTCCCTCGCAAGCCAGCTCCGACAGCGACATCGCCTTCATACCCGTAGGAGCCGGCTTGCCGGCGAAGGCGATCTCACGGGCCTCTTCCCTCGCAAGGCAGATGCCCACTCAGCGCTGGCAGGTAAGAAAACCCGTGGAGCATCGTAAGGAAAAACTTCCCTATGCTAATGTCGCGTCCTGCTTCCTACGACGAGCTTCACTTCCATGCCAAGGACTGCCTCTTTCGAAAAGCCACGCTGGCTGCGTGATCTGCTGCGCTTTCTTCCGCTGAAAAGCCAGTTCGTACTGTCCGGCAACGTCCGCGACCTGCAAGCCAGCGAAGTCGCCCCCGGGGTGATCACCCCCCAACCCTTCAATCTCAATCTGCGCGACGAACTGCTGGCGGCAGGTTATGCCCAGGTCCTGAGCTGGGATCCCCTCGGCGGGCTGCGGGTGCTGCTGCCCCCGGGCAGCGAGCCGACCCAGGCCGACAACCTGCTGCGCGAACTGGGCCTGACCCCGGTGGAAGGCGCGGCGCCAGCGGGCCTCGACCTGCTGTCGGCGACCTTGCCGCGCCTGGTGGAACGCCAAGGCGCGCCCCTGGCCCTGATTGTCGATTTCGCCTCCCGCCTGGTGGTCCGCAACGACGCCCTGAGCGCCGCCGAGCACCAGCTGTTCACCCAGGCCCTGGTGCTGTCCCATCAGGCCCGCAGCCGACCGGCCGGGGAACAGCGCACGCCGTTCTTCAACAGCATCCTCTGGGTGGTGGAGAAGGAAGGCGACCTGCCCGACTGGCTGCTGATCGACAACCCGCGCCTGCGCCCGATTCCGGTGTCCAAACCCGACCAGCAAGCCCGCCAGGCACTGGCACCGGCACTGTTGCGCGGCCTGCCCGGGGCCCAGGAAGCCAGCGACGCAAGCCGCGACCAGGCGGTGCGGGCCTTCGTCGAAAACACCGAAGGCCTGCTGCTGCTCGACCTCAATGCGATCGTGCAACTGGCCCGGGTCGAAGGCCTGGCCATGGAGCGCATCGGCGACGCGGTGCGCCGCTATAAGGTCGGGGTCACCGAAGACCCCTGGTTGAAGATCGACCGCCAGCGCATCCGCCAGGCCGACGATTTCATCCGCCAGCGGGTCAAGGGCCAGGGCCACGCGGTGACCCACATGCTGGATATCGTCAAACGCGCCATGACCGGGGTCGGCGCCAGCCGCAAGGGCAATCGCCCCCGGGGCGTGGCCTTTCTCGCCGGGCCCACCGGGGTCGGCAAGACCGAACTGGCCAAGACCATCACCAGCCTGCTGTTTGGCGATGAAAGCGCTTACATCCGCTTCGATATGTCGGAATTTTGTGCCGAACACGCCGACCAGCGCCTGGTCGGTGCCCCGCCCGGCTATGTCGGCTACGACGTTGGCGGCGAACTGACCAACGCGATCCGCGAAAAGCCCTTCAGCGTGGTGCTGTTCGACGAGATCGAGAAGGCTCACCCACGGATCCTCGACAAGTTCCTGCAGATCCTCGACGACGGTGTACTCACCTCCGGCCGCGGCGATCGGGTGTACTTTTCCGAGGCGCTGATCGTCTTCACCTCCAACCTGGGCATCTACCGCCAGGGCGACCACGGCGAACGCGTCGCCAACGTGCAGCCCGGCGAAGCCTTCGAGGCCGTGCAGAGCAAGGTCCAGGGCGAGATCGAGCGCCACTTCAAGCTGGTGCTCAACCGTCCGGAAATCCTCAACCGGATCGGCGAGAACATCATCGTCTTCGACTTCATCCGTCCGGACATCGCCGAGCAGATCTTCCAGCAGATGGTCGGCAACATCCTCGCCGACCTGGCGGCCCAGGCCCTGCATGTGCAGCTCGATGACGCCTCTCTGGGCACCCTGCGCCAGCTGTGCCTGCAGGATTTGTCCAACGGTGGCCGGGGCATTCGCAACCAGCTGGAAGCGCACCTGCTCAATCCCCTGGCCCGGGCCCTGTTCGACCAGGACGCGCAGCCCGGCCAATCCTTCGAAGTCCGCCAGTTGCAGGCCGGCAGCCTGCAACTGCTTGCCCGCGCCTCGTGAACATCAGCCTGTCGCGGGTGCACTTCCCGGTCACCACCCTGGGGCCGGGGCAGCGCCTGGGCCTGTGGTTCCAGGGGTGCAGCATTCGTTGCCAGGGCTGCATTTCCGCGGATACCTGGGGCCCGGGCAGGCAGCCACTGCCGTTGCACCAGGTGCTGGAGGACCTGCAACCCTGGCTGGCCCGGGCCGAAGGCATCACCCTGTCCGGCGGCGAGCCCTTCGACCAGCCCGAGGCGCTGCTGGCCCTGCTGCGCGCCCTGCGCGAACGCACCGCGGTGGACATCCTGGTCTACAGCGGCCATTCCCTGGAGCACCTGCAACCGCTGCTCGAACAAGCCGAAGGCCTGCTGGATGCACTGATCTGCGACCCCTTCGAGCAACAACAGGCGCAAACGCTGGTCCTACGGGGCAGCGACAACCAGCGCCTGATCCTCTTGACCGAGCTGGGCCGCCAGCGTCTGTCCAGCTACCAGCGCCCGTTGCACCAAGGCGACCGCGCGCTGGATGTGATGTTCGACGACGACGGCAGTGTCTGGATGGCTGGCATTCCCCGGCGTGACGACGTGCTGCGTCTGCGCGACCTGCTGCACGCCCAGGGCCACCAACTGCAGATCAGCGCCCACACCTCACGCCGCCGTTAACCGGAACCGCCACCGATGATACGTTTTTGCCCCAATTGCCAGACTGAACGCTCCCTGGCCGAAATCTTCTGCGAAGGCCAGGTGGACCACCGGGCCTGCGGCTGGGAACTGTCCGCCGAAGCGATTCACCCCGAGGGCTGGCGCCCGCAGCCGGTGATCACCGCCGAAGCACTGGAACCCCAGCCCGAGGTCGCAGCGCACAGCAGCTCAACCCTGGTCTGCAGCAACGGCCACGCCATGGCGGATGGCGACCTGATGTGCCTGGTCTGCGGCGCCGACCCGCTCGCCGCGGAGCAACAGCCAGCCACCGCGCCCCCGGCCGCCGCCGACAGCGAAACCGTGATCGAAGGCTGGCGCCTGCTGCGGCAGATCGGCAGCGGTGGCGTGCGCGAACGCTTTATCGCCGAACACCGTGATACCGCCCATCAGGCGGTGCTGACCCTCTACCAGGCCGGCGCCGAACCCGACCCTTCGGTGTACGAAGCCCTCAGGCGCCTGCCCCGGGAACACGTGCCGGAGATCATCCTCACCGGCCGCTGGGACGAACGCGCCTTCGAAGTGGCCGAGGAGCTCACCGGCGGCACCCTGGCCGAGCTGGGGATCGTGGTCAGCGATCGGGCGGCGGTCCAACACATCGTCAGAGAACTGGGCCAGGCCCTGCACGCGTTCAGTGAAGCCGGCCTGCGCCACCGCGACCTGCGCCCGGCCACCTTGCTGGTGCGCAGCCGCGAGCCCCTGGACCTGGTGATCAGCGGCTTTGGCTCGGCGCGGCTGTCCGAGTTCGACCTGGACATCGTCTCGCCCCTGGAAACCAGCCGCTACATGGCCCCCGAAGCCATCGCCGGCGGCGTGGCCGCGGCGTCCGACTGGTGGAGCCTGGGGATGATCCTGCTGGAACAGCTGACCCAGGGCGAGTGCTTTGCCGGGATCAACGCCAACGCCTACCTGATCCACGTACTGGCCAATGGCGTGCTGCTGCCGGACGACCTCGACCCGCGCCTGGAGCTGCTGCTGCGCGGCCTGCTGGCGCGGGATCGCCACCAACGCTGGCAATGGCCTCAGGTGCAGGCCTGGCTGCAGGGCGAAAGCCCCAGTGTTCCGGACTCGGTCACCCGTGAAGAGGACGCCGACGAAGGCGCCAGCATTGCCCTGGGCAGCCGGCGCTTCCGCCGCCCGGGGCCGTTCGCCCTGGCCGCCGCCGAGGTCGAGCACTGGCCCCAGGCCCTGGATCACCTGTTGCGCGGGGTGATCGTCACCTGGGCCGAACAGGCCGGGGTGTCCGCCCGGCACCTGGCCGGCCTGCGCCAGGTGGCCCAGCACCCGGAGCTGGAAGACGACACCCGGCTGATGCTGGCACTGAAGCTGCTGAACCCGGAAATGCCGCTGATCCTGGGCGGCGAGATCGTCACCCCGGGCTGGCTGCTGGAACATCCCCTGGACGGCTACCGGTTGATCAGCGGCCCGGCCCCGGACCTGCTGGAACGCCTGGAGAGCGACCACTGGCTGCTGCGGCTCAAGCTGCGGGCCGAGCAGGTGCGCCAGCGCGCCCAGCACCAGGCCATCGAACTGGACGAGGAGCAGTTGCGCATCTACCTGCTCTCCAGTTCCCGCGCCCGTCTGGCCGCGCAATGGGAGGAACGCCAACGCCTGCTGCCGGACAGCGAGCACCACGGCATCCTGTCCCTGGCCGACCGGCGCACCATCAGCGAAGAAGACCTGATCGTGCTGCTGAGCGCCGCCATCGGTCAGTTCCGCGCGGTGGACGCGATCCTCGAAGAAGCCGCCACCCTGGCCCGCGAAGCCGTGGTCCTGAGTTTCGACACCGACAGCGCGCGCACTCTCCTGGGGTTGCCGCGCCCGACCCTGTATCGGGAGATCGACGAACGCATCAGCGGCTTCGCCCGCTGCGGCGTGCCGAGCGTCGATGAGTGGGCCGAGCAGTTCCGCCTGGAACGGCGCATGCCCCTGGCCAGGGCCCTGGTGCTGCTGGCCATCGCTGCCGAACAGTGGCTGGAGCCGCAAAAGCAGCATTACGTTGCGCAGATCCTCGACTTCTTCGAGAAGAAGGTCGCCAGCGGCGTGCTGCGCGGCCCGCTGGTGCGCATGAGCATCGGCAAGACCACCGCCCGGGTCGACCTCAACGAATTGCACTCCGAACGCAGCCCGGCCCCGGCGCTGCTGGATCACCTGGTGGCACGCAACGCCCAGCCCATCCACCTCGACCCGGCGTGTTTTGCCGAGCATCCACTGCTGGATGCGCGGCTCAACAGCCTGTACCGCCAGAGTTCGCTGTACCAGCGCGACACCGGGATCGACGGCCTGTACCTGGGCTTCCCCTTCCTCCTGACCCGGGACCCGCGAGGCACCACCCGCACCCGCATCGCGCCGTTGCTGCTGTGGCCGGTCAAGCTGCTGCTGGAAGTCGGCAGCCGCGGCAAGGTGGCCCTGGTCTTCGACAGCGAGCGTGAAGAGGTGCGCCTCAACCCGGGCCTCGACACCCTGCTGGGCATCGAGGCCGCCAAGCGCTGGCGCAAGGCCGCCGACGAGTTGCTGGGACGCTCGGCGCTCAAGGCCGCCGATGTCATGGACGCCTTCGGCATGCTGGCCACGCCGGGCTCCCGAGTACTGGGCAACCTGCCGCCGGCCAGCACCGAAGTGCCGCCCTACCAGGATCAACTGGCCTGCGCCGCCGTGCTGTTCCATGTCGCCTTCATGGGCCAGGCCATTGGCGAAGACCTGCGCCAGCTCAAGGCCCTGCCGCCCGGCGGCACCGGGCTGGAAACCGCCCTGCGCCTGAACCCGACGGAGCAGGACAGCGGCGACAGCGCGGCGGTTGCGCCCGCACCGGAGCTGCAACGCTTCTTTACCGTGGCCAGCGACCCGTCCCAGGAAGCCGCGGTGCTCCAGGCGCGCCAGGCCCCCGGGCTGCTGGTGGAGGGGCCTCCCGGCACCGGCAAGAGCCAGACCATCGTCAACATGGTGGCCGACGCCATCGGTCGCCAGCGCAGCCTGCTGATCGTCTGCCAGAAGCACGCGGCCCTGGAAGTGGTGCACAAGCGCCTGGTGGCCGAGGGCCTGGGCAACCGGGTGGTGATGCTCAACGACATCAACCGTGACCGCGAACCGGTGATCCGCAGTGTCCGCGAACAGCTCGAAGCCCTGTTCAAGGACGATGCCGCCCCGCAGCCCTGGCTGCACCAGCGCGAACGCCTGGCGGCGCGCATCGAGGCCCTGGAGGGCGAGCTGGATCGTTTCCACCAGAGCCTGCACCGCGTCGATGAACACTGTGGCCTGAGCTACCGCCAGTTGATCGGTGAGCTGATCGGCCTGGAACAGGGGCCTGCGGCACTGGACGTCCCGGTATTGCGCCAGCACCTGGCGGCCCTGGACATCGCCGACCTGACGCGCCTGGAAGAAGCCTGCGCGCCACTGATCCGTCTGTGGCTGCCGGCCCGCTATGAACAGAGCGCCCTGGCCCAGCTCCAGCCGTTTCCCACCGATGCCGCCACCCTGCAAGCCTTCAACGACGGCTTCGAACGCCTGTGGCGCTGCGAGGAGCAGCGCCTGGAAACCCTGCAGGCGCACCCGGCCGACTTTGAAGTGGACGACCCGGCGCCCTACCGCGCCTGGCTCGAACAGCACGTGCACAGCCTGCTGGGCCTGGACGATGAACGCCGCCAACGGCTGGCCCGCTGGCTGCCGCTGTTCCGTGGCCACCCCGGGCAGGCGGCGCAAGGCGACGGGCTGATCCAGACCCTGCAGGCCCTGGCTCAGCAACTGGAGCAATGCGACGCGGCGGCCCATCAGGCCGATCTGGCGCCAGGCCTCAGCGCCCTGCCCGCGGCCCAGCTGCGCACCCTTCAGCACCGCGCCCGCGCCGTGATCCAGGGCCGCTCCTGGCTGGCGCGCCTCAACCCGCTGCGCCTGATCCGCCAGCGCCAGTTGCTGGCCTTCCTTGCCGAACAGGGCGCCGCGGCCGAGCCGCAGCGCCTGCCGGAACTGCTGGCGGCGGCCCTGCTGGAAAGCCAGTGGCGGCCCTTGCGCAACCAGTTGCAGCAACTGCATCAACAACTGGGCCTCGCGCAAGTCGCCGACGATTGCGGCCCGGGCCTGCTGCCGCAGGTGCGCCAGGACCTCGGGCAACTGCAAGAGATGTGCGCCCTGGCGCTGGCCCTGGCCCAGGCTCCCCGGGTGGAACAGCTGGACGCGGTGGTCCTGACCGGCCAGCGGCAATCGTTGGACAGCCTGCTGGCCGGTTACGACGCCGCCTTTATCCGTCACAGCGTGCGCCAGGACAGCCTGACTGCCCTGCAACGCCTGAATCAGTGGCTGCAACCCGAGCTGCTGGACCAGCTGCGGCAGCGCGTGGAGCTCAACCAGAGCAATCAGTTGCCCCTCAACCGCCTGCGCGAAGCCTTGCCGACCCTGAGTGCCTACCAGGCGTTCCGCGCCCGGGCCGGCCAGCTGTCACCGGCCGACCTGCAATGGCTGGCCATCCTGCGCGATTACCAGGACGCCCTCGACGCCATTCCCGCCGAGCAGCTGGAAGCCGTGGTCCGGCGTATGCTCAACCGCGAAGCGCGGCTGGGCTGGAAGCGCCAGATGGAACAGCGCCAGCCCGAGCTGATGCTGGAGCACAGTGAAACCGCAGCGAAGATCGCCAGCCTCGGACAGGCCGACACCCAGATGCGCAACCTCAACCGCCAACTGCTCAGCGAAGGCATCGACCTCTCACGCCTGGGCACCCGCAAACAATGGGAAGACGTGACCCGCCTCACCGGACGGCGTTCGCGCCGCTTGCGCGAATTCATGGAAATGGGCGCCGGCCTGGGGCTGATGAGCCTGCGCCCGGTGTGGCTGATGAACCCGGACGTGGCCAGCCGGGTGCTGCCGCTCAAGCCCGGGCTGTTCGATATCGTGATCTACGACGAAGCCTCGCAGATGCCGGTGGAATTCGCCCTGCCGACCCTGTACCGGGGCCGGGTCACGGTGGTCAGCGGCGACGAGAAGCAGATGCCGCCCACCGCCTTCTTCTCCAGCCGCGTGGAAAGCGACGAGGCCGAACTGTTCGAGGGCGAGCAGCCCGATGCCGACGCCGACGAAGAGCAACGCGAGGCCTTCGAGGACACCTGGAACCGCCGCGAAATCAAGGACTGCCCGGACCTGCTGCAACTGGCCCGCAGCGCCTTGCCCGCCACCACCCTGCAGATCCACTACCGCTCGGCCTACCGCGAGCTGATCGGTTTTTCCAACGCTTCGTTCTATGGCAACCGGCTGAGCATTCCGGTGCGTCACCCAGAGGCCAATATCCTCGCCATCAAGCCGCTGGAGCTGATCCGCGTGGACGGCGTCTACCAGCAGCAGGTCAACCCTGACGAAGCGCAACGGGTGGTCGACTACCTGGCCGAGCTGTGGCGGACGCCCTACGCCGAACGGCCTTCGGTGGGGGTGGTGACCTTCAACCGCAAGCAGGCCGACCTGATCGAGGAACGCCTGGAACTGCGAGCCGAGCAGGACCCGCTGTTTCGCGCCGCCTACAGCGAGGAACGCGAACGCAGCGAGGACGGCGAAGACATGTCGGTGTTCGTCAAGAACGTCGAGAACGTCCAGGGCGACGAGCGCGACATCATCGTGTTTTCCTCGACCTTCGGGCGTAACAGCCAGGGCAGCTTCCGGCGCAACTTCGGGGTGCTGGGGCAGACCGGCGGCGAACGCCGGCTCAACGTGGCGGTGACCCGGGCCCGGCGCAAAGTGGTGATGATCACCTCGATGCCGATTGCCGATATCTCCGACATGCTCACCACCCAGCGCCCGCCCGCCAGCCCGCGGGACTACCTGCAAGGCTACCTGGAGTACGCCCGCGCCCTGTCGTCCGGGGAGTTCGCCAGCGGCCACAACCTGCTGCAGCGCCTGGTTACCGAGCGCCAGGACGCCCGGGCCCGGCCCACCGCCCACAGCGACGGTTTCACCCAGGCGGTGGCGGCGTTCATCCGCTCCCTGGGCTGGAGCCCGGTCAGCGCCAACGAAGGGGATGCCTTCGGCCTGGACTTTGCCATCGAGCACCCCGATACCGGGCTCTATGCCCTGGGCATCGAATGCGACACCCCGCGCCACGGGCTGCTGGCCCGCGCCCGCTCCCGGGAGATCTGGCGCCCGTCGGTGCTGCGCCGGGCCATTCCCCACCTGCACCGGGTCTCGTCCCAGGCCTGGTACCAGGACCCCCACAGCGAACGCGCACGCCTGCAGGCCGCCATCGAGCAGGCCCTGCAACCGTTGGCCGGCAGCGCAGCGCCAACGCCACCTCAAACCCTGGCTGACACGGAGCAAACCCCATGAGCGGCCCGAAAGTGGTGCGAATCGTCACCCGCGAAGAAATCCTCGACATCTGCGCCGGCCACCTGCGGCGCCTGGAGCAGGCGATCGCCCGCTGGGAAGCACAGGCGCAACGCCTGGGGCAACTGAGCGAAGAGGAACGAGCCGCGACCCACGGCCGTTTTCAACAGTTGCGCCAGTTGATCGAAGCCGATCGTCTGCTGGATCTGCAGAAACAGGTGCCGATCGAAATCGACTTCCTCAAGGACGATCTGCAACAACGGGAACACCGCGCCGTGCAGCAGGTCGCGCAACAGCGCCAACTGGCCCGCCGTCAGCGGGAAAACGCCGCCACCCTGCTGGGCGCGCTGCAAGGCAAAGCCCTTCCAGCCGAGTGGCTGCAACAGTTGCAGGCGATTGCCGAAGGCCAGCCCGTGGCGGCGGTCGAGTCGATCCTGGCCCAGGGTTTCGCCAGCCTCGGTGCCGCAGCCGAAGAACAGGGCCTGAGCGAGACACAGCGGCAACTGGCCCAACGCCTGCAAGGCGACAGTCCCTCCCAGACCCTGGCCCAATGGCGCGCCGCCCATGAACAAAAGGAACCCAGGCTGGAACGCATCGAGCAGCACATTGCCCAGTTGCTGACCCTCGATGATCAGGCCAGCGCCGAACCCTACCTGGCCACCTTGCGCCTGATCGACGCCGAAACCCGCGAGCCACGGCGCAACCTGCTGCTGGACAGCCTGGTGCTGGAACTGGCCCAGGCCACCCGCGACAGCCAGGAGCGCCGCGCGCGCCTGGCGCACCTCCAGGCACTGGCCAGCGAAGTGGCGAGCGTGTGCCCCGCTGCCGCCGAGGAAGAACTGTCCCGGGCCGAACAATGCAGCCTGGCCAACATGGCGCCAGTGGATGAGCTGATTGCCCGCTTCAGCGCGCTGATCGAAGCCGAACTGCAACAGCGCGCCGCCCTGGCCCGTCGTCAGGCGGTGCTCGAAGGCCTGGCTGGCCTGGGCTACGAAGTCCGCGAGGGCATGGCCACCGCCTGGGCCAAGGATGGCCGGGTGGTGCTGCGCAAGAGCGCCACGCCGGGGTACGGCGTGGAAGTCGGGGGCAACGCCGACAACGGCCGCCTGCAGGTGCGAGCGGTCGCCCTCAGCGCCCAGCGCGATACCCGGCGCGACAAGGACATCGAGACCATCTGGTGCGGTGAGTTCCAGCGGCTGCAAGCCCTGCTGGCCACCCAGGGCGACGACCTGAGCATCGAAAAGGCCCTGGCCGTCGGCGCCGTGCCGCTCAAGGAAGTGCTGCTGGACGACGCCCAGCAGGAATACCGGGAGCAGGCGCAACAGCGCACCTGACCCGCCGCGCCCTGTGGGGACCGGCTTGCCGACGAAGGCGATCTCGCGCGCCTTTTCGCTGGCAAGCCAGCTCCTACAATCCGCCTCTTCGTAGCAACCGGGGATCGGGCGGTGGTCAGAAGCCGGGGGCGATCTGGCCCTTGTAGCGAGTCAGGATGAATTGGCGCACGGCGTCGGAGTTCAGCGCCTTGGCCAGTTTCTGGATCCGCGGGTCGTCGCGGTTGTCCGCACGGGCCACCAAAAACTCGATGTACAGGTCCTTGCCCTTCTCCACGATCAGCGCGCTGTTGGTGTCGATCCCGGCCTCCAGGGCGTAGTTGGCGAAGACGAACGCCAGGTCCACCTGGCTCACCGAACGGGCCAGCAAGGCGCCTTCCAGCTCACGGATCTTCAGGTGCTTGGGGTTGTCGAGGATGTCGCGCTGGGTGGCCAGGGTGTTGCTCGGGTCCTTGAGCTTGATCAGCCCGGCTTCGTGCAGCAGCACCAGGGCGCGGCCGGTGTTCACCGGGTCGTTGGGAATCGACACCGTGGCGCCGTCCTTGAGCTCGGCAATGGTCTTGATCTTGGTGGAATAGGCGCCGAAGGGCTCGATGTGCACCCCCACCACCGGCACCAGGTCGGTGTGCCGGGTCTTGTTGAAATCATCGAGGAACGGCCGGTACTGGTAGTAGTTGGCGTCGAGGTTCTTCAGGGCCAGTTGCTGGTTGGGCTGGATGAAGTCGGTGAAGACCTTGATGTCCAGGTCCACGCCTTCCTTGGCCAACTCGGGTTTGACGAATTCGAGGATCTCGGCGTGGGGCACCGGGGTGGCCCCCACCACCAGCTTCTCGTTGGCGTGGACACTCAAGGACAGTACGGCGGCCAGGATGGCCAGGATCTTGTTCATGGGTTGCTCCTAAGGCAGATACGGACAGCCGTCGTGGGGTGCACGTGAGGCCGGTTTTTTCAGGTTGTGAATACGTCGGGTCAACGTCGGCTGTAGTGCGCCACCAGGCGGTCGCCGGTCATCTGCAGGCCCTGCACCAGCACCAGGAGCAGGATCACGGTGACCAGCATCACGTCGGTCTGGAAGCGCTGGTAGCCGTAACGGATCGCCAGGTCGCCAAGGCCGCCGCCACCGATCACCCCGGCCATGGCGGTGTAGTCCACCAGCACGATGGCGGTCACCGTGACCGCCGCCAGCAGGCCGCCCCGGGCTTCGGGCAACAGGGTGTGGCGGATGATCTGCCAGGTGCTGCCGCCCATGGCCTGGGTCGCTTCCACCACCCCGTGGTCCACTTCCCGCAGGGCGGTTTCCACCAGCCGGGCGAAGAACGGCGTGCAGCCCACCACCAGCGGCGGGATGGTCCCCGGCACGCCGAGGGAGGTGCCCACCAGCAGGGTGGTCAGGGGAATCAGCACGATCAGCAGGATGATGAAGGGCAAGGAGCGCAGCACGTTGACGATCAACGACAGCAGCCGATACAGGCCAGGGGTTTCGTGCAGCTGGCGCTTGCCGGTGAGAAACAGCAACACCCCCAGGGGCAGCCCCAGCAACACGGTGAAGCCCAGGGCCGCCCCGAGCATGCTCAGGGTGTCGAGACAGGCCTGGGCGATGTCGGCCCAGTAGAGGTGCTTGAACCATTCGGCCATGGCGTCAGGACCAGTCGTGACGCGGCGGCTTGATGCCGTTGAGCAGCCAGTTGCCCACCACGTGGTACTTCCAGCGCACCGGGTCATGCAGGGTGTGGACCCGGGCATTGCGCCAGTGGCGGTCGAAGTTGTGGCGCTTGAGGGTCGAGCGGGTGCCGCCCAGTTCGAACAGCTTGTTGCTGGCCTCGATGGCGATCTCGGTGGTCAGCACCTTGGCCCGGGCCACCGCTACGGAAGCCAGGGCGACATTGTCTTCATCGGGGGCCGGACGCGCCGCGTCCAGGGCCAGACCAGCGCGCTCCAGCAAGGCTTCGGCGGCCTCCAGGCGAATGTCCAGGGCCCCCACCTGAATGATGGTCAGCGGATCGTCGCCGGCCTTGTCCACCCCGGCATCGATCCATGGCCGGGCGTGCTCGGTGACGAAGTCGACGGTGTCGCGCAGCGCCGCCCGGGCAATCCCGGCGTCGATGGCCGCCGTGGTCAGTTGGGCGAAGGGCCCGGCCAGGGTCGGACGCTCATAGGAGCGGTAAGTGGGGAACACATTGAAGGCCGGCACCTTGAGGTCTTGTGCCAGCACCGTGCCGCTGGAGGTGGTGCGCTGGCCGATGCTGTCCCAGTCGTCGAGCACCGCCAGCCCCGCGCTGCCCCGGGGCACGAAGGCCAGCTGACCCCGGCCCTGTTCATCCAGGGCCAGCACCGCCAGCCAGTGGGCATACAGCGAGCCGGTGCAGTAGCCCTTGCGGCCGTTGATCACATAACCGTCACCTGAACGACGGATGCTGGCCTGGATGTCCTGCACGTTCTTGCCGCCGGTTTCCGACAGCGCATTGGCAAAGCGATGGCCTTGCAGGGCCAGGGCGAAAAAGTGCGCCTGCTGCTCCGGGGTGCCCTGCAGGCGGATGTCTTCCAGCAGGCAGTAATGGTTCTGCGGGATCTGCCCCAGGGACGGATCGGCGGCGGAAATGATCGCGATCACCTCGGCCAGTACCGCGTAGGACACCTGGGCGCCGCCGAACTCCCGCGGCACGCTGATGCCCCACAGGCCACTGTTGGAATACAGGTCAAGCAGTTCCACCGGCACCTGGCGACTGCGGTCGCGTTCGGCGTCCTGCTCCAGCAGGACCGCCGCCACTTGCCGGGCCACGGCCAGGGCCTCGGCGCCATCGCGGATCACCTGGGCGGCGGGAGTGTGCAGGGGATAAAAGGCGGATTCAGGCAAAGAAGACATACAGCGCTCTCGGGCGGATGAAGGTTGCGGGCTGTCATTGCAGCTTCTGTGCCGAAAGATCGGGCCTTTGAATTCAAGGGTTTACCGGCCGTAGCAGGGGATTGCCCAGCGGGCCACCGGACAAATTGCTGGAGCACTGTTGCCGGGCCAACAGTGAAATGCTGTTGCCCGGACGACACCTCGTCGGTCCATGCCAGTGCCGGGGATACCCGGGTATAGAGTGAAAGCGGCTCGATCCGGCGACGGACCGGTTTGCCCCAGACAACATCAAGGAGAACCCCAGATGAGCGTCAAACCCATTCCCGAAGGCTTCAGCGGCGTCACGCCGTACCTGGGCATCAAGCGCGCCGCCGAGGCCATCGAGTTCTACAAGCAGGCCTTCGGCGCCGAGGAAAGCATGCGCCTGGACATGCCCGACGGTAGCGTTGGCCATGCCGAACTGCGCATCGGCGGCTCGGCCATCATGCTCGGCAGCCCCTGCGAACAAACCCCGATGGACAGCCCGGACACCCACAAGACCTCGGTCGGACTGCACCTGTATGTGGAAGATGTCGACAGCAGCTTCGCCCGGGCGATTGCCGCCGGCGGCACCGAGGTGTCGGCGGTCAAGGACCAGTTCTACGGCGACCGCAGCGGCAGCCTGCGCGATCCGTTCGGCCATGTGTGGTTCCTGGCCAGCCGCAAGGAAACGCTGAGCGCCGAGGAAATCGCCCGGCGGGCGCGGGAGATGTTCCAGCAACAGGCCGGCTGAGCCTTCCAGCCAGCCAAGGCCTGTAGGAGCCGGCTTGCCGGCGAAGGCGCCCTTGCGGGCCACTTCGCGGACAAGCCCGCTCCTACAGGGCCACGGGCATTGGCCAAATCGGTAAAACAGCGGCTTTCACCAGGTTTTCCCAGCTTCGTAACATTTACTTTCATATCGCCTTTCAGGATTCACGATTCTCATTCGTCTTAATTAGATGCAGCAGGCCGCGTTGGCCACGGCTATGCCCCGGGTGTTTTGCCCCGGGGCCGGCCGAAGGTTCCAGTGCCGCTCCACTCCTCGAATCAAGACGCCCACTCCATGTCGAAGAAGTCCCGTTCAAAAATCTGGTTTCTGGTGCACAGCTGGCTGGCCCTGCCCATCTGGTTCTTTGTGCTGATCGTCTGTGTCACCGGCACCCTGGCGGTGGTCAGCCAGGAGATCGTGTGGCTGGCCAATCCGGATATCCGAGCCAGTAAACGCAGCGATGATGCCCAGCCGCTCAATTACGACCAGATCGTGGCGGCCATCAAGCAGGCCGACCCCAGCACCCGCATCGATACCATCGTGACCCCGGACGAAAGCCATTTCGCCCTGAGTGTCAGCGTCAGCTACCCGGACGGCCGGTCCCCAACGCTGTACGTCAACCCCTACACCGGGGCGATCCAGGGCACCAGCCCAGTGTTCGACTTCCAGGGCTTCACCCGGGCCCTGCATGGCTGGTGGCTGGTGCCCTTCACCAACGGCTACAGCTGGGGTTGGTACCTGGTGTCGTTCCTCGGCCTGCCGCTGCTGATTTCGTTGATCACCGGGCTGGTGGTCTACAAGAAGTTCTGGAAGGGCTTTCTCAAGCCGACCCTGCGCCTGCGCCATGGGGCACGGATCTTCTGGGGCGACTTCCACCGCCTGAGCGGCATCTGGTCCATCTGGTTTATCACGGTGATCTCGATCACCGGCATCTGGTTCCTGATCGAGGCCGTGCTCGCCGACAACCACATCAGCATTTCCAGCCAACCCATTGTTCCGGTCATCGCCCGGGAGCAGGTGCCGACCACCACCGACGGCAGCCCCGCGCCGATGATCGGCCTGGACCAGGCCATCGGCATCGCCACCCAGAAGATCCCCGGTTTCGACATCAGCTTCGTCAGCCTGCCAAGCAATGCCTACAGCCACCTGTACGTAGGCGGTCGTGGCTGGTACCCGCTGATGTACCAGACCGCCAACATCAACCCCTACACCGGCTCCCTGGACACCTCTCACCTGCTGGGGGACCGCAACACCCTGGAGTTCGTCACCGAGTCCATGCGCCCGCTGCACACCGGAGATTTTGGCGGGATCTGGGTCAAGCTGATCTGGTTCTTCTTCGGCCTGGTGCTGAGCATGATGGTCCTCAGCGGGCTGTTGATCTGGACCAAGCGCACCGCCCTGGCCACCGCCAACGCCCTCAAGCGTGAGGAGAAGGCCGCCCGGGCGCGTCCCGCGAGCAAACCCGTACCGACGCCCACCCCGGCCATGAGCATCGAAACTTCGGAGAGCCACCCGTGAGCCAGACCCACAGCGCAACCGCGCCTTCGCAGCTGAGCCGGCTTTGGCATAAATGGCGCTTTCACCTGAACATCCTGCTGTTGCTGATCCCCCTGGGCTTCATGCCCAAGTACCTCGCCGATGCCTCGTTGTTTCGCGGCGACAGCGGCCTGGGGGAACGGGAGATCGGTGAAATCCAGGTCGGCCCCTGGAGCCTGCGTCTGGCCGAGATGCGCAACGAAGCGCCCCGCAGCGATGGCCCCGCCGGCTACCTGAAAAGCTTCAACGCCGCCCTGTGCCAGGCCTGCATCGAACCGGTCAAGGCGACCTACCTGCGCATCGGCAAGCCCCGCAGCCTGCGGGCCGCCGGGGTGATCTTCTTCGGCAGCCCGTACCGCATGGGCGCCAGCCTGCCGATTCCGGAAAAGACCAAAGCCGACGCCGAGCTGTGGATCACCCTGGAAGGCTGGGACGGCAGCATGCACCAGGCATCCATTCCCCTGAGCCAGGCCTCGCCCGCCACCGTGGCCTGGCTCGAAAAACAAGGAGGCACACGATGACCCGCGCAGTCCCCCCCGGCGCCTTGGCGCCCTGGCCCTGTTGCTGCTGGCCGGCGCCTTCAGCCACAGCGCCCTGGCCCACAACCCGATGTGCGAATGCAAGGCCATCGACGCCGAGCAGATCCGCTGCACCGGCGGTTTTTCCGATGGCAGCGGCGCGCCGGGAGTGACCCTGGACGTGATCGGCTACGACGAAACCATCCTCGTGCCGGGCAAGCTAGGCAGCGACTCGACCCTGACCTTCAAGAAGCCATCGAGCGAGTTCTACGTGCTGTTCGATGCAGGCCCCGGCCACGTGGTCGAGATCGACCAAGCGGATATCGAGGCCCCATGACTCCTGCCACCACCCAGGTCGTGCGCCCCGCCGGCGCCGGCCACGAAACCCTCTACGTCCTGTTGCTGTGCCTGCTGATTCTGTGTGTCGCCGGCAGCGTGGTGCTGTGGCGCGGCGAAACAGTCGAAACCGCCAGCGTCGCCAGCCACCAACTGGACGCCCGTCGCGACCTCAGCGCCGGCGAGCAAGGGATCTATGCCGACCTGCGGGTGACCCTCGACGAGATCCACCTGCTGCACGCCGAACACCAGAGCCTGCCGACGCCCGAGGAACTGGCCGCGGAAGGCTTCGCCCCCTTCGCCCAGGACGCCAGTTCGATCAGCCGTGGCGGCCACGCCTGGCAATTGCACGAACAGGCCTACCTGGGCCTGAGCCAGAACCCGCAAGTGGCCGGCTCCTTCCTGATGCGCCTGGATACCGAGAATCAGGCCAAGGTGGACATCTGGCTCAACCGCAACCCGTCCGTCCCCCTGCCTGTCGATCTCAGCGACGCCAGGCTGGCCGCCGCCGGCTGGCAACAGGTGGTCGCGCAATTCGATGCCGGAGTGACCCGCCAGCATCGCCACTGAACCCATTCCGAGAGAAGAACGCTTGCCCATGTCCATTTCATCGCAACGCCGTCCCTTTCTGCGGGGGCTGCTGATCGGCCTGCTGGCCCTGACGCTCAGCCCGCTGGTCAGCGCCGATCCAGCCAAACGCCTGCGCATCGGCATCACCCTGCATCCCTACTACAGCTACGTGACGAACATCGTCGGCGACAAGGCCGAGGTGGTGCCGCTGATTCCCGCCGGCTTCAACCCCCACGCCTACGAGCCTCGGGCCGAGGACATCAAGCGCATCGGCAGCCTGGACGTGATCGTCCTCAACGGCGTGGGCCACGATGACTTCGCCGATCGCATGATCGCCGCCAGCGAGCGCCCGAACATCCCACTGATCGAAGCCAACGAGAACGTGCCGCTGCTGGCCGCCACCGGGGTCGCCGCCCGGGGCGCCGGCAAGGTGGTCAACCCGCACACCTTTCTCTCCATCAGCGCGTCCATCGCCCAGGTCAACAACATCGCCCGCGAGCTGGGCAAGCTGGACCCGGCCAACGCCAAGACCTACACCCAGAACGCCCGGGCCTACGGCAAGCGCCTGCGCCAGTTGCGCGCCGACGCCCTGGCCAAGCTGACCCAGGCGCCCAACGCCGACCTGCGGGTGGCCACGGTGCACGCCGCCTACGACTACCTGCTGCGCGAGTTCGGCCTGCAAGTCACCGCGGTGGTGGAACCGGCCCACGGCATCGAGCCCAGCCCCAGCCAGTTGAAGAAGACCATCGACCAACTGCGCGAGCTGGACGTCAAGGTGATCTTCTCGGAGATGGACTTCCCCTCCACCTACGTCGACACCATCCAGCGTGAGTCCGGGGTCAAGCTCTACCCGCTGTCGCACATTTCCTACGGCGACTACAGCGCCGACAAGTACGAGAAGGAAATGCAGGGCAACCTCGACACCGTGGTCCGGGCCATCCAGGAGGCCGGGGCATGACCGCCATCGAAACCCTGCTGCGCGGTCCGGCCGTCGAGTTCAACCAGGTCGGCCTGACCCTGGGCCGCACCACCATCCTCGACCGCGTGACCTTCCAGGTGCAGCCCGGCAGCGTGCACGCGCTGGTGGGCCCCAACGGCGGCGGCAAGAGCTCGCTGATCAAGACCCTGCTGGGGCAGATGCCGCACCAGGGCCAACTGCGCCTGCAATGGCCCGGCGCTCCCGGCACCATCGGCTACGTGCCCCAGGCCCTGGAATTCGACCGTGGCCTGCCGATGACCGTGGACGACTTCATGGCCGCCATGTGCCAGCGGCGCCCGGCCTTCCTCGGCCTGAGCCGGCATTTCGCCCAGGCGATTGGCGACGCCCTGGAACGGGTCGGCATGCAGGACAAGCGCAAGCGACGCATGGGCGCCCTGTCCGGCGGTGAACGCCAGCGGGTGCTGCTGGCCCAGGGGCTGATCCCGGCCCCGCAACTGCTGGTGCTGGACGAACCGATGTCGGCCTTGGACGAGGCCGGGATCCAGGTCTTCGAACGCCTGCTCCACGACTGGCGCCAGAGCGGTATCACCCTGCTGTGGATCGAGCACGACCTGGAAGCCGTGGGCCGCCTGGCAGTCCGGGTCACCGGCCTCAACCGCCGGGTGCTGTTCGACGGCCCAGCGCAACAGACCCTGACCCCGGAGCGCCTGCTCAGTCTGTTCTCCACCCATCCACGAGCCGCCGGGAGCGCTGCCTGATGACCTATGAAGCTTTTCGCCTGATGGTCCAGGGCTGGGCCTCGGCCGGCTACCTGCCCGAAGCCCTGGCCTACGGGTTCGTGGTCAATGCGCTGCTGGCCGGCCTGCTGATCGGGCCGGTGCTCGGTGGCCTGGGGACCCTGGTGGTGGTCAAGCGCTTCGCCTTCTTCTCCGAAGCCGTGGGCCACGCGGCACTGACCGGGGTGGCCATCGGCATCCTGCTGGGCGAGCCCTACACCGGTCCCTACGGCAGCCTGTTCGGTTACTGCCTGCTGTTCGGCATCCTCCTCAACTACCTGCGCAACCGCACCGGGCTGGCCCCGGACACCCTGATCGGGGTGTTTCTCTCGGTGTCCCTGGCCCTGGGCGCCAGCCTGCTGCTGATCTTGGCCGGCAAAATCAACGTGCACATCCTGGAGAACGTGCTGTTCGGCTCGGTGCTCACGGTCAACGGCAACGATCTTTTGGTGCTGTTGATCGTCGGCGCCCTGGTGCTGGGCCTGAGCCTGCCGCTGTACAACCGCATCATGCTGGCCAGCTTCAACCCGCAGCTGGCGGCGGTGCGCGGGGTGGCGGTGAAGACCCTGGACTACCTGTTCGTGATCCTGGTGACCCTGATCACTGTGGCGGCGGTCAAGGTCATCGGCGCGATCCTGGTGGGCGCGCTGCTGGTGATTCCGGCCGCTGCCGCCCGCCTGCTCAGCCAGTCGCTCAAGGGCTTTTTCTGGATCTCGGTGAGCATCGCCACTGTCAGCACCCTGTGCGGCATCCTGCTGCCGATCGTCTTCGACCTGCCGGTGCCCTCCGGCGCGGCCATCATCCTGGTGGCCGGCGTGGCCTTCGCCCTGGCCGCCATCGCCCGCGGCACCGTCCCCAGCCTGAAAGGGAATATCGGATAAATGCACAGTTCACTGCGTCACTTGTCATTGCGTCAGCTGAGCCTGGCCCTGATCCTCGGCGGCCTGATCAGCACCCCGGCCCTGGCCGAGCGCGACCACTTCGAACCAATGCGCGTGGTCGCCAGCCATGGCATGGGCAATACCGCGCTGCACAGCGCCGCCTCGCAGAAACCGCTGACGGTGCTGGCCTCGCTGCCGGTGACCTTCGGCCTGGGGCAGATCCTGCTGCAAGGCACCCCCATCAAGCTGGAGCGGGCGGCCCCGGCCAACCTCCCCGGCTCGCGGCAGACCGCCTATTTCACCGGGCGCGGCGCCCCGGCCCTGAGCAAGCTGGCGCTGGATGCCGACGCGGTGATCGGCTTGCGCTCGATCTGGCCGGACGACCCGCTGTACCCCAACGCCCGGCGCAGCAACATCCGCATCGTCGAGATCGATGCCGCCCGCCCGGTGGATGGCGCCCTGCCCGGGGTGGCCCTGCAACCGGGCAAGAGCGACGGGCTCAACGCCCAGCCCTGGCTGTCCAGCAACAACCTGGGGCGCATGGCGGATGTGCTCGCCGCCGACCTGGCACGCCTGGCCCCCGAAGCCAAGCCCCAGATCGAGCGCAACCTGGCGGGGCTGAAACAACGCCTGCTGAAACTCAGCGCCGACAGCGAAGCGCGCCTGGCCGAGGCCGACAACCTCAGCGTGCTGAGCCTCTCCGAGCACTTTGGCTATCTGGTCAGCGGCCTGAACCTGGAGCTGGTGGAAGTCGACGCCCGCGCCGACAACGAATGGACGCCCGAAGCCCTGCAGAAGCTGCAAGCCCGGCTCAAGGACAACGACGTGGCACTGGTCCTGCACCACCGCCAGCCGTCCGAGGCACTGAAAGCCGCCATCAGCGCCGGTGGCAGCCAGTTGCTGGTGCTGGAAACCGACAGCGCCGACCCGCTCGGCGAACTGGAAGGCAACCTGCAAAAAGTCACCCAGGCCCTGGCCTTGTAGCCGCTGCCGCAGGCCGCGAACGGCCCGCAGGGACGCGGCGTTCGGCGGGCGATAGCCAGGCAAGGTCCTGCGGATCTTTGCGCAGCTTCGCCATGGCTCAGCAGCGGCTACAGCATCCATCTCGATCCGGGCTGTTGTAGCCGCTGCCGCAGGCTGCGAACGGCCTGGGCGGCACTCCGGCGCAGGGACGCGGCGCTCGACAGACAATCGCCAGGCAAGGTCCTGCGGACCTTTGCGCAGCTTCGCCATGGCTCTGCAGCGGCTACCGCCGCATCAGGGGCCGCTTACATATTTGCTCAAGATTGTGCTCATTGCCCGGTGCTAGTCTGCGCTTCGCAAAAATGCCCAGACAGGACACCCACGCCATGAGCGAATACCTGACACTCAACAAGACCAATTGGGACGAACGCGCGCCCTTGCACGCCGCCTCGGCGGATTACGCGGTGCAGCGCTTCGTCGATGACCCGCAGTTTCTCTCCGACGTGGTGCAGTTCGACCGCCCCCTGCTGGGCGACATCCAGGGCCTGCGCGGTGTGCATCTGCAATGCCATATCGGCACCGACACCCTGTCCCTGGCCCGCCTCGGCGCGCAGATGAGCGGGTTGGATTTTTCCTCGGCGTCCCTGGCTGAAGCCCGGACCCTGGCCCAGCGCTGCCATACACCCATCGACTACCACGAGTCGGACGTGTTCCTGGCCGCCGAGGTGTTGCCAAAGGGCAGCTTCGATCTGGTCTACACCGGCATCGGCGCGCTGTGCTGGCTGCCGAGCATCGAGCGCTGGGCACAGACCGTCGGCGCCCTGCTCAAGCCCGGTGGCCGGCTGTTTATCCGCGAAGGGCACCCGATGCTCTGGGCCCTGAATGAAGATCACAGCGACTCGCTGCGGGTGGAATACCCCTACTTCGAACGCAGCGAGCCGCTGGTCTGGGAAGACGAAAACACCTACGTGCAAACCGAAAGCAGCCTCAAGGCCACGGTGACCCACGAATGGAACCACGGCCTGGGGGAAATCATCAGCGCCTTGCTGGCCCAGGGCCTGGAAATCACCGGGCTGGTGGAGCACCAGAGCATTCCCTGGGAGGCCCTGCCCGGGCAGATGGTGGTGGATGAACGCGGCGAATGGCGACTCAAGCAAGCGCCATGGCGCCTGCCACTGAGCTACACCCTACAGGCCGTCAAGCGCAGTGCCTGATCGCCGGGCATGAAAACCCCGTCAAGCTCAAGACGCCAGCGCCTTTGTAGCCGCTGCCGAAGGCTGCGAACGACTCCGTAGGAGGCGCTGCTCTTGAGATCGCTGAAGGGCCTGCGGCCCTTTGCGCAGCTTCGCCGTGGCTCAGCAGCGGCTACAGCAACAATCTCGATCCGGGTTTTGTAGCCGCTGCCGCAGGCTGCGAACGGCTCCGTAGGAGGCGCCGCTCTTGAGAACGCTGAAGGGCCTGCGGCCCTTTGCGCAGCTTCGCCGTGGCTCAGCAGCGGCTACAGCAATAATCTCGATCCGGATTTCTGTAGCCGCTGCCGCAGGCTGCGAACGACTCCGCAGGAGGCGCTGCTCTTGAGAACGCAAAAGGGCCTGCGGCCCTTTGCGCAGCTTCGCCGTGGCTCAGCAGCGGCTACAGATCAGCCGGCCACGGGCTGCTGGTCCATCTTCTGGCGCAGGCTCAGGGGGCGCATGTCGGTCCAGACTTCTTCGATGTAGGCCAGGCACTCCTTCTTGAAACCGCTCTTGCCCACGGTGCGCCAGCCTTGCGGCACGGCCTTGTAGTCGGGCCAGATCGAGTATTGCTCTTCGTGGTTGACCACCACCTGGAACAGGATGTCCTCGCGGTCGAATACGGAAGTCATTGCTTGTCTCCATCGCTGATTAGGGACGCCGCACCCCAGGCGCGGCGGTTGTGTAGAAGGAACGAATCAGGGCCAAAAAAAATTAGAGGCTGGCCACCGCGGCGGCCACTGCCTTGCTGAAGATGTCCGCCACCTGATCGATCTGCGCCGCGCTGATGATCAGCGGCGGCAGGAAGCGCACCACGCTGCCATGGCGCCCGCCCAGCTCGAGGATCAGGCCGCGCTTGAGGCATTCACGCTGCACCAGGGGAGCCAGGCGCAAATGCTGTGGCGGATGGCCCTGGGCGTCCGGCGCGCCGGCCGGGTCCACCAGTTCCACGCCGAGCATCAGGCCACGGCCACGGACATCCCCCAGTTGCGGGTAGTCGCGCTGCAGGATCAGCAGGTGCTCGCGCAAACGCTGCCCCATGGCCGCCGCGTGTTCGGGCAGCCGCTGTTCCTTGAGGTAGCGCATCACCGCGGAACCGGTGGCCATGGCCATCTGATTGCCGCGGAAGGTGCCCGCGTGCGCCCCCGGCTGCCAGGTGTCGAGCCAGTCGCGATAGACCATCACCGCCAGCGGCAGGCTGCCGCCGATGGCCTTGGACATCACCACCACATCGGGAATGATCCCGGCGTGCTCGAAGGCGAACATCTTGCCGGTGCGACCGAAGCCGCTCTGGATTTCATCGACGATCAGCGCCACCCCGGCCTGCTCGGTGATACGCCGCAACCCTCGCAGCCAGTCCAGGTCCGCCGGGATCACCCCGCCCTCGCCCTGCACCGCCTCGACGATCACCGCCGCCGGCAGGGCCACGCCCGCTTCAGGATCGTTCAGCAGGTTTTCCAGGTAATGCAGGTTGACCTTGACCCCCTCGGCGCCACCGAGCCCGAACGGGCAACGGTAGTCGTAGGGGAACGGCAGAAACTGCACACCGTTGTTGAGCAAGCCGGCCAGGGCCCGCTTGGGCCCCAGGCTGCCCATCAGGCTCAGCGCGCCCTGGCTCATGCCGTGGTAACCGCCCTGGAACGACAGCACGGTGCTGCGCCCGGTGGCGGTGCGCACCAGTTTCAACGCGGCTTCCACGGCGTCGGTGCCGGTGGGGCCGCAGAACTGGATCCTGGCTTCGGTGGCCAGGGCCTCGGGCAACAGGCCGAACAGGTCCTGGACGAACTGGTCCTTGACCGGGGTGGTCAGGTCCAGGGTCAACAGCGGCAGTTCATCGGCCAGTACCTGCCGGATCGCGGCGATCACCACCGGGTGGTTGTGGCCCAGGGCCAGGGTCCCGGCACCGGCCAGGCAATCGATGAAACGCCGGCCTTCGACATCCTCGACATGAATGCCACTGGCCCGCTTCAGGGCCAGGGGGATGCGCCGTGGGTAGCTGCGGGCATTGGATTCCTGACGGTTCTGACGGGCCAGCAGGGGCGACTCGTCGAACTGGTAAAGCGTCTCGGCCGGGATGGCGGCAAGGGCCACCGGCTGATCGTCCATAAGGCTGGTAACGGCTGACATGTCTCGAACCCTCGCGCTGCAATTTGAGCAAAACGGCCACCGGCCGAATGCGCAGCCCAAGCGCGGGTGCACACTGACAGGTTTTCCTGTTCTAAAAACGCACCAGCGATGTCGGGATTTACACCCCAGGGCGAGGAAATTGCACATACCGCCCCGTAGGAGCCAGCTTGCTGGCGAAGGCGATCTCAAGGGCCTCTTCGCTGGCAAGCCAGCTCCTACGGTGGACAGGCGGAACGTACAAGGCCCTGTAGGAGCCAGCTTGCTGGCGAAGGCGGTCTCAAGGGCCCCTTCGCTGGCAAGCCAGCTCCTACGGTGGGCAGGCGGAACGTACAAGGCCCCGTAGGAGCCAGCTTGCTGGCGAAGTCGGTCTCACGGGCCCCTTCGCTGGCAAGCCAGCTCCTACGGTGGGCAGGCGGGACGTAAAAGGCCCTGTAGGAGCCAGCTTGCTGGCGAAGGCGGTCTCAAGGGCCTCTTCGCTGGCAAGCCAGCTCCTACGGTGGGCAGGCGGAACGTACAAGGCCCTGTAGGAGCCAGCTTGCTGGCGAAAACGGTCTCACGGGCCCCTTCGCTGGCAAGCCAGCGCCTGCGGCGGGCGGTGATGGGTCAGGCGGGGTGGGCAGGCAGGGTCAGTTCGACCCGCAGGCCGTCAGGACGGCTGTCGAAGTTCAGCTCGCAGCCGCAGCGCTGGACGATGGCCTGGACAATCGCCAGGCCCAGTCCGCACCCCGTGCTCTGGCTGTTGCGCCAGAAGCGCTGGGTCAGGTGCTGCAGGTCTTCCTGGGCAATCCCCGGGCCATGGTCACGCACCTGGAAACGCAGGCGACCGGCCACCAGCTCCAGGTTCAACTCCACCGGGCAGTCTTGCGGGGTGTGGCGCAGGGCGTTGTCCAACAGGTTGCGCAAGGCGGCAATCGCCAGGGTCGAGGGCATGGCCACCGGGGCCTCGGCGGCGTGCTCTCCCAGGTGCACCTTGACCCGCTGCCGGGCGCCCACGGCGGCATCCTGGATTGCCAGGCGAACCACTTGCTCGGCATTGCAGTGCACGCCGTCATCAAACGACAGGCTGCCCTCGACCCGAGCCAGCAACAGCAGTTGTTCCAGGGTCCGATGCAGGCGGTCGGCGCCCTCCTCGGCCCGGGCCAGGGATTGATCCCGGGCCGCACCGTCGGTCATGCGCGCCACCTGCAGGTGGGTCTTGATCGCGGTCAGCGGGCTGCGCAATTCATGGGCGGCATCACCAGTCAGCCGGCGTTCGCGCTCGATGGTCTTGGCGATGCGCTGGAACAGCTGGTTCTGGGTGTCCACCAGCGGCCGCAATTCGCTGGGCATGGGCCGGATCTGCAACGGTTCCAGGGAATCGGCGCTACGGCGCATCAGCGCGTCGCGAATCCGGTTCAGCGGCGCCAGGCTCTGGCCGATGCCCAGCCACAACAGCCACAGACAGCCCAGCAAGGCCACCCCCACCGGCACCGAAGCGGCCAGCAGCACCGACATGTTCAGGGCTTCGCGTTCCACCTGGCGGTCGGCGGTGGTGATGCGCAGATCACCGCGCACCAGGGTGAAGGTGCGCCAGGGCGCGCCGTCGATCATCTGGTCGTGAAAGCCCAGCTTCTCGGCTTCCAGGGTGTGTTCAGGCGTGCTGTGGCTGCGGGCCAGGACCTGCCCGCGCAGGGAGCTGACCTGACAGGCCATGCCCCCGGGAATGGTCAAGGCCGCGCTGGCAATGGGATGGGCGTGGGTGTCGGAAGGCAGCGCCGGCATCTGTTCCAGCAGGCCGGCCACCATGCGCGCCGAGGCCACCAGGCGTTGGTCCAGGGAAAACATCATCTGATTGCGCAGATCGCTGAGCATCCAGGCCGCGGCCAGGGTCCAGATCAGAATGAAGGCGGCGCCCAGGGTCACGCTCAGGCGCAGGCGCAGGCTCCTCACTTATGACTTCTCCTGGCTATCGGCCGGCCCTAGGCGATAGCCCAGGCCGCGCACCGTCTCGACGATGCCGTTGCCGAGTTTGCGCCGCAGGTGGTGGATGTGCACGTTGAGGGCGTTGCTTTCCAGCTCATCGTTGAACCCGTAGACGCTGTCCTTGAGCTGTTCGCTGGACAGCACCCGGCCGCGGTTGTGCAGCAGGGCCTGGAGCAGCGCCTGTTCGCGCCGGGACAGGTCCACCGGTTCGCCGCCCAGGCGGGTTTCCCGGGTGCTGGGGTCGTAGGTCAGGCGCCCGTGCTCGATCAGGTTGACGCTGCGCCCCGCCACCCGACGCAACAGGGTGTGCAGGCGCGCCGCCAGTTCCCGCAGGTCGAAGGGCTTGAGCAGGTAATCGTCGGCCCCGGCCTGCAGGCCGTCGACCCGATCGGTCACCGAGTCGCGGGCGGTGAGGATCAGCACCGGAATCTCCAGGCCCTGCTGGCGCTGTTGCTTGAGCAACTTCAAACCATCTTCATCCGGCAGGCCCAAGTCCAGTACCATCACGTCGAAATCGGCCACGCCGAGCATCGCCCGTGCCGCTGAGGCAGAGGCCACATGCTCGACCGTCAGGCCCTGGGCCGTGAGGCCGGCGACTATTCCGCTGGCAATCAGCTCATCATCTTCACAGACAAGTACGTGCATGGTCGGTCCTGTAACGAAAGGCGTTGATTAGGCAGGCAGCGGATTAAGCGGACATTATGCCCGGCGCCGCCCTGCAACAACCCAAGTATGGTTAATCATCGGTTAATCAGGACCCGCCATTGTGCTTCCCACTTGCACCGGTTTAAGGCTTGACCATGCGTCGATTGCTCATCTTGCTGTTTATGCTGTTCACCACCCTGGCAGAAGCCGGCAACAATCCGTTCGAGGTCAAGCCTGACTTCCTGCCGGTGGACAAGGCCTTCACCTTCACCTCCGAGCGCCTGCCTTCCGGGGAAACCCAGCTGTTCTGGCAGATTGCCGACGGCTACTACCTGTACCAGAAACGCCTGAAGTTCGACGGCCTGGCCCAGGACCATCAGCCGGCCCTGCCGGACGGCGAACACCACAGCGACGAGTTCTTCGGCGAACAGACGGTGTATCGCCAGGGCCTGGAAGTGAAGCTGCCGGCAGCCGCCAGCGGCAAGGTCAAGCTGGGCTGGCAGGGCTGCGCCGACGCCGGCCTGTGCTACCCGCCACAGACCCTGGAAGTCAACCTGGGGGGCGCCCCCGCCGTTGCTGCCGGCAACAGCGCCGCAACCGGCAACGGCACGGCCCAGGACCAACTGCTGGCCAACGACCTGCAACAAAAATCCTGGGGCCTGGGCCTGCTGGCCTTCTTCGGCTTCGGCCTGCTGCTGGCCTTCGCCCCTTGCTCACTGCCGATGCTGCCGATCCTCGCGGGGATCGTGGTCGGCAGCGGCGCCAGCCCGCGTCGGGGCCTGGCCCTGGCCTCCAGCTACGTGCTGTGCATGGCCCTGGTGTATGCCGGCATGGGGGTGATCGCCGCCCTGCTGGGCAGCAACCTGCAGGCCTGGTTGCAACAGCCCTGGGTGCTGGGCAGCTTCGCCGCGCTGTTCGTGCTGCTGGCGCTGCCGATGTTCGGCTTCTTTGAACTGCAAATGCCGGCGTTTCTGCGCGACCGCCTGGAGGGCGCCAGCCGCCAGCGCCAGGGCGGCAGCCTGATCGGCTGTGGCGCTCTCGGCGCCCTGTCGGCGCTGTTGGTGGGCCCGTGCATGACCGCGCCCCTGGCCGGTGGCCTGCTGTACATCGCCCAGACCGGCAATGCCCTGTTTGGCGGCCTGGCGCTGTTCGCCCTGGGCCTGGGCATTGGCCTGCCGCTACTGTTGCTGGTGACCCTGGGCAACCGCTTCCTGCCCAAGCCGGGGCCCTGGATGAACCTGCTCAAGGGTGTGTTCGGCTTCCTGTTCCTGGGCACCGCTATCTATATGTTGCGCCCGGTGCTCGACACCAGCCTGTGGATCGGTCTGTGGGGCGCCCTGGCCCTGGTACTGGCCTATTGCGCCTGGCAGCAACGGGCCATCGCCGGGCGCCTGCTGCACCTGTTCGGCGCCGCCGCCGTGCTGTTCGGCCTGTGGGGCAGCGTGCTGCTGGTGGGCGCCGCCGGTGGCAGCGATGACCTGTGGCGACCGCTGAAGGTCTACAGCGGTGGCAGCGTGGCCAGCAGCGCCACCGCCCACGATGCCTTCACCACCGTCAAGTCGCCCGGCGAGCTGCAACGTGCCCTGGACAGCGCCCAGGCCCAGGGCCAATGGGTGCTGCTGGACTACTACGCCGACTGGTGCGTGTCCTGCAAGATCATGGAGAAAACCGTGTTCGACCAGCCCCAAGTCCTCGACGCCCTGAAGGACGTGCGCCTGCTGCGCCTGGACGTGACCCTGGACAACGCCGACGGCCGCGAACTGCTGGGCCGCTACAAGGTGCCGGGGCCACCGAGCATGCTGTGGATCGGCCCGGACGGCAGCGAACGCCGCAGCCAGCGCATCACCGGTGAAGTGGATGCCAACACCTTCCTGCAACGCTGGACCCAGACCCGGGAAGCCCGTTGATGCTGACCTTTACCATCGGCACCTTCGCCATCGCCCTCAACCACCTGCTGCTGATCAGTGCCCTGGCCCTGGCCACCCTGGTGGGCTGGCGGGTGGCCAAGCGCGGCGGCGACAACCCGGAATCGGTACTGTTCATGCTGTTCCTGCTGGGCATGCTCGCGGCGCGGATCTGCTTCGTCATCGCTTACTGGAAGCACTACCAGCACAACCTGTGGCTGATCATCGACCTGCGCGACGGCGGCTTCCTGGCCTGGCCGGGGGTCATCTTCATGCTCCTGGCGGCCCTGGCCTGGGGCTGGAAACGCCCACCGCTGCGCCGCCCGCTGGGCGCCGGTATCGCCAGCGGCCTGGCCTTCTGGCTGCTGGCCAGCCTGTCCCTGACGCTCTACGACCAGGGCACCCGCCTGCCGGAAATGCCCCTGCGCAATGCCACCGGCGACACCGTGCAACTCACCGACTACCAGGGTGGGCCACTGGTGATCAACCTCTGGGCCACCTGGTGCCCGCCGTGCCGGCGAGAAATGCCGGTCCTGGAGCGCGCCCAGCAGCAACGTCCGGACCTGACCTTCCTGTTCGTCAACCAGGGCGAAAGCATGCAAAGCGTGGCCACCTTCCTCGCCACCCAGGAACTCAACCTGGACAACGTACTCTTCGACAGCGGCGGCCGCCTGGGCCAGGCCGTGGGCTCCATGGCCCTGCCCACTACACTGTTCTACAGCGCCGACGGCCGCCTGCTGAGCAGTCACCTGGGTGAACTCTCGGAAGCCAGCCTGGCCCGCGCCCTGGAAAACTTCGACGACGCCCATCCGACCCCGGTCGCCCCTGCAAGGAAACTGCCATGCCCTTCATCCGCCACCTGCTGAGCCTGTCCCTGGGCGCAGCCCTGCTCAACGCGCCGCTGCTGCAGGCCGAAGAACTGCCCGCACCGATCCGCAAGATCGAAGAAAAAGGCGCCAAGATCATCGGCAGCTTCGATGCCCCGGATGGCCTCAAGGGCTACGCCGCGCAGTACCAGAACCGTGGCATGACCCTGTACCTGACCCCGGACGGCAAGCACGTGCTGCTGGGCAACCTGTACGACGCCGACGGCAAGGACCTGAGCGCCGAACCCTTGCAGAAGCTGGTCTACGCACCGATGGCCAAGGAAGTCTGGAACAAGCTGGACAAAAGCAACTGGATCGCCGATGGCAAGGACGACGCACCGCGCATCGTCTACCTGTTCAGCGACCCCAACTGCCCCTACTGCAACATGTTCTGGGAGCAGGCCCGGCCCTGGGTCAAAGCCGGCAAGGTGCAGCTGCGGCATATCATGGTGGGCATCATCCGCGAAGACAGCCCGGGCAAATCCGCCGCCCTGCTGGCCGCCAAGGACCCGCAACAGGCCCTGCAAGAGCATGAGAAAGCCGGCAAGGGCAGCGCCCTGAAACCCCTGGCGAGCATTCCCGCGGCCGTGCAGGCCAAGCTCGACGCCAACATGAAACTGATGGAAGAACTGGAGCTGTCGGCGACCCCGGCGATCTTCTACCTCGACGACAAGGGCGACTTGCAACAACAGCAGGGCGCCCCGGCCCCGAGCAAGCTGACGCAGATCCTCGGCCCGAAATAAATCCCCGCCCCTGTAGGAGCCGGCTTGCCGGCGAAAGCGTCCTTGCGACGGGCGCCTGGCTTGCGGGCTCCTTCGCTGGCAAGCCAGCGCCTACGACAGCAGGTGAACACCTCGCCATTGGGCAGCCTCTGTAGGAGCCGGCCTGCCGGCGAAAGCGTCCTTGCGATGGGCGCCTGACTTGCGGGCCCCTTCGCTGGCAAGCCAGCTCCTACGACAGCAGGTGAACACCTCGCCATTGTGCAGCCTCTGTGGAGCCGGCTTGCCGGCGAAAGCGTCCTTGCGATGGGCGCCTGACTTGCGGGCCCCTTCGCTGGCAAGCCAGCTCCTACGACAGCAGGTGAACACCTCGCCATTGTGCAGCCTCTGTAGGAGCCGGCTTGCCGGCGAAAGCGTCCTTGCGATGGCCGCCTGGCTTGCGGGCTCCTTCGCTGGCAAGCCAGCTCCTACGAGGGAAGAATCGGGCTTCAACCGTGGCGCTGTAAAAACGCCAGCAAGGCTCGGGTCACGAATTCCGGATTCTCACGGCTGGAAATATGCCCGGCCTCGGGCACCAGCTGGTAAGGGCAGCCGATGCGTTCGGCCATCTCGATGGTTTCCGCCGGCGGCCGCGGCTGGTCCTGGTCGCCACACAGCAGCAAGGTGTTCGGCCCATCCAGGTGCTGCAGCTGATCCAGCACATCCGCCCGGCTGAAGGTGATGCGCCCCATGGGTATCACGCTCTGGCGCAGGCGCTCGGCCGGCAGTGCGGCGAGGCTGGCGCGAAAATCCTGATACAACGCCGACTGCCGATCGATACCTGGGCGGAAGAAGATCGGCACCACGATATCCAGCAGCGCTTCGGCGATCAGGCCGCTGTCCTCGATCTGCTGGAACAGGGAAAAGTAGTATTGCCGGGTCGGCTCCGGCTCAGCCCCCAGGTAGGTGTCCATCAGCACCAGACCGTCGATGCGCTGCGGCGCCGCCAGGGCCAGACGTGCACCCCACATGCCGCCCACCGACAAGCCCACCAACGTCACCCGCTCAATGTGCAGATGATCGAGCAAGGCCAGCATCTGCCGCGCCACATCGTCCAGCGACGCGGTGCCTTGCGGCAACGGCCCGGACTGGCCATGGCCCCACAGGTCCACCGCAATCACCCGGTACTGCGCCGACAACGCCTCGATCTGCGGCGCCCACATGCTGGTGTCCCACAAATAACTGCCGGCCAGGAACACCACCGGCCCCTGGCCCTGGTCAAGGTAGTGCAACGGTTGTCCATCGAGGGTCACGAAAGGCATCGGCTAGCTCCTGTAGGGAATGACGAAAAAGGTCCGACAGACTGTGCCGTGAACCAGGCTCAGTCAATCGGACCGGGGCGACAAAAACGTATCAGGAAATGCCCGGATTCAGGGCTCGCGCTGGCCGTCGAGCAAGGCCTCCACCACCGCGCGGGCCATCTCCACCGAATGCACCATGGACCAGATCAGCCCGCGCTCCAGGCCGCTGCCCTGCTGGGTGATTTCATCGCAGACCTCTTCGGCGCATTTGAGCAACAACGCCACATGCACCAGGGCCTCTTCGGCGCTGACGCCTTCGCGCACGCTGAACAGCGAGTCGGGGGAAACGGCTTTGGCTTGGGTTGTGAGCTGGAACAGAGCGGAGTCCAGCGGTTGCTGAGCCAGGGCCACGCGCAGGGTGGCGTTGGCGGCCTTGAGTTCGGGATCGCGATAGGACGTGGGGGGATCGGGGACGAGCTTTTTCATGGTCAAACTCCTGGTAATGACAAGGAGCTGACACCGTTCGCTTGCACACGAATAAGGTGGCAGCCGTACGCGGGTGTGCAAGACCGAGTTACCAGAACCCCGGCAGATCCGAAGATCTCCCGCGCACGGCCGCCATAACACGGCGAACATGAAATCGCTCAGGCATGACTGAGCGCTTATGCGTCTGGTAACGGTCGGACTTGCACATCCGAGCCATCGATTGGGCGATGGCTCCGGAACCCTAGCCCGCCCACCAGGCGCATTCAAGCGGCCCGCAGTTTCTCGGATTTGCCTTACAAAAGAAAGCGACTAAACACCGTTCCAGCGACCTTCCAGCCCGTTTCCGAAACCACCTTGCCCCGATCGGCATTGGCCTGTGGACCTATGGAATTGTTGCCCTGTGGCCGCTGCTGAGCCTTGGCGAAGCTGCGAAAAGGCCCGCAGGACCCTGCTTGGCGATCTCCCGTCAAAGACCTGAGGCGGCCTTGAAATCGCCGCGTCTGCTGCGCAGCCGTACGCAGCCTGCGGCAGCGGCTACAAAAAACCGATTGGCATCAGCCGCAAGCATGACTCAGCGGTATTCTTCCGGCGCCTCGCGTTCGAGGATTTCCTCCAGATCGCTCAGGCCTCCGCGCGCCTTGAGGATGCCGCTGACCTGTTCGATCCACTCCTGCTCCGAAGCAATCCCCGCCCACGACTGGCTGCCGAAGCCGTGATACGGCCGATCGTCGAAGGTGCTGATCAGCAACTGGTTGAAGCGCCTGGTGTCCAGGTTGTTGCGCTGGACCTGCACTTGTAGCGCCCCCAGCACTTTCTGCTGCTCTTGCGGGTTGGGGCGATAGTGGTAGAGCCGCGGCGTGCTGAGCACCAGGAACTCCGGTGGCAGGTTTTCATCGATGGCCGCCTGCAGGCGGTAATGACCGTCGAGGATCAGGTGGCAGTTCAGGCCGCTGACGTACCACAGCAGGATCGGCGGCAAGCTGCCTTCGCGGGCTTTTTTGCGCCACCATTTCAAGCGTCCGGAATGGGGGTCCACGGCATGCAGGCCGACCACCGCCCCGCCGCCCTCGTACAACTCGACCCAGCGCGCCGAGCCGGGCTGCTGGTTGTCGAGGATGTTGCGGCCGTAGATCGCCCACTGCGGCATATGGCTCTGGGCGTCTTCGCCGCCCTTGAAGTACCAGGCTTCGGTGCCGCTGAGCAGCGGCCGCATGGGTTTCTGGGACGCCGGGCGCAAGGCCCGCACCAGCCAGGAGCCGGGGTAGAAGAAGTCCGGCTGGTGCTGCATCAGTTGCTCGACGAAGAAGCGGCTCCAGGCCTTGAGGCGCAGGGCCGGGTCGAGGCGCGCCTGTTGTTCAACCTGAGGCGACTCGATGGGGCCCACCAGGGTTTGCGGCAGTTGCTCCGCCAGGTCATTGCGCACCAGCCACACGCCATAGCGGCAGTGCGACATGGTGCCCCAGAGCAGGGCCTGGTCCCCCAGCACCAGCTGCATGCGGCGGTTGTTGCCACTGAGCAGGCACAGGTTGGGCTTGCCGCTGGCCGGGCGTTTGACGTCCACGCCGAGGCCGTTCCACTGGCCGGCCAAATCCTCGATATCACGCCAGAAAAGCTGTTCCACGATTGTCCCTAATCCTTTTTCAATGACCGGCCCTGCGGCGGGCGGGCGCGAATATAGCAGAGTGTTTGGGGACCTGTTCGCCGGCAAGCCGGCTCCTACAAGCAGCCCCCCCTGTAGGAGCCGGCTTGCCAGCGAACACGGCCAGCGCCCTATCCACGCCGGGCAATCACCGCCTCCATCTGGTCCTCCAGCCCTTGCCCGCTAAGGCACTGGAGCACCTCGTCACACCACTGCGATTGCGGCTCGTTGCCGGCCCAGGCCGGGGTAGCGCTGCGGTATTGCGGCCGGTCATCGAACGCCTGGATCAGCACCCGGTTGAGGTGCTCGGTGCTCAGGGCCGGGTTTCGCGGCACCGCGTCGCCGCGCTTGCGCAGTGAATCCATGACCCGCTGCTGATGCTCCAGGCTCGGCGTGAAGTCGCGCTCGCGGGTGGCGCTGAGGACGATGAATGATGGCGCGAGGTTTTCCGCGATGGCCGCCTGCAAGCGGTAATGCCCATCGATGACCACATAGGAGGCCAGCCCGCCGACGTACCACAGCAGAATCGGCGGCAGGCTGCCTTCCCGGGCCTTCTTGCGCCACCATTTCAAGCGCCCCGCTTGGGGATCGACCCGGTGCAGGCCGATGAGCTTGCCGCCGCCGTGCCACCAGTCGATCCACTCCAGGGTCTGGGGTTGCAGGTTGTCGAGAAAATCCTCGCCGTACAGGTGCCAGCTGGGCACGTGGGTCAAAGGATCGATCACCGAGGTGAAGCGCCAGTGGTCCAGGCCGTTCGCGGTGCTGGAGGGCTCCGGCAGCAGGCTCTGGGCCAGCCAGAAACCGGGGGTGAGGAAGTGCCGGGCGCTTTCGCTGAGGCGGCTGACGAAATAGCGGCTCCAGGCCTTGATCCGTAGCTCAGGCGCCAGGGCTGCGTACTGTTGGACTGTGGGTGAATCGATGGGGGCCAGCATTCGGCATTCGGCGCCTTCCGCCAGCGGGTTGCGCACCAGCCAGACGCCGCCGTGATCCCAGGCGAAGGTGGCCCAGAACAGTGGCGTGTCGCGGTGCATCAGCTTGATCCGGGCATTGTTGCCGGTGCGCAGGTGCAGCGGCGGCCTGTCCGAGGCACCCGCTTCGACCTCGACACCGAGGCCACTCCAGTTGCCCAGGGTGTCTTCGATGTCGTGCCAGTAAAGCTGTTCTGCCATGGTTCCGGTCCTTGAACTGTCTGAAACGACAAAGCCCGACAGGGCTGCTGTCGGGCAATGCGCGGCGGACTATAGCAAGGATCAGCGGACAGGCCGAAGCCACCTTGTGGCGAGGGAGCTTGCTCCCGCTCGGGCGCGCAGCGGCCGTAAAGCCTGAATCCGCGAGCTTCCTGGAGCAAGGAGGTGGCAGCCATTGGGGCGGCTGCGCCACCCAGCGGGAGCAAGCTCCCTCGCCACAGGAAGGCATTACGACCGCTCGGTTGTGCAGCGGCCGTAAAGCCTGAATCCGCGAGCTTCCTGGTGCAACGAGGTGGCAGGCTTTGGGGTGGCTGCGCCACCCAGCGGGAGCAAGCTCCCTCGCCACAAAAGCTTACAAGCCCTCCAACTCGGCCATCAGGTCACTCAGGCGGTCGACCTTCTCCTCGCTGATTGCATTGGCGCCCAGTCCTTCGATGTACGCGGCCAACTCCTGCACCGTGCTGCATTCGAACATGGCCCGCAGCGGTACGTTGCGTTGCAGGGTTTTCTGTACCCGCGAGGCGATCTGCGTGGCCAGCAGGGAATGCCCGCCCAACTCGAAGAAGTTGTCGCGCACGCCCACCCGTTCGACCTTGAGCACCTCGGCCCAGATATCGGCCAGGGTCTGCTCCAGCTCGCTGCCCGGGGCTTGGTAGTCCTGGCTCTGCAACTGGCCGATCTCCAGGGCCGGTAGGGCCTTGCGATCAAGCTTGCCGTTGGCGTTGAGGGGCAGGCGCGCAAGCCACAGCCAGTGCAGCGGCACCATGTATTCCGGCAGTTCGGCGCGTAGACGCGGTTTGATCCGCTCCAGGCATTCGCTCGGGCTCAGGCTTGAGTCACTGGCCACCAGGTAGCCCACCAGGTGCTTGCCGTTGACCCCTTCCTGCACCGCCACGGCGGCATCGCGCAGTTCCGGCTGTTCGTGCAGGCGCGCTTCGACCTCCCCCAGCTCGATGCGGTAGCCGCGGATCTTCACTTGATGGTCGATCCGGCCGACGTATTCCAGTACGCCGTCGCTGCGCCGGCGTGCCAGGTCGCCGGTGCGGTACAGGCGTTCGCCCGCCGCACCGAACGGATGGGGCACGAAGGCCAGCGCGGTGCGCAACGGGTCGCCGACGTAACCGCGGCCGACCCCGGTGCCGGCCACGCACAACTCGCCGACCGCGCCCAGGGGCACCAGCGCCTGGGCTTCGTCCATCAGGTACAGGCGGTTGTTATCGGTGGGCGTGCCGATGGGCAGATAGGTACCCCGGGTCGAAGCCAGGTCCACGCGGAAGAAGGCCACGTCATCGGAACATTCCGCCGGACCGTAGGCGTTGACCAAACCGATCTGTGGATAACGCAGCAGCCATTGGTGCGCCAGTTCCGGCGGCATGGCCTCGCCGGTGGGCAGCATCCAGCGCAGGCCATCCAGGGCGATGGCGTCCTGGGCGAGCATGCCCTGGATCAGCGACGGCACGCTCTCCAGCACGGTGATGCCCTGCTCCTGGACGTGAGCCAACAGGCCCTGGGGATCGTGAGCGATGGCGTTGGGCACGATGTCGACCCGAGCACCGAACAGCGGCGCGGCAAGGAACTGCCAGACCGAAATGTCGAAGCTCTGGGACGCGGTCTGGGCGATCACGTCAGCCTCGCTCAAGTGCAGGTACGGCACCTTGCTCAGCTGGTTGTTGAGCATGCCGCGCTGCTCCACCATCACGCCCTTGGGCAGGCCGGTGGAACCGGAGGTGTAGATCACGTAGGCCAGGTTGTCCGGCGCGCTGTAGCGGCCCGGGTTGCTCTCGGCATGCCCGGCGCCTTGCAGTTCTTCCCAGACCAGCAACCGCGGCCGTGCGGCACAGGCAAACTCGTCCAGCAGGGCCTGGGCCTGTTCGCGGCAGGCCGCGGTGCAGACCAGGATCGGCGTGCGGCTGAGCTCGATGATGCGCCCCAGGCGCTGGCTCGGCAGGCCCGGGTCCAGAGGCAGGTAGCCGGCCCCGGCCTTGAAGCTGCCGATGATCATGCCCAAGAGTTCCAGGCCGCGCTCGGCCAGCAAGGCCACCGGTTGGTCAAAGCCCACGCCGTTGGCAATCAAGGCATGGCCCAGGCGGTTACTGCATTGGTTCAACTCGGCATAGCTGTAGCGCCGCTCCAGGCAACTGGCGGCGATGCGCTGCGGATGGGCCGCCACCCGGGCCTCGAACAGCTCCACGTAGCTGCGCTCCAGCGGGTACTCATGCTGGCTCTGGTTGCAGCCGGCCAGCAGGAAATCCTGCTCCTCTTCACCCAGCAGCGGCAGGTCGGCCATGTCGCCATGCAAGCCCTGCATCAGCGCCAGCAGCAGGCGCTTGAACTCGCCGAGCAGGCGCTCGATGGTCGCCTGCTCGAAGTAGCGCTGGTCGTAGGACAGGTGCAGGCCCAGGTCATCCCCCGGGTAGCACACGGCGGTGATCGGAAAGTTGGTGTGGGTACGGCCGGAATCCGAACTGGCGTTCAGGCTCTGGGCGCGGTCCAGCACCGAGACTTCCACCGGGGCGTTTTCGAACACGAACAGGCTGTCGAACAGCGGCTGGCCCTTGGGCAGCTCGCTGCATTCCTGAATCGCCACCAGCGGCAGGTATTCGTATTCACGCAGTTGCATGTTGCGGTCGAGCAGGTCGCCGAGCCACTGGCGCACGCTGCAACGCTGGCCCTCCTCGGGCAGCTTGACCCGCAGCGCGATGCTGTTGATGAACAGGCCGACGGTGCGTTGCATCTCCGGCATCTGCACCGGGCGCCCAGCCACGGTGACCCCGAACAATACGTCGCGATCGCCGCTCATGCGCCGCAGCACCAGGGCCCAGGCCGCCTGGGCGAAGGTGTTGACGGTCAGCTGATGCTGCTGCGCCAGCTCGCGCAGTTGCGCGCCGTCCCGGGCATCCAGGCGGGTGTAGCAATCGCCGACGATCATGCCGCCGCTGTCACCGGCGTGTTCGCGCAGGAACGGCCGGTCGCTGGGGATCGGCGTGGTGCGTTCAAAACCTTCAAGGTTCTGCCGCCACCACTGCCGCGCCTCCGACAGGCTCTGGTGTTGCAGCCAGCCGATGTAGTCGCGGTAGCGCGGTGGCACCGCCAGTTGCGCCTCGCGGCCTTCGCCCAGGGCGGTGTAGATCTCGAAGAAGTCGTTCATCAACAGCGAGCGGCACCAGGCATCGATGAGGATGTGGTGGTTGCTCATCATGAACCAGTAGCGCGCGGCGCCGACCCGGATCAGCCGCAGGTGGAACGGCGCCTGGTTGAGCAGATCGAAACCGGCCTCGCGCTCGGCTTTATGCAGGGCCTGGAGCTTGGGTTCCTGCTCGGCCTCGGGCACCGCGCTCCAGTCGAGAAACTCGATCGGGGTGCGGCCCGGTTTGTGGATAACCTGCAGCATGTCTTCGCCGACGTTCCAGCAGAACGACGCGCGCAGAGCCTCGTGGCGCGCCACCACCGCCTGCCAGGCCTGGGCGAAACGCTCCGGGTCCAGTTCGCTGTTGATGCGGTAGCGGTCCTGCATGTAATACAAGCCGGTGCCCGGCTCCAGCAGGGTGTGCAGCAGCATGCCTTCCTGCATCGGGGTCAGCGGGTAGACGTCTTCGATCTGCCCAGCCGGCACCGGCAGGCCATCGAGCTGGGCCTGGGTCAGGCGCGCCAGGGGGAAGTCCGACGGCGTCAGGCCACCGGCATCGTCCTTCAGGCAATGCTCGATCAGGCCCTGCAGCTCGCCCAGGTAGGCGTCCGCCAGTTCACCGATCAGTTCGGCGGCGAAGCGTTCGCTGCTGTAGGTCCAGCGCAGCACCAACTCGCCGCCATAAACCTGACTGTCGATGCTCAGCTCGTTGGGCAGCGGCGCTTCGGGAGCGTGGGCCGGACCGACGGACTCATCCAGCGGACGCAGCAAGGCATCGGCGCCAAAACTCTGGTCGAACTGCCCCAGGTAGTTGAAGGTCACCGGCGCCAGCGGCAGCGCCGCCAGGGCCTCGCGGCAGGCGTCATCGGCCAGGTAGCGCAGCACGCCGTAACCCAGGCCCTTGTGCGGCACGGCCCGCAGTTGTTCCTTGATGGCCTTGATCGAGGCGCCCTGCCCGGCCGCTTCTTCCACTTGCAACGGGGTCAGGCGCAGCGGATAGGCGCTGGTGAACCAGCCGACGCTGCGGGTCAGGTCGATCTCGTCGAACAGCGCCTCGCGGCCGTGGCCTTCCAGTTGCACCAGGGCCGAAGGCTGCCCGCTCCAGCGGCACAGCACCCGGGCCAGGGCGGTCAGCAGCAGGTCGTTGACCTGGGTACGGTAGGCCGCCGGGGCCTGTTGCAGCAGTTGGCGGGTGCGCTCGGCATCCAGGGTCACACTGTGGCAGCGAGCCTGCTGATGCTGCTGGCTACCGGCGGCATTCAAGCCCGGCAGTTGCGCGGCCGGGCCGGCCAGTTGCTGCTGCCACCAGCCGAGTTCTTCACGCAGGGATTCGCTGCCGGCATAGGCCTGCAGGCGGCTCGACCAGTCCCGCAGGGCGCTGGTCTTGGCCGGCAGCTTGAGGCTCTGTCCGGCTTGCAACTGACGGTAGGCGTTCTGCAAATCCTCCAGCAGCACGCGCCAGGACACGCCATCCACCACCAAATGGTGGATCGCCAGCAGCAGGCGTTGCTCGCCTTCCGGCCCGTCCACCAGCACCGCCCGCAGCAGCGGCCCGTGTTCCAGGTCGAGGCTGCGCTGGGCATCGGCGAACAGTGCCTCGCAGGTGGCCATGGACGGCACCCGCACTTGCCACAGCACAGGCGCGTCGGACAGCGGCAGGTACTCGGCGCGCCACTGCCCATCCACCGGTTTGAAACGCAGGCGCAGGGCGTCGTGCTGCTCCAGCACCGCCAGCAGCGCCTGTTCCAGCGTCTGGGCATCGAGCAGGCCCAGCGGCTCCAGCAGCAACGCCTGGTTCCAGTGCTGTGGCTGGGGAATGCGGCTGTCGAAGAACCAGTGCTGGATCGGCGTCAGCGGCGCTTCGCCACTGAGCGGGCCCTGCTCGGCGCTGATGCGCTGGGTATGGCTGGCGACCCGGGCCAGGGTCTGCACGGTCTGGTGCTGGAACAGGTCCCGCGGGGTGAAGTGCAGCCCCAACTGGCGGGCGCGGCTGACCACCTGGATCGACAGGATCGAGTCGCCCCCCAGTTCGAAGAAGTTGTCGTTGAGGCCCACTTGCCGCACGTTCAGCACTTCGCCCCAGACCTTGGCCAGGGTCTGTTCCAGCTCGTTGCTCGGCGCCACGTACTGCTGGCGGTTGAGCTCCGGGTCCGGCATCGGCAGGGCCCGGCGGTCGAGCTTGCCGTTGGCGGTCAGCGGCATGCTGTCGAGCAGGATCAGGTGGGTCGGCACCATGTAGTCCGGCAGCTGGGTTTTCAGCTGCTGCTTGAGGGCTTCCCGCAGGTTGGCCTGCTGCACCTCGTTGTGCTCGGCCACCTCGGTCACCAGATAAGCGGCCAGCTGTTTGCCCGCCAGGGTGTCCAGGGCCAGCACCACCGCTTCACGCACGGCCGGATGATCCAGCAGACGGGTTTCGATCTCTCCCAGCTCGATGCGGAAACCGCGAATCTTCACCTGATGGTCGACCCGGCCGATGTACTCCAGCTGACCGTCGGCGCACTGGCGCACCAGATCCCCGGTGCGGTACAGGCGCCCGCCATCGCCGGAGAACGGATCGGCCACGAAACGCTCGGCGCTCATCCCCGGACGACGGTGATACCCCTGGGCCAGGCCGGCGCCGCCGACATACAGCTCACCGGTGGCGCCTTGGGGCACCAGCGCCAGATCGGCATCGAGAATGTAAGCCACCCGCGCCCCGACAATGCGGCCGATGGGCACGCTGGCCACGCCTTCGGCCAAGTGCTCCGGCGCCAGGCTGGCCAGGGGCATGACCACGGTTTCAGTGGGGCCGTAGGCGTTGAAGAACAGGCTCGGCTGGAACGCCGCGCGAATGCGCTGCAGGTGTTCGCCGGTCAGGGCCTCGCCGCCGGTGATGCACATGCGCACCGGCAGGGTCTGCTGCTGGGTGGCCAGGTGCTGGGCCAGCTGGCTGCCGTAGCTGGGGGTGAAGCCGAGGATGCTGATGCGATGCTGGCGAATCAGCTGGCAGATCTCTTCGGCATCCCACTGGCCCTGGGCCCGCAGCACCACCTGGGCGCCGCTGAGCAGCGGTGCCAGTAGACGCTCGGTGGCGGCGTCGAAGTTGATGGAATAGAAGTGCAGCTCGCAGTCGTCCGGGCGCATGCCGAAACGGCGGATCACCGCCTGGCAGTGCATGGCGATTTCCCCGTGGGACACCACCACGCCCTTGGGCTGGCCGGTGGAGCCGGAGGTGTAGATCAGGTACGCCTGATGCTGGGGCAGGCTGATGAAGGGCAGCTCGCTGGCCGGGTAGTCGGCCAGCAACGCGCCGTCCTCCTCCAGGCACCAACGACCAACACTCGCCGGCAACTCACCCAGGGCGGCGAACATCCGTGCATCGCTGAGCAGCAGGCCGAGGCCGCTGTCTTCGATCATGTAGTGCAGGCGATCCAGGGGGTATTCCGGGTCCAGGGGCACGTAGGCGCCACCGGCCTTGAGGATCGCCAGCAGGCCGACGACCATGTCCAGGGAACGTTCCAGGGCCAGGCCGACCCGCACCTGCGGGCCCACGCCACGCTCGCGGAGCATCCAGGCCAGGCGGTTGGCGCGGCTGTCCAGTTCGCTGTAGCTCAGGGTCTGCCCGGCGAAGGTCAGGGCCGGGGCGTCGCGACGGGCCAGGGCCTGCTCGCTGAACAGGTGATGGATGCACTGATCCAGGCGGTGCTCGCCGGGCTCGACGCTCAGGCTGTCCAGCAGCTGTTGCTGTTCCTCGGCGTGCAGCAGCGGCAGTTCGCACAAGCGCCGCTGCGGATCGTCAATCAGAGCCTGCAGCAGGTTGCGCCAATGGCCGGCCATGCGCGCGATGCGCGGCTCATCGAACAGGTCGGTGCTGTAGGTCAGGCAGCAACCCAGGCGCTGATCCAGGTCGGTGACTTCCAGGTTGAGGTCGAACTTGGTGGCCCGGGCATCGTTGACCAGGTAGTCCACGGTCATGCCCGCCAGTTGCCGGCTTTGCTGGAACTCCCAGCGCTGGACGTTGCACATCACCTGGAACAGCGGGTTGTAGGCGGCGCTGCGCGGCGGCTGCAAGGCTTCCACCAGATGGTCGAACGGCAGGTCCTGGTGCGACTGGCCCTCGATCACCGTATGGCGCACCTGCTCCAGCAACTGGCCGACGCTCATCTGCCCGTCGAGCTGGCAACGCAGCACCTGGGTGTTGAGGAAGGCGCCGATCAGCCCTTCGCTTTCCGGGCGGATGCGGTTGGCCACCGGCGCGCCGATGCGCAGGTCGGTCTGGCCGCTGTAGCGATAGAGCAGCACCGACAGGGCCGCGGTCATGGTCATGAACAGGGTCAGGCCGTGTTCGGCATTGAAAGCCCGCACCCGGGCCGCCAGCTCGTCGCTCAGGTCGAAGCGGTACAGCTCGCCCTGGTGGCTTTGCACCGCCGGCCGTGGCCGGTCGCTGGGCAGTTCCAGCAGCGGGTGTTCGCGGCCCAGTTGCCCGGTCCAGTAATCCAGCTGGCGCTGGCGCTCGCCGGATTCCAGCCACTGGCGCTGCCACACGCTGTAGTCCAGGTACTGCACCGGCAAGGGTTGCAGTGGCGATTCGCGGTCGTCGAGGAAGGCTTCGTACAGCGCGCTCAGTTCGCGGGCGAAGATGTCCATGGCCCAGCCTTCGGTGACGATGTGGTGCAGGGTCAGGACGAAGTAGTGCTCCTGCTCGCCGGCCTTGACCAGGCAGGCGCGCAGCAAGGGGCCGGTTTCCAGGTCGAAGGGCTGGTGCGCTTCGCTGTCCGCCAGCTGTTGCAGGCGTTGTTGCCGGGCCTCCGGGGCCAGGGCCGAGAAATCCTTCCAGGCCATGCGCAGGCCGGTGTCGGCGTGTAGCTGCTGATGGGCCACGCCGTTGATGCTGGGGAAGGTGGTGCGCAGGGTTTCGTGGCGCAGGATCAACGCCTGCAACGCGGCCTCGAAGCGCCCCACGTCCAGCACCCCGGACAGCCGCGCCATGCCGCCGACGTTGTAGGCCGGGCTGTCGGGCTCCATCTGCCAGAGGAACCACATGCGCTGCTGGGAGTAGGACAGCGGCACCGGCTGGCTGCGGTCGACCCGGGCAATCGGCGGCTGCTGGTTGCGCGCGCCGGACTGCTGGATCAGCCGCACCTGTTCGGCAAAGTCTCCCAACTCGCTGGCTTCGAACAGCGCCCGCAGCGGCAGCTCGACATCGCAGGCCTGACGGGTGCGGGAAATGATCTGGGTGGCCAGCAGCGAATGCCCGCCCAGGGCGAAGAAGTCGTCCTTGAGGCCGATCCGTGGCTGGCCCAGCACTTCGCGCCAGATCTGGGCGATCTGCCGTTCCAGATCGGTGCTCGGTTCAACGTGTTCGCGCACCTGCCACTGCGGCTCCGGCAAGGCGCGGCGGTCGAGCTTGCCGCTGGGGCTCAGGGGCATGGCCTCCAGGCGCAGCAGTTGCGCCGGCACCATGTACTCCGGCAACTCGGCGGCCAGGGCGGCGGTCAGCCGGGCGCTGTGTGTGCTTTCATCTTCGTCGCTGGCAGGGGCGGTGTAGTAGCCGATCAACTGCGGGCCGGCGACGCTGTCGCGCACCAGCACCGCGGCCTGGGCTACGCCATCCTGGGCCAGCAGCCGTGCTTCGATTTCCTGCGGCTCGACCCGAAAACCCCGCAGCTTGACCTGCTGGTCGAGGCGGCCGAGGTATTCCAGGGCGCCGTCGGCGCACCAGCGCACCCGATCACCGGTGCGGTACAGGCGTGCGCCCTCCTCACTCAGCGGGTCGACCACAAAGCGTTCGGCGGTGAGCGCCGGGCGTCCCAGGTAACCCCGGGCCAGGCCCTGGCCGCTGATGCACAGCTCGCCCGGAACCCCGGCGGGCAGCAGGTTGAGCTCGGCATCCAGCACCCGGCACAGCACATTGCCCAGGGGGCGACCGATGGGCGAGCGCTCGCCGTCCTCCACCGAGCACTGCCAGTGGGTGACGTTGATCGCGGTTTCGGTGGGGCCGTAACGGTTGTGCAGTTGCGCGTTCGGCAACTGCTCCAACAGCCGGTTGCGCAGTTCGGCGGGCAAGGCTTCGCCACCGGAGAACACCCGGCGCAGGCTGTGGCATTCGGCGCTCAGCGGTTCATCGACAAACAGCTGCAACAGCGGCGGCACGAAGTGCAGCGTGGTCACGCCGAACTCCTGAACCAGTTGGGCGATGCGGTGCGGGTCGCGGTGCTCGCCGGGGGCGGCGAGCAGCAGGCGGCAGCCAGTGATCAATGGCCAGAAGCATTCCCAGACCGACACGTCGAAGCTGATGGGGGCCTTCTGCATCAGCACATCGTCGGCCTGCAATTGATAGCTGTCCTGCATCCATTGCAGGCGCTCCATCAAGGCGCGATGGGTGTTGCCCACGCCCTTGGGCTGGCCGGTGGAGCCGGAGGTGTAGATCACATAGGCCAGCTGGTCGCCGTCCAAGTGCAGGCCCGGGGCCTGGCTCGGCCAGCTGTCGAGCTTGAGGCCGTCCATGGCGATGGTGCTGACGCCCGGGGCTTCGGGCATCTGGCCGAGCAGCTGGGTCTGGGTCAGCAGCAGTTGCACGCCGCTGTCGGCGAGCATGTAGGCCAGGCGCTCGGCGGGGTAATCCGGGTCCAGGGGCACGTAGGCGCCGCCAGCCTTGATGATCGCCAACAGGCCGATCAGCAGTTGTGGCGAACGCTCGGCGGCGATGGCCACGCACACGTCCGGGCCGACGCCCTTGTCCCGCAGGTAATGGGCCAGGCGGTTGGCCTGGGCGTGCAGTTCGGCAAAGCTCAGTTGCCCGCCGTCCCACACCAGCGCGGTGCGCTCCGCGGTCTGCTGCAGTTGTTCCTGCAGGCGCTCCGGCAACCAACGCTCGGCGCGCGCGCAGGGGGCCATGCTCCATTGCTGCAATTGCGCCGCTTCGACCTTGCCGAGCAACGGCAAATCGCCCAGGGCGCTGTCCGGCTGCTGGCAGGCCTGCTCCAGCAGGCTGATGAAGTGCCCGGCCAGACGCTCGATGGTCGCGGCATCGAACAGCTCGTCGGCATAGTCGAAGGCCAGGCTCAGGCGGCCGTTGCGGTCTTCCTCGCTGTGCAGTTGCAGGTCGAACTTGGCCTCGCGGCTGTGCCACGGCAGCTCTTCGGCCAGCAGCCCCGGCAGACGGCGCAAGGCGCTGAGGTCACGCTGCTGGTGGTTGAACATGACCTGGAACAGGCCTTGCTCGCGAGCGTCGGGGAAGGCTTCGAGCAGTTGTTCGAAGGGCAGGTCCTGATGCGCCTGGGCCTCAAGGACGGTGCGGCGGGTCTGTTGCAGCAACTCGGCGAAGGTCTGGCGCGCCTCCAGTTGGCCGCGCAGCACCTGAGTGTTGATGAAGAAGCCCAGCAGGCCCTGGGTTTCCAGGCGCGGACGGTTGGCGTTGGGCACGCCGATGCGGATCTCGGTCTGCCCGCTGTAGCGGTGCAGCAGGGTCTGGAAGGTGGCCAGCAACAGCATGAACGGCGTGACCTGCCAGGCCTGGGCGGTCTGACGCACAGCCTCACTGAGAGCCACACTCAAGCGCTGGCTGTGGCGCGCGGCGCTGTGGCGGACCTGGGCCGAACGCGGGTGGTCGGTGGCCAGGCTGAGTACCGGGGCCTCATCGGCCAGTTGCTGCTTCCAGTAGTCCAGCTGGCGCTGGCCTTCGCCCTGGGCCAGCCACTGGCGCTGCCAGCTGCCGTAGTCGGCGTATTGCAGGGCCAGGGGCGCCAGCTCCAGGCGCTGGCCCTGGGCCGCGGCGGCGTAGAGCCGGGAGAATTCGTCGATCAGCACAGTCAGCGACCAGCCGTCGGCGATGATGTGGTGCAGGGTCAGCAGCAGTTGATGTTCTTCGTCGTCCAGGCGGATCAGGGTCGCCCAGTACAACGGGCCCTTTTCCAGGTCGAACTGGGTGCGCGCCTCGTCTTCGCGAATCTGCTGCGCCCGGGCTTCACGCTCGGCCACAGGCAGATCGCTGATGTCGATCACCTGCAGGTTGAACTCACCGGCCGCGTCCACCTGTTGCAGGGCCTGGCCGTCGCGCTCGAAGAACCGCGTGCGCAGCGCTTCGTGACGCTGCAGCAGGTGCTGGAAGCTGGCGCGCAGGGCGTCTTCGTCCAGCTCGCCGCGCAGGCGCAGGCCACCGGGAATGTTGTAGGCGCTGCTGTGGGGGTCCAGTTGCCAGGTGATCCACAGGCGGTTCTGTGCCAGGGATTGTGGCAGCGGCTGCTGGCGCGACAGGGCCTGGATGCTGCCCTGGGCCACGCCGCCGTCCTGTTGCTGACGCGCCACGGCGGCGGTGAAGGCGCCCAGGGTCGGCGCTTCGAACAACAGCCGCAGGCTCAGTTCCAGGCCCAGTTCCTCGCGCAGGCGGGCCGTGACCTGGGTGGCGGCGATCGAGTTGCCCCCAAGGAGGAAGAAATGATCGTCGGCGGCCACGGCGGCGCATTGCAGCTGTTCCTGCCAGATCCGCCCGATCAGGTTTTGCAGCGCGTCGTCGGACGCATCCTGAACGCCAGCGGGTGCAGCCTCGGCCTGGGGGAACAGCGCGTAGTGATCCAGGCTGCCATCGGCCAGCCGGGTGCGACAGGCGGAGCGCTGCAACTTGCCGCTGGAGGTCTTCGGCAGGGCCCCGGGGTTGAGCAATACCACCACGCTGGGCGCTTCCTGGCAGGCTTCGGCCACCGCCTGGCGGATGGCCTTGATCAGCGCTTCGGGGGGCAGGATCTTCTGCACGCTGCGGCTGATTTCCGCGGCGATGCCGATGCCTTCCTGGCCCTGGTCGCTGACCGCGAACGCCGCCACCCGGCCCTTGCGCACCACTTCCACTTCGCGCTCGATGGTCTTTTCGATGTCCTGGGGATACAGGTTGTGCCCGCGCACGATCAGCAGGTCCTTCAGGCGCCCGGTGATGAACAGCTCGCCGTCGCGCATGAAGCCCAGGTCGCCGGTGCGCAGCCAGGTGCGGCCGGCATGCTGGACGAAGGTCTTGGCCGTGGCTTCGGGATTGCGCCAGTAGCCATGGGCGATGCTCGGCCCGCTGGCCCAGACTTCGCCGATGCGGTTGTCAGGCAATTCCGTGAGCTGCTGCGGATCCATCAGCAGCACGGCGTGCTCAGGCTGGCTGAAGCCGCAGCTCATCATGGCGCTGCCCTGCCCCGGCTCGGCGCGGTTCTGCGCCAGGGCCTGGTCGTCCAGGTGCAGGGCCGGGATGCCCTGGCCGCGCACGCCCCCGGCGACGAACAGGGTGGCTTCGGCCAGGCCGTAGGAAGCGAGGAAATTGTCGGCACTGAAACCGCAGGAGGCGAAGGTTTCGGCAAAGCGCTCCAGGGTGTCGAGGCGGATCGGCTCGGAACCGGAATAGGCCACGCGCCAGCGACTGAGGTCGAGACGCTCCAGGGCCGATTCGCTGACCCGCTCGCTGCACAGGCGGTAGGCGAAATCCGGGCCGCCGCTGATGGTGCCGCCGTATTCGCTGATCGCTTCCAGCCAGCGCACGGGGCGGGCCAGGAAGTAGGCCGGCGACATCAGCACGCAGGGCACGCCGCTGAAGATCGGCTGCAGCAGGCCGCCGATCAGGCCCATGTCGTGGTACAGCGGCAGCCAGCTGACGATCACGTCGTCCGGGTTGAGGTCGATGCCAAAACCGCGCCGGATCAGAAGTTCGTTGGCCACCAGGTTGCCATGGCTGACCTGCACGCCCTTGGGCAGCGCAGTGGAACCGGAGGTGTACTGCAGGAAGGCGATGTCCTGGTCCTTGAGCTCCACCGCCTGCCAGTCCTGCGCCAGCGCGGGGTCCAGGGTGTCGACGCAGAGCAGCTGCGGCGCCCCGGCGGCCTGCAGTTCGTCCATCTGCAACAGTGAGTCGCGCAGCCCGGCGCTGGTCAGCAGCAACCGTGGCTCGGCGTCGGCCAGGATCGAGAGCAGCCGCTCCTGGTGATGGTGCCGGGTCGACTCCGGCGGGTAGGCCGGCACCGCGATCACCCCGGCGTACAGGCAACCGAAGAACGCTGCGACGTAGTCCGGGCCACTGGGGAACAGCAGCACCGCGCGGTCGCCGAATTCAGCGTTGGCTTGCAGGGCCGCGGCAATGGTCCGCGCGCGAAGATCCAGGTCCCGGTAGCTGAGCACCACGCTCTGCTCCTGCTCTTGGGCGAGGAACCGCAACGCCACTTGATCAGGGGCCAGGACCGCCCGGCGTTGAAGGGCTTGGGCCAGGGTGCTGGGGAGTTCGAACGCGTCCGTCATGGGGTTTCCTGCCAGGAGTGTGCTTGCGATGGAGAGCGGCCCCTGCCCTGCCATGCCCCTGGCAAACCACCGAAAATCAACGGCTTGGCAACAGGTCACAGGCATCCGCGAGGCGCCGCGCCCGGGCTTGCTGCCCGGAATCTTTCTCCCATGGGAACGGATGGCCTCGGCAAATAATTAGTCCCCACGGGCCCTGGCAGGACCCGCTTCGCCCCCTGAATGAGCCGCTGTTCTCAATCTGCACCGCTAGAGAGCATTAGTTCTTTTTCTCAATTGACAATCATTATCATTCAGCCTAATTTGTCGCTCGATGTGTAGGACGGCTCAGACTTTTCTGACGTCCCACTAACTTCTTTGCAACAAGGTGATTTCCATGACGGAACAAGTATCCACAAGCAGGTGCGATTCACCGTTACTCCAGGCTTTTGTCGACAACCGTCTGATTCTGGTCAAGATCGCAGCGCGGATTACCGGCTGCCGGTCCCGGGCTGAGGACGTGGTCCAGGACGCCTTTTTCCGCCTGCAGTCGGCCCCGCAAATCACCTCCTCGTTCAAGGCTCAGCTCAGCTACCTGTTCCAGATCGTGCGCAATCTGGCCATCGACCATTACCGCAAGCAGGCGCTGGAGCAGAAGTATTCAGGCACCGAAGAGGAAGGCTTGAATGTGGTGATTCATGGCGCTTCGCCCGAAACCTCGCACATGAACTTTTCCACCCTGGAACACATTGCCGATGCCCTGACCGAGCTGCCCAGCCGCACCCGCTATGCCTTCGAGATGTATCGCCTGCACGGCGTGCCGCAAAAGGACATCGCCAAGGAGCTGGGCGTCTCGCCGACCCTGGTCAATTTCATGATTCGCGATGCCCTGGTGCATTGCCGCAAAGTCTCGGGCAATCGCCCCGATACCTTCGCCCGGCGCTGAGCGCCGAACGCCGCTTATCCCTCCAGCAGGCCACTGCGCCCCAGCACCAGCAACGCGGCACGTTTGTGCAAGAGATCGAAGTCCTGCCGGCAGTACCGACAACGGTTTTGCCCGGCACAGGCATCGGCGTGGGCGGGTGGCGGCGTGCCCGGCGGGTCCAGGTACAGCGCATGCACCTGGGCCGACAGCCAGAATGCCAACTGCTCCTGCCGCTCGGCCCGGGCATCCGGCGCTGCGGACTCCTGGCCCTGGCTGCGCCATGCCGGGAACAACCGATGCCGGGCGCCGACCTCATCGATGCCCGATAGCACAGCCGCCGACAGGGTCTCGACACTCAGCGGACTTACAAGGGACATGGCAGGCCTCACCGTCAAAGGGCATTCAAGCAAGTGACGTGGACCGGCGGGAGAAATTTAGGTGCCCCTCGGGGAGCCGGGCGGCTCCCTGGGCTCAGGCGTGGGGCACGGGCATCACGACGATGCGGTAGGGATCGAAGATTTTGCGCATCTGGCCGTTGTCCCGCAGTTTTTGCAGCAGCCCGGCAAAGTCCTCGGCGCTGATCGGTGCTTGAGGGCGGATCAGGCTGTAGTGGTGGTAGACCTGGTCGATGCGCTGGGACACCAGAAACTGGACGTTGTCCTCGGCATTGCGGGCCAGAAAATCGCTGAGGTAGGAGCGGGTCACCAGGGCAATGTCCGCCCTGCCCCGCAGAACCATCAGCAGGTTGCTGTCGTGGGAATAGGTGAGCGTGGCGTTGAAGGTGTCGGCCAGGTACTTGGGGTCGGCGTTGAATTGGGCAAAGGCGTAGTGATAGCCGCTGAACAGCGCCAGGCGCTTGCCCTTGAGGTCGGCGAAATATTCCTGGCCGCGATTGGGCTGGCGCTGGGCGACGAAGATCTCCGCATCCTCAAGGCCCATGTCGACACTGGTGTGGTCAATGTCCTTCCAGCCCCAGGCCGGGTTCTCGAAGATCGCCAGGTCGACCCGGCCTTGTTCGAAATCGCGGAAACGCCGGGGAATCGAGGTCGGCACCAGGACGAACTGGTACTTGCTCTGGGACTGGTTCAGGGCCTCCACCAGTTGCGGCAGCAGGCCGGTGTCGGCGCCGGTTTCGGGACGGACGGTATAGGGCGGAAAATGCGCCGCCGCGACCCGCACCAGTTGCGCCGAGGAGACCGGGCAGACCCAAAGGGTTGCCAGTGCCAGCAGGAGCATTCGCAAGGCTGATCGCAGCGGCAAGGACATCAAGGCAACCTACCTCGGACAAAAGAAAAATGATGCTCTAAAGCTAGGCGCTTTAAGGCTCTTCGACAATGTTGCACTGCTGAATCAGTCGGCGTCCGAATGATCCTTGAGCACCAGCAGCAGGGCCTCCTCGGCCAACTGCTCCAGGGTCATGCTGCCCTGGGCACGAAACCAGGTGGTGGTCCAGGACAAGGCGCCCGTGAGAAAGCGCCGGGTGATGAACACGTCGCCCTTGATAAACCCGGCGGCCTTGGCCTCACCCAGCACCTGGAGCCAGATCTGTTCATAGATGTCGCGCAGGGCCAGCACCTCGGCCTGACCTTGTGCGGACAGCGAACGCCATTCGTACACCAGCACCGCCATGGCTTCGCCGCTGCCGCCCATGATCGATTGCAGTTCGCAGCGGATCAGCGCCAGCACCCGCTCGCGCACGCTGCCGGCCTCGGCCAGCTCGGCGCGCATCAGGGCGGTGTTGTAGTGGATGGTTTCCTGCATCACCGCCCGCAGGATGTCGTCCTTGCTCTTGAAGTGGTGAAAGATGCTGCCGGACTGGATGCCCACCGCGCTGGCCAGGTCACGCACCGTGGTGCGTTCGTAGCCCTTGTTGCGAAACAGATGGGCGGCGGTCTGCAACAGTTTGCCCCGGGCACTGTCGGGATCGGTCACTTGCCCGCTGGCAATCAGCTCGCGTACCACCTGCAAGGCTTTTTGCTCGTCCACCGGTGTTCTCCTAGCGTCACTTCATCAAGAGCCCAGCCTGAAACCGGCTGTAGCGCGCGCAATTTAAGCCCCCCGGGATCACCAAGCAAGCGCTTGGGCAGAAGAATCCATCGGCCCATTTACAAACCAAGCGCTTGCTTGGTAGCCTCCTCGCAGTTCTTTTTCCGAGAGCCCTGCCATGACCAAGACTGTACGAATCGGCTGCGCCAGCGCCTTCTGGGGCGACACCAGCAGTGCCGCCGCGCAACTGGTGCAAGGCGCACGCCTGGACTACCTGGTGTTCGACTACCTGGCCGAGATCACGCTGTCGATCATGGCCGGGGCACGCATGAAGGACCCGAACGCCGGTTACGCCACGGACTTCGTTGAGGTGCTCACGCCCTTGCTGGGCTCGATCCATGCACAGAAGATCCGCGTCATCAGCAATGCCGGCGGGGTCAATCCCCACGCCTGCGCCCAGGCCTTGCGCGCCGCCTGCGAGCAGGCCGGGGTGCCGCTGAAGATCGCCGTGCTGCTGGGCGACGACCTGCAGCCACAGTTCAAGCAACTGGCCGGCGCCGGGATCAAGGAGATGTTCAGCGGCGCGCCCCTGCCGCCGATGTGTGTCTCCATCAATGCCTACCTTGGCGCCCCGGGCATCGTCGAGGCCCTGGGTCTGGGGGCGGATATCGTGATCACCGGGCGCGGCGTCGACAGCGCGGTGGTCAGTGCGGCCCTGGTCCACGAATTCAACTGGTCGTGGCAGGACTACGACCGCCTGGCCCAGGCCGCCCTGGCCGGGCACATCATCGAATGCGGCGCCCAATGCACCGGCGGCAACTTCACCGATTGGCGCGACGTGCCGGACTACGAGCACATCGGCTTTCCCATCGTGGAAGTCGGCGCCGACGGCCGGTTCGTGGTCAGCAAGGCGCCGGGCAGCGGCGGACTGATCAGCCCGCTGACGGTTGGCGAACAACTGCTGTACGAAATCGGCAATCCACAGGCTTACCTGCTTCCGGATGTGGTGTGCGATTTCTCCGAGGTGCAACTGCATCAGCAAGCGCCAAATGCCGTGGCGGTGCAGGGAGCCAAGGGCCTGCCCCCCAGCCATCAGTACAAGGTCAGCGCCACCTACCCGGACGGCTTCCGCTGCACCGCCAGTTGCCTGATGGCCGGGATCGATGCGGTGGCCAAGGCGCGCCGGGTCAGCCAGGCGATCATCGACAAGACCCGCGAGATGTTTGCCCAGCGCGGCTGGCCGGACTACAGCGAAGTCAATATCGAGCTGCTGGGCAGCGAAGCCACCTACGGTCCCCACGGCCGCCGCCAGGACAGCCGCGAAGTGGTGATCAAGCTGGCGGTGCGTCACCCGCACAAGGCGGCGCTGGTGCTGTTCTCCCGGGAAATCGCCCAGGCCGCCACCGGCATGGCCCCAGGCCTGACCGGAATTGTCGGCGGCCGGCCCACGGTCTATCCGGTCATCCGACTGTTCTCGTTCCTGCTGGACAAGGACGCCTGCCAGCTGCACATCGACTTTGCCGGCCAGCAGTATCCCTGTGCCCTGCCCCGCACCGAACCTCTGGACCCCGGCGCCCTGCCCGTCGCCCATGCCCTGCCCGTGCCCCGGGGACGGGCCGATGCCAGCGTGCCCCTGGTCAAGCTGGCGGTGGCGCGCTCCGGCGACAAGGGCAATCACAGCAACATCGGGGTCATGGCGCGCGATCCCGACTACCTGCCGTGGATCGCCGAAGCCCTGAGCCCGCAAGTGCTGGCGGACTGGATGGGGCACGTGCTGGACCCGGTCCACGGCCGCGTGCAGCGCTGGTACCTGCCGGGCACTCACAGCCTCAACTTCCTGCTGGAAAACGCCCTGGGCGGCGGCGGTGTCGCCAGCCTGCGCATCGACCCGCAAGGCAAGGCCTTCGCCCAGCAGTTGCTGGAGATCCAGATCCCGGTGCCGCAGCGCATCGCCGACGCCGTCAATTAAAGGAGTGGCCGTGGTGTACGACTCGATTTTCAAAGACCGATTGTTTGCCGGCCAGACCGTCATCGTCACCGGCGGCGGCAGCGGTATCGGCCGCTGCACCGCCCATGAACTGGCGGCCCTCGGCGCCCGGGTGCTGCTGGTGGGACGCAAGGCGGAGAAACTGCAGCAGGTTGCCGGGGAGATTGCCGAGGACGGCAGCCAGGCCCACTGGCAGGCCTGTGACATTCGCGACGAGGACGCGGTCAAGGCCCTGGTAGGGCAGTGGGTCGAGCGCTTTGGTCCGATCCATGGCCTGGTGAACAATGCCGGCGGCCAATACCCGGCGCCGCTGGCGTCGATCAATCAGAAGGGCTTCGAGACCGTGCTGCGCACCAATCTGGTGGGCGGTTTCCTCATGGCCCGGGAAGTGTTCAACCAGTCCATGAGCCGCCACGGCGGGAGCATCGTCAACATGCTCGCCGACATGTGGGGCGGCATGCCGGGCATGGGCCACTCCGGCGCGGCGCGCTCGGGGATGGACAACTTCACCAAGACCGCAGCCTATGAATGGGGCCATGCCGGGGTTCGGGTCAATGCGGTGGCCCCGGGCTGGATCGCCTCCAGCGGCATGGACACTTACGAAGGCGCGTTCAAGGCGGTGATTCCGACCCTGCGCGAGCACGTGCCGCTCAAGCGTATTGGCACGGAGTCGGAAGTCAGCGCGGCCATTGTCTTTCTGCTCAGCCCCGGCGCGGCCTTTATCAGCGGCAGCACCCTGCGCATCGACGGTGCCGCCAGCCTCGGCAGCCGTGCCTGGCCGCTGAACAAGGCGCGCAACAGTGAGTCGTACAACGGTTTTCACCGGGCCTACCTGCCCGATGTGCTCAAGGGCGAGGAATAACTCATGCCGGTGATCCAGTCCCAGCTCGATCCCCACAGCCCGTCGTTCGCCGAGAACCGCGAAGCGATGCTGACGGGCCTGCAACAGGTGCAGCAGTTGCAGCAGGACCTGCTGAACAAGGCGGCCGAGGCCAAGGCCAGGTTCGACCAGCGCGGCCAGTTGCTGCCCCGCGAGCGCCTCAACCTGCTGCTGGACCCGGGGGCGCCCTTTCTCGAACTGGCCAGCCTGGCCGGTTACAAGCTGCACGATGACAAGGACGGCAGCCAGGCCGGCGGCGGGCTGATCGCCGGTATCGGCTATGTGTGCGGGGTGCGCATGCTGGTGGTGGCCAACAACAGTGCGATCAAGGGCGGGACCATTTCCCCCAGTGGCCTGAAGAAGTCCCTGCGCCTGCAACAGATCGCCATGGAGAACAAGCTGCCGGTGGTGACCCTGGCGGAAAGCGGGGGCGCCAACCTCAACTACGCCGCGGAAATCTTCGTCGAAGGCGCGCGCAGTTTCGCCAATCAGGCACGGATGTCGGCCATGGGCCTGCCGCAGATCACCGTGGTCCACGGCTCGGCCACCGCCGGCGGCGCCTATCAGCCCGGGCTCTCGGATTACGTGGTGGTGGTGCGCGGCAAGGCCAAGCTGTTTCTCGCCGGGCCGCCGCTGCTCAAGGCCGCCACCGGTGAAGTGGCCACCGATGAAGAACTGGGGGGCGCCGAGATGCACGCCCAGGTCGCCGGCACCGCCGAGTACCTGGCGCAGAACGATGCCGATGGCATCCGCATCGTCCGCGAGATCGTCAGCCTACTGCCGTGGAATGCCCAATTGCCGGTGCAGCCGGCGCGGACCTGGAGCGAGCCGCTGTACCCCATCGACGAATTGCTGGGGCTGATTCCCTCTGACCCGAAAAAGCCCTACGACGCCCGGGAAATCGTCGCCCGCCTGGCGGACGGCTCGCAGTTCCTGGAGTTCAAGGGCGAGTTCGATGCCCAGACCCTGTGCGGCCATTTGCAGATCCAGGGCCGGGCCTGCGGCTTTATCGGCAACAACGGCCCGATCACGCCCCAGGGCGCGAGCAAGGCCGCGCAGTTCATCCAGCTGTGCGACCAGAGCCGCACGCCGCTGCTGTTCTTCCACAACACCACCGGGTTCATGGTGGGCACCGAATCCGAACAGCAAGGGGTGATCAAGCACGGGGCGAAGATGATCCAGGCGGTGGCCAATGCCCGGGTGCCAAAACTGACCATCGTCGTCGGCGGCTCCTACGGCGCCGGCAACTACGCCATGTGCGGCCGCGGCCTGGACCCGCGCTTCATCTTCGCCTGGCCCAACAGCCGCACGGCGGTGATGGGCGGCGCCCAGGCCGGCAAGGTGCTGCGCATCGTCACCGAGGCCAAGCAGGCGAAGAACGGCCAGGAAGCCGACCCGAAGATGCTCGACATGCTGGAGCAGGTCACCGCGCAGAAGCTCGACAGCCAGTCCACCGCCTTGTATGGCAGCGCCAACCTGTGGGACGACGGGCTGATCGACCCGCGGGATACCCGCACCCTGCTGGGCTACCTGCTGGATATCTGCCATGAGGCGGACGCCCGCCCCTTGCAGCCCAACAGTTTCGGTGTGGCACGGTTTTGATAGGGCATTTCGCGGTCTGACCCCACTTGAGGAGAACAACGATGATCTTCACCCAGGAACACGAAGAGCTGCGGCGCACGGTGCGCCATTTTGTCGACCGCGAGATCAATCCCCATGTCGAGGAATGGGAGAAAGCCGGGCGCTTTCCCATCCACGAGATTTTCCGCAAGGCCGGCGAGCTGGGGCTGCTGGGTATCTCCAAGCCGGAAAAATTCGGCGGCATGGGCCTGGACTACAGCTACTCCATCGTCGCCGCCGAGGAGTTCGGCACCATCCATTGCGGCGGCATTCCCATGTCCATTGGCGTGCAGACCGACATGTGCACCCCGGCCCTGGCGCGCTTCGGCTCCGATGAGCTGCGCGACGAATTCCTGCGCCCGGCCATCAGCGGCGAGCAGGTGGGCTGCATCGGCGTCTCCGAAGTCGGCGCCGGCTCCGATGTCGCCGGGCTCAAGACCCATGCGCGCAAGGACGGTGACGACTACGTGATCAACGGCAGCAAGATGTGGATCACCAACTCCCCCAGCGCCGATTTCATCTGTCTGCTGGCCAACACCTCGGACGACAAGCCCCACGTTAACAAGTCGCTGATCATGGTGCCGATGAACACCCCGGGCATCAGCCTCAGTTCGCACCTGGACAAGCTCGGCATGCGCAGCTCGGAAACCGCCCAGGTGTTCTTCGACAATGTGCGGGTGCCCCAGCGCAACCGCATCGGCCACGAAGGCGCGGGTTTCATGATGCAGATGCTGCAGTTCCAGGAGGAGCGGCTGTTCGGCGCGGCGAACATGATCAAGGGCCTGGAATACTGCGTCGACAGCACCATCGAATACTGCAGGGAGCGCCGCACCTTCGGCAGCCCGCTGATCGACAACCAGGTGATCCACTTCCGCCTGGCCGAACTGTCCACCGAGATCGAGTGCCTGCGGGCCCTGGTCTACCAGGCCACCGAGCAGTACGTGCGCGGCCAGGACGTGACCCGCCTGGCGTCCATGGCCAAGCTCAAGGCCGGGCGCCTGGGCCGCGAGGTCAGCGACAGCTGCCTGCAGTACTGGGGCGGCATGGGCTTCATGTGGGACAACCCGGTGGCCCGGGCCTATCGCGACGTGCGCCTGGTGTCGATCGGCGGTGGTGCCGACGAGATCATGCTGGGGATCATCTGCAAACTCATGGGCATCCTGCCGGGGAAAAAGAAATGAGCCCGCTTCCTGCCTGCCAGACGCTGTTGCTGGAGTCGCGCAACGGCGTGCTGTTCATCCGCCTCAACCGCCCGGAAAGCCGCAACGCCATGAGCCTGCAGATGGTCGCCGAACTGCGCACGGTGATGGTCGCGATCCGTGATCGGCGCAGCGTCCGCGCCCTGGTCCTGCGTGGCGCTGGCGAGCACTTCTGCGCCGGCGGCGACCTCAAGGACATGGCCGGCGCCCGAGCCCACGGCAGCAGCGCCTACCGGGACTTGAACCGGGCCTTCGGCGCCCTGCTGGAAGAGGCGCAACAGCTGCCTCAGGTGCTGGTCTGCGTGCTGCAAGGCGCGGTGCTGGGAGGCGGCTTCGGCCTGGCCTGTGTCAGCGACATCGCCATCACCGAGCAATCGGCGCAGTTCGGCATGCCGGAAACCAGCCTGGGCCTGCTGCCGGCCCAGATTGCCCCGTTCGTGGTGCAGCGCATCGGCCTGACCCAGGCCCGGCGCCTGACCCTGACCGCCGCCCGCTTCGACGGTACCGAGGCCCAGCGCCTGGGGCTGGTGCACTTTGTCGAGCCCGATGCCCAGGCCCTGCAGGCACGCCTTGAGCAGCAACTGGCCCAGGTGCTGCGCTGCGCTCCCGGGGCCAATGCGGCGACCAAGGCCCTGCTGCTGGCCAGTGTCGAGCAGCCCCGGGGCCCGTTGCTGGACCAGGCCGCCAGCGACTTCGCCAACGCAGTCATGGGCGAAGAAGGCGTCGAGGGCACCCTGGCCTTCGTGCAGAAACGCCAACCGGCCTGGGCCGGTTGAGCGCCTGGTAGACGCCGGTTCGCCGGCGAATGCCCCACCCACCGATTCCCGGGAGCCTGTATGCCCCTCTTCAACAAGATCCTGATCGCCAATCGCGGCGAAATCGCCTGCCGCATCCAGCGCACCGCCCAGGCCCTGGGCTATCGCACCGTGGCCGTGTACAGCGACGCCGACGCCGAGGCCCTGCACGTGCACATGGCCGACGAAGCCCTGCACATCGGCCCATCCCCGGTGCAGCAGTCCTACCTCAACAGCGAGGCGATCCTCGACGCTGCCCGTCGCAGCGGCGCCGACGCCATCCACCCGGGCTATGGCTTCCTCTCGGAAAACCACCAATTCGCCGCCGCCTGCGCCGCCGCCGGCATCACCTTCATCGGCCCCAGCGCCGCCGCCATTGAGTTGATGGGCAGCAAGCGCCGCTCGAAAATCGCCATGCTCGAAGCCGGTGTGCCCTGTATCCAGGGCTATCAGGGCGAGGACCAGGCTGACGCGACCCTGCAGCGCGAGGCCCAGCGCATCGGTTACCCGCTGATGATCAAGGCCAGCGCTGGCGGTGGCGGGCGCGGCATGCGCCTGGTGCAGCGGCACGAGGATCTGCTGGAACAGATCCGCACTGCGCGCTCGGAAGCCCTGCACGCCTTCGGCAGCGACGAGCTGATTCTGGAACAGGCGCTGATCGAGCCCCGGCACGTGGAAATGCAAGTGTTCGGCGATCACCACGGTCATCTGATCTACCTGGGAGAGCGGGATTGCTCGATCCAGCGCCGCCATCAGAAAGTCATCGAGGAAGCCCCTTGCCCGGTGATGACCGAGGAACTGCGGCGGGCCATGGGCGAGGCGGCGCTCAAGGCCGGGCGCGCGGTGAACTATGTGGGGGCCGGCACCGTGGAGTTCCTGCTGGACGCAGGCGGCCGGTTCTATTTCCTGGAAATGAACACCCGCTTGCAGGTCGAGCATCCGGTGACCGAACTGGTGACCGGCCTGGATCTGGTGGCCCTGCAACTGCAAGTGGCCGCCGGCGAGCCGCTGCCCCTGAGCCAGGAGCAGGTGCAGCTCAAGGGACACGCCATCGAAGTGCGGCTGTACGCCGAGGACCCGGCGCAGAACTTCCTGCCGCAGACCGGCCAGATCCTGCGCTGGGAGCCGGCGCCGGGGCTGCGCACCGACCATGGTTTGCAGGAAGGCCAGTGGATAAGCCCGTTCTACGACCCGATGCTGGGCAAGCTGATCGCCCACGGCGCCACCCGCGAGGAAGCCCGGCGCAAGCTCTTGCGCGGAGTCGAAGACTGCGTGCTGCTGGGACTTGAGAGCAATCGCCGGCTGCTCGCCGGTCTGCTCCGGCATCCGCTGTTCGCCAGCGGCCGGTTCAGCACCGCGTTTATCGCCGAACACTTCGCGCAGGACCCGAGCCTGCAACCCCAGGTGCCCGGCAACGAGGAGCTGGCGATTGCCGCGGCACTGTTCTATCAGCACAGCGCCAGCCACCACGGCGCGGCCCTTCGCGCCTGGCGCAATCAGGCCGGTGTGCCGCTGCTCTATCGCCTGGGCCTGGGTGAGCAGCAGTGGTCGCTGCAACTGAGCGCCTCGGCAACCGGTCGGTTGCAGGTGCGGCAGGCGCAGGTGCTGCACGAGGTGAGAATCTGCACCGCCGATGGCCGCCGGGCCAGCCTGGAGGTCAATGGCATCCGGCGCCACTACGCCTACCGTCTGCAGGACGGCGAGCTGTGGCTGGGCAGCGCCAGCGCCAGCCTGCGCCTGCAGGACCTGAGCCATGCGCCGGTGCAGGGCCTGTCGGACGCCCATGGCGGCACCGTCAAGGCCCCCATGGACGGAGCCATCGTCGATGTGCAGGTCACCGAGGGCATGCGCGTCAGCAAGGGCCAACTGCTGCTGGTGCTGGAGGCGATGAAGATGGAACACCCGCTCAAGGCCGGAATCGATGGGGTGATCACCCGGCTTCAGGTCAACCTTGGGGATCAGGTGAAGAACCGGCAAATCCTTCTGGAGGTGCAAGCGCTCGGCAGCGCCCCGGAAATGGAGCACTAGGCGGATGCCGCAGCTTTGGCTACGCTCAAGCCTCATCAGGATGTTGAAGGCTGGAATTTGCGATGCCCCACTGGCTGGTAATAGATCTGGAAGCCACGACGGATGAAGGGGGCTGGCCGGTGAGCGAGATGGAAATCATCGAAATCGGCGCCACCCTGGTCAACCGCCAAGGCCGGGAACAAGACCACTTCCAGCGTTTCGTCCGCCCCTTGCGACGCCCTCGGCTGACGCCGTTCTGTCGCGAACTGACCCATATCACCCAGGCCAACATCGACAGCGCCGCGCCGCTGAGCGAGGTCTGGAACCTGTTCGAGCGCTGGCTGGGCCAGCATCGGCCGCGCCTGGAGGGCTGGGCCAGCTGGGGCGACTACGACCGCAAGCAGTTGCAGCTGGAATGGCACAACCAGCAGTTGCACAGCCTGTTGAATGAAGTGCCGCACATGAACCTCAAGCAGCGCTTCGCCAAGGCCCGGCGCCTGGAGCGCCCTCTGGGCCTGAATGCGGCCCTGCAACTGGCCGGCATGCAGTTCAACGGCCAACAGCATCGGGCCCTGGAAGATGCGCGCAATACCGCGCGCCTGTTGCCCCTGATTCTTCCTTGATGGCGGCAGGTGACGGCCCTTGAGGCCTTGTGCATACTGGCCAGCCTTTTTGACCCTTTCTTGAGGAATCGCCCATGTTTAAAGTCAACGAGTACTTCGACGGCACCGTCAAGTCGATTGCCTTCGGCACGGCCGAAGGCCCAGCCACCATTGGCGTCATGGCCCCGGGCGAATACGAGTTCGGTACGGCACAACGGGAAATCATGCACGTGGTGTCCGGCGCGCTGACCGTGCGCCTGCCCGACAGTGCCGATTGGGAAACCTTCCCTGCCGGCAGCCAGTTCAACGTACCGGCCAACAGCAAGTTCCAGCTGAAAGTCGCGGTGGACACCGCTTATCTGTGCGAGTACCGCGGCTGATCGAGCCGCTGCGGCTTTATCACCGATAAAAAATGCCCGTCTGCGCAACAGACGGGCATTTTTCTTGGGGCCGGCGAAAGGTTATTCCAGCACCGTGACCGGCATCCCCACCTGCAGACGACCCGGGCCGTCGTTGACCAGGTTCTGCCCGAACATCGCCCCGTCGGCCTGGGCCCGATACTTCTGCAAGGTCGCCAGGGGTTCGCGGTCGGCGCTGCGCTCGCCGGTCTGGGGGTCGATGGTGGTCAGGATGCAGCGCGAGCACGGCTTGACCACGCGAAACTCGAGGTCGCCAATCCGTATGCGCCGCCACTGGTCCTCGGCAAAGGCCTGGCTGCCCTCGATCACCAGATTGGGGCGAAAACGCAGCATCTCCAGAGGCCGCCCGACCCGGCTGGACAGATCGTCAAGGGACGCCTGGCCAATCAGCAACAGCGGAAAGCCGTCGGCAAACGCCACTTGATCATCGTCCCTGCCGTAGCCGGCGGCGGTGCTCCGCGCCCGTTCCAGCGGCACCTGCACCAGGCGGGTAGGCTTGCCGACGAACTCACTGACCCAGGCAGCCGCCTCATCCCCGGCATCGGGAACCCGCAGGCTGTCCTGCCAGATGGTCACCCCACGCAAGGCCGCCGCGGCATCGGGCAGGGGTACTTCAAGGCTGGCAAACCCGGCAGCACTGAGGGTCAGGCCGCCCTGGTCGTTGTACAAGGCCGAGAGTTGACTCATGCGCGCCACCGCACGCTGGGTGAGAAAACGCCCGTTGGCTTCATCCACCAGCATCCAGCGGCGATCCCCTTGCAGCCCGAGCTTGTCCAGGCCGATCTGTTGCAGGGTTTCGCCCCGGGCGGATTTCAACGGGTATCGATAAAGCGCGCTAAGACGCATGTCCAGCTCCCTGTGTGAGCAAAAAAGCTCACCCTATACCAGCGCTCAGAGCAAACAAAGGCACAGGGAGAGCGGCTGTCTACACCGGCCTGGGTTCAGGCGCTGACTTCGTCCAGCATCAGGCGCTGACGGACCACGTCCACCAGCTTGTCCGGCTGGAACTTGGAGAGGAAGTTGTCGCAACCGACCTTCTTGACCATCGATTCGTTGAAACTGCCGGACAAGGAGGTGTGCAGCACCACATACAGCCCACGCAGACGAGGGTCGTTGCGAATTTCGGTGGTCAGGCGGTAGCCGTCCATTTCCGGCATTTCCGCATCGGTGAACACCATCAGCAGTTTGTCGGTCATCTCGACCCCGGTATCGGCCCAGGCCTTGAGCATGTTCAGGGCCTTGAGGCCGTCACTGGCGATATGCATCTTCACCCCGAGCTGGCCGAGGGTATCGCGCAGCTGGGAGAGGGCCACATTGGAGTCGTCCACCAGCAGCACTTCACGACCGCGCGCGCGCTCCAGCACCGGATCTTCGAGTTTGTCCCGGGAAACCTTGGCATTGTAGGGGACGATTTCGGCCAGGACCTTTTCGACGTCGATGATCTCCACCAGTTGCTCGTCGACCTTGCTGATGGCCGTCAGATAGTGCTGGCGCCCGGCACTGGTAGGCGGCGGCATGATGGCTTCCCAGTTCATGTTGACGATGCGGTCCACCCCACCCACCAGGAACGCCTGCACCGAGCGGTTGTACTCGGTGACGATGATGGTGCTGTTGGGCCCCGGAACCAGCGGGCGCATGCCGATGGCCTGAGACAGGTCGATCACCGGCAGGGTCTGGCCGCGCAGGTTGACCACACCGCAGACAAACGGGTGACGCTGGGGCATCAGGGTCAGCTTGGGCAGTTGCAGGACTTCCTGAACCTTGAAGACGTTGATGGCGAACAACTGCCGACCGGCCAGGCGGAACATGAGGATTTCCAGGCGATTCTCACCCACCAGCTGTGTGCGTTGATCTACCGTGTCGAGAATGCCGGCCATTAATGACTCCTGGGCTTGTTCTGATGAATTCACTAAAGACAGATATCGGCGGGCTGCGCCGTATCTTGACCCACATGCAAATTGCCATATGAAAGCCATTGATGTCACATTAACATCATGCTTTACTGAGGCCGTCAATTCAGCAACACCAGTCTGCGACGACGCGACCTTAATCACGGCGTGAAGTTCCTGCGCCTAAGGGTTTCCCCTAGCAACAATCAGGACCATCCTGATATTCGCGATATCCAATAGCCATTAATGTGACGCCATTCTCATTGCATGAACGGAGTCAGGCTTTTGTTTGTGACCGCAGAAAGGTGGCCCAGCACCCTTTCAAGCCTAAACCCCCTCGCCCATCACGCCCCAGCGCCCATGCGCCGCATGGCTGTGGCCGGTATTTGGGCAGCGTTCGGAAACGATGAAAATCGCCTCTCGCAGGCGGCTGCAACCCCGGAAATAAAATCAGAATTATCCTATATACAATTTGAAAAAGCGCACCATACCTTAACCCCCTTCAGCCAGAGCCCTATCCCCTCATCGGACACGAAGTCATGGAGATAAGCATGCTAAAGGACAGCCACGAATGCGCCCCACCCCTGCCTGAGTTCCTGCTCGAAGCCCAGGCCCTGCTGGCCAAATCGGAAGATTGCCTGAGTCATCTGCACCTGATCAGAAACGACGAAGAGGCCATCAACTGCCTGCTCGCCAGCCTGCAGTCCCTGGCCCAGATCGCAGCGCGCCACGCCATCAGCCCGTTGGCCGAGTTCGCGCTGCATATCCATGGCGTGCTCAAACGCACCGTGCACCCGGTGGACCTCAACGACCCGATCCTCGATGCCTTGAGGAGCTGCCTGACCCTGATGGCCTGGCAATTGGAACTGGTCGACCCGCACAATGGCCAACTCAATCTGGACGACAGCGAACAGCTCATGCTGATCGGCGAACTGACCCAACAAGTGACACAGAACTGCACCTGCGCCTCCCCGTCCTGCAGCCATTGAAATTGCACTTGCGCCAAGCGATGGCCGATAAAGCCGCTATCTACGATCGCTAACACAGAACATCGATAGAACCCTGGGGCCCAAGGACAACTAATAGGTCGTTATTGAATATTTCATACTCAAGAACGACAGCATCGTTGCAAAAAAACCAACTAATGCCGGGCCCGGACTTACTGTTCCAATCCATATTTTCCCGCGCAAATTCAACGACAGTTCCTATTGGAGATTGGCTCTCCAAGGCCCGCAGACTAACTGGCACAAGCGTGCCTGAGCCCGATATTCCTGACTTTGAAGACATATATACCTGCGTGTATAAACGCGACCAACGGTATGTTCGGTGGTATTATGCGGCGCATAAACGGACCCAGATAATGGCACTTTGATTCCAATGTCGACAGTCACTACGCGGCTTCTGCAAAACCCACACCCTGCATTGATCGAAGCCGGCAATTCAAATAACACTGTTTCTCAAACAAGCCTCGTCATCCATACCTGACCGGGCACTTCGCAGCGAACATTCATTGGCTCCATCCGCTATGTACGCCAGCCTCAAGTCATTCTTCTCTTGGCCTCCTTCCCGTGATCATCTGCGCTGGTTCAGCCTGTTGCTGTGCTCCTGCTCAAGCCTGGGCAATGTGCTGATCTACAGCCTGGGCCGGCCCGTGCCCATGAGCCTGCTGGCAGTCAATATCGCGGCGCTGGCCTGCATCTGGATGCAATACGGCTATTCGCGAAAGTCCATCCGGTTCCAGCCTCAGGAACTGGCCGAGCGCCTGCTCAAGGTCAAGGAGAATGAACGCCACCGCCTGAGCCGGGAACTGCACGACGACATTGGCCAACTGCTGACCGCGGCCAAGTTGCAGACCGACTGGCTAAAGCGCCGTCTGCCGGACGACTTGCAGCAACCCTGCGCCGTGCTCGCCACCACCCTGGAAGAGACCCTGGCCAAGGTCCGCGACGTGTCCGCCATTCTCAACCCCCGGCAACTGACCAGCCTGGGCCTGGAGGCCAGCCTGCGCGCCCACCTGCTCAAGACCCTGGAAAACACCTCGGTGCACTGGAGCCTTGAATGCCACCAGCGCCTGACGGGAATTCCCGAGGAGATGGCGGTGGCGGCGTTTCGCATCACTCAGGAAGCCGTGACCAACATGCTGCGTCATGCCCGGGCCAAGAATCTGCTGGTGCGCGTACAGCGCTTGCCCGAAGGCCTCTCGCTGTTCATCAGCGACGACGGCCAGGGGTTCGCCCCGGCCAGCGATCCGGGCGCCCAGGGTCAGCGCGGCATGGCCGGGATGCAGGAACGAATCAGCCAGCTGGGCGGCCTGCTGAAAGTCACCAGCGAAGCCGACCAAGGCACCCAGATCGAAGCACTCTTTCCCTGGGCCCCCCGCACTCTGGAACGGGCCAGCACGAATAAGGTTTCCCATTGACCTGTAATTTACTCTTGGTGGATGACCACTCGCTCATCAGGGCTGGCGTGCGTGCCCTGGTCATGGACATTCCCGGATACGCGGTGATCGGCGAGGCCGACGACGGCGCGCACCTGCTGGAACTGGTCGAGCAACTGCGCCCGGACATCATCCTGCTGGACCTGTCGATGAAGCGCATCGGCGGCCTCGACGCCTTGCGCCGGCTCAAGGCGCTGCACCCGCAAAGCAAGGTCCTGATCCTGTCGATGCACACCGATCCGGCCTTGATCATGCAGGCCCTGGAGTCCGGCGCCCACGGCTACCTGCTCAAGGACACCACCGCCACCGAGCTGGAACATGCCCTGGAAGCCCTGCGCAACAACGAACGCTACCTGAGCCCGGCCATCGCTCACACAGTGATCACCCAGGCCCTGACCCGGGCCCAGAAACACACGCCGCAGCCGGTGGACAATCACAACCTGACCGCTCGCCAACTGGAGATCCTGCGGCTGATCGTGCGCGGCAAATCCACCCGGGAGATCGCCCTGGGCCTGGGGCTGAGCATCAAGACCGTGGAAACCCACCGTTCGCAGATCATGAAACGCCTGCAGATCTTCGACGTCGCCGGCCTGGTGCTGTTCGCCGTGCGCGAACACATCATCAGCCTCGACGACTGACCTAAGGCGTACCGCCGAGCAACGGCGAGTCCACCGGCAAATGCACCTGCAAGGCCGCCGGACGCGCGCTGAAGCGCAAGGTGTCGCCCTGCAGCGGCTCGCCATCGAGGTTGATGTCCAGCCCCCGTGAAGCCTTGATCTCGACCCAGGGCAGCCGCGCACGGACAAACATGTTGTCGATCCCCAGGCCGCCGGCAAGCAGGTTCTTCAACGTGCCCACCAGTTCCTGCGGGGCCGGCAGGATGCTGATATCCAGCAAACCGTCATCAGCCAGGGCACCCGGACACAGTTCATGCCCGCCCCCCGCCTGACGGCCATTGCCAATGCCCAGGGCCAGGAGTTCGCCGCGCCAGTGGAAATCCGGCCCCTGCAACTCGCCATAGGCCGCGCTCAGCTCGGCAAAGCGCGACAGCCCGGTAAACAGATAAGCCGCGCCGCCGAGTACCTTCTTCAGGTCTTCCGAAGTGTTGGCAGTCACCTGACTGCCGAAACCGCCGGTGGCCATGTTGAGGAATATCTGCCCGCCCACCTCCCCCAGATCCACCGCCCGGGGGGCAACCTCCAGCAGCTCCAGGGCGGCAGCCGGCTCCAGCGGCACCCCGGCGGCCCGGGCAAAGTCATTGGCCGTGCCCAGTGGCAACAACACCAGGCTGGCCGGATTCGGCGCATTGGCCAGGGCCTCGGCGATGTCACGCAAAGTGCCATCACCGCCCCCGGCAATCAGCCGCGTGTGGCCGGCGGCCAGCCCTTCATGCACCAGGCGCCGGGCATCCCCCGCCTCCCAGGTCAGCCGCACCGACAACGCCCAGCCCTGGGCCCGCTTGGCCTCGACCGCCGCGCGGACCTCATCGTTGAGGGCCTGTTTGCCGTGCAGTATCAGCAGTGCCTTGCGCTCACTCATCAGCCATGACTCCGATTATTGAATCCTTGAAGGATGTTGACCCCGGGCCATGCGAAAAAAGTCTGTCCCGTCGATTAATTTTTACCTGCCGCGGATCTGTCCGGGCGGCCCGCTCCGGATCAGGCTGAGTCAGCTGTCGCCCCTTCAGCACCTGCAGCCACTTCCCCCTGGCCGGGCGCAAACCAATGGCCGAGCGACCTCAAGCGACCGCCTGGAACAATCGCCCAACCTCTGGAATTCGCTGCGCGCCACAGCGAAAACCGATCAATCCGCTTTGATCTGCGCATCCGCTGGCGCACCATGGCGCCCATCATCATGTTCCGCGAGACCCACTGAGTGAGCACTCTCATTCCCTGCATCATTGCTGGCGGCGCCGGCGCCCGCCTGTGGCCGGTATCCCGCGAGGCCGCGCCCAAACCCTTCATGCGCCTGCCCGACGGCGACAGCCTGCTGCAGAAGACCTTCGCCCGCGCTGCCGCCCTCAAGGGCGTCGAACGGCTGCTGACGGTGACCAACCGCGAGGTGTTCTTCCGCACCCTGGACGACTATCGCCCGCTGAACCAGGCGCGGATCGAGCTGGACTTCATCCTCGAACCCTTTGGTCGCAACACCGCGCCGGCCATCGCCGCCGCGGCGCTGCACGTCAGCCAGCGCTACGGCGCTGATGCACAACTGCTGGTACTGCCCGCCGACCACCTGATCAAGGATGTCGCGGCATTCGCCGCCGCGGTGGACAGCGCCCGGCCACTGGCCGAACAAGGCTGGCTGGTGACCTTCGGCCTGGTGCCCACCCATGGGGAAACCGGCTTCGGCTATATCGAGAAAGGTCAGGCTCTGGACGACCACAGCTTCCAGGTCAGGCGCTTTGTCGAGAAACCCGATGCCGCCACCGCCCAGCGCTACGTCGAGGGCGGCCAGCACCTGTGGAACGGCGGCATGTTCTGCATGCGTGCCGACGCGATTCTTCAGGAGCTGCGGGAGTTCGTGCCGCAGGTGCTCAGCGCCGTCGAGCACTGCCTGGAGCAGAGCTACCGCAAGGAAGGCCCCCACGAGTTGCAAGTGGAGCTGGAGAGCGACAGCTTCGCCCAGGCGCCGGACATCTCCATCGACTACGCGGTGATGGAACGCTCGGAGAAAGTCGCCGTGGTGCCCTGCCAGCTCGGCTGGAGCGATATCGGCTCCTGGCAGGCGGTGCGCGAGCTGATCCCGGCGGACGAACAGGGCAACCAGTGCACCGGTGACACCGTGCTGCACGAAGTCAGCAATTGCTACATCGATTCGCGCCAGCGCCTGGTGGGCGCAGTCGGCCTGGACAACCTGATCATCGTCGACACCCCGGACGCGCTGCTGATCGCCGATGGCAAGCGCAGCCAGGACGTCAAACTGATCGCCCAGGAGCTCAAGCGCCTGGGCCACGATGCCTACCGGCTGCACCGCACCGTGAACCGCCCCTGGGGCGCCTACACCGTGCTCGAGGAAGGGCCGCGCTTCAAGATCAAGCGCATCGAGGTCAAGCCCGGTGCCTCACTGTCCCTGCAGATGCATCACCACCGCAGCGAGCACTGGATCGTGGTCAGCGGCATGGCCCGGGTGACCAACGGAGAAGACGAACTCCTGCTCGACACCAATGAATCGACCTTTATCAAACCCGGGCGCCCCCACAGGTTGAGCAATCCCGGGGTCATCGACCTGGTCATGATTGAAGTGCAGAGCGGCGAATACCTGGGCGAAGACGACATCGTGCGCTTCAACGACCTGTATGGCCGGGCCCCGATCGCCCCCGGCACTCGCTGAAACCGCGTCGAGCCCATGAGTCTAGCGCAACAGCCCCGAGGACCTGAAAAAAGGTGCAGGACTTAAAGTAAATTTTCTGACTGCAGAATGAGAATTGCCTGAATTGACCCTGTCGGGCCAATCAGTGACTGTGCATGCCAGGCGCTGACGCCTCATACAGGGAAGTGAATCGTCATGAACGACAAGGGGTTTTATTCACGGGGGCATTCACCCCTGACCCGCATCAAGGACAGCTCCTGGCTGACGGGGCACCCGTCACCGGAGTTCGATCTGCCGCTCTCCTGCGAGGCGCAAGCGCCTCATTCCAGGCTGCTGTCGATACTCAAGCGCGTGGGCTGGCTGACGCTGGCGGCCTCGATAATGGCGGGGCTGGTGGCTTGGGGTTTCCACAGCCGCTTCGGCCTGCTGCTGTTGCTCCTGCTGCGCTGAACCGCGAGGCGCGGGCCCGACACCGAACCGGGCCCGCCCTCGATCAATCCAGCACCTCGCTCAACGGAATGAAGCTGACCCAATCGCCCTCTTCCAGGGTCCGGCCTTCTTGCACTTCCACCAGACCTTCCGCCCAGGCCGCGCTGCGCAACACCCCCGAGCTCTGGTTGCGATAGATGATCGCTCGCCCGTTCTCCAGGCGCCCGCGCAGGTACTCGCGACGATTGCCCGGTTGGGGCCAGACAAAACCGGCAGGCACCTGGAAGCGCAATGGCTGCACCTGCTGCACACCCTGGCGCCGCAGCAGGTACGGCCGCGCCAGCAGGGCAAAGGTCACCAGGGTGGAAGCCGGGTTGCCCGGCAGACCGATCACCGGCACACCGCGAAAATGGCCGACGGTCAGGGGCTTGCCGGGTTTGATCGCCAGCTTCCACAGCGTCAGTTCGCCGGCTTCGCGCAGGGCCATACCGAGAAAGTCCGCCTCCCCCACCGACACCCCGCCGGTGGAGAGGATCAGATCGACCTCGCCCAACTCCGCCAGGCGCTGGCGGGTCGCGGGCAGGTCATCGGGCAGGATGCCCGCGTCCAGCACTTCGCAGCCCAGGCGCTGCAACCAACTGCACAGCAGTACCCGGTTGCTGTTGTAGATCTGCCCGGGGCCCAGGGCCTGGCCCGGCTCCACCAACTCGTCACCGGTGGACAGCACCGCCACCCGGACCCGCCGCACCACGACCAGTTCGGCACATCCCAGGGAAGCCGCCAGCCCTTGCTCGATCGGCCCCAAGCGTGTGCCAGCTGCGAGCACCTGCTCGCCCACCGTGGTTTCCTGCCCCTGGGGACGGATGTTCTGGCCGATCTTCAAGGCTTGGTTGAACAGCACCCGCTGATCGTCCTGAACCTGGACGTTTTCCTGCATCTCAACGCAATCCGCCCCGGCCGGCACTGGCGCGCCGGTAAAAATCCGCGCGCAGGTTCCCGGTTGCAACGGCTCGGGGGACTGTCCGGCGAAGATCCGCTGGCTGACCGGCAAGGGCTCGCCCTTCCAGTCCTCCAGGCGCAAGGCGTAGCCGTCCATGGCGCTGTTGGGCCAGGGCGGCAGGTCCAGGCTGGAGATCAGCGCCTCGGCCAGCACCCGGCCCTGAGTGGCCGCCAGGGGCAATGATTCGCGCTCGACAATCGGCGCCGCCGCGGCCATGGCCAGCAAACGCTCCAGCGCCTCCTCAACCGGCATCAAGGCGCCGAGCTTGCCCGGCTTACCCACGGGATTCACAAGCCGCCGCCTGTTTCAGATGGGGAACGAAATTGCACGGCCGGTGGCGTGCATCCAGTTGCTCGGCGAGGATTCCATCCCAGCCGGTGCGCACCGCATTGGTGGAGCCCGGCAGGCAGCACACCAGGGTGCCGTTGGCCAGCCCGGCCAGCGCGCGGGACTGCACGGTGGAGGTGCCGATATCGGCCACCGAAATCTGCCGGAACAGTTCACCGAAACCGTCGACCTGCTTGTCCAGCAGGCAGGCCACCGCTTCCGGGGTACTGTCGCGACCGGTAAAGCCGGTACCGCCGGTGATCAGCACCACCTGCACCTGTTCGTCGGCGATCCAGGTGGCGACCTGGGCGCGGATCTTGTACAGATCGTCCTTGAGCAACACCCGTGCGGCCAGACGATGACCCGCGGCGCCCAGACGCTCGACGAAGACCTGTCCGGAAGTGTCGGTTTCCAGGGTGCGTGTATCACTGACGGTCAACACCGCAATGTTCAGGGGAACAAAAGGTACATCAGCCTTGGCTTTCATAGGCTCGATCCTGAGGTAAGAGAAACAGCCCGGTGTTATATCACAGCGCTCCGATCCGCCGCCCCTGGCGGCCGGCAATCCCCTGGGACGGTCCTGCGCAGGCCGCCAGGAGCAGGCATCCGCCTGCGCGGCCAGCCACGCGACACTAGTCAAGATAACTCGCTGAACGCCTACGATCTGTCTGACAACGTGGCAGAATGCACCTGGCCAAGGAACTTGCAGACGCACCATACGTCTGAAGACCAGCACTCAAAAGTACTCATTTCGGAGACACACAATGACTCATCGGACCCTCGCCACTTTCATGCTCGCACTGGGCCTGGCCACGCTCGCCGGTTGCGCTTCGCCATCAGTGATCACCTTGAATGACGGTCGCGAAATCCAGGCCGTCGACACCCCCCAATACGACAAGGACTCGGGTTTCTACGAGTTCGAACAGCTGGACGGCAAGCGCACCCGCATCAACAAGGATCAGGTCCGCACCGTCAAGGAGCTGTAAGTCCGACGGCTAGCGATCTGCATGCAATAAAACCCGCCTGGTGCGGGTTTTATTGTTTCTGCGAAAGGGTTTTCACCACTGCAGGCGGATGCGGCTCTCGAACTCGCGTTCCTGTCCAGTCAGCGGATCGATGAAACGCAGCCCCTGGGCCAGCAGCTTCAGCGGCCTGGCATGATCGTCCTCGGCATCCTTGAGCACCTCGGGGTAGAACGGGTCGTTGCAAATCGCCGCCCCCAGCGCGCTCATGTGCACGCGCAACTGGTGCTTCTTGCCGGTCACCGGGTACAGCGCGTAACGCCACAGGTCGCCGTGCTTTTCCCTGACCTCAATGGCGGTTTCGGTGTTGCTTGCGCCCGCGCCTTCCTGCATGCGGAAAAAGGGCTCGCCGTCCACCAGGCGGCTCTTGTGCACCAGGGGAAAGCTCAGGTGCGGCAAGGCGCCGGCAATGGCCTCGTAGCGTTTCTCGATCCGCCGGGTGGGGAACAGCGCCTGATAGGCCGAACGACTGCCCGGATCGGCGGAAAACAGCACCAGCCCGGCGGTGTGCCGGTCGATGCGGTGCAAGGGCACCAGGTGCGGGTTGTCCAGGCGCCGGATCAGACGGCGCAGCAAGGTCTGCTCGACATACTCGCCCGCCGGGGTGACCGGGAGGAAATGCGGTTTGTCCGCCACCACCAGATGCTCGTCGGCGTAGAGGATGGTCTCCTGCACCGGGATCACCTTCTCGTCCGGCACCTCGCGGAAATAATGAATCCGCAGGCCTTCGCGATAGGCCAGGTCCACACTGATGGGCTGGCCCTGCCCGTCCAGCACCCGACCACGGGCGATGCGATCCAGCCATTGCTCGCGGCTGATGGCCTTGAAGTGATCGCACAGGCAGTCCAGCACCGTCGGCCAGGAGCCGGGGGGCAGGTACAAGGTGCTGGCTTGATGCTGTGCAGCAGAAAAACTCGCGGAGGACATGACAAAGCTCGAGGGTTCAATGCGAGGCGGCATTATCCAACAGCAGCCCCCGGGAAACCTAGGATCAGTTTGCCCGACCTCAAGCGCACGAATGCCGGGCCTGCGCGGCAGCCTCGGTGAACTCCTTGAGCCAGCGCAATACATCCACCGCCTCCCAGCGGCCTGGATCATAGAGGGCGTACAGCAGCCCCTGGTAACCCACCACATCCAGTTGCCGATGGTAACCGGCACGCTGGAACAGGGCCTCGATCTCGGCAAAGCAGGTATTGAAATGCAACTTGTTGAAGGGCGTCTTGCCTTCGGTGACCAGTCCGTCCAGGCGCAGCTCCAGCACCGCCTCCCGAACCACATCGGCAGACATGCCGTTCACGCTGTTTTTCAGTTGTTCGACATTGACCATCATGTATTCCTTTAACGATTCGAAGCGTGCGCCACATCCATCAGGGCTGCTTGCGCCCCACATAACTGACCACCCACAGCACCACGCCCCAGATCTCGATCGAGTCCGGGTCATCCAGCGCCATGGAGGGAATTGAAGGCCGCGCCGCCTTGAGCAACAGGCCGCCCCGAGGATCGGGCGCCAGCAGGCGCAGGGAGTATTCAGCCGTGCCCCGGGGCCTTACCACCAGGTACTGATCCACCACCGGAGTGGCCGAGCGATCGACGATCAACCGGTCTCCGGGGTAGATGCCGAACCCCAGCAGGTTGTCGTCATCCACCAGCAGGCCGTGGATCTGCGGAGCCCCCAGCCCCAGGGTCCGGTCAAGGGAAAAACCGTTGCCGATGGGCTCACTGGCCAGGGAGGCACAGTCACCGTCACCCTGCTCCAGGAAACGGGCTGGCAACGGCTGTGAGCGTTCGGAACCGGTCAGGAAAGTGAGAGACATGGCGAGACTCCTCGACAACTGTATATGCATACAGTAACCGAATCGACGGATCTCGCCAATGAATTCCGGGGACGGGCGACAGGCGGAAGTCGCGCCCCGGCTACCCGGGGGTCAGCGCAGGAACGCCACCACCTGTTCGGCATCGAAGGGCCAGCCCAGCTCGCCGCCATTGTCCACGCGGCGCAACACCGGAATGCGCAGGCCATAGGTTTCGAACAGCTCCTGACTCTCGGCGATATCCACCAGCTCGACCATCAGGCCGTGCTCCACCAGCGGCATCAACTCGGCCTCGGCCAGTTCGCACAAATGGCAACCAAGGGTGCCGAACAATTGGCATTCAGGGGGCATGACAGGGCAACCGTGTGAAGAACAGGTGCCTATTTTAGGCGCGAGCAGGCAAGCCGTCGACCCGCTCCTGGTCCTGGCTGACCCGGGATCCGTGCCCCTGCGTGGCTCTGCTCCGAGAATGCTGCGGCAGGCGGACAGCCCCCGGACAGGCAGATTCTGAGGCTCATGAATATGAAGCATTCTCGACAAAGAATGACGTGAGTCAGGGTGTTTTTTTGCCGTCCAGGCGATCCTCGCCGCTTTTTTGCCTCTAGGCTTTGCCCTGCCCGCCCCCTTGTCCGGAGATGCCCGTTGTTTGCCAATCTGCTGATCATTCTCGCCTCGTCACTGGTGGTCATCGCGCTGTTCCGGCGCCTGAGCCTGCCGCCGGTTCTAGGCTACCTGTCCGTCGGCCTGATGGTCGGGCCCACCGCTCTGGACTGGGTCAACGACAGTGAAGAATTGCCGGACCTGGCCGAACTGGGCGTGGTGTTCCTGCTGTTCTCCCTGGGCCTGGAATTCTCCCTGTCGAAGATGCTCGCCCTGCGCCATGTGGTGTTTGGCCTGGGCAGCCTGCAAGTGCTGTGCACCGGGCTGATCCTGGGGGGAGTACTGGCCTTGTTCGGCATGCCCCTGAGCGCGGCGCTGATGCTCGGCACCGGGCTGGCCCTGTCCTCCACCGCGATTGTCAGCAAGGAGCTGACCAGCCTCGGCGAGATCTTCAGCAGCCACGGGCAGAACGCCATCGGCGTGCTGCTGTTCCAGGACGTGGTGGCGGTGCTGTTGCTGACCCTGGTGCCGGTCTTCGCCGGCAACAGCGAGCACGCCTGGTACTGGGCCCTGCCGGCGACGCTGGGCAAGACCCTGGTGCTGTTCTTCGGCCTGCTGCTGGCCAGCCGCTGGCTGCTGCCGCGGCTGTTCCATGAAGTCGCCGCCTCCCACTCCGCCGAGCTCTTCGTGCTACTGGCCCTGGTGATCGTGCTGCTGACCGCCTGGCTCACCCACCTGCTCGGCCTGTCGCCGGCCCTGGGCGCCTTCCTCGCCGGCATGCTCCTGGGAGAAAGCCATTACCGGCACCAGATCGAAGCCGATATCCGCCCGTTCCGCGACATTCTGCTCGGACTGTTCTTCGTCAGCATCGGCATGCTCATCGACCTGCAACTGTTCATCGATCACAGCCTGCTGATCCTCGGCCTGACCCTGGCCCTGCTGCTGATCAAGGGCAGCGTGGTGGCGATCCTGCTCAAGCTGCGCGGCAGCGACGGCGAGACGGCCTGGCGCAGCGGCCTGGCCCTGGCCCAGGGCGGCGAATTCTGCTTCGCCCTGATGGCGCAGATGCAACTGACCCAGATGATCCCGTCCCACTTGAGCAGCCTGCTGCTGGCCGCCACCTTCAGCTCCATGCTGCTGACCCCACTGTTGCTGCGGGCCGCGCCGGTGATCACCGCGCGCCTGCACCGCAAGCCCAACCAGGCCGCCCAGCTGGAGGAGATCAGCGCGCAGAACGCCGAGCTGCAGGGCCATGTCGTGATCTGCGGCTATGGCCGGGTCGGCCAGTCCATCGGGCGTTTCCTGCGGCACGAGCACCTGCGTTTCATCGCCCTGGACGATGATCCGGTGCGGGTCCAGGAAGCCTCGGCGGCGGAGAGCTGCGTGCACTACGGCGATTGCCGCCGTGGTGACCTGCTGGCCGCGGTGGGCCTGGAGCGGGCCCGCCTGCTGGTGATTGCCGTGGACAAGACCGACATTGCCCTGGCGGTACTCAAGGCCGCGCGGCGCCTGGACCGCAATGTGCCGATCCTGGTGCGGACCCGGGACGACAGCCAGTTGGCCGAACTCAAGGCCGCCGGTGCCAACGAAGTGGTGCCCGAATTGCTGGAGTCGAGCCTGATGTTGGCCTCCCACGCACTGATCATGCTCGGCCTGCCGGAGCAGCGGGTGCAACGCAGCGTGGACGAAGTGCGCCATAGCCGCTATCGCCTGCTGCACGGTTTCTACCACGGCGCGCAAAGCACGACCCAGGACAATCACGAACCGCCGGCGGTGCAGATGCACGCGGTGAACCTGGACGCCGACGCCCACGCCTGCAACCGGCTGCTGCAAGAGCTCGGCCTGGAAGCCCTGGGGGTGGATGTGCAAGGCGTGCAACGCAACGGCAACGACCTGCCGCTGAACCCGGCACCGCGCCTGCAGGCCGGCGACCGGGTGCTGGTGTCCGGCTCCCAGGCCGCGATCGAGGCCTGCGAAGCCCGCTTGCAGGGCGGTTGAGGCCGCCCTGCAATGGCCCTGGGCGTGACGCCGCCAGGGCCGCGAGTGCCTCAGTCCTGACTCACCGCACCGATCTTGTGCAGCGACAGGTCGGCGCCGTAGTACTCCTGCTCCTGGGTCAGGCGCAGCCCGCAGGCGGCCTTGATCAGGCCATACACGGCAAAACCGCCCAGCAGCGCCACCAGCACCCCGAGGCCGGTGCCGAACACCTGACTGGCCAGGCTGACCCCGCCCAAGCCGCCCAACGCGCTCTGGCCGAAGATCCCGCAGGCAATCCCGCCCCACGCGCCACACAGGCCATGCAACGGCCAGACCCCGAGCACGTCGTCGATCTTCCAGCGGCTCTGGGCGGCGATGAAGCACCAGACGAACAAGGCCCCGGCAATCGCCCCGGTCACCAGGGCCCCTACCGGGTGCATCAGGTCAGAACCGGCGCAGATCGCCACCAGCCCGGCCAGTGGCCCGTTGTGCAGAAAGCCCGGGTCATTGCGCCCGACGATCAATGCCGCCACGGTGCCGCCGACCATGGCCATCAGCGAGTTCACCGCCACCAGGCCGCTGACCCCTTGCAAGGTCTGGGCGCTCATCACGTTGAAGCCGAACCAGCCGACAATCAGGATCCACGACCCCAAGGCCAGGAACGGAATGCTCGACGGCGCGAACGCCACCAGCTTGCCGTCGCGATAGCGTCCGTTGCGCGGCCCCAGCAACAGCACCGCCGCCAGCGCCAGCCAGCCGCCCATGGCGTGCACCACCACCGACCCGGCGAAATCATGGAACCCGGCGCCAAAGCGCTGTTGCAACCAGGCTTGCACGCCAAAATTGCCGTTCCACACCAGGCCCTCGAAAAACGGGTAGACGAAGGCCACGATCAGCACCGTGGCGCACAATTGCGGCACAAAACGCGCGCGCTCGGAGATGCCGCCGGAGATAATCGCCGGGATCGCCGCGGCGAAGGTCAGCAGAAAGAAGAACTTCACCAGGCCATAGCCGTGATCGGCGCTGATGACCGCGGCCGGTTGCAGGAAGCTCACGCCGTAGGAGATCCAATAGCCTATAAAGAAATAGGCCAGGGTCGAGACGGCGAAGTCACTGAGGATCTTCGACAGCGCATTGACCTGATTTTTCAGGCGCACGGTGCCCACCTCAAGGAAGGCAAAACCGGCGTGCATGGCCAGGACCATGACCGCCCCGATCAGGATGAACAGGGTGTTGGAACCGTGGACCAGGGTGTCCACAGCGCTTTGCAGATTTTCCATGGAGTAGGCAGATCCGAAATCGGCCATCATCTCCCGCACCCTGCAGCCGACCTTGCACCAAGTTGGCTCCCCGGGTGCGCGATCCGCGCTGTCGGTGAACCGTTTTGGCGCGCCAGGCAGCGGACGCAAGACCACGGAAAGCAGATTGACCTTGAGGTTGTGATTTTTCGGCCAGGGTTTACGCGGGCTAGCGCGCCACCCTCGCTCGTTTTCGGCGCAAGCCCGACGTCTTGCGCACCAGGACAAAGCAAAAGCTGTACCAGGCAATTACAGTGAACCTTCACTCAGGGCTCACACTCATAGCTCACACACGCAATCAACGGAGAAACAACCATGGCCAGCAAAACGGCGAAGACGGCTCAAGAAGTACTGATGGCGGATTTTCAGGCACTGGTCAGTGACACGGAGCGTCTGCTGGAACACACCGCGACCCTGGCTGGCGACCAGGCTGACGAACTGCGCGAACAGATCCACGAAAGCCTGCTCAAGGCCCGGGAAACCCTGCAACTGACCGAGGAATCCCTGCGCCAGCGCGGCCAGGCCGCCGTCACCGCCGCCGAGGACTACGTGCAGAGCAACCCTTGGCAGTCGGTCGGGATCGCCGCCGGCGTGGGCTTTCTGATCGGCCTGCTGGCGACGCGGCGCTGATATGGCTATCGGCGAATCCACTTCGTCCGGCAGCGGTCCAAGCGCGTCCTCCCGGCGTCTGGGAGCCGCGGTTCTGGGCCTGCTGCACAGCCACGTAGAACTGTTCGGCATCGAGTTGCAGGAGCAGAAGGCCCGCACCGTCAGCCTGCTGCTGTTCGCCGGGCTGGCCCTGGTGTTCGCCCTGCTGTTGCTGGTGGGGCTGTCGGCGCTGGTGCTGATCCTGTTGTGGGACAGCTATCGCCTGGCCGGCATCATCGGTCTGTGCGTGTTCTATGCCCTGGCGGCGCTGTTCTGCGGCCTGCGCCTGAAAGCGGCGATCTTCGATGAATCCTCGCCCTTCCACGCCACGCTCGAAGAGCTGGCCAACGATCGGGAGCGCCTGCTGCCATGAACTTGCCCGACATTCCGCAGAACACCTCACGCCGGGAGATGCGCAAGGTACTGATTCGCCTGCGCATGGAAATGCACCGCCAGGAAATCCGCCACGAGTCCCAGCAACTGCTGCAACCCCTGCAACGGGTGCGTGGCCTGGGACAAAGCTGGCAGGAAGGCTTTGGCATCAAGCACGCACCACTCTGGGGCGTGGCGGTAGTGACCCTGCTGGGGTTCCTCACCGGCAAGGGTGCCAAGAGCGGCGGCACCGGCGGCCTCACGCGCCTGGTTCGTCTGGGCACCAGCCTGCTGCCGCTGATCCGGCTGGCGCTGCAAGGCACTTCGCGCAAGCCCTGATCGCCCCTGCGCAACCGACCTGTCACTGGCGGTTCCACATCTGGCTGCATTCTTGCTATGCAACCCCGATCGGCCCCTTAACCAAGGGGCCGACTCCTGCCTGTGCACCCGGCAGCCAAGACTTCCTAACCACAAGAATCTTATAAGGAGGCTCTGTGATCGACGGGCAACCGCTCGCCTGCTTCCAGCCGTTCATCGATACCGCCACCGGGCGGATCGCCGGGGTCGAGGCCCTGGGCCGCCTGCGCCAGAGCAATGGCCAGCTGACGTCGGTGGGACCGCTGTTCGCCGATCCGCGTACCCCTTCCAGCGCTTTGCGGCGCCTTGACCGCCAGGTCCGCGACGACGCCCTGCGGCGCCTGCACGAGGCCCCGGCGGACTGGTTCCTGAGCCTGAACATCTCCCCGCGCTGGATCAGCCGGCTCAGGCCCGGGCAGGCCCTGCCGAGCCTTAGGCAGATCCAGCACAACGCCGTCGACCCACGGCGCATCGTCTTCGAAATCACCGAGCTGGGGGGCAACAGCCAGCGTCTGAGCGAAGTGGTGGCGCGCTACCGCCAGGCCGGGGCGCGGATCGCCATCGACGACTTCGGCGCTGGCTACTCGCAACTGGACCGGGTGCTGGCCCTGCAACCGGACATCCTCAAGCTCGACATGCGCCTGTTCCAGGCCGCCGCCCGCGGCGGCCCCAGCAGCGACGTGGTCAAGGCCCTGGCCCTGATGGCGGAAAAGACCGGCTGCTGGATCATCGCCGAAGGGGTGGAAACCGAGGCCGAGCTGGATTTCGCCCTGGAGTGCGGCTCGCGCTATGTCCAGGGTTTTCTGTTTGCCCGGGCCCAGGAACAGCTGTTCGCCAGTGATGCCTTCGTCCAGCCCTTCGCCCGCCTGCGCGAGCGCTATGTGCGGCACAAGCTGGCTGAACGCAATCGCCTGATGCACATGCGCCTGCAACTGGCGGAACTGATGCACCTGCTGCAGGCCTGGGCCCAAGCCCAGGCACCCATCAGCCAGTTGCCCGAGGTCACGGCCTTTCCCTGGCTGCTGCGCTTCTACCAGTGCGATCGCCACGGCACCCAACTGACCCCGAACCTGGAATGGCGCCACAACCATTGGCAGGCCGACAGCAGCTACGTCGGCCACAACTGGTCCTGGCGGCCGTACTTCTATCACCTGCTGGCCGAAGGCTGGGAGGAACGGCGCCTGACCCTGTCCAGCACCTACCGCGACGCCACCAGCAACCAGTACTGCCTGACCGCCGGCCAGTTCTTCGACAACGGCCAGCGCCTGCTGCTGATCGACATCGACGCCGCCGGCTTGTAGCCCCGCGCAGCGACACGATGGGTGCACGGGCTGCGGGCCCTTTCGCCGGCAAGCCGGCTCCTACAGCTGGGGGCGCAGGCCAGACCATTTTCGTGTAGGAGCTGGCTTGCCAGCGAAAGCGTCGGCCAGGTTGATACATGAGCGCAGGCCATGCGCCTCTTGCGGCGGCGCCCGGGAACCCGGAAGCTCTGCCCTTCAGTTTTTTTTCGGAGAGACCCCGCCTTGGATTGGCAGACCCTGCTCAACCGCGAACGCCTCGGAAAGCCAGTGCACAGCCCGGAAGAACTCGGCCGTAGCCCTTTCCATAAAGACCATGACCGCATCATCTTCTCCGGCGCATTCCGCCGCCTGGGACGCAAGACCCAGGTGCACCCGGTGTCCAGCAACGACCATATCCACACCCGCCTGACCCACTCCCTGGAAGTCAGCTGCGTCGGTCGCTCCCTGGGCATGCGCGTCGGCGAGACGCTGCGCGACGCCCTGCCCGACTGGTGCGAACCCAGCGACCTGGGGATGATCGTGCAGTCGGCCTGCCTGGCCCATGACATCGGCAACCCGCCCTTCGGCCATTCCGGCGAAGACGCCATCCGCCACTGGTTCCAGCAGGCCGCCGGGCGTGGCTGGCTGGACGCGATGAGCGAGGCCGAACGCCAGGACTTCCTCAATTTCGAAGGCAATGCCCAGGGTTTCCGGGTCCTCACCCAGCTCGAATATCACCAGTTCGACGGCGGCACCCGGCTCACCTACGCCACCCTTGGCACCTACCTCAAGTACCCCTGGACCGCGCGCCATGCCGACTCCCTGGGCTACAAGAAGCACAAGTTCGGCTGCTACCAGAGCGAATTGCCGCTGCTGGAGCAGATCGCCCACAAGCTCGGCCTGCCACAACTGGAAGACCAGCGCTGGGCCCGGCATCCGCTGGTGTACCTGATGGAAGCCGCGGACGACATCTGCTACGCCCTGATCGACCTGGAAGACGGGCTGGAGATGGACCTCTTGGAGTACGCCGAAGTCGAGTCCCTGCTGTTGGGACTGGTGGGCGACGACCTGCCGGAAACCTATCGCCAGCTGGGCCCGGGGGATTCGCGCCGGCGGCGCCTGGCGATCCTGCGGGGCAAGGCCATCGAGCACCTGACCAACGCCGCCGCCCGGGCCTTTGTCGAACAGCAGGACGCCCTGCTGGCCGGCACCCTGCACGGCGATCTGGTGGAGCACATGCATGGCCCGGCCAAGCGTTGCGTGCTCAATGCCAAGGACGTGGCACGGCGCAAGATCTTCCAGGACAAGCGCAAGACCCTGCACGAGATCGGCGCCTACACCACCCTGGAGATCCTGCTGAACTCGTTCTGCGGCGCGGCACTGGAGCAGCACGGCGGCAAGACGCCGTCGTTCAAGAACCGGCGGATCCTCGATCTGCTGGGCAACAACGCGCCGGATCCGAACTGGCCGCTGCACACCTCGTTCCTGCGCATGATCGATTTCATCGCCGGCATGACCGACAGCTACGCCAGTGAAATGGCCCGGGAAATGACCGGACGCTCAAGTCCGCAATGACCCTCGCACATCAAGTGCCTGGCGGCCGCGCCAGGCACTTGATATGACCGGCAACATTCAATCGACAACTAAGGGATTCCCCTAGCCCGGCCGGCGCAACAGCGGCCGACAAACTCCGGATATGCGCCAATACAGGGGGAAAAACACTCGGCATTACGGGCATGTCATTCAAGAGTCCGACTCTAAGGCATTCCCCGAGCAACATGACTTCAATTAACGAACAACAAGACTAGAGCAACTACTCAGGTAGAAAGAGCAACTAGCCGTAAACACTCGGTGTGCGGCGCGCAGATATTGCGCTGCTTTCACACATTCCAACACCTGTTCTTGATTCAACCAAACATCCTACCTTTGCAGATTCTCAGCAATTGCCTGAACCCCTTGCCAATCAAGGCCGCCAGGATTTTTTTGTTAGCCTTCTATGCATTTACAATTTACGTACAAATCGAGTTTTTAGTTTCGGATAGTCTCGATTTCAACAAGATATTTCCCCGCTGACCGCCCCCGGAAAAATTAGTTTCACACCACGCTGTAACGTTTGCACTGCAACTCACTCAACCCTTTTGTCATACCTGATTTTAGATTGAAGCACCCGGCTCTCACTCAGGAATTGTCACTCGCGAGCACTTGAAGATAGGTCGTCGATATAGCGATCGACGGCACCTCATATTCACAGTGCAGAACTTAAAGCGACGTCACTAGTTGAGCCTCAACGATCGGCTTTTCTGTTGTTCGTCACTTGGTCTTTTTACAGTAAGGATGCCAAGTGCCCTATTCATCACGCACTGACCGCTCCCTTTTCGCCCCTATGGGCAACGGCTGCCTGGGATTGTTGCTGGGCCTGATCTGCCTGACCCCGGCCCTGGCCCTGGCCGACGTGCAACCGGGCCAGGAAGCCCTGCGCCTGCAGCAGCAACAGCAACGCGACCTGCAACAACTGCAATTGGAACAGCGCCAGCGGCAGATGCAGCGCGGCAGCTTCAGCAGCACCCCGGCCAACCCCGACCTGCCCCGGCAGCCCGCCAGCGACGAGCGCTGCTGGCCCCTGAGCGGCACCCGCATCGGCGGTGTCAGCCTGTTCGGCAAAACCCGGCTCAACGACGCCATCAAGCCGTACGTAGCGCCGTGCATGGGGGTCAATCAGATCAACCAGTTGCTGGCGGCCATCACTCGCCTCTATGTCGAGGCCGGCTACATTGCCAGCCGCCCGTACCTGGCCAGCACCCCGGCCGCCGGGCACAGCCTGGATATCCTGGTGGAGGAAGGCTACGTCGAAGCCATCGAACTGGCCGACCAGAGCCTGCCGGTGTCCCTGGGCGGGGCCTTCCCCGGCATGCTCGGCAAGCCGCTGAACCTGCGGGACCTGGAACAGGGCCTGGACCAGTTGAACCGCCTGCGCTCCCTGGACCTGACTGCCGACATCGCTCCCGGCAGCCAGCCCGGCGCCTCGCGGATCATCCTGCGTTCGCGCAGCAGCGCCGCGCGCTGGGGCCTCGGCCTGGGTGTGGATAACCTCGGCAGCGCCGGCACCGGGCGTGACCGCCAGTCGATCAACCTCAACCTCGACAGCCCGTTGCAGATCAACGACGCGCTGAACCTGAACTACAGCGACACCCTCAACCACGGCCCGCGCTACAGCCGCAGCAGCAGCCTGTTCTACTCGGTGCCCTACGGTTACTGGACCTACAGCCTGTTCGCCAGCCACGCCGAATACCGCGCCCCGCTGAAGCTGGCCCGCACCACCCTGTACAACAGCGGCCGCACCGACATGGTCAGCGGCCGCGCCGACCGGGTGCTGTGGCGCGATCAGAGCCACCAGCTCAGCGCCAACCTGCAACTGGCCTACAAGGACGTGGACAGCTACCTGCAAAAAGCCCACCTGCAGATCCAGAGCCCGACCCTGACCGTGGCCGAGGCCGGGCTCAACCTGTTCTGGCTCGACAGCGCGGTGTGGAACCTGGATGTCAATTACGCCCAGGGCCTGACCTGGTTCGGCGCCGACCGCGACTCGCAACAGGTGCAGCGCAACCTGCCCCAGGCACAGTTTCGCAAGTACCGCGCCGGCCTCAGCCAGTGGCGCAACGGCCAGCTGGGCGAGCAGCGCTGGCAGTGGCAGAGCCAGCTCTCGGCGCAGTACAGCCCGGACCCGCTGCCGGCCATCGAACAACTGCTGGGCACCGACGATTCGGCGGTGCGCGGCTACCGCCTCAACAGTGCCTCCGGCGCCATCGGCGCGGTGTGGCGCAACACCCTGCGCCTGCCGCTCAACAGCGACCTGCCGCTCAAGATCACCCCGCGCCTGGGCCTGGACAACGGTTGGATCAAGGCCGAACACGGTGCCCAGAGTCGGCACCTGAGCGCGGCCAGCCTGGGCCTCAACCTGGCCTGGAAAAACCTTCAGGTCGACCTGGATTACCAGCACAGCCTCAACACCCCACAAGGTTTCCGAACGGAACCGGAAGTCTGGCTGGCCAGGTTCAGCCTGCAGATTTGATCAACCGCCGATTAGCCTGAAATACCCGACGAACCTGAGCACAACGCGCCGTCGCCCCTCTAGAAGGCAACGCCCGGCTCACTTACTCAGAACGAGGTTCTCATGCCTGACAACACTCACCGCTTCAACCTTTCGCCCCAGGGCAGATTGCGCTGGACCATCGCCGGCCTGCTGCTGGTATCCCATCTGCCCCTGGCCCTGGCCGGCGGGATCACCGTGGTCGAGGGCCCCGGCGGCACCCCGCAACTGCAGAACCAGGGCGGCGTGCCCATCGTCAACATCGTCGCGCCCAATGCCGGCGGCCTGTCCCACAACCAGTTCCTGGACTACAACGTCGGGCAACAGGGGGTGGTGCTGAACAACGCCCTGCAAGCCGGGCAGTCGCAACTGGCCGGGCAACTGGCGGCCAACCAGCAACTCCACGGCCAGGCGGCCAGCGTGATCCTCAACGAGGTGATCAGCCGCAACGCCTCGCAACTCAATGGCGCCCAGGAAATCTTCGGCCGCGCCGCCGACTTCGTGCTGGCCAACCCCAACGGCATCTCGGTCAATGGCGGCAGCTTCATCAACACCCCCAACGCCAACCTGGTGGTGGGTCGCCCGGAACTCCAGGACGGCAAGCTGCAGGGGCTCAACACCCAGGACGCCCGGGGCCAGCTGGATATCCACGGCGGCGGCCTGCGCAACGCCGAGGGCTCGATCAACCTGATCGCCCCACGCATCGACAGCAAAGGCAGCCTCGCCGCCCGGGACCAGTTGAACGTGACCGTGGGCCGCAATCAGCTCGACTACCCCAGCGGCAAGGTGCTGAAGGTCGACCCGACCAGCCACACCCAGGACCAGCGCATCGATGCCAGCCTGTTCGGCGCCATGCAGGCCGGGCGGATCAATATCGTCAGCACCGCTGAAGGCGCCGGGGTGCGCGTCGGCGCCGTCCAGGTGGACGGCCGCGACGGGGTCAAACTGACTTCCGCCGGTGACCTGGACATCCGCGGCCAGGCCGTGGACAACAGCCTCGACGCGGTTCGCGCCGGGGTGCGCAGCCAGGGCGATATCGAACTGCACGGCGCCAAGGACCTGACCCTGGCCGCCACCGACGTCAGCGGCCGCAACGTCAAGCTCGATGCCGGGCGCAACCTGACCCTGAGCAGCATCGAAAGCCGCAAGCTCCAGGAAAAACGCCAACAGTGGGACAAGAGCACCATCGGCATCACCTGGGAGACCTACGACGCTACCCAGACCGATAGCGAAACACGCCAGCACGGTAACAAGGTGCTGGCCCAGCATGACGCGGAGCTGAAATCCGGCGCCAATACCCGGATCCAGGGCAGCAGCGTCGAGGCTGGCCACAACCTCAACGCCCAGAGTGGCGGCGACCTGCAACTGACCGCCGCCACCGAAACCCACACCCAGCGCGACCAGGGCCAGCACCGCAAGCACCTGTGGAAGGAAAACTGGGACAACGCCAGCAGCCAGCAGCGCAGCGTCACCAGCCAGCTCAAGAGCGGCCAGCAACTGCAACTCGACAGCCAGCAGAAGCTGCGCCTTGAAGGGGCCGAGCTGCACAGCAAGGGCGACATCCAGCTGGCCGCCAAGGACGTCGACATCACCAGCGCCAGCCGCCAGCAGAGCCAGAGCAACCAGCATTACTCCGGCGACCTGGTGGGCGGTGGTTTCTTCGGCAAGAACGCCGACGGCGACCAGGGCAAGACCGAGAACCAGGGCAGCAAGGTCAACGCCGACGGCAAGCTGATCGTGCGTGCCGACAGCGTGCGCATCAGCGGCAGCCAGGCCCGGGGCGCCACCCAGGCCAGCGTCATCAGTAACAAAGGCTCGCTGACCATCGACGGCGTGCAGGACACCTCCCATCGCAACAGCCACAGCAAGGACAGCAAGTTCTTCGGCATCACCAAGGACGAGAGCCGTCAGCAGAGCCAAGGCAGCACCACCGTCGGCAGCCAGGTGCGCTCGGACAGCAACCTGAAGTTGCAAAGTGCCGAGGACCTGACCATCAGCGGCTCCCAGGTCGCCGCTGCGGGAGCCCTGGACGCCAGCGCCAAGGGCACGGTCAAGGTCGTCGCAGCCGAAGACACCCGGCACGACAGCAGCAGCACCCAGAAGCGCGGCTTCGACGCCTACGCCAAGGAAAACGCTCCGGGCACCGGCCAGTACCGGGCCGGGGTGCGCTACCAGGATGAGCAGCGCAACGACAGCAGCGACAGCACCCGGCAACAGGCCTCCAGCCTCACTGGCGGCACCCTGGCGGTCACTGCCGGCGAGGACCTCAAGGTACAAGGCAGCGACCTTGCGGCCACGGCCGGCGATGCCAGCCTGAGCGGCAAGAATGTGCAGTTGCTGGCCACGGACAACACCACCGACAAGCACAGCGACAGCACCACCACCGGTGGCGGCTTCTACTACACCGGCGGCCTGGACCGCGCCGGCAATGGCCTGGAAGTGGCCCACACCAGCACCCAGGACAGCAGCAGCAAGAGCACTGCCCAGACCAGCAACATCGCTGCCAGCGGCAACCTGACCATCAATGCCGGCAACCGCCTCACCACCGAAGGCGCCCAGGTCAAGGCTGGCGGTGCATTGCAGGTCAATGCAGCCGAAATCGACAACCAGGCCGCGCACAACCGCGAAAGCAGCAGCCACAAGGAGAACAACTGGGCGGTGGATGTCGGCGCCAACGTCGAATACAAGGGCGTCACCCGCCCCATCGAAAAAGCCATCCAGGGCGTGGCCCAGCGCAAGTTCCATCAGCCTGGGGTACTCGATGCCCTGGAACAGCCCAATGTCGGGCTCGATGTGGACGTCAGCCACCAGAACCGCCAGCGCAACGAAAGCGCCAGCACCGCCGTGGTCAGCCAATTGAGCGGCGCCCAGGTCACGGTCAAGGCCGACGGCCAACTCAAGGACCAGGGCACCCAGTACCGCGCCACCGACGGCGCGCTGAAGATCGACGCCGGCAGCCTGCTGGCCAGTGCCGCCAGCGATACCCACAGCAGCAGCGAACAGGCCGTGGACGCCAAGGTTGGCGTGCGGGTCTACACCAACACCGGTGAAGACTTGAACATCCGTGGCAGCGGTGCCGGTGGCAGCAGCAACGTCACCAGCAGCTCCGAGAAGGCCCAGGTCGGCAGCTACGCAGGCAGCCAGGGCGTGGACATCAAGGTCGGTGGCGATGCCCGCTTCGAAGGCAGCCAGTTCAATGGCGGCCAGGGCGGCGTCAACATCAAGACCGACGGCAAGCTGGCACTCAATCAGGCCAATGATCGCCAGAGCAGCAGCAACTCCAGCCTGCGTGGCGATGCCTCCCTGACCCTGGGCACCACTCCAGGTAGCAGCGGCACCAACCTCAATGTCGGCGCCGGCTTGCAACTGGATCACAAGGGCCTCGAACAGCAGGACAGCCAGGCACGGGTCGCCAGCATCCAGGGCCAGGGACCGGTCAACCTCAAGAGTGCAAGCGACCTGACGCTGCAAGGCACGCAGATCGGCAACGCCGCGCGTCCGGCCGGCGATATCACCCTGGACGCCGGCGGCAAGCTCGACCTGCAAGCCGCGGTGGACACCCACCACAGCCAGGGCAGCAACCTCGGTGGCGGCCTCACGGCCGGTGGCAGCAAGACCAGCAGCGAGCAAAGCAGCGGCAAGAGCGTCAACCTCAGTGCCAACTTCAACATCGGCCGGGTCAATGAAAACGATCAGAGCCAGCGCGGCGCCCAGCTCTACAGCCAGGGCCAGGTACGCCTGGCCAGCGCCGCCGAGGGCGACAGCGCCATTCACCTGCAGGGCACGCGCATCGACGCCGCCAAGGTGGTGCTGGATGCGGCCCAGGGCGGCATCTACCAGGAGTCGGCGCAGTCCACCCAGGTCCACAACAACTGGGGCCTGACCCTGGGCGCCGGTGGCAGCATGGGCAAGACCACCCTGGCCGATGCCGGTGAGCACGACTCGCCGAAAGTCGATCGCGGGATCAATGCCCGGGCCAAGATCGACGTCGATCAGCGCCAGAACACGACTCAGCACAACAGCCTGATCAAGGCCGATCAGGTGACCCTCAACAGCGCCGGCAACGTGCACCTGGCCGGCGCCAACATCGACGCGCAACGCCTCGACGGGGCCATCGGTGGCAACCTCGACATCGAAAGCCGCCAGGACCGGCTGCGCAGCACCCAGGTCAATATCGACGCCAAGCTGGAAGTGGCGAAGAACCAGCCGGGGCTGGTGGACAAGCTGGCCAAGCCGGCCGGTCCGCTCAAGGACGACCTGAAGGCCAAGGCCGAAAAAGGCTTCGACCAGCACCGGGAAAAGCTGGAAAACGCCGTCGACAAGAGCGTCGACAAACTCGGCTCGGCGAAAGACAACCTGATCGCCAAGGCCAGCGACGCCAAGGAGCGCCTGGGGGAAAAACTCAGCCGCAGCGGCAGCTACGACGTCAACCCCGAGCCACGCGGCGCCTTTGGCAACGGCGTGGACAAGGCCAAGAACTACCTGGCCGACAAGGCCGACGCCGTGGGCAATCGCTTCTCCAGCCTGAAGGAACGCTTCTGGCCGAAAACCAGCGACAGCTACTCGGTCAGCGAGAAGAACACCACCGGCAGCAAAGTGGCCAATACCGCTGAAGGCGTGCTGTTTGGCGACAAGAGCGGTCAGACCTCCTATACCCCGACCTTGAACCTGAACGTCAGCCACGAGAGCAAGAACCGCGTGGAACAGGCCTCGGGGATCAGTACCCAGCAGGGCGTCAACCTGAAGGTCAGCGGCGAAACCCAGCTCACCGGTGCGCGCATCGGGGCCAGCGAGGGTCGCGTCGAACTGGGGGGGTCCAAGGTCAGCAAAACCGACCTGGCCGGCTCGGAACTGCGCGTGGACGTCGGCGCCAACCTGTCCAAGTCACCGGTCAACATTGCCACCGGCAGCGTGGCCGAATTGACCCGCAAACAGGATGACGCCACCCGCCAGGACCAGGCGTTCAACCTCGGTCCGCTGCGGATCGGCGGCCATACCGACAGCCAGCTGCTGCAAGCCGGCATCGATCAGAAAACCCCATGAGGCCCGGGCCGCCCTCCTCGCGGGGGGCGGCCTGCACGGACTCGCGCCGGGGCCTTTATTCCGGGTTCAGGGGCGCTGCGCTCCGCCTTAACTTCACGTGACAGCCAACCGGCTGTAATACCTCCCCTTATTCGTTGTAAGACCTGTCTTAGATTGGTTTTTTCAACACTTTCGCAACTATTTCCGCTCCCGCGGCTGGGCTACTGTTCGGACTTTCCTTTATCGGCAGGAGGCCAACATGGGCTCAGTACTTATCATTGACGATCATCCCGTGATACGCATGGCGGTGCGTATTCTGCTGGAACACGAGGGGTATCAGATCATTGGTGAAACCGATAACGGCGTGGATGCCCTGCAAATGGTCCGCGAATGCGAACCCAGCCTGGTCATCCTCGATATCTGCATCCCGAAGCTCGATGGCCTGGAGCTGCTGGAGCGCTTGAGCAACATGCACCCATCCATGCGCATCCTGGTGCTTACGGCCCAGTCCGCGGCCCTGTTTGCCAGTCGCTGCATGCGCGCCGGGGCCAGTGGCTATGTGTGCAAGTGCGAAGACCTGAGCGAACTGCTCAGTGCCGTCAAAGCCATTTGCAACGGCTACAACTACTTTCCCAGCCAGGCCCTGCACCTTGACCGGACCGCCCTGGGAGCAACTTTGGAGTTGGCCCAATTCAACTCCTTGAGTGATCGGGAGTTGATGGTTCTGCAACTTTTCGCCATGGGCCAGACCAATAAGGAAATTGCCACGGGCATGTTTCTCAGCCACAAGACCGTCAGCACTTACAAGAAACGCATCATGCAGAAACTGGCCACCACCTCGATGAATGAACTGGTGGACATGGCCAAGCGCAATGAACTGATATGAGACACCAGTTGCCGATACCACCGTCGCGGCGAGCGGCCGAGCGATGATCGACACCCTGCTCCAGCCCGTTGGCATCATCAGCCTGATACTGCTGGCTTCATGGCTGAACCAGGTCCGGCTCTATCGGCAACTGCGCCAGCAGCGCCGGCACTTGCAGGCACTGGCCCGCTCGGCGACGGCCCTGGAGGCCGACAAGCAGCGCGCCGAAGCGGCCGATCGCAACAAGAGCCGCTTCCTCGGGCACCTTGGCCACGAACTCCGTACCCCGTTGAATGCCTTGATCGGCTTGCTGGAGCTGGTGCTGCGCCGCACCGGCGACAGTTCGCCAACCCACGCGCCGCTGGAGCTGGCGCTGGGCGCGGCCGGCGACCTCAAGGAACTGCTGGATGACCTGCTGGACATCAGCCGGATCGAGTCCGGCCACCTGCGCCTGAACCCGACCTGGGTCGACCTGCGCGATTGCATCGAGGGGCAGATCGGGGTGTTCCACGCCCAGGCCCGGCAAAAGCACCTGGCGCTGGAGCTGGAATTCAACGCCCCCAGCCCCGTTCCCCAGGTACTGATCGATGTTCTGCGCTTCAAGCAAGTGCTGGGCAACCTGTTGAGCAACGCCATCAAGTTCACCCAGCAGGGCGCGATCCAGGTCAGGGCGACTTTGCAGCCCGCCGCAAGCCAGGATCGGTACGAGCTGCTGTTGCAAGTGCAAGACAGCGGTATCGGCATTCCCGAGCAGGAACGCCAGGGGCTGTTGCTGCCCTTCGCCCAGCTTGACGCCGACAGCCAGTCGCCGCGAAACAGCGCCGGGCTTGGCCTGCCCATCAGCCACCAGTTGTGCCGGCAGATGGGCGGCAGCCTGAGCCTGCACGGGCGCAGCGGCCCCGGCTGCGAGGCGCGGGTCAGGCTCCCCCTGAGCGGCCGCACCGCCCAAGCCGCCGCGGGTGCCACAGAGCCGCCGCCCGCCACGGCGGTGCCGCTGGATGTGCTGCTGGCAGACGATCACCGCGCCAGCCTGACCCTGCTGCAGGGCCAGCTGGAGTACCTCGGACACCGGGTCACCTGCGCCAGCGACGGACGCCAGGCCTTTGAGTTGTGGCGCCAAGGCGACTTCGACCTGCTGATCCTCGACTGCAACATGCCATCGATGGACGGCTACCAACTGGCTGAGGCCATACGCCAGCACGAAACACGGGAGCAGCGACCGGCGACCACCCTGATCGGCTGCAGCGCCGACACCGACCCGCCAGCGCTCCAGCGCGGCCTCGACGCCGGCATGCACGACTGCCTGGCCAAGCCCCTGGGCCTGGAGCACTTGAGCCGCAGGCTGGCGAGCCTCAAGCCCCGGCCTCGGCCCGACAGCTTCAGCATCCGCGCCTTGCGGACCCTGACCCGTGGCAAGCCGCTGTTCGCCCGGCGCATGCTCAACGAGTTGCTGCGCTGCTGCCAGGAAGACCGGCGCCAGCTGGAGCAGATCCCGACCAGTGATCCCCGGGCGCTGGTGGCCCTGGCCCACAAGATCAAGGGCTCGGCGCTGATGGTCGGGGCCGGGGCATTGCAAGCCGGGTGCGAGGCTCTGGAACAGGCTTGCCTGCAACCGGCTGCACAGCAGGCGATAAGCGCTGCGGTCCGCCGCCTGGACCGGGACCTGGTGCACTTCGCCCAGTCCTTGCATCGCCACCTTGATCACCCGCCACCCGAGCCCTCCAAGACGCAAGCCACAGGGCAGAAAAGCATCGCCCCGCAGCTGACGAATCCGCCATGAAGCCTGCGCTTGCCAGATAAATATCAAAGGGCCAGTATTGCCTCGCCACCCGTCCCTGCAGGCCAGCCCCGTCAACCCGCAGCCGACGGGGCCAAGGCAGGAAGAGCCGGCCTTAACTATGCTTGGGCCTAGAACCCAGCCCCATGCGCCTCCGGAGAGAATTGCAATGCCGAGCACGCCAACGCCTGCCCTCCGTCGCTTTCCTCTTCATATCCACATCAGCGTGATGTTCACCCTGCTGATGTTGCTCACCGGGGTCATCCTGGGGATCTACAACTACCGACAGACCACCCGCATCATCCTGCAAAGCAGCGAAAAGCTCTTCCAGCGCATCGAACAGGATGTGCGCGGCGACCTGAAGTCCACTTACGAACCCATCCGCCATCTGCTGCGCCTGCTGGCCGGGGACCCGGCGACCCAGAGCGGCAACCTGGAGCAACGCCTGGCACTGCTCAGGCCGTTCAGCCAGTCGCTGCAGGACAACCCGAACCTGGCCTCGTTGTACCTGGGGTATGCCAATGGCGATTTCTTCATGGTGCGGCCCCTGCGCGACGCGGCTATCCGCAATCAGCGCCAGGCGCCGCCCAACAGTGCCTACGAAGTCTGGAGCATCGAGCGCGACGCCAACGCCGGACAGATGCACTCACAATCACTGTTCTTCGATTCGCAGCTCTCGATGATCGGCCGCCAGGAGCACCCGCAGGAGGGCTACGACCCTCGCAACCGCGATTGGTTTTCCAACGCCCGCAGCGAAACCGAGCAGATCACCACCGAGCCCTATGTCTTCTATTCCACCAACAACGTCGGCACCACCCTGGCCCTGAGCAGCGGCAACCTGGCAGTGATGGGCGCCGACCTGACGCTGGAACAACTGTCCTCGACCCTGGCCAAGCACCGGGTCACCCCCGGCACCGAGATTGCCCTGCTCGACGACCGGGGCAACGTCGTGGCCTATCCCGACAGCGACAAGCTGGTCCTGGAAAAGCACAGCGCACGCCTGATCAAGGCCAATGCTCTGAATCCGGTGTTCGGCGCGCTGCTGCGAGAGCAGGCGGAAAACGGCCACTTGCAGTCCGAGGGGCGCAGCTGGATCGCCGCCAGCAACCGGATCGCCGAGGGCGGGCCGGGCGGCCTGCAACTGGCCTTGCTGGTGCCCGAGGATGAGCTGCTGGCCGATGCCTATCGCCTGCGCTGGCAAGGCGCGCTGATCACCCTGACCATCCTGCTGCTGTGCCTGCCCTTGGGCTGGCTGATCTCACGGGTGCTGGTGCGACCGCTGCGCGCCCTGGTGCAAGAAGCCGACGCCATCCGCAGTTTCGACTTCAAGGCGCCGATGTCACGCCGCTCGCCGGTGCTGGAAGTGGATCAACTGAGCCTGTCCATGGCCCGGATGAAAGACACCCTGGCGAGTTTTTTCGAGATCAATGCCAGCCTGTCGGCGGAAACCCGCTTCGACCCGCTGCTGCAACGAGTGCTGTCGGAAACCGTCAAGCTGGCCCAGGCCAAGGCCGGCCTGATCTACCTCTCTGAAAGCAAGGGCGCGCGCCTGGAACCCTATGGCCTGATCATCGACGGCGAGCATCAGGATCTACCTCGCTTCAATATCGCCACCAAGGACCTGACCGACCACCGGCTGCCGGACTGGCTGCGCCAACTCACCGACAGCGACACCGTGGTCACCACCCTGGGCTTCGAACAGGCCGGCAGCCTGCAAAGCGTGCTGCTGGCCCTGGACAGTCCCAGCGCCCACTTGCTGGGCCTGCGCTTGCGCAACCGCCATCACGAAATGGTGGGCATGCTCCTGCTGTTTCTGGAAGACAGCGGCACCGAGGCGGACCTGGACAAACTCAGCCCGGATCGGATCGCCTTTATCCAGGCGGTGTCTGCCACCGCCGCGCTGTGCATCGAAAGCCAGCGCCTGCAGAACAAGCAGAAGCAACTGCTGGACGCCTTCATCCAGCTACTGGCCGGCGCCATCGACGCCAAGAGCCCGTACACCGGCGGCCACTGCCAGCGAGTGCCGGCCCTGACCCTGATGCTGGCCGAGGCCGCGGCCGCCAGCCACGACCCGCGATTCGCCGCCTACCAGCCTACCGACGACGAATGGGAAGCCCTGCATATCGCAGCCTGGCTGCACGATTGCGGCAAGGTCACGACCCCGGAATACGTGGTGGACAAGGCCACCAAGCTGGAAACCCTGAACGATCGGATCCATGAAATCCGTACCCGCTTCGAAGTGCTCAAGCGCGATGCCTGGATCGACTACTGGCGGGCCGTGGCCGAAGGGGCGGAAGTCACTGCCCAGGCCGCCAGCCGCGACGAGCGCCTGCGTGCCCTGGACGACGACTTCGCCTTTGTCGCGCGCTGCAACCTGGGGGCCGAGTTCATGGCCGAGGCCGACCAGCAGCGCCTGCAGAATATCGCCCTGCGCACCTGGAGCCGGACCCTGGATGATCGCCTGGGGGTGTCCTGGGAAGAGCTGCGGCGCCAGGAACGCACGCCGGCGCCCAGCCTGCCGGTGCAGGAGCGGCTGCTGGCGGACAAGCCGGAACACCTGTTCGAGCGCAGCGCGGTGGAGATCATGACCGCGGACAATCCCTGGGGCTTCAAGCTCCAGGTGCCGGCCCACAAGTACAACCGCGGCGAGCTGTACAACCTGAGCGTGCCCCGGGGCACGCTGACCGCCGAGGAGCGCTATGTGATCAATCACCACATCGTGCAGACCATCATCATGCTCAACCACCTGCCCTTCCCCAGCCACCTGCAGAACGTGGCGGAGATCGCCGGCGGCCATCACGAGAAGATGGACGGCAGCGGCTACCCCAAGCAGCTCAGGCGCGAACAGATGAGCCTGCCGGCGCGGATGATGGCCATCGCCGATATCTTCGAGGCCCTGACCGCCGCGGACCGCCCCTACAAGAAGGGCAAGACCCTCAGCGAAGCGCTGAACATCATGGCCATGATGTGCCGCGACGCCCACATCGATCCCGAGCTGTTCGAGCTGTTTCTCCAGGAGCAGATCTATCAGCGCTACGCCGAGCGCTTCCTGGTGCCGGAGCAGATCGATGCCGTGGATCGGGACGCGCTGTTGAAAAAGGCAGGGTTGACCGCCTGATGGCGGTCAGCAGTCACTCAGGCGCAGGAAGATCGCCGCCAGTTGCTCGATCCCGGCCTGGTCCGCCGGGCTGAAGCGGGCCAGCTTCGGGCTGTCCAGGTCGAGCACGCCGATCAGCTGGCCGTCCTTGACCAGGGGCACCACCAGCTCGCTGTTGGACGCGCTGTCACAGGCGATGTGTCCGGCAAAGGCATGCACATCCTCTACCCGCTGAGTCTGCAGGGTGGCCGCGGCAGTGCCGCAGACGCCACGGCCGAAGGGAATCCGCACGCAGGCGATCTGGCCCTGGAACGGACCCAGCACCAGTTCCTGGTTGCGGTTGAGGTAGAAGCCGGCCCAGTTCAGGTCGTCGAGCTGGCTGAACAGGAACGCCGAGAACTGCGCGGCATTGGCGATGAAGTCACGCTCATCGGCCAACAGCGACTCCAGCTGGGCACACAGCAGCCCGTAGCCATCCAGACCTTGGCCGGCACTTTGCAAATCGATCATGCTTTTTGCTCCAACAACTGCAAGCCCACCCAATAGCGGGCAAATTGATAGGCACACCGGCCGTTGCGGTTACCCCGGCCCGTGGCCCAGCGTACCGCCAGAATGTCCAGCTCCTCCGTGCGCTGCCAGCTCAAGCCGGCCTTGCGCGCCAGCTCGCCGATCCAGTGTTCCACCACATTGAGAAAGTGTTCCTGAGTGAAGGGATAGAACGACAGCCACAGGCCGAAGCGGTCCGACAGGGCGATCTTGTCCTCCACCGCTTCGCTGGGGTGCAGCTCGCCGTCGACGCGCTTCCAGTTCTCGTTGTCGCTTTCCTTTTCCGGCACCAGGTGCCGGCGGTTCGACGTGGCGTACAGCAATACGTTTTCCGGGGCCTGTTCCAGGGAGCCGTCGAGCACGCTCTTGAGCACCCGGTAATCGCCCTCGCCGGCCTCGAACGACAGATCATCGCAGAACAGCACGAAACGCTGGGGCAGCTTGACCAGTTGCTCCACCACCCGCGGCAGGTCCGCCAGGTGATCACGCTCGATCTCGATCAGCCGCAGGCCGCCCTTGGCATGTTCGGCCAGCAAGGCGCGCACCAGGGAGGATTTGCCCGTGCCACGCGAACCCCAGAGCAGGGCATGGTTGGCCGGCAGGCCATCGAGGAATTGCCGGGTGTTGCGCGCCAGTTGCTCGCGCTGCTTGTCGACCCCGATCAGATCGCTCAGGCGCATGTCCAGGCTGACCTCCAGGGGCAGCAGGAAGCCGCTGCGGCCCTCGCGCTGCCAGCGCGCGGCCAGGCACTGGTTCCAGTCGATGTTCTGGCGCAGGGTCGGCAACAGCGGTTCGATCCGGGCCAGCACGGCGTCGGCACGTTCAAGAAATGCATTCAATCGGGCATCCACGGCTTTTCCTCAGGCACGTTCAAGGTAATGATGCGGCACACAGACCAAACGCCGTCCTGATCAAAGGGTCTATCGCCTTGTCAGCTGCTGCCGACCCGACCGGCAACCAAAGATGATCAGCTATGCTTGCGCAGCGAAGGGAAACGAAAGTGGTTCACCCCCCCATGGATATCAAGTTCACCAACCGCCTGTCCTATAAACAGGCCCGGCTCACCGTGCTGGTGGGGTTCATTCTGGGGACCGCGCTCAGTCTGCTGCAAATCGGCATCGATTATGCCAGTGAAGACGCCTCCATCAATCGTGAAATCCAGTCATTGCTGGAAATCAGCCACAACCCGGCCTCGCGTATTGCCTACAACATCGACGCCGAACTGGCCCAGGAGCTGACCCTGGGCCTGTTGCGCTCCCCGGCGATCATTCGCGCGCAATTGATCGACAACAACAATACCCTGCTGGCCAACGTCGAGCGCCCGCCGCAACAGAGCGGTTACCGGGCCCTGAGCGACTTCCTGTTCGGCGCCGACCGCCAGTTCGAGGACCGCCTGTACCTGAGCCACCTGCCGGAAGAATCCCTGGGCACCCTGCACCTGGACGTGGACACCTATGCCTTCGGCAGTCGCTTCCTGCGCCGCGCCGAGGTCACCCTGATCAACGGTTTTGCCCGCAGCCTGATCCTCACCGGGATTCTCCTGGCCTTGTTCTACGTGATGCTGACCAAGCCGCTGGTGGGGGTGATCCGCGAGCTCAGCAGCCGCGATCCGCGCAGCCCGCAACAGACTCCGCTGGAATTCCCCCCGGGCCATGAAAACGATGAAGTCGGGGTGCTGGTCAAGGTCGCCAACCAGCAGTTCGAGATCATGGCCACGGAAATCCAGCAGCGCCGCATTGCCGAGAACCGCCTGACCGAGTACCTCGGGCAACTGGAAAACATCGTCTCGGCGCGTACCACCGAGCTCAAGGCCAGCAACGCCCGGCTCAGCCAGTCCAACGAAGAACTGGAGCTTGCCCGACGCACCGCGCTGGACATGGCCCAGGCCCGCGCCGCCTTCCTGGCCAACATGAGCCACGAGATCCGCACCCCGCTCAACGGCCTGCTGGGGATGATCGCCCTGGCCCTGGACAGCCCTCTGAACCCCGAACAGCGCCAGCAGCTGTCCATCGCCCACGACTCCGGCAAGGTGCTGGTGGAGCTGCTCAACGATATTCTCGACATGTCCAAGTTCGACGCCGGGCAGCTGGAACTGGAGCGCATTCCCTTCGATCTCGGGGTGCTGGTGGAGGACACCGCCAACCTGTTGTCGCAGAACGCCGCGGCCAGCGTGGAACTGGCCTGCCTGATCGCTCCGGACTTTCCGGCCCTGGTGCTGGGGGATCCGATGCGGGTGCGGCAGATCGTCAGCAACCTGCTGTCCAATGCCCTCAAGTTCACTCGCTTCGGCCGGGTCGATGTGCGCCTGAGCACGCAGGGTGACGGGGTGCGCATCGAGATCTGCGACACCGGCATCGGCATCGCCCAGGAAGCCCAGGTGAAGATTTTCCAGCCCTATACCCAAGCAGGCGCCGGCATCACCCGCCAGTACGGCGGCACCGGCCTGGGGCTGGCGCTGACCAACAACCTGTGCGAAGCCATGCACGGGCGCCTGACCATCAGTTCGGAAGTCGGTTTCGGCAGCCAGTTCTGCGCCGATCTGCCGCTGCCTTGCCATACGCCTTCGGCCCCGCCGCCGGCCTTGTCCGGAAAGGTCGTGGGCATTACCGATGCCGGTAGCGGCCTGGCCGAACTGCTCGACTCCCTGCTGCCGACCTGGGGCCTGGACTACCGGCGCTACGACATCGAGGCCTCGCTGGCCGGGATCAATCCCGACCTGCTGATCACCGATTGCCCGGAATGCCTGTTTGGCCTGCGCCCGGCCATCACCGCGCCGATCCTGCTGGTGACCGCCTATGGCAGCTTCCTGCCCAGCGAGGAGGCCAGCGCCCTGGCGCCACTGCAGCAACAGGCCCGTCCCCTGGCGCGCAATGCCCTGTATCAGACCCTGCGCCGTTCATTGCTGGCGGAAACCATCACCCTCAACGACGCCCAGTTGAACATGCCGACGCAGCGGCGTCGGGCCGACATTTTGCTGGTGGAAGACAACCCGGTGAACCAACTGGTGGCCAAGGGCATGCTGAGCAAACTCGGCTGCGCGGTGACCGTGGCCGCCCACGGTGCCGAAGCCCTCAACCAACTGGAGCACAACCGCTTCGATCTGGTGCTGATGGATTGCAACATGCCGGTCATGGACGGTTACGAGGCCAGCCGGCAGATCCGTCGCAGCGGACGCTGGCCGGACCTGCCGATCATTGCCCTGACCGCCAACGCCATGCCCGAGGAACGTGAACGCTGTCGGGCCGCGGGCATGAGCGACTACCTGGCCAAGCCATTTCGCCGCGAGGAACTGATCGCCCTGCTGGACCAGTGGGTGCCGACTACGACAAGGCTCTGATCTGCTGCAGCAGGTGATCGAGGCCGTCGCGCAAGGGATCAAGGTTGTCGAGATCGACGCCGCTGTCGCACAACAGCGCCGCCTTGAGCGGCGGCACCTGATCCCGCAGAGCCAGTCCGGCTTCGCTCAGGCTCAGGTGCACTTCCCGTTCATCGCGCCCGGAACGTTGGCGCTGCACCAACTGCAGTTGCTGCAAACGCTTGAGCAGCGGGGTCAGGGTTCCGGAGTCGAGCAACAGACGCTCCCCCAGGGCTTTGACGGTCGGCTGCGGCACAGGCGTCGCCTGCCACTCCCACAGCACCAGCATTACCAGATACTGCGGGTAGGTCAGGCCGAGGCGGTCGAGCATCGGCTTGTAACCACGCACCACCGCCCGCGAGGCGGCGTACAGCTTGAAGCACAGCTGGCGGTCGAGCTGGAGGGAGGCATCCACGGGCAGGTCGTTCATTTGAGCAGGGCTTCGATCTCGCGGGTCAGGTCCTGGGGCTTGGTCGCCGGAGCGAAGCGCTTGACCAGCTTGCCGTCCCGACCGATCAGGAACTTGGTGAAGTTCCACTTGATGCCCTGGGAACCGAGGACACCGGGCGCGCGCTTCTTCAACTGGACGAACAGCGGGTGGGCCGCGGCGCCATTGACGTCGATCTTCTTGAACAGCGGGAAGCTGACGCCATAGTTCAGCTCGCAGAACTCGGAAATCGCCCCTTCGTCACCCGGCTCCTGCTTACCGAACTGGTTGCAGGGAAAACCCAGCACCACCAGGCCCTGGTCCTTGTAGGTCTGCCACAACTGCTCAAGCCCCTTGTACTGAGGGGTGAAGCCACATTTGCTGGCGGTGTTGACCACCAGCACGGCCTTGCCGGCGAAGTCCGCCAGGGTCTTGTGTTCGCCCTTGATGGTGGTGCAGGGAATAGTCAGCAGCGAGTCGGTCATGGCAGCAATTCCACTCAGGATAAGAGTCGGTAAAAATAGCGCCCAATTAAATTGTGTGCAATTTAATTGATAAAAAGGCGACCCAAGAGTCGCCTTGTGCCCTAGCGCGGCGAGAGATCCAGGCACACCGAGTTGATGCAGTAACGCAGGCCGGTGGGTGGCGGACCGTCCGGAAAGACGTGGCCCAGGTGGGCATCGCACTTGGCACAGACCACTTCGGTGCGGATCATGCCGTGGCTCATGTCCCGGATCTCGACCATGGCGCTGTCGGCGATCGGCTCGTAGAAACTGGGCCAGCCGCAACCGGAGTCGAATTTGGCCCGGGAGTCGAACAGCGGCTCGTTGCAGCAGATGCAGTGATAGACGCCATCGGTCTTGGTGGCGTTGTACTTGCCCGAGAACGGGCGTTCGGTGCCTTTGAGCCGGCAGACGTTGTACTGCTCCGGATCGAGCATCGCCCGCCACTCTTCCAGGGTTTTTTCCAGCTTTTCCATGGTCCTTCCTCTGCAACGGAAAAAGCCCGATCTGTGTCTTTTCCACGGATCGGGCGGCACGTATGATTGCGCCTCGTCAGACGCCAGTCTGGCAGCCGCGTTACACCCATTCAAACGGATTTTGCCGCAGCCGGTGCGGGCTACAGGCCGGTGTGACACGGCAGGATTCCCAGTACGGTAGTTCATCCTCCGCCTGGATCGTTCATTTTCGGGAACACATCGCCATGCAGGTCAGCAAATCGAACAAGCTCGCCAACGTCTGTTATGACATTCGCGGCCCAGTGCTCAAGCACGCCAAGCGTCTGGAAGAGGAAGGCCATCGCATCCTCAAGCTGAACATCGGCAACCCGGCGCCCTTTGGTTTCGAAGCGCCGGACGAGATTCTCCAGGACGTGATCCGCAACCTGCCCACCGCCCAGGGCTACAGCGATTCTAAGGGCCTGTTCAGTGCGCGCAAGGCGGTGATGCAGTACTACCAGCAAAAGCAGGTGGAAGGCATCGGCATTGAAGACATCTACCTGGGCAACGGTGTTTCCGAGCTGATCGTGATGGCCATGCAGGCCCTGCTCAACAACGGCGACGAAGTGCTGGTGCCGGCCCCGGACTATCCGCTGTGGACCGCCGCGGTGAGCCTCGCCGGCGGCAACCCGGTGCACTACCTGTGCGACGAGCAGGCCAACTGGTGGCCGGACCTGGCCGACATCAAGGCCAAGATCACCCCGAATACCAAGGCCCTGGTGATCATCAACCCGAACAACCCCACCGGCGCCGTGTACCCCAAGGAAGTGCTGCTGGGCATGCTGGAACTGGCCCGCCAGCACAACCTGGTGGTGTTCTCGGACGAGATCTACGACAAGATCCTCTACGACGACGCCTTGCACATCTGCACCGCTTCCCTGGCACCGGACCTGCTGTGCCTGACCTTCAACGGCCTGTCCAAGTCCTACCGCGTAGCCGGTTTCCGTTCCGGCTGGGTGGCGATTTCCGGTCCCAAGCAACATGCCCTGAGCTATATCGAAGGCATCGACATGCTGGCCAACATGCGCCTGTGCGCCAACGTGCCCAGCCAGCACGCGATCCAGACCGCCCTGGGCGGCTACCAGAGCATCAACGACCTGGTGCTGCCGCCGGGCCGCCTGCTGGAACAGCGCAACCGCACCTGGGAGCTGCTCAACGACATTCCCGGGGTCAGCTGCGTGAAACCCATGGGCGCGCTGTATGCCTTCCCCCGGATCGACCCGAAAGTCTGCCCGATCCATAACGACGAGAAGTTCGTTCTCGACCTGCTGCTTTCGGAAAAACTCCTGGTGGTCCAAGGCACCGCCTTCAACTGGCCTTGGCCGGATCACTTCCGCGTGGTCACCCTGCCGCGGGTGGATGACTTGGAACAGGCCATTGGTCGGATCGGAAGTTTCCTCAAGTCCTACCGTCAGTAATCCGAATCACGCAGTGCGATCCTTACCCGGTCGCACTGCGATTAATTCAGCAACACATCTTCACTGCCCTGCACCACGCCCCTTCTATAAGCTTGCACTTTCCGCCCGGCCCATGGTCACAAACCCTGCACCGCAGCCGGTTGATTGCCCCATCCGACAATCGCTCGCGCCGCGTCAATGCAAGCGCCTAACACTGGGGCTAGACGACACAGTTTGAAATAGAAGCCGTATTGAATAGGCCGTTGCCGCACCTTATATACCCCGCAGTACGCTACATCTTTAGCTTGAGGAGATTTCTACAACCATGATGCGAATCCTGCTGTTTTTGGCCACTAACCTTGCGGTCGTGCTGATTGCCAGCATCACCCTGAGCCTTTTCGGCTTCAACGGGTTCATGGCGGCCAATGGGGTTGATCTCAACCTCAATCAGCTGCTGATTTTCTGTGCCGTCTTTGGTTTTGCCGGTTCGCTGTTCTCGCTGTTCATCTCCAAGTGGATGGCGAAGATGAGCACCAGCACGCAGATCATCACTCAACCGCGCACCCGCCATGAGCAATGGTTGTTGCAAACCGTTGAGCAACTGTCCCGCGAAGCCGGGATCAAGATGCCCGAAGTGGGTATTTTCCCGGCCTACGAGGCCAACGCCTTCGCTACCGGCTGGAACAAGAACGACGCCCTGGTAGCGGTCAGCCAGGGCCTGCTGGAGCGTTTCTCGCCCGATGAAGTGAAAGCCGTGCTGGCCCACGAGATCGGTCACGTTGCCAACGGCGACATGGTGACCCTGGCGCTGATCCAGGGCGTGGTGAACACCTTCGTGATGTTCTTCGCGCGGATCATCGGCAACTTCGTCGACAAGGTGATCTTCAAGAACGAAGAAGGCCAGGGCATTGCCTACTACGTAGCGACCATCTTCGCCGAGCTGGTCCTGGGCTTCCTGGCCAGCGCCATCGTCATGTGGTTCTCGCGCAAGCGTGAATACCGTGCCGACGAAGCCGGTGCCCGCCTGGCCGGCACCAACGCCATGATCGGCGCCCTGCAGCGCCTGCGTTCGGAACAGGGCCTGCCGGTGCATATGCCCGACACCCTGAACGCCTTCGGCATCAATGGCGGCATCAAACAGGGCCTGGCTCGCATGTTCATGAGCCACCCGCCGCTGGAAGAGCGTATCGACGCCCTGCGTCGTCGCGGCTGATCCGCTGCAAGGCCATACCCAAAAGGGCGACGCGAGTCGCCCTTTTGCATGGCCGCCAATAAAGCCTATTCACGGACACCTTGCTTGTTCAGGCGATAGACCCGCTCCACCAGCCGGGTCACGCCACCCTGGAGAAACTTCCAGCTCTCTCCCAAAATGTCGCGCTCCGTTTCGATCTGCAGCTGCCAGACATCACCCAGGCGCTGGTGAACTTCATCGTCGAGCACCGCGAATGGCGGCCCGTCCAGTTGCTCCTGGGCGTAGTCCATGGTTATCAGCAGCCCCTGGCTGCCCTCCGGCAGCAGGCCATTGAGGTGGGCGGTGTAGCGCTGCCGCATCGGCGGGGGTAAGGCAATCATGGCCGCACGGTCGTACAGGGCTGTGCAACCAGCCGTGTCCTCGGCAGTCAGGGCAAAGAAATCGCCGCACCAGAGCTGGATCGGACCCTGGGCATAAACCTTGAACTCTCCGTGCTGACTGATCTGAGGCTGCAACTGATGCTCACGGAAGAAATCCTCCACCGCCTTTTCCGCCAGCTCGATGCCCAGCACCTCGAAGCCCTGGTCGGCGAGCCAGATCAGGTCCAGGCTCTTGCCGCACAACGGCACCAGCACACGGGTTTGTGCTGCCAGCCCCAGAGCCGGCCAGTACTGCTGCAGGTAGGGGTTGACCTCTGCCAGGTGAAAGCCGATCTGATCCCGCTCCCAACGCTTGTGCCAAAAGTCCGCTTGCATGAGAAGTCCTTAAAATTCGATCAAAAAGCGCTAAAACTTATATTAGATTTAGATCAATGATCTGATTGAAGATGGCGCATCTTAACCTTCAGGACCTTCCTCATGCTCCCCAGCCTGTTTATCTCCCATGGTTCTCCCATGCTGGCCCTGGAACCCGGTGCCAGTGGTCCCGCCCTGGCCAACCTGGCGGCACAGCTGCCACGCCCCAAGGCGATCCTGGTGGTTTCAGCCCATTGGGAAAGCCAGGATCTGCGGGTCAGCGCCCAGCCTCATCCGGAAACCTGGCATGACTTCGGCGGCTTCCCAGCCGCCTTGTTTGCCGTGCAATACCCGGCTCCCGGCGATCCTGAACTGGCGGCACAAGTGGTGGAGCTGCTCAAGGCCGACGGCCTGCCGGCGCAGCTGGACAACCAGCGCCCCTTCGACCACGGCGCCTGGGTGCCGCTGTCGCTGATGTACCCGCAAGCGGACATCCCGGTGATCCAGCTATCGCTGCCCACTCGTCTGGGCCCGGCACTGCAGACCCGCATCGGCCACGCCCTGGCAGGCCTGCGGCAACAGGGCGTGTTGCTGATCGGCTCCGGCAGCATCACCCACAACCTGCGGGAACTGGACTGGCACGCCGGCCCGGAAAGCGTGGAGCCCTGGGCCAAGGCCTTTCGTGACTGGATGATCGAAAAACTGGCGGCCAATGATGAAGCGGCCCTGCATGATTACCGGCAGCAGGCACCGCATGCCGTGCGCAGCCATCCCAGCGATGAACACCTGCTGCCGCTGTACTTCGCCCGAGGTGCCGGTGGCGAATTCAGCGTGGCCCACCAGGGCTTCACCCTGGGCGCGCTGGGCATGGACATCTACCGCTTTGGCTGAAGCCTCAGCGCCAAGGCTGCTACACCGCCGCGCAGCAGCCGGCTTGCCGGCGAACAGTCCCGGCCCGAACTCCAGGCAAAAAAAATCCCCGAACCAGTCGGGGATTTTTTATGCCTGATCAATCAGCCCGAGGGCGGATCAATCTTCGCGGTAGCGACGCAGCTTCAGCTGCTTGCCAGCCACGCGAGTGTCCTTGAGCTTGGTCAGCAGACGGTCAAGACCGTCTTCCGGCAGCTCGACCAGACTGAAGCTGTCACGCACCTGGATGCGACCGATGGCTTCACGGGCCAGGCCGCCTTCGTTGAGGATCGCGCCCAAGAGGTTCTTGGCAGCGATACCGTCACGGGCACCCAGCGCGGTACGGCAGCGAGCACGGCCTTCGCCCAGAGGCATTGGCGCGCGACGCTCACGATCACCACGATCAGGACGATCGCCGGAACGCTCAGGACGATCACCACGTGGCGCGCTGTTGGGCACCAGTGGACGCTCTTTCTCGATGGCTGCCAGGTTCAGCGCTTGACCGTTGGTGGCCTTGCGCAGCAGGGCCGCGGCCAGGGCGCGCGGGCTGCAACCGATGTCGGCAGTCAGGCGATCCAGCAGCTCACCGTGGGTCGCTTCGGCATCAGCTACCAGCGGCGACAGGCTGTTGGTCAGTTTCTTGATGCGGGCATCAAGAACGGCCTGGGCGTCCGGCAGGCGAACTTCGGCAACCTTCTGACCGGTCACACGCTCGATCACTTGCAGCATGCGGCGCTCACGCGGAGTCACCAGCAGCAGCGCACGACCTTCGCGACCGGCACGGCCGGTACGGCCGATACGGTGCACGTAGGATTCCGGGTCGTACGGCATGTCCACGTTGAATACGTGGGTGATGCGCGGTACGTCCAGACCACGAGCGGCGACGTCGGTGGCCACAACGATGTCCAGACGACCATCCTTGAGGGAGTCGATCACGCGCTCACGCTGGTTCTGGGCAATGTCACCGTTCAACGCAGCGGCCTTGTAGCCTTTGGCTTCCAGGGCACTGGCCAGGTCCAGGGTCGCTTGCTTGGTGCGCACGAACATGATCAGGGCGTCGAAATCTTCAACTTCCAGCAGGCTCAGAACGGCAGAGGTCTTCTGGTCAGCGTGAACCAGCAGGTGAGCCTGCTCGATCGCGGTGACGGTCTGGGTCTTGCTCTGGATCTTGACGTGTTTCGGGTCTTTCAGGTGACGCTCGGCAATGGCCCGGATCGACTGCGGCAGGGTGGCCGAAAACAGTACGGTCTGGCGGGACTCAGGCATGGCCTTGAAGATGACTTCCAGGTCATCCATGAAGCCCAGCTTGAGCATTTCGTCGGCTTCGTCGAGAACCAGGTGGTTCACGGTGGCCAACACTTTTTCGTCGCGACGCAGGTGGTCGCACAGACGGCCCGGTGTGGCGACAACGATCTGTGCGCCATTCCGGATTGCTTTCAATTGTGGGCCCATCGGCGCACCGCCGTAGACGGCCACAACAGTCACGCCCGGCATCTGCTTGGCGTAGGTTTCGAAAGCGGTTGCAACTTGCAGCGCCAACTCACGGGTTGGGGCCAGGATCAGAGCTTGCGGCTCGCGCTTGGACGGATCAATGCGGTGCAGGATAGGCAGGGCAAAGGCAGCGGTTTTACCGGTACCGGTTTGCGCCTGGCCAATCATATCGTGCCCGGCAAGGATGATCGGGATCGACTGCTGCTGAATAGCCGAAGGCTCTTCATAGCCGGTAGCGACTACTGCAGCAACAATATTGGGATGAAGTTCAAGAGCGGCGAAGCCGCCGATTTCCTGGGTCATGGGTCTGCCTCTAAGTGCATCCGCAAAGACCCATGCTCCAAAGCTGCGCATGCCGTGTAAGACTCAAGAGTCACCCTGGCAGCTTTGTCGGCGGGGATTTGCGAAAACGATTGGATGAATGGATCGTCAAGGATAGTCCGCGCAGCGGACAAGCAGCCGAAGCTGACTTCGGGGAATTGCATTACCTAAACGTGGCCCGGCTAAAGGCCGGCGCGCACTATACCGGAATTACTCAAAAAAGGGAGTTTTTTTTATCGGAAAAATCCGCTCAACGCCCGATGGTCACGGGCTTTGCGCAGACTCGAAGGGCGCGCTATTTTGCTTGGGCCCGCCGCTGTTGGTCGTCACCGCTAAAACGATTCACCCTGGTGCTTGAAAGCCGTCTCGCCCATTCCCTCTAACCCCTTGAGGATCGCGTCCATGAATCAGCCCAGTGCCAGCCGTGTCAGCCGCGAACTGCGCGGTCACCTATTCCTGATCGGCCTGGACCGGGTCGCCAAGCGCAATGCCTTCGACCTGGAGCTGCTCAACCAGCTGAGCCTGGCCTACGGCGAGTTCGAAGCCAGCAGCCAGGCGCGGATCGCCGTGGTGTTCGGCCACGGCGAGCACTTCACCGCGGGATTGGACCTGGCCAATGTCGGTGCCGCCCTGGCCCAGGGCTGGCAGGCACCACCCGGCGGCTGCGACCCTTGGGGCGTGTTCGCCGGACCGCGGGTGAGCAAGCCGGTGATCGTCGCCGTGCAGGGCTACTGCCTGACCATCGGTATCGAGCTGATGCTGGCGGCGGACATCAATCTGTGTGCCAGCAATACGCGCTTTGCCCAGATGGAGGTGCAACGCGGAATATTTCCCTTCGGCGGCGCGACCCTGCGCCTGCACCAACTGGCCGGCTGGGGCAATGCCATGCGCTGGTTGCTCACCGGCGATGAGTTCGACGCCCATGAAGCGCTGCGCCTGGGACTGGTGCAGGAGGTGATGGCCAGCGAAGACCTGCTGCCCCGGGCCGTGGAACTGGCCGAACGCATCGCCCGGCAAGCACCGCTGGGCGTGCAGGCGACGCTGATGTCGGCGCGTCAGGCCCGGCTTGAGGGCGAAACACTGGCCGCTCAGGGCCTGCCGCCGCTGGTGCACAAGCTGATGAACAGCGAGGACGCCAAGGAAGGTGTGCGAGCGATGATCGAGAAACGCCCCGGGGTGTTCAAGGGCTGTTGAATAGGCTGGCCGGCGGATCGTCTTCGCCGGCCAGCCGTGGCCTGGCAGGGGTTTAAGTGGCGGGGCGAATGGCCTTGATCAGCGGCTGCAGGGAGTAACCCAGGCGCGGGGCCAGGGCTTCGGCGCGGGCATTCAGAACTGGCAGATCGAGCGTCTGATCAAGATCGGAGGGCACGATCAAAATCACGTTGCCTTCCTTCACCGGCAGCTCCCAGTAATGCCGGTGATAGAGCCCGCGCAACAGCGCGGCGCCCAAGGGCTTGCCATCATCGGTGGCCCATTGGTTGATCACCAGCCAGCCCCCGGGATTGAGGCGCTTCTGGCAGTTTTCCAGAAACCCCCAGGCCAGATGGCCAACGCCGGGGCCGACATCGGTGTACAGGTCGACGAAGATCAGGTCGGCGGATTCGGCGCTGTCCAGCAGCTCCAGGGCATCGCCGATTCTTATATATAGACGCGGATCGTCGTCCAGCCCCAGGTACTCGATGGCCAGGCGCGGCACATCCGGACGCAGTTCGATGGCCTCGACGTCTTCCAGGGGCAAGAACTTCAGGCAGGCCTGGGTCAGGGTCCCGGCGCCCAGGCCGAGAAACAGCGCGCTCTCGGGGGCGGCATGACACAGGGCGCCGATCAGCATGGCCCGGGTGTAGTCGTACTCCAGCCAACTGGGGTCGGCGGTGAACACGCAGCTTTGCTCGATGGCGTCGCCAAATTCGAGGAAGCGGTAGTCCGCCACTTCCAATACCCGAATCATGCCGAACTCGTCATGAACCTCGGCGAGCACACGCTCGACGCGCTCCTCAGTCATTTCATCTCCTAGTCGCGGGGCCCGCAATCGGGCCGGCGCGAGAAACCAACCGCTCGGCAGCGAGCGGGAAAGGCGCGATTGTCGGCCAAGCGAGAGGAGCAGGTCACGCACTAATTTGCTGCTAACATACCCCTCCCACTGTAAAGTACTCGAGTCCGCGATGAGCCAACCCTGGAGCCCCGACAGCTGGCGCGCCCTGCCGATCCAGCAACAACCCCAGTACCCCGACGCCGCACGTCTGCTGCAGGTCGAGCAGACCCTGGCCAGTTATCCACCGCTGGTGTTTGCCGGTGAAGCCCGGGAGTTGCGCCGCCAGTTCGCCGAAGTTACCCAGGGTCGCGCCTTCCTGCTACAGGGCGGCGACTGCGCCGAAAGCTTTGCCGAATTCTCCGCGGCGAAGATCCGCGACACCTTCAAGGTGCTGCTGCAGATGGCCATTGTCATGACCTTTGCCGCCGGCTGCCCAGTGGTCAAGATCGGGCGCATGGCCGGGCAATTCGCCAAACCGCGCTCGGCCAACGACGAAACCATCAATGGCGTGACCTTGCCGGCCTATCGCGGCGACATCGTCAACGGCATCGGTTTCGATGAGAAAAGCCGGGTACCGGACCCGGACCGCCTGCTGCAGTCCTATCACCAGGCCACCGCCACCCTGAACCTGCTGCGGGCCTTTGCCCAGGGCGGGTTTGCCGACCTGCATCAGGTGCACAAGTGGAACCTGGATTTCATCGCCAACTCGGCCCTGGCCGCGAAGTACAGCCAGCTGGCGGACCGCCTCGATGAAACCCTGGCCTTCATGCGCGCCTGCGGCATGGACGGCTCGCCGCAACTGCGCGAAACCAGCTTCTTCACCGCCCACGAAGCGCTGCTGCTCAATTACGAGGAAGCCTTCGTCCGTCGCGACAGCCTGACCAACGACTACTACGACTGCTCGGCCCACATGCTGTGGATCGGCGACCGCACCCGCCAGCTCGACGGTGCCCACGTCGAGTTCCTGCGCGGGGTGAACAACCCGGTCGGGGTCAAGGTCGGCCCGAGCATGAACACCGAGGAACTGATCCGCCTGATCGATATCCTCAACCCGAGCAACGATCCAGGCCGGCTCAACCTGATCGTGCGCATGGGTGCCCACAAAGTCGGCGATCACCTGCCACAGCTGATCCGCGCGGTCGAGCGCGAAGGCAAGCAAGTGCTCTGGAGCTCGGACCCGATGCACGGCAACACCATCAAGGCCAGCAGCGGCTACAAGACCCGGGATTTCGCGCAGATCCTGAGCGAGGTCAAAGAGTTCTTCCAGGTGCATCAGGCCGAAGGCAGCTATGCCGGCGGCATCCATATCGAGATGACCGGACAGAACGTCACCGAGTGCATCGGCGGCGCCCGCCCGATCACCGAAGACGGCCTGTCGGACCGCTATCACACCCATTGCGACCCGCGGATGAACGCCGACCAGTCCCTGGAACTGGCCTTCCTGATCGCCGAGACGCTCAAGCAGGTCAAGCGTTGAGAAGCGCTTTCGCGGGCAAGCCCGCTCCTACAAGGGCAGCGTAGGAGCGGGCTTGCCCGCGAAGCTCATCACGCCATGACCTCACGCAGACGGCGTGCGCCGTCACGTCGGCAATTGAGCTGAATCTGCTCCAGCCCCAGCCAAGTGGCCATCTGCCGTAGCTGCCCGGCCAACGCCACCACCCCCTCCTCGTCCAGGCCTGGCGCCTCCTCATGCACCGCATGCACCGCCAGGCAGCCTTGGGCTCGCTCCGCCCGCAGGTCGATGCGGGCGACAATCCGCTCGTTGTGCAGGAACGGCAGCACGTAATAGCCATAGACCCGCTTGTGCCTTGGCGTGTAGATCTCCAGCCGATAGCGGAAGTCGAACAGCCGCTCGGTGCGACTGCGCTCCCAGATCAGCGAATCGAACGGTGAGAGCAACGCACTGGCGTCGACCTGGCGCGGCACCCTGACCTGCGGCAGACAGTAGGCCGGCTGGCGCCAGCCCTGCACTTCGCAGCTCAACAACTCGCCGGACTCCAGCAACTCCGCCAGCCGCGCACGGCTGTCGCCGGGATCCAGGCGAAAGTAGTCTCGCAGGTCCTTCTCCGTGGCCACGCCCAGGGCCCTGGCCGCGTGCACCAGCAAGCCGCGCTGGGCCTGGGCTTCGTCCAGCGGCGACTGCTGGAGAATGGCCGCCGGCAGCACCCGCTCCGGCAAATCGTAGAGCCGCTCGAAGCCACGACGCCCGGCCACCGTCACTTCACCGGCGGCGAACAACCACTCCAGGGCGTGCTTTTCATCGCTCCAATCCCACCAGGGCCCGGCGCGCTCCTCACGGGTGGAAAGGCTGCCGGCACCCAGCGCGCCCTGCTCTTGGACCGCCGCCAGAACCCGACGGACCGTGACCAGGCGCTCCTGGCCAAAACGCGCCAGCTGCGAATAGATGCCCTGCCCTTGCCGCGCCCGCTGCATCCGCCAGCGCAGCAACGGGTACATGGACATGGGCAGCAACGACGCCTCATGCCCCCAGTATTCGAACAAGGTGCGTTGCCGGCCCTGACTCCAGGCGGCCTGGTCGAGCAGCGCCTGTGGATAACTGCCCAGGCGGGAGAACAGCGGCAGGTAATGCGCCCGTACCAGGGCATTGACCGAATCGATCTGCAGCAGGCCCAGGCGCTCGATCTGTCGATTGAGCCCCGCGGCCTTGATCGTTGCCGGCGGCCGGCGCCCGCCGAACCCCTGGGCGGCCAGGGCCAATCGGCGAGCTTGTTTGAGTGAGAAAGAACATTCTGCGGGCATGGGGGAGTCTCCTTGTCTGCCCGCACGCTAGCGCACCGGGAACCGGCTTGTGTAGCACCCTTGCCGCTATTTATGCATTGGGTCGTCCCAGAACGGGCGGACCCGCTCATGCTCGACATCGACCCGCGTGAGCCCCAGGTCCTTCAACGCCTCATCGCTCAGCCCGGCCAGCATCCGGCGCTCGCGCCCAAGCTCATACCAGCGCAAGACCCGACGCCACAGGCCGCTGAAGGCCAGCGCCTGAAATGACAGCTTGTGGACCAGCACATAACCCTTTTGACCTTTCATCATCTTGCCCTCCAGTGGGGATGACGACAGTGTCTGCCGGGGCTTAAGATCAATCCAACGAATGTTTCTTATGCCATACATCTCAGGATTTGATGCAATGTCCCAGTTCCCCAGCATCGACACCGAAGTTCTGCGCACCTTCGTCGCCATCGCCGATGAAGGCGGTTTTACCCGGGCCGGCGAGCGGGTCAATCGCACTCAATCCGCGGTGAGCATGCAGATGAAGCGCCTGGAGGAAGACGTGCTGCAGCGCCAGCTGTTCCAGCGCGACGGGCGCCAGGTCAAGCTCACCGCCGAGGGCCAGGTGCTGCTGGGCTACGCCCGACGCATCCTGAAACTGCATAGCGAGGTGTTCAACACCCTGCGCGAGCCGCACATGGTGGGCCTGGTACGCATCGGCACCCCGGATGACTATGTGATGCGCTTTCTGCCGGGGATTCTGTCGCGCTTTGCCCAAAGCTACCCGCTGATCCAGATCGAGGTGCATTGCGAGTCGAGCAAACAGCTGTTGCAACGCCAGGACCTGGACCTGTCCATCGTCACCCGCGAGCCGGGCAGCGAGATCGGCCAACTGCTACGCAAGGAGCGCTTCGTCTGGGCCGTGGCCCAGTGCTTCAATCCCCACGAGCAAACACCTCTGCCCCTGGCAATGTTCAACAGCGACTGCTTCTGCCGGCTCTGGGCCTGCAACGCTCTGGACGCTGCGGGCCTGGACTACCGCATTGCCTACAACAGTTCCAGCCTGTCGGCGATCATGGCGGTGGTCAGCGCCGGGCTGGCGGTCACCGCCCAATTGGAAAGCCTGATCACCCCGGACATGCGCATCCTTGGCGAGGCACAGGGGCTGCCGCAACTGCCGGAAGCCAGCATCATGCTGGTGCGCAACCTCAACAATCCCTCCCCGATCACCGAGTGCCTGGCAGAGCACATCGTCGAAGGCTTCAAACTTTGAAGGCCAGCATCACGGCACACACCACCAGGAAACCGCAGAACAACCCACGCAACAGGCGCTCGGGCAAGGCATGAGCCACCTTCACCCCCCAACTGATGCTCAACAGACCGCCGGCCGCCAACGGCAGGCCGATCATCCAGTCCACCTGATGATGCAAGCCGTAGGTCACCAGGGTCACCCCGGTGCTCGGCAGCGCCAGGGCCAGGGACAGTCCCTGCGCCACCACCTGGGTGGTGCCGAAGATGCTGGTCAATACTGGCGTGGCCACTACCGCACCGCCCACGCCGAACAAACCGCCCATGGCCCCGGAAGCGGCGCCCAGAACCCCCAGCCAAGGCCAGGAATAACGCATCTGCGTGCTGGCCGGCGCGCTGCTCATGAACATGCGCAGCAGGTTGTAGGCCGACAGCACCAGGAGAAAGGCGACAAAGCCGATACGCATCTTCTGCGCGTCAATGCCCACCGCACAGATCGAGCCGAGCCAGGCGAAACAAAAGCCCATCAGCGCCAGCGGCAGGGCATGGCGCAGTTCGATGCGGTTGCGCTGGTGATAACGCCACAGCGCCAGCATCACATTGGGCACCACCATCACCAGCGCGGTGCCCTGGGCAATCTGCTGGTCCAGGCCGAACATGACCCCCAGCACCGGAATGGCGATCAAACCGCCACCGATCCCGAACAGACCGCCCACCGTGCCCAGGGCTGCGCCCAACAACAGATACATCACTAACTCGATCAAAGCGTCTCTCCTCACCCGAGAGCTGCATGCTACGCAGTCGGCCCTGGCTCGGAAACGCACAGCAACGCACAATGGCTGTGCCGTTTTCGCATAAGCGACCTGATCATGAATCCCAATATCCTCACCGAACAACTGGGGCTGTTTCTCGATGTGCTGGAAGCCGGGAGCTTTTCCGCCGCGGCCCGCCGTCATCCCCTGACCCCTTCCGCCGTGGCTCGGCGCATCGACAGCCTGGAAAATGCCGTGGGCACCCCACTGTTCATGCGCACCACCCACGCGGTAGTCGCTACTGCGGCGGGCCTGGCCTTCGCCGAACGGGCTCGGCGCATCGTCGCTGAACTGCAACTGGCTCGCGCCGAAGCGGTGTCCTTGAGCCACGCCCCGGAAGGCCTGATCCGCATCGATGCCCCGGCCGCCTTCGGTCGCCGCCATCTGGCACCGGCCATTGCCGACTTCCTGGCGCTCTATCCGGGGCTGGACGTGCAGTTGCACCTGATCGACAGCTTCGTCGACATGCAGGGCTCGCATCTGGGCAAGGTCGATCTGGTCCTGCGCGCAGGCCAGCGGGTGGATACGCGAATGGTCGCCACGTCCCTGGCCAGCATCGTGCGCATCGCCTGCGCCAGCCCGTCCTACCTGAAAAACCGCGGCATCCCGACCCATCCCGCCGAACTCAGCCAGCACGATGGCCTGGACTGGGACGGGCTGGCGCCGCTGTTTGCCTGGCGTTTCGAGCTTTATGGCCAGGTGCAGAGCCATCGCCCCCAGCGCATCCGCCTCAGTGCCAACAATGCCGAAGCGCTGCTTTCCGGGGCCCTGGCCGGCCTGGGGATTGCGCACCTGCCGACCTGGCTGGTGAGCGAATACCTGCTGCGGGGGGAACTGGTGCCGCTGTTCTGCGACGGCGGCCTGCCCAAGCCGGAAACCGCCGGCATCTACGCCTTGCGCATGGAACAGCATCCCAATGCCCGCAGCCGCTTGCTCCTGGAATACCTGAAGAGCCGTTTCAGCCCGATTCCACCCTGGGACCTGGCGCTGCAAAGCGCCATGGGCTAGGCCTGGGGGAAAATTATCTGGCGCATTAAAGACTCGCCCGCTAGATTCAGGACCATTAATGATCAAGGCCAGCCTCATGACCACCCAACCCTCTACCGCGGACACTTGCGAACAGCTGCTGCTGGATAACCAGGTATGTTTCGCCCTGCACTCCACATCGCTGCTGATGACCAAGGTCTACAAGCCATTGCTGCAGCGACTGGGTCTGACCTACCCGCAGTACCTGGCCATGCTGGTGCTCTGGGAGCGCGACGGACTGACCGTGGGCGAGATCAGCCAGCGGTTGCTGACCGATCCGGGCTCACTGACGCCACTGCTCAAGCGCCTGGAAGCCGAGGGCCTGCTGAGCCGGACCCGCAGCCGGGAAGATGAGCGGGTGGTGATTGTGCAACTGACCGAGCAGGGTCGCGCCCTCAAGGATCAGGCCCGGGAAATCCCCCAGTGCATCCTCGGCGCCAGCGGCCGCACGGTGGAGCAGTTGCGCCGGTTGCAGGAGGAGTTGCAGGTACTGCGGGGGCATTTGCAAGACAGCCTTTGAGGCGGCATGGATCAACCAGCTCTCAGCGGCGGGAGCTGGTTTTCGCAATGAAAATATATCTTTTTTAAAATCAACTGCTTGGCGCGAATTGATGGGCTTTTTGCGGTGTTCTCTGAAAAATTATCTTGCGCACTAAATATTGGCGCAGTACATTTATTTCGCACTTACTTGGCGCGCAAACTATTAGCGCAAAAACAATCGATACGAGGCTCTCGCCATGCAAACTCTCTACACCGCTGTTGCAACCGCCACGGGTGGCCGTGATGGTCGCGCCGTCTCCAGTGACAATATCCTCGACGTCAAACTGGCCACTCCTAAGGAGCTGGGCGGTGCCGGTGGGCAGGCCACCAACCCGGAACAGTTGTTCGCCGCCGGCTATTCCGCCTGCTTCATCGGCGCACTGAAGTTCGTGGCCAGCCAGAGCAAGCGCAAGATTCCGGACGACGCGTCGATCACCGCCCATGTCGGCATCGGTCAGATCCCTGGCGGCTTTGGCCTGGATATCGATCTGCATGTGCGCCTGCCCGGCCTGGCCCAGGATGAAGCGCAAAGCCTGGTGGACGCGGCGCATCAGGTCTGCCCCTACTCCAACGCCACCCGCGGCAACGTCGATGTGCGCTTGCACGTTAGCGTCTGAAGGGCAAACGCCAGGCATAAAAAAGCCCGACTCGAAGTCGGGCTTTTTCATGTACAAGGTCGAGCCAGGATCAAACCTTGGCGCGGCCCTTGTAGGAACCGCCTTCGCGGGTATCGATCTCGATCATGTCACCGATCTCGATGAAGTCCGCAACGCTCAGCTCGGTACCGTTTTTCAGTTTGGCAGGCTTCATCACCTTGCCCGAAGTGTCGCCGCGAGCGGAACCTTCGGTGTAGTCAACCTGACGCACGATGGTGGTCGGCAGGTCAACGGAAACCAGACGGTCTTCGAAGAACACGGCTTCGCAAACGTCGGTCATGCCTTCTTCGATGAACGGCAGAACCGCTTCGATGTCTTCGGCGTTCAGCTCGTACATGGTGTAGTCGGTGGTGTCCATGAACGTGTAGGTGTCACCGCTGATGAACGACAGGGTCGCTTCTTTGCGATCCAGGATCACGTCGTCCAGCTTGTCGTCCGCACCGTAAACGGTTTCGGTCTTGTAACCGGTCAGCAGGTTCTTCAGCTTGGTCTTCATGATCGCGCTGTTACGACCGGACTTGGTGAATTCAGCTTTCTGAACCAGCCAAGGATCGTTGTCGATACGGATCACGGTACCGGGTTTGAGTTCTTTACCAGTTTTCATTGCGAATATCCGAATTTGGATGGGATTTACAAAAATCTAGGCCGCGTATCATATCCAATTTAGGTAAAACTGCACCAGCGCCGCAGCAAGATCGGCCTGCAAGCCTTGTTCCAGACACCATTGCTCGGCATGTGCGGCGACTTCCGGCCAGTGTTGCAGCAGGTTTTTCCAGGGTTCGGCCATCGCGGCCTCGGTATTCCAGGCCTGCCACAGGGCCAGTACCGCCGCCTTGGCGCCCGGGGAAAGTGCCCGGGTGTACAGGGCAAGAAAGGCCTCGAGCTTGTCCAGGTGAATATCTTCGTCCTGGCGATAGATATGCCAGAGCATCGGCCGCCCGGCCCATTGTGCGCGCACGAAGGAATCCTCCCCGCGCACCGCGTTGAAGGCGCAGCACCACAGCAAACGGTCGTAATCTTCCTGGCGCACAAAGGGCAAGACCTGGACCGTCAGCGACTGACGTACCTGCAGACTGCCGACCGTCAGAGGTTCCACTCCCAGCCAGCGCTGCACGTCGCCCAGAATACGTCCTTCAGGCACCAGCAAATGAGTCGGTCGCGCATCGGCGGCCAACGCTTCCAGCCAACTGCCAAGGCCGGCGTTTTCGTAGGCAAACAGCGACATCAAGCGGCTATCGGCGGCGGGAGTCACTCCCAGGCCCTGCAGAAACTCCTGCTGGGCCTGGCGATCGGCCTGAAAATGCCGGCGGCGCTCAAGCAACCCGGCTTCGCGCAGCAAACCGCCCGTACCAGGCTGGAATCCGGGGAAGAAAAAGTACTTCTGTACGCCACGAAACTTCACTGACGGCAGGCCGTGACAGCCACTGACCCAGTCTTCCGCACTCAGGTAATCCAGGTTCAGCCACAGGGGCGCCCGCTCGCGATCAGCCATGGCCTCCATATAGGCGTGGGGCAACTGGCAGGCGAACGCGGCAATCACCACATCCGCGGCCGCCTCAGCCTGCCACTGGGCCGACCAGTGCCGCACCTCGACCCCATCCTGTTCCTGGCGCTGCCGCTGGGTGTCAATTTCCGGGCAAATCCTTTCAAAGGCCCGCAGATCATCGACCCACAAGCGCACCGCGCATTGATGCTCGGCCACCAACTGCCGGGCCAGACGCCAGGTCACGCCGATGTCGCCGTAGTTGTCGACGACGCTGCAAAAAATGTCCCAGGAGGCTTTCATTCCAGTCCCCGATTGGCAAAGGCGCCGATTGTCCGCATAAATGCTCCTGCGCAGAAGAGCCAACCTCGATTAATCTTCGTGCGACAATCAGCCCTCGCCCACTACCGCCCGCCAGGAGGCAACCATGTCCTATCGCCCGCCCGCTCGTCGCCCCTTGCGCATCAGCTTCAATGCCCTGGCGCTCAGCGGCAGCATTGCCCTGGGCTTGTGGCTGGGTTTTCTGGCGATTGCCCTGACTTGCTGGCTGGGTTCGCACTTTCTCTTCAGCCAGCAACTGGCCCCTGTGGCGCAAGCCGTACAGCAATTGGCGAAGCCGCCGGTAGTGGCGCCGGAGCCGCCCAATCGGATGTTCGAGCAATATCAGGAAAACCTGCGCAAGAACGAAGAACTGCAATCCCTGGATAACGCTCGCAGCAATCCGCGCAACCTGTCCAACCCCAAATGCCAGTTCTGGTTGCAGCAGGACCAGACCGCACCCAGTGACAAGAGCCGGGCCAATGTCCTGCAATTCTGTAATTGATCATGAATAAACAGTCTGTCTGCCAACTGATTCTGCAACAGCTCCGGGACGACCTGGAGGTCGCGGTACGGGCCGCACAAACCGCCTACGAAACCGCCACCCATGAAGAGAACATCGCCGAGAACAAGTACGACACGCTGGGACTTGAGGCGTCCTACCTGGCAGCCGGACAGGCTCGCCGGGTCGAGGAGATCCGCCAGGCATTGAGCCTCTGGCAAAACCTTGGCCTGCGTCCCTACGACGCGCAGTCAGGGATCCAGGTCGGCACGCTGTTGGGACTTGAGGATGAAAATGGCCGCGAACAATGGCTGTTTCTCGGTCCGGATGGAGCGGGCTTGAAAGTCCAGGTGGTCGGACAGCTGGTAACCGTCATCACCCCGCGCTCCCCGCTGGGCAAAAGCCTGTTGGGCAAGTTCGAGGAGGATGAGGTGGAAATCGTGGTGGCGGGGACTCGGCAACACTTCACTGTCACCGAGGTCCGCTAGGATCAGTGAACCGGCAGTTCGACGCCGTCGAACAGTTCTTCCAGTTCCTGCTTGTTGTGGCAGGCAATGGCCTTGGCCATGACTTCGCGAGTCAGGTGCGGAGCGAACTTCTCGATGAAGTCGCACATGAAACCGCGCAGGAAGGTGCCGCGACGGAAACCGATCTTGGTGATGCTCGACTCGAACAGCTCACTGGCATCCAGGACCACCAGGTCGCTGTCGAGCTTGGTGTCGACGGCCATCTTGGCCACGATGCCCACGCCCAGCCCAAGGCGCACATAGGTCTTGATCACGTCGGCGTCGGCGGCGGTGAACACCACCTTTGGCGTCAGGCCGCGATGACTGAAGGCTTCGTCGAGCTTGGAGCGGCCGGTGAAACCGAACACGTAAGTGACGATCGGGTACTCGGCCAGGGTTTCCAGAGTCAGTTTCGGCAACTTGGTCAGCGGGTGGCCCTGTGGCACCACCACGCAACGGTTCCAGCGGTAGCACGGCATCATCACCAGATCGCCAAACAACTCCAAGGCCTCGGTAGCGATGGCGAAATCCACGGTGCCGTCGGCGGCCATTTCGGCGATCTGCATCGGTGAGCCCTGGTGCATGTGCAGGGCCACATCCGGGTATTGCTTGATGAAGCTGCTGATCACCGGAGGCAAGGCGTAACGCGCCTGGGTGTGAGTGGTGGCAATCGACAAGGTGCCTTTCTTCTCGTTGGAGAACTCCTGGGCGATCTGCTTGATGCTTTCGACCTTGCGCAAGATCTCGCCAGCGGTAGTGATGATCCGCTCGCCGGCCGGGGTCACCCGCGTCAGATGCTTGCCACTGCGGGCGAAGACCTCGACCCCGAGCTCGTCCTCGAGCAGACGGATCTGCTTGCTGATACCCGGTTGCGAGGTGTAAAGGCTTTGCGCGGTGGCTGAAACGTTGAGGTCGTGGTGCGCCACTTCCCAGATGTAGCGCAATTGTTGAAGCTTCATATGAATCCCTCAAAGCAGGTAGACGCCACGGGTATCAGCGACGGTATATAACTATATTAATGGTCAGGAGAATAAATCTAGAACTTTTATTCAGATTTTTCCATTCCGCCCTCAGGCATCCCCCTGCCGTCGACGCTGGACCAGCGGCACCAGGTAAACCGGCACTTTGGACAACTGCAAAACCCGTGATGCGGTGCGCCCCAGAGGAGTTTGCGCACCGACCCCGTGGCTGTGACTTCCTACGATCAGCAAATCCACCGAGAGTTTCCCCGCCTGCTCCAGAATCACTTGGGACGGATCCCCCTGAAGCACCCGCACCGACTGGATCAAGCTCAGGTCGTGCATGCCTTCACCCAGCTCCTCGCGAAAACTGTCCAGTACCCGCTGTTCGATATTGGCCATCACGGTGCTCAGGCCCTGGCGATGAAACTCGTTCAGCGACTGCTCGTCCAGATAGCTCTGCAACACCGATTCGGCGAACAATCCCATGGGCTCCACAGCGTGCACTACATGTAAGTCGGCATTGAACGTTCGAGCCAGCTCCAGGGCATGCTGCATGACAAAGGGAGCGTACAGACCGAGGTCCGTGGCATACAGCATCGAACGAATCATATGACCTCCTCAACTGCCAAGATGGCGGAGATGGATTCAGCTTAGCAGTGCCAGGAACTGTGGGAGGCTGGAGGCAAAACCACCAGGTTTCGGGCTCAAGTCCTGGCTTCGTTGCTGATGCCATGAGGCACATGACCGGTAGCGACCACCTCGCGAGCGGACTCGCAATGACCGGCCTGGTCGTCGAAAAAAACATCGGCGGCGAAGGCTTCGAGAAAGGCCGCTTTCTCCAGGCCGCCCAGGAACAGGGACTCGTCGAGACGGATGTTCCACTCGCGCAAGGTGCGAATGACCCGCTCATGGGCCGGTGCCGAGCGGGCGGTGACCAGGGCCGTGCGGACCGGGCAGGCGTCGTCGGCAAACTCGCCCTGAAGCAGATTCAGCGCCGCCAGAAACCCCTTGAAAGGTCCTCCGGGCAGAGGCTCACGCGCCGACTGCCGCTCACTGGCCTGAAACGCTTCCAGACCTGCGGCCTGGTAGACCCGTTCCGAGTCGTCGGAAAACAGCACCGCATCGCCATCGAAGGCGATGCGCAGTTCGCCATTGGCAGCGCGTCGGGCCCCACCGGAAAGGATCGTTGCAGCGGCGAATCCGGCCTCCAGTGCGCTGCGGACATCGTCGGCATGAGTGGAGAGAAACAGATCGCTGCCGAAGGCTGCCAGGTAGGGATAGGGACTGCGCCCCCCCACAAATGCCGCACGGGAGATACCCAGGCCGTAATGTTCAATCGAGTTGAACACCCGCAGGCCGGTGTCGGCACTGTTGCGCGACACCAGCACCACTTCGACCCGCGCCCGGCCCAGGCTGGCATTCAGGCTCAGGAGTTTCTTCACCAATGGAAAGGCATCGCCTGGCTCAAGAATCTCGTCCTCGTGCTCGATCTGATATTGCCGATAGGCTTCGACGCCCTGGGCCAGATAGACCTTATGGCTTTCGCTCAGGTCGAACAAAGCGCGCGAAGAGATTGCCACCACCAGTTTGCCATCCAGTCCCTTTGCCATACCGCGCCCCCTTCAGGTCATAAGCTCAAACATGGTGCCGGTCGATAAAACACAGGCTCTGGTACAACGCCCGGATTTTCGGCAACTCGCAACCCGCGGCCCGTGCCGCTGCCAAAGGTGCAGCATAAATAGCCGCCAACTCCAGAGGGCGCTGATGCAGGAAATCGTGGTACATGCTCGGCCAATAATCGGGCATGTGCTCAGTGGACCTGAACAGTTGCTGTGCATAAGCCTCAGGGATCACATGACCGCAAGCCGCAGCCCCCTGCAAGACTTCCTGCATCAGGTCCTGAATCAGCTCGCGACTGGCCGGGTCGGCCATAAGCGGCGTGGTGCTGGCCTTGAGCAGCACCGACAGGCCGTTGTACGGCACATTCCACACCAGCTTCTGCCAGCGCGCCTGATGCAGATTGTTCATGGCCTGGGAGTCGAGCCCGGCAGCACGAAACAACGCCGCCCCCTCCTCGACCAGCGCCTGGCTCAGGGCCGGATCGGCACTGGACGGACCACTGTGGTAACCCAGGTTCACCGCCCCCAGAGCCTGGTGTTCGATCTGGCCGGGGCCCGCGCGATGCACGCAGATAAAGCACAAGCCGCCTAATAGATGCAGCGTGTCGGGGAGCTCGGCACGCAAGGCGTCCTCCACGTCCAGCCCGTTTTGCAGCAACAGCACCTTGGCCCCAGGCGCCGCCGCCTGGATGATCGCCGGCGCCAACTGGAGATTGTTGGTGGTCTTGGCGCCCACCAGCAGCCAGTCACAAGGTGGCATCTCTTCGGCACTGGCGTATGCCTGCACCGGCTTCAGGCTCAACACCCCATGCTGGGCGCTATTGACCCGCAGTCCCTGCTCCACCACCGCGGAGAACTCGCTGCGCAGCAGAAAATGCACGTCGAAACCGGCCCGCGCCAGCATCACCCCGTAAAAACCTCCGATCGCTCCGGTTCCGATAATGCCTATACGCGGCTTACGGTCTGCACCCATCAAGGCAACTCCTCTAGCATTCGATTGAGCGCCTGACGCAGGCCCGCAATGAGCGCATTGGGCGTCAGCCGCGATTCTAAGGATCCATAAAACTCACCGTCGCGCACCACGAACAGCGCCGGCAGGTGAAACACTTGATAGCGCTCCACTGCCCCACCGTTGTCGCCCGCATCGACCCAGCACAGGCGCGCGACCGGCAGTCCCATCCCGGGCAGCTGTGATCGTGCCCAGCGACAACCGGAGCAACCGGGGGAGGTGAAAACCACCAGGGAAACGCCATCAAGGCTCAGTAATTGCTGGTCGATATCGAAGTCGGTCAGTTCCAATTCGATCACTATACTGGGGGAAATAATGTCAAATGGACGACACTCGGAGTCTGCGGTCATGGGACGTTTTCTGCCTCATCCTGATGATGTTCCGGTTGAACTGACCCTGCGCAAGTACGCCTGCATTTCGCGCCAGCGGTTGCACACTATCAGCCTCGGTGGCATGGCGTGCAATTACCACCGCGCCTGGCGCCACGGCACCGCGCTGGAAGTGCACATGCCCTCGCTGGGGGAAAACGCACGCTACAACGGTTATGTTGCCTGGTGCCTGAAACGCAAGCGCGGCTATCTGGTGGGTATCGCCTTCGTCGATGAGCAAACCCTGTTCAGCGCTCGCATGGGCGAGCAGGTGTGCCAGATCGCCCGCTACTGCCGCCTGCATGAACCGCTAAGCGAACAGCAATGCATCGAAGCCCTGGCTCTGGATTGGGTCGAACGGCATGCAGAAGACTATTCGCAAGACCGCGTACACCAGGCTTTTGTGCAGCCTTAGCCCAATAAAACCGCCCCTTGCCCATTGTAGAGTCACCGGCTAACGCGCTAAGGTTCCGCTCCCCGACGCGCTCAAATCCGCTGTGCTCCGCCGCGCGGGGATCGCTGGCGGCCGGCACCCGTGACCTGACGAGTAACACGATGGCTGATTTACCGATCAACGACCTAAACGTCGCCTCCAACGAGACCCTGATCACCCCTGATCAACTCAAACGAGACATCCCGCTGAGCGACACCGCCTTGCGAACCGTGACCAAGGGTCGCGAAGTGATCCGCAACATCCTCGACGGCACTGACCATCGGTTGTTCATCGTCATCGGGCCCTGCTCGATCCACGACATCAAGGCAGCCCACGAGTACGCCGAGCGACTCAAGGCCCTGGCGGCGGAAGTTTCCGACACCCTGTATCTGGTGATGCGCGTTTACTTCGAGAAACCGCGGACCACTGTTGGCTGGAAAGGCCTGATCAACGACCCGTACCTGGACGACTCGTTCAAGATTCAGGACGGTCTGCATATTGGTCGCCAGTTGCTGCTGGACCTCGCGGAAATGGGTCTGCCCACTGCCACTGAAGCTCTGGACCCCATCTCCCCGCAATACCTGCAGGACCTGATCAGTTGGTCGGCCATCGGTGCCCGCACCACGGAATCCCAGACCCACCGCGAGATGGCTTCCGGCCTGTCCTCTGCCGTGGGCTTCAAGAACGGCACCGACGGCGGCCTGACGGTAGCGATCAACGCCCTGCAATCGGTTTCCAGTCCCCACCGCTTCCTGGGGATCAACCCACAGGGCGGCGTGTCGATCGTCACCACCAAAGGCAACGCCTACGGCCACGTAGTATTGCGTGGCGGCAATGGCAAGCCCAATTATGACTCGGTCAGTGTCGCGGTCTGCGAACAGGCCCTGAGCAAGGCCAAGATCAAGCCGAACATCATGATCGATTGCAGCCACGCCAACTCCAACAAGGATCCGGCGCTGCAACCACTGGTCATGGAGAACGTCGCCAACCAGATCCTCGAAGGCAATCAGTCGATCATCGGCCTGATGGTGGAAAGTCATCTGAACTGGGGTTGCCAGGCCATTCCAAAAGACTTGTCGGACCTGCAGTACGGGGTGTCGATTACCGATGCCTGCATCGATTGGGAAAGCACCGAGAAAACCCTGCGCAGCATGCACGCCAAGCTCAAGGATGTACTGCCGAAACGCGATCGCAGCTGATCACCTTCGCCAGACACAAAAACGCCGGGCCAAGCCCGGCGTTTTTCATGGTCGCCCCGATCAGAGCTTCGCGGCGTGACGCTGATGGCGTTCCATGTAGCGTTCTACATAGGAGCAGGAAGGAATCACTGTGTAGCCCATACGTTCGGCGTACTCCAGTGCCTGCTCGGTCAGCGCCGCGGCAATACCGCGCCCACGCAACGCATTGGGCACGAAGGTGCGGTAGATATCCAGGGTTTGCTTACCCAGGTCCATATAGGTCAGGTAGGCACGATGACCGTCCACATTGGTCTCGAACTGATGACCAGCCTGGTCATGGTGGATGGACAACGCCTCGCTCATCACTACTCCTTGCGGGTCTGGAATGCTGACCCCTACCTTACCGATGTTTTTCCGGCGAAGGAACAACTTACGCCACCTCGTGCCAGTCGGACGCCGAGTAGAAGCTACCGCTCTTGCATCGCGAGCACGTTACAAAATAGTAGGCGCCCTTGGCGCAAATGCTCAAGCCACACTCGTCACAGATCAGCGCAAATACTCCAATCGGGCCTTACAGGAACCACTGCCCGGTTAAGCGCATGCATGGGTTGAGGCTATACATCGCCGGATGCTGGAACTTAAGACGAACAGCGCTTCTTAAAGTCACCGGCGAGATGGATAAAGATAGGCCAAGGCTGCGCGGAATCTGAAGAAAAGTGTCGGTCACGCAATATAGAACGACTTTAGCCTAGACTCCGAAACAGTGATCGGAAAAGTCCGTGAGCAATGCTGGCAAACGAGCAGCACCCTCTGGCAGAGCCTTGCGATTGAATATTTTTTATACAACCGCCCAAAAAGTTGCTCGAAAAAGAATCACCACCTAGAATTTTTTTTGCTTCTTGCGCTACGTCAGTTTACTTACTACAAGTAATGGGTAGTATGTACGCCGGTTATTTCCCCACTCTGGGGGGATAGCTACTAATAGAAAGTCCTTGAAGGGGAACACGATGAACAACGTTCTGAAATTCTCTGCTCTGGCTCTGGCCGCAGTTCTGGCTACCGGTTGCAGCAGCGTATCCAAAGAAACCGAAGCTCGTCTGACTGCTACTGAAGATGCAGCCGCTCGTGCTCAGGCTCGTGCAGACGAAGCCTACCGTAAAGCTGATGAAGCTCTGGCTGCTGCTCAAAAAGCACAACAGACTGCTGACGAAGCTAACGAGCGCGCTCTGCGTATGCTGGAAAAAGCTAGCCGCAAGTAATAGTCCCTCGGGATTGTTATCAAGCCGATCCATTTTTTGGATCGGCTTTTTTATTGCCCGGAGTTTTTCACCGGCAATAAAAAACCCGCCGCTGCCAGTCGACATCGGCGGGTTTCTGTTGCAGCGCTTACTGCTGCAGATCGTAGGACAGGTTGGACGTCGATGCCGCAGGCGCTGCGGTCGTCGGTACCGCGATCTCCACTGGCAGCCCGTCTTCGGCGGCCACTACATCACGCACCACGTCCCAGTTCATACGCAGGTTATTGGCAAGATCTTCGCGCTTGAGCAAGGCATTGATCACCGCAGTGTGTTTATCGACCACTGAAGGATTGCCCTTGTCATCCAATGGCGTGTGCGCCTCCAGATAGACTTTTCCGCCACTGACGCCGAACTTGTACGGCTCGTTGATGATGCGCACCGAAGTTCCGACCGGAACCATGCCAGCCATCTCCAGCACGTTGTTGTTGAGCATGCGGAAACAGCCATGGCTGGTGCGCATGCCAATGCCAAACTTCTTGTTGGAACCGTGAATCAGGTAGCCGGGGGTGCCCAAGGTGAACTTGAATGGTCCCAATGGGTTGTCCGGCCCGGCAGGTACGACGCTTGGCAACGGGTCACCGTCGGCAGCGTGTTCTGCCCGGATCGACGCCGGTGGCGTCCAGGTCGGATTCGGAGTCTTCGCGGTGATGCTGGTGTGCGCGATCGGCGACCCCCAGCCCTCACGCCCAATGCCCAGGGGGAAGGTGTAAACCACATTCCGCCCTTTGGGAAAGTAGTACAGGCGATACTCCGCCAGGTTGATCACAATGCCTTCACGAGGCCCGGGAGGCAGGACAAAGCGAGTCGGCAGGACCACCTCGGTGCCGGCTCCCGGCAACCAGGGATCGACCCCCGGGTTGGCCGCCACCATTTCCAGGTAGCCCAGGTCGTAGGCGGTACCCAGATCGGCAAAGGTGTCTTCGTACTTGGCCTTGATCACCTGCACCTGGCCGACGATATCTTCACCGGGCGGCGGTAGAGGCAATTCCAATGCTGCAACGGGACCGGCCACACACAATGCGGCAAGTGTCAGGCAGCGGGTGACGGCAGGGAGGCGCGGCAACATCCGGATAATCCTTCGCATGAACAACGAGTGATAGAAACGCGATTGTACACCCCCGCCCCGAGGCTACGGGAGCCAAGCGGGGAGACAAGCACAGACACATGAAATCCCTGTCGCAACGGTCGGCGATCGACCGCCTACAGCTCGAAGCGCAGCTCAGGCCAGATCGGTGGCGTCCCGCGCTTTTGTGACTCCAGGATCGCCCGACACAGAGGGCAGAGTCGCTGGTCCTGGAAAATCGTCCGATCCACGCTCGACCAGCGCGGCTGCGCAGGCAGCAAGGTGCCGCACAAGGTCCGGTCGGCCGAACCACCCAATTCCAACTGCCGAGTCACCAGATGCACCCGAACTTCCTGACAGGCGAACAGGTCAAGCTGCTCATCAGGCTCGATCAGTTGATAGGCAAACAGGGACCAGGCGGGACGCGGCATCGGGGGCTCCAAATCGGGGGCGCCACATTAGCCGAAACACTGCCACTAGAAAAGCGTCAAAGCAGCGGTTTTAGCGTCGGCCAGACATTTTCCAGCAACTTGCCCTGGGCCGCTGCCGCGGGGTGCAAACCGTCCGCCTGCATCAGTTCGGGATGACCGCCGACCCCTTCGAGAAAAAACGGCACCAGGGCCACCTGCTTGTCGCTGGCCAACTGGCTATAGACCTGGGCGAACGCCCGGGTGTAGCGCACACCGTAATTGGGCGGCAACTGCATGCCCAACAGCAGAACCTTGGCCCCATCGGCCTGGGCACTGTCGATCATCGACGCAAGATTTTGTTGCAATTGCTGCGGCGGCTGGCCGCGCAAGCCATCGTTGCCACCCAATTCAAGGATCACCACTTGCGGCTTATGTGCTGCAAGCAGCGCCGGCAGCCGCGCCTGCCCCCCCGCACTGGTGTCGCCGCTGACCGAGGCGTTGACGACCTTGTCGCTAAAACCCTGGTCCTTGAGCCGCTTCTCCAGCAGGGCCACCCAACCATCGCGGGTATCCAGGCCGAAAGCCGCACTGATACTATCGCCCACGATCAGGACCGTACCCGCCGCTGCGTTCTGGGCCATGCACATCAAGGCCAGGCCGGCACTCAAAAACCATACACGCATCGGATTCTCCATGGGCGCAAGCATTCTCACTGCGCGGAACCTTAGCAAAGTGGTTCCCAGCGCGGAAGGTGAACTGACCATCCTGCACGAACTCGACCTGGAGCTGAATCAGGGCGACAGCCTGGCCATCGTCGGCGCCTCCGGCTCCGGCAAATCCACCCTGCTCGGCCTGCTGGCCGGACTCGACCTGCCCAGCAGCGGTGAAGTGACCCTGGCCGGTCAGGCCCTGAGCCGCCTGGATGAGGACCAGCGGGCGCGGATCAGGGCCGAACACGTGGGATTCGTCTTCCAGTCCTTTCAACTGCTCGACAGCCTCAATGCTCTGGAAAACGTCATGCTGCCCCTGGAACTGGATGGCCGCCGTGACGCCCGAGAGCGAGCCACCGAGTTGCTGCAGCGAGTCGGCCTCGGCCAGCGCCTGAGCCACTCGCCACGCCAACTGTCCGGCGGCGAGCAGCAACGAGTAGCTATCGCCCGGGCCTTTGCCGCCGAACCCGATGTGCTGTTTGCCGATGAGCCCACTGGCAACCTCGACAGTCACACCGGCGAACGCATCAGTGACCTGTTGTTCGAACTCAACAAGGAAAGCGGCACCACCCTGGTGCTGGTGACCCACGATGAACGCCTGGCCCATCGCTGCCGGCGCCTGATCCGTCTTGAAGCGGGCTTGCTGGTCGCCCCTCTGGAGCCTTGATGGCACGCATGCCACTGTTGCGCCTGCTGAGCCTCGCCGTCCGCCAGTTGCTGCGCGACGCCCGCGCCGGCGAGTTGCGCGTATTGTTCTTTGCGTTGCTGGTCGCCGTGGCGGCAAGTACCGCCATCGGCTATTTCGGCGCCCGTCTCAATGGCGCCATGTTGTTGCGCGCCACCGAGTTTCTCGGCGCTGACCTGCTGTTGGAAGGCAGCTCGCCGGCACGCCCGGAACAAATCGACAGTGGGCGCGAACTTGGGCTGGAGCATGCACGCATTGTCGAATTCTCCAGCGTCATCGCCACAGACAACGGCATTCAGCTGTCGAGCATCAAGGCCGTGGACTCCGCCTACCCGCTGCGCGGCCAGCTCAAGAGCGCAGCAGCTCCCTACGCCAGCGAAGAGTCGGGCGGGGGGCCGAAGGCGGGCGAGGCCTGGGTCGAGTCACGACTGCTGACCGCGCTGAACCTGAAGATCGGAGACAGCATCGATGTCGGCCTGCAGACCCTGCGCCTGGCGCGGGTCCTGACCTATGAGCCCGACCGGGCCGGCAACTTCTACAGCCTGACGCCCCGGGTGCTGATCAGCCTGGATGACCTGCAAGCCACCGGCGTCGTCCAGCCTGGCAGCCGGGTCAGCTACAAGGAGCTCTGGCGCGGCCCCGCCGCAGCCCTCGAACACTACCGCCAATTGATCAAGCCGGGACTGGCAGCCAACCAGCGACTGCAGGACGCCCGAGATGGCAACCAGCAGATCGGCGGCGCCCTGGGCAAGGCCGAGCGCTACCTGAACATGGCCAGCCTGGTGGCAGTGCTGCTGTCGGGTGTCGCCGTGGCCTTGTCAGCCAATCGCTTTGCCGCCCGCCGCTTCGATGCCAGCGCCCTGTTGCGCTGCCTGGGCTTGTCACGCCGGGAAACCATGCTGCTGTTCAGCGTGCAGTTGGCAGTGCTGGGGCTGCTGGCCAGCCTCGCCGGCGCGCTGCTGGGCTGGCTGGCCCAGCTTGGCCTGTTCTACCTGTTGCATGATCTTTTGCCCAACGACGTGCCACCTGGAGGACTGCTGCCAGCCATCGCCGGGATTGGCACCGGGCTGGTCGCCCTGGCGGGATTCGCCTTGCCGCCCCTGGCCGCACTGGGACGGGTCCCGCCATTGCGGGTCCTGCGGCGCGACCTGCTGCCGATTCCCTCCAGCACCTGGATGATCTATGGCGCCGCGCTATTTGCCCTGGGCCTGATCATGTGGCGCTTGAGCCTGGATCTACTGCTGACCTTCGCCCTGCTCGGTGGCGGCCTGATCGCTGCACTGTTCCTGGGCGGATTGCTGCTGTTGCTGCTGCAAAGCCTGCGTCGCCTGCTGGCCCGGTCGTCCCTGCCCTGGCGCCTGGGGCTGGGCCAATTACTGCGTCACCCCCTGGCGGCGGCCGGGCAATCCCTGGCCTTCGGCCTGATTCTGCTGTCCATGGCCTTGATCGCCCTGCTGCGGGGCGAGTTGCTGGATACCTGGCAGAACCAGTTGCCCAAAAATGCCCCGAACTACTTTGCCCTGAATATCCTGCCGGCCGAAAAGCAGGCTTTCAGCGATCGCCTGGTACAACTCTCGGCGCCCTCAGCACCGCTGTATCCGGTGGTTCCCGGACGCCTGGTGAGTATCAATGGCGAACCTGTGAGGGAGATTGTCAGCAAGGACTCCAGTGGCGACCGGGCCGTTCAGCGTGATCTGAGCCTGACCTGGGCCGCTGATCTGCCTGCCGGCAACAGCATCACCGAAGGCCAATGGTGGTCGAGCCAGACCGATGACCCGGTGCCTGGCGTGTCCGTGGAGGCCAAGGTGGCGCAAAGCCTGAAGCTGAAACTGGGTGACTGCTTGATCTTCACCGTGGCGGGAGTCAATCGGGAGGCCCAGGTCACCAGCCTGCGCAGCATCAACTGGGACAACTTCCAACCGAACTTCTTCATGATCTTCCAGCCAGGCACCCTGAAGGACCTGCCCGCCACCTACCTCACCAGCTTCTATCTGAGTCCAGGTCACGACCAGCAGATCGTCGAACTGTCCAGGGCTTTCCCGGCAGTCACCATCCTTCAAGTGGAGGCCCTGCTGGAGCAGCTGCGCAGCATCCTGGCCCAGGTCACTCTGGCGGTGGAATATGTGTTGCTGTTTGTCCTGGCGGCGGGAATGGCCGTGCTGTTTTCCGGCCTGCAAGCCACCCTGGACGAACGCATTCGCCAGGGTGCGCTGCTGCGCGCCCTCGGTGCCGAACGACGGTTGCTGATCAAGGCCCGACGGATCGAGTTCGGCTTGCTTGGCGCGGTCAGCGGCCTGCTGGCGGCCCTGGGCAGCGAACTGATCAGCCTGGTGCTCTACCGGTTTGCCTTCGACTTGCCCTGGCACCCCCACCCCTGGCTATTGCTGCTGCCGGTGATTGGCGCGCTGCTGATAGGCGGAGCCGGAATTTTCGGCACCCGCCGGGCGTTGAACGCCAGCCCCTTGAGCGTCCTGCGCGAAGGATGAAGACTCATGGCTCGCCAGCGCCGGCTGCCGAGCCTACTTCACGTACTCGATCTGGTTGATCCACCAGCAGGTTTCACCCGCCGGGGTATGAACAATGGCTTCGTCGCCCACTTCCTTCTTCAGTAGCGCCCTGGCCATCGGCGAGTCGATGGAAATGTAGTCCTTGCGCAGATAGATCTCGTCATAACCGACGATACGAAAGCGCTTGATCTCGGCGGCCTCGTTTTCCACTTCGACCCAGGCACCGAAAAATACCCGGCCTTCCTGCTCCGGGGCATAGGTCACCACTTTCATGTCTTCCAGACGCTTGCGGATGTAGCGCACCCGACGATCAATCTCCCGCAGCAGCTTCTTGTTGTACTGATAGTCGGCATTCTCGCTGCGATCCCCCAGGGACGCCGCCCAGGTGACCTTCTGGGTGATGTCCGGACGTTTCTCCCGCCACAGATAATCCAGCTCCTGCTTCAGTGCGTCGTAACCATCCTGTGTGATGAGCTTGGTACTCAATTGGCTTGTCACCTTCCAGCCTTGTAGCGGCTGTTCTGTTATTTGAATTAACCGTTGAACCCGGCCGATCTCGGGCGGCTGCTCTCCCCGCGCATCGTTAACGCAGCACTATCAGATTTGTCCGATTTAGATTTCAGAGAGGTCGGCCAATCATAGAGCCAAACCGCCGAGGCTTACGGCCTCAGACACATTTTAAGCAACAGAGTTTGCACTCGGCGCGCCTGACAACCTGCAACCGACCTCCGCAAAGAACCCGCCACCAACGACCAAAACCTCTAAAAAACAAAGGGAATGCACTAAATGGGCAACATCATTATCGTCGATGACCACCCACTGATCCGACTGGCCATCAGGTCGGTGCTGGAACCCCATCACCACACCATCGTCGCTGAAGCCGACAACGGTGCGGACGCCGTGCAGTTGGTGCGCAAACACATGCCGGACCTGTTGATCCTCGACCTGGGGATTCCCAACCTGGACGGGTTCTCGGTCATCGCCCATATCAAGTCCGCGGACCTGCATGTGAAAACCCTGGTCCTGACTTCAAGCGACTCGAAGAACTTCGCCTTGCGCTGCCTGCAGGCCGGAGCCGCGGGCTTTCTGTGCAAGACCGAGAATCTTCACGAACTGGCCAATGCAGTGAAGGCCATTCTGTCCGGGTACAGCTACTTCCCGGAAGACACTATCAATATCCTGCAGCAGAACACCAATGCCGCCAGCCAGGAAAGCGTACTGATCTCCCGCCTGACCGATCGCGAGATCACAGTCCTGAAACTACTGGCCACCGGCCTCAACAATCAGCAGATTGCCGACGCCCTGCTGATCAGCCACAAGACCGTCAGTACCTACAAAGTGCGTTTGCTCAAGCGCTTCAACATTTCCAACCTGGTAGCCCTGGCTGAACTGGCAAAGCGCAATGCGGTTGTTTGAATAGCCAGCCCCGATCAGTGCATGAGCAAGGAGCATCCGCCACAGCTGGAGATACGCCAGCCACTGTCTGCTCGATGCAATCACTATCTAAATACGGCGCAGTCAGCAGCAAGCTGCACAGCGCCGTCGGAGCCGCCGAACCACTAACGGCGAATGATCAGCCCTTGGCGAGCGACGCGGGTCAATTGCTTGATGACTTCAGCGGCGTGCTCGGCACTGGGTGCCGGAATGACCGCCAGATCAAAGCTGTCACTGGCAAAACGTGCCAGGGACTCGCCCTCTTCGACGAACTGGATCAGAAATGCCGCCGGGCCCGCGGAACGCCGCGGCCAGCCATCGAGATAACGCAACAGGGTGGGTTGGTGCTTGCCGCCAAGAAGAATTTTCGGGTTGCGCTGGGAAAGACTCGCCGTGAGCGGCGCAAGACGTACAAGGGGGCGTGGTGCATTCATCGTATTGTGTCTCTGCCTCTGGTTTCTGCCGGGCAGGTGAGAGGCAACACCGAACCAGCGCTTTAGCGGTATTTCGAAGCCTGCCTGCAGCTTCTATCGATGGTCTTTCGACTCACCTGGCGCCCCGCAAGTAGCTGTTTAAATCGGCGCATGGGCAGCATCCTAGAGAAGCCGGCCGGTCAGTGTCAAGATTTCGCAGCAACGAAAAAGGCCTGCACAGGCAGGCCTTGGAATTTCTCCTAAGGGTTGATCCAGAGCGTCCGAAAGCCACCAGCGACGGACGAATCAAGCCCACGGATTACTTGGCGATCGTTGCATCCAGCGACAGTTTGCCGGCGCCTTCAAACAGCACGGCAAGGGTACCGCCCAGCAGCGCCAGGGCGAATTCATAGCCATTGTTGGCCATGAACAAACCGTGGCTGATATGCACCGAAAAGATTGCCACCAGCAGGGTGAACGACAGGCCCAGCGCAGCAGGACGCGCCAACAGGCCAATGATCAGCGCCAGACCCGCGAAGAACTCGGTACCACCGGCCAGCAACGCCATCAGATACCCCGGCGCCAGGCCGATGCTCTCCATCCACTGAGCCGTCCCCGCCAGGCCGCCACCACCGAACCAGCCAAAGAGTTTTTGCGAACCGTGGGCGGCAAAGATGATGCCGACGAAAATCCGCAAAACGGTCAAGCCATAACCGGCGCGAGTGCTCAGTACGTTTTTGATCAGTGTGCTCATGCTGTGTAGTCCTGTGTAAGACGGGGAAGTTGGTCGCCATATTAATCAGTTTTTATCATGTTAAAAGCGGAATAATTCCGAGATAACAATCAGTATTTTCGATTATTTGCGAGACGCAACTTTTCGCTCCCGAGGCTCCAGCGAGTCCCGTTCACGATCGAAGGCCAGATAGTATTTGTTGACGCTATTAACATAGCTGACCGCGCCCATACCCACCTGCTCCATGGCGATCCGCTCCACCTGGAAAAACCACTGATTGGGATTGAGCCCTCGCCGCCGGGCTTCGCTGCGCATGCCCTGCACCCGTTCCGGCCCCATGTTGTAGGCGGCCAGGACAAAAGCCATGCGCTCGCGTTCGTTGAGCTTGGGACTGGCAAAAAACTTGCGACGAATCATCGCCAGGTACTTGGCTCCCGCCTGCACATTGCTATCGAGGGACTGGATATTGTTGACCCCGACCCGTTGCGCCGCCGAAGGCGTGATCTGCATCAGTCCGGTGGGGCCACTACCGCTCCTGGCGCTGGGTTGCAGAGCCGACTCCTTGAACGCCAGGGCCGCCAGATTCAGCCAGTCCATGCCCTGTTCCCCGGCATGCTTCTGCAACACCGGACGCAGTTTCTCCAGGCGCTGTCGGTCGGCTTGGGCCAGGGGGTAATGCACCTGATACTGACGCCGATAGATGCGCAGGAACGCCACATCCTGATCCGCCGGGGTCTTATAGCTCTTGAGAAAACGGTCGATGCTGGCCCGCAGCATCGACGCATCGCGCCGCACAAACCAGTGCTCCTCGCCCGGCTCGCTGATCTTCAACTGTCGATCGAAACGCAGCTTGGGCAGGATCTTGCTCCAGCGCTCGGCAATCGGCTGCTCGACGATGGTCAGGTGAAAGATTCCCCCCTGGACCATTTCCAGCACGTCCTCCACCGCCAGACTCGGGTCCACCCACTCGACCTTGATCGGCGCCAGCTTGCGCAACGCCAGTCGCTGATTGATCTGACTCACCGCCTCGCCGGCGGCACTGCCGGTGGTCAGGGTCAGCGTCTTGCCGGACAGCTGTTCGATCCGCGTGTAACGACGCTCGCCCTTGATACCCACCAACAGCAACGGAACATTGCTGACGATGGGATCGCTGGAACTGACCGCATGGCCCGGCAGAGCCTCCAGTAATTCCCCAGGCGCCACCAGATCGCCCTCTCCCCGCTGCAACGCGCCCAGCAACTGATCCTTGGCTTTGGGAATGATCTTGAGGCTGATTTCCTGTCCGTCACGGGCATGACCATTGAGGTATTGCTCGAACGCGCGCAAGCGATGGTATTCGACGCCGATGGCCTGTCCCTGGACCTCACCGGAGCTGTTGCGGCTCTGATTGACCAGCACCCGCAGCACGCGGCTGCTGCGGATCTCTGCCAGGTCCCGGACCTTGCCGGACGCCAGGGCTTCCGGCGGTCCGGCCAGACGGGCCAGCGCCGGCAAGGGCAGCAGCAGCGACAGGCACAGCGCGAGCAAGATCGAGGGTCGGGTCATCCGTTCTCCGCAGGAAATACTGTTCAACCCTTCGTCGTTTTTTGAAGGCTTGATCGACAGAAACAGAGCGCCTTGAGCGCTGCCAAGGTGCAAAAGAGCTGCGAAACGGCGGCACAATGCCCGGCCGCTACGTGCTTCTGGCAGCAAAAGACAGCGTTAACTCGTTGTAGTTCTTGGCTTTTCTTATAAATCTACAGCTCTGATATGCTTTCCGGCCGCAGGCGGAGATAGCACCATGCAACTCATCGATATCGGCGTCAACCTGACCAATCCCTGTTTTGCCGAAAAACACCAAGCCGTTCTCAATCGCGCCTATGAGGCCGGGGTCTGCCAATTGATCCTCACCGGAACCAGCGTCGATGGCAGCGAACAGGCCCTGGAACTGTGCCAGCAACTGGATGCCGATGGGCAAAGACTGTTCGCCACTGCGGGCCTGCACCCTCACTCTGCCAGCGACTGGAATGCCGACAGTCCGCGGCGCTTGCGCGCCCTGCTCAGCGAGCCACGGATACGGGCGGTGGGCGAATGCGGACTGGACTTCAACCGCGACTTCTCCCCTCGCCCGCAGCAGGAAAAGGTCCTGGAAGAGCACCTGGCCCTGGCGGCCGAACTGCAACTGCCGGTGTTCCTCCACGAGCGCGACGCCAACCAGCGTCTGCTGGACATTCTGCGAGACTTTCGTGACCGTTTGCCGGCGGCCGTGGTGCATTGCTTTACCGGCGAGCAACGAGCGCTGTTCAGCTACCTCGACCTGGACCTGCATATCGGCATCACCGGCTGGATTTGCGACGAACGCCGGGGCACCCATCTGCATCCACTGGTGCGCAACATCCCCCGGGGACGCCTGATGCTGGAAAGCGACGCCCCTTACCTGCTGCCCCGCAGCCTGCGGCCGAAACCGAAAAATGGCCGTAACGAACCGGCCTACCTGACAGAAGTCCTGCGGGAAGTGGCTCTGCACCGGGACGAAACGCCGCAAGACCTGGCCAGCCACAGCACGGCCTGCTCCAGAGCCTTTTTCAACTTGCCAGAAATAGCTTGACCCATATCAAGATTTTTCCGAGATCATAGCGGCACAATACTGGCACCTTGCCAATACTGTTTCGCTCAATCAGAGAAGACCTTCTATGGGTGCCTGGCTTAGCAATATCTCGCTGAAATACAAATTCTGGGCGGTCAATGCGGTCGCCTTCGTCACCACCCTGTTATTGGTGCTGTACGCGGTGCAACTGGAGCAGCAGGCCCGTAGTCAGGCCGCCCAGGCCGCAGCCCGGAGCCAGGCCCATCTGCTCAATGCCTGGCCTGCGGGACAGCCCTTGCCCACTGGCGAGAACCTGTTGGCCTTCTCCCAGGGCCAGACTCCCAGCCTCAACGAACAGACCTTGCCTGAACTGAACGGCGCCAACGGCTGGGTCGAAATCAATCACATGCCGCTCTTCGGCGACAACCCGCTGCTGGGTGCCGAGGTCGTCAGCCGCGCCAATGGCCAGCAGGTTGCCGTACTGGCCCACGCACCGAGCCTGGCTCAGGTCTTCAGCGACCGCTTCACCAATTACGCCGTGGCCGTCTTCATCCTGATGTTCGCCATGCTTTGCGCCTCGCAGTTGCTGATCCGCTTTCTCCTCAGCCAGCTCAACACCCTCAAGGATGTGATGCTGCATGTGGAGAAAACCGGCGACCTGTCGGCCCGGGTGCCGCTGTCCTGCAAGGACGAAGTCGGCCAGATGGCCAGCGCCTTCAATGCCATGCAGGCCGGTTACCAGCGGGTGGTGAACACCGTGGCCAACACCGCTCGCCAGCTGGATCAGGGTGCCGCGCGCCTGGCCTCGAGCATGAACGATGTGCGTCACGGCATGCTCGGTCAGCAAAGTGAAACCGATCAGGCCGCCACTGCCATCAACGAAATGTCCGCCACCGTCTTCCACATCGCCCAGCACGCCGGCGCCACCCGGGACCTGTCCCAGACCGCCGACACCCTGGCCGGCACCGGCCATGAAGTGGTCGGCCGAGTGCAGAAATCCATTGCCGGGCTCTCCAACGGCGTGCAGCAAACCGCCGAGATGATTCAAAAGCTCGCGGAAGACAGCCAGAAGATCAACGGCGTGGTCAACGTGATCCACAGCATCGCCGAACAGACCAACCTGTTGGCTCTCAACGCCGCCATCGAAGCCGCCAGAGCTGGCGAAATGGGCCGCGGCTTTGCCGTGGTGGCCGACGAGGTGCGCAATCTGGCCAAACGCGTACAGTCTTCCACCGACGAGATCACCGGCATGGTCGCAGCCTTGCAGGCAGGCACCCGGGACGCCGTGGACTTCATGCAGGAGAGCTCGTTCAAGGCCGACGACTGCGTACAGCAGGCCCAGGAAGCCGGGGCGGCTCTGGCGGAGATCACCGGCGCGGTGGCGCAGATGCGCGAAAGCAATACGCAGATTGCCGTGGCCGCAGAACAACAAAGCCAGGTGGCCGAAGAAATGAACCGGGCGGTGGTGAGCATCCGCGACGTCACCGAAAACACCGTGCAACAGACCGTGGCCTCCGCCACCACCAGCAGTGAACTGGCGACCCTGGCCGGCGAACTGAGCAAGGCCATCGGCCAACTGAAACTCTGATCCCCTGCACATGCCCGCTGGCTATCGGAACGATAGCCAGCCTTGATTCGCCCTCTTACGACCTCGCCCCTATTCTTGGTTCACGAGTTTTCAAGAACTGAGGATGATCACCATGGGCAAACGTCACCCCAATCTTCCGGCCTGGCAATGGCGCGTCTACCCGCAGAGCCACCAGCACCCGACCAATCTGGTGTTGCACCTGATTGCCGTACCGCTGTTCATCGTCGGTTTTCTGCTGATTGTCTCGGGCGTGTTTTCCCTGAGTTTCCTGAGTCTGGCCATCGGCCTGGTCGGTGTATTGGCCGCCCTGGGCCTGCAACGCCACGGCCATAGCCTGGAAGCCCAAGCCGTCGAGCCTTTCACTGATCGCCAGGACGCCGTGCAACGCCTGCTGGTGGAACAGTTTCTGACCTTCCCGCGCTTTGTCCTCAGCGGTGCCTGGTGGCGGGCCTGGTTGCAACGCCACCGGCACTGAGGCCTCAGGCGAAGATGGTCACCGTCTGCCGGCTCAGAGCAATCAGTTGTCCATCGGGACTCCAGAGTGCCGCCGCCGCGTGGCCGTAACCGTCGCGGGCATGTTCGGTTTCCACCCGGTACTTGCACCAGTCCAGGGTGCTGACTGGCAGCAGCGGCTGCACGAACTCGATGGTCCAGGTCAGGGTGCTGCCGGCGGCCGGCTTGCTCAGGTGCGGCAACAAGGCCGGCGGCCAGGCATCCACCAGCGCCAGGATATGCGCCTCGGTCACGGGTTCTTCCTTGACCTCCCCGCGCAAACGCACCCAGCCGCCCATGTCCCGGGAACGGTTGCCGGTAAAGGGCAGGCCGCCAACGCTCCAGCGCATCGCCAGATGGCGCATGAACTCCGGCGTTACGCCCTTTATGTAGGGCAGCTCCTGGCAGTCATCCCAGTGTTTCATCTCGGGCGCAGGTTCGGCGTCAATCGTCACCGAAGACTCGCGTGAGGCGCCAAAGCTGCCCTGCACCAGGGTCACCACCTGGCCTTCCTGCATCACCCGTCCCAATACCTGGCTGACCGCCTTGCCTTCACGCAGGACATCCACTTCAAAACTGACCGGAACGTCCGGCGCCACGGGCCCGACAAAAGTGACCGCCAAAGAGCGCACCGGGCGGTCGGCCGGAACCTTGGCGCGCATCGCTTCGTACTGCAGGGCGACCACCAGGCCACCGAAACTGGCGCGACCTTGAGCCCACTCGGCCGGAATGGTCAGCGCTTGGGGCTGGCTGCGAACGGCTTCGAGCAAATCATAGAAACGCATGAAAACCTCGGGGGCAAAAAAAAGACTCAGGGATCTTAACCAGCACCTTAGAGCCGCACAGCCACTATTCCGGCCAAAGCAGCGGACAGATAAGCCGCACAACGACAATCACTTTCGCAAGCAATCGTCGTACAACTGATCCAGCACCTGGTCAGCCGCGGTTTCGGCCTTGAGCATGGTTCGACGCCAGACGGCGACACAGGGCAGCAGATCCGCTTGCTGCTCGGCCTGAGCCAGCCACTGCCAGCAGTCATGCCAATCCCCCAGGGCGCCCTGGGCCGCCTTGAGACGTTTCATCGCCAGCGCCGGCAAACGATCGAGCTCGGGATAGGCATCGGCCGCGTAGCGCACACGCTTGATCAACAGCCGCAAACGATGGCGATCGTGAGCGGGATCCTGCAGCGCCTTGCCCAGGGCTTTCCACTGCTTGGCCAGGCGCTTCTCAATCCGCACGCGCAAACCTCGGAGCAAACCCTGGCGCTGGCAAGCCCGCAGGAATCGCGGAAACGCATCCAGTACCAGGAACAGCTGGGCCAGCTGGGGTCCGCCAGCCACTGCCGAATACTCCCGGCGCAACTGGGCGGTGCGCCGCTCGGCGGCAAGGTGCTGGCCATGCTGGTGCAGATAAGCCGCCAGTACTTCACGATCACGAATCGGCGTTGTCAGTTGCCCGACCGCGCCGGCTGCCGCCTCCAACTGCTCGACACCGGGCAAGCCGCGCAACGGGCGCAACAGGCTGCGCAAGCGGCGCACGGTGATGCGCAAGTCGTGCAGCGCCTCGGCATCGGTGGCCGCCGCCATGCGCGCCTGACAAGCCAGCAAGCTCACTTCCAGGCTCAGGATCTGAACCACCAAACGATCAACCAAGGCAGACATCACGGGTTCCCCAATACGACGTGCAAGCCTGAATTCGGCTTATCCAGCTCAAGAATGAAAACGTGGGCCCGTGACCGGCATTGCGCCCGGTCACGGCCCCACGCTATGAGGGTTGCCGCTTCAGCGTAGCGCCTGGCGCGACTCAGCGCCCAGCACGCGACTCGCGAATGTAGAAGCGCGCCTTCTCGGCTTTCTTGGTGCAGCCTTCAAAGGCTTCGAATTGCTGCTGGGTCTTGGCACCGGTCAGCAGCGACAGGGCCTTGGAATAGCTCACGGTGCCAGCGAACCCTTCGGCCTTGGCCAGGTCCAGCTCATGCCAGGCGGCGTCCAGCTGAGTGCCGCAACTGTCGCGGTAGGCGGTCTTGCCCGCGCAACCGGTCAGAACCAATGCAATCAGGGGCAAACAGATCCAGGCTTTCATCAATGACACCTCAGGAAAAAGAAACAGTCGTACAGGTTAAGACGATGGCAGCCGCGAAAAGTGCCTGACTCGACCTTTGGAAAATATAGCCGCAGGAGCATAGCGTCACCGCCCCATCGCCCCTAGGAAAAAACACTGATGCAAGCCGCAGGCGCATCAGCAATTGAACCCCGGGGCGCTATGGGTGCATTGTTGCAGCCTGTTTGGCGAAGGGACGAATCATGAACAAACGTGTTGCATTGGTCCTCGGCTCAGGAGGCGCACGCGGGTATGCCCATATCGGGGTCATCGAGGAGATCGAAAGACGCGGGTATGACATTGCCTGCATCGCCGGTTGCTCGATGGGCGCGGTGGTGGGCGGCATCTACGCGGCGGGCAAGCTCGCCGAGTACCGGGAATGGATCGAAAGCCTGGACTACCTCGATGTGCTGCGCCTGGTAGACGTGAGCTTCCGCCTGGGGGCGATTCGCGGCGAAAAGGTCTTCGGCCAGATCCGCAAGATCGTCGGTGACGTCAACATCGAAGACCTGCGCATTCCCTACACCGCCGTGGCCACCGACCTCACCAACCAACAGGAGATCTGGTTCCAGGAGGGCTGCCTGCATCAGGCCATGCGCGCCTCGGCGGCCATTCCCAGCCTGTTCACCCCAGTGATGCAGGGCAATCGCATGCTGGTGGACGGCGGCCTGCTCAACCCGCTACCGATCGTGCCGGTGGTGTCCAGTCATTGCGACCTGATCATCGCGGTCAACCTCAACTCCACCAACCAGCGCCATTACCAGTTGCCGGTGATCCAGCGCCCGCCGGCGTTCAAGAGCCGCTTCGACAGCCTGATCAATTCCCTGGGCTCGCACCTGCCGTTCCGCCGCAAGCAGGCCGAGCAACTGTTGCTGCTCGAACAGGAAGCCTTCAAGAGCGAAGCGGCCGACATCAATCCCTGGGTCGAAGGCGCCGAGCCGGAGGCCCAGCAACCGGCGGCCGCACCGGAAACCGAAGGCGCGCCCAAGTCCGCCAGTGGTTCATTCATCATCGACAACGTCGGCCCGGCGTCGCTGCTGGACCTGGTGAACCAGAGCTTCGAGGTGATGCAGACCTCCCTGGCGCAGTACAAGATTGCCGGCTACCCGCCGGACATCCTGATCAACGTGCCCAAGCGCGTGTGCCGGTTCTTCGAGTTCTACAAGGCGCCTGAGCTGATCGCCCTGGGGCGGGAAATCGCCAGCGACACCCTGGACCGCTACGAACAGGAACAGCGCTGAGCCAGCAAGAGCCGAGCCCGACAGCTCAGGAATCACCGCCCAACAGCCGGTAGCCCACTCCCGCCTCGGTCACGATGAACCGAGGCCGGGTCGGATCGTCCGCCAGTTTCTGCCGCAGATGCCCGACCACGATCCGCAGGTAGTGGCTGTCCTCGGTGTGGGTCGGTCCCCAGATGTCCTTGAGCAACTGCTGCTGGGTGATCACCCGCCCGGGATGCCGTGCCAGCTGCGCCAGCACGGCGTATTCCTTGCGGGTCAGGGCCACTTCAAGACCGTCCAGAAGTACCCGGCGATAGGCCAGGTCCACCGTCAGCGGCCCCACCTGCAAGGCCGCTTCCTGCACCTCGCCGGCGGGCGCCTGGCGCAGCAGGGCACGGATGCGTGCCAGGAATTCCTGGATGCCGAAGGGTTTGGTCACGTAGTCATTGGCGCCGCCATCCAGGGCTTCGACCTTCTCCACTTCGCTGGCGCGCACCGAAAGCACCAGCACCGGCACCGTCGACCACTCGCGAAACTCGCGCAGGACCTGCTGGCCATCCATGTCCGGCAGCCCCAGATCGAGCACCAGCAGGTCCGGTTTGTTCAGCGCAGCCTGGGCCAGGCCTTCGGCACCGGCTCCGGCTTCAATCACTTTGTATCCTTGTGACGCCAGGCTGATGCGCAGGAACTTGCGGATCTGCGGCTCGTCGTCGATGACCAGGATGGTCGCGGTCTGGCTCATGGGTTCAATTCAAGGCAAATAAGAGGCAAAAGAGTAGCGCACGCCGGGCCACATCCAAATGGCCTTCGTGCGCGCTGGCAGTGTTGCGGATCACGGCTTGTCACAGGTCGTTCTCCAGCTCCGGCTGGGTTTGCAGCGGCAGGTGCAAGGTGATGCAAGTGCCCTGGCCGTCGATGCCTTCGGCGACGCTGATATGCCCGCCATGGGCGCCGACCATGCCCTGACAGATCGCCAGCCCCAGGCCCGTGCCCTGCCCGCCACGGTCGCCGCGGGCGGAGGTGTAGAACATGTCGAAGATCTTCGCCCGCTCCTCCTCGGGAATCCCCGGCCCCTCGTCGCTGACGGCAAAGCTCAACTCCCCCTCACCGGCACTGACTTTCAGCTGCAAACGCCCTTGGGGCGGCGAGAAGCGTGCGGCGTTTTCCAGGACATTGACCAGCGCCTGCTCGATCAGGGCCGCATGGACATAGAGCAGCGGCAGGTCCGGCGGCAGCTCGGTGCTCACCCGCAACGGCGCCAGCACCACCCGCAGACGGTTGAGGGCACTGCCGACTATGTCCCCCGGCGCCACCCAGTCCCGGGCCAGCTTCAACGCACCATGCCCAAGCCGGGTCATGTCCAGCAGGTTCTGGATATAGCGATCCAGGCGCTCGGCTTCATCCCGCGTCCCTTCGAGCAATTCGCGCCGATCTTCCAGGGGGATCGCCTCCCCCAGGGCCAGCAGGCTGTCGATACTGCCGCGCATCGACGTCAGCGGCGTGCGCAGGTCGTGAGACACCGAGGCCAGCAAGGCACTGCGCAACTGTTCGGTTTCGCCGTGCAGGCGCGCCGCCTCCAGGTCCTCGGCCAGACGCGCCCGGGCCAGGGCCTGGGCCAGGGGCTGGCTGAGGGCCGTGAGCAGGCGCCGGCGCTGACCGCTGAACTCCTCGCCTTCCCTGGGGCACACGCCCAACAGCCCCAGGGGACCGTCGTCCACCGAGAGCGGCCACCACCACCAGCGTCCGAATGGCAGGGTCCCGGTGCCCAGGCCCGCCGGTTGATCATGCTGCCAGGCCCAGTCCGCCGCGGCCCGCTCGGCCTCGGAAAACTGCAGCGAACCGCCGGTCTCGACTTTCCAGCCGCCCTGCCCGTCGCGATTGAGCAGGCAGATGCGCAATTCATCGCGACCGTGCAGGTGCTGGGCTGCGGCGCTGATCACCGCCTGCCGATCGGTAGCGGCCGTGAGCTTGCGCGACAGATCGAGCAACTCGCCGGTTTCCTCCTGGGTTTCACGCAACGCCTGCAGCTGCCGCCGCTGGCGCGCCGCCAGGTTGCCGGTGAGCGCCGCCATGAGCAGGAAGAACAACAGGGTCAGCACATCCTCTTCACGTTGGATGGCAAACGAGAAACTGGGCGGGATAAACAGAAAGTCATAGGCCAAAAACGACAGCGCGGCGCAGGCCAGGGCCGGCCCCAGGCTGCTGCGCACCGCCACCAGCAACACCGCGGCGAGAAACACCAGCGAGATGTTCGGCAGCGGCAGGACACTGGCCACCCCCCAGGCTAGGGCACTGGCCAGAACGGTGGCCAACAGCGCCAGGCCATAGTCGAACCACTGCAGGGAATGCTGGCTGCGCAAGCCCGGCTGATGCGGCAGAGGATCGGTATCCAGGACATTGATCTCCAGGCCCTCGGCGTTGCGCAACAGCCGCGCCGCCAGGCCGCCGCCAAACCAGCGCCGACGCCAGCGACGACTGGACTGCCCCACCAGCAGCAAACTGGCACGGCGTTCGGCGGCGTGCTGGATCAAGGTCTTGGCCACCTCACCGGCGCGCAGCAGCACCACCTCCCCGCCCAGGCGCTCAGCCAGTTGCTGCGCCGCCTGCAACCGCAGGCGCGATTGCTCGTCCTGCAGCCGACCATTGTCCACATGCACCAGGCTCCAGGGCAGGTGCCGACGCTGGGCCACGCGACTGGCATGGCGCACCAGGCGCTCGGCCTGGGCATCGCCGTCAATGCCCACCAGCAAACGCCCCCGCACCGCCGGCGCCGCCTGGCCGAGCTGGCGGTAGCCCAGGGCCAGGTCGTTATCCACCTGGGCCGCGGCGGTCTGCATCGCCAACTCGCGCAAGGCGGTGAGATTGGTCTGGGTAAAGAACGCATCGATGGCCGCCCGCGCCTGCTCCGGCACATAGACCTTGCCGTCTCGCAGGCGCTCCAGCAGCTCTCGTGGCGGCAGGTCAACCAGCAGCAGTTCATAGGCTTCCTGCAGCACCCAGTCGGGCAGGGTTTCACGCACCTGGACCCCGGTGATGCCGCGGACCTGATCATTCAGGCTTTCCAGGTGCTGGACATTGACCGTGGTGAACACGTCGATGCCGGCCGCCAGCAGTTCCTGAATATCCTGCCAGCGCTTGGCGTGCCGACTGCCGGGGGCATTGCTGTGGGCCAGCTCATCCACCAGCACCAGCTTGGGCTTGGCCTTGAGCAGGCCGTCCAGGTCCATTTCCTCGAGCATCACCCCGCGGTATTCCGAACGCACCAGGGGCTGCTGCGGCAAACCGGCCAGCAGCGCCTCGGTCTCGGCGCGTCCGTGGGTTTCCACCACCCCGGCGAGCACCTTGACCCCTTGGCGCAGCTGCGTGTGGGCAGCCTGGAGCATGGCGTAGGTCTTGCCGACGCCGGGAGCGGCACCGAGAAAGACCTTGAGCCGGCCACGACCGTCACGGGGCAGTTCAGCGAGCAGCGCATCGGCGCGACCGGAATCACTCATGGGGTATCTCTCTGCAACGAAACATTCTATTCACCAGGCACTCTAGCTGCCGCCGCCGGCGCCAGCGCTTACAACTGGTCCAGGGCTTGATTCAGGGTCAGCACATTGACCACCGGTGGCCCCACCAGGGGCCGCTGGGTATGTGCCGCCACCAGGGCCCGCAGCTGGTCCGCCGGCAGATTGCGCGCCGCCGCGACTCGCGCCAGTTGATAGTCAATTGCCTCGGGTGGCAAGTGCGGATCAAGGCCGCTGCCCGAGGTGGTGAGCAGGGCCAGGGGCACCGGGCCCTGACCCGCAACCTGGAGCTTGTGGGCATCGTCGATCACCCGGGTGGCCAGGGCCGGGTTGCTCGGCGCCAGGTTGCTGGCAGAGCTGGATACCGTGGCAAAGGCCCCCGCCGAAGGGCGCGGATGGAACCAGGCATCGCCGACAAAATCCTGGGCAATCAGGGCCGAGCCCCGCACCTTGCCCTCGGCATCACGCACCAGGCTGCCGTTGGCCTGGTCCGCAAACGCGACCTGGGCCACTCCAGTGACCACCAGCGGATAAGCCACGCCGGTGATCAGGGTCATCAACACCATCAGGCTCAAGGCCGGACGCAATACGCTAGTCATTTCTCATTCCTCGATTCATTCGGTCACGTGCAGGAGCCGGCTGCCGGCGATCAGGTCGCAAAACTTGCTGCGTCCTGCGCCGGCCAGCGGCGGGCTACACCAGGTGCAGCGCGGTCAGCAGCATGTCGATCAGCTTGATCCCGACAAAGGGCACCACTATCCCGCCCACGCCATAGACCAGCAGGTTGCGCCGCAGCAGGTGGGCGGCGCTGGCCGCCTGGACCCGCACGCCACGCAGCGCCAGGGGGATCAGCACCACGATGATCAGGGCGTTGAACACGATCGCCGAAAGGATCGCGCTCTGCGGGCTGGTCAGTTGCATGATGTTGAGCACGCCCAGCTGTGGATAAATCGCCGCGAACAACGCCGGCAGGATGGCGAAGTACTTGGCCACGTCGTTGGCAATGGAAAAGGTGGTCAGGGCGCCACGGGTCACCAGCAGCTCCTTGCCGATCTGCACCACGTCCAGCAGCTTGGTCGGATCGCTATCCAGGTCGACCATGTTGGCCGCCTCGCGGGCCGCCTGGGTGCCGTCGTTCATCGCCATGCCGACATCGGCCTGGGCCAGTGCCGGGGCGTCGTTGGCGCCGTCGCCGCACATGGCCACCAGACGCCCGTCGTTCTGCTCATGACGGATGCGCGCCAGTTTCTTTTCCGGCGTGGCCTCGGCCAGCACATCATCGACCCCGGCCTCCGCCGCGATGGCGGCGGCGGTCAGCGGGTTGTCGCCGGTGACCATGACGGTGCGGATCCCCAGCTTGCGCAACTCGGCGAAACGCTCGCGGATACCGGGCTTGACCACGTCCTTGAGGTGAATGGCGCCGAGCATCCGGCCTTCGCCACAGACCAGCAGCGGCGTGCCGCCGCTCTGGGCGATCTTGTCGATCTCCCGGGACAGGGCCGGGGCCAGGTCGCGGCGCTCCAGGCCGACGAAACTCAGTACCGAATCCACCGCGCCCTTGCGATAGATCCGCCCCTGGTAATCGACGCCGGAAAGACGGGTTTCCGCACTGAACGGCACGGCGGTCAACACATCGCTGGCCGGCTCGGGCTGTGGATAAAGTTCGCGCAGGTACTCGACGATGGATTTGCCTTCGGCGGTGTCATCCGCCAGGGAGGCCAGCAAGGCCGCCTCCGCCAGTTCCCGAGCGTTGATCCCGGGAGCCGGGTGGATGGCGCTGCAACGACGGTTGCCGAAGGTGATGGTGCCGGTCTTGTCCAGCAACAGCACGTGCACGTCCCCTGCTGCTTCCACCGCACGACCGGATTTGGCGATCACGTTCAGGCGCACCAGTCGGTCCATCCCGGCGATCCCGATCGCCGACAGAAGGCCGCCAATGGTGGTGGGGATCAGGGTCACCAGCAACGCCACCAGGAACACCAGCGGCAGGCTGCCATTGGCGAAATGGGCGAACGGCTGCAGGGTCACCACCACCAGCAGGAAAATCAGGGTCAGGCCGATCAGCAAGATGTCCAGGGCCACTTCATTGGGGGTCTTCTGCCGCTTGGCGCCCTCCACCAGGGCAATCATGCGATCCAGGGTCGACTCTCCGGGGTTGCTGGTGATGCGCACCAGCAGCCAGTCGGAAACCAACCGGGTATTGCCGGTCACCGCCGAACGATCCCCACCGGATTCGCGGATCACCGGTGCCGACTCACCAGTAATCGCCGCCTCGTTGACCGCGGCGATGCCCTCGATCACCTCGCCGTCCCCGGGGATCATTTCCCCGGCTTCGACTCGAACTACATCGCCTTTGCGCAGTTGGGTCGCCGGCACCAGCTGATAGCCGCCATCGGCGCTCCGGCGCCGGGCGCTCAAGCCCTCGCTACCGGCCTTGAGGCTGTCGGCGCGAGCCTTGCCCCGACCTTCGGCCAGGGCTTCGGCGAAGTTGGCAAACAGCACCGTGAACCACAGCCACAGGGCGATCTGGGCAGCGACGAAAGTCGGCACCGTAGTGTCCGGCACGAAACACAGCACGGTGGTCAGGAGCGCCGTCAACTCCACCACCAGCATCACCGGCGAGCGCTGCAACTGGCGCGGATCGAGCTTGACGAAGGCCTGGATCAGCGCCGGACGCCACAGGGCCGAGATCGCGGTGCCCGACGCTTCGGCCTTGGCCGGCTTGGTCTTGGGGGGCGCATCGGCAGCCTTGTTTGAGGCAGGAACATGCATATTCATCATCAGGTCCTCAGAAGCCCATGCTCAGGTGTTCGGCGATAGGGCCCAGCGCCAGGGTCGGCAGGAAGGTCAGGCCCCCCACCAGCAAAATGGTCACGGTCAGCAAGGCCACGAACAACGGGCCATGGGTGGGGAAACTGTTCAGGCCGATGGGCGCGGTTTTCTTCAAGCCCAGGCTGCCGGCCAGGGCCAGCACCGGCAGGATGTAGCCGAAACGCCCGATCAGCATGCCCAGGCCCAGCATCAGGTTGTGGAACGGGGTATTGGCGCTGAAGCCGCCAAATGCCGAACCGTTGTTGGCGCTGGCCGAGGTGTAGGCGTACAGCAACTGGCTGAAGCCGTGGGGCCCCGGGTTGCTGATGGCGGCGGCCGGACCCGGCAGGCTGGCAGCCAAGGCGCCCAGGACCAGTACGCCGATGGGCATCACCATCAGGGTCACCACCAGCAGTTGCACTTCCTTGGCCTGAAGCTTCTTGCCCAGGTATTCCGGGGTGCGGCCGATCATCAATCCAGCCAGGAACACCGCAATCAGCACGTTCAGCAGCATGCCGTAGAGACCAGCCCCCACGCCGCCGAAGATCACTTCGCCGACCATCATGTTGATCAGCGCCACCATGCCACTGAGCGGGTTGAGGCTGTCATGCATGCCGTTTACCGAGCCATTGGAGGCGGCGGTGGTGGTCACCGACCAGAGCACCGTGGCAGTGGTGCCGAAGCGTGCCTCCTTGCCTTCCAGAGGGGCGGTCTGTTCTACCGCAGCGTTCTGCAACGCGGGGTTGGGCTGGTATTCGGCCCACAGCGAGGTGGCGCCGCCGATCAGGAACAGGGCGAACATGCAGGCGATGATGGCGCGGCTCTGGCGCAGGTCCTTGACGTAATGGCCGAAGGTAAACACCAGGGCCACCGGAATCAGGATGATCGACACCAGTTCCAGCAGGTTGCTCCAGGCGGTGGGGTTCTCGAAGGGATGCGCCGAATTGACGCCGAAGAAGCCGCCGCCGTTGGTACCCATCTGCTTGATGGCGATCTGGCTGGCTGCCGGGCCCAGGGGGATCACCTGCTCGTTGCCTTGCAGGGTCAGGGCGTCCACGTAATGGGCAAAGGTCTGAGGCACGCCCTGCCAGACCAGGAACAAGGCCAGCAGCAGGCACAGGGGCAGCAGGCCATAAAGGGTCGCGCGGGTCATGTCGACCCAGAAATTGCCCAGGGTGCGAACCGAACGCCGGCCGATGCCGCGGCACAGGGCAACCAGCACCGCCAGGCCGGTGGCCGCGCTGACGAAGTTCTGCACGGTCAGGCCCACCATCTGACTGAGGTAGCTCAGGGAGGCTTCACCGCTGTAGGACTGCCAGTTGGTATTGGTCATGAAACTGACCGCCGTGTTGAACGCCAGGGTCCATTCCTGCCCAGGAAGATGCTGCGGGTTGAGCGGCAAGTGATCCTGGAACAGCAGGATGGCGAACAGCAGGACAAAGCCGGCAAAGTTGAACGCCAGCAGGGCCAGGGCGTATTTCTGCCAGCTCTGCTCCACCTGCGGATCGACCCCGGAAACCCGGTAACAGACACGCTCCACCGGCCCCAGTAGCGGCGTCAGCCAGGTGCGCTGACCTTCCATGACCCGGTAGTAGAAACGTCCCAGCCAGGGCGCCGGCAACAGCACCAGGGCGAAAAAGGCCAGGATCAGCCAATAGTCATAACTGTGCATAACCGCAGCTCCTAGTTCCGGTCCGCGCGCAACAGCGCAACCAGTAGATAAACGAACAGGCCCACTGCCAGCAGCAGCGACACCGCGTCCAGAATGTTCATGGAATGTCTCCGAGGTACGGCGATTGCCGCGAATGCCGTCATTGTCCGCAGGGTCCCTGTAAAGGAACGAGATCGACGGGGTGGGCAGCCCATAAAGAAAGCGTAAAGACTGGGTTGGCGCGCACGGTGGCAGGACGGGCCTGAGAGGCCAACAGCAGTCGTGCCCCAAAAAGAAGCGCAAGGACAGCGCGGGTGGAAGGGAATCAGCGGCGAAAAAGCGGGAAATATCCTCGATACGACAGCTTTCCCGGCTTTACGACGCGGGTTGCGGGACTGGCACGGCTGCTGCAGCGGCCTATCCCGAGCACTGTCAACCGTTCAGGGAGCCACCGATGAACACACAACTCAAACCCACCTTGGGCACGCTGCATTTATGGGGAATCGCGGTTGGCCTGGTGATTTCCGGAGAGTATTTCGGCTGGAGCTATGGCTGGGGGGTCGCCGGGACCCTGGGCTTTTTGCTGACCTCCTTACTGGTCGCAACCATGTATACCTGCTTTATATTCAGTTTCACCGAGCTGACCACTGCCATTCCCCATGCGGGAGGCCCGTTTGCCTACAGCCGTCGCGCCTTCGGCGAGAAAGGCGGCTTGATCGCCGGATTGGCCACCCTGATCGAATTCGTCTTCGCCCCACCGGCCATCGCCCTGGCGATCGGGGCCTATCTGAATGTGCAGTTTCCGGCGCTGGACCCCAAGCACGCTGCGGTGGGCGCTTACATCGTCTTCATGGGCCTGAACATACTCGGGGTGAAACTGGCGGCCACCTTCGAGCTGGTGGTCTGTGTGTTGGCGGTGGCGGAACTCCTGGTCTTCATGGGGGTGGTGGCCCCGGCCTTCAGCTTCAGCAACTTTGCCCTCAATGGCTGGGCCGGTGCCGACACCTTCGGCGCTCCGGCGATCGCCGGGATGTTCGCCGCGATTCCCTTCGCCATCTGGTTCTTCCTGGCCATCGAGGGCGCCGCCATGGCCGCCGAGGAAGCCAAGGATCCCAAGCGCACCATTCCCAAGGCCTATATCAGCGGCATTCTGACCCTGGTGCTGCTGGCCATGGGTGTCATGTTCTTCGCCGGCGGCGTGGGCGACTGGCGCACCCTGTCGAACATCAACGATCCTTTGCCCCAGGCAATGAAGGCGGTGGTCGGCGACAGTTCCGGCTGGCTGCACATGCTGGTGTGGATCGGTCTGTTCGGACTGGTCGCCAGTTTTCACGGGATCATCCTCGGCTATTCGCGGCAGTTCTTCGCCCTGGCCCGGGCCGGTTACCTGCCCGCTTCCCTGGCCAGGCTGTCGCGCTTTCAAACACCGCACCGAGCAATCATCGCCGGCGGCCTGATCGGCATCGCCGCGATCTACAGCGACGGCCTGATCAACCTGGGCGGCATGACCCTCACCGCAGCGATGATCACCATGGCCGTGTTCGGCGCCATCGTGATGTACATCATGAGCATGCTCAGCCTGTTCAAACTGCGCCGGGCCGAACCGAACCTGCCACGCAGCTTTCGTGCTCCTGGCTATCCGCTGATTCCGGGGGTCGCCCTGGTCCTGGCCGTGGTGTGCCTGGTTGCCATGGCCTGGTTCAACGCCCTGATCGGCCTGATCTTCCTGGCTTTCATGGTGCTGGGCTTCATCTACTTCCAACTCACCGCACAACTGCGGGCCAATGCTCCGGCGGATGCCATGCTCACCGGGCTGTAAGCATCGGTCGCCACTGGCCAGGGCAATCGGGCATACAATGGAACCCCTGCGCAGTGCTTTAACTCAAAGCATTACAGGCCGTGCCGAGGACGAACCTTCGTCCTCGGGAACTGCCGTTCAAGGAGAGTCCTATGCCCTGGTATGCCTGGTTGATCCTGGTGGTTGCTATCGGTTCGATCGTCGGCGGCTTGATGCTGCTGCGCGACACCGCCAACAAGGTGGAGTTGACCGATGAGCAGCGTAAACGCGTGGCACAACGCAACGCGGAAATGGATGCCAAGGAAGCACGAGATCGTTGATCCCCAGCCCCTTCACCGACGGATGAAGGGGCTATTTCGTGCCCTACTGTTCCCATTCGGCCTTGGCGATATGCAAGCCGTGCAATCCTTTGTAGGCCGCGCGCTGCGGCTGGCTCCAGCCTTCGAGCAGGGTTTCGTCGAGACGATAGATCTCGACCCCCAACGGTCGGCATACGCTCAAGGGATCCTGGGCATCCGGGCCCCACATCGGTAGCGACAGATCACCGCCCGGGCAGGTCGACAACGCACACAGCAAGTCGATCTCGGCAAAGAACTCCAGATAATCGCCCTTCTGTGCCGGACAGGCCTTCATGAAGTACATGTCGTCGTGATTCAGGCCGGTGCACTGGAAGATGTTCAAGACATCGTGCACGTCAAACTCGGTCAGCCCGTGGGGCAGCACCGCCCGGGTCAGGTTGGAGTGACAGTGGTGGTGGAAGTCCTCGCCGGTGAGCATGCGGTTGACATAGGGATCACAACGGGTGCCCAACAGGTCGTGAAGGCGACCGCCGTGCTCATCAATGCCGTAATTCGCCAGGCTGTCATCGGTGATGGTGACCAGGGGCCGAAGAAAAGGCAGGTTCGACCAGAGTCGATCGTGGGTACTGACGTGAGCCCCTTGCAATTGCCGGGTCCGGGCCGCCCATAACCTTTCCCGCGGGTCGTTGGCATTCCAGACGTTGAAATCGCCCACCTGCGGCCCTGCCGGAGTGGTGACGCGAAACACATGTCCGGCGGGAACCTTCCAGGCACGCCCGGTGCGGATCGGCACCTCAAATTGCTCGACCAGCGTGCGCTGCTCACGGCTGTCGCGAATACGTTCATAGAACGCCGTGTCCACCTGCAGCGCCGAACCTTTACTGACTTGGTAAGCCGCTGGATAGTCTTTGTACATGGGTATCGCCCTCGCTCAGTGACGTAAGGATTGGCTGAACATGCTCAACAACAAGCGCTCGGAGTCGTCCAGATAGGTCTCCATGGCCTCGCCGGCGGAGGTTCTGTCCCCCTCTGCCAACCACTGGTAAATGATCCGGTCACGCATCAGCCAGGGGGCCTGAAACTGCGCTTCGTCTGGCGCGTTGCAAAACACCAGGCGCAACTGTGCGACCACATTGGTGAAGAACTCATCGAACAGCGGCGAATCCAGCAACCCCACCACATGCTGATGGAAGCGCAAACCATGGGTACCGACGGCGCGCCAGTCTTCACGTTCCCGGGCCAGCTCGGCCGCTTCGATGGCATCAAGCATGCGCTCGGACTGCAGCTCACACAGAGGGCGGGCGCCAGCGATCGCCTGCAACTCGAGAGTGCGGCGTACCCGAAACAGGTCCCGTATGTCGTCATGACCGAGACGGCGAACCACCACGCCCTTATGCCGGACATAAAGGGCCAGGCCCTCCTGACCCAAACGGTGCAGTGCTTCACGAATGGTGTTGCGAGAGGCGTTGTAACTGTTGACCAGCTCGCTTTCCACCAGCGGCATGCCAGGCAGCAAGCGACCGCCGATGATGTCTGCACGCAGTTCCACGGTGATCTGGTCCGCCAGGGATAAACCGTTGCTCATGGAGGCGCCTCTGGATTGTTCAACAACTTTTGATCAATCAGCGAACAATTATCGTGCCAAACCTCCATGAGACTCCTAGCAGCAATACCTGTCAGAACGCTGTACCTACAGATAAAGCCTACAAGAAGGTGCGGCGTGATCTGACCATCCTTGGTTAAAATGGCGCTCTAGATGTGGAGGTTTCTCAAATGCGTTATTCAGCAGACCATAAAGCCCAGACTCACCAACGCATTATCAAAGAAGCTTCGGAACGCTTTCGCCGTGATGGAATAGGCGCAACGGGGTTACAACCCCTGATGAAGGCGCTGGGCTTGACCCATGGCGGTTTCTACTCCCACTTCAAATCCAAGGATGAGCTGGTAGAGGAAGCACTAAGCTCAGCGGCCCAAGACCTGGATGCCCATTGCGCCACCTTGCTCGCACAAGCGCAGCCGCTACAGGCGTTTATCGACAACTACCTGTCCGAATGGCACCGGACTTCCCCCCATCTGGGCTGCCCGCTACCGACCATGAGCGCGGAGCTCGGCCAACGTGGCCAACCCAGCCCCATCACCGATGCAGTACTGAACACCAGGCTCGCGCAACTGGAAGACACCCTGGAAGGCGATAACAAAGCGCAGCGCAGCCTGATGATCATGTCGACCCTGGTGGGTGCGCTGATGCTCTCGCGCAGCGTGGAAAACGCTGAATTGGGCGAGCGGATTCTGGATGTTGTCGCCAATGGCCTGAAGGAGCGGGAGCTTAAGTAACACCGCCCGCTCCAGACAACGCTCGAAGGCAGTGAACGCTTGCGACCTGACATCCCTGAGTCGCTAAAACCATCCAAGACTTCGCCGCAGGTTCACTTGCGAGCCAGAAGCCCTCAGACATGCCAGAGGCCGGTGGAAGTCCGGCCTCTGGTGATTACAGAATCAAATCAATTGACCTCGAGCTTGTCCCGATTGCGCTCCAGGATGGTCTTGCCAATCCCCTTGACCTCCAACAGCTCATCCACCGAAGCAAAAGGGCCATTCTCTTCGCGATAAGCAACAATCGCCTTGGCCTTGGCCTCGCCAATACCGAAGAGCTCGCGCTGCAGTAAGGCCTGGTCAGCGGTATTGATATTGACCTTGCCACTTTGAGCGGTTGCCAGCTCCACGATTTCGGGAGAGCTGGCCGGCGCGTTGACAAGAGGAGCCGCTTGAGTGGTAAGCGAAAGACTGGCCAGGAAGGCAAAGATCAGAGAGAGGAAATACGAGTTTTGCATAATGACGCTCCATGACATCGAGTAAGGAAAGCAGCTTTTCCGAAGCTGCCTTCCAAACCTAGGTGATGCGGGAGGCAAGTCAAAGATGGGAGAGTTACTGCGTATGTAGCCTCAGGGTTTGAGGCGGTGCTGCTGATAAACCCAGTCGACAATTTCGCCATCCGGTGTATAGCCACTCACCGTCTCACGGAGCAACTGGCGAACCCTTGCATAATCATCTGCGTCCAGCGCAGCAAGGAGCTCACTGAGCTTGACCTTCAGTGAATCCCAAGGCAGATGGTCTTCATTGGCACTCATGATCATCGGATGCTGAGTAGCCACTACGTTGTCACCAATCAGCAACTCTTCGTAAAGCTTTTCCCCAGGACGCAGACCGGTAAACTCGATGGCGATATCACCGTGGGGATTTTTTTCCGAGCGTATGCTCAGCCCGGAGAGATGAATCATCTTTTCTGCCAGCTCGACAATTTTTACTGGCTCGCCCATGTCCAATACAAAAACATCACCACCCTGCCCCATCGACCCTGCCTGAATAACCAACTGCGCAGCCTCAGGAATGGTCATGAAGTAGCGAGTAATTTTCGGATGGGTGACCGTCAATGGGCCGCCGGCTTTGATCTGTTTGTGGAACAGCGGAATGACCGATCCCGAGGAGCCCAATACATTGCCGAAACGCACCATGGTGAAACGGGTTTTATTGACCCTTGAAATATTCGACGGGTCATTGAATAACACCGGAGCCACTTCTTTGCTTAAGGCCTGCAGAGTGAGCTCCGCCAAACGTTTGGTGCTGCCCATTACATTGGTTGGGCGAACAGCCTTGTCAGTGGAAATCAGTACAAAGTTGGCAACACCGGACTGCAAGGCAGCTTGTGCAGTGTTGAGTGTGCCTATCACATTGTTGAGCACGCCCTCCGCAATATTATGCTCCACCATAGGCACGTGTTTATAAGCCGCTGCATGATAGACCGTCGCGACGTTCCAGGTCTTCATGACCGACAACAACTTCTCGAAGTTACGCACCGATCCTAGAATCGGAAGCAGTTTTACAGCGCGCGCCTCACGCGTTCGCCGCTGTTCAAGCTCGGACAAGATACTGTAAAGGTTGAACTCGCTATGCTCGAACAATATTAACGTACTAGGGTTCAGACTCAGAATCTGTCGACATAGTTCAGAACCAATAGATCCACCGGCACCTGTCACCAGGACGGTTTGTCCCTGGATGCAATGCGCCAGCAAATCCCCTTGAGCGGGAACAGAGTCACGACCGAGCAAGTCAGCAATGTCTACTTCTTGAATGTCATCTACCTTCACTCGACCACTGGCAAGATCCATGAATCCGGGAACACTACGGACATGAAGAGGAAAACCCTCAAGAAAACCAAGGATTTCTCTACGACGACTGCGAGTTGATGAAGGAATTGCCAAAAGTATCTCTTCTGCTCCGGTGTCGTCGATCATTTGCTGCAAATGCTTGGGTTTATATACCTGCAACCCAGCGATCATTCTGTCGGCAATACTGCTGTCATCATCGATAAATGCAACTGGGCGCATAAGACGCCCTAATCGTAACGCGGCAACTAACTGATTACCTGCGGCACCTGCGCCATAGATCGCAACTTTGGGCAAACCATCATCACGATTGGTGAACGGTACATGCTGAGCAGCCGTGAACCAATCCCCGAGAAAGTAATGGCGCATAACCAGTCTGAGCCCACCGATCATAACCATACTCAACCACCAATAGTTGAATACAATTGAACGTGGCACTACGGTTTGATGATTACTGTACAGATAGACAACAAGTGCAAGAACCAATGCAGACAAGGTTACCGCCTTGACTATTGCAATGAGGGCATCGTTCCCGAAGTAACGCATGACCGCACGGTACATTCCAAACTTGATGAATAACGGAATAGCAACGACAGGGGCACTGGCAAAAAGCCAGAAATGCACAACAAAGGGGTTACTGAGATCATCAAAACCCAGCCTCACGACGAACGCTATCCACAATGCCGCCCATACCAAAAAGATATCGGTTATTACTTGCAGGACTCGTTTTTGTCGGCGCGGAAGCCTCAAGAGACGTGTTCGTACTTTATCCATAATCGCTTCTATGAGCCCCAGCCCCTTTCCTGAATATCAGTTTTAGCGCCAATGGGGAGCTTTCTTTGGCAGCCCATGATATTGACCACTATCAGGCGGTTTTCTCAAGCTTGCCAGCATTAAACCTAGCAGCAAGGAAAACCAACGGCGCATATGCCAATACCGTGCCTATAGTACCATCCAGATCGAAGAGCCCCACCCATATGGCTATCGGCAACAACCAAAAAATATTGATTACCATGACCGCTAAGGTCACAGGCAAATGCCTACCAAACTGACGCGACGCAAACTGATAAGCATGACTACGATGCGCTTCATAAACTTTATCGCCACGTAATAATCTACGCATCAGTGTAAAGGTCGCATCAACAATAAATACACCGAGAAGAATCACCCACACCCAGAGGAAGCGCGGCGAAACCCACGCCGCCTGTATTGATAAAATCCCCAGCACAAGACCAAGAAAACCACTACCCGCATCCCCCATGAAGATACGCGCAGGAGGAAAATTCCAATACAAAAAGCCCAAAACGGCCATAACCAATAATAACGGTGACCAGATCAAAGATGTATCACCAGCCAGCCAATAGATAAGACATGCGCCAAGGCATGTAGTTACCGCCTGAACACTGGCTATTCCATCAATACCATCCATGAAATTATATAAATTAAGCATCCAGACCAGATAGAAAACGGCTAAAAGATGACCAACCCAAGACAGATCGAAATCGACTCCTAATAACTGTAAAGCTGGCAGACCACGCATCCAGAACATTGCCCAAATAGCGGCAGAGAAATGCGCGACTAGTCGCCAACGTGCAGCTATATGCCCATGATCATCCAGAAAACCAACCACAGCTATAAGCCCACCTGCGCCCCATAGAGTCCAGATAAATGACCAAGACAAATCAGCAAAAAATGACAGGAAAGGGGCTGCCGCAAGAAAACTCAAGACAATTGCTACCCCTCCTCCTCTTGGAGTAGGAAAAGAATGGGAACTACGATGATTGGGAATATCCAGCAAGCTGCGAGTTAATGCGTAACGCCGCAACCCCCATGTTAAAAACAACGAAGCACCAAATACCACCGACATCAACCACCAAATCACCATTTATGTTTAAGCCCCAAACCGAATGAGAACGCGACAACTGGCAAACCGCTCCCTTTGAATAAAATATTAGGCAACCCGCGCCTCATAAAGAAATAAAATACAATATCCTTCTCGACAACGCTGTTTAACAGCGAGACAAAAGCCAAAATCTAGGACTACAAAAACTTCCAAAAATCAAATCTTTTTAAAAAATTCAAAATGATAAAAAACGCTACCCCCAAAAAACAGCAAAAAAGCACGTAACTGTGCTCACCAAAAAAAGTACTACCCAATACATTGTTCGCCAGCACAGCCATTAATAGGCAACTCCCATCATTGACTAGAAACCTTGATTCAAAACCAACAAAAGATGCAATTACCTCCCAAACTCATTTCACTATGCAGATCCCGCCCCCACTTATAAATTTAAAAAAATCAAGATACTTAATAGAAAATTCTGTACACATATAAATTTCAACAAGAATAATGCATAACAACAGCAAAATCTGTCACAACCTAAATCTGATCCGCAGCACAGCCAATCTAATCAGCATGAACCACACCATTTCCCAAAAGCGGCCCACATACAAAAACTATTGATTAATGACCCTAAACACAAGCCCTCGAAATTACATTTACCCCCCAAAAAACAAAACATATACACAGCAAAAAACATAAAAACAAAAAACGACACACTCATTCCAACAAAAATGCGCCAAAAACACTAACGCTTAAAACAAACAGAAGTTTCAAACAGAAAAAGCTCATTAAAAACATTGAAATACGAAAAACTCACAAATCCAAACCAGGCACCTGTTCAATCATTACTCATCCTCTTCATTCACACGATCTCGAAGTTCCTTACCGGGCTTGAAGTGTGGAACGAATTTTCCATCCAAACTAACTGATTGACCCGTTTTTGGATTCCGACCTACCCGAGGAGCCCGATAGTGAAGCGAAAAGCTACCAAACCCACGAATTTCAATCCGATCACCTGTAGCCAAACACTGAGACATTTGCTCAAGCATTGTCTTGATGGCCAACTCGACATCCTTGGATGACAGCAGCCCTTGATGGGTGACAATTCGTTCGATCAACTCCGACTTCGTCATATTTTTCCCTTCTTTTTCAAGCAGCTAGGTCAGTGCTCAAAAGGTTTTAGCACGCCCAGAAGGTTTTGAACAGCCCATGCGCAAAGCAGATACAAACTCAGCAGCCTATAAAAGAAGCAGCAGCCAAAATACGATATCTACCTATCGACACACGACTAACATCGTTCGAGTCAGATGACCCGCCGGATTCCAACCAAAAGGGTAATCCCCCTCCTCATCCTTGGAGTCGCTGGACTTGGTGATGACCTTGTATCCATCAGCCCTACACTCAAGCTCAGCACGCTCGTAACACTTGCCCCAGCCCACCCCCAATCCTGAACAGTCAACCTCTATACCACTGCCCCCACGAACTGCATGAGTCTTTACATTGGTCACACACCCGACCAGGAGAAGAAGAAAAACAACAACACTCAGCTTGATCATGCTCTTCCTTAGGACAGCCAGCGCCGCCCGGGCAACACACCGTTAGACTAAAAGCTGAGACCCAAAGGAGTCAGCCACTAAGAAAGAGACAACCCATTGCTAACATTGGTTTCGCCACTCTTTTCACCTCAAATCTCACGCACAAAAAAAGGGCGACCGAAGTCGCCCTTTTTATGGTCAAACAGAACTTAGTTCTGTTTTTCCATCTGTGCACGCAGCAGGTCGCCCAGAGTGGTAGGACCAGCAGCGATATCCGAAGCAGCTGGCTTGTCGCGCAGGCTCTGGATAGCTTCTTTCTCGTCTTCAACGTCTTTCGACTTGATCGAGAGCTGGATTACACGGCTCTTACGGTCAACGCTGATGATCTTGGCTTCAACTTCTTCGCCTTCTTTCAGAACGTTACGCGCATCTTCGATGCGGTCGCGGCTGATTTCGGAGGCTTTCAGAGTAGCTTCGATATCGTTAGCCAGGGTGATGATGGCGCCTTTGGCGTCAACTTCTTTTACAACACCCTTAACGATTGCGCCTTTGTCGTTCTCTTGAACGTACTCGGAGAACGGATCGCTTTCCAGTTGCTTGATACCCAGGGAGATACGCTCGCGCTCTGGGTCAACCGACAGGATAACGGTGTCCAGCTCGTCGCCCTTCTTGAAGCGACGTACGGCTTCTTCGCCCACTTCGTTCCAGGAAATGTCGGACAGGTGAACCAGACCGTCGATGCCGCCGTCCAGACCAATGAAGATACCGAAATCGGTGATCGACTTGATGGTGCCGGAGATTTTATCGCCCTTGTTGAATTGGCCAGAGAAGTCTTCCCATGGGTTGGACTTGCACTGTTTGATGCCGAGGGAGATACGACGACGCTCTTCGTCGATGTCCAGAACCATAACTTCCACTTCGTCGCCAACTTGTACGACTTTCGAAGGATGGATGTTCTTGTTGGTCCAGTCCATTTCCGAAACGTGCACCAGACCTTCAACACCCTCTTCCAGCTCAGCGAAGCAGCCGTAGTCGGTCAGGTTGGTTACACGCGCGGTAACGCGGGTGCTTTCTGGGTAACGAGCCTTGATAGCGACCCATGGATCTTCGCCCAGTTGCTTCAGACCCAAGGAAACACGATTGCGCTCGCGATCGTACTTCAGAACCTTGACATCGATCTCGTCACCAACGTTGACGATCTCGGATGGATGCTTGATGCGCTTCCAAGCCATGTCGGTGATGTGCAGCAGGCCATCGACGCCGCCCAGATCAACGAATGCGCCGTAGTCGGTGAGGTTCTTGACGATACCTTTGACTTGCTGACCTTCCTGCAGGGATTCCAGCAGAGCTTCACGCTCAGCGGAGTTCTCGGCTTCGAGGACGCTACGACGGGAAACGACAACATTGTTGCGCTTCTGATCGAGTTTGATGACTTTAAACTCGAGCTCTTTGCCTTCCAGGTGCGTGGTATCGCGCACAGGACGGACGTCAACCAGAGAACCTGGCAGGAACGCACGGATGCCGTTAACGTCGACAGTGAAGCCGCCTTTAACCTTACCGTTGATAACGCCCTTGACCACTTCTTCGGCTGCGAAGGCTGCTTCCAGAACGATCCAGCATTCAGCGCGCTTGGCTTTTTCACGGGAGAGCTTGGTTTCACCGAAACCGTCTTCAACCGAATCCAGAGCAACGTGAACTTCATCACCAACATTGATGGACAGTTCGCCAGCATCGTTGTAGAACTGCTCAAGCGGGATCAGTGCTTCAGACTTCAGACCAGCGTGAACGGTTACCCAACGCGCTTGGTAGTCGATGTCGACGATAACACCGGTGATGATGGAGCCTGCCTGAAGGTTCAGGGTTTTTAGGCTTTCTTCAAAGAGTTCCGCAAAGCTTTCGCTCATTTTAATTCCTGTTGATAAGGGCGAAGAATACGCCCATCTGCCACATCCCAGACAATGTGGGTTACGTTCATATAAAAGAAAGATCGCAGGACTATGACTGGTCCCCCGCGATCTTCCTTGTTCACCCGGCGATATCGCGAATGGCGATCTCGCTCAGAATGCGTTGCAACACCTGATCGATGGACAACTCCGTAGAATCCAGCTGTATGGCGTCGGCCGCCGGCTTGAGCGGGGCCACCGCTCGCTGGGTATCGCGCTCATCGCGCGCACGAATCTCATCTAGCAGACTCGACAGACTAACACCATCGACTTTCCCCTTCAACTGCAAGTAACGTCGACGAGCACGCTCCTCGGCGCTGGCAGTGAGGAAAATTTTTAACGGCGCATCCGGAAACACCACTGTCCCCATATCGCGACCATCCGCAACCAGCCCCGGCGGCTCCTGGAAAGCTCGCTGACGCTGCAACAAGGCATCACGTACGGCCGGCAGCGCCGCGACCTGAGAAGCCCAGGCACCAACCTGCTCATTACGCAGATCATCAGTTACATCATCGCCCTCGAGAATGATCCTCTGCGGATGATTTTCGGTGGCGCCGAGAAACTGCACATCAAGATGCGCCGCCAGCAACTTAAGCGACTCTTCGTTGGTCAGGTCGACCCCATGATTACGTGCCGCGAACGCCAGCAACCGGTACAAAGCGCCGGAATCCAGCAAGCACCACCCCAAATGCTTGGCCAACTTGCCGGCAATGGTGCCCTTGCCGGAACCGCTGGGCCCGTCGATGGTGATTACAGGCGCCTTGATATTCACGACTGAGCCTCTTGTGCAACCCGAATCCCAACCTGCGCGCACAGCGCGAGAAAATTCGGGAACGAAGTCGCGACGTTCGCGCAGTCGTGAATACGAATCGGCGCATTGGCCCGCAACGAGGCAACACTGAAGGCCATGGCAATACGGTGATCGCCGTGACCGTGCACTTCGCCCCCGCCGATCTGCCCACCATCAATGATGATGCCGTCCGGAGTCGGCTCGCACTTGACCCCCAAGGTCAACAAGCCGTCAGCCATGACCTGGATGCGGTCGGATTCCTTGACCCGCAGCTCTTCCGCGCCGCGCAGCACAGTGCGTCCTTCAGCGCAGGCCGCCGCCACGAACAACACAGGGAATTCATCGATTGCCAGCGGTACCAATTCCTCGGGAATCTCGATCCCCTTGAGTTTGGCTGCGCGCACATGCAGATCCGCAACAGGCTCACCGCCGACTTCGCGCTGGTTCTCCAGACGAATATCAGCACCCATCAGCCGCAGGATATCAATTACGCCAGTACGGGTCGGGTTGATACCCACGTGCTCAAGCACCAGTTCCGAACCTTCGGCGATCGACGCCGCGACCAGGAAGAACGCTGCAGAGGAGATATCTGCCGGCACTTCAATATGAGTCGCCTTGAGCTTGCCGCCGGATTCAACCGAAGCGGTTGCACCGTCGACATTCACCGAGTAACCGAAGCCTCGCAGCATGCGCTCGGTGTGATCGCGAGTTGGCGCAGGCTCGGTGACGGTGGTCTTCCCATCGGCGTACAAACCGGCCAACAGCAGGCACGACTTAACCTGGGCACTGGCCATCGGCAAGGTATAGGTCAGCCCCTTGAGCTTGTGGCCACCGCGAATCACCATCGGTGGACGCCCTTCGGCCGCCGTCTCGATCACCGCCCCCATTTCCCGCAGCGGATTGGCCACGCGGTTCATTGGGCGCTTGGACAGAGAAGGATCCCCCGTCAGAGTGCTGTCGAAGCTCTGCGCAGCCAGCAAACCGGAGAGCAGACGCATCGAAGTACCGGAGTTGCCCAGGTAGATCGGGCCCGGTGCCGGCTTCAAGCCATGCAACCCCACACCATGGATGGTCACACGCCCATGGTGCGGCCCCTCGATGACCACCCCCATATCGCGAAATGCCTGCAACGTGGCCAAGGCATCTTCACCCTCGAGGAAACCCTCGACTTCAGTGGTGCCTTCAGCCAGGGAGCCGAGCATGATCGAACGGTGGGAAATCGACTTGTCGCCCGGTACACGAATCCGCCCAGACAGGCGGCCACCAGGATTTGCCAGGAAAATCAGATCGTTGGAGTTCATAGCGTCCACATAGGCCCGGCGGGCCAGGATTTTACCGAAATGCTCGCGGGCAACCCGGGCGCGAGTGAATACGCCCAACAACTGATGCCCGTCCCCTGCATCGACCGCATCGCGCAGGGCGTCGAGGTCGTTGCGAAATGTATCGAGTGTGCGCAGAACCGCTTCGCGATTGGCGAGGAAGATGTCGTGCCACATGACCGGGTCGCTGCCGGCGATTCTCGTGAAATCGCGGAACCCGCCCGCAGCGTAACGGAAGATGTCGAGATTTTCACTGCGCTTAGCCAGCGAATCCACCAGGCCGAATGCCAGCAAGTGCGGCAAGTGACTGGTGGCCGCCAGGACCTCGTCATGGCGCTCGACCTGCATGTGTTCAACATCAGCCCCCAGTTCACGCCAAAGCCTGTCGACCAGATCCAACGCATCCGGATCGGTTTGCTCCAGAGGCGTCAGGATCACTTTATGGCGACGGAACAGCTGGGCATTGGAGGCTTCGACACCGCTCTGCTCGGAGCCGGCAATCGGATGCCCGGGGACGAAGCGCGCCGGCATGCCAGCAAACGCCTCTTGTGCCGCGCGCACCACATTACCCTTGGCACTGCCGACATCCGTCAGCACCGCCTGCCCCAGATCCATCCTGGCCAGCAGCGCCAGAAGCTTTTCCATGGCCAGGATCGGCACGGCCAGCTGAATCACATCGGCCCCCTGGCAAGCCAGAGCCAGATCCTCTTCACAGCGATCCACAACCCCCAGCTCAACCGCCAACTGGCGGGACTGCGGGTCCAGATCGACACCGACCACTTCGCGGCACACGCCACTTTCGCGCAACCCCTTAGCGAAAGAGCCGCCAATCAATCCCAGACCGATCACCACCAGGCGACCGATCATAGGCACAGCAGATTGCGTTGGAATGACATCAACCACGAGCCAGAACCTTGGCCAAAGCCTCAAGGAAACGTGTGTTTTCCGCCGGCAAGCCGATGGTGACGCGCAAATGGTTAGGCATCCCGTAGTTAGCCACCGGACGCACAATCACCCCTTCACGCAACAAGCCCTGAAACACGGGGGCAGCCTCGCGCCCCACATCCACGGCAATGAAGTTGCCCTTGGACGCAATCCAGCTCAAGCCCAGATCACCGAATCCGGCCTCCAGCTGCTGCATGCCCGCCTCATTCAAACGACGGCTCTCAGCCAGGTAATCCCCATCCTGCAACGCGGCACAAGCCGCCGCCAGGGCCAGGCTGTTGACGTTGAACGGCTGACGGACTCGGTTCAGCACATCCGCCACCACCGGGGTCGAGAGACCATAACCAACCCGCAGGGCCGCCAGGCCGTAGGCCTTGGAGAAGGTCCGCGATACCAGCAGGTTCGGGTAGGCCGCCAGGAAGTCCAGGCCGTCCGGCAGATCGCTGCCTTCGGCGTACTCGATATAGGCTTCGTCCAGTACCACCAGCACATGAGCCGGGACGTCCTGCAGAAACTCATCCAGTTCTTCGGCACTGAACCAGGTACCGGTCGGGTTGTTCGGGTTGGCAATGAACACCACACGGGTCTGCTCATCAATGGCCTTGAGCATGGCCGGCAAGTCATGCCCCCAATTCCTGGCCGGAACCACACGCGCCGCGGCTCCCACCGCCTGGGTCACGATGGGATAGACGGCAAAGGCATGCTCGCTGAACACCGCATTCAGTCCTGGCGCCAGGTAGGCCCGCGCCACCAGCTCAAGGATGTCGTTGGAGCCGTTGCCCAGAGTGACCTGCTGGATATCCACGCCGCAGCGTTCGGCCAGCAGGGATTTGAGGGCAAAGCCGTTGCCATCGGGATAACGGGTCAATTCCGCCAGCTCGTCACGAATCGCCGCCAGCGCCTTGGGGCTGGCGCCCAGCGGGTTTTCATTACTCGCCAGCTTGACGATTGTGGCCGGATCGATGTCCAGCTCACGGGCCAGTTCGTCCACGGGCTTGCCCGGAACGTAAGGCGAAAGTTGTTGCACGCCTGGTTGTGCCAGTGCGAGGAAGTCGCCACTCATTGTTAAAGCCTCAGAGAACCGCTTTCGGGTAGGAACCCAGCACCTTGAGTGCCACTGCTTCCTGACTGATCTTCTCCAGCACATCCTTGATCAACGGATCACGGTGGTGGCCAACGAAGTCGATGAAGAACACATAGGTCCATTTGCCACTGCGCGAGGGTCGGGTCTCGATGCGCGTTAGGTCGATACCGTTGTCGTGGAACGGCACCAACAACTCGTGCAGGGCCCCAGGCTTGTTGCTCATGGAGACAATGATCGAAGTCTTGTCGTCGCCGGTCGGCGGCACTTCCTGATTACCGATCATCAGGAAGCGCGTGGAGTTGTCCGGACGATCCTCGATCTTCTCTGCCAGGCGCGTCAGCCCATACAGACCCGCAGCCATGTCGCCGGCAATGGCCGCCGAGTTCCATTCGCCCTTGACCCGCTTGGCCGCCTCAGCGTTGCTGGACACCGCCACGCGCTCGACATTCGGATAATGGGCGTCCAGCCACTTGCGGCACTGGGCCAGGGACTGGGCATGGGAGTAGATACGACTGATGCTGTCGGTCTTGGTGTTCTCGCCCACCAGCAGATGGTGGTGGATACGCAGCTCGACTTCGCCGCAGATCACCATGTCGTGTTCGAGGAAGCTGTCGAGGGTATGGTTGACCGCGCCCTCGGTGGAGTTTTCCACGGGTACCACACCGAAGTTCACCGCACCGGCCGCCACTTCGCGGAACACTTCGTCGATCGCCGCCATCGGCTTGCTGATCACGGCATGACCGAAGTGCTTCATGGCCGCCGCCTGGGTGAAGGTACCTTCAGGGCCGAGGTAAGCCACTTTCAGCGGCTGCTCCAAGGCCAGGCACGAAGACATGATTTCGCGAAACAAACGCGCCATCTCTTCATTGCCCAGCGGCCCCTGGTTGCGCTCCATCACCCGCTTGAGCACCTGAGCTTCACGCTCGGGACGATAGAACACCGGCACTTCGCCTTCTGCCAGGGAAGCCATCTTCACCCGGGCAACTTCCTGGGCACACCGCGCACGCTCACTGATCAACTCCAGGACCTTCTCGTCCAGAGCATCGATGCGCAGGCGCAGGGCCTTGAGTTCTTGCTCAGACATCAGCCGTGTTCCTTCTCGAACTCTGCCATGTAAGCCACCAGCGCATTGACCGCGTTGATGTCCACGGCGTTGTAGATGGAGGCGCGCATGCCGCCCACCGAGCGATGGCCCTTGAGGTTGAGCAGGCCGCGGGCCTCGGCGCCAGCCAGGAACGGCTTGTCCAGGCGATCGTCGGCCAGGCGGAACGGCACGTTCATCCACGAGCGGTCGGACTTGTTGATCGGGTTGCTGTACAGGCCGCTGGCATCGATGAAGTCATACAGGGTGCGCTGCTTGACCTCGTTGAGCTTGGCGATGGCTTCCACCCCGCCCTGCTCCTTCAGCCATTCGAACACCAGGCCGGACAGGTACCAGGCCAGGGTCGGCGGCGTGTTGTACATCGAGCCGTTATCCGCAGCGACCTTGTAGTCGAGCATGGTCGGGCACAGGGAACGGGCACGCCCCAGCAGGTCTTCGCGAACGATGTTCACCAGGATGCCGCTAGGACCGATGTTCTTCTGCGCGCCGGCGTAGATCATGCCGAAACGGGAGATATCCACAGGGCGCGAGAGGATGTCGGAAGACATGTCGGCCACCAGGGGAACATCGCCGGTTTGCGGGATCCAATTGAACTCCAGGCCGCCGATGGTTTCGTTCGGCGCGTAGTGCACGTAGGCGGCGTCTTTCGACAGCTGCCATTCGTTCTGGCCGGGAATCGCAAAGTAGTCGTAAGGCTTGGCAGTGGCCGCGACATTGACCTGACCGTAGCGGGAAGCCTCTTCGATGGCTTTCTGCGACCAGATACCGGTGTCGATGTAGTCAGCCTTGCCGCCTTCTGGCAGCAGGTTCAGTGGAATCTGGGCAAATTGCTGGCTGGCGCCGCCTTGCAGAAACAGCACTTTATAGTTCGAGGGGATATTCAGCAGATCACGCAGATCCTGCTCGGCCTTGGTGGCAATGGAGACGAATTCATCGCTGCGATGACTCATCTCCATGACCGAGAGGCCCTTGCCATGCCAATCCAGCAATTCGGCCTGGGCACGCAACAGGACAGCTTCAGGTAGCGCAGCGGGACCTGCGCAGAAGTTATAGGCTCGTTTGCTCACATCCACTCTCGCTATGCATTCACGGTAGCGGACAGAGCAAACACTCTGCCCTGCTACGATTTATTTAGTCTTGCGACTCTTCTTCGCCTGCGGCGTCTGCCTGTTGGCTATCGGTTGCATCATCCGGCTCGGCTGCCGCATCCAGCACGGTGCCCTCGATTTCAGCGCCCTCTTCACCTTCGTACTCTTCGCCCTCGATCTCCGATGGCTCCTGCACACGCTCCAGGCCCACCAGGGTTTCATCGTTGGCCAGCTTGATCAGGGTCACGCCCTGAGTGTTACGGCCCAGGCTCGACACTTCGTCGACCCGAGTACGAACCAGGGTGCCCTGATCGGAAATCAGCATGATTTCCTCACCGTCCAGCACCTGCACCGCACCAACCAGGCGACCGTTACGCTCGTTGCTGACCATGGCGATAACGCCCTGTCCGCCACGCTTGTACTCGGGGAACTCGCTGATGGCCGTGCGCTTGCCAAAACCACGCTCGGAAGCGGTGAGAATCTGGCTGCCTTCTTCCGGGATCAGCATGGAGATCAGTTTCTGGCCTTCGACCAGACGCATGCCGCGCACACCGCGGGCGGTACGGCCCATGGCACGCACGTCGGACTCCTTGAAGCGAGTCACCTTGCCACCGTCGGAGAACAGCATCACTTCGCGCTCGCCATCCGTGATAGCGGCACTGATCAGCACATCGCCTTCGTCCAGCTCCAGGGCGATCAGACCGACGCTGCGCTGACGGCTGAAGGATTCCAGCGGGGTCTTCTTCACGGTGCCGTTGGCGGTGGCCATGAAGATGTAGTGACCTTCGGTGTATTCCTCGACCGGCAGCATGGTGGTGATGTATTCGCCATCGTCCAGCGGCAGCAGGTTCACCAATGGACGGCCGCGAGCGGCGCGGGATGCTTCGGGAATCTCGTAAGTCTTGAGCCAGTACACCTTGCCCTTGCTGGAGAACAGCAGCAGCGTGGTGTGGCTGTTGGCAACCAGCAGGTGAGCGATGTAGTCCTCATCCTTGACGCCGGTAGCCGACTTGCCCTTACCGCCGCGACGCTGAGCCTGATACGCAGCCAGCGGCTGGGTCTTGGCATAGCCGCCGTGGGAGATGGTCACCACGCGCTCTTCTTCCGGAATCATGTCGCCCAAGGTCAGGTCGAGACGGGCATCAAGGATCTCGGTGCGACGGGCATCGCCGTATTCGGCACGGATCACTTCCAGCTCTTCGCGGATCACTTCCATCAAGCGCGTAGCGCTGTTGAGGATGCGGATCAGCTCGCCGATCTGGTTGAGGATCTCCTGATACTCGGCCAGCAGTTTCTCGTGCTCGAGGCCGGTCAGGCGGTGCAGACGCAGCTCCAGGATGGCTTGCGCCTGCTCCGGGGACAGGAAGTACTTGCCATCGCGCAGACCGTACTGCGGATCAAGGTTTTCCGGACGGCAGGAATCGGCGCCGGCGCGCTCGACCATGGTCATGACCGCGCTGGACTCCCACGGCGTGCTGATCAGCGCTTCCTTGGCTTCCGACGGTGTTGGCGAGGCCTTGATCAGGGCAATGACCGGGTCGATGTTGGACAGGGCAACGGCCTGGCCTTCAAGGATATGGCCACGCTCACGGGCCTTGCGCAGTTCGAACACGGTGCGGCGGGTCACGACTTCGCGACGGTGACGAACGAAGGCTTCCAGCAGGTCCTTGAGGTTGAGGATCCGCGGACGACCGTCGATCAGCGCCACGATGTTGATGCCGAACACTGCCTGCAGCTGGGTTTGGGCGTAGAGGTTGTTGAGGATCACCTCAGGCACTTCGCCGCGACGCAGCTCGATCACTACGCGCATACCGTCCTTGTCGGACTCATCGCGCAGCTCGGTGATGCCTTCGAGCTTCTTCTCTTTCACCAGCTCGGCGATCTTCTCGATCAGGCGAGCCTTGTTCAGCTGGTAAGGCAGCTCGGTGATGACGATCTGCTGGCGGCCACCGACCTTGTCGATGTCTTCGATGATCGAGCGGGCACGCATGTAGATGCGGCCACGGCCAGTACGATAGGCCTCGATGATGCCTTCACGACCGTTGATGATCGCCGCGGTCGGAAAGTCCGGACCGGGGATGTATTGCATCAGATCGTCAACGCTCAGCTCGGGGTTGTCGATCAGCGCCAAGCAACCGTCGATGACTTCACCGAGGTTGTGCGGCGGAATATTGGTCGCCATGCCCACGGCGATACCGCTGGAACCGTTGACTAGCAGGTTGGGGATCTTGGTCGGCATCACCGCCGGGATCATCTCGGTGCCGTCGTAGTTCGGCACCCAGTCCACGGTTTCCTTGTGCAGGTCGGCCAACAGCTCGTGCGCCAGCTTGGTCATGCGCACTTCGGTGTATCGCATGGCCGCCGCGTTGTCGCCGTCGACCGAACCGAAGTTACCCTGGCCGTCTACCAGCAGGTAGCGCAGGGAGAATGGCTGGGCCATACGAACGATGGTGTCGTACACCGCGGTATCACCATGCGGGTGATACTTACCGATCACGTCACCGACAACACGGGCAGATTTCTTGTACGGCTTGTTCCAGTCGTTACCGAGCTCGCTCATCGCGTAGAGCACACGCCGGTGCACGGGCTTCAAGCCATCGCGCGCATCAGGCAGTGCCCGCCCGACGATTACGCTCATCGCGTAGTCGAGATAGGACTGTTTCAGCTCGTCTTCGATATTGACCGGGAGGATTTCTTTGGCCAGTTCGCCCATGAGAAGCCTGATTCCTTTTTCTGGTGAAACTTCGTCACATCCATATGGGACGAACGAAGCTCGCCGCTGCAGGCCTAGTGCCATGCACCGACTTACGACAAATCAACAAGTTATGCCATGGATTTGCGCAGTGAAGGCGGCCGCATCGGACCACCTTGGAAACCGCCGGATGTTATCACAATCGCCGCCACGCACCTATCCCCCAGACGCGCATGGAGCATAGTTAGTTGACCGGTGACAGCCTGATAAGAGACGAGAGAGCCTCAGAGGACAAATTCGTACGCATTTGACCGGTTTTTGCTGACTGGACAGCCGCCCAGGGAAGTCGCCACCGACCATTTCCGCGGACCACGGTCAATGCAAGCGCTTGCGACACATCAATTGCGCCATCTTGGCGGCGTCCGGACGCTCGACAACGCCCTTCTCGGTGACGATGGCATCGATCAGGTCCGCCGGGGTCACATCGAATACCGGATTGAAGACTTCCACCAAGGCACCCAGCGGTTGCCCGCCGACATCCAGCAGCTCACTGCCTTCGCGCTCTTCCAGAGGAACATCCTCGCCACTGACCAGGGTCATATCAATGCTCGAACTGGAGGCCACCACCATGAAGCGCACGCCATGGTGCATGGCATTGACCGCCAGTTGATAAGTGCCGATCTTGCTCGCCACATCACCATTGGCGCAGATCCGATCAGCGCCGACCACCACCCAGGTCACCCCCTTGGTCTTCATGATGTGCGCGGCCGCGGAGTCGGCATTGATGGTGCACGCAATCCCCTCATGGGCCAGCTCCCAGGCGGTCAAGCGCGAGCCTTGCAGCCAGGGCCGCGTTTCATCGACATAGACCCGCTCGACCATGCCTTCCAGCCACGCCGCACGGATCACCCCCAGCGCAGTGCCGAAACCGCCGGAGCCCAAGGCGCCGGTGTTGCAGTGAGTCAATAGGACCTGGGGATTGCCCTGATGCCGGCGAATCAGCTCCACGCCCAATTGGGCCATGGTCAGATTGGCCTCCCGATCGCTTTCGTGGATCGCCAGTGCCTCGGCTTCCAGGGCCGCCAGTGGACTGGCCTGATCCTTGACCCGATCCAGGCGCTCGCGCATGCGATTCAGGGTCCAGAGCAAATGACCACCGGTTGGGCGCGAGTCCGCCAGCAGGTTGAAATCCTCTTCCAGGGCTGCCAGCCAGTCACCGCCCGCGGCAAGGCGCGCGCCCACCGCCAGGACCACGCCATAGGCCGCGCAGATGCCAATGGCCGGCGCACCGCGCACCACCATCGAGCGAATCGCCTCAACCACCCCGGCCACACTGTCGCATGCAACCCAGACTTGCTCGCGGGGCAATTTCCGCTGATCGAGCAGGTACAGAGTGCTATCTCGCCATTCAATGGCCTTGACCTTCTCCGCAGCCAACAGACGATCGCGCATCCCTCACCCCGTACTCATGAACAAAAGCGGCCGATTATAGCGATCACCCCGCCAGGACGCTCGGGTATACTTCGCCATCCTTTATATGAAGCCCTGGACCGATATTCGATGCCAAACCGTGACATTGCGCTCGACCTGCTGCTGTTGCCGACCTGGTTGGTACCGGTGGAGCCGGCCGGGGTCGTGCTCAAGGACCACGGGCTGGGCATCCGCGACGGCCGCATCCACTTCATCGGGCCACGCAGCGAAGCCCTGAAGTGCCGCGCCAGCGAAATCCGCGAGCTGCCCGGCATGCTGCTCAGCCCCGGTCTGATCAACGCCCATGGGCACGCGGCCATGACCCTGTTCCGTGGCCTGGCCGACGACCTGCCACTGATGACCTGGCTGGAGAAGCACATCTGGCCCGCCGAAGCCAAGTGGGTGGATGAAGCCTTCGTCCGTGACGGCACCGACCTGGCCATCGCCGAACAGATCAAAGGCGGTATCACCTGTTTCTCTGACATGTACTTCTTCCCAAAGGTTGCCAGTGAACGGGTGCACAACAGCGGCATTCGTGCACAGATCGCCATGCCGATCCTGGACTTCCCCATCCCCGGCGCCCACGACGCCGACGAAGCCATTCGTCAGGGAGTGGAACTGTTTGGCGACCTCAAGCATCACCCACGGATCAAGATCACCTTCGGCCCCCACGCCCCCTACACCGTGGGCGACGAAAACCTGGAAAAGATTCGGGTGATCGCCGAAGAGCTCGACGCTTCGATCCACATGCACGTGCATGAAACCGCATTCGAGGTGCAGCAATCCCTGGAGCAGCGCGGTGAGCGGCCGCTGGCGCGCCTGGCTCGCCTCGGACTGCTGGGACCGCGCTTCCAGGCCGTTCACATGACCCAAATCAGCGATGACGACCTGGCTTTACTGGTAGAAACCAACACCAGCATCATTCATTGCCCGGAGTCCAACCTGAAACTGGCCAGCGGCTTCTGCCCGGTGGAGCGTCTGTGGCAGGCCGGTGTCAATGTTGCGCTGGGCACCGATGGCGCGGCCAGCAACAACGATCTGGATCTGCTGGGGGAGACTCGCACCGCGGCCCTGCTGGCCAAGGCCGTGGCCGGATCGGCAACCGCCCTGGACGCCCATCGCGCGCTGCGCATGGCCACCCTCAACGGCGCCAGGGCCATGGGCCTGGAGAGCGAAGTCGGCTCCCTGGAAATCGGCAAGGCCGCAGACCTGGTGGCCTTCGACCTGTCCGGACTGGCCCAGCAACCGATTTACGACCCGGTGTCGCAACTGATCTACGCCACCGGCCGGGACTGCGTCAGGCACCTGTGGGTCGCCGGCAAGCAACTGCTGGAGGACCGGCGCCTGACCCGCCTCGATGAACAACAGCTTGGCGCCACCGCCCGCAGCTGGGGCCAGCGCATCGGCGGCCACACCCAATAACCCGGGCCTTGAGCGGATGCTCGAGGCCCAACACAGCATTCATTAGCTTTGGAGCACCACCCATGAGCAACGTCGACCACGCTGAAATCGCCAAATTCGAAGCCCTGGCCCATCGCTGGTGGGACCGCGAAAGCGAATTCAAGCCCCTGCACGACATCAACCCGCTGCGGGTCAACTGGATCGATGAGCGGGTCGGCCTGGCGGGCAAGAAAGTCCTCGACGTCGGCTGTGGCGGCGGCATCCTCAGCGAAGCCATGGCCCAACGTGGCGCCACCGTGACCGGCATCGACATGGGCGAGGCCCCCCTTGCCGTGGCGCAACTGCACCAGCTGGAATCCGGCGTCAACGTCGAGTACCGGCAGATCACCGCCGAAGCCCTGGCCGAGGAAATGCCCGAGCAATTCGACGTGGTCACCTGCCTGGAGATGCTCGAACACGTTCCCGATCCTTCATCGGTCATCCGTGCCTGCTTCCGCATGGTCAAGCCCGGCGGCCAGGTGTTCTTCTCGACCATCAACCGCAACCCCAAGGCCTACCTGTTCGCCATCATCGGTGCGGAATACATCATGAAGCTGCTGCCCCGCGGCACTCACGATTTCAAGAAATTCATCCGCCCCTCGGAGCTTGGCGCCTGGAGCCGCTCCGCCGGCCTGACCGTCAAGGACATCATTGGCCTGACCTACAACCCGCTGACCAAGCACTACAAGCTGGCGGCGGACGTTGACGTCAACTACATGATCCAGACCCTGCGAGAGGAGTGAGACATGGCTATCAGAGCCGTTCTTTTCGATATGGATGGCACCCTGCTCGATACTGCGCCGGACTTCATCGCGGTCTGCCAGGGCATGCGCCATGATCGCGGCTTGCCACCGATCAACGATCAGCACATTCGCGACGAAGTCTCCGGCGGCGCCAAGGCCATGGTGGCCGTGACCTTCTCCATGGATCCGGAATCCCCGGGCTTCGAAGAACTGCGCCTGGAGTTCCTCGAGCGCTACCTCGCGCATTGCGCCGTGCACAGCCGGCTCTTCGACGGCATGGCCGAGCTGCTGGCCGATATCGAAAAAGCCAATCTGATCTGGGGCGTGGTCACCAACAAGCCGCTGCGCTTCGCCGAACCGATCATGCAGCAACTGGGACTGGCCGAGCGCTCGGCGCTGCTGATCTGCCCTGACCACGTCAAGAACAGCAAGCCCGATCCGGAGCCGCTGATCCTGGCGTGCAAGATGCTCGACCTGGACCCTGCCAGCGTCCTGTTCGTCGGCGACGACCTGCGAGACATCGAGTCCGGCCGCGACGCCGGCACCAAGACTGCCGCAGTGACCTATGGCTACATCCATCCGGACGATAACCCCCGGCACTGGGGCGCCGATGTGGTGATCAATCACCCGCTGGAACTGCGCCAGGTTCTGGATAACGCATTGTGCAGCTGCTGAGCAGCGGCATTCCCGGCTAAGCGCCGGGAACGCTCCATTTTCTGTTGAGGCCCTTTATGTTTGATTACTCCGCTCGCCCCGAACTGCTCAAGGATCGGGTCATCCTGGTCACCGGCGCCGGCCGCGGCATCGGCGCCGCCGCCGCCAAGACCTTCGCTACCCACGGTGCCACGGTACTGTTGCTGGGCAAGACCGAAGCCAACTTGACCGAGGTCTACGACGCCATCGAAGCCGCGGGCCACCCTCAGCCTGCGGTGATCCCGTTCAACCTGGAAACCGCCCTGCCACACCAATACGACGAGCTGGCGGCGATGATCGAGACCGAGTTCGGCCATCTCGACGGCCTGCTGCACAACGCCTCGATCATTGGCCCGCGCACACCGCTGGAGCAGTTGTCGGGGGAAAACTTCATGCGGGTGATGCAAGTCAACGTCAACGCGATGTTCATGCTGACCAGCACCCTGCTGCCCTTGCTCAAGCTGTCCCAGGATGCCTCGGTGGTCTTCACCTCCAGCAGCGTCGGACGCAAGGGGCGGGCCTATTGGGGGGCTTACGGCGTGTCCAAGTTCGCCACCGAGGGCCTGATGCAAACCCTGGCCGATGAGCTGGATACCGTGGCCCCGGTTCGCGCCAACAGCATCAACCCCGGCGCCACCCGCACCAGCATGCGGGCCCAGGCCTACCCCGGGGAAAACCCGAGCAACAACCCGACACCGGAAGAGATCATGCCGGTCTACCTGTACCTCATGGGCCCGGACAGCGCCGGGATCAACGGCCAGGCTTTCGACGCGCAGTAACCCCTCCCGTTCGTCGCGCCAGAATACTGGCGCGATGCCTCTACCGCTCCCGGTTCTCGGGGGTTCTCAAGCCAAACAAGTGTCGCTTGAGGCGACATGCCTTCCGAAACAATCACCAACCATTTGAATTAAAACGAGTTTTATTCAGATGAACCGAATGGCACGAGTTTCGCTCTAAGAACACTCAACGCACAGTGCATCAACACTGTGGTAACCGGCTTGCGCCAAGGGCTTTCTAGCCAATGGCGAGCGGCATAAAATGCGCGCAATTGTCCTACGGGACTGAAGGAACAGTATGACGCGCAGCTCCGAGCCGCTCTCACCCAGGCAGTAACAGCGTACACAGTGCTCAGGGGGCTCAAGCTCAGATGAAAACACCTTCCCAGACCAACGCAATTGACTTCGATAGCGCGAAATTGCAACGCCTGGGTTTTGGCCAACAGACACCGCCGGTCAAGCACCCCATCAGCCTCGGACAATTGCGCCAGCAACTGAGCCTGCAACTGCAGACCAGCCTTGAGCCACAACGCATCCTCGGCCTGTTCTTTCGCGAAGCGCAAAGACTGGTCCCCCTTGATGCCCTGCGCTATGAGCACGCCCCCAGTGATCTGCGCCTGGAATTTGGCCAGCGCGGGCACCACTCCATCAGCTACAGCCTGAGCCATGAAGGCGAGCCCATGGGCGAACTGGTGTTCCGGCGCAACCAGCGTTTCAGCGACAGCGAACAGGGCAGCCTGGAGTCGTTGCTGTCCACCCTGCTGTACCCCATGCGCAACGCCCTGCTGTATCGCGCCGCCACCCGCAGTGCACTGCGCGATCCGCTGACCGACACCGGCAACCGCATCGCCATGGACCAGACCCTGCAACGGGAAATCGAGATGGCTCGCCGCCACCAGCTACCACTGTCATTGCTGATGCTGGATATCGATCACTTCAAGCGGATCAACGACAGCTACGGCCACAGTACCGGCGACGAAGTGCTCAAAGCCGTGGCGGCCTCGATCAAGGCGCAGTTGCGCAATGTGGACATGGTGTTTCGCTTTGGCGGGGAGGAGTTCCTGATCCTGCTTTCCAACACTGGACGCGAAGCCGCAGCAATGGTGGGAGAACGGCTGCGACATGCCGCGCAAGCGCAGGAGTATCGAGCCGATGACCACTCAATCGAACTGACGGTGAGTCTGGGCTGCTCGACCCTGCTGCCGGGAGAGTCCGCCGAGAGCCTGTTGCGTCGCGCCGACAGCGCGCTATACGTGGCCAAGCGCGAGGGCCGCAATCGCCTGGCGATGGCCGGCTAGACGCCGGCCCACACCTCACAAGCAGTGGCGGGCAACGCCATCGTCACAAGCGCCCCGCGCCCGCGACCAGCGAGCTGCCCGCCCCCTCCTGCCTTACCCCTCGACCAGCGCGAGACGCTCGCGGGTTACCGTGGTCTTTTCCTGCTGCATGCAACGTTCCAGAAACAGGAACATGTAGTCATAGCTTTTGCAGATCGCCTGCCGCAGCTCGGCTTGCAGCGCCTTGCTCGGATTCAGGCCCGCCAGGGTGACAATGATCTCCAACGCTTCCCAGGGATGAGCATCATCGTACTGGGCATGCATCTTCAGCCACTTCATGGCGCGCTTGCGCTCCTCTTCCGGGAACGCGGCAGCGTAGACACCACTGGAGCAAACCAGGGCCGACCATTCGCCCGTCGCCCCTTCGATGGCGTAATTGGTGGCCGCAATAGCCACGATCAGCGAATCCGCAGAGCTGGTGTGCCAGCACCAATGACTCAGGGCATGCAGTTCCGGTGGCACTTGCTGGGCCTGCAAGTCCTCCAGGGTCACACCGTGGGCCCGACTCCAGTGCACCCAGTAATCGGCATGATTGAGTTCGACACGAATGTTGCGCATCAGCCAGCGGCGCGCCATGTCCTCGCCGGGGTGGCGGGCAAAACGGGTCTTGGTCAGGTTCTGCGCCATGTACAGGGCAAACTGCTCAACCACCGGCCAGCCGCCGATCAGGTACTGGCGCATGACTTTGGCGCTGAGCTTGTTGTCGCGCATGCGCTGGTACAGCTCATGCTCCACCACACGGCGCTTGCTCTCGCTGCAGTCCTGGATCAATTGCTGGGTCCAGGCGGGGTAGCTGGCAGCTTCCATGAGCGGGCCGGTTCGGTTGAATGTGTCGATCACTGTCGGACTCCTTTTGATTGTGATGTGCGGACCCAAAAGAGGTTTCAACGGAAGGTGCCGGGCGCCTTGAACAACAAGGGCCGTGGTCGCACGGGTCGACACTGCAGGCTGTCACAGGTAAACAATTGCGGGCGTTCAACAATGTAGCCTTGAGCATAATCCACGCCGATCTCAAGCAAGGCCTGCTCGATCTGCGGTGTTTCAACAAACTCGGCAATCGTGCGCTTACCCATGACATGCCCGATGTGGTTGATCACTTCGACCATGGCGCGGTTAATCGGGTCGTCCAGCATATCCTTTACGAAACTTCCATCGATCTTGAGGAAGTCTACAGGCAAATGTTTGAGATAAGCGAACGACGACATTCCCGCACAAAAGTCGTCCAGGGAAAAATGACAGCCCAAGCCCTTGAGTTCATTTATAAAACGGATCGCACTGCCCAAATTGGCAATCGCACTGGTTTCAGTAATTTCAAAACAGATCATCTGCGGCGGTACGCCGTAGACGATGAACTGCTCCCTCAGGAAGTCGAGAAATTCGTCGTCGCCAATGGTGATCCCCGACAAGTTGATCGCGCACATGGCCATGGGCCCTTCACGCCCCTCGGCAATGCACTGGGCAATGACCTTGAACACGTTCTGCACCACCCAGCGATCCAGAGAGGTCATCAGGCCGTAGCGCTCCGCCGCCGGGATAAAGCTGTCCGGCAGGATCATCCTGCCCGCCTCGTCGTGCAGACGCAGGAGAATCTCGACATGCCCACCCTCACGCTCGGCATGACCCAAGGCCGTGATTTCCTGGGAATAGAGGCAGAAACGGTTCTCCTCGAGAGCCATGTGCAGGCGCTGGACCCAGGCCATCTCGCCGAATCGCAGGGAAAGCTCCGAATCGTCGGCATGGTAGACCTGGACCCGGTTGCGTCCTTTTTCCTTGGCCATGTAGCAGGCCATATCCGCCGCCCGCAATGACGCCTCAAGGGTGGTCGGGGTCTGGGCGATGTGCACCAGACCGATACTCACCGTGGTGACGAACGGCCGGCCCTTCCAGACAAAGTGCAGATTCTGCACCGTCTGACGCAGCCCTTCGGCAATCTTTTCCGCCGCCTCCGGCGAGCAGTTTTCCAGGAGAATCCCGAACTCGTCGCCCCCCAGCCGCGCCAGGGTGTCACCTTCGCGCAGCCCCGACTGCAGCAGCGCACAAATATGTCGCAGCAACTCGTCTCCGGCGGCATGACCACAGGTGTCGTTGACCAGCTTGAACTGGTCCAGATCCAGGAACATCAACGCGTGCCGGGCCGGCTGGCGGATCAGGTTGTGCAGGGCCTGCTCCAGGCGGAACTCGAACTCGCGGCGGTTGGCCAGCCCGGTCAGTGCATCGTGGGTCGCCTGCCAGGACAGATTGGCGATGTACTGCCGCTCCTGGGTCATGTCATGCAGCACCAGCACCGTGCCACTGACCTTGCCGGCATTGCGGATTGGCGCCCCCACCAGGGTCACCGAGACCGTGCTGCCATCCAGGCGCTGGATCAGCTTGGAATGTTCGCTGCCACCGCTGAGCTGGCCGCTGAGAATGTGCTCGATCAGGGTGAACCCATCGGTCTGGGCGTTCTCATCCAGCAGATTGAACAGCGCGGCCAGGGGCAATCCCACCGCCTGCTCGGCCTTCCAGCGGGTCAACTCTTCCGCGGCCGGGTTCATATAGGCAATGGCGCCCTCGACATCCGTGGTGATTACCCCATCGCCAATCGATTGCAGGGTAATCTGCGCGCGCTCCTTCTCCAGTTGCAAGGCGTCGGCAAAGGCATGGCGCTGGGCCAGCAGCTTGTGGGTGCGCAGCAACGCCAGGGCAATCAGGACCAACGCCGTGGCCAGGTTGGTCACCAGCAACAGGCGCAAGATCACCCGCGAGCCCTCTCCCAGGGCGTCGCTGAAGGCCTTGGCCGCCGGCGTCACCCCATCGTTGATGGCAAAGATCTGACCCTTCCAGCGCTTGACGTCGGCTTCGCTGGCGCTGTTGCTGCCGATCCCCTGGTGCATCTCTCGGGCCACCGTATCGAGCTGCAGCAGGTAGCCGTCACCCACCGTCCACAAATCGATGGCCTTTTCTAGATAGCTGAAATGACGGAAGTTGAGATACAGCCAGATCAGACTGGGGACGTCATCCGGGTGATTGCCGCCCTTGAGGATCCCCAGCCGCGCCGCCTCCAGATCCGGCGGCTGGCGATCCAGGGCCACCCGCAGCTCATGCCCGCCCTGAGGCACGGCTATGGCGTTCTGGTATTTGAGAAAGGTGCCTTCGTCGCGGCTCTCGGCGTACAGATTGAGGTAGTAGATGGCGTCCTTCTGCCCTTTGGACCACAGGCTTTCGCCAGCCACGTAACCACGCACTGCCGACAGGACATAGAGGCTGAGGCCACCCAACAAGGCTTGGAATAACACCACGGCGATAAAGGGCCAGACGATGCCCAACAACCGCGGCGTTGCGAAAGTCCGCTTTTGCTTCATGAGGGTCCTTGCTCGCGCACTGCCAAATGAACACCCAGTAGTCCCGCCCCAGCCAGCACAGATTAGGCCAATTTCCTCAGATCCGACGCAAGGCGAGCTGCAAGCGGATCTGACCAGCAGGAGGAAACGGCCGCTGCCTCACGCTGAAACGGTTATTCCACCAGGAAATTCAAGCACTAAGCACAGAAAGCCGGATAAAACTCAAGACTATCGAACCTGCTGCAGATGCCCGTAAAGCTTGGCATAAAGGCCGCCATCGGCAATAAGCTGCTGATGGTCGCCATCTTCGGCAATCTGCCCGCCATCGAACACCAAAACCCGGTCTGCCTGTTTTACCGCCGACAGGCGATGAGCAATGATCAGCGTAGTCCGCCCACGCAGAAAGCGCGTCAAGGCCTGATGCAGGTTGTATTCGGTGGCGGCATCCAGGGCTGAGGTGGCCTCGTCCAGGATCACCACCTTGGGCTCGGCCAGGACCATCCGTGCAATGGCCAGGCGCTGGCGCTGGCCACCGGACAAACGCACCCCGGAGCGTCCGACCACGCTGTCCAGTCCCTGCGGCAGAGCCCTGACGGTGGCGTCCAACTGGGCAATTTCCAGAGCCTGCCAGCAGGCGCTGTCACTGCGCTCGCGCCCCATGGTCAGGTTGGCGCGAATGGTGTCGTTGAACAGCGCAGGATGCTGCAGCACCACGGCGACGTTATCGCGCACGGTTTCCAGGCCGATTTCCTGCTGGGTCGCACCACCAAAACGGATCACTCCGGTCTGCGGCGTGTACAACCCCAGCAGCAGCTGCACCAGGGTGCTCTTGCCACCGCCACTGGCGCCGACGATGGCCACCTTTTCGCCAGGCGCAATGGACAGGTTCAGGTTGTCCAGCACCCGTTCATCGCCGTAACCGAAGCTCAGGCCGCGGACCTCGATGCCCACGGTTTCGCAGCCCAGGAACGGATCCGTACCACCGCTGTACTGCGGCTCGTCGGCCCGCGCCAGCAACTCGTTGATCCGGGTCAGGGCCCCGCCGGCGGCGTAGTAGGCGTATTGCAGGTTCAGCAACTGCTCCACCGGGCCGATCATGAACCACAGGTAGCTGAACACCGCCAGCATCTGGCCGATGGACAGGTCGGAGAACAGCACCGTGAGCATCGCGGCGGCGCGGAAGATATCGATGCCGAACTGAAACAGCAGGCCGCTGGCCCGGCCCGAGGCATCGCTCTTCCACTGCGAGGCCACGGCATAATCGCGCACCTCTTCGGCACGCCGCCCCAGGCGACCGAGAAAGTAGCCCTGACGGTTGCCGGCTCGAATTTCCTGAATCGCCTCCAGCGTCTCGGTCAGCGCCTGGGTGAACCGCGAGGTGCTGTCGTTTTCCAGTTTTTTCAGGTGCTTGACCCGCTTGCCCAGTTGCACCGTGGCAAAGATCACCAGCGGGTTGAACAGCAGGATCAGCAGCGCCAGCTTCCAGTGCATCCACATCAGGATGCCCGCCGTGCCCACCAGGGTCAGCATGGCCACCAGGAACCGGCTCAGGGTTTCCCCGACGAACTTGTCCACGGTGTCCAGATCGGTGACCAGGTGGGTGGTCACCGTGCCGCCCCCCAGGCTTTCGTATTCCCCCAGGGAAATACGCTTGAGCCGCTCGATCAGGCGCACCCGGATCCGGTAGACGATGTCCTTGGCCAGCCCGGCAAACAGCCGAGCCTGGACCACGTTGAACACCAGGGCGGAGCAACGCAGGATCAAGGTCGCCAGCAGCATCAGGCCGATGTAGCCCGCCGCGCTCTGCCAGCCGCCCGGCAGCAGGCGGTTCATCACTTGCAGCGCCGCGTCGCCATGCCCCAGCAGCACCTCGTCCACCAGCAATGGCAGCAACAGCGGAATCGGCACACTGCACAGCGTTGCCAGCACGGCCACGCCGTTGGCGATCCACAGCGACTTCCGGTGGTGCAGGGCCAGACGGCGGATCTCACCCCAGCTCAGACGATCGACGGTTTTGCCGGGGATGCTGGATTCGACCGGCTCAGGCACAGGCGGCGCGCTCCAGCCAGCGGCCAAGCAACGGCGACAACTCGCTCAGCGGCTGATAGCCATTGGTCAGCAGCGCCAACTGGCCGTTGCGCTCTGCCAGCAAGGTAGGAAATCCGGCGATTCCCAGGTCCTGGACCCAGGTGAAGTCCGCCGCCGTGGCCGCGTGCTGCTCGGCCCGGTCGAAGGCTTCGGCGAACTCGATCCGCGGAACCCCGGCCTGCTCCGCCAGCTCGACCAGCACACTGGCCAGGGTGACATCACGGCCTTCGACATAGAACGCCCGCTGGATCAGCCCCAGCAGCCTCCAGGCGCAGTCCGGGGCCAGGCTCCGGGCGGTGACGATCGCCCGGCAAGCCGGCTCGGTGTCGTAGACAAAGCCATCGGGCAAGGCGCCTTCGAAGGTGAACGGCTGGCCTGTAGCCTGCTGCACCGCCTGCCAGTGCTCAAGAATGTAGCGCCGGGTGTTGGGTTCCAGCGCCGAGCCGCTCCCGGTGCGCAAGCCGCCCACCACCAGATGCAGCTCGACACCGGCAGCCTGGGCCTGCTCTGCCAGGGCCTGGGCCACGGGCGCAAAACCCCAGCACCACGAACACATCGGGTCCATCACATAGAGCAGGCGGGCAGACATGGCTCAAGCCTCGGAGGAAGATTGCTTGTAGTTGTAACCGATCGGGTGCGGCATGTTGCGCGCCTTGGCCAATTCGATCTGCTTCTGCCGGTCGATGGCACTGCGGCGGGTCTTCTCGCTCAGCTTGTCCCAGCAATGCGGGCAGCTGATGCCGGGCACATAGTGCTCGGACGCCCGATCCTCGACGCTCACCGGAGTCCGGCAGGCATGACATTGATCGTAGTCGCCTTCGCTCAAGTCGTGGCGAACGGTGACCCGGTTGTCGAACACGAAGCAGTCGCCCTGCCACTTGCTCTCCTCTTGTGGCACCTCTTCGAGGTACTTGAGGATCCCGCCCTTGAGGTGGAACACCTCGTCGAAGCCCTCGCTGAGCATGTAGCTCGAAGCCTTCTCGCAACGGATGCCGCCGGTGCAGAACATCGCCACCTTCTTGTGCTTGCTTGGGTCGAAGTTGGCTTTGATGTAGTCCGGAAACTCGCGGAAGCTGGTGGTCTTGGGGTCGATGGCGCCTTCGAAGGTGCCGATGGACACTTCGTAGTCGTTACGGGTGTCGATCAGCAGCACTTCCGGATCGCTGATCAGGGCGTTCCAGTCCTGGGGCTCGACATAGGTCCCGACTTTCTTGTTGGGGTCCACGCCGGGCACGCCAAGGGTGACGATCTCTTTCTTGAGCTTGACCTTGGTGCGATAGAACGGCTGCTCGTCGCAATACGACTCTTTGTGATCGATATCGACCATGCGCGGATCGTTCTTCAGCCAGGCCAGCAGCCCGTCAATGCCTTCGCGGCTGCCGGAAACCGTGCCGTTGATGCCTTCTTCGGCGATCAGCAAGGTGCCCTTGATGCCGTTGTCGAGCATGGCCTGCAACAGGGGCTCGCGCAGGCTGACGTAATCTTCGAGGGTGACGAACTTGTACAGTGCCGCCACGACAATGGGTTGTGTCATGGGAAATCTCTCCAGGTGGCTACCCTCGTAAAGGGTGAACCGGATGCAAAAAAAAACGCGCCGGCATAAGCGGCGCGTTGCGGATTCTATCAGAAAGGCAGCCTCAAGCTCCAAGCGGCAAGCCGCACCTGAGTGACCTCAGAACTGCGGCGAGACGCACCCGCTCCTATCGACCACCGGCGCAGGTCGGCGAGGCCGGAGCCACACCGATCTTCGACCACTCCTCGGGGGTGTAGGTGTGCAGCGCCAACGCATGGAACTGGCCCATCAGCTCACCGAGGGTGGCGTAGACCTTCTGGTGACGCTTGACGCTGTTGAGGCCGGCGAACTGCTCGCTGACCAGTACCGCCTTGAAGTGGGTTTCCAGGCCACGGCTGTGCATGTGGCTTTCATCCAGCACTTGCAGGTGCTCGGGCTGCAAGGCCGCGAGCGCCGCTTCGATACGTTGTTGCATGGTCATTGCGGGCTCCGCTTACTTCTTCTTCGCCGGGGCCGCCTTGGGCTCGAGCTCGGCGGTCATGTCGGCCAGCAGCTTGTTCACCACCGGCACCGCGCTTTCCAGCTTGGCCTGGGTCATCTGCGCCGATTGCTGGGTCAGTTGGGGCATTTTTTCCAGGACTTTCTTGCCCAGTGGCGACTGGTAGAACGCGACCAGGTCCTTGAGCTCGGACTCGCTGAAGTTGCTGGTGTAGAGCTTGACCATGTCCGGTTTCAGCTTGTTCCAGCCAATGGCCTGATCCAGCGCGGCGTTGGCCTTGGCCTGGTAGGTTTCCAGCAGAGCGCGCTTGGATTCCGGGGCTTTGGTCTGTTCAAAACGCTGGGCGAACATTTGCTGGACTTGCATGTACACCGGCGTACCGAGCTTGTCCGCATGGGCCAGGGTCAGGAAGGCCTCGGCACTGGCGTTGTGGCTGGCGGTATCGGCAAGAACCTGGCCGCTGGCACACACCAGAACAACCGCGGTACAGATGGCACGAAAACGGGTCATCGAGTTTCCTTTTCTAGCAGGCGAGGTAAAACCCCAAGGGCGCCCATTCTGCGCCTATTAATCCGCGTCCCTCAACCCCACGCCCCAGCGACCCCGGTTTTGCCCGGATAACCGACACAAAACCTCCGCGCACGGAACCCGGGCCGCAGATCAGGGCCTAAACTGGCCAGTCAGACTTGGAGGAATGTCACGATGAATCGAATCGAAACCGACAGCCTGGGCCAGGTTGAAGTCCCGGAACAAGCCTATTGGGGCGCACAGACCCAGCGCTCGCTGATCAACTTCGCCATCGGCAACGAGCGCATGCCCCTGGCCGTGCTGCATGCCCTGGCCCTGATCAAGAAAGCCGCCGCCCGGGTCAATGATCGCAATGGCGATATCCCCGCCGACATCGCCCGGCTGATCGAACAGGCAGCCGACGAAGTGCTGGCCGGCGAGCATGACGATCAGTTCCCCCTGGTGGTGTGGCAGACCGGCAGCGGCACCCAGAGCAACATGAACGTCAACGAGGTCCTGGCCGGGCGGGCCAACGAACTGGCGGGCAATCCCCGGGGCGGCAAGTCTCCGGTGCACCCCAACGATCATGTCAACCGCTCGCAAAGCTCCAACGACTGCTTCCCCACCGCCATGCACATCGCGGCGGCCCAGGCCGTGCAGTTCCAACTGCTGCCGGCGATCACCGAGCTGTCCGGCGGCCTGGCCGAACTGTCGGCCCGGCACATGAAGCTGGTGAAGACCGGGCGCACCCACATGATGGACGCCACGCCCATTACCTTCGGTCAGGAAATCTCCGCCTTCATCGCTCAACTGGGCTACGCCGAACGGGCCATCCGCAGCGCCTTGCCGGCGGTCTGCGAACTGGCCCAGGGCGGCACCGCGGTGGGCACCGGGCTGAATTCGCCCCACGGCTTCGGTGAAGCCATTGCCGCCGAACTGGCCGCGCTGTCCGGCCTGCCGTTCGTCACCGCCCCCAACAAGTTCGCCGCCCTGGCCGGCCACGAGCCGCTGACCACCCTGTCCGGCGCGCTGAAAACCCTCGCGGTGTGCCTGATGAAAATCGCCAACGACCTGCGCCTGCTGGGCTCTGGCCCGCGGGCGGGGCTGGCCGAAGTCAAGCTGCCGGCCAACGAACCGGGCAGCTCGATCATGCCCGGCAAGGTCAACCCGACCCAGTGCGAAGCCCTGTCGATGCTCGCCTGCCAGGTGATGGGCAACGACGTGGCGATCGGCTTTGCCGCCAGCCAGGGCCATCTGCAGTTGAACGTGTTCAAGCCGGTGATCATCCACAACCTGTTGCAATCGATCCGCTTGCTGGCCGACGGCTGCAGCAACTTCCAGCAGCACTGCATCGCCGCGCTGGAACCGGATCCCCAGCAGATGGCCGCGCACCTGGAACGCGGCCTGATGCTGGTGACCGCGCTGAACACCCACATCGGCTACGACAAGGCCGCCGAGATCGCCAAGAAGGCCTATGCCGAAAACCTGACCCTGCGCGAAGCGGCGCTGGAGCTGGGCTACCTGACCGATGAGCAGTTCGATGCCTGGGTCCGCCCGGAAAACATGCTGGAGGCCGGAAAACAGGGTTAGCGCGGCGTCTTGTTCGCTGGCCAGCCAGTCCCTACAGACGGGTTGCTGCAGGAACTGACTCGCCAGCGCAGCTCACCCCGCCGCGATCCGCTGCCGCCGGGCGCGCAACCCCGCCATCAATGACGGCCCCAGGGCCGTCAGCGCCGACCCCAGCACCACCAGCAACGCCCCACCATAACCCAGGCCGTTGATCTGTTCGGCCTGCACATGCTCCGGCCAGACCCAGGCCGCCCACGCCACCGCGGCAAAGGTCACCAGGGGCGTGATCGCCAGGGTCGCGCTGACCCGCGACGCCTCCCAATGCGCCAGGGCCTCGGCAAAGGCACCGTAGGCGATCAGGGTATTCAGGCAACAGGCGAGCAACAGCCAGCCTTGCAGGGGGCTCAGCTCCAGGGCTTCCAGCGGGCGTACCCAGGGCGTCAGCAGCAAGGCGCAGAACAGGTAGATCACCATCATCACCTGCAAGGAATTCCACACGCTCAGCAGCTGCTTCTGGCCCAGGGCATAGAAGGTCCAGACCGCGGAAGCGGCGAGAATAGTCAGGACGCCGGCGGTGTAGTCACTGAGCGAGGTCAGCAGCTCGGTCAGCCGTTGATTGAAGAACAGCCCGAAGCCAATCAGCAGCACCAGCAACCCCAGGCCCTGCCCCAGGCTGAACCGCTCCTTGAACACAAACACACTGGCGATCAGCAACAGGATCGGTCCCATCTGCACCACCAGTTGCGCGGTGCCTGGGCTCAGCAGGTTCAGGCCCATCAGGTACAGCACGTAGTTGCCCACCAGGCCCAAGACCGAGATCGGTACCAGCCATATCCCTTTCGGCCCAAGCAAGCGCCAGCTTGGCAAGCGCCTGGCCGCCGCCAGATAGAGCAACAGGCAGCCGCCGGAGACCGTCAGGCGAAACCAGGTCACGGTGACCGGGTCCATCACCAGCAGCACTTGCTTGAGCTTGATGGGCAGGATGCCCCACAACAGCGCGGTCAACAGGGCCAGGAACAGACCGTAGACCCAACGACCGGACGAGACGTGCATGCGAACCCCAAAAAGCCGTGCCAATGAGGTGCACATTCTAGGCCTGCGCCAACCCTCGACACAGTGACAGTTGGCGACCCAGCGCAAACAGAATTGTGCAGGTCGCAAACCGGCCCCGCAGGAGCCGGCTTGCCGACTCCGCGAAAACTAGCGCACGGCTTCGAACAGCCCCGTGGCGCCCATGCCACCGCCCACGCACATGGTGACAATGCCGTAACGCAGGTTGCGCCGCTGCAATTCACGCACCAGATGCCCGACCTGGCGCGAGCCGGTCATGCCGAACGGGTGGCCGATGGAGATCGAGCCGCCATTGACGTTGTACTTGGCGTTGTCGATCTCCAGGCGGTCGCGGGCATACAGGCACTGCGAGGCAAATGCCTCGTTGAGTTCCCACAGATCGATGTCGTCCACCTTCAGGCCCTTGGCCTTGAGCAGCTTGGGCACCGAGAACACCGGGCCGATGCCCATCTCGTCCGGCTCGCAGCCGGCGACCGTAAAGCCACGGAAGAACGCCTTGGGCTTGAGCCCCAGGGCCAGGGCCCGTTCCAGGCTCATCACCAGGGTCATGGAGGCGCCATCGGACAGCTGCGAAGAGTTGCCCGCGGTCACCGAACCGTCCTCGGCAAACACCGGCTTGAGGGCCGCAAGGTTTTCCAGGGTGGTATCCGGGCGGTTGCAGTCGTCACGATCCACTACACCGTCGAGCATCTGTACTTGCCCGGTGTGCTTGTCCTCGATGTGGTACTTGACCGTCATCGGCACGATCTCGTCGCGAAACAGGCCGTCGGCCTGGGCCTGGGCGGTACGCTGCTGGCTTTGCAGGGAATACCGGTCCTGGGCTTCACGGCTGACGTTGTAGCGCCGGGCCACCACCTCGGCGGTCTGGCCCATGGGGAAGTAGATGCCCGGCACCTGCTCCTTGAGCAGCGGGTTGATCAGGTTGTCGGTGTTGACGCTCTTCATGGTCAGGCTGATGGATTCGACACCACCGGCAACGATGATGTCGCTGCAGCCGGAGGCGATCTGGTTGGCGGCAATGGCGATCGCCTGCAGGCCCGAGGAGCAGAAACGGTTGAGGGTCATGCCCGCCGTGCCGGTACCCAGGGCCGAGAGCACCGCGACGTTGCGGCCGATGTTGAAGCCCTGGGCCCCTTCATTGGAACCGGCGCCGACGATGCAGTCCTCGACGCTGGCCGGATCGATGCCATTGCGGGCGAGCAGCGCATTGACGCAGTGCGCGGCCATGTCATCCGGACGGGTCTGGTTGAACTTGCCGCGAAAGGACTTGGCCAGGCCAGTCCGTACGCTGTCGACGATCACCACTTCACGCATGACGCACCTCATTGTTGTTGGCAGCAGGAAGAGCCTCGAGCATAGATGCCCCTCCCTCGCTGCCGCGACAATCATTCACTGGGCGTATGCGCGACCATCGGCCTACTTCTTGTCCTTCCGGTCTTTCTTGTCGTGCTTGTCGGAGCGCTCGAAGGCGGCTTCCAGGGCACGGTTGATGGTGCGCAGAACCTTGACCCGGGCCCAGCGCTTGTCGTTGGCTTCCACCAGGGTCCAGGGCGCCACTTCGGTACTGGTACGGTCGACCATGTCGCCGACGGCAAGGCGGTAATCGCCCCATTTATCGCGGTTGCGCCAATCGTCCTCGGTGATCTTGAAGCGCTTGAAGGGAATCGCCTCCCGCGCCTGGAAACGCTCCAGTTGCGTGTCCTTGTCGATGGCCAGCCAGAACTTCACCACAATCACCCGGGCATCGGCCAACTGCTCCTCGAAGTCGTTGATCTCGCTGTAGGCCCGCAGCCAGTCAGCGGGCTGGCAGAAGCCCTCGACCCGCTCCACCAGAACCCGGCCGTACCAGGAACGATCGAAGATGGTGAACTTGCCGCGCGCCGGAATATGCCGCCAGAAACGCCAGAGATAGGGCTGCGCGCGTTCGTCTTCAGTGGGCGCGGCAATCGGCACGATGCTGTATTGGCGCGGGTCCAGGGCCGCGGCGACCCGACGAATGGCGCCGCCCTTGCCCGCCGCGTCATTGCCCTCGAAGACCGCCACCAGGGCGTGCTTGCGCATGCGCTTGTCCCGCAGCAGACCGGCCAGGCGCGCCTGCTCGGTAATCAACTGCTCCTCGTAGTCGTCCTTGTCCAGGTGCTGGGTCATGTCCAGGCTGTCCAGCAGACTCAGCTCATCCACCGCTGTCGGCAACGGCGCGGCGTTGACCTGGGCCGGTCTCAGCGGCTGGCGGTTCAAGGCATTCTGCAGGCCCTCCAGAAGGATCCGGCCCACGGTAAGGCTGCGGTAATGCGGATCGACACCCTCGATCACATGCCAGGGCGCATAGTCGCGACTGGTACGCCGCAGGACCCGCTCGCCGTACTTGACGAACTTGTCGTAGGTTTCTGACTGCTGCCAGTCCAGCGGGCTGATGCGCCAGCTGTGCAGCGGATCATCCTGCAAGGACTTGAGGCGGTCCTTCATCTGTTTCTTGGACAGGTGAAACCAGAACTTGAAGATCAGCGCGCCTTCATCGCAGAGCATCTTTTCCAGGCGTTCGGCGCCATTGATCGCCTGGTCCAGGCGCGGGTCCTTGATCTGGCCATGCACCCGGCCCTGGAGCATCTGGCTGTACCAGTTGCCGAAGAACACCCCCATGCGGCCCTTGGCCGGAAGCATCCGCCAGTAGCGCCAGGCCGGCGGTCGCGACAGTTCTTCATCGGTCTGCTGGTCGAAGGTGCGCACTTCGATCAGCCGCGGGTCCATCCATTCGTTGAGCAGCTTGACCGTCTCGCCCTTGCCCGCGCCCTCGACGCCATTGATCAACACAATCACCGGAAACCTGGCCTTCTGGCGCAGCTCGAACTGCGCCTCGAGCAAGGCTTCGCGCAAGGCCGGCACTTCGGCATCGTAGGTTTCTTTGTCGATGGCGTGACCGATTTCAGCGGATTCGAACATGGGTGGCTCCTTCCAAGAATTGTCCAAGACTAGCGGATCGGCCTCGGCCAAGGAAAACAAATCCCCGACCCCGCTCAGCCTTGCCGTGGATCAGGCACGGCGCGGGCGATCGGCTAGAATGGCCGCCTTGCGCCAGACGAGCCGAACATGACACCTGAACTGCCCCACGCCCAGCTCGACTGGGACGACCAAGGACGCCCGCGCTCGCGGGTCTTCGATGACGTGTACTTCTCCAGCGACTCGGGCCTGGAGGAAACCCGCCATGTGTTCATCGAACAGAACCGCCTGCGAGAACGCTTTGCCGCCTTGAATGCCGATGCGCGATTCGTCATCGGTGAAACCGGCTTCGGCACCGGACTGAACTTTCTCTGCGCCTGGCAGTTGTTCCGGCAGCAGGCGCCGGCCACTGCACGGCTGCATTTCGTCAGCGTGGAAAAGTACCCCCTGAGTCCGGCCGATCTGCAACGGGCCCTGGCCCTGTGGCCGGAACTGACGGAACTGAGCCAGCAGTTGCTCAAGCACTACGTCGCCGTGCACGGCGGTTTCCAGCGCATCGTGCTGGACGACGGCCGGGTCACCCTGACCCTGCTGATCGGCGACGCCCTGGAACAATTGCCGCAACTGGACGCACAGATCGACGCCTGGTTTCTCGACGGCTTCGCCCCGGCGAAGAACCCCGACATGTGGACCCCGGAACTGTTCGCCGAACTGGCGCGCCTGGCGGCACCGGGTTCCACCCTCAGCACCTTTACCAGCACCGGCTGGGTACGCCGCCTGTTGAACGCGGCGGGTTTCAAGATGAAGCGCACCCCGGGCATCGGTCGCAAGTGGGAAGTGCTGCGCGGCGAATTCCTGGGCTGGCCCGAGGACAGTCCATCGCCGGCACAGGCCAAGCCGTGGTTCGCCCGCCCGCCGGCCCAGGCCAAAACCGCCCTGGTGATCGGCGGCGGCCTGGCCGGCTGCTCCAGTGCGGCCAGCCTTGCCGCCCGCGGCTGGCAGGTGCAATTGCTCGAACGCCACGAACAACTGGCCCAGGAAGCCTCGGGCAATCCGCAAGGGGTGCTCTACCTCAAGCTCTCCGCCCACGGCACTGCGCTATCGCAAATGATCCTCAGCGGTTTCGGCTACACCCGGCGCCAGCTGGAACACCTGCAACGTGGCCTGGACTGGGACGGCTGCGGGGTACTGCAACTGGCCTTCAACCCCAAGGAAGCCGAGCGCCAGGCGCAGTTGGCCGCGGCCTTCCCCGCCGACCTGCTGCGGCAGCTGGGCCAGCCAGAGGCCCAGGCCCTGGCCGGCATCGGCCTGGAACACGGCGGCCTGTTCTACCCCGAAGGCGGCTGGGTGCATCCGCCAGCGCTGTGTCAGTGGCAGGCCGATCATCCGCAGATCCAGATCCTGGCGCACCGGGAGGTGCTGGAGTTACGCCGGGTCGATCAGCAATGGCAAGCCTGGGACGGCGAACGGATGCTGGCCAGTGCGGCGGTGGTGATCCTTGCCGGTGCCGCCGAAATCAGGCGCTTCCCGGCCAGTGCCGAATTGCCCCTCAAGCGCATTCGCGGGCAGATCACCCGCCTGCCGCAGACCGCGCAAAGCCAGAGCCTGGCCACCGTGGTCTGCGCCGAGGGTTACGTCGCTCCGCCGCGCCTTGGGGAGCACACCCTGGGCGCCAGCTTCGACTTCAAGAGCCAGGACCTGACCCCGACCAGCGCCGAGCATGCCGGCAACCTGGACATGCTGCGGGAAATCTCCAGTGATCTGCTGCAACGCCTGAACGCCGAGCAACTGCCCCTGGACCGCCTGCAAGGTCGTGCGGCCTTCCGTTGCACCAGCCCGGACTACCTGCCCATCGTCGGCCCCCTGGCGGCCCCGGCAGCGTTCGCCGACACCTACGCCGCCCTGGGCAAGGACGCGCGCCAGGTGCCGGACCTGCCCTGCCCCTGGCTCGATGGCCTGTACATCAACAGCGGCCACGGTTCTCGCGGCCTGATTACCGCGCCACTGTCCGGCGAACTGCTGGCCGCCTGGCTGGAAAACGAGCCGCTGCCACTGCCCAGGAGCGTGGCCGAAGCCTGCCATCCCAATCGCTTTGCCCTGCGCCGCCTGATTCGCGGCAAGGCCTGAGACAGAGCGCCAACCCCGGGTGTTGAAGAGCGCCGCCGGCCCTTGGCCGAACGCAAAACCGCTCTTCACGCCTCAGCACCACCGGTCGGCTTATAACCGATCGGTCTAAAACTCCCGAGTTATGCACAGGTCAGTTTCCAGGTAGCCGCCGTTTTGGCGACTGCGGATTGACTCTCCCCAACGGAAAAACCGGTAAGGACTTATGTGCGGATTAGCTGGCGAATTACGCTTTGATCATCAACCTGCCGACCTGGCAGCGGTTGAACGAATCACTCATCACCTGGCCCCCCGTGGCCCCGACGCCTGGGGCTTTCACAGCCAGGGCCCGATCGCCCTGGGCCATCGACGACTGAAAATCATGGACCTGTCGGACGGCTCGGCGCAGCCCATGATCGACAACCAACTGGGCCTGTCCCTGGCCTTCAACGGCGCGATCTACAACTTCCCCGAATTGCGCGCCGAACTGGAAGCCCGGGGCTATGCCTTCCATTCCGGCGGTGACACCGAAGTGCTGCTCAAGGGCTATCACGCCTGGGGCGCCGACCTGCTGCCCAAGCTCAACGGCATGTTCGCCTTCGCCATCTGGGAGCGCGACGCCCAGCGCCTGTTCATCGCCCGCGACCGCCTCGGGGTCAAGCCTCTGTACCTGTCGCGCAACGGCCAGCGCCTGCGCTTCGCCTCGGCCCTGCCGGCCTTGCTCAAGGGCGGCGACATCAACCCGATTCTCGATCCGGTGGCGCTCAATCACTACCTGAACTTCCACGCCGTGGTGCCGGCGCCACGCACCTTGCTGGCGGGCATCGAGAAACTGCCACCGGCCACCTGGATGCGCATCGAAGCCGACGGCCGCACCGAACAGCAGACCTGGTGGTCCCTGCCCTACGGCCCCCGTGCCGACGAAACCCAGCTGACCCTGGAAGACTGGACTGACCGGGTGCTCGATAGCACCCGCGAGGCAGTGGCCATCCGTCAGCGGGCCGCGGTGGATGTCGGCGTGCTGCTGTCCGGCGGTGTCGATTCCAGCCTGCTGGTGGGCCTGCTGCGAGACGTCGGGGTGGACGACCTGTCGACCTTCTCCATCGGCTTCGAGGATGCCGGCGGCGAACGCGGCGACGAGTTCCAGTACTCGGACCTGATTGCCCGCCACTACGGCACCCGGCATCACCAGTTGCGCATCGACGAGGGCGAGATCATCGACCAGTTGCCGGCGGCGTTCCGCGCCATGAGCGAACCGATGGTCAGCCACGATTGCATCGCCTTCTATTTGTTGTCCCGAGAAGTGGCCAAGCACTGCAAGGTGGTGCAAAGCGGCCAGGGCGCCGACGAACTGTTCGCCGGCTACCACTGGTACCCGCAGGTAGACGGCGCCAGCGACCCGTATGCTGCCTACCGTGCGGCCTTCTTCGATCGCAGCTACGACGACTACGCGGCCACCGTGCAGCCGCAATGGCTGACGGCACACGACGCCGCCGGCGACTTCGTCCGCGAGCATTTCGCCCAACCCGGCGCCGACGCGCCTGTGGACAAGGCCCTGCGCCTGGACAGCACGGTGATGCTGGTGGATGACCCGGTCAAACGTGTGGATAACATGACCATGGCCTGGGGCCTGGAGGCGCGCACGCCGTTCCTCGACTACCGCCTGGTGGAGCTGTCGGCCCGGGTGCCGGCACGCTTCAAGCTGCCGGACGGTGGCAAGCAGGTGCTCAAGGAAGCGGCGCGGCGGGTGATCCCCAGCGCGGTCATCGACCGCAAGAAAGGCTACTTCCCGGTGCCGGGCCTCAAGCATTTGCAGGGCGACACCCTGAACTGGGTGCGTGAACTGCTGCTGGACCCGAGCCAGGATCGCGGCCTGTTCAACCCGGCCATGCTCGATCGCCTGCTGACCGATCCCCAGGGCCAACTGACCCCACTGCGCGGCTCCAAGCTGTGGCAACTGGCGGCCTTGAACCTGTGGCTCAGCGAACAAGGAATCTGACCGATGAAAGCCAATGCCACGGCTTACAGCCAACGCCTGCTGCGCGGCCAGGCGCCCTCCTATGAACGTCTGCAAGCGCGCTTTGCCGAAGACGGCAGCGAACCCGGCAACGCCCCCATTGCCCTGCACTGCGGCTGGGGCCGACTGCTGATCGGCCACACCTTTCCCGATCCCGGCAGCCTCGCCGCGGAACTGCTCAACGAGCAGCCCGGTGAACGCGACATTGCTCTGTATGTGGCCGCGCCGCAGCAGGTGCTGGGCCTGGAACCGACGCAGCTGTTCCTCGACCCTTCCGACACCCTGCGCCTGTGGTTCAGCGACTACCGCCAGGCCACCCGGGTGTTTCGCGGCTTCCGCATCCGTCGCGCGCAAAGCGAGTCCGACTGGCAGGCCATCAACCGCCTGTACCAGGCACGGGGCATGCTGCCCATCGACCCGCAACGGCTGACCCCGCGCCATCAGGGCGGTCCGGTGTACTGGCTGGCCGAAGACCAGGACAGCGGCGCGGTGATCGGCAGCGTCATGGGCCTTGATCATCACAAGGCCTTCCAGGACCCGGAGCACGGCAGCAGCCTCTGGTGCCTGGCGGTGGACCCCGATTGCAGCCGCCCGGGCGTGGGCGAAGTGCTGGTGCGGCATCTGATCGAACACTTCATGAGCCGCGGCCTGAGCTATCTGGACCTGTCGGTGCTGCACGACAACCGCCAGGCCAAGAGCCTCTACGCCAAGCTGGGCTTTCGCACCCTGTCGACCTTTGCCATCAAGCGCAAGAACGGCATCAACCAGCCGCTGTTCCTCGGCCCCGGGCCCCAGGCGGACTTCAACCCCTATGCACGGATCATCGTCGAGGAGGCCCATCGCCGTGGCATCGATGTCCAGGTGGATGACGCCGACGCCGGGCTGTTCACCCTCAGCCACGGCGGTCGCCGGGTGCGCTGCCGGGAATCCCTGAGCGACCTGACCAGTGCCATCAGCATGAGCCTGTGCCAGGACAAGAGCCTGACCCACAAGGTGCTCAAAGAGGCCGGCCTGAAGCTGCCCGCCCAGCAATTGGCGGGCAACGCCGACGACAACCTGGAGTTTCTCGACGAGCACCAGCGAGTGGTGGTCAAGCCGTTGGACGGAGAACAGGGACAAGGCGTGGCCGTGGATCTGAGCACGATTGAAGAGGTGCAGCAGGCCGTCGACCACGCCCGCCGCTTTGACAGCCGGGTGCTGCTGGAGAGCTTCCACGAAGGGCTGGACCTGCGCATCCTGGTGATCGGCTTTGAAGTGGTGGCCGCGGCCATTCGCCGTCCCGCCGAGATCATCGGCGACGGCCAGCACTCCATTGGCGCGTTGATCGAGGCCCGCAGCCGCCGACGCCAGGCGGCCACCGGAGGCGAAAGCAAGATCCCCCTGGACCAGGAAACCCAGCGCACCCTGCATGCCGCCGGTTACGACTACAACAGCGTGCTGCCGGCCGGGGAGCGGCTGTTCGTCCGACGCACCGCCAACCTGCACACCGGCGGCACCCTGGAAGACGTCACCAGCCTCCTCCATCCGGCCCTGGCCGACGCCGCCATCCGCGCGGCCCGGGCCCTGGACATTCCGGTGGTCGGCCTGGATCTGCTGGTACCCGCGGCGGACCAGCCGGACTATGTGTTCATCGAGGCCAACGAGCGCGCCGGGCTGGCCAACCACGACCCGCAACCCACTGCCGAGCGTTTTATCGACCTGCTGTTTCCCCACAGCCAACCTGCGCCTTGATCCTTCGCCGGCCAGCCGGCTCCTACCCTCATTCGTAGGAGCTGGCTTGCCAGCGAAAGCCCTCTTCAGGCCTCTCACTGCCTCATCGAAACCATCGATGGCCTTTTTCATCCGGAGTTTCCATGACCCGTCAGATTCCCCAGCCCGATCTCGCTTACCTGCAGAAAGTCCTTCTGGAAATGCTCGCCATTCCCAGCCCCACCGGCTTTACCGACACCATCGTGCGTTACGTTGCCGAACGCCTGGAAGAACTGGGCATTCCCTTCGAGCTGACCCGGCGCGGCACCATCCGCGCCACCCTCAAGGGCCAGAAGAACAGCCCGGACCGGGCGGTGTCCGCACACCTGGACACCATCGGTGCCAGCGTGCGCGCGGTGAAAGACAACGGCCGCCTGACCCTGGCCCCGGTGGGCTGCTGGTCCAGCCGCTTTGCCGAGGGTAGCCGGGTCAGCCTGTTCACCGACAACGGCGTATTGCGCGGCAGCGTGCTGCCGTTGATGGCCTCCGGCCACGCCTTCAACACGGCGGTGGATGAGCTGCCCATCAGTTGGGACCATATCGAACTGCGCCTGGACGCCTACTGCACCACCCGCGCCGATTGCGAATCCTTAGGTATAGGCGTGGGCGACTTTGTCGCCTTCGACCCGCTGCCGGAGTTCACCGAAAGCGGCCACATCAGCGCCCGGCACCTGGATGACAAGGCCGGCGTCGCCGCCCTGCTGGCAGCGCTCAAGGCCATCGTCGACAGCGGTGAGTCGTTGATGATCGATTGCCACCCGCTGTTCACCATCACCGAGGAAACCGGCAGCGGCGCGGCGGCGGCCCTGCCCTGGGATGTCAGTGAATTCGTCGGTATCGACATCGCCCCGGTCGCCCCGGGCCAGCACTCCAGCGAACACGCGGTCAGCGTGGCCATGCAGGACTCCGGCGGCCCTTACGACTATCACCTGTCCCGGCACCTGCTGCGCCTGGCTGCCGAGCACGAGTTGCCGGTGCGCCGCGACCTGTTCCGCTACTACTTCAGCGACGCCCACTCGGCCGTGACCGCCGGCCATGACATTCGCACGGCGCTGCTGGCCTTCGGTTGCGACGCCACCCACGGCTACGAACGCACCCACATCGACAGCCTGGCGGCGCTCAGCCGCTTGCTCAGCGCCTACATTCTCAGCCCGCCGGTGTTTGCCAGCGATGCACAACCGGCCCAGGGTTCCCTGGACCGCTTCAGTCATCAGCTGGAACACGACACCCAGATGGAAAGCGACACTCGGGTGCCCTCGGTAGACAGCCTGGTGGGCAACAGGTCCTGAACCGCGACCCGGGGTTTGTGCGCGCTACAACTGGCGGCACGGCCCCGGGCGCAGTAGCATCCGGGATTGTTTTTCGGAGGCCCCCATGCTGATTCCCCACGACCAACTTGAAGTCGACACCCTGACCCGTCTGATCGAAGACTTCGTCACCCGCGAGGGCACCGACAACGGCGATGAGACGCCTCTGGAAACCCGTGTGCTGCGGGTTCGTCAGGCCCTGAGCAAGGGCCAGGCGGTGATCGTTTTCGATCCGGACAGCGAACAGTGCCAGTTGATGCTCAAGCACGACGTGCCCAAGGAGCTGTTCGACTGATGCCTGGACCGGCCCAAACCTTTGGGCCGGGATGCTCAACCGTTGGAAAAGCGCGGGCCGAACAGAATCACACTGGCCCCGATCACACACAGCAACAGCCCCAGCCAGTCCGAGCCCAGGGGCCGCACCCGCTCCACCACCGCCAGCCAGCCAATGGATGCAACGATGTAGATGCCACCGTAGGCGGCATAGGCGCGTCCGGCGTAAGTGGCTTCGACTTTGGTCAGCAGCAGGGCGAACAGGGTCAGGCTGATCAGGGCGGGAATCACCCACAAGGCGCTCTTGCCCTGGCGCAGCCACATCCAGAAGGCATAGCAGCCGGCGATTTCAAACAGCGCGGCGAGGAAGAACCACAGGTAATTGAGCATGCAAGGTCTCGTCAGGATTGCCAGGTGCCGGCAACCCTAACGAGGCCAAGGGGGTGGAGCAAGCTCAAGGAGCGCTCTGTTTGGCCTTGGCGCGCATCTTGTCGGCCATCAGGGTCATTTCGTCGTACAGCGCCTGAGGGTTCTGCTGCTTCAGGGCCCAGGCCATGCGTCCCTGCTCGTGGGGCAGGATCATGAACTGGCCGGCGTTGACCTGGGTGTGGATGTAATCGGCAATCTGGGCGGCGGTAATCGGCGAGCTTTCCAGCAATTTGCCCACCTGGGCCTTCATCGCCGGGGTCGGACCACGGAAGGAATCCAGCAGGTTGGTCTGGAAGAACGACGGGCAGACCACGTGCACGCCGATTTCCTGCTGCGCCAGCTCGACCAGCAGGCTCTCAGACAACGCCACCACGCCGGCCTTGGCCACGTTGTAGTTGCTCATGGCCGGGCCCTGCATCAAGGCGGCCATGGAGGCGATGTTGATGATCTTGCCCTTGCTCTGTTCCAGCAGCGGCAGAAAGGCCTTGCAGCCCTTGACCACGCCCATCAGGTTGATCGCGATCTGCCAGTCCCAATCCTCCAGGGACAGCTCGCTGAAGAAACCGCCCGAAGCCACACCGGCGTTGTTGACGATGATGTCGATGCCGCCGAACTTGACTTCGCAAGCCTGGGCAAACGCCGTCAACTGGCTGTAGTCACGCACGTCGCAGCGCTGCACGAAGCCGTCGCCACCAGCTTCGCGGACCCGTTTCAGGGTTTCCTGCAGACCCGCTTCGCTGACATCGGACAAGGCCAGCCGCCAGCCATCGCGGGCCCAGCGCAAAGCGATTTCGCGACCCAGGCCGGAGCCCGCGCCAGTGATCATCATGCGATTGTGCATAAGAGTTGCCTTGTTGTTCCGGGGAAGATGGGCCGCAGTGTAGCGAAGGGCCCTGCGCCACCCACGCACCATCAGGCTGCTGAATGCCCCGGGCAAACCACTGGCCGGGTGCACGGTGCCGCGCGACCGATGACAGACGCAAAGGAAATAACCCGGGCAGCGCAATGCATTAAAAAATTTGGAATTATCTCGATAGGTGCAGAGTCGGATTTATTAAGCGCTTGGCTTTATTTATAAAGCCAAGTTGTCCTTGAACAACTGCGTTGTTCAACTCTATTCAATTCAAGGAAACCACCATGGGCACCATTCTGATCGTCATTCTGATTTTGCTGCTGATTGGCGGCCTGCCTGTATTCCCCCACTCCAGAAGTTGGGGTTACGGCCCTTCGGGAATCATCGGCGTCGTGCTGGTGGTGCTCTTGGTGTTATTGCTGCTGGGCAGGATTTGAATCAGCCAGACCGCTTTAGCGTGAACTGACTACTGAAACAGCCAGCGTCCTGACGACAGGACGCTGGGCAGGGTTCACAGACGAGTGAAGAACCCCCGTTCATTCATACATGAACGTCACCGTGGCGTTGGCCAGGACATCGCCTGCCGTTACTTCCGGACCGTACTGAAAATAAAAGACGGTGAGCGGGATACTCAGCAATTCGCCATCGACAGTGGTTTGCGAAGTCTTGAATTCAGTGCGGGTGCTGAGCTCTTGCAGAATCGGGCTGCTGGCATCACCTTGTACCAGGAACAGGCCCACGCCCTTGGCCATGCCCTTCCCCTCGCTATTTTTTAGAATATGCAGGTTGCTGTTGAGCCCGGTGATGTAATAGGCAACCTTGACGCCTTTGTCACACTCAAGATCGATCGCAAACGACTTGGGGCCGATCGGAGTGGCATCCGGCTTGAACTTGCCCAGTGGAACAGTGGGCATGGTGACCGTTTGCACCGGACGGGCGACAGTACACCCCCTGCTCTGAGCGGTGTAGGACACGTTATTGAACAAAATCTCATTGCTCAGTTGGTTGTGATAATAAATCCTGATCTTGTGATCGATGAACTTTCCCGAACTGATGGTGCCGGTCTTCACCAGTTCGAACTTGAACTTGTGCGGTGGTAAATAGGCGTTGGGGGTTATTCGACGCTCGAACCTGGGCCAGTCCATATAAACCCCTCCCTCGTTGTACCAGTAAATCCGCATGCCAATCCCAGGCACTCCCGTCTCATAGACATGTTCATAGGCGGTCTTGGTAGCGCCACCGACAAAGCCGTAGTCAAACCAGAGTCCGTCGCCGTTGCAGTTCATGGTGGTTTTGCCCTGGTCTATCTCCTTGACCAGGATAGTGCTGCCCACCGGAATATCGCGCGGAGGCTTGAGCATGGCGAAATCGGCACTGGTGAAGTGCGTCGCCAATGGCTCTCCGATGCATTTATTGGCCCAAGCGTGACCGCCATGAATGGTGGCAAGCAGTAACCAAGCCATTAAGGACCATCGATTGTTGAGCAGGACTTTGATACTCATCCCTTACCTACCTGTTTAAGATTGCGCCGCCCTTATGGCAGGGCAACTCCAATTGCTGGTAATACTCGTCATTCGAGGAGGGGGCGCTGGGCATACGATAAGAGGCCAGGCAACTCTGCCCTGCCCCCCACTGAATCAACAACTGGCCCTGACCTTCCAACCCCCGAACAAAGGCTCGGCCGCCCTGTCCGACCTGCGTCAACACCTCCCCATTGACACCGAGAACTTGCGCGCCCAAGGGAATCATCTGGCCATCATCGCGTACCAGTTTGAGCAGCACGGCCGTCCCCACCACGGTCGGATAACGCAACATGACCACCGCCCCCGCACGCGGAGCTGTCTGTTGCGAGGTCATCTCCAACTCGACATCCCGGGAAGTGCCCTTAGGGTCCAGGGCCATATCGTTGCGTCGATAAGGAGTAAGTCCGGTCACGACTGCATAACCGTTATCAGCGATCCGCGTGTTGGCGTTACTCAGGACCTGGGCGCCCTTGGCCCCGGCGGCTTCGAGCACGGCCATGGTTTCGCCCTGCCCCGAGGTGGCGTTGATGCCGCCCGGGTGGGCGACCAGGGTGCCTTGCATGGCGAAGCTGGCTTGCTGATAGTTCTGGCCACGGCTGGCGCTCAGGTTGTAGTTGGCATGGGCCGCGTCATAACGCAGGTTGCCGCCATAGTTGCTGTTGCTTTGCCCCGCATAACGATCACGTGAACCGTAGAGGCTGTAACCGACCTGGGCGTTTTCGCCGAGACTGCCACTCAAGGAGCTATTGACGCCGTGATTGCCGCTGCCGTCGTAGTTGATGGACGAGCTCAGGTAGGGTGAATAGCGGCTGCGTCCCAGAGGCAAACTGATACTGAGCAGGTATTGATTGTCCATGCTGCCCCCTCCGCTGCGGGTGCGGGCGGCGCTGAAACTGAAACTTCCCCAGCTGTAACTGTTGGAGTACCCCACCTGATAGCTCAGATCCCGCCCCTGATCGCGACGCCAGTAATCCTGCGCCAGAGCGGAAAAGTTCAGCTGCCCCATGCGCTCGCCTATCGGCTGACTCAGGCTCAACTGCAGCCGACTGCGTTGCTTGAACGACCGGTCTTGCGACGGGCTGTCCCGCAGGCGAGCGTACTCGTCGAAGTTCAGATAACCCTCACTGGAGAACCGATAGGCCGCCACGCTGAAGTTGGTGGCAGTGGTTTCAATCAGCTTGTTGTACGACAAGCGCAGGCTGCGACCACTGAGTTGCGTGGGGCCGTCAGCCTCTGAATCGTTCAAGCCCGAGGCCTGGGAATGGGTCAGATCCAGCGCCACCGCTCCCAGGGAAGTGCTCAAGGCCACGCCGCCCTGCCAGGCCCGATAATCCTGAGCCAGGATACTGCCGCCATAACCGGTCCACAGATTGGACAAGCCGTACTGATAGGTTCCCTGGACAAAACCGGGCAGCGTATCCAGGCTGTCATCGCGGTAGCGTCCGGCACTCAGGCTGAAGCGCGAACTGCCGGGCCGCAGTAACTGGGCCATCGAGGCATAGGGCACCACAAAACTTTTGGTCCGCCCATCGGCTTCGGTGATGGTGACATTGAGGTCACCGGCGTAGCCCGCGCTGTTCAGGTCATCGATGGCAAACGGCCCCGGGGGCACCGTAGTTTCATGCAACAGGTTCTGGCCCTGACGCACGCTGACCTTGGCGGTGGTATCGGCGACGCCACGCACCACGGGCGCAAACCCACGCATCGAATCAGGCAACATGCGCTCATCGCTGCGCAGTTGTACGCCGGTAAAGGAAAAGCTGTCGAACAGATTGCCGGGGGTATAGAACTCCCCCAAGGTCAGCTGGGCCTGGGCTGCGGTGATATCGCGCTGCACATAGCTGCTCAAGGCGTTGTACTGGCTGCGACCGCCGGAACCTGACTGATCGTCATAACTGTAGGAGCCATTGTGTCGCAGGCGCCATTGGCCCAGGTTGAGCCCCGTATTGAGGCCGCTATAAAACTGGCGACTGCGCTGTCCGTTGCTACGGTTCTCGGACAGGTTGTTGCTGTAGCCGAGAAAGCCTGCATTGACCCCCGCATCCCACTCTTTGGACGACACATAACCGCGCTGGGTCCGGCTCAGGTACAACTGAGGAATGGACAGATCAGCGCGCAAGTCGGCCATGTCCACTTCCAGGCGCCCCTGAGGCACCATTTCGTCGGGCCCCAGGCACTCGGCGGCTCGGGCCCGGTTGGCCTGGTCCTCGGGCAGCCGGGTGAAATCAACGCCCAGTTGCTCCAGCAAAGCGGGTGGCAGGCAGGGCTCGACCCTTGAACCATCGGCCACGGTCCTGAGCAGAATCTCTTGAGTCCCAACCCGGTTTTGATTGAGATACACGTCAAGGCGATAAGTCCCGGGCGTCAGCGGATTACCTTGCTCATACCTGGACAGGTCCAGCGTTTCTCCACGACTGCTGCCAAAGAACGCCGGATTGAAACGAATCGGTTCGTCAGCCACGCTGACATCAATAACCATCCACGATCCGATCAGCGTCATGCTGCCCAGAATAAAACCATCACGCACAACCAAACATTTTCTAGAGCAAGCAAGTACGCAACTCATAACTAACGACAACTTTTTTGACAAAGCACTCATCTAACCTGCCCGAACAGTCAGTACGATGGGTCAATGACGAAAATACCGAGGCAAATGCCTCGGCACGAACATTAAGAAAGGGATAAAACCAATAACTTTCCTGGAGCACTTTACTATTGAAGCTTGGCCTCAACGCGCATATTGGTTCCAAAATCGTTGATCCATTCGTACATCACACCCACCCCGACATCCGAGGCTTTGGGTGTTTGTTCAAAAACAAAATCAGCAGATGATTTTGGAGCGACCATATGACTTTTTACTGTTAGAGCCCGACCATTGTTGAGCTTTAACTCAACCGACTTGAAAGACACATGAAAGGCTCCATCATTGTGCACCTGCAAGACAGTGCCCTTGCCAGACCTGGATAAATTCCAGCGCAGTTTCTCCGCACTTTCAGTGGAACTTCCCGGAAGATCCGCAGGGCGGAAAAACAACTTCAGACGCGTACGAAACGCCAGTTGCATGTGATTGCCGACCTGCGCACTCGCCAGTGGGGGTACATCCAGCACATTGAGCCAGAACACCGACTCACGATCCTTGGGCAAATGAGTTGACGGTATAAAGGCAATCCGCAGCGACTGCCCCTTGTCGGGATCGATCCGCACCATGGGCGGCGTCACCATGAAAGGTGTATCCACCTCATCAGGCTTGGCATCGACGCGGCCATCGTCGATCCAGGTCTGTACCAGCGCTGCTTGTTGCCCCTGATTGCTCAGCCTGAGAGAAACCTCGCGCTCCTTGGCTGGATAGACAATTCGCGTGGCATCAACCACCACGCTGGCCTGGACGGAGAGAGAGCACAGCAAAATAGCGATACAAGTGATCAAACGCGAAAAGAAACAACAAAACATGGGCTCTATCGCTCACAGGATTAAGCCTTGAAGCTCAGGCTTCAAGGCTTTGATTTCACTCGTAGACAAGGTCAAAGGTTAGTTCGGCTTTAACATCCCCTGCTGTCACCGGGACATCACCTGCCAAGTACCGAGCAGCTAGTACGAATTGCGCGGCATTTGCACTTACAGACAGAGGCGCAAAAAAGGGCTTACTAATAGAATCGAGCATTAGATCAATAGGTTTACTTTCATGATCAAGCAGTTGAATCATAGCCGTGGAACCATCGGGAACACTGTTTTTAAGGGCGCCTGTTTTATGGTCAACTTTAGAAAAATCAGGACTAAACATTCCTTTCAACTTAGTGCCATCACACCCCGACACGCTGATAAAAAAGACCTTTTCACCTGCGTAACCACCTGGTTCTTTAAGAGCCTCGGTACTAACAGGGTTCATTCCAATTTCATTAAGTCCGTCCACTTGACATGTTGTGGGCACGACCTTCCCCTCAAACTTCAACAGCACATCATATGCAAAAGCACTGTTTGCCGCGAAGAGTAGAGCCGATACAACACCAGCCGCCAAACGAAACTTTTTCATTTAACTCTCCCTTTAACCATCATCATGGCGTACTACCCAGCACCCCATTTAATAATCAATGCTACGTTCCAGGTCTGGAGTTTTGCGTGTATCAGTCCAGACCGAAGCGGATGCGATCATTACAGTCTGTTGTATTGGCTAACATCAGATGAATCCTAAAATCCAAGAAATTTCCCATTTAAACGCGAGAAATCGACTAATCACCGAGAAACTTTTCCCAAGAAGAACGGGAAATACCTCAAGACAAATCAATGGCCTCATCTGTCGACAGGCAAAAAAAAACACCCCATCAGGGGTGTTTTCTTTCTCAGCAAGGTCTTGCCAACGCTCTACAAGCGCCGACAAGTCCAAGGGTCAATCCGGCTTGCCGTTGACCACGCCGGCGGTGTTGTCGATCAGGCTCTTGGTCGCCGTCTGCAGGAAGGATTCCAGCTTCTGCTTGAGCTGAGCCTCATCGGCGGCTCCGGAAATCAGCTCGCCTCCGGGTGCTGCACCCAGTTCGTACTTGTACAGCCTGGGCGGCATTTCCTTGGGCAGGACCAGCACCCGATCCGCCGTCAACAGCGCCACGGTCTGATCGCTACCCGACGGCTTGATCACGCCAAAGCCCTTGTCGCCTTCGGGCAGGTTGAGCAGGTCACGCCCCCAGCACTGGTGCAACACATCACCACCGAGGCGGCCCATGATGGTCGGCACGATATCGATCTGCGTGCCCACGGTGTGGTCGCGCTGACCGAACTTCTCCTGGATACCGGGTGCGATCATCAGCATCGGCACGTTGAAACGGCCCAGGTCCATTTCCGTGATCTGTTGCTCATTGCCAAAACCGTGGTCGCCGACCACGACAAACAGCGTTTCCTTGAAGTACGGCTCCTTGCGCGCCTTCTCGAAGAACTGGCCCAGCGCCCAGTCGGAGTAGCGCATGGCGGTCAGGTGCTCGTTGAGGCTGCCACGGTCGGTGACCTTCTCCACGGGCAATGGTGTCGGCAACGCATAGGGGGTGTGGTTGGACAGGGTTTGCAGCAGGGCGTAGAACGGCCCCTTGCCATCACGGGCCTTCAACTCTTCCAGGCCCCGGTTGAACATGTCCTGGTCGGACACACCCCAGGTCGGGTCGGAGAACACCGGATTGACGAAGTCATTGCGGCCGACGAAGTTGGTCATGCCCTGGTTGCCAAAGAACCCCGACTGGTTGTCCCAGGCGAAATCACCGTTATAGACATACACATCGTCGTACTTGCGGGCGCTGAGCAGCTGCGGCAAGCCGGACAGCTTGTGGCTGCCTTCCGGGGTCTGCATCAGGTACTCGAAGCCCGGCAGGTTGGGGAAGCAAGCCATGGTGGCGAACATGCCCTGGTGGGTATGGGTGCCGTTGGAGAAGAAGCGATCGAACAGCAGGCCTTCCTTCGACAGCTTGTCGAAATAAGGGGTGATCTGACCCGGACGCTCCAGAGCACCGACCGAGTGCCCGGCGAAGCTTTCCATCAGGATCACCACGACGTTCTTGATCGGCAGGGTCTTGTCCGCATCCGGGCTGTAGTTACGGCGCACGGCGGCGATGTCCGCATCCACCAGCTTGTCGTTCGGCACCAGCAGCATGTCGCGTACGGTCTGCTGGGCCAATGGCTGAGGCAGGGTCGCCTTCCAGATATTGTTGCGGTCTTCGGACAGGCGATCCTTGGCGGCCGCCATCAACTGCAGAGTGCCGTTGAGGCCCAGCTGGTTGGCGAAGTTCGACTCGGTGGTGTAGACGTCGCCCCAACGCATGGGCGGGCCCTGCCGCAGCGTGCCACGGGCGGCGACCACACAGATCAGCAGGCAGACCACGAACACCGCGATGCGCGCATACCAGGGCGCAATCTGCCGCGTACCGACATTGCCTCCGCTGAACGGGCCACGGGGCCGAGTGGCGCGGTCAGCGCCCTTGAATGCCAGGCTGAGAATCCAGGTCCCCACAGCCCAGGCCAGCAGGTAGCGAACCACCGGGAAACCGTACCAGAGCATGCTCATCACGGTTTTCGGATCTTCTTTCACATACTGAAAGACCAAGCCGTTGAGGCGCTGGTGGAATTCACGGTAGAAGTCCATCTCCATCAGGCCGAGGAACAGCGCGATGCTGGAAGTCACCGTCAGCCAGAAGCGCAACAGTCCGCGCGCCGCCATGGCCCGGGCACTGGTCAGCGCCAGGATCAGCGGAACGCTGAGATAGACCACCAGCCGCAGGTCAAAACGCAGCCCATTGGCGAACGCCTCAAGGAAGGTCGAAGCCGGGGTGTCGAGAATCATCTCGCGGTTGTAGATCAGCAGCGCAACGCGCAACAAAGAGAGCATCACCATCACGACCAGCGCACACAGCAGCGTGTAGGCCAGATGGGATTTAACGGTCGGTTGCAGCAGGCGATTCGAGGATCGCTGCTGACTCAGGGCATCCGAGTTTGCCATGTCGTTTTAGGACCCATTGGAAGTTTAAGTTGCAAAGAAAAAGCGGCGTTCTGCCCTCTTTTTGTCGCCAGGGCGACGGGGATTACGCGGTGCGCAGATGTTGCACGATCACTGAAGGCATTGCCATTGATTAGTGGGCACTACCGACCAGCCCACCTCCTACGGCTCTGGAACAACAGATGGCGGGGATTGACACCAGGGGAAAAACGCCGGCGAATTGTCTTTGAGGCTTTGTGAAAATTTCGTTCAACGCATGTTTAGTCACACAAAAAGGGCCTGACGGCCCTTTTCTTCATCTTGCAACCTTCACGGGTCAGAGCCGCACATTGCCTCGCGGCCCGGCAATGGCCCAGATGATCAACCCCAAAACCGGCAGGAAGATGATCAACAGCACCCACAGGATCTTCATCCCGGTTTCGGCGCCACTTTTCAGCACGTTGATGATGGCCCAGATATCCAGGGCCAGAATGATCAGGCCAATCAGGCCATTGAAGGTGGAACCCATGGTGTCGCTCCCAAATGATGGTGTGCCTCCTTAGGATAGCCGCCCACCTTCGGGGTTCCCCTGTATTGCACGGAGACCCGCTCAGACGTGCACGGCAATCTTCAGCGCTTCCAGGGCCGGCGCCGCGGCGATCCCGACCTCGGCACACAGCTCAAGCACTCGCGGCAGGTCATGGCCGTAGACCAGCACCATCTGCAGCTCGTCATCGAGCAACTGGCTGAAATTCATCAGCACATAGCCGCCGTTTTCCGGGTTCATGCTGCCCATCTGGATCTGGATGCGGTTCAAGGCCGTCAGGGCTTCGATCTTCGCCAGCTGCTTGGGCTTGATGTTGAAAGGCACGTCCTTGCCGAAGGAAGCGACGATCTGTGCAAACAGATCGACATAAGTGTCGGCCTGAAACAGCACGGTATCGGGCAAGCTGCCGACCACCACCCACTCGCCCAGGGGAATGGGGAAGCTGTCGTCATAGTTGATGTCCGGGTTGGCCGCCAGGAACGCCTGGGGATCGGCGTAGGCCTGGGCCGCTTCGTCGGCGATCTGCTGGATCTCGGCGTCGCCCATGCACCCGGAGCTGATTTTGCTGATGAGTTCGATAAGGGCGGTTTTCATGGGCACATCCTGCAGGCAAGGAAATTCGAGGGCGCGAAGGATAGCCTAAAGTGGGCGGCCAGACCTACGCCTGTGAGGCGCACCCGGCGCCCTCGCCCCTCGGGCCTTGACGGCTCAGGCCAGGAGTTTTTCCAGCTGTGCGGCGGTGTCCACCGCGCCCATGGTCCTGGCGGCTTCCAGGGCACTGACACCATTGCTGTCGCGCGCCTTGGGATCGGCGCCCTGGCTGATCAGGTAGGTGACGATTTCGCAGCGGTTGAACATCGCCGCCATCATCAACGCGGTACGCCCGTCAAAGGACGAACCTTCCACTTGCGCGCCGCCCTCCACCAAGGCCTTGACTACCGCCAGGTCGCCCTTGAAGGCAGCGCCGGCTATCGGGCTCTGGCCATTGTCGTTGCGAATCTCGGGGTCGGCGTTGTGCTTGAGCAGCACCTGCACGGCCTCGACATGCCCGTGATAGGCGGCCAGCATCAGCAAGGTGTCGCCCTTGTGGTTGCGCAGGTTGACCGGCAGGCCACTGGCCGCCAGCTTGTCGAGCATCTGTGCGTCACCCTGACGGGCCACGTTGAATACCTGTTCGACAAACTGGGCGGCCTCTTCTTCAGTCATCTGGCGGCTTTTGTCGGTCATCGGAAACTCCAGGTTCGGCAAATCGGAAAGGCGCTAGTGTCCCCAAGCCGGCCGCGGCCTGTCATCCCTTTTTTCCCAAGAAGCGCCATAGACACAATCAATAACGCAGGCGTCCGGCCTGAATGTCCGCCAGAATCGGCGGGGTCAGCCGCACGTAAGTGTCCGACCCCGGCAACCAGGCATAGATCGGATCATCGGCCACCTGCTCCAGGTCGAATGCCTGCTCCTTGAGGCGGCTTTTCTGATATTTGAACGTGCCGGTGGTGTCCATCTTCACCTTGATCCGCAGAAACAGCGGCACGGCATACGCCGGCATCTGCTGCCGGGCAAATTGCAACAATTCGCCGAAATCCAGGGTCGCCAGGGACTCCGCGGGCGTGATCGCCACCATCCCCGCCCGGCCGTTGGTGTTATGGATTTCAACGCCATAGGCCACCACTTCGGCAATCTGTGGATGCCCCAGGAGAATGTTCTCCACCTCGGTGGTGGAAACGTTCTCGCCCTTCCAGCGATAGGTGTCCCCCAGCCGATCGACGAACTGCACATGGCCAAACCCGATGTCGCGCAGCAAGTCACCGGTGTTGAAGTAGCAATCGCCCTTCTCGAACACATCCTTGAGGATCACCTTGAGGTTCTTTTCCGGATCGGTGTAGCCATCCAGCGGCGCCTTGTCGTCGATCTTCGCCAATAGCAGGCCCTGGCCGCCCTTGGCCACCTTCTGCATGAAGCCCTGGCTGTTGCGCAATGGCGCCCCGGTGTCGTGGGCATATTCCACCAACGCCCAGGGAATCAGGGAAAACCCCACCGTGTTGTCGAAGTTGAGGATATTGCTGAAGCCGATATTGCCGTCGCTGGCCGCGTACAGCTCACAGACATGTCCGACGCCGAAGCGCTGCTTGAACTCGCTCCAGACTCCCGGCCGCAGGCCGTTGCCGATCATCTTAAACACACCATGCTCGGTGTCCTGCGCACTGCCTGGCTGATCGATCAGGTAGCGACACAGCTCACCGACGTAGCCCAGGGTCGTCGCCTTGTAGCGACGCGCATCGTCCCAGAACTGACTGGCGCTGAACTTGCGGCGAATGGCGAATCCCGACGCCCCGGTGATGGCCGAGCCCCAGCACACGCACAACCCGGTGGCGTGATACAGCGGCAAGGTGCAATACACCACGTCGTCGGGTTGCATATCCAGGGCGATGGTGCCGAAACCGGCGGATGTGCGCATCCAGCGCCCATGCTTGAAGATCCCCGCCTTGGGCAGGCCCGTAGTGCCGGAGGTATAGATATAGAAGCAGGGGTCATTGAAGAAGATCTGCTGAGTCTGCTGCAGATTGTCGGCGGGATAACCGGCACTCTCGCCCATCAGGTTGAGCATCCCGTCCGGGGCAGTGCCCGGATCGGCGAAGGTGTCCTGATCGGCCACGAACCAGGTGCGCTGCGGGTCGATCCCCACCTGCTCGCGCACCGCCCCGTAGGCCGCCAGCAACTCACCGCCCAGCATGATCCCCGCCGGCCTCACCAACTCCAGGCTATGCGCCAGCACGCTGTGGGTCTGGGCCGTGTTGAGCATCGCGCAGATCCCCCCGAGCTTGGCCACCGCCAGCACCGTGACCAGCAGTTCCGGGCGGTTCTCGATGAAGATTGCCAGCACATCGCCCTTGCCGATGCCTCGATCCTGCAGGTACGCGGCGATACGGTTGGCCCACTGATTGACCTGGGAATAGCTGAGGATCCGATCGCCATACAACAAGGCCGGCCCATCGGGATTGCGCCGGGTCGCCTGCTCGAAGCTCCAGCCCAGGCCACAGGCCTGATCAGGCTTGTCGATATTTCCCGCCCTGACGCCGCGCACCACTCGCGGCAGCGCCCTGGCAATCGAAGGCAGCTTACGCAGCATCATGCCCCAGGTGATCATGTCGCTCTTGTGCTTGTTCATGCGTGCTCCGGTTCGAAGACAACAGTCTGTGCCCCGACCAGACGGGTCGGGCGTGACAAGGGCCGGAACAGGGCTCAACCGGGCGCCGCGCCCCGGGTGTCGGCAACGGGCAAGCAGGGACGGTGGATGGCTCCCGGGGCGGGACAGAGAAAGGACAAGCGCGGCGCTGCTGACAGCACCGGCATCGATGCGGTGGGACCGTTCATGGAGTGCGTCCTGGTATTTTTATTATCTGGCGGGCTGGATCGCCAAGATCGCGCCCCACCATTCCATGTCGCAGAAACGCCTCTCAACGGTCTTCGGCAAGGTGCCAAGGCCGACTTGAAACGGCGTGACTGGCTGGAAAATACGTCAGCCGTCGCGAGACTGTACACGGGGTTTTTGCAAACTTTTGTATCTCTACGGCGGGATTCGGCAGAGGCCTGAAACCTTGCATCAGCGATTGAATTTTCCGCCCCAGCCTGTGGTCACACCTCTGTACCTACGCCCGCCCTGCCCCGCCGCCAACCTGCAAAATGCAGGATGCACGATGGCCTTTCATGCAATTTGCACGAATCAGGATTTCAATGAAAAATATAACTAATTGATTTAAAAGGATTTTTAAAAATATCAATACTGGCACAATCGCTGCACCTATCCGTTCACGCTTGCCCTTCAAGAGCTAACGGAGCTGATAGACATGAGCCTGATCCAAGAAAAATTCTCCTCCCTGTTCTCCAACTTCGAAGTCACCACCCAGCCTCGTCCCGACGGCGGCATCCTGCTGACCCTGCGCAACAGCGAAGGCAAACAGTTCAAGCGTTCGATTTCCTACGCGCAGCTGCATGCCGCCGACCAACTGTCCTGGGTCATCAGCGCGATTCGTCGGGATCTGGCCGAACAGGCCAGTGAGCTGCCTCAGATTTCCATGCTGCAAAGCCAGAACCGCTTCGCCCTGCCGACCTACCACAGCGCGTAAGCCTGCTGCCATGGTTCGACTGGCCGGCCCACGTTGCGTGGGCCGGCCTGTGGTCGTTGTTCCCCGCGCCTAGTCGTCCAGCCGCGGGAACTGGCTGGCGATGGGATCGCCGGTCGGATTGGCAACCCAGCCTTGCGGGTTATTGAATAGGCGGATGGCCACCAGATTCGGCTCCTCGCCCATATCGAACCAATGCGCAGTGCCCGCAGGCAGCGAGATCAGGTCATTTCTTTCGCAGAGCACGGCATAGACGTAGTCGTCGATGTGCAGGGAAAACAGACCGCGTCCGGCCACGAAAAATCGCACTTCATCCTCGCCATGACGATGTTCGTCGAGAAAGCTGGCGCGCAGCTCGGCTTTCTGTGGGTGGTCGCGGTTGAGGCTGATCACGTCGACGCTGAGATACCCCTGCTCGGTCATCAACCGGTCGATCTGCTCGCGATAGGCGTCGATCACCTCTTGCTGGCTGGCGCCCGGCACGATGCGGGTGGTGGCCGGCCAGCGCTCGAAGCGAATGCCCTGCTCGGCCAGGGTCGCCGCGATATCGTCGAAATGGGTCAGAACCTTGTTTGGCAGGTCCGGGCTGGATACGTGGTAGACGGACAGGCTGCTCATGACGGCAACTCCTCTTGCATGCGGGTGGCAATGATAACGGCTGCGGCCATGGCGGCGACGCTGGCAATACTAAAGGTCAATGTGGCGCCCAGGACGTTCCAGCTGTAGCCGGCATACAAGGCCCCCAGCGCACCACCGGTTCCGGCCAGGGCGGCATACAACGCCTGCCCCTGACCTTGCTGGCGCGCACCGAAACTGCGTTGGACAAAATGAATGGCCGCGGCGTGAAAACTGCCGAAGGTGGCCGCGTGCAGCACCTGCGCCAACAACAGCACCCCGAGATACTCCGCCAGACTGCCCAGCAGCAACCAGCGCAGCGCCGCCAACAGAAAACTCGCCAACAGCACTCGACGCACGGAAAACCGCGCGAGAATCCGGCTCATGGCCAGGAACATCAGCACCTCGGCCACCACTCCCAGGGCCCAGAGCATGCCGATCAGGCCGCGGGTATAGCCCAAACGTTCCAGGTGCAGAGTCAGGAAGGTGTAATACGGCCCGTGGCTCATCTGCATCAGCGCCACGCACAGGTAGAACGCCAGCACACCGGGACCGCGCAACTGCTGGAGAAAGCCGTCCCCGGCCAGACGCGGCCCCTGGACCACGGGACGGGCATTGGGCACCCACAGGCTGCTGAGCACGATCCCCGCCATGATCATCACCAGCGCCACGGGATAGATTTCCAGGCTCAGCCACTCGAACAGGCGGCCCATCGCGACCACCGTAAGGATGAAACCGATGGAGCCCCAGAGACGGATCTGGCTGTAGCGAGAGGCCTGCCCTTGCAGATGCGCCAGGGTAATCACCTCGAACTGTGGCAGGACCGCATGCCAGAAAAAGGCATGCAGCGCCATGACCATCGCCAGCCAGGCGTAGCTCTTGCTGACGAAGATCAGGGAGAAACAGACCAGGGTACAGAACGCGCCAAAACGCACGATTGCCAGGCGCCGGCCGGTGTAATCACCGAGCCAGCCCCACAGGTTGGGCGCCACGCAACGCATGAGCATGGGAATGGCTACCAGCTCGCCGATCCGCGCGCTGGAAAAACCCAAATGATCGAAATACAACGCCAGGAACGGCGCGGTCGACCCCAGCAGGGCGAAGTAGAACAGGTAGAAACTGGAAAGCCGCCAGTACGGCAGCGCCGCCCCGGCCATCAGGCCGTGGCGACTGGCAGAACCGCCATTACAGCTGACCCAGTACCGGCGTGCTGACGCGCACGTCGGCATTCTGGCCGCGGTGACGCAGCAGGTGATCCATCAGCACGATGGCCATCATCGCTTCAGCGATCGGCGTGGCGCGAATGCCCACGCAGGGGTCATGGCGGCCCTTGGTGATCACGTCCAGCGGGTTGCCATCGATGTCGATCGAGCGCCCGGGCGTGGTGATGCTGGACGTCGGCTTGAGAGCCAGGTGGGCGATGATCGGCTGCCCCGAGGAAATGCCCCCCAGAATGCCGCCGGCGTTATTGCTGAGGAACCCTTGCGGGGTCAGTTCATCGCGGTGCTCGGTCCCGCGCTGGGCGACGCAGGCGAAACCGGCGCCGATTTCCACGCCCTTGACCGCATTGATGCTCATCAACGCATGGGCCAGCTCGGCATCCAGACGATCGAAGATCGGCTCGCCCAGGCCCGGCATCACGCCTTCGGCCACCACGGTGATCTTGGCTCCCACCGAATCCTGATCTCGACGCAACTGGTCCATGTAGGCTTCAAGCTCCGGAACCTTGTCCGGATCGGGACTGAAGAAGGCGTTGTCCTGCACCGAATCCCAGGTCTTGAAGGGAATCTCGATCGGCCCCAGCTGGCTCATGTAGCCGCGGATCACGATGCCCTGAGTGGCCAGGTATTTCTTGGCAATGGCTCCGGCCGCCACGCGCATGGCGGTTTCCCGCGCCGAGCTGCGACCGCCGCCACGGTAGTCGCGAATGCCGTACTTGTGGTGGTAGGTGTAGTCGGCGTGAGCCGGACGGAACAGATCCTTGATCGCCGAATAGTCCTTGGACTTCTGGTCGGTGTTGCGGATCAGCAGGCCAATGGCGCAGCCCGTGGTCTTGCCCTCGAACACTCCGGAAAGGATCTCGACCTCGTCGGGCTCCTGGCGCTGGGTGGTGTGCCGACTGGTGCCGGGCTTGCGCCGGTCCAGATCACGCTGCAGATCCTCCAGGGACAGCTCAAGACCCGGCGGGCAGCCGTCGACAATGGCGACCAACGCCGGGCCATGGCTTTCGCCCGCGGTGGTGACAGTGAACAGCTTGCCGTAGGTATTGCCGGACATGCGGGGAGCTCCGTGAAATCAGCCGAAATAACTCAATCAGGATTACTGAAGGGCGCAAGTATACGCAGGCTACCCAACTAGTTCATCCTCGAACCTTCTGCCGCTGCCTGAGTCCAACTGGCACCTTATCCATGATGGCGTGATGATGCTGCGAGCCCTTCTCTTGAGCCTTTCCCTGTTCACCGGCCTGGTCCAGGCGACCGTCCTGCAACGCCCCGTCAGCCTGGACACCGGCCACGGCGAGCTGTATGGCTCGTTGCTGCTGCCCAAGTCCGAGCAACCCGTGCCGGTGGTGCTGATCATTTCCGGCTCGGGCCCCACCGACCGCGACGGCAACAATCCCGACGGCGGACGCAACGACAGCCTCAAGCGCCTGGCCTGGGTCCTGGCCAAGCACAACATTGCCAGCGTGCGCTACGACAAGCGCGGTGTGGCGGCCAGTCTCGCGGCGACCCCGGACGAACGCAACCTGACGCTCGATGCCTACGTGGCCGACGCCGTGGCCTGGGGCAAGAAGCTCAAGGCCGACCCGCGCCTGGGCCAACTGATTGTGCTGGGCCACAGCGAGGGGGCGCTGATCGCCAGCCTCGCCGCACCGCAACTGGATGCCGCGGGGGTGATATCCATCTCCGGCACCGCCCGGCCCGTGGATCAGGTCCTGCGCCAGCAATTGAGTTATCGCCTGCCACCCGCACTGATGGTGCGCAGCAATGAACTGCTGGACAGCCTCAAGGCCGGCCAGGTGGACAGCGATGTGCCGCCGGCCCTGCAAGTGATCTTCCGCCCCAGCGTACAGCCCTATCTGATCACCCTGTTTCGCGAAGACCCGGCCGCCGCCTTCGCTCGCCTGAAAATGCCGGCGCTGATCATTCAGGGCAGCAACGACATCCAGGTCAGCGTCGACGACGCCCGGGTGCTCAAGGCGGCGAAACCCGACGCCCAACTGACCCTGATCGACGGCATGAACCACGTCATGCGTATCGTGCCCAACGATCTCAAGCGCCAACTGGCGTCCTACAGGGACCCGCAACTGCCCCTGGCGGCAGAACTGGGCCGGTCGATCATCAGTTTTATTGACGGACTTCACACCCGTTAGGCTGTTTTTACCCTCCAGTCCTGAAAAAAACGGCCGATAAGTCTTTGCCGGCCGTTCGATTGCTGTCGGCGCGCAGCGATTGGACAGGACTTGCCCTTATGACTGATACCCCGAATTCACCCGCCTCCGAGCAGGAAGCCGTCGCCCCGGAAGCGCCGCCGTTGCCGTGGGCGGACGTTCAGGCCGAACATCACAAGATGCTGCGCCTGGCGCCCCTGAAGACCGATCGCGCCACCGGCGTGCGGCCTTTGCGCTTTGTCGAGTTCGGTTATGCCGAACGCAACAACAAAGAGCACAGCCTGCTGCGCATGACGATCCGCCTGCCCGGTCAGCGGGTGCGCAAGGAACAGAATCACCTGGATGTCTGGGTGGAGCACGAGACCCGCCGGGTGTACTTCGAGCCCGAGGGTGGGCTGCAGATCGAACCGCTGAACCGCGGCATCGGGCGCTTCCTGCTGGCCCAGGCCGCGCAGTGGGCGCAAAAGAAGTGGCCGCATTACCGGGTGGACGGCTTCGACCTCGGCAACAAGGAGGCCCTCAACGAAGACACTCGCCTGCGTCGCGATCATGTGTTGCGCACCCAGGGCTTCGACGTGGTGTATGCCGACGCCCAGCACCTCAAGGGCAGCGTCAAGGATGTCCAGGCAGGCGAGCTGCTGAGCCAGTGGAACACCGAGAAGCTGCAGTTCGTGGAAATACTGGAAGCGGCGCAGATGCTCCAGCAGGCCGAACAGAACCTGGAAGAGCTGGAAGTCAATCTGCGCAAGCAGGAAGAGAAAGTCACCAAGTACAAACGTGAAGACACCGGCCTGCGCTTCACCATCACCTGCCTGGTGGCCTTCGCGGTATTCCAGGCGGGGCTGCTGATCTGGATTGCGACGCACCGCTGAGTCGCATCCTGCTGACGGCTCAAGGCCCGCATCACGCGGGCCGGCCCATCACTCAAACGCGAGAAGCAAACAGCGCCTGATGCTCGCGGCACTGCTCTGCCGTGAGCATGAACACGCCATGACCACCGCGCTCGAAGTCGAGCCAGGCAAAATCCACTTCCGGATAAAGCGCCTCGACGTGAACCTGGCTGTTGCCCACTTCGACGATCAGCAGTCCCTTCTCGGTCAGATGATCGGCAGCTTCGGCGAGCATGCGGCGCACCAGGTTCAGGCCATCGTCGCCACAAGCCAGGCCCAGCTCGGGTTCATGCTGGTACTCGTCCGGCATGTCGGCAAAGTCTTCGGCATCGACATAGGGCGGGTTGGACACGATCAAGTCGAAGCGCTGCCCCGGCAAGCCATCGAAGCCATCGCCCTGAACGGTAAACACTCGCTCGTCGACGCCGTGCCGCTCGATGTTCTGATTGGCCACTTCCAGCGCTTCGAAGGACAGGTCCGCCAGCACCACTTCGGCGTCGCGGAATTCGTAGGCGCAGGCGATACCGATGCAACCGGAGCCGGTGCACAGGTCGAGAATCCGCGCCGGCTCGTTGCCCAGCCAGGGTTCAAAGCGTTTTTCGATCAGTTCGCCGATAGGGGAACGGGGAATCAGCACCCGCTCATCGACGATGAACGACATGCCGCAGAACCAGGCCTCGCCCAACAGGTAGGCGGTGGGCACCCGCTCTTCGATACGGCGCTTGAGCAGGTGCTGCAGGTGGGCCAGTTCGTCCTCTTCCAAAGCGCAGTCCAGATAGCTGTCGGCAATTTCCCAAGGCAGGTGCAAGGCACCGAGCACCAGTTGGCGGGCCTCGTCCCAGGCATTGTCGGTGCCATGGCCGAAGAACAGATCCTCCCCATGAAAGCGGCTGACAGCCCAGCGGATATGGTCGCGCAAGGTGCGCAGGCGGGAAGTGATCACGGGACAGACTCCTGACAAAACGACCGGCAATACTACCAGCCAAAACGCCCGCCGACGACGAATGAAAAACCGCAGTCAGGCAATCGTCCGCCGCGCAGGTTTTGCCGCTCAAGGGCCAATACCTTGCCCCTCTTGACAAGGCTGCAGGCCAACAACGGCGCACCTTACGTTAGTAGCGATTCACAGAAGCGCTCTGCCAGAGGACAATGTCGCAAAAGCCCCACTCACAGGAGCCCCAGAATGTCCGTTCCAAAGACGATGTTTCAACTCAGCGGTCGTGGTTACGCCGCGGCCAATTTGAGCCACGCGACCCTTGTGATCATCGACGCCCAGAAAGAGTACCTCAGCGGTCCCCTGGCCCTGTCCGGCATGGACGCGGCCGTAGCCAATATTCGTCAACTGCTGGTGGCGGCCCGGGCGGCCGGCCGGCCTATCGTGCATGTGCGCCACCTCGGCACCGTCGGTGGTCTGTTCGACCCCCAGGGCGAGCGCGGCGAGTTCATCCCCGGCCTTGAGCCGCAAGGCGACGAAACCATCATCGGCAAGCTGTTGCCCAGCGCCTTCCATGGCACCGAACTGGAAAAACGCCTGCAAGACCTCGGTTCCCTGGACCTGATCGTGGCCGGTTTCATGAGCCACTCCAGTGTCAGCACCACCGTGCGGGCAGCCAAGAACCTGGGGTTCCGCTGCACCCTGGTGGAAGACGCCTGTGCCACCCGCGACCTGCCCTACAAGGGCGGCATCCTCAGTGCCGAGCATGTTCAGCAGACCGAAATGGCGATCATGGCCGACAACTTCGCCACCCTCGCCCAGACCGCAAGCCTGATCTGATCAGCCCTGGTGAGCGGCTGGCGGGCCGCTCATCCATAAACGCCTCGCATTTGCAGCAATTGCCTTAGCCTCAGGAACCACCCGGTCAACTCCCGGTCGAAGGGCCGATACCCATTGAGGAAGGTCGGAATGAAGATATCCGATGGTTTTGACGCACGCCGGTTGCGGCCCAGAAGCCCGCGGAACTGGCGATTGCGCCTGGGGGCGGGATTCTCCGCGTTGCTGGCGACATTCGGCATACTGCTGGCGATGGCAGGTGCGGCCAGCCTGCTGGGCCGCGCTCCGGCACTGGGAGAACTCAATGCCAGCCCGGCCGGGTCGGCGGTGATTCTGGCGGTTGGCCTGTTACTGCTGTATGTCGGCGTTCGCCTGTGGCGGCGTTGCCGGCGGCGCATGCGCCAGCCCCTGGCACTGAACATGGCGCCACACCTGATGAAAAAACACGACTGACGAATCTGCGCGCGATTTGCGCGCCAGAAGGTGTACCGAGTTGGGTAAACTAGCCGCCCTTCGCGGAGGCTGACATGCAAGACGACGATTTTTCCCTGTTCAAAAACGAGATCCGCGGCGTCAAGCCGATCAAGCACGATCGTGCCGACACAGGCAAACCCAAGGCTGACCGCGCGCAGATCGCCAAGCTGCGCCAGGCCGCCACCGTGCGCAGCGAAACCACTACGGTGGATGGGCTGTCCGATCAGTTCGTCATCGATGTAGGACCGGAAGATGAGCTGATGTGGGCCCGCGACGGGGTCCAGGAAAGCCAGATGCGCAAGCTGAAAATCGGCCAGATCCCCTTCGAAGGCAGCCTCGACCTGCACGGCATGACGGTGGAAAAGGCCCGGGAAACCCTCTGGGCATTTCTTGCCGAGGCCACCCGTTTCGAGATCCGCTGCGTGCGCGTCACCCACGGCAAGGCCGTGCGCCTGGACGGCAAGCGCCCGATGATCAAGAGCCACGTCAACACCTGGCTGCGCCAACATCCACAGGTGCTGGGCTTCACTTCGTGCCAGGCCAAACACGGCGGCACCGGTGCGCTTTACGTGATGCTCAAACGCACCATGATGGAAGGCCGTGACGAATAAAGCCGCTGCATCACGCTTGCAGCGTCGTGTCCGCCACCGTACCCTTGCCCTTTGCGTAAAATCCCACAGGTAGTTTCATGTCTCTGGAACAGAATTACACCGCGATCCTCGGCCAACTGGGCGAGGACGTCTCCCGCGAGGGCCTGCTCGACACGCCCAAGCGTGCCGCCAAAGCCATGCAGTACCTTTGCCGCGGTTATGCCCAAACCCTGGAAGAGGTCACCAACGGTGCCTTGTTCAGCTCCGACAACAGCGAAATGGTGCTGGTCAAGGACATCGAGCTCTACTCGCTGTGCGAGCACCACCTGCTGCCGTTTATCGGCAAGGCGCACGTCGCCTACATTCCCAGCGGCAAGGTTCTGGGACTGTCGAAAGTGGCGCGCATCGTCGACATGTATGCCCGTCGCCTGCAGATCCAGGAAAACCTCAGCCGGCAGATCGCCGACGCCGTCCAGCAAGTGACCGGTGCCCTGGGCGTCGCCGTGGTGATCGAGGCCAAGCACATGTGCATGATGATGCGCGGTGTGGAGAAGCAGAACTCGTCGATGATCACCTCGGTGATGCTGGGTGAGTTCCGCGAGAATGCGGCGACCCGCAGCGAGTTCCTCAGCCTGATCAAGTGACAGGCGGCAGACAAGAAACCGGCGATGTTCGCCGGTTTTTTTTCGCCCGGCAAAATCAGGTAAGCTGCCGCCCCTTCATTCATGGGCAAGAGGCAATACCGTGATCGTCAAAGCGCTGCGAGTCGGCCTGGGTCAACTCATCATTTTCATCGACTTCATCACCCGTCCGCGCAAGCAGAAGCGCACAGCTGCTGCTCAGGCGAACGTCGAAGCGGCCGCCAAGGGCCTGACCCTGTATCAATTCCACGCCTGCCCGTTCTGCGTGAAGACCCGCCGCACCCTGCACCGCCTGAACGTGCCGGTGGCCCTGCGCGACGCCAAGAACAACGAGCAGGATCGCCAGACCCTGCTGGAACAGGGCGGCAAGATCAAGGTGCCGTGCCTGCGGATCGAAGAAAACGGCCAGACCACCTGGATGTACGAATCCAAGGTGATCATCGATTACCTGAACCAGCGCTTCTCCGCGGCCTGAGGCCCTTCCCCGGGACGATGCCGTCCCGGGTCAGTTGCAGATCCTGCCAGGTCCGTTCAATCGAACATCCCGACATGCCGCGGATGGCTCTGCACTCGCTGGATCCAGGCCTGGATCCCCGGGTATCGGGCCAGGTCGAAGCCGCCTTCATGGGCTACGTGGGTGTAGGCATAGAGCGCGATATCGGCAATCGAATAGTGCTCGCCCACCAGGTAAGGCGTGCGGCTCAGCTGCTTTTCCATCACATCCAGTGCCTTGTAGCCACGCTTGTGCAACTTCAGGTATTCCTCCCGACGCTCTTCGGGCAAGCCTTCGTAGACTTGGATAAAACGCGCCACGGCGATATAGGGCTCATGGCTGTATTGCTCGAAGAATTGCCACTGCAGAACCTGGGTACGCAGGCGCGGTTCGCTGGGCAGGAACTCGCTGCCATCGGCGAGAAAGTTGAGAATCGCGTTGGACTCCCACAGACAAGTGCCGTCTTCCAGTTCCAGCACCGGAATCTTGCCGTTGGGATTTTTCGCCAGGAAAGCCTCGGTCTGGGTATCGCCTCCGAGAATGTCCACCGCCTGCCATTCATAGGGCAGCCCCAGCAAATTGAGCATCAGCTTGATCTTGTAGCAGTTGCCCGAACGGTAATCGCCATAAACCTTGTACATGGCCCTCCCCTTAGGCTGCCTGTGCAGCCTGTGCTTGACGTATCACGGTGGCCAGCCGCTTGAGGCCTTCGTCCAGACGCGCCGGATCGATATGGCTGAAATTCAGCCGCAGATGCCCATGATTGCGCTCCGGTTCAGAGAAGAACGGTTCGCCGGGCATAAAAGTCACGTCCTGCTCCAACGCCGACTTGAGCAAAGTGCGGGTATCCAGGGGCTGTTTCAAGCTCAACCAGAAAAACAGACCGCCCTCGGGCACCTGCCAATCCGCCAGATCGGCGAAATGACTCTGCAATGCCACCTGGAAAGCATCCCGTCGCTGGCGGTAGAAACTGCGCAGCGCGTCCAGGTGCTCCTGGAACTGCCGGCTGCCGATCCATTGCATGGCTTGCCACTGGCCGACGCGGTTGGTGTGCAGGTCAGCAGACTGTTTCAGACGCAACAGGTGGGGAAACAGGTCCGGACTGGCAATCAGGTAGCCGACCCGCAATCCCGGGAGCAAGGTTTTCGACACCGTGCCGGTGTAGATCCAGCTGGCCTTCTGCAGACGACTGACAATCGGCGTGGCACTGCCACCATCGAAAGTCAGTTCGCGATAGGGCTCGTCCTCGATCAGGGTGACCCCGAACTCGTCCAGCAACGCCGCCACGGCGGCGCGCTTGCTCTCGCTATAGCGCACCGCCGATGGGTTCTGGAAGGTCGGAATCAGGTAGACGAAGGCCGGACGATGCTGTTCCAGGTTCGCCCGCATCTGCGCCAAGTCCGGACCGTCAGCCTCCAGGGGCAACGTCAGGCAATCGGCACCGAACAGCTGGAAGATCTGCAGGGCCGCCAGATAGGTCGGGGCCTCCAGCATGATCTGCGTGCCCTTGTCGATGTAGAGCTTGGCCGCCAGATCGAGGGTCTGCTGGGAGCCGCTGACCACCAGGACCTGGCTCGCCTCGCAGGCTACACCCAGCTTGCGCGCCTCGGCAGCCAGGGCCTCTCGCAACTGCGGCTCGCCTTCACTCATGCCGTACTGCCCCATGGACAGCGGCATGTCTTGCCACTGCACCTTGGGCAGCATCACTTCGGCCGGCAGGCCTCCAGCGAACGACATCACTTCCGGGCGCTGGGCCGCTGCCAGGATTTCACGGATCAGGGAGCTTTTGAGGCGCGATACACGTTCGGAGAAAGCCATGGAGATCACCGCTAGCGAAGGAGGGAGAAAATACGTCAAACTGCTTGACCAAAATTACGCCGACTCTCGCAGATACGTCAATATGCTTGACCTTAAAAACCCGACCTCGCAACAGGCCGCCATGGAGGCCTTCTTCTTTGGCTATCAGGCCTTCACCGCCAAGGCCGACGAAATGCTCGAACGCCGTGGCCTGAGTCGCGTGCACCAACGCATCGTGTTCTTCATCGCGCGCTACCCGGGGCTGAGCGTGAAAGAGCTGCTCAACCTGCTGGGTGTGAGCAAGCAGGCGTTGAACACGCCCTTGCGCCAACTCATGGAAATGCACCTGGTGGACAGCGTCGCCCCGGACAGCGACAAACGAAAACGCCTGCTGCAGTTGAGCGCCGATGGTGCGCGTTTCGAACAAGCCTTGCGCCGCGAGCAGGTCAAGCTGCTGCAACGCGCGTTCAGCGAAGCTGGAGAAAGCGCCGTCGACGGCTGGCTGGCGGTGAACCAGGCCCTGGCCGGAAAAACCGCAGACCTCTGATCCTGCCCTCCCTCGCCGTCCGCTCGGGCGGCGTCTATCGCACACGCACGACGGTCGGCCCCTGGGCATAAGCGGGGGCCGGTATATAGCCACGCCCTCAGATTTTTCGCACACAAAAGCAAAAACATTATTTGCTTTCTTTGTATACAAAAGCATAATTCGCCCGTGTGAGTTCTTGACCTGAAAGTCAACAAACCCCACAAGCCCTGCCTGCCTCAAAGAGCCGCCGCCCACCTTCTGATGCCCGGTTCTGGAAAAAACAATAAAACTCTTGAGGAGTACTCGCTGTGGAAAGCCGCAAATCCGAAGCCTCTCCGCTGGACCTCTCGCCCTCGCTGAACAGCGGCTGGCTGGAACGCATCTTCAAACTCAGGTTGCACGGCACCACGGTGAAGACCGAGCTGATTGCCGGTCTGACAACCTTCATCACCATGGCCTACATCATCTTCGTCAACCCCAACATCATGGCCGATGCCGGTATCGATCACGGCGCCGCCTTCGTCGCCACCTGCATCGCTGCCGCCCTGGGCTGCCTGTTAATGGGCCTGTACGCCAACTGGCCGGTGGGCCTGGCCCCGGGCATGGGCTTGAACGCCTTTTTCACCTACACCGTGGTCGGCACCATGGGCTACCACTGGGAAACGGCTCTCGGAGCCGTGTTTATTTCCGGCGTGCTGTTCATGATCCTGACCCTGTCCCGGGTCCGTGAATGGCTGCTCAACAGCATTCCGGTGAGCCTGCGCTATGCCATGGGCGCCGGGGTCGGCCTGTTTCTCGGCCTGATCGGCCTGAAAACCGCCGGCATCATCGTCGACAGTCCGGCGACCCTGATCAAGCTCGGCTCCCTGCGCGAGCCCGGCCCGCTGCTGGCGGCGATCTGCTTTCTGATGATCGCGGTGCTCAGCTACCACCGGGTGTTCGGCGCCATTCTGCTCAGCATCATCGCCGTGACCCTGGCCGGCTGGGGCATGGACCTGGTGCACTACAACGGTATTCTCTCCACCCCACCGAGCCTGGCGCCAACCTGGATGGCAATGGATATCGCCGGGGTGTTCAACGTCAGCATGATCAGCGTGGTCCTGGCCTTCCTTTTCGTGCACATGTTCGACACCGCCGGCACCCTGATGGGCGTGGCGCAGCGCGCCGGCCTGGTCAACCCCGACGGCAAGATCGAGAACCTGTCCCGGGCCCTCAAGGCGGACAGCGCCTCCAGCGTCTTCGGCGCGGTGGTCGGCGTACCGCCAGTGACCAGTTACGTGGAAAGTGCCGCCGGGGTGGCGGCCGGCGGGCGCACCGGTCTGACGGCAGTCACCGTAGGCGTGCTGTTCATCGCCGCCATGTTCTTCGCGCCGCTGGCGGGGATGATCCCCGCCTACGCCACAGCCGGCGCCCTCATCTATGTCGCGATGCTGATGATGGGCGGCATGGCCCACATCAACTGGGACGAAGCCACCGACAGCATTCCGGCCATCGTCACGGCAATCATGATGCCCCTGACCTTCTCCGTTGCCGACGGCATTGCCCTGGGCTTCATCACCTATGTGGTGCTCAAGGCCGGAACCGGCAAGCACAAGGAAATCTCCATCAGCCTGTATGTGCTGTGCGCAATCTTCATCGCCAAGTTCATTTTCTTGTAAATTGCTCCGGCTTCACCTGCCCCATCCCGCCGGATGGGGCTTTTGCGCATGGAGAGAACGTGATGAACCCGGAAACCTGGCTGTTGTTCAGTGGCGCTGCACTGGTGGTGATTCTGATCCCCGGGCCCTTGTCCTTGCTGATGATCAGCAACAGCCTGAACCATGGCCTGCGCCGCTCCTACCCGGCGTTTCTGGGTGGCGTGCTGGCCTCGATCTGCCTGTTGAGCGCATCGGCCCTGGGCCTGGGGGCGGTGTTGATGGCCTCGGAACAGCTGTTCAGCACCTTGAAGATCGTCGGCGCGCTTTACCTGTTCTATCTGGCCCGGCAAAGCTGGCTGCAGTCACGGCTGCACAAGCAAGGCGCCGTGTTGATGGATGCCGCACCGATACCGCGCTTTCGTGCACTGTTCGGGCGCGCTTTTGTCCTGGGGGCGAGCAATCCGAAGGACATTCTGTTTTTCGCCGCCTTCTTGCCGCAGTTTCTCAGCGCCCAGCAACCGTTTATGCCGCAACTGCTGATCATGCTCGCCACCTGGACCCTGCTGGACCTGGGCTGCAAGCTGGCCTACGGCCTTGGCGCCCGCGGCGCCGCCGGCTACCTGCGCACCGGCAAGGGCCAGAGTTGGTTCAATCGCCTCAGCGCCGGACTGTTCGGCGCGGCTGGAGCTGCATCCCTCCTGAGTCGTTGACACGCTTGTTGCCAACCCGCCAATAGCCACCTGCACCGGCGGCACTTTCAACAGGACGAAAAAAAGCCCGCAGTGTGAGCGGGCAAGGACCAAAAGAAGCTATTTGCGCAGGATTCTTGGGGGTAAGTCCTAGCTTCCTCTGTAGGTCGAATAGCTGTAAGGCGAGATCAACAGCGGCACGTGGTAATGCTCCTGCTCGGCACTGATGCCAAAACGCAGCACCACTACATCCAGAAAGGCCGGCTGCGGCAGTGGCACGCCTCGGGCGCGGTAGTAGTCACCGGCATGGAACTGCAACTGGTAGACCCCGGAGCGGTAGTCTTCCCCCTGCAGCAAGGGACTGTCGCAGCGGCCATCGCTATTGGTCAGGGCGCTGGCGACCAGTTCCAGCTGCGTCCCTTCAACCCGATACAGCTCGACCTTGATAGCGCTGCCAGGGCAGCCATGTGCGGCATCCAAAACATGTGTAGTCAAACGTCCCATTGATTCTGCGTGCCTGTCGCCCAATGAGTGAACAGGCCTCGCGCCTCCCGGAGTCAGTGATTGAAAGGGGACCGCGGCGTTTCAGCAGTGAAAAGGCTGCGGAGAGGTTCCGATTAAGACATTTTTCAAAAAAATTGTACACAATAATAATCACAAATATGCCCACAACCGGTGCCCTCCCCGGCAACTTGCGAATCGCCCTCCAAACCTCAGCAGCAGGCGACTCTCCAGGCATAAGCTGACCAACCGGGCAAGTTTCTTGCAAGCAGGATCCGTCGTGACAAAAGCGGAAAAATGCAAAAAAACGGGCTTACAAACTGAATATAAATTTGTATACAATCGCCCCATCGCAGTGACGCCCACCTGGCTTCCCGGCTTCAGGTTCCGCCACGCCACCGTTATCACGAACAAGAAGGAAGACTGCAGTGAGCGCTGACTACCCTCGCGACCTGATCGGTTACGGCTCCACCCCTCCTCATCCTCACTGGCCGGGCAATGCCCGCATCGCCCTGTCCTTCGTGCTCAATTACGAAGAAGGCGGCGAGCGCAACATTCTTCATGGCGACAAGGAATCGGAAGCCTTTCTGTCGGAAATGGTTTCGGCGCAGCCGCTGCAGGGCGAGCGCAACATGAGCATGGAATCGCTTTACGAGTACGGCAGCCGCGCCGGCGTCTGGCGGATTCTCAAGCTGTTCAAGGAATTCGACATTCCGCTGACCATCTTCGCCGTGGCCATGGCCGCCCAGCGCCACCCGGACGTGATCCGCGCCATGGTCGAAGCCGGTCACGAGATCTGCAGCCACGGCTACCGCTGGATCGACTACCAGTACATGGACGAGGCCCAGGAACGCGAGCACATGCTCGAAGCCATCCGCATCCTCACCGAGATCACCGGCGAGCGCCCCCTGGGCTGGTACACCGGCCGCACCGGCCCGAACACCCGGCGCCTGGTGATGGAGGAAGGCGGTTTCCTCTACGACTGCGATACCTACGACGATGACCTGCCCTACTGGGAACCCAACAACCCTACCGGCAAGCCCCACCTGGTGATCCCTTACACCCTGGACACCAACGACATGCGCTTCACCCAAGTGCAAGGCTTCAACAAGGGCGACGACTTCTTCCACTACCTCAAAGACGCTTTCGACGTGCTCTACGCCGAAGGTGCCGAAGCGCCGAAGATGCTCTCCATCGGCCTGCACTGCCGCCTGATCGGCCGCCCTGCACGCCTGGCTTCGCTCAAGCGCTTCATCGAGTACGTCAAAGGCCATGAACAGGTCTGGTTCACCCGCCGCGTCGACATCGCCCGCCACTGGCAACAGACCCATCCTTACCAGGGAGCGACGAAATGACCGCCTTCCAGAGCCTCAAGCCCTCGAGCCTGAGCCGTGAAGCCTTCGTCAAGGCCTTCGCCGACATCTACGAGCATTCGCCGTGGGTGGCTGAAAAAGCCTACGACCTGGGCCTCGACGCCTCCGTCGACCAGATCGAAGGCCTGCACCAGCGCATGAGCGATATCCTCTTGAGCGCCGATCACGCCGCCCAATTGGCACTGATCAACGCTCACCCGGACCTGGCCGGCAAAGCCGCCGTCCAGGGCCAGCTGACCGAAGCCAGCACCAACGAACAGGCCGGTGCCGGCATTCACCAATGCACGGCCGAAGAGTTCCAGCGTTTCACCGAGTTGAACGATGCCTACAAGGCCAAGTTCAAGTTTCCCTTCATCATGGCGGTGAAGGGCAGCAACCGGCACCAGATCCTCGCCGCGTTCGAAACCCGCATCCACAACACCGTGGATACCGAGTTCAAATGCGCGCTGGCCGAGATCAACAAGATCGCCCTGTTCCGCCTACAGGCCCTGTAGCGGCAGCTCAGCATCCCCGCTCCGCTTGAGGCCGCCGTCGCCGGCAAGCCGGCGGCGCCAGGGGATGATGAACCGACACCCTTATCAGAGAACATAAGAAGAACAGCATGCGCACATTAGTGATTGAACCCCTGAGCAAAGAAGCCTTCGCCCCCTTCGGTGACGTAATCGAGACCGACGGCAGCGACCACTTCATGATCAACAATGGTTCGACCATGCGCTTCCACCGCCTGGCGACGGTTGAAACCGCCCAGCCGGAGGACGAAGCGATCATCAGCATCTTCCGCGCCGACGCGCTGGAAATGCCCTTGACCATTCGCATGCTGGAACGCCATCCGCTGGGCAGCCAGGCCTTCATCCCGCTGCTCGGCAACCCCTTTCTGATCGTGGTCGCGCCACTTGGCGATGAACCTGTATCAGGCTTGGTCCGCGCCTTCGTCAGCAATGGCAGGCAGGGCATCAATTACCATCGCGGCGTCTGGCACCACCCGGTGCTGACGATCGAAAAGCGGGATGACTTCCTGGTGGTTGATCGCAGTGGCAAAGGCAATAACTGCGATGAGCATTTCTTCAAAGAGGATGAGCGTTTGATCCTCGCCCCCCACCAATAAGAGAAGGCCTGATCACTCGACAACAAGGGTGACAGGCAAGAGGTAAAGACTGTGGAAGCACATCTGTTGGAATGGCTCAACCTGAGCGTGCGTTGGGTACATATGATCACTGGTGTGGCCTGGATCGGCGCATCGTTCTACTTCGTCTGGCTGGAGAACAACCTCAATCGCGTCAACCCCAAGGACGGCCTGTCCGGCGACCTCTGGGCGATTCACGGTGGCGGTATCTATCACCTGGAAAAATACAAGCTGGCCCCTCCCTCGATGCCGGAGAACCTGCACTGGTTCAAGTGGGAAGCCTACTTCACCTGGATGTCGGGGATCGCCCTGCTGTGCCTGGTGTTCTACTACAACCCGATGCTCTACCTGGTGGCTCCCGGCAGCGGCCTGACCGGCCCTGAAGGCGTGGCCATCGGGATCGGTGCGCTGATCGCCGGCTGGTTCGTCTACGACTTCCTCTGCGACTCGCCACTGGGCAAGAAACCCGCCCTGCTCGGCTTCATTCTGTTCCTCCTGCTGATCGGCGCCGCCTACGGCTTCAGCAAGGTGTTCAGCGGCCGAGGCGCGTACCTGCATGTGGGTGCAATCATCGGCACCATCATGGTGGGCAACGTGTTCCGCATCATCATGCCGGCCCAGCGCGCGCTGGTGGCGGCGATCGCGGAAAACCGCACCCCCGACCCGACCCTGCCGGCCAAGGGCCTGTTGCGTTCGCGTCACAACAACTACTTCACCCTGCCCGTGCTGTTCATCATGATCAGCAACCACTTCCCGAGCACCTACGGCAGCCAGTACAACTGGTTGATCCTGGCCGGGATCGCGGTCCTGGCAGTGCTGGTGCGTCACTACTTCAACACCCGTCATGACAGCCACAAGTTCGCCTGGACCCTGCCCGTGGCGGCGCTGGGCATGATCTGCCTGGCCTATGTGACCGGTCCGACGCCAGCGCCCAGTGCTGCGGACGTGGCCAAGGCCCCTGCCCAGACCCAGTTCCAGCCATTGCCGGAAACCGCCCTGGGTGGCAAACCGGCAACCACGACCGAAGCTCAGCCAGCACCAGCGTCAGCTGCGCCTGCCGCGGCCAGCGCCCCGGCGCAGGCTTCGAATGCCGGCCCGGCCTTCGACAAGGTGCACAGCGTGATACAGGAGCGTTGCGCGGTCTGCCACTCGGCCAAGCCCACCAGCCCGCTGTTCAGCGCCGCGCCGGCCGGGGTGATGTTCGACACACCGGAACAGATCCGCCTGCAAGCTGCGCGTATCCAGGCCCAGGCCGTGACCAGCCAGATCATGCCGCTGGGCAACATCACCCAGATGACCCAGCAGGAACGTGAATTGATCGGCGCCTGGATTGCCCAGGGGGCCCAGACCCACTGATCAGTGCCTGCACCCAGGCTGCTTCGCGAGCAAGCTCGCTCCTACAGAACCGGATTCATCTGTAGGGGCGGGCTTGATTGCCGTCAGCCGTCCAAGATTCGTCCGCGGCAAACCCGTTGCGCACCAAGACGCAGCGGTTAAATCACAAGAATAAAAAGATTCGAGGTGTTGCATGTCCGATTCATCCGAACAGTGCGTCCCCGCCGCGCCCGCCATTGTGCGCTTGCCTTTCCTGCAACTGATCCTGGTGGGGCTGCAACACGTTCTGCTGATGTATGGCGGTGCAATTGCGGTGCCGCTGATCATCGGACAGGCCGCGGGCCTGAGTCGTGAAGAAATCGCCTTCCTGATCAATGCCGACCTGCTGGTGGCCGGAATCGCCACCATCGTCCAGTCGATGGGCATCGGCCCCATGGGCATTCGCATGCCGGTGATGATGGGCGCCAGTTTTGCCGCCGTAGGCAGCATGGTGGCCATGGCCGGTATGCCCGGCATCGGCATGCAGGGCATCTTTGGCGCCACCATCGCCGCAGGCTTCTTCGGCATGCTGATTGCGCCGTTCATGTCCAAGGTGGTGCGCTTCTTCCCGCCCCTGGTCACCGGCACGGTGATCACCTCGATCGGCCTGTCACTGTTTCCGGTGGCGGTGAACTGGGCCGGCGGTGGCAGCAGTACCGCGCAGTTCGGTTCGCCCATCTACCTGACCATCGCTGCACTGGTGCTGGGCACCATCCTGCTGATCCATCGTTTCATGCGTGGTTTCTGGGTGAACATTTCCGTGCTGATCGGCATGGGCCTTGGCTACGTGCTGTGCGGCATGATCGGCATGGTCGACCTCAGCGGCATGGCCCAGGCGCCCTGGCTGCAGGTCGTCACCCCGCTGCACTTCGGCATGCCGCAGTTCCACCTGGCGCCCATCCTGTCCATGTGCCTGGTGGTGGTGATCATCTTTGTCGAATCCACCGGGATGTTCCTGGCCCTGGGCAAGATCACCGGCCAGGAGGTCACCCCGCGCATGCTGCGCCGTGGCCTGCTGTGTGATGCCGGCGCCTCGTTCTTCGCCGGTTTCCTCAACACCTTCACCCACTCTTCGTTCGCCCAGAACATCGGCCTGGTGCAGATGACCGGGGTGCGCTGCCGTTCCGTGACCATCGTTGCCGGCGGCCTGCTGATCATCCTCAGCCTGCTGCCCAAGGCGGCGTTCCTGGTAGCCTCGATTCCTCCAGCGGTACTGGGCGGCGCAGCCATCGCCATGTTCGGCATGGTGGCCGCCACCGGGATCAAGATCCTCCAGGAAGCCGATATTGGCGACCGGCGCAATCAACTGCTGGTGGCGGTGAGCATCGGCATGGGCCTGATTCCCGTGGTGCGCCCGGAGTTCTTTGCCCACCTGCCGCTGTGGATGAGCCCCATCACCCACAGCGGCATTGCCATGGCGACCTTGAGCGCCCTGGTGCTGAACCTGCTGTTCAACATTCTCGGGGGTACCGAGCGCGCCATCAGCAACGCTGAACAGGCTCACCAGCATTAAGGCTTGACCAGGGCGCCGGACCGGCGCCCCGATCCCTGCCTCACCGCTCATGCATGAGTGCAGTGCTCGCCAGCCCTGCACCGATCACTGCCCAACAACGCCGCGCCTTGAAAACAAGAATAAACAGGGAGCCCGCCATGCAGCCTGCACCAGCCCGACAACTGTCCGCCGCTCACCCACTTGCGGCCACCCACTGCGCCCCTGATGGCGGGTCGTCCGCGCGGTTTCTGCGCCTCTCAGTACGGACAGCGCGCTGAGATGTGCGGTCTGCCTGCCCCAAAGTGGCTGCCAGTGCGCTGTTGCAGAGCACTTGAGCCCTGCCGTGGGAGCCAGTATTCTCCGCGGCCGCGCAAATCCGGTCTAAAAAAAAGCCCGGATGAAAAACCTGACCTGAAGGCCAACTTATCCCGGCCAGGACAGGTCTCGAGGCGCACGAAATCAATGCTCGAAACACTCTCGTTCGACTGTATTGCTACAGCCGACCGGGAGTTTTTTTGCTTTTTTTCGGCCTTGGCTCAGCTCTTGCTACCAGCAACAAAGCTGACCGATCGGATGGTTTTTTAAAGCAAAGAAAAAAGGCGCCATACCAGAGCGCCGAGCCATAAAAACGTGGAACTACCTACTTGGGAGCAACCGAATGAAACCGATGTGCAAGAGCCTGATGTTGGCCGCCAGTGCGCTGGTGGGGGGACAGGCCGTGGCTGGCGACCTGTTGCAGTGGCAGAACAACAGCCTGACTTACTTGTACGGCAAGAACTTCGAGGTCAACCCGCAGATTCAACAGACGGTGACCTTCGAACATGCCGACGCCTGGAAGTACGGCGACAACTTCTTCTTCCTCGACCGGATCTTCTACAACGGCAAGGAAGACGGCAACGTCGGCCCCGACACCTACTACGGCGAGTTCTCGCCACGCTTGTCGTTCGGCAAGATCTTCGACCAGAAACTGGAATTCGGCCCGATCAAGGACGTGCTCCTGGCGTTCACTTACGAATTCGGCGAAGGCGACAATGAGTCCTACCTGATCGGCCCGGGCTTCGACCTGGCAGTACCGGGCTTCGACTACTTCCAGCTGAACTTCTACCAGCGTCACACCGAAGGCAGCCGCCCGGGCGACAACGTCTGGCAGATCACTCCGGTGTGGTCCTACACCATTCCCGTGGGCCGCTCGGACATCCTGATCGACGGATTCATGGACTGGGTGGTGGACAACGACCAGAACGCCAAGGGCACCTACCACGCCAACCTGCACTTCAACCCACAGATCAAATATGACTTGGGCAAGGCACTGAACTGGGGCGCCAAGCAGTTGTACGTCGGTTTCGAATACGACTACTGGAAGAACAAGTACGGTATCGAGGATTCGCGCAACTTCGAGACCAACCAGGACACTGCCAGCCTGCTGGTCAAGTACCACTTCTGATTGTTGGGCGAGCCGCTGATGCCGTACGGAGCTTTGGGCGACGTGCGGTTGACCCGTACCTCGCTCTTCGCGGGCAAGCACGCTCCTACGGCGCAGGTTCTGTAGGAGCGGGCGTGCCCGCGAAGCCCTTGAGTCCCAGAAACCGCGCCAACTCCTCCCCTTTGGCCAGGGCGTCACTGCGGCCCAGTTCGATCAGCTCGCTGCAGTACGCCGCCTCGAACAGCAGATAACTCAGGACCCCGGCACCGCTGGTGCGGGTCGCCCCGGGTCCACGCAGAAACAGGCGCAACGCCGCCGGTAACTCCTGCCGATGCCGCGCCGCGATTTCGTCGATCGGTTGGCTCGGGGCAATCACCAGTACTTCCACAGGCGCAATGCCCAAGCTGCGATCCGCCGCGCTGCCCGGCAACAGGCGACTGAAATGATTGAGTCGCTCCAGCAGCTCGATATCGCTTTCCAGGCTGTCAATGAAGGTGCTGTTGAGCATATGGCCGCCGATCTGCGCCAGGGTCGGCTGCTGCCCGGTGTACGTGCGCTGCAGTGAGGTGTCCGGATCGTTGCCCCGCGGGTTGCCACTGACCCCCACCACCAGCACGCGACTGGCTCCCAGGTGCAAGGCCGGACTGATGGGCGCCGACTGGCGCACCGCGCCATCGCCGAAGTATTCCTGGTCGAGCTTGACCGGAGCGAACAACAGGGGAATGGCCGCACTGGCCAGCAGATGGTCCACCGTCAGATGGGTGGGAATGCCGATCCGCCGGTGGCGCAACCAGGGATTGATGACTCCGCCCCCTTGATAGAAGGTCACCGCCTGTCCGGATTCATAACCGAAAGCCGTTACCGCCACCGCGTGCAACTGCCCCTGGGCAATGGCCTGATTGATGCCCGAAAGGTGCATGTGCTGGTTGAGCAGGTCACGCAACGGTGAGTTGTTGATCAACGCCACCGGCACCTGAGCACCAAGCCCCAGCAGACTGTGGCCGACAAAACGGCTGGCCTGGCGAATCACCCCGGGCCAATCGCTGCGCATCACCTGATCACTGCGAAAGCTGCTCCAGAACGCTGTGAGACGCTTGATTGCCGCGGAAAAATCCGTGGCGCCACTGGCCAGGCTGACGGCATTGATGGCCCCGGCCGAGGTGCCGACAATCACGGGAAACGGATTGCGCGCCCCGGGGCCCATCAACTCGGCAATCGCCGCCAGCACGCCCACCTGATAGGCCGCCCGGGCGCCACCACCCGAAAGAATCAAACCGGTGACCGGTTCCGCCGCACTCATCAATTCACTCCATCCATGGCGCACAAGGTCCCGATCAGTACCCGTAAGTTCAACCGCGCTTCGTGTAGAGCTTGGGCTCGCCCGGCGGCCGGCTCTTGAAGCGCCGATGGGCCCATAGGTACTGCTCGGGGCAGGCGCGCAACGCCGTTTCGACCCACTGATTGATCCGCAGGCAATCCTCTTCTTCCGTGGCGCCAGGGAAATCCGTCAGCGGCGCATGGATCACCAGGCGGTAGCCACTGCCGTCGGCCAGGCGCTCCTGGGTGAAAGGCACCACCAAGGCCTTGCCCAGACGCGCGAACTTGCTGGTGGCGGTAACGGTAGCGGCCTGGATGCCGAACAGCGGCACGAACAGGCTCTGCTTGATGCCATAGTCCTGATCCGGCGCGTACCAGATCGCCCGGCCGGCCCGCAGCAGCTTGAGCATGCCACGCACGTCCTCACGCTCGACGGCCAGAGAGTCCAGGTTGTGCCGTTCACGGCCACGGCGCTGAATGAAGTCGAACAACGGGTTCTTGTGTTCGCGATACATGCCGTCAATGGTGTGCTGCTGGCCCAGCAGCGCCGCGCCGATCTCCAGGGTGGTGAAGTGCAGGGCCATGAGAATCACCCCATGCCCGTCGCGCTGGGCCTGCTTGAGGTGTTCCAGCCCTTCGACATGGGCCAGGCGCGCCAGGCGCGGCTTGGACCACCACCAGCTCATGGCCATTTCGAAGAAGGCGATCCCGGTGGAGGCGAAGTTCTCCTTGAGCAGGCGCTTGCGCTCTGCGGCGGACTTTTCCGGGAAGCACAGTTCCAGATTGCGCCGGGCGATCGCCCGCCGATCACCGGCCACCCGGTACATCAGCGCCCCCAGGGCACGACCGATTTGCAGGAGCACGGGATAAGGCAGCTGGACGACCAGCCATAACACGCCAAGTCCCAGCCACAGCGGCCAGAAACGTGGAGACAAGAATGCAGCTCGAAAACGCGGGCGATCCATTACAGATTCCGGGACAGACAACAAGGTCGCGCATTCTACATCGGTTCGCCCTGGCTTGCGGGCCGCGGGCGATCTCGTTATAAGTCTCGGCACTTTTAGTGACAAGCCGCCTTCTGCAGACCATGAGCCAAACCGAATCGCTAGACCAAGATCCTGTGTTCCAGTTAAAGGGCAGCATGCTCGCCATCACGGTGCTGGAACTGGCCCGCAACGACCTTGAAGGCCTTGATCGCCAACTGGCCGCGAAAGTCGCCCAGGCCCCGAACTTCTTCAGCAATGCGCCGCTGGTGCTGGCGCTGGACAAGCTGCCTGCCGCCGAGGGCTCGGTGGATCTGCCCGGGCTGATGCGCGTCTGCCGCCAGCACGGCCTGCGCACCCTGGCCATTCGTGCCAGCCGCATAGAAGACATCGCCGCGGCGATTGCCGTCGACCTGCCGGTGCTACCGCCTTCCGGTGCCCGGGAACGGCCACTTGAGCCGCCCGAGAGCGAAATCAAGAAAGTGCCGGAAAAGCCCCCGGAGCCTACGGTCAAACCGACCCGCATCATCACTTCGCCAGTACGCGGCGGACAGCAGATCTATGCCCAGGGTGGCGATCTGGTGGTGGTGTCCTCGGTAAGCCCCGGAGCGGAACTTCTCGCCGATGGCAATATCCATGTATACGGCCCGATGCGCGGCCGGGCCCTGGCTGGCGTCAAAGGCGACACCAAGGCACGGATTTTCTGTCAGCAATTGAGCGCTGAACTGATCTCCATCGCCGGTCAGTACAAGGTTTCCGAGGACCTGCGACGCGACCCGCTATGGGGCTCTGGAGTCCAGGTCAGCCTGTCGGGTGACGTGTTGAACATCACACGTCTTTAACGGATACTGCCGCATTTTCCAAGCATCTCTAAAACGTAGCGATTACGGCTCAAACGAAGTAGGAAATTGGCAATCAGCAGTGTTTATCGACGATGAACCCTGCCGCTGACCGAGCTCCAGCCAAGGCTGTCCGACTGCAGTAGTTTTCAAGAGATGTTTTTCAGGGGCTAAAAGTCCTTTTTCCTTAGGGGTGAAACACCTTGGCCAAGATTCTCGTGGTTACATCCGGCAAGGGTGGCGTGGGTAAAACCACCACCAGCGCCGCTATCGGTACCGGCCTCGCTCTGCGTGGTCACAAAACAGTCATCGTCGACTTCGACGTCGGCCTGCGTAACCTCGACCTGATCATGGGCTGCGAGCGTCGCGTGGTGTATGACTTCGTCAACGTGGTGAACGGCGAAGCCAACCTGCAGCAAGCCCTGATCAAAGACAAGCGCCTGGAAAACCTCTACGTGCTGGCCGCCAGCCAGACCCGGGACAAGGACGCGCTGACCCTCGAAGGCGTGGAAAAAGTCCTGATGGAACTCAAGGAAACCTTCGAGTTCGTGGTCTGCGACTCGCCTGCCGGTATCGAGAAAGGCGCGCACCTGGCCATGTACTTCGCCGACGAAGCGATCGTCGTGACCAACCCTGAAGTGTCCTCGGTCCGTGACTCCGACCGCATGCTCGGCCTGCTGGCCAGCAAATCCCGCCGCGCCGAAAAGGGCGAAGATGCGATCAAGGAGCACCTGCTGCTGACCCGCTACAACCCGGAGCGCGTCAGCAATGGCGAAATGCTCGGCGTTGAAGACGTCAAAGAAATTCTCGCAGTGACCCTGCTCGGGGTGATTCCCGAATCCCAGGCGGTACTCAAGGCTTCCAACCAGGGCGTACCGGTGATTCTCGACGACCAGAGCGATGCGGGCCAGGCCTACAGCGACGCGGTCGATCGTCTGCTGGGCAAAACCGTGGAACATCGGTTCCTTGATGTCGAGAAGAAGGGATTCTTCGAGCGCCTGTTTGGAGGTAGATAATGAATCTTTTTGACTTCTTTCGTGCCAGCAAAAAGGTCAGCACCGCGTCGGTAGCGAAAGAGCGTCTACAGATCATCGTGGCGCATGAACGCGGCCAGCGCAGCACCCCTGATTACTTGCCCGCCTTGCAGAAGGAACTGGTGGAAGTGATCCGCAAGTACGTCAATATCGGGTCCGACGACGTGCACGTCGCTCTGGAAAACCAGGGCAGCTGCTCGATCCTGGAACTCAATATCACCCTGCCTGATCGCTGATTGATCCGCCAGGAGCCACGGCGGCTCGCAGGCCTCATGCATTGAATGGGGTCGGCGAGCCGCCGTTGGCGTTTGTTACGAGGCTGTTTTAATGCCGTTGTCGAATATCCACATCCTGCATCAGGACGCCGCCGTCCTGGTGGTGAACAAACCCACCCTGCTGCTTTCAGTCCCTGGTCGCGCCGACGACAACAAGGACTGCCTGATCACCCGTCTGCAGGAAAACGGTTACCCCGAAGCCCGGATCGTCCACCGACTGGACTGGGAAACCTCCGGCATCATTCTCCTGGCTCGGGACCCGGACACACATCGCGAGCTGTCGCGGCAGTTTCATGACCGGGAAACCGAAAAAGCCTACACCGCCCTGTGCTGGGGCCAGCCGGAACTGGACAGCGGCAGCATCGACCTGCCCCTGCGTTATGACCCGCCAACCAAGCCCCGGCATGTGGTGGATCACGAATTCGGCAAACACGCCCTGACCTTCTGGCGCGTGCTGGAGCGCTGCGGCGACTGGTGCCGGGTCGAACTGACGCCGATCACCGGACGCTCCCACCAACTGCGGGTACACATGCTGTCCATCGGCCACCCGCTCCTGGGCGACGGCCTCTACGCCCACCCGCAAGCCCTGGCTGCCTGGCCACGCCTGTGCCTGCACGCCAGCATGCTCAGCTTCACCCACCCCCAGACCGGTGAGCGCCTGCGCTTCGACTGCCCTGCGCCGTTTTGAGAACAACCTGATCAGCCCGCGCCCTCAGTAAGGACACTTGACCGATGACGTGCATAGCAGCACTTGCCCCGCACTCCCTGGTAAAAACTCCAGAGCAACTGCTCTACCTGGTTTACGGTAACCACGAGGTTTATCGGCGCGAAGCCAAATTCAGCATCCTCACAGCACTTAGCCTGTTAAGTAACGGAGAGTCGCTGTGCATCAGGATAATGACCGACCGACCTCAGGATTACGTTGGCTGGCCGGTAGATATCGTCACTTTGAACGAAGAAATCCTGCACCAGTGGCAAGGCCAGAACGGCTATCACCATCGGCGCAAAGCCTGCGCAATGGCCGCCGGACTTAAACTCGCGGAAAAAACCCTTTTTGCAGACACCGATACACTTTTTCTGAAAAACCCTCATCAGCTACTGAAAAAGATCAGTCCTCAGCACTACTTGATGGATGAGTTTGAATACCATTGGCGAGATGTGAGTACGCGTCAGAATTACCTCAAGCTTGGTGCATGCCTGCAAACGCATGGCATAAAGCCTGACAGCGATTTCAAGCTCTACAACAGTGGCCTGTGCGGACTGACCAACAGCGATACACCACTGCTGGAAAAGTCCATCGGTTATATCGATGAGTGGACTCAGGCCCCGTTCGATATCCACACGATCGAACAGATTGCTTTGTCATTTGCAATGCGTGACAAGCCCGTGCAGGAAACCAAGAAGTACGTCTATCACTACTTTGCCAAAAAGCGTTTCTTCCACACGATGCAGGCGCGCTTTTTCGCACTTCACGGCGAAGACTATCGTTGCGAACTGATCTCGCTATCTCGAGAACTTCCACGCCAGGTGCCCGAGCCCTCGCTTTGGAAACAACTTCAAATTAAGTGGCGCCTACGTAAACTCGACGGTGAATTAAAAAAGATTGCCCGGGACCTGCATTATGGAAACGCGCTGTCCAGCAATCCTTACCACTTGGCCTGCAGGCACGAGTGGTGGAAAAACGCGTCCCGGGAGATCGGGCGCTGGGATCCGCAGAAACAACAACGATTGCTCAATCTCGACAGTGGCTCCTGGCCGAAGGTGTTGCCCAAACCCGCGAGCCAGGAAGACCAAGAGGCCATCCTGAATTATCTGCGCGAGCAGTTGGCATCAACGAACCGCTGACGTGGGTTCTGCTGTCGATGGGCAACCAGCTTCAAACGCTCTTGCCCATCGCCGCGATCCAATACGTTAAACTCGCGCCACTGCTGTCTGGAGCTACTTATGCGCGAAGAGTTGAACCAAGGCCTGATCGACTTCCTCAAGGCCTCCCCTACCCCTTTCCATGCCACTGCCAGCCTTGTTCAACGTCTGGAAGCGGCCGGTTATCAACGCCTCGACGAGCGCGAGCCATGGACCACCGAGGCCAACGGTCGCTACTACGTCACCCGTAACGACTCCTCCATCGTCGCCTTCAAGCTGGGACGGCACTCGCCGTTGCAAGGCGGTATCCGCCTGGTGGGCGCGCACACCGACAGTCCGTGCCTGCGGGTCAAGCCGCAACCGGAACTGCAGCGCCAGGGCTTCTGGCAGCTGGGCGTGGAAGTCTACGGCGGCGCGCTGCTGGCGCCCTGGTTCGACCGCGATCTGTCCCTGGCAGGCCGCGTGACTTTCCGCCGCGATGGCAAGGTGGAAAGCCAACTGATCGATTTCAAGACACCGATCGCGATCATTCCCAACCTGGCCATTCACCTCAACCGGGAAGCCAACCAGGGCTGGGCGATCAATGCACAAAATGAACTGCCGCCGATCCTGGCCCAGTTCGCCGGCGACGAGCGCGTGGATTTCCGTGCGGTACTCACCGACCAGCTGGCTCGGGAACACGGCCTGAACGCCGACGTGGTGCTGGACTACGAGTTGAGTTTCTATGACACCCAGAGCGCTGCGGTAATCGGCCTGCATGGCGATTTCATTGCCGGTGCGCGCCTGGACAACCTGCTGTCCTGCTACGCCGGATTGCAGGCCCTGTTGAACGCCGACAGCGAAGAAACCTGCGTGCTGGTGTGCAACGACCACGAGGAAGTCGGCTCCTGCTCGGCCTGCGGCGCCGACGGTCCGATGCTCGAACAGACCTTGCGTCGCCTGTTGCCCGAAGGCGACGAGTTCGTGCGCACCATCCAGAAATCGCTGCTGGTGTCCGCCGACAATGCCCACGGCGTGCACCCCAACTACGCGGACAAGCACGACGCCAACCACGGCCCGAAACTCAATGCCGGCCCGGTGATCAAGGTCAACAGCAATCAGCGTTACGCCACCAACAGCGAAACCGCCGGTTTCTTCCGCCACCTGTGCATGGCCGAAGAAGTGCCGGTGCAGAGCTTCGTGGTGCGCAGCGACATGGGCTGCGGCTCGACCATAGGCCCGATCACCGCCAGCCACCTGGGGGTGCGCACCGTGGATATCGGCCTGCCGACCTTCGCCATGCATTCGATCCGCGAACTGTGCGGCAGCCATGACCTGGCCCACCTGGTGAAAGTGCTGAGCGCCTTCTACGCCAGCCGCGAACTGCCGTAAGGCATGCGGCGGGCGTGGACCTCCACGCCCGCCGGCTCCTGATACACATCAACCCAGGTCGCGACAAAGCGACCTAGACTCATGAGTACCTCTTCAGACAAGGCCGTCGCCATGATCTCGATGTCTTCGTTCCATTCCATGCTCATCCCGATTCTCACGGGCATGATCCTGTTGGCCATCGGCTTCAACTTCCGGGACAAGAACCTCGGGGTGTTCAGCATGTGGATCGGCATGCTGCTGATTCTCGGCACCGTGGTCTACAAGATCCTGGCCAAGCTCGCGGAATAAATGCGGCGCCTGCCCTCGCATTGAATTTGGTGGCCTCGTACACTCGGTCGATCCTTTTGCCTGCGAGGTTGACCGCCCAGTGTTTGCTCGTCTTTTCGCCCTGCCCTGCTATGCACTTGTCTGCCTGCTGACCCTGCTGCCGCTGAGCAGCGCCCAGGCGGTGGGCCTGCCTGGCCTGCTGGGCAGCCAGACCAAGGCACAGCCCCAGGCCGAGGAACCCCTGGGACAATCCCTGGACGAGGTGATCAAGTCCCTGGAGAACGACCAGCAACGGGCGAAGCTGCTGGCGGACCTGAAGAAGCTCCGGGACGCCACGAAAAAAGCTCAACCCACCCCAGAGGAAGGCGTACTGGGCTTGATCGGTGGCACCCTGAGCAGCCTTGAGAAGCAGTTCTCCGGTGCCGACAGTCCGGTCAACCGCTGGACCGACGAGTTCGATCTGGCCCAGGAAGAACTGGCCGCGCTGATGCTGCCGGCCAGCCAATGGCTGCCGATCATCTTTGCCTTTGCCCTGATCCTCATGGTCTGGAGCCTGTTGGCGGCGGCGTTGATCTGGCTCAGTCACCGGGTGCGCCTGCGTTTTGGCCTCACCGACGAACTGCCCCAGCATCCCAAGACCTGGGACTTGCTGCGTTTCGCCCTGCGCAAGCTCGGCCCCTGGCTGATCGCCCTGCTGATCACCGTCTACATGACCTATTCCCTGCCTTCTTCCCTGGGCAAGGACCTGGCCATGGTCCTGGCCTACGCGCTGGTGGTGGGCACCTGTTTCTCGGCGATCTGCGTGGTGGCGTTCTCTGTGCTCGATGGCCCGCACCGCCATCGCGCGCTGTACATCCTGCGCCGCCAGGCCTTCCGCCCGCTGTGGTGGATCGGCAGTTTCGCCGCCTTTGGCGAAGCCCTGAGCGACCCGCGCATGGTGGCCAGCCTCGGCCAGCACCTGGCCCATACCGCGGCGACCTTCGCCAATGTGATGGCGGCGCTGTCCACCGGGGTGTTCATCCTGCGTTTCCGCCGGCCAATCGCCCACCTGATCCGCAACCAACCGTTGTCCCGGCGCCTGACCCGCCGGGCCCTGAGCGACACCATCGAAATCATCGGCACCTTCTGGTACCTGCCGGCCCTGGTGCTGGTCGGGATTTCCCTGTTCGCCACCTTCGTGTCCGCCGGCGACACCAGCACCGCCCTGCGCCAGTCCCTGCTGTGCACCGTGCTGCTGGTGCTGTGCATGGTGATCAACGGCCTGGTGCGGCGTCATGCGCTCAAGCCGCAACGGGGCCACAAGCGCCACGCGCTGTACTCCGAAAGGCTGAAAAGCTTCTTCTATACCCTGGCCCACCTGGCGGTGTGGCTGGCGTTCATCGAACTGGGCCTGCGGGTCTGGGGCATGTCGCTGATCCGCTTCACCGAAGGCGACGGCCATGAAGTCAGCGTCAAGCTGTTCAGCCTCGGCGGTACCCTGATCTTCGCCTGGCTGATTTGGATTCTCAGTGACACCGCGGTGCATCACGCCCTGACCCGCTCGCGCAAGGGCCTGGCCAACGCCCGCGCGCAAACCATGATGCCGCTGATCCGCAACGTGCTGTTCGTGGCGATCTTCATCATTGCCACCATCGTCGCCCTGGCCAACATGGGCATGAACGTCACGCCGCTGCTGGCCGGTGCCGGCGTCATCGGTCTGGCCATCGGTTTCGGCGCCCAGTCCCTGGTGGCGGACCTGATCACCGGTCTGTTCATCATCATCGAGGACTCCCTGGCCATCGACGACTACGTGGATGTCGGCGGCCACCTGGGCACCGTCGAGGGCCTGACCATCCGCACCGTGCGCCTGCGGGACATCGACGGCATCGTGCACACCATCCCGTTCAGCGAAATCAAGAGCATCAAGAACTACTCCCGGGAGTTCGGCTACGCGATCTTCCGCGTGGCGATTCCCTACAACATGGAGATCGACGACGCGATCAAGCTGATGCGCGATGTCGGCCAGAAGATGCGCACCGACCCGTTGCAGCGGCGCAATATCTGGTCACCGCTGGAGATTCAGGGCGTGGAAAGCTTCGAGTCCGGCAGCGCCATCCTCCGGGCTCGCTTCAAGACTGCGCCAATCAAGCAATGGGAAGTGTCCCGGGCCTTCAACCTGTCCCTCAAGCGTCACCTGGACGAAGCCGGGCTGGACCTGGCCACCCCGCGCATGAGCATTCAAGTGATCACCCCCGGCAGCGCCCCGGAGAAACAATGACCCTGTAGGAGCCGGCTGCCGGCGAACGGCACCGGCCTCTAAAGCACGTCAACGCCGACATGAATTGCGTCATGCCGCCAGAACTCCAGATCACAATCGATCAGCCGCTCGTGCTGGTCATAGTTGACCCGGGCGATGCGCAGCCCGGGACTGCCCACCGAAACCTTCAAGGCCGCCGCCGCTTCCGGCTGCAAGGAGGTGGGCACGATCTCGAAGCGCACCCGCCCGTAATGCAGGTCGTAATGCCGGGCATAGAGCTCGGTGATCGACTGGTTCAAATCCAGCTCGAGAATGTGCGGAAAGTACTTGGGGTTCAGGTAGTGCTCCACGTACAGCACCAGCCGGTCGTCGATGCGCCGCGCCCGGCAGATCTGGATCACGCTGGACAGCGCCGGTAGCTGCAGCCAGGCGCAGACCGCCGCCGAAGCCGGTTGCAGGCGTGCCGAGATCACCTCGGTGGAAGGCACTCGTCCCTGGGCACTGACCATGGCGTGGAAGTGGCTGCGCTGCATCAGGTTGTAGGCCAGCCGCGGCGGCGAAACGAACCAGCCCCGGCGCTCCTCACGGTAGATCTGCCCCTGGGCCTCCAGTTGCAGCAAGGCCTCGCGCACGGTGATCCGGGTGGTGGCGAACAGCTCGCTGAGCTTGCGCTCGGCCGGCAGCTTGCTGCCCGGCGCCAACAGACCATGGGCGATCTGCTCCTGCAGGACCTGGCCGATGGCTGTCACCGCTTTGGTTGCATCAATACGCATCAACGTTACCTATCTGGACTAGACCAGCACTGTTTCAGGGCAGTGCAGTGGTCGGGACAGCGCTCCGCAGCCGTGTCCAAAGCCTAGGCAATGCATATGACTGAGAGATGACAAAGCCGCCGAGCGGCCCCCTGGCGAACCTGCAAATTGCCCGCCAGATCCTTGCAGAACGGGTGTTTGCTCATGGTCTACGCTTATTTCGCAGCGCCGGACCTGCGCCCGAATCCATGCGCCGACCGTTGGCACCGACATCAAAGTGTCATCCAACACGCCTAAATTGGCTCAGGTATTGCTGACCTAGACCAACCCACCGCAAGACCGTCGATAAAAACGCAGCGTTGAACACGCCCAAAGGAGCTTCGGATGAAACAGCTTTTCCTGGCATCACTGTTAGGCTCGACCATTGCCCTGTGCACCGCCGCCATGGCTGCTGATAACGATTTGAAAACCCTGGAAGCCGCTGCGAAAGCAGAAGGCGCGGTCAACAGCGTCGGCATGCCCGATGACTGGGCCAACTGGAAAGGCACCTGGGAGGACCTGGCGAAAACCTACGGCCTCAAGCACATCGATACCGACATGAGCTCGGCCCAGGAGATCGCCAAGTTCGCCGCCGAGAAAGACAACGCCAGTGCCGACATCGGCGACGTCGGCGCGGCCTTCGGCCCGATCGCGGTCAAGCAGGGCGTAGCCCAGCCTTACAAACCGAGCACCTGGGCCCAGGTCCCGGACTGGGCCAAGGACAAGGACGGCAATTGGGCGCTGGCCTACACCGGCACCATCGCCTTCATCATCAACAAGAAGCTGCTGCACGGTTCCGAAGCACCCAAGAGCTGGGCCGACCTGGAAAAAGGCAAGTACAAGGTTTCCATCGGTGACGTGAGCACCGCCGCCCAGGCCGCCAACGGCGTACTGGCAGCGGCCATCGCCAAGGGAGGCGACGAGAAGAACATCCAGCCGGCGCTGCTGATGTTCGCCGAGATCGCCAAGCAGGGTCGCCTGTCCCTGGCCAACCCGACCATCGCCACCATGGAAAAGGGTGAAGTGGAAGTCGGCGTGGTCTGGGACTTCAACGGCCTGAGCTACCGCAACAAGATGATCAACAAGGACGACTACGAAGTACTGATCCCGTCCGATGGCTCGGTGATCTCCGGCTACACCACCATCATCAACAAGTACGCCAAGCACCCCAACGCCGCCAAGCTGACCCGCGAATACATCTTTAGCGATGCCGGCCAGACCAACCTGGCTCGCGGCAATGCCCGGCCGATCCGCGCCGAACACCTGACCCTGCCGGCGGACGTGCAGGCCAACCTGCTGCCCAACGAACAGTACAAGCACGTGACTCCGATCAAGGACGCCGATGCCTGGGAGAAAACCTCCAAGGCCCTGCCGCAGAAGTGGCAGGAAGAAGTGATCATCAACATGCCGTAACGCTGCATCAGTCGTAGGAGCCGGCTTGCCGGCGCAGGCCTGCACGAATGTGCAGACGCCTTCGCCGGCATACGCGGTGCCGTGCGGCCGCTTCTACAGGTTCCATGCGCCGCCTGATCCCGGAGTTTCCCCGTTCATGAAGCACAACGTCATTCTTGTGGTGCTCGACGGCCTCAACCACGAAGTGGCCCGACACGCCATGGGCCACCTGCAAGCCTACGTCGGCGCAGGCCGCGCCGCCCTGTACAAGTTGCAATGCGAGTTGCCGGCCCTGTCCCGGCCCCTGTACGAATGCATCCTCACCGGTGTCGCCCCCATCGACAGCGGCATCGTGCACAACCAGGTCTCGCGCCTGTCCACTCAGCGCAGCCTGTTCCACTATGCCCGCGAGGCCGGCCTGATCACCGCCGCGGCGGCTTACCATTGGGTCAGCGAGCTCTACAACCGCAGCCCGTTCAACGCCCCCCGTGACCGCCATACCGCCAACCCGGAACTGCCGATCCAGTACGGCCACTTCTACTGGAGCGATCACTACCCCGATTCCCACCTGTTCGCCGATGCGGAGCACCTGCGCCTGCGCCATCAGCCGAACCTGCTCCTGGTGCACCCGATGAACATCGACGATGCCGGGCACAAGTACGGCCTGGACAGCGCCCAGTACCGCAACAGCGCGCGCTCGGCGGACATCATCCTCGCCGACTATCTGCAAGGCTGGCTCGAGGCCGGCTATCAGGTGCTGGTGACGGCCGACCACGGCATGAACAACGACCGCTCGCACAACGGCCTGCTGGCCGAGGAGCGGGAAGTCCCGCTGTTCGTGCTCGGCGATGCCTTCAGCCTCGACCCCAACGCCACGCCCAAACAAACCGAGCTGTGCGGCACCGTCTGCCAACTGCTGGGCGTGCCCCATGACAAACCTTTCTGCCGGGAGCTGTTGCAGTGAATTCAGTGACCCGCGGCAAATGGCTGGCGGCGCTGTGCCTGGTGCCCTTTGCCCTGTTCTTCATCGTGTTCCAGATCGCCCCACTGGCATGGGTGCTGATCAACAGCCTGCAGTCGGAAGAGTTCGGCTGGGGCCTGGCCAACTTCAGCAAGATCTTCAGTTCGAAGTTCTATCTGCAGGCCATCCAGTACAGCCTGGAGATCAGTTTCTGGTCCAGCGTGTTCGGCATCATCATCGCCGTGCTGGGCAGCTACTCGCTGCGCCGGGTGGACTCCAGGCTGCGCAACTTCGTCAACGCCTTCGCCAACATGACCAGCAACTTCGCCGGTGTGCCCCTGGCCTTTGCCTTCATCATCCTCCTGGGTTTCAACGGCACCATCACCATCATGCTCAAGCAGTCGGGGATCATTCAGGACTTCAACCTGTACTCCAAGACCGGGCTGATCATCCTCTACACCTACTTCCAGATTCCCCTGGGCGTGCTGCTGCTCTACCCGGCCTTCGACGCCCTGCGGGAAGACTGGCGCGAATCCGCCGCGCTGCTGGGGGCCAGCGGCTGGCAGTTCTGGCGGCATATCGGCCTGCCGGTGCTGACCCCGGCATTGCTCGGCACCTTCGTCATCCTCCTGGCCAACGCCCTGGGCGCCTACGCCACGGTCTATGCCCTGACCACCGGCAACTTCAACGTGCTGCCGATCCGCATCGCCGCCATGGTTTCGGGGGACATCTCCCTGGATCCGAACATGGCCAGCGCCCTGGCCGTGGTGCTGGTAGCGCTGATGACCCTGGTGACCATCGTCCATCAGCTGCTGTTGAAGAGGAGCTACCATGTCTCGCGCTGAACCCGGCTCCGCCGCGCTCTACCACCGGGTGGTGGTCTACTTGCTGTTCGCCATCCTGCTGCTGCCGCTGCTGGGGACCTTTGTCTACTCCATCGCCAGCAGTTGGTCGGCCACCATCCTGCCCAGCGGCTTGACCTTCAAGTGGTACCTGCAACTGTGGAGTGACCCGCGCTTTCTCAACGCCTTCGGCCAGTCGCTGCTGGTCTGCGTCGGCGCGCTGGTGCTGTCGGTGGTCTTGATCCTGCCGCTGCTGTTCGTGGTGCACTACCACTTTCCCAAGCTCGATGCGCTGATGAACATCCTGATCCTGCTGCCCTTCGCGGTGCCGCCGGTGGTGTCCTCGGTGGGCCTGCTGCAGCTCTATGGTTCGGGGCCCTTGGCCATGGTCGGCACGCCCTGGATCCTGATCGGCTGCTACTTCACCGTGGCGCTGCCGTTCATGTACCGGGCCATCACCAACAACCTGCAGGCGATCAACCTGCGGGACCTGATGGACGCCGCCCAACTGCTCGGCGCCAGCACCTGGCAGGCGGCCTTCCTGGTGGTCCTGCCGAACCTGCGCAAGGGCCTGATGGTGGCGCTGCTGCTGTCGTTCTCGTTCCTGTTCGGCGAGTTCGTGTTCGCCAACATCCTGGTGGGCACCCGCTATGAAACCCTGCAGGTCTACCTGAACAACATGCGCAACAGCAGCGGCCACTTCACCAGCGCCCTGGTGATTTCCTACTTCTTCTTTGTGCTGGTTCTGACCTGGGCCGCCAACATCTTGAACAAGGACAAAAGCCAATGAGCTTCGTCAGCGTCCAACACCTGCAAAAGAACTACGCCGGCACCACGGTGTTCAGCGACATCAATTGCGAAATCCGCAAGGGCGAGTTCGTCACCCTGCTGGGCCCGTCCGGCTGCGGCAAATCCACGCTGCTGCGCTGCATCGCCGGGCTGACCCCGGTGGACGGCGGCAAGATCCTCCTCGACGGCCAGGACATCGTGCCCCTGAGCCCGCAGAAACGCGGGATCGGCATGGTGTTCCAGAGCTACGCGCTGTTTCCCAACATGACGGTGGAACAGAACGTGGCCTTTGGCCTGCGCATGCAGAAGGTCAACGCCGACGACAGCCACAAGCGTGTGCAGGAAGCCCTGCAACTGGTGGAGCTCAACGACTACGCCAGCCGCTACCCGCATCAACTGTCCGGCGGCCAGTGCCAGCGCGTGGCCCTGGCCCGCTCCCTGGTGACCCGCCCGCGCCTGCTGTTGCTGGACGAACCGCTGTCGGCCCTGGATGCGCGGATCCGCAAGCACCTGCGTGAACAGATCCGCAACATCCAGCGGGAGTTGGGACTGACGACCATCTTCGTCACCCACGACCAGGAAGAAGCGCTGACCCTGTCCGACCGGATCTTCCTGATGAACCAGGGCAAGATCGTCCAGAGCGGCGACGCCGAAACCCTCTACACCGCACCGGTGGATGCCTTCGCCGCGGGCTTTATCGGCAACTACAACCTGCTGTCCGCCGAGAGCGCCAGCAAGTTGTTGCAACGGCCGGTCAACGGGCGCATCGCCATTCGCCCGGAAGCCATCGAACTGCGCAAGGAAGGGCAACTCGATGCCCTGGTACGCAGTCACAGCCTGCTGGGCAACGTGATCCGCTATCGGATCGAAGCCCGTGGCGTGGAACTGGTGGTGGATGTACTCAATCGTTCGGCCGATGACCTTCATGCAGACGGCCAGCGTCTGGCATTGACCATCGATCCGGCAGCCCTGTGTGAGGTAGCCTGATGGCATTCACGCAATTGATCCTGAAGAGAGAGCGGCACTGATGGCCTTGGCAATTTTTGATCTGGACGAAACCCTGATTCACGGCGACTGCGCCACCCTCTGGAGCGAACAGATGGGCCGCCTGGGCTGGGTCGACAGCGAATCGTTCATGCGCCGCAACCATGAACTGATGGACGCCTACAGCCATGGCAAGCTGGCCATGGAAGAGTTCATGGACTTCAGCCTGGAGCCCATGACCGGACGCACGCCGCAAGAAGTCGCACACCTGGTCGAGCCCTGGGTCGAAGAGGTGATCGAACCGATCATCTTCAGCGATGCCTGCAAGGCCATTGCCGCCCATCGCCAGGCCGGCGACCGGATCCTGGTGATCTCGGCCTCGGGCACCCATCTGGTGAAGCCGATAGCGGCCCGCCTAGGCATCGGCGAAGTGCTGGGCATCGAGCTGGAAGTGCAGCATGGGGTCTACAGTGGCCGCACCGTTGGCACCCTGACTTACCGCGAAGGCAAGATCACCCGTCTGCTGGAATGGCTGGATGCCGAGGAAGAAAACCTGGAAGGCGCGACCTTCTACTCCGACTCGCGCAACGACCTGCCGTTGCTGCTGCGAGTGGATCATCCGCAAGTGGTGAACCCGGACCCGGTATTGCGTGAGCACGCCGAGAAGGCCGGCTGGCTGATCCATCACTGGAAGTGACCCACCCCCAAGATCCTCGAAGCAGGCTCGTGCAGGAGCTGGCGGCCAGCCAGCAGCCTGTCAGGCCTGACGCCCCCTTCGTCGGCAGGCCTGCTTCTACAGGGTTCAGATCAAGCTGGAGTCGATCACCAGCACCAGCTTGCCCGACACCTTGTTGGTCGCCAGTTCGGCGAAGGCGGCTTCAGCGTCCTGAATCGGGAAGGTCTTGGCCAACTGCGGGCTCAGACGCCCTTCGGTGAACAGCGGCCAGACATTTTGCCCGAGGTCGCTCAGTAGGTCAGCCTTGAACTGCTCGTTGCGGCTGCGCAGAGTCGAGCCCAGCAACTGGATGCGCTTGGCCAGAACCTGGGCCAGGTCCAATTGCGCTTCGCGCCCTCCCATCAAGCCAATCAACACCCAACGCCCATCCACGGCCAGCAACTTGATGTTGTCGGCCGCGTAATTGGCGCCTACCGGATCAAGGACGACATCGAATGGGCCGAAGTCCCGCAGCGCCTCCAGGCCATCGGTGCGTACCACACCGCCCTGGGCACCCAGGCTTTCGCAATAGGCCAGGCGATCGGGGGAGCCGACACTGACCCAACACGGATTGCCGAACGCCTTGCACAATTGAATGGCGGCCGAACCGACACCACTGGCCCCGGCGTGCAACAGCACCTTCTCTCCGGGCTTGAGCGTCGCCAGTTGGAACAGATTGAGCCAGGCGGTGGCGTAGACCTCGGGCAGTGCCGCCGCCTCGACCAGGGACAGCCCCTCAGGCACCGGCAGCACATGGCGCGCATCCACCACCACTTCCTCGGCCATGCCGCCACCGGCGAGCAGCGCGCACACCCGATCGCCGATCTGCCAGGACGAACCCGGGCCGACTTCGCTGATAATCCCGGAGCACTCCAGCCCCAGGATCGGGCTGGCTCCTGGCGGCGGCGGATAAAGTCCGGCTCGCTGCAGCAGATCGGCACGATTGAGCCCCGCAGCCGCCACACGAATGCGAACTTGCCCTACATCACAGGCCGGACTTGGTTCTTCAACCCACTCCACATGACCTTCAACGCCTTGCAATGCTTTCACAGTGCCTCCATAGTGAGTCTGGACTGAGCCCGGAGCGGTAGCACCGGGCTTTTTGCATTATGCGACCGGCCCTTATGGAACCGGCGACTTCAAAGACGGCCTAATATGCGTTATCAATTGCCCCCGCGTCGAATCAGCATGAAGCATTTGTTCCCCAGCACCGCCCTCGCCCTTTTCATTGGTTTCGGCTTACTGCCGATGTCGACCAATACGTTCGCAGCCAATAGCTGGGACAACCTTCAGCCCGATCGCGATGAGGTAATTGCCAGCCTCAATGTTGTAGAACTGCTCAAACGCCACCATTACAGCAAACCGCCGCTGGACGATGCGCGCTCGGTGATCATCTATGACAGCTACCTGAAGCTGCTGGATCCGTCGCGCAGCTACTTTCTGGCCAGCGACATTGCGGAATTCGACAAATGGAAAACCCAGTTTGACGACTTCCTCAAGAGCGGCGACCTGAACGCCGGGTTCACCATCTACAAGCGTTATCTGGACCGGGTCAAAGCGCGTCTGGACTTCGCCCTCGCGGAACTCAACAAAGGCGTCGACAAGATCGACTTCAACGCCAAGGAAACCTTGCTGATCGACCGCAAGGACGCGCCATGGCTCAAGACCACCGCAGAACTCGACGACCTGTGGCGCAAACGCGTCAAGGACGAAGTGCTGCGGATGAAGATCGCCGGCAAGGATCCCAAGCAGATCCAGGAAACCCTGACCAAGCGCTACAAGAACCAACTGGCGCGCCTGGACCAGACCCGAGCCGAAGATATCTTCCAGGCCTACATCAACACCTTCGCCATGTCCTACGATCCGCACACCAATTATCTGTCGCCGGATAACGCGGAAAACTTCGACATCAACATGAGCCTGTCGCTGGAAGGCATCGGCGCCGTATTGCAGAGCGACAACGACCAGGTCAAGGTCGTGCGCCTGGTGCCGGCAGGCCCGGCGGACAAGACCAAGCAAGTAGCGCCTGCGGACAAGATCATCGGCGTTGCCCAGGGCAACAAGGAAATGGTCGACGTGGTGGGCTGGCGCCTGGACGAAGTGGTCAAGCTGATCCGCGGCCCGAAAGGTACCCTGGTGCGCCTGGAAGTGATCCCGGCAAGCAACGCGCCAAATGATCAGACCAGCAAGATCGTGCCCATCACCCGTGAAGCGGTGAAGCTCGAAGACCAGGCAGTGAAGAAGTCGATCCTCAACCTCAAGCAGGACGGCAAGGACTACAAGCTCGGGGTGATCGAGATCCCGGCCTTCTACCTGGACTTCAAGGCCTTCCGCGCCGGTGATCCGGACTACAAGAGCACCACCCGCGACGTGAAGAAACTGCTGACCGAGTTGCAGAAAGACAAGGTCGACGGCGTCGTCATCGACCTGCGCAACAACGGCGGCGGCTCTCTCCAGGAAGCCACCGAACTGACCAGCCTGTTTATCGACAAGGGCCCGACCGTCCTGGTACGCAACGCCGATGGCCGTGTTGATGTGCTCGAAGACGAAAACCCCGGCGCCTTCTACAAAGGGCCGATGGCGCTGTTGGTCAACCGCCTCTCGGCTTCGGCTTCGGAAATTTTCGCCGGCGCCATGCAGGACTACCACCGCGCACTGATCATCGGTGGCCAGACCTTCGGTAAAGGCACGGTGCAGACCATTCAGCCACTGAACCACGGCGAGCTGAAGCTGACCCTGGCCAAGTTCTACCGGGTTTCCGGACAGAGCACCCAACATCAGGGCGTGCTGCCGGATATCGGCTACCCATCGATCATCGACACCAAGGAAATCGGCGAAAGCGCCCTGCCTGAAGCCATGCCTTGGGACACCATTCGCCCGGCCATCAAGCCCGCCATGGATCCGTTCAAGCCGTTCCTGGCCCAGCTCAAGGCCGAACACGAAAACCGTTCGGCGAAAGATCCGGAGTTCGTGTTCATCCGCGACAAACTGGCCCTGGCACAGAAACTGATGGCGGAAAAGACCGTCAGCCTCAACGAAGCCGAGCGTCGCGCACAACATGCCGACATCGAAGCCAAACAACTGGCCCTGGAAAACGCTCGTCGCAAGGCCAAGGGCGAAGAGCCGCTCAAAGAGCTGAAGAAAGAGGACGAAGACGCGCTGGCCGCTGCCGAGCCGGACAAGACCAAGCCGGAAGATGACGCCTACCTGAGTGAAACCGGGCGCATCCTGCTGGACTATCTGAAGCTCAACACCTCGGTGGCCAAGCACTGAAGATGATGGCAATTTAATTCGATCGCTCCCCGGATCGTCATTAAACAGTCATCATTCTGTCGTGAAATAAAGGACCGGGCGCCGCTCTTGAACTGGAGCGGCGCCCGGTCCTTTTTTCATCGACAGAGATCGCCATGACCACGACCGAACAGCTGAGTGCATTGAGTTCAATCCTGGCTCAAAGCGGTTTGCACAGCCTGTTCCAACCGATCATCAGCCTTTCCGAGCGGCGCATCCTGGGTTACGAAGCCTTGAGTCGCGGCCCCTCCAACAGCCCCCTGCACTCCCCTGTCGCCCTGTTTGCGGTGGCACGCCAGGCCGGCCGCCTGAGCGAACTGGAGATCGCCTGCCGCCACAGCGCCTGCAAACGCTTCAGCGAGCAGCAACTGCCCGGCAAACTGTTTCTCAACGTCTCCCCCGAATCCCTGCTGGAAGCGGCCCACCAGCCCGGGCGCACCCTGCAACTGCTGCAGGACTTCGGCATCCCGCCGAGTCAGGTGGTGATCGAACTCACCGAACAGACGCCCATCGACGACTTTCAGCTGCTGCAGAATGCTCTGCATCACTACCGCGACATGGGATTTTCCATCGCCCTGGACGACCTCGGCGCCGGCTATTCAAGCCTGCGCCTGTGGTCCGAGTTGCGACCGGATTATGTGAAGATCGATCGACACTTTATCGATGGCATTCATCAGGACGCGCTCAAACGCGAGTTCGTCGGTTCGATCCTGCAGATCGCCAAGGCTTCCCGCGCCCAGGTCATCGCCGAAGGCATCGAGATGTTCGAGGAGCTGGCGGTGCTCACGGAAATGGGGGTCGATCTGGTCCAGGGCTACTTGCTGTGCCGGCCGCAGGAGCAGCCGCCCCGTGATGCGCGGACGATGATGCCCAAACACGACAACCCCAGCGTGGCGCTCAACGACGAAGGCAGCGATCTCAGCGCCTTGCTCAACGAGCAGCCGGCGGTTGCCCGCAATACGCCCACGGCCAACGTCCTGGAAGCCTTTCGCCGGCAAGCCAACCTCAATTCCCTGGCGGTTCTTGACGAGCAGGGCCAGCCCTGCGGGATCGTTCATCGACATTCACTCTCGGACGCCCTGCTCAAACCCTTCGCCACCGACCTGTTTGCCCGCAAACCCATCAGTCGCCTGATGAACGATGATTTCCTCGCCGTCGAACTCAGCCAATCCCTGCAGCAGGTCAGTCGCCTGATCACCAGTCGCGCACGACAACGCATCGAGGAAGACTTCATCATCACCCTCAACGGCCAGTACCTGGGACTGGGGCGGGTCATAGACGTACTCAAGCTGATCACCGAGCTGAAAATCCAGCAGGCTCGCTACGCCAACCCCTTGACCCTGCTGCCGGGCAACGTCCCCATCCAGCAGTGCCTGACGCGCTTGCTGCAGCAGGGACGGGAATCGGTGATCTGCTATGTGGATATCGACAGCTTCAAGCCCTTCAACGATATCTACGGTTACGGCCGTGGCGATGAGGTGCTGCTGTGCCTGGCTCAATGCCTGAATGATCGGGTCGATCCCAGCCGCGACTTCGTCGGGCATATCGGCGGCGATGACTTCTTGCTGGTGCTGGGGCCGGAAGACTGGCGCAGGCGCCTGAATCAGCTGCTGGACGACTTCCACAGTCAGTGTCGGCGCTTCTATCGCAGCGAACACCTGGAAGCCGGCTGTTTTGTCGCGCCCAACCGCCAGGGCGTGCGCCAGGAATTTCCCCTGCTATCGCTGTCTATCGGCGTGGTGCACCTGTATTCGGAGGCCTGTGGACAACTGGACTCCAGTCAGCTGGCAGAACTGGCCTCCCAGGCCAAGCATCACGCCAAGAACGTCCATGGCTACAGCATCCATGTGATCGACAGCCTGGATGCTGCAGCCAGCCTGGGAACGCACTCCCTCAATGAGCCGCTGCGGGATCAGCCGATTGATCGAGCTGCATCAGTTTGAGCTCCGCAAGAGGATGACCGGCCTGCGCCGAGAGCCGCCACCAACGGGCGGCCTCGACCGCATCGGGCGCCTTGCTGGGCGAGCCGGCCAGACTGATCACACCGAGCTGATAGGCCGCTTTGCCGTCACCCGCCAATGCCGCCAGGCGCAACAGGCGCTGACCTTCCTCACGCGCACCCAGCCCTTGTCCGCGAAAGGTCAGGATATGCCCATAGAAACTCTGCGCAGCGACGTTACCCAGATTGGCCATGCGCGCGAACTGCCCTTCCATCCAACGCCAGATACGGGGTTGACGGATAAACCAGGGCCAATGAAACAAGCGGCGCGCCAGCCAATAACCGAGACGCGCCTTGAGTGGCAGGAACATTCAAGCCTCCGCTGATTCGGGGTATTCGTACTCGAACACACGCACCACCTCCGAGGCGTGCCATGAAGCGGCAGCCACCCCGTCGGAAGGCCCGGAAAAACGTCCCAGGCGCTCGACACACTCGAAGAATCCGGTCCGCGGCAAACGACTGGCGCCCTGGCTGATCACCAATGAGCTGCGCAGCGGCTGTTCGGCCCGGGCATCCAGGGCCGCCAGGTGCTCCAGAGCGGCCGTCAAGGTCTGCATCGCCGGACTGGGCAGTTGCAATCGCTCCAGCAGCGCACGATAGGTTAAAAGGTGACGTTGACGACGGGCTTGATCCAGCTCACCCAACAGCCCATCCCAGTGCTGACGACTGATCCTTACACTCACGATTGCTCCCTCCACCCCGGCACCGTCAATTCCCAGGCCAGGCTGCGGCGAATCGCAGCGTCAGGGTGACGCTCGCCACTTTCAATCAGGGCCAGGTAAGACGGACTGATACCTACTTTGCGGGCCAGCGCCTCGATGGCGATGCCCTTCCCTTCGCGCAGATTGCGTAATTGATCCAGGCCCGGAAGACTCTGGGCCGGTGGCGCTGCCTGAGACGTAGCGCCAGCATGCGATAGTGGTTCGGTGAGGCCTGCGGCTGTCAATAAAGCTTGATACTGAGCCCACGGCAGAACCGCGTATTCGGGCTCGCCATCGCGTTCAATAATCTGAATATCCATTACTACCCCGTAGGACAACGACACTTATCGAGTCGGACTTTTCCTTTGAAGTGTAATCCTAACAGCGGCTGCGGTCGCGGGGAGCATGATTGTTGAACCTGCGAGTCAATCGACTCAATTTTGCCGTGGCCCCTCCAACCGCAGCTGTTCCGGTGTATCCGGCAGACGTTCGACTACCGCCAGCTTTTCCGGCCGCTGCCGGCCACGCCAGGCGCGGAAGGCGCTGAGCTCGTCATCCAGGGTCTTCATCAGCCAGGCCAGCACGGCAATGTCGTCGAGCATGCCGAACACCGGGATGAAATCGGGAATCGCATCCACCGGACTGAGGAAATACATCAGCCCCGCCACCACCGACAACAAGGACTTGGAGCTGATTGCCCGATATTCGCCTCGCCAGTAAGCCAGGCATAACGCCTGGAGCAGGCGCAGGTCCTCTTTGACCTTGCCCAAGCGCCCTCCCTGAATCGCCCCCTTGCTGGCGACAGCGAACAATAGCGTCGGCAAACGACCGCGGCTCAGCAACCGGCCCGCCAAAGGCAGGAAGCGAGCAAAGTTCCAGGGTGTTTTCATCATCACTCCCACTGAAATGTTATCCACACAAATTGTGGATAACCTTGTGAACAGAGCTATTTTTCACGGCTGAAAGCCCCGTCTCACAAGGGCTGAGCTCAGATCGGGCGTTTTTTACTCACATAAAAAAACCCATAATTTCATTGACTTGGCAGCCCTCAACGACTACCCGCAGCCGACAACCCGTTCTGACCACCGGCGAGGCCGCAGGTTCGGATTAATTGCCAGATGAGCCTTGCAGAAACGACAACGCCCCGTAAAACGGGGCGTTGCTTCAGGCGCAAAGACAGGTTACTTGGCGGCGTCCTGCTTGGCTGGATCCTTGATCCCCAGCAGTTCCAACTCGAATACCAGCACCGAGTTGGCCGGGATCGACGGGCTTGGGCTCTGCGCGCCATAAGCCAGATCGCTTGGGATGTACAACTTGTACTTCTCACCTACGTGCATCAGTTGCAGGCCTTCAACCCAACCAGGGATCACGCCGCTGACCGGCAGATCGATCGGGCTGCCACGCTCAACCGAGCTGTCGAACACGGTGCCGTTGGTCAGGGTACCGGTGTAGTGAACGGTGACCACGTCAGTCGGCTTTGGCTGAGCGCCATCGGCCTTCTTCAACACTTCGTACTGCAGGCCGGAAGCGGTGGTGGTCACGCCGGCCTTCTTGCCGTTTTCTTCGAGGAATTTCTTGCCGGCAGCCGCCGACTCTTCGCTCATCTTGGCCATACGCTCTTCAGCACGCTTTTGCAGCGCGGCAAAGGCTTCGACCAGTTCTTCGTCTTTCAGCTTCTGTTCTTTCTTGCCGACGGCATCTTCGATGCCCTGGGCTACGGCTTTGGAATCCAGGTCATCCATGCCTTCCTGAGCCAGGCTCTTGCCCATGTTCAGGCCGATACCGTAGGAAGCTTTTTGCGCCGGGGTTTTCAGCTCTACGCTGGTCTGCGAATCACAACCCGCAAGTACCAGGCTAACCAGGGCCACCGCCGCCGCCAACCGATGCTGTTTCATGCTATTTCCTTGTTCATGCGCCTAAAGGGCAATCGAATAAAGCCGCGAGCTTATCAGGCGACCACGACCAATGGCTACCGGCGTAAGAGTAGTAAATGTCTGATAAGTTCACGTCTTTAAACACGTTTTTGTGCTGTGGAGAACGCCCCGCCCAGGCGGCTGAATGAGGCGCTGGAACGAGCGCGAATAACCATAGCGCAAGTAATGGCTACTTGCCGCGTCAATGACGCTCAGGCATAAGGAAGGCAAATTCGACAAGGACGTACATCTTGCGCCTCATCTACCGTGTATTACTGATAATCGCCGTACTGATCGGCACAGTCCTGGCCGTGGTCCTGTACTACATCGCCAACCCCAAGCTGGCGGAATATGTCCCCGTCGAGCAGGTGCACTACCTGGATCAATGGGATGCAGCAGACCGCCAGACCTACTATTTCACCCCCCAAGGCACCCAGGTCAAAGGCCTGCGCTATGAATGGTTTGTTGCCCTGGAACTGCCCTTCTCCGAACAGTCCTTTGCCGCTCCCGAGTACCTGGCACGCTTCGGCTTTCTGGTGGAGCCCGGACAGAAAGCCACAGCGCAGAATCCCGGCAACCTTCCGGTAGGCTTCGCGCGCCACCAAAACCCCGGCAGCCCGGAACAATACCTGGACATCACCTGCGCGGCCTGTCACACCGGCGAACTGCGCTTCAACCATCAGGCCCTGCGCATCGACGGAGGCTCGGCGCAACACGTACTGCCTTCAAGCGTGCCGACCCTGCGCGGCGGCAGCTTCGGCCAGGCGCTGGTGGCCAGCCTTACCGCCACCTACTACAACCCCTGGAAGTTCGAGCGTTTCGCTCGCAAAGTCCTGGGCGACAACTACGAGGCGCAGCACCCGCAACTGCGCAAAGACTTCAAGCGCTCACTGGACAACTTCCTGCAAGTGGCCTGGAACGACACCCACCGCGGCCTTTATCCCACCGAGGAAGGGCCGGGCCGTACCGACGCATTCGGGCGCATCGCCAACGCCAGTTTCGGCGACGCGATTTCCCCAGAGAACTACCGCATCGCCAACGCCCCCGTGGACTATCCGCAACTGTGGGATATCTGGACATTCGACTGGGTACAGTGGAACGGCTCGGCGCAGCAACCCATGGCGCGCAATATCGGCGAAGCCCTAGGCGTCGGCGCGACCCTGAACCTGTTCGACGCCAACGGCCAGCCGCTCACTGGCGAATCACGCTATCCATCCAGCGTGCGGGTTCGTGACCTCAACCTCATCGAAGAAACCTTGCAGCGCCTCAAGCCCCCTGCCTGGCCGGAAACACTGCTGGGCGCCGTCGACAAGCCCCTGGCGGCCAAGGGTCGTGAGCTGTTCGCCCAGCATTGCGCTGGCTGCCATCAGCCGTCGGTGAGCGAGTCCAACGGCCGACCGGTTCAACAGCTGAAAATGCTCCCGGTTTCCGTGATTGGCACCGACCCGAACTCCGCCAGCAATATCGCCGACCTGCGCTATGACCTCAGCGCCCTGCAGTGGGATACCGCCGAGCTGGCAAAATCCAATGTCGAGCTGCACCCGACGCCCACCGAACCGCTGGACCTGCGTCAACTCTCGGCAGCCAAGGGCCTGGCCTACATCACCGCTTTCGTTGAAGAACGCGCCTACCGTGACGCCAAGGTCAGCCCCGAGGAGCGCCCACGACTGGACGGCTACGGCCTGCCAATCGGGGTACGCGAGCTGCGCGCCTACAAGGCCCGCCCGCTGGCCGGGGTCTGGGCAACCCCGCCCTACCTGCACAACGGCTCGGTGCCCAACCTGTATCAACTGCTGTCTCCGCAATCGGAGCGCTCGACGACCTTCTATCGCGGCACCTTCGAGTACGACCCCAAACACCTGGGCTATCGTCCGGAAGCCTTCAAGAACGGTTTTGAATTCGACACCCGCATCAGCGGCAACCACAACAGCGGTCACGAGTTCCGCGCCGGCCAGCGAGGCAACGGGGTTATCGGCCCGCTGCTGCAGCCGGAGGAGCGCTGGGCATTGCTGGAATACCTGAAAGTGCTGGGCGGACCGCTGGAGTCACAACTGCCATGAAACTCGATCTCGCAAGAAAACGACCGTCGCTGCTGGCCAGGCTGTGGCTGCGCCTTGGCGCATTGCTGGGCAGGACGCTGCTACTGCTGCTGGTCATCGGCCTCCTGGCCTGGGCGCTGTCCAGCGCCTGGTTCGCCTGGCAGCACCGCGGTCCGGTGGCGGTACAAGAGCAGATTCCCGCCGATGAGGCCGCGCGCACCCAGGACATCATCCAGACTGCCGTGCGCATCGTCGACCAGCACCGCGAGGGCACCCGCTACCTGCGCGATGCCCATGCCAAGGCCCATGGCTGCGTAAAAGCCGAGGTCCAGGTCCTCAAGGACCTGAGTCCGGAGCTACGCCAGGGCGTGTTCGCCAATCCTGGCCAGACCTGGCAAGCAACGGTGCGCTTGTCCAATGGCAATGCCTATCCGCAGTTCGACAGCATTCGCGACGCCCGCGGCATGGCAATCAAACTGTTGGAGGTGCCAGGGCAACAGTTGATCCCTGCGGAATCGGGGCGACGCGAGCAGGACTTCGTGATGTTCAACCATCCGAACTTCTTCGTCAGCGATGTGGCCGAGTATCAGCAGAACATCGCGGCGCAGGCGGACGGCAAGAAAGTCGGCGCCTTCTTTCCTGGCTGGGATCCTCGCCGTTGGCAGATCCGCCACCTGTTCATTGCCCTGGCCACGCTGTCACCGGCACCGGCCAGCCCGACCCAGAGCACTTACTTCTCGGTTTCGCCCTACAAGTTCGGCAATGCCAACGCCAAGTTCCGGGTCATGCCGGACCCTGACAGTTGCCCGGCCTACAGCCTGCCGGCACAGAATCAGGACCTGCCCAACTTCCTGCGCAGCGCCCTGACCCAGCAACTTTCCACCGATCGGGTTCCGGCCTGCTTCGTCCTGCAGATCCAGCGTCAGAACCCGAGCCGGTTCATGCCGATCGAAGACACCAGCATCGAATGGAAGGAAAGCGACGCCCCCTTTGAAACCGTGGCTCGCTTGACCATTCCTGCCCAGGACTTCGACACGCCAGCGCAGAACCTGGCCTGCGACAACCAATCCTTCAACCCCTGGTTCGGCATCGAAGCCCATCGCCCCATTGGCGGTATCAACCGCTTGCGCAAGGCGGTGTACGAAGCGGTCAGCGACTATCGGCATAGCCGAAACGCCGAGCAGTAAGCCATAAACGAGAAAAGCGGCCCAAGGGCCGCTTTTTTTCGCACAGGATCTGCACCAAACCAAATCCCGGACAGCAAAAAGCCCGCATTAGCGGGCTTTCTGTGGTGACTTGGCGTTCAGTGTTCCAAGTTACCGAATATGGCGCAGCGGACGGGACTCGAACCCGCGACCCCCGGCGTGACAGGCCGGTATTCTAACCGACTGAACTACCGCTGCGCGTAGCGTTGAAAGTAAGTGGTGGGTGATGACGGGATCGAACCGCCGACATTCTGCTTGTAAGGCAGACGCTCTCCCAGCTGAGCTAATCACCCTTTACCTTCGTTGCGGGGCGCATTATGCCACAGAAATTCTTAAAGTGTTGATTTAATTGATAAATTTATCAAAAAAATCTGAATTCCAATGATTTGCCGCGCTACCCGCCAACTCTTTACAGCAAAAAGCCCGCGTTAGCGGGCTTTCTGTGGTGACCTGGCGTTCAGTGTTCCAGGTTACCGAATATGGCGCAGCGGACGGGACTCGAACCCGCGACCCCCGGCGTGACAGGCCGGTATTCTAACCGACTGAACTACCGCTGCGCGTAACACTGAATGCGAATGGTGGGTGATGACGGGATCGAACCGCCGACATTCTGCTTGTAAGGCAGACGCTCTCCCAGCTGAGCTAATCACCCTTCACGTTCGGTGTGGCGCGCATTCTACGGAGCAGCCCGTACTCTGGCAAGCACTTTTTATAATAATTTTTTCAGGCCTTCCAAAGGCTTAGCGAAGGGTTGGCCTGAGCAGCAGCGAAGAGAATAATGCCCTCCTTTGTATAAAGGAGAGATTCACCCCATGTGGTTCAAAAACCTGCTGATCTATCGCCTGACCCAAGATCTGCCTTTTGATGCTGAGGCGCTGGAAACTGCACTGGCGACCAAACTGGCGCGCCCCTGTGCAAGCCAGGAGTTGACCACTTACGGTTTCGTCGCCCCTTTCGGCAAAGGTGAAGATGCCCCGCTGGTTCACGTCAGCCAGGACTTCATGCTGGTGGCCGCGCGCAAGGAAGAACGCATCCTGCCTGGCAGCGTGGTGCGCGACGCGGTGAAGGAAAAGGTCGAAGAGATCGAAGCCGAACAGATGCGCAAGGTCTACAAGAAGGAGCGCGACCAAATCAAGGATGAAATCATCCAGGCGTTCCTGCCCCGTGCCTTTATCCGTCGCTCTTCGACTTTCGCCGCCATCGCCCCGAAACAGGGTCTGATCCTGGTCAACTCGGCCAGCCCGAAGCGCGCCGAAGACCTGCTCTCCACCCTGCGTGAAGTCCTCGGCACCCTGCCAGTACGTCCGCTGACCGTGAAGATCGCCCCGAGCGCAATCATGACCGACTGGGTCAAGACACAGAAAGCCGCCGACGACTTCTTCGTGCTCGACGAATGCGAGCTGCGCGACACCCACGAGGACGGCGGCATTGTGCGTTGCAAGCGCCAGGACCTGACCGGCGAGGAAATCCAGCTGCACCTGAGCACCGGCAAGGTGGTCACTCAACTGTCCCTGGCTTGGCAGGACAAGCTGTCCTTCATGCTCGACGACAAGATGGTGGTCAAGCGCCTGAAGTTCGAAGACCTGCTGCAGGACCAGGCGGAACAGGACGGTGGCGATGAAGCCCTCGGCCAGCAGGACGCCAGCTTCACCCTGATGATGCTGACCTTCGGCGACTTCCTGCCGGCGCTGTTCGAAGCCCTGGGCGGCGAGGAGATTCCGCAAGGCATCTGACGCCTTGTCCGGATAGCCGCTCCGCACCAGACGCCACCGCCTTCGGTGGCGTTTTCACATAACAAGGAACAGGTCATGCGCGCACTGGCTGCACTCAGCCGCTTTGTCGGCAACACCTTCGCTTACTGGGTACTGATCTTCGCCGTCCTGGCATTCTTCCAACCCGGCTGGTTCATCGGCCTCAAGGGCGCCATCGTGCCGCTACTGGGCCTGGTGATGTTCGGCATGGGCCTGACCCTGAAACTCGAAGACTTCGCCGAAGTGGCGCGTCATCCCTGGCGGGTGGCCCTGGGAGTCGTGGCGCATTTCGTGATCATGCCGGGCGTGGCCTGGGTGCTTTGCCAGGCATTTCACCTGCCGCCGGAAATCGCCGTCGGAGTGATTCTCGTCGGCTGCTGCCCAAGCGGCACCTCCTCCAACGTCATGACCTGGCTGGCCCGGGGCGACCTGGCGCTGTCGGTAGCGATTGCCGCGGTGACCACCCTGCTCGCCCCGCTGCTGACCCCGGCGCTGATCTGGTTGCTGGCCTCGGCCTGGCTACCGGTGTCGTTCATGGAGCTGTTCTGGTCGATCCTGCAGGTGGTGCTGCTGCCGATCGTGCTCGGCGTGCTGGCCCAACGCCTGTTGGGCCAGCGGGTGCAGCACGCGGTGGAGGTGTTGCCGCTGGTGTCGGTGGTCAGCATCGTCATCATCGTCACCGCCGTGGTGGCGGCCAGCCAAGCGAAAATCGCCGAATCCGGACTGCTGATCATGGCCGTGGTGATGCTGCACAACAGCTTCGGCTACGTGCTGGGCTACTTCACCGGCCGGGTCTTCAAACTGCCCCTGGCCCAGCGCAAATCCCTGGCGCTGGAGGTCGGCATGCAGAACTCCGGCCTGGGGGCAGCCCTGGCCAGCGCCCATTTTTCGCCCCTGGCGGCGGTGCCCAGCGCCTTGTTCAGCGTCTGGCACAATATTTCCGGGGCGCTGCTCTCTACCTACTTCCGCCGCATGAATGACGAAAGCGAGCAAAAACTGGAAACAAAACAGCTCAGCGACTGAGCGGAAAAACTGATCGCCCAAACAAAACTGGGCAGTATACTGCGCAACGCGAGGACGACCTCGCCACTCGATCGAGTGATTCATTCTGGGGACGACCCCATCCACCGATGAGGTCAGCATGTCCTGGATCATTTTGTTGTTTGCCGGTTTATTCGAAGTAGGCTGGGCCGTCGGCCTGAAGTACACCGACGGTTTCAGCCGTCCGTTGCCCACCGCCCTGACCATCCTCGCCATGGCCATCAGCCTGGGCCTGCTCGGCCTGGCCATGAAGGAGCTGCCCCTGGGCACCGCCTACGCCATCTGGACCGGAGTGGGTGCCATCGGCACGGTTATCGCCGGGATCATCCTGTTCGGCGAATCCATGGCCCTGGTACGCCTGGCCAGCGTGGCGCTGATCATCGCCGGCCTGGTGGGCTTGAAAGTCAGCGCCAGCTGACCGCCACCCCGCAGACATGAAAACGCCCGCAGCATTGCGGGCGTTTTTGTATCCGGCAGAAACTAGCGCCGCGGGCCGCGCAACTGCGCCACCAGGGTCTGCAAGTACGCCGGCTCCGCCGTTTCCACCGCCACTGCCGGCCCGGCCACCAGGGTCACTCGCGACCAGATGCGATGAAAGAAGCCCTTGCTCGGATCGCGGCTGAAGAAACTGCCCCACAAGCCTTGCAGGGCCATGGGAATCACCGGCACCGGGGTTTCTTCGAGAATCCGCGTCAGCCCGCCCTTGAACTCATTGATCTCGCCATCGGCCGTCAGCTTGCCCTCGGGGAAAATGCACACCAGTTCACCATCGCGCAGGTACTGGGCAATCCGCTTGAAGGCCTTTTCGTAGATCTCCAGGTCCTCATGCCGTGCAGCGATAGGAATGGTCCCGGCGGTGCGGAAGATAAAGTTCAGCACGGGCAGGTTGTAGATCTTGTAATACATCACGAAGCGAATCGGCCGACGTACAGCGCCGCCAATCAACAAGGCATCGACGAACGACACGTGGTTGCACACCAGCAACGCCGCCCCTTCATCGGGGATCTGCTCCAGGTTGCGATGCTCGACACGGTACATGGAATGGCTGAGCAGCCAGATCATGAAGCGCATGCTGAATTCCGGCACCACTTTGAAGATGTAGACGTTGACCGCGATATTGAGCAGCGACACCACCAGGAACAGATGAGGAATGGTCAGCTCGACCATGCTCAGCATGACGATGGAAACCAGCGCCGAAACCACCATGAACAACGCATTGAGAATGTTGTTGGCGGCGATCACCCGAGCCCGTTCGTTCTCCGGAGTGCGTGACTGGATCAGCGCATACAGCGGCACTATATAGAAGCCACCGAAGACCCCCAGGCCCAGCACGTCGAACAGCACCCACCAGGCGTGGGCAAAGCCCAGGATTTCGAGCCAGCCATGTCCGCTGGCGCTCTGCGGAATTCCGCCGGAATGCCACCACAGCAACAGACCGAACACCGTCAGGCCAAATGAGCCGAACGGCACCAGGCCGATCTCGACCTTGCGCCCCGAGAGCTTCTCGCACAGCATCGAACCCACCGCGATACCCACCGAGAACACGGTGAGAATCAGGGTCACCACCGTCTCGTCACCGTGCATCCACTCCTTGGCATAGGCCGGAATCTGGGTCAGATAGATCGCCCCGACAAACCAGAACCAGGAATTGCCGACAATGGAGCGCGACACAGCCGGAGTCTGCCCCAGGCCCAGGCGCAAGGTGGCCCAGGACTGGCTGAAGATGTTCCAGTTCAAGCGCATGTCCGGGGTCGCAGCGGCCGCCCGGGGAATGGCCCGGCTGGCCAGGTAGCCCAGCACCGCGACACCGATCATGGCGCTGGAGACAATCGGCGCGTAATGCGCCGAGGACATCATGATCCCGGCGCCAATGGTGCCTGCCAGGATCGCCAGAAATGTGCCCATTTCCACCAGGCCGTTGCCGCCAACCAGTTCCTCTTCGTGCAGGGCCTGGGGCAGGATCGAGTACTTCACCGGCCCGAACAGCGCCGAGTGAGTCCCCATGGCGAACAGCGCCACCAGCATCAGCGACAGGTGATCGAAGGCGAACCCCACCGCCCCCACCACCATGATCGCGATCTCCCCCAGCTTGATCAGGCGGATCAACGCGTCCTTGGCGAACTTCTCGCCAAACTGCCCGGCCAGGGCAGAAAACAGAAAGAACGGCAGGATGAACAGCAAGGCACAGAGGTTGACCCAGATAGAGCGATCCCCCTCGATGCTCAGCTTGTAGAGAATGGCCAGAATCAACGACTGCTTGAAGATGTTGTCGTTGAACGCGCCGAGGGATTGCGTGATGAAAAACGGCAGGAACCGCCGCTTGCGGAGCAAGGTGAACTGCGAAGGGTGACTCATCGTCCATGTCCCTGAGTGGCGTGGATACTGTTATTGGAATGTCGAATATCGATCCAGGCCACAACCTTACCTATCTTTGGCGATTATTTCCCCAAGCCCGCAATGCACGGCGAAACAAACAACTCTCCCTTATAGGCGCCCTGCAGCGTGCGCTTGGCCACGATCAGCCACATCACCGCCAATGCCGCCACCAGCACCGCGCCAAACAGACTGAAGAAGCCCAGGTGCAAGGTGCTGCCCAGCTTCAGGGTCGCCAGCGAATACACCCCCAGCGGGAAGGTAAAGCCCCACCAGCCGAGGTTGAAGGGAATGCCCTCACGCAGGTAACGGCGGGTGATCAGCACGGCCATCAACATCCACCACAGGCCAAAACCCCAAAGGGTCAGGCCCGCCACCAGCCCCAGGCCGGCGGCAATCTCACCGACGCCTGGCAGGCCATTGGCAGCAAAGATCGCCGGCGCGTCGCCGCCCAGCACCAGCATGCCCAACGCGCCGGTGCCGATCGGCCCCAGGGCCAGCCAGCTGGAGGCGGCCATGCTTTCGTGGGGCAATTTGTGCAAGGCCATGCGCAGTAGCAGGATGGTCAGGATGCTGAAGGCCACCGGCAGCGAGAAAGCCCACAACACGTAACTGGTACTGAGCACTACCCACTGGGCATGGGCATCCGCCAGATGCGGCGCCAGCAAGCCACCGCTGGCCGCTGCCACTTCGGCCGCCACCACCGGCAGCAACCAGACGGCGGTCATCTGATCGATGCTGTGCTCCTGCCGAGTGAACATCATGTAGGGGATCAACACCCCGCAAGCCAGGGACATGGCCACATCCAGCCACCACAACACTTGCGCCAGATGCACCGCCGCCTCACCCCAGCGTGGAATGCCGAACAGCAGCAAGCCGTTGATGAGGGTTGCCAGCCCCATGGGAATGGTGCCGAAAAACATCGATACCGTTGAGTGAGCAAAGATCCGCCGCGCCTCATCGAAGAACAGCACCCAGCGCGCGGTGTACATCGCGGTAAAGAGCAAGAACAGGACGATGGTCAACCACCAGAAGCCTTCGGCCACCTGATGCAGGCCCGGCACCGGGGCCGGCCATTGGGCCAGCGCCAGGGCCAGAACTCCGGTGCCCATGGTGGCGGCGAACCAGTTGGGAGTGAACTGACGAATGGCTTCGCGCGGGTGTTGCAGATGACTCAAGGGCCGGCGGCCGGTTTTGATGCTGTGGGTGCATGGCATGGCGTGTCTCCTGTCCTCTGATGAGGTGGAGCCCATGGTAGAACCGAATCGAATATCTATATAACGGGTAATTTCTCTATCTGTTATCTATTTTACAGATATATAACTAGACGCTACCCGAGGATTCGATCACCAACACCCTGGCAACACCCTGAGGATGAGCCACATGTTCGGTCCCCAGGTCGGCATAAAAAATGTCGCCCACCTCCAGCAGCACTGACTGCTCCAGCCCTTCAACGCGATAACGCATCTGCACCTGGCCACCCAGCACCACGAATACCTCCTCACCGTCATTGACGTGCCAGCGGTAGGGCTGGTCAGTCCAGTGCAGGCGCGTGGTGATGCCGTTCATGTTGGCGATGTCCAGGGCCGCCCAGGCCCGCTCGCCGGTAAAGTCTGCGCTGCGAATGACCTTCATGCCGACCTCCCTGGCACCCAGGACGCTGAGCGACCCGCGCGGCGGACCGTTACCGGTAAGGTGAAACACCAGCGATGCGCCAGCCGGTCGAACAACCGATGATCAGGCTCAGGGGACATAAGGCACTCCATGGCAACAGGGAACAGGGAACAGGGAACAGGGAACAGGGAACAGGCGCCCATAGTGAACGTAGGCGACCCTTTCGCCAACCGAGGCACCTGCACTCAGCCCCCCAGGGCAAACCGGCCCATGGACCATCAAGCCTACTGCCGGGCAATCGAGCATTTGCTCAGGCTCCCGGCGCCGCACAGGGCTGCAGGGGACGACGCACCAGCACCAGAAGCGCGCCGAGGGACAACAGGATCAGCAGCGCACCGTAACCATCGGTGGTGGCAATCAGGCCGAAGCGACGGGTCAGGTTTCCCGCCAGCAAGGCCGGCAGGCAGAACGCCAGGTAACTCAAGACATAAAACGCCGACATCAGGCCCGCGCGCTCATGGGGCAAGGCCAGCGGCACCACGCTGCGCAACGCGCCGAGAAAACCGGCACCAAAGCCGCCGCCCAGCACCAGGGTGCCGACAAAAAACACTGTCAGGCTGGCACTGTGCACGGCCCCGAGCAGCAGCATCACCCCCAGCGCCAGCAACCCGGCCCCCAAGCGCAGGACCTTGTCGGCCGGACGCTGGCGCAAGGAAAAGATCATCGCCGCACCACTGAGGGTCAGGACTGCCACCATGGCACCGCCGATCAGGTTCGAAGTGGAGCCGGTGGCGGCGCGAACCAGCGATGGCGCCAGGGACAGATAGAAACCGCCCACCGCCCACACCGCCACATCCACCGGCAACGCCAGCCATAAAGCCCGACGTGCTTGCGGCGGCACATGCAGCCTCGGGCGCAGCGAGGCCCAGGCGCCGGGTTGCGCGCTGACACTTTCCGGCAAGCGCCAGACATACAGGGCCTGAACGCCGAACACCCCCAACAGCAGCCAGTAACTGAGCTGCAGCGGCAGGGGTGCGAACTCCACCAGCAGGCTGGCCCCCATCGCGCCGCAGGCCATGCCCAGCAGGGGCGCCACACTGTTGACCAGAGGGCCCTGGCGACGATCGACATCCAGCAGCGCGGCGCCGAGCACACTGGTGGCCATGCCGGTGGCAAAGCCCTGCATCACGCGCGCGGCAATCAACCATTGCACCCCGCTTTCATTGATGAACAGCAGCATCGCCAGGCAATTGAGCAGCAGGGCGACAAAAATCACCGGCCGCCGTCCCAGGTAGTCCGACAGCGAACCCACGGTCAACAACGCTGCCAACAGGCTCAGGGCATAAACCCCGAACACCAGGGTCAACACCGCCGGAGAAAAATGCAGGGACTCCTGATACAGGTAATACAGCGGTGTCGGCACGCTGGACGCCGCCAGGAAACTCAGCAGGGTAAGGGCCAGAAACACCAGACTGCGACGGCTGGCCCCACAAGCATTGATTGCACCGGACATGAGCACGCCCCACTAAAGCTAATATTTTGCTTTTGCGCAGTGTGCTACCGGCCAGGACTTAAAGCAAATTCTTTGTGTTAAGGTTCGACCCCATGGCCATTAAAGAAGCTTTACGCCCCGGCGGCCGCAGCGCCCGGGTTCAGGAATCGATCCATACGGCAGTTCGCGAACTCCTTGAAGAACAGGAGCGTTCGACCCTGACCGTGCCACAAATTGCCACTCGCGCCGGTGTCACCCCGTCGACCATCTATCGGCGCTGGGGCGACCTCTCGGCGCTGCTGGCCGATGTCGCCCTGGCGCGCATGCGTCCGGACAGCGAACCGGCGAACACCGGCAGCCTGCGAGGCGACCTGCGCGCCTGGGCCGAGCAGTACCTGGATGAAATGAGCTCGGAACCCGGGCGCAACATGATGCGCGACGTGCAGAGCAGCGCCACGCCAGGCTATTGCGTGACGATCCTCAGCGCTCAACTGCAGACCATCCTCGAACGCTATCGGGACAGTGAAGAACGCCTGCCGAACATCGACCGCCTGCTGAACCTGATCGTGGCCCCGACGGTGTTCCGCATCCTGTTCTCCGCCACCCCGCTGTCGGTGCCGGAACTGCACGCCCTGATCGAGCTGGCCCTCCTGCCCTAGCCTGCGGATACGGCGGCCCGGCCCTGCGACATCAGACCGCGCTGATACCTTGGTCGACACTGACGCCAACGACACATCGTGCCAGACTGTCTGGCCGGGCTGAGGTGCCCGGTGTCTTTGCTCCGGAGTTTCCATGTCGTTGTCCAGCGGGCTGATTGCCGCCGTTGCCCTGGCCTATATGGCCATCATGTTCGCCATCGCTTTCTACGGTGATCGGCGCAGCACGCCCCTGCCGCCACGGGTCAGGGCCTGGGTATACAGCCTGTCGCTGGCCGTCTACTGCACCAGCTGGACCTTCTTCGGCGCGGTCGGCCAGGCCGCCGAGCAGCTCTGGGCCTTCCTGCCGATCTACCTGGGCCCGATCCTGCTGCTGGTACTGGCGCCCTGGGTACTGCAGAAGATGGTGATAATCAGCAAGCAGGAGAACATCACCTCGATTGCCGACTTCATTGCCGCGCGCTACGGCAAATCCCAATCCCTGGCGGTGGTGGTGGCCTTGATCTGCCTGGTGGGCGTGCTGCCCTACATCGCCCTGCAGCTCAAGGGCATCGTCCTCGGAGTCAACCTGCTGATCGGCGCCGGGGCCGATGCCATGGGCACCCGGGCCCAGGACACGGCGCTGATCGTGTCGCTGATCCTGGCGCTGTTCACCATCGTCTTCGGCACCCGCAACCTGGATGCCACCGAGCACCACCGCGGCATGGTGCTGGCGATTGCCTTCGAGTCACTGGTCAAGCTGTTCGCCTTTCTCGCCGTGGGCGCCTTCGTCACCTTCGGCCTGTATGACGGTTTCGACGACCTGTTCAACCAGGCCATGCTGGCGCCGCGCCTGGAGCAATACTGGAAGGAAACCATCAACTGGCCATCGATGGTGGTCCAGACCGGGGTGGCGATGATGGCGATCATCTGCCTGCCACGGCAGTTCCACGTCACTGTGGTGGAGAACATCGAACCCCAGGACCTGCGCCTGGCCAAATGGGTGTTCCCGGCCTATTTGGCCCTGGCGGCGCTGTTTGTGGTGCCCATTGCCCTGGCCGGACAGATGCTCCTGCCCAGCAGCGTGCTGCCGGACTCGTTCGTCATCAGCCTGCCCCTGGCCCAGGCCCATCCGTCCCTGGCCCTGCTGGCGTTCATCGGCGGCGCTTCGGCCGCCACCGGCATGGTGATCGTGGCCAGCGTGGCGCTGTCGACCATGGTGTCCAACGACATGCTGCTGCCCTGGCTGCTGCGCCACAAGAATGCCGAGCGGCCCTTTGAAGTGTTCCGCCACTGGATGCTCTCGGTCCGCCGGGTCAGCATCGTGGTCATCCTGCTGCTGGCCTATGTCAGCTATCGCCTGCTGGGCTCCACCGCAAGCCTGGCGACCATTGGCCAGATCGCCTTTGCCGCGGTGACCCAACTGGCACCGGCCATGCTCGGCGCGCTGTACTGGAAGCAGGCCAACCGTCGCGGGGTGTTCGCCGGGCTCGCCGCCGGCACCTTCATCTGGTTCTACACCCTGATCCTGCCCATCGCCGCCCACAGCCTGGGCTGGTCCCTGAGCAGTTTCCCCGGTCTGGCCTGGCTGCACGGCAACCCGCTGAACCTGCCGATCACGCCCCTGACCCAGGGCGTGGTGCTGTCCCTGGCCGGCAACTTCACCCTCTTCGCCTGGGTCTCGGTGCTGTCCCGCACCCGGGTTTCCGAGCACTGGCAGGCCGGACGCTTCATCGGCCAGGAAATCAGCGGCCGCCTCAGCTCGCGCTCCATGCTGGCGGTGCAGATCGATGACCTGCTGAAGCTCGCCGCGCGCTTCGTCGGCGAGGAACGCGCCCGCCAGAGCTTCATTCGCTTCGCCTATCGCCAGGGCAAAGGCTTCAACCCGAATCAAAACGCCGACGGCGAATGGATCGCCCACACCGAACGCCTGCTCGCCGGTGTTCTTGGCGCCTCCTCGACCCGTGCCGTGGTCAAGGCCGCGATCGAAGGCCGGGAGATGCAGCTCGAAGACGTGGTGCGCATCGCCGACGAAGCTTCGGAGGTGCTGCAGTTCAATCGTGCCCTGCTGCAAGGGGCGATCGAAAACATCACCCAGGGCATCAGCGTGGTGGACCAGTCGCTGAAACTGGTGGCCTGGAACCGTCGCTACCTGGAGCTGTTCGATTACCCGGACGGCCTGATCAGCGTCGGCCGGCCGATTGCCGACATCATTCGCCACAACGCCGAACGCGGCCTGTGTGGCCCGGGGGAGGCGGAAGTCCATGTCGCCCGGCGCCTGCACTGGATGCGCCAGGGACGGGCCCATACGTCCGAGCGCCTGTTCCCCAACGGCCGGGTCATCGAGTTGATCGGCAATCCGATGCCCGGCGGCGGCTTCGTCATGAGCTTCACCGACATCACCCCCTTCCGCGAGGCCGAGCAGGCCCTCACCGAGGCCAACGAAGGCCTGGAGCAGCGGGTGGCGGAACGTACCCACGAACTGTCCCAGCTCAACGCCGCGCTGACCGAAGCCAAGGGCACGGCGGAAGCCGCCAACCAGTCCAAGACCCGTTTCCTTGCCGCCGTCAGTCACGACCTGATGCAACCGCTGAACGCGGCAAGACTGTTCTCCGCCGCCCTCTCCCATCAGGACGACGGACTCTCGCCCGAAGCCCAGCAACTGGTGCAGCACCTGGACAGCTCGCTGCGCTCCGCGGAGGACCTGATCAGCGACCTGCTGGACATCTCGCGCCTGGAGAACGGCAAGATCACCCCTGAACGCAAGCCCTTCGTGCTCAACGAGCTGTTTGACACCCTGGGAGCGGAGTTCAAGGCTCTGGCCCAGGAACAGAACCTGCAGTTCCGGGTGCGCGGCAGTCGCTTGCGGGTCGACAGCGACAGCAAGCTCTTGCGCCGGGTCCTGCAGAACTTCCTCACCAACGCCTTCCGCTACGCCAAGGGGCCGGTACTGCTGGGGGTACGCCGTCGCGGCGACTCATTGAGCCTGGAAGTCTGGGACCGTGGACCGGGCATCCCCCAGGACAAGCAGCAGGTGATCTTCGAGGAGTTCAAGCGCCTGGACAGTCACCAGACCCGCGCCGAAAAAGGCCTGGGCCTGGGCCTGGCGATTGCCGATGGCCTGTGCCGGGTGCTCGGCCACCCTCTGCAGGTGCGTTCCTGGCCCGGTCGGGGCAGCGTCTTCAGTGTCAGCGTGCCCCTGGCCCGAAGCAGCGCCATTGCCCCGGGCAAGACCGCCGAGCTCAACGGGCAGTCGCTCAATGGCGGGCAAGTGCTCTGCGTGGACAATGAAGACAGCATTCTGATCGGCATGAATAGCCTGTTGACGCGCTGGGGGTGTCAGGTCTGGACCGCGCGCAACCGCGAGGAGTGCGCGGCGCTGCTCAAGGACGGCATCCGTCCACAATTGGCGCTGGTGGACTACCACCTGGACGATGGCGAAACCGGCACCGACGTCATGGCCTGGCTACGCACTCAGTTGGGGGAGCCGGTGCCTGGCGTGGTGATCAGTGCCGATGGACGTCCGGAGATGGTCGCCCAGGTGCACGCGGCGGGGCTGGATTATCTGGCCAAGCCGGTTAAACCGGCGGCCTTGCGCGCCCTGTTGAGCCGGCATCTGCCACTGGGCTGAGCCTATGGCGGATTACTCCGGCAACTCCAGCTCGCGCCCTTCGGCATCAGTCATGGCGCGCTCCAGCAAATCGCTCGGCAGGCTCTTGCTGGCACGGGCGCCCAGCAACTTGAGCTGTTCACTGCGGCTGACCAGGTTGCCCCGGCCCTCGGTAAGCTTGTTGCGCGCCGCCGAATAAGCCTTGTCCAGCTGCTGCAGGCGATTGCCGACTTCATCCAGGTCCTGGATAAACAACACGAACTTGTCATACAGCCAACCTGCGCGCTCGGCGATTTCCCGGGCGTTCTGACTCTGGCGCTCTTGCTTCCACAGACTGTCGATCACCCGCAGAGTGGCCAGCAAGGTGGTCGGACTGACAATCACGATGTGCCGATCGAAGGCTTCCTGAAACAGATTGGGCTCAGCCTGCAGGGCCGCGGAAAAGGCCGCCTCAATGGGCACGAACAGCAGCACGAAGTCGAGGCTGTGCAGCCCTTCAAGACGCTTGTAGTCCTTGCCGGACAGGCCTTTGACGTGATTGCGCAACGACAGCACATGCTGCTTCAGGGCCGCCTGGGCAATCTGCGGGTCATCGCTGCCGACATACTGCTGATAGGCGGTGAGGCTGACCTTGGAATCCACCACCACCTGCTTGTCGCCCGGCAGCATGATCAGTACGTCGGGCTGGAAACGCTCGCCGTCCGGCCCCTTGAGGCTGACCTGGGTCTGGTATTCGCGCCCTTTCTCCAGGCCGGCGTGCTCCAGGACCCGTTCAAGTATCAGTTCGCCCCAGTTGCCCTGGGTCTTCTGGCCCTTGAGGGCGCGAGTCAGGTTGGTGGCCTCATCGCTCAGACGCAGATTCAGTTGCTGCAGGCGCTCCAGTTCCTTGGCCAGGGAAAAGCGCTCGCGGGCCTCGGCCTGATAGCTTTCCTCGACCCGTTTCTCGAACGATTGAATGCGCTCCTTGAGCGGGTCCAGCAACTGCCCGAGACGCTGCTGGCTGGTTTCGGCGAAACGCTGTTCGCGCTCATCGAAAATCTTGCCCGCAAGTTCGGCAAACTGGGCCCGCAGTTCGTCCCGGGAACCCTGCAAATCGGTCAGGCGCTGCTGGTGGCTTTCCTGTTGCTCGCGCAGTTCGGCGTGCAACGAAGCGGCCTGGGCATCCAGGCGACGCAGTTCGTTCTCCTTGGCGGCTCGCTCGAGGTTCCAGGCGTGGGCCGCGTCACGGGCGTTATCGCGCTCGATCTGCAGCAGCTCCACTTCACGCCGCAAGGCGGCCAGGTCCGCTTGCTTGAGGGCATTGGCCTGACTCAGATCACTGACTTCATCGCGGCAGGCATCCAACTGCGCAGCCAGGCCTTCCTGGGCCAGCTGGGCAGTGGCCAGACGCTCCTCCAGCAGCGCCAGCTCGCTCTGACTGGAACTGGCGCGCCGCTGCAGCTGCCAGGCCAACATCAGTAACGGCAACGCCGCACCCGCCAGGCCGAGCAGCAGGCTGGTCAAGTCCATAGCCATAGCGATTCCTGTCATCGAAATAAGAAATGAAGGTTAACCAAGCCACCAGAGGTTGGACAGCTCAGTCTTCGATGCGACCCAGCTCAAGTTGCGCACGGCGGTCGCCGGCACGGGCAGCCTGGCGCAAGAGATCGTGACCGATTCGCCGGTCCCGAGCGTTGCCGCACTCGCGGCACATCAACTGCCCCAGGCGACTCTGCGCCGCTACCACGCCATCACGCGCAGGTTGCTTGAGCAAACGCCCGGCAAAGTACTTGACGTTGGTGTTGTGCCCCAGGCGTGGACTGTCCAGCAGCCATAGGGCAACCCGCAGGGAAAAGCGCTTGGGCTCGGTAACACTGGCAGGGGTGGCGGTAACAGAGGGTGATACTGAGCGAAACTTCATAAAGCACTGTGGGGGCAGATCGGAAGGCGCGCCACTCTACTCCTTTTTTCGCTCGGGTAAAGACCAAAAGAGCCAGCATGCCCGTGCTAGAGCAAGCGCTTGGGACAATCCACAGAAGCTGTGGATAACTCAGTGGACAACCCCTCCACAACCCTCCCAAAGCCCCATGAGACGGGCCTTGCAGTCAAACTGACGATTTTTTCACCAGTAAAAAAAGACGATGTTTATCATTGACTTAAATTCTCGAGACAGGCTATGGGAGCCGCCCCGGGGAAGGTGACAACCCGGTGACATGTGGCGCAACAAGTGTGCACAACCCTGCGCACATTAAGCTCGGCAATGCACCACTTTCGTACACCGCGCCGTCTCGCAGGTGACACAATCGTCACCCCGTGATGTCGTTGCCCAGGGAATATTTTTCCTAGCACACTTGCATTCCGGCCTTCAACCCAATAGACTCCGCCCCGTTAGTACCAAGCTGAAATTCAATTCTGGTCGAACAAGTCCCACCGACACCTCTCCTAACGAGAACAACGTCGAATATCAAGGACCGACCACCTCGCTGGTTTCCAGGTAATTCTCAAACTGACACCGCCCTTGAAACGAAATCAAAGGCCGTGCCCAAGTTACTTACTCTGACCGAACCAACCTGCAAATTGATCAGGATCGCCACCCTGGGCACAGAACCTTTGCCCTTGTTGTGTTGCCTGCCCTCCTAAGTACCTACCTGCCAGCCCCTAGCGCAACCTTATTACAGCGCTGCAACTGGCTGCTTTGTTCCAGTCGGGTTCTTCGTCTGACCAATGGTGGTCGACGTTACTGGAACGTTTTAACGCTGCACGGTTCTTAACCGTGTCATTTGTAGGAACACCTAATAATTATGTCCACTCAACTCCAGACTCAGGATGCCATTCGCACCCTAACCCACGCCTTTGCTCCGTTGAACTGCCTGATCATGGCCGCTCGCAAAGGCTGCTTCAGCTTCACCCTGGTCAACGAACACGGCATCGCCCGTCACAGCGAACGCCTGTATCCCGATCAATACTCCAGCGCCGAACCGCTGCAGGCCGTGATCGAGCGTACACGCCAGGCCCTGGTGGCCTGATACGCCAAAGCGCTGAAACCCCAAGAGCCTCGCCTGATCGCGGGGCTTTTTATTGCCTGCGATTCGCCAATGCCCGCCTCCAACCAAAGCACCAATAGATATAAGGCTTATAACAAGAGCTCGGAAATGTTTTAAAAACAGGCCTTTACAACATAGATATGACACTACACTTCAAGTCAGGCGGCCCGCGCCGCTTCCGGCAAACCTGATCCCTTCATTGCTGCCAAGCACCTTCGGGTTTCGCCGGCCACCTTCACCCCTCGAGGGCATTATGGGTATCGCCGCCAGCGAGTTGTGCCGCTATGTCATTCGCCCGACGCTGATGTACCTGGGCAGTCATAGCAAAACCGCTGAAGCCTTGTTGCTGGGCATTGCCGCCAGTCAGTCGGCGCTGGGCTCGGCACTGCACGATCGCCGTGGCCACGGCCTGTACCGCATCACTGAAGTGCGCCACCAGGCCCTCTGGGATCACTACCTGGCGCTGGACCCGGAACGGGCCAGCCTGGTGAGAGGACTGGCCAGCCAGCATGCGTTCCTCGCCGGACCGCACCTGGAACTGACCGTCAATCTGCGCTACGCCACCGCCATCGCCTGGTTGCTGGTGGAACAACAACACACCCCGCTCCCCGCAGCCGACGATCTGCTCGGCATGGCCCGTATCTGGAGGAAGACCTTTCAACCACAAGGACGTTTGAGAGATTTCGCCTGTGCCTGGCAAACCTGTGTTTCACCGTTGAGCCAAGTCGCCTGCTGATACCGGCTTTTACAAAATCAGAGAAAAAAGCCGATTTTGGTCAGATTGTCCTACAAAATGCCGGAAAATCTACTGATTTAGCCTATAGCGCCGTAGCCGAAATGTTGGTAATTTTCGCCTCGGTGATCACCAGGAGTTCTAATAATGAAAAAAGTCATGCTCAAATCCACCATCAGTCTCGCAGTTGCACTTGCCTCTACTCAGCTATTTGCCAGCGGCTTTGCTCTTAACGAACAAAGCATTAGCGGCATGGGTACGGGTTTCGCGGGACGTTCTTCCGCTGCCGATGACGCAAGTACTGTATTTGGTAACCCAGCCGGCATGTCCCGCCTCAAACGCCAGCAAGTCACTGGCGGTATGGCTGCTATCGATGCATCCACCGACCTCAAGGACACCAGCGGCAGCCGCAGAGGCACCAACAAGGGCGATATGGTGCCCTTCACCGCCGTACCCATGGGCTTCTACGTCAAACCAATCGATGACCAATGGGCATTCGGCCTGGGCGTTTATGCTCCGTTTGGCCTAGTCACCGATTATGAAAACAACTTTCAGGGACGTAACTTCGGCAGTAAGAGCGAAGTTAAAGTCGTAACCTTCCAGCCAACGGTCAGCTACGCCTTCAACGATAAGGTCTCCATCGGTTTTGGCCCGACCATCAACCGGATTTCCGGCGTGCTGGAATCGGCGCTGACCACTCCTGCCTCGCCTAATGACGGCCGGGTCCAGATCAAAGGCGACGACATTGGTTACGGCTACAACATCGGGGTTCTGGTCCAGGCGACCGACACCACTCGTGTCGGCCTGACCTACCACTCCAAAGTGAACTACAAACTGGAAGGCCATACCGAAGTCACTCCAGGAGCCGGTACCAACCCGCTTCTCTTGAAAAGCAATCGCTATGACGCCTCTCTGAAGATCGAAACTCCAGAGTCCTATGACCTTTCGGTCACCCAAGAGCTGAACGATGCCTGGAAGCTCTATGCCGGTACCACCTGGACCCGCTGGAGCCGCCTGAAGGACATCACCGTCAACAACGAAGGTGTGACTGCCTCCTCCGGCGGTGCACTGGCCCCAATCCTGAACCTTGGCACCATCAAGGAAGAGCAGAACTGGCACGACACCTGGGCTTACGCCATCGGCACCTCGTATCAGCTGAACAAACAGTGGATCTTGCGTACCGGTCTGACCTTTGACCAAGCGCCGACCAACAACACTGACCGCTCGCCTCGTATCCCTACCGGCGACCGGACCATCTTCAGCCTGGGTGCCGGCTGGAGCCCGACAGACGACCTGACCATCGACGTGGCCTACTCGTACCTCAAGGAAGAGAAAGTCAACGTCAACCGCAAAAACGCACTCGGCCAGACGTACAACGCCGAGTACGAAAACAGCGCAAACGGTTTTGGCGTAGGTGCAACCTACCGCTTCTAATCGTTCAGAGGCCTGCGCCTCCAGAGCTGAATAAAAAAGCCCCGCCTTTCAAAAGGCAGGGCTTTTTCATTTACCGGGACGAAAAGCTCAAGACTTCGACGCCAACGCCTTCTCCACCGCCTCCAGGAATTCCGGATTATCCGGTTTGGTCAGGCTGGAAAAGCTGGCAATCACATTGCCCTGTCGATCCACCACGTATTTGTAGAAATTCCACTTCGGCGCGCTGCTCTGCTGCGCCAGTACCTTGAACAGGTGCACCGCATCCGTCCCCAGGACCTTCTGTGGCTCGGTCATGGTAAAGGTCACGCCATAGTTGACGTAGCAGACCTTGGCCGTCTCGGCCCCGTCCTTGGACTCCTGCTTGAAGTCGTTGGACGGCACGCCCACCACCTCCAGCCCCTGCTCCTTGTAACGCTGATACAGCGCTTCAAGACCTTTGAATTGCGGCGCGAACCCACAGAAGCTCGCGGTATTGACCACCACCAGCGGCTTGCCGGCGAAGCGCTGACACAGATCGATGGATTCCTTGGCGTGCAACTTGGGCACAGATCCCTGCAGCAACGCTGGACAATCCGCCGCCCAGGCCGAACCGGCAAACAGTGTGAGTAATGCCGGAACCACAAACCAGCGCTTAGCCATGTTCAATGTCCTTCAAGAGTGGTCGGACACCGACGTTACTCGCCCCTGCGCCCACCTAGCAAGCACCCATGCCCAACTGCATCAGCGCCAGTCCGCCGCGATGCCACCCCCACCAGGCCAGCCACAACAGCACAAGGGCGACGCCCAGGCCGGCGCTCCAACCCAGCCATGACTTCATGCTGCACTCGCCTGCAAGCGCGCTACCGGCCGCTCGCGCACCGGCCAATTGAGAGCCGCGGCCAACAGACTGAGAAGAATCGCCACCTGCCAGATCAAGTCATAACTCCCGGTACGGTCATACACCACGCCCCCCAGCCAACCGCCAAGGAAGGAGCCCAGCTGATGGAACAGAAAGACGATGCCGCCAAGCATCGACAGGTTCCTGACCCCGAACAGGGTCGCGACCGTGCCATTGGTCAAGGGCACGGTGGACAGCCAGAGAAAGCCCATGGCCATGCCGAACAGGTAGGCACTGGTCTGGGTCACCGGCAGCCACAGGAACAGGCCGATCACCACCGCCCGCAGCAGGTACAGACCGGTCAACAGCCGCGGCTTGGACATCCGCCCGCCCAACCAGCCCGCCGTGTAAGTGCCAAAGATGTTGAACAAGCCGATCAGCGCCAGCACCGTGGTTCCGACTGTCGCCGGTAGATGCTGATCCACCAGATAGGCCGGCAGGTGCACGCCGATGAACACCACCTGGAAACCACAGACAAAAAAACCGAACGCCAGCAACCAGAACCCCGAGTGAGAACAGGCTTCACGCAGGGCCTCGCCCAGGCTCTGTTCATGCCCCAGCACCGGCAGCGGCTTGTCCTTGAGCACGCTGACCAGCGGCACGATCAGCGCCACCAGCAGCCCCAGCACCAGCAATGCCGTCGACCAGCCCAGCCAGCCGATCAGCCCCAGGGTTCCCGGGAGCATGGCGAATTGGCCGAAGGAGCCTGCAGCACTGGCGATCCCCATGCCCATGCTGCGCTTTTCCGGCGGCAAGGCACGACCGACCACCCCGAGAATCACCGAGAAGGAGGTTCCGGACAAACCGATGCCAATCAGCAACCCGGCACTCAGGGACAGGCTCAGCGCCGAATCCGAAAGCCCCATGAACACCAGCCCGACCGCGTACAGCACGCCGCCGATCAACACCACCCTGGCCGCCCCAAAGCGATCGGCCAGGGCTCCGGTAAAGGGCTGGGCCAGCCCCCAGATCAGGTTCTGCAGGGCAATGGCAAAGGCGAACACTTCACGCCCCCAACCGAACTGCGCACTCATGGGCGGCAGAAACAGGCCAAAACCGTGCCGCACGCCCAGGGACAGCGCCAGGATCAATGCACTGCCGAGGAGGACCCAACCACTGGTGCGCCACATCGATGACATTTTTATTCTCCAGTTACGGGTATATACCCGCTTGTAATCAAACGAAGCAGCATCAGGCCAGTTCGTTCAGCAAGGCCAACAAGGTTTCACGCTTCTGCGCGCCCAGGCGATCGATCAGTCGCTGCTGAGCCGCCTCCCAGGCCGGCAAGGCCGCCGCCAGTCGCTCGTGCCCCGCCTCGGTCAGTTGCACCAGACGATTGCGCTGATCATCACCTTCCAGCAAGCGGACCAGACCGGCCGCCTCCAGCACCCGCACATTACGTCCCAGGGTGCTGCGATCCAGGCCCATGGCCTCCGCCAGGCTGGAAATGCTCGGCTGATCGAGACGCAGCAGATTGTTCAGCAAGGAATACTGGGCGACGTTAATCCCGAAGCCATCGAGGACGCCGTCGTAATACCTGCTGACGCCACGCGCGGCACGACGCAGATTGGTGCACAAACATTGAGAGGGAAGCATGGTGCGTGTATATACCCGCGATTAATTCAAGGCAAGAATTTTCCACTCAATCGGCTGATCCGGATCTGCCTCAAAATGCCACCACCGCCAGCAGCACGGTCACTTCCAGCAACTCCAGCAACGCCCCGGCGGTGTCGCCGGTGGTGCCGCCCAAACGCCGCATCATCAACTGGCGCAACCAGACAAACAGCACCAGCGCCAGCAGCAGCGCCCAGAGTCCGCTGTAGCCGCCCAGCAGCAAACAACCGAGCACGCTCACCCCCAACACCTGCCGCCCCGCTAGCCGCGGCAGGTGATCGGCAAGAGCCTGTCCCAGACCGCCGGCGCGAACATAGGGCGTACTGAGGAACAACCCGAGCAGCGCCGCACGCCCGATCAGCGGCGCCAGCAACAAGGCGAACGCCTGCTGCTGCTCGATCAGCGCCACCAGAGCGGCGAACTTGAGCAGCAACACCAGCACCAGAGTCACCACCGCGATCGGTCCGCTGCGCGGGTCCTTCATGATGCTCAAGGTGCGCTCGCGATCGCCAAAGCCCCCCAGCCAGGCATCGGCGCTGTCGGCCAGCCCGTCCAGGTGCAGGCCGCCGCTGAGCAGGACCCAGGCAGCCAGCAACAGCGCTGCATGCAGCAGCAACGGCGTTCCCGCAAGCAGCGCATGCAACCCACACAGCAACAGGCCAAACACCAGCCCCACCAGCGGATAGAACAACAGGGAGCGCCCCAGCTCTTGAGGTTCCGGCATGCCTGGCAAGCGCACCGGCAAGCTGCTGAGAAACTGCAAGGCAATCCAGAACGGCAGCATCTCAGCCCTCCTCGCTCAGCAGGCCCGGGGCGACTTTCAGGCTGAACAACGCGCCATGACTCACTTCGACACTCAACAACTGCTCCCGGGGCAGCCCCCGCGCCCGAGCCAGCAACAGGCGCATGACCCCGCCATGACTGATCAACAGCACCCGCTGCCCGGCCCACGACTGGTAGAGGCCATCAATGGCCCCCAGCACCCGCCGGGAAAAGTCCGCCACCGGCTCTCCCTGGGGCGGTGTGAAGCTGTAGGGATCGGCCCAGAAACGCCCCAGGTCCTCGGCGTCGGTGTCCATCAGCGCCGCCGCGCTGCGCCCTTCCCAGGCACCAAAATGCAGCTCCTGCAGATCAGGCGCCAAACTCAGGGGCACCTCCAGCCGGGCAGCCAGTTGCTCGGCAAACCGCGAACAGCGCTGCAACGGCGAACTGACGATCCGGTCCCAAGGCCCGCGCCCCTGAACCCCTTCGCGCATCTGTTGCCAACCACGCTCCGTCAGGGCGTCATCCAGACTGCCGCGCAGGCCGCCGCCCAGTTCGGTTTCCCCGTGGCGCAACAGGTCCAGGTGCAAGGTCATGCCGGGCGATCCGCCACCGCCGCCTCGGCGAAGGTCGCCATCTGCCCGTGCAGATCGCAGGCCAGACGCAGCAATGGCACCGCCAGCGCCGCACCGCTGCCCTCCCCCAGACGCAAGCCCAGGTCCAGCAGCGGCTCGGCCTCAAGGGTCTGCAACACATGCCGGTGTCCCGGCTCCGCACCCTGATGGGCAAACAGCAGCCAGGGACGACAGGCCGGATTCAGACGCACCGCCACCAGCGCCGCGACGCTGCAGATAAAACCATCCACCAGCACCGCGATGCCTTCCTGGGCACACGCCAGATAGGCGCCCACCAGCGCCGCCACTTCAAACCCGCCCAGGTTGAACAGGGTTTGCAGGGCATCGCCACGGGAGGCGGCATGCCGCGTCAGGGCCCGTTCGATCACTTGAGCCTTGTGGCTGACTCCGGCGGCATTCAGGCCGGTGCCCGGACCGGCCAACCGGGCCACCGGGATATCCAGCAAGGCACAGGCAATGGCGCTGGCAGCCGTGGTGTTGCCAATGCCCATTTCACCGCCGATAAACAGCTGGGCGCCCTCGGCACGGGCCCGCAGCACGCTGTCACGCCCGGCCTGCAGGGCCTGCTCGCCCTGATCCGGGGTCATGGCCGGTCCCTGGACAAAATTTTGCGTACCCGCGCCCAGGTTCAGGTGGCGCACCCCCGGCAGGTTCAAACCGGACGCCACCGTTCCCAGGTCCACCACTTCCAGTTGCGCCCCCAGTTGCCGCGCCAGCACGCTGATCGCCGCCCCACCACTGACAAAGTTCAACAGCATCTGCCCGGTGACCTCTTGCGGATAGGCGGACACCCCTTCGGCGACCACCCCGTGATCACCGGCGAAGATCGCGATCCACAACCGCTCAAGGCCAGGCTTGAGCTGCCCCTGCAAACCGGCCAGGCGCACCGCCAGGGGCTCCAGCTGGCCAAGAGAGCCGGCCGGCTTGGTCAGTTGCTGCTGTCGCGCCAATGCTTGCTCGACCATCTGCGCATCGATCGCCTTGCATGGATTCAGCCACCAGGAGTTACTCATAACGCAGTTCCTTTCAAAGTCAGGGGCAGGCCGGCCACCGTCAGCACCACACGCTGACACCGCTCGGCCAGAGCTTGATGCAGCCAACCGGCTTCATCCACGTAACGGCGAGTCAATTCGCCCAGCGGCACGACACCCATTCCGGTTTCGTTGCTGACAAAAATGATCGTTCCCGGCAGACCGGGCAGGCACTGCAACAAGGCGTCGCGCTCGGCCAGCAGACGCTCCCGGTCATCCAGCATCAGCAGGTTGGTCAGCCACAGGGTCAGGCAATCCACCAGCAGGCAATGCCCGGGGGCGGCGGCTTGCTGCAGCACCCGGGCCAGCTCCAGAGGTTCTTCGATCAAGCCCCAATGACTCGGCCGACGCTCGCGATGATGGGCGATACGCTGGTTCATCTCGCCATCCAGAGGCTGGCTGGTAGCGATATAGGTGACCGCCAGGGCGCTGTCGGTGGCGAGTTGTTCCGCCAGGCGACTCTTGCCGGAACGGGCACCGCCGAGAATCAGTTGCAGCATGCTTGAGCACCTTTGAAATGAATGTTCACCGCGGTTCTAGCGACCACAGAGCGTGAGCAGCGCGCGGGTGTCCAGATGCTGCTCCACCAGATCCGCCAGCCGCTCGATATCGCGCTCGCGCAAGGCGTGGTAGTCCACCTCCTGCACCGCCTCCAGGCCGGCCCAGCGCAGCAGCGCGCTGCAGGCCGCCGGGGTTTCGAACAAGCCGTGCAGGTAAGTGCCGAGAATCTGCCCGTCGGCGCTCAAAGCACCGTCGCTACGCCCATCGTCCAACTGCACGGCGGCCTGCTCCAGGGCCGGGCCACGAGTGACCCCGGCGTGAATCTCATAGCCACTGACCGCCGCATTCTCCAGGGTCAGGCGGCCACTGACGTTGCGCAGCTGCTTCTCCTCTTCAAGCACGGTTGCAAAGGCCAGCAGGCCCAGGCCCGGGCTGGAACCGGCTGCGCCCTCGAGCCCCAGCGGGTCATGCAACTGCTCGCCGAGCATCTGCAGGCCGCCGCAAATACCCAGCACCTTGCCGCCGTAGCGCAGGTGCCGGGCAAGAGCCTGCTCCCAGCCGTTGCTGCGCAAGTAAGCCAGGTCGCCGCGCACGCTTTTCGAACCGGGGAGGATGATCAGGTCGGCGGCAGGAATCGCCTGCCCGGGCCCGATGAATTGCAAGTCGACCTGGGGATGCAAGCGCAGCGGATCGAAATCCGTGTGGTTGCTGATCCGCGGCAACACCGGCACCACCACCTTGAGCACTTGCTCGACCTTGCCGGCCTGACGCTGATCGATGCCGTCCTCGGCTTCCAGGTGCAGGTCCATCACATAGGGCAGCACCCCGAGCACCGGTTTGCCGGTGCGGGCCTCCAGCCAGTCCAGTCCCGGTTGCAGCAGGGCCAGGTCGCCTCGGAAGCGGTTGATGATGAAGCCCTTGACCCGCGCCTGCTCACTGGGCGACAGCAGTTCCAGGGTGCCCACCAGATGCGCGAACACCCCGCCGCGGTTGATATCGGCGATCAGCAGCACCGGGCAGTCCACCGCCTCGGCAAAGCCCATGTTGGCGATGTCGCCAGCACGCAGATTGATCTCCGCCGGCGAGCCGGCACCCTCCACCATCACCACCTCATAAGCCCCCCGCAGGCGCTCATGGGAAGCCAGCACCGCCTGCATGGCGATGGCCTTGTAGTCGTGATAGGCCACGGCATTCATGGTGGTCACGGCGCGACCGTGAATGATCACCTGGGAGCCGGTGTCGCTGTTGGGCTTGAGCAACACCGGGTTCATGTCGGTGTGGGGCACCAGGTTGGCCGCCTGGGCCTGGACCGCCTGGGCCCGACCGATTTCGCCACCGTCGGCGGTCACCGCACTGTTGAGCGCCATGTTCTGCGGCTTGAACGGCACCACGCTGACGCCCTGGCGCAACAGCCAGCGACACAGCGCGGTAACCAGGGTGCTCTTGCCGGCATCCGAGGTGGTGCCCTGCACCATCAGGGTGGTCATGGGTAATCCTTGCGATAGGCCTGCAGCGCCTGCTCCAGGCGTGCCCAGTCGGCATCGTCGGCGGGCAGGCCGAAGCGCAGGCTGCTGTTGTGGGCGAACAGCCGCAGCAGAATGCCGCGCCGTGCCATGAATTGATAAAGCTGCTCGGCCTCGGCGGTGATCAGCCATTGGAACAGGGCACAGCCGCCCTGGGGCTTGAAGCCGAACCCTTCCAGGACCTGACTCAGGCGCTGGCTGGCTACCTCGCTGCGCCGGCGCTGCCGCACATGCCCGTCGACATCCTGCAGGCACGCCTGCCCCAGCACCCGGGTCGGCCCACTGACCGCCCAGGGCCCCACCTGCTCCGCCAGCAGCTTGAGCAGCCGACGCTCGGCCAGGACAAACCCCAGGCGCACGCCGGCCAGGCCGAAGAACTTGCCAAACGAGCGCAGGACAATCAGCCCCACCTGATGGGCATGCCGGGCCAGGCTCAGGTCCGGGGTGTTGTCCATGAAGGCTTCATCCACCACCAGCCAGCCGCCGCGCTGGGCCAGGCGGGCATGCCAGTCCAGCAGGCGCTCCGGAGTCAGGCTCAGGCCGGTGGGGTTGTTGGGGTTGACCACCACCAGCACATCGAGGCTGTCGAGAAAGAAATCCACTTCCTGCTCCAGCACCTCTCGCACCCGGTAGCCACTGCGGCGCCAGGCTTCGGCGTGCTCGGCATAACAGGGCGACAACACCCCGACCTTGCCCGCCCGCCGCAGTCGCGGCAGCAATTGGATCGCGGCCTGGGAACCGGCCACCGGCAGTACTTCGTCGGCACCGTAGTAGGCACAGGCCGCCTGTTCCAGACCGTCATCGGTTTCCGGCAGGCGCGCCCAGGCCCGCAAGGGAATGGCCGGAATGGGAAACGGCCAGGGCGCCAATCCGCTGGACAGATCCAGCCAGGCCTCTTCGGCAATCCCGTATTCCTGGGCCGCCTTGCGCAACCTTCCGCCGTGCTCAAGCATAGAATTCAGCCCCCAGACACAGAATCAACAACCACAGCCAGACACCTCGCTGCACCAACTGCCAGCCACGATCAATGGAGTCGGCACTGGCCGGCTCGCCTTCGCCCAGAGGCGGACGCTGATGCAACTCGCCGTGATAGATCGCCGCCCCGCCCAGCTCCACTCCTAGGGCTCCCGCTCCGGCCGCCATGACCGGGCCGGCATTCGGGCTGTCCCAGGTCGGGCCCTGGCGGCGCCAGCACTTCAGCGCCAGCCGGGTCTTGCCGAGCAAGGCGTAGGTCAGGGCCACCAGACGCGCAGGAATGTAGTTGAGCAGGTCGTCGATCTTCGCCGCCGCCCAGCCGAAACGCTCGAAACGCTCGTTACGGTAGCCCCACATCGCATCCAGGGTGTTGCTCAGGCGATAGAGCACCACCCCCGGTGCGCCGGCCACGGCAAACCAGAACAACGCGGCGAACACGGCGTCGCTGCCGTTCTCCAGCACCGATTCAGTAGCCGCACGGGCCACGGCGGTGGCGTCCAGTTCGCTGGTCTGGCGGCTCACCAGGAACCCCACCCGGTGCCGTGCTTCCTGCAGATCATCGCTGCGCAAGGCCTGAGCCACCGGCTCGACGTGCTCGCCGAGGCTGCGCAGGCCCAGGGCGCAATACAGCGCCAGGATCTCCACCAGCCAACCGATATAGGGCAGCCAGGACAGCACGGTGGCCAACAGGGTCAGGGGCAGTACCGCCAGCACCCAGGCGCTGACGCCATGACTGCGCCAGCCCCGACCCGCGGCGTTGAAACGTTGCTCGATACGATCCGCCATACGACCGAAGGCCACCAGCGGATGCCAGCGCTTGGGTTCGCCCAGCAGCGCGTCCAGCGCCACGGCGGCGACACTCAGCAACGCCACGCTCATTGACTCACTCCCCAGTAATTCTCATACAGCAACTCACTCAATGGCCGGGTCTGCGCCCAGCCCTGCAGCGCCAGCATCGGCGCCGGATAGAACTCGGTAACCGGTCCCAGGCACAACACGGCCAGGGGCTTGGCACCGGCGGGCAACCCCAGCAGGTCGGCCAGGGCCTGGGGCTCGAACAGCGACACCCAGCCCATGCCCAGGCCTTCGCTGCGCGCCGCCAGCCAGAGGTTCTGAATGGCACAGGACAGCGAGGCCAGGTCCATTTCCGGCAGGGTTCGCCGGCCGAAGACATGCCGCTCGCGGCCATCCATCAGGGCCGCCACCAGCACCTCGGCACAGTCATGGATGCCTTCGACCTTAAGCTGCATGAACTCATCGGAACGCTCGCCCAGCGCCTCGGCGGTGCGCACCCGCTCCTCCTCCACCAACTGCTGGATACGCCCGCGCAACGGGCGATCGCTGATGCGGATAAAACGCCAGGGCTGCATCAGCCCCACGCTGGGCGCCTGATGCGCCGCCTCCAGCAAACGGCGCAGCAACTCGGGCTCGACACTGCCGCCGGCGAAATGCCGCATGTCCCGGCGTTCGGCGATGGCGCGATACACGGCCTCACGCTCCGCCGCAGAAAATCCCTGCTCACTCACCGCTCACACTCCCTGCAGGAGACGGAGCGAACAACGCCGCTACCGCTGCCGGATTGGACGGAAAGTAGAAATGCACATAAGAAGCGGTCATCCGCCCGTCGCGATACACCGCCTCTGCCCCCCGCCCACCGTTGGGACTGATGCCACGGGCAATCGGCTCAAGGGCGGTCGTGGTCAGGGAGTGATGGTAGGTATGGCCACGCAAGCCGCCCTCCGGCAACTCCACGGCCTGCAAGGCCAGAGCGGCCAGACGCTTCTGCATCACCGCCGCGCCGGGCAGCAGCCCCAGCAGCTCGGCGCACCGGCCTTCGACGTCGGTCAGGGAGTCGAGCAGGTACAGCATGCCGCCACACTCGGCGAGCAATGGCTTGCCCGCACCATGGTGGGCACGAATCGCGTCGAGCATGGCGCGGTTCTGCGCCAGGGCCTGGTGGTGCAACTCTGGGTAGCCACCGGGCAGGTACAGGCTGTCCGCCTCCGGCAACTGCGTGTCATGGATAGGGGAGAAGAAATGCAACTGCGCCCCCATGGCCCGCAACAGATCGAGGCTGGCACCGTAGGTGAAGGCAAACGCCTCGTCGCGGGCCACGGCGATGCGCACCCCCTCCAGCAAGGGCGCGCAGGCCACGGGCGCTGGCGCGGCAAAACTCACCGCAGGCGGCAGCTCCACCTGGCAGCTGCTGGCCAACGCCTCGGCGGCGGCATCCAGGCGCAGGTCGAGATCGTTCAGTTCACGGGCCTGCACCAGCCCCAGGTGCCGGCTGGGCAGTTCGATATCGGTTTCCCGGGACAGGGCGCCGTACCAGCGCAAGCCTTCGGTGAGGCTGCCTTCGAGCAACTGCGCGTGGCGCAAGGTGCCGACCCGGTTGGCCAGCACCCCGGCGAACGGCAGGTCCGGCTGGTAACGGGCCAAGCCCAGGGCCAGCGCCCCGAAGGTCTGGGCCATGGCGGTGCCATCGATCACTGCGAGCACAGGCACCCCGAAATGCCGTGCCAGATCGGCACTGGAAGGCGTGCCGTCGAACAGCCCCATGACCCCTTCGATCAGGATCAGGTCGGCGTCAGCCGCGGCTTCCCAGAGCAAGCGCCGGCTTTCCTGCTCGCCCACCATCCACATGTCCAGCTGGTACACCGGAGCGCCGCTGGCGCGTTCGAGAATCATCGGGTCGAGAAAGTCCGGACCGCATTTGAACACCCGTACCTTGCGCCCCTGATTGCGGTGCAGGCGAGCCAGGGCGGCGGTCACGGTGGTCTTGCCCTGGCCGGAAGCCGGTGCGGCAATCAATACCGCCGGGCAATGACGAACATCGGTCATGAAGTCACACTCACAGCTCAACACCTTTCTGCGCCTTGATGCCGGCCTGGAAGGCATGCTTGACCATGCCCATTTCGGTGACGGTATCCGCCAGTTCGATCAGCTCCGGCTTGGCCCCGCGACCGGTCACCACCACATGCTGCATGGGCGGACGGGCCTGCAGGTCGCTGAGCACCTGGTCCAGATCCAGGTAACCGTGCTTGAGGGCGATGTTCAGCTCGTCGAGTACAACAAGACCAATCTCCGGGTCGCTCAGCAGCTCCCTGGATACCGCCCAGGCCGCTTCGGCCGCGGCGATATCGCGCTGGCGATCCTGGGTTTCCCAGGTAAAGCCCTCGCCCATCACATGAAAGCGCACCTGCGGCGCAAAACGCCGGAAGAACAGTTCTTCGCCGGTGCTGTTACGCCCCTTGATGAACTGCACCACGCCGCACTGCATGCCGTGGCCCATGGACCGCGCCAACATGCCGAAAGCCGAACTGCTCTTGCCCTTGCCATTGCCGGTCAGCACCAGCAACAGGCCACATTCGTTGGGCGAGTTGGCGATGCGCTCATCGATCACGGCTTTCTTGCGCAACATGCGCGCCACATGGCGCTCGTCACGATCGGGGGATTCACTCATGGGGCAGCTCTCCGTTGGGGCTGGGGAACGGCGGGCAGGAAAAGAAATAGACGGCGCAAGCCTGGCATCGCCCACCGTGATGCCGTTGGATGGATCAGGCCGGTCTCCGGGCTCATGAGGGGCATTGCTGCCTGACTGCGCGCCTTCCCATGTCGTGGACACAGTGGCATCTGGCGCAGCCTTGATTCATCTACCGTTGCGGGGGCAGCGCCGGAATCGTCGCCATGTCCATCGCTGGAACAGGCCCTGACCGGCTTCCCTGTTTCACTCTGTCGACCAGCGGCCACAGAGCACCTGAAACAAGTCGCGAAGGTTAGAGGGTTGGGGGTGGAGCGTCAATTAAAGCCAGGCGTCGCTTGGCACACAAAACTGCACCGCATCAACAAACTGACGCCAATCTTGTGCCACACTCAGCGAGTTGATATCAAATAGCCATAATTCAACCCACCCACCGCCAGACAACAATAAGGACGGACCCCGATGCAAGGCATGATCATCAGCAATCCAAAGCTGGAATTCCTGCGCCCGATGCTGGAACGCTGGTTTGATTGCATTGACCGCTACAACGCTGTTCGTGGCGATAGCGAAACCCCTTACTGGTTCGACGAGCAGGCCAACCTGGGATTGCTTTCCGCCGCCGCCTGGATGGCGGAGATGGTCAGCCTCGAACACAGCCCCAGCAAAAAGCAGCAGGAAGAAGGCGCCCGCAACGCACGCACCGATCTGTACCTGGCCACCCGGGAAGAACGCGCCTACATTCAGGCCACCCAGCGCTGGCCCCAGGTCAACGGTCTGCACCTGACCCAGGCCTTGCTCGACATTGCCGGTGACGCGAGAAAGATCAGCTACCCCAGCGACCTGCGGCTTGGCTGCCTGTTTGTCAGCCCGCAGAAGGCTCAGCACAGCGCCACCCCGGAAGAACTCCAGGACATGCTCGACGAGCTGCAAAAGGAACACTGCTGCGCGGTGGCCTGGTACTTTCCCTACGCCTATCGCAAGTTGCACAACGAGGCCGGCCTCTACCATCCCGGGGTCGCCGTACTGTTCAAGGAAGCCCGCTGATCAGGCGGAACCATACGCCGGCTATGCTCCTCTATGACTAGGACGTCCGTGCATTCATAGGGAAATCAGCATGCTCAAGTCTCGACACGCTTTGCTTATCGCGATCGCCGCCGGCCTTACGGCCTGTGGCGAAACCTCCAGCCTGCAAGTTTCCGACGGCACCGGCCCGACCCCCAAGCTGCCGGAGCCCAACCCGACGCTGATCCCCACGGTGAACATCGCCCCGGCGATTGGCTGGCCCAAGGGCAGCAAGCCATTGGCGGCAGCCGGCACCCAGGTCAATGCCTTCGCCGAAGGCCTCGATCACCCACGCTGGCTCTATGTCCTGCCCAACGGCGACGTACTGGTGGCGGAAACCAATGCACCGCCCAAACCCGATGACAGCCGGGGCATTCGCGGCTGGATCGCCGGGAAAATCATGGGCCGCGCCGGCGCTGCGGTGCCCAGCGCCAACCGCATTACCCTGCTAAGGGATCAGGATCACGACGGCGTGGCCGAAACCCGCAGCGTGCTCCTGGACAACCTGAACTCGCCGTTCGGCATGACCCTGGTCGGCAATGACCTGTATGTGGCGGACACCGACAAATTGCTGCGCTTTCCATACCAGGCCGGCGACACCCGGATCACCGCGGCCGGCACCAAGGTCGTCGATCTGCCCGGCGGCACGCTCAATCACCACTGGACCAAGAACGTCATCGCCAGCCCGGACGGGAGCAAGCTCTACGTCACCGTCGGCTCCAACAGCAACGTCGGGGAAAATGGCCTGGACCAGGAGCAAGGCCGCGCCGCGATCTGGGAGGTGGATCGGAACAGCGGACAGCACCGCCTGTTCGCCACCGGCTTGCGCAATCCCAACGGCCTGGCCTGGGAGCCGGTCAGCGGGGCGCTATGGACCGCGGTGAACGAGCGCGACGAGATCGGCAGCGACCTGGTGCCGGACTACATCACCTCGGTCAAGGACGGCGCCTTCTACGGCTGGCCCTTCAGCTACTACGGGCAGCATGTGGATGTCCGGGTCAAACCGCAGAACCTCGACCTGGTGAGCAAGGCCATCGCCCCGGACTACGCCGTCGGCCCGCACACAGCCTCTCTGGGGCTGACCTTCGCCCAAGGCAGCAAGCTCCCCGCTCCATTCACCGAAGGCGCCTTCATCGGTCAGCATGGCTCGTGGAACCGCAAGCCCCATAGCGGCTACAAAGTCATCTTCGTCCCCTTCAGCGCCGGCAAGCCCCAGGGGCCGCCCGTGGACGTGCTCAGCGGCTTTCTCAGCGCCGATGAGAAGACTTACGGACGCCCGGTTGGGGTTGTGATCGATCAGCAAGGCGACTTGCTGGTGGCCGATGACGTCGGCAATACGATCTGGCGGGTATCGGCCGCCAAAGCCCCCTGATTCAGCGCTTGCGGCACAGGGTCAAGCCGTCCCCCAGGGGCAGCAGCGACAGATCGATGCGCGAGTCGTCCTTCAAGGCCCGATTGAGCGCCTGGATGGCTCGGGTATCTTCGCTGGCGGGCTCCACCTCCAGCACACGCCCGCTCCACAAGGTGTTGTCGAACACCGCCAGGCCACCGACTCGCAACAGACGCAACGCGGACTCCAGATAGGCCGGGTAGTTGGCTTTATCGGCGTCGATGAAGATCAAATCGAAAGATTCGAGCCGGCCAGCCTGCTCCAGGTCGGCCAGGGTTTGCAGCGCCGGAGCCAGGCGCAGGTCAATGCGCTGCTCAACACCAGCCTCCTGCCAGTAACGGCGGGCCGTAGCGTTGTAGTCACCGGGCAGGTCGCAACAGATCAACGAACCGTCTGCGGGAAGGGCCTGCGCCATGCATAAGGCGCTGTAGCCGGTAAAGGTTCCCACTTCCAGCACTTGGCGAGCAGCGGTCAACTTGATCAGTAGCGCAAGAAACTGCCCCTGCTCCGGCGCCACCTGCCAACGGGCATTGGGCAGGGCCTGGGTTTCATCCCGCAGACGTCGCAGCAGCGGCGTTTCGCGCAGGGAAACATCCAGCAGGTATTGATACAGGGCATCGTCGAGGTTGAGCGTACGCGCAGTCACAAGCACCTCGACCAGAGTGGATTATGGATTGTGCGCCAGGTGTTCCGGCTGCAGCACGCGCTTGGCGCTAAGGTAGGCTTTCTGCCAGTAGGCCTTGGACAGGCTGTCGAGCTTCACCGTACCGCCGGTGGCCGGAGCATGGACAAAACGCCCCTCACCAACATAGATCCCGGCATGGCTGACCTGGGAGCCGCCATTGGTGGCGAAGAAGATCAGGTCACCGGTTTGCAAGGCGTTCTTGCCCACGTCCGGCGCCTGCATGCCGATCATTTCCCGGGTCGAACGTGGCAGGGAGATACCCGCGGCATCGCGGTAGACATAGCCAATCAGGCCGCTGCAATCGAACCCGGAATCCGGAGTATTGCCGCCCCAACGATAAGGCGTGCCGACCAGACCCAAGGCGCGGAACAGCACATCTTCAGCAACGGGAGAAAAAGCCTGGGAGGAATTGAAAACCGGTGCACGTACCACAGGCACAGGTGGCGGGGTACGACTGGCGCAAGCGCTGAGCAGCGCGGCGAGGGCAATAAGGGCAAATCGGGCCGAGGTCGACATAAGCTGAACAATCCTGATCGGGATGCGGCTTTCTCTGCCGTGGTACTGAAAACAAAACCGCGTAAGCAGGGCTTACGCGGTTAGTTTCAACAATAGATCAGGATTCTAGCGTCTACGCGCCAAACTTCAAGTAAGACTTTAAGTTCGCCCTACAAACTATCCGTTTATTTGCGTGCAGTGACCACGGTTGGCGCCATGGCGAGAGCCCGCTTGGCTTCGATGAAGGTCTTGCTCCAGTAGCTGTCACCCAGGCTATCGACCCGCACACCGCCACTGCGGCGGCTGCTGGAGTGGATGAACTGATCATCGCCCAAGTAGATACCGGCATGACTGACGCGCCCGCGACCGTTGGTGCTGAAGAACAGCAAATCACCCGGCTTGAGGTTGTTGCGCGCCACCAGAGGGGCCTTGACGTTGATCATTTCACGAGTGGAGCGAGGCAGATTCATGCCCGCCTCTTCGCGAAACAGATAGCCGATGAAACCGCTGCAATCGAAGCCGGCTTCCGAGGTACCACCGAAACGGTAGCGGGTACCGATCAGGGACATGCCACGCTCGAGGATGCTGTCAGCCAGAACTGGCAACTGGTAAGGCTTGCTGTCAGAGAACTCTGCCAGTTCCTTTTCAGTTGCCAGCTCTTCCTGGTAAACAGCGGAAGACCGATTTTTGACGGAGACCTGAGCCTGCTGGGCAGTTTGCTGCTGGGACACCGGAGTGTGGGAAGCGCAACCAAACAACAGGGTAACGAGTGCGAGAGGCACGAGGGGTGCGAAGCGATTTAGCATGGGCACGACCGTGGCTTGAAATAAATGAAGACGCGACTATGCCTTCTATCGCCCTCATTTGCAAATTCAATCGATCAGAATGTGACTTATGAGTTTCTTCCGTACATCTAAGGCTTTAAGCCCATTTTAAGTCCGACGCTCTTTGGAAACCCTTCCAAAGGCGCGTTTTCTGACGCCTGAAATATGCCGAAGGCCTGCAAGAAAACGGCTGCAGGCCTTGATTTTACCAGCCCAGGGTCTCTTTCAGAAAGGGAATGGTCAGCTTGCGCTGAGCTTGCAACGAGGCCTGATCAAGACGTTCGAGCAGCTCGAACAGAGCACTCATGCTGCGGGTTCCACGGGTCAGAATAAAATGCCCGACTTCGTCGGTCAGGTGCAGCCCACGACGAGACGCGCGCAGTTGCAAGGCACGCAATTTGTCTTCATCGGAGAGCGGGCGCATCTGAAAAATCAGCGCCAGGGTCAGGCGGGATTTCAAATCCGCCAGCTTCACCGGCAACTCACGGGGCGAGGTCGAAGCGGCAATCAGCAAGCGCCGGCCACTGTCACGCAAGCGATTGAACAGATGGAACAGCGCCTCCTCCCAATCAGCCTTGCCCGCTACCGCCTGCAGGTCATCCAGACACACCAGCTCGTACTGCTCCAGGTTGTCGAGAATCTCGATACCACGATCCAGCAGCTCCGCCAGCGGCAGATAAACCGCAGGCTCCCCCAACTGCTCAAAACGCAAACAGGCCGCCTGCAGCAAGTGCGTACGGCCCACGCCGTCCTTGCCCCAGAGATAGATCAGGCTTTCGGTCCAGCCGGCGTCGGCTTCGCAAAGGCGCTCGACGTAGCCGAGTGCAGCGGCATTGGCGCCTGGGTAGTAGTTGATGAAGGTGGCGTCGTCACGCAGACGCACACCTAGGGGCAGCTGAATCGGTTTCATGCTGACTGAACAGTTCCAAAGGAACCGTTAGTGGCCTCTGTGTAAAGTTTGCAAAGTTTATACCCGTGACGCCGAGCGCACAATGCAGCAGACCACAAGCAAAATCAAAGGTTTGCGTCAGCAAAACAGCATACAGGGGCCAACTTTGACAGCCCGGGCAACAGCCAATGAGCGCCTGCCAGCGCACGCCCGCGAGCGCTCATTGCCGCCACTCGTTGCGCACCGACCTACAGATCTGGGTCTTCGGCACCGCTATAGAGGTCTGAATCCTTGTACAGATCGTGCACGTGCCGCACCAGCACCATGATCACCGCCGCCACTGGCAAGGCCAGCAGTACCCCGGTAAAACCGAACAGCTCGCCGCCGGCGAGAATGGCAAAGATCACCGCCACCGGATGCAGTCCGATACGGTCGCCCACCAACAGCGGCGTCAGCACCATCCCCTCCAGTGCCTGCCCCACCATGAACACGGCAACGATGCCGATCATGGGGTACAGGTCGCCGCCGAACTGGAACAGGCCGGCAGTCAGCGCAGCACCAATGCCTATGACAAAGCCCATGTACGGCACGATCGCCGCCAAGCCGGCAATCAGGCCGATCAACAGCCCCAACTCGAGCCCCACCAGCATCAGGCCCGCCGCGTAGATCATTCCCAGGGCCAGCATCACCAGCAATTGCCCACGGACAAACGCCCCTAGCACCTCATGGCACTCTCCCGCCAGGGACACCACCCGCTCTTCGCGATTGCGCGGCAGCAGACTGCGGATCTTGGCCATCATCAGGTCCCAGTCCCGCAGCAGATAGAAGCTGACCACCGGAATCAGCACCAGGTTGGCCAGCCAACCGATCAGCGCCAGCCCCGACGCCGTCGCCTGACTCAGCACCACGCCAACAATGTCGGTGGTCTGGCCCATATGCTCGCTGATCGCAGCCTTGACCTTGTCGAACTTCCAGAAGCCATCCGCCAGGCCCAACCGGGCCTGAACCCAGGGCATGGCGGTGTGCTGCACCCAATCAAGCATCTGCGGCGCCAGCTCGTAGAGGCGCAGCAACTGCTTGGCCAGCATCGGCACCAGCACCAGCAACAGCGCCATGATGATCAGCGTGAACAGGGCAAACACCGCTACTACGCCCCAGGTACGCGAGAGCCCCCACGCCTCCAGACGATCCACCAGCGGGTCGAACAGATAGGCCAGCAATAGCGCCACCAGGAACGGACTGAGGATGGGGTGCAACAGATAGATGAACCCACAGACCAGGAGCACGCCCCCCAACCAGACCCAACGCCGCGTATCAGCCATAAACCACTCCAGCTTCTATATAGAAGGAAACCAATCTGCTACCAGCGAAAACGCAATTGTGCGGCCTGTGGCGCAGCCACCGCCGGCGCCGCCCCTTCAGCACCCTGCACAGGGGCTTGCGCCTCGCCGGCGGGAATTTCCTGCAGCTTGGCCAGGGACAACTGCGCCCGCAGTTGCTCCGCGCTGCCGTTGACCCGATAGATGACGCGATCACCGTCGATGCTCTGAATCTGCGCGCCAAACGGCTCCAACAGATGCCCCAGCGCCGCGTAGTGCTCCAGGGTCATGCCCTGCACTTCCAGCAATTGTTCGCTGGAGACTCCAGGCCGCGTGACGAAGCGCGGCGCCAGGCGCTGACTCACCGCCAGCAGCACGCCATCGGCCAGCGCCGCCGTATCCGCGCCCTGAACAGTGCCCTGCTCTTTCTGATCGCCCAGCCACAAACGCCACTTGGCCTGCCACTGCCCCCCTTCTTCACGGGCATGCACCGCCAACAGCGCATCGGCACCGTAACGCTCCGATGCCTGGCGCAGCGGAGCCGGGTCGGCACCTTCAAGGTTGGGCGCCGTGGCAACGATCTGCTCATCCAGATCGCCCAGAGGCAGGCGCAGCGGCAAGCCGCGATGCTGCGCTGCACGCCGCAAAGGCGCGGCACTGGCCTGACCGTCGCCGACCAGACTCGAACCTTCGGTGGAGTCGCTCAACCACCAGCCCAGGATCGATGGCCGGTTGCTGCCCCACAACGGCAGGCCCGCCTGACGCAGGGCACGATCGGTGCTGACCGGATCAAAGTCCACTTGCAGGCTTTCCGGCGGGCCGGCGTCGTAGCCGTATTGGCTGATGATCTGCTGCGGGTCCTTGCGGATGGCCGCCAGCCCCGGCCCCTGAGCTGCCTTGGCATCGCCGGTCAGGCGCAGTACCAGGGTCTCCAGGGCCCGCTGGGTGGCCTGGTCGCGCTCCTCGGGCGACTGACTGCTCACCGGCTCGCGCACTTGATACAGGCCATTGAGGGTTTCGGCATGACTCGCCAGGCTGACCAATGACAAACAGCCCACAAACAGAAATTGACCCAGACGCATGGAAGATTCCCGACGACAAAAAACACGATTGAAACAGCGCGCATGAACCATTGCGAGCAAGGCTGTGACCACAAACCCCGGTAAAACATTCACCCGTCGCCCGACTGTTTTCACGCTGTCATAACGATAGCCACTTGAGCGCTATACCTTATACAGGCATGGGCAGGACCACCAACACGGCCAATCGCGGTTTTTTTAAGCGGATATGCCTCTACCCGTCGGCCCGAGGATGGCCGCTGCCCCTCAAGCCTGATAAAATCGCGCGCCTTCGCAGACCGGCACCAGCTGGGCACCCTGAAACACTTTCCCAGTGCTCGGGCAGGCTCTCTGGTTCGGTCGATACCCCTGAATCCCCCCTAAAGGCCTGGATCATGAGCAAGCAACCCTCCCTGAGCTACAAAGACGCCGGTGTAGACATCGACGCCGGTGAAGCATTGGTCGAACGCATCAAGAGCGTCGCCAAGCGCACTGCGCGCCCGGAAGTCATGGGCGGCCTGGGCGGTTTCGGCGCCCTCTGCGAAATCCCGGCCGGCTACAAGCAGCCCGTACTGGTCTCCGGCACCGACGGCGTCGGCACCAAGCTGCGCCTGGCCCTGAACCTGAACAAGCACGACAGCATCGGCATCGACCTGGTAGCCATGTGCGTCAACGACCTGGTGGTCTGCGGCGCCGAACCGCTGTTCTTCCTCGACTACTACGCCACCGGCAAGCTCAACGTGGATACCGCCGCCCAGGTGGTCACTGGTATCGGCGCCGGTTGCGAACTGTCCGGCTGCTCCCTGGTAGGCGGCGAAACCGCTGAAATGCCCGGCATGTACGAAGGTGAAGACTACGACCTGGCCGGCTTCTGCGTCGGCGTGGTGGAAAAGGCCGAAATCATCGACGGCTCGAAAGTGGCCACCGGTGACGCCCTGCTGGCCTTGCCGTCTTCCGGCCCGCACTCCAACGGCTACTCGCTGATCCGCAAGATCATCGAAGTCTCCGGCGCCGACATCGAAAGCATCCAGCTGGACGGCAAGCCACTGACCGATCTGCTGATGGCCCCGACCCGCATCTACGTCAAGCCACTGCTCAAGCTGATCAAGGACACCGGCGCGGTCAAGGCCATGGCTCACATCACCGGCGGCGGCCTGCTGGACAACATCCCCCGCGTGCTGCCAAAAGGCGCCCAGGCGGTGGTCGACGTGGCGAGCTGGAAACGCCCGGCGGTCTTCGACTGGCTGCAAGAGCAAGGCAACGTCGACGAACACGAAATGCACCGCGTTCTGAACTGCGGCGTCGGCATGGTCATCTGCGTGGCTCAGGATCAGGTTGAAAATGCCCTGAACGTCCTGCGTGCAGCCGGCGAACAGCCATGGGTCATCGGCCAGATCGCCACCGCAGCCGAAGGCGCGGCCCAGGTCGAGCTGAAGAACCTCAAGGCTCACTGATGCAAGAGCGGATGTCGCCGACCTGTGATGTTGTGGTGCTGCTGTCCGGCACCGGCAGTAACCTGCAAGCCCTGATCGACAACGCGCGGACCGACGACAGTCCGTTCCGCATTGCCGCCGTGATCTCCAACCGTGCCGACGCCTATGGGCTGCAGCGCGCTCAGGAAGCGGGCATCCCGACCCGCTTCCTCGATCACACCGCTTTCGAAGGCCGCGAGGCCTTCGATCAGGCGCTGATCGAGCTGATCGACACCTTCCAACCGAAACTGGTGGTCCTGGCCGGATTCATGCGCATCCTCAGCGCCGGATTCGTTCGTCACTACCAGGGCCGACTGCTGAATATCCATCCCTCGCTGCTGCCCAAATACAAAGGGTTACACACTCACCAGCGGGCGCTGGAGGCCGGGGATACTGAGCACGGCTGCAGTGTGCACTTCGTTACCGAGGAACTCGATGGCGGGCCACTGGTCGTACAGGCTGTGATCCCGGTAGAGTTGCACGACTCGCCGCAAAGCCTGGCGCAGCGAGTGCACATCCAGGAACACCGGATTTACCCCATGGCCGTACGCTGGTTTGCCGAAGGTCGGCTGATGCTCGGCGATCAGGGTGCTTTACTGGATGGTCAATTACTGGCCGCCAGCGGCTATTTGATTCGAACCTAGGAGATTTTATGCGTCGCGCCCTGCTCTTCGCTTGTGCTCTGTTTGCCCTGCCGGTTGTGCAGGCGGCAGACCTTCACCCGTTCTCCGCCAGCTACACCGCCGACTGGAAGCAACTGCCCATGAGCGGCACGGCTGAACGCAGCCTGGAAAAAACCGCCAATGGCGCCTGGAAACTCAGCTTCAAGGCGTCGATGATGATCGCCAGCCTGAGCGAGGAAAGCACCCTGACCCTGGACAAGGACACCCTGGTGCCCCAGTCCTATCACTTCGAGCGTGGCGGTCTGGGCAAGGCCAAGAAAGCCGACCTGGATTTCGACTGGAACGCCAAGATGGTCACCGGCACCGACCGTGGGGATGCGGTCAAGCTGCCGCTGAACACCGGCATGGTGGACAAGTCCACCTACCAGCTGGCCCTGCAGCACGACGTGGCCGCCGGCAAGAAGACCATGAGCTATCAAGTGGTCGACGGCGGTGAAGTCGATACCTACGATTTCCGCGTCCTGGGTTCGGAAAAAGTCGACACCAAGGCCGGCCAGATCGATGCCATCAAGGTCGAGCGCGTCCGCGACCCGACACAAAGCAAACGCATCACCGTGATGTGGTTCGCCAAGGACTGGGATTACCTGCTGGTACGCCTGCAACAGGTGGAAACCGACGGCAAGGAGTACAACATCATGCTCCTCAACGGCACCGTCAACGGCAAGACAGTCAAAGGCAGTTAAGCCGCAGCACCCTGGAAGCCTCGCGAAAGCGGGGCTTTTTTTTGCCCGGAATTGACTCGCCAAGCCCGCCCAGAGGCCCTGGCGCAATGGGGCCAAGATGAAACTTTTGTCATGAAAGATCGGCCACTGCGGCGAAATGTCACGGTTTTCGCGGGCTGCAGGATTGTCGCCGATCCTGCAAAGGTCTGTTGCAGATCCAGGCAATTTACTTAGCAAGCTAACAAAACATATAACAGAGGCCTGCACACGCCTTGCTGCAGATCAACAGAGATTGGAGCCAGCAGATGACTGTAAAAGTAACTGAACGCGACGATTCACATATGTCCCATGAAGGCGTAGCCGCGGGTGTACGGATCTGGGATGTGCATCAACAAGACATGCTGGTGGGCATGTTCCACTCCGAGAGCGATGCCCACAGCTACAAGGCCGAACTGGAAAAACTCGAGCAGAACCGAGCATCCCAGAGCTCCTGATTCAACCTCGACACAGAGGCGCCGGGATTCCACGCAAATCCCCTCGCGCAAAAACCACCAACCCCGCCATGAGCGGGGTTGGTGGTTACTGGGTGCTTACCACATCAGATCATCAGGGATCTGATAGGCCGCGTACGGATCGTCCTCGTCCGGCGCCTCGGTAGGCGTGTTCAGTTGCACGATACGCCGCGGGTCACGCTCCTGGATCTTCAGCGCCGCCTCCCGCGGAATCACCTCATAGCCACCACCGTGGTGGACGATGGCCAGGGAACCACTGCTGAGCTTGTTGCGCATCAGGGTGTTCACCGACAGGCGCTTGACCTTCTTGTCGTCGACGAAGTTGTAGTAGTCCTCGGTGTTCAGCTTGGGCAGACGCGAGACTTCGATCAGTTGCTTGATCTGCGCTGCACGAGCCTTCTGCTCGGCCTTCTCCTGCTGCTGACGGTTGAGCTCCTGGTCACGCTTGACCTTCTCGGCCATGGCTTCCTGGGCTGCGCGCTGCTGGGAATCATCGAGTTCGATCTGGCCTTTATGGGCCAGTCGCTGCTGCTTCTGCTTGTCTTTGCTGACCTGCTTGGCCTGCTTTTGGTTGACCAGCCCTGCTTTGAGCAACTGGTCGCGAAGGGAAAGGCTCATGGTGCTTACTCACTTAGGCAACGGCCTCAGCCGCAGCTGGGCAAATTCTTTTCCTGACGTTTGGCTTCACCCCACAGGGCATCCAAGTCTTCGAGGGTGCAATCTTCCACGGGACGACCGGTGTCGCGCAATGCCTGCTCGATAAATCGGAAGCGCCGATCGAACTTGGCATTGGCGCTACGCAGGGCGGTTTCCGGGTCGACCTTGAGGTGCCTGGCCAGATTGACCACGACAAACAGCAAGTCACCGATTTCATCGGTGATGGCCGCCGGGTCGTTGTCGGCCATGGCCTCCAGCACCTCGTCCAGTTCTTCGCGCACCTTGTCCACCACCGGCAGGGCTTCCGGCCAGTCGAAGCCGACCTGCGCCGCGCGCTTTTGCAACTTGGCCGCGCGGGACAGGGCCGGCAGGGCCACCGGCACATCATCGAGCAGGGACAGCTGCTGCGGAGCGTCGGACTTCTCTGCGCGCTCCTCGGCCTTGATCTGTTCCCAGCGCTCCTTGACCTGCTCCTCATCGAGCCGCGGGATATCCAGCGGCGCGTACAGATCGCCAGTGGGGAACACATGAGGATGCCGACGGATCAGCTTGCGGGTGATGCTGTCCACCACCGCATCGAATTCGAAGCGCCCCTCCTCCCGGGCCAACTGGCTGTAATACACCACCTGGAACAACAGATCGCCCAGCTCACCCTGCAAGTGGTCGAAGTCGCCGCGCTCGATGGCGTCGGCGACCTCGTAGGCCTCCTCCAGGGTATGGGGAACGATGCTGGCGTAGGTCTGCTTGATGTCCCACGGGCAACCGTATTGCGGGTCCCGCAGGCGCGCCATCAGGTGCAACAGGTCTTCAAGGCTGTACATCAGTTCATCCATTTCATGCGGGCATCAGGGGGTTCGATTGCGCCGGGTCTCGATGATGTTCGGCAACTGGGATATGCGCCCCAGCAAACGTCCCAATGCGTCCAGGCCCGGAATCTCGATGGTCAGGGACATCAACGCAGTGTTGTCCTCCTTGTTCGAGCGCGTATTGACCGCCAGTACGTTGATCCGCTCATTGAGCAGGACCTGGGACACGTCACGCAGCAGGCCGGAACGGTCGTAGGCGCGAATGATGATGTCCACCGGATAGGTGAGCACCGGCACCGGCCCCCAGCTGACCTGGATGATCCGTTCCGGCTCGCGCCCGGCCAGTTGCAGCACCGAGGCACAGTCCTGGCGGTGAATGCTCACGCCACGACCCTGGGTGATGTAGCCGACGATCGCATCCCCCGGCAGCGGCTGGCAGCAGCCCGCCATCTGGGTCATCAGGTTGCCCACGCCCTGGATCTGGATATCGCCGCGCTTGCCAGGCTTGTAGCCGGCGGCCTTGCGCGGGATCAGCTCCAGCTGTTCGTTGCCGCGCTCCGGCTCCACCAGCTGCTGGGCCAGGTTGACCAGTTGCGCCAGGCGCAAGTCACCCGCGCCCAGGGCGGCGAACATGTCCTCGGCGGTCCTCATGTTGGCCTTGTCGGCCAGCTTGTCGAAGTCCACCTGAGGCAGGTCGAGACGGCTCAGCTCGCGTTCCAGCAGGGTCTTGCCGGCGGCGACGTTCTGATCGCGAGCCTGCAGCTTGAACCAGTGGACGATCTTCGCCCGCGCCCGGGACGTGGTGACGTAGCCCAGGTTCGGGTTCAGCCAGTCGCGGCTTGGCGTACCGTGCTTGCTGGTGATGATCTCCACCTGCTCGCCGGTCTGCAGGCTGTAGTTGAGCGGTACGATGCGCCCGTTGATCTTCGCGCCCCGGCAGTTGTGGCCGATCTCGGTGTGCACCCGATAAGCGAAGTCCAGCGGCGTGGCGCCCTTGGGCAGGTCGATGGCATGGCCGTCGGGGGTGAAGATGTACACCCGATCCGGCTCGATATCCACCCGCAACTGTTCGGCCAGGCCGCCGATGTCCCCCAGCTCCTCGTGCCATTCCAGCACCTGACGCAGCCAGGAGATTTTCTCTTCGTAATGGTTGGAGCCGGACTTGACGTCGGTGCCCTTGTATTTCCAGTGGGCGCACACCCCCAGCTCCGCTTCCTCGTGCATTGCGTGGGTGCGAATCTGCACTTCCAGCACCTTGCCCTCGGGGCCGATCACTGCGGTGTGCAGCGAGCGGTAGCCGTTTTCCTTGGGGTTGGCGATGTAGTCGTCGAACTCTTTGGGGATATGCCGCCACAAGGTGTGCACGATACCCAGCGCGGTGTAGCAGTCGCGCATTTCCGGCACCAGTACCCGCACGGCGCGCACATCGTAGATCTGGCTGAACTCCAGGCCCTTGCGCTGCATTTTGCGCCAGATGGAATAGATGTGCTTGGCCCGCCCACTGATGTCGGCGTTGACCCCGGTGGCCTTCAGTTCGTTCTGCAGCTGGTTCATCACGTCGCTGATGAAGCGCTCGCGATCCAGGCGCCGCTCGTGCAGGAGCTTGGCGATCTGCTTGTATTGCTCAGGCTCCAGATAACGGAAGGACAGGTCCTCCAGTTCCCACTTGATATGGCCGATGCCCAGGCGGTGAGCCAGAGGCGCATAGATATCGAACACTTCCCGGGCAACCCGGTTGCGCTTCTCTTCGTCGGCGCTTTTCACCGCCCGAATGGCGCAGGTCCGCTCGGCCAGTTTGATCAGCGCCACGCGCACGTCATCGACCATGGCCACCAGCATCTTGCGCAGGTTTTCCACCTGAGCCTGAGTGCCGAGTACCAGGGATTGACGAGGGCTGAGACTGGCCGAGATGGCGGCCATGCGCAGCACGCCATCGATCAGCTTGGCCACCACCGGACCAAAACGCTGGCTGACCGCCGGCAACTGGATCTGGCCCTCGCGGACACCGCGGTACAGCACGGCGGCGACCAGGGAATCCTGATCCAGCTTGAGGTCGGCAAGGATCTCCGCAATCTCCAGGCCCGTGCTGAAACTCGACACGTCCTCGGCGTTCAGACCCTTGGCGGCAATGTGTTTCAACTCTGCCTCGCGAGCGAACTCGCAGGCTTCTTTCAAGGCCTCACGGTCCAATGCCATATCGACGCTGACCGTATGATCGAGCCATGCCTCGAGATTGATACTGCCGTCGGTGTTGATCGGCTGGTGCGCTCTCACCTGTACCATCTTGCTTTACCTTCCCTACGACGCACATTCAATGCGTCAAATCGCTGACCTTCAACGCTCAGGGGCAGCTCGCGGGGCCAGCGAACCACACCTGAAAGATCAGTCGGATTAGACAAGCCATCCTAGCTCGCTTCGAATAACGCCATGGCCTCGACATGCGCCGTCTGAGGAAACATATCGAGGATCCCGGCACGTTTTAACCTGTAGCCCTGCTTGATCAATTCGACCGTGTCACGGGCCAAAGTTGCCGGATTGCATGACACGTAGACCAACCGTTTGGCACCCAGGCTCGCCAAGTGGCGAACCACCTCGAAAGCACCGTCACGGGGTGGGTCCAAGAGTACCGCAGAAAAGCCTTCATCAACCCACTCGGCAGCACTCAGAGGCTGGGATAAATCGGCTTGAAAAAAGCGTGTGTTATGCAAATTGTTGCTGGCGGCGTTGTCAGCGGCGCGCGCCACCATGGCCGCCACGCCTTCCACCGCCACCACTTCCCGCACCTGCCGGGCCAGCGGCAAGGCAAAGTTGCCCAGGCCGCAGAACAGATCCAGCACCCGCTCCTGCGGTTGCGGCGCCAGCCACTCCAGAGCCTGGGCCACCATCGCCTCGTTGACCCCGGCATTGACCTGGACAAAGTCCCCCGGCCGATACGCCAGATGCAGATCCCAGGTTTCCAGGCGGTAGCCCAGGGTCTGCGATGGATCCAGGGGCTGAGGCTCGCCTTCACCCTGCAACCACAACTGCGCCTGATGGAAATCGCAAAAATCCTTGAGGATCGCCAGGTCGCTTTCGGACAGTGGCGCCATGTGCCGCAACAGCAGGGCCAGGGCCGAGCCGCTGAACAACTCGACATGTCCCAGCGCCTGCGGTTTGCTCAGGCGCCGCAACATGGCCGGCAAGCGGCTCATGATGGGTTGCAAGGCCTGTACCAGCACCGGGCAATCGTCGATGGCGACAATGTCCTGGCTACCAGCAGCACGGAAACCCACCTCCAGTTGCTTGCCCTTGGCGTCCCAGCGCACCGCCACCCGGGCGCGACGCCGATAGCCGAACTCGGGACCGCTCAACGGCGCCGCCCAGACCTCGGGTTCGACCCCCGCGACCTTGGACAACTGCTCGGCGAGCATGCGCTGTTTCAGGGCAAGCTGTTCGGCATGGGGCAGGTGCTGCACGCTGCAGCCGCCACAACGCCCGGCGTGGGCACAGGCTGCCGGGCGGCGCAGCTCGCTGGCGCTGAACAGACGCTCGGTCCGGGCCTCCACCACCTTGCCATGGCTGCCCAGTACCCGTGCTTCGACTTCTTCGCCGGCCAGGGCTCCGCTGACAAACCAGGTGCGGCCATCGACAAAGGCGATGCCACGACCGTCGTTGGCCAGACGCTGGATGTTCAGGCGCTGCTTCTTGCCCACCGGAATCTGTGGGGCCCGACTGCCGCCCGCAGGCTGGAAGCGCAGGCCTCTCTCTTGCTTAGCCATCAGTTGGGCGCATCGAAGATGCCGGTCGACAAGTAACGATCGCCACGGTCACAGATGATCGCGACCATGACCGCATTTTCCACTTCCCGGGACAGGCGCAGCATCGCCGCCACCGCGCCACCGGAGGACACGCCGCAGAAGATGCCTTCTTCCCGGGCCAGGCGCCGGGTCACGTCTTCGGCTTCGCTCTGGGCCATGTCGACGATCCGGTCGACCCGACTGGCCTGATAGATCTTTGGCAGGTATTGCTCGGGCCAGCGGCGAATGCCGGGAATGGCCGAACCTTCCATGGGTTGCAGACCGATGATCTGTACCTCGGGGTTCTGCTCTTTCAGATAGCGCGAAGTGCCCATGATGGTGCCGGTGGTGCCCATCGAGCTGATGAAGTGGGTGATGCTGCCCTGGGTCTGGCGCCAGATTTCCGGACCGGTGCCGGTGTAGTGGGCCTCGGGGTTGTCGCCGTTGGCGAACTGATCGAGCACCTTGCCACGGCCTTCGGCCTGCATGCGTTCGGCCAGGTCGCGGGCGCCTTCCATGCCCTCTTCCTGGCTGACCAGAATCAACTCGGCGCCATAGGCGGTCATCGCCGCCTTGCGCTCGGCGCTGGAGTTGTCGGGCATGATCAGGATCATTTTGTAGCCCTTGATCGCCGCAGCCATGGCCAGGGCGATGCCGGTATTGCCCGAGGTCGCTTCGATCAGGGTATCGCCGGCCTGGATCTGCCCGCGCAGCTCGGCGCGAGTGATCATCGACAGTGCCGGACGGTCCTTGACCGAACCCGCCGGGTTATTGCCCTCAAGCTTGAGCAGCAAGGTATTGCTGGTGGCGCCAGGCAGGCGCTGCAAACGAACCAGCGGGGTGTTGCCGACGCAATCGGCGATGGTTGGGTACTGCAAGGTCATGGCGTATTCGCAATCCAGACTGCGGGGGCGCCTATCATACCGGCAAACGTCCAAGCGCCATATCACGCAAAGTGCGGGACTTATGGCTTATTGATCTAAGGCCGGCCAGGGCCCGCGTTCAGGCTCCCGGCAAGCACAGATGCAGACGCAAGCCATGCTCGCGGTTCTGCGCCCACAACTGCCCGCCCTGACGCACCACTGCATTGCGCGCGATGCTCAGGCCCAGGCCGAAGCCGCCATCCCCCGGCCGCGATCCATCCAGACGGATGAACGGCGCGAAGATCCGCTCCAGGTCTTCTTCGGCCACGCCCGGCCCCTGGTCGTCCAGCCACAGGTGCCAATACTCGCCTTCCCGTTGTCCCGCCAGCGTAATCCGGGCGCCGGCCGGGGAATGGCGGATGGCATTGCGCAGGATGTTTTCCAGGGCCTGGGCCAGGGTATTGAGGTGGCCGCGCACCCAGCAATCGGCGTCCAGCTCACAGCACAGCTGCGCCGCCGACCAGCCGCTTTCGAAGCAGGCGTTCTCGCTGAGCATCTCCCACAGCGCCTGGACCTGGATCTGCTCCACGGGCAATGGTCCGCGCTCGGTGTCCAGCCAGGCCAGTTGCAGGCTGTCTTCCACCAGGCGCTGCATGCCATCGACCTCCCGGGCCAGGCGCTCGCGCAGCGCCCCCAGGTTCTGCTCGCTGTCGCAAGCCACCCGCAGGCGACTCAAGGGCGTACGCAACTCGTGGGACAGATCGCGCAGCAATTGCTGCTGCACGGCCACGGTGCTCTGCAAGCGTTCGGACATCTGATCGAAGGCCCGCCCCAGCTCTCCCAACTCATCCTTGCGCTCAGTGGTCTCGCTGGACAGACGCACATTCAGTTGCCCGGCACGCCAGGCATTGGCCTGCTCGCGCAGTTGCTTGAGCGGCACCACCAGCAAACGGTACAGACCGACACACAGCAAAAGCGTGAACAGGCCCGGGATCACACCGTTGGTGATCACCTGCCAGAACACGCGATAGCGCCCGGGCATGAAGCGCTGGGGCAGCTCGATCACCAGGCTGCCCAGGGACGGATCCCCGGGGAATGGAATTTTCAGCCACGGCAGACCATGGACATGCCGGCTCACCGGCCAGTGCGCACCGCGCAGGAAGGTCAGGCGCTGGGCCTCGGCCGGGGTCAGCGGCTGACTGCTCAGCGATTGCAGGTCGCTGCCGATGACGCCGACCCAGGTCTGCTCACGGCCGGCCATCTGCACAAGCCAGGCATCGACACCAGCACTCTGGCCGCTGTTCCAGGCTTGCTCGGCCTCAACGGCGTAATGCTCCAAGGTCGCCCGGGCGTCATCGGACAGGTACAGGTTCCTCTGCTCCACATAGCGCCCCCAGGACCAGCTCAGCCAGATCATCAGCAGACAGAACGCCACCAGCAGGCAGGCCAGTTTCCAGAACAGCGAATGCCGGCCGGGCAGTTCAGGCCAGCTCATCGGCGGCACTCAAGACGTAGCCCTTGCCCCACACGGTGCGCAACTCCCGCTCGCTGTAGCCCAGAGTTTTGAGCTTGCGGCGAATCTGGCTGACGTGCATGTCCAGGCTGCGGTCATGGGCCGCGTAGCCGCGCTGCAGGACATGCTGATAAAGGAAAGCCTTGCTCAGCACCTCATCGACGTTGCGATGCAGGGTTTCCAGCAGGCGGTATTCGCTGCGGGTCAACCCGGCCCACTGCCCGGCAAACTGCACGTCGCACAGCTCGTCGTCGAAACTCAGGCTCTGCACGTTGCAGCTCGGTACCGGCGACATCGGCCGCCGATCCAGGGCCACCCGGCGCAGGATCGCCTCGATGCGTACCCGCAACTCGGTCAGGCTGAAGGGTTTGGGCAAGTAGTCGTCGGCTCCGAGGCGAAAACCGCTGATGCGATCGGCCTCCGCCCCCAGGGCCGACATCAGCAGCACCGGCGTGGAATGACTCTGGCGCAAGTGGGTCAGCAGGGTGAGCCCATCCATGCCGGGCAGCAGGATGTCCATCAGCACCACATCGAAGCGCTGGCTGCGGGCGATCCCCAAGCCTTCCTGGCCGTTGCGGCACCAGGTCACGGCGAAGCCGCAGCGACCCAACTGCTCATGCACATAGGCACCAAGCACCGGGTCATCTTCAATGGTCAGGATACGGGGAGGCTCAACAGCTACGGGAGTCATTAGCTTCTGCAAGTCATTCTCAGTTGAGCGATTATTCAAGATTGCCCGGAGCGCGGCAACCAATGCCTTGGTCGCAGGCATTCCAGCCGCCGACCGCCAGGGCGCAATTTGCCAAGATCAGCCTTCGGCAAATCGTTACACTGCGCGGGTGGCGCATCACGGACGTGCCCGTAGACCTTTTAAAACAGCGTGGAAGCAGGAGAGTGGCGTGCTCAAGAAACTGGGAATCAAAGGCCGCGTACTGTTGCTGACCTTGTTGCCCACCAGCCTCATGGCCCTGGTGCTGGGCGGCTATTTCACCTGGATGCAGCTCTCCGAACTGCAGGCCCAGCTCCTGCAGCGCGGCGAAATGATTGCCGAACAACTGGCCTCGCTGGTGGCACCGGCGATGGGCAACCACAACGCGCAGATGCTCGAGCGCATCGCCACCCAGGCCCTGGAACAGCAGGACGTGCGCGCGGTGTCTTTCCTGGCCCCTGATCGCACGCTGGTGGCCCACGCGGGACCGAGCATGCTCAACCCGCCACCCAGCGGCAACGGCACGCAGATGATGCAGCGCAGCGGCAATGACGCGACCCGCTACCAACTGCCGGTATTCGGCCGCCATCGCAACCTGGCCGGCGACCTGATCCCCGATGAATCCGACCGCCTGCTGGGCTGGGTGGAACTGGAGCTGTCCCACAGCGGCATGCTGCTGCGTGGCTACCGCAGCCTGTTCGCCAGCCTGCTGTTGATTGCCGCCGGCCTGGCCGGTACCGCCCTGCTGGCGGTGCGCATGGGGCGCACCATCAACAACCCGCTGACCCAGATCAAGCAGGCGGTGGCGCAACTCAAGGACGGCAACCTGGAAACCCGCCTGCCACCCTTGGGCAGCCACGAACTGGATGAACTGGCCTCCGGCATCAATCGCATGGCCAGCACCCTGCAGAACGCCCAGGAAGAACTGCAGCACAGCATCGACCAGGCCACCGAAGACGTGCGCCAGAACCTGGAAACCATCGAGATCCAGAACATCGAACTGGATCTGGCGCGCAAGGAAGCCCTGGAAGCCAGCCGCATCAAGTCGGAGTTCCTGGCCAACATGAGCCATGAAATCCGCACACCCCTCAACGGCATCCTCGGCTTCACCCACCTGCTGCAGAAAAGCGAGCTGACACCGCGCCAGCTGGATTACCTGGGCACCATCGAAAAATCCGCCGACAGCCTGCTGGGGATCATCAACGAAATCCTCGACTTCTCGAAAATCGAAGCCGGCAAGCTGGTGCTCGACAGCATTCCGTTCAACCTGCGGGACTTGCTGCAGGACACCCTGACCATCCTCGCCCCGGCCGCCCACGCCAAGCAGCTGGAACTGGTGAGCCTGGTCTATCGCGACACGCCGTTGTCGCTGGTCGGTGACCCGCTGCGACTCAAGCAGATCCTCACCAACCTGGTGAGCAACGCCATCAAGTTCACCCGCGAAGGCACCATCGTCGCCCGGGCCATGCTGGAAGAAGAGCACGAAGACAGCGTGCAACTGCGCATCAGCATCCAGGACACCGGCATCGGCCTGTCGAACCAGGATGTACGCGCCCTGTTCCAGGCCTTCAGCCAGGCCGACAACTCGCTGTCGCGCCAACCCGGCGGCACCGGGCTCGGGCTGGTGATCTCCAAGCGCCTGATCGAGCAGATGGGCGGCGAGATCGGGGTCGACAGCACCCCGGGTGAAGGTTCGGAGTTCTGGATCAGCCTCAACCTGCCCAAGACCCGCGACGATGCCGAGGACCTGCCCGGCCCGCCGCTGCTGGGACGACGGGTGGCGGTCCTGGAAAATCACGAACTGGCCCGCCAGGCCCTGCTGCACCAATTGGAAGACTGCGGCCTGGAGGTGACCCCGTTCAACACCCTGGAAGCCCTGACCAATGGCATTACCGGGGTGCACCAGAGCGATCAGGCGATTGACCTGGCGGTGCTGGGCATCACCAGCAACGACATGTCTCCCGAGCGCCTGAGCCAGCACATCTGGGACCTGGAGCATCTGGGCTGCAAGGTCCTGGTGCTGTGCCCGACCACCGAACAGACGCTGTTCCACCTCTCGGTGCCCAATCCCCACAGTCAACTGCAGGCCAAGCCGGCCTGCACCCGCAAACTGCGCCGGGCCCTGTCCGATCTGGTCACTCCGCGCCGGCCCCGCAGCGAGCCGGAGGAACCCCTCTCCAGCCGCGCACCACGGGTGCTGTGTGTCGATGACAACCCGGCCAACCTGCTGCTGATCCAGACCTTGCTGGAAGACATGGGCGCCAAGGTGCTGGCGGTGGACAACGGTTACGCCGCGCTGAACGCGATCCAGAACGAGCCTTTCGACCTGGTGATGATGGACGTGCAGATGCCCGGCATGGACGGTCGGCAAAGTACCGAGGCGATCCGCCAATGGGAAAGCGAGCGCCATGGGACACCGCTGCCGATCGTCGCCCTGACCGCCCACGCCATGGCCAACGAAAAGCGCGCCCTGCTGCAAAGCGGCATGGACGACTACCTGACCAAGCCCATCAGCGAACGGCAACTGGCCCAGGTGGTGCTGAAATGGACCGGCCTGGCCCTGCGCAACCAGGGCCCGGAACGAGCCAGCGAACGCTCTGAAGTGAGCCTGGAACTGCAAGTGCTGGATCAGGACGAAGGCCTGCGCCTGGCCGCCGGCAAGGCCGATCTGGCAGCGGACATGCTGGCCATGTTGCTGGCATCCCTGGAAGCCGATCGTGAGGCGATCAAAGCCGCCCGGGCGGCCAACGACCATGGCGCCTTGATCGAGCGGGTGCACCGTCTGCACGGCGCCACTCGTTATTGCGGGGTGCCGCAGTTGCGTGCCGCCTGCCAACGCAGCGAAACCCTGCTCAAGCAGGAGGACGCCAAGGCCTTTGCCGCCCTTGACGAGCTGGACCACGCAATCGGTCGCCTGGCCGCCGAGGCGCGGATCAACGCCTGACCCAGGGCAAGACCCGAACAGTGCCCGGCAGGCATGCTGGGCGCCCCGAACAAGGATGCAAGCATGCGCACGATTCTATTCAGCAGCCAGAACTACGACCGCGAGAGTTTTCTCGGCGCCAGCCTGCCGGCGGGTATCGAACTGCAATTCCAGGCCGCCCGCCTGAGCCTGGACACCGTGGCCCTGGCCGAACGCCATGAAGTGGTCTGCGCCTTCATCAACGATGACCTGAGCGCCCCGGTGCTGGAACAACTGGCCGCCGGCGGCGCTCGCTTGATCGCCCTGCGCTCGGCCGGCTACAACCACGTCGACCTGGCGGCGGCGCAGCGCCTGGGCCTGGAGGTGGTGCGAGTCCCGGCCTATTCCCCGCATGCGGTGGCCGAGCACGCGGTGGCCCTGATCCTGGCGCTGAACCGGCGCCTGCATCGAGCCTACAACCGCACCCGCGAGGGCGACTTCACCCTGCACGGCCTGACCGGCTTCGACCTGGTGGGCAAGACCGTGGGCATTGTCGGCACCGGGCAGATCGGCGCCACCTTCGCCCGGATCATGGCGGGTTTTGGCTGCCAACTGCTGGCTTACGACCCCTTCCCCAATCCGGCCGTGGAAGCCCTCGGCGCCCGTTATCTGGAGCTGCCGCAACTGCTGGCCCAGGCGCAGATCATCAGCCTGCATTGCCCGCTCAATGACCACAGTCGCTACCTGATCAACCAGGACAGCCTGGCCCACATGCAGCCCGGGGCAATGCTGATCAATACCGGGCGCGGCGGCCTGGTGGATACCCCGGCGCTGATCGACGCCCTGAAAAGCGGGCAGCTGGGCTACCTGGGGCTGGATGTCTACGAAGAGGAGGCGCAACTGTTCTTCGAGGACCGCTCCGACCTGCCCCTGCAGGACGACGTGCTGGCCCGGCTGCTGACCTTCCCCAACGTGATTGTGACTGCGCACCAGGCGTTCCTGACCCACGAAGCCCTGGCCGCCATCGCCGAGACCACCTTGCACAACATCGCCAGTTGGGCCGCAGGGCAAGCGCAGAATCGGGTCCTGGGGTGACATCCGCGCGGGCTGATCGAAGGTCGCCTGCCCGCGACCTGCGGCGCAGGGGCCCGTGCTAGCATACGCGGCAGATTTGGAGGACCCATGGTCGAACACGATTTCCGCTACAACCTGATGAACCCGCAACACACCCTGATCGAATGCCGCGCACTGGTGCCGGGCCGCTATCAAGTCACCGGCAACGGTGGCTCCATCCGCACCGACGACGTGCTGCTGGTCACCCTCAAAGGCAGCAAGGACCTGTCCATGCGCCTGACGGTGGAGACTGTGCGCCACCTGATCAATCCCGTAGGCCAATGGGTCGCCGTGGCCCGCGGCCCGGTATTTGGCGAACTGGCGATTCACCAGTGGCAGGTCAACTGCGACAGCTGCGCCGCCACCCTCGACTTCGAGTTCGCGGTGGATGCCAAGCTGGGCAACAAGGCCCAGAAGCCCGCCGCCAGCGCGCGGATCGCCGAACTTGGCTGGCGCAGCGAAGGTGAGCAGCACCGCTGCCCGAAATGCCAGCAGGCCGGCCAATGAAACGCCTGATGCTGACCGCGGCGCTGGGGGCCGGCCTGCTGGGCTGCGCCGCCGAGCCGCTGAAGCTGCAGCAGGACCGCAGCTATGTTCTGGAATGGATCGGTGAACGTCCGCTGATCGATTACAGCCACCTGACCATCACCCTGGGCGAGGATGGTCGCGCCTACGGCAATGGTGGCTGCAACCATTGGTTCGCGCCTTACACCCTGGACGGCGAGAAGCTCAGCTTCGGCAAGGTCGGCAGCACCCGCAAACTCTGTGCCCCGGCCTTGATGGAGCAGGAACGCCGCTTTCTGCAGGCCCTGGAAAACGTCGAACGCTGGGATGTCTCGCCGATCGAGCAAGTGCGTTTCTGGCCTGCCGAAGGCAAACCGTTGCGCTGGTGGCTGGAAGAAGGCTGATATTCCTGTAGCCGCTGCCGAGCCTGCAAACGGCGAACAACATCCGGGGGCCTGAATCTCCAGCGAGCTTCAGGCCCCCGCATTCCTTCAGGACCTTCGCAGCCTGGCCAGCCGCTAGCGTCCAAGCGCCATCAATGCCCGCGCAGGGCCTGCAACTTGGCCAGCACGCCCGCAGCCGTCTGCTCCCCCATCATCTGCTCACGCACCTTGCCCTTGTCGTCGATGATGTAGGTCACCGGCAGCGCCTCGCTGCGTGGCAGTTCGAAGAGTTCCGCCGGGTTCTGCGCCAGCACGGTGAACTTGATCCCCAGCTTCTCGCTGGCGTTCTTGAGTTCTTCACCCTGCACATTGTCGAAATTGACCCCCAGCACGGTGGCCGACTGGCCCTTGAGCTGCTCGTCCAGGGCGTTCAATTCAGGGATCTCGGTGCGGCAAGGGCCGCACCACTCGGCCCAGTAATTGAGCACCAGCCACTGCTTGTCGATACGCTCGGCGGCGACTTTCCGGCCATATTGGTCGACCCCGTAGTCATTGCCACAGCCGCTCAGCAGCAGGGTTGTAATGATCGCCAATGCCGCCGCCAATTGCCTTGCCATGCGCTGTTTCCTGTATTGAAAGATGTCTTGAATAACACTGCCGACCCCGGGTCGCTGCGACCTATCGACTCCCAAGGTTCAGGAGAGCCCGTCGCGCGGGTAGAATAGCCGCCACCTTACGCAAGATGCGACCCGCACATGACCGATCTGACGCTTTATCACAACCCGCGCTGCTCGAAATCCCGCGGTGCGCTGGAACTCCTGGAACAACGCGGCCTGGCCCCGACCGTGGTCCGCTACCTGGAAACCCCACTGGATGCCGCCCAATTGCAACGCCTGCTGGGCAAGCTCGGCATCAGCGCGCGCCAGCTGCTGCGCACCGGCGAGGACGAGTACAAGAGCCTCAACCTGGCCGACCAGAGCCTGAGCGAAGAGCAACTGATCGCTGCCATCGCCGGGCACCCGAAACTCATGGAACGCCCGATTCTCGAAACCGCCGACAAGGCCATCATCGGTCGCCCACCGGAAAATGTGCTGGAGATTCTGCCTTGAGCGCGCCGTACATCCTGGTCCTGTATTACAGCCGCAACGGTTCGACCAACGAGATGGCCCGGCAGATCGCCCGTGGCGTCGAACAGGCCGGCCTGGAAGCCCGCCTGCGCACCGTCCCGGGAATTTCCACCGAATGCGAAGCCGTGGCCCCGAGCATCCCCGACAGTGGTGCCTTGTACGCCAGCCTCGACGACCTGAAGCACTGCTCGGGCCTGGCCCTGGGCAGCCCGACCCGCTTCGGCAACATGGCGGCGCCCCTGAAGTACTTTCTCGACGGCACCAGCAACCTCTGGCTGACCGGCGCGCTGGTGGGCAAGCCCGCCGGTGTGTTTACCTCCACCGCCAGCCTGCACGGCGGCCAGGAAGCCACCCTGCTGTCGATGATGCTGCCGCTGCTGCATCACGGCATGCTGATCACCGGCCTGCCCTACAGCGAGTCGGCCCTATTGGAGACCCGTGGCGGCGGCACCCCCTACGGCGCCAGCCATCACGCCGGAGCTGACGGCAAGAGTCCGCTGGACGAGCATGAAATCGCCCTGTGCCGGGCCCTGGGCCTGCGCCTGGCGAAAACCGCCCTGCAGTTGGAGAACGGCCGTGGCTAAGAAGCCAAAGATCCTGCCGACGGTGCAATGGCTGGAACCCCGGGTGCGTCTGGCCCGGATCACCAGCCTGATCTGTTTCTTCGGCCTGGTGGGCCTGCTGTGCGGGTATTACCTGCTGGTGGCCGACCTGCACGGTGCCCGGCCCTGGGTGATCCTGCTGATCGAGTTGGTGCCCCTGCTGCTCATGGCGCCCGGCATGCTCAGCGGCAGTGCCCGGGGACATGCGTGGATGTGCTTTGTGGTCAACCTGTACTTCATCAAGGGCGCGCTGGCGGCCTATGACCCGAATCGCCAGCTGTTCGGCCTGCTGGAAATGTTCGCCAGCCTGGCGGTGTTCACTTCGGCGCTGCTCTACGTGCGCTGGCGCTTCCAGCTCAACCGCCGGCTCGCCGGCGAAGGCGCCACCCCGGCCTGAACCTGACGCAAGTTCCCCGGTCCCGGGGAACTTGTATCGCCAGCCAAGGCCCCAACCCTGTTCAACCGACTCTCCGACCGCCCCTCCAGGAGCAGGCATGCACGATTACAAATGGCTGAATGAATACTGTCTCAACCGCTTCGGTTCCGCCGCGGCCCTGGAAGCCCAACTGCCAACCCCGGCAAGCAACGAGTATCTGCGTGCCTTGAGCGCTGATCGCTACCTGTCGACACTGGCATTGCGGGTCTTTCGCGCGGGGCTGAAACACAGCCTGGTGGACGCCAAATGGCCAGCGTTCGAACAGGTGTTCTTCGGCTTCGATCCGGACAAGGTGGTGCTCATGGGCGCCGAACATCTGGAGCGGCTGATGCAAGACACGCGGATCATTCGTCACCTGGGCAAGCTCAAGAGCGTGCCACGCAATGCGCAGATGATCCTCGACGTGCAACAGCAGCACGGCAGTTTCGGCGCCTTCATAGCCGACTGGCCGGTGCAGGACATCACCGGGCTCTGGCAGTACCTGGCCAAGCACGGCAACCAGATGGGCGGCCTGTCGGCGCCACGCTTCCTGCGCATGGTGGGCAAGGACACCTTCATCCCCACCTGGGACGTAGTGGCCGCCCTCAATGCCCAGAACATCATCGACAAGGTGCCCAGCAGCAAACGCGACCAGGCGCTGGTGCAAGCGGTGTTCAACCAGTGGCAAGAAGAAAGTGGTCGTCCCCTGTGCCAGCTGTCGGCGATGCTGGCCTACACCGTCAACCACTGATCCCCGCTCCCTCTTGACTGCTTCTGCCACGGACAGTGGCTGGAAGCAGTCTTGCACCGCCCCTCTCCCTCCTTTGGCTGACAGAACGCTGAACTGATGCGCAGTTTTTCCACGCCGTTCTTTTTCTCAGGCTACAGTTTCTCCGGCTTGTCATAGACACCAGGACCAGCAGCGTTAAATAGCCGCCACGCGCAGATTCCCTGCGTCCGCCGGTTAACGAATAACAACGTTTCTTTCAAGCCAACAGGCTGAGTAACGGCTGTCTGGTCTTAAACAGGCACGTGCCGCGCCATTCGTTTTTTTCACATCGCTTTCACCAATCTGAGACCTGGACTCCCTTAAGTTGGGGGCCAGTGACTACGCTGGTGCCGGTGCGCATGTCGGTCTGCTGCAGAACACTAGTTCCAACCCGAATTAAAAGTATTTCTCAAAAATAGATTCAGGTAAGCGACGTGCACAACATCAAACAAACCAGACCCCGGGCCGACACCGCCCGCATTCGGCGCTCCGGAAAGATCATCATCAGCGCGCTCACTATTACCCTGATCGCCCTGATAAGCGGTTTTGTACTCTGGCCGGCGACTCCTCTGGATCTCGCTGGCGATCATCAGATGCAACGCAGCGGAATCTATCAACACTGGAAGGCCGGAGAAGTCATCGCCCTGGTGCGCCACGCCGAGCGCTGTGACCGATCGGCCAACCCCTGCCTGGGCCCCGCAGATGGCATCACCCGCCTGGGCAGTGCTACCGCGACCGACCTGGGCAAGGCCTTCCGGAGCATCGGCATGGACCGTACCGATGTCATCAGCAGCCCCATGACCCGCACCCTGCAAACCGCACAGGCCATGTTCAATCAGGTCACCAGCTCTCAGGATTGGTTGTTGAACTGCGCCGACAACTTCGAGAACGATATAAAGGCCCACAAGCTTCAGGGGCGCAACCTGATCCTGGTCACCCACAGCGGCTGCATCAGCGATCTGGAGAGCCGCATGGGCTTCGCCCATGCCCTGGCCACCGAGTACACCAGTTCCTTGTTCCTGACACTCGGTGCAGACGGAAAACTGCAAATACTGGGAATACTGAACGCCAAGAGCTGGCCACAAGTACTTAAAGAAGCGCCGAACAATTTGTAACTCTTTTTGACAACTAGACAACAGACTTCATTCAGCGAATCGACAGACTAACAGCCCACATTTAATTGACTTTATTGCAAGTTGCACTATTAGAGAGCAGAGCATTTTTCATAAAAACCGCTATAAAAAATGCAGCCATTAAAAACCGGGCAGCACTCACGGAGTTTCAAGCGATTTGTAGATGCCGTCATCGCTGATCCTCAACTCGCCCCGGCCATGCAACTTGCACGTTGAAATCCTTACCTGACTTCGAGGACAGAAATGCACCGCACTTTACCCACCCGGCTTATGGAACGAGCGCCACACCTTCAGGCAACACTGTGCGTGGGAGTAACAACGGCATGATCAAGCGTTGGGCGTTGCCATTTCTGCTGTTGGCCTTCAGCCTGTTCTACCTGCTGCCGCTGGCCAGCCATGGCCTGTGGATTCCCGATGAAACCCGCTACGCGCAGATCAGCCAGGAAATGCTCCTCAGCGGCGACTGGGTCGCGCCGCACTTCATGGGTATCCGTTACTTCGAAAAACCGATTGCCGGTTACTGGATGATCGCCATCGGCCAGGCGGTGTTCGGCGACAACCTGTTCGGGGTGCGCATCGCCTCGGCCCTGAGCACCGGTTTGAGCGTGCTGCTGGCTTATCTCATCACGCGCCGGATGTGGAACGATCCACGCAAGAGCTTCGCCGCGGCGCTGCTGTACATGAGCTTCGGCCTGATTGCCGGGCAAGCCGGATACTCCAACCTCGACCCGCAATTCACGCTGTGGGTCAACCTGAGTCTGGTGGCCCTGTGGTTCGCCCTGGACAGCCAGGCCACACGCGCTCGCCTCCTGGCCTGGGCGGTGCTCGGGGCGGCGTGCGGCATGGGCTTCATGACCAAGGGCTTCCTGGCATGGCTGCTGCCGGTACTGATCGCCCTGCCCTATATGCTTTGGCAACGTCGCCTGGGCGAACTGCTGCGCTACGGGCTGGTGGCGGTAGTGGTGGCCATCGGTATCAGCCTGCCCTGGGCGCTCAGCGTGCACGCCCATGAGCCGGACTTCTGGCGCTTTTTCTTCTGGCACGAGCATATTCGGCGCTTTGCCGCCGAAAACGCCCAACACACCCGGCCCTGGTGGTTCTACCTGCCTCTGCTGGTCGTCTCCTGCCTGCCCTGGGCATTGCTGCTGCCCGGCACACTGATGCAGGCCTGGAAGGACAAGCGCCAGGCCAACAGCGGTTTTCTGCTGTTGTGGTTGCTGCTGCCGCTGGTGTTTTTCAGCCTGAGCCGGGGCAAGCTGCCGACCTACATCATGCCGTGCCTGCTGCCACTGGCGGTGCTCATGGGTAACGCACTGATTGACCGCGTCAGCGATCGCCAGGGTCGAGCCATTCGCCTCAACAGCCTGCTCAATCTGCTGATCGGCGTGGGGGCACTGGTGGCGTTGCTGGTGATCCAGCTCACCCGGCCGGTTTATGGCCACAACGAAATGCTCAGCCTGTCCCTGGTGTTCATCATGCTGATGGGCTGGATCATCGCCAACCTGCTGCCGGCCTCCAGGCCGCTGCAATACTGGCCCGCCCCGGCCCTGGGCATCTGGCTGCTGGTGGCGCTGCTGCCCGCCGGCATGCCCGGACTGATCGTGCACAACGAGATGCCCGACCAGTTCATCAAGGAACATCTGCAAGAGCTCAAGCAGACCAAGACCCTGCTCAGCAATGACCTGGGTGCGGCCTCGGCCCTGGCCTGGCGCCTGCAACGTCCGCAGGTGTCGCTGTACAACACCGAGGGCGAGCTGAAATACGGCCTGGCTTATCCAGACTCGGAACAACGCAAGGTGAGCATGGCCGACGTCGGACAATGGATGACCGAGGCTCGCAAGCAGGGCTCCGTGGGCGTGGTCATGCGGGTCAAGAACGTGGTGGAGAACGAGGAAGTCGCGCTGCTGCCAGCGGGAGGCAAGCGCTATGAAGAGGGCAACCTGCTGATCCTGATCGTGCCACAGAGCCAGCCGTAGCCTGCCCCGTGAGCCAGCCAGCGTCAGCGTCGAGCCGTTCGGCGCTGACGTTTTTTTTGCCTGTCCGGCCCTTCGGGCCCGTGCAGTCTTTTCGAGTCAGTCCATGGAAATCCGTCTATGAATCTCGACCACAGCGAGCGCAAGGCCCTGATCCTGCTCCTGGGCGTATCGGCGCTGATCCTGTTGCTGGGCCTGGGCTCCCGCGAGCTGTGGGGCCCGGAAACCCGCTGGGCCAACATCGCGCTGCAGATGCTGCAGAGCGGCAATTACTTCGACCCGTACCTCAAAGGCACGCCCTACTACGACAAGCCCCTGCCGTCCTACTGGCTGATCACTGCCAGTGCCTGGCTGATGGGCGGACTGGGTCACTGGTCCTTGCGCCTGTCGTCGGTACTCGCCGCCTGGCTGAGCATCTGGCTGGTGTACCTGATCGGTGAGCGACTGTTCCACAAAGGCACCGGTCTGATCGCCGGCTGGATGCTGGCCACCACATTCTATTTCGCGTTCTGGGCGCGGGTAGCCACCGCCGACATTCTCACGGTATGCGGCGTACTGGCCTCTATCTGGTGGTACTGGCGAGATCCGGACGACACCCGCCTGAGTCGTTACACGGTGTTCTTCCTGCTGCTGGCGGCCACATCGCTGCTCAAGGGGCTGATAGGTTTCGTCTTGCCGGGGCTGGCGCTGCTGCCTCACCTGCTCAGCCAGGGCCGCTGGAAACGCCACCTGAATCTGCGCCTGTGCCTGGCCCTGGTGGTGGCCGGCCTGCTGTACATGGTGCCGTTCCTGCTCTCGCACCTGTACGGCACACCAACCTACAGCCAAAGCGGCCTGGACCTGGTGTTTCGGGAAAACGTGGTGCGCTTTTTCGACCCGTTCGACCATCAGGGGCCGATCTATACCTACCTGATCTACCTGCCGGCCTATACCTTGCCCTGGGTTCCCTGCTGGCTGCTCGGTCTGTGGGTTGCGGTGCGCCACTGGCGCCAGTTGCAGCCCAACGAGCGCTGGCTGGTCTGGGCCCTGGGCCTGCTGTTCCTGTTCTTCACCGCCAGCGGCAGCCGACGCAGCTATTACGTCTTGCCGCTGGTGCCCTTCGCCCAGCTTTTGGGGGCCTGGTGGCTGAACCGGCACCTGCAGCAAAAACGCGCCAGCGGCAAACCCGCTGACCGGCGCTGGACCCTGGGCTTTGCCGGCGCGGCCGTGGTGCTGCTGTTGGTGCTGGGAGTCGCCTATCCCTGGAGCAATGGCGGTGGCGGAGTGATGCAGTTTGGCGCCCAGGTGAAAACCGAGGCCAGCCGGATCGCCCCCTGGAATCAATGGCGCATGGTGCTGGTGGAAGTGGACAACAAATTGCCGATGTACCTGCAGAACCAGGGAGGTGCGTTCTACTACGTGCCGCAAACCGCGGATTTTCCTCGAACAGGCACGAGCGCCGACTTCATGGCCTGGCTGGACAAGACCAGCGGCCAGCACTGGGATCCTCAGCGCACCTTGATATTCGTGCAGCAGAACAAGGATCAACCCTTGATGCTGGAATACCTGGGCAACGACCATCAGCTGATCCGCACACGGCCCACCCACGGTGAACGCCTGGCGAAGAAATCCGCAGAGGGCAGCGTGGCCTTCGTGCCGCAGGTGCCGGGCACCTGAAGGCAGGCCGCGGCGCCCCGGGACTCGGGACGCCGCGGCCCTGGTTCAGCGATTGCCGATCAGAGGTTCACCACATTGACGAAACGCGGCGTGGCGTTGTCATCGATGCGCAGGTTGGTGAAGTCGAACAGGTTGCGATCCGCCAGTTGCGACGGAATCACGTTCTGCAGGCCGCGGAAGATGCTCTCGGTACGCCCAGGGCTTTTGCGCTCCCACTCCTGAAGCATCTCCTTGACCACCTGGCGCTGCAGGTTCTCCTGGGAGCCGCAGAGGTTGCAGGGAATGATCGGGAACTGCTTGAGGTCGGAATAGGCCTGGATGTCCTTCTCGCTGCAGTAGGCCAGCGGCCGGATCACCACGTTGCGCCCGTCGTCGGCCAGCAGCTTGGGCGGCATGGCCTTGAGCGAGCCGTTGTAGAACATGTTGAGGAAGAACGTCTCGACGATGTCGTCACGGTGGTGACCCAGGGCCATCTTGGTGGCACCGATCTCGTCGGCGAAGGTGTACAGGGTGCCACGACGCAGGCGCGAGCACAGCGAGCAGGTGGTCTTGCCTTCGGGGATCAGTTCCTTGACCACCGAGTAGGTGTCCTTCTCGACGATGTGGTACTCGATCCCCAATTCCTTGAGGTAGGCCGGCAGCACGTGCTCGGGAAAGCCGGGCTGCTTCTGGTCCATGTTCACCGCGACGATCTCGAACTTGATCGGCGCCACCTTCTGCAGGTGCAGCAGCACGTCGAGCATGGTGTAGCTGTCCTTGCCGCCGGACAGGCAGACCATGACCTTGTCGCCCTCTTCGATCATGTTGAAATCGGCGACCGCTTCGCCCGCCTGTCGACGAAGGCGTTTCTGCAGTTTGTTCTGGTTGACCGTAAGAGTGCCCATGGCGCTTGGAATCCGCGAGGTGTGTGACGAAAAGCCGAGCATTTTAAGCAAAACCCCGGCCCCGTGAAAGCGCCGCAAGGTGCTATCCAGCCAGACGGGGGTAACCGACACGACCGCGATTACCCACGGGTTTTACAGCGCGATTTGCTCTAAAGCGGCGCACATCTGAGGAAAACTCCTTCCTATACTGCGACATAAGGTCGCACACCCGTATAGACCTATACTGACAATGCCACTTGGCTGTAAGCGCTCCGTTGGGGGGCGATGGCAACATTTAAGGAGTGACTGACCATGATTCATCATGTCGTAGGACTCTTCACCCACCCCGATCAGGAATGGCGAGAAATCCGTGGCGATGCCGAGGAAAGCATCAGTCACATGTACCTCACTCACACGCTGATTCTGGCGGCGATCCCCGCTGTCTCGGCCTTTATCGGCACCACCCAGGTCGGCTGGGTCATCGGCAACCGCGCGCCGGTGATGCTGACCATGGAAAGCGCCCTGTGGATGACCATCATGTCGTACCTGGCCATGCTCTGCGGCGTGGCGGTGATGGGCGCGTTCATTCACTGGATGGCCCGGACCTACGATGCCAGCCCGAGTCTGGCGCGCTGCGTAGCCTTTGCCACCTACACCGCGACCCCGCTGTTCGTCGGCGGCCTGGCGGCCCTGTATCCACACATGTGGCTGGGGATGATCATCGGCACCGCGGCAATCTGCTACACCGTGTACCTGCTCTACGTCGGACTGCCGACCTTCATGAACATCCCGTCTGACGAGGGCTTCCTGTTTTCCAGCTCGGTCCTGGCGGTGGGACTGGTGGTGCTGGTCGCGATCATGGCCTTCACCGTGATTGTCTGGGGCCTGGGCGTCGGCCCCGTGTACACCAACTGACGCCGCACCAATAATAATCCTCCATCTGCCAGCACAGGCCGCCGCAAGGCGGCCTTCTTAATGGGCCCGATCCTGCGACCATTCGGCGCCTGAACGATTCGGATTCGCCGGTCTTTGCGGCATACTCAGCCACTCTGGAGAGCCGTTAAGCATGCCCGAGCAACTCAATACCCGCGTCGAAGACTGTTTCCTACTCGCTGAATCCTTTTTCAAACGTCCTTTCAAACGCCCGGTGGTCAGCCTCAAGTTGCGCGGCCAGAAAGCCGGGGTCGCTCATTTGCATGAAAACCTGCTGCGCTTCAATCCCCAGCTGTACCGGGAAAACACTGAAGACTTCCTCAAGCAGACGGTGGCCCATGAGGTGGCCCACCTGATCGCTCACCAACTGTTTGGCGAGCGCATCCAGCCCCATGGCGAGGAATGGCAACTGATCATGCGCGGGGTCTATGAACTGCCGCCCAATCGCTGTCACACCTATGCGATCAAACGCCGCAGCGTGACCCGCTACATCTATCGCTGCCCCTGCGCCGAGAGCGATTTCCCGTTTTCGGCCCAGCGCCACAAGCTGGTGGCACAAGGTCGCCGCTACCTGTGCCGACGCTGCCGGCACACCCTGGTGTACAGCGGGGAAACCAGGGTCGAGTGACAGAAGCCAAAGCGCTTCGCCCGCCGGTTCCTAGCCGATGATCCCCTCGCTTCGAAGCGCCTCGATGCGCTCGGCGCTGTAGCCCAGCTCCGTCAGCACCTCAACACAATGGGCGCCCAGCCTGGCGCCGATATGCCGCGGCTCGGGCAAGCCCTGGGAGAACTTCAGCGGACAGGCGATCTGCGCCTGGAGGCTGCCGTCCTCACGGGGCACCTGGCTGACCAGTTGCCGGGCCTGCAACTGCGGATGCTGCACCGCCTCGGCCAGACTCAGGACCGGCTCGACACAGGCGTCGAGCCCGGCGAACAGCTGGCAGAGTTCGGCGAAGTCGTGTTTTTCGAACTCGATCTGCAAGGCCTGCTTGAGGGCCTGTTGCTGCTCCGGTACAGGCGACAAGCCCTGGGCCGCCAGCTCCGGACGTCCCAGGGCCTGACACAACTGCTGCATGAACACCGGCTCCAGGCTGCCCACCGACAGCCAGCGACCATCCCGACTGCGGTAGTAGTCGTAGAAACTGCCGCCGTTGAGCGCCTGCTGCTCCATCCCCGGCTCGACCCCGCAGGCCAGATAACCGGCGCCGGCCATGGCGTTCAGACTGAACACACAGTCGGTCATGCTGATATCCAGGTGCTGGCCCTGACCACTGTGCTGACGGGCGATAACCGCCGCCAAGAGGCCAATCACCCCGTGCAGCGAGCCACCGGCGATGTCGGCCGCCTGAATGCCCAGGGGCAAGGGTCCCTGATCGCGACGCCCGGTCTGGCTGGCCAGTCCGGCCAGGGCCAGGTAATTGATGTCGTGTCCGGCGCGGTCCTTGTAGGGGCCGGTCTGGCCATAGCCGGTAATAGACACGTAGATCAGCCGCGGATTGATCGCCTTCAAGGCTTCGTAGCCCAGCCCCAGGCGCTCCATCACCCCCGGGCGAAACTGTTCGAGGAGAATGTCATGCTCCTGCAGCAGTTGCCGCACCACCTCCAGTGCTTCGGGCCGCTTGAGGTCCAGGGCCAGGCTGCGCTTGTTGCGATTGAGGTAGGCGTGGCTGGCGGACACCCCCCGATCGTGGGGCGGCAGTACCCGCAACAGGTCCATGCGGGTCGGCGACTCGATGCGCAGCACCTCGGCGCCCATGTCCGCCAGCAGCAGCGAGGCGAACGGCCCCGGCAGCAGGGTGGAGAAATCCAGTACCTTGAGTGACGCCAACGGCCCTTGCATGTGCCCTCTCCTCTTGATCGACCGCCAGAGAGTAGGCAGCCGCAAGCACTGCAACAATTACCACAATGCTCAGCCGGACTGACCGTTGCGCTCATCCACCAGGCCATAAAAAACCCGCCGTAGCGGGTTTCTTATGTTCAGCCAGGCTTACTTGATGGTGGGTGCCGGACCTTCGGCCACACCCAGATCATCCGTTTCGCGGGTGTCGCTGATGGCACGACCACCGGAAGCCAGTTCGACTTGCAGCTTGTCTTCGTCCAGCTCCTTGACCCACTTGGCGACCACCAGGGTGGCCACCGCGTTGCCTACCAGGTTGGTCAGGGCGCGAGCCTCGGACATGAAGCGGTCGATGCCCAGGATCAGCGCCAGGCCGGCCACCGGCAGGTGCCCCACGGCCGACAGGGTTGCCGCCAGGACGATGAAGCCGCTGCCGGTGACGCCCGCGGCGCCTTTGGAGGACAGCAGCAGCACCAGCAGCAGGGTGATCTGGTGGGTGATGTCCATGTGGGTATCAGTGGCCTGGGCGATGAACACCGCGGCCATGGTCAGGTAGATCGACGTACCGTCGAGGTTGAACGAGTAACCGGTTGGAATCACCAGGCCGACCACCGACTTCTTGGCACCCAGGCGCTCCATCTTGATCAGCATGCGCGGCAGGGCCGACTCCGAGGAGGAAGTGCCCAGCACGATCAGCAACTCTTCACGGATGTAGCGGATCAGCTTGATCACGCTGAAGCCGTGGGCACGGCAGATGGCCCCCAGGACCACCAGCACGAACACCACGCAGGTGATGTAGAAGCAGATCATCAACTGGCCCAGTTGCACCAGGGAGCCGACGCCGTAGGCACCGATGGTGAACGCCATGGCACCCAGCGCACCCAGGGGCGCCAGCTTCATGATCATGTTGATGATGTTGAACATCACGTGGGCGAAGCGGTCGATGAAGTCCAGCACCGGCTTGCCATAGGCACCCAGGCGATGCAGGGCGAAACCGAAGATCACCGAGAACATCAGCACTTGCAGGATGTCGCCGTTGGCAAAGGCACCGACGATGGTGGTCGGAATCACGTTGAGGATGAAGCCGACGATGCTCTGGTCATTGCCTGCGGTCACATAGGCCGCGACTTTCGAGGCATCCAGGGTCGAGGCGTCGATATGCATGCCGGCACCCGGCTGCACCACGTTGACCACGATCAGGCCGATCAGCAGGGCGATGGTGGAGACGATTTCGAAGTACAGCAGCGCATAGCCGCCGGTCTTGCCGACCGATTTCATGTTCTGCATGCCGGCGATGCCACTCACCACGGTGCAGAAAATGATGGGGGCAATGACCATCTTGATCAGTTTGATGAACCCGTCACCCAGGGGCTTGAGGGCCACGCCGGTCTGAGGGTAGAAGTGACCGAGCAGGATGCCGATGGCGATGGCAACGATCACCTGGAAATACAGGGATTTGTACAGTGGCTGACGAGTCGTCATTGCAAAGTTCCTCAAGAGCCCCGGCATACAGCTTCCGTCGATGCATGCGGTGCCTAAAGTGCGAACCCTCCTGCACTGGAGGGATTTGTTGTGTCGAACTGCGTGCTGGCAGATCTTCCGGCTCTATCGCAAAGCCCGTGCCACCTTGCCCAAAAGCCCTGCAGGCCTTTAGACATCAGGGGGGCGGGCCGATCCTTGCATTCGTTGCGCCCGGTGAAGCTGGCGGATATCCGCCCATTCATCGAGCCTCGTCCTACAATTTGGCGGATATCCGCCTTGTTCCCTCGTGAGGGGGCTGGCTAACATCCGCCACTCAATGGACGGACCAGCCTCATGCGTGAACGCACCATCGCCAGCCACTTTGCCCGCGCCGCCTTAGGCGGGGCGCGCCGTCGCGGCCACGATTGCGAGCCGCTCCTGCAGCGACTGGGCATCAGCCCGGAGCTGTTGAACCAACCCAAGGCGCGCATCGCTCCGGAGCAGTTCACCAGCCTGCTGCAACAACTGTGGCTGGAGCTGGACGACGAATACCTCGGCTTCGCCCATGGCCCCAGCAAACGCGGGACGTTCGCCATGATGTGCCACGCCCTGATCCATTGCCGCACCTTAGAAAAAGCACTGCAGCGCGGCTTATTGTTTTATAGCTTGTTTCCGGAAGCTCCGCGCCTGAGTCTGACGCGTGAGGGGGAAATGGCTCGACTGAGCCTGGATGATTCTGAACTGTGGGACCCCGAGCACTTTCTCAGCGAAAGCCTGCTGGTGATCTGGCACCGCCTGGGCAGCTGGTTGATCGGCCAGCGCATTCGCCTGGAGCAGGCCGGCTTCAGCTATCCAAAACCCGAACACGCCGCGGAATACGACCTGCTTTTCCCCTGCCCCCTGGAGTTCGCACAGCAACGCAGCAGCCTGTTGTTCCACAGCCGCTACCTGGGCATGCCGCTGCTGCAGGATGAACGCACCCTCAAGCACTTCCTCGAACGCTCCCCCGCCGACCTGCTGTCGCGGCCGGACGAAGGCGACAGCCTTAGCAGCCAGTTACGCCGCCTGCTCAGCCACGATCGCGAGCGCTGGCCCGATCTGGAAAGCGTCGCGCAGCACCTGCACGTCAGCCCGCAGACCCTGCGCCGCCACTTGCGCGAGGAAGGCTCGAGCTTTCAGGGCTTGAAGGATGAACTGCGCCGCGACATTGCCATCTTCCACCTGGGCCGCGCCGACCTGTCGTTGCAACAGATCGCCGAGCACCTGGGCTTTTCCGAACCGTCGGCGTTTCACCGGGCGTTCAAGAAATGGACCGGCCTGACCCCGGGCGCCTATCGAGCCCGGGACCGCTAGCACAGGGTGTACCGCTAGAGGGCCGGGAAGTGAATGCGGAATGCCGCACCGCCCAGGGCCGAGTCCCCCAGGGTCAGCTGCGCGCCGTAACTCTCGATGATGTCCTTGACCACCGCCAGGCCAATGCCCTGCCCCGGGTGCTGGCGATCCAGGCGCTCACCGCGCTGCAGAATCCGCGCCCGCTGATCCGGCGGCACGCCGGGACCGTCGTCCTCCACGCACAACTCAGCGCCGTCGAGGGTTTCGCGCACGCTGATGCGTACCGAGCCCAGGCACAGGCGGTAGGCGTTCTCCAGCAGGTTGCCGAGCAACTCCAGCAAGGCGCCCTGCTCGATCGGCACATAGCAGCGCTCGGGCAAATCGAAAGACACCCGCACCTGCTTGTCGCGATAGACCTTGTCCAGGGTGTCACACAGGCTCTGCAACACCGGCCGCAGACGCACCTGATGGCGTACCAGACCGCTCTTGCGCAGGCTGGCACGCTGCAACTGATAGCTGATCTGCTGGCTCATGCGCTCGATCTGCGCTTGCAGGACCCAGGCCTGCTCCCGATCCTGAGGCCGCTGGGCCATATCCTCGCTCACCCCTTGCAACACCGTCAGCGGGGTTTTCAGGCTGTGGGCCAGGTCATCCAGGGAGTCCCGATAGCGGCTGCGCTGTTCGCGCTCGCTTTGCAGCAGGCGGTTCAAGGAGCCGGTCAGCCGCAACAGCTCCCGTGGGTGTTCCTCGCTCAGGCTCTGGCGGGTGCCGCTTTCGATCTGGTCCAGCTCCTGACTCAGGCGTCGCAGGGCCTGCAAGCCCCAGGTCAGGCCCATCCAGAGCAGCGCCAGAAGCACCAGCAATGCCGCGCCAAATCCCAGATAGAGGTTCTCCCGCACGCCTTCGAGGGTCTGCTGGTACTCGCGCACCGGCTGCAGCGCCACAATACTGAAGGCCGCATTCTTGCCTCCCAGCAGCTTGATCTCGACGTCGTAGACGAAGAACTCCTGGCCATTGGCTTCGCGGATCCTGGCGAACTCGTTGCCACGCCCGTCGTACCGCGGGCGGTAGTTGATGTTCTCTTCCTGGGTGGCCCGGGAGCGCCAGACCAGATGCCCCTCGCGATCGTAGATGTAGCCCAGCAGGCGACTGTCGGCGAGGTTGAAGCGCTCGTCGGGCAACTGTGCGGGCATCTGCAGGCGATTGTTTTCGATCCGCGCCGCCGAAATCAGGGTGGTGACGTCGGAGGCCAGGCGCTGCTCGATGGAGTCCTGCAGCGCCAGGCTGAACGCGCCCTGCATGGCCGGCAGCAACGCCAGCATGAACAGCACCGCCAGGGTGGTGGCGGCCAGCATCAGGCGCAGGCGCAGCGATCGAATCATCGGCAGCGCTCGTTGAACAGGTAGCCCAGCCCACGCACCGTATCGATGGGCTTGAAGCCCGAAGGCGCTTCAAGCTTGCGCCGCAGGCGCCCCACCAGCACCTCGATGACATTCGGATCGCGCTCGTCGTCGTCCGGATACAGTTGCTCCATCAAACGGTCCTTGGCCACCACCTGCTGGTGATGGCGCATCAGGTATTCGAGGATCCGGTATTCATAGGCGGTCAGCGCCAGGGGCTGCTCATCCAGGGACGCCTGTTTGCGGTTCAGGTCCAGCAACAGCGGCCCGGCAACGATGGTCGACTGGGTAAAGCCGCTGGAGCGGCGCAGCAACGCATTGAGCCGCGCATCCAGTTCCTCGAACTGAAAGGGCTTGACCACATAGTCGTCGGCACCGGCGGCCAGGCCTTCGACCTTGTCCTGCCAGTTGCCGCGAGCGGTGAGGATGAGGATCGGAAATGCCTTGCCCCGGGCGCGCAGCTGGCGGATCAGGTCCAGCCCGCCCATGCCGGGCAAGCCCAGGTCGATCACCGCCAGGTCGTGATTGAACTGCTCGGTCTGGTACAACGCCTCCTCGGCGTTGGCCACGGACTCGACCACGTGACCGCTGTCGGTGAGGCGGGTTTGCAAGTGATGACGCAACAGCGCCTCATCTTCGACGACCAGCAACTTCATAACGCTCTCCCAGGCAAAATTCGACATCTCCAGGGGCGCCCCTGCGCCCTGATGATCAATGCACCCGCGCCGGACCATGCCCAAGGCATGGTCCGGCGCGGTTCAGGCCAGGCCGCTTATCAGAAAGCGTAGTTGGCCGACAGATAGGTCTGGGCGCTGCTGGTCAGGCTCAGTGAACCTTGCTTGCTGCCGCCCCGTTCGCTCATCTCGGTCCCGGCATTGCTGCGCAGGTAACGGTAGCCGAGCTCCACCGAGGTGTTCTGTGAAATCTGCTGCAGGACACCGGCCTGCACGCCGACCGCGTAGCCGATGTCACTGTCGCGGCTGAAGCCCGGGGACTCCTGGGTCAGCTTGGTCAGGCCGGCCGTGCCGCCGCCAAAGAGCTTGGTGGTACCGGTCACCGGCAGGAACATATCGTAACTGCCCAGCAGGTTCTGCTGACGCAGTTTAATGCCGTTGTGAGAGCCGGAAACGTAATCGTAAGTGGCGTAGTAGCGGCCCTGGTCGTTCTGTTGCCCCAGGCGCACGCCCCAGGTGTTGTCCTTGCCGATCACGCCATCGGCATTCGGATGACCGAGGTTGCTGTTGAGCTGGCTGGACTTTTTAACCTTGTCGCTGGTCTGGCCGAAGGTCAGGCTGGCGAAGTTGCTGTCAGCGGCTTGAACGGCGGCGCTGGCGCCGAGCACGGTAAAGGCGAGGATCAGTTTTTTCAATGAAGTCATAGGAAGTTTCCTTTGCGCTATTGGCTTTTTGGGTGCCGGGCCAGAGTAACCAGCCAGCCCTGAACTCCCCCTGAACACCTCCTTAACCTCGCCTGAACCAGAGCCACATGATTGTTTTTACCGGCGTTTAACCCCAACAAGCTTCCCGTACGGAGCGCCACCCCCTCGCGGGGCAGCACGCAGCGCTACCCTCGAACCCGTCAACCCGGCAAACTAGCGGCCATGAATGCACTCCCCTCTCTCCCCCTCTGCTGCACCCCTCCGGAGGCCTCCTGGCCCTTGCCGGAAGCCTTGCCCCACACCCGCTGGCTGAGCACCCGGTTCGACCCCGGGCAACTGACTGCGGACGATTTCCAGCGCAGCGGCATTCCCGTACCGCCCAGCATCCAGCGCTCAGTAGCCAAGCGCCAGGCGGAATTTCTCGCCGGGCGCCTGTGCGCCCGGGAGGCCCTGCGCCAACTGCAACAACTGGACTGGGTGCCGCCGATCGGCGCCGACCGGGCACCGGTCTGGCCGGAACATATCTGTGGCTCGATCACCCACAGCACCGGCCGGGCGGCCGCCATCGTCGCCGACAAGCAGCACTGGCGAGCCCTGGGCATGGATCTGGAAAAGCTCCTCGGCGAGGAACGTGCAGCCAATCTGGCCGGGCAGATCCTCACCCCGGCGGAGCTGCTGCGTCGCGACCGCTTGCCGGCCGAGCAGCACGCCCTGGCCGTGACCCTGACCTTCTCGATCAAGGAAAGCCTGTACAAGGCCCTGTATCCGCTGGTGCAGAAAAGCTTCTATTTCGAACATGCCGAAGTGCTGGAGTGGTCGCCAGCGGGCCAGGTGCGCATGCGCCTGCTCACCGACCTGTCCGAGGAATGGCACCACGGCCGCGAACTGCTGGGTCAGTTCGTCGTCGAGGCAGGCCAGTTGCTGAGCCTGATCGCGATCAAACCCTGAACACGCGCATCCTCAACGGGGCTCCTGATGCCGCGGCCAGCTCAAGCTGAAGCAGGCGCCCCCGAGACTGTTGCTCTTGCTGATCAGCGCCCGACCGTCGTGCCAGTGAATGATCCGCCGCACAATGGACAGGCCCAGTCCATGCCCACCGGAAGCCCGGGTCCGACTGTCGTCCAGACGCAGGAACGGCGTGAAGATTTTTTCCCAGGCACTTTCCGGTACACCGGGCCCGTCATCCTCCACATCCACCCGACAGCGCAACTGGCCCACCTGATAACTGACGGTCACCTGGGAGTGCGCGTGGCGCATGGCGTTGCTCACCAGATTCTGCAGCGCCCGGTGCAGATAACGCGGCTCGGCCTCGACCCAGGCGCCATCGCACTCGACCGCAGACAGGCACAGGCCGCGATGGACCTTGAGATTGGCCCGCAACGGCGCCAGCTCGTCGATCACCTGATTGATCAGGGCATCGAGGTCGATGCGCTGGAAGTTCAGGGCCGGCGAGCCCTGCTCCAGGCGGGCATAGGTGAGCATCTCGTCCACCAGCCGATCGAGGTCCTGAATATCGTTGTCCATGCCGTCCAGGTACTTTTGCCGAGCCTGGTCGGTGCTCGCCGAGGCGATCATCTCCAGGCCAAAACGCAGGCGCGCCACCGGGGTACGCAATTCGTGGGACACCGCCCGCACCAGTTCACGCTGGATCGCCAGCAGCCGTTGCAGGTGTTCGGCCATGCCATTGAAGGCGGCCGCCAGACGCCCCACCGAATCCGCGCCCCGGGCCGGCACCCGGGTTTCCAGGCTGCCCTTGGCAATCCGCGTGGCCGCCGACTCCAGGCCGCTGAGGCGGCGCTCCAACTGGCGCACCAACAGGTAGACGATCAACCCGATCAGGCTCAGCCCGAGCACGGCAATCAACACCAGCCATTGCGGCGGATAAGGGTTCATCTGGTACAGGGGACCGATTTCCAGCACCCAGGGCGTGCCCACCAGACCGGCGAAGACCCGGATCGAGTCACCGCCCTTGCCCAGGGCCATCACCGTATCGCCCTCGGCCACCCGACGGCGCTGGTCCTCATCCATATCCGCGGCATCCAGGGTCGCCAGGTGCATGTCGAAGCCAAACCCCTTGGCCTGCTTGAGCGCCGCCAGACGCTGTGGCTGCTCGGCCACCGGGTAGCGCACCAGTTCGTCCGCCAGCAGGTAGATGGTGGCCCGGGCCAGTTGTTCGCTGATCTGCTGCACCTCGGCACTGAGCAGCAACTGCTCCCGCTCGCTGACCAGGCGGTAGACCCGGGCCGCGAAGGGGCCGGTCTGCTCCACCAGCGCCTGCCCGCGCAGCACCCGGCCACGCTGGCTGCTGTCCAGATCGGTCTGACTGAAGGTCTTCAGGCTCAGGGGAATGCCCAGCAAGCGCTGCCACACCAGCAAGGCCCGGCGACGCTCGATCTCGCTCATCGGCTGCAGATTGTCCGCCATCAGCGAGAAGGTGCCGTGGGCCAAGCGTTCGCGGTATTGCTCGCTGCGCACTTCGTTGAGCAGGTGCAAGGCCAGCACCCCCAGCAGCGCCACCAGAATCAGCGCGGCACACATGCCGCCATAGATACGCAGGAAGATCGAGTTCACAAGGGCATGTCGGCGGCGGCTTCGGGGACGAACAGATAACCCTTGCTGCGAATGGTCTTGATCAGCCGCGGGTGCTCCGGGTCATCGCCGATCTTGGGACGGATGCGCGAGATGCGCACGTCGATGGAGCGGTCCTGGCCGTCATAACCAATCCCCCGCAGGGCATTGAAGATTTCCTCGCGGGACAGAATCCGCCCGGCATTCACCACCAGCAGCCACAGCAGATCGAATTCGGCGCTGGTCAACTCGATTCCCACGTCGCTCAGCCAGGCTTCGCGCAGGGCGCTGTCCACCACCAAGGGCCCGAAGCGCAGGCGCCGGCTTTTCTCCGGGGCGGGCTCGGGCGTCTCGCTGCGCCGCAGCAGCGCCTGGATCCTGGCCAGCAACAGGCGGGGACGCACGGGCTTGCACACGTAGTCATCGGCCCCCAGGTCCAGCCCCATGACCTGATCCATATCATCGGTGCGGGCGGTGAGCATGAGGATCGGCCCATCGTAGCGATCCCGGACCTTGCGGCAGATGCTCAGGCCGTCCTCGCCGGGCAGCATCAGGTCGAGGATCACCAGGTCCGGCTGCTCGGCGATGATCCTGTCGGCAGCCAGGGCGCCATTGCCTTCGATCGCCACCTGCAGACCGTTGCTCTCCAGATATTCACGGGTCAACTCAGCCAGACGCTGGTCATCCTCGACAATCAGTACCTGCCAGGCTTCTTGCTCCACGCTCGACCTCTTTATTGCCAGCACTCATTGGACACAAGGCACCCGTCTTTTTGTCATGAAAAAGGCGGATAACCTGTCGTGGAAAACGCAGTCGTCGCTGCATGGACCGCGGCGGATTGTAGCAACCGGCATGCGCCCCCACACAAGCGACTAAAACGACTCGGTCGGGGCGATTTTTTGTGATAGGGTTCGCGCCCGCAAAAATCCGCCCAAGGCAATTTTCAGGGATAAAAAACAGTGACGGACGGTTGCATGCACTGGGACTGCGGGCTGCATGAGTTTTACCCCAGTCCATACACAATTTACGCACAACCTTATCCACAGGCAGTACGTTGCAATCAGTCCCCCAAACGCATTATCTTGTAGCCCGGCGGCTAAAAATCCCTATATCTAGGGTTTTACACAAAAAACCAAACACAATTCAGACGAGAAACTCAAGCCCTTTTCTTGCCCCGTTTGGTGGAACCAATCGCTGTTTCAAAAGACCAACACCGCGCGTGCGGATGGCATCGTTTTCCACCCTGTCCAGGAGAAAGCGGTACGGGTGTTGCAGCCACAATACTGTCACCCACCAGGAATAAGGTGCCGAGCCACTGGCTCGACGCCCAAGACTTCGGCATGGAAGCGGCGCCCATAGCCCCCTTCCTGAACTGTCCCGAAGTCGTTATGCCCGGCCTCTGCCGGTTGTAGTGCTTCAGGACGGAACGGTGGGCACCTCATTGGTGCCCAAACAAACATAGAGAACGTGGAGACACCCATGCAAACCGACACAACTCGCGAGAACCCGCAGGCCAATGCGCCGCAGGCCGCCGATTCCAACCTGGATCTGTCTGCTACCGCCCCTGGCCAATTGCGCGTGATCAAGCGTAACGGCACTGTCGTTGCCTACACCGACGACAAGATCACCGTCGCTATCACCAAAGCGTTCCTCGCAGTTGAAGGCGGCACCGCCGCTGCCTCGTCGCGAATCCACGACACCGTGGCGCGCCTGACCGAGCAGGTCACCGCAACCTTCAAGCGTCGCATGCCTTCGGGCGGCACCATCCACATCGAAGAGATCCAGGATCAGGTCGAACTGGCCCTGATGCGTGCCGGCGAACAGAAAGTGGCCCGCGACTACGTGATCTACCGCGATTCCCGCGCCAAGGAACGCGCCACCCGCTCCAGCAGCGAAGCGCCGGTACAGGCCCACCCATCGATCCGCATCACTCGCGCCGATGGCAGCCTCGCGCCCCTGGACATGGGCCGCCTGAACACCATCGTCAGCGAAGCTTGCGAAGGCCTGGAAGAGGTCGACGGCGACCTGATCCAGCGCGAAACCCTGAAGAACCTCTACGACGGCGTAGCCCTGAAGGACGTCAACACCGCTCTGGTGATGACCGCTCGCACCCTGGTGGAGCGCGAGCCGAACTACTCGTTCGTCACCGCCCGCCTGCTGATGGACACCCTGCGTGCCGAAGGCCTGGGCTTCCTCGAAGTCGCCGAAAGCGCCACCCACCACGAAATGGCCGACCTGTACGCCAAGGCACTGCCGGCCTACGTCGCCAAGGGTATCGAGTTCGAACTGCTGAACCCGGTCCTGGCCGAATTCGACCTGGAAAAACTCGGCAAGGCGATCAACCACGAACGCGACCAGCAGTTCACCTACCTGGGCCTGCAAACCCTGTACGACCGCTACTTCATCCACAAGGATGGCGTGCGTTTCGAACTGCCGCAGATCTTCTTCATGCGCGTGGCCATGGGCCTGGCGATCGAAGAGAAACAGCGCGAAGACCGCGCCATCGAGTTCTACAACCTGTTGTCGTCCTTCGACTACATGGCTTCGACTCCGACCCTGTTCAACGCCGGCACCCTGCGTCCACAGCTGTCGAGCTGCTACCTGACCACCGTTCCGGACGACCTGTCGGGCATCTACGGCGCCATCCACGACAACGCCATGCTGTCGAAATTCGCCGGCGGCCTGGGCAACGACTGGACGCCGGTGCGGGCGCTGGGTTCCTACATCAAGGGCACCAACGGCAAATCCCAGGGCGTCGTGCCTTTCCTGAAAGTGGTCAACGACACCGCCGTCGCCGTGAACCAGGGTGGCAAGCGCAAGGGCGCTGTCTGTGCCTACCTGGAAACCTGGCACATGGACATTGAAGAGTTCATCGAGCTGCGCAAGAACACCGGTGATGATCGTCGTCGTACCCACGACATGAACACCGCCAACTGGATCCCCGACCTGTTCATGAAGCGCGTCTTCGATGACGGCAAGTGGACCCTGTTCTCGCCATCGGAAGTGCCGGATCTGCACGACCTGACCGGCAAGGCCTTCGAAGAGCGCTACGAGTACTACGAAGCCCTGACCGAATACAACAAGATCAAGCTGTTCAAGACCGTCCAGGCCAAAGACCTGTGGCGCAAGATGCTGTCCATGCTGTTCGAAACCGGCCACCCATGGCTGACCTTCAAGGACCCATGCAACCTGCGCAGCCCGCAACAGCACGTGGGCGTGGTCCACAGTTCGAACCTGTGCACCGAGATCACCTTGAACACCAACAAGGACGAGATCGCGGTCTGCAACCTGGGCTCGATCAACCTGCCGAACCACATCAAGGACGGCAAACTCGACACCGCCAAGCTGCAACGCACCGTGAACACCGCCGTGCGCATGCTCGACAACGTGATCGACATCAACTACTACTCGGTGCCGCAAGCGAAGAACTCCAACTTCAAGCACCGCCCAGTAGGCCTGGGCATCATGGGCTTCCAGGACGCTTTGTACCTGCAGCACATCGCCTACGGTTCCGACGCGGCCGTCGAGTTCGCCGACAAGTCCATGGAAGCGGTCAGCTACTACGCGATCCAGGCTTCCTGCGACCTGGCCGATGAGCGCGGCGCCTACGAGACCTTCCAGGGCTCGCTGTGGTCCAAGGGCATCCTGCCGCTGGACTCGCAACAGATCCTGATCGAGGCCCGTGGCCAGAAGTACATCGATGTGGACCTCAACGAAACCCTGGACTGGGCGCCGGTACGTGCCCGCGTGCAGAAAGGCATTCGTAACTCCAACATCATGGCCATCGCACCGACCGCGACCATCGCCAACATCACCGGCGTATCGCAATCGATCGAGCCGACTTATCAGAACCTGTATGTGAAGTCGAACCTGTCGGGCGAATTCACCGTGATCAACCCGTACCTGGTACGCGATCTGAAAGCTCGCGGCCTGTGGGACTCGGTGATGATCAACGACCTGAAGTACTACGACGGTTCGGTACAACAGATCGAGCGCATCCCGCAGGAGCTCAAGGAGCTCTATGCGACCGCCTTCGAAGTGGAAACCAAGTGGATCGTCGACGCCGCCAGCCGTCGCCAGAAGTGGATCGACCAGGCTCAGTCGCTGAACCTGTACATCGCCGGTGCTTCGGGCAAGAAACTCGACGTGACCTACCGCATGGCTTGGTACCGTGGCCTGAAAACCACTTACTACCTCCGCGCCCTGGCCGCCACCAGCACCGAGAAGTCGACCATCAACACCGGCAAGCTGAACGCTGTTTCCAGCGGCGGCAACCACGGTGACGACTCGGTCCTGGCCGCTCCTGCCGGTCCTGCTCCAGTGCCGAAGGCTTGCGCCATCGACGAGCCGGATTGCGAAGCTTGCCAATAAGCTGAGCTGACAGGTGCCTGCGGGCACCTGCCACAACCCCCGATAGACCTCCGGTTTATCGGGGGTTTTCTTTTGCCCGCAACACAGCTGCAGGTGCCAGCTTGCCAGCGAACAGCTCCGAAGCCTTGCACTGCTTCAGAGAGCGCCTTCGCTGACAAGCCAGCCCCTACGGTAGAGGCTCCTGCAGGGTAAACAGCGCCATCGAACAGGCACAAAAAAGCCCCTCAAGGAGGGGCTTTTCGTACAGCGTGTCAGCCAACCCGCATCAGGTCATCTGGATGATGGTCTGCATGATGGTGCTCTGGGTGGAGATGGTCTTGGCGTTCGCCTGATAGTTGCTCTGAGCCTTGATCAGGTTCACCAGTTCGTTGGTCAGGTTGACGTTGGACTCTTCCAGGGAGTTGGACACTACCGCGCCCAGGGTTCCGGTCTTCGGTGCGTCATAACCTGGAATACCCGACGAGTAGGTTTCTTTCCACTGGGTGCCGCCTACCGGCTGCAGGCCTTGCTCGTTGGTGAAGCTGGCCAGGGAGATCTGGCCGATCGGCTTGGTCTGCTCGTTGCTGAAGTTGGCCAGCATGACGCCGGTGCCGTCGATGGTCAGGCTGGAGATCTGGCCAGTGGAGTAACCGTTCTGCGCGATCACCGAGCGGTTGGTATCGCCGAATACCGAACCGGTCTTGGTCATATCGATCTTCACGCCGCCCGGCGCAGGCGCTGCACCATTGGGAACGAAGACACCGTTGACCACATCACCCGGAGTCCAGGCGGTCATGGCGATATTGTTGCCATTGACGGTGAACTGGCTGACGGCCGGTGCAGCAGGCGGCGTCAGGGTCTGCAGCTTGCCCGAGGAGTCAAACTTGATAGTGATCGGCGCCTGGTTGGCCATGGTGAAAGCCGTACCATCCGGGTTGCGACCATCGATCAGGGTGTAGGTCTGCCATTCGTTAGGGTTCTGCGTCTTGATCATGTACTGATCCATGACGTGCTTGTTGCCCTGGGTGTCATACACCGGGGTACTGAACTGCTTGGTGTAGGTGGTGTTCTTGGTCGGATCGAACACATAAGCCGGAGCCGGCGCCACCGGGTTGACGTTGATCGGATCGGCGTCGGAGTTCAGGTTGATGGTCGAGGAGATCGAGTCGGTTGGCTTGGGCGCCAGGTTCGAGGTGTCGATCCGCAGGTCGGTCAACACACCGTTGATGATCTTGCCATTGGCATCCACGGCATAGCCTTGCAGACGCGCAGTGCCATCACTGTTGGTGATGAAGCCATCCTTGTCGGTCTTGAAGGTACCGGCACGGGTGTAGGTCAGGGAGCCGTTGGTGCTCAGCACGAAGAAGCCCTGGCCCTGGATACCCATGTCCAGCACGTTGCCGGTGTTGTTGATGTCACCGTTGGTGAACTGCTGGGAAACGTTGGCCAGGCGCACGCCGTTACCAATCACCTGGGTGCCGCTGCCCAGCTTGGTGGCCGAGTAAACGTCGGCAAACTCCGCGCGGGAGGACTTGAAGCCGGTGGTGGCGACGTTGGCGATGTTGTTGCCGGTAACGTCCAGCTGTTTGTTGGCAGCGTAGAGACCGCTAAGGCCGATATTGAAAGACATATTCCACTCCTTGTGCCGGTTAGTCGGCTCTAGATACCAATGGTTTGTACTTTGGACAGGCCAATCGGGCTGGTCATGCCGGCAAGGTTCAACATCAACTCGCCGCCGGTCTGGCTGATAGTCACACTGTTGACCGTCGCCGGCAGGTAGGTGATCAGATCAGTACCCTTGCCATCGATGGTGGTGCTGGCCTTGAAGCTGTAGCTGCCCGGATCCGCCTTGGTGCCGTCCGTCTTGGTGCCATCCCAGACGAAGCTGGCGCTGCCGGCCTTCTGGCTGCCCATGTCGATGGTCTTGACGGTGTTGCCGTTCTTATCGGTGACGGTCACGGTGACCGAACTGACGCTGGATGGCACGGTGACCGAGCCGGTCATGCTCTTGCTGGTGTCAACCTGGGTAGTGCCGGTCTGCACGATCACCGAACGGCCCACCAGGGACGAAGCCTGCAGCGCCTGGGAAGACTTGTAGTTGCCCGTGATCGAGTTCACCGAGCTATTGAGGGTGGTAATCCCTTCCAGGGTGGAGAACTGCGCCAACTGGGCAACGAACGCACTGTTGTCCTGAGGATCCAGCGGGTTCTGGTTGTTCAGTTGGGTCACCAGCAGCTTGAGGAACGCATCCTTGCCCAGGGACTGCTTGCCAGTGGTGCTGTTGGTAGCGGCCGCCAGGCCGTCGGCACTGGTAGTGGTCGTGGTTTTTTTTGACGAGTTGGCCAATACGTCCTTGAGGGACGGGCCGCTGGTGGTGTCAGTAACGCTCATTGGCTTCGCCCCTTATCACTGACCGAGGGTCAGGACCTTCTGCATCATGGTTTTGGCGGTGTTCATCATTTCAGCGTTGGTCTGGAACGAGCGGCTGGCGGAAATCATGTCGGCCATTTCCTCCACCACGTTGACGTTGGGGTAGTAGACATAACCCTTGGCGTCGGCGGCCGGATGGTTCGGTTCGTAGCGAGCTTCCAGATTGCTCTGGTCTTCCACCACGCCCAGCACCTGCACGCCCTGGCCGGCGGCGTCCTGGTTCTGGAACAGCGAATCGCTGCCACCGCTCTGGGCACCCTGGAACATGGTGGCGAATACTGGATGACGCGCGCGATAGGTCTGGTCGATGCTCGACGACACGCTCTCGGCGTTGGCGATGTTACTGGCGACGGTGTTCAGACGCGTGGTCTGAGCGCTCATGCCACTACCGGCAATATTGAAAACACTGGCGAGGGACATGGATTACTCTCCGCGCAGGGCTGCTACCAGCCCTTTGAATTTGCTGTTGAGCAGCGTGAAGCTGGCCTGGAAGTCCACCGAGTTCTGCGCATAGCTCGATTGCTCCAGCTGGGCGTCCACGGTGTTCTGGTCGATCGAAGGCTGCATCGGGGTCCGATACAGCAGCGACTCGTCGCCACTGCTCAGGCCCTGGGCTTCGATGTGCCGGGTGTTGGTCATGTTCAACGCGAAGGTGCCGTTCTTGACCTTTTCGTTCTGCTCGGCGAGCACGGCGGAAAAGTCCAGATCCCGAGCCTTGTAGTTCGGGGTGTCGGCGTTGGCGATGTTGTTGGCCAGCACTTCGGCGCGCTTGGCGCGAAAGCCAAGAGCCTGTTCGTGGATACCGAGCGCTTTATCGAAGCTGATGCTCATGTCGGAAACCTTTGGGTGACCTGATTTTTCGTAATCTGGCTTTAGCAAGCTACGTGCCAAGTCCTTAAGCCCCGTAAATCAAGGCTTTGCCGACAGCGGCAAGACGGCAATGCCAGAAAAGCGGCAATGGCCTTCCGCGAATCGCCGGCAAAGCGGCAAGCGCCCTGCCGCATTTGCCACTGTTTGCAAGAAACTGACGCGCACAAAAAAGGAGGCCTGATGGCCTCCTTTTCGCTGCTGCAACTGTTGATCACTTCGCCTGGTAGATGATCCCCGGGCTGCATTGCACCATCTGGTAATGGTCCGGCAGGCCATTGAGCGCTTCGGAAGCCCCCAGAAACAGATAACCGCCAGGTTTCAGAGTGCTGTGAATGCGCATCAGGATGTCCTTCTTGACCTCGGCCGAGAAGTAGATCAGCACATTGCGGCAAAACACGACATCGAACTTGCCCAGACTGGCATAGCTGTCCAGCAGGTTGAACGAGCGAAACTCCACTCGACTCTTGATCGGCGCCTTGACCACCCAGCGTCCCGGCCCCTTGGGGTCGAAATAACGCTGCAGACGCTCGGCAGAAAGCCCGCGCCCAATTGCCAGGCTGTCATATTCGCCGGTCTTGCAGTTGTTGAGCATGGTTCCAGACAGGTCGGTGGCAACGATCTGCACCCCCATCTTCAACTGGCCCATGTTGCTGCGCTCGAACTCATCGATGGACATCGACAACGAATAGGGTTCCTGCCCCGACGAGCAAGCCGCCGACCAGATCCGCAAACGCTGGTTGGGGCTGGCCTTGATCGCTTCGGGAAGCACCTTGTTCTTCAATACTTCGAAGGGATAGGTGTCACGAAACCACAAGGTTTCGTTGGTCGTCATCGCGTCTACCACCATCTCGCGCAATCCGCTGCGAGGCTGGGTCTGAATCCGCTGAACCAGCTCACCCAAGGTTTTGAGACCTTGCTGCTCCATCAGTTTGTTGAGACGGCTCGAGACGAGATATTGCTTATTTTCCCCGAGCAAAATACCACAGGCTTTTTCCAGGAAGACCCGGAACTGTTCAAAATCCAAATTACCCGTAGACAATGCTGCCGCCTCTTAAATCTTATGTCCGCCAGGGGCTGATGCCCTCAGCTGTGGTCTGCTGCTTTGATCCGGTCAACTACCCGGGAAGCCAGGTCATCAGGACGGAACTTGGCAAGGAAGTCATCGGCACCGACCTTCTTCACCATCGCCTGATTGAACACCCCTGACAACGAAGTATGCAGGATGATATGCAGCTTTTGCATGCGTGGATCATTACGTATCTCGGCCGTGAGGGTGTAGCCGTCCATTTCGGGCATCTCGATGTCGGAAATCATCATGAGGAATTCCTCTTCCGGCTTCTTGCCCTCATCCACCAGCTTGCGCAAGTAGTCCAACGCTTGTCGCCCATCGTTCAAGGCCACCACCTCGACACCTACGGTCTGCAGGCAGCGAGTCACCTGTTTGCGCGCCACCGATGAGTCATCAACGGTCAGCACCCGCAGGGAAACAGCCTTGTGTTGGGTCTCGACATCCACCACGCCCACCGAAATGGACTCCGAGGTAGGAGCGACTTCCGCCAGCACCTTCTCGACGTCAATGATCTCGACTAACTGATTGTCCACCCGAGTGACTGCCGTGAGGTAATGGTCACGGCCAGTCCCCTTGGGCGGCGGATGGATTTCTTCCCAGTTCATATTGACGATGCGTTCCACCGAGCGCACCAGAAACCCTTGGGTCTTGGTGTTGTACTCAGTGATGATGACGAACGGATTGCTCTGATCCTGCAACCCGCCAGCACCGGTGGCCATTGCCAGATCCAGGATCGGAATGGTTGCCCCTCGTATATTCGCGACACCGCACACCACAGGATTGGATTTGGGCATCAGGGTCAGCTTGGGGCATTGCAGCACCTCGCGAACCTTGAACACGTTGATCCCGTAGAGCTGCTCACCGTCCAGACGGAACAGCAGCAGTTCCAGGCGATTCTGCCCAACCAATTGCGTGCGCTGGTTTACCGAATCCATTACACCAGCCATGCCCAGACTCCCCGAAGCTTTAAGATCCGACGCACGCTCATTGCTAAACGGCACGGCGCTTGCTTTTTAACTGTTATGAACGCCAAAACGACATTTTTCCGACGCCTGACATCCCCCTACCGCACATTGCTCTGCGGGCTGTCGGCGTTGTGTATCTTAAACCCTGGCGGCCCTGCCGTTGCTGATTCGGTCACCCTGCCTGATCTACTTATCGGCGTCACTCAAGGGTTTCTTGAATTCACGGTAGAAGACTACCTGGCTACCAGTCAAACGGAAGGACGCTACGAAATTCAGGTCAACCAGCTGGATCCCCGTATGCGCATGCCGGCGTGCGACAAGGAATTGACAGCGAGCCTGGAAAGTCCTGCCCAGCCACTGGGCAGGGTCACGGTCAAGGTACGCTGCGAAGGCAGCTCGCCCTGGACCGTGTTCGTCCCGGCCCAGGTCAAACTGTTCCGCGAGGTGGTCACCAGTTCACGACCACTCAAACGCGCCGGCATCATCGAGCCCGAAGACGTTGTGCTGCGCGAGCGGGACATCAGCCTGAGCAATCAGGGCTACCTGACCTCGGTAGACCAGGCCATTGGTCAGAAACTTGTCCGACCAATGGTCGCCGACCAACTTGTTACCCTGGGTCATCTGGAACAGGCAGAGGTGGTGCGCAAAGGCGATCACGTAGTGATCTCGGCACGCAGCGGCACCCTGAATGTACGAATGCCGGGAGAAGCACTGTCTAACGGCGGTATGAGCGAGCAGATTCGGGTCAAGAACCTGAATTCGCAACGAGTGATCAAGGCTCGTGTCACCGCCCCTGGACAGGTGGAAGTTGCCATGTAGATAACTGGCGCTCGACTCGCTCGTTCCCTAAACTGTGGCCAATCAGAGGTCGCAGATACCTGCGTTGGCTTATCGACAATCGAGCCTAAAGTTTTTCAGGGTATGGCCGAAAACATGGCAAGCGTCCAAATACCCAGAGGTTTTCTTCATCATGGTCATCGACTTCAGCCGTTTAAACAGCTCCCCTTTACTGACAGGCAGTACGCGTACCGGCACCAGCAAGGAAACCGGCGATGCCGGCAAGTCCGTGCCGCTGGCAACTGCAGCCGAGACCAGCAAAAGCGGGGAATCGGTACACCTCAGCAATGAGGCTCAACAGTTGCAGAAAATCACCGACAAGCTGCGCGATCAGCCTGCTGTCGACAAGGCCCGAGTGGCCGAGTTGAAGCAAGCCATTGCCGATGGCAGCTACAAGGTCGACAGCAACCGTGTAGCCAGCAAACTGCTCAACTTCGAAGCCCAGCGCTAGCCCCAGGCTTGCGCCAGGCTTTTGGACGCTTAATCCCCAAGGCCAGCCATGCACGACACGAATCTACTGCAACTGATCAACGACGACCTTGCTCCAGCGCAACAACTGCTGGAACTGCTCAGAGCCGAATCCGTAGCCCTGCACGGCCGTGACATGCCGCTGCTGGAGGATATTCTGGCGCAGAAACAGGCCCTGGTCATTTTGCTGGAACAGCATGGCCGCAAACGCACAGAGATCCTCGCCAGCCTTAACCTGCCGACCAATCGTGCCGGTCTTGAACAACTGGCCAGTCACTCGAGCGTGGGCGATCAACTGCTTGAGCAGGGCAGCCGACTGACCCAACTGCTCGCCGACTGCCAGGCCACCAACGAGCTCAATGGCCGCTCGATCCAGATTCAGCAGGCCAGCACTGCCAACCAGTTGAAAATTCTCAACGGCGGCGAACCCCCAGCCCTTTATGACGCCCGCGGCTCCACCTCTATGCTTGCGAAGCCCCGCCCACTCAGTCAGGCTTAAACCCCAAAAATGAGCGCGCGCTACCAAGCCGTGAAACATGCTGGCAGAATGCCAGCTCCTGCGTGTAGTTGTATTTTGTCTGGAGATTGATGAACCGTGTTCAACGCCTCAAACGCGGAAGATGCTCCGCAGCCACCCAAGGTGTTCACCACTGCGTTGGAAATTTCCTCCAACCTGCGGTTGCTGCAAGAGAGCCACGACCCGCTGATCATCACTTTCCATGAGCGCAGCCAGCGTTTCCAGAGCTATCTGGTGGAAGTGGACCGCGACAGCAACATGATTGCTCTCGATGAAATGATTCCCCGCGACGGCGAGCGCTTCCTGCTGGCAGGCGAACCGTTTCGTGTTGAAGGCTTTCATGAAGGCGTGCGCATCGCCTGGGAAAGCAATGGCACGCCAACCCTGGACGAGTCCAATGGCGGCCGCTGCTACCGCACCACCTTGCCGGACGAAGTGGTCTACCATCAGCGCCGCAACGCTTTCCGTGCCGCACTCAAATTGGCGCAGTTGGTGGATATCGAACTGAGCGGCGAAAAACTCAAGTCCCCGTTGACCGGCAAGCTGCTGGATATCTCTGCCACCGGCTGCAAACTGCGCTTCGAAGGCGATATTTCCTCGCGCCTGCAACTGGGCCAGGTCTACGAACGTTTTATCGCCGCCCTGCCCTTCGGCAGCATGACTGCCCCGGTCGAGCTGCGCTATCTGCACCACGAAGAACGCATCGACACCACGTTTGCCGGCGTGCGCTTTCATAACATGAGCGGCCTGGTCCAGCGCCAGGTAGAGCGCTTCGTCTATCAGTTGCAGCGTGAAGCACGGCGCTTCGACAAAGACGACCTCTGATTCAGCAGACACCATTGAAAACGGGCAGAGCCTTGCGGCGACTGCCCGTTTTGCATTTCTAGGGCCTGGCCCCGCTCAGGTGATCCCGAGCGCAATCCTCGGGCGGCACCTCATCCGGCGCTTGCGGCGTATCGGGCTCTGCAGCCGGCGTGGCGTCCGGCGCGGGAGCGGTCTGCATCTGATCCTGGACCACCTGCTCGTCTACCCGCGGATCGAGAGCCGCCACCAGAGGCGAACTGGACATACTGTCCGGCATCGCCACGTGATGCAGCGGCGCATCGTCCACCTGATGCAGATTGGTCACCGCCTTCGGTCGAATCCGCCAGACCAGCACCAGGGCAAAGAAACTGAAGAAGGCATAGAGCATCTGGCTGCCGAACAACTTCATCAGCACCCCCGCCACCAACGGGCCGACGCTTGCCCCAACGCCATAGGTGACCAACAGCATCGCCGTCAGCGAGACCCGTCGATCACTTTCCACATGGTCATTGGAAAAAGCCACCGCCAGCGGATAAAGGCAGAACTGCACCAGAGAACAGAGGAACCCAAGGACGAACAGCAGTTCCAGAGGCACTGCCGGCAGCACCGCCAAGGGCAAGGCCACCACTGCCAGGAACAAGGCAAAACAACGAATCAACAGGGCCCGATCATAACGATCGGACAACCAGCCCAGCGGCCATTGCACCACCAGCCCGGCAAAGATACAGCTGCCCATGAACAGACCCACCTGCTCGGTGCTAAGCCCCTGCTGCGAGGCGTAGAGCGGCGCCAGGCCGTAGAACGAGCCGACGATCAGGCCCGAGCCCAATACGGTACTCAGGGACTGCGGCACCCGCTTGATAAAGAAGCGCGGCTCCATCGGCGCCGGGTGCAGAGGTGCCGGGTGAATACGCCGGGTCATGGCCACCGGCACCAGGCACAAGGCAAAGCACAGGGCTACCAGCATCAACAGCTCCGGCCCCAGAGCCGGGTGCATGACCAGTATCAACTGCCCCAGCACCAGCCCCAGGTAAGAAGCGATCATGTAGCCGCTGAACACCAGGCCACGCTGATTGGCGTCGGCCTGCTCATTGAGCCAGCTTTCGATGACCATGTACTGACACATCATCCCCAGGCCGACGATCATCCGCAGCACCAGCCAGGCTGGCAGCCAATCCACCAGACCGTGCCCAAGCACCGCCGCGCCGACGATCCCGGCACAGGTGGCGTAGGCACGGATGTGGCCGACCCGGGCAATCAGCCGATGACCCAGCTTGCCGCCCAATACCAGGCCGAAATAGTTCGCGGCCATCAGGGCTCCCACCCACAGGCCATCGACATGGTCGGCAGCCAGGCGCAGGGCCAGATAAGTGCTGAGCAGACCCGAGCCGATCAACATCATCAGCGAGGCGAAATAAAGCGCTCGAAAGGATTTCCAGATTTGGCGCATCGGCGTTCCGAGCGGCTCCTTGAATGAGGTGCCGGCCCCCGGACAGATCGGGGCCCGGCCAGCGACGGGTTAGGTTATGCCTGGGCCGCTAACACACGCCGCTCCCAGGGAGTGATTTCATCAAAGAAGCTGGTCAACTCCATGGTCTTCGAAGCGATGTAGCCTTCGATGAACTCGGTGCCGAACAGTTCCCTGGCCAACTGACTACGTTTCAGACGCTCCAGTGCCGCATGCAAGGTACAAGGCAGGGACAAATTGTCCGGTACTTCGAACTCACCCTGGATCGCCGCCGTGGGCTCCAGCTCGTTCTCGATCCCATGCAGACCCGCAGCCAGGCTGGCGGCAATTGCCAGATACGGGTTGGCATCCGCGCCCGGCAGGCGGTTTTCCACCCGTCGCGCCACCGGTGAACTGGCCGGTATACGCAGCCCCGCAGCCCGATTGTCATGCGACCAGCAGGCATTGTTCGGCGAAGCGTAAGGATGGCACAAGCGCTGATAGGAGTTCACGTTAGGCGCGAACAACGCCGTGAAATCCGCCAGGCCGGCCTGCAGGCCGCCGATGAAATGACGGAACATCGCCGTCGGTTGCCCGGCCTCGTCACTGAAGACATTACGCCCACTGCCGATCTCCACCAGACTCTGGTGGATATGCATGGAGCTGCCGGGCGTGCGGGCCAGCGGCTTGGCCATGCAGACCACGATCAACCCGTGCTTGAGCGCCACTTCCTTGAGCAGGTGCTTGAACAGGAAAGTCTGATCCGCCAGCAGCAACGGATCGCCATGCAACAGGTTGATCTCGAACTGGCTGACGCCCATCTCATGCATGAACGTATCGCGAGGCAGGCCCAGGGCCGCCATGCATTCATAGACTTCCTTGAAGAACGGCCGCAGGCCGTTGTTGGAGCTGACACTGAACGCCGAATACCCCTCTTCCCGTCGACCATCCAGGCCAACCGGCGGCCGAAAGGCCTGAGCAGGATCGTCATTGGCCGCAAACACGAAGAACTCAAGCTCAGTGGCCACCACAGGCGCCAGGCCCAGGGCCGCATAACGCGCGATCACCTGCTTGAGTTGGCCCCGGGTGGACAGACGCGAACTTTCACCGCTGAGTTCGTCCGCGTCACAGATGGCCAGCGCCCGCGGCGTCTGGCTCCAGGGCAGGCGGTGAATCTGCCGGGGGTCGGCATTGAGCGCCAGGTCGCCGTCGTCGCTGCCGTAAAAACATGCCGGCGGATACCCGCCCATGATGCATTGAAGCAGCACCCCCCGAGCCATCTGCAAGCGCCGCCCTTCGAGAAAGCCCTCGGCGGTCATCACCTTGCCCCGCGGCACGCCATTGAGATCCGCGGTGACGCATTCAATCTCATCAATGCCCGTCAATCGCTCGGCGAGTGAACTGTGGCCATCGGTTGTCATGACTCAATCCTTGTTGTTATACGAGCCGCGAACGGCGACCCGTACAAAATACGCATCACCCGTTCAGGATTTCAAGCAGGCAAGAATAAAATCCCGGGAGCGGACCCGCTCCCGGCGAACAACCCATAAAGCCAGGTCCGGCACGAACCTGTAGAAGAAAGAGAGCCCCCACAAGCGCTGACCGGCCAGGCCAGGCCTTTCAGAACCTCTTCTGCACCCGGACTGACAAGACGCTCAAGGCAGATACAGCTTGAACAGCCCGCCGCCCAAGGGGCCTCCGTTGCTGATACGGGTGTGTCCGCAGACACCATTGCGCTGGTGCAACTGGGCGATGCGCCCAGCAAAATACAGCCCCAGCCCGGTACTGCCGCTGCTCTGATTGATGCCCTGGACATAATCGTCCTGGCGCTCGATCAGCGCCTGCGGGTAGCCGTCGCCGTCGTCGTTGATGGACAGCACCACCTGCCCCTCTTCGTCACTGACCGTGATCAACAGGGCATGACGGGCATAACGCAGCGCGTTGTTGATGCAATTGGCCAGCACCGAGGCGATCAGTTCTCGATCGAAAAAGCCCAGGGGGCTCAAGGGATCGACCTCATAAGTGGCCGAGATGCCGCGACTCTTGAACACATCCTGATGGTTCACCAACTGCGCCTCGATGAAGTCATCCAGCTCATGGTAGGCCGGCTGCAACGGCAACTGATTGACGCCCAGCTTGTACAGCCCCAGGAGCTGCACCAGCATGCCGTTGAGGTGGGCGAAGTGGTAATCGATCACTCCCTGTTCGGGCGCGCGCTGCGCCTCGGAGAGTCGAGCCTGCCACTGACCGTGGGCCTGCATCAGCATGGCCAGGGAGTTTTTCATGTCGTGTACGGTGGAGGCGATCACCGTGGAAAAATCGAGCGCCTGTTGCTCTTCGTTCATTCGCCAAACGCCTTGCTTCGCAGCTTCTGGTAGCGCGGATAACGCGCATCGGTATCGGGCATCATGCCGACCATTTTCAGGCACGCCTGGCATTCTTCCAGGAGTGCCGCGTCTGTATTCGGGTCTGTGCCGTGCAACAGCGACTGCGCCATATTCAGGGCAATACTGATGTTCTTCGGCTGCATGGCCAGGGCCTTGCGGAACAACTCGCGAGCCTCGCTGAGGTTGCCGGCCTTGTAACTGCGCACGCCCTGGCGGTTGATGTCGGCCGCCGCATTGGACGAACTGAGAATAGTCGGATCGTCCGTGAGCTTGGCGATGTTCTGCATGACCTTCGGATCGTCGCCATAGATCTCCGCACAGTTCTTCAACATCGTCGCGCCAGCACTGGCCTGCCCGAGCATCTGCAACTGCTTGGCCACCAGCAATGCCGCTTCCGGACTCATGAACTGCTCCATGCCGTCCAGACGCATCAGCGCCTGCTCGGTGAGCTTCTCCGCGGTTTCCGCATCATTGAGCAGCAGACTGGTGGCTTTCATCAAACGCGCACGAATCTGCAGCCCCGGGTCGGTGGGATTTTCCTTGGCTACCGCACTCAGGGTCTGATTGATCTCCAGGCGGGTGCGGGTGTCCAGGCCCTTTTCGCTGCCCTTGCTGATCAGGGCATGGGCCAGGCCCAGGTTGCTTTCCGGGTCCTTGAAGCGCGACTGGGCGCCCTGGGATACAGCTTGGCGATAGGCCCTGGAAGCACTGTCAAAGTCTTCGTTGGCCATGGCCAGCTTGCCCAGCAACGCCTGACGACGCACCGCCAGCGGCGACAGGCGCACGGCCTCTTCGAGCACGCTCTGGGCGCGCTTGGTATCACCTTCGGCCACCAGCACATCGGCCAATCCGTCGTACAGCCCCGGCATCATCGGGAATGTCTTCAGGGCTTTTTCGTACACCGCCTTGGCTTCACCTATCTGTCCACGCTTGAACAGCAAGCGGCCCAGGCCGACGTAGGCCCAAGGCAGTGGCCGATCGGCCAGGATGCTGTTGTACAGACGCTCCAGGGCCTCGTTCTGATGCATGTCGCGCAAGGCATCGGCCCGATAGCGCAGGCACAGGGGCGCGTAACGCGGGTCTTGCTTGCACAGGGCGACGCAGGCGTTGAGCACCTCCACCGGCTTGCCGCGGTCCAGGGCCTGGAGAATGGGTTTGAGCAGGGTCTTGCGCTGCTGCAGACGCTCCAGGCGCTGGGCCAGGCCGGAACGGTTGAACGGCTTGGTCAGGTAGGCATCGGGTTCGTGCTCCAGGGCACTGAGCACCATTGCCTGGCTGCTCTCGGCAGTCACCATGAGAAACACGCTCTCGTGACTGATGAGCTTTTCCAGCATCAAGTCTTCCAGCACCTGCTGGCCGTTTTTCTTGCCGTCGCCCAGGTGGTAATCCTGAAGAATGAAGTCGTAGCGCTTCTGCGCGCACATACGCAGGGCCTGTTCGCCGCTATCGGCGGTGTCCACGTCCTTGACGCCCAGCTCACGCAACATCGAACGCACCGAACTGCGGAAGTCCGAGAAATCATCGACGATCAAAAAGCTCTTTTGGTGGTACGCCAGCATCGAAGATTCCAGGCAAGTAAGAAGATCAATCCAGGGACAGCAAGACCCGCCCGGCTTCGCAGCCTGTTTTTGGCGCGCAGATAATAGCTGCTGGCCACAGGCTATCAAGCACTTTCAAGTCGACCTGTGATGCAGGTCGCCGCTTGGGAACACAATTGTCCACTGAAGTTATCGGCCGGACTTGCCAATCCCTTATAGAGGCACGAGAGGATTTAACAGCTGCCAGCCTAGACGGCCCTGCGCAGAAAAACAGCGTTGCTGCATGGGCAAACCTTGGATTCCGAAACATCACCTGATAGCGTGCTGCGCCTTGAAGCCTCGATCGTTTTTGGCCTGGAATACCGACACTGCGCGCAGGGTCGGCCGGAGCCAGGGGGTCTATCAGTAGCAGGCGCCACAGGCTTGCTACCCGGGTGTCGAAGGATCGGCATGACACCCGAAGACGGTACCCACGACGAGGCAATGCCGGTCCGCCAGGCAGTGCATCACCGGATGCGCAGGTCATTATCAAATGGAGTTAACGATGGCGCATGACAGCAGCGTGATAACCGGCATCGAACTGGAACAGTTCATGGACCGCCTTGAGGCGCAACAGCAGGAGCAGGAAGGCAATACCTGGCTGGCCCAACTGCAGGCACAGCCCCTGCGGGCCGACTCTCTGGCGTCCATCGACCGCCTGCACACCCTGTGGATGCAGGCCGGCGACTCAGCGGCGGCCCGGGCGGTAATCGAGAACGATGGCAACGCCCTGCTGCAGGCCTCGCCCGAGCCGGCGCGCGCCGAACTGCTGATGAACCTGGCCATCCTGCGCCTGCGGGTCGCCAGCTACCTGGATGACGACGCGACCCTGCTCGAGGTCCTCGAACAGCTCAACCAGATGGCCACGCAAACGCTGGACTTCAATGTCGAGCATTACCGTCGCTTCCGGATCTTCGACGAACTGGAGGGCAGCCGCCTCGAAGTCGCAGTAAAAACCATCGAAGTGCGCTATGCCCTGACTCTGAGCAACCCTGCCCGCGTGGCACTGCGAGCCTGGGATGCCGCCGATCAGTATCAGCGCCGCGCCCGCGTCCTGGCCTATCACGAGCGTGATGAAGACGCCCGCAGCGCCGCCCTGGAAGCGATCAATGCGCTGCGCAGCGCCGGGCCTGATCAGGACATCGACGAAGGCGACTGGCTGTGGCTGGGCAATGCGCTGATCGAGATCATCCCCTTGCGCCTGGCGCTGTTCGAGCAACCCATCGCCCAACTGACCGCCCACCTCTCCCTGCCAAGGCGCCGCGAGTGGGAGGTGCGCACCGCACGCCTGGCCGCCCGCGCCCTGCACGCCCAGGGTGACCTGGCCGGAGCCCTGAAGATCTGTAACGCCGCCGCCCTGAGCCTGGACTCCGACGGCGGTAGCAACTTCATCGAATATGAACTGCCCTGGCTGATGGAAGCCGGACGCATCGAGGAAGCTGGGCATCGCGCCTTCATCGATGTCTACGAGCGACAAACCGAAATGTGGCCGGCCACCGCCCGCCTGATCCTCAACCGCTTGCAGGACCCCGAGGATCACAACCCCTGGTGGCCAATCTGCGTGATGCGCGCTTGCATCAATGAAGAGGTCCTGCAGAGCTTTCTCTCGGCACTGCCAGAGCTCGATGCCAACGAGGCGGGCGCCTCCGCGCTGCTCGCGGCGCTGCATGCAGCCATGGAAGATCCGCAGTTGCTTGATCCACTGTTTGCCGCAGCACGGGCCGAAGCCCTGCGCCGCGCCCCCGAGCACCCGTGGATCCGGCGCCTGGCCGCCGTGCATGACGCTGAACGCGGCCTGATCGATGCTGCCAGCGAGGCCAGCCAACTGCAGGCGGCCATCCAGGCCGGACGGATGCAGGACAACCGCAGCGCCTTTTCGCTGTTTGCGGCGCAGGTCAAGAACTTGGGGGTGATCGAGGCCCTGAAGCAACCCAAGCCGATCCTGGCCAGCGGCATGTATGGCTACAACTACGCGGCGTTCATCGACGATCTGGTGGAAGCCGAGGCCGACAAACTGCCCAAAGAAGCCCGCGACCAGGCCTATTGGTTGCTGCGCGAGGCACAGAGAGATGCCTACGAGCAGGGCCAGGCCCATATGGAACGCTACTTCGCCAGCGGCAGCGGTCACCCGTTCGACGCCTGTGCCCACCTGTATTCCATGCTCTGCAACAATCTGGCGATCAACTATCGCTACTACAACGAACAGAACCGCAACGAGGAGGCGATTGACCTGCACCTGCGAGGCATCGCTGCCAGCTCGTTCGCCGAACACTACAACGGCCTGCTCAGCGCGCGCATTCGCATGGACGACAAGCCCGGCATCGTCGAAGCCGCAGAGCAGCTGTGGCACTACTCGGCGGAATTCGGCTACAGCCGCCACGATCCAAACGACTACATCGCCTCGGTGGCCTACGCCCTGTACTCGCTGGATCGCGACAGCGAAATCCTTATCTGGCTCGAACGCCTGCTCAAATGGCAGGAAGAACAAGGCGTCAGCGACCAGCAACTGGACAGCTCAGCCCTGTTTGCCCGAGTCAAGTTGGCGCGCTATCTGGCCCATGCCCACCCGGATAATGCGGACAGCCTCTGGCAGCGCTATGAACCACTGGTCCTGGCCATGAACGAAGTCTCAGTGATGTCCTCCTCGGTAGACTTCCACCACGCCCGGGGACGCACCGCCGAAGCCATCGATTACTGCACACGCACCCTGGCCCTGTGCAATGACGAAGATGACTACGACATCAAGTGCCGGGCCCGCACCGAACAGCTCCTGGCGCAGCTCCAGGCACCGGCGCAAACAGTCGGCAAGAAAAGCTGGTGGCAGATATGGAAATAGGCACCGACCCACGCACCTCCAGCTATGCCCCGCGCAATCTGCTCAATGCCGACCAACTCAAGGCCGGCATCGCTCAACGCAGTCAGGGCCGGGGCGATGAAGGGCCGGTGCAGAGCTGGCTGCTCAATCACTTCTACCGGCATCTGGTCGGTAACTTTGAGCCGGCGCGCCCCATTTTCAGCCTGGAGGAAGCCGCTAGCGCCCTGGGCAGCGATACCTTGCCCGCCTGGGTAGCCGGGCACTTCAAGGCCGCAGCCAAAGCCCTGAGCGAAGAAAGTCCAAACACAGTGGCGCCCTTGGTTTGGATCGACCCACTGGAACCACAGTTGCTGCAGCATGAGGCTGTGCTCGTGGAGTTCCTGACGTCGCGCAAAGGCACGGCACTGGAGGGCAAGCTCGATCGCATCACCTGCCCCCAGGCCCTGGCGCTGTGGGAAAAAGAGCATGCACAGATGGCAGCCCGTGTTGAGCAGGGCTGGCGTCAAAGCTCGGCCGACGCCCTGGATCTGACCCTGGCCTGCGCCGATCACAACTGGGTCGAGCTGCGCCCGCAAAGCCCGTTGCTGCGGGCAGAAATGGCCTTCGAAAGCTACGTGATGCGCCACTGCCTGGGGCAGTTTGCCAACCGCCGAGCCTTGACCGGCGGCTACGGCGAGCGTTATGCCGAAGCCGTGGAACAACAGAGTATGCGCGTGTTCAGCCTGCGTGATGCCCAAGGCCAGCCCCACATCACCGTCAGCCTGATCATCCAGGAGGATGGCGCATTGACCGTGGAGCAAGTCAAAGGCAAGCAGAACCGTCCACCTATCGAACGCTACTTTCAGGACCTGCTGCGGTTCCTCAATACCCTGGATACCGACCTGCAGACCCCGACCGACTGCATTGCCATCGGCATCGTGCGCACCGAAGCCGGCTGGCTGCGCATTGAGGAAGTCAGCGACGCCCAGACCCAGACGCGCCTGGTGGCGCGCTACCCGCAACTGTTCTACCGGCTGGATGCTCCTTCGGCCATGGTCGAGTGGCTGGTGGCGGCCCGTCAGTCCGACCTGCTGCTGGAGGTGGCGCCCAGGGCGCCGTCGGTGAAGTACGCCACCCGGCATATCTTCAAGAAAAGTCCCTGGCCACAACCCCACGCCGACGCCCCGTCATACCGGACCGAAGGGGTGACATGGACAGATATGTCCCCACTCCAGGCGGAGGAAATAGCGGCCTGGCAGGCCAGGAATCGGTGAACCGCAAATGATGACAGTAATAGCAGTAGCCTTCGGCGCCTGGCTGGTCTGGCGCTACTACCGCCGCCAATCGCCTACCTCGCTGGTGGTATTCACCCCGCGCAAACGCTGGGCGTTGACGCTGGCGCAACCCATGGTCGACGCCACCGGGATGACGGGCTTCTTCGATCCCGATACCACCCACTTCATGGATCAGGCGAAAACTACTCTCAGGGCCCCACTGCTGCATCAGATCGGCTTTCGCAGCAATGCCACAGATGACGAAGTCCGTGAGCATTTGAACAGCACTCTGGAACGCCAGTGGTTTCGGATTGACCTGCACGGCCTGAACGCCAGCGACGACCCGCGAGCGGCCATGGCCTTTGCCTGCGTGCGCTGCGCCTTCTTCGTCCGCTGCGCAATGCTGATGGGCTGGATCGAAACCGAGAGCGGCTGGCGGATCCTGCTCCTCAACGCACAGCGAGCCCAGGACTGCTTCAGCGACTGGGAAGACTTCGGCAAAGCCTTCATGCTCGGACGCAGTCAGTGGGTAGCGGCATTCAGGGCCGACTCACTGGGGCAGGCGTTCAACGAAGCAAGCCTTGGCCGCCTGCTGACGCCGGGCAGCGGCATGTGGGCTGGGGTTGCCTGGCAGGGGTTGCCGGCGTTCTCGCCAGTGGCGGATTGAAATCACACAAGTGGGGAAGTGTCCTGTCCCCGTACCATTGAATGGCCTCATCGGTCTGATGAGGCCCCTGCCCGTCATATTGGCAGGGGAGTCGAGGACGAACTTCACGCTGCTGCTGGGAAGCCTGTAATGGGTCATGTACTGGCGGAACCATCCGCTCAGCGCATCAGCCGCCAAGCTGGTTCCGGGGAGCAGCATTACATAGAGCCCCCCCCTCTTCTCCCAGTCGAGTATCAGCAACACCGATCACCGCGACCCGAACAATCCCAGGTGACTCCATGAGTGGGTGCTGGGAGGCAGTCTCCTGCTACAAGGCCTGATCGGAGAGAGCGAGAACAGCGGCTCTGGTGCACTCAGTCGACCGCCCCTCCCCCTTTCAAGCCAATGGCGGTAGAGCCCGCTACAGCGGGGGTAGGCCGCAACCCTGGCACTGTCGCGGGGCGCTGCCAGCCGTAGCCGAGCGGTCATGGCCGGCTGCAGCAGCGCAACTTTTCTGCAGCGCAAAAACAAAACCCCAACTGCTTTCGCAATTGGGGTTTCGGAATTTAATCTTGACGATGACCTACTCTCACATGGGGAAACCCCACACTACCATCGGCGATGCATCGTTTCACTTCTGAGTTCGGGATGGGATCAGGTGGTTCCAACGCTCTATGGTCGTCAAGAAATTCGGTAGCCAGTCCGTTGCTTGTGCAACGTGCCAGCGAATGGGTATGTAATAGGTTTGTGTGCTTTGTGAGCGGTGCAAACTTTCGGTTCGTTTCGTCTTCACACACCGCAACTCGCTTCTTAAGCAAATTGCTTGGGTGTTATATGGTCAAGCCTCACGGGCAATTAGTATTGGTTAGCTCAACGCCTCACAGCGCTTACACACCCAACCTATCAACGTCGTAGTCTTCGACGGCCCTTTAGGGGATTCAAGATCCCAGTGAGATCTCATCTTGAGGCAAGTTTCCCGCTTAGATGCTTTCAGCGGTTATCTTTTCCGAACATAGCTACCCGGCAATGCCACTGGCGTGACAACCGGAACACCAGAGGTTCGTCCACTCCGGTCCTCTCGTACTAGGAGCAGCCCCTCTCAAATCTCAAACGTCCACGGCAGATAGGGACCGAACTGTCTCACGACGTTCTAAACCCAGCTCGCGTACCACTTTAAATGGCGAACAGCCATACCCTTGGGACCGGCTTCAGCCCCAGGATGTGATGAGCCGACATCGAGGTGCCAAACACCGCCGTCGATATGAACTCTTGGGCGGTATCAGCCTGTTATCCCCGGAGTACCTTTTATCCGTTGAGCGATGGCCCTTCCATACAGAACCACCGGATCACTAAGACCTACTTTCGTACCTGCTCGACGTGTCTGTCTCGCAGTCAAGCGCGCTTTTGCCTTTATACTCTACGACCGATTTCCGACCGGTCTGAGCGCACCTTCGTACTCCTCCGTTACTCTTTAGGAGGAGACCGCCCCAGTCAAACTACCCACCATACACTGTCCTCGATCCGGATAACGGACCTGAGTTAGAACCTCAAAGTTGCCAGGGTGGTATTTCAAGGATGGCTCCACGCAAACTGGCGTTCACGCTTCAAAGCCTCCCACCTATCCTACACAAGCAAATTCAAAGTCCAGTGCAAAGCTATAGTAAAGGTTCACGGGGTCTTTCCGTCTAGCCGCGGATACACTGCATCTTCACAGCGATTTCAATTTCACTGAGTCTCGGGTGGAGACAGCGCCGCCATCGTTACGCCATTCGTGCAGGTCGGAACTTACCCGACAAGGAATTTCGCTACCTTAGGACCGTTATAGTTACGGCCGCCGTTTACCGGGGCTTCGATCAAGAGCTTCGCGTTAGCTAACCCCATCAATTAACCTTCCGGCACCGGGCAGGCGTCACACCCTATACGTCCACTTTCGTGTTTGCAGAGTGCTGTGTTTTTAATAAACAGTCGCAGCGGCCTGGTATCTTCGACCGGCATGAGCTTACGGAGCAAGTCCTTCACCCTCACCGGCGCACCTTCTCCCGAAGTTACGGTGCCATTTTGCCTAGTTCCTTCACCCGAGTTCTCTCAAGCGCCTTGGTATTCTCTACCCAACCACCTGTGTCGGTTTGGGGTACGGTTCCTAGTTATCTGAAGCTTAGAAGCTTTTCTTGGAAGCATGGCATCAACCACTTCGTCACCTAAAAGGTAACTCGTCATCAGCTCTCGGCCTTAGAACCCCGGATTTACCTAAGATTCCAGCCTACCACCTTAAACTTGGACAACCAACGCCAAGCTGGCCTAGCCTTCTCCGTCCCTCCATCGCAATAACTAGAAGTACAGGAATATTAACCTGTTTTCCATCGACTACGCTTTTCAGCCTCGCCTTAGGGACCGACTAACCCTGCGTCGATTAACGTTGCGCAGGAAACCTTGGTCTTTCGGCGTGGGTGTTTTTCACACCCATTGTCGTTACTCATGTCAGCATTCGCACTTCTGATACCTCCAGCAAGCTTCTCAACTCACCTTCACAGGCTTACAGAACGCTCCTCTACCGCATCACTTACGTGATACCCGTAGCTTCGGTGTATGGTTTGAGCCCCGTTACATCTTCCGCGCAGGCCGACTCGACTAGTGAGCTATTACGCTTTCTTTAAAGGGTGGCTGCTTCTAAGCCAACCTCCTAGCTGTCTAAGCCTTCCCACATCGTTTCCCACTTAACCATAACTTTGGGACCTTAGCTGACGGTCTGGGTTGTTTCCCTTTTCACGACGGACGTTAGCACCCGCCGTGTGTCTCCCATGCTCGGCACTTGTAGGTATTCGGAGTTTGCATCGGTTTGGTAAGTCGGGATGACCCCCTAGCCGAAACAGTGCTCTACCCCCTACAGTGATACATGAGGCGCTACCTAAATAGCTTTCGAGGAGAACCAGCTATCTCCGAGCTTGATTAGCCTTTCACTCCGATCCACAGGTCATCCGCTAACTTTTCAACGGTAGTCGGTTCGGTCCTCCAGTCAGTGTTACCTAACCTTCAACCTGCCCATGGATAGATCGCCCGGTTTCGGGTCTATTCCCAGCGACTAGACGCCCTATTAAGACTCGCTTTCGCTACGCCTCCCCTATTCGGTTAAGCTCGCCACTGAAAATAAGTCGCTGACCCATTATACAAAAGGTACGCAGTCACAGAACAAAGTCTGCTCCCACTGCTTGTACGCATACGGTTTCAGGATCTATTTCACTCCCCTCTCCGGGGTTCTTTTCGCCTTTCCCTCACGGTACTAGTTCACTATCGGTCAGTCAGTAGTATTTAGCCTTGGAGGATGGTCCCCCCATATTCAGACAAGGTTTCTCGTGCCCCGTCCTACTCGATTTCATGACTAAGAGATTTTCGCGTACAGGGCTATCACCCACTATGGCCGCACTTTCCAGAGCGTTCCGCTAATCTCAAAGCCACTTAAGGGCTAGTCCCCGTTCGCTCGCCACTACTAAGGGAATCTCGGTTGATTTCTTTTCCTCAGGGTACTTAGATGTTTCAGTTCCCCTGGTTCGCCTCTTGCACCTATGTATTCAGTACAAGATAACCATCTTATGATGGCTGGGTTCCCCCATTCAGAGATCTCCGGATCAAAGTCTGTTTGCCGACTCCCCGAAGCTTATCGCAGGCTACCACGTCTTTCATCGCCTCTGACTGCCAAGGCATCCACCGTATGCGCTTCTTCACTTGACCATATAACCCCAAGCAATCTGGTTATACTATGAAGACGACATTCGCCGAAAATTTGCAATTTAACTCACAAATTTTACCTTAGCCTGATCCGTTACCAGTGAAAGTAACGTTCAGTCTATCTTTCTATCACATACCCAAATTTTTAAAGAACGATCTAATCAAAAGACTAGAAATCAACATTCAATGTGAATGCTCATTTCTAAGCTTTCAGAAGCAGTTTATGGTGGAGCCAAGCGGGATCGAACCGCTGACCTCCTGCGTGCAAGGCAGGCGCTCTCCCAGCTGAGCTATGGCCCCATAACAAAATTGGTGGGTCTGGGCAGATTCGAACTGCCGACCTCACCCTTATCAGGGGTGCGCTCTAACCAACTGAGCTACAGACCCAATTTCGAGCTTGTAACTGTTAGCTTGGAGCTATCAGCTTGGAGCTTAAAGCTGCTTCTATCGTCTTCTTCAATGAATCAAGCAATTCGTGTGGGAGCTTATGAAGCAGCTGATGTCGTCGATTAAGGAGGTGATCCAGCCGCAGGTTCCCCTACGGCTACCTTGTTACGACTTCACCCCAGTCATGAATCACACCGTGGTAACCGTCCCCCCGAAGGTTAGACTAGCTACTTCTGGTGCAACCCACTCCCATGGTGTGACGGGCGGTGTGTACAAGGCCCGGGAACGTATTCACCGCGACATTCTGATTCGCGATTACTAGCGATTCCGACTTCACGCAGTCGAGTTGCAGACTGCGATCCGGACTACGATCGGTTTTATGGGATTAGCTCCACCTCGCGGCTTGGCAACCCTTTGTACCGACCATTGTAGCACGTGTGTAGCCCAGGCCTTAAGGGCCATGATGACTTGACGTCATCCCCACCTTCCTCCGGTTTGTCACCGGCAGTCTCCTTAGAGTGCCCACCATAACGTGCTGGTAACTAAGGACAAGGGTTGCGCTCGTTACGGGACTTAACCCAACATCTCACGACACGAGCTGACGACAGCCATGCAGCACCTGTCTCAATGCTCCCGAAGGCACCAATCCATCTCTGGAAAGTTCATTGGATGTCAAGGCCTGGTAAGGTTCTTCGCGTTGCTTCGAATTAAACCACATGCTCCACCGCTTGTGCGGGCCCCCGTCAATTCATTTGAGTTTTAACCTTGCGGCCGTACTCCCCAGGCGGTCAACTTAATGCGTTAGCTGCGCCACTAAGAGCTCAAGGCTCCCAACGGCTAGTTGACATCGTTTACGGCGTGGACTACCAGGGTATCTAATCCTGTTTGCTCCCCACGCTTTCGCACCTCAGTGTCAGTATCAGTCCAGGTGGTCGCCTTCGCCACTGGTGTTCCTTCCTATATCTACGCATTTCACCGCTACACAGGAAATTCCACCACCCTCTACCATACTCTAGCTTGCCAGTTTTGGATGCAGTTCCCAGGTTGAGCCCGGGGCTTTCACATCCAACTTAACAAACCACCTACGCGCGCTTTACGCCCAGTAATTCCGATTAACGCTTGCACCCTCTGTATTACCGCGGCTGCTGGCACAGAGTTAGCCGGTGCTTATTCTGTCGGTAACGTCAAAATACTCACGTATTAGGTAAGTACCCTTCCTCCCAACTTAAAGTGCTTTACAATCCGAAGACCTTCTTCACACACGCGGCATGGCTGGATCAGGCTTTCGCCCATTGTCCAATATTCCCCACTGCTGCCTCCCGTAGGAGTCTGGACCGTGTCTCAGTTCCAGTGTGACTGATCATCCTCTCAGACCAGTTACGGATCGTAGCCTTGGTGAGCCATTACCTCACCAACTAGCTAATCCGACCTAGGCTCATCTGATAGCGTGAGGTCCGAAGATCCCCCACTTTCTCCCGTAGGACGTATGCGGTATTAGCGCCCGTTTCCGGACGTTATCCCCCACTACCAGGCAGATTCCTAGGCATTACTCACCCGTCCGCCGCTCGCCACCAGGTACAAGTACCCGTGCTGCCGCTCGACTTGCATGTGTTAGGCCTGCCGCCAGCGTTCAATCTGAGCCATGATCAAACTCTTCAGTTCAAACATCTTTGGGTTTTGAGAAAACCCTAAACTTAGCTCAGCAATCGTTGGTTACATCTTTGATTTCTCGCGGAGTAACTTGTGACGCTGATAATCTTTTTGACTATCAGTCTGACTCCACAAGCACCCACACGAATTGCTTGATTCAGTTGTTAAAGAGCGGTTGGTTAAGATCTTTCATCTCAACCGAGGCGCGCATTCTACAGCAGCCTCATTTACTGTCAAGCGATTTTTTAAGAAGTTTTTGAAGATTTCCTCAACAACTTCAACCACTTGCGCTTTCGATCTCTCGTTAGCGGGAGGCGAATTCTACAGCGTTACACGCTGCTGTCAACACCTCTTTTTAACCGCTTTCGACCGAGACGATCGAATCGTTAACAAGGCGAAAGCACGCTGCCATAACCTTCACGAGCGACGCAGCACTCCAGCAATGAAACCAGGCCATTACAGCAGCGACCGAACAATGACGTTGACGTCCAGAGAGCAACGCACACACCGAAGGCATCAGGTTTCAGTCGGCAGAACAGCCTTTACTGGGTCAGTTTTCGGTCAGCGGCAACAGCCCACCGGCAAAGGAGTGATTCGTATATCACCGGTCATTAGAGGCTCTAAGCAAGCTGGCTTACTGCAAACTATTGTCGGTGCAGTGCTCGTCGTCGTAGGACTTGTTTACCAGCCTCTGCCGCCCGCAGGGCTTGCCATGCTAGCCGGTGGTGTCATTCAGATGCTCAGCCCCCAAGCAAAAGGCCTAGGCACCCAGGACAGCCCAAACAACCGACCCAGCTACAGCTTCAACGGTGCCGTGAACACTAGCGTCCAAGGCAACCCTGTCCCGCTGCTCTATGGCCGTATGATCGTCGGCAGCGCGGTGATCAGCGCCGGGATCTACTCCGAAGACCAGATGTAAAAATGATCACGTAATCATCAATCAAGAAGTTATCGCTAACACAAAAATTCATCTACGACCTTTCCACCAAAGGCTAAATTCACAGAGTGATATCAAAAAGCTATAAGAGTAGAAACAAACCACAGATAGGAAAGTGTCATGGCAGGACGTCCCTTTGAGTTTCCAGACCCAAGCGATTGCTCCCCAAACTCACCAACGGTTATCGCAAAGGCGAATCAGGTTTTGGGGAATTACAATCGGGCGAACCCAACAGATAAGCGGCAGAAAGTAACTGACCCAGTGCGGAACTGGTTCAATGATCAAGCCCTAAAAGAAGGCTGGAAGACAGCAGAATTCCACGGCAGCGACTGTCTCTTGACCGCAGACGTTGTGCTACGCAAGTAAGTACGTTGTTCGTACCCTCAGCTTCATCCAAAAAACCGGCCCGTATATGCAGCCGGTTTTTTTGTGTATGCCTATCCAGATACAGGCTTATTTTGCCTTTCTCGGGCTTTTCGCTTGATAAGTGACACCCAAAGTACAACAGCATTAGTAGAACGCCCTAACTGATACAGGCATCCATCATGTTCATCCGCGCATACCTCCGAGCATCCACCGAAGAGCAAGACGCCGGCCGCGCCCGGGCATCGCTCGAGCAGTTCGCCAGCGACCATAACAAGGTCATTGCAAGCGTGTACCTGGAGAATGCCAGCGGCGCCACCGCCGACCGGCCCGAGCTGCTGCGCCTGCTGAAGGATGCCCGCAAGGGGGACGTGTTGCTGGTGGAGTCGATAGACCGCCTCTCCCGCCTCCCGGTTGAGGACTGGCAAAAGCTCAAGGCCGCGATCGACTCCAAGGGCCTGCGCATCGTCGCGCTCGACCTGCCGACCAGCCACCAGGGAATGCAGGACACCAAAGGCGACGAGCTCACCAGGCGGATGCTGGGCGCCATCAATTCAATGCTGGTGGAGATGATGGCGGCTATCGCACGCAAGGATTACGAGCAGCGCCGCGACCGGCAGGCCCAGGGTATCGAGAAGGCCAAGGCAGCCGGTAAATACCAGGGGCGCCCGGTAGATGCCGATCTGCATAAGCGCGTGACCGAACTGCTCGGCGCCGGCCTCGGCATTCGCGCAACAGCTCGACACGCCAACTGCTCCACCACCACCGTTCTCAGAATTAGAGACTTGGTCGCCTAGCTCAATTCTGGAAGCCTTCAACACTAAAAACGGATGGATCTGGTATGCGGGTAATAGCTTTTTTCTTTCTGGCATTAACCAGCAGCGCAGTTTTTGCTGGGTACGATATACACATCACCCGAAAGGCATTTTGGGCAGACGAAGATGGGCCAACCATCAGCATTTCAGACTGGGAAAAATACATTGCCCAAGACCCTCAGACCACTCCGGACACGAAGAATACCAAGAACGATTTTTTAGTATCGCTAGGCACAGAGACATTCCCAATCTGGTTTAACCCGATACTGGGTGAGCTCTACACCAAAACCCCTTCTGATGACGCGATAAAAAAAATGATCGATGTCGCGAGTCGACTTGGCGCGAAAGCCCAGGGTGATGATGGCGAGCTTTATCCGCCAGCCCCATAAATAGAGAATAAAAAAAGCCCCGCCAGCAGATCCTGAGCGGGGCTTTTTGTTGCCTGAAGCAATCCTTTTGCACCCACCCTGCACCCATGTGGTTTTGACGCTGAGGGCTTAAATTGCTGGAGACCTTGATTTATATGGTGTCCCAGGGCAGGTTCGAACTGCCAACCTTCCCCTTAGGAGGGGGATGCTCTATCCAATTGAGCTACTGAGACAAAACAACGAGCACCTGAGGATGTCAGGCGTAAAGGACGGCGAGCATGTTAACGGCCAAGGCCACGTTTGTCATGTCATCCATAGGGCTTTTTACACGAACAGCCAGAAGCGATTTGTTAGCTGACGATCCCAGCTTGCAAATTGCATCACCACCAACAGCAATCCTTGCAAAATACAATTGGCCGCTCTTTCGCCACCAAATCAAGCCTTTGTTTTTAAAGGGTTTATTTAAGGATAAACTCCTGGCACGCGAGCTGCCTGAGTAAGCAGATGAAGAATGCAGAGATAACGCCCATACACAGTGCTCTGCTTCTATTGAATGTGATCGCCACCATCGTGCTTGCGACCTTGCACCTTCAACCCGTAGACAACGCCAGATCTGCCAGCCCGTCCCTCCTAATTACAAGCAAGACCCTAAACCGTACCTGTCGATAATCAACACCCAGCCCAGCTCTTCTGCCCAACAGCCCAATAGACAGCATCAGCAGCAACCCAGCACCAAACAAAATATACGCTGGGCTATTTAATAACGCGCCCCAGGAGCCATCATGTCCAATGCAGCCAAAAGCCTGCTTTTTCTGACTCTACTCAGCGGCATTTCCGCCTTGCTACTACCTGACGACTCACTAGGAAATGCTGCGCTGATCATCTGCGGCTCGATGTTCGGCCTGTTCCTGTTGGCACTTCTGGCCGGACGCAAGATCAAGTTTGACCCGGTACTGCGCTGACACCCTGCTCACGGAGTATGGCCAACAGACGCACCAGAGTGGCCTCGAGCGCACCCGAATTATCCAAGCGTATGACACGCTCTTCATCCAGCCAGGCAGTACTGACAAACTGCTGGTTGCGCTGCAGACGACGCTCAATCTCCGGTAGGCTTTCCCTGGCACGACGCAGTAAACGCCGGCGCAGCACTTCGTTATCGACCGTCAGAACTATAGGAATCAGATCGGGATAGCGCTTTCGCGCCTGACGCAAATACCCTCGAGAACCATTGACCAGGACATTTCGCCCCTGCGCCAGCCAAGCATCAATCTGCCTGGGAATGCCATAACCCAAACCATTGGCACGCCAGAACAAAGCAAACTCACCCAACGCGACACGCCGTTCAAATTCCTCGGACGTAACTTCGAGCGCTTCCTCGCCCACAGACTCAGCCGAGCGGGTGATCACTCTTTTTGCCACCTCACACCCCAATGCGCTAATAGGCTGCCTGGCCGCATCAATCAAGCTATCCTTGCCGGCTCCTGAGGGCCCCATCAGATAAATCACCCTACCCGGCATGAGTCGCCACCCAGGACAGCCCAACTAGTAAATCGGCCATTTGCCACTATCCTCTAAACAAGTAGGGATTACGCTCTCATCCACATAGCATGCACGCTCGTCCGCACACTAACCCCCCCCGTCGGATGGGAGAATGCGGCCCACAATGTGGAGTCGGCGATCTTTTCAAACCAGTCCGCATTTCTGATAATTGGTGCTGGCATAACGCCTTTATCCAGTTCAATATTTGTCACAGAATTGACGCCAAGGATCTGGCAATTTTGAGGCATGATGCGGGCCTCTTAACAATTCAGGTTGAACATTTGGCAATACGGCTTGTCCTAAAAGACAGCTCGCGGCCAATTCCGAGAACCGCTCCCCTGAACTAACCGGTTAAATATATGCGCCCATTGAAACAGGCAATTTATTCCAGCCGTACGGCTGACAAGTTCGTCGTACGTCTACCCGACGGGATGCGTGAACGCATTGCCGAGGTGGCTCGCAATCATCACCGCAGCATGAACTCCGAAATCATCGCGCGCCTGGAACAGAGTCTTATTCAGGAAGGCGCCTTGGGTGAAGAGTTGAGCATGCGCCTGGACAGCCCAGAGCTGTCCTTGCATGAGCGCGAACTACTTCAACGCTTCCGCCAACTTTCACATCGTCAGCAAAACGCTTTGGTTTCGCTGATAGCCCACGACGCTGAAATGGCCGCAGACGCCAACTGACTCCCCAGAATGCTCAAGCCAGCCTAGTTGCTGGCTTTTTTTTGCCTGCGATAAAAACAACGAAGCGCCATAAAGGCGCTTCGCGGGTTACCCATGCATGAAGGAAGAGTCAAAGCAGGAAGATTGTCGCCAGGCCGAGAAAGATAAAGAAACCGCCACTATCGGTCATGGCCGTAATCATTACGCTAGCCCCCATTGCCGGATCGCGCCCCAGGCGCGCCAGAGTCATGGGAATCAGAACCCCCATCAAAGCTGCCAGCAACAGGTTCAGGGTCATCGCAGCAGTCATCACCACTCCCAGCGACCAGCTCCCGTAGAGCATATAGGCAACAACACCGATCACCCCTCCCCAGACCAGGCCATTGATCAGAGCCACCGCCAGCTCCTTGCGCATCAAGCGCGAAGTATTACCGGTGCTTACCTGATCCAAGGCCATGGCCCGAACGATCATGGTGATGGTCTGATTACCCGAGTTGCCGCCAATACCGGCAACAATCGGCATCAGGGCAGCCAGGGCTACCAATTTCTCGATGGAACCTTCAAACAGACCAATCACGCGCGACGCAACGAACGCCGTGATCAGATTGATGGCCAGCCAGGCCCAACGGTTGCGCAAGGACTTCCAGACCGAGGCGAAGATATCTTCCTCCTCGCGCAGACCCGCCATATTGAGGACTTCGGTTTCACTCTCTTCACGAATCAGGTCGACCATTTCGTCGATGGTCAAACGACCGATCAACTTGTCATTCTTATCGACCACAGGAGCAGAAATCAGGTCATAGCGCTCAAATGCCTGAGCCGCGTCATAGGCATCCTCATCAGGATGAAAGCTCACCGGATCGCTGGCCATGACTTCCGAGACTTGCTTGTCCGGATCATTGACCAACAGGCGCTTGATCGGCAGCACGCCCTTGAGCACACCGTCGTAATCCACCACGAACAGCTTGTCGGTATGACTAGGCAGCTCCTTGAGCCGGCGCAGGTAACGCAGCACGACTTCGAGACTGACATCCTCGCGGATCGTCACCATCTCGAAGTCCATCAACGCACCAACCTGCTCCTCGTCATAAGACAGCGCAGAACGAACACGCTCACGCTGCTGGCCATCGAGAGCCTCCATCAGCTCATGGACAACGTCTCGCGGCAGCTCGGGAGCCAAGTCAGCAAGTTCGTCAGCGTCCATCTCCTTGGCAGCGGCCAGGAGCTCATGATCATCCATGTCGGCGATCAGGGTTTCACGAACGGAATCGGATACTTCGAGAAGAATGTCGCCATCGCGCTCAGCCTTGACCAATTGCCAAACGGTCAGTCGCTCTTCCAGCGGCAAGGCTTCAAGGATGTAGGCAACGTCGGCAGAGTGCAGATCATCAAGCTTGCGCTGCAACTCGACGAGATTCTGCCGGTGGACCAGGTTCTCGACCCGATCATGGTGGTGACCTTCCTGACGGTGTGTCAGGTCTTCGACTACCCGCTGGCGCTGCAGCAGCTCAACGACTTGAGCGAGGCGGTCCTGCAGGCTTTCCTGCGTCTTCTTTACTTCTACTTCGGTCATAGGCGAACTCCACTCCCAGCAGAGGAGCACGCCGGAAGGATCAATCAGTCAGTTCATGATTGTGAAAACGGGATACTGAATAACTACTGGGTAAGTCCATGGAGGTATTCCACAAGCCCCGGCGGGGCTGACGGGCGCAATGATACACCCCTTGGCAGCTTTAAACGTTAAAAAATCGTGGCAAGAACAAGCGCTTGCGGCACAAACCTAAGCAGCGTCCGAATCTGTGAAACTGCGACGCCCGCGCCGAAACAGAAAACACATGCCAACAGAAAAAACCTGGAGGCAGGCTGGCTATTCGACTGCCAACGAACCAAGCCGTTCCAGCCCCAAACCGTAAGAAGAGAGATAGATGGGTAAATCGCAGAAAGCAAAAAGCCCGCATCTTTCGATGCGGGCTTTCTGGTGTATGGTGCACTCGACAGGATTCGAACCTGTGACCGCTCGGTTCGTAGCCGAGTACTCTATCCAGCTGAGCTACGAGTGCATTTTGTGTTTTTAGACCAGACCACAACTGGTTGAAGCCAAGTTAACTACATCGCTGCAACTAACTCTTAAATGGTGCACTCGACAGGATTCGAACCTGTGACCGCTCGGTTCGTAGCCGAGTACTCTATCCAGCTGAGCTACGAGTGCATTTGTTGCCGCGCATTATAGGCCGTTTAATCTTCTTGTCAAGCACTTTTTCTAGTAATTTCAACAACTTACAGAAGAAGCCAGATTACAACGTACTAAGCAAATAATGGCGGAGAACGGGGGATTCGAACCCCCGACACCCTTTTGAGGTGTACTCCCTTAGCAGGGGAGCGCCTTCGGCCACTCGGCCAGCTCTCCGCAACACGGGGCGTATATTAACCAGCTTTCTCCCCGTTTGCAAACAAAAAAAACGATAAAAATTAATGGCTTGGTTCTTCGTCCTTCTCTTTCTTTATCCGCAGGTAAATTTCCTCACGGTGAACCGCCACTTCTTTGGGGGCGTTGACACCAATACGCACTTGATTACCTTTGACGCCGAGCACGGTCACAGTGATCTCGCCATCACCAATGATCAGGCTTTCTGCGCACCGACGAGTCAGAATCAGCATACCTATCTCCTCACGCATTACATTTTCAGGGACTACAGTCTGCAAAAAAAAGGGTGTCGGCCTACAACCAGGGCGGCTGCAGTCCTACACGCCTAAGTATTGACTAGCACGGGCAAAAGAACAGTTTTCTCCCGTGCCGATCAAAAACACAAAGGGCGCGGTCAGACCGCGCCCCTTTCAAACACGCATCACTCGCCCTGTCGGGCCGGAGCGTCGAGCTCGAATGCGGTGTGCAGCGCACGTACCGCCAACTCCAGGTACTTCTCTTCAATCACCACCGACACCTTGATTTCAGAAGTGGAGATCATCTGGATGTTGATGCTTTCCTTCGCCAGGGCTTCAAACATCCGGCTGGCTACGCCCGCATGAGAGCGCATGCCGACACCAACGATCGAAACCTTGGCAATGTCGGTATCGCCGACCACCTCACGGGCACCGATTTCACGTGCGGTGTTTTCCAGCACGGTCTGGGCAGCCAGGTAGTCGTTGCGGTGCACGGTGAAGGTGAAGTCGGTGGTGTTATCGTGCGAAACGTTCTGCACGATCATGTCGACTTCAATGTTCGACGCGCTGATCGGGCCGAGAATCTTGAAGGCCACGCCAGGATTGTCTGGCACGCCACGGATAGTCAGCTTGGCTTCATCGCGGTTAAAAGCGATGCCGGAAATGATCGGCTGTTCCATGGATTCCTCTTCATCAATAGTAATGAGGGTGCCCGGACCCTCCTGAAAGCTGTGCAACACGCGCAGCGGAACGTTGTACTTGCCAGCAAACTCGACCGCGCGGATCTGCAGCACCTTGGATCCGAGGCTGGCCATTTCCAGCATCTCTTCAAAGGTGATCTTGTCCAGGCGCTGAGCCTTGGGTACCACACGCGGGTCGGTGGTGTAGACACCGTCCACATCGGTATAGATCTGGCACTCGTCAGCCTTCAGGGCGGCGGCCAGCGCCACCCCGGTGGTATCGGAACCGCCACGCCCCAACGTGGTGATGTTGCCGTGCTCATCAACGCCCTGGAAACCGGCAACCACGACCACACGACCAGCCTTCAGATCGCTGCGAATCTTCTGATCATCAATCTGCAGGATTCGCGCTTTATTGTGAGCACTGTCGGTGAGAATGCGCACCTGATTCCCGGTGTAGGACACCGCAGGAATACCGCGCTTGATCAATGCCATGGCCAGCAAAGCGATGGTCACTTGCTCACCGGTGGACACGATCACATCCAGCTCACGGGGAACCGGTATGGCTTCGCCACTGATCTGCTTGGCCAGATCGATCAGGCGGTTGGTTTCGCCACTCATCGCCGACAGCACAATCACCAGGTCATCGCCGGCTTCGCGGAACTTCTTCACCTTGTCAGCGACCTGCTCGATCCGCTCCACAGAGCCGACCGAAGTGCCTCCAAATTTCTGTACGATCAAAGCCATTTTCTAAGCCGCCTCAGCCCGTAAAGGGGCGCCCGTTAAACAATCAAACTGCACAGCGCAAGGACCCGCCACTAGACGACGGGCCCGGCTCGGCGCCTTAAATGCCCTGCTCGACAAATGGCACGGTCAAGGCCAGCGCGGCATCCAGTGCAGCAGCATCAACACCACCGCCCTGGGCCATGTCTGGACGACCACCGCCCTTACCGCCCACTGCCGCAGCGGCTTGCTTCATCAAATCACCGGCTTTGAGTTGGCCAGTCAGGTCCTTGGTTACACCGGCAACCAGTACGACCTTTTCCTCATGGACACTGCCGAGCAGGATCACTGCGCGGCCGAGTTTGTTTTTCAACTGATCTACCAGCGCCAGCAGCGCCTTGCCGTCCTGGCCGTCGAGGCGCGCAGCCAGCACCTTCACGCCCTTGACGTCAGCCGCCTGAGCGGACAGATCGTCACCGGCAGCGCTGGCAGCCTTGGCCTGCAACTGCTCGAGCTGCTTCTCCAGCAGACGATTGCGCTCCAGCACCGCCGACAGCTTGTCGATCAGATTGTCGCGACTACCCTTGACCAGGGTCGCCGCTTCCTTGAGTTGTTCTTCCGCAGCGTTCAGGTACGCCAGAGCCGCAGCACCGGTAACGGCTTCAATACGCCGCACGCCCGACGCCACGCCGCCTTCGCTGGTGATCTTCAGCAAGCCGATGTCGCCGGTACGATTGGCGTGGATACCACCACACAGCTCCACCGAAAAGTCTCCGCCCATGCTCAACACACGCACGCTGTCGCCGTACTTCTCGCCGAACAGCGCCATGGCGCCCTTCTTCTTGGCGGTGTCGATGTCGGTCTCTTCGGTTTCCACCGCCGTGTTCTTGCGAATCTCGGCGTTGACGACGTCTTCCAGGGCCTTGATCTGCTCAGGCTTGATCGCTTCAAAGTGACTGAAGTCGAAACGCAGACGCTGACTGTCCACCAGCGAGCCCTTCTGCTGGACGTGCTCGCCCAGCACCTGGCGCAGGGCAGCGTGCAGCAAGTGGGTGGCCGAGTGGTTCAGCGAGGTGGCGTGACGCACGTCGGCGTCGACCTGGGTTTCAACCGGGGCGCCGACGATCAGGCTGCCCTTGGCCAGTACGCCGTGATGCAGGAACGCGCCACCGGTCTTGGTGGTGTCGCGCACATCAAAACGTGCACTGCCGGCCTGCAGGTAACCGCAGTCGCCGATCTGACCGCCGGACTCAGCGTAGAACGGGGTCTGGTCAAGCACCACGACGCCCTCTTCGCCTTCATTAAGGATGTCTACCGACTGCCCTTCCTTATAGAGGGCAACCACTTTGGCCGAACCGCTGGTGGCCTGGTAGCCGGTGAACTCAGTGGCCACATCAACCTTGACCAGGCTGTTGTAGTCCATGCCAAAGGAGCTGGCAGACCGGGCACGCACACGCTGGGCTTCCATCTCGCGCTCGAAACCTTCCTCATCGAGGGTCAGGTTGCGCTCACGGGCGATGTCGCCGGTCAGGTCCATCGGGAAACCATAGGTGTCGTAGAGCTTGAACACCACGTCGCCCGGAACCACCGAGCCTTCCAGTGCGGCCAGATCCTGCTCGAGGATCTTCAGGCCCTGCTCCAGGGTCTTGGCGAACTGCTCTTCTTCGGCCTTGAGCACCCGCTCGATATGCGCCTGCTGGGATTTCAGCTCAGGGAACGCTTCACCCATCTCGGCAACCAGCGCGGCAACGATCTGATAGAAGAAGCTGCCCTTGGCCCCCAGCTTGTTGCCGTGGCGGCAAGCACGACGAATGATCCGACGCAGCACATAACCGCGGCCTTCGTTGGACGGCAGCACGCCGTCGGCAATCAGGAAACCGCAGGAACGGATATGGTCGGCCACCACTTTCAGCGAGGCCTGGGCATCGTTGGTGCAACCGATGGCCTTGGCCGCGGCATCCAGCAGGCTCTGGAACAGGTCGATTTCATAGTTCGAGTGCACGTGCTGCAGCACCGCACTGATCCGCTCCAGGCCCATGCCGGTGTCCACCGACGGTGCCGGCAGCGGATGCAACACGCCATCGGCGGTGCGGTTGAACTGCATGAACACGTTGTTCCAGATTTCGATGTAGCGATCACCGTCTTCTTCCGGCGAGCCGGGTGGGCCGCCCCAGATGTCGGCGCCGTGATCGTAGAAGATCTCGGTGCAAGGACCGCAAGGGCCGGTATCACCCATGGTCCAGAAGTTGTCCGAAGCGTAAGGCGCGCCTTTGTTGTCTCCGATGCGCACCATGCGCTCTGCCGGCACCCCGACCTCTTTGGTCCAGATGTCATAGGCTTCGTCGTCACTGGCGTAAACCGTGACCCAGAGCTTTTCCTTCGGCAGGTTCAGCCACTTGTCGGAAGTCAGGAAGGTCCAGGCGAAGGTGATGGCATCGCGCTTGAAGTAGTCACCGAAGCTGAAGTTGCCCAGCATTTCGAAGAAGGTGTGGTGACGAGCGGTGTAACCGACGTTTTCCAGGTCGTTGTGCTTGCCACCGGCGCGGACGCACTTCTGGCTGCTGACAGCGCGGGTATAGGCGCGCTTTTCCTGGCCCAGGAAGCAGTCCTTGAACTGGTTCATCCCCGCGTTGGTGAACAGCAGGGTAGGGTCGTTGCCTGGGATCAAAGAGCTGGAGGCTACACGGGTGTGGCCTTGCTCTTCGAAGAAGCGAAGGAAGGCTTCACGGATTTCTGCGCTTTTCATTAGGTTCTTCCACGGAGACTGCGGCCAAAGGCCTGTGCGCAACGTCAACAGACGAAACGACGGCAAAGGGCCGCATTATATCGGCGTTAATCACTTGGTACAGCGTGTTTGTACGATACAAACAGTCAATTGGACGGAGAACACTGTCAGTTACGGGAAAACTCGACAAAAGTGCTCACCACCTGCTCGATTTGCCCGGCATCCACGTCCAGATGGGTAACCAGACGCAAGCGTGGCGCCGCGCTGAGCCTGATCCCCCGCTCCGCGGCGAATGCCTTGAGGGCTTCGGCCCGCTCTCCCATCTCTACGTACACCATGTTGGTCTGCACCGGCTCGACACTGTAGCCGGCCTGGCTCAACCCTTGAGCCAGCAATTGTGCGTGGGCATGGTCATCCGCCAGACGCTGCACCTGATGCTCCAGGGCATAGAGTCCCGCCGCCGCCAGGCCACCAGCCTGACGCATGCCCCCACCCAGCATCTTGCGCAGGCGCCGCGCCTTGCCGATCAGCGCTGTGCAGCCGCACAACACCGAACCCACTGGCGCGCCGAGGCCCTTGGACAGGCACACCGATACCGAGTCGAAGTGCTCGGCGATCACCCGGGCATCCACCCCCAGCTTCACCGCCGCGTTGTACAGCCGTGCGCCATCCAGGTGCAGGGCCAGCCCCCGATCACGGGTGAAGGCTCGAGCCTGGGCCAGGTAGGCCAGGGGCAGCACCTTGCCCTGCATGGTGTTTTCCAGGGCCAGCAAGCGCGTGCGGGCAAAATGAAAGTCATCCGGCTTGATCGCCGCCGCCACCTGCTCCAGGTCGAGGGAGCCATCGGCCCGCAGCTCCAGCGGCTGGGGCTGGATCGAGCCCAGCACCGCGGCGCCACCGCCTTCATATTTATAGGTGTGGGCCTGCTGTCCAACGATGTATTCGTCGCCCCGCTCGCAGTGGGCCATCAATGCCAGCAGATTGCTCATGGTGCCGGAAGGCACGAACAGGGCCGCGGCAAACCCCAGACGCCCGGCCAGCTCGGCCTCCAACCGATTGACCGTCGGGTCTTCGCCGTAGACATCGTCTCCGGTACGGGCGCGCGCCATGGCATCGAGCATGCCCGGGGTCGGCTGGGTCACGGTGTCACTACGAAGATCGATCACGCTCATCACATCAGGCTCCGGCTACAGGGGGACACCAGGGTCCACGCTTGGACAGGGGGAATTCCCTTTCGAAGCGAATTACTGCGGCCCTGTGGACGATTAATCAAGCAGCAACTGTAGAAAATCTTGCGCCAGAGGATGAAAAATCCGATGAACATTATCCAAAAGGCGCGATGCTTCCCCGCCAGATCTGTGTTAAAAACTCACCGCCCGGGAAAAAACCCGGGCAATCGTTCTCAGGGCGGGGTGCAATTCCCCACCGGCGGTAATTGCGCGCAATGTGCATAGCCCGCGAGCGCTTGGTGACACCCGTGGCAGGTCCACAGGTGCCGACAAGGTCAGCAGACCCGGTGTGATCCCGGGGCCGACGGTCATAGTCCGGATGAAGAGAGAACGGGATTGGCGCCTAAGGGCCGCTGTCAGGCAGACGTGGACTCTCCACGGAAGCTCTGCGCGTACCCTTAAATCCCATTCGATTCATATACGCCCTGTTTTTCATACAAACAGGAGTCAGAACAGATGCAACCCACCGCAATCGATAGCAAAAGCAAACACCACCCCAACGAGCGCGTCGCCTTCATCCAGGCTTGCTGGCACAAGGAAATCGTCGACCAGAGCCGTCAGGGCTTTGTCGCCGAAATGCTCGCTCAGGGTTACCAGGAATCCGATATCGACTTCTTCGAAGTCGGTGGCGCCTTCGAAATTCCCCTGCACGCCAAGCTGCTGGCCAAGACCGGTCGCTACAGCGGCATCGTTGCAGCAGGCCTGGTAGTGGACGGCGGCATCTACCGTCATGAGTTCGTCGCCCAGTCGGTGATCAGCGGCCTGATGCAAGTGCAACTGGAAACTGAAGTGCCGGTCTTCTCGGTGGTGCTGACCCCGCATCACTTCCATGCGGGTGAGGAGCACCAGAAGTTTTTCTTCGAGCACTTCGTGCACAAGGGCCAGGAAGCGGCGAAGACCTGCGCCGACACCCTGCACAAGCTGCGCGCCCTGCGCCGCAATGAGCAGCGTGCGGTCGCGGTTTAAGCGTTAGCCCATCATCGGCGAGCCGGCCCCTGCGGGGGTTCGGCTGGCCGGCGAACCTCAGGCCAGGCCGTCGGCCGTGGTCGGTACGATCAAAATCCCGGCACGCAAGCCGTTCTTCACCTTGGGGTTGGGGAAAATGATCCGCGCCCCCTCCTCCTCGATCACCCAACGGGTCTGGGCGATGTCCTCGGCCAGCAGGTAACCCACTTCCAGTTCGGAAAAGTTCTCCACGTCCGTCGGCAGGTGCAGGTGGAAGCTGTCGCTGTGCTTGATGACTTCCCGCGCCACGCTGAACAGCTGCAGGCCATCGAGGCTGTCCTGCTCTTGCCCGGGCTCGCTGCCGTCGATGATCTGCTTGAGGCGGGTTTCCAGGCGCTCGACATTGACCCCCTGGTTCTGCCCGAACGGCCGGGCCTTGCCCAACTCCAGGGTGAAGGACTCGGCCCCCAGCTGATCGTAGGTGTAGGCGCTGAAGACAATGGAGGGCTTGTTCTGCAGCAGCACCGCTTCCATGCCCGCCGCCCGCAGGCGCGCCAGCTCACGGCGCGAATGCTGACGCCCGTCCTTCCACGGATACAGGGCGAACTGTTCGATCTTCGAACCGCGGATCGCCGTGTGCAGGTCGTAATGCAGGCGCTGGCGCTGCGGCAGACTGAAAAAGCTCGCCGCCAGACGCTCCAGCTCGCAGGCACGCAGTGCTTCGATACCACTGCTCGATTCATGTCGGCCATTGAACAGCCGGTTGACGTCCTGCTCGACAAAACGCTCGCCGCGACGCATCGCCTCGGGGTTGCCGAACAGGAACAGAATGCGTGCCCGAGGCTTCAGGTCGCCCCGGGCAATGTCGTGCAACAGACGGTCGAGCAGCTCGATGGGAGCCGTCTCGTTGCCATGGATACCGGCTGACAGCAGCAGGTCCAGACCGTTATCGCGAGCTTCGGGCGGCCGGACTTCCAGGGCGCCCTCGCTCAGCCAGCGCATGCGCACGCCGTCGACAGTCAGTTGAGTCTTCTCTGCCGGTTCACGGCCGGCGAGGGTCAGTTCAAGCAGTTTGCCGAGGGCGAGCATAGCGCGGCTTCCTTAGTGAGCGTGGCCGCAGTCGGGGCCATGCACGTGATCATCGTCACCGGCGTCGGCCGGTTCCATTTCCAGTTGCAGGCTGACCAGGTTGGTCGCCAGCGGACGCAGCAGCAGACTGGCGTACTCGTCGTCCCCCTCCTCCACGTCCACGCCGATCAGCAGTTGGCCGCGGCCGTCCTGTTGAATCCATACTTCCTTGCCCTGCCACAGCACCGCGAAACGGGTGCAGGAGGTTTGCAGTTGGGTGCCGTCGCTGTCTTCAAGGATCAGCTGCAGGGTATCGCTCATGGGGGTCATTCTCATCTGGGGTGAAGCGGCACGCCCGGTCGAATGGGCCGGGCGCGGGCTTTCAATTGATCTGGAAGGGATAAACCGCGCCCAGTTTAAGGATTTGCGTCAGTTCATCCAGTGCCGTCCGGCACTCAAGCAGCAGCTGCGGGTCCGCCAGATCGCTTTCGCACAGACGGTCGCGGTAGTGCTTGCCAACCCATTGGGTCAGGGTGTCGTACAACGGCGCGGTCATGATAACCCCAGGATTGACCGCCGCCAGCTCAGTTTCATTCAAGGCCACCCGCAAGCGCAGGCAAGCCGGGCCACCGCCGTTCTGCATGCTCTGCTTGAGATCGAAGACCTTCACTTCACGGATCAGTCCGCCCGAGCTGGTGAGGCTTTGCAGGTACTGCCAGACGCGCTCGTTGCCGCGGCACTCCTCCGGCACGATCAGCAGCATCGAACCATCGGCGCGGGACAGCAGCTGGCTGTTGAACAGGTAGGAGCGCACGGCGTCTTCCACCGTCACTTGCGCGCGCGGCACGCAGATCGACTGGAAGTTGCCGCCGCGTCGACCCAGCTTGCCCTGCAGCTCGGCGAGCATCTTCTCGGTCTCGAGGAACGCATCCTCGTGATAGAACAGCACCTCGCCATTGCCCACCGCGATCACATCGTTGTGGAACACGCCCTGATCGATCACCGATGGATTCTGCTGGGCATAGACCACGCCCTCCTCGCTCAGGCCATGCAAGCGAGCCACGGCTTGCGAGGCTTCCAGGGTCTGGCGCGCAGGGTATTTCTGCGGTGCTGGGTAACGGGTATCGAACGCGCTGCGACCGAAGACGAAGAACTCGACACCGGCCTGGCCGTAATCACGGCAGAAGCGCGTGTGGTTGGCCGCGCCTTCATCGCCGAACTGCGCCACCGCCGGCAACGCGGCGTGATGGGCGAAGTGTTTCTGGTCGGCGAACATCGCCCCCAGCACGCGGCTGGTGGTCGGGTGCTCGATGCTGCGATGGTATTTGCAGTTCAAGTTGGCGGCGGTGAAATGCACGCGGCCATCGGCGGTGTCAGCACTCGGGCTGACGGTGGCGGCGTTGGCCACCCACATGCTCGATGCCGAGCAACTGGCGACCAGCAGTGGCATGGCCTGCTTGGCGGCTAGCTGGATGACCTGGGCATCAGTGCCGGCAAAACCCAGTTTGCGCAGGGCCGCCACGTCCGGGCGCTCTTGCGGGGCGAGCACGCCTTGCTGAAAGCCCATGTCCATCAGCGCTTTCATTTTCGCCAGGCCTTGCAGCGCCGCTTCCTTGGGATTGGAGCCCTGCTGGCTGTTGCTCTGGGAGGCCACGTTGCCGTAGGACAGGCCGCCATAGTTATGGGTCGGCCCCACTAAACCGTCAAAATTGACTTCATAGGATTTCATCAGCGAGGCTCCACGAATCTGTTTGTTATAGGCATCGGTATCTACACATGGCGAACGCAGTGCGCTCGCTCGCCGGCAAGCCGGCTCCCACAGCGTTCTGCAGGAGCCGGCTTACCGGCGAAAAGGCCACGCCAGTCAGGACAAGCGCACACCCGGCGTCAACGCGCTCGGCAGCACCAGGCTCGGGGTTTCCAGGGAAGCCACCGGGTACGCGCAGTAATCCGCCGCGTAATAGGCACTGGCCCGATGGTTGCCCGAAGCACCCACCCCACCGAACGGCGCGCTGCTGGCGGCGCCGGTCAACTGCTTGTTCCAGTTGACGATGCCCGCCCGGCTTTCCAGCCAGAACTGCTGGTAGCGCTCGGCGGAATCCGACAACAGGCCGGCTGCCAGGCCGTACTGAGTGTTGTTGGCCTCGGCAATCGCCCCATCAAAATCAGCGTAGCGGATCACTTGCAGCAACGGCCCGAACAGCTCTTCATCCGGGCGCTCAGCCACCGCCGTCACATCCAGAATGCCTGGGGTCAGCAAGGCGGCCTGAGCCTGGGGTTGGGTCATTTCCAGCAAGGCCACGGCGCCATTGGCCAGCAGTTGCCGTTGCGCATCCATCAGCGCGCGAGCGGCGCCCAGGGAAATCACCGAGCCCATGAACGGCGCCGGCTGCTGGTCATAGGCACCGACATCGATGCTCGCACTGACCGCCACCAGGCGCGCCAGCAACCCATCACCCCAGGCGCCTTGCGGCACCAGCAGGCGGCGGGCGCAGGTGCAGCGCTGACCGGCCGAAATGAAGGCCGACTGGATGATGGTGTACACCGCCGCGTCCAGGTCAGCGACCTGATCCACCACCAGCGGGTTGTTGCCGCCCATTTCCAGGGCCAGGATCTTGTCCGGACGCCCGGCGAACTGCTGGTGCAGATGATTGCCGGTGCGGCTGGAACCGGTGAAGAACAAACCATCGATACCCGGATTGGCGGCCAGGGCGATACCGGTTTCCCGGGCACCTTGCAGCAGGTTGAGGACACCTGCCGGCAAGCCGGCTTCGATCCAGCACTGCACCGTCAGCTCGGCGACTTTCGGCGTCAGCTCGCTGGGCTTGAACAGCACGCTGTTACCGGCCAGCAGCGCGGGAACGATGTGCCCGTTAGGCAAGTGCCCAGGGAAGTTGTAAGGACCGAACACCGCCACCACGCCGTGGGGCTTGTGTCGCAGCACAGCGGTGGCGTCGCCCAAAGGGCCGCTCTTCTCGCCGGTACGCTCGCGGTAGCTCTGCACCGAGATGGCGATCTTGTTGACCATGCTGGTGACTTCGGTGGCGGCTTCCCACAGCGGCTTGCCGGTTTCCTCACCGATGCAGCGGGCCAGTTCGTCGGCACGCGCCTTGAGCGCAGCGGCAAAGGCTTCGAGCACACCGATACGCTCCTCCAGGGAACGCTTGGCCCAGGCCGGAAACGCCTGGCGGGCGGCCTGCACGGCGTTTTCCACTTGCGCGGCAGTGGCACCGTTGCCGGACCAGATGACCGCCTGGGTCACCGGATTGACCGAGGTGAAGGCTTCGCCCTGGCCAGCCAGCCATTGGCCTGCGATGTACAGCGTGCTCATTATTTCGACTCCCGAGAAGCAGACAGCGGAACCGCGCGGACCTGGTCGCCGGCGTTGAGTTGCAAGCGCTTGGCGGTCAGGGGATCGACCACCAGGGTGCCCGCGGCAAAGCGTGCCGGCGCCGCGGTAATGCGGCAGTCCTCGCGCTTGCGGTTGTGGATCAGGAACGGCGTGGCGTCGTCGCCCGGGGTGCCGATGGCCAGCACCAGCGCCTGGCTGTCACGCACCGCGCGGATCTTGCTGGTTTCGCATTCCACCGCCGGGCCGGCATCGAAGATGTCGACGTAGCCCTGGTAGCTGAAGCCTTCGCTCTTGAGCATGGCCAGCGCCGGCTCGGTGTCGGTATGAACCTTGCCGATCACGTTGCGCGCATCCTCGGACAAAAAGCAGGTGTACAGCGGGAACTTGGGCATCAGCTCGGCGATGAACGCCTTGTTGCCAACCCCGGTCAGGTAGTCGGCCTGGCTGAACTCCATCTTGAAGAAGTGCCGACCCAGGCTTTCCCAGAACGGCGAGCGGCCATTCTCATCGGACATGCCGCGCATCTCGGCAATGATCTTGTTGCCGAACAGCTGCGGGAACTCGGCAATGAACAGCATCCGCGCCTTGGCCAGCATGCGGCCGTTGAGGCCGGTGCGGTAATCGGCGTGAAGGAACAGCGAGCACAGCTCGGAGTTGCCGGTCAGGTCGTTGGCCAGGAACAGCGTGGGGATCTCGCGGTAGATGTTCAGCTCCTGGGAGGCGCTGACCGTCAGGCCGACCCGGAAGTTGTACCAGGGCTCGCGCAGCCCGACGGCACCGGCGATGGCGGAAATGCCCACCACCCGGCCGTTGTCGTCTTCCAGCACGAACAGGTAGTCCGCATCGCCGCGCTCGGCTTCGCCGCGAAAGGTCTTTTCCGCCCAGCCGACCCTGTGGGTCAGGCGCTCTTCGTTGGCCGGCAAGGTGGTGAGGCCGGTGCCGGTGCTGCGGGCCAGGTCGATCAGCGCGGGTAAATCGCTGCTGCGTACGGGACGAACGATCATGCTATCTCCTCAGACGCAGGCCGCTGATGGCCTGCGCGAAACTCGCTGCTTTCCAGGCATGCTTTCCAGGTCGTGGAAGCAGGCTTTAAACCGCCACCAGACGCACGCTGGCACCTTCGCCGACGCCCAGGGCTTCGGCGGCTTGCAGATCCAGGGTCACCGGTTTGCCCGGGGCGTAATCCAGCTCCAGCAGCACCGCGCGGTAATCCTGCAGTTGGCCGTTGGACACCAGGTACTGACGACCGCCGCCCTTGAGGGCCTCGCCGATCTTCACCGGCACCACGCGGCTCTGGGCAATCGAACGAATCCCCGAAACCCGTGCATGCAAGGTCGGGCCACCGTCGAAGATGTCGATGTAGTGATCGGTCTCAAAACCTTCGCGCATCAGGATGTCGAAGGTGATCTGCGCCCGCGGATGCACCTGGCCCATGGCTTCCTGGGCGGCGTCCGGCAGCAGCGGCACGTAGATCGGGTAATGGGGCATCAGCTCGGCGAGAAAGGTCCGGCTCTTGAGGCCGCACAGGCGCTCGGCCTCGGCGTAGTTGAGGTCGAAGAAGTTGCGCCCGATGGCGTCCCAGAACGGCGAATCACCGTGCTCGTCGCTGTAACCGACGATCTCGGTCACCACCGAGTCGGCGAAACGCTCCGGGTGGCTGGCAACGAACAGCAGGCGGCCGCGGGAGTTGAGCTCCGACCAGGGCGAACCCACCAGCTCCGGCACCACATAGAAACTGGTCAACAGGCTGTTGCCGGTCAGGTCGTGACACTGGGACAGGACATGAATCTTGTTGTGGATCTTCAGCTCGCGGGACGCGTGAACAAAGGTTTCATTGCGAAAGCTGTAGAACGGCTCGGAATAACCGGCGGACGCGACGATGGCCGAGCAGCCCACCAGCTTGCCGCTGTCGGTGTCTTCGAGAACGAAGAAATAGCTTTCCTCGCCGTTGAAGCTCACTTCAGCGGCAAACGAAGCCTCGCTCGCGGCGATCTTGTCGCGCAGGCGATCCACATCATCCGGCAAGGAGGTGACACCAATCGGGCTGTCTGCAGCCAGACGCTGTACCTCGCCCAGATCAGCCATTTGCGCGGGGCGCATCACCAGCATGGTGTCACTCCTTACTCTAAAACAGGTCGGAAACCGTCCGACGCAGGGAAAAAAATGCCGGGACAGCCCGGCACAGGAATTGGGCTCGACACCAGCTGCAACAGCCGGCGCCGAGGAGTACTGCAACCTGAATCAGGCTTGAGTCAGTTTCGCCACGGCACGCTCGAAGCGGTCCAGGCCCTCATCGATATCGGCGTCTTCGATCACCAGGCTCGGGGCGAAACGCACCACGTCCGGACCGGCCTGCAGAATCATCAGGCCTTCTTTTTCGGCGGCGTTGAACACGTCCTTGGCCTTGCCTTTCCAGGCTTCGCTGAGCACGCAACCGAGCAACAGGCCCAGGCCGCGGACTTCGGTGAACAGGCCATACTTCTCGCCGATCTGCAGCAGACGGGTCTTGAAGCGGTCGTGCTTGGCTTTCACGCCGTTGAGCACTTGTGGGGTGTTGATCACATCGATCACCGCCTCGGCCACCGCACAAGCCAGCGGGTTACCGCCGTAGGTGGTGCCGTGGGTACCGACCACCAAGTGCTTGGCCAGCGCTTCGGTGGTCAGCATCGCCGCAATCGGGAAACCGCCGCCCAGGCTCTTGGCGCTGGTGAGGATGTCCGGGGTCACGCCGTAATACTGGTAGGCAAACAGCTCGCCGCTACGGCCCATGCCGGTCTGCACTTCGTCGAACACCAGCAGCGCGTTGTGCTGATCGCACAGTTCGCGAGCGCCTTGCAGGTAAGCCAGCTCGGCCGGCAATACGCCGCCTTCGCCCTGGATCGGCTCCAGCACCACCGCACAGGTCTTATCGGAAACCGCGGCCTTCAGGGCAGCCAGGTCGTTGTACGGCACGTGGGTGATGCCGGTGATTTTCGGACCGAAGCCATCGGAGTACTTCGACTGGCCACCGACGTTCACGGTGAACAGGGTACGGCCGTGGAAGCTGTTCAGCGCGGCGATGATTTCGTACTTCTCGGCACCGAAACGATCGTGGGCCACGCGACGGGCCAGCTTGAAGGCGGCCTCGTTGGCTTCTGCACCGGAGTTACAGAAGAACGCGCGCTCGGCGAAGGTGGCGTCGATCAGCTTGTGGGCCAGGCGCAGGGCCGGCTCGTTGGTGAAGACGTTGGACACATGCCACAGCTTGTTGGCCTGCTCGGTCAGAGCCCCCACCAGCGCCGGATGGGCGTGGCCCAGTACGTTGACCGCAATGCCGCCGGCGAAGTCGATCAGCTCCCGTCCCGACTGGTCCCAGACTCGGGACCCCGAGCCGCGCACAGGAATGAAAGCCGCAGGTGCGTAATTGGGAACCATCACCTGGTCGAAATCGGCGCGTTGCACCGGAGCTTGCTCAACGGACATCGGAGTCTCCTGAAGAGGAACACCCGCCTGGAACTGGCGAGCGATGGAGGGATTGTAAGGACAGTTTTGTGCCCGGCCTTGTCGCCAAGCGACAACTTCTTATAGCGCCAACCCCGGTTTTACGCGGGTTTATGGCAATGCGACAAATAGCGTCGCAAAGGCGCAGTTTAAACTGCGCAGGGCTCTAGCGGCAGATTCAGCGGGCATTTTGCCCAAGGTAATTATCCAGGTAGTTAGCTGCAGCGCAGGCCCGGTGAGCGGGCGTCAGGACGCTTGCACCGGCAAGCCGGCGCCTACAGAAGGCGGATCAGCCGCGCTCGGAAGGTACGGAGGAGAGTTCGAACGGGCTGCTGCTGCGCCGTTGATTGCGATCTTCGCGCGGGGTGGCGCCAAAGAAGTTGCGGTAGGCGCTGGAGAAGTGCGGGCCGGAGGAGAAACCACAGGACAGGCCGATCTGAATGATCGACTTGCTGGTCTGCATCAGCATCTGCCGGGCCTTGTTCAGGCGCAGCTCCAGGTAGTACTGGCTGGGCACGCGGTTCAGGTACTGCTTGAAGATGCGCTCCAATTGCCGACGGGATACACAGACATGCTGGGCAATCTCGTCGGTGGTCAGCGGCTCCTCGATATTGGCCTCCATCAGCAGCACCGCCTGGGTCAGCTTTGGATGGCTGGACCCCAGACGATTCTGCAACGGAATACGTTGCCGCTCACCACCTTCGCGGATGCGCTCCACCACCAGCTCTTCCGAAACCGCACCCGCCAGCTCGGCGCCATGATCCCGCGCCAGCACCGCCAGCAACAGGTCCAGCACCGACATGCCGCCACAGGCGGTCAGGCGATCACGGTCCCAGTCAAACAGGTGACTGGTGGCAATGACCTTGGGAAAGCGTTCGGCAAAATCGTCCTGCCAGCGCCAGTGCACCGCCGCCCGATAACCATCGAGCAGGCCCAACTGCGCCAGCGGATACACCCCGGCCGACAGCCCGCCAATCACGCAGCCGGCCCGCACCAGCTGCTTGAGAGCGCTGCCAAGCCCGGAGCTCATGGGGCCGGGCGGCTCGTCTGCCAACAGGAACAGCTTCTGGCAGCCCTCAAGCTTGCCCGCCCAAGGCTCGCCCGGCAGTTGCCAGGCGCCTTCGGCCGGTGCCTCGGCCTGCAGGAACGCCAACTCATAAACCACCTCCGGATGCACCCGCTGAGCAACACGCAAGGCCTCCTCGGCCAGCGCCAGCGTCAAGGCTTTAGTGCTGGGCCAAATCAGGAAACCAATTCGATGGGCAGTCATGGCGGGCAATCCGAAACGAAAACAGTGTTAGAAGCCAAGGGTGGCAGCACCAAGTTAGACCATCTGGCGCGCGGTGCGCAGCATGACCTAATTTGGTGCATAACGGCAGTGATTACTTGAGGCTACCGGAGAGGAATTGTTGCAAACGTTCTGATTGCGGGTTCACCAGCACTTCCCGCGGGTTGCCGCTCTCTTCCACCACACCCTTGTGCAGGAACACCAACTGGTTCGACACCTCACGGGCAAAGCCCATTTCGTGCGTCACCACCACCATGGTGCGGCCTTCCTGGGCCAGGGCCTGCATGACCTTCAACACGTCGCCCACCAGCTCCGGGTCCAGGGCCGAGGTCGGCTCGTCGAACAGCATGACTTCCGGCTCCATGGCCAGCGCCCGGGCAATGGCCACGCGCTGCTGCTCACCACCGGACATGTGGCCCGGGTAGGCATCCTTGCGGTGCGCCACGCCCACCTTGGCCAGGTAATGCTCGGCCTTCTCGCGAGCCTCGGCCTTGGACACCCCCAGCACGTGCACCGGTGCTTCCATGATGTTTTCAATCGCGGTCATGTGCGACCACAGGTTGAAGTGCTGGAACACCATCGACAGGCGCGAGCGCATGCGCTGCAACTGCTTGGGATCGGCAGCCTTGAGCGCGCCGTCCTTGTTGGCCACCAGCTTCAACTCTTCGTTGTTCAGCAGGATCTTGCCGGCATGGGGCTGCTCCAACAGGTTGATGCAGCGCAAAAAGGTGCTCTTGCCCGAGCCACTGGAGCCGATGATGCTGATCACATCGCCAGCCGCGGCCTTCAGGGACACGCCCTTGAGCACTTCGTGACTGCCATAGCGCTTATGCAGGTCTTGGACTTCAAGTTTGTACATGCGGTCGGTTCTCACAAAAACAGTCAGTCGTTGAGCAAGCGCCCGTGACGCAGCGCTTCGCGCCCCGCCACCTTGGCCAGCCAGAAACCGGGTTGGGCATAACGCAGCCGCTCAACGGCGAACAACACGCCGCTGGTGCCAGCACACACCGTACTGACCCGATCGGATAGGGGATCAATCACTTCAAAAATCGGCTCGCCCACTTCCACCCAGCTCCCGGCCGGACGCAGAAAGCTCACCACGCCGGGGTGCGGCGCATACAGCAGCTCGGTGCCTTCAAAGGGCATGGCCTCGCAGGCGTCGTGCCCGGGTGCCGGCCACTCACCAGCAATCAGCCCCTGCTCGGCCAGAAACGCCAGGATGCCTTCGGCGTAAGCTTCGGCCTGGGGGCGCCCGGTGTCGGCCTGACCACCCAGCTCCAGGGTGGTCGCCAGGCAGGCCAGGGGAATCTGCGCATCAGGGAACTGCCGCGACAGGCGCAGCCACGGCAGCGAGCAGGCTTCGTCGAACGAACTGCCACCGGAGTCCTCCGCCAGCAGGCCGACCTTCACATCCAGGTGCGCCGCCAGGGAACGCCATTGCGGCCAGTGCTGCGGCAAGGCATACATGTGCAGCGCGGCCTCGGCATCGCAATGCAGGTCCAGCACCACATCGGCATTGCAGGCATGGCTCAGCAGCACCCGCTGCATACCCTGCAACTGGCTGGCTGCCGGCGGCAACTCGGCCAGCACCTCAGCCATGGCCTGACGGATCAAGCGTACATTGGCGTGCGGATCATCCCCCAGGCGCCCGTCCAGGCGCTGGGCCACGGGCGCGCTCAACTCGACGAAATCACGGTTGAAATTCTTGCCACTGCCGGCCTCGAAACGGCCCTGGTGATTGCCTTGCAGCAACTGTCCCAGACCCAGCGGATTGGCCACCGGCACCAGCTCGACAACACCGTTGAGGGCGCCCTGGGCCTCCAGCTCGGCCAGGCGCTTTTTCAGCTCCCAGGCGGTACGCATGCCCGGCAGTTCGTCAGCATGCAGGCTGGCCTGGATATAGGCCTTGCGCTCGCCGCTACCGAAACGGAACACCGAAATGCTGCGCTCGCTGCCCAGATGGCTCCAGGGCAATGGATGATCGATACGCTGCATGTCAGTGCTTCCGCGGTGCCAGGTAGCGCAGCCAGCGGCCTTCGGCCAGCTTGAACAGGCGCACCAGGATAAAGGTCAGGCACAGGTAGAACACGCCGGCGGTGATGTAGGCCTCGAACGGCAGGTAGTACTGGGCGTTGACCGTGCGCGCCGCGCCGGTGATGTCGATCAGGGTCACGATGGACGCCAGACTGGTGGTCTGCAGCATCATGATCACTTCGTTGCTGTACTGCGGCAGCGCCCGGCGCAGGGCCGACGGCAGGAGAATGCGGCGGTACATCTTGTAGCGCGACATGCCCATGGCCTTGGCTGCCTCGATCTCGCCATTGGGCGTGGCCCGCAGGCTGCCGGCGATGATTTCCGCGGTGTAGGCGCTGGTATTGATGGCAAAGGCCAGGCAGGCACAGAAGGTTGCGCTGGACAGCCAGGGCCAGAGGAAACTCTCCCGCACCGCTTCGAACTGGGCCAGGCCGTAGTAGATCAGGAACAGCTGCACCAGCATCGGCGTGCCGCGGATCACGTAGGTGTAGAGCCAGGCCGTCATGTTCACCAGCGGCTGCTTGGAGACCCGCATCAGCCCCAGGGGCAGAGCCACCAGCAAGCCGAAGAACAGCGACAGTGCCAGCAGTTTCAAGGTGGTCAGCAAGCCGCTGAAGTACAGCGGCAAGGCGTCATAGATGACGTTGTAGTCGAAGATCATAGATCAGCCGCCCTTACGCCTACCGAGTAGCGCTTCTCAAGGTGACGCAATGCCAGCAACGAGACGCTGGTGATCACCAGGTACATGGCCGCCACTGCGAGGAAGAAGGTGAAAGGCTCACGGGTGGCATCCGCCGCCTGCTTGGCCTTGAACATCATGTCTTGCAGGCCCACCACCGAAATCAGCGCGGTGGCCTTGGTCAGCACCAGCCAGTTGTTGGTGAAGCCGGGAATCGCCAGGCGAATCATCTGCGGCACCATCACCCGGAAGAACACCTGGAAGCTGCTCATGCCGTAAGCCATGCCCGCTTCCGCCTGCCCCTTGGGGATCGCCATGAAGGCGCCACGGAAGGTTTCCGACAGGTAGGCACCGAAGATGAAGCCCAGGGTGCCGATACCGGCCGCCAGCGGATTGAGGTCGATGTAGTCGTCGTAGCCCAGCAGCGGCGCGACACGGTTCAGCAAGTCCTGGCCGCCGTAGAAGATCAGCAGGATCAGCACCAGATCGGGAATGCCACGGATCACCGTGGAATACAGATCGCCAAGCCAGGCCAGCCAGCGCACCGGCGAGAGGCGCAGCGCGACCCCGATCAGACCCAGAACAATGGCCAGGGCCATGGACGACAAGGCGAGCTGAAGCGTCAGCCAAGCGCCATCGAGGATGACAGCCCCGTAGCCTTTCAACATGATTCAGGTCCTCGAAAATTGGGATGAAAAAATGGCGCAAACTTCAGAGATTCTGCTGCTTGCGCCATCTCGGACTGACTGTTTCGACGGTCTTACTTGCCGTAGATGTCGAAGTCGAAGTACTTGTCCTGGATTTGCTTGTACTTGCCGTTCTCGCGAATGGCAGCGATGGCAGCGTTGATCTTGTCCAGTTCGGCCTTGTCACCTTTGCGCACTGCGATCCCTACGCCGTCGCCGAAGTATTTGACGTCAGTGAAAGCCGGACCGACGAAGGCAAAGCCCTTGCCCGAATCGGTTTTCAGGAAGCCGTCATTCAACAGCGTAGCGTCGGCCACGGTGCCGTCGAGACGACCGGCGGCCACATCCAGGTAGATTTCGTTCTGCGAGCCGTAAGGCTTGATCTGTGCGCCCAGGGGAGCCAGCACTTCACGGGCGAAACGCTCATGGATCGAACCACGCTGCACGCCGATGTTCTTGCCCTTGAGCTCGCTCAGACCGTCGCTGACCTGGGTGCCGGCCTTCATCACCAGACGTGCCGGGGTGTTGTAGTACTTGTTGGTGAAGTCCACGGACTTCTTGCGATCGTCGGTGATCGACATCGACGAGAGGATGGCGTCGATCTTGCGCACTTTCAGTGCCGGGATCAGGCCGTCGAACTCTTGCTCGACCCACACGCACTTGACCTTCATCTCTTCACACAGAGCGTTGCCGATGTCGTAGTCGAAACCGACGATGCTGCCATCCGGCGCCTTGGAGGCAAACGGAGGGTAGGCCGCTTCGATACCAATTTTCAGGGGCTTTTCATCGGCGAAAGTCGGCAGGGAGAGCACGGACAGTGCCAGGGCGCCAAGAAGCACGAGTTTCTTCATCTTAGAACTCCATCGGTAAAGGGCGAAAACGGCAGAGTGAGCGACAGCCCAATATGCGAATGGGTAAAACTGCAAAGACGGCGCTGCGTCCTTAGAAGCCCGGGAGAGGACTCACACACAGGCAACGACGAGCGAGTGACCGGCATTCTAACGACAGGCTGGAAGCCGATATTTCCTCAATGCGACAACAAATTACAGAAGCATCGAGAATACCGGGGGAGCACATTGACAGCTCTTCAAAACTATGCAAGAGCAAATGATAGGGAACCGATCTACGCTGCAAATTGCGGGCCTATTATTGGCAAAGCCTTCTATTCCGGCAAGCGCAGCGTGATGACTTATTTTTTATATGGATATAAACAGCCCTGAAATGGGGCTCGGCGTTTCCCATTGCCCCGAAAATGGGCGCCGGGTTACATCTTCGACGGCACCGGTAACATTCACACCAGGCACATGGATAAATCCGATATTTATTCGCTCGCCTGCACCGGCAAGCGAGCCTAATAACAGGCGCGCGGAGGCTGTAGCGTGCGGCTTGCCGGGGAATCACCCCGGCACAAAAAAGCCCCGCCCGGCGCAAGGCCGGACGGGGCTGGGTGACTCGGAACCCGCCTCAGGCGACGTTCATGGTCTTGTGGGTGTCGATCAGATGCTGCACCACGCTTGGGTCGGCCAAGGTGGAGATATCTCCCAGACCGTCGTACTCCGCCGTCGCGATCTTGCGCAGAATCCGCCGCATGATCTTCCCGGAACGGGTCTTCGGCAGTCCCGGCGCCCATTGGATGACATCCGGCGAGGCGATCGGACCGATCTCCTTGCGCACCCAGTTCTTCAGTTCCAGACGCAGGGCTTCGCTCGGCTCTTCGCCACCGTTGAGGGTCACGTAGACATAGATACCCTGGCCCTTGATGTCGTGAGGCACGCCCACCACCGCCGCTTCGGCGACTTTCGGGTGCGCAACCATGGCGCTTTCGATCTCGGCGGTGCCCATGCGATGCCCGGAAACGTTGAGCACATCGTCCACCCGGCCGGTGATCCACCAGTAGCCGTCTTCGTCGCGACGAGCGCCGTCACCGGTGAAGTACATGCCACGGAACGTCTTGAAGTAGGTATCGACGAAGCGGTCGTGGTCGCCGTACAGCGTGCGCGCCTGACCTGGCCACGAATCGAGGATCACCAGGTTGCCTTCGGCGGCGCCTTCGATGATGTTGCCCAGGTTGTCCACCAGGGCCGGCACCACGCCGAAGAACGGACGCGCGGCAGAACCCGGCTTCAGGGCATGCGCCCCCGGCAGCGGGCTCATCAGGGTGGCGCCGGTTTCGGTCTGCCACCAGGTGTCGACGATCGGACAACGGGATTGGCCGACGTTCTTGTAGTACCAGTCCCAGGCTTCCGGGTTGATCGGCTCGCCCACCGAACCCAGCAGGCGCAGGCTGCTGCCATCGGCGCCTTCGCAGGCAGCCGTGCCCGAGGCCATCATGGCGCGGATCGCGGTCGGCGCGGTGTAGAGAATGTTGACCTTGTGCTTGTCGACGATCTTCGCCACCCGGGTCACGTCCGGATAGTTGGGCACGCCTTCGAACAGCACCGTAGTGGCGCCATTGGCCAGCGGGCCATAGACGATATAGGTGTGGCCGGTGACCCAGCCGACGTCGGCGGTGCACCAGTAGACTTCACCCGGACGGTAGTCGAACACCCGCTCATGGGTCAGCGATGCATAGAGCAGGTAGCCGCCAGTGGTGTGCTGCACACCCTTGGGCTTGCCGGTGGAGCCGGAGGTATAAAGGATGAACAGCGCTTCTTCGGCGCCCATCTCTTTCGGCGCGCAGACGCTGCCGGCGACCTTCATCAGGTCTTCGTACCAGATGTCGCGATGCTGGTTCCACTTGATGTCGCCACCGGTGCGCTTGCACACGATGACCTTCTGGATGCTGCTGGTTTCCGGGTTGGTCAGGGCGTCGTCGACATTGGCCTTGAGCGGAACCTTTTTACCGGCACGGATGCCTTCGTCGGCGGTGATCACCACTTTCGAACGGCAGTCGATGATGCGCCCGGCCAACGCTTCAGGGGAGAACCCGCCGAACACCACCGAGTGGATAGCACCGATGCGGGTACAGGCCAGCATGGCCACCACCGCCTCGGGAATCATTGGCATATAGATAGTCACCACGTCGCCACGGTGCACGTCCTGGCCACGCAAGGCGTTGGCGAACTTGCAGACTTCTTCATGCAGTTCGCGGTAAGTGATGTTGCGGCTTTCGGAAGGATCATCGCCTTCCCAGATGATCGCGATCTGATCGCCACGCTCGGCGAGATGACGATCCAGGCAGTTGTAGGAGACGTTCAAGGTGCCATCGGCAAACCACTTGATATCGACATGGTGATCGTCGAAGGAAGTCTGCTTCACCGTGGTAAAAGGCTTGATCCAGTCGAGACGCTTGGCCTGTTCACGCCAGAAACCGTCCGGGTTAACGACCGACTGCTGGTACATGGCCTTGTAGGTCGCCTCGTCAGTCAGCGTATTGGCCAAAACCTCGGGACGAACGGGATACAGAGAAGCCGCACTCATCTTTCTTACCTCGGTGACATAGTTGTTTTTGTATGACCCCGTTGTAGCCGGGGGGCGCCTATAGAACCATTCGACGATGGTAGTAACAACCCCCTGCGAAATGCCCGGCTATTTGCCGCACCCCTTCAAGAACGCTGGTTACAGCGACATTCAGCCTCGGCAAAAATATTCAAGCAGGCATCCGGACAGGCCTTTTTCGGCGATTGTTACAAAAACTGTCAAAGGTGTTTATCAAAAGTACACCTATATGACCCGCCACCCGGGGCCTAAAATCCGTCTCGCCAAACAGGCAATCTGATTAACCAAGTTGCAGCCCCCACGAAGGCAGTTAATCAAACGTTTACTCAAGCTCCACACGCAGCCTCATAAAGGCTGCGTGACCCCACACGACCTTAGAAAGGTAAAACGCAAATGAAAGCTTTATTAGTTCTGGCCCTCAGTAGTCTGTGCGTTACCGCGATGGCTGATGAGATCCCGACTGATGTCGCACAGCAACAAGTACCGGTAGAGGAATACACTTACTCCACTGATCTGGATATCGCCAAAGTTATCTCCATGAGCGAAGTTCCAGAAGTATGCGAAGTTGTACCAGCGCGTATGGAATATGAAGACTCCCACGGTCAACGGCATATTCTTCAATACCGCGTAATGGGCAACGGTTGCTCTAACGGTTAATAGCCAAGTTCATTGCATAGACCTTGATGACTGCCGGCCGCAAGAAATCCCTCTTGCGGCAAAGATGCCTCGCCAGCGCCCCCGTTCGGGGTCCGGCCAACAGCATCGCCCCCGCAACGTGCGACCACGGCAATCGCACGCAACCTTTTCGCCACCGCCGAGGCCGGTTCCCAGCCCCTTGCCTGGCCCAATCCAGGTGGATTTGAGTTGTGTTCAAAACAGTGAAATGGCTTGCAAAAACACAACATCTAGTAAAATTGGCTATTTTTTGGCCATTTCCGGCTGATTTTTTTCAGCCCGAAAAAAAATCTTCCGCGGTCAAAGCCTTGTAAACCCGCGCTTTGCTCTGGATCCCCTGCCTTCCTCGGCCCGCCTGCGCCCATCGGTCACCCCACGAGCCGGAAAATATCCTTATAATGCGTCCTCAAAACGGGCCCGCAACATTCCCTTACCGGATGAAAACGGCCTGCTGAATCACGCGCCGGAACCGAAAGCCTCAGTTCCGCCCGACAGCAGCCTCAAGGCACCCGGACACATATTTCTGTTTATTGCCTGCGTTCACAGCTGCAACAAACGATTTCTATTGATTTAACGCGGCCAGTAGCGCCGTGTGAAAAGCCAACCCTTTTGTTTTCACACGGGCATCTGGCCCTCGAGCAGGAGACGACACGTCATGCTGAGCTGGGACGAATTCGACAAAGAAGAAGGCGAAGTTGCAGTCAAAGGCGCCAACGCCGGCCACGCCACTGAAGCCAACATGGACCGCCTCGACAGCGCCGGTGGTGCCGCAGCTCTGGAAGCCCGCGCCGTGACCGCCAATGACTCCGCTGCCGTTGCCCGGGCCAAGGCGTCCCTGGACCAGCTCGACATCGCCGAAGGCCTGGCCGAGCTGGAAGGCTCTTCCGCCCGCGTCGCGGTTGACGAAAAGCGCATGATCAACTGCCGCGCCGACCTCAACCAGCTGGTGCCGTTCAAGTACGACTGGGCCTGGCAGAAGTACCTCGACGGTTGCGCCAACCACTGGATGCCGCAAGAGGTCAACATGACCGCCGACATCGCCCTGTGGAAAAACCCGGAAGGCCTGACCGACGACGAGCGCCGCATCGTCATGCGCAACCTGGGCTTCTTCTCCACCGCCGACTCCCTGGTTGCCAACAACCTGGTACTGGCCGTGTACCGCCTGATCACCAACCCGGAATGCCGCCAGTACATCCTGCGCCAGGCATTCGAAGAGGCGATCCACACCCACGCCTACCAGTACTGCATCGAATCGCTGGCCATGGATGAAGGCGAGATCTTCAACATGTACCACGAGATTCCATCGGTCGCGAAGAAAGCCGCCTGGGGCCTGAAGTACACCCGTTCGATCTCCGATCCGAAGTTCGAAACCGGCACCGTCGACACCGACAAGGAGCTGCTGCGCAACCTGATCGCCTACTACTGCGTTCTGGAAGGCATCTTCTTCTACTGCGGCTTCACCCAGATCCTGTCCATGGGCCGCCGCAACAAAATGACCGGCGTTGCCGAGCAGTTCCAGTACATCCTGCGCGACGAATCCATGCACCTGAACTTCGGCATCGACGTGATCAACCAGATCAAGATCGAAAACCCGCACCTGTGGGATGCCGAGATGAAGGAAGAAGCCACCCAGATGATCCTCCAGGGCACCCAACTGGAAATCGAATACGCTCGCGACACCATGCCGCGCGGCGTGCTGGGCATGAACGCGGCGATGATGGAGGACTACCTCAAGTTCATCGCCAACCGTCGCCTGTCGCAGATCGGCCTGAAGGAAGAGTACCCAGGCACCACCAACCCGTTCCCATGGATGAGCGAGATCATGGACTTGAAGAAAGAGAAGAACTTCTTCGAGACCCGCGTGATCGAGTATCAAACTGGCGGTGCACTGAGCTGGGATTGATTCGCGGATCAATGCAACAAATAAGAAGCCCTGACTTGTTCAGGGCTTTTTTATTGGCCGAGGAAACAGACTGCGCAGCCGGCCCATTAAAATGCGTGCAGGCTGCAGGAGCTGTGGTTATAAAGACCCCTCCCCCGCTTAAGGATCAAAGCGCTCATGAAATTCGATACCGCCTACTGCATCAGCCTCGACGACAAGTTGTCGATCTATGACGTGCGGGATCTGAATTTCGATGAAACCGTGGCTTTCGATTCCGCCCAGGAAAGCTTCCAGTGCCCCAACGATGAATGTCGCGCCGCCTTCGATGCCGCCAATCAGCTGGGCACCTTCAATGCCAAGAACGTCAATTACCTTCGCACCCCGCACTTCAAGAACCTGCCCGGTACGCTGCACATAGAAAGCTGCCCTTACCGGCTCAGCAAAGGTGCCGGCAGCATCGAAGGCGCAGCCGCCGAGGATGAACGCGAGGAACACTTCCCTTCAGAACTGCTGTTGACCCGCCGCGAGTACAAGCGCCGACCGAGCAGCCCGACCGCGGCGGCAGAGACGCCCCGGGACAATCCGCCCGCCGTGCCAGCCGGCCTGCAACACAACCACGCCGGGCGCGATACCACCCCGGACAAGACCTGTGTCTTCGCCCACCCGGTGGAATGTTTCGTGTCAAACATCGACGACAAGGAACTGCTCAAGCGCATGCCGCTGAAGATCGGCGAGCACACCGCGTCCTACGCCTCGTTCTTCAAGAAGATCGAGTACCTGCTGGACAACAAGGGGCTGATCTACTGGGGCAAGATCAAGGAAATCAAGGACTACACCCAGAGCTTTCGCATCGATTTCGAGCACAAGGTCTGGTTCAAGGCCGATGGCGAATCGAAGAAGAAGCCCTACTCGGTCAACGTCTACCTGAGCAAGAAACTGATCGACAACTATCGCAAGCGCAAAGCCTTCCTCGAGGAGATCAAGAGCGCCATCGACAGCCAGCGCGAGTTGTACTGTTTCTTCTACGGTGTCACCCCGACACTCAAGCAAGTGCCGAGCAAGAAAAACCCCGAAGCGACCTTCGGGGTCTTCAGCGCCAACATCGAAAACCTGGACCACTTCGTGATCCGCGAGGCACCGGGGCTTCACGCACAGTAGTTCTGCCCGCAGCGATGCCCCTGTCACGTCAGGCACAGGCTGACCAGCACCACCAGCAGCAGGCCGATGTACACCCGCGCATGCACCCGATCCGGGATACGACCGATCCAGGGCGTGGCCAGACGGATACCCAGCAACGAGCCAAGGGACAATACCGAAAACGCCAACAGGTCCACATAGCCGATGAACCCGGGCCCGAAATCGGCTGGACTGAAGCGCGCCAGGGCCAGGTAGGTAGCGGTTCCGGCCAGGGCCACCGGCACGCTCAGGGGATTGGCCATGGAGGTGGCCTGGGTCATGCTCAATCCGCAACGGCGTAACAGAGGTACTGTCATGACGCTGCCCCCCACCCCGAGAAACGTCGCGATTACGCCTATTCCTACACCACCCAATAGGGTTTCGCCGGTGCCCAGGCGACGCGCCTGAGCCTGGTTCACCGGCTCAAGAAAGCCGCGCCGCAGCAGGCAGTCGGCAATGGTGATGCCCAGGTAGGCAATGAAGGCATACCGAATCACCTCGCCGCTGACCCACATCGCCGCGGCCGCTCCGCACATTGCCCCCAGGGCGATGTAGGCCCCCAGAGGCCACAGGTAATGGCGAACAAGATTGCCGGCCCGCTGATGCCGCCAACTGGCCAGCAGAGCATTGACGATCATCACGCAGGTCGAAGTGGCCACAGCGATGTGCATGGCCGAGTGCCCCGCCGCCGAGTCGGCGCCCTGGCTGCTCAGCAGCATCCAGTACAACAGCGGCACCACCACAAAACCGCCGCCGAAGCCGAACAGCACCGCGCTGACGCCGGTCATGCAGCCAAAAACTGCCAGCAGTAGATAGAACATCGAGCCGCATCCGTCCGGGAAAGAAGCTGCGGACAATAAAAGATCGAGCCCTGGCCGACTTCAGCAAGTCAGCCAATAATGTTTGCGTTTACGCCAGCCAGGAACCTCGTCGCATGCGCAACATCTCCATCGACTCACTGGATCGGACACCGCGTCCGGTCGTGGCCATCGGCACCGACTATGCCGACGGCCAGCGCCTGCCGCGCCACAGTCATCGCCGGGCGCAACTGTTGTATGGCGCCACCGGCGTGATGCAGGTGGGCACGGCCCAGGGGAACTGGGTGGTGCCGCCGCAGCGGGCGGTCTGGATCCCGCCCGGGGTGGAACATGAGGTGCTGATGCTCGGGGTCAGCACCCGCAGTCTGTACATCGAACCCGCAGCAGCGCCGCTGGACAGCAGCGACTGCCAGGTGATCAGCGTCTCGCCCCTGTTGCGCCAGTTGCTTCTGGAGGCGGTGGAGCTTCCCCTGGAATACCCGCAGCACGGCAGGGACGGATTGCTGATCGACCTCCTTCTGCTTGAGTTGCAGCGCAGTCGCCCGCTGCCGCTGCATATCCCCCTGCCGGCCGCCGGTGCACTGCTGGAGCTGTGCCAGGCCTTCCTCGCTCGCCCGGATATTCACCAATCCCCGGAACACTGGGCAGGACAGCTGCATATCAGCTTGCGCACCTTCAACCGCAGCTTTCGCCGGCAGACGGGCATGAGCTTCATTCAATGGCGACAACGGGCCTGCGTGGTCCTGGCCCTGGCCCGGCTGGCTGCAGCCGAACCGGTCACCCGCATCGCCCTGGACTTCGGCTACGACAGCCCCGGGGCGTTCTCCACCATGTTCCGCCGGGTATTGGGGCAATCCCCCAGCACCTACCTGAATCAGGAGTCTGCGTTCCCAGGTAAAACCTTGTGACCAAAGGCTCGGGGGTTGGCCGTAATTGAGTTTGATCAGCAAGCAAAACCACTGTACAAATAACCAGTATCAAGCCAACGCATTGCCTAACCTCCCGGAGAAAACCATGGCCTCTCTAGCGATGAAAATAACCCTGGAACGTATCGCCCTTTATCAGTTCACTCCGCAGCACTGTGCTCAGGCCCGCGACATGCTGGGCTGGGACATGGACCGGCTGTCCCGCGAGTCCAGCGTCTCGGTGCAAGCCATTCAGCGCTTTGAGGCCGGCTACGAGGTGCGTGACGTCACCCGGCTGGCCCTGGCCTTCTGCCTTGAGGCGCAAGGCCTGGTGTTCTTCCCCGGCTTCACCCCCGGCCGCGGCATGAACATCCGTGGAGCGACCCCCAATCCGATGGAGCGCCCTGACTACGCCATGATCGAATGATCGACGGCCCCGGGCAGCGGCCGACACCAGACCGGCGCTCAGCGCCAGGGTCGAAACCAGATGAATCGGGTAACTGGCCACCTTCGTGGCCAGTCCTGGTTCACGCGGACTCGATACCCATCTGCTCCAGCACGCCATCCACCTCCAGCCACCAGGTGCTGCCCCGCTGAGGCTGCGTCAGGCTGAAGGCTTCGCCCATCTGCGGCGTGGTGATGCTGATGCTGCGTTCCCAGGCCAGGGCCAGGATACGGTCGAAGGGTTCGTGCCAGGCATGCATGGCCAGGTCGAAGGTGCCGTTATGGATCGGCAGGAGCCAGCGGCCACGCAGATCGATATGGGCTTGCAGGGTTTGCTCCGGCTGCATGTGCACGTGGGGCCATTCGACGTTGTAGGCCCCGGTTTCCATCAGTGTCAGGTCAAAGGGACCGTACTGCTGGCCGATGCGCTTGAAGCCGTCGAAATACCCCGTGTCACCGCTGAAGAAGATCCGTGTCGGGCCATCGATCATCACCCAGGAGGCCCACAGGGTTCGGTTGCCATCGAACAGGCCACGACCGGAAAAATGCTGCGACGGCGTGGCGACAAAACGTATGCCATCGATGTCGCATCCCTGCCACCAATCCAGCTGCCGCACCTTGCTCGCCGGTACCCCCCATTTGATCAGGGTGTCGCCCACGCCCAGCGGGGTCAGGAAGTGCCGGGTCTTGTCCGCCAGGGTCAGCACCGTCTGGTGGTCCAGGTGGTCGTAATGATCGTGGGACAGGATCACCGCCTCGATCTCCGGCAGCGCCTCCAGGCTGATGGGCGGCTGATGAAAGCGCTTTGGCCCGGCCCATTGCACCGGTGATGCCCGCTCGGCAAACACCGGGTCGGTGATCCAGAACTTGTCGCGCATCTTCAGCAGCACGGTGGAGTGGCCCAGGCGAAACACACTGTGATTAGGCGCTGCCAGCAATTGCTCGCGGGTCAGTTCCTGCACCGGAATCGCCCCTGCTGGGCGGGTGTTGCGCGGTTTGTGGAACAGCATGTTCCAGAAGATCTGCAGGGTCTTGCCGAAACCGGCACGTCGCACCGGTGCATGGTTGCGAAAGGCGCCCTGCTCCTGACGAGAGGTTGGCTGACCAGAGGCGCGGGTTAGGCTGGACGAGACATTGGCCATGATTGAAAGGACTCCGTGGAACGCGGCAAGGTTCCGAGGTGGTTCTACGGGACGATCTACTGGCCAAGGCACGCAAGCATCAGCCGCCAATCATCGTTTTGAAGGAGAACTACACTACACAGTGTAGTTTCTACATTGCAACAGGATTAAGACGAAGTAGACTGCCGATTGATTTAGCCGCCCACCCTGATCGAACCCAACTTATGACAGCTCCGAAGCGCCTCACCGACCTTAAACGCAATGCCATCATCCAGGCGGCGATCAGCGAATTCCGCGCCAGCGGCTTCGACATCACCAGCATGGACAAGATTGCCGCCACGGCCGGAGTATCCAAGCGCACGGTGTACAACCACTTTCCGAGCAAGGAGGAGTTGTTCGCCGAGATCCTGCACAAGCTCTGGGCCAGCATCAGCGCCCAAGCGGACGTCGTCTATCGCCACGACCAGCCCCTGCGCGAGCAACTGGAAGCCCTGTTGCGGGCCAAGCTGCAACTGCTGGCCGACGACAACTTCCTCGACCTGGCCCGAGTGGCCATTGCTGCCACCATCCACTCCCCCGAGCGGGCTCAGGACATGGTGGCGCGACTCGGCGAACGGGAGGAAGGCCTGACCCTGTGGATCCGCGGCGCCCTGGCCGACGGCCGCCTCAAGCCGCTGGACCCGGAATTCGCTGCCCAACAGATGCACGGGCTGCTCAAGAGCTTCGCGTTCTGGCCGCAGATCACCCTGGGCCAACCGCCCCTGGCAGCGGACCTGCAGACCCGGGTCATCGAGTCGGCACTGGACATGTTTCTCAGCCACTACCAGGCCTGATTCAGCGCGATCGACCGGCATACCCTGCCCCGGCCACCGTGAAATGGCTTCGAAGGACACTGATTATTCCTAGTGGAATAAATGACAATATTCACCAGACTGATCCGATAAACGGCAAGGCCGCAAAAACACCACAAAGTGTTTCAGTGCAAAACCTGGTGCAGGAATTTATGGAAAACCAACGCGGCAAAGGGCTGTCATTTGCCCGACGCATCTATTGGCCAAGGATCATCGGCCTGGGCATCGGCGGCATCAGTGTCCTCGCGGCACTCGCTCCCCTGGCACTGCCCGACTGGATATGGGGCCTGCTGTTGTTCAACGGCCTGATCTGGCCCCACCTGGCCTATCAACTGTCCGCCCGTTCGGCGTTTCCCTACCGGGCAGAGCGGCGCAATCTGCTGTATGACTCGCTGCTGGGCGGTTTCTGGGCCGCGACCATGCAGTTCAACCCGCTGCCGGCGGTCACCATCCTCTCGATGATGGCCATGAACAACGTGGCCGCAGGTGGCCTGCGCCTGTTCATTCGCGGCAGTCTGGCCCAATGCACCGGGGTGCTGCTGTCCTGGGCGCTGTTCGGGCCACACGTCACCACCCACATCAGCCCGCTGCAGATCTACGCCTGCCTGCCCATGCTGACCCTCTATCCCCTGGCGGTGGGCATGGTCTGCTATCGCCTGGCGATCAAACTGTCCGAACACAAGCGCGCCCTGAGCGCCCTGAGCCGCACCGACAGCCTCACCGGCCTGCTCAACCACGGTTCCTGGAAGGACCTGCTGCACATCAAGTTCCACAAGTGCCGGCAGCGGCAGATGCACGCCTGCATCGCCCTGATCGACATCGACCACTTCAAGGCGATCAACGACACCTACGGCCACATCATTGGCGATACCGTGCTGCGTCACTTGAGCAACGAACTGCGACGCAACCTGCGCCACGATGACCTGGCCGGCCGCTACGGTGGCGACGAGTTCTGCGTGATCCTGCCGCGCATGAGCCAGCAGCAGGCACTCGATATCATGGAGCGCCTGCGTCGGGTCTTCAGCCAGTACCGGCACCCGCAAGTGAACGAGCTGAATGTCAGCCTGAGTATTGGTCTGGCCGCCTTCGATGCCGGTTTCGAGGATCCGGCCACCTGGCTCAATGCCGCGGACCAGGCCCTGTACCAGGCGAAAAAAACCGGACGCAACCGGATAGCCAGCAACGATGCCAACGGCTATGCAGCACAATCGCATTTGGCATAAAACCGAAAAAACTTATACAAAAAGGAAGTAAAAAATATTTTTGTACAAGTTTATTTGGATTTATCCAGGCAGTTGCCATCATAATGCCGCCACTTCGCTGCAACGGATGCCCACAACCGCAACTGCCGCCACCGAAGCCAATCAATCCAACTAAATCGATTCGCAGCCGCTACGTCTCCCTTGACGCGGCCACCGACGCGCGCCTGAAGCGTCCCCGTTGCATCGCTGCGAATGTATCTTCTGTCAGTCATGGAACGCTGACATTGAGCAGATAATGCCGAGCGCCGGGGAGCATTCGGCGTACCGGCGCACTCAATAGGGATCGACGCAACGTTTCTCCCACAGAGCACCTGCCCACATGCTATTCAACCGCCACAACAAGACCATCGACACCCTGAACCGGACCGTTGCCGAGCAATCGAGCCTGCTGGAGGCCATCGACCGCTCGATGGCGGTGATCGAGTTCGATCTGCAAGGCTGCGTATTGCGCGCCAACCACAACTTCCTCAAGACCCTGGGCTATCGCGAAGACCAGGTCCTCGGCCAGTCCCACCGCCTGTTCTGCACCCCGGAGTACGCCCGCAGCAGCGACTACCAGCAATTGTGGGCACGCCTCAGAGAAGGTCAGTTCCAGTCCGGAACCTTTGAACGGGTCGGCAGTGCCGGGCAGAGCCTGTGGCTGGAAGCCAGCTACAACCCTATCCGTGACGCCTCGGGCACGGTGTACAAAGTGGTCAAGTACGCCCTGGATGTCACCACTCGAATCCAGGAAGAGGCCGAGGCACGCAACAAGCTGGATGCCATCGACCGGGCCATGGCCGTGATCGAGTTCAACCTCGATGGCAGCATCATCAGCGCCAATGCCAATTTCCTCAGCCGCATGGGCTACAGCCTGGCGCAGGTCCAGGGCAAGCATCACCGGATGTTCTGCAAGCCCGAACTGGTCAACAGCAGCGCCTACCAGGACTTCTGGAATCGCCTGAACAAGGGCGAATTCTTCAACGGTCGCTTCGAACGGATCGACAAGCACGGCCGCACGCTGTGGCTGGAAGCCAACTACAACCCGGTCTACGACGCCAGCGGACGCCTGTGCAAAGTGGTCAAGTACGCCGCCGACGTCACCCAGCAGGTGGAGAAACACGAGCATGACGCCCATAGCGCGAGCCAGGCTTATCACATCTCGGTACAGACCCGGAAAGTCGCCGAGCAAGGCACCGGCGTGATCCAGCAGGCCGCCAGCGAAATGCGCCAGATCGCCCATAACATCGAGGACTCCTCCACCCTGATCGCCCGCCTGGGCGAACGTTCGGAACAGATCACCGCCATCGTCAACACCATCCGCGGGATTGCCGACCAGACCAACCTGCTGGCCCTCAATGCCGCCATCGAGGCCGCCCGGGCCGGAGAACAGGGGCGCGGCTTCGCCGTGGTGGCCGATGAGGTTCGCCAGTTGGCAGCGCGCACCAGCGGCTCGACCGCGGAAATCGCCAGCATGATCGACATGATCCAGAACGAAACCCTGCAAGCCATCAAGAGCATGGACGGCACCCGGGAACGGGCGGCCAAGGGCGTGCAACTGGCGGATCAGGCCGGCACCGTGATCCTGCAGATTCGCGATGGAGCCAGTGACGCGGTGCAAGCCGTGAGCATGTTCGCCAACGAACGCGATGCGCTGTAAGGGAGGGGTTTCCCGGCGTCGATCATGACGTCCGGGACAGCCTTGAGGACTATAGTGGCCTTACGTCCCAGTGCCTGGCGGAGGCCATCATGAGTTCCAGCAACACGCCCGAAGAAACCACTCCGGTCACCGATCACCTGCGCTTTCACCGCGCCCATGCCCACCTGGCCCCCACCTTCGGCAACGATGCCTTCGCCTTGAAGGCCGAGGCCTTTGCCCGTTTCTTCGGCACCCCGACCTTTCTCGGGGCACAGACCCTGATCGTGGTGATCTGGATCGCCCTCAACCTCAGTGGCGTCACTCAGTTCGACGTCTATCCCTTCATCCTTCTCAACCTGGCCTTCAGCCTGCAGGCGGCCTACGCCGCGCCGCTGATCCTGCTGGCCCAGACCCGCCAGGCCGCCCGCGACAAGGCCCAGTCCGACGCCGACGCCCAGCACCGCGAGGCCCTGGCCATCGCCAACAGCGAACGCCAGGCCCAGGCCGCGCAAACCACCGGGCAACTGCTGGAGCTGCTGGAGCAGAACACCCGCCTCACGGAAATGACCAAGCAACTGAGCGAACGCATCGAAAACCTCACCAGCGAGATGCACGCGCACTTCGTCCGCAAGGAGCCACCAGCGGCCTGAGCTGTTCAGGGCCAGCGCAGATGACGCCCCAGCTCATCGAACAGCGTCACCACCGAGCGCAGGGCCCGACAGTCCGGGCGGGTCAACAGCCACAAGGCGGTTGCATGCTCCAGGGGCTCGCCGAGGGCTTCCAGGTCGCCACCGCCCAGGAGAAAGTCCGGCAACGCCGCCACCCCCAGGCCGGCCCGCACCAGCTCGGTCACCGCCAGCATGCTGTTGCAGCGATAACTGGGTTGCACGCCGGGCCACTGCTGACGGCGCCAGACCACCGTGGGGTGATCCGGCAGAAAGTCATCCGGGGCAATCCAGGCCACCCGCGCCAGATCGGTGCAATCCACCCGGTGCCGATACGCCGGGCTGGTGCACACCCGATACGCCACCGCCCCCAGGCAGCGCCCCACCAGATGCTCCGGAGGCGTCGCGGTGAGGCGCACGGCGATGTCCGCATCGCGACGGTTGAGGTTGGCGAAATCATTCGAAGTGCAGAGTTCGATGACCAGCGCCGGGTACTTGGGCATGAACTGCGCCAGGGCCGGCAGCAACAGGCCCTGCAACACCGAATCGGTACAGGTCAGGCGCACCGTGCCGCTGATCACCTCGCCGCCCTGGGCCACACCGATCCGCGCCGCCTCCAGGGCCTGTTCCGCCTGTTCGGCCTGCAATGCCAGGGCCTGGGCCAGGCTGGTAGGCAGGTAGCCGGCACGGCTCTTGTCGAACAGTTGCTGACCGAGCCCGGCCTCCAGGCGGCGCACGGCACGAAACACCGTCGAAACATCCACCTTGAGCAGGGCCGCGGCACGGGCCAGGGAACCGCCACGGACCAGGGCCAGGACCAGCGACAGATCGGGGTAGTCCAGCTGATAGTGCGCTACTGCATTGATCACTTGGGTAAACGCCAATATTGATTGCGTGGACGCCAATCTATAGTGGCCCCAGGCAATCGACAAGTCAGTGCCCCTACCGGAGAAGCCCATGCAAGCACCCGCCTCGCCCCCCACCCTGCGCATCGCCCTGGTGGGGGATCACGACCCACTGATCACCGCGCACCAGGCCATTCCCCTGGCCCTGGATCAGGCCGCAGCCGACGCCGCCATCACCCTCGACGTGCAATGGCTGGCCACTGCCGAGCTGACTGACGAGCACCTGTTGCAAGGCTTCGACGCCATCTGGTGCGTGCCCGGCAGCCCCTACCGGAATATCCACGGCGCCTTGCTGGCGATCCGCGTGGCCCGGGAGCAACAGCGCCCCTTCCTCGGCACCTGCGGCGGCTTTCAGCATGCGGTCCTGGAATACGCGCGCAACGTGCTGGGCTGGACCGATGCCGAACACGGCGAGATCGCCCCCGATGCCGAACGCGCACTGCTCACCCCCTTGAGCTGCGCCCTGGTGGAGGCCCGTGAGCGCATCGAACTGCAAGACGGCAGCCGGATCGCCAAGGCCTATGGCACCCGGCACATCGAGGAAGGCTATCGCTGCCGCTACGGCGTCAATCCGGACTTTGCCGGGCCCCTGCTCGCTGGCGTCCTGCGCGCCAGCGGCCACGACCGCCTGGGAGATCTGCGCGCCGTGGAGCTCGCCGATCATCCATTTTTCGTCGCCACCCTGTTCCAGCCCGAACGCGCGGCCCTCAAGGGCCACACGCCGCCCCTGGTCAGCGCCCTGCTCAATGCCTGCCTGGAGACCCGAGGATGATCGGCCAGACACCCGCCCCGCCCTACTACGCCGTGATCTTCAGCTCCCAACGCGGTGCCGCGGACCCCGAGTACGATCAGGCCGCCGAGCGCATGCTGGAACTGGCGCGTCGGCAACCGGGCTTTCTCGGGGTCGAATCGGCTCGGGGCGCGGACGGTTTCGGGATCACCGTGTCCTACTGGAGCAGTGAGGCGGCAATCCTGGCGTGGAAGCACCACGCCGAACACAGCGCCATCCGCGAGCGCGGACGCAAGGATTGGTACCAGTCCTGTCATACCCGGGTCGGCCAGGTCGAACGGGCCTACGCCTTCGACCCCCAAGCCCAGGCCTGAACCGCGGCCCACAGCGGTTCAGGCCGGCCACCGGATCAATCCTGAGCCGTCGGCAGCAGGCTGCGCACGGCCTGGATTTCCGGCAGATCGCTACGGCGCATATAGACCCGTAGCGGTTCGCTGATGTTGATCCGATCGTCGATGTTCTGGTCCAGCAACAACTGGATCTGCTCGCGCTTGAGGCTCATGGCCTGATCGGACACCGGCGCCCAGACAAATTCGCTGGCCGGCACTATGGCGTCGTCGGCCACATCCATGCCGAAGGAGTCTTCGCTGAAACGCACGATGTAACGGCCGGTCTTGCGATTGAAACCGACAAAACCCTTGAGCTGGTCGGCGGCCTGGCAGATGAGTTCAGAGGTGATGCTCATGGTAAACCTCACGGTAAGTCCCACAGGACTGGGTGATCGATGGTCTACACGCGAGGCAAGGAAAGGGCTGTTTTCAGGCTTCCCTCTGCTGGGGAAACTGCGCGCCCAAGAGTACTGCAAAGCGCCGGAAAAAACCCTGAATGATGCGCATGAGAAGGATTTATGTCGCCCTTGAGATAGCACAAGCGTCATTGTGTTGCTAAAAGATAGGTCCTTGCCCCCGCCTCCACGAAAGGATTTCGAGCATGCCAGCGACCTTCACCCCTTGCGCCCTGATGTTGAGCCTGATGCTCGGTTGCGGCCTGGCCCAGGCCGCTGAACAGCCGGATCCGAATGCCCTGGCGGCGCGCCTGGGCATCCCCCAGCCAGCCGTGATCGCCCACCGTGGCGCCTCGTTCGATGCCCCAGAGTCCACTGCGGCGGCCTACCGGCTGGCCCGGGATCTGGGGGCGGACTATCTGGAACTGGACCTGCAGCGCAGCAAGGACGGCGTGCTCTTCGCCCTGCATGACAACAACCTGCTACGCACCACCGACGTGGCGCAGAAATTCCCCGAGCGCAAGGACAGCCCGCCCAACGCCTTCACCATGGCCGAGCTCAAGCACCTCGACGCCGGCAGCTGGTTCAACCAGGCGCATCCGGATCGCGCCCGGCCGGGCTTTGCCGGCCTGAAGATCCTGACCCTGGACGAGATTATCGACATCGCCCAAGGCAGCACGCAGCACAAGCCCGGGCTGTACATCGAAACCAAGGAGCCGCAGCTGTTCCCCGGCATCGAGCACGAGCTCAAGGAAAAGCTCCAGGATCGCGGCTGGCTCAGCCCGGCGGGCTCAAAACTGGCCAAGAGCGAGCTGGCCGTGGGCCAGGGCAAAGGCAAGGTGGTGCTGCAGACTTTCGACAGACACAGCCTGGATCTGCTGCACAAGGAAATGCCCCAGGTGCCCAAGGTGCTGCTGTTGTGGATCGGGCCCGGCAGCATCGAACCGGCGTCCAGCGTCACCTTCGCCAACAGCGGCGAAACCGACAAGGCGGCCTTCTACGCCAAGCAGCAACCCAAGGACCCCGGCGAATTCAAACGCTGGATCGACTACGCCAAGGCCCAGGGCGCCATCGGCACCGGTCCCTCCACGGCACTGACGGCGGGCGGCGAGCAAAGCTACGCGGATCTGGTGCAACCCTGGATGAATCAGTACACCCACGATCAGGGCCTGCTGGTACACGCCTACACCCTCGACGAGCCGGTGGACTTCCAGAAGGTCATGGACGCCGGGGTCGACGGTATCTTCACCAACCGCAGCGCCGAGTTGCTCAAGTACTTCAAGCGTCCGGCCAACGCCAGCGTGGCCCAACTGCTGGAGGCCGGCGGTTACTGAATGTCTGTCTCGCACTGGAGCGGCGAGCTCTGGCTGGGGCATGACTTCGGCCTGATACAGGGAGCCATGGGGCGCACCGCGCCCCATGCCCACTACGCCCATCAACTGATCATCGCCCCCGAGCAACCGGTGACGCTGGAGCTCGACGGCACGCGCCACAGCGGACACTTCCTGATGATCCAGGCGCTGCAGCGGCATGCCATTCTCCAGGCGCCCGACAACGCCTTCACGGTCTATGCCGAGCCGTTGTCGATCGCCGCCGAGGACCTGCTGGCCTGCGTTCACAACCTGCGCCCCTCGTTGCCCACACTGGAGGCGGCGCTGCGCGCCTGCCCGCGCCTGCCCCTGGCCGACCGGCGTGTGGCGCGGGCCCTGCAGGCCCTGGATGCAGGGCTCGCAGGCAAGGTGGTGGCGGCGCAACTGGCGGCCAGGGCCCACCTGTCCCTGAGCCAGCTGGAGCGCCTGTTCGCCCGCGACGTGGGCTTGCCGGTGCGGCGCCTGGTGCTGTGGCGGCGTCTGCGCCTGGCCATGGCCCTGTTGCTCGACGGCCAGCCCGTGGCCCAGGCGGCCCACAGCGCCGGCTTTGCCGACAGCGCGCACTTCTCCCGCACCCTGAAAGCGCTGTTCGGGGTCACCGCCGGCCAGGCCCTGAAAACCCTCAGGCCTCGCCTGCTGGATTGACCGGCCGGCGCAGCGCCGCAGGCACCTTGGGCTCGGCGGCATAGCGCTGGACCCTGAACGGCTCCAGCAACTGCGGCCAATACGCCAGCGGGTAGTCGGGGCGGCTGCCGATGCCCAGGTCGCCCTGGCGCATCGCGTAGTCGTCCCGATAGAACCCGGTGCCCAACAGCCAGTCCCAGAGGTTGAAGAACAGCCCGAAGTTCACATCGCCGGCGCGGCCATACTTCATGTGGTGAAAGCGATGCACCGGAGCCCAGGCAAACACCCGCCGCAGCGGCCCCATGCGCATATCGACGTTGGAATGCTGCAACAGCAAGGCAACGCCAATGGCCAGGGCCAGCAGTTGCGCCACCGGCAACGGGATGCCCAGCAGCACCAGCGGCAGCAACCCCGCCGAGGCCTCCAGCATCTGGTGCAGGGGGTGCTTGAGCAGCCCGTTGAAACCGTACAGGCGCTGCACACTGTGGTGCACCGCGTGCAGGCGCCACAGCCAGGCCCAGCGATGGCTGGCGTAATGGGCCAGGCTGATCCCGCCGTCGGCGATCACTATCGCCAGCAGCAACTGCCCCCAGAGCGGCCAGTCCCGGGGCCACAGGCCATCGCCACCGAGCACGGCCACCAGCCCCGGCAAGGCCAGCAGCCCCAGCGCATTCAGGCTTTCATTGACCAGCGCGTGCAAGGCATCGCGCAGCCGGTCGCCCTGGGAGCGGTTCCAGGCCGGCTCGTAAGGCAGCGCCCACTCCGCCAGGAACGACACCAGCAGCGCCGCGGCAAACAGCACCAGCAAACCCAGGGCACAAGCCTGCCCGCCACTCATCCAATACACCCCACCGGCGATGAATCCGCCAAGAAACAAGGGACCGTACAACCACGCCAGCATGCGTTTCATTCTTGGTGTCTCCTTAAAAAGCGAGAGCCCAGCTTGCCGGGGTCACACGGCCCGCGGCTTGAACAAACGACGCAAACACGGCGCTGAATTAAGGGTGAATTAAGTTGCACTGGCTAACCTGTGCCCATCGAAAGCCATCAAGCCAAGGAATCAACACCATGACCCGTTTCTCTGCACTGTTCGCCGCTGCCGCCCTGACCCTGACCGCCGGCCTGGCCCAGGCCGATGTCCGTCCGGACCTGATCCCGGGCCTGCTCAAGTCCGGCGCCATCATGGACCTGGAACAACTCAACCAGGCCGCCCTGGCCCAGCACCCCGGCACCACCGCCGCCAGCATCACCGACACCGAGCTGGAGCAGACCGCCACCGGCGCCTACGTCTACCAGGTGGAACTGCGTGACAGCAAAGGCATCGAGTGGGACGTGGACCTGGACGCCAAGACCGGCAAGGTCCTGAGCAACAAGCAGGATCGCTAACCCGCCACACGGCACAAGGCCGCGCTCCCGAAAAGGGGCGCGGCCTTGTGCCGTGTAGCGGACGAACAGTTCAGGCGCTGGTGCTGACCAGCGAGCCCGAGGAACCGCTCTCCGACTCCTGCAACGCCTGGAGCAAGGCCGCCGTCGCGGTTTGCAGGGACGCGCTGGTAGTGGCCACCTGAGCCTGGGCCGCCGCCACCGCTGCCGCCTTGGCGTCGGCACTTTCCTGGCTGGTCTGCGCCGCTTGCAGCTGCTGTTGCTGCTCCTGCAACTGCTTTTGCAACTGTGCGATCTGCTTGCGCAGCTCCTTCACCGTATCGCTGCTGGAGTCTTCGCTGCCGGAGCTGTCCCCGGCCGCCGCGGCGCCGCCCGCAGCCGGTGCCTTGCCGGCTGCGCCGACGTCGGTGGCGTTGCCGGTGCTGGTGGCGCTGCTGTCGCCGGCACTGGCGTCAATCCGCGTCTTGCTCGGGGTGACCGGGGTCTGGCTGATGGCAATCGACGTGATGCTGACCATGGCGTGGGTCCTGATTGGGGAAAGATACCCGGTCATCGACAGCGCCCCCTGCCACTTGAGAGTGATCCTGTATCGGCCTGGTAAGCAGGCCGATACAGGATGATCGGCGTCAGGCACTCAGACGCGACGTGACCTCGTTCAACTGGCCCGACAGACCATGCAGGTCACGGCTCGCCGCCTCGGTGCGCTGGACATTGTCGAGATTGGTACTGGCAATCGACGTGATCTCGGTCAGGTTGCGGGAAATGTCCTCGGCCACCGAGGTCTGCTCTTCGGCGGCGGTGGCGATCTGCCGGTTCATGTCGCGGATCGCCTCCACGGCCTGGGTGATGCGTTCGAGCATGGCACCGGCTTCGGTCACTTGCTGCACGCTCTGCTCGCTGCGGGACTGGCCGCTCTCGATGGCCAGGGCCGCGTCCACCGCGCCGGTCTGCACGCTCTGGATGATCTGGTTGATCTCGATGATCGACGCCGCGGTGCGTTGCGCCAGGCTGCGCACCTCGTCGGCAACCACGGCGAATCCGCGCCCGGCCTCACCGGCCCGGGCCGCTTCGATGGCGGCATTGAGCGCCAGCAGGTTGGTCTGCTCGGCAATCCCCTGGATCACTTCCAGTACCTTGCCGATACGCCCGCTGTCGGCTTCCAGGCGACGGATCACGGTCGCGGTGTTGGCGATCTCGCCACGCATCTGGGTGATGCTGTGGATGGTGCTCTGCATCACCTGCTCGCCCTGCTGCGCCGACTGGTCGGCATCGTCCGCGGCACGCGCGGCGTCGGCGGCGTGGCGTGCCACTTCCTGGGCGGTGGCGGACATTTCGTTCATCGCCGTGGCCACCTGATCGGTGCGGCTGAACTGTTCGTTGGTGCCCTGGGACATCAGCGTGGCGATGGCATTGAGCTCGCCGCTGGAGCTGTCCAGGTCCGAGGCGCTGCGCTGCAGGCTGCTGAAGGTCTGGGCCAGGAAGTCGCGCAGGGTGTTGGCGGCGGCCGCCAGCTTGCCCAGTTCGTCCTGACGCTCGCTGGCCACCCGCTGGGCCAACTGGCCACGGCTGAGCTGGGCGACGTAGTCGATCAACTGGCGGATCGGCTCCACCAGGCTACGGTTGACCAGCCACAGGCTGAGCAGGCCGATCAGCAGGCCGGACACCAGCATCACCAGGATCCCCATCCACACCGTGCGGTCGGCCGCCGTGCTGATCTCGCGGGATTGCTGTTCGCCGTTCTTGCGCAGTTCGGTCACCAGCTCGCTCATCTGCTCGCTGGTAGCCCGGTCCACGCCTTTCACTGCGGCGTCACCGGCGCTCGGGTCGGCACCGCCAGCCACGTAAGCATCGCGGCCCTTCTGATAGGCCGAACCCAACTGCCGGTGCTCATCCGCCAGACGCTGCACCCGACTCTTGAGAGAAGCCTCCATCCCGGGTGTCCGGGCCAACTGGCCGAGGATGTTCTGCACATCGCGCTGGCGGTCTTCGAACTGCTGCCAGTACTTGTTCAGTTCCTGGGGCTGCTTGCCCCGCAGCAGCACGTTCTTCCACTCCTGCACCTGGCTCTTGAACTGCAGGTTGGCCTCGTCGATCAGCTGTGAACTGCGCAGCGGGCCGTCGATCAGCTCGCGGTAGCTCTGCACGCCACCGGACAACAAGTGAAAACACGCCAGGGCGATCAACAGCATCGCCAGCAGACTACCGCTCAGCAGGGCAAGAATTTGCGCTCTCAGGGATTTTTGCAAAAACATCGAGAAGATCTCATGGCAGGGATAGAGCAGGCCCACTCAAGGGCTTGCGTAGGTCCGAACTTCCCTGTCAGGCACATTCGAACCGGGTCGAATGCGTGTTGCATGTGAGCGTGATCGGCATCCGCGCGGCATTCTTGAACGTCGCCGACCACCGGTAGAGCGCCGCGGATTGTGCACGTACAAACGTCACAAAACTGTCAAAGAGCCTTGCCATGATGTGGCCCAAGTGAACCTGAAAAACCCGCGCCAGGCACTGTCCCTCCTGCGAGCCCCCATGAACCACAGCCTCGACCAGATTCACCGCGATTCCGATCTGTTTGGCCTGCTCTACGGTTTCAGCTTTCGCCCCGGCGAACGCGGTCATGAACTGGATTCCGCCAAGGCCCTGCAAGCCCTGCAACACCCCCAGGACAGTGATGAATTCCTCTGGCTGCACCTGAACCTGGCCCACGCGGCCTGCGAGCGCTGGATGAAGGCCCACCTGCAACTGCCCGAGGAGTTCTTCGAAGCCTTGCACGAAGGTTCGCGCTCGACCCGCATCGAACACGTGGACTCGGCCCTGCTGGCGGTGGTCAACGACGTGGTGTTCAACTTCAGCAGCATGGTGTCCTCGGACATCTCCACCCTGTGGGTCTGCGTGCGCAGCAACCTGATCATCAGCGCCCGCCTGCAGCCCCTGCATTCGGTGGACAAGCTGCGCTCCTCGGTCAAGGCCGGCGAACGCTTTCGCTCGCCCCTGGAGTTGCTGGTGCACCTGCTGCGCGACCAGGGCGAGGTGCTGACCCAGATCGTGCGCAAGACCAGCCTCAGCGTCGACCAGATCGAGGACCAGCTCCTGGCCGCCCGGGTCTCCAGCAACCGTGCCGAACTGGGGGCCATGCGCCGGGTGCTGGTGCGCCTGCAACGCCTGCTGGCCCTGGAACCGGGTTCCCTGCTGCGCCTGCTCAACCGCCCGCCGCAATGGCTGCAGAAGGACGACGTCAAGGAGCTGCGCAAATCCACCGAAGAGTTCGCCCTGATCATCAACGACCTCACGGCCCTGGGCGAACGGATCAAACTGCTGCAGGAAGAGATTGCCGCCAACCTCAACGAACAGACCAACCGCACCCTGTTCACCCTGACCGTGGTCACGGTGCTGGCGCTGCCGATCAACATCATTGCCGGCTTCTTCGGCATGAACGTCGGCGGCATTCCGTTTTCCGGCGACCCGGAGGGCTTCTGGATCCTGGTGGCGCTGGTGGCCACCTTCACCCTGATCGCCGGGCGCTGGGCCTTCCGCAAGCGCCAGGACTACTGACCCCGCCTTGTAGGAGCCGGCTTGCCGGCGCAGGCGTCCGCCAAGGCAGGTGCTTGGCTTGACGGCCTCTTCGCCGGCAAGCCGGCTCCTACGGGATGAGCGGGATGGCGGGATGAGCACGGATGTCGGCGCGGGCGGGATCGGATCAACGGAACGGCTCAATTGCGCAAACACTGATCTGAGGCAGTCTCCCTGTAACATTTGGCAACGATCATGGGCGACACTCCTTTCCAGCAACAGGATTGTCCGGCAATGGCCACCCCGTCACTGACTGCCGCGTCTCCCAGCCCCGACATCAAACCGCAACTGGATAAAAAACCCGGTGCCTTCACCCTGGTGATCTTCTTCGCCGTGCTGGCCATGGGCTTGCTGTTCACCGCCTACAGCCTGGTGCACGACATGCACGAGCTGGGCACCACGGTCACCACCTGGACCCCGTTCCTGCTGCTGGGCGTGGCACTGCTGATCGCCCTGGGCTTCGAGTTCGTCAACGGTTTCCACGACACCGCCAACGCCGTGGCCACGGTGATCTACACCCACTCCCTGCCGCCGCAGTTCGCGGTGGTCTGGTCCGGCCTGTTCAACTTCCTCGGGGTGCTGCTGTCCAGCGGCGCGGTGGCCTTCGGCATCATCGCCCTGCTGCCGGTGGAGCTGATCCTGCAAGTGGGCTCCTCCGCCGGCTTCGCCATGATCTTCGCCCTGCTGATCGCCGCCATCCTGTGGAACCTCGGCACCTGGTGGCTGGGGCTGCCGGCCTCTTCGTCCCACACCCTGATCGGCTCGATCATCGGCGTCGGCGTGGCCAACGCACTGATGCACGGCCGCGACGGCACCAGCGGCGTGGACTGGAGCCAGGCCACCAAGGTCGGCTACGCGCTGTTGTTCTCGCCACTGATCGGCTTCGTGTTCGCCGCCCTGCTGCTGTTGGCCCTGCGCCTGTTCGTCAAGAACCGCGCCCTGTACAAGGCGCCCAAGGGCGACGCGCCGCCACCCTGGTGGATTCGCGGCCTGCTGATCCTGACCTGCACCGGGGTGTCCTTCGCCCACGGCTCCAACGACGGCCAGAAAGGCATGGGCCTGATCATGCTGATCCTGGTGGGCACCCTGCCCATGGCCTACGCACTGAACCGCACCATGCCCGCCGACCAGTCGCTGCAGTTCGCCGCGGTGGCCGAAGTCACCCAGCAAGCCCTGATCAAGAGCGCCCCGCAACCGGCACCGGCCGATCCTCGCGCGGTGCTCTCGGAGTACATGCGCAGCAAGCAAGCGACACCGGAACTGATCCCCGCCCTGGCCGCCCTGACCGGTGCCATCGGCAGTGAAGTGAAGGGCTACGGCTCCCTGGCCAAGGTACCCGCCGAAGCCATGGGCAACGTGCGCAACGACATGTACCTGACCAGCGAAGCGATCCGCCTGATGGACAAGCACCAGGTCGGCCACTTCGATCAGGACACCCGGGACAAGCTGCAGCTGTTCAAGCAGCAGATCGACAACGCCACCCGCTTCATTCCGCTGTGGGTGAAGATCGCCGTGGCCATCGCCCTCGGCCTGGGCACCATGGTCGGCTGGAAGCGCATCGTCGTGACCGTCGGCGAGAAGATCGGCAAGACCCACCTGACCTACGCCCAGGGCGCTTCGGCGGAAACCGTGGCGATGCTGACCATCGGCGCGGCGGACCTGTTCGGCCTGCCGGTGTCGACCACCCACGTGCTGTCCTCGGGGGTGGCCGGGACCATGGTGGCCAATGGCGGTGGGTTGCAGATGCGCACCATCCGCAACCTGGCCATGGCCTGGGTCCTGACCCTGCCGGCGGCGATCCTGCTCTCCGGCAGCCTGTACTGGCTGTTCACCCAACTGTTCTGAGCAGCCAGCGCCTGCGCCGTCGCCCGCTCAGCCGGCGGCGGGCAGGCCACGCTGCAAGCGAGCGGCGAGCCCGGCCTGCAAGGCAAACGCCAGGACCCCGGTCAGTGGCGCGGAAAAACTCGCCAGGCCGCCCCCCGCCCACATCAGCATCAGGCCCAGGGCCGTGCCGCCGAACCAGGCCGTCAGCCCCACCGGGTTGAAGGCCGCCACGCGATCGAGCGCCGCGCCGTCGGTACGCCCCAGCAGGATCTGCGCCAGGGCCACGCCCACCCAGGCCACCACGAAGATCCCCTGATAGGCCAGGGCCTTGAGCAGGTAGGCGAACACGTCCGCCAGCATCAGGCCATAGACGATGATGCCCACGGCCACCGCCCACATCAGGTAGGAACCGCGCAAGCCGAAGCGGGCGAAGAACGCCTGCATGTTCAAGGTCGCCAGGTAGTAGTTGGCGGTGTTGATCCGGGTTTGCGTGGCCCAGACGAACAACAGCCCCCACAGCCCCATCAATTGCAGGATCGCCATCACCACCGAAACTTCGTTGAGTGCACCGTCATGGGGAATGCTGCTCACCAGATAGATCCCTGCCGCACCGTTGAGCAAGAACGTCACCGCGTAGAACGGCATGCCGAAGTTCCAGCGACCGTGGTAGCCGGCATCTGCGGGCTTGCCGAAGCGCGCGTAGTCGAAGGTGAACAGCATCAGGATCCACACCCCCATGTAGGCCACGAAGCAATCCCACCAGCCGCTGCCACTCGGGCTCGCCGGGCCGAAATCCAGCCATTGCGGCTGGTAGCCATAACGGCTGATGGACAGGCCCACGGCGAACAGCAAGCCCCCCAGGTACACCGGCAACAGCACGCCGTTGAGCTTGTCCAGCCAGTGCTGCACGCTGCCCAGGATCAGCGGCACGCTGTACAGCACCACCACCAGCGCCGCCAGCGGGTACAGCAGTTGCGGGTACAGGTGGTTGAGCGCCACGGCGATCACCGAGCCCTCGAACACCGCGTAGTAGATGGCCGTGGAGAAAAAGATCAGGGTCGCCAGGCAAGCCCCGGTGCTGCCGAACAGCAACCGCGAGAACAGCGCCACCGAGAGCCCGCTGCGCATGGCGAAACGGCTGAGCACGCTGTTGATCAGGCCATAGCTGAGCACCGACAGGAGCATGCCGATCAAGGCATTGCGGGTGCCGTAGGACAAGGCCAGGGAGGCGCCGACGACGATGTAGAACATCGCGCTGCACACCGCCCACCAGGCCATGGTCAGGGACAGCCGGCCCATGCGTGCATCGCTGGGTAGGGCCACGTTGGCCGGGGTCTGCCCGGTTTGATTCGCTTGCGATAAAGCTGCCATATGCGTGTACTCCAGAACCGATCAAGGGTTGAAGCGCGGGCAGCCGTCACCGCACCGAAGTGCGGCGTTGGCGTACCGTTTGGCATGGCCCGCGCGATGCGGCGGGCAGAATCAGGAAGGAAACAGTTTGCTCAGACAGCCGAGCTTTTTCTTGTAGGAGCGCCGGGCCTCCAGCGCTTCTTCGAGGGTCACCGCGACAAAGCGGGCCTTCTGGTTGGGCTGCATCTGGCCGATCAGGTCAAGGTCGGCGCTGATCACCGTGCCGATCATGGCGTAGCCGCCACCGGACACCGCGTCCCGGTGCAGGACAATGGGCTCCAGCCCCGCCGGCACCTGGATCGAGCCGATCGGGTAGCAGCTGTCGACGATGTTCGAAGGATCGGAACCGGCGCCGAACGGCTGCTCCCGGGGCTGGAAGCTCAAGGCGCTGCCGCCCTTGAATCGGTAGCCGATGCGGTCCGCTTCCGAGCCCACGGTCCAGGGTTCGGCGAAGAAGCTGGCCTTGGCCGCGTCGCTCAAGCGTTCGTAGTACAGGCCCGGCACCACCCGCAGGGTGATCTCGCCGCCCAGGGACTGGCGCAGCGCCATGGGCAAGCTGGCACCGGCTCGCCCCTTGCCGCTGGCAACGCCCACCGGCAGCTCATCCCCGGCCGCCAGACGCCGACCCTGGAAGCCACCCAGGGCGCCCAGGGCGTAGGTCGAGCGGCTGCCCAACACCAGCGGCACATCGATGCCACCGGCCACCGCCAGATAGGCTCGGGCCCCGGCCTTGGGAAAGTCGAAGCGCAGCACTTGCCCGGCCTTGACCGCAAAGGCGGTGTCCAGGTGCATGTCCACGCCATCGAGCTTGGGGGTCATGTGGGCGCCGCAAACCGCCACCAGGGCGTCGGCGCCGAACGCAAGCTCCGGCCCGAGCAGCGTGCACTCCAGCCCCGCCGCGCCTGCCGGGTTGCCCACCAACTGGTTGGCCGCACTCAGGGCGTACTGGTCCAGGGCCCCGGACGGCGGAATCCCCAGGTGATAGAAACCTTCGCGACCCAAGTCCTGCACCGATGTGGCCAGGCCCGGTTTGATGACCTTGATCATGCCAGCACCTCCTGCAGCGATTTGGGATAGCCGACCGGATCGGCGAGAAAGGCATCCAGGGAAAACTCCACCTCGCGGATGCGCAGGTCGAAGCGCCCGGCCTCGACCTCGGCCACCGCCCGGTCATAGACCTCGCGGTCGATGGGCTTGAACTGCACGATGTCCCCCGGACGGAAGAACACCATGTGCGCCTTGAGGTAGGCCAGTTGCTGCTGCGGGTCGTAGATCGGTGCCGGAGTGACGCCGAACATCTGGTAGCCACCGGCGCCACGCACCGAGTAGATGCAGCCGAAACAGCCACCATGACCCAGGGTCAGCTTGGGCGTATCGGTGCGCGGCCGCAGGTACTTGGGCACCTGCAACTGCCGCTGGCGCTCGACCATCTGGAACATGAACGGCAACCCGGCGACGAAGCCCACCATGGAGACGAACCAGGGCGCGCCGCTGTGGGCGGCAATGAAGGCCTCGACGTCCGCCAGGCCGTTGATCCGCGCCGCGTACTCAAGATCGGTGGCGCTGGGGTCCTGGTGCCGGTCGCGAAAGCGCATCAGGGTTTCATGGGTCCAGGGGTCGTTGTACAGCACCGGGATCTCGATGATCCGCGTGTGCAGGCTGCGCTCGGCCACCGCTCCGGCCTCGGCCTGCTGCACTGCTTCCAGCAGGGCTTGCGGGGCGATGCGGTCCGGGTCGAAACGGATCTGGAACGAGGCATTGGCCAGGCACACATCCAGCACCCCGTCCAATTCCAGGCGCTCCACGGCGCGGGTCACCGCCATGCCCTTGAAGAAGGCTTCCAGGGACATGCTGTCGCTGACTTCGGCGAACAGGTGCTCGTCAGCACCAAAGCTGTAGCGGATCGGCTGGCTCATGCGACACCTCCGGCGCGGCGCGTGGCCAGCCAGGTTTCCAGGGTTCCGGTGTGAAAGTCGGCCTGCTGCAACCAGGGTTCGGCCAGCAGTTCACGGTGCAGCGACAAGGTACTGGCCATGCCGCTCAGGGTGGTCTGCTCCACGGCCAGACGCGCCCGGGCCAGGGCCTGGTCGCGATCGGCTCCGTGGACGATCAGCTTGGCCAGCAGCGAGTCGTAGTACGGCGGCACAGCATAGCCCGGGTACAGGTGGCTATCGACCCGCACTCCCGGCCCCTGCGGCCAGACCAGTTGCTCGACCCGACCCGGGCTGGGGAAGAAATCCCGCGCCGGGTCTTCGGCGTTCAGGCGCATCTGCAAGGCCGCGCCATTGAGCTGGATATCGCTCTGGCGCAACCCCAGGGGCTCGCCCCCGGCAATGCGCAACATGGCCTGGACCAGGTCGATGCCGGTGATCAGCTCGCTGATCGGGTGCTCGACCTGGATCCGCGTGTTCATTTCGATAAAGAAAAACTCGCCGGTGCTGTCGTCATACAGGTATTCCAGGGTGCCAGCGCCCTGATAGCCCAAGGCTTGGGTCAGGCGCACAGCGCTGCTGCACAACTGCTCACGCTGCGCGGCGCTGAGTACAGGCGACGGCGCTTCCTCGAAGATCTTCTGCCGCCGCCGTTGTAGGGAGCACTCGCGCTCGAACAGGTGCACCGCGTGCTGGCCATCGCCCAGAACCTGGACCTCGATATGCCGCGCGCGGCCGATGAAACGCTCCAGGTACACCGCGCCATTGCCGAACGCGGTCTGGGCTTCGCGTTGCGCCCGCGGGAACTCCTCGGCCAGTTGTGCAGCGTTCTGGGCCAGGCGGATCCCGCGCCCGCCACCACCGGCACTGGCCTTGATCAACAGCGGGAAGCCCACGCTGTCAGCGGCCTTGAGCGCGGCCTCCAGGTCAAAGAGCTCGTCCGGTGAACCGGGTACCACCGGCACCCCGGCCGCCTGGGCGGTGCGCCGGGCTTCGGCCTTGTCCCCCATGCGGCGGATGGTTTCGGCACTGGGCCCGACGAAAATCGCCCCGGCCTCGACCACTGCCTCGGCGAAACCGGCGCTCTCGGAAAGAAAGCCATAGCCCGGGTGCACCGCGTTGGCACCGCTGGCCTGCAAGGCCGCGAGCAGGGCCTGGATATTCAGGTAGCTCTTGTCGGCCCGGGCCGGGCCGATGATCTGCACTTCATCGGCCAGGCGCGCGGCCATGGAGTCGGCATCCGCCTCGCTGCACGCGGCAACCGTGGGAATGCCCAGGGCCTTGGCCGCGCCAATGATGCGCACGGCGATCTCGCCACGGTTGGCCACCAGCAATTTCTTGATTGCTTGAGTCATGCCCCGGCCCTCACTGCTTGAGCGTCGCGACGACCTGACCCGGTTCCACCGGATCACCGTCCTGCACCGCAAAGGCGCTGACCTGGCCCGCGCTCCCGGCGGTCAGTTCGGAAAACTGCTTCATGACTTCGATCAGGCCGATCACGGTATCGGCGCTGACGAGGTCGCCGACCTCGACGAAAGGCGCCGATTCAGGGGTGGCCTTGCGATAGAAGGTGCCCGGCAAGGGGGTGATAACACTGTGTTCGGCCATGTCTGTTCCTTTTGGAATAGTTGTAGAAAGGCAGGCAAAAATTCAAAACCCGGGTGAGGCCCGCATCTGTGCGCGGTGCTTCTTGTCGATGGCTGGCTCTGGATGCGCTCAGCGCGGTGCGCGCACCTCGATGCCGGCCTGGTCCAGCGCGGTGCGGGTGGCCTCGACCAAGTCCAGGGCGCCCGGGGTGTCGCTGTGCAGGCAGATGGAATCGAACTCGAGGAACAACTCCTCGCCTTCGACGGTGCGCACCAGGCCGGTCTGGCAGGCGCGCAGCACCTTGGCCGCCACCGCGGCCGGGTCCAGGGCGCGGACATTGCGGGTAAACACGATGGAGCCGCTGAGGTCGTAGTCGCGGTCGGCGTAGAACTCGCGGATCACCGGCTGCCCCAGTTCCCGGGCCACGTGCCAGATCACCGAGTTGGGCATGCAATACAGCAGCAGCTCGGGCTCCAGTTTGCGCAGGTTTTCCACCAGCAGCCGCGCCGCCTCCTCGTCCCGGGCCAGATGCATATAGAGCGCGCCGTGGGGCTTGATGTGTTGCAGCTTCACGCCTTGCACCCGGGCCAGCTCACGCAGGGCGCCGAGCTGATAGAGCATGTCGTCCACCAGCTCCTGGGCCGGGGCATTGATGTGCCGGCGACCGAAACCCACCAGGTCGCGAAACCCCGGGTGAGCGCCGATGGCCACCCCACGGCGCTTGGCCTGCTCGATGGTGCGGCGCATGGTGCCGGGGTCGCCGGCATGGAAGCCGGTGGCGATGTTGGCCGAACTGATGAAGCCCATCAGTTCGCTGTCGACGCCATCGCCGATGGTCCAGGGGCCGAAGCTCTCGCCCATGTCCGAATTGAAATCCACTGCCTGCATCACTGTTGCTCCAACTCTTGTGACTTCGTGCAACAGAAATTAGAGCGGCCTTGACCCCTTGGGAAGATCTATTATCAGATAGAGCTTCTTCTGAAAAACAGATAAAACTATCGAGCAGCGCTGTAGGTGACGGCATCGGCGTTCGCGCGATGGCCTTGGCCGGCAAGCCGGCTCCTACAGGACAAGAGGGGAATGGGCCATGTCGTTGACCTTGCGCCAGGTGCGCTATTTCGTGGCCACCGCCGAGATCGGACAGATCTCCCAGGCGGCGATTCACTTGAACATTTCGCAGTCGGCGGTGACCACGGCGATCAAGGAACTGGAGGCCATGCTCGCGGTGCAGTTGTTCGTGCGCTCGGCCCAGGGCATGAACCTGACCGATGCCGGGCGGCATTTTCTCAACCGCGCCTACGTGATTCTGCGCAGCGTCGAGGATGCCCTGAACAGCCCGTTGCCGGACTACCGGGCCAGCGGCGTGCTGCACCTGGCGGCCAGCTACACGGTGATCGGCTACTTCCTGCCGCACCACCTGCAGCGCCTGGAGCACTGGCACCCGGACGTCACCATCGAGCTGCATGAACAGGAACGCCAGGCCATCGAACAAGGCTTGCTGGAAGGCCGCTTCGACATGGCGGTGGTGCTCACCGCCAACCTGACCCACCCGGACATCGTCTCGCAGACCCTGTTCAACTCCGAGCGCCGGCTATGGCTGCCGGCCCACCATCCGCTGTGCGAACGCACCAGCATCAGCCTGGCGGACGTGGCCCAGGAGCCGTTCATCCTGCTCACCGTCGACGAAGCCGAACAGAGCGCCATGCGCTATTGGGAACAGGCCGGCCAGCAGCCCAACGTGCGGGTGCGCACCAGCTCGGTGGAGGCGGTACGCAGCATGGTGGCCAACGGCAGCGGCGTGGCGATTCTTTCAGACCTGGTGCACCGGCCCTGGTCCCTGGAGGGCAAGCGCATCGAGACCCTGAGCCTGAGCGACGCGGTCACGCCGATGAGCGTGGGGCTGGCCTGGCATCGCGAACGCACCTTCACCCCGGCGATGCAGGCCTTGCGTGCCTACTTCCACGACGCCTTCCTCGCGCCCCAGCAACACCTGGCACGACGCTGAGCCCCCTCGTAGGCCCACAGAGCCTTGCCCGCCGATCGCCCACCAAACCCACAGCGGCCTCAAAATCCTGGCCTCTGCTGCATCGGAATGCCGCCCAAGCCGTTCACAGCCTGCGGCAGCGGCGACAGGGCTGATTCAGGGGCAGGTCCAGCGCTGCGCCGCGGCGGCGATCTGCCCGGCCAGCTGGGCGATGGCCTGCTGGTGGGCCTGCACCAGGCTGTTCAGTTCGATACCCGCCGGCTGACGGATCTGGCTGCTGCAGGTCAGGCTGCGGGCCGGGCCGCCCTCGCCCCGCAGGCGCAGGCTCCAGACCACATCGATCAGCGCATAGCGACCGGGCAGGGATTCGAAGCGCCGCACATCGGTCTGCAATGACAGCACCGGACGCCCGGGCTGCTTGGGCAGCCCTTCTAGGTTGCGGGTGCCGAGTTTCTGCTCCATCTGGCTGGCCAGGGCATCGTGGAATTCATCCACCAGCGGCGCGCTCCAGCGCTGGGTTTCGAGGATCGCCAGGCTGCCGCTGTCCTGGCGTACCACCAGTTGCGGCTGGTCCACCTGCACCGGAATGCGCACCGTGGACATTTCGAACTGCGGCCCGTCAGCGCGGGCCGCGCCGCTGCCTTCGGCGACCGGCGGCAGCAAGGTGTAGTAACGGGTGGGCGCGGAACTGCAGGCGGCCAGCCCCAGGGTCAGGCAGAGCAACAGGGCACGGGTTTTCATGGCTGGGCTTCCGGTACGGATTCGCGAACAGAGGAGGATGGCGACTGGTAGGCATCCGGTTGGTTGTCTTTGAGGCGCCCGCGGATCAGCGCTTCCGGATGACGCCCGAGGAAGTCGCTGAGCACCCGTACCGAACGCGCGGTGCGCTGCACTTCTTCCATGGCCTGGCTGAGTTTCTGGCGCTGCGGCGAGTCCTCGGAGAAGCTCTCGTTGGCGCTGGCCAGGGTCTTCTTCGATTGCTCCAGGGTGTCGCGCATCTGCGGCAGCACCTCGCCATTGACCTGCTTGAGGGTCTTCTGCATCTGCGCGAGGCTGCCATCGAGGTTGGCGGCAATCGAGTCGATCGGCAGCTTACTGATCTTGTCGACCACGGCCTGCAACTGCTCCTGCAACTTGTCCATGCTGCCCGGGATGGTGGGGATCTCCAGCGGCCGCGCCGCCGCGTCGTAGGCCACCGGCTTGGCGTTGGCGACAAAGTCCAGGGAGATGTACAGCTGCCCGGTCAGCAGGTTGCCGCTGCGGGGCTGGGCCCGCAGGCCGTTCTTGACGAAGGTGCCGATCAGCTTGGCCGAGCGTGCGTCGTCTTCACCGCCGGTCTGCTTCACCAGTTTTTCGTGGGCCTTGCCCAGGCGCTCGGGATAGATCACCGCGCCGACCAGGGTCGGGAAATACTTGCGCTGTTCGTCGTAGTCCAGGTCCATGGACACCACCTTGCCGATGTTCACCCCGAGGAACTCCACCGGGGCATTGAGCGACAGGCCGCGCAGGGCCTGGTCGAAGCGCATGCGGATGTAATAGGGCGCGCCGTCCGGCGGGGCCAGGGCGGTGTCCTGGTCGCCGAACAGGGTGTACTCGGCGTTCTCTTCGGCCGGCTGGGCATTGGGGCTGTACTTGGGCTCGACGAAGGCAATGCCGCCGGCGAGGATCGACGACACCGACTCGGTGTTGACCTTCAGGCCGTTGGCGCCGAGGGTCACATCGACGCCGCTGGCGTTCCAGAAGCGGGTGTCGGTGGTGACGTACTTGTCGTTGGGCGCGTTGACGAAGATCTTCACGTCCACGCCCTTGCCGCTGTTGGCCAACTGGTAGGACACCACCTGCCCCACTTCGATGCGCCGGTAGTAGACCGGCGAACCGATATCCAGCGAGCCCAGGTCATCGGTGTGCAGGGTGAAGCGCTTGCCCTTCTGCCCATAGGTGATGGGCGGCGGGGTTTCCAGGCCCTTGAAGCTGTCCTTGCGCTTTTCCGAGCGGCCGGCGTCGGCGCCGATAAAGGCTCCGGAGAGCAGAGTGTCGACCCCGGAAACGCCGTTGGCGCCGATCCGAGGGCGCACCACCCAGAACATCGAGTCGTCGGCGGTAAAGGGCTCGGCGGACTGATCCAGCTCGACCTTGGCCAGCACCTTCTTGCGGTCGTCGCTCAAGGCGATGGAGGTCACCTTGCCGATCACCACGTTCTTGTACTTGACCTGGGTCTTGTTGGCCTCCAGGCCTTCGGCGGTCTGGAAGCTGATGGTGATTTCCGGCCCCGCCGACAGCGACTTGTGCACCACCATCGACAACCCCACCAGGGCCGCGACGATCGGCACCAGCCACACCAGCGAGACATTGAAGCGCCGCGTGCGCAGCGCCGGAGCACCAGGCGCGGGCCGAGGATTTGCTGCGTTGGAACCTGGATGCTCAGACATCTTCAACCTCTGCGTCCCAGATAAGCCGGGGATCGAAACTCATGGCGGCCAACATCGTCAGCACCACCACCAAACCAAAAAACAGAATGCCCATCCGCGGATCGATGGAGCTCAGGGCACGAAACTGCACCAGGGCCGCCACCAGGGCCACCACCAGCACGTCGAGCATCGACCAGTAGCCGATCAGCTCGATGAAGCGGTACAGCTTGGCCCGCTCGCGCTGGGCCCAGAGGCTGCGGCGCTGGCAGGTCACCAACAGGGTGCCGAGGACAAAGAACTTGCTGCAGGGCACCACCACGCTGGCAATGAAGATCAGCAGGGCGATGTCCCAGGAGCCGTGTTTCCAGAACTCCACCACGCCGCTCATGATGGTGTTTTCACTGGCGCTGCCAAAGATGCTGGTGTGCATCACCGGCAGCAGGTTGGCCGGGATGTAGAAGATCAGGCTGGCCAGCAGAAAGGCCCAGGTACGCGCCAGGCTGTTGGGCTTGCGCGCATGCACCACGGCATCGCAGCGCGGGCAGCGGTGTTCGAAGTCCTGGCAGACCTGGCCGCAGGTGTGGCACAGCATCAGTTGGTAATCCCGGGCGTAGGGCGGCGCACTCATCAGTAGCGGCCCTCCAGGTCATCCCAGAGGTAGCGGATGTCCTTGCCGGAGATCAGGATGATCAGCACCGTGAGCATCGCCAGGGCCCACAGGCCCATCCCCGGATGCACATCGAGCATCCCCGCCAGCTTGACGATGGCCACCAGGATGCCCAGCAGGCACACCTCGAGCATGCTCCAGGGGCGCAGGTGTTCCAGGGCCCGCATGCAGGCCTTGAAGCCCGGCGCCGCACGGCCGACGTTGGCAAAGCCCAGCACCCAGCACAGCAGGATGATCTGCAGGCAGGGCGCGAGAATGATGGTCAGGCCGGTGATCGCCGCGATCAGGCTGATGCGGCCCTGGGCCAGGGCCTCGACCGATTGCCAGAGGGTCGCCTCGTTGCTCAGGCCTTCGAGGCTGATCTTGATCACCGGAAACAGGTTGGCGAAGACGAATAACACCCCGGCGGTGATCGACAGGGCGAACAGCTGCTGCACGCTCAAGTGACGGGCGCGGGCCAGCAGCGCGCCGCAGCGCGAGCACTGGGCGGCCTGGCCCTTGCCGAGCGGCACCGATTCGTACAGCGAATCGCAGTGCTCGCAGATGATCCAGTTGCGGGAAATAGTCATGGTCTTCAGATAGTCGGGAGGGCGGCAGGTTCAGTGACTCGAACCTGCTGGCGCATATTTTCAGAAAAACATCAGGACAGTGTCCAGTTTTGTCTGCTGCGTCGCCGCCGGTGTCTACGCCATGATAGGCGCCCCGGAGATTTTCGCCGCCCGCCAGCGGAGGCAGTCAATCCCGGGACGCCCTCTCGTTCAATGGGCCAGGCGCGTTTGCAGCCACTTGCCCCGCAGCACGTCGTAGGCCCAGTGGTAGAGGTAGGTGTAGGGCAGGAAGAACAACAACACGCCGATGTCGAGGAGCAAGGCCTGCAACAGGCTGATATCCAGCCACCAGGCAATCAGCGGCACACAGAAGGCCACCAGCCCGCCTTCGAACAGCAAGGCATGCAGGACCCGGGTCCTGGCGGTGTGTTCAAGCTCCAGACGCTTGAGCAAACGATCGAACAGACCGTTGAACAGCACGTTCCAGCCCAGGGCCAGAAGGCCGATGGCGAGGGTCACCAGGCCCATGTCGACCATGGGCTTGTCCATGATCCAGGACAGCAGCGGAGTACAGATCGACACCGCCAGCAGCTCAAAGGCGACCGCCTGGAAAATACGTTCGGTAAGGGATTTAGGCAGGCTCATTGCCGTACTCCTGAAGTAAAGGTGCTGGCGATCATCCAGGAGCAGGCCGATACTTGATAATCAATAACCATCGATCAAGGCGATAGTTCATGGCCTCACATGAAGTGCTGCTGGCGTTCGTCCAGGCCGCCACCCAGGGCTCCTTTTCCGCTGCCGCACGCAAGCTGGGCAAGAGCCAGTCCACCATCAGCGCGGCGGTGGCGAGCCTGGAGATCGACCTGGATGTCCAGCTGTTCGACCGCAGCAGCCGCAAGCCCGGGCTGACACCGGCCGGGCACGTGCTGCTGCAGCGCGCCGAAGAGATCCTCGCCGCCACCAGCCGCCTGGAAATGACCGCCAGCCAACTGTCCCGAGGGGTCGAGGCCAAACTCACCATTGCCCTGTCCGACACCTACCAGTCGGATCGTTTCGAAAGCTGCCTCAGCGCCTTCGAGCAGCGCTATCCGGACCTGGATCTGGAATGCCTGATCGCCGAGTGCGAGGACCTGATCGCCCTGGTGCAAAGCGGCCGGGCGCACATCGCCTTTGCCGAGCAGCAAGACGATTACCCGGCGGACCTGGAGCACAAGACCCTGGATGAGCGGGGTGAAATGTCGCTCTACGTGTCGCGCAACCATCCCCTGGCAGAGCGGGATCAGGTCGACGAACAAGCCCTGCGCCAGCACCGGGAACTGCGCCTGGCGACCGTGCTCAACCCTTACGAGAGCCGGAGCCAGGGCCGGGTCTGGTCGGCCCCCAGCTACCTGATGCTGCTGGAGATGGCCCAGGGCGGCTTTGGCTGGGCGCCCCTGCCGCGCTGGCTGGTGGAAGGGTTCGGCGCAGACAGGTTGCAGGAACTGCAGGTCCGTGGCTGGCCACGCACCGTGGCGGTGGACGCGCTCTGGTCACGCCTGCACCCACCGGGTCCGGCGGGCAGCTGGTTGCTGGCGCGGATGCTGCAATGACCGCGTTCACCGGCTCGTGGCCGGCCCCCGCCAGCCGCCCTGAATCGCCAGCTTCTAGCGGGAGCCGAGCTCGGCCAGGCGCTGTTCGAGAAAGCGTCGCTCGGGGCCTTGCCGGGCCAGGGCCAAGGCGTGCTGGTAGGACTCGCGCGCGGCGGCGATATGCCCCAGTTGCCGGCAGAAATCGGCCCGCGCGGCATGGGCCAGGTGGTAATCCTGCAAGTCGCCACGCTGCAGGATGGCTTCCACTTGCTCCAGCCCAGCAGCCGGCCCATCGCGCTTGGCCAGGGCCACGGCACGGTTGAGGCGGATCACCGGCGAAGGCTGCAAACGCAGCAGGATGTCATACAGACCGACGATCTGCGCCCAATCGGTCTGTTCGGCACTCGCGGCCTCGGCATGCACCGCGGCAATCGCCGCCTGCAGGCAATAAGGCCCCGCGTGCCCGCTGCGCAGGCCGCGCTCCACCAGGGCGCAACCGTCTTCGATCAAGTCCTGCTGCCACAACGAACGGTCCTGCTGGTCCAGCAGGATCAACTCGCCAGTGGCAGAGATCCGCGCCGTGCGCCGTGACTCGTGCAACAGCATCAGCGCCAGCAGGCCCATCACCTCCGCCTCGGGCAACAGCTCCAGCAACAGGTAGCCCAGGCGAATGGCTTCGCGGGTCAGCTCATCTCGGGTCAGTTCGGCGCCCATGGAGGCCGAGTAACCCTCGTTGAATACCAGGTAGATCACCCGCAGCACGCTCTCCAGGCGCTCGGGCAATTCACTCAGTTGCGGCACCTGATAGGGAATCCCGGCGTCGCGGATCTTCGCCTTGGCGCGCACGATGCGCTGGGCGATGGTGGCCGGGGTGACCAGGAAGGCCCGGGCGATTTCCTCGGTGCTCAGGTCGCAGATCTCGCGCAGGGTCAATGGCACCTGGGCATCCGCCGCCAATGCCGGGTGGCAGCAGGTGAAGATCAGCCGCAGGCGGTCATCCTGCACATCCTCGACGCTCCAGTCGTCCTGTTCGAGCTGTTCCAACTGGCTGAGCAGCGCCGCCTGGGAGGCCGCGAAGCGCGCTCGTCGGCGCAGGGCGTCAATCGCCTTGAAGCGGCCGACCGACACCAGCCAGGCCCGGGGGTTGTCGGGCACGCCATCGGCCTGCCAGCGTTCGACAGCCACGAAGAAAGCCTCGTGCAGCGCCTCCTCGGCCAGGTCGAAATCCCCCATCAGGCGGATCAGGGTGGCGAGGATCCGCCGCGACTGCTCGCGATAGACCTGCGCCACCAGCCCCGCCAGCGCCTCCCGGTCTTGCTCGGCCATCAGTCCGGCAGGCCCTGGGTCACCAGCGCCACCAGGCGCTCCAGGCTCTGCCCCCAACCGTCATGAAAGCCCATGGCTTCGTGAGCCTTGCGGTCGGCTTCGCTCCAGTGCATGGCACGGGCGGTGTAGAGGGTCTTGTTGCCCTGCTCCTCGAAGGTCACTTGCGCCGTCATGAACGGCTTGCCCGAAGGAATCCAGCCCGGCAGGTAGGCATCGGTAAACACCAGCCGCGACGGGGCGTCGATCTCCAGGAACACCCCCATGGTCGGGTACTCGCTGCCGTCCGGAGCGCGCATCAGGGTACGAAACTGGCCGCCGACCCACAGGTCCATTTCGCACTCCGGGGTGGTCATGCCATGGGGCCCCCACCACTGGACCAGCAAGGCCGGCTCGGTCCAGGCGCGAAATACCGTATTGCGCGGAGCGTCGATCAAGCGGCTGATCGACAGTTCATGCTCGGCGGACCTGCGGCCCGCGGTTGGGAATGTCATCGAAAAACTCCTGTTCAGGGGGATGTTCAGGGCTTCAATTCACGTACCGGACGCACTTCGACGCTGCCGACCCGGGCGGCCGGAATATGCCCGGCGACCTGGATCGCTTCATTCAGGTCCCGGGCCTCGATCAGGTAGAAACCGGCCAGCTGTTCCTTGGTTTCGGCAAACGGGCCGTCGGTGATCGACAGCTTGCCGCCGCGCATGCGCACCGTGGTGGCGCACTGCACCGATTGCAGCGCCTCGGCGGCGAGCATCCGCCCACTGCCCTGCACCGACTCGGCATAGGCCAGGCATTCGGCATCCTCGGGACTGTCGGGCAGGCTGTGCAGCAAGCGCTCGTCGCTGTAGACCAGGCATAGGTATTTCATGGGCACCTCCGGACTCGGGCTGAGCAACTATGGTCGCTGTTTTGCACTTTGGCGAACCGCTCGCTGTTCAGGGTTGCAGGTCGAACCGGGTGGTCCCGGTGAGCATGTCGAACGGCGCCGACCAGTGCTCATGCACCACCTGCCACTGGCCGTCGCGACGTTGATAGGCGGCGCTGACGCGCATCCAGCAGGCCTTGGTCACGCCCTCCGCGTCGGTGCCGCCGCAATGGGCCAGCCAGTGGGCGAAGGCCAAGTCTTCGTCGGCCCGCACCTGCAGTTGGTGGAACTCGAAAATGCCCGGGCCGGGGCAAACCTGCATGCACGCCTCCCAGTGCGCGCGATAGGCGGCCTTGCCCTTGAACTGCAAGGCCCCGACCGCATCGAAGGAGGTGATGTCATCGGCGTAATAGCTGACGATGCGCTCGATATCCCGGGCCACCACTGCCTGCTGCCAATGGTCGATCAGGCTGCGCACCTGCGCTTCGTTGGATGGATTGAGCATGGCCAAACTCCTCGTGAGTGAAATCAACCGCGGTGAACAGCCCCGGCACACCGGGCCCTGGCTGTTCGGTTCACCCTTAGTCGCCTGGCCATTCGCGCAATCGACAAGCCACAGAAAAAAATTTACCCGTTGCACAAAATCGCTAGAATCCGCCCCCTCCTCCCGACCGGATCGCCCTGCCCGTGACCACACGCCTCGTGCCTTATGAACAGCTCGACAGCCACCAGCATGCGCGCTTGCTGGAGCTTGAAGTGCGGCCCGGACAGAAGGCGTTTAGCGGGGACATTCATGGCGCGCTGCACTCCCTGGTCAATGCGCCCCAGGGGGCGATCAAGGGCTTTGCCCTGCTCAGCGACGAGCGGCCGGTGGCCTTTGTGCTGCTCAAGCGCCCGCCCTGCCTGCCGGCCTGGGCCGACGCCGACAGCGCCAGCCTGCACGCCCTGCAAGTGGACCAGCGCTTCCAGGGTCAAGGCTTCGGCCAGGCCTGCCTGCAAGCCATTCCCGCCGCCGCGCGCCAACAGTGGCCCGGACTCAAGGGCCTGAACCTGGCGGTGGACGGCGACAACCAGCCAGCCCTCAGGCTGTACCGCAAGCTGGGCTGGGTGGAGAACGGCGAGGCCTGCAAGGGCCGGATCGGTTATGAGCGGCGGATGGTGCTGGCGTTCTGAGTGACCCGAGTGGGCCAGGAACGATCCAGATCCGCCGCGTTTCTCTTCATCAAACCGACGGTTTCACGGCATCAGCGCGCAAGACTCAGCACCATTTCATGCCAGGCCATGCCGCCGTGGTCCGACGCCGACGCCTTGACGTAGACAAAACCGAAGCGCTGGTACAACGCCACATGGCGCTCCTTGCACATCAGGTGGATACGCGCCTTGCCCATCTGGCCCATGCGCGCGATGAAGGCGTTCAGCAATTGCCGGGACAGGCCCAGGCCCTGGAAGTCCGGGTGCACCACCACCGACATGATCACCACTTCGGAACCGGCCGGGTCGTGGCCGATCAGTTCCTTGAAGGCTTCATCGGCCATCTGCACCTCGAAGGTGGCGCCGGCGTTGATGAAGCCGGCCACCACGCCGTCCATCTCGGCGACGATAAAACCCTCGGGCCAGGTGGCGATGCGGGTGGCGATCTTTTCCCGGGTCGCGGCTTCGTCGCCTTCGTAGGCCAGGGTTTCGATGGCGAAGCAACGGTCCAGGTCGGTGGGCAGTACGGTGCGGATCAGCGGGTTCGAAGCGGTCATGGGGCGGCAACCTGAAGTCGGTGAAGGGTGGCGGATTCTAGCAAGAGTGGCGCCGCGCCGAGCCTGGCGTATGCAGGGCATAGGGATCATCGGGGACGCCGTAAAGCTTTCATATAAACCCTGGCAAGCAGGCCGCACAGGGATTATCTATCAGCTCCCCGACGCCTGCTGGCCGGCCCTGTCGAGCCGGTCGTGCCGCGTCTTGCCCACAGGACCTTCCCCATGAGCAACATCCAGATCGGCCTTTTTCTGCTGTTCGGCATCGCCACCTTCGGCTGCATCACCCTGTACATCGACTTTGTGCATGAGCGGCGCCGCAGCGAGAAATCCCTGAGCGGCGCCACGCGCCGGGATCAGAGCCCCACCAGGCGATAACCCACCTGCAACTCGGTGATCAGATGCTGGGGCTGCGCCGGATCGGCCTCCAGCTTCTGCCGCAGATGGGCCATGTGCACCCGCAGGTAATGGGCGCGGTCGACGTAATCCAGGCCCCAGACCTCCAGCAGCAGCTGGCGATGGGTCAGGACCCGGCTCTGGCCGCGGATCAGCGCACAGAGCAGGCGGTATTCGATTGGCGTCAGGTGCACCAACTGCCCTTCGCGGCGCACTTCATGGGTCGCCAGGTCGACCTCGATCACCCCGAAGTTCACCTTGCTGGTGGCCGCTGCCGCGCCGCTCTGGCCATGACGGCGCAACTGCGCGCGAATCCGCGCCAGCAGCTCCGGCACGCCGAACGGCTTGACCAGGTAGTCGTCGGCCCCGGCATCCAGGGCGGCGACTTTCTCGTCTTCCCGATCCCGGGCCGAAAGCACCAGGATCGGCACCGCCAGCCAGCCGCGCAGCTCGCTGATCAGTTGCTTGCCGTCGCCGTCCGGCAGGCCCAGGTCGACGATCACCAGGTCCGGCTGACGGCTGGCGGCATGGATCAGCGCGCGCTTGACGCTGTCGGCCTCGAACACCTGGAAGCCTTCGTCCTCCAGGGCAATGCCGACAAAGCGGCGGATATTGGCTTCGTCCTCGACGATCAGGATGCGTGGGCTGCTCATAGGGCTTCCAGGGAAGGCGGTTGTCCCGCCGGCAAGGTGATGACAAAACTCAGCCCGGCGTCGGCGTGAGGCTGGGCCTCGATCCGCCCGCCATGGGCTTCGACGATGCGTTTGGCCAGGGCCAGGCCCAGGCCGATGCCGGCCACGGCGGACTCCTGCTGGCCGCGGCTGAAGGCTTCGAACAGGCTGTCCGGGGAACTGCCCTTGGGGCAGCCGGGGCCGGAATCGCTGACCTGCAAAATGATCTGCTGGTCGACCTGACGGGCACTGATCTGCACCAGGGTGCCGGCCGGAGTGTACTTGGCGGCGTTGTCCAGCAGGTTCACCAGCACCCGTTCCAGCAGCAGCGCGTCCACTTCCACCAGGGGCAACTGCGGCGCCATGACGACCCGCAACTGATGCTTGGCCAACGGCTCGCGCAACTGGCGCAGGGCGCTGCCGACAATTTCCTCCAGGGAGTTCCACTGGCGCTTGAGACGCACGCCACGCTCCTGCATGCGCGCCATGTCCAGCAGGTTCTCGATCAGGCGCTGCATGGACGAGGCCTGATCGTGGATACCCGCCAGCAGGGGCTTGAGCGGGCCCTCGGTGGCGTGGGGCAAGGCGGCGTCGGCGGCGCCGATGATGGTGGTCAGGGGCGTGCGCAGGTCGTGGGAGATCGCCGCCAGCAACGTGTTGCGCATGCGCTCGCCCTCCATCTGCACCACGGTGCTCTGGGCCACTTCGACGTAATGCACGCGCTCCAGGGCAATCGCCAGCTGGCTCATGCACGCCTCCAGCAGGCGCCGCTCCTCCGGTTCGGCCAGGCGTTCGGCATCCGCCAGTTCCAGCACCAGCACCCCGCGCACCCGCATCGGCGCCTTGAGCGGCAGGTAGCAGCCCTTGGCGGCTGCCAGGGTGTCGGTGCCGCGCCCCGCCGGCTGGGCGTGGTCATAGGCCCACTGGGCGATGCTTTCGTCGATGGTCAGGACATTGGCGCTCAGGGCGCGCACGCGATTGTCGGCGTCCGGCAGCGCCAGCCCGACCCGGGCCTCGAACACCCCGCTGAAGGTGCGCAGGGCCACGGCGCAGATCTGCTCCTCGGTCAGCGCCGCCGACAGCTCCCGGGCCAGCCCGGCCAGGGAAGTGGCACGGCGCTCGCCCTCGGCGGCGGTGCGCGCCTGATGGCGCAGGCGCGCGGTGAGCTGGCCGGTGATCAGGGCAATGCCGAGCATCAGGGCGAAGGTGAAGAAGTACTGGGTGTCGTTGACCGTGAACGACCACACCGGCTGGACGAAGAAGAAGTCGAAGCACAACACCGCCAGCATCGCCGCCCAGACGCCCGGGCCGCGCCCAAAGCGCAGCGCCACCAGCACCACGGTGAGCAGGAACAGCATGACCACGTTGGCCGGGTCGAACACCTGGAGCAGCAGCGCCGCCACCGCGGTGGCGGCAAAACAGGCAAGGCTGGCCCACAGGTAGGCCGGCGCGCGGCTCGGTGGCAGCCCGGCCTCGGGCTTGTCCGCAAGCACCGGGCGTCGGCTCAAGGGGCCGTTGGCGATCACGATCTGATCGATTTCCGGATGCTGGCGGCTGATCCGGTCGCTCACCGACTGGTGCCAGAACTGCCAGACCTTGCGCGGGTAATGGCCCAGCACCAGGCGATTGGCATTGTGCTCGCGGGCACAGGCCACCAGCGCCTCGGCCACATCCAGGCCGGGCAGCGTCGCGGTTTCGGCGCCAAACTCGGCGGCCAGGGCCAGGGTCTTCATCGCCGCCGCATAACGGCTGGAGCCGTGGCCGCGGCGCTGCGCCGAGGCCACGTGCACCACCATCCAGTCGGCTTCGAGCTTCTGCGCCAGGCGCGCGGCCTCACGCACCAGGCGTTCGTCCGCCGGATCACCGGCCACCCCCACCAGCAGGCGCTCGCGGGCCGGCCACAGGGCATTGATCGAGCGTTCGCGGCGGTAGTCGCGCATCTGCGCATCGACCCGGTCGGCGGTGCGACGCAGGGTCAGTTCGCGCAGGGCCAACAGGTTGCCCTTGCGAAAGAAATGCCGTGAAGCGCGCTCGGCCTGGGGCCCCATGTAGACCTTGCCGTCCTTGAGGCGGCGCAGCAGGTCATCCGGCGGCAGGTCGATCACCAGCACTTCGTGGGCTTCGTCGAACAGGTGATCGGGCACGGTCTCGCGCACGCGGATGCCGATGATGCCGCTGACGATGTCGTTGAGGCTTTCCAGGTGCTGGACGTTGAGGGTGGTCCAGACATCGATCCCGGCCCGCAGCAGTTCTTCCACGTCCTGCCAGCGTTTGGGGTGGCGCGAACCGGGGACGTTGCTGTGGGCCAGCTCGTCCACCAGCAGCACCGCGGGACGCCGCGCCAGGGCGGCGTCCAGGTCGAATTCGGGCAAGGCGTAGTCGCGGTGCATCAGGCGGTGACGCTCCAGCACCTCCAGGCCTTGCAGCAGCTCGGCGGTTTCCCGCCGGCCATGGGTTTCCACCACCCCGGCCACCACGTCGCGGCCCAGGGCCACTTCGCTGCGGGCGGCGGTGAGCATGGCGCAGGTCTTGCCGACCCCGGCGTTGGAACCAAAATAGATCCGCAGCTTGCCGCGCTGGGCGGCCTGTTCATCCTGCTGCAGCTTTTCCAGCAGCGCGTCGGGGTCGGGACGCCCGTCGCGGGGCGGGGAACTCGCATCGAGCACAGTCATGAGCTTCCTTAAATGAACAATGCGGCGCTCCGGGGAGCGCCGCATTGTCAGTCCTTGCCTCAGACCAGGCCAAGCCCGGCCAGCAGCATGTCGATCAGCTTGATCCCGGCAAAGGGCACCAGCACCCCGCCCAGGCCATAGATCAGCAGGTTGCGGTTAAGCAGGGCCGCCGCACCGATGGATCGGTACTTCACCCCCTTGAGCGCCAGGGGGATGAGGAACACGATGATCAGCGCGTTGAAGATCACCGCACTGAGAATCGCCGAGTTCGGGCTGTTGAGGTGCATCACGTTCAGCGCCGCCAACTGCGGGTAAGTGGCGACGAACGCGGCCGGTACGATAGCAAAATACTTGGCCACGTCGTTGGCCACGCTGAAGGTGGTCAGGGCGCCGCGGGTCATGAGCATCTGCTTGCCGACTTCCACCACTTCGATCAGCTTGGTCGGGTTGCTGTCCAGGTCGACCATGTTGCCCGCTTCCTTTGCCGCCTGGGTGCCGCTGTTCATCGCCACGGCCACGTCGGCCTGGGCCAGGGCCGGGGCGTCGTTGGTGCCGTCGCCGGTCATGGCCACCAGCTTGCCCTTGGCCTGGTAGTCGCGGATCAGTTGCAGCTTGTCTTCGGGACGGGCCTCGGCGAGGAAGTCATCGACCCCGGCCTCCACGGCAATCGCCGCTGCGGTCAGGCGGTTGTCGCCGGTGATCATCACGGTCTTGATGCCCATGCGCCGCAGTTCGGCAAAGCGCTCCTTCATCCCGCCCTTGACCACGTCCTTGAGTTCCACCACGCCCAGGGCCTGGGCGCCGTCGCTGACCACCAGCGGCGTACTGCCGCGCCGCGAGACTTCATCCACCTTGGCCTGCAAGGCCGGCGGGAAGCTGCCCCCCAGGGCTTCGATGTGCCGGCGAATGGCATCGGCCGCGCCCTTGCGGATGCTGCGCCCCTCCGGCAGGTCGACGCCGCTCATGCGGGTCTGCGCGGTGAACTGCACGAAGCTGGCGCCCAGGGCCTCGATGTCGCGGCCACGGATGTCGAACTTCTGCTTGGCCAGCACCACGATGCTGCGGCCTTCCGGGGTTTCGTCGGCCAGGGAAGCCAGTTGCGCGGCGTCCGCCAGCTCGCTGTCCTTGATCCCCGGGGCCGGCAGGAAGGCGCTGGCCTGACGGTTGCCCAGGGTGATGGTGCCGGTCTTGTCCAGCAGCAGCACGTCGACGTCCCCCGCCGCTTCCACGGCGCGCCCGGACGTGGCGATGACGTTGGCCGACATCATCCGGCTCATGCCCGCCACGCCGATGGCCGAGAGCAGGCCGCCGATGGTGGTGGGGATCAGGCACACCAGCAACGCCACCATCACCGTGGCGCTGATCACGCTGCCGGTGCCGCTCATGGCCACGGCGAAGATCGAGTACGGGCTCAGGGTCACGATCACCAGCAGGAACAGCAGGGTCAGCCCCACCAGGAGAATGGTCAGGGCCACCTCGTTGGGGGTTTTCTGGCGCTTGGCCGATTCCACCATGGAGATCATGCGGTCCAGGAACGACTCGCCGGGGTTGACGCTGATGCGCACCACCAGCCAGTCGGACAGCACCTTGGTGCCGCCGGTGACCGAGGAAAAGTCGCCCCCGGCCTCGCGGATCACCGGCGCCGATTCACCGGTAATGGCGCTCTCGTCCACCGTGGCCACGCCTTCGATGACCTCGCCATCCAAAGGCACCAGGTCGCCGGCCTCGATCAGCACCACCATGTCCTTGCGCAGCTCGCTGGCGGCCATCGGCAGCCAGGCGGCGCCATGCCTGGGCTGCTGCAACAGTTTGGCCAGGGTCTGGCGCTTCATGCCCTTGAGGCTGGCGGCCTGGGCCCGGCTGCGGCCCTCGGCCAGGGCTTCGGCGAAGTTGGCGAACAGCACGGTGAACCACAGCCACAGGGTGATGCTGAGGATGAAGCCGCTGGAGGCTTCGCCCTCGCCGCCCAGGGACTGGAACCACAGCAGGGTGGTGAGGATGCTGCCCAGGTAGACCACGAACATCACCGGGTTCTTCCACTGCGCCTGGGGCAGCAGCTTCTTCACCGCATCCAGGCACGCCGTGGACAGCAGCCCACGGTCGAACAACGCTATACGAGGGTTCTTACTCATGATCGGTATCTCTTACTCACTGACCGCAAGGGGCGAGGCAGGCACGGGTGCCAGGGCATCCAGCGCGAGATTGAGTTGCAGCACATTGACCCGGGGCTCGCCCAGCAGGCCGAAGGTGCGGCTTTCGCTGTGGGCCTGCAGCAGCGCCTGCAGCTCGGCCAGCGGCAGGTTGCGCAGGCGGGCCACCCGGTTCAGTTGCAGCTGGGCGTTGGCCAGGGAGATGTGCGGGTCCAGGCCGGAAGCCGAAGCGGTCACCGCGTCCACCGGCACCGGAATGTCCGCCGCCAGGCCGTTGAGCTGGCGGTAGGCGCTGACCCGCGCGGTCACGCTGTCCACCAGCTTCTGGCTGGTGGGGCCCAGGTTGCTGGCACCACTGGCCCCGGCGTTGTAGGGCTGGGGCACGCTCTTGCTCGGGTCCAGCGGATCGCTGCCCAGGGTCATGCTCGGGCGACCCTGGAAATACTCCGGGCGACTGAAGGACTGGCCGATCAGCTTTGAGCCCACCACCAGGCCGTCACGCTGCACCAGGCTGCCCTGGGCCTGGAACGGGAACAGCAGGTTGGCCAGCACCGTGGTCGCCAGCGGATAGGCCAACCCGGTCAGCAGCATGAAGAACACTGCCGCCACCAGCACCGGGCGCAACAGGCCCTTGAACAGCACCACAGTGGTGCCTTGGGTTTGCATTTGCGTAGTCATCACAACCCCTTACTTGTAGGTCTGGCCGGCCAGCAACTGCAGTTGCTCCACCAGCGGGCCGAGCGCGAGGGCCGGCAGGAAAGTCAGGCCACCGACCACCAGCACCACGAACACCACCAGGAACATGAACAGCGGCGTGGCGGTGGGAATGGTGCCGGCACCGGCCGGGATGTTCTTTTTCGCCGCCAGGGAACCGGCCACGGCCAGCATCGGCAGCATGGTGAAGAAGCGCCCCATGAGCATCGCCAGGCCGATGGTGGTGTTGAAGAACGGCGTGTTGGCGTTGAGCCCGGCAAATGCCGAACCGTTGTTGGCGGTGCCCGAGGCGTAGGCGTAGAGCACCTCGCTGAAACCATGGGGGCCAAGGTTGTTGAGGCTGTTCATGGTGTCCGGCCACAACGCTGCCAGGGCGGTGAAACCCAAGATGCAGATCGGGTGCGCGAGCACCGAGAGCATCACCAGCTTGATCTCCCGGGCCTCGATCTTCTTGCCGAGGAATTCCGGGCTGCGGCCGATCATCATGCCCACCAGGAACACCGTCAGCAGGGCGTACTGGATCAGGTTGATAAAGCCCACGCCGTCACCGCCGAACACGCAGTTGAGCATCATCTGCGCCAGGGGCACGAAGCCGCCCATGGGGGTCAGCGAGTCGTGCATGGCGTTCACCGAACCGGTGGTGGCGCCGGTGGTGGTGGTGACGAACAGCGCGGTGTCGGCGATGCCGAAGCGCAGCTCCTTGCCTTCCATGTTGCCGCCACTCTGGGTCGCCGACAGTTGCTGGTCGACACCGACCTGGGTCAGCAGCGGGTTGCCGCCCTGCTCCGCGGTGAAGACGATGGCCAGGAAGCCGACAAACATCACCAGGAAGGTGCCGAAGAACACCCAGCCCTGACGCCGACGCAGCAGCATGCTGCCGAAGGCGTAGGTCAGCGCCGAAGGGATCAGCAGCATGCTGAGGATGTGCAGGACGTTGGTCAGCGGGGTCGGGTTCTCGAACGGGTGGGCGGCGTTCATGCTGAAGAAGCCGCCACCGTTGGTGCCGATGTGCTTGATCGACTCGAAGCTGGCCACGGCGCCGACGATCAACTGCTGCTGGGCGCCTTCCAGGGTGGTGGCCAGGGCCTGGGAGTTGAGGGTCTGGGGCATGCCCTGCCAGACATAGACCAGGGCCATGACCAGGCACAAAGGCAGCATTACCCGGTACAGGGTGCGGGTGAAGTCGACCCAGTAGTTGCCGATATCCGCCGAGCTGGAACGGCTCAGGCCGCGAATGAAACCGGCCGCGGCGACAACACCGGCGGTGGCGCCGACGAACATCAGGAAGGTGATCACCGCCATCTGGCTGAAGTTCGACAGGCTGCTTTCCCCGGAGTACGCCTGCCAGTTGGTGTTGGTGATAAAGGACGCGGCGGTGTTGAACGCCAGGTCCGGGGTCTGCGCCGCCAGCCCCAGGGGGTTGAGGGGCATGACGCTTTGCAGGCGCAGCACCAGGTAGCCCAGGAGCATCATCGCCGCGTTGGACAGCAACAGCGCCGAGCCATAGCGGGCCCAGCCCATGGTTTCGCCGGGGTCGATCCCCAGCAGGCGGTAGGTGGCCCGCTCGGGCAAGGCGTGGCCGCGGCCGCTGAAGACCCGGGCCAGCCATTTGCCCATGAGTACGGCGAGCCCGGTCATTACCCCGAGGATCACCGCGTATTCCAGCACAGTACTCAACATGTCGATGCTCCGTTCAAATCTTGCCCATGGCGACGATGACCAGGGCCGTCAGTACAAAGAACCCCAGGGACAGGCCCACGAAGATCAGGTCGTACATGGCTGGTTTCCTTTCTCGAAAATGCCCGGACGGGCGAATGAAAATGCCGGGGTAGCGCTGGGTGCGGTCATCAGAATTTCTCGGCACGGATCAGCGCGTAACCCAGGTAGACAAACAGCAGCACGGCGCAAAAACCGCTGGCGCCGTAGATGAATTCCAGTGTCAGCAAGGCTTTTCCCCTTAATTCATTGAGGCCGCGCCGACACCGCCCATGGCGGCGCCGGAGGCAGCCGGTCAGGCACCCGGCAACGGGCGCCGGCAGGGAGTCGGCCACGGGCCGTGCGCCGCTCTCCTCTGCGCCACGCAGGTTAGGTGAGGGCGTATCAAGGTCGGGCACTGATTGCAGGGGGCGGTATTAAGACGGCGTATAGATTGCGCGGCAGGCGGGGAAAATCGGGGGCCGGACCGCTCCCCCGAGGGGATCATTCACTTTTGAGCGGCAGCCAGACCTCCACCACGCCGCTGCCGGTCTCGGGGTTGAAATCGGCGCTGTAGCGCTCGAACTCCGGCGCATTGGCGGCCTCGCGGCCGGACTGGGGCAACCAGGTGTTCCAGATGTAGTTGAAGGTCTGGGGCAGCTCCTGCAGGGATCCGCCATGCTCGAACACCGCGTAGTTCTGCGGCTGCACTTCGATCCAGCGATAACGCTCGGGCAGATCGTCGAGCTTGCTGATCTCGACCCCGGCCAGGTATTCGAAGCTGCCCTGGCCGTCGGGGTTGCAGCAGACGCCGTAGGTCACCTCATCCACCTGCCCCGGCACCCGGCCGATGTGGGGGATGAAACGCTGCCACAGCTGGCCGATGTCCTGGCCGGTGCCAGGGGTAAACCGCTCGCTGAAGCCGGCGATCAGCAGAAAACGCTCTCTTTCGAAGCGCGGTTCGGGACCTGCGCCCTGTTTTTGCTCATCCATGAATGCCACTCCTGCCGCAGAAATGATGGGTTCGGATCCAGTATAGAAGCCAATCGCCAGGGCCTGGATCAGAGTGCCGGAAGGTCGCTCGCGCCGGCGCCGACGATAAACTCCTGGTAGCCGGATAGGATCACGTACACCGCGAAATAGCAGAAGATCGCCGCAGATGCCAGGTAGGAGTAGCGCAGCAGCTTGTCCCCCAGGAGCTTGCCGCCCTGGGTCGCGGCCAGGCACAGGCCCAGGGTCCAGAGCAGCCCGGCACAAAAGAACCCAGCGAGGAACAGCCCGGAATTGGCGATCCCGCCGCCCCCGGATCGGGCAATCAGGGTGCCGCCCACGGCGGCGAACCAGAGGATCGCGCTGGGGGAGGACATGGCCAGGAAGATCCCGCGCAGGAACTCCTTGCGCGGCGAGCCCTTGTCCGCCTCCCCGGCCGTGGCCAGCACCGCGCTGTGGTGCAGCGCGGCGTAAATCATCTTCGCGGCGAAATACACCAGCAGCGCCGAACCGCCAATCCACAGCACCCAGCGCACGCTTTCGTACTGCAGCAGCACGGTCATCCCGGCCAGGGCCAGCAGCGCATAGATCAGGTCACCGACGCAGGTCCCCAGGCCCAGGCAGAAGCCCTGGAAATAGCCGCGCTGCATGGCCAGGGTGATCATCGCGATATTGGCCACGCCAATGTCCAGGCACAGCGAAAGGCTCAGCAAGAAGCCGCTGGTAAACTCCATCATTCATCCCGTTTGATGCGGTGGTTCGAAGGGCTGTCCTGGTGCGCCGAGCGTTGGAAAATCGCCCTGGCCGACCTGGGCCGCAGCCCTTGCAGGCAAAAAGCGTGCACGTTATAGCGGCAAATCATCGCCCCCCGCAAATCCCCCCGACGCTGCGAAAATAATTTTCCGCCCCTCTGGACAAGCCGCCGGCGCCGCCCTTATCGTCTGCCCCGCAGGCCACCGCAGTGGCCAACGTCGCTCGGACGGTTCCGGGCGCTTACGTCTTTTCGAGGCAACAATGGCCGAACAAGGTTCGCCGCGCCGCTTTGCGCGCATCGATCGTCTCCCCCCTTACGTTTTCAATATCACTGCCGAGCTGAAGATGGCTGCGCGTCGGCGCGGCGAAGACATCATCGACTTGAGCATGGGCAACCCCGACGGCGCGACTCCGCCGCATATCGTCGAAAAGCTGGTGACCGTTGCCCAGCGTGAGGACACCCACGGCTACTCCACCTCCAAAGGCATTCCACGGCTGCGCCGGGCGATTTCCCGCTGGTACAAGGATCGCTACGAGGTCGACATCGACCCGGAAAGCGAAGCCATCGTCACCATCGGCTCCAAGGAAGGCCTGGCGCACCTGATGCTGGCCACCCTGGACCAGGGCGACACCGTGCTGGTGCCCAACCCCAGCTACCCGATCCACATCTACGGCGCGGTGATTGCCGGCGCCCAGGTGCGCTCGGTGCCACTGGTGCCCGGCGTGGACTTCTTCGCCGAACTGGAGCGGGCCATTCGCGGTTCGATCCCCAAGCCGAAGATGATGATCCTGGGCTTCCCCTCCAACCCCACTGCCCAATGCGTGGAGCTGGATTTCTTCGAGCGAGTGATCGCCCTGGCCAAGCAGTACGACGTGCTGGTGATCCACGACCTGGCCTACGCCGACATCGTCTACGACGGCTGGAAAGCCCCATCGATCATGCAGGTGCCCGGGGCCAAGGACATCGCGGTGGAGTTCTTCACCCTGTCCAAGAGCTACAACATGGCCGGCTGGCGCATCGGCTTCATGGTCGGCAACCCGGAGCTGGTCAGTGCCCTGGCGCGGATCAAGAGCTACCACGACTACGGCACCTTCACCCCGCTGCAAGTGGCGGCGATCGCCGCCCTGGAAGGCGACCAGCAGTGCGTGAAAGACATCGCCGAGCAGTACCGGCAACGGCGCAATGTGCTGGTCAAGGGCCTGCATGAGCTGGGCTGGATGGTGGAGAACCCCAAGGCCTCGATGTACGTCTGGGCCAAGATTCCCGAAGCCTACGCGCACCTGGGCTCCCTGGAGTTCGCCAAGAAGCTGCTGGCCGAGGCCAAGGTCTGCGTGTCGCCGGGGGTGGGTTTCGGTGAGTACGGCGACGATCACGTGCGCTTCGCCCTGATCGAGAACCAGGACCGGATTCGCCAGGCGGTGCGCGGCATTCGCAGCATGTTCCGCGCCGATGGCCTGGTGCAGAAAAGCTGAGAGCCTTTCAGCCACAAAAAAACCGCAGCGATGCGGTTTTTTTGTGCCTGTACTGTAGCCGCTGCCGCAGGCTGCGAACGAGTGCGTAGCACTCGCGGCGATTCAGTTGCCTATCCAGCTTCGGGCCTTTGCCCAGGCTCGCCCAGGCTCGACAGCGGCGACAGGGGTCAACCCCGCCGTTTAAACCACCAACGACAGCAACAGGATAAAGATCAGGCCCACCACCGAGAGGATGGTTTCCATCGCCGTCCAGGTCTTGAAGGTCTCGGCCACGGTCATGTTGAAGTACTGCTTGACCAGCCAGAAACCGGCGTCGTTGACGTGAGACAGGATCAACGAGCCGGCACCGGTGGCCAGCACCAGCAGCTCGCGGTTGACCCCGGGGATCATCCCCACCACCGGCACCACGATGCCCGCGCCGGTAATGGTCGCCACGGTGGCCGAACCGGTGGCGATGCGAATCACCGCCGCCACCAGCCAGGCCAGGAGGATCGGCGAGATCTGCGCATTGACCGCCATGTGGCCGATCACATCACCCACGCCGCTGGTCACCAGCATCTGCTTGAAACCGCCGCCGGCGCCGATGATCAGGATGATCGCGGCGGTCGGCGCCAGGCTGGCGTCGAGCAAACCGAGGATCTGCTTGGAGCCGATGCCCTGCTTGTAGCCGAAGGTGTAGAGCGACAGCAGCAGGGCCAGGAGCAAGGCACTGATCGGGTGGCCGATCATGTCCATCCAGATGCGGAAGAAATGCCCGTCCGGCAGCGCCACGTCGGCGAAGGTCTTGAGCAGCATCAGGAACACCGGCAGCAGCACGGTCAGCAGGGTCACGCCGAAGCTGGGCAGGTTCTGCGAGGTGTTTTCACGGGCCAGTTGGTCCACCAGCTCCTGGGACGGGTGGCCCGGGATGTACTTGGCAATGAAGGTGCCGTAGATCGGACCGGCAATGATGGCGGTCGGCAGGGCAACGATCAGGCCGTAGAGAATGGTCTTGCCGATGTCGGCGCCGAACACGCCGATGGCCAGCAGCGGCCCCGGATGCGGCGGCACCAGGCCGTGCACCGCCGACAGGCCGGCCAGGAGCGGAATGCCGATCTTGATCAGCGACACCCCGGTGCGCCGGGCGACGATGAACACCAGCGGAATCAGCAGCACGAAGCCGATCTCGAAGAACAGCGGGATGCCCACCAGGAAGGCGGCGAACATCATCGCCCACTGCACCCGCTCCTTGCCGAACGAGCGGATCAGGGTCTGGGCGATCTGATCGGCGCCGCCGGACTCGGCCATCATCTTGCCGAGCATGGTGCCCAGCGCCAGGATGATGCCGACAAAACCGAGCACGCCACCAAAGCCGTCCTGGAACGCCTTGATGATCTTGTCCACTGGCATGCCCGAGGTCAGGCCGAGGAAGCCCGCGGCGATGGTCAGGGCAATAAAGGGATGCAGCTTGAATCGGGTGATCAAGACGATCAGGCCGATGATTGTGACCACTGCATCAACCAGCAGATAGGTCTCTTGGGACATGCCAAACATGGAATTGCCTCCGGTTTGTTGTTTTTATTAAAGCGTTAAAAACAAGGGCCGAGTGGGATAGCGCTACCTATTTCGAACCGACGCTTAGCGCGAAGGTTCAAGGCCATGCTCCAGCCACCATTGATTGGCCAGTTCGGCCAGGCGCTGGACGCTCAGGGTGCTGGCATCCAGGGCCAGGGTGAGCGGCTCCCCCACGGGGGATTCGAGGGTGGCGAACTGACTGTCGATCAGGGTCGAAGGCATGAAATGCCCTGGCCGGTGTGCCACGCGATCGGCGGCCACTGCCGGCGTCAGTTCGAGAAAGATGAAACCCAGGCCGGGGGTGGCGGCGCGCAGGCGTTCACGGTATTTGCGCTTCAACGCCGAGCAGGTCAGCACCGGGCGCTGGCCGGCGGCCAGGGTGCGGCGCAACTCCTCGCACAGGCTGTCGAGCCAGCCGGCACGGTCGTCGTCGTCGAGGGGAATGCCGGCACTCATCTTGGCGATATTGGCGGCAGGGTGGAACGTATCGCCTTCAATGGCCGTGGCGCCGCTGCGCTGGCACAGGGCCTGGCTGACGCTGGATTTGCCACAGCCGGCAACACCCATGATGACCAGGGCGGTAATTGGTTGACTCATGTAACACCTCAGCGCGCAGACAGCGCTACCTTCGCTAGTTCTAGTTCTAGTACAAAAACAGTGTCTGCCGACGCCTTCTTGTCATTTTTGTGGGTTGCCGCGTATATAGTCCGCCAAACCAAAGAGCGAGGGTCAGGCACACCTCGCTCACGCATTGCAGCTGTTTCAGGACAGCGCTACCTTAGTGACTTGAATTTTGTTTGGCAAGCCGTCTGATGACCCCTCATAAAAACGATAAAAGCTCCCGTACCACGGGGCGCCCTACCCTCAACGAAGTGGCGCGACTGGCCGGTGTCAGTCCGATCACCGCCTCCCGGGCGCTGCGCGGCGTCAGCAGCGTGGCCACCGAGCTGGTGGAAAAAGTGCAGAAGGCCGCGCAGGAGCTGAACTACGTGGTCAACTCCGCCGCCCGCGCCCTGGCCTCGGCCCAGAGCCAGTCGGTAGTGGTGCTGGTGCCGTCGCTGTCCAACCTGCTGTTCATCGAAACCCTGGAAGCCATTCATCAGGTCCTGCGGCCCAAGGGCTTCGAAGTGCTGATCGGCAACTACCACTATTCCCGGGACGAAGAAGAAAACCTGCTGCGCAACTACATGACCTACCAGCCGCGCGGGCTGCTGCTGACCGGTTTCGACCGTACCGAAAGCTCCCGGCGGATGATCGAGGCCAACAACATTCCCTGCGTCTACATGATGGATCTGGACTCCGGCGCCGGGCTCAACTGCGTGGGTTTCTCCCAGTTGAACGCTGGCGAGACTGCCGCCCGGCACCTGATTTCCCGCGGCCGCAAGCACCTGGCCTACGTCGGCGCGCAGTTGGATCAGCGCACCCTGCTGCGGGGCGAAGGCTTCCGCCGCGCCCTGCAGGAAGCCGGGCTGTACAACCCCGACCTGGAACTGCTGACCCCGCGCCCGTCTTCCGTCGGCCTGGGGGGCGAGCTGTTCCTGCAACTGATGCAAAGCCAGCCGCAAGTGGACGCCATCTTCTTCGGCAACGACGACCTGGCCCAGGGCGCCTTGCTCGAAGCCATGCGCTGCGGGATCAAGATCCCGGAGCAAGTGGCGGTGCTGGGGTTCAACGACCTGCCGTCCTCGGAGCACATGGTGCCGCGCCTGAGCAGTATCAGCACCCCCAGGGAAGCCATCGGCCGCCGCGCCGCCGAGCAGATGCTGACCTTGCTGGCCGGTAACAGCGTGACCGAGCCCGTGGTGGACATGGGGTTCGAACTGCGGATCCGGGAAAGCACCTGAGGCCTCAGGGCTGCACGCCAAGCACACTGAGCAACAGCCCGAACCCGATCAACAGCACCCCGAACAGCTGATCGATACGGCGCTTGTAGCCCAACAGCCGGTCGGCAATGGCCGGCGCCGAAAAAAACAGTGCCACGGCCACGAACCACAGAAGGTGGGCCAGGACGATGATCGCCCCGTAGCCGATCTGCACCGCCACCCCCGTGCCTGGCTGGATCACCTGCATGAACAGGCTGAGGACGAAGATCATCGTCTTCGGATTCAGCGCATTGGTCAGGAAACCGCTGCGCAAGGCCGCCCAGGACGACACCTGGCCACACCCCGCCACGTCCTCCGGTCCCTGGGCGGGACTGCGCAATAAGCGGATGCCCAGGTAGATCAGATACAGCGCCCCGGCCAGCTTCAGCCCGGTGAACCACAGCGGCGACTGCTGCAACAGCAGCCCCACCCCCAGCAGGCTGTAGCCGATGTGCAGCATGACCCCGAGCCCGATCCCCACCGCAGTCAGCACGCCGTGACGGCGCGAGAGCATCAGGCTGTTACGGGTGACCAGGGCAAAATCGGCCCCGGGGCTGAGTACCGCGAGAATGGTGATGGTGATTACGACTAACAGTTCTGTCACGTTGCCAACGCCTTGGTTATACAATCCGGCGCTACTGTATGGGGATCTCCCGGGGTAAGGCCAACGATGAAAACTGACACTCTTGGTGATAAAAACTCACAGACCTCGCGCCGACGCCTGCCGCCCCTAGGCGCCCTGCGCTGCTTCGAAGCGGCCGCTCGCCTGGAGAGCTTCACCCTGGCCGGCGCAGCCCTGCACCTGACCCACGGCGCCATCAGCCGCGCCGTGCGCAGCCTGGAAGACGACCTGGGCACTGCCCTGTTCGAGCGACGCAGTCACCGGGTGTTTCTCACTTCGGCCGGGGCCGAACTGCTGCACAGCGTGACCCAGGCCCTGGACCTGATCGAGAACACCAGCCGCCGCTTGCGGGCTCCGCCCCCCGGGGCACCGCTGGTGCTGTCCTGTGAACCGACCCTGCTGATGCGCTGGCTGATTCCGCGCCTGCCGGCGTTCCAGGCCGCCCACCCCGACATAGCCATCCAGCTGCTGGCTGGCGGCGGGCCCTTCTCGTTCAACGCCGGCATCGACCTGGCGATCCGCCGCAATGATTTCGCCTGGAGCGAGCAGACCCAGGCCCACTGGCTGTTCGACGAAGCCATTGGCCCCGTGTGCCGTCCGGACAAACAGCCTGACTGGGCGCCGCAGTCAAACGAGCAGGCAGTTCTCGCGGACCACGCCCCGCGCCTGCACAGCGCAACCCGGCCGCAAGCCTGGGAACACTGGCTGCAGTTGCACCCGATGCCGCGGCCTCAGGCGTCTTCGGAGCAGGTCTTCGAGCATTTCTACTTCAGCCTGCAAGCCGCGGTGGCGGGCTTGGGGCTGGCCATCGCCCCCTGGCAACTGGTGCGCGACGATCTGCGCGACGGACTGCTGTGCGCCCCATTCGGCTTCGTCGCCGACGGCAGTGCCTACTACCTGCTCTCGGCCCAAGCGATCAGCGACGACTCGGCGGCCGGTCTGCTGCTGCGCTGGTTGCGCCAGCAGGCCCTGGCCTAGAACCCGGGGCCGGGCAGCGGCCCCAGCGCCGGATCTTCGCCACTGAGCAGTTGCACCAGGGCCAGGGCGCCCTTCTGCAGCGGCCGGCTCTTGAGCCACACCGCATGCACCGGCAGCGACAGGCCGTTGTCGAGGTTCTTGAACTTCAGGCGCTGCAAGCGACCTGCCGCCAGCAGCGGCTGGATCACCGACAGCGGGAAATTGCCCCAGCCGATCCCGGCCTCCACCATGTGCAGGGCCATGGCCAGGCTGTCGGTGCGCCACAGCGACTCGCCCACCAGGGGCCGGGTATCGCTGATGGGCAGGTCGCGGCTGGCCACCACCACCTGGCGAACCCGGATCAACTCCTCCAGATACAGCGCCCCATCACTGGCCAAACACAGCGGATGCCGGGGTGAAATACAGGCGATGATCCGTTCGCTGCCGGCGTACTGGAAGTATTCCAGGGCGTTCACGCTCAGGCCGGCGAAGGCCACGCCGACACTGACCCGTCCGCTGTGCAGCAGTTGCAGCACGTCATCCTGAGGAGCGCTGAGCACTTCCACATCCAGCAACGGATAGCGCTCGGCCAGCAGCTTGATGGCTGCCAGCAACCGCTGCTTGTCGATGTCATCCACCACCGCGATCGACAGTGTGCTCTCCAGCCCCAGGGACAGCTCGATGGCATGCACCTGCAACTGCTTGAGCTGATCGGCAATCAGCCGGGCATGGGGCGCGAGCGACAGGGCCAGGGGCGTCGGCACCGGCTCGCGATGACGGCGATCGAACAGGGCGTACCCCAGTTCGGCCTCAAGGTTGGCAATGCCCATGCTCACCGCCGAGGGCACCTTGCCCAGGGCGCGGGCCGCCGCAGAAAAGGAACCGCGCTCAAGCACGGCAAGAAACAACTGGATGCTGTCGCTGGAAAAATTCATGGGCACAACCTATCAGTAAAACTGAAAGCTTCCGACTTTTTCTGTCATGGACATTGAAGCTATCTTTCGCGCCCCGTGCCAGCCCAGCCCTGGCCACCTGCATTCAATACCGAGGAATTCCCATGCAAGGCGTGAAACGCAAACTGCTCTACGTATCCCTGTTCGAGGTGTTCGGCATGACCTTCTCGGCCCTCGGCCTGGCCCTGCTGTCCGGCACCTCGCCCAGCAGCACCGGCCCGCTGGCGGTGGTGATCACCAGCATCGCGGTGACCTGGAACTTCATCTACACCAGCCTGTTCGAACGCTGGGAAAGCCGCCAGCCGTCACGCACCCGCACCGTCAAGCGACGCATCGCCCACGCCGTGGGCTTTCAACTGACCCTGATCGTGTTCCTGATCCCGCTGATTGCCTGGTGGATGGGCATCAGCCTGGTACAGGCCTTTCTCCTGGACCTGGCGCTGATCCTGTTCATCCCTTGCTACACCTTCGTCTTCAACTGGCTGTTCGACCGGGTCTTCGGCCTGCCGGCCTCGGCCTTGCCCGACCCGGCCTGAAGCGCGGACAAACATCCGGAGGCACATTGGCCATCGCCGAGGACCAGGCACACTGATAGATTCCCATGGCCCGCCTGAGCCACGAACAAGGAAGCGTCATGGGAACCCCCTACAGAATTCTCGGCAAAGCCTCGTCCATCAACGTCAGAAAAGTCTTGTGGACCTGCGAGGAGCTCGGCCTTTCCTACCAACAGGAAGATTGGGGCAGCGGCTTCCAATCGACCCACACTCCCGAGTTCCTCGCCCTCAACCCCAATGCCCAGGTTCCGGTGCTGATCGATGACGCCGGCGCCCTGTGGGAGTCCAACAGCATCTGCCGCTACCTGGCCAACCTGCACCCCGGCAGCGGCCTGTTGCCGATCGCCCCACGGGCCCGGGCCCTGGTGGAACAGTGGATGGACTGGCAGGCCTGCGAACTCAACCCGGCCTGGAGCTACGCCTTCATGGGCCTGGTGCGCCGGCATGCGGACTACCAGGACTCTCGGCGCATCGACGCCAGCCTGCAGGCCTGGAACGCCAAGATGGCGATACTCGAACAACAGCTGCAGCGCTCCGCAGCCTATGTCCTCGGGGAGCACCCGAGCCTGGCGGACATCGTCCTCGGGCTCTCGGTCAACCGTTGGAAGATGACCCCCATGGAGCACCCGGACTTCCCCGCCATAGACGCCTACTACGAGCGTCTCAGCCTGCGTCCGGGCTTTCGCCTGTACGGACGCAACGGCACCCCCTAGCCTGGGCCACAGCATTACCTAGCCACCGGAGATTGGACATGGATGGACTCAACGTTTTGCTGACCGGCGCCTGTGGCCGGATCGGCAAGGTATTCTTCCAGGGCTCGCAGGAGCGCTACCGCTTCACCCTGACCGACCGCGTCGAACCGGACTTCGAGATCCCGGCGCCCCACCGCTTCGTGCGCCTGGATCTTGACGACCCGCAGACCATTGGCCGTCTCCTGCCGGGCATCGACGTCGTCGTCCACCTGGCCGGCATCCCCCATGCCAGCGCCAGTTTCGAGCAACTGTTGCCCAACAATATCCTCGCCACCACCTACCTGTTCGAGGCCGCCGTCAACGCCGGCTGCCGGCGCCTGGTGTTCGCCAGCAGCGCCCAGACCATCGAAGGCTACCCGGTGGATCGACAGATCACGGCCAACATGCCGGTGATGCCGGCCAACCTGTATGGGGTCAGCAAGTGCTACGGCGAGGCACTGTGTGCCTTCTATGCCGCCAGGCGCGGGCTGTCCTGCATCGCCCTGCGCATCGGCGCCTTCGAGTTCCCCGAGCATCACGAGCTGACCAGCAGCCGCGACCTCAGCGCCTGGCTCAGCCCCCGAGACGCCCTACAGTTGCTGCAACGGGCCGTGGAAACCCCCGGGGTGCAGCACTTCATCGGCCACGGTATCTCCAACAATCGCTTCAAGCGCCTGGACCTCAGCGACACCACGCGGGTCCTCGGCTATGAGCCGGTGGACGACGCCTTCCAGGAGGACTTCGGCATACCCATCACCTACTGAGCGCGGCCCTCGGCAAACCCGGGCGGCGCTTGCCAGAAAGCGGCAAGACTTGTCCGCCCGCGGACAGCCCGGCAGTGCTCGAGCGCGCCAATCCCTTGATATTGAAGGCCGATTTTATTAGGCATGGATCTTGCTGAAGTACTCGCCTAGTTCTCTCACACAGGTTCCCGATCATGTTGGTCAACGCCCAGAAATCCGTTTCGGTGCAGCCCACCTCGCGCACCGATATGGACCCGACCACTGCAGCCGCCAGCGCGCTGTACAGCGGCATGCTGCAGCAGGCCCAGAACTCCGTCACCGTGCCGACGTCCCAGTCCAGCCTGCAAGGCAATACCGTGGACGACAACGTCAATGCCGCGTTCGCCAAGACCCGTGTCCTGCTCCAGGCCACGCCGCCGACTTCCAGCACGCCACAGGCCAATAGCGCCACCGAGTCCAGTGCCTTGAGCGAGTTCAAGGACTACATGAGCAAGACGCCCGAACAGCGTCTGCGCGACAGCATCCTCAAGGATATGGGCCTGACCGAAGAGGACCTGAAAGACCTGCCGCCGGAGCGCCAGCTGGCGATCAACCAGGAAATCGCCGAGCGCCTGAAGGACAAGATGCAGTTGGCCAAGGAAGAGGCTGACACCAAGACCAGCGCCAAGCCGATCGACGAGAAGTTCCTCGCCTCGCTGTAATCGTGCACGACGAAAAAGGGTTCCCAACGGGAACCCTTTTTGTGCCCGCCGCCCCCCGATCACTGCAACTGCAGGGTCGAGTTGAACTGGCTGATGGCATCCACCACATGTCGCGAGCCTTGCTGGATCTCCAGGATCACCTCCCCCGCCTCATTGGCCAGTTCGACCCCGACGCCGGTGCGGCTCAGGCTCGATTGCATGCTGGTGACCGCGCTCATCGACAGGTCGTGGTTCTTGCGCACCACTTCGACGATTTCCACCGTGGCCTGACTGGTGCGCGCCGCCAGGCTGCGCACCTCGTCCGCCACCACCGCAAAGCCTCGCCCATGTTCGCCGGCCCGAGCCGCCTCGATGGCCGCATTGAGCGCCAGCAGGTTGGTCTGGTCGGCGATTCCGCGAATGGTCTGGACGATGCTGCCGATGATCTCCGACTGCTTGCTCACCGCATCGATGCTGCGCGCCGCTGCGTTCAGGTCGTGAGAGATCTGCTGGATGATCTGCACCGTCTGCTGCACCACCTGCGAGCCCTTCTGGGCACAGGCGTCGTTCTGTACCGAGGTGCTGTGGGCGGATTCGGCGGCGGATTGCAGGCTGGTCATCTGCTGGGTGATATCGCTGGCAAACTTGACCACCTTGTACAAGCGGCCCTTGGTGTCGAACAGGGGGTTGTACGAGGCTTCCAGGAACACCGTCTGGCCGTACTTGTTTTCCCGTTCGAAACGATGGGAGTGATACTCGCCACGGTTCAACGAAGCCCAGAACTGCTTGTACTCCGATGACTCGGCTTCAGCCCGGTGACAGAACATGCTGTGGTGCTGGCCAAGGATTTCATTCAAGGGGTACTGCATGGTCTTGAGGAAGTTGTCGTTGGCCTTGAGGATAGTGCCGTCCGGACTGAACTCGATGATCGCCATGGAACGGCCGATGGCATTCAGCAGGCTCTGGTTTTCATGTTCGATATGGATGCGTTCGGAGATGTCCGACGCCACCTTGATCACACTCTTGACCCGACGATCGGCATCGAACACCGGCATGTAGCTGGCTTCGAGCCAGATCTCCTCGCCCCGCTTGTTCAGCCGCAGGAAGGTGCCGCTGACCGGTTCGCCCCGCCCCAGGTCGCGCCAGAGCTTGGCGTATTCCTCGCTGCGGTAGAACTCTTCCTCGCAAAAGATCCGGTGATGCTTGCCACGTATCTCTTCAGCGGAATACCCCATGGTCTGGCAGAAGTTGTCGTTGGCATCGAGCACGATGCCATCGGGCGAAAACTCGATCATCGCCATGGAGCGGCTGATTGCCGCCAGCTTGGCGTTGGCCTCGGCCAGCGCACAATTAAAACGCTCGATCTCTTGCAGGTCAGCCTTGTGATGTAGGTTAAACATGGTTGTATCACCTTCAACGCTGTCTTTTGATTGACGGAAGTTCCTAGTCTTTCAACTGAGCCACTACAACGTTCGATAAAACACGGTAAACACCCCCCTTCATATGAGAGAGGAATTGTCAGGTGATCAATGATGTTCAATCGGAGAGTTCATATTGCAACGCTCTTATCAAGCCATCCTTTTCTTGATGCCCGATAAACGGGCCGACCCAACAAAGAAAAGAAACTCCATCTAATTAATTACTCCCGAACCTCTGGTGCCTCTAGTTGCGCACTCTCGTCTTTGTTCATGTTATCGCTGCCGTTCCCTGGATAAACAATGTGCAAACACCCGCTGCAAGGGCAAACATCGAGGGGTGATGGGACAGTACCGGACAACGCTATCCATAGTTTTTTCACAACTGAGCATAGACAGCCGCGCCCCCTATGCAAGGCCACCAGTCAGTCGGTTTTCACAACTTTCAACATCATTGGAAGCATTCTCAACAAGTGCCCAACAAGGCATTAAAGAATGTTCTGACTAACCGCCCTCAAGTATCTGCACGAACGCCTGAACCATACCGTTGGCCTCACGACCCGGTGCCGCTACCAGGGCAAACCGACGCTCGATGGGCCGACTCAACGGCAGCACCCGCAACCCCTGGCGCAGCTCCGGCAGGGTGCTTTCCGGTACCAGGGTCACCCCCAGCCCTTCACGCACCAGGCTGAATGCGCTGTTCCACTCCCGCACTTCGATCCGCACGTCCGCCAGCGGCACGCCGGCGTCGGCAGCCAGACTGCGAGCGTTCACCGAACAACCGCCAGTGGCCAGGACAAAAGGTTGTGCCAGCAAGGTCGCAAGGTCGATGCTCGCCGCCTGCCAGGAGTGCTCCCGGGGCAACACCGCCACCCACGAGTCCAGCCCCAGCAACCACGAACGACGCCCGGCCGCGGGGTTCAGCACCACCCCCAGGTCCACCAGTTGCGCCTCCAGCAGGGCTTCGACCTCATCGTCGCTGACCTCCAGTTGCACCACCTCGATCCCCGGGTGCAACTGCCTGAAGCGCCGCAGCAAGGGCGGCAGAACCTGCGCCAGGACCATGGGAAACCCCGCCAGGCGCAGGCTGCCGTGGAGCATGCCGCGGGCCGCGTCGACCTGGCGCCGCACCTGGGCCAGGGCCCCCAGCATCACCCGCGCCTGCTCCAGCACCTGCAGGCCGATAGCCGTAGGCAGCGCCTGACGACGCTCGCGGATGAACACCTGTACACCAAGCATGTCCTCCATCTGCGCCAGAGCCTGGCTGGCCCCGGACTGGGTCATCCCCACTTCCTCGGCGGCACGGGTGATGGTGCCGCACTCGGCGATCGCCACCAGCAGGCGCCAGTGCATCAGGTTCATCATGGCAGTAGCTGTCCTTATGGCTGCTTTCTGAAAAATGAATTTTACCCATGCCAGCAGCCTCGCCGACACTGCTTCGACCCTTCACTCGAGAGCCGCCGATGAAACTCTACTACGCCCCTCAAGCCTGCTCCCTGGCCTGCCATATCGTGCTGCGGGAACTGCAACTGCCGTTCGAAGCGATCCGTGTCGACAATCGCAGCAAGCGCACGGCCGAAGGTGAGGACTTCCTCGCCATCAACCCCAAGGGCTACGTTGCCGCCCTGCAACTGGACAACGGCGAAGTGCTGACCGAGGGCCCGGCGATCCTGCAGTACCTCGCCGACCTCAAGCCCGAGGCCGGTCTGGCGGCCCCACAGGGCAGCTGGCAGCGGGTACGGCTGCAGGAAACCCTGAACTTCATCACCAGCGAGGTTCACGGGATCATGGGCTGGCTGTTCAACTCAGCACTGGATGACAAGGCCAAGGACCTGTTCCGGCAAAAGCTGTTCAAGCGCTTGGCGTTGCTGGAGCAGATCCTGGAGCACCAGGACTACCTGCAGGGTGGACAGTTCAGCGTTGCCGATGCCTATCTGTTCACCGTGCTGCGCTGGACCGCGGTGTTTGCCATCGACCTGGGCGCCTGGCCAGCCTTGCTGAAGTACCAGGCACGAATCGAGCAGCGCCCGACCGTGCGAGAGGCACTGGCGCTGGAAATGGCATAGAGGAGCTGGAGAGAACCAGACGCAACCAATCGGCAGGAACAACCAGCCGGGCGCGCCCGAGAGCAGACAAAACCAAGCCCGCAGTGCGGGCTTGGTCAAAGCGATCAATGGCCGAAGATGTTCACTTCGGTTTTCTTGGCCTTTTTCTCGGCGCGTTTCTCGTCCGCGCTCTTGGCCGGTTTCTTCTTGGCGTTTTTCTTGGCGTTCATACCTTTGGACATGACTGCGACTCCACTGTGGCGGGATAGGCTTGAGGTATAGCACCTATGGGCAGCCAGGGTTCCTTTATAATCCGCCGCGTCCCGTTGCAACCCCGGAAACCTCATGCCCAGCCTGCAGATCGGCCCGCTCGACGAGGCCTCTCGTCCCTTGCTGAACAAGTTCTATCGCCAGCACCGTTCGTCCATGCGTGCCTCGGCCGAGGGTCAGCTGTGGGTGGTCAGGGAGGGCGAGGTCATTGCCGGGATGAGCCTGGCCCCGGTGGCTCAGGGGCATTGGCTGACAGGTTTGTTCGTCGCCCCGTCCCACCGTGGCCAGGGGCTGGCGGCGCAGTTGGTGCAGCAAGCCCGACAGGCCGTGCCAGGCCCGCTCTGGCTGTTCTGCCACCCGGACCTGGAAACTTTGTATCAACGCATGAGTTTCACCCGCGCGACGCACCTGCCAGCGCCCCTGGCCGAACGCCTGGCCCGCTACCAACGCAGCAAGCCGTTGCTGGCCATGGGCGCCCCGGCCTGCGACCAGACCCCGTGAGCCGAGGCCGGAAGATCAATCGTCGGCGTTGGGATCGAGATCGGGAAACAGCACCTCAGTGAACCCGAACTTGCTGAAGTCACTGATCCGCGACGGGTACAGCCGACCGATCAGATGATCGCATTCATGCTGCACCACCCGGGCGTGAAAGCCCGACGCCACGCGCACCACCGGCTCGCCCTTGGGATCGAAGCCTTCATAGCGAATGTGCTGGTAGCGCTGCACCGCTCCGCGCAGTCCGGGAACCGAGAGGCAGCCTTCCCAGCCTTCTTCCAGCACCGGGCTCAGCGGAGTGATCAGGGGATTGATGAGGATGGTCTGGGGCACCGCTTCGGCGTCCGGATAACGTTCGCTGTGCTCGAAGCCGAAGATCACCAACTGCAGGTCGACACCGATCTGCGGCGCTGCCAGCCCCACGCCTCCGACACTTTCCATGGTCTGGAACATATCGTCGATCAGCTCCCACAACTGCGGACTGTCGAACATCTCGGGCGGCACCGGCGGGGCAATACGCAGCAGGCGTTCATCGCCCATTTTGAGGATTTCACGGATCATGTTCAGGCTTCGTCAGTAGTGGGATGGAGCGAGTGGTCCCGGCCCAGTCCAGAAACGTGTTGTTTATCGCCCAGCCCGTCAAAGTCCTTTTCGCCAGGGTCCTTGCCTTCGGCCGACATGTGTTCGATCACCGCATTCATCTCCGCTCCGAGCAACAGCACGGCCGAAGAGATATAGAAGTACAGCAGCAGCACGATGATCGCGCCGATACTGCCATACATGGCGTTGTAGTTAGCAAAGGTTTTCACGTAGTAGGCGAACCCCAGGGACGCGACGATCCACACCACCACCGCCAGCACCGAACCGGGGGTGATAAAGCGGAATTTCTGCTTCACATCCGGCATCACGTAATACATCAGGGCCACGGCCACCATCATCAGCAGCACGATCACCGGCCAGCGCAGGATGGTCCACAGGGTGACGATGAACTCTTCCAGGCCCACCTGCCCGGCCAGCCAGGTCATCACCTGCGGCCCCAGCACCATCAGCGCCGCAGCGGCCAGGAGCATGCCGGCGATACCCACGGTGTAGAAGATCGACAGCGGAAAACGCTTCCAGATCGGCCGCCCCTCGACCACGTCGTAGGCCGCGTTCATCGCGCTCATCATCAGGCGCACGCCGGCCGAGGCGGTCCACAGCGCGATGACGATACCCACGGAAAGCAGCCCGCCCTTGGACTGCTGCAATTGGTCGATCACCGGGTTGACCTGCTCCAGCGCCTGGGGCGGCAACACCAGTTCCGATTGCAGGCGCAGCCAGCTGAAGAAGTCCGGCAAGTGCAAGAAACCGATCAGGGCAATGAGAAACAGGATGAAGGGGAACAGCGAAAACAGCATCTGGTAGGCCAGTGCCGAGGCGTAGGTGGACATCTCGTCCGCAATGAATTCATGCACCGTGCGAATCAGCACTCGGTGCAAGGGCAAACCTTTGAGGTCCGGAAAAATCATAGCGTCTCCTTTCGCCGCAAAAAGGTTGAAGTCGAAAGCGACTCAGGGGGCGTTTTCTACAACAAATTAGCTCAGTTGGCGAACCGCAACCATGACAACACGTGGATTGGCTGATCGCCCCTCTGAGCCTGAACATAAAAACGGCCATCCTTGGATGGCCGCTGCGGTGCATCATCGATCCCGGGAGTTTCAGGCCTTGTCGATGGTTTTCTTCACCGCATCCTTGGCTTTGCCCAAGGCTTGCTGGGCTTCACCCTTCTTCTCCTGCACCTTGCCTTCAACTTGCAGTTTGGTGTTGTCGGTGGCCTTGCCGACACCTTGCTTGACGTTGCCGATGGCTTCGTTGGCCAGACCTTTTGCCTTATCTGCTGTGCTGCCCATGGTATTTCTCCGTAGAACATTCATTGATCAAACAAAGAGGATTTACGTCGTTACCCAAGGTTGACTCGTGGCCGTTGCGCAGAGTTTCAATTTTTTTCGTCGGGCATTTCATCGCCGTTGCCAGGTTGCGCTTTATGTTTGCCGGGCAACCCGGGAGAATGCTCGGCCTGTTCAGGCCAAGCACTGAAGATCCAATCCCCGTAGGAATGTTATGAAACTCGATAAAAAGCAGGCCATCGCCCGCAGAAACCAGGAACTGGGCGGTGCGGTGCTGGGCGTCAACAACTGCCATTTCGCGGAGCTGAACCGCAATCGCAACATCTGGTGGTTCGATATCCTGGTTACCCGCCTGGCCATCGGTCAGTACGAGTGGGTCCACCTGCTGCTGCACACCCCGGACACCGACCAACTGCTGCACCTGAAAGTGCCGACGGTGTTCCTGCGGGAAAAACTCGAAGGCCTGGTGATCCGCAACCAAGGCAAGCGCAAGGCCGCCCTGAGCCTGGAGCTGAGCGCCGACAAGGACTCCTTCCTCAAGGACGTGCGCCCCGCCGGCACCGGCGTGAGCTTTGCCCAGTTCCAGCAATAAGCCGCCGCTGGCGCGCGCCCATGAAAAAGCCCCGCACTGGCGGGGCTTTTTTGTGGACGCTGCGGCCTACTTCTTCACGCCGAGCTTCTTCAACTCTTCGTCACGCAGTTCGCGGCGCAGGATCTTGCCAACGTTGGTGGTCGGCAGGGCATCGCGGAACTCCACGGCCTTGGGCACCTTGTAGCCGGTGACATTGGCGCGCATGTGCTCCATCACCTGTTCCTTGGTCAGGGTCACTCCCGGCTTGGCGACGATGAAGATCTTGATGGTCTCGCCGGATTTTTCATCCGGTATGCCGATCGCCGCGCACTGCAGCACGCCCGGCAGCGAGGCCAGCACATCTTCCAGTTCGTTGGGGTAAACGTTGAAGCCCGAGACCAGGATCATGTCCTTCTTGCGGTCGACGATGCGGATATAGCCGTCCGGCTGGATCAGGGCAATGTCACCGGTCTTCAGCCAGCCTTCGCTGCTGAGGACTTCGTCGGTGGCGTCCTGGCGCTGCCAGTAGCCCTTCATCACTTGCGGGCCCTTCACGCACAACTCGCCGACTTCGCCCAGCGCCAGCTCTTCGCCGGCGTCGTTGACCACCCGGCAGAGGGTCGAAGGCACCGGAATGCCGATGGTGCCGATCTGGATGTTCTGGATCGGGTTGACCGTGGCCACCGGGCTGGTTTCGGTCATGCCGTAGCCTTCGCAGATCGGGCAGTTGGTCACTTCCTTCCAACGTTCGGCGGCCGCCAGCTGCAGGGCCATGCCTCCGGAGAGGGTGACTTTCAGCGCAGAGAAATCCAGCTTGCGGAAGGCTTCGTTGTTGCACAGGGCCACGAACAAGGTGTTGAGGCCGACAAAACCGCTGAACTTCCACTTCGACAGTTCCTTGACCATCGCCGGCAAGTCCCGCGGGTTGCTGATCAGGATGTTGTGGTTGCCCATGAGCATGATGGCCATGCAATGGAAGGTGAACGCATAGATGTGGTACAGCGGCAACGGCGTGATGAGGATCTCGCAGCCCTCATTGAGGTTGGAGCCCATCAACGCCTTGCACTGCAGCATGTTGGCCACCAGGTTGCGGTGGGTCAGCATCGCGCCCTTGGCCACGCCGGTGGTACCGCCGGTGTACTGCAGCACGGCCACGTCACCGCTGGCGGGATTGGCTTCCTGCACCGGCTGGCCGCGGCCCTTGCTCAAGGCGTCATTGAATTTGACCGCCTGGGGCAAGTGATAGGCCGGCACCATCTTCTTCACGTACTTGACCACACTGTTGATCAGCAGGCGCTTGAGTGGCGGTAGCAGATCCGCCACTTCCGTGACGATCACATGCTTGACCCCGGTCTTGGGCACCACGCTTTCCGCCAGATGGGCCATGTTGGCCAGGCAGACCAGGGCCTTGGCCCCGGAGTCATTGAATTGGTGTTCCATTTCCCGCGCGGTGTACAGCGGGTTGGTGTTGACCACGATCAGACCGGCGCGGATCGCGCCGAATACCGCGACCGGGTATTGCAGCAGGTTGGGCAGTTGCAGAGCGATTCGATCGCCGGGCCGCAAATCGGTATGCTGCTGCAGGTACGCGGCGAAGGCCCCGGACAATTCATACAACTCACCGTAGGTGATTGTCTTGCCAAGGTTGCTAAAGGCCGGTTTGTCAGCGAAACGTTGGCAGGATTGTTTCAATACCGCCTGAATATTCGGATACTCGTCTGGATTGATATCGGCAGCAATTCCAGCTGGGTACTTATCCTTCCAAAAGTCTTCGATCATGGAAGCCCACTCCTCAGCAACGCGAATTCATCACCGCAGTTGATGCGATTATTATTTGTCTGTGTTTTTTATTGGTGTCTATTGTTGGTGAGTCTGGCTGTTTACTCAGGCCGAGAAGTCACAAAGCGCGCCGAGAGTAGCAGCTTTGAAAAAGGCCGCCTAGAGCCAAAGAAGGCCTGAATAGTCACACTTGTGACTCAAGACCATTTAATGGTCATTTTTAGAGTAAAAATTCTATCACTTTGAATTCCGCTCTAGTCCGGGGCTTTGCACCCCTTAAATGACTCGGGGGCCAGCCCGTTGCGTCAACCAGCTGGCCCCCGAGGGAGGAACTCAAGGATCAGGCGATGTCACGCAACTCGCGGCGCAGGATCTTGCCCACGGGCGTCATCGGCAGCGACTCACGCAGGACAATGTGCTTGGGCACCTTGTAGGCGGTGAAATTCTCCTTGCAGTAGGCCTTGAGCTCTTCCAGGCTGACCCCCGCTTCACGGGGCACCACAAACAGCTTCACCGCCTCGCCGGAACGCTCGTCCGGCACGCCGATCACCGCGCAGTTGGCGACCTTGGGGTGCGCCATGACCACATCTTCGATCTCGTTGGGGTACACGTTGAAACCCGAGACGATGATCATGTCCTTCTTGCGATCGACAATGCGCACGAAACCGTCCGGATCGATCACCGCAATATCCCCGGACTTGAACCAGCCTTCGGCGTCCAGCACCTCCGCGGTGGCTTCGGGCTTGTTCCAGTAGCCCTTCATGATCTGCGGCCCCTTGATGCACAGCTCGCCACGCTCGCCCAGCGGCTGCTCGTTGCCCTGGTCATCGATGACCTTCAAGGTGGTGCCCGGCACCGGCAAACCGACCGTGCCCAACCGCGAGCGGTCGCCGTAGGGGTTGGTGCACGCCACCGGCGAGGTTTCGGTGAGGCCATAGCCTTCGGTGATCCGGCATCCGGTCAGCTGCTGCCAGCGTTCCGCCGTGGCCTTGACCAGGGCCGTGCCACCGGAGTTGGTCAGCTTGAGGCTGGAAAAATCCAGGTTCTTGAATTCCGGATGATCCATCAGCGCCACGAACAGCGTGTTCAACCCCAGCAGCGCGGAAAACCGCCACTTCTTCAACTCCTTGATGAAGCCGCCGATGTCTCGCGGGTTGGTGATCAGCACGTTGTGGTTGCCGGTCACCATCATGCACATGCAGTTCGCGGTGAAGGCATAGATGTGGTACAGCGGCAGCGGCGCGATCATCACTTCCTGGCCTTCGCGCCACTGGGTATGGCCATCGGGCCCGTGCTGGCCGAGGCAGGCCCGGGCCTGCTGCATGTTGGCCACCAGGTTGCCGTGGGTCAGCATTGCCCCCTTGGCCAGGCCGGTGGTGCCACCGGTGTACTGCAGCACGGCGACATCCTCCAGCCCCGCCTGCAGCGGCTTGATCCCCAGGCCGCGCCCAAGGCGCAAGGCACTCTTGAAGGCGATGGCCTGGGGCAGGTGATAGGCCGGCACCATCTTCTTGACCTTGTCCACCACGGTGTTGACCAGCCAGCCCTTGGCACTGGACAGCATGTCGCCCATCCTGGCTTCGATCAGGAACTGGATGTCGGTGTCGCCCAGCACTTCCTGAACCTTCTGCCCGAACACGTTCAGGTAGACCAGGGCCCGGGCCCCGGAATCCTTGAATTGATGACGCATCTCCCGCGCGGTGTACAACGGGTTGGTGTTGACCACCACCAGCCCGGCCCGCAGCGCGCCGAACACCGCGATCGGGTACTGCAGGACATTGGGCATCTGCACCGCGATACGATCCCCCGGAACCAGGTCGGTATGGCTTTGCAGATAACCGGCGAAGGCCGCGCTGTAGCGTTCCAGCTCGGCGTAGGTGAGGGTCACCCCCATGTTGCTGAACGCCGGGCGGTCAGCAAACTTCTTGCAGGAACGCTCAAACACCTCGATCACCGACTTGTAGGCCCCCAGATCGATCTCGTTGGGCACGCCGGCGGGGCGCTTATCATTCCAGAAATCAGGTTGCATTATTCTTGTCCTCTTTTTGCCTGAACGGTCCGGGCCGCCACTGTAACGCTATCAGCGGCGGGGCTCCTCGGACGTTAGCAGCTATGGCGATTCAGGCAAATATGCGCAAGTGTGTCATTAACTGTGTGAATCTTGCGTCCAACAGGCCGACGAATCGGACGGACACACCTTGATGCGCTATAAAGTGCAGCGTCTCCGAGCAAAGGAATCGCCATGACCCACGACACCTTCTGGTTGACCACAAGCGACCACCAACGGCTCTTCGTCAACCAGTGGCTGCCCGAGCCTCCGCTCAAGGCGGTGATCCTGCTGTCCCACGGCATGGCCGAGCACAGTGGGCGCTATGCCCGGCTGGCGGCGGCCCTGTGCGCCCAAGGTTATGGCCTCTATGCCCCGGATCAGCGCGGCCACGGCAACACCGCGCAGCAAGGCGTGCTCGGCCACTACGCGGATCACGGCGGCTGGAACAAGGTGGTCGGCGACCTGGCCAGCCTCAACCAGCACATCGGCCAGCAGCACCCTGGCACCCCCATCGTGCTGCTGGGCCACAGCATGGGCAGCTACATCGCCCAGGCGTACCTGCTGCACCACAGCGCCAGCCTGCATGGGGCGATCCTCAGCGGCTCGAACTTCCAGCCCGTGGCCCTGTACCGTATCGCCAGCCTGATCGCCCGTTTCGAACGCTGGCGCCAGGGCGCAAAAGGACGCAGTGCCCTGATCGAGTGGCTGTCCTTCGGCTCGTTCAACAAGGCCTTCAAACCCAATCGCACCGCCTTCGACTGGCTCAGCCGCGACCCGGTGGAAGTCGACAAGTACGTGAATGACCCCTTGTGCGGCTACCGCTGCAGCAACCAGCTATGGATCGACCTGCTGGGCGGCCTGCAGCAGATCAGCAAGATTTCCAACCTGGCGCAGATCGATCCGGGCCTGCCGTTGCTGGTGATGGGCGGTGAATGTGATCCGGTAAGCGCCGGCAAGCGTCTCAAGGATCTGGCCAACGCCCTGCGCGAGGCCGGCAGCCAGTGCCTGCAACTCAATATCTACCCGCAAGCGCGTCATGAGCTGTTCAACGAAAGCAACCGTGACCAAGTGACCCACGACGTCCTGGCCTGGCTCGATCAGGCCCTGCTACACCGTCGCCCGCCCCGCGCGGAGTAAGGGCTGGCGCAGTCGCTACGTTCATTTATCTGTCAGAGGATTTCAGCAACATGACCCAGGTTACCAACACCCCTTACGAAGCCCTGGAAGTCGGTCAGACCGCCCAGTACAGCAAGACTGTCGAAGAACGTGACATCCAGCTGTTCGCCGCCATGTCCGGCGACCACAACCCGGTGCACCTGGACCCCGAGTTCGCCGCCGCCACCATGTTCAAGGAGCGCATCGCCCACGGCATGTTCAGTGGCGCGCTGATCAGCGCCGCCGTGGCCTGCGAGCTGCCAGGCCCGGGCACCATCTACATCGGCCAGCAGATGAGCTTCCAGAAGCCGGTGAAGATCGGCGACACCCTGACCGTGCGCCTGGAAATCCTCGAAAAACTGCCCAAGTTCCGCGTGCGCATCGCCACCCGCGTGTTCAACCAGCGCGATGAGCTGGTGGTGGACGGCGAGGCTGAGATCCTTGCCCCACGCAAGCAACAGACCGTGACCTTGCCGACCCTGCCGGCCATCACCATCGGCTGAGCCTCGCTCACGGCAGGAGCCGGCTTGCCGGCACAGGCGACGCCCAGCGGTTCGCCGGCTCCTACCGTTTGCCCCCCTCCTCCACTTGCACGCTGGCGGTCATGCCGGCACTCAGGTTGATGCCTTCAGGCACCTTGTCGAGCTTGATCCGCACCGGTATCCGCTGGGCCAGGCGCACCCAGTTGAAGGTCGGTTCGACTTCCGCCAGCAGTTGCCCGTCAGGGGTGGCGTTGCGATCGGTAATACCCCGGCTGATGCTTTGCACGTGCCCCTGCAAGGCATCGCCGGCACTCATCAGCCAGACCTTCACCGGATCGCCGACCTGAATCCGCGGCAGCTTGGTTTCCTCGAAATAGGCCTGCACGTAGAACGTCGAATCATCGATCAACGCCATCACGGGCTGCCCGGCGTTGACATAGTTGCCTTCGGCCAGACGCAGATTGGTGATGTGCCCGTCGCGGGGCGCGCGCACCTGACTGCGGGCCAGGTTCAATTCGGCGACCTTGGCCTCGGCCTGGGCCTGGCGCAGTTCGCCGCGGGCGATACCGGCGTTGATCTGGGCGTTCTCCCGCAGTTCGGCACTGATGGCCTGGGGCCCCAGGGCGGCGCGGCGGCTGGCCTCGTGCTCGCGCAGGCTCAATTGCTGCTGGCGGGTCTGCACCACCGCCTGGGCCTTCTCCAGCGCGGCCTCGAAACGGTCGCGATCGATGCTCAGCAGCAAATCACCGGCCTTGACCTGCTGGTTGTCCGCCACCTTGAGCTCGCGCACCCAGCCGGATACGTCCGGGGCCACGATCACCACATCGGCACGGATCCGCGCATCCCGGGTCCAGGGCGTGAGCATGTAGTACTGCCACAGGTGATACCCGGCGAAGATCGCCACCGCCACCAGGCACAAGGTCACTACGACACGTACGGGTGTACGCATAATCAACTCCTTATAAAGGTCCCAGGACCACCGTGATCAGGGTCAGGACACACACGTAAAGGGCGCAATCGAACAGGGCTTCATGCCAGATCCAGCGCCCCAGCCCGGTGACTCGCACCAGCCCTCGCAGGCCGGCGGTGACCACCAGGGCCAGCACCACATAAATCAGAAACGGGCTGAGCAGCACCCCGCCCAACGACCACTCACGCAGCCCCATGGCTGTCCTCCTGCTGCCGGCACCAACTGCGCCAGCTGTTGTGCAATTGCACCACCGCGCCCTTGGCCAGCTTCAAGGCGTCGCTGGGCGGCTGTTGTTCCAGGGCGGCGAGCAACGTCGCGCTGGGCTGCGCCAGCGCTTCCTGGCAGGGGCCCGCCGGCCCCTGTTGCAGAACCCGTTGCAAGTGCTCGAAATACTCGCGCTGCGCGGCACTGACCGGCACCTGGGCCACCGCCAGACTCAGGCGCAGGTGCAGCAGTTCGTCACCGATATCCAGGCCCAGCAGACCATCGTCCCAGCGGCTGCGGGCCGGTTCCGGCAGCTCCGGGTAATGCCGGGCCAGTTGCAGCAGACGGTCGGCCATGCGCCCGCCGAACCAGCTTTCCGCGCCCCGCAGGTTACGCCGGGTCAGGCGCACCAGATCGCTCAGGGTCGCCGCCAACAGACGCCGGCCATGCCAGGCCGGATCGCGCAGGATCAGCAGGTGAAAGGCCAGCACCGCAGCCCCCACCCCCAGCACCATGGCCTGGGCGTTATTGAAGAAACTGGCGACATCGAAACTCATGCGGTTCATCGGCGAGATCAACACGATGAAGTGCAGGCAGAACGAGGTGGCCGTGGCGCCGATCTGCGGCTTGGCCATGCCCAGTGCGCCGAAGAACAGCGGCACCCCCATGGCCATGGCCAACATCGCGAATCCGCTCCATTGCGGCAGCAGGATCTGCCCCACCAGGAACGCCGCCGGAATCGCCAGGAAGATCCCGCGCATGAAGCTCATGCCGATCTGCGCGCCGTTTTCACGACTGGCGAACAGGCTGCAGACCACGCAGGTCAGGAGCATGGCCCCGGAGGCCGCCGGCCAGGCCGTGGCCAGCCAGAAGCTGGCCACGGTCAGGAATGCCAAGGCACTGCGAGCACCGAACACCAGGGCCAGCGACAGGTCGCGATGAGGCGTCAGGGTCGCCGGCTGCTCCAGCGGCGCGCGCCCTTCCTGCACCGCTTCCAGCGCGTTGCTTGCCGCCAGGGCGGTATCCAGCAGCAGCGCCAGGCGTGCCAGGCAAAAGCTCTGCGCCGCGCTGAGCCGGGAATCATGGGAGGCCTCCAGCAGGCGCGGACGCAACGCCTGCAGAGCCTGTTTGTCGGAGCCGCCCAGGGCCTCCTGCACCGGCTCCATCAGGGGCTGCAGTTGCCGGGCCTCGTCGGCGTCCAAGTGTTTCCACTGGCGGCGTACCGACCGGGCAATCCGCAACAGCATCAGCAGCTTCTGGCTCAGGCCACTGATGGCCCGCGCTCGCTGGCGGCCCATTGGCCCTTCGAACCAGGCGTGTTCCCGCTGGGAATCCACGGCGACAATGCGCCCGAGTATCTCCAGCAAGCCCTGGCGTGCCAGCGCATCGCCGGCCAGGGTCGCGCGGGCCGCCTGCATTCCGCTGTGCCAGGCGCTGCGAGCCTGATCCGCCAGTTGCCGCTCTACCCGCATCGGCCAGATCAGGGCACTGCTGGCCGTGGCGCAGATGATCCCCAGGGAGATTTCCGTGCAACGGGCCACGGCCTGATCGAACACGGTCAACGGGTGGCTGATGGCGGGCAAGGCGATGATCGCCACGGTGTAGCCCGCCAGCACGAAGGAATACGACCAGGCACTGCGCAGCAGCGTGGAGCTGGCGGTACACACCCCCAGCCACAGGGCCAGGGCCAGCAGGAACAGCCAGGGGGTCTGGGCGAACAGCCCCATGAACAGCACCGACATCAGGGTACCGATCAAGGTCCCCAGCAGCCGGGCCAGCCCCTTTTGCAGAACCATTCCGGACAACGGCTGGGCGACGATGAACGCGGTCATCAGCGCCCAGGCCGGCTGCTCCAGGCCCCAGCGCAAGGCCAGCCAGAGCGCCAGACCGCCGCCCAACAGGGTCTTGATCGCGAACTGCAAAGCGGGAAGGCTGGGCGCAAGCAACGCCTGCAAGGTAATAGGCACGAACCGGGACTCTCGAAGGGATGAATTAACCATAGTCGTGATCGCCACGAGCGGGCGCGGGCTAATTATTAGCTAGCTAACTAAATCCCGTCCAGCACTAAATCCCGGGCATAAAAAAACGCCAGGCTGGCTGGCGTTTTTGACAGGTTTATGACTTACGAACGGGCACGGGCCTGGTTGCGCAAGGCTTTGACCTGATCGTGATTGCGTTGCACGCCGTGGTACTGGCGCTCCACCACATCACGAATCCCCACCAGGTTGTGCTTGCCGATTTTCTCCAGGGCTTCCTTGTAGGACTTCAGCGCGTGATCTTCACCGCGTTCAGCCTCGTTGAGCACCGACTCCTCGTCCTTGCCGGTCACCAGCGACTTGAGGTCGACCCAACGGCGATGCAGGTCGCCGCTGACGCTGGTGGAAGTTTCCGGATCGCCGCCCATGGAGCGCACCACCGCCTGCAATTCCGCAGCGGCCGTCGCGCAATCGCTGGAGCGCTTGATGAACAGCGCCTTGAGCTCCGGATGCTTGATGTCTTCGGCACAGGTCTTGAACCCCTCCTGACCGTCCTTGCTGGTCTCGATCAGGCTGTTGAGTACCGAAATCGCTTCTTTATTCAAGTCAGTCATTTTCTGGTTCCTTACGGGTGGGGAGAGTTGAGTCAACGGTTGAGTTAACTGCTGACCTAACCTTTGCACCCGCCATGCCAGACACTGGATATAATTTTTTTACTTATATTTCAACAAGTTAGACAATAGCCAAAAATCTGTATCCGCGTTATTTGCATGATCTGTCATTTGGCCTGCATGCAGAATGCCTGTATTTTCACAGGCGTTCGTACCACCGCCAGGCGACCCCCATGACTCCTGAAACACTTGAACTGCTGGTCACCCGGGAAATGCCCTTCGGCAAATACAAGGGCCGCATCCTCGCCGACCTGCCCGGCCCCTACCTGAACTGGTTCGCCCGCGAAGGCTTCCCCAAGGGGGAACTGGGTGGCCTGCTGGCCCTGATGCAGGAAATCGACCACAACGGCCTGTCCGACCTGCTGGACCCGCTGCGCGCCAAACACGGCAAACCCAAGCCCCGTCACTGAACAAGAGCCCGCCATGCCAAGGACTGCCGACACACTTGCCCGCGACGAACAACACTGGCAAGGCATTGCCCGCCAGTTCGACCTCGAACCGGGCCCGATCAACCTGGAAAACGGCTATTTCGGGCGCATGACCCGCAGCGTGGCCGAGGAATACCAGCACCACATCCAGTGGGTGAACCGCAGCAACTCGGTGCTGGTACGCCAGCGCTTCGAACAAGTCGACGCCCTGCAGATCCGCGGCCAGCTGGCCGCACTGCTGGGGGTCCCGGACAATGCCGTGGCCCTGACCCGCTGCGCCTCCGACGCCCTGCAGTCGCTGATCCGCAACTACAACCGCCTGCAACCGGGCGACCAGGTCCTGGTCAGCGACCTGGAGTACGACACGGTCAAAAGCGCCATGCGCTGGCTGGCCCGCCAGCGCGGGGTCGAGGTGATAGAAATCGTCCACGCGCACCCTGCCAGTTTTGACAGCCTTGTCGGCACCTACACCACTGCCTTCCAGCGTTACCCCAGGCTCAAACTGATGCCCCTGACCTACGTCACTCATCGCAGCGGCCTGGTCATGCCGGTCCAGGCGATTGCCGCCGCGGCCCGGGAACATGGCGTCGATATCATCCTCGACGGCGCCCATGCCCTGGGCCAGATCGACTTCGACCTGGCCGAGCTGGGCATCACCTTCGCCGGTTTCAACCTGCATAAATGGATCGGCGCACCGCTGAGCCTGGGCTTTCTCTATATCCACCCCGAGCGCCTGGACGACATCGACCCGGACATGGGCGAGTTCCACTTTCCAAGGGACGACGTGCGCGCCCGCACGCCCTACAGCACCCCGAACATTCCTGCGCTGATGACCCTGCCCCGGGTGTTCGAGGAACACCGGGCCATGGGCGGCGCGGCAACCAAGGGCGCGCGCCTGAACTACCTGCGACACACCTGGAGCGAAGCGCTGCGCGAGCTGGCGGGGGTCGAGATCATGACCCCGCAGGACCCGCGCCTGTGCTGCGCCATCAGCGCCCTGCGCTTCACCGGGCACCCAGACCAGCAGGCCCTGGTGAATCGCCTGCTGCAGGACTACAACCTGTTCACCGTGGTCCGCAACGGCGCAGGGTTCGGCCCCTGCATCCGCATCACACCGGGACTGGCAACACCCCTTGAGCACATGCAGCGGCTGATCCAGGCCGTGACCGATCTGGCCCGCCATTAAGATCCGCGAGCAGCGCCCCCGGCCCGGCAACAGACGCGCCTGCCAAGCATCGCCGCGTTGCAGGCCGGGGCGCTCGAACGCTACCGGACTTTTCTCCAGGCAAAAAAAAACGGTGCACCGACCAAGCGCACCGTAAAGCCGTAGAACACACCAACGAATCAGATAAAACTTCAGTCCAGCAGGGCCAGGGCCTCGGCCGTGCATTCTTGAATCCGCGCCCAGTCGCCGTTCTTGATCCACTCGGGATCGAGCATCCAGCTACCGCCCACGCACATCACATTCTTCAAGGCCATGTAGCTCTTGATATTGGCCGGGCCGACGCCGCCGGTCGGGCAGAATTTGACTTCGCCGAACGGCCCGCCCAGGGCCTTGATCGCCGCCACACCGCCACTGACTTCCGCCGGGAACAGCTTGAAGCGGCGATAACCCAGGGCATACCCCTCCATGATTCCGGAGGCGTTGCTGATCCCCGGCAGCAGCGGGATCGGGCTGGCCACGCTGGCTTGCAGCAGGTCACGGGTAATCCCCGGGGTGACGATGAACTGCGAGCCCGCCGCCTCCGCCGCGGCAAGCATCTGCGGATCGAGCACGGTGCCGGCGCCGGTCACCAGCTCCGGACGCTGCTCGCGCAGGATCTGGATGGCCTTGAGGCCGAACTGGGAGCGCAGGGTCACTTCCAGGGCCGTCAGGCCACCGGCGGCCAGGGCATCGGCCAGTGGCAGTACATCCTGCTCCCGGGCGATGGTGATCACCGGCAGGATCCGCGCCTTGGCGCAGAGGCTGTCGATCAGGGCAACTTTGTCCGCCATGGAAACGGTCGGGGATAGGTTTGTCATAGCGGCTGATCCTTGGCTCATGGGCACCAGTAAATCTCTAACGGGGTTTGCAGGAAGGCGCGAATCGGCATCTCGGCGACAGCGTCACCAGCCAGTGCGGCACTCAGGGTGGCCAGCTTGGACTGACCGGAAATCGACAACAGCGAATGACGGGCCGAGGCCAGCAAGGCCCGGCTCATGCTCAGGCGCTGATGGGGCACGCTTGGCGCCAGCATCGGCCAGCAGCGGCGAGTGCCGTCGGCCTGGAGCGCTTCGGCCAGGTTCGGGCTGTTGGGAAACAGCGACGCGGTGTGTCCGTCATCGCCCATGCCCAGTACCAGCACATCAATGCCCGGCAACTCGGCCAGCAGACGATCGGCCTGCTGGGCCGCCTCCTCCAGATTGGCCGCAGCGCTGTAGAGGCTTAAGAAACCGGCCTTGGCCACCGGTCCCTGAAGCAGGTAACGCTTGAGCAGGCCGGCATTGCTGTCGGCGTGTTCCACCGGCACCCAACGCTCGTCCGCGAGGGTGATCAGCACCTTGGACCAATCCAGCTCCTGCTTGACCAGGGCCTGGAAGAACGCCACCGGGCTACGACCACCGGACACCACCAGGGTCGCCTTGCCGCGGGCGGCAATGGCCTCGCGCAGCAGGTGGGCCACGCGCAGTGCCTGGCCTTCGGCCAACAGGGTCGGGCTGCGGAACTCGTGGGCGGCTACACCCGCCGGCAGTTGCAAATCAGATATCGCCATACCAGGACCTCCCATCCCGCGTGATCAGTGCAATGGAGCTCATCGGCCCCCAGGACCCGGCCGCGTACGGCTTGGGCGCATCACCGGACTTCTTCCACCCGGCGATCAACTGGTCACACCACTTCCACGCGGCTTCGATTTCATCTTTGCGGACAAACAGGTTCTGATTGCCGCGCATCACTTCCAGCAACAACCGCTCGTAGGCATCGGGGATCCGCGCGCTGCGATAGGTGTCGGAAAAATTCAGTTGCAGCGGACCGCTGCGCAGTTGCATGCCCTTGTCCAGGCCCTGCTCCTTGGTCATCACCCGCAGCGAAATGCCTTCGTCCGGCTGCAGGCGGATGATCAGCTTGTTGCTGATCTGCAGGCGCTGCTCGGGGGCGAAGATATAGTGCGACGGTTCCTTGAAGTGGATGACGATCTGCGACAGTTTTTGCGGCATGCGCTTGCCGGTGCGCAGGTAGAACGGCACCCCGGCCCAACGCCAGTTGCGGATATCGGCCCGCAGGGCGACGAAGGTTTCGGTGTCGCTCTGGGTGTTGGAGTTTTCTTCCTCCAGATAACCCGGCACCGACTGGCCCTCGCTGTGGCCGGCGATGTACTGGCCGCGCACCACCTGGGTGGTCAGCCCTTCCGGACTGATCGGCGCCAGGGCCTTGAGCACCTTGACCTTCTCGTCACGGATGCTGTCGGCGGAGAGGTCCGCCGGTGGGTCCATGGCGATCAGGCACAGCAGCTGCAGCAGGTGGTTCTGGATCATGTCCCGCAGTTGGCCGGCCTTGTCGAAGTAACCCCAACGGCCTTCGATGCCGACCTTCTCGGCCACGGTGATTTCCACGTGGGAGATGTAGTTCTGGTTCCACTGGGTTTCGAACAGGCTGTTGGCGAAACGCAGGGCGATCAGGTTCTGCACCGTCTCCTTGCCCAGGTAGTGGTCGATCCGGTAGATGCGGTTTTCCGGGAAGAACTGGGCCACCGCGTCGTTGACCTTGCGCGAGGAATCCAGGTCCGAGCCGATGGGCTTTTCCAGGACCACGCGGGTGTGCTGGTTGAGCCCGACCCGGGACAGGTTCTCGCAGATCGCGCCATAGACCGCGGCCGGAGTGGCGAAGTAGGCGATCAGCCGCTGTTCGCTGCCGGCGCGTTCGGCCAGCGCCACGTAGTCCTCGGCCTTGAGGAAATCCACGTGCAGGTAGCTCAGGCGGGCCAGGAAGGTCTTGAGAACCTGGGCATCGATGTCCTTGTCGCCGACGTACTTGCGCAACTCGGTTTCGATGTTCGCCAGGTGCTCCTGTTCGCTGCCCGGCTCACGGGCCAGGGCCAGAATCCGCGTGTCGTCGTGCAGCAGACCGGCGGCATCGAGTTGGTACAAGGCAGGAAACAGCTTACGCAGCGCCAGATCGCCCAGCGCGCCGAACAAGGCAAAGGTGCAGGGTTCAACCGTAATCGAAGGCATGATGTTTGTTCTTTTATCAAGTTAAGCTACAAATACCTTTTTTCAAGGCATCACTCAAGGAAAAATGTAGTAATAAACACAACATTTTTACAAAATACAGATTCCAGGTGGTGGTCGTTCCGAGCCATCAGTAGGATAGGCCTCCTCTCAACTTCGCATTGCGGGCGCTTGTCGCGGCTCTGCCGCGGCGCCTGTCTAGCCGATCTAGGAAACTTTAATGGACCGAGTGCGAAATCTTCTGGAGCAGATCCAGAACCGCCTTGAAGAACTGAACAAAGCGGAACGTAAAGTCGCCGAAGTCATCCTGCTCAACCCGCAGCAGGCGACTCGCTTCAGCATCGCCGCCCTGGCCCAGGCCGCTTCGGTGAGCGAGCCGACGGTCAATCGCTTCTGCCGCTCCTTCGGCGTCAGCGGCTACCCGGAACTCAAGCTGCAACTGGCCCAGAGCCTGGCCAGCGGCGCGGCCTACGTCAGCCGCGCGGTGGAGGCCGACGACAACCCCGAAGCCTACACGCAAAAAATCTTCGGCAGCGCCATCGCCTCCCTGGACAGCGCCTGCCAGGCCCTGGACCCGAACCTGATCAGCAAGGCCGTCGACCTGTTGATCCAGGCCCGGCAGATCCACTTCTTCGGCCTCGGTGCCTCGGCCCCGGTGGCCATGGATGCGCTGCACAAGTTCTTCCGTTTCAACCTGGCGGTCACCGCCCATGCCGACGTGCTGATGCAGCGCATGATCGCCTCGGTGGCCCACACCGGCGAACTGTTCGTGATCATCTCCTACACCGGCCGCACCCGCGAACTGGTGGAAGTGGCACGCATTGCCCGGGAAAACGGCGCATCGGTGCTGGGGCTGACCGCAGAGAACTCGCCCCTGGCCAAGGCCAGTACCTTGAGCCTGAACATCCCGCTGCCGGAAGACACCGACATCTACATGCCGATGACCTCGCGGATCATCCAGCTCACCGTGCTCGACGTGCTGGCCACCGGCATGACCCTGCGCCGGGGCGTGGACTTCCAGCCGCACCTGCGCAAGATCAAGGAAAGCCTCAACGCCAGCCGCTACCCGGTGGGCGACGAGTTCAACTGAGGCAGGCCGGTTCGCCGGCCTGCCGGCTCACCGCAACCTGCGCCCTACACCGCAGCCCGCGCCTGCAAGCTCAGGTGCGCCTGCTCTCCCGGCGCCAGGCACAGGCTGTCGGTGCCCCCGGCAGCCGCTTCGACGCAGACAAACCGCGACACCTCATTCCAGCTCACCCCCAGCAGCGGCCGGCTCCCCGGATGCCAGACCACGGTGTCGGCATCGTCACCGGTATCGATGCACAGCTCGCGCTGCCAGGCGTGATCCTTGAGCTGCAATTCGCCTTCGTGCTGGAACACCCGCTGGCAACCGCCCTCGACCCGCAACTCGCCCTGCTGCTGGCAGGCCTGGCGGTTCAACTGGTCGTAACCCTGGGCGCCATCGAGCCCAGACAGCGCTACCTCACCGACATCGCCAATACGCCAGTAAGCGTGCAAAGCCTGGCTCAACTGGCAGGGTTCAGTGTCCTGATGCTCGGTGCTCAGGCGCAGGTCCATGCTCTGGCCCAGGTGCGCATGCAGGTCGACCTTCCAGTCGCACAGCTGCAATTGCCAGTGCAGGCGCACGCCGTCTTCATCGTTGCTGCTGTCCAGCAGCTTCCAGTCCAGCAGCCGCGCCCAACCGTGGGACGGCCAGGCATTCTCGCTAGGGTGACGGCCATACCAGGGCCAGCACACCGGCACCCCGCCACGGATCGCCCCCACTTGCGGCCACTTCGAGGCGCACCACAGCCAGGGCTTCTGCCCGGCCGGCTGGAAGTGCAGCAACTGGGCGCCCTGGCGACTGAACACCGCCTGGCACAGCGGGTGATCGATCACCAGCACATCGCGCATCTGATAGCGCTCCCAGGCGAACACCGGGCGTTCGCGCAAGGATTTGAAAAAGCGTTGTAGCGGATGCTCATGCATGGGCCGCGGTCCTGAAAATCACTGCTGTCTCGATATTCATGAGGGGAATGCGCCTGCCCCACAAAAAAAAGCGGACGGCCTGGGCCATCCGCAAAATGCGCACATGGAGGAGGAGCTTATCGCAACAGCTCTAGAACACCGACTGAATTTTCAGACCGGCCACCAACGCGTTATCCACCTCATCCACGCCGCCCGGATGGGTGATGTATTGAAGGTTGGGGCGCACGGTCAGCCAGTTGGTCACGTGGAAACCGTAGTTGATCTCGTAGTTGTATTCCGTGTCGCGCAGCGGCATGTACAGCGGGTTGTCGTAGTTGCTGATGCCGTTGTCCTCGTTGATCAACTGAGCGTTCTTGCGCACATCGTCGTTGACGTGGATACGCGCGAAACCGATGCCCACGTCATCTTTCGGACGGGCGTCGAACGGGCCCTTGTAGACGAACATCAACGACTGGTAGTTATCGACGACGTTGGTGTCCTTGTCGTGGAAGGTGGCGTTGGCGGCGATGTTCAGGCCACGGGAAGCGTCACCGTTGTGGGTGGTGAGTTGCTGCTGCCCGACGAACCAGTAGCCGTGCTTGCTGTTGTGCACGCGATAGGCGTCGCCTGTGTCCGCGGCGTCCTGACCGTTGACGTCCTTGCGCACATCATTGGCGTCGGCCGTGCTCTTGTAGTAACCGACGCGGTACTCGCCCGGCAGATTATTGAGCTTGGGCGACCAGACCAGTTCCACCGGCAATACCGTGCCCTTGGTGCCGCTGCCGCTGAGCTTGAAGCCGTTGCCGTGTTCCAGCTGCGACGGGTTCTGGTTGTAGGCGCCGATCTGCGCATACAGCTCGGGGGTGATGTGGTACTTGATGCGCAACGCCGCCTGGCTGACCGGCCAGTTGTACCAGATGCCGGTGGCCCAGTTGCCCACCTGAGAGCCGCAGAAGGCCAGGTTCTGGAACTCGCAGGGGAAGGTGTTGAAGTCTTCGCCCTCGCCGAAATAACCGGCCTTGACGTCCAGCTTGCCGTCGAGGAACTGGTGCTGAACCCACAACTGGGTCAGACGGACCATGTGGCCACGGCCGTAGACTTCCTGGGAGGAACTCAGGGTGCCGGCACGGGGGTCGCCGATGCGGTCATTGGAGATGTTCTGGCCGTTGCGGTTGGTCAGCTGGATCTTGGCCTGGGTGTTGTCCCAGCCCAGCAGTTTCTGCAGATCGAAGGCCACGCCAAGGCCGAACTGATCGCTGTAGCGCCCGGTCTTGTCGTCGTTGTAGCCACCACGCAGGTTGGCGCCCATTTCCCCGACGTAGTCGGCCTTGATGTCGATCCCCTGCTCGATCAGCTTGGTGCGCTCACCGCCCCAGTCGCCGGTCATCCACTTGGAGTCGGCGCTGAACGCCTCATCGGCCATGGCATTGGCGGACAGGACCAGTGCCGCCAGCGCCGACAACTGGCAGAGCAGCCGGGTGTTGCTGTGTCGCTTTTTCATCCCTACATCCTCGTCTTTATTGTTATTAACGATCTATCCAACGTGGTTTACAGCGGGTGCGACGGATGACAGGCCATCCGCCATGGATTCAACGGCCCTTGAACTGCGCAACGTTACCGCCACGGGTTTCGCTCATCGACGCCGCGGCCGTCCCCAGGCGCTCGCCGCTCTGGGCATCGAACAGCAGCACCCGGGCCGGATCGAACTGTAGGGTCAGGGTTTCCCCGGCATCGGGCGCCTGATCCGGAGCCAGACGGCAGCAGACCTTGGTGCCATTGAGGGTGACGAACACCAGGGTGTCGGGGCCGGTGGGCTCGACCACCTGGACCTCGGCGCGCAGGGTCGGCAAGCCATTGGCTTCGGCGGGAGCCAGGGAGATCTGCTCCGGACGAATGCCGAGGATCACCTCGCGGTCCTCCAGCCCGGCGTCCTGCGGCCCCAGGGGCAGCTCGCAACGGGCCTGGCCACTGTCCAGCAGGGCCAGCAGGCGGCCGTCCTTGCGTTGCAGGCGCAGGGGAATGAAGTTCATCGGCGGCGAACCGATGAAGCTCGCCACGAACAGGTTGGCCGGGTCGTTGTAGATCTGCTTCGGCGTGCCGAACTGCTGGATGATCCCGTCCTTCATCACCGCCACCTTGTCGCCCAGGGTCATGGCTTCGATCTGGTCGTGGGTGACGTAGACCGTGGTGGTCTTCAGGCGCTGGTGCATCAGTTTCATTTCGGTGCGCATCTCGACCCGCAGCTTGGCGTCGAGGTTGGACAGCGGTTCGTCGAACAGGTAGATCTTCGGCCGCCGCGCCAGGGCCCGGCCCATGGCCACCCGCTGTTGCTGGCCACCGGAAAGCTGGCCCGGCTTGCGGGTCAGCAGGTGCTCGATCTGCAGCAGCTTGGCCACCCGCGCCACTTCCGCGTCGATCTCGGCGCTGGGCATCTTGCGGATCTTCAGGCCGAAGGCGATGTTGTCGCGCACGCTCATGGTCGGGTACAGCGCGTAGGACTGGAACACCATGGCGATGTCTCGGTCCTTGGGGCTCATGCCGCTGATGTCGGCGTCGTCCACCAGGATCGCCCCGCCGCTGATGTGCTCCAGCCCGGCGATGCAGTTCATCAGGGTGGATTTGCCGCAGCCGGACGGGCCGACGAGGATCAGGAACTCACCGTCGTCGATCTTCAGCTCGATGTTCTTCAGGGTGTCCGGCAGGCCGGCACCGTAGGTCTTGTTGACGTTGCGTAATTCGAGAGTGGCCATGCTTTACCCCTTGACTGCGCCGGACGTCAGCCCGCGCAGGAAATACTTGCCGGCGAAGATGTAGACCAGCAGTGTCGGCAGCCCGGCGATCATCGCCGCCGCCATATCAACGTTGTATTCCTTGGCCCCGGTGCTGGTGTTGACCAGGTTGTTCAGGGCCACGGTGATCGGTTGTGCGTCGCCGCTGGCAAACACCACGCCGAACAGGAAGTCGTTCCAGATCTGGGTGAACTGCCAGATCAGGCAGACCATGATGATCGGCACCGACATCGGCAGCAGGATCTTGCCGAAGATGGTGAAGAACCCCGCGCCGTCCAGGCGCGCCGCCTTGACCAGGGCATCCGGCACGCTCACGTAGTAGTTGCGGAAAAACAGCGTGGTGAAGGCCAGGCCGTAGACCACGTGCACCAGCACCAGGCCGGTGGTGGTATTGGCCAGGCCGAACTTGCCGAGGGTGAACGAGGCCGGCAGCAGCACGGTCTGGAACGGCAGGAAGCAGCCGAACAGCAGCAGGCCGAAGAACAGCTGGGAGCCGCGAAAGCGCCACATCGACAGCACGTAGCCGTTCATTGCACCGATGAAGGTGGAGATCAGCACCGCCGGCACGGTGATCTTCACCGAGTTCCAGAAGTAGCCGCCCACGGTGTCCCAGGCCTTGATCCAGCCAATGCCGTCCACCACCTGGGGCCAGCTCAGCAGGTTGCCGGTGCGGATGTCTTCCGGGGTCTTGAAGCTGGTCAGCAGCATCACCACCAGGGGAATCAGGTACACCGCCGCCGCCAGCAGCAAGGTGGCGTAGATGGCGATCCGGCTGAAGTTCAGGGTCGGCTTGGCGAGGGAGTTAGTCATGACGCTTGCCTCGCAGTTCGGAGTACAGGTACGGCACCAGGATGGTCAGCACGGCACCGAGCATCAGCATGGCGCTGGCCGAACCGATGCCCATCTGGCCCCGGCTGAAGGTGAAGGAATACATGAACATCGCCGGCAGGTCGGAGGAGTAGCCCGGGCCGCCCGCAGTCATTGCCGCCACCAGATCGAAGCTCTTGATGGCAATGTGGGCGAGGATCATGAAGGCGCTGAAGAACACCGGGCGCAGGCTCGGCAGAACGATCTTCAGGTAGATGGTCGGCAGGCTCGCGCCGTCGACCTGGGCGGCGCGGATGATCGACTGGTCGACACCGCGCAGACCGGCGAGGAACATCGCCATGACAAAGCCCGAGGCCTGCCACACGGCGGCGATCACCAGGCAGTAGACCACCCGGTCCTGATCCACCAGCCAGTCCAGGCGAAAGCCTTCCCAGCCCCAGTCGCGGAGCATCTTGTCCAGGCCCAGGCCGGGGTTGAGCAGCCACTTCCAGGCGGTGCCGGTGACGATCATCGACAGCGCCATGGGATAGAGGTACACGGTGCGGATGAAGCCTTCCTTGCGGATGCGCTGGTCCAGCAGCACCGCCAGGAACACCCCCAGCACCAGGCTGATGGCGATGAACATGCCGCCGAACAGCGCGAGGTTCTTGCTCGCCACCCACCAGCGGTCGTTGTCCATCAGCCGCAGGTACTGCTGCAGGCCGACCCACTTGTAGCTCGGCATGAAGCTGGAATTGGTAAAGGACAGAATGAACGTCCAGATGATGTAACCGTAGAACCCCACCAGCACGATCACCATGCTGGGCGCCAGCACCAGCTTGGGCAGCCAGCGCTGCAATGCGTCCAGGGGTGAGGCCTTGCTGAAAACCGCCACAGAGCTCATCGCAATAACCCGGTTGAAGGAATGAAGTCCGACGCGCCCTCTGTAGGAGCGAGCTTGCTCGCGATAGCGATCCAGCCGTCGACACCCAGGGTGAATGTCAGGCCGTCATCGCGAGCAAGCTCGCTCCTACAGAAGGGGGGAAGCATCGTCAGATAAATCGCCGCAGACAGGGCTGCGGCGTGCGCAGTTACTGCGCGGCCTTGACCGCCGAGGCCAGTTGCGCACTGGCCTTGGCCGGGTCCGCATCCTTGTCGTTCATGAAGTTGGTGACCACGTCGAAGATCGCGCCCTGCACCGCCAGGGAAGTGGCCATGTTGTGCGCCATGCTTGGCTGCAGGCCGCCGGTCTTCTCGTCCGCCAGGAAGTCCTTGGCCGAGGCCTGGGCACAGGAGTCGAAGCCCTCGGCGCTCATGTCATTGAGCATGTCGGTACGCACCGGGATCGAGCCCTTGTTGATGCTGAAGACCTTCTGGAAGTCCTTGCCCAGCGCCACCTTGGCCAGGTCCTGCTGAGCGGCGATGTCACCCTTGCGATCGGCCTTGAGCTTGAACACCGCCAGGGAGTCGATGTTGTAGGTGAAGGCCTTGTCGGTGCCCGGGAACGGCACGCACTGGTAGTCCTTGCCGGCGATCTTCTTCGCCGCGGTCCACTCGCTCTTGGCCCAGTCGCCCATCATCTGCATGCCGGCCTTGCCGCCGATCACGTCGGCGGCGGCGATGTTCCAGTCACGCCCGGCGCGGTTGGGGTCCATGTAGCCGGTGATCTTCTTCAGCTCGGCGAAGGCCTTGACCATTTCCGGGCCGGCGAGGGTCTTCTGGTCCAGGTCCACCAGGGCTTTCTTGTAGCCTTCAGGGCCCATGACCGAGAGCACCACGTCTTCGAACACGGTGCTGTCCTGCCACGGCTGGCCACCGTGGGCCAGGGCGATGAAGCCCGCGGCCTTGAGCTTGTCGCCGGCGGCATAGAACTCTTCGAGGGTGGTCGGGGCCTTGTCGATCCCGGCCTTCTTGAACACTTGCGGGTTGATCCACAGCCAGTTGACCCGGTGGATGTTCACCGGCACGGCGACGTAGTCACCTTCGTACTTGACGGTGTTGGCCACCTTGGACGACAGCAGGCCGTCCCAGTTTTCCGCCTTGGCCACGTCCTTGAGGGTGTCGGTGCTGAGCAGGCCGGTGCTGCCCCATTCCTGGATGTCCGGGCCCTTGATCTGGGCGACGCCCGGCGGATTACCGGCCACGGCGCGGCTTTTCAGCACGGTCATTGCGGTGGAGCCGCCACCGCCGGCCACGGCGCCGTCCTTCCAGGTGAAACCGTCTTTTTCCACTTGGGCCTTGAGCACATCGACGGCGGCTTTTTCGCCACCCGAAGTCCACCAGTGGACAACTTCCACGGAACCTTTGGAGTCGGCGGCGAGGGCACTCAGGGGAAACAGAGAGGCAAGGGAAATGACAGTGGCGAGGCGAGAAATCGCATTCATTTGAAGTACCTTTCTTGTTGTTATGCATGCAAGTCTGGTGCTTGCGCTGCACACGAGTCTAAACAGCCTAGTCGAACGTTCGGGTAACGAAGCGACGGTGAAATGTCACGACATGGTTACACAAGGCCCGGAACAGACGCTTGGGCCAAGGCCGAGGCCATGCTCGGCGCCAGCGGCAGGCGCGGAATCAGCACCGCCTGCCAGGCGTGATAGAGGTCCGGCTTGCCGCCCCAGATCTCGGCGGCCGGGCGATTGTCGCGGCCCAGTTCGTGATGCCAGCTGCCCTGTTGGCGATCGATGAAATACCCTTCGCAGAACTCCCAGAAACGCCGGTACCAGACCTCGTACTGCTGCTCGCCAGTGCGCTTGAGCAAAGCGCTGGCGGCGGCGCTGGCCTCGGCATGGGTCCAGTGCAGGCGCTGGTGCACCACCGGCCGGTTGTCCCAATCCAGGGTGTAGACAATGCCCGGGGCACCGTCCACGTCCCAGCCGTGGCGGCAGTTGCTCGCGAACAGGTGCTGCGCATCCAGCGCCAGCCAGCCCGGGGTCAGCATCCCGGCCAGGCCGCGCGACGCCTCCAGGTGCAAGAGCAGGCGCGCCCATTCGAAACCGTGGCCCGGCGTGGTGCCGAAGGGACGGAAACCATCGGCGGGAAAGGCCCGGTTGTAGTCGCGCAGGGGCAGCCAGTCACAGTCGAAATGCTCGATCACCATGAAGTCGTTGGCGGCGGCGTGCTGATGGATCACCCGCTCGACGATGCGCAGGGCGCGGTTGAGCCAGCGCGGGTCCCGGGTGACATCGGCCAGGGCCAGGAAAGCCTCGGTGGCGTGCATGTTGCTGTTGGCGCCGCGATAGGCTTCCGGCTCGCTCCAGTCGCGATTGAAGGACTCGAGCATGGCGCCCTCCTCCTCGCTCCAGAAATGCCCGTCGATGATCCGGATCGCCTCCTCAAGCAGGGCCTGGGCACCCGGCCGCTGCGCCACCACCGCGGAGCTGGCGGCCAGGGCGACAAAGGCGTGCAGGTAGGCGGCCTTGGTGCTGTTGCCGTCCGCCTGCCCGGCAACGGCGAACCAGCCGCCGTGCTCGGCATCGCGCAACGGCCCCATGAGCGCGGCGATACCGTGATCCACCAGCCCGGCATAACCCGGCAAGCCCTGGACATGCGCCATGGCAAAGCTGTGGGTCATGCGCGCGGTGTTCATGGTTTCGGCTTGGGCGCCTTCGGGCAGGCGGCCCTGGGCATCGAGGTTGCCGAAGCCTTCGGCGAGTCGTGAAGCCTTGGCGAAATCCAGCAGGCGCAGGCCTTCGGCGGCGAGCCAGGAATGGTGAGCGGGCGCGTTCAGCCAACTGCGCAGCGGCAGGGGGAGAGAGTCCATGAGTGGCCTGTTGTTGTTTTTATCGAAGGCTTGAGTCTAATCAAGCCGCTCGCAACCGCAGGTAACGAAGGGCCAGCACAATGTCACCAAACCGTGACATTGCGCGGCTCCACCCGTAGGAGCCGGCTTGCCGGCGAAGAGGCCCTTGAGTCCTGCAGTGCCCTTGGGAACGCCTTCGCTGGCAAGCCAGCTCCTGCACAAGTCAGCGTCTGCCCAGACCAGCCGCTCAGTCGAAGGTCCGGGGCAGGTACAGGGTCACCCGCAGGCCGCCTTCACGCAGGTTCTGCAGGCTGACTTCGCCGCCATGGCTGTGGGCGATGTTGCGCGCGATGCCCAGGCCCAGGCCGTAGCCCTGCTGCTGGCCGGCCAGGCGAAAATGCGGCTCGAACACCTGCTCCAGGCGCTGCTCCGGTACGCCCGGGCCTTCGTCGTCGACATGCAGGACAAAGCCGCTGTCGTCGTCTTCGATGTACAGGTGGGCGTTCTGCCCGTACTTCAGGGCGTTGTCGATCAGGTTGCCCATGCAGCGCTTGAGCGCCAGGGGCTTGCCCGGGTAACTGGCCAGCGCCCGCCCCTGCTGGGTTACCCGGCCATTGCCGTGGGGCGCCAGGTAAGGCTCCACCAGGCAATCGAGCACCTGGTTGAGATCCACTGGCTCGATGTTCTCGTGGATGTCGGTGTCCTTGACGCATTGCAACGCGCCCTTGACCAGCAGTTCCAGTTCGTCCAGGTCGCGGCCGAACTTGGCTTGCAGTTGCTCGTCCTCCAGCAGCTCGACCCGCAGGCGCAGGCGGGTGATGGGGGTGCGCAGGTCGTGGGAGATGGCACTGAACAGCTGGCTGCGCTCGGTCAGGTAGCGGCTGATGCGTTCGCGCATGCTGTTGAAGGCCCGCCCCACTTCCACCACTTCACTGCCGCCGCCCTCCGCCACCGGCTCGACGTCGGCGCCCAGGGACATGTCCCGCGCGGCCCGGGCCAGGCGCTTGAGGGGCCGGCTCTGCCAGTGCACCAAGAGGCCGATGAACAGCAGCAGAAACCCGCTGGTGAGCAGGATGAACCACACCTGCTGCGCCGGCAGGCCCTGCTCTTCGAGGCTGGTGTAGGGCTCGGGCAAGAGCGAGGCGATGTACAGCCATTCCCCCGGGGCCATCTGGATCTGGGTCACCAGCACCGGCGGATTCACCGGCTCCAGGGTCAGGGCGTAGTGGGCCCAGGAGCGGGGCAACTCGTCGAGCTTGAGGCCGCCATTGAAGATCCGCAGGTCATCGGGGCTGACAAAGGTCACCGAGATATCCGCGTCATTGCCCAGGGACTGGCGCAGCACCTGTTCCACCGCTTGCAGCACCGCTTCCTTGCGTGGGGTGGCGGGCAGCACCTGCATGCCCAGGGGCTTGTCATTGAGGGTCACGACAAATCGGGTGCCGCCCATGCTGCGCAACTGGTCCAGCACCAGGGGCCGGTACGCCACCGGCAACGAACGCAGGTAGCTGACGCTGGCGGTCATCGAATGGGCCAGGCTGCGGGCGCTGGTCACCAGGCCTTCGAGCTGGGTGGCGCGCAACTGCGAAACCCAGATCACGCTGGACAGCGCCTGGGCGAACAACACCGCGAGCAAGGTCAACAGCAGCATGCGCCCCAGCAGGGAACGGGGCACCGGCACCCGGCGCAGCAGGCCGCGCAATGCCTCAGAGAGCATTGCCGGCAACCACATTGGCTGCCAACTGATAGCCGCTGCCACGCACGGTGCGGATCAGCCGCGGCGGCTTTTCGGTGTCCCGCAGGCGCTGGCGCAGGCGGCTGACCGCCATGTCGACGATGCGGTCCAGGGGCATCAGGTCGCGCCCGCGGGTGGCATTGCCGATGGTGTCGCGGTCGAGGATTTCCTGGGGATGGTCGAGGAACAGCTTGAGCAGGGCGAAGTCGGCACCGGAGAGAATCACCTCCTCGCCGTCGTTGTGGAACAGCCGGTGACTGATCACATCCAGGCGCCATTCGTCGAAGCACAACACTTCACCGGCGACCCGCTCCTGGGCGAACTGCACGCGGCGCAGCAGCGCCTTGATCCGCGCCTGCAACTCCCGGGGGCTGAAGGGCTTGCCCAGGTAGTCGTCGGCCCCCAGCTCCAGGCCGATGACCCGGTCGGCTTCGTCGGAGCTGGCGGTGAGCATGATGATCGGCACCTGGCTGCGCCGCGGGTGCTGGCGAATCCAGCGGCACAGGCTGAAGCCGTCTTCGTCGGGCAGCATCACGTCGAGGATCACCAGGTCGCTGGGCGCCTCGTTCAGGGCCTGACGAAAACCGGCGCCATCGGCGGTCGTGCGCACCTGGAAACCGCAACGGCTGAGGTAGGTTTCCAGCAGCTCGCGAATTTCCTGATCGTCGTCAACCAACAAGATCGACTTACTGACTGAACTCACCGGGGCCGTCCTCATTGTTGGGCAGGGAGCGCGATTATGCCTGATGGCGGGAGGCCTGTTACCGCCTCTTCGCCGGCAAGCCGGATCCTGCGCCCATGCTGCTCGGTGTCAGCCCTGGGCCTGCTCCAGGGCCACGCCGGCACCGGTCAGCCCGGAGTACGGCGCAGTCACCAGCCACACCGGGATGCCCTTGAAGTAATCGCTCATGCAGCCCTTGTCGGCAAAGCTTCTGGCAAAACCGCTGTGGATGAAGAAATCGGCGAAACGCGGAATCACCCCGCCGACGATATACACCCCACCCCGCGCGCCCGTGGTCAGGACGTTGTTACCCGCCACCCGCCCCAGCCAGCAGCAGAACTGCTCCAGCACTTCCCGGGCAATCGGATCACCGGCCAGGCCGGCCGCCGTGATGGCTTCCGGGGTGTGCAAACGCGGTTCATGACCGTCCACCGCGCAGATCGCCCGGTACACCCGGGGCAATCCACCGCCGCTCAAGGCAGTCTCGGCGCTGACATGGCCGATCTCGGCATGGATGTGTTGCCAGAGCTGGGTTTCCCGCGCACTGCCCAGGGGCAGGTCGACATGGCCGCCCTCCCCCGGCAAGGCCATGTAGCGGCCGTCGCCGAAGTTCAACAGGGTGCCGACGCCGAGGCCGGTGCCCGGGCCGATCACCACCGCCGGACGCAAGGGCTCGGCAACGCCTTCGCAGACCACGCGAAACTCATCGGGCTGCAGACGGGTCATGCCCAGGGCCATGGCCGAGAAGTCGTTGACCAGCAACAGCCGCTCCACTTGCAGGGCCTGGCAGAACGCCTGGCGGCTCAGGCGCCAGTGGTTGTTGGTGAATCGAAACTCATCACCACTGACCGGACCGGCCACCGACAGGCACACCGAGCCGATGGCGCCCGGGGCCAGGCCCTGGGCGTGCAGATAGGCCTGGATGGCGTCTTCCGGGCAGCGATAGTCCGCCGTTGCCAGCACCTGGATCGCGTCCAGCTGCTGATCCTTCCACAACGCGAACCGCGCGTTGGTCCCACCGATGTCACCGACCAGGGCCAGTTTCAATTAAGCGTCTCCAGTGCAGAGGTAAAGGCGCTGGCGCCCTGCTCTGCCGAGCTGAAGGCCATGCGCATGAAAGCGAAGAGTTCGCGGCCGGTGCCGACGTTGTTGCCCAGCAGCCCCTTGGCCGGTTCCCGGGCGGCGAATTCGGCGGCGTCGACCTTGAGCTCCAGGGTGCCCTTGACCCCGTCCACGCGAATGATGTCGCCGTCCAGCACCCGGGCCAGCGCACCTCCGACCTGGGCTTCGGGGCTGACATGAATCGCCGCCGGAATCTTGCCCGAGGCACCGGACATACGTCCATCGGTGACCAGCGCCACCTTGAAGCCACGGTCCTGCAGCACCCCGAGGAACGGGGTCATCTTGTGCAGCTCGGGCATGCCGTTGGAGCGCGGGCCCTGGAACCGCATCACTGCGACAAAGTCCTTCTCCAGCAGGCCGGCCTTGAACGCATCGGCCAGGTCCTGCTGGTCCTGGAACACCACCGCCGGGGCTTCGACGATCTGATGTTCGGGCGCCACGGCGGACACTTTCATCACTCCGCGGCCCAGATTGCCTTCCATGACCCGCAAGCCGCCTTCCGGGGAGAACGCCCGGGCCACCGGCCGCAGGATGTTTTCGTCGAGGCTCTCGATCGGACCGTCGCGCCACACCAGCTTGCCGTTGTCGAGGAAGGGTTCCTGGGTGTAGCGGCTCAGGCCGGGGCCGGCCACGGTGTTGACGTCTTCATGCAGCAGGCCGGCTTCCAGCAGCTCGCGGATCAGGAACGACATGCCCCCCGCGGCCTGGAAGTGGTTGATGTCGGCCTTGCCGTTGGGATAGACGTGGGACAGGGTCGGCACCACCTCGGACAGGTCGGCCATGTCCTGCCAGGTCAGTTGGATGCCCGCCGCCTGGGCGATGGCCGGCATGTGCAGGGTGTGGTTGGTGGAACCGCCGGTGGCGTGCAGGGCGACGATGGAATTGACCAGGCAACGCTCGTCGACGATCTCGCCGATGGGCATGAAGTTGCCGCTCTGCTTGGTCAGGCGCGTGACCTGCTGCGCCGCCTCATGGGTCAGGGCGTCGCGCAGTGGCGTGTTGGGGTTGACGAAGGAGGCGCCGGGCAGGTGCAGGCCCATGACTTCCATCAGCAACTGGTTGGTGTTGGCAGTGCCGTAGAAGGTGCAGGTGCCGGGGCTGTGGTAGGACTTCATTTCCGACTCCAGCAGTTCCTCGCGGCTGGCCTTGCCTTCGGCATAGCGCTGGCGCACATCGGCCTTCTGCTTGTTGGAGATCCCCGACACCATCGGCCCGCCCGGGACGAAGACCATCGGCAGATGACCAAAGCGCAGGGCGCCCATCATCAGGCCCGGCACGATCTTGTCGCAGATCCCCAGCATCAGCGCGGCATCGAACATGTTGTGGGACAGGGCCACGGCCGTGGACAGCGCGATCACCTCGCGGCTCGGCAGGCTCAGTTCCATGCCGGCCTCGCCCTGGGTCACGCCATCGCACATGGCCGGGGTGCCGCCGGCGAACTGCCCTACCGAACCGATCTCGCGCAGGGCTTTCTTGATCTGCTCGGGAAAGTGCTCGTAAGGCTGGTGGGCCGACAACATGTCGTTATATGACGAAACAATTGCCACGTTGGCCGCGTTCATCATCCGCAGGCTGTGCTTGTCTTCGGCGCCGCAACCGGCCACGCCGTGGGCGAAGTTCGCGCACTGCAGCTTGCCGCGCTGCGGACCATCGCTGGCGGCACCGCGAATCAACGCCAGATAGGCCTGGCGAGTGGCGCGACTGCGAGCGATAAGCCGTTCGGTGACCTCAAGAACGCGGGGATGCATATGTAGAACTCCAGGCTAACGGATGTGGCGACCTGTTTGTCTATGCTGATCAGAAGCCCCGCCACCGAGGGACAGTGGAGGACATTCCTGACCATTTGGACCAGTTGATTCAGGTCACTCGTTGTAGATAAAACAAAATATTGCCACTAAAAAGGCTTGTTTTCTATTTCTATGCGAATAATCTTGTAATTCCAACAACAAATTCAACGACAGGCGTTTGCACATGACTCTTCGAATCGCAATCAACGGTTTTGGCCGTATTGGCCGTAACGTCCTGCGCGCACTCTATACCCAAGGCTATCGTCAGGATCTGCAGATCGTCGCCATCAACGATCTGGGGGACAGCGCGATCAATGCCCACCTGCTCAAGTACGACACCGTCCACGGCACCTTCGACGCCGAGGTCCAGCACGATCAGGAAAGCCTGACCGTCAATGGCGACCGGATTGCTGTCAGCGCCATCCGCAACCCGGCCGAACTGCCCTGGGCCGCGGAAAAGATCGACGTAGTCTTCGAATGCACCGGCCTGTTCACCGACCGCGCCAAGGCCGCCGCCCATCTTACTGCCGGCGCCCGCAAAGTGATCATCTCGGCCCCGGCCAAGGGCGCCGACGCCACCGTGGTCTACGGGGTCAACCACGACATCCTGCGCCAGTCGCACCAGATCATTTCCAACGCCTCGTGCACCACCAACTGCCTGGCCCCGGTGGCCCAGGTGCTGCACCGCGAGCTGGGCATCGACAACGGCCTGATGACCACCATCCACGCCTACACCAACGACCAGAACCTCACCGACGTCTACCACAGCGACCCGTACCGCGCCCGTTCGGCCACCCAGAACATGATCCCGAGCAAGACCGGCGCCGCCGAAGCCGTGGGCCTGGTGCTGCCGGAGCTGGCGGGCAAGCTGACCGGCATGGCGGTGCGCGTGCCGGTGATCAACGTCTCCCTGGTGGACCTGACCGTGACCCTCAAGCGCGACACCACCGCCGAAGAGGTCAACGCCCTGCTCAAGAGTGCCAGCCAGCATTCGAAGATCCTCGGCTACAACACCCTGCCGCTGGTCTCCAGCGACTTCAACCACAACCCGCTGTCGTCGATCTTCGACGCCAACCACACCAAGGTCAGCGGCGGTCGCTTGCTCAAGGTGCTGGCCTGGTACGACAACGAGTGGGGCTTCTCCAACCGCATGCTGGATAACTGCCTGGCCCTGTGCAACGCGGAATAAAACGGATATTCGTCGATGATCGGTATCAGTTTTACCCAAAAGACCATGGCGGCGCGCAAGCGCATCGCCCTGGTCGCCCATGACCATTGCAAGGCCTTTCTGCTGGACTGGGCCGAGCGGCAGAAATCACGCCTGGCCGAACATGAGCTGCTGGCCACCGGCACCACCGGGCTGCTGCTGAGCAAACGCCTGGGGCTGCCGGTGCACAGCATGATCAGCGGCCCCCTGGGCGGCGATCAGCAACTGGGCGCGCAGATCGCCGAACAACGGGTCGACCTGCTGGTGTTCTTCTGGGACCCCTTCGAGCCACAGCCTCACGATCCGGACATCAAGGCCCTGCTGCGCGTGGCGGCGGTGTGGAACATTGCGGTGGCCTGCAACGAATGCAGCGCCGACTACCTGCTCAGCAGTCCGTTGATGAACCAGGCCCACGAGCACCGGATTCCCGACTACCAGGCCTACCTGGCCGGCCGGGGATAATTCACACAAGGCTTGACCATTGACGCAGATGACAATCATTATCATCCGCTGAAAAAATGGATCAGGCCTTGCCGTGAGTCAATCGCACTTCAACCACGTCTTCCTCAGCCAGCGCATTTCCCTGCTGCGAACCCTGGAGCGGATGGTCAACAACCACAGCACCGCCGAAGACCTGCTGCAGGAAACCTACCTGCGGGTGACCCGAGCCCTCAGCGAGCGGCCGATCACCCACCTCGAACCCTTCGTGTTCCAGACCGCGCGCAACCTCGCCCTCGATCACCTGCGAGCCCGGCGCATCCAGGGCCGCACCCTGCTCGAAGACGTGCCTGCCGAGGTGCTGGAGAGCGTCGCCGCCCCTGTCAGCAGCGCCGAGGACGCCGCCCACGCCGAGCAACTGCTCGAACGCCTGAACCTCAGCCTCGGCCAGCTCAGCCCGCGCCAGCAGCAGATCTTCATCCTCAGCCGCTTGCACGGCCACAGCTATCAGGAGATCGCCGACGAGCTCGGGGTTTCGCTGAGCACGGTACAAAAGGAATTGAAATTGATCATGGCCATCTGCATCGGCGTCGCCGAACGTCTCGACGGCCAGTGAGTCTCAACCGCTGAGCACAATGACTGCGTCAGCCCCGGGCCTTTGTTAACCTTGGCCGGCTTTCGCTCTCTCTTGAAAAAACAGCTGCGCACAGACGCCGCCGAGGAACACCCGTGAAGGATTTTCACAGCGCCGAGCCGCCCAACCCCGCCGGCCCGCACTCAAGCACCCTGGCCATGGATCAGGCACTGGATTGGCTGATCGAGCTGGAACATCCGAACGAAGAACAACTGCGCCGGTTTCATCAGTGGCTGGCGGCTTCACCGCTCAATGCCCAGGCCTTTGAAAAGGCCCGGGCGATCTGGGACGGGCCACAAGTGGCGCAATGCGCCCTGACCCTGGCGACACCGCCGAAAGCCTCGTGCCTGGCACGCCTGCGCCCGCACTGGAAACCCCTGGCCACCGCCGCAGTGCTGCTGCTCGGGCTGTTCAGCTTCAGCAACCTGCCGCTGCGCCTGCAGGCCGACCACCTGACTCAAGTCGGCGAACGCCAGCGCCTGCAGCTCGAAGACGGCTCCAAAGTGCTGCTCAACACCAACTCGGCGTTTTCCAGCGACATCAACGATCACCAGCGCGTGGCGCGGCTGTACCAGGGCGAAGCCTTCTTCGAGATCCCCGGCACTCCGGGCCTGCCCCTGGAGCTGGACGCCGGCCCGGTCAAGGCCAGCGTGGCCGACACCGCCTTCGCCGTGCGCTACCTGGACGGCATTGCCCAGGTCCAGGTGCAGCGCGGCGATATCGACCTGCGCGCCACCCACGCCGATCAGCGCATTCGCCTGAGCGCCGGCGAGAGCGTTCGCGTCGGCCCCGAAGGCTTCGACCCTCCGGCCCGACTCGATGCCGGCAAGGACCTGGCCTGGATCGACGGCCGCCTGGTGTTCGAGAACTGCCCCCTGAGCCAGGTGCTGGCGGAACTGCGGCGCTATTATCCGGGCTGGATCGTCAACAACAACCAGCAGTTGGCGAATGTCGCGGTCACCGGCAACTACCGCCTGGACCAGCCCCTGGACGTGCTGCGCTCCCTGGCCCACATCACCTCGGCACGCCTCTCGGAATACCCGGCCCTGGTCATTCTCAACTGAGAATAATTATTTTTACGCGATTGCCGTAGGTCGTACGTCTCGTTATAGCCAATGCAACTGATTCGCATTTTTGAATGCGCATCTGCACCTATAAAAGATTCGTGCGACCCGGAGCGCTCTCGATGTCCCCTCGCCTCAACAGCCGATCCTCTGTTCCCTGTGCCCGCCTGCAACACTGCACCCTGTCGCTGCTGACCGCGGCGATCCTGCTGGCCGGCGCCCAAGCCTCGCCGGTGATGGCCGCCGACGCCCCGGCCCCCTCCAGCCAGCGCATGGGCCATTACAACTTCGCCATCGCCCAGCAACCGCTGGTCTCGGCGCTCAACGCCTTCACCGCGGTCACCGGTTGGCAAGTCGGGCTGCCGGCCGAGCTGGGCAGCGGGGTTTCGTCACCGGGCGTGCGCGGCTCGCTGCCCCCGGAAAAGGCCCTGGAGCGCCTGCTGGGCGGCACCCAACTGAGCTACCGCAAGCTGGGCAACCACAACATCGTCCTGGAACGGCGCAGCGCCGCCAATGCGGTGAACCTGCAGCAAGTGACCGTCAGCGCCACCCGCCAGGAACAGGACATCCATTCGGTGCCCAGCACCGTGAGCGTGCAAACCCGGGAAGAACTGGACCGCCAGAACGTCAACACCATCAAGGAGCTGGTGCGCTACGAGCCCGGGGTTTCCGTCGGCGGTGCGGGCCAGCGCGCGGGCATCAGCGGCTACAACATTCGCGGCATCGACAGCGACCGGATTCTCACCCAGGTCGATGGCGTGGAAGTACCGGATCACTTCTTCAGCGGTCCCTACGCCAAGACCAACCGCAACTACGTCGACCCGGAAATCGTCAAGCGCGTGGAAATCCTCCGCGGCCCGGCCTCGGTGCTCTACGGCAGCAGCGCCATCGGTGGCGCCGTCAGCTACTACACCCTGGACGCCGACGACATCATCAAGCCCGGCCAGGACGTCGGCGCGCGCCTGAAGAGCGGCTACAGCTCGGCTGACGAAAGCTGGCTGAAATCCACCACCGTGGCCGGACGGGCCAGCGACTTCGATGCCCTGTTGCACCTGAGCCGGCGTGACGGCCACGAAACCGAGTCCTACGGCAGCAACAACGGCACCGGCCTCGACCGCACCGCCGCCAACCCGGAAGACGCCCGCACCACCAACGTCCTGGCCAAGCTCGGCTGGAACTATGCCCCGGATGCTCGCCTGGGCCTGACCTACGAAAAGTACAAGGATGACCGCGACACCAACCAGAAAAGCGCGGTAGGCGGCCTGTTTCTCAATGGCGTCGGCCAGAACTGGTATCGCTCCCGTGTCGGCAACGACACCATCACCCGTGAGCGCTTCGGCCTGGAAAACAGCTTCGCCGTGCAATCGCCGATCGCCGACCAGATCAAGTGGAGCCTGAACTACCAGATCGCCAAGACCGACCAGAGCACTTCCGAGCGCTACAACCCGGTCTCGGCGTTCTCCCCCAACGCCCGTGACGTGCTGCGGGAGCGGCAAACCCTGTACCAGGAAAAACAGTGGGTACTGGACGCGCAACTGGACAAGGCTTTCACCCTCGGTGAAACCGAGCATCAACTGACCTACGGCACCACCCTCAAGCAACAGAAAGTCACCGGCTCACGCTATGGCACCGCCACCTGCCTGAAGGTCGGTGCAGGTTGCACCGCCATCGGCGCACCCAGCCCGAGCGCCAGCGACAGCGTGAAAAAATCCAGCGACTTCCCGGATCCCACCGTCAGCACCTACAGCCTGTTCGCCCAGGACCAGATCAGCTGGAACGCCTGGACCTTCACCCCTGGCCTGCGCTACGACTACACCCAGCTCAAGCCGAAACTGACGCAGGAATTCCTCAATGTCGCCAACCCCACCGGCAACTATCCGGTCAGCAGTGAGAAGAAGACCTGGCATCGGGTTTCGCCCAAGTTCGGCCTGACCTACGCCTTCGACGAGCACTACACCGCCTATGGCCAATACTCCGAGGGCTTCCGCACGCCGTCGGCCAAGGCGCTCTACGGCCGCTTTGAAAACCTCGCCACCGGCTATGTCGTCGAGCCCAACTCCAACCTCAAGCCGGAAACCAGCAAAGGTTATGAGACCGGCCTGCGGGGCAATTTCGACGCGGGCTCCTTCGATGTCTCGGTGTTCTACAACCAGTACCGCGACTTCATCAACGAAGACGCCATCACCGCCGGCGCCCTGCAGTCGGTGATCCAGAGCAACAACATCAAGCACGCCACCATCAAGGGCGCCGAAGCCAGGGGCCGTCTCAACCTCGACGCCTTCGGTGCACCACAGGGCCTGTACAGCCTCGGCTCGGTGGCCTACGCCTACGGTCGCAACAATGACAACGGCGAGCCGATCAACAGCGTCAACCCGCTCAAGGGCGTGTTTGGCCTCGGCTACGACCAGGACAACTATGGCGCGCTGCTGAGCTGGACCCTGGTCAAGCGCAAGGACCGGGTCGACAACAGCACCTTCAAGGCTCCGGATGGCCGCACCACCAGCGGCCAGTTCAAGACCCCGGGCTACGGCATCCTCGACCTCAGCGGCTTCTACAAGGTCACCGACGACCTGACCCTGAATGCCGGCCTGTACAACCTGACCGACAAGAAATACTGGAACTGGGACGACGTGCGCGGCTACGACAGCGTCGGCGAGGCCGGGCAAACCGCTCCTGCCAACCTCGACCGCCTGACCCAGCCGGGCCGCAACTTCTCGGTCAACCTGGTCTGGGATATCTGACGCCAAAGCGCCTCACTGTCCTTTTTCAATCGGGGCAGTGAGGATTTTTTACGGTGTCGCGTCTTCTTGTTCGTCTAGTTACTAAGTGCCTCTCATTCTCAAGGACATCTGCATGAGCCCCCAGGATTCCTCCCAGCGTCATCACCTGCGTTCCCAGCGTCTGAACCAGATCACCCACGAACCCCATGCCAAGCTCGACGCCCTGGTCAAGGCGCACGCACCGTTCGAGACCCAGGGCGCCTTCGCCCGCTTCGTGGTCGCCCAATACCTGTTCCAGTCGGAACTGGTGGAGCTGTACAACGATGCCGAACTGAACCGCATCGTGCCTGACCTGGCCGAGCGCTGCCGCGCCGAAGCGGCCAAGGCCGACCTGGCGGACCTGGACACTGAAGTGCCAGCACCGGTAGCCGGCGCTGTGCGCAACCCGAGCAAGGCCGAAGCCCTGGGCTGGATCTTCGTTTCCGAGGGTTCCAAGCTCGGCGCCGCGTTCCTGATCAAGCGCGCCGTGGGCCTGGGCCTGAGCGAAACCTTCGGCGCCCGGCACCTGGGCGAGCCGGCCGGTGGCCGCGCCGAAGGCTGGAAGACCTTCACCCGCATCCTCGACGGCCTGGAATTCACCGCCGAAGAAGAAGCGGCGGCGGAAAAAGGCGCGCTGGATGCCTTCAACCGCTTCACCGTGTTGCTGGAACAGGCTTACTCCAGCGCCGCACAACCCGCCTGACCCCCGTCGTTGCGGGCCCGCGGCAAGCGTCCGTGCCGCGGCCCCGCAACGGTATTTTGTCGGCCGGCGTGCTCTCCGGATTGAGCCGCAAGGCGCGTTACCTCATCATCGAAGCCATGACCCCCACTCGCCCCTCCTCGTCGAAGATTTCCCGCCTGCTGTTCGGCGCGCTGGCCTATGTCAGCCTGGCCATCGGCCTGATCGCCATCGTCGTACCGGGCTTGCCGACCACCGAGTTCATCCTCCTGGCCGCCTGGGCCGCCACCAAGAGCTCGCCCCGCCTCAGCGCCTGGATGGAGAACCATCGCCTGTTCGGCCCGATCCTCTGCAACTGGCGCAACGGCCGGATCGTCAGCCGCAAAGCCAAGATCAGCGCCACCCTCAGCATGCTGCTGTGCGCCGTCCTGATGCTGACCCTGCTCAACCATCACTGGACGATGTACGCCGCCATTGCCGGCATGGCCCTGGGCAACCTGTGGATCTGGTCGCGCCCCGAAGCCCTGCCGCAACCCTGCACCCCGCCCCTGTAGAAGCCTGCTGGCCGGCAAAGGTGCCCTGCGCACCGGCATTCCCCTTCGCCACTCGCCTTGCCGGCAAGCCCGCGACTGCGGGGCGCCGCAACGGCCCTACCGTTCGTCGGCAAAAACTCACGCAAACGCCCGCCAAGCCGATGTTTCGGGCATGGCGCTGAATGGACTTGGCGATCCGACCCAGCCGGCTTTGTGCTTTCCATCCGACCTATTGCGAGATCGCCCCATGTTCGACTCTCTCTCCATCCGCCTGAAAATCGTGCTGCTGTCCGGGCTGTGCCTGTTGGGCGTGGTGGCGCTGATCGTCGGCATGAATCTGTACCAGAGCCAGCAGAACAATCAGCTGGTCAACACCTCCAGCACACAGATGCTGACGGCCGGGGTCGAGGACCTGTTGCAGGCCAAGGCGGCCGAACAGGCCGCGCGCGTCCAGAAGACCTTCGGTGAAAGCCAGCTGGTGATCACCGCCCTGGCGGACCAGGTCCAGGATCTGCGGGCAATGGCCGCAAAGCGTGGCCTGGATGCCGCAGCCCTGCGCGAAGAACTCAACCACAGCCTGAAAACCGCCTTCGAGCGCAACCCCAAGGTGCTGGGGATCTGGCTGGCCTACGAGCGCAACGCGCTGGATGGCCAGGACAGTGCGTTCGCCAACGACGCCAGCCGCGCGTCCAACGAACAGGGGCGCTTCGCCAGCTACTGGAGCCGTCCCGCAGGCAAGTCCCTGAACACGGTGATGGTCGAGGAGGACATGAACAAGACCACCCTCAACCTCAGCGGCACGCCTTACAACATCTGGTACACCTGCCCCCGTGACACCCGCCGCACCTGCCTGCTCGATCCCTATGCCGACACCATCGGCGAGGACAAGAAACAGGTGCTGATGACCACCATCTCCCTGCCGCTGCAGACCGACGGCAAGGTCATCGGGGTGATTGGCGTCGACATCGCCCTGGACTCCCTGCAAGCGGCCGCCGTCGAGGCGCAACGGAACCTGTTCGGCGGTGCCGGGCACATGCTGATCATGGGCGGCAGCGGCCTGCTGGCAGCGGTCGGCGCCGATGCCGCCCAGGTCGGCAAGAACATCAAGGACACCGCCGGTGCCCAGGGCCAGGACATCCTGGCGACACTTGCCGGTGGCCAACCCAAGGTGCTGCAGCAGGGCGACCTGATCCGCGCGGTCTATCCCTTCAGTCCGATTGCCGATGCCAAGGCCTGGGGTGTGACCATCGACTTGCCCCGGCAGGTCCTGCTGGCGGACTCGGTAAAACTGCAGACCCTGCTGGATCAGGCCCAGACCAGCGGCACCCTGAAAACCCTGCTGGTGGCCATCGGCGCCGGCCTGCTGGGGTTGCTACTGATCTGGCTCAGTGCCTCCGGCGTGACCCGGCCGATCAACAGCGTGGCGCAGATGCTCAAGGCCATCGCCAGTGGCGACGGCGACCTGACCCAGCGCCTGAACTACAGCAAGAAGGATGAACTGGGCGAGCTGGTGAGCTGGTTCAACCGGTTCCTCGACAAGCTGCAGCCCACCATCGCCCAGATCAAGCAGAGCATCATCGAGGCCCGCGGCACCGCCGACCAGTCTTCGGAGATCGCCCGCCAGACCAGCGAAGGCATGCAGGTGCAGTTCCGCGAGATCGACCAGGTGGCCACCGCGTCCAATGAAATGAGCGCCACGGCCCACGACGTCGCCAACAGCGCCTCCAATGCCGCCCAGGCCGCCCGTGGCGCCGACCAGTCGGCCAAGGACGGCATGACCATCATCGAGCGCAGCACCCGGGATATCAGCCTGCTGGCCGAGGAAGTGAGCAAGGCCGTGGGTGAAGTCGAGGCCCTGGCGGTGAGCAGCGAACAGATCGGCTCGGTGCTGGAAGTGATCCGCAGCATCGCCGAACAGACCAACCTGCTGGCCCTCAACGCCGCCATCGAGGCGGCCCGCGCCGGCGAAAGCGGCCGCGGCTTTGCGGTGGTGGCCGATGAAGTGCGCAACCTGGCCAAACGTACCCAGGACTCGGTGGAAGAGATCCGCGTGGTCATCGAGCGCATCCAGAGCGGCACCCGCGATGTGGTCAACACCATGCACGCCAGCCAGAGCCAGGCGCAGAACAACGCCGGACAGATTCATCAGGCCGTCCAGGCGCTGGGCAGGATCAGCGACGCGGTCACCGTGATCAGCGACATGAACCTGCAGATCGCCAGCGCCGCCGAACAGCAGAGCGCCGTGGCCGAAGAGGTCAATCGCAACGTCTCGGCGATCCGCAGCGTGACCGAAACCCTCACCGAGCAAGCCAGCGAGTCGGCCCAGGTCAGCAGCCAGCTCAACGCCCTGGCCACCCAACAGATGAAACTGATGGATCAGTTCCGGGTGTAAGCGCGATTCTCGCCCCGCCGCCCGCCGCGACCAATGACCTAAGGTGATCGACAGTGGCGGCGGTTTCAGGGTGCAATGCCCTCCTCTGAACCGGGGAGTGCGTCATGACCGAACTACTGGCAACCCTCCAGGCCGCGCTGGGCCTGGCGCCTGCAAGCGTCCGACAGACCGGCCAGGGCGCCCTGCCCTCGGCCTTCGCCGTAACCGACCTGGCCTGCGCCAGCATCGCCGTCGCCGGGCAAGCCCTGGCCGAACTCCTGTACAGCCAGACCGGGCACCGGCCACAGGTCAGCGTCGACCGGCGCCTGGCCTCATTCTGGTTCGCCGGTTCGATCCGCCCGCAAGGCTGGAGCCTGCCATCCCCCTGGGACCCGATTGCCGGGGATTACCCCAGCCGCGACGGATGGATTCGTCTGCACACCAATGCGCCCCACCACCGCGCCGCCGCCGAACGAGTGCTGGGCGCGGTGAGCGGGCGCGACGCCATGGCCGCCCGCGTGGCCAGCTGGGATGCCCTGGAGCTGGAGCAGGCCATCGTCGATCAGGGCGGTTGCGCCGCGCAGATGCGCAGTTGGGCACAGTGGCAGGCGCACCCGCAGGGGCAGGCGGTCAACGCCGAACCCCTGGTGCACTGGCTGCCGCACCGCGGCTCGCGGCCGAACACCTGGAGCGGTTCCAGCGCCCGGCCCCTGGCCGGACTGAAGGTGCTGGACCTGACCCGGGTCCTGGCCGGCCCCGTGGCCAGCCGCCTGCTGGCGGGGCTGGGCGCCGAGGTACTGCGGATCGACCCGCCGGGCTGGAACGAACCGGCCCTGGAGCCGGAGGTGACGCTGGGCAAGCGCTGCGCGCGCCTGGACCTGCACGACCTGGAACAGCGCGCGGTATTCGAAGGCCTGCTGGCCGAAGCCGACCTGCTGCTGCACGGCTATCGCGCCGATGCCCTGGACCACCTGGGTTACGACGCCGAGACACGCCAGCGAATCGCCCCGGGGCTGATCGAGGTCAGCCTCAATGCCTATGGCTGGAGCGGCCCCTGGCGCGACCGCCGGGGCTTCGACAGCCTGGTACAGATGAGCGCCGGCATCGCCGCAGCCGGCATGGACTGGAAAGCCGCGGAGCAACCACTGCCGCTGCCGGTCCAGGCCCTGGATCACGCCACCGGCTACCTGATGGCGGCCAGTGCCCTGCGGGCGCTGAACCTGTCCTTGAGCGGCGGCCAGGGCACCTCGGCGCGCCTGTCCCTGGCCCGCACCGCCAAGCTGCTGGTTGAGCATTGCCGGTCAACGGGAAACCAAACGCCACTGCGCGCCGAAACCCCTGAAGATCATGGGCTGCTTCAGGAACAGACTCCCTGGGGACCGGCCCGGCGCCTGCAGGTGCCGTTGCACATCAGCGCAACGCCCGTGCAGTGGGATTGCCCGGCGACCGCCCTGGGCGCCCATCGCCCCAAATGGTGGTGAGCGCCTTCGCCGGCAAGCCGCCACCTGGAGGATTACCGGCGCCCTGGGCGCTGGCTTGCCAGCGAACCACCCGCAGCGACGACCGCCGCCAAAGCCGCCCAACCCTGCCGCGCCGCATAACCGCGCCACGGTCGCCAGGCCGCGGCCCGATCAGGCACACGTTCGGTCACAGCGCCAGCAGGCCGCTGTACAGGCCATAAGCCGCCAGCGAGGCGCCGATGATCACCGCACCGAAGATCAGTTTTTCCAGCGGGGTGAACAGCGGCTCGCCCTGCTCGCGCTTGGCCTTGGCAAACAGAATCACCCCGGGCGCGTAGAGCAGCGCCGAGAGCAGCAGGTACTTCAAGCCGCCGGCGTACAACAGCCAGATGGCGTAGCTCAGGGCCACGACCGCGATGCACAGGTCCTTCAGCCGCTCCCGGTACGCCTGCTCGTAGGTTTCCCCTCGGCCGCTGAGCAGCACCGCATAGGCTGCCGACCACAGGTAGGGCACCAGGATCATCGACGAGGCGAGGTAGATCAGGTTGGTGTAGGTGCCGGCGGAGAACAGGGTGATCAGCAGGAAGATCTGAATCATGACGTTGGTCAGCCACAGGGCATTGACCGGCACATGGTTGGCGTTTTCCTTCTTCAGGAAGGCCGGCATGGTCCGGTCCCGGGCGGTGGCGTAGAGGATCTCCGCGCACAGCAGGGCCCAGGACAACAAGGCGCCCAACAGCGAAACCGCCAGGCCAATGCTGATCAGCAAGGCGCCCCAGGGGCCGACGATATGCTCCAGCACCGCCGCCAGGGACGGGTTCTGCAGCTTGGCCAGTTCCGGCTGGCTCATGATCCCCAGGGACAGCACGTTGACCAGCACCAGCAGCGCCAGCACCCCGAGAAAGCCGATCACCGTGGCCCGACCGACATCCGCGCGCTTCTGCGCCCGGGCCGAATAGACGCTGGCGCCCTCGATGCCGATGAACACGAACACCGTGACCAGCATCATGTTGCGCACCTGATCCATCACCCCGCCGAAGTTCGGGTTGCTGCGCCCCCAGATATCCCGGGTAAAGATCTCCGCCTTGAACGCCACGGCGGCGATGACGATGAACATCATCAGCGGCACGATCTTCGCCACCGTGGTCAACTGGTTGATGAACGTCGCCTCCTTGATCCCCCGCAGCACCAGAAAATGCACGGCCCACAGCAGCAAGGAGGCGCAGCCGATGGCGACCGGGGTGTTGCCCTGGCCGAACACCGGAAAGAAATAGCCCAGGGTGCTGAACAGCAGGACGAAGTAGCCGACGTTGCCCAGCCAGGCACTGATCCAGTAGCCCCAGGCCGAGGAAAACCCCATGTAGTCGCCGAAACCGGCCTTGGCGTAGGCGTAGACCCCGGAGTCCAGCTCCGGCTTGCGGTTGGCCAGGGTCTGGAAGACGAATGCCAGGGTCAGCATGCCCACCGCCGTGATCCCCCAGCCAATCAGCACGGCGCCGACATCCGCCCGGGCCGCCATGTTCTGCGGCAGCGAGAAAATCCCGCCACCAATCATCGAGCCCACGACCAGAGCGATCAGTGCACCGAGTTGAAGCTTCTGCGCCGGTTGTGACATTCCTACCTCTGCTTCAGTGAGTCGATCGGGCAATAAGACGATAGGCCATTAATGAACATTCCAGAAATGTGCATCTAACAGTAACAGTCAATTAAACAGCCTTTATGGGCGGACTTCAGAATGGCCTTCAGAAGGCACTGAATAACCGAGTATTTTGTTAAACACATGTACTAAGTGCCATCACGCACTGGTTATTAGTTAACCACCCTAGAGGATTTGCACATTCGCCAAAAGGGTCTAGTTTCAAACGACAACAACAATCCGAGCGGCCACTAAAAAGTAGTTTAAAGCCTCTGGAATGGCCCTCTCAGGGCAGCATTCTACCTCCTGCAATAAATCTTAAGTCATTCATTCACAACGGAATGCCGCAATGAACTGATCTAAGTCAGCTGTTCTGATTGCAAGCAGATTTACTCTGACGTCTCTCTTCTCCTGCATTGGAGTCATGCAATGTCTGAATCTCCCGGAAAACTAAGACTGGGCGCCTTAGTCGCCCTGGTAGTGGGTTCCATGATTGGCGGAGGGATCTTTTCCTTACCGCAAAACATGGCAGCCAGCGCCGATGTCGGTGCAGTTCTTATTGGTTGGGCGATTACCGCTGTCGGCATGTTGACCTTGGCATTCGTCTTTCAAACCCTGGCCAATCGCAAACCTGATCTGGACGGCGGTGTCTATGCCTACGCCAAGGCCGGTTTTGGCGACTACATGGGTTTCTCTTCCGCCTGGGGGTACTGGATCAGTGCCTGGCTGGGCAACGTCGGCTATTTCGTCCTGTTGTTCAGCACCCTGGGCTATTTCTTCCCGATCTTCGGTGAGGGCAACACCCCGGCGGCGGTGATCGGTGCCTCAGTGCTGCTCTGGGCCGTGCATTTTCTGGTGCTGCGCGGCATCAAGGAAGCCGCCTTCATCAACCTGGTGACCACGGTCGCCAAGGTCGTACCGCTGCTGCTGTTCGTGCTGATCGCCCTGTTCGCCTTCAAGCTGGACATCTTCACCGCCGACATCTGGGGCGTGAAGAACCCGGACCTGGGCAGCGTGATGAACCAGGTGCGCAACATGATGCTGGTCACCGTCTGGGTGTTCATCGGCATCGAGGGCGCGAGCATCTTCTCGTCCCGGGCGGAAAAACGCTCGGACGTGGGCAAGGCCACCGTCATCGGCTTCATCACCGTGCTGCTGTTCCTGGTGCTGGTGAACGTGCTGTCCCTGGGGATCATGACCCAGCCGGAACTGGCCAAGCTGCAGAACCCGTCCATGGCCGCGGTACTGGAACATGTGGTGGGCCACTGGGGTGCAGTGCTGATCAGCGTCGGCCTGATCATCTCGCTGCTGGGAGCGCTGCTGTCCTGGGTGCTGCTGTGCGCGGAGATCATGTTCGCCGCGGCCAAGGACCACACCATGCCGGAGTTCCTGCGCCGCGAGAACGCCAACCACGTACCGGCCAACGCCCTGTGGCTGACCAACGCCATGGTGCAGATCTTCCTGATCATCACCCTGTTCTCGGCCAGCACCTACCTGTCGCTGATCTACCTCGCCACCTCGATGATCCTGGTGCCCTACCTGTGGTCGGCGGCCTACGCGGTGCTGCTGGCGGTGCGTGGCGAAAGCTACGAACAGGCCCTGGCCGAACGCAAGAAGGACCTGGTCATCGGCGGCATCGCCCTGCTCTACGCGATCTGGCTGCTGTACGCCGGCGGGGTCAAGTACCTGCTGCTCTCGGCCCTGCTCTACGCCCCCGGCGTGGTGCTGTTCGCCAAGGCCAAGATGGAACTGCACAAACCGATTTTCACCAACGTCGAGAAGCTGATTTTTGCCGCGGTGGTCATAGGCGCCCTGGTGGCGGCCTACGGACTCTACGACGGCTTCCTGACCCTGTAGCACGGCCTTTGAAGCCACACCCCGATTGTTTTGTCTCTGGAGGATCACAGTAATGACCACGGAAAAAGTTAAGTACGGCGTCCATTCCGAAGCCGGCAAACTGCGCAAAGTCATGGTTTGCTCCCCAGGCCTGGCCCATCAGCGGCTGACCCCGAACAACTGCGATGAACTGCTGTTCGATGATGTCCTGTGGGTAGCCCAGGCCAAACGCGACCACTTCGACTTCGTCACCAAGATGCGCGAGCGGGACATTGATGTGCTGGAAATGCACAACCTGCTGACCGACATCGTCGCCATGCCCGAAGCCCTGGACTGGATTCTGGAGCGCAAGATCACCGCCAACCAGGTCGGCCTGGGCCTGGTCAATGAGGTCGGTTCGTGGCTGCGCAGCCTGGAGCCGCGCAAGGTCGCCGAGTTCCTGATCGGCGGCGTGTCCGCCGATGACCTGCCCACCAGCTTCGGTGGCAAGACCATCGAGATGTTCCGCGACTTCCTCGGCCACTCCAGCTTCATCCTGCCGCCGCTGCCCAACACCCAGTTCACCCGCGACACCACCTGCTGGATCTACGGCGGCGTGACCCTGAACCCGATGTACTGGCCGGCGCGACGCCAGGAAACCCTGCTGACCACCGCCATCTACAAGTTCCACCCCGAGTTCACCCACGCCGATTTCCAGATCTGGTACGGCGACCCGGACCAGGAACACGGCAACGCCACCCTGGAAGGCGGCGACGTGATGCCCATCGGCAATGGCGTGGTCCTGATCGGCATGGGCGAGCGCTCCTCGCGCCAGGCCATCGGCCAACTGGCGCTGAACCTGTTCAAGCACAAGGCCGTGGAGCGGGTGATCGTCGCCGGCCTGCCGAAATCCCGCGCAGCGATGCACCTGGACACCGTGTTCAGCTTCTGCGACCGCGACCTGGTCACGGTCTTCCCGGAAGTGGTGAGCCAGATCGTCGCCTTCAGCCTGCGCCCTGACGAAAGCAAGCCGGGCGGCATCGACGTGCGCCGCGAGGAAACCAGCTTCCTCGACACCGTGGCCAAGGCCCTCAACCTCAAGGCCCTGCGCGTGGTGGAAACCGGTGGCAACAGCTTCGCCGCCGAACGCGAGCAATGGGACGACGGCAACAACGTGGTGGCCGTGGAACCGGGCGTGGTCATCGGCTACGACCGCAACACCTACACCAACACCCTGCTGCGCAAGGCCGGGGTCGAGGTCATCACCATCAGCGCCGGCGAACTGGGCCGGGGCCGTGGCGGCGGCCACTGCATGACCTGCCCGATCATCCGCGACCCGATCGACTACTAAGCGCCCCTATCCGACATAGCAGCTTGCCGTTGCCCCCACAAAGGGCCTCGGCAAGTGGACGACCGAAATCAAAGGAGATCCATCATGGCTTTCAATATTCACAACCGTAACCTGCTGAGCCTGGAACACCACACTCCACGCGAGCTGCGCTACCTGCTGGACCTGTCCCGCGACCTGAAACGCGCCAAGTACACCGGCACCGAGCAGCAGCACCTCAAGGGCAACAACATCGCCCTGATCTTCGAAAAAACTTCGACCCGCACCCGTTGCGCCTTCGAAGTGGCGGCCTATGACCAGGGTGCCAACGTCACCTACATCGACCCCAACTCGTCGCAGATCGGCCACAAGGAAAGCATGAAGGACACCGCCCGGGTGCTGGGGCGCATGTACGACGCCATCGAGTACCGCGGCTTCAAGCAGGAAATCGTCGAAGAACTGGCGAAGTTCGCCGGGGTGCCGGTGTTCAACGGCCTGACCGACGAATACCACCCGACCCAGATGATCGCCGACGTACTGACCATGCGTGAGCACGCCGACAAGCCGATCCATGAAATCAGCTACGCCTACCTGGGTGATGCGCGTAACAACATGGGCAACTCGCTGCTGCTGGTGGGCGCCAAGCTCGGCATGGACGTGCGCATCTGCGCGCCCAAGGCCCTGTGGCCCCATGACGACCTGGTGCAACGCTGCAAGCAATACGCCGAGGAAAGCGGTGCCCGCCTCACCCTCACCGAAGACCCGAAGGCTGCGGTCAAGGGCGTGGACTTCATCCACACCGACGTCTGGGTGTCCATGGGCGAGCCGGTGGAGGCCTGGGCCGAACGCATCGAGCAACTGCTGCCGTACCAGGTCAATGCCCAGTTGATGAAAGCCACCGGCAACCCACGGACCAAGTTCATGCACTGCCTGCCGGCCTTCCACAACAGCGATACCAAGGTCGGCAAGCAGATCGCCGAACAGTATCCGCACCTGGCCAACGGCATTGAAGTGACCGACGACGTGTTCGAGTCGCCAGCCTGCATCGCCTTCGAGCAAGCGGAAAACCGCATGCACACCATCAAGGCGATCCTGGTTTCGACCCTGGCCGACCTCTAACCCGCCTCCCCTGCCGGGGCCGGCTTGCCAGCCAACCGCTGTTCGTTGGCAAGCCGGCGCCTGCAGAGCCCCTAGAAGGACTGCATTATGCGTATCGTCGTTGCACTGGGCGGTAACGCCCTGCTCCGCCGTGGTGAACCCATGACCGCGGACAACCAACGCGCCAACATCCGCATCGCCACCGAACAGATCGCCAAGATCCATCCCGGCAACCAGCTGGTGATCGCTCACGGCAATGGTCCGCAGGTGGGCCTGCTGTCGCTGCAGGCGGCGGCCTATACCCAGGTTTCGCCCTACCCGCTGGACGTGCTCGGTGCCGAGACCGAAGGCATGATCGGCTACATCATCGAACAGGAACTGGGCAACCTGCTGGACTTCGAGGTGCCTTTCGCCACCTTGCTGACCCAGGTGGAAGTGGATGCCAAGGACCCGGCCTTCAAGAACCCGACCAAGCCCATCGGCCCGGTCTACAGCCAGGAAGAAGCCGAGAAGCTGGCCAAGGAGAAAGGCTGGGCCATCGCCCCGGACGGCGACAAGTACCGCCGGGTGGTGGCCAGCCCGAAACCCAAGCGCATCTTCGAGATCCGCCCGATCAAGTGGCTGCTGGAAAAGAGCAGCATCGTGATCTGCGCCGGCGGTGGCGGCATTCCGACCATGTACGGCGAGGACGGCAAGCTCCGGGGCATCGAGGCGGTGATCGACAAGGACCTGTGTTCGGCGCTGCTGGCCGAGCAACTGGAGGCTGATCTGCTGGTGATCGCCACCGACGTCAACGCAGCCTTCATCGACTTCGGCAAGCCGACCCAGAAGGCCATCGCCCAGGCCCACCCGGATGAAATGGACAAGCTGGGCTTTGCCGCCGGCTCCATGGGCCCCAAGGTCCAGGCTGCCTGCGAATTTGCCCGGCACACTGGCAAAGTCGCGGTGATCGGTTCACTCTCGGACATCGAAGCGATCGTCCAGGGCAAGGCCGGTACCCGCATCAGCACGGCGCAACCCGGCATCCGCTACCTGTAAGACGCTTGCTGTAAGAACTCGGGGCAGGCCCGGTGCCTGCCCTCCTGTCAAAGCCCTGGAGGAGAGACGCCTATGGCCATGTTTGAGCCCGGTCACCTGCATATCGAGCGCCATGCGCTGAGCAAGGACGACTTCAGCTACAACCTGTGCATCGACTATGAACTGGCCCAGGACCCCAAGGAGGGTCACGGCATGCTGTTCACCCTGCACGGCACCATCGAAGGCAAATCCTTGAAAGAGCAGTTCTTCCTGGCCAAGGACCTGGCCTTCGACTTTGCCCGTCATGCCACCCGCATCGCCCAGCAGTACGGTTTGCCCAAGAGCGCCAGCATTGCCTCCATGCACAAGTACTACGACGAGATGTTCGAAGACGTGCGCAAGCAGCTGAACGTCAAGCCCGGTGACCCGATCAACCCCGAACACCTGGCATAACCCCTCTTCTGTAGGAGCCGGCCTGCCGGCGAAATGACCACCGCCATACCTGAGTGCCTGGTCCGCCTTCGCCGGCAAGGCGGCTCCTACGACAGCTCCAGCGATTTCGACTAAGGCTCTCGCCCAAGGCATACTGGCGCCCTTCAGTGTTCCAGAAGCCTCTGTCGCCTCATGCGTATCCACGTCAGCTTCATCGACCGCGTCGGCATCACCCAGGAAGTCCTGGCCCTGCTGGGCGGGCGCAATCTCAACCTGGATGCGGTGGAAATGGTGCCACCCAACGTCTATATCGATGCCCCGACCCTGAGCCCCCAGGTCCTGGAGGAATTGCGCGACGCGCTGTTCAACGTGCGCGGCGTGCAGGCGGTGACCGTGGTCGACATCCTTCCCGGGCAACGCCGGCACTTGCAGCTGGACGCCTTGCTGGCGGCCATGACCGATCCGGTGCTGGCCCTGGACAGCGCCGGTAAAGTGCTGCTGGCCAACCCGGCGCTGATCGCCCTGTATGGCCGCGAGCCGGCCGGGGAAAGCGTCGCCGAACTGTTTGCCGATCCGGCGCTGCTGGAGGCGCTGCTGGAAAACGGCTTTCGCCTGCCGCTACGGGAAATCATCGTCAATGGCCAGACCCTGTTGCTGGACGCCACGCCCATCACCGACGCCGGCGCGCTGCTGACCCTGTACCAGCCCAACCGCATCGGCGAGCGGCTGTCGGCCCTGCACCACGACCACGCCGAGGGCTTCGATGCCCTGCTCGGCGAATCACCGGCGATTCGCACCCTCAAGGCCCGGGCACAACGGGTCGCTGCCCTGGATGCACCGCTGCTGATCCAGGGCGAAACCGGCACCGGCAAGGAGCTGGTGGCCCGTGCCTGCCACGCCATCAGCGCCCGGCACAGCGCGCCGTTCCTGGCCCTGAACTGCGCCGCGCTACCGGAAAACCTGGCCGAGAGCGAACTGTTCGGCTATGCCCCCGGCGCCTTTACCGGTGCCCAGCGCGGCGGCAAGCCGGGCCTGATGGAGCTGGCCAACCAGGGCACGGTGTTTCTCGATGAAATCGGCGAGATGTCGCCCTATCTGCAAGCCAAGCTGCTGCGCTTTCTCAATGACGGCAGCTTTCGCCGGGTGGGCGGCGATCGCGAGATCAAGGTCAATGTGCGCATCCTCAGCGCCACCCACCGCGACCTGGAGAAAATGGTCGGCGAAGGCAGCTTTCGCGAGGACCTGTTCTACCGCCTCAACGTCCTCAACGTGGAAGTGCCGCCGCTGCGCGAGCGCGGCCAGGACATCCTGCTGCTGGCCCGCTACTTCATGCAGCAAGCCTGCGCGCAGATCCAGCGCCCGGTGTGTCGCCTGACCCCGGGCACCTATCCGGCGCTGCTGAGCAACCGCTGGCCGGGCAACGTGCGCCAGTTGCAGAACGTGATCTTTCGCGCGGCGGCCATCTGCGAAAGCAACCTGGTGGACATCGGCGACCTGGACATCGCCGGCACCTCGGTGGCACGGCAGAACGACACCGAAATCGAAAGCCTGGAACAGGCCGTGGAAAGCTTCGAGAAAGAGCTGCTGGAAAACCTCTACGTGCACTACCCCTCGACCCGGCAACTGGCCAACCGCCTGCAGACCTCCCACACCGCCATCGCCCATCGCCTGCGCAAGTACGGCATTCCCAACAAGGCCTGACCGGCTCCCCTGGGGCAGGAGCCGGCTGGCCGGCGAAGGGCTGCCTGGGCCTGGCGCGGCCCTTGCGGGCACCTTCACTGGCAAGCCACAACCTGCTCTCGAGCCTGAACCCCGCGCCGCGTCTTGCGTTCTGGAAGCGACCTGCAACTGTACTGAAAGCGCTACAGCGGAACGATTTCGCTACACGGCCTTGTAATCGCTGCCGTGCAAGGCTTTGATCCTCAAAGCCTTTTCTCTACGCCGTCAGCTGTAGCGATTTCGCTACACGAGAACGCGGCGGGCACCCAGCCACAATACTTAACTCATTGATTTTAAAGGCCTAACTATTTATTGGCCGCATTCTTGCTATGGGTATTGTCATCCGGCTCGGCCCCGCACGAGCATTCAATCGCGTCCACCAGACGAGTCTGGCCCCTGAGGAGTTTCCATGAGCGAGTTGCGTTTTACTGAAGATCACGAATGGCTGCGTAGCGAAGCGGATGGCAGTGTCACCGTCGGCATCACGGCTTTCGCCCAGAACGCCCTGGGTGATGTGGTGTTTGTGCAACTGCCGGAGCTGCAGAGCTACGCAAAGGGCGCGGAAGCCGCCACCGTGGAGTCGGTAAAGGCCGCCAGCGGCGTGTACATGCCGCTCGACGGTGAAGTGGTCGCCACCAACCCGGCCCTGGAAGACAGCCCTGAGCTGGTCAACGAAGACCCGCTGGGCGAAGGCTGGTTCTTCCGCTTCATTCCCGCCGATGCCGCCGCTGTCGGCCAACTGCTGGATCAGGACGCCTACGACCGCCTGATCAAAGCCAGCGCCGAAGCCTGAGGAGCCCGTCATGACCGTCAACCTGACTACCGCCAACGAATTCATCGCGCGCCACATCGGCCCGCGCCAGGCCGATGAGCAAGCCATGCTCAACAGCCTGGGCTTCGACTCCCTGGAAGCCCTGAGCGCCAGCGTGATTCCCGACAGCATCAAGGGCACCAGCGTGCTGGACCTGGGCCATGGCCAGAGCGAAGCCGAGGCCCTGGCCTCGATCAAGGCCATCGCCGCCAAGAACCAGCTGTTCAAGACCTACATCGGCCAGGGCTACTACAGCTGCCATACCCCCTCGCCGATCCTGCGCAACCTGCTGGAAAACCCGGCCTGGTACACCGCCTACACCCCCTACCAGCCGGAAATCTCCCAAGGTCGCCTGGAAGCCCTGCTGAACTTCCAGACCCTGATCAGCGACCTGACCGGCCTGCCGATCGCCAATGCCTCGCTGCTGGACGAAGGCACCGCCGCCGCCGAAGCCATGACCTTCTGCAAGCGCCTGAGCAAGAACAAGGGCAGCCATGCCTTCTTCGCCTCGGTGCATTGCCACCCGCAAACCCTGGACGTACTGCGCACCCGTGCCGAGCCCCTGGGAATCAACGTGGTGGTGGGCGATGAGCGCAAGCTGACCGACGTCAGCCCGTTCTTCGGTGCCCTGCTGCAATACCCGGCGAGCAACGGCGACCTGTTCGACTACCGCGAACTGACCGAGCGCTTCCACGCCGCCAACGCCCTGGTGGCCGTGGCCGCCGACCTGCTGGCCCTGACCCTGCTGACTCCGCCGGGGGAATTCGGCGCCGACGTGGCCATCGGCAGCGCCCAGCGCTTCGGTGTACCGCTGGGCTTCGGTGGCCCGCATGCGGCCTATTTCTCCACCCGCGATGCGTTCAAGCGCGACATGCCGGGCCGTTTGGTGGGCGTCTCCGTAGACCGTTTCGGCAAGCCGGCCCTGCGCCTGGCCATGCAGACCCGCGAGCAGCATATCCGTCGCGAAAAGGCCACCAGCAACATCTGCACCGCCCAGGTCCTGCTGGCCAACATTGCCAGCATGTATGCCGTCTATCACGGTCCCAAGGGCCTGATTCAGATTGCCCTGCGCATCCACCAGTTGACCGCGATCCTGGCCAAGGGCCTGAAGGCGCTGGGGCTGGTCGTGGAGCAGGACAACTTCTTCGACACCCTGAGCCTGCACACCGGTGCCGGCACCGCCGCGCTGCACGACAAGGCACGCGCCCAGGGCATCAACCTGCGGGTAATCGACGCTGAGCGCCTTGGCCTGTCCCTGGACGAAACCACCACCCAGGCCGACGTCGAAGGCCTGTGGAGCCTGCTGGGCGACGGCCAGGCCGCGCCGGACTTCGCCGCGCTGGCGGCCACGGTGAGCAGCAGCATCCCCGCGGCCCTGGTCCGTCAGTCGGCGATCCTCAGCCACCCGGTGTTCAACCGCTATCACTCGGAAACCGAGCTGATGCGCTACCTGCGCAAGCTGGCGGACAAGGACCTGGCCCTGGATCGCACCATGATCCCCCTGGGCTCCTGCACCATGAAGCTCAACGCCGCCAGCGAGATGATTCCGATCACCTGGGCCGAATTCGGTGCGCTGCACCCCTTCGCCCCGGCCGAGCAGAGTGCTGGCTACCAGCAACTGACCACCGAGCTGGAGGCGATGCTCTGCGCCGCGACCGGCTACGACGCTGTCTCCCTGCAACCCAACGCCGGGTCCCAGGGTGAGTACGCCGGCCTGCTGGCCATCCGTGCCTATCACCAGAGCCGTGGCGATGACCGTCGCGACATCTGCCTGATTCCGTCATCGGCCCACGGCACCAACCCGGCCACCGCCAACATGGCCGGCATGCGCGTGGTGGTCACCGCCTGCGACGCCCGCGGCAACGTCGATATCGAAGACCTGCGGGCCAAGGCCATCGAGCACCGCGAACACCTCGCCGCGCTGATGATCACCTACCCGTCGACCCACGGCGTGTTCGAGGAAGGCATCCGCGAAATCTGCGGCATCATTCATGACAACGGCGGCCAGGTGTACATCGACGGCGCCAACATGAACGCCATGGTCGGCCTCTGCGCGCCGGGCAAATTCGGTGGCGACGTGTCCCACCTGAACCTGCACAAGACCTTCTGCATTCCCCACGGCGGTGGCGGCCCGGGCGTGGGCCCGATCGGCGTCAAGTCGCACCTGGCGCCCTTCCTCCCCGGTCACGCCGCGCTGGAGAACAAGAAAGGCGCGGTGTGTGCCGCACCGTTCGGCAGCGCCAGCATCCTGCCGATCACCTGGATGTACATCCGCATGATGGGCGGCGCCGGCCTCAAGCACGCATCGCAGCTGGCGATCCTCAACGCCAACTACATTTCGCGGCGCCTGGAAGAGCACTACCCCGTGCTCTACACCGGCAGCAACGGCCTGGTGGCCCACGAATGCATCCTCGACCTGCGTCCGCTGAAAGACAGCAGCGGCATCAGCGTCGATGACGTGGCCAAGCGCCTGATCGATTTCGGCTTCCACGCCCCGACCATGTCGTTCCCGGTGGCCGGCACCCTGATGATCGAGCCGACCGAAAGCGAATCCAAGGAAGAACTGGACCGCTTCTGCGACGCCATGATCCGCATCCGCGAGGAAATCCGCGCGGTGGAAAACGGCACCCTGGACAAGGACGACAACCCGCTGAAGAACGCTCCGCACACGGCAGCGGAACTGGTGGGTGAATGGTCCCACCCGTACAGCCGTGAGCAGGCCGTGTACCCAGTGGCCTCGCTGATCGAAGGCAAGTATTGGCCGCCGGTTGGCCGGGTCGACAACGTGTTCGGCGACCGCAACCTGGTGTGTGCCTGCCCGTCGATCGAAAGCTACGCCTAAGGCAGCCACAAGCTAGTAGCCTCAAGCTGCAAGAAAGAGCCGATCGGCCTCTGACTTGCAGCTTGTCGCTTGCCGCTGCCTCTATAACAAGAAACCGGAGAACCAACATGTCCCTGAGCGTGTTCGACCTGTTCAAGATTGGCATCGGCCCCTCCAGCTCCCACACCGTTGGCCCGATGCGCGCGGCTGCGCGTTTTGTCGAAGGCCTGCGTCGCGATGACCTGCTGGCGGCTACCGCCTGCGTCAAGGTCGAGCTGTACGGCTCGCTGGGCGCCACCGGCAAGGGCCACGGCAGCGACAAGGCGGTATTGCTGGGCCTGGAAGGCGAACAACCGGACACCGTGAATACCGAGAACATCGCCACTCGGCTGCAGGCGATACGCAGCAGCGGGCGAATCAACCTGCTCGGTGAACACAGCATTGCGTTCAACGAGAAAGAACACCTGGCAATGATCCGCAAACCCCTGGCCTATCACCCCAATGGCATGATTTTTCGTGCCTTCGATAGCGCCGGCCTGCAGATCCGCAGCCGCGAGTACTACTCCGTGGGCGGTGGTTTCGTGGTCGACGAAGACGCCGCCGGCGCCGACCGTATCGTCGAAGACACCACTCGCCTGACCTTCCCCTTCAAGACCGCCAAGGAGCTGCTGCAACATTGCAGCACCTATGGCCTGTCCATCAGCCAGGTGATGCTGACCAACGAAAGCGCCTGGCGCCCGGAAGCGGAAACCCGCGCCGGCCTGCTGAAGATCTGGCAGGTGATGCAGGACTGCGTGGCTGCCGGTTGCCGCAATGAAGGCATCCTGCCGGGCGGGCTCAAGGTCAAGCGGCGCGCCGCCGCCCTGCACCGCCAGTTGTGCCTGCACCCGGAGGCCGCGCTGCGTGATGCGCTATCGGTGCTGGACTGGGTCAATCTCTACGCCCTGGCGGTCAACGAGGAAAACGCCAACGGCGGACGCGTGGTCACGGCGCCCACCAATGGTGCGGCCGGGATCATCCCGGCGGTGTTGCACTACTACATGCGCTTCACTCCCGGGGCCAACGAAGACGGGGTGGTGCGTTTTCTCCTCACGGCCGCGGCCATCGGCATCCTGTACAAGGAAAACGCCTCGATCTCCGGCGCCGAAGTCGGCTGCCAGGGCGAAGTGGGCGTGGCCTGCTCGATGGCCGCCGGGGCCTTGTGCGAAGTCCTCGGCGGCAGCGTGCAGCAGGTGGAGAACGCCGCGGAAATCGGCATGGAACACAACCTCGGGCTGACCTGCGACCCGATCGGCGGCCTGGTGCAGGTGCCTTGCATCGAGCGCAACGCCATGGGTTCGGTGAAGGCCATCAATGCGGTGCGCATGGCCCTGCGCGGCGACGGGCAACATTTCGTCTCCCTCGACAAGGTCATCCGCACCATGCGCCAGACCGGCGCCGACATGAAAAGCAAATACAAGGAGACCGCCCGTGGCGGTCTGGCCGTGAACATTATCGAGTGCTGATACGCCGCCCGTATCCGCACGTTTTTTCAGGAGTTGCCCATGTCCACCGAAACACTGTTGAAAACCCCACTGCACAGCCTGCACCTGGAGCTCGGCGCCCGCATGGTGCCATTCGCCGGTTACGACATGCCGGTGCAGTACCCGCTGGGGGTCATGAAGGAACACCAGCACACCCGTGAGCAGGCCGGGCTGTTCGATGTGTCCCACATGGGGCAGATTCTCCTGCGTGGCGCCAATGCCGCCCAGGCCCTGGAAACCCTGGTGCCGGTGGACATCATCGACCTGCCGGTGGGTATGCAGCGCTATGCCATGTTCACCAATGAACAGGGCGGCATCCTCGACGACCTGATGGTCGCCAATCTCGGCGACGACCAGCTGTTCCTGGTGGTCAACGCCGCCTGCAAGGAACAGGACCTGGCCCACCTGCGCCGCCATCTCGGCGAGCAGTGCGACATTCAGCCGCTGTTCGAGGAACGCGCCCTCCTGGCCCTGCAAGGCCCGGCGGCAGTCAAGGTACTGGCGCGCCTGGCCCCGGAAGTGGCCAGCATGACCTTCATGCAGTTCAAGCCGGTGACCGTGCTGGGTGCGGACTGCTTTGTCAGCCGTTCGGGCTATACCGGGGAAGACGGTTTCGAAATCTCGGTACCTGCCGAGCAGGCGGAAAAACTCGCCCGTGCCCTGCTGGCCGAACCGGAAGTGGCGGCCATCGGCCTGGGCGCCCGCGACTCCCTGCGCCTGGAAGCCGGCCTGTGCCTGTACGGCCATGACATGAACAGTGACACCACACCGATTCAGGCCAGCCTGCTGTGGGCCATCTCCAAGGCTCGCCGCGCGGACGGCGCACGTGCCGGCGGGTTCCCTGGTGCCGAGGTGATCTTTGCCCAACAACAGGGCGGCGTCGATCGCAAACGTGTCGGCCTGCTGCCTCAGGAACGCACGCCAGTGCGCGAAGGTGCGGAAATCGTCGACGCCGAAGGAAACATCATCGGCAGCGTATGCAGCGGTGGCTTTGGTCCGACCCTCGGCGCACCATTGGCGATGGGTTACCTCGATATCCAGCACTGTGCACTTGATACGCCAGTTGCAGCGATAGTACGTGGGAAAAAGGTGCCAATGCTTGTAAGCAAAATGCCATTCGTACCCCAACGCTACTACCGAGGCTGAGGGACTGTTTCTATAAGTAACGCGGTTGCGTTAAAAGTGCACTAATCTGTAACGCAACCGCCATAAAACAGTGCATATTTTCGCTACTGAACACTACTTATAACGCCCGAAAACAATTGAACAACTCTATCGAATAAGGCCTGCACGCTAGTTCCGCCAAACCTCGGAAAGCTGAGTAAAACCGGGGCTTCGCGGGGCTTGTTTTTTCTCCCGTAGTTGGCGTAGAGTTTCCCCACTGTGTTTGCATGGGTCGCTTGGAATCGTGACCTGGGCAGTAGCCAACAAGTTTGCTACAACCCGTTCGACGTCTCTTACTTTCCTGCAACCCAGCCCAGTACTCTTCCACGAGGAAGAGACTGTCATTAATTTTTTAGCGTCAAAGGAAATAAGAAATGTCCCAACGTCAGAGCGGTACCGTCAAGTGGTTTAACGACGAGAAAGGTTTTGGTTTTATCACTCCAGAAAGCGGTCCGGATCTGTTCGTACACTTCCGCGCTATTCAGGGCAACGGCTTCAAGAGCCTGAAAGAAGGCCAAAAAGTGACCTTCATCGCTGTGCAAGGCCAGAAAGGCATGCAAGCTGACGAAGTACAAGCAGAAGCTTAATCGTCTGTAACGAAAAAGCCCCTGATGCTGACATCAGGGGCTTTTTTGTGCGCGCAATTCCGTAAAATGGCTTCTTTTTTCAGTCGAGAGCCTGTCATGTCGAAGCATCTGCTAAGCCCCCAAGGCGATTTCCCTCCTGTCGGCCTGGGGCGTCGCCTGGCAGCGATGTTCTATGATTTTCTGCTGTGCGTCGCCCTGCTGATCGTCACCGGCGGCATCTACAAATTTATCCAGATGCAGATCATCGGCGAAGCGCGGATGCGTGCCTTGACCGAATCCGGCGCTCTGGATGGCGACCCGCTGTACTCCACCGTCCTGCTGTTTGTGCTGTTCGGCTTCTTCGCCAAATTCTGGACCCATTCAGGGCAGACCCTGGGCATGCAGGTCTGGGGCATCCGCGTACAGAACGCCGATGGCAGCCGCATCAGCCTGTGGCAGGCATTGCTGCGCTTCATGGTATCGATCGCGTCCTGGCTGTGTGCCGGCCTGGGCTTCTTCTGGGTGCTGGTGGACAAGCAGAAACGCAGCTGGCATGACATCTACTCCAACACCCAGCTGGTACGCATCCCTAAACAGAAGAAATAACCCGCCACCAACAAAAACGCCCCGACAAGTCGGGGCGTTTGCATGACTACGCAATAAAACCGCTCAGGCGTTGCCCGCCAGTTTCATTCGTGCCGCCTGGGTGAAGTCCAGCATGCGCTTGAGCGGTCGAACGGCATTGGGGATCAGCGCCGGGTCCACTTGAATCTCGTTGCTGCCCTGTTGCAGGCACTGCAGGGTGCGCTCCAGGGTGTTCATGGCCATCCACGGGCAATGGGCGCAACTGCGGCACGCTGCGCCGTTACCGGCCGTAGGCGCCTCGATGAACACCTTGTCCGGGCACAGCTGCTGCATCTTGTAGAAGATGCCGCGGTCGGTGGCGACGATGAAGGTCTTGTTCGGCAGACGCTGTGCGGCGGCGATCAGCTGGCTGGTGGAACCGACCGCGTCCGCCAGTTCGATCACCGAGCTGGGGGACTCGGGGTGCACCAGGATGGCAGCCTCCGGGTACAGCGCCTTCATGTCTTCCAATTGCTTGGACTTGAACTCTTCGTGAACGATGCAGGCACCGTCCCAGAGCAGCATGTCGGCCCCGGTCTGGCGCTGGATGTAGGTGCCCAGGTGCTTGTCCGGGCCCCAGATGATCTTCTCGCCGTTATCCATCAGGCTTTCGACGATCTCCAGCGCACAGCTGGAAGTCACCACCCAGTCGGCACGGGCTTTGACCGCCGCCGAGGTATTGGCATAAACCACCACGGTGCGTTCGGGGTGCTGATCGCAGAAGGCCGAGAACTCGTCCACCGGGCAACCCAGGTCGAGCGAGCAAGTGGCCTCCAGCGTCGGCATCAGCACGCGTTTTTCAGGGTTGAGAATCTTCGCCGTCTCCCCCATGAAGCGCACCCCGGCCACCACCACGGTCTTGGCCGGATGAGCGTTGCCGAAACGGGCCATTTCCAGAGAGTCGGAAACACAGCCGCCGGTTTCTTCGGCCAGGGCCTGAATCACCGGATCACAATAGAAATGCGCAACCAGCACCGCGTCCTGAGCCTTGAGCTCTGCAGCGATGGCGGCACGAAAATGGGCCTCTTGCTCAGCACTCAAGGGTTTGGGCTGTTTGGCGTCGAGGTGGGCTTGAACCAGAAGGCGTTCGGAAATTTGCGTCATGTTCGCAAGACCTGCAGGCGCTTGGGCGCGAAAGTCGAGTATACCACCGGCTCCGGACCGCTTAGGGCCCCGCCGGGAGAGTGAGTTCATCAGGTACGGACAGCATTTGAGCCGCGCAAGGCTACAGAATATCCGGGGCATTCAAAAGCCAATTCTGTCCGGCGCCTGCTCCTTGCGACCCGGGTCGCCCCGCGCAAACACCACCCGCACGCACAACCCGCTCCAGGCCTGATCCTCGGAGTAAGCGAAATAGATCTCCGCGTCGTGGCGCTCACGATGGAAAGCCCCAGCCCCAGCCTCTCGCTCGCCAGATCACAAGGCGCACAGCACTGTCGCCCAGTAGAACCATTCGTGCCGAAGAGTAACGACCTGTCGGATCGAAAGACTGCGTTCAACGCCGTACCAGACAGCCAGGTTGATCGCCAACAGCAGCGCAAACGCCTGACTGCGCCTGAATTGGCGCGAGGCAGAGGTTACAAGGGAAAACTTAGCTGAAACTGAGCGGCCTTTGACGCGTCACCCATGCCTCGTGAAATGCCCGTCCAGCGGCATTCCCACGCGCTTCGCAGGCTGTAGCAAGGCCCATGCTTGCACGGCTCGGTGGGCGCTCAGAGCATAGAGAGTTTTTTTTTACAATTAATAGCATTTTGAACTTTCTACGCTAACGTCAGATAACGAAACAGTTATCTGGGATCAGCAAGGAAAAGCCTATTTCAGAGTGCTCTGACGAATGATTCGTGGCGCCCGACTGTCCCGGCTGACCCTCCCAGCCAATCAAGGAAGCAGTAAATGAACAGTGATTGCTTGCAGGTACTCAGGCGAGTGACATGGACACTCATTTTCGCGGCTTTACCTACAGGAGTGACCCTGGCGGCAGCGAACAATTGTGCGGGGCTGGAACCACTACCGGCAGTGCTTGAAGTCAGCGAGGGCATGCAGACAGCCATACGCTCTCCCGTGGCCATCACCCGGCTGGCGGTGGGTGATCCGAAAATCGTCGACGTACACCTCAATGGCAATGACTCCTACCTGCTGACTGGCATTGCGCCCGGCGCCACCAGCCTGATGGTCTGGAGCGCCTGTTCCAGTTCGCCACGGCAAAGCATGGTCTTCGTCCAGGGCAAAGCAGCCCAATCGCTGGCGGGCTCGCAACTACCCCCTTCTGAAAGTCCCCTGCTGCCCAGCCAGGTGCAGACCGACATCCGCTTTGTCGAAGTCAGCCGTACCAAGCTGAAGGAAGCCAGTACCTCGATCTTCGGCAAGAGCGGCAACTTTCTGTTTGGCTCGCCCAATTCCGTTCCCGGCGTCACGGTGACGCCCGGGCAGGTCGGCAACCTGGCACCCCGTATCCCGCTGAATAATGGCAGCTTCAATATCGGCTTTGGCGGCGGCAATGTGCTGGGGATTATCAACGCACTTGAAGGCAGCGGCTTCGCCTATACCCTGGCGCGTCCCAGCCTGGTGGCCCTGAGCGGGCAGAGTGCGAGTTTCCTGGCCGGTGGCGAGGTGCCGATCCCGGTGCCGAGCTCTGGCAGCGACAACATTTCCATCGAGTACAAGGAGTTCGGTATCCGCCTGACCCTGACCCCTACCGTCATCGGCAACAACCGCATCGCCCTGAAAGTGGCGCCGGAAGTCAGCGAACTCGATTACAACAACGGAGTGGTAATCTCCAGCACCAGAGTTCCGGCGCTGATTGTCCGGCGTACCGACACCAGCATTTCCCTGGCTGACGGCGAGAGCTTCGTGATCAGTGGCCTGATCAGCACCAACAACAGCTCCAGCGTGAGCAAGCTGCCAGGCCTGGGCAACATTCCCATCATCGGCGCGTTCTTTCGCGACTCCACGATCAATCGTGAAGAGAAGGAGCTGCTGATGGTGGTCACCCCCCATCTGGTGCAACCACTGGCCGCCAATGCTCAGTTGCCTTCACTACCAGGTGAGCAGATGCGCAATTACGATCCGAACTGGTTCCGCATGTACTTCCTGGAAGACGGCGACTTTGATCGGCGCAGTGGACTATCGCAATGAACCAGCACCTAACCTCCTCCCTGGTGATGAAATTGAGTAATCCGGGCCTCGACAGGCCGCGCCTGGAGGTCATGACCCGAGCATCGAGCGCGTTTCGGGAGCGGAAAATGAAAGCCATGATAGTGGCGATAGGGTTGGCGATACTCGGTGGCTGCGCCTCACCTGGAGGCGCATCCTGGTCGTCGCTGAGCGCTCCGGAAAACTGCGCCAAGATCAACTCCGACCAGGAATTGTCACTCAGCCTGGCAGACGAAATGATCAACGGCGGCAAACTGCATGCTGGCCTGGCCAACCTGCAACGCCTGCCGGACGACCTTCCGGCAGTGCGCCTGCGCAAGGCCAAGATCTACCGCCTGCTGGGACAACGCGAAGCCGACCCGCTATACCGCAGTCTGCTCGGCGGTTGCCTGGCCGCGGAAGGCGAACATGGCCTGGGACAACTGGCCGCGGGGCGCGGCGATAACGAACAGGCCCTGGTGCACCTGCAACGTGCAGCCCGGCTTTCTCCCACCGACGAGAAAATCCGCAACGATCTGGGCGTGGTCTACCTCAATCAACGACGCCTGAAAGAAGCCCGATTCGAGTTCATCACCGCCATGGAGCTCAAACAGTCGGATCAATTGGCGGCCCTCAATCTGGTGACCTTGCTGATCTATCAAGGGAACTGGAAGCAAGCCTCGGAAGTGGTCAGCCGTGTCGGCCTGAGTCCGGGGCAAGTTACCGAAGCCAAGGCCCGCGCAGAAAAACTCAGGACCACGGCGCCCAATGATCGGGTAGCGACCGCCGGCGATCCGGCGCAACCCGACGCCATCCCCTCGACAACGCAGAGGTAGTGATGAAACACAACATGCTCAGTTGCCTGGGCCTCTTGCTGCTTCCCCTTGCGGCTCAGGCCATCGAACACGGTCCGTCCTCCCCACAGCAGCAGGTCACCGAAACCTGGTTGCAACTGCAAAGCCGCAATCAGGTCGCGTCGCGCACGCCGCAGCCGGCGACTCCCGGTGAGCGGGAGTTGAGCCTGCAGCGCTGGATGGAGAGCTACAAACACGCGATCCCCGAGTACTACAAGGAATACTCGGGCAAGGGGAAATAAGCCGTAGCTGTCAGCGGCGCGCCTCAAGCCCGGCGGCCATCGTTCGACCCGCCCTCCTGCACCTGCCCCATCCGCTGATGGAGCAGGCTGGCAGGCATCTGCCGCGGCTCACGTCTTTCATAACTTCCCGAAGACCTTGAATACACCAATGATTGCCGGACCTATGGCCACCAGGAAAAAGCTCGGCCACAGGCAGAAAATCAATGGAAAGATCAACTTGGTCCCCACTTTTGCGGCCTTTTCCTCCGCCAGCTGAGTACGCCGGTCGCGAAATTCCTCGGCATAAATCCGCAAGGTCGTCCCCACGCTCGTACCAAAGCGGATGCTCTGCGCCAGCAGGCTCACCAGGCCCCGAATGTCCTCCAGCCCGGTCCGATCCGCCAGGCGCTTGAGCGCTTCGGTACTGGGAATACCGGCACGGATTTCAGAGTTGACCAGCGCCAGCTCCAGAGCCAGGTCCGGTTGGCTGACGGCCATTTCCTCAGACACCCGCTCGATGGCCTGGGGCAAGGCCAGGCCGGACTCGACACAGACCACCATCAGATCAAGCGCATCCGGAAAGGCCACCAGCAAGCGGGTCGTGCGCGCCTGCCGCCGCGCACTGACATAGATCGCCGGAGCCAGCCAGCCGATACCGGCCGCCAGAATCAGCAGGAAGATCCCCAGGAGCAGCGACAGCTTCGGAATCAGCGGCAACACCAGGACCACCAGGCCCAGCATGAGCAACGGCGACAGCAAGCGCAGGGCCCAGTACATCTGCACCGCCGCAGGCGAGCGATACCCCGCGTGTATCAGCAGGGTCCGGGTCGCTGAGACCTGGTCCTGCTCTTGCGCAACAAAACGCTGGCCGACCTGTTCAAGCATCAACTGCAGGTTGCTCGGAGCCTCCCGAGTCACCGCTCCATGGCCACGCTTGATCAGCAACAGGCGACGCTGCACCGGGTCTTGCAACCCCATCACCAGCAGCACCAGGGTCGCCGCCGCGAACACCACGCTCAGGCCGATGGCCGCGGAGAACAGCAGGCGCGCGAGCGCTTCGTTGCCCACCACGCGATTGATCAGACTCAATAGATAATCCATGACCTCACCCCCTGCGAACGCCGGTGTTCAAACCTGAATCCGAATGATTTTGCGTATCCAGAAAATGCCGATCAGCATCGCGACAAACGCCCCGATGACCAGCTTCTGGCCCAGTGGTTCCTGGAACAGCAAGGGCAGATAAGTCGGGCTCGAGAAAACGATCGCCGCCGCCAGTACGAAGGGCATGGAAACCAGTATCCAGCCCGACATGCGCCCCTCGGCCGAGAGCGTCCGGACCTTGCGCTGAAAGCGAAAGCGCCCACGGATCAGGCTGCTCAGGCGCTCCAGCACTTCCGTCAGGTTGCCCCCTGTTTCACGGTGGATCAGCACAGTGGTCACCAGCATCATCACCGTCATGCTCGGCATGCGCTCCAGCAGGCCAAGCATCGCCCGGCGCACGTCATTGCCGTAGTTGATGTCGGAAAACGTCAGGCCGAACTCATGAGCGACCGGGCCCTTGTGCTCATCGGCGACCAGTTGCAGGGTTTCATTGAACGGGTGTCCGGCCCGCAGTGCGCGGCACACGGCATCCAGCGCATCCGGCAAACCCTCTTCGAATTCGGCAAAACGCTTGCCGCGGTCGCGGGAGATCTTCAGCACCGGCAACCAGAACACCGCCATCGCCGCCGGCAGCGCCACCCACCAGATTTGCAGAAGCACCCACAACAGCAAACCCACGGCACTCCCCAGCACCACCCCCAGCAACAGCACCCGATAGGCACGGTACTCATGACCGGACTGCTCGATCATCTGAGCCAGGCTTTCCATCGCGGGCAGTTGCTCCAGGCGAGCCTCCAGCGGTGACAGGCGACGTAAGTATTTCTGCCGCAGTATCGACTGCATGTTCGGCAGGTTGCTCGCGCGCTCCAGCAGATTGAGCCGGCCGCGAATACGCTTGCGCACCTTGCTGGCCTCACCGAACACCGGTATGACCAAGCCCTGGCTGAGAAGAAACATGGCGGTAAACACCATGCCGAGGAACGCCAGGATAAATTCGCTGGGGATCTGGCTCATGGCTGGTCCTCCATCCATTCCGGCCGGAACAGGCTCAACGGCAATTCAATGCCACGCTTGGCCAGTACGTTGCGAAACGCCGGCACCATTCCGGTGGGACGGAACTCGCCGACAACCTCACCTTTCTCACCAATGCCACTGCGCACAAAGCTGAAGATCTCGGTCATGGTGATGATTTCACCCTCCATGCCGTTGATCTCCTGCACGCTGACCAGGCGCCGCGTACCGTCCTCCTGACGCTCCAGCTGGATCACCACGCCAATGGCCGAGGCAATCTGCTGGCGCATGGCCTTGATCGGAAAGGTCGCCCCCGTCATCGAAACCATGTTCTCGATCCGCCCCAGGGCATCACGCGCGGTGTTGGCGTGAATGGTGGTCAGCGACCCATCGTGCCCGGTGTTCATCGCGGTCAACATGTCCAGCGCCTCGGCACCCCGCACCTCACCGATCACGATGCGGTCCGGGCGCATCCGCAGGCTGTTGCGCACCAGCTCCCGCTGGCTCACCTCGCCACGGCCTTCGATATTCGAAGGGCGGGTCTCCAGGCGCACCACATGGGGCTGCTGCAACTGCAGCTCGGCCGAGTCCTCGATGGTGACGATCCGCTCGTTATGCGGGATGAAGCTGGACAGCACATTGAGCATGGTGGTCTTGCCACTGCCGGTCCCGCCGGAAATCAGCACATTGAGCCGTCCACGGACGATGGCCTTGAGCATCAGGGCGATGGCCGGCGTCAGGGTGCCCATCTGCACCAGGCTCTCGGTATTGAGCAGGTCCACGGCAAAGCGGCGGATCGACATGCTCGGCCCGTCGATGGCCAGCGGCGGAATGATCGCGTTGACCCGCGAACCGTCCTTCAGGCGCGCGTCCACCAGTGGCGAAGACTCATCAATGCGCCGCCCCAGGCTGGAAACGATGCGGTCGATGATGTTCAGCAGATGATGATCGTCACGAAAGTGCACATCGGTCCTCTGCAACTTGCCGAAGCGCTCCACGTATACCGAGGCATGGCCGTTGACCAGGATGTCGGACACCGTATGGTCGGCCAGCAGCGGCTCCAATGGCCCAAGCCCCAGCACCTCATCGGTGATCTGCTTGATGATCAACTGGCGACTGCTGGCACTGACCGGCGCCGAGTGTTCATCGAGCAACCGCAGGCTGAGCTCGCGGATCTGCCGCCCGGCGTCGGCCGGCTCCAGCGTATCCAGCAGGGACAGGTCCATGACCTTGAGCAACTGCTGGTAGATCTTCTCCCGCCACTCGGCCTCCATCGAACTGAGTTTGGTCCGGGTCTCGTAGAGCACATCGGGCACGCTGGCTTCCCAGGCCATGAGCACGCTGACGCAGTCCTCGCTGCTGATGGCTGCAGCTGGCCCATCTGCCGGGGCTGGCTTGCTGGATTGCTGACGCAAGCGATTTCGAAAGTCGCTGAGCATGGCTTACCCTCCGAACAGACGGCTGAAAGTACGTTTGAGCAGGCCCTGCTCCTCGGCCTGGATACCGATCAGGCGCTGACTCAACTCGCGCAGGGCCGTGGTGATGCCGGCACGCGGCGCGTGCAGCTCCAGTGGCACGCCGGTGTTCTGGCTCTCGCCAACCACCGCATAGTCGTTGGGCAGCTTGTGCAGATCGGTGCAGCGCAATGCCTCGGCAATGTCCTTGAGGCTGACGGCCGAGGACTTGTCGTAGCGATTCACCACCACCTGCAGTCGGTTGTTCTGCACCCCCAGGTCGTCGCGCAGAATGCGCAACAGGTGGGTGCCGTCCTTCAGGTGGCTGAGGCTCTGCTGCAGCACGATGAAGACGTGATCGGCATGCTCCAGGGTGATGCCGGTGAGATGGTCGATCTGCCGCGGCAGATCCACCACCACCCAGTCATAGGTGCTGCGCGCCAGGCGCAACAAACCTTCGAGCTGTTCAATGCGGATGTCCTGCGCCAGGAACAGTTCCCCGGTACGCCCTCCCAGCACATGCAGGGTGGGGCTGAAATGGCTGCAATAGCCGCGCAAGGCAATGCCGTCCAGGGTCTCGACCTGCTGCAGCACCTCCACATGACTGTGTGTCGGCATGACATCGAAACAGTGGGTCACGCTGCCAAACTGCAGGTCCAGGTCCAGCAGCAGGGTTCGCCCCCCCCGCACGCTGAGCTGATGAGCCAGATTGCAGGCCAGCATGGAAGCGCCCGACCCGCCCTTGGCATTCATCACCGCAATCAACTTGCCCCCTGCCCCCTGCTCCGCATGGGCCTCCATCACCATACGGCCCAGGGCCGCCTGCAACTCTTCGGCGGCGACCGGCTCCGGCAGAAAGTCACGGGCTCCAGCCTGCATCGCCAGTCGCATGCCTTCACGCTCGTCCAACGGCCCACAGACCAGAAGAGGCGGACGCTCCTTCACCGGATGCAGCAACAGCGCCGCCAGTTCCTCGCGCCACAGGTGGCTGACCCTCAACAACAGGAAGTCCGGCATCTGTTCCAACCCGTACAACGGATCGGTATGACCGTTGCTCACCAGGCGCGTGCTGACCTGCAGGCCGGGCAGTTTCGAGCACAGGGCTTTCAGATGACTCAGGGCCGGCGCATCCCGCCCACTGATCAGCAGGCGCATGCCGGATCTGTCAGCCGCAGGGGTGGCGGGGGCTGCTCGGGTACTTAGCATGGTGTGATCTCCGGGTTGACCGTCGCATCAGGCTGTCGACCCAGGCTTTCGCGCGGCACGGTGGACTTGAACATCGGCAAAATGAACGCCCCGCCAAACCCGGGGATCAGCAAGTTGAAACTGAAATTCGACACCTCCAGCCGGACGTAGCGGATGGCGATAAATCCATTGCTGCTGGTGAGGTCGTTGGGGTTGGCGACCACCGCGCCGTTTGCATCCAGGTAGACCAGGTTCAGATTGGCACTGGTGAGGCTGGCGATCAGGCTGCTGGCTCCGCTATTGGTCGCCGAGTTGAACATCGCCCGCCGCAGAATGACCGGGTCCTTGATGTCGCACACCGCCGCCAGGCGCGCGCCGCGGCGTACCGTTTCATTCAGGGTGTTGACGGTGAAGTACAGCCGGCCGACTTCCAGGGCACCGAACAGCAGGGTGAACAGCACCAGGCTGGCAATGGCAAATTCGACGATATACACCCCACGCATGTGCCGGACGTTCATCACAAGGCCCTCATCACGATAGTCGAGGTCAACGCCAGGCCCAGCGGCACGCTGCTGCCGTACAGAGCAGGCAGCGCGCTGCCGATCACCGGCACGAAGGTGTAGCTGATGCTGACCTGGACATGGTCGGTCCCGACCGTGCTGACCTGCACATTGCCGGTGGTCAGGCCGGAAACCACGGGGGGGTAGCCATTGGGATTGGCAGGGACACCGTAAACGGCAACATTCTGGGTCTGGGAGATCAGCGAAGAACTCAGGCTGACCGTGCCAAGGGTGGCGTTCCAGGCCTGGGCGGCAGCAAAGCGCCCGGCGTCACGGCTGGCCTGCATCAGGCTGTTGTACTGGAACAACATGCGCCCGAATTCACCGAAGGTCAGCATCAGCAACGCCAGCAGCGGCAGGGTAATCGCCAGTTCCACCATCGCCATGCCGCGCTGGGCAGTCGGTAGTCTGTATCCACTGCGTCCCATCACGACCTCCTACGAGTCGGTACTCGGTGTCTGGTTGTTGTCGATGTAGGTCTTGTACAACTGGATGATCTGCGGCCCGGAAGTGTTCGCGGGATTGGGGCCCGGCACGTTATCGCCTTCGCATTGACTGACGAACTGACCGAAGATCTGCGCCGAATTGCCCTGTTGCGCCTCGGGCTGCAGCACGAAGTAGCAACCGAAACCGAGCACCGGGATGGACGAGGCGCCGTCGTTCTTGCCCGAACAGTTGCCAATCACGACCTTCAGGATCCGCCGCTCGAACACGCCGTTGCTCTGGCAACCTCCGCCGGTGCCGGCGACACAGCCGGCCGAGGCCTGAACCCAATTGTTGTAGCCATACAAAGCGCCACTGGGCGTGGACAGATTGCCGTTGCTCGAAGTGACCGCTTGCCCGTTGTACTGGATCTGCGCCGGAGAGCCGGTGTAGGTCAGCGACTTGGCGTTGACGGCAATCACCAGGTCCGGTGGATAGTCCGACGCACTGAGGCCGCCGCTGTATTGGTTGAAGCGGGTGTTGAGCCCCTGGGCGGATGGCCCCACGGTGTTGCCCGGCTTGGTCAGGACGGTGGAACCCACGCTGTTGCACTGATTGATCCCGCCCGCCAAGCCCTGCCTGACCGTATTGCCCCCGGAGCCGAAGTCCAGCAGTTGAAAATTCCCGGGGCCGATTGCCGAGTTGTTGTTGGCCGCGGTTTTCAGCACCTGCAGATCACCGAACTTGAACCCCCAGAACATGCCGGTGGCCGGGTTGTTCTTGCTGGGGTCGCCGCACACCATCAACGGCGTCAGGTCGCACGGGCTGGTCGGGCTCGGGCCCGCGGTGGCCACGGCCGCCACCGACTTGCTGCCGCCATTGCCCAAGGCCTGGAACACGCCCCAGAAAAAACTGCTCAAGGGATAGTTGGTTACCGTGACCCGGACATAGCTGGCATTGGCCGGCCCGGGGAAAGAGAAAGGTCCATACACGCTGGAGGCCAGTTCGACCTTGGCGAACCCCGACGCGTTGCCGCCGATGGCCTTAGCCAGCTCCTGGTTGCCGGATGCGTTGGCATTGAGGGTCAAGGTGGCCAACGCCGCTGTCTGGGTCAGGCTTGCGGCACCGGTCACGCCCGGCACCATGCTCAGGGTCTTGGCGCCACTCAGCGCCGCCGCGTCCACTGCATTTTGCAGCCGCGTCTTGTTCAGCAGCATATGGCTGCCGTCCAGTGCCAGGGCGCCCATCAACAGGAGCGAGGCCATGGCGATCACCACCAGGATGATCATTGCCCCGCGCTGACTGGACGGAAACGCGGTGAGCGGCTGCCGGATACACGATTTCATCTTCAAGCCCTCCCCTTCTCGCTCTGCCCCAGTCCAGCCCGAACCGCCTACAGAGCCTTGATGACATTGACCTCGACACCGCGAATTACCGTGATACCCGCGGCCTCAGGGCTCGCGTGCCGATGCACGAGCGGCTTGCTCACTACGGGCGCCGGCGCTTCCTGAGCCATGGCTACTGGCTCGACAGGCAAAGGCCGCTTGTTGTTATCCAGTGGATTGCGCAGGGCCAGTTGCAGCTTGCCTGCCGTCATGCCCTTGACCAGCACTTCCGCCTGAAGCGGCGTCATCTCCAGGGTCACTGCACGCACCACCACCGGCTGGGTCTTGTCGGTACTGGCTGTCTGGTCCACGGCCAGTACCCGCAGGTCCTCCAGAATGGTCTTGGATTCGGCATTGCCATCGTTGCCGGTCTGGCGAGTGGCCAGGACATCGACCCGATTGCCCGGGAGCAGGAACCCGCCGACGCCGACCACATCGTCCACCCGGACCGATATGGCACGTTTGTCCGGCTCGATCAGCGAGGCCAGGGTGCTGCCCCCCAGGTGCTCGGCCAGGCGCGCAGCGCGCAGGATGTCGCCACGCAGCATGGAGAAGGTGGCGATCTTGCCCACCACCTTGTCGGTGGAGTCAAAGGCATCGTCCGGAACCGCATCCTTGGGCATGCGCACCACTCCCACCTGCTGGGCCTCGACCATCTGCCCGAAGGCGATCTCGACAGTGGCCACCACCACGTTGCGCTGGTTGTCGTCGGGACCGACATTGAGCCGTGCATTGAGCCAGTTGTTGGCCATCCATGCCGCGCCCAACCCCAGGATCAGGGACAAGGCAATAAGGGTGAATGTGCGAGAGCTCATGGGAGTGTCTCCTTATCCAAGAAAGTCGAGCTGGACGAAGTAGTTGCGCCACGCCCACTCCAGCTCCCGGGTCGACAGCGGACCGGAGCCGCCCAGATAGCGCTGGCGGTCGAGTGCCATGTTCAACAGGTCGCGGGGGTGGCAAGGCACCAAGGGCATGTTTTCTGCGCCATAGAGTTCCTTGAGCACATAACCAAGCACCTGAGGATCGTAAGGAACGCCCAGCCGCTCGGTCTCCTGGATCCAGATGCGCCGGTATTCCTCGGGCTTCAGATAACCGAACTGCAGCTTGTAGCCGATGCGCCGCAGAAACGCTTCGTCCGCCAGCTCCAGGGGATTGATGTTGGTGGAAAACACCAGGATCAGGTCGAAGGGCAATTCACAGTGCCGCCCACCGCCAAGGTTGAGGAAGTCACGTTTCTCTTCCATCGGCACAATCCAGCGGTTCAACAATTCCGCCGGGGCCATGCGCTGGCGCCCCATGTCGTCGATGATGAACAAGCCGTTGCTGGCCTTGAGCTGCAGGGGCGCCTGGTACAGGCGGGTGAAGGGGTCGTAGTGGACGTCCAGTTGCTCCATGGTCAACTCGCCGCCCGTGATGATCAGCGGGCGCTCGCAGTGCAGCAGCCGGCGGTCGATCCCTTCATTGAGCAACAGACTGTTCTGCTGTTCATCGTCATCCAGGCGCCGATGCACCTGGGGATCGAAGATCTCGATCACCGCCTCATTGATCGCAATGGCGTGCGGTACCCAGATGGATTCGGAAAACAGACGGATCAGTCGGCTGCTGACATAAGTCTTGCCGGTGCCCGCCGGCCCGTAAATCATGATGGCGCGCCCGGAGTTCAAGGCGACGCCCAGTTGGTCGAGCATGTCCTGAGCGAGCACCATCGCACCAAAGGAACGATGCATGTCGTGCGCGCTGATACGGCCATGGTGAATGGTCTGGATCTTGATCAGGGAGCGATAGGCACTCACCGGAAAAGGTGCGGCGCCGATGTAGCCGCTGCGCGCCAGGGCATCACGCGCGGCAGCACGGCCACGCTCCGTCAGCCCGTAGCGCAATGTCTGGCCAGGCGCCTGGCCGAGTATCTCGACACGGCGGTCCTTGCGCAGGAAGGTGAGCACCTCTTCCAGTACGGCTCCGGTCAGCGCCAGGCGTTCCACCAGTCGCGACATGTCCAGTACACCAGCGTCGTAAAGATGTTTGCACACCAGATCGCCGAGAAAGTTGTCCGCCAGCCCGGTTTCAAGAATCGTGCATGGCTGTGGGGCCAGCCGCTGCACCGCTTCCCGTTCAGAGGAGGACACACGGCTATTACTCATGGCGTACATGGTGCTCTCCTGAACTAGTGACTGAATGGCAACCAGAAAATGCTGATCAACGTGCCGAGCAGTACTGCAATCGAGTAAGGAAATGGCTTGCCTGCCACTTCATCGGCTGCAGGCGCGAAGTAAGCCCTGGCTCGGAGCATCAGCCAGTAACGCCCCACGGTCTGCTGGGCCTGGCCACGTACCAGCACGATCAATACGCCACACAAGCCACCGGCAATCAGGCTGAAGAACGCAGCCCACAAGGCCCCCTGCGGAGTCAGAAAAGTACCGACCATGGCCATCAGCTTGACGTCTCCGGCGGCCATCCCCCCAAAGACATACATCGGGAGAAACACCGCAAAACCAATCAGCAGGCCTAGCAATCCGTGTCCCAACCCGGTTAAACCTGCGGAGTAAGCCTGTCCAACCAGCCCCAGGCAGACTCCGAGCAAGATCAGCACGTTGGGAATGCGGTGGCGGCGCAGATCGCCCACCACCGCCACACTCAACAGCCCCAGCAGCAGCGCCACAGCAACAAACGGCTCCTTGTCCATGACCGCAATCCTCTGTGGAGTTGGCGCTACTAGCAGGTCTTGCCTTGGACGGCGCAGCCCAGGCTGGTGATGGCTGTTTTCACGTTGGTGCCCAGGGTGATGAACGCGGCGACAGCCCCCAGCGTGATCAACCCGCCCGCCACCGCATATTCCACGATGGTCAGGCCGTCTTCGTCTTTGATGAACTTCAGCACCGAGGTCTTGATCGATTGCAGTTTCATTTTGTTTGCCTCACTCAAGTGATTGACTTCAAGAGCAGCACTTTTCGCACTACCTGGGCAAACCTTAGTCATTAGGAGATTGAGGGGGTTAGGAGTTTTTTGCTGATCGCTAGGACTTTATTGCAACTAAAAAAAAACAACTAAACACAGGGCCAACGACCTGATCAGCCAGTAAAAGTTTGAGTAGGGAACAATTCACAAACAACACGACCACGCATTCTCAGTCGTTGAAAAATCGATCCTGGTACGGCCCTGCCGAACGAAAACAGCGCTCGGCACCACGGTCACCGAATGGCGCATGGTGCAGAACGAACTAAGCTGGCTTTTGTATATCAGGATTAGATCTTCGGACAGGCGGCACAGCAGCGATACTGCTGGACAGGGAAGAAAAACTGCGGGCCGGGTCTGACTCGAACAGCGCTTGCCCAGCGCCGTACGGTTACTCGGGATCGATCAGGATTACAGCCAGGAACCAGGCACACTGCATATGCATACCGATCCCTACTACATGCTGGACCTCAGCCTGACGAAGATCGCTCCCCGGCGTCTGGCCCAGCTACGCTGGCGACACAGAGCCAATGAACCGCTCCAGTACAGGACTGAGCCCCCAGCGCAACCACTTGGATCAACAGGTCTTGCCCTGTACTGCGCATCCCAGACTGGTAATGGCGGTACTGACGTTGCCGCCCAGGGTTACAAACGCAGCAACGGCTCCAAGGGTTATCAACCCGCCAGCCACTGCATATTCCACTATGGTCAAGCCATCTTCGTCCCTGATGAACGCCGTAACCGAGGTTTTGATTGATTTCAGATTCATCTTGCCACCTCATTTAAGGACTGTACTTCAAGCGGTTAGTTGGTCCACCGCCTGAAGGAATGCTAGTCAGGGGCAACAGTGAGGGTTAGGAGTTTATTGTCGATAACTAGGACTTTTTTGCGGTGATTAATTAGAAAAAATATTCCCACGCACACACCCGGCACAGAATCGAAAGGCTAAGGAGCAACTATGAACACACCTGATCTTCAATACACGGAGACTTGTCTCCGTCATCGTCATGTGGTGACGAAGCACTATTCCCGACATTCATCGACGCGCGCGATGCCCGACCTCAGATAGAGGCGGCGTGACCGCTGAAAGGAACAAGGCAATGAAACCCGAGGCGATCAAGAAACCATGCCTGCTATGGTTTGATCTCACTCGCAACCGATCCGCTGAAGAGCTGATCGGGCATTTTCGTTCAGCCTGTGACTGTCGCCTGGCCAAGGGGGCCAATGTTTCCGCGATGGATGCGCTGCCGACGCCGGACATGATCTGCATGCACTATGACCGCCCCGACATGCCGGGCCTCAACCTGCTGCTGGAGATCAAACGCAAGGCCCCCTCCGTTCCCATCGCCATGTTCACCGTGCAGCACTCAGAAGAGCTTGCCATCTGGGCGATGCGCTCGCGGGTCTGGGAGTACATGGTGCTGCCCCTGACCGGCCCGGAAACCGAACGCTTCATGCATGCCCTGAGGCAGCTCTGCGAGCTGCGTCGCCACTCTGGCGCTAGCAACAAGACGTTGCTGGTCGAGCATGGCCCGTCCTTGCCGGATAGCATCCGCTTGACCGCAGAACACCAGAAACATCAGGCCCTGAACAACGTGCTGCTGTATATCGACCAACACTTTCGCGACAGCATCGATCAAAAGGAACTGGCCAAGCGCTGCGGCATGACGACATTCCGCTTCAGCCGCCTGTTCAAGGAAGTGAATGGCCTGGGCTTCATGGACTACATCCTGAGCAAGCGTATGGATTGCGCCAAGGAACTCCTGGACAACAGCCAGATGCCCGTCACCAGCATCGGCTATGAGGTCGGTTTCAAGGATCCTTCCTATTTCGCCCGGGCCTTCAAGCAGTTCACCGGTTGCACCCCCAGCGAATACCGCCAGGCACACCGTACACCCCCCCCGCAGGACGAGCCGCAAGACGAGCAGCTGTCGCAGGTCATTGATAGCCTTCCAGAGCGCATCGAGCTTTGATGCCCCCACGCCCGGGTTTATTGCAGGCAAAAAAAAACCCGGAAATCCTCACTTTCGTGGGCCTTCCGGATTTTCTAAACCGCCAAAATATGGTGGGTCGTGTGGGATTCGAACCTACGACCAATTGGTTAAAAGCCAACTGCTCTACCAACTGAGCTAACGACCCGCTGTGTGGTGGCGCGTATAATACTGATTTCTAACGGGAATTCAACACCCTAAATGAAAAAAATCAAAAATAAACCGTTGGATCGCTGACACCGGCCGCGTCGAAACCTTCTGCACGCAGACGGCAGCTGTCGCATTTGCCACATGCACGGCCGTTGTCGTCCGCCTGATAGCAGGAAACCGTCAGGCCATAATCGACTCCCAAACCCACACCGGCCTTGATGATTTCGGCCTTGCTGAGGTTCTGCAGGGGCGCCTGGATCCGGAAGCCCTGCCCTTCGACACCGGCCTTGGTGGCCAGGTTGGCCATGCGCTCGAAGGCTTCGACGAACTCGGGGCGGCAATCTGGATATCCGGAATAATCCACCGCATTGACGCCGATGAAGATATCCCGCGCTTGTAGAACTTCCGCCCAGCCCAGAGCCAGGGACAGAAACACGGTGTTGCGTGCCGGCACGTAAGTCACCGGAATCCCCTCACCGGGAGCCTCGGGCACATCAATGGAACTGTCGGTCAGGGCCGATCCGCCAATGCCATTGAGATTCAGGCCGATCACCTTGTGCTCCACCACGCCCAGATCCCGCGCCACGCGCTCGGCAGCGTGCAGTTCGGCCCGATGGCGCTGGCCATAATCGAAGCTCATGGTGTAGCAGCGGTAGCCTTCGGCGCGGGCCATGGCCACTACCGTGGCCGAGTCCAGTCCACCGGAAAGCAGGATCACTGCACGCTTCTCGGTCGACGATTGATTCTGTGCTTGCTCAGTCATTTCAGCGCCCCGGCTCATCATTCCAAAGGTATTTATGCAGCTGCAGTTGCAGTCGCACCGGCAGGTTGTCCGCCACGATCCAGTCGGCCAGATCCCGTGCGCTGAGATCATGGTGGCTGGGAGAGAACAGTACTTCGCCGGCACGTCGCTCAAGACCGTACTGGATCAGTTTGGACACTGCCCAGTCGTAGTCCTCACGGGAACAGATGACAAACTTGACCTGGTCGTTGGCCGTCAGCAGCTCGATGTTCTCGTAGCGATTGCGATGAGCTTCCTTGGAGCCTGGAGTCTTGAGGTCAAGGACCCGGCTAACGCGCTGATCCACCTCGGAAATATCCAGCGCGCCACTGGTCTCCAGAGAGACTTCATAGCCGGCATCGCACAGCTGCTTGAGCAAGGGAATGGCATTAGGTTGCGCCAACGGCTCGCCGCCGGTGACACAGACATAACGCGGACGGAAACCGGCAACCTGCTCCAGCAGGCTGTCGAGGGTACGCTGGGTGCCGCCGCTGAAGGCGTAGGCGCTGTCGCAGTATTGGCAACGCAACGGACATCCGGTCAGGCGCACGAAAACCGTGGGCAGCCCGGCAGTCCGAGTTTCCCCCTGCAACGAGTAGAAAACTTCGGTAATTCTCAATGTGTCTTGCATAGTCGCCACGGGCGTAACAGCTAAACAGGCTGTCCGCCTCCGTCAGGCACTTCAAGGAACCCCGCCATCGCGCAGATCCCAGGAAGCGTGTTTCAAAAAAGGGGGTGAATTCTAACGAAAAAACCCGCGACAAGCGCGGGTTTCTTGTAACGGCTGCCAACACGCTTACATGCGTTGCAGATCCCGTTGTGCCAACTGAGCGGCGGAAGTGCCCGGATACTGGGCCACCACCTGCTGCAGAATGCCTTTGACCCGGTCGGTATGACCCAGGCGACGCTCTACGTCAGCCAGCTTGTACAGCGAGTCCGGCACCTTGGCATGCTTGGGGTACAGCTGGGAAACCTTGGCGAACGCCTGACCTGCACCTTGCAGATCGCCCTTGGCCAGGTTCACTTCTCCCAACCAGTACTGGGCATTGCCGGCGTACTGGCTGTTGGGGTACTTGCGCAGGAAAGCCGAGAAGGCCTGGCTGGCCTTGTCGAAGTCCTTGGCCTTGATCAGGTCGAAGGCAGCATCGTAGTAGAGCTTTTCCTTGGCCGGATCACCCGGTTCGCTACTGGCCGCGGGTGCTGGAGCAGCAGCTCCGGCTGCGGCACCGGCGGCACTGCTATCGCCACCGGCTGAAGAATTCTCAGGAGACGCGGCAGGTGCAACACCGCTTCCTATGCGCCGATCAAGATCCTGGTAACGCTCCAGGCTCTCTTGCTTCATGCGCGCTACATCATTTTGCAGAACTTCGATCACACCTTGTTGCCGTGCGATCTGCTCCTGCATTTGCTGCAGTTGCTGGAACAGCTCGCCCTGTGCCGAGACAGGGGTCGAAACCCCTCCCCCGGCATAGGCGCCGTTCGTGCCATAACCCGCTGGCGGATAACTGCTCCCGCTATTGTTATAGCCGGAGTTGTTATCGACCACAGGAACCGCAGACCACGCCGCTAGCGGCGTGAGACTGAGAGCCAAAATAGTTACAGCACGACGGCACGTTCGCATGACGAATTACTTACGCAGTTCGACGCGACGGTTTTGAGCCCAGGACTGCTCGTCGTGGCCAGTGGCAACTGGACGCTCTTTACCGTAGGAAACCAGCTCCAGCTGAGCTGGGGAAACGCCCTGCAGAACCAGGTAGCGCTGAACGGCTTTCGCACGACGCTCGCCCAGTGCCATGTTGTACTCACGAGTACCACGTTCGTCGGTGTTGCCTTCCAGAACAACGCGAGCGCCGTTTGCTTTCAGGTCCTTGGCGTGAACGTCCAGAGCGCGCATGGCTTCTGGCTTCAGGTCCGAGCTGTCGTATTCGAAGTAGAAGGTGGTGATTGCGCGCAGAGCAGCTTCTTCGCTCAGGGAGCCATCAACAGCACCAGTGTTAGCGCCGTAACCAGCGTTTGGATCAACAGCGCCTTCGCCGGCGTTGTCGCCACCTTTGGAGGAGCAACCTACAGCTACAGCCATGGCCAGAGCCAGCGCAGCAAACTTACCAAACTTCAACATTTCCATCGTGAAACTCCTAATGAACCCCAGTGTGTTAAGTGAAACATTGTAGCGCCGCGTCAGTTCAGGTAAGGGGACCAGGACGGTTCTCTGACTTCGCCTTGAGCGGTAGGAAGCGGGAGCCTCACACGTCCATTAATGGACACGAGCATCAAGACTCCCCGGCCCTGCTGGCGGGTGGCGTAGATTACCATGGTGCCGTTGGGCGCAACAGTAGCTGACTCATCAAGGTTGGTGTCTGTAAGGATTTTTACGCTACCGCGCTGCAAATCCTGAGCCGCCACCCGGAAGTTGGTGAAACCATCCTGGCGGTGAATCATTACCAGGGTCTTTTCGTCAGCAGAAAGTTTTGGGTTGGCGTTGTAGTTACCAATAAAGGTCACACGCTCGGCGCCACCACCATTGATGTTGCTTTTATAGACCTGCGGCTTGCCGCCACGGTCGGAGGTGAAATAGATGGTGGAACCATCCTTGCCCCAGAACGGCTCGGTATTGATGCCCGGGCCACTGGTGACACGGCTGATCTGGCGGGACGCCATGTTCATCACATAGATATCCGGGTTGCCATCCTTGGACAGCACGAATGCCAGGCGGGTGCCATCCGGCGACCAGGCAGGAGCGCCGTTCAAGCCTTCGAAGTTGGTGATCTGCTCACGACGGCCAGTGTCGATGTGCTGAACGAAGATCCGCGGACGCTTCTGTTCGAACGACACATACGCAATGCGCTTGCCATCGGGTGCAAAGCGCGGCGACAGGATCGGCTCACGGGACTGCAACAGGGTAACCGCCCGAGCACCGTCGTAGTCCGAACGCTGCAGGGTGTAGCGGGTGTTGTTCACCGAGAAGCGCTCAGCCGTCACGTACAGCAGGCGAGTCGAGAACGCGCCCTTGATACCGGTGAGCTTTTCAAAGGACTGATCGGAAATGTAGTGCGACATATCCCGCAGCTGATCGACGCTGCCCGACACGCTGCCGGTCAGCACTTGCTGCTCGGTGGCGACGTTGAACAGCGCGTATTGCACCTGCAGGCGCCCGCCCGCCGGAACAATGCTGCCCACCATCACGTACTGGGCGCCCAGGGCTTTCCAGTCGCGGAAAATGACTTCACTGGCCTGAGTCGGCAGGCTGATCATGTTCTGCTTGGGGATAGGTGCGTAGTACCCCGAGTTGCGCAGGTCGTCACCGATGATCTGCGCCATGTCGTCCGGCAGCACGCTGCCGCCTTGCCAACCGAACGGCACTACGGCGATGGGAGTTGCCCGGTCACTGCCACTGGTAACCAGAATGTTTTTTTCATCCGCTGCCGCTATCCCTGCCATACAGCAAATAACGACAAGCATTCCTCGAAGAAGGTTTCTCACAAGGCTAGATCCTCAGGTGTGAATGTCATCTTGAATGAACGATAGGGAGCAAAATCCTTCGGACTCAACCCCTGCATTTCTGTCAAACGCCCAATATTCTTGACTGCCGCTACCGCCGAGGCATCGAACGGACCATCACCACTGGACTTGATCACGCTAACCGTGGTCACCGTGCCATCGGGCAACATGCCGATCCGCAGCTCCACTGTCATGCCCTTGCGTGCCGAAGGAGGGCGAGCCCAGCCTTCCGCTGCACGGATACGAATCAGGTCATCGAAACTGCCCGCGACACTGTCACCGACCTCATCCGACTTAGTGGCTTCACGCTCCGGCTTGTCGGACAGCAAGTCCGCCAGGGCCTGAGCCTTCTTCTCTTCGGCAGATTTACGCGCTGCTTCCTGGGCCTTTTTCTTCGCGGCATCGGCAGCAGCTTTCTTCTTCGCGTCTTCGGCGATCTTTTTCTTCGCCTCTTCAGCTTCAGCTTTCTTCTTCGCGTCTTCCGCGGCTTTCTTCTTCGCGTCTTCGACGATCTTTTTCTTGGCTTCTTCAGCGGCCTTTTTCTTGGCCTCTTCTTCAGCGGCTTTCTTGGCTTCTTCTTCGGCTTTCTTCTTGGCTACATCAGCCAATTGCTTCTCTTCAGCCTTCTTGGCTTCGGCAGCTTTCTTGGCTTCATCAGCCTTCTTAGCCTCGTCAGCCTTCTTGGCTTCATCGGCCTTTTTCGCTTCCGCGGCCTTTTGAGCTGCCTCTTCTTTCTTTTGTTCCGCAGCCTTGATCTCTTCCTGCTCGACCTTCTTCTGCTCCAGCTGCTCGGCTTCGGTCTGACGCGCGGCGGATTTCTTCGCCTCACCCGCAATCTTGTGATTGGTCTGGGTGGTTGCCGGACTCTTGGATTTCAGCTGATACAGGGTCGCCTGGACGATCGGCTTGGCCGGAGGCAGTTCCGGGGTCATGGCGAAGCTGACGAACAGCATGCCAAACACCAGCACGTGCAGGGCGATCGCCCAGACACTAGGCCAGAAGTAGCTTTCCGAGGCGGACGGCTCTCGCTGTTGGTGCATCAGGGCGCCTCGGTAATCAAGCCAACGTTACCGACTCCGGCTTTCTGCAGGCCGCCCATGGCACCCATCACGGCGCCGTAGTCGACGGATTTATCACCGCGAATGAACACCTGAGTGTGTTTGCCGCCTTCGTTGCCGGCACGGATGATCTTGGTCACCGCGTCGGTCATCTGCGGCAAGGTCATCGCCTTGTCCTGTTGCTTTTCGGTGTCGACTTCACTGCCAAGGTTCCAGTAGTAGGTCTTGTCAGCCTTGATCGAAATGGTCAGTACCTGGGTGTTGTTGTCCTGGGGCAAGGCTTCGCTGGAAACCTTGGGCAGATCAACTTTCACGCCCTGGTTGAGCATCGGCGCGGTCACCATGAAGATAACCAGCAGTACCAACATCACGTCGATGTAGGGCACCACGTTCATCTCGGCAACCGGCTTGCGTTTGTGGCGAACTCGGGCCATTGGGTTTACCTGCTCACTCTTCGCTGGTGTGCACTTTACGGTGCAGGATCGCCTGGAACTCGTCGGCGAAGGTGTAGTAACGGCTGATCAGCGTCTCGCCACGAGCGGCGAAGCGGTTGTAGGCGATCACCGCCGGAATGGCCGCAAACAGACCGATGGCCGTGGCGATCAGGGCTTCGGCGATACCCGGGGCCACAGTGGCCAGGGTCGCTTGCTGGGCCTGGGCCAGGCCGCGGAAGGAGTTCATGATCCCCCACACGGTACCGAACAGACCGATGTACGGGCTGACCGAACCGACGGTGGCAAGGAACGGCAGGCTCTGTTCGAGCTTCTCTTCCTCACGGGAAATGGCAACGCGCATGGCGCGGGACACGCCTTCCATCACGGCTTCTGGATCAACGCCTGGTTGTTGACGCAGACGGGAGAACTCCTTGAATCCGGCACGGAAAATCTGCTCGACCCCGGAATCCGGGTCCGGATTGCTGCCTGCCTGACGGTAGAGTTTGGACAGGTCGATACCGGACCAGAAGCGCTCTTCGAAGCTCTCCAGGGCACGTCGACCGGCGCGCAGCAGGTTGCTGCGCTGAAAGATCATGATCCATGAAGTCACCGATGCGGCAACCAGGGTCAGCATTACCAACTGCACTACAACGCTGGCATTGCTGACCAGGCTCCACATGGAGGAATGGTCGACGACGTTAGCTTCCACGCTTTATCTCCTGCTCTGAGTGTGTACCCGCGCTGCTCTCGTCGACAAAGGCCGTACGCAGAGCGTCTGGAATGGCGCGGGGTTTGAAAGTGTCGGCGCGCACACAGGCCACCAGGAACTGCCCCTCACAGAGCAGCGCATTATCCGCGGCTCGCCTGACCTGCTGAGTGAAGCGCAGGCTGACCCGGTTCAATTCGGTGACATGGGCACTGACCAGAAGCTCGTCGTCCAGTCGCGCCGGCGCGTGATAACGCGCTTCGCTGGAATGCACGACGAATAACAGGTTCTCCCCTGCCAGCTGCGATTGGGCAAAGCCCAGGTGTCGTAGCCGCTCGGTTCGAGCCCGCTCCATAAACTTAAGGTAATTAACGTAATACACGATGCCGCCGGCATCGGTGTCCTCGTAATAAACGCGACAACGATGTGCGAACGGCTCAAGCCCGTTTTGCGCGCGCATACTCTAGTGCTTACTCCTCAGGTTGCCAATCCAGCCAGGCAACTGTTTTTTCATTCTTGAACGACTTTTCATGCAGTTTGGGCAATGCCAGTCCCTAGGACAGCACAAACCCCGAATAAATCGACAAGCAGCGGGTGATTAATCGTCCACAGCATCGAGGAATTCGTCTACCACAGGCATATCCCCCAATCGTGACGGAATGTTTAGACCGAAGTGCAGATATGCATGCCGGGTCACCACACGACCTCGGGGAGTGCGCATGATGTAGCCCTGCTGGATCAGGTACGGCTCCAGCACGTCCTCAATGGTGTGACGCTCTTCGCTGATCGCCGCCGCCAGGCTGTCGACCCCCACCGGACCACCGTCGAACTTCTCGATCATGGTCAGCAATAGACGCCGGTCCTGGTGGTCGAAGCCACGCTCATCGACATCCAGCAGGTTCAGCGCCAGGTCGGCGATCGGCTTGGTGATATGCCCCTTGGCCCGCACTTCGGCGAAATCCCGCACCCGGCGCAGCAAGCGGTTGGCGATCCGCGGAGTGCCACGGGCCCGCCGCGCCACTTCGAAGGCGCCTTCCGGATCCAGTGGCAAACCGAGGATCCCGGCGGATCGGCTGACAATGGTCGCCAGGTCCGCCGTGCTGTAGAACTCCAGGCGCTGGACGATGCCGAAGCGGTCCCGCAGTGGGTTGGTCAGCATCCCCGCGCGCGTGGTGGCACCCACCAGGGTAAACGGCGGCAGATCAAGCTTGATCGAGCGCGCCGCCGGACCTTCGCCGATCATGATGTCGAGCTGGAAGTCCTCCATGGCCGGGTACAGCACTTCTTCGACAATCGGCGACAAGCGGTGAATCTCGTCGATGAACAGCACGTCGTGAGGTTCAAGGTTGGTCAGCAGCGCCGCCAGATCGCCAGGGCGCTCCAGCACCGGCCCGGAGGTGCTCTTGATCGAGACGCCCATTTCCTCGGCGATGATGTTGGCCAGGGTGGTCTTGCCCAGCCCCGGAGGGCCGAAGATCAGGGTGTGATCCAGGGACTCGTTGCGCCCGCGGGCGGCCTGGATGAACAGCTCCATCTGCTCGCGCACGCTGGGCTGGCCGATATAGTCGGCCAGGCTGACCGGACGAATCGCCCGGTCCTGGATTTCCTCGCGCTCACGGGGGCCCGTGGCGGCGATCAGACGGTCAGCTTCAATCACTTAAATCATTCCCTTCAGGGCTCGGCGGATCATGTCTTCACTGCTCAAGCCTTTGTCTTTGATCGCGGATACTGCCTTGCTGGCTTCCTGCGGCTTGTAGCCCAGGGAGATCAGCGCGCTGACCGCATCCGACTCGGCGCTGGCCACCGGCACCGGTGCATCCGGCTGGTTCGGCACCAGGGCAAACATGCTCGGTACGGCTTCCCAGGCCTTGAAGCGGTCCTTGAGTTCCACCAGCAGGCGTTCGGCGGTCTTCTTGCCAACCCCGGGCACCTTGGTCAGGGCCGAGGTGTCCTGGGCCTGCACGCAACGCACCAACTCATCCACTTCGAGGCTGGACATCAGCGCCAGGGCCAGCTTGGGACCCACACCATTGAGACGGATCAACTCGCGAAAAAAATCTCGCTCGCGCTTGCCGGCGAAGCCGTAGAGTAACTGCGCGTCCTCGCGCACGACCAAATGGATGTGCAAGGTCAGAGGCTCACCGACCGACGGCAGCCTGTACAAGGTGGTCATGGGCACTTCGACTTCGTAGCCCAGCCCGTTTACATCAAGAATCAGGTGCGGCGGCTGTTTCTCAGCCAGGGTGCCGCGCAAGCGTCCAATCACGTTTCAGATCCTTAGGCGATGGCCAGCTCGCAGCTGGCGACTCGTTGAGCGAGCGCCGGCGCCGACTACCCAGGCGCACAGTGCTCCACTCCTAAAATGACTGCGCTGATGCTATCAGAGACGCAGGCGCCCGCCACGACTGCGTGCCGTTCCCAGACCATGGGGCAACAGACTGGAGCGGGTATGGGCGTGACAGATGGCGATGGCCAGGGCATCCGAGGCATCGATCTGCGGCTTGGTGGTGAGCTTGAGCAGGTGCATGACCATCATCTGCACCTGTTCCTTGTTGGCACCGCCGGTCCCGGCCACGGCCTGCTTGACCTGGGTCGCCGTGTACTCGGCGATCTCCAGGCCTTCTTCGGCCCCGGCGACAATCGCCGCCCCACGGGCCTGCCCGAGCTTGAGTGCCGAATCGGCATTGCGTGCCATGAACACCTTCTCGATGCCCATGGTCACCGGACCGTAGGTCTGAATCACCTCACGCACACCGCGATAGACAATCTGCAAGCGCTCGGGCAACTCGCCGGCTCCGGTGCGAATACAACCGGACGCCACGTACACGCAGCCACGCCCGGTGTCTCGAACCACGCCATAACCGGTAATGCGTGAGCCGGGGTCGATGCCAAGAATAAGAGTCATAAAGCCTGCTGCTTGAGTAAGAAGACCGGCCGGCCAGGACCGGAAACGCAAAAAGGCAGAAGCCGGAAGCGCCCTGCCGCGCATTCATCGCGACGTGGCACGTCCGGCTTCAAGGGTAGTGCAAGTGGATCAGCCGAGCTGCTCGGCCACCGACTGCGGGATATCCGCGTTGGAATAGACGTTCTGCACATCGTCCAGGTCTTCCAGCATGTCGATCAGCTTGAGGACCTTCTCCGCCCCCTCCAGATCCAGTTCGGCACTGGTGGTGGGCAGCATGACGATTTCTGCGTCCGCGGCGGTGAAACCAGCCGCTTCCAGGGCATTGCGTACACCGTAGAAACCAGCAAACGACGTGAACACGTCGACGGAACCGTCTTCGTTGCTCACCACATCGTCGGCATCGGCCTCCATCGCCGCCTCGATCAGCGCATCTTCATCGACACCTTCGGCGAAAGTGATCTGGCCCTTGCGTTCGAACAGATAGGCCACCGATCCGTCGGTCCCCAGGTTGCCGCCGCACTTGCTGAACGCGTGACGAACCGCAGCCGCGGTGCGATTGCGGTTGTCGGTCATGCATTCGACCATCACCGCCACGCCATTGGGGCCATAGCCTTCATAGGTCAGCTCGACCACGTCGTCGCTGCCGGCAGCGCCGGTGCCACGGGCGATGGCACGATCAATGATGTCGCGGCTCATGTTGGCGCCCAGGGCCTTGTCCAGGGCCAGGCGCAGACGTGGGTTGGAACCTGGCTCGCCACCGCCCTGACGGGCCGCAACGGTCAGTTCACGAATCCACTTGGTGAAGATCTTGCCTCTCTTGGCATCCTGACGCTCTTTGCGGTGCTTGATGTTCGCCCACTTGGAATGACCTGCCATAACTTGCTCCAAATTCTCTTTGAAACATTGCCCACGCCGCTTGGCGGGCGGGGCAACAAAACTCGACCCATAGAAAAAGCGCACCCGAAGGTGCGCCTTATCGGGCCGGCTTATTCAGCCTTGGGCTGTTCGCGCAGGCGGATGTGCAGCTCGCGCAGAGCCTTGGCATCCACCAGACCCGGTGCCTGAGTCATGACGCAGGCCGCGCTCTGGGTTTTCGGGAAGGCGATCACTTCACGGATCGACTGGGCGCCGGTCATCAGCATCACCAGACGGTCCAGACCGAAGGCCAGGCCACCGTGCGGCGGTGCGCCGTACTTGAGGGCGTCCAGCAGGAAGCCGAACTTCTCTTCCTGTTCCGCTTCGCTGATGCCCAGCAGGCGGAACACCGCTTGCTGCATTTCCTTGCGGTGGATACGGATCGAACCGCCACCCAGCTCGGTGCCGTTCAGGACCATGTCGTAGGCGCGCGACAGAGCGGTAGCCGGGTTGGCTTCCAGCTCTTCAGGCGAGCACTTCGGCGCGGTGAACGGGTGGTGCAAGGCGGTGAAGCTGCCGTCGTCGTTCTCTTCGAACATCGGGAAGTCGACCACCCACATCGGTGCCCATTCGCAGGTCAGCAGGTTCAGGTCGTGACCGAGCTTGATGCGCAGGGCGCCCAGGGCTTCGCTGACGATCTTGGCCTTGTCGGCACCGAAGAACACGATGTCACCGTCGACCGCACCCACGCGATCGAGGATCACATTCAGGTTGGCTTCCGGAATGTTCTTGACGATCGGCGACTGCAGGCCTTCAACGCCCTTGGCGCGCTCGTTGACCTTGATGTACGCCAGGCCCTTGGCACCGTAGATGCCGACAAACTTGGTGTAATCGTCGATCTGCTTGCGCGGCATGCTCGCTCCGCCAGGAACGCGCAGGGCGGCAATACGGCATTTCGGATCGTTGGCCGGGCCGCTGAACACCTTGAATTCCACTTCCTTGAGCTGGTCGGCAACGTCCACCAGTTCCAGCGGGTTGCGCAGGTCCGGCTTGTCGGAACCGTAGCGACGCATGGCTTCTTCAAAGGTCATGTGCGGGAATTCGCCGAACTCCAGACCCAGCACTTCCTTGAACAGGTTGCGGATCATGCCTTCGGTCAGGCCCATGATGTCTTTTTCGTCGAGGAAGCTGGTCTCGATGTCGATCTGAGTGAACTCAGGCTGACGGTCGGCACGCAGGTCTTCGTCACGGAAGCACTTGGCGATCTGGTAGTAGCGGTCGAAGCCGGCCACCATCAGCAGCTGCTTGAACAGCTGTGGCGATTGCGGCAAGGCAAAGAAGCTGCCGGCGTGGGTGCGGCTCGGCACCAGATAGTCGCGGGCGCCTTCCGGAGTGGCGCGCGTCAGGATCGGGGTTTCCACGTCGAGGAAACCGTTTTCGTCCAGGTAGCGACGGATGCTGGTGGTCATGCGCGAACGCAGGCGCAGCTTTTCGGCCATTTCCGGACGGCGCAGGTCGATGAAGCGATAGCGCAGGCGGGTTTCTTCACCCACGTCGGAGTATTCGTTGAGCGGGAACGGCGGGGTTTCCGCTTCGTTCAGCACTTCCAGCTCGTAGCCCAGAACTTCGATCATGCCCGAAGCCATGTTGGCGTTGCCGGCACCGGCCGGGCGCAGGCGCACCTTACCGGTGATCTTGACTACGTATTCGCTGCGCACGCGGTCGGCGGTGGCGAAGGTTTCAGCGCGGTCCGGGTCGAACACCACCTGGGCCAGACCTTCACGATCACGGATATCGAGGAAAATCACCCCGCCGTGGTCACGGCGACGGTGGACCCATCCGCAAAGGGTTACTTCCTGACCTTCCAGGCTTTCGTTCAGTTGGCCGCAATAATGGCTGCGCATCATGGTAGTGGTTTCACTTCTCGTAATTCGAAATTCGATGGAGGCCTTGCGCACCATGAGGTGCCGGATAGTGCAAGAACTCGCGCGTGTCGTTCAACTTAGTCAGCTTTGTCGCCACCGGCCAGATTCTTCTTGGAGCCGGTCTTGAAGTCGGTTTCATACCAGCCGGTGCCGCTGAGGCGGAATCCGGGCATGGACAGCATCTTTTTCAGTTCAGGTGCCTGGCAGGCAGGGCAGTCGACCAGCGGCGCAGCACTGATCTTTTGAATGGCTTCCAACTGATGACCACAGGAAGCGCATTGGTAATCGTACATGGGCATGGGGGCGTCTCGGCAATCCAGATTACTGCTTGAACTACAGCCAGAGCCCACGCCAAAGCTCGGGCTACCTAGCAAAGAGCGGGATTATATCCATTAAATCGGCCCTGTGCAGCCGTATAACCATATAGATGCCGGAGCCTGTCAAAAGGCGCCGATGGCGTCCGGGACGCCATCGGCCATGAGCGGCTTAACGATGTTCCAACAGGGAGCGCAGCATCCACGCGGTTTTCTCATGCACTTGCATGCGCTGGGTCAGCAGATCCGCCGTTGGCTCATCGCTGACCTTGTCCAGCAACGGGAAAATGCCACGGGCGGTGCGGGTGACCGCTTCCTGGCCGGCCACCAACTGCTTGATCATTTCTTCCGCGGCCGGCACGCCCTCCTCTTCCTTGATCGAAGACAGCCGGGCGTAGATGGAGTAGGCACCCGGTGCCGGGAAGCCCAGGGCACGGATGCGTTCAGCGATCAGGTCAACCGCCAGGGCCAGTTCGTTGTACTGCTCTTCGAACATCAGGTGCAGGGTGCGAAATTGCGGGCCGGTGACATTCCAATGGAAGTTATGGGTTTTCAGGTACAACACGTAGGTGTCCGAAAGCAGACGGGAAAGGCCGTCGACGATGGATTTACGATCTTCTTCGCTGATACCGATATCAATTGTCATGTTTCTCTCCGTTAACGGGATGGATTCACCCAATCAGCTGCCGGACCACTCTAGCAAGAGTGTCGCTCCCCCGCCGACCCGGATCGGCAATTGGCCCGCGGTGGATTGCCCCATGGCCCGGCCATGGCTTGCCAACACTGGGTTCCAGGCAATGGCTGACCTGCGGAAAAAACCGGAGTTCCCCGGAAAACCGCGGCCATCTGTCTAGAACGCGACTTTGCCCGATGCTCCGATTACCAAGGGCGACATGGAGCATTTCCAATCACCCGCTGCTGATTTGAGAAGGCCGGGGCTTTGCTGTTAAATAGACTCCGTGTCGCTGATGCCTATTTCTTCGGCCAGCGCGCATAGGCTGACCCCGCGTACGTAACCACCGCCTCACCCATTTATTCAGAAGCGAACCGTGCGTGATCAGCTCTTCCTTGTGCATCCTTCTTAACGTGAGTTAATCAAAATGTTGAAAATCGTCCACCTGCTGACAGGCATTGCAGCTTTGCTGCTGTCCTTGATTCCGAGTCTTAGATCTGACGCGGTTCCCTACCTGCAACAATCCGATGCTATTTACCTGGCTCTGTTCGGCCTGCTCAACCTGATCCTCGCTCCGGTTATCCCGCACTGGAACAAAGGTTCGCGCCATCACCTGCAAAACCTGGTCAGCGCCCTGCTGGTACTGGTCGTGGTCCTGCAAACCCTCACCTTGCTGGCGCCAATGCCGGTGATCGGTGGTCAACCGGCAGTCCTGGTGAGCCTGCTGACCGCCCTGGTCGCCGTGGCGCTGCACCTGGGCATAAGCTTTTACAAGTCCTCGCCCGCGGCCTCCGCAGCTCCCAGCTACGACATGAGCAACCGAGATACCGGCACCGTGAAGTGGTTCAACACATCCAAGGGTTTCGGTTTCATTTCCCGCGACTCCGGCGATGACATCTTCGTGCACTTTCGCGCCATTCGCGGAGAAGGTCACCGCGTACTGGTGGAAGGCCAGCGCGTGGAGTTCTCGGTCATGAATCGCGATAAAGGCCTGCAAGCCGAAGACGTGATCGCTGCACTGCCACGCCGCTGATCAACGCCAACAAAAAACCGCGCCCTGGCGCGGTTTTTTTTTGCAGCAAGAATGCCGACCTTCCTTTAATAGTGCGGGGGCGGCGCCTCCTCCTCGAAAGACTCGAACTGCCCAACCATTTCCTCCTGGCGCTTGAGCAAGGCGTTCATCTGCAGCTGCAGGCGCTCCAACACCTTCTGCTGCGATACCAGCACATCGTTCAAGGCTTGAATGGTGTCATCCTGAAACGCCAGACGGCTTTCCAGATCGGTAACACGCGCTTCCAGACTCATGGCTCAAACCTCCAGAAAATGGAAATCATCGGTCAGCACCACCCGCAGCCGATTGCGAATCGCCGCAACTTCCTGCGCGGTGTAAGGCTTGGCGGGGTGCTTGCCCCACACTGGCGCCGGCCAAGCGGCGTCATCCCGCTTGCGCACGATCACGTGCATGTGCAACTGACTCACCACGTTACCCAACGTCGCCACATTCAACTTATCGGCATCGAAGGAGTCCTTGAGCACTTCAGCCAATGCCGTGGTTTCCCGCCATAGCTGCAGTTGGTCGGTGACATCCAGTTGAAACAACTCGCTGATATCTTCACGACGGGGCACGAGGATGAACCAGGGATAGTTCGCGTCATTGGACAGCAGCAACCGACAGAGGGGGAAATCCCCGATGGGCAATGTGTCTTGTTGCAGCCGTGAATCTAAAGTGAACACTGCATTTACTCCCACTCAGCTCATTTCAGCCTGGCTCACAGCATCGGTGACACTGGCCAGGCGACAGACGCGCAGCATACCTGCGAATGCCACGGGCTTCATGAGCAAAGCGCTCACCCAGGACATCGCCCGCCAATCAGCCGGCAAGGAGCCAGCTTCAATGCAGCCCAAGCGCCCCACGACAGTACATTTTCAGATGCCTTGCACCATTTGTGCACGAGGCGTCACAACTGACCAGAACATGACTCGTAACGCCATCGTCGTCGCCAACCATAACCACACATGACTGTATGAACCCTGCACAGCATTACAAAAGTTTTGCACCAAAATCGCACAGACGGTCTACGCTCAATTCCTCAAGCATCCGCCGTCTACTCACCTTGCAGTGTGGACCGGTAACATTTTGGCGCGCTGTGCGACTTATTGCACAGTCCTGCACCAGTAAGCTCCTTGCGTCAAGCCAAACAAAAAGACGCTTTACATGGCTGTTTTATGCGGTTTTTACAGGTCGGCACGCCGCCCGGAAGAAAAAAGACCAGACAACTTTGGTTTGTGCACGCTTGTTGCATTAACCCCCGACATCGTCTGCGATGGAGCACCGGAAGCGGCTCGTCACAGACTCATAATAATAGTGGCAAGGCTGCCCGGCGGTGCTTTTTAGAGTGTGTACGTCGGGAGCTGAATTGCTCGTGATGTTCCTTCGAAGAACACGACCTAAGTTGTTGGTTCGGATACAGACTGGCTGCAAAATTGCGACACTGACCGAGCAAATTGCGACAGGCTCGTAAAGAAGCTGAAAGGATAGATAGGCAAGTATCGCCAACATTGTCAGCGTGATATAAGTTTGCGCCGACACAAAAAGAAAGAGCCGCCCAGATAAAAAAACAGGTGGGACGGCAGTACTCTTCTAAAAACCAAAGGAGCAAATCACGATGCGCGTGATGAAGTGGAGCATGATCGCCCTGGCTGTATCAGCAGGCACCTCGCAGTTCGCAATCGCGTCCTCCCAGGACGATGCAAAGGGCTTTATCGAAGATAGCACCCTGACTGCGAAAACCCGTCTTGAGTACATGAACCGTGACTACAAGAGCGGTGCAGGTAACCACCAACGTGACGATGGCACCTACAAAAGCGGCTATCGCCAAGACACTGGCCTGAGTGAACTGCTGCAGTACAGCTCCGGCTTCACTCAAGGCACCGTAGGCGTAGGCGTTGACGCTTTCGCCATGGGTGTGGTCAAGCTGGACGGTGGCGCTGGCCGTTCTGGCAACGGTCTGGCAGCCAACAACAGCCGTGGCGAGCCTGAAAAAGATTCGTCCGCTGTAGGTGGCGCCGTCAAGTTCCGCATCTCCGATACCGTACTGAAATACGGTAACCAAATGGTTGCCAGCCCGGTATTCACTACAGACGACAGCCGCCTGCTGCCTGAAGTCGCCACCGGTACCTTGATCACCAGCAACGAGATCAAAGGCCTGGAGCTGAATGCGGGTCACTTCACCGCCCTGCGCTCGCAGACCGGTCAGTACAACGACAGCATCAACGGTCGTAACAGCGACACCGGCCTGAAAAACCCAGGCCTGACCTCTGCCGACTTCGCAGGTGCAACCTACAAGTTCACCGACAACTTCGTAGGCGGCGTGGCAGCGTCCAAGGTTGATGACTACTTCAAGAAGCAATACATCAACCTGAACTACACCTTCCCGATCGCCAATAACCAGTCGCTGAACGTCGACTTCAACGGCTATCGCAGCAAGGATGACGGGAAGAAACTGGCAGGCGATCTGGACAACCGTGTATGGAGTCTGGCAACCGCTTACAGCATCGACGCCCACAAGTTCACCGTGGCATACCAGCAATCCAGCGGTAAAACCGGCTACAAGTACGGTGTTGACGGTAACGGCACTATCTACGTGGCCAACTCGGTGCAGATCTCCGACTTCGTTGGCGAAGATGAAAAATCCTGGCAGGCTCGTTACGACCTGAACATGGCCTCCTTCGGCGTTCCTGGCCTGAGCTTCATGACCCGTTACATTCGCGGCACCAACGTTACTGTTGCCGACTCCAGCGATGGCAAGGAGCACGAATGGGACGTAGAGGCCAAGTACGTACTGCAAGAAGGCCCAGCCAAAGACCTGTCCTTCCGTCTGCGTAACGCCATCTACCGTGGCAGCAACGCCGACTACCGCGCGACCAACTACGACAACCTGAACGATCTGCGTCTGATCGTAGAGTACCCACTGAGCATCTTGTAATTTCAATGCTCAGTTGATTGCGCCAACGCGCAACTCAAATAAAAGCCGCCGCCCTGGATCAGGTCGGCGGCTTTTTTGTGCGCGGCAACAGTAACTCGTAGAAGAAAAACTTAAATAGCAAGCTAACTAAAGAAGTTGCTTGCACTCGTTATGCCCCCGCTTTCGAATGAAACTTGATAGTTGCCAAGGAACCCTGAAAACAAACAAGGGGCCTAAAAGCCCCTTGTCTTGAACAGCATTAGTTGACCACATGGCCAAGTATTGAAAGCACCTTATGAGACAGCCGCTTCCTGAACCACACGAATCACGCGCTGCGGAAAGGGAATATCGATGCCCGCCGCCTTCAAGCGATCGCGCGACAGCTCGTTGAACTGGAACATCACGTCCCAGTAATCCGCAGTCTTGACCCAAACCCGCAGAGACAAGGTAATAGCACTGTCACCCAGGGTGGACACCACTGCCATCGGCGCGGGATCAGCCAGCACGCGCTCGTCTTTCGCCAGCTCCAGCAGCACTTCACGGGCTTTCTGCAGATCTGCGTCGTAATCCACACCCACGTCGAATACCACCTTGCGAGTGGGTTGACGGTTGTAGTTGGTAATGATGCCGTTGGACAGGTTGCCGTTGGGTACGATCACCGTCTTGTTGTCACCGGTACGCAACACCGTGTGAAAAATCTGAATGCTGTCCACGCTACCGCTGATGCCTTGGGCTTCAATAAAGTCGCCAATGCGAAACGGACGGAACAACAGGATCAACACCCCTCCGGCGAAGTTCGCCAGGCTGCCTTGCAGGGCCAGGCCGATAGCCAGCCCGGCGGCACCAATCGCGGCAACGAACGAGGTCGTTTCGACACCGATCATCGAGGCCACGCTGACAATCAGCAGCACCTTGAGAATGATGTTGGCCAGGCTGCTGATAAAGCCTTGCAACGCCAGGTCGGCATTACGCAACGCCAGCAACTTGCCCACTTTGTGCGTCAACTTGTTGATCAGCCACCAGCCGATGGCCAGGGTGATCACTGCCAGCAGCACCCGGCTGCCGTATTCCATGATCATCGGGATCCAGGCTTGGGAAGCCCGGACCAGGTTGTCTACTTCAGCGTTCAAATCCATCTATCTCTCCAGATTCCCCGGGGTGGCGGCGTGCATGACTGACCGGCAGAACGACCGGCTCCGCTGGAGCGCAATCGTTTCTGCCATTGCTCCGGCCTCGGACGCCAAAAAGCTCTAGAGGTTCCCGGAGACCGAGGGTCAGTCGCGGAAGTTGTTGAACTGCAGCGGCATGCCGAATTCCTTGGCACGCAGGGCGGCGATGGCCTCTTGCAGGTCATCACGCTTCTTGCCAGTGACCCGTACCTGCTCGCCCTGAATGGCGGCCTGCACTTTCAACTTGGCATCCTTGATATGGGCGACGATTTTCTTCGCCAGCTCCTTATCGATACCTTCCTTGAGCACCGCTTCCTGCTTCATCACCTTGCCCGAGGCATAAGCGTCCTTGACCTCCAGGCACTGCACATCGATCTTGCGCTTGACCAGGGCCAGCTTGAGAATTTCGATCATCGCTTCCAGCTGGAATTCAGCTTCCGCGGTCAGGTTGACGGTCAGTTCCTTGTCCTTGAACTCGAAGCTGCCCTTGCCCTTGAGGTCATAGCGGCGATCCAGTTCCTTGACGGCGTTTTCCACCGCGTTGGTGACTTCGTGCTTGTCCAGTTCGGATACCACGTCAAACGACGGCATGTAATCTCTCCAAATAAAAAGGGGCGCTGTTCAGAACATCGAACACGCCCGGCTTGCGGTTAAAATCCGCGCTCATTATAACGGGTCTTTCCCCTCCTTCACCGCGTGCCCTCCCCTGAGCGGCCAAACAGAGCGAAAAGCTGATGTCCACCACCTGGCATGTTCTCGGCGCCGGCAGCCTCGGCACTTTGTGGGCCACCCGCCTGGCCCGCGCCGGCTTGCCGGTGCGCCTGATCCTGCGCAATCAGGCCCGCTTGCAGGCGTATCAAGCGGCGGGCGGCCTGACTCTGGTGGAGCAGGGCCAGAGCAGCCTGCTGGCGATTCCCGGGGAAACCGTCGATAGCACGACGCCCATCAGCCGTCTGTTGCTGGCGTGCAAGGCCTATGACGCCGAAGCGGCGGTGTCCAGCATCGCCCCGCGCCTGACCCAGGACGCCGAGCTGATCCTGCTGCAGAACGGTCTTGGCAGCCAGGACGCAGTGGCTGCCCGGGTGCCCCAGGCTCGCTGCGTCGCCGCCTCCAGCACCGAAGGGGCCTTTCGCGACGGTGACTGGCGCGTGGTCTTCGCCGGCCATGGCTATACCTGGCTCGGCGACTGCAGCCACCCGACTCCGCCGATCTGGCTCGACGACCTGACCGCCAGTGGCATCCCCCATGAATGGAGCACCCAGATCCTCACCCGCCTGTGGCGCAAACTGGCCCTCAACTGCGCGATCAATCCATTGACCGTGCTGCACGACTGCCGCAACGGAGGCCTGCAGCAACACCAGTGCGAAGTGGCCACTTTATGCGCTGAACTGAGCGAGCTGCTGCACTGCTGCGGACAACCGGCAGCCGCGCAAAACCTGCAACAGGAAGTGGAACGGGTGATCCAGGCCACCGCCGCCAACTACTCCTCCATGCATCAGGACGTGGCCAGTCAACGCCGCACCGAGATCAGCTACTTGCTCGGATATGCCTGTCAGGCTGCCGCCCGTCATCGCTTGCAACTGCCCCATCTGCAACAGTTGCAGCAACGCCTGGTCAGCCACCTGCAACGGCGCGGATTGCCCAGCGCCTGAGCAGCGGCTACGCTGCCCACTTGCTCATTTCCAGCGATATAGCCGATGCCATTGCGCCAGCGTCTCGAAAACCTGCCCGTGGGCCAAAAGCTCCTGGCCGCCCTGCTCGTCTTGCTCACCACCGTACTGCTGGTCGCCAACCTGACCTTTATCAGCGCCGCCTACTGGATCTCCCAGGAAAGCATGGCGCCCCAGGCCCTGCAGACCATTGGCAGACTGGTGTCCAATCCGATCCTGGCAACCCAGGCCCTCAACTCCCCCGAGGACGCACAAAAGCTGCTGGATGAACTCGACAGCTATACCCCGCTGCGGGCAGCGGCCCTGTATGACGGCAAGGGTGTGCGCCTGGCGCAGTTGCAACACGGCGAACACCTCAAGCTGCCCGAGCGCTACCGCCATATCGAAGCCTGGCAATTGACCGAGTTTCGCAGCAACCAGATCATCACCCTGCCTCGCCCGGGCCAGGCTCCGGGGCATCTGCTGCTGGTCGCCACCAGCGAACTGCCGATGGCGTTCTATACCGGCACCCTCACCGCCAGCCTGGGGATCCTGATATTCAGCGTCTTGCTCTGGCTGATCATCGCCCGACAGATCAAGCGCCTGATCACCCAGCCGATCCACCAGCTCGAGGAACTGTCGCGCCAGGTGACCCGCGAGGAGAACTACTCATTGCGTGCCTCCCGCGGCAACCACGATGAAATCGGCAGCCTGGCGGAAGCCTTCAACACCATGCTGTCGCGCATCGAAGCGCGGGAGCAGCAACTCAAGCGCGCGCGCGACGACTCCCAGGCCGCCTACGATCAGGCTCAGGGACTGGCTGAAGAAACCCGCCACACCAACCGCAAACTGGAACTGGAAGTCCAGGTTCGCAGCAAGATCGAGAAGAAGCTCACCGGTTTCCAGAACTACCTCAACAGCATCATCGACTCCATGCCCTCGGCCCTGATCGCCCTGGACGAGCAACTGTACGTCACCCAATGGAACCAGGAAGCCAGTGCCCTGTCCGGCACTCGCCTGGATGAAGCCCTGAACCAGCCGATCTTCCTCGCCTTCGAACCGCTCAAGCCGTTCCTGCCGCAACTCAAGGAAACCGTCGAGCAACACACTGTGACCAAGGTCGAACGGGTGACCTGGGTCAAGGACGATGAGGCCCGGCATTACGCCCTGACCTTCTACCCGCTGATGGGCGGCGCCGGCCGTGGCGTGGTGATCCGTATCGACGACATCACCCAGCGCCTGTCCCTGGAAGAGATGATGGTGCAGTCGGAGAAGATGCTCTCGGTGGGAGGCCTGGCCGCCGGCATGGCCCATGAGATCAACAACCCCTTGGGGGCCATCCTGCACAACGTGCAGAACATCCGCCGTCGGCTGTCCCCGGAACTGCCGAAGAACCTCGAGCACGCACAACTGATCGGCGTCGAACTGCAAACCGTCAACCGCTACCTGGAAAGCCGCGAAGTACCGCAACTGCTCGATGGCATTCAACAAGCCGGGGCCCGGGCCGCCAAGATCGTCACCCACATGCTCAGTTTCAGCCGCCGCAGCAATCGCCAGATGGCCCCCTGCGACCTGCCGGCGTTGATTGACCAGGCGGTGGAAATCGCCAGCAATGACTTCGACCTGGCCATCGGCTTCGACTTCAAGGGGCAGGCGATCATCCGCCAGTTCGACCCGAACCTGGGGCCCGTGCCCGGCACCGCCAACGAACTGGAGCAAGTGTTGCTCAACCTGCTGAAGAACGCCGCCCAGGCCATCCACCAGCGTGAGGACGACAGCGAACCCGGGCGCATCATCCTGCGCACCAAGCTGAATCCGCCCTGGGCGGAGATCCAGGTGGAAGACAACGGCATCGGCATGAGCGAAAGCGTGCGCAAGCGCACCTTCGAGCCCTTCTTCACCACCAAGGAGATCGGCCAGGGCACCGGACTCGGCCTTTCAGTGTCGTACTTCATCATCACCAACAACCACAAGGGGCAAATGGAAGTGCAATCGACCCGGGGCCAGGGCACCTGCTTTACCTTGCGCCTGCCCCTGGCCAGCAACCAGCCCCCGGTTCAAGAACCGCTACCACTGGAGAACTAAGCATGGGTTTTCGCTTGTCGAAGATTTACACCCGCACCGGCGACAAAGGCGAAACCGGACTCGGAGACGGCCGCCGGGTCGCCAAGGATCATCCACGAGTGGAAGCCATCGGCGAAGTCGACACCTTGAACAGCCAGTTGGGACTGCTTCTGGCCGGCCTGGAGGAGCAAGCTGATGCCTGCCCTGGCCTCAAGGAGATCATCGAGGTGTTGGCTCCCTGCCAGCACCGGTTGTTCGATCTGGGGGGCGAACTGGCCATGCCGGTGTATCAGGCGCTGAACGCGGCCGAGGTGGAGCGCCTTGAGGCAGCCATCGATATCTGGAATGAGGAGCTGGGCCCCCTGGAGAACTTCATCCTGCCCGGCGGTTCGTCGCTGATCGCCCAGGCTCACGTTTGCCGCAGCCTGGCGCGCAGCGCCGAGCGTCGCTGCCAACACCTGAATGCCGTGGAACCCTTGCAGGGAGTGGGACTGGCCTACATCAATCGCCTGTCGGACCTGCTGTTTGTCGCGGCCCGGCTGATTGCCAAGCGCCAAGGCATCGCGGAAATCCTCTGGCAGGCCGCCGCCAAGCCCGCCCCCTCTGCGTAGGAGCCGGCTGTCGGCGAAAGGATCCACGAATCTTGGGCAACGGTTGACGACGCCTCAACTGGCAAGCCAGTTGCCACCTGGAGCGTTGCCGGCCCGTGCTGACACGGCGCTCTTCAGTCCTGCGGCCAGAAGGCACGGATTCCGGCAACCCCCTGAGCACCGGCGTCCCAGGCTTGCTGACACTCGGCAGGCCCGACACCGCCCAGCAGATACACCGGCCTGTTGAAACCGTTGATCAACTGCTGCGCCTGCTCCCAGCCCAGGGGCTGGGCGTCGGGGTGAGTCTGGGTCGGCTGCAGCGGTGACAGGGTCACAAAGTCCACATCCATCTGCTGTGCCAGGGACAACTCTTCGGCATTGTGACAAGAGGCCGCCAGCCAGCGGTCCTTGCCGAAGGGGCGCCCGGCGCTGGCGTACTTGCGCAACTGTGCCGAGGTGATATGCCAACCCGCCGAGGGGAAGTCCCCCAACCACTCGAAGGGCCCCTTGAGCATCAACTGCGCCTTGCCGGCACACAGGCCCACGGCATCCACCGCCAGATCACGGTATTGCGGATCGTAACCGCCGGGAGCACGCAACTGGATCAGCTTGCTGCCCTGGGCAATGGCCTTCTGCATGCCACGCAGCAAGGCCGGGGTTTCCAGACCTTCCGGGGTGATCAGGTAGTGCGCCGGCAGACGCGCGGCAGCGACGATCGGCTGATTGGCCGCCGGAAACTCATAGTCGGTCAACTCACGAGGACTGACCCAGGCCAGGGGCTGGCCTTCGACGCCGTGAGGCTCGCCACTGAATGCGGAGACTTCCCAGACATCCAGCAACACTTGTTTATCCGGGTAATCGTGCTGCACCTTGATCAGCGGGCGCGCCGCCTGTACGGCGATCCCCAACTCTTCCTGCAGCTCGCGGGCCAGTGCGGCATTGACCGCTTCGCCGGCCTCGACCTTGCCTCCGGGAAACTCCCACAGGCCCCCTTGATGTTGAGTGTCGGCACGCCGGGCAATCAGGATCTTGCCGCTGGCATCCCGGATAACGGCCGCAGCCACATGGACTCGTTTCACCGCGCTGTTTCCTCTGATCAGGCATTGGGCCGGGCCCTTGCGGGCCGGGCATTGGATCTGCGCTTCGCCGGCAAGCCGGCTCCAACAGGGCGGGAGCGGCGTTGCCGGCGAGGTACTTAGGTGCGGTATTCCGCGTTGATCTTCACGTATTCGTGGGACAGATCGGTGGTCCAGATGGTTTCGCTGCAAGCACCACGACCCAGTTCGATGCGGATGGTGATCTCTTCCTGCTGCATCACTGCGGCGCCCTGGGCTTCGGTGTAACTGGCAGCCCGCGCGCCACGGCTGGCGATGCACACTTCGCCAAGGAACACATCGATCTTGCTGACGTCCAGATCCGCCACGCCGGCACGGCCCACGGCCGCGAGGATGCGACCCCAGTTCGGGTCGGAGGCGAACAGCGCGGTCTTGATCAGCGGCGAGTGCGCCACGGTGTAGCCCACGTCGAGGCATTCCTGGTGAGTAGCGCCGCCGTTGACTTCAACGGTGACGAACTTGGTCGCGCCTTCGCCGTCACGGACGATGGCCTGGGCCACTTCCATGCACACCTCGAACACGGCCTGCTTCAGGGCTGCGAACAGCGGCCCCTCGGCCTGGGTGATTTCCGGCAGATTGGCCTGACCGGTGGCGATCAGCATGCAGCAGTCGTTGGTGGAGGTATCGCCGTCGATGGTGATGCGGTTGAAGGATTTGTTGGCACCGTCCAGCAACAGGTTCTGCAGCACTTCGCGGGAGACTTTGGCGTCGGTGGCGATGTAGCCAAGCATGGTGGCCATGTTGGGACGGATCATCCCCGCGCCCTTGCTGATACCGGTCACGGTAACGGTCACGCCATCGTGCTGGAACTGACGACTGGCGCCCTTGGGCAGGGTGTCGGTGGTCATGATCCCGGTGGCGGCGGCGGCCCAGTTGTCCACGGACAGGTCATCCAGCGCGGCTTGCAGGGCGCCTTCGATTTTCTCTACCGGCAGCGGCTCGCCGATCACGCCAGTGGAGTACGGCAGCACGGCGCTGGCATCGACTCCGGTCAGCTCCGCCAGCTTGGCGCAGGTGCGCTGGGCTGCGGCCAGGCCTGGCTCGCCGGTGCCGGCGTTGGCATTGCCGGTATTGGTCAGCAGATAGCGCACCGGCCCCTGCACCCGCTGCTTGGCCAGGATCACCGGCGCCGCGCAGAACGCATTGAGGGTGAACACGCCGGCCACGGTGGAGCCTTCGACGCAGCGCATGACCACCACATCCTTGCGCCCCGGGCGCTTGATGCCGGCCGAAGCGATACCGAGCTCGAAGCCGGCAACCGGGTGCAACGTAGGCAAAGGACCAAGACCAACAGCCATGAATGCGCTCCTCTTATCAGGTGTCTGCACCGTCGTCTCAAAAGACGGTGTTGCAAATGGAAAAACGCCGCGACGGCTGATGCCGTCACGGCGTGGGTGTTTCAGTGTCTGGCGAGGATCTTAGTTGATCTGGCCGTGACAGTGTTTGAACTTCTTGCCCGAACCGCAGTAGCACAGCTCGTTGCGGCCCAGCTTCTGTTCGTTGCGCACTGGCGCGGAGGCCAGGGCGACATCCACATCAACCCCTTCTTCCAGGGCTTCAGGCTGATCCAGACCCGGAGCTTCGGCGTGTTCGAACTGCATGCGCTGAGCCAGTGCCTCGGCTTCCTGACGCAGGCGCGCCTCTTCTTCGGCCGGGTCTTCGCGACGCACCTGGACGTGGGACAGTACGCGGATCGAGTCGCGCTTGATGGAATCCAGCAACTCGGAGAACAGGGTGAAGGACTCGCGCTTGTACTCCTGCTTCGGGTTCTTCTGTGCATAACCGCGCAGGTGGATACCGTGACGCAGGTGATCCATGGTCGACAGGTGGTCTTTCCACAAGTCGTCCAGTACCCGCAGCACGATCTGCTTCTCGAAGGTGCGCAGCGCTTCGGCGCCGGCCTGATCTTCCTTCTCGTTGTACGCGGCGATCAGTTCGTTGAGCAGTTTCTCGCGCAGGGTTTCTTCGTACAGGTGGTCGTCTTCATCGAGCCATTGCTGAATCGGCAGGCTGACCCCGAAGCCGCTCTGGATGGCCTCTTCCAGACCCGCCACGTCCCACTGTTCCGGCAGGGATTGGGGAGGAATATGCGCACTGACGGTAGCGTTGAGCACGTCCTGGCGGAAATCGGCGATGGTTTCGCCAATGTTGTCCGCCGCCAACAAGGTGTTGCGCATGTGATAGATCACTTTACGCTGCTCGTTGTTGACGTCGTCGAACTCCAGCAGTTGCTTGCGGATGTCGAAGTTGCGGCCTTCAACCTTGCGCTGGGCCTTCTCGATGGCGTTGGTCACCATGCGGTGCTCGATCGCTTCACCGGACTGCATGCCCAGGGCCTTCATGAAGTTCTTCACCCGATCCGAGGCGAAGATGCGCATCAGGCTGTCTTCCAGGGACAGGTAGAAACGGCTGGAGCCGGCGTCACCCTGGCGACCGGCACGGCCACGCAGCTGGTTGTCGATACGACGCGATTCGTGACGTTCGGAGGCGATCACCTGCAGGCCACCGGACTCCAGCACCTGCTGGTGACGCTTCTGCCAGTCGGCCTTGATCTGGGCGATCTGCTCAGGGGTCGGGTTTTCCAGGGAAGCGACTTCCACTTCCCAGTTGCCGCCCAGCAGGATGTCGGTACCACGGCCGGCCATGTTGGTAGCGATGGTCAGTGCTCCCGGGCGACCGGCCTGGGCGATGATTTCCGCTTCCTTCTCGTGGAACTTGGCGTTCAGAACCTTGTGTTCGATGCCTTCCTTTTGCAGCAGGTTGGACATGTGCTCGGAGGTTTCGATGGTCGCGGTACCTACCAGCACCGGACGCCCCTGAGCCATGCATTCCTTGATGTCGTTGATGATCGCGGCGTACTTCTCGTCCGCGGTCAGGAACACCAGGTCGTTGTAGTCCTTACGGGCCAGCGGCTTGTTCGGTGGAATCACCATCACCTGCAGGCCGTAGATCTGATGGAATTCGAAAGCTTCGGTGTCGGCGGTACCGGTCATGCCGGACAGCTTGGTGTACAGGCGGAAGTAGTTCTGGAAAGTGGTCGATGCCAGGGTCTGGCTCTCGGCCTGGATGTTGAGGTTTTCCTTGGCCTCGATGGCCTGGTGCAGGCCTTCGGATAGACGACGACCCGGCATGGTACGGCCGGTGTGTTCGTCCACCAGGACCACTTGGCCATCCTGAACGATGTACTCGACGTTGCGGTTGAACAGCTTGTGCGCACGCAGGCCGGCATAGACGTGAGTCAGCAAGCCCAGGTTGTGCGCCGAGTACAGGCTTTCGCCTTCCGCCAGCAGGCCGACCTGAGTCAGCATCTCTTCGATGAACTGGTGGCCGGCTTCGTTGAGTTCGACCTGACGGGTCTTCTCGTCGACAGTGAAGTGACCGGCCTTGGTGACCTGGCCTTCCACTTCCTCGATGTGCTGTTCCAGACGCGGGATCAGCTTGTTGATTTCGGTGTACAGGCGGGAACTGTCTTCAGCCTGGCCGGAAATGATCAACGGGGTACGGGCTTCGTCGATGAGGATCGAGTCGACTTCGTCGATCACGGCAAAATTGAGCTCGCGCTGGAACTTGTCTTCCATACTGAAAGCCATGTTGTCGCGCAGGTAGTCGAAACCGAATTCGTTGTTGGTGCCGTAGGTGATGTCGGCGGCGTAGGCGGCACGCTTCTCTTCAGGCGGCTGGAACGGCGTGACCACGCCGACAGTCAGGCCGAGGAATTCGTACAGCGGACGCATCCAGTTGGCGTCACGACGAGCCAGGTAGTCGTTCACCGTCACAACGTGCACGCCCTTGCCGGACAGTGCGTTGAGGTAGACGCCCAGGGTTGCCACCAGGGTCTTGCCTTCACCGGTGCGCATTTCGGCGATCTTGCCTTCATGCAAGGTCATGCCACCGATCAACTGCACGTCGAAGTGACGCATTCCCATGACGCGCTTACCGGCTTCACGGGCGACCGCGAAGGCTTCGGGAAGCAGTTTGTCGAGGGTTTCACCCTTGGCGATACGGGCCTTGAACTCGGCGGTCTTGGCGCGCAATTGATCGTCCGAAAGGGCCACCATTTGCTCTTCGAAGGCATTGACGATCTGTACCGTCTTGAGCATGCGTTTGACTTCACGCTCGTTCTTGCTTCCAAAAAGTTTCTTTAACAAAGGCGCAAACATATCGGCAGGATCTTCCACACATAGGGTTGGAGGGCGGCCCCGTGAGTCGCCCGAGCAGCCCTCATGGCCGCATGCGAACGAGCATTCTACCCGGAAACGATGGTGAGGAAAGTGGCGTTATTCCACGATGCTGGCACAGCGCTGTGACGGGGCTCACCTAAAATAAGGGCTTTTTGCCGAACTTCAAGCCCATTCCCCCCCGAAGTTAATGATTACGATCAGCAAAGCGCGAGAAAGTCGTCAGAGTACGAAAAAGCGATGAGCCCGGCGGCCAGGACGCTTTCTGCTACCATGGCGCCTCTGTAACTTCAGGTGTCTGACCATGGCATTTCGCCCCCTTACGGCACGCGCCCCCGCCGTTCTTCTTCGCGAAGCCAAGCCTCTGAAAGCCATACTCGGCCACGCTCAGCGCCTGGCGCACCTGCAGCGCCTGCTGGAGAGCCAGTTGCAACCGGCGGCTCGCGAACATTGCCACGTTGCCTCATGGCGCGAAGGCAGCCTGTTGCTGATCGTCACCGACGGTCACTGGGCCACGCGCCTGCGCTATCAGCAAAAGCGCCTGCAGCGCCAATTGCAGGAGTTCGACGAATTCAGCAACCTGACGCGCATTCTGTTCAAGGTTCAGCCGCCCACGGTTCAACAGGGCGCGGTGGGGCACACCATGGACCTGTCGAACAATGCCGCCGAAACCATCCAGGCCACCGCCGAAGGCATAAGCGATCCCAACTTGCGCGCCGCCCTGGAGCGCCTGGCCAGCCACGCCAAGCCGCGAGGCTGACCCGGACACGCCAGGCTTCAGCGCCGCTTGCTGCCGCCCAACAACGAGCCCATCAGCCCGCGGACCAACTGCCGCCCCAACTGATTGGCCGCCTGACGCATGGCCGACTTCAAGGCCTGCCCGGCCGCAGTGCCGAGAAACTCACCGGCGCGATCCGCCAGACTCGGCTCCTGCTCTCCCGGCTTGTCTGCCGTTGCAGGCTCCTCGGGCGCCAGGTTCTTGCGCCCCATGAGCACTTCATAAGCCGATTCACGATCGATCGGCTGGTCATAACGCCCCAGCAGCGGCGAGCTGGCAATCAGCGCCTGGCGTTCAGCAGCGGTCAGCGGCCCGATCCGTGATTGCGGCGGCGCCACCAGCACACGCTGGACCATTTCCGGGGTTCCCTTGTCTTGCAGGGTGCCCACCAGCGCCTCGCCGATGCCGAGTTCGGTCAGTACCGACAGCGCGTCGAACGCCGGGTTGGGACGAAAACCATCGGCCACCGCACGCAACGACTTCTGTTCCTTGGCGGTAAAGGCCCGCAAGCCGTGTTGAATCCGCAGCCCCAGCTGCGCCAGTACATCGTCCGGCAAATCTCCCGGCGACTGGGTCACGAAATACACCCCCACGCCCTTGGAGCGAATCAGTCGCACCACCTGCTCCAGGCGATCCTGCAGCGCCTTGGGCGTACCGGAAAACAACAAGTGCGCCTCGTCAAAAAACAGCGCCAGCAGAGGCTTGTCCGAGTCCCCCCGCTCCGGCAGTTGCTCGAACAGCTCAGCCAAAAGCCATAAAAGGAAGGTGGCATAGACTTTCGGCGCCTCATGCACCAGACGACTCGCGTCCAACAGATGAATCCGCCCACGGCCATCGGCAGCCGGTTGCAGAATGTCTTCCAGTTGCAATGCGGGCTCGCCGAACAGAGCTTCCGCCCCTTGCTGCTCCAGGGTCGCCAGACGCCTTAACAGCGCCTGACTGGAACCTGTGGTCATCAGCGCCGCGTCATCGCCCAGCAGTTGAGGGTGGTCCTTGAGGTGATTGAGCAGCGCCTTGAGATCCTTCAAGTCCAGCAACAACAGCCCTTCACGGTCCGCCACCTTGAACGCCGCATACAACGCCGACTGCTGACTGTCGGTCAGTTCCAGCAAGCTGCCCAGCAACAGCGGTCCCATTTCGCTCAACGTGGTACGCAGGGGATGACCGGATTGCCCGTGGATATCCCACAGCGTTACCGGATAAGCCTGAGGCCTATGCTTGAGCCACGGCATCCCGGCAATTCGCTCGGCGACCTTGCCTTGGGGATCCCCTGCGGCTCCCAGCCCGCACAGGTCGCCCTTGATATCCGCAGCGAACACCGCGACCCCGGCGTCGCTGAACGCTTCCGCCAGGCGCTGCAGGGTCACGGTCTTGCCGGTACCGGTGGCGCCGGCCACCAGCCCGTGGCGGTTGGCCAGGCGCATGGCCTGGGCGACCGGCTGGCCACCGAGGTCGGCACCGATAATCAGTTGCAAAGAGTCAGGCATTTTGTCACCTCAGGTTAATCTTTGGCCTTACACGGTCGATATGAAAAATGATGGATCAGAAGTATCTGAAAAAAGGTCAGGTAATTCCTTTGGGATAGATGGAGATATCAGCTTACTTACAACACCGCCCTTTTCGCGCGCTTTTCCAACCCGATGCCCTGGACTCAAAGACCTTAGCGGACCCCCCAAGCCATGAACAAAAATCTGCGCTTCAGCCACAAGATCCTGCTTGCCGCCTCGCTGATCGTCATAGCTGCCTTTGCACTATTCACGCTCTACAACGATTACCTGCAACGCAACGCCATTCGCAATGATCTGGACAACTATCTTCAGGAAATGGGCGACGTCACGGCAAAAAATATTCAGACCTGGCTTGCCGGCCGCGCCTTGCTGATCGAAAACATCTCCCAGTCGGTGGCCCTCAACCCCGACCCGACCAATGTCAGCAACCTGCTGGAACAGAAGTCGGTGAGCTCGACCTTCATGGGGGCTTACCTGGGCAACAAGGACGGCACCTTCATCATCCGCCCGGACAGCAAGATGCCGGACGGCTACGACCCCCGCGCACGCCCCTGGTACAAGAGCGCCGAGAGCAGCAACGGCTCGGCCCTGACCGAACCCTATATCGACCTGGCTTCCGGCCAATTGGTCATTTCCATCGTCGACAGCGTGATCAAGGCTGGCCAGCGCATTGGCGTGGTCGGCGGTGACCTGAGCCTGCAAGTGATTGCCGACAGCATCAACGCTCTGGACTTCGACGGCATGGGCTATGCGTTCCTGATCAGCGCCGACGGCAAGATCCTGGTGCACCCGGACAAGAACCTGGTGATGAAGACCCTCAAGGACGTCTATCCCCAGGACACCCCGCGCATCAGCAATGAACTCAGCGAGATCAGCGTCGACGGCAAACCCCGCATCGTCACCTTCACCCCGATCAAGGGCCTGTCTTCGGTGAACTGGTATATCGGCCTGTCGGTGGACAAGGACAAGGCCTTCGCCATGCTCAGCGAGTTCCGCACCTCAGCCCTGATCGCCACCCTGACCGCCGTGGCCCTGACCATTGCCCTGCTCGGCCTGCTGATCCGCCTGCTGATGCAGCCCCTGCATGTAATGACCCGGGCGATGCAGGACATCGCCGACGGCGAAGGCGACCTGACCCGCCGCCTGAACATCCACAACCAGGACGAATTCGGCATTCTCGGCACCGCCTTCAACCGTTTCGTCGAACGCATCCACAGTTCGATCCGCGAAGTCTCCTCGGCCACCGAGCACGTCAACGAAGTGGCCCTGCGGGTGGTCAGCGCCTCCAACTCATCGATGCTCAACTCCGATGAACAGGCCAGTCGCACCAACAGCGTCGCCGCAGCCATCAATCAACTGGGGGCCGCAGCCCAGGAAATCGCCCGCAATGCCGCCCAGGCCTCACAACAGGCCAGCGACGCGCGCAACCTGGCCGAAGACGGCCAGCAAGTGGTGGATCGCAGCATCCAGGCGATGAACCAGTTGTCGGAGATGATCAGCGCATCCAGCAGCAACATCGAGACCCTGAACAGCAAGACCGTGAACATCGGGCAGATTCTCGAAGTCATCACCAGTATTTCCCAGCAGACCAACCTGCTGGCGCTCAACGCGGCCATCGAAGCGGCCCGGGCCGGTGAGGCCGGCCGCGGATTCGCCGTGGTGGCCGATGAAGTACGCAACCTGGCGCACCGCACCCAGGAATCGGCACAGCAAGTGCAAACCATGATCGAAGAGTTGCAGGTGGGCGCCCGGGAGTCGGTCAGCACCATGAGCAACAGCCAGCGCCACAGTCAGGACAGCGTCGAGATCGCCAACCAGGCCGGGGAGCGGCTGAGCAGCGTGACCCAGCGCATCGGCGAGATCGACGGCATGAACCAGTCGGTGGCCACCGCCACGGAAGAACAGACCTCGGTAGTCGAATCCATCAACATGGACATCACCGAAATCAACACGCTGAATCAGGAAGGCGTTGAAAACCTGCAGGCGACCCTGCGGGCCTGCTCCGATCTGGAACAGCAATCGGCGCGCTTGAAGCACCTGGTGGGCAGCTTCAGGATCTGACGCAGGGCCTCAGGCCCCTTTAGCCGGCGAGCCGGTGTCTACGGACGCCGGTGGCGTGGGCTCCTGCTGCAACTGCTCCCACAATTGGGCGGCACCCGGAAACTCGGTGCCGTCTTCAGCATCCAGCTCATCGGGGTCGTAGCGGCTCAGGCACCCCTCGCCGAGGGTGGCGGGGGCTTTGGAAGTGGCTTTATCCAGTGGATCGGTCATCGCGCTGACCTCTCGAGGTGAACAACCAGGACCGGGATCTTGAACCCGGCTCCTGGTTTTTTTTCGATCAGAACACCACGGTCTTGTTGCCGTGGACCAGCACCCGGTCTTCCAGGTGGTAGCGCAGGCCGCGGGCCAGGACCATCTTCTCCACATCACGACCGAAACGCACCATGTCCTCGATGCTGTCGCTGTGGCTGACCCGCACCACGTCCTGCTCGATGATCGGACCGGCGTCCAGTTCTTCGGTGACGTAGTGGCAGGTGGCGCCGATCAGCTTCACCCCACGCAGGGACGCCTGGTGGTAAGGCTTGGCGCCGACGAAGGACGGCAGGAAGCTGTGGTGGATATTGATCACCTTGTGCGCGTATTCGCGGCACAGCTCAGGCGGCAGGATCTGCATGTAGCGCGCCAACACCACCACCTCGGCATCGTGCTGCTTGACCAGACGCGACACCTCGGCGAACGCCGGCTCCTTGTCCTGAGGATTGACCGGCACATGGTAATAAGGGATGCCATGCCACTCGACCATGCTGCGCAGGTCGTCATGGTTGGAGATCACACAGGCGATTTCACAATCGAGCTCATCGCTGTGCCAGCGATGCAGCAGATCCGCCAGGCAATGGGACTCGCGGCTGGCCATCAGCACGACGCGCTTTTTCTCGGCGGTATCGGTAATGCGCCAGTCCATCGAGAACTCTTCGGCGATCGGCGCAAAAGCCTGGCGAAAAGCCTCCAGACCAAAAGGCAGGGAGTCGGCACGAATCTCGTGACGCATGAAGAACCAGCCACTGAGATTGTCCGAGTGGTGGCTCGCTTCGGTGATCCAACCGTTATGGGAGGCCAGAAAGTTACTGACTTTGGCAACGATGCCAACGCGGTCAGGGCAAGAAATCACCAACCGAAAGGTGCGCATGAGGGGAAAACTCCAGAACTTCGCAAAGGTCGCCATTCTAGCCATTACGCGACAAAACTGCAGTATTCATTGCGCCGCAGGCCCGGATTAGATTGGCAACAGCACCCTGATTGCGTCTTAACGGGCATCACTGCAAGCACTGCCGCAGACACTTGCCAATAGCGCACAAGTAATTTGTGAATAGCGCAATCGAATCCCTCGATCTATTAAATAGCGAAATGATTTTTGCGCCTAAACACACTAAGAGCGCCGAATAAAACAGCGTTATTATGTTTACTTGCACAAACTCCGTGACTATTATTGCGACACTGTCACCCAGTCACTCAGCGCTCAATAAGGTAGTCCTCATGTCCCTGATCAACGAATACCGTGCTACAGAAGAAGCCATTAAAGAACTGCAAGCACGTTTGAAGAACCTGTCCCAGGACGACAAACTGAAAACCGAACTGGAATTCGAAGGCAAACTGCGCAGCCTGATGGGCGAGTACTCCAAGTCCCTGCGCGACATCATTGCCCTGCTGGATCCTGAGTCGAAAGTTAAAGCGCCTCGCGCTGCTGTAAAAACCACCGGCACCAAGCGTGCCCGTAAAGTTAAACAGTACAAAAACCCGCACAACGGTGAAGTCATCGAAACCAAAGGCGGCAACCACAAGACTCTGAAAGAGTGGAAAGCCAAGTGGGGCGGCGACGTGGTTGAAGGCTGGGCAACCCTGCTGGGCTAAGTCTCGCCAGTGAGCGCCCGGGCCTTACCGCCGCGATGAAAAAACGCCAGCTTGCTGGCGTTTTTTCATGGCCGGGATTAATACCCAAGGGGCCGGCCCCGCACTCAAAGAGCCAGGCGCCCGCTCAGGTCCTGAACATGGGCCTGCCACTCATCCAGCACCTGACGTTGCGTGGGATCTGCACTTAACAACGATTGTTCAAGCCCTTGGGCAAAACTTTCCAGGGTATTGGGCGCGCCGAATTTCGCTTCTAGCAAACGCTGGCGACAAAATGCCCGCCAACGCTCTTGCTCGGCGTCATCCAATGTTTCCGGAAAGTTGCGAGCGCGGTAGCGAAAGAGCAATTCGGGCAAGCGCTCATCATCAAAGGGCCACTGTTGCCGAGCCAAATGCAGCGGGTCGGCCTCACGTACTTGCTCACACAATCGCCGGTCGCGATCACCAATAAAGCCGTCGTACAACTGTTGCTCCGGGTCCTCGCTGGCCGCGAACTCATCGGGCCCATAAATCAGCGAAAGTTTATCCCGCCAAACTTCCTGAGTTTCAGTCAAAAGCCCGGCCCGGCGCTGGTACTGCTCCATGTCCAAGTGCAATCGCTGTTGATCCTCGCCCCGCAAGACATTCAAGGGCGCCACTACCGGGCAGCGATTGATATGGATGAGTTTCAACGGCACCGGCAACTCGCCGTCCGCCAGATCATCACGCCGGGTATATAAACGCTGACGCAAGGTGTCGGCATCCAGCTCCAGCAATCCCTGAGGATCCAGATGCAAGTCACAGACAATCAGCGCATTGCGATTGCGCGGATGCCAGGCCAGGGGCAGTACCACGCCGAGGTAGTGGCGCGCGGCGGAAAAGCGCCCGGAAATATGCACCAGAGGCTGCAACAGGCGAATCTGATCCATCACCCGCTGTTTGCTGCGCAGTTGGAACAGCCAGTCATAGAGCTTGGGTTGCCGATCACGAATCAAGCGCGCCAGGGCAATGGTCGCCCGGACATCGGACAGCGCATCGTGGGCCTGGCCATGATCGATGCCGTTGGCCGCGGTCAGCCGTTCCAGCTTGAGGGTCACCTGCCCCAGCTCCTCGGGCCAGACGATACCCTCGGGACGCAAGGCATAGGCGGTGCGCACCACATCGATCAGATCCCAGCGACTGTTGCCGCCCTGCCACTCGCGGGCATAGGGATCGAAGAAATTGCGATACAGGCTGTAGCGGGTCACCTCATCGTCGAAGCGCAGGGTGTTGTAGCCCACGCCACAGGTGCCGGGGCGCGCCAGCTGGGCGTGCACCCGGGTCATGAAGTCCGCCTCGCTCAAGCCCTGGGTCGCCAGGCGACCGGGGGTGATGCCGGTAATCATGCAGGCTGCCGGGTGCGGCAGGATATCGTCGCTGGGCTGGCAATAGAGGTTGACCGGCTCATCGATCTCGTTGAGCGCCAGGTCGGTGCGAATACCGGCCACTTGCAACGGGCGATCGCAGCGCGGATTGATGCCGGTGGTTTCGTAGTCGTACCAAAAGAGGGAAGTCACGGCCTGTTCCTGAACTGAAAGACCGCCGCAGTCTAGGCGCTCAAGCGTCACCAGGGCCAGCCGTGTGAACGGGCGGCGCGCAGGGCAGCACACCGAAATCGTAGTTAATGATGTCGTTTGCCCCTCGGACACTGCTAGCATCTGCGCTGGATTTTTCTCTACCAGGCCAAGCCCCCAAGTTGCCCATGCTTGAGACGACAGCAACGCCAAGGAACGCATCGCTGCACCCGCCACTGGATACGCGGTATCAGGTCGAAACCCCCGAGGGTATCGATCTGCCGCTGCGACCGGCGGGGTTGCTGGTCCGTACCCTGGCGTTTTCCCTCGACCTGGGCATTCGCGGGCTGGTGCTGGGCCTGCTGTTCATCGTGCTGGGCTTTTTCGGCGAGATCGGCATCGGCCTCGGTTCGATCCTGCTGTTCCTGATCAGTTGGTGGTACATGGTGCTGTTCGAGGTGCTGAACCAGGGCCGCTCGCCCGGCAAGCACCTGATGGGACTGCGAGTGGTTCAGGACGATGGCACCCCCATTGGCTGGAGCGCCTCCCTGACCCGCAACCTGCTGCGTTTTGCCGACATGTTGCCGTTCGGCTACTTCCTCGGCGCCATCAGTTGCCTGCAGCATCCGACCTTCAGGCGCCTCGGCGATCTGGCCGCCGGCACCCTGGTGATCTACCGCGAGCAATCCCTGACCCGACCGCAACTGCCCGACGCCACGCCCCGCTCCGCGCCCTTCGCCCTGAGCCTGAATGAACAACGGGCGATCCTCGGCTTTGCCGAACGCCAGGGCCAGCTGTCTGCCGAACGAACCCGGGAACTGGCAGGCATCCTCGCGCAACCACTGCACGTGCCCGCAGCCCAGGCGACAGCCGAACTCAATGGCATCGCTCGCGGCTTTCTGGGATCCACATGAAACAGAGCCTTTTCGAAAGCCGCCACCAGGCGCAATGGCAACAGTTCGAGCAACTGCTCGACCAGCTCGAGCGGGGTCGCGCCCGGGCCGAAGACTGCCAGACCTTCGTCCAGGACTACCGCCGCCTGTGCCAGCACCTGGCCCTGGCCCAGGAGCGCGGCTACAGCAGTTACCTGATCGATCCATTGCAGCAACTGGTGTTGCGCGGCCATCAGCAACTCTACCGGCAACGCACCGCCATCAGCGCCAATGTCCTGGCTTTCTTACTGGCCGGCTTTCCACGCCTGGTGCGCCAGGAATGGCGCCTGGTACTGATCGCCAGCCTGCTGTTCTTCGGCAGCCTGCTGGGTATCGGCCTGTTGGTGTACCTGTACCCCGAACTGGTCTACAGCCTGGTGAGCCCGCAGCAGGTATCGGAAATGCGCAGCATGTACGACCCCGGCGGCGCACGCCTGGGACGGGTCGCCGAGCGCGCCTCCAGCGAAGACTGGGTGATGTTCGGCTACTACATCATGCACAACATCGGTATCGCCTTTCAGACCTTCGCCAGCGGCCTGCTGTTTGGCCTGGGCAGTGTGTTCTTCCTGTTCTTCAACGGCCTGATGATCGGCGCCATTGCCGGCCACCTGACCCAGATCGGCTTCGGCCAGACCTTCTGGCCCTTCGTCATCGGCCATGGTGCCTTCGAACTGAGCGCCATTGCCCTGTCCGGAGCGGCCGGGCTGAAGATGGGCTGGGCACTGATCGCCCCCGGTCGCCTGCGGCGCGGCGACGCGCTGTTGCAGGCTGCGCGGATCAGCGTGCAACTGATCTACGGGGTGATCGTGTTTCTGCTGATCGCCGCCTTTATAGAAGCCTACTGGTCCTCCATGACCTGGCCGGCGGCCTGGATCAAATACAGCGTCGGCGCCAGCCTGTGGGGCCTGATGCTGGCGTACCTGACCCTGGCCGGACGAGAACCCCATGCGCCTGAGTGATGCCAGTGTGGTGATCCGCCCCCGCACGACCTGGGAAGCCATGGACCTGGGCGTACTCCTGAGCCAGCGCCACCGGTGGCTGCTGATGACCAGCTGGGCCATCGTCAGCCTGCCGGTGTTCGCCCTGCTGAGCCTGCTGCTGTGGCAATCGCCCTCCCTGGCGGTGCTGCTGTTCTGGTGGCTCAAGCCGGCCTTCGAGCCCTTGCCGCTGTTTATCCTGTCCAAGGCTTTGTTCGGTGAAACCCCGAGCCTGGGCCAGGCCCTGCGCCAGTGGCCGCGCCTGCTCAAATCGCAATGGCTGGCCAGTCTGACCTGGCGCCGCTTCAGCCTGAGCCGCAGTTTCGTCCTGCCGGTGGTGCAACTGGAGGGCCTGGACGGCGACGCCCGGCAGCAGCGCCTGGGGGTGCTGTTGCAGCGCAACGCCGGGGCTGCGCGCTGGCTGACGCTGATCGGCATGCACCTGGAGGGCGCCTTGTGGATCGGCCTGCTGGTGCTGTTCTACCTGCTGTTGCCGCAACAGGTCGAGCTGGACTGGAACTGGCAGAGCCTGGTCATTGCCGCCCAGCAGGACTGGCTGTGGCTGGAACACTTGACCAACGCCTTCTACGCCCTGGTGCTGGTGATCTGGGAACCGATCTACGTGGCCTGCGGCTTCAGCCTGTACCTCAATCGCCGCACCGAGCTCGAGGCCTGGGACATCGAGCTGGTGTTTCGCCGCCTGCGTCAGCGCCTGGGCGGCGTCGCGGCGCTGCTGCTGGTGAGCGGCCTGTTGCTGGCGGTGCCGGGCCAGGCGCCGTGGGCAGCCAGCCCCAGCAGTTCCGTGGCCGGCCCCGAAGTGCCCCGGTTGTTGCAGCAACCCCTGACCAGCAAGGCCGCGAAAGACAGCATCCAGGGCATCCTGGATAAACCGCCGTTCAAGAATCAGGAATCGGTCACCCGCTACCGCTTCGGTGAGGAGCAAACAGCGAAAAAGGACGCCAAGGGCAAGCCTCCGGGCTGGCTCAAGAGCTTGCTGGAAAGCCTCGACCAGAATCGCTTCAGCAACCTTGCCAAGGGCCTGGAAATCCTCCTCTGGGGCTTGCTGCTAAGTGCTCTGGGCTGGTTGCTGTGGCGCTACCGCGACTGGCTGCGGGCCTTTGTCGGCCGCCGTCCGCTGCCGCGTAAAAAGCGCCCGGCGCCGATCCCCCAGCAGCTGTTCGGCCTGGACGTCAGCAGCCAGACCCTGCCCGCCGACGTGGCCGCCCACGCCCAGGCACTGTGGGCCAGCCAGCCTCGGGAAGCGCTGGGCCTGTTGTATCGGGCCTTGCTCAGCCGCTTGCTGGAGGACTTTCAACTGCCGCTGAGCGTGGCCGACACCGAAGGTCAGGTACTGGAGCGGATCAAGGCGCTGCAGCAACCGTCCCTGGAAGCCTTCAGCCGCGAACTGACCACCCACTGGCAGAACATGGCCTACGGTCATCGCGTGCCCGGCGCCGACCTGCAAGCGCAACTGTGCGATGGCTGGCGTAGCCTGTTCGGCCCGGGAGCCTGCGCATGAAACACTATCTGTGGGGCGGCCTGGCGCTGTTGCTGATCCTGGTACTGGGCGCTGCCGGCTACTTCCTGTACCGCCACGCCACGCCCTATCAGGAACTGGTCGATCACGGCCCGTCTCCCGAGGCCCAGGCCAATCCCTATCTGGCTGCCGAGATGTTCTTGCGCGAGCGCGGCCTCAAGGTCGACCACGCCAACAGCCTGGAAGTGCTGGCCAGCCTCAAGCCGGTCGGCAACAGCCTGCTGCTGCTCGGCGAGCGCTCCAACATGAGTCCGCACCAGGTCGACCAGGTGCTGGACTGGGCCCGTGCCGGCGGCCGGCTGATCTTTGTCGCCGAAGCCCTGTGGGACGAAGACACCGAGCAAAGCGGCGATTTGCTGCTGGACCGGGTACAGATCCATCAGCAGCTCAGCGCGGACCAGGAACCACCGGTGCAACAGGACGCCGACGACGCCTTTCCGAAACTGACCAAGATCTACCTGGAAGGCGAACAGGCCCCGGCCTACGTCAGCTTCGATACCGACTTTGATCTGGTCGACCCGGACAACCTGGCCCAGTCCTGGGCCAACAGCGCCACGGCCACCCACATGGTCCAGCTCGACTACGGCCAGGGGTCGGTCACCGTGCTGACCGATGCCGACATCTGGAAAACCCCGGGCATCGGTCTGTACGACAACGCCTGGCTGCTGTGGTACCTGAATACCGATACGGCGGTGACCCTGCTGTTCGACACCGACCACCCGAGTCTGTGGCAATTGCTCTGGCGCTATTTCCCCCAGGCGCTGGTGGCCCTGGCACTGCTGATCGGCCTGTGGCTGTGGCAGGCCGGCAGCCGCCAGGGTCCGTTGCAGGCACCGGCCCCCACGGCCCGGCGTCAGCTACGCGAGCATCTGCGGGCCAGCGCCGACTTTCTCCTGCGCCATGGCGGCCAGGCGCCGTTGCTGCAAGCGCTGCACCTGGATATCCGGCGCCGGGCGCGCCGCCGCTATCCGGGCTTCGAGCAATTGCCCAGCGAAGCCCAGTGGGAGGTCCTCGCCCAGCTCAGCCAACAGCCGGTCAGCACGGTGCAACAGGCCCTGCAACCCTTGTCCGGGCAGCGCCTTTCCAGCGCTGATTTCAGCCACCAGGTCGCCCACCTGCAAACACTCAGGAATGCCCTATGAGCGAACAACCCGTCGAATCCCAAGACACCTCCGAGGCTCCAGCGCCACAGGAGCATGCCGCCCAGCAGCGCCAGCGCGCCAGCCAACTGGCCCAGGCCGTGCGCCAGGAACTGCAGAAAGTGCTGATCGGCCAGACCGCGGTGATCGATGACGTGCTGACCGCCCTGATCGCCGGTGGCCACGTGCTGCTCGAAGGGGTTCCCGGCCTCGGCAAGACCCTGCTGGTACGGGCCCTGGCCCGCTGCTTCGGCGGTGACTTCGCGCGGATCCAGTTCACCCCGGACCTGATGCCCAGCGACGTCACCGGCCACGCGGTGTACGACCTGCAGAGCGAACAGTTCAAGCTGCGCAAGGGCCCCTTGTTCACCAACCTGCTGCTGGCGGACGAGATCAACCGCGCCCCGGCCAAGACCCAGGCCGCCCTGCTGGAAGCCATGCAGGAACGCCAGGTCACCCTGGAAGGCCGGGCCCTGCCCATTGCCCAGCCGTTCATGGTCCTGGCCACCCAGAACCCCATCGAACAGGAAGGCACCTACCCACTGCCGGAAGCCGAGCTGGACCGCTTCATGCTCAAGCTGCGCATGGACTACCCGGATGCCGACGAGGAGCTGGACATGGTCCGCCAGGTCGCACGTTCGACCCGCGCCGACATGCTCGATGTGCAGCCCCTGCGCACCGTGCTCCAGGCCAAGGACGTGCTGGCCCTGCAACGCATCGCCAGTGACCTGCCCCTGGACGATCAGGTACTCGACTATGCCGTGCGCCTGGCCCGGGCCACCCGCAGCTGGCCGGGCCTGAGCCTCGGCGCCGGTCCTCGGGCCTCGATTGCCCTGGTCCGTGGCGCCCGGGCCCGGGCCTTGCTGCGTGGCGGCGACTTCGTGGTTCCGGACGACATCAAGGGCTGCGCCATGGCCGTGCTGCGCCACCGGGTGCGGATCGCCCCGGAGCTGGATATCGAAGGACTGTCGGTGGAGCAGGTGCTCAAGCAGATGCTCGAACAGATCCCGGCTCCGCGCCTGTGAGCCGTACAGCACGATGAAACCGACTCGTCTGCTGCTCATCTGGCTGGGCACTCTGGCCGGCCTGGACCTGCTCCTGGGCGCCATGCGCGCCCTGGGCATCCAGGCCATGCCGCGCCTGGACTCGATCGCCTGGGGCCTGTTGCTGGCCCTGTTGCTGCTGGCCCTGCTCGATGCCCTGCGCCTGTCGCGCATGGCCTCGCCCGAGGTCCGGCGCCAGTTGCCCGGCAGCCTGCCCCTGGGGCGCTGGAGCGAAGTGCAGCTGGAGATCCGCCATCCCTACGGGCAGGCGCTGTGCGTGCAACTGTTCGATCATCCGCCTCAGGGCCTGGGCTTCGAGCATCTGCCACAGTCCGTCAACCTGGAGCCCGGCCAGGCCAGCAAGGTCGGCTACAGCGTGCGGCCGCTGCAACGGGGGCATTTCGACTTCGACCAGTGTGAGGTGGCGCTGCCCAGCCCTCTGGGCCTGTGGAGCGCCAGGCGTTTGCTCAAGGTGCACGGCAGCACCCGGGTCTATCCGGACTTCGCCCGCCTGTACGGTGCGCAGTTGCTGGCGGTGGACAACTGGCTCAGCCAGCTCGGGGTGCGCCAGTTGCAGCGTCGGGGCCTGGGCCTGGAGTTCAATCAGCTGCGGGAGTTTCGCGAGGGCGACAGCCTGCGGCAGATTGACTGGAAAGCCACCGCCCGCCAACGCACGCCCATCGCCCGGGAGTATCAGGACGAGCGCGACCAGCAGATCATTTTCATGCTCGACTGCGGACGCCGCATGCGCAGCCAGGACGACGAACTGGCGCATTTCGACCATGCCCTCAACGCCAGCCTGCTGCTCAGTTACGTGGCCCTGCGCCAGGGAGATGCCGTGGGGCTCTACGCCTTCGCCGGGGAGCGCTCGCGCTACGTGGCGCCGATCAAGGGCCAGGCCCATCTGAACGTGCTGCTCAACGGCGTCTACGATCTGCACACCAGCCAGCGTCCCGCCGACTACCAGGCCGCCGCCAGTGAACTGCTGGCCCGGCAGAAGCGCCGGGCCCTGGTGGTGCTGGTCACCAATCTGCGGGACGAAGACGATGAGGAACTGCTGACCGCGGTCAAGCGCATCGGGCGCCAGCATCGGGTGCTGGTGGCCAGCCTGCGCGAGGAAGTGCTCGACCAGTTGCGCCAGAACCCGGTGCAGACCTTGCCCGAAGCGCTGCTCTACAGCTCGGCGGTGAACTACCTGAACGGCCGCGCCGAACTTCACGAACGGCTGAGCGCCCACGGCATCGCCCTGCTCGATGCACGCCCGGGAGAGCTTGGCGCGGAACTGGTCAGCCGTTATCTGGGCTGGAAGAAAGCCGGCAGCCTGTAACGGCAATCGTGCCTGTCAGGCCGACGTCTGCAAGGGATGAAAGCTGAAGTAATGCCGCAGGGCATGCTCCAGCTCGGCGAAGTCGTCGCTCGCTCGCAGCAGGCTGAAACCGCTGTCGTACTGGTGCGGGGTCAGGTCCTCGTGACACCACAGGCACCAGGCGCTGAAGTCGATGAACTGCAGTTGTCCATCACCGCCGGGAACTTTGACCCGCAACTCGAACGCGGCGCCGATCAGCATCGGCAACGGGCTGATCAGCATCAGCCCGTCTGCGGAGATATTGCCCAGGAAACCGACCGGCTTGTCGGTAAACCGATTGAAGACTCTCAAGTAGGACGGCAGTTGATGCCGCTCGATCCGCGGTTCAGTGAACATGCTGGGTATCGCTATGAAAGGCCATTAAGCATGACCGCACTAGTGCATCGGAACGGACCTGCAAGAGCAGCTCGTTCGCCCGGATTCGAGGTGCGAGGAAAATCGTCTGGAGGATTTCAACGCCACTGCCCAGGCAGGAACCGGGCAGTGTTCGAACAACCTGTACAAATGTTAGCTCAAGCGCGAGGGGCAATTACACTGCCCCGCGGCGCTGTGACTTACAACGCAGTACGACGAACTTGCGCCGCACCGTTTGCCGGGTAGTGACCCAGTTGCTGCAAGGTGTCCAGGCGTGCACGGGCACGGTAGGCGTACTCGCTGCTGGGGTACTGGGTAATGATGAACTGATAAGTCTGCGCCGCATCGACGAACAACTTCTGCCGCTCCAGGCATTGCCCGCGCAGCATCGACACTTCCGGCTGGATATAGCGCCGCGCACGACTGTCACGGTCGACCTGGCTCAACTCGAGCATCACGCTCTCGCAGTTGCCACGGTCATAAGCGCGATAGGCGTTATTCAAATGATGGTTCATGGACCAGCGGGTGCAGCCGACAACACTGACGGCCAAGATAGCAATGAGTACGAATCGCATGGGGTATCTCCTGTCTTGTGCAGTGTATCGACTCATCGGCAAAAATCTTCAAGGTTGTTGCGGTAAACAAACAAAGCAATAAGTAGTGCAAACGAACAATGACTACAACTTCGGAGCATAGTAGCCTCTCGTTGCGCTTGAACTCAGGAGTCCGTGCATGTCCGTTCGTCGTACCAAAATCGTTGCCACCCTTGGCCCGGCCAGTAACTCGCCGGAAGTTCTCGAACAGTTGATTCTTGCAGGCCTGGATGTCGCCCGCCTGAACTTCTCCCACGGCACGCCGGACGAGCACAAGGCTCGCGCCCAACTGGTCCGCGACCTGGCAGCCAAGCACGGCCGCTTCGTGGCCATCCTCGGTGACCTGCAAGGCCCGAAAATCCGTATCGCCAAATTCGCCAACAAGCGTATCGAACTGAAGATCGGTGACAAGTTCACCTTCTCCACCGTGCATCCGTTGACCGAAGGCAACCAGGACATCGTCGGCATCGACTACCCGGACCTGGTCAAGGACTGCGGCGTCAATGACGAACTGCTGCTGGACGATGGCCGCGTGGTGATGCGCGTGGAAACCGCCACCGCCACCGAGCTGCATTGCGTGGTGACCGTGGGCGGCCCGCTGTCCGACCACAAAGGCATCAACCGTCGTGGCGGCGGCCTGACCGCTCCGGCCCTGACCGAAAAGGACAAGGCCGACATCAAGCTGGCGGCCGAAATGCAGGTCGACTACCTGGCCGTGTCCTTCCCTCGCGACGCCGCCGATATGGAATACGCGCGCAAGCTGCGTGACGAATCCGGTGGCACTGCCTGGCTGGTGGCGAAGATCGAACGCGCCGAAGCCGTGGCCGACGACGAAACCCTCGACGGCCTGATCAATGCCAGCGACGCGGTGATGGTGGCCCGTGGCGACCTGGGCGTGGAAATCGGCGATGCCGAGCTGGTGGGCATCCAGAAGAAAATCATTCTGCACGCCCGTCGCCACAACAAGGCGGTGATCGTGGCGACCCAGATGATGGAGTCGATGATCCAGAACCCGATGCCGACCCGTGCCGAAGTGTCCGACGTGGCCAACGCCGTGCTCGACTACACCGACGCGGTCATGCTCTCGGCGGAAAGCGCCGCCGGCGCCTACCCGCTGGAAGCGGTGCAGGCCATGGCGCGGATCTGTGTCGGGGCGGAAAAGCACCCCACCAGCAAGACCTCCAGCCACCGCATGGGCAAGGTGTTCGAAAGCTGCGACCAGAGCATCGCCCTGGCCGCCATGTACACCGCCAACCACTTCCCTGGCGTCAAGGCGATCATCGCCCTGACCGAAAGTGGCTACACCCCGCTGATCATGTCGCGCATCCGCTCCTCGGTGCCGATCTATGCCTACTCCCCGCACCGCGAAACCCAGGCTCGCGCGGCAATGTTCCGTGGCGTCTACACCATCCCGTTCGACCCGGCCTCCCTGCCGCCCGAGCAGGTCAGCCAGGCCGCGATCGATGAGCTGCTCAAGCGCGGCGTCGTGGAGAAAGGCGACTGGGTGATCCTCACCAAGGGCGACAGCTACCACACCACCGGTGGCACCAACGGCATGAAGATCCTGCACGTTGGCGACCCGATGGTCTGAGTACCGACCCGCTGCACGAAAAGCCCCGGCGCCGAAAACGCCGGGGCTTTTTCATGTCCGCCGGGAACAGATATCGCCGCCCTCAACCCTTGGCGAGAAACCCGGACAGCGCGGCAATCGCTTCCGGCGACTGCAGGCGCCGGGTGAATTCCATCCCCTCCTGCTCGATGACCTGGCGCAACAGCTCACGGTCCGGCGCCTGCATCAGGCGCTTGCTGATCTGCACTGCGTCGGGCGCCAGCTGACTGAAACGCAAGGCCGCTTCCCGGGCCTTGGCCAAGGTCGCTGCGCCATCCCCCAAAGCCGCAGTGGCAATGCCCCAGGCAGCGGCCTGTTCGCCACTGAAGCCTTCGCCGAGGAGCAGCAACTCAGCGGCCTTGGCCCGCCCCAGCAGGCGCGGCAGGATCAGGCTCGAACCGAATTCCGGACACAGCCCAAGGTTGACGAACGGCATGCGCAAGCGCGCATCACGACTGACGTAGACCAGATCGCAATGCAGCAGCAAGGTGGTGCCAATGCCCACCGCCGCCCCCGCGACCGCAGCCACCACCGGCTTGCGGCAATCGAGCAGGTTGCGCATGAAGTGGAAGACCGGGCTTTCGAGGTCCTTGGGGGGCTGCTCCAGGAAGTCGGCGATGTCGTTGCCGGCGGTAAAGCATTCGCTGCTGCCGCAGATCAGCACGGCATTGATTTGCGGATCGGCGTCCGCCTCGGCCAGGGCCTGGGCCAGGCGACCGTACATGGCACGGGTCAGGGCGTTTTTCTTGTCGGGGCGGTTCAGGCGCAGGGTCAGCAGCCCACCTTCGCGGTGCAGCTCGATGGCATCGGTCATGGAGATCTCGCTTTGGAAAAGTCAGCGCTCAACCACGGGGCAGGAACACATCGGCCAGCAGTTGATTGCGCGGCAGCCCCGCCAGGTACAGGCGCCGGGCAAAGGCTTCGACACTGTCGGGGTGCCCGCAGAGTAAGGCCAGGGTTTGCCGGGAAACAAGCCGCAGTTGCGCCAAGGCCGCCGTCAGCTCGGCCCCCTGCCACAGCTCGACACTCAGTTGCGGGCGGTTCGCCGCCAGCGCAGCCAAGGGTTTGGCCAGGTAATGTTCGGAACTGTCATGGGCCAGGTGAATGAGACGGATAGGGCCTTGGTGATCCTGCCGCAAGGCCTCGCGCAGAACGCCAAACAACGGCGCCAGCCCGGTGCCCGCCGCCAGCAGCCAAAGGGGCCGTTGCTGCCAGTCGGGGTCGTAGTGCAAGGCACCACCGCGCAACTCGCCCAGAGAGAGGGTATCGCCCACCTGCAACTGGCGCGCCGCATCGCTGAATTGCCCCGGGTGCCGACAGTCCAGGTGAAACTCCAGGAAGCGGTCTTCTTCCGGCAGGCTGGCCAGGGAGTATGGCCGGGCCACCTGAGTGGCCGTCCACAGCACCAGGTGCTGGCCGGCGCGATAACGCAACGGCCGTTCAGGTTGCAGGCGCAAGCGCAGGACCGAGGAAGACAGCCAGTCCAGCCCGATCACCCTGGCCGGCTGGCCATCGCGCTGCGGATTGAACGTCTCGACCTGCAGATCCTCCACCACCTGGCACTGACAGGCCAGGCGCCAGCCGCGACGGCGCTGCTCATCGCTCAGGGCATCCGGCCGACTGTCGCTGGGCAGGCCCTGGACACAGTGCACCAGACAGGCGTGACAACTGCCGGCGCGGCAACTGTAGGGCACCGCCACCCCGGCCTGATTCAAGGCATCCAGCAGATTGCTGGCCGGCGCCACCGACCAGCGCCGGCTACCGACGGTCAATTCAGGCATCGAGGTTTTCCCAGGCGGCCGAGCAACGATTGCGGCCATCGCGCTTGGCCCGGTACAGCGCCTGGTCGGCCCGCTGCAGAGCGACGTCCAGGTCATCGCCGGCCTGCAGCAGGGTCATCCCCGCGGACAGACTCAGGTCACGCACATTCAGGCCCACCAGCTGCACCTCCATGAAGGCCAGGCGCAGGCGTTCACAGCAGGAGGTCAGGCGCTCGGCATCACACTCGGGCAGCAGGACCACGAACTCCTCACCGCCGTAGCGCGCCAGTACATCGCCGTCCCGCAGGCAGGCGCTGGCCACTCCGGCGAAGGCCTGCAACACCTGATCCCCCGCCGCGTGACCATGCAGATCGTTGATGCGCTTGAAATGATCCAGATCGATCAGTGCCAACCCATGCACCTGCTCCTGGCCCATGGCCTGCAGTTCACGACTGGCATTGCGCAGGAAGTGCCGGCGGTTGAACAGGCCGGTGAGTTCGTCGGTGGCCACCAGATCCTCCAGTTGCCGCATCATTCCCCGCAGCGTGTCCTGGTGGGCCTGCAAGGCAAAACGCCGCTGCCGCATGCGCGAGCGCGAAGCCTGCACATAGGCGGCGTACAGGCACATCCACACCAGCATCACCAGCAACACACAGACTTGCAGCGCCGCCAGTTGCGGGTCCTCGAGGACAAAACGAAAACCGTCCCACAGGTTGACCCCGGCAAAGCAGAAGAAGATCAGCGCCGCGCAGCGCAGGTAGGCACGCCGGGACAAGTGAAACAGGCCGAACAGCAGCGGCAGGATATAGAACACCAGGAAGGCGCCGCGGGCCTGATCCAGATGGGCAATCAGCCAGGTCTGCCAGGCAATGCCCAACACCACCTGGACCTCGGTCAGGCTGGGGTCGGCAAAGCGCAGGTTGCGCCCACTGGTGAAGACCCAGTACAGCACCCCCTGGCTGGCCACCACCAAGGCGCTGCCCAACAGTGCACTGCTGATGGAGGCGCGATAGTGCCCCGTAAGAACGGCCAGCCAGAACAGCAGCAGGATCAGTCCGTACGTGCCAGCGGCAATGCTGAAGCGCTTGAACAACAAGCTCTGGATGGCTTTATGGGTCAATCGTCGATTCACCGTGAGAAAGGAGGCTTAAAGAGTGTCCTACCCTGCAGGCCAGTTGCCACTTTAGTGCTGCGCCCTGCAAATGACTATCCAAATTTTAAGCCGTGTTCCGCGCTTTCGCCGCCGATCCACGCAAGAACGGTGCCCATCCGATAGGCGACTTTCGTTTGCCCGGCTGGCGGGTGTGCCAGGCCCCCAGGCGCGGTATACTGCCGCGCCTTTTTAGCGTCGCGCCAGTTGTCTGTCCGGCGTGCCTTAGAAGGTGCCTGCAACCGACCGATGTACCCCGCTGCAGCCACCTTATTAAATGTTCCCGTCTTTTAGAGGAGCGCGACTCATGACCGTGATCAAGCAAGACGACCTGATTCAGAGCGTTGCCGACGCCCTGCAGTTCATTTCCTACTACCACCCCGTGGACTTCATCCAGGCGATGCACGAGGCCTACCTGCGCGAAGAATCGCCGGCCGCCCGTGATTCCATGGCGCAGATCCTGATCAACTCGCGCATGTGCGCCACCGGCCACCGGCCGATCTGCCAGGACACCGGCATCGTCACCGTGTTCGTTCGCGTGGGCATGGACGTGCGCTGGGACGGCGCCACCATGAGCCTGGACGACATGATCAACGAAGGCGTGCGTCGCGCCTACAACCTGCCGGAAAACGTCCTGCGCGCCTCCATCCTCGCCGACCCGGCAGGTGCCCGGAAAAACACCAAGGACAACACCCCGGCGGTCATCCACTACTCCATCGTCCCGGGCAACACCGTGGAAGTGGACGTGGCGGCCAAGGGCGGCGGCTCCGAGAACAAGTCGAAGATGGCCATGCTCAACCCGTCCGACTCGATCGTCGACTGGGTGCTCAAGACCGTTCCGACCATGGGCGCCGGCTGGTGCCCACCGGGCATGCTGGGCATCGGCATCGGCGGCACCGCCGAGAAAGCCGCGGTGATGGCCAAGGAAGTGTTGATGGAGTCCATCGACATCCACGAGCTCAAGGCTCGCGGCCCGTCCAACCGCATCGAAGAAATGCGCCTGGAGCTGTTCGAGAAGGTCAACCAGCTGGGCATCGGCGCCCAGGGCCTGGGCGGCCTGACCACCGTGCTCGACGTGAAGATCATGGACTACCCGACCCACGCCGCCTCCCTGCCGGTGTGCATGATCCCCAACTGCGCCGCCACCCGCCACGCGCACTTCGTGCTCGACGGCTCGGGCCCGGCCGCACTGGAAGCGCCACCTCTGGACGCCTACCCGGAAATCGTCTGGGAAGCCGGTCCGTCGGCGCGTCGGGTCAACCTCGACACCCTGACCCCGGAAGAAGTACAAAGCTGGAAACCGGGCGAAACCGTGCTGCTCAACGGCAAGATGCTCACCGGCCGCGACGCTGCGCACAAGCGCATGGTCGAGATGCTGAACAAGGGCGAAACCCTGCCGGTGGACCTCAAGGGTCGCTTCATCTACTACGTTGGCCCGGTTGATCCGGTAGGCGACGAAGTGGTGGGCCCGGCCGGTCCGACCACCGCCACGCGGATGGACAAGTTCACCCGGCAGATCCTCGAGCAGACCGGCCTGCTGGGCATGATCGGCAAGTCCGAGCGCGGCCCGACCGCCATCGACGCGATCAAAGACAGCAAGGCCGTGTACCTGATGGCCGTCGGCGGCGCCGCCTACCTGGTGGCCCAGGCGATCAAGAAGTCCAAGGTCCTGGCCTTTGCCGAACTGGGCATGGAAGCGATCTACGAGTTCGAGGTCAAGGACATGCCGGTGACTGTCGCCGTGGACAGCAAAGGCGAGTCGGTCCACATCACCGGTCCCGCCATCTGGCAGAAAAAGATCAGTGACAGCCTGGCGGTAGAAGTGCAGTAAGCCCTTCTTTCGTCTGGCCAAAGCGGCGGCGCTGTTGAGACAACGGCCCGCCGCTTTTTTATGCCGCGCCCTTGCGCGACACTGTCGGCGATCAACGTTACCTCCGGCGCTCATGCTATCGTTCCCGCCCCCATTGCAGCCTGCCCCGACTCATGGCCCAGATCTCTCGCCCTCTACGCTTGACGTTCTACATCCTGGTGATTCTCGCCGGTACCGTAATCAGCGCCGGCCTGGCCATGCGCCACGCCGAGCGCCTGGCACTGGTGGAAGAGGCGGCTCGCTCCAACGAGCAGCTGGGACTCTACGCCAACTCCCTGCACACCCTGATCGAGCGCTATCGCGCGCTGCCGGCGGTGCTGGCCCTGGACCCGGAATTGCGTGCGGCGCTGCAGGGCCCGGTCACGGCACAGACCCAGGATGCACTGAACCGCAAGCTGGAAAAGATCAACGGCGCCGCCCGCTCCTCGACCCTTGAGCTGCTCAACCATGAAGGCCTGGCCGTGGCCGCCAGCAACTGGCAGTTGCCCAGCAGCTATGTGGGCCACAACTACGGTTTCCGCCCCTACTTCAAGCAGACCCGCAGCCAGGGCAGCGGACGTTTCTACGCGGTGGGCGTGACCAGCGGGATTCCCGGGTATTTCCTCTCCAGCGCGGTCAAGGCCGACAACGATGACTTCCTCGGGGCCATGGTGGTCAAGCTGGAGTTTCCCGAGCTGGAGCATGAATGGAGCCAGGGCAATGACACCCTCCTGGTCAGCGACTCGCGAGGCATCATCTTTATCGCCAACCAGCCCGGCTGGCGCTATCGGCAGTTACAGCCGCTGTCCGAAAGCGATCTGGCGGACATCAGGCTGACCCGCCAGTACGACAAGCAACCCCTGACCCCGCTGCAACACACGGCCCTGCAACGGTTTGACGCCAACAGCAGCCTGGTCCGGGTCGACGGCCCCCACGGCATTGCCAATTACCTGTGGGAATCCCTGCCGCTGAGCGCCGAAGGCTGGACCCTGCACCTGCTGCGCAAGCCGGCGAGCGCCTTCGAGGAAAGCCGCAACGCCGGCCTCGCCGCCGCCGGCGCCTGGCTGACCCTGGTGTTCCTGTTGCTGTTCCTCAGCCAGCGCTGGCGCCTGGGGAAAATCCGCCAGCGCAATCGCCAGGAGCTGGAACAACTGGTGGAAGAACGCACCCGGGACCTGCGCACCGCCCAGGAAGGCCTGGTGCAATCGGCCAAGCTGGCCGCCCTGGGGCAGATGTCCGCGGCCCTGGCCCATGAAATCAACCAGCCACTGACCGCCCAGCGCATGCAGCTCGCCACCCTGCGGCTGCTGCTGGATCACGGTCGGGTGGATGAGGCCTACAAGGCCCTGCGGCCCCTGGACGACATGCTGACGCGCATGGCCGCCCTCACCAGTCATCTCAAGACCTTTGCCCGCAAGAGCCCCAGCGGCCTGCGCGAACGCCTGGATCTGGCCGCGGTGGTGGACCAGTCGCTGCAGCTGCTGGAAACCCGGCTGCGTGCCGACAACATCCAGGTCGAGCTGCACCTGACCCGCCCGGCCTGGGTTCGCGGCGATGCCATCCGCCTGGAGCAGGTGCTGATCAACCTGCTGCGCAACGCCCTCGATGCCATGCAGAACAAGCCCGAAAAACACCTGCAGATCAGCCTCGAAGCCGAGGACCAGCTGTGGCAACTGCGGGTCGCCGACAGCGGCGGCGGGATCGCCGAAGAACACCTGCTGAGCGTGTTCGACCCGTTCTTCACCACCAAGCCGGTGGGCGACGGCCTGGGCCTGGGTCTGGCGGTGTCCTACGCCATCGTCCATGAACTGGGAGGACGCTTGAGCGCCGCCAATCGCGATCAGGGCGCAGTGTTCACCCTGAGCCTGCCCATCGACCTGGAGGCCCATATCCAATGCTGAACTCGGTGATCGTGGTGGATGACGAGGCCAGTATCCGCACCGCCGTCGAACAGTGGCTGAGCCTCTCGGGGTTCAGCGTCCAGCTGTTCAGCCGTGGCGAAGACTGCCTGGCGCAATTGCCGCAGAACTTTCCCGGGGTGATCCTCAGCGACGTGCGCATGCCCGGTATCAGTGGCCTGGAGCTGCTGGCCCAGGTCCAGCGCCTGGACCCGGATCTGCCGATCATCCTGCTCACCGGCCACGGTGATGTGCCCATGGCGGTCGAGGCCATGCGCGACGGCGCCTATGACTTCCTGGAAAAACCCTTCAGCCCCGATACCCTGCTCAGCAGCCTGCGCCGGGCCCTGGACAAGCGGCGCCTGGTCCTGGAGAACCGCCACCTGCATCACCAGGCCGACAGCCGGGCCAAGCTCGATGCCACCTTGCTCGGGGCGTCCCGCGCCCTGCAGACCCTGCGCCGCCAGGTGCTGGACCTGGCCGCGCTGCCAGTCAATGTGCTGATCCGTGGCGAAACCGGCAGCGGCAAGGAGCTGGTTGCCCGCTGCCTGCACGACTTCGGCCCCCGGGCCGGCAAACCCTTCGTGGCCCTGAACTGCGCAGCGATCCCCGAACAGCTGTTCGAGGCCGAACTGTTCGGCCATGAAAGCGGGGCGTTCACCGGCGCCCAGGGCCGACGCATCGGCAAGCTGGAATACGCCGATGGCGGCACGCTGTTTCTCGACGAGATCGAGAGCATGCCCCTGGCCCAGCAGGTCAAGCTGCTGCGGGTGTTGCAGGAACAGAAACTGGAACGCCTGGGGGCCAACCAGAGCATCAAGGTCGACCTGCGGGTGATCGCCGCCACCAAACCGGACCTGCTGGAGGAAGCGCGGGCCGGACGATTCCGCGAAGACTTGGCCTATCGCCTGACCGTGGCCGAACTGCGCCTGCCGCCCCTGCGCGAGCGCCGCGAAGACATTCCACAGCTCTACGAGCACTTCGCCCGGGCCGCCGCCGAGCGCCTGGGACGCAGCGTCGCGCCCTTGAGTGGCGCCCAGTTGAGCCGCCTGCTCAGTCACGACTGGCCGGGCAACGTGCGCGAACTGGCCAACGCCGCCGAGCGTCAGGTACTGGGCCTCGGGGAGCCGGAGGCCGAAGTGCTTGAAACCGGCCCATCCCTGGCCGCGCAGCAGGAAGCCTTCGAAGCCCAATGCCTGCGCGCCGCCCTGACCCGCCACAAGGGCGAGATCAAGGCCGTGCTCAACGAACTGCAACTGCCACGCCGGACCCTGAATGAAAAAATGCAGCGGCACGGCCTGACCCGGGAAATGTTCCTCAAGGACAGCTGAAGCGACAACGGCAGCAGAAGCGGCAAGCCAAACGCCAAGCTTGCGGCTTGCAGCTTAAAGCTTGCCCCTGCCTCCCTGGCAGATTTCCGCTCATGAGATCGCCGCCAATCGGCGGATTTCCGCTCATCATTTGCGCCAAACCCTTGTATTCCGGGCTTCCCGGCCCTGGCACAGGTCCTGCTATAGCCCCAGCAGGCTGCGCTTGCGCGCGCTCCACAAAAACAATGAATAGAAGGATCCGTCATGGATATCTCTAATACCCTGCCTGCCGGGTCGGCGGCCGCATCCGCCACCGAAAAGACCACCGCCAGCCGCCTGAAGTCGATCTTCAGCGGTTCCGTGGGCAACATGGTCGAGTGGTACGACTGGTACGTCTACGCCGCCTTCTCGCTGTACTTCGCCAAGGTCTTCTTCCCCAAGGGCGACACCACCGCGCAACTGCTGAACACCGCCGCGATCTTCGCCGTGGGCTTCCTGATGCGCCCGATCGGTGGCTGGCTGATGGGCCTGTACGCCGACCGCAAGGGCCGCAAGGCCGCCTTGATGGCTTCGGTGCTGCTGATGTGCTTCGGCTCGCTGATCATCGCCCTGACCCCGGGTTACGAAACCATCGGCGTCGGCGCCCCGATCCTGCTGGTGCTGGCGCGCCTGATGCAGGGCCTGTCGGTGGGCGGTGAATACGGCACCTCGGCCACCTACCTCAGCGAGATGGCGACCAAGGATCGTCGCGGCTTCTTCTCCAGCTTCCAGTACGTGACCCTGATCTCCGGCCAGCTCATCGCCCTGGGGGTACTGATCGTGCTGCAGAACATCCTCACCACCGAGGAGCTGCAATCCTGGGGCTGGCGGATTCCGTTCGGCATCGGCGCCCTGTGTGCGGTGGTGGCGCTCTACCTGCGTCGCGGCATGGAAGAAACCGAGTCCTTCACCAAGAAGAAAGAGAAGCCCAAAGAAAGCCTGATGCGCACCCTGATGCGTCATCCCAAGGAACTGCTGACCGTGGTCGGCCTGACCATGGGCGGCACCCTGGCCTTCTACACCTACACCACCTACATGCAGAAATACCTGGTGAACACCGTCGGCATGAGCATTTCCGACTCCACCACCATTTCTGCCGCCACCCTGTTCCTGTTCATGTGCCTGCAGCCGGTAATCGGTGCCCTCTCGGACAAGGTCGGCCGGCGGCCGATCCTGATTGCCTTCGGCATCCTCGGCACGCTGTTCACCGTGCCGATCCTCACCACCCTGCACACCATCCAGACCTGGTGGGGCGCGTTCTTCCTGATCATGGCGGCGCTGATCATCGTCAGCGGCTATACCTCGATCAACGCAGTGGTCAAGGCCGAGCTGTTCCCCACGGAAATCCGCGCCCTGGGCGTGGGCCTGCCCTACGCACTGACCGTGTCGATCTTCGGCGGCACCGCGGAATACATCGCCCTGTGGTTCAAGAGCATCGGCATGGAAACCGGCTACTACTGGTACGTCACCGCCTGTATTGCCTGTTCGCTGCTGGTCTACGCGACCATGAAGGACACCCGCAAGCATTCGCGGATCGAGACCGACTGAAAACCACAGCGCCCGGGTGCAAGGCCCGGGCGCTTTTTTTCGCGATCTGTGGGGAGGCGTTCGCCGGCCAGCCGGCGCCTACAGAAAGTGGGTTTGGCTCAGGAGAGTTCGGCGGCGCCCTGGCGCGCATAGCGGTTCTGGGCCCAGGCCGCGCCGACAATCATCACCAGCAGAATCCCCGCCAGTACCGCCGACGAGCCGATGGTGCCGAAATCCAGCCCGCCCTTTTCATGGGGCTTGGTGAGGAAGTCGCCCAGGGTGGCGCCGAACGGCCGGGTCAGCACGAAGGCCACCCAGAACAGCAGCACCGACGAGAGCCGGGTGAGGTACTTGAGCAGGACCACCACGGCAATGGTCGAGCCGATCAGCAACGCGCCGCCGGCAAAACCCAGCCCCGAATCGTCCGCCAGGTAATCGCCCAGGGCGGTGCCCAGGGTGTTGGAAAACAGGATCGCCATCCAATAGAACAGCTCGCCGCGAAAGGTCTGGATCCTGTTGACGTTCAGCGAGTCGCCACTCAGGCGCCAGGCGGCGAAGATCGCCAGCAGCATCCCGATCAGGATCAGCGAGCCACTGGCATAGCCCAGGCCCAAGGTGCGGTCCATGAAGTCCGACAGGGTGGTGCCGGCGGTACTGGTGGAGAGAATCACCATCCAGTACAGCACCGGGTTGTAGGTCTTGGACCACAGCTGGGTGACCAGGGTCAGCAGGAACACGCTGATCAGGATCATCGAGCTGATGGCGTAACCGACATTGAGGGTCATCGACAGCAGATCACCGGCGGTTTCCCCCAAGGTTGTCGCGCAGATTTTCATGACCCAGAAGGCCAGGGTGATCTGGGGAAGTTTGTTCATTGATCAAGGAGCTCCAAGGGTCGCATTCAAAATGGCCTGTCGTGGGTTGCAGACCTGCGCGAAGGCTGAAGGCTCGGGGGTGAAAAATAGGTCGGGGCCGAATGAAAAAACCGTTGATGGTTTTTTTAATCCTTTCCTGCCCCATGGACTGAGCCATTAACGGTCAGTTAATGCCGGCTCCTTAGGCTGCTACTGAATCCAAGTTGCGACTTGGTGCGTATCTGTAATGAGGCCTGAATGCGCTGATCGGCGGTGAGTGACGCCCCTATACACATCGATAAATTCGATTTTAATAAGCATTTATTTGCGCTTTTTAATCAACTTTATCGGAGTAGGATTCACATCAAGCCCAACGCAAACACCTCAACGAACCCGGAGACACCGCCATGAAAACCAAACTGATCCTCGCCCTGACCCTGTCGGTACTGGCTGCCAACACCTTCGCTGCCGACGGTTACGACCGCACCGGTTCCGCCACCCTCGCCGCCGATGGCTACGACCGCACCGGTTCCGCCACCTTCGCCGCCGATGGCTACGACCGCACCGGTTCCGCCACCTTCGCCGCCGATGGCTACGACCGCACCGGTTCCGCCACCTTCGCTGCCGACGGTTACGACCGCACCGGTTCCGCCACCCTCGCCGCCGACGGCTATGATCGCACCGGCTCTGCCACCCTCGCCGCCGATGGTTACGATCGCACCGGTTCCGCCACCCTCGCTGAAGACGGCTACGACCGCACCGGTTCCGCCACCTTCGCCGCCGACGGCTACGACCGCACCGGTTCCGCCACCTTCGCCGCCGACGGCTACGACCGCACCGGCTCTGCCACCCTCGCTGCCGATGGCTACGACCGCACCGGTTCCGCCACCCTCGCTGAAGACGGCTACGACCGCACCGGTTCCGCCACCTTCGCGGCCGACGGTTACGATCGCACCGGTTCCGCCACCTTCGCGGCCGACGGTTACGATCGCACCGGTTCCGCCACCATCAGTTGATCGACTCACCTGACATCACAGCCCGGCTTCGGCCGGGCTTAGTCTTTTGTGCTCCGCCAACATCCCCCGTCAGCGGCCTAAACCGGGGTTTGGAACGCTGGAATTCGAGCAGTGCGCACTGCACTATGGCGCCCTTCACTCGCCCCACAGCAGGAACCTTGAGCCATGTCCGACGATATCCACTTCTACCAACCCGCCCTGGGCCACGGTCTGCCCCATGACCCGTTCAATGCCATCGTCGGCCCGCGCCCCATCGGCTGGATCTCTTCCCAGGATGCACAAGGCCGGCTGAACCTAGCGCCTTACAGCTTCTTCAATGCCTTCAACTACATTCCGCCGATCATCGGGTTCTCCAGCGTCGGGCGCAAAGACAGCCTGAACAACATCGAGGCCACCGGTGAATTCGCCTGGAACCTGGCTACCCGGCCACTGGCCGAGCAGATGAACCAGAGCTGCGCCGCGGTTGCGCCCGAGGTCGACGAGTTCGCCCTGGCCGGCCTGACGCCCGTGGCGTCGAAGGTCATCAGTGTGCCGCGGGTAGCCGAGAGCCCGGTGTCCTTCGAGTGCAAGGTCACCCAGATCATTCAATTGCAGCGGGCGGACAAAGAGCTGGTGCCGAGCTGGCTGATCCTCGGCGAGGTGGTCGCCGTGCATATCGCCAAGTGGCTGCTCAAGGACGGGATCTACGACACCGCCGCGGCAGAACCGATTCTGCGCGGCGGCGGACCGGCGGATTACTTCCAGCTGGGGCCGGAAGCGTTGTTCAAGATGCACCGCCCGGGGGCGGTCAAGTAGCGCGGCGAATCAGTCGGCTTTCCAGCTCAATTCGCCGTCCTGATCGACGTCGGCCAGCTGTTCGAGTTGTTGTGCGGCAGCCTGGTCGGCGTCATGGGCAGTCTTGAACCTCTGCTCATCCAGGACTTTGTGAAAGCGCGGGGCGCCCGATGCTCCGAGGGCTTTGACGGCGATGGCGGCGCTGTATCCGCCCTCCCCCGGAACCACCGCGGAAACGGCTTCGTAATGTGCAAACTCTTTGCGTGCCATGTTGCAAGTCCTGGCCAATGAAAAGTCGGCCATTGTAAACCTTCAACTGGCCAGCTTGTGCAGCGGTGCACGCTGCAGTTGGGGGTATTCGCCATGGGCTTGGAGCGCCGACACCGTACTGAAGGTATGAAAATCCAGGCTGTTGACCACCAGGTCCTGCACCAGCTCGGCAAAGATCGCCATGGCCGGCGAGCTGAAATAGGCGGTCATCGCCTGCTGGCTGCTCCAGAAACCGGACACCAGCCACAGGTCGGCATCGCACTGCGAATGCTGCAGGGCGAAGTGCAGGCAACCGCTGGCCTGGCGCGACGGTTCGATCAGGCTGCTCAAGCGCGCACCCAGTTCCTTGGAACGCCCGGCCCGGGCTCGGACAAAGGCCATGTGACTGACCGGAATATGCGTGGACATGTGCGACCCTCCCAGGGTGTTGTCGAGGCAGCCGGGGACGGGCTGCGACAGGATCAACGATACGGGGCGGGCCCTTTCGCGCGTTAGTCGATTTCTGCCGTTGATTTGCCCAATCCTGCGACCAGCCGCTTTCTCCATCGCTTGGGCGGCGGCATGGGGCAAAAGCGTTACCGCGGCGTTTCAAGCAAGTGACGCGCCCGGGCGTCGGCGCCTCTTGTCTATCCCGCGCGCAAGCAGCAGGATCAGGCAAGTTTTACGCAGGATTCGCCTACCCGCGACTCTTGCACAAACTTAAGCTGTGCCGACTGCAAACACCCCGAGGCGCCCCATGTCATCACTGGATACCCTGCCGCCGCCCCTGGCTCCGGAGATGGAACGCCAGCGCGTGGAACTGGCCGCGATCATCGCGCGCAACACCACCGAAGACGGCAGCTACGCCACCGCCATCGACTCGCTGTTCGTCTCGCGTCACAGCACCTCCCATCACTTCGGCTCGGTGCTGGCGCAACCGGCGCTGTGCATCATGGCCCAGGGCCGCAAGGAAGTGCGCCTGGCCGATGAAAGCTACAACTACGACCCGCTGAATTACCTGGTGGTCTCGGTTTCCGTACCGCTGAGCGGCAAGGTGGCAATCGTGTCGCCGCAGGAGCCGATCCTGGCCCTGCGCCTGGACATCGACCCCGGCGAAATCAATGCGCTGATCGCCGATGCCGGCCCCCTCGGCGTCCCTGCCCGGCCCACCGGGCGCGGCCTGTACGTGGAACGCCTGGACCCGGCGATGCTCGACGCGGTGCTGCGCCTGACCCGCCTGCTGGACACCCCGAAAGACATCGCCATGCTCGCGCCCCTGGTGCGCCGGGAAATTCTCTATCGCCTGCTGCGCAGCCCCCAGGGCCACCGCCTGTATGAGATCGCCACCGCCAACAGCCAGGGCCACCGGGTCAACCAGGCCATCAAGTGGCTCAACGGCAATTTCGTCCACCCGCTGCGCATCGATGAGCTGGCCCGGGAAGTCAACCTGAGCGTGTCGACCCTGCACCACCGCTTCAAGGCCATGACCGCCATGAGCCCGTTGCAGTACCAGAAACAGCTGCGCCTGCAGGAAGCCCGGCGCTTGATGCTGGCCGAAGGGCTGGAAGCTTCGGCGGCGGGTTACCGGGTCGGCTATGAAAGCCCGTCGCAGTTCAGCCGCGAATACAGCCGGCTGTTCGGCGCGCCGCCGTTGCGGGACATGGCGCGCCTGCGGGTTGGCGGGTAACCCGGGTTCGCCGGCAAGCCGGCGCCTACAGGGCGCGGATGACGTGCTTGAGTTCCTGGAACGCCTGCAGGCCCCAGGGGCCCAGTTCGCGGCCGATGCTGCTCTGCTTGTAACCGCCCCAGGCGGTCTGGGGAAAGATCACCTGGGGCGCGTTGATCCATACCAGGCCGGCCTGCAAGGCATTGGCGACCCGTTCGGCATTGTCCAGGTCCGCTCCCACCACGCTGGCCACCAGGCCGAACTCGCTGTCGTTGGCCAGCGCGATCGCCTCCTGTTCGCTGCTGAAGCTGCGCACGCAAAGCACCGGGCCAAAGATCTCTTCGCGCCACAGGGCGCTGTCCAACGGCACTTCGGTGAACACCGTGGGCTGGATGAAAAAGCCCTGGGCCAACCCCACCGGACGGCCGCCGCCACACACCAGCCTGGCGCCGACATTCAAGCCGCGCTCGATGTGCGCCAGCACGCGCCGGTATTGCGCCTGGTTGACCAGGGGGCCCATGGTCACCTCCGGGTCGCACGGGTCGCCCACCCGAATAGCCTCGGTCCGGGCCTTGAGCCGCAAGAGGAATTCATCGGCCAGTTCGTCGGCGACCAACACCCGGCTGGTGGCCGAGCACATCTGCCCGGCATTGAAGAAACCGCCGCCACAGGCCAGCTCCACCGCCAGGTCCAGGTCGGCATCGGCCAGCACCAGCAAGGATGACTTGCCGCCCAGTTCCAGGCTCACGCCCTTGACGGTTTCCGCCGCCCGCTGCATCACCTGGACCCCCACCGCATTGCTGCCGGTGAAGGAAATCTTCGCCACGCGCGGGTCCGCCGCCAACGGCGCGCCCACCGCCAGGCCAGTGCCGCACACCAGGTTGAACACGCCATCGGGCAAGCCGCTGTCGGCAATGATCGCCGCCAGCTCCAGCTCCGCCAGCGGGGTCACTTCCGAAGGCTTGAGCACCACGCAACAGCCCGCCGCCAGAGCGGGCGCGAGCTTCCAGGCGGTGGTGACCATGGGGAAGTTCCACGGCACGATCAGCCCGACCACGCCACAGGGCTCGCGGCGCAAGCGGGCGCTGAAGTCGGCGCTGGGCAGCGCCACCTCGGTGTCCTGGGCCCGGTCCAGCCCCTCGGCCAGCCCGGCGTAATAGTCGAAGGTGGCAATCACATCGTCCACGTCCATTGCGGCTTCGAACTGCGGCTTGCCGTTGTTGCTCGACTGCAAGTGCATCAGGCGCTCACGGCGCTCGGCGACGCCGCGGGCAATCCTGCGCAGCACCGCGGCACGCTCGGCCCCACTGCTTTGCGACCAGCGCGCGAAACTTTGGGTGGCGGCCTGCAACGCCTGATCCACCGCCTCGGCACCGCCCCCCGCCACCTGCGCCAGCGGGGCCTCGGTAACGGGGCTGATGACCTGCAACAGCGCGCCGCCCGCCGACCATTGGCCGTCGATGTACAGCCCGTTCAACACCGCTTGCGCGCTCATGCCGTGACTCCCTGGGTCCAGCGGTTCTGGTCGATTTCAATCAGGGTCGGGCCCTGGCGATCCACCGCCGCGCGCAATGCCGCACGCAGTTGCTCGGCGGTGTCGATGCGCTCGGCGGCGCACCCCAGGCCCTTGGCCACGGCGATGAAATCCGGGGTGTAGATGTCGACGCCCACCGGCTCGATGGCGCGGTTGACCATGTATTTCTTGATCTCTTCGTAGCCCTGGTTATTCCACAGCAGGACGATGATCGGGGTCTGCGCCTCGACCGCGCAGGCCAGTTCCGCGAGCGTGAACTGCAAGCCACCGTCGCCGATCAGGCAGGCCACCGGCCGGCGCTGGCTGGGCTGCGAGCCGCCGCCGAGCCAGGCACCAATCGCCGCCGGCAAGGCATAACCCAAGGTGCCGTAGCCGGTGGAGGCATTGAACCAGCGTCGTGGCCGCTCGGGGTTGAAGGTCAGGTTGCCGCTGTACACCGGCTGGGTGGAATCGCCCACCACGACGATCTCCGGCAACTCCTCGAGCACGGTTTCCAGCAACCGGGTCTGGGCCCGGGTCGGCGCGTCCCAGAGGCCTTCGAGTTCGCTGCGCAGGGCCGCAGCCCGAACCGGGCCCCAATCGGTGCCCCGGGCACTCAAGGGCTGGCGCGACAATTCTGCCAGCAGCGCTTGGGCTGCAATCTGTGCGTCGGCCACCAGTGCCACTTTCGGCGGGTAGTTGCGCACGGTCTGGTCGGGGTCGATATCGATGCGCAGCAAGGCACCGGGAATTTCAAAACCACCGGCGAAGGTCACGTCGTAGTCGGTTTCCGCCAGTTCGGTGCCAATGGCCAGCACCACGTCGGCCTCCGCCACCAGGGCCCGGGTCGCCACCAGCGACTGGGTGGAGCCGATCAGCAGCGGATGCGCCGACGGCAGCAGGCCCTTGGCGTTGATGGTCAAGGCCACCGGCGCTTGCAGCCGTTCCGCCAGGTGGGTCAGGGCCTCTGCGGCGTCAATGGCGCCACCACCGGCCAGAATCAACGGCCGCTTGGCGTTGGCCAACAGCTGGCTCATCTGCGCGATGGCCGCCGGGGCGGCGCCGGCACGGGCGATCTGCACCGGCTCGCAAGCCAGCAAGTGGTCGGCTTCCTGGACCAGCACATCGAGGGGAATCTCGATGTGCACCGGCCGTGGACGCCCGGCCTGGAACAGGGCGAAGGCCCGGGCCAGCACTGCCGGCAGCTCGTCGGCGCTCATCAGGGTATGGGAAAACGCCGCCACGCCACTGACCAGCGCACTCTGGTTGGGCAACTCGTGCAGCTTGCCGCGCCCGCCGCCCAGCTGGCTGCGGGTCTGCACGCTGGAGATCACCAGCATGGGGATCGAGTCAGCGTAGGCCTGGCCCATGGCGGTGGTGATGTTGGTCATGCCGGGGCCGGTGATGATGAAGCACACGCCGGGCTTGCCGCTGGTGCGGGCGTAGCCATCGGCCATGAAACCGGCCCCCTGTTCATGCCGCGGGGTGACGTGCTTGATGGAAGAACGGGCCAGGCCGCGGTACAGCTCGACCGTATGCACCCCCGGAATGCCGAACACCTGCTCGACGCCATAGCCCTCGAGTAACTTGACCAGTACTTCACCGCACGTCGCCATCTCATCGCCCTTCTTGTTGATTGGATACCCGGCGGGCGCCACTGCCGGGCGCCGGGAGAGGGCTATTGGAACGGCGCGCCGGTAGCCGCAACAATGGATAAAAAGTCATACTAGCCATGTCCCCACGTCATGCCTTGGCTCCCCATGAAACGCCTTCCCCCCCTGCCCGCGCTGCACACTTTTCTGGTCACCGCCCAGTGCTGCAACTTCACCCGCGCCGCCGAGCAACTGCACATCACGCAAGGCGCCGTGAGCCGGCAGATCGCCGGACTGGAAAGCCACCTGGGTTATCCGTTGTTCCAGCGCCAGGCCCGCGGCCTGAGCCTCACGGCCGAAGGCCGGGAATGGCTGCCGCGGGTGCAGCAGGTGTTCGAACTGATCAATGGTGCGGTGGACGAGATCGGCGGGCGCAATCGCCACCTGCGGCTCAAGGCCCCGACCTGTGTGATGCGCTGGCTGCTGCCCCGCTTGCTGCAGTGGCAAAAGGAGCGCCCCGAGGTGCCGGTGCAACTGACCACGACCATTGCCCACGGGGTGGATTTCGGCCGCGAGCCGTTTGACGCGGCGGTGATGTATGGCGCGCCGCCGCCCCCGACCCTGGGCTCGCGGCACCTGTTCAATGAACAGCTGACCCCGGTCTGCTCCCAGCCCCTGCTGGAAGGCCCGGTACCGCTCAGAAGCCCCGCCGACCTGCAACAGCACCTGCTGTTGCACCCATCCCATGACCAACGGGACTGGCAGACCTGGCTCAAGGCCGCCGGTACGCCACTGGACACCCTGGGCAAGGGCCAGCACTTCGAAACCCTGGACCTGGCGATGTCCGTGGCGTCCCAGGGCACAGGCGTGGCGATTGGCGACTGGGCGTTGATTGGCGATGACCTGAGTGCCGGGCGGCTGGTCATGCCCTTTGAATTGAAGGTGCCCACGGGGCAGGCGTATTACCTGGTGTACCCGGAACGTCCGGGGCCTTCGGCGGCCCTGCAGGAACTGCTGGACTGGCTGGTGGAACAGGCCCGACAGCGCTGAAGCAGAAAACCTGATGCCGGCAGACAGCAAAAAGGCCCGCGTGGGGCCTTCGACACTGAGTGCAACACCCCGGTAGCCGCCTGGAGCAGGCGGCTACCGGGGCAATCGGCCGCTAATCAGTAACCAACGGTGAAACGCTGACGGCGATGAGCCGGTTTTTCCACTTCATCGAGCAGGGCGATGGCGTAGTCGGCAAAGCTGATCCAGCTGCGGCCTTCGGCGCTCACCAAGAGATCGTCCTGGCCCAGGCGGAAGTGCCCGGTACGTTCACCTTCGACGAACTCCGCCGATGGCGAAAGGAAGGTCCAGTCCAGATCCTGCTCCTTGCGCAAGGTGTCCAGGTACACGCCACCGGCGCTGGCCTCGGCCTTGTACTCCTCCGGGAAGCCCGGGCTGTCGATGACCTTGCCGCCGCCGGGCAACAGCAGCGAACCGGCACCGCCGACCACCAGCAGACGCTTGACCCCGGCCTTTTTCACCGGATCGATGATGGCATTGGCCGGGATGGTGGAAAAATGCGCGGCACTGATCACCACGTCGTGACCGGCCACTGCCGCCTGCAACGCAGCACTGTCGGCCACATCCACTTCGCGGGTGACCACGCCGGCACGCTGGCCGATCTTCGCTGTGCTACGGGCGATGGCGGTGACGCTGTGACCGCGACGCAGGGCTTCTTCCAGCAGTTGGCTACCGGCACGGCCGGTGGCGCCAATGATTGCGATGTTGCTCATGATGTGTCTCCAGTTGGCTAAGAGAGTACAGAGGCATCCGCCCCCACAGGGGAGCGGGTCAAACCGGTGTCACCACTTCATTTCGCCCTTGGCGACCTTGGCGCTCAGCTCCAGGGAGCTGTCTTCGCCCAGGTCCGGGTAACGCTTCTTCATGGCCGCGATCAGTGCGGCAGAATCCTTGGCCTTGGCTGTCTCTTCATCGAAGGCTTTGATGTAGTCCGCGGTGAAGTGCACCGGGGCCAGGGTACGGGCGCTGTCACCCAGGAAGTGCCCGGGGATCACGGTCTTGGGTTGCAGGCCCTCGATGGTCTTCAGGGTGCTCAGCCAGTCGGTATGGGACTGTGGCGTCTGGGTATCGGCCATCCACACGTGGATGTTTTCCGCGACCACCACGCCACCGACCACCGCCTTGATCGACGGAATCCAGACAAAGCTGCGGTCCGGCTGCTTGCCGTCCAGGCCGATGACTTCGAGCTTCTGCCCTTCCAGGGTCAGGCTGTGGCCCTTGAGCACACCGGGCACGATGGTCTTGGCCGGCACGTCAGCGCCCATTTTCGGGCCCCAGAACGCCAGCTTGCCGTCCACCGTGGCCTTGATGTGATCCACGGTCGGCTGCGAAGCCACGACCTTGGCGTCGGGGAAGGCGGCGGTCAGGGTGTCGAGGCCGAAGTAGTAGTCCGGGTCACCGTGGCTGATGTAGATGGTGGTCAGGTGCTTGCCGCTGGCGCGAATCTTGTCCACCAGTTGCTGGGCCTGGGACTTGCCGAACTGGGCGTCCACCAGGATGGCGTCCTTCTTGCCGCTGACCAGCACCGAGGTCACCGGGAAGATGGCATTGGCGCCCGGGTTGTAGACATCCAGTTGCAGGCTGGGCTCGGCGGCTGCGGCATGGGCGGCAAAACCCAGGGTGGCGGTGGCCAGCAGCAGGCGTTTGAGTGAGGTGAATCCGATCATGAAGGCAGCTCCGGCATCGATTGACAGGTGAGAAGTGGAGCAAGCTTAGTTGCCAGTCTCGTTACAAAAAATGCGATGCTTGAACATAGTTTGTTTCTGAAAGCGGGCAAATCATGGATCGTCTCCAAGCAATGCGGGTCTTCGTCACCGTCGTCGACCTGGGCAGCCAATCGGCCGCCGCCGACCACCTGGACCTGTCGCGACCGGTGGTTTCACGCTATCTGGCGGAACTGGAGGACTGGGTCGGCGCGCGGTTGATGCACCGCACCACGCGCAAGCTGAGTCTGACCGCCGCCGGCGGCGAGATCCTGCCCCGCTGCCGACAGATGCTGGAGTTGTCCAACGACATGCAGGCGGCGGTCGGCGAACCTGATGACGCGCCCCGCGGGCTGCTGCGCATCAGCGTCAGTACCTCGTTCGGCCAATCGCAACTGGCCGATGCCATGGCCGACTACGTCAAACGCTATCCGGGCGTGAGCATCGACCTGCAGATGCTCGACCGCACGGTGAACCTGGTGGATGAGCGCATCGACCTGGCCATCCGCACCAGCAACGACCTGGACCCGAACCTGATCGCCCGCCGCCTGACCGTCTGCCGCTCGGTGATCTGCGCGTCCCCGGCCTATCTGCGCGAACACCCGGCACCGCAACGGGTGGAAGAGCTGAGCCGGCACAACTGCCTGACCCACTCCTACTTCGGCAAGAGCCTGTGGCATTTCGAACAGGACGGCGAGCAGGTGTCAGTGCCGGTACAGGGCAACATCAGCGCCAACGAAGCCAGCACCCTGCTGCGCGCCACCGTGGCCGGCGCCGGTATCGCCATGCTCCCCAGCTACCAGGCCGGGGAGTACATCAAGCGCGCAGAGCTGGTGCGCCTGCTGCCCCATGCCGAACCGCGCAAGATGAACATGTACGCGGTCTACGCCTCACGCAAGCACATGCCCGCCACCCTGCGCAGCATGCTGGACTTCCTGGTCCTCAGATTCCCCCAGGAACCGCTCTGGGACGTGGGACTCTAGCCATACGATCGAACCGCTGAATACCTCGCCAATCAGACCGGCCAGCGGTCTGGCAAGCAACGGCAACTGACCTATGCTGATAACAGTACCCCCTCAAATGACGGGGGTATTGGTTCAGAGGTTTTAGCCATGAACGTCAAGACAAGAAGGTACCTGGCCATCTTCATGACCTGCACCGTGACCCTGGCGCTTTACGGTACCGCGGCTTATCGCGTCGAGCAGGCCCGCATGCAGCCGCGCAACTACGCCAGCTGCAACCTGGAACGCTGCATCCCCCACAACGCCACCCTGAACGCCCTCAGGTGAGTGACGACGCCACGCCGTCTCCGGCCTGATCGGCCTTGAGCCGGTCGCGGAACACCTTGGGCGAGATGCCTTCGCGGCGCCGGAACAGCCGGGTGAAGTTGGTGGGGTCGGAAAACCCCAGCTCATCGGAGATCTCGTAGATGGTCATCCCGGTGTAGGTCAGCAGGCGCTTGGCTTCCAGCAACTGGCGCTGGTGGATGATCTGCAGCGCCGGTTGCCCGGCCAGCTCACGACAGGTGCCATTGAGGTGCGACACCGAGATACCGAGTTTCTGCGCCAGATCCTCGACCTTCAGATGCTCGCGGTAATGGGCCTCGACCAACTGGATGAAGCCATTGAAATATTCCCGGGCGCGCTGCGGACGCTGGCTGGCACTGCTGCACTGCAGAGCCCGGCGCCCGATCCAGACCACGATCGTGCTCACCAGCGCATGCATGAGCATTTCCCGGGCAGGTTGCTGTCCCTGGTATTCATTCTGCAGGGCGGCGAACTGCCCGTTCAGGTATTGCGTATCCTCCCCGGCCGGATAGCTGCCCGACTTCGCCAGGGCGGTTGCCGAGGCTCCCAACTGAGCTTGCAAGTGGCTGACCAGCGGCGCCGCCAGGGTCACGACAAAGCCTTCGATGTCTTCGGAAAAACGAAAGCCGTGCACCGACAGCGGTGGCAACACCTGGACCAGCGGCTCGTCCAGCAGCCTGTGCTGCCCTTCGACCTGCAACTGCGCCTGCCCGCGACTGATAAACAGCAACTGGCAGAGGTCGGCGTGTCGATGGGGTTTTATTTCCCAATGGTGCTCGCGGCTGCGCTGGCTGATGGGTTCGCAATGAAGCAGGTCCGGGGTCGGCCAGCCCAGGCTTTCGCCATAGAGTTTGAACACGGGAATGGGCGCAAGGGCAGGCTTGTTCATCACTACAGTCCAGGCCTCAGAGTATCGGGGGGACATTTGCACCGATCGGCGAAATGCTCGGGTAACCGCCAGGTTCCACCGGTCAATTGACAGGTTCACCCAGGAAAAATGCAAGCACCGCAAACACAAATGAACATTCGTACAGTCAAGGTTCAGGCTGCCGGTACAGGGCCGACACTATACAGAATGCGTCCCATTACCCGGCATCAGCAAGTGCCACAAAGCTTTTCCGGAACGCGGCAGACGAGACGGTCTGGCGCGACCCCCCGAGTTGAAAAACCTGCATGAAAATCTCCCGGCACCAGGCTGGCGGAGCTATCCGATAGCTCCCTATCGAGTACACTGGCGCCTAACCCCGCCGGCCTTGCCGCACCGGGTCAATTACCGCCCGCAGGTTCTTTCGTGACTCACCTCCAACAACCCGTCCCGACCAAACCGGCCATCCGCAGCGTGCTGATCGCCCTGATGCTGGCGATCTTTCTCGGCGCCCTGGACCAGACCATCGTCGCTGTCTCCATGCCGGCCATTTCCGCCCAGTTCAAGGATGTCAGCCTGCTGGCCTGGGTCATCTCCGGCTACATGGTGGCAATGACCGTGGCCGTGCCGATCTACGGCAAGCTCGGCGATCTCTATGGCCGGCGACGGCTGATGCTGTTCGGCATGGGCCTGTTCACCCTGGCGTCGCTGTTCTGCGGCCTGGCACAGAACATGGAGCAACTGGTGCTGGCGCGGATCTTCCAGGGCATCGGTGCCGGCGGCATGATCTCGGTGAGCCAGGCGATCATCGGCGACATAGTCCCGCCCCGGGAGCGCGGTCGCTACCAAGGCTACTTCAGCAGCATGTACGCGGTGGCCAGTGTCGCCGGCCCGGTGCTGGGCGGCTACATGACCGAGTTTCTCTCATGGCGCTGGGTGTTTCTGATCAACCTGCCCCTGGGCCTGGGCGCCTGGTGGGTGGCCCATCGCACCCTGGTAGGGTTGCCGGTGCCCCAGCGCAAACCGATCATCGACTACCTCGGCACCGTGCTGCTGATCATCGGCCTGAGCGCCCTGCTGCTGGGCATCACGCAGGTGGGCCAGGGCCATTCCTGGCGCAGTGCCGACGTGCTCGACCTGCTGGCCATCGCCGTCATCGTCCTGGCCCTGTTCGTCTGGCATGAACGACGGGCCCGGGAACCCCTGCTGCCGATGCACCTGTTCGCCAACCGCAACGCGCTGCTGTGCTGGTGCACGATCTTCTTCACCAGCTTCCAGGCCATCTCGCTGATCGTGCTGATGCCGCTGCGCTTTCAGAGCATCACCGGGGCCGGGGCCGACAGCGCCGCCCTGCACCTGCTGCCCCTGGCCATGGGCCTGCCCATGGGCGCCTACTGCGCCGGCCGCCTGACCTCGGTGACCGGACGCTATAAACCCATGATCCTCGGTGGCGCGCTGCTGATGCCGCTGGCGATTCTCGGCATGGCCCTGGTGCCGCCCCAAGCGCTGCTGCCGAGCGGCCTGTGCATGTTGCTCTGCGGAATCGCCAGCGGCATGCAGTTCCCCACCTCCCTGGTGGGCAGCCAGAACTCGGTGGAGCAGCGGGACATCGGCGTCGCCACCAGCACCACCAACCTGTTTCGCGCCCTGGGCGGTGCGGTGGGGGTGGCGCTGATGTCGGCGCTGCTGCTGGCCTTGCTGCAGGATTCCAGCCTGGCCCATTTAAGCGGCGCCGGGCTGATGGGCGAAGGTCAATCCGGCAACGCGCTGCTGGACGGCCTGAATGCCGCCCCCGGTCCCGCGCGGGAGGCCTTGCGCAACGAACTGTTGCTGACCTTCCGCCATCTGCTGCTGGTCAGTGCCGGGGTTTCCCTGCTGGGTCTGGCGGCGGCCATTGCCATGCCCAACCGGCTGTTGCGCGGGCGTGAAGACAAGGCCTGAGGGACTACCCGCCGCCAGCCGCCGGACCAGGGCGGCCAGCGGCCCGCAACCGGGAGTCAGGGGCTGTAGTAGCCCACCGCAACCAGCACCCGGCCCACCTTGCGCAGATAGGCGTGCTTGTCCTCGACCTTGCCGGTCACCGGATTCTTCCAGCGGTACTGGTATTCCCCCTGGTCCTGGCGAGCCATGAGCGCCAGGATCGGTTCCCCCACCGGCTTGCCCTCGGGATCCCTGATCTTGGCGAAATCGGTGTTGAGCAGCCGCAGGTTGGTGCCGTGGGCCAGATAGCGCCGGCTGTCGAGGTCCACCACGAACACATACAGATCGTCTTCGAGAAACCCGCCCCGCAGATCATTGATGGCTTTGAGGGTGCCGGCGCGGTCGCGCTCCAAGGCCGTGGCCGCACGTTCCAGCAAGGCCTTGGCCTGATCGGCCGAGGCCCGTGGCAGGTAATACCCCACTGCCAGGATGCGCTCGCCGATACGCTGGAAATACACATGCTTGCGCTCGATCTTGCCGTCGGCCCAGTTCTGCCAGCGGTATTCGGCCTGCTGGATGCCATTGGCCTCGGGAGTCTTCAGCGCGTCCTTGAACGCCTTGCGCAGGTCCGGCCCCAGTACCTCGGAGACATCACGGCCAATCAGCGCCGACGAAGGACCGCCACTGGCCAGCATCACGCCCCGGGTATCGACCACGAACACATAACGATCGCGATCGACGAACTCGCCTTGACGACTGAACGCCGCGAACGCCTTGTCACCCTGGTCGTGGTAATAGCGCAGGGCCTTTTCCAGCAACGCGCGGGCCGCCACCGAATCATCGGCAGCCGGTACCGCCGCCTGCAGCGACCCCATGCAGAGCCACAGCAGCCATCCCAGCCAGGTCGTTTTCTTCACTCGCCTCATCGCTCGCTCCTCGTTCCCGTTGGCGTGTGAAGAGCGTAGACGGCGGCAGGATATGGTCGAGTATTCAGCAAACCCTGGCTGGCCCTCCCCCGCCACTACAGGCGGGGGGCTGAGCCTTCAAGGACGGTTGTTGATCTGCTGCTGCAGGTTCTGGATCTGGCTTTGCAGGGTATTGATGTTGCGAGTGACCTGACCACGGAAGGCATCGAACTCGGCAGTGCTGGCGCCGTTCTGCGCGGCGGCGGGACGATTGTCCTGTTCGCTCTTGAGCACCACCAGTTCCTGTTCCAGGCGCTCGATGGCGGCGCTCGGGTTGCCCTGTTTTTTCAGCGCGGCCAGATCGGCGTTCAGACTCTTGAGCTGGGCATCGAGCTTGCCGGCATCGCTCTGGGCGCCCTTGAGGCTCGCCAGCTCAGCACTCAGGGCTTTGACCTGGGCCTGCAACTGGCTGTTGGCCGCCTGCTGTTCGCTGGTCTGGGCACTCATCTGCGCCAGGCGCTTGTCCAGGTCGGTGGCCTGGCCCGCCACGCCCTGCTGCTGTCGGCTCTGGTCCTGCAAGCGGCTTTCCAACTGTTTGATCTGCAGCTTCAACGCTTCGCTGTCGGTGGTGACATTGGTCTGGCTGGCCACCACCTTGCCGGAAATGTCCTGCAAGCGTCCGGCCGCCTCTTCGCTGATCCTGGCGAAGCTTTCCTGGGTCGCCACCAGCTGCTGCTCCATCAGCGAGATCTGCTGAAAGCTCCACCAGGCCAGACCGATGAAGGCAAAGAACAGCGCACCGACCAGTGCCCACAAAGGACCGGTGCTGGGCCCCTTGACCTTGACCACCGGGGTGCTGCGCGAATGCACGGTGGTGCGTTCGCGGGCAGCGTGGGTGGTGGGGAAGACATCGTCGTCGAGGGGATCGGCGCGCAGACTTGGAACGTCATCGAAGTCATCGTGTGCATCGTTACGCATGGGGCAACCTTTATGGACCGCGGTGATGGCTGAGTGCGGCGAGTATAAACCGCTAATCAGCCCGGCCAATGGACCGGACCGGGCAAGCGGGGTTCAGTCTTTGATTTCAGCTTATGTCCTGAGCCTTCCACCAGGTACAGAACTCATCCAGGGCGCTCCACAGACTGACCTTGGGCTCATACCCCAGGTAATGCCGGGCGCGACTGATGTCCAGGGTGAAGTTCTTGTCCATGACCTGCATGCCCAGGCGCGACAGCGTCGGCTCCGGGCGTCCGGGCCAGAGCTTGCAGAACCCCTCGTTGAGCGCCGCGACGCTGTAGGCCAGGCCAAAGGAGCGATAGCGGGTGACTTGCGGCACCTGCATCTGGCGCATCACGTAGTTGACCACGTCCCACAGCGGCACCGGTGCGCCGTTGCTGATGTTGTAGACCTTGCCCAGGGCCGAGCCGCCGACCTGCAGGCTGCTGAACAGGGCCTCGTTGAGGTTGTGCACACTGGTGAAGTCGACCTTGTTCAGGCCATTGCCGACGATGGCCAGGCGGCCTTTGCGCTGCATCTTCAACAGCCGCGGAAAGATGCTCATGTCGCCGGCGCCAGTGACGAAGCGCGGGCGCAACGCAATCACCTCCAGGCCGAACTCCTGGGCGCCGAAGACCTTCTGTTCGGCCAGGAACTTGGTGGCCGCATACGGGTGCTTGAAGCGCTTGGGCACCTGCTCCTCGGTCAGCCCCAGATGATCGCGACCATCAAAATAGACCGATGGCGAAGACAGGTGCACCAGGCGTTGCACCCGCTGTTTGAGGCAGGCTTCGACCACGTTCTCGGTGACCAGCACATTGCCCAGATGGAAGTCCTGATAGCGCCCCCACAGGCCCACGGCACCGGCGCAATGCACCACGGTATCGACGTCGCGGCACAGCTCGCGGACCAGATCGGCGTCGCTCAGGTCGCCCGGGATGAACTCCGCGCCGCGGCGCACCAGATGCTCTACCGCTTCGGCACGCCGGCCATTGACCCGCACTTCCAGGCCCTGCTCAAGGGCAAAGCGAGCAAAGCGCCCGCCGATGAAGCCGCTTGCGCCGGTAACCAGAATCTTCATGAAATATTCCTAAGAAAAGCAGTGACGAACCACAGAAAAGCAGGGACAAGCCACGAGCGACAAGCTGCAAGTGCACAGCCGCGGATTGACTGTCGCTTGACGCTCATGGCTGCTCCCAGGGCACCAACCATTGTGCAGATAGACGAGCCAGGTGCTCGGTCAACAACCCGAGCAACTGCCCGCCATTGCGCCAATGATGCCAGTACAACGGCACATCGATGGGTTTATCCGGCAAAAGCTCCACCAGCGAACCGCGCTGCAATTGCTCGCGAACCTGCAGCTCGGGCACCAGGCCCCAGCCCAGGCCGGCTTCGGTGAGGCGGATGAAGCCTTCGGATGACGGGCACAGATGATGCTCGAAACCGCCGTTGACGCCCAGGGAGGCGAGGTAACGATGCTGCAGGAAGTCGTCGGGACCGAACACCAGCGCCGGGGTCCGGGCCAGTTGCTCGGCACGCACGCCCTGGGGGAAGTGCCGCGCGACAAATGCCGGGCTGGCCAGGGCCCGGTAGCGCATGGCCCCCAGCAGCAGGCTGCGGGCCCCCGCCACTGGACGCTCGCTGGCGCAGACACAGGCGGCCACTTCCCCGGCCCGCATGCGCTTGAGGCCCACGGTCTGGTCCTCCACCACCAGGTCCAGCAGCAGGCGATGCTCGGCGCAGAAGTCCCCCACCGCCTGGGCCCACCAGGTGGCCAGGCTGTCGGCATTGAGGGCGATGCGCAAGCGCTCCGGCAGCCCTTCTTCATCCAGCGCTGGCACCAGGCTTTGCAGGTCCCGCTCCAACAGACGCACTTGTTGCACATGGTTGAGCAGGCGCCGGCCGATTTCCGTGGGCGCCGGCGGTGTCGCCCGCACCAGCACCGGCTGCCCGACCCGGGCCTCCAGCAGTTTGATGCGCTGGGAAATCGCCGACTGCGACAACCCCAGCACCTGGGCCGCCCGTTCGAAGCCTGCCTGTTCGATCACCGCAGCCAGGGCGGAAAGCAGCTTGTAGTCGAACATCAGTTTTCCTAATGAGTGATCAGCAATATTGGTTTTTCTTATACGGCATGCAACCGGAAAATAGCCAGCCTAAAGCCTCGGTAATACCTCTTCGTTAAAGGATTCTGTTCATGGCCGGTGAAACTTCCCTCACAACCCTGCTGCGCAGCATGAGCCCGCAACTCAACGACGGCGAATACGTGTTCTGTTCCCTCGCTGACCACAGCCTGCTGCAGGGCGTCGAGGTGCTGGGCAGTTTTCGCGAACAGGAAGGCCTGACGGTGATCATCCAGCGGCAGGAAGCCGAACGCCTGGGGCTGGTCTTCGATTACGTCGCGGCCTGGATCACCCTCAATGTGCATTCGGCACTCCAGGCGGTCGGCCTGACGGCCGCCTTTGCCGGCGCGCTGGGCCGAGCCGGGATCAGTTGCAACGTGATCGCCGGCTACTACCACGATCACCTGTTTGTCGGTCAGGCAGATGCCCAGCGGGCCATGCAGGTCCTGCAGCAACTGGCCGCCGGCGAGGAGCAATGAACATGTGGCAAAGCTATGTGAACGGCCTGTTGGTGGCCGCCGGCCTGATCATGGCCATCGGTACGCAAAACGCTTTCGTCCTGGCCCAGAGTCTGCGCCGTGAGCACCACCTGCCGGTGGCGGCACTGTGCGTCACCTGCGATGCCCTGCTGGTAGCCGCCGGAGTATTCGGCCTGGCCACCGTGCTCGCCCAGAGTCCGATGCTGCTGGCCGTGGCGCGCTGGGGCGGGGCGGCGTTCCTGATCTGGTATGGAGCCCAGGCGCTGCGCCGGGCCTGCTCCAGGCAAAGCCTGCAACAGGGCGAAGGCCAGACCGTGCGCTCCCTGCGGGCGGTGATGCTCAGCGCCCTGGCGGTGACCCTGCTCAACCCTCACGTGTACCTGGACACCGTGCTGCTGATCGGCTCGCTGGGGGCTCAGCAGACCGAACCGGGCGCCTATGTGGTCGGCGCTGCGAGTGCTTCGCTGTTGTGGTTCTTCACCCTGGCCCTGGGGGCCGCCTGGCTGGCTCCCTGGCTCGCCCGACCGAGCACCTGGAGGATTCTCGACCTGCTGGTGGCGGTGATGATGTTCAGCGTGGCGTTGCAGCTGATCAGCGCTGCGTGACTTATTCCAAAAGGCTCTGGAACCTCTATCCCACACAGTTGTTGCGTGGTTAAGCCGCACCCCCGGTGCTATGATCCGATCCCTGCGCCGCAAAGAGTACAAACTCCCCGGCGCATGTCCGGCCGCCCGTGATCGGCCTTGCGCTCACCGCAACTGACCTGATTAGGAGAATCATCATGGCTTTCGAATTGCCGCCGCTGCCCTATGCACACGACGCCCTGCAGCCGCACATTTCCAAGGAAACCCTGGAATACCACCACGACAAGCACCACAACACCTATGTCGTGAACCTGAACAACCTGGTGCCAGGCACCGAGTTCGAAGGCAAGACTCTGGAAGAGATCGTCAAAACCTCTTCGGGCGGCATCTTCAACAACGCAGCCCAGGTCTGGAACCACACTTTCTACTGGAACTGCCTGGCGCCAAACGCCGGCGGCCAACCTACCGGAGCACTGGCCGAAGCCATCAACGCGGCATTCGGTTCGTTCGACAAGTTCAAAGAAGAATTCACCAAGACTTCGGTTGGCACCTTCGGTTCCGGCTGGGGCTGGCTGGTGAAGAAGGCTGACGGTTCCCTGGCCCTGGCCAGCACCATCGGCGCCGGCAACCCGCTGACCAGCGGCGACACCCCGCTGCTGACCTGCGACGTCTGGGAACACGCCTACTACATCGACTACCGCAACGTTCGTCCTAAGTACGTCGAAGCGTTCTGGAACCTGGTCAACTGGAAATTCGTGGCTGAGCAGTTCGAAGGCAAGAACTTCGTCGCTTAAGTCCGTTTGCAGTGCAAAAAACCCGGCCTGGCCGGGTTTTTTTTGCCTTGGACAAAGCTGGCATCTTGTCCCGCCCAGCCGAGGCGCTAAGATTCATCTGATGTAAAAAACAACGCCGCCCCTCAAGTTGCAAGGCGTCGCTACCGACACACTATCCACAGCTAGAGCAATCCTGAATCTGATCACCCGGGCCTGGCCCGCAGACGTCCCGTTTTCGGCGCTGATGTCACTTTGACGGCTATCACGGGATTGCCAATACTCACGGCAACTTGACGCTACACGCACGGAACAAGGAATAGCCCTTTGAAGCTGGAACTCAAAAACAGCTTGTCGGTGAAGTTGCTCCGGGTTGTGCTGCTGTCGGCACTCATCGTCGGCGTGGTTCTGAGCTGCGCCCAGATCGTCTTCGACGCCTACAAGACCCGGCAGGCGGTCGCGAACGATGCCCAGCGCATTCTCGACATGTTTCGCGACCCATCGACACAGGCGGTCTACAGCCTGGATCGGGAAATGGGCATGCAAGTCATTGAAGGCCTGTTCCAGGATGACGCGGTGCGCATGGCGTCCATCGGCCACCCCAACGAAACCATGCTGGCGGAGAAATCCCGCGAGCTGCAGCATTCCCCCAGTCGCTGGCTCACGGACCTGATCCTTGGCCAGGAACGCACCTTCACCACCCAACTGGTTGGCCGCGGGCCCTACAGCGAGTATTACGGCGACCTGAGCATTACCCTCGACACCGCCACCTATGGCCAGGATTTCATCATCAGCTCGGTGATCATCTTTGTCTCAGGGGTCCTGCGCGCCCTGGCCATGGGCCTGGTGCTGTACCTGGTCTATCACTGCCTGTTGACCAAGCCGTTGTCACGGATCATCGAGCACCTGACCAACATCAACCCCGACCGCCCCAGTGAACACCAGTTGCCCCTGCTCAAGGGCCACGAAAAGAACGAACTGGGGATCTGGATCAACACCGCCAACCAGTTGCTGGCCTCCATCGAGCGCAACACCCATTTGCGCCACGAGGCGGAAAACAGCCTGCTGCGCATGTCCCAATACGACTTCCTCACCGGCCTGCCCAATCGCCAGCAATTGCAACAGCAGCTGGACAAAATCCTGGTGGACGCCGGCCGCCTGCAACGCAGGGTCGCTGTGCTGTGTGTCGGTCTGGACGACTTCAAGGGCATCAACGAACAGTTCAGTTACCAGACCGGTGACCAGTTGCTGCTGGCCCTGGCCGACCGCCTGCGTGGCCACAGCGGCCGTCTCGGTGCCCTGGCGCGTTTGGGCGGCGACCAATTCGCCCTGGTCCAGGCCGATATCGAACAGCCCTACGAAGCAGCGGAACTGGCGCAAAGCATCCTCGACGACCTGGAAGCCACCTTTGCTCTCGATCATCAGGAAATCCGCCTGCGCGCCACCATCGGCATCACCCTGTTCCCGGAAGACGGCGACAGCACGGAAAAACTCCTGCAGAAAGCCGAACAGACCATGACCCTGGCCAAGAGCCGCTCACGCAACCGTTATCAGTTCTACATCGCCAGCGTCGACAGCGAGATGCGCCGGCGCCGGGAACTGGAAAAGGACCTGCGCGAAGCCCTGATCCGGGAGCAGTTCTTCCTCGTCTATCAACCGCAGATCAGCTATCGCGACCATCGGGTAGTGGGGGTCGAGGCCCTGATCCGCTGGCAGCACCCCGAGCACGGCATGGTGCCGCCGGACCTGTTCATCCCCCTGGCGGAACAGAACGGCACCATCATCGCCATCGGTGAATGGGTACTGGACCAGGCCTGTCGCCAACTGCGGGAATGGCACGACATGGGGTTCACCGACCTGCGCATGGCGGTCAACCTGTCCACGGTGCAACTGCACCACGCCGAACTGCCACGGGTGGTCAACAACCTGCTGCAGATCTACCGCCTGCCGCCCCGCAGCCTGGAACTGGAAGTTACCGAAACCGGCCTGATGGAAGACATCAGCACCGCCGCCCAGCACCTGCTGAGCCTGCGCCGCTCCGGGGCGCTGATCGCCATCGACGACTTCGGCACCGGCTATTCGTCCCTGAGCTACCTGAAAAGCCTGCCCCTGGACAAGATCAAGATCGACAAGAGCTTCGTGCAGGACCTGCTGGATGACGACGACGATGCCACCATCGTGCGCGCCATCATCCAACTGGGCAAAAGCCTGGGCATGCAAGTGATTGCCGAGGGCGTGGAAACCGCCGAACAGGAGGCTTACATCATCTCCGAAGGCTGTCATGAAGGTCAGGGCTACCACTACAGCAAACCCCTGCCGGCCCGGGAGCTGAGTGCCTACCTGAAACAGGCGCAGCGCAGTAACGCGGCCATCCTCTGAACCGGGCATTGCGCCGGTCCCCCCGGCTGACGCAATCCTGCGCTGAATAAGAAATATTTACAGGCACGACCCTTTACACATAATGCAAATCTTTCGCATTATGTCGCAGTTTTGCGCGCCCCACGCGCCGTCCATTCCCCCTCTCGAAGCAGGATGTTCGCCATGATTCGTATGCCTCTGGCTACCGCCAGTCTGTTGGCCATCGCTATTTCCCTCGCCGGCTGCGGCGAAGGCAAAGACGACAAGGCTGCCGCTCAAGCGCCGACCCCGGCTGCCAGCACTGCCACCCCGGCCAACGACGCCGCCGGCAAGGTCGACGAAGCCGCAGCCAAGGCCGTGGTCGCGCATTACGCCGACATGGTATTTGCCGTTTACAGCGACGCCGAATCCACCGCGAAAACCCTGCAAGCCGCCATCGACGCCTTCCTCGCCAAGCCCAACGACGAAACCCTGAAGGCCGCCAAGGCTGCCTGGGTGGCCGCTCGCGTGCCTTACCTGCAGAGTGAAGTGTTCCGCTTCGGCAACACCATCATCGATGACTGGGAAGGTCAGGTGAACGCCTGGCCGCTGGACGAAGGCCTGATCGACTACGTCGACAAGAGCTATGAACACGCCCTGGGCAACCCCGGCGCCACCGCCAACATCATCGCCAACACCGAGATCCAGGTCGGCGAAGACAAGATCGACGTGAAGGACATCACCCCGGAAACCCTGGCCAGCCTGAACGAGCTGGGCGGTGCCGAGGCCAACGTCGCCACCGGTTACCACGCCATCGAATTCCTGCTCTGGGGCCAGGATCTGAACGGCACCGGCCCAGGCGCCGGCGCGCGCCCGGCGTCCGACTATCTGGAAGGCGCAGGTGCTACCGGTGGCCACAACGATCGTCGGCGCGCCTATCTGAAAGCCGTGACCCAACTGCTGGTCAACGACCTGGAAGAAATGGTCGGCAACTGGAAACCGGACGTGGCCGACAACTACCGCGCCACCCTGGAAGCGGAACCGGCCGAAACCGGCCTGCGCAAAATGCTCTTCGGCATGGGCAGCCTGTCCCTGGGCGAATTGGCCGGCGAGCGGATGAAAGTGTCCCTGGAGGCCAACTCGCCTGAAGACGAGCAGGACTGCTTCAGCGACAACACCCACAACTCGCACTTCTATGACGCCAAGGGCATCCGCAACGTCTACCTGGGCGAATACACCCGTGTCGACGGCACCAAGATGACCGGCGCCAGCCTGTCGTCCCTGGTGGCCAAGGCCGACCCCGCCGCCGACGCCGCCCTGAAAGCCGATCTGGCCGCTACCGAAGCCAAGATCCAGGTCATGGTCGACCACGCCAACAAGGGTGAGCACTACGACCAGCTGATCGCCGCCGGCAACGAATCCGGCAACCAGATCGTGCGCGACGCCATCGCCGCCCTGGTCAAGCAGACCGGTTCGATCGAACAGGCCGCTGGCAAGCTGGGCATCAGCGACCTGAACCCGGACAACGCCGATCACGAGTTCTGATCAGCGCCGCTGCAGGCAAAAGGCGACCTTAGGGTCGCCTTTTTTGTCGCTGCGCGGTTCCAACGCCGTGGGTGAGCCGTCCCTCGGCAAGCTTGTCCTGGGTCAAACCAAACGATAATTCCTCTTATTCAAACTTCAGCAGCCTGTTAGACTTTGCGCCCTTGTTTTGCTCGTCTTGCAGGATGTCCGATGCCCTCGTCGCTGCTTCGCTGGTTCGCTCTGACCATGGCCCTGGGCCTGAGTGCCTGCGATGACGCTCCACGCTTTACCCAGGCCGAACCGGGTGAAGCCCGCGCCGGCGGCGCCACCACGGTCAACAAGGCGGATCGCAACGCGTTTTCCCTGCCTTCGGCCAATCTGCCAGCGACCCGGCGCCTGGACTTCAGCGTGGGCAACAGTTTCTTCCGCAACCCCTGGGTCATCGCCCCCTCCACCACCACCGCCCGCGACGGCCTGGGCCCGCTGTTCAACACCAACGCCTGCCAGAACTGCCACGTCAAGGACGGCCGCGGCCATCCGCCCGCGCCGGATGCCCTGAACGCGGTGTCCATGCTGGTGCGCCTGTCGATCCCGGATGCCCCGGCCTACGCCAAGGTCATCGAACAGCTCGGCGTGGTGCCGGAACCGGTGTACGGCGGCCAGTTGCAGGACATGGCGATTCCCGGCGTCGCTCCCGAAGGCCGGGTCCGGGTCGATTACGACAGCGTGCCGGTACGGTTCAAGGACGGCAGCCTGGTGGAGTTGCGCAAGCCCAGGCTGCAGATCACCGACCTGGGTTACGGCCCGATGCATCCGGACACCGCTTTTTCAGCCCGGGTCGCGCCGCCGATGATCGGCCTGGGGCTGCTGGAAGCCATTCCCGAAGCGGCGATCCTGGCCAACGCTCAGCCCGCCACCGGCAACAACCGGATTGCCGGACGGCCCAACTGGGTCTGGGATGACGCTCAGCAAAAGACCGTGCTCGGGCGCTTTGGCTGGAAAGCCGGACAACCCAATCTCAATCAACAAAATGTTCATGCGTTTTCCGGCGACATGGGCCTGACCACAAGCCTGCGGCCCTTCGACGACTGCACCGAGGCGCAAACCGCGTGCAAGCAGGCGCCCAACGGCAATGGCCCGGACGGCGAGCCGGAGGTCAGTGACAACATCCTGCGCCTGGTGCTGTTCTATACCCGCAACCTGGCGGTACCGGCGCGCCGCGACGTCGACTCGCCCCAGGTCCTGGCGGGCAAGAACCTGTTCTTCCAGGCCGGTTGCCAGTCCTGCCACACCCCCAGTTTCACCACGGCGGCCGATGCCGCCGAACCCGAATTGGCCAACCAGGTCATACGCCCCTACAGCGACCTGCTGTTGCATGACATGGGTGAAGGCCTGGCCGACCACCGCACGGAGTTCAAGGCCGGTGGCCGCGACTGGCGCACCGCCCCCCTGTGGGGCATTGGCCTGACGGAAACCGTCAGTGGCCACACCCAGTTCCTGCATGACGGCCGTGCCCGCAACCTGATGGAAGCGGTGCTCTGGCATGGCGGCGAGGCCGAAGGCGCAAAACAACAGGTGCTCGCGTTCAACGCCGAGCAGCGCGCCGCGCTGCTGGCCTTCCTGAATTCTCTATAACGCTCGACTCAACTGCTTTCTCCACAATAAAGGGAGCCCGAACATGTTCCGCCCCAAACTGCTGTTCACCAGCCTGGCTGCACTCGCTCTGGGCGCCTGTGCGCCCCAGGACCCACAAGCCGTGACCTCGGCGGCCATCGCCAAGCAGGTCATCCTGCCGACCTACAGCCGCTGGGTCGATGCCGACCGCCAGTTGGCCATCAGCGCCCTGGCCTTCTGTGAAGGCAAGGAAAGCCTGGACACCGCCCGGGCCGACTTCCTCCACGCGCAAAAGGCCTGGGCCGAGCTGCAGCCCTTGCTGATCGGTCCGCTGGCCGAGGGCAACCGCTCCTGGCAGGTGCAGTTCTGGCCGGACAAGAAGAACCTGGTGGGCCGTCAGGTCGAGCAACTGGTCAGCGCCACCCCGCAGATCGATGCCGCGGCCCTGGCCAAGTCCAGCGTGGTGGTGCAAGGCCTGTCGGCCTACGAATACATCCTCTTCGACAGCAAGATAGACATGGCCGACAGCGCGCAGAAAGCCCGCTACTGCCCATTGCTGACCGCCATCGGTGAACGCCAGAAGCAACTGGCCGAAGAGATCCTGTCGAGCTGGAACACCAACGACGGCATGCTCGCGCAGATGAGCAAGTTCCCCAACCAGCGCTACGCCGATTCCCACGAGGCCATCGCCGACCTGCTGCGGGTTCAGGTCACCGCTCTGGATACCCTGAAGAAGAAACTCGGTACGCCCATGGGCCGCCAGACCAAGGGCATCCCCCAGCCGTTCCAGGCCGACGCCTGGCGCAGCCAGTCGTCCCTGCAGGGCCTGGAAGCCAGCCTCAGCGCCGCCCAGACCGTCTGGGCCGGGGTCGACAACAAGGGCCTGCGTGGCCTGTTGCCGGCCGACCAGAAGCCGTTGGCCGAGAAGATCGACGCCGCCTACGCCGCCTCGCTGAAACTCTTTGCCAGCACCCAGCGCTCGCTCACTGAAATGCTCAATGACGACGCCGGGCGCCAGCAGCTCAACGATCTGTACGACAGCCTCAACGTGGTCCACCGCCTGCACGAAGGCGAACTGGCCAAGGCGTTGGGCATCCAACTGGGCTTCAACGCCAACGACGGTGACTGATGATGCTGCGACGTCAGGCTTTGGCACTGGGCAGCCTGCTGCTCAGTGCGGTGACCTTGGGCGGCTGGACGCTGTTCAAGCAAAAGGACAAGCAGCCCCTGCTGCTGTCGGCCAGGGATGATGGTGACGGCAAGCATTACGCCGTCGGTTATCAGCTGGACGGTAAACAGGTGTTTGCTACCCAGGTCGGCCAGCGTTGCCACGACATCATCAATCACCCGCAACTGCCGATCGCGCTGTTCGTGGCCCGGCGTCCGGGCACCGAGAGCTACCTGATCGACCTGCGGGACGGCAGCCTGCTGCAAACCCTGAGCTCGCAGCCTGACCGGCATTTCTACGGCCACGCAGTGATCCACAAGGACGGCCAGTGGCTGTATGCCACCGAGAACGACACCCGTGATCCGGGGCGCGGCCTGCTGGGGGTCTACCGCTTTGAAGGCGAACGCCTGGTGCACAGCGGCGAGTTGTCCACCCATGGCATCGGCCCGCATCAAGTGTCCTGGATGCCCGACGGCGAAACCCTGGTGGTGGCCAACGGCGGTATCCGCACCGAAGCCGAAAGCCGGGTGGAGATGAACCTCGACGCCATGGAGCCGAGCCTGGTGCTGATGCAGCGTGACGGCACCCTGCTGAGCAAGGAAACCCTGGCCCAGCAGATGAACAGCGTGCGCCACATGGGCATCGCCAGCGACGGCACCATCGTCACCGGCCAGCAGTTCATGGGCGCCGCCCACGAATCCTCGGAGTTGTTGGCGATCAAGCGCCCGGGCCAGCCCTTTGCGCCTTTCCCGGTCCCCGAGCATCAGCTGCAGGCCATGGGGCACTACACCGCCAGCGTTGCCGTCCACAGCGACTTGCGCCTGGTGGCCCTGACCGCCCCGCGGGGCAACCGCTTCTTCATCTGGGATCTGGACACTGGCGCGGTGCGGGTCGATGCGCCTCTGCCGGACTGCGCCGGGGTCGGTGCCGTGGCCGACGGCTTCGTGGTGACCTCGGGCCAAGGCCGCTGCCGCTTCTATGACTGTCGTCAGCAGCCGATTGTGGCCAAGCCCCTGGAACTGCCCGCCGGGCTCTGGGACAACCATTTGCATCTGGTCTGAACAGCCTCCGGGCAGCGCCAATGCCCGAGCCCCAGACATGCCAAAGGCCTCGCATGGCGAGGCCTTTGGCTGGGCAGGAGAATAGGTTCAGCTCTGGGGTTTCAAGCCCTGGCTCATGCCGAACATGAACAACAGCAGCTCATGATCGGGCCGCGCGGCGGTTGTCGATTTGGCAACCCGCGGCAAAGGACAATGTTCCCCTTGAGCGGCACTGAGCACCTGCGTTCGCGGCTGCTCCCAGACAACCAGGGCCAAGGAAGCAACTGCCAAGGCTCCTGCCAGGAAAACACCTCGTGCAATTTCTAGCTTCATAGCTATAAACCTTTGATGGAGCTGCCAAACGCCGTTTTGTAAAAGTAGTAGAGCTTTTGCCAATCCGTGTCGTTCCACGACGAATGGCGGCGCAGCTGCTTGAGGTCGTGGGCTGCTGCTCGTTGACTGCTCAGGCGCTGCCGGCACTTCTCGAAATCCAGCAACGCGATCTGTGGCCGGGCCTGCTCGCCCTCGCCTTCCACACGCACGAAAATATGCTTGGCGTACAGGCAGCCATGTTGCCAGCGCCCCTTGTGCATGCGCGCCAGGGTCACCGCCAGGGCCTCCAGCAAACGCTCATGGAACGCTTCACCATGGCGCTCACGCTCACCGGCGGCGTACCAGTTGTCGATTTCCACAAAGCCATCGAGCGCCGCGGTCACCAGCAGGGCCTGCCAGCGATTCTGCGGATCGCGCCGAGCACCACAGAACACCAGTTCCGGAACCCCCACATCGAGCACCCGCAGGCCTTGCAACGCGGCGAGTTCGCGCAAGACGGTCGGTCGCCCGAAAGGGTGCAGCACGCTTCGATAAATGTGCCCGATCTGGCGCTTGGCATAGAGCAGACGCCCGCCGCTGCTCACAATGCGCTGCACACCGCTTTCACCGCCTCGACGCTGATTGGGTTCCTCGACCCATTCACCTTGTCTGTTCCAGAAGTACTCGAAGCGATCCGAGGGCGCAGCATCCATTTGCGAAGCAGATTCAACAACCATCCGTTACCTCTTTCGTAATACGTACACTCGCCACATGGCGTAGAGCGGAACAAAATCCAGGTGCTCCTGGACACGAAAACCGGCTTGCCTGAACTCTTTTTCGACGGTGGCCGCCGGTAACACGAAACGATTCTGGTAAGTCTCCGGCCCCATTGCGGACAACCGCTTGCGCTCCAGGCGCTTGCGCTTCCAGGCCTTGAAATTGCCGTCAACCCACAGCGAGATGATCACGCTGTCGCGGGTCACGCGCTGGAACTCCCGCAACAACGCCAGCCGATGCTCGGCCTGGCCCACATGGTGCAACAGCCGCATGGAAAAAATGCAGTCCACGGCGTTGTCCGGCAAATCAATGGCAAAGGCGGACGTTTGCAAAGGCCGTACCCGTCTCACCACGTCGGCAGGCTGCGCCGCCATGGCGGTGCTCAGCATAGCCGATGAATTGTCCGCGCCAATGATGAACCGGTTGGCCTTCTGCGCCAGCAACGGCCAGAAGCGGCCAGCGCCACAAGGCAAGTCCAGCACCAGCCCCGGCTCGCCGGCAGCGGCCAGGGCCGCGCGGGCCAGTTGTTCATCGCGCCAATGGGACAAACGACGGGCCAGGCCATCCTGATGCTTCTGCAGGTATTGCTCGGCGTGTTGGGCATCGTACTTGTCGGAAAATTCCAGCCTGATCGGCTTGGCCATCATCAAGGTCTCCTGTAGCTGATGGCGCCACCTTAGGCAGCGGCATGTCAGCGACAGGTCATCCCTTTGTGAAAACTTCGTACCGTCCGACAGGAAGATATTTCAGATTTTTACAGGCTGCCGGCAATGGCCTAGGGCCACAGAGGAACAAAAAACGACAAGTGACCGGCCCTGCATAACAGGGCCGGATCAGGAAACTCAGCTCTTGGCTGGTTGCAGCTGCACGTGAAAACGACAGCCATTGGGGATCATGGTGGTGAGGCTGACGCTCCAGCCCTGGTTCTCGCAGATGCGTTGCACCAGGGACAAGCCCAAGCCCAAGCCTTCACCACGCTTTTCATCGCCGCGCACGAAGGGCTGGAACATCGCCTCGCGCTTCTCTTCGGGAATGCCCACGCCGCTGTCTTCCACCACAAACCCGCCCGGCTCAAGGCTCAGGCGAATAAAGCCCTGCTCGGTGTAGTGCAAGGCGTTGCGCAGAAGATTGCCCATCACCGCATGCAGGAAGGTGGCGTTGTAGCGAGTGTCGCCGGGCTGGCCGGGGTCGAAGATCAACTCGATGCCTTTGCCCTCGATGGACTCGCGCCACAGGCCGACCAGATCGGTGGCCGCTTGCGTCAGGGTCAGTTGCGGCGCCATGCCGGCGTCTTCTCGCTGGGCACGCGCGAGCATCAGGAAGGTCTGCACCAGTTCGCGCATCTCCTCGCAGGCCCGGGCAATCCGTTCCACCTGAGCCCGTCCGCGCAGGTCCAGCCCGGGGTTCTCCAGGAGCAGCTCACAGGAGGTGGCCAACACCATCAACGGCGTGCGCAGTTCATGGCTGACATCACTGGTGAACAGCCGCTCGCGGCTCAAGGCCTGACGCAAGCGCCCCAGGGTGGCGTCGAAGGCGATGGCCAACTCGCCCACCTCATCCGCGGCATAATCCGGCGCCAACGGCGGCGCCAACCCCAGTAACTGATCTCGATGCCGTACCTGACGGGCCAGGCGCACGACGGGCGCCATCACCCGACGTGCCAGGATCCAGCCCAGGAACACCGCCAGCGCCAGGCTCAGGACGAAGCCCACCAGCACCACGGCGAACAGCACCCGCTCGCGCTCTTCGAAATCGCTCTGGTCCTGCAGCAGCACGTAACGCCGGCCATCCACCACTTCGACCATGGCGTGGTAGGACAGCTGCTCGCGGAACACTTCATGGAAGCCCGGATCCAGATGGCGCAAGTCCTTGGGCAACTCGAAATCGCCGCGACCGCCGCTGTAGTAGAACAGTTGGTCGGGCTCGGGACGATGCCGCCAATCGTTGACGTCGTCCATCAGCAACAGGCGTTGCAGGTCGCCCCCCAGGCCAGCGGAGATGAGCTTCTCCTCCACCAGATGCACGGTCGCCACGATGCCCATGGCGAATGCCCCTGCCACCAATGCGCTCATCAAGGCAAAGGCGATGATGATGCGCTGGGCAAGGCTTTGCTTAAACTCCATCACGGCCCTCGGCCAGCCGGTAACCGACACCATGCACGGTGTGCAGCAGCGGCTTGGCAAATGGCTTGTCGATCACCTGGCGCAGTTGGTGAACGTGGCTACGCAGGCTGTCGCTGTCCGGGCAATCGTCGCCCCACAGGGCTTCTTCGAGAATCTCCCGGCGCAACACATGGGGGCTCTTCTGCATCAACACCGCCAACAGCTTGAGGCCCACCGGGTTGAGCTTGAGCAGACGCCCTTCGCGGGTGACTTCGAGGGTGTCGAGGTCATAGTTGAGATCGCCCACCTGCAACGCACGGCGACCACCGCCCTGAGTACGGCGCATTACCGCCTCGATTCGCGCCGCCAGTTCCGAGAGGGCAAAAGGCTTGAGCAGGTAGTCGTCGGCGCCGGACTTGAAGCCCTGCAGCCGATCATCCAGCTGGTCGCGGGCGGTGAGCATGATCACCGGGGTGTCGCGCCGGGCATCTTCACGCAGGCGCTTGCACAAGGTGTAGCCATCGATTCCCGGCAGCATGATATCGAGCACGATCAGGTCGTAATGCTCGGTGGCCGCCAGGTGCAGCCCGGACAGACCATCCTGGGCGCAGTCCACGGTGTAGCCCTTGAGCCCCAGGTAGTCAGCCAGGTTGGCGAGAATATCGCGGTTGTCTTCAACCAGTAGAATTCGCATCGGAACTCTCTCCCTACACAGTTACGGCCGTCTTGGCTCGCGCAGCTTAAGGCCAAGTCCGACTCGCCGCCAGCCTTGTCTGACCGCTGCCGCAGCGCTGTTATCCAATCAATGTCTTAACGAGTTTTTCACCGAGGGTTCACAACCTGACTACAGGGACAACCTCAGACTGCGGACCGTTTTGCCCACAAGGAACACCCCCTCGATGGACCTTCTCAAGACCGCGCCCGCGCGCCTGGTACTGCTACTGACCGGCACCTGGCTGGCGATTTTCCTGCTGACCCGCAGCACCCTCCTGCTGACCCACCTCAACGAAGCCGGTAGCGGCTGGCTGCCCGTGTTCGGCGTCGGCCTGCTCTATGACCTGGGTTTCCTGGCCTACGCCGCCCTGCCCCTGGGGCTGGGCCTGTTGCTGTGCCCGGCAAGCCTTTGGCGCCGACGCGGCTTGCGCTGGCTGATGCAGGGCCTGTTCAGCATCAGCTTGTTCGCCATGCTCTTCACCGCCGTGGCGGAATGGTTGTTCTGGGATGAGTTCGGCGTGCGTTTCAACTTCATCGCCGTCGATTACCTGGTGTACTCCGACGAGGTCATGAACAACATCCTCGAGTCCTATCCCATCGGCCTGCTGATGAGCCTGCTGGCCCTGGCGGCGGTGATCCTCAGCCTGGTCCTGCGCAGGCCCCTGCTGGCCGCCCTGAACGCGCCTTTGCCGCCCCTGCGCGGTCGCCTGCTCAGCGCCCTGAGCCTGTTGCTGGTGGCCGTGGCCAGTCTGCAACTGCTCAGCCAGGACAGTCCGCGCGCCCAGGGCGGCAACGCCTATCAGAATGAGCTGGCGAGCAACGGCCCGTACCAGTTCTTTGCCGCCTTTCGCAACAACGAACTGGACTATTCACAGTTCTATCGCAGCCTGCCCGCCGAGGCCGTGGCGCGGCAGATGCGCGCCGAGCTGAACGAGCCCAATGCCCGCTTCATTGGCCAGGACCCGCTGGATATCCGCCGCGCCATCGATAACCCGGGCACACCGCGCACGCCGAATATCGTCCTGGTGACCCTCGAGAGCTTCAGTGCCAAGTACATGGGCAGCAATGGTGACGAGCGCAACCTGACCCCCAACCTCGATGCGCTGCGCCGGCAGAGCCTGTACTTCAACAATTTCTACGCCACCGGCACCCGCACCGACCGTGGCCTGGAAGCCATTACCCTGGCGATCCCGCCCACGCCCGGGCGCTCGATCGTCAAACGCATCGGCCGTGAAAGCGGCTTCGCCAGCCTGGGCCAGCAACTGCGCGCCGTAGGCTACGACAGCGTGTTCGTTTACGGCGGGCGCGGCTACTTCGACAACATGAATGCCTTTTTCAGCGGCAACGGCTACCGGGTGGTCGACCAGAGCAGCGTCGAGGAATCCGAGATCCACTTCAAGAACGCCTGGGGCATGGCCGACGAAGACCTCTATGGCCAGACCCTGAAGCTGGCCGATGCCGACTACGCCCAACAGCGGCCGTTCCTGCTGCAACTGATGACCACCTCCAACCATCGGCCGTACACCTACCCCGATGGCCGGATCGACATCAAGTCCGGCAATGGCCGTGACGGCGCGGTGAAATACACCGACTACGCCATCGGCGAGTTCCTCAAGGCCGCGCGGCAAAAGCCCTGGTTCGACAACACGATCTTCTTGTTCGTCGCCGACCACACGGCGGGCAGCGCGGGCAAGGAAGACCTGCCCATCAGCAACTATCAGATCCCGCTGTTCGTCTACGCACCCAAACTGATCCCGGCACGGGAAAGTGCCCAACTGGCCAGCCAGATCGACCTGGCGCCGACCCTGCTGGGGCTGTTGAACCTGGACTACGAATCGACCTTCTTCGGGCGCAACCTGCTGCAGGACAACCCGCTGCCGCCTCGGGTACTGGTGGGCAACTACCAGCACCTGGGACTGTTCGACGGACAGGACCTGGCGATTCTCAGCCCGCGCCAGGGTCTGCGCCGCCATGACCAGGCACTGGGCGCCAGCCGGGAATCCCGGGTGCCGGACAGCGATCCACTGATCCAGCGCGGGATCAGTTACTACCAGAGCGCCAGTTATGGCTTCAAGCAGCAGTTGCTGGGCTGGAAGGCGCCAAAAGCCTCGGCGGCCGAGTTGAGTCAGCGCTGAAGTCATTCGCGGGCAAGCCCGCTCCTACAGAGGTGCATCGCTGTAGGAGCGGGCTTGCCCGCGAAGATCCAGGCGCCTCCCATATCCCAGGCATAAAAAAGCCCCGCCGGCTTTCACCGGCGGGGCTTTTTCAGTACAGGGGTAAGGCTGGCTTACATCATGCCGCCCATGCCACCCATGCCGCCCATGTCTGGCATGCCGCCAGCTGCAGGCTTGTCTTCCACGATTTCAGCAACAGCGGCTTCGGTGGTCAGGATCAGACCGCCGATGGACGATGCAGCTTGCAGCGCGGAACGGGTCACCTTGGTTGGATCCAGGATGCCCATTTCGATCATGTCGCCGTATTCGCTGGTGGCAGCGTTGTAGCCGAAGTTGCCGGCACCTTGCTTGACCTTGTCCACCACCACGCTTGGCTCGTCGCCGGAGTTGGCAACGATCTGGCGCAGCGGCGCTTCGATAGCGCGACGCAGAACAGCGATACCCACGTCCTGATCGGCGTTGTCGCCTTTGAGGTCCTTGATGCCTTGCAGAGCACGGATCAGGGCTACACCACCGCCAGGTACCACGCCTTCTTCAACGGCTGCACGGGTAGCGTGCAGGGCGTCTTCAACGCGGGCTTTCTTCTCTTTCATTTCAACTTCGGAGCCCGCGCCAACCTTGATCACTGCAACGCCGCCGGACAGCTTGGCCAGACGCTCTTGCAGTTTTTCACGGTCGTAGTCGGACGAAGTATCGGCCACTTGCTGACGGATCTGGGTCACACGAGCCTGGATGTCCGCTTCAACGCCAGCACCGTCGATGATGGTGGTGTTTTCTTTGGACAGGATCACGCGCTTGGCGTTACCCAGGTGCTCCAGGGTGGTGCTTTCCAGGCTCAGGCCGATCTCTTCGGAGATCACGGTACCGCCGGTCAGAACGGCGATGTCCTGCAGCATGGCCTTGCGACGGTCGCCGAAGCCTGGTGCCTTGACGGCAGCGACTTTGACGATGCCACGCATGTTGTTCACAACCAGAGTCGCCAGGGCTTCGCCTTCAACGTCTTCAGCCACGATCAGCAGTGGGCGGCCGGCTTTGGCGACGGCTTCCAGCACTGGCAGCATTTCGCGGATGTTGGAGATCTTCTTGTCCACCAGCAGGATCAGCGGGCCGTCGAGTTCGGCAACCATGGTGTCCGGCTTGTTGATGAAGTAAGGGGACAGGTAGCCACGGTCGAATTGCATGCCTTCTACGACAGACAGTTCGTTTTCCAGGCCCGAGCCTTCTTCAACGGTGATCACGCCTTCCTTGCCGACTTTTTCCATGGCTTCGGCAATGATGTCGCCGATGGAGTTGTCGGAGTTGGCGGAGATGGTGCCGACCTGAGCAATGGCGCGGGAATCAGCGCAAGGCTTGGACAGACCTTTCAGCTCTTTGACGATGGCGATGGTGGCCTTGTCGATACCGCGCTTCAGATCCATCGGGTTCATGCCGGCAGCGACGGCTTTCAGGCCTTCGTTGACGATCGACTGAGCCAGAACGGTGGCGGTGGTGGTGCCGTCGCCAGCGTCATCGTTGGCACGGGAGGCAACGTCTTTGACCAGCTGCGCGCCCATGTTTTCGAAGCGATCTTTCAGCTCGATTTCTTTGGCAACGGAAACGCCGTCCTTGGTGATGGTCGGAGCGCCGAAGCTCTTCTCGATGATCACGTTACGGCCTTTCGGGCCGAGGGTCGCTTTTACCGCGTCAGCCAGAACGTTGACACCGGTGAGCATTTTCTTGCGGGCGGAATCGCCGAATTTAACTTCTTTAGCAGCCATGATCGATATTCCTTAAATACTGTGTAGTAGCGGGAAAATACGCGGGAAATCAGCCTTCGATAACAGCGAGAATCTCGTTCTCGGCCATTACCAGCAGATCTTCGCCATCGACTTTCACGGTGTTGCTGCCGGAGTACGGGCCAAACACCACTTTGTCACCCACTTTCACGGCCAGCGCACGTACTTCACCGTTGTCCAGCACACGGCCGGTACCTACAGCGACGATTTCGCCACGGTTAGGTTTTTCAGCAGCCGAACCAGGCAGAACGATGCCGCCGGCAGTTTTCGATTCTTCTTCGCTGCGACGGATGACGACGCGGTCATGCAGAGGACGAAGCTTCATTGTCGATCTCTCCTAATTGTGGTTTTCAACGGCCGGTGTCGACACCGGCGGGTTAACAAATCCGGCTGTGCCGGGTGCGACTCGACAAGCGAGCCGCGGAAGTCTGTCTGGTGTAAGCACCAGAAACCTTGCGGTGACCGTTACATAAGGGCGCATAAGGTTATTACAAGGGCTGACCGGTGATTTTTTTTGCGGTGCTTGCACCAAAACGAACACGGCACCCGAAGGTGCCGTGCAGTGAAGCCGCCAAGTTATGAGTCGCGATGCTCGAACTCGCCCTCGATGACATTGGGCTCGCGGCCCAATGGCTGTTGCGGCGCAGGGCCGCCGCGGGCCGCGCGCATGTCATCGGCAAAAGCGCGTTGACGCAGGGCCTGCTCCTCGGCGCGCTGGCGCATCTTGTTGGCCAGCAGGCGACGGCTGATCGGCAGCAGCATCAACAGGCCGAATACATCACTGATGAAACCGGGCAGGATCAGCAGGCCGCCGCCCAGGGCCAGCATCAGCCCCTCGAGCATCTGCTGGGCCGGCAGTTCGCCGCGATTGAGACTCTCACGGGCACGCAGTGCCGTGGCCAGACCGGCCACGCGCAACACCAGCACACCGAGCATCGAACCGAGAATGATCAGCAGCAGGGCCGGGAAAAACCCGATGGCCGCACTGACCTTGACGAAGACGAACAGCTCCAGCACCGGGAACAGTAAAAAGAGCAACAGGTAAGGGCGCATCAAATGGTTTCCTCTGCGGAAGAATGCCTTCCAGTAGACCGTAAATGACGTCGCCAATTCGTGAATTCAAGCGCCAACGGCTGGATTTTTCGGCCATTGATCGGCGTGAGCCAGGAAAACCAGGGCTTCGCGTACTTGTGTCGGCGTGTTGCAAGGCGCCTGGAACGGCAGCCAGTAAAGGGCCTGGCCAATGCGCAGGTGCATGCCTTCGGCATCGATCCCGACCAGTTGCGCCGGCTCGCTGTCGGGCAGCCCGGTCAGCTCGACGTAATGGGCGATGGCCTTGGCATGATCGCTGTTCATGTGATCCACCATGCTCGACTCGGCCTTGCCGGCGAACGGGTTGGCCAGGGTCACCTGATCGATCCAGTGGATCGCCCCAAAGCCGCCGATGTAACGATGACGCACCGGCTTGAGTACCCAGAAATCGAAATCGTGGGCCTTGTGGTAGTTCTGCGATTCGGGGAAGTAGCGGTAGTAGCGCTCGGCCGCGGCAGCGATTGCCTGTTCATCCTCGAGTTTTTCGGCCTCGGCCAGATAGGTCAGGCGTCCGACCGCCTGCACGTCGTCGGCATCGCGCTCGCCCACCAGCAGCGAACACTTGGAGTCCTTCTGCAGGTTATGCGTGTGTTGGGCAATGCGACTGATCAGAATCAGTGGCCGTCCCTCGGCGTCCAGGCAGTACGGCACCACGGAGCCAAAGGGAAAGCCGGGCATGGCCTTGGAGTGAGTCGACAGCACCCCGCGATACTCCTTGAGCAGCAGTTCTCGTGCATTTTTCGCAGCTTCAACGCTCACTTTGTGACTCCTCATGTAAAATCCGTCGAAAACGGACGGGCGCCTGGAGCATTGTTCCAGCTACGCCGACGGGGCAATTCTCATCTGCAGCTAGGCCAGATCCGGCAGTCAGCCGAGGTTCCCCTACCAAGGACAACCCCTCAAGACCTGCTAGCGGGACATGCGAATGCAACTCACTGACAAAGTAATCATGATCACCGGCGGTTGCCAAGGCCTGGGCCGCTCCATGGCCGAGTATTTCGCGGCCAAGGGCGCGCGGCTGGCCCTGGTCGATCTCAACCAGGAAAAACTCGATCAGGCGGTCGCCGCCTGCCAGGCCCTGGGCGTCGAGGCCCGTGCCTATCTGTGCAATGTCGCCAATGAAGAACAGGTGAGCCACACGGTGGCCCAGGTGGCCGAGGACTTCGGCGCCATCCACGGCCTGATCAACAATGCCGGGATCCTGCGCGACGGCCTGCTGGTCAAGGTCAAGGACGGTGAAATGACCAAGATGAGCCTGGCCCAGTGGCAAGCGGTGATCGACGTCAACCTGACCGGGGTATTCCTCTGCACCCGTGAAGTGGCGGCAAAAATGATCGAGCTGAACAACAGCGGCACGATCATCAACATCTCCTCGATCTCCCGCGCCGGCAATATTGGCCAGACCAATTATTCCGCGGCCAAGGCCGGGGTCGCGGCGGCCACCGTGACCTGGGCCAAGGAACTGGCGCGCTATGGCATCCGCGTGGCCGGTATTGCCCCGGGCTTTATCGAAACCGAGATGACCTTGGGCATGAAGCCTGAAGCCCTGGAGAAGATGACCTCGGGGATTCCCCTCAAGCGCATGGGCAAGCCGGAAGAGATCGCCCACTCGGCGGCGTACATCTTCGAGAACGACTATTACACCGGACGCATCCTGGAGTTGGATGGCGGCCTGCGGGTCTGATCCTGTCATCGCAACGGTAGGAGCCGGCTTGCCGGCCAAGGCGATCTTGCCAGCGCCTGCGCCGGCAAGCCGGCTCCTGCCTGATCCACCCGCCTGGGGTTTCAGTCGTCGCTGATGGTGATGTTGGGCATCGCCGGCGCCGCGGCTTCCTGCAATACGATGCGCGCCCCCACATGCCGCGCCAGTTCCTGATAGACCATGGCGATCTGGCTTTCCGGCTCGGCGATCACCGTCGGCTTGCCGCCGTCGGCCTGCTCACGGATCAGCATCGACAGCGGCAGCGAGGCCAGCAGCTCGACGCCGTATTGGCTGGCCAGTTTCTCACCGCCGCCCTCACCAAACAGATGTTCGGCATGACCGCAGTTGGAGCAGATGTGCACCGCCATGTTCTCCACCACCCCCAGCACCGGGATGTTGACCTTGCGGAACATCTCCACGCCCTTGCGTGCATCCAGCAGGGCCAGGTCCTGAGGCGTGGTGACGATCACCGCCCCGGCCACCGGGACTTTCTGCGCCAGGGTCAGCTGGATGTCGCCGGTGCCTGGCGGCATGTCGATCACCAGGTAGTCGAGGTTGCCCCAGTCGGTCTGGGTCACCAGTTGCAGCAAGGCGCCCGAAACCATTGGCCCGCGCCAGACCATGGGCGTGTTGTCGTCAGTGAGGAAGGCCATGGACATGACTTCGACCCCGTGGGACTCAATGGGCACGAACCACTTCTGGTCCTTGATCTTTGGCCGGGTGCCTTCGGCGATGCCGAACATGATGCCCTGGCTCGGACCATAGATATCGGCATCGAGAATCCCTACCTTGGCGCCTTCGCGGGCCAGGGCCAGGGCCAGGTTGGCGGCGGTGGTGGACTTGCCCACACCGCCCTTGCCGGACGCCACCGCCACCACGTTCTTGACGTTGGCCAGGCCCGGGATCTGCGCCTGGGCCTTGTGCGCGGCGATCACGCTGGTGATCTCGACCTTGGCCGAACCGACGCCGTCCAGGCCTTCGATGGCCAGTTGCAGCATCTGTGCCCAGCCGCTCTTGAACAGACCGGCGGCATAACCCAACTCCATGCGGACCGTGACCCGGTCGCCCTGGACGTCGATGTCCCGCACACAGCCGGCGCTGACCGGGTCCTGGTTCAGGTAAGGGTCGGTGTACTGGCGAAGGACGGCTTCCACCGCTGCGCGATTGACGGCGCTCATGGGCAACTCCGATAACAAGACTGGAAAATCAGCCGGCTATCCTACGCCGCCGACTCCTTCGTGGCGAGGGAGCCCGCTGCGTACAATCTGTCCGGAAGGGTGAAAAATCCGCGCCGGCGCTTTATAGTGGCCGACCTCCGTTTCATCAAGTAGCCGAGCCCCATGTCCGAGCCACGCAAGATCCTCGTCACCAGCGCCCTGCCCTATGCCAATGGTTCCATCCACCTTGGCCACATGCTTGAGTACATCCAGACCGACATGTGGGTGCGCTTCCAGAAGCATCGCGGCAACCAATGCCTCTATGTCTGCGCGGACGACGCACACGGCTCGGCCATCATGTTGCGCGCGGAAAAGGAAGGCATCACCCCGGAACAACTGATCGCCAACGTCCAGGCCGAACACAGCGCCGACTTTGCCGACTTCCTGGTGGACTTCGACAACTTCCACTCGACCCACGCCGAGGAAAACCGCGAGCTGTCGAGCCAGATCTACCTCAAGCTGCGCGACGCCGGGCACATCGCCACGCGCTCCATCACCCAGTATTTCGACCCGGAAAAGAAAATGTTCCTGGCCGACCGCTTCATCAAGGGCACCTGCCCGAAATGCGGCACTGAGGACCAGTACGGCGACAACTGCGAAAAATGCGGCGCCACCTATGCCCCCACCGACCTGAAGGATCCGAAGTCGGCGATTTCCGGCGCCACTCCGGTGCTCAAGGATTCCCAGCACTTCTTCTTCAAGCTGCCGGACTTCCAGCAGATGCTGCAAAGCTGGACCCGCAGCGGCACCCTGCAGGACGCCGTGGCCAACAAGATCGCCGAGTGGCTGGATGCCGGCCTGCAGCAGTGGGACATCTCCCGCGACGCGCCGTACTTCGGCTTCGAGATCCCCGACGAGCCGGGCAAATACTTCTACGTGTGGCTGGACGCACCAATCGGCTACATGGCCAGCTTCAAGAACCTCTGCAACCGTCGTCCGGAGCTGGATTTCGACGCGTTCTGGGGCAAGGATTCCACCGCCGAGCTGTACCACTTCATCGGCAAGGACATCGTCAACTTCCACGCCCTGTTCTGGCCCGCCATGCTTGAAGGCGCCGGCTACCGCAAGCCGAGCGGCATCAACGTCCACGGCTACCTGACGGTCAATGGCCAGAAGATGTCCAAGTCCCGCGGCACCTTCATCAAGGCCCGCACCTACCTGGAGCACCTGTCGCCGGAATACCTGCGCTACTACTACGCCTCCAAGCTGGGCCGTGGCGTCGACGACCTGGACCTGAACCTCGAAGACTTCGTGCAGAAGGTCAACTCCGACCTGGTGGGCAAGGTGGTCAACATCGCCAGCCGTTGCGCCGGTTTCATCCACAAGGGCAATGCCGGGGTGATGGTCGACAGCAATGCCGCCCCCGAGCTGACCGAGGCCTTCCTGGCCGCCGCACCAAGCATCGCCGACGCCTATGAAGCCCGCGACTTTGCCCGCGCCATGCGCGAAATCATGGCCCTGGCCGACCGCGCCAACGCCTGGATCGCCGACAAGGCCCCATGGTCGCTGAACAAGCAGGAAGGCAAGCAGGCCGAGGTGCAGGCCATCTGCGCCACCGGCATCAACCTGTTCCGCCAGTTGGTGATCTTCCTCAAGCCGGTGCTGCCGCTGCTGGCCGCCGATGCCGAGGCGTTCCTCAACGTGGCGCCGCTGACCTGGAACGACCACCAGCACCTGCTGGCCAACCATCAGCTCAACGAATTCAAGCCGCTGATGACGCGAATTGACCCAGTAAAAGTACAAGCCATGACCGACGCCTCGAAAGAAGACCTGACCGCCAGCCAGACCGACACCGGTGCCGCAGCACCTGCAGGCAACGGCGAACTGGCCAAGGATCCGCTGTCGCCGGAAATCGACTTCGACACCTTCGCCGCCGTCGACCTGCGTGTCGCCCTGATCGTCAAGGCCGAAGCCGTGGAAGGTGCCGACAAGCTGCTGCGCCTGACCCTGGATATCGGTGATGAGCAACGCAACGTGTTCTCCGGAATCAAGAGCGCCTACCCGGACCCGTCCAAGCTGGATGGTCGCCTGACCATGATGATCGCCAACCTCAAGCCGCGGAAAATGAAGTTCGGCATTTCCGAGGGCATGGTGATGGCTGCCGGCCCTGGCGGCGAAGAGATCTACCTGCTGAGCCCGGACAGCGGCGCCAAGCCTGGCCAGCGGATCAAGTAAGCCTCCACGCAGCCCCCCATCCCCCCGTCGCGCCCAGGCGCAACGGGGGGATTTGCATATCTGGCGACCCTGCGTGCGCGCAGAGTTTGCCTACTCTTGAGGGATAGCCTGCCCGCACCGGCCGCCACCATGACCCAGTTCCTGCTCGCCCTTTTCAGCACCGTCCTGATCAACAACTTCGTGTTGCAATGGCCGCTGGGCGTCGATCCACTGTTGCAGGCCGACGGTAGCAACCGGCAACGGGTTCATGCCCTGGGGCTGGCGACCACGGTGTTGATGCTGCTCAGCAGCGTGCTGGGGCATGTCCTTTACCGTGGGCTGTTGCAGCCCTGGGGGCTGGCGGCGCTGCAATTGTTCATCTGGCTGCCATTGAGCCTGTTGCTGATCAAACCGCTGCTGAAGCTGCTGTCCCGGACCCTGCCGCGCTTGCCGTTCGAAGGCCTCTGGCCCTTGCTTCTGGGCAATGCCGGCATGCTCGGCCTGCTGCTGATCGGCGCCCGGGACGATCTGGACCTGGCCACCCTCAGTGCCATGAGCCTGGGCGCCGGACTGGGTTTCTGGCTGGTGCTGAGTCTGTTCAGCGACTTGCGCCAGCGTATTTCCACCAACGATATTCCCCTGCCCTGGCGCGGCTTGCCGATCGACCTGATCAGCGCCGGTCTCATGGCGGTGGCGTTTTTCGGCTTCAACGGACTGATCAAAACATGAGTCTGATTCAACGCATCGATGCCCTGCTGCCCCAGACCCAATGCGGCAAGTGCGGCCATCCCGGATGCAAGCCCTACGCCCAGGGCATCGCCAACGGCGAGGCCATCAACAAGTGCCCGCCCGGAGGCCAGGAAACCATTGCCGGCCTGGCGCAACTGTTGCAGTTACCGGTACTGGAACTGGACCGCAGCCGCGGCGAAGCGCCGGCACAGATCGCCCATATCCGCGAGGCGGAGTGCATTGGCTGTACCAAGTGCATCCAGGCCTGCCCGGTGGACGCCATCGTCGGCGCGGCCAAATGGATGCACAGCGTGCTGATCGACGAATGCACCGGTTGCGACCTGTGTGTGGCGCCTTGTCCGGTGGACTGCATCGATATGCTGCCGCTCCCGGAGGCCAAGGTGGTGCCGATTGTTGGCGGCCTGGCCACCAGCCCCGAGCAACTGCAGGCCCGCAACAGCAAGCGCGAACAGGCGCGACGGCGCTTCGAACAACGCAACGAGCGCTTGCAACGGGAAGAAGCCCGGCGCCTGGCCGAGCGTCAGGCTCGCGCGCAGAAAGCCGCGCAGGCTGCCGACGACAGCCAGAATCCGCTGCAGGCCGCCATCGAGCGGGTCCGCGCGCAGAAAGCCGCTGCCGACGACGCGGCGCTGAAAAAAGCCAAGATCGAGCTGGCCATGAGCCGGGCTCAATTGCACAAATCCCTCAAGGCCTTCGGCCATCCACCGACCTTCGAGCAGCAGGCACAGCTCATCGTGCTGCAGCGTCAGTTCGAAGCCGCCGAACAGGCCCTGGCTCAGCTGGAGTCGGCGGCGCCAGCCGCGGCGGCCCCCGTGGCCAAGGACGCCGAACTCAAGCGGGCAAAGATCCAGCTGGCCACCCGCCGCGCCGAACTGAAAAAGGCCCAGGCAGCGCAAGCCTCCGACGCCGAGCTACACGCCTTGAGCGCCGCCCTGGCGGCCGCCGAACAGGCGCTGCACGCCGCCGAGGACGCCAGCGGCAAACCGGCCCCGGTACTGATGCGTATCGAAAAGCGCCCGATCGATCCGCAACTGCGGCAACTGAAAACCGAACTGGCCTACGCCCGCGCCGAACTGAACAAACTGCAGCGCCAGCCCGACACCCATGCCGAGCAACTGGCCCAGGCTCAAGCGCGCTTGCACGAGGCCGAACGCCAGGTGAAGGCCCATGCTGACTGCTGACGGCGTCGACCAGCGCCTGCGCCAGGCCATGCAGCGCGTGCTGCTGGCCACGCTGCCCGGGCTGCTGGTGTTGCTGTGGTGGTTCGGCTGGGGCGTACTGCTCAACCTGTTGCTGGCGATAGGCGGCGCCCTGGCCATGGAAGCCCTGGCGCTGTTGCTGAGAAAGCGTGCGCTGCCAACCGGCCTTGGCGACGGCAGCGCCCTGGTCAGCGCCACCTTGCTGGCCCTGGCGTTGCCACCTTACTGCCCCTGGTGGCTGCCGCTCAGTGCCGCGGCGGCAGCCATTGCCCTGGGCAAGCAGGTGTACGGTGGAGTCGGCCAGAACCCGTTCAATCCGGCGATGCTCGGATACGCCCTGGCCTTATTGTGCTTTCCCCAATCGATGACCCATTGGCCCGCGCCGCATGCCATGGACCTGGTCGCGGGGCTGCAACACGTCTTCGGCCTCTCTGACGGCCTGCAAGCGGATGCCTGGGCCCAGGCCACGGCGCTGGACAGTCTGCGCATCAACAAGAGCCTGACCCTCGACGAACTCTTTGCCAGCAACCCGGCCTTCGGCCATTTCGGCGGTCGGGCCGCACAATGGATCAACCTGGGATTTCTTGCCGGAGGCCTGTTTCTGCTGCAGCAGCGGGTCATCGGCTGGCAGGCGCCGGTGGGCATGCTGGGCAGCCTCCTGGTCATCAGCCTGGTGTGCTGGAACGGCACGGGCTCCGACTCCCACGGTTCACCGCTGTTTCATCTGCTCAGCGGCGCCAGCATGCTCGGCGCGTTCTTTATCGTCACCGAGCCGGTATCGGGACCCAAGACGGAAAAAGCCAGGTTGCTGTTTGGTGTCGGTGTCGGCCTGCTGACCTACCTGATCAGGACCTGGGGCGGCTACCCCGATGGCGTCGCCTTCGCCGTGCTGCTGATGAATCTGGCGGTGCCGGGACTGGAACGCCTGTGCGCGGCAAAACGGGAGAACGCTTGAGCATGAAAAAATCCAGCGCTCTGCTCCTGCTGGCCCTGCTCGGTTTGCTGGGCGTGGCGGCGACCTTGTGGCTGCACTCGGTTGCGGCGCCGCGTATCGCCGCCGAACAACGGGCACTGCAGGCGCGCAAGTTGCTCGACCTGCTGCCTGTTGCCAGCTACGACAACCAGCCCCTGGAGCAGCCACTGCCTCTGAGGGATGTGCAACTGGACAACAGCCGCTTGCTGCAGGGCTACCTGGCCACCCGCCAGGGTCAGCCCAGCGCCGTGCTGTTGCGCAGCCAGGTCAGCGGCTATGCCGGCCCCATCGAGCTGTTGATCGCCATCGACAGCCAGGGCCGGCTGCTGGGCAGCAAGACCCTCCGACAAGATGAAACTCCCGGCCTGGGCGCCAGGATCGCCGATCAGCCCAACCCCTGGTTGCAAGGCTTTGCCGGCAAGTCTCGCAGTGATCCGGGCGATGCCGCCTGGGCGCTGAAGAAGGACAGCGGCCAGTTCGATCAGATTGCCGGCGCCACCATCACCTCCCGCGCGGTCATCAGTGCCCTGCACGATGCCTTGCGCTACTTCGACGAACATCGCCAGCAACTGCTCCCGGGGGCCGCCCATGAGTAAGCCGCTGACATTGCCGGGCCTGCTGATGCTGACGCCGCTGATCGGTGCCACCGACTCCTGGGTCAAGGCCCTGGGCCTGGCCCTGGCATCCGGGCTGCTGCTCAGCTTGTTTGGGGCCGCCATGGGCCTGTTGCGAGCAGCGCTGCAACGCCAGCAGCAGTGGCTCGCCAGCCTGCTGCTCGGAGCGTCCCTCGGCAGTTGCCTGTGGCTGGCGCTGCAGGCATTGAGTTACGAACTGCACCAGCAGTTGAGCCTGTACCTGGGCCTGCTGCCCCTGCAATGCGTGATGCTGGAACAGGCGGGTTTCTTCCAGCACCGCGAGCGACTGCGCCTGGCCGCTGGCTACTGTGGCGCACTGGTGCTGCTGGGCGCACTTCGCGAACTGCTGGGCACCGGCGCCTTGGGCAGCCATCTGGGCTGGCTTGTCGGCCAGAGCGGTGACAGCACCGGCTGGGTGCTGCTGCCCCAGGGCGGCTTGCGCCTGCTGACTCTGGCCCCCGGGGGCTTTATCCTGCTGGGCCTGTTGCTGGCGGCAAAGCGGGCCTGGACCGCCTCATCGCCCTTCAACCGACAGTCTTCGAGGAAATGAACCACCCATGAATGCCGCCAAACGCCTGGAAATATTTCGCCGACTTCATGAAGACAATCCCGAGCCCAAGACCGAACTGGCCTATTCCTCGCCGTTCGAGCTGCTGATCGCGGTGATTCTTTCGGCGCAATCGACCGACGTCGGGGTCAACAAGGCGACCGCCAAACTCTTCCCCGTGGCCAATACACCCGCGGCGATTCACGCCCTGGGGGTCGAAGGCCTGTCCGAGTACATCAAGACCATCGGCCTGTACAACAGCAAGGCCAAGAACGTCATCGAAACCTGCCGCCTGCTGGTGGAACGCCACAACAGCGAAGTGCCACAGACCCGGGAAGAACTGGAAGCCCTGCCCGGTGTCGGGCGCAAGACCGCCAACGTGGTCCTCAACACCGCCTTCCGGCAGCTGACCATGGCGGTGGACACCCACATCTTCCGGGTCAGCAACCGCACCGGCCTGGCCCCGGGCAAGAACGTGGTGGAAGTGGAGAAAAAGCTGCTCAAGTTCGTGCCCAAGGAGTTCCTGCTGGACTCCCATCACTGGCTGATCCTGCACGGACGCTATGTCTGCCTGGCCCGCAAGCCACGCTGCGGCAGCTGTCGAATCGAAGACCTGTGCGAATACAAGCAGAAGACTTCCGACGATTGAGGAAGCATTGATTTTGCCGATGAGTCGATTGAAAAAATCTTTTTTACCCGCCAGGAGAATATCGATATAAGGAGCGCCAATGGCAGTCTTAGCCTGGAGTTGACCTTATGAGCACTGGCAAAGAACAACTGGACGTAGAAGAAGACTTCATCGCCGCGGAAACAGACGATGTCGAACCGGTGGTCGAAGTGGCGAAAACCAATCTGAGCAAGCGCCGCACCATCGACAATCTTCTGGAAGAGCGGCGTCTGCAGAAACAACTGGCCGATTACGACTTTGACCTGTAGTCGCAAAAGAACCTCCATGCGGAGGTTTTTTTGTGCCTGTCTTGCCGTCACGCCCGGCCGATCAGCCTCGCGGCATGACCGGCCCTATCCGTACTTTCAGGCCTGGCAGTCCAACATCGTCTCGGACAGCAAGGCTCACGCCAACTGATGGCGCTGGGCAAACTCGATCAGGTCAACCAATGAACGCGCGTTGAGCTTGGCCAATAACCGCCGCTTGTAAGTGCTGACCGTCTTGTTGCTCAGGCACAGGCCTTCAGCAATCTCCTTGTTACTCATGCCATTGGTGAGCTGTTTCAATACGATCAACTCACGTCCGGAAAGAAGCTCGATCATTTCTTCCTCGCTGCTGATGCCCTGGCTGGAACGAAAAGTGTGCAACGCCTCGTTGGGAAAGTAGCTGTAACCCGCCAATACCGCCCGTACCGCACTGATCAGCTCGGTAATGTCCTGCTGCTTGCACACGTAGCCGGCGGCACCGGCCTGCATGCAGCGCATGGAAAAGGGCCCTGGCGCTTGCAGCGTCAATACCAGGATCTTGATCGGCAAACTTCTGAACATGAGGCGAGCTATAACTTCAAGTCCATCCAGTTGTGGTATGCCAATATCCAGAATCAAGATATCGGGAACATATTCAAGAGCCAACTTCAATGCGTCCGTACCGTTATCTGCTTCTGCCACTACTTCAAAGCCATGACGCTCCATCAACATGCGAACAGCGAGGCGAACAACAGGATGATCGTCCACGATCAATACTCTTTTCATAGGTCCATCCAAGTACTTAGAGTTTTTTAGAGCCCGCACAATACCCCAGAGAATTGACTCTGACACCGTGCCAAAAGGGGCTACGAGCCTACGAGGACGATCCTTACAAACAATACCGATTTACCTTACAAAATAAATTAGATAAAGGGCGTTCAACGGAAAAGTTGCTTAGGATTAATCTTCAAATCAGCTACTTTTCGTACTAAAAAATTACACGCTGCCGCATCTTTTCCAGCGCCAACCGCTGATAAGTCCGCCATCACTCACTTCATTTTTTCCAATCAACTTCTCTGTCCAAGCATCGCTCTGCAGCAACAAGCCGTTGAGTTAATCAAAGGCAAAAAAAAGCCCCGCATAGGGCGGGGCTCTTTTTTAACAACTCGGGATCAGATCAGAGTCCGGCCCTTGTTGGCAGCAATGCGCATGCGCAGGGCGTTGAGCTTGATGAAGCCTGCTGCGTCCGCCTGGTTGTAAGCACCGCCGTCTTCTTCGAACGTGGCGATGTTGGCGTCGAACAGCGACTCATCGGACTTGCGACCGGTCACGATCACGTTGCCCTTGTACAGCTTCAGGCGCACTACACCGTTCACGTGGGCCTGGGAGGCGTCGATCATCTGTTGCAGCATCAGACGCTCAGGACTCCACCAGTAGCCGGTGTAGATCAGGCTGGCGTACTTGGGCATCAACTCGTCTTTGAGGTGAGCCACTTCGCGGTCCAGGGTGATGGACTCGATGGCCCGGTGGGCACGCAGCATGATGGTGCCGCCCGGGGTCTCGTAGCAGCCACGGGACTTCATGCCGACGTAACGGTTCTCGACGATGTCCAGACGACCGATGCCGTGCTCACCACCAATGCGGTTCAGGGTCGCCAGCACGGTAGCCGGAGTCATTTCCACGCCGTCGATGGCGACGATGTCACCGTTGCGGTAGGTCAGTTCCAGGTACTGCGGGGTATCAGGAGCCTTCTCCGGGGAGACGGTCCAGCGCCACATGTCTTCTTCGTGCTCGGTCCAGGTGTCTTCCAGCACGCCGCCTTCATAGGAGATGTGCAGCAGGTTGGCGTCCATCGAGTACGGCGACTTCTTCTTGCCGTGACGCTCGATTGGAATACCGTGCTTCTCGGCGTAGTCCATCAGCTTCTCGCGGGACAGCAGGTCCCACTCGCGCCAAGGAGCGATCACTTTCACGCCTGGCTTGAGGGCATAGGCACCCAGCTCGAAACGCACCTGGTCATTGCCCTTGCCGGTAGCACCATGGGAAATGGCGTCGGCGCCGGTTTCGTTGGCGATCTCGATCAGACGCTTGGCGATCAACGGACGAGCGATGGAAGTACCCAGCAGGTACTCGCCTTCGTAGACGGTGTTGGCGCGGAACATCGGGAAAACGAAATCGCGCACGAACTCTTCGCGCAGATCGTCGATGTAGATCTCTTTGACGCCCATGGCTTGCGCCTTGGCGCGGGCCGGCTCGACCTCTTCGCCTTGGCCCAGGTCAGCAGTGAAAGTCACTACTTCACAGTTGTAAGTATCCTGCAGCCACTTGAGGATCACCGAAGTGTCCAGGCCGCCCGAATACGCCAGAACGACCTTGTTAACGTCCGCCATGCCATCACTCCACGGGGTTGTACGGAAAGCCGCCAAGTCTACCGATCCACGCGGATAATTTACAGAGGCGCGACAGCTTATGACGACCAAGCGACAGATTATGTCGAGCGCGCGACGATGACAGCCGTATCAGGAGGTCGCAGCAGCGCTGGAGCCAGAGGCCGCCTGGGGCGCTGGAGCCGGCTTTTCGGTGGGCGCAACCCGCTCCAGATGCACATTGACCCGACGGTTCTTCGCCCGGTTGGCGGCATTGGTGTTGGGCGCCAGGGGGTAACGCTCGCCATGGAAGCGCACCACGATCTGGTTTTCCGCCAGGCCGTTGGCCTTGAAGAACTCCATCACCGCCAGTGCACGACGACGGGACAGGTCACGGTTGGTCAAGCGATTGCCGCTGTTGTCCGAGTGGCCATCCAGTTCGACGTGGTTGACCGTCGGGTCGGCCTTGATGAAGTCCACCATCACCTGCAGCTTGGCCTTGGCCCGGGCATCGAGTTCGATCCCCCCTCCCGGAAAACCGATCTCGCCCTGCTTCACCTGCTCGTAGTTCATCGGCAGCAGCTTGGCCATGCAGCTTTGATAGTCGCCATACGCCTTGCTGAACTTCACCGGCAACAGGCGCACTTCGGACACTCCGCCTTCACGGGAATAATTGCGCACCACGGGGCTGCGCCCCTCCAGCAGCCCGATGATCAGGCGCCCGGCCTGCATCTGGTTGCTGTTGAACAGCACCCCGTCGGTACCGGCCTTGACCGCCCCGAGGTTGATGTCGCCACGTCCCGGCTGCCAGGGCGCCGCTGCCGCAAGCAGAGTCGCCGAGCCCCCCGCCTGCATCGGGTTGAAGCTCTTGAGACGAAAGATCGCCTGCTCGCCGGCGCGGCGAACGAATTCGCCGGAACCGAAATCGGTTACCGGTTGGATCAGGCGGCACTCGAATTTGTCGCCTTCGACCGTCCACTCAATGCTCTCCAGACGAGTCTGGAAAGTGAGAGCCATCGCGGGCAGGCTGGCAAACACACTGAGCAAGGCTAGATAACGCTGGCGCACGGGAGGCTCCACTGACGTGTACAACAGAAAAATCGACAGGCGTTAATACGCCATACCTTCGGGATATCGGTTGCTCGTCGCAAAACTTGATAGCGAGTGCCTGGAAGAGTCTTTTCCGGTAGCATTCCCACCGAGTTTTACCCGCCTGGAACCTCCCATGTCCGACCGCCTGACCCTGCTGCGTCCCGACGACTGGCATATTCATCTTCGCGATGGTGCCGTGTTGCCCAATACAGTCGCAGATGTCGCGCGCACCTTTGGCCGCGCCATCATCATGCCCAACCTGGTACCTCCGGTGCGCAACGCCGTGGAAGCCGACGCCTATCGCCAGCGTATTCTAGCTGCGCGCCCGGCCGGCAGCCGCTTCGAGCCGCTGATGGTGCTTTACCTGACCGACCGCACCCAGCCGGACGAGATCCGCGCGGCCAAGGCCTGTGGCTTCGTGCACGCCGCCAAGCTGTATCCGGCCGGTGCGACCACCAATTCGGATTCGGGCGTGACCAGCATCGACAAGATCTTCCCGGTGCTCGAAACCATGGCCGAAGTCGGCCTGCCGCTGCTGATCCACGGTGAGGTGACCCGCGGCGAGGTCGATGTCTTCGACCGCGAGAAAATCTTCATCGACGAACACATGCGTCGTGTGGTCGAGCGCTTCCCCAGCCTGAAAGTGGTGTTCGAGCACATCACCACCGGTGAAGCCGTGCAGTTCGTCAAGGAGGCTTCGGCCAACGTCGGCGCCACCATCACCGCGCACCACCTGCTGTACAACCGCAACCACATGCTGGTGGGCGGTATTCGTCCGCACTTCTATTGCCTGCCGATTCTCAAGCGCAACACCCACCAGGAAGCCCTGCTGGATGCGGCCACCAGCGGCAGCGAAAAGTTCTTCCTCGGCACCGACTCCGCGCCCCACGCCCAGCATGCCAAGGAAGCCGCTTGCGGTTGTGCCGGCTGCTACAGCGCCTACGCCGCAATCGAGCTGTACGCCGAAGCGTTCGAACAGCGCAATGCCCTGGACCAGCTGGAAGCCTTTGCCAGCCTCAACGGTCCGCGCTTCTACGGCCTGCCGGCCAACACCGATCGCATCACCCTGGTTCGTGAAGAATGGACCGCCCCCGCCAGCCTGCCGTTCGGCGAGCTGACTGTCATTCCGCTGCGCGCCGGTGAAAAACTGCGCTGGCGCCTGCTGGAGGATCACTCGTGAGTGACGACCATTTCGACGACGAACAAGACGGCAACAGCGGCGCCCCTCGCCATCCAATGGCGGCACGCTTTCGCGGTTACCTGCCGGTAGTCGTCGACGTAGAAACCGGTGGCTTCAACTCGGCCACCGACGCCCTGCTGGAGATTGCCGCTACCACCATCGGCATGGACGAAAAGGGCTTCGTGTTCCCCGAACACACCTATTTCTTCCGCGTCGAGCCTTTTGAAGGCGCCAACATTGAAGCCGCTGCGCTGGAGTTCACCGGGATCAAGCTCGACCATCCCCTGCGCATGGCCGTCAGCGAAGAAACCGCCCTCACGGATATTTTCCGCGGTGTGCGCAAGGCGCTGAAAGCCAACGGCTGCAAACGCGCGATCCTGGTGGGCCACAACAGCAGCTTCGACCTGGGCTTCCTCAACGCCGCCGTGGCGCGCCTGGACATGAAGCGCAACCCGTTCCACCCGTTCTCCAGCTTCGACACCGCCACCCTGGCTGGCCTGGCTTACGGCCAGACCGTTTTGGCCAAGGCCTGCCAGAGCGCCGGCATCGACTTCGACGGTCGCGAGGCCCACTCGGCCCGCTACGACACCGAGAAGACCGCCGAGCTGTTCTGCGGCATCGTCAACCGCTGGAAGCAAATGGGCGGCTGGCAGGATTTCGACGACTGATCGATCCCTGGTCGAGTTGAGTCGCCCGCATAAAAAAACCGGCCCTGAGGCCGGTTTTTTTATGCGTGACGCCAGGCTTACAGCTTGCCGGCGTTCTCGCTCAGGTAAGCAGCAACGCCTTCTGGCGAAGCGGTCATGCCCTTGTCGCCTTTCTTCCAGTTGGCAGGGCAGACTTCGCCGTGCTCTTCGTGGAATTGCAGAGCGTCGACCAGACGGATCAGCTCTTCCATGTTGCGGCCCAGCGGCAGGTCGTTGACGATCTGCGAACGGACAACACCTTTGTCGTCGATCAGGAACGCGCCACGGAAGGCCACGCCGCCTTCGGACTCGACGTCATAGGCCTTGGCGATGTCGTGCTTCATGTCAGCGGCCATGATGTATTGAACCTGACCGATGCCGCCGGCATTGATCGGGGTGTTACGCCAGGCGTTGTGGGTGAAGTGCGAGTCGATGGAAACAGCGATCACTTCCACGTTACGTGCCTTGAAGTCGGCCATGCGGTGGTCCAGAGCGATCAGCTCGGACGGGCAAACGAAGGTGAAGTCCAGTGGGTAGAAGAACACCAGGCCGTATTTGCCTTTGATGGCCGAGGACAGGGTGAAGCTGTCGACGATTTCGCCATTGCCGAGAACGGCCGGTACGGTGAAGTCAGGGGCTTGTTTGCCTACGAGTACGCTCATTGGATATCTCCTGGTGTGGACGTAGTAATGAAGAAGGGGATTGGCCTTGAGTCTGCCACGCTGATGCGACAGCTCTGTGACCCGACCCCGCTTCGCAAGGACCGATCATCATACACCGCGTCTTTGAGCTGTCCTTAACGGTTTTTCGTCAGCCCGGCCCACAAAGCGGAAAATGCGAATCATCTGTCACCATCGCTAACAAAACCGTTCGTCACCCCGGGATGAAACGGCCACAAAGGCGGCCGAAACCACTTTGACAATCATTCTCGTTAACATTAAGATCCATCGCAATTGAGCCCTAACCAGCGACGGTTCTCATCCTATGTATGTCTGCCTCTGCACCGGTGTCACCGACGGACAAATTCGCGAAGCGATCTACGAAGGTTGCTGCAGCTACCGTGAAGTGCGCCAGGCCACCGGCGTCGCCAGCCAATGCGGCAAATGCGCATGCCTGGCCAAGCAAGTGGTTCGCGAAACCCTGACCGAATTGCAGAGCAGCCAAGCCGCCATTCCCTACCCAGTGGAATTTAATGTTGCTTGATGTGCCGAATAAATAGCCGCATTTGAAACAACCGGACCTAGCGTCCGGTTTTTTTATGTCTGTAATTCAATCGCTTAGCTGCAAAACGCGGAACACAAACATTCTTATTCCGATTAATTTTCATATATTATTCAATAACTTAGGTTTGACAGTAATGTTTGTGCGGCTCAGACTCTGCCCTTATTTCACTCATTAAAGGGCAGGACCCCAACATGAAAGGCGACATTACAGTCATCCAGCATCTCAATAAAATCCTTGCCAATGAACTGGTCGCGATCAATCAGTACTTCCTGCATGCACGCATGTATGAAGACTGGGGCCTGAACAAACTGGGCAAGCACGAGTACCACGAATCCATCGACGAGATGAAGCATGCGGACAAACTGATCAAGCGCATCCTCTTCCTCGAAGGCCTGCCCAACGTCCAGGACCTGGGCAAGTTGCACATCGGTGAACACACCAAGGAAATGCTTGAGTGCGACCTGCGCATCGAACGCACCGGCCACACCGACCTCAAGGCCGCCATCGCTCACTGCGAATCGGTTGGCGACTTCGGCAGCCGTGAACTGCTGGAAGACATTCTGGAATCCGAAGAAGAACACATCGACTGGCTGGAAACCCAACTGGGCCTGATCGACAAAGTGGGTATCGAGAACTACCTGCAATCGCAAATGGGCGACGAGTAACCAACGCCCATGTAATAAAAAGCCCCGCCCTCGTGAGAGAGGCGGGGCTTTTTATTGACCGCGAACAAGAAGTTCGCGTCAGGCTTCGGTCTTGGCAGCCGCTTTTTCGGCAGCAGCCTTGATCAGGCTCTGCAGTTCACCATTGGCAAACATTTCAGCCATGATGTCGCTACCGCCGACCAACTCACCGGCCACCCACAGTTGCGGGAAAGTTGGCCAGTTGGCGTACTTGGGCAGGTTGGCGCGAATCTCTGGGTTTTGCAGGATGTCCACGTAAGCGAACTTCTCACCACAGCCCATTACGGCCTGAGCGGCTTTTGCCGAGAAGCCGCACTGCGGGGCATTCGGCGAGCCTTTCATGTAGAGCAGAATGGTGTTGTTGGCAATCTGCTCTTTAATAGTTTCGATGATATCCATGGAACACCTCGGCTGAACTTTCCGACTCTGTTGTCGGCACGGTGGCGCATTGTAACGGAATCCTGAGCGCCCTGCTCGGCCTCTCCGACAGACACCTCAGGCCGCCTCCACGGTAACCGGCACCCCGTTCAACGCCGCATTCCCGGACAACGCATCGAGCTGACGCTCATCGGTCAGGTCATTGGCGCTGCAGCCAGGCTGCTCCCTGGCAATGCTCATCTGCACGCCGGGACGCCTGTGCCCCCAGCCATGGGGCAGACTTACCACGCCCGGCATCATCTCGCTGCTGGCCAGCACTTCCACCTCCACCGCGCCCACCCGGGATCGGACTCGCACCCGCTGACCATCACTCAGGCCCCGTTGAGCCAGATCCTCGGGATTCATCAATAGCTGATGGCGAGGCTTGCCCTTCACCAGGCGGTGATAGTTGTGCATCCAGGAGTTATTGCTGCGCACATGCCGACGTCCGATCAGCAACAACTCGCCCGAAGGTGGCGCACTCAACGCGGCAAAGCGTTGCAGATCGGCCATGATCGGCGCCGGTGCGGCCTGGATCCGCCGATTATCGGTTTTCAAGCGGGCCGCCAGGTTCGGCTGCAGCGCCCCAAGATCAATGCCGTGGGGGTACTGGTCCAGAGTCGCCAGGGACAGCTTGAGCGGCGAGGCATCGCCGTAAGGCCCGGCGCGCAAGCCCATGTCGATCATCTGTGCAGGGGCCAGGGTCGGCTTCAACGGGCTGGCGGTCTGCGCGGCAAATGCCTTGGCCAGGCCGACGAAGATCTCCCAGTCATGCAGCGCCCCTTGAGGCTTGGGCAGGATCGCTCGATTGAAGCGACTGACATTGCGCACCGCGAACAGATTGAAGGTGGTGTCGTAGTGATCGTTCTCCAGAGCCGAGGTGGACGGCAGGATCAGGTCGGCATAACGGGTGGTTTCATTGATGTACAGATCGATGCTGAGCATGAACTCCAGCCCGTCCAGGGCCTGCTCCAGCTGCCGGCCGTTGGGTGTGGACAACACCGGATTGCCGGCCACGGTGATCAGGGCCCGTACCTGTCCTTCGCCCTCGGTGAGCATCTCTTCGGCCAGGGCCGATACCGGCAGCTCGCCACCATACTCCGGAAGCCCGGAAACCCGACTCTGCCAGACATTGAAGTGACCGCCCGAGGTCGCCGCCACCAGGTCCACCGCCGGCTGGGTGCACAAGGCACCGCCGACACGGTCCAGGTTGCCGGTGACCAGATTGAGCAGCTGCAGCAACCAGTGGCACAGCGTGCCGAAGGCCTGGGTCGACACCCCCATGCGCCCGTAACAGACCGCCTTGTCCGCCGAAGCGAAATCCCGGGCCAGTTGCCGAATCTGCGCAGCCGGAATTGCGCACAACGGACTCATGGCTTCGGCAGTGAACCGCGCAATTGCCTGGCGCACCTCAGCCAGCCCATCCACCGGCAAATGGCTGTCGCGGGTCAGGCCGGCGTCGAAAATGCTGTTGAGCAGACCGAACAGCAGCGCCACATCGCCCCCCGGCCGGATAAACAGGTGCTGATCGGCCATGGCTGCGGTTTCACTGCGCCGCGGATCGACCACGACCACCTTGCCGCCACGAGCCTGAATGGCCTTGAGGCGCTTCTCCACATCCGGCACGGTCATGATGCTGCCGTTGGATGCCAGGGGATTGCCGCCCAGGATCAGCATGAAATCGGTGTGATCGATGTCCGGAATCGGCAACAGCAGGCCGTGGCCATACATCAGGTAACTGGTCAGGTGCTGGGGCAACTGATCGACCGATGTGGCCGAGAAACGATTGCGGGTCTTGAGCTGGCCGAGAAAGTAATTGCTGTGGGTCATCAGCCCATAGTTGTGCACGCTGGGATTGCCCTGGTAGGTCGCCACGGCGTTGTTGCCATGGCGCTGCTGGATGCTCGCCAGCCGCTCGGCCACCAGGGCAAAGGCCTCGTCCCACTCGATGGGCTGCCATTGGTTGCCCACACGGCGCACCGGCTGGCGCAGGCGATCGGGATCATTCTGGATATCCTGCAGGGCCACGGCCTTGGGGCAGACATGGCCACGGCTGAAACTGTCCAGGGGGTCGCCCTTGATCGAGGTAATGCGTGGAGCGCTGCCCGGCTCTTCAGTGATTTCCAGGGTCAGGCCGCAGATGGCTTCGCACAGGTGGCAGGCACGGTGATGGAGAGTCTTGGTCATGGCCAGTCTCTATTGTTTGAAGGCGCCCCGCACAGGGCCGCAGGAAGCCAAAACTATGGCGGCTGGCCTCTGCCGACACCAGCGACGTTCGCCCCATGAATTCAGGTCCATCAACCTGGGCCATGATCAGGGCCGTCAGTTCGGCGGCAAGCGCGGCGGCCCATCCATGGAGATTCGCGAGGAGGCGTCCATGGACCCCTGCTCGGCATGGACACCCGACAACTCGGCCAGCAGTCGCCAATGCTCATCCAGCCCGGCGCTGAGGGTCATCATCCGGTCGATCATCTTGCGCGCGGCTGCCCGGGTCAGCGGGTCCTCGCTGCGCAGCAGCTCGAAAGAAAAGGCCGTCACCGAAGCGGTCATGTCCGTCAGCGCCCGGGCGGTGAGCCCCAACAGCGTCATCAGTTGTTGCTCCCTGGATTCCATCGCACACCTATCCTTGCCGCAGATTCGCCTTTATAGACTCAGCACTTTGCATTAGGAAATGTTTCAAGTGGCCAAGCCGCGGATTCCCCCCGCAGCGGACCTCGGCCCACAGGTCAGAAAACGACCGCAACCGCACGGCCGGCGCCACACTCGATTGCCAAGCCGCGCCGGGGCAGTGTACAAATGCCCGGCTGCTGTCTGAAAACCGGTCTCAAAAGCGCCAGCGCATTCGCGTCCTGGCCTCTCTGAATGCCCATGAACGCCGTAGCACTATTGGTAAGACGCGACATTTAATTATAAGATCGCGCCTTCCCCTATTTCGTCGCCCCGTGCGGCTTTCGCCGCAGGTCCAGCCCGTTGTTCGATTAAACAAGGCTTTGAGAATCTGCGGTCCGTTGCAAAAAGGTAGTTAATGATGAGCGCAAGGCACTTTCTCTCCCTGATGGATTGCACGCCCGAAGAGCTGGTCAGTGTGATTCGTCGAGGCATCGAGCTGAAGGACCTGCGTAACCGCGGCGTACTCTTCGAGCCTTTGAAAAATCGTGTACTCGGCATGATTTTCGAGAAGTCGTCGACCCGTACCCGACTGTCCTTCGAAGCCGGCATGATTCAGCTGGGCGGCCAGGCCATCTTCCTTTCGCCACGGGACACTCAACTGGGTCGCGGCGAACCGATCGGCGACTGCGCCATCGTCATGTCGCGCATGCTCGACGCGGTGATGATCCGCACCTTTGCCCACAGCACCCTGACCGAGTTCGCGGCCAATTCCCGGGTCCCGGTGATCAACGGCCTGTCCGATGACCTGCACCCCTGCCAACTGCTGGCGGACATGCAGACCTTCCTCGAACACCGTGGCTCGATCCAGGGCAAGACCGTGGCCTGGATCGGTGACGGCAACAACATGTGCAACAGCTATATAGAAGCGGCCATCCAGTTCGACTTCCAGCTGCGCATCGCCTGTCCCGAGGGCTACGAGCCCAACGCCGAGTTTGTCGCCAAGGCCGGCGATCGCGTGACCATCGTCCGCGACCCTCGCGAAGCGGTGATCGGCGCCCATCTGGTGAGCACCGACGTCTGGACCTCCATGGGCCAGGAAGAAGAGACCGCCAAGCGTCTCCAGCTGTTTGCCCCCTTCCAGGTCAACCGCGCGCTGCTCGACCTGGCCGCCCCGGACGTACTGTTCATGCACTGCCTGCCCGCCCACCGCGGCGAGGAAATCAGCCTCGACCTGCTGGACGACCCTCGCTCAGTGGCTTGGGACCAGGCGGAAAACCGTCTGCACGCACAAAAGGCCCTGCTCGAGTTCCTCGTCGAGCCGGCGTACCACCACGCATGAGCCAGCCACTCCTGCTGAACCTGCGCAATCTGGCATGCGGCTACCAGGACCAACGCGTGGTGCAGAACCTCAATCTGCACCTCAACGCCGGGGACATCGGCTGCCTGCTGGGCTCGTCCGGATGTGGCAAGACCACCACCCTGCGGGCCATCGCCGGGTTCGAGCCGGTGCACGAAGGCGAGATCCAACTGGCCGGCGAAACCATATCCAGCGCCGGCTTCACCCTGGCCCCGGAGAAACGCCGGATCGGCATGGTGTTTCAGGACTATGCCCTGTTCCCCCACCTGAGCGTGGCGGACAACATCGCTTTCGGCATCCGCAAGCACCCGCAGAAAGACCGAGTGGTCGCCGAACTGCTGGAGCTGGTCAACCTGAAGGACCTCGGCCAGCGCTTTCCCCACGAGCTGTCCGGCGGCCAGCAACAGCGAGTGGCGCTGGCTCGCGCCCTGGCTCCCGAGCCGCAACTGCTGCTGCTGGACGAACCCTTCTCCAACCTCGACGGCGAACTGCGGCGCAAGCTCAGCCACGAGGTGCGCGACATCCTCAAGGCTCGCGGCACCAGTGCAATCCTGGTCACCCACGACCAGGAAGAAGCCTTCGCCGTGAGTGATCAGGTCGGCGTGTTCAAGGAAGGCCGCCTGGAGCAGTGGGACACCCCCTACAACCTCTATCACGAACCACAGACACCCTTTGTCGCCAGCTTCATTGGCCAGGGCTACTTCATTCGCGGCCAGCTGAACACGCCGGAATCGGTGCAGACCGAACTGGGTGTACTGCAGGGCAACCGGGCCTATACCTGGCCGACAGGTGGCGCGGTGGACGTCCTGCTGCGCCCGGACGACATCGTCCACGCGCCGGACAGTGACTTGAAAGCCCGGGTGGTGGGCAAAACCTTCCTCGGCGCCTCGACCCTGTATCGCCTGCAATTGCCTACCGGCAGCCAGCTGGAATCGATTTTCCCCAGCCACGCCGACCATCAGGTCGGAGCGGATGTGGGCATTCGGGTTGCGGCGGAACACCTGGTGCTGTTCCAGGCTTCAGGCAGCACGGCGGCGCAGATTCCCCATAGCGACTCAGGGGTACGGCGCTACAGCAGCGCTCATTGAGCCGCCCTCGCCAGCAAGCCAACCCCTACACCAACACACTGTAGGAAACGGCTTGCCGGCGAGTCAGAGCGCCGTCATTGCAGATGCAAGCGCCCGCTGGCAATCAGCCGGGCGTGTCCGCCGATCTTCACCCGTTCCCCCTCCAGGCGACAGAACAGCTCACCACCTCGCGCGGAGCACTGAAAGGCGCTCAGTTGCTGCTTGTCCAGCTGCTGCGCCCAGTAAGGCGTCAGGCAGCAATGGGTCGAGCCGGTCACCGGATCCTCGTCGATGCCGATGGCCGGAGCAAAATACCGCGAGACAAAGTCATGCCGCTCGCCCCGCGCGGTGACAATCACCCCCGGCCAGGGCAACTTGGCCAGCGCCGCCAGATCAGGCCGGCAATCGCGGACCGCCTGCTCCGACTCCAGCACCGCCAACAGCTCATGGGCACCTTGCAGATCGATGACCCTGGCGCCGAGTATCTGCGCCACCTGCTCCGCATCGGCCTGGCGGCGGGGGCTGCGCAGCGGAAAGTCCAGCCACAACAGGCCGCCTTCACGGGTAACGCTCAGGGGCCCCGAGCGGCTGAGAAACTCAATGCGTGGCCCCGGCTCCCCATACAGCTCGAACAGCACGTAGGCACTGGCCAGAGTGGCATGCCCGCACAGGGGCACCTCGGTGGCCGGGGTGAACCAGCGAATCCGCCAACCTTGGGCTTCACGCACCACAAACGCGGTTTCCGTCAGATTGTGCTCGGCGGCAATCTGCTGCATCAGGGCGTCGTCAAGCCATGCATCAAGCCGGTAAACCATGGCCGGGTTGCCGGCAAAGGGTTGATCACTGAATGCATCGATCTGTTGAAACTCAAGCTGCATGGCCCTTCTCCTTGATCAGTCGGCGGCCAGCATGGCTTGCGTGAGCGGCAGCGCGACAGACACAGACGAGAAGATTTTCCGGCATACAGCAGCGGCCCGCTCAACCGCCGACGCCTTGGCTCAAGGGCGACCGATGTCGGCGAACTTGCCCTGGGTATGCTCGGCCAGCACGGCAGCAGCCAATTCCACCTCCAGTCCGCGTCGACCGGCACTGACAAAAATACTGGCCAAAGGCTGAGCACTGCTGTCGATGAAAGTCCGCAGACGCTTCTTCTGCCCCAGCGGGCTGATCCCCCCCAACAGGTAGCCCGTGGCACGCTGGGCAGCGGCCGGATCGGCCATTTCGGCTTTTTTCACCCCGGCCGCGTGGGCCAGGGCCTTGAGGTCGAGACTGCCGGCAACCGGCACCACCGCCACCAGCAATTCCCCCTTCTCGCTGCTGGCCAGCAGCGTCTTGAACACTTGCGCCGGATCGAGGCTGAGCTTCTCCGCCGCCTCCAGACCGTAGGAGGCCGCCTTGGGATCATGTTCGTAACTGTGGATGCGATGTTCGGCGCGAACTTTTTTTAGCAGATCCAATGCAGGGGTCATGGCAGCTCCAAGAGGGACGAAAAGGCAAAACCGAGCGCGCGAATTTTAGGCCATTAATCGGCAAAAGGCTCTATTCCAGGCCTTGATAAGCCCTGGCCACAGACACCAGCGCCGCACCACCTGTCACTCCCGGGACTGTCGCCCCGGATCATTCATTTGATTGATATCTATAAAATGACCAGCCGTTCACTTTCGACCTTTGACAGCGGTGTTTCTTGTCTATATTTTTTCGTTTCTGAATATCATGCAGTAGATGCACCGTTGCACCCAGCAGCAAGACGAGGCCGGAATGGGGATTCCGTCTTCGTTGGAAGTCGCGCTCCATGCCTTTTGCAGCAGCGCCAGACAACAACAAAAAACGAGGTTCACAATGACAACTGCTCTGCAACAACCGTCACTATCGGGCCAATGCATGGCCGAGTTCCTGGGTACTGCGCTGCTGATCTTCTTCGGCACCGGCTGCGTCGCGGCGCTCAAGGTCGCGGGAGCCAGCTTCGGCCTGTGGGAAATCAGCATCATCTGGGGGATCGGCGTGAGCATGGCGATCTACCTCACCGCCGGCGTTTCCGGCGCGCACCTCAATCCTGCCGTGAGCATCGCCCTGTGCCTGTTCGCCGACTTTGAAAAACGCAAACTGCCGTTCTACATCCTGGCCCAGGTCGCTGGCGCCTTCTGCGCGGCGCTGTTGGTTTACACGCTGTACAGCAACCTGTTCTTCGATTTCGAACAGGCTCACCAAATGATCCGCGGTTCCCAGGCCAGCCTGGAACTGGCCTCGGTGTTCTCCACCTTCCCCAACCCGGCGCTGTCCACCGCCCAGGCCTTCCTGGTGGAAGTGGTGATCACGGCGATCCTGATGGGCGTGATCATGGCCCTGACCGACGACAACAATGGCCTGCCTCGCGGCGCGATGGCGCCCCTGCTGATCGGCCTGCTGATCGCCGTGATCGGCAGCGCCATGGGCCCGCTCACCGGCTTCGCCATGAACCCGGCGCGGGACTTCGGACCTAAACTGATGACGTTCTTTGCCGGCTGGGGTCAGATTTCCTTTACCGGCGGCCGGGATATTCCGTACTTCCTGGTGCCGGTCTTCGCTCCGATCCTCGGTGCCTGCCTGGGTGCGGCCGCTTATCGCGGACTGATTGCCCGGCACCTGCCCAACGCCGTCGCCGCCTCCGAGAGCGAATCGGTCGCCGATGGCAAAGTCAAAGCTTCTTGAATCTCGCGGCGCGTGATCCTGCCCAAATCGATCACGCGCCTGTTTCCACTCCCTTATTTCGTCCAAGGCAATCGACATGACCGACATTCAGAATAAGAACTACATCATTGCCCTCGATCAGGGTACGACCAGCTCCCGGGCGATCATTTTCGACCGCGACGCCAACGTGGTGTGCACCGCCCAGCGCGAGTTCGCCCAGCACTACCCACAGGCCGGCTGGGTCGAACATGACCCGATGGAAATCTTCGCCACCCAGAGCGCGGTGATGGTCGAGGCCCTGGCGCAAGCCGGCCTGCATCACGACCAGGTGGCCGCCATCGGCATCACCAACCAGCGGGAAACCACCGTGGTCTGGGACAAGACCACCGGCCGGCCGATCTACAACGCCATCGTCTGGCAGTGCCGCCGCAGCACCGAGATCTGCCAGCAGCTCAAGCGCGACGGCCACGAAGCCTACATTCGCGACACCACCGGCCTGGTCACCGACCCCTACTTCTCCGGCACCAAGCTCAAGTGGATCCTCGACAACGTCGAAGGCAGCCGCGAGCGCGCCCGTAGCGGCGAGCTGCTGTTCGGCACCATCGACAGCTGGCTGATCTGGAAATTCACCGGCGGCAAGACCCACGTCACCGACTACACCAACGCCTCGCGCACCATGCTCTTCAACATCCACACCCTGGAGTGGGACGCGAAGATGCTGGAGGTGCTGGATATCCCGCGGGAAATGCTTCCCGAGGTGAAGTCCTCGTCGGAAATCTACGGTCGCACCAAGAGCGGTATCGCCATCGGCGGCATCGCCGGCGACCAGCAAGCGGCGCTGTTCGGCCAAATGTGCGTCGAACCGGGCCAGGCCAAGAACACCTACGGCACCGGCTGCTTCCTGCTGATGAACACCGGCGACAAGGCGGTGAAATCCCAGCACGGCATGCTCACCACCATCGCCTGCGGCCCCCGCGGCGAAGTGGCCTACGCCCTGGAAGGCGCAGTGTTCAACGGCGGCTCCACCGTGCAGTGGCTGCGTGATGAGCTGAAGATCATCAACGACGCCCACGACACCGAATACTTCGCCAACAAGGTCAAGGACAGCAATGGCGTGTACCTGGTGCCGGCCTTCACCGGTCTCGGCGCGCCCTACTGGGACCCCTACGCCCGTGGCGCGCTGTTCGGCCTGACCCGAGGCGTGCGCGTGGATCACATCATCCGCGCCGCCCTGGAATCCATCGCCTACCAGACCCGCGACGTGCTCGACGCCATGCAGCAGGATTCCGGTGAACGCCTCAAAGCCCTGCGCGTGGACGGCGGCGCCGTGGCCAACAACTTCCTCATGCAGTTCCAGGCCGACATCCTCGGTACTCAGGTGGAGCGCCCGCAAATGCGCGAAACCACGGCCCTGGGCGCCGCCTACCTGGCAGGCCTGGCCTGCGGTTTCTGGGGCAGCCTGGAAGAGCTGCGAGGCAAGGCGGTGATCGAGCGCGAGTTCGAACCCCAACTGGCCGAAGCGGAAAAAGAAGGCCTGTACGCAGGCTGGAAGAAGGCCGTCAGCCGCACCCGCGACTGGGAACCCCACGAAGAGGCCAAATAAGCCAAGCCGTGGATAGGTAACCGCTTGTAACTGGTCGGGAGGGGATTCCTGCGGCATCATGGGCAAATTTTGCACGGCAGCCCAAAGGAAGCCCCATGAATCTGCCTCCCCGTCAGCAGCAAATCCTCGATCTGGTCCGCGAACGCGGCTACGTCAGCATCGAGGAATTGGCCCAGCTGTTCGTTGTGACCCCGCAAACCATCCGCCGCGATATCAACCAGCTGGCGGAAGCCAATCTGCTGCGCCGCTACCACGGCGGCGCGGCCTACGACTCCAGCGTAGAAAACACCGCCTACGCCATGCGCGCCGACCAGATGCGCGATGAAAAGCAGCGCATCGGCGAAGCCGTTGCCGCGCAGATCCCCGATCACGCCTCGCTGTTCATCAACATCGGCACCACCACCGAATCCATCGCCCGCGCCCTGCTCAACCACAGCCACCTGAAGATCATCACCAACAACCTGCACGTGGCTTCAATGCTCAGTGCCAAGGATGATTTCGACGTGCTGCTCACTGGCGGCAATGTGCGCCGTGACGGCGGCGTGGTGGGCCAGGCCAGCGTCGACTTCATCAATCAGTTCAAGGTGGACTTCGCCCTGGTGGGCATCAGCGGCATCGACGAGGACGGCAGCCTGCTGGACTTCGACTACCAGGAAGTGCGGGTTTCCCAGGCGATCATCGCCAATGCCCGGCAAGTGATCCTGGCCGCCGACTCCAGCAAGTTCGGGCGCAACGCCATGATCCGCCTCGGCCCCATCAGCCTGATCGATTGCCTGGTCACCGACCAGCAACCGGTCCCGGCCCTGACCCAACTGCTCAACCAGCACAAGATCCGCCTCGAAGTGGTCTGAGCCCCCTTCCCTCCGGCAAGACAACGCAGGGCGCATTCGCGCGCCGGCCCACGGCTGGCTCGATAGCGCCCTCGCGCACCTGCATCAGTGACCCGCCCCTCCGGGCGCGGGGCAATCGCGGCATCAATCGCCTGACAATGTTCGAAAACCATCTTCCAAAGCTGTTTCGATCAGTTTTTTCAATCGAAGTGCGCTGGATGCGTGGGTCTTTATGCGCTAGTATTTTCGAAAATGAACATTAATGTTCGAATTCAAATACCAAAGCAACACGAGGCCCGTCGATGCCCACTTCTACCTTGCCCGCGCGCCCTCTCTCCGAGGTTTACGATATCGCCGTCATTGGCGGTGGGATCAATGGTGTTGGAATTGCCGCGGACGCGGCAGGTCGCGGCTTGTCCGTGTTCCTTTGCGAAAAGGACGATCTGGCCAGCCACACTTCGTCGGCCAGCAGCAAGCTGATCCACGGTGGCCTGCGCTACCTCGAACATTACGAGTTCCGCCTGGTACGCGAAGCCCTGGCCGAGCGTGAAGTACTCCTGGCCAAGGCGCCGCATATCGTCAAGCCCATGCGTTTTGTCCTGCCGCACCGGCCCCACCTGCGCCCGGCCTGGATGATTCGCGCCGGTCTGTTCCTGTATGACCACCTGGGCAAGCGGGAGAAGCTCGCCGGTTCCCGCAGCCTGAAATTCGGCGCCGACAGCGCGCTGAAAGCCGAGATCAGCAAAGGCTTCGAATACTCCGACTGCTGGGTCGACGACGCCCGCCTGGTGGTGCTCAACGCCATGGCCGCCCGCGAGCACGGCGCCCATGTGCATACCCAGACCCGCTGCATCAGCGCCCGACGCAGCAAGGGCCTGTGGCAACTGGAACTGGAGCGGGCCGACGGCAGCCTGTTCTCCATCACCGCCAAGGCCCTGGTGAACGCGGCCGGCCCCTGGGTCGCCAAGTTCATCAAGGATGACCTGAAACTGGAATCGCCTTACGGCATCCGCCTGATCCAGGGCAGCCACCTGATCGTGCCCAAGCTGTACGAGGGCGAGCACGCGCACATCCTGCAGAACGAAGACCAGCGCATTGTCTTCACCATTCCCTACCTCGATCAGTTCACCCTGATCGGCACCACCGACCGTGAATACACCGGTGACCCGGCCAAGGTCGCAATCACCGAAGGCGAAACCGATTACCTGCTGCAGGTAGTCAACGCGCACTTCAAGAAGCAGCTCAGCCGCGACGATATCCTGCACAGCTACTCCGGTGTTCGCCCGCTCTGCAACGACGAATCCGACAACCCTTCGGCCGTGACTCGCGACTACACCTTGGCCCTTTCCGGCACTGGCGAGGAAGCTCCGCTGCTGTCAGTGTTCGGCGGCAAGCTGACCACCTACCGCAAGCTGGCGGAATCGGCCATGGCGCAACTGGCGCCCTACTTCAAGCAGGCCAAGCCGAGCTGGACCGCCCAGGCCACCCTGCCCGGCGGCGAGCACATGAGCACGCCGCAAGCCCTGGCGGAAGCCATCCGCAAGAAATTCGACTGGGTGCCCAGCCAGATCGCCCGCCGCTGGGCCACCACCTATGGCAGCCGCACCTGGCGCCTGCTGGAAGGCGTGCACAGCCTCAACGACCTGGGTGAACACCTGGGGGGCGGCCTGTACACCCGCGAAGTGGATTATCTGTGTGCCGAGGAATGGGCACTGAAGGCCGAGGATATTCTCTGGCGCCGAAGCAAGCTGGGCCTGTTCACCACCGCCGCCGAACAACGGCAGTTGCAGGATTATCTGCAAAAGGTCGAGGACAATCGCGGCAAGATCAAGGCGGCCTGAACGCCATGGATCACGCCAAGCCCCTGCGCCGGAAGGCCCAGGGGCTTTTTTTGTGGTGCATCGCAGCCGCTCGCCTCGACTCGCCGCCCCTCCCCACAGCAAAGCATCGCGTTCGGTTTTCCGAATGGCCGACCGAAAGGCATTCGGATAACCGGATAAAAGCACGGAAATTTATACCTCAATAAATTTTTATGACCTTTAAAATCAATGACTTGAGCACGATCAATGGGTCTGGCACGACTCATGCTCTACACTGTGCGACGAATGCCTGTCGTGCCAACACACCAGGAGCCGTCAAGGCATTCGCTGTATAAAAGAGCCGTCGAACTGGCTTCATAAAAAAAACAAATGTCGAGGAAATATTGATGCGCATCGTTCCCCATCTGTTGGGCGCAGCTATCGCTGCCGCTCTGATTAGCACTCCAGTTTTCGCTGCCGAGCTCACCGGCACACTGAAGAAAATCAAAGAGTCCGGCACCATCACCCTCGGACATCGCGACGCTTCCATCCCGTTTTCCTACATCGCTGACGCTTCTGGCGTGCCAGTGGGCTACTCCCACGACATCCAGCTGAAAATCGTCGAAGCGATCAAGAAAGACCTCGACATGCCTGACCTGAAGGTCAAGTACAACCTGGTAACCTCCCAGACCCGTATTCCGCTGGTGCAGAACGGCACCGTGGACGTCGAGTGCGGCTCCACCACCAACAACGTCGAGCGCCAGCAACAGGTCGACTTCTCGGTCGGCATCTTCGAAATCGGTACCCGTCTGCTGTCCAAAAAGGACTCGACCTACAAGGATTTCGCTGATCTGAAAGGCAAGAACGTGGTGACCACCGCCGGTACCACGTCCGAGCGCATCCTCAAGGCCATGAACGCCGACAAGCAAATGGGTATGAACGTGATCTCCGCCAAGGACCACGGTGAGTCGTTCCAGATGCTGGAATCGGGTCGTGCCGTCGCCTTCATGATGGACGACGCGTTGCTGGCCGGTGAAATGGCCAAGGCCAAGAAGCCCACCGACTGGGCCGTGACCGGTACCCCGCAGTCCTACGAAATCTACGGCTGCATGGTGCGCAAGGGCGATGCCCCGTTCAAGAAAGCCGTGGACGACGCCATCGTTGCCACCTACAAGTCTGGCGAAATCAACAAGATCTACGACAAGTGGTTCCAATCGCCGATTCCGCCAAAAGGCCTGAACCTGATGTTCCCAATGAGCGACGAGCTCAAGGCCCTGATCGCCAACCCGACCGACAAAGCGGCTGACGATAAAAAGTCCTGATTCCTGACTAACCTTATCTCCTGAGGGGGCGCCGCCCCTTCGGGAGTCTGTCACTACCTGCTGGCATTTTTTTGGAAACACTCGAACCGGTGGTTGTCGAGCCGATCGCGTGTGCCTGGCCTTCCTGGCCGGGTGGGAACGGACGTCCCCAGGCGGGTGCTTGTACATCGAACGATCTGAGGGGTAACCCTAATGAATTACAACTGGGACTGGGGCGTGTTCTTCAAGTCCACCGGCGTGGGCAGCGAGACCTATCTCGACTGGTTCATCAGCGGCCTGGGCTGGACCATCGCCATCGCCGTGGTGGCCTGGATCATCGCGCTGCTGCTGGGGTCGATCCTGGGCGTCATGCGTACCGTGCCGAACCGTCTGGTGTCGGGCATCGCCACCGTCTACGTGGAGATCTTCCGTAACGTGCCGCTGCTGGTGCAGCTGTTCATCTGGTACTTCCTGGTACCCGACCTGCTGCCGGAAAACCTTCAGGAGTGGTACAAGCAGGACCTCAACCCGACCACCTCGGCCTACCTGAGCGTTGTCGTGTGCCTGGGCCTGTTCACCGCAGCCCGAGTCTGCGAACAGGTACGTACCGGTATCCAGGCGCTGCCCCGCGGCCAGGAATCCGCCGCCCGAGCCATGGGCTTCTCGCTGCCGCAGATCTACTGGAACGTGCTGCTGCCCCAGGCCTACCGGATCATCATTCCGCCGCTCACCTCGGAATTTCTCAACGTCTTCAAGAACTCCTCGGTGGCCTCCCTGATCGGCCTGATGGAGCTGCTGGCCCAGACCAAACAGACCGCCGAGTTCTCGGCCAACCTGTTCGAGGCCTTCACCCTGGCCACCCTGATCTACTTCACCTTGAACATGAGCCTGATGCTGCTGATGCGCCTGGTAGAGAAAAAAGTCTCGGTCCCCGGCCTGATCTCCGTGGGGGGTAAATAATGGAATTCGACTTCTCGGGCATCATCCCGGCCATTCCCGGCCTGTGGAACGGCATGCTGATGACCCTCAAGCTGATGGTCATGGGCGTGGTCGGCGGGATCATCCTCGGCACCTTGCTGGCCCTGATGCGCTTGTCCCACAACAAGCTGCTGTCGAACCTGGCCGGTGCCTACGTCAACTACTTCCGCTCGATCCCGCTGCTGCTGGTGATCACCTGGTTCTACCTGGCGGTGCCTTTCGTACTGCGCTGGATCACCGGCGAAGACACCCCGATCGGCGCCTTCACCTCGTGCATCGTGGCCTTCATGATGTTCGAAGCGGCGTACTTCTGCGAAATCGTCCGCGCCGGCGTGCAGTCCATTCCCAAGGGCCAGATGGGCGCCGCCCAGGCACTGGGCATGAGCTATGGCCAGACCATGCGCCTGATCATCCTGCCCCAGGCGTTCCGCAAGATGACCCCTTTGCTGCTGCAGCAGAGCATCATCCTGTTCCAGGACACCTCCCTGGTGTACACCGTGGGCCTGGTGGACTTCCTCAACGCCTCGCGTTCCAGCGGCGACATCATCGGCCGCTCCAATGAATTCCTGATCATCGCTGGTCTGGTCTATTTCACAATCAGCTTTGCCGCCTCGCTGCTGGTCAAGCGTCTGCAAAAAAGGTTCGCCGTATGATCTCTATCAAGAACATCAACAAGTGGTATGGGGACTTCCAGGTGCTGACTGATTGCAGCACCGAGGTCAAGAAGGGTGAAGTGGTGGTGGTCTGCGGGCCGTCCGGCTCCGGCAAGTCGACCCTGATCAAGTGCGTCAACGCCCTGGAACCCTTCCAGAAGGGCGACATCGTGGTCGACGGCACCTCCATCGCCGACCCCAAGACCAACCTGCCGAAACTGCGCTCCCGCGTGGGCATGGTGTTCCAGCATTTCGAACTGTTCCCGCACCTGACCATCACCGAGAACCTGACCATCGCGCAGATCAAGGTCCTGGGTCGCAGCAAGGAAGAGGCCACCAAGAAAGGCCTGCAACTGCTGGACCGCGTCGGCCTCGCCGCCCACGCCCACAAGCACCCGGGCCAACTGTCCGGCGGCCAGCAACAGCGCGTGGCCATCGCCCGCGCCCTGGCCATGGACCCGATCGTCATGCTGTTCGACGAACCGACCTCGGCCCTGGACCCGGAAATGGTCAATGAAGTGCTGGACGTCATGGTGCAACTGGCCCAGGAAGGCATGACCATGATGTGCGTGACCCACGAAATGGGCTTTGCCCGCAAAGTAGCCAACCGAGTGATTTTCATGGACAAGGGCCAGATCATCGAAGACTGCCAGAAAGAGGAATTCTTCGGCGACATCAGCGCCCGCTCCGAACGTGCCCAGCACTTCCTCGAGAAGATCCTGCAGCACTAAACCTGTGCTTCTGTAGGAGCCGGCTGACCGGCGAAGGGAACGCACCTGGCTCCCCTATCGCCAGGGTCGCCCTCTTCGCCGGCCGGCCGGCTCCTATGGACACCGCACAGTGGTTGACCCAAGGCATCTGTGATGAAATGCGACCCCACTCTCTATCGCGCCGCGCCGCCATCACTTGCCGTGAAACCCCGTCTGATCCGCCAACTGTTCCTGCCGCCACTGGTCATCCTGCTGATGATCGGCCTGGGCTACATCGGCTTCTGGGTCAGCGAACACAACGGCATCCGCACCCTCAGCGAAAATGGCGAACGCCAGCTGGAGCTGCACGCCCGCGCCGTAGAAAGCGAGATCAGCAAATACACCTATCTGCCCAGCCTGCTGGAACTGGAATCCAGTGTCTCGCGCTTGCTGGACGATCCCTCGCCGGAACACCGGCAGACCGTCAATCAATACCTCGAAGGCCTGAACCGCCGCAGTCGCAGCCGGGCCATCTATGTCATGGACACCACCGGCCGGGTACTGGCCACCAGCAACTGGCGCGACGTCGACAGCTACCTGGGTGAGGACCTGTCGTTTCGCGCCTACTTCCAGAACGCCGTGCGCGGCCAGCCCGGACGCTTCTACGGCATCGGCAGCACCAACGGCGAACCCGGCTACTACCTGGCCCACGGCCTGGAAGAACACGGCAAGATCATTGGCGTGGCGGTGGTCAAGGTGCGCCTGGAAGCCCTGGAGGAGCGCTGGCAGCGCGCCCGTCTGGAAGCCTTCGTCAGCGACGAGAACGGCATCATCATCCTCTCCAGCGACCCGGCGCGGCGTCTCAAGTCGGTCCTCCCCCTGAGCGACGACACCAAGGAGCGCCTGGCCCGCAGCCTGCAGTACTACTGGTTCCCGCTCAACGAACTCGAACCCCTGGCCCGGGAACGCCTGGCCGAAGGCGTGGAGAAACTGACCTTCCCCGCCAACACCGAACTCGAGTCCGACGGCAAGGCCATCAGCTACCTGTCCCAGACCCGCCCCCTGAGCGACACCCCGTGGAATTTCACCCTGCTCACCCCCTTGCAGGACCTGCGCCGCGAAGCCATCAACCAGGGCATCCTGGTGGCCGTGGCGTTTGCCCTGGTGGCGTTCTTGCTGATCGCCTGGAACGAGCGGCGCAAGGTCATCGCCACGCGCCTGGCCGCCCGTGAAGCCCTGCAGGAAGCCAACAGCCAGCTGGAGCGCCGAATCACCGAGCGCACCGCGGACCTGCGGGCCAGCAACGAGCGGCTCAAGAGCCAGATCCGCGAACGCCGCCAGGCCGAGGAAACCCTGCGCCGGGCCCAGGACGAGCTGGTCCAGGCCGGCAAGCTGGCAGCCATCGGCCAGATGTCCACCAGCATCGCCCACGAGCTCAACCAGCCCCTGGCGGCGCTGCGCACCCTGTCCGGCAACACCGTGCGCTTTCTTGAGCGCGGCGCCCTGGACACCGCCAGCGCCAACCTCAAGACCATCAACGAACTGATCGACCGCATGGGCCGCATCACCGCCAGCCTGCGCGCCTTCGCCCGCCGCGGCGACGACCAGGGCCAGGCCAGCCTGGACAAGGCGGTGGACGCCGCCCTGCAGATCCTCAACGCCCGCATCGAACCCCTGCCCCTGCAACTGCACCGCGACTTCAGCGAACAGACCCTGCAGATCGACCAGACCCGCCTGGAGCAGATCCTGGTCAACCTGATCGGCAATGCCCTGGACGCCATGCAGGCACAGCCGGCGCCGGAATTGTGGCTGGAAGGCGAACCCGGCGACGGCAAGTACCGTCTGCGGGTACGCGACAACGGCCACGGCATCGATCCCGAGGCGCGCAAGCATCTGTTCGAACCCTTCTTCACCACCAAACCCGGCGAGCAGGGCCTGGGCCTGGGCCTGACCCTGTCCGCCAGCCTCGCCGCCGCCACCGGCGGCAGCCTGGGGGTGGAACATCCGGCAAGCGGCGGCACCGCCTTTGTCCTCAGCTTGCCCCTGGCAAGCCCCACTCAAGCCGAGTCGATATGAACAACGAGCTGACCGTGCTGATCGTCGAAGACGATCCCCATGTCCTGCTGGGTTGCCAGCAGGCCCTGGCCCTGGAAGACATCCCCTGCATTGGCGTGGGCAGCGCCGAAGAGGCCCTGGCCCAGGTCGGCGACAACTTTCCCGGCATCGTGGTCAGTGACATCCGCCTGCCGGGCATCGATGGCCTGGAACTGCTGACCCAACTCAAGGCCCGGGATCGCAGCCTGCCGGTGGTGCTGATCACCGGCCACGGCGACATCTCCATGGCCGTCGGCGCCATGCAGAAAGGCGCCTACGACTTCATGGAAAAACCCTTTTCTCCCGAGCGCCTGGTGGACGTGGCCCGCCGCGCCCTGGAGCAGCGAGGCCTGGCCCGGGAAGTGACCTCCCTGCGCCGCCAACTGGCCGAACGCAGTTCCCTGGAAGGCCGGATCATCGGGCGCTCGCCGGCCATGCAGAACCTGCGGGAATTGATCGCCAACGTCGCCGATACGTCGGCCAACGTGCTGATCGAAGGCGAAACCGGCACCGGCAAGGAACTGGTCGCCCGCTGCCTGCACGACTTCAGCCGCCGCCACCCGCAACAGTTCGTCGCCTTGAACTGCGGCGGCTTGCCGGAGAACCTGTTCGAAAGCGAGATTTTCGGCCACGAGGCCAACGCCTTCACCGGCGCCGGCAAACGCCGGATCGGCAAGATCGAGCACGCTCACCAGGGCACCCTGTTCCTCGATGAAGTGGAAAGCATGCCGATCAACCTGCAGATCAAGCTGCTGCGGGTATTGCAGGAGCGCACCCTGGAACGCCTGGGTTCAAACCAGAGCGTGGCCGTGGATTGCCGGGTGATCGCCGCCACCAAGTCGGACCTGGACGAGCTGAGCCGGGCCAAGGCATTTCGCAGCGACCTGTACTACCGCCTCAACGTGGTGACCCTGGAACTGCCGCCCCTGCGCGAGCGCCGCGAGGACATCCTGCAACTGTTCGAACACTTTCTGCAGCAGTCGTCCCTGCGCTTCGACCGCGCCGTGCCGGAGCTGGACAACCAGACCCTATCGAGCCTGATGAGCCACGACTGGCCGGGCAACGTGCGCGAACTGCGCAACGTCGCCGAGCGCTTCGCCCTGGGCCTGCCGACGTTCAAGAAGACCGGCGGCAGCGCAGCCCAGGGCCTGGGTTTTGCCGAGGCGGTGGAAGCCTTCGAACGCAACCTGCTGAACGACGCCTTGCAGCGCAGCGGCGGCAACCTGACCCAGGCCAGCCAGGAGCTGGGTATGGCCAAGACCACCCTGTTCGACAAGGTCAAGAAGTACGGCCTGAACCACTGACCCCAGCGCGAGGACTTATGGATCTATTGTTGAAGGCCGCCCTGGGCGCGGCGGTGGTGGTGATTCTGGCGGCCCTGGCCAAGACCCGGAACTACTACATCGCCGGGCTGGTGCCGCTGTTCCCGACCTTTGCCCTGATCGCCCACTACATCGTCGCCAAGGGCCGCTCGCTCGACGACCTGAAGACCACCATCCTGTTCGGCATGTGGTCGATCATTCCCTACTTCGTTTACCTGGCGACCCTGTATGTGATGGTTGACCGCCTGCGCCTGGAAGCGTCCCTGGCGGTGGCCGCCGTGGCCTGGCTGATAGCCGCGACGATCCTGGTCAGCGTCTGGGTCCGCCTCCACGCCTGAGGCCCTGCCCTTTCTGTAGGAGCGAGCTTGCTCGCGAAGCCGGCGCCGCGGTCTGTCGCCGGCCACCCTGGCCCGACCCTTGCATTTACCCGGTAAAGCCCGTCCAGCCTGCGTCTGCGCGTTATCACGCAGTTTCTGGAGGGCGCTGCCATGGGTAAAGAACACCTTGAATATCTTAGATCTCGACCACAGCCTGACCGCCCAGGAGCCCATTGTCCGGCGCCTGAACAGCGGCCAGGCACGACGCCTGGACCTGCTGGACCTGGGCCCCAAGCTGCGCCTCTGGTCCACCGAACGCACCTACCGCCACTTCACCGAGCGCCTGGGCCAACGCCCCCGGCACAGCGGCCCGCAGCCGGAAATCTTCTTCGTCGGCTCCGGTGACTATCACCACCTGACCCCGGCCTTTCTCGGCGACCTCAAAGAGCCGGTGAGCCTGATCCACTTCGACAACCACCCCGACTGGGTACGCTTCGCCCCGCGCCGGCACTGCGGCTCCTGGGTCAACCGGGCGCTGCAACTGCCGAATATCCAGCGCATCGTCACCTTGGGCCCTTGCAGCGAAGATTTGCATAATCCGCAACTGCGCGGCGGCAACCTCGGCGCCCTGAAGCACGGCAAACTGCAGCTGTTTCCCTGGCAGCACGCGCCGTCCAAGGTCTGGGGCCGGGTCGGCGACGGCGCCGGGCATCAACAGCAGGAAAACCTCCTGCACTGGCGCAACCTGGCGGACCTGGACTGGGCCGCCTTCCTCGCGCAGATGATCGACAGCCTGCCCACCGAAGCGGTGTGGATCACCATCGACAAGGACGTGCTGGCCAGCGAAGACGCCGCCACCAACTGGGACCAGGGCGGCATGCGCCTGACCCACCTGCTGCAGGCACTGCGGGCACTGGCGGCGCGCAAGCGCATCCTGGGCATCGACGTCTGCGGCGAGTTCGCCAAACCGGCCTTCAGCAACGCCTTCAAACGCTGGGAAGCCAAGTCCGACCAGCCCCCGGCCGAACGCTGGAGCCAGGACGACCTGCTGCGCAACTCGGTGACCAATGAAGCCCTGATTTCGCTGTTCGAGGAGCTGTTCCCGTGACCCTGACCGTTGTTCTGCTGGTGGCCTTTTCGATCCTCCTGGACGTGATCGGCCAACTCTGTTTCAAGCTCGGCCTCGACCGCCTGCCGGAGCTGGAAGGCGGCTTTCGCCTGAATGCCTTCTGGGGCCAGGTGTTCAACGCGCCCCTGCTGTGGTGCGGCATCGGCGCCTACGCCATCGAGTTCTTCGTCTGGCTCGAAGCCCTGTCCCGGGCGCCCCTGAGCCTGTTGTTCCCGGCTGCGGCCCTGGCCTATTGCGGCGTGGTACTGGCGGGCAAGGTGGTGCTGGGCGAGACCGTCAGCCGCCGGCGCTGGCTGGGCACCCTGGTGATCACCGCCGGGGTGATGCTGGTGTGCGTGGCCAGTACCTGAGCCTCATTCAACGAATAGAAGGAAACGCTTCATGAGTTCGAACACCTCCCACGGCTGGCTGCACGAGCGTCTGGGCACCATCGTGCTCTGGGCCCTGCTGATCGGCTTCGAGAGCGCCGGGCAGATCGCCACCAAGGTCGGCGGCGATCAGCTGGGGCAGATGGATTTCAACCTGCAATGGCTGGCGGCCGTGGCGGTCAATCCGGGTGTGCTGCTGGCGATTGCCTGCTACATCGGCGCGTTTTTCGTGTGGATGCTGATCCTGCGTCGCAGCAGCCTGTCCCTGGCCTTCCCCTTGAGTTCCCTGGTGTTCGTGGTGGTCCTGCTGGGGTCGTGGCTGGGCCTGGGCGAACAGATCAGCCTGCTGCACTGGATCGGCGTCTTCGTGATCATCGGCGGGATTGCCCTGCTGGCGGAGGGCGAAGAGGCCTGAAGGCCCCTTCGCTGCCAAACCAGCGCCTACGGCGGGGGATTGGCGTCGTGCCCTGGTAGGAGCCGGCTTGCCGGCGAAGGCGATCTTGCGGGCCCCTTCGCTGGCAAGCCAGCTCCTACGGCGGAGGGATTGGCGTAGTGCCTTGGTAGGAGACGGCTTGCCGACGAAGGCGATCTTGCGGGCCCCTTCGCTGGCAAGCCAGCTCCTACGGCGGGGGGATTGGCGTCGAGCCCTGGTAGGAGCCGGCTTGCCGGCGAAGGCGATCTTGCGGGCCCCTTCGCTGGCAAGCCAGCTCCTACGGCGGGGGATTGGCGTAGTGCCTTGGTAGGAGCCGGCTTGCCGGCGAAGGCGATCTTGCCCTCAGGCCTTGCGGTGGGCTACCAGGAAGCCCAGGCCGTGGGACACGGGAATCACTTTCACCCCCGCCGCGCGCTGCTGCTCGCGAATCTCGCGGTGGAAGGCCTTGACCTTGGTCCAGTGCATCTTCGGCCGGTAGTGATGCTCGGCGTGGTAGCCGTTGTTCATCCAGATCAGGTTGTACAGCGGGCTGTAGGAACTCACGCCCCAGGCAATCGGCAGGTCGGGGTTGCCGCCCAGGTGCTCGTAGTAGCCATTGAGGGACGACAGCGATTGCCCCAGGTACCAGAACGGCAGCAGCACCAGTACCGCGTGCCAGTCATACAGCGCCAGGGCCAGGTAGAACGCCACGGTGACGCCGATTTCCACCTTCACCCAGCGCGCATCGTCAGGCCGCTTGCGCTGCATGTCCTGGTAGATCTCCTTGGGATCGTCGCGAAAGAAGCTCAGGAAGGTGTAAGCCCAGGGATTGTCCGGCTGGCCATGCTTGCCGTGCAGGTAGATCGACAGCGGATCCACGGTCTTGCCCTGGGCATCCGGCCGATCGGAGTTGCCACGGTGGTGACGGTTGTGGATGTCGCGGTAAAGGGTCTGGGAAAAACCGATGGTCACCGACAGCAGCAGGTCGAAGGCCCGGTTCATCCACCCCGGGGTGAAGTAGGCGTTATGGATCTGATTGTGGGAAATGCTGTTGATGCTCCACGACAGGCTGACCGCATACAGCAGCGCCGCCGGGAGAATGACCCACCAGGACAGGGCGTGAAAGTCCAGCACCAGCCACAGGACAAAGGCGAAATGCGCCAGGGCCATGACAATCGGGATCAGGTCCCAGAGGGAATGGGCAAGCAGACGGTAGGCGGGTCGAGCCATGAAGAACTTCCTGAGAAATTGAATTCATGACCGCCTTTGCAAAGGCCAGACCAGTTTTCACCGGGGCCACCGCAGGCCGGGGTGCGGCCTGCGGTGGCGCGCTTCAGAACTTGTAGCTGATGGCGGTCTGCACCTGGCCCTGGTTGACCTCGCCCCGATCGCGAACGATGGAGCTGTCCGCGGCGGAGTTGACCAGACGGATCCAGCTGGCACTGGCCACCAGAGACCAGTTGTCCCCCAGGGGGAACTGGAAGCTCTGGCTCAGGGTGAAGTTCTGCATGCCACCGCCGGCGTTGTAGCGATCGATACCGGAGGCCAGGGACTCTTTGGCGCTGACGCCATAGAAGGTATTGGCCTGACGGTCGTCGGCAAAGTGCAGGGTCAGTTCGTTGCTGCCAATGATGCCCATGCCCAGGGGATAGCCGATCTCGCCACCGAGCTTGCCCAGCAGGCCGCCCTGGCCGCCGGCACCGCCGACCGCCTGGCCGACGGTGGCGAACACCCGCCAGAAGTCATCCGGAGCGTATTCAATGAAACCGCCGATATCGGCCATGTCGCGCACGTCCCGCAAGCCGCGCAGCTTGCCGTCGGCGTTGCGCCCCTGCAGGTAGTTGACGTAGGGACCGATGCTCAAGCCATTGCCCTTGAAGGCGCTCCAGGTCAGGCCGTCATCGGTGCTCAGGCTGACATCGCCCCATTCCAGATCCATATAAGGCAGCGGCACCGTGTCGTAACTGCTGCCGGTCGGGTCGTGGGGCTGGTAGCCGAGGCCAAGTCCCAGTTCACCGGTGATACCGGAGTCGGCGGCGGCGCCCATGGCCGCGCCCAGCGACAGCAGGCCGGCCAGTATGGCGGGGAGAGAAAGCCTAGGCATGAGTGAGTTTCCTTGTCTGAACAGCCGCGCATCAATCACCAGAGCGCCCCACGGACGCAAGCACTGATGTTGGTTGTAGCAAGCTACAAAAATTGTAGCCAGAAAACTACAAAACCCCTCCCCGCCCGACCAGAGCCCCGGCCCTGCTGGGTTTTCGCCACTTGGCACAGTCCCTGCTCTACCCCTGCCGCAAGCGCAAACAGCGCTCTTATTCAACAGGTAACAGCAGATGATGCACTGGCATATCGTATGTGACTTCGACGGGACCATCTCCCGCGCCGACGTGATCGATAACGTTCTCCAACGCTTCGCCGACCCGAGCTGGGAAGGCATCGAGCAGGAATGGCTGGACGGTCACATCGGCTCCCGAGAATGCCTCAGCCGCCAACTGGCCCTGGTCAAGGCCTCGCCCGCCGAACTGCTGGGCTACTTCGACAGTGTCGAAATCGACCCCGACTTCCCCGACTTCGTCGATCACGTGATCGGCCTGGGCGCATCCATCGAAGTGGTCAGCGACGGCATCGAACAAGGCATCGCCCGCATCCTGGCACGCAACTACGTGACCCTGCTGCCGATCCTCGCCAACCGCCTGCGCCAGGTCGACCACAACAGCTGGCGCATCGACTTTCCCTACGCCAGCGACGCCTGCCGCGCCGCCTCCGGCAACTGCAAGTGCAAGTCCACCCCGCGGGGCAAACGCGTGCTGGTGATCGGCGACGGCCAGTCGGACATGTGCGTGGCTTCCACCGCCGACTTCGTGTTCGCCAAGGACCGCCTGGCCGACTACTGCGAACGCAACCAGATTCCCCATGCGCGGTTCGACTCCTTCGCCGAACTGCCGGCGTTGCTGGCCAAGCTGCCGAACAACGCCGCCAACGCCACCAATTTCTCTCTTGAAACCCAGGAACTCTTCCACCATGTCTGATATCCGCATCGCGACCGCCGAAGACCAGATCCTTCTGGAAAAAGAAGCCAAGTACTGCTCCTACGGCGATACCGTTCACTACATCGAACCTCCGCGCATTTTCAGCCGCTGCGAAGGCTCCTATGTCTGGGACACCAGCGACCAGGCTTACCTCGACCTGCAGATGTGGTACTCGGCGGTGAACTTCGGCTACGCCAACCCGCGCCTGAACAACGCCCTCAAGCAACAGATCGACACCCTGCCGCAGATCGCCAGCCAGTACCTGCACAAAGGCAAGATCGAACTGTCGGAAATGATCGCCGTGGACGCCAAGAAGAAGTTCGGCCTCGACGGTCGCGTGCACTTCAACGTCGGCGGTTCGCAGTCGGTCGAGGACTCGCTGAAAGTGGTGCGCAACGCCACCAACGGCAAGAGCCTGATGTTCGCCTTCGAAGGCGGCTACCACGGTCGCACCCTGGGTGCCTCGTCGATCACCTCCAGCTACCGCTACCGTCGCCGCTACGGCCACTTCGGCGAGCGCGCGCAGTTCATCCCGTTCCCGTACCACTTCCGCGGCCCCAAGGGCATGACCAAGGAAGAGTACGGCAGCCACTGCGTGCAGCAGTTCGCCCGTCTGTTCGAAACCGAATACAACGGCGTGTGGGACCCTAAAGTCGGCCAGAGCGAATACGCCGCCTTCTACGTCGAGCCGATCCAGGGCACCGGCGGCTACGTGATCCCGCCGATGAACTTCTACAGCGAGCTCAAGCATGTGCTGGACCAGCACGGCATCCTGCTGGTGGTGGACGAAATCCAGATGGGCTTCTACCGCACCGGCAAGCTGTGGTCGATCGAGCACTTCGACGTCAAACCCGACGTGATCGTGTTCGGCAAGGCGCTGACCAACGGCCTCAACCCGCTGGGCGGCATCTGGGCCCGTGAAGAGCTGATCAACCCGGGCGTGTTCCCGCCAGGCTCGACGCACTCGACCTTCGCCTCCAACCCGCTGGGCACCGCCGTGGGCCTGGAAATGTTCAAGATGACCAGCGAGATCGACTACGGCGCGATGGTCATGGAAAAGGGCAAGTACTTCCTGGCCGGCCTGCAAGACCTGCAGAAGCGCTACCCGATCATCGGCGATGTCGACGGTCTGGGCCTGGCCCTGCGCTGCGAAATCTGCACCACCGACGGTTTCACCCCGGACAAGGCGACCCTGGACTTCATGGTCGAGGAAGGCATGAAGGGCGACATCGAAATCAACGGTCAGCGCCTGGGCCTGATCCTCGATGTGGGCGGCTACTACAAGAACGTCATCACCCTGGCCCCGTCGCTGGAAATCAGCTACGCGGAAATCGATCTGGGCATCGCACTGCTGGACCGCCTGCTGGATCGGGCCATGAAGCGATGAGCCAGGCTGAGATCGATCTGGGCGAAGGCGACGCCGGCTTCGTTCTCGGCACGGGTCCGGTCGGGGTCTTGTTGATCCACGGCCTGACCGGCACCCCGACGGAACTCCGTCGGGTGGCCCAGGGCCTGGCCAAGGACGGAACGTGCAGCGTGTACGTTCCGACCCTGCCCGGGCACTGCGGGGACAACAGCGACCTGCAGGCCACCGGCTGGCAGGACTGGTACGAAGGCGTGCGCAAGACCTTTGTCGGCGTGCAGCAGCGTCACCAAGAGGTGTTCGTCGGCGGCCTGTCCATGGGCGCGGTGATGTCCATGTACCTGGCCTCCGAGCATCCGGGCCGGATCAGCGGCCTGCTGATGTACTCCACCACCCTCAAGTACGACGGCTGGAGCATCAACAAGCTGGCGTTCCTCACGCCGTTGCTGATGAAGATCCCCTTTGGCGTGCACATCTGCCGTTTCGAAGAGAAACCGCCCTACGGCATCAAGAACGAACGCCTGCGGGCCATCGTCGAGAAGCAGATGAAAGCCGGCGAAAGCAGCAATGCCGGGCTCCTGACCATGGAGGGCGTAACGGTGCGCGAGTTGCACCGGATGAACGCCGTGGTCAAGAAACGCATGCCTTCGATCATGACCCCGGCCCTGGTGCTGCACTCCAGCGAGGACGACATCACCAGCCCCTGGAACGCCAATTACGTGGAGCGCAAGCTCGGCGGCCCGGTGACCAAGATCCTCCTCGACAACTGCTATCACATGATCACCGTGGACCTGCAGTACCAGCGGGTGATCGAGCTGAGCGTCGACTTCATCCAGCAACGAGTGACCCAGCCCGCCGAACGCGAAGACTACCGACAGCTGGCGTGACTTAAGGAAGAGACGTGATTACCGCCCAAGCCTTTTCAACCATACAGGCCATCGAACGCAGCGCCTGGAATGACTGTTTTCCAGAGGCCCTGGAGGATTGGGATTACTACCTGGCCGTAGAAAAAGCCGCCATTGCCGACTTTCAGTGGCGCTACCTGGCGGTCTTCGAGGGCTCGACCCTGGTGGCGGTGGCACCGGCCTTCACCACCCAGTATCGGCTCGACACCACCGTTTCGGGACTGGCCAAACGCTTTACCGAGCGCCTGGAGCGCCAGTGGCCCGGTGTTCTGCAACTGCGCCTGTACGCCATCGGTTCGCCGGTGGCCGAACAGTGCAACGCCGGCACCGCCAGCCATGTCCCGCCCCAGCGCCGCCAGGCCTTGCTTGAAGAACTGCTGAAACTGGCCCGGCGCGACGCCGACAGCTTTGGCATCGGCCTGCTGGCGGTCAAGGACGCCCCCAGCCACGATCAGCAATGGGCCGACAGCTGCCTGGCCGCCGGCCTGCAAGCCATGCCCAGCCTGCCCACCGCCTTGCTGCCCGTGCCCTTCGCCTCGATCGACGCGTACCTGGGCACCCTGGGCAAATCCACCCGCAAGGACCTGCGCCGCAAACTCCGGGCCCCGGGACCGCGCATCGAATGGCGGCGGCAGATCGACGACGTGCTGCCGGACATCATGCGCCTGTACGAAGCGACCCTGAACCGCAGCGACCTGCAGTTCGAACGCCTGCCGGCGGACTACTTCACGGCGATCCTGGAGCAGTTGGGCGATCGCGCCGCCTGCGTCCTGTACTGGGTCGGCGAGCAGTTGGTGGCGTTCAACCTGATCCTCATCGACCAGCATCGGCTGATCGACAAGTTCTTCGCCCACGACCTCAATGTCAGTCGCGAGCACAACCTGTATTTCCGCAGTTGGCTGGCCAATGTCGACTACTGCATCCAGCAACGGATTCCGCTCTACGAGTGCGGCCAGGCGGGCTATGCCAGCAAACTGCGCCTGGGTTGCCGCTTCACCGGTAACATGCTGTTTTTCCGCCACCGCAATCCGTTGCTCAATGCCCTGCTCAAAGTGATAAAACGCTTTGTTCGCCCGGATCGCTCCGACCCCGCCATGGCTGCTGCAATAAGCGAAAGTACATGACCAGAAAAGATCGTCGCCCGCCTCGCCCCTTCGCCATCTCCCGCTGGAGCCTGCAGCGCAAGCTGGTGCTGGCCTTCTGGCTGGTCAGTGTGATCCCCACCATGATCGCGGCTGAGCTGGCGGCCACCACGCTGTCGGAAATCTTCGACAGCAACGTGCGGATCTGGCTGCAGGAGTCGACCAAGATCGTCGAGGACGAGATCACCGAGATCCTGCGTGACAACGCCCGGATCGCCCAACTGTTCCTGCGCTACACCCGCCCGCCCACCGATCGCAATGCGGCCAAGCACGACAAGCTCACCGCCGACATCGCCGACTCCATGGGCATCGACGTGGTGGCGCTGATTCGCAAGAACGACCACAAAGTGATGTTCACCACCGCCGCCGATGACGTGGTGGGGCAGATCAGCACCGCCTCCAATGCCGTGCTGCAGACGATCCAGGTGGGCGGTGTGGCCACCGGCGCGGTGGTCTCGACCTTCCAGACCCAGCTGGACGGCGTCGACTATCAGCTGTTGATCGCCACCTACCTGGACGCCAGCTTCCTCACCAGCGTGGCCGACGTGCACTCCCTGGACCTGCGCCTGTACCTGGCCAAGGCCGATGACTTCTCCGAGATTTTCGCCACCCAGCGCTTCGAGGATCACCCCCCGCGGGTGCCGCACAAGATCGAAGACATCCTGCGTGCCACGCGCCAGCCCACCGAACAGTTCACCAGCCGCTACAGCGGCCTGTACCGACCGATCTTCAATGACAGCGGCGACCTGGTGGGGGTGATTTTCAGCGGATTGCTGCGCCACAGCAGCCTGGTGGGCCTGGTCAACCAGAGCAACCTGTTCATCCTGATCTTTCTCCTCAGCTCGGCGGCCTCGCTGTGTGTCGGCTGGCTGGTGTCGCAACGCCTGACCCGGCCGCTGCGGGGCCTGTCCAAGGGCGTCCAGGCGGTAATTGCCGGCGACTACCGGCAACGGGTGCCGGTGATCGGTGGCGACGAACTGGCGGAGCTGAGCAGCACCTTCAACCACATGACCGAACGTCTCGGCGAACTGCAGCACCTGGAAGCCCAGTTGCGTCGCCGGGACCGCCTGCACGCCCTGGGCGAAGTGGCCATGGGCCTGGCCCACGAAATCCGCAATCCCCTGGGCATCATCAAGACCGCCACCCAACTGCTGCACCGCCGGGCCAACCTGCCGGAAAACGACAAGCGCCACCTGGAATACGTGATCAGCGAGGTCAGCCGGATCAATGACCTGATCACCGAGTTCCTTGACTTCGCCAAGCCCAGCGCACCGATCCGCGCCACCCAGCCGGCGCGCCCCTTGCTGGAAGAGTTGCTGGGCTTCTGCGCCCCGGAACTGGCGACCCACAACATCGACGCGCGCATCGATGACCAGGCCCCCGGCGCGACCATCCACGCCGACGCCCGGCAGCTCAAGCAGGCCTGCCTGAACCTGATCCTCAACGCCATCGACGCCATGCCCGAGGGCGGCCGCCTGACCCTGGGCATCGCCCAGCAGGAAGACGAAACCATCATCAGCGTCAGCGACACCGGCCAGGGCATCGAGCCGGACATGCTGGAGCGCATTTTCACCCCATTCGTCACCACCAAGGCCTCGGGCACCGGCCTGGGATTGGCTAAAGTCTTCTCGATCATGGAAAGCCATGACGGCCATATCGAGTGCGTCAGCGAAAAAGATGCCGGCGCCACCTTCAGCCTGTACATTCCGGCCAACGGTGAAGAGGACGACGAGGACAGTGATGACGCATAACCTGCTGGTGGTCGACGACGAACCGAAACTCTGCGACCTGCTGTCCTCGGCCCTGAGCCAGGACGGCATTCAGGTGTTCACCGCAAGCAACGGCCTGCACGCCCTCAAGGTGCTGGAGCAGGAGGACATCGACCTGGTGATCAGCGACTGGCGCATGCCGGGCATGGACGGGCCGCAGTTGCTGGGGGAAATCAAGCAGCGCTACCCGAACCTGCCAGTGATCGTGATGACCGCCTACAGCACGGTGAAGAACGCCGTGCAGTCCATGCGCAACGGCGCCTACGACTACATCGCCAAGCCGTTCGATATCGACGAGCTGGACATCACCGTCAGCAAGGCCCTGCAGTTTCGCGACATTCTCAAAGACAACCAGCGCATGCGCGCCGAACTCGACGAACACCAGCAGTTCGACAGTCTGGTGGGCGACAGCCCGACCTTTCGCCAGGTGCTGCAGGCGGTGGACTCGGTGCGCGACAGCAATGCCACCATCCTCCTGACCGGAGAAAGCGGCACCGGCAAGGAAATGGTCGCCAGGGCCATCCACAAGCACGGCAATCGCGCCGACAAGCCGTTTGTCGCGGTCAACTGCGCGGCGATTCCCGAGGGCCTGCTGGAAAGCGAGATGTTCGGCCATCGCAAGGGTGCCTTCACCGGCGCCGTGGCCGACCGCGTCGGGCGCTTTCAGCAGGCCGACAAGGGCACCCTGTTCCTCGACGAAGTGGGCGACATGCCCCTGGCCCTGCAGGCCAAGATTCTCCGCGCCCTGCAGGAACGGGTGATCGAGCCGGTGGGCGACCCGCGAGAGCGCAAGGTCGATGTGCGGGTGATTGCCGCGACCAACAAGAACCTGCTGGAAGCGGTGGCCAACAAGGAATTCCGCGAAGACCTGTACTACCGCCTCAATGTGTTCCCGATCCCCTTGCCGGCGCTGCGCGAACGGGTCGAGGACATCGCCCCGCTGGCCCGCCACTTCGCCCACAGCCTGGGCGCCGCCGCGGGCAAGCGCATCACCGGCTTCAGCCCGCAGGCGCTTCAGGCCATGGCCAGCTACAACTGGCCGGGCAACATTCGCGAACTGCAGAACTGCGTGGAGCGCGCCACCATCGTGGCCCGCGCCTCGGTCATCGAAGAGAGCGACCTGCCGGGCTATCTGTTCGACACCCAGCCCGCGGGAGTCGAAGGCAGCACGCTCCCCGGGGTCGGTGCGCCAGTGCCCAGCGACCTGGATGCAGCCCTGGCGGAGGTGGAACGCAGCTACATCCTCGCAGCCCTCCAGCAGAGCAATGGCGTCCAGGCTGCGGCGGCGCAGATGATCGGCATTTCCGAGCGCAGCTTCTGGTACCGCCTGAAGAAACTCGGCATTCAGGTGGACAAGATCGTTCGCTGACGCGAACAGCGACCAGCTGCAAGCGAAAATCTAGCCGTTTGAGGCTTGGCTCAGAGCATGCGACCCACTTCCAGTGGTTCGATCTGGGCCCAGTGGGACGTGTCTTCGCGATGGTTTTGCAGGTATGGCAGCACCGCCGCCAGCAAGGGTGCCTTGAAAGCTTCCTGGAAACGATGGGCCAGGCCCGGGATCAGTTTCAACTGACTGCCCTGGATCTGCGCCGCCAGGTGCACACCGTGCATCACCGGCAACAGCGGATCGGCGGTGCCGTGCACCACCAGGGTCGGCACCCGCAGTTGCTTGAGCAGCGCCACCCGGCTCGGCTCGGCGAGGATCGCCATGATCTGGCGCTGAACCCCCTGCGGGTTGAACGCCCGGTCATAGGACAACGCAGCCTGATGCAGCAGAACCTGACGATCATCCGCGACCTTCGGGCTGCCCAGGGCCGCCAGCAGGTCCGCCTGCTGCTCCAGGGCCGCTTCGCGGTTCGGTGCATTGCGCCGGGACAATAACTGCACCAGGGCCGCGTTCGGCGCGGGCAGGCCCTCGGCGCCGGAGCTGGTCATGATCAGGGTCAGGCTCTCGACCCGTTGTGGCGCCATGGCCGCCAGGTGCTGGGCAATCATCCCGCCCATGCTCGCCCCCAGCACATGGAACTGCTCGATGTGCAGGGCATTCATCAGCCCCAGGGCATCGTCGGCCATGTCGGTCAGGGTGTAGGGCGCCGACACCGGCAGGCCCAGCTTGTAGCGCAGCACTTCGAAGGTCAGGTTGGCGCTGGCCGGAGCCTGGCGCCAGGTGGACAGGCCGACGTCGCGATTGTCATAGCGAATGACCCGAAAGCCCTGCTGACACAAGGCCATGACCACCTCGTCCGGCCAGTGGATCAATTGCCCGCCCAGCCCCATGACCAGCAACAGCGCCGGATCGGAAGTCCGGCCAATGCTCTGATAGGCCAGGCTCACCTGTGGCAGGTCGACCCGTTGCGTGGATACGTTGACATCGCAGCGCGCGGCCGCAAAGGACAGCTGGCCGAGCAATAGCCCGGCCAGCAGGATGACAGTGGAAAACAATCTTGCCCGCATGGAAAACACCGAAACGCAGAACCCCAGTGGAGCGCGAGTCTGATGAACTTCGATGATTCGCGCTGCCACAGTTGCGTGACAGTTTGATGAAGATTGCCCAGCGGTCATCCCTGGCCGACGAAGAGGATCCGGTGATCGCCTTCGCCGGCCAGGGGCTCAGGCCAGCTGGCTGCGCAGCTGGCGGGCGGCGGCCACCATGTTCACCAGGGCCGCTTCGGTTTCCGGCCAGGCGCGGGTCTTGAGGCCACAGTCGGGGTTGACCCACAGACGCTCGGCGGGAATGCGCCGGGCGGCCTTGCTGATCAGCTTGACCATCTCGGCGGTATCCGGCACCCGTGGCGAGTGGATGTCGTACACCCCCGGGCCGATGTCGTTGGGGTAATCGAAGGCCTCGAAGGCTTGCAGCAACTCCATGTCCGAGCGGGAAGTCTCGATGGTGATCACGTCAGCATCCATGGCGGCGATGGCGTCGATCACGTCGTTGAACTCGCTGTAGCACATGTGGGTATGGATCTGGGTTTCATCCTTCACCCCGGAGGCGCTCAGGCGGAAGGCCTGCACCGCCCAATCCAGGTACTCCTGCCATTGCGCCCGGCGCAGGGGCAGGCCTTCGCGGAACGCTGCCTCGTCGATCTGCACGATCCTGATCCCGGCCCGCTCCAGGTCCTGCACTTCATCGCGCAGGGCCAGGGCCAGCTGCTGGGCCTGGACCTTGCGTGACACGTCCTCTCGGGGGAAGGACCACATGAGCATGGTCACCGGGCCTGTGAGCATGCCTTTCATGATCTTGTCGGTGAGGCTCTGGGCGTACTGGATCCAGTCCACGGTCATGGCCCGGGGCCGGCTCAGGTCGCCGTAGATGATTGCCGGCTTGACGCAGCGCGAACCGTAGCTCTGGACCCAGCCGAAACGGGTGAACAGGTAGCCGTCCAGCTGTTCGGCGAAGTACTCCACCATGTCGTTGCGCTCGGCTTCGCCGTGGACCAGCACGTCCAGGCCCAGGCGCTCCTGAATCTCCACCGCGTGACGGATCTCACGGTGCATGGCGTCGGTGTAGTCATTGAGCGACAGCTTGCCTTGCTTGTAGGCCTGGCGCGCCAGGCGGATCGACGAGGTCTGCGGGAAAGAGCCGATGGTGGTGGTGGGAAAGGCCGGCAGTTGCAGGCGAGCCCGCTGCTGCTCGATGCGTCGGGCAAAGGGCGAGCGACGCTGGCTGTCGGCGGCGCTGATGGCCTCGACCCGCGCCTGGACCTGGGGCTTGTGAATCCGTGGCGAGCGGGCGCGACTGGCCTGGACCGCCCGGCTTTGCGCCAGGGCCGCCTGCACCGCCGGGGCCTGGGGATCGTTCAGGGCATCGCGCAGGACCGAGATCTCGCCACATTTCTGCACGGCGAAGGCCAGCCAGCTTTTCAGTTCGGCATCCAGCTGATCTTCCCGGGACAGGTCCACCGGGCTGTGCAGCAGGGAGCAGGAACTGCTGACCCAAAGGTTGTCGCCAAAACGCTCCTGGGCCACCTGCAGCTGTTGCAGGGCCTGCTCCAGTTCGCAGCGCCAGACGTTGCGCCCGTTGACCAGCCCCACCGAAAGAATCTTGTAGGTCGGCAGCCGGTCCAGGACCTGGCCCAGTTGTTCCGGGGCCCGCACCGCGTCGATGTGCAAACCGTCCACCGGCAGGCCCACCGCCAGGCCCAGGTTGTCTTCCAAGCCGCTGAAGTAGGTGGCCACCAGCTTTTTCAAGGGCGAGTACTGAAGGATGTGGTAAGCCCGCTCGAAGGCGCTTTTCCATTCCTGGGGCAGGTCGAGGGTCAGGATCGGCTCGTCGATCTGCACCCATTCCACGCCCTGGGCCTTGAGCCGGTTGAGGATCTCGCCGTACAGCGGCAACAGGCGCTCCAGCAGATCGAGCTTGTTGAAGGCGTTGCCCTTGGCCTTGCCTAGCCACAGGTAGGTCAAGGGGCCGATGATCACCGGCTTGACCTGATGCCCCAGGGCATGGGCCTCTTCGACCTCGTCGAACAACTGCTCCCAGCTCAGCTGGAAAGCCTGGTCGGCGCTGAATTCAGGGACCAGGTAGTGGTAGTTGGTGTCGAACCACTTGGTCAGTTCCTGGGCGTATTGCGCCTGCCCCTGCTCGCCGCAGCAACCGCTGGACGCGCCGCGGGCCATGGCGAACAGGGTGTCCAGGGTCGGGCGGCCCTGGGCATCGCGAAGGTTGTCGAAGCGCTCGGGAATCACTCCAAAGGTCAGGGAGTGGGTGAGCACCTGGTCGTACCAGGCGAAATCGCCCACCGGCAGCAGGTCGATGCCGGCGTCTTTCTGCAATTGCCAGTGCCGGGCCCGCAGCTCGCGACCAATCCCCTGCAAGGCGGCCTGATCGAGGTCGCCCTTCCAGTGGGACTCAAGGGCTTTTTTCAGTTCGCGGTCAGCGCCGATGCGGGGAAAACCGAGGGTGTGGGCCAGTGCCATGGGAAAGTGCCTCCTTGTAAAAGATGGCGCTATTGTCGACAGCCCGAGCAACATGAGACAAACTCAACCTTTTCGTGTTGATCACAAAATTTACTCATGGAGGAACTGGTGCTCGAAATCCGTCACCTGAAGACCCTGCACGCCCTGCGCGAAGCCGACAGCCTGGTTGAAGCCGCCGAACGCCTGCACCTGACCCAGTCCGCCCTGTCCCATCAGTTCAAGGAACTTGAAGAGCGCCTGGGCATGCCGTTGTTCGTGCGCAAGACCAAACCGGTGCGCTTCACCAGCGCCGGCCTGCGCCTGCTGCAACTGGCGGACGCGACCCTGCCCCTGCTGCGCGGCGCCGAACGGGACATCGCCCGCCTGGCCGGCGGCACCGCCGGCCGCTTGCACATGGCCATCGAATGCCACAGCTGCTTCCAATGGTTGATGCCGACCATCGATCAGTTTCGCGACGCCTGGCCGGAAGTGGAGCTGGACCTGGCCTCGGGCTTTTCCTTCGCCCCGCTGCCCGCCCTGGCCCGGGGTGACCTGGATCTGGTGGTGACCTCCGATCCGGTGGAATTGACCGGTATCACCTATGTGCCGCTGTTCACCTACGAAGCCATGCTCGCCGCGGCCAACCAGCACGCCCTGGCGAACAGGCCCTACATAGTGCCCGAAGACCTGCTGAACGAAACCCTGATCACCTACCCGGTGGAACGGGACCGCCTGGACATCTTCACCCGCTTCCTGGAACCGGCGGACATCGAGCCGGCGCAGGTGCGCACCTCGGAACTGACGGTGATGATGATGCAGTTGGTGGCCAGCGGCCGCGGTGTGTGCGGCATGCCCCACTGGGCCCTGCATGAATACAGCTCACGGGGCTATGTGAAGGCCAAGCGCCTGGGTGAAAAGGGACTGTTCGCCACGCTGTACGCCGCGGTTCGCGCCGACATGCTGGACGCGCCCTACATGCGTGATTTCCTGCTGACGGCCAAGGACACCTCGTTCTCGACCCTGGACGGTGTCAGCGCGGTACGCTGATCCGCCAGGCACCGGCTGGCCAGCGACCGGGCCCCGCGGCCCGGTTCACGCGTCGACCGGCACTTCCCGCCACATATGGATCTTGTCGAAATAGTCGTCCCCCACGCGCACCGCCTGGGGTTCCAGACCGAACTGGACAAAGCCGCAGCGCCGGTACAAGGACAGCGCCGGGTCATTGCCCGCCGTCACTGTCAGTTGCACCAGGCGCAGTCCTTCATAGCGCGCCGCCTCGGCCAGCAGTTGCTGCACCAGTTGCCGGCCCAAGCCGCTGCCACGTTGCTCGGCGGTGACGTAGAGGCCGAACAGGGTCGCCTTGTGCCGGGCCTTTTCCCGCAGCTCGAAGGCCAGGCCGACGATCCCTGCCAGCCGGCCCTGGACAAAGGCTCCGAGCATCAGGTCCAGCTCCCCGTCCAGACGGGCGCCCCACCAGGCCAGGGGCAGCTTCTCGCGCTCCCTGACACTGGAGGTGAACGCCTGGGGATGGCGCTCATAGGCCTCGAGCATCAAGGCCCGGTATTGCTCGGCGTCGTCAGGCGTCAGGTGCTGGATCTGCAGGCTCATGCGGGATCGTCAGGGCGTGATAGTCAGTTGGTACGGCGTTGTTCGAACATCAAGCGCACCGCCAGCCCCGCCAGCACGAACCCCATGAAGTAGCGCTGTACCGCGAGCCAGGTCGGGTTGTTGGCGAACCAGGAGGCAATGCCCGCGGCAAACAGCGCGATCAGCAGGTTCACCGAGAAGCTCACGCTGATCTGGGTCATACCGAGAATCAGGCTCTGGGAGAACACCGAACCGTGTTCGGGGTTGATGAACTGGGGAAAGATCGACAGGTAGAACATGGCGATCTTGGGGTTCAGGGCGCTGGTCAGGAACCCCATGGTCACCAGCTTGCGCGGCGAGTCCGCCGGCAGTTGCTGGGCTTCGAACGGCGAGCGGGCGCCCGGCTTGAGCGCCTGCCAGGCCAGCCACAGCAGGTACAGGGCACCGGCCCACTTGAGCACTTCATAGGCCAGGGGCACCGCCATGAATACCGCGGTCAGCCCCAGGGCGGCCGCGAACAGGTGGACAAAGAAACCCGCCACAACGCCCAACAGCGAAGTGACGCCGGCCTTGCGCCCCTGGCAGATCGAACGGGATATCAGGTAGATCATGTTCGGCCCGGGGGTCAGTACCATCAACAGCGACGCGGCAGCGAAGATCAGGAAATCGTGGAGTGGAATCATGGCAGTCCTTGGCGAGCGGGGGGGAGGTCAGGCGAGATCCGCCTGGGCCTGGCGATAAAACGGCAAGATCAGATCCCGTGTCAACGGCGCCAGGAATAAATCGCCATCGCCGGCCGGATCGATCCAGCGCACCTCCTCGATCTCTGCCGCCGCAAGCACCGGTGCATCGATGTGGACCAGAAAGACTTCGGCCTGCACCACATGCCCGGGTTCGTTCGCCGCCGGCGCGGAAAACTGCTGCAGGTAGCGAGCCTGGCTCGGGTCGATGCGCAACCCCAGCTCCTCCTCCAGCTCCCGGGCCAGGGCCTGCACCGGCAGCTCGCCGGGCTCGATCTTGCCACCGGGTTGCATGAAGGCCAGCGTGCCGCGCTTGCGCACCAGCAGGGTGTGGCCGTCGGCCCCGATCAACAGGGCCGCGGCGATACGAATCAGGGAAGGTACAGCAACGCAAGACAGCGACATGGGCATCCGAAACCTTGAACAAGAGGGCGCAAGGATCCCATGCCCGGCGGCCGCTCGTCATCCGCCAACAGCGCCTTGACCGACCCGCTGCCGCTCGCCTCAAGCCTGGGCCGGCTGCTCCCGGGGCAGTTTGACGAACACGCTGTAGCGGCCGCCCTCCATGGTTTCAAAGGCGATCAGCTTGTCCACCAGGGGCATGCTCAACACCTTGCCGGCGTTGAGCAGCAGCATGCCGTTGTCGGCATTCAGGTTGCGCGCCAGCACCATGCCCGCCTGCAGCTCCCGGGTGCTCAGGACCTTGACCGAAGGGTCGCCCAGGGTCACGTCGCTCAGGTACACCGAACACACCTGGATGAAGCCTTCCACCAGTTGCGGATCGTACAGCCGGCCGGCGTACTTGCGGATGAACACCAGGGCCTCGTCGCTGTTCATGCGGCGTTCGAGGATCAGCCCGCACTGCAGTTCGACAAAATCCACCGCCAGCTTGAGCAGCCGCGAGCCCAGGGGAATTGCCTCGCCCTTGAGGTGATCGGGAAAGCCCGTGCCGTCCCAGTGCTCCTGATGGTGACGGATCAGACGCGCGGCATCCTGCACCGGTTCCAGGGTCATCAGCAGGGACTCGCTCTGCGCCGGATAGGCCCGATAACGCTCGCGCTCATGGTGATGCAGCAAATCGGCCGGGGTGATCATCATGCTGTCGCTCCAGCTCAGCTTGCCGATGTTGTGCAGGGCCGCGGCCATGGCCAGGTCGCGCTGGGCCACGGCGTCGATGCCCTGGACCTTGCAGTAGGCGCGCACCAGTTCGATGATCCGGCGATTGGTCTGCTTGTCGCTGGGCAGACGCTGGTTCACCAGCAGCGAGAACAGCTCGGCGCCGGTGGCATAACTGTGCTTGAGCTCTTCATAGGCCAGATCGAGCATGTCGGCGGTTTGCTGCAACTCGGCGGTACGGGCCGCAACCCGCTTCTCGAGCAAGGCATTGACCGCCTTGAGCTCGCGATTCTGCTGCTGGGCCAGGGCTTCCAGGCGCTGGCGCTCGCGTTCGGAGTGCTGATGGTCCAGGGCCTGGCGCAGGGTCAGCAGCAACTCCTGGTCATCCCAGGGCTTGCTCAGGTAACGGTAGATTTCCCCTTCGTTGATGGCCTTGGCGATCAGCTTCAAGTCCGGATCACCGGTCAGCAGGATGCGCGTGGTGGCCGGATAGTCCTGGTGCATGCGCGCCAGCAGGGTCGCGCCGTCCACCTGCGGCAGATGGGCGGCGCTGATCACCAGGTCCACTTCCTCGCGGGCCATGACCTGCAACGCCTCGCCGGCATCGTGGGCCAGGAACAGGCGGTAGTCATGGGCGCTGAGCAGCTGATGCAGGCGTTGCAGAATGGTGTCCTGGCTATCCACCAGCAGGACCCCGGGCAAGCGTGTGACTGTGGCAACGTTTAGTTCACCCATGAGACACCTCGGGTCACCATCGATGCACATGTCCTTGATGAGTTGGACTGGCAACCGCAATCCCTGTCGCCTGATTCAAGACTAGAAGAATTTCCAGCCCAATGATGGCTTTTTAATGCCATCCATCCGTTGCCAGCGTCCAAGCGCGGCCAGGAGCAGGCGCCGCCCTCAGGCAACGCCCGCCGGCCAGGTCCTCACTTGGCCGCTTTGCCGCTGGAGCCGAATGAAGCGAAACGCTTGTTGAAGCCGGCGATACGGCCTTCGGACTGGGTCTTGCGCTGCTGGCCGGTGTACACCGGGTGCGAGGCGCTGGACACGTCCAGGGTCACGTAAGGGTAGGTCTTGCCGTCGCTGTGGGTGTGCGTGCGATCGGTGTCGACGGTGGAGCCGATGAGAAAGAACACGTCGGCGGCGGTGTCGTGAAAAAGCACGGTGCGATAGTCGGGGTGGATGTTGGGTTTCATCGGAGTCTCCAGCGGCTGGGGTAAAAATACTGTTATACAGTAACAATAAACCCAGCTCAAACGAGAATTTATCGCAATAAGATCCTGCAACAATGGTCTAACGCCAGCCCTGATCCGCCGATTCAGGCTTGCCCGCACGGCACTGGCGGGCCAGTATGCTGGCCTGCGACGCTCTGACACAGCCGTGAATTCCTATAAGAAATACCCGCGCAGCTCACCGTCCCAGCCGTTCGGTGGCGCTGTCGATTACCCGTTGCCCAGGCACCTGCTGCCTGATTGAACCGATGAGTCCGAACCAAGGAAACCGTATGAGCCTGTCCCTTCTGAGCCGCTACGCCTTCTTTGCCGCCTGCGTGATGTTCACCCTCGCCAGCCTGCCCTTTCTCGAACACGACTGGCTCTGGCCATTCACCCTGGTCACCGGCCTGCTGAGCCTGCTGGGGATCTTCGATCTGCTGCAAAGCCCGCACGCGGTGCGGCGCAACTACCCGATCCTGGGCAATATCCGTTACCTGGTGGAAGGCATCCGTCCGGAGATCCGCCAATACCTGCTGGAGTCCGACAGCGACGCCCTGCCCTTTTCCCGCGCCCAGCGCTCGCTGGTGTACTCGCGGGCCAAGAACGAAAGCGCCGACAAGCCCTTCGGCACCCTGATCGACGTCTATCAATCGGGCTTCGAGTTCATCGGCCACTCCATGCGTCCGGCGCCCCTGAGCGATCCCAGCAGCTTTCGCGTGACAGTCGGCGGCCCGCAATGCACCCAGCCTTATTCGGCCTCGGTATTCAACATCTCGGCGATGAGCTTCGGCTCCCTCAGCGCCAACGCCATCCGCGCCCTGAACCAGGGCGCCAAGCTCGGCAACTTCGCCCACGACACCGGTGAAGGCAGCATCAGCCCCTACCACCGCGAACACGGCGGCGACCTGACCTGGGAACTGGGCAGCGGCTACTTCGGCTGCCGCACCGCCGACGGTCGCTTCGACCCCGAGCGCTTCGCCACCCAGGCGCAGAACCCGCAAGTGCGGATGATCGAAATCAAGATGAGCCAGGGCGCCAAGCCGGGCCACGGCGGCATCCTGCCCAAGCACAAGGTGACCCAGGAAATTGCCGACACCCGCGGCATCCGCATGGGCGAGGACTGCATTTCGCCATCGAGCCACAGTGCCTTTTCCACCCCGATCGAAATGATGCACTTCATCCAGCAGTTGCGTGAGCTGTCCGGCGGCAAACCGGTGGGCTTCAAGTTCTGCCTGGGCCACCCGTGGGAATTCATGGGCATTGCCAAGGCCATACTGGAAACCGGCATCCTTCCGGACTTCATCGTGGTCGACGGCAAGGAAGGCGGCACCGGCGCGGCACCGGTGGAATTCACCGACCACATCGGCGCACCGATGCGCGAAGGCCTGCTGTTCGTCCACAACACCCTGGTGGGCCTGAACCTGCGAGACAAGATCAAGCTCGGCGCCAGCGGCAAGATCGTCAGCGCCTTCGACATCGCCAGCGTGCTGGCCATCGGCGCCGACTGGGCCAACTCGGCCCGCGGCTTCATGTTCGCCATCGGCTGCATCCAGTCGCAAAGCTGCCACACCAACAAGTGCCCGACCGGCGTGGCCACCCAGGACAACCTGCGCCAGCGCGCCCTGGTGGTGCCGGACAAGGCCCAGCGGGTCTACAGTTTCCACCGCAATACCCTCAAGGCCCTGGCAGAAATGCTCGCCGCCGCCGGCCTGCAACACCCTTCGCAACTGGAAGCCAAGCACTTGGTGCGGCGCATGTCGGCCACCGAGATCAAGCTGTTCTCCCAGTTGCACGTGTTCCTCAAGCCCGGCGAACTGCTGACCGGCGAGGTCAACGGCGAGTTCTACTCGCGCATGTGGCAACTGGCCCGGGCCGACAGCTTCGAACCCAATACCCAAGCCGCGGCTTAACCCCCTATTGCCCGACGCTGCCCGGTTGCCGGGGAGCGCCGGGCGACAGCCAAGGAAGATTGCAATGCTCAAGGTCATCGCTGAAGACTTCATCCACCCCGAACACCTGGACACCGTGCGCCCGTGGTACGCCGAACTGGTGGAAAAAACCCGCCAGGAACCGCTGTGCATCGCCTACGATCTGTTCGTCGATCAGAAAGACCCCGGGCACTTCATCTTCGTCGAACAGTGGCCGGACCAAGCGGCCCTCGACACCCACTGCCAGACCGAGCACTTCACCCGCCTGGTGCCGCAGATCAATGCCTTCCAGCGCCGCGAATGCCGCGTGCTACTGATGGACGAATTCTAGAAAACCCGACCCAGCCCTTGCTTGACCGGACCACCGAAAGCAGCCCCCAGCCTCACTGACCTTTCGGAGATCCGCCATGCCCCTGCTGTCATTCGAACACCTGTCCAGCCAGCTGCCGAGTCCCTGGCACTCCACGCGGGTGGGCCAGGTCGGCCCGGCCCGCATCAAGGTGCTGCGCATGGACCAGCAGCCCCATCCGGAAGAAACCCACGACTACAACGAAGGCCTGCTGGTGACCCAGGGCTGCCTGCGCCTGGGCATTGGCCAGGCCACCGTGGAAGTCCTGGCGGGCCAGATGTACCTGGTGGAGGCCGGCCAGCCCCACAGCGTACTGCCCGGCAGCCACGGCACCCTGGTGATCATCGACGTCTAGCCTGTCCCTCATCGACTCAACCGCGGTAACCACCTGCCCCAAGGTCGGTCCGACCCGAGGGCCCATGCACGGAGAAGCCCATGCCTCGTCGTCTATTTGCAGTGATCGCTCTAGTGATGTCTTTCAACAGCGCCTTTGCCGGCGAACGCTGGCAGACCCTGCCGCCCACACCCGCGCCGGTGGCCGGGGCGCAAGCCGGGTATGCCGAGGTCAACGGCATCCGCCTCTACTACAGCAAGCTCGGCCACGGCTCGCCGGTGGTGCTGCTGCATGGCGGCCTGGGCAATGCCGACTACTGGGGGCTGCAGGCCAAGGCCCTGGCCGCCCGGCACACGGTGATCAGCGTCGACAGCCGCGGCCACGGGCGCAGCACCCGAGATGCCCGGCCCTACGGCTACGACCTGATGGCCGATGACGTGATCGCCCTGCTGGATCAACTGAAGATCCCTCGCGCCGACTTCGTCGGCTGGAGCGACGGCGCGATCCTCGGCCTGGACCTGGCCATGCGTTATCCGCAGCGGGTCGGCAAGGTCTTCGCCTACGCCGCCAACACCCAGACCTCCGGGGTCAAGGAAGGCGTGGAGAACAACCCGACCTTCGCCGCCTACATCGAACGGGCCGGCCGGGAATACGCCCGACTGTCACCGACACCCAAGGAGTACCCGGCCTTTGTCGAGCAGATCGGCCACATGTGGGCCAGCCAACCGAACTGGAGCGACGCCGACCTGGCGCGGATCAAAACGCCGGTGCTGATCGTCGATGGCGACCACGATGAAGCCATCAAGCGCGAGCACACCCAGTACATGGCCGCGACCATTCCCGGCGCCGGACTGCTGATTCTGCCGAACGTCAGCCACTTCGCCTTCCTCCAGGACCCGGGCCTGTTCAATGCGGCCCTGGAGCACTTTCTCGACGAAAAATAGCCCGGCACTCGCCTTCGGCTACGGCCACGGATGCCCCCCTTAGCGGGGACATCCATGCGCGCAATAATGCATTTATGCATCATTAAATTGCATAAACGCATAAACCCTCTAAGGTTGTCTACAGACCCGGTCAGCGCCGGCCATCGAGGCTGGCACGGCGCAGCAACAGCTCGCCGGGTCCGGCTACTGACCGTAGCCGACACGTTACAGCGACCCAGCCGGAGGCTGGTTTTCATTCATGGAGGATGAACATGTTAAGTAGCAACCTGACCCCCAGCGGCACTCTCCAGGCCCTGCCCCAGTGCCTGGCCGATACGCTGCTGGACCCGCAACTGAGCGAAGTCGATCCCCGCGCCGAAGCGGCGCCCCAGGCCGCTGCCCGGCTGAATTTCAGCGTGCAGCCGCAAACCCAGAGCAACTGGTGCTGGGCCGCCCTGTCCGCTTCGGTCGGCAACTATTACGGCACCGGGTCCTGGACCCAATGCGCAGTGGCCAATGCCGAGCTGGGCCGCCACTCCTGTTGCAGCCAGCCCGGGCCGTGCAACGTCTACGGCTACCTGGACTCGGCCCTGCGCACCACCCGCTGCTATGGCGGCATGCGCGAAGACCGGATGCAGATGCCGGCCATCGACAACCAGCTGGGCATGGGCCGCCCCGTGGGCCTGCGCTGCGCCTGGTACGGCGGCGGCGCGCATTTCCTGACGATCTACGGCAGCGACGGCGGCTACCTTCTGGTGGCGGACTCGATCTACGGCTACTCGACACGCGCCCTGAACAGCTTCCCCGCCTCCTACAACGGCGGCGGCTACTGGACCCACACCTACTTCACCCGGAAAAACTAGGAGGCGTCATGCAACTGACTTACCCCAAGGCGCCTGTCGATGGCGTCCAGCACCTGCGTTCGGCACTCCAGGCGGCCCTGCAGACCCAGGGTTTCGGCATCAACCGCGGGTTTGCCCAGGCCCGCGCCGGCAACCTGAAGCTGTCCCAGGCCTTTCGCGGCTACACCCTGGGCCTGGAGGACCTGGCCCAGGGCAAAGGGCTGGCCGAGGCCAAGGCCGGTGACTGGCACTACCTGGTGTTCGATGCCGGGGTGTCGATCGCCGATGCGCAGTTGAGCGAGGTGGCCGGCAAGCTCGGCTTCTCGGCGCTGAACCACGGTGCCCTGGCGGCGTCCGTGGTGAGTGCCCTGGAACTTGCCGAGCAGGCTCCCCAGCTGCAGGGCCAAAGCCATGAGCTGCGCTTGCTGTTCGTCCCGGCCCTGCAAATGACCGCGATCTGGCTGCACGGCGGCGACCAGGATCAGCTGATTCCCATCGAACCCACGCCGAAAACCCTGGCCAACCGGCAGCTCTACAGCGAGACAGCGTTGCTGGCCCTGCTGACGACCCCGGCACAGCAGGCCAAGGCCATCTTCGACGCCGATCGCAGCGGCACCCTGGGCGGCTGACCCGGGCAAAAAAAATCCGGCGGCCTTGGCAGGCCGCCGGATGGCGTGTCTCAGCTTTTCAGCCGGGGATGTTCAAGCCAGCCGCATCCCCGCAGCCCCCCTCAGGACGCCGAGCGTACCGCCCCTTGCTGGACATTGGTCGGTTGCAGCTTGAACAGGTAGAACAGCACGGTCAGCAGCACCAGGAACGCCGGGCCGACGTACAGCGCCACGCGGGTGTCCGGGAAGTAGGCCATCAGCCCCACCACCAGCACCAGGAACGCCAGGGCCAGGTAGGAACTGACCGGGTACAGCCACATGCGGTACTTCAACGCGGCACGCTCGCTCGGGCTCAGGCCCTTGCGGAACTTGAGCTGGGCCAGCAGGATCATCACCCAGGTCCAGATCGCACCGAAGGTGGCGATCGAAGTCACCCAGACGAACACCTTCTCCGGCACCAGGTAGTTCAGCAGCACGCCCAGCAGCAAGGCGAAGATCGACAGCAGCAGCGCGCGACGCGGCACGCCGTTGTTCGAGGTCTTGGCGAAGCCGGCCGGGGCCTGGCCGTTCTGCGCCAGGCTGTAGAGCATGCGCCCGGTGCTGAAGATGCCGCCGTTGCAGGACGACAGCGCGGCGGTGATCACCACGAAGTTGATGATGCCGGCGGCGGTCTTGATGCCCAGACGCTCGAAGGTCATCACGAACGGGCTGCCCTGGGTGCCGATCTCGTTCCACGGGTAGATCGACAGGATCACGAACAGCGCGCCCACGTAGAACAGCAGGATGCGCCAGAACACCGAGCCGATGGCGTTGGGAATGGTCTTCTGCGGGTTGCGCGCTTCACCGGCGGTGAGGCCGATCATCTCTACGCCCAGGTAGGCGAACATCACCATCTGCAGCGACATCAGCACGCCGGTCACGCCATTGGGCATGAAGCCGCCGTGGGTCCACAGGTTGGAGATCCCCAGGGCCACGCCATCGTTGCCGAAGCCGAAGGCAATGATGCCGACACCGCCGATGACCATGGCGATGATGGTGACGATCTTGATCAGAGCAAACCAGAACTCGAACTCACCGAAGGCCTTGACCGCGATCAGGTTGATCGAGCCCATGCTCACCAGGGCCGCCAGGGCCCAGATCCAGCGCGGCACATCGGGGAACCAGATGCCCATGTACACCGCCACCGCGGTGATTTCCGCGACGCAGGTCACCAGCCACAGGAACCAGTAGTTCCAGCCGGTGAGAAAACCCGCCAATGGACCCAGGTAGTCTTGTGCGTAACGGCTGAAGGAACCGGCGACCGGGTTGTGCACCGCCATCTCGCCGAGGGCACGCATGATCACCAGGATCGCCAGGCCGCCGATGATGTAGGACAGCATGATGGCCGGGCCGGCCATTTCGATGGCCTTGGCCGAGCCCAGGAACAGGCCGACACCAATGCAGGCGCCCAGGGCCATCAAGCGAATATGCCGTTCACCCAGTTCGCGTTTCAGCGGACCGCCCTGAGCGGACTCGCCGTGGGGCAGTTGGTTGCCAACTGACATAGAGATACAACCTCATTTTGTTATTGGATTGAACCACCGAGTCTGCGAAGCCATGGCGGGTAGCCGCAGCTTGCTCAACCGTTCCGGCCTTGTGGGGCGGCGCGTCTGTAGGACAAGACCTGCCAGATCAGCGGGGTGCGCAGTATAAAAAGCTCCTGATAGGGCTTTTCACTCTATAAGTAGCTAAATTCAGAGAGAAATCTCGGCCTAAAGCGCTTTTGCAAAGAAGCATTACCTGCTTTTTGCCTCAATACCTCATTCCGAAAGGGTCCGGAGTATTGCACAGCCCTGGTGCATCGTCATGCCCCTACCTAGGGCGTATTTACCTATGCAAAGGCTCTAGTCCGGCAATCTCCCACCACCCTGTGGCGAGGGAGCTTGCTCCCGCCGGGTCGCGCAGCGGCCCTGGACTCAGCCACCGTGATCTCTCTGACGCAACCCATGCTCAGGCTTGGCGGCTGCTGCGCAGCCGGACGGGAGCAAGCTCCCTCGCCACAGAGGCGGGACCGAGCTGTTTTCACAATTTCCTCACCCATGGCCGCCACCGACTAAGCTTCAGGCAAGTCCGATCAATCTGCGTGAATGGATCAATCGACTATGGGCGCTCTGTGGCAAACCGATTCGCGTAAAACCGCAGTGCCAGGCCACAGCGAGGACGAAGCGCCTTTACCCAAAAAGCCCCGAGCGCGCCGTTATGCCTGGCGCCTGTTCTGGCTGTTGCTGCTGATTGCCCTGATTGCCCTGGGGGTGGCCGCGTCCCGGGAGATGCGCACCTCCAAGCTCCAGGCCCGGGAATTCAGCCGGCTGGCCAGCGATTTGAGCTACTCCCTGCAACCCGGGCCCAGCGATGCCGTGCTCTACCCTGGCGCCGGTCCCTTCGACCGCCGCCTGGGCTACAGCGCCCTGGGGGAATTCCTGCCGCGCCTGCTCAAGCGCGGCTACCAGATCGACGCGCAGACGCGGTTTTCCGCAGCGTTGATGGACTACAGCAAACATGGCTTTTTCGTGCCCTATACCGAAAAGATCCAGGCCGGGCTGTCCATCACCGATTGCCGCGCCGCGCCCTTGTACCGCTTCAATTATCCGCAACAGCTGTATGCCAGTTTCGCCAGCATCCCCCCGCTGATGGTGCACAGCCTGCTGTTCATCGAGAACCGCGACCTGCTGGATCCCAAGCTGGCCCTGGCCAATCCGGCGGTGGACTGGCCACGCTTCGCCAAGGCCGCCTGGTCCCAGGTGGCCAAGCTCATGCACCTGCCGGGACAGACAGCCGGCGGCAGCACCCTGGCCACCCAATTGGAGAAATACCGCCACTCCCCCGACGGCCTGACGCTGTCCGGGGGCGAGAAGATCCGGCAGATGGTCTCTGCCAGCGTGCGTGCCTATCAGGATGGCCCGCAAACCCTGGAAGCCCGGCGCCGGATCGTCCGCGACTACCTCAACAGCGTGCCGCTGTCGGCAGTGCCCGGACACGGTGAGGTGCATGGCATGGCCGAAGGATTGCGGGTCTGGTACGGCGCCGATTTCGAACAGGTCAACCGGGCGCTGAGCAGCACCGCCAACGACTCGCAAAGCCTGGCCCAGCGCGGGTTGGCCCTGCGTCAGGTGCTGTCGCTGATGATCGCGCAGCGTCGCCCTTCCCATTACCTGGCCAAGGGCCGCGCAGAGCTGGCGGAACTGACCGACAGCCATATCCGCCTGCTGGCCCAGAACGACATCATCGACCCGGCCCTGAGCGCCGCCGCCCTGGCCAGCAAGGTCAGCTACCGCGACTGGCAGCAACAGCCGACGATCCAGCCGATCGAAACCAACAAGGGCATCAGCGTGGCCCGCAGCCGGCTGGCGGCGCTGCTCAACCGGCCCCTGTACGACCTGGACCGCCTCGACCTGTCCGCCACCAGCACCCTGCAGAGCGACCTGCAACGCCAGGCCACCGACTACCTCAAGCACCTGGCCGACCCGGCCTTCGCCGCGCAGATCGGCGTGCTCGGCGAGCGCCTGCTGACCCCCACCAGCACCACCCAGGTGCGCTACAGCTTCACCCTATTCGAACTGACCCCGGACGGCTCGCGGGTGCGAGTGCAGACCGACAGCACCGACCAGCCGTTCGATATCAACGAAGGCAGTAAGCTGGAACTGGGCTCCACCGCCAAGCTGCGGGTGCTGACCACCTACCTGCAGATCATCGCCGAGCTGCACGACAGGCATGCCGGACAGACCCCGGCCGAGCTGAAGAAGGTTGCGGTCAACGACCAGGACCGGCTGAGCCGCTGGGCCATCGACTACCTGATGCAGAACAGCGACCGCAGCCTGCCGAAGATGCTCGACGCGGCCCTGGACCGCACCTACTCCGCCAGTCCCGGCGAAGCCTTCTTCACCGGCGGCGGGGTGCATCACTTCCACAACTTCCGCAATGAAGACAACGGCCGCAGCCCGACCCTGCGCGATGCCCTGCGCGAATCCATCAACCTGCCGTTCATCCGCCTGATGCGCGATCTGGTGCGCTACAGCACCTACGGTGGCGACAGCGCCAGCGCCGAACTGCTCAGCGACGACGCCAACCCGCGGCGCCAGGAGTACCTGGCGCGCTTCGCCGATCGCGAAGGCACGTCGTTTCTCCTGCGGTTCTGGAAGAAGTACCGCAACAAGGACACCCAGACACGCCTGGACACCTTTCTCGACGGCATGCATCCCACGGCGATCCGCCTGGCCGCGGTGCACCGCTACCTGCTGCCCGATGCCAGCCAGGAAAGCTTCAAGCGCTTTGTCCGGGCCCACATGAAAAACGCCAAGACCGGCGAAAAGCTCACCGACGAACGCCTGGACAAGCTCTACGCCAGCTATGGCCCAGGAGCCTACGACCTGCCGGACCAGGGCTACATCGCCAAGGTCCACCCCCTGGATCTATGGCTGCTGGGCTACCTGATGAACAACCCCGACGCGAGCTTCAGCCAGATCGTCAAGGCCAGCGAGTTCGAGCGTCAGGAGGTGTACAGCTGGCTGTTCAAGAGTCGCCATCGCAGCGCCCGGGACAGCCGCATCCGCACCATGCTGGAGATCGAGGCGTTTCTGGATATTCACCAGCGCTGGCAGAGCGTCGGCTATCCGTTCGACCACCTGGTGCCGTCCCTGGCCACCGCCATCGGCAGCTCCGGCGACCGTCCGGCGGCCCTGGCCGAGCTGGTGGGCACCATCCTCAACGACGGCGTGCGCCTGCCGACCTTGCGCATCGACAGCCTGCACTTCGCCGCCGGCACGCCCTACGAAACCCGCCTGAGCAATGACCCGGGCAAGGGCAAGCGGGTCATGCCGTCGGAAGTCGCCACGGCCCTGCGCGGGGCCTTGTCCCAGGTGGTGGATGCCGGCACCGCGAAACGGGTGTCCGGCAGCTTCAAGCTGGCGGATGGCACCCCGCTGGCCATGGGCGGCAAGACCGGCACCGGCGACAACCGCATCGAAGCCATCGGTGCCGGCGGTCGGGTGCTGAGTTCCAAGTCCATCAACCGCACCGCGACCTTCGTGTTCTATATCGGCGAGCACCACTTCGGCACCCTCACCGCCTACGTGCCGGGCGCCTCGGCACAAGCCTTCAAGTTCACCTCGGCCTTGCCGGTGCAGGTGCTCAAGGGCATGGCGCCGATCCTCATGCCGTACCTGCAGCCGGACAGCAGTACCCAGTGCCTGGGCAACCTCGCCCAACGCTGAATCCGGGTTCGTCGTCCACTCCTCCTTCCCCGACAAACGGCCGCTGCGTCGCGGGCAGAAATGCTTGCACGCCACTTAAGATATATCTTAAGTTATGTCTAAATCGAAACGGAGAAAGAGAAAATGAGCGAGCATCACCCTCCTCCCCATCGTGAACACGGGGACAACCATGAGATTTTCGAACGCCGCCCCGGCCGCGAACGCGGTGGTCGCGGACCCCGGGTCTTCGCCCCCGGCGACCTGAAACTGCTGCTCTTGGCGCTGATCGCCGAACAGCCGTGCCACGGCTACGACCTGATCCGCCAGATCGAAAGCATGTTCGACGGCGCCTACAGCCCCAGCCCCGGGGTGATCTACCCGACCCTGACCTTCCTGGAAGAAAGCGAGCTGATCCTGGGCGACGCCGAAGGCGGCAAAAAGCGCTACAGCGTGACCGACGCCGGACGTCAGTCCTTGCAAGAACAAGCCATCGCCCTGGACGGCGTGCGCATGCGCATCGAAGTCAGCAAGCGTTCCCTGCGCGGGCACGATCGCCCCGCGGAGATCCACGAGGCGGTGCACAACCTGCGCCACGCCCTGCAGATGCACCACGGCCGCTGGAGCCCGGAAGAAATCCTCCGGGTCCGCGACCTGCTGAACAACACCGCCAAGGCCATTGTCGATGGCCCCCTCAGCCACCCTGCCCAGGAGAAAAGCCAATGACTGCCAGCCCAGAACTGTCCATTCACCGGGTCATGCACGAGATCAAGCGCCGGCGCCTGGAGGTCCTGCGTGTCGTCGACCTGACCCCGCGCATGCGCCGCATCACCCTCGGCGGGCCCGAGCTGGCCGGCTTCATCAGCCTGGGCAGCGACGACCATGTGAAGCTGCTGTTTCCGCAGAACGCCGAACAGCAAGCCGCCCTGGAAACCCTGGTGCTGGGCCCGGGCAAGGACAGCGGCCCGATGCCGGCCATGCGCGACTACACCCCACGCCGCTACGACCTGGAGCTGGGCGAACTGGACATCGACTTCGTGCTCCACGGCGACGGCCCCGCTTCGACCTGGGCCGAGCAGGCCAAGCCGGGGCAGTACCTGCACATCGGCGGGCCCCGGGGCTCGATGATCGTGCCGGACATCTTCGACAGCTACCTGTTGATCGGCGACGAAACCGCCTTGCCGGCCATCGCCCGGCGCCTGGAAGAACTGCCGGCCGGCCGCCGGGTGCTGGCGGTGATCGAGGTACAGGACGCCGCCGAACGTCAGCCCCTGGACAGCGCCGCCGAGGTGCAGGTGATCTGGGTCGAACGTGACGGTGGCGGGCAGGACCTGCTCAGCACCGTGCGTCAGTTGCAGATGCCGCCAGGCAAGCTGTACGCCTGGGTGGCCACCGAGAGCAAAGTGTCGCGCCAGGTTCGTCGGGTGTTGCTGGATGAACACCGGCTCAACGACGAATTCGTCAAGGCTGCCGGTTACTGGCGCCTGGACAGCAGCGAAGCGGAATAACCCTGCCTACCGGGGCTGGGATTGGCGCCTGCCCAGCCAGCGGTCCAGGCCCAGCAACAGCAGGGACACCAGGACAAATCCGGCCAATATCCCCAGGGCATTGAGCAACACCTGGGGATACCCCAACTTGTCCACCGCAATGAAGGGATAGGGGTACAGCCCCAGCAGATTTCCGCGCAACAGCAGGTAGGCGAAATACAGCACCGGGTAGAGCATCCACAGACCGATGTGCTTGAGCCGCAGCCCGCCCTTGGGCACGCAACACCACCAATAGAGCAAAAACAGCAGCGGCATCACGTCGTGCAGCAACTCATCGGCCAGCCATTGCCAACCCTGGGGATGCCACAGGTGACGCAACAGCAGGCTGTAGGCCAAGCCCACCAGCACAATGCTCGCCGCCACCGCGCCACTGACCGCGGGCCTGAGCATGAATGCCTGCCCCCGGGATATCCGCAGGTTCAGGGCGCAGGTCAGCACACTGGCCACCAGGGTGTTGCTGAGCACGGTGAAGAAGCTGAAGAAATTCACCAGGCCGCCCAACAGACTGGCGCCCACCTCCCAGCGCAGCAGCAGGATCAGGTACAGCTGGACGGTCAGCCCGAACCAGCCAAGGATCGCCGCCACGGCAATCAGGCCGCGCCGAGTGAACAGCCCCCGCAGCGAGAAGCCAGCCATGGGGTTCCTTAAAGCGGGCGCTTGGTGCGTTGCAACTTCACGTAGAGCTTCTCGACCTTTTCCCGCGCCCAGGGCGTCTTGCGCAGGAAGGTCAGGCTCGACTTGATGCTCGGATCGCTCTTGAAACAGCGGATATCGATGCGCTCGGCCAACCCCGACCACTCGTAGTGCTCCACCAGCGCCTTGAGGATCTGTTCCAGGGTCACGCCATGCAGCGGGTCGGTGTGGGTGTCGGTCATGCCAGGCCTTTGCGGGAAGAAAAGAGGGAAAGCCGCGCACCTTAGCCGAGGGCATGCCCCCGCGCCAGAGCGCTTGAATAACTGTAGCCGCCACCCGCCCGTGCGGTGCTCGGGCATGAGCGACAAAAAGTTCCTGGCTTTTCGCGATAAAAGAGATGTTATATTGTATCAATCAATAACAACTCACCCGCATTCTGGACACCCCCGTGTCCCGCCTGTCCTCTGACTCAAAGCGCCTAGCGCCCTGCTTGCCAAGGAATGACCGATGTCCCGTTCAGCCTCCCGTCCTTCTCGCTCTTTACTGTGGCGCCTGTCGCCCCTGTCCGCCGCACTGCTGCTTGCCTCACAGGCCCACGCCGTGGAATTGCCCCGGCAGGTCATCACCGCCAACCCTTTGGGCAGCACCGAGCTGGCCGCCCCGAGCACCGTGCTGGAAGGCGACCAACTGACCCTGGAACAGAAAGGCAGCCTCGGTGAAACCCTGAACAAACAGCCGGGGGTGTCTTCGTCCTACTTCGGCCCCGGCGCCAGCCGCCCGGTGATTCGCGGCCTGGACGGCGACCGCATCCGCATCCTGCAGAACGGCGTCGGCGCCCTGGATGCTTCGTCGCTGTCCTACGATCACGCGGTGCCCCTGGACCCGGTGAACGTCGAGCGCATTGAAATCGTCCGCGGCCCGGCGGCCCTGCTGTACGGCGGCAACGCCATTGGCGGAGTGATCAACAGCTTCGACAATCGCATTCCCACCGAAGCCATCGAAGGGATTCACGGCGCCGGCGAGTTGCGCTACGGCGGCGCCGACACCACCCGCAGCAGCGCCGGCAAACTGGAAGCCGGCGACGGCACCTTCGCCCTGCACCTGGACGCCAACTCCCGGCAGTTCAACGACCTGAAGATTCCCGGCTACGCCCGCAGCCGCCACGCCCCGGCCAGTGACGACGGCGATGGCAAGAAAGGCCGCCTGGGCAACAGCGACGGACGCCAGGACGGCGGCGCCATCGGCGGCTCCTACACCTGGGACGACGGTTATGCCGGCCTGTCCTACAGCAACTACGACTCCAACTACGGCTCCCCCGCCGAAGACGACGTGCGCATCCGCATGAAGCAGGACCACTACGCCTTCGCTTCGGAACTGCGCAACCTGCAGGGGCCGTTCAGCTCGCTCAAGTTCAACGCGGGCTATACCGACTACCAACACCGTGAGATCGAGGGCGGCGAAACCGGCACCACCTTCAAGAACAAGGGTTACGAAGCCCGGGTCGAAGCCCGGCACCAGCCCCTCGGCCCGCTGGAAGGGGTGATCGGCGCCCAGGTCAATCGCAACGAGTTCTCCGCCCTGGGCGAAGAAGCCTTCGTCCCGCAAACCGATACCAACAGCGGCGCGCTGTTCATCCTCGAAGAACTGCAAGCCAGCGAACGCCTGCGCCTGAGCCTTGGCGGGCGCCTGGAACACACCACCGTGGACCCGGACGGCAAAGGCAACCCACGCTTCGCCCAGGCCGACAAGTCCAGCAGCTTCACCGCCGGCAGCCTGTCCTCCGGCGCGGTCTACACCCTGACCCCGGTCTGGTCCCTGGCCGCGACCCTGGGCTACACCGAACGCGCTCCGACCTTCTATGAGCTGTATGCCAACGGCGCCCACGTCGCCACCGGCACCTATGAAGTGGGCAACGCCAAGCTGTCGAAGGAAAAAGCCGTGTCCAGCGACCTGGCCCTGCGCTTCGACAACGGCACCCACAAAGGCAGCGTCGGGGTGTTCTACAGTCACTTCTCCAACTACATCGGCCTGCTGGGCACGGGGCGGACCCTCAACGATGAAGGCGAAGAAGAGGCAGGCGGAATTCCGGAATACGCCTACAGCGGAGTACGAGCACGCTTCACCGGGATCGAAGCCCAGGATCGCTGGACCCTGGGGGAAAGCGCCTACGGCAAGTTCGCCCTGGAGCTGTCCGGCGACTACACCCGGGCCAAGAACCTGGACAACGGCCAGGACCTGCCGCGCATTGCTCCGCTGCGTCTGAACAGCGGCCTGCTGTGGGAACTGGATCGCTGGCAGGCGCGCCTGGATGTGCAACATGCCGCCAGCCAGGGCCGGGTGCCGGACCACGAAAGCGGCACCGATGGCTACACCACCTTTGGCGCCAGCGCCGGCTATCGCTTCGACATCGGCCATAGCCAGTGGCTGGCCTTCGTCAAGGGCGAGAACCTGACCAACCAGACCGTGCGCTACGCCAGCTCGATCCTGCGGGATATCGCCCCGGCCGCCGGGCGCAGCGTGGAAGTGGGCTTGCGCACCACCTTCTAAGGGCCCTGTTCGCCGACAAGCCGGCTCCTACCGATCGGTGCAGGAGCCGGCTTGCCGGCAAAGGGCTTAGCGATAACGGCGCGGGTCCGCCTCGATCAGGCTGGCCAGCTGAGTCAGGGCAAAACGCAACTCGTCCCGGGTGGTGGGCGACATCAGCACCACCCGCACACAACGGGAGCTGACGCCGCGTTCCACCTGGAACTGGCTGCCGCTCATCACCAGCACCCCATTGGCCCGGGCCAGGGTGGCGAACTCATCAGCGCTCCACGGCTCCGGCAACGTCAGCCACAGGTGATAGCTGTGGGGCTGGGTCTGGATCTGCAGACCGGCAAACACCTCCCGGGCGATCGCCTGGCGCACTGCCGCTTCGCTGCGCTGGGTCTGCACCAGCTTGCGATCCAACCCCTCGACAATCACGTTGCTGGCCAATTGCGCGGTCAGGGGCGACGGCATCCACACACTGCTGCGAACCATCGAGCTCAGGCGCGACAGCAGCTTGGGCGGGCTGTAGAGGTAACCCACGCGCAACGCCGGCATGATCGCCTTGGACAGGCTGGTGAGGTACACCGAACGCTGCGGCGCATAGCTGGAAAGCGGCTTGATCGACGGATCGGTGGCAAGAAAGCCGTAGATATCGTCGTCGATGATCAGAAAGTCGAACTCTTCGGCAATCGCCGCGATCTGCGCCCGGCGCCGGGGCGACATGATCGCCGTGGTGGGGTTCTGACAACTGGCGACGCACACCAGCAATGTCGGTTTTTCCCGCAGGCACTGCTCGCGCAGGGCCTCGGGCAGCATCCCCTCCTCGTCCATCGCCACGCCCCTCAGGCGCCGCTCCAGGCCATGGGCCACGGAGATGATGCCCGGGTAGGTCAACGACTCGCAAAGCAGCAGGTCACCGGCGTTACTCAAGGCGCTGATGGCCACCGTCAGGCCGTGCTGGGCCCCGGCCGTCAGCACCACCTGTTGCCAATGGACTTCGGACAGGGAGTGGCGCAACCACTGGGCACCGGCTTCGCGATGGGCCGGATGGCCACCGTCGGGGGCGTAGTCCAGGGCGCGGCCGAAGTCGCTGCTGTGGGCCATGCCCACCAGGGCGCCGCGCAACCAGTACTCCAGGGTTTCGCTGTAGGGCTTGATGATCGACAGGTCCAGGACGTCGGACTGGCCCAGGGACAGCGACGGCGCGCTGGAACCTTCGGGCAACGCCAGCGGCGGCTGCGCCAGCACGTAGGTGCCACGCCCGACTTCCCCCTGCACCAGCCCGCGCCGCTGGGCTTCGCTGTAGGCGCGGCTGATGGTGCCGGGGGTGACATTCAGGGTCACCGCCAGCTCGCGCAGGGTCGGCAGACGATCACCGTCATTCAACAGGCCGCTGCCGATATCCCGCGCCAGGGCATCGGCAATGGACAGGTAGACCGGCTGATTGAACTCGCTTAACTGGGGAACCCACATGGAGGCTGATGACCATCGGCTGCGTTGAGGTGGACCGGAGCATATCACAGCCGTGCATCGACCTTAACATCGACTCATTTGACAAATTGATTCGATCCATAGGCCAAACCGCTGGCCTAGATTCGTCCAACAACTTTTTGAAAACCCTATAAAACCCTATAAATCAGTAACTTGACTGCCAATCACCAACGATTTTGCCGTGCCCACATCGAGAAACAATTGAATCGATTCAATTCATTGAAATACACTCGACCCGCGCCAACTCAATCGACTCAACTTCTTCCACCCCATGCCCAGTCGAGATGCCATGCACAGTCTCAGCAAGGACCTGTCCCTCTCCGCCGTGATCGCCGGCCTGATCGCCGTGATCATTTCCTACGCCGGCCCCTTGATCATCGTGTTCCAGGCCGCCCGCGAAGCCCATATGCCCAGTGACCAGGTGTCGTCCTGGATCTGGGCCATCTCCATCGGCAGCGGCCTCACCGGCCTGCTGCTGAGCTGGCGCCTGAAAGTGCCGGTGATCACCGCCTGGTCCACTCCCGGCGCAGCGCTGCTGGTATCGATGCTGCCCACGGTATCGCTGCCCCAGGCCATCGGCGCCTATGTCGTGGCCTCGTTGATCATCGCCGTGCTCGGCCTGTCCGGGGCCTTCGACAAGCTCATGAGCCGCCTGCCCAAGGCCATTGCCGCGGCCATGCTGGCGGGCATCCTGTTCCGCTTCGGCGCCGGGCTGTTCACTTCGGTGACCCTGCAACCGGCCCTGGTGCTGGCAATGATCGCCGCCTATCTGCTGGGCAAACGCTTCTCGCCACGCTACGCGATTCTCGCGGTGCTGCTGGTGGGCTGCGCCGTGGCCGCCGGCCTTGGCGAGTTCAACGGTGGCTCCATCACCCTGGCCCTGGCCGAACCGATCTTCATCGCCCCCGAGTGGAACTGGCACGCCATCGTCAACATCGGCCTGCCCCTGGCCCTGGTGACCCTGACCGGGCAATACGTGCCGGGCATGGCGGTGATGCGCAGCGCCGGCTACACCACCCCGGCGCGCTCGATCGTGTCCTGGACCGCCATCACGTCGGCGCTGCTGGCGCCCTTCGGCTCCCACGGCATCAACCTCGCCGCCATCACCGCCGCCATCTGCACCGGCCGCGAAGCCCACGAAGACCCGAACAAGCGCTACATCGCCGGGATCGCCTGCGGCCTGTTCTACATCCTCATGGGGATTTTCGGCGCGACCCTGGCCTCGGTGTTCGCCGCCCTGCCCAAGGAACTGATCGCGGCCCTGGCCGGCCTGGCCCTGTTCGGTGCCATCAGCGCCGGGCTCAGCGGCGCCATGGCCGACGAGAAGCAGCGTGAAGCCGCGCTGATCACCTTCCTGGTCACCGCCTCGGGCATGAGTTTCCTCGGCCTGGCGGCGGCGTTCTGGGGGCTGATCTTCGGCCTGGTGGCGCACTTCGTCTTGAGCTACACCCGGCAGAAACACGCCCTCGCCGCGGCCACCGCGCCGCGCTGAACCTGCCCGGCCCCGGCCACTGTTACCGAATCCGAAAGGGTTCATGTCAATAAAAGCGCTTTCTCTCCAGGAGACGGCGCTTTATCCTTCGCACCCTGAAGCTGAAACGCTTCATCTTTCCTTTTGAAATCAGCGGCATGCCACCTTGATCCATCGCGATCAAGGCCACGCAGCCTGCCCTTGCTTCTGCCTATTCCTAGAAAAAGACCTGACTCGAATGCCTATGCCCGTTTTTCAGCGTTTAAAAGACAGCGCTGTCCTGACTCCCGTTGCCCTGCCCAAGACCCTGAGCCTGCTCGGCGCCCTGGGGTTCGCCGCCTGCACCCAGGCCGCCCCGGCCTTCGACAGCGACTCGCCCTGGATGCTGGGCGACTGGAACGGCACACGCACGGAACTGGCGAACAAGGGCTACGACTTCAAGGTCGATTACGTCGGCGAGATGGGGTCGAACCTGCACGGTGGCTACGACCACGACCGCACCGCGCGCTACAGCGACCAGTTCGCCTTCGGCAGCCACCTGGACCTGCAGAAGATCCTCGGCTGGGATGACGCCGAGTTCCAACTGACGGTGACCAAGCGCGACGGCGACAACATCAGCAACGACCGGATCAACGACCCACGGGTCGGCGGCTTCACCTCGGCCCAGGAAGTCTGGGGCCGCGGCCAGACCTGGCGCCTGACGCAGATGTGGTACCAGCAGAAATTCTTCGACCAGAAGCTCGACATCAAGGCCGGCCGCTTCGGCCAGGGCGAAGACTTCAACAGCTTCCCCTGCGACTTCCAGAACCTGGCGTTCTGCGGCTCCCAGGTGGGCAACTGGGCCGGCAGCGTCTGGTACAACTGGCCGGTCAGCCAGTGGGCGCTGCGGGTCAAATACCACCTGACCCCAGAGGTCTACGCGCAGATCGGCGCCTATGAGCAGAACCCGTCGAACCTGGACCGCGACAACGGCTTCAAGCTCAGCGGCAGCGGCACCCAGGGCACCCTGTTGCCGGTGGAACTGGTGTGGACGCCCAAGCTCAACGGCCTGGCCGGTGAATACCGCGCCGGCTACTACTACAGCAGCGCCAAGGCCAACGACGTGTACAAGGACAGCAACGGCCAGAGCGCGGCCCTGAGCGGCGAAGCCTACCGCAGCAGCTCAAGCAAGCACGGCCTGTGGTTCGGCGCGCAACAGCAAGTCACCAGCGTCGCCAGCGACCATTCCCGCGGCCTGAGCCTGTTCGCCAACGTCACCGCCCACGACAAGAAGACCAACGCCATCGACAACTACGTCCAGGCCGGCCTGGTCTACAAGGGCCTGTTCGATGCCCGCGCCAAGGACGACATCGGCTTTGCCCTGGCCCGGGTCCACGTCAACCCGGCGTACCGCAAGAACGCCCAGGCCAGCAACCAGGCCCGCGCGATCTACGACTACGACAAACCCGGCTACCTGCCGCCGCAGGACACCGAATACAGCGCCGAGCTGTACTACGGCCTACACCTGGCCAACTGGCTGACCGTGCGCCCCAACCTGCAATACATCCGCCATCCCGGTGGCGTAAGCCAGGTGGACGACGCCCTGATCGGCGGGATCAAGATCCAGAGTTCGTTCTAAGGCCCCTGGCACCCAACAACGTCATTCACAGTTTTCAGCTGAACCAAGCCCGCGCCTGATCGTCATCTACAGTGAACAAGCGCGGGTCCACTCTTAACGTCACGGAGAACCACACTATGAGCACTGAGGGTGCTTCAAGTCCGAGCCGCTGGCTGCCAAGCCTGCTCGGGATCTTGCTGCTGCTAATGGGCCTGGCCTTGCTGGCCGGGGGGATCAAGCTGAGCATGCTCGGCGGCTCGCTGTACTACGTCCTGGCCGGTATCGGCCTGACGCTGACCGGCCTGCTGTTGCTGGCCGGCAAACGCGCGGCACTGGGTCTGTACGCCCTGGTGCTGTTCGCCAGCACCGTCTGGTCGCTGTGGGAAATCGGCCTGGACTGGTGGCAACTGGTGCCACGCCTGTCGCTGTGGTTCGCCCTCGGCGTGGTTCTGCTGCTGCCCTGGTTCCGCCGTCCGCTGCTGCGCGATGGCCCGGCACCGATGGGCACCGCGGCCCTGAGCGTGGCCGTGGTCCTGGCCGGTGGCGCCGCCATTGGCAGCCAGTTCACCCACCCTGGTGAAATCTCCGGCGACCTGGGTCGCGACAGCGCCAACATGACCAGCACCGCCCCGGCCATGCCCGAGGGTGAATGGCAAGCCTACGGCCGCACCGAGTTCGGCGACCGCTACTCGCCGCTGAAGCAGATCACCCCGGGCAACATCGGCAAGCTGCAGGAAGCCTGGCGCATCCGCACCGGCGACATGCCGACCGCCAAGGACCCGGTGGAAATCACCAACCAGAACACCCCGCTGAAGGTCAACGGCATGCTCTATGCCTGCACCGCCCACAGCAAGGTGCTGGCCCTGGACCCGGACACCGGCAAGGAAATCTGGCGCTTCGACCCGCAGATCCAAGGCCCCAACGGCGACGACTTCCGTGGCTGGGCGCACATGACCTGCCGTGGCGTGTCGTACTACGACGAAGCCAACTACAAGAACTCCGACGCCATCAGCCAGCCGGCCACCCTGTCCCCCGCGGGCCAGGCCATCGCCGCCAGCTGCCCGCGCCGCCTGTTCCTGCCCACCGCCGATGCGCGCCTGATCGCCATCAACGCCGACACCGGCAAGGTCTGTGAAGACTTCGGCAACAAGGGCGCCGTGGACCTCAAGGCCGGTATCGGCCCGTTCACCCCGGGTGGCTACTACTCCACCTCGCCGGCAGCCATCACCCGCAACCTGGTGATCATCGGCGGCCACGTCACCGACAACGAATCGACCAACGAACCGTCCGGCGTAATTCGCGCCTTCGACGCGCACGACGGTCACCTGGTGTGGAACTGGGATTCGGGTAACCCCGACGAAACCGCTCCCCTGCCGGAAGGCAAGACCTACACCCGCAACTCGCCGAACATGTGGTCCCTGGCCAGCGTCGACGAGAAGCTGGGCATGGTCTACCTGCCACTGGGCAACCAGATGCCTGACCAATGGGGCGGCAACCGCACCGCAGGCGCCGAGAAATTCAGCGCCGGCACCGTGGCCCTGGACATCGACACCGGCAAGCTGCGCTGGAACTACCAGTTCACCCACCACGACCTGTGGGACATGGACGTGGGCAGCCAGCCGACCCTGCTCGACATGAAGACCGCGAACGGCGTCAAGCCGGCGCTGATCCAGCCGACCAAGCAAGGCAGCCTGTACGTGCTGGACCGTCGCGACGGCACCCCGATCGTACCGATCCAGGAAATCCCGGCCCCGACCGGCGCGGTCGAAGGCGACCACACCGCCCCGACCCAGGCCCGCTCGGACCTGAACCTGCTGCCACCGCCACTGGATGAAAAAGCCATGTGGGGCGCCACGCCGTTCGACCAGATGCTGTGCCGCATCCAGTTCAAGGAACTGCGCTATGAAGGTCAGTACACCCCGCCGTCGGTGCAGGGCAGCCTGATCTACCCGGGTAACGTCGGCGTGTTCAACTGGGGCAGCGTGTCGCTGGACCCGGTCCGTCAACTGCTGTTCACCAGCCCGAACTACATGGCCTTCGTTTCCAAGCTGGTGCCGCGGGCCGAAGTCGCCGCCGGCAGCAAGCGCGAAAGCGAAACCTCGGGCGTGCAACCCAACACTGGCGCGCCTTACGCGGTGATCATGCACCCGTTCATGTCGCCTCTGGGCGTACCTTGCCAGGCACCGGCCTGGGGCTACGTGGCCGGTATCGACCTGACCACCAACAAGGTGGTGTGGAAGCACAAGAACGGCACCAGCCGCGACAGCTCGCCGATCCCGATCGGCCTGCCAATCGGCGTACCGAGCATGGGCGGCTCCATGGTCACCGGCGGTGGCGTGGGCTTCCTCAGCGGCACCCTGGACCAGTACATCCGCGCCTATGACGTGAAAAACGGCAAGGAACTGTGGAAATCCCGCCTGCCAGCGGGCGGCCAGGCCACGCCGATGAGCTACACCGGCAAGGACGGCAAGCAGTACGTCCTGGTGGTCGTGGGCGGCCACGGCTCCCTGGGCACCAAGATGGGCGACTACATCATTGCCTACAAACTGGCGGAATAAGCGTTACCGACAGGGATGAAAAAGGCGGCTACCTACGGGTAGCCGCCTTTTTTTGTGATCGCTACGCATTAGGAATATCACTCCCCTTAGGGAGTACAGCTTTTCTGTATGCTTAATTTAAAAATACAATACCTGACGCCACCCTCTTTAATTCACTGAAAGTTTTCGCACTTATCGATAGTGGCTCTGGGGCATTCTCAGCACTGCCGAGTAAAACACTTTCGCCTTTAATCAGGCAAAACGTTACTCGACCAAATGTAGGTGTGTCTTTGTTTTTGTATCCAACAATGAAGCCGCTCAAATTTTCATTTTTTATTTCTTCAAATACATAACTATTGGCGGCTCCGGCTTTTTCTGTTGGCCTCCACCCTGCCTCGCTCAGCGCCCCCGGGCATTTAAATGCATTATCATTTTTGATTTGCTGCAGTTCAGGGCTGTCACTGCTTAGCTGATTTTCGAATGCCGGCTCAAAATCAAAGTATTTTGCATTGTCACACATCAAACCAAACCATTTCGAGTTCAGCCCAGATTTTTTCTTAAAACTCCAACTGTATCCAAAGCTTGTTTCGGCCTGTGATAAATATGGCCAATCTTTGATTTTTTCATTTGATTTTGACTCAAGAAATACAACGTCTGGCGTATTAAACCTTAAGCGTTGCCCCTTGAGCAGCAGCATGCTGTATAGACAATGGCTCTGGTGAATTTCTACTGTGCTTTTCCCAGTGGCATATATGCTTTCCCTGATACCATTGCCTAACTTGATGGTTTCGCCACCAACAGCGGCAAAAGAAAAGATCAGCAGTAAGCATAGTTGCGCTTTTGCCAAGCCCAACATCCATTTTATGATATTCACCACTCAATACTCCTGCGAACATAATCCAGTGGAACCATGGATAGGCTATTGGCGGACATTGGAAATTGCAGTCTATCCATTAAAACAACCTGTGCATTTGCAAATGCCATGAATCGTGCCTGGATTCCCCATATAGACGAAAAATTTGATGATGGTGATCCAGTATTAATTGTTGCGGCAACATTTCCAAACGCGGAATTTTCGTAATAGTGTTTCGTCTGAAGGTTTGTCGTGACAGCCCTTAATGTACTGAAAGGCGCCGCATAGTATCCATCTGCCTGTTTGGCTGACCCAGACCATAACCCATATGCGTCGGCGCTGTTGGTGGTATCAAACGATGCCTTTACAGCCTCTCGTTTTACAATGATCTCTTGAGGGATGCCCGTAGATATATCGTTCAAAGAGTTTATCGGATCATACATGAATCCCCCCTGAGCAATAGGGCGATTATTATTGGTCATGACCAACCTGCTCATTAAAGCTTGTGAAATCTGATTGTCGATGCCCCCCTTGAATCTCCAATATTCAATATAGTTTCCAATATGGGTTAAATGCAGGAAGTCTATACAGCGTCAAGAACTGTACCATTATGGGCTATCCTCATGACTTGTTTGATACCCTTGTGTCTCTTGAGTGGCATTGGCAAAAAAACATGCCATTCGGACAGGTGTACTAAAAGAAACTTGTGATTCTGGTTAGCAGTTGGCCACTTTCATCAGAAGCTAGTAACGCACTGCTTTGGGATATTATCCTCATAGTAGGTACTGTTTAGACTTCTGTTTTTTTTATCAGTCACGAGATTGATAAATTCATCACCACAACTTGGAAAGATCTCTGTGAAGGCTATTGTTTTAACGTCATAAATAAACACTCTAAAGATCCTGTAAGTACCCATCCCATCATCAGTATGCCAAACAGCAAAATCCCCCACTCCGTCAAAATTGAAATCATCAAGCGCTATATGTAGCTTCTTATCTGTTTCAAAAGCAAAGTCGCTTACCTTGTGATTCCCATTACTCTTCACATCTATATTCAAGCTTAATCCGTCCCACGAAAGCTTTACTTCGCTTTCTTTGTCGGGGTTGAATCTTAGCGATTGCGCTTGAATAGACACGCAAACAAAGGTTACTAGCGCCGCCAAAATTGCTTTTTTAACATTCATCTGACTACTCCGCAGGCTGCATATCTGCATGGATAGTAGCCTTCCCTGTAGGAGATATGATTATTGTTTGGGTTTCAGCAATACTGTCTGTAAGCTTTCGAAGCATATAGGCAGTATAGGCCTGTCTCTCGTAATATCCGTTGCCGCCGCCGTTAACTAGACGATTGATCAGTCCTATATTATTAGCCGAGTACAACCTGTCTGAAACTCTGTTTATATTCATTCCACCAGAGAAGACTTTAGACACCCAGTAAAAACCGCCCGAGTCACACGCATTATATTTGCTCTCTGCAACTATATCTGGATCAAATCTTGGAGCCCAGACAAAAGCAATCCCCCCATCATCCGGATGTGCTGAGTAGTGCATTGAAACGTTAGTCAGGCGTGGAGGGATATTCGAAATCCTTTCAGTATATGCGCCTACATGATTTCTAAAACCTCGGTACTCTCCATAAGCTTTGTAGTTTTTAGCCCAAGTCAACTGCATTATCCCTCTTCCGTAGAACACGCTATAAAATTCAGTTGCGGGGTTTAGCACAGAATACCGACCAAAACCCCACTCATGCATTAAGCGCTTACTTCCACCGATATTTCTCCACTGTGCCGTTTCAAGAAGTACTTGCGCTAAAAATATAGAAATTCTCTTCCTGTCTGCACCCAAATATTTTCTTATGGCTTTATTTAGATCCTCTATATGGCTTGACACTCTATTTTCCGCACTTCTTCTATTTGTGGTATATGTCTGGCCACTTGTATTTATGGAAGTTCTTGGATTTCCGCTCGCGGTATAAAACATGTGCTTGGGAAACGTACCTCCAACTTCAACCAAACTCAGCCATCCACACTTTCTAAAAACCCGAATAAACTCCTTTGGTGGGAAATGCCAGTGCTCTGAATTAACATCTTTCAGATCCATATTTTCCCAAAAAGCCAACGCCTCATAGTGCAACTTCAATTTTTCTTGAGCCTGCGCGGAAATAATAGGCTCATTACCTTCACTCAACCAGTTGTACCTGTTGAAGAAATTGGCTCTTTCCCATTCGCTGGGAAATTTACAAATCAGTCGTTTAAGTTTTTTCTGGTTTTCAGGTGTGTTGATCATCGCACTATAGGCAGTACGCTGTTGTGGCGTCACTGGAATCTCGGAAATGCCCAGTAATTCCATAACCTGTTCAGACTGGCAACGACCATCACCATCGGTGTCATCGTCAATCAACTTCCAACCCTGCCAATGGGGAAAGTCGGCGTCGCTATAGACAGTAACTGTAGGACTTTTCAGGTTGACCCAGCCGACGCCTGCCGGATGGGCGCCGCTCGCCGGATAGGCTACTTGTCGCCAGTGCGCCGCATCATGGGGCTGTAGTAGATCTGGACCCAATATCCTGCCAAATCGCAATAATTCATAACCCGCACTCGGTGAGCGGGGATACAACGCTTTGGCAGTCGTATAGAGGTTGTATTCGTAATCTTGCGTTTCCTGCCATTCTCCCAGTCGAGTGCCGGATTCATTGAAAGTGGTTAATGTGCACTGTCCTTGTTCATATTTCATGGAAACAAAATACGCATCGATATGCCGGTGAACAATGGCCGATTTATTAGTTGCGCTTGTTGGGTTGGTCGGGCGGGCGGCATAGAACAGTATTTCTGGAGGAATATAGAAGTGAACATCGCCCCAGCAACTATCAGTTCGCCCATTCCTGGTGGTGGTCAGGCGCCCGGTACTCCTGCCTAGAAAATGGCCAAGTTGCTCCTGAGAGCAGATGACTTCAAAGTGTATTTTATGGGGAGCACCATAAATCCTGCCCGCCGTACCTAATTCGTCCTTCCGATAAATAGGCATATCAATTGCGATATCGACGGATTTAATAACGGATAAGTGCATGTAGATTGAATAAAAAACAACGTTGGCGTGGGCGCCTTCGCCTATATCCGTTTCGTGTTTCAGAATCAGGCAGCCGTCATCGGTCCAGCCATTTCGATAATTCAAAGGATGGCTGGTATCGGTGTTGGTTGCCGTAGGTTGACGAACATAAGCCACGGTTCCATCGGCGATGGCGCGAACGGGCAGGTGAGTGTTCCCTTCCCTCGGTGCCGTGAGATGGATACCACCGTGCCAGACCATGTTCTGACCGAGAGGAAAGGCTCCTTCAGTACTGTTCATCGCCCGATTGATAAAGTCCTCATCGCTTTCGTTTGGGGCGGCTAACGGGAGAAAAGGCGGGCTGATCAACATAGTCGGACTCCATATCCATCAATCGGCATATCCATGAAAACGAGCGTTACAGCGAGAACGGATAATCTTCTTCAGGTTTGGTTTTCTGCTTGGGATTCACCAAGGCCTTCTCCATCAAGCTCCCGGCCTTATCCTTGTCCGCCACACCGGGTAGCATCGGCGGCTCAATACCGACGCCGCTGCCTTGCCCCGCCGCACCTCCCGCATTCACCTTGAGCAACGCCCCACTCACGCTGACGCCGCTGGCGTCGAGCTTGATAAAGCTGCCCCCGGCTTGCACCGTCAGTTCACTGGCCGCTTCGATCACCATCTTCTGCCCCGCTTGCAGGTGAATCTCGCGGCGGGCCTGGAGCAGTTGTGCGGTGCCCAGCTGGATGTGCTGGTCGTGCGCCACGTTCAGGTGGTCGTCGGCGCGGATTTCGGTTTTGCGTTCGCCGTGAGTGGTGCGGTGTTCCTCGGCCTTGAGCTCGCTGTAGCTGTTGCCTTCAACCGTGTCGTGACGCTCGTGGCCAACGCGAATTTTCTGGTCGTGCCGGATGTTTTCATCCCAGTCGCGCTGGGCGTGGACGAAGATCTGTTCGGCGCCTTTTCTGTCTTCGAGGCGCACTTCGTTGAAACCGCCGCCGCCTGGCGAACTCAGGGTCTTGAAGGTGCTGCGGGTCTTGTTGGCCGGCAGTTCGTAGGGCGTCGGGTGTTCCTGGTGGTACAGGCAACCGCTGATCAGCGGCTGGTCGGGGTCGCCTTCGAGAAAGTCCACCAGCACTTCCATGCCGACGCGGGGGATGGCGAGGGCGCCGTAGCGGTCGCCGGCCCAGCTGGAGGCGACCCGCAGCCAGCAACTGGTCCGGTCGTCGCCCTGGCCTTCGCGGTCCCAGTGGAACTGCACCTTGACCCGGCCATATTGATCGGTGTGGATTTCCTCTCCGGGCGGGCCGGTAACCACTGCGGTCTGGCTGCCCAGGACCCGGGGTTTCGGATGGTCCAGCGCGGGGCGAAAGAACACATCCCAGGGGGTGGCGAGGAAGCGGTTGCGGTAGCCCTGCTGGAAGCCGTCTGCGGTCTCGGTATCGCTGGTGATCGATTCCTCCAGCACCTGGGGTTGCTTGCCTTCGTGAGTCACCCGGGTCAGCAGCCACAGGTCGTTCCACGCCTGGCGCGGGTGATCGGTCAGTTCAAGAAAATGCCCGCTGACCAGTCGCGGCTCATCGCCCCAGCCCTCAGCCTGGCGGTAGTCGGCGCGGTGGCGTTCCAGGGCGCGCTGGCTGAGGAACTTGCCACGCTGGCGATCGGTGAAGCGCCCGGGGTAGTCGTAGTCCTCCAGGTCCGGTTCCTGGGTCTTGGCGTCGGGCTTGTAGGCAGCCTCCATTTGCAGGCGCGGCTTTTCGAAGTCGTAGTCGCGCCGGGTGACACGACAGGTGCGGGTTTCCAGGCGCACGTTAAAGCCCTTGATCACCGGCTCATCGGCCACCAGCCCGCTGCCGCGCACATAGGCGGTGGGCCGGCCGAGCGTGCGGAACACGCTCTGGTTGTCGCTGAACACCAGCAAATGCGCCTCGCGGCTGTGCTGGAAGTGGTAATGCAGGCCTTCTTCTTCGCACAGGCGCTGGATGAAGTGCAGGTCGCTCTCGTCGTACTGCACGCAGTAGTTGCGCTCGGGGCAGGGCTGCTGGATCTGGAACTGGTAGGCATCGCCGAGAATGCCGTGCTCTTCAAGGATCTGGGCGATGATCTGCGGCGCCGAAAGCTGCTGGAAAATCCGCTGGTTGCTGCGGTGGCGCAGGTAATCCAGGTGCGGCAGCAGCGACAGGCTGTAGCGGCTCAGGCGCTGGCCGGCGTCGCCCTGGGCGATGCGCTGGATCAGGCCATGGATGCCATGGCCCTGGGGATCGAAGGAGAGAAAGGCCGGTTGGTGCAGCAGGGCTTCAATGTCGATCCAGGGGCGTTCGCTGACCAGTTGCAGATCGAAGCGAAACGGCTGGCTGATGGCTTCGGTGCCCTGGAAGGCGAGCACCTGGAAGTCGTGCTGGATGCCTTGGATGTCCAGGCTGAAGTGGGTCTGGTCGGCCGGGCTGAACATGGGTCGCTCCTTGACGTGTTGCGGCTGATTCCATTAGCCGAAGCGCTGCGGGGCCGAGGCCTCGCTGCAGACGCGCAGTAACTTAGCAAGTTGCAACTCGTCACCTTTGTAGGAAATGTCTGAAATACCGACCGATCAGCCCGTTCCATGACCTCATTTATCTCACCGCCATCCGGGTGCTGAGGGTGCTGGAAGGAAAGTTGCGAATGCTCATGTGGCGGCTGATCGGTGGGAGCCCTCGGCACACCCTGCCCCTCAAATCGCGGTCACCGAAAAGTCTTACAACACGCGTCGAATCGCATCACCTTGTTCCTCAAAGGTTCAGCCCTTAAGGTCTGGGGGTCATTGCAAATTCAGTGACAGGGGTGTGGAAGCCCCTATATCGTTAGGCGCGCAAAGCACCAGCAACCGTCAGGCATGTTTGCAGCCTGCACTTTATGGTGGCTGTGCGCGGGGCGCTCTTGAGTGCGCCGGGTGCCTAACGTCCCGGTCTTCCACACCTGCGTACAGCCGCCACCTAATTACGTGGAAGTGATTCTTGGCGACTCCGACTCATACGTTAGGAAGCAGACCAATGAAGAAAATCACACCTGATCCACCCACCAACACAGTGGATAAAACCGTGGAGCACTACATGCCCCTCACCAGCAACGACTACAACATCCCCGCCCTGCTGGTGGACACCCAGGCCCCGCTGGACGCGCTCCACGAGGCCGCCGCCCACCGCATCCGCGCAGCCACCCAGTTGCTGGAAAACATCGCCAGTCACGACAACCTGCAGAGCAACCCGGCCCTGCTCCAGGACTTCGCCCAACTCTGCGTCATCCCCCTGCGCGACGGCTGCGACCTGCTGGACGTGCTCGGCCGGCGCCTGCAGGAACAACTGCTCACCTGAGCTTGATCCGGGACCGGCAACACCTCGCCGGTCCCATCCGACGGCCCTGTGCGCCTCCCCCAGCGCCCCGTAATTGCAAAGCGACATTAGCCCATTTGTGCTAATCGACCCTCCCCCAGCCCGGGGATATAGTGCCGGGCAACCACCCGATCTCCCCCAACACCGCCGTTCTGCGGTGTCGGGAGCGGCTGCGCCGTTGAAAACACAACAACACCAAGGAAGAGCCATCATGAAACTCCAGTCCAGCCTTCGTCCCCTCGCCCTGCTCAGCGCCCTGGCCCTTGCCCTGGGCGGTTGCGCCATCGCCAAACCGAGCAACGACGACCTCAAGAACCGCGCGCAGATCACCCTCGGCAAGCCGGTTTCCACGGTTTCCAACGTGCGCAGCGACGCGTCCCAGACCTACTTCACCGCCAGTACCAGCGCCGGCGAATACAACTGCGTATTGCCCAGCGGCGGCATGGTCGCCTTCGCCACCATGGGCGGAGCGGTAGCGCTGCCGGCCGAGTGCAGCAAGCAATAAAGCGCTAGCCCCAAGGCCAACCTGGTTCGCCACGACGGGCTGCCCCGGTGTAGCAGCGGGACAGCGTCGGGCGAGCACCGCTCCCTCCTGAAAAGGTCCCAAGTTGATGAAATCCCGTCTCTTCATGGCGACAGGCCTGGCCCTGCTCGCCTGTACCCTGATGGCCTGTGCGCCGCGCCAAGGGCGAACCCTGGCCGAATACCCGCCGGTAAAGATTCCCAGCGTGCAGTACCCCGACGTGCCCTTCGACACCCAGGCCGCGCGCGCCGCCCTGCAGCCCGGCAGCGCCACGCTCACCGGTAAGTTCTGCATCGTCGGCAACGATGGCATCGAGGACAGCCGCGACGTCAAGATCTATCTCTACCCGGCCACCCCGCACTTGCAGGCCTGGCATAAGTTGCGCGCGTCCCAGCCCGAAGGCGCCCCGGTGAGCATGGTCCCCGAGGCCCTGGCCGTGCACCGGGTGACCCGTACCGACGGCAACGGCATCTTCCAGTTCACCGGGCTGCAACCGGGCCGCTACTTCGTCCAGGGCCAGGACATGGTGTACGGCACCAGTCGCTGGAACGAGTACGTGGGCACCGGCCAGAGCAACACCAACTACGGCCCGGTGACCACCCACTACTACACCGAGCGCAGTTCGATCTCTTCGTACTCAGGGATGCTGGATGACTTCGTCGAAGTGGCCAGCGGCGAGAACAAGAAGCTGACCATGACCAACTACCCCCTGCTTATCCCGTGCCGGACCTGGTAACCACCTCTGTCGCCGAAGCGCTGCGGGCCGACGCCAGCGGCGTTTCGCGCAGGGCGCGCAAGGTGCCCCGCAGTTCCACCGGGCGCACCGGCTTGGAGAGGATGGCGATGTTGCGGTCGTGCAGGGCCGCGTGGATTTTCTCGATGTCGTGCCCGGTGATGATCAGCGCCGGCACCTCCCAGCCGCGCTGTCGGCGGATGCTGTCGATGCATTCGATGCCCGAGGCCCGGGTGCCCAGGTCGTAGTCGGCGACGATGATGTCGCAGTCGGTCAGCAAATCTTCCCCGCTCGACTCGGCCTGGACCACGCAACCCCAGCGTTCCAGCAGCGCCGAGGTGGCCAGCAGGACGTTGCGGTCATCTTCCACCAGACAGACCCGCAACCCGGTCAGCAAGCCGCTCTGCAGCGCCTCGTCACGGCCGTGCAAGCGCTGTGGCGCGGCCGGTGACAAGCCATGCAGGCTGACCGTGGTGCCGTGATCGACCCGCGAGCGGAGCGTCACCTGCAGGCCGGTCAACTGCCCCAGGCGCTTGACGATGGACAGACCCAGGCCGACGCCTTCGACGTCCTTGTCGCGCAATTGGCGGACCCGGTAGAACTCATCGAAGATTTTCGGCAGATGTTCCTCGGCAATCCCCCGGCCCTGGTCATAAATGACAATGGCCAGGCCTGCGCCGCGCCGGCGCACGCCAATCAGCACCGGCCGTTCGGCGGCGTACTTGAAGCAGTTGGACAGCACGTTCTGCACCATGGTCGCCAACAACCCCGGATCGACTCGCACCCAATGGGCGCAAGGCCGCAACCGCAGCTCGACACCGGCCCAGCGCGCGGCTTCGGTGTTCTGGCGTACCAGGTCGCGCAGCAGCTCGCCCAGGTGCACGGTGTCGTACTTGGGCTGCACCCGCCCGTTGTCCAGGGTGTAGAGGTCGAGGATCGAACGGAACAGCTGCGAAACGTTGAGCAGCGAACGGTCGATGTTGTCCACCAGCCGCCGCTCATCCATCCCCAGGTTGGCTTCGCGCAGGCAGGCGGTGAACAGACCGATGGAGTGGATCGGCTGGCGCAGATCATGGCTGGCCTGGGCCAGGAAGCGGGACTTTTCCAGGTTGGCGGCAATCGCCTCTTCGGACGCCAGGCGGGTGCGCTTGAGCAGGATATGGGCGTACACCGGAATCACCGTGCTGGTGATCATCAGCATCAGCACCATGTAGGGCTGGGCCTGCCAATAGGGGGTCAGCAGGTAGACCATGAACAGCGCGACCTGCGCCAGCACCGTGGCGATCGCCAGGTAGCGCGAACCGAAACGCATGCCATTGCCCAGGTTGACCCAGACCATCACCGCGTAGATCGGCAGCGCCCCCTCGCCGCCCACCACCAGGCCGTAACAGGTGCCGGTGTAGTCGTAGACCATGCCCAGGATGCGCCGCGCCGGGTAGTGCCCGGGCCAGCGGGCGATGGCCATGCGCAGGATGATCGAACCCAGCATGAACAGGGCAATGTAGATCATCACCGGCACATAAGGGTCGACCTGCTGCCCCGGCAGAAAGCCGATCACGGCAAACCAGACCAGGGCGCAACCGGACACGATAATCCGCAGGGTGGCCTGGTCGAGTTCGCTGTCCTTCTCAACGTTCATGCGATCACCTCCTTGTGCAATCTGTGTGGCCGTGGTCTTTTGCCGCTCGGCCAAACCGCGTTTCGAACACGACCAGCGGCCCGTTATAACGCCGCGCGTCAAGTTAGCATGGGCGCAGGACTGGATGTTTCAAGGAGTTTCACGACATGACCTGCCGGATTATCGTCGCCGACGACCACCCGCTGTTTCGCGAAGGCATGCTGCGCACCCTCCAGCGCCTGCTGCCCGACGCCGTGCTCGAAGAGGCCGGCGACCTGGCCGCGGTGCTGGCCCTGGCCCAGGCCGGCGAGGAGCCGGACTCGCTGATTCTCGACCTGCGCTTTCCCGGCCTGACCTCGGTGAGCCTGATTGCCGACCTGCGCCGCCAACTGCCGCGGACCTCGATCATCGTGGTGTCGATGGTCGACAACCAGGACCTGATCGGCGAGGTCATGGCCGCCGGGGCCGACGGTTTCATCGGCAAGAGCATCAGCCCGGAGGAAATCGGCCAGGCGATCCAGGCCATCCGCGAAGGCGAAGTGGTGGTCAAGTACGCGCCTTCCGGCCTGCTGCTGCCCCTGGATGCCGGTGCCGAAGTGAGCCAGCTGACCACCCGGCAACAGGAAGTCCTGCGGCTGATTGCCCAGGGCAAGACCAACAAGGAAATCGCCCGGGAACTGGAGATCTCGCCGTTCACCGTGCGCATCCATGTGTCGTCCCTGCTGCACACCCTCAAGGTGCCCTCGCGCGCCGCGGCCGCGGTGAAATTCGCCGGCGCCTGGTAAACCGCGACCTGGGCAGGGGCTGCGGCGGGCCAAGCGCTGCCCGGCGGCGACCGCGGCCATTGGTCCCGGTAGTCCCTTTAATGCTGGGAAGCCCTGCGCAAATCAGGCAGCATCGGTCCTGGCACGCCTGAATAAACACCATGGCATTGGGTGGCAGGCCAGGAACAGCGTGCTGGCGCCGCCGCCCTAAGCAGGAGAAAGACATCATGAATACGGATAAACGTGATGAATTGTTTGACCGGTTACAGCACTGGTTCGGCGACTCGGAAGCCGCCAACTGGAACGAATACACCACCGAGCAGGTGGCCAAGGGCGTGCTGGGCGCCTTTACCCCGACGCAATGGCAACGACTCGGCGAGACGCTGCTGTCACGGCCCGAATACTGGCAGCAACGCTGCGCGGTGTCCCTGGGCGAGTTGCGCACCCCACCGGCCATCGCCCTGTTGAAACGTCTGCTGGCAGACTCGCCCTACCTGGATGTACGGATCATGGCGATCTATGAGCTGGACTGGGCCGAAGCCGCCATCGAACAGCGCTACGCGCCCTGCATCCAGGAGGTCATGGACAACCTCTGCGCCGAAGACATCGAACCGGAGCTGCACAGCCTGCTGAACAAGGCCGAATCGGCCCGCCTCTGATCCCTCCCCGGATGCCGGCCGCGGCCGGCATCCAACGCCCTCAGCTGGACACCCGCGACCTCGACACCCAGCGCTCGAAGGCCTCGGTGGCCAGGGGCCGGCTGATCAGGTAACCCTGCAGCGTGTCGCAGCCCCAGCTTTCCAACAGCCTCAGGCAATGCTCGAACTCCACCCCTTCGGCCACCACCTTGAGCCCCAGCTTGTGGCTCATTTCAATGGTCGAGCGCACGATCACCGCATCACCGCTGGTTTCGTTCAGGTTGCGGATAAAGGACTGGTCGATCTTCAACTCCTGCACCGGCAGACGCTGCAACTGCGCCAGGGATGAATAGCCGGTGCCGAAATCGTCCACCGACAGGCTGATGCCGCAGCCACGCAAGCGCTGCAGCACGGCCAGGGCCTGCTGCGGATTGCGCATGATGGCGCTCTCGGTGATTTCGAAGACCAGTTGCTCGGCCGCCACCTGGTAGCGCTCCAGGCATTCGCGGACCCGGACCTCCAGGCCGTCGTCCTCCAGGTCACTGGCAGAAATGTTCAACGACAGGCGCACCGGCAAGGCCCGGCGGTTCCACTCGGCCAGTTGGCCGATGCAGGCTTCGATGACCCAGGACGTCAGGCTGTGCATGCTGCCGGTCCGCTCGGCCAGGGGAATGAACTCCGCCGGCGACACCACGCCGAACACCGGATGCTGCCAACGCAGCAGGGCTTCGGCCTGGTGCCAATCATCCCGGTGCCGATCGAGCTTGGGCTGATACAGCAGGAACAGCTCGCCTTCGGCCGCGGCACGGCGCAAATCGCGGATCAGGCTGATCTGCCGCTGATGGGCCAGGTCACGGTCCTGCTGATAGACCTGCAGGTAGCCGGGATTGAGCGAGGCGTCGTGGCGCGCGATGGCCGCGCGGCTGATCAATTCCTCGGCGGACTGGCCGTCGGCGGGGTACACCGCCATGCCCATGCAGATCTGCCGCCGAACCTCGTCGCCATGGATCAGTTGCGGCCGGCTCAACAGCTCGTGGAGGCGATCGGCCACGGCAATGGCGCCATCGAGTTCGGTGTTCTCCAGTAGCAGCAAAAATTCGCTGGCGTTGATCCGCGCGGCCGTATCGCCCTGGGCCAGCACTTCCCGCAGCCGTCGGCTGAGCTCGCCCATCATCAGCTCCAGCCCTTCACTGCCGAAGCCCTCATGGATCGCCCGGTAATTGTCGATGCCCAGGTACAGCAGCACCACCTTGCGCCGGGCGGCGATGGCCTGGCCCAGGCGTTCGATGGCCAGGGTCCGATTGGGCAGACCGGTGAGGGGATCGTGCAGGGCATTGTGGGCCAGTTGCCGCTCACGGGTGGCAATGGCGCTTTGCATGGCGTTAAAGGCATCGGCCAGGACCCCGAATTCATCGCTGCGCTTGATGGCCACCGCCGCCTGATAATTGCCGGCGCCGATGCGCCGGGCCGCTTCGGCCAGGTCTTCCAGGGGCCGCGAAACCCGCCGGGCCATCAACAGCGCACAGACCAGGGAAATCACCAGGGCCACCAGGGCGATCCACAAAAATTCCCGATCCAGTGGCGCGAAGGCCTGCAGGGCCTGCTCCAGGGGGCTTTGCAGCAGGACCATGACCCGCGGATCGCCGGGGTCACCGGTATTGGCCAGTTGCAGGGCCTGGTTGAGAAAGCGCTGGCCATGGGCTTCGCTCAACGGCGGCAGGGACTGCCACAGCGGATCGCCCAGGGCGTTGATGATGGGTGACCAGAAGAATTCGGGCTGGGTGCTGAACAGCTCGCCGGGGCGTTGGGCGTCGACGGTCAGGAACGAAACTTCCAGGTTGCTCATGGAGCGCAGCTCCCGGGCGAACAGCTCGTCCATGGGAAACCCCATGACCACCCGGGCCAGGGGCGACGAAGCCTGCACTTGCCCTTGCACCAACAGGTAGGGGCGGCCTTGGATCGCGACGAACAGCATGTGGGTGTCGTGGCGCCAGGCTCGGCGCAGGGCCTGGTCATAGGGAAAGGGCCGGTCCCGGGCCACCGCCGGCAAGGTACTGGCGATGACCCGGCCTTCGGGACTGAGCACGAACATCTCGCTGGAACGGATACCGCCCCGGTGCTGGGCCAGTGCCGCAAGAATATCCACCGGTTTGCCACTGAGCACGGCCCGGCGGAACTCCGAGTCCACCACCAGCCAGTCGACCCCGTATTGCAGAGTGCGCCCCCGCAGATCCAACAGACGCTCGAAGACTCGGGTGCCGATTTTCAATTGCTGCTGCGCCTGCTTTTCCACCGCTTGGGTGGTCGCGGTCTTGACTGCGAAATACACCGCGCCGATCAGCACCAACAGCAACAGCGCCAGCACCCCGACAATCCTTGCCTGAAAGGTTCGGCGCCACCTCATAAGGTCGTGCCCAGCAGATTTGATCGCCCCTCGGGCCGGAAACCTGGCGCTGCGGACGACGACCGCCGAGCACTGAAAAGTCCATTCTTCATACCCATCCCTCTGAAAAGCTGAATGCGTGCGTCAAATAAATGCCAGTATCGCCCCGGCATTCCGGCCGTTCAGATTAATCCTCAAATTGCAGAAGATCACGCAATAAAATCGGTGATTACACAGTCATTTTATTGACAATCAATCTCCGTCAGAGTGTGCAAGTGCGCCATCGGTTCCTCCTCGGTACGGCTGAACGAGGCCTTCGGCGGGGTTTTCCCCGGCCGGAAAAAAGCTGAAACCTGTTTCCCATTGAAACCCGTCATGACCTGCCCCATCTAACCTGCATAGCCCATCGCGCAGGAGCCTCCATGAGCGACCAGCAAGAATTCCCCGAAGATCCCCGCGACTACGTCGATCCGGAAAATACCGAACAATCGAGTGCCCACGGCACCGGCCTGGCCCTGCCCGGACAGAGCCTGCCGGACAAGGTCTACATCATCCCGATCCACAATCGGCCGTTCTTCCCGGCCCAAGTGCTGCCGGTGATCGTCAACGACGAACCCTGGGCCGAAACCCTGGAACTGGTGAGCCAGTCCGAGCACCACTCCCTGGCCCTGTTCTACATGGACACGCCTGCCGAGGATCCGCGGCATTTCAATACGTCGGCACTGCCGGAGTACGGCACCCTGGTCAAGGTCCATCACGCCAGCCGCGAGAACGGCAAGCTGCAATTTGTCGCCCAGGGCCTGACCCGGGTCCGCATCCGCACCTGGCTCAAGCACCATCGGCCACCGTACCTGGTGGAAGTCGAATACCCGCACCAGCCCAGCGAACCCACCGATGAGGTCAAGGCCTACGGCATGGCGCTGATCAATGCGATCAAGGAGCTGCTGCCGCTCAATCCGCTGTACAGCGAAGAGCTGAAGAACTACCTCAACCGTTTCAGTCCCAACGACCCGTCGCCCCTGACCGACTTCGCCGCCGCCCTGACCTCTGCCACCGGCAACGAGTTGCAGGAGGTGCTGGACTGCGTGCCCATGCTCAAGCGCATGGAAAAAGTCCTGCCGATGCTGCGCAAGGAAGTCGAAGTGGCGCGCCTGCAGAAGGAGATTTCCGCCGAGGTCAATCGCAAGATCGGCGAGCACCAGCGTGAGTTCTTCCTCAAGGAACAGCTCAAAGTGATCCAGCAGGAGCTGGGGCTGACCAAGGACGACCGCAGCGCCGACCTGGAGCAGTTCGAGCAGCGGCTGAGCGGCAAGGTGCTGCCGGCCCAGGCGCAGAAACGCATCGCCGAGGAAATGAACAAGCTGTCGATCCTCGAAACCGGCTCGCCGGAATACGCCGTGACCCGCAACTACCTGGAATGGGCCACCGCCGTACCCTGGGGCGTCTACGGCGAGGACAAGCTCGACCTCAAGCACGCGCGCAAAGTGCTGGACCAGCACCATGCCGGCCTCGACGACATCAAGAACCGCATTCTCGAATTCCTCGCGGTGGGTGCCTACAAGGGCGAGATCAGCGGCTCCATCGTGCTGCTGGTGGGTCCGCCGGGTGTGGGCAAGACCAGCGTCGGCAAGTCCATTGCCGAATCCCTGGGGCGGCCGTTCTATCGCTTCAGTGTCGGCGGCATGCGCGACGAAGCCGAGATCAAGGGCCACCGCCGCACCTACATCGGCGCCCAGCCGGGCAAGCTGGTGCAGGCCCTCAAGGAAGTGGAGGTGATGAACCCGGTGATCATGCTCGACGAGATCGACAAGATGGGCCAGAGCTACCAGGGCGACCCGGCCTCGGCGCTCCTCGAAACCCTCGATCCGGAGCAGAACGTCGACTTCCTCGACCATTACCTGGACCTGCGCATGGACCTGTCCAAGGTGCTGTTCGTGTGCACCGCCAACACCCTGGATTCGATTCCCGGCCCGCTGCTCGACCGTATGGAAGTGATTCGCCTGTCGGGCTACATCACCGAAGAAAAACTCGCCATCGCCAAGCGCCACCTGTGGCCCAAGCAGCTGGAAAAGGCCGGCGTGGCCAAGACCAGCCTGAGCATCAGCGACAGCGCCCTGCGCACGGTGATCGACGGCTACGCCCGGGAAGCCGGGGTGCGCCAGCTGGAGAAACAGCTGGGCAAGCTGGTGCGCAAGGCGGTGGTCAAACTGCTTGACCAGCCGGACGCCACGATCAAGATCGGCCCCAAGGACCTGGAAGCCTCCCTGGGCATGCCGGTGTTCCGCAACGAGCAGGTCCTGAGCGGCACCGGGGTCATCACCGGCCTGGCCTGGACCAGCATGGGCGGCGCCACCCTGCCGATCGAGGCCACGCGGATCCACACCCACAACCGCGGTTTCAAGCTCACCGGGCAATTGGGGGACGTGATGAAGGAGTCGGCGGAAATCGCCTACAGCTACGTCAGCTCGCACCTCAAGCAGTTCGGCGGCGACAGCAAGTTCTTCGACGAAGCCTTCGTCCACCTGCACGTACCGGAAGGCGCCACGCCCAAGGATGGCCCGAGCGCCGGGGTGACCATGGCCAGCGCCCTGCTGTCCCTGGCGCGCAACCAGCCGCCGAAAAAGGGCGTGGCCATGACTGGCGAACTGACCCTCACCGGGCACGTGCTGCCGATTGGCGGGGTCCGTGAAAAAGTCATTGCCGCGCGGCGCCAGAAGATCCACGAGCTGATCCTGCCGGAGCCCAACCGCGGGCATTTCGAGGAGTTGCCGGACTACCTCAAGGAAGGCCTCACCGTGCACTTCGCCAAGCGTTTTGCCGACGTGGCCAAGGTCCTGTTCTAAATCCCTTCGCCGGCACGCCGGCTCCTACGGGTTGTCCCTTGTAGGAGCCGGCTTGCCGGCGAACAGGCCATAAGCGCCAACCTCCATCCCTGCCCCACACCGCCCATCATCTTCAGTTATGCTCGCCGTTCGTCACGAATGATCGGAGCTTCCTGACCCATGCCTGCACACCGCCTTCTTGCCTTGTTCAGTCTCGCCCTGCTGAGCGCTTGCGCCAGCCAGCCCAAGCAAAACGTCAGCGTGGAAAACCAGAACCAATGCCCACTGCAACTGCACAACGGGCAAACCCTGACCCTGACCCTGCCGAGCAACCCCACCACCGGCTATCGCTGGGCGATCCAGGATTCGGCCGGCGGCATCCTGCGCAAGGTCAGCCCCGAGGTCTACAGCAACCCCGAGGACACCGGCCTGGTGGGCAGCGGCGGGCAGTCGACCTGGCGCTTCCAGGCCTTCGCCACGGGCCAGGGCCGGCTGTTGCTGACCTACCAGCAACCCTGGGCCCCGGAAGAGGCCCCGGTGAAAGCCTTCGACTGCTCGATCACGGTCAACTGACATGGGCTGGCTGATCCTCGCGCTGATGGGCGCCGCCACTTTCATCTACGGGGTCAGCGTGCATGCCACGCTGCTCTGCCTGCTGGTCAAGCCGCTGCCGGTGCTGGCCCTGCTGGGCTGGCTGCATGATGCGCCGTCCGGGGACTACCGCCGCTGGATCATCCTCGGCCTGCTGTTCTCGGTGCTGGGTGACGTGCTGCTGGCCTGGCCTTCGGACCTGTTCGTGTTCGGCCTCGGGGCCTTCCTGGTGGCCCACCTGGCCTACCTCAAGGCTTACCTCAGCGATTGCCGGCGCCCGGCGCTGCTGCCGCTGGCGGTGGCACTGGCCATCGGCGCGGGGCTGTTGAGCATTCTGATCGCCCACGGCCTGGGCCCGCTGCTGATCCCGGTGATCGTCTACGCCCTGACCATCAGCGCCATGCTCTGGCGCGCCCTGGCACGCCTCGGCTCAGCGGTGCCCAAACGCTCGGCGGCGCTGGCGGCCGCGGGGGCCCTGAGCTTTGCCTTCTCCGACAGCCTGATCGGTATCAGCCGGTTCGTGCTGGCCTTCGATGCCGCGCCCTACCTGATCATCATTTTCTACTGGCTGGGCCAGTGGGGCATCGCCGCTTCGGCGTTCAGCCAGAAGCCGCGCTGATCAGCCTGCGCCGGCAAGCCGGTCCCTACTCGCTGTAGGAGCCGGCTGGCCGGCGACAAGGGCCACACCTTGCTCTGCTGAAGGCCCTGCGGGCCTTATCGCAGCCTGCGGCAGCCGCTACAATGCCGCCCTCTTTTTTATCTCCATCGCTGGAAATGCCGTGAGCAAAGAACCCGACCGCCTATTCGCCCAGCCCCTGGCCCAGGTGCCCGACTTCGCCTTCAACGAGGATGTGGTGCGGGTGTTCCCGGACATGATCAAGCGCTCGGTACCGGGTTACCCGACCATTGTCGAGAACCTCGGGGTGCTGGCGGCGCAGTTCGCCCAGCCCAACAGCGTGCTCTACGACCTGGGGGCGTCCCTGGGCGCGGTGACCCAGGCCCTGCGCCGCCATGTGCGCACGGACGGTTGCCGGGTGATCGCCGTGGACAACTCGGCGGCCATGGTCGAGCGCTGCCGGGAATACCTCAACGGCCAGGATTCGATGTTCCAGGAGCTGCTGCCGGTGCAGGTGGTCGAAGGCGACATCCTGGCCCTGGAGTTCCAGCCGGCCTCGGTGGTGGCGCTGAACTTCACCCTGCAGTTCATCGCCCCCGAGCAACGCCTGGCCCTGCTCGGGCGCATCCGCCAGTCGTTGCTGCCCGGCGGCGCGCTGATCCTCTCGGAGAAGCTGCGCTTCAACGACGCCGAGGAACACGCCCTGCTCACCGACCTGCACATCGCCTTCAAACGCGCCAACGGCTACAGCGAACTGGAAATTGCCCAGAAGCGCAGCGCCATCGAAAACGTCATGAAGCCCGACAGCCTCGAAGAACACCGCGAACGCCTGCTGGCCGCCGGGTTCTCGAAAGTCGTGCCGTGGTTCCAGTGTCTTAACTTTGCCTCGTTGATTGCCCTGCCATGATTGATCTGTCCCCCCTCGCCCGCCGCCTGGCGGGCACGCCCCTGGCCGCCTGGGCCGCCGGTCTGCAAGCCCAGCTCGATGCCAAGATGGAAAAGGGCCATGGCGACCTGGAGCGCTGGCAGAGTGCCCTGGACGCATTGCCGAACATCCAGCCCAGCGAAGTCGACCTGGTCAACGGCCTGCGCCTGGACACCGACTGCGACGACGCCACCCGGGCGCAGATGCGCAGCGCGCTGATGGGCCTATCACCCTGGCGCAAGGGGCCGTTCGACCTGTTCGGCGTGCACGTGGACACCGAATGGCGCTCGGACTGGAAATGGTCACGGGTCGCCCCGCACCTGAACCTTGAAGGCAAACGCATCCTCGACGTCGGCTGCGGCAATGGCTACTACATGTGGCGCATGCTCGGCGCCGGCGCCCACAGCGTGATCGGCGTGGACCCCAACTGGCTGTTCTTCTGCCAGTTCCAGGCGGTGCAGCGCTACCTGTCGCAGCCTGCGGTGTGGCACTTGCCGTTTCCTTTCGAAGACCTGCCGGCCAACCTGGAAGGTTTCGACACGGTGTTTTCCATGGGGGTGTTCTACCACCGGCGTTCGCCCATCGAGCATCTGCTGGCGCTCAAGGACTGCCTGGTCAAGGGTGGCGAACTGGTGCTGGAAACCCTGGTGGTGGAAGGCGATCAGCATCAGGTGCTGGTGCCGGAAGACCGTTATGCGCAGATGCGCAACGTGTGGTTCCTGCCCTCGGTGCCGGCCCTGGAGCTGTGGCTGCGGCGCGCCGGGTTCAGCGATGTGCGCTGCGTGGATGTCAGCGTGACCAGCGTCGAGGAGCAGCGCGGCACCGAGTGGATGAAGTACCAGTCCCTGAGCGACTTCCTCGACCCCAACGATCACAGCAAGACCATCGAAGGCCTGCCGGCGCCGATGCGCGCGGTGATTGTCGCCAGAAAATAACCCCGCCTTCCCCCTGTAGGAGCTGGCCGGGCGGCGTTCCGCTTGCCAGCGAAGGCGCCCGCCAGAGCGGCGCAAGGCTCAAGGGCCTCTTCGCCGGCAAGCCGGCTCCTACGGTTTGGTGTACGCCGCGAACCGGTTTGCGCTCAGCGCGCCCGGCGCGCCTTGAAGAATTCGCTCAACACCGTGCCGCACTCTTCGGCCAGCACCCCGCCCTCGTACAGCACCCGATGATTGAGAAACCCCTGGGTGAAGAACTGGCCCTGGCTCTGCACGATGCCGGCCTTGGGTTCCAGAGCGCCGTACACCACGCGGGCAATGCGCGAGTGGACGATCAAGCCGGCGCACATGCTGCAAGGTTCCAGGGTTACGTACAGGGTGCTGCCGGGCAGGCGATAGTTGCTCACCGCCTGGGCCGCCGCGCGGATCGCCACCATCTCGGCGTGGGCGCTGGGGTCGCTGCCGCTGATCGGGCAGTTGTAGCCGCGGCCGATGATCTGGCCATCCAGCACCAGCACCGCGCCCACCGGCACTTCTCCCAGGGCCGCGCCCTGGGCGGCCAGGGCCAGGGCTTCGCGCATGAAGTCCTGGTCGCGGCTGCGGTCGATGATCGGCGCCGGGCGTATCTGGCGCATCACGCCACCTCGATGGCGGCCATCAGGCCGGTTTCCATGTGGTCGATCACGTGGCAGTGGAACATCCAGACCCCAGGGTTATCCGCCACCAGCGCCACGCGGGCACGCTCGTTCTTGCCCAGCAGGTAGGTGTCGGTGAAGTAGGGAGTGATCTTCTTGCGGTTCGAGGCGATGACCTTGAAGCTCATGCCGTGCAAGTGGATCGGGTGTTGGTACTGAGTCATGTTCTTCAATTCGAAAATGTAGCTCTTGCCCTTTTTCAGCGTGGCAATCGGCCGATCGGCGCAGGTCTTGTCGGTGATGTCCCAGGCCTGGCCGTTGATCTGCCACAGGCTCGGCGGCTGGCCATTGTCCACGTTCACCGAGACCGAGCCAACCCACTCGAAATTGAAGTTGAGCTTCTCGGCATTGTCGAGATCCGGCTCGGCCACCGGGTTGGCCGGCAGGGCTGGCGGCCACTGGGTCGGCGCATCGCTGTTGGCCACCGAACGCAAGGTGCCCAGGCGCACCGGCCCGTTGCGCAGGGACAGTTCCTGCCCCGCCGCCGGCGCCTTGATCGCCAGGCAGATGCGCATGCCCGGGCCCAGCCAGTATTCCTTGCCCAACGGACGCGGCTCGATGGGGTTGCCATCCAGTGCGTAGATCTGCGCTTCGACGTCGGGAATGTTGATGCGATAGGTCAGGGTGTTGTCGAGGTTGAGCAGGCGCACCCGGGTGATCTGCCCCGCCGGCAGGTCGATCACCGCCTGGGACACGCCGTTGATGGTGGACAGGCGCCCGGCGGTGCCGCCCCGCGCCGCTTCCCGCGGGACGCTGAAAGGCGTGAATGCGCCCTCTTCATCCACGTGCCAGCTTTTCAGGCTCAGGGTGCGTTCGTACTGGAAGCCAGTAGGCTCGCGCTCCTCGACGATCAGCGGGCCCACCAGGCCGCGACCCAGTTCCTCGCTGCTGTTGACGTGGGGGTGATACCAGTAGCTGCCGGCATCCGGCACGCGGAACTTGTAGTCGAAGTATTCCCCCGGCAGCACCGGCAGTTGCGAGACGTAAGGCACGCCGTCCATTTCCAGGGGCAGGCGGATGCCATGCCAGTGGATGGTGGTGGCCACGGGCAGGTGGTTGATGAAGCGCACCCGCAGCCACTCGCCCTGGCGCACCCGCAGCTCGGTGCCCGGTGCCGATGGGCCGAAAGCCCAGGCCTCGGTCTTGTGCCCCGGCACCAGTTCCACATCCAGCGGCGCGGCGATCAGCTCGTAGTCGTGGCCCGCTTCGGCGTCGGCCATTTTCCCCAGCCAGTAACGCGAGGCGCCGCCCGCTCCCACGCCCACCACTACCAGACCGGCCAGACCACCGAGTATTTGTCGACGGGTAAAGGACATGGACTCAACTACCTCACGTATCCGCGGCGGGCCCAGGCCCGCAAAAGGCGAATACGATACACCCGCAGTTGAGAAACAGTAAGGCCGGCGCGGCGACCGGACGCAGGCGGGACGGGGAAACGATGGGTGTTTTCGGGAGCCTGCTCCCTGGCAAGCCCGTTGCTCTTGTAGGAGCCGGCTTGCCGGCGAACAAGCCCCTCAGCCCTGCAATCCCAACAGCAGATGCACCACACCACCGGCCAGGGGCATCACTGCCGGCACCCCCGCCACTCGCAGGGCGCTGCTGTCCAGCAACTGCGGATCATGCAGTTCCAGGCGCAGGCGGGTCAGGGCCAATGGTTGTTGGCTCTTGATGTTGGCGCTACCACCCAGTGCCGCCAGCATCGCGTCACTCAGAACACTGCCCTTGGCCTGGGGGGCCTTCGGCTGATCAGGGATCAGGTCTGGAGTCAGGGCCTTCCAGAACGCCCGTTGCAATTTCTCGAACATCTTCAGTTCTCCAGAACCAGTGAGTCGGCGGCGACTTGCTGCCGTTGCAGGCATTCACGTACCTGAACCGCGTCTTCCAGATCGATGATCCGCGCTGCCAAGGCCTGGCACTCGCTCAGATCCAACTCCCGCACCCCGGCCTTGATGGCGGGAATCAACGGCACGCTCACCGACAGCTCGTCGACTCCCAGGCCCAGCAACAGCGGCACCGCCAGGGTTTCGGAAGCCAGGGCGCCGCAGACGCCGACCCACTTGCCGTGGGCATGGGCGGCCTGCACCGTGCGGGCGATCAGGCGCAGCACCGCCGGGTGAAAGCTGTCGGCCTGACCGGCCAGGCGCGGATGATCGCGGTCCATGGCCAGGGTGTACTGGGTCAGGTCATTGGTGCCGATGGAGAAGAAATCCACCTCCGGGGCAAAACGATCCGCCATCAAGGCCGCCGAAGGCACCTCGATCATGATCCCCAGCTTGGGCCGCTCCGCGAGGCCCAGGGCCCGGACCTCGTCATCGAGCAACTGGCGCGCCTGACGCAGCTCCGCCAGTTGGCTGACCATCGGCAGCATGATGTGCAGGCGGGCCTGCCCGGCGCAGGCGAGCATCGCCCGGAACTGCTCGCGCAGCAGTTCGGGACGCTCCAGGCACAGGCGGATACCCCGCAGGCCGAGAAAAGGGTTGGCTTCGCGCTCCATGGGCACATAGGCCAGGGGCTTGTCGCCGCCCACGTCCAGGGTCCGCACCACCAGATTGCGCGTCGGCCCCAGGGCCTGGGCGATGGCCTGGTAAGTCGCGGCCTGCTCCTCGGGGCTCGGGGCCTGGTTGCGGTCCTGGTAGAGGAACTCCGAGCGCAACAGGCCAACGCCTTCGCCGCCCAGGCTCATGGCCTGCTCGGCCTCGGCCAGGGAAGCAATATTGGCCGTCACCTCCAGGTGATGACCGTCGCGGGTCACCGCAGGATGCGCGGCCTGGGCCAGGTCCTGCTGCTGGCGCTGGCGTTGCTGCTGACGCAGGGCCTGCAGTTGCTGCACCCGTTGCGGGTCCGGGTCCGTATGCAGTTCGCCGCGATCGGCATCCAGCAGGACCCGGGTGCCGTTGGCCAGGGACAGGACCCGAGGCGACAGGCCACAGATCGCCGGCAGGCCCAGAGCCCGGGCCAGAATCGCCACATGGCTGGTGGCGCCGCCCCCGACGGTGACAAACCCCAGCACCTTGGCGGTGTCCAGGCTCGCGGTCTGCGACGGGGTCAGCTGCTCGGCAATCAGGATCGCCTGATCCGGCAGGATCAGGGCTGGCTCCTGCACCCCGAGAAGCAGCTTGAGCACCCGCTGGCCGACATCCGCCAGATCCACCGCGCGCTCGGCCAGCAGGCTGCTGCCCAGGCCCTTGAACAACTCGGCGGTGGCTTCGATGGCGCTGTTCCAGGCAAAGGCCGCGCTCTTGCCATTGGCGATCAGGGCGTGGGCCTGCTCCAGCAGGCTCGGGTCATCGAGCAGCTCCTGATGGGCCCGGAAGATGTCCTGCTGCGCGTCAGCGCTGGCGCTGTCGCGCAGCCACTGCAGAGCCGCCCGGGCCTGGCTCAGGGCCTGCTCCAGAGACTCGCGCTCCTGCTGCGGGCGGGTTGCCGCCTCGCGTATCTGCAGGCGCTGCTCGGCCACCTGCAGCACCTGACCAAATGCCGAGCCCGGTGACGCGCAAACGCCTCGCCACAACGGATCCAGCGCTTCATCAACCACGACTCGCGGCTCGGGGCTTGCTGCGGCGCTGATCTTTTCGCCACAACCGGAGGCCAGCAGCTCCACCAGCGCCTGGATCGCCTGCTCGGCATCCGCGCCCACGGCGCTGACCTGCAAGGCATCGCCCTGCACGGTCTGCAAGGCCATGATCGACACCAGGGACTTGGCATTGGCCGAGTCCTGGCGCCGGTGCAGGCAGATGTTCGCGGCAAAGCCCTTGGCGGCCTGGGCCAGCAGCGCCGCCGGGCGCGCATGCAGGCCCTGGGGGTTGCCGAGGATCAGCGGTTTGGAAAACAGCGCCTCAGCTTCAGCGTCCTCGGCCTTGGCACCTTCCTCTGCGGAGGCGGGCTCGATCTGCAACACCGGCTGTCCCAGCTCCACCAGCAGGCGGTCGCCGACCAGCCCGGTCACCGCTTCGCCGCTGACCACCAGCATCAGGGTCAGCAAGCTGCGGGCATGCAGGGCCAGGTAGTCGGCGTCGAACTCGATCAGCGGCTGGCCGGCCGTGACCTGCTGGCCTTCCTCGATCAGGCAGGTGAAGCCCTTGCCTGCCAGGTTCACCGTGTCCAGCCCGATGTGCATCAGCACCTGCTGGCCCTGTTCGCCGGTGATGCTCAGCGCGTGGCCGCTGCGCTGCAGGTTGCTGACCACCCCGGACAGCGGTGCGCAGAGGGTTTGGGAAGTCGGGTCGATGCACAGCCCGTCACCGATCACCCGGCTGGAAAACACCGGGTCCGGGACCTGCTCCAGGGGCAGCAGCACCCCGGACAGGGGCGCGAGCAATTGCAAGGGTTGGGTTATGGCCATGACGTCACCTGCTGTTGATTCCTTGAAGTGCCGATGGAGCGCGAGCCCCGACAGCATCGCTTATTTCCACCAGTACTCGACCTGCAAGCCGACGTTCGCGCCATGCCGGGCGCTGCCGAACACGCCGCTGTCGGACAGCGCGGAACCGGCCGCCAGCTCATTGGCCGCACGCTTGGCGGCCTCGTTCCAGCTGGCATAGGTGTAGTACAGCCGCACCTCCGGCCGGGCCCAGAAGTCCGGGCCCTTGGGTGACCAGGTGGGTGCGAAGGTGAACTTGCTGAGTTTGCGGGTGCCCCCGGGCGCCTCCACCTGATCGTGGCCGAACTCGGTCACCAGCTTGAACTGCTCGGTGATGGCGTAGGCCGGGCGCACGCCCAACGAGATCCAGTTCTGATCCTGGCCGTCGGGGCGAATGTCCTTCTGATAGACCGCCTCCACCTGGCCGCCGAAGCGCGGAGTCAGTTGCCAGTCGAAGAACTCCACCAGGCGATAGCTCTTGTTGCTGTCATCCAGGTAGGTGTTGCCGGTGTAGCCCAGGCCGGTGCCGGGGCCTTCGCCGTATTGCAGGGCGAGTTTGTTCTTGCCGCCGAAAAAGTCCTTCTGCACATGCTGGGTGGTGATCGCCCAGCCATTGTGGGCACCACGGCGATCGGGCTTTTCCAGATAGCTCAGGCCCAGTTCCAGCTCGCCGCCGGGGTTGGTCTGGAAGCCGGCGACGTTGAAGTCATGACGGCTCACCGCCTGCTTCTGATAGAGATTGTCCTTGCGGGAAAAGGCGTAGCTGTATTTCAGATCGCCAATGCGCACGTCCTCGACCCCGCCGCCGGTGGCGCTCTGGTTCCAGTAGTAGAAGTCGGAAATATGGATGTCGTTACGCTTGTAGTAACGGCGCCCGGCCCACAGCGAACCGCCATTGAGGCTGGGCAGGTTCGACCACTGGGCGTACATCTGCGGCATCCGCGCCGAACCGTTCTCGCCCTGGAAGCTCAGGTTGCGGTCGTAGCGGTTGTACAGCGAGGCCATGCCGTCGACGCTGAGCACCGAGCCGTCGTCCAGGGTGTACAGGTCCTGGCGCAGTTCCAGCTCGGCGTACTGCTCGCACTCGTTGCCCAGGCGGTACTTGGACTGCGCGCCGGGCAACTGGAAGCAGGACTGAGAGCCGCTGTTGACCGAGGTGCCCAGGCCGCTGCGCAGGTAGCCGGCAAACTCCAGGGCCTGGGCCGGAAAAGGCAAGGCCAGGCACAGGCAGGACGCCGCCAGACCGCGATTTATTGTTGTTCTCATAAGCCACCCATTATTTTTATTGTGTTGTTCGAATTCGTCGGCGCCGGTTGGCCGGCGGATGCGCTGGGCCAGAAAGATCCCCTGGCCCGGTTCGCCGGCAAGCCGGCTGCTACAGGGTCAGGTGCAGAACGAAGGATTCGTAGGGCCGCAGGTGCACGTGCCGGCTGCGGGGCTCGTGGTCCGGGTAGTTGCTGATCAGCAGGCGCTGTTGCATGCCCGCGTCGATTACCGCTTCCGGCAACTCGACCTCGCACGGCGCGCCGTAGAAGTTGTTCACCACCAGCAGGCGCTCGCCCTCGCCCTCGCGCACATAGGCCCAGACTTGCCGATGCTCGGGCAGCAGCTGGCGATAGAGGCCGTGCTGGATCAGCGCTTCCTGGCGGCGCAAGGCGATCAGCCGACGGTAGTGATGCAGCACCGAATCCTGGTCGTCGAGTTGCGCCTCGGCATTGATCTGGCTGGCGTTGGCCGGTATCCCGATCCAGGGCTCGACGCTGCTGAAACCGGCGTTGGCCCCGGCATGCCACTGCATCGGCGTGCGTCCGTTGTCCCGGGATTTCTGCTGGATCGCCGCCATGATGGCCTGCGGGTCTTCACCGGCCTCGCGCTTGAGGCGGTGGATGTTCAGGGTCTCGACATCGCGGTACTGCTCGATGCGCTCGAAATGCGGATTGGTCATGCCCAGCTCTTCGCCCTGGTAGACGAAAGGCGTGCCCTGGAGCAGGTGCAGCGCGGTGGCCAGCATCTTCGCCGACACTACCCGGTGCTCACCGTCGTCGCCAAAGCGCGAGACCACCCGCGGCTGGTCGTGGTTACACCAGAACAGCGCATTCCAGCCGCCACCGGCCTGCATGCCGGTTTGCCAGTCGGAGAGGATGCGCTTGAGTTCGAGGAAGTCGAAATCGGCCCGCAGCCACTTCTGCTGGTTGGGGTAGTCCACCTTCAGGTGATGGAAGTTGAAGGTCATCGACAGCTCCTTCGACTCCGGATGGGAATAGCGGATGCAGTGCTCCAGGCGGGTGGAGGACATCTCGCCGACATTCACCAGATCGTGGCCGGCGAACACTTCCCGATGCATCTCCTGCAGGTACTGGTGGACGTTGGGGCCGTCGGTATAGAAGCGGCGGCCGTCACTCTGGTCCTCGGGGAAATCCGCCGGTTTGGAGATCAGGTTGATCACGTCGAGGCGGAAGCCGCCGACGCCCTTGTCGCGCCAGAAACGCATCATCTTGAACACCTCGGCGCGCACCTGGGGGTTGTCCCAGTTGAGGTCGGCCTGGGTGTGATCGAACAGGTGCAGGTAGTACTGCCCGGTCTGGGCCTCGTACTCCCAGGCGGAGCCGCCGAACTTGGATTCCCAGTTGTTGGGCGCGTCACGCCAGATGTAGAAGTCCCGGTAGGGGTTGTCCAGGCTGCTGCGGGCCTGCTGGAACCAGGCGTGTTCGATGGAGGTGTGGTTGACCACGATATCCAGCATCAGCTTGATCCCGCGCTTGCCGGCTTCGGCGATCAACAGCTCGCAATCGGCCATGCTGCCGTAGCTGGGATCGATGGCGTAGTAGTCGCTGATGTCGTAGCCATTGTCCCGCTGTGGCGAGCGCAGGAACGGCGTCAGCCACAGGCAGTCGACCCCCAGCCAGTGCAGGTAGTCGAGCTTGTCCACCACGCCCAGCAGGTCGCCGGTGGGCCGCCCTTGGTGGCTGTGAAAACTCTTCGGGTAGATCTGGTAGATCACCGAACGCTGCCAGTCTTGCATGGGGGAATCCTTTGGAGAGTACGAGGACATTCGCCGGCGAGCCGGCGCCTACAGGGCGGGTCAGGCCACGCGATAGCCGGGCCGGATGATCTTCAGGCTCAGGCCGCAGGTCAGGACAAAAGGCACCACCAGGGCGATGACCATGCCGATGACGAACATCGGGATGTACTGGGGAATGATCGAGATGAACCCCGGCAGCCCGCCGACGCCGATGGCCGAGGCCTGGACCTTGTTCAGCGACAGGAACACGCAGCCCAGGGCCGAGCCGATCAGCGCGGCATAGAAGGGAAACTTGTAGCGCAGGTTGACGCCGAACATCGCCGGCTCGGTGATGCCGAAGTAGGCGGAAATCGCCGAGGTCGAGGCCATGCTGCGATCACGGGCGTTGCGGCTCATGGTGAACACCGCCAGGGCCGCGCTGCCCTGGGCCAGGTTGGACATGACGATCATCGGCCAGATGAAGGTGCCGCCCTGGGTGGCAATCAGTTGCAGGTCGACCGCCAGGAACATGTGGTGCATGCCGGTGATCACCAGTGGCGCATAGAGCAGGCCGAAGATCGCGCCGCCGAGCATGGGCGCCAGTTCGAACAGGGTGACCACGCCTTCGGTGATCAGAATCCCCAGGTGCCGGGTCACCGGACCGATGATCGCCAGGGCCAGCACGCCGGTGACCACGATGGTGGTGATGGGCACCACCAGCAGGGTGATGGCGTTGGGCACCCGGGCGCGCAGCCATTTTTCGATCACGCTCATCACATAGGCCGCCAACAGGATCGGCAGGATCTGCCCCTGATAGCCCACCTTCTCGATCTGGAACAGACCGAAGATGTCGAAGTACGGCAGGCTCTGGCCATCCAGCCCGGCCACCGCCTTGCCGTAGTTCCAGGCGTTGAGCAGATCGGGGTGGACCAGCATCAGGCCCAGGACGATGCCCAGGATCTCACTGCCGCCAAAGCGCTTGGCCGCCGACCAGCCCACCAGGGCCGGGAGGAACACGAAGGAGGTGTTGGCCATCAGGTTGATCAGGCTCCAGAGCCCGTCGAGGCCCGGGTAGGCCTCAAGCAGGGTCTTGCCTTCGATGAACATGCCCTTGGCCCCCAGCAGGTTGTTCACCCCCATCAGCAGGCCGGCGATGATCAGCGCCGGCAGGATCGGCATGAACACATCGGAGAACACCCGCACCAGGCGCTGCATGGCGTGGGTCTTCTGGGCGCCCTTGTCCTTCACGTCGGCAATGGTCGAGGCCGCCAGACCGGTCTGCTGGCGCAAGGCCGCATAGACCTTTTCCACTTCGCCGGGGCCGATCACCACCTGATACAGGCCACCGGTGAAGAACGAGCCCTTGACCAGGTCGATCTGGTTGAGGGTGGCGCTGTCGACCAGGCTCGGGTCCTTGAGGGCCAGGCGCAGGCGGGTCACGCAGTGGGCCGCCTGTTCGAGGTTGTCGGCGCCACCGAGGCTGTGCAGCAACTCGCTGGCGATCGTTGAATAGTCGTGGCTCATGCTTGTTCTTCCACCTGAGATTTTTGTTATTGGCAGCACGCCGAGGGGCAAATTACTCGTCTGTACGAGTTAAATCAACAACTCGTACAGACGAGTTTGAAATTTTCTTCCGCCACCGCCTTGCGCCGGGTGGTTTCCGCCTGGGAAAGCCTGGCCCGGGCGCATGGACAAATGCCCCGTCCAGCCCTTAAGGTGCCTGCCTTGAGCACAGTCCGGCACAGAGCCATCCCATGAGCAAATACAACCAGATCTACAGTGATCTGCTTGCCAGCATCACCACCGAACGCCTGGAGCGTGGCGCCCGCCTGCCTTCGGAAAGCGAACTGATGGACAGCTACCAGGCCAGCCGCGGCACCGTGCGCAAGGCCATCGAACTGCTGCAGGAGCGCGGCTTCGCGCAGAAGATCCATGGCAAGGGCACCTTCGTGCTCTCGCCCAATCCCATCGAGTTCCAGCTGGGCGGCATCGTCAGCTTCCAGGAAACCTATCCGCGCCTGGGGGATGACGTCAGCACCGAGGTGGTGGAGTTCAGCCAGTTCCCCCTGCAAGGCGCCCTGCTCAATCACCTGCAGGCCGAAGAAGGCAGCCTGATCACACGGATCAAGCGCGTGCGGCGAATCGACGGCAAGCGGGTGATTCTCGACATCAACCATTTTGTCGCCGAGCTGATTCCGGGGCTGGACCGGCAGATCGCCGAGCATTCGATCTACGCCTACATCGAACAGACCCTGCAACTGAACATCAGCTATGCCCAGCGCACCATCGAGGCCAGCCCGCGGAGCAAGGACGACCAGCAGTTGCTCGACCTGGACGGCCAGAGCCATGTGATCGTGGTGAGCAACCAGACCTTTCTGCAGGACGGGCGGCAGTTCGAGTACACCGAATCACGGCACACCCTGGACAAGTTCTACTTCTCCGACGTGGCCCGGCGCTAAGCCCTGCCCCGTCAGCCCAGCAGGGCCGCCAGCTCAGCGCTGAGGGGGCCGATGCGCTGCGCCTCCTTGGCGGTATTCACCTGCTGCGCCACCCGCGCCACCTCGATCACCGGATGCTTGAGGGGATAGCCGCCCTTGCTGTCCAGCCAGCTCAGGACCTCCGCCAAGTGCCACAGCGAGGTGCTGCCCTCATGGATCGCCAGGGGAAAGCTGTCGGCGTGGCCAAGCATCAGCTTGCGCATGTTCTGCCGTGACACCCCGACGATCTCGGCGATCTCGCTGAGGCCGACGAAATCCGGACTGGCCTCCACCAGCCGCGCCTCGGGGATGATGCGCTTGATATCCCCCAGGGCACTGAGCAGCGCCGCCTCGGCGCTCTCGGCCTCGCGACTGAACTCCAAGGCCAGGCGCCCGGCCAGGCCGGTGCCGACCAGGACGTCGGTGCACCCCGCCGCACCGAGGCGCTCCACCAGTTGCAGCGGATCACAGCCCTCCAGCGGCAGCAGATAGTTGAGGGTGAACAGGTATTCCATGGTGCTTACTCCTGATGGGCTGCCGGCGCCTTGGCCCCACGCAGCTGGTTCACGGTGCAGTTGTCGATCACCCGGCATAGCGCACGGGCGTGCTGGGTCGGGTTCTTCGGGGTCCGCCAGACACTGGTGACGCAGAACTCGCCACAGCGACACACTTCGTTGTTGTACGGGCAGTAGATCCGCCCCCAGGCATGACCACCGCCAACCTCGATGCGCCAGCCCTGCCATTCGGCGTAGCGCAGGGCCATTTCAATGTCCTTCTTGGGATGAGTTGCACGAGCCATCCATAGCCTCCAGTATCGTCAGGAACACAAGGTTGTCAATTGACAACCAAACACAATCCGATCAATGCCGCTCAGCGACAATTCGCTGCAAGGGCAAAACACTGAGGGACGACTTCAAAGGTACACGGCACCCCGGAGGCTCGACGGGGCAATGTCTTTCCCGGTATTGCGTGAACGCGAAAAACCCGGGCTTTCCAATACCTGGACATACAAATGGCGATCCACCCAAGGTGCGATCGCCATTTGTCTTGCAACGCAGCGACTTCAGTCGACAAACCGACTGAGACGTTCTGCTCCCACCTCCGTCACCCGGACCATGGCACTGACCACCACCCCGTCGCACCGATCGTGAGCGACCACATTCCAGCCATTGGGCATCACCCGGACACGTGAGGTTCCGGCCTTGGCCAACACCTGAACATTCAATACCTGGCCGGCCACCATGGGTTCGGAGCGTCCCGCAACGCGGTAACCCAGTACCTGAGGCGCCTGGATCCGCTGCCTGCCCATGCCATAACCGCAGTATTCAAACACCGCACTGAATCCCTGGGCGTCCAGTACTTCCTGGATCGCGCTGCCGATGGCCCCCAGGGACTCACCACCGCGTACCTGTCGCAAGCCCTGCTCCAGGGCGTCCTTGGCAGCGCTCAACAAGCGCAGTTGTTCTGTGCTGGCGCCGGGCGTGGCAAAGGTCCAGGACTGCGCCCCATACCCCTTGCGCGATGACACCACGACCTCGACCTTGACCAACGCACTGGCCGGCAAGCATTTCTCCGAGGGCAGGCAACCGATCAGCTCCGCATTCACCGAGACAGGAACGGCTGCGGGGTATCCCTTGTAGCCGACCAGCGCAGGCAGTAACTGCCGGCTATCAAGCTGCTGCAGCACATGTTCCTGAATCTCCAGACGCGACACCCCCTCCACTATAAACGGCTTGAGCGACAGCAGAATGTCCGTCACCTCGGCAGCGAGGCGCCGCTCTTCAGCCACGATCTCCTGCTCCGGCAAGGCGCCGATCAGCGCAAAGGCTTCGCGATTGTCTGCGGCAAAACGATCAAAACGCGACAATGGCTGCGCCTTCGCGCTCGGCAGTTCAGGCGCTTCTGCCGCCAGGCCCAAGGTTCGCAGCAGCTTGCCAAACACACTCATCTCAACATCCCTATCCGATGACCCGCCCCGCAGGACGGTCGATATTCTTTAGCAAGAAGGCCCCTGATCTCGCGATCAGGGGCCTTCTTGGCGGACTAGAAAATACTCGTCCATTTCACCCGAGCCTGACGCTCGTGAGGCTGCGGGATCATTCCCACTCGATGGTGGCCGGCGGCTTGCTCGACACGTCGTAGGTGACGCGGGAGATGCCTTCGATTTCGTTGATGATCCGGCCGCTGACGGTTTCCAGCAGCTCGTAAGGCAGGTGTGCCCAACGTGCGGTCATGAAGTCGATGGTTTCCACGGCGCGCAGGGCCACGACCCAGGCGTAACGACGGCCATCGCCGACCACACCGACGGATTTCACTGGCTGGAACACGACGAATGCCTGGCTGACTTTGTGGTACCAGTCGGCCTTGCGCAGTTCTTCGATGAAGATGTGGTCGGCGCGACGCAGCAGGTCGGCGTATTCCTTCTTCACTTCACCGAGGATGCGCACGCCCAGGCCCGGGCCCGGGAACGGGTGACGGTAGACCATGTCGTACGGCAGGCCCAGCTCCAGGCCCAGACGGCGGACTTCGTCCTTGAACAGCTCACGCAGCGGTTCAACCAGCTTAAGGTTCATTTCTTCCGGCAGGCCGCCCACGTTGTGGTGCGACTTGATCACGTGGGCCTTGCCGCTTTTCGCGCCAGCCGACTCGATCACGTCCGGGTAGATGGTGCCCTGGGCCAGGTACTTGATGTTTTCCAGCTTGCAGGATTCGGCATCGAACACGTCGATGAAGGTGCGGCCGATGATCTTGCGCTTCTTCTCCGGGTCGGATTCACCGGCCAGGTTGCTGAGGAACTGCTCCTCGGCATTGGCGCGGATCACCTTGACGCCCATGTTCTCGGCGAACATGGCCATCACTTGCTCGCCTTCGTGCAGGCGCAGCAGGCCGTTGTCGACGAAAACGCAGGTCAGCTGGTCGCCGATGGCCTTGTGCAGCAGGGCCGCCACCACCGAGGAGTCGACACCGCCGGACAGGCCCAGCAGGACGTTGTCGGTGCCAACCTGGGCACGGATCTGGGCAATGGCGTCTTCGGCGATCTTCGACGGGGTCCACAGCGCTTCACAGCCGCAGATGTCGAGGATGAAGCGCGACAGGATGCGGCCGCCCTGCTTGGTGTGGGTCACTTCCGGGTGGAACTGCACGCCGTAGTAGCGCAGGTCATCGTTGAACATGCCGGCAATCGGGCAGCTCGGGGTGCTGGCCAGGATGTGGAAATCCTTGGGCATCTTGGTGACCTTGTCACCGTGGCTCATCCACACGTCGAGACCGAACAGGCCGTCGGCGTCGACGTGGTCTTCGATGCCGTCCAGCAGGCGGCTCTTGCCCACCACGTCAACCCGGGCGTAACCGAATTCGCGCAGTTCGGAACCTTCGACCTTGCCGCCCATTTGCTCGGCCATGGTCTGCATGCCGTAGCAGATGCCGAAGACCGGAACGCCCAGATCGAACACCGCTTGCGGGCAGCGAGGACTGTTGGCTTCGTGCACGGACTCGGGACCGCCGGCGAGGATGACGCCTTTGGGAGCGAATTCGCGGATCGCTTCGTCGTCCATGTCGAACGGATGCAGTTCGCAGTAGACCCCGATTTCACGCACGCGGCGGGCGATCAGTTGGGTGTACTGGGAACCGAAGTCGAGGATCAGAATGCGGTGGGCGTGAATGTCGAGGGCCATGGTCAGTCTCGTCTAATTTCAGAAACGACACGGGGCTGAAAAACACAGCCCCGGTTACTAAATTCGTCGATCGCCTCCGGGCCTGGGCCTGGAGGCGATCACTATCAACCTACGCGATAGTTTGGCGCTTCCTTGGTGATCTGCACGTCGTGGACGTGGGATTCAGCCATGCCGGCGCCGGTGATGCGGACAAACTCCGGCTTGGTGCGCATTTCTTCGATGTTGGCGCTACCGGTGTAGCCCATGGAAGAACGCAGGCCACCCATCAGCTGATGGATGATCGCGGTCAGGGTGCCCTTGTACGGCACGCGACCTTCGATACCTTCCGGCACCAGCTTCTCGGCACCCGCGGAGGAGTCCTGGAAGTAGCGGTCGGAAGAGCCCTGGGCCTGGGACATGGCGCCCAGGGAACCCATGCCACGATAAGCCTTGTAGGAACGGCCCTGGAACAGTTCGATCTCGCCCGGAGCCTCTTCGGTACCGGCGAACATCGAACCCATCATCACGCAGGAGGCACCGGCCACGATGGCCTTGGACAGGTCACCGGAGAAACGGATACCGCCGTCGGCGATCAGGGGAACGCCCGTGCCGACCAGGGCCGCTGCAACATTGGCGATCGCGCTGATTTGCGGCACGCCGACACCGGCAACGATACGGGTGGTGCAGATCGAGCCAGGGCCGATACCGACCTTGACCGCGTCGGCGCCGGCTTCGGCCAGGGCCTTGGCTGCAGCGCCAGTGGCGATGTTGCCGCCGATCACCTGGACCTCAGGGAAGTTCTCCTTGACCCAGCGAACGCGGTCGATCACGCCCTTGGAGTGACCGTGGGCGGTATCGACCACCACCACGTCGACACCGGCGTTGACCAGCGCGGCAACGCGATCGCCGGTGTCCTTACCCGTGCCGACCGCAGCGCCGACGCGCAGGCGACCTTGGTCGTCCTTGCTGGCCAGCGGGTAGGCCTTGGCTTTTTCGATGTCGTTGACGGTCATCATGCCCTTGAGGGCGAAGGCGTCGTCGACGATCAGTACGCGCTCGATGCGGTGCTTGTGCAGCAGCTCGCGGACGGCGGTCTTGTCGGCGCCTTCCTTGACGGTGACCAGACGCTCTTTAGGCGTCATCACTTCGCGAACGCTGACGTCCAGACGGCTTTCGAAACGCACGTCGCGGGAAGTCACGATGCCCACCAGGTCGCCGTTGTGCAGTACGGGCACACCGGAGATGTTGTGCATGTTGGTCAGTTCGAGGAGGTCACGCACGGTGGCGTCGGCTTCGATGGTGATGGGGTCCTTGACCACACCGGCTTCGAAACGCTTGACCTTGCGCACTTCGGCAGCTTGCTGCTCGATGGTCATGTTCTTGTGGATGATGCCGATGCCGCCTTCCTGAGCCATGGCGATTGCCAGACGGGCTTCAGTGACGGTGTCCATGGCGGCGGAAACCAGTGGAATATTCAGCTCGATGCCACGGGTCAAACGGGTCTTTAGACTGACTTCATTAGGCAGTACTTCGGAATAACCGGGCACTAAGAGGATGTCGTCGAAGGTGAGGGCTTCTTGGCTGATACGCAGCATCGCGGGGGCTCCCGGGCGGGAAAATGGAAGCGCGCCATTATACTCAGACACCTACCCGGGCTCAATGTAAAACTCTGCCTAATATCGCTGGAGTGATAGATGGAGATATCCGCGCGCTACAACTCGACCTTGACCCAACTTATCGGTTGATCCAGCCAGTCGGCGAACTCGTCGATAAAACTCTGTTTGAAACCCGCTTCGGCCCAGTTGTTGAAGATAAAGCCCAAGTTGGAAAAGCCGCATTCCTGAAGAAACAGAAAGCCGTTGATGTCATCTTCATGACCGCACTCGGGACAAGTGAAGTTATCGGTGCGCCCCGGCATCCAGTCTTCCAGGCTCTCGAACAGCGCCTCGCCGATTTCCTGGCGGCATTCGGCGCAGCCGGCTTCTTCGAGGAAGCCCTTGGCCGGGGTATAGATGCAGCGCTTGGTAATGATCTCCAGGCCATTGATCGGCTCGCCGAAAGGCAGCGCCTCTGGCCGCAGCACCACGTCCCGTGCCCCCGGCGCAATCGCATGGCCCATGCGATTGCCGGTACGCCCGCAGGTGCTCAGGGTTTCCTCGACGATGTTCTTGCGCACCAGCCAGCGCACGATGGCCCGGGCCCGGGGCTCGTGCACCGGCAGGGTGGAGATTTTCGGGACGAGGATGCTTTGCGAGTTCATGGATAACCTGAAACGTGCGGGACAGTACGAACGCGTTCGCCGGCAAACCGGCTCCTGGCATCAATTGTAGCGGCGTGCCGGCGAACGAATTTAAAGGCCCGCAGCTTAATCCCTGCCCCCGGCAGGTCAAGTGCTCAGGTAGCGCCCGATCAAGGCAAAACCACTGGCCAGCACCAGCCAGGTCACCAGGCGGACAAAGGCCTCCCGAGACAACTTCATGGTCAAACGCCGCCCGACCCACAAGCCCAACGCCATCGCTGGCAACAGGCAGCCGGCCAACAGCAGCAGCGGCCACTCGGCATACACCCCGGCCAGGGCGAACAGGCTCAGGCGCACCACGGTGCTGCAACTGATCAACGCACTTTGAGTGGCCCGGGCCGGGTCCTTGGGCAAACGGCTGTTCAGGTAAATGGCATATAGAAAGCCGCCACTGCCGAACAGCGCGCCAAACATTCCGCCCACTATTCCCATCGGCACCGCCCAGCCGGCCGCCAGCTGAGCCGGGCGCACCTTCACCCACAAGCTGTAGATCGCGTAGGCACTGATAAACAGCCCCATCAATAGAAGCAGCAGATCGGACTTGAGGTTGAGCAGGAAAATCACCCCCAAGGTGCAGCCCAGCGCCATGCAGGGCAACAGCCGCAACAGCTCGGGCCTGGCCACGTCCTTGCGCGACGGCAACAGGTTGCCGAAGGCCGCGACAAAGTCGAGCAGCACCAGCAGCGGCACGATCTTCGACAACGGCATGAACAGGATCAGCACCGGTCCCGCCACCAGCGCCGTGCCGAAACCGGCAATGCCAAACACGATGTATGCCAGCGCGATGCCCAGGCCGATCGCCAACCAGGCTCCCGGACCAAACGACCACTGACTCAACCCCTCGATGATCACGCTCATCACTGCGACTTCCCCAACTGGATCAGCAATGACTTTAGCCAGCGGCGAGCCTTGCGACTAATATCGTCAAAGCCTTCAACCCATCGCAAAAAGGCATGTCTTGTGATTTCAACCCGTCAACTGCGCTATTTCGTGGAAATTGCCGAGAGCGGTAGCTTCAGCGCTGCGGCAGAACGCCTGTTCGTTGCCCAGTCGGCCCTCAGCCGGCAGATCAAGGAACTGGAAGGCCAACTGCAAACCCCACTGTTCCAACGCACCGCCCGCCAGCCTCGGCTGACTGCCGCCGGTGAAGCCTTCCTGCCCAAGGCCCGCAACCTGCTGAGCGAACTGCACAAGGCCGCGGAGCTGGCCACCCAGGTCGGCCAGGGGCAACTGGGCACACTGCGCCTGAGTCATTCAAGCACCGTGCCCATGAGCGGTCGCCTGCTGAGGGGCATCAGCGAGTATCTGCAGGCGTGCCCCGGAGCCTCGTTGGACATCGTCAAGCTGTCGTCCGAGGCGCAGTTGCAGGAGCTCGCCGAAGGCCGGCTGGATGCTGGCCTGCTGCGCCTGCCGGTACTGCGCCAGCGGGAGGGCGTGCAAATCGTGCCCCTGTTCAGCGAACCGCTGCTCCTGGCCTTGCCGCCACAGCATCCTCTGGCCCTTGATCCACCGGCCCGGGGGGTGGAGCTGGCGCAACTGCGCAACGAAGCCTTTATCTCCATCCCCCATCCCCAGCGCGGGGGCTTGAGCTATCTGTCGGCACAGTTGTGCATGCGCCAGGGATTCTTTCCCAAGGCCGCGCGAGTGATGTCACGCAAGACCACTCAACTGCAGTTGATCCAGGCCGGTTTCGGCATCGCCCTGCTGCCCGAATCGATGCAGGACATCGCCCCGACCAGCGTGCGTTTCCTGCCTCTGGCCGATAGCGATTGCCAGAGCACCGTCGCCCTCGCCTATCGACAAGACCCCACACCGCTGGTGGCGCAGTTTGTCGAACAGCTGCGCAATCATTGGCAATCGAATTGCGTTGTTCCGTGGACTGACAGCCCCTTAAACTGCGCCCCATGATTAAAGATCCCTTTGCACGACTCGGCCTGGACCGCGAGGTCCTCACTGTCACCCAGCTCAACGGCCGCGCCCGGGTGCTGCTCGAGGACGTGTTCAGCAACATCTGGGTCGAAGGCGAGATCTCCAACCTCGCTCGCCCGGCTTCCGGCCATGTCTACTTCACCCTCAAGGACAGCGGCGCCCAGGTGCGTTGCGCGCTGTTCCGGCAGAATGCCGCGCGGGTCCGCCAGGCCCTGAAGGATGGCCTGGCGGTCAAGGTCCGGGGCAAGGTCTCGCTGTTCGAGGGCCGCGGCGACTATCAGCTGATCCTCGACACCGTGGAGCCAGCCGGTGACGGCGCCCTGCGCCTGGCCTTCGATGCACTCAAGGAAAAGCTCAGCGCCGAAGGCCTGTTCAGCGCCGAGCGCAAGGTGCCGCTGCCCACTCATCCGCAACGCATCGGCATCATCAGTTCCCCTACCGGCGCGGTGATCCGCGACATCATCAGCGTGTTCCGCCGCCGGGCGCCGCAGGTTGAACTGACCCTGATTCCCACGGCCGTGCAGGGCCGCGAGGCCACGGCGCAGATCGTCCGCGCCTTGCAACTGGCCGATGCCCGAGGCTTTGACGCGCTGATCCTGGCCCGTGGTGGCGGCTCGCTGGAAGACCTCTGGTGCTTCAACGAAGAAGCCGTGGCGCGGGCAGTGGATGCCTGCGTAACGCCGATCGTCAGCGCCGTCGGCCATGAAACCGACGTGTCCATCAGCGATTTCGTGGCCGACGTTCGTGCCCCCACGCCTTCCGCCGCCGCCGAACTGCTGGCCCCTGATTCCAACGACCTGCAACGCCGCATCGACAGCCTGCATCGGCGCCTGGTGATGCGCATCCGCGACCGGCTGATGCGCGACCGCCTGCGCCTGGACGGCCTGGCCCGACGCCTGCGCCATCCCGGCGAACGCCTGCGCCAGCAAGCACAGCGCCTGGATGACCTGGACATGCGCCTGCGCCGGGCCTTCGAACGCAGCCTCAATACCCGGCGCGAACGCTTGATCCGCCTGGAAACCCGCCTCGGCGCCCAGCATCCGGGTCGGCAACTGGCACTGCTGCGCCAGCGCCTGGACAGCCTGGCCGAACGGCTGCCCCGCGCCATGCGCGAAGGTCTCAAGGCCCGGCGCCTGCAATTGCACAGCCAGATGCAGACCCTGCATGTGGTCAGCCCCCTGGCCACCCTGGGCCGCGGCTACAGCATCCTGCTGGACGACCGCGGCCAGGCCATCCGCAACGCCGCCCAGACCCGCAACGGCCAGCGCCTCACTGCCCGCCTGGGTGAAGGCGAGTTGCAAGTGCGGGTCGAAGACAACCACCTGACGCCTGTCACCCTCTCTCTACTGGATTGATCCATGCCACGCTTTCTCTGCTCCCTGCTGTTGCTGTGCCTGGCCTTGAATGCTCAAGCCGACAGCTACATCACCCGCCTGTTGAACAAGCCTGTGCCCGGTGGCGTCGCGGTGGTCGACCTGGGCAACGCCGCCCAGGCGCCCAAGGCCAGCTATCAAGGCAAACCCGTGCTGGTGGTCAAGGAGCAGAACAACTGGCTGGCGATCGTCGGCATCCCGCTGACGGTCAAGCCCGGTCCTCAACAGATCAGCGCCGGCAACCGCAGCCTGAGTTTCGTGGTGGGCAGCAAGAAATACCCCGAGCAGCACATCACCTTGAAGAACCAGCGCCAGGTCAATCCGAACCCGGCGGACCTCAAGCGCATCGATGGCGAACTGGCAGAGCAGATCCGCGCCTACCGCAGCTTCAGCCCCAACACCCCGAGCAACCTGCTGCTGGACAAACCGGTTAACGGACCGCTGTCGAGCAAGTTCGGCGTGCGCCGGTTCTTCAATGGCGAGGAGCGCAATCCTCACGCCGGGCTGGACTTTGCCGTACCGGCAGGCACGCCGATCAAGACTCCGGCAGCCGGCAAGGTGATCCTGATCGGCAACTACTTCTTCAACGGCAACACGGTGTTCGTCGACCACGGCCAGGGCTTTATCAGCATGTTCTGCCACATGTCGAAGATCGATGTGAAAGTCGGCCAGTCGCTGGCTCGCGCAGCAGTGGTGGGCAAGGTGGGTTCGACTGGACGCGCCACCGGCCCGCATATGCACTGGAACGTCAGCCTGAACGACGCCCGGGTCGATCCGGCGATTTTTATCGGGGCGTTTCAACCCTGATCCCCGGGCCTGAGCGCCGACAAGTCGGTCCCCACGAGGATTGCGCAGGCCAGGACGACTGCGCAATCGTTGATATTCTTTACAAGAATAGCCAGCATAAAATCTCGATATAGCTTCAATTTCGAGTATTCCTCTCAATTTTTTTCGACTGCTTGCCATCTCTCATCTCAGTGGTTAGGGTTGAGCGCATGAAAACCTCTCACACCCTCATTCAGCGTCGTCAACACCGGAGCCTCTGCCTCGTCAGCGCACGACTGCCAGGCTGAATCGCGGTGCCTCATCCCCCTGCGTCAACACTGCACTCTTGACTCACCGGCAGGCCGCCTCTTTTCGGCCCGGACCATAAGGATTTCTCCATGACCATGCTCAAAGACCCATCCTCCAAGTACCGCGCGTTTCCGACCATCAACTTGCCGGACCGCACCTGGCCGTCGAAGACCATCACCCGCGCGCCGATCTGGTGCAGCTCGGACTTGCGTGATGGCAACCAGTCGCTGATCGAGCCGATGGATGCGGTCAAGAAGCTGCGTTTCTGGAAAACCCTGGTAGCTGTTGGCGTGAAGGAAATCGAGGCGTCGTTCCCCGCCGCTTCGCAAACCGACTTCGATTTCGTGCGCACCCTGATCGAAGGCGGCCATATCCCGGACGACACCACCATCCAGGTATTGACCCAGGCCCGCGAAGACCTGATTGCCCGCACCTTCGAGTCCTTGCGCGGGGCGAAGAAAGCCATCGTCCACCTGTACAACGCCACCAGCCCGTCGTTCCGCCGCATCGTCTTCAACCAGGACAAGGCCGGCGTGAAGGAAATCGCGGTAAACGCCGCCAAGCTGTTCGTCAAATACGCCGCTCAGCAGCCGGAAACCCAGTGGCAGTTCGAGTACTCGCCAGAGACCTTCAGCGCCACCGAACTGGAGTTCGCCAAGGAAGTCTGTGACGCCGTGGTGGAAGTCTGGAACGCTACGCCGACCAACAAGGTGATCCTCAACCTGCCGGCCACCGTTGAAGTGGCAACACCGAACATCTACGCCGACCAGATCGAGTGGTTCTGCCGCCACATCAACCGTCGCGACAGCGTGCTCATCAGCCTGCACACCCACAACGACCGTGGCACTGGCGTAGCCGCCACCGAGCTGGGCCTGATGGCCGGCGCCGACCGTGTCGAAGGCTGCCTGTTCGGCAACGGCGAGCGTACCGGCAACGTCGACCTGGTCACCGTGGCCTTGAACCTCTATACCCAGGGCGTCGATCCGGAGCTGGACTTTTCCGACATCGACGGCGTGCGCAAAGTGGTGGAAGAGTGCAACCAGATTGCCGTGCACCCACGTCACCCATATGTCGGTGACCTGGTCCACACCGCCTTCTCCGGCTCCCACCAGGACGCGATTCGCAAGGGCTTCGCCCAGCAGAAAGCCGACGGCTTGTGGGAAGTGCCGTACTTGCCGATCGACCCAGCCGACATCGGTCGCAGCTACGAGGCGGTGATCCGCGTCAACAGTCAGTCGGGCAAGGGCGGTATCGCCTACCTGCTGGAGCAGGAATACGGCATCAGCTTGCCGCGCCGCATGCAGATCGAATTCAGCCAGGTGGTGCAGCGGGAAACCGATCGCCTGGGCCTGGAAATGACCGCCCAGCAGATCCACGCGCTGTTGCACAGCGAGTACTTGCAGGCCAACACCCCGTACGCGCTGGTCAGCCATCGCCTGCAGGAAGAGAACGGCCACAGCGCCGTGGAAGTGGAAGTGTCGAGCAAGGGCCAGGGCGAAACCAACCTGCACTGGCGCGGCAAGGGCAACGGTGCCCTGGAAGCGCTGGTGGCCGGCTTGCCGGTGCCGGTGGAGATCATGGACTACAACGAACACGCCATCGGCGCCGGCACCAACGCCAAGGCGGCGGCCTACATCGAACTGCGGGTCAACGGTGAGCGTGCGGTCCACGGCGTGGGCATCGACGAAAACATCACCACGGCCAGCTTCAAGGCGCTGTTCAGTGCCCTGAACCGCTCCCTGAGCGAGCAGGAAGCCAAGGCGGCTTAAACAGCGCTGATCAAAAAGGCCCCGGGGAGCGCTGCTCCTCGGGGCCTTTTTGCATCCGTTGCCACGCTAATTGGGCGCGGCACAGGGTTCAGGCATGGACATCGACACTGAACATGGCTTGCAGCAAAGCGGCCTGCAACACCTGCAAAGTGCTGTTGGTCACGGCAATCTGCGCCTGAATCTCCATGACCTGCTGGGCCTTCTGTTCATCACTGGCCTGCCCCTTCTCGGTACTGGCCAATTGCGCCTGTTGTTGCTGCAGAATCTTCTGGGTCTGCTCGATCTGCTTCTGCAACTGCTGCACCGGATCGCCGCCACCTTGCACCGCATCGATGCCGGCACCGGCAGAGTTGACCCGCAGCTCCTTGTCCTCGCCATCCTTGCCCTGGGCCGCCGGCGCCAGCGGGCTGGTGTCTTCGGCTGCCCCGGTCACGACTGTCGGCGCGGACAATGGATAAGGATTGACGGCATTGGCGTTGATGGTGGTCATGCTTGATTCCTCCTGGATGTCCGTCCTATCGGCGCTCGTCCCTGAAGCTTGATATCGGCAACCTGTAAAAAAGTGTGCGGCGATCTGCCCCTAAGTGAACATGAAAGTGTCGGCATCGAGGTTGGCTGGAAAGCGTGCGCGGTAGGCCGCCAGCTCGCCGGCATTCAGGCGCACCTGAAACACCCCATCCGCTTCCCCGGCGCTAAGCAGGGTTTCGCCCTGATAATCCAGCACCTGGCTGTCACCGGTGTAGGCAAAGCCCTTGCCGTCAGTGCCGATCCGGTTGACCGCCGCCACATAGCAAAGATTTTCAATGGCCCGGGCCGGTAGCAGGCGGTTCCAGTGCAAGCGCCGGGCGCCCGGCCAATTGGCGGTGTACAGCAGCAGATCGGTGTCCTGGGCATCGCGACTCCACACCGGAAAGCGCAGGTCGTAGCAAATCAGCGGACGAATGCGCCAGCCCTTGAGCTCGAACTGGACCTGGCGCTCGCCCGGAGTGAAGTGATTGTGCTCGCCGGCCATGCGGAACAGATGGCGCTTGTCGTAATGCCAGACTTCGCCGTCGGGGCGTGCCCACAACAGGCGGTTACGGTGGCTGCCATCCGCCGCCTGGATGATCACGCTCCCCGTGATCACCGCATCGAGCTTCTTCGCCTGGCAGCGCAGCCATTTGCTGGTGGGGCCGTTCTCAGCCTCCGCCAGGGTGCTGGACTCCATGGAAAATCCGGTGGTGAACATCTCCGGCAGGATGATCAGATCGGCACCGCGGGCCTGCTCCAGCAACTGCTCAAAGTGTTCGAAGTTGGCCTGGCGGTCATGCCAGGCCAGGGTGGTCTGAATCAACGCCAGATTCAGATCGGGTAATGCACTCAGATCACGCATAGTTTCTCCGCTGCCTGACGCAGCGTCTCCTCGCGTTTGGCGAAACACAGTCGTACCAGACGCTGCCCCTGGGGCGGCTGCCGATAGAACACCGACACCGGAATGGCGGCCACGCCATGTTCGCGGGTCATCCATTTCGCCATGTCGACGTCATTCAAGTCCGGACGAATCTGCGCATAGTCCACCAGTTGAAAGTAAGTACCGGCCACCCGGGTGAAGCTGAAACGCGAAGCGCTCAGCAAGTCGCAGAACAGATCACGCTTGGCCTGATAGAAGGCCGGCAGTTCCTCGACATGTTCCGGGCACTGGGCCATGAAATCCGCCAGAGCGTACTGCAAAGGGGTCACGCCGCAGAAGCTGACATATTGATGCACCTTGCGCAGCTCGGCGCTCAGAGCCGGTGGCGCAACCACATATCCCGTCTTCCAGCCAGTCACGTGGTAAGTCTTGCCGAAGGAACTGACGACGAAGGCCCGTTTATACAGCTCCTCGTGAGCCAATACGCTGACATGGGGCACACCGTCGAATACCAGATGTTCATACACCTCGTCGCTGACCAGGTAGATGTCGCGATCACGGATCAACGCTGCCAGCTGATCCAGCTCGGCCCGGCTGATCAAGGCGCCACTGGGGTTGTGAGGGGTGTTGAGGATGATCATCCGCGTACGCGGACTCAAGGCTTGGCCAAGCTGCTGCCAGTCGATGGCAAAGTCCTCGAGCCCGAGCTGCACATGCACACAGCGGCCGCCGGCCAGCTCCACTGCCGGCTCATAACTGTCGTAACAGGGATCGAAAACAATGACCTCGTCACCACGCTGAATCACCGCCTGGATGGCACAGAAAATGGCCTGGGTCGCGCCAGGAGTGATGGTCACTTCGCTGTCGGCATTGACCTCGACGCCATAGCTGCGAGCGATTTTCGCCGCCACCTGTTGGCGCAGAGCCGGCAAACCGGTCATGGGGGCGTATTGGTTATGGCCATTGGCGATATGCCGGCCAACCGCGTCGCGCAAGGCCTGGGGACCATCGAAATCAGGAAAGCCCTGGGACAGGTTGAGCGCTCCGGTTTCCACCGCGAGCTGGGACATTTGCGTGAAGATGGTGGTGCCGACATGCGGCAGCTTACTGGTGATCATGAGGGTTCCCTGCTGAACACCCGGCTCTACGGCGGCGCGGGAGGTCCCGAGAATAGCCCAAAGCGCGGCGATTAAAAAAGGGGCCCCAAGGCCCCTTCTTCAGTCGCTGCTTCAAGCTGCAAGCCACGAGCGGCAAGACTTCCCTACCCTCACTTGCAGCTCATCCCTTGCAGCTTGCCGCTGCTGTTTAGCGCTTGTCGCGGCGCTTCTTGTCGGCCTTCTTGTGGTGCGACATCAAACGACGCTTCTTGTTGACCTGGCGGTCGGTGAGCGTGTTTTTGTTGCCTTCGTATGGGTTCTCGCCACCTTTGAACTCGATACGGATCGGCGTGCCCACCAGCTTCAGCACCCGACGGTAGGTGTTTTCCAGGTAACGCACGTAGGACTTGGGTACCTTCTCCACCTGGTTGCCGTGAATCACGATCAGCGGCGGGTTGGCACCGCCCAAGTGGGCGTAGCGCAACTTGATCCGACGGTTGTTGACCATGGGCGGCGCATGCTCGCCAACGGCGTCTTCGAGAATCTGGGTCAGGCGGCTGGTCGGCCAGCGGGTCACCGCCGACTTGAACGAGTTCTGCACCGACTGGTAGAGGTTGCCCACGCCCGTGCCGTGCAGTGCCGAGATGAAGTGGATATCGGCGAAGTCGACGAAGAACAACCGCCGCTGCAGCTCGGTCTTCACGTAGTCGCGCTCGCTCGGCTGCATGCCGTCCCACTTGTTCAGGGCAATCACCAGGGCCCGACCGGCTTCCAGGGCAAAGCCCAGCAGGTTCAGGTCGTGATCCACCACGCCTTCGCGGGCGTCCATGACGAAGATCACCACGTTGGCGTCCTTGATCGCCTGCAGGGTTTTGACCACCGAGAACTTTTCGACTTCCTCGTGGATCTTGCCGCGCTTGCGCACACCGGCGGTGTCGATCAGCGTGTACTTCTCGTCGTTGCGCTCGAACGGGATGTAGATGCTGTCGCGGGTGGTGCCGGGCTGGTCATAGACGATGACCCGATCTTCACCGAGCATGCGGTTGACCAGGGTCGACTTGCCGACGTTGGGACGCCCGATGATGGCGATCTTGATCCCGTCCTTCTCGCTCGGGCCCGGAATGCGCTTGGCTTCCTCGCCTTCGGCGACGATCTCTTCTTCACCTTCCTCCGGCTCGTCGGCGTCATCCTTGGGGAATTCGCGCAGGGCGATTTCCAGCATCTGGGTGATGCCGCGGCCATGGGCACCGGCGATCGGGATCGCATCGCCCATGCCCAATGGCGCGAACTCGGCGCGGGCCATGTCCGGGTCGATGTTGTCGACCTTGTTGGCGATCACGTAGGAGGTCTTGTTACGTTTGCGCAGGTGCTCGCCGATCATCTGGTCGGCCGCGGTAAACCCGGCCTTGGCGTCCACCAGGAACAACACCACATCAGCTTCTTCAATGGCCAGCAGCGACTGCTCGGCCATCTTTTCATCCATGCCATGCTCGTCACCGGAAATACCACCGGTGTCGATCAGAATATAGGTACGCCCTTGCCACTTGGCCTCACCGTATTGGCGATCACGGGTCAGACCGGACAGGTCGCCGACAATGGCGTCGCGAGTCCGAGTCAGGCGGTTGAACAAGGTGGACTTGCCGACGTTAGGTCGGCCCACCAGGGCGATTACGGGAACCATGCGGCTCTCCACTGCGTTAATTGCGAAAATACAAAAGCCGCTGCGAGGCAGCGGCTGGTGCTCGGGGCAGCACCTTGAAGTGCTGCGAACCTTGTCGAGACAAGGCCGCTTGGGGAATCAACCCCAAGCATAGTCAAACCATTACTTGATGGTCAGGGCTTCCAGTTTGCCGCTGTTGCCATACACATAAATCATGTCGCCCACCACCAGCGGACGGGCGCGCAGGCCATCGCTGTCAATGCGCGTACGGCCGACGAAACGACCGTCAACCTGGCTCAGCAGGTGCAGATAACCTTCCAGGTCACCTACAGCCACGTAGCTGGAGAAGACTTCCGGTGCCGACAGTTGACGTCGAGCCAGGGAGTCGTTGCTCCACAGGGCGGTGGTCGAACGCTCGTCCACGCCTTCCACGGTGCCCGAGGACAGGCTGACATAGACGCTGCCAAAACCTTGTGCCACGCCGGCATAGCTGGACGCATCACGCTGCCACAGCGGACGACCGCTCTCCAGGTCCAGGGCAACCACACGCCCCTGGTAACTGGCGACATACAGCGTACCGCCGGACAGCAGCAGGCCGCCGTCGATGTCCACTACGCGATCCAGTTCGGAACGGCCTTGTGGAATGGCGATGCGCTGCTCCCACACCGGCACGCCGTTGCGGATATCCAGGGCCACCACCTTGCCAGTGGAAAGACCGGCCAGGGCCAGACGGTTGGTCGCCAAGGGGGCACTGGTGCCCCGCAGGGTCAGTACCGCCGGGGTGCTGTCGTACAGCCAGATCTGATGACCGGTGCTGGCATCAAGGCCAATCACCCGATCATCCTGAGTCTGCACCACCACCACGTCACCGTTGGTGGCAGGCGGAGCCAGAACTTCACTGGTCACACGGGTACGCCATTTCTCTTCACCGCTGGAAGCATCCAGGGCAACCACTTCGCCTTTCAGGGTGCCGATCATGACCAGGCCATAACCCACGCCCACGGCGCCGGAAACAGGCAGTTCGAGATCTTTCTTCCATTTGACGTCGCCGTTCATGCGATCCATGGAAACCACCACACCGGTGACGTCGGCGGCATAGATGGTGTCACCATCGATAGCCGGTACCAGCATGTTGTAGGTTTCGCCCTGACCGTCACCGATCGAACGGCTCCACTGCTTCTGCAGGACCACTTCTTCTTTGAAGTCGACCAGCTCAGCCGGCGGCAGTTCTTTCTTGCTGTTGCTGCTGCAACCCGCGGCCAACAAGGCCAGAGCCAGCAATGCTGCATGTTTCCAACGGATCACGTCATGCATCCCCTTTGGCCAGGTCGTCCAGCTTGATTTGTAAGCCACCGACCGCCGCTTCATCCGAGAGCGCTGCCTTGGCTTTTTGATATGCCGCATGAGCTTCATCGACACGGCCCAACTGCACCAGAAGATCACCCTTGAGCTCTTCACGGGTTGCCAGGAAGGCCTTGTCGGCATCGCCGTCGAGCAGTTTCAGGGCTTCGTCGGCCTTGTTCTGCGCCGCCAGCACCTGGGCCAGACGCTGACGCGCCACTTCACCCAAGGTCGGGTTCGCAGGCTTGTCGGCGATGGCCTTCAGTTGCGCCGCTGCATCATCCAGCTTGCCGGTGTCTACCGCCACCTTGGCGACGAACAGGCTGCCGTACTGCGCGTAGGCGGTGCCGCCGAACTCGCTGTTGAGCTTGCCGGCCAGGTCCGCAACGCGGGCGGCATCAGGCTTGCCATCCGGTGTCAGCGTGGTTTCCAGCAGTTGCTGATAGAGCACCGAAGCGCCTTGCGACTGATTGTTCTGATACTTGTGCCAGGCCTGCCAGCCAAACACGATGACCAGAGCCAGCAGACCGCCGGTCACCAGAGGTTTGCCGTTGCGCTGCCACCAGTCTTTCAATTCCGCCAGCTGTTCGTCTTCGGTACTCGACACCCCAATACTCCTTATTCGCTAATTCGGCTGTTTGACAGCTTCAACCCTGCACGACGCAGGTGGCCAGGTGCGCCGCGAGCGCATCCCAGGCAATGCTTTGTTGTTCGCCCTGGCCACGCAGGGGTTTGAAACCTACCACTTGCTGGGCCAGCTCGTCGTCACCGAGGATCAGCGCGTACAACGCACCGCTCTTGTCGGCCTTCTTGAATTGGCTCTTGAAGCTGCCGCCACCGGCGTTGACCTGCAGGCGCAGGTTGGGCAACTGGTCGCGTACCCGCTCGCTCAGGGCCAGCCCCGCCAATTCGGCAGCCTCGCCAAAGGCGCAGAGATAGACATCCACCTGGCGGGAAATCGATTCCGGCACCTGCTCCAGGGTTTCCAGCATCAGCACCAGACGCTCGATACCCATGGCGAAACCCACGCCCGAGGTCGGCTTGCCGCCCATCTGCTCCACCAGGCCGTCATAACGGCCACCCGCGCAGACGGTGCCCTGGGCACCGAGCTTGTCGGTCACCCATTCGAAAACGGTCTTGCTGTAGTAATCCAGGCCGCGGACCAGCTTCGGGTTGATCACATAAGGAATCCCGGCGGCATCCAGGCGAGCCTTGAGGCCCTCGAAGTGAACCCGGGATTCTTCGTCGAGGTAGTCGGCCAGCTTCGGCGCGTCCACCAGTACGGCCTGGGTGCCTGGATCCTTGGTGTCCAGAACCCGCAGCGGGTTGCTCTTCAGGCGACGCTGGCTGTCTTCGTCCAGCTTGTCGTGACGGGCCGAGAGGAATTCCACCAGGGCATCGCGATAGCGGGCACGGGCTTCGGAAGTACCCAGGCTGTTGAGTTCGAGCTTCACCGCATCACGGATGCCCAGCTCGCCCCACAGGCGCCAGGTCAGCACGATCAGCTCGGCGTCGATATCCGGACCGTCGAGGTTGAACACCTCCAGACCGATCTGGTGGAACTGGCGATAACGGCCTTTCTGTGGACGCTCGTGACGGAACATCGGGCCGATGTACCACAGTTTCTGCACCTGGCCAGCACCGGTCAGGCCATGCTCCAGGGCCGCGCGAACGCAAGCCGCGGTGCCTTCCGGACGCAAGGTCAGGGAGTCGCCGTTGCGGTCTTCGAAGGTGTACATCTCTTTTTCGACGATGTCGGTCACTTCACCGATGGAGCGCTTGAACAGCTCGGTGAACTCGACGATCGGCATGCGGATCTGCTTGTAGCCGTAGTTATCCAGCAGACGCGCGACGGTACCCTCGAAATAACGCCACAGGGGCGTCTGCTCGGGCAGGATGTCATTCATGCCACGAATGGCTTGCAGAGACTTGCTCACAAAAAATCCTTAAATACGTTCGGTTAGCCGCGAGCGATCAGCGCTGCGTCGGCTTCGACCTTTTCGGCCGCCTTCTGCCGGATCAGCTTTTCGAGCTCGTCCACCAGATTGTCATTGGTCAGTTTCTGTGCCGGCTTGCCGTCGATGTAGATCAGGTTCGGCGTACCGCCGGTCAGACCGATGTGCGCCTCTTTGGCTTCACCCGGGCCGTTGACCACGCAACCGATCACCGCGACATCCAACGGCACCAGCAGGTCTTCAAGGCGCCCTTCCAGCTCGTTCATGGTTTTCACCACATCGAAATTCTGCCGCGAGCAGCTCGGGCAGGCGATGAAGTTGATGCCACGGGAACGCAGGTGCAGGGACTTGAGAATGTCGTAGCCGACCTTCACTTCCTCGACCGGGTCGGCCGCCAACGAGATGCGAATGGTATCGCCAATCCCTTCGGCCAGCAGCATACCGAGGCCGACAGCGGATTTCACCGTGCCTGAACGCAATCCACCGGCTTCAGTGATGCCCAGGTGCAAGGGTTGAATGATTTCCTTGGCCAGCAAACGGTAGGCTTCGACCGCCATGAACACGTCGGAAGCCTTAACGCTGACCTTGAAGTCCTGGAAATTCAGGCGTTCGAGGTGCTCGACATGACGCAGTGCCGACTCGACCAGCGCAGCCGGAGTCGGCTCGCCGTACTTCTTCTGCAGGTCCTTTTCCAGGGAGCCGGCGTTGACCCCGATACGGATCGGGATCCCGCGATCACGAGCGGCGTCCACCACGGCGCGAACCCGGTCTTCGCGACCGATGTTGCCGGGGTTGATCCGCAGGCAATCGACACCCAGCTCGGCCACGCGCAAAGCGATCTTGTAGTCGAAGTGAATGTCGGCTACCAGGGGCACCTTGACCTGCTGCTTGATCCGGCCGAACGCTTCGGCGGCGTCCATGTCCGGCACCGAAACCCGGACGATGTCGACACCGGCAGCTTCCAGGCGGTTGATCTGGGCGACGGTTGCCGCTACGTCGTTGGTGTCGCTGTTGGTCATGCTCTGCACCGCGATCGGCGCATCGCCGCCGACCGGTACCGAGCCGACCCAGATCTTGCGGGACTCGCGACGTTTGATTGGAGATTCGCCGTGCATGACTTATTGACCTAACTTCAGGCGAGCAGTCTCGCCACTGGTGAACGGGGCGATATCCACCGCCTGACCGTTGTAAGTGATTTGTGCGCCACGGGCATAACCCAGACGCACGGCAAAAGGTGGCTTGCCGCTGACATCAACGTTCTCGCCCTTGCGCTTGAGGGCGCTGAGCAGAATCTTGCCGTTGCCATCGATGACCTGGGCCCAGCAATCGGCGCTGAACTGGATCTGTACCTGACCCGAACCGGCGACCGGCGAGCTCGGCGCTGCGGCATTGCCAGCATTTGCCGGCACAGCGGGCGCGGCGGCCGGAGCCTGAGCTACCGGTGCGCTGGCAACAGGCGCGGTGGTTGGGGCGGCATGCACAGGAGCGGTCGGTGCCGCAGGCGTCACAACGGGAGCCGGGGCCGCAGGAGCTGGCGGATTGGCCGGCGCCTCGGCGCTGGCCTGGTTCTGGTCTTGTGCGGCGTTGTCCAGGGCTTCGCTCTGACCTTCGGCAACCGCCTGATCTTCGGGCTCGTCGATCGGATGGATCTGCGTGGTGCCGTCGGCCCCTTCGACCTCGACGTGCTCAGGGCTCAGGGACACTGGCTCCTTGCCACGCTGGGAGGATTGATCCTGCCACCAGATGAAACCGCCACCGACCACCGCCACCAGCAGCAGCAAGCTGACAATGCGCAGGATGGTGTGGGAAACCCGTACCGGTTCCTCGATCCGTCCCAGGGCGTGAACGTTGCTGCCTTGAGAGTCGGTACCGGTGTATTGATCGAACTCCTGAACCAGGATCGCCTGATCCATGCCCAGCAACTTGGCATAGGCGCGGATATAGCCGCGAGCAAAGGTATGCCCTGGCAGCTTGTCGAAAGCGCCGGCTTCCAGGTTGCTCAGAGAGCTCACGGTGAGGTTGAGCTTGTGGGCCACTTCTGCCAGCGACCAACCATTGCTTTCGCGGGCCTGACGCAGGGTCTCACCGGGGTTTACGCGAGTCACTGCTTGAACTTCGGGATGCGCCGCTTTCATCATTGCTCCGACAGGTATTGCTGATATTCCGGCGTACCGGGATAAAGTCGTTTTAGTTGCAGACCGTAACTGGCGGCCTTGTCGCGATCTTCGAACACCGTTGCCAGCCGAACGCCGAGCAATAGACTACGTGCATTTTGCGCGTCGAGCAGGCTAAAACGATCGTAATAGTCGCGGGCGGGCACATAATGCCTGTCTTCGTAAGACAACTCAGCCATTTCCAGCAACGCGCGGGGCTGTTGGTGATTCAGGCGCAGGGCTTTTTCCAGTTGCAACCGGGCCAGCTCACGCTGGCCCAGCTTCGAAGCGGTCATCCCGAGGCTTTCAAACACCCGGGAACGTTCGGGGTACAGAGTATCAGCCGCGGCTTGCTCAAAACGCTGATAGGCCTCTTTGTAACGTTTTTCTTCGAACAGGAAACTGCCGTAGTTATTGAGGATTCGCGCATCGTCCGGACGGGCCGCCAGGGCCTGGCGAAAATGCTCGTCGGCCAGCGCCGGCTCCATCTCGGCCTGAAACACCAACGCCAGGGCGGCATTGGCATCGGCATCGGCAGGAGCCAGTTCCAGAGCCTTGCGCAACGGAACCTTGGCGCGCTCGCTCATGCCTTGCTGCAGATAACCCAGCCCCAGTTGCACATAGGCGGCACGCGCCTCATCGCGGCCCTTGCTGGTGTTCAGCGGATTGGAATCACCCGACAGAACACAGCCAGCACAGAGACTGGCAACGAGCAGGAGCAGCGCGAAGCGCAGGGTCATGGAGTTCCTCTCTCAAGTACGGGTCGCAGCGCTTTGCGGCATATCGGCGTCGGCGCTCAACTCACGCACGGCGATATAGCGTTCGCTGCGACGGGTGCGGTCCAGCACCTGCCCGACCAACTGCCCGCAGGCGGCGTCGATGTCCTCACCGCGAGTCGTGCGCACGGTGACATTGAAGCCGGCGTGATGCAGCTGGTCCTGGAAACGGCGAATGGCATTGTTGCTCGGACGTTCGTAGCCGGAGTGAGGGAACGGGTTGAACGGAATCAGGTTGATCTTGCAAGGAACGTCCTTGAGCAACTCGATCATTTCAACGGCGTGTTCCAGCTTGTCGTTGACATCCTTGAGCAGGGTGTACTCGATGGTCAGCACGCGCTTCTCGCCCAGGGCGGACATGTAGCGCTGGCAGGACTCGAGAAGCATTTTCAGCGGGTACTTCTTGTTGATCGGTACCAGCTGGTTGCGCAGCGCATCGTTGGGTGCGTGCAGCGACAACGCCAGGGAGACGTCGATGTGCTTGGCCAGCTCATCGATCATCGGCACCACGCCGGAGGTGGACAGGGTCACCCGGCGCTTGGAAATGCCGTAGCCCAGGTCGTCCATCATCAGGTGCATGGCCGCGATGACGTTGTCGAAGTTCAGCAGCGGCTCACCCATGCCCATCATCACCACGTTGGTGATGGCACGGTCGACGGTCGCCGGGACGCTGCCAAAGGATTTGTTGGCAATCCACACCTGGCCGATGACTTCGGCGGCGGTGAGGTTGCTATTGAAGCCTTGCTTGCCGGTGGAGCAGAAACTGCAGTCCAGGGCACAGCCTGCCTGGGACGAAACGCACAGCGTGCCGCGCTTGCCCTGGGGAATGTACACGGTCTCGACGCAGCTGCCGGACGCCACGCGCACCACCCATTTACGGGTGCCATCGCTGGAGATGTCCTCGCTGACCACTTCCGGACCGCGAATCTCGGCAACGGCCTTGAGCTTTTCGCGCAAGGCCTTGCCGACATTCGTCATGGCGTCGAAATCATCGACGCCAAAGTGGTGAATCCATTTCATTACCTGACCGGCACGGAAACGCTTCTCCCCGATTGAGTCGAAGAATTTCTCCATTTCCGGTTGAGTCAGCCCCAACAGGTTAGTTTTGCCGATCGATGTAGTCATGGTCTCACCCCTCACGCGCAAGCCTTACTCAGCGAGCGGTTACTTCAGTAGCTGCGAAGAAGTAAGCGATTTCGCGAGCAGCGGCAGCTTCGGAGTCCGAACCGTGAACGGCGTTGGCGTCGATGGACTCGGCGAAGTCAGCACGGATGGTGCCGGCAGCAGCTTCTTTAGGGTTGGTAGCGCCCATCAGCTCACGGTTGCGAGCGATGGCGTTTTCGCCTTCCAGAACCTGAACAACAACTGGACCGGAAGTCATGAAGGCAACCAGTTCGCCGAAGAAGCCACGCTCGCTGTGCTCAGCGTAGAAGCCTTCAGCTTCAGCCTTGGACAGTTGCTTCATTTTCGAAGCTACAACGCGCAGGCCGGCTTCTTCAAAACGGGAAACGATCTTGCCGATAACGTTTTTTGCAACAGCGTCAGGCTTGATGATGGAGAAAGTACGTTGAACAGCCATGGTGTAACTCCAGAAACGGTGATTAAAGCGAAAAATTAAACCCGCGAATTATACGCGGGTTTATAGGGATTGCCTAACTGCGTAGCCTGCGGATTCAGTCCGCTTCGTCGATCCAGGCGGCCTGAATTGCTTCAAGAACCTTCTCGCCTCCGCGAGCCGGATCGTCGCTGAACTCCGGCAATGCCAGAACCCATTGGTGCAGATCGACAAAGTTCACATAACGCGGATCCACATCGGGCTTGGACTCAGCCAGCTGGATCGCGATTTCCAGTACATCAACCCACTTCAGACTCATGACGACTCCTTGAATCAGTGCGGCGCTTCGGCGGCATGGTTGAGCGAGTACTTGGGAATTTCAACGGTCAGGTCTTCGTCGCCGACGATGGCCTGGCACGACAGCCGCGATTGCGCTTCCAGGCCCCAGGCCTTGTCCAGCAAGTCTTCTTCCAGCTCGTCGGCTTCGTTCAGCGAATCGAACCCTTCACGAATGATGCAGTGGCAGGTGGTACAGGCACAGACGCCGCCGCAGGCGCTCTCGATCTCGATGTGGTTGTCATGGGCCACCTCGAGCACCGAAACCCCGGGCTCGACCTCGACAACCAGACCGTCCGGGCAGAACACGGCGTGTGGCAGAAAAATGATCTGCGGCATCAGTTATTCCTCGATTTCATTCAGGTTGCGCCCCGCCAGGGCGGCTTTCACCGTCGAATCCAGGCGGCGGGCAGCAAAGGCATCGGTCACTTGCGACAGACGCTTGGTCTGCTGCTCGATGGCGTAACCATCGGTGCCACGCATCAATTCACTCAGTTCCTGCATCTGCAGCTCGATGACCATGCGCTCTTCAGCGTCCAGCAGGCGATCACCGTCCGCGTCCAGAGCGCCTTGCACGGCCTCGATCAGCCGCTGGGCATCAACCTGCTGCTCCCGCAGCACGCGGGCCACCTTGTCGTCGCCGGCGTACTGGAAGGAGTCCTTGAGCATCTTGGCGATCTCGCCGTCGGTCAGGCCGTAGGACGGCTTGACCTGGATGCTGGCTTCCACGCCCGACCCCAGCTCCCGTGCCGAGACGCTGAGCAGACCGTCGGCATCGACCTGGAAGGTCACGCGGATCTTCGCCGCACCCGCCACCATCGGCGGGATGCCGCGCAATTCGAAGCGCGCCAGGGAGCGGCAGTCGCTGATCAGCTCACGCTCGCCCTGCAGCACATGAATCATCATGGCCGTCTGGCCATCTTTGTAAGTCGTGAAGTCCTGGGCACGGGCCACCGGGATGGTGGTGTTGCGCGGAATCACCTTCTCCATCAGCCCGCCCATGGTTTCCAGACCCAGGGACAGCGGAATCACGTCCAGCAGCAACAACTCGCCACCTTCGCGCTTGTTACCGGCCAGGGTATCGGCCTGGATCGCAGCACCAATGGCCACCACTTGATCCGGGTCGATTTCGGTCAGCGGCTGGCGACCGAACATTTCGGCGACCGCTTCCCGCACTCGCGGCACCCGGGTCGAACCGCCCACCATGACCACTGCCTGCACTTCGTCCAGTTCGACATTGGAGTCACGAACGGCGCGACGGCAGGCCTTGAGGCTGCGCGCCACCATGGGCTCGATCAGGGCATCGAAGGTTTCGCGGGTCAGCGCGGCGCGCCAGTCACCGTAAACCACTTCCACCGAGGCGGCATGGGTCAGGGCTTCCTTGGCCGCACAGGCGGTTTGCAACAGGTTGCGCTGAGTGCCCGGATCCAGGTCGGCGGACAAGCCCGCGCCCTCGATGATCCAGCCGGCAATGGCGTGATCGAAGTCATCGCCACCCAGGGCGGTATCGCCGCCGGTGGCCAGCACCTCGAAGACACCGCCGGTCAGGCGCAGGATGGAAATATCGAAGGTACCGCCACCCAGGTCATAGATCGCCACCACGCCCTCGGCATGCTGGTCCAGGCCGTAGGCCACGGCAGCCGCGGTCGGTTCGTTGAGCAAGCGCAGCACATTCAGACCGGCCAGCTTGGCCGCATCCTTGGTGGCTTGACGCTGGGCATCGTCGAAATAGGCCGGAACAGTAATCACCGCCCCCACCAGCTCGCCACCCAGGGTCGCTTCAGCGCGCTGACGCAACACCTTCAGCACTTCCGCGGAGACCTCCACCGGGCTTTTCGGCCCCTGGATGGTCTCGATGAACGGCATGTGCGACTCGCCGTCAACGAAGCGATAGGGCAGTTGTTCGCCCAGCTGCTTGACGTCGGCCAGCCCGCGCCCCATCAGGCGCTTGACCGAAAGCACGGTGTTCAAGGGATCGGTGGGCGCGGCCAGGCGGGCGGATTCGCCCACTTCGACGCGGTCGGCGTGATAACGCACGGCGGACGGCAGAATCACCTGACCCTGCGCGTCGGCCAGAGGCTCGGAAAGACCACTGCGCAAGGCAGCGACCAGCGAATTGGTAGTGCCCAAGTCGATTCCCACAGCCAGGCGACGCTGGTGCGGTTGAGGACTTTGGCCGGGTTCGGCGATCTGCAGTAGGGCCATGCTTATCTGGACTTATCTGTATATCAGGCGTGCGACCGGAGCGGCACTGGGTTAATCGTCGAGGCGCTCTTCTAACTGGCGCACTTCGTAGGTGAGCTTGTCGAGGAACTGCATGCGCCGCATCAGGCGCTCGGCCTGCTCGCGCTGCGCTGCATCATCCCAACAGGCTGCGAAGCTTTCGTTCAGTTCATCCTGGGCAATCTTCAACCGCCGCTTGAATGCCGCCACACCGGCCAGGTCGGCGCTGTCCTGCAGGTCTTCGAGCTCTTCGCGCCACTGCATCTGCTGCAGAAGAAACTCGGGATCATGCACCGTGACTTCCAGCGGCAACTCGCCACCCTTCAACGCCAACAGATAACGGGCACGCTTGGGCGGACTCTTGAGCGTCTGATAAGCCTCATTGAGGCTTGCCGACTGCTCCAGGGCCAGGCGCTGCTCACGCTCGGACGCATCGGCAAAACGGTCAGGATGAACCCCGCGCGCCAACTCACGGTAGCGCGCGGCCAGCTGCTCGAGATCCAGGCGGAAGCTCGGTTGCAGCTCAAATAAAGCGAAATGACAAGGAGTACCCACTGGAAGCCTCAGATGTTGAAGCTTTCGCCGCAGCCACATTCACCGCGCACGTTGGGGTTGTTGAACTTGAAGCCTTCGTTCAACCCTTCCTTGACGAAATCAAGCTCGGTGCCGTCCAGATAGGTCAGGCTTTTCGGGTCGATGATCACTTTCTCGCCGTGACTCTCGAACACCTGATCGTCCTCGCCGATCTCGTCGACGAACTCCAGCACATAGGCAAGGCCGGAACAGCCTGTGGTGCGAACACCCAGACGAATCCCATCACCCTTGCCGCGCCCGTTGAGGGAGCGTCGCACGTGTTGAGCAGCCGCTTCTGTCATGCTGATAGCCATCGTGACTCCTTACTTGTCGCCAAATCTGTGAAAGCCGATCGATCAGATCAGGCCTTTCTTCTGCTTGTAGTCGCGAACGGCGGCCTTGATGGCGTCTTCGGCGAGTACCGAGCAGTGAATCTTCACTGGAGGCAGGGCCAGCTCTTCTGCCAGCTGGGTGTTCTTGATGGTTTCGGCTTCATCCAGCGTCTTGCCCTTCATCCACTCAGTGGCCAGGGAGCTGGAGGCAATGGCGGAACCGCAGCCATAGGTCTTGAACTTGGCGTCCTCGATGATGCCCTGCTCGTTAACCTTGATCTGCAGACGCATCACGTCGCCGCAGGCGGGAGCGCCGACCATGCCGGTGCCGACATCAGGATCTTCCGCGTCCATCTTGCCGACGTTACGCGGGTTCTCGTAGTGGTCGATGACCTTTTCGCTGTAAGCCATGATTCTTAATCCTCACTCATCAGAGAGTCGCTCTCGGGTTCCGCAAATCGCCGTTATCGGCACGCTCTACAGAACCCTGTGCGGCGACTTATATTCAGTGTGCCGCCCACTCGATCTTCGAGATATCGACGCCATCTTTGTACATGTCCCACAGCGGCGACAAAGCGCGCAGCTTGGTAACGGCTTCGCAGACTTTCTGCGCTGCGTAATCGATTTCTTCTTCGGTGGTGAAGCGGCCGAAGGTGAAGCGGATCGAGCTGTGAGCCAGCTCGTCGTTGCGGCCCAGGGCGCGCAGCACGTACGAAGGCTCGAGCGACGCCGAAGTGCAAGCCGAGCCGGAAGACACCGCCAGGTCCTTGAGGGCCATGATCAGCGACTCGCCTTCAACGTAGTTGAAGCTCAGGTTCAGGTTGTGCGGCACGCGGGCAGTCATGCTGCCGTTGATGTACAGCTCTTCCAAGTGCTCGACCTGCTTGTAGAAGCGCTCGCTCAAGGCCTTGATGCGGGCATTCTCGGCCGCCATGTCTTCCTTGGCGACGCGGAAGGCTTCGCCCATGCCGACGATCTGGTGAGTGGCCAGGGTGCCGGAACGCATGCCGCGCTCGTGACCGCCGCCGTGCATGGTGGCTTCCAGGCGCACCCGCGGCTTGCGGCTGACGTACAGCGCGCCGATGCCTTTAGGACCGTAGGTCTTGTGGGCCGAGAAGGACATCAGGTCGACTTTCAGGGCCTGCAGGTCGATCTCGACCTTGCCGGTGGACTGAGCGCCGTCGACGTGGAACAGGACGCCTTTGGAGCGGGTCAACTCGCCGATGGCGGCGATGTCGTTGATGGTGCCGATCTCGTTGTTCACATGCATGATCGAAACCAGGATGGTGTCGTCACGCAGAGCTGCTTCAACCATGGCCGGAGTGATCAGACCGTCTTCGCCCGGCTCGATGTAGGTCACTTCGAAGCCTTCACGCTCAAGCTGGCGCATGGTGTCCAGGACAGCCTTGTGCTCGATCTTCGAGGTGATCAGGTGCTTGCCCTTGGTGTGATAGAAATGCGCGACACCCTTGATTGCCAGGTTGTCGGACTCGGTGGCACCGGAGGTCCAGACGATTTCACGCGGGTCGGCGTTGACCAGGTCTGCCACTTGGCGACGGGCATTTTCCACCGACTCTTCGGCCTTCCAGCCAAACACGTGGGAGCGGGACGCCGGGTTACCGAAGTTTCCGTCGACCAGCAGGCATTCACTCATCTTCTGCGCCACGCGCGGATCAACCGGGGTGGTTGCAGAGTAATCAAGGTAAATCGGCAATTTCATGGACTCTCTCCTAAATCAGGCTGGCTGGCGTGCCGCTAGCTCTATGGCTGTCATTCGACGGCTGACGCTTCAATCTTGTCCAGGCGCGGCGCCTTGCCATTACAACGGCGCTGATCCTGACGCTGGGCAACTTCTTGTACCTCACGGCGAGTGACAAGGTCTGCCAAGCTGATACCGCTCAGAAATTCGTGGATCTGCAGGCTCAGGTCGCACCACAGGTGATGGGTCAGGCAGGTGTCGCCGGCATGGCAATCACCCAGCCCCTGGCATTTGGTGGCATCGACCGATTCGTTCACGGCATCGATCACCTGGGCCACCTGGATCCCCTGCATGTCACGGGACAGCTGATAGCCGCCACCCGGACCACGGACGCTGGACACCAGGTTACTGCGACGCAGTTTGGCGAAAAGCTGTTCGAGGTAGGACAGGGAAATGCCTTGGCGCTCAGAGATATCGGCCAGGGAGACCGGGCCATGTTGCGCGTGCAACGCCAGATCAAGCATGGCGGTCACCGCGTATCGGCCTTTAGTAGTCAGTCGCATGGACAAGTACCACGGAGTTTCGGAATGGAGGCGAGTATGCAATACCCGAGTAATCAGGTCAACTATAAGACCAACTACTTTAGTCGGGTTTACCCGCAAAAGAGCGCGCGAATCATAGCAAAGTCTGCGACGTAATGGCACAGCAGGTTGCCGACAACTGACCTGCGGGTCACCTAGGGCGCCTCAGCCCCCTTTCGCCGGCAAGCGGCCCCCTGGACGAGGAGCCGCCGGCCAGGCCATCAGCCGATCTGGCTGTCGCTCTTGCCTTTGACTGCTGCGAAGTCTTCCTCTCGCAGGGCTGGCAGATCCTTGGCGCAGTAGTCACTGCCCAGGTCCTTCAGAGCGCCGCACACACCCTCCAGGCGAGCGTCCACCGCCTGCAGATGGTCGAGCAACTGACCAATGGCCCGCGCCACCGGATCAGGCATGTCCTCGCTGACGCCATAGGCATCGAAACCGAGCTTCTCCGCCATCGCCTTGCGCTTGGCTTCCTGCTCGTCACTGGACTTCATGATGATCCGCCCCGGAATGCCGACCACTGTCGCGCCCGCCGGCACCGCCTTGGTCACCACCGCATTGGAACCGACCTTGGCCCCCGCACCGACCGTGAAGGGGCCCAGCACCTTGGCGCCCGCACCCACTACCACGCCGTCCTCCAGGGTCGGATGGCGCTTGCCCTTGTTCCAGCTGGTACCGCCCAGGGTCACCCCCTGATAGAGCGTGACATCATCACCGATCTCGGCGGTTTCACCAATGACGATGCCCATGCCATGGTCAATGAAGAAACGACGCCCCACCTTGGCCCCCGGGTGAATCTCGATCCCGGTCAGCCAGCGACCGAAGTTCGACACCAGCCGCGCCAGCCATTTCCAGCCCATGCCCCACAGGGCAGCGGACAAGCGGTGAATCCAGATCGCGTGCATCCCCGGGTAGCAGGTCAGCACCTCGAACGCATTGCGCGCCGCCGGGTCACGATGAAATACGCTTTGGATATCTTCACGCAGACGCTCGAACATCATTGATCCTTCCGCTTTTGTAGCTCTCCACGGGCCGCTTTCTGGGTTTCCGTGAGAATGCCACGCAATATATTCATTTCCACCCGGCTGACCGAGCTGCGACCGTACAACCGACGCAGGCGCGCCATCAAGTGCCGCGGTTTTTCCGGATCGAGAAAGTCGATGGCCACCAGCGTCTGCTGCAGATGCTCGTAAAACCGCTCCAACTCATCCATGGTCGCCAGCTCTTCACTGCGCGGCGAGGCCACTTCATCCTTCTCAACCTTGGTCGGCCGACCTTGGGCCGCCAGCCAGGACATGCGCACTTCATAAGTCAACACCTGCACTGCCGTGGCCAGATTCAGCGAGCTGAACGCCGGGTCCGACGGGATATGCACGTGGAAATGACATCGCTGCAGCTCGTCATTGGTCAGGCCGGAATCTTCACGACCGAAGACCAGAGCGATCTGCGCGCCCTGCCCGGCTTCTTCCACCACTTTCAGGCCGGATTCACGAGGATCCAGCAGCGGCCAGGGAATGCGTCGATCACGAGCACTGGTACCAAATACCAGAGTGCAACCGGCCAGGGCCTCCTCAAGGGTGGCGACCACCTGGGCGCTCTCCAGGATATCGGTGGCACCGGAAGCCCGCGCATCGGCCTCATGGGACGGAAACACCCGGGGCTCCACCAGCACCAGCCGCGACAGGCCCATGTTCTTCATGGCACGCGCAGCCCCGCCGATATTGCCGGGATGACTGGTATTGACCAGGACGACACGAATGTTCTGCAGCAAGGGAGGCGCTCTCGGACACGGGAAAGGGGAGCAAATCTTACAGAACAGGCAAGACTCCCGCCTCAAAAATAACCATCCACAACCAACGACCCGCCCATCAAGCGCAGTCGGCCAGCGAGGCGCACCCACACCCTCGAACTGCGCCACACAGCGGATCGATGCAATCAAAGCGAACGCCGACCTTCATCTGCAAAAGTTTTCTGCTAGAATGCTCGGCTTTCTTTAACAACCTTAGGTGACCTATCCATGCAGCCAATGCTGAATATCGCGCTGCGCGCCGCCCGCAGCGCCAGTGAATTGATTTTCCGCTCCATCGAGCGCCTGGATACCATCAAGGTCGACGAAAAAGACGCCAAAGACTACGTATCCGAAGTTGATCGTGCCGCCGAGCAGAAGATCATCGACGCATTGCGCAAGGCCTACCCGACCCACGCCATCCTCGGCGAAGAAACCGGCCTGCATGCCGGTAGCGGCGAAGGTGAAGACTACCTGTGGATCATCGACCCACTGGACGGCACCACCAACTTCCTGCGTGGCATCCCGCACTTTGCCGTAAGCATCGCCTGCAAATACCGTGGCCGCCTGGAACACGCCGTGGTCCTCGATCCGGTTCGCCAGGAAGAATTCACCGCCAGCCGCGGCCGTGGCGCCCAGCTGAACGGTCGCCGCCTGCGGGTCAGCGGTCGCACCAGCCTCGACGGCGCCCTGCTGGGCACCGGCTTCCCGTTCCGTGACGATCAAATGGACAACCTCGACAACTACCTGGGCATGTTCCGCGCCCTGGTGGGCCAGACCGCCGGTATTCGCCGTGCTGGCGCTGCGAGCCTGGACCTGGCCTACGTCGCCGCCGGTCGTTTCGATGCGTTCTGGGAGTCGGGCCTGTCCGAATGGGACATGGCAGCAGGCGCCCTGCTGATTCAAGAAGCCGGCGGCCTGGTGAGCGACTTCACCGGCGGTCACGACTTCCTGGAAAAAGGCCATGTGGTAGCCGGCAACACCAAATGCTTCAAAGCGGTCCTGACCGCCATCCAGCCGCACCTGCCGGCCTCGCTGAAGCGCTAAGCGCCAGCGACAAAAAAAGCACCCTTCGAGGTGCTTTTTTTATGTCCGCAAAACCCGCCCCGCAGGAGCCGAGTTGCTGGCGAAGGCAATCTCAGAGCCCATTCGCCGGCAAGCAGACTCCTGCAAGCGCGGGTTATTGACCCGGCTGATTCTGGTTCTGGCCGAGAATCAGACGCCCTTCTTTATCCACCGGGATCTGGTTGCCCGGATCGCGATCCATGCGCACCTGACCTTGCTTGCCGCCCAGGTCGTACTTCACGTCGTAACCGACGATCTTGTCACTGATGTCATTGACCGTGTTGCAGCGAGTCTGCGTGGTGGTGTAGGTGTCACGCTCCTGCATGCCTTCCTGCACCTTGTTACCCGCATATCCGCCACCCACGGCGCCGGCCACAGTGGCAAGCTTCTTGCCGTTACCATTGCCAATCATGCTGCCCAGCAGGCCACCGCCCACCGCACCGGCCACGGTGCCGAGGATCTGATGCTCATCCTTGACCGGGCGCTGACGGGTGACCGCAACGTCCTTGCAGACTTCGCGAGGGGTCTTGATCTGTTGCTTGACCGGCTGCACAGCCAGCACTTGCGCATACTCAGGGCCGCTTTTAACCAGGCTGTAGGTGGCAACAGCACCCCCGGCGGTGACACCGACAGCACCCAATACCGCACCAACCAGCAACGACTTGTTCACGTGAACCTCCTGACCATACAAACGGGACTTAGCCCGCGCTTCTCCCAGCGTTGGAGCAATAAAAAAGGCGCGAGTTCAACACTCGCGCCTTTTTAACTGACAGCCGGAAAAGGGCTAGATCCTCAAGGACGGTCGTCCACTTCCTTCTCGGTGTTGGCCGGAGGAATCAGGTCCTCGCTGTTCAGGTTCAGCCAGATCAGCACCACGTTGGCGATATAGATCGACGAGTAGGTACCCGCCAGCACACCGACAAACAGGGCGATGGAGAAGCCGTGCAGGTTGTCACCACCGAAGAACAGCAGCGCAATGATCGCCAGCAAGGTGGAGATCGACGTCGCCATGGTCCGCAGCAGGGTCTGAGTGGTCGAGATGTTGATGTTCTCGATCAGGCTGGCCTTGCGCAGCACCCGGAAGTTCTCACGCACCCGGTCGAACACCACGATGGTGTCGTTGAGGGAGTAACCGATGATCGCCAGCACCGCCGCCAGCACCGTCAGGTCGAAGGTGATCTGAAAGAACGACAGGATACCCACGGTCACGATCACGTCGTGGATCAGCGAAACGATGGCGCCCACGGCGAACTTCCACTGGAAGCGGAAAGCCAGGTAGATCAGGATGCCGCCCAGCGCCATGAGCATGCCCAGACCGCCCTGGTCGCGCAGCTCTTCACCCACTTGCGGGCCGACGAACTCGACACGCTTGACCTGCGCCGGATTGTCGCCGCCGACCTTCTGCAACGCTTCGGCCACCTGGTGACCCAGTTGCGGGTCTTCACCCGGCATCCGCACCAGCAGGTCGGTGGTCGCACCAAAGCTCTGCACGATGGCTTCGTGATAACCGGCGTCGTTCAGTTGCGAACGCACCTTCATCACATCCGCCGGACGCTCGTAGGTCAGCTCGATGAGCGTACCGCCGGTGAAGTCCAGACCGTAGTTCAACCCCTTGTGGAACCAGCTGAACAACGCCAGAACGGTGAGGAGCACTGTGACGCCGAACGCAAAGTTGCGGACGCCCATGAAGTTGATAGTACGTAACATGGCAGCCCCTTAAATCCACAACTTCTTGAAGTCACGACCGCCGAAGATCAGGTTGACCATCGCGCGGGTCAGCCAGATGGCCGTGAACATCGAGGTAAAGATCCCGAGGGACATGGTCACCGCAAAACCCTTGACCGGGCCGGTGCCCATGGCAAAGAGGATGCCGCCCACCAGCAAGGTGGTCAGGTTGGCATCGAGAATCGCGGTGAATGCCCGGCCGAAGCCTTCGTTGATTGCCCGCTGCACCGTCATGCCGGCGGCGATCTCTTCACGTATCCGCGAGAAGATCAGTACGTTGGCGTCCACCGCCATACCCATGGTCAGCACGATACCGGCGATACCCGGCAGGGTCAGCGTCGCCCCCAGCAAGGACATCAGGGCCAGCAGCAGCACCATGTTCAGCGCCAGTGCCACCGTGGCGATCACGCCGAAGAAGCGGTAGATGGCGATGATGAACAGCGACACGAACAGCATGCCCCACAGCGAGGCATCGATACCCTTGGTGATGTTGTCAGCACCCAGGCTCGGACCGATTGTGCGCTCTTCGGCGAAGTACATCGGCGCCGCCAGACCACCGGCACGCAGCAGCAGCGCCAGCTCGGAGGACTCACCCTGGCCGTTCAGGCCGGTGATGCGGAACTGACTGCCCAGTGGCGACTGGATGGTCGCCAGGCTGATGATCTTCTTCTCTTCCTTGAACGCCTGGACCGGCACATCTTTCTCGACGCCGTCGACCATCTGCTTGGTGTAGGTGGTGATCGGCTTCTGCTCGATGAAGATCACCGCCATGCTGCGACCGACGTTGCTGCGGGTCGAACGGTTCATCAGTTCGCCACCGTGACCATCGAGTTTGATGTTCACCTGTGGACGGCCGTGCTCGTCGTAGCCGGCCTGGGCATCGGTCACCTGGTCGCCGGTGATGATCAGGCCACGCTCGATCAGCGCTGGAGGACGGTTGCCCTCACGGAATTCGAAGGACTCGGAAGTCGCCTTGGAAGCACCCGGCTCGGCGGCCAGACGGAATTCCAGGTTGGCGGTCTTGCCCAGGATCCGCTTGGCTTCAGCGGTGTCCTGCACGCCCGGCAGCTCAACCACGATACGGTTGGCACCCTGACGCTGAACCAGAGGCTCGGCCACACCCAGCTCGTTGACCCGGTTACGCACGGTGGTCAAGTTCTGCTTGATGGAGTATTCGCGGATTTCCGCCAGCTTGGCCGGGGTCATCGCCAGACGCAGCACCGGTTGGCCATTGAGGTCGGCCGGTACGATATCGAAATCATTGAAGTTCTTGCGGATCAGCGAGCGGGCCTGTTCACGGCTGTCTTCATCGCTGAAGCCCAGCTGGATGGCACCGTTGAGCTGCGGCAGGCTGCGATAGCGCAGACGCTCTTTGCGCAGCAGGCTCTTGACGTCGCCTTCATAGACCTTCAGGCGGGCGTCGAGGGCTTTGTCCATGTCCACTTCCAGCAGGAAGTGCACACCGCCGGACAAGTCCAGACCCAGTTTCATCGGGTGCGCACCGAGGTTGCGCAGCCATTGCGGGGTGGTTTGCGCCAGGTTCAACGCCACCACATAGTCATCGCCCAGCGCCTTGCGCACTACATCCTTGGCCGGAAGCTGGTCTTCCTTGTTGATCAAGCGCAGCAGGCCACCCTTGCCGTTGGCGGCAATGGAGGAAGCCTTGACCTTGATACCGGCGTCGGTGAGCGCGTTGCTCGCACGATCCAGATCCGCCTGAGTGACCTGCAACGCAGTGCTCGCACCGCTGACCTGAATGGCCGGATCATCAGGGTATAGATTGGGAGCGGAATAAATAAAACCGATCGCCAGCACCGCCAGGATCAGTAGGTACTTCCACAGAGGATATTTGTTCAGCATCACGCCGCCCGTTTATGACGCGGGGCGCCTTGCGCGCCCCGTCGATTGGTAAAAGATGAAACTTAGATCGCTTTCAGCGTGCCTTTTGGCAGCGTGGCTGCGATCGCGCCCTTCTGGAACTTCAGCTCAACGGAGTCCGACACTTCCAGAACCACGAAGTCGTCGGTCACTTTGTTGATCTTGCCGGCGATACCGCCAGTGGTCACAACTTCGTCGCCTTTCTGCAGGTTGCTCAGCAGGTTCTTCTGCTCTTTGGCGCGCTTGGCCTGTGGACGCCAGATCATCAGATAGAAGATGACCAGGAAGCCGACCAGGAAAATCCACTCGAAACCAGTGCCGGCAGGACCGGCAGCAGCAGGTGCAGCGGCGTCCGCATACGCGGCAGGGATCAAAAAGCTCATTTAACACTCCGATAATTGCAGAATTAGTGGCTTAACGTCTTTAGAACTTACTCTAAAGGCGGCACGGGTAACCCGCGCTTGGCATAGAAGGAATCGACAAAGGCGGCCAATGTACCTTGTTGAATAGCCTCGCGCAAACCAGCCATAAGACGCTGGTAATGGCGCAAATTATGGATGGTATTGAGCATACTCCCGAGCATTTCCCCGCACTTGTCCAAGTGATGCAGATAGGCACGGGAGAAGTTCTGGCAGGTGTAGCAATCACAAGTTGGGTCCAGCGGCGAATCATCATGGCGATGAAACGCGTTACGGATTTTCAGCACGCCTGTATCGATGAACAGATGCCCATTGCGGGCATTGCGGGTTGGCATCACGCAATCGAACATGTCCACACCGCGGCGCACACCCTCAACCAGATCTTCCGGCTTGCCAACTCCCATAAGGTAACGAGGTTTGTCGGCAGGCATCTGGCCCGGCAGGTAGTCCAGGACCTTGATCATTTCATGCTTGGGCTCGCCCACCGACAGGCCGCCGATGGCCAGGCCGTCGAAGCCGATCTTGTCCAGGCCTTCCAGGGAACGCATGCGCAGGTCCTGGTGCATGCCGCCCTGGACGATGCCGAACAGCGCCGCCGTGTTGTCGCCGTGGGCGTTCTTCGAGCGCTGGGCCCAGCGCAGGGACAACTCCATGGAGATCCGCGCCACGTCCTCATCGGCCGGGTACGGCGTGCACTCATCGAAGATCATCACGATGTCCGACCCCAGGTCGCGCTGCACTTGCATCGACTCTTCCGGGCCCATGAACACCTTGGCGCCGTCCACCGGCGAGGCGAAGGTCACGCCCTCTTCCTTGATCTTGCGCATCGCCCCCAGGCTGAACACCTGGAAACCGCCGGAGTCGGTCAGGATTGGGCCCTTCCACTGCATGAAATCATGCAGGTCACCGTGGGCCTTGATCACTTCCGTACCCGGGCGCAGCCACAGGTGGAAGGTGTTGCCGAGAATGATCTCGGCGCCGGTGGCGACGATATCCCGCGGCAACATGCCCTTGACCGTGCCGTAGGTGCCCACCGGCATGAAGGCCGGGGTTTCCACCGTACCGCGGGGGAAGGTCAGGCGACCGCGACGAGCCTTGCCATCAGTGGCCAGAAGCTCGAAGGACATACGACAAGTGCGACTCATACAGTTTCCTCGGGGGCCAGATCCTTGGGAGCGGTCGGCGCGGGATTACGGGTGATGAACATCGCATCACCGTAGCTGAAAAAGCGGTACCTATTTTCCACTGCGGCGCGATAGGCGGCCATAGTCTCGGGATAACCGGCGAACGCCGAAACCAGCATCAACAGCGTGGATTCCGGCAGATGGAAGTTGGTCACCAGGGCATCGACCACATGGAATGGCCGGCCCGGGTAGATAAAGATGTCGGTGTCGCCGCTGAACGGCTTGAGCACACCATCGCGGGCGGCGCTTTCCAGGGAACGCACGCTGGTGGTACCCACCGCTACCACCCGGCCACCGCGAGCCCGGCACGCGGCCACCGCATCCACCACATCCTGGCCGACTTCCAGCCACTCGTGATGCATATGGTGATCTTCGATGCGTTCGACCCGCACCGGCTGGAAGGTTCCGGCGCCGACATGCAGGGTCACGAATGCCGTCTCCACACCCTTGGCGGCAATCGCCTCCAGCAGCGGCTGGTCGAAATGCAGCCCGGCGGTCGGTGCCGCCACAGCGCCCAGGCGCTGGGCGTACACGGTCTGGTAGCGCTCGCGATCCGCGCCTTCGTCCGGGCGATCTATATAAGGAGGCAACGGCATGTGCCCGACCCGGTCCAGCAGCGGCAGCACCTCCTCGGCAAAACCCAGCTCGAACAGCGTGTCGTGGCGCGCCAGCATCTCGGCCTCGCCACCGCCCTCGATCAGAATCTTCGAGCCCGGCTTGGGCGACTTGCTGGAGCGCACATGGGCCAGCACACGATGGCTGTCCAGCACCCGCTCGATGAGGATCTCCAGCTTGCCGCCGGAGGCCTTCTGGCCAAACAGGCGGGCCGGAATCACCCGGGTATTGTTGAACACCATCAGATCGCCAGGGCGCAGATGCTCCAGCAGATCGGTGAATTGACGGTGGGCCAAGGCGCCGGTTGGCCCATCCAGGGTCAACAGACGGCTGCCGCGACGCTCGGCCAAAGGATGGCGGGCGATCAGCGAATCAGGAAGCTCGAAGGTAAAGTCAGCAACGCGCATGATGGGGTTCGTCTAGCAGGGCCGGAAAGTTTAGCGGAATAACTAAAAATTGACCATGAAAGCCGATTGACCAACGGTAACCGCCTCTCTATACTTCGCCGCCATTGAGCCCTGATGGCGGAATTGGTAGACGCGGCGGATTCAAAATCCGTTTTCGCAAGAAGTGGGAGTTCGAGTCTCCCTCGGGGCACCACATAGCAGTATCTGAGAGTCTCTGCCAGCCTCTCAGACCCAAAGAAACCGGCCACTTGGCCGGTTTTTTTGTGTCTGGCTATCTATCCCTATCTCCCCTTATCCGTTGTATCCCTGTATCCCCGCTTGTATCCTCAGAAAAATACCGAACTTTGGGATACAAGGATGAAGCGCGCAGATATCAAGCGCCGCCCTCTCGCAGACACGACGCTTACAGGGCTGGAACCTGAAGCAAAGGAGTATCGCGAGCTGGACGGAAACGGCCTGTACTTCAGGGTCAAGCCTGATGGTGGTAAATCCTGGCAGCTCCGTTACAAGCGCCCTGCGGGCAGTTGGGCCTGGATGGGGCTCGGGGGTTACCCCGAGGTGAGCGGTGCACTGGCCCGGGAAAAAGCTGCCGAACTGCGCAAGACCATAAGCAGCGGAGTTGATCCTCTTGAGCAAAAGCGATCTGCCAAGGCCGCCATAGATGCAGCGAAGACACGAACCTTCAGAGCAGCTGCTGACGCCTGGTTAAAAGCAAAAGAGGAAAAGGGACTGGCTCCCTCCACGCTTAACAAGATCCGCACCTACCTCGACAAGGACATTCTCCCGGCACTGGGGGACAAACCACTCGACGACATCACCCGTACCGATTGCGCCGAACTCCAAGCATCCATCGAAGCCCGAGATGCACACAACGTAGCGGAAAAGTGCCGCACCTGGATCAACCAGATATTTGGGCGGGCTATCGGCTTAGGACTCACCGAGAACGACCCGGGAAGCCGGCTTCGGGATATAGCTGCCCAAGCGCCAAAAACTCAACAGCACCCGCACCTACTGGAACCTGAGCTAGGTGAGTTCCTCACCGCACTTAAAAACACTCCCAGCAGACTGACGGCACGAACAGCAGCATGGCTTTGCATCTGGACAGCCTCACGACCGGGCATGGTTCGCCTGGCTGAATGGAAAGAGTTCGACCTCGATAAGGCCACTTGGACGACACCAGCGGCAAAGATGAAGATGCGCCGAGACTTCGTTTGCCCTCTCCCCCATCAAGCCATTGCCGCACTAAAGGAACTCCATTGCCTGACTGGCCGTAGTCGTTGGCTGTTCCCCGGAGTGGGCTCCAAGAACCCGACTATCAGTGAAAACACGATCAACAAAGTCTTCGCTACCATCGGGTATAAAGGCCGCCTTGTGGGTCACGGCACCCGGCACACAGCAAGCACGCTGCTGCGAGAACATGGTTGGCCCAAGGAGCACGTTGAGGCACAACTGGCCCACAAGGAGGAAGGAATCTCAGGGGTCTACAACAAAGCCCAGTACCTTGAACAACGCATTCATATGATGCAGTGGTATGCAGATCACCTTGATGCCTTAGAGACCGACAATGTGGTGCAAGGTCAGTTTGGAAAGGCGGTATGAGAGCACATACCCTGCCCCTCTCAAAAAACGGTGTAACTGGTGTAACTCGTGTAACACCTCTCACCAGACGCCCGGTTTCATTGGCTTTCACGACCGTTACACAGTTGAGCAGCCTAGCGAACCTCGGATGTAACGCGGCCTCGACATGTAACGCCAAAGTAAATGCCCTGGCGCTGCGGGCAGACGGCCTGCAACCGTACCTAACACACGACTTTCGCTGGCTCCGCCTTCCAAACGCAGGGCGTGGGACTCTTCGTTACACGGTGCCTGAGGCACTCGGCAATGGTTGATCACAACCTGACATTGCATTCGGTGTTATGCCACGGCCTGCTCAAATATCTATCAGCGCAACCGCTCTATGACCTCTGCCGTGAACAGGTCGCTGACGCCTGCCACATGATCGACCAGTGCTGGCTGCGCATTCATGGCGACGATATCGATAAAGATCTCGCCAGCATGTGCATCCACACGTCGATCCATGAGGAGACTATTTTTCAATATGCCTCAACCGATACTCGGGGACGCCTCGCGCATTGGGTCCGTCAGTACAGCAAATATGAGTCCGCTTCGGAGCGCGACGCGCATACCGCGTACATCATGGCTTGCGCCATAAAAGCGCTGGCGGAATTAGCCAACTGGATGCAAACAGCTGATCAAGAGGCTTGGTCGCATGCCTCTGAACCTCCTACCGACTGGCCCTGGGACCTCTACCGTCAGTTCGTAGAGACGCAGGTTGATCCAAACATACGCATCAATGCGCTAGATCAGTACGCACTTTATCTGGAACCGATCACTTCCCTACCCTGCCTACGCGACGATGAACTGAGACCCATTGCCGACCGAGCGATTAAGAACGCCATTCGCAAAAAAGGCGGAATCATCAGCAGCATGCAGCGTAGCGAGGAAACTAACGCTCGAGATGCCGCGATAGTAAAACAGTCACGTCACTACCTGTCGGCAGGGATGTCAGAACGTAACGTCGCAACCGCGGTGCATGCCTGGCTAACGCGAGAGGTCGCCAAACCACCCAAACAACGTCCTGAATGGGTCACTTTCGAAACCGAAAAAGCGCTGACTCGCAAGAGCATTGAGGCCATTCTCAAACGCAATTTCGTGATGTAACTGAAATTTCAATTGGAAGTGAACTGCTCATCACTGATTAATCCCTAGACCATTGTTCTCGCCAGTCCAAATCAAGCGAGAGCAATACCTATGAAAACCCCTGCTACCGAAATTTCCCGCAAAGCACCCGCCAACGCCCCCTCATTGTTTGATGCCGCCTCGACCCTGATCCGCATGCGCGAAGTTGAGGGCATCGTAGGCATGAAGCGCTCGACCATCTACAAACTCATGCAGCGCTCCGACTGTGGTTTCCCGCAGCCGGTCAAGCTCAGCAACAGCAACGCTCGCGGCGCGCCCGTTGCGTGGGTTCTCTCCGAGGTACAAGCCTGGGCACGAGCCCGCATCGCAGCACGCGATCAGGTGGCCGCATGAAAAAGCATATAGCTCACCTAGCCGTCCTGCAGCCCTTCTCCGTGCTTCGAAAAATCGGCTTTTCATCGCGATGCATGCAACGCCTGGAGCGCTACCGAACCGAGCAGGCCAGACGAAACCACGTAGTGGCCGTGATGAGCTGGGCTGACGGCACCTGGTGCGCGCTCGCGTTGCCCTGCATGCCCCCTCACGCCGTCATCGTCGATGAAGGCCAGCAGATCGATGCCTACGAAGACGCACGCTCCTGCATCGAGGGCGACTTCCTTCCTCTGCTTTCCCTGCGCCGGGAAGTTCATGCCTGAAATGAAAACGCCCCCGGGGGCGATCCGGAGGCGTTGAGGTAAATCTACATGCACGAACAATTTATGCTGCACCTGAACAATCTGCAAGTCATCACCACAGTTGCACTTTCAAAAAACGGGCGCTACTCTCTGGCCGTCGCTGCAAAATCAGCGACCGGGTTTGACGGCCCGATCAACAATAGGCGCACAGGCGCCCCCATTACGATTGCAGGCGCTTTTTTTGTGCCCGCATGTCCGTTTTATGGTGGCTGTGCGTGGGAGACCCTCGGGTCTGCCGGGTTCCTATTGTCCCGGTCCGTCAACCTGCGCACAGCTGCCACCCTAATTCGTTTGACGGCGAACCGTGGCAGCTCCTCAACAATAGGAGTTTCGCCCATGCACGCCCTCAATCCGTCCAAAATTCGCGCCGCTGCCCACAGGGCTATGGCTCTCGCCGCTTTACACGCCAACTCCAGCCTCGCTACACGCCTTTCTCGCTACAACACCCACATGGCCAAGGCTCGTGCCCTGGAAAGCGCAGGGGGTGCCCAATGAGCACTCAGCGCAGCCTTGCCCTGCCCGAAGACCTGCTGTGCGTCAGCAATGACGTTGAAGCCGGTATCCCTATCGACGCAATCACCTGCGCTATTGACCGTGCAGACTCCGTACTTACGCTGCTCGAAGATCACTTCGAAGGTGATCAGTCACGCCTCTCCAATCACGTTATCGCCTCGGTTATTTGGGACGTTCGCGGCACCCTGGGCCTGATCAAAACACTCACCCTGCATGGTGATGCTTCTTCTGTTCCTCTGGACCAGAAAGGCGGTGCGCTATGAGCATTCAAACCACCTTGGGCCGGGCATCTTTTTTCGGCAGCACCAACGGCCAATGCCTGTTTCGAGTCAATGCAGGAGTGTCGATCGAGGACGCGCTCGAAACGATCTCACTCCTTCAGCACTACAGCAACCAGCTCACTCTTGACGCGGCCATGAGCGATAAAGGCGAGCGTTATAGCTGGTGTGCGCTCTACCTCGGCGAGATGGCCAAGGCGCTCCTCGACGATGTGAACGATTCACTCTTCGTGTCGAGGGCCGAGCCATGACCCAACACACCAGCAACGCCTCAAAACGGCCCAGCTTTGCCGACGTAAAAAGCGCCGCTCTCAAGGACATTGACCGCGTGCTGGCCCACTGGCTGCCCAACGGCAAACGCGTAGACGGAGGCAAGGAATACACCGCACCGAACCCCACGCGCGCCGACAAGCGCGCAGGCTCACTCAAGGTCAACCTGAGCAAAGGCACCTGGGCGGACTTTGCCACCGGCGATAAGGGCGGCGACCTGATTGACCTGGTGCGCTACCTCGACGGAGGCACAGATGTGGAAGCCTGCAACAAGCTTGCGGATCTGCTGAGCGTTTCTGCTGGAACAGCTCAGGCCAAATCCACACCAGCCAAAAGCAAGTCGCCCGAGTGGATCGCCATCCTGCCGATCCCAGCAGAGGCCATGAGCAAGTGCCCGGCCAAACACCGACAACACGGCGCACCATCCAAGGTGTGGATCTACCGCGACGCTCAAGGTCAGCCGGTCATGGCGCTGTATCGCTTCGACCTGGGCCCGGACGAAGACGGTAAGCAGAGAAAGGTCTTTGCCCCGCTGACTTGGTGCAAACGCTCCGATGGCCAAACAACTCAATGGCGCTGGCAGGGCCTGCCTGAACCACGCCCCTTGCTGCGCCTGGATGAATTGGCCCAGCGTATCGACGCCCCGGTGGTGCTGTGTGAGGGCGAGAAGGCCGCAGACGCCGCCGCTGAGTTGATGCCTGAGTACGTGGCCACCTGCTGGCCGAACGGTTCGAACTCCTGGCACAAGGCCGACCTGTTGCCGCTCAAAGGGCGGTCGGTGCTGCTCTGGCCGGACAACGATGCCAGCGGTAAAGCGTGCATGGACGCCATCGAGCCGAAGCTGCTTGAACTGGGCGCGGAGTCAGTACAGCGAGTGTCACTTGAGGTGTTCAAGCGCAAGCCCACCACCAAGGACGGCAAGCCCTCGTTTGCCAAAGGCGGCAAGTGGCTAGAAGGCGACGACGCTGCCGACGCACTGACCAAGGGCTGGACCGCTGGCCACGTTGCCGAGCTGGTGCGCAGCGGTGAGTTTTTCGTGAACACGGCGGACGAAAAAACAGAGGAGCCCATCAAGACAAAGACAGCGACCAAGCGCCCAGCGAAATCGAAAAATGACCTGATGCCCGGTGGCTTTCGCCTGACGCCCGAAGGGGTGTTTTATGCCGGTGATGATGGTGAGGCACGCCCGGTGTGCTCGCCCCTGGAAATCATCGCCCGCACCCGTGACGAGAAGGGCCACAACTGGGGCTTACTGGTCGAGTTCGACGATCCAGACGGCGCCAAGAAGCGCTGGAACATTCCAGCGCGCACCATGACCGGCGACTTCGGCAAAGACGTATTGGGGCCACTGGTAGACATGGGCCTGCGCCTCGCAGGGAGCCGTTCGGGACGCAACGCACGCAACGACTTGCAGAGCTACCTTGGTGGCTTTGACAGCGCACAGCGGGCCCGTCTGGTGACGCGGCTGGGCTGGCACGGCAACGCCTTCCTTTTGCCCGAGCAACAAATTGGATCGCACGAAGAACACCTGCACTTCTACGAGGCCGGTGCCCAGCTCCCGCCGATCAGCGAGGCAGGCTCCCTGGAACAATGGCAGCAGCAGATCGGAGCCCTGTGCGTTGGCAATCACCGCTTAGCGTTTGTCGTTAGCGTGGCCTTTGCGGGCCCTCTGCTGAACTTGCTGGGCCATGAGTCGGGCGGCTTCCACTTCTACGGCGACAGCTCGGGCGGCAAGACCACCCACTTGCAGGTAGCCGCCTCGGTTTACGGCGGGCCGCGCCTGGTGCGTTCGTGGCGTTCTACAGACAACGCTCTGGAGTCCATCGCCGCCGCGCACTCGGACGGGCTCCTGGTGTTGGATGAAATCGGTATGTGCGATGCCCGCATCATTGGCGAGACGGTGTACATGCTCGGCAACGGCACCGGTAAAGCCCGGGCCAATGATCGAGGACAAGCGGGCCGACAGGTGCAGGAGTGGCGCTTGCTGTTTCTCTCGACCGGCGAGAAGACATTAGCGCAACACATGGCCGAGGCTAACAAGGAGCTGAAAGCTGGCATGGAGGTCCGCATGCTCGCGGTGCCAGCGGACGCAAGCAAAGGCCTCGGCATGTTTGATGTGCTGAACGGTTTTGAGGATGCCGCCGCCCTCTCCGATGCGCTCAAGGCTCGCGTAGCCAAGTTCTACGGCACGCCCCTCACCGCCTTCCTGAATGCCCTGAGTGAGCCCGGCGAGATGCTGAGGTGGTCGGTGATCGTTCGTCGCACCCTGGATCAATTCATCACCCAAAACCTACCCGCCACGGCCAGCGGTCAAGCTCAACGTGCAGCCATGCGCTTCGGCCTCGCCGCTGCAGCGGGCGAGTTGGCGACGGCCTTTGGTGTCACCGGCTGGCCGGATGGCACTGCCACGACTGCCGCCCGAGTTTGCTTGCATGGATGGCTGGCTGAGCGAGGTGGTGCGGGCAACCTGGAGGGCGAAGCCATCATGGCCCGACTGCGCCAGGTGATCGAGCGCTTCGGAGAAAGCCGGTTCACCCGGTGGGAATCCACTGCCGCCAAGATCGATGAACACGGCCCCCGCACCATCGACCGCCTGGGTTTTCGCAAGACCATGGAACACGGCATGGGCGACACCATGCACACGACCATCACCTACTACGTGTTGCCTGAAGCATGGCGTTCGGAGGTGTTTAAGGGGTTGAACCTCACAGCCGTCAATCGAGAGCTGATCCAGCGGGGCGTACTGCAACCTGCCAAGGACGGAAAGGCTTCTTGCTCGGTACGTCTGCCCGGCATGGGAGTTCAGCGCTGCTATGTGGTCTTGAGCGAACCGGGGAATGAGGTGGCATTGGCAGAAACGGAAGCGGCCTAAAGGCAGCTCATTACGACGAGATTTAGCCGGGCGCTTCCGGCCTCGCCAGCCACTCATTCAACCCACATCAAATTTTAAGGAACACCACAGATGAACCATTCACAAGCAAACACCGAACAACGCGAACTGCTGCCAAATGAGCTGAAAAGCGGTGAGGTCACAGACCTTGCACAGGCTATTTCGGGCGCCAGTGAAACACCCGCCTATTACGAAAATAAACAGCTACTGCTGGACGAGATCGAGGGCCTGAAAAATCATCGCGATAAACTCCTGGGTGAAGCCGAACAACTCTATAAAGAGATAGCTCCATTGGAAGCGTTGTTGGAAAACGATGAAATAATGGACGCTGATCGGTTGCATGAACTCCAAAGAAGTTACAACGAGCTGAAACGCCCTTACGACTCGCTAAATCATCACGCCTCTCTCGCGAACAACAAGATTCATCGACGCGAGAAACTCGTCAATTACGAAACGTTGATGGCGGAATACATAGAGTCGATGGCGAACTGGAAAGCCGACGAGAAAGAGCTTAACGAAAAGCGAGACAGCCTCAGTACCCGTTTGGAACAGATCCAGAAGCAAGCTACCGAGGACATGGCAAAAGCCCGGCAAGCAGAAACCGACGCCGCCACCGCTTACGCTCAAGCCGTGGCGTGGGGGGACACGGAAGGCGAAAAAAATGCCAATGCAGACGCGCAAAAGGCAGCGAAAAATCTATCCACGGCGACCGAGCACAATCGTCGCCAGCACTTGATTATTGCCGCGTTGGAGCAAGAACTGGTCACAGTGAATCAATACATCGCGGAAGCCCACAAAGAGCACAAAACTATCGAGCAACAAGCTCTACATCTGGCTCACACATTGCTGGAAGAGAAATGGAATGAAGCAGCAAAAGAGCTGTTTGAAGTCGGCGGAAGGCTATGGGCTGCCTACAACATGATCGGCCGAGATCAGGTGTGCTTATTCAAGCTGGTCGTACCTGAAGCAGGAGAAAATTTCGGTAATTGGATATGGAGTGAATTGTCCGATCGAGCAAACAAATTCAGCATTCAAGACGTGCTCACCATGTAGCACCGCTGCCCCTGAAACAGCCCGCGCACGCGGGCTGTTTAGAATCCCGCCAGGACAACGATCATGACCGAACACATAGAAAGCAGCGCGAGCTGGACCGACACCCTGAAAGCACGTAAAGATCACTTAACAACGCTGCTGAAAATTGTAGATATCAAAAGCGGCAAAACGACTAAGGTGCAGGCGCTCACAGTCGATTTGATTAAGACTGAAATGAGCCGCATCGAAAGCCAGTTAAAACGCCGACAATAGCGCTGACCTCAAGCACTATAATACTATTCAGAAAAACATCGTCTAGACACGCATCAGGAAAACACAATGTCCAAACTCGCAGAATTCCGCCAGCTTGAAAAACACCTGGCTGAGCAGCTTCAAGCACTAGAAGCGCTGAAAAGCGACGGTGCCTTGAAGAAAGAAATCGAATTCGAAACCAAGCTCCGTGGCCTGCTGGATCAGTATGGCTTCAGCCTTAAGCACATCATTAACTTGCTCGATCCACAAAGCACTAAGCGAGCTCCAGCCTCGGCTACTACGCCCAGCACTCGGAAGCCTCGCGAGTTGAAGACCTACAAGAACCCACACAGCGGCGAAGTCGTCGAAACCAAAGGCGGTAACCACAAGACGCTGAAGGAGTGGAAAACCGAGTACGGCTCGGACGTGGTTGAAAGCTGGCTGCAAAAGTAAGATCGCTTTATCTGAAAAAGGGCCCAAGCGGGCCCTTTTTGTTGCTCGCATCATTGCGAACGAAACCTAAAACTAACGCTGCAAGCTCCCAACTTGTAGACAATTTCTTACCAGAAAAACCCGATACGCTTTTCCCGTTAAAAATCCGAGGCTGCTTTCGGCTGCGGATTCAACAGGCGGGGTTTCATCACAACGATAAACATCACTGCTTTCCTACGATGTAACAAAGCTTTGGACGTTCACAGCAAAGCTGCCAGAAACCACGTCTTCGACTACCCTACTCTCCTCGGCAAGCCAGATATCGACACTTGTGCTGTGTCTTCTAGTACGCGCATGAGCAAATCCAGACAAGATACTTTATTTGATAGAACAGGTTATAAAATGGACGACGAACGATTTGTGTTTGAAGCGCTTACCCGATTCAACTACTTCCCTAACCAAAAACAGGGAGTGGGCGAGATTCCACCAGTCTTCGATTCCAGGCGATTCACACCAGAAGTGGTTCTTCGAATCATCCAAGAGCCAGATGCATGCGATGAACGTGCAAAGGACCCAGAAAGCAATAAGGTAGGAAGGCCTTCGAAGGGTTTTGATTTTGCTGAATATGCGTCCACTCGCTACAACAACGTGCCCAGACTTTTGGGCATTCCCCATCCACAAGCATACGGGCGCCTTGCAAAATGTATTTCCGAGAATTGGCAGCACATTCGGGGAATCTGCGAGAACGAGAGCAGTAAAATTAAACCATACTTCCATGTTGACAAAAGACTGGTCGTGATGAATTACGACAGTTTTCGAGAGAAAGTTCTGGAGAAAAGCAGGACGTCATTCGGTAAGCGTTACTTGGTTAACACGGACGTTGCAAGCTGCTTCAACTCTGTCTATACACATGCTATTGAATGGGCGGGAATGGGTGAAGAAGAAGCCAAGAGAAAACTTGGGGTAAAGGACAACAGCAATAAGCACTGGTCGACAGACTTGGATAAGTGGCAAAGGAATACACGACGTCTTGAAACCCAGGGCATTACGATTGGACCGGCGACATCGACGGTCATAGTAGAACTCATACTAGGGGTAGTAGACGAGAAGCTACGTGAGGCAGGATACGATTTTGTTCGATATGTTGATGACTACGTTTGTTATTGCGCAGATTCATCGGAAGCCGAGCGCTTTTTGCAGCTGCTTGCTAGCGAATTGAAAAAGTTCAAATTCTCATTAAACCTATCTAAAACCAAAGTCGAACTTTTGCCCGCAGCAATTCAAACGGACTGGGTAGCAAAACTTCACGCCGCACTTCCTCAAAAAGTCGGCGAAAACAAGAAGTACGACACCGATGACACAATACACTTTTTAGAGTATGCAATTTCATTAAACAATCAAACGCCGGATGGAAGCGTATTAAAATACGCAATGCAGCAACTAATCCACTTTCTTAATGATGACTGGATCAGAGTTATCACTGATTACGTAACAAACTTGAGCTGGCACTATCCCCTCCTGCTTCCTTACCTGGGGATAATTTTCGAAAAGTATGAAATCCAACACTCTGATTACGAGGAAAGGCTTAACGCAATCATAATCGAGAATTCCAAAAATGGACGCTCGGATGGAATGTGCTGGCCTTTATACTTCATCGGTAAATATGGACTGACCCTCAGCAACTTAGCAGAAGCGGCGGTTATAAACTCCAAAGACTGTCTATCAATGTGTATATTAATGCAAATCACTGGATGGACGAAAAACCTACAACGAGTATTCGAAGTACTAAGCGAACTTGATATTTATCAAAAAGATCGACAGTGGGTGTTTCTTTATCAATCTTTTATCAAGGGGTACATACCCAACCCTTACAAATCGCCAGTATTCGAAATCATGAAAAATATGGATGTCGACTTCATGCCGACGGAAGGAAATGAGAGCCTGGCTGAATCGTATTGCACCCATCTGGAATTTGCAGATGCGTTCGAGCCAGAACATGGGCCATATACGTTCGAAGAATTCATACAACGTAGTCAGGCCTGAAATCATCGTTTAATTTTAAGGCGTGGCAGATTAATAATGACAGCCATATGCACTAGCTAATCATCTGCTTTTGGCCGGAACCCGATGAGAAAACAGTTCTCGGCCAAAAGCTTTCATTCTAAATCTGCAACACAATACAATGTCCAACCAGTGTGACAGCTGAATAACAGTAGCTCATTTGAAATTCTGTTTGATCTCTAGAGAGCGATTCTGAGGATTAAAGAAGCGAGATACAACCATGCCACTAGACTCGAGATCAGGATGAATTTCAGACGTAGCGAATATCACTTGGTAATCCTTTGTATATCTACTACATTCTCTTACGATTAAATTCTGCAAATTATGACTCCTATTTTGCTCCATACCACCGTCGTCGATACCATCTAACATCAGGAAGCGAGGGACTCGCATAAATTCCAACTCAATGCTAGTTGTTAGTAGCGCCAGATGAAAAATATGCCGCAAAACCACAGTTGAGCTTTCTGAAAAATTTCTTGAGTCGTTAACATAAACTGAGTTTTCTTCGAAATCGTAACGAACTTTGTTAGCATTCATAAACTCTGGCTGTAGCGGGAGATCTTCCTTCAACAATCTGATCATGTGCTTTTCGATTGCTTTAGAAACCTCGATCTTCCTACTTGCCTGAGCCGCTTCCAGAGATTCAACGTCATTTTCTAGCTTGGCGAGTTCACTTGCTAAAACATCTCGCTGCTGTTGAAGTTCTTGTATCACTGCGAAGAGCTTCTGCTTTTCATAGGCTTGCTGAATCTCTTGATCTAGCACTCCTAAATCGCGACCTCCTTTTTCCAAAACTGCTTCGATGTCGGAAGACCAAGTCATGGCAGAAAGCTTATACTCTTTTTCTAGCTTTCTAATTTCTTGGGTTGCGAGCGGGATATCTTTTCTCAGCTGAGCTGCTTCCTCTTCTCTTAACTCCAAGAGCATTCTTGACTCTTTGATCTGAATGCTGAGCTCGTTTCTCATTCTCAAAAGTTGCGAATCCCCAGCACCGTCAATCTGTGATTTGCAAAGCTGACATGAGTGATCAGCCATATCAGGTTTAATCTCAGAAAGGCAGCCAGGGCAGAATTGAAATGAAATGGCACCCAAGTACTGTCTTGTCACTTTCGACTCATCGAGGCTCTCTAACCTAGACTCCAGCTCCCTTATGAAGACCCTCGAATCAGCCACTTCCAAGTCTAATGCCGCAAGTGCGTCTTTTAGCGTTGTCTCATAACGCTTAGCGCTATTTAATCGAGTCCGTAGCGCGTCACTCAATTTCGATATATCTTTTGACTCTTTTGCGGTCAGAGACCTATCAGTTTTTACTTTGTTAATATACTCAATTAAAGCCTCTCTTTTCGCCTCCAGCTCTGAAATCCCACTTCGGGACGCTTCTATGTCCGGAGTCTGCCCTGACTGACCAAGAACCTTAAAGATTCCACGCAGCTCGGCGACTTTCTTATCAAGAGACTTGTTTATCTCTCTAATTCTCAGCTGAGCAGTATAAAGCTCGTCGTTATATACCCCACATAAATATCCGCCGACTGTGTCTCGCGTAAGCGCACTGTCAAAGTTATCCATGCGAAAAATAGGACTATGCACCGAAGGCTGATCAGCATAAAGAACACGCAACAACTGATGCATTGTTAAATTTGCAGCTCCATGCCCCTGAGCTTGCGGCAGGTCTAAAGCTGCAAAAATCGCTTGAGAAAAACTAATCTTGAGTTCTGATCGCTTAAAAGGATAGCGTTCCCAAAGATCTGGCCCAGCTTTAATAGCATCTTCCACAGCGCCCCAGAAAATTGAAATCGGTCGCTGAGGCTCGTTACTAACTTCACGTAACAGGGTGACCGCCTCTCCATTCAAATGTAGCTCAACCATGACTGAAGAGCATTCAAGCGCGTGGGGTTTCCAGCGGATATTTTCTGCACCCATTGAATAAGCCAGCATATCCATAATGGTAGTCTTACCAGAGGTATTGCGCCCTCGGATAATATTTATTCCAATATGGAAAATGCAATCGAAAGCGCGATGTCCGCCTTGAAGGACGATCAATCGGGTAATTTTAATCGTTGGCTTAAGGAAGGTCATATCGATGCTCTAATAGCTCAGAACGATGCTTCAGACCATTGACTCCACGTAGGGGAATGGTTGACAGTTCTTTTGTGAGAAAGTCCATTAACTCTGCTTTTTCTAAAATATAATTTTTAATATTATTTTTAAGAGTGGCGGGGATATCATTTTCGTTGGCGCGCTGCAGAACACCTTGCTCATAGGATTTAACATCTACAATCCCAAGCGCAGCGATACTTCTAAGCGCTGCATATTGTATTTGAGCCATGTCTCGGAAAGCTGATTTTGGATTGAGTGGGTTGCGATAGGCATTAGTGTGAGCCTTGGCTAAACGTCGGCCATTGGATCCACTTGGAAGACGGATATCACTTATGGCAGAAGGAAAAACCTGGTAAAAATCTAATAATCTAGCCTTATCTACTTCCAACTCAGGAATAGACTCAAGAAGCGCGAGCATCCTAAATACGCAGTGATATGCGTCAAACGCCGGGTGATAGATCAGCATCCTTATCCCACCTTATATGGCAATTCCCTGCCAGAAAGAATAGCAGCCCGAGCAAATCTTTCACCGTAAACTCCATGAAATTCTCACCAAGCATGGACTTTATTGCTTGCAATGCACGACTAATACTCATATCTACCGCTTGGCGATCTCCCCCTCCTTCAATAACCGGGGTGACAGTCAGAACGTAAATAGTATGAAGTTCATCAAGTAGTATCGTATATACCCGCTGCGCAGTTCTAGAAGATTGAAACTTCAATATAAGCTTAAATGCCGATTCTTTTTCTTTCAATGCAAATCGCAGCATATCTAATCGGTTGCTTTCCCGCAGTTTTTCTTCAAGACCACGCACATCCCCTTCAGTCGGAGTGGCCATATAGTGTTGCAGCTTGCGGGAAAAAGTGTTGTCAGAAGGCTCTCCTATGCCATCGACTTTCATTTTTCCATAAAGAATCGCCAACTCTTCAATGGACTCGTTATTTATTATTGTAATTTCGGTATTGTTAACATCACGCCCAGCCATACTGCCGCCGACGTGATTTGATGACTGATTAGAAAACACTTAAGTCACGCTTTGTTGTTTTTGTGAATATCACCACCAGCCATATCTCCTCCGACGGTATTGCCCCGTTGAGTGATGACTGTCTTTCTTGAATTGTTCGTTGAACGATTGGAAATTACTACTTTAAGCGTCCATCCAGCGCCTAGCCCAGCAATGAATGTCAAGGCATGTGTAAGATATTCCATTATCGATCCCTCGCTGATTTTGAAGCGTAATTTTAGGAAAACGGTCGCCAGCGTAGCCTATGGCCATCATCGAGTCTACCGCAGGAAATGTGTAGCCCGTGGCTGGGTGCACGCTATATTTTCTATCTCAGCCCTCCTTTGGCCTTGCGAGCTCTACCGGTCAAATTATCCAAGTTTTTTGTTTATAGTCCGTCAGTGCCGCTAGTTTATCCAGGAACGTTTTATACACATTCGCGGCACGATTTAACCAAGCTAATGCGGCTCCTCTGACCGTAAGTCCCCTCCAGGAAGGATGTATGGGTCGACAGCAGACCGAGGCGAACCGCATTCATCGGAACCGTTGGCGCGATGCGTCTCAATTTAGGAATGCTCGGGCTAAAAGCGTTACACAGTTCACTATCGTTACACCGCACACTCTGTGCGATACAAAACGGTGTGACCTTAATTTTATATAATAAAATCAATAACCTACCAATAACCGTCACACCTGAAACACCAGTTACACGTCTTTTTAGGTATCCGCCCCGCCCCCCCATCGACAATGAGAACCAACAGCGAAGAAATTCCACCAGGAGCCGGGGGACCCTGAGCAAATGAGACACATACGGGGTCGGAAACCCGCGGGACTTTGGTAGCGGGAGAACTCCCAGCTTAGTGAACAGGTGAACTCGGTGAACTGCCTGTTCACCTGTGCATTTGCCCTACGAATTGACCGCTCAGAGATCACCGTTACCGTTCCGGTAACGATGCCCCTTTTTCTTCAAGATCCTTTCAATTTCAACGTTTGAATTTCAGTAAGCTGGAGCACATTCCGCTACCAAAGTCCCGCGGGTTTCCGACCCCGTGTCTTGTGAATATCATCAGGGTCCCCAGCGCCTTTCTGGCTGCAACCGTGGAAACCGATATGGCCTGTTCGACCTTCAATAGCTCGACGATCCAGTAATGCTGATTCACTAGCGACAGCTCAACTACAATTGCCGACTGCCATCTAATGGAGAGAGTCCAATTGCCTTCGTTCATAGTCGAAGATTCGTTTGAGGTACGTCTGCGCCATGCAATATCGGTCGCTTGGAAAGTCTTCGCAAGGAAGGTGGGTGGCGAGCTCATTCCTATCAACAAAGAAGCATCGATGCAGCTTCAATACGCGTATTTATTGAAGCAACTGCTCCCACTGATCCTGCACAGCCCGGATGAGACAGCAGACATTGAGCTGGAAACCGGAGTGCGGCTACCTGGTGGCTCCAGCAACATCGACATATTAGTCACCGGAGTCTCAGCGAAAGGCAGCATCAGGATCGCTATCGAGATGAAATGCTATCGCAACATCAGTTCCTCTGGAGGCCCTCGCGGGGCTCGAGATATTTTTCAGAAGGACGTGTACGAGGATCTGCAAATTCTTGAGCATTACATCGACGCCGGTGTCGCAAACCGGGGCGTAGCACTTGTGATGAATGACATGCCGTCGATCACTGAGCCAAAGGTGAAAAAAGGAAAGTACTGGGCGTATGACATTTCACATGGTTTTACCTTCCCAGGCGGGACTATTAGCATTCCTATCGGAGGGAAAAAGGTCCGCCTGACGTTGAAGCACTCTTACTCGTTCGAGTGGTCAAAATTCGGCAAGATTTGGTTTACCGAGATCGAGGGCATAGCTCGTTCAGATGCAGATCGAGATTTAAGCGGTGCCAATTCGGAATCGGCTGGTATTAAAATAGACGCCTAGCAGGTGCAGTAGAGATCAACGTGTATCCCTATCTGTATCCCTAACTGTAAAATCCGCCCGCAAGCCACGGATTATATAGACCGCTCGAGTCTCCCTCGGGGCACCAAGTACATATCTCAAGACGTTGCTCAATACGTCTTGAACCCAAAGAAACCGGCCACCTGAGCCGGTTTTTTTGTGCATGGCCGAATCCTCACTGGATCTGAATCGGCCCCTTGGCACCGGTATCGGTATCCATCCAGATGTCTTCGTTCTGCCGCCGCCGATCGCCTTGAATGGTGAAGAGCAGCGTGCCCTGACGAAATTGCAGGGCGCCATCCGTGCGTTTGGCTTTGACCTGTTTGCCATTGACCCACACCCGCTCCCTGGTATCGATACGGATCGTGGCGACCGTCGCGCCGGATGGGCTTTTCGCCGTCCATTGCCCGACATAAGGCGTCGGTGCCTTCAGGCTGTCAGCGCTTGCCGGGGCGTCGGGGTCAGCAAATCCGGCCTTGGCGTTCTCGGCTTTGCTTTTGTGGATGTCACAGCCCTGAAGCTCGGTCACCTGAGTGCAGCCCGATTGCTCAAGTTGCTGGCGATACTTTTCGTTGATGGCATACGCCGGCGACTGGGCAACCAGCAAAATAGCCAGTGCTGGCCAAACGATCGGGTTCATGGTGGCCTCTCTTCTGATCTGCGCCTGACTGCACGATAGCCGCCATATGCCCTGATGCGTCCTTGAATACGCTAGAAAAATCTGAAATTCATTACAGACTTTTCGTTGTAACAAATTTGATCGAGATCAACGGCCCCGAGCCCCCCAGCCCTAAAAATGACCGGAGGACATTGAACGCAACTACAGGCCCCTCCCATGAGTGAAGAATCCACCGCCCTGCCCCTGCCTCCCGCCCCAGTGCAAAAGGCCCCGGCCAGCACCGCCAGCACCAAGGCCGCTCCACGCAAAGCCGCCACGCCACGCCCACGCCGGCCACGGACCACCAAGGCCGCCCCGGTGAAAGTCGCCGAGGCCGAAATCAGCGCCATCAGCCAGAAGCCCATGGCCCTGCAAGTGGCCAGCGCGCCGCGCGGTTCCAATGAAGACAGCGTGTCCGCCGCACTGCCGGGCAACTACCCCTATCGCAACCGCATGCGCCGCGCCGAGTACGAAAAGGCCAAGAGCGAGCTGCAGATCGAGCTGCTCAAGGTGCAGAGCTGGGTCAAGGAAACCGGACAGCGCATCGTGGTGCTGTTCGAAGGGCGTGACGCGGCGGGCAAGGGCGGCACCATCAAGCGCTTCATGGAGCACCTCAACCCCCGTGGTGCGCGGATCGTGGCCCTGGAAAAGCCCTCGGAACAGGAAAAGGGCCAGTGGTATTTCCAGCGCTATATCCAGCACCTGCCCACCGCCGGGGAAATGGTCTTCTTCGACCGCTCCTGGTACAACCGCGCCGGGGTCGAGCGGGTGATGGAGTTCTGCTCGCCCCTGCAATACCTGGAGTTCATGCGCCAGACTCCGGAGCTGGAACGCATGCTGTGCAACAGCGGCATCCTGATGTTCAAGTTCTGGTTCTCGGTGAACCGCGAAGAACAATTGCGCCGCTTCATCTCGCGCCGGGACGACCCGCTCAAGCACTGGAAGCTCTCGCCCATCGACATCAAGTCCCTGGACAAGTGGGACGAATACACCGCCGCCAAGCAGGCGATGTTCTTCCACACCGACACCGCCGATGCACCGTGGACAGTGATCAAGTCCGACGACAAGAAGCGCGCGCGGATCAACTGCATCCGCCATTTCCTGCATGAGCTGGACTACCCGGGCAAGGACCTGAAAGTCGCCCACGCCCCCGATCCGTTGCTGGTGGGTCGGGCCTCGCGGGTACTGGAAGAGGATGAGCGCACCCAGGCCCAGGCCGCGGCGGATGCCGGTGCTACGCGTCTGGCCCTGTCAGCCTGAATGACCGGCAAAAAAAACTGCGCACAGACAGGCGGGTCCGGGCGCAGTAAAAATCCAGCACGACGCTGAATCGGAACGCGGCATCAGATCGGGGCCTCAGGCGGCCTCGGTCACCGGTGTCACCTTGACCGGCGGTTTGATCGAACCGATGTACACGGCAAAGATCGTCAGCAACGCACCGGCGATCTGCAGCGCCGAGCTGGCCTTGCCGAGAAACGCCACATCGACGAAATAGGTAATCACCGGTTCCAGCAGCAGGATCAGCCCTGCCAATCCCAGGCTGATGGCGCCGATGGAGCGGTTGACCAACAGCCAGCCCACGAACTGCACCATCACCCCATAGATGATCAGCATCACTAAAGTCTGCCCGTCGACGATGGCCAGGCTTTCCCCCATGGCCAGGGCATACACCAGCAACACCAGCGCGGCCCACAGGCTCAGGTTGAGCATCTGCGCGATCTTGTCGCCACCGCCGTCAGGCAACTGGGTGTTGACCTTGAGGAAATACACACAGACGGCGTAAGCCAGGCCCGACAGCACGCCATACACCACGCCCTTGATGCCCAGGGCACTGCTCATTTCCGGCAGCAACAACAGGTACAGGCCGACAAACGCCAGGCTGATGGAGATCAGGAAGTAGAGCGACGGCTTTTCCTTGAGCAGATAAAGGCCCAGCAGGGTCATGAAGAACACCTGGCAGTTGGTCAGAATCGAGCCGATACCCGGGCCGACGATGTAGATGCTCTGGTGCCAGAGCACCAGGTCGATGGCCAGGAATACCCCGGCCAGGGCCGTATACAACCGGGCCCTGGCACTCTTGAGCAGCACCGGGATGCGGCGCACCTTGAGCAGCAGGAAGAACAGGATCGAGGCGAACAGCATGCGGTAGAACCCCGCCCCGCCCGCGCCGATATGGGCAAAGGCCACTGCCAGGGCCGACAGGCTGAGCATCAGCCCTCCCAGGGTCAGCTCCACTAACGCTCTATTGCTCGACATAGATCCCCCCACCGCGATTGACCTTGTTGTTGCCTTGCACGCCGGACATTCAAGTTTCCTGCATCGCCAGTTTCAGCCACAGCAACACCGGAGGGTGCAGCAACACCGCATCGGCGTAGGGCTTCAGATCCTCGGGAATGGCGATGCCATAGCGCATGAAGCGCAACAGCACCGGCGCGAACATGGCATCCACCACCCCAAAGGTTCCGCACAGGAACGCCTCGGACCGGCTCCGGGCCAGCAACTGGCGCCAGATCGAAAACACCCGCTGTATCTCGGCCTCGGCCGCCAGGCTCAACGCCTGGGCAGGCTCGTCGCGGTTGACCCCGAATGGCAGTTGGGTGCGCAACTGAATGAAACCGGCATGCATTTCGGCGCAGGCCGAGCGCGCCAGTGCCTTGAGTCCGGCATCCGCAGGCCATAGCTGAGCCTGGGGCCAGTGTTCAGCAACGTATTCACAGATCGCCAGGCTGTCGTTGATCGACAGGTCGTCCCGCAACAGTACCGGCACCTTGCCCGACGCTGAATAGGCAAGGATTCGCTCGCCGGTCTGCGGCGCCTCCAACTTGATCTGGATGACCTCAAAAGGCACATCCGCAGTGACCAGGACCAACCAGGCCCGCAATGACCAGGAGGACTTCTTGTAGTCGCCGATCACCAGTTTCATCACACTCATCGCGTCTAGCTCGCAGGATTCAAGGAGTGGTAAATTTAGCGGCCGGCAATCACTGCGTATTGCACAAAACTGGACATGGAATGGATGCCCACCAGAACCAACCCCCGCCACCGCCAGGGGATTTCTCCCGCTTCTGGCGCATTCCGGAAGGTGACTGCGAGCTGCTGGCGGCCCGCTACAGTCGGCAGTCGTTTGGCCGTCACAGCCATGACCGCTATGCCCTAGGCGTCATCAGCGGCGGCGTGGAAAAACTCTTCTATCGCGGCAGCCACCACCTGGCGACCCAGGGCTGCTTGGTGACCATCAGCCCCGGCGAAATCCACGACGGAGTCCAGGCCTGCGACCAGGGCTGGGTCTATCGCATGCTGTACATCGACCCGCAGTGGCTGAACCAGGCGGTCTTCGGTAACCGCTTCGGCAGCGAACACATCCACCTGTTCCGCGAAGTGCTGGGCAAAGATCCGGCGTTCGCGCGATGGTTCCTGGCGCAGCATCAACTGATCGAACAGGCCGACAGCCCCCTTGAGCGCGAAACCATCCTGCTGGAACTGCTGGAGCAGCTGTTCCAGAGAAACGGGGTGCGCCTGTCGACCCGCGATGCCAATGAGCGGGTGGCGGTGCAGCGTATCCGCCAGCGCCTGGACGAGCACTGCGAGCAGAACATCCCCCTGGAACAACTGGCAGCCCAGGTGAACCTGGAACCGCTGTACATGATCCGGGTGTTCAAGAACAGCCTGGGCATCTCGCCCCACAGCTACCAGATCCAACGCCGCATCGCCCGGGTCCAGCACCTGTTGCGCAGCGGCGCAAGCATCACCGAGGCCTCGTTTCACTGTGGATTCTTCGATCAAAGCCACATGACCCGGGCCTTCAAGAAAGTCGTCGGTGTCACCCCCGGTCACTTTCGCCATCGCCACACCTGACCCCAGTGCCGCTTGCCCCGAGCACCGGCCCATTCCTCAAAGGATTGCTCCATGCCCACAGTTGCCGCCCCGAACCTGACCCAACTACCTGAAGGCGCCATCGCCTACCCCGACGCCCGCGAGCTGTTCGTCGCCGACCAGCAGGAGCTGGCCGAACACCTGCTACCGCTGCTGTCCTTCGACGCCAGCCTGATCAATCCCGAGTGGTCCGGCCGCCTGCATCTGCTGAGCCCTATCGAGCCCGACGAGGGGCTGGTGGGCGAATTGACCGACGATTACGAATTCGGCAGCGAGCTGCTGAAAACCAACTGGATCGGCTTCAAGATCGAGAACGGCCGCTATCGCCTGTGCGGCAGTCCACGCTATTTCTTCCTCCACGGCGACAACGCCGAGTTGCCCGAATCCCGGCGTAACCAGCGCGCCAACCTGCAACACCACTACCGCAAGCAGCACGCCGCCTACCTCACCGCGCGCCAGCGCCATCAGGAACTGGGCTACCTGACCTGGCCCAAGAACGACAAGGAGCGCCTGACCTATATCGAGGAAATGGGCGGTGTGGCCGAGGGCTACGGCAACTGGGTGGAAACCGTGGAGTTCCCCATGGACGTCGAAGAGTCGGACGACAGCTGCAATATCTGGCCCCTGAGCCCGGCGGGCCGGCGCTTTCAGCACGTGCTCAGCGTGCCGGCCTACCACTACGGCATCAGCGGCGCCGACCGGGTGGTGATGCTCTACGAACCGGTGGAAGGCCTGGTGCTGTTCAGCTTCGACTGGTCCTGAGCCGCAACGGATCACTGAGCCCAGGCCGGGATCGGCCGGCCAGGGCGCTCGAAGGGCTTCGCAAGGCCCTTCGGGGCTTGTCGCAGGCTGCGCCAGCGGCTACAGCGGCAATTCCACCCGCGCTTCCAACCCACCGCCTTCACGATTGAACAGGCGCAACTCGCCGCCATGCTCACGCACGATGGCCCGCGCCGCCGACAGCCCCAGGCCCACGCCACCGGTACTCTTGTTGCGCGAACTCTCCAGCCGGTAGAACGGCGCAAATACCTGCTCCAAGGCCTCGGGCGGGATTCCCGGGCCACGGTCCAGCACCCGCACCCGCAATTGATCGGCGCCCTGCTCCAGCACGATGGCCGGCTCGCCCCCGTACTTGATCGCGTTATCCAGCAGGTTGGTCATCACCCGCTTGAGCCCCAGGGGCCGGCCGCAATACACCAGGCGCGGCGGGCCGCTGAAAACGATCGGGATCGACTGGTCGCGATAATCGTCCACCAGGGTCTGCAGCAGCTCGGCCAGATCGAAATGGGTGGCCTGTTCCAACCGCGCATCGTCGCGAAAGAACTCCAGGGCCGAATTGATCATCGCCTGCATCTCGTCCACATCACGAAACAGGCGCTGCTGCTGGTCGGCATCTTCGATGAACTCGCCGCGCAGGCGCATGCGGGTCAGCGGTGTGCGCAGGTCATGGGAGATGGCCGCGAGCATCTGGGTGCGGTCCTTGATGAAGTGCTGCAACTGCGCCTGCATGGCGTTGAAGGCGAGAATCGCCTGACGGATCTCGTGGGGCCCCACCGGCTCGATGGGCGGCGCGCGAAAGTCCACGGCAAAGCGCCGCGCCCCCTGGGCGAACTGCTGCAGCGGCTTGGCCAGGCGGCGGGTGGCGATCAAGGCCACAAGGCCAGTGGAGATCAGCACCAGGGCGATCACGATCAGATTGCGCGTGCCCTCCTCCAGGCCCCAACTGCGCGACGCCGAGGAAAACATCACCCAACTCTGATCAGTCAGTTGCACCAGCAGCGCGTAGCGCCCATCCGGGCCCGGCCAGTCACTGGGCTGGTAGGCCTCGATATGTCGCTGGGGCGGTTGCAGCATGGCGCGGATGCCTTCCGAGCCGACCCGATACTCCGGGTCGTCCAGCTCAGGCAGGGCAAAGCCCTGGCGCGTCGGCTGCCAGCGGATACTCAGGTGATCACTGCTGACCGCCGCCGCCAGTTGCGGGCGCTGGCCCGGCTCCGAGGCCTCGATCATGCGCACGATGGCCGCGGACTTTTCCAGCAACCCGGTTTCCGCCAGCGGCGGATAGGCCCAGACCCCGGCCAGTTGCACGAATAGCGCATTGAAGGCCAGGGCGGTGAGCATGGCCATGATGATGGTCAAGGCGATCCAGCGCGCCACGGTGTCCCGCAGCCGATAGCGCCACAACGGCTTGATCAGCTTCACTGGCGAGTCACGCTGGGGGTGAACAGATAACCGCCGTTGCGCACGGTGCGAATCATCGCCGGGCGCTTGGTGTCGAACTCCAGCTTGCGCCGCAGGCGGCTGACCTGGACATCGATGCTGCGATCAAAAGCGTCATGGGCCTGACCCCGGGCCAGGTCCAGCAACTGCTCGCGGGTGAGGATGCGTTGCGGATGCTCGACAAACACCAGCAGCAGGTCGAACTCCCCCGCCGACAGCGGAATCATCACCTGATCCGGCGAGCGCAGCTCACGGCGGGTCAGGTCCAGCTGCCAGTCGGCGAACTTGATCAACGGCCGCGGCACCTCGCCGCTCACCGGCCGGCTTTCCCCGGCCCGGCGCAGCACCGCCCGCACCCGGGCCAACAGCTCACGGGCATCGAAGGGCTTGCTCAGGTAATCGTCGGCGCCCATCTCCAGGCCCACCACCCGATCGCTCAACTCGCCCATGGCGGTGAGCATGATCACCGGCGTGGCATGCAACTGGCGCAGGCGCTGGCACAGGGTCAGGCCGTTGTCGCCGGGGAGCATCAGGTCGAGGATGATCAGGTCCGGCACCTCGCGCTCCAGCGCCGCCCATAGCGACGCGCCATCGGTGGCCACCGCCACCTGATAACCCTGTTGGACAAAGAATTTCTTCAGCAGCGCGAGGACTTCAATGTCGTCGTCCACGATCAAGAGACGGCTCACCGGCGGAGATCACTTCAAGTCGGAATGAGCCGTTATCTAAAACCATTCGCCGTCCGGCGTCATTTATTTCAACGCCGTAACAAACCTTCAGCGACGCAATAAAGCAGACATCTTTGCGCAAGGTTCAGCTGCCAGCATCGGCCTCCCCTTGCTGGAGAACCCTGACCATGCGCCTGATCAACCCCGCCCCGGCCCCTCTCGTCGCGAAGGAGCTGTCCATGCCCACCTCCGATCAACACGCCCTGATGCTGCTGCAACGGGTGACCAGACTCGATGACGCCAGCCTGCATTGCCGTGAAGTCAGCCTGGGCCTGTCCGAAGACCAGCACTACCTGGTGCTGACCCGCTACAGCGAGCACTACAGCCCTGAAGGCATGGAATGGGTCGAACGCAAGCACCGGGTGTCGGTGACCGAGCTGCTGCGCTGGGTGATCGAACAGGGTCAGCCGCAGAGCATTGAACGCGGTGAAACGCACAAAGCCTCGGCCTGAGGCCTGTAGGAGCGAGCTTGCTCGCGATGGACGTCAACGATAACGCGCGTTCACAGGGAAGAATGCGGCGCTCTCAGCATCATCGCGAGCAAGCTCGCTCCTACAGAATTTCAGGCGGGGAGCGACTCACCTCCGGGCTCCCCTCCTGCACAGACCTTCAGAGCTTCACCTCAACCGGCGCGCAGCCCTTCCCCGGCCGCCGGCCAGCTTCCCAGGCACAAATCATCGACAATCGCCTTGCCCATCTCGCTGAAATAATGAGCGGCCCAGGCATAGCGGTCGTCCCGCTCCAGCGCCGCGTCCCGAGCCAGATGCTTGGCGTGGAACAGCAATTGCGACACCTGCTCCAGGGCTTCGCGCAGCGGCACGTCCGGGTTGACCCGGAACAGCGAATGCTGGGCTTCGCCACTGGCGGCGAAAGTGACATGGCCGAGGGTCTTGATGGTCATTGCGCACCTCCGGCGTGGGCCTGGGTGCGAGGGGTGGTGGGGGGAAGATACTGAGTCGAAACGTCCATGGAACTCACTCCTATTTGAAGTGCTGCCACGTTCGTTTCCAGGCGAAAGGGTGGCAGCTGTGCGCAGGCTGGAAACCGGGACAATAGGAAACCCGGCAGGCCCGAAGACCTCCCGCGCACAGCCGCCATAAAAAGAAATGCGTGCGCAAAAAAGCGCCAGCAGTCTAATGCATGGTGGCGCCTGTGCGCCTATTGTTTCCTCGGATTTCCAGGCCCGGTCGCTGAATTGGCAGCGACAGTCCAAGCCTAGCGAGATACCCGAAGTGTTCAACCAAGGCTTTGGCGCGAGATGTTTCGTGAGCATGAAGGTTCACGCTGCGAGCCAGCGCCCATAAATAATCGGATACAAAAGCCTTGCCGCCGCCCCCACAGCCGACGTTTCTTCGACATCGGCTGCGCTACCATTGCGCCCCCTTTGCAACCGCCAGAGACCCCGCTGCAGATGCCACTGACTACGCCCGCCCCAGCCCTGCCCCCCGTTCTTGCCGGCCCGCTGCTGCGCCGCCTGGAGCCAACGCGGCTGGTGCTGTGGCTGGTGGGTTCAAGGGCGTTGCCGCTGACCCTGCGCCTGCAACCCACGGGCGGCCCGGCCCTGGAACTGGCCCTCGATCAGCAGCAATGCCAGGTCATCCCCGTCGGGCGCCAGGCCTTTATCCATCTGATCGATGTGCCCCTGGACGACGCCCTGCCCCAGGACGTGACGATTGCCTATGACCTCTTGGTCAACGACGCCGAGGACGGCGCCCGATCCATTGCCGACTGGGCGCCGCACCTGCTGTATGGCGATGCCAGGACTCCGGAGTTCGTGCTCCACAGCCGCATCGACAACCTGCTCCACGGCTCCTGCCGCAAGCCCCATCACCCGTCCACTGATGGCCTGCTCTGCGTCGATCGCCTGCTGGCGCAACAGCCCGAGCCCGCACAGCGCCCCGCCTTGTTGATGATGAGCGGCGACCAGGTGTACGCCGACGATGTGGCCGGCCCCATGTTGCGGGCAGTTCACGCCCTGATCGAGCGCCTCGGGCTGTTCGATGAAGAGTTGGAGGGCGCGGTGGTGGCCGACAGCCAGGCGCTGTACCGCCATGGCGCCAGCTACTACCAGCGGGCCGAACTGCTCCCGGCCCTCAAAAGCAATGAAACCCTGCGCGAGCGGTTTTTCGGCGGGGTGAAAAAGCCGATCTTCACCAGCAGCAATGCCGACAACCACCTGGTGACCTTCGCCGAGGTGCTGGCCATGTACCTGCTGGTGTGGTCACCGGTGCCCTGGACCCTGATCGCGCCACAGCCACCGCAACTGACGCCGGAACAGCAAACGCGCTACACCCGGGAACAGCGGCGCATCGATGATTTTGTCCAGGGCCTGGAGGGTGCCGCTCGGGTTTTCGCCCATCTGTCGTGCCTGATGATCTTCGACGACCACGACATCACCGACGACTGGAATCTCAGCGCCCAGTGGGAAGAAACCGCCTACGGTCATCCCTTCTCCAAACGCATCATCGGCAACGCCCTGCTGGCGTACATGCTGTGCCAAGGCTGGGGCAACAACCCGGACGCCTTCGTGCCACTGCTGGAACAGACCCGCGCCTTGAGCACCACGCCACAAGGCCCGAAACACCTGCTGCAACGTCAGGCCCAGGACGATTTGATCGACCAGTTGCTGCACTTTGCGCAGTGGCAGTACGTCTTGCCCAGCACCCCGGCCCTGGTGGTGCTGGACACCCGCACCCGGCGCTGGCGCAGCGAGTCCAACCTGGGCCAGCCCTCGGGCCTGCTGGACTGGGAGGCCCTGTGCGAACTGCAACACGAACTGCTGGATCACCCCTCGGCGATCATCGTTTCACCGGCGCCGATCTTCGGGGTCAAGCTGATCGAGACGGTGCAGAAAGTCTTCAGTTGGTGCGGTTACCCGCTGCTGGTGGACGCGGAAAACTGGATGGCCCATCGCGGTTCGGCCCAGGTGATCCTCAACATCTTCCGCCACTCGCGTACCCCGGGCAGCTACGTGATTCTCTCCGGCGATGTGCACTATTCCTTCGTCTACGAAGTGCTGATCCGTCACCGCCAGGGCGGCCCGCGCATCTGGCAGATCACCAGCAGCGGCATCAAAAACGAATTCCCCGCCGCCCTGCTGGAATGGTTCGACCGCCTCAACCGCTGGCTCTACTCACCGCGCTCGCCGTTGAACTGGTTCACCAAGCGCCGGCGGATGAAGGTGATACCCCACGTGCCCGAGCATGCCGAAGCCGGGGAGCGGCTGTGGAATTCGTCGGGGATCGGCCAGGTGTTTTTCAATCAGCAGGGCCAGCCGGTGACCATCCTCCAGCACAATGCCAATGGCGCAGCGCCGACACGAATGATCGCGCCAAGATAGAATCCGCTGTCGCCGGCCACCAGGAAGGACCCGCCCGATGGAAAAACAACCGTTGTATCGCAAGGTCAACACCCGGACCCGGGGCGTGGGGCACAAGAACTCACCGTCCTACGCCAAACAGCGTCACAGCAAGGCCCTCCTGGCCAGGGAACAGCAACGCGGCAGCATGCACTCCGACAAGCGCCTGGGGCTGGATTACACGCCGTTGTTCCGTTTTCTGCTCAGCCGGGTCGGCCAGCAGTGGGATGGGGTGTTCAGCGAAGCGAAAGGCCGGCTGGATCGGGAAGAACCGATTTTCTGGTTGGTGGCCCTGCATGAGCACGAACAACAGGATTACGTGGGCCTCAGCGGTTGCGCCTATTTCAGCGGTCTGTACGTCGATACCCAGGGCCTGCTGCAGAAGGTCAATCCCCAGCTGAGCGCAGCCACCATGAGCCCCAATTGCCCTTGCTGCACTCACACCTTGAACGGGGTTCCCTTCGGCCGCCCCTATCGTCGCTGGTGAGCCCGTCGCAGCGCGCCTCATGCGGCGCGCAGATTGCCTCAGATCGATTGCCAAAGCCCCAGGAAGGAGCGCTCCGTGTCATCAGCAATCACCCCGCAACAGCGGGACGATATTCGCTACGTACTGTCGGACGCCTTTGTCGATAACGAGGTGGACTACGCCTATATTGCCCGCGAAACCCAGGCGTATGACCGGGCCGAGGTGGAGCGCATTCTCTACGAAGAGGTGGCGCCGGTCTGCTACACCAACCTGATGGCGGTGATCCCGGAAATCTGGCTGTGCTTCGCGCGCGAATCCTTGCTGGAGGCGATCGAGGAAAGCCTGGCGCTACGGCGTCGCAGCCGCTGGCAGGCGTTTCGCGTGCGCTTGTTCATCCGTTGGATCCGCTTTCGCGGGGCCTACATCTGGGAAGAGATCTGCAAGCACTACGCCCCCTAGCTTCACGCCCTATTGGGTTTTGGCGCTGCACAGATCGGTGGGGCGCAAAACCACCAGGTCCGGCAGCGCTTCGCCACGCTCATCGATCTTGCGCAGCCTCGCGGTGCACATCTGGTCCTGGAGAAACTCCATCTGATAGGTCGCGCCGGCCTCGGGCACGAAGGTCACGCTTTGTTCGCAGACAAAGCGGTAGTCCTTATCCATCCCCGGTTCCGTGTTGTAGAACATGAAGGCGAACGGACGATTGGCCGGGATCTTCAGCTCGTTGGCGCCAAAGCCTTCCTGACGGCGCATGCGGTCGGTGGCGGCGGTCATGGGGATGCCCAGGTTGCGGAAGTTGGGGTGGGCAATGCCGCGATGGGGCCGAACCATCAGCCCCGACGCGGGCTTGCTCCAGTCAATGCAATCGCTGTAGGGCACGCCACGCACCAGCCCTTGGGCGACGATGCGGATCAGCGCGGTTTCACCGGCATCGGCCGGCACCCGGTAACTCACGGTGGTGGCTTTGAGCTCGGAAACAAAGGCACAACCACCAAGCCCCAGGGACAGGGTCAGCAACAGGATCGAGCGAAGCCGCATGATTCATCCTTGATGGGAACGCCCGCGCAGGCGGCGGGCAAAGGATGGCGATCTTACTCCGGCGCCACTGTGCCGCCACAGACTTTTCTGCGATTTCGGCAGCGGCAGTCGAAGCCCTCCGCGGCCCCCGAAGAGCACGATCTCTTGAGGGCCGCGGAGGGCTTTTTCGCAGCCTGCGACAGCGGCTACAAAGCCGTTGCGATGGTCAGTAGCGGGCGTCCGCCGGACGGCCGCCGTTGGGCCAGTCCTTGACCTTGTCCGGGAAGTCCGGACGCGGTTGGTGGGAGAAGTACTCGGCCACGTCCAGGGCCTCCTGGTCCGACAGGCCGCCCTGGCCCAGGGGGAATTTCTCGTGGAAGCCGATGGGCATGTTGCGTTTGACGAAGGCCGCGGCGGTGTAGGTGCGGGCCATGCCGGCACCGATGTTGAAGGATTGATCGCCCCACAGCGGCGGGAAGATCAGGCTGCCGTCGGCCCGTTTCAGGCCTTCGCCATCAGCGCCATGGCACACCGCGCATTGCTTGGCATAGACCTGCTTGCCGTTGTCGGCGTTGGGCTTGAGGGCCGGGTCGATCTTGCCGACACCGCGCCCGGCCACCTTGTCTTCGGGTCGGGTGTTCATTTTCATCCATTCGAAATAAGCCACCATGGCTTGCATGTCGGCACCGTTCACCGGCAGCGGCTTGCCGTGCATGGAACGGCGGAAGCAGCCGTTGATGCGCTCCTCCAGGGTGATGGTCTTGCCCGCCCGCGGCGCGTAGCCGGGGAAGAACGCCGAGACACCGACAAAGGGTGAACCGTCGGCCACGGTGCCGGCGTTGAGGTGGCAACTGGTGCAGTTCAGCGAGTTGCCGACGTTGTCCGGCAGCAGAGCCTTGGTTTCCAGGTGCAGGCGCATGCCGCGCACCACTTGCTCGGCATTCGGTGCCGCCAGCAGATTGGCCAGGCGCGGGGTTTCGAACAAGGTGTTTTCCACCTGAGGGCTCAGTTGCGCACGCATCTTTTTCACTTGCTCGGCGCTGATGGCCGAGCCGTTGTTGCCCCAGCTGCTGCGGATGAAACTGAGGATTTCGGCAATCTCGCCATCCGCCAGCTGGGCGAACCCGGGCATGGTGTAGACCCGCGGATGAGCGGCGGTCTGCGCGGTCTGCCAGCCGGTCAGGGTGATGTGCAGCAAGGAGGTCGGATTGGCCGAGGCGACACTGGGGTTGCCCGCCAGGGACGGGAACATCTGCGGCACGCCGGCGCCGTCCTGGCGGTGGCAGTCGGAACAGAACTGCGCGTAGCCCAGGCCACCGCGAGAGGTGAACAGGTTGCTCGGCGGGGCCGCCGGAGTCAGGGCCACCGAAGGCATGGGCAGATCGTCTTTACCGGCCGGCAGGGACTTGAGGTAGGCGGCAATGGCGGTCAGGTCGGCGTCGGTGAAGTGCTGGGTGCTGTGATGGATCACGTCGGCCATGTTGCCGGACACCGTGGCGAAGCGGTTCTGCCCGGTCTTGAGCAGTTGCACTGTGTCTTCCACGGTCCACAGGTTGCGCAGGCTCAGGGCCCGCCACTCTTCCACCGTCTCACCGGCCAGGTAGTGCTGGCCGCCGGACTCGGTGTCGCTCATGGCCTTCTCCTGGAAGGCAATGCCCCGTGGCGTATGGCAGGAACCGCAGTGGCCCAGGCCCTGGACCAGGTAGGCGCCGCGATTGAGTTGCTCGTCCTTGGCCGGATCGGGCTTGAACGGCTGCTTGTCGACGAAGGCCAGGTTCCAGAACCACAGGCCCCAGCGCTGGTTGAAGGGGAAGCCCATGTCGGCTTCCAGGTTGACCTGGGCCACCGGCTCCACACCGTGCATCAGGTAGGCGTAAAGGGCGCGCATGTCCTCTTCGGTCATCTTGGCGTAGGACGGGTATGGCATGGCCGGGTACAGATGGCTGCCGTCAGGGGTAACGCCTTCGCGCATGGCGCGATCGAATGCTTCGAAGCTGTAGCGGCCGATACCGGTGTCTTTATCCGGGGTGATGTTGCTGGAGTAGATGGTGCCCATGGGCGTCTTCAGCTCCAGGCCACCGGCCATGGTGGCGCCGCCCTTGGCGGTGTGGCAGGCAATGCAATCGCCCAGTTGGGCCACGTACTGGCCACGCTGGATCAACTCGGAGTCGGGGGTGGAAAGCGCCGCTGCCGGGGTCGGCTCGCTGGCATGCAAAAGAGGTACGCAGAGCAGCGCGGCGCCCAGCAGGGACAGGCGCGACAGAGAAAAAGCCATCAGGTTATTCCTTTAAAATCCGCCTGGGGTGGTCCCCTCGGCCGATATCCACAAAGGTTCTTATTGGTTATCCCGGCCCTCAGGATGCGGGCCCGGGGCTCGATACCTTGTGGGTCCGAGCCTGTTGCCCTTGTAGCGGATTTTTCTGAAAACCCTGTTGATATGGATCATTGCGCCCTAGGCAATGTCCTGTATGCCGGCCCAGGTGGCGCTTTTACTCGCTGGTTTCCACCCCCAGTCCCGCCGCTTGCCAATCGGTGAATCCCTGCTCCAGACGCCGCACCTTGAAGCCCTTGGCCCGCAGCAGGGCTGCGGCATTGTGTGACAGCACGCAGTAGGGGCCACGGCAATACGCTACACACTCCTGATCAGCAGCCAATTCGGCCAGACGCTGCTCCAGCTCCTCCAGCGGGATGTTGATTGCCCCGGGCAAATGCCCTTGAGCGAACTCCTCCGGCGAACGCACGTCCAGCAGGGTCATGCCGCCTTCCTGCAAGCGTTGACGCAGTTCCTCACGGGATATGCCCTCCAGTTGCATCGGTTGCTGCTCACTGTCGGCCAGCAGTTGGCGAATCTGCCCATGGTTGTAATCGACGTACTGACGCAAGGCGCCCAGCAGACTGGCCAGCGGCCCCTGGCTGAGGCTGTAGAGCACCCGCTTGCCATCGCGCCGGGTCTGCACGAAACCGCCACGCCGCAACTGCTGCAGATGCTGGGAGGTGTTGGCCACCGACAGGCCCGAGGCCTCCACCAGACGCTCCACCGGCAGCTCGCCGCGAGCAATGTGCTCCAACAGGATCAGCCGGTGATGGTGGCCGAGAATGCGCGCCAGCTCAGCCATCTCGACCAGGGGATGCTGGGGGGAAATCGAATCGCTCATTGACAGCTCCTGCTGCTTTATTGATCATTCAATCACTTAATTGAATGAAAACTTATCACGCCCGCGCACAAGGCTGAAGCACAGCCCGTCGCACTTCAAGGAGTCCGTAATGCATGAGTTCGTCGCGTTGATCTCACAGGCGCTGCTGTTGGGCATCGGCGCCACCTTGATCCTTGATCTTTGGACGCTGTTTCTGGCGCGGGCGCTGAACATGCCTGGCGCCAACTGGGCGATGGTCGGCCGCTGGATCGGGCATTTTCCTCGTGGGCGCTTCGTGCATCCAAGCATCGCCCAAGCCGCTGCGGTCCCCGGGGAGCATGCACTGGGCTGGCTGGCGCACTACCTGATCGGCGTCGGCTTTGCCGCCCTGTTGCTGCTGATCTGCGGCCTGGAGTGGGCGCGACAGCCGACCCTGGCACCGGCCCTGATCATCGGTGTCTTGACGGTGGCTGCGCCGTTCTTGCTGATGCAACCGGGCATGGGCGCCGGAATCGCGGCGAGCAAGACGCCCAAGCCGAATGTGGCCCGGCTGCGCAGCCTGATGGCGCATGCGGTGTTCGGGCTGGGCTTGTATGGGGCGGGGATGTTCTGGGCGTGGGTGTTGGGGCAGACTGCGTGACCTCGGCCCCGCAAGGCCAAGCATGCCCAGAGTGATAGAGCGATGAAACCGCCTGTATGCGAGCTGTGCCACAACGATTTTTCCTCAGAGATGCAGCATGCCGGAAGTGGCGGCGCCATGGTGCAGTTCGCCGATTACCGTCCACTGGGCGAAGGGTGCGCAGGACACCCTCATGGCTACGAGTGGTTCTGCGATGAACACCTGGCCAATGCCCAGGCCCTGGCTTCGCTGAGCTACAGCGATGCCATGACAGTGCTGACCCGGCAATATGCTCCGTTTGCGGACTACCCGCCCCTCGCCTCCAGTGATCCAGCGCTCTGGATCACCGAGGTGGGGCCCAACCCCGCGAAAGTCTTCGCGCTGATCAGGCAAGCCATGGGCGTCAGTCCCAGCGTGGCCAGGGACTTGCTGGCCGGCGGCCCCTTCAAGGTGAGCCAAGCCTGGCCGCAACAGTTCAGGGTCTGGCAGGAGGCCCTGATTCAAGCGGGTACCCAGGTTGAAATACGCTATCCCTCGTCCAAATCCGCCTGGGTCGAGAAAGCCGACGCAGATAACGACTGATCCTGCTCCCCCATGCCGCCTGCACTCACAGGGGCTTCCTCACACCCGCGATCCCAGTCTGCTCCACGGAAACAATGGCCGTATGTCTACCCGTGTCCTACGCCGAGACTGACGTCTACGCTGGGCTCTGAAGGACTGGCCGGACCCGCGCTGAAGATCCTGGGCACTTGTGCCTAGGAATGGAATCAGAGCCATTTGTAACCTGATCATCGCCCGGCTTGTTTTCAGCCCCCCTCCGGAAGCTCTTGCCCATGCTCGAACACCTCGACCTCAATGCCCTGATCGCCGCCTACGGCTACTGGGTGATCTTCATCGGCTGCCTGCTGGAAGGCGAAACCGTGTTGATCCTCGGCGGCATGGCGGCGCATCAGGGCAGCCTGCACTGGCCGCAAGTGATCGGCTGGGCCACCCTCGGCGGCATCCTCGGCGATCAACTGCTGTTCTGGACCGGCCGTTACTCCGGAGCGCGCCTGCTGCCCAGGCTCAAGCGCCATCAGGCGGCCATCGAACGGGTCCAGGGGCTGATCCAGCGCTACCCTTCGACGTCGGTGTTCGCCGTGCGCTTTCTCTACGGCATGCGCCTGGTCGGCCCGATGGTGATCGGTGCCAGCGGCCTGGCGCCCTGGCGCTTCGCCCTGCTCAACGTGCTGGGCGCGGCGGTCTGGGCCGTCCTGTTCGTCAGCGCCGGTTACTGGGCCGGCGAAGCCCTGGAGCATTTCCTCGGTGACCTGAAACCCTACCGCCTGCCGATCTTCCTCGGGGTCCTGGCGCTGGTGGCCCTGATAGCGCTGGTGCGGCACCTGCGCAACCGGCGCAAGGCGCAGCAAAAATGAGCTAAAGGCCGCAACACATCGGTAATTTTCATACTGACCCGACGACTTTATTTCGTTTGTCCCGGCCCCCCGGCCCCGGCTTAGATAACGGCTCGTTTCCGGCACCCAGAGCCCGCATCCATGAGCCACGAGAACATCAGCCGTTCAATTTCCACCGTCCACCCGATCCGCCTCAGCCACGGACGCAACGCCGAGGTCTGGGACAGTGACGGCAAACGCTACATCGACTTCGTCGGCGGTATCGGCGTGCTCAACCTTGGGCATTGCCATCCGCGCATCGTCGCGGCCATCCAGCAGCAGGCCACCCGGCTCACCCACTACGCCTTCAACGCCGCACACCACGAGCCCTACATCGAGCTCATGCAGCGCCTGGCGGACTTTATCCCGGTGAGTTACCCGGTCAGCGGCATGCTTACCAACAGCGGCGCCGAGGCCGCGGAAAATGCCCTGAAGATCGTGCGCGGGGCCACTGGGCGCAGCGCGGTCATCGCCTTCGACGGCGGCTTTCACGGGCGCACCCTGGCCACCCTCAACCTCAATGGCAAGGTGGCGCCCTACAAGCAGAAGGTCGGCCTGCTGCCGGGGCCGGTGTATCACCTGCCCTACCCCAGCGCCGACAACGGCGTCAGCTGCGACGAAGCCCTGAAGGCCATGCAGCGCCTGTTCAGCGTGGAAATCGCTGTCGAGGAAGTGGCCTGTTTCATCCTCGAACCGGTGCAGGGCGAAGGCGGCTTCCTGGCCCTGGACCCGACCTTCGCCCGGGCGTTGCGCAGCTTCTGTGACCAACATGGCATTTTGCTGATCGCCGATGAAATCCAGTCCGGCTTCGGCCGCACCGGGCAACGCTTTGCCTTCTCTGCCCTGGGCATCGAGCCGGACTTGATCCTGCTGGGCAAGAGCATTGGCGGCGGGCTTCCGCTGGGGGCCGTGGTGGGACGCAAGGAGTTGCTCGACGCGTTGCCCAAGGGCGGCCTGGGTGGCACCTATTCCGGCAACCCGATTGCCTGCGCAGCCGCCCTCGCCACCCTGGAGGAAATGACCGACGAGCACCTGCAAACCTGGGGCGAGCGCCAGGAACAGGCCATCGTGCAACGTTATGAGGGCTGGAAAGCCGATCGCCTGAGCCCCTATCTGGGACGCTTGACCGGGGTCGGCGCGATGCGTGGCATCGAGCTGGTCAACGCCCATGGCGAACCGGCGCCGGAGCACCTGAGCACCCTGCTCGGCAATGCCCGGGAGGCCGGGCTGCTGCTGATGCCCAGCGGCAAGTCGCGGCACATCATCCGCCTGCTGGCGCCCTTGACCACAGAACCTGAGGTGTTCGAGGAAGGCCTGGATATTCTCCAGGAGTGCCTGGCGCGCCTGTGATTCCCGGCGCGCCTCCGGGCGCGGCTAGAACAGGTAGCCCATGTAGGTGGCAATGCCGCCACCGGCCTGTGGTCCGACGTTCATACCCGCCATGACCACGGCGCCCTTGGCCGAACGCAGCAACTGCTCGTTGACCTTGATCGAAGCCATCATGGTCGCCGGGTTGCTTCCCAAAACGACCGCCAGGGCCAGTAGCTTGGGGTCCAGGCCGAACAGCAGGGCCGTGGCCGAACCGCCCACCACCAATCCGCCACCGACTTCGGTATAGAAACAAGGCCCGGTGATGTCGTCCTCGGTCAGGTCCCGGCTGCGAAGGGCATCGCTGACAAAGACCTTGCCGGTGCTGGGAAAAGCCTCCGCCGCACCGGCACCACTGACGCTCTTGCCCTTGACCTGGATATTGACCTTGCCGAAACGCGGCAGGCGTCCACCAAAGCCGGCGCCTACCCCCAGACCGCCGTAGCGATAGCTGACGTCCTTGCCCTGGGGCGAACGCAGGGTGATCGACCCACCACCGCCGGCCACGAGGGCGATGGTCAGGCCACCGCCGCTGGCGGTCTGGTAGAGCCATTTACTTTCGTTGACCGGAATCGGAATGCTGAGGTTCATGGGGTCAAAGTCCTTTTGCTTTTTGTGCGGCTCGTCCGCGCTGGCTGATGACACCCACCAGGCCGGCCAGGGTGAATACCAAACCGATCAGGCCCAGCACACCGGGAGTGCCCCAGAGTGCCGCGGGGTCATCGATGACCGCGCTGTTGGCCGGCCGTTCGGGCTGGTAATAGACCCGCACCGGCTGATCCTTCTGGTAGCCGAAGATAAAGCCGCCCTGGGGGTAGGAAATTTTCTCACCGCTGCCGGTGGTAAAGGCGATCTCGGGGTGCGAACCACCGGCGTTCAGGTCACTGACGATACCGTCGGCGGTCTGGGCACTGGCGATGAATTCGCGACGCTCGAGGGTGAGGTTGCCGGCGATGACCAACAGGCCGATGCCGATCAGAACAAACAGCAGACCCTGAAGGATCTTGCCGAGGCGTGACGGGGTGGAGTTAGCCATGGGCTGTCTCGATATTCGTCCGTGAAAGAGGGAGGCCACGATAGCAAGAAACCTCCGACCAAAAAAACCGCTGCCGCGCGGCAAGCGCAATCTGGCAGCGGCGTTCAGGCGCCCGGGCCAGGCGGGTGAGCGTCTGTTGCCGACGCTTACAAACCGAATACCCGACGGGCATTGCCCTGGAGGAATTTGTCCGCAATGGCCGGCGGAAGTTCCAAGGCGCGTACCTGTTCCAGGCATTTTTTCAGCGACAGCTGGGGAAAGTTGCTGCCGAACAACACCTTGTCCTGGCCATAAGTGCGCATGAAATGCAGCAGCTGCGGGGGGTAATAGGCCGGCAGGTAGGCGGAGGTATCGATGTGAATGTTGTCGTGCTTCCAGGCCAGGCCGATCATCTCGTCGGTCCAGGGATGCCCGATGTGTCCCCCAACAATCACCAGTTCGGGAAAATCCAGGGCCACCTCGTCCAGGTACGGCACGGGCCGCCCGGTTTCCGACGGCATCAGCGGCCCGGTATGACCAACCTGGGTACAAAAGGGAATGCCCAATTCGATGCACTTCACATACAGCGGGTAATACCAGCGGTGATTGGGCGGCAGTTTCCATAACCAGGGCACGATGCGCAGAGCCTTGCAGCCCAGTTCCTTGACGGCTCGCTCCAGCTCGGCCACCGCCGCCATCGGCCGGCTCAGGTCCACCGTGGCCACGCCGACGAAACGTTCGGGAAAGGCCCGGGTGTAAGCCGCAATCTCATCGTTGCTGAACACCCAGCCCTCGGGCCGGCACCAGGCCGAAAGCATGAGTTTCTCCACCCCAGCCTGATCCATCAGTTCCACGGTCTGTTCAATACTCAGGGCCTGGTCGAGCCAATGCGCGGATCCGGACTTCTCGAACAACCGCGCCACTTCCGGCAACAGCGCCCGGGCACGGCCGTTGGCCGGCTGCGCCCAGGCATCGATGGCTGCGAATTTCAAGGTCATTGGGCGGTCCTCCCTGCTGTATTCATGATCGAAACCACAGGCTAGATCCGGACCTTGCCGCCAACAATGTCCGCAGCGCTCATCAGGCTTGACCCATGTGTTCAAGCCATGGATAAAGCTTTCCCCTTTCCGCCCCCTCGCAAGGACGCTCCATGACCGATCAAACCACCCCCGAACAATGGCCACCCGCCGGCTGCCCGCCCCTGGCCTGGCCGGACCTGCCCGATCAGGCCGCGCGGCGAAGCTGGTACCTGGCGGTCATCGGCGCCTACGGCGCGCTGTGGGAAGGCCACGTCAACCAGCCGCAACTGTCACCAGTTGCCGAGGACGCCCTGCTGGCCCTGGAACAGCGCCTGGGCTGCCGCCTGCCCCCTTCACTGCGTGACTATCACCGGCAACTGGGGGTGCTGTCCCTGGCGGAAGTCCTGTGCAGCGTCGAGCCCGGAAACATCTGCATCCAGCCTCTGCTGGAGGCCTACCCCGGCATCGTCGATATCCCCGAGAGCGATCTGGACCTGGCGCTGGCACACCAGTTGATCGCTTTCGGCGACTACCTGGGCAACGGCAACCTGTTCTGCTTTCACCGCGAAAGCGGCGCGGTCTACTACTTCGACCACGACACAGGCGCGGCGCTGACGCGCTTCTTCGACTCGCCCGAGGAGTACCTGGATGCCCTGATGCTGCTGTGCCTGGCGGAGGTGTATGACGACGATGACGGCGGCGAAGCGCTGATCAGCCAGCGCTACGGCGAGGACCTGGTGCGCAAGTGGCGCTATTGACCCCGGCGCTTCATTTACCTGCCCCTGCGCGCTGCCGGGCGCAGTAGCCGTCGCCATTGGGCTGAGACTGCAAATCAGTACAGCCGCCCCCCATGAACGTCGCCAGCGCGGCAAAGGGCAGCATGAGCATCACCTGCGCGATGCCCCGGGCCTGGGCATGCGGGTCCTCGACCTTGCGCAGAAAGTCGTGCTCAGGGGCCGCTGTTTCGGTTTGCAGGGTGGCCCAGAGGGTGTAGCGAAAGGCGTGTGCTCCAGGCCCCTGGCCACCGACACGCCGACAGGCGTCCAGCGCCTGGATGGCATAGACTTCCCCCACCTGACGCGGCGCTCCCGCCGGGCGGGCCTGACGGGCGTTGAAGTCATCGATCAGGGTGGTGAGCTGCATCTGGTCCGCCTGCTGAGCCGCCTGGCAATCGCCCTCGGCAGGGAACTCTCGGCTGGTGCGGGCCAGCGTATCCAGCCAGTTCCGGTAATCGGTGTAGAAACCGAACTGGCTGCCGTCCGGCAATTCCTGCTGATACAGCTTGATGGCCCCGACAAAGTGCTTGCCGGTGTCGGTCAGCCGCTGCACCTGTTCGCGGCTCAAGGGTTGATTGAGGGTGTAGCCATACACCTGCGGGCCCTCGACCGCCGGCCTGACCGGCGCCGTAGTACAAGCTCCCAGCGATGACAGGATGATCGCCAGGTTTAAAACACTGCACAGCATCCGTTGCATGACAGGCCCCAGGGCAGGTGGACGGCTCGTTGGCCAGGCGCGAGATTACGCCATTTCCCAGCCGCTGTTTCGGCCAGGCTTGCCGAAGCCTTAACCCAATCAGCAACAGGCATGCTGCTGCGACGCTGACGAGCGCCTGGTGCTATCTCGACGGCCCCTCTGCCCGACTTGACGCGCCCGAAGCAGCGCTCCATTGTCCCCGGCCCTGCCTCTCGAACAAGGATGCTCCATGCTTCAGCGCGTCATGCTCTGCACTCTGCTGACCGTCATCGCCCTGCCCGCGTTCGCCGCTCCGGCCAAGGTCGAACGTCGTTGCGGCTGGTTCGAGAACCCGACGCCGGCCAACGCCACCCTGACCGACCGCGACGGCGTCTGGGAAATTGCCAGCCAGGGCGGTTATCAGGCCGAAGGCGACTGGCCCACCTTCAACGACCAGCAATGGGTGCGCACCAACAATCATTACGGCTACGGTTGTGCCTGTGTCAGCGCCAGCGCTGATCCACGGACTCATCGCCTCGACCAGTTGCACAAGGCCCAGGCCCGCCCGCTGTCCGCCTGTCGCAACGATCCCAGGCTGTATGAACCCTTGCGGGAGGAAGACGGGATACCGGTATTGCCCGAGGATTCGCCACGCTTCAACGGACCGGGATTCAGCCTGCAGTACCCCAAAGGCTGGAAGCTCAGCCAGACGCAGAACTGCCTCACCCTGGACCATCCGAAAAAACGCCCAAACGAGGAGTACACCCTGCACCTGTGCCTGCGGCAGGGCAGCCTGGAACAGGCCGCCGAGGAGCTGTTTTTCTATCAGGAAAACGGCGTCTGGATGCGCAGCGCCGGAAGGGATGCCCCCAGCCCGGTGCAGGACATTTCAGGCCCCGGCTGGAAAGGCTTGCGAGCCTATCAGACCTGCGGCATCAGCGATGAGGAAACCGGTTTTCACGCCTATGGTGGCACCTGCCTGATGGCGTTGCTCGACAGTGGTCGGCGTCAGGTGGTGGCTGACAGCGTGGGGTTCTTCCAGGACTTCGCGACCCTGGACGCGATCCTGCACTCGATCCGCTTCGACCCGGTGCCAGCGGCGCAACAGAACCCGCACTAAGGCACGGCCCGATACAGGGTCTGCAGGTGGGACAGGCGCAGGCCGCAGTGCTCCAGGTTGCGCCGGCTTTGCGAGTTCAGCAGGGCGGTGGCCGCCACACTCTGGGCGCCGAGGGCGGCGGCCTGCTGCAAGCGATGGGCGATCAGGGCCCGGTGATAACCCTGGCCCCGGGCGGTCCGAGCGGTAAAGGCGGTGCCCAGGTAGGCCAGCGCGTTGTCAGCGATGAACAGCGCCGCCCCGGCCACTGCAACGCCCTGCTCGCGCAACAGGTACAAGTGCCCACGGTCCTCATTGAGCAATCCACCGAAGGCCGCCTGATTGACCGGTCGGGCCGCCGCAGGCGTTTTGAAACTGTCCCCGTGCAGCACGCAGAAGTCTTCCAGGGTCGAGGCCGTCACCGGTTCGATATCCAGCGCTGAAGAGGGCGCGACACGCGGGTCCACCGAGGCGAACAGCTGCCCGTGGGTCCAACCCTTGAGACGCTGCAACGGCTGCCCCTCAAGCTCCAGGGTGTTCGCCACCTTGGCTGACTCAGCGATCAAGGCGATCGCCGGGGCGTAGGCCGCGCAAGTCTGTAACAGATCGGCCAGGCTGCGCGCCTGTTGCCCGCAGTCGCCATGCACCCGGTTCATCATCGGACTGGGATTGCCGGCGACCACGAAGGCGCCACACTCCGGCTCGCCCAACAGGCTGGCCCGATAGGGGTTGCCCGGCAGATTCGCCAGCCCCTGAACCCGCGCCCGCAGGTATTGGGCCTCCGCATATTCAAGGGCCAGCGCGCGACGGCGGTCCATATCAGCGGTTGCCCACCGGTGTTTCACTGACCCAGGGCACGCGCACCTGTTCGGCGATGCCGGCGGCCTGCTGCTGCAGGACGTCCAGTTTCGCGCGGCGCCCGAACACCCCAGTGAAATGCAGCAGCAAGCGCCCGGCAAACCCCAGGGCATCGCCACGCTTGCGCGGGATCAGGTGCAGGTGGGCATGCGCAATGTGCTGGTTGGTGGCCCGACCATCATTGACCAGCAGGTGAGTGCCTTCGACGCCGTAGCCGGCACGCCGCTGCGCCGCCAGCAGGCCGTCGAACACCTGATACAGGTGCTGGCGGACGAAGCCGGGCAGTTGCTCGAGCTTTTCCACATGAGACTGGGGAATCAGCAGCACATGGCCCCGCCCCAGCGGATGCACGTCCATGAAGGCCATGCAGTGTTCATCGCGGTAAACCACGGCCGCCGGCAGGGTGCCGGCGACGATCTGGCAGAAAATGCAGTTCATCCCTGAATCCTCAAGTGACAAGGTGCGTCCTGGCGAGCGCGGCCAATGTAACCCAGCTTGTCCCTTGAAGGCCCGCTCCTTGTCGGCCCGAGTGCCGAACCGGCCGGCGGATCAGTCCAGGGCCAGGTAGGCCCGGGCGTCGACCTCGATCATCACCGGCTGCCGAGTGTCCTTGAGGCTCTGCAGCAAGTCCTGCAACTGCCCTGGCGTGTCGGCGCGATGGTGCGCCACGTGGAAGCTTTGGGCCATGGCCTGGAAGTCCGGGGTGAGGATGTCCACCCCCAGCGGCGCGATGTCCCGGGCCTGCATGTAGTCGCGGATCTCGCCGTAGCACTGGTTGTTCCACACCAGCAGGATCACCCCGACCTGCGCTTCCTTGGCGGCGATCAGCTCGCTGCTGGCGAACTGCAGGCCGCCGTCCCCCACCAACGCCACCACCGGACGCTCGGGCTGTGCCAGCTTGGCGCCCATGGCTGCCGGCAGGCCGTAGCCCAGGGTGCCGTAACCGCTGCCGGCGTTGAACCAGCTGGCCGGGGCCGGTGCCTGGTAGCCGCAGGCGCCCTGGTACACCGGTTGGGTCGAGTCGCCCACCAGGATCGGGCTGCCCAGGGTGTCGCGCAGCAGGTCGAGCAAGCCCTGCAAGCCTTGTTGCTTGGGCGTCCAGCCGGTGCGTTCGGCCTGGTTCACGCGTTGCACGCTGTCCAGCGCCCAACGACCGCGAGCGCTGGGTGGCGCCACTTTGCCAAGCAAGGCTTGCAAGCCTTCCAGGGCATCGCCCACCAGGCCGACATGGGCCCGTTGCACGCCCATGACCTGCATCGGGTCGATGTCCAGGCGGATCAGCGAACCCTTGAAGCGCAGCGGCCCGAGGCCGAAGAAGTCGTAGTCGGTTTCCCCCAGTTCGGTGCCCACGGCCAGCACCACGTCGGCCTCATCGATCAGGGCCCGGCCATGGGCCGACGACTGCACGCCGTCGAGCAGCAACGGATGGCCACAGGGCAGCAAGCCGCGGGCGTTGGTGGTCAGGGCCACCGGCGCTTGCAGGCGTTCGGCCAATTGTCGCAGGACCTCGGCGCAACCGCGGGCGCCGCCGCCGGCCAGGATCAGCGGCCGGTGGGCACTGTTGAGCAAGGTCGCGGCCGCCTCGATCGAAGCCCCGGCAGGCGCCGGTGCACCGGGCAGGCTGCGGGGCATGAGGTTGAGGTCGGTGGCGGGCATGTCCAGCACATCCAGGGGAATCTCGATGTGCACCGGCCGTGGCCGCGCGCACTTGAACACGGCAAAGGCACGGGCCAGGAGCTCCGGCAGTTCCGCAGGCGATTGCAGGGTATGACTGAAGGCACAGACCCCGGCCACCATCGCCCGCTGGTCCGGCAGCTCATGCAGGTGGCCATGGCCCAGGCGCAGGTGCTCGCGACGGTTGACCGTGGAAATCACCAGCATCGGCACCGAATCGGCGTAGGCCTGGCCCATGGCGGTGAGGATGTTGGTCATCCCCGGACCGGTGATGATGAAGCACACTCCCGGCTTGCCGCTGGCCCGGGCATAGCCGTCGGCCATGAACCCGGCGCCCTGTTCGTGCCGCGGACTGACATGGCGCAAGCGGCTGCCGTGCAGGCCGCGATACAGCTCGACGGTATGCACGCCGGGAATCCCGAACACCGTGTCCACGCCATAACCTTCCAGCAAACGAACCAGGGACTGGGCACAGGTGGTCATCGACTACTCCTCTTGTTCTTATGCGTCCGGACGACACCCTGCGCCCGGCTGATGTCGAGGGACATTAGTCGCTGCACCCGAAGGACAACAATCGAAAAATATCGCCGCGATTGCTCAATAAAATTCACGCTTTGCCATTGCGCCGGGGTTCCGGGTGCAGGCGGGTGATGCCCTGCAACTGCGACTTGACCCATTCGCTGAAGGCCAGCACCACCGGGCGCTCGGCCTTGAGCAGGTCGGCCACCAGGTAGTAGCCGCGGTTGGATTCGATCTCGGTGCCGAAGGGTTGCACCAACTGCCCCCTGGCCAGGGCCTCGCCGCTGATCAGGTTGTCGCCCATGGCGATGCCCTGGCCGGCGATGCAGGCCGACTGCACGAAGTGCGCGTCGGCAAACACGATGCCCCGGCGCACATCGACATTCGGCGCCCCGGCCGCCGCCAGCCAGACCCGCCAGTCGGAGTAGTCGATCATGTGCAGCAGCAGGGCGTGGTCCAGGCTGTCGAGGGTTTTCAAACCGCCCATGGCATTGACCAGGCTCGGGCTACACACCGGGAAATAGCGCAGGGAGACGATCTTCTGCACATGCTGGTTGGGCCAGTCGCCCATGCCGTAGGCGACGAACAGATCGACGCTGCTGTCGCTGGTGTCGCCCGGGGTGCGGGGTGAAACCAGCTGCAATTCGACCTGGGGATACAGCGCCTGGAACTCGGCGATATGGGTGCACAGCCAATAGGTGGCGAACCCCGGCGGGCTACTGATGCACAGTCGCCCGCTGACCTGCTGGCCGTCGGAGCGCTGGCCGGCCTCGAGGATATTGGCCAGCAGCAGGTGAATGTCCCGGGCATAGCGCTCGCCCTGGTAGGTGATGCGAATGCTGCGGCCCTGGCGCTCGGTCAGGGCAAACCCCAGGGTCTGCTCCAGGCTCTTGATCTGGTGGCTGATGGCGCTGGGGGTCAGGTTCAGCTCATTGGCGGCTTCGGCGACACTGCCCAGGCGGGCCACCGCGTCCAGCGCGCGCAGAGCGGTCATGGAGGGATAACGCATACCGATCAGGCCTCGACTGCAAAAAACGAGTGCCAGCACCATAGCCGCAATCGCGATCCGGCAATAGCCTTGCCCGTCGCCGAAAAAATCCCCGACTGCTGAAAAAAATTACCGCATCGGGCTAAAAATGCTCGATTGACCCCAGGCCATCGATGGCTAATTCTCCAGCCCTACCCTGTGCCGGGTACTGCCCGGCCATCGCACAATAACAAGAGGGTCGACCCTTGCAATCGCAGCCCAACTCCGTCAATCCCGTGGTGGCGATCGATGATCTGCACAAGAGCTACGCCGATCACCACGTGCTCAAGGGCATTGCCCTGCGCGCCAATGAAGGTGAAGTGGTGTCGCTGATCGGCTCCAGCGGCTCGGGCAAAAGCACCCTGCTGCGCTGCATCAACCTGTTGGAAATTCCCTGCAGCGGCAGCCTGCGTATCAATGGCGAAGAAGTGCGCCTGAAGACTGATCGCGCCGGCAACCCCCAGGTGGCCGACCCGGCCCAGGTGGCACGCTTGCGCACGCAATTGAGCATGGTGTTCCAGAGCTTCAACCTGTGGCCCCATCGCAGCGTGCTGGAAAACGTCATCGAGGCGCCGGTGTATGTCCTCGGTGAAGACCGCAAGGACGCCATCGCCCACGCCGAGCACCTGCTGGAAAAAGTCGGCCTGGCCAACAAGCGCGACGCCTTCCCGTCCTTTCTCTCCGGCGGCCAGCAACAACGGGTGGCCATCGCCCGGGCCCTGGCCATGCGCCCCCAGGTACTGCTGATGGACGAACCGACCTCGGCCCTGGACCCGGAACTGGTGGGCGAAGTGCTCAAGGTCATCCAGGGCATCGCCGAGGAAGGCCGCACCATGATCCTGGTGACCCACGAAATGGCCTTCGCCCGGGATGTGTCGAGCAAGGTGATGTTCCTTCACCAGGGGCTGGTGGAAGAGGAAGGCCCGCCGCAACAAGTGTTCCTCAACCCGGTCAGCGAACGCTGCCGGCAATTCGTCATGGCCCAGGAAAACCGCGTCTGACGTCCCGCTTCAATCCTTGAAAACAACAACTTCGATAAAGGGTAAAGCCATGAAAAACCTGCTCAAGGTGCTCGCCACCGGTTGCCTGTTCAGCGCATTGGCCAGCCACGCGGTGGCCGCCGACAAGATCGTCTTCGGCATCGCCCTGGAACCTTACCCGCCGTTCTCGATGAAAAGCGGCAACGGCGACTGGAGCGGCTTCGAACCGGAGCTGATCAAGGCCCTGTGCGAACGCATGCAGGCCCAGTGTCCGCTCAAGGAAGTGGCCTGGGACGGTTTGATTCCGGCCCTGCAATCGAGCCAGATCGACGCCATCCTCAACTCCCTGAGCATCACCGAGGAGCGCGAGAAGGTCATCGATTTCTCTGCGCCCTACTACCAGACCCCGGCCATGTGGGTCGCCGACCAGAGCCTGGAACTGGTCACCACCCCCGAAGGCCTCAAGGGCAAGCTGATCGGCGTGCAGGGTTCGACCTCCAACGCCACCTTCGCCAAGACCTACTACGGCAAGACCTCGACCCTGCGCTACTACACCACCCAGGACGACATGATCGCCGACCTGCAGAGCGGGCGGATCGACGTGATGCTGGCCGACGCCCTGACCATCGAACCGATCCTCAAGACCACCGCCGGGGCCGGCCTGGCGGACAAGGGCCTGGCGCCGAAAGACCCGCTGTTCGGTTCCGGCATCGGCGTCGGCCTGCGCAAGGGCGACAGCGCCCTGCAACAGCGGATCAACACCGCCCTGGCCTCGCTCAAGGCCGACGGCACCTACGACAAGATCCGCAGCCGCTACTTCAGCGTCGACATCTCTGCCAACTAAGCCGTCCGGTGCGCCCGCTCGCGCGGGCCGCCGGCGTTGACTGGATACGTCATGATTTCTCTGTCCGACCTTTCCCAACTGTTCGTCGCCGACGGCTGGCTCGGCGCCCTGGCCCAGGGCGCGCTGGTGTCCTTGCAGATTTCCGCCGGGGCCTTCGTCCTCGGCCTGGGCATCGGCCTGCTGGTGGCGATGATCAAGCTCAAGGGCCCGCGCTGGCTGGTGAAGCTGGCCAACGTCTACACCACACTGTACCGGGCCATGCCCGAGCTGCTGCTGATCCTGCTGCTGTACTACGCCGGCACCGACCTGTTGAACATGGCCATGGCCGCCATGGACCGGCCAAGTGTCACGGTCAACGGCTTCATTGCCGCGGTACTGGTGCTGGGGATTGTCCAGGGCGCCTATTCGGCGGAGATCATCCGCGGCGCGATCCAGGCCATTCCCCACGGCCAGATCGAAGCGGCGCGGGCCTACGGCATCGAGCGCTGGCTGCTGGTGCGGCGCATCCTGCTGCCGAGCATGCTGCCCTACGCCATGGCCGGGCTGTCGAACCTGTGGCTGGTACTGGTCAAGGACAGCGCGCTGATCAGCATCGTCGGCTACAGCGAACTGCTTTCAGTCGGCAAACAGGCGGCCGGTTCCACCAAGCACTACCTGGTGTTCTACCTGGCGGTCGCGGCTTTCTATTTCGTCATTACCCTGGTGTCCGGCAGCCTGTTCCGGGTGCTCGAGCGTCGCACCAATCGCTGGCTGCCCCAGCACTAGGAGACTCGGATGGACTTTTCCTGGATCAACGGTTTTTCCGCCGAACTGCTGCGCGGCCTGGGCATCACCCTCAAGCTCCTGCTGCTGAGCGGGGTCTGCGGCTTTGCCCTGGCGGTGGTGGTGGGCCTGGGCCGGGTGTCGCGCAATCCGTTGCTGCGTGCGCCCATGCAGTTCTACATCAGTGTGTTCCGCGGCACGCCGCTGCTGGTGCAGATCTACATCCTCTACTACGGGGTCGGCAGCCTGTTCGCCGCCTACCCGCCGATCCGCGGCAGCTTTCTCTGGCCCTACCTGCGCGAAGGCTTCTGGTACGTGGCCCTGGCCCTGACCCTGAGTGTCGGCGCCTATGTCGGCGAAGTGCTGCGCGGCGGCCTGCGGGCCGTGCCCCGGGGCGAGCTGGAAGCCGCCCGCGCCTATGGCATGGGCTACTGGCTGACCCTGCGCCGGGTCTGGCTACCCCGGGCCCTGGAGCTGGTACGCCCGACCCTGGTGGGGGAATGCGTGCTGCTGCTCAAGGCCACCGCATTGGCCTCCACCGTGGCGGTCACCGACCTGCTCGGCGCCGCCAACCTGGTGCGGGCCCAGACCCTGAAGGTCTACGAACCGCTGCTGGCGGTGGCGCTGATCTACATCGTCCTGGCCTTTGTCATCGAACACCTGTGCGCACGCCTGGGCAACGCCTCGCAGACTCAGCGGCCACAGCGTCAGGCCTGAACCCATTCATTGCGCGGGCAACCGAGCCCGTGAGGAGCACAACATGCGTTATTCACCTTTCGTTCAGCGCATCAGCGGCGAATCCGTCAGCGCCTGGGACATCCACTACGCGGCCATCGAGGCCCGGGGCCGCGGCGAGGACGTGATCGTCCTCAGCGTCGGTGATCCGGACTTCGCCACCGATGCACGTATCAGCGCCGCCGCCAGCGCCGCCCTGGAACAAGGCGACACCCATTACACCCACGTCCTGGGTCGCCCGGCCCTGCGCGAAGCGATTGCCGCCAAGCAGCGACGCCTGCTGGGGATCGAGGTCAGCGCCGACAACGTGGCCCTGGTGGCCGGGGCGCAGAACGGCCTGTTCGCCACCTCGCTGTGCCTGTTCAGCAGTGGCGACGAAGTGCTGGTGCCGGAACCCATGTACCTGACCTACGAGGCCTGCATCCACGCCTCGGGGGCCAGGATCGCCTGTGTGCAGCAGCCGGCGGCCAACGGCTTCCGCCTGACCGCCGCGGCCCTGGAAGCGGCGCTGACCGACAAGACCCGGGGCATCGCCCTGGCCACCCCGTGCAACCCCACCGGCAACGTCTACAGCCGCGAAGAGCTGGAAGCCGTGGCCGAAGTGGCACGCAAGCACGACCTGTGGGTGATCTCCGACGAGGTCTACGGGCAACTGACCTACGACCGCGACCACCTGAGCATCGCTTCGATGCCAGGCATGGCCGAGCGCACGGTGATCCTCAACAGCCTGTCGAAAACCCACGCCATGACCGGCTGGCGCGTGGGCTGGGTGATCGCCCCGCCGGCCCTGGTCGGGCACCTGGACAACCTGCTGCTGTGCATGCTCTACGGCCTGCCCGGGTTTATCCAGGAAGCCGCGCTCAAGGCCCTGGAGCTGGATGAAGAAGTGATCGGCAGCGCCCGCGAGGTCTATCGCCGGCGCCGCGACCTGGTGGTGGCCGGGCTCAAGTCGGTGCACCTGCTCGATTGCCGCGAGCCCGAGGCCGGGATGTTCATGCTGGTGGACGTGCGCCGCACCGGGCTGTCGAGCATGGATTTCGCCTGGCAGCTGTTCCGCGCCACCGGGGTCTCGGTGCTCGACGCCCAAGCCTTTGGCGCCAGCGCCGAGGGCTTCGTGCGGATCTCCTTCACCGTCGCCGACGAGGTGCTCAAGGACGCCTGCCAGCGCATCGCCGGCTTTGTCGAAACCCTGGGCGCACAACGCTAGACAACAACCCTCGCCACAGTAGCCCGCACAACAAGAATGCATTTGAGCTTGTCGCCCATTTTTCCGCCCACCTTTGAAGGGCCCCCTGCTTGAGAGGTTGACCCCGTGACCGCTTCCGACCAATTCAACTCCACCCATAGCGCCGTTGATCAATACGCCGAACTGGTGCTGCACAACGGCCGGATGTACACCCTCGACCCGGCCCAGCCCTGGGCCGATGCCGTGGCCATCCGCCAGGGCAAGCTGATCGCGGTGGGCAGCCTCGCCTCCCTGGCTTCGCTGATCGGGCCCAACACCCGACAGCACGACCTGGACGGGGCCTTCTGCATGCCCGGCCTGCACGACATGCACACCCACCCGGACCTGGCCCTGGCGCCGCGCTACGCCGACGACCTGGACGTGGGCATCGAAGATCCGACTCCCGAGCAACTGGCGGCGGCGATCCACGCCTACGCCGACAGCCACCCCGGCGACGGCTGGATCTACGGCCAGTACTGGGTCCGCTACACCTTCCGCGAAGCCGGCCTGACCCCGGGCCGCGAGTGGCTCGACAGCGTCATGCCGGATCGCCCGGTGGCCCTGCTGGACCGCATGTGGGGCACCATGATGGTCAACTCCAAGGCCCTGGAACTGGCCGGCATCGATCGCCACACCAGTGACCCGCGCAACGGCTACCTGGAGCGCGATGAACTGACCGGCGAACCCAACGGCCTGCTGATCGACGGCGCCTACGCCCTAATCCACGCCGCCATGCCGCCGACTCCGGTGTCGGTACTGCGCCGCGCCTACCGTGATGGCGTGCACTTCCAGACCTCTCGCGGGGTCACCGCCACCAAGTACGTGCACGTCTGCGAGAACCGCCTGCAGGCCCTCAAGGAACTGGACGATGCCGGTGAGCTGACCCTGCGGGTGGAGGCGGCCATCAGTTGGCAGGACGATATCTTCCCGGTGCGTCGGCGCTGGGAGCTGCTCAGCGGCGAGCGGCATTTCTATCGCAGCGCCCGCCTGAATGCCAACGCGGTGAAGTTCCACTTCGACGGCACCGTGGAGCCCAAGTCGTCCTATCTGCTGACCCCTTGGCCGGAAGAGTCGAGCTGGCGCGGCAAGCTCAACCTGACCCCGGAACACATCACCGACATGGTGGTGGACATGGACAAGCGCGGCCTGCGGGTGATCGCCCACTGCACCGGCGACGGCGCCTCCGACGTGTTCCTCGACGCCGTGGCCGAAGCCCGGCGGCGCAACGGCAACAGCGGCATCCGTCACCAATGCGCCCACAGCACCCTGCTGCACCCGGGCAACCTCAAGCGCTTCCAGAGCCTGGACGTGATTGCCGAGTTCTCCCCGGCGGCCTGGTACCCGACGCCATTCGCCAGCGGTGCCCGCTCCGGTTACGGCCATGAGCGCCTCAAGCGCATCTATGACTTCAAGGGCGTGCTGGCGGCCGGTGGCATCGCGGTGTTCGGCACCGACTGGCCGGTGGCGTCCATCGACCCGTGGCTGGCCCTGGAAACCATGGTCACCCGGCAGAACCCATGGAACCAGGAACCCGACACCTTCGGCGACCCCATCAGCCTGGAACAGGCCCTGCAAGTGGCGACCCTCAACGGCGCCCACGCCATGGGCCTGGAACACCTGACCGGCAGCCTGGAGGCTGGCAAGTCGGCGGACCTGATCGTCCTTGACCGCAACCTGTTCGCTCAAGGGCCGCGCAACTACATCCACCACACCCAGGTGCAACTGACCTTCGTCGAAGGGCAACTGGTCTACGACCGCCAGGGCATCTTCAGCGACACGCCGTTGCAGGCGGTGTGGGAAGGCCTGCCGCCGGTGATCGAGGGCAAGGAATAATGAACAGCACCCCGAGCATTCCGGTCACCGTGGTTGCAGGCTTTCTCGGCGCTGGCAAAACCACCCTGCTCAACCGCATGGTGCAGCGCGCCGACAGCGGCCGGCTGGCGGTGATCGTCAACGATTTCGGCGAGCTGAACATCGATGCAGCGATCATTGCCGAGGTCACAGACGCGGTGTACAGCCTGCAGAACGGCTGCATCTGCTGCACCGTGCAGGAGGACCTGCTGGCGCAACTGGTGAGCCTGTCCAAGCTGCGCCCGGCCCTGGAACGGATCGTCATCGAGTGCAGCGGCGTCTCCGATCCACAGCGCATCGTGCAGACCATCGGCTACCCACAGCTACGCAACCGCCTGCACCTGGACGCAGTGATCACCCTGGTGGACGCCAGCGGCTACCAGGACCTGGAAGGGGAAATGGCCCGGCTGTCCCGGGCACAGGTGGCCTGCGCCGACTGGGTGCTGCTGAACAAGGCCGACCTGGTGAGCGCCGAGCAATTGCAGAGCATTCGCGCCAGCCTCGGCCATCGCGCCCCGGTGTTCGACACGGTGCAGGCCGAGCTGCCGGCGGAGTTGCTGCTGACGCCGCCGGTGCGCTCCACCGAAGTGCTGTTCAAGGCCCTGCCCCAGGCCCACGACGAACTGTTCGAAAGCTGGGTGTGGAAAAGCTCGCGACCGCTGCAGCCCAAGGCTTTGCGCGACTGGCTGGCGCGCCTGCCCGCCGACCTGCTGCGCCTCAAGGGCCTGGTGCGCCTGGAAGGCAATGAACAGCCTTACTGGTTGCAGCATGTGGGCAACCGCAGCCAGTTCACCCTGGCCGCCGATCAGCCCACCGAGCATGCCGCGCAATTGGTGTTCATCGCCCGCCGGGGCAGCGATCTGCGTCAGGAACTGGAGGCTGGGGTCAGCGATACGCAGGTGCACTGAGCTTCAAGCGGCAAGTTTTCAGCCGCAAGCGGCTGCGGTGCGCTGTGCCGAGGGCGAAGGCTTCACGTCGGCGGATACAAAGCGCACCATGGATCGCTCATTTTCCGCTGAAGCAAGGACGCTATAGATGCTCGATATCCTCCAAGGCACGCCCCTGTGGGTGTACGCGGTCTTCGCCCTGGTCTGCTACTACGGTCTGCGTGCCCTCGCCAGCACTCGCGAGAGCCGCCGTTCGCTGCTGCTGACACCGGTGATCCTGCTGGTCTGGTCGCTGTGGTCGGTGAATCTCGGCGAGCATCCGTTACTGGCGCTGGGCGCCTGGGCCGGTGGTGCCGCACTCGGCAGCCTGCTGGCGATGCTGTTGTTCTCCAGCGCCGGCGTGCTACTGGAGTCCGGCGGCGAGGCGATCCTGGTGCCTGGCACCGTGAAGATCCTCGCCATCTCGCTGCTGTTCTTCGCGGTGAAGTATTGGATCGGCTATCAAACCGCCGTGCACCCCGAACAGGCCGCCAGCGTGCAGATGCTCGCTATCAGTGGCGCTGCCGCAGGCTTTACCGTTGGTCTGTTCTGCGGGCGAGCACTCAAGCTGTTCCGCAACTTCCGGCAACTGCGGCTCAACGCCTGAAAGCGGTGCGGCCATGCCCTTGGAGCACTGGGGAATCTTCGCCGTGCAAACCGGTCTGTAGGGACGGTCCTGTTGGGCGGGTCGCTTGGTCCGTGACATTAGGGGCCGGGTCCAATAGATTAGGCGCCCCCGAAAATCCCCCTGGGCCTTTCGCGCCTCAAACCTGTTAAACCAAGTAGTGGATGTTCAATGCCTGATTCCAACACCGAAGAATCCGTAATCGCCCTGTCCAACAAGGCCGAGTACGAAAACGCCATTCATCTTTCACAACACGTGTCCCAGGCCAAGACCATCAGCGAGATGGTGCTCGACGCCTTCCACACCTCGAAAGAAAGTGACCAGATTCGCGAACTGCGTGCTGCGATTCGCCAGGCCCACGACCGCTTTGACGACGACACCGCCTATGAACTCATGGGCCAGCTCAAGCAACTCAAAGACGCCGAGGCCGCCGACCTGGCCGCCCTGGAAGACCTGAGCAAGAAATTCCCCATCAGCCGGATTCTCTCCAGCTACAAGGACGACCCGGACTTCCAGGAACTGGTCTACGGCCTGGCCCTGAAAGTGCTGAACCAGACGCACCAGGCCATCAGCAACCCCAGCGGCGGCAAGAGCAAGGCGCGGCCGAAGAAGGAAATGGAAGTGTTCGCCATCAGCAAGGACGGCATCAGCGTCATCCTGCCGATGCGCCCGCGCTCCAAGGCCAACGTCGACCGTGAAGCCTTCGAGTTCCTCGGTTTCAGCTTTGTCGGCGAAGGCGATGAGGCGGAACTGGAAAGCGAAATGTTCATCGACAAGAACGGCAACGAGCAGCAAGCGACCCGCAAGAACATCATCACCGCGATCCAGCAACAGACCGCATTCGAAGGCTACAGCGCGCAACAACAGCTGTAACCCGGCCCTGTAGGAGCGAGCTTGCTCGCGAAGGCGTCAGCCCGACCTGAGCGCCGAGAAAAAGCCCCGTACTTGTGTGTGAAGTCGGGGCTTTTTGTTTTCAGCGATCCCCGTACTCACGGATCGGGTACATCGCGCACAACGCTTCGGTCTGTTGCCGGAACTGCTCCTGCAATCCGGGCTCCAGGGTGTATTTCTGCTCGCCGTGGGGCTGCACCTGATCGAGTATCCGGCACACCAGGTCGACGATCTGGCGACACCCTTGGGCGTCCACGTGGCGCTGGGCGATGGAGCCTGTGCCGATACACAAGCCATTGGCGGCAAATGATGATCGGTTTTCCCTCGGACCGCGTTTTTTGCTGACGATGATTCCACACTTCTCCAGCGCCGATTCGGCGATGGAGCCGCTGATGCCGCCACGCAAGCGCAGCAAGATCGTGTGATTTTCCGTTCCTCCCCCCACGACCTCGTAGTCCCGCTCCATGAACGCGCAAGCCATTTCATCTGCCGTGACGCGAATCCGCCCCATGTAGGCATCAAACAGCGGGGACATCGCATAGCCCAACGCGGCAGCCTTGGCGGCAATCACGTTGACGGCAGGCGCGCCTTGCATACCGGGGGAAACCGCTTGTTCGAGAACCCGGCGAAAACTCGACCTCAGTCCAGGCACTTTGGTGTCTGCATCACGACCGGAGAGAATCAGACCTCCACGCGGGCCGGCGAGCTGCTTGTGGGTGCAGGTGATTGTGACGTGCGCGGCATCGATCGGGCTCGGATGGCGCCCTGTGGCCACCAGCCCGGCGATATGGGAAATATCGGCAAGCACGATGGCCCCGGCCTCATCGGCAATGGCACGAAAGCGCTGGAAGTCCACGACCCGAGAATGGGCCGTCGCCCCGCAAATGATGATCCGCGGACGATGGGCCATCGCCAGTTGGCGCACTTCTGCGTAATCGATCTCCCCCTGGGATGTGGTGCCGTAGCGAACAGCCTTGTAGTTGGCCTCCGTGAAGGCTTCCACTCGGCCATGTGCAAGGTGCCCACCCTGTTCGAGGGCCATGCCCAGGATCGTATCCCCAGGCTCGGCCAGCGCCGTCAGCACCTGGTAAATGGCATTCGAGGCCGAGTGTGATTGCACGCAGGCGTATTGGGCAGAGAACAGCTCCCGAGCGCGTCGGATCGCCAGAGCCTCAACCCGATCAACGTTTTCACACCCACTATAATGACGCCGGCCGGGAGCGCCCTCGACCGTGACGTTGACCAGCGCCGAGGCTGATGCCGCCAAGCTCCGGGGGCCGGCCGCGCAGGAAGATGAAACCAAAGACAGTGTGCGGTGTTGGCGCGTGACTTCCGCGTCCAGGATGCTTGCCAGCTCCGTGTCTTCAGCGCGCAGATCAGCCAAGCCACGTCGCAGCAGGTCGGCCTGGGTCCTGAGTGGTTCAGTGTCAGCTGCCATTCTTCTGTGTCCCTTCCTTGTGTGTTGCGCGCCACGAACGACAGCACGCTTCCTGGGTATCACGTTCGTTTGTCTGCATCGGGCTTATCCAAGCCTCGGCGTCAGACTCTATAAGCCGCAACAAAATTAATCAAAGAATTAAACATTTTCCAAATTAAATGATGCTTTTTGCCCAGGCAGAAAACATCAACCCTGCGTTGCGGCTCAATACCCAGCAACGAGGAGCAAGACGACAGATTTTTGGGGCTTTATTCCCCTGGCTGACGCATGTAACACTTACCCAGCGCGGCGCCCTCACGAATCGAATTTCCCCCACGATTTGATCGCCCCACATAACAACAGCAGAGCAACCCAGGACGGATGCAGGCTGACTAAAGGAGTAGTAGCGAATGGGTAAAAATCAAACACTAACCTGAGCACTTTCGCTGCAGTAGCCCAGCGCTTGGCATCAAACATGCCGAGAGCCACACACGGCACAACTTCTATAAACGTCTCGATGCCTGACGACTATAAGGAAATGGTGAGCATTTGATGCACAGAAGAGAAAGAACAGAGTATTTGAAGAGCAATATCAAATACCTGATAAAAAGTCGCGGCGAGACGCAACTGTCTTTGTGCAACGCTAGTGGCCTGACCAGAACGACCATATACAACATACTGGAAGGTAAGGTCACTAATGTTCAGCAGTCCACCATTCGAAAAATCTCCGACTTCTTCGGTGTCTCCTACGAAGAAATAGAAACTATCGACTTTGAAGAAAAGGAGATTATCGAAAGCAGCATCTCACCTCAAGGCAACATGAATCCCGCCGCCGTACCAATCATCAAGGAAAGTTTGTTGATCGCCAATCTTGATAGGCGCATCGGCGAACTGGCCACGCTTTATCCACTGACCTATTATTTCGGCACATCTTACAACTTGATAGCGGTGCTGCTCGAGAATGAAATATGTGACATGAATGAGCCTGGCGACCTCTTGATCGTGCAAAAAGGGTCATCGACCGACGACAAGGAAAAACTCGTTTACAACAGGCTGACAAAGAAACTGTTCATCGTGAACACTCCGTACTCCAGCTCAGATGATATGTGCGTTGTGGGAGACATCATCGAGGAGCGATTCCATGACAGCATTTGAAAGTGAAATTGAGAACAGCAAATATAAATTATTGGGCTTTGAAAACAATAAGAACCTAGCCGTGATTATGATTATCGCTACGGGCAAGGTCATCAAAATAAAGCTGAGCGAAGTACTGAACAGCGAAATAATGGACAACCTGAACAAAATGGAAATCAGAAACCTATATAAAAAATTCTATTCTCAAGGAGGAGCACTTACTGCCTACGACCTGAATGATCGCCATGAAAACTCATGGATGATTTATATCATCCTGAACCTGCTACTTTTTACATTCTACATTTTCACAAGTATTGCAGCGACAAAGCCAATTTATCTGGAGTCGCTCAATATCATCATCACTCCCGGCACCTTTCTTTATCCCCTGACATTTTTGATCGTTGACCTGCTGAACGAAAACTTTGGACTCAGACTTGCTAGAAAAGCCATTTTCTTTGCTTTTGCAAGCAACGCAATGATCATCATCTTGCTGTATGCGTCGACCTTCCTCCCTGGATTGCCCGACTGGAAGCTCGACAAGCCCTATAACGACGTCATCATTCAGGTGACCTCCGTATTGATCGCCTCCTCCGTCTCTTTCCTGGTTTCGGAAAACGTCAACTCATACTTACTATGCAAAATAAAGGAGCTGACAAACTCCAGATTCCTCTTCCTGCGTATATTCTTGAGCACCTTGTTTGCAGTGATCATCGACAGTTTCCTGTTCTGCTACATTGCTTTCTATGGAGCAATGCAGAACAACGATATTCTGAGCATGATTTATGTCCAGATCGCGATCAAAGTATGCTTTGCCTTCTTCAACATTCTGCCTGCCTATGGTGCGCGATCACTATTCAAGAGATACGTGACAGACAGCCAGATAGCTAAATAGACGCACCGCCAGCTTAAGCCATTGAATTCAACACTCACCTATTTCAAAGACAGGTGCAGTGTTGAATCACAATGGCGAGCTGGCACTTATATTTTTACTTCAGAGCCATTTTGCTTTTCAAGCTATTCATCACTTCGGCTTTATTTTCCAAATAACTGTTCAAGCCTCTTGCACGAAGGTTGCAAGCATCACAATTAGCACAGCCACTTCCGATGACGCCGTTATAGCAAGTCAGTGTTTGCTCACGAATCAAATCCAACCGATTGTGATAGTCCGCCAGCGCCCAAGTCTCCGCCTTGTTTAGCCACATCAACGGGGTTTCAAGACGCAGCCGGTACTCCATCCCCAGCTCCAGGGCCTTGTTCAAGGCTTTCACGAATTCATCCCGACAATCGGGGTATCCGGAAAAGTCTGTCTCGCACACACCGGTAATGACAGTCTCAGCCTTTACTTGATAGGCATATATAGAAGCCAACGTTAAAAACAGAATATTTCTTCCTGGTACAAAAGTGCTCGGCAAGCTTTCACCGGAACTGTTGACCGTCGGAACGGGAATATTGTCCCGGGTGAGACTACTGATCGCCAACTCATTCAACAACGAAGCGTCCAGTACCTTGTGAACCGTCGCCCCCAACTGTTTGGATAGCCTCTGTGCCGTTTCAATTTCCGCGTGATGACGCTGACCATAGTCAAACGTAATACAGTGCACTTCGTCATAAACCGGCAGCGCATGGATCAAACAGGTTGTTGAGTCCTGCCCGCCACTAAAAACGACAACGGCTATTTTTTTCATCATTCTGCTTCCTGCAAAGGTTGAGTCATTTGTATGGTTTGAACAGCCCTATGGCGGGCTCTGGATAAACAACCCCGTCCCTCTCTCGAAGACGGGGTTTTCTCTGCTCCGACGATACCTCAAGCCGAGGTCGTGCTACCGGCCATGCGCCGCAGGATATGCCCCTGGCCTTTGACGCAGTGCAGGATCACCGCGGCCACATGACCGACGATCAGTACCAGCAAGGTCCAGCCCAGGAGGCTATGGAAGCTGTTGCCCAGGTCGGTCATCCACTGGATCTTCGGCCCTTCAAAGCCACTCATCACCGGCAGCCCGAAGGCGGAAAACGCTCGCCCGGAGCCGTACTGGCGCAGCAGTCCGAGAAACGGAATGGCGAACATCCCGGCATACAGCAGCCCATGCCCCAGGCGCGCGGCCAGGTTCAGGCTCGGCGGCCGACGATGCCGGTTCAACAGGCTCCAGAACAGCCGCACCAGCAACAGCCCCATCAATAGCAGCCCGACTTGCTTGTGGGTCGGCCAGAGGAACTTGTCCAGTGCCGAATCCTCCAGCAGGTAATGGGCGGCGGTCGAGCAATAGATCCAGGCAAAGGCCAGCGCCATGGCCCAGTGCAACCCACGACTGACCGCGCCGTAACGCTCCTGGCTGTCGTTCATTTCAATACGGCTTTGCATTGCATCCACTCAGGTTCATCCACGAGCGGCGCATTTTACCCGGCCAGGTGGAGCCTTCGGACCTAAAAGCTTTAAATGATGTGACCGTCGCGCCAGCGGATAAAAAAAGCCCCGCGCTTCTTACGAAGGCGGGGCTTTTCTGTGGCCTGGACAGCTTAGTGCGCGTAGGTCAGCAACAGCTCGGTCGGGGCCTTGAAATCCACCGACATCATCACGCTCAGCGCGGTGATGGTGAAGATCGAGAACACGAACAGCTTGCGCGCCCACACGGTGTCATCCACCGCCTTGTAGCCGGTCCAGGCCATGTACAGCCAGTACATGCCCATCGCCGCCGCTACCGCCAGGTAGCTCATGCCGGCGTAACCGCTGAAGGTCAGCATCAGGGTCGCCACCAGGAACGCCAGGATGTAGAGCAGGATGTGCTTCTTGGCCACGCGAATGCCGCGCTTCACCGGCAGCACCGGAATCGATGCGGCCAGGTAATCGTTGAAGCGGAAGATCGCGATGGCGTAGGAATGCGGCATCTGCCACAGGCTGAACATCACCAGCAGGGTCAGCGCGGCCATGTCGAAGCTGTTGCTCACGGCCACATAACCGATCACCGGCGGCATGGCCCCGGACAGACTGCCCACCAGCGTGCCGTGAACCGACTTGCGCTTGAGGTACAGGCTGTAGAGGCCGACGTAGATGACAAAGCCGATTACCGCGAACAACGCGGCCAACGGGTTGGCCACGTAGTACAGCAGGGCGACGCCGGCGATCCCGAGGAGGGAGGCATAGACCAGGGCCACTTCCAGGGAGATCAGGCCCTGGACCAGCACGCGGTTCTTGGTGCGCTCCATCTTCAGGTCGATGTCACGGTCGATGCAGTTGTTGAACACGCAACCGGACGCTACCACCAGCGAGGTGCCGATCATCGCGGCCAGGAAAATGGCCAGATCGACATGCCCTTTCGAGGCCAGGAAAAACCCGCCTGCCACAGAAAGCACGTTACCGAAAATGATCCCCGGTTTGGTGATTTGGATAAAGTGCTTGAGCGACATCGGGTTTACCTCACTTGGCCATCATGACGGTGTGGATGCTGAACATGATCCACAACGACAGACCAACCAGCAGAACAATGACCAGCGCGGCGAAGATGAACGCCACCACGTTGTTGCGCTGTGCCGCGGAACGGTCCAGGTGCAGGAAGTACACCAGGTGCACCAGCACCTGGATCACGGCGAATGCCAGGACGATCCACAGGGTCACGTCTTTAGGCAGCGACGGGTACATCACCAGGCCAAACGGGATCAGTGTCAGGATGACCGACAGGATGAAGCCGATGGCGTAGGACTTGACGCTGCCGTGACCGGCTTCGTCGTGGGAGTGTGCGTTGGCCATTTACATAGTCCCCATCAGGTAAACAACGGTGAATACGCAGATCCACACCACGTCCAGGAAGTGCCAGAACAGGCTCAGGCAGCTCAGACGGGTCTTGTTGGTCGCCGTCAGGCCGTTTTTCTGCACCTGGTACATCATGATCGCCATCCAGATCAGACCGCTGGTCACGTGCAGACCGTGGGTGCCGACCAGGGTGAAGAACCCGGACAGGAAGCCGGAACGGCTAGGGCCGTAGCCTTCGGAGATCAGCAGGTGGAACTCGTTGATCTCCATGCCGATGAAGCCCAGGCCGAACAGGAAGGTCATGGCCAGCCAGCCCAGCACCTGCTTCTTGTTGCCCCGGAAGAACGCCAGCATGGCGAAGCCGTAGGTGATCGAACTGAACAGCAGCAGAGCGGTTTCGCCCAGTACGTAAGGCAGTTCGAAGATGTCGTGGCCCGACGGGCCACCCGCTACGTTGTTAACCAGTACCGCGTATACCGCGAAGATCGACGCAAACAGAATGCAGTCGGTCATCAGGTAGAGCCAGAAACCGAATACGGTCATCTCGCCCGAGTCGTGGTGATGGTCATCGTGCCCATGGTCATCGACATGGGCGTGTCCAGCATTGGTCACTAAGTTCGACATGGATTAAGCCTGTTCCAACGAGGTTTCAACACGGGTAGCCGGGATCTTGTTCTCCGATACCAGACGCTTGTGCTGTTCGGCTTCGATGCGCTCGATCGTCTCGACCGGCACCATGTAGCCTTGATCATCACGAGCAGCGTGGATCGCGAAATAGATCACGGTGCCGGCCAGGCTTGCGATGGCCAGCCACCAGATGTGCCAGATCATGGCGAAACCGAACACGGTCAGCAGGGCCCCCATGACCACACCGGTAGCGGTGTTGTTGGGCATGTGGATCGGCTGGTAGCGGCTTGGCTGCGCATAGGCAGTGCCGTCTTCCTTGGCTTCGGTGAACGGGTCGATGCCTTCGGCTTTGGGCAGTACCGCGAAGTTGTAGAACGGAGGTGGCGACGAGGTCGACCATTCCAGGGTGTGGGCGTTCCATGGGTCGCCGGAAACGCACATGTTCTGCTTGCGGTCACGCACGCTGACGTACAGCTGGATCAACTGGCAGGCGATGCCCACGGCGATCATCAGTGCACCCACCATGGCCACGTACAGGTATGGCACCCACTCAGGGTTGGTGGTGGCGTTCAGACGACGGGTCATGCCCATGAAGCCCAGTGCGTAGAGCGGCATGAAGGCGACGAAGAAGCCCGAGATCCAGAACCAGAAGGCAGCCTTGCCCCAACCTTCATGCAGCTTGAAGCCGAAGGCTTTCGGGAAGTAGAAGCTGAAGCCGGCGATGTAGCCGAACACCGCGCCGCCGATGATCACGTTGTGGAAGTGAGCGATCACGAACAGGCTGTTGTGCAGGACGAAGTCCGCACCCGGAATGGCCAGCAGTACGCCGGTCATGCCGCCGATGGCGAAGGTCACCATGAAGCCCAGGGTCCACAGAACCTGGCTGGTGATGCGCAGACGGCCGTGGTAGATGGTGAACAGCCAGTTGAACAGCTTCACCCCGGTCGGGATCGAGATCAGCATGGTCGCCAGGCCGAAGAAGGCGTTGACGCTGGCACCCGAACCCATGGTGAAGAAGTGGTGCAGCCAAACCATGAAGCCCAGGATCGAGATCGCGCCGGAAGCGTAGATCATCGAGTGGTGACCGAACAGGCGCTTGCCCGAGAAGGTCGAGATCACTTCGGAGAAGATACCGAACGCCGGCAGGATCAGGATGTACACCTCGGGGTGACCCCAGGCCCAGAACAGGTTCACGTACATCATTGGATTGCCACCAAGTTCATTGGTGAAAATGTGGAAATCCATGTAACGGTCAAGCGTCAGCAGTGCCAGGGTGGCGGTGAGGATCGGGAACGAAGCCACGATCAGCACGTTGGCCCAGGTGCAGGTCCAGGTGAAGATCGGCATGTCCATCATCTTCATGCCAGGGGTACGCATTTTCAGCACGGTGGCCAGGAAGTTGACCCCCGTCAGCGTTGTCCCCAGACCCGATAGCTGCAGCGCCCAGATGTAGTAGTCCACACCCACGCCCGGGCTGTATTGCAGGCCCGACAGCGGCGGATAGGCAACCCAGCCGGTCTTGGCGAATTCGCCGACGCCCAGGGACAGGTTGATCAGCACCACACCCGATACCAGCAGCCAGAAGCTCAGGGAGTTGAGGAACGGATAGGCCACGTCACGCGCGCCGATCTGCAGCGGCACGACAAGGTTCATCAGGCCGGTGAAGAATGGCATCGCCATGAAGATGATCATGATCACACCGTGGGCGGTGAAGATCTGGTCATAGTGTTCAGGTGGCAGGTAGCCAGGCGAACCCTCGGTGGCCATGGCCAGCTGGGTACGCATCATGATGGCGTCGGCGAAGCCACGCAGGAGCATGACCATGGCGACGATGATGTACATCACACCGATTTTCTTGTGGTCGACGGACGTCAGCCACTCGGTCCACAGGTAGGTCCACTTCTTGAAGTAGGTGATTGCCGCGAACAGCGCCACACCACCGAGCAGGATCATGGCAACGGTCACCATGACGATCGGCTCGTGGAACGGTATCGCTTCCAGACTTAATTTACCAAACATCGTTTACTCCTCTGCCCCGGCAGCTGAATGCGAACTCACGTCCATCCCTTCGGTTGCGGCCACTTCCTTTTCTTTCTTCTCGTGCTTGAGCGGCTTGCCCGGTTTCATGCCTTCATACTTGTCGATGACGGTCTGGAACAGGTTCGGCGCGTAGGCGGAGTAGAGCTCGACAGGATTGTTCTGGCTCGGCTTGGAAAGGGCTTCGTATTCAGCGGTGTCCAGCTGTTTAGGTGCCTTTTTGACTTCGTTTACCCAGGCGTCGAAATCTTCCTGACTGGTAGCGATCGCTTTGAACTTCATGCCGGTGAAACCCGCGCCGCTGTAGTTGGCGGAGATCCCTTCAAGTTCGGTGTTCTGGTTGGCAATCAGGTGCAGCTTGGTGGTCATGCCCGCCATTGCGTAGATCTGGCCGCCCAGGCCCGGGATGAAGAACGAGTTCATCACGGTGTCGGAGGTGACGCGGAAGTTCACCGGGGTATGGGCCGGGAACACGATCTTGTTGACGGTGGCGATGCCTTGGTCGGGGTAGATGAACAGCCACTTCCAGTCCATGGCGACCACTTCGATGGTCACAGGCTTGGCGTCGGACTCCAGCGGACGGTACGGGTCCAGGGCGTGGGTCGACTTGTAGGTGACATAACCCAGGGCAATGATGATCAGCACCGGAACCAGCCACACCGCGATCTCGATCTTGGTGGAGTGGGACCACTTGGGCGCGTAGGTCGCGTCCTTGTTCGAGGCGCGGTATTTCCAGGCGAAGGCGAAGGTCATGATGATGACCGGCACAACCACCAGCAGCATCAGGATGGTGGCCGTGATGATCAGGTTTCGTTCATCCAGACCAACCTGACCTTTGGGATCAAGCAAGGTCCATTTGCAGCCTCCCAGCATTAACATGCCGAGCAGCGGCAATAAGCCTAGTAATCTGGGGTACCTGTTTTTACTCATCTCACGACCTCTAAAGCAGCTTGCGCAATGCAGTTGGGTTTTGATCGCCAACACTTCACCCTGCCAAGGGTTGGCATTTTTCTTCAATTGAATAAGGGCCTGCCCGTTGCGTTAAACGCTCAACGACACATCCCGGGCTAGCAGTGGTTCTTATTCGATCTCGTGGTCAAAGGCCTTGTTACAGACCAATTCCATTTGGTGCGGAAGTTTGGAAGGCGCCGACACCCGCAGTCGCACGGAGCGCTCAATCCGCCCCTCGACCGTCCTCGTGTGCTCAGGGATGAGCAGCGTCGGAAATTCAGTGCGGGCGATTGTAGATATGTCGCGTTTTATAAACCATGTCTTATCCCGAAATAATTTTTATCCCCCGGCGCAACAATCCCTCACGATTATTGCGGAGGATCAGAATGATATCGATTTTTATTCTCAACAAAAAGCCCCAAAAGGGACTTCCAGCGCCCCCTTTCAACAGGCCGAACGAGCGGCTGAAAGCCGCCTTGGATAGGGCTTCAACCCTTGTAAAACGGGCTTTGTGAAGAGATGTATAGATAGCAGGCTATGGATTTAACCCAGCCTGGGGATTTACACAAAGTGACAGACTTCAGGGGAACCGATTACCCGATATGCAGTCTGTTGCCGGCCTCCCTCCGCCCCTGTGCGACCGCGACAGTGTGACAACATGTCGCACTTTTACCGCCCCCTCACTTGCCGCAAATCACGGACTTTTCAACAGCCGGATGAACGACATGAAAAAGCCCCGGCCCCTGTTGAGGGACCGGGGCTTTTCCGGGTGAATCAGTAGGTTTTCTTGCGATTGCGAACGACGCCCAGGGGCACCAGGATCACCGTCAGCACGAACGCCAGCAGCGCCCATTGCGCCAGGGACAGGCCAAGGATCGGCGGATACGGCGTGGAGCAGAAACCGTCGACCTGGAAGACCAGGGGAAAGATGCTCGCCAGCGGCAGGCTGTCGACAAAGGGCTGCAGCACATCGATGCCGCAGCTCACCGCCGGGTAGAACTGGGTGTACACATGGTGCCCGGCCACCCCGGCACCGGCGATGGCACTGATGACCACCAGGGTCTCCATCACGGTCACCCCACGTCGCGAGCTCAGGGCCGCCCCGATGAAGGCGAACAGAGCGATCAGCAGCAAGGCATAGCGCTGCAGGATACACAGCGGGCAAGGCGCCTCGCCCAGCACCACCTGCATGTACAGGGCCCCGCCGATCAGCGCCAGGCAGATAATCCCCAGCAGCACCAGGAAGCGCCGTTCACGCCCTAAACGCAGTCTGTCGTCACTCATCCCTATTCCTTTTTCTGTTGTCTGCTCAACCGGCGTGGCCGTGCTTGTCACGCCAGCCCGCGGGTTGAATTGCGAAGTTGATCTGATTGCCATCGGGTGCCCGGAAGTCTACACGCTGATCATGACCTTTGAATGCACTGCATCGAAGGCAACACCCAAGGTTTACGGGCCAGGGGGACACACGAACGAAAAGGCCGGGATGGCAGCGCCATCCCGGCATCGAGGGGAATTAACGACAGGCAGGTTAAGCAAGGATTAACAACCCGGCCCCGTTGCGGGGCCGGGTTGCGCAGGAGCCGGCCGGGTTATTCCAGGGCCGCCGCCGGGCCGAAGAACTCATACCGGCTCTGTTGCTCGGGAATGCCCAGGGCCTTGAGGTGGCGCTTGATGGCCGCCATGAATCCCTTGGGCCCGAGGAAGTAGGCATCCAGATCTCGCTCCTGCGGCAACCAGTCGGCCAACTGCTCCCGGGTCAGCAGCCCCAGTTGGTCTGCCGCCGGGCTGACACCGTCGTCCTCGGCATAGCAGTAGAAGCGCTTGAGCTGTGGATAACGCTGGGCCAGTTCGTCGACCCAGTGACGGAACGCATGCACCTGGCCGTTGCGCGCGCAGTGGATGAAATGCACCGGACGCTCCGTGGCCAGCGCCGCCTCCAGCATCGGCAGGGTCGGGGTGATGCCCACGCCGCCACTGATCAGGACCAGCGGTTTGGTGCTTGCCGCCAGGGTGAACTCGCCGGCAGGCGGGAACAGCATGATGCGGGTGCCCACCGGGCATTGGTCATGCAGGTAGTTGGAGGCCACTCCCCCGGGTTCGCGCTTGACGCTGATGCGGTACTGCCCCTGGTTGGAAAGGGCCGACAGCGAGTAGTTGCGCCGCACCTCCTGACCGTCGATGAACAGCTGCAAGCCGATGTACTGACCCGGCTCGGCGGCGAGGATCGGCCCCTGATCCAGCGGCGCGAAATACAACGAGGTGATTTCCGCGCTCTCCTGCACCTTCTGCACCAGCTCGAATGCCCGCGCGCCACGCCAGCCGCCCGGAGCCTGGGCCTTCTGGTCGTAGATCGCCGCCTCGGCACCGATCAGGATATCCGCCAACTGGTTATAGGCCGCGCCCCAGGCATCGATCACTTCAGGAGTGGCAATCTCGCTGCCCAGCACTTCGGAAATGGCCCGCAACAGGCAGCCCCCCACAATGGGGTAATGCTCCGGCAGGATCTGCAGGGCCACATGCTTGTTGATGATCTTGGCCACCAGATCCCCCAGTTGATCCAACTGGTCGATGTGCCGGGCATACATCAGTACCCCGTTGGCCAGGGCGCGGGGCTGATCGCCGCTGGCCTGATGTGCCTGGTTGAACAGCGGGCGAACTTCGGGGTACTCGGACAGCATCATCCGGTAGAAATGGGTAATCAGGGCTTCGCCACCGCTTTCCAGCAGGGGCACAGTGGCTTTGATGATGGCGCGATCTTGAACGCTTAGCATAAGGACAACTCCTGGACTTTATGACTGCTTGCAGGTTTCCCTTATCCAGTCAGTTTTCATGCCAAGATTAAAATCGTTATAAATCAATAACTTAAAATTAAGTTAGTCATAAAGACAGCAATGTACTTATAGTCATTAAGACTAGACGGAGTCATTATGACCGCAAAATCCCTGCTCACGACCCTGCTCCCCCTGGTGACCGACCTGTCCCGGGAACTGCCCGAGGGCGAACGTTACCGCCGCCTGCTGGAAGCCTTGCGCGCCCTGCTGCCCTGCGATGCCGCGGCGCTGCTGCGCCTGGATGGCGAATGGCTGGTGCCGCTGGCGGTGGACGGCTTGAGCACCGATACCCTGGGCCGCCGCTTCAAGGTGAGCGAGCACCCACGCTTTGCCGCCCTGCTCGCCAGCCCGGGCCCGACCCGCTTTGCCAGCGACAGTGAGCTGCCCGATCCCTATGACGGTCTGGTGGAAGGTCTTGACGACCACCTGGAAGTCCATGACTGCATGGGCTGCCCGCTGTTCGTCGATGAGCGCCCCTGGGGCCTGCTGACCCTCGATGCCCTGGACCCGCAGCGCTTCGAGCCCATCGAACTGGACGCCCTGCAAGCCTTCGCCAGCCTCGCCGCGGCCACGGTCAGTGCCGCCGAGCGTATCGAACGCCTGGCTCTGCGGGCCGAAAACGAGCATCAACGGGCCGAAGTCTATCGCCAGGCCAGCGGACAGCACCGCGAAATGATCGGCCAGAGCAAGGCCCACAAGCGCCTGCTGGAAGAAATCAGCCTGGTGGGCGGCAGCGACCTGACGGTGCTGATCACCGGTGAAACCGGCGTCGGCAAGGAGTTGGTGGCCCAGGCCATTCACGCCGCCTCGCCCCGGGCCGAACAGCCGATCATCAGCCTCAACTGCGCGGCCCTGCCCGACACCCTGGTGGAAAGCGAACTGTTCGGCCATGTGCGCGGCGCCTTCACCGGAGCCACCCAGGATCGGCGGGGCAAATTCGAGCTGGCCAATGGCGGCACGCTGTTTCTCGATGAGGTGGGCGAACTGTCGCTCTCGGTCCAGGCCAAACTGCTGCGGGTCTTGCAAAGCGGACAGTTGCAGCGCCTGGGTTCGGACAAGGAGCATCAGGTGGACGTGCGCCTGATCGCCGCCACCAACCGCGACCTGGCCGAAGAAGTGCGCAGCGGGCGCTACCGTGCCGACTTCTACCACCGCCTCAGCGTCTACCCGCTGCGAGTGCCGGCCCTGCGCGACCGGGGTCGCGACGTGCTGCTGCTCAGCGGCTACTTCCTGGAGCAGAACCGTTCGCGCATGGGCCTGGGCAGTCTGCGGCTCAGTGCCGACGCGCAGCAGGCGCTGCTGGGCTACAACTGGCCGGGCAACGTTCGCGAGCTGGAGCACCTGATCGGCCGCAGCGCCCTCAAGGCCCTGGGCAACTGCCGCGAACGCCCGAAAATTCTCAGCCTGGATGCAGCCGACCTCGACCTGCCCGGGCTCGGCGAAAAAGCGCCCGGCGTCCTCGCCCCGGCCCTGGAAAGCCTGGCGCCAGCGCCCCTCGAAGGCGACCTGCGCCAGGCCACCGAGCACTATCAACGCCAGCTGATCAACGCCTGCCTGGAACGGCACCAGCACAACTGGGCCAGTGCCGCCCGTGAGCTAGGCTTGGACAGAGCCAACCTCAGCCGTCTGGCCAAACGCCTGGGCCTGCGCTAAACGCCAGCATCGGCAGAACGCCACGCCCCGCTGCCTTCGCCGGCTGACCGGCGAAGGCAGCAGCGCCGACGGAAAGCAGGAACACCGCTAAAGCCTGCCCTGAACACGTCGATAACCCGTTATCAATGGTGCTCCGTGGGTCGAGCCACACGCCAACTTTTTCAGAGAAGGTTTTTATGTCCTCCAACAAAGCCCGCGCAGATTCGCTTTCGCTTCTGCTGTTTACCTTGCGCAGCGGCAAGCTGATGGCAATCAACCTGCTTAAAGTCAGTGAAATCATTCCCTGCCCGCCGCTGACCAAGCTGCCGGAATCCCACCCCCATGTGAAAGGCATCGCCACCCTGCGCGGCAACTCGCTGTCGGTGATCGACCTCAGCCGGGCCATTGGCGAGCGCCCTCTGGCCGACCCCGACAGCGGCTGCCTGATCGTCACCGACGTCAGCCGCTCCAAGCAGGGTCTGCACGTGCAGGCCGTGAGCAAGATCGTGCATTGCCTGACCACTGATATCCGCCCGCCACCCTTTGGCTCCGGCGGTATCAAGTCCTACATCACCGGCGTGACCCAGGTGGACGGCACCCTGGTGCAGGTGCTGGACATCGAGAAGGTGATCCACGGCATTGCCCCGGCGCAGATCGAGATGGCGCCCACCGAACTGAGCATGGAAGACGCCGAAGCCCTGGGCAACGCGCGGATCCTGGTGGTGGACGACAGTCAGGTGGCGCTGCAGCAATCGGTGCACACCCTGCGCAACCTCGGCCTGCAATGCCACACCGCCCGCAGTGCCAAGGAGGCCATCGACTGCCTGCTGGAACTGCAGGGCACGGCCAACGAGATCAACCTGATCGTCTCGGACATCGAGATGTCGGAAATGGACGGCTACGCCCTGACCCGGACCCTGCGGGAAACCCCGGACTTCGCTCACCTCTACGTGCTGCTGCACACCTCCCTGGACAGCGCGATGAACAGTGAAAAAGCGCGTCAGGCCGGGGCCAATGCGGTACTCACCAAGTTCTCTTCGCCAGAACTGACCCGCTGCCTGATCGACGCCGCCAAAACCATCGCCAGCCAGGCGGCCTGAACCATGAGCGAGATCCACTGCCTGCTGCTGCGCCGCGATCTCACCCGTGCGCAGGCCGCCCCGCAGTGGCCGCCCGGCGTCACCCTGCTGCACTACCAGCCCGAGCTGGCCGCCCAGGTGCATCAGCTGATGCACCTGGGCTACCAGGATGGCGGCGGCAGCGTGCCGACGCTGGACCGCTGGCGCCAGTGCTTCGAAAGCGATGCCGAATACGATCCACAACTCTGTCTGCTGGCCCGTGATGCCGACGGCCTGATCGGCGTCGCCCAATGCTGGACCAGCGCCTACATCAAGGATCTGGTGGTGCATCCCCGCGCCCGTGGCCAGGGGGTGGGAAGGGCCCTCCTGGAGCAGGCCTTCGTGATGTTCGCCGAACGCCGGGAAGGCTTTGTCGATCTCCGGGTTCTGGAAGACAACCGGCGAGCCCGTCGTTTGTATGAAAGCGCCGGCATGCAGATCCTGCGTCGCGAACGGGTGCCCCGGGGCTCCTGAGCAGCGACCGACCCGCCCCACCCCGCCAGCCGCGGCGGGTGGCGTGCAACTTGCTTGGCCCCTGCTCCAGCCGCGTCGACGTGTTTTTTTCGACGCGATCCCCATCGCCCCAGAAGGGTTCCCCGATCCATGAACACCCAGTTTTCCTGCGTTGGTTGCGGCAAGTGCTGCACCGATCACCACGTGCCCCTGACCCTCACGGAAGCCCGGGCCTGGGCGGCTGACGGCGGTCAGGTGATCGTTCTGGTGGAGGCCTTTCTCGGCAATGGCCTGGGGCTGCCGACGCAACAGCGCGAACACGCCGAACGCCGTTCCTGCCGGATCACCAGTGGCAGTACCGATGCCTACGTGGCGATCACCTTTGCCGCCTACAATGTCGGCCCCTGCCGGAATCTTGACGAAGAGTCGCGCTGTCGCATCTATGAGCGGCGACCGCTGGTGTGTCGCATCTATCCGATGGAAATCAATCCACACATTCCGCTCAATCCGCTGGCCAAGGACTGCCCGCCGCATTCATGGGAACAGGGCCCGCAACTGATCCTCGGGGGTGAACTGGTGGACCAGGAACTGGCGGAACTGATCGCGCGCTCGCGCCAGGCCGACCGCGACGATATCCACACCAAGGAAGCCATCTGCGCCCTGCTGGGCATTCGCACCACGGCCCTCAAGGGCGACGGTTTCACTGCCTATCTGCCCGACATGAACGCCCTGGCCGCCGCCATCGACCAGGTCCGCGCTGCTCCCCCGCAGACCGCGAGCCAGCCGTGGCGCTTTCACCTGTCCGGCGACGACATCGCCAGCCAGGTCCTGGCCGCCGGGGCCCAGGTGGTCAGCACTGCCGGCGTGGACTACGCCTTCATCTCCCTGCGCGCCGCCTGAGCCACCGGCGCCGGCTGGCCGCCGCCCAGCGCGGCAGCCTATCCACGCTTATGCCAGAACTCCTGGGCCAGCTGGCGCAGGTCCCCCGCCAGCCCGGCCACATCACCTGAATTGACGTGGCTGAGCTGGCCGGCGCTGACCGTCACCTCGCAGGCATTGCGAATGCCCATGATGTTGCGGTTGATGTCCTCGCTGACCGCGCTCTGCTCTTCCACTGCCGCAGCAATCTGCAGGCTCATCTCGGTGATCTGGTTGACCCGCTGGCTGATGCCGTCCAGGGCCACCGCCGCGCGCTGGGCCTGATCGACGCTGCTTTCCACATGGGCACTGCTGTGCTGCATGGCCTCCACCGCATGGCGCGCCGCATTTTGCAGGGTGCTGATCATGCGCTGGATCTCGTTGGTGGAGTCCTGGGTCCGCTGGGCCAGCCCGCGCACCTCATCGGCCACCACGGCAAAGCCGCGTCCCTGCTCGCCGGCCCGCGCCGCCTCGATGGCCGCATTCAGGGCCAGCAGGTTGGTCTGTTCGGCAATGCTGCGAATCACCTCCAGCACCCCGGAAATATCCGAGCTGTGGCCTTCCAGTTGATGGATGACCTCGGTGGCCCGCTCCAGCTCGCTGGCCAGGCGCAACACCGCGCTGCGGCTTTCGCCCACCAGTTGATGCCCCTCACGGGTTTCGCTTTCCGCCTGATCCGCCGCCACCGAGGCCTGCTGGGCATGGGTGGCGACCTCGGCCACGCTGGCGGCCATCTGGTGAATGGCCGCGGCCACCTGATCGGTTTCCGCCTGCTGTTCCAGGGTGCTGTTATGGCTGCTGTGCAGATGATCCACCAGCTCCGCGGCATGCCCGGCCAGGCGCTGGGAGGCATCGCCAATCCGCCCCACCACGGCTCCTACCTGGGCTTCGAGCATCTGCAGGGCGAACTCGATACGTCCGAATTCGTCCGCACGACCGGTGTAGATCCCCTGGCTCAGTGGGTTGTCGCCGATCTGCCGGGCGCGCTCGGCCAGGCGGTCCAGCGGGCGCATTTGCACACCGACCGCCAGCAGACTCAGGCACCAGCCCATGGCCATCACCGTGCCCTGGAGCATCCAGGACTCGGGCAGCAGCCACGCTGAAACCCCGAAGCTGCCAATAAAACCGGCGCTGATGGCGGCCCACAGGCGCAAGCGCAGGCTCATGACCGGCAGCAGGCTCCACCATGAAGGCCCGCCCTCCCTGAGCCGGGCATAGGCCCGCTCCGCGGCGGCGATCTGTTGCGGGCTGGGCTTGGTGCGCACCGATTGGTATTCCACCGCCTGACCGTCCCGCGTCACCGGGGTGACGTAGGCGCTGACCCAGTAGTGGTCACCGTTCTTGCAACGGTTCTTGACCATGCCCATCCACGAGCGGCCGCGCTTGAGCGTGCGCCACATATGGCCGAAGGCCGCCGGGGGCATGTCCGGGTGACGCAGCAGGTTATGCGGCGACCTCAGCAGTTCCTCACGGGTGTAGCCGCTGATCTTGATGAAATCAGGATTGGCGTAGGTGATCGCGCTGGTCAGATCGGTGGTCGAAAGGATGTTCGCATCAGGGGCAAAGTCCACGTTTCGCCCAGTAACCGGCAGGTTGATCTTCATGGGAAGCGCGCTCGTATTTGTTAGGTGGAGTCGGCAGGGCTGCTGACTCTAAGCGCACTGATGCCACAAATACTGATCCAGCTCAGGTTTAAAGCAATTAGCCATCACTGCGATTAAAAAGCGCAAATAAGGGCAATGTCTGCGATTGTCGGCGATCTCAACGTTTGCCCATGGAGCGACGGGTGCCGGGCGGCGCTGCGCCAGGGGTCTTGGTGTGGCCGTTGCTGGCACCGTTCTTGTACCAGGGCTGCTGGGCATTCTTGGCCGGCGCGAACTCGGACGGCTTGAAAGGAAACTTGAACGCCGGAATCGCCGCCTTGGCCTCGGTTTCAGGAGTGGCCGGGGCGGCCGCGGGATCGACGTTCAGGCCGTCATCCGCAGCAGGTTGTGCAGGGCAAGTCATGGAAGCTCCAGGGGAGAAAGATAATCCGCGCCAGGGAACGGGCCGCAGTGGCCGGCAGTATACCTGCGCGCCCGCGATCTTTGACCTGGGGCACGGCGGTCGGGCTGTACTTTTCTGACAGCGCTGACAGCTGGCGGTCACGGTGCTGACCGGGTTGCCGGACTATAACTGTCAACAGATCATGGCCAGCCTTTCGACACCATTGCCCCCGGCGTTCTACCTCTATGCCCATTGCCAAGAAAACCGTCGTGACCGCAGCGCTGCTGGTGGGCCTCACCGCTGGCGCGGCCTGGTTTTTCAACAAGCCGGCGACCGCCAGGCTGGCCGCGCCCACGGCCATTCCGGTGCGAGCGGTGCAGGTGCTCCAGCAGGATGTGCCGCGCTACGTCAGCGGCATCGGTACGGTGTTGTCGCTGCACAGCGTGATCATCCGTCCCCAGGTGGATGGCATCCTCACCCGATTGCTGGTCAGGGAGGGACAACAGGTCAAGGCCGGGGACCTGCTGGCCACCCTCGAAGACCGCTCGATCCGCGCCAGCCTGGATCAGGCCAAGGCCCAGCTGGCACAGAACCAGGCCCAGTTGCAGGTGGCGCAGGTCAACCTCAAGCGCTACAAGCTGCTGTCGGTGGATGACGGCGTCTCGAAACAGACCTACGACCAGCAAGCGGCCCTGGTCAATCAGCTCAACGCCACGGCCCAGGGCAATCAGGCCGCCATCGATGCCGCGCAGGTCGAACTGTCCTACACCCAGATCCGCTCGCCCGTCACGGGCCGGGTGGGCATTCGCACCGTGGACGAAGGCAACTTCCTGCGGGTGAGCGACGCGCAAGGCCTGTTCTCGGTGACCCAGATCGACCCCATCGCCGTAGAGTTCTCCCTGCCCCAGCAGATGCTGCCGACCCTGCAGCAACTGGTTCGCGCCCAGGACCCGGCGGCGGTCCAAGCTTACCTGGGCACCGACAGCAACAACGCCGGCACCCTGCTGGGCAATGGCCATCTGAGCCTGATCGACAACCAGATCAACACCGGCACCGGCACCATCCGCGCCAAGGCGGAATTCGACAACGCCCAGCAAAAGCTCTGGCCCGGTCAACTGGTGACCGTGAAGATCCAGACTGCGCTGGACCGGGGTGCGCTGACCGTGCCGCCCACCGTGGTCCAGCGCGGCCTGGACCAGCACTTCGTGTTCCGGATCAAGGGCCAGCAGGTGGAAAGCGTGCCGGTACAGGTGCTGTACCAGGACAGCGAGCTGAACATCATTGCCGGGGTCCAGGCCGGGGATGTGCTGGTCAGTGACGGCCAGTCGCGACTCAAGCCCGGCTCCCAGGTCCAGGTGCTGAATGCCCCGCCGCCGGCGCCGGCCCGGGAGCCCAAGCCATGAAGGGGCACGGTTCCCTGTCCGCCTGGTGCGTCGACCATCCGGTCGCCACCGTGCTGCTGACCTTTGCCCTGGTGCTGCTGGGGGCGGTTGCCTTTCCGCGCCTGCCCGTGGCGCCGCTGCCGGAAGCCGAGTTCCCCACCATCCAGGTGTCCGCGTCCCTGCCCGGGGCCAGCCCGGACACCATGGCGTCCTCGGTGGCCACGCCCCTGGAAGTGCAGTTCAGTGCCATCCCCGGCATGACCCAGATGACCTCCAGCAGTGCCCTGGGCTCGTCTCTGCTGACCCTGCAGTTCACCCTGAACAAGAGCATCGACACCGCCGCCCAGGAAGTGCAGGCGGCGATCAACACCGCCGCCGGCAAGCTGCCCAAGGACATGCCCACCCTGCCCACCTGGAGGAAGGTCAACCCGGCCGACAGCCCGGTGCTGATCCTCAGCATCAGCTCGACGCAGATGCCCGGCACCGAGCTCAGCGACTACGCGGAAACCCTGCTGGCGCGGCAAATCAGCCAGATCGACGGCGTCGGCCAGATCAACATCACCGGCCAGCAACGTCCGGCGATCCGCATCCAGGCCGCGGCGGACAAGCTGGCGGCCATCGGCCTGACCCTGGCCGACATCCGTCTGGCGATCCAGCAGACCAGCCTCAACCTGGCCAAGGGCGCGTTGTACGGTGAGTCGAGCATCTCCACCCTGTCCACCAACGACCAGCTGTTCGATCCCGAGGAGTACGGTCAGCTGATCGTTTCCTACAAGAACGGCGCACCGGTGCAACTGCAGGACGTGGCCCGGGTGGTCAGCGGCCCGGAAGACGCCTACGTCCAGGCCTGGTCCGGCGATCAGCCGGGGGTCAACCTGGTGATCTCGCGCCAGCCGGGGGCCAATATCGTCGATACCGTGGATCGCATCCAGGCCGCCCTGCCGGGCCTGGAGGCGATGCTGCCGGCCTCGGTGCAGGTCAAGGTGCTGGTGGACCGCACCCAGACCATCCGCGCCTCGCTGCACGAGGTGGAGATCACCCTGCTGATCGCGGTGCTGCTGGTGGTGGCGGTGATGGCGCTGTTCCTGCGCCAGTGGTCGGCGACCCTGATCGTCTCCGCGGTGCTGGGGGTATCGCTGACCGCCAGCTTCGCCCTGATGTATGTGCTGGGCTTCAGCCTGAACAACCTGACCCTGGTGGCCATCGTCATCGCCGTGGGCTTCGTGGTCGACGACGCCATCGTGGTGGTGGAGAACATCCACCGCCATCTGGAAGCCGGCGACGGCATGCGCGAGGCGGCGATCAAGGGGGGCGGCGAGATCGGCTTCACCGTGGTGTCCATCAGCTTCTCCCTGGTGGCGGCGTTCATTCCCCTGCTGTTCATGGGCGGCGTGGTCGGCCGGCTGTTCAAGGAGTTCGCCCTGACCGCGACGTCCACCATCATGATTTCGGTGCTGGTGTCGCTGACCCTGGCGCCCACCCTGGCCGCCCTGTTCATGCGGGCCCCGGTGCACCCGGCCCACGCCAAGCCGGGCTTCGGCGAGCGTCTGCTGGCCCTCTACGAGCGCGCCCTGCGCCGGGCCCTGGCCCGGCAGAAACTGATGTTGGGGATTTTCGCCCTGACCCTGAGCATGGCCATTGCCGGCTACATCCTGATTCCCAAGGGCTTCTTCCCGGTGCAGGACACCGGCTTCGTGCTCGGAACCACCGAGGCCGCCGCGGACATTTCCTACCCGGACATGGTGAAGAAACACCAGGCGCTGGCCGAGATCGTCGCCGCCGACCCGGCAGTGCAAGCCTTCTCCCATTCGGTGGGCGTCTCTGGTAGCAACCAGACCATCGCCAACGGCCGCTTCTGGATCTCGCTGAAAAAGCGCAGCGAGCGGGATGTCTCGGCCAGCGCCTTTATCGACCGCATCCGTCCGCAACTGATGAAGGTGCCCGGTATCGTCCTTTACCTGCGAGCCGGTCAGGACATCAACCTCAGTTCGGGCCCCAGCCGCGCCCAGTACCAGTACGTGCTGAAAAGCAACGACGGTCCGACCCTGACCACCTGGACCCAGCGCCTGACCGAGAAACTGCGCAGCAACCCGGCGTTCCGCGACATCTCCAACGACCTGCAACTGGGCGGCAGCATCACCCATATCAACATCGACAGTACCGCCGCCGCGCGCTTCGGCCTGACCGCCAGCGATGTCGACCAGGCGCTGTACGACGCCTTCGGCCAACGTCAGATCAACGAGTTCCAGACCGAGATCAACCAGTACAACGTGATCCTCGAACTCGACACCCAGCAACGGGGCAAGGCCGAGAGTCTCAATTACTTCTACCTGCGCTCGCCGTTGACCGGGGAGATGGTACCGCTGTCGGCCCTGGCGCGTTTCGATGCGCCCAGCATCGGCCCGCTGTCGATCGCTCACGACGGCATGTTCCCGGCCGCCAACCTGTCGTTCAACCTGGCCCCCGGCGTGGCCCTGGGGGACGCGGTGATCCTGCTGGAACAGGCCAAGAACGAGATCGGCATGCCGGCGGCCATCAGCGGCAACTTCCAGGGCGCGGCCCAGGCCTTCCAGAGCTCCCTGGCCAGCCAGCCGTACCTGATCCTCGCCGCGCTGGTGGCCGTGTACATCATTCTCGGGGTGCTGTACGAAAGCTTCGTGCATCCGCTGACGATCATTTCCACCCTGCCCTCGGCGGGGCTCGGCGCCTTGCTGATGCTCTGGCTCTGTGGCCAGGACTTTTCCATCATGGCGCTGATCGGCCTGGTGCTGCTGATCGGCATCGTCAAGAAGAACGGCATCCTGATGATCGACTTCGCCCTGGAAGCCCAGCGCAACGGCGGCCTGCCTCCTGAGGAGGCGATCTACCAGGCCTGCATCACCCGGTTCCGGCCGATCATCATGACCACCCTGGCCGCCTTGCTCGGCGCCCTGCCCCTGATGCTCGGCTACGGCACCGGCGCCGAGCTGCGCCAGCCCCTGGGTATCGCCGTGGTCGGCGGCCTGCTGGTGAGCCAGGCGCTGACGCTGTTCACCACGCCGGTCATATACTTGTGGCTCGAGCGGCTGTTCCACCGGCCCCGGCCGGCGCTTTCGCCAGCCACCAACACCTGAGGCGGGTCATGCGCGTTCTGATTATCGAAGACGAAGAAAAAACCGCGGACTATCTGCATCGCGGGCTGACCGAGCAGGGTTACACCGTGGACCTGGCCCGGGATGGCATCGAGGGGCTGCACCTGGCGCTGGAAAGCGACTACGCCGTGATCGTGCTGGATGTCATGCTCCCCGGCCTGGACGGCTTTGGCGTGCTGCGGGCCCTGCGCGCGCGCAAGCAGACCCCGGTGATCATGCTCACCGCCCGCGAGCGCGTCGAGGACCGGATCCGCGGCCTGCGCGATGGCGCCGACGATTACCTGGGCAAGCCCTTTTCCTTCCTTGAACTGGTGGCCCGCCTGCAGGCCCTGACCCGCCGCAGCGGTGGTCACGAGCCGGTACAGATCAGCATCGCCGACCTGTGGATCGATCTCATCAGCCGCAAGGCCAGTCGCGGCGGCAGCCGTCTGGACCTGACCGCCAAGGAGTTCTCCCTGCTCAGCGTGCTGGCCCGGCGCCAGGGCGAAATCCTGTCCAAGACCTCGATTGCCGAGATGGTCTGGGACATCAATTTCGACAGCGACGCGAATGTCGTCGAAGTGGCGATCAAGCGCCTGCGGGCCAAGCTCGACGGACCTTTCGAGCACAAGCTGCTGCACACCATCCGCGGCATGGGTTATGTGCTGGAGAACCGCAGTGGCGAGTAACTCCATCGCCCTGCGCCTGAGCGGGCTGTTCACCCTGGTGGCCCTGCTGATCTTCCTGCTGATTGGCGGCGCCCTTTATCAACAGGTGGACAAGGGCCTGGGCCTGCTGCCGGAGGCCGAGCTGGACGCGCGCTACAGCGTGCTGGAGTCGGCCCTGAACCGCTACGGCAATCCGGAACACTGGGCCAAGATCAACGCCAAGCTCAAGCTGCTCAGCGAGGAAGACAGGCGCATCCGCTTCTGGGCGGTGAGCGCCGACCCCGGTTATGAATACGGCAACCCGGACCCGCAGATCCGTGCATTCGCCGAAGGCCCGTTGGGCATGCGCGACCTGAACCTGAGCGACCATCCCTATCCGTTGAAGGTGCTGGTCAGCCAGTTGCCGGCCAAGGAACAACGCCCGCCCCTGCGCTTTCTGATCGCCATCGAGACCGACACCGTTCACCAGACCCAGCACCAGTTGCTGATGGCGCTGATCGGCCTGGCCATCGTCGGCGTCGTGCTGGCCTCGGCCCTGGGTTACTGGGTGGCGCGGATCGGCCTCAAGCCGCTGATCAAGCTGTCCCAGGAGGCCCAGCGGCTGGCACCGCCACGGCTGTCCGGGCGCCTGCAACTCTCGCCCCTGCCACCGGAGTTGAGCCAGTTCGTCAACTCCTTCAACTCCACCCTGGAACGGGTCGAGCAGGCCTACTCGCGCCTGGAGTCGTTCAACGCCGACGTGGCCCATGAACTGCGCTCGCCACTGACCAACCTGATCGGTCAGACCCAGGTGGCCCTGACCCGTGGCCGCTCGGCGGAGCATTACTTCGAGGTGCTGCAATCCAACCTTGAAGAACTGGAACGGCTGCGCTCCATCGTCAACGATATGCTGTTCCTGGCCAGCGCCGACCAGGGCAGCAAGGCCACCAAGCTCACCAGCACCTCCCTGGCGGCGGAAGTGGCCACCACCCTGGACTACCTGGATTTCATCCTCGAAGACGCCCAGGTCCGGGTCGAGGTCCAGGGCGATGCCCAGGTGCACATCGAAATTGCCCACCTGCGCCGGGCCCTGATCAACCTGCTGAGCAATGCCGTGCAGCACACGGCGGCGGGCGAAGTGATCCGGGTGCGGATCGAGGTGCAGGAACATCAGGTGACGATCGCCGTGAGCAATCCGGGGCAGAGCATTGCCAGTGAACACCTGCCCAGGTTGTTCGAGCGCTTCTACCGGGTCGACGCCTCGCGCAGCAACAGCGGCGCCAATCATGGCCTGGGGCTGGCCATCGTCAAGGCCATCGCCCTGATGCACGGCGGCGACGTGTTCGTGCGCAGCGACCGGGGCATCAATACCTTCGGCCTGTATCTGCCTCTCTGACTCGCGGGTTCTCGGGCTCTCGGTTTCTGTGGGAGCCGGCTTGCCGGCGCAGGCGTCGACGAAGCGCACGCCCATCGCAATGACGCCCTGGCTGGCCAGCCAGGGCCGACAAGTTCGCGCCTACTGTTGTTTTTTTGGTAACAGTCCTTATCCTGTTCGGCTCTTTTTCCTGCCGCCCACTGGTTATATTTTTGTCGCACCGAATTGAACTTGCTCTGCAAGAAGGTCTTCAGAAATGTCCAACAGTATGGGTATCGCCAGCGCCTTTGTTTTGTCCTCTCTGTTCGTGGCGCCAATGGCCATGGCCGAGGAATCCCAGGGATTCGTGGCCAGAAATGCCGCACGCGCCGCCGCATTCGAACAAGCCCAGATCGCTCAGGCCGCCCAGCAGCAAAACAGTCAGCAAGCCCAGAAAGTCACAGCTGAGCAAAAACAGAGCGACGCTCGAAAAGACAGCTGAGCCGCGATACCGACTCGTTTCCCTCGACAACTTCTCTGCTTTCAACCCCGGAGCAAGTTGTCTTAAAGCCGCTGACTTCAGCGGCTTTTTTTTGCCACGCAAGAACCCGCGCCCCAGGCGTCGAGCCTGGGGCAAGCAACTCGCGATTTCACAATAAGAAACCCAGTTCATCCACCAAAGGAGCTACACGTTGTTCAGGATCTCACTGAAAGCCAGTCCACTATTCATTGCAATCGCTGCAACGATCCCCGCCTCGGCCCAGGCCGGCGAAGAGAGCAAGAGCGAAGGCTTTGTCGCCGGATCGAGCCTCAAGCTCAATGCGCGCAACTACTACATGAACCGCAACCGGCAGCAGGCGGATGACAACATCGAATGGGGCCAGGGTTTGCTCGGTGTCTTCGAGTCCGGCTATACCCAGGGCACCCTGGGCTTCGGCCTGGATGCCAATGCCATGCTCGGTCTGAAGCTGGACGGCGGTGGCGGCACCAGCAACTCGAGCATCCTGCCCGTCAGCGACGGTGGCCAGCACAAGGCGCCGGGGTCGTTCTCCAGCGCCGGGGCCACCTTGAAGATGCGTGCCTTCGACACCGAGCTCAAGGCCGGCGACCTGTTCCTCAACAACCCGGTGATCGCCGGGGGCATGAGCCGCATGCTGCCGCAGACCTTCCGCGGCATCAGCCTGACCAACCGCAGCTTCGACGGTTGGATGATCGAGGGTGGCCAGGCCAGCTTCACCAAACCCTACAACCAGAGCGGACACAAACGCATCGGCAGCTCCTACGGTAGCCTGCGCGATGGTGACGAGAGCCGGCACCTGAACTGGGCCGGGGTGGCCTGGAGCGGCGTGCCGGGGCTGACCAGCAGCCTCTACGCCTCCGAACTCAAGGACATCTGGAACCAGTACTACTACGACCTGGACTACACCTACGCGGTCAACGACCTGGTCAGCCTCAACCCTGGCCTGCACGTCTATCACACCCAGGACACCGGCCAGGCCCTGCTGGGCCACATCGACAACAACACCTACAGCCTGCACTTCACCGTCGGCGTGGGCAGTCACAGCGTCACGGCCGCCTATCAGCGGGTCAACGGCAACACCCCGTTCGACTACATCGCCCAGGGTGACAGCATCTACCTGGACAACTCCCAGCAGTATTCGGACTTCAACGGTCCCAACGAGCGGTCGTGGAAGCTCAAGTATGCGTACGACTTTGCCGGCCTCGGCCTGCCGGGCCTGACTTCGTCGCTGTCCTACTCCCGCGGTGAACTGGACCTGACCAAGGTCGATCCGGACAGCCGTGGCTATGCCTCCTGGTACAGCGCCGACGGCAAGAACGCCAAGCACTGGGAACGCGATCTGGACCTCAAGTACGTGGTTCAGGGCGGCAGCGCCAAGGACCTCGCCGTACGCCTGCAATGGGCGACCAACCGTGGCGGCAACGGCTATGGCGCGCTGGATAACGACACCGATGAATACCGAGTGATCGTCGACTACCCGATCAACGTCTTCTAAGGCGCTTCAGTCAAAAAGGCCGGCATGTTTTGCTGGCCTTTTTTGTATCCGGGATTTATACAGGCGCGACGGCGTGACCGTTTTCTGTAACCCACGTCCACACTAGACTGACACCTGTCGACGTAGCAGAAATCAAAATCATGAGCGTGAGCAGTGCGCCCCCTCGCACAGGGAAAATCGCGTCAAAGACGGAACGCCTGGTGGTCCTGGCCAGTTCGCTGATCGTCGTGGCCATTCTCAGCATCGTCACCTACCTGTTGATCCGCGAACACGCGGCTGCCGAGCAGGCGGCGACCCGTGCCGCGAACAACATCGTGCAACTGATCGATGCCGATGTGTTGCGCAACGTCGAGCTCTACGACCTGTCCCTCAAGGGCCTGATCAACGCCACGCAACGCGACGACCTCAAGGGCATTTCGGCGTCCATCCGTCATCTGGCACTGTTCGACCGGGCCACCGCCGCGCCCTACAAGGGCGACATCCTGCTGCTGGACAGGCACGGCAACGTGCTGGCCGACTCGGCCTCGGTCGTGCCGCGCACAGGCAACTACGCCGATCGCGAGTACTTTCGATCGCACCTCGACAATCCGGACCCGGGCATGATGATCAGTCCACCGTTCCGCGCGCGCACCACCGATCACGATTGGCGGATCAGCTTCAGCCGGCGGCTCAGCGATGAGCATGGCCAGTTCATTGGGGTAGCCGAGGCGGCCATGCGCCTGAGCTACTTCAATGAGCTGTTCAAGAATCTGGATATCGGGCGCAACGGCTCGATCAACCTGATCAGCCGCGATGGGGTTCTGCTGGCCCAACAGCCGCCCCTGGCGGATGACCTGATTGGCAAGAACTTCAGCAACCGTCCCAACTTCTTGCGCATCCTGCGCGAAGGCAATGGCAGCTTCAGAAGCGTTTCCAGTGTTGATCAGAGGCAACGGCTGTACACCTTTTCCCAGGTGGGCGATCTGCCGCTGATTGTGATTGTCGCGCTGTCCATCGATGAGGTCTTCGCGGCCTGGCAACGTACCGCGCTGCTGATCAGCGGTGCCACTGGGGGGCTGTGCATCGCTCTGTTCTGGTTGACCTGGCAACTGTGTCGCGAACTGCGGCGCCGACAGAACGCCGAGCAGGAGCTGGCACGCCTGGCAGCCGTCGATGCCCTCACCGGCGTGGCCAATCGCCGGACCCTGGACCAGGTGCTGAGCAACGAATGGGCCCGGGCCCGACGCACCCATCTGCCGTTGTCGCTGTTGATGATCGACGTCGATCACTTCAAATCCTTCAACGACCGCTTCGGCCATCCGCTGGGGGACCAGGCCCTGCGTGCGGTGGCGCAGTGCATCGACGCATGCGCCGGGCGGCCGTCGGACCTGGCGGCGCGCTATGGCGGCGAGGAGTTTGCGGTTGTCCTGCCGGGGACCGACAGCGCTGGTGCCGCCGTCCTGGCGGAGAAGATCCGCGCCAGCATCGCCGCCTTGCCGGCCGTCAGCGCGCAGGCCACGCCACTGACCGTGAGCATTGGCATCAATACCTGGTCAGGCCATGCCGAGATCGCTCTGGAACAATGGGTAAGCGACGCCGACAAGGCGCTGTATCAGGCCAAGTCCAGCGGTCGCAATCGGGTGGTTTCCAACATGTCCTACAGCGGCTACCCGCGCAGCGCCTGAAACCTTGGGCATAAAAAAAGGCCATCCGGGGGGATGGCCTTCAAAAACAAAAGGAAAGAGAGAGTACTTACACGGCCGCGACCGGACGCATGTAAGAGATCGGTGCAGTACTGGCGTCTTCGAAGGTCACGACTTCCCAGGCATCTTTCTGCTCAATCAACTTGCGCAGTAGCTGGTTGTTCAGTGCGTGGCCCGACTTGAAGCCTTTGAACTCGCCTATCAGGCTATTGCCCAGCAGGTAGAGGTCACCAATTGCATCCAGGATCTTGTGCTTGACGAATTCGTCTTCGTAACGAAGGCCGTCTTCATTCAGTACGCCATCCGAATCGACCACAATGGCGTTTTCCACGCTGCCGCCGAGTGCGAGGTTGTGCTTGCGCAGGTACTCGATATCACTCATGAAACCAAAGGTACGGGCGCGGCTGACTTCTTTTACAAACGAAGTGCTGGAGAAGTCCACGCTTGCACTCTGGGTGCGGTCACGGAAAACCGGGTGATCGAAATCGATCTCGAAGCTCACTTTAAAACCATCGAAAGGCACGAAAGTGGCGCGCTTGTCGCCGTCTTCCACGGTCACTTCACGAAGGATGCGGATGAACTTTTTAGCTGCGTCCTGTTCTTCGAGGCCAGCAGATTGAATCAGGAATACGAAGGGTCCGGCACTGCCATCCATGATCGGGACTTCGGACGCGGAGAGCTCGACGTAGGCGTTATCGATGCCCAGGCCAGCCATGGCCGAGAGCAAGTGCTCCACCGTGTCCACTTTGACGTCACCGTTGACCAGAGTGGTCGACATCGTGGTTTCGCCAACATTTTCCGCGCGAGCAGGAATCTGCACCACAGGGTCCAGGTCGGCACGACAAAACACAATGCCGGTGTCGACAGGCGCAGGCTTGAGGGTCAGGTAAACCTTCTCCCCGGAATGCAGGCCTACACCTGTGGCACGGATAATATTCTTCAGGGTGCGTTGTTTAATCATGGCTTGGGCCGCTTCAGCGCAAATTGCGAACTGGTATCAACAAAGGCTGGCGATAATAGCAGACCATGCCTTTGCTGAACACCAATCACCCTAATACCCCTGATACATTCCATCAATCGGCCTGACGACGCAGGAATGCCGGGATGTCCAGGTAATCCAGATCATCTTGCGGATTCAGCTTCGCCGCGGTCGCCGCGTTCGACTGCGCCTGATTGCGCATGACGGTAGGACGATCCAGGTCACGGTAGTTCACCGACGGCAGTTCCTGACGAGCAGGAGCCGGTTGCGACTGCGCGGACATGGAAGTCTGAACTGTGTTGTCGATGACCTTCACAGGCTTCTCGATTTTCGCGCCCAGGCCGGTGGCCACTACGGTTACATGCAGCTCGTCACGCATGTCCGGATCGATAACAGTACCGACCTTGACCATGGCGTGTTCGGAAGCGAAGGCTTCGATGATGCTACCCACGTCGGAGTACTCACCCAGGGACAGGTCAGGACCTGCGGTGATGTTCACCAGGATGCCGCGTGCACCTTCCAGGTTCACGTCTTCCAGCAGCGGGTTGCGGATCGCCGCTTCAGTGGCTTCACGTGCACGGTTTGGACCGCTGGCGCAGCCAGTGCCCATCATCGCCATGCCCATTTCGCTCATCACGGTGCGTACGTCGGCGAAGTCGACGTTGATCATGCCCGGACGCTTGATGATGTCGGAGATACCGCGAACGGCACCGGCCAACACGTCGTCAGCCTTGGCGAAAGCCGACAGCAGGCTGGCGTCCTTGCCGAGGATGGTCAGCAACTTCTCGTTGGGAATGGTGATCAACGAGTCGACGCTTTCGCTCAGCGCGCGGATGCCCTCATCGGCGATCTGCATGCGCTTGCGGCCTTCGAACGGGAACGGACGGGTCACCACCGCGACGGTGAGGATGCCCATTTCCTTGGCCACTTCAGCAATGATTGGCGCTGCACCGGTACCGGTACCGCCGCCCATGCCGGTGGTGATGAACACCATGTTGGTGCCCGCCAGTACTTCGGCGATACGCTCGCGGTCTTCCAGAGCGGCTTGACGGCCGACTTCCGGATTGGCGCCAGCACCCAGGCCCTTGGTCACGCCGGTACCCAGTTGCAGGATGGTCCGCGCGCCGATGTTTTTCAGCGCTTGAGCATCAGTGTTGGCGCAGATGAACTCGACGCCTTCGATGTTGCTCTTGACCATGTGATTGACCGCGTTGCCGCCGCCACCGCCAACACCGATAACCTTGATTACCGGACTCTGCGGGATGTTGTCTACGAGTTCGAACATTTTCCCTCTCCTTTCATTTCTCTAGTTTTTCGCCTACTGCCTACTGCTTTGAAACGGTGTTGCGGTAAATCTTTAGAAGTTGCCCTGGACCCAGCTCTTGATGCGGTCCAGCAACGCGGCCTTGGGCTCGTCGCTGCTGTAGCTGTCGCGGCTGCCGATGCCGGAGAACGAGATGCCATCGGACTGTTTCTGCAGTCCGTACAGCAGCAGGCCAACACCAGTGGAATAAATCGGGTTGCGCACCACGTCGGACAGGCCCTTGACACTGTGGGGCACGCCCAGGCGAACCGGCATGTGGAAAATTTCCTCGGCCAGTTCCACCGCACCTTCCATCTTCGAAGTGCCGCCGGTGAGCACGATGCCCGCCGGGATCAGGTCTTCGTAGCCGCTGCGACGCAGCTCGGCCTGGATCAGGGTGAACAATTCGTCGTAACGCGGTTCGACCACTTCGGCCAGGGCCTGGCGCGACAGCTCGCGCGGCGGACGATCGCCGACGCTCGGCACCTTGATGGTCTCGCCGGCGCCAGCCAGCTTGGCCAGGGCGCAGGCGTAACGGATCTTGATCTCTTCGGCGTACTGGGTCGGCGTGCGCAATGCCATGGCGATGTCGTTGGTCACCTGATCGCCGGCAATCGGGATCACCGCGGTGTGACGGATCGCGCCTTCGGTGAAGATCGCCATGTCGGTGGTGCCGCCGCCGATGTCCACCAGGCATACACCCAGCTCTTTCTCGTCGTCGGTGAGTACCGAATAGGCCGAAGCCAGTTGTTCGAGGATGATGTCGTCGATTTCCAGGCCGCAGCGACGCACGCACTTCTCGATGTTCTGCGCGGCATTCACCGCGCAGGTCACCACGTGCACCTTGGCTTCCAGGCGCACGCCGGACATGCCCAACGGCTCGCGCACGCCTTCCTGGTTATCGATCACGTAATCCTGCGGCAGGGTGTGCAGGACCCGCTGGTCAGCCGGGATCGCCACGGCCTGTGCCGCATCCAGTACCCGCTCCAGGTCCGCTGCGCTGACTTCACGGTCGCGGATCGCCACGATGCCATGGGAGTTCAGGCTGCGAATGTGATTGCCCGCCACGCCGACGAACGCCGAGTGGATGCGGCAGCCCGCCATCAGTTGCGCCTCTTCCACCGCGCGCTGGATCGACTGCACGGTGGACTCGATATTCACCACCACGCCCTTCTTCAGGCCGCGGGAAGGATGGGTGCCGATGCCGACGATTTCCAGCGAGCCATCGGCCGCGACTTCGCCCACCAGCGCCACCACCTTGGAGGTGCCGATATCCAGGCCGACGATCATTTTGCCGCTTTGCACATTTGCCATGGTCCTGCCTCTTCTTAATTCTTCGCGACGGCAGGTTGCGCCGTCGTGGGTGCCGCCGGATCGCGCCAGCCCACGGCCAGGCCGTTGGCATAGCGCAGATCGATGCGCGCGATGTTCGTGATCTGTTCTTTCAGCGTTTTTTCATAAATGGCAATGAAGCGGCGCATCTTCTCCACCAGATGATCGCGGCCCAGGAGCAACTCGATACCGGGACCGGCACTGCCGGCACCGGTGGTCAGGAACCAACTGCCGCGCTCGCGCAGCTCCAGACGGGCGATCGAAAAGCCCAGCGGCCGCAGCATCTGGCTCAACACCTGATACTGCTGCATCACTTGCTGCTGGGCCCGCTGCGGCCCAAACAACTGCGGCAAGTGTTCGTAGTTCGCCAGTTCACGCGGGGTGAAGGCCTGGCCCTGGTTGTTCAACAGCGCCTCGTCGCCCCAACGGGCCACCGGCAGTTGTTCTTCCAGGCGAATCACAACCTGGTCCGGCCACACCCGACGAACTTCGGCGTGGGCGATCCAGGGCATCTGTTCCAGCTCGGTGCGCATGCTCGCCAGGTCGATGGTGAAGAAGCTCGCCGCGACATAGGGCGCGATCCGCTGTTGCACCGCCTGCTGGCTGATGTAGCTCAAGTCCCCCTGCACCGCGATCTTGGTGATCGGCCGGTCGGCGTATGGCAGCAAGCGCTGGGCACCTTCATAGGTGCCAAACCCCAGCGCCACCAGCAGTACCGGCCAGAACAGGCTTTTCAGAAAGCCGAAGTTGGCTTTCGGCAGGCGCACCGACATCGGCTCTTTGGCCACCATGCGGCTGGCACCCCGCGGCACCGGCTTGCGGCCGGGTGCGGGTTGCTGATGACGAAGCGACGCGCCTTGCATGGACTTAACCTCTCGCCTCAAGACTGGCTGCCAGGATGGCCAGGACCAACTGCTGGAAATCCAGACCGGCCGCACGGGCGGCCATCGGCACCAGACTGTGATCGGTCATCCCGGGAGCGGTGTTCACTTCCAGGAACCAGAACTGCCCCTGGGCGTCCTGCATCACATCGGCACGTGCCCAACCGGCAATACCGAGCGCCTCACAGGCTTTCGCCGTGAGGTCCATCAGTTCCTGTTCCTTGGTGCTATCGAGGCCGCATGGAATCCGGTACTGGGTATCGGAAGCCAGGTACTTGGCGTCGTAGTCGTAAAACGTGTGAGGAGTGCCCAGGGCGATCGGTGGCAGCACCTGACCACGCAGGGTCGCGATGGTGAACTCGGGACCCTGGATCCATTGCTCGACCAACACTTGCGAATCGTAGGTACTGGCCGCCTTCCATGCGTCGATCAACTCGGGCGCGGAAGTCACCTTGGCCATACCGATACTGGAGCCTTCATGAGCCGGTTTGACGATCAAAGGCAGGCCCAGTTCCGCCACCGCGGAAATACAGTCGGCTTCCGAGCTCAGGACCGCGTGACGCGGCGTCGGAATGCCCAGGCTGTGCCACACCTGCTTGGTGCGCAGCTTGTCCATGGCCAGGGCCGACGCCAGGATGCCACTGCCGGTATAAGGAATGCCCAGGCACTCCAGCAGACCTTGCATGCTGCCGTCTTCACCGCCACGGCCGTGAAGAATGATGAAGGCGCGATCGATCTTCTCGCTCAAGAGACGCTGCAGCAGATCGTCGCCGACGTCGATGCCGAAAGCATTCACGCCGCCGCTCTGCAGGGCTTCAAGCACAGCCTTGCCGGACTTCAGCGAAACTTCGCGCTCGGCGCTCTTGCCGCCATAGAGCACGGCAACCCGGCCGAAGTCGCCCGGGGCCACGGTGGAGAACAGCTTGGCGTAGGCAGCCGTCATTTCGACACTCCCTTGCCCGCGACCACAGCGCCGTCGAACAACGGGCTGTTAAGCAGTTTGGGCGCCAGACCGCCGATATCACCGGCGCCCTGACACAACAGAATGTCACCGGCACGCAGCAGCGGCTTGACCAACGGCGCCAGATCGACGCCACGCTCGATGTAGATCGGATCCAGCTGGCCACGCTGACGAATGCTATGGCACAGCTGGCGACTGTCCGCCCCGGGAATCGGCTCTTCACCGGCCGGGTAGACCTCCATCAACAGCAAGACGTTGGCATCGGCCAGCACCTGCACGAAATCGTCATACAGATCGCGGGTACGGCTGAAGCGGTGCGGCTGGTAGACCATCACCAGGCGGCGCTCCGGCCAACCGCCACGCACGGCCTTGATCACCGCGGCGACCTCGGTCGGGTGGTGACCGTAGTCGTCCACCAACATGACGTTGCCGCCGTCCACCGGCAGCTCGCCGTAGACCTGGAAGCGCCGGCCCACGCCCTGGAAGCCCGACAGGCCCTGGACAATGGCTTCGTCGCTGATGCCCTCATCGGTGGCGATGCAGATGGTCGCCAGGGAATTGAGCACGTTGTGGTTGCCCGGCATGTTCACCGAGACATCCAGCGGCTCGCGATCGCGGCGCAGCACGGTGAAAAAGGTCTGCATGCCTTGCTGGCGAACATTGATCGCGCGCACGTCAGCTTCTTCGCTGAAGCCGTAGGTCACGGTCGGACGCTTGACCTGCGGCAGGATATCGCGCACCACCGGATCGTCCAGGCACATCACCGCCAGCCCGTAGAACGGCAGGTTGTGCAGGAAGTCGACGAAGGTTTTCTTCAGTTTGTTGAAGTCACCGTCGTAGGTCGCCATATGGTCGGCGTCGATATTGGTGACCACCGCCACCAGCGGCTGCAGATGCAGGAAGCTGGCATCGCTTTCGTCGGCTTCGGCAATCAGGTAACGGCTGGTGCCCAGCTGTGCATTGGTGCCCGCGGCGTTGAGCCGGCCACCGATGACGAACGTCGGGTCCAGGCCGCCGGCGGCGAACACCGAAGCCAGCAGGCTGGTGGTGGTGGTCTTGCCGTGCGTACCAGCCACGGCAACGCCGTGACGGTAGCGCATCAGCTCGGCGAGCATCTCCGCCCGCGGCACCACCGGAATACGTCGTTCCAGTGCAGTGGCGACTTCCGGGTTGGAGGTGTTCACAGCGCTGGAAACCACCAGTACATCGGCGTTCGCGGCGTTCTCGGCACGGTGTCCGATGAAAATCTGCGCGCCAAAGGATTCCAGGCGCTCGGTAACCGGCGACGCCTTGAGATCGGAACCCGAGACCTGGTAACCCAGGTTGAGCAGCACTTCGGCGATCCCGCACATGCCCACGCCACCGATACCGACGAAGTGGATACGGCGGATGCGGCGCATTTCCGGCTGCGGCATGGCTTTCTGGTTCTCAACCATGAGCCACCTCCAGGCAGATATTCACCACATCCAGGGTGGCATCGGGTTTGGCCAGGCGGCGTGCGGCCTGGGCCATCTTGTCGAGTCGTTCTGGTTGCATCAAAACCTCTGTCAGGCGAGCGGCAAGGTCCGCTGCACCAGTCGTTCTTTGCGGCATCAGGAAAGCGGCGCCTTCACGAGCCAAATATTCGGCGTTGCGGGTCTGGTGATCGTCGATCGCATGGGGCAGCGGCACCAGCATCGAGGGCAGACCGGCGGCGGCCAGTTCGCTGACGGTCAGCGCGCCTGCGCGACAGACCACCAGGTCGGCCCAGCCATAGGCTTGGGCCATGTCTTTGATAAAGGGCTGCACCTGCGCTTCGACGCCGGCGGCGCGATAGCGCTCTGCAGTGACTTCATCGTGGTTTTTTCCGGCCTGATGGAAGACCTCCGGACGCAGCTCGGGGGCGAGCGATGCCAGGGCTTCCGGCAGTAACTTGTTCAACGGCTCTGCCCCCAGGCTTCCGCCCAGAATCAGCAAACGCGCCTTGCGTCCGGCCAGCGCCTCGCGCGGTGTTTCGAGGAACAGTTCTGTGCGTACCGGATTGCCCGTGGTGCGGCGGCTGCCGGACGCCCCGAAGGTGTCCGGGAAAGCTTCGCAGACTCGCGCAGCCAACGGCACCAGCAGCCGATTGGCGGTACCGGCAACCGCGTTCTGTTCGTGAACGATGACCGGTACTCCGGACAACTTGGCGGCAACACCGCCAGGACCGGTCACATAACCACCAAAACCCAGCACACAGACCGGATTGAGCTGACGAATAATCCTTCGGGCCTGAAGCACCGCCTTGATCAGGACGAACGGCGCCTTGAGCAGGGACAGCTTGCCCTTGCCACGCAAACCGGTGACGTTGATCAGGTGCAACGGCAGGCCCGCAGCCGGAACCAGCTCGTTCTCGATCCCCCGGGGGGTACCCAGCCAGTGCACGCTGTAGCCTCGGGCCTGGAACTCGCGGGCACAGGCCAGCGCCGGGAACACGTGGCCACCGGTGCCGCCAGCCATGATCAGCACGTTAGCGCCCATGGAGCGGCTCCTCGGCAAAGTCACTTTCACTGAACTCCATCTCTTCGCTGCCCAGGTGAGTCCTGCTCTCCCACTCGATGCGCAGCAGCAGGCCAAGACAGGCGCAGCAGATCACCAACGAACTGCCGCCATAGCTGAGGAACGGCAGGGTCAGGCCCTTGGTCGGCAACAGGCCGACGTTCACGCCGATATTGATCAGGAACTGGCCAATCCACAGGAACGACAGGCCATAAGCCACATAAGCGGCAAAAAACTGCTTGGCTTTCTCGGCCCACAGACCGATGTACATGCCGCGGATACAGACGAACACGAACAGCGCCACCGTGCACAGGGAACCCACGGCACCCAGCTCTTCGGCCAGGACCGAGAATACGAAGTCGGTGTGGGCTTCCGGCAGGTAGAACTGTTTCTGCACGCTGTTGCCCAGGCCGACGCCCAGCCACTCACCGCGACCAAAGGCGATCAGCGCCTGGGACAACTGATAACCGGCGCCGAACTGGTCGGCCCAGGGGTCGGCAAAGTTGGTCAGACGCGCCATCCGATAGGGCTGCATCTGAATCAGCAGGACCACCGCCGCCACCGCCAGGACCACCATCAGGGAAAAGCGGAACAGCCCGACACCGCCGAGGAACAGCATGGCCGCAGCGGCGCCCATCATGACCACAGTGGCGCCGAAGTCCGGCTCCATCAGCAACAGTCCGGCCATCGGCAGCAGTACGATGAACGGCTTGAAGAAACCCATCCAGCTTTCCCGCACTTCCTTCTGCCGTCGCACCAGGTAGCCGGCGAGGTAGATCACCACAAATACCTTGGCGATCTCCGAAGGCTGGACGTTGAAGAAGCTGAAGCCGATCCAGCGCATCGAACCGTTCACTTCGCGGCCGATCCCCGGAATGATCACCATCACCAGCAGACCGAAGGCCCCGATCAGCATCATCCAGCCCAGGCGCTGCCAGGTGGCGATCGGAATCATCATGGTGACGATGCAGGCACCCAGCCCCAGCACGATGTAGATCAGGTGGCGAATCATGTAGTACAGGGCACTGCCCGACTGCGCCGCCGCCACTTCGGTGGAGGCCGAGGCAATCATCACCAGCCCCAGGCCCAGCAGGGTCAGACAGCCGGCGAGCATCGGGAAATCAAGGTCGATGCCGCGCCCGGTGATCAGCGGGGACGGATAAGGCTTGATGATGTTTCTCAGGTTCATGCCAGCTCCTCCACGACACGGACGAACTGGTGACCACGGTCTTCGTAATTCTTGAACATGTCGAAACTGGCGCAGGCGGGCGACAACAGCACCACGTCGCCAGGCTGTGCGACAGCGCGGCATTGCGCGACCGCCTCGACCAGCGAGCCGGCACGAATCAGCGGCACGGCATCCCCGATCGCGGCACCGATCTTGTCGGAGTCGCGGCCCATCAGGATCACCGCGCGGCAGTTGGCCGCCACCGGATCACGCAGGTCCTTGAACTCGGCGCCCTTGCCGTCGCCGCCGGCGATCAGCACGATCTTGCCGTCGATGTCGGCACCCAGGCCTTCGATGGCGGCCAATGCAGCGCCGACGTTGGTGGCCTTGGAGTCGTTGTAATAACCCACGCCATCCACATCCCGCACCCACTGGCAACGGTGTTCAAGGCCGGCGAAAGTGCGCAGGGCCGAAAGCATGGCGTCGAACGGCAAGCCCACGGCATGCCCCAGGGCCAGGGCCGCGAGAGCGTTGGACTGGTTGTGGGCGCCGCGGATCTTCAGTTCGCGCACCGGCAGCAGATTCTGGAATTCGAAGGCCAGGTACTTCTCGCCATTCTCTTCCCGCAGGCCGAAGCCCTTGAAGTCCGGCTTGCCCAGGCCGAAGCTCCAGCACGGCAGATTCTCGCTCAGCAGCGGCCGGGTCAGGGCGTCCTGACGATTGACCACCACTTGCCGCGCACCGCGGAAGATCCGGTGCTTGGCCAGGTGATAGGCCGGCAGGCCGCTGTAGCGGTCCATATGGTCTTCGCTGATGTTCAGCACAGTGGCCACTTCGGCACCCAGCTGATCGGTGGTTTCCAGCTGGAAGCTGGAGAGCTCCATCACATACAGCTCGACGTCGTCGCTCAGCAGGTCCAGGGCCGGGGTGCCCAGGTTGCCGCCCACAGCGACACGTTTGCCCGCGGCGGCGGCCATCTCGCCCACCAGAGTGGTCACGGTGCTTTTCGCGTTGGAACCGCTGATGGCAACGATCGGCGCCTTCGCGTTACGCGCGAACAGCTCGATGTCGCCGGACAATTTCACGCCACGGGCAGCAGCGGCCTGCAGGGCCGGAGTCGCCAGGGCCAGACCGGGGCTCACGTAGAGCTCGTCGGCGCGGCACAGGAAATCGACATCCAGCTCGCCACAACGCACTTCCACCTGGGGATAGTCACGACGCAACGTGGCCAGCTCCGGTGGATTTTCCCGCGTATCGGCCACCGCAAAAGCAACGCCCCGGTGCGCCAGGAAGCGAACCAGGGACATGCCGCTCTTGCCGAGGCCGACAACGATGCGGAAGTGGTCAGAAGCGATCAGAGACACTCGTTCTACCTCAGCTTCAGGGTGGCAAGGCCGATCAACACGAGAATCACGGTGATGATCCAGAAACGGACGATCACCCGTGGCTCGGGCCAGCCCTTGAGTTCAAAGTGGTGGTGGATTGGCGCCATGCGAAATACCCGGCGACCGGTCAATTTGAAGGAAGCGACCTGGATCACCACCGACAGGGTTTCCATGACGAACACGCCCCCCATGATGAACAGGACGATTTCCTGACGGACGATCACCGCAATGGTGCCCAGGGCCGCGCCCAGCGCCAGTGCGCCGACGTCGCCCATGAAGACTTGTGCGGGATAGGTGTTGAACCAGAGGAAGCCCAGGCCGGCACCGATCAACGCACCGCAAAAGACAATCAGCTCCCCCGCACCCGGCACATAGGGAATCAGCAGGTATTCAGCGAACTTCACGTTACCGGACAGGTAACAGAAGATCCCCAGCGCGCCACCGACCATCACGGTCGGCATGATCGCCAGGCCATCGAGGCCGTCGGTCAGGTTGACCGCGTTACTCGAACCGACGATCACGAAGTAGGTCAGGACCACGAAACCGACACCCAGAGGAATGCTCACATCCTTGAGCATCGGGATCAGCAGGGTGGTTTCCACCGGGCTTTGGGCAGTCATATAAAGGAAGATCGCCGCACCGAGACCAAACACCGATTGCCAGAAATACTTCCAGCGACTCGGCAGGCCACGGGAGTTCTTCTCGATCACCTTGCGGTAGTCATCCACCCAACCGATGGCGCCAAACGCGAGGGTGACCACCAGCACTACCCACACATAGTGGTTACGCAGGTCGGCCCAGAGCAGGGTGCTGATACCGATCGCGGAAAGGATCAGCGCGCCACCCATGGTCGGTGTACCCGACTTGGACAGGTGGGACTGCGGGCCGTCGTTACGCACGGCCTGGCCAATCTGGCGGTTCTGCAGCGTACGGATCATCCACGGCCCCAGGCACAGCGCCAAAGACAGCGCAGTCAGTACCCCGAGGATCCCGCGCAGGGTCAGGTACTGAAAGACCGCGAAGCCTTTGTAGAACTGTTGCAGGTACTCCGCTAGCAGCAGCAGCATCAATGTTTCTCCGTACTGGAGCCGCACAAAGCCGCGACGATGTTTTCCATCACCGCGCTGCGCGATCCCTTGATCAAAATGGTGGTATTGGGGTCTTGCTCGACGTTCAGGGCGGCAATCAGATCAGCCTGGCTGGCGAAGTGACGTGCATGCTCGCCAAAGGCAGCGACGGCATGCGCCATCATCGGGCCTACGGCGTAGAGGGCCGAAACCTTGCCAGCGGCATATGCACCTACTTCGCGGTGCCCCTGCTCCGCCCACTCGCCCAACTCGCCGATGTCTCCGAGCACCAGGACGGTGCGGCCGGAAAAGCCGGCGAGTATATCAACGGCGGCACACATTGAGGTGGGGTTTGCGTTGTAAGTGTCATCGATCACCCGCATGCCATTCTTGGCCAGCTGGGCGACGGTGCGGCCCTTGACCGGTTGCACGGCATTCAAGCCGGTGGCAATTCCGAACAGCGACACACCCATGGCATGGGCAGCGGTAGCGGCGGCCAGGGCGTTGGCCACGTTGTGGGTGCCCAGCAGGTTCAATTGCACCGTCTCCACGCCCTTGGGGCTGTGCAACTTGAAGGACGGGCAGCCTCGAGCATCGCGCCCTATATCAGAGGCATAAAAATCCGCAGCGCTATTGTTCAGGGCAAAGCTCAGCACTGGTCGCCCGGCAGCGCGAGCCTTCCAGATCGGGAATGCCTTGTCATCCAGATTGAGGACAGCAATCCCGGTGCTATCAAGCCCCTCGAGAATCTCGCCCTTGGCCTCGACAATCTTCTCCGGCCCGCCGAACTCACCAACGTGGGCTGTACCGGCATTGTTGATAATTGCCACATGGGGACGGGTCATGGCCACGGTGTAGGCGATCTCGCCAATACGCGACGCGCCAAGCTCGATCACCGCGGCGCTGTGCTCAGGAGCCAGCTCCAGCAGGGTCAGAGGGGCCCCCAGGTCATTATTGAGATTGCCTCGGGTCGCCAACACCGGACCGCGGGTGCGCAGGATGCTGGCGAGCATTTCCTTGACCGTTGTCTTGCCGCTGGAACCGGTCACCGCTGCCACCGGCCGGGTAAAGGCACCGCGATTCAGAGCGCCCAGTTGTCCCAGGGCCAGGCGCGTGTCCTTGACCAGCAACTGCGGCAGGGTGCTGTCGGGGACTTCACGCTCAACCAACGCAGCTACCGCCCCCTTGGCCGCCACTTCATTCAAGTAGTCGTGGCCGTCGAAACGCGGACCGGTCAGGGCCACGAACAACTGCCCGGCCTGAATGGCCCGGCTATCAATGCTAACGCCGCTAAAACGCGCATCGCCCGCGATCAGGCGGGCGTCCAGCGGAGCCATGACCTCACTGAGCAGCAGGGCTTTAAGCATGTGCCACCTCCCATGCAGTCAGGGCCTTGTCGGCTTCGGCAAGATCGGAGAAATCATGGCGCTGACCCTTGATCTCCTGATAATCCTCATGCCCCTTGCCCGCCAGTACCACCACATCATCCGCAGCAGCGGAGGCGATCAGACGGGCGATGGCCAGGCCGCGACCGGGGACAAAGTCGACCTTGTCCACCGCACTGAAGCCGACACGGATGTCATCGAAGATCTGCGCCGGGTCTTCGCTGCGCGGATTGTCATCGGTCACCAGGACGCCGTCGGCCAGGCGCTCGACCACTTCGGCCATCAACGGACGCTTGCCGCGGTCGCGGTCGCCCCCACAGCCGAACAGGCACAGCAAGCGCCCCTTGGCGTGCGGACGCAGGGCCATGAGTACTTTTTCCAGGGCATCCGGGGTATGGGCGTAATCCACCACCACCAGCGGTTGGTTGCCTCCGCCCAGGCGCTGCATGCGTCCGGCGGGGCCTTCCAGCTTGGGCAGTACGGCGAGGATTTCATCCAGGGCATACTCCAGGCCCAGCAAAGCGCCCACTGCAGCCAGGACGTTGCTCAGGTTGAAACGCCCGAGCAGCGCGCTGCGCAAGTGATGTTCGCCCTGCGGGGTTACCAGGGTGGCACGCACGCCGTCGTCGTCGAACAAGGCTTCGCGGCAATACAGGTAGGCCGAGGAATCTTCCAGGCTGTAGGTGATCAGCCGCGAGTCATGCTTGTCCGCTGCCAGTTGCCGGCCGAACTCGTCGTCGAGATTGATCACCCGGCAACGCAGGTCGGTCCAATTGAACAGCTTGGCCTTGGCTGCGCCATAGGCTTCCATGGTTCCGTGATAGTCCAGATGGTCACGGGACAGATTGGTCAGCACCGCCACATCGAATGCCAGGGCCGCCACCCGCCCCTGGTCCAGACCATGGGACGAGACTTCCATCGCCACGGCCTTGGCACCGGCATTTTTCAGATCAGCCAGCGTTGCCTGCACGGCGATAGGATTGGGCGTGGTGTGCAAACCACTTTCCAGCGCGCCATAGAAGCCTGTGCCCAAGGTGCCCACCAGACCGCAACGCTGACCCAGCAGGTCCAGCGCCTGAGCCACCAACTGGGTGACACTGGTCTTGCCGTTGGTACCGGTCACGCCCACCAGGTTCAACTGGCGGCTCGGATCGCCGTAGAAACGTCCGGCAATGTCAGACAGTTGGGCTGCCAGGCCTTTGACCGGAATCAGCGGTACATCGGTCAGCGGCAAAACAGTTGCCCCTTCCACCTCATAGGCCACAGCAGCAGCGCCGCGCTGCAATGCATCGGCAATGTGCGCTCGGCCATCGAACTTGGCGCCGGGTACGGCCAGGAACAGATCGCCAGCGCGAACGCTGCGGCTGTCCAGGGTCAGCTCACGGATCAGCAGGTCGCGACCGGCGTGGGCAAAAATCTTGTTCAGGCTAAGAGACATTAGCCGCGCCCTCCATTGGCTCGTACTGGGGTGACAGGAGCCGCGTTGGCCTGTTGTGTGGTCGGCAGGTTATCCGGAGTGATGTTCATCAAACGCAGGGTGCCGGACATCACTTTGCTGAACACCGGTGCCGATACCAGGCCACCGAAGTAGCCGGCCTTGCTCGGTTCGTCGATCACCACCACGATGGCGTAGCGCGGATCGCTCATCGGGCCAAAGCCGGCAAACAGCGAACGGTAGGAGTTCTCGGCGTAGCCCTTGGTGCCCACCGACGTCTTGCGCGCAGTACCACTCTTGCCAGCCACGTGGTAAGCCGGGACCTGGGCACGGAACACGCCGCGCGGCGCCTCGATCACCTGCTGCAGCATGCCCTGCATGGTTTTGGCGACGTTTTCCGGAATCACCTGGGTGGTTTGCGGCGCCTTGTCGGATTTGATCAGAGTCAAGGGAGCAATACGCCCATTGTTGGCCAATGCGGAGAACGCATGGACCAGCTGGATCGCCGTCACGGAAATACCGTAGCCATAGGACAAAGTCGCGGTCTCGGCCTTGCGCCACTCCCGGTAATTGGGCAGGTTGCCGACACGCTCACCCGGGAAGCCCAGCCCAGTGTCCTGACCCAGACCGATTTTCTGCGCCAGGCGGAAAATCGTCTCACCGCCAATGTCGAAGGCGATCTTGCTCATGCCCACGTTACTGGAATTGATCAGAATCCCGGTCAGGTCGAGTACAGGTCCTTCGGTCTTGGATACGTCACGAATGGTGTACTTGCCCAACTGCAGGGTGCCCGGATAAACCTCGACGGTATCGCTGGGCTTCCAGCGACCGGTTTCCAGGGCCGCGCTCATGGAGATCGCCTTCATGGTCGAGCCGGGCTCGAACACGTCGATCATCGCGCGATTGCGCATCATTGCCGGCTGCAGGTTGCGACGGTTGTTCGGGTTATAGGTCGGCTGGTTGACCATGGCGAGGATCTCGCCCGTCTTCACGTCCATGATCACCAGGCTGCCGGCCTTGGCACCGTTCTCGACGATGGCATTGCGCAACTCACGGTTGGCCAGATACTGCAGGCGCAGGTCAATCGACAACGCCAAGGGCTTGCCGGCCTTTGCGTTCTTGGTGACCTGGACATCCTTGATCAGTCTACCGCGCCGGTCCTTGATCACCTGACGCTTGCCAGGCACACCAGCGAGCCATTCGTCATAGGCCAGTTCGACGCCTTCACGTCCACGATCGTCAATGTCGGTGAAGCCCACCATGTGCGCAGTCACTTCGCCGGCGGGATAGAAACGGCGGAACTCCTCGATGCCATAGACACCAGGCACCTTCAGGTCGAGCACAGCCTGCCCCTGCTCCGGAGTGAGCCCCCGAACCAGATAGATGAATTCTTTGTTGGCCTGGGCTTCGAGACGCTCGGCCAGCGCCTTGGGGTCTTGACCGAGGGCCATGGCCAACGCCGGCCAACGATCCTTGGCCACCTGCATTTCCTTGGCGTTGGCCCACAGGGTAGTCACTGGCGTACTCACCGCCAGAGGCTCGCCATTGCGATCGGTGATCAGACCGCGGTGCGCGGGAATAGGGATATGTCGAACACTGCGGGCATCGCCCTGCCCTTTAAGGAAGTCACGATCGACCACCTGCAGATCGATGATGCGCCAGCCAATCGCCGACACCATGACCGCCAGCAAGCCCAGCACCACGCGAAAACGCCAGGGATAGAGCGCGCCTTCAAGCTTCATGGCGCCACCATTCGAACTTCGGCCGCACCTGGGATGTGCATTTTCAACTGCTCGGTGGCCAGTACTTCAATCCGGCTATGAGCGGTCCAGGTGCTTTGTTCAAGGATCAAGCGACCCCATTCAGCCTGGGCCTTGTCGCGCACACTCAGCTCGCCGTAGAGCGTATTGAGCAGCAAACGGTTCCAGTGGGCGCTGTAGGAAACCGCGATCGCGGACACCAGCACCCCTACGAATAGCAGCAGCATGAAAAAGCTTCCGCCTGGAAGCGGCTTGGCGAAGAGCTTGCTCACCGAAGCTTCTCCGCAACACGCATGACGGCACTACGAGCACGCGGGTTGGCCTTGAGTTCGGCCTCGGAGGCGAACTGCGCTTTGCCATGGATCTTGATTTTCGGCACGAAGGCTTCGAAACGCACCGGCAGGTTACGCGGCAGATTGTCAGACTCGCCTTTCACCAGGCGACGCATGAACAATTTGACGATGCGATCTTCCAGGGAGTGGAAACTGATGACCACCAGACGGCCACCCACTTCCAGAGCGTCCAGCGCGGCTTCCAGGCCAGCCTCCAGATCACCCAGCTCGTTATTCACATGAATGCGCAAACCCTGGAAAGCCCGGGTCGCCGGGTTCTTGCCCTTTTCCCAGGCTGGGTTGGCCACCTTGAGCACTTCAGCCAGATCGGCAGTGCGCTCGAAAGGCTGGATCTCACGACGTTCGACCACTGCTCGCGCCATGCGACCGGAGAAGCGCTCTTCGCCGTACTCCTTGAATACGCGGGCGATTTCCTCCACTGGCGCGGTGGCGATGAACTCAGCGGCACTGATGCCACGAGTCGGGTCCATACGCATATCCAGGGGGCCATCATTGAGAAAGCTGAAGCCGCGCTCAGGATCGTCCAGCTGGGGGGACGACACGCCCAGGTCGAGCAGTACGCCACTGACCTTGCCGGCCAGCCCGCGCTCGGCGACTTCCGAACCCAGCTCGGCAAAACTGCGCTGCACAACGACAAAGCGGCCGTCTTCGGCCGCTAGCGCTTGCCCGGTGGCAATCGCTTGGGGGTCTTTGTCGAATCCGAGGAGCCGGCCCTCCACCCCGAGCTTGCTGAGAATCAGCCGGCTATGCCCACCACGGCCGAAGGTGCCATCCAGATAGCAGCCATCAGGCCGCACGGCGAGAGCCTCGACGGCTTCGTCAAGCAGCACGGTGATGTGGTTAAAGCCGCTATCAATAGTCACAGGATCAAATCACGCAGTTCATCAGGCATGGCGCCCGGTTGTTGAATAGCCGCCAGGTCCGCTGCGGAAACAGCATTCCAGGCATCCTCGTCCCACAGTTGGAACTTGTTCAGTTGGCCCACCAACATTGCGCGCTTATCCAACTTGGCATATTCACGCAGGCGCGGCGGTACCAGAAAACGACCACTGCCATCGAGTTCAAGATCGACGGCATTACCAATCAGCAAACGCTGCAAACGACGGTTCTCTTCGCGCAGCGAAGGCAGCGCGCGCAGTTTGGTTTCTATCAGCTCCCACTCGTCGAGAGGGTAAACACACAAACAAGGATCAACAGCATCGATCGTGACGATTAACTGCCCAGAACTTCGCGAAACGAGCTCGTCACGATACCGGCTCGGCATGGCGAGACGGCCTTTTGCATCGAGACTGATAGCGTTAGCTCCGCGAAACACGTCAGCGTTTCTCCAAATTTTAGCGTTTTGCGCTCATAAAACCCACTTCATGCCACTTTCCGCCACTTGCGCACACTATAGGAATGCGCCCACACCACCGTCAAGGCGCGCAGCGACGGAAAAGCCTTATAGAACGGAGATTTAGGACACTAAGAGGAGAGGCAACGAGAATTCGAGGGGCATTCCAGAGCATTAACTTCAGGCAGCTCAATAAGCTGCAATGCGAAGTTAAAGTGATTTATTAAGAGTAAGATTTTTTCGGTATTACAAAAACGCTTCTGCTATTGATTCAAGCAGGGAGGGAAAAAGTGGAGAGTCGATCTGTAAGCCGGGTTCTGTCGAGGACAGTCATTCCTCTACGATGGCCATCACTGGACATCTTTAGCAACCTACCCGGTTCCAGCGCGGGCCACGCCTTGGAACCCTATTTGGTCTTGCTCCGAGTGGGGTTTACCTAGCCACGAACTGTTACCAGACGTGCGGTGCGCTCTTACCGCACCTTTTCACCCTTACCGGCACCGAAGTGCTTAGGCGGTTATTTTCTGTGGCACTTTCCGTAGGCTCACGCCCCCCAGGCATTACCTGGCACTCCGCCCTATGGAGCCCGGACTTTCCTCCCCCCTCTAATTTTCATAGAGGGCAGCGACTGTCCAATCGACTCTCCGCCGCGCAGGTTAACGGCAGAGCGGCCCAAGAACAAGCGCTAAAAGCCATTGGCCACCCTGGCATGCCATTTATTGTTCTTTCTGCTTATTCAAGGCCACCTGATACAGCACGTTCTTGCGCTCACCAGTGATCTCGGCCGCCAGCGCCGCCGCCCGCTTGAGAGGCATTTCCTTGAGCAGCAGATCAAGCACGCGCATCGACTCAGCGCTGATCGCCTCATCACCTTCCGGCGCCGTCCACCCCGCGACCAACACTACGCACTCGCCACGCTGCTGATTGCTATCGGATTCAACGAACTGGCGCAACTCAGAAAGCGGCAAGCCCTTGAGAGTCTCGAAAGTCTTGGTCAGCTCCCGAGCCAGCAACGCAGGCCGATCGCCACCGAATACCGCCTCCATATCCTGCAGACACTCAAGAATCCGATGCGGAGCCTCATAGAAAATCAACGTACGCGGCTCTTCCTTGACCGCCTCCAGACGCCCACGCCGCCCAACCGCCTTGGCCGGCAGAAAACCTTCGAAGATAAACCGGTCCGATGGCAGACCTGCCGCCGACAATGCAGCGATCAAAGCACAGGCCCCTGGTACGGGAACCACATTGATACCTGCTGCTCGCGCCTGACGCACCAAGTGATAACCCGGATCGGAAATCAACGGCGTGCCCGCATCGGAGATCAACGCAACATCGTCCCCGGCGAGCAAACGGGTGATGAAACGACTGCCTTCGTCACGCTCATTATGTTCATGACAGGCCGCCAGAGGCGTGGCAATGCCGAAGTGCTGCATCAGGCGCTGAGAATGCCGGGTATCCTCCGCAGCAATGAGCGACACCTCACGCAACAACTTCAGAGCCCGGGCGCTGATGTCGTCCAGGTTACCGATGGGCGTCGCCACCACATAAAGCGAGCCAGCAGCGGAATTCAAAGGACCCGGAACAGTCAAAGCGCACACCTCTTGATCGGCAAAAGCGCCATTGTAGCGCGTTGAAGCCCTCTCAATAGACCTGTCAATCGCTCAACACTCTGATCCTTTGCCGGCTTTTGTGCCTCCCAGCAACATTTGCACCCGCTAAATGGACGGTTTATCACCAGTAACATCGCGCCCCGGCCAGCGCTTGGGTACAATTCCACGCTCATTTGATCGAGTATCAGGAACACTTACATGATCGCTTGCCTGCGGCTGTTTCTCGCCCTCTGCCTGGCTACCCTTTTGGTGGCTTGCGCCAGCTCGCCCTCCTCCAGCCTTGGCGAACTTCCACGGACACCGGATGCCAGCATCGAGCAATTGCTCGAACAGGCCGCCACCAGCAAAAGCCCCGACAAAGCCGCCCTGCTACGCCTGAGCGCGGCAGACATGGCGTATCGCCAAGGCAACGCCGGACGCGCCGGACAGATTCTGCAGCAAGTGCCGCTGGATCAGCTCAAACCTGCCCAGCAAATCTTCGCCGGCACGCTGTCCGCCGAGCTGGCCATGGTACGCAATCAGCCAAAGGCGGCTTTAACCGCCTTGAGCCATCCCAGCCTGCAGCACCTGAGCGAGCTGCCCGCACCACAACAGATTCGCACCGGCACCGTTCATGCTCGCGCCCTTGAGGCCGACGGCCAAACATTGGCAGCCGCCAAGGAGCGGATCTTTATTGCCCCCTTGCTCAAAGACGATGCCGCAGCAAAGAACCACGAAGCCATTTGGGCACTGATCGCCGCCCTGCCAACCGACCAACTGCAGCCAGCGGGCAATGACGATATGGCCGGCTGGATGAGCCTGGCCCTGGCAGTCAAGAGCGCCGGCACCCTGGAACAGCAGCAGGCCGCCATTGATCAGTGGCGCGCACAGAATCCAAAACACCCTGCTGCCCTCCAATTGCCGCAACCGCTGATCAAGCTCAAAGAGCTGGCCAGCCAACCCGTGTCGAAAATCGCCCTGCTGCTGCCACAGGACGGCCCGCTGGCCTCTGTAGCCAAAGCCCTGCGCGAAGGCTTCATGGCAGCCCACTATCAAGCACAGCAAGCCGGGCAGAAACCACCCAGCATCGAGTTCTACGACAGCTCGCGCCTGAGCTCCCTGGATGACTTCTATCGCAAGGCCCAAGCCGCCGGCGTGCAGCTGGTAGTCGGCCCGCTGGAAAAACCCCTGGTCAAACAGCTGGCTGCACGCCCGCAACTGCCGATTACTACCCTGGCACTGAACTACAGCGAGGGCGGCGAACAGGGCCCCGCGCAACTGTTCCAGTTTGGCCTGGCAGCCGAAGACGAAGCCCGTGAAGTTTCTCGTCGCGCCCGCGCCGACGGCTTGCACCGTGCCGCCGCGCTGGTCCCCAAGGGTGAATGGGGCGATCGCGTGCTCAAAGCCTTCCGCCAGGATTGGGAAGCCAACGGTGGCAGCATGATCGGCATCGAACGCATCGATCAGCCAGTCGCCCTGGCCCAGCAGATTGCCGACCTGTTCCAGCTGCGCCAAAGCGAAGGTCGCGCCAAGAGCCTGCAAAGCACCATAGGCACTCAAGTCGCCGCGCAACCGGCACGCCGCCAGGACATCGAGTTCATTTTCCTTGCTGCAACGCCACAGCAGGCACAACAGATCAAGCCGACCCTGAACTTCCAATACGCCGGGGACGTTCCGGTGTACGCCACCTCCAACGTATTCAGTGCCAGCGGCGATCAGAACCAATACAACGACATGAACGGAGTAATGTTCTGTGAAACCCCCTGGCTGCTGGACGCCAACGGCCTTCTGCGGCGCCAGGTCACTGCACAATGGCCACAAGCCGGAGGCAGCCTAGGTCGCCTGTACGCCATGGGCGTCGACGCCTATCGTCTTGCACCTCGCCTGGGCCAGCTCAAGGCCCTGCCTGACAGCCGGATCGATGGTGAGTCCGGCAGCCTGGGCATGGCCGCAGGTCAGCGTATCGAACGCCAGCTGCCGTGGGCCAAGTTCGTCAACGGCCAGGTCACCCGCCTGCCCGATACGCCGCGCTGATGCTCCAAGGATCACGCCAGCAAAGCGGAAGAGATGCCGAAAGCCAAGCGCTCAGGCATCTCCAACAGCAAGGGCTGCGCCTGCTGGCGCAGAACTGGCTGTGCAAACGCGGCGAGCTTGATCTGGTCATGCTTGACGGCGATACAGTAGTATTCGTCGAAGTCCGCTACAGACAACACACGCAATGGGGTGGCGCCCTGGGCAGTATCGATGGGCGCAAGCGTCAGAAACTCATTCTTGCTGCGCAGATTTTTCTGCAAAAAGAGTCACGCTGGTCCAACCATCCCTGCCGTTTCGATGTGGTCGCCATTGACGGCGCCCCAGGTGCAGAAGCCCGCCTGAACTGGCTGCGCAATGCCTTTGACAGCTGAAAGAAGCCATCAGGCAGCACCCATTTTCACTCAACTTTTTTGCTCTTTGCTTTGCGGGCTGCACATTCACGTGCCACCAAGCCGCGCTACTTAAGGTCACACAGATGGACATGCAATCCCGAATTCGCCAGCTTTTTCAGGCCAGTATCGACACCAAGCAACAGGCGATGGACGTACTTGCACCGCACATCGAGCAAGCCAGCCAAGTCATGGTCAACGCCCTGCTCAATGAGGGCAAAATGCTCTCCTGTGGCAACGGCGGTTCTGCGGGCGACGCCCAGCACTTTTCCTCCGAACTGCTCAACCGCTTCGAACGTGAACGCCCCAGCCTGCCAGCCATCGCCCTGACCACCGATAGCTCGACCATCACTTCGATCGCCAACGACTACAGCTACAACGAAGTCTTTTCCAAGCAGATCCGCGCCCTGGGACAACCCGGCGACGTACTGCTGGCGATTTCCACCAGCGGCAACTCGGCCAACATTATTCAAGCGATCCAGGCCGCACATGATCGAGAAATGATTGTCGTAGCATTGACCGGTCGCGATGGTGGAGGCATGGCTTCCCTGCTTTTGCCTGAAGATGTTGAAATTCGTGTACCGGCCAACGTCACCGCACGTATTCAAGAAGTCCACCTGCTGGCGATCCACTGCCTTTGCGACTTGATCGACAGCCAATTGTTCGGGAGTGAAGAATGACCCCTAATCGCCTTGGCCTCCTGGCCTTGACCTTGTGCCTCGGCATCACTGGTTGCAGCTCGGTGATTACCGCCACCCGCGACAAACCCATTGATGACGATCGCGGCACTCGCACCTTCGGCAGCAAGATCGACGACTCACTGATCGAAACCAAAGTCGCCGTCAACGTTGCCAAGGCCAACCCGGACCTGGAAAACAACTCGCACATTGTCGTCACCAGCTTCAACGGCATTGTCCTGCTCGCAGGCCAGACACCGCGCCCCGACCTCAAGGCAACAGCCGAACAGGCCGCCAGCGAAGTGCAGCGAGTCAAGAAGGTCCATAACGAACTGCAAGTACTGCCGCCCTCCGGCTTTCTGGCACGGCAGAACGATGGCTGGCTGACCACCAAGATCAAGACTCAGATGCTCACCGACGCCAGCATTCCCGGATCGCGGATCAAGGTCGTCACCGAGAATGGCATCGTCTACCTGCTGGGCCTGCTGACCCAACAGGAAGCCGCACAAGCCACCAATCTGGTCCAGGGCGTCTCCGGCGTACAAAAAATCGTCAAACTGTTCGAATACATCGACTGACACAGCACTGCGTCAGACACAAAAAAGGCGATCCATCTGGATCGCCTTTTTTATTACTTGACCACTTTCAAGCTGGGCCGGCCACTGGGGCGCGGCGGCTCACTGTCCGGCGGCGGCAAATCGTCATCCGGCTCGATGTCATCCTCTTCGTCCAGAGGCGACTCCAGATCAAAGACCATGCCCTGACCATTCTCGCGCGCATAGATTCCGAGGATCGCCGCGACCGGTACGTGCAAGCTGTGTGGCACACCGCCGAAGCGCCCTTCAAAGGTCACGGCGTCGTTGTCCATGTGCAGATGACGTACGGCACTGGGAGAAATATTCAGGACAATTTGCCCATCACTGGCAAAGCCCTGGGGCACCTGCACGGCCGGATAGTCGGAATTGACCAGCAGGTGCGGGGTGCAATCGTTGTCCACAATCCACTCATAGAGCGCGCGGACCAGATAAGGTCGACTGGAGTTCATAGCGGCTCCTTAAGCCTCAGCGCATGTCACGTTCGACGCCAGACAGACTCGCCTGGAAAGCCTCACGCGCAAATTGGCGGTCCATATAATCAAGCAGCGGCTTGGCCTGCCGCGGCAATTCGATACCCAGGATTGGCAATCTCCAGAGTATGGGCAGTAGGCAGCAGTCAACCAGACTTTGTTCCTCACTGAGGAAAAATGGTTTGTCGGCGAACAGCGGAGACACTCCGGTCAGACTTTCACGCAATTCCTTACGCGCCTGCACCCGCGCCGCCTCCTTGGTCCGCGGATCCAGGATCAGGTCCACCTGCCCGCACCAATCACGCTGGATTCGGTGCATCAGCAAACGACTGTTGGCACGCGCCACAGGGTAAACCGGCAACAGCGGCGGATGAGGGTAACGCTCATCCAGGTACTCCATCACCACTGTCGATTCCCACAACGCCAGGTCACGATCAACCAGCGTTGGCAAGCTCCCGTAAGGATTCACTTCGATCAGCTTCGGCGGCTGACGGCCCGCCTCCACACTGATGATCTCGGCGCTGACACCCTTCTCCGCCAGCACAATGCGCACCCGGTGGGAATAGTGGTCGGCGGGGTCGGAGTAACAGGCCAACCGATTGGTCACGCCCATGGCGATCCTCCTCGCTTGTTGAAATTATCGGAAGCAGAAAAAACGAGCGCGCCCTCAGGGCGCCTCTGGTAACCCCCGAATGATACAGGGTTGTTACTGATCAGAGACGCCCTTGGGCGCGCACGCTCAACAACTGATGCTTAAAACGTTATTAATGCACATCCTTCCAGTATTCGCGCTTGAGCAGATAGGCGAACACGAAGAAGAAGGCCAGATACAAGAGCACATAAGTGCCAATGCGCTGGTGTTGCAGCTTGACCGGGTTGGCCGAGTAGGCAAGGAAAGTCACCAGATTCTTGACCTTCTCGTCGAACTGAGCCTCGTTGAGAGTACCGGTACCCTCTTTGACTGTCAGTTGATCGCACGCCTCGTGAGTCAGCGGTGTACCAGTCAGCGGATCGTATTGCTTCTTGCCGTCTTCAACGATCTGCACCTGCTTGCAACCGACCACTTGACGCCCTTGCAGACCGACCAGGACGTTAGGCATGCCAACGTTCGGGAAGACCTTGTTGTTCACACCCCAAGGGCGCGCAGGATCTTCATAGAAGGACTTGAGGTAGCCATAAAGCCAGTCGGTACCACGAACACGAGCCACCAGGGTCAGATCTGGCGGCGCAGCACCGAACCAGGTCTTGGCATCCGCCGGCTGCATGCCGATGTTCATGTGGTCGCCGATCTTGGCACCGGTGAAAACCAGCTTGCTCAACATCAGGTCGTGAGGAATGCCCAAGTCATCGGCTACTCGCTCATAACGCTGGAACTTGGCGCTGTGGCAGCCCATGCAGTAGTTGGCAAAAGTACGCGCGCCGTCTTGCAGGGCGGCTTTGTCGGAGAGATCGATATCGATCTTCTCCAACTCAGGTCCGCCGTGCTCGGCCGCGAAAGACAATACAGGCATAGCAGCAAGAATCAGTACAGCAAATAGCTTTTTCATCAGCCAGTCACCCTTTCCGGAACCGGTTTGGTCTTCTCGAGCCTGGTGTAGAACGGCATCAGAATGAAGTAGGCGAAGTACAGGAAGGTACATACCTGCGACAGCAGCGTACGGCCCGGAGTCGGTGCCAAGACACCCAGCACACCCAGGATCACGAACGAGATGCAGAACACCAGCAGCCAGATCTTGCTCAGCCAGCCTTTGTAGCGCATGGACTTGACCGGGCTGCGGTCAAGCCAAGGCAGTACGAACAGGACCGCAATTGCAGCGCCCATGGCGATAACACCCAAGAGCTTGTCCGGCACCGCACGCAGGATCGCGTAGAACGGCGTGAAGTACCAAACCGGAGCAATGTGCTCGGGAGTCTTGAACGGGTTGGCTTGCTCGAAGTTCGGTTTCTCGAGGAAATAGCCGCCCATTTCCGGGAAGAAGAACACGATCGAGCAGAAGATGAACAGGAACACCACTACGCCGACGATATCCTTCACGGTGTAGTAAGGGTGGAAAGGAATGCCATCCAGCGGGATGCCGTTCTCGTCCTTGTTCTTCTTGATGTCTACGCCATCCGGGTTGTTCGAACCCACTTCGTGCAACGCCAGGATGTGCAGCACCACCAGGCCGAGAATCACGATCGGCAGGGCTACTACGTGCAGGGCGAAGAAGCGGTTCAGAGTAATCCCGGAAATCAGGTAGTCACCACGAATCCACTGGGTCAGGTCGTCACCAATAACGGGGATCGCACCGAACAGCGAGATGATTACCTGAGCCCCCCAATAGGACATCTGCCCCCAAGGCAGCAGGTAGCCCATGAAGGCTTCAGCCATCAGCGCCAGGTAGATCAGCATGCCGAACAGCCACACCAGCTCACGAGGCTTCTGGTAGGAACCGTAGAGCAAGCCACGGAACATGTGCAGATAGACCACGATGAAGAACGCCGAAGCGCCGGTGGAGTGAAGCAGACGCAGGATCGCGCCGTACTCGACGTCGCGCATGATGTATTCAACAGAAGCGAAGGCCTCTTCTGCCGAAGGGGTGTAGCTCATGGTCAGCCAGACACCGGTAACGATCTGATTGACCAGCACCAGCAGCGCCAGGGAGCCAAAGAAATAGAAGAAGTTGAAGTTCTTCGGAGCGTAATACTTGCTGAGATGGTCTTCCCACATCTTGGTCGCGGGGAAGCGCGCATCAACCCAATCCATGAACTTGCTCATCACGCTTTCTCCGTGTCGACGCCAATGACGATGATGTCATCCGACTCATAGGAATGCGGGGGTACTGGCAGGTTCAGGGGCGCAGGCTGCGCCTTGTAGACGCGACCAGCCAGATCGTAGTGGGAGCCGTGGCAAGGGCAGAAATAGCCACCTACCCAGTCCTTGCCCAGATCGGCGGGCGCCACTTCAGGACGGAAGGTCGGAGAACAACCCAGGTGAGTGCAGATCCCGATCAGCAACAGGATCTCTGGCTTGATCGAACGCACTTCCGGATCGACGTAGGTTGGTTGTACCGAGTTCTTGGAGTCAGGGTCAGACAGCTGGCCCTCGATCTTTTTAAGATTCCCCAGGATTTCCTCTGTACGGCGGACGATGAACACCGGCTGACCACGCCATTCAGCAATCATCTGCTGACCTGGGTCGATCTTGCTGATATTCACTTTCACCGGTGCACCTGCGGCTTTCGCCTTGGCACTGGGAAACCATGACCCCACGAACGGGACCGCAGCCCCCACCGCTCCTGCAGCACCCACCACGGATGTGGCTGCTACTAAGAAGCGACGCCGGCCTGCATTCACGCCGTCATTGCTCATTCAGTCCTCTCCCATCAGCTTTGTGGCCTGTTAAATCAGGCATCTACTAAGTAAAAATCTGAACTTATAAAAATTTTGCCGAATGGTAATGAAAAGCCCCTATTCTGACAAGGTAATTACCAAGCCCAGCCAGCCCGAAGCCTTGTAGTATAGGGCCTCCGTGGATGTGGCAAGTTGTCACAGAGCAAATTTCAGACAATAAAAAACGCCCAGCTCCGCAAGGAGACTGGGCGTCTTTGAACGCAGTAGCGAATTAACGCTTGGAGTATTGCGGACGCTTACGCGCTTTACGCAGACCCACTTTCTTACGTTCAACTTCACGTGCGTCACGGGTTACGAAACCAGCTTTACGCAGAGCGCTGCGCAGAGTTTCGTCGTAATCCATCAGAGCGCGAGTGATACCGTGGCGGATCGCGCCAGCTTGACCACTTACACCGCCGCCGATAACGGTAACGTAGATATCGAACTTCTCAACAGTCTCGGTCAGCTCCAGCGGCTGACGAACTACCATGCGGGCAGTTTCGCGACCGAAGAAGTTATCCAGGGAACGGTTGTTGATCGAGATGTTGCCAGTGCCCGGACGCAGGAAAACGCGTGCGGTTGCAGTCTTGCGACGGCCAGTGCCGTAATTTTGAGTCGCCGACATAATGAACTATTCCGTTAAATCTTCAGTTCTTGGGGCTGCTGAGCAGTATGAGGGTGAGCAGCGCCCGCATAGACTTTCAGCTTACGGTACATGTCGCGACCCAGCGGGTTCTTAGGCAGCATGCCTTTTACCGCGGTCTCGATCACGCGCTCAGGGGCCTTGGCGATCAGCTTTTCGAAGTTGATCGACTTGATGCCGCCCGGGAAACCGGAGTGGGAGTAGTACATTTTGTCAGTGGTTTTAGCGCCAGTAACACGTACCTGCTCGGCATTGATAACGACGATGTAGTCGCCGGTGTCAACGTGAGGAGTGTACTCAGGCTTGTGCTTGCCACGCAGACGGCTCGCGATTTCGGTGGCCAGACGACCCAGGGTCTGACCAGCAGCGTCGACGACGAACCAGTCGCGCTTTACTGTTTCCGGTTTAGCAGTAAAAGTTTTCATTCTTTATAGCCTCAGGGGCCGCCCAGCAAAATAGACGGCGGATCTTACTGAATAGTGCGTACTTTGACAAGGTCAAAGGCAGCCGGACACAGACGCTATCGGGGGCTCGGGTCAGCGCGTCTGGAATACGGCAAGATTCTTCGGCAGGCGGCGCATCACTTCCACTGCAGAAAGAGCTGCCGAATTATGCAGATTGCGAAAAAAATTTCAACCTGCTTTTATGATTGTTTTGCCAAGGAAGTACCCGATGGACTACCGCCAGCTGGGCCGAACCGACCTTAACGTCAGCGCAATTTGCCTGGGCACCATGACCTGGGGCGAACAGAATACCGAGGCTGAAGCCTTCGCTCAGATCGAGCGAGCCAAACACGCCGGAATCAACTTCATCGACACCGCCGAGATGTACCCGGTGCCCCCCAAGGCCGACACCTACGCCACCACCGAGCGCTATATCGGCAACTGGTTCAAGCAACGCGGCGACCGTGCCGACTGGATCCTGGCCAGCAAGATCGCCGGCCCCGGCAACACCATCGACTACATCCGCGACAAACAACTCAAGCACAACCGCAAACACATAATCGAAGCCGTGGATGCCAGCCTCAAGCGCTTGCAGACCGACTGGATCGACCTTTATCAGTTGCACTGGCCCGAGCGCAGCACCAACTTCTTCGGTCAACTGGGCTACAAGCACCAGGCCGACGAAGACTTCACCCCGCTGGAAGAAACCCTCGAAGCCCTGGACGAACAGGTCAAGGCCGGCAAGATCCGCCATATCGGCCTGTCCAATGAAACGCCCTGGGGCACCATGAAGTTCCTCGCCCTGGCCGAGAGCCGTGGCTGGCCTCGCGCAGTCTCGATCCAGAACCCCTACAACCTGCTCAACCGCAGCTTTGAAGTGGGCCTGGCGGAAATCGCCATTCGCGAACAATGCGGCCTGTTGGCCTACTCTCCATTGGCCTTTGGCTACCTGTCCGGCAAATACGAAGGCGGCGCCCGCCCAGCCAAGGCTCGACTGAGCCTCTATAGCCGCTTCAGCCGCTACTTCAATCCTCAGTCGGAAGCGGCCTGCAGCCGTTACGTCGCCCTGGCCCGAGAACACGGGCTGGATCCAGCGCAAATGGCACTGGCCTTCGTCAATCAGCAGCCCTTCGTGACCAGCAACATCATCGGCGCCACGACCCTGGACCAGCTGGACAGCAACATCGCCAGTGCCGAATTGAAATTGTCGGAAGAAGTCCTGGCCGGTATCGAGGCGATTCACAAGGACCACCCCAACCCCGCCCCTTAAACACTTCAGCAGCTGGCTTGCCGGCGAATGTGCGTCGCCCATTCGCCGGCAAGCCCATGGCTACAGTGAGCGGGCGATGATTTCCTTCATGATTTCGTTGGTCCCGGCATAAATGCGCTGTACCCGGGCATCGGCCCAGGCCCGGGCTACCGGGTACTCCCACATAAAGCCGTAGCCGCCGTGCAACTGCACGCACTCATCAAGCACCTTGCACTGCAGATCGGTGCCCCAGTACTTGGCCATCGCCGCCGTTGGCACATCGAGCTTGCCTTGCAGATGCAACTCCAGGCAGCGATCGACAAACACCCGGCCAATCTGGATTTCGGTGGCCATCTCCGCCAGTTTGAAACGGGTGTTCTGGAAGTCGGCAATCGCCTTGCCGAAAGCCTTGCGTTCACGGGTGTAGTCCAGGGTCCATTGCAGCGCCGCCTCCGCGCTGGCCAGACCGCCAATGGCGACCGTCAGGCGCTCCTGAGGCAACTCCTGCATCAGATAGGCGAACCCCATTCCAGCCTGTCCCAGCAGATTTTCCTTGGGCACGCGCACATCCTGGAAAAACAACTCCGAAGTGTCCTGAGCCTTCATCCCGACCTTTTCCAGACGCTTGCCCTTGGAGAACCCCGGCGTATCGGCCGCCACCAGAAACAGGCTGGTGCCCTTGGCCCCGGCCTTGGGATCGGTCTTGGCCACCACAATCACCAGATCCGCCAGATAGCCGTTGGTGATGAAGGTCTTGGAGCCGTTGATCACATACTCGTCGCCATCGAGCACCGCCGTGGTCTTCACCCCTTGCAGGTCGGAACCGGCACCCGGCTCGGTCATGGCGATGGCCGTCACCATTTCCCCCAACACCAAACGGGGCAGGTATTGGCGTTTCAGCGCCTCACTGCCGTAATGCAGGATGTAGGGCGCAACAATGTCCGAATGCAGAGAGAAACCAATGCCCGTCAGCCCCAGCCGACCGATCTCCTCGATCACCACCGCACTGTAGAGAAAATCCGCACCCAGGCCGCCGTACTCCTCGGGAATATGTGAGCACAGCATCCCCGCCTCCCCGGCCTTGTTCCACAACTGGCGGTCGATATAGCCCTGTTTTTCCCACTCACCATGGAAAGGCACAGCCTCTTTTTCAAGGAACGTACGCACGCTGTCACGGAAGAGCTCGTGCTCGGAACTGAACAAGGTTCTAGGGATCATGCAGGCACCTGTGATGTTTATTGATCATGGGTTGGCTGCCAGAGCCTAAGGCCAGCCACCTGCACAGGACACTGGACACATCCGACAAAAAATAAGACGATCCAGCCGTCTGGTGACCACTTTCCCCTATAAGAACAATTGAATTATGTCTAACCAAACCTCCACGCCCTTGCGGCGCGTCAGCATCCTGGCCATCGACCGGGTTTTCGCCTCTACCCTCATGCAAGCCAAGGATTTCTTCCATCTGGCCAGCCTGCGCTATGGCAAACAACTGGGCCAAGGCCTGACCCCGGCCTTCGAAACCCGCCTGGTCAGTCCCGACGGACAGCCGGTTTGCAGCTTCAGCAACGTGATCATGCCAGTGGATGGCCCGCTGGAAGACACAGACGTGATCATCCTCCCCGCGTTCTGGGACGACTTCGACACCCTGTGCCAGCGTTATCCACAGATACTGCCCTGGCTGCGGGCCCAGCACGCCCGCGGTGCCGTGCTCTGCGGCGAGGCCACCGGCGTGTTCTGGCTGGCCGAGGCCGGGCTGCTCAACGGCAAGGAAGCCACCACCTACTGGCGCTTCTTCAGCGCCTTCAGCGAACGCTTCCCCCAGGTCCAGCTCAATCAGGACAAGCACCTGACCGACGCCGACAACCTCTACTGCGCCGGCGGCACCACCTCGGCCTGCGACCTGTACATCTACCTGATCGAACGCTTCTGCGGCGCCAACGTAGCCCAGGCCGTGGCTCGGGACATCCTCTACGAAGTGCAACGCAACTACGCCCCCGGACGCATCGGCTTTGGCGGCCAGAAGCTGCACCAGGACGTGATCATCCTGCAGATCCAGCACTGGCTCGAAGAGCACTTCGCCGACAAGTTCCGCTTCGAAGACGTGGCCCGCGAGCATGGCATGAGCATTCGCAACTTCATGCGCCGCTTCCAGACCGCCACCGGCGACAAGCCTCTGCATTACCTGCAGCGGCTGCGTATCGAAACCGCCAAGGGCCTGCTCTCGGGAACACGCAAGAGCATCAAGACCATCAGCTACGAAGTCGGCTACGACGACGCCAGCTTCTTTGCCCGCCTGTTCCGCCAGCACACCGATCTCTCACCCAACCAGTACCGCCAGCAGTTCCAGCAACAGGCGGCATAAAAAAGGGCCTGCAATGCAGGCCCTTGTTCATTTGGCGACGCTTACGGCTTGTGTGCCCGCGACAGAAACTCGTGGGACTGCATCTCCAGCAACCGGCTGAGGGTTCGCTGGAACTCGAACGTCAGGCGTCCACCGGTGTACAGATCCTTGAGTTCAACCTCGGCAGAGATGATCAGCTTGACGTTACGGTCATAGAACTCGTCGACCATATTGATAAAGCGCCGGGCAATGTCGTCGGTGGTCACGCTCATCTGCTCCACGCCGCTGAGCAGCACCGCATGGAAGATCTTGCCCAGTTCGATGTAATCGTTCTGGCTGCGGGGACCGTCGCACAGCTCGCGGAAATCGAACCAGGCCACATCATCACAGGTACGCAGGGCACGAATTTCGCGGTTCTCGATGATCAACACATCGTTTTCCACCGCCTGAGTGCATTCAGGGGTCAGCGCCCGGAAGCTCTTGCGCAGGCTTTCGTGAGCCGCTTCATTCAGGGGGTAATGAAACAGCTCGGCCTGTTCCAGATGCCGCAGACGGTAGTCGACACCGCTGTCGACGTTGACGATCTCGGTGTTCTGCTTGATCAGGGCAATGGCCGGCAGGAAGCGCGCACGCTGCAAGCCATCCTTGTACAGGCCGTCCGGAACGATGTTCGAGGTGGCGACCAGGGTCACGCCATTCTTGAACAGTTCTTCCATCAGGGTGCCGAGGATCATCGCATCGGTAATGTCGGAGACGAAGAACTCGTCGAAGCAGATCACCCGCGCCTCTTGGGAGAAGCGTTTGGCGATGATGGTCAGCGGATTCTTCTCGCCGCCCAGGGTCTTCATCTCTTCGTGGACGCGCTTCATAAAGCGGTGAAAGTGCGTGCGAACCTTTTCCTTGAACGGCAGGGCCTCGAAGAAGGTATCCACCAGATAGGTCTTGCCGCGCCCCACTCCCCCCCAGAAATACAGGCCCTTGACCGGCACCTGATCCTTCTTGCCGAACAGCTTGCCGAGCAGTCCCGGCTTGTTTTGCTCGGCTGCAATCAGATCGTCGTACAGACGCTGCAGATGACGCACAGCGGTTTCCTGTGCCGCGTCATGAAAGAAGTCCGGGCGTTTCAGATCTGCTTGGTATCGTTCTAGGGGCGTCATAATTCGTTAGCAAGGCAACAAAAACGGGCCGTCACTTTAGCGACGGCCCTGGGGAATGGCAATCAGCCCTTGGTCGGGAAGATTCCGATTAGTCCTGCGCCGGGGTCAGCGCAATCCGCAGCGCATCTATTGCTGCATCACGCGCGGCAGCGTCGGCGAACTCAGGGCTGTCAGCCACACAGGCACCATCGAGCCAGACGCTGAAACTGCCGGCTTCGCTGCGCAGATCCAGCGCCTGCCCGGACTGCAGCTGTTTGCTCACCACACCGGCCGCCTTGCCATCGGCGAAATGGCGCGACAGCAGCAACTGCTCGCCATCGGCAGACAGCAGGCGGAAACGGAAACTGCCATCGTCTTCACGGAAGCTGATGAAGCGCGCAGCCTTGGCGGCCTTTTTCTTGGTCGTGGCGGCAACCTGCACCTGGCTGGCAAAGGAGCGCAGGCCTACGGCCTCACGCAACTCGGCGAGGAACGGCGTGGCCACGGCACGGGCCTTGACGGCGCCGGCACGCAGAATGTCTTCCAGGTCCGACGGGCGAGCGATCAGTTGGTGGTAACGCTCGCGGGCTTCGCCCAGCTCGGCGTCCAGCAATTGGAACAGGCGGTTCTTGGCTTCTCCCCAACCCAGGCCCTGAAGCAATTCCGCGCGGAACTCGGCAGCCTGCGCCGGGGTGGAGAAGGCCTGGAACAAGGTGAACAAATGAGCGTTGTCCGGATCCTTGGCCTCGCCCGGCGCCTTGGAGTCAGTGACGATCCGCGAGATCGCGTCCTTCATCTCCTTGGCACTGGTGAACAACGGAATGGTGTTGTCGTAGCTCTTGGACATCTTGCGGCCATCGAGACCTGGCAAGGTGGCAACGCTTTCCTCGATCAGCGCCTCGGGCATGGTGAAGAACTCCTTGCCCTGGCCGAACAGGTGGTTGAAGCGCTGGCCGATATCACGGGCCATCTCCACGTGCTGGATCTGATCCCTGCCCACCGGCACCTTGTGAGCGTTGAACATCAGGATGTCCGCGGCCATCAGCACCGGGTAGCTGTACAACCCCATGGTAATGCCGGCGTCCGGGTCTTCACCGGCTTCCAGGTTCTTGTCCACCGAAGCCTTGTAGGCATGCGCGCGATTGAGCAGCCCCTTGGCCGCGACGCAAGTCAGCAACCAGGTCAGTTCCGGGATTTCCGGAATGTCCGACTGGCGATAGAAAGTCACGCGCTCCACATCCAGGCCACCGGCCAACCAGGTGGCCGCAATCTCCTGACGCGAACGCTGGATGCGCAACGGGTCGTCGCACTTGATCAGCGCGTGGTAGTCGGCCAGAAAGTAGAAGGAGTCGGCATTGCTGTCGCGACTGGCAAGGATCGCCGGGCGAATCGCGCCGGCATAGTTGCCCAGGTGCGGGGTGCCGGTGGTGGTGATGCCGGTGAGGATACGCGTACGAGTAGTCATGGGTAATCGCTTATCAGACTGCTATCAATTCGAAAGTCGCGGCAGCACCAGATCCTTGAGATCGGTGAGCTTGCCATGAAAAAAGTGTCCGCATTCTGCCACTTTCAGCAGCTCATGGGGACGAACAAGCGCGTCGGACCAGTCGTAGACCGCCTGCGGGTCGATGACTTCATCGGTTTCCGGCTGGATCAGGGTCAGCGGGCAGTTCTCCGGCAACTGATCGCTGTCCCGCAGCCGGGTCACCGCCGCCGCCACCATGAACAGATGCTTGAGCCGCACGCCCTGGGCTTCCAGGCGTCCACCCAGGCTGGCGGCGACGAAGCCTCCGAAGGAAAAACCCAGCAGCGTCAATGGCAATCCCGGGTGCCGGGCCAGTAACCACTGAGCGGCGGCCTGGGCGTCATCGACTTCGCCACTGCCCATGTCGTGACTGCCCTCACTGGCGCCCACGCCCCGATAGTTGAAGCGCAAGGTAGTCAGCCCGGCATCCCGCGCGGTGCGCTGCAAGGTGGACACCACCTTGTTGAGCATGGTGCCACCCTGCACCGGATTGGGGTGACAGATCAGCGCCACGCCGCGAGCGTCGGGCACCTCCAGATACAGGGCTTCCAGTTGGCCCACAGGGCCGTCAATCACTACAGGGGTTTCACGCATTAGCAAGGAAGGAACTCCGTGACCTCGAAGGGGGTCGACTCGTCTAGCAAATGGTCTGTGCCAATCTATTGCGAGTGAATCGCGGTATACAGCGCAGGTTCGAGCCGTTAACGTAAAGCAAAGCCGTTTATAGAGGAAGGACTCGTGGAACACTCGCTCTTAGTTTGGTTGTTGCCGACTCTTGCCCTGGTCGCGGGTGTCGCCATTGGATTCCTGGTTGCTCGCCTGCTGCCCAATGCCGCGCCTAACCGCACGCAGCGTCAGTTGGACGATATTCAGGAACGTTTCGACAATTATCAGAACGAAGTGGTCACCCACTTCAACAGCACCGCCACCCTGGTGAAAAAGCTCACCCAGAGCTATCAGGAAGTGCAGGACCATCTCGCCGAGGGCGCCAACCGTCTGGCCCTGGACGAACTGACCCGCCAACGCCTGCTGGCCGCCCTGCACTCGGAGTCGGTGCAGGCTCCTCGTGAACGCCTGACACCACCACGGGACCAAGAGCCGCCACGGGACTACGCGCCAAAGACGCCGAATGCCCCCGGCATGCTCGACGAGCATTACGGCCTGAAGAAGTAATACGCCTCAGCCATTAAAAAGCCCGCCCGATTTGCATCGGGCGGGCTTTTTTGTGCCTGGGGTTCAGCCAGTTTGCTCTTAGTACTGCTGACCTTGCTGCTGGTAAGGCTGCTGGTACTGCTGGTTCGGCTGTTGATACTGCTGACCCGGAATCGCCTTGAGGTTGACCTCTACCCGACGGTTCTGCGCACGACCATTGACGTCGGCGTTGCTGGCGATCGGGTTGTCCGGGCCGGCACCGCGAGCGGACAGGTTGGCACTGCTCACGCCCTGGGACGTCAGGTAGGTCGCGACGCTCTGGGCACGACGCTGGGACAGGTCCATGTTGTGCTGGCGGCTGCCGGTGCTGTCGGTGTAGCCGACGATCTCGATCTGGTTCTGGTTGAACTCGCGCAGGGAGTTGGCCAGGTTGTTCAGCGGCTGATAGAAGCTGGGAGCGATGTTCGCCGAGTCGGTGGCGAAGGTGATGTTGCCGGGCATGATCAGCTTGATCTGATCACCCTGGCGCTGCACTTCAACCCCGGTATTGGCCATGCTGGCGCGCAGTTTCTTCTCTTGCTGGTCGGCGTAGTAACCGTAACCAGCAGCAGACGCACCCACCACGGCGGCACCGATCAGCGCCCCCTTGCCACGGTTGTTGTGGTCGATGGCGGCACCGGCCAAAGCACCGGCCAGGGCACCCAGGCCACCGTATTTTGCAGTTTTGCTCATGCCCGACGAGCCGCCGTCGGCCTGCCCCTGATTGTCATAGGGGTTAGGCGAAGCGCAGCCGGACAACAAGGCCACAGCAGTAGCGACAACAATCAAACGACGCGAGGTGAACATGGAAAGCTCCTACTTTTTGCATTCTGTGGTGCAGCGGACGTTGGCAACAGACCTGTGCTGGCGTTGGAACACGCGAAACGGCAAAAATTCCGTGAACAACAGAGCAAATCCTCAGGCTCTCACGAACGGATTCTGACGCATTTCATCCCCCAGGCGGGTGTCTGGACCGTGCCCGGCCACCACTGTGGCGTCTTCGTCGAGGGTATACAGACGCTGCTTGATCGAACGCACCAGGGTGGCTTGATCGCCGCCCCACAAGTCCGTGCGTCCGACGCCGCGCTTGAACAGTGTGTCGCCGGCAATCAGAAGCTTAGCTTCAGAAAACCAAAAGCTCATGGAACCCGGAGTATGCCCGGGGGTATGCAAGGCTACGCCGCATCCACAAGCCAACTCTTCCTCGTGATCCAGCCAGCGATCCGGTGACGGCACCGGGGTAAAGGGCACGCCGAACATGCTGCATTGCATCTCCAGGTTGTCCCAGAGGAACTGATCGTCCTTGTGCAGGTGCAAGGTGGCGCCGGTCTTTTCCTTCATCTGCCCCGAGGCCAGGAAATGGTCCAGATGAGCATGGGTATGAATGATGCTCACCACCTTCAGCCCCAGGGCCTCGAGGCGAGCCATGATCAAGTCCGGATTGCCGCCCGGATCGACCACAATGGCTTTCTTGGTCAGCGGGTCGCCGATGATGGTGCAGTTGCACTGCAACGGACCGACGGGGAAGGTCTCGCGGATCAGGCTGGGGGTAACGGCGCTCATGGCAAGGCTCCAGAAAAAACGATCGGCCATTCTGGCACAGCTCGCCGCCCCTGCTGACTCAGAACCTCAGTTGCAGCGTCTCTTCGCCTTCCAGCGCCAGCAGATACCGTTTGGCCTGCAGCCCACCGGCAAAACCGGTCAGGCTTCCCGAAGCGCCGATCACTCGATGACAGGGAGCAACAATCGAAATCGGATTCCGGCCATTGGCCGCCCCTACTGCCCGTACCGCCTTGGGGTGGCCGATCTGTCGGGCGATCTGGCCATAGCTGCGGGTTTCACCGAATGGAATGGTCAACAGCGCCTGCCAGACCTGGCACTGGAACTCGGTGCCGGCAAAATCCAGCTCCAGCTCGAAACGCTCACGGCTACCGGCAAAGTACTCTTGCAACTGACGCTCGGTTTCCCGCAACAGCGGATGATCGGCCGCTTCCTGCAATGGCCCGAGACGAACCCGATTCTGCCGTTCATGCTCCCAGAGAATCGCCGCCAACTTGCTGCCTCTGGCGACCAGGGTCAGTTGGCCAACAGGGGACGCCATCAATTTGAATACGCAGGACATCTCAGCTCTCCTTCAGTCCGCCAGTGGAGTCGGGCGGGCCTGTCACGCTTGCCGCACCGTTCTCTCGATAGCCTGCACTGTAAAGGGAGATTCAAGCGCAAGAACCACGTTTCTTGCGTTTGAATCTCATGGCGCATGACTCCGCGCACCGAGCCTGCCCGAGGCTAGTCGTCCTCATCCACCAGGTAACAATTGTCACTGCTGCTGCGATGTCCATGGGGATCGACGATAAAGGCTCCGCGGCCCTGGCCGCATTCGAGCAAGCGCACCGGCGCCAGCTCGCGCTGACTGTCGATCTGCGCGTTCAGGCGCACGATATACACCCCAAGGGAAATCGACACACAAAGAATCAGCACCAGACACCCCACCAACTGATCGGTGTAACGGGCGCCGGAGTCATCAGAAAGCACTGGCGACATAACCCGCCCCTATTGGCGCCTTGCCTTGCCCAATCACCAGCCAACTCAATGGACCACCCTGCCCCAGGCGCACCAGAGGCCCCCTGGAGGGCAATACACAGGCCATCAGGACCAGGACAATCATGAGCAGCAAGATACCTTTGACCACTGAAGACACGTTCATGGCAGATAGCGCTCCGGATGAGTTGATCCCCAGCTTAGGCCGGGCCGGGTTAACACTGGGTAAACATCGGTAGAACCCCATCCGACTCCGCTATCCTTCCTCCCCTGAGCGCCAAGGGTCCAGGGGGACATACCCGTGCATATCAACCTGCTGCTGGTCGAGGACAACCTCGATCTGGCCAATACCGTCATCGAATACCTGGAAATCAGCGGCATCGTCTGCGACCACGCCAGCAACGGCCAGACCGGTCTTAACCTGGCTCTGGGCCAGCACTACGACGTGATACTCCTCGACATCATGCTGCCGCGACTGGACGGCCAGCAGCTGTGCCAACAGTTGCGCCAGCAAGGCAGCCAGACGCCGATCCTGATGCTCACTTCACTGGACGCTCTTTCCGACAAGCTCGCCAGCTTTGCCGCCGGGGCCGACGACTACCTGGTCAAACCCTTCGAGCTGGCGGAACTGGTAGCCCGCATCCGCGCCCTGAGCATGCGCCGCAGCGGTCAGGCCAGCCGCCTGCAAGTGGCCGACCTGGTCATGGAGCTGTCCACCCGCAAGGTCAGCCGCGCGGGCCAGGAACTGCACCTGTCGCCCATTTGCTGGACCTTGCTGGAATGCCTGATGCGCGCCAGCCCGGAACCCGTGACCCGGGAGCGCCTGGAAGCGACCATCTGGGGCGATGAACCGCCGGACAGCAATACCCTCAAGGTGCACATGCACCGGCTGCGCAAGACCGTGGACAAATCCTTCGGCCAACCGCTGATCCACACCATCCCCGGAATTGGCATACAGATGAGGCCACATGCGTAACGGTCTGGGTCTGAAATGGGTGATCAGTGGCAGCTTCCTGCTGCTGATCGGAGTCGTCTTGCTGATCTACAGCCTGCTGCTGCCCGAATACAGCGTGCGTGGCCTGCTCTACACCGCCAGCGCCATGATGGAAGAAGAAGCCCAGTACTTCGCCAGGCACTACAAGAAGGATCCGAACACCCCACCGCCGCACAACTACTTCTATACCAGCGTGATCGGCAAGGAAGCCCTACCGGAGAAAATCCGTCAGCTACTGGACACTCCGCCCAGCCTGTCCTTCGGCGCGCTACAGGCCTTCGGCGACCTGGACTCCGATGACGAGGATGAAGGGCGGGCGGTCCTGGCCCAGCCCCTCAGCGACGGCAAGACCCTGTACATGTTCGACGTCGACCACGACAAGGAAGAAGGCGGCGAAGTGGAGACGCCACTGTCCGACGCCTACATCGAGCGCCAGTTGCGCGGCGTCAACCTCATCAGCCTGGCGGTGTTCGTCCCGGCGCTGATCATCATTGTCCTGCTGGTCTGGTGGCTGGTAAGGCCCCTGGAGCGCCTGGCCCAGTGGTCCTCGACCCTCAAGGATGCGGACGCGATGTCCGGCCAGCGGCCTAATTTCGGTTTCAAGGAGTTCAACGTGCTCGCCGATGCCCTGGCCCAAAGCGTGCAGCAGGTGCAGGCCGCCAGCCTGCGCGAAGGCCGCCTGCTGCGCTACACCAGCCATGAACTGCGTACCCCACTGGCGGTGCTCAAGGCCAATATCGAACTGCTGACCCTGCAATCCGGCGGTGTCCTGCCGCCGCCCCTGCAACGCATCGAGCGCTCGGTATTGAACATGCAGCGCATCGCCGAAACCTTGCTGTGGATGAGCCGGGAACTGCCGGAACCCTTGCCCGAGGAGCCCATCGACATGAGCGGCCTGGTCACCGAACTGATCGAGGAACACCGCTACCTGATCGGCACACGGGATATCGAGCTGCTGCTGGACATCAGCAGTACCCCTTGCCGCCTGCCCCTCACCGCCTGCCGCATCGTGGTGGGCAACTTCCTGCGCAATGCCTTGCAATATGCCGATGAAGGCAGCGTCGAGATCCATTTCGACTATCCGCAACTGCGTATCGTCAACCGCATTCGGGAGACCAAGCAGTTGGAGCCGTCCAACGACTTTGGCTATGGCCTGGGTCTGGAACTGATGCGGCAACTCAGTGCCCGGCTCGGCTGGCGCATTGAAGTGCTGACGGAACAGCAACTCTTCACGGTGGCCCTGGACTTCAACGCCGCCCCGCCCGCCGAGGAACTGCCTGCACCACAGAGCGCTCCCGAGGCGCAGAGTTGAACACCGCCGTCCTGGTCGAGCTCGGTGAAGGCCAGGAAATTCCTGCTCACAAGCGATGAAAAAACTGTCTAGACCCGGCCCTCTCCGACAGCGCTTGTGAGTATCGTTGACGGACAAAAAACCACGCCCGGGGGAGCTTGTCGGTGCATAACTTGCTTGCAGGAAGCGGACTGTATCTTTCGCACTGCACTCAAGAACCGGGTCCGAACGACCCCGCCCGCCCCCGCGCCAAGGCAAAGAACGAGGTTCGCTGTGGCCACCTACAATCTGCGTCAACTCAAGTACTTCATCACCACCGTCGAGTGCGGCAGCGTTGCCGAGGCGTCGCGCAAGCTGTATATCGCCCAACCGTCGATCTCCACTGCCATCAAGGGCCTGGAGGACAGCTTCGGTGTGCAGTTGCTGATTCGTCATCACGCCCTGGGCGTGTCCCTGACCCCAAGCGGTGCACGCTTCTATCGCAAGGCCCAGGAACTGCTGCGCATGGCCAAGGAGTTCGAACAGAACGCCCTGGCCGACAATGATGTGGTGTCCGGACAGATCGACATCGGCTGCTTTGAAACCGTGGCTCCGCTGTACCTGCCGCAGTTGATCGCCGGTTTCAGCGCGCTCTATCCCGGCGTGGAGATTCGCATCCGCGACGGCGAGCAACAGGAACTGGTGCAAGGCCTGACCGGGGGCGCCTTCGACCTGGTGATCCTGTATGAACATGAGTTGGACGGCACCATCGAAACCGAGCCGCTGATGCCGGCGCAACGCCCCTATGTGCTGCTGCCGGCCGATCATCGCTACGCCCAGCAAGCCCAGGTTTCACTGCGCGACCTGAGCCTGGAACCGATGATCCTGCTGGATGTGCAACCCAGCCGGACCTACTTTGTCAGCCTGTTCGAGGAGTTGGGGCTCACCCCGCAGATCGCCTTCAGCTCGCCCTCCATCGAGATGGTGCGGGGCATGGTCGGCCAGGGCTTCGGCTTTTCGATCCTGGTGACCCGCCCCCACTCCCAGTGCTCCTACGACGGCAAGCCGGTGGTGTGCGTGGATATCGTCGAGGACGTGACCGGCTCAGGCCTGGTCGCCGCCTGGCTCAAGCGTGGCCAGTTGACCAAGCCGGCGCGCCTGTTTGCCGACTACTGCAAGGAACACCTGGCCCGTTGAGCGCACCTTGCCGCCGACTCGCCCCTCGCCCGGGCGCCTAGCCCAGCAGCCCCAGCTCCTGGGCCCGGGCCACTGCCTGGGTACGGCGCTCCACCCCCAGCTTGCTGTTGATATGGCTGGCATGGGTCTTGACCGTGTGCAGGGAGATGAACAGTCGCTCACTGATCTCCTGATTGGAACAACCCTGAGCGATCAGTTGCAGCACCGACAACTCCCTGGAACTCAAGGATTCGCTGGGGACCGCCGTTTCGGGAAGCTCCCGGGGTGCGGCGGGCAAACGCTCCAGCAGCGCCTGAGTCAAGGCGGTCGGTGCGCCCTGCTGCAACTGCTCGCGCATCCAGCCGGGATGCTGCGCAATCAGCCCCTCGAAAGGCTGCAATGCGCCCCCGACAGCGGCCTCCAGGGCCTGGAACAAATCCTGGCGGGCCTCGGGGCCACGCCCGAGCCCCAGCAGCAACTGAGCCTTCTGGGTCAGGGCCATCACGCTCAACAATTGCCGGCCGCTCTGCCGACCATGCTCCACCAGCCGCCGCAAACGTTGCTCGGCCCTGGCAGCGTCGCCCTTGATGGTGTCCAGCCGGGCCTGCTGCAGCTCGATATGCAACGGCAGTTGCGGGTGAAACTCAGGCGGTGCCGCCGCCTGTTCGCCGGTGTAGGTCTGGCCCAGGCGGCCAAGCCAGGCCTCGGCCAGGTCGGTGCGTCCCTGAGCCAGCCACAGCTCGCATTTCACCAGGGTGATCATTGCCAGGTAGTAGATCGGCGGCACGTCCCAGATGTGCATCAGGCGCTCGGCTTCGGCGAGTTCGGCAAAGGCCCGGGCAAACTCGCCTCGCAGTCCCTCCTGCTTGGCGATCACGCAGTGGGCGATCAACACGCTGATATCGCGACAGGCCCGGGCTTCCACCAGCCCGGCCTGCAGACGCAGCAGACCGGTTTCAGGCTGGGCCCGCAGCGTCAACAGATAGCCTTCATACAGGGTCAGCCGGGCCCGCACCGCATACAGTCGCTGAGCCGACAGCCCCTGCAGCCGGCGCAGCCCCTGGTGCACCTCCTCCTGCGCTCTGAGCACCTCGCCCCGCGCCTGCAGGACCCGGGCCCGATCGTAATGGGCCAGGGCCTCGAACAGCGGATTGCCGACCCGCTGCGCCAGCTCCAGGGATTCGCGATTGAGACTGCGGGCGCGCCACAGATCGGCGTCGGTAATCGCCAGGTTGGACAGGGTCGACAGGCACATCAGGCGTTGCCCGTAACGCTTGTGCGGCAGGCTCTCAAGAGCTTCACCACAATAGGCCAGGGTTCTTTCCCGCTGCCCGCGACCACGGGCGATGATCCCGCTCAGGGCCAGCCATTGCGCCAGCATCGACTTCTGCGCGGTGGCCGAAGGCGCCGGCAAGAAACGACTCAAGTGATCGGCCAGCTCTTCCGCGGCATCCAGTTGGCAGGCCAGGCCCAGGGCCCAACTGTAAAGCACGATCAGGCGCGGCGTGCTGATCAACAGGCTGTCGGGCAGGTCCATCTTCCAGCGCAGCAGCATGCCGACATTCTGCTCCGCCAGCAGTTGCTCCTCCGACAGGTTCTGCACCAGGTTGGCCGCCACATCCAGGTGCCCGGCACGCAGCGCCTGCTCCACCGCTTCATCCAGCAGCCCCTGGGCATTGAACCAGCGACAGGCCCGCAGATGCAGAGTGGCGGCCGGCACCAGGGCATTGGCCGTGGGGCGGGTGCGCAACAGATCGGAAAACAAGTGGTGATAGCGATACCAATGCCCGTGTTCGTCCAGCGGCACCAGGAACACCTGGTGGGCCTGCAGAAACCCGAGGATTTCCGCACTGTCATGGGCCTCGCGCAGGGCATCGCAGAGTTCGGCGCAAAAACGCTCCTGGGGCGCCGTGTCATAGAGGAACGCCTGGACCTCGGCGGGCAGACAGTCGATCACTTCCTCCAGCAGGTAGTCACGGATCAGCCCCTCGCCCCCATGTAGCCCCTGGGGCAAGGTGCCCAGCGCACCGGCCTCGGACGCCGCCAGCAGCCAGAAACGCAGCCCGGCAACCCAGCCCTCGCTGCGCTGGATCAGGCTTTCCAAAGCCTCGCCACGCAAGGCGCTGCTGTGCCGATCCAACAGGCTCAGGGACTCGTCATGGGTCAGGCGCAAATCCTGTTCATTGAGTTCCAGCAACTGTCGCGACAGCCGCAGCCGCGCCAGATGCCAGTCCGGGCGCTGGCGACTGGTGACCAGCACCACCAGGCCATCGGGCAGGTGATTGAGAAAGAACTGCAGGCAGCGATCCAGCACCGGGCCCTGGGCCAGGTGGTAGTCATCCAGCACCAGCAGCAGCGGCGAGCTGCCGGACAGGTGCTGCGCCAACTCGTCCAGCAGACCGTCGAGCCACTCTTCAAAGGCGAAGGGCTGATGGCGCTGGCGCATTTTCAACAGCCCGAGAGACTGCCGGCCCAGTTGGGGAAAATACTGCTGCAAGCCTGCCAGCAGACGCTCGAGGAAGCGTCCGGGATCGCTGTCCCGACGGCTCAACCCCAGCCACAGGCTCTGCCAGTTTCCCGGCAAGCCCTGGCAGAACTCCACCGCCAACGAGCTCTTGCCGAATCCGGCCGGCGCGCTGACCAACAACAACCGCCCCTTCAACCCGGCGCTCAAGCGTTCGCAAAGACGCGGCCGCTGCACGTATCCCTCGGGCAGAGGGGGTCGATAGAAACGCCCTTCCAACGCGGGAATCACCGCGCTGGCAGACCGTTGAAGGGAGGACAGCTCAGTCATGGCCAACTCTTATTGATGTAGGGTTGTCGGCGTAGCAGATGCCCGCAGACTAGCGGTAAAAAGCGACCTGTTGAAGATTTTTGCGACCATTCGGGTAAAAAAGACTATGTCCAAATGGGTCAGATATATCTGACTGATCAGTCGATATTTCAGTTATTTATTAAGCAACTTACTAATTCACTTGGAGAAAACCAGCCTAGCCCACCTGGATTGATGTGCACTTCCACAAGGGCAAGACTTTTCAGGCAAAAAAAAGCCCCGAACCGGTCGGGGCAATTTCCGAGGATGCGGCCTCTATTTGCAGCGGATCAGCGAACCCCGTCCTGACGCAGGGCGGCTGGGGTGAAATCGCTGGTGGTCGCGGTGAAGCCGAAGTCGTACGCCTGCTTCTCTTCGTTCTTCATGCCCAGCGCCAGGTAGCGGCCGGACTGCAGGTCGTAGAGGGTTTCCAGGGCGTACCACGGCACTTGCTTGTCGTAGTAGTTCTCGGCATGGGCCTCGGCCACGCGCCACAGTTGGCCACGGCCGTCGTAGTGGTCGATCACCGCCGCCTGCCAGGTGTCCTCGTCGATGTAGAAGTCACGCTTGGCGTAGATATGGCGCTGGCCTTCCTTCAGGGTCGCGACCACATGCCAGACCCGACGCAGCTCGTAGCGAGCCAGATCCTGGTTGATGTGCCCGGCCTTGATGATGTCGGCGTACTTCAGGCTCGGCGAATCGAGCTTGTAGCTGTCGGAGGCGATGTACATCTCCTTCTTGCCTTCCAGCTTCCAGTCGTAGCGATCCGGAGCACCGTTGTACATGTCCAGGTTGTCCGAGGTGCGCAGGCCGTCGGCGGCGGTACCCGGGCCGTCATAGGACACTTGCGGGGCACGACGCACACGCCGCTGACCCGCGTTGTAGACCCAGGCCGAACGCGGTTCCTTCACCTGGTCGAGGGTTTCGTGAACCAGCAGCACACCACCGGCCAGACGCGCCGGGGCGGTCACTTTCTGCTTGAAGTAGAACAGGATGTTGCCCGGGTTTTTCGGGTCGTAGTCCTTCATCTTGTCGCGGAACACGAACTGGTCCTGGAAGTACACCAGGCTGTAGGAGCCGTTGGCCTGTGGCGTGGCCTGGGTCACCAGGCGGGTCACGCTGCCGCCGCGATAGCGGGTGATATGGTTCCAGATCACTTCCACCCCGCTTTTCGGGATCGGGAACGGAATCGCGGTTTCGAAGTTCTCCAGGCCGTTGCCGCCGGACACCAGGTTGGTTTTGGTGGCGTTGCGCTTGATCGCGGCGAACACGTCAGCCGGCACGGTAGCCCCGCGATGGGACGGGTAGACCGGCATCTTGAAGGTTTCCGGGTAGCGCTTGAACATCGCGTACTGCCCCGGTGCCAGCTTGTCCTTGTACTGCTCGACATTCTGCGCGGTGATGGTGAACAGCGGTTGCTCGCTGCCGTAAGGGTTGGACAGGAAACCCTTGCTGTCCACGGTGCCGGCATTGGTCGCCAGCGGCTTCCAGGCCGGAATGGTGCCGGCGGCGTTGCCGGCCATTTCCGCGCCCATCGGCGTCAGGCTGGTGCCCAACTTGGCGGCTTCATCGGCCGAGACCGCGGCCATGACCCCGGTGGCCAGCAGTGACAGTCCCAGCACACCGACGTGCAACAGACTCTTGGTGATGTTCATAGTGTCGTTCTTCCTGAAAATGCAGTGTGCTTAGAAGTTCACGCCAACGCTCAAGGCGAGGAAGTCCCGGTCATCCACGGTGCTGAAGTCGCCACCAAAGAAGTTGGTGTAGGCCAGGCTCGCGGTGTAGGTGTTCTGGTACTCGGCATCCAACCCCAGGCTGATGGCCTTGCGACCTTCCTCGAAGTTGCCGCCAGGACCTGGCGAGTAACCCTTGACGTCATGGGACCAGGCCACGTTGGGCTTGAGGTTCACACCGGCGAACACATCCGGGTATTCCCAGATGGCCCGGCCGCGGTAGCCCCAGGAAGTGGCGGTGGTGAAGCCGTCGTTGTTGCAGTTGGTGGTGCGATTGCTGGCATCAGTGCCCGCCCCGGCTCCGGCGATGGTGTTGCCGTTGAGGGTGGCGCAGAAACCGTTCGGCAAGGTGCCAGGCCCGAAGACCGGATCGCGGCCATATCGAGCTTTAGTCTTGCTTTCCAGGCCGCCGACATAAGTCATACCGACTTCACCCACCAGCGTGAGGCGGCTGGCGCCCATGACCTGATCGAAGAAGTGCGTGAAGGTGGTCTGGAGCTGGGTAATTTCCTTGCGGTTATAGCCGTGCAGGTCCTGCCCGGGCGTGCCTTTCAAGACGGATGCGTTGCCAAAGCCGGTAATGGGCGTCACGCCGGCGAACAGGATGTCGGTGGAGTTCAGCTGGACCGGAGCATTGGGGCGATAGCTCAGTTCGCCACTCCAGGCCGTGCCGGTAGGCAAGGTGGTGGAGAAGCTAAGGCCGTACAGACGGATGTCTTCCGGATACTCGACGAAGTAGTTGGAGTTGCCTGCCACGATCAGCGGCCTGGCGCTGGCCAACGGCCCCAACGGCATCGTGTAGTAGCGCGACGCAGCGCCCTGAGCACTGAAGATCGGCGCGCGACTGTGGTAATTCATGAAGTAGGCGCCGAACTCGGTATCCAGCGGCTCGTAGTTGTAGCGAAAGGCCACGCCGAACTGGCCACTGTCGCGGGCGTCACGATCGGCGCCACGACGAACCAGAACACCTTCGTTGTTAACGTCCACCCCCAGGGCGTTCAGGGTCGGGAACGCTGCCGGGTTGATGGTCGAGCGCTTGTTCAGCACCCGCAGGTTGTTGTCGCAACCGTCGGAAATGATGTCCGGCTGCGAGAAGAAGGTGCCGCAGTTATCGGTAACGGTCTGGTCCCACTCCAACTGGTAGAAGGCTTCGGCCGAGAGGTTCTCGGTAAGGGCCTGGGAGATGTAGAACATGTTGACCGGAATCAGGCCTTCCTTGATCTCGGCACCTGGGCGACGGAACGCCGATACGTCGATGGGGTTGATCGAGTTGATACCGCCACCGATGAAGGTACTTTCACCCCAGCTCACGACTTGCTTGCCGAAACGCACCGAACCCGGCTCATCGGCGATGGAGTAGTTGTGGTAGATAAAAGCATCGAGGATCTGCCCGCCGGAGGACTTGGCGCCTTCCTTGCGGTTGTTGTCGCTGATGTTCTTGAAGTCCAGGTCTTCGTCTTTGAGCTTGAAGTCATACCAGTACTTGCCACGGACAAACACACCGGTATCGCCGTACTTCAACTCCAGGTCATGGATGCCCTTGAAGATCTTCGAAAAGGTCTGGCCCTTGTTGAAGTTCAAGTGACCATCGTCAGAGGTCTGGGACAGGCCCTTGCCGCCGTTATTGACCCCGATCAGGTTCTTGTTGCGCTCGGCGGTGGACCAACTGGCCCCCAGGGAAAGAGACGAATCGAAGCTGCCTTCGATTTCACCGATGTTGAAGCTGACGCCGAATGCCGGCCCGGCGAGCGTGGAGGCGAGACCGACGGCCAGGGGCAGTTTTGCCCGGCGCCAGAACTGGTTTGCTGATGTCATCGACGCTACTCCATGTGCATTATTGTTATGGCAGTACGCTCTTCTGAAGACGCTGCGGATACCGGGTCGAGCAACACCGCCCCAGGCCCGAAGTTGCGTGGCGCGAGCACCCCACAATGCTCCGTACTTCAGAAAAATCCGTGAGCGGACTATATCCAGCGGGGATTACTGCTTGATCCCTCTAAAGTGTGATTTGCAGCCACCCACCGCGCTGGAACAACCCTTTGCCAAAACCGTTGAAAGACGGCGCGGTAAGAATGGCTGAAAATCTCGCGAGCACAAGACAAAGGCTTGCCGGGTAGGCATGCCGTGCCCGAGCGGGCACGGCAGAGGACGCTCAAAGCGTGGAGAGGAAGGTGCTGTTACTGGCTTGCCATTCGCTGATGTCGACACGGATGCGCTTCTTGTCGAGCTTGCCCACGCTGGTCTTGGGAATTTCAGTAACAAGGGCAATCTGACTGGGAATCGCCCACTTGCTCAGGTGCCCCAGTTCCACGAACGGCTTCAGATGTTCCTTGAGCTCGCGGGCGCCAATGGCATGACCTTCGCGGATCACCAGCAGGGCGAACGGGCGCTCGCCCCACTGCGGATCGGCGATGCCCACCACTGCTACTTCACGTACCGCCGCGTGACGACTGATGAGGTCCTCCAGGTCCAGGGACGAGATCCACTCGCCCCCGGTCTTGATCACGTCCTTGATCCGGTCACGGATGTCGATCACCCCCATGCTGTCCAGGGTCGCCACGTCACCGGTGTGCAGCCAGCCGCCGTCCCAGAGTTCGGCGCCCTTCTGCGGTTCGTTGAAATAGCCCTCGGTCAACCAGGGCGCGCGCAGCACCAACTCGCCCTGGGACTCGCCGTCCGCCGGCAGGAACTTGCCCTCGGCATCGATGATCGCCGCCTCCACCAGCGGGCCCGGCACCCCGGCCTTGATCCGGTAGGTGGTGCGTTCGTCTTCGCTGCCCGCCATCAGCTCGTCATTGAGGTGAGCGCAGGACACCAGCGGGCCGGTTTCCGACATGCCATAGGCGGCGGTCAGCTGGATGCCCCGGGCCTTGGCCGCCTCGTACAGCGCACGGTTCAGCGCGCTGCCGCCGATGACGATCTTCCAACCGCCGAAATCGGTGCCCTGGGCCGCCTTGGCGTTGAGCACCATCTGCAGGATGGTCGGCACGCAATGGGAGAAAGTGACCTTTTCCCGACGCCACAACTCCACCAGGTACTCCGGATCGTAGCGTCCCGGGTAGACCTGCTTGAGCCCGAGCATGGTGGCCACATAGGGCAGGCCCCAGGCGTGCACGTGGAACATCGGGGTGATGGGCATGTACACGTCGTTGGTGCCCAGCAGCCGCACACTGTCAATGCAGCCCATGATGGTGGACACCCCCATGGTGTGCAGCACCAGCTGCCGGTGGGTGAAATACACGCCCTTGGGATTGCCGGTGGTGCCGGTGGTGTAGAAGGTGGTGGCCACCGAATTCTCGTCGAAATCCTCAAAGTTGTACTGGGGACTGGCGGCCGCCAGCAATGTCTCGTACTCCCCCACCAGGTTCGGCAGCTCGGCGGTTTTCTCCGGCGCATCGGTGAGCAGCAGGGTTTTCTCCACCGTGGTCAGGTGCCCGGCGATGGCCTGGTACAGACCGACGAACTCGCTGTTGACCAGCACGAAGCGGTCTTCGGCGTGGTTCATGGTGTAGAGGATCTGCTCCGGCGACAGGCGCACGTTGATGGTGTGGATCACCGCGCCAATCATCGGGATGGCGAACATGCACTCCAGGTAGCGATGGCTGTCCCAATCCATCACCGCCACGGTGTCGCCGGCCTTGACCCCGGCGGCGGTCAATACGTTGGCCAGGCGCGCCACGCGTTCGATCAGGGTCGGATAGGTATAGCGCAACTGATCGCGGTAGATGATCTCGCGGGTTTTCTCGTAACGACTGCCGGACATCAGCAGCCGCTTGATCAATAGCGGGTATTGATAGGCGCCTTCGGCGGGGGGGATAACACGAGTCTGCAACATAAGAATCCCTTTTTCTGACGGCTCGGTCGTAGCTGGAGAATACTCACTCTAGAGTTCCTGTGCGCCCGCTAAATCAGCCAAAGGGATGATTTGCAGAGCCGTACAAATACTAGCTCCAAGCCAGCATTGGTGCGGCTCTGCGTGAGATCAAGCGCTCTGTCCCACCGCCGCTTCGGCCGGCGTCCGGGGAAACGCCAGCGCGGCGGCAAAAGTCAGCGCGGCAAACCCGGCGAGGATCAGATACAGGCCGCTCAACCCCTGGCGCGGCTCCACCAGGGCAATCAACGGAATGGCCGTGGCGCTGGCACCGAACGACAGGCAGTAACGCAAGGCGAAGACTCGCGACTGCCACTGCGGCGCGACGAAGTTGGCGACCATGGCGTCATTCACCGTGACCTGGCCAAACACCACGAACATGAAGGCCGCCCCCAGCAGGATCACACTCCAGCCCTCGCTGTGGGCCATGGCCAACAGCAGCGGCGCCTGAAACAGGGTCAAGACGATAAAAGGCCACTTCAGGCTGAAGCGATGCAATACCCGGCCAATGGTCAACTGCGCCACCGCACCGAAGGCATAGGCCAGGCTGACCACCAGGCCCAGGGTCTGCGGCGAGGTGAACAGCTCGTGCAGGCGCTCCTGAAACAGCTTGGGGTAGGTCATGGTGGTGGCGTTGAACACCACCCCGCCGGTGGCCGTGGCCAGGGCCAGGACCCCGAACACCAGGAACATGGATATCTGCTGCCCGCCCTTGCCCTTCAAGCCGACGTGGGGCCGTACCGGCACCGGTTCGTCACGCACCTGCCAGGCAAAACCGATCCCCAGCAGGATCGCCACCGCCCCCGGCAGGATAAAAGCCGAACGCCAGCCGAACCGAGCCACGAGAAAACCGGTGATCAGCGCCGAAAACGCCACGCCGAGATTGCCCCACATACCGTTGATGCCGATCTCCCGCCCACGATTCTGTGCATAGGCCACCAGCATGGCCGTGCCCACCGGGTGGTAGATCGCAGCGAATACCCCCATCAGGGTCAGGCCGATCACCAACAGGGTCGGGCTGTTGCTCAGGCCGGTGAGGATCGACGCCGCGCCCATGCCGAAGAAGAACAGCAACATCATCTGTCGTCGGCTCCAGTGGTCCCCCAGCCAGCCGGCGGGTAGCGAACAGGCGCCAAAGGCGATGAAACCGCCCAGGGACAAGCCGATCAGCGCGGCATAGTCCAGGGCAAAGGCCTGGGTCATGCCCAGCACGGCGGCGGGAAAGATCAGCATGAACATGTGATCGATGACATGGGCTGCGTTGACGTAGCGGATAACGTTTCGAGCTTGATTCATGGCGGCACACAAGGTTGGTGGTGGTGTCGCCTATGCTAAGTTGGCTGTTTACAGCATTCCTGACAACAAAGTCATTGGATCGGACATGTTAATCAGCCACTTCCACCACGGCCCGGTGAGCGCCTATCCCCGCGACTATCCCGATGCCGCCCACCAGCAATCCCATCGCCATCGCGAAGCGCAGTTTCTCTACGCCGCCTGCGGCACCATGCGCGTGGTTACCGCCCAGGGCGCCTGGGTCATTCCGCCAACCCGCGCGGTGTGGATTCCGCCCCTGGTGGAACATGAAATCTTCATGGTCGGCGAGGTCCGCATGCGCTCCTTGTTCATTGCCGCGCATCTGTCTCCGCCGTCCTTGCAACAGTGCTGTGTGCTGGCGGTGACACCCCTGCTGCGGGAGCTGATCCTGCGAGCGGTGCAAGGACCGGAGCAGGCGGAAAATCCGCTGATCCAGCAACTGATGCTGGAAGAGATCGCCGGCCTGGAAAACCTGCCCCTGCACATTCCCATGCCCCAGGACCGGCGCCTGCAGAGCATCTGCCGAACCCTGCTGCAGACCCCGGACCATCCCCACACCCTGGAAGACTGGGCACAGCAGGTCGGCGCCAGTTCGCGAACCCTGGCGCGGCTGTTTCAACAGCAGGTGCGGATGAATTTCAATGCCTGGCGCCAGCAACTGCGCCTGATGGAAGCCCTGCCACGCCTGCTCGCCGGGGAAAGCGTGCACAGCGTGGCCGACTCGTTGGGATACGGCAGCGCCCGGGCCTTCAGCGCGATGTTCTGCCGCTTGCTGGGGGATACGCCACGGCATTACGTGGCAACCCTGAACCAGCTCAGCGCACTCAATGCATCTCGGTGAAGGCCAGTTTCACGCCGATGGCGATCAGCACCGCGCCCATGGTGCGGTCGAACCAATGACCCATGCGGGCGAAGCCGGCACGAACCCGCTGCTGGCTGAACAGCAGCGCCACCAGGCAGAACCAGAGCGCGGTCGCCACCGCCAGGTACACCCCGTAACCGGCCTGGATCGCCAGGGGCGTGTGCGGGTTGATCACCACGGTGAACAGCGAGAGGAAGAACAGGGTCGCCTTGGGATTCAGGCCATTGGTGACAAAACCCGAGGTGAAGGCTCCGCGGGCGGTCCGCACCCCGGCCTCCTTGTGCAGATCGTCCGCCGCCGGCTTGACCGGTTGGGCGCGCAGGGCCTTGAAGCCGATGTACAGCAAGTAGGCGGCCGCCAGCCACTTCAGGGCGTTGAACAGCACGATGGATTGGGAAACGATCAGGCCGATCCCCAGCAGTGAGTAACCCACGTGCAGGAAGATCGCGCAGCCCACGCCCATAGCAGTCCAGGTGCCGGCTCGACGGCCGTGGGTCACGCTTTCGCGCACCACCACGGCGAAATCCGGGCCGGGGCTGGCCACCGCCAGCAAGTGGATCAGGGCAACGGTCAAGAACTCGGTGAGGTACATGCAGGCTCCTGTGTATGTCTAATTATTTCATCTGTTAGGCTCGGCAGATTACGCCTTAGATCCCCCGTGCAAAAGGTACAGTTCATGACCAACAATCGCCGCGCCGTCTTTCTCGATCACAGCTCGCTGGACCTGGGCGACCTGGACCTGAGTGCGCTGCACGACTGCTTCAGCCCCCTGCAAGTGCATGCCCACACCCGCGCGGAGCAGGTGATCGAGCGCCTGCAAGGCGCCCAGGTGGTCATCAGCAACAAGGTCGCTCTGAGTGCTGAAACCCTGGCGGCCTGCCCCGATCTGCAACTGATCCTGGTGGCCGCCACCGGCACCAACAATGTCGATCTGAACGCGGCCCGCCAGCAGGGCATCCGGGTCAGCAACTGCCAGGGCTACGGCACGCCATCGGTGGCCCAGCACACCCTGATGCTGCTGCTCAATCTCGCCACTCGGGTGGCCGACTACCAAGAGGCCGTGGCCGCCGGCCGCTGGCAGCAGGCCAAGCAGTTCTGCCTGCTGGACTTCCCCATCATCGAACTCGCGGGCAAGACCCTCGGCCTGCTGGGCAACGGCGAACTGGGCAGCGCCGTGGCGCGCCTGGCCGAAGCCTTTGGCATGCGCGTGGTCTTGGGGCAGATACCCGGACGCCCGGCACGAGCGGACCGCCTGCCGCTGGAGGAACTGCTGCCACAAGTGGATGCCCTGACCCTGCACTGCCCACTCAACGAACACACCCGGAACTTTATCGGTGCCCGGGAGCTGGCCCTGCTCAAGCCCGGTGCCCTGGTGGTCAACACCGCTCGCGGCGGCCTGATCGACGAACAGGCCCTGGCCGATGCACTGCGCAGCGGCCATCTGGGCGGCGCGGCCACCGACGTGCTGAGCGTCGAACCGCCGGTGGCCGGCAACCCCCTGCTGGCCCGTGATATCCCGCGACTGATCGTGACCCCGCACAACGCCTGGGGCAGCCGCGAAGCCCGCCAGCGGATCGTCGGCCAACTGACGGAAAATGCCCGAGCCTTCTTCAGTGGCACCCCGCTGCGGGTCGTGAGTTGATAAACTTCGCCACTTTTTTCGGGGGCGACCATGGACACACGCAGCGAAGTACTGTTACGCCAGGCTCAGTTGTTTCAAGGCTCACTGTTGCTGGCCGGCCTGGCCGCGGATGATCTGCTGGGCCGCCTGCCCAACGCCCGGGGCTGGAGCTGGCACGCCGGCGACCACGCGGCCCTGGAGGCACGCTTTCCCGGGCGCTGCCACTTCGGCGTAGCCGCGCCGACCGAGGCCTTCGACAGCGCCGTGCTGTTTCTGCCCAAATCCAAGGACCTGACCGACTACCTGCTCAATGCCCTGGCCTCGCGCCTGGCCGGGCGCGAGCTGTACCTGGTGGGCGAGAAGCGCAGCGGCGTGGAAAGCGCCGCCAAGCAACTCAACCCCTTCGGCAAACCGCGCAAGCTCGACAGCGCGCGCCACTGCCAACTGTGGCAGGTCACGGTCGCCAACGCTCCCGAACCGGTGGCCCTGGAGAGCCTGGCCCAGGAATACCAACTGCCCCTGGCCGAAGGTCCATTGACGGTGGTCAGCCTGCCGGGAGTGTTCAGCCATGGGCGCCTGGATCGCGGCACCGCATTACTGCTGGAGCATCTGGATCACCTGCCCGCCGGTCATCTGCTGGACTTCGGCTGTGGCGCCGGGGTCCTGGGCGCCACGGTAAAGCGCCGTTACCCGGACAACCGCGTGACCCTGCTGGATGTGGACGCCTTTGCCGCCGCCAGCAGTCGCCTGACCCTGGCCGCCAACGGTCTGCAAGCCGAGGTGCTGACCGGTGACGGCATCGACGCCGCGCCCATGGAATTGAACGGCATCCTGACCAATCCGCCCTTCCATACCGGGGTTCACACCGACTACCAGGCAACAGAAAACCTGCTGCGAAAAGCGAGTAAACATCTGCAAAAAGGCGGCGAACTACGGGTAGTCGCCAACAGCTTCCTGCGCTACCAACCCCTGATCGAAGAACACCTTGGGCCGTGCGCGATCAAAGCCGAAGGCCAGGGTTTCCGGATTTACCGGGCCAAGCGCGGCTGAGACGGTTTTTCGCAAACAAGGCTTGCCGAATGGATTTTGCCTAGGCAGAATCCGCTCCGTCCTAGGGGAGTAGTCTCCCACGAGCGCCACGCTCGTCCGGCATGCGTCAACATACTTGGTCCTCAGACCATGGCGCATGCGACCCAAGAGTCCGCACAGACGGACCGCAGGGTTTGACAAGACCTATGACACGCACACCTTACCCGGGGCGGGAAGGCTGTACGTGTCATAGCCGTGTCGACCCGCCCCTTAGGAAAACCCTGATGATGCTGGATTCTCTCCTCGTTCCCACCGCAATCGTTGCCTTGGCCGAAATCGGCGACAAGACGCAGCTGCTTGCCCTGATTCTTGCCGCGCGCTTTCGCAAACCCTGGCCGATCATCGCCGGCATCGTCGCCGCGACCCTGGCCAACCACGCGGCCGCCGGTGCGGTAGGTGCCTGGTTCGGCAGCTTCTTCTCCGACGCGACCCTGCACTGGATTCTGGCCGCCAGCTTCACCGCCACTGCGCTGTGGACCCTGGTACCGGACAAGATGGATGACGACGAAGCCACCACCGCCCGCAAGTTCGGGCCGTTCCTGACCACCCTGATCGCCTTCTTCCTGGCGGAAATCGGTGACAAGACCCAGGTCGCCACCGTCATGCTGGCGGCGCAATACCCGGACCTGTGGCTGGTGATCATCGGCACCACCCTGGGCATGCTGATTGCCAACGTGCCGGTGGTCCTGGCGGGCAACTTCGCCGCGGACAAACTGCCCCTGACCCTGATTCGTCGCCTGGCGGCGTCGGCCTTCTTCATCCTCGCCGTGGTGGCGGTGTACAAGGCCATGCAGATCAGCGGCTGGCTGTAAACGAAATCGCCGGCAAACCGACTCCCACACAACCTGTAGGAGCCGGCTTGCCGGCGAAAGCGTCAGCGACAATGAAGCGATGGATCAGGACTTCTTGGCCTGCTGATACAACGGCATCACCTTGGGAATCGCCGCCTGCAACGAAGCGATTCGGCTGCTGGAAGCCGGGTGAGTGCTCATGAACTCAGGCGGCGCCGAACCACCCGCCGCCTGGCCCATCTTGTTCCACAGGCTGATGGCGGCATTCGGGTTGTAACCGGCACGCGCGGCCAGCTCCAGGCCGATCAGGTCCGCCTCGTTTTCGTTCTCGCGGCTGTTGGGCAGGGTCATCAGCAGATTCACGCCGTTATCACCCAGGGCAACGGTTTCCTGCGACACCCCGAACAGGGTAGCAATCTGCTTGCCGGCACCGACCGCGTACTGCTTGGACATGGCCTCGCGACCATGCTCGCGCAGGGCGTGGGCAATCTCGTGGCCCATGACTGCGGCGATTTCATCGTCGGTCAGTTTGAGTTTTTCGATCAGGCCGGAGTAGAAAATGATCTTGCCGCCAGGACCGCAGTTGGCGTTGAGCTCGTCGCTCTTGATCAGATTGACTTCCCACTTCCACTGCGCGCAGTCGGGGCGGAAAGTCGGGGCCTGGGCGATCAGCCGGTCAGCGATGACCTGCAGGCGCTTGGCATTGGCACTGGTTTTGTCCAGCACGCCCTGGCTGCTGGCCTCACCCAGGGTCTCCTGGTAGGACTGGGCGTAAGACTGATTGACCTCGGCACTGGACACCATGCTGAACATGGACTGCTTGCGATCCACACCCACCACGCCACCGCTGGTGGTATTGACCGTTTCACAACCGGTCAGGAGAACGGCAGCGCTCAGTGCACACACCAGTAACGACTTCTTCATCATGAAACCTCCCTGAAAACATGGCGCGTATCCTAAGGGCGGAACTGTATCCGCGCCAGATGCAAAACACCCATTGAGTCGCATTTCAGATACCGCTGGGTCGTTGAAGGAAAAAATTCACAGTTCGCTCCATGCCGCCAGCGGCCCGCGACACACCCCCTCCAATAGCGACATGCATCACTCTGAAACAGTCATTTGTGCACTCAAGGCTAATGACCCGCGAGGCTGCTGCCGATACAGCACGGCAGACCTCAATTCCTGCGCCCGGAGCCTCTATGAAGTTCAAGTCGATCCAGTTTTCCGTGGCCGCCCTGGCCGGAGCCATCGTTCTCAGCGTGGTTGCAGCCCTGGTGCTGTATGCCCTGTTCTCCGGCGCCAGGACCCAGCAAATGGTGCAAGAACGCACCCAGACCCAGTTCGAGCAAGTGATCGAGCAGCGCCTGAGTGGCCTGGCCCAGACCCAGGTCAGCCAGATCCAGCGCGAACTCGAAGCGCCGCTGCTGATTGCCGGCGGCCTGGTGCGGGTCAACGCCCTGCTGGGCACTGCGGATGCGCAAGGCCGCGCCGGCCTCAACCTGAGCCGGGAACAGCTGATCGCACTGGTCAAGGAAAACGTCACCCAGAATCCGAAGATCCTCGGCGCCTACATCGCCTGGGAGCCCAATGCCATCGACCACAACGACGCGGCCTATGTCGGCACCTCGGTGGTGGGCATCGACACCACCAATGGCCGCTTCCTGCCCTGGTGGTTCCGCAACGAAGACGGCAGCCTGGGCCTGGACAAACTGGCCGACGTCAACGACCGGACCCTGCTTTCCACCGGCGTGCGCACCAGCGAGTACTACCTGTGCTCCCAGGACAGTCTCAAGTCCTGCGTCATCGACCCCGCGCCCTACAAGGTCGGCGACAAGGTGGTGATGCTCGCGTCCTTTATTCAGCCCATTCTGCTCAACGGCAAGTTCCAGGGCATCGTCGGCGCCGACCTGTCGGTGAACTTCATCCAGGACATGCTGGTGGGTGCCAATCAGAAGCTCTACAGCGGTGCCGGCGAGATGGCACTGATTGGCGGCAATGGTCGCCTGGTGGCCTACACCAAGGATTCGAGCAAGTTCGGCGAGAAGGTCAGCGATGTACTGCCCGCAGACGCGGTGGCCAGGCTGTCCAGCCTCAAGCGCGGCGAAGTGACCTACAACGTCGACCAGGCCAACGGCAAGATTGCCCTGTACCTGCCGTTCGGCATCGGCCAGACCGACGCCAACTGGACCCTGATGCTGCAATTGCCCCTGGGGGCGGTGATGGCCGATCTGAACACCCTGCAAAATGATCTGGCCGAACAGCGCAAGGCCGACACGTTCGGCATGGCCATGGTCGGCCTGCTCATCGCCGGCCTCGGCCTGCTGGTGATCTGGCTAGTGGGCCATGGCATCGCCCGGCCACTGCGGCAGATGGTGGCCATGCTCGACGACATCGCCCAGGGCGAAGGCGACCTGACCCGGCGCCTGACCAGCGACCGCGCCGACGAACTGGGCTCCATTGCCAAGGGCTTCAATACCTTCCTGGCCAAGCTGCAGGCGATGATCAGCCAGGTGGTGACCTCGGTGCAGAGCGTCAGCGACTCCTCGGAGCACACCGCCGACATCGCCATTCGCACCAACCAGGGTGTGCATAAACAGATGGTGGAAATCGATCAGGTGGCCACCGCGGTGCATGAGATGACCGCCACCGCCCAGGATGTGGCGCGCAACGCGACCCAGGCCGCACAAGCCGCCAGCCATGCCGATCAGGCCGCCAGCCAGGGCATGCAGATCGTGCGCGACACCTCCAGCGCCATTGGCGCCCTGGCCGAGGAAATCGGCCGCGCGGTAGGCGTGGTGCAAACCCTGGCCAAGGACAGCGAGAACATCAACGCCATCCTGATCGCCATTCGCGGCATCGCCGAACAGACCAACCTGCTGGCCCTCAACGCGGCGATCGAGGCAGCCCGGGCCGGCGAACAGGGGCGCGGCTTTGCCGTGGTCGCCGACGAGGTGCGCAACCTGGCGCAGAAGACCCAGCAGGCCACGGAAGAAATCCAGTCGATGATCCAGCAACTGCAGCAGGGCACCCGGGAAGTGGTGCGGGTCATGGAAGACAGCCAGCACAAGACCGACCAGAGCGTGGAGCATGCGGCCAAGGCCGCCCAGGCCCTGGAAACCATCACCCAGGCCGTGTCGGTGATCAACGACATGAACACCCAGATCGCCAGCGCCGCCGAGGAGCAGAGCGCCGTGGCCGAAGACATCAACCGCAACGTGATCAACATCGGCCAGGTGGCCAACGAAGTGGCCGGCGGCGCCGACGAGTCCAGTGCGGCCAGCGCCGGGCTGACCAAGCTGGCGGAACAGCAACGCCGCCTGATCAATCAGTTCAAGGTGTAAGCAGGCGACCCGCCTCCCCGCGCAGGAGCCGGCTGCTCGGCGAAGACGCTCTCAAAAGGGCCTCTTCGCGGGCTAGCCCGCGCCTACGGCCTGCTTGTGCAATCAGTGCCCGTGGCCGGTCCGTCAGGCCGGCGTCAGGCACTCGGGACCGTTGAGCTTGGGATCGTTGACCAGATTGGCCAGGACCCGCTCGCGCAAGGCCGCGGGCGGGCTGGCAAGCAAGGCTTGCAGCACGTGCAACGGAGTCTCTGGATCGAGCCAGGCGTCCTGGCCGGCGGCATCGAGGATCAGCGGGCGGCGCAGATTGGCTGCGGCCTGGGTCACCACCGCCGTACTCAACCAGACCTGCTCCTGCACCGGGTAGGCCTCCCAAATCGCCGCAAAGAAGATCGACGAACCCTCCCCCGGCGTCAGCCAGTAAGGCCGCTTGCGGCTGCCACCACGCCACTCATAGAAACCGTTGGCCGGCAGCAGGCAACGCCGCTCGCGAAACGCCTGGCGAAACATCGGCTGTTCGGCCAGGGTTTCCGCCCGGGCATGAGCCGGTGTGCGCGACAGATCGGTGAGCCACGCCGGGGTCAGCCCCCAACGGGCCCGGGCCAGGGTGCGCTGGCCGTTTTCCGCGCGCTGGATCAGCACCGAATCATTGGGCGAAATATTCCACTGCGCGCGCTGATCCTCGGGAAATCCCGGCAAGGCGGCAAAGGCGGGGTTCCAGCGAAACAGGGCATAACGTCCACACATGGGGCAATACAACTCTCGGCAAATCGGCGCTCAGCCTAACAGACCAGCACCCCGGCGAAGCTGTCAGGTTCGTCAAAGGGCAATGGCAGGGCCGCATTGTACGCAGCGATCAGGGCGCGTGCCTGCTGCGCCTGATGGTCGTGCACCGACAGCCCCAGCAACCCGAACAACGGCAGCTCCCCGGCCCCGCCGAGCAGGTCGCGCCCCTGGAGGTGGGACTCGATGCCCTCGCTGGCCAGCATGCACTGGAGCAACTCACCTTCCATCAGGTTTTCCGGCTCGTAGATGCGCTGCATGAGAGCCTCTCCCCGTCAGTCGTTTTCACTGTGAACGTCGAGCATCCATTCATGGCCATCGGTCTGCAGCGTGAAGACTATCGGCCGGCAGCATACCGGGCAGTCTTCAATGTAGGTCTGGTCGCCAGCGGACAGGTCCAGAACCGCTTCCGCCTGTTCGCCACAGTAAGGGCACTGATAATGGTCGGTTTCCAGCATCGCCGTCTCCAGAGTGACTTATGCGTATAATCGCCGGTCTATTTGCAGGGCTTTTTTGTCTGAACCGCATTTTCAGACCGCGCCCGGCTTTTTTTCGATCCGAACCTTTACTTACCCTAGCCGTTTCTAACAAGAGAGCATGATGGGCGAATTCGATGCCATCCGACCTTACCACGACAGCGAAGTACCAGCGGTGCTGGCCCGGCTGCTCAGCGACAAGGCGTTTCTAGATATCCTCACCCACTTTCGCTTCCCGCGTTTTGCCAACACGTTCGGCTGGCTGCTAAAACCCCTGATCGCCCATCGCCTGCGCCGCGAGTTCGCCGGAGTCACTTCGGTGGCCACGTTGCAGGACAAGGTCGAGTTCTATGTCGACCACACCATCGAACGCGCCACCGACGGCGTGACCTACACCGGCGTCGAGCAGTTCAAGTCGGGCACCGCCTATGTATTCCTGGCCAACCATCGCGACATCGTCATGGACCCGGCCTTCGTCAACTACGCGGTGTATCACGCAGGCCTGCCGACACCACGCATCGCCATTGGCGACAACCTGCTGCAGAAGCCGTTTGTCAGCGACCTGATGCGCCTGAACAAGAGTTTCATCGTGCACCGCTCCATCAGCGGTCGTCGGGAAAAACTCGCGGCCTACCAGTTGCTCTCGGCCTATATCAACCACTCGATCCGCAACGACGGCCAGTCGATCTGGATCGCCCAGGCCGAAGGCCGGGCCAAGGATGGCGACGACCGCACCGAGTCGGCCATCCTCAAGATGTTCCACATGAGCCGCAAGGACGAGCCGTTTGGCGAGGTGATCCGCTCGCTGAACCTGACCCCGGTGTCCATCAGCTACGAATACGACCCTTGCGACCAGGCCAAGGCTCGCGAGCTGTATATCCGCGCCACCACCGGCAGCTACACCAAGGCCCCGGGCGAGGACGACGTGAGCATCGCCAAGGGCATCACCGGCTACAAGGGCCGGGTCCACGTGAACTTCGCCGCTCCCATCAGCGCCCTGTTCGAAGACACCAAGCAACTGGCGATGGAAATGGACCGGCAGATTCTCGGCGGCTACCGCCTGTTCCCGGTGCACTACCTGGCTTACGCCCAGTGGAGCGACGCCGACCCGCAACTGCAGGTTCCGGCCGCCGCCGAAGTGTTCCCGGCGCAGGAACTGGCCAAGGCCGAGGCAGAATGGCAACGCCGACTGGATGCCTGTCCGCCGGAGCACCGCCCTTATCTGGTGCTGCAATACGCCAACCCGGTACGCAACCAGTACCGGGTCAAGGCCGGCCTGGCGCTGTAAGCGCGGCCCCGCAACGCACAACGGCGCCCATGGGCGCCGTTGTCGTCTCTGCAGCTTGGTGCCGGATCAGAAACGCGTGCTGATCCAGGACACCAGCAGCGCCAGCCCCAGGCAGGCGAAACCGAAACGATAGAAGAAGCGATTGATGCGCACAGTGGCGGGATCCAGCATCAGCAGCGGCTGATCCACGGCCCGGTCTTCACTCTGGGTGGCCAGGTTGGCCAGGGCCCGCTGTTCGCGGCGGCGGGTGGCATGCAACAGCCAGCTGCCCGGACAGGCGAACAACAGGGCCAGCAGGTTGATCAATTTGGCGGGGTGGGCGTTGAACATCGACCAGATCAGTTGCAGCGACATCATGAACCTCGAAGGAAAACCGCATTCGGGTCGCCGAGTGCACCCGCGCGCAGATTCTACTCAATCGCCGTCGAATCGCGGGGGGCTTTCCGACCAGTAACGAGGCACGGGGCAATTAATTTAAAGCGTCATCTTTTCGTCATCCAAACAAGCCAGTCTGTCGCCCCTCGAAACCCACGGAGCTTGTCATGCTGCACGCAGAAAACCAGGATCGCCTCTACCTGATCACCCCCAGCGAAGAACAGCAGGCGCTGGTGGGCGCCCTGGCCTTCAATGTTCAGGACCGGCACTGGCTGGTGTATTGCGCACTGGGCGGCCATCAGCACGCGGATCTCCCGGAAACCGACCTGCTGACCGGCATCAGCATGTTGGACTTCTACGTCGAAGCGGCCTGAGACACGACCAACAAAAAGCCCGGCGGCCTGAAGGGGCAACCGGGCTTCTGTCGACTGGGCCGGCAACGGATCCAGGTCCGTTGCAGCGCCTTATTCGCCGAGGATCTGACCGATGGTCGGGTCCTTGAACAGGCGGGTCAGCGCATCGCTCAACACATCGCCCACCAGCTTGGTGTTGGTGTCCTGGTTCGGCGCCATGCCGAAACGCTGGTCCAGGGACGCGCCATAGCGACCGCTGTAGCGGCGGTTGGCGTTTTGCACATCGGATCGGAAGGTCGCGCCAATGGTGGCCTCGGTCACGTACAGGCCTTCTTTAGGCGACTGGTACTTGAGCTCGGCCAGGGTCACGGTCAATTGCGGGGCGTTGCTGCCTCCAGCCGTCGGGGTGAAGCCCAGCAGGCGCACCGCCGCTTCGGCCTGGGCCTGCAGCTTCGGCAGGATCTGCGCGCTCTGCACGGTAATGGCGCTGGTTTCCGGATACAGGCCGCCACGGGTGCCCAGGGTCGGCGACGGACGTCCATCCACCACCTTCACCACCACCGGCTGACCATGGCCGACAGGCGCCAGCTGAGTGGTGAGCTTCGGCTCCGGGCTCAGTTGTTGCGGGCTGTGGGCGCAACCCACCAGCGACAGGCTGGTCACAGTGATCAAACCGAACAACAGGCGTTGCAACATGCTCATCTCTCCAGGAATCAGGCACAAACAGGCCCGCAGTATAGCGGTGCACAACCGCGACGAACCAGCGTCGGGCACGAGTTAGTCAAGACTCAGACAGGTGCCGTACAAGCGGGTTCCTGTAACCTGCCTTTCACCCGCGATACATCATCATGTAACGGTTCAAGGTCATTCTTATCGTCAATGACACAATCAGGTGCCTGGTCATGAACTTCCTCCGCTCCCTGTTCGCCCCGCGTCAGTCATTTCGCAGCTTCGCCTTGCTGGACAGCCAGGGACGCTGCCAGGCCTTCAAGCATTGTCTCGCCGCCCCGGTGGGCGACGGCTGGGTGGAAATCCAGGAGGTTCGCCTGAACTGGTTGCACCAGCCATTGCCCGCCAGCGCTCGGATCAGCCCACGCAGCAGCGGCCCTGTGGTGCAACCGATACTGGCCACCTGACCAACAGCCTAATAAAAGTCACGAAACAGGATCATTTCTGCGCATTTCTTCGTTACAATCTCCCCCCGATTATAAGGACGTCTCCTGATCGGGCCTCGCAGTACCGCCAACGCCACTGCATTGGCACCCCGCACCGCCCACAGAGAGCCGCCCACACAGATCGAGTGAAGCTGGCGTGCTTGCTGTACCACCTTGCAAACCTCCACTTTTCGCGAATCTGCAGAGCTGCCATTGCTCGGCCACTGAATTTTGCCCGTTGTGCCCGCGTGCCTTGCATGCCGGCAACACCGCTCGGGCCAGGTGCCAGGCCGAGGCAGCCCTTTTTTGAGGTTCACGTCTTCAAAAGAGCGTGAAAAAACGGGTTTTCACAACTTCACAAGAGTGTGGCGAGCAAATGAATAGTTTTGCGTCTGAACTGGCACCATTGGCCTCTACAACAGCCCGATTACACAGGACCGAGCACTCCTCAAGAACTGGTGCTTGAAGCCTGTCCGCTGACGGATTTGGTTGCACGAGCGGATGTATCGACCATAAGTCGAATTGCCCGAAGCGCCCCGAGATGCGTTCATATGCACCTTGAGGCCCGGTTGGCAGCGTCCGCAGTAGTTGCAAAGAATTGCGAAGATTCGGACATGGCGATCCTGGCCATGGGTAACCTGGGGCATTACGTTAACCGCCCCGTCACTCCTGGCAGCCATGCCGTCAATTTGGTGCTGCAGATTTTGGAGACGCGTTAATGGCGCATAACGAAGCAGTAGACGTCGTATTGGTTGGGGCCGGCATCATGAGTGCCACCCTCGCTGTACTGCTCAAGGAGCTCGACCCCGCGATCAAGCTGGAAGTCGTCGAGCTGATGGATTCGGGTGCCGCGGAGAGTTCCAACCCGTGGAACAACGCCGGTACCGGCCACGCCGGCCTCTGTGAGCTGAACTACACGCCACAGGCCGCCGATGGCAGCATCGACATCAAGAAAGCCGTGCACATCAATACCCAGTTCGAAGTGTCGAAACAGTTCTGGTCCTACCTGACCAAGAAAGGCACCTTCGGTTCGTCCAAGTCCTTCATCAGCCCGGTGCCGCACCTGAGCTTCGTGCAGGGCGACAAGGGTGTGTCCTTCCTCAAGAAGCGGTTTGAAGTGCTGAGCCAGCACCACGCTTTCGCGGACATGGAATACACCGAAGACAAGGCCAAGATGGCCGAGTGGATGCCGCTGATGATGCCGGGCCGCCCGGCGGACGAAACCATCGCCGCGACCCGGGTGATCAACGGCACCGACGTCAACTTCGGCGCCCTGACCAACCAGTTGCTCAAGCACCTGACCAGCGCACCCGATGCCCAGGTCAAGTACTGCAAGCGCGTGACCGGCCTCAAGCGCAACAAGGACAACGGCTGGACCGTGAGCATCAAGGACGTCAACAGCGGCAACAGCCGCGAAGTCGACGCCAAGTTCGTGTTCCTCGGCGCCGGCGGCGCGGCGCTGCCGCTGCTGCAGGCTTCCGGCATTGAAGAAAGCAAGGGCTTCGGCGGCTTCCCGGTGAGCGGCCAATGGCTGCGTTGCGACAACCCGGAAGTGGTCAAGCAGCACCAGGCCAAGGTCTACAGCCAGGCCGCGGTGGGTTCGCCGCCGATGTCGGTGCCGCACCTGGACACCCGCGTGGTCGATGGCAAGAAGTCCCTGCTGTTCGGACCCTATGCCGGCTTCACCACCAAGTTCCTCAAGCACGGCTCGTTCCTCGACCTGCCAATGTCGGTTCGCGCCGGCAACATCGGTCCAATGCTGGCCGTAGCCCGGGACAACATGGACCTGACCAAATACCTGGTCAGCGAAGTCATGCAGTCCATGGAGCAGCGCCTGGAGTCCCTGCGCCGCTTCTATCCACAAGCCAAGGCCGAAGACTGGCGCCTGGAAGTGGCCGGACAACGGGTACAGATCATCAAGAAAGACCCGAAGAAAGGCGGCATCCTGCAGTTCGGCACCGAACTGGTGGCGGCCAAGGACGGCTCTCTGGCCGCCCTGCTCGGCGCCTCTCCGGGCGCATCGGTGACCGTGTCGATCATGCTGGAACTGATCGAACGCTGCTTCCCGGCCAAGGCCAGCGGCGAATGGGCCACCAAGCTCAAGGAAATTTTCCCGGCGCGGGAGAAGGCCCTGGAAACCGACGCGGCGCTGTATCACAAGATCAACAGCGAAAATAACCTGAGCCTGGAGCTGGTCGAGCCAAGCAAGGAAACCGAAAGCTGCGCCTGATCCACCGCCCATAAAAAACGCCCCGTCCTGTGCAGGTCGGGGCGTTTTTTTATGCGTTCTGAACGACTCAGCCGCGGGCGTTGTTCATCAGCTCGATGTAGTCGGCGGCGTTGCGCTGATCCTTGATCAGGTCAACGAAGGTCTGGCCGTGCTCATCCTTGCCGTCCAGGTCCAGGCCGGCTTCGAGGAAGAAGACCAGGAAGCGCTCGAAGTCGTCGATGCGCAGACCACGATAGGCCTTGATCAGCTTATGCAGGGACGGCGAAGTGGCGTCGACCGGCTCGAAATCGAGGAACAATTTGATCTGCTCGTCGCTGATCTCGTCACCAATCACTTGTTTCTTATCTTTACGCATCGCCGACTCCAGCTCGCAGACATTACACGGGGCCGGCAGTTTACCCTCAGCCTGCCTCGGGCCTCAACGCGGACGCACGCTGCCGGTGTGCAAGTCGGCCCAGATATGGCCATTGGCGTAGCTGAGGAATTGACAATACACGGTGTCGTTACGCAACAGGTCCATCACCGCCCGGTACTGAGCCAGGGGGTAATAGAGCGTCAGGGTCCTGGCCTTGGCGTCGTACTGGGGCTTTTTCAGGCTTTTGCTCTCACCGTCGAAATTCACCAGCACCTGGCTGATGGTGGCGCCCTTGTTCAACGGCTTGCCCTTGAGCCGCACCCACACCGGCGAGGTCACCGGAATCGGCTGCTGATTGGATTGACGCTGGCTGCCGATCACTACCGAGTACTCGGTGACCTGCAACAGCTGCTGCTGTTCAGGAACCGAGTCGCGCAGAGTCAGGTCATCAGGCGGCAGGAATTGCCCATGCAGGGGCGCCGGGGCAGCTGCCAGGGGCAGGCTCAAGCTCAGAAGAAGGGCCGCGCTAGTGCGAATCAACAGGCTCATGACAGGCTCCAATCAAGGGCTGAGCACTCTAGCACGGGTTTTTGCCGCAGATCTTCACCTCCTGCGATCGTAACCTCAGGTTACGCACAGACCCTCAGTCGAACTGAGCACGCATCCAGGCCTGGTATTCGGCGACCCCGGGCTCACCTTCCCGGGGTGCCCAAGCGGCCAGCTCACCGTCACTCACCGGACGATAAGGACCGGCCTTGCATTCGAACATCAGGCTGTCGGCTTCAAGCACCACCAGGCCATGGAACACCCCGGCCGGCAGATCGACACCGATGCAGTCACCACCGGCCTGCAAGACGCGCTTGCCCTGGACCTGGCCCGCCTCATCGAAGATCAGCACGCCCAACCGCCCCTTGAGCACCAACAGGGTCTCGGCCTTGTCGGCGCTCAGGTGCCGGTGCGGGGGAACATAGGTCGAGGGTTGCAGCGCCACCGCCATGCGATGGCAAGGCTCTTCCATGGCGTGGAAGTTGTGGTGCTGACGACCACGGGGATTGGCCGCCGCCTTCTCAGCCAGGTCGCTGAACAAGGCTTGATCGAGAAAGCTCGGCACGGTCATGTCTTACATCCCCTTCACGGCATAGATGCCGGCGGCGTTACGCCAGTAGCCCTTGTAGTCCATGCCGTAGCCGAAGACGTAACGGTCGACGCAAGGCAGGCCCATGTAATCGGCCTTGAGGTCCGGACGGGCCTTGCGATCGTGTTCCTTGTCGATCAGCACTGCCGTGTGCACGGCACGGGCGCCGGCGTGTTTGCAGAAGTCGATGATGGCGCCCAGGGTGTGCCCCTCATCGAGAATGTCATCGATGATCAGCACGTCGCGGTCAATAAAGGAGACTTCCGGCTTGGACTTCCAGAACAGCTCGCCACCGCTGGTTTCGTTGCGATAGCGCGTGGCGTGCAGGTAGGAGGCTTCCAGGGGGAACTGCAAGTGGGTCAGCAGTTTGCCGGCGAAGATCAGGCCGCCGTTCATGACGCAGAACACCACCGGATTGCGCTCAGCCAGTTCTTCAGTGATTTGTGCACCGACACGGGCGATGGCCGCCTCGACTTCAGCTTCGGTGTACAGGCAGTCAGCCTCGCGCATGATTTGACGGATATGCTCGAGATCAGCGGACATGGCGCTCTCCAAGGGGGTGGCAGTTTCGGAAAAGCGGGCAAAGGTACGCATCCGGCCCGATCAGATCAAGCGTTTCTGGACTAACGTACTTTATGTCTATAGGACAACCACCCCGGATAGATTAATCTAGGCCGTTTTTTTTGCCCGCCGCCGGAGCCTTTCCCTATGCCCATCCGTGAGATCCGCCATCCGCTGATCCGACACAAACTTGGCCTTATGCGCCGCGCAGACATTAGCACGAAGAACTTTCGCGAGCTCGCTCAGGAAGTCGGTGCCCTGCTGACGTACGAAGCCACCAAAGACCTGCCCCTGGAAAGCTATGAAATCCCGGGCTGGTGCGGCCCTGTCCAGGTCGAGAAAATCGCCGGCAAGAAGATTACCGTGGTGCCGATCCTGCGCGCCGGTATCGGCATGCTCGAAGGCGTACTGAGCCTGATCCCGGGCGCCAAGGTCAGCGCCGTGGGCGTGGCCCGCAACGAGGAAACCCTGCAGGCCCACACCTACCTGGAAAAACTGGTACCGGAGATCGACGAGCGCCTGGCGATGATCATCGACCCGATGCTAGCCACCGGCAGCTCCATGGTCGCCACCATCGACCTGCTGAAAAAGGCCGGTTGCCGCGACATCCGCGCCATGGTCCTGGTGGCCGCTCCCGAAGGCATCGCCGCCGTGGAACAGGCCCATCCGGACGTGACCATCTACACCGCGTCCATCGATCAGAAGCTCAACGAACATGGCTACATCATTCCTGGCCTGGGTGATGCCGGTGACAAGATCTTCGGCACCAAGCAGAAGGACTCCTGACCATGCAGGACGAGTTCAACGATCCGCTCTGGCGCCAGGTGCTGTCTGGCGCACAGATGCTCTTCGTGGCCTTTGGCGCCCTGGTGTTGATGCCGCTGATTACCGGTCTTGACCCGAACGTGGCGCTGTTCACGGCGGGTCTCGGGACTCTGTTGTTCCAGCTGGTAACCGGGCGCCAGGTGCCGGTGTTCCTGGCGTCGAGCTTTGCCTTCATCACCCCGATCATTCTTGCCAAGGGCCAGTTCGGCCTGGCGGCGACCATGGGCGGCGTGATGGCGGCAGGCTTCGTCTACACCTTCCTCGGCCTGGCGGTGAAGATCAAGGGCACCGGTTTCATCGACCGTCTGCTGCCGCCGGTGGTCATTGGCCCGGTGATCATTTCCATCGGCCTGGCCATGGCTCCCATCGCCGCCAACATGGCCATGGGCAAGGCCGGTGACGGCAGCGAGCTGATCCATTACCAGACGGCCATGATGATCTCCATGCCGGCGCTGCTCACCACGTTGATCGTGGCGGTGTTCGGCAAAGGCATCTTTCGCCTGGTGCCGATCATTTCCGGGGTGCTGGTGGGCTTTGCCCTGTCCTTCTACTTCGGCGTGGTGGACACCGCGAAGATCGCCGCCGCCCCCTGGCTGGCACTGCCACACTTCACCGCACCAGAGTTCAACTGGCAGGCGATCCTGTTCATTGTCCCTGTGGCCCTGGCTCCGGCCATCGAGCACATCGGCGGAGTCATTGCCGTGGGCAGCGTCACCGGTCGCGACTACCTGAAGAAGCCCGGCCTGCATCGCACCCTGTTCGGTGACGGCATCGCCACCACCGCAGCCGGCCTGTTCGGCGGCCCGCCCAACACCACCTATGCCGAAGTCACCGGCGCAGTGATGCTGACCAAGAACTACAACCCGAAAATCATGACCTGGGCAGCGGTCTTCGCCATCTCCCTGGCCTTTATCGGCAAGTTCGGCGCCCTGCTGCAAAGCATTCCGGTGCCAGTGATGGGCGGGATTCTCTGCCTGCTGTTCGGTTCGATTGCCGCGGTGGGCATGAATACCCTGATCCGCCACAAGATCGACCTGGGCGAAGCCCGCAACCTGGTGATCGTCTCGGTCACCCTGGTGTTCGGGATTGGCGGCGTGCTGGTGGGAACCGGCACCGGTCCGGACGACTTCGGCCTCAAGGGCATCGCCCTGTGCGCCATCGTCGCCATCGTGCTGAACCTGGTGCTGCCGGGTAATGACGGCTGGAAGAACAAGAAGGCCGATGAGCCTTTGATCTGAAGACGCGTTCGCCGGCAAGTCCGCTCCGCAGGAGCTGGCTTGCCGGCGAAGCTGTTTACAACGCCAACGGCGCCCTGGCGCACAAGGTGTTCAAGGCCTGCGCCCATTGCGGGTCGTCATTCAGGCACGGGATCAACAGCAGATCCTCGCCCCCCGCCTCACGGAACTGCTCGCGCCCGCGATCACCGATCTCCTCCAGCGTCTCGATGCAATCGGCGACAAACGCCGGGCACATCACCATCAGCTTCTTCACGCCCTGCTTGGCCAGCTCATCAAGGCGCGTCTCGGTGTAGGGCTCGATCCATTTGGCCCGGCCCAAGCGCGACTGAAAGGACACCGACCATGTGCCATCCGCCAGCCCCAGGTGCTCGGCAAGGGCCGATGCCGTTCGCAGGCACTGGGCGCGATAACAGGTGGCCAACACCGCGGGAGAAGCGTTGCGGCAACAGTCGGCATCCTTGAAGCAATGCTGACCGGTAGGGTCGAGCTTGGTCAGGTGCCGCTCCGGCAGACCGTGGAAGCTCAGCAGCAGATGATCATGCTCCTGGGCCAGGTAGGGTCTGGCGCTGGCCGCCAGGGCCTCGATGTACTCGGGCTGATCGTAGAACGGCTGCAGCACGCTCAATTGCACATCCAGCTTGCGCTCGCGCACCACGCGCCGGGCCTCCTCGATCACCGTGGTCACGGTGCTGTCGGCGAACTGTGGATAAAGCGGGGCCAGGGTGATTTTCTTCTGTCCCTGGGCCACCAGCTTGAGCAGCGCCGACTCGATCGAAGGCTCGCCGTAACGCATCGCCAGCTCTACCGGGCCCTGCTTCCACTGCTCGCTCATCACCTGCTGCAAGCGGCGGCTGAGCACCACCAGCGGCGAACCGTCCTCCCACCAGATCGAGGCGTAGGCATGGGCCGACTGCTCCGGGCGCTTGATCAGGATCAGCGACACCAATAACCGCCGCACCGGCCAGGGCAGGTCGATGACATAGGGGTCCATGAGGAACTGGTTGAGGTAGCGGCGCACATCCGCCACCGAAGTGGAGGCCGGCGAACCGAGATTGACCAGGAGCAACGCGTGATCGGTCATGCAACGTCCTATTTCAAAGGCGGCTGGCAATATCGTCCAGGGCCGCGGACAAATCAGTGAACTGGAAAGTGAATCCCGCCTCCAGCAAACGCGCGGGAACGGCACGCTGGCCACCCAGCAACAGCAACGACAACTCACCCAGGGCCAGGCGCAAGACAAAGGCCGGCAGCGGCATCAGCGCCGGACGGTGCAGCACCCGCCCCAGGCTCTTGGCGAATTCGCGGTTGCGCACCGGCTTCGGCGCGCAGGCATTATAAGGACCCCGTGCCTCATCCTGATGCACAAGAAAATCAATCAGGGCAATTTGGTCGTCGATATGAATCCACGGCATCCACTGCCGGCCGCTACCGATAGGACCGCCCAGTCCCAGCTTGAACGGCAGCAGCAGGCGCGACAAAAAGCCGCCCTCGGCAGACAGCACCAAACCGGTGCGCACCAGCACCACACGCACCCCCATGGCTTCGGCACGCTGGGCCGTTTCTTCCCAGGCAATGCACAGCTGGCTGGCAAAGTCTTCATTGACCGGCGGCGAATCCTCGCTCAGTTCCCGCTCCCCTGCGTCGCCGTACCAGCCCACCGCCGATCCCGAAACCAGGACCTTGGGCTTGCTCTGGCGACTTTCGAGCCAGGCCAGCAGGGTTTCGGTGAGGGCAATACGGCTGCCCCACAGCAGCGCCTTGCGCTTATGGGTCCAGGGCCGATCGGCGATCGGGGCGCCGGCCAGGTTGATCACCGCATCCAGCGGCGCCTGGTCCAGCTCTTGCAAAGTTCTGATGGCCCGCACTTGAGGGCCGCACAGAGCGGCCACTTTTTCGGGATGGCGCGTCCATACACTCAATTGGTGACCCTGGGCCTGCCAGTAACGACACAGCGCACGCCCGATCAAACCAGTACCGCCGGTCAGCAATATATGCATGACATCTTCCTCGCGTGGCGTTTTACCCGAATCACTAGTCTATTTTTATAAGCAGGGATCTTTTCAATCGGACAGGCTGTGACTTAACGATAGACAACCTGCACAACCGATGACGCCGAAAGCTATACCAAAAAACAATATTGTACAGGTTTTAGTAGCGGCGTAATCTGTACAGACTGGTAAACGAGGCCCCTATGACAGTACCCATCGCAATCATTGGTACCGGCATCGCCGGACTCTCCGCCGCCCAGGCACTTCGAGATGCCGGGCACAGCATCCAACTCTTCGACAAAAGCCGCGGCAGCGGTGGACGCATGTCGAGCAAGCGCAGCGATGCCGGCAGCCTGGATCTGGGGGCCCAGTACTTTACCGCCCGGGACCGTCGTTTCGTCACCGAAGTCCAGCGCTGGCAAGCCAAGGGCTGGGTCGCCGAATGGGCACCGCAACTCTACAACTCCCACGGCGGCCAGCTCAGCCCCTCCCCCGATGAGCAGACCCGCTGGGTCGGCACGCCACGCATGAGCGCCATCACCCGCGCCCTGATCGGCGACCTCGAAGTGCACTTCGCCTGCCGCATCACCGAGGTCTTCCGTGGCGAACAGCACTGGCACCTGCAGGACGCCGAAGGCTTTACCCACGGCCCCTTCAGCCATGTGGTGATTGCCACGCCGGCGCCGCAAGCCACCGCTTTGCTGGCCGCCGCGCCGAAGCTCGCCGGGGTGGCCGCCGGGGTGAAAATGGACCCCACCTGGGCCGTGGCCCTGGCTTTCGATACCCCACTGGAAACCCCGATGGAGGGCTGCTTCGTCCAGGACAGTCCACTGGACTGGCTGGCCCGCAACCGCAGCAAGCCTGGACGCGATAGCCACCTCGACACCTGGATCCTGCATGCCACCAGCACCTGGAGTCGGCAGCACATCGACCTCTCCAAGGAGGCCGTGACCGAACAATTGCACGGGGCCTTCGCCGAGCTGCTGCACAGCGTCATGCCCGCCCCGACCTTCAGCCTGGCCCATCGCTGGCTCTACGCCCGCCCGGCCACCAGCCATGAATGGGGCGCCCTGGCCGACGCCGACCTGGGGCTGTATGCATGCGGCGACTGGTGCCTCTCCGGTCGGGTCGAAGGCGCCTGGCTCAGTGGCCAGGAGGCCGCACGCCGGCTGCACGAGAGCCTGCAGTGAATCGACTCAACCCACGCAAACTGCTGCTGTCGAAATGGACGGCAGCCCATCCGCAGCGCCGCGAAAAGCACTTTCTGGTCACCGAACTCTTCTGCGATGAAGAAGGCACCGTGCTGGACATCGAACTGCAAGCGGTGCTCACCCGACGCTGCCAGCGATTGAGCTGGCAAACCCTCCAAAACGACAGCGAGTGGCGAATGGGCTGGCGGTAACCGGCGCAACCGCAGGGCAATACCTATACAAACAATTTGACTTGTACAACTTTAATTCTATGATGAAGACAAGTTGTACAACGTTAGGTTTTTGTACAGGTAAGCCCTGGAGGTTGCAGCATGTCCGCCAAGCCGAAAATTGCCATCAGCGCCTGCCTGATGGGTGTGGAAGTCCGCTACAACGGTGGACACAAAGAGTCCCGGCTGTGCAGCCGAGTCCTCAGCGAACACTTCGACTTCGTGCCCCTGTGCCCGGAAGTCGCTATCGGCATGGGCACCCCCCGCGAACCTATCCGACTGGTCGGCGACCCCGAGCAGCCGCGGGCCGTGGGCACCGTGGACCCCAGCCTGGACGTCACCCTGCCCCTGGCCGAATATGGCGAGCGCATGGCGGCCGAGGTCGATGACATCTGCGGCTACATCTTCATGCAGAACTCGCCCTCCTGCGGCCTGGAGCGGGTCAAGGTGTATCAGGCCAACGGCATTCCCCATCGCAACGGCGGTCGCGGCATCTATGCCCAGGCGTTCTGTCAGAAACATCCCGATCTGCCAGTGGAAGAAGCCGGGCGCCTGAACGATCCGGTGCTGCGGGAAAACTTCCTGACTCGGGTCTACGTCTATCGCGACTGGCAGGCGCTGCTCAAGCAGGGCCTGACTCGCCGCGCCCTCACGGACTTCCACTCGCGCTGCAAATACCTGCTGATGGCCCATCACCCGGTGCAGTACAAGACCCTGGGCAATCTGCTGGGCAGCATGGGCAAGAGCGATCCGAGCCTGATCGGCCCGCGCTATTTCAGCGAGCTGATGGCGGCGCTGAGCAAATGCGCGACCCGCGGCACCCACAGCAATGTGCTGCAGCACCTGAGCGGCTACCTCAAGCAAGCCATCAGCAGCGCGGACAAGCAGGAAGTGCAGCATGTCATTGGTCAGTACCGTCACGGCATCGTGCCTCTGGTGGTGCCCCTGACCCTGCTCAAGCACCACTTCCGCCAGCACCCCGATCCCTACATCGCCCAGCAGTTGTATTTGCAGCCGCACCCGGAAAACCTCAGCCTGCGCAACGCGATCTGAGCCATGAAAGCACTCGATCAACAGGCCGAAGACAACAGCGCCCACTACCGGCGCGCCCTGGATGAAGGCTGGCTGCCGATTCGCGAAGTGGCGCGCCAGACCGGGGTCAACGCCGTCACCCTGCGCGCCTGGGAGCGCCGTTACGGACTGATCGTGCCCCTGCGCACCCCAAAGGGCCACCGCCTGTACTCCCAGGAGCAGGTGCAGGAAATTCTCACCATCCTCACCTGGCTCAATCGCGGGGTGGCGGTCAGCCAGGTCAAGCACCTGCTGGACAGCGCCCCAAGCGCCAGCACACCGGCCGAGAACGACTGGCAGCGCCTGCGCCAGACCCTGAGCCTGGCGATCAGCCAACTGGCCGAGCGCAAGGTCGACGACACCTTCAACCAGGCCATGGCCCTGTATCCGCCGCGCACCCTGTGCGAGCACCTGTTGATGCCGTTGCTGGCAGAACTGGAGCAGCGCTGGCAGGGTCAGTTCGGCAGCCAGATGGAGCAGGTGTTCTTCTACTCCTGGCTGCGCAGCAAGCTGGGGGCACGGATCTACCACAACAATCGACAGCTGCAGGCCCCACCGCTGCTGCTGGTCAACCAGTCGGACCTGCCGCTGGAACCCCACCTGTGGCTGACCGCCTGGCTGGCCAGCAGCGCCGATTGCCCGGTGGAAGTCTTCGACTGGCCACTGCCCGGCGCCGAACTGGCCCTGGCCGTCGAACGCCTGCAGGCCCGGGGCCTGCTGCTGTATTCAAGCAAGGCTCTCAACCCTGCGCAGTTGCCCAGGCTGCTCAACGGCATCGGCTGCAAAAAATTCATCGCCGGACCCGCGGTGTGCATCCATCCCGCCGAGTGGTCCGTATGTCTCTCTGAAATCGCCGATCTGCACCTGGCCCAGGACCCGATAACGGCCTGCCAGGCGCTGCTCGAGCGAGGACTCTTCTGAACCGGGAATCAGCATGCAATTGATCTGGCTGCGCAGCGACCTGCGCCTACATGACAACACCGCCCTCTGCGCCGCCACCCAGCGTGGCCCGACCGTAGCGGTGTACCTGCTGAGCCCGGAGCAGTGGCAGGCCCACGACGATGCGCCGTGCAAGGTCGACTTCTGGCTGCGCAATCTGCAGTCGTTGAGCAAGGCCCTGGGCCGCCTGAACATCCCCCTGCTGATCCGCAGCGCCGCCACCTGGGACCAGGCGCCCCAGGTCCTGCTGGAACTGTGCCGGCAACTGCAGGTACGCATGCTGCATTTCAACCAGGAATACGGGATCCACGAAAGCCGTCGCGACGCCGCGGTGACCCGGGTTCTGGAAGAGGCCGACATCAGCGTCCAGGGCCACCTCGATCAACTGCTGTTCCAGCCCGGTAGCGTGCTGACCAAGAGCGGCGGCTACTTCCAGGTATTCAGCCAGTTCCGCAAGGTCTGCTACAGCCGCCTGCACAGCGCACTGCCGGCCCTGGTCGCCAGCCCCAAGGCGCAATTGCCGCTGTCGATCCAGGCCGATCCCGTGCCCCGTCATATCGACGGCTTCCCGTCCCCCAGCCAATCACTGCGCGACCTCTGGCCGGCCGGCGAAGATCAGGCCCTGGGCCGCCTGGAACAGTTCACCGACGAGCAGATCCACTACTACCAGAGCGAACGCGACTTCCCGGCCAAGCCCGGCACCAGTCAGCTTTCGCCCTACCTCGCCGCCGGAGTGATCTCGCCGCGGCAATGCCTGCACGCCGCCTTGCGCTGCAACCAGGGAGAGTTCGAAAGCGGCAATCCCGGCGCCGTCACCTGGATCAACGAACTGCTGTGGCGCGAGTTCTACAAACACATCCTGGTGGGTTACCCACGGGTTTCCCGGCACCGCGCCTTCCGCCCGGAAACCGAGGCGGTGGCCTGGCGTGACGCCCCCGAAGACCTGGCGGCCTGGCAAGAAGGCCGCACCGGCCTGCCGATCATCGACGCCGCCATGCGCCAACTGCTGGAGACCGGCTGGATGCACAACCGCCTGCGAATGGTGGTGGCGATGTTCCTGACCAAGAACCTGCTGATCGACTGGCGTGAAGGCGAGCGCTTCTTCATGCGCCACCTGATCGACGGCGACCTGGCGGCGAACAATGGCGGCTGGCAATGGAGTTCCTCCACCGGCACCGACGCCGCGCCGTACTTCCGCATTTTCAACCCCGTCAGCCAGTCGGAACGTTTCGATGCCGAAGGGCGCTTCATCAAGCACTGGCTGCCGCAACTGGCGGGGTTGAACAAAAAGGATATCCACAACCCGGGGGCCATGGGCGGCCTGTTCGCAGTCGCCGACTACCCGGCGCCCATGGTCGACCTGGCCATGTCCCGGGATCGCGCCCTGGCCGCCTTCAAGGCCCTGCCTGCGCGGCCGGACGCGGGAGGTTCCCATGACTGACTTCCTCCAGCGCTTCGCCCGGGACTTCGCTAGCCTCGACAAGCACAACCTGCAGCGCCTGGATCAGCTCTACAGCGAGGACATCCAGTTCACCGACCCGCTGCACGAGGTCAATGGCTTGCCGCGCCTGCGGCACTACTTCGCCGAGCTGTACGCCAATGTCAGCGAGCTGCGCTTCGACTTCCACGGCATCGACACCTGCGGCGAAGGCCAGGGCTACCTGCGCTGGACCATGAGCTACCGCCACCCGCGCCTGCGCGCTGGCCAGCTGGTCCGGGTCGCCGGCTGCTCGCACCTGCACTGGCGAGACGACAAGGTTTATCGGCATCGCGACTATTTCGACGCCGGCGCGCTGCTCTATGAACACCTGCCGGTACTCGGCGCGGTGATCGCCTGGTTGAAAAGGAGGCTCGGATGAACCCGGCAATGCCACGGCGGATCTGGCTCACCGGTGCCAGCAGCGGCATCGGTGCGGCGCTGGCCGAAGAGCTGCTCAAGGCTGGCGCCCAGGTGGCCGTCAGCGCCCGTTCGCGCGAGCCCCTGGAGGCCCTGGCCCAGCGGTATCCGGGTCGGGTGCTGGTGGTGCCCGGCGATCTCACCGACGCCCTGCAGGTGCGCGAGATCGGCAAGCGCATCGCCCAGGCCTGGGGCGCCCTGGACACGGCGATTCTCAATGCCGGCACTTGTGAATACATCGACGTGCAGCAATTCGACGCGGCGCTGATCCAGCGTGTGCTCAACAGCAACCTGCTGTCCGCCGGCTATTGCATCGAAGCCGCACTGCCCTTGTTGCGGGCCGGCAATCAGCCCCACCTGGTGGGCGTGGCCAGTTCCGTGACCTATCTGCCGCTGCCCCGGGCCGGCGCCTACGGCGCCTCCAAGGCCGCCCTGCGTTACCTGCTGCAATCCTTGCGCATCGACCTGGCCGCCGAGGGCATCGACGTCACCGTGGTCAGCCCGGGCTTCGTCGATACCCCGCTGACCGCGCGCAACGACTTTGCCATGCCCATGAGCTGGCCCGCCGCCAAGGCCGCCCGACATATCCACAAGCGTCTGTCACACCGGGATCTGGAGATCGCTTTCCCCGCCCCGTTCATCTTCGGCCTCAAGCTGCTGTCCTGGCTGCCCGGCCGCCTGCAACTGGCCATCGCCAAACGCCTGGCCCGCACGGGGAGTGCATCGTGAAAATCGCCATAATCGGTAGCGGCATCGCCGGCCTGACCTGCGCCTACGTTCTCAACCGTCGCCATGACATCCGGGTCTTCGAGGCCGGCAGCTGGATCGGCGGTCACACCCACACCGTGGAGGTCAGCCACAACGGCGAAACCCAATCCGTGGACACCGGTTTCATCGTCTTCAACGACTGGACCTACCCCAACTTCATTCGCCTGCTGGGCCAGATCGGGGTCAAGTTCAAACCCACCGAGATGAGCTTCTCAGTGTGCGATCCGGCCTCGGGCCTGGAGTACAACGGCAACAACCTCAACAGCCTGTTCGCCCAGCGGCGCAACCTGCTGTCGCCCGGGTTCTGGGGCATGCTGCGGGACATTCTGCGCTTCAACAAAGCCGCCTTGCTCGATCTGCAGCAGCAGCGGATCGCCGCCGACACCACCCTTGGCGACTACCTGAAAAACCAGGGCTATGGCGAGCGTTTTATCCAGCACTACATCGTGCCCATGGGGTCGGCGATCTGGTCGATGTCACGGGTGCAGATGCTCGGTTTCCCCTTGCAGTTCTTTGTGCGCTTCTTCAAGAACCACGGCTTGCTGTCGGTGAACAATCGTCCCCAGTGGTGCGTGATCGAAGGCGGCTCAAGCCGCTATATCGAACCGCTGACCGCCTCGTTCCGCCAGCACATCCGCCTCGACTGCCCGGTGCAACGGGTCGAGCGCGACGAAACCGGCGTGCTGATCCACAGCGCCGCCGGCAGCGAACGCTTCGACAAGGTGGTGTTCGCCTGTCACAGCGACCAGGCCCTGCAACTGCTGGCCAGCCCCAGCCGGGCCGAGCGGGAGATTCTCCAGGCCCTGCCCTACGCCGACAATGACGTGGTACTGCACACCGATACCCGGCTGCTGCCCCGCCGGCGCCTGGCCTGGGCCAGCTGGAACTACCGCCTGGACGCCAGCGGCGACAAAGCCGCCGCCGTGACCTACGACATGAACATCCTGCAAGGCCTGAAGAGCGACACCACTTTCTGCGTCAGCCTCAACCAGACCGCGGTCATCGACCCGACGCAAATCCTTGCCCGCTTCACTTACGCCCACCCGCAGTACAGCCTCGAAGCGGTGGCGGCCCAGGCCCGCTGGAGCGAGCTGCAAGGCGCCCAGCACAGCTTCTACTGCGGCGCCTACTGGGCCAACGGCTTTCACGAAGACGGCGTGGTCAGTGCGTTGCGCGTGGCCCAGGCCTTTGGTGAACAACTGTGAACAGTGCCCTGTACAGCGGCTGGATCAGCCACCGGCGCTTCGCCCCCAAGGACCATGCCTTCCGCTATCGGATCGGCCTCTTGTACCTGGACCTGGACGAGCAGGAGGCGGTGCTGGGACTCTCACCCCTGGCGGGCCGCAGCCGTTTCGCCCCCTTCGCCTTCCGCGAAAGCGATTACCTGAAAGACTTCACCGGCCAGGGCATGCGCCTGATCGACGCGGTACGCCAGCAAGTGGCCGCGGCCATCGGCCATGTGCCGGGCGGCGCGGTGCGCCTGTTGACCCAGGTGCGCAGCTGGGGCCTGGCGTTCAATCCGGTGAGTTTCTTCTACTGCTTCGAGGCCGACGGGCAACTGGCGGCGATTCTCTGTGAAGTCACCAACACCCCGTGGCGCGAGCGCTATCACTACGTGCTGCCGGCCCGCCCGGACAGTGCCACGGCTCCCGAGCACCAGCACTTTGCCGTGGCCAAGGCCTTTCATGTGTCACCGTTCCTGCCCCGGGACCTTGAGTACCGCATGAGCTTCAGCCCACCAGCCGAGCGGCTCGGGGTGCACATGGCCGACTGGCAGGGTGATCTGAAGGTATTCGACGCCACCCTCAGCCTGCAGCGCCAGGCCCTGGATCGCCGCAGCCTGCACCAGTACCTGCGCAGTTTTCCATGGATGACCGCCAAGACCTGCCTGGCCATCTACTGGCAGGCCCTGCGCCTGACCGCCAAGGGCATCACCTTCTTTCCCCATGAGGCCGCCGACGGCGCCTATCGCACAGCCGCTGTACAACCCAAGGATCGCCGCCATGAAATCCTCTAGCGTATCGGCCAGAAATACCCTGTTCAGCACCCACAGCCTGACCGCCAACCTGTTGCGTCGCGGCGTGCTGCGGCAACTGGCACACCTCAAGCACGGCCAACTGCTGGTCATCGAAAACGCCGAGCGCCTGGTCTTCGGCGACCGCACGGCGGCCTTGGTGGGTGAGATCCATATCCACGACAGCAGCGCCTGGGGCCTGGTGGCCAGCAGCGGCTCGATCGGTGCCGGCGAAGCGTTCATCCACGGCTACTGGAGCACCCCGGACCTGACGGCGGTGATCCGCGTCTTCGTCAGCAACCTGGACGTGCTGGATGCCATGGAAGGCGGCCTGGCGCGACTCGGCCGGCCGTTGGTACGCGGCCTGCACTGGCTCAATCGCAACACGCGCAAGGGCTCGCAGAAAAACATCGCCGCCCACTACGACCTCGGCAATGAGCTGTTCGAGCAGTTTCTCGACCCCACGATGATGTATTCGGCCGCGCAATTTCGCAGCGAGGACGACAGCCTGGAGCAGGCCCAGTTGAACAAACTGGAACGCATCTGCCAGAAACTCGCGCTCAAGCCCGAGGATCACCTGCTGGAGATCGGCACCGGCTGGGGCAGCATGGCGCTGTATGCGGCGCAGAACTACGGGTGCCGCGTGACCACCACCACCTTGTCCAAGGAACAGTTCGCCTATACCCGCCAGCGCATCGACGCCGCCGGCCTGCAGGACCGGGTGACCCTGTTGCTGGAGGACTATCGCGACCTGGACGGGCATTACGACAAGCTGGTGTCCATCGAAATGATCGAAGCCGTGGGCCACCGCTTCCTGCCCACCTACTTCCAGCAGTGCGCGAAGTTGCTCAAAAGCAACGGCCTGATGCTGCTGCAAGCCATCACCATCCGTGACCAGCGCTATGAACAGGCGAAGAACGGCGTGGACTTCATCCAGCGCTACATCTTCCCCGGCGGCGCCCTGCCCAGCGTGCACAAGATGCTCGAAGTGGTCAGCCGCGACACCGACATGAACCTGCTGCACATGGAGGATTTCGGCCTGCACTACGCCCGCACCCTGCGCCTGTGGCACGAGAACTTCCGCCGCGCCCACGGCCGCCTGAGCGAGCTGGGCTATGACGCGTACTTCCTGCGCCTGTGGGAGTTCTACCTGTGCTACTGCGAAGGCGGTTTCCTGGAGCGCAGCATCGGCACCGCGCAGATGCTCCTGGCCAAACCCTCGGCGGTGCCGCAACCCCTGCTGGGCCGTTTCGATGCGTAAACAACTGGCCAACGCCCTGCTGTTCCAGCTGGGCTGGTTCATCTGTGTGCTGTCCGGCGACAGCGCCTGGCTGCTGCTGGGGGTGGCGATCCTGCTGGCGCATTTTCGCTGGATCGGCAGCTGGGCCGCGGAAGGCCGGATGATTTTCGGGGTCGCCCTGACCGGCATTACCCTGGACAGCTTCCTGCACTGGCTGGGGGTGTTCCAGTTCCAGCAAGTGAGCCTGCTGATTCCCCTGTGGCTGATCGTGCTCTGGGCCTTGCTGGGAACCACTCTGCGTCACTGCCTGGCGTGGACCGCCCGGCCCTGGTGGCTGACCTGCCTGGTTGGCGCACTGTGCGGACCGCTGTCCTATTACGCCGGGGGCCGCCTGGCCGGAGTGAGCTTTGCCTATGGCCTGTGGCCAACCCTGCTGGGGCTGGGACTGCTGTGGAGCATGCTGCTGCCGCTGCTGCACGTGCTCGCGCGCCCCACTGCGGAAGAACCGCAGGCAGCCATCCCGGACTGAGCGTCCGTCCGGGCTTTCCCACAGCAGGGGCCGACTGCCTTACACTGCGCTCCTATGATCACCATTCCCGTTGTCCCCGTCCCCGAACCGGCCATCAGTTGCTCGACCTGCGCCGCCTGCTGCTGCCAGCTGGAAGTGATGCTGATCACCGATACCGGAGTGCCCGAACGCTTTATCGACACCGACGACTGGGGCGGCGAAGTCATGCGCCGCCTGGACGACGGCTGGTGCGCGGCCCTGGACCGCGACAGCATGCGCTGCAGCATCTATGAGCTGCGGCCACTGATCTGTCGCGAGTTCGAGCTGGGAGAGGCCGATTGCTTGAGCGAACGCCGGGGAATCGCCACGGCGTATCGCTGATACCGGCCTCAGAGCGGCATCGTGTAATGCAGCGCGTAGCTTTCGATACCGTCGTTGGGGGTTTGAATCCCGGCGTTGGAGTAATGGGTGGCGCGGATCCCGACTTCATGCCCGCCGGCGAAACGCAAGCCGAAACCGATGCGGTCTTCGAACTGGAAGGATGAGCCGAGCTTGTTGTCCTCGACCTCGGTGTGGGCAAAGGCTGCCACCCCGATCCCCGCCTCGATGTAAGGCTTGACGCTGGCCCCGGCGAACTCATAGACCAGTACCGGCGAGAACGACAGGCTGTGATTGCTCGATTTCTTGTCGCCATCCCAATAGGTGTAGGCGCCGCTCCAGTACCCGGTCAGGCGACCGACATCACTTTGCAGCCAGCTCTTGTCCCAGTCCCATTGCATACCCAGGCGGTAGGTCTGGGTCGAATCGCCAGTTTGTCCCACGGAGAACTCGACTCCGGCCGCCTGCGCGGAAAAACTGTGCCCCAACAACCCGGCCGCCAGCGCGGCCAAACACAACAGTCGCTTCATCAGGAACGTCCTTTTTCAACGGTTACCTATGGTCTTGTACAACCTTCTGGAAAAGTTATAGAAGCCCGCGCACGCTCGGAAGTTCAGCTACGGTCGAGGGATTTTCAGGTTTTTTCACAACTCGAAACGCTGAACGCTAGCAGGACCTTTCCACAAAAGCGGCAACACCTGGACAAAGTGCGGGACGTCGCCGCTGGTCCAGAAACGAGTCTCCCGGGCCGGGCCACGGGCCCGTAGCTCGCCCTCGTCCAAGAGGCGTTGCAACTGCCGGGCAACGGCGCCGCCCGTGTCGATCAGGCTGATGTGGGCCGGCAGCATCTGCAGCAGCACCGGCTTGAGAAACGGATAGTGGGTGCACCCCAGGATGATGGTGTCGCAGCCAGCCGCCAGCAGCGGTTCGACATAGCCCTGCAACAGTTGCCGCAGGGCGCTGCTGTCGAGGTCGCCGTTTTCGATCATTTCCACCAGGCCGGGACAGGGCTGGGTGACCACTTTCACATCCGCGGCGAAGCGATCGAGCAAGGCGGCGAACTTGGCACTCTGCAAGGTGCCGGTGGTGGCCAGCACCCCGACCACCCCGCTGCGGGTCGCCGCCGCAGCGGGCTTGACCGCAGGCTCCATGCCGACGATGGGCCAGTCCGGGTAATCACGGCGCAGATCGGCCACGCCGGCCACGGTGGCGGTGTTGCAGGCCAGGACCAGGGCCTTGGCGCCCTGCTCGCGGAAGTAGCGCGCCATCAGGGCACAACGCTGGCGAATGAACTCCGGGGTCTTTTCGCCGTAGGGAATATGCCCGCAATCGCCAAAGTACAGCAGTGATTCGTTGGGCAGCAGGCGCTGAATTTCCGCCAGTACCGACAGACCGCCAACACCGGAATCGAACACCGCAACGGGCGCTTCACTCATGCTGAACTCCGCAAACGCTGCAACCGGGATCACGCTTGACGCGCAGCTCACGAAAGCGCGTCCCCAGGGCATCGATCAATAACAGTCGACCCACCAGAGGCTCGCCAAACCCGGCCAGCAGCTTCAGGGCTTCCAGCGCCTGCAGGCTGCCCACGGTGCCCACCAGCGGACCGAGCACTCCGGCCTCGCTGCAGGTCAGCTCGGCTTCGCTGCCATGCCCGTACAGGCAGTGGTAGCAAGGGCTTTCCGGGCGGCGCGGGTCGAACACCGACAACTGCCCTTCCAGGCGAATCGCCGCGCCGCTGACCAGGGGCTTGCCGGCCGCCACGCACGCGGCGTTCACCGCCTCGCGGGTGCTGAAGTTGTCGGAGCAATCAAGCACCAGGTCCACCGCGGCCACGGCGGCGGCCAGGCTGTCGACGTCCAGCGCCTGGCGATGGGGCACCAGGCGGATTTCCGGGTTGAGGGCGGACAGCCGGCTGATGGCCGAATCCACCTTACTGACCCCGACACTCTGGCTGTCGTGGATGATCTGACGCTGCAGGTTGGTCAGGTCCACGCTGTCGAAGTCGGCCAGGTGCAGCTCGCCGACCCCGGCCGCGGCCAGGTACAGCGCCGCCGGGGCACCAAGGCCGCCGAGGCCGACAATCAGTACCCGGCTCTGCTTGAGGCGCAACTGGCCATCGATGTCGACGTGCTGCAACAGAATCTGCCGGCTATAGCGCAACAGCTCCTGATCGGTCAGCACGGCAGGCACCCGAGGCTGATGCGTTCATGACCACCCAGGTCGATGCGGCTGTGGACTTCGATGAACCCCCGGGCCGTCAACAATTCGCGCACCGCGCCAGCCTGATCGTAGCCATGCTCGAGCATCAGCCAGCCACCGGCTTCCAGGTGCTGCGGGGCCTGGTCGACGATCAGGCGCAGATCGTCCAGACCGTCCTTGCCCGCCACCAGGGCGCTTTCGGGTTCGAAACGCACATCGCCGGCCGCCAGATGAGGATCGGCCTCTGCGATGTAGGGGGGATTACTTGCGATCAAGTGGAAACGCTGGGACTCGACCGCGCTGAACCAGTGGCTGCTGAGCACCGTGACGTTGTCCAGCTGCAGGCGCTGGCGGTTGCGTTCGGCCAGGGCCACGGCTTCCAGCACCCGGTCCACGGCCGTAACCTTCCAGGCCGGACGCTCGCTGGCCAGGGCCAGGGCGATCGCGCCGCTACCGGTGCCCAGGTCGAGGACCTTGGCCGGGGTCGCCGGCAGCAGTTCCAACGCCGCCTCCACCAGCAGCTCCGTGTCGGGGCGCGGAATCAGGGTGTGCGGTGCCACTTCCAGATCCAGCTTCCAGAAGCCCTGTTGCCCGAGGATGTAGGCCACCGGCTCGCCGGAACGACGTCGTTGCAGGTACTCGGCGAACAGCAGCGCGGCTTCGCTGGGCACGATGCGTTCCGGCCAGGTGTGCAGGAAGCTGCGGGGCTTGCCCAGGGCCGCCGCCAGGAGCAGCTCGGCATCCAGGCGCGGCGTCGGCGAATCGGGTAATTGAGCTGCGCGCAGCAGGCTGGCGATGATGGTCATTTACTCACCCAATGCCGCAAGTTGATCAGCCTGGTATTCGGCCAGCAGCGGTTCAATCACTGCCTCGACGCCCCCGGCGATAATTTCGTCCAGGGAATACAGGGTCAGGTTGATCCGGTGATCGGTGACCCGGCCCTGGGGGAAGTTGTAGGTGCGGATGCGCTCGGAGCGATCCCCCGAGCCCACCAGCAGCTTGCGCTCGCTGGCGATGGCATTGGCCGCGGCGCTGGTCTGCTGGTCGTTGAGCTTGGCCGACAGCCAGGACATGGCCCGGGCCCGGTTCTTGTGCTGGGAACGCTCTTCCTGGCACTCCACCACGATCCCCGAAGGAATGTGGGTGATGCGGATCGCCGAGTCGGTCTTGTTCACGTGCTGGCCACCGGCGCCCGAGGAGCGATAGGTATCGATGCGCAGGTCCGCCGGGTTGATCTCGATGGCTTCCTGTTCGTCCGGCTCGGGCAGCACCGCCACGGTGCACGCAGAGGTGTGGATGCGACCCTGTGATTCGGTGGCCGGCACGCGCTGCACACGGTGCGCGCCGGACTCGAACTTGAGCTTGCCGTAGACGTTCTCGCCTTCGACCCGGGCAATGACTTCCTTATAGCCGCCGTGCTCACCCTCGTTTTCCGAGAGGATCTCCAGCCGCCAGCCACGCCGTTCGGCGTAGCGCGAATACATGCGGAACAGGTCGCCGGAAAAGATCGCCGCCTCGTCACCGCCGGTGCCGGCGCGGATTTCCAGGAACACGTTGCGCCCGTCGTTGGGGTCCTTGGGCAGCAACATGCGTTGCAAGGCGCTTTCCAGCTCGGCCAGTTGCTCCTTGGCCTCGCGCACTTCCTCGGCGGCCATTTCCCGCAGGTCCGGGTCGTTGTCCTTGAGCAGCGCCTGGGCGCCTTCGAGATCGGCCTGGACCTTGAGTACCTGTTTGTAGGAGGCAACGATCGGCTCGACTTCCGCGTACTCCTTGGAGTAGGTGCGGAACTTGGCCTGATCGGAAATGACCTCAGCATCGCCGAGCAAGGCGGTCAGTTCCTCGAAACGATCCTGGAGAATGTCCAGCTTACTGAGCAGTGACGCTTTCATTACGGGGTTTTATCCGATGAGCCCTCACCGAGGGCAAAGAGTTCTTGAGCCATGGCCAGCGCATCGAGGCGACCTTCGGCGGACAGCTTTTTCAGCTGCACGCTCGGCGCGTGCAGCAGTTTGTTGGTCAGGCCACGGGCCAGTTGGGCCAGTACGTCCTCGGCGCTGGAGCCATTGCTCAACAGGCGCAGAGCCTTCTGCAGTTCTTCGTCACGCAGGCGCTCGCTCTGTTGACGATAGGCCTTGAGCACGTCCACCGCCGCCAATTCCCGCAAGCGCACCATGAAGTCCTCGGCGCCGATGTTCACCAGCTCCTCGGCGGCCTGGGCCGCGCCCTGACGGCTCTTGAGGTTTTCCGCGACCACTTCGTGCAGGTCATCGACGGTATAGAGGTAAACGTCGTCCAACTCGCCGACTTCAGGCTCGATGTCCCGGGGAACGGCGATATCCACCATGAAAATCGGCTTGTGCTTGCGCAGCTTCAGTGCGCTTTCCACTGCGCCCTTGCCAAGGATCGGCAGCTGGCTGGCGGTGGAACTGATGACGATATCGCTGTGCACCAGCTCCTGGGGAATGTCCGATAGCAACACCGCGTGGGCGCCGAACTGCTCCGCCAGGAGACTGGCGCGCTCCAGGGTGCGGTTGGCCACGACGATGCGCTTGACCCCCAGGTCGTGCAGGTGCCGGGCCACCAGGGTAATGGTCTCGCCCGCGCCGATCAGCAACGCCTGGCTGCGCTGCAGATCGCTGAAAATCTGTTTGGCCAGGCTTACCGCGGCAAACGCCACGGACACCGGGTTCTCGCCGATGGCGGTATCGGTCCGCACCTGCTTGGCGGCGCTGAAGGTGGCCTGGAACAGCCGCCCCAGCAGCGGACCGACGGTGCCGGCCTCACGGGCCACGGCGTAGGCGGACTTCATCTGCCCCAGGATCTGCGGCTCGCCCAACACCAGCGAATCCAGGCCCGAGGCCACCCGCATCATGTGACGAACTGCCGCATCGTCTTCATGCACATAGGCACTGGCGCGCAGCTCGTCTAGGCTCAGGTGGTGATAGTCCGCCAGCCAGCGCAGCACCACATCCGCAGAAAGATGATCCTGTTCTACATAGAGTTCACTGCGATTGCAGGTGGAGAGGATCGCAGCTTCGCGGCTGTCGGTGAGTCGGCAGAGCTGCTGCAAGGCCTCAACCAACTGCTCAGGGGTAAAGGCCACGCGCTCGCGGACGTCTACAGAAGCAGTCTTGTGGTTAATACCGAGTGCAAGGAAGGCCATTCAAGGTCGCTGATGATGTCGAGAAGCCGGCAATTGTCCTACTTCGACAGACGCAGAACAACTACCGCCGACTATTGTCCTAATAGACTGCCTCTGTTCTGGCATCCCGTTGAGTCTCGGTTATGTTTGACCGAAGGCTTGTGTCATGATGATCCGACCGCAGGTTAGTCGCCCTCTTCCTATATGAATAGATCCTCCGCGTTGCTCCTCGCCCTTGTCTTCCTCAGCGGTTGCCAATCACTGGCTCCCGTTTCATCGGACGCTACGTCGCCGGTGGAAGACAGCACCCCCGCCCCTGAAAAGCCCAAGGTTTATTCCTCGTTCAGTGAAGACACCATCTTCAGCCTGCTGAGCGCTGAGCTGGCGGGTCAGCGCAATCGTTTCGACATTGCCCTGGACAACTACGTGACCCAGGCCATCAACACCCAGGATCCGGGGATTTCCGAGCGAGCCTTTCGCATCGCCGAATACCTGGGCGCCGATCAGGCGGCCCTGGACACGTCGCTGATCTGGGCCAAGAACGCCCCCGACGACCTGGAAGCGCAACGGGCTGCCGCCATCCAGCTGGCCCGCGCCGGTCGTTATGACGACTCCTTGCTTTATATGGAGAAGGTCCTGCAGGGCAAGGGCGACACCCATTTCGACTTTCTGGCGCTGTCGGCTGCCGACACCGACCAGGACACCCGCAACGGCCTGATGAAAAGCTTCGACCGGCTGCTGCAGAAACACCCGCACAACAGCCAGCTGATCTTCGGCAAGGCCCTGCTGATGCAACAGGACGGCGACGCCAAGGATGCCCTGACCCTGCTGGAGCAGAACCCGCCGGAAGACGGCGAAGTCGCGCCATTGCTGCTGCGTGCCCGCCTGCTGCAAAGCCTGAACCGCGGCAAGGAAGCCTTGCCACTGCTGGAAAAAAGCATCCGCAAGTACCCGGATGACAAGCGCCTGCGCCTGACTTACGCCCGCATGCTGGTGGAGCAGGACCGCATGGAGGACGCCAAGACTCAGTTCTCCAGCCTGGTCCAACAGTATCCGGAAGATGACGAACTGCGTTACTCCCTGGCCCTGGTGTGCCTGGAAGCCAAGGCTTGGGAAGAGGCCAAGGGCTACCTGGAAGACCTGATTGCCCGGGAAAGCCACGAAGATTCCGCCCACCTGAACCTGGGACGGATCGCCGAAGAACTGAACGACCCGCAAGGGGCGCTGATCGAGTATGCCCAGGTCGGCCCGGGCAACGACTATCTGCCGGCACAACTGCGCCAGGCCGATATCCTGATGAGCAACGGTCGTACCGACGAGGCGCAAAAACGCCTGGTAGCCGCCCGCGATGCCCAGCCCGACTACGCCATCCAGCTGTACCTGGTCGAAGTCGAAACCCTGTCGGCGAACAATCAGGGGGATCGGGCCTGGAAAGCCATCCAGCAAGCCCTGCAGCAATATCCCGATGACGTGAACCTGCTCTACACCCGCGCCATGCAGGCGGAAAAACGCAATGATCTGGCGCAACTGGAAAAAGACCTGCGCCTGATCATCCAGCGCGAGCCGGACAACGCCATGGCCCTGAATGCCCTGGGCTACACCTTGTCGGACCGCACCACCCGCTATGCCGAAGCCAAGGTGCTGATCGAACAGGCCCACCAATTGACCCCGGACGACCCGGCGGTCATGGACAGCCTGGGCTGGGTGAACTTCCGCCTGGGCAACCTCGACGAGGCCGAGCGGCTGCTGCGCCAGGCCCTGGAACGCTTCCCCGACCAGGAAGTCGCGGCGCATCTGGGCGAAGTGCTGTGGAACAACGGCAAGCAGCGCGAGGCCAAGCAGATCTGGAGCAAGTTCATCAAGGACCAGCCCGATAGCCCTGTCCTGCGCGACACCATCAAACGCCTGACCGGATCAGAGACTCTTTAAGACCATGTTTTTGCGCCACTTCATTGTTTTCAGCTTCATCGCCCTGCTGGCCGGCTGCGCCGGCTTTGGCGCCCGTGAATCAGTCCAGGGCCAGGGCAACCCCGCCCAATGGCGCCAGCACAAGGATCATCTGACCGGCCTCGATGGCTGGCAGATCAGCGGCAAGATCGGCATCCGCGCGCCCAAGGATTCCGGGAGCGGCACGCTGTTCTGGCTGCAACGCCAGGATTATTACGACATCCGCCTGTCCGGCCCGCTGGGTCGCGGCGCCGCTCGCCTGACCGGGCGCCCCGGCCAGGTCAGCCTGGAAGTGGCCAACCAGGGCCGCTATGAAGCCACCAGCCCGGAAACCCTGCTTGAAGAACAGCTCGGCTGGAATCTGCCGGTTTCCCACTTGGCCTGGTGGGTTCGCGGCCTGCCCGCCCCCGACAGCAAGAGCCGCCTGACCCTGGACGGCGACAGCCACTTGGCCAGCCTGGAACAGGATGGCTGGCAAGTGGAATACAGCAGCTATTCCGAGCAGAACGGCTACTGGCTGCCCGAACGCATCAAACTGCATGGCAGCGACCTTGACGTCACCCTGGTGATCAAGGAATGGCAGCCGCGCAAGCTGGGGCAGTGACCGAGCATGGAAAAACTGACCCTGCCCTCCCCGGCCAAGCTCAATCTGATGCTGCATATCCTCGGTCGCCGTGAAGACGGTTATCACGAGCTGCAGACCCTGTTCCAGTTCCTCGACTACGGCGATGAAATCACCTTCGCCCTGCGTGACGACGGCGTCATTCGCCTGCACACCGACTTCCCGGGGGTGCCCCACGACAGCAACCTGATCGTCAAGGCGGCGAAAAAGCTCCAGGAACAATCCGGCTGCACCCAGGGCATCGATATCTGGATCGACAAGATCCTGCCCATGGGCGGCGGCATCGGCGGCGGCAGCTCCAACGCCGCCACGACCCTGCTGGGTCTGAATCATCTCTGGCAACTGGGCTGGGATGAAGACCGCCTCGCGGCACTGGGATTGACCCTGGGGGCCGACGTTCCGGTTTTCGTACGCGGCCGTGCAGCGTTCGCCGAAGGCGTAGGGGAAAAACTCAGCCCTGAATATCCCGAAGAACCCTGGTATCTGGTACTGGTCCCGCAAGTGTCTGTAAGTACAGCAGAAATTTTTTCAGATCCGCTGTTGACACGTGACACTCCGCCCATTAAAGTGCGCCCCGTTCCCAAGGGAAACAGCAGAAATGACTGCCTTCCGGTAGTCGCAAGGCGTTATCCAGAAGTACGTAACGCATTGAATTTGCTAGGTAAATTTACCGAAGCAAAACTGACTGGAACTGGAAGTTGTGTGTTTGGGGGCTTCCCAAGCAAAGCTGAAGCTGATAAAGTCTCGGCCCTTCTTACAGAGACCCTTACAGGGTTTGTAGCAAAAGGAAGCAACGTTTCGATGTTGCATCGCAAGCTGCAAGGTCTGCTCTAAAGGAATCGAGTATCAGGTACTCGAAGCAACAGATACAGGGGCGTCGCCAAGCGGTAAGGCAGCAGGTTTTGATCCTGCCATGCGTTGGTTCGAATCCAGCCGCCCCTGCCATTTTCCTATACTCATCCAGGTATACCCTCAGCCTTCAGGTACTGCGCGTGTCCAAGATGATGGTCTTTACGGGGAACGCTAACCCCGATCTGGCTCGGCGTGTAGTACGTCAGCTGCATATCCCTCTCGGTGACATCTCTGTTGGAAAATTCTCCGACGGCGAAATTACTGCCGAGATCAATGAAAATGTCCGCGGTAAAGACGTCTTCATTATTCAGCCGACTTGCGCTCCGACCAACGATAACCTGATGGAACTCGTCGTGATGGCTGATGCCTTCCGCCGCTCCTCAGCGACTCGTATCACTGCTGTTATTCCTTATTTTGGTTATGCCCGTCAGGATCGCCGTCCGCGTTCCGCACGTGTGGCTATCAGCGCGAAAGTCGTCGCTGACATGCTTACCGTAGTCGGCATCGACCGTGTTCTCACGGTTGATCTGCATGCTGACCAGATTCAGGGCTTCTTCGATATTCCAGTAGATAACATCTACGGCTCCCCGGTTCTGGTGGATGACATCGAAGACCAGCGTTTCGAAAACCTGATGATCGTGTCCCCGGACATTGGCGGCGTCGTGCGTGCACGTGCCGTGGCCAAGTCCCTGGGCGTTGATCTCGGGATCATCGACAAGCGTCGTGAGAAAGCCAATCACTCCGAAGTGATGCATATCATCGGCGACGTCGAAGGACGCACCTGCATTCTGGTCGATGACATGGTCGATACCGCCGGCACCCTGTGCCACGCGGCCAAGGCCCTGAAAGAGCATGGCGCAGCCAAGGTCTTTGCCTACTGCACACACCCTGTGCTGTCGGGCCGGGCCATCGAAAACATTGAAAATTCCGTGCTGGACGAGCTGGTGGTGACCAACACCATCCCGCTGTCCGCTGCAGCACAAGCCTGTGCGCGTATCCGCCAACTGGATATCGCACCGGTTGTTGCCGAGGCGGTCCGCCGCATCAGCAATGAAGAATCGATCAGCGCGATGTTCCGCTAGGGGCTAGTCCCCGGTAAAACATCCCGATGACGAAAAGCGCCCCGTCCCAACCTCTGTTGGGACGGGGCTTTTTTGCCCATATCGCCTTTAGCGCTGGTCGCAAACGCTGGGGCGAGTGTGGTTATTTTGGAGATACAACATGAACGATTTTACTCTGAATGCTGAACTGCGTTCCGACCTGGGGAAAGGTGCGAGCCGCCGCCTGCGTCGTCTCGCAAGCCTGGTTCCAGCTGTAGTCTACGGTGGCGACAAAGCCCCTGAGTCCATCAGCATGCTGGCCAAAGAAGTAGCCAAGCTGCTGGAAAACGAAGCTGCCTACAGCCACATCATCGAGCTGAACGTTGGTGGCACCAAGCAGAACGTCGTGATCAAGGCCCTGCAACGTCACCCAGCCAAAGGCCACGTGCTGCACGCTGACTTCGTTCGCGTAGTTGCTGGTCAGAAACTGACCGCCATGGTTCCAGTGCACCTGATCAACGAAGCGGCACCGATCAAGAAAGGCGGCGAAATCTTCCGCGCTACCACCGAGATCGAAGTTTCCTGCCTGCCGAAAGACCTGCCTGAGTTCATCGAAGTCGACATGACCGAGACCGACATCGGCACCGTGATCCACCTGTCCAACCTCACCGCTCCTAAAGGCGTTGAGTTTGTTGCTCTGGCACACGGCAACGACCTGGCAGTAGCCAACGTCTACGCACCACGTGTTGCTTCTGAGAAAGAAGAAGGCGCAGCAGAGTAATTCACTCTGACGCCGGAGTTGAGCGGAACACATCGCGGACTGGAACGTAGCGAGAAAGCGGGCGAGAACGCGAAGTTTGCCGCAAGGCAACCAAGCTCCTGTCGTCCCCTTTCGCCGTAGCACCGGTTGCGGCGATGTTATCCACCACTCCAAAGAAGGGCCCCTATCGTGACTGCCATCAAACTGATCGTTGGCCTGGGTAATCCAGGCGCCGAATACGAACAGACCCGGCATAACGCAGGGGCCCTTTTTGTTGAGCGCATCGCTGAAAAACAAGGTGTGAACCTTGTCGCCGATCGCAAATATTTCGGCCTGACCGGGCGCTTCAGTCACCAGGGTCAGGACATTCGTCTGTTGATTCCCACCACCTACATGAACCGCAGCGGCCAGGCCGTGGCGGCGCTTGCAGGCTTCTTCCGCATCAAGCCGGAAGAAATCCTGGTGGCCCACGACGAACTCGACTTGCCTCCCGGCGTCGCCAAGCTCAAGACCGGCGGCGGGCATGGCGGGCACAACGGACTGCGGGACATCATCGCGCAGCTCGGCAATCAGAATACCTTTCACCGCCTGCGGCTCGGCATCGGCCACCCAGGTGTTGCCAGTATGGTTTCAAACTTTGTCCTGGGTCGTGCGCCACGCGCCGAACAGGAAAAACTCGATGCCAGCATCGATTTTGCCCTCGGCGTGCTGCCGGATATCTTCGCCGGTGAATGGAACCGCGCGATGAAAAACCTGCACAGCCAGAAGGCCTGACTCTACTCCTCGGGGAATACACCATGGGATTCAATTGCGGCATCGTCGGCCTGCCTAACGTCGGCAAGTCCACCCTGTTCAACGCCCTGACCAAGTCCGGGATCGCGGCCGAGAACTTCCCCTTCTGCACCATCGAGCCCAACAGCGGTATCGTGCCGATGCCCGATCCGCGCCTGGACGCCCTGGCGGCGATCGTCGTGCCGGAGCGCGTGCTGCCGACCACCATGGAGTTCGTCGACATCGCCGGCCTGGTGGCCGGTGCCTCGAAAGGTGAAGGCCTGGGTAACAAGTTCCTGGCCAACATCCGCGAAACCGATGCCATTGCCCACGTGGTCCGCTGCTTCGAAGACGACAACGTGATCCACGTGTCCAACAGCGTCGACCCCAAGCGCGACATCGAGATCATCGACCTGGAGCTGATCTTCGCCGACCTCGACAGCTGCGAGAAACAGCTGCAGAAAGTCGCTCGCAATGCCAAGGGCGGCGACAAGGATGCCGTGGCCCAGAAAGCCCTGCTGGAGCAGTTGATCGCCCACTTCACCGAAGGCAAGCCGGCCCGCAGCCTGATGAAGGACATGAGCAGCGATGAGAAGCTGATCATCCGCGGCTTCCACCTGCTGACCACCAAGCCGGTGATGTACATCGCCAACGTTGCCGAAGACGGCTTCGAGAACAACCCGCTGCTGGACGTGGTCAAGGCCATCGCCGAAGAAGAAGGCGCCATGGTGGTGCCGGTGTGCAACAAGATCGAAGCGGAAATCGCCGAGCTTGAAGACGGCGAAGAAAAGGACATGTTCCTCGAGGCCCTGGGCCTGGAAGAGCCTGGCCTGAACCGGGTGATCCGCGCTGGCTACGAAATGCTCAACCTGCAGACCTACTTCACCGCCGGGGTGAAGGAAGTTCGCGCCTGGACCGTGCGCGTCGGTGCCACCGCGCCACAAGCGGCCGCCGTGATCCACACCGACTTCGAGAAAGGCTTCATCCGCGCCGAAGTCATCGCCTACAACGACTTCATCCAGTTCAAGGGTGAAGCCGGGGCCAAGGAAGCTGGTAAATGGCGCCTGGAAGGTAAGGAATACATCGTCAAGGATGGCGACGTGATGCACTTCCGCTTCAACGTGTAAAACCTGGATAGCCTTTCAGGAGCTGTCTGCGGACTGCCTCAGACGCCTGAAAACCCCGTAGGAGCCCCGATTTTCGGGGCTTCTTCGTTTCTACAGCGTGCATGAGGCTCCTGCCCCCTACGCAACAGACGACTGCGCAGATGTATGCGTTTTGGGGGGCTTGGGCCTTGTCGGGCTACAGTTGCGCCGCGAAGGTCTTGGCTTTCTTCGGCGTGACACCGTAGCGTTGCTTGTAGGCCTTGATGAAGTGGGAGGTATTTTCATATCCCACCTCCACAGCCGCGTCGGTGACGGAATAATCTCTAGCCGTCAGCAGTTGATGCGCGATATCGAGTTTTCTTTCGATGATCCAGCGGTTCGGGGTGGTGTCGTAGCTGCGCCTGAAGTCGCGAATAAAGGTCGACACGCTGCGTCCAGTCAGCAGGGCATAGTCTTCAATCTTCAGCTTGTGGGAATAGTACTGCTCCATGAAGTCGGTGATCGGCCGGCGCTTATGGCTGCCGCCGCAGGACAGCTCACGCAGGAAACGCAAGGACTTGTCCTGGATAGCGATCAGGTGCAGTAGTTCGAGCAGTTTCAACTCCAGCAGCGCGTCGGAACCCTCCGCGCCCTGGTAGACAGAGTTCAGAGAGTCGATATAACGCCGAATCTGTTCGTTAGCGTGCAGGGTATAAGTGCCGTGCACGCTTTTCTGCAGGCCGTCGGCGTGCAAGTTGCCTGCACCGGCCGCGCTCGACAGGTATTTGGCGATCAGCTTGTCGTCAAAAAACAACAGCAGCGCCTCGAAGATATCGTTGCCGGTGACGTAGTCCGATACCGTGTAAACACCTTTGGAGAGGAATATCAGATGATTCTCGTCGACGACATGGGCCATGGCGTCATAGTCGCGAATAATCTGCTTGCCCTGCTTTATATAGACGATCAACGGCGTGGCGATATAGATCGCCTTGTTTTCCAGGTTCGTTTCAAGGGTTTTATGCAGGATGGACGAACGACCGTCAGCGAGGATCGGCTTTACGTTGCGCATCGAATAAAGCGCCGCCGGTACTACTTCGAGTGTCATTGCTATGGTTTCTCAACAAATGGGCCGCCCCATTTGCACAGGGCGCTATCCAGCAGCGCGACATACTGCTGTCCAAACGGCCAGGACGTTCGGGACGGAACAGGAGTTGGGGAAAATAGCAGAAAACACATAACAGCCAGTAGCGCATGCCTGCCCAAGATGGCGCCGGAGTCGTCGCACACGCCCTGCCGCTGACGTTACGCCATCAAACTTCGCTGAAGTAACCGCTGACCGGCGCACTGCTCAGATGCTCGACGATAAGGCTCCACTGACCGCTCGAGATCATCTGCTCGACGTGGGTGCCGTGCACTTCCCGCGAATCCCAGGCTTCCACCAGCGTGAACGCGAGTGGATCTTCCAAGTGGTTGAGGATCCTGACTGTTTGGCAACCGTCCACCTTCGGCAGATTGAGCTTAACGTCGTTCATGATGTCCTTGAACGATTGCAGCTTTTCTTCTTTGACATTGAAGCTGATGACAAGATTGACGGACATATTAGTTCTCCAGTTTTATTCAACTAAAAACAACTTCGTCGATAGCAGGAACAGTCGATCGCTGATTCGACCTGGCGCAAATAGTTCGCCATGCAAGCAACCACTCTATATAGGGTTAAACAATGAAAATGATTGAAAATGTTTAAAAATGCGCGATTCCAGTCACTCTTGGTTTTTTCTTGCGGGGCAGCCGATGGCATACGCCGCCTACGGGAACAAAGAGTCCGGCGTGGTTCAAATGCGTTCGAAGTTGGGTGACACGGGCGAGCGGTATACGTCCACTAAAGCAATTGAGCCTTGATGATTTGACAGTCCGTGATTCGCTCTCTGGGTGACTGATCTGCCGGACGGCTGGCAAACCACGCATCAAGACCTGAAAAAGAGTAGCCGGCATCTAAATGTATTCGCGGGTGGCCATATTGCTGATTCCCGCGCAGGCATCCATTCAGTCACGGCCCTTGCAGCCTCGACGTGCGGATTAACCTGCCCACCCTTCAGCCCCATTGCCCGGCAATGGAGCTGACTCCCCTACCCCATCCAGCGGCCTAGAAGTAAGTGGTCGCCCCCGCGAAGAACGCCCGTCCAGGGACGTAGAAATTGGTCGATCCGTCCCGCAGGTCCTTGTCCATCAGGTTCTGTACCCCGCCGTTCAGGGTCAGCCACTGGGTCACCGCCAGATTCGCCGTCAGGTCGTAGGTGGTGTAGGACTGCACGAAGTCATTGCCCAAACCCCGCTGCTTGCCAACGTGCTGCGCCGACAGCTCAGTGCTCAAACGGTCGTTGATCTGCCAGTCCAGCGCACTGAATGCCGACAGTTTGGGTGAGCTGATCAGATCTTCGCCGGTGCTCAGGTTCCGGCTTTCCAGCATGTAGGTGGCGTTGGTGCGCCACGTCACGGAATCACCCAGCGGCACCCGGGCGGTGCCTTCCCAGCCACGGGTGCGGGCCTTGTCGACGTTTTCCAGCATGGTCCACCAGCGGCCCTGGTACTGGCCCAGCGGGCCGTATTCGATCTTGTCGGTGAAGTCGGTGTGGAAGTAGGTCAGGCCGGCCTCCCAGCCGTCATGATCGAACGACAGGCCAATTTCCTTGTTGGTGCTGGTTTCCGGTGTCAGGTTCGGGTTGCCCGCCATCCAGCAACTGCCGCCGCCATAACCCAACGGACGCAACGAACCACAACCACGGCCTCCGGACTCGGTCGCCGCACCCGCACTGCCTTCCTTCAGGCTCGGCGCACGAAAGCCCTTGGACACACCGCCACGCACGGTCCAGTCCGGATGCGGGTGATAGACCACGTAAGCCCGCGGACTGTTGTGGTTGCCGTACTTGTCGCTGTGGTCGAAACGGTTGCCCAGGGTCAGGGACAGGTTGTCCAGCAGGAACAGTTCATCCTCGATAAAGGCCGCCGAATAATCGCCCTTCAAGGTCGAGCCATTGACCGGCGCGCCCTGGTAATCCACGGGCACGGTACCAAGGGTGTTGGTGTTGGTCAGTTCCTCACGCTTCCATTGCCCGCCCAGCGTCAGGCGCTGGTCCACCAGCAGTTCGAAGGGCATGTTGAGGCTGCCTTCGACGATCTTTTCTTCGGAGTTGGCCTTACCCACATCCAGGTCGTTGCGGTACTTGTTCAGGTAGGCATCGAGCTTGGAGGTGCCGAAACTCCAGTCGCCGCTGTGGGACAGGATGTAGCTGTCGCGGGTCAGGCGGCTGGGGCCGAAGGCGCCACCAATGGTTTCGTCCCAATCACCAAAGGTCTTCTTCGATGACCAGGCATGCTCAACGCCATGCACCGCCTCGAAGGACAGGCTCTGCGCTTCGTTGATCTGCCAGTCCAGCAGGGCATTGACGCTCTGGTCCTTGGAGCCGCCGGCGCCGTCGTCGTACATGAAATCGCCCTGGGCATCGCGCCGCGCCGCGACCTCATCCGCCGCCCGCCGCGTCACGTTGGCGCCCAGGCGCAGGCCCAGGGACTCGGTCAACGGGCCCGCCGCATTCACGCTGTACTGGGTGGTCTGGCCCCGGTCGGAGTCCTTGGGCACGGTGATGTTGGTGCTGGCCGAACCGGTCCAGGTGCGCGAGACCTTGCGCGTGATGATGTTGATCACCCCGCCCATGGCGTCCGAGCCATACAACGATGACATCGGCCCCCGCACGATCTCGATGCGCTCGATCATGTTCGGCGAGATCCAGTTCAGGTCCTGGCGCGCCAGGTCGCGGCGATAACTCAGGTCGGCGGAGCTGCCGACCCGTTTGCCGTCCACCAGAATCAGCGTGTACTTGTCGTCCAGGCCCCGCAGCTTGATCTTCGACTGCTCGCCCACCGGGCCGAAACCACCGGTCACGCCCGGCACCCGGCGCAGCAGGGTGTTGAGGTCGTAGACCGGCTGGCGCTCGATTTCCTCACGGGTAATGACGCTGACGCTGGCCGGAGCATCCTTGAGGTCTGTGGCGCCGCCGGTAGCGGTGACAAACGCAGTGTCCAGTTCCAACGGCGCCGGCTTGGTCTCTTCTGGCGTCGCGCCGGCCTGCGCCAGCGGAGGCAACAGGCCGACACCGGCGCTGAGCAGAAGCGAATGGAACAGGCAGGAGCTGACTTTCATGACAAACGATCCTTGTCGATTCAATGCACCTTGGTGGTGCATCAAGGGAGAGGGGATCGAAGTGTAATGCTAATAAATATCATTTAGAAACAGGAATGTTTCTCGACCGATACCTTTCGGCCCCTGCCCCTGTGCAAACACGGCCCCGCCACCACCCCCTTTCGCGAGCGATGACAAGGCCGATGCCGACACCGCCGAAGGCTCAGCAGACGTCTTCGTAAGGCAGGCCCACATAGTTCTCGGCAATGTTCACCAGGCCCGCGTGGGAATTGAGGAAATACTCGCGATCGGCCTCCTGCATCTTGTGGTCCCAGGCGTCCTGCTGCTCGCCGAAATCGTGCAGCAGGTTGGTCATGAACCAGCTGAAACGCTCGCCCTTCCACACCCGGCGCAAGGCCAGCTCGGAGTACTTGTCCAGCAGTTCGGTACGCCCTTCGCGGTAGACCTTGACCAGGATCCGGTACAGGTAGCACACGTCGGAGGCCGCCAGGTTCAGGCCCTTGGCGCCAGTGGGCGGGACAATGTGCGCGGCATCGCCGACCAGGAACAGCTTGCCGTACTGCATCGGCTCCACCACGTAGCTGCGCAGCGGCGCGATGCTTTTCTCCAGCGCCGGCCCGGTCACCAGATCCGCCGCCACCTCCGTCGGCAGACGGGCCTTGAGCTCGTTCCAGAAGCGTTCGTCGGACCAGTCCTCGACCTTGTCGCTCAGCGGCACCTGCAGGTAGTAACGGCTGCGGGTCAGGGAGCGCTGGCTGCAGAGCACAAAGCCGCGCTCATGCTGGCCGTAGATCAGCTCGTGGTTGACCGGCGGCGTATCGGACAACAGGCCCAGCCAGCCGAAGGGGTACTCGCGCTCGTAGTGAGTCAGCACCTGCTCGGGAATGCTCTTGCGCGCCACGCCATGAAAACCGTCGCAGCCGGCGATGTAGTCGCAATCGATGCGGTGCTGCTGGCCGTCCTTTTCGTAGGTGAGGTAGGGCTGTGCGCCCTTCATGTCATGGGGCTGCACCTTGTCCGCGGAGTAGATGATCGGCGCCCCGCAGGCAGCGCGGGCCTCCATCAGATCACGGGTGACTTCGGTCTGGCCGTAGACCATCACCGTCTTGCCACCGGTCAGGGCCTTGAGGTCGATGCGCACGCGCTTGCCGCCCATTAACAGTTCCACCCCTTCGTGGACCAGGCCTTCGGCGTCCATGCGCTGGGCCACACCGGCCTCGCGCAGCATGTCCACGGTGCCCTGTTCGAGCACCCCGGCGCGGATGCGGCCGAGCACGTAATCCGGGGTCTGGCGCTCGACAATCACCGTGTCGATGCCGGCCTTGTGCAGCAGTTGGCCCAGCAGAAGGCCGGAAGGTCCAGCGCCGATAATCGCAACCTGAGTTTTCATTGTTGTCGTCTCTCAAGGGCATTCCAGTCACCGTGCAGGCGAAATCCGGAATTTATGGTTATTGTTGTACCCCTGCATTTTTGCCGACAAAAATCGCAGTAAATGGTGATAAACCGACGTAAAAATGCACTTTTGCAAACAGCGTTCGATTATCGAGCACTCCAGCCACCCCGTCGCGACAGGTCGCCTCCGATGAAAGCCAGCCGCTCCAGCATCCCGGTGTTCAAGCTCTATGGGGAAAACCAGGCCTGGCCGACCCCGGACCTGCTGCACTGCGAATCCATTCCCAAGCGCAGCAGCCTGCACCATTGGGAGATCAAGCCGCACCGTCACGCCGACCTCTACCAGTTGCTCTATGTGCAGCGCGGCCAGGCCCTGGTGGAAGTCGAGGGACGGCGCCAGGACGTGCGCGAAGCATCGATCCAGGTGGTGCCGCCGCTGATGGTCCACGGCTTTCAGTTCTCGGAAAACATCCAGGGTTACGTGCTGACCCTGGGCGCGCCTCTAGTGGCCCAACTGGAAGCGCAACTGGGCGCGCCCCTGGCCGTGCTCGCGTCTTGCGCCTGCTACCCGGTGGGCCGTGACCGCCACAGCCTCAACACCCTGTTCAAGGCGCTGATGGATGAATACGAAGGCAGCGCCGCGGCCCGCGACCTGTTGCTGCATTCGCTGGTCAACGTGCTGGTGGTGTGGATCAGTCGCCGTGGCCAACAGAACACCCCGCCGAGCAACCGCGGCGAGCGCAATCAGCAGTTGTTGGGGCATTTCATCAAGCTGGTGGAGCGCCACTATCAGGAACACCCCACGGTGGAATCCCTGGCCCATCGCATCGGCCTGTCCAGCGTGCACCTCAACACCCTGTGCCGGGAGCTGGCCGGGCAGAGCGCGCTGCAGATGCTCCACCAGCGCCTGATGCTGGAAGCCAAGCGCGGGCTGATCTACACCAACATCAGCATCAGCCAGCTGTCGGACAACCTGGGGTTCAGTGACCCGACCTACTTCTCGCGCTTCTTCAAGCGCCTCAGCGGCCAGTCGCCCAATGCCTTTCGCCAGAGTGCCGGGCAAGCCCCCAGCGGTCGCTGAGCCGACGCGAGTTTTGTGCAGCTCGCCGATTTCTCTTAACAAATCTCGCCACACGCCGCCGACGGCCCTCGCCAATCCCGTCGCGAATTCTTATATGTGATTGATTTAAAACGATAAATTAAAAATAAAAGGATTGGCACGCTAGTTGAGACGCTCTGCCAGCGCCTCAGGAGCCCTCCTCCTGCCAGCGCTCCCATAACAATAAGGCAGACCTTCTCATGCATCAGACCTCCTCGCGCCTGCGCGTTCTTGCACTCACCTCCAGCCTGCTGTTTGGCGCCCACACCTCATGGGTGCAAGCCAGCGAAGGCGGCGTGTCCTCCTGGCCCATGGGCATCGAACTCTACGGCATGGGCATCCTGCCGCCGCCCGGCACCTATGCCCAGGTCTTCGTCGGCAACTACCTGGCCGACAGCCTGCGGGACAACGCGGGTCACCGCGCGGCCAGCATCGACTTGCGCGTCACCAGCGTGGTGCCACGTTTTGTCTGGGTGACCGAGCAAGAAGTGCTGGGGGGCAATCTCGGTTTCCACGCCCTGCTGCCCCTCAACGACATGCGCCTGAACATCAAGAACGGCCCCCACGATCACAAGCGCGGGATAGGCGACGCCCACCTCGGCCCGGTGCTGGGCTTTCATCACAGCGACAAGTTCCACAGTGCCCTGGGGGTCGATTTCGTGTTGCCCAGCGGCGGCGAATACGACAAGGACGACCTGATCAACCTGGGCAACCACTACTACACCGTGCAAGCGGTGTATGCCATGACCTACACCGATCCGCAGGGTTTCAACGCCGATGTGCGCCTGATGCACGACTACAACTTCGAAAACCGCGCCACCCACTATCAGTCCGGACGCGAGCTGCACGCCGACTACAGCCTCGGTTGGGGGCTGGACAACGGCTGGGTGATCGGCGTCGGCGGGCACGCCTATCAGCAGATCAGCGACGACAAGTGCAGCGTCACCGATTGCGCCGCCGCGGCCCAGGTGCAAGCCAGTGATGGCAATCGCGGACGCTCGTTCTCCATCGGCCCGGCGGTGCAATTTCGCAGCAAGAGCGGCTGGTCGTTGAGCGCCAAATGGCAGGACGAGTCGGCGGTGCGCAACCGCGCCGAGGGCCAGACCTACTGGCTGAAATTCACCACCGCGCTCTGAATCGACAGACGCTGAATCAACCCCCGTTGAATCAACGCCCCCTGAACCGCCGAACGCCGCGCCCGCTGCTGCCGAAACGCAGCAGCGAGCCGGTTCAACGGCCCTTGAGGCGATAGCTGACCTGAGCCCGGCTCATGCCGAGCATCTGCGCCGCCGCGGTGATGTTGCCCCCGGAGCGCTCCAGGGCCAGATGCACCAGGCGCAATTCGATCTCTTCCAGCGAGGTGCTCAAGGCCGGCGCCCGGCCGGAGAGAAAGGCCTGCAGGCTGGCCAGCTCCGGCTCCTCGAGCGGCGCCTCAGCCGCCCTGGCCGCCGCTGAAGAGGGCGCTGGCTCACGCAGCGTCGGTGGTGACAGGCGCCCGTCGGCGTTCAAGCCAATGGCAACCCCCGCCAGGGGCGTTCCCGCTTCGCTCAGGTGCACCACATCGATGATTTCGCCGTCGCCGGCGGCAATCACGCCGCGCTCGATGAGGTTCTGCAACTCGCGGATATTGCCGGGGAAGCGATAGGTCAGCAGCGCATTCACCAACCGCGTGCTGCAACCCGCCGGCTGACGCCCGTGGCGCTGGCTGAAGCGGTGCAGGAAGTAACTCAGCAGCAGGGGAATGTCTTCGCGGCGCTCGCGCAGAGGCGGCAGATGAATGGGAAACACATTCAGGCGATAGAACAGGTCCTCACGAAAGCGCCCGGCCTCCACTTCGCGCCGCAGGTCGAGGTTGGTCGCCGCGATCACTCGCACATCCACCCGCAGCGGCTCGCTGCCCCCCACCCGCTCGATCTCGCCTTCCTGCAAGGCCCGCAGAATCTTGCTCTGGGCCGAAAGGCTGAGGGTGGCGATCTCATCGAGAAACAGGGTGCCGCCATGCGCCCGCTCGAAGCGCCCCGGCCGCGAACGGTCGGCGCCGGTAAAGGCCCCCCGCTCGACGCCGAACAGCTCGGCCTCCACCAGGTTTTCCGGCAGGGTCGCGCAGTTCAGCGCCACCAGGGGCTGCTGCCGACGGCTGCTGGCCTGATGCAGATTGCGCGCGAACAACTCCTTGCCCACCCCCGACTCTCCGGTCAGCAGCACCGTGGCCTGGGTCGGCGCCACCCGCTGCAACAACTGGCTGGCGGCCACAAAGGCCGCCGAGATGCCGACCAATTGCTGTTCGCCGGGCGATACCGGTAGCTCGGCGACCTGGGTCTGTACCCCCGAGGCATAAGCGCTGCGACTGAGAAAATCCCCCGGGTCGAGGTACATCAGGTCGACGTCGATGTCCTCCCACAGCTGCGCCGGCTTGCCGACAATCCGACAGGCCGGCTGCCCCATCGAGCGGCATTCCAACTCGCGAAACACCACCAGCCGCCCCAGCAGCGACGAGGCGTAGCCACTGGCATAGCCGATCTCCATCCAGCACGCCGGCTCGCCGCCCAGGCCATAGGCGGCGATGTGCTCGTCGTCTTCCAAGGAGTTGTGCCAGAGAAACTCCGAATAGAAATGGCCGATGCTGGAGTCGATCTCGAAGCGCACCACCTCGACATTGACCATGCCTTCGAGCATGTGCAGGCGCGGCCCGGCGCTGTAGAGGCTGGCGTGATCGCCGTCCGGCCACTGCTCGCTGACCTGGGCCGCGTCCCGGGCCCCGGCCTGCCAGCCGATGCGCGTGATCAGGCCACGGGCCTTGTCGAAGCCCAGGGCCTCGATCAATTCACGACGGATCGAGCCGAACGCCGACCCCTGCATCAGCATCATCCGCTGCCCACACAGCCAGATGCTGCCGTCCTGGGGGGCAAAGGCCACGGTCTCGGCCAGTTGCTCGGCCGAAGGCAGGCCGCTGGCCTCGAATTGACTGGTGCGATCGACGATCAGGCGCTTTTGCCGCCCCAGCATCTGCTTGAGGAAGTCTTCATCCGCAGGACGGCCGGGCTGGCTGGAAGGAGAACGAGTCATGGGCAATCAACAGGCTGCTCAGGGGCCTTGCAGTATGCCCCGGCGCTTTGCCGGGTCAATCGCCGTCCCTCCTGGCCGCAGGCGATGCGCAGATTCTGGCCGGTAACCGCACAGTTTCCGCAGGCGCCCCGGGAGTGCCGAGCTTTCGACGCCCTTGCGACTTCTCTGCATAAATTTCCGCAGTGCGCCCCGCACGACGGCCCTCCCGGCAACCCGGGCAATCATCTAATCAATTGTTTTAAAACAATATTTTCACGAAAAACGACCGTGGCACGATAGTTGTTATGCACAGGCAGACGCTCATCCATAACAAGACAACAGGTGACCTTGCCATGCTTTCTGCCTTCCTCCCGCCTCCCCCGCCCTGCCCCTCACACCTGCGCCACGACCCATTGCGCAACGCAGCCCGTCTCGGCTGAAACGCCGCCCTGGCGGGCACCCATCCCTACCCTCAAACGCCATCGGCTTGATTGCTGACAGCCGAGCCATGGCCACGAACAAGAGAGCACCCCATGACTGCGACTCGACCTGCCTATCAACACCTGGAACTGCAGCCCATCGCCGGACAATGGCGCGCCGGCAGCAGCGGCCAAGCGCTGGCCGTCCTCGACCCGTTCACCGAGCAATGCCTGCTGCAGATCAGCCTGGCCAACCGCCAGGACCTCGACCAGGCCTACGCCAAGGCCCGCCAGACCCAGGCCCCATGGGCCGCCAGCGCGCCTGCCCAACGCAGCCAAGTGCTGCTCAACGCCGCGCGGATCTTCGATGAGCGCCGCGAGGAAATCATCGGCTGGCTGGTCCGCGAGTCCGGCAGTACCCGGATCAAGGCGCAGATCGAATGGGGCGCGGCCCGCGCCATCATCGTCGAAGCGGCCAGCCTGCCCAGCCGGGTCCACGGGCGGATCGTCGCCTCCAACGTCCCCGGCAAGGAAAGCCGCGTCTACCGCAAGCCCCTGGGGGTGATCGGGGTGATCAGCCCCTGGAACTTCCCCCTGCACCTGAGCGCCCGCTCCCTGGCGCCGGCCCTGGCCCTGGGCAACGCGGTGGTGATCAAGCCCGCCAGCGACACCCCGGTGACCGGCGGACTGCTGCTGGCGCGGATCTTCGAGGAAGCCGGCCTGCCCGCCGGGGTGCTCAGCGTGGTGGTCGGCACCGGGGCGGAAATCGGCGATGCCTTTGTCGAGCACCCGGTGCCGGCATTCATTTCCTTCACCGGCTCGACCCAGGTCGGCCGCAACATCGGGCGCATCGCCAGTGGCGGCGCGCACCTCAAGCATGTGGCCCTGGAACTGGGGGGCAACAGCCCGTTCGTGGTCCTGGCCGATGCCGACCTGGAACAGGCGGTGAACGCCGCGGTGGTGGGCAAGTTCCTGCACCAGGGGCAGATCTGCATGGCGATCAACCGCATCATCGTCGAACAGCCAGTGCTGCAAGCCTTTACCCAACGCTTTGTCGAACGGGTCAAGGCCCTGCCCCATGGCGACCCGAATCTGCCGGCCACGGTGGTCGGCCCGGTGATCAACCACAAACAGCTGGCCGGTCTGCAGGACAAGATCCGCCTGGCCCTGGCCGAAGGCGCGACCTTGCTAGTGGGTGGCCCGGCTTCGGGCAATGTGCTGCCGCCCCACGTGTTCGGCGACGTGCACGCCGACATGGAAATCGCCCGCGAAGAAATCTTCGGCCCCCTGGTGGGCATCCAGAGCGCGCGGGATGCCGAGCACGCCCTGGAGCTGGCCAATGCCAGTGAATACGGCCTGTCCAGCGCCGTGTTCAGCGCCAACCCGGAGCGTGGCGTGCAGTTCGCCCAGCGCCTTCATGCGGGGATGAGCCACGTCAACGACATGCCGGTCAACGATGAGCCCAACGCGCCCTTTGGCGGCGAGAAGAACTCGGGCCTGGGCCGTTTCAACGGCGACTGGGCAATCGACGAATTCACCACCGACCACTGGATCACCCTGCAACACACACCGCGCCCCTATCCGTTCTGAACAGGGCGCCTGTCCACCGAATCACCCCATAACAATACGGAGTACGCAATGTCCTCGCTCCTTGACAGCCCAACTGTGAAACGAAGCCTTGCCCTGTGCCTGAGCCTGCCCCTGGCGGTGCTGGCGACAACGGCCGCCGCCGATGGCGACGGCGTCTGGAAAAGCGGTGAAAACGTATACGCCAAGGTCTGCGGCCACTGCCACGAAAAGAACGTCGGCCCGCAGATCAAGGGACGCCAACTGCCAACGCCCTACATCACCGCGGTGGTGCGCAACGGCTTTCGCGCGATGCCGGCCTTCCCGGCGTCGTTCATCGACGACAACGCCTTGCAGCAGGTCGCCGACTACATCTCCAAAGCCCCGGCCACGGCCGCCCAACCCTGAGGAGACGCCCATGAACATTGAACGTCGCTCGTTGCTCAAGGGCATGGCCCTGGGCGGTCTGGCCAGCGTCGCAGTGACCGGCCCGGGCCTGAGCCTGGCCAACGGCGTACTGGGCCCGTCCGCGGGCAGGCGCCTGCCCACCCTGGCCCTGGTCAGCGCCGCCGTCGCCGACTCGGCTTTCGTCCAGGGAATCAACGCCAGCTCGGTGGCGCGCCAGGTCAGCGTGCAACGCTGGGAGGCCAGCCTGGCGTCGATCCAGGCGCTGCAACAACGCCTGGGCAGTGGCCAGCGGCAACGCATCATCGGCCTGCTGGACGATGCCAGCGCCGCGCTGGTGCTCGACCAGGCCCGCAGCGCCGGAGCCCGGGTGCAATGGCTCGGCCAGCACCACAGCGATGCGCGGACCTCGCGCCACCAACTGCTGGGCACCACGGCCGCCCATGGCTGCGCCTTGCAACTGGGCCTACAACTGAACGCCTGTGGCGCCGGTTTCAGCCTCAGCGAGCAGCGCCTGCTGGCACAGCCGGCGTTCCAGGCCGGCGCCCGCGCTCGCGACCCACGCAGCGCCGAACAATGGGCCGCCACCCTGGGCTACAGCCTGGCCGAACTGGCCAGCGGCCGTCTCGGCCAGGCGCCGTTGGCCAGCCCCCGGGCCGTGCCATTGAGCGGCCATTTCGTTTCGTTCTCGATTGAGGCTTGAAGGAGCTGATCCAATGACTGAGCAAACCCAGAAGCCACTGTTGCCCCGGGGCGTGAATGCAGCCCACTTCAACCAAGCCATCGCCCAGTTCCGTGCCCTGCTGGGGGACGAGAACGTGCTGGTCAAGGACGACCAGCTGGTGCCCTACACCAAGATCATGATGGCGGTGGACACCGCCGAGCACATGCCCTCGGCCGCCGTCACCGCCACCAGCGTCGAGCAGGTGCAAGGGGTGGTGAAGATCTGCAACGAGCACAAGATTCCGGTCTGGACCATCTCCACCGGCCGCAACTTCGGCTACGGCTCGGCAGCGCCCGGCCAGCGCGGCCAGGTGATTCTCGACCTGAAGAAAATGAACAAGATCCTCCACGTCGACCCGCAATTGTGCACCGCGCTGGTGGAGCCCGGAGTCACCTACCAGCAGCTCTACGACTACATCCAGGAACACAACCTGCCGCTGATGCTGTCCTTCTCGGCGCCCTCGGCCATCGCCGGTCCCCTGGGCAACACCATGGACCGCGGCGTCGGCTACACCCCCTACGGCGAACACTTCCTCATGCAGTGCGGCATGGAGGTGGTGCTGGCCAACGGCGACGTCTATCGCACCGGCATGGGCGGGGTCAAAGGCGACAACGCCTGGCAAGTATTCAAGTGGGGCTACGGCCCGACCCTGGACGGCATGTTCACCCAGGCCAACTACGGCATCTGCACCAAGATGGGCTTCTGGCTAATGCCCAAGCCACCGGTGTTCAAGCCGTTCGAGATCAAGTTCGAGAACGAGTCGGACATCGCCGAGATCGTCGAATTCATCCGCCCGCTGCGCATCGCCCAGGTGATTCCCAACTCGGTGGTGATCGCCGGCGTGCTGTGGGAGGCCGCCACCTGCAACACCCGCCGCGCCGACTACACCCAAGAGCCGGGCGCCACCTCCGAGGCGATCCTCAAGCAGATCCAGAAGGACAAGAACCTCGGTGCCTGGAACGTCTACGCCGCCCTGTACGGCACCCAGGAGCAGGTGGACGTCAACTGGAAGATCGTCAATCAGGCCCTCAAGGCCCTGGGCAAGGGACGCCTCGTCACCCAGGAGGAAGCCGGTACGACCCAACCCTTCCTGTATCGCTCGCAACTGATGTCCGGGGTGCCCAACCTGCAGGAATTCGGCCTGTACAACTGGCGCGGCGGCGGTGGCTCGATGTGGTTCGCGCCGGTGAGCCAGGCCCGCGGCAGCGAGTGCAACAAGCAGCAGGCCCTGGCCAAGCGGATCCTCAACAAGCACGGCCTGGACTACGTGGGCGAATTCATCGTCGGCTGGCGCGACATGCACCACGTGATCGACGTGCTGTACGACCGCAGCAACCCGGAGGAAACCCGCCGCGCCAACGCCTGCTTCGCCGAACTGCTGGATGCGTTCGAACAGCAAGGCTATGCCGTGTACCGGGTCAACACCGCCTTCCAGGAGCGGGTGGCGCAGAGCTACGGCCCGGTCAAGCGCAAGGTCGAGCACGCCATCAAGCGCGCCCTGGACCCGAACAACATCCTTGCCCCGGGCAAGTCCGGGATCGACCTGGCCAACCCTTTCTAAGTCGCTGACACGCCCCGTCGGCAGTACGCCACGGGGCCCATTGAACCACAGGAAAACCCATGAAGTACACCCCACTGCTCGCAGCCCAGGCGCTGCTGCTGGCCGCGCCACTGGCCCTGGCCGACGGCGACGCGGTCCTCGGCAAGGCCCTGTTCAGTGCCCAATGCGGCTTTTGCCACAGCACCGAGAACGGCAAACACCTGATGGGCCCCAGCCTGCACCAAGTCTTTGGCCGGGCCAGCGGCCAGGCCCCGGGCTTCAGCTATTCCAGCGCCCTGCAAGGCGCTGGCCTGCAATGGAACGACGCCAGCCTGGAGCGCTGGCTGAGCAACCCGGCGACCCTGGTGCCGGGCAACAACATGATGTTTCCCGGCCAGCCCGATCCACAGAGCCGGCAGCACCTGATTGCCTACCTGAAAAGCCTGCACTGAGGCCGCAGGCAGCGACGCCTCAACTAGCACTGCGCTGAAACGAAAACGCCCGGAGCATGGCCCCGGGCGTTTTTTTACGTGTCGAACAACCGCGCGTCAGGCTTTGCGGGTACGCGGCAGGAAGATCGCCAACACCCCGAACAGCGGCAAGAACGAGCACAGGTAATACACGTACTCGATGCCATGGATGTCCGCCAGGTGCCCCAGCAGCGCCGCGCCGATCCCGCCAAAACCGAACATCAGGCCGAAGAACACCCCGGCGATCATGCCGACGTTGCCCGGCACCAGTTCCTGGGCGTAGACCACGATGGCGGAGAACGCCGAGGCCAGGATGAAGCCGATCACCACGCTGAGGACGCTGGTCCAGAACAGGTCGACATGGGGCAGCAACAGGGTGAACGGTGCCACCCCGAGGATCGAGAACCAGATCACCGCCTTGCGCCCGATCTTGTCGCCGATCGGCCCGCCGAAGAAGGTCCCCGCCGCCACCGCGCCAAGGAACAGGAACAGGTGCAGTTGCGAGCTGGCCACCGACAGGTCGAACTTCTCGATCAGGTAGAAGGTGAAGTAGCTGGTGAAACTGGCCATGTAGAAATACTTGGAGAACACCAGCAGCCCGAGGACCACCAGGGCGCTGATCACCCGGTTCCTCGACAGACCATGGGTCGCCGCCTGGCCCTGCTTGAGCTTGTGCAGGCGCAGGTGGTTGGCGTACCAGCGGCTGATGGCGTAGAGCACCACCAGGGCAAACAGCGCGAACAGGCCGAACCAGGCCACATTGCCCTGGCCGTAGGGAATGATGATCGCCGCGGCCAGCAAGGGGCCGAACGCGGTGCCGGCATTGCCGCCGACCTGAAAGCTCGACTGCGCCAGGCCGTAGCGCCCGCCGGACGCCAGCCGGGCGACCCGCGAGGCTTCCGGGTGGAAGGTCGAGGAGCCGATGCCGATCAACGCGGCCGCCAGCAGGATCAGGGCAAAGCTGCCGACCTGGGACATCATCAGGATGCCGATCAGGGTGCAGATCATGCCCGCCGGCAACAGGAACGGCAGCGGCCGCCGATCGGTGTAAAAGCCGACCCAGGGCTGCAACAGCGAGGCCGTGAGCTGGAAGGTCAGGGTGATCAGGCCGACCTGGGTGAAGCTCAGGCCATAGTTGCTCTTGAGCATCGGGTAGATCGCCGGCAACACCGCCTGGATCAGGTCGTTGATCAAATGGGCCAGGGCCACCGCACCGATGATGCGCAGGACCAGGGGGTTGCTTTGCGAAGCAGGAGAGGCCGTCGTTGCGACGGTCTGAGGGTTGCTGCTAGCCATAGGATTTTCCGTACAACGGGTGGGTGCACAGGGGCAGGTGCGCCAATGTGCCATTTTTCAGTGCGCTCGCGCCATCCCATTAGCTTGCTAACGACTTTGCCCAGCCGACTGATAGCCCATCGCCATGGTCTGAATCTTGCTCCTGCCGCCACACCAACCCGACGCCCTTACCCAGGGTGGCGAAAATGGGAAGTAACGCTACAGCGCCGGCAGGATCCTGGCGCCGGTTGCACACTTTCCGAGGCGATTTTACGAGGGCACAGGGTCCGGGCCAGCCGCCTCGACCGCACGCCAATGGTGCGTGGTGCCCAAAGGAGCAGTAGTGCATGCATCTATTTCTGGCACCGGGCATGGCGTTGTTGGGGCGTTTTGGCTTCGCTCGCAAATTCCAGCTGTTGTTTCTGCTGTTCATCCTGCCGCTGCTGGGCAGTCTGTGGATGATCGGCCAGGACTACCGCGACAGGCTTGGCCTGATGGCCACCGAACGTTCCGGGATCCGCCAACTGCAAGCCCTGGATACCCTGGACAACCTGCTGACCGCGCAGCGTGATCGGGCCGCCCGCTGGCGCGCCACCGAGACCAACCGCCAGCCGACGCCGGCGACCCTCGCCGCGGTGGCGGCGTTCGATGCGGTCCAGCCCGGCCTGCTCCAGGCCAGCGAAGAGCTGGGCAACGCCCTGCACCAGGCCGGCGCCGAGGACGACACCCTCGCTCGCTACCGGGCGCTGCAAGGCAGCCTGCAAGGGCTGGACTCGAAAAGCCTGGCCAGTGTCGGCTGGTGGCCGGACGGCTACGAACGCTTCACTTCAGCCCTCGGCGCCCTGCAGGCGCTGCGTGAGCAGATCGCCATGGACAGCCGCCTGACCCTGGCCCCCTGGCTGGAGACCTACCTGTTGACGCAGATTGCCACCCAGCATGCCCCGGACCTGATCGAGCGGGTCGGGCGCCTGGCGGCGGTTGGCCAAGCCTCGGTGGTATCGGGCCAGTTCACCCTGCAAAGCCGTCTGCAACTGCGGGACTTGCGCAGCCGCATCGGCGATGCCCGAGAACAACTGAGCAAGACCGGCAGCCTGCTGGAAGCCCGCCTGCCCAGCGAACTGCAAGCCTGGGCCGGGCGCTATCACGACAGCCTGAAGCAGCTGGATGAACAGTTGAAAGTGCTGGACGACGGCCTGTTCGCCGGCAACATCAACCTCAAGCCGGAACCCTTCGAACAAGGCCTCGATGCCCTGCTGGGCCAGCTGGCGAGCTTGCGCCAGGACTCCCTCGGCGCCCTCGACAGTCGCCTGGAGCACTACCAGGGTTCGGCCCTGCGCCAGCTGATCCTGGTGGCCACGGTGCTGGGCTGCCTGGTGCTCGCCGCGCTGTACCTGTTCGTCTGCCTGCAAGCCTCGATCCGCCGCAGCGCCAGCGGCATCACCCTGCTGGCCGAAGCCCTGCGCGATGGCAATCTGTGCCTGCAAGTGCCGGTACAGGGCCGCGATGAGCTGGCGCTGATCAGCACCGCGCTGAACGTGGCCGTGGTGCAACTGCGTGGCAGCCTGCAAGGAGTGGATCACGAAACCCTGCAACTGGGGGATGCGGTGCGCAGCCTCAACCAGCACGCCAGTGGCGCCCTGAGCGAAGTCGAGGCCCAGCAACAGCAGATCAGCCAGATTGCCGCCGCCGCCACGCAACTGGCCGCCACGTCCCAGGGGGTCGCACAGAGCTGCGAACAGGCCTCCGACAGTGCCCAGCAGACCCGACGCATCGCCAGCGACAGCAGCCAAGACAGCCAGCGCACCACCGCCAGCATCCAGCAACTCAACCAGCGCCTGAACGACACCGCGGCCGCCCTGGGCCGGGTCAGCGAGCAAGGGCAGCAGATCCAGCTGGTGGTGGACACCATTCGCGGCGTGGCCGAACAGACCAACCTGCTGGCACTGAACGCCGCCATCGAAGCGGCGCGCGCCGGGGAGCAGGGCCGGGGCTTTGCCGTGGTCGCCGACGAAGTGCGCAGCCTGTCGCAACGCACCCAGTCGTCCACGGCGCAGATCGCCGCCACCGTGGACAGCCTGCGCAGCACGGTGAATGAAGCGGTGAGCCTGATGGAGGCCGCTTGCGGCCAAGCCCAGAGCGACGCCCAGTCGGTGACCGGCCTGGGCCTGCGCCTGGTGGAGATCGCCGATGCAGTGCAAGGGGTCAGCGACACCCTGGCGCAGATCGCCACCGCCGTGGAAGAACAGGCCTGCACCGCCGATGAAGTCAGCAGCAACATCCAGCACGTGGATCAGGCGGCGGTGCGCCTGCTGGAGGGGGCCCGGGCAGTGAACCTGGCCGCGGACAGCCTGAACCAGGGCAGTCGGGCCCTGAGCGTCAACACCGGGCGCTTCCAACTGGCCTGACGCCGAAGGTCCTCAAGCCTTCAGCCGAGCCTCGGGGAAGTCCGCCTCGAGCTCGGCCTTGAGCCATTGGATAAACCATTCCACATCCTCGGACCATTCAACGTCCGGGGTCAGTACGCGGTAGCTTTCCAGCTTCACCTGATCGTCCAGCACCCGCACCAGGGTGCCGGCCTTGAGCTCCTCGCGCACCAGCACTTCATTGGCCAGGGCAATGCCGCCGCCGCTTTCGGCCACCGACAGGGCGTGGTCGTTGTTCACGTAGATCAGGTCGGACGTGAGGTGGATATCCAGGCCATTGGCGGCGAACCACAGGTTCCACCACTCGCCGTCATCGAAGTGGATCAGCGCGTGGCGGGCCAGGTCCGCCGGCTCGCGGATCGCCTCGATGCTGGCCAGGTAGGCCGGGGTGCAGATGGGGAACACCCGGGGGCAGATCAGGCTGACCCGCGATTCGGGGTACTGCCCGTCCAGGCCGTAGGCGATCCCCAGGTCGGCACTCTTGGCGTCGACTTCGGTGAAGGTCGAATTCGGTTCGATGGCGAACTTCAGGCCCGGGCGCACATGGCGCAGCGCCTCCAGGCGCGGGGTCAGCCAGCGCTTGGCAAACCCCGGCACCACCATGATCCGCAGCCAGCGCTCGGCGGTCCTGGGCTGGGCTTCGCGCCCGGCCTCGATGATCAACTGCAGGGCCGCGGCGATCTTGCGGTGGTACTTCTCCCCCGCCGGGGTCAGGATCACCCCGCGCGAGGTGCGTTCGAACAACTGCACGCCGAGCCAGTCCTCCAGCAGCTTCACATGACGGCCGATGGCCGGCTGGGTGACATGCAGCGACCTGGAGGCTTCGACATAGCTGCCCAGGCGGGCCGCGGCATCAAAAGCCCGCACCGCATTCAACGGTGGCAAACGCTGTTCGGCCATGGTTTAGCCCGCCCCTTGCTATTAAATTATTTAACAGCTGGTATGTTAAAATTGATGTTTCGCCCCCGCAACCCCTCACTGATAATCAGCCCCAGCAGAACCATAAGAACCCGCGAAAAGCCGCCAAAAACAGGCTTCCCACGCATCCGAACACATCTCGATCCTGCCCTAAGAAAAACAATATCCATGGCCTGCACGACAGCCCATGGGGGAATCGGAGGTAAGGTATGAATGCCCTGCATTCGCTGCAAACACTGGCGGTGTCCATCCGCTCGGTGCGCAAGGTCTACGGCGATCCACACAGCGGCCCGGTGGCCCTGAAGCACATCGACCTGGACATCCGCGACAACGAATTCTTCACCCTCCTGGGGCCCTCCGGCTGCGGCAAGACCACGCTCTTGCGGATGATCGCCGGCTTCGAATTCCCGACCCAGGGCGAGATCCTCCTCTACGGCGAGAACATCGCCGAGCGGCCGCCCTTCGAGCGTCCGGTGAACACCGTGTTCCAGCATTACGCGCTGTTCCCCCACATGACCCTGGCCGAGAACCTGGCCTTCGGCCTGGAGTCGCGGCCCATGGGCCAGGTGCTGAGCAAGGCGCAGATCGCCGAACGGGTGCGCGAGATGCTAGCCCTGGTGCAGATGGAGCGCTTCGCCGGGCGCAAGCCCAACCAGCTCTCCGGCGGCCAGCAGCAACGCATCGCCCTGGCCCGGGCCCTGGCGCCCCATCCCAAGGTGCTGTTGCTGGACGAACCGCTGTCGGCCCTGGACCTCAAGCTGCGCCAGGCCATGCGCGAAGAACTCAAGGCGATCCAGGCCAAGACCGGCATCACCTTCATCTTCGTCACCCATGACCAGGAAGAAGCCCTGACCCTGTCCGACCGCATCGCCGTCCTGTCCGAAGGCGAGGTGCAGCAAGTGGGTCGCCCGGAAGAGATCTACGAGCAGCCGCGCAATCGCTTCGTCGCCGACTTCATCGGTGAAACCAACTTCATCCAGGCCCAGGTCAAGCGTATCGAGGCCGGCCTGGCCTGGTTCAGCGGGCCCGCCGGAGAAGCCCTGCCAGCGCAACCGTGCAGCGGGGTCAAGATTGGCCAGCAGGTCACCCTGTCCGTGCGCCCGGAGCGCCTGCACCTGCGCAGCGAAGCCGTGGAAGGGGCCCTGGCGTGCCGCATCGAGGCGCAGATCTACCTGGGCACCGACCTGCAATACCAGGTCAGCCTCGGCGACGGCACGCGCCTGACCGTGCGCACGCCCAACAGCCTCGAACAGCATCCGCGCCTGAGCGTGGGCAGCCATGCCGGGCTGCTGTTCGAACGCGGCAGCGCCAGCGTCCTGCTGGATTGACCACGAGGATTCGCCATGCACGCCTCATCGATTTCCCAGCACCTGGAACGGCGCAAGGCCCTGCGCAGCGTTCTCGGAGTCAGCCCGGCGCTGATTGCCATCGGCCTGTTCCTGATCGTGCCGATCCTCATTGTCATCGGCTATTCGCTGATGGAAGCCAACCCCTACGGCGGTGTAAACAAGGTTTTTAGCAGCGACGCCTACACCGCCCTGCTGTTCGAACAGCAACTGGATGACAGCCTGGCCTTCACCGACTCCTACCTGCTGATTGCCCTGCGCTCGATCGGCATCGCCGGGCTGACCACCCTGATCACCCTGCTGATCGGCTTTCCGGTGGCGGTGTGGCTGGCCATGCAACCGGTGCAGCGCCGGGGCCTGCTGATCTTCCTGATCACCGTGCCGTTCTGGGCCAACCTGCTGATCCGCACCTACGCCTGGATCCTGCTGCTGCGCAACACCGGGGTGATCAACAACAGCCTGATGGACCTGGGGCTGATCCACGAACCGTTGCAGTTGCTGTACACCGACGGCGCGGTGCTGCTGGGGCTGGTCTACACCTACGCGCCCTTCGTGGTGCTGCCGATCTACGCCACCCTGGAAAAGATGGACATCCGCCTGCTGGAAGCCGCCCAGGACCTCTACGCCGGGCGCTGGCGCACCTTGCGCAAGGTGGCGCTGCCGATCGCCAAGCCGGGGATCTTCGCCGGGGCGATCCTGACCTTCGTGCCCTGCCTGGGGGCGATGATCGCCCCGGAACTGCTGGGCGGCGGCACCCGGATGATGCTCGGCAACCTGATCTTCCGCCAGTTCAGCGACGCCCGTAACTGGCCCTTCGGCGCCGCCCTGTCGCTGGTGCTGATGGCCGCGGTGATGCTGGTACTGACCGTCTACGCCCTGCGCGCCCAACGCCAGCGAACCCTTCAGGAGGGCGCATGATGATCCGCCTGTTCAAACGCAACGGCCCAGGCGTCCAGGACTTTCCCGGCTTCGGCGGCTTCAGTTTCCTGTTCTACCTGTACCTCTACGCGCCGATCCTGGTGCTGGTGGTGTTCTCCTTCAACGCCAACCAGTCGGCCACGGTGTGGAGCGGCTTCAGCCTCGACTGGTACCGCGCAGCGTTTGCCAACCAGGCCCTGCGCCAGGCGGCGGGCAACAGCCTGCTGATCGCCGTGTGCGCCAGCATGGCGGCCACGGCGATTGCCACCCTGGCGGCCCTGGGCACCTCACGCGGGGCGAAGTTCAAGGGTCTGCAACTGTCCATGGGCGCCATCATGCTGCCCCTGGTGCTGCCGGAAATCGTCGTCGGCGCGGCCACCCTGGCGCTGTTCTCGACGCTGGGGCTGTCCCTGGGCTACGGCAACCTGATCATCGCCCACACGGTGTTCTGCATCCCCTTCGCCTACTTGCCGATCCGCGCCCGCCTCAACGACATGGACCTGTCCCTGGAGCACGCCGCCGCGGACCTGTACGCCGGCCCCTGGCGCACCTTTCGCAAGGTGACCCTGCCACTGCTGATGCCGGGGATCGTCTCCGGGCTGATGCTGGCCTTCATCGTCTCCCTGGATAACTTCGTGATCTCGATGATGGTGTCCCAGGCGGGCACCACCACCCTGCCGATCTTCATCTTCGGCCTGTTGCGCATGGGCGTGACACCCGACGTCAACGCCGTGTCGACGCTGATCCTCGGCGTCTCGGTGCTGTTCGTCAGCCTCTCTTACCTGTTGAGCAAGAAACACCCTTGAACCGTCCACTGACCTTGGGGAAATGCCATGAGCAAGTTGATCGCAAGTCTGGGAACCTCGCTGCTGCTGAGCCTGCCACTGGCGGTGCAGGCCGCCGAGAAACTCAACGTCGTGAGCTGGAGCGGCTATTTTTCGCCGGAGATTCTCGCCAAGTTCCAGAAGCAGACCGGCATCGAGGTCACGGTGGACTCCTACGACTCCAACGAAACCCTGCTGGCCAAGCTGAAGCAGGGCGGCACCGGTTATGACGTGGCGATCCCGTCCCACCAGTTCATTCCGATCCTGATCCAGGAGCAGTTGCTGGAACGCTTCGATCCGGCCCAGCAGCCCTACTACGCCGGCGTGGTCGACAACCTGAAAAAGCCCACCTGGGACCCTGAAGGCGCCTACTCGGTGCCCTTCATCTGGGGCACCACCAGCGTGGTGCTCGACGGCGAACGCTACAAGGGCCCGAGCGACAGCTACAAGGTGCTCTACGAGCCGCCGGCAGAGCTGCAGGGGCGGATCAACATGTTCGACTCGGTGAGCGAAGTGATCGACATGGCCAGCCTGTACCTGAACATTCCGCTGTGCAGCGAAGACCCCAAGCAGATGCAGCAGATCCTGGGCCTGCTCAAGGCGCAGAAGCCCTACGTCAAGACCTACAGCTCCAAGGCCGGGGCGATCCGCGAGAACCTCGCGGCCGGGGAAATCGACATGTCGATGTTCTGGGGCGGCTCGTCGATGCGCGCCCGGGAGATGAAGCCCAGCCTGAAATACCTCTACCCGAAAGAAGGCGTGCTGGCCTGGGTGGACAACATGGTCATCCCCAAGGGCAGCAAGCACCCGGCGAACGCCAAGGCCTTCATCGCCTTCCTCAGCCAGCCTGAGAACGCCGCCATGACCCAGAACTTCCTCAAGCACCAGAGCCCGATCAAGGGCGTCGAACCCTTCCTCGATGCCGGGCTGAAGGATGCCCCCGAGCTGCATATCCCCGAAGGCACCAAGGTGGTCTTCAGCCAGACCTGCGGCGAAGGCGCGATCCGCCTCGCCGACCGCCTGTGGACCAACCTGATGCGCTGACCTGCGTTGACTTCTGCCGCCCCGGCCTGGATGCCGGGGCGTTTCTAAAGCCGTTTGAAAGGCCCCTGCCATGATCGCCAATCCCCCCAGCGAGCTGGTCCTGCTCCAGGCCCATGAACTCGCCGAGCGTATCCGCCTGCGTCAGGTTTCCTGCCGGGAAGTGATGCAGACCTACCTTGCCCACATCGAGCGCTACAACCCCCTGGTCAATGCCCTGGTCAGCCTGCAACCGGCCGACAGCCTGCTGGCCCAGGCCGACCAGCGCGACGCCGAACTGGCCCGTGGCGACTATCGCGGCTGGATGCACGGCCTGCCCCACGCGATCAAGGACCTGTCCCTGACCCAGGGCATCCGCACCACCCTGGGCTCGCCGCTGTACCGGGATTTCATCCCCGAGCGCGACGGCATCATGGTGGAACGGATCAAGGCCGCCGGGGCGATCATTATCGGCAAGAGCAACACCCCGGAATTCGGCCTCGGCTCGCAGACCTACAACCCGCTGTTCGGCGCCACCGGCTGTGCCTATGACCCAAGCAAGACCGCCGGCGGCAGCAGTGGTGGTGCCGCCGCGGCGCTGGCCCTGCACCTGGTGCCGGTGGCCGACGGCAGCGACATGATGGGCTCGCTGCGCAACCCGGCGGCCTTCAACAACATCTTCGGTTTCCGCCCGTCCCAGGGCCGGGTGCCCTTCGACGACAGCAGCGACCTGTTCATCGACCAGCTCGGCTACGAAGGCCCCATGGCCCGCAGCGTGCGCGACGCAGCGCTGCTGCTGTCGGTGCAGGCCGGCGGCGATGCGCGGGCGCCGCTGTCCATCGCCGAATCGGGCCAGGGCTTCGCCGCGCCACTGGAGCGCGACTTCAAGGGCACGCGCCTGGGTTGGCTGGGGGACTTCAACGGTTACCTGCCGATGGAAAAAGGTGTGCTGGAACTCTGCGAACAGGCCTTGGGCGATTTCCGCAGCCTGGGCTGCAGCGTCGAACCGGCCAGCCCGGACTTCGCCCCCGAGCGCCTGTGGAGCAGTTGGCGCACCCTGCGCCACTGGATGGTCGCCGGGTCCCTGGGCAGCGCCTATGCCGACCCGCACAAGCGTTCACAGCTCAAGGCAGAAGCCATCTGGGAAGTGGAGAACGGCCTCAAGCTGTCCGCCAGCCAGGTCTTCGACGCCTCGGTGATTCGCAGCGACTGGTACCGCGCCATTTCAAAGCTGTTCGAACGCTTCGACTACCTGCTGCTGCCCAGCGCCCAGGTCTTCCCCTTCGACAAGAACACCCCTTGGCCGTGCAGCATCGAAGGCGCGGCCATGGACACCTATCACCGCTGGATGGAGGTGGTGATTCCCGGCACCTTGTCCGGCTGCCCGGTGGCCAGCGTGCAGGCCGGCTTCAATGCCGACGGCCTGCCCATGGGCCTGCAGATCATCGGCAAGCACCAGGCCGACTTCGCCGTCCTGCAACTGGCACACGCCTACGAACAGGCCAGCCGCTGGTTCCAGCGCTGCCCATCGCCACTGATTTCGGGGGGGAAGGGATAAACGGTTGATAGCGTAGATAATTTTTTTATAAAAACGCTTGACGCATCGTCGTTCCGAGCGAATAATGCGCGCCACTTGGCTACATAGCTCAGTTGGTTAGAGCATAGCATTCATAATGCTGGGGTCCGGGGTTCAAGTCCCTGTGTAGCCACCAAGTACTAAAAACGGCTTACCGCAAGGTAAGCCGTTTTTTTATGCCCGCGAAAAAGTACCGGGGATTACGCCGCATTGATCCACAAACGCGACACCCGCATTGAGCACCGCCACTGGCTGGGATAGAACACTCCGGCAGTGTGTGTGAGAGCTGCGCCATCCTCACTTCAAGGGCTCGATAATGACAATAAAAAACCACGCAACTTCAGTCGCCCCCTGGCTGTTCTCGCTTCTGGCAATCGCCTGTACTCCAGCCTTCGCCGAACAGGCACCTACCCCGCCTTCCAACCTGTTGACCGCCGCCGTGGCCTGGAAGCAGACCGCCGCCGAATTCGAGGCGCTGTACTACCAGGGCTTCAACATCGCCCGCCTGCAACTGGACCGTGCCCTGCAGGAGCACAAGGCCGGCGACCGGCCGCTGGCGATCATCAGCGACGTCGACGACACCGTGCTCAGCAGCAACAGCTACTGGGGCTACATGATCAATTCGGGGAAAGAGTTCTTCGACGACGAGGCCTGGGACAAGTGGGTCGCGGACAATGGCCCGGTGGCCACTCCGGGCGCCGTGGAATTCCTCAAGTACGCCCAGTCCAAAGGCGTCGAGGTGTTCTACGTCACCAGCCGCGACCAGGGCGAAAAGACCTACGACTACGCTCTGGCCAACCTGCGCAAGAACCAGTTGCCCTACGCCGATGAACAGCACCTGACGGTGTACCGCGACAGCTCCAACAAGGAGCCACGGCAGCAGGAAATCGCCAAGGACCACAACGTGGTGCTGATGCTGGGCGACAACCTCAACGACTTCAAACGCAAGTACTACGTAGCCGACGTCAAACAGCGCAGCAGCCTGATGACCGAGGACAAGGAACAGTTCGGGCGCAAGTTCATCCTCTTCCCCAACCCCACCGACGGCCATTGGTTGAAAGCAATCTTCGGTGATTCCGAACCGCCGGCCACGCCGGAAAACCGCGCCAAGTTCAAGGCGGCGGCCGGAGCTAACGCCTGGCAGGTGAAAGACTAACCACGCAACACCACAGCCCCCGCACAGGGGTGGTCATGGCTCCCTTCGAGCCATGACCCGCTACAGCGACCATCGCACCGTCACCATGGCATTGCGCGGTTCACCATAGATGTCATTGCCGTAGTAGGTATTGGTGCTGATGCTCTGGTAGTACTTCTTGTCGAAGACGTTGTTCAGGTTAAGCCGAAACTCAAGGTGTTCGGACGCCTGATAGCGAGTCATCAGGTCCACCAGGGCATAGCCTTTCTGTTCGACGTACATCGGCGTGCCCGAGTCGTAGAAATTCACATCCTTGTTGTAGATCCGGTTCTGGCTATAGAGCCCCCCGCCCACAGTCCAACGATGCAAGTCTCCCGGCAGTTGGTAAGTGGTAAAGGCCTTGAACACGTGACGTGGAATATCGGTGTCGAACAGGCGGCCAACATTGTCCTCGTTGCTGTCCTTGCGATACTTGGCCTGGGCATAGGTGTAGCCCGCCCCCAACTCCCAACCCGGCGCCAGCTTACCGTTGACCTCAAGCTCGATACCTTCGCTGCGCACCTCGCCGCTGGCTTCGTAGCACTGCAGGCTGGAGCACTGAGCGCTGACCACCTGCTTGGCGCGATTGACCTGGTCGATCCTGAACACCGCAGCGCTGGCGGTCAGGGCCCCCTCGAAGTATTCGCCCTTGATGCCCGTCTCGTAGTTCTTGCCGACTACGGGCTTGATCAAGCCACCGGAGCTGTCCACTTCCGCTTGTGGGCTAAAGACATCGGTGTAGCTGACATACACCGAGTGATGGGCGTCAAGGTCGTAGACCATGCCGGCATAGCGGGTGAGGTTGCGGGTGACCTTGTAGTCGGTGCTGGAGGCGGTGCGCACCCCGGCAAAGCGCGTATCCACATCGTAGTCGTACCAGTCCAGGCGTCCGCCCAGAATCAGGGTCAGGGGCTCGGCGAGGCTGAAACGTGAGGTGAGGTAGAAGCTTTTCAGCTCGGAGTTGCGCTCCTGGCGCCAGTAATCCAGGTCCATCTGCGGCTTGGGCACGCTATGGGGATCGGGACGGTAGATGTTGGTCCGCGTCTCGTTGTCCTGGAAATTGCCCTTGCCGCGAAAGGCCAGCTCACGCTGACTGGCCCCCACCACCAGCTCATGCTCACGCCCGAACAGGGCAAACGGCCCGGAAGCGAAGAGGTCGTAGCTGCCTTGCTGATCCTTGTAGTGGTACTGACCGACGTACTGGCCGAACTCGTCGAAATCGGCGCCGAAACGCTCGGTCATCGAACCGAGCATCTGCAAGTCGGACCAGGACTTGCTGGCCGACAGCAACAATTTCCAGGCGTTGTCGAAGCGGTACTCCAGGCGACCAAAGGCCGTGACGTTGTTCTGGTCCCAGTACTCCCAGTCACTGCCCAAATAGGCCGAGCGCGACAGGGGCAGGTGCCGGCCGTCAATCGCCGCAGGCAGCCCGCCCCAGGTCGTGGTGGTGTGCGACGCCTGATTGGTAGCGCCCACGGTCAGCGTGGTGTTGTCATTCAAGTCGGCCTCGACAATGCCGTAGAACACCGAACGCTCGGCATCGGCCACGTCCTGGAAACTGTTCTTGCTCTGGTAGGCAGTCACCAGGCGCCCGCGCAACGTGCCACTGTCATTGAGGGCACTGGAGGCATCGATTTCGCTGCGGTAATTGTCCCAACTGCCGGCACTGGCAGTGATGCTCAGACGCGGTGCGGCAGTGGGCCGCTTGCGTACCATGTTGATCGCCGCCGAGGGGCTGCCCGTCCCCTGCATCAGGCCAGCGGCGCCACGCATGACTTCGACCCGATCGAAGATCGCAGTGTCGGCCGCAGTGCTCATGTCCCGGCTCAGGTAATGCGACATGTCGTTGGCCAGGCCATCGACCATGAGGTTCTGTACTTCAAAACCCCGCGAATAGAAAATCGGCCGCTGGGGTCCGTCCTTGGTGATGGAAATGCCCGGGGTGCTCTTGAGCACATCCTCCAGGCTTTGCATGTTCTGATCGTCCATGCGCTGGCGGGTGACCACGGTCACCGACTGTGGAGTCTCGCGAATCGACAGGGCCAGCTTGGTGGCCGTCTGCATGGCACCGGTGGTGTAGGAACCGGTGTCTTCGGTGGTGGTACCCAGAGACACGCCGGTGATCTGGGTCGGCCCCAGATGCAGCGCCGCCCCCGTCGGCAACTTGACCAGGGTATAGCGCGCCGGGCCTTCCTGGCGCAGCTGCAAGCCACTGCCGGCCAACAGCTGCGCCACGCCCTGACTGAAGGAATAATGGCCCTTGAGCCCCTGGGTAACGAGCCCCTGGGTCTGACTGGAGCCAAAGGACAGGGTAACCCCGCTGGCCGCGGCAAACTCGCTGAGCGCAGTACCCAGTGCCCCTGGCGCAATGTTGAATTCCTGCGCTTCGCCCACCGCCTCCTGGGCCAGGGCCAACGGCGCAACACAGGTGGCCGCCAGCAGCGTGCCAAGGGTGATGCTCAACGCCTTGCGATTGAAACTGCGCCGCAAGGCGGCCTGGGTGAAACGACTCCGGTGGCTCATGTACGCGTCCTATGCCATAGCAGTAAAGGCGGCTGATTGACCGCTCTACTGATGAGCCGAACGCCAGGCGGAATCGGCAAGGCGCATTGACGATTTTTCTTCAAGCGACCATTCGCCCGTCACGCTTGCACACGCACCCAGTACCTGGAAAACCGGCGCACCCTCACCGGCAACGACAATGGCAGGTTGGCCAGCACCCCATCGATATCATCCAGGCGGAAGGCCCCGCTGATGCGCAGTTGCGCAACTTCATCCGCACACCCCAGGTAGCCAGGGCGGTAACGACCCAGCTCACGGATGAAATCCGCCAGTCGCCAGTCAAGCGCCACCAACTGGCCCCGGACCCAGGCACTCTCGGCATTGTCCGCCACCCGCAGGGCACCCATCTGCCCGGAGCCGAAGGTCAGCGCCTGGCCTTCGGCGACCCTCCGGGCATGTTGCGGATCATCGTTCAGGCGCACCTCCACCGCATGTTGCTGAACCGATACTTGGCTGAAGGCCGGCTCCAGGCGCACATCGAAACGGGTGCCCAGGGCCCGGATGCGGCCATGGGCAGTTACCACCAGCAAAGGACGCGCCGGGGCCCGGTCTGCGGCCGTGGTGACCTGGATCTCGCCCTGACGCAGGAAGATCAGCCGTTCTTCATGGCTGTAGGCAACGTCGACCCGGGTATCGGTATTGAGGTGCAGCCGCGTGCCGTCGGCCAGCAGCTCTTCCCGGCGCTGGCCGGTGCGCGTGGCGAAGTCGGCGCTGTAGGGAGACAGCCGATAGCCGCCCAGCAACGCCGAGCCGCCAGCCATCAGCAGCAGTACCTTGAGGCCCTGGCGGCGCTGGATGCCCATTTCCGACAAGACCGGCAAGGCAATATCCTGCGGGACCCCACGCAACTGCTGTTGCAGCCTTTGCACCCGGGCCCAGGCTCGCGCATGTTGCGCATCGGCGCCAAGCCACTGCTGCCAGGCCTGTTGCTGCGCCGCGCTGACCTGTTGATCGTTGAGGACCAGGTACCAGTCCACCGCTGCCTGCAGGTGGGCCTTGTCCAGGGGAGGAGGCGACGGCACGTTCAATCGTCCATCAGTTGTATGCATTGCAGCAGTGCCTTGCCCAGATGATTCTTGACGGTGGTCACCGACACCCCCAACTGCCGCCCGACCTGCACATAGCTCAGGCCGTCCAGCTGCACCATGAGGAAAATCTGTCGGGTGCGCGTGCCCAGTCCATCGAGCAAGGCATCGATGGCCAGCAATGACTCGATGATCAAATGATGGGTTTCAGGTGAAATATCCTGGGGCTCCGGACGTGCCGCCAAAGCCTCCAGATAGGCCTGTTCCAGAACTCTGCGGCGCGCCTTGTCGATCAGCAGGCCGCGGGCGATGGTCGCCAGGTAATGACGGGGCTCTCGCAGTGCCGGCAACTGGCGCAGCGACAGCATCCGCACGAAGGTGTCCTGGGCCAGGTCTGCGGCATCGGCACAGTTGCCGGTGCGGCTGCGCAACCAGCCCTTCAACCAGCCGTGGTGGGCGCCATACAGATCTTCGATCTCCAGCGATATTGAAGCCTTGACCCCTGCGTCCATGATTGACCGTCGCTAATGATAATATCTCTCATTATTATCCAGCCGTTTTTTCATGACAACAGAGCGCCCTTCCCGGCAGACCTGAATGCCGCATGCCTGGCCTTTCCGGAAAAACCGCAGCACGCTGCGGTTTTTCCACCCAGGTCAGTTGAAGGGTTGTGGGCGCGGTGTCTGCGCCGAGGACGGCGGCAGGATCGGCAGCTTGAAGTCCGGTTGATCGCCGGTCAGGGTCTCAAGGAAGGCCACGATCTGGCCGACCTCCTCAGTGCCCAGCTTGCGCCCCAGTTGCAGCCGGGCCATCACGTCCACCGCCTCTTCCAGCGTCCAGTAGGCGCCGTCGTGGAAGTAGGGATAGGTCAGCGCCACGTTGCGCAAGGTCGGCACCTTGAACAGCATGCGGTCGGCGTCCTTGCCGGTCAGCCCGGCCACGCCCTGGGCCGGGTTCTGGGTGACGTAGGGTTCGATCATGCCCATTTTCTGGAACGAGCCGCCGCCCACCGCTTCGCCGTTGTGGCAGGCCACGCAGCCGATGGACTTGAACAGTTGGTAGCCCTTGAGCGCGGTGGGGCTGATGGCCGCCTTGTCGCCCTTGAGCCAGCGGTCGAACGGCGCATTGGGCGTCACCAGGGTGGCTTCGAAGGCGGCAATGGCGTTGGTGGCGTCGTCGAAGCTGATCTCATCGTTGCCATACACGCGCTTGAACGATGCTCGGTACTGGGGAATGGAGCGCAGCACCTCCACCGCCAGTTCATGGGTAAAGCCCATCTCCCCCGGGTTGGTGATCGGACCGCTGGCCTGCTCCTGCAGCGTGGCCGCGCGGCCATCCCAGTACTGCGCAAAGCTCAGGCCGGAGTTGAGCACCGTGGGCGAGTTGATCGGCCCCTGGTGCCAGTTGTGACCGATGGAGGTGGGCAGGTTGTCGCTGCCGCCCATGCTCAGGTTGTGGCAGGAGTTGCAGGAGATGAAACCGGATTTGGACAGACGCGGGTCGAAGAACAACTGCTTGCCCAACTCCACCTTGGCCACATCGGTGATCTTCGCCGGCTGCACCGGCAGGATCGGCTCGCTCGGCGTCTCCCCCCGTACCTCGCCCCCCAACAGCAATCCGAACACAAGTAACCACTTACAACGGTGCATGGCGTCCTCTCATCAGGCTTATGGTTTGCTGCACCATGTGCCCAACCTCCCCCAGCCGCCCTGACTCAGATCAATCGGTGGCCGGGTGCACGCCTGCCTGCGACCCTATGTACAGGGCCGCTGAGCAGCGCCTTGCCACTGGCCCAGCGCACGGTCATGGCCACCTGCCGGCCCTGCTGTCGGCGCCACTGCTGTACATTCCCCTCCACGGACGACACCTCATTTCCCAGTGAACGGAGCTCAACGCGTGTTCTCGATCTTCCCTCCCCGTCACCCCCGACTCCTCAGCATCGGCCTGCTGGCCGCCGCCCTCAGCCTCAGCGCCTGTAACAACCCGCCCTCTTCCACTGCCCTGCCTGCCGCTCCGGAAATCGCTTCGGGGTACCGCACCGACATGCAGACCCGGCACGCCGACAAACACATGGCGGCCGCCGCCAACCCGCTGGCCGCCGAAGCCGGACGCGAGATGCTGCGCCAAGGCGGATCGGCCATCGACGCGGCGATTGCCATGCAAGCGGTGCTGACCCTGGTGGAGCCGCAGTCCTCGGGGATCGGCGGCGGCGCGATGATCGTGCTCTGGGACGGCAAGGCCGTGCGCACCTATGACGGCCGGGAAACCGCACCCGCTGGCGCCACCGAGACACTCTTCCTGCAGGCGGACGGCAAGCCGATGCCCTTCCCTCAGGCGCAGATCGGCGGCCGCTCGGTCGGCACCCCAGGCGTACTGCGGGCCCTGGAAATGGCCCACCGGAAACACGGGCGCCTGCCCTGGGCGCAGCTGTTCGAGCCGGCGATCCGCCTGGCCGAGCAAGGCTTCGCCATCTCGCCACGGCTGCACACCATGATCAGCGCCGACCCGTTCCTGGCGCGCTCGCCGGACATGGCCGCGTACTTCCTCAATGCCGACGGCACGCCGAAAGCCGTGGGCACCTTGCTGAAGAATCCACAGCTGGCCGCCGTGCTCAAGCGCATCGCCCAGGAAGGCCCGGACGCCCTGTACACAGGCCCGGTGGCCGCAGAAATCGTCGCCAAGGTCCAGGGCCACGCCAACCCCGGCAGCCTGTCGCTCAACGACCTGCAAGGCTACCGCGCCAAGGAACGCGCGCCGCTGTGCAGCGACTACAAACGCTGGCAGGTGTGCGGCATGCCGCCGCCCTCTTCCGGCGGCGTGGCGGTGGCGCAGATCCTCGGCACCCTGCAAGCCCTGGAACAACGCGACCCGCGCTATGCCCTGGCCAACCTCAAGCCGCAGCAAACCAACCTGCCGGCCGGCCTTGAGCCTGCGCCGCAAGCGGTGCACCTGATCGCCGAAGCCGAGCGCCTGGCCTACGCCGACCGCGGCCTGTACGTGGCCGACAGCGACTTTGTGCCCGTGCCGGTGGCCGGCCTGATCGCCCCGGACTACCTGGCCCGGCGCGCCGCCCTGATCGGCGAACGCAGCCTGGGCAAGGCCGAGCCGGGCCAGCCCCGGGGCATCCAGGTGGCCTACGCCCCGGACCGTTCGCCCATGCGCATTTCCACCTCACAAGTGGTGGCGGTGGATGACTTAGGGGGCGCGGTGTCCATGACCACCACGGTGGAAGCGGCCTTTGGTTCGCACCTGATGGTCCAGGGCTTCATGCTCAACAACCAGCTGACCGACTTCTCCTTCATCCCCGAGGAAAACGGCCAGAAGGTGGCCAACCGCGTCGAACCGGGCAAGCGCCCGCGCTCGTCCATGGCCCCGACCCTGGTCTTCGACCGCGCCAGCGGCGAACTGCTGGCCAGCGTCGGCTCCCCGGGCGGCTCGCAGATCATCGAGTACGTGGCCAAGTCGCTGGTGGGCATGCTCGACTGGAACCTCGACCCGCAAGCCGCCGTCGGCCTGCCCAACTTCGGCAGCCGCAACGGCCCGACCGAACTGGAGAAGGGCCAGTTCAGCCCGGCCCTGAAGCAGGCACTGCAAGCTCGGGGACATGAGGTCAACGAGATCGACATGACCAGCGGCACCCAAGCCATCGTTCGCGTGCGTGATGCCCAGGGCAAGGCCTCCTGGGCCGGCGGCGCCGATCCACGGCGCGAAGGGGAAGCGCTGGGGGATTGAGGGTTATCGGATGAACCCGAGGGCTGGCCGTGAGGCTGGCCCTTTTTTGTGGGCGGGGAACACGGGCACTGTATGCAAAATTTCGCGGCGGTCTGTGTCTGACCCGGCCCGGGGATCTGCCCTAGCATCGTCCCTGTCCAGCGAGGAACCGACGATGAACGAAATTGCCGCCAACCTTGATCTCCCGGGCCTGAGCCCACGCCCCCTGATACCCCAGGACCTTGAACTGATCTGCCGCCACCGCCAGGCGATGTTTCTCGATGCCGGCCAGGACCTCTGCACCTTGCAGGTGATGACCGAGCACTTTCGCCCCTGGTTGCGTGAACGCCTGGAGGACGGCCGCTACTACGGCTTCGCCCTGATGGACGCCGAGCAGAGCGTGGCCAGCATCGGCCTGATGAGCATCGACTGGCCGCCCCACCCTTCCCATCCAACCCAGGATCAACGCGGCTATGTACTCAACGTCTACGTCGAACCGGCCTACCGGCGCCGCGGCCTGGCGTCGGCGCTGATGAAACTGGCACAGGCCGAGTTCCGCCAGCGCGGGCTGGGCTTTGCCGTACTGCATGCGACCGAGGCCGGCAAGCCGCTGTATCAGGGGCTGGGTTGGGCCGCGACCAGTGAGATGGCGAAGGTGTTGGAAGCTTGAGTTAGCTGCTCTGGATCATAGAGCCGCACTGAGCAGAGTTGCCCGAGTTTCAGGTCATGCAAAAGGTGACATCGAAGGCATGGATCACACACAAGAAAGCGAATGGGCTGACTGGAAATCAGGACTCCGCTCATTGGCGTTGCAACTCCACGTTCTTAATCTTTCAGGAGTCATCTCCTAGCACCCACCATTGCCGCAAGGTACGTCAAAGACGTAGAATCCTCCCGCATGCTGACGATCATAGAATCTCCGCTGTTTTCCAGACTCTGGCCCGATTACTGGTCCGAAGAAGAGCGTGGAGCGTTCATGACGTTTCTTGCCAACGACCCGGAGTCCGGCGTTGTCATTCCGGGTTCTGGCGGTTGCAGGAAAATCAGATGGAGCGTTGATGGACGTGGAAAAAGTGGCTCGGTGCGGGTCATCTATACCACCCAGCTCGCATGCGGAGCCCTGGTTGCGTTGGTGATCTATGGCAAAGGCGCTACCGAAAACATTCCAGCGCCTGTTCTGCGCAGAATCGCGAAGGAGATGAATCATGCCCCTTACTGAAGAAGAACTATTGGCACGTGATGCCAAGCGCAATATCGGCCAGGAGCTTCTGGACGCGATCATCGATGTCAAAGCCGGCCGTCACGGCAATACCCACAGCATTCCGCTCACCAAGGCCGCCGAAGCCCGCGGTAAAACCGGGTTGTCACAACCCAAGTTTGCCCAACTGCTTGGCGTGTCGGTAAGGACCCTTCAAGAGTGGGAGCAAGGTCGGCGCTCGCCTTCCGGAGCGGCCCGTTCATTGCTGCATATCGCGATGCTCAGGCCCGATGTATTTCGTGAGGTGCTGGCACAACCTCTGTAGCCGCTGCCGCAGGCTGCGACAAGGACCGAAGGGCCTTCGGCGCCAGGGAGATCGCTGCGACCGTTCCGGTCGTTCGCAGCCTGCGGCAGCGGCTACAGGGACGGTTCACAAAATGTCGCAGTAATGCCGTTGCGACTCCCCCTACTCCAACCTATGGTTCGACCGTCGCTGCAAAATCAGCGATCAGGCTTGGCGGCCTGATAGAATCGAGGCGCAACAGCGCCCCCACCAATCATGCAGGCGCTTTTTTTGCGCCCGCATACCTGCGTTATGGCGGGTTGCGTGGGAGAACCTTCGGGTTCGCCGGTTCCTTGATTCCCGGTCCGCCAATCCTGCGCAATCCGCCACCCTGATCTGCTTGGCGGCAGACGGTGACGGTCCTTCGAATCAAGGAGTCGTGACCATGAACTGCTTCTGCAATCTGTTTCCCCCACACCTCCCGTCACACAAAACCGGAGGTGCCCGATGACCACTCAATCGCCCCTGACCACCCTCGGTGAAGTCCGCTTTTCCCAGTGCGGCGAACACCTGCGTCCGCTGTTTCGGGTGAATGCCGACGTGCCGATCAGCGATGCCCTGGAGCACGCCTCGGCGCTGTTGCATCTGGCAAAGCAATTCACCCTGGAGGCGGCCATGGAGCCGGGCTGCGACCGCTATGCTTGGGCGGCACACCACCTGGCAGAGATGGGCAAGGCACTGATGGATGACGTGCACGCCACGCTCTCTGCATGACCTGATCGTCCCTGAGCCGACGTCGCCTGCGCGGGCAGATCCAGCGATCTGCCCGTACGTCGCCTGACGCACTCAGCGACTTGTTTAAGTCCCAGCACGGGACTAGGATCGCGCCATGAGAATTATTGCAGTCAGTCAGTTGAAGGCCTTCTGGGAGAAGTACCCGGATGCAGAGCAGCCTTTACTGGCTTGGGTCGATGAAGCAAGGAATGCCGAGTGGTCCAACCCTGCGCAAATCAAGGACCAATATCGCAACGCGAGCATTCTCAAAAGCCGCAGGGTGGTCTTCAACATCAAGGGCAACGAGTATCGACTGGTCGTTGCCGTGGCCTATCGTTTCGGCGCGCTGTACATCCAGTTCGTAGGCACCCACCGGCAGTACGACGCCATTGATGCCGACAGCGTAGACATGGAGTAACCCAGATGAACATCCGCCCTATCCACACCGACCAGGACTACCGCGCCGCGCTGCAAAGCGTCTCGCCCCTGTTCGACAACGAACCGCAACCCGGGACGCCTGAAGGCGATTACTTCGACGTGATGATCACCCTGATCGAGGCGTACGAAGCCAGGCAGTTTCCCCTGGACCTGCCCAACCCGATCGAGGCGATCAAGTTCCGCATGGAGCAGTCCGGCTTGTCCGCCGCCGACCTGGCACCCGCCATCGGCCGCACCAACCGCGTCTACGAGGTGCTCAACGGCAAGCGCGCGCTGACCCTGCCGATGATCTGGAAACTGCACCAACTGTTCGGCATCCCGGCCGAAAGCCTGATCAAGCCGAACAAGTCGTCCTGAGCATCACTGCCGGGCTTGAGCTTGCCCTTGGGTAAAGGCCCAACCTGCCTGGCAACCCAACACCACCAAGGACGCTCCATGCTCACCATCGGACAAATGGCCCGCTGCCACGGCCTCACCACCAAGACCCTGCGCCATTACGACAGCATCGGCCTGTTCACCCCGGCCCTCACTGGCCGCGACAACGGCTACCGCTACTACAGCCCGGAACAGATCGTGACCCTGGGCCGCATCGTCTGGCTGCGGCAGTTGGGCATGTCCCTGGAAGACATCCGCACGCTGGCGGACCAGGGCGGCCTGGACAGCGTGCTGCACATGCAGCAGTCATTGCAGGAGCATGCCCGGCAGCTGGAAAGCGAGATTGCCCGCAGCCAAAAAGTGCTCGGCCACCTGCAACGCTACCTGGCCCAGCCACAGCGCCAGATCCCTGCCCCGCAGACACCGCAGAAGGTGTTCCTGGCCCGGCAACGGATCATCGGCATGGCCTGGCAGCAGGACGACCCGGGCTCCATCGCCGAGCTCTGGCAACGCTTCGAACCCCGGGAACAGGAAATCCAGCGCCTGGCCGAGCCGGTGGGCACCTACGGCATCTGCCAACCCCTGGAAGACGGCCAGTGGCGCTATGTCGCCGGCTTGCCGGTGGCCGCCGATGCGCCCCTGGTGCCGGGCATGGTCGAGCTGGACATCCCCGCCCGCCACTACGCCCGGGTCGAGCATCACGGCACCGTGGCCACCCTGCCGGAAACCTTTCGCGCCGCCTACAGCGAATGGCTGCCCGCCGCCGGGCTGATGCCGATCGAAGCGGTGGAGTTCGAATACACCGGCGAGCGTTTCCTGGGGCCCATGCACCCGGACAGCGTGGTGGAGCTGTACATCCCGCTCAAGGCCTGAAACATCCGCAAGGCGGGCCGCCCCACAGGCAACCGCTGGTCTGGCGCTGCCTTTGCAGCGCGGTCTGTCAGCAAAAGTGCCTCGGATACCGCTATGCTCTGCAGCCATTCCCAGGTTACCGAGCGAAGGCCCGATGAGTTTCCAGGCAGCTGTGTTGAACCAGATACCCGGCATCCGTCATGAGTTTTCGACCCTGGGCGCTGCCCTGCCGGCCAACCTGTTCTTCTGCTCGCAGGTCCACAGTGGCGAGGTGGTGCACGCCAGCACCACCCTGCCCAGCGGGATCATTCGCGGCGATGCGGTCCTCACCCATTCCAGCCGGCCCATCGCGGTGGTCACCGCCGACTGCCTGCCGTTGCTGATCAGCAGCGACGACGGCTCCTGGGTGGCGGCGGTGCATGGTGGCTGGAAAGGCCTGCACGGCGGGATCATCGCCAATGTGCTGCAACACTTCGCCAGCAAGGGCATCGCCCCACGGCAATTGCGTGTGGCCATCGGCCCGTCGATCAAACCCTGCTGCTATGAAGTCAGCGCCGACTTCATCGACACCCTGTCCGCCACTCAGGATCCGCTGTGGCCCGCTGCGCAAGCGCCCTGGAGTCGCCAGCAGCCGGCCCCGCGGCTGCCCCCGCAAATTCCCCCGCCACAGCCGACCCAGGCCGACTCCCTGTGGTTCGACCTGAGCCGCTATGCCGTGTACCTGCTACAGGCCGCCGGCATCGAGGACGAGCAGATCGAAATCAGCGAGCTGTGCACCTACTGCTCGACCCCGACCCTGGCCAGCTATCGCCGACGCATGCATCGAGGTGAAGCCAAGGCCTTCCAGTACTCCTGGATCGGCCGCACATGAGCCTCGGCTTTGCGCTACTGCCGACCTCTCTGACCGACCTGGAAACCCTGGTCCAGATGCGCATCGCGGCCATGCGCGACAGCCTTGAGCGCCTGGGTCGCTTCGATCCACAGCGGGCCCGGGAGCGTTTCGCCGCAAGCTTCGCGGCCGAACGTTGCCACTTCATCCTCAGTGGCGGACAGCCCGTGGGCTTTATCCAGAGCGAATCACACGAGGATCATCTGCGACTGCAGCACCTGTACGTCATGCCGCAATTCCAGGGGCGGGGCATCGGTGCCCAGGCCCTGGAGCCGCTTTTACAGCGTTCCACCAGAGAACAATTGCCCATCCACCTGGATGTGTTGCGCGGCAGTGACTCAAATCGATTTTATCGACGCCTGGGTTTTGTTCAGGTAGGCGAAAGTGAATGGGATATTCACTACGTTCGGCCCGCAGATCCCCCCCCTGGCCTGAACCCGGCCCTCGTCGGCCATCGAGACCGTACTGGTGCTTGGCCAGCTACCTGAGCTAACGTTGCCTCCCGCCTCAGACCCAACCCAAGGAGTGCCCGTGTCTGACAATCTCTACGCCCCGCCCCAGGCGGATCTGGTCGCCCCTTCGGCGCACACGGCGCCACAACCCTTCTATGTGGTGTCCAAGGTCAAGTTCCTGACCCTGTACATCCTCACCTTCGGTATCTACCAGTTGTACTGGGCCTATAAGAACTGGCATCAGTTCAGGCACGCCAGCGGCCAGGAGTTGTGGCCGGTGGCCCGGGCGTTCTTCGCGATTTTCTTCACCCATGCGCTGTACCGCGAAGCCGATGCACAGCTCAAGCGCGACGGCCGCAGCCATGACTGGCGCCCCGGTGAACTGGCGACCCTGTTTGTGGTGGGGCTGATCGTCAACAACGTGGTGGATGCGCTGTCACGCAAGAACATCGGCTACCCGGTAACCGACATCGCCAGCCTGGCGCTGCTACCGGTGCTGGCGTGGGTCACCTGGCTGGGCCAGCGCGGCCTGAATGCCGCCGCCGGCGACCCCGAAGGCCGCAGCAACGCCCGTTTCACCCCGCTCAACTATGTGCTCTGCGCGCTCGGGGCCGTGGTGCTGGTGTTGGCCTGTCTCGGGGTGATGCTGCCGGAGTGAGTCAGGAACTCAGGCGCTGACGTAGACCCAGGCCTGGATCCCCGAGGCCAGGGTCACACTGACCCGCTGGTAGTCGGCGACTTCATAGCGGTCTGCCGCTGCCAGTTCCTCGGGGGTAATCTGAAACACCGTGCCGGCAATCGGCGCGCTGTCCGCCGCCCCCGGGCGCAGGATCGGGTGATGGGTCTTGCCACTGGCGGCCAATACCTCGGGATCGGTGATTTCCACCCAGCTCTGTTCATAGCCGAGCATGGCATCGGTGCTGCCACTCAACTCACGGCCGAAGTTGGCCAGCTGTACCGCCTTGTCTTGCAGGGTGCCGTAGGAAAAAAGGTAGACCGAGGCTTCTGTTGCCGAACTCATTCGTCACGTCCTTAAACACGATGATCCGCTTCAGCGGTTGATTTTCAGACCTTGCCGCTCGGCATGGCGCTCCAGCGCCAGCTCGATCAGGCGGCTCACCAGCTCGCTGTAACGCATGCCGGCGGCCTGCCATAGCTTGGGGTACATGCTGATGCGGGTGAACCCGGGCAGCGAGTTGATTTCGTTGATCAGCACTTCACCGTCGTCGGTGAGAAACACATCGACCCGGGCCAGCCCGGAGCAGCCCAAGACCTGGAACGCCTCGATGGCCAGGGCGCGGATGCGTTCGCTGTGCTCGACGCTGATGTCCGCCGGCACCAGCACCTGGGCCGCGTCTGCGTCGATGTACTTGCTGTCGTAGGAATAGAAACCGTTGCCGACCACGATCTCGCCGCAGCCACTGGCGATCGGCTGGTCATTGCCCAGCACCGCGCATTCGATTTCCCGCCCGCGCACCGCGGACTCCACCAGCACCTTGTGATCAAACCCCAGGGCCAGCTCCACTGCGGCGTCGTAATCGGCCTCGTTGTCGACCTTGCTCACCCCCACCGAGGAGCCCTGGTTCGCCGGCTTGACGAACAGCGGCAGGCCGAGCGCCTCCCGGGCCTGGACAAAACCGTAGCGGCTGCGGCTGGCCCGGGTCAGGGTGATGAACGGGGTCACGGCCAGCCCGGCGTCGCGCAGCAGGCGCTTGCTGATGTCCTTGTCCATGCACACCGCCGAACCCAGCACATCGGAGCCGACAAAAGGCAGGTCGGCCATGCGCAGCAGGCCCTGCAGGCAACCGTCCTCACCCAGGGTGCCGTGGACGATCGGGAAGATCACATCCACATGCCCCAACAGCTCCTGGCTGCTGGTTTCCACCAATTGCTGACTGGCCTTGCCCGGCACCACCGCCAGTTCGCGGTTGGACTGGTTGAGGGCAATCAGCGCCGGGTTTTCCTGGTTGATCAAAAAGTTCGAGGTGTCGTTGAGGTGCCAGTGCCCCTGCTTGTCGATGCCGATCAGCACCGGCTCGAAGCGCGTGCGATCCAGGGCATCGACGATATTGCGCGCCGACTGCAGCGACACTTCGTGTTCGGCCGAACGGCCACCAAAAATAATTCCGACCCGCAACTTGCTCATGAATGGTTTCCGTTAAAAAAATGATCGCTGACGGTTCTCTTGGTTTCAGCTGGGGCTGTAGCGCAAATGGATCAACGCCACCCGCTCCTGCTCCTTGTTCTTGCGCTCTTCGATGGCGAACGGCACAAAACCCAGCTTCGGATAGAGCAGCAAGCCCGCCACATTGCTGTTGAAGCAGGACAGGGTCACCTCGCTGGCCTGGTGCTTGCTGCGAGCGATATGGATCATCTGCCCGATCAGTTGCGCTCCCAGGCCCGCGCCGCGCACCTCTGGGTCGACGATGACATTGCCGATGGTGCAGGTGCCGCCACTGGCCCAGCGATAGAAGTTGGCAAAGCCCACCACCTGCCCATCCAACTCGATCACCGTCGAGTCGCTGCGCTGGGCGATGGAGTCGCGCAACTGTTCGTGGGTCAGCGGCCAGGTGGCGGCAGGAAAGAAGAAATACAACTCCTGGGGATTGCCCACGAAACTGCAGATCCGCGCAATGTCCGCCTCTGCTACCGGGCGAAAAACAACAGCCATGTTCAGTCTCCTGATACGGGGACGGGTCGTCCTTGTTGGGGGGCGTATCCTGGCCAGCGCAAGGCGCCGGCCGCTCAACGGTTGGCCAGCAGATGCCCGCCAAACAGCACATAACAACCACCAGCCAGACGGTCCAGCCAGCGACGGGCCCGGGCGTAGAACCCGGCCACCCGGCTGCTGGCGAAAAACAGCGCCACGCAGCAGTACCAGGACAGCGACAGGCCGGCCATGGTCAGCACCGCCAGTCCCAGCAGCAGAGGTGGCGGGGAGGCCGGCATCGACGTGGCAAAGATGGTGGCCACGAACAGCGCCGACTTGGGGTTGGTCATGTTGCCTAGAAAGCCCAGCCGGTAGGCCGAGAACAGGCTGCGCTCAGCATGGACCGCGCCATTGGCGGTTGGATTATCCAGGGCCGGTTTGCGCTTGAACTGCTTGAGTCCCAGGTAGATCAGGTAACAGCCACCGGCGACCTTGAACAACACGAACAGCGCCGGCGCCGCGCTGAACAGCGACTTGATGCCCAAGCCTCCCGCCAGCCCCCAGAGCACGGTGCCGCTGGCCACCCCCAGGGAGGCAAACAGGCCATGGCGCCGCGAGCAGCTCGCCGCCAGTTGTGCTGTGGTGAAAAAGTTCGGTCCTGGGGTGATCACCGCCACGCTCCAGAGCAGGGCCAGCGACAACAGCGGGGCGAGGTAAACCAGGTATGAGACGTGCATGAGCGCAGGTGGCCATGAAGGGGATCCGGGTGAACGACGCTACTCCACTCGCGCCTGCCCAGGCAACCACCGATTGGCCTCGCAATCCTGCTCAAGCCGTCGGCCGCCGCGCTGCGCCTGATCCATCCTGCAAGGCCCTCCTTCTTCCGGTAGAACTGCCACGGCGTGAGCCGAGGGGCAAGACAGCCAGCGCGCCCCTGAGTTAACGTACCGCCCTCGGTTTTATCCATCAGGACTGTTCCATGGCCAGACCCACTGCTGTCACCGATTGGGTTCACCGCGCGCCACCCGCCCGGGGTCTGGAGCGCATCGAGGCGTATTTCGCCGGCCATGGCTATGACATGCACCGCCACGACACCTACGCCATCGGCCGGACCCTGCGCGGGGTGCAGAGCTTCCAGTACCGCGGTGGCTGGCGCCACAGCCTGCCCGGCGCGACCATGGTCCTGCACCCCGATGAGGCCCACGACGGCGAAGCCGGCACCCACGACGGCTTCCACTACCGCATGCTGTATGTCGAACCCGCGCTGATCCAGCAGATCCTCGGTGGCCGGCCCCTGCCCTTCATTGCCGGTGGCCTGTCCAACGATCCGCGGCTGTCCGCCGCCACCGACGCCTTGCTGCGCGGACTCGCCCCCCCCTGGATCCGCTGGAGCAGGAAGACGCCCTGTTCGACCTGGCCCACGCCCTGAACAGCGTGTCCGGCGTCGCCCGCCCCCGCCAGCGCCTGGACTATGTCGCCGCGGAACGGGCCCGGGAGTATATCCACAGTGCCCTGGACCGGACCCTGACCCTGGACGAACTGGAGGCCCACAGCGGGCGCGACCGCTGGAGCCTGTCCCGGGACTTTCGCCTGCTGTTCGGCACCAGCCCCTATCGCTACCTGAGCATGCGCCGCCTGGACCTGGTCCGCGCCCTGCTGGTCCAGGGCCAGTCCCTGACCCAAGCGGCGCTGATCGCCGGGTTTTCCGACCAGAGCCACATGACCCGGCAGTTCCGCCAGGCTTACGGCCTGCCTCCGGCGCGCTGGCTGAAGATGCTCGGCCGCTGAGCCACACACGATCGTTCAAGAAACCAACCCCGCCGGCTGTTTACCCTCAGTGCTCATTCATCACTGATGTGGACCGCAACATGCCAAACCCAACCACGCAAAACGCCTACCAGAGCATCAACTTCCAGCACAAGCTCGGCCTGTTCAGCGAACACTGGACCCCCAAGGTGATCGCCGAGATGAATGACTACCAGTTCAAGATCTCCAAGCTGCAAGGGGAGTTCGTCTGGCACAGCCACGCCGACACCGACGAAACCTTCATCGTCCTCGACGGCCAGCTGTACATCGACTTTCGTGACGGTCGGGTGTCCATCGGCAGCGGCGAGATGTTCGTGGTGCCCAAGGGCGTCGAGCACAAGCCCTGGGCCGAGCAGGAAGTCAAACTGCTGCTGATCGAGCCCAAGGGCGTGCTCAATACCGGCGATCAAGGCGGCGAACGCACGGCACAGAACGACGTCTGGATCTGACCCCGGCCTGAATCTGCAAGGTGGAAAAGGGAATTTCCACCGCACCGGCGAGGTCAGACGCTTTGACACGCCACTCCATCTTCGCTGCTGACCGACCGACGGCGTACCAAAAACCCTACGTCGAGGGAACCAGCACGGGTAAAGTGACGCTCCGATTTTTTCTGTGCGATGGCTCTATCGCGGGGATGCCAGCCTGGTCCCGGCCTTTGATGACGCCCATGGCGCGTCCACTACCTGTTGCGACCCCTGATCCCTGCATGCCGACACCGCACCACGCCAGCACCACCCCCACCCTGCTTCAAGACCTGCGCACCGGCACCGCGACCTTGCACGTAGCCCTGGAGCAACGCCTGCCGTTCTTCTGTGAGCGGCTTGATGCGCCCTGGTATCGACGCCTGATCCAGGCCTATTACGGTTTCTATCAGCCCCTGGAGGCGGCCCTGCATGACAGCGGCCTGATCCCGCCGGGCTACGACCCGACGCAGCGCCTGAAGACCCCGACCCTGTTCGCTGATCTGCGCGCCCTGGGCTTGGACGCCGCCAGCATCCAGGCCCTGCCCCGCTGTGAGCAGCTGCCGCCCCTGGCCAGCGCCGGGGCCTGCCTGGGCGTGCTCTACGTACTGGAAGGCGCGACCCTGGGCGGACAGATCCTGCGCCGGGAAATGGCCCGGCGCCTGGATCTGGACGCCGACAACGGCGGCGCCTTTCTGGATGTCTATGGCGCTGCCACCGGGCGGCGCTGGAAGGACTTTCTCGACTACCTGGGGCGCATGCCCGAAGACGCGAGCACACGCCGACACCTGGTCAGCGCCGCGCAATCCACATTTGCCTGTTTCGAACGCTGGCTCGACCGCCGCGAGGTGCTGCTATGACCCCCCAAGACGCCCAAACCTTCGAACAGTTGCTGGCCAACTGCGCCAACGAGCCGATCCGTTCCCCGGGGGCGATCCAGCCCCACGGCGTGTTGCTGACCCTGGACGAACCGCAACTGCACATCCGGCAGATCAGTGCCAACGTCGAGGCGCTGCTGGGCCAGCCCGCCGAATCGCTGGCGGGGCAGCCCCTGGAGCAGTTGCTGGGGGCCGCGGACGGCCAACGCATCCGTGAGGTGCTGCAACTGGAGCGGCTCGCCGATGCCCCAGCGCTGTACCTGTCGCTCAATGGCCGACGCTTCGAAGGCCTGCTGCATCGCCACCAGGGGGTGCTGATGCTGGAGCTGGAAATCCAGCCCGATCAACCCCGGCCACTCACGGCGCAGAACGACAACCTCGGGCGTCTGCTGCGGCGCCTGCAGGCGGCCAGGACCCTGCACGAGCTGTACGCCATCAGCGTCAGCGAGATCCAGGCCATGACCGGCTACGACCGGGTGCTGATCTACCGCTTCGAGGAGGAAGGCCACGGCCAGGTGATCGCCGAAGCCACTCGCCCCGACATGGAGGTGTTCAACGGCCTGTTCTTCCCCGCCTCGGACATTCCCCAGCAGGCTCGCGAGCTGTACCGCAGCAACTGGCTGCGGATCATTCCCAACGCCGACTACCAGCCGGTGCCGCTGCTGCCGCCCCTGCGCCCGGACACCCAGCAGCCCCTGGACCTGAGCTTTGCCACCCTGCGCAGCGTGTCGCCGATCCATTGCCAGTACATGAAGAACATGGGCGTGCTGTCGTCCATGAGCATTTCCCTGCTCAAGGACGATCAGCTCTGGGGCCTGATCAGCTGCGGCAACCGCCAGCCGCTGTTGGTGCCCCACGAACTGCGCATGGCCTGCCAGACCATTGGCCAGGTGCTGTCGTTGCAGATCAGCGCCATGGAGGCCCTGGACCTGAGCCGGCAGCGGGAAGAGAAAGTCGCCGCCCTGGCCAGCCTCGACCAGGCCATGCGCGACGCCCCCGGCAGCGTCTTCGACGGCCTGGCCCAGGCGCCACAACGGCTGCTGGACCTGACCCAGGCCGGCGGCGTGGCGATCATCGAGGACAAACAGCTGCACTGCTTCGGTAACTGCCCGCCCCAAGACGACATCCGTGCCCTGTACCGCTGGCTCAAAGGCACCGGGCAAGCGGTGTTCGCCAGTCATCACCTGGCCAGCCTGTATCCGCCGGCGGCGAGTTATCAACAGGTGGCCAGCGGTGTCCTGGCCATGAGCCTGCCCAAGCCTGTGGATAACGGCGTGCTGTGGTTCCGCCCGGAGGTGAAGGAAAACATCCACTGGAGCGGCAACCCGGAAAAGCCCCTGGACCTGGAGAACTCGGACGCCGGCCTGCGCCTGCGGCCGCGCACCTCGTTCGAGATCTGGAAGGTGGAAATGGCCGGGATCTCCAGCAAGTGGAGCCACGGCGACCGCTTCGCCGCCAACGACCTGCGGCGCTCGGCCCTGGAACACGACCTGGCGCGCCAGGTGCTGCGGGAACAACAGGCGGTGCGCGCCCGGGATGAACTGGTGGCGGTGGTGTCCCACGACCTGCGCAACCCGATGACGGTGATCTCCATGCTCTGCGGCATGATGCAGAAGGCCTTCAGCTCCGACGGCCCGCACACTTCACGGCGCATTTCCTCGGCCATCGACACCATGCAACAGGCCGCCAGCCGCATGAACAATCTGCTGGAGGACTTGCTGGACACCTCGAAGATCGAAGCCGGGCGCTACAGCATCGCGCCACAGCCGCTGGAGGTCAGCCAGATCTTCGAAGAGGCCTATTCGCTGCTGGCGCCCCTGGCCCTGGACAAGGCCATCGACATCAGCTTTCACGCCGAGCCGGAGCTGACCATCCATGCCGACCCCGAGCGGCTGTTCCAGGTGCTGTCGAACCTGGTGGGCAACGCCATCAAGTTCACCCCCATGCAGGGCAAGGTCGGGGTGGTGGCGATGTCCGACGGCGAGCAGATCGTCTTCAGCGTCCGCGACAGCGGGGAAGGCATTCCCGCCGACCAGTTGCCGTTCATCTTCGACCGCTACTGGACCATGAAGGAAGGCAACCCCAATGGCACCGGCCTTGGGCTGTACATCACCCAGGGCATCATCCAGGCCCACGGCGGCAAGATCGAGGCCCACAGTGAACCGGGCAAGGGCAGCGAGTTCCGCTTCAGCGTGCCCCGCGCCACCCTCTGAAGCGTGCCCCCGGGGCGGCCACGCCGCCCCGGCCCTTCATTCACTCGCCTGCGCCACCAACCAGTCGCGAAACAACTGGCCGCTGACAGACAGGCGCTTGTGCCGCGGGTGCACCAGAAAATCCGCCTGACCGGTGCGAAACGCCCACTGGCCAACCCGCTGCAACTCGCCCCGGGCCACCCGCTCGCTGGCCATGAAATCCCAGCCCAGGCCCACGCCCATGCCCTGCTGCACCGCACTGAACATCAGGGTCAGTTGGTTGAAGCCCATGGCGCCCGGCGGCGCGCTGTAGTCCAGGCCGAAATGGCGGAACCAGTCGCGCCAGTCGATGCAGTTCCAGGCCGAGGCGTCCAGCTGGATCAAGGGCAGCTCGGCCAGTTGCGTCAGCTCGCCAATGGCCGGCAACACCAGCTGTTAGCTGGCGATGGGATAGACGATCTCGGCGAACAGCGGCGTGGCCATCAGGGAGGACCAGTGCCCGGCGCCATACAGAATGGCCAAGTCGTGCTCGGCCACGCTGGATTCGTCCATGTCGTTGTTGGCGTGGATGCTCACGGTGATGTCCGGGTGCTGCTTGTTGAACGCCAGCAAGCGCGGAAACAGCCAGAACTGCGCCACCGCGTGGGTGCATTGCACGGTGATGGTATTGGCGTCGCGCCCGGCCCGCAGGCGACTGACGCTGCGCAGCAAGGCTTCCAGTTGGGTGCTGACCTCGGCAAACAGCGAAGCGCCGCTGGCGGTGAGTTTCACCCCCCGGGCCTGGCGCTCGAACAACTCGGTCTTCAGCGACAGCTCCAGGGCACGGATCTGCTTGCTCACCGCGCTCTGGGTCAGGCACAGCTCGGTGGCGGCGCGGGTGAAGCTGGCGTTGCGCCCCACCGCCTCGAAGGTCACCAGGGTTTCCAACGGCGGCAAATGGCGCGCGAAACGACTCATTAGGCATTCCCCGGAAGAATAGGTAGGTGCCTATATATCCTTTGTCCGCTCGGTCAGCAATGACTAGGCTGCGCGCTTTGATGAATTGCTGCGAGTGTGTGCATGAAACGCGGAGTTGCTTATGCAGCCTTGGCCGGTGCGGTCTGGGGCCTGGCCATTGTGGCGCCCAGCCTGTTGCCGGAGTTCAGTCCGCTGATGCTCAGCTGTGCCCGCTTCAGCCTGTACGGTGCATTCTCCCTGCTCCTGGCTGTGCCTCAGGCCCGGGAGCTCGTGCAGCGCCTGACCTGGGGTGACGTGGCGTTGCTGGTGAAGCTGGCCCTGACCGGCAACCTGGTCTACTTCATGCTGCTGGCCAGCGCCATCCAGTGGGCCGGAGTGGCGAGCACTGCGTTGATCGTCGGCCTGTTGCCACTGACCATCACCCTGGCCGGACGCGGCGATGCCGACGCCCTGCCCCTGCGCCGACTGCGCTGGCCGCTGCTGCTGGTGTTCACCGGCATCTGCTGCATCAACCTGGACACCCTGCTCACCGCCGACAGCGGCAGCGTGGAACTGGGGCAACGGGCCCTGGGCCTGCTCTGCGCCTTCGGCGCCCTGCTGTGCTGGACCTGGTTCGCCACCGACAACGCCCGTTACCTCAAAGGCAGCCGCTTCAACAGCAGCCAGTGGTCGACCCTGTGGGGCATCACCACCGGGCTGATGAGCGCCCTGGTCTGGCTGCTGGCGGACGGCCTTGCCCTGCCCGGCACTCAGGTCGAGGCCGGGGAGCAGCGCTGGCTGCTGTTCTGGGGCCTGAGCCTGTCCAGTGCGGTGCTCGGCTCCTGGTTCGGCAATCGCATGTGGAATGCCTCGACCCGGCGCCTGCCGCTGACCCTGAGCGGCCAGTTGATCGTCTTCGAAACCCTGTTCGCCCTGCTCTACGGCTTCATCAGCCTGCAGCACCTGCCGAGCCTGCTGCAAAGCTCGGCGGCCCTGCTGTTGCTGGCCGGGGTGCTGTGGGCAGTGCGCCGCCACCTGCCCCGGCCCCACTGAACCGGCCTCAGCCCTGGGCCACCGAACCGGCGGGCAAGGCCGCCACCCGAGGCAAGCGCAGCGCCAGCAAGGCTCCGAGCAAGGCCAGCAAGGCACTGGCGGCGGTGGCGAGTTCAATGCCATGGGCCTGATTGCCGGTCGGGCTCAAGGTGTTGGCCAGCGACACCAGCAACGCCAGCCCCAGGGCCCCGCCGATCTGCTGACTGGTGGAGGCCACGCCCGCCGCCACCCCCTGCTCGGCGGCGGCAATGCCCTGCCCGGCCGAAACCCACATTGAAGTCCAGGTCATGCCCTGGCCGATGCTCATCACCACGATGCCCGGCAGCAGTCCGACAAAACCGCGGCTGCCGGGCAAGGCCAGGTAGATCATGGCGATGCCCACGGCCCCCGCCAGCAGGCCGCTGACCAGGGTCGCCCGCAGGCCCACGCGCAGCAGCGCCCGTTCCGCGACCCAGATGCCCAGCGTGCACAGCAGGGTCGAGGGCAGGAACGCCAACCCGCTCTGCAGCACGCTGAATTGATAGACCTGCTGGAAATACAGGCTGAGAAAGTAGTACTGCACGCCGAAACTGCTCATGAACAGCGCGGTAATCAGCATGGCCATGCGCAGCTGTGGATAACCCAGCAGGCGCAGCGGCATCAGCGGGTCGCGGCAGCGTTGTTCCAGGCGCACGAACAGCCCGAGCAAGGCCAGGGACAACGCCAGGCAACCCAGGGTCCCCGGTGCGCTCCAGCCCCACTCCGGGCCCTGGACGATGGAAAACACCAGCAGGGTGCCGCCCAGGGTCACGGTCAGCGCGCCGCGCAGGTCGAACTGGCGGCTGCGCTGGCGTGGCGGGTCGGCGGGAATCCAGCGCCGGGCCAGCAAGGCGCAGGCACCGGCCAGGGGTACGTTGACCAGGAACACCGCCTCCCAGCCCCAGTACTGGGTCAGCACCCCACCGAGCAAGGCACCGAGGGCCAGACCCGCCGCCGAGGCCGCGCTCCACACCGCGAAGGCCCGGTTGCGCGCCGGCCCTTCGGCGTACCAGGTATTGATCAGGGCCAGGGTCGCGGGGAACAGCATCGCCCCGCCGACGCCCTGTACCGCCCGCGACAGCACCAGCAACAGCGCGCTGCCACCCAGACCGCCGGCCAGGGATGCCAGGGCATACAGCGACTGCCCGACGATGTAGAAACGCCGCTTGCCCAGCAGGTCCGCCGCGCGTCCGCCCAGCAGCAGGAATCCACCAAACGCCACGCTGTAGGCGCTGACCACCCATTGCAATTGCTGGGCGGAGAAGCCCAGGCGAAGGCCGATTTCCGGCAACGCCACGAAGACGATGGTGGCGTCCAGGGCAATGATCAGCTGCGCGGTGGCCAGCAGTGACAGCATCCAGCCCGACGGCTTGGCTAACGGGGTCGCGGACATCGCGAGAATCCTTGTGTGGAAATAAGCGGCGGCCAGTGTCATCGATGCGCATTAAATGATAAATACACCCCTCACTCTTTCAGTAATGACTTTAATCATGGATCTGAACGCCCTTCGGCTGTTGGTCCGGGTCGCCGAAACCCGCAGCTTTACCCGCGCCGCCGGTGACCTGGGGCTGACCCAGTCCGGCCTGTCCCGTGCCATATCGCGCCTGGAGCAACAGCTCGGCGTGCGCCTGCTGCAACGCAACACCCGCAGTGTCAGCCTGACCCCGGACGGGCAGATGCTGGTAGAGCGGGCAGCGCCGTTACTGGCGGAGCTGGCCCATGCCGAGCACCTGCTGCTGGACCGCCGCGACTCGCCCAGCGGGATGTTGAAGATCAGCACGCCGTCGCTGTTCGGGCGCAAGGTGGTGATGCCGGTGATTGGCGAGCTGACGGCCCAGCATCCCGAACTGAGCATCGAGGCGGTGATGACCGACCGGGTGGTGGACCTCATCGACGAAGGGTTTGACGCGGTGCTGCGCACCGGGCTGATCCAGGATCAGCGCCTGATCGCCCGGCCCCTGGCGCCCCTGCGCTGGGTCACCGTGGCGGCACCGGCCTACCTGGAACGCCACGGCACGCCGCGGCAGCTGGCGGACCTGCAACAGCACAACTGCCTGACGGTGCGCAATCTGCGCAGCGGCCGGCTGGTGGACTGGCAGTTCATGGACCAGGGCAAGCCCCTGGACCTGGCGGTGCAGGGGCGGCTGATCTTCGACATCGGCGATGCCCTGGTGGATGCGGTGCTCGGCGGATTCGGCATTGCCCAGTTGATGGAGTTCGCCGTGCGCGATGCCCTGGATGCGGGCCTGCTGTTGCCGGTGCTGCACGCGCAGGCCGGGCGCAGTCGGCAGCTGTCGCTGGTGTATCCCCCTTCGCGCCAGTGTTCGCCGAAGCTCACCGCCTTTGCCGACGCCCTGGGCCGGGTCAGCTGGTAGGAACCTGCACGCCCTCGGTCTCCTGGGTCACGCTCAGCAGCAGCGGCCGGGCGATCCTCAGGTAGTCCTGGGTATCAAGAACCATGGAGGCATCCAGGCGTCCGGCATTGAAGGCGATTTCGGCGTAGCGCTCGATCAGTGGCGGGTCGACGATCAGGGCAATGCGCGGATCGAAACTCAGCGGAGGAATGGCGCCGATCACGCAACCGGTCAGTTCCCTGGCCAGCTCCGCCGGGACCAGCTGGGCCTTCTTGCCCCCCAGTGCCGCACCGACCTTCTTCATGTCGAGCTTCTGGTCGCCGGAGAGAATCACCAGCCCATACACATCGCTCGTGCCCTTGAGGCTGCACAGCATGGCCTTGGCCCCCTGGCCCGGCTCGGTGCCACGGATCTCGGCGACCCGCGCCGATTGCCCTTCGGCCGGGTGCAGGATCACCCGATAACGGGCCTGATGGCTGTCCATCAGGCTCACCAGACGCTGGAAAACTTCGTGCATGTTCAATCCTTGAAAAAGTGGCGGCGGCTCGCCTCAGGCGTCGCCGGACTGGGGCAGTTGACGACCGTCGAGCGCGCCGCCGATGGTCAGGAAATGCCCGCCCGCCACATGGTGCAGGGTGCGCAGCCGATCCTGGCCGTCGAAGTGCCAGCGCCCTTGGCTGAACACCCGGGTATCGGCCTGGGCGGCGATCACTTCCCCGAGGAACAGGTCGTACTGCTGGTGATTGTGCGGCTCGGGCAAAAGCCGGCATTCCAGCCAGGCCACGCAGCCTTCCAGCAGGGGCGCCTCCAGGGCCTGACCGGTGAAGGTGGACAAGCCATAGGCGGCGAACTTGTCGCTGCCCGCCTGCTGCAGCTCCAGCCCGGAGCTGTTGCCCAGGGTCTGCACAATGTCCACCTGGGCGGCGCAGGGCACGTTGAGGACAAAGGTGCCCGAGGCTTCCAACAGTTGCCGGGTCCAGGTGGACTTGTCGAGCACCACGGCGACTTTCGGCGGCTCGAAATCCAGGGGCATGGCCCAGGCCGCCGCCATGATATTGCGCTGCCCGCCGTGGGCGGCGCTGACCAGCACGGTCGGACCGTGATTGAGCAGGCGGTAGGCTTTTTCCAATGGCACCGGATGACGAAATGCAGGCATGGCAGGCTCCTGAAAAAAGTCCGATTGTAGACCTATCCGCCACCTGTGCAGCCACAGGAATTGGGCGGTTTTTCTGGACAGTCCGTCCAGGCGTCGACGGCTTATCAATCCCATGGCAGCCACTAGACTCAGCCTTCACCGCAATTGTCGAAGGAGCCATGCCATGGCCGATCATTCCCTGAACAACAAAGTCGTGCTGATCGCCGGCGGGGTGAAAAACCTCGGTGGCCTGCTTGCCCGGGATCTGGCCAGCCACGGTGCCAGGGCCGTGGCCGTGCACTACAACAGCGATGCCAGTCAGGCCGATGCCCAGAGCACCCTTGAGGCGCTCGGGGCCCTGGGGGTCGACGCCCACGCCTGGCAGGCCGACCTCACCCGCGCCGGTGCGGTGGAGCGTCTGTTCAGCGAGGTCAAGGCACGCTTCGGCAAGATCGACATCGCCATCAACACCGTGGGCAAGGTGCTGAAGAAACCCATCATCGAAATCAGCGAAGACGAGTACGACCAGATGTTCGCGGTCAATGCCAAGAGCGCGTTCTTCTTCATCAAGGAAGCCGGCAAGCACCTGGAGGACAACGGCAAGCTGGTGACCCTGGTGACGTCGCTGCTGGGGGCCTTCACCCCGTTCTATGCCGCCTACGGCGGTTCCAAGGCACCGGTGGAACACTTCACCCGGGCCGCGGCCAAGGAGTTCGGCGCCCGGGGCATCTCAGTGACCGCGGTGGGACCGGGGCCCATGGACACGCCGTTCTTCTACCCTGCCGAAGGCGCCGACGCCGTGGCCTACCACAAGAGCGCCGCGGCCCTGTCGCCGTCGAGCAAGACCGGGCTCACCGATATCGAGGACGTGGTGCCGTTCATTCGCCATCTGGTGACCGAGGGCTGGTGGATCACCGGCCAGACCTTACTGATCAACGGCGGCTACACCACCAAGTAATCCTGGCGCCCAAGGGGTAAATTGGCCTGCCGGGACGCTGCATCGATCGCCTCGGACGATGCAGCGTTCCACCGCCGTCAGGCGTCCCCCGAACCAGGATCGTTCATACGATGGATAAGCTTGAGCAATACCGCGTGTTCATCCAGGTGGCCGACATGGGCAGTTTCATCAAGGCCGCCCATGCCCTGGAACTGCCACGGGCCACTGTCTCTTCCGCTGTGCAGCAACTGGAGAACGGCCTCGGCACCCGGCTGCTGCACCGAACCACCCGCCAGGTGCAGTTGACCGCCGATGGCACCATCCTCCTGGAGCGGGCACGACGCCTGCTGGCGGATGCCTCGGAGCTCAACCAGCTGTTCCACCATCGCCTGGTGGATGTCAGCGGGCGCTTGAATATCGACGTGCCCAGCCGCATCGCCCGGCGCCTGATCGTGCCCGCCCTGCCCCAGTGGCTGACGCAGTACCCCGACCTGCAACTGGCCCTGGGCGCCAGCGATCGCAGCATCGATCTGGTCCAGGAAGGCATCGACTGCGCGATCCGCGTCGGCAGCCTGGCGGACAGCAGCCTGATCGCCCGCCCCCTGGGGCAACTGGCCATGATCAATTGCGCCAGCCCCGCCTACCTCGCCGAACACGGCGAGCCCCACACCCCCCAGGACTTGCAGAACGGCCAATGGATGATCGGTTACGCCTCCCCGGACACCGGTCGCGAACAGCCCTGGGAGTACCTGCTGCAAGGTCGCGAGCACCTTCTGGGGCTGCCCAGCCGGGTGATCGTCAACAACGTCGAGAACTACATCGCCTGCTGTCGCCAGGGCCTGGGGCTGATCCAGGTGCCGCGTTTCGACGTGCAGCACCTGCTCGATCGCGGCGAGCTGGTGCAGGTGCTCCAGCAGTTGCCGGTGGCGCCGATGGACATCTGCGCGCTGTACCCCGACCGTCGCCACCGTTCGCGCCGGCTGAACGTGTTCATCGAATGGTTCGCCGAATTGATCGATCCGCATCTGCAGGCTTGATGCGCACAAGGCAATCGTGAGATGAAGGCGCCTTCAACGGATTGAGATCCCCGGACCATGAGCCACCTGCACCTGTGTGCACCACAACTGGACGACTGGCAGGAACTGCTGGCGTTTGAACAAGAAAACCGCGCCTTTTTCGAAGCCTCGATCAACGCCCGCCCGGCAGCGTTCTACTGCGCCGAAGGGGTCGCCGAGGCCATCGCCCAGGCCCAACAGGACGCTGCCGCGGATCGCGGCTATCAGTTTCTGATTCGACAGGATTCACAACTGGTGGGGCGCATCAACCTGCACCGGGTGCAGCGCCCCTACTTCAATTGCGCCGAGCTGGGCTATCGCGTGGGCGCCAAATTCAACGGCCGGGGTATCGCCCGGGCGGCGGTGGCGCAGGTGCTGCAACGGGCCTTCGGCGAATTGCAGTTGAGCCGCATCGAAGCCAACGCCCGCCCGGAAAACCTCGGCTCGGTCAGGGTCCTGGAGACGTCCGGATTCTCCTGCTACGGCCATTCACGCCGCAGCTTCCTGCTGCACGGACAGTGGTTCGACCGCTTGCACTACGAGTGCCACGCCCCCTTGCCGCGCTGAGCCGGTCCGCGCCCACGGGCGCGGAGCCTGAACCTGCGGCACGCCACTCAGGTGGACAGCTGACTGGCGAACTGCCCCACCGCGTCCACCACTTTCTGCGCACCGTCCTGGATCTCGACGATCACCGTGCCGGCCTCCGCCGCCAGGGTCAGGCCCTGTTCGGCCTGCTGCCGACCTTCGGCCATCAGCTCCACCGCCGAGCGGGCCATGTCCTGGTTGTGCCGGACCACGCCGACGATCTCGTCGGTGGCGTTGCTGGTACGCGAGGCCAGTTGCCGGACCTCGTCGGCGACCACAGCGAAGCCGCGCCCCTGCTCACCGGCCCGGGCCGCCTCGATCGCCGCGTTGAGGGCCAGCAGGTTGGTCTGCTCGGCAATCCCGCTGATGGTCTTGACGATGCTGCCAATCACCAGGGACTGCTCGTTCAGGGCTTCGATACCGTCACCGGCCTCTTGCATGCACTTGGCCAGGTCACGCATCACGTCCAGGGTCTCGGTGACCACCGCCGAGCCGCGCTGGGCACTGGTATCGGTTTGCCGGGAGATGCTGTAGGCGATGTCGGCGGCCTCGGCCACCGAGCGTTCCTGGTTCACCTGCTCGGTGATCACGGTGGCGAACTTCACCACCTTGTACAGCTGGCCGTTGGCATCCAGCACCGGGTTGTAAGAGGCGTCGAGCCACACCACCCGGCCCTGGCTGTCGATTCGCTTGAAGCGGTCGGCGACATATTCACCGGCGTTCAAGCGCGCCCAGAACGCCTGATACGACGGCCCCTCATACTCCTCGGGATCACAGAACAGACGGTGGTTCTGCCCCTGAACTTCATCGAGGCGGTAACCCATGCACGCCAGAAACCGCGGGTTGGCAGTCAACACCCGGCCTTGCAGGTCGAACTCGATCACCGCGGTGGAGCGCAGCAACGCCGCCATCAGGTTTTCATGCTCGCAGGCGCTTTGCACCGCGGCGCTCTGGTCGGTGCAGATCAGCGAGAAGTGGTCGAGATGCCCGGCCTGGTCGTGGATCGGCTGGACACAGGTATGCAACCAGGCATCGCGGCCGTCGCCACGTTGCAAGCGCAGTTGGCCGATGTAGCCTTCGTTGCGTCCCAGGGCTGCCCTGAGAGAGCGATACAGCTGCACCGCCTGCGCATGGCCCGACACTATCTGCTCCAGGGGTTGCCCGCAGAGCTGTTGGCCATCCAGGCCCAGGGTCCGCGTGAAGTTCTGGTTGACCCGACGGATCACCCCCTCGCTGTCCAGTTCGATGCTGAGCACCTGGGTTTCCAGGCAGGCCTTGAATTGCTGCAGAGCGCTCAGCTCGTCGCTCAGTGAGGCAAGCTGTTGTTTCAGACGTTTATTGAACATGGATACACCGACAGACTAAGAGTGAATACAACGATCCCTCTTGCCATCGGCGCTGGCTGACCTTTCTCCACGCCCTGCCCGCCCTTTCAGAATTTTCCTAAGACTCTCTAGGAAAGCTCCTCAGAATTCCTGCTGCCGAGCCATACCGTCCCGGTGAGCGGGCCCCGTCACCGGGGCCCCAGGCTCAGCTGGACAGTTGATTGGCGAACTGCCCCACCGCGCTCACCACCTTCTGCGCGCCGTCCTGGATCTCGACGATCACCGTGCCGGCCTCCGCCGCCAGGGCCAGGCCCTGCTCGGCCTGCAGCTTGCCTTCGGCCATCAGTTCCACGGCGTCACGGGCCATGTCCTGGTTCTGCCGGACCACGCCAACGATTTCCTCGGTGGCCTTGCTGGTACGCGAAGCCAGTTGCCGGACCTCGTCGGCGACCACGGCGAAACCGCGCCCCTGCTCACCGGCCCGGGCCGCCTCGATCGCCGCGTTGAGGGCCAACAGGTTGGTCTGCTCGGCAATCCCGCTGATGGTCTTGACGATGCTGCCGATCACCAGGGACTGCTCGTTCAGGGCGCCGATGCCCTCGCCGGCGTCCTGCATGTGCTTGGCCAGATCGCGCATCACGTTCACCGCCTCGGTGACCACGGTGGTGCCGCGCTGGGCACTGTTGTCGGTCTGCAACGAGGTGCTGTAGGCAATGTTGGCCGCTTCGGCCACCGCCAGTTCCTGATTCACCTGGTCGGTGATCACGGTGGCGAACTTCACAATCTTGTAGAGCTTGTTGTTGGCGTCCAGCACCGGGTTGTAGGACGCCTCCAGCCAGACTGTCCGGCCATGGGCATCGATGCGCTTGAAACGGTCGGCGATGAATTCCCCGGCATTCAGGCGTTTCCAGAACGCCTGGTAGGCCGCGCTGTTGTACTCCTCGGGCTCACAGAACATGCGGTGATGCTTGCCCTTGATCTGCGCCAGGCTGTAGCCCATGCCGGAGAGAAAGCGCTCATTGGCCGTCAGCACATGACCATTGAGGTCGAACTCGATCAGTGCGGTGGAGCGCATCAGGGCGCCGATCAGGTTCTCGTGTTCCCGGGAAGCCTCGATGGTGCGGGTCAGGTCGCTGGAGAAGATCGCGAAGTACTTGATCCGCCCCTCGGAGTCGTGGACCGGCTGGGAGATCGAGCGCAGCCAGGCCTCCTCGCCGTTGCCCCGCAGCAGGCGCACCGCCCCGGCAAAGTGCTCGCCCCGGGCCAGGGTCGCCTTGAAGCGCTGGTGAAACTCGTCGTGCTTGACGTGGGCCGGAACGATGTCTTCCAGGGAGCGCCCCAGCAGGTCGCCGCTCTTGTAGAGCATTTCCTGGGCGAAGTTGTGGTTGACCGATTGAATCCGTCCATCGGCGCTCAAATTGATCACGAGCATCTCGCTTTCAAGACTTTCCTTCACTTGCTGAAGGCTCGAGAGTTCTTCACGAAGAGCCGCCAGCTCTTGCTTCAAGCGTTTATTGAACATGGGGAGGCACCGGGAGGACATAAAAAATAGGCTGCTGTGGGCCTAACATCGGCCCTGAAAGTCTTTTCTTAATAGCAGCCCGGGCTTGTCCGACAAAAATAATTCAAGCGCGGGCAAAGCCCCTGCCTGCGGGACTTTGAGCGAGGATTTACCGGCGCCCTGGAGCGCGTATAGTCGGCATCGGGAAATCCCAGGCGATCGACGGAGTTGGACTATGGACGCATCACGCAAGGCGCTTTTTCAGCAAGAGGCTGCACGAGTCGGACACAGTTTCGAGGGCGAGATGCGCATTGGCGGCAACTATGTGCCGGCGGTGCGCAATGGCGATGAGGTGTACGTCAGCGGACAGATCCCGCGTATCGACGACCAGGTGATGGTGGTCGGCCGGGTGGGCGCCGAAACCAGCCTGGAGCAGGCCCGCCACGGGGCACAGATCTGTACCCTGCGGGCCCTGGCGGTCCTCAAGCAGATGCTCGGCGACCTGCAACGGATCCGGCGCATCCTGCGGATCAACGTCTACGTGCAGAGCGCGGCGGACTTCACCCAGCAGAGCGAGGTGGCGGACGGCGCCTCGGAGGTGCTCTATTCGATCTTCGCCGACGCCGGGGTGCACACCCGCACATCGGTGGGGGTCTATCAATTGCCGAAAAATGCCTCGGTGGAAGTCGACATGATCGTCGCCCTGCACCCCGAACCCGGCAACGACTGAAGGCCGCGCCAGCCCGCCCATGGATCAGCTGCCGTTGTTGCGGCACTGACCCATGACCTGATACTCGATGGTCTTGAGCTGGCCGGCGGAGTCTTCGTAGGTCATGCGCGAAGGCACCACGTTGCAGGACTTGATCGGTGGGGTGACGCTGACCACCCTGGCGATATCCAGATCCATGCCGTAGCGGTAGTTCTGCACCACCGGCGCCGGCTTGCCCTGACTCGCCGCATAGCGCTCCATGGCCTTCTGGTTCTCCACCATGGCCCGGGCAAAGGTGCGGTCGCCACCGCCTTCGGCCAGGGCCAGGGAAGAGAGGGACAACAGCAGCGCGGCGATACTCAGGTTGACAGCTTTCATGACAGTTTCCTCGTCCAGTTGACAGCGACGAGGATAAGCAACCGACCCTTTCAGGATGATCGCGGGCACATTACTTATCTGTAATGCACCTGCCCGCGCGGCCCCGGTGCGCCATCGAACCCCCGGTTCATCGGGGTTTCAGGGCCGCCACCGACGCCTGTCGACGAGCCTTTCTTGCACAATTGTAATCAGCGGGTCACCGCGCCGTTATCTGCCGTTTGCAACTATCGACGGCGACTTTCAGGGCGTAACCACGCCTGTTGGTCGAGCCCAATAAGAACGCCTCTGGCGATATAAAAGTTGATAGCTGCCAACACTCAGGAGCGACCCCATGCGTATCAATCCCCCCTTGTCCCTGTCCGTGCTCGCCGCGGTACTGGGGCTTTGTCCCGTGGCCGCCGTGGCCGCCGAGGAACGCCCCGAAGGCTTTGTCGAAGGCAGCCGCCTCGACTTGCTGCTGCGCAATTACTACTTCAACCGCGACGATCGCAAAGGCCAGTCCAGCCCCACCGGCAACGGTTATTCCGAAGCCTGGGCCCAGGGCCTGATCGGCCAGTTCGAATCCGGTTTCACCCAGGGCACGGTCGGCTTCGGTATCGACGCCTTCGCCATGTATGGCCTCAAGCTCGACTCCGGCAGCGGGCGCAGCGGCGGCCGTGGCTCCTTCGGCATGCTGCCGGTGAACCACGACAACGAGCCCGCCGACGGCTACGGCAAGGCCGGCGGTGCGGTGAAACTGCGGGCCCTGGACACCGTGCTGAAAGTCGGCGACGTGTTCCCCAAGACCCCGGTGGTGCACTACGGCGACTCGCGCCTGCTGCCGGAAAGCTTTCGCGGGGTGACCCTGGAAAACACCAGCCTCGACGGTCTCAACCTGCAAGGCGGGCGCCTGCACGCCATGAGCCAGCCCGACAGCAGCGGCATGCGCGACGGCTTCGCCACCTTCTACGCCGGCAAGGTCGACTCGCCCTGGGTCGGCTACTTCGGTGGCGACTACAAGCTCAACCCCAACCTCAGTTTCAGCCTCTACAGCAGCCGCCTGAAAGACGCCTGGGATCAGTACTACTTCGGCACGGCGGTGAACTACCCGGTGTCCGACGACCTGACCCTGTTCAGCGGCTTCAACTATTACAAGGCCGTGGACGAGGGCAAGAAACTGCTGGGCGAGTTCGACAACAACATCTGGAGCGCCAAGGTCGGCGCCACCTACGGCGCCCACACCCTGGCCCTGTCGCACCAGCGCAACAACGGCAATGACGACTTTGACTACCTGCGCCAGTCGGACTCGATCTTTCTCGATAACTCGATCCAGTACAGCGACTTCAACTCGCCCAAGGAACGCTCGTGGATGGTCCGCTACGACCTCGACATGCAGACCTTCGGCATTCCCGGGCTGTCCTTCATGACCCGCTACGCCCGAGGCCGCGACGCCGACTACAGCCACGCCAACGCGGTGTACATGCGCCGCGACGCGGCGGGTGATCCGCTGACCGATCAACGTCGCTGGGAACGGGACATCGAAGCCAAGTACGTGTTCCAGGACGGCACGCTCAAGGACCTGTCCCTGCGCATCCGCCAGGCGACCATCCGCTCCAGCCAGTTCGAATCCGACCTGGAGGAATTCCGGCTGATCGTCGAGTACCCGCTGGCCCTGCTCTAAAGCGTCTGGCCGGGCAGGTTGCGGCCTGCCCGGTGTTAAAACTTCTTCACAGACTCGCGCCTTTCAGAACTGTAATATCGGCCTCACCTTCTCGTTAGGTTGGCCTCCCTATACTCCCGGACACACTCAAATCCGCCGGACTTTCCCCGGCTCGAGAGCTTGTCAGGAGTCCATCCATGCGCCCAACCCAATTGTTGTTGATCGGCCTTCTGGCCAGCACCAGCTTCACCGCCCTGGCGGCCGACGGCGGCGAACGCCCGCAACAGGTTCGTGAAGGTTTCCTGGCCAGCCAGGAACAGATTCACGGCGATGCCAACCAGGAAACCGCCAGCACCGACGGCACCGGCAAAGCCCCCGGTGATGCGTCATCGTCCAACGCGGCCGCACAAGACATCTGAGCGCCGTTGCCCACAGAGCACATTCATCTCTTGAAGCGTTTTTTCTGATGCTCCTTTGGAAAGAGATGAATTTTTAGCGTCCCGCATGGGGCGCTTTTTTTTGCCCAGGAATTGCCGCAGGACTGGCACCTGTAGCCGCTGCCGCAGGCGGCGAACGACCGCGAAGCAGGCGCTGCTTGTGAGGATCGCTGAAGGTCCTGCGGACCTTGCCTGACAATCTCCCGCCAAACCCACAGCAGCCTCAAGAGCCCCGCGCCCTTCGACGGAGTACCGCCCAGCCCGTTCGTAGCCTGCGGCAGCGGCTACACAACCCCCCGATCGCCACCGCCCCTGTAGCCGCTGCTGAGCCACAGCGAAGCTGCGCAAAGGTCCGCAGGACCTTGCCTGACAATCTCCCGCCAAACCCACAGCAGCCTCAAGAGCCCCGCGCCCGCCCAGTCCGTTCGCAGCCTGCGGCAGCGGCTACCAGAAGCAGCGCGCGATCAGTCCTCTTCCCTGCGGTGCGCCCATTGGTACAGCGCCGGCAAGACCAGCAAGGTGAGGATGGTGGACGACAGGATGCCGCCAATCACCACGGTGGCCAGGGGTCGCTGCACTTCGGCGCCGGTGCCGGTGGCCAGGGCCATGGGGATGAACCCCAGGGACGCCACCAGCGCGGTCATCAGCACCGGGCGCAGGCGGGTCAGCGCGCCTTCATGAATCGCCACGGACAACGAACGGCCTTCCTCCCGCAGGTTGCGGATAAAGGCGATCATCACCAGGCCGTTGAGCACCGCGACGCCGGACAGGGCGATGAACCCGACTCCCGCCGAGATCGACAGCGGAATGTCCCGCAGCCACAGGGCCATGATCCCGCCGGTCAGGGCAAAGGGAATGCCGGTGAACACCAGCAGGCCATCCTTGAGGTTGTTGAACATCATGAACAACAGGCCGAACACCAGCAGCAGCGCCACCGGCACCACCACTTGCAGGCGCAGGGAAGCCTCCTGCAACTGCTCGAACTGGCCGCCCCAGGTGGTCCAGTATCCCGCGGGCACCTTGACCTTGCCGGCAATCAAGGCCGTGGCTTCCTCGACGAATGAACCGATGTCGCGGCCGCGCACGTTGGCGCTGACGATCACCAGGCGCTTGCCGTTCTCGCGGCTGACCTGATTGGGCCCCAGGACCAGATCGAGGCTGGCCACTTCCGACAGGGCAATGAACCCGATCTGCCCGTTGCCCGTGCCCGCGCTCGCCGGTATCGGGATCAGCAGCCGCGACAGGCCATCGATGTCGGTACGCAGTTGATCGGACAGACGCACCACCATGTCGAAACGCCGGTCGCCTTCGTACAGGGTGCCGGCCTGACGCCCGCCCACCGCCACCGCGATGGTGTCTTGCACATCGCCCACGTTCAGGCCGAAACGCGCGGCCTTGTCGCGGTCGATATTGATGGTCAGCACCGGCAACCCCGAGGTCTGTTCAACCTTGACTTCCGAGGCGCCGGACAAGCCTTGCAACGCCGCGGCGATGTCATTGGCGGTCTTGTTCAGCACGTTCATGTCGTCGCCGAACACCTTGACCGCAACATCGCTGCGCACCCCGGAAATCAGCTCGTTGAAGCGCAACTGGATCGGCTGCGACAGCTCGTAGGCACTGCCCGGCACCCGAGCGCTGGCGCGCTGGATATCGGCGATCAGGGCCTCGCGGGACTTGCCCGGATCGGGCCACTGGGCCTTGGGCTTGAGCATCACGTAGCTGTCGGAAATATTCGGCGGCATCGGGTCCGAGGCGATCTCAGCGGTGCCGGTGCGGGCAAACACCCGCTCGATCTCCGGCACTTGCGCCAGCAGGGTCTTCTCCAGGCGCTGCTGCATGTCAACCGATTGCGTGAGGCTGGTGCCGGGCACCCGCAGGGCCTGCTGGGCGAAGTCGCCTTCGCTGAGGCTGGGGATGAATTCGCTGCCCATGCGACTGGCCAGCACAGCGCTGCCCAGCAGGATCGCCGCAGCCAGGGCGAAGGTCGCCGCACGATGGCCCATGACCCAGTCCAGCACCGGCGCGTAGCCCCGCTTGGCGCTGCGCACCAGCAGGTTTTCCTCTTCCTTGACCTTGCCGGTGACGAACAGCGCGATGGCCGCCGGGACGAAGGTCACCGAGAGAATCATCGCCCCCAGCAACGCCATGACCACGGTGAAGGCCATGGGATGGAACATCTTCCCGGCCACCCCGGTCAGGGCAAAGATCGGCAGGTACACCACCATGATGATCAGTTGGCCGAAGATCAGCGCCCGCCGCGCTTCCTTGGCTGCGGCAAAGACTTCGTGCAGGCGCTCGGAGCGGGTCAGCATGCGCCCGTGGTGCTGCTGGGCATGGGCCAGGCGGCGGATGGCGTTCTCCACGATCACCACCGCGCCGTCGACGATGATGCCGAAGTCCAGGGCGCCGAGGCTCATCAGGTTGGCGCTGACCTTGTTGCTGAACATGCCGGTGAAGGTGAACAGCATCGACAGTGGAATCACCAGGGCGGTGATCAACGCCGCGCGAATATTGCCCAGGAACAGGAACAGAATCACGATCACCAGCAACGCGCCTTCGAAGAGATTCTTCTTCACCGTGGCGATGGCTTTTTCCACCAGGTTGGTGCGGTCGTAGACCGTGACCGCCACCACCCCTGCGGGCAGCGAACGGTTGATCTCTTCGAGCTTTTTCGCCACCGCCTGGGACACGCTGCGGCTGTTCTCGCCGATCAGCATGAACACCGTGCCCAGCACCACTTCGCGGCCGTTTTCGGTGGCGGCACCGGTGCGCAGTTCGCGGCCGATCTGCACGTCGGCGACGTTGCGCACGCGGATCGGCGTGCCGTCGCTGCTGCTGATGACGATGTTGGCGATGTCCTCGATGGACGCCAGTTGTCCCGGCGCGCGAATCAGCAACTGCTCGCCGCTGCGCTCGATGTAGCCGGCGCCGACGTTGGCGTTGTTGCGCTCCAGGGCCGTCACCAGATCATTCAGGGTCAGCCGGTAAGCCGCCAGGCGCTTGGGATCGGGGGCGATCTGGTACTCCTTGGCGAAGCCGCCGATGGTGTTGATCTCGGCCACGCCCTGCACGTTGCGCAACTGCGGCTTGATGATCCAGTCCTGGATCACCCGCAGGTCGGTGGGGGTGTAGGGCGTGCCGTCCTCCTTGCGCGCGCCGTCTTCGGCTTCCACGGTCCACAGGAAGATTTCCCCGAGGCCGGTGGAGATCGGCCCCATCACCGCCTCCACGCCTTGAGGCAATTGCTCGCGAGCCACCTGCAGCCGCTCGTTGACCAGTTGCCGGGCGAAGAACAGATCGGTGCCGTCCTTGAAGATCACCGTGACCTGGGACAGGCCCGAACGCGACAGCGAACGGGTCTGCTGCAAGCCCGGCAGGCCGGCCATGGCGGTTTCGATGGGAAAGGTGATGCGCTGTTCGGTTTCCAGGGGCGAAAAACCCGGCGCCGCCGAGTTGATCTGCACCTGGACGTTGGTGATGTCGGGCACCGCGTCGATCGGCAGTTTCTGGTAGCTGGCGATGCCGACGCCGGCCATCAGCAGCACCGCCAGAAGAACGATGATGCGTTGCTCGATGGCAAATTGAATGATGCGTTCAAACATGGGAAAGCACTCTCTGCTGTGACCGATCAATGGCCGTGGTCGGCCGCGCCTTTGCCCAGTTCGGACTTGAGGGTGAAACTGCCGCGGGTGGCCACCCGGGCTCCGGCCGCCAGCCCTTCGCGGACCTCGACGAAACCGTCATCGGCGGCGCCGGTGACCACCGGCGTGGCCTGGAAGCCCTCGGCCACCCGGACAAACACCGACGGCCGGTCTTCCACGGTCTGGATCGCGCTCAGCGGCACGCTGACCGGCGCCTCGAAGGCTTCGGTGGCCACCTGCACCGCGACGAACAGCCCCGGACGCCAGGCGTCATTCGGGTTGGCCAGGGTCACCCGCACCGTGGCAGTCCGGGTCTGCTCCCCCAGCAGGCTGCCGACGTAGGCCACCTGACCCTGGACCTGGGTCCCCAGTTCGCTGGAGCTGACACTCACCGGCTGGCCGACCCGGACCTTGCCCAGATCCTTGGGGAACACACCGAAGGTGGCCCAGACCCGGGACAGGTCCGAGAGGGTGAAGGCCGCACTGTTCTCGCTCACCACCTCGCCGACGCTGAGGTGCTTTTCCACCACCACGCCATCAAAGGGCGCGCGCATTTCATAGCGGTTGCCCCCCGCCAGCTGGGCGCTGCCACTCAGGGCATTCATCTTCTGTCGGGCGTTGTTGAGGGCGATTTGCGCTTCTTGCAGGTTCTGCCGGGCCAGCAGGTAATCCTGTTCGGCTGAGATCTGGTCGATCCACAACTGTCGCTCGCGCTCGAAGGTGGTACGGGCCAGTTCGACCCGCCGCCCGGCGGCCGCCAGCTCGCTGCGCTGGTCGGACACCTGCTGGCTGGCGATCACCGCCAGCAGCTCGCCGCGCTTGACCGACTGCCCCAGATTGACCTGCACCGACTCCACGACCCCGGCGGCCCGGGGCACGATGTGGGAGGTGCGATCCTCGTCGAAACGGATTTCCCCCGGCAGGCTCAGCACCCGCTTGAGCTGCCGCGGACCGGCTTCGGCCAGCTCGATCCCGGCGGCCTGGATCTGCTCGGCGCTGAGTTCCAGGTGACCTTCGGGCTCCTCGGCGCCGTGTCCGGCCGGCTCGGCCGCATCCGCACGCTTGGCGTCGGCAGGCGCCGCGGGGGAGGACAGGCCCGGCAACAGCAGGGCCGCCGCTCCCAGCCCCACCACCGCGGTAATGGCCATTATCAGGCTGCGTTTCTTATCCATGGGTACTCCTGAGAATCGAGGTTCGGCAGCGCACGAAGCGCCTTACGAGGTAGGCGAAAAGAAAAAGTCGTCGAGGGCCCGGTGCCATTCATGGACACACCAGTGCCGGGGCGGCTCCTCAGGTGGCGTCCCGGGCACGCTGCTGCAATCGCTGACCAGCAGGGCAAGCAGGTAGACCAGGCCCCGCAGCCCGGCTCTCACCAGCGGCTGAGATCGCCGTAGATGCGTTCGATCCGCACCCGGGCATCGGTGGTTTGCGCCACGGCGGCGAGGTACTGGCTGCGGGCGCCGATCAATGTGCGCTGGGCGTCCAGCACTTCGAGGAAACTGAACTTGCCCATTTCGAAGCCCCGGGTGGCGCTGTCCACCGCGCGCTGGGCGGCGGGCAGGATGGTCTGGTTGAAGGCCTGCACTTCGCCCCTGGCGGTGTTCCATTGCTCCAGAGCCTGGCGGGTTTCACTGCGCAGGCGCAGTTCCGTGGCGTTGCGCAGGTCCCGGGCCTGATCGGCGCGGCGCGCGGCGGAGAGCAGGTTGCCCTGGTTGCGGTTGAACAGCGGCAACGGCATGGACAGGCCCACCAGGTTGACCCGCTCACGGGCGCCGGCGTCGTACTGGCTGCCGATGCTGACGTCCAGATCGGGAATGCGCTGGGCCCTCTCCAGCCCCAGGGACGCTTCGCGCTGAACGATTTCCTGCTCCGCCAGGCGCAACTCCGCAGTCTCCGGCAAGCGGCTCAACAACTGCGCCGAGGCCGGCAGCGTGCTCGGCGCCCGTTCAGGCTCCTGCACCGCCGAGAAGTCCGTGGCGGCGCTGCCGGTGATACTGGCCAACTGCTGATAGGCAGTGTCCTGCTCCATCTGCCCACGGCTGAGCTCCAGACGAACCTCGGCCAGTTGCACCTGGGCCCGGGTGGCTTCCACCGGCGAGGCCTTGCCGGCATTGACCCGCCCCTGGGCCACGCTCACCCCGCGTTCGGCCAGGGCCAGCGAGCGCCCGGCCAGTTGCGTGCGCTCCTGGGCCCGCAGCGCGGCGTAGTAAGCCTGCAGAACATCGGCCCGCAGCTGATTGCCGCGCCGCTCCAGCTCCAGGGCGGCCAGCTCCTGGCCACGACTGGCCACCTCCACCCGGGCGCCACGCTTGCCCCCCAGCTCCAGCGCCTGGCTGAGCTTGACCGAGGTGGTGCGCGAGTCCCGGCGGGTGTCCTCGGCGTCCACCGAGAGCACCGGGTTGGGCAGCAGCCCGGCCTGCTGCCGGGCGCCCTGGGCGATGTCGATCTCCCAGCGCGCGGCGGCCAGTTCGGGGTTGTTGGCAAAGGCCTTGGCCAGGGCGCTGTCCAGGCTCAGGACGGCAGCCTGGGCAACGCTCAGCGGCGCGGCCGCCAGGACCAGCCACAGCATCCAGCGGCAGGTCGGCGCAGCCCGGGCGGGTGTTCTCGGGAAAGTTGGCATAACAGGTTCCGGCCCCTGGTGAGGCAAAGTTTCTGCGAAGCGGCGCGGAACATATCGCGGGATATACAAAGAGCCCCCCGGTCGATATGAAACTGCAACACTGCGCCCATTGGCAGAAAGAGTTTCAAGTTCAACTCAGGGTAACTTTCACCGGTTATCAGCAGGGTGGCGCAAAGATTACAAATCCGTTAGCCAAGGCTCTGGCTCAAGGTTCTGTATTAATATCCGGGCACTGAAAGCGAGTGCACTGCCCGTTTTAAAACATTCGCCAATCAACTTTCAGATCCTTCCAGGCGCAGCGGAACGAGCACACTCGCTACCCATCTTCAGCGCCGTTTCCAGCAACTTTCCTTACTGCCTGTTATTCACCGAGAACCTCACCCGCATGCGAATCCTGGTTATCGAAGACGAACTCAAAACTGCCGAGTACCTGCATCAGGGGCTGACCGAAAGCGGCTATGTGGTCGATTGCGCCAATACCGGCGCGGATGGCCTGCACCTGACCCGTCAGCACGCCTACGACCTGGTGATTCTCGACGTCAACCTGCCGCAGATCGACGGCTGGGGAGTGCTGTCCCAGATCCGCCAGAACAGCAACACCCGGGTCATGATGCTGACCGCCCAGGGCCGGCTGGCGGACAAGATCCGCGGCCTGGACCTGGGCGCCGATGATTACCTGGTCAAGCCGTTCGAGTTTCCCGAGTTGCTGGCCCGGGTCCGCACCCTGATGCGCCGCAGCGAACAGAAACCGGTGCCGGATGTGTTGCGCGTCGCCGACCTGGAGCTGGATCAGAGCCGCCACCGGGCCTTTCGCGGCAAACAGCGCATCGACCTGACCACCAAGGAGTTCGCCCTGCTGCACCTGCTGATGCGCCAGAGCGGAGTGGTGCTGTCGCGAACCCAGATCATCTCCTTTGTCTGGGACATGAACTTCGACTGCGACACCAATGTGGTGGAAGTTTCGATCCGCCGCCTGCGGGCGAAGATCGACGACCCGTTCGAACGCAAGCTGATCCACACCTTGCGCGGCGTGGGTTACGTCCTCGAAGAACGCGACTGAGGCGCGAGGCCGGATTCGCCGGTGCGCCGGCTCCTGCGCATGCACTGCTCCTTCAATGTTCATGCACCTGCTGGTGAAACCCCGCCTGCTCGACCTGCAAGGTGACGTGGGCAATGTCGAAGCGCTCCTGCAGCAGCTCGGTGACCTCGGCCAGGATCGCCTGCTCGTCCCGTCCCGGCAGGTGCGCCACCAGATGGGCGCTGAGCACGTTCTTGCCGCTGGTCAGGGCCCAGATATGCAGGTCGTGCACATCGCCGATCCCCTGCACGCCGCGAATGGCTTGCTCCACCTGCTCGATGTCGACCCCGTCCGGCACGCCTTGCAGCAGCACGTTCATGCTCTCCCTGAGCAGGGTCCAGGTCCGCGGCAGCACCCAGAAGCCAATGGCTGCCGCCACCAGGGAGTCGACCCAGCCCCAGCCGGTGAACATGATCACCAGGGCCGCGCCAATCACCCCCAGCGAACCGAGCATGTCGCTCCAGACCTCCAGGTACGCGCCCTTGACGTTGAGGCTCTGGCTGCTGGCCGAGGCCAGCAGGCCCATGGCGATCAAGTTGACGATCAGCCCCAGCACGGCGATCACCAGCATCCCCGTGGACTGGATCTCGGCCGGGGCCTGCACGCGTTGCCAGGCCTCGAACAGGATGTAGAACGCCACCACGAACAGCAGCAGGGCATTGAAGGCTGCCGCGAGGATTTCGAAACGCGCGTAGCCGAACGTGCGCTTGCGGTCTGCCGGGCGCTTGGCGACCTGGATCGCCACCAGGGAGATGGCCAGGGCCAGGGTGTCGGTGAGCATGTGCGCGGCATCCGACAACAGCGCCAGGCTGCCGGTGACAAAGGCGCCGATGACTTCGGCGAGCATGAAGCTGGCGGTCAGCCCCAGGGCCATCCACAACTTGCGCTCATGCCCGGCCCGCGCCTGGCCGTGTTGGTGTCCTGCACCCATGAAACATGCTCCTGTGGCTGAAAAGCGTCGGCCTGATGATAGTTCGATTGTCCGCGGGGCCGCGGCTGGATAAGCGAATTGTCATCTTGCGCTCATCCGCCGGACATCTGCGGCCGGGCTGTACCCAGCAGGCCCGGCACCGAAGCCCGAGCCCGGCCCCGGCAGCACAAGCCTCGGCGCGGCGGCCGCGCTCTTCTGCATCGACCGCGGCGCTGTAGAATGCCCGCTTCACTCTCAGCGCGAAGGGACCGCCATGCATCATCAGCCCTGGATCTTCGGCCTCGCTGTGACCCTGCTGCTCGGGGTGGGCGGCGGATCGTCTGCAGCCCGGGCCGCCCCGCTGGACTGCAGCCACATCGAGCTCAGCGAACAGGTCGACCGCTGCGCCCAGCAGGACAAGGAACGGGCCGACAACGCCCTCAATCAGAGCTATCAGGCGCTCTTGGAGCGGGTTCACAACCTGTATCCCAGGAGCCTGCTGCAAGAGCAGGAATACCTTGGCAAGTTGAAGAACGCGCAACGGGCCTGGATCAAGTACCGCGACAGCACCTGCGTGCTGGAGGCCTTCGAAGTGGCGCCGGGCAAACCGGCCCACGTCACCCTGATCAACCGTTGCGTGACCCGCCTGAGCAACGAACGCTCCCGCTACCTGGAGCAACTGCTGCCCCAATAGCCGCCTGCCGGGGCATGCGCAACGCTGCCAGGCCCGGCAAAAGCGCCATCAGGGCCGCGAACGCCGGTAGAACGGGCGCCGGCCAACGCCATGGGCAAGCAGGCACACCAGGCTGCCGAGCCAGGCACAACCCAGCATGCCCAGGCAGGATTCGCGCTCGCGCAGGCGCTGCTGGCACAGCTCGGCGCTGTCACACTGAGCGACGCACCAGGGCTGATCGTCGCGGGTACAACCCAGCAGGTAACCCCGCAGGTGGCTCAGCACCAGGGGCTGTCCGGACAGTTGTGCGAGCGGCACCTGGAGCCGGGTCAGCTCGGGGCTCAAGCGCAAGCGTTGGCGTTCGCCGCTATCGAAGTCTTCGACCAGCAGCGCCCCCGCCTCCACCGCGACCACCCGGGCACTGAGGCTGTCGGGGCTGGCGCCTTCCAGGCCATAGTCCACCAGGGTACTGCTCCAGGCCTCGATCAGGACAAACACCAGCCCCAGCACAAAGCTCACCAGCGCCGCCTGCAGCAGCGGGTCGAGGGCAGAGAAATTTCGCAAGGAACACAGCGTCGAACGAATCAAGACAGCTCCCGGAAACCCTGGCGCGGGCCGCGTTTTCCGAGAGAGTAGCGGGAAAAAACCGAGGGCTGAAAGCCATTTTTCAGCCCGTTTTCAGGGTGGATTCACCGACCTTTTGGCGAAGGCTCTAGCTCGCTGTTTCGCCTGTTCACGGGCCGATGAAGAAAAGTCCTAATGCTGATCCACGGCGCAGGCGCCACCCGCCAGCGGCCGCTCCTCGCCCACGCGTCCGCCGAAGTAACCGGCACTGATCACGCCCACCGCGCCCATCAGCGCGCAATAGATCACGCAGATCCACGGGCTCCAGGGCATCAGGGCGATCAGCAGCAACGGGGTGGTACTGGCCCAGAGGGCGTAGGCGATGTTGTAGGTGAAGGAGATCCCCGACACGCGAATCCGCGGGGGAAACAGGCTGACCATCACCGACGGCACCGCCCCCACCACGCCGCAACCCAGGCCGGCAATGGCGTAGGCCAGGCCGATCCAGGTGCCGCCGCTGATCAGGCAACCGTAGAGCACGGCGATACCCAAAGGCAGCAGCAGGCTGTAGAGCATCACCGTGCGCCAGGCGCCCAGGCGGTCGACGATCAGCCCCGCCAGCACGCAGCCGATGTTGAGGAAGACAATGCCCAGGCTGCTCAGGGCAAAGGTGTGGCTGGCGCTCATGCCGAAGCTCTTCTGCATCATGGTCGGGGTGATGACCACGAACACCACCACCGCCGAGGTCAGCACGCAGGTCAGGATCAGCGCCGGCAGGATCGCCAGCCGGTGCTCGCGCAGCACGGTGCGCAGGGGCAGCTCGGCGGCGCTCTCGCGCTGCTCCTGCAACGCCATGAACACCGGGGTTTCGCTGAGCCAGCGGCGCAGCCAGACGCCGATCACGCCAAACACCCCGCCCAGCAGGAAGGGATAGCGCCAGGCGTGGTCGAGGATTTCCTCGGGGCTGAAGACCCGCGCCAGCAGGGTCGCGGTCAGTGCGCCCAACAGGTAGCCGAAGGTCAGCCCGGCCTGGAGAAACCCCAGGGCATAGCCGCGATGGGCCCGCGGCGCGTGCTCGGCGACGAACACCCAGGCGCTGGGCACCTCACCGCCCACCGCCGCGCCCTGCAGCACCCGCAGCGCCAGCAACAGCAAGGGCGCGAAATAGCCGATCTGGGCATAGGTCGGCATGCTGCCGATCAGCAGGCAGGGCAGCGCCATCATCAGGATGCTCAGGCTGAAGACCTTCTTGCGCCCCAGGCGGTCGGCGAAATGCGCCATGAGAATGCCGCCCAGGGGCCGGGCCAGGTAGCCGGTGACGAAGATCCCGAAGCTTTGCAGCAGGCGCAGCCACTCGGGCATTTCCGGGGGGAAGAACAGCTGGCTCAGGGTCAGGGCGAAAAATACGAAGATGATGAAATCGTAGATTTCCAGGGCTCCGCCCAGGGCGGCCAGGCCAAGGGTCTTGTAGTCGGCGCGGGAAAAGCGCGCCGGCGACGACTCGGTGGAAGGGGTCATAAAAGCAACTCGGAGGGTGGCAATCAGCAAGGCTGCACATGGTCTATGCAATCGTCCCGAGGGACAACCATCAGTCGTTGGCGACCTGGGCCATAGGTGCGCCCTTGGCCATGGCGATGGCCGCCTGGATCGCGGAGCGGGCCTGAGGGCTGTTTTTCCAGCAACTGGAACCGACCAGGGCCGAGGCCTGGGTCACGATGTCCAGGGCATCGGCGGCGGCCAACTGGGCCAGGGAGGTGATGCCCAGTTGTTCCAGGCGACCGACCACCGTCGGGCCAACACCCTTGACCTTGAGCAGTGCGGCGCGTTCTTCGGGGGAAAATGACATGTCGGTTGAATCCTTTGCAGTCCGTGGCAATTGCCGCATTCTTGCACAGTTCTCGGCCGCCTCAGCCTGGGGCGGCCGACCTCCTTATAAACATAAGAAACCCGAGGTACTCACGTGGCCGCTGATATTCAAGATAGCCGCTCCGCCCGCTTCGCCCTGCGCTGTTCGAACTGGGCCGAACGCTGGTTTCCCGACTCCTGGGTGTTCGCCGCGCTGGCGGTGATCATCGTCGCCCTGGCCACCCTGGCCATGGGTGCCAAGCCCACCGACGCCGCCATGGCCTTCGGCGACGGCTTCTGGAGCCTGATCCCCTTCACCATGCAGATGGCCTTCGTGGTCATCGGCGGTTACGTGGTGGCCAGCTCGCCGCCGGCGGTGAATCTGATCGACAAGCTGGCGCGCCTTCCCAGGAACGGCCGTTCGGCCGTGGCCTGGGTGGCGCTGATTTCCATGGTCGCCTCCTTGCTCAACTGGGGCCTGTCCCTGGTGTTCGGCGGGCTTCTGGTACGGGCCCTGGCGCGACGCAGCGAACTGCGCATGGACTACCGCGCCGCCGGCGCCGCCGCCTACCTGGGCCTGGGCGCGGTGTGGGCCCTGGGGTTGTCGTCTTCGGCCGCGCAGTTGCAGGCCAACCCGGGCAGCCTGCCGCCGTCGATCCTGGCCATCACCGGGGTGATTCCTTTCACCCAGACCCTCTTTCTCTGGCAGTCGGGGGTGTTGTTGCTGGCCCTGATCGTCGTCTCGCTGATCGTCGCCTACGCCACCGCACCGGGGCCCAACAGCGCCCGGGATGCCCAGGCCTGCGGGGTCGACCCGAGCTTCAGCATGCCCAAGCCACAACCGCGGACCCGCCCCGGCGAGTGGCTGGAGTACAGCCCGCTGCTGACCATTCTCCTGGCGCTGCTGGCCGCCGGCTGGCTGTACCACGAGTTCGCCACCAAGCCGGCGATCACCGCGATCTCCGGGCTCAACACCTACAACTTCCTGTTCCTGATGACCGGCGCGCTGTTGCACTGGCGCCCACGCAGCTTTCTCGACGCCGTGGCCCGGGCGGTGCCCACCACCACCGGGGTGCTGATCCAGTTCCCGCTGTACGGCTCGATCGCCGCGCTGATGACGGTGGTCAAGGGCGTGGACGGCCAGACCCTGGCCCACCACATCTCGACCTTCTTCGTGCAGATCGCCTCCCACGACACCTACGCTCTGTTGATAGGCCTGTACTCGGCGGTGCTGGGCTTCTTCATTCCCTCCGGCGGCGGCAAGTGGATCATCGAGGCGCCCTATGTGATGCAAGTGGCCAATGACCTGCAGTACCACCTGGGCTGGGCGGTGCAGATCTACAACGCCGCCGAGGCCTTGCCGAACCTGATCAACCCCTTCTACATGCTGCCGTTGCTAGGGGTGCTGGGCCTGAAGGCCCGCGACCTGATCGGTTTTTCCTTCGTCCAGCTGCTGGTGCATGCGCCCCTGGTGCTGGTGCTGCTCTGGGCCCTGGGCACCACCCTGGCGTACCTGCCGCCGGTCATGCCCTGAGCTGTCCACAGGCCTGCTGCGCACTACCGCAGCGGGCCTGAGGATCATTCTCCCCGAGCCTGGATCTCATATTTTTCCAGGCTCTTGCCAGCAGGCTCCTGCAGCTTTCCTGTAGCCTTTGCGTCATATTCGATTGCTACCGTGCAACCGAAATACTTTGTAACGAATTCTCAGATCGACGAGCAAGGACCCGACATGAGCGACGATACCGATCAGCGCGACCTCCCCGAAACCACCGCCGACCAGCCCACCGATACCAGCCGCCGCCGCTTCCTCGGCGGCGTTGCCGTTCTTGGGGTCGGTGCCACCCTGAGCGCCTGCGCCAAGTCCGACGAGCCGACGAGCAAACCGCAGGAACGGCCGCTGTCTCCGGCGGAACTGGACAAGGCGCTGCGCGAGCAGGTGAAGAACGTGGTGGTGCTGTTCGCCGAGAACCGCAGCTTCAACAACCTGTTCGCCAATTTCCCCGGGGTGGAGAAGCCCTTGTCGGCGCTCAAGCCCGAGGCGTTCCAGCAGCGCGACCGTGACGGCAGCCTGCTGTCGAAACTGCCACCGGTCTGGGGCGGCATTCTCCAGGTTGGCCCGCAAACCCTGGACGGCGTCACCTACCCGGTGGAAACCCAGTTCCAGGAAAACCTGCCCAACGCGCCGTTCGCCCTCAAGGGCCCCAGTGGCGAGGACCTGCCCCTGGGCCTGGTGACCCGCGACCTGTGGCACCTGTTCTACCAGAACCAGATGCAGATCAACGGCGGCAAGAACGATGGTTTCGTGGCCTGGGCCGACTCCGGCGCCCTGACCATGGGCCACTACGCCCAGACCCGCTATTCCCTGCGCCTGTGGGATGTGGCCCGGGAGTTCGTGCTCTGCGACAACTTCTTCCAGGGTGCCTTCGGCGGCTCGTTCCTCAACCACCAGTACCTGATCAGCGCCAAGGTGCCGTTCTACCCGGACGCCGCCAACTCGGTGGCCAAGTCGCAGATCGCCACCTTGCAGGGCGACGACCCCAAGGGCACCCGCCTCAAGCCCCTGGACAAATCCCCGGCCAGCGCCCTGGACGGCGCCCCGCAGTTCGGCCCCAGCGCCCTGACCCCGGACGGCTACGCGGTCAACACCATGGCCCCGCCCTACTGGCCGACCTGGATCCGCGACCCGGAGCGCCCGGACTACGCCAAGCCCGACCTGCCCAGCGTGCTGGTGCCCCAGACCCACGAGCACATCGGCGACAAGCTGTCGAAGAAGAACGTCGACTGGGCCTGGTACGGCGGCGCCTGGCAGGCGACCCTGGAGCAGTTCAAGGACTCCGGCGGGATTCCCAAGATCCCCAACTTCCAGTACCACCACCAGCCGTTCAACTACTTCGTGCGCCAGGGCCCGGAGAATCCGGCTGAGCGCGCCAAGCGCCTGCGTGACGGCGGCCTGGGGGATGAGTCGAGCACCAACAAGTTCTTCGCCGATGCCGAGGCCGGCAAGCTGCCGGCGGTGACCTTCTACAAGCCCCAGGGCAACCTCAACCTGCACGCCGGCTATGCCGATGTGGCCGCTGGTGACCGGCACATCGACCGGGCGCTGAAAGTGCTGCAGGAAAGCCCGCAATGGAAAAACATGGTGGTGATCGTCACCGTCGACGAGAACGGCGGCTGGTGGGACCACGTGGCGCCGCCCCAGGGCGATCGCTGGGGCCCGGGCACGCGGATTCCGGCACTGGTGGTGTCGCCGTTCGCCCGCAAGGGCACGGTGGATCACACGGTGTATGACACCGCCTCGATCCTGCGGCTGATCACCCGGGTGTTCCAGCTGGAGACCCTGGACGGCATCAAGGAACGCGACGAGGCCATGATCGCCCGCGGCCAGAAGCCCATGGGCGACCTGACCAACGCCCTGCACTTCAACGTCTGACCCCGGCGGGGCCCGCAACGGGCCCACCAGCCCCCGCAGGACCGAAGCTCTAGACCGGCTTCGGCTCTGCGGCAACGGCGCCAATAATAGCCATGTGACATCACACACTTTACCCATCCACCCGGCGGGTAATATCCTGCGCGCCACTTATTTGTTTCATCAGTTTTCCGATTGGAAAGGGAGTTCGTCGTCATGATCGTAGGCATCGACCTGGGGACCACCAACAGTCTGGTGGCGGTCTGGCGCGACACCGCCAGCGAGCTGGTGCCCAACGCCCTGGGCCAGCTCCTGACCCCCAGCGTGGTGGGGCTGGACGATGAGGGCCGGGTCCTGGTGGGGCAAGCCGCCAAGGAGCGCCTGCACACCCACCCGCACCTGACCACCGCACTGTTCAAGCGCTACATGGGCAGCGCCACCGAAGTGCGCCTGGGGGATCGTCTGTTTCGTCCCGAAGAACTCTCGGCCCTGGTGCTCAAGAGCCTCAAGGAGGACGTCGAACGCAGCTACGGCGAGCCGGTGGAAGAAGCGGTGATCAGCGTGCCGGCCTATTTCAGCGACGCCCAGCGCAAGGCCACGCGGATCGCCGGCGAGCTGGCCGGGCTCAAGGTGGAAAAGCTGATCAACGAACCCACCGCCGCGGCCCTGGCCTACGGCCTGCACCAGCGCGACAAGGAAACCTCGTTCCTGGTCTTCGACCTCGGTGGCGGCACCTTCGACGTGTCGATCCTGGAGCTGTTCGACGGGGTCATGGAAGTCCGCGCCAGCGCCGGCGACAACTTCCTCGGCGGCGAGGATTTCGACAGCCTGCTGCTGGAGCACTTCATCGAACAGCAAGGCCGGGCGGCGGACTTTCCCGAGCGCCAGAGCGTGCTCCAGGCCCTGCGCCGCGAAGCCGAACGGGTACGCCGTGCCCTGGGCCAGGAGCCCAGCGCCGAGTTCAGCCTGCGCGTCGATGGCCGGCAATGGACCCAGACCATCACCCAGGCGCAGCTGGCGACCCTCTACACGCCCCTGCTGGAACGCCTGCGGGCTCCCATCGAGCGGGCCCTGCGCGATGCGCGGATCCGCGTCAGCGACCTGGATGAAATCCTCCTGGTGGGCGGCGCCACCCGCATGCCCCTGGTGCGCAAGCTGGCGGCGGGGCTGTTCGGGCGCTTTCCGTCCATCAGCCTCGACCCCGACGAAGTGGTGGCCCAGGGCGCGGCGGTCCAGGCCGCCCTCAAGGCACGCTCCGCAGCCCTGGAGGAAGTGGTGCTGACCGATGTCTGCTCCTACACCCTGGGCATCGAAACCTCCCAGCAGTACGGCAACCAGATCGAGGGCGGGCATTACCTGCCGATCATCGAGCGCAACAGCGTGGTGCCGGTGAGCCGGGTCAAGACCGTGCAAACCTTGCACGACAACCAGGAGCAGGTGCTGCTGAAGATCTTCCAGGGCGAGAGCCGCCTGGTGCGCGACAACGTCGCCCTCGGCCAGCTGGAAATGCAGGTGCCCAAGCGCCCGGCCGGCGAAGTCTCGCTGGACGTGCGTTTCACCTACGACATCAACGGCCTGCTGGAAGCCCAGGTGAGCATTCCCCTGACCGGTGAAAGCCGTTCTCTGGTGATCGAGAACAACCCCGGCGTGCTGACCCCGGAGGAAATCCAGGAGCGGCTCAAGGCCCTGGAGCAACTCAAGGTTCATCCCCGCGACCAGCAGGTCAACACCTTGCTCAGTGCCCGCCTGGAACGCCTGTATCAGGAAAGCCTGGGGGAGTTGCGCGAACAGATCGGCTACTGGGCCGGGCAGTTCCAGCAAGTGCTGGACACCCAGGACGAGCGCAAGATCCGCGAAGTGCGCAACCAGCTCAGTGAACAGCTGCAGAGACTGGAAAACGGCCACTGGCACTGAGGAGCGGCGACATGGATTGTTGGGCCCTGCTGGAACTGCCGGACGATGCCGATGAGCGCAGCATCAAGCGCAGCTATGCCAAACGCCTGAAAAGCACCCGCCCCGATGAGGATGCCGAAGGCTTCCAGCGCCTGCGCGAGGCTTATGAGCGGGCGCTGCAACTGGCCCGCTGGCGGGAAGACGAAGCCGACGACGGTTGTCCCGAGCCCGTCGCCGCGGCTCTGCCTGGGGACAACCTGCAGGCCTGGTCGGGGCTGGTTGAGATGAGCCCGTCCCTGGTGCCGCAGCCAACAGCCGCTGTCGCGCCAACGCCGGCACAGGCCCTGCTCAAGGGCCTGACCCTGGAGAACCTGCCGCAACGCTGGACGCAAGCTCAGGCTCAACGCTGCGCCCAGGACTTCCAGAACCTGCTGCTGGAGCACTGCTGCAGCCACCCCCAACAACGCGCGCCCCTGGTTGAGTGGGCGGTTCAACATCTGGAATGGCTGACGCCCTGGCAAAGCCTGTCGATGAGCGACGCGCAACAGTGCTCGCTGGTCGATGCCCTGCTGGACCATTACCGTCAGACCCTGGAAGAGCCGCTGCAAGCCAACCAGGAACGGGCGTTCCTCGCGCAGTTGACCCACTACAGCGAACAGCTGTGGCTGCAGATTTTCGATCACCGCCTGCAATGGCAAAGCACGGTGCTGATGCTGCTCAACGAGCAACAGTGGAGCGTGCCCCTGTTCGAACGGGTGTGCCAGGCGTTCGGCTGGGATGAACAACGGGGCGCCATCCCGGAGCCGGCCTGGATCTGGCACCAGTTGGTCCAGCGCTGTCAGCAGGAAACCTTCTACCAGGACCTGCAAAACAAGCTGCAGCAGGAACACAGCTGGGCACCTGAGGTACTGGCGGCGCAACTGCTCGCCAAGCCGCTGTCCCCGCGCCAGCAGCGCAATCTCACCCGCGGTTTTACCCAGAATGAATGGCAAGCCTGCCAGCAGCTGGCGCAGACCCTGACCTGGCGCTTTCCGCAACTGATCGAGCGCCTGCCCCAGAGTGACGTGTTCTATTGGCAGAAATTCATGCCCCAACCCTCCACCACAGGGGAAACATGGGTGCGGGCCTGGGCCGGCATCGCGCTGGCGTTCACCCTCTTTTTCATTCAGGAACGCCACGACCCGCCGGTGCTGGCGGCCATCATGGCGGCCTTGTGCGGCTGGCTGGTGGCGGTGCTCGGATTGTCGGCACTGTGCGCCTGGAACGCCGTGGCGCTGCGCTTCTTGGATCTGGACCTGTGGCTGAGCGAACGCCTGCTACCGAAACAGCTGCACAGGCCTCCTTATCGAAGACTGCTGCGCCACGGTGTACCTTTCCTGGCCTTGCTGGCGCTGTTCGCCAGCCTGCTCGGCCTGCTGGGGATGCTGACGTACCTGGGCTTTACCCTGATCGGCGTCCTGCACCACAAGCGCATCGGCCATGTCAGCGAAGCATTCAGGCTCAAGCATCCCTGGCTGAGCGTCTTGCACTGGTCGCATTTCAGTCCCTGGCAACCGGTTTTCCTGGTGCTGATGGTGGCTGTCATCCGGGCTTGCCAGGTGTTCTACCCGGCCTTCCCGCTGACCCGGCTGATACCGGGCTGAGGCCTGCACAAGGGGGGCAGATTTTTTATCCGCTGTCTTTCTCTATCCACGGCGGTGTTTCAGTATGAACAGCCCCCGTGGAGGGGTTCACGCTGAAAAGGATCTGAGCATGTTCAAATTCGCAGGAATCTCCCTGGCCCTGGCGGCCGCCGCGTTGAGCACCAGCGTCATGGCCGATGTCGAGGTCGACCTGGGCAGCCCCCAGCGCGTCACCCAACTCTTCGCCTACCCCAACAACTGCAACGTGATCTGCTATCGCAACTGGACCCTGGAGGAGACGGTGGCTCACTACCTGACCCAAAGCGTGCAGCGCGATGGCTACAGCGCGGCCAAGGTCAGCGTGAAAACCGCCAACGACAAGGTTGTCGCCTCCATCAGCGGCGTGCCCCAGGGCTACGCCAAGCCCCTTAGCGCCCTGCTGGATGCCGGCGACCTGGCCTACAAGGGCGCCAGCCAGCTCAATAAGGACGGTCACTGGGATTTCAGCTGGTACCTGTTCCTGCCCCTGGGCATGGCCCTGGAAAACCGCAAGAGCGTGGAGCTGCTGCACTTCCCGCCGGATTATTCGCTGACCCACTACCAGGACTACCTGGAGTCGGCCACCACCGACCGCTGGGCTTCGCTGCTCACCGTCAACGGCATCGCCGCCGAGCAGACCCCGGCCTACCAGACCATCGTCGATATCGCGCCGATCGCCGCGCCCTCCAGCGCCGGCAAGAGCCTGGAAGGGGTCTACAGCTACTTCAACAGCTACCAGACCAGCATGGTCAAGCAGGTCAGCCAGAACGCCAGCGGCGCGGCCCTGCCGATGGTGGCTTTCGGTGCGCCGGTGCGTAACTGGCTCAAGCAGCAATACGGGGTGACGGTGAATGTGCTGGGCCTGGCGCAGATCAGCCCCAGCGAAGGGGTGAAGGTGCCGGTCCTGGGTGCCAACCACCCGAGCTACATCTGGTACGCGGCAGACCCGGCCAACTATGACAACGACGAAGCCAAGGCCGACGCCGCCGGGTTGAAAGTCATGGGGCAGGACTTGAGCGCGGCCTGCTGGCAGGCCGGCATGGGCAGCAAGCCGGGAACGGATCCGAGCACCCTGCTCAGCAGTTGCACCCAGACCTGGCAGGTGACCCAGAAAGAGCAGACCTGCGAGCTGTTCTACACCTCGGTACGCAAGCTGACCGAGCAGCAGGCCGCGGCCAAGTGCACCAGTGCACCGGTCAAGACCCAGCTCAACCAGCTCAAGGCCCCGGCACCGGCGCCAAGCACCGAGGTGCCGCACCTCTGAGGTCCGCCGCTGGCCGCTGCGCCTTCACGCAGCGGCCAGGGCGCGTTCAGACCGCGCCGAGGGGACGCAGGCGATATTGCGGTGGCAGCTGTTCGAAACCACTGATGGTCGCGTTCAGGCTCTTCCAGCGACCGTCCTTGATCCCGTAGATGCAACCGTGGATCGACAGGCTCTGCCCGCGATGCCAGGCGTTCTGCACGATGCTGGTGTGGCCGACGTTGGCCACTTGCTGGATCACGTTCAGCTCGCACAGGCGGTCGACCTGTTCTTCTTCAGTGGCCAGTTGCGCCAGCGCCTCGCGGTGCTCGTAGTACAGGTCACGAATCGAACGCAGCCAGCCATCGATCAGGCCAAACTGGCGATCCTGCATCGAGGCGCGCACGCCGCCGCAACCATAGTGGCCGGTGACCAGGATGTGTTTGACCTTGAGTACATCCACCGCGTACTGGATCACCGACAGGCAATTGAGGTCGGTGTGCAGCACAACGTTGGCCACGTTACGGTGCACAAACAGGTCGCCCGGCAACATGCCGACGATCTCGTTGGCCGGCACCCGGGCGTCCGAGCAGCCGATCCACAGGTACTCCGGAGTCTGCTGGCGGGCCAGCTTGGAGAAGAATTCCGGGTCTTCCTGCTTGATCGCTTCGGCCCAACGCGCGTTGTTATCAATCAGATCTTGTAGTTCGTTCATGCTGTGAAGCCTCAAGAATGATGCGCAGCTTTGACAGACGAGTGCCCGTCGGGGTCACGCCAATGACTGCAGATACCGGTTATCCCTGCCGGGGAATCTTCGCCGGGGCTGTGGGTCCACCCTGCAAGCCCCTAAAAGTATGAGCAATCGCCATGACCGAATCACGACGCCCCTTCAGCGCACCCCAGCCCGAGCCGATCGACGATGATCAGGATCGCATGGGGTCCATGGAGGAGTTGCATTTCGATGACGACGAACCCGGCCCCGCAAGCAGCACCGGCCTCACCAGCGACGGCTCCAGCGACGACGACCTGAGCCCGGAAACCCTGATCCGCGAGGATGGGGCCCGTTCTGCCCGGGAAGTCGGGGCCGATAAACCCGCCGACTGGGACTTGAGTATTGTCGATGCCACGGACATTGGCGGTGGCAGCGGTCTGGATGAAGCCGAACTGGCACGTCGCGACCCGCTGGACGGCAAACCCTGAGTTCGGCGCCACATTTAATGACGCCCTCTCCCGCAGGAGCCGGCTTGCTGGCGAAGAGGCCCTCAAGCCATGCAGCGCCGGGAATGGCGCCGTCGCCTACAGCACGTGCCGTTTCAAGGTTCAGTCGACCAGGGTGCAGGCCATCACCAGGGCATCTTCGCGACCGCCCACGGCCGGGTAATAGTCGCGGCGCCGACCCACTTCATTGAAGCCGTAACGCTCATACAGCCGATAGGCGGTCTGGTTGCTGGAGCGAACTTCGAGGAAGCACTCCCGGGCATTCTTCTGGTAGGCGCGCTTCATCAGCTCTTCCAGCAGCCGCAGGCCCAGGCCGCGGCCCTGGCTTTCCGGCTTGACGGTGATGTTCAGCAGATGGGCTTCGTCGATGATCACCTGGATGACCCCGTGGCCCACTTGCTGGCTGCCTTCGAACATCAGCCAGACTTCGTAGGACTTGAAGGCATCCATGAAAATGCCCCGGGTCCAGGGGTGACTGAACGCGGCATATTCGATTTTCAGGATGGCATCCAGGTCCGCCTCGGTGGCCAGACGGAAGGTCAACGCGTCACTCATCGGTCATTCTGCTCATCAGTGTGTTTCCAGCGCGCCATCAGCCGACGCATGGCTTGCCAGACATCAGCCTTACGCTGTGGCTCTTCCATTAATAGTTCCAGGCCGGGCAAGGCCCAGGCCGACCCCAGGCCTTCGACCTGCAGTTCACGGTTGTAGGATTCGGCGTTGGCTTCCCCGGCGAAACGTACGGCCGGCAGACCGATCAGCCACAGGCAGACGCAGGGCTCCTCTTCGATGCGCACGCCGACAAAGGCCTGGACGAAATCCCGGGCGGCTTCCGGCCCCTGGTCGAGGTTGCCCCGGGTCAGCATCGGCCAGCGCACCGGCTCGGCGAGGATCTGCGGGCTGTCCGGCAGGCCGGCGGCGCGCAGCATGTCCTTGAGCAGCAAGTAGGCCGGGTCGCGGCTCTGGAAGGCTTCGCCTGTGGGTAACTCCACCAGCAGCAGGCAACGGCCGGCCCGCAGCAACTGCAAGGCAAAACGCGGCGGCGGTACCACCGGCGCCTTGACCACCGGGGCCGGGGCTTCTTCGCCCTCGGCCACTGGCTTGCTGGCTGTCTTTGCAGGCGCGGTGGACGGACGCGGCACCTCGATTTTCGGCCGTTCGACGGTCCTTGCAGCCGCCGCCGGGGCCTTGGCCTCGACCACAGGGGCAGGCGGGGCCTGCACCTCGGGTTCCGGCAAGGCCAGCAATTCAGGACGCGAAGGGGCGGCAAAGGGCAATTCGCTGCGCGGCAGCCAGCTGACCACCTGCATGGCGGACAGATAAGCGCGACGACGGGACTCGATAAGCAAAGGTCGGCCACTTGTGGATAACTGAGGTGGGGGATTCTACCGTCCTTCGCCAAAGATCGCCTGCTGTTGATTGCGCGCAAAAGCGACAGTCCGTCTCATACCTGGGCCCGGGGGTGAATCGTCGGCCCCCTGATGCAGTACAATCGCCGCTTTTCATTGCCAACCAGCCGGCCATTCCGATGATCGAACCCAAGCGCGTCTTGCGCGCCCTCGCCGAACACTGGGCACTTCTGGAGCCGCTGTGCGAGCACTTCGACCAAGGCACCCTGAGTCTTGCCGAACTGCGTTCACAGCTGGCTGCCCAACAACTGGACAGCACGCCCCAGGACATCACCCACCTGCTGGACGTATGGATACGCCTGGACATCCTGGTCCCGGTGGCGAAAAGCCCGAACCGTTTCGAGCTCAATGCACAGATCCACGACTTCCTCGCCTACCTGCGCCGTGAGCACCGCCTGGGCCTGTGCCTGGAGATCGAAGCCTACCTGCGCCACCTGGAGCGTCTGGCCGGGTACATCCAGGACGCCTTCGACGTGCGCGACGGCAACGACCTGGCGCGCCAGCTGCGGCTGCTGGACATGCGCGTGCGCGATGTCCTGAAGAAGCTCGCCAACGACGAACAGGCCCTGGTGGCCGTGGCCGAACGGGCCAAGACCAGCGACCGGCAGATTCCCCTGCGCCAGCGCTACGCCGAGGTGCTGGCCACCTGGGACGAATACGTCGAACCGATGATCCAGCTGGTGAACGCCGACGGCGCCTTCGAACAAGGCGTGCGCAAGGTGGAGAACGTCCTGCTGCGCCTGCTCACCGAGCAGCAGCGCCTGGGCCATCTGGTGGACGACGACATGCTGCTGCGCACCCACGCGCGGATCCTGGAAATGCAGACCAGCGCCCAGCTGACCCTGCGCCACGCCCGGGAACTGCTGCTGCCGCTGCGTGAGGAAGCCCGCCGGCACAACGCCGTGACCCGTGGCGCGGCCCTGGCCCTGGCGGCCATCCGGCGCAAGGGCATCGACGCGGTGCCCCAGGCGGCGATGCCGATGTTTACCCGCCCGCAGAGCACCTTTCTCGGCAGCTCCGGCCAGGTGGAAGCCTATGTCTACGCCCTGGCCCGCTTCGAGCCCAAGCCGGCGCGCTTCCCCAAGGCCCACAAGACCCACAAGGGCCTGGCCCCCAAGGCGCCGCGCACGGTTCGGGAAATGCTCGAACGCTGCGAAGACGCCCTGCCGATGCCGGACCTGATGAGCTGGCTGCTGGACCAGGAGCCGGATGGCGCCACCGACGAACTGCTGTACTGGTTCTCGCGCCTGTCGCGGGAAAAACGCTTCAAGCGCGAGCGCCTCGAACGCCGCGACTACCACACCCAGGAGCATCAGGTCAGCCTGCGCTCCTTCGCCCTGCTCTCGGCCCGCGATGACGCCGCCGAGCATTCTGCGAGCAACGCCAATGCATCTTGATCTTTCCGAACTGTCCCAGCTGGCGCCGATCTTCCGCGAGCTGTTCAAGGGTTACCACGTCAGCCGCCGCGACCCGGAGCTGTACGCTCAGCTGTCGAACTTCCAGGACCAGTACCGCACCCTGTTCAAGGCCCTGGGCTTCGAGCTGGTGTGCGACACCCGGGGTTTCTACTACTTCGTGCCGGACAACGCCGCCGCCCAGGTGAACAAGACCGCCCAGCGCCTGGCGCTGTTCACCTTCATCCTGGTGGAGCACCTGGCCGACCAGGGCCGCGACCCGATCGCCGTGCTCGATGGCGGCAGCCTCGGCCGTGACGAACTGCCGTCGCTGCTGGAGAAATACCGTGACCTGTTCATCCAGGCCGAAGTGCAGACCCAGGAAGAGCTGGAAGAGAAAATCATGCGCCGCATGACCCAGCTGGGTTTCGCCGCCGAGGAGCCGGGCATCTACCGCTTCCTGCCGCCGATGCACCGTTTCCTCGATGTCTGCCTGTCGGTGCAGCAGGACCGCGACCTGGCTGCCAGCCTGCACAGCGTGCTGCCGCTGCCGACCCCGGTACTGGTGGACGACGACAGCGACGAAAAACTGCTGCAGACCGATGACCCGCTGGACCTGAGCGAATTCGACGAGTCCGAAGAAAGTGAAGAAGACGCGCTGGCCAGGGCCATCGCCGAAGAACAGGAGCTCGACGCATGAGCAAGGAACGCTACGGCATCCGCCGCTTTGCCCTACTGAACACCGCCGGCTACAGCCTGGGCCTGTTCCCCCTGGAGGAGCCGCTGTCGGTCTACGGGGCCAACAACCTGGGTAAATCGGCGTCGATCAACGCCCTGCAATTCCCGATTCTGGCGCGCATGTCGGACATGAGCTTCGGCAAGTACAGCCTGGAACAGTCCCGGCGCTTCTACTTCGCCTCGGACACCAGTTACATCCTGGTGGAAGTCTCGCTGCCCCACGGCCCTCATGTGATTGGCGTGGTCGGTCGCGGCCCGGGTGGCGGTTTCGGCCACCAGTTCTTCGCCTACGCCGGCCAGCTGGACCTGGCGCATTACCAGAAGGACGACACCTGCCTGCGGCAGAAAGAGCTGTTCACCAACCTGGAGCGCCAGGGCCTGAAGGCCTATGAGCTCAAGCCCGATGAACTACGGCGCCTGCTGGTGGGCGGCCACACCTCGATCCCCCTGGACCTGACCCTGATCCCGCTGCGCTCCACCAGCGAACAGAGCCTGAAAACATTCCGCGCGCTGTTCATCAACCTGCTGCACATGCGCGAAATCACCGCGGCCAAGCTCAAGCAGCTGTTCCTCGATGCCTTCGAGCACAGCCTGCGCTCCGGCAGCGTCGACTACATCGCCGCCTGCGACGAAGCCTTCCGCGATGTGCGGCGTATGGAGCAGGACTACAACTCCCTGGTGGCCGCCGGCCCTCTGGTGGAAGCCCTGGCCAACGGCGTAAAGCAGCGGGACATTCTGCGGGGCAAGCTGCACCGCCTGTCGCCGCTGCTGGATTCGCTGCTGGGCACCTGGTCGGACTATGCCGGCGCGCGCAAGGAAGAGCTGACCATACAGGCCGAGCACTACCGTAATGAGCAGGACGCGCTGCAGAACGACCAGCGCAGCAGCACCCAGGAAATGATGCGCCTGGAACGGGAAATCACCGGCACCCAGCGCTGGCTCGGTGAGTTGTCGGTGCTCAAGCACCGCTTCGCCCTGGTGGATGACGTCAAGGTCCTGGAACAGCAACTGCTGGCGGCCAAGGATGCCCACGATGAACTGGCCGGCGCCCTGGCCCAGTCCCGGCAGTTCTCCGCCGAAGACCTGGAAGAACGCCTGCGGGACCTGGAAAAACGCCTGAAGTCGGTCAAGCAGCAGCTCGATCATGCCGACAACAACAGCTACGCCCGCCTGCGCGAGGAGTTCTCCCAGCAGGACGTGGAGCGCCTGATGCGCCTGTTCAACAGCGCGCTGTTCAGCCTGCCCCTGGGCGAGCATGGCATCACCCTGGACGACAACGGCGAGTGGGTGAAGTCGGTGGAGCTGATCCTCGACGGCTTCAAGGGCGAGCGTTTCGAAGTGCCGGGGTTGACCATCGACATCTCCCACATCGAGCCGCCAGCCTTGCAGGCCCTGGCCGACCGCGCCGCCCTGCGGGATCAGAAAGAGCGTCTGGAAAAAGAACTCAAGCAGCTCAAGACCCAGGCCGCCGTGGCCGCCGACCGCGCCGCGAGCAAGACCCAGACCGAAGCCCTGTACCAGCAGGTACTGGATGCGCAGAAGGCCCTGGAAGACTTCCGCCGCGCCCAGACCCTGAGCGCCGAGGAAGGCGAGAAGCTGGAACAGCTGGCGCAAATGGAAGCCGCCCAGGACGAACTCAAGCGCTCCAGCGATGCCTTCACCGAACGCGTCCAGCAACTGTCCGCCAAGCTGCAACTGGTGGGCCGGCAGATCGCCGACATGGAAGCCAAGCAGCGCACCCTCGACGACGCCCTGCGCCGCCGTCAGTTGCTGCCGGCAGACCTGCCGTTCGGCACGCCGTTCATGGATCCGGTGGACGACTCCATGGACAACCTGCTGCCACTGCTCAACGACTACCAGGACAGCTGGCAGGGCCTGCAGCGGGTCGACGGGCAGATCGAGGCGCTGTATGCCCAGGTACGCCTGAAGGGCGTGGCCAAGTTCGACAGCGAGGATGACGTCGAGCGCCGCCTGCAACTGCTGATCAACGCCTATGCCCACCGCACCGACGAAGCCCTGACCCTGGGCAAGGCGCGCCGCGCGGCGGTGACCGATATCGCCCGGACCCTGCGCAATATCCGCAGTGACTACGACAGCCTGGAACACCAGCTGGCGCTGTTCAACCGCGAGATCAACAAGCGCCAGGTGTCCAACCTGCAGAGCTTCCGCATCGTCCTGGCGCCGAACAAGGAAGCCCTCAAGCACATCGACCAGATCATCCACAGCGCCGGCCAGTACGAGGAAGGCGAGACCCTGTCGGTGTTTGACCTGAGCCAGAGCGCCGAGCAGGACAACAAGAACGAAGAGGCCAAGGAGTACCTGGCGCGGCTGGTAGCAGCCAACCACAACCAGTTGGGCCTGAAGGACCTGTTCGAGCTGGCGTTCGAGATCACCAAGGTCAATGGCCAGCCGGTGATCCACACCGACATCGATGGCGCGGCGTCCAACGGCACCACCATGACCATCAAGGCGCTGACCAACATGTACCTGTTGCTGCACTTGATGGACCGCGACCAGGCCGGGCGTATCCGTCTGCCTTACTACCTCGACGAAGCGGCGGACATCGACGAACGCAACCAGGCGGCGCTGCTGGAAACCAGCCTGCAGCTGGGCTTCGTGCCGATCCTGGCCAGTGTGAAGCCGCAGGTGTCGGCCCAGGTGGCCATCGACCTGGAAGGCGGCAGCGGGCCAAACGGCATCTACATCGACGAGGCGGACTGGAAGTTCATCCGCCGTCACGATCAGGTCAAGGCGACTCTGAACGTGGAACCCGAAGCCGAGGCCGAAGCGCAACTGGACGAAGTCTGACTGGGTAACGCGGCAACGTAAAAGGCCGCACTCTTTCGAGTGCGGCCTTTTTTATTGGATAGCTTTTGTAGGAGCTGGCTTGCCAGCGAAGGCGTCCTCTGGAAGAACGCCGGACTTGAGGACCTCTTCGCCGGCAAGCCGGCTCCTACGAGAGGGTTATTTGCCGAGGGGGATCTTGGGCGCCCAGGTCAGCCATTCATCCTCGAACTTGTCGAACAGCGGGAAGGTCTGCTGGGGACGGGCCGGGTTGCCCATGCGCTCGCCATCCGGGGTGGCGAAGGCAATGCCGCCCTGGATCAAGGTTTCCAGGGACTCGGTACGCACTGTGGCGCCCTTGAACAGGCCAAAGTCCACGCCAAATCCGCTGCTGTTCCAGAAGCGCGTACCACCGCGAATCAGCGGCGCGTACTTGGGTTCGATGAGGATGTGGATCAGTACCCGGTCAGCCGTCTGGCCCAGCTCGTAGCCGGTCACCTTGCCCACCGTCACTTCGCGGTAGGTCACCGGCACCCCCACTTTCAGCGAACCACGGCGCGCCGCGCTCAGTACCAGGCTCAGACCCGCTTCAGCAACGCTGGCCTCCGGCGGCTGCGGCAAGGCGACGAAACTGGTTTGCACGCCCTGATTCTTTGCGGCGGGCTGGACCTCGATGTATTGACCGGTAACCAGGGTTTCCAGGTTGGAGGTCTTCATCAGCCCCAGTTCCGGCTTGACCACCCAGAACTGGCTGCCGACCCGGGCGATACGCTCGGGCACTTCGGTGATGCGCGCCTTGAGCATCACTGATTGCAGGTCGGCGCTGAGGGTCACTTCCTCCAGCTTGCCCACATCCAGGCCCTTGAAGCGCACTGGCGTGCCGGCACGCAGCCCATCGGCGCGATCGACCTTGATGTTGACCAGGATGCCGCGCTGCGCCGCTTCTTCCTGGTTGGCGAACAGACGGAAACGCGGAATGCGCTTTTTCAGCGGCACGTTGGGCAGCGGCGTCTCGAAGGCGATACCGCCGGCCATCAGGCTTTGCAGCGACTCGCTCTTGATCTGGATGCCGCCAGTGAGACCGCCCGTGAGGGTGATGCCGCTGACGTTCCAGAAACGGGTCGAACCGTTGACCAGCGACTCGTACTCTTTCTCGATATGGACGCCGATCACCACTTGCTTGCGGGTGTGAGAGAACTGATAGCTCTGCACCGAGCCGACCTTGACCTGCTTGTAGAGGATCGGGCTGCCCACATCCAGGGAACCAAGGTTGTCGGTGAACAGCACCATGTGCAGGCCCGGGGCTCGAAGGTCCAGAGGCGGGGCCTTGGCCCGGGCCTCGAACTCGCGCTGGGGCGCAGCGCCCTTGTCGCCGGGGCGAATGGCGATGTAGTTGCCTTTGACCAGCGCCTCCAGACCGGTGATGCCGGCCAGGGAGATGGAGGGTTTGACGGTCCAGAACTGGGTGCCCTGGACCAGGTAGTCCTCGGCCAGCGGATCGAGGGTCAGCTCGGCGGTGGCGCTGGTGAGATCGGAGTCGACCTTCAGCGCTTTCAGGCTGCCCACCTGGATGCCCTTGTACATCACCGGGGTACGTCCGGCTTGCAGCCCTTCGAAATCGGTGAGCTTGACCTTGACCCGGATCCCGGCCTGGGCGGCGTCGAAATCCTCATAGAGCCGGAACGGCAGGCTTGGGTCGGTAGGCGGACTGTCCTTGCGGTTTTCCGGCGTGGCAAAGGCGATACCGCCGGCGACGATGCTGGACAGGGACTCGCTGCGCACTTTGACCCCGGACAGGTTGGCGTCGATGCTGATGCCGCTGGCGTTCCAGAAACGCGTGTGTTTGCGCACCAGGTTGGCGTAGGTGGGCTCGATATAGACCTTGAGCTCGACCGTGTTCTGGTCTTCGGAAAGCAGGAAGCTTTTGATCTGTCCGACCTGGATCTGCTTGTAGAACACCGGGCTGCCGCGGTTCAACGAGCCGAGGCGTTCGGCCTTGATGGTCAGGTGCAGGCCGGGCTTGGCGTCCGATAACGGCGGCTCTTCGGCCAGGGCCTTGAATTTGCGCGCAGGCTCGCCATCGCCGGGATTGACCGCGATGTAGTTGCCGGAAACCAGGGTTTCCAATCCGGTGATGCCGGCCAGGCTGACACTGGGCTTGACCAGCCAGAAGCGGGTGTTGGTCTTCAGGTACTGTTCGACGTCCTTGTTCATCTCGACCGTGGCGATCACGCCCTTGGAGTTGCCCTCATCGTCCAGGGCCAGGGTCTTGACCTTGCCCACGGGCATGCCTTTGTAGACCACTTCGGTCTTGTTGGCCTGGATCCCCTCGCCGCTTTCAAAGCGCAACTGGATCTCGATACCGGTCTGGCTGTAGGCACGCCAGCCCAGCCAGCCACCGATGATCAGGGCAATCAGGGGCAGCACCCAGATGGCTGACCAATTGGAGGCCGGGCGGGTTTTGGCGGTAGGCAAATCACTCATGGTCGTCGTCCGACTCCGTGTTATCCCAGATCAGTCGGGGATCGAAAGTTACTGCGGCCAGCATGGTCAGAATCACCACACTGGCAAAGGCGACCGCTCCGAGATTGGCTTCGATGCTGGCCAGCCGTCCAAAGTTGACCACCGCCACCAGGATGGCGATGACAAAGATATCCAGCATCGACCAGCGACCGATGAACTCGATAAAGCGGTACATGATGATCCGTTGCCGTGCCGACAGTGGCTGGTGGCGCTGCACCGAGAACAACAACAGAGCAATGCCCACCAGCTTGAAGGTGGGCACCAGGATACTGGCGACAAATACTACCGCGGCAATGGGAAACATGCCGTGCTGCACCAGTTGGATAACCCCCGACATGATGGTGCTGGGATCGCCCTGGCCCAGTGAGCTGACCGTCATGATCGGCAGCAGATTGGCCGGAACATAGAGAATGGCGGCGGTGAGCAGCAGCGCCCAGGTACGCAGGATGCTGTTGGGACGGCGGGGATGGACCAGGGCTCCGCAACGAGTGCAGGTCTGCTCGTCGCTGTCGGCTTCCTGCCGGTTCAATTCGTGACATTCGCTACAAATCAGAATGCCTGCATCAATCGCCCGCATGCACATCCTCTCCCGATAACGCTTGCCAGATCTGGTGAGGCGACATCACCACCTCCAGCCAGACCTGCACCAATAACAGACTGATGAAACACACCAGGCCCAGGCCCACGGTGATGGAGGCCATGTCAGCCAATTTGACGATGGCCACCAGCACCCCCATCAGGTAGACCTCGAGCATTCCCCAATCACGCAGGTGGTGATAAATGCGGTAGAGCAGCAGGCCATAGCTGCGCCCGAAGTCCCAGCGAATACTCAGCAGGACCAGGAGCTGGCAAATCAACTTGATCAGGGGGATGCCCATGCTGCACAGGAACACCACCAGTGCCACGCCTTCCATACCGGTATCGAACAGGCCTTGCACGCCGCTCCAGACGGTATCTTCGGAAGACTGTCCCAATAGATTGAGCTGCATGATGGGAAGAAAGTTCGCCGGTACATAGAGCAACAAGGCGGCGATCACCAGAGCCAGGCTCCGCTCAACGACATTGTGCCGGTGTGCGTAGAGCTCATAGCCACAACGCGGGCATTGAGCCTTCTCGCCGAGAGCAAGCGTTGGCTTGCGCATCAGCAGATCGCATTCATGGCAGGCAACCAGGTCGTCCAGTGGTAATTCTGACAACCCGGGGGCGTCAACCGGATCTGGCATAGAAGGCTCTGGAAGTGGAGAAAGTAGCAGCTATTCTAGTGTTCCAATTCGAAAATAACTGTGCAAATTTGTTTGCGAATAAGAGCAATTTTTCCACGCGCAAAAACAAAACCCCAACTGCTTTCGCAATTGGGGTTTCGGAATTTAATCTTGACGATGACCTACTCTCACATGGGGAAACCCCACACTACCATCGGCGATGCATCGTTTCACTTCTGAGTTCGGGATGGGATCAGGTGGTTCCAACGCTCTATGGTCGTCAAGAAATTCGGTAGCCAGTCCGTTGCTTGTGCAACGTGCCAGCGAATGGGTATGTAATAGGCTTGTGTGTTTGCAAACTTTCGGTTCGTTTCGTCTTCACACACCGCAACTCGCTTCTTAAGCAAATTGCTTGGGTGTTATATGGTCAAGCCTCACGGGCAATTAGTATTGGTTAGCTCAACGCCTCACAGCGCTTACACACCCAACCTATCAACGTCGTAGTCTTCGACGGCCCTTTAGGGGATTCAAGATCCCAGTGAGATCTCATCTTGAGGCAAGTTTCCCGCTTAGATGCTTTCAGCGGTTATCTTTTCCGAACATAGCTACCCGGCAATGCCACTGGCGTGACAACCGGAACACCAGAGGTTCGTCCACTCCGGTCCTCTCGTACTAGGAGCAGCCCCTCTCAAATCTCAAACGTCCACGGCAGATAGGGACCGAACTGTCTCACGACGTTCTAAACCCAGCTCGCGTACCACTTTAAATGGCGAACAGCCATACCCTTGGGACCGGCTTCAGCCCCAGGATGTGATGAGCCGACATCGAGGTGCCAAACACCGCCGTCGATATGAACTCTTGGGCGGTATCAGCCTGTTATCCCCGGAGTACCTTTTATCCGTTGAGCGATGGCCCTTCCATACAGAACCACCGGATCACTAAGACCTACTTTCGTACCTGCTCGACGTGTCTGTCTCGCAGTCAAGCGCGCTTTTGCCTTTATACTCTACGACCGATTTCCGACCGGTCTGAGCGCACCTTCGTACTCCTCCGTTACTCTTTAGGAGGAGACCGCCCCAGTCAAACTACCCACCATACACTGTCCTCGATCCGGATAACGGACCTGAGTTAGAACCTCAAAGTTGCCAGGGTGGTATTTCAAGGATGGCTCCACGCAAACTGGCGTTCACGCTTCAAAGCCTCCCACCTATCCTACACAAGCAAATTCAAAGTCCAGTGCAAAGCTATAGTAAAGGTTCACGGGGTCTTTCCGTCTAGCCGCGGATACACTGCATCTTCACAGCGATTTCAATTTCACTGAGTCTCGGGTGGAGACAGCGCCGCCATCGTTACGCCATTCGTGCAGGTCGGAACTTACCCGACAAGGAATTTCGCTACCTTAGGACCGTTATAGTTACGGCCGCCGTTTACCGGGGCTTCGATCAAGAGCTTCGCGTTAGCTAACCCCATCAATTAACCTTCCGGCACCGGGCAGGCGTCACACCCTATACGTCCACTTTCGTGTTTGCAGAGTGCTGTGTTTTTAATAAACAGTCGCAGCGGCCTGGTATCTTCGACCGGCATGAGCTTACGGAGCAAGTCCTTCACCCTCACCGGCGCACCTTCTCCCGAAGTTACGGTGCCATTTTGCCTAGTTCCTTCACCCGAGTTCTCTCAAGCGCCTTGGTATTCTCTACCCAACCACCTGTGTCGGTTTGGGGTACGGTTCCTAGTTATCTGAAGCTTAGAAGCTTTTCTTGGAAGCATGGCATCAACCACTTCGTCACCTAAAAGGTAACTCGTCATCAGCTCTCGGCCTTAGAACCCCGGATTTACCTAAGATTCCAGCCTACCACCTTAAACTTGGACAACCAACGCCAAGCTGGCCTAGCCTTCTCCGTCCCTCCATCGCAATAACTAGAAGTACAGGAATATTAACCTGTTTTCCATCGACTACGCTTTTCAGCCTCGCCTTAGGGACCGACTAACCCTGCGTCGATTAACGTTGCGCAGGAAACCTTGGTCTTTCGGCGTGGGTGTTTTTCACACCCATTGTCGTTACTCATGTCAGCATTCGCACTTCTGATACCTCCAGCAAGCTTCTCAACTCACCTTCACAGGCTTACAGAACGCTCCTCTACCGCATCACTTACGTGATACCCGTAGCTTCGGTGTATGGTTTGAGCCCCGTTACATCTTCCGCGCAGGCCGACTCGACTAGTGAGCTATTACGCTTTCTTTAAAGGGTGGCTGCTTCTAAGCCAACCTCCTAGCTGTCTAAGCCTTCCCACATCGTTTCCCACTTAACCATAACTTTGGGACCTTAGCTGACGGTCTGGGTTGTTTCCCTTTTCACGACGGACGTTAGCACCCGCCGTGTGTCTCCCATGCTCGGCACTTGTAGGTATTCGGAGTTTGCATCGGTTTGGTAAGTCGGGATGACCCCCTAGCCGAAACAGTGCTCTACCCCCTACAGTGATACATGAGGCGCTACCTAAATAGCTTTCGAGGAGAACCAGCTATCTCCGAGCTTGATTAGCCTTTCACTCCGATCCACAGGTCATCCGCTAACTTTTCAACGGTAGTCGGTTCGGTCCTCCAGTCAGTGTTACCTAACCTTCAACCTGCCCATGGATAGATCGCCCGGTTTCGGGTCTATTCCCAGCGACTAGACGCCCTATTAAGACTCGCTTTCGCTACGCCTCCCCTATTCGGTTAAGCTCGCCACTGAAAATAAGTCGCTGACCCATTATACAAAAGGTACGCAGTCACAGAACAAAGTCTGCTCCCACTGCTTGTACGCATACGGTTTCAGGATCTATTTCACTCCCCTCTCCGGGGTTCTTTTCGCCTTTCCCTCACGGTACTAGTTCACTATCGGTCAGTCAGTAGTATTTAGCCTTGGAGGATGGTCCCCCCATATTCAGACAAGGTTTCTCGTGCCCCGTCCTACTCGATTTCATGACTAAGAGATTTTCGCGTACAGGGCTATCACCCACTATGGCCGCACTTTCCAGAGCGTTCCGCTAATCTCAAAGCCACTTAAGGGCTAGTCCCCGTTCGCTCGCCACTACTAAGGGAATCTCGGTTGATTTCTTTTCCTCAGGGTACTTAGATGTTTCAGTTCCCCTGGTTCGCCTCTTGCACCTATGTATTCAGTACAAGATAACCATCTTATGATGGCTGGGTTCCCCCATTCAGAGATCTCCGGATCAAAGTCTGTTTGCCGACTCCCCGAAGCTTATCGCAGGCTACCACGTCTTTCATCGCCTCTGACTGCCAAGGCATCCACCGTATGCGCTTCTTCACTTGACCATATAACCCCAAGCAATCTGGTTATACTATGAAGACGACATTCGCCGAAAATTTGCAATTTAACTCACAAATTTTACCTTAGCCTGATCCGTTACCAGTGAAAGTAACGTTCAGTCTATCTTTCTATCACATACCCAAATTTTTAAAGAACGATCTAATCAAAAGACTAGAAATCAACATTCAATGTGAATGCTCATTTCTAAGCTTTCAGAAGCAGTTTATGGTGGAGCCAAGCGGGATCGAACCGCTGACCTCCTGCGTGCAAGGCAGGCGCTCTCCCAGCTGAGCTATGGCCCCATAACAAAATTGGTGGGTCTGGGCAGATTCGAACTGCCGACCTCACCCTTATCAGGGGTGCGCTCTAACCAACTGAGCTACAGACCCAATTTCGAGCTTGTAACTGTTAGCTTGGAGCTATCAGCTTGGAGCTTAAAGCTGCTTCTATCGTCTTCTTCAATGAATCAAGCAATTCGTGTGGGAGCTTATGAAGCAGCTGATGTCGTCGATTAAGGAGGTGATCCAGCCGCAGGTTCCCCTACGGCTACCTTGTTACGACTTCACCCCAGTCATGAATCACACCGTGGTAACCGTCCCCCCGAAGGTTAGACTAGCTACTTCTGGTGCAACCCACTCCCATGGTGTGACGGGCGGTGTGTACAAGGCCCGGGAACGTATTCACCGCGACATTCTGATTCGCGATTACTAGCGATTCCGACTTCACGCAGTCGAGTTGCAGACTGCGATCCGGACTACGATCGGTTTTATGGGATTAGCTCCACCTCGCGGCTTGGCAACCCTTTGTACCGACCATTGTAGCACGTGTGTAGCCCAGGCCGTAAGGGCCATGATGACTTGACGTCATCCCCACCTTCCTCCGGTTTGTCACCGGCAGTCTCCTTAGAGTGCCCACCATAACGTGCTGGTAACTAAGGACAAGGGTTGCGCTCGTTACGGGACTTAACCCAACATCTCACGACACGAGCTGACGACAGCCATGCAGCACCTGTCTCAATGCTCCCGAAGGCACCAATCCATCTCTGGAAAGTTCATTGGATGTCAAGGCCTGGTAAGGTTCTTCGCGTTGCTTCGAATTAAACCACATGCTCCACCGCTTGTGCGGGCCCCCGTCAATTCATTTGAGTTTTAACCTTGCGGCCGTACTCCCCAGGCGGTCAACTTAATGCGTTAGCTGCGCCACTAAGAGCTCAAGGCTCCCAACGGCTAGTTGACATCGTTTACGGCGTGGACTACCAGGGTATCTAATCCTGTTTGCTCCCCACGCTTTCGCACCTCAGTGTCAGTATCAGTCCAGGTGGTCGCCTTCGCCACTGGTGTTCCTTCCTATATCTACGCATTTCACCGCTACACAGGAAATTCCACCACCCTCTACCATACTCTAGCTTGCCAGTTTTGGATGCAGTTCCCAGGTTGAGCCCGGGGCTTTCACATCCAACTTAACAAACCACCTACGCGCGCTTTACGCCCAGTAATTCCGATTAACGCTTGCACCCTCTGTATTACCGCGGCTGCTGGCACAGAGTTAGCCGGTGCTTATTCTGTCGGTAACGTCAAAATACTCACGTATTAGGTAAGTACCCTTCCTCCCAACTTAAAGTGCTTTACAATCCGAAGACCTTCTTCACACACGCGGCATGGCTGGATCAGGCTTTCGCCCATTGTCCAATATTCCCCACTGCTGCCTCCCGTAGGAGTCTGGACCGTGTCTCAGTTCCAGTGTGACTGATCATCCTCTCAGACCAGTTACGGATCGTAGCCTTGGTGAGCCATTACCTCACCAACTAGCTAATCCGACCTAGGCTCATCTGATAGCGTGAGGTCCGAAGATCCCCCACTTTCTCCCGTAGGACGTATGCGGTATTAGCGCCCGTTTCCGGACGTTATCCCCCACTACCAGGCAGATTCCTAGGCATTACTCACCCGTCCGCCGCTCGCCACCAGGTACAAGTACCCGTGCTGCCGCTCGACTTGCATGTGTTAGGCCTGCCGCCAGCGTTCAATCTGAGCCATGATCAAACTCTTCAGTTCAAACATCTTTGGGTTTTGAGAAAACCCTAAACTTGGCTCAGCAATCGTTGGTTACATCTTTGATTTCTCGCGGAGTAACTTGTGATGCTGATAATCTTTTTGACTATCAGTCTGACTCCACAAGCACCCACACGAATTGCTTGATTCAGTTGTTAAAGAGCGGTTGGTTAAGATCTTTCGTCTCAACCGAGGCGCGCATTCTACAGCAGCCTCATTTACTGTCAAGCGATTTTTTAAGAAGTTTTTGAAGATTTCCTCAACAACTTCAACCACTTGCGCTTTCGATCTCTCGTTAGCGGGAGGCGAATTCTACAGCGTTACACGCTGCTGTCAACACCTCTTTTTAACCGCTTTCGATCGAGACGATCGAATCGTTAACAAGGCGAAAACACACTGCCTTACTAACTGCTTCTGGCTTCGATGAGCTGAAGCGTAACCGCTGCCGAAAACCGCGTAACTCGTTGAATCTCAAGGAGTTTTCAGTTTCGACTGCGCCGGAAGTGGGGCGAATTATAGACCTGTAGAATCTGCCGTCAACCTTTAATTACGTTTTTGTTGCAGACGGTTGTTTTTTAGCGATTAGGCGGGGAATACGGCGCATCACTGCCGGCACTCGCAGCACCAACAGCAGCGCACCTATAGAAGCGTAAACCGCCCATTCCTTCAGATCTGCCCGAACGATCCAGAGCATATGCAGAAGCCCAAGCCCCAGGATGAGATAAACCAGGCGATGCAGCTTTTTCCAACGCGCTCCCAGGCGACGCTGACTGTAGCGATTGGATGTCAGCGCCAATACCAAAAGAAGCACAAACCCCAGGCTTCCAACAAAGATATAGGGCCGCTTGCGCAACTCCACTCCCAACTGAGACCAGTCCAACCCCAGAATGAATACCCCATAGGCACTCAAGTGCAGCACTACATAGGCAAAGCACCACAGCCCCAGTTGTCGGCGCACGGCTATCCAGCCCGGCCAGCCAGTGAGCTTCTGCATGGGAGTCATGGCCAAGGTAATCAACAGCAGCACCAACGTGCCCAATCCCAGACGATCAACCAGCACCTTGCCCGGATCAGGCCCGAGAACCGACCCCCAAGCCTCATACAGCCAATACAGTGGCCAGATAGCCGCGGCAATAAAGACTCCAATACGCCAGAACGAATAACGCATCAGTAGTTCTTCCGCAGATCCATGCCGCTATATAAGGAAGCGACCTCTTCCGAGTAGCCATTGAACATCTGTGTTTCCCGCACATTTGGACTGAACAGGCTGCTGGGCAAACGCCGCTCTCGCGCTTGAGTCCATCGAGGATGATCAACTGTCGGATTCACATTTGCGTAAAAACCATATTCATTGGCAGCAATACTCTGCCAGGTAGTCTTTGGCTGCTCGTCCACCAAGCTGATACGCACAATGGACTTCACACTTTTGAAGCCATATTTCCAGGGAACCACCAGGCGCAATGGCGCACCATTCTGATTGGGCAGCTCACGCCCATACATCCCTACCGCCAGAATCGCCAACGGATTCATCGCCTCATCAAGACGCAAGCCTTCAACATAGGGCCAGTCGATCAAGGCAAAACCGGAACGCTGTCCCGGCATGCTCTTAGGATCCTGCAGCGTTTCAAAACGAATGAACTTGGCCTTGCTGGTTGGCTCCACTTGCTTGAGCAGCGCGGAGATAGGGAAGCCTATCCAGGGAATCACCATCGACCACGCCTCGACGCAGCGCAGTCGATAAATACGCTCCTCCAACGAGTAAGGCTTCATGAAGTCTTCAAGGGCATAGCGCCCAGGCTTGGCGACCTCACCGTCCACGACCACACTCCATGGCTCGGTCTTGAGCGCTCCCGCGTTCGCCGCTGGATCCCCCTTGTCAGTACCGAACTCATAGAAGTTGTTGTAGTGAGTCGCGTCCTTGAACGGTGTGATCGCCTCATCCTTGACGGTTACGGCTTGCCAATGAGTGCTCGCCAACTTGTCGGAGAACCACGCTGGCGCACGGCCCGGCTCCACATCGGCATAACGCGTCGCATCCTGCGCAGCCGCCCAACGGGGCAAACCGGCGAAGGCCAGGCCTGCTACCGCACCGCCCAGCAAACTGCGTCGAGAGAGATAAAGAGATTCTGGCGTGACATCCGACTCATGGCAGTCAGACGCTTTGGGGAATTTGAATAACATGGCAACTCCGCAGCATTGGAGGACAGATGTACCAATAGACTGCGGAGTATGGAGGAAATTACATCACTCGACGCTTTTGCGACGCCGCAGGTGCAACAGGTACTGGATCGGGCCCGAAGCCGCATAGGCGAGGAACACCAACAGCAGGATACGTGGTGGATCGCTGAACACCACGGCAAACACCAGCACTACGGCCAGAATCGCCACAAAAGGCACCCGGCCCTTCAGGTCCAGGTCCTTGAAGCTGTTGTACTTGATGTTGCTGACCATCAGCATGCCCGCAGCCGCGACCATCAACGCCACCAGGAACGACATCTTCGATCCCTGAATGCCGTAATCGCTGAAAGCCCAGACGATACCCGCCACCACCCCCGCCGCCGCAGGACTGGCCAGACCGATGAAATATCGCTTGTCGGCGGTTCCCACCTGAGTGTTAAAACGCGCCAGACGCAATGCCGCGCCCGCCACATAGATGAAGGCGACCATCCAGCCAACCTTGCCCATGTCGCCCAAGGCCCAGCCAAAGGCCAGCAATGCCGGGGCAACGCCAAACGCCACCATATCCGACAGCGAATCGTACTCGGCGCCAAAGGCACTCTGGGTATTGGTCATACGGGCTACGCGCCCGTCCAGGCCGTCAAGGACCATGGCGACAAAGATCGCAATGGCGGCAAAGGCAAAGTACTTGCTCGCCCCCGCTGTGTCCCCGGCACTCAAGGCGCTCTGGGCACTCATGGAGCTGATGATGGAATAGAACCCCGCGAACAGGTTCGCAGTGGTGAACAGATTCGGCAGAAGATAGATACCACGATGCCGGACTTTACGGCCTTCAGCGTCATGCCCTTCTTCGACATGCTCATCGATCGGTAGCAGGCTTTCGGCGTCAGAGGCCTGGTTTGGCTCTTCGGGACGTTCGCTCATGGACAATACCTTGCAACGGTGTGAAAAGTTTCGACAGATACCCTGGGCCGCGATTGGGCCACAAAGGATCCAGCTTTATACCAGAACCTACCCGTCCAAACGAAAAAACGCGGCCTAGGCCGCGTTTTTCCTGACAAGACTTGAACTTAGTTCTTGGCTTTGTCGACGATCTTGTTGGCACCGATCCACGGCATCATCGAACGCAGTTGCTCACCGATGATCTCGATACCGTGAGCGGCATTGTTACGACGCTTGGCGGTCATCGATGGGTAGCCGGTGGCACCTTCGCTGATGAACATCTTCGCGTATTCGCCGTCCTGGATGCGCTTCAAAGCATTGCGCATGGCCTGACGGGATTCGGCGTTGATGACTTCAGGGCCGGTCACGTACTCGCCGTACTCGGCGTTGTTGGAGATCGAGTAGTTCATGTTGGCGATACCGCCTTCGTACATGAGGTCAACGATCAGTTTCAGTTCGTGCAGGCACTCGAAATAGGCCATTTCCGGCGCGTAGCCAGCTTCAACCAGAGTTTCGAAACCGGCCTTGACCAGTTCAACGGTACCGCCGCACAGAACAGCCTGCTCGCCGAACAGGTCGGTTTCAGTCTCGTCCTTGAAGGTGGTTTCGATGATGCCGGTACGACCGCCGCCCACGCCAGCCGCGTAGGACAGGGCTACATTCTTGGCGTTGCCGGACGCGTCCTGGTAGATAGCGATCAGGTCAGGAATACCGCCGCCCTTGACGAACTCGGAACGTACGGTGTGACCCGGAGCCTTCGGCGCGATCATGATCACGTCGAGGTCGGCACGTGGAACAACCTGGTTGTAGTGGATCGCGAAGCCGTGGGAGAAGGCCAGGGTGGCGCCTTTCTTGATGTTCGGCTCGATCTCGTTCTTGTACAGCTGGGACTGGAACTCGTCCGGGGTCAGGATCATGACCAGGTCGGCGCCGGCAACGGCTGCAGCAACGTCGGTCACTTTCAGGCCATGAGCCTCAGCCTTGGCAACGGTAGCGGAACCTTTGCGCAGGCCGACAGTTACGTCAACGCCGGAGTCTTTCAGGTTGCAAGCTTGAGCGTGGCCCTGGGAACCGTAACCGATGATGGCAACTTTCTTGCCCTGGATGATCGACAGGTCGCAGTCTTTATCGTAGAAAACTTTCATGAATTTCCCCTATATCAGGCCGTTCCGGCCATTCGCTAATTTGAGTTAGATGCTCAGTACTTTGTCGCCACGGGCAATCCCGGTGACACCACTGCGTACGGTTTCCAGAATCGACGCGGTGCCGATCGATTGAATAAAGCTGTCGAGCTTGTCGCTGGTACCGGTCAGTTGAACGGTATACACGCTGGCGCTGACATCAACGATCTGCCCACGGTAAATATCGGTAGTGCGCTTGACCTCGGCGCGCTGGGCGCCGGTGGCCTTGATCTTGACCAACATCAGTTCGCGCTCGATGTGAGCACTTTCCGAAAGGTCCACCAGCTTCACCACCTCGATCAACTTGTTCAGGTTCTTGGTGATCTGCTCGATGATCTCATCATGACCAACCGTGGTGAGGGTCAGACGCGACAGGGTCGGGTCTTCGGTCGGTGCCACGGTCAAGCTTTCAATGTTGTAGTTCCGCTGCGAGAACAGACCGACTACACGAGACAAAGCGCCCGGTTCGTTTTCCAGAAGCAAGGAAATGATGTGCCGCATGATTAAGTACGCTCCGTCTTGCTCAGCCACATATCGCGCATAGAGCCGTCTTTGATCTGCATCGGATAGACGTGCTCGCTGGTATCGACCTGGATATCGAGGAATACCAGGCGATCCTTCATGGCGAACGCTTCTTCCATCTTCGGCTTCAAATCCTTCAGGTCCGTGATACGCATGCCCACGTGACCGTAGGCCTCGACCAGCTTGACGAAGTCAGGCAGCGATTCCATGTAGGAGTGCGAGTGGCGGCTGCCGTAGCTCATGTCCTGCCATTGGCGCACCATACCCAGCACACCATTGTTCAGGTTGACGATCTTGACCGGCAGACCGTACTGCAGGCAGGTGGACAGTTCCTGGATATTCATCTGGATACTGCCTTCGCCGGTGACACAGGCGACATCATTATCAGGGAAGCTCAACTTGACCCCCATGGCCGCCGGGAAACCGAAGCCCATGGTGCCCAGGCCGCCGGAGTTGATCCAGCGATTGGGCTTGTTGAACTTGTAATACTGCGCCGCGAACATCTGGTGCTGGCCCACGTCAGAGGTGACAAAGGCATCGCCCTTGGTCACTTCACACAGGGTCTCGATCACCGTTTGCGGCTTGATGATGCTGCCGTCGCCCTTGTCGTAAGGGAACAGGCCGCGATCACCACGCCACTCGTCGATCTGCTTCCACCAGCTGGCGACCGTGTCCTTGTTCGGGGTGTCGCCGATTTCCTTGAGTGCCGCGACCATTTCGGTCAACACGCTCTCCACTGGACCCACGATAGGCACATCGGCCTTGATGGTCTTGGAGATGGAAGCCGGGTCGATGTCCACATGGATGATCTTGGCGTTCGGACAGAACTTCGGTGCACCGTTGATAACCCGGTCGTCGAAGCGCGCACCAACGGCCAGGATCACGTCAGCGTGGTGCATGGTCAGGTTGGCGGTGTAGCTGCCGTGCATGCCAAGCATGCCGACGAACTGCCGATCGGTACCAGGGTATGCACCCAGGCCCATCAGGGTATTGGTGACTGGCAGATTGAGCATCTTGGCCAGTTCGGTCAGCGGTGCGGAACCGCCGCCCAGGATCACGCCGCCGCCTGCATAGAGCACAGGACGCTTGGCCGCCAGGAGCATTTCTGCCGCCTTGCGGATTTGCCCGGAGTGACCGCGAACAGCTGGGCTGTAGGAGCGCAGCTTGGCTTTCTTGGGAAAAACGTATTCGAACTTTTCAGCCGGGTTGGTCATGTCCTTGGGGATATCGACCACCACCGGACCAGGACGACCGGATTGCGCCAGGTAGAAGGCTTTCTTCATGACTTCCGGGATTTCCGAAGCGTGCTTGATCATGAAGCTGTGCTTCACGATCGGCCGGGAGATACCGATCATGTCGGTTTCCTGAAACGCGTCGGTGCCGACCATGGTGCTAGGCACCTGACCGGAAATGATCACCATTGGAATCGAGTCCATATAGGCGGTGGCAATACCGGTAATGGCATTGGTCGCGCCTGGGCCGGAAGTCACCAGTACCACGCCGGCTTTACCGGTGGCACGGGCATAACCGTCAGCCATATGGGTTGCCGCTTGCTCGTGACGAACCAGGATGTGGGTCACTTCCGGTTCTTTGAACAGGGCATCGTAAACATGAAGGAGAGCACCACCCGGGTACCCGTAGATATATTTGACGCCTTCGTCACGCAAAAAGCGGACGAGCATCTCACCGCCAGATAAAAGCTCCACGTTGTTCACCTCTAAAACGCCAGAATACCGCCCTCAAAAGGGAGCGGGTCTTAATAGGTTTACTTCTCAGCAGAGCATGAGCGACGGTGGTCGCCGACTACGTCAGCACTGACTGAGCAAGTATTGGGAGCGCCCCAAAGTGTTGCGGGGTTTTCCCACCCAGCGCGAGGTAACGCGTTGCGGGTGTAGCACTTCGGCGCGGATGTGCGCCTCATGATCTGCTGAGTGGGTCTGCTTCTGGCAGTCCCTCTACAGCGGACTTTGGATTCTTCTGTTTCGTCCTCTTCAAGTCAAGTCGTCTATGTAGTTAATTCGAACTAAGCGCATGAGAACGCAAGAAAAAACCCAAAAACGACCACAGCCTGCACTTCAATTGCGCAATTTTCGGCAAGCAACTCAGAAATGCGAACCTTGACTTTGGTGTTCGACCTATAGACAGGCACAGGTCAAGGCTGCCGGCAGAACGGCAAGAAGGCGCCAGGAAGAAGGAGGGAGGACGCTGCCAGGCAGCGGGAGGCGACTGCCAGGCGTACCTGGCAGTCGTGGACTCAACGGGTGGCCGCGATGAGCTGATCGAATTCCTTGAGCAGCATTCGCAACTGCAGATCGCGCCCCTGCATCGGGCGAGTGGAGAACACCATTTCGGCCATCTCCTGGATACCGGAGGCATTGGGCAGCGGCAGATCCTGCTCCAGGATCACCTTCATGCGCGGCAGGAAGATCCACTGCAGCCACTGCTCGAAATCCAGCGTATCCACGGCAAAAGGCTGAGTACTGGCCAGAGCCTCGGCACTGGGTGCCACCTCGTCCCACAATCCCTGCACGCGCAACTCACGCTCGATCAGCAGCAACTGCTCGGCGATTCTGGGAAAACGCACATCCATCACAGCGAGACCCGGGCTTTCTGCCGCGCCTGAGCGGCGCCCGCTGCATCACCCTGCTTCTCCCGAGCCTGGGCGATCAACTCCCACAAACTCGCCTGAAGGTCGGGACGACCGTTGGCAAAGCTCAGACCGCGACGGGCAAACTGCTCGGCTTGCGGGGCATCGCCCTGAGCCATGCGCACCTGCGCCAGCCGGTAGAGCACCTGGGGCTCGCGCGGCGCGACACGCTGTGCACGCTCCAGACTGGAGGAGGCACCATTCAAATCGCCACTGGATTGCTGCTGCTGAGCCGTGGTCAACAGCGCCAGCACAGGCCCGTCCAACTGTTCATCGGCCGACAGACCACCGGCCCGAGCCGACGGAATCCCGCTCGGCGTCGAAGGCATGTTGTAGGTGCCCTGATTGATCGGTGCCGACTGATAAGCGCCACCCTCCACCGGCCCCGGCGTGATAGGCCCGGACGTCACAGGTCCCGGCGTTATCGGCGAGCTGCTGATCGGTGCCGACGCGGTCGCGCCACCACCTGGGACCATCACCACCACCCCGGAATCTTCCGGGATGGCCTGAGCCTGAGCTTGCGCCGGACGCTTGATGGTCGTCTGGCGAAAGCCGCCGGAAGCGGAAATCCGCTCGCTGTTGGACACGGCAGTACCGGAGTCCACGACGGGAATGGAGCCGCGCTGCACGCTGGCGCAACCATTGAGCAACGCCAGAGCTGTAATAGCTGGAACCCACCACTTGTTCACGTCAAACCCTCATCGCTTAGTTCATCCAGCCCTTGACCCAATCCATCACCGAATCGCTACCTGCCGGGGTTTCACCACCGCAAGAAGCACCGGGAGGCGGTTCGCTGCCGCGAATATACGGCATCTGCACAGCCCCCGGACAGTTGGCATCGGAGCCCTGCCCGGTACGTGAATCGACCCAGGCCTGAACCACGTTGTCCGGCTGCGGCATATCCAGCGGCAGCGGATCGGCCTTGCGCATGAAACTGGTCCAGACCTGCAGGGCGCCCGTGGCACCGGTGAACGGCGTCTTGCCGTTATCGTCACGCCCCAGCCAGACGACCGCCAACAAATCCTGGCTGAAGCCGGCGAACCAGCTGTCGCGAGAGTCATTACTGGTACCGGTCTTGCCCGCCAGCGCCAGGGTCTTGGGCAACACGTTGTACACCGAGCTGCCCGTGCCTTCGCGCATCACGCGCTGCATCGCGCTCTGAATCAGGTAGATCGAACCGGCATCGAAGCGTTGCTGGATCTGGAACGGATAACGCTTGAGCGGCTCGCCCTCGGCCGTCAACACGCTGCGGATCCCGCGCATCGGCGTATTGAAGCCGCCGTTGGCCAAGGTCTGGTACATGGTCGCCACTTCCATCGGGCTCAGGCCACCGGCACCGAGCAGCATCGACGGAAACGCCGGGAACTCCCGGGTCACGCCCAAGCGCCCAAGGGTTTTCAGAACGTTGGGCACCCCCACTTCCAGACCGAGTCGGGCAGTGGACAAGTTGTAGGAATGAGCCAGCCCCTGGTACAGGAAAACCGTGCCATGCGAACGGCGATCGTAGTTCTGCGGCTTCCATACCTGGCCATCGGCGCCTTTCACCGAAAACGCCTCATCGGAGAGCCAACTGGTCAGGGTGTACTGGCTGGGTTTCTCCAGGGCCGTCAGGTAAACCGCCGGCTTGATCAATGAGCCGATCGGACGCACCGCGTCCAATGCCCGGTTGAAGCCGGCGAAACTGGCTTGTCGACTGCCGATCATGGCCTGAACCTCGCCGGTTTCCGGATTGGTCACCACCATCGCCGCCTCAACGTCTTCCGCGCCCTTGCGCCCGGCCAGGCGCTTGAAGGTGTCGTTGACCGAGGCTTCCGCCTTCATCTGCAGGATTGGATCGAAACTGGTGAAGATTCGCAGGCCTTCCTCGGTCAAGTCTTCGTCGCGGTAGTCTTCACGCAACTGGCGCTTGACCAGATCCAGGAAACCGGGGAACGAGCTGTCCGCCAGGCTGCCGCGCTTGGTCACGCCAAGCGGCATCTTCTTCGCCGCTTCCACCTGCTCGGGTGTAGCCACGCCCTGCTGCGCCAGCAAATCGAGCACCAGATTGCGCCGCTCCAGGGCACGCTCCGGGTAACGACGCGGGTTGTAGTAGGAGGGCCCCTTGACCATGCCCACCAGCAGCGCCACCTGATGCAACTTGAGCTCGGACAGCGGCTGGCTGAAGAAGAATTGACTGGCCAGACCGAAACCGTGCACCGCACGCTGACCGTCCTGACCGACAAACACCTCGTTGAGATAGGCCTCGAGAATCTCCCGCTTGTCGTAATGCAGCTCCAGCAACAGCGCCATCATCGCTTCGTTGAGCTTGCGCGACAGGCTGCGTTCGTTGGTCAGGAAGAAATTCTTCACCAACTGCTGAGTCAGGGTACTACCGCCCTGACGCATCTGCCCCGACGAGGTATTGACCCAGATCGCGCGGGCAATCGACTTCGGCGACACGCCAAAGTGCGAGTAGAAATCACGGTCTTCCACCGCCACCAGGGTTTCCAGCAGATAGGGCGGGACCTGGTCGATCTTGATCAGGATTCGATCTTCAAGGTTTTTCGGGTACAGGCCACCGATCAGCAACGGCTCCAGCCGGACCACCGCCAGCTTGGCCCCCTTGCTGCCGGAAAGCTCCGCCACATAGTCGCCAGAGAAACGCACACGGACCGGTTGCGCCTGCTCCAGCCCCTCGTAGAACTGGAAGCCACGGGTGTTCAAGTCGACGGTATTGCCACTGACCGCCGCCGCGCCGGGACCGTTGGCCACACTTTCGCGGCGGTAGCCCAAGGCATCGAGTTCCGTCAGGAAGTCTTCCTTGCTGAGCTTTTGTCCGACGAACAGCTCAAGCGGCCGGGCATATACCTTGGCCGGAATGGTCCAGCGCTTGCCGGAGAACTTTTCCTGCACCACGGCATCGAGGTAAACCGCAAAGCCGGCGAGCACCACCAGACCAACCAGGCTGAGCTTGAGCGCCCAGCCCAGCCAGGGGCGCAGGCCACCAGAGGGAGTTTTTTTAGCGGAACGGGGGGATCGGGTACGAGTCATGGCGGCGGATTATACGCACTTTATTCATCCTCAACATGCGCCACCCGAGGTTTGCGTTACCCCTGCCAACCGCCATAATGACGCCCTCGATTTTCCCGACTCTGAAGGATCGCCTGTGAGCCAGTCACTGATCGCCGCCCTGCAAAACCCCGCCCTGTATCCTCATCCCGTTGAAGGGTTTCAGGTCATCGAAACCCACATCTCCTGGGTACTGCTCACCGGCCCCTTTGCTTATAAAGTGAAGAAGCCGGTCAATTTCGGCTTCCTCGACTTCACCAGCCTCGAGTCCCGCGAGCACTTCTGTGGCGAAGAGCTGCGCCTGAACCAGCGTCTGACCCAGGACCTGTACCTGGAAGTCCTGCCGATCACCGGCAGCGCCGAAGCCCCGGAGCTGGGCGGCAGCGGTCCGGTCATCGAATACGCCCTGAAAATGCGCCAGTTCCCACAAAGCCAGCTGCTCAGCACCTTGCAGGCCAACAGCGAACTGACCACCGCGCACATTGACGAAATGGCGCAACAGATCGCCCAATTCCATCTCAGCGCCCCGAAAGTCCCGGCAGCACACGAAGCCGGCACACCAGAAAGCGTGATGGCCCCCGTGCGCCAGAATTTCGAACAGATCCGTCCGTTTCTCAGCGACAAGGCCGACCTGCTGCAACTGGAAGCCCTGGAAGCCTGGGCGGAAACCAGCTTCGAGCGCCTCAAGCCGCTGCTGGCGCAACGCAAGAGCGAAGGCTTCATCCGTGAGTGCCACGGTGATATCCACCTGGGCAACGCCACCCTGATCGATGGCAAGGTGGTGATCTTCGACTGCATCGAATTCAACGAGCCCTTCCGCTTCACCGATGTCTATGCCGACACCGGCTTCCTCGCCATGGACCTGGAAGACCGCGGTCTGAAAAGCCTGGCACGGCGCTTCATCAGCCAGTACCTGGAACTGACCGGCGACTACCAAGGCCTGGAACTGCTCAATTTCTACAAAGCCTATCGCGCCCTGGTGCGGGCCAAGGTCAGCCTGTTCAGCCTGCCTGCCGAGGCCACTCCCGTGCAGCGCGCCACCACCCTGCGTCAATACCGCAACTACGCCAATCTGGCGGAAAGCTACAGCACCATTCCATCGCGTTTCCTGGCCATTACCTCGGGCGTCTCGGCGGTGGGCAAAAGCGGTGTGGCCATGCGTCTGGTGGAAGCCCTGGGCGCCGTCCGCCTGCGCTCCGACGTCGAGCGCAAGCGTCTGTTCGGCGAGCAGCAGGTACCCAACGATCCCCACGCCGGCATCTACAGCACTGAGGCCAGCAGCGCCACCTATGCGCGCCTGCATGAAATCGCCGAAACCATCCTGCGCGCCGGCTTCCCGGTGGTGATCGATGCCACCTACCTCAAGCGCGCCCAGCGGGATGCCGCGGCCAAGGTCGCCGAAGCCACCGGCACGCCTTGCCTGATCATCGACTGCAATGCGCCAGATGCCGTGATTGCGAGCTGGCTGGCGCAACGCCAGGCCGATCAGAACGATCCGTCCGATGCGACCCTTGAGGTGATTGCGACCCAGCAAGCCACTCGCGAGGCCCTGACCGACGAAGAACTGCTGCGCAGCAAGCGCATTGAAACCAACGAAAGCGGCAGCCTGGATGCCCTGGTTGCCAACATCCGCCAGCGTCTGCCCGGCCTGTAAGCACTAATTTCAGCCGTGAAGTGCAAAGACTTCACGGCTGAAAAACAGTGGCACTATACTGGCGTCATAAATCCAACACTGGTGACGTCGCCATGAGCCAACCGAAACTTCTGGATACTCCGCTTTACGCCCTGCTGCATAAAGACGACATCGTCGGCTTCAACCGCGAGCGTCCAAAGGATCACCCCATCGACATGCGCGGCGGCGACTTCCGCGGCCTCGACCTGCGACAGTTGAACGCCCAGGGCATCGACTTCACTGACGCCTACTTCCGTTCCGCCGATCTGCGCGGCCTGGACCTGCGCAATGCCACCATGGAAGGCGCCAGCCTGGCCCACGCACAGATCTCCGGCGCCTACTTCCCGGTCGAACTGACAGCCGATGAAATCCTCATGTCGGTCAACTTCGGCACCCGACTGCGCTACAACACCCGCTAAAGTCTCCTGCAATCGTTCTGTCCGGCGCCCTGCTGTGCGCCGGGCTGTGGATCATCCCCTCTGTTTCCCTCACCCCCCGCGCAAGGTCCGCATGCACCTGCCCGTCGCGCCTTGACCGCCCTGCCTTAGAAGCATTTGCGCCAAACCCGACCAACGAACAGCGCATTTTCTGCTGAGCGCTACACTCCTGTGAGGCTGCCCACTCACCATTCGGCCATCGCCAGGAGGCTTAATGAATGATGAACTGCAACACCTGAAGAACCTTGGCAAGACATCGGCACAGTGGCTGCATGCAGTGGGCATCCACAGCGCATCGGACCTGCGCCGCCTGGGCGCGGTGGACGCATACAGGGCTGTGCGCACCCGGGGTTTTCGGGCCTCGAAAGTGCTGCTGTACGCCATCGAAGGCGCGTTGATGGACATGCACTGGAACGAGCTTCCGGCCGAACGCAAGGAGGCGCTGAACAAGCAATTGGACGCCATATCCTCGCGTCACAAGAACTGACTGGCAGAACCTTATGTATCTGATGGGGGAACAACCGGCCTACGCCGATGCCTTGATCAACCGACTGCAAAGTATCCCGGCCCAGTTGCTGGAGGGCCTTTCTCCCTGCGGCGCAACGCTGGAAATTGAACCTGCGGCGGATCTGTCGGGACTCTTGCCCGAACATCAGTTGTTCCTGCTGGACAGGGGCGTGATCCAGGCCAGCGTTGAACAGCGCCCGCTGTTCTACCTGCATGAAGGTGACCTGGTAGGGCTACGTCGAGGCATCGAGCACCCGCAGTGCCAACTGAGCTGCGATGTGCCACTGAGCCTGACGCCCTATCTGCGGACCGAGGTGTTCCGTCATATCTACGCTGACGAACAGCGCTCGGAATGGCTGCTGCAGTACCTGATCGGCCAGACCGCCCTGCTCTGCGATGCCATAGCCCGCCTGAAGCCGCCGGAGTTGCGCAGCAACAACGGCTTCAAGCGGGTGGAGCCGGGAGAAGTGCTGATTACCCAGGGGGATGACGCCGATCACGTGTTCGTGATTCTCGAAGGCCATGCCGAAGCCTTTGTCGACGGGCACAAAGTGGGCGACGTGCCCAAGGATGAAATCTTCGGCGCCATGGCGGTCTTCACCGGAGAAAAGCGCAGTGCCAGCGTCATTGCAAATGAACCGAGCACGATCATGCTGATCCCCAAGGAGCACTTTCTCAGCCTGACCCAGAGCAATCCGCGCATTGCCCACAGCCTGATCGAAAGCATGGCCCGCCGCATTGACCTGCTGAACAAGGAAGTGACCCGCCTCATGGCCTTGAACAGCCAGGTCCAGGGATAGCCTCACCGAGAATCCAAACAAGCGTTTGACAAAAATGCGCAGGAACTGGAAAAGCCTGGTTGACTTCGAAATGAGAATCGTTATGATTATCACAACTGGTCGCGAGATCAGTCGATAACCTGGAAGACCAGTGGTTCGGACTCTCAGATTATCTCCTCATCAGGCTAATCACGGTTATTTGACCCGGCTCTTGCCGGGTCTTTTTTTGCCCGTGAAACAGTACCGCCGATCAGGGCTTCAGTTGCGCGCAATAATCCTTGGCTGGCTGAGGCGGTGTGTACCAGACATAGTCCGCCGCGGCAGCGGGCACCCTGCTCCCCCGCTCCGCCAGGAGCAACACCACGACTGGCCGGCTCTGGTCCAGATCAGCCATGTGCAGGGGCACCCCAAGGTCACGGCGCCCATGAAAGGCCCCCGCCAGCAACATGGCCGGCACCGGCGCCGCCAGCAATCGCTCGGCCATGCGCCGATCCCGTTGCTGCTGCACCGCCAACATCGCCGGCACCTGGGTCTCCGGCAGCAAGCCACAGTGGGACTGACGAATCTGCTCCGACAACGCCTGGGTCACGGACAAAGCATTGCTCTGCATGCCACCGAGAACCGGCGCCTGGGTATAGACCCGGCGTATTTCCTGACGATCCAGATTGGCTGCCAACAAGGGATAAGGCTGTCTCAGGGCATAGCCCACCACCGGCCCATACAGCCCCCAATCCCAACCCGGTTGCCAGGCCAACGCCTTGATCAAGTCATCAGGCAAGCGCTGCCCGGCCGCCTCACGCTTGACCTCATCGACGCGGAGCTGCTGATCGGGATTGAGCATTTCCAGCAACAGGCTGCCCTGAGGGCGTTCCATGGCCAGCGAGCGCAGCAGCCAGAGTTGCAAAACGTGATGATCGGCATTGTCGTGCTGCTCGCCGACGATCAGCCGGGGCGCTTGCGCCAGGCGCTCGACCAATTCCTCCGGACTCAGCGCCTGCCCCGTACGCAGATCAAGGATGCTGCCCGGGTCCGGCACCACGGGCGGCGGCACTGGCTCCGGGCTGCCGTGACAGGCCGCGAGCAACAGGGCTGACAGCACAAGCGGCAGTCTACGCATCAAGGTTCTCCGGGTGACGGGTCAACGGGCAATGATCAGCGGGTGCCCACGCTCAGGGTGTTTCTGTACCAGAACCTCCAGGCCAAAGACCGCCTTCAGTGGCTCGGGTCGCAGCACTTCGGCCGGCACGCCCAGGGAATGGGGGTGCCCGCCCTCCAGCAGCAACACCCGATCACAGTAACGCGCCGCCAGATTCAGGTCATGGAGAATGATCAGCACCGCAACGCCCCGATCGGCAAATGCCCGGATGGCCTGCAAGGTGACGTGCTGGTGCAACGGGTCGAGGGCCGAAGTCGGTTCGTCCAGCAGCAAATGATGCCCGGCCTGTCCTGGCCACAATTGCGCCAGGACCCGCGCCAGGTGCACCCGCTGGCGTTCGCCCCCCGACAACGCCAGGTAGCTGCGCCCTCGCAGATGAGCCACATCGGCGGCCTCCAGGGCAGCGTCGACGATCTGTGCATCCTGCGCACGACCGCTGTGATGGGGCAGGCGTCCCAGCGCCACCACTTCCTCGACCCGAAAGGCAAAATCCAGACTCGACGCCTGGGGCAATACCGCCAGACGTTGCGCCCGTGCCGCCCCCTGCCATTGCGCCATCTCCCGCTCATCCAGCAGCACCCGTCCCTGATGCGCCGTCAGCTCGCCGCTCAAGGCCCCAAGCAGGCTGCTTTTACCGGCACCATTGGGGCCCAGCACCCCCAGCACTTGCCCGGGCAGCAGCTGCAGATCGATCCCCACCAGCACCTCTTTGCCCCCGCGCCGCACATGCAGATTCTCGACTCGCAACATCAGGCACGCCCTCGCAGCAAGAGGTAGAGAAAGAACGGTGCGCCGATAAAGGCGGTGACGATGCCAATGGGCAACTCGGCCGGCGCCAGCGCCAGGCGCGCCACCAGATCGGCCAGCAGCAACAGACTGGCCCCCGCCAGGATCGATGCCGGAAGCAGGGTTCGGTGATCAGGTCCCGACAACAGACGCACCAGATGGGGCACCACCAGGCCAACGAAACCGATCATGCCTGCCGCAGCCACCGCGGCCCCCACGCCCAGGGCGGTGCAGAACACCAGCTCCCGCTTGAGCCCTTCGACATCGATGCCCAGGTGCCTGGCTTCCGATTCGCCCAGCAGCAGCGCATTCAACGCCTTGGCCCTGCGAGGCAACCACAGGGCCACCAGCACCGTCACCAGCAGCAACGGCCACAAGCGCTGATAACTGGCACCGTTGAGACTGCCGAGGTTCCAGAAGGTCAAGGTACGCAAGGTCGCGTCATCGGCCAGGTAGGTGAACAAGCCCACCGCCGAACTGGCCAGGGCAGTCAGGGCGATCCCCGCCAGCAGCATGGTCGCCACGTGAGTCTGGCCATTGCGCCGGCCCAGGCGATAGACCAGTGCCGTTACCCCGAGCCCGCCGAGAAAGGCACAGAGCGAGAGCAGGTAGGGCGCAACAGATTCCGGCACGCCGCCGAACATCGAGCCGCCGACAATGGCGATCGCCGCCCCCAACGCCGCCCCACTGGATACACCCACCAATCCGGGATCGGCCAAGGGGTTGCGAAACAGCCCCTGCATGGCCACGCCGGACAGCGCCAGCACCCCGCCTACCGCCAGACCGAGCAGGGTCCGTGGCAAGCGGATCTGTCCAAGGATCAACTCTGCCTGCTCCAGCCCCTGCCCATCGATGGGTAGCCCGAGCAGGCGCAAGGCAGCACGCAAGGTATCGATCAAGGGCAGGCTGACCGGCCCCAGCGCCAGGGACAGCCAGATAGCCAACACACACAGGGCGCCAAGCCCGAGAAACAGCGTTCGAGGTTTGACCAGGCGGTTCATGGGGCCGGCTTGGCCTGAGGATAGAAGGCCGCTGCCAGGCGTTTCAGACTATCCGGCAGACGCGGCCCCAGGCCGCCCACCAGCAAGGTCGGATCCAGCTCCACCACCCGCCCCGCCTTGGCCGCGGCAGTGGAGGCCAACACCGGACTTTCCTTGAACAACGCAACGCGGGCCGCATCGCCACTCAGGCTGCGGTCGGAGAACACCAGCACCTGAGGATTCAGTCCCGCCAGGGATTCCGCCGAAAACGGCTTGTAACCGCTATGGGTCGCCAGGTTGCGCGCGCCGGCCTGTTGCAACAGCCAGTCCGCGGCCGTGTCCTTGCCGGCGATCAGCGGCTTGCCTCCCGCGTGCCCCAGTAGCAACAGCACTCCAGGCGCCGCCTGCTGCTCCTGCACTCGTGCGACCCAGGCCCGCTGCTGTTCAAGACGCTGCTGATAGGTGCTGAACAATTGCCCGGCCTGATCCTCGCGCCCCAGGAGTTGCCCCAACTGGCGCAGGGTGCGCTGCAAGGTCGGCAGGTCGGCCTGAGCAGAAAACAGCTCGACCTTGACCCCGGCACTGCGAATCTGCGCCAGCACCGGCGGCGGGCCCATTTCTTCAGTACCCACCAGAATATCCGGGCGCAGACTGAGAATGCCTTCCGCCGACAGCTGCCGTTGATAGCCGATGCTCGGCAAGGCCTTGAGCGACTCCGGGTGCTGGCTGGTGGTATCGACCCCTACCAGCTTCGGCTCCGCCCCCAGGGCCGCCACCCACTCGGACAAGGCGCCCCCGGCACTGACCCAACGCTGCGGCAACTCCTCGGCGGCGGCCCACGGGCTCACCAGCAGTGCGACCCAGAACGCGAGGGCGCTGGCACTCAGGCGCATAAGTAGATTTCCTTTGATAGCAGTGAGGCCCGCGAAGCGACTGTCCATGTGACATGCCAGACAGAGCTGGCATCGAAAGGAGCAAGCACGCCGTGCCGGGCGAGGCGGCCATTTGATAATTGTTTTCATTTAGCCGTCAAGCGCCGACATGTTTCATCCTGGCGTCGGCCAAGAACTGTGACAGCCCGGGCCCAGAGCCTTAGGACCAAGAGGATAGCCATGAAATTTCTTTGCGCAGGGACTGAGCTGGCCGAGGCCGGCAGCCGCGGTTTCCAGTTAGAGGGCTTGAAGCTGTTTGCCGTGCGTCGAGCAGGCCAGGCTTACGTTTATGCCAACCGCTGCCCGCACCGCGGCGTTCCCCTGGAGTGGCAGCCCGAGCAGTTTCTCGACCCCAGCGCCAGCCTGATCCAGTGCGCCACCCATGGCGCACTGTTTCTGATTGAAAGCGGCGAGTGCGTGGCCGGCCCTTGCGCCGGCCAGTTTCTGCAGGCCATCGGCTGCCGGGAAGACAGCCAGGGTATCTGGGTCGATATCTAGCCCTGCAACCGCACGTCCAGGCGCCGGTCGATACAGACTTCCTGCGCGGTCAGGCGCACGCCGTACGCCAGTACCTCGACACCGGCCGCCACCGCTTCACGCAATGCGGCGGCATAACCCGGATCAATCTCCTCGGCCGGACGCACGGCTTCGATGCCCGACAGATTGACGCAGTACAGCAACACCGCCCGTACCCCCTCCCGGGCCAGGCTCGCCAGCTCACGCAAGTGCTTGGCACCGCGCTGGGTCACCGCATCGGGAAACGCCGCCACTGGCGAACCGTCGAATCCCAGGGTGACACTCTTGACCTCGACATAGGCCGGGCCATGAGGGTAATCCAGGCGAAAGTCGATGCGGCTGTTCTCCTGCCCATAGGGCACCTCGCGCTTGAGGCCGGTAAAGCCCTGCAACTCGCTGATCAGCCCGGCGCGTAGCGCCTCCTCGACCAGCCCATTGGCCCGTCCGGTGTTGACGCAGGCCAGTCGCCCCTGCGGGGTTTCACTGATTTCCCAGGTTCCCGGCAGCTTGCGCTTGGGATCATTGGAGCGGCTGAACCACACCTGCCCGCCCTCGACCATGCAATTGAACATCGAGCCGGTATTGGGACAGTGGATGGTCAGCAACTCGCCGGTTGCGGTTTCGATGTCCGCCAGGAAACGCTTGTAGCGCCGCAACAGACGCCCTTCCTCCAGGGCCGGATCGAAGCGCATCAGCCTTGCCAGCTCTGCAGGCCACGGGCGATGCGCGCCACGGCTTCTTGCAGGCGCGCCAGGTTCTGGGTGTAGGCAAAGCGCACATGGTGACCGGCCTGATGACGTCCAAAATCCAGACCCGGAGTGAAGGCCAGGTGCTCGGTTTCCAGGAAGTGCCGACAGAAGGCAAAGGCATCCCCACCAAAGGCGCTGATGTCGGCGTACAGGTAGAACGCTCCTTCCGGCTCCACGGCAATACCGAAGCCCAGCTCGCGCAAGGCCGGGAGCAGAAAGTCCCGACGGCGCCCGAACTCGGCGCGACGCTCCTCCAGCAGGCTGATGGTTTCCGGCTCGAAACAGGCCAGGGCCGCGTACTGGGCCATGCTGGGTGCACTGATGTAGAGGTTCTGCGCCAGCTTCTCCAACTCGCCCACCGCCGCCGGTGGTGCCACCAGCCACCCCAGGCGCCAGCCGGTCATGCCGAAATACTTGGAAAAACTGTTCAGCACAAACGCACTGTCATCGACTTCCAGAACACTGGCAGCGTCCGTGCCGTAAGTCAGGCCGTGATAGATCTCATCCACCACCAGATGCCCATTGCGCGCCTTGATCGCCGCGGACAGGCCCGCCAGCTCATCGCGACTGAGAATGGTCCCGGTGGGGTTCGCGGGAGACGCCACCAGGGCTCCGACACTGTCCTGGTCCCAATAGCGCTCCACCAGATCCGGCGTCAGTTGATAACGCACGTCCGGACCTACCGGCACCAGTTGCGCGGCGCCTTCCACCAGGCGCAAAAAATGCCGGTTGCACGGATAACCCGGGTCTGCCAGCAGCCAGTGCTTGCCCGGGTCGACCAACAGGCTGCTGGCCAGCAACAGGGCGCCGGAGCCTCCGGGGGTGATCATGATCCGCTCGGGGTCGATATCCAGGCCATAACGCTGCTGGTAGAACCCGGAGATGGCCCCGCGCAGCTCGGGAATGCCCCGGGCCGCGGTGTAGCGGGTCTTGCCGGCACTCAGCGCGGCCTGCCCGGCCTTGATGATCGGTTCGGCGGTGGTGAAGTCCGGCTCGCCGATCTCCAGGTGAATCACATCGTGTCCCGCCGCTTGCAGCTCATTGGCGCGAGCCAGCAGGGCCATGACATGGAAAGGTTCGATAGCGCGACTGCGCGCACTGTAGGGCAGAGCCATTAGCCTTCCTTCATTACAAGGTGGGGAAGCAAAAAGTCCGATTCTACCCATCCAGAGAAGCCAGGGAGAACCCGGAGCCGTTCACGCGGTCTGCTACCTTAGCCAACCGGCGCCAACAGAACCCGCAGATTTGACTAAAATCAATGATTGAACGAACCGTTCAACAGGCCGTGTCAGACTTTTCCCGTATCCATGAGCGATACACGACATAGGCTCGACAACCGGGAGTAGCGCGCTCTGGTTTGATCTGGTAAGTTCGCCCGCTTGCAGCCGCAGGGCCGGCAAGTGTCGGAGATGGAGCAATCCTGCGCAATGGATTACAAGAGTAGAGGCGGTCCATTCATGCCCACCCAAGCAAAGCAACAGATTCAATCGATCAGCGGTTTTGAACCTTATGTTGAAACTGCGGGCGAAGAGTACATGGGCAAGCCCATGCGCGAACACTTCACCAAGATCCTGAACAAGTGGAAACAGGACTTGATGCAGGAAGTCGACCGCACTGTTGATCACATGAAAGACGAAGCGGCCAACTTCCCCGATCCGGCTGACCGTGCCAGCCAGGAAGAAGAGTTCAGCCTTGAACTGCGCGCCCGTGATCGCGAGCGCAAGTTGATCAAGAAGATCGACAAGACCCTGCAACTGATCGAAGACGAAGAATACGGCTGGTGCGAATCCTGCGGCGTCGAGATTGGCATTCGCCGTCTGGAAGCCCGCCCAACCGCCGACATGTGCGTCGACTGCAAGACCCTGGCGGAAATCAAGGAAAAACAGGTCGGCAAATAATCGCCGACTGAACCTGAAACGGAGCGTACCCACGCTCCGTTTTCGTTTCCGCCGCTCCCTGCAGGAGCGAGCCCGCTCGCGAAAGCGCTCCCCCCCGAAGACATCGTCGCCCGGGGGCCAGACGAAGTAACATCCGCTCCATGACTGCCTGCACATCCTCCTCGTACATCGGGCGCTTCGCCCCCACCCCCAGTGGCTACCTGCACTTCGGTTCGCTGGCGGCGGCCCTGGCGTCCTACCTGGATGCCCGCGCCGTCGGCGGCCGCTGGCTGGTGCGCATGGAAGACCTCGACCCGCCCCGGGAAGAGCCCGGCGCCCAGGCGGCGATCCTCAAGGCCCTGGAAAGCTACGGCTTTGAATGGGACGGCGACATGGTCCGTCAGAGCGAGCGCCACGCGGCCTATGCCGAGGTTCTCAACCGCTTGTTCAACCAGGGCCTGGCCTATGCCTGCACCTGCTCACGCAAACAGCTGGAGCCCTACCACGGCATCTACCCGGGCCTGTGTCGCAACCTCGGCCATGCCCGGGAGCATGCAGCGATCCGCCTGCGCGTGCCGGAGCTGGAGTACCGCTTCACCGACCGGGTCCAGGGCGAGTACCACCAGCACCTGGGCCGGGATGTGGGGGACTTCGTGATCCAGCGCCGGGATGGCCTCTATGCTTATCAATTGGCCGTGGTGCTGGATGATGCGTGGCAAGGCGTCACCGACATCGTCCGCGGTTCGGACCTGCTGGACTCCACACCGCGTCAGTTGTACCTGCAGGAGTTGCTGGGGCTGTCCCAGCCGCGCTACCTGCATGTGCCACTGATCACTCAGCCGGACGGCCACAAACTGGGCAAGTCCTACCGCTCGCCGCCACTGACCGAAGATCAGGCGCCGCCCTTGCTGTTGCGGGCGCTGCGGGCCCTGGGGCAGAAACCGCCAAGCGAACTGGCCGGTGCCAGCGTGGCCGAGATCATGCGCTGGGGCATCGCGCACTGGGATGCCAGCTTGATTCCCCGCACGCCGAGCCTGCCGGAAGCGCAATTGAGCTGACGCCCCTTGCAGCCTGGCGCCCATCCGTTACCATCGCCGCACGTTTTCGGGCACGCAGACAATAAAGAGAGGCCGAGATGTACATCTATCGCTTGGTCCTGCTCCTGGTAGTGGGGATCTATCTGTTTTCCCCCGCCATCATGGATTGGTGGATCGATGCTACTGGCGCCTGGTATCGCCCGTATCTGCTCTGGCTGATTCTGATCGTCGTGACCTTCATCCTGCAGAGCCAAAAAGATGCCGATGAGCTTTAGCCTGACCCAGATGATCCTGATCAGCGCCGCCTACTTGCTGGTGCTGTTCGGGGTGGCCTGGATCAGTGAGCGCGGCATGATTCCGCGCTCGATCATTCGCCACCCGTTGACCTACACCCTGTCGCTGGGGGTCTATGCCAGCGCCTGGGCCTTCTACGGCACAGTGGGCCTGGCCTATCAATACGGCTACGGCTTTCTCTCCAGCTACCTGGGGGTGTCCGGTGCCTTCCTGCTGGCGCCGGTGCTGCTCTATCCGATCCTCAAGATCACTCGCACCTACCAGCTGTCATCCCTGGCGGATCTGTTCGCCTTCCGTTTTCGCAGCACCTGGGCCGGCGCCCTGACCACCATCTTCATGCTGGTGGGGGTCCTGCCCCTGCTGGCTCTGCAGATCCAGGCGGTGGCCGACTCCATCGGCATCCTCACCCATGAGCCGGTGCAGCACCGCGTGGCGCTGAGCTTCTGCGCGCTGATCACCCTGTTCACGATTTTCTTCGGCTCCCGGCACATCGCGACCCGGGAAAAGCACGAAGGCCTGGTGTTCGCCATCGCCTTTGAATCGGTGATCAAACTGATCGCCATCGGCGGCGTCGGCCTCTATGCGTTGTACGGGGTTTTCGATGGGCCGCAACAGCTGGAGCTCTGGCTGCTGCAGAACCAGACCGCCCTCGCTGCGCTGCATACGCCCCTGCAAGAAGGTCCATGGCGCACTCTGCTGCTGGTGTTCTTCGCCTCGGCCATCGTCATGCCGCACATGTACCACATGACCTTTACCGAAAACCTCAACCCCCGCGCCCTGGTCAGCGCCAGTTGGGGCCTGCCGCTGTTCCTGCTGCTGATGAGCCTGGCGGTGCCGCTGATTCTCTGGGCCGGACTCAAACTCGGCGCCACCACCAATCCGGAATACTTCACCCTGGGCATCGGCATTGCCGCCAACAGCCCGGCCCTGGCCCTGCTGGCCTATGTCGGTGGCCTTTCCGCAGCCAGCGGCCTGATCATCGTCACCACCCTGGCCTTGTCGGGGATGGCCCTGAACCATCTGGTGCTGCCGCTCTATCAGCCGCCGGCGGAAGGCAACATCTATCGCTGGCTGAAATGGACCCGCCGCGCCCTGATCGTCGCCATCATCATGGCCGGCTATGCCTTCTATCTGCTGCTGGGGGCCGAGCAGGACCTGGCCAATCTGGGAATCGTCGCCTTCGTCGCCACCCTGCAATTTCTGCCGGGCGTGCTGTCGGTGCTGTACTGGCCGACCGCCAACCGGCGTGGATTCATCGCCGGGCTACTGGCCGGGATCCTGGTGTGGCTGGTGACCATGCTGCTGCCGTTGATCGGCAACCTGCAGGGTTTCTATATCCCGCTGCTGAACATGATCTACGTCCTCGACGACACCAGCTGGCACATGGCAGCCATCGCGTCGCTGGCCGCCAACGTGCTGATGTTCACCCTGATCTCGCTGTTCACCAACGCCAGCAGCGAGGAAGCCAGCGCCGCCGAAGCCTGCGCCGTGGACAACGTGCGGCGCCCGCAACGACGGGAGCTGCATGCCGCCTCGCCCCAGGAGTTCGCCACCCAACTGGCCAAGCCGCTGGGAGCCAAGGCCGCGCAAAAGGAAGTGGAACAGGCCCTGCGCGACCTCTACCTGCCCTTCGACGAGCGTCGGCCTTACGCCTTGCGGCGCCTGCGGGACCGCATCGAAGCCAACCTCTCGGGGCTGATGGGACCAAGTGTTGCCCAGGACATGGTAGAGACCTTCCTGCCCTACAAGGCTGGCGGAGAAAACTACGTCACCGAGGACATCCACTTCATCGAAAGCCGGCTGGAGGACTATCACTCGCGCCTGACCGGCCTGGCAGCCGAACTCGATGCCCTGCGTCGCTACCACCGGCAAACCCTGCAGGAACTGCCGATGGGTGTCTGCTCCCTGGCCAAGGACCAAGAAATCCTGATGTGGAACAAGGCCATGGAGGAGCTGACCGGCATTCCTGCGCAACACGTGGTGGGGTCGCGCCTGAGCACCATCGCCAACCCATGGAAGGATTTGCTGCAAGGTTTCATCAATCTGCCGGACGAACACTTGCACAAGCAGCACCTGGCCCTCGATGGCCAGACCCGCTGGCTGAACCTGCACAAGGCGGCCATCGACGAGCCCCTGGCCCCGGGCAACAGCGGCCTGGTGCTGCTGGTGGAAGACCTCACCGAAACCCAGACCCTGGAAGACAAACTGGTGCACTCCGAGCGCCTGGCCAGCATCGGGCGCCTGGCCGCCGGGGTCGCTCACGAGATCGGCAACCCGATCACCGGCATTGCCTGCCTGGCGCAGAACCTGCGGGAAGAGCGCGAGGAGGACGGCGAACTGACGGAGATCAGCGAGCAGATTCTCGAACAGACCAAACGCATCTCGCGCATCGTGCAGTCGTTGATGAGCTTCGCCCACGCCGGCAGCCACCAGCACAACGACGAAGCCGTGTGCCTGGCCGAAGTCGCTCAGGATGCCATTGGCCTGCTGGCCCTGAACCGACGCAATTTCGAAGTGCAGTTCTTCAATCTGTGCGATCCCGACCACTGGGTTGATGGCGATCCTCAGCGCCTCGCCCAGGTGCTGATCAACCTGCTTTCCAACGCCCGAGACGCCTCCCCTCCCGGCAGCGCGGTACGCGTCAAGAGCGAGGCTTTCGAGCACACGGTCGACCTGATCGTGGAGGACGAAGGCAGCGGCATTCCCAAGAACATCATGGACCGGTTGTTCGAACCGTTTTTCACCACCAAGGACCCTGGAGAAGGCACCGGACTGGGCCTTGCACTGGTCTATTCCATCGTTGAAGAGCATTATGGACAAATCACCATCGACAGCCCGGCCGATCTACAAAGCCAGCGCGGCACCCGTATCCGGGTGACCTTGCCGCGTCATGTCGAAGCGACGTCCGCTGTGAACTGAGACCGTCGAGAGAATTGAATCAATGCCGCATATTCTGATCGTCGAAGACGAAACCATTATCCGCTCCGCCCTGCGCCGTCTGTTGGAACGCAACCAGTATCAGGTCAGCGAAGCCGGCTCAGTGCAGGAAGCCCAGGAACGCTTCAGCATCCCCACGTTCGATCTGATCGTCAGTGACCTGCGCCTGCCGGGTGCTCCGGGCACCGAACTGATCAAGCTCGGCCAGGGCACTCCAGTGCTGATCATGACCAGCTACGCCAGCCTGCGCTCAGCCGTGGACTCGATGAAGATGGGCGCGGTGGACTACATCGCCAAGCCTTTCGACCACGATGAGATGCTCCAGGCCGTGGCGCGAATCCTTCGGGATCGGCAAAGCGCCGAGAACGCAGCGCCAGATCGCCCTGCGGGCAAGGCCGGGGCGACCGCGGACAAGGCCGTTGCCGGCAACAGCAACGGTGAAATCGGCATCATCGGTTCCTGTCCGCCCATGCAGGACATGTACAGCAAGATCCGCAAGGTCGCGCCGACAGACTCCAATGTCCTGATCCAGGGCGAATCCGGCACCGGCAAAGAGCTGGTGGCCCGGGCGCTGCACAACCTGTCCAAGCGCGCCAAGGCGCCGATGATCTCGGTGAACTGCGCTGCCATCCCGGAAACCCTGATCGAATCCGAACTGTTCGGCCACGAGAAAGGTGCCTTCACCGGCGCCAGTGCCGGTCGTGCCGGCCTGGTGGAAGCGGCAGACGGCGGCACCCTCTTCCTTGACGAAATCGGCGAGCTGCCGTTGGAAGCCCAGGCCCGCCTGCTGCGCGTCCTGCAGGAAGGCGAGATCCGCCGGGTAGGTTCGGTGCAGTCGCAAAAAGTCGACGTGCGCCTGATAGCAGCGACTCACCGCGACCTGAAGAGCCTGTCGAAAATCGGCCAGTTCCGTGAAGACCTGTACTACCGCCTGCACGTGATTGCCTTGAAACTGCCAGCCCTGCGCGAGCGGGGGGCCGACGTCAATGAAATCGCCAACGCCTTCCTGGCTCGACAGAGTGCGCGCATCGGTCGTTCGGACCTGAGGTTCGCCGCCGACGCCGAACAGGCGATCCGTCATTACTCCTGGCCGGGGAACGTGCGTGAGCTGGAGAACGCAGTCGAGCGTGCGGTGATCTTGTGCGAAAGCCCGGAGATCTCAGCTGACCTGCTGGGCATCGATATCGAATTGAGCGACCTGGAAGACGACGACTTCGTCGGCCTCGCGCCACAGCCGGGTAACACCAGCCACGAACCTACGGAAGACCTTTCCCTGGAGGACTACTTCCAGCATTTCGTTCTTGAGCACCAGGACCACATGACCGAGACCGAGCTGGCACGCAAGCTTGGGGTCAGCCGCAAATGCCTGTGGGAGCGGCGCCAGCGTCTGGGCATCCCGCGCCGCAAGAGCGGGGTCGCCAGCGAAAGCTGAACCGAGGCTGTCGAATGTGCGGGTGACATTCGACAAAATGCAAAAAACTGTTACCCACATCATTGGACGTAACAAAAGCCGGGGCTAAAGGTAACGAAGCCCCGGTTTTTTTTCGTCTGAATAACAGTGCCAGAGGCTCCTAACCCCTTGTTTTACTGGGGATCGCAAAAGTTGGCACGGCACCTGCTATATGTTTGGTACAAGAACAATAACAAGCAATGCACAAGACAATAAAAATAAGACGAATCGACTCACGCACAATAAAAACAACACGGCGGAGGCGCAGCTAACTGATTCTTTTGGAGAGGCGTTGTATTTGGGGCTTGCCCCACAACCAGGCCGAGAACAACAAAAACTGCCCTAAGGCAGAGCCTGAACTGGTTGGATCGAAAGGTCATTGCAACTCAGCGATCAAAGCAATCCGTTTGCTCTTGGCTCCCGATTGGGAGCGTCACACTGGGTAAACCAGGTGACGAGGGCGATCAACAAAAACAAGAAGCCCAAAACCAATAATAAAAATAGAGCACGCAACTATTCTGGGGGAGCTTCGGCTCCCCTTGTGGTTTGTGCAATTCGTATTCCCCCCCGACGCAACCCTCGCCGCCCCGGTAACACGCGGTTTTGGGCAGACCTACACAAGTCGCGGCAGCTTCCTACACCATCCTTCGACTAAATGCTAGAATCCCGGCCCATCATGCGGTCATTCTTCGTTTTGGCCGAACATTCCTTCAAACAGTGCATCCCATGCTGAAGAAGCTGTTCCAGTCATTCCGTTCTCCCTTGCGTCGTACGCAACACCAACGCAGCACCCCTGAAGTGCTCAATAGCAGCCAACATTCGCTGCAACGTGCCCAATTCAGCCGGTATGCGGTGAATATCGTCGAGCGCCTGCAGAACGCCGGCTACCAGGCTTACCTGGTGGGTGGCTGCGTGCGCGACATGCTGCTCAACATCACCCCCAAGGACTTCGACGTCGCCACCAGCGCCACACCGGAACAGGTCAAGGCCGAGTTTCGTAACGCGCGGATCATTGGCCGTCGTTTCAAGTTGGTGCACATTCACTTCGGTCGCGAAATCATCGAGGTCGCGACCTTCCGCGCCAACCACCCGCAGAACGACGACGAGGAGGACAGCAACCAATCCTCCCGCAACGAAAGCGGGCGAATCCTGCGGGACAACGTCTACGGCACCCTGGAAGAAGACGCGCAACGCCGTGACTTCACCATCAATGCCCTGTACTACGATCCGGTCAGCGAGCGCATCCTCGACTACGCCAATGGTGTACACGACATTCGCAACAACCTGATCCGCCTGATCGGCGATCCTCGCCAGCGCTACCAGGAAGACCCGGTGCGGATGCTGCGGGCCGTGCGCTTCGCGGCAAAACTGAACTTCGGTATCGAAAAGCACACCGCGACGCCGATCCGTGAACTGGCGCCCATGCTGCGGGAAATCCCCTCGGCGCGCCTGTTCGAGGAAGTGCTCAAGCTGTTCCTCTCCGGCTACGCTGCCGACACCTTCGAAATGCTGGTGGACCTGCAACTGTTCGATCCGTTGTTCCCGGCCAGCGCCGAAGCCCTGGAATACAACCCGACCTACACCCACACGCTGATCAGCGAAGCCCTGATCAACACCGACTTGCGGATCAAGCAGAACAAGCCGGTGACCCCAGCCTTCCTGTTCGCCGCCCTGCTCTGGCCGGCCCTGCCGGCCCGGGTGCTGCGCCTGCAGGAACGTGGCATGCCGCCGATCCCGGCCATGCAGGAAGCGGCTCACGAGCTGATCGCCGAACAGTGCCAGCGCATTGCCATTCCCAAGCGCTTCACCATGCCGATCCGCGAGATCTGGGACATGCAAGAGCGCTTGCCGCGCCGCAGCGGCAAGCGCGCCGACCTGCTGCTGGATAACCCGCGTTTCCGTGCCGGCTATGACTTCCTGCTGCTGCGGGAAAGCGCCGGTGAGCAGACCGATGGCCTGGGTGAATGGTGGACCGATTACCAGGACGCCAATGATGCCGAACGTCGGGACATGATCCGCGAACTGAGCGGCAAGGAAGATGCCAGCGGTGCCCCTCGCAAACGCCGGCGCAGCAGCGGCGCCAAGCGCAAGCGTGCCGGCGGCTCCAACGCTTCGGGCGAATAGTGGATGGAACGTATCTACATCGGCATGGGCAGCAACCTGGCTGCCCCTGAAGAGCAACTGCGCAGCGCCATCGAGGCCCTGGCGCAGTTGCCCGACAGCCAACTGCGCGGCGTCTCGTCCTTCTATCAAAGCGACTCCCTGCTTCCGGGCCAACCGCGCTACACCAATGCCGTGGCGGCGCTGGACAGCAACCTCGACCCCCTGGCGCTGCTCGATGCCCTGCAGGCGATCGAAAACCAGCAGGGGCGCGAGCGAAACGAGCGCTGGGGGCCACGCACCCTGGACCTGGACATCCTCCTGTTCGGTGACCGTCTGCTCGACGAACCCCGTCTCAAGGTGCCTCATTACCACATGCACGCCCGCCCCTTTGTCCTCTATCCCCTGGCGGAACTGGCCCCTGCCGAGTTGCGGCTGGCCGATGGGCGCAGCCTCAAGGCACTGCTCGACGCTTGCCCATTTGTCGGCCTGGAACGCCTGGCCTGAGGGCTGAAACGGATCAGTAACGGCGGTAACACTCGCGGCGTAACAAGGCGGTAACACATCTAATTGACTTCCCGAGTCCTCATCACGACTATAGGCGTCCCGTTGCCGCCATCCCGGCGTTAAAGGGCGCAATTCAAGCGAGGCTTGTTCGCGGCGACCCCAGGAAACGTTAGGCCAAGACGCTTGTGCAACGGCGGTGGCACCCGCTGGTACAGAGCACCTTCTGGGCACAGAATGATGTGCGCAAGAGCGCCAAGACGAGTCCCGGCCGCACTTTCAAATCGCTTGGAACCAGGCTGTATAAGCACGACAAAAGACCGTGCGCCTGAAAAACGAAGAATCACGCGCGTTACTCGCAGTAGTTTCCAAAGCGCCTGAAATGAGGACCCCTTTTCATGCCAGACATCACTCTGACCACCCTGCAAAGCCTCAAGCAGAAAGGTGAAAAAATCACCATGCTGACCTGCTATGACGCGACCTTCGCCCACACCTGCTGTGAGGCCGGTGTCGAAGTCCTGCTGGTAGGCGACTCCCTGGGCATGGTGTTGCAAGGGCACGACAGCACCCTGCCCGTCAGCAACGCCGACATGGCCTATCACGTCGCAGCGGTCAAACGCGGCAACAACGGGGCACTGATCCTCGCCGACCTGCCTTTCATGTCCTACGCCACCCCCGAACAGGCACTGAGCAGTTCCGCCCAGCTGATGCAGGCCGGCGCGCACATGGTCAAGATCGAAGGCGCGGCCTGGCTGGCCGAATCGGTACGCCTGCTGAACGAACGCGGTGTTCCGGTGTGCGTGCACATGGGGCTGACGCCACAGACCGTGAATGTCCTGGGCGGCTACAAGGTCCAGGGGCGCAACGAGAGCCAGGCGCGGCAGATGCGTGCCGACGCCATCGCCCTGGAGCAGGCCGGTACGGCCATGTTGCTGCTGGAATGCGTGCCCAGCGAGCTGGCGGCGGAAATCACCCAGGCGGTGAAGATCCCGGTGATCGGCATCGGTGCCGGCAGCGCCACCGACGGCCAGGTGCTGGTGCTCCACGACATGTTGGGCCTGTCCCTCAGCGGTCGCTCGCCCAAGTTCGTGAAAAACTTCATGGCCGGCCAAGACAGCATCCAGGCGGCCTTGAGCGCCTACGTCGCAGAAGTCAAAGCCGTTACCTTTCCAGGCGCCGAACACGGGTTCTCCGCATGAATACAGTTAAAACCGTGCGCGAATTGCGCGCAGCGGTCGCTCGCGCCCGCAGCGACGGCAAGCGGATCGGCTTCGTGCCCACCATGGGCAACCTGCACAGCGGCCACGCCGCGCTGGTGGCCAAGGCCGCTCAGCGCGTGGATTTCGTGGTGGCCAGCATCTTCGTCAACCCGCTGCAATTCGGCGCCGGCGAAGACCTGGACAAGTACCCGCGGACCCTGGCTGCAGATCAGGAAAAACTGCTCGAAGCCGGCTGCCATCTGCTGTTCGCCCCCAGCGTCGAAGAAATGTATCCCGACGGCATGGCCGGACAGACCCGGGTCAGCGTGCCGCAACTGTCCGAGGGCCTGTGCGGTGCCAGCCGTCCCGGCCATTTCGAGGGCGTGGCCACGGTGGTCAGCAAGCTGTTCAACATGGTCCAGCCCGATCTGGCGGTATTCGGCCAGAAGGACTACCAGCAACTGGCCGTCATTCGCGCCCTGGTGCATGACCTGAACATGCCAATCCAGATCATCGGTGAACCGACCGTACGCGCCGATGACGGCCTGGCGCTGTCCTCGCGCAACGGTTACCTGAGCCCGGAACAGCGTGCCATCGCCCCGGCGCTGTACCGGAGCCTGCAGCAGATTGCCCAGGCCATCCGCGGTGGCGAACGCGATTATCCGAAGCTGCTGGCCGAGCAACAGCAGCAACTGGAAGACGCCGGCCTGCGCCGGGACTACCTGGAAATCCGTCACGCGAAAAACCTGCGTCCCGCCACCGCCGAAGACCGCGATCTGGTGATTCTGGTCGCAGCCTATCTGGGCTCCACCCGTCTGATCGACAACCTGCATCTGGACCTCGATACACCGGCATAAGCACCTGATTGCCCGAACCCCAACCTTCGGGCAAACTGCCGCCGGCTGGGGCCTGCAGCCAATACTGCAAGCCCCGTTCGAGGACCCGACCGAGGAATGTCCATGCATGCCATCTTGCCCAAGGTGCAACCGAGCGGCTCAAGCTTCAACCGCCCCGGTTGCGGATACTCCCCCGGTGATGCACTGGACCTTGCCAGAACCGGGCTCCCGGCCCAGGCCAGCCGATTCACCCCCTATTATTCCCACTGAAAACCCCTTTGCCGCCCTGATTGGCTGCGCAAGTACAAAATAGTACCGGCCACAAGTCGGACAAAGCCAAGACAGAACAGCACGCCGGGGTTACTGTTATCGCCCTGGGTGATTAATCGAATCAGCACAGGGCTGAGCGAACGAGGTCCTCGGGACCATGCAGGACGTTCCAGGCTTTTCAGTGTCCAAAAGGCAGTTCAAGCAAAAGGAAAACCGCAGCGATGGCGTACTACCGCACTCCTCACGACGTTACCGCTCTGCCCGCCTGGCAAGCGTTGAAAGACCACCGCCAAGCCATGCAGGATTTCAGCATGCGCGAGGCGTTCAATGCCGATCCACAGCGCTTCAGCCAATTCACCCTGAGCAGCTGCGGACTGTTTCTCGATTACTCGAAGAACCTGATCACCAGCCAGACCCGCGACCTGCTGGTGAACCTGGCCAAGGAAGTCGGCCTGGCCGATGCCATCAAGTCCATGCTCACCGGCGAGCTGGTCAACGCCTCCGAAGGCCGTCCGGCCCTGCACACCGCGCTGCGCCGTCCGGTTGGCGACAAGCTGTCGGTGAACGGCGTCAACGTGATGCCGGAAGTGCACAAGGTACTGAACCAGATCACCGAGCTGGTGGGGCGCATCCACGACGGCCTGTGGCGCGGCTACACCGAGAAGCCCATCACTGACGTGGTGAACATCGGCATCGGCGGCTCCTTCCTCGGCCCGGAACTGGTATCCGAAGCCCTGCTGTCCTACGCCCAGAAAGGCGTGCGCTGCCACTACCTGGCGAACATCGACGGCAGTGAGTTCCATGAGCTTTCGGCGAAGATCCGCGCGGAAACCACGCTGTTCATCGTGTCCTCCAAGTCCTTCAATACCCTCGAAACCCTGAAGAACGCCCAAGCAGCGCGGGCCTGGTATCTGGCGCAAGGCGGCTCCGAAGCCGAACTGCATCGCCACTTCATCGCCGTGTCGAGCAACAACGCCGCGGCGGTGGCCTTCGGGATTCGCGAAGAGAACATCTTCCCGATGTGGGATTGGGTCGGCGGGCGCTACTCGCTGTGGTCCGCCATCGGCCTGCCGATCGCCCTGGCCATCGGCATGTCCAACTTCAAGGAACTGCTGTCCGGCGCCTACACCATGGACCAGCATTTCCAGAGCGCGCCGTTCGAACAGAACATGCCGGTGCTGCTGGCCCTGCTGGGGGTGTGGTACGGCAACTTCTGGGGCGCGCAAAGCCACGCGATCCTGCCGTACGACCACTACCTGCGCAACATCACCAAGCACCTGCAGCAGTTGGACATGGAGTCCAACGGCAAGAGCGTGCGCCAGGACGGCACGCCGGTGGCCACCGACACGGGCCCGGTGATCTGGGGCGGCGTCGGTTGCAACGGCCAGCACGCCTATCACCAGTTGCTGCACCAGGGCACCCAGCTGATTCCGGCCGACTTCATCGTGCCGATCGTCAGCTTCAACCCGGTGGCCGACCACCATCAATGGCTGTACGCCAACTGCCTGTCCCAGAGCCAGGCACTGATGCTGGGCAAGACCCGCGCCGAAGCCGAGAGCGAATTGCGCGATAAGGGCCTGAGCGAAGCCGACGTGGCCAGGCTGGCGCCGCACAAAGTCATCCCCGGCAACCGCCCGAGCAACACCCTGGTGGTCGAGCGCATCAGCCCGCGGCGCCTGGGCGCCCTGGTGGCGCTGTACGAACACAAGGTCTTCGTGCAAAGCGTGGTCTGGGGCATCAACGCCTTCGACCAGTGGGGCGTAGAGCTCGGCAAGGAGCTGGGCAAAGGCGTCTACAACCGCCTGGTCGGCAGCGATGAAACCCTGGCCGACGACGCATCGACCCAAGGCCTGATCAACTACTTCCGCGGTCGTCACCGCGGCTGATCAGCCTTTCCTGCCCCGGGAGCCGCCACGCCGGCTCCCGTCCGGGCCCCTCTTGAACCTTCCTGACACTTGTGCGCAACCTTATGACTTGTCGCAAAACAAGAATAAGGAACCGTCATGTTCGATATCAGCACTTTTCCCAAAGCCGATGCCGTCCGCCGGGCGGCACAAATGAGTCAGGACGACTACCAGCACCTCTACCGTCAATCCATAGAACATCCGGACCAGTTCTGGGCCGAGCAGGCCAAGCGCTTCCTGCACTGGAGCAGCCCGTGGGACAGCGTGCACAGGCATGACATGCGCACCGGCGAGGCCAGTTGGTTCAGCGGCGGCCAGCTCAACGTCAGCTACAACTGCATCGATCGTCATCTGGAAAAACGCGGCGATCAGGCCGCCATCATCTGGGAAGGCGACAACCCCGCCGACTCCAAGCGCATCACCTACAAAGCACTTCACGGACATGTCTGCCGCCTGGCCAACGTGCTGAAAAGCCGTGGCGTGAAGAAAGGCGACCGGGTGTGCATCTACATGCCGATGATTCCCGAAGTAGCCTACGCCATGCTTGCCTGCACCCGGATCGGCGCCGTGCATTCGGTGGTGTTCGGCGGCTTCTCACCGGAGGCTCTGCGCGACCGGATTCTCAATGCCGACTGCCGCACCGTGATCACCGCCGATGAAGGCGTGCGTGGCGGCAAATGGGTCCCGCTGAAGAACAACGTCGACAAGGCCCTGCTCAGTTGCCCCGATGTCAGCAGCGTGGTGGTGGTCGAACGCACCGGCAGCCCGGTGAACTGGGTAGAAGGCCGCGACATCCACTACGAACAGGCCGTGGCCGCGGCCAGCGACCAGTGCCCCGCCGAACCGATGGACGCCGAAGATCCGCTGTTCATCCTCTACACCTCCGGCAGCACCGGCAAACCCAAGGGCGTGCTGCACACCACCGGCGGCTATCTGCTGCAGGCGGCCATGACCTTCAAGTACGTGCTGGACTACCGTGATGGCGAGATCTTCTGGTGCACTGCCGACGTCGGCTGGGTCACCGGCCACAGCTACATCCTCTATGGCCCCCTGGCCAACGGCGCGACCACACTGATCTTCGAAGGCGTGCCCAACTACCCCAGCACCTCGCGTTTCTGGGAGGTGGTGGACAAGCACCAGGTCAACATCTTCTACACCGCCCCCACCGCCTTGCGAGCGCTGATGCGCGAAGGCAGCGACCCCGTGCAGCGCACCTCCCGCAGCAGCCTGCGGCTCTTGGGCAGCGTCGGCGAGCCGATCAACCCCGAAGCCTGGGAGTGGTATTTCAATGTCGTGGGCGAGCAGCGCTGCCCGATTGTCGATACCTGGTGGCAGACCGAGACCGGCGGCATCATGCTCAGCCCCCTGGTCAGCGCCCGACAGGTCAAACCCGGCTGCGCCTCGACCCCGATGTTCGGCGTACAACCGGTGCTGCTGGACGACCAGGGCAAGGAGATCCAGGGCGTCGGCAGCGGCATCCTGGCGATCAAGGCCAGCTGGCCGGCGCAGATCCGCGGCGTCTACGGCGATCCCAAGCGCATGGTCGAAACCTACTTCGCGCCTTACCCCGGCTACTACTTCACCGGCGACGGCGCCCGGCGCGACGAGGATGGCAGCTACTGGATCACCGGACGCATCGACGACGTGATCAACGTCTCCGGGCACCGCATCGGCACCGCTGAAGTGGAAAGCGCGCTGGTGCTCCACGACAGCATTGCCGAGGCCGCCGTGGTCGGTTACCCCCACGACCTCAAGGGCCAGGGGATCTACGCCTTCGTCACGCCCATGCAGGGTGTCGAACCCAGCGAGGAACTGAAGAAGGAACTGCTGGCCCTGGTCAGCCGCGAGATCGGCAGCTTTGCCAAACCGGAGCTGATCCAGTGGGCCCCGGCCCTGCCGAAAACTCGCTCGGGCAAGATCATGCGGCGTATCCTGCGCAAGATCGCCTGCAACGAGCTGGACACCCTGGGCGACACTTCAACCCTGGCGGACCCCAGCGTGGTGGAAGGCCTGATCGACAAGCGCCTGAACGCTTGAGACCGGCGCGGCCAAGGCCGCGCCCTTTTTTCACTCTCCGCACCGAGCTGTCATGGAATTCATTCGCAGCCGTATCGAAAGCCAGGTCATGAGCCTGTCCGGCCTCTCGCTGGGCCAACTGGATCTGGAAAACCCCAAGGGCGACCCCGGCCTGTTCGGGCCGGGATCGGTCAGTTGGCAGGTGCACGCCGACTTCAGCAGCATGCTGATCGGCGGCATCAGCGCCCTGCTGTTGCAGGCCCTGCATCCCCTGGCCCTGGCCGGAGTCTGGGACCATTCGAATTTTCGCCAGGACATGATTGGTCGCCTGCGCCGCACCGGGCAGTTCATTTCCGGCACCACCTTTGGCTCCCGTCAGGACGCCGAGTGGCTGATCGACAAAGTGCGCAGCATCCACCTGCACATCGTCGGCACCGCCCCGGATGGCCGCCCTTATGCCGCCAGCGATCCGGACCTGCTGACCTGGGTGCATGTGGCGGAAGTCAGCAGTTTTCTCGCCGCGCACCTGCGCTACCTCAACCCTCGCCTGTCCGGGGCTGACCAGGATCGCTACTACGACGAGATCGCCCTGATTGCCGAACGCCTCGGAGCCCGGGACGTGCCCCGCTCACGGCGGGCAGTCGCCGATTACCTGCAAGCCATGCGTCCACAACTGCTGTGCGACGAGCGCAGCCACGAAGTGCTGCGTCTGCTCCAGGCCGCCCCCGCCCCCAGCCGACTGGCCAAGCCCTTTGGCTCACTGATGATGCAGGCCGGTATCGACCTGTTGCCGGACTGGGCCAGCGCCATGCTCAAGGTCAATCAGAACCCACTGCAGCGCCAGTTGATTCGCGCCAGTGTCAAACGCAGTACGCCGATGCTGCGCTGGGCGGTGCGCGACAGTTCGGTGCACCGGGCAAAACGGCGCATGGGCCTGTAGAAACACGACCGCTCAAGCACAACCCGACCGGCCGGTTCGCGATTGGCCGGTCCCAGGGCTTGTGTGCAACCATGATTTCCCCAATTTCAGGCGCTTGTGCCGGTCGCTCCACGAGCCCGCACCTTCACGGGCCCCTCCCCCCTAACCAGAGGATTCGAGCATGCAAGAGGTTGTCATCGTTGCCGCCACCCGTACCGCCGTGGGCAGTTTCCAGGGCTCCCTGGCGGGCATTCCCGCCGTTGACCTGGGCGCCGCGGTGATCCGCCAGCTGCTGGCCCAGACCGGCATCGACCCGGCCCAGGTCGACGAAGTGATCATGGGCCAGGTGCTCACCGCCGGCGCCGGGCAGAACCCCGCACGCCAGGCCGCGATCAAGGCCGGCCTGCCCCACGCCGTGCCTGCCATGACCCTGAACAAGGTCTGCGGCTCGGGCCTCAAGGCCCTGCACCTGGCCGCCCAGGCCATCCGCTGCGGCGATGCCGAGGTGATGATCGCCGGCGGCCAGGAAAACATGAGCCTGTCCAACTACGTGCTGCCCGGCGCCCGCACCGGCCTGCGCATGGGCCACAGCCCGATGATCGATACCATGATCAGCGACGGTCTGTGGGACGCCTTCAACGACTACCACATGGGCATCACCGCCGAGAACCTGGTGGACAAATACGCCATCAGCCGTGAAGCCCAGGACGCCTTCGCCGCCGCGTCCCAGCAAAAAGCCGTGGCCGCCATCGAGGCCGGGCGTTTTGTCGACGAGATCACCCCGATCCTGATTCCCCAGCGCAAGGGCGAGCCGCTGAGCTTCGCCACCGACGAACAACCGCGCCCCGGCACCACCGCCGAGGCCCTGGCCAAGCTCAAGCCGGCATTCAAGAAAGACGGCACGGTGACCGCCGGCAACGCCTCGTCGCTGAACGATGGCGCCGCCGCGGTCATGCTGATGAGCGCCAGCAAGGCCCGGGCCCTGGGCCTGCCGGTCCTGGCCCGGATCGCCGCCTACGCCAACGCCGGGGTCGACCCGGCGATCATGGGCATCGGCCCGGTGTCGGCCACCCGCCGCTGCCTGGACAAGGCCGGCTGGACCCTGGACCAGCTGGACCTGATCGAAGCCAACGAAGCCTTCGCCGCGCAATCGCTGTCGGTCGGCAAGGAGCTGGAATGGGATGCGAGCAAGGTCAACGTCAACGGCGGCGCGATTGCCATCGGCCACCCGATTGGCGCGTCGGGCTGCCGGGTGCTGGTGACCCTGCTGCATGAAATGCTCAAGCGCGATGCCAAGAAAGGCCTGGCGACCCTGTGCATCGGCGGCGGCCAGGGCTTGGCATTGGCCATCGAACGCTAACCACGCGCCCCTCCCCCGCCCCCTGTGGCGGGCTTGCCAGCGAAGGCGTTCGTAAGTGCGTCTTCGCCAGCAAGCCGGCTCCTACAGAAGGCGGGACGCTGGTAGACTGCGGCGCCTTACTCCTCTCCTCCAAGGCGCCCTGCATGTCTTCCTTGAATCAGGCGCTGCGCGCCGCCCTCGTTCACCGCCAGGAACTGCTCGCCGAGCTGCATCAGCAAGGCACCGACTGCTACCGTCTGTTCCATGGCAGCCAGGAAGGCGCGGGAGGTCTGGCCATCGACCGCTACGGCCCCCAACTGCTGGTGCAAAGCTTTCACCAGACGCTGGAACGCGACGACCTGCTGCAATTGCACGACACCATCAATCAGCAACTGAACCTGTCGACCCTGCTGGTCTACAACGACCGCTCCCGAGGCAACTCGCGCATCGATCGCGAAGACAGCGTGTACCGCGCCGAAGAGCCGGCCCTGCAAGACCTGATCGGACACGAGTGGGGGCTGAATTACCGGGTCCGTGGTCGCCATGCCGGACAAGACCCATTGCTGTTTCTCGATCTGCGCAACGCCCGCGGTTGGGTCAAGCAGCACAGCGCCGGAAAGAGCGTGCTCAATCTGTTTGCCTATACCTGCGGCGTCGGCCTCAGTGCCGCAGCCGGTGGTGCCCGGGAGGTGTGCAACCTGGACTTCGCCGAAGGCAACTTGGCGGTGGGTCGGGAGAACGGCCGGCTCAACCCGCATCTGCCCGACATGCAGTTCGTGCAGTCGGACTACTTCCCGGCGATCCGCCAGTTGGCGGGCCTGCCCATCAGCCAGCGACGCGGACAGAAACTGCCTGGCTACCCCCGTCTGGAGCAACGCCAATATGACCTGGTGCTGCTGGACCCGCCGGCCTGGGCCAAGAGTGCGTTCGGCACCGTAGACCTGCTGCGCGACTACCAGAGCCTGCTGAAGCCGGCGCTGCTGGCCACGGCCGAAGACGGTGTGTTGATCTGCTGTAACAATCTGGCCAAGGTGCCGATGTCGCAATGGCGCGAGCAAGTGTTGCGCTGTGCCGAAAAGGCCGGGCGCCCGGTGCGCGATTGCCAGGTCCTGGCACCTGCCGCGGACTTCCCTTCCCATGACGGCCAGCCGCCGTTGAAAACCCTGATCCTGCAACTTTGATCGAGCGCAGGAAATCTGAATATTCCTGAAGACTGGATGGGTTTCGGAACCGTAAACGCGTGCCATACTCCAAGGCACTTCCGATTCAGATAGATGAAGCCTCGCATGACCAAAGGATTGATTCGCGCTCTTTGCGCCTTGTTGACCGCTCTCGCCCTTTACAGTCTGCTGGGCTTTCTGATTCTGCCGGGCATCGCCTTGCGGGTGGCCAATCAGCAACTGGCCAACTACGCCACGACCCCGGCCCATATCCAACGCATCGAACTCAACCCCTTCAGCCTGGAGCTGACCGTCTGGGGCCTGAACATCGGCGAGCCGGGCAAGGAGCAGGTGGCCTTCGAACGCCTCTACGCCAACCTGCAACTGGACAGCCTGTGGACCCGCGCACTGCATCTGGCAGATGTCGAGCTGGACCAGCCCAAGACCGAAATCCTCTTTGACAAGGACGGCAAGCTCAACCTCCTGGCTCTGTTCAAGCTGCCCGCCAGCGAGCCGACCCCGAGCGATCCCAACGCCAAACCGTTTCCGGTGCGCATCGAGCGCATCAAGCTGGCCGGCGGCTACCTGCACTTTCGGGACCTGCGTCCCAGCGAACCCATCGAGTTCATCTACAACAAGCTCGATTTCGAACTGAAGAACCTCAGCACCCTGCCGGACGACAGCGCCGACATGACCCTGGTCGCCACTGGTCCCGAAGGCGGACAGATCGACTGGCGCGGCAACTTCAGCGTCATCCCGCTGACGTCCCAAGGCACCCTGAAGGTCAGCGACGGCAAGATGAAAGCCTGGTGGCCCTACGTGCGCGACGCAGTGCCACTGGTCCTCGAAGACGGGGTGGTCAACCTCAGCACCCATTACACATTCAGCCTGGCCAAGGAAACAGAGCTGCTGCTGGACAACACGTCCATCAGTGTCGCGCCCTTCGCCATCAAGGCTCCGGATGGGCGGCCACTGGCGCGCCTGGAGCGGCTGGAGGTCAGCGAAACCACCGTGGACCTGGCCAAGCAGCAGGTGATTGTCGGCAAGATCCGCAGCCAGAAGCTGGAAACCTGGGCCGCCCTTGAAGCCGATGGCCAACTCGACTGGCAGAAACTGTTTGCCAGCCAACCCGCCAAGCCGGCGCCCAAGCCACAACCGGCCGCCGCCGATTCCCCCAAGGAGCCTGCGCCACCCGGCAAGCCCTGGCAGGTGCTGCTCAAGGACGTAGAGCTGCGCAATTACCAGGTGCACCTGGCCGACCGCAAGGCCAAGCCGGCCGTGGCCCTGGATGTGGGCCCACTGAACCTCGACCTGAAGAATTTCGACAGCCTCAACCAGTCGCCTTTCAGCCTCAAGCTCGATACCGGCCTGGGCAAGCAAGGCAAGGTCACCGCCAGCGGCGAGGTCAATCTCAACCCCATCACCGCCAAGCTCAAGGTGCAGACCAAGGACATCGACCTGCGGATCGCCCAGTCCTACATCAGCCCCTTCATTCGCCTGGAATTGCGTAGCGGCATGCTTGGCAGCGACCTGGCCGTGGACCTGAAGAAAGTCGAGCCGCTGACTTTCAGCATCACCGGCCGCGCCGAAGTGGACCAACTGCACACCCTGGACACCCTCAAGACCCGCGACTTCGTCAAGTGGAAGCAGGTGGTGGTCGAAGGCCTGAACTATCAGCACGGTGACAGCCTGAGCATCAGCCGGGTCAACCTGATGCAGCCCTATGCGCGCTTCATCATCAACGATGACCGCACCACCAATATCGACGACCTGCTGATTCCACAACCGGCAGGCTCTGGCGGAAAACCCTCGGGCAAATCCGCCCCCGGCTCCAGCAGGCCGCTGGGCATCCACATTGGTGAAATCGCCATCAATGACGGTTCGGCCAACTTCGCCGACCTGAGCCTGACGCCCAACTTCGCCACTGCCATCCAGCAACTCAACGGGCATGTCGGCACCATCAACAGCCGACAGGCCAAGCCGGCGGAAGTCGACGTCAAGGGCAAGGTCGACCGCTACGCGCCAGTGACCATCAAGGGCAGCGTCAACCCGTTCGATCCAATGGCCGCCCTGGATATCGCCACCAGTTTCAAACGGGTGGAGTTGACCACCCTGACCCCCTACTCCGGCAAGTTCGCGGGCTTCCGCATTCGCAAGGGCCGGCTCAACCTCGACCTGCACTACATGATCACCAAGGGCCAGCTCAAGGCCGAGAACAAGCTGGTGGTCGAGCAGTTGCAGTTGGGCGAGAAGGTCGACAGCCCGGATGCCGTGGACCTGCCGATCCGCCTGGCCGTAGCCTTGCTCAAGGACACCGACGGCAAGATCTCCATCGAATTGCCGATCTCCGGCGACTTGAACAACCCGCAGTTCAGCGTCATGCCGATCGTCTGGCAGACCTTGCGCAATCTGGTGCTGCGCGCGGCCGAAGCGCCCTTCAAGTTCATCGGCGGCCTGATCTCCGGTGGCGGTTCGGAAGACTTGAGCAACGTTTCCTTCGCCCCCGGTTCCAGCGAGCTGAGCAAAGAGTCGGAATCGGCCCTGACCACCCTGGCCAAGGCCCTCAAGGAACGTCCGACCCTGCGCCTGGAAATCGAAGGCACCAGCGCCCAGAGCAGCGACGGTCCATTGATCGCCGAGCAGCGCCTGGAGCGGGAATACCAGTACAACTACTACAAGATCCTCCAGCGCCGCGGCGACAAGGTTCCGGCCCAGGCGTCCCTGCTGCAGGTTCCCGAAGGCGAGAAGGCACCGTTGCTGGAGGGCATCTACCGTACCCGCCTGAAGCAGCAGCCTCCGGCGGAATGGGCGCAGCTCAGCCGCGACGAACGCAGCGCCAAGCTGCGTGAAGGCCTGATCAAGTTCTGGAGCGGCAGCGACGTTCTGCTGCGCCAGCTGGGCCAGGAAAGGGCCAGCAGCATCAAGGACTTCCTGGTGGACAAGGGCCAGTTGGCCGACGACCGCGTTTACTTCATCGATGCCAACCTGGGCCAGGCCGAGAGCGACGGCAAGGTGATCACGCCGCTGCATCTGGACAGCGAATAAACTGCGCCCGGCGACGCCGTCGGGTCCACAACCAGCCCCCCACAATAGAACAGGCCCCGACACGCAGTGCCGGGGCCTGTAATGATCACATCCTTGTGATCTTCCGCATGAACTCATGAAAGAAGCGGCAGCCTTGCCATTGGGCGCGTCTGCCGCTTCCTCTCCCTGTCCAGGCGAGAAGCTGGAGTCTTACTCGGCTTTCAGGCCGTCAGCGGAGACTGCCTTGACGCCTTTGATTTTCTTGGTGATTGCCACGGCAGTGGCCTTCTGCGCTTCGGTGATCGCGACGGTGGACGACAGCGACACCACGCCCTTGTTGGTTTCGACCTTGATGTCGGTGCCAGGAATGCCTTTCTCGGTAACCAGATCGCTTTTCACTTTGGTGGTGATCCAGGTATCGGAAGTCGCCTCTTTGGCCTTGGTCACTTCACCGGCAGCCACAACCATGGGCGACTGGGTGCCTTGAGTAGTCTGCGCAAAAGCTGCGTTAGCCATGGTCAGGGTCAGAGCGGTAGCAGTTGCAGCAGCGATAGCAAACTTCTTCATACGAATAACTCCTGTTCTTTTAGTAAAGCCTGCTCCGAGTCCTGGCAGCAGGGTTACTGGGGATGTTGCAGGTGCTGTGCCAAGTCTGATGATCACAATTACTCGTTATAAAACAATAACTTAAAGAAAACTCGAAAAATCGGCAGCATGCAAAATGCACGACGGCTCGACAATCTGCATGCAAGTTGCGGTTTTTTCCCGGAGCAATCCGAGCGGCCCGCGCCGAAACGCCAGGTCAGGCTTCAAGCGTCCTGCGCCATGCAGCCCTTGGGCGCATAATCGGCCTCCACCGTGGTGCTGCAAGTCCATCCGGAAGCTGCCGAGCGGGTCAGCAACAGAGTCTTGTTCAGCACCGCTCCCGGCGCATTGAGGATGGTGCAACCAATGCTCCCTTCACCGGAGGCCGCTGTGCCACCGACGCTCACCCGGCAGTTGGAGGTCTGGGCCGAGCCTCCAATCAAGGCCAGGGTCGGGTCGGTCCCCTGGTTCAGCAGGTCCTCGACATTCACCTTGAGCGCCGAGACCTCGGCCAACGCGGCAATTACCTTGGCCCGGGCCTGATACTGGGCGTACAGCGGCATCGCCACCATGGCGAGAACGCCAATGATGGCCACCACCACCAGTAATTCGATCAGAGTAAAAGCGGATTGATGTTTCATGGATGTGCCTCCTGGCAATGATGCTCTGTGGATCGTCAGCAAGACTTGAAGCATTCCCTGTGCCAGGGCCCGACCCACGGAATCCGCGGCCTACAGAGGTGATAGCCCTTGGCCTTGAGCGCAAGAAGTCGCACAAACTGACAAATTTCGTCAGCTCGTGACCCTGTCCGACAGGCACCCGGCAGCTAGGCTTCAACAGGTGCCGCCGGCCGGAGCGTCCCAACCGCGTTTGCGCCCAGGCCACATCCGCGGTCGCGGATCATCGATCAGCCGTTCGATGACCCTCGCGACCAGACTCCTCCACTGCCCAAGGATCGAAGCATGGCGGCAAAAGCTCCCACGACGAGTGTCTATCTCTGGCACGGCATCGACGGCCAGGGCCAGGTGATGCACGGCGAACTGAGCGCTGCCAACCCGGGACTGATCAGGGCCCGGTTGCGCAAGCAGGGCATCACCCCGACCCGGGTGCGCCGCAAGCCAAGGGCCTGGCCTCGACTGGGCCAAGGGATCAGCCCCCGGGAGATCGCCCTGTTCACTCGCCAACTGGCCACGTTGATGCAGGCCGGGGTGCCGCTGCTGCAGGCCTTCGACATCATTGCCGAAGGCTTTGAACAGCCCCTGATGCGCCAGCTGCTGGCCAGCCTCAAGCGCGAAATCGAGGCCGGTTCCAGCCTGGCGAGCGCACTGCGCCGGCATCCACGCCACTTTGATGCGCTGTACTGCAACCTGGTGGATGCCGGCGAGCAGGCCGGGGCCCTGGACACGCTGCTGGAACGTGTCGCGACCCACAAGGAAAAGAGCGAAAACCTCAAGACCCGGGTAAAGCAAGCCATGGTCTATCCGCTGGCGGTGATCGGCGTGGCAGTCGTCGTCAGCAGCATCCTGTTGCTCAAAGTGGTTCCCCAGTTCCAGAGCCTGTTCGCCGGGTTCGACGCCGAGTTGCCGCCGCTCACTCAATGGGTGATCAACCTCTCCCAGGTGCTCCAGCGCCACGGCGGACTCTTGCTCGCCGCCAGCCTGCTGGTCGGTGTCGGCCTGATCCAGGCCTATCGACGCTCGGCACGCCTGCGGGACACGGTGGATGTGGGGCTGCTGCGCTTGCCCCTGGCCGGCCCCTTGCTGCAAAAATCCGCCGTGGCGCGCTATGCCCGAATCCTGGCGACCACCTTCGCTGCCGGGGTGCCCCTGGTGCAGGCTCTGGACTCGGTGGCCGGAACCAGTGGCAATCGGGTCTTCAAGCAAGCGGTGGAGCGCATTCGCCAACAGGTGGCCAGCGGCATGCAATTGCACTTTGCCATGCGCGCCAGCGGGGTCTTCCCCGGCATGGCGGTCCAGATGACCGCCATCGGTGAAGAGTCCGGAACCCTGGACCACTTGCTGGAAAAGGTCGCGACCCACTATGAAGTCGAGGTGGACCACCTGGTGGACAGCCTGACCCGTCTCATGGAGCCGTTGATCATGGTGCTTCTGGGCAGTATCGTCGGCGCCCTGGTGGTGGCCATGTACCTGCCTGTCTTTCAACTCGGTACAGCGATCTGAACATGTCCTTGACTGAAGTCCTGACCCTCTACCCCCTGGCTTTCGTGTTGGCCGCCCTGATACTGGGGCTGCTGGTCGGCAGCTTCCTCAATGTGCTGGTGTGGCGCCTGCCGAAGATGCTCGAGCGCGACTGGCGCGCCCAGGCCCACGAAGTGCTGGGGCTGCCCCCGGAGCCGGCAGGGGCGCCCTATAACCTGCTGCTGCCCCATTCCCAGTGTCCGCATTGCGCACAGCCAATCCGCCCCTGGGAGAACATTCCCCTGCTCAGCTATCTGTGCCTGCGGGGCCGTTGCCGCCATTGCAAGGCCGCCATCAGCCCCCGCTACCCGCTGACCGAGCTGGCCTGCGGGTTGATCTCGGCCTTCGTTGCCTGGCACTTCGGCTTCGGCTGGCAGGCGGGCCTGTTGCTGATCCTCAGCTGGGGGCTGATCGCCATGAGTCTGATCGATGCCGATCACCAGCTGCTGCCCGACGTGCTGGTGTTGCCGTTGCTGTGGCTGGGACTGATCGCCAACAGCTTCGGGCTGCTGGTCAGCCTGGGCGATGCCCTGTGGGGGGCGGTACTCGGCTACCTGAGCCTGTGGTCGGTGTTCTGGCTGTTCAAGCTGCTGACCGGCAAGGACGGCATGGGGCACGGCGACTTCAAGCTGCTGGCGATGCTGGGAGCCTGGGGCGGATGGCAGGTGCTGCCGCTGACCCTGCTCCTCTCCTCACTGGTGGGCGCCATCATCGGCACCCTCATGCTGCGCCTGAACCGGGCCAAAACCTCGACGCCGATCCCCTTTGGCCCTTTTCTGGCCATTGCCGGCTGGATTGCCTTGCTCTGGGGTGGTCAAATGACCGACTTCTATCTGCAGGCTGTCGGCTTCCAATGACTCGCTCCCCTCACACACCCTGGACCCTTGGCCTGACCGGCGGCATCGGCAGTGGCAAAAGCGCTGCCGCCCAGCATTTCATCGACCTGGGCGTGCATGTGATCGATGCCGATCACGCCGCACGCTGGGTGGTGGAACCCGGGCGCCCGGCCCTGGAACAGATTGCCCGCCACTTTGGCCAGGGCGTGCTACAGGCCGATGGCCAACTGGATCGCGCCGCGTTGCGCACGTTGATCTTCGAGATCCCCGAGCAACGGCGCTGGCTGGAAGCGCTGCTGCATCCGCTGATCGCCGAGGAGATTGCCAAGCATCTGGCCCGCGCCGAATCGCCCTATGCGATTCTGGTGTCACCGCTGTTGATCGAATCGGGCCAGTCACGGATGACCCAGCGGATCCTGGTGATCGATGTGCCGCAACAGTTGCAGATTGAACGCACCCTGCAACGGGACCGGACCAGCGAACAGCAGGTCCGGGCGATTCTCCAGGCCCAGGCCAGCCGGGAGGAGCGCCTGCGTCACGCCGACGATGTACTGGTCAACGACCGCGACCAGGCCTGGTTGCGCAGCGAAGTCGAGCGCCTGCATCACTTTTACTTAACTTTGCGTGGAGGCCAGTCATGAGCCAACCCCTGACCGTCGAATGCCCAACCTGTGGCGCCCCCGTGGAATGGACCGCGGCCAACACCAATCGGCCATTCTGTTCCGACCGTTGCAAACTGATTGACCTGGGGGCCTGGGCCGCCGAGGAACACAAGATTCCGGTGAGCCCGGATGCCGAGGACGAACTGTTCTCGGAAGAACTGCCGCCCCGCGCCCACTGAGTGCTCAAGCCAACGCCGTTCAGGGCCGCATGAAACTGTAGTCCTGATCGTCGTCGAGGTTCTCCGCGAGGAACTGCAGTTCGTCTGCCAGATCCTCGATGCTGCGCACGCTCTTGCTCTGCTGCACCACCGCGCTGAGCAGCGCTCGCAGGCTCAAGCCCGGTTCAAACCCTTCCTGCTGGGCGCTGTGCAGGCTGTCGCGCACTTCCTGCCGGGCCCACTGATAGACACTCATGACCGCACTCCTGGGATTTTTGCCGAGCATGCAGCGGGGCCCCAGGCTCGGCGTTGATATGGATCAAGAGCGCGGATCCTCGTCTTTCCAGGGCGCCGAGAGGTAGCGGGTGCGATTGAAGGTTTCCAGCCATTCCGGGCAAAACACCACCAGGGCACTGATCACCATGCCGTTGATGAACGCCTCGGGAAAGATGATCAGCCACAGGTAACCGACGAAATCCTCCAGCCACTCGGGCATGGCGAAACGCTCGTCGAACCACAACAGGCCCAGTGCGCAGAGCAGGCACAGCAGCGCCGACAAGGCCGCGGCAAAGAAGCCCGAACAAAAGATATAGACGAAGGGGTTGCGCGGCTGGGCCCGTTCCACCAGCCAGGCGCAGGCTTCCGTAACCGCCACCGGCAGCAGGATCAACAAGACCCCGTTGACCCCCAATGCCGCCAGATCCTGGCGGCCCAGGGCCAGCAGCCCCAGTTGCGCGATCAAGCCTCCCACGATCGCCAATGGCCAATCCAGCAGCAGGGTCACCGCGGTCATGCCGATGAAGTGATAGGACACGCCGGTGTCGAAGTCCCGACGCACCAGCCACAGCAGAAACAGGGCAAATACCGTACCGAACAACAGATGCTGACGGCGGCTGTCGGTGAACAGCTCGACCCACGGCGCTCGCAACACCGCCCAGGCCAGCACCGGGACATACAGGAGCCACCCGATGCTCAGGCTTTCCGGCGACAGCAGCGCCGCGCTGATCATGGCTGGACGTTCTCCAGCGCTGCCTTCAATTGCTCGACCGTGGCGAACTCGTGCCGGGACACCAGTTGGCCATCCTGCAATTGCAGCCACAGGACCTTGTCCTCGCCAGCGGGGTAACGCGAGGCCACGCGCCCTTCCCGATCGAGCATCACCCGGTAGGGATAATCACGCATGGCAGGCACCGCGAACATCTTGGCGATCAGCGCCGGCATGCGCTGGATATCCGCGACAAACACCCCATGACGCGCCTGCAGATAATCCTTGGGCTTGTCCTTGAGCGCGCCGTTCACCACCTTGGCCGCATCCATACCGCGAGCCACCAGCAGGAACCGCGCCTGGGAGTCGAGGCTGTAGGCTTGATCGAATTGATCCAGCAAGGTCCAGGGGGCCAGACGCTCACCGATTTCCAGGGCCTGGGCCCACAGAGGCAACAGGCTCAGCAACAGAATTGACCAGGGTTTCACTGCACACTCCTAAATCGAGGGGGAGGACGGCGAACAGTCTACACCGCCCTTGGCCGGGCTCCAGCAAGCGCGCCTGCGGCCCCCTGATCAAGGTTTTTCCGGAAGCCTGCTGCTAAAGGTCATATTTGGGCGCTAAGCTTGAAGTTATGGATGACTCAGATTTTTTGCGCCTGCTTACCATCCAGGCCGAACAAGCCAACGCGTTCCTGTCCAATGCCCGCAAATGGGAGCGTGAGCGTTGGGTCTGCCAGCGCCTGCTGCAAGGCCTGAACATTCCCTATCGCAATGACGAATTCACCGCCGCCGGCCAAGAGCCGCCAGATGTGTTGTTTCGCGAGGCCAGCTTCGAGGTGTTCTTCGTCCTCGATGAGGGCCGCCGTCTCAACGACGAATGGCGCGATGAACTGCAGCGGCGGCGCAGTGCGTTTTCCCTGAGCCAGCTGGTGCGCCGCGAAGCCAAGCCCAAACGCATCCCGGCCAACGAACTGTTGCTGCGCCTGGGGCCAACCCTGCGCAAGAAAGCTCACAACTACAAGGAACGCGGGATGAACCTCGGCGAGCTGGACATCATTGCCTTCGCCGCCCTGAAGCGTGAGGTGCTGGATCTGAACAGCCACTTCCCGCCGCCCACCGAATACCTGCGCCAGGGCTGGCGTTCACTGTCCCTGGTGGGGCCGACCTTCGCCCGGGTGCTGTTTGCCCATCCCGACGCACCGGAGTTCCTGCGCAGCAATCTGGGGCGCAGCATCCTCTTCGACGTCGGCATCAGTTTGTAACGGTCGTCAATCCGCCATGCGTGGGCATGGCGCATTACCCCCCGGCAATGGTAAAAAAGCGTCCTGCCTGCCAACGCCGGGACCTCGTCATCGACCCCCGCACGGCAGCGGCTATGCTCGACTCATGCCCGATTGCATCGCGCTGTAACATTCCCCTGTGTTGCGACGTCTACCTGACGAGGCCCTTTATGAGCAGCCGCCTGAACCCCGACGACCAACGCCATGTCGAAGAATATCTGCAACTGCCCCAGCACCGAGTCGAGCGCCGGCCCTTCCGGCCGTGGACGCTCCTCGTGGTGGTGGTTGCGGTGACCGTCGCCCTCGGCCTGTTGAGCCGTTTTATCAGTTACCTGACGCTATGAGCCGCTTCGCGCTCGCTCGGTTGACTGCACCGATTTCTTTTAGCCTTGCGAGATATCCCCATGACTCATCGTATTGTCATCGTTGGCGGCGGCGCCGGCGGCCTGGAGTTGGCGACCCGCCTGGGTAAGACTCTGGGCAAGCGCGGCACCGCCAGTGTGATGCTGGTGGACGCCAACCTGACCCATATCTGGAAACCCCTGCTGCACGAAGTGGCCGCCGGCTCGCTGAACTCCTCCGAAGACGAACTCAACTACGTCGCCCAAGCCAAATGGAACCACTTCGAGTTCCAGCTGGGGCGCATGAGCGGGCTCGATCGTCAAAGCAAGAGAATCCAGCTGGCGGCGACCTATGACGAAGCCGGCGTGGAACTGCTGCCAGCCCGGGAACTGGGCTACGACACCCTGGTGATTGCCGTGGGCAGCACCACCAACGACTTCGGCACCCAGGGCGCGGCCCAGCATTGCCTGTTCCTCGACACCCGCAAGCAGGCCGAACGCTTCCACCAGCAGTTGCTCAACCACTATCTGCGGGCTCACGCCGGGCAGACCGATGCCGTGGAGCAGATCAGCGTGGCCATCGTCGGCGCCGGAGCCACCGGCGTGGAACTGGCCGCCGAACTGCATAACGCGGCCCATGAGCTGGCGGCCTATGGCCTGGATCGTATCCAGCCGGAGAACATGCACATCACCCTGATCGAAGCCGGACCACGGGTACTCCCGGCCCTGCCCGAGCGCATCAGCGGCCCGGTGCACAAGACCCTGGAGAAACTCGGGGTCAAGGTTCTGACCAATGCCGCGGTCAGCGAAGTGACCGCCGAGAGCCTGATCACTGCCGACGGCCAGACCATTCCCGCCAGCCTCAAGGTCTGGGCGGCAGGCATTCGCGCGCCGGGCTTTCTCAAGGACATCGACGGCCTGGAAACCAACCGCATCAACCAGCTTCAGGTCCTGCCCACCTTGCAGACCACCCGCGACGAGAACATCTTCGCCTTCGGTGACTGCGCCGCCTGCCCGCAACCGGGCAGCGACCGCAACGTGCCGCCCAGGGCCCAGGCTGCGCACCAGCAAGCGTCTTTGCTGGCCAAGTCGCTGAAGCTGCGCATCGAAGGCAAGGACCTGCCGACCTACAAGTACACCGACTACGGCTCGCTGATCTCGCTGTCACGCTTCTCGGCGGTGGGCAACCTGATGGGCAATCTCACCGGCAGTGTGATGCTCGAAGGCTGGCTGGCGCGGATGTTCTACATCTCGCTGTACCGCATGCATCAGATGGCGTTGTACGGAGTCTTCCGCACGGCGATGCTGATGCTCGGCAGCCGCATCGGACGCGGCACCGACCCACGCTTGAAGCTGCACTGAGTCCCCGCGTGTCCCTGGCCCCCCGCTACGCAATGTAGCGGGGGGCCAGTCTTCGATGCTGCTCGCCTGGATCGCCAGCGCCCTGGTTCCTGGGGCGGCGCGCGGTCAAAACAGCGCTTGCAGCCAACCCGGGGTCGGTACTGCACATGCCCGCTACTGCGCAATCTGCTGCAATGCCGTGTCCCGGCCCACCCGAGTGTGGCGCCACGCATCGTTCATAGCAGCAAGGACCCATGCCATGCAGATGCCCCAGACGCTTGAGTTGCGCAATGGCGAAAAAGCCCCCTCCACTTTCTCTGCCGCGGAATACGCCCGGCGCCTGAGTGCCCTGCGGACTCACATGGCCCAAGAAGGCCTGGACGCGGTGCTGTTCACCTCGTACCACAACATCAACTACTACGCCGATTACCTGTACTGCTCCTTCGGCCGTCAGTACGCACTGGCGGTGACCCAGGAGCGCACGGTGCTGATCAGCGCCAACATCGACGGCGGTCAGCCGGGACGCCGGGCGATCTGTGACGCTCAAGTGATCTACACCGACTGGCAACGGGGCAACTTCCTCGTCGCGGTCAAACAGGCCCTGCCCCGAGCTTCGCGATTGGGGCTGGAGTTCGATCAGTTGAGCCTGCCCCATTACCGGGCCCTGGCCGAACGTTATCCACAGGCGCAACTGCTGGACATCGCCGGACCCTGCATGAACCTGCGCATGCTCAAGTCCGCCGAGGAACAAGCGCTGATCCGCCAGGGCGCGCGCATCGCCGACATTGGCGGCGCCGCCGCGATCGAGGCGCTGCACGATCAGGTGGCGGAGTACGAAGTGGCGCTTCACGCCACCCAGGCCATGGTGCGGGAAATCGCCCGCACCTTTCCCGCCGCCGAACTGATGGACACCTGGACCTGGTTTCAATCCGGAATCAACACGGACGGCGCCCACAACCCGGTGACGTCGCGCCGGGTCAGTCCGGGTGAGATCCTCAGCCTCAATTGCTTCCCGATGATCGCCGGCTACTACACCGCGCTGGAGCGCACGCTGTTCCTCGGCCACTGTCCCGATGCCCATCTGCGGCTCTGGGAAATCAACGTCAAGGTGCACCAGGCCGGGTTGCAACTGATCAGGCCCGGCGCCCGCTGCAGCGAGATTGCCCGGCAGTTGAACCAGATCTACCTGGAGCACGACCTTCTGCAATACCGCACCTTCGGCTACGGCCACTCGTTCGGCATCCTCAACCACTACTACGGCCGGGAAACCGGCCTGGAGTTTCGCGAGGACGTGGACACCGTGCTGGAGCCGGACATGGTGGTGTCCATGGAACCGATGATCCGGCTGCCTCAGGGCCTGCCTGGTGCTGGCGGCTATCGGGAGCACGACATCCTGATCGTCAATGCCCAGGGGGCGGAAAACATCACCGCTCTGCCCTTTGGGCCAGAGCACAACATCATCGGCGCCTGAACCTGCGCCCCTGGACCGGGGCAACACGGATCACCACCGTGGGCCCGATGCGCCGTCGCGCCTGCAAGCTCCATTGCCCCACCTGGCAGGGTGCTGAGGCACCTGCAACAAGAACCCTCTCAAACACCAGGAAGTATCAGTGGCCCATGCAAGATGGGCCACGAAGTTCGGTAGATCGTGCTGTAAACCATCTGGAGAACGATCCCGGCACATCTGAAGTCATGTACAAAGAACGCACTATTGTGTCGCTCGTCTTCAAGGATCGAGACTCAGGCAAACCAGTGAGCAAACTACAACTGGCCGGCCGGATTCAATTCAGGGAATCAACGCATTGCGCTTGGCAAACTCCGCCAGACTGACTTGTGAACCCAAGCCTAGTTTCTGCAATAAACGGGTTTTGTAAGTACTGACGGTCTTGTTGCTCAAGAACAGTTTTTCACCAATGGCCTTGTTCGAATAACCCTGGGCCAGATACTGCAGCACGATCATTTCCCGATCGGTCAACGAGCCTATCTGTTCACTCTCGGTCTGTTGTTCCGCGGCAGGAATGGATACATCCACGGCCAGGGACGGGTAAAAGGTATAGCCGGCCAACACCGCATTAATGGCCACGACCAGATTACTCAGGTCCTCCTCCTTGTTGACGAACCCACGCGCGCCCAACTGAATGCAGCGCCTGCAGAAGCTCTCGACGGACTGCGAGGTCAGCACCAGTACTTCGGTGGATATGCCCAAGGCCTTGATCCGTGACAGCACCTTGAGGCCGTCCAACTTGGGAATGCCGATATCGAGGATCACCACCGCCGGCTCATGTTCACGAACCAGTTCCAGCGCATCCAGTCCATTGTCTGTTTCGGCCACAACCCGCATGTTGTTTTTTTCCAGCAAGACCTTAACGGCGAGCCGGACAACAGGATGATCGTCAACTATCAATACGCTGTGCATGTTGTCACTTCACCTTAAAAACCTGGCCTTGGGGCCGGCCTTGTCGCTCGGAAGATAAACGCAATCGCACCCCGATCAGATGCAACGTTCGTATTTGGGTAACCACTGTTGCCACGGAAGCGTTGCCTGCGCGATGCCCGGTAAATTTCAGACTCCTGACAAACAAGGGACGATACAAGAGGTTAATCACTTCTCCCAAAGGAATCAGACAGTCTGATTTTTCACTAGGAAATTTCTCAACACACGCGTGGATTTGCCTTATGGCTCCCGATCCAGATTGTTAAGCAAGATGCTCGACAAATAATGACGCGAGCCGGAAATGCAACATTTGAATGTTCTGGTTCTGGAAGATGAACCGCTGCAGCGCCTGGTCACCGTGACGGCCTTGAAAAAGGTGATGTCGGGGCCGGTGCATCAGGCCGCCAGCGGCCGCGAGGCCCTGGCGCTACTGGAGAACAGCGAGAAGATGGACATCGCCATCTGCGACTTGAAGATGTCCGGCATGGACGGCCTGGCCTTCCTGCGTAACGCCAGTCACAGCGGCAAGCTGCACTCGGTCATTCTCTGCAGCCAGATCGATTCGATTTTGCGGCACACCACCGCGTCCATGATCAAGCACCTGGGCTTCAACTTCCTGGGTGACCTGGGCAAGCCCTTCGATCTGGAGCGGCTGACCACTTTGCTCAAACGCTATCCGTCCCAGCGTCCCGGACTGGTCAGGCCGCTGGAACAATCCAGGCTACCGGCCCTGAAGGATGTCCTTCGAGGCCTGGATAACGGTGAATTCGAGCCCTATTACCAGCCCAAGGTCGCCCTCGAAGACGCGTCTCTACTGGGGGTGGAAGTTCTGGCTCGCTGGAATCACCCCCAGCTAGGCGTCCTGCCGCCCTCGCACTTTCTGTGCCTCATGGAACACCACCACCTGCTGGACCGCCTGTTCTGGCAACTGCTCGATCAAGGCCTGGCCCTGCGTCGCAAACTGGCGGAGAAAGGAACCGCCCTGGGATTTTCCTTCAACCTGCACCCCTCGCAACTGACGTTCCAGACCCTGACCGAATCCATTGCCTCGTTGCTCACGCTGTTTCAGGTGCCGTGCGCCTGCATCACTTTCGAGATCGCGGAGAGCAGTCTGGTCAGCGCTCCCGCCATCAGTCTGGAAAACCTGGTGCGCCTGAGAGTGATGGGTTGCGGCCTGGCCATGGAAGATTTCGGCGCCGGCTACGCCAGCCTGGATCGCCTGTGTGAACTGCCCTTCAGTCAGATCAAGCTCGATGGAGCCTTCGTGCGCAAGATGGGGCACCAACCCAGGAGCAATGCGGTCATCAGCTACACCGTGGCGCTGGCTCGCTCGCTGGGCATGTCATTGATCATCGAAGGGGTGGAAACCCGCGAGCAACAGAAGCGCTTGCTGGCACTGGGGTGCGAGACCGCCCAGGGTTTTCTGTTCGCGCGGCCCATGCCGGAAAATCATTTCATCGCCTATTGCAGCCACTAGCCCCTCATGACGGCCGTTCAAGGTGGCGACCCATGACCCTGCTTCATGTACCGTCCGCCCGGCGTGCATTGCGCTACGACTCCCGGCTCAAGCCCTCCTGCCCTCCTACTTTCGACGCGATCATGCATTCACGATTTATCTGGCTGTTTTTCTGCTTGGCGCTTACCGCGGTGCAACCGGCAGCGGCCGAGCCCCCGACATTGCCCAATACCCTGCACAGCACGGTTCACCTCGGTCACCACGATCTGGCCCTGGAGGATGAAGACTGGCATTGGCTGCGTCACAAGTCGGAGTTGAAAATCGGCGCCGTCGCCACCGAGTCGGCACCGTTCAATGTCAGCTACAACGACAACTACTACGAAGGCATTTCCGCCGACGTCAGCACCCTGATCGGGCAGATGCTCGGGATACGCATCAAGGTCGCGCCGTTTGCCACCCGAGACGCCGCCTTGCAGGCCTTGCAGACGGCCAACATCGATCTGCTGGGCAGCTACAGTTCCGCGCCAGCCACTGCCGACAGCATCAGGTTCAGCCGCCCCTTCGCCGAGGGTCGCCTGGCGCTGTTCAGGCGCAACGACGACCTGAAGCCTGTGTCCGCCAACCTGGCCGGGCTGCGGGTAGCCGTCCCTCAGGAGCACAGCGCCGAACTGCTGTCACGCTTTCCGCTCGCCCACGCGATGATCTACCCCAACCCCGACGAAGCCATCGCCGCGGCGGCCTTCGGCCATGCCGACCTGTACCTGGACGACGTGCTCAGCGCCTACTTCCGCATCAACCGCGCCTACTACAGCTACCTCAAGTTCGAACGTTTCGCTGCGTTTTCCGAAGGTGGCTATGGCTTTGCCCTCAAGGAGGACAACCAGCGCCTGCTGCGCATCGTCGACCAGTGCATCGAAGCCATTGGCCGGGAAAAACTCACCAGCCTCAGTCGCCGCTGGGTCGGCAGCGGCTTCATTCCATCGGACGAGAAGGTGGTGCTGACGCCGGAGGAGTCGCGCTGGATCGACCGCAATCCGGTGGTCCGCCTGGTGATCAACGATGACCTGGCACCCGTGGCCTTTTTCGACGCCAAGGGCATTTTCTCCGGAGTCACCGCCGAACTGCTGGAGCTGATTGCCCAACGTACCGGCCTGCGCTTCCAGGTGACCGCCCGCAACGGAGGCTACCCGGAACAGATTGAAGCCCTGCGTAAATCGGAAGCGGACCTGGCCATCATGACCGCCAGCGCACAACGCGAGAACAATCTGCGCTTCACCCGGCCCTTTCTCAGCAGCCCCTTCGTCCTCGTCACCCAAACCGACAAGAACGGCAAGGCACTGCTCGCCGGAGCACTGATCGGCAAGCGCCTGGCCATACCGAGCGGCCATGTCACGCTGCAACAGGTGCGCGAGCTCTATCCGCAAACCCGGATAATCGAAGCCGGTGCCTCGCTGGACGCCATGAACAAGGTCTATGAAGGCGCTGCCGATGCTGCGGTGGTGTCCCTGCCGGCCTCGCGTTACTACATTGTCCGTCTGTTTCAGAACCGCCTGGCGGTCTCCGACCTGATTCACACCACCCAGGCCACTGCCAACTTTGCCTTGCGCCGCAGCGACCCGGAGCTGCAGTCCATCCTCGACAAGGCCCTGCTCAGCCTCCCGGCGGACGACCTGAACGCCATCGCCAGCCACTGGCGCTCGCCCCCGGGGATGAGCAGCCAAACCTGGCGCGACTACACCTTGATGATCGCCGAGATCATCGCCGGGGCCTCACTGCTGCTCCTGCTGTCACTGGCCTGGGTCTTCTACCTGCGTCGCCGGGTCAAGGCCGAGCAAACCCTCAACGACCAATTGCGCTTTATCGAAACGCTGGCGGAAAACATGCCGCCTGCGCTTTATATCCGCGATGTCGACGGCAACATGCTGTCCTGCAACCGCAGTTACCTGGAGAGCGTCGGGCTCAGCGCCGAAGAGGTGCTGAACCGCACCGTGCAGCAACTGCCGCCCGAGCACTTCGCGGCGCAACCCGATCTGCATCAGAACTACCTGCAGGCAATCAACGACGGCCAGACCATCACATCGGTCTATGCGGTGAAGCTGCAGGGCAAGGAGGTCTGGATCGAACACTGGATTCAGCCATTCAAGGATGCCAATGGCGTCACCAAGGGCGTGATCTGCGGCTGGCTGGACATCACCAAGCATCGGCATCTGGTCCAGGAGCTGAAGGAAGCCAAGAACCTCGCGGACGAGGCCAGCCGGGCCAAGACCACGTTCCTGGCCACCATGAGCCATGAGATCCGCACGCCGATGAACGCGATCATCGGCATTCTCGAGCTGGCGCTCAAACGCGCCGACAGCGACCGGATCGAACGCTCCAGCATTGAAATTGCCTACAGCTCGGCGCACAGCCTGCTGGAGCTGATCGGCGACATTCTGGATATCGCCCGTATCGAGTCGGGGCGCCTGAGTCTCTCGCCCAAACGGGCCAATCTGCGCGAACTGGTGGAGTCGGTGGCGCGGGTGTTCGAAGGACTGGCCCGGCAGAAATGCCTGAGCCTGATCCTCGAGATCGATTCCAGCATCAACGGCGACGTACTGGTGGACGGCCTGCGTTTCAAGCAGATCCTGTCCAATCTGGTGAGCAACGCCATCAAATTCACCGAGGCCGGGTTTATCAAGGTGAGTATCAGCGGCGATCTGCTGGACCACGCAGTGCTGCGGGTACGGCTCTGTGTCGAGGACTCGGGGATCGGCATCTCGCCCTGCAGCCAGCAGCGTCTGTTCCAGCCTTTTGCCCAGGTGGAGCGCAATGTGCAGAACATCGAAGGCACAGGCCTGGGCCTGGTGATCTGCCGTTCCCTGTGCGAAATGATGGGGGGCCAGGTATCGATGAGCAGCGCTGTGGGACACGGCACCCGAGTGAATGTGGAGTTGCGTCTGCAGACACTGGAGCGCGTGGCCGCAGCCGAGCGCCTGCCCCCGGTCAACAAGCGTCACATGTACCGCCTGCAGATCCTGGTGGTGGACGATCATCCGGTGAACCGCCAGGTCCTGCAGCAGCAACTGTGCTTCCTCGGACATGACGTGTTCGAGGCGGAAAACGGTCTGGAGGCCCTGCACATCTGGCGTGAGCAGGACTTCGACGTGATCATCACCGACTGCCACATGCCCATCATGAACGGGGCTGAGATGACCCGGGCGATTCGCCAGGATGAACGGGACAATGCCGCGGAGCCGATGATGATCATCGGCCTGACCGCTGACGCCCAGCAGGAGGAGGTGGAACGCTGCATCCAGGCGGGAATGAACGACTGCCTGATCAAGCCCATCAGCCTGGACGAGCTGGAAGAACGCCTGCTGGCCATGGGGCAGGCCGATGAGGGCGAGCAGGAAAGCCTCGCCAGTTCGAAGCCCGCCAGCCCCCGCTCCTCCCGGGTATTCGATCTGGAGTCCTTGCACACCCTGGTGGGCAGCGAGCCGACGATGCTGCACCACATTCTCAGTGAGTTGCTGAGCAACAATCGCATGGACATGCAGAGCCTCGACACCTTGCTCCAGGAACAGGCCACCGTGGAACTGGCAGAGCTGGCGCACCGCATCAAGGGCGCTGCGCGAGTGGTCAAGGGCGAACAATTGGTCGAGAGCTGTCGCCAGCTGGAAGACGCCTGCCTGAGCCCGGAGCTGGCTCTGGAGACGGTCAGGGAGTGCGTAGAGCAGGTGAAACAGGCAATCGTGACCCTGGAGCGGCGTCTGCTGGAACAGCGCAGGGTCTGGGAGGCGTTGCCCGTCGAATGAGCACAAGGGGCGTAGCATGGCTTGCCGCCCCGGGGCACGACATTTTTGCAGACAAACGAAAAAGGGCACCTCAAGAGGTGCCCTTCTTCGTGAATATGGTCGGGGTAGGGGGATTCGAACTCCCGACATCCTGCTCCCAAAGCAGGCGCGCTACCGGACTGCGCTATACCCCGGTAAAAAAAAGGCACCTTTAAAAGGCGCCTTCTGCGAACAGAGCTTTTGGCGTCTGATCTTAAGATTCGATTCCAGCGAACTGGTCTCAAAAATGGTGGGTCGTGTGGGATTCGAACCTACGACCAATTGGTTAAAAGCCAACTGCTCTACCAACTGAGCTAACGACCCAAAAATGGTCGGGGTAAGGGGATTCGAACTCCTGACATCCTGCTCCCAAAGCAGGCGCGCTACCGGACTGCGCTATACCCCGGTTTGAAATTGGCTCCGTGACCAGGACTCGAACCTGGGACCCAATGATTAACAGTCATTTGCTCTACCGACTGAGCTATCACGGAACTACATATTTCAAGTTACAACTTTTACTTCATCCTCTTCGGCTTGTCCGTATCGCTACGTTCATGCCTCTGAGGCGCGCTATTTTACAATCTTAAAACTACCTGTCAACCCCTTAAATTGCTTTTAAGACAATGATTTGCGACTTCATTGCCGGTTTCTTCTACATCAGAAAAAACCTAGGGGGGTGACTGACTGCGGGGCGCACTTTACAAGCCTTTTCCTTACAGTTCAACACCCTAGTGAAAAAAAGGCCTCGCCAGGCGAGGCCTTTTTACTCAGCGGCCACCCAAGGTTCAGGCAAAGACGATTTCGTCGTCCTGCACCGAGGCGGTAACTGTAGCGCCCGGCAAGAAACCACCGGACAGGATCAACTGGGCCAACGGGTTCTCGATCCAGCGCTGAATGGCCCGCTTCAACGGCCGCGCGCCATACACCGGGTCGTAACCCACGGCGATCAGCTTGTCCAAGGCTTCGTCGCTCAGCACCAGGCTCAGCTCGCGCTCCGCCAGACGGCTGCGCAGGCGCCCCAGCTGGATCTGCGTGATGCCCGCGATCTGATCCCGCGCCAGAGGCTCGAAGATCACCACTTCGTCGACACGGTTGATGAATTCCGGCCGGAAGTGAGTGGACACTGCATCCATCACCGCTGCCCGCTGTGCTTCACGGTCCCCCACCAGCTCCTGGATCTGTGCCGAGCCCAGGTTGGAGGTCATGACGATCACCGTGTTGCGGAAGTCCACAGTACGTCCGTGGCTGTCCGTCAGGCGACCATCTTCGAGCACCTGCAGCAGGATGTTGAACACATCCGGGTGCGCCTTCTCGACTTCGTCCAGCAGGATCACCGAGTACGGCTTGCGACGCACGGCTTCGGTCAGATAGCCGCCCTCTTCGTAACCGACATAGCCCGGTGGCGCACCGATCAGGCGAGCCACGGAATGTTTCTCCATGAACTCGGACATGTCGATCCGCACCATGGCCTCTTCGGTGTCGAAGAGAAATTCCGCCAGGGCCTTGCACAGTTCGGTCTTGCCGACCCCGGTCGGGCCGAGAAACATGAACGAGCCGCTGGGACGGTTCGGATCGGACAACCCGGCCCGAGAGCGGCGTACCGCGTTGGATACCGCCACCACGGCCTCGTTCTGGCCGATCACCCGCTGATGCAGCAGGCTTTCCATCTTCAACAGCTTGTCACGCTCGCCTTCGAGCATTTTCGACACCGGGATGCCGGTCCACTTGGACACCACTTCGGCAATTTCTTCCTCGGTGACCTTGCTGCGCAGCAACTGATTCTCACTGTGGCCGTGCTGATCGACCATCTGCAGGCTGCGCTCCAGATCCGGGATCACCCCGTACTGCAGTTCGGCCATACGATTGAGGTCGCCTTTACGTCGGGCCGCTTCCAGTTCCTGACGCGACTGCTCGATCTTCTGCTGAATCTGTGCGGAACCCTGCACTTCGGCTTTCTCCGAGGTCCAGACTTCTTCCAGGTCAGCGTATTCACGCTCCAGGCGGACGATCTCTTCCTGGAGTTTTTCCAGGCGCTTGATCGCGGCCTCATCGTCTTCTTTCTTCAGGGCCTGGGATTCAACCTTGAGCTGAATCAGGCGCCGCTCCAGGCGATCCAGCACTTCCGGCTTGGAGTCGATCTCCATGCGGATGCGGCTGGCGGCCTCGTCGATCAGGTCGATGGCCTTGTCCGGCAGTTGCCGGTCAGTGATGTAACGATGGCTGAGCTTGGCCGCGGCAATGATCGCACCGTCAGTGATCGCCACCTTGTGGTGCACCTCGTAGCGCTCTTTCAGGCCACGCAGGATAGCGATGGTGTCTTCCTCGCTCGGCTCGTCCACCAGCACTTTCTGGAAGCGCCGTTCGAGGGCCGCATCCTTCTCTATATATTGGCGGTACTCGTTGAGCGTGGTGGCACCCACGCAGTGCAGCTCACCACGGGCCAACGCCGGCTTGAGCATGTTGCCCGCATCCATGGAGCCTTCGCCCTTGCCGGCGCCGACCATGGTATGCAGCTCGTCGATGAACAGAATGATCTGGCCTTCCTGCTTCGACAGCTCATTGAGCAGGGATTTCAGGCGCTCTTCGAACTCGCCGCGGTACTTGGCACCGGCAATCAGTGCCCCCATGTCCAGGGACAGCAGGCGCTTGCCTTTCAGGCCATCGGGCACCTCACCATTGATGATCCGCTGGGCCAGGCCTTCGGCGATGGCCGTCTTGCCCACGCCGGGCTCACCGATCAGCACCGGGTTGTTCTTGGTACGACGCTGCAGCACCTGGATGGTCCGGCGAATTTCATCGTCACGGCCAATCACCGGATCGAGCTTGCCTTCCTCGGCGCGCTTGGTCAGGTCAACGGTGTATTTATCCAGGGCCTGACGCGACTCCTCGACGTTGGCGTCATTTACCGCCTCGCCGCCGCGCAGGTTGTTGATGGCGTTCTCCAGAGCCTTCTTGCTCACGCCCTGGCCCAGCAGCAGTTTGCCGAGCTTGCTGTTTTCATCCATGGCCGCCAGCAGCACCAGTTCACTGGAAATGAACTGATCGCCTTTCTGCTGCGCCAGGCGATCGGCCTGGTTGAGCAGGCGCGCCAGATCCTGGGACATGTTGACGTCGCCAGTGGGGTTCTGGATTTTCGGCAGTTTATCGAGCTCTTTGCTCAGTTCCTTGCGCAGGCTGTTGACGTCGAAGCCCACTTGCATCAGCAAGGGCTTGATCGAACCGCCCTGCTGTTCAAGCAGCGCCTGCATCAGGTGCGCTGGCTCGATGGCCGGATGATCCAGGCCAACCGCCAGAGATTGAGAATCGGATAAGGCCAGCTGAAGCTTGCTGGTTAATCGGTCTATACGCATTAGTCACCTTCCTTTTGAGCAGGCCGGAGCGATGGACACACCTAAATAGAGAAACCTGCCAGATGTTTCTCTAGATGCGGTCGATTCTGGGAGATTCAAGCGCCAGCAGCTTGACGCAAGTCAGATGAGTCTAGCGCTCTAGCCAGATAAGGGAGGCAAAACGTCCGGTACGCGGGCTGCGTCGGTAAGAAAAGAAGCGTGGGTCGGTCACGGTGCAGTAGCCGCCACCATAGACCGCCGTTACCCCCCGAGCCGCCAGGCGCAGGCGCGCCAGCTGGTAGATGTCGGCCATGAAGCGGCCGGCATTGACGCTTGGTACAAAGGCTTGCTCGGTAGCAGCCAACTGGCTGACGAAGGCTTCGCGCACTTCAGCCCCGACCTCAAAACGCTCCGGGCCAATGGCCGGCCCCAGCCATACCAGCACTTCGGCGGGTGCAGCATCCAGGCTGTCGAGGGTGGCTTCCAGCACACCGGCCGCCAGCCCGCGCCAACCGGCATGAGCCGCCGCAACCCGGGTTCCGCTTCGGTTGCAGAACAGCGCCGGCAGACAATCGGCAGTCATCACCGCACAGGCGATGCCCGGGGTCGCCGACCAACTGGCATCGGCCGTTGCCACCACCGACGGATCAGCGTGGGCCACGGCAATCCCGTGCACCTGTTGCAACCAGGCCGGAGCAATGTCGAAACGCTCGGTCAGGCGCCGTCGGTTTTCGGCCACCGCTTCAGGTTGGTCTTCAACGTGATCGCCCAGGTTCAGGCTGTCGAACGGCGCCAGGCTGACGCCGCCGCTGCGGGTGGTGACACAGGCTCTGACCCCGGCCGGCGCGGGCCAGTCAGGCAGCAGCCAGTCACTCATCCGACGAACGCCTCACGGTCTTGCTTGAGCAGCGACAACAGCCAGACGAAGTCATCCGGCAATGGCGACTCCCAGCTCATGCGTTCACCGGTGGTCGGATGATCCAGCTCCAGGAAACGGGCATGCAGGGCCTGGCGCGGGAAGTTTTTCAGCGACTCGACCATGGTCTGGCTGGCAGCCGGCGGAATGCGGAAACGACCGCCATAGGCCGGGTCGCCCACCAGCGGGAAGTTGATATGGGCCATGTGCACCCGGATCTGGTGGGTACGACCGGTCTCCAGCTTGACCCGCACGTGGGTGTGGGAACGGAAACGCTCCAGTACCCGATAGTGGCTGACGGCCTGCTTGCCGCCTTCCATCACCGCCATACGCTGACGCTGCTGGCCGTGACGGCCGATGGGCGCGTTGATCTTGCCCCCGGCGGTGACCACACCGATCACGATGCATTCATAGATGCGGCTGACGCTGCGGCTCTGCAACTGGGCCACCAGCTGGGTCTGGGCCTGGATAGTCTTGGCCACCACCATCAGACCGGTGGTGTCCTTGTCCAGGCGGTGGACGATACCGGCCCGAGGCACATTGATAATGTCGGGAACGTGATGCAGCAAGGCGTTGAGCAAGGTGCCATCAGCATGGCCGGCAGCCGGGTGCACCACCAGGCCCGCGGGCTTGTTGATCACCAGGATGTCGTCGTCCTCATAGACGATGTCCAGCTCGATGTCCTGGGCGATCCACTCGCCCTGGGCCTCCTGCTCGGCGGTCAGCTCGAGTACGGCACCGCCGTGCACGATGTCCCGCGGGCGGATCACCGCTCCGTCCACAGTCAGGCGGCCGTCTTTGATCCAGGCGGAAAGGCGCGAGCGCGAATGCTCAGCGAATAGTTGGGCGGCGACTTGATCGAGGCGTTGACCGCCCAGTTCGGACGGCACCTCTGCGCGAAGTTCAATTTTATCGGACATGCTCGGACTGGGCGTCGGCACAGCCTTTGGTTTCGGCTGCGCGCTTGTGGTTAAATACGGCGTCTTTTGCCCCGAGGCTTTCAACGGGGCGCTCATCATAACAGGACGGCCCCGCCCAAGACAGCGGCCGTCATAGGGACGCAAGCCGCCATGCAAGTGAAACACCTGCTGCTGATCGCCATCCTCGCACTGACCGCTGCTTGCTCATCGAAGGAAGTCGTTGACGAAAACCTGAGCGAAGTCGAGTTGTACCAGCAGGCGCAGACCGACCTGGACAACCACAGCTATACCAGCGCCACTGCCAAGCTCAAGGCCCTGGAATCGCGCTATCCCTTTGGTCGCTACGCCGATCAGGCACAGCTCGAGCTGATCTACGCCAACTACAAGAATGCCGAGCCGGAAGCCGCCAAGTCCGCTGCCGAGCGCTTCATTCGCCTGCATCCCCAGCACCCGAACGTGGACTACGCCTACTACCTCAAGGGCCTGACCTCCTTCGACCAGGACGTCGGCCTGCTGGCGCGCTTCCTGCCACTGGACATGACCAAGCGTGACCCGGGTGCCGCCCGCGACTCCTACAACGAGTTCGCCCAGCTCACCAGCCGCTTCCCCAACAGCCGCTACGCCCCGGACGCCAAGCAGCGCATGATCTACCTGCGCAACCTGCTGGCCGCCTACGAAATCCACGTGGCCGACTACTACCTGACCCGCCAGGCCTACGTCGCCGCCGCCAACCGTGGCCGCTACGTCGTGGAAAACTTCCAGGAAACCCCTTCCGTGGGTGACGGCCTGGCGGTGATGACCGAGGCCTACCAGCGCCTGCACCTGGACGAGCTGGCTGCAACCAGCCTGGAAACCCTGAAGCTCAACTACCCGAATCACCCAAGCCTGGTGGACGGCCAGTTCGTACCGCGCGTGGCGGAAGCCGACAACCGTTCGTGGCTGAGCAAGGCCACCCTGGGCCTGATCGAGTCCCGCCCACCGCTGCCGCCGGGAGAAACCCGCGCCAACCAGGACGTGATGAAGCAGTACCAGGACGCCAAGGACGCGATCCCGTCGGAGCTCAAGCCCAAAGACAGCAACGGCGATGCGATCGAGGAAGAAAAGCACGAGGCCGCCGGCAACAACAGCGACCGTTCCTGGTTCAGCTACATGACCTTCGGCGTGTTCGACTGACAGCCAGCGCAGCAAATAAAGGGAGACTTCAAGTCTCCCTTTTTCATGCCTGACACTTCTTGGGCCTGTGCGCCTGCCAGGCGCTTGGCTAAACTGCCGCCTCTCTCCCCCCACAAAGCGGGTCACCATGCTTCGTCTACTGTTCTGGATCGCCCTGATTGCCGCTGCGGTATGGTTCTGGCGCAAGTTCAAGCGCCCCGCGGCCACACCCCGCAGCCCCCACGAACCGGCCACTACACCAATGGTGCGCTGTGCCCACTGCGGCGTGCACCTGCCTCAGGATAGGGCGCTGAGCCTGTCGCAACAGTGGTACTGCAGCCAGGCACATCTGGAGCAAGGCCCTGGCCGCCAGGACCGCTGACAGCTGCGACATGGGCTCAAGCGCGTAGCCATTCCCGACACGCGCACCTTGAGCCCTTGCGCCAGCACCGAAGGCCCTTGCTTTCCCCTCGCCCTGCCAGCCCCGGACTCGGGGCGCGAACCCACACAACTGGCGACAAAATAACCGTCGCCCAAGCCCCTGCGCGCGCCTCCCCGCGGGCCTAGACTTCATCTCTCGCCTACAGCACGAGCGCTGTCGCCCGCTGCTCACTCCCGGAGAAAGACGGCCACCGCCATGAATCCACAGCACAGAGCGCTGGTGGTCGATGAGACCAGGGAAATCCGCTCTGTGCTGGAGATCACCCTGGGCCGCATGCGCCTGCACACCCAAAGCGCCCGCAGCCTGCAGGAGGCCCGCAGCCACCTGGCCCGGGAGCATTTCGACCTGTGCCTGACCGACCTGCACCTGCCGGACGGCAGCGGCCTGGAGCTGCTGCAGCATATTCGCCGGCACCATCCCCAATTGCCGGTGGCCCTGCTCAGCCACGAGACCTGCGCGCCAACCAGCGCCCTGGATGCCGAAACCTGCGACCTGCTGCCAAAGCCTCTGGACCTCAAGCGCCTGCGGGACTGGGTGGCCACCGCCCTGAAACGACAACACTCGGGTGTGGCGACTCGCTTCTCTGAGCAACTGCCGGGGGATTCGCCGCCCATGGTCATCCTGCGCCGGCATATTGCCAAACTGGCCGCCAGCCTCGCGCCGCTCTACATCAGCGGCGAGTCCGGCAGCGGCAAGGAACGAGTGGCCCGATTGATCCACCAGTCAGGCCCCAGAGCCGCACAGCCCTTTGTCCCGGTCAACTGCGGAGCGATTCCCGGCGAACTGATGGAGAGCGAGTTTTTCGGTCACCGCAAGGGCAGCTTCAGCGGCGCCCTGATGGATCAGCCCGGACTGTTCCGGGCCGCTCATGGCGGCACCCTGTTCCTTGACGAGATCGCCGACCTGCCGCTGGTCATGCAGGTGAAACTGCTGCGAACCCTGCAGGAAAAGTCAGTGCGCTCAGTAGGCGCTCAGGAAGAACAGGCGGTGGATGTACGAATCCTCTGTGCGACCCACAAGGATCTGAAAAGCGAAGTGCAAGCCGGACGCTTTCGCCAGGACCTGTTTTATCGGCTGAATGTCATCGAGTTGCGGGTTCCCGCCCTGCGCGAACGTCGGGACGATATCGGGCTACTGGCCCGGCACATCCTCCAGCGTCTGGCCGCCAGCAGTGGCCGGCCAGCCCCACAGTTGCACCCACAAGCGCTGCAAGCCCTGGAGCGCTACGACTTCCCCGGCAATGTGCGTGAACTGGAGAACCTGCTGGAACGGGCCCTGGCCCTTTGCGAGAGTCCGTGGATCGAAGTGGCAGACCTGAATTTACCGGTCCCCGAACCTGAGGACGAGCTCCCGCCGGGGCCCGCCCTCAATCTCGATCTGGCGCGGCACCTGCAGCAGGTGGAGCGCCAGTTGCTGCTCCAGACCCTGGAGCAAACCCGCTGGAACCGCACGGAGGCGGCCCGGCGGTTGAGCCTGTCGCTGCGTTCGATGCGCTATCGCATGAAGAAGCTCGGACTGGACTAGACCCGCCCCTCAGGGGCATAGGGCGCCGGATCGATGATCGGTGCATGCCCCAGCAACAGGTCGCAGAACAACTGGCAGGAAGCCGGTGCCAGCACCAGACCGTTGCGGTAATGCCCGCAGTTGAGCCACAGGCCGGCAAACCCGGGAACCGGTCCGATATAGGGAATCCCCTCGGGAGAGCCGGGTCGCAGCCCGGCCCAATGCCCCACCACTTCGGCATCCGCCAGGGCCGGGATCAGCTCGACGGCCGAGGCCTTGAGGCTTTCCAGTGCCGAGGCGGTCGGGGTCTTGTCGAAGCCCTCATGCTCCAGGGTGCTGCCCACCAGGATATGGCCGTCCCGTCGTGGAATGGCATAACGCCCCTTGGCCAGAACCATGCAGGAGAGGAAATCGGCAGCGCACTTGTAGAGGATCATCTGCCCCTTAACCGGCTCCACGGGCAGCTCCAGCCCCAGGCTACCGAGCAACTCGCCACTCCAGGCACCAGCGCAAAGCACCACCTGGTCGGCACGAATCTCTCCGAGCGAGCTATGCACCCCTGCCACTCGCTGGCCGTCGTGGATAAAACCGCTGACCGTACATTGCTCGTCAATGCGCACATTGGGCAAGGCCTGCAAAGCCGCCTTGAGGGATTTGACCAGACGCGGGTTGCGCACATTGGCCACATTGGCCATGTAGATCGCCCGCTGGTAGCCGGCACCCAGCACCGGCACTCCGTCATGCACCGCCGAGATGTCCACGGCACTCAGGGGACGGCCTTCGCGTTGCGCCCACTCCAGCGCCAGGGCCTGGTCTTCGAGGTCCAGCCAATAGAGCCCGGTGGTATGGACCTCGGGATCGACCCCGGTGGCGTTCAGCAGTTGCTGCGCCAGCTGTGGATAAAAATCCTGGGACCAGTGGGCCAGGGCCGTGACCGCCGGACTGTAGCGCCAGGGATACAGCGGCGAAACGATCCCGCCACCGGCCCAGGACGACTCGCGCCCCAGGTCCGAGCGCTCCACAAGTCGTACCCGCTGGCCCCGGGACGCCAGATTGAAGGCCGTGAGCAGACCGATCACCCCGCCGCCCACCACCAGCACTTGCTGTTGTTCAACCATAGTCAGATCCATTCAAGAGAAAGACAGTGGGCGCCGCAGCCCCCGAAACCCGTGATCAACGCCCCCAGCAGTCCTTGGCCGTCAGCCCTTCGGCCTGACCTGTGACGCTGATGGCGCCGGTTTGATCGATGCTGAAGCTGCCGCATTTGTCTCCCGCCATCAGCGTATCGGCCTTGGGCGATGCGGTCAGCGAGAAGCCGGTGTCGGTCAGGGTCGGGGCGATGCTGTAGTAATCGTTGCCGGCACTCAGGTCCGGGGCGTTGCTGTAGACCCCGGTTTTGGAAAAGTGGCGTTCGAGCTGCTGTGCCTGCTCGGTGAGCAACGCCGCGATTTCGCTGCGATGGGGCTTCTTCAGGTATTCGGTGATGCTGGGAAGGCTCAAGGTCAGGACCAGACCTATGATCGCAATCACGATCATGATTTCGATCAGGGTAAAACCTTGGTTGGATCTGCGCATGGTCAAGAATCTCGCTTACTGAATTTGTCGCCACAGGATGCGCCGGCTGCCACCGCTGGACCTTTGCTCCAGGGAGCTGCTGGCGCCGCCAGGGGCGCTGACGATCTTGCGGGGCTGATGGCTGGAAACGCCCGCGCGGCCGGGGAGCCCATCGACGAACCCGGTGCCCGTGGAGAAGGCTTCCTGATCCGTCACGACTCCAGCACCGTCGGCGTCCAGCGGCGCGGCGTCGAGCATCTTACCGCTGAACGCCTGCAACTCGATCAATTTCCCGCAGGCTTGGCCTGAGCCACACACACCAGTTTCGAGCCACCCAGCAGTCAAGGACCACGAACCGAATAGGCCAGAGGGCTCCGGAACCTGATCAGCCACCCTGACCGGCGACTGAACGTCGCTTGCGACAACCTGCCCCCCATTGCCCAGCAGCACGAGCGCAAACACCAACGGCCACCGGCACCGCAGCATCTCGGAATCAGTACTTGGCATAAATGCTCTCCAGCACGCTGCGCGCCTGCCCCGCCAGCCCTACTGCAGTCACTCGGTACAGAGTGGCCGAGGTGTCGGGGGGCAGGCCGAGCGCATTTCGGACAATCCCCAGGTTCTGCACCGCATAAAAACCCTCGCTGGCGGCGACCCAGGTCACCGCCGAAACCTCATTGAAGCCGGCACCGCTGACCACCGTCGATTCAGCGGGAGGTGCACACCGCACAGGATCCGCGCACAGCGGCAAAGAGTCATCACCCCGGCGGACCGCGCCTTCCCCCAGGCGCAGCGCCGCCTCCGCAGCCTGGAAAGCCCGATTGTGCAGCAGCAGACTGGCGGCCATCTTTTCCTGCAAGGTGGCGTTCTGCAGGGATGACAGGCCGATCAGGCTCAGCACCAGCAGAAACACCAGGCTCACCAACAACGCCATGCCCCGTTCGCCGTCGGGCTTGAATCCTGCCGGGTACCTCATCAGGGCAACCTGTTGCGCAAGGCCGCCACCACCGTGTAGCTCTGCGGGCCGACCCGAGCGTCGGGATCGGCCAGGGTCAGGCGCAATCGCACACTGCGGATCCGCGCCGGATCCCCCGGATGCGGGCTGTAGCGAGCAACCCCGCTATCCGTTGCGGAGCGGGCCACACCGAAACCGACATCGAAGGCTTCGACGTTGTCCAACAGCACCGCCTGCTGCTTGCCCAGGCCACTGCCGAACAACAGTTGATGGTTCTTGTAGCTGTAGAACACTCGTCGCAAGGCAAACACCTGCTGCCCGACACCTCCTGGATGAGCCCCCGAATAGGCCACCGCGCTGCGCTGGCAGTCGGTGACCAGGCTCCAGGTCGGCGCCCCGCCATCCTCACCGACATCCGCGGTGATCAGGGTCAGCTTGTGCTCGGCACTGTCCCACTGAATCGGGGTGGCCCGGTAACGAGAAAATTCCGTGGCGATGCTCGCGTCGTCGACGTCCCGCAAACACCCTGCCAGCCCCGCCATGCGAATTTCCTGGAGCATCTTGCTCAGGACAAACCGCCCATCCTCCTGCAAGTAGGCCGCGGCGCTCTGGCTGAGGTAGGTGTGTTTTGCCGCGATAAATACCTGGGTTGCGGCCAACACCAGCACCAGCCCCAAGAGCAGGGCCAGCATCATCTCCACCAGCGCAAAACCGCAGTTGCCTCGCTTCACGGCGTGCCTCCCGGCCCAACCGCCACTCGACTGCTGATTTCCAGGCTGCGCTGGCTGGCAACCCGGCCCGCGGCACGGGAGTCGTCCCAGGTGATGCGAACGGTGTAGACCTGCTGGTTGACGCTGATACGCCCCTTGGCGCCGGGCCCGCCAAAGCTGGCGACGTTGCCGGCAAAGTCCACCAGGTCCTGATCCCGCACCGTGCCCGTGTTGCCCTCAGAGGGAGTACCAAGGGTGTAATCGGCAGATGCGTTGGCCCGAATGCGATCGAGCATGTCGTAGGCGATAAAGCTGGCCTGAGTGCTCATTCGCGCACTGTCGGTATGCTGCAGCGCCCTGATCTGCAGCGCCGCCGCTCCCAACAGGCCCAGCGCCAGAATCGACAGCGCCACCAGCACCTCGATCAAGGACATGCCGTCCTGTGCATGCCACCGGTTCATCCGTAATGTCCTCCATGACTCCCACCTCGATTGCGACAGGCACCGGTCACTCGCCGCAGGCGACGGCCCCTCAAGTTCGGCGAGCCGCGCCAGGACGGCGCAAATCGATGCGGCCGCCTCCAGAGGTTAGCCTCGGCGTCGCCCCCAGGCCGCTGACTGGAACACCCCGCAATACATTGCCCTGCGCCCCCACACAGCATGTGCCGCAAGCGACAACACGCAGCGCGATGTGCGGTTGCCGCTAGCTGAAACCCTTTGTAGGCAAATTCATGGCAAGCCCTGGCAAAGTCCTCGGCTATAACAGTTCAACGCCTGGCCGGTCGGAGACTGGCACTGTGGCCCTTTGGCTCAAGGGCGGGTACCTATCGCGTGAAATCGGGCGTTCCAGGGAGGAATAGCGCATGCATGAGAAGGGGTTCAGCCTGATCGAACTGCTGAGCGCGCTGGCGGTGCTGGCGCTGTTGCTGCCACTGTCCAGCGCCGCCCTCAGTGAGCTGCTGCGCTCCAATCGCCAGCAGGACTCCGCGCAGATGCTTGCCAGCGGCCTGCGCAATGCCCGGGCGGCGGCAATCCTGCATCAACGCACCGCGCTGATCCATGGCCTGGACAACGACTGGAGCCGGGGCTGGCGCATCATTCTGGATATCAGTGGCAAGGGGCCGGAGGATTCGGAGAATCCGCTGCTGATCGAGCGGCGCAGCGGTGGGCAGGTCCTGATAGTGGGTAATCGCCCGGTGCAGCATTACGTGCGTTTCAGCCCATTGGGCAACCCGTTGCTGCCCAGTGGCGCCTTCCAGGCCGGCACCCTGCACATCTGCCAGGCAGACCGGGAGCACAGCCGTCATCAGGTGGTGCTGTCACGCAGCGGGCGGGTCAGCCTGCGCAGCGATGCCGCCGAGCAGGCCTTGTGTGCGACAGCAGGCTGATCAGAGCAGGGAGCGAACCCGCAGCTCCTTGGGCATGGAGAAGGTGATGTTCTCTTCGCGTCCCGCCAGCTCGTCGGCCCCCGTGGCGCCCCAGGCTTGCAACTGCTGGATCACCCCACGCACCAGAACCTCCGGCGCCGAAGCACCGGCGGTGATGCCAATCCGCTCGACCCCGTCGAACCAACTGCGCTGCAGATCCTCGGCACCGTCGATCAGGTAGGCCGGGGTGGCCATGCGCTCGGCCAGCTCGCGCAGGCGGTTGGAGTTGGAGCTGTTGGGGCTGCCTACCACCAGTACCACGTCGCATTCGTCGGCCAGTTGCTTGACCGCGTCCTGGCGGTTTTGCGTGGCATAGCAGATGTCGTCCTTGCGCGGCCCACCAATGGCTGGGAAGCGCGCACGCAGGGCGTCGATCACCCGGCTGGTGTCATCCATGGACAAGGTGGTCTGGGTCACGAAGGCCAGGCGCTCGGGGTTGCGCACCTGCAGCTCGGCCACGTCCTTCTCGTCTTCCACCAGGTAGATGGCGCCGCCATTGCCAGCATCGTACTGGCCCATGGTGCCTTCGACTTCAGGGTGGCCGGCGTGGCCGATCAGGATGCATTCACGAGCGTCGCGGCTGTAGCGCGCCACTTCGATATGCACCTTGGTCACCAGCGGGCAGGTGGCATCGAACACCTTGAGGCCACGACCGGCGGCTTCGCTGCGCACCGCCTGGGAAACACCGTGGGCGCTGAAGATGACAATGACGTCATCCGGCACCTGGTCCAGCTCTTCGACGAAGATCGCTCCGCGATTGCGCAGGTCTTCGACGACAAATTTGTTGTGTACCACTTCATGCCGGACGTAGATCGGCGGCCCGAAGACTTCCAGGGCGCGATTGACGATTTCGATCGCCCGGTCCACACCGGCGCAGAAGCCACGGGGGTTGGCGAGTTTGATTTGCATGCTGTGCCTCGTGTCTTGCGCGCAAGAAGTTAGATCGTTGTAGACAGCGGATCGCCGGCAAACCGGCTCCTACAGAATAGGAGGCAGCGTGCCGGCGATGCTGTTAAAGCGCTTTGACGTCGATGATCTCGACATCAAAGGTCAGGGTCTTGCCGGCCAGCGGGTGGTTGAAGTCGACGGTGACCTGAGCGTCATCGAACGCTTTGACCACACCGGGCAATTCAGTGTTCGCCGCGTCATTGAAGATCACCAGCAAGCCTTCCGACAGCTCCATGTCCTGGAACTGCGAACGCGGGATGATCTGCACGTTCTGCGGGTTGGGCTGGCCGAAGGCGTTTTCCGGCTCGATCGTCAGATGGCGCTTGTCACCAGCCTTGAAGCCGAACAGCGCTGCTTCGAACCCGGGTAGCAGGTTGCCATCGCCGACCTTGAAGGTCGCCGGGGCCTTGTCGAAGGTGCTGTCTACGGTGTCGCCGTTCTCCAGGCGCAATGCGAAGTGCAAAGTGACTTCGGTGTTCTGACCGATACGTTGTTCAGTCAATACCTGTTCAGTCATGAACGGCTTCTCCGGTTTTCTTGCTCTTGAACATATCCAGGGCCAGCATCACCGCGCCGACGGTAATGGCGCTGTCGGCGAAGTTGAATGCCGGGAAGTACCAGCGGTTCTGCCAGTGCACCAGGATGAAATCGATCACGTGACCCAGGGCGATGCGGTCGTACAGGTTGCCCAGAGCTCCGCCCAGTACCAGGGCCAGGGCGATGGCCAGCCAGGTTTCATTGCGCCCCAGACGCTTGAGCCAGACCACCAGCACCGCGCTGACCACAATCGCGATCAGGGCAAATAGCCAGCGCTGCCAGCCGGAGCTGTCCGCAAGAAAGCTGAAGGCCGCACCGGTGTTGTAGGCCAGGGTCCAGCTGAAGTAGTCCGGGATCACCACGATCTGCTGGTACATGCTCAACGAACTTTCGAAGTGCAGCTTGCTGACCTGGTCGATGACCAGGACCAGCACGCTCAACCACAGCCAGCCCAGACGGCCGAAACGGCCTGCGGCGTTAGGCATAGTGACGAACCTCGCCTGCGCCGCTGATGTTGTCCACGCAACGCCCGCAGATTTCCGGGTGCTCCGGATGCACACCAACGTCTTCGCGGCAGTGCCAGCAACGGGCGCACTTGACGAAGCTCGACTTGATCACTTTCAGCTTGAGGCCGCTGACTTCGGTTTCCATCGCGTCAGCCGGGGCCTGGGCCAGAGGCGCGACGCTGGCGGTGGAGGTGATCAGCACGAAGCGCAGTTCGTTGCTCAGCTTGGCCAGATCGGCCGACAGCGAATCCTCGGCGTACAGGGTCACTTCGGCCTGCAGGTTGCCACCCACCGCTTTCGCAGCGCGCTGGTTCTCCAGTTCCTTGTTGACCGCGGCCTTGACCGCCATGATCCGCTCCCAGAAGGCGCGGTCCAGCTCGAAGCCTTCCGGCAACTCGCTCAGGCCTTCGTACCAGGTGTTGAGCATCACCGATTCGTTGCGCTCGCCCGGCAGGTACTGCCACAGCTCGTCGGCGGTAAAGGCCAGGATCGGCGCGATCCAGCGCACCAGCGCTTCGGAGATGTGGAACAGCGCGGTCTGGCAGGAACGCCGGGCCTGGCTGTTGGCGCCGGTGGTGTACTGGCGGTCCTTGATGATGTCCAGGTAGAAGCCGCCCAGCTCCTGCACACAGAAGTTGTGCACCTTGGAGTAGACGTTCCAGAAGCGGTATTCGCCGTAGTGCAGCTCCAGCTCGCGCTGCAGCAGCAGGGTACGGTCCACGGCCCAACGGTCCAGGGCCAGCATGTCTTCAGCCGGCAGCAGGTCGGTGGCCGGGTTGAAGCCGCTCAGGTTGGAGAGCAGGAAGCGCGCGGTGTTACGGATACGCCGGTAGGCGTCGGCGCTGCGCTGCAGGATCTGATCGGAAACCGCCATCTCGCCGGAGTAGTCGGTGGCCGAAACCCACAGGCGCATGATGTCGGCGCCCAGGGTGTCGTTGACCTTCTGCGGGGCGATCACGTTGCCCAGGGACTTGGACATCTTGCGGCCGTTCTCGTCCACGGTGAAACCGTGGGTCAGCAGTTCGCGATACGGCGCGTGGTTGTCGATGGCGCAACCGGTGAGCAGGGACGAGTGGAACCAGCCGCGGTGCTGGTCGGAACCTTCCAGGTACAGGTCGGCCCGCGGGCCGCTTTCATGGCCCATCGGGTGCGAACCGCGCAGCACGTGCCAGTGGGTGGTGCCGGAATCGAACCAGACGTCCAGGGTGTCGCTGATCTTGTCGTACTGGCTGGCTTCGTCGCCCAGCAGTTCAGTGGCGTCCATCTTGAACCAGGCTTCGATGCCTTGCTGTTCGACGCGCTTGGCCACCTCTTCCATCAGCTCGACGGTACGTGGGTGCAGTTCGCCGCTTTCCTTGTGCAGGAAGAACGGAATCGGCACGCCCCAGTTGCGCTGGCGGGAGATGCACCAGTCCGGACGGTTGGCGATCATCGAGTGCAGGCGCGCCTGGCCCCAGGCCGGGACGAACTGGGTGTCCTCGATGGCTTGCAGGGCGCGCTGACGCAGGGTGCCGCCGGCTTCCGGCTGCTTGTCCATGCCGACGAACCATTGCGCGGTGGCGCGATAGATCAGCGGGGTCTTGTGACGCCAGCAGTGCATGTAGCTGTGGCTGATGGTTTCGGTGTGCAGCAGCGCGCCGACTTCGCTCAGCTTGTCGACGATGGCCGGGTTGGCCTTCCAGATGAACTGGCCGCCGAAGAACTCCAGCGACGACGCGTAGACACCGTTGCTCTGTACCGGGTTGAGGATGTCGTCGTTGACCATGCCGTAGCGCTTGCAGGTCACGAAGTCGTCTTCACCGTAGGCAGGCGAGGAGTGAACCACGCCGGTACCGGCGCCCAGTTCCACGTACTCGGCCAGGTACACCGGCGACAGGCGATCATAGAACGGGTGACGGAAATTGATCAGTTCCAGGGCCGAACCCGGGGCGGTGGCGATCACCGAGCCTTCCAGGTTGTAGCGAGCCAGGCAGGATTCCACCAGTTCTTCGGCCAGGACCAGCAGGCGCTCGCCGGCATCCACCAGGGCGTAGTTGAACTCCGGATGGACGTTCAGCGCCTGGTTGGCCGGGATGGTCCACGGGGTGGTGGTCCAGATCACGATGGCGGCGGGCTTGGCCAGCTTGGCCAGGCCGAAGGCGCCAGCCAGCTTGGCTTCGTCGGCAATCGGGAAGGCCACGTCGATGGTGGCGGACTTCTTGTCCTGATACTCGACTTCCGCCTCGGCCAGGGCCGAACCGCAGTCGAAGCACCAGTTCACCGGCTTCAGGCCCTTGAACACGAAGCCACCCTTGACCATTTCCGCCAGGGCACGGATCTCCCCGGCCTCGTTGGCGAAGTTCATGGTCTTGTACGGGTTGGCCCAGTCACCCAGCACGCCCAGGCGGATGAACTCGGCCTTCTGCCCTTCGATCTGCTCCGACGCGTAGGTGCGGCACAGCTCGCGAGTCTGGTCCGAAGACAGGTTCTTGCCGTGAGTCACCTCGACCTTGTGCTCGATCGGCAGGCCGTGGCAGTCCCAACCCGGAACATAAGGCGCGTCGAAACCCGCCAGGGTTTTCGAGCGGATGATCATGTCCTTGAGAATCTTGTTGACCGCATGACCGATGTGAATCGAGCCGTTGGCATAGGGAGGACCGTCGTGCAGGACGAACTTGGGACGATCCTTGCCAATCTCGCGCAACTTTCCGTACAGGCCAATGCTGTCCCAACGCTGCAGAATCTGTGGTTCGCGCTGAGGCAGGCCGGCCTTCATTGGGAAGGCGGTGTCCGGAAGGTTTAACGTGGCTTTATAGTCGGTCATTTAAGGCTCTTCATTAGCGATTGGCGCTATGGATACGTGCCACTTGGGCACGGGCGGCGGCAACATCCGCATTGATCGCCGTCTTCAACGCCTCCAGGGAGGCGAAACGCTGCTCTTCACGCAGCTTGTGGTGGAAAACCACCGTCAAACGCCGGTCATACAGATCGCCGGCAAAATCTAAAAGATGAACTTCCAGGTGGGCCTTGCCATCACCTGCAACCGTGGGCCGCACGCCAATATTGGCGACACCGGGCCAGGTCTTGCCATCGATATCGACGCTCACCAGGTAGACCCCGGACAGCGGCACGCGGCGGCGTTTCAATTGCACGTTGGCAGTGGGCGTACCCAACTGGCGCGCCAGCTTCTGCCCGTGCAGGACCCGTCCGGCAATCCGGTACGGTCGACCGAGCAGCCGCTCGGCCAGATCAAAGTCGGCAGCGGCCAGGGCATTGCGGACCTGGGTGCTGCTGACGCGCAAGCCATCCAGCTCAACGGTCTGCGCGGCTTCCACGGTAAATCCGTGAGTGGCTCCGGCCTGTTGCAGGAACTCGAAATCGCCAACCCGGTCGCAGCCGAAGCGGAAATCGTCCCCCACTTCCAGGTGCTGCACACCCAGGCCGTCCACCAGGATCCGCTCGACGAACTCGCTGGCGCCAAGCTTGCTCAGGCGCTGGTTGAAGGCCAGGCACAGAACCCGATCGACACCTGCCTGAGCCAGCAACTGCAGCTTGTCGCGCAAGCGGGCCAGGCGGGCCGGAGCGGTCTCCGGGGAGAAAAACTCCCGCGGCTGCGGCTCGAAGATCACCACGCAGCTGGGCACGCCCAACTCGAGCGCACGCTCACGCAGCCGCCCCAGAATAGCCTGGTGACCACGGTGAACACCGTCAAAGTTGCCAATAGTGGCGACGCAGCCCCGATGCTGGGGGCGCAGATTGTGGAGGCCTCGAACCAGCTGCATAACGCGCTTCTTGCTCATAAAGTGGCCGATTATAACCACACCCGGCGGCCGACGACAGGCAACACCGTAACCCAAAGTGATCGAACCGACAAAACCGGTGCCCGCCCTGCCCCGACCATTAAAGCGTCATCAGTTCAAGGCTTTGCGATTGAAGTCGCGCAAACGGAAGCCCAGCAGGGCCAGCATGCCGAAATAGGCCACCACGCCAGCCACCACCAGAACCCCCAGACGCAGGAAACGCGCAAGCATAAGCCCCTGATCCCAGGCCGGCATGAAGTGCAGCAACCCCAGAAGCACACCGGACATGACCGCCACAGCCACCAGCAACTTCAGCGCAAAGCGCCCCCAGCCCGGCTGCGGCTGGAACATCTGCTGCTTGCGCAGCTGATAAAACAAAAGGCCCGCGTTGATACAGGCTCCAGCACTGATGGCCAGGGCCAGGCCGGCATGCTTCAAGGGGCCGATAAACGCCAGGTTGAGCAACTGGGTGACGACCAGGGTGAAAATGGCGATTTTCACCGGCGTACGGATGTTCTGCTGCGCATAAAAGCCCGGCGCCAGCACCTTGATCACGATGATCCCCAGTAAACCCACGGCATAAGCCACCAGCGCACGCTGGGTCATGGAGGCATCAAAGGCGCTGAACTCGCCATATTGGAACAGCGAGACCGTCAGCGGCTCGGCCAGTATGCCCAGGGCCAGGGAGCACGGCAGCACCAGGATGAAACACAGGCGCAACCCCCAATCGAGGATCCGCGAGTACTCATGACGATCCTTGCTGGCGTAGGTCTTGGCCAGGGTCGGCAGCAGAATGGTCCCCAAGGCGACCCCCAGCACGCCGGACGGCAGCTCCATGAGCCGGTCGGCGTAATACATCCAGGACACGGAGCCGGCCACCAGGAACGAGGCAAAGATGGTGTTGATGATCAGCGAGATCTGACTGACGGACACCCCGAGAATCGCCGGCAGCATCTGTTTCATCACTCGCCAGACACCGGTGTCCCGCAGATTCAGGCGTGGCAGCACCAGCATGCCGATCTTCTTCAGGTGCGGCAGTTGGTAGAGCAGTTGCGCCAGGCCACCGGCCAGTACCGCCCAACCCAGCGCCATCACGGGCGGATCGAAATACGGGGTCAGGAACAGCGCGAAGATGATCATGCTGACATTGAGCAGCGTCGGCACGAAGGCCGGCACCGAGAAGCGATTCCAGGTATTGAGAATCGCCCCGGCCAGCGAGGACAGCGAAATCAGCAATATATAAGGAAAGGTCACCCGCAGCAGATCGGAGGTCAGGGCGAATTTTTCCGGCGAATCGACGAAACCCGGCGCCGTGGCCCAGATCACCCAGGGCGCGGCAATGATGCCCAGGGCCGTGACCAGCGCCAGGACCAGGGTCAGCAACCCCGAGACATAGGCAATAAAGGTGCGGGTCGCCTCCTCGCCCTGCTGACTCTTGTACTCCGCGAGGATCGGTACGAAGGCCTGGGAAAAGGCGCCCTCGGCAAAGATCCGTCGCAGCAGGTTGGGCAGTTTGAAGGCGATGAAGAAAGCATCCGTCGCCATCCCGGCGCCGAAGGTGCGCGCGATGATGGTATCGCGGACAAACCCCAGCACCCGGGAAAGCATCGTGATAGAGCTGACCGCGGCCAATGACTTGAGCAGGTTCATGAAAAGGTTGTTTGCCTGTAGATAAACAGCAGGCGAAAAGACGCCCACTTATGCGATACTCCGCGCCGCAACAGCACAGAGCCAAAGCTCGCGAGTTTACAGGTCAAGCGCCGGAAATAAATATCCCGCCTCTTCAGATCGACCACTCAGCGGAACGTATCACCCGCCCTTGACAAGACTTCAACTCATCGGCATGATTCGCGGCCTATTTTGTTTGCTATTTCCCAAAAAGTCTTTCGAGGAGCTCGACGGTGGCCAACACACCTTCCGCCAAAAAACGTGCAAAACAGGCTGAGAAGCGTCGCAGCCACAACGCCAGCCTGCGTTCCATGGTTCGTACCTACATCAAGAACGTAGTTAAGGCCATCGACGCCAAAGACGCCGCTAAAGCGCAAGCTGCTTATGTTCTGGCCGTGCCAGTTATCGACCGCATGGCCGATAAGGGCATCATCCACAAGAACAAAGCTGCTCGCCATAAAGGTCGTCTGAATGGCCACATCAAGGCTCTGAACCTTGCTGCTGCAGCCTAAGCGACGCGCTTGTTAAAAAACCGACCCAAGGGTCGGTTTTTTATTGCCTGCCATTTATCACCTCGACCAGCCAGCCCCACCCGGAGCCGGCCCGCCAAGATTCAATATTTCACTGATGCGGCCAAGGCAGGATAGGAATCGCCGTCACCGCATTCTGCGGACTGCCCTCGATCACCCGATCGCTGTAGACCAGGTACACCAGGGTGTTGCGCTTCTTGTCGAGAAAACGCACCACTTGCATGGTCTTGAACACCAGGGAAGTACGCTCCTTGAAGACCTCCTCACCATCCTTGAGCTCACCCTTGAACGCGATCGGCCCCACCTGACGACAAGCGATGGACGCCTCGGCACGATCCTCCGCCAAACCCAGGCCACCCTTGAGGCCACCGGTCTTGGCTCGCGACAGATAGCACGTCACACCGTCCACCTTGGGATCATCGAAGGCCTCGACCACGATGCGATCGTTCGGCCCGACAAACTTGAACACCGTGGACACCTGACCAATTTCCTCGGCCGAAGCCATGAACGGCATCGCCAAGAGCAAGCCCAACAATCCTTTTGCTACGCGCATTCGCTTTTCCTTAGATCGCTTACACCAGAATCAGGTTGTCGCGGTGAACCAGTTCCGGTTCAGCCATGTAACCCAGGACACCCACAATTGCATCAGAAGGCTGACCGATGATCTTCTGCGCCTCAAGCGCACTATAGTTGGCCAGGCCACGGGCGATCTCACGACCGTCGGGCGCCACGCAAACCACCATTTCGCCACGCCGGAAACCGCCCTGGACCTGCTTGACCCCAACCGGCAACAAGCTCTTGTTGCCCTGAGCGAGCGCCGACACCGCCCCTTCATCCAGCACCAGGGTGCCACGGGTCTGCAGATGCCCGGCCAGCCACTGCTTGCGAGCCGCCAGCATGCCGCGCTCCGGTGACAACAAGGTACCTATGCGCTCGCCGGCCTTGAGGCGATCCAGCACCCGCTCCAGACGCCCACCCACAATGATGGTGTGCGCACCGGAACGCGCCGCCAGCCGCGCCGCCCGCAACTTGGTCTGCATGCCGCCACGCCCCAGGGCGCCGCCGGTACCTCCAGCCACGGCGTCCAGCGCCGGATCATCGGCGCGCGCCTCGTAAATCAACTGAGCATCGGGATTGCTGCGCGGATCGGCATCGAACATGCCATCGCGATCCGTGAGAATCACCAGCAGATCAGCCTCCACCAGGTTGGCAACCAGCGCCGCCAGGGTATCGTTGTCGCCAAAGCGGATTTCATCGGTGACCACGGTGTCGTTTTCATTGATCACCGGAATCACCTTGAGCTCCACCAGCGCCCGCAGGGTACTGCGCGCATTGAGGTAACGCTTGCGATCCGACAGATCGTCATGGGTCAGCAGAATCTGCGCGGTATGCCGGCCATGCTCGGCAAAACTCGATTCCCAGGCCTGCACCAACCCCATCTGGCCAATGGCAGCGGCCGCCTGCAACTCATGCATCGCACTCGGTCGTGCGGTCCAGCCCAGGCGGCTCATCCCGGCCGCCACAGCGCCCGAGGAAACCAATACCAACTCGACGCCGGCCTCATGCAAGGCCACCATCTGCTCGACCCATACACCCATTGCAGCGCGATCCAGCCCCTTGCCGTCCGCCGTCAGCAGCGCGCTACCGATCTTCACGACCCAGCGTTGCGCACCCGTCACCTTGCTCCGCATCTTATTCAACCTTTGCCAGCGAGCGGCGCGACCGAGCGCCACTCATGGGGTTATTCGTATTCACAGCTTGCAGATACCAAAACGCCGCTCGAATGAGCGGCGCCTTGAGAGCTGGCTGGCAGCGATGATAACACCGCGCCAGGCCAGATAAACCGTCTTCGCGGGCCAGCCCGCGACGACAGGATCAGTCGCGGACGTAGATGATTTCCGGACCGTCCTCGTCATCCACATCCTCTTCATCCCAATCATCGTCACCGATGTCGTGGACGCTCTTGACGCCACTGCGACGCAGAGCACGCTGGTCATCCAGCGCCTGCAACTGGGCGCGCGCCTCGTCTTCGATACGCTGATCCAGCTCGGCCAGCTCGTCGGCGTAGGCCGGGTCGGCCGCCAGGCGATCAGCGCGATCCTCCAGGTAACGCATGATGTCGCGACTCAGACGCTCGGTGCCATCCTTGGAAATGGCCGAGATCACGTAGACAGGGCCAGTCCACTGCAGGCGATCGACGATCTCCTTGACGCGCTCCTCACGCTCCTCCTCAAGAATCTGGTCGCTCTTGTTCAGCACCAGCCAGCGCTCGCGTTCGGCCAGGGACGGGCTGAACTTGACCAGCTCATTGACGATCACCTCCGCCGCATCCGCCGGACTGCTTTCATCCAGCGGCGCCATGTCCACCAGGTGCAGCAGGATGCGCGTGCGCGCCAAGTGCTTGAGGAAGCGAATCCCCAGGCCCGCGCCATCGGAAGCCCCTTCGATCAAACCCGGAATATCGGCAATGACGAAGCTCTTCCAGCGATCGACACTGACCACGCCCAGGTTCGGCACCAGCGTGGTGAACGGATAATCGGCCACCTTCGGCTTGGCCGCGGAAACCGAGCGAATAAAGGTACTTTTTCCGGCATTCGGCAAACCCAGCAGACCGACGTCCGCCAGCACCTTCAGCTCCAGCTTGAGATCGCGCTGCTCACCCGGCTTGCCCGGAGTGGTCTGGCGCGGCGCACGGTTGGTACTGGACTTGAACCGGGTGTTACCCAGACCGTGCCAGCCACCCTGCACCACCATCAGGCGCTGACCGGCCTTGGTCAGGTCACCAATGACCTCCTGGGTGCCAGCATCGATGATGGTGGTGCCGACCGGAACCCGCAGCTCCAGATCCTCACCCTTCTTGCCGGTGCAGTCGGTGCTGCCACCATTGGAGCCACGCTCGGCATCGAAATGCCGGGTGTAACGGTAGTCCACCAGGGTGTTGAGGTTTTCGTCGGCGACCATATAGATCGAGCCGCCGTCACCACCATCACCGCCGTTGGGACCACCGTTCTCGATGAATTTTTCCCGACGGAAACTCATGCAGCCATTGCCGCCGTCGCCAGCTTTTACTCGGATCGAAACTTCATCAACAAACTTCATGATCAAACGCCTCTCGCCGCACGGGCGAGCTGAAGAAACCAAGACATAAGACTCTTGCAAAAATGAGCGCAGCGACCTCAATCAACGACCGAAACATCCAACGCTGCCAGCTCGTACAAACAGTTTTGCAAGAGACTCATCCCACAAACGAAAAAGCCCCGTCGCGAGACAGGGCTTTTCCAGCGATCGCGCAATTAAGCCGCGACAACGCTCACGTAACGACGACCGAAGGCGCCTTTTACTTCGAACTTGATCACGCCTTCGATTTTCGCGAACAGGGTGTGATCTTTACCCATGCCAACGCCGTAGCCAGCGTGGAATTGGGTGCCGCGCTGACGCACGATGATGTTGCCGGCCTTGATGACCTGGCCGCCATACATCTTCACGCCAAGGCGTTTGGCTTCTGAGTCGCGACCGTTACGGGTACTACCACCAGCTTTTTTGTGTGCCATGAGTTCAATTCTCCTAGTGAGGAATTAGGCTGAAATTAAGCCTGAATACCGGTGATTTTGATCTCGGTGAACCACTGGCGGTGGCCCATACGCTTCATGTGGTGCTTACGGCGACGGAACTTGATGATGCGGACTTTATCGTGACGACCTTGGGAGATCACTTCAGCCTTGACGGTTGCGCCAGCAACAACAGGTGCGCCGATGTTCACGTCGTCGCCGTTGGCGACCAACAGAACGCGGTCAAAAGTCACGGATTCGCCAGTGGCGACTTCCAGTTTTTCGATCTTCAGGTATTCACCTTCAGCGACCTTGTATTGCTTACCGCCGGTAACGATTACTGCGTACATGGTATTTCTCCGATAATCCTGCTCACCCAGCTCTTTATAAGAAGAGGTATTGGCTGGCATGGCTGCATGGGGCTGGAACGGCCCAAGTGCAATTGCGTAAGGCAGGTGCTGCCCAGGAAGTTCAGGGTGCGCGATTGTACGCAAGGCACAATAGCGATGCAAGTGCCGTTCAGGCGGCGCCAAGCACCGCCGGAGCGCGCCTTGACACCTGCGGACGCGGGTCCTAGCATGCCGCGCAACCCTTCTGGAGCACCTGTCGCTGATGCAACCCCAAGCTTTCTACCGCGCGGTGGCGGACGATTTTAGCGCCGTCGACGGCATCATCAAGAAACAGTTGACTTCCCGAGTACCGCTGGTTTCGAAAATCGGCGACTACATCACCTCGGCCGGAGGCAAGCGCCTGCGCCCGCTGTTGGTGTTGCTATGTGGCAAGGCCCTGGGCCGCGAAGGCGATGACCTGCGCCTGCTGGCCGCCACCATCGAGTTCCTGCACACCGCCACCCTGCTGCATGACGATGTGGTCGACATGTCCGGCATGCGCCGTGGCCGCTCCACCGCCAACGCCATGTGGGGCAATGCTCCCAGCGTGCTGGTGGGCGATTTCCTGTACTCGCGCTCCTTCGAGATGATGGTCGAACTGGGCTCGATGCCGGTCATGCGCATTCTGTCCCAGGCCACGCGGATCATCGCCGAAGGCGAAGTGCTGCAACTGTCCAAGGTGCGTGACGCCAGCACCACCGAAGAAACCTATATGGAAGTCATCCGCGGCAAGACCGCGATGCTCTTCGAAGCCTCGACCCACAGCGCCGCCGCCCTCGCCGGTGCGACGCCGGAACAGTCCGAAGCCCTGCGCACCTTTGGCGATCACCTGGGCGTGGCCTTCCAACTGGTGGACGACCTGCTGGACTACCGTGGCGATGCCGAAACCCTGGGCAAGAACGTCGGTGACGACCTGGCGGAGGGCAAACCGACCCTGCCGCTGATCTACACCATGCGCGAAGGCACCCCGGAACAGGCTGCCCTGGTGCGCCAGGCCATCCAGAAAGGCGGTATCGAGGACCTGGAAAGCATCCGTGCAGCGGTTGAGGCGTCGGGCTCCCTGGACTACACCGCACAGCTGGCTCGCGACTACGTGGCTCGCGCCATTACTTGCCTGGAAGCCCTGCCACCCAGCGAATACCGCGACGCTCTGGTGGAACTGAGCGAATTCGCCGTCGCCCGCACCCACTAAAGTGCACCGGCTCCTGCCTATGCGCAGGAGCCGGCGCAACTTCCCAGCGCCCCCTCCCCGACAAAACCCTATACAATGTGCGCTTTTTAGCCATCCTGACTTTGAGGAGCTTAAGTGAGCACTTTGCCACCCTGCCCAAAATGCAATTCCGAATACACCTACGAGGACGGCACCCAGCTGATCTGCCCCGAGTGCGCCCACGAGTGGTCCGCCAGCGGCGAAGCCGAAGCCGCCTCCGATGAAGCCGTGAAGAAAGATTCGGTGGGCAACGTGCTGCAAGACGGCGACACCATCACCGTGATCAAGGACCTCAAGGTCAAGGGCACCTCCCTGGTGGTCAAGGTTGGCACCAAGGTCAAGAACATCCGCCTGTGCGATGGCGACCACGACATCGACTGCAAGATCGACGGCATCGGCCCGATGAAGCTCAAATCCGAGTTCGTCCGCAAGGTCTGACGCCTACCCCCTCTCGCGCCTGCCGCGAGAGGGTTTCCCACCTATCCCCCCGCCATGCTTGATCCATACACCTGCTAGCGAAAAGCCAGCCGATTTGATCGAAAACAATTTCCACACAGAAAAAAGCAGAAACCGCCAATAGGTACTTGCTATTCATTGAATAAGAATTATTCTCATTGAACCCCATTCAAGGAGATGACACCCATGACTTATTTGATTGATGCCTGGCTGGACCGCCCACACCCCTACCTGCGAATCCTGCATCGGGAAACCGGGGAAGTCTGTGCTGTGCTGGAAGAGGAAGCCCTGAGCGAGCTGCAGGACCAGGGAGATCTGGACCTGAACGGTTTGAGCTCCAGCGAGCCGCTGGTACTCAAGGAGTTGGTGCGCAACCTGTTTTTGTTCTGCTACGCCAGAGCCTTGCGGCCAACCGGCGCCGATGGCCAGAGCCTGGGCGCAAAAATCCGTCTATGAAACCAGAACCGAGAAAGGGGCAAGCTGGCCGAGGATGAACGGACCGCGCGTGCGCGGCCGTCATTGCCAGCCATCTGGCCCCTACACGGGTTACAGAACGTCCAGCAGCTCGACGTCGAACACCAGAACGCTGTGCGGCGGGATGCTGCCCACGCCTTGTGCGCCGTAAGCCAGTTCGCTCGGCACGTACAGACGCCATTTGCTACCGGCGTTCATCAGTTGCAGCGCTTCGGTCCAGCCGGCGATCACGCCACCTACCGGGAATTCGGCAGGCTGGCCGCGCTCGTAGGAGCTGTCGAACACGGTGCCGTCGATCAGGGTGCCGTGATAGTGGGTACGCACGCTGTCTTCACGGGATGGCTTGGCGCCGTCGCCCTGGGTCAGCACTTCAAATTGCAGACCGGAAGCCAGGGTGGTGATGCCTTCACGCTTGGCGTTTTCCGCCAGGAAAGCCAGGCCGGCACCAGCAGCCGCTTCAGCCTTGGCAGCCGCTTCGGCCTGCATGATTTCGCGAATTACCTTGAAGCTGGCGGACATCTCTTCCTGACCCACACGGCTTGGCTTACCGGCGAATGCGTCGGTCAGACCCGCCAGGATTGCGTCCAGGCTCACACCCGGTGGCGGGTTGTCGCGCAGCTGGTCACCCAGCTGACGGCCAATACCGTAGCTGACGCGGGTTTCGTCGGTGGACAGATTTACTTCGGACATGACACTGCTCCGCTGTGCGGACGGCTCAGGGAAGGCCGCAGAAACACAGGGCCTCCCGGAGCGCCCGGAATCAAAAGGGCGAGCAGACTAGCACAGAAGTTCGGCGATAATCAGCGCAACCCCGCCATTACCAGGCGGAGCGCATAGTGATCGGTACCTTCAGGCTTTCTTCGGCACTGGCGGACAAACCGCACATCTCATCGTGCACCGAAGTGTGAATCAGGTTGAAAGGCAACTTGGGAAAGGACTGCAATACCTCACGGGCATGCTCTACCGAACGCAGATGAAACATCTGTCCCTGGGCGTCGCTGAGCGGGTAAGCAGCCCCGTGCATGCGCGCCTCGAGCAGATAGATCCCGCCTTCCAGGGAGATCAGGTTCAATTCATCGACTTTTCCGGCGATGGCGTAGGCATTCATTTCCTGCAGGTTCATAAGCGCACCTCGTGCATTGGAAACCCCCGACGCCTACATGGATATTCCTCGGTCAAGAAAAGCACAAGCCACAAACAACACCGCCCGTCCGTTTTGCAACGCACGGGCGGCCGCTATTGATCCAGCAGGAGCAATCAGTGCTTGGTCAGCTTGTCCAGGTAACCCATGGCAAAGGCCGAGATCACGAAGGTCATGTGAATCACCACGTACCACAGCAGGTACTCGGTCGGAGTGTTCTTGGCGTCCATGAACACCCGCAACAGGTGAATCGAGGAGATCGCCACGATGGAAGCCGCCACCTTCATCTTCAGCGACGAAGAATCCATCTTGCCCAGCCAGCTGAGCTTTTCCTTGTCTTCATCGATGTCCAGCTGCGATACGAAGTTCTCATAGCCGGAGATCATCACCATCACCAGCAGACCGCCCACCAGCGCCATGTCGATCAACGACAGCAGGACCAGGATCAGGTCCGACTCAGCCATCGAAAATACATTGGGAATGACGTGGAAGACTTCCTGGAAGAACTTCAATGCCAACGCCAGCAGGCCCAGGGACAAACCGAAGTAGATCGGCGCCAGCAGCCAGCGTGAGGCATACATTGCATTTTCGATAAAACGTTCCATTAAATCTCGCACCCGGAGTAAAAAACGGCGGCGAGTATATCAGCGCGCCAAATGCCCATAAACCACAGGCAATCCCCGTTTCTACGGGTTTTTCCGCACGTTTTTTCTGCTAGTGTCGAACCGTTCCTACCACTCACCGACATTGGACAGGAAGACTGGAAAATGGATTTGCGATTGCCTTTGACAAGCATCGGCCTTGGCCTGGTTCTGCTGATCAGCGGCGGCTGTTCACCCAGCGACGAACACAAGCAGGCCAGCCTCGAAGAGAGAACCAGGCAGTTCGAAGCCTCCCTGGACGCTATCCAGGATCCCAAGCTCAAAGAAGCCATCAGCGATCTCGGGGGCTCGCTGCTGCTTCTGGAGCGCGCGCAAGGCAAGCTTGCCAGCAAGCCGATCGACACCGAATACGGCGAGGACAGCCTGGCCCTGCTCAAGCATTACCCCACGCCACAAGCCTTGGTGGATACCTACGTCAATGGCCTGTTCGTGTTGCGCAAGCCTTCCAGCTCGGACTACCTGACCGACCTGCAACCGGTGTTTCCGTTCAGCTTCGACCTGTCCGCGCAGTTCCCCTTTCCCCACGGCCTGGAGTGGCAGTCGGTCACCCTGAGCAACAAGAAAGTCGTCCCCTTCCAACCTGAATGGTCGGAGACCGATCCGGGGATTCAACTGAGCCCGTCAAGCTCCAACCTGACCAACCCGGACGACCTGACCGTAACCTACCCCTTTATCGAGGGCCTGGAGGTCGACAACAAGAACCAGCCGCAACCCGTCTCCCTGCTGGGCAAGCTTGAAGTGATCGCCCCCAGTCGCGTACTCACCTTCGAGCTGACCAAGGCCGATATCGGCAAGCCGCGCCAAGACGGCAATATCCGCCTGACCCTGCTGTCGCTGGAGAAAAACGTCGCCGAAATCGAACTGAACAACAGCAGCCCGCTCCCCGAAGAGGCCAACGACACCTCGCTCAACCCGCTGTTGACACAAGCCCGGGACAGCACCGGTCAAATCCTCTCCCGCTCCGGCTCGATCAACGAGAGCGCGGCACAAATTGCCTTTTACCAACAGCAACTGGCCGAGATGCAGAAGCAGAAAAGCTGGAGCGACGACTTCGAGAAACAACTGGAGAACGAACAGAAGGCCTTCGAGCAACAACACACCAATCATTACGCCAAGGTGTATTTCAACGGCGTGGTGGACAAGCTCGAGGTGGCGGTGCTCGACTTCGCTCAGGCCAGCGTCACACGCAAGGACCTGGACCTGCCGGTGCATCGTTTCGACCGCAGCACCACCGACAAGAACGTCCAGCCGCTGCCCATGCCGGTGGTGGTCTATGACGATCAGGCGGCCAACTACCTCAAGGGCGCTCAGCTCGACGAGGAAACACTGAAGAAATCCGTGACCATCAGCCAATCGGTGGAGGATGCCAGCGCAATGCGCATTGAGTTCAGCCACCCACGGACCTTCAATGACGAACTGCTGGGCTCGGAGTTCAGCACCGGCGATACACCCCTGACCTTCTTCACCCAGAACGACAAGGGCCAGCGTGGCGAACCGATCGAGCTGCCCGACGAGGCCTTCGAGATCGACCCGCTGCGCGGCGTCATCACCTACGACCTCAACTTGTTCCCGGAAACCCCGGCTTACGCCGTGGGTTCCATTCCACTGTTCCTGGCCAGCATCAAGAAGGACAGCATCAGCACCCGGCAGTTGCCCAAAGGGCTCGAACTCAAGGGCAATGCCCTGATCGTGGACCAGAAGCTCTTCCCCGCGGACGCCTGGCGCTTTTATGCCAAGGACGACAGCGGCCAGTACCTGAAGGAGATTCTCGCGACCAGCCACACCGCGTCGGCCGACGGTCCGGCACTGTTCGACGTGCACTACTTCTACGGCCAGCCCAGCCAGTTGGAGACCTATACCCGCAGCGATCTCGAAACCGTGGAATACGGCTTCGAGGTCAAGCTGGAGAAAAGCGAGTCGACACCACCGGCTTCCTGAGGATCAGGGCTCGGGCTGGAACTAGAAGTCGCCAGCGCTGCGTCCCCGTTCGCCATTGATCTGACGCAACTGGGCCTGGAGGTGCAGGCACCAGATCTGCGGATCGTCGGCCAGTTGATAGCCGTGGGTGGTCAGGCTTTCAACGATCGAGTCGAGAATCGATTCGGCAACCACGGGGCCACAGAACGGTCCCTGGGACTTGATCGCCGAGGGTTGTTCACCGGCCATTCCGGCGGCGAAGAGAAGAGTCCACATACCGTTGTCCCCCGCCAGTGGGCGGACGCTGCATTCGATACGGGTAACCAGGCCAAGGCATTGGCGGGTGAGACAAAGGTTGCGCGACATGGCGGCGACCCTCGGTAGAACCACTGTTCAGCCTTCAATTGAGGGCTGTTTCGATCCAGCGACGACTGTCGTTCTCCTTGCCCTGAGAATAGAAGAAAAGCCTGATAAACAAAGTTGAGCGATCCAACAGGCGCCGAATGGTCTATTTTGTCAAATTGACGTCAGACTCCCGACGCCGACAGCGAGGGACACTGCCCTCGCCATCGACAGCCATCACGCAGGCTTGGTTTCGCTCAGCGCCTCTTGCGCCAACTCCTTTTCCGCCTCCTTGAGGTCTTCCTCACTGATCATCTCGGCGATGACCCGCAGGCGCTCCACAACCCGCGCATTGACGCTGCCTTCGGGGAACTGCCCTTCGGCATCCGGCTCACCGGCCGGCTCACCCACCAGCAGGCTCAGGGCCTCGTCGGCCTGACGCACCGCGTACACATGGAACTGCCCGGCACGCACTGCCTGCAGCACTTTCTCGTCGAGCATCAGGGTGGCCACGTTGGCCTGGGGAATGATCGCCCCCTGCTCTCCGGTCAGACCGCGAGCCTCGCACAGCCGGAAGAAACCTTCGATCTTCTCGTTGACCCCACCCACCGCCTGCACTTCGCCGAACTGGTTGATCGAGCCGGTGATGGCGAAACACTGCTTGAGCGGAGTTTTCGACAGCGCCGAAATCAAGGTGCAGGCCTCTCCCAGGGAAGCACTGTCACCGTCCACGTAACCGTAGGACTGCTCCAGGGCAATGCTGGCGGAAATCGCCAGGGGGAACTCCTGGGCATAGCGACTGCCCAGGTAACCGGTCAGGATCATCACCCCCTTGGAGTGAATCGGCTGGCCCAGATTGACCTCACGCTCGATGTCGACAATGCCGCTGCCGCCGGGATACACCGTCGCGGAAATCCGCGCCGGCACCCCGAACGCCGAGTCGCCGACTTCCAGCACCGTCAGGCCGTTGCACTTGCCCACGGCCGCGCCGTCGGTGTCGATCAGGATGATCCCGGCCAGCATGTCGTCGAGAATCCGCGCCGACACCCGACCGGTACGCGTGGCCTTGGCTTTCAGTGCCCGTTCGATGTGCCCGGCGTCGGTCATTTCGTCCGAGGCCAGGTGACGGATGAAGTCGGCCTCGCTGACCAGCTGGAACAGATCGCCGATCCGCGCCGAAAGGCGCCCCTGGTGTTCCGCCAGACGCGCACTGTAGGTGGCCAGCCGCGCCACGGCATCGGCCGTCAGCGGCGCCATGCCCTCCTCCGAGGTGCGGGTTTTGAGCAGTTGGGCGAATTGCTCCAGGCTCTCGTCCACCATCGGAATGTCTTCGTCGAAATCCACCAGTACCCGGAACATCTCCTGGAAGTCCGGGTCCAGGTCCTGCAGCGTGTAATACAGCTGGCGGGCACCGATGATGATGACCTTGACCTGCAACGGGATCATCTGCGGCGTCAGGGTGACGGTGGCCAGGCGGCCCATCTCGCCCAGAGGCGATTCCATCTTCAGCTTGCGCGACTGCAGGGCACGCTTGAGGGCGTCCCAGACAAAGGGCTCGCTGAGCATCTTCTCGGCTTCCAGGATCAGGAAGCCGCCATTGGCCCGATGCAAGGCACCGGGGCGCAATTGTCGGTAGGTGGTGTAGAGCGCGCCCTGATCGGTGCTGTACTCGATCCGGCCGAACAGGTTGTCGTAGGTCGGGTGAGGCTCGAACACCACCGGCGCGCCACCACTGGCCGGGTGACCCACCACCAGGCTCGGGCAGTACTGCTCTTCCAGCAGCTTGCGCGCCACCGCGTCGGTCTTGCTGTCGTCCACCAACTGCTCGACCACCGTCTTCAACAGATAGACCTGCATCGCCTGCAGGTATCCACAGACCGCGGCGTTTTCCGCGTACTTCTCGGACAACGGCGCGAGCAAGGGCTGCAAGGCCAGGGTGATGGTTTCCTCATTGAGCTGGCGCAGCTGGTTGCTCGACTCGCGCTTCCATTGCGGCAGGCTCGCCAGCTCTTCGTTAAGACGCTCTTCCAGCGCGGAAATGTCCTCGTGGAAGCGCTCGCGATCAGCCTCCGGCAACTGAGCGAACTCGGCCTCGTCCAGGGCCTTGCCATCGAACATCGGGGTAAAGGCGATGTTGCTGCTGTCGCGATACAGCGCCACGTCCTTTTCCAGTGCCAGGCGCTCGATCACATCCAGGGCACGGTCATAACGCTGGTTGAAGGCACGGTCGATGGCGCTCTTCTTCTGCTGATAGGACGGATGCTCGAAAACCGCCGGGAAGGTCGCCAGCAGGTTGTCGATCAGGCCGTTGATATCGCTGATGAAGTTGCCGGCGGCACCGGCGGGCAACTCCAGCGCCCTGGGCTCCCTGGGCTCGTCGAAATTGTTGACGTAGACCCAGTCGGACGGGGTCTGCAGGCGTTTGCCTTCGGCTTTCAGGTAGCGCTTGACGAAGGAGAAGCGGCCGGTGCCCGGCTCGCCCATGACAAACACGTTGTAACCGGGGCGCGGCATGGCCACGCCAAACTGCAAGGCTTCGACCGCACGTTCCTGGCCAAGCACACCGCGAAAGGGCTCCAAATCATTGGTGGTCGAGAAGCTGAACTGTTCAGCAGAGAAAGGGCGGGTCAGCGCTTCAGGCGCGAGACGCAGGCTGGCAGCAACAGGATCAGGCATCGGGCTTCCTTACATCAGGCGGGGCAGATGGCGGCATTCTGGCGCCGGGTATGCCCGGCTGGCAAGGCGCGCCTCAGGGGAAAGCATAGACAAGCCGGATACTGTCCCCCGCGACAAATAAAACCTGCTGTTTCCGACACTGTTTGTAAAAAATCACGGAACCCGGGGAACCTGCCTAAACTCCAAACTGCGCGGCTGGATAGATAACCGGCCCACTGGTGCCCCCACGGGCCAGTCTCCCCCGTCCATTGGTATGCACACAAAGAGAACAACGCTATGAAACGGATTCTTCTCGGTACTCTTTTCACCGCTGTATCCCTCAACGCCATGGCTCAAGCGCCCGGTGGTCCGGATTGCGGCTGGGGCAACATGCTGTTCCAAGGCCAGCGTGGCACTCCGGCGCACTTCCTGGCCTCCACCACCAACGGCACCTCCGGCAACGCCACCTTTGGCATGACCTCCGGCACCAACGGTTGCTCCACCAACGCATCGCTGACCTATGGCGGCAAATCCTGGTTCGCCATGAACGGCATGATGAACGAGCTCTCCGAAGACATGGCCAAGGGTCAAGGCGAAGCCCTGACCACCTATGCCGTAGTCCTCGGCGTGGCACCTGAAGACCGTGCGCATTTCGCCGCGGTCACCCACGAACACTTCCAACAGATCTTCAGCAAGGCTGACGTGACCGCGGAAGATGTGCACACCAATACCCTGGCCGTGTTGAAGAACGATGCGCGCCTGGCGAAATACGCCACTCCCGCTTAAGCTCGACCCGCCCGCTTCCTCCGGGGAGCGGGTTTTATTTTCCGGACCTTGCCCATCTTGGGTCTTTGTATTTCCGACTTAAGTTGCCCACCATGCTCAAACGCCTTGCCTACCTGGCGCTCTGTGTCTGCGCCCCGCTGTATGCCGCGCCCCAGATCGACCCTCAACGTTTGCAGCAACTGGCCCATGACCCCTTCTGGATTTCCATAGGTCATTACGAAACCGCCAAGCTCGGTGGCTGGCGCAGTTACGTCAGCGACCCGAAGTTCTTCCTGGCGGCCGACGGTGCCCATCATCCCGATGCCGAGCTGGCCGCGACCCTGAAAGCCCTCTATGCCCCGGCCGACGCCGGTGACCGGCATGCCCAGTGCGTCTACCCGTCCCGCACCCGCTGGCTCAAGGCACAACTGGGCCTGAACGATTTGCCGCGGGTGGACTGCGCCGAATTCACCCAGTGGTTCAAGGACGTCTCGCCCCACAGCACGGTGATGATCTTTCCGGCCGCGTACCTGAACAGCCCCTCGTCGATGTTCGGCCACACCCTGCTGCGCATCGACCAGGCCGATGTGCAGAGCAACCACACCGCCCTGCTCAGCTACGCGATCAACTTCGGCGCCTACATCGAAGGCTCCGACAACAGCATTCTGTACGCCTGGAAAGGCCTGATGGGCGGCTACCCCGGGCTGTTCGCCCTGGTGCCCTACCAGGAAAAGCTCTCGGAATACCGCAGCCTGGAAAACCGCGACCTGTGGGAATACCGACTGAACCTGACCCAAGCCGAAACCGAACGCATGGTGGAACACGTCTGGGAACTCAAGCAGATCAAGTTCGACTACTTCTTCTTCGACGAGAACTGCTCCTACCGCCTGCTGGAGCTGCTGCAGGTGGCTCGCCCCAGCCTGCGCCTGACTGGCCAGTTCCCCCTGACGGCCATTCCCACCGACACGGTCAAGGCCGTCAAGGACGCCGGCCTGGTGGAGCGGATCGACTATCGCCCCTCCCGGGAACGCGAGCTGCTCAGCCGCGCCCAGCCCCTGAGCCACGCCGAACAGCAGTGGGTACTCAAGGTCAGCGCCGATCAGAAACAATTGCAGACAGGCGAATTCAAGGCCCTGCCCCGGGATCGCCAGGCCTTGATCGTCGATGCCGCCTACCGCCTCGAACGCTATCGGGCCAACGGCCTGGAGCGTGATGCCGAGCGTTCCCAGCGCAGCTTCGAACTGCTGCGGGCGATCAACCAGAACCCGGCGCCCGAGCTGCAGATCCAACGGCCGGGCCTGCCGGAAGACGGCCACCAGTCCCGCACCTGGCAACTGGGCGTCGGCACCCGGGACGACCGGACCTTCGCCGAATACGGCCTGCGCATGGCCTACCACGACCTGAACGACAACGCCGAAGGCTTTCCCCTGGGGGCGCAGATCGAGATCCTGCAGATGAAACTGCGCCAGTACGAAGGCAACCACTGGCAGCTGCAGCAGCTGGACCTGGCCACCATCCGCTCCCTGACCCCGCGCAACGAGCTGCTGCAGCCCTGGTCCTGGCAGGTCACCGGCGGCCTGGAGCGGGTGCCGGGCAAGCACGACGATGAAACCCTGGTCAGCCATGTCAACGGTGGTGCCGGTGGCACCTGGCAGTTGGGCGAAGACACGCTGGGCTTTGTCCTGGGCACCGTGCGGGTCGAGCACAACGCCGATTTCGCCGGTTTCATCGCCCCGGCGGCAGGCTTCAACTCCGGACTGCTGTGGAAAAACCCGCTGGGCAATTTCAGCCTCGAAGCCAAGGGCGACTACTTCACAAACGGCGAGGTGCGTCGCAGCCTGAGCCTCAACCAGCAGTGGGAACTGTCGCGCAACCTCGGCCTGCGCTTGAGCGCGCAACGGGAATTCAGCCAACTGGCGACTCCGGTGAACGAAGTGACGCTCGAACTCAAGTGGTATCACTATTAAGAGCAGCCGCAAGCTTCAAGCGGTTCGCGACAAGGTTTTCACGCCTCGCCGACAATTGCCCTTCTAGACTTCACTCAGGTGAAGCCCGGGAGTTTCTGGATGTGGCGCTATGGTTGGGCTGTGCTGGCGCTGGCCCTGATCGGTGGTTGTGAGTCGAACTACGAGTATTTGCTCAAGCAAGGCTATCCGCCGGCCTTTGTCGACGGCTTCGACGCGGGCTGCGTCAGTGGACGCCAGGCAGCGGGGTCGATACGCGGGGAGTTCCGCAAGGACGTGCCGCGCTACCTCAAGGACCCGCAATACGCCGAAGGCTGGGACGACGGTTTCCGCCAATGCCAGGCGATGCTGGAGAATCAGGACCGCAACGACTATCGAACGCGGCACTGGGACGAGCGGGAACGGGCCTGGCAACAGGAAAAGGACCGCGACGCGGCCCGGGCCTATCGCTCGCAGTAGGTCGCTTTCAGGCAACCGCCCGGCCTAAAAGCCTGCAACCATGGCCTCCCCTCCACTCAAGGAGAACATCATGAGCCGCGCTTTCGTCAATGAAGATCAGGCCGCTGCCCAGGCCGAGCAGCCCGTGGAGCGCCAGATCAGCGCCCAGCCCAACTACGTCACGCCCCAGGGCTTTGCCGAATTGCAGGCCAGAGTCGCCCTGCTGCACAGCCAGCACACCGAGCAAAATGACCTGGGGGACGCCGCCGACAAGCAGCGGGTGGCCGAACTTGAGCGCGACTTGCGTTATTTCACCCAGCGCCTGCACAGCGCCCAGGTGGTGACGGCAGCCACTTCGACCGACAAGGTCCAGATCGGCAGCCGCGTGACCTTCGTCGATGAACAGGATCATCAGCAAAGCGTGCAACTGGTCGGGGAGGATCAAGCCGATGCGGCTCGGGGTCTGATCAACTGGGCCTCGCCCCTGGGTCGTGCCCTGCTGGGGGCACAACCCGGTGACGAGGTGCTGTGGCAACGGCCGGCGGGCAATCAGTTGATCGAGATCATCCGTATCGAACCGGCCTGAGACGCCTCAGACCACGCCCTGGGCCAGCATGGCATCGGCCACCTTGACGAAGCCGGCGATGTTCGCGCCCTTGACGTAGTTAATCCGGCCATTTTCTTCGCCGTAATGCACGCAGGCATGGTGGATCGACTGCATGATGGCGTGCAGCTTGCTGTCCACTTCACCGGCGGTCCACAGCAGGCGCATGGCGTTCTGCGACATCTCCAGGCCGCTCACCGCCACGCCACCGGCGTTGGAGGCCTTGCCCGGGGCAAACAGGATGCCCGCGTCGATAAAGATATCCACAGCCTCCAGCGTGGTCGGCATGTTGGCGCCTTCGGCGACACAGGTGCAGCCGTTGCGCAGCAGGGCATGAGCAGCCTCGGCGTCCAGTTCGTTCTGCGTGGCGCAAGGCAGGGCGATATCGCAGGCCAGGTCCCACGGGGTCTTGCCGGCGCGGAACTCCAGGCCGAAGCGGGCCGCCAGCTCGCTGATCCGCCCACGCTGCACGTTCTTCAGTTCCAGCACCGCCAGCCACTGCTCCTCGCTCAGGCCGGACTCGCAATACAGGGTGCCTTCGGAGTCGGACAGGGAGATCACCTTGCCCCCCAGGTCCATGACCTTGCGGGCCGCGTACTGGGCGACGTTGCCGGAACCGGAGATCGCCACTCGCTTGCCTTCGACCCGGTCACCGCGACGCTTGAGCATTTCCTCGGCGAAGTACACACAGCCGAACCCCGTGGCTTCCGGACGAATCAGGCTGCCGCCGTAGCTGATGCCCTTGCCGGTCAGCACCGAAGTGAACTGGTTGCTCAGGCGCTTGTACTGGCCAAAGAGAAAGCCGATCTCCCGGGCGCCAACGCCGATGTCGCCTGCCGGCACGTCCACATCGGCGCCGATATGCCGATACAGCTCGGTCATGAAGGCCTGGCAGAAGCGCATGACCTCGGCATCGCTCTTGCCTTTGGGGTTGAAGTCCGAGCCGCCCTTGCCGCCGCCCATGGGCAGGGAGGTCAGAGAGTTTTTGAAGGTCTGCTCGAAGGCGAGGAATTTCAGCACCCCCATGTTGACCGACGGATGGAAGCGCAAACCGCCCTTGTAGGGGCCGATGGCGCTGTTCATCTGGATGCGGAAGCCGCGGTTGACCCTGACCTTGCCTTGATCGTCGACCCAGGACACACGAAACACCACGGTGCGTTCCGGCTCGCAGATGCGCTCGAGAATGCCGGAGCTCAGGTAGTGCGGATTGGCTTCGAGAAATGGCCAGAGGCTGCGCAGAACCTCTTCCACCGCCTGGTGAAACTCGGGCTGGTCCGGGTCGCGCTTTTTCAGGCGGGCGAGGAAGTCTTCGACGGATTCGATCATGGGAAGTCTCGGCAAATTTATTGTCGTTAAGGGGAGATTTGCCCGGGACTTTATCAATTCAACTCGCACCGCGACAGCGCAAAATGTCGCAGATATGAATTTAAATGGTGCATTAGATATAAATGACGACGATTTTCAGGGGTTTTGTGCACGGATTTGGTGGCACAAATTCCAAGGCCTGCACGTTTTTGGGGAGCCGCAGAAAACCCTTCACCGACCAGTCGACGCACAGCGCAACGGCCGTTTTTTGTAGGGGCCGGTTTGCCGACGAACAAAAAAAACGGAGCCCGAAGGCTCCGTTTGTTTCAAGCAGCAAGCCGGTCAGGCCAGCTTCTTGTGCCGCACACGGTGCGGTTGCGCTGCGGCTTCGCCCAGGCGCTTCTTGCGATCGGCTTCGTACTCGGTGTAGTTGCCTTCGAAGAACACCGCTTGGGAATCGTCTTCGTAAGCCAGGATGTGAGTGGCCACCCGGTCCAGGAACCACCGGTCGTGGGAGATCACAATGGCGGCGCCCGGGAAGTCCAGCAGGGCTTCCTCCAGGGAACGCAGGGTTTCAACGTCAAGGTCGTTGGACGGTTCGTCGAGCAGCAGGACGTTGCCGCCCTCTTTCAGGGTCAGGGCCAGGTGCAGACGGCCACGCTCACCACCGGAGAGGTCCTTGACGAACTTCTGCTGGTCGCCGCCCTTGAAGTTGAAACGGCCGACGTAGGTGCGCGACGGGATCTCGTAGTTGCCGATGCGGATCTGGTCGGACCCGTCGGAAATCTGCTGGAACACGGTCTTGCTGCCGTCCAGGTCCTCGCGGCTCTGGTCCACGCAGGCGAGCTGCACGGTTTCGCCGATCTCGATGCTGCCCGAATCCGGGGTTTCCTTGCCCATGATCATGCGGAACAGGGTCGACTTACCGGCACCGTTGCCGCCGATCACGCCGACGATGGCGCCTTTGGGCATGGAGAACGACAGGTTGTCGATCAGGACGCGATCGCCATAGCCCTTGGTGACGTTCTTGAACTCGATGACCTTGTCACCCAGGCGCGGACCGGCCGGGATGTAGATCTCGTTGGTTTCGCTGCGCTTCTGGAATTCCTGGGACTGCATTTCCTCGAAGCGTTGCAGACGTGCCTTGGATTTCGACTGGCGGGCCTTGGCGCCTTTGCGCACCCATTCCAGCTCTTCCTTCATGGCCTTCTCATGGGCCGACTGCTGCTTGGATTCCTGGGCCAGACGCGCGGACTTGGCTTCCAGCCAACCCGAGTAGTTGCCCTCGTATGGAATACCCGCGCCGCGGTCGAGTTCGAGAATCCAGCCGGCGACGTTGTCGAGGAAGTAACGGTCGTGCGTGATCGCGACCACGGTGCCCGGGAAGTCGTGGAGGAAATGCTCCAGCCAGGCCACCGAGTCGGCGTCCAGGTGGTTGGTCGGTTCGTCCAGCAGCAGCATGTCGGGGGCCGACAGCAGCAGGCGGCACAGGGCCACGCGACGCTTCTCACCACCGGACAGGTGCTCGACCTTGGCATCCCAGGCCGGCAGGCGCAGGGCGTCGGCAGCCACTTCCAGCTGGCGCTCCAGGTTATGGCCATCGCTGGCTTGCAGGATGGCTTCCAGCTTGGCCTGTTCGGCGGCCAGCTTGTCGAAGTCGGCATCCGGCTCGGCGTAGGCGGCGTAGACTTCGTCCAGGCGTGCCTGGGCGTCCTTGATCACGCTCACCGCTTCCTCGACCACTTCACGCACGGTCTTGGTTGGATCCAGCTGTGGTTCCTGAGGCAGGTAGCCGATGTTCAGGTCCGGCATCGGACGGGCTTCACCTTCGAACTCGGTGTCGACGCCGGCCATGATTTTCAGCAGTGTGGACTTGCCCGAACCGTTGAGGCCCAACACGCCGATCTTGGCGCCGGGGAAAAAAGACAGGGAGATGTTTTTCAGGATTTCCCGCTTCGGCGGAACAACTTTGCCCAGCCGATGCATGGTGAAGACGTATTGAGCCATGGTGAACCTAGCGTCAGTGACTGATGAATAGAACGGGCCGGGCCCGGGCCAGGCCATGCGCAGCGCCGGCATTGACCATGATCAATACCGGCGGGCGGAAAAAGCCTGATTGTCTGGAGCTGGAACGCTCCCGCGTAACCGGCAAAACTACCTCAATGCACGATCCAGGTCCAGCCAAGCGGGACTGGCACTTTGCCACAACTCAAGGCATGCTAGCCGCCCTTCGGGCGTCCGGCTTATAGTGCACGTCGCGCCAGCCCAGCCAAACCGCAGGATCACAGCTTGTCCAACGTTATTTCGCCACAGCCCGCGCGCGCTAGAGCCTCCGCGTCGGCCTATCCTTTGCGGGGCACACTCAAAGGCGCACTGGCAACGCTGGTGCTGCTCCTCCTGGCTCTGTTGTTCTGGCAACTGCTCGACCAACTGCAGCAAACCCGCAAGGACCAACGCCAGCACGCCATCGACTACAGTGCCGAACTGGCCGACCACCTGAGCCTGAACCTGGCGCTCAATGCGCAGATCGCCCTCAATCTGCTACCGATCGTCGAATCGCCACAGGACAGCCAGCAACAGCAGCAATTACTACACAAGCTCCAGCGTTCCCTGCCGGATGTGCGCAGCTTTGCCTTGCTGGATGCCTCCGGACAGATTCTCAGCGACAGCGCCAGCGACAGCCATGACGCTCCCTGGCTCGCCGAACTGATCCAGCGCAGCCACTTGCAGCGCTACTACTACAGCAACCCCGCCGACGGTTCGGTGGTGCACGTGCTGCTGCACCAGTCCAGCGGCGCCACCCCCAGTTACTGGGTTCTGCGCCTGGCGCCCAGCTTCCTGCAGACCCTGGTGCGCCAGAGCGAAGGAAGCTTCAAGCCCACCTGGGTGATCGAGAACCGTCTCAGCCGCCAGGTGATCAAGCGCGACGAGCACAGCACCCCGACCCCGGGCATGCTGGATCCCGGTGAAATGGCCGACAGCGTACTGCTGGTGCCCCTGAGCAACAGTGACTGGCAACTGCGCGGCCTGTTCGACCAGCAGGCCGTGATCGAGGATCTGCTGCCGGCCTTTATCGGCAAATGCCTGCTGGGCCTGGCCTTCTCCCTGCTGCCGGTGATCGCCCTGTTGAACATGCGCCGGCGCCAGCGCCAGTTGCACGAAGGCCGGCGGCGCTACCAGGACATCTTCGAAGGCACCGGCGTGGCCCTGTGCGTCATGGATATCGCCGGGCTCCCGGAACTGCTCGACAAGCACCATGTGCACAACAGCGACCAGCTCAAGCGCTGGCAAGCCAGCCACCCGGATCATCGCCAGCAGTTGCTCAGTGAATTGCGCATCACCGAAGTCAACCAGGTGGCACTGCGCCTGCTCAACGTCGAGTCCAGCGAGCAGGCCTGGCAACTGCTGATAGAAGGCAACCCGAATAACGGCAACGCGATCGGCTGCCAATTGCTGGAAGCGGTGGTCAACCAGCAGAAACAGCTGGAACTGGAAATCAAGCTCAGCGACGCCCAGGGCAATGACCAGCACCTGTGGCTGGTCCTGCGCCTGCCGGAGGCCGTCGAGGACTACAGTGCGGTGATCCTCAGCATCAGCGACATCACCAGTCGCAAGCTGATCGAGCTGTCGCTGCTGGAGCGCGAGGGGTTCTGGTCCGACGTGGTGCGCACCGTGCCCGATCACCTGTACGTGCAGGACGTGATCAGCCAGCGGATGATCTTCAGCAACCACCACCTGGGCCAGACCCTGGGCTACAACAAGACCGAACTGCACCAGATGGGCGAATACTTCTGGGAAATTCTCCTGCACCCGGAAGACGCCGACCTCTATCACCGCCTGCGCCAGGAGCAGCGCCACTCGGCCTACGCCCAGCTCCTGCAATGCCAATTGCGCTTCCGCCACCGCAGCGGCCAGTGGCGGCGCTTCGAAATCCGCGAGCAGGCCCTGGCCCGGGACCGCTACGACCAGGTGACGCGCATCATCGGCGTGGCCAAGGACATCACCGACCAGATCGAGGCCAGCGAATCGCTGCGTGACAGCGAGCAACGCTACCGCATGCTCGCCGAGAGCATCAGCGACGTGATCTTCTCCACCGACAGCAAGCTCTCGCTGAACTACGTCAGCCCCTCGGTGCATGCCGTACTGGGCTACGACGTGGAGTGGATCTTCCAGAACGGCTGGCAGTCGACCATCGCCAACCCGCAGCAACTGACCGGCATCTATGCCCTGATGGACCGGGTCAGCAAGGCCCTGGACAAACCCGAGCAACTGGCGCAATTGCGCAGCCAGGTGCAGACCCAGTTGTTCCTGTTCGACTGCCTGCGGGCCGACGGCCGCAAGATCCCCATCGAACTGCGCCTGGTCCTGGTGTGGGACGAGCACGGCGCCTTCGAAGGCGTGCTCGGGGTCGGCCGCGACATCAGCCAGCAGCGCCGGGCGGAAAAAGACCTGCGCATGGCGGCCACGGTATTCGAGCACTCGACTTCGGCGATCCTGATCACCGACCCGGCCGGCTACATCGTGCAGGCCAACGAAGCCTTCAGCCGGGTCAGCGGCTACGCCGTGTCCCAGGTACTCGACCAGTTGCCCAACATGCTCACCGTCGACGAGCAGCAGGAAGCCCACCTGGGCTACGTGCTCAAGCAGTTGCACCAGCACAGCACCTGGGAAGGCGAAGTCTGGCTAAAACGCCGCAATGGCGAACACTACCCGGCCTGGGTCGGGATCACCGCGGTGCTCGACGACGAAGGCGACCTGGCCAGCTACGTGTGCTTCTTCAGCGACATCAGCGAGCGCAAGGCCAGCGAACAGCGGATTCACCGCCTGGCCTACTACGACGCCCTGACCCACCTGCCCAACCGCACCCTGTTCCAGGACCGCCTGCACACCGCGCTGCAATCGGCGGAGCGACAAAAGTCCTGGGTGGTGCTGATGTTCCTCGACCTGGACCGCTTCAAGCCGATCAACGACTCCCTGGGCCACGCCGCCGGGGATCGCATGCTCAAGGAAATGGCCACTCGCTTGCTGGGTTGCGTCGACGATGACGACACCGTGGCGCGCATGGGCGGCGACGAGTTCACCCTGCTCCTGCAACCCCGTTCCAGTCGCGAAATAGCCCTGAACCGGGCCATCAACGTGGCCGAGAAGATCCTCGCCAGCCTGGTCAAGCCCTTCGTCCTCGAAGGCCGGGAGTTCTTTGTCACCGCCAGTATCGGGATTGCCCTGAGTCCGCAGGACGGCAACGAACTGAGCCAGTTGATGAAGAACGCCGACACCGCGATGTACCACGCCAAGGAACGCGGCAAGAACAACTTCCAGTTCTACCAGGCCGACATGAACGCCAGTGCCCTGGAGCGCCTGGAGCTGGAAAGCGACCTGCGCCACGCTCTGGAGCAGGAAGAGTTCGTGCTTTATTACCAGCCGCAGTTCAGCGGTGACGGCAAGCGCCTGACCGGCGCCGAGGCGCTGCTGCGCTGGCGGCATCCGCGGCGCGGCCTGGTGCCGCCGGGGGATTTCATTCCGGTGCTGGAAGAACTGGGCCTGGTGGTGGATGTCGGCGACTGGGTGATCAGCGAAGCCTGCCGCCAGCTCAAGGCCTGGCACCAGGCCAAGGTGCGGGTGCCGAAGGTCTCGGTGAACATCTCCGCGCGGCAGTTCTCCGACGGCCAGCTGGGCATGCGCATCGCCACCATCCTCAAGGACACCGGCCTGCCGCCGGCGTGCCTGGAACTGGAACTGACCGAAAGCATCCTGATGCGCGAAGTCAGCGAGGCGATGCAGATCCTCGACGGCCTGAAGAATCTCGGCCTGAGCATCGCGGTCGACGACTTCGGTACTGGCTATTCCTCACTCAACTACCTCAAGCAGTTCCCCATCGACGTGCTGAAGATCGACCGCACCTTCGTCGACGGCCTGCCATCCGGCGAGCAGGATGCGCAGATCGCCCGCGCCATCATCGCCATGGCCCACAGCCTGAACCTGGCGGTGATCGCCGAGGGCGTGGAAACCCACGAGCAGCTGGAGTTCCTGCGCGAACATGGCTGCGACGAGGTCCAGGGCTACCTGTTCGGCCGGCCGATGCCGGCCAATCGCTTCGAAGCGCAATTCAGCAACGACGCCCTGTTCATGTTCGACTAAAAGCAGTGGCAAGCTTCAAGCGGCAAGCGGCAAGAGAAAAGCGATCCGCTGCCGGCTTGCGGCTTGCGGCTTGCGGCTTGCATTTCGTCACTTGAGCGCTGCTTCTGTGCGACATGATGTCCTTTCATATGCCATCTAAAACCCATTGGGTTAGAATGCCTCCCCTTTCTGCCCCCCGATCCTTGAGGACCGCCATGTTCAGCCGTGATTTGACTATTGCCAAGTACGACGCCGATCTCTTTGCCGCCATGGAGCAAGAAGCTCAGCGTCAGGAAGAGCACATTGAGCTGATCGCTTCGGAAAACTACACCAGCCCAGCGGTGATGGAAGCTCAAGGCTCGGTACTGACCAACAAATACGCCGAAGGCTACCCAGGCAAGCGCTACTACGGCGGTTGCGAATACGTCGACGTGGTTGAGCAACTGGCCATTGATCGCGCCAAGGAGCTGTTCGGCGCCGACTACGCCAACGTCCAGCCACACGCCGGCTCCCAGGCCAACGCTGCGGTCTACCTGGCCCTGCTGCAAGGCGGCGACACCATCCTGGGCATGAGCCTGGCCCATGGCGGTCACCTGACCCACGGTGCTGCCGTTTCCTCCTCCGGCAAGCTGTACAACGCCATTCAATACGGCATCGACGCCAACGGCCTGATCGACTACGACGAAGTCGAGCGCCTGGCCCTCGAGCACAAGCCGAAAATGATCGTGGCCGGTTTCTCCGCCTACTCGCAGATCCTCGACTTCCCGCGTTTCCGCGAAATCGCTGACAAGGTTGGCGCCTACCTGTTCGTCGACATGGCCCACGTGGCCGGTCTGGTCGCCGCTGGCGTCTACCCGAACCCGGTGCCATTCGCCGACGTCGTGACCACCACCACCCACAAGACCCTGCGCGGTCCACGTGGCGGCCTGATCCTGGCTCGCGCCAACGCCGACATCGAGAAGAAGCTGAACTCCGCGGTATTCCCGGGCGCCCAGGGCGGCCCGCTGGAGCACGTGATCGCCGCTAAAGCGATCTGCTTCAAGGAAGCGCTGCAGCCTGAGTTCAAGGCCTACCAGGAACAAGTGGTGAAGAACGCCCAGGCCATGGCCGAAGTGTTCATCGCACGCGGTTTCGACGTGGTTTCCGGCGGCACCAAGAACCACCTGTTCCTGCTGTCGCTGATCAAGCAGGACATCTCCGGTAAAGACGCCGACGCCGCTCTGGGCAAAGCCTTCATCACCGTGAACAAGAACTCCGTGCCTAACGACCCACGTTCCCCGTTCGTCACTTCCGGCCTGCGCTTCGGTACTCCGGCCGTGACCACCCGTGGCTTCAAGGAAGCCGAGTGCAAGGAACTGGCCGGCTGGATCTGCGACATCCTGGCGGACCTGTCCAACGAAGCGGTGATCGACGCCGTGCGTGAGAAGGTCAAGGCCATCTGCAAGAAGCTGCCGGTATACGGCGCTTAATCAGCCCGCAGACCGCAACAGAAAAAGCCCGGCCCAGCGCCGGGCTTTTTTGTGCCTGGATGGCCGCCGCACCAGGCGCTGAAAGGAGCCTGCGAGGTCTTGCGAACGCAAGATACTCGGGCGGCCGTTCCGGCCGATCGCAGCCTACGGCAGCGGCTACAGTGACTTGGGGAAGAAAAACCACTGGTCAGACCGGTCATGCCAATTTGCGTCAGCCCCCTTGTAAACCGCTAAAAGCCGAGCGTAGACTGCGCCTGCACTGGACATACCGGTAAGACCACAATAATTAAGTCCTCCATCCGCTGCGCCCCCCATGCGCACGGCAGACAGGACACCGACCAGGATTCCTCCCCATGCTCAGATGGTGCTCGCGTTCGATTTTCCTCCAGGTTGTGCTCGGACTGATGCTTGGCATCGTCTGCGGCCTCACCCTCCCCGAATACTCCTCACAACTCAAACCACTGGGCGATGGCTTCATCAAGCTGATCAAGATGCTCATCGGCCTGATCGTGTTCTGCGTGGTGGTCAGCGGTATCTCCGGCGCTGGCGATCTGAAGAAGGTCGGACGCATCGGCCTCAAGTCGGTGATCTACTTCGAGATCCTTACCACCATCGCCCTGGTGATCGGCCTGGTCATGGCCTTCAGCACCGGCATCGGCAGCGGCGCCAATATTCACCTGGAACAGCTGTCCGCCGCCGACATGGGCGATATCGCCCAGCGCGGCCAGCACATGCACACCACCACCCAGTTCCTCATGGACCTGATCCCCACCTCGGTGATCGGCGCCTTTGCCGAGAACAACATTCTCCAGGTGCTGCTGTTCTCGGTGCTGTTCGGCAGCGCCCTGAACCTGGTGGGCGAAGCGGCCTCGGGCATTTCCCGGCTGATCAACGAGCTGAGCCACGTGATCTTTCGCATCATGGGCATGATCGTGCGCCTGGCGCCCATCGGCGTGTTCGGCGCCATCGCCTTCACCACCAGCAAGTACGGCCTGGATTCACTGCAGCACCTGGGCAGCCTGGTGGGCCTGTTCTACCTGACCTGCCTTGCCTTCGTCGCGGTGATCCTCGGCTTGGTGATGCGTCTGTCCGGCCTGCGCATGCTGCCCTTCCTAAAATACCTGCGCGAAGAATTGCTGATCGTCCTCGGCACCGCCTCCTCCGATGCGGTGCTGCCACAGATCATGCGCAAGCTGGAACACCTGGGCATCGGCAGCTCCACCGTGGGCCTGGTGATTCCCACCGGCTACTCGTTCAACCTGGACGGCTTCTCCATCTACCTGACCCTGGCCATTGTCTTCATCGCCAACGCCACCGGCACGCCGTTATCCATGTCGGACCTGTTGACCATCCTCCTGGTGTCGCTGATCACCTCCAAGGGCGCCCACGGGATTCCTGGTTCGGCCCTGGTGATCCTGGCCGCGACCCTGACCGCGATCCCGGCGATCCCGGTGGTGGGCCTGGTGCTGGTGCTGGCGGTGGACTGGTTCATGGGCATCGGTCGCGCGCTGACCAACCTGATCGGCAACTGCGTGGCCACCGTGGCCATCGCTCGCTGGGAAAAGGACATCGACGTGCAACGGGCCAACAAGGTGCTCAGTGGTCAACAGGGCTATACCTTCCAGGCGCGCAAACCGGTGGCCGCTGCCCACCAGCAGGAATTTTAATCCAGCCTGGTGCCTGCCCACGGCAGGCACCACCATCAGCGCGGCAACGGCGCGCTACCGATAGCTCATGGAGTCAACAGTGATCAGCTCGTCAACGGTTGTGAATTCAGTGGTAGAAAAGCTCCGGGCCGCCCTCGCCCGTGGCCAGTGGCGCTCCGGCGACATGCTGCCCGGGCAACGTGAACTGGCCGAGCAATTGGGCATCAGCCGCCCCAGCCTGCGCGAAGCGGTGATCGTCCTGGAGACTCTGGGCCTGGTGCGCTCCATGCCAGGCAAAGGCGTGGTAGTGCTGGATGCCCCCCAGGGCGAAGCCCAGGGAGCCGAGAGCGGCGTGGCCGGTGCCAGCCTCGAGGACGTGCTGCAACTGCGCTACACCCTGGAACCCTTCATCGTCGGGCTGGTGGCGCAATCCATCAGCAGCAAGGAAGTCGGCCAGCTGCGCCTGACCCTGATGGACATGCGCGAGGCCCTGGAAGCCGGCGACAGCGAGGCCGGGGTCAATGCCTACATCGCCTTCCACGAGGAACTGTTCACCCTGACCAGCAACCCGATCTTCCAGAACGTGGTGCAACAGACCAGCAATGCCCTCAAGCAAAGTGCGCAGATCCTGCGCAACTCGCCGGAGCACCTGGCCGAACGCCTGGAAGAAAATGAAGCGGTGGTGCGGGCGATCCGCAACAAGAACAGCGCTCTGGCCAGCGCCGAGATGCGTCGGCACATTCTCCAGGAAGGCCAGCGCATGGGCATCGAACTGAACATTCCGGACGATCACCTGGGCAGCAACGCCCCGTAATCAACCCCCGAGTCAGCAACTGGACTGGAGACAGGCCATGGTCAGCTACGCCCTGAAAAACAACCCCTTCACCCTGGTGGCCAGCCTGCCGCGGCGCCAGTGCGGCGAAAAAAAACTGCTGGTCGATGACGTCTATCCGCAGATCTTCGATGCCATCCTCGAACAGCGCATCGCCCCCGGCAGCCGCTTCACCGAGGACAGCCTGGGGCAGGCCTTCGGCGTCAGCCGCAGCATCATCCGCCAGGTCCTGGCACGCTTGTCCCATCAGCAAGTGATCATCCTGCGGCCCAATCACCGGCCCCAGGTCGCCGCCCCGGACCGGGAACAGACCCGGCAGATCCTGCACGCCCGGCGCCTGACGGAAATCACCCTGGTGCGCCTTGCCTGCCAACAACCCCGGCGCCAACTGCAACCTCTGCGGCAATTGATCGCCCGGGAACGTGAAGCCATCGAGCGCGACCAGCGCGGACCGGCCATCCGCCTGTCCGGGGAGTTCCACCTGCAACTGGCAGAAGTGGCGGGCAATGGTCCGCTGGCGCAGTTTCTCGGCAGCCTGGTGCCCCTGACGTCCCTGGCCATCGCCCAGTTCGAAGGTCGCACCCGCCACTGCTGTGCCTGGCAAGAGCACGCAACGCTCATCGACGCGCTGCAGGCGGCCGACGTCGAGCAGTCCGAAGCCCTGATGCACCGGCACCTGGATCACCTGGAGCGCCGCCTGCTAGGCACGGCACCCGCCGAGGCCCGGCGGTAGGAGCCGGCTGGCCGGCGAAGGCTTCAGCGGCCCAGCATCCTGTCGAAGCCCTGCCGGATCTTCTCTTCCGGCAGATCATCGGCAATGAACACCATCACACTCTCCCGCGCCTCGCCTTCGGCCCACTCGGTGTCCCAATCGAAGCCATAGAGCTTGAGCACGCCCTGGAACACCATGCGCCGCGGCTCGTCGATCACATTCAGCACCCCTTTGTAACGCAGCAGCTGCTTGCCGTGGTCCTCCAGCAGCTCATTCATGAACTCGCTGAGGCGATCCAGATCCAGGGCCTGCTCGGTGCGCAGCACCAGGCTGGAGATCCGGTCCACCGAGGGTGCCTGGCTCACCGGGCGCAGGCTGATGCCGCCCCCCAGATCAGCGTTCAAATTGAAGCCGCGCACATCCAGCAGTTCGGCCAGGTCGATCCGGCCGTGCTCCACCACCCGGATCGGCGCCCGGCGGTTGATCCGCGTCAGGCGCTGGCTCAGGGCATCGAAGGTCTGCTCATCCACCAGGTCGCGTTTGCTCACCAGCAACCGGTCGGCAAAGCCGATCTGCGCCTGGGCGATGGTCTGGGTCAGGTGGAACTCGGCATGCTTGGCATCCACCAGGGTGATGATGCCGTCGAGAATGTAGCGCTCGCGTAACTCTTCATCGATGAAGAAGGTTTGCGCCACCGGCGCCGGATCGGCCAGGCCGGTGCACTCGATCACCAGACGGTCGAAGGCGATCTCGCCGCTGTCCAGACGCTCCAGCAACAGATACAGGGCCTTGGTCAGGTCGGTGTGGATGGTGCAGCAGACGCAGCCGTTGGACAGGGTCATGACCTGGACCGGCTGCTCCCCCAGCAACTGGGTGTCGATGCCGGCCTCGCTGAACTCGTTCTCGATCACGGCGATCTTCAAGCCGTGCTCGGCCTTGAGCAGGTGCCGCAGCAAGGTGGTCTTGCCGGCACCGAGAAAACCGCTGAGCACGGTGACGGGAATAGGATTTTGCAAAACAGGATCTCCCACGCAAAAAACGCAGGAGCCGGCGTGTCGGCGATGGCGTCCGAAGAATCGCTATCGCCGGCAAGCCGGCTCCTGCCTGGGTGTGGCTCAAACGTTGTGTTTCAACAGCACTTCGGACCGCCCTTGCCGCCGTAGCGGGCCTCCTGGCGCTCCCGAAAGAACGCCTCGTAGGACATCACCGGCTTGTCCGGGTGCTTGGTTTGCATATGCTCGACGTAGTTGTCGTAGTCGGGCATGCCGACCATCAGGCGCGCGGCCTGCCCGAGGTATTTCCCGAGGCGACTCAGGTCGTTGAACATGCTTGCAATCCTCGATTACGCATCTGGCACCGCCTGATAGGGCGCTTCTTTATCCGTGCGTTCCTTGCTACCCCAGGCCGCAACACCGACCTTGAGCGCGTAGAACAGGATGCTGAACACCACCAGCAGGAACAGGGCGGTCAGGGTCGCGTTGGTGTAGGCGTTGAAAATCACGTGCTGCATCTGGGTGATGTCCTTGGCCGGAGCGAGAATCTGACCATTGGCCAGGGCATCGCTGTACTTCTTCGCCAGCGCCAGGAAGCCGATCGCCGGGTTGGCGTCGAACAGCTTGATGAAGCCCGCGGTGGTGGTGCAGATCAGCAGCCAGACCGCCGGCAGCAGGGTGACCCAGATGTAGCGCTGGCGCTTCATCTTGATCAGCACCACCGTGCCGAGCATCAGGGCGATACCGGCGAGCATCTGGTTGGAGATGCCGAACAGTGGCCACAAGGTGTTGATGCCGCCCAGCGGATCGATCACGCCCTGGTACAGCAGGTAGCCCCACAGGGCCACGCAACCGGCGGTGGCGATCAGGTTGGCGGTCCAGGATTCCGTGCGCTTGAGCGCCGGAACGAAGGACCCCAGCAGGTCCTGGAGCATGAAGCGACCGGCACGGGTACCGGCATCCACCGCGGTGAGGATGAACAGCGCTTCGAACAGGATCGCGAAGTGGTACCAGAACGCCATGGTGTTTTCACCCGGCAGCACGTGGTGAAGGATCTGCGCGATCCCCACCGCCAGGGTCGGTGCACCGCCGGCACGGGCCAGGATGGTGTTTTCACCGATGTCCTTGGCCACCGCCTGCAGTTGTTCCGGGCTGATCACAAACCCCCAGCTGCTGACGGTCTGCGCCACGGCCACCACGTCGCCGCCGACAATGGCCGCCGGGCTGTTCATGGCGAAGTACACACCCGGCTCGATCACCGAGGCCGCGACCATGGCCATGATCGCCACGAAGGACTCCATGAGCATGCCGCCGTAGCCGATGTAGCGGGCGTTGGCTTCGTTATCCAAAAGCTTCGGCGTGGTCCCCGAGGAGATCAGCGCATGGAAGCCCGACACCGCGCCACAGGCGATGGTGATGAACAGGAACGGGAACAGGCCGCCTTTCCACACCGGGCCGGTGCCATCGGTGAACTGGGTCAGGGCCGGCATCTTCAGCTCGGGCATGGTGATCAGGATGCCGATCGCCAGGGCGATGATGGTGCCGATCTTGAGGAAGGTCGACAGGTAGTCCCGCGGAGCCAGGATCAGCCACACCGGCAGTACCGCGGCGACGAAACCGTAGCCGATCAGCATCCAGGTGATCTGGATACCGGTGAAGGTGAACATCTTGCCCCACACCGGATCGGCAGCCACCTGGCCGCCCAGCCAGATGGAGCCCAGCAACAGCAGCACGCCGATCAGCGAAATCTCGCCAATGCGGCCCGGGCGGATGTAGCGCATGTACACGCCCATGAACACCGCGATCGGGATGGTCGCCATGACCGTGAAGATGCCCCACGGGCTCTCGGCCAGGGCCTTGACCACGATCAGCGCCAGCACCGCGAGGATGATGATCATGATCAGGAAGCAGCCGAACAGCGCGATGGTTCCCGGGATACGCCCCATCTCCTCACGGACCATGTCGCCCAGGGAGCGGCCGTTACGCCGGGTGGACAGGAACAGCACCATGAAGTCCTGCACCGCACCGGCCAGGACCACACCGGCAATCAGCCACAGGGTGCCGGGCAGGTAGCCCATCTGCGCCGCCAGGACCGGACCCACCAGCGGGCCTGCGCCGGCGATGGCGGCAAAGTGGTGACCGAAGAGAATGTGTTTGTTGGTCGGCACATAGTCCAGACCGTCGTTGTTGATCACTGCCGGAGTGGCCCGACGCGGGTCCAGCTGCATGACGTTAGTGGCAATGAACAGACTGTAATACCGGTACGCCACCAGATAGATGGCCACCGCGGCCACCACAATCCACAAGGCGTTGATCGCCTCGCCGCGGCGTAATGCAACTACGCCGAGGGCGCACGCTCCTACGATTGCCAGCAGCAGCCAGGGGACATGGCGCAGCAGGCTATTATTATTTTTCATTTTTTTATTCCAGCCAGGGTGGACAGAAAGACAGCGTTTCGAGTGTAGCGCTACTGCTCTCAAAGACCACCCCCCACGTTGGTCTAGAGCCTTCTTTTAACGAATGAGCAGGTTTTTTTTCGAAACTTTTTCAACTCAGGCCAGCCTGACCGATAACGCCGTCGCACGCTTGCAGGCCGCCTGTGGCGACAGTCATAAACCGCGGTCTATAGTCAGTGCACCATGCAGAGGGCCAGCCCATGAGCGAGCAATACGCCGACCGTCGACGCTTCAAGCGCATCGCCTTCGATGCGAAGACCAAACTGAGCCAGGGCACCCACCGCTGGCCGGTGCAACTGCTGGACCTGTCCCTCAAGGGCCTGCTGATCGAGCGCCCCGACCCCTGGCTGGGCGACCCCAACCGCATCTTCGAAGCCGATATCCACCTCGGGCCCGATGCCGATGTGCGCATGGACGTGCAACTGGCCCATGACAATCATGGCCAGCTGGGATTCGTCTGCCTGCACATCGGCCTGGAGTCCATCGAACACCTCAGGCGCCTGATCGAGCTGAACCTGGCAGACCCCGAGGAACTGGAGCGGGAGCTCGGGGCCTTGATCGATATCTGATCGGCCCCACTGCTGTTCAGGGAAACAGCGCCGGTTCGGGAAACTCGCTTTCCATGTCCCAGTAACCCGCCTGTTGCCGCGAGGCAACGGTCCACTGGCCGTCGACATAACGGAAGGTGCGATAGGTGGTGATGAACTCTTCGTTCTCCATCGACGACGCCGACGACACCTGCTGGATGCTTTCGGTGCCGCCCTTGTCCGAGGGCACGATCTGCCAGGCGGCCTTGCCGGTCTGGGCGAACACCAGCGGCTGCTTCTCGCCGCCCTCCCCCAGGCACAGCACCGGATCCAGCTGACTCTGTTCCGGCGTCAGTACTTCAGTGAGGGGACCGCTGTAGCTGCCCATGGGCGCGGTCTGGTCAATGGTCAGGAAAAACGCCGGCGACGGCAGGCCGTTCAGCGGAGCCTTTTCCACCGTGGCCATCGGGTAGTCCAGGGACTTCTGCGCCAACACCTCGCCGCCATCGGACACCAGGCGCGCCAGCGCCCCCAACGGCGCAACCGGGTGATCGTCGTCGGACGGGACCAGACTGTCGGCGTCCAGGCCATTGCCCCAGCTGTTGGCATGCAACTCGGGGGTGATACGCAGATCCTCCAGTACTTCCAGCACCGAGCCGTCCCCCACCAGCACCTGCTGGGCGATCCGATAGCCTTCCGGTACTTCAGCCTGCTGGGCCATGGCCAGCGCCGAACAGCCCAACAGCCCCGCGCCCAGCATCCAGCGCTTCAACCTTGTCATGCCCATCCCCTGCCTCCTTCCCTGCGAGTCCCGTGCCGATTATTCGAAAAGCGCATCCAACGCCTGTTCCAGGCGGGTCACGGCAATGATCTTCAAGCCTGGCGGCGCCTCCTTCGGTGCGTTGCCCTTGGGCACGATGGCCCGCTTGAAGCCATGCTTGGCCGCCTCTTTCAAGCGCTCCTGACCGCTGGGCACCGGACGCACTTCGCCGGACAGCCCCACCTCGCCGAACACCAGCAAGTCATGGGGCAGCGGACGATTGCGCAGGCTCGACATCACCGCCGCCATCAGCGCCAGGTCGGACGCGGTTTCCAGCACCTTGACCCCGCCCACCACGTTGAGGAACACGTCCTGATCGTGGGTCGGAATACCGCCGTGGCGATGCAACACCGCCAGCAGCATGGCCAGGCGGTTCTGGTCCAGGCCGAGGGTCACCCGGCGCGGGTTGGCCAGGTGGCTGTCATCCACCAGCGCCTGAACTTCCACCAGCATCGGCCGGGTACCTTCCCAGGTGGCCATCACCACGCTGCCCGGCACCTCTTCCTGGGCGCGGGTGAGAAAAATCGCCGAAGGGTTGGAGACTTCCTTCAAACCGCGGTCGGTCATGCCGAACACGCCCAGTTCATTGACCGCACCGAAACGGTTCTTCACCGCCCGCAGCAAACGCAGGCGACCGTCGGACTCCCCCTCGAAATACAGCACGGTGTCGACCATGTGCTCAAGCACCCGTGGCCCGGCCAGGGCGCCTTCCTTGGTCACGTGGCCCACCAGGAAGATCGCCGTGCCGCTCTGCTTGGCGTAGCGCACCAGCAAGGCCGCGCTCTCGCGCACCTGGGACACGCCGCCCGGGGCCGATTGCAGCTGCTCGGTGAAAATCGTCTGGATCGAGTCGATCACCATGACCTTGGGCTTTTCCACCCGGGCCGTGGCGATGATGGTTTCGATGCAGGTTTCGGTCATCACCCGCAGTTGATCCTGGGGCAGGCCCAGGCGCCGGGCGCGCATCGCCACCTGCTGCTGGGATTCCTCGCCGGTGACGTAGAGCGCCGGCATGCGCGTGGCGATATTGCACAGGGTCTGCAGCAGGATGGTCGACTTGCCGATCCCCGGATCGCCGCCGATCAGCACCACCGAACCGTCCACCAGGCCACCGCCCAGCACCCGGTCGAGTTCGCCGGAGGCGGTGGAGAAACGCGGGATTTCCTCGACGCTGACTTCCGCCAGGGTCTTGATCTGCGCCTGCTGCCCGGCCCAGCCGGTGCGCCCGGCAGGTGCCGCGGCGCCGCCACTTTCGATCATGGTCTCGGTCAGGGTGTTCCAGGCCCCGCACTCACCGCATTGCCCGGCCCATTTGGGAAAGGTGGAGCCGCACTCGGTGCAGCCGTACATGCGCTTGGCCTTGGCCATCTGAACCCCCGGCAAAAACCGCGATGATAGCTCAGCTGGAACGGATCAGCGCGGCGGCGCGGTGCGTATCTGCCCGCTGGCCAGCCGCGTGGCGCTATTGCCCAGGGGATCCTCGGCATTCAGGTCCGCGCCTTTGGCCGCCAGGGCCTGAAGCAATTCCTCCCGCTGGAACAGCCCGGCATACATGGCGGCGGTCTGCCCCGCGCCGTTGCGCTGGTCGGGGCTGCAATCGGCGGCCAGCAGGCGCCGGGCAATCTGCACCTCGCCCTTGAAGATCGCCCCCATCAATGCGGTGTTGCCGCGCTTGTCCTGGGCACAGGCATTGGCGCCGGCGGCCAGCAGGCGCTCCACCGCCGGGCCCTGGCCGTGATAGGCGGCCAGGATCAGCGCGGTGTAGCCCTTTTCATCCTGGGTATCGAGGGCGTAACCGGCCTCGATGAAGGTGTCGAGCATTGCCACGTCGCCCCGGCGCGCGGCATCGAAATAGTAGTGTTCCAGTTGAACCTTGACCGCCACCGGGTCGGCACTCGCCGCTGGTTCGGCCGCCGGCTGCGCATAGGCGACAAACGACCAGGCCACTGACAACAGCGCTATAAAAAGACGCATGGCGCGACTCCTCTGTCGGAAAAAGACGTCACGCCCGGACGGGCGTGACGAGGTGAGGCTGGCGCGATCAGTCGCTCAGCTTGGCTGCCAGGGCCTTGACCCGGGCCAGGTCGCCCTTGGCCACGCGGGTCACGCCGCTGCCGTACTCCGGGTCGGCCTTGTAAAGGAACGACAGGATGATGTGCTTGCTCTCGTCGTCAGTGGTGGCCAGGGAGCCGCCGAAGCTGTCGATCAGGTCCTGGCGCTCTTTCTTGCTGAAGGAGCGATACAGGTCCCCGGCCTGCTTGAAGTTCTGCTCACGCTGGATCTTCGCCTGCTGGGTGCTGCCCGACAGCGCCATCTGGCTGTAGCGCGCGCTTTGCGGCTCTTCACGCGGCATCAGGCGGCTCGGCTGGTAGTTGACCCCGGTGCTGGTGTGGCCCAGGTTCATGGCGCCGTCCTGGTTGCCGTTGTTCACCGGGCTCTTCGGCGCGTTGATCGGCAGTTGCAGGGCGTTGGCGCCCAGGCGGTACATCTGGGTATCGGCGTAGGAGAACACCCGGCCCTGCAGCAGACGGTCTTCCGACGGTTCGATTCCCGGCACCAGGTTGGACGGGGCCATGGCCACCTGCTCGGTTTCCTGGAACACGTTGGCCGGGTTGCGGTTCAACACCATCTGCCCGACTTTGCGCTCGGGCACATTCGGCCAGATCTTGGTGGCGTCCAGCGGGTCGAAATCAAACTTGGCCAAGTCTTCGGGTTTCAATACCTGGACATACAAGTCCCACTTGGGAAAGTCCCCTTTATTGATGTGGGTTACCAAGTCGTTGCTCATATGGCTGTAATCACGCCCCTGGACCTCGACCACTTGTTTCGGATCGAGATTCTTCAGGCCTTGCAGGCTCTTCCAGTGAAACTTCACGTAATGCACTTCGCCCTTGGCATTGATCAACTTGTAGGCGTGCACGCCATTACCATCCATTTCCCGGTAACTGGCCGGAGTTCCGGAGTTGGAATACAGCTCGGTCAATGTGCGAGTGGCTTCGGGAACATGAGAGAAGAAATCAAAACGTCGCGAGTCATCATCCAGATTGGTGCGCGGATCGGGTTTGAACGCATGCACCATGTCCGGGAACTTGATGGCATCGCGAATGAAGAACGTCGGGAAGTTGTTGCCGACCAGGTCCCAGTTACCCTCTGCGGTATAGAACTTGGTGGCGAAACCCCGTGGGTCGCGCAAGGTTTCCGGGGAGTGGTTGCCGTGCACCACCGAGGAAAAACGGACAAATACCGGAGTGGTCTCACCGGCGGCAAAGACCTTGGCACGGGTCAGGTCGCTGAGGCTGTCGGTGACGGTGAAAGTGCCGTGGGCGCCGGTACCACGGGCGTGTACCACACGCTCTGGAATGCGCTCGCGATCAAACCGCTGAAGCTTCTGGATCAGTTGCACATCTTGCAGCAACACCGGGCCGGTGGCGCCTGCAGTCTGTGAATTCTGGTTATCGCCTACGGCCGCGCCATTGTCGCGGGTCAGCGTGGCAGCCTGTACGGAAAGGGAAAGCAGACTGGCGGCAAGCACGCCCAGTATGCGTCGCTGGGAAAGACTCCCAAGGCCAAGAGAAGCGGTCATGTTGAATTCCTCTAGTTATATAAGGCGCATCCCGATGCGCTCGCTAGAGGCTAGTGGCTAACTATTTGAATGATAAATAGAAAGCCCGCAACCACTCGATTGACAGAATGTTCTGGTTATCTCATCTGATGCGGGGTATATCGCGCGCGATCTGCTGGCACTTTGAATAAACTCTTTGCCTGTTTATCGGTCAATAAGCCTGCAAGCTGTTAAAAGTTGTGTCGGCAAAATGCTTTTTGCTGAATTACACTGCCGTAACCAACCTCATCTGTAACAAGGAATAACCTATGGGCGTGCTAAGTGAGTTCAAGGCCTTCGCGGTCAAAGGCAATGTGGTCGACATGGCCGTGGGTATCATCATTGGCGCTGCGTTCGGCAAGATCGTCTCGTCCTTTGTCGGCGACGTGGTCATGCCCCCCATCGGCCTGCTGATCGGTGGGGTGAACTTCGGGGATCTGGCAGTCACGCTCAAGGCCGCGGCGGGCGATACGCCGGCGGTGGTGTTGGCGTACGGCAAGTTCATCCAGAGCATCATCGACTTCATCATCATTGCCTTCGCCATCTTCATGGGCGTCAAGGTGATCAACCGCCTGAAGCGTGAAGAGGCCGTGGCCCCGACACTGCCGCCGGTACCGAGCAAGGAAGAAGAACTGCTGGGGGAGATCCGCGATCTGCTCAAGGCGCAGAACAACAAGCCCTGAAACAGGCTTCAGCACTACAAGGAACGGCGCCCTCAAGGCGCCGTTTTGCTTACCAGTAGGTTTCCACCGCCACCTGCCCCGGCCGCCGGCTCAGGCTCAGGTTCATGCCCCGCTGCTTGAGCAGCGCACGGGTGTCATCGATCATCTGCGGGTTGCCGCAGAGCATCACCCGCGAATGCTCGGGGGTCAGTGCCACGCCGGCGGCACGCTCCAGCTCGCCGTTCTCGATCAGTTGGGTGATGCGCCCGTTGAGGCTGCCCGGATGCTGCTCGCGGGTCACGGTGCTGATGAACTGCAGCTTGTGGGCCACTTCCGCCAGGTACTCACGCTGGGGCAACTCGGCGAGCAACTGCTGATAGGCCAGCTCCTTGGCCTCGCGCACGCTGTAGACCAGGATGATGCGCTCGAATTTCTCCCACACCTCGAAGTCCTGCAGGATCGACAGGAACGGCGCAATCCCGGTCCCGGTGGATAGCAGCCATAGGTCGCGACCGTCGACAAAACGGTCCAGGGTCAGGTAGCCAAAGGCCTGGCGATCCACCAGCAGGCTGTCCCCCACTGCCAGGCGACTCAGTTCGCTGGTGAACTCGCCGCCAGGCACCACGATGGAAAAGAACTCGAGAAACTCATCGAACGGCGACGACACCATGGAATAGGCGCGCCACACCGTACTGCCATCGGCCTTGGTCACCCCGAGACGGGCGAACTGCCCGGCACGAAAGCGAAAACCCGCGTCCCGGGTGGTGCGCAGGGTGAACAGGCTGGAGGTCAACGGCTGGACCTCCAGCAGGGTCTGGCGCGTGTACTTTTCTTCACTGGCGGTCATGACGGGCTCCACAAAAGCGATGCTCTAGTGTCCCGCAAAGCGCCGGACAGAAACACCGGCGGTTTGTAGTGGCATAGAGCGCGGGCAATCCCCGGCAAAAAAACGTACCATTTAGCCCCGCTTCGAATGGCCCGCACCGCCGCTGTTCGAGGGTTCCCGTGCGCGCGACAGCCCCCACCGCCGGGACATTCACCGATTACCTAGAGTCCGCCCCATGCCCCTGCTTGCAAGCCCCTTCGCCCAGCTCGACCTGATCCGCCAGCCCGAACAGCAGAACGAGCCGCTGCAAGCCTTCGACGCGGCGGACGAATACCTGCTCAACCACCTGGCCGAGCAGCAACCGACCAGCGACAGCCGGGTGCTGATCCTCAATGACAGCTTTGGCGCCCTGGCTGCAAGCCTGCTGGGCAAGGTCCAGGTCAGCAGCAGTGGCGATTCGTACCTGGGCGCCCTGGCCCTGGAAAAGAACCTGGCGCGCAACGGCCTGCCCTTCGACGCCCTGCGGGTGATACCGGCCAGCGAGCCGTTGCACGGCCCCTTCGACCGGGTGCTGATCCGCGTGCCCAAGACCCTGGCCCTGCTGGAAGAGCAACTGATCCGCCTGCAAGGGCAACTGGCCCCAGGCGCCCAGGTCGTGGCGGCGGCCATGATCAAGCACCTGCCCCGCGCCGCCGGCGACTTGCTGGAGCGCTACATCGGCCCGGTGCAGGCCTCCCTGGCGGTGAAAAAGGCCCGCCTGCTGATCGCCACGCCAGAAGCCAGGCCGGCGATGGTGTCGCCCTACCCGACCCGCTATCGCCTGGAGCAGCCGGCCATCGAGCTGCTCAACCACGCCAATGTGTTCTGTCGCGAAGGCCTGGACATCGGCACCCGCGCCTTCCTCCCGCACCTGCCGCAGAACCTCGGCAGCGCCCGGGTCGCGGACCTGGGCTGTGGCAACGGCGTGCTGGCCATCGCCAGCGCCCTGGACAACCCCCAGGCCCACTACACCCTGGTGGACGAGTCCTTCATGGCCGTGCAGTCGGCCCGGGAGAACTGGCAGGCGCTGCTCGGTGACCGCGAAGCCGAGATGCGTGCCGGCGATGGCCTGGCCGGGCAGGCGCCGCAGTCCCTGGACGTGGTGCTGTGCAACCCGCCGTTCCACCAGCAGCAGGTGGTGGGCGACTTCCTCGCCTGGCGCATGTTCCAGCAGGCCCGGGAGGCCCTGGTGGTGGGCGGCGCGCTGTATATCGTCGGCAACCGCCATCTGGGCTATCACAGCAAGCTGGCGCGGCTGTTCCGCGGCGTCGAACAAGTGGCGGCGACGCCCAAGTTCGTGATCCTCAAGGCGCGCAAGTAACAGGCAAAAAAAACCCTCCGCTGGCGGAGGGTTGAAACCGTGCCGCAAGGCAACGGGATGGGATGATCAGTGGGTGGTCAGGCCCGCAGCATTCATGAACAGGCGCATCAGGCTGGCCACCACGAACAGGGCCAGTACGCTGCCACCCCAGATCATCGCCAGCCAGCCCAGGCGCTGCCACAGCGGTTTCTTTTCCGCCTGTTCGATTTCCTGCAAAGAGTGTTTACCGCTCATGATTGCAACTCCTGCCTAACCCGAATTCCCGTAGGGCCCGGCTTGCCAGCGAAAGCGCCAGCAGCCGGCTCCTGCCTAGTGGTAACCGTCTTCGTGGGTGACCTTGCCGCGGAACACGTAGTAGCTCCAGAAGGTGTAGCCCAGGATGAACGGGATGATGAACAAGGTCCCCACCAGCATGAAGCCCTGGCTCTGCGGCGGCGCGGCGGCGTCCCAGATGGAGATCGACGGCGGCACGATGTTCGGCCACAGGCTGATGCCCAGGCCGCTGTAGCCGAGGAAGATCAGCACCAGGGTCAGCAGGAACGGCGTGTAGTGGGCATTGCGGGCCACGGCGCGCAGCAGGCCGTACATGGTCACCAGCACCAGGATCGGCACCGGCAGGAACCAGAACAGGTTCGGCAGGGTGAACCAGCGCGCGGCGATCTCGGCGTGGGCCAGCGGCGTCCAGATACTGACGATGCCAATCACCGCCAGCACCACATAGGCCAGGGGCCGAGCAATGTCATGCATCTGCTGCTGCAGCTTGCCTTCGGTCTTCATGATCAGCCAGGTGCAGCCGAGCAAGGCATAGGCCACCACCAGCGCCAGGCCGCAGAACAGGGTGAAGGGCGTCAGCCAGTCCAGCGAGCCGCCGGCGAACTGCCGGTTGACCACCGGCAGGCCATCGATGAACGCCCCCAGGGCCACACCCTGGAAGAAAGTTGCCGCCAGCGAACCGCCGATGAAGGCCTTGTCCCAGATATGGCGCTTGTCGTCCTTGGCCTTGAAGCGGAACTCGAAGGCCACGCCGCGGAAGATCAACCCCACCAGCATCAGGATCAGCGGCAGGTAGAGTGCCGAAAGCACCACCGAGTAGGCCAGCGGGAAGGCGCCGAACAAGGCCGCGCCCCCCAGCACCAGCCAGGTTTCGTTGCCGTCCCAGACCGGGGCGACGGTGTTCATCATCACGTCACGGTCGCGCTCGTCCTTGACGAACGGGAAGAGAATCCCAATCCCCAGGTCGAAGCCGTCCATGACCACGTACATCATGATGCCGAAGATGATAATCACGGCCCATAACAGCGGAAGATCAATACCCATGACTCAGTTCCCCTTGTTCAGGCGGGTGCCGTGGTCGGCGTCGTGGTCATCGTCGGCTGCGGACAGCGGACGGGCCGGGGTACGTTTCTGCCCGGGACCACCGTGGCTGGTTTCGGCACCTTCGTTGGTGACCGGACCTTTGCGCACCAGGCGCATCATGTAGCCGATACCCACGCCGAACAGCGAGAAGTACACCACCACGAACAGCGCCAGGGTGATGCTCATCTGCACAAAGCTGTGCCCGGACGAGGCATCCGCCGTGCGCATCAGGCCATAGACCACCCACGGCTGACGGCCGATCTCGGTGGTGAACCAGCCCGCGAGGATCGCAATCAGCCCGGATGGGCCCATCCACAACGCCAGGTACAGGAACGGGCGCGAGGTGTAGAGGGTGTCGCGCTTACGCAGCCAGAGGCTCCACAGTCCGGTGAAGATCATCAGCATGCCCAGGCCGACCATGATCCGGAACGACCAGAAGACGATGGTCGAGTTGGGCCGGTCCTCGGGCGGGAACTCCTTGAGCGCCGGCACCTGCTTGTCCAGCGAGTGGGTGAGGATCAGGCTGCCCAGGTAGGGGATTTCCACCGCGAAACGGGTCTTCTCGGCCTTCATGTCCGGCCAGCCGAAGAGGATCAGCGGGGTCGGCTCGTTGCCGACGTTTTCCCAATGGCCTTCGATCGCGGCAATTTTCGCCGGCTGATGCTTGAGGGTGTTGAGGCCGTGGAAGTCGCCAATCACCGCCTGCACCGGCGCCACGATCAGGGCCATCCACATCGCCATCGACAGCATGCGACGAATGGCCGGGTTGTCGCGGCCCCGCAGCAAGTGCCAGGCTGCGGACGAACCGACGAAGAACGCCGTGGCAACGAACGCGGCGACCGCCATATGCGCCAGGCGATAGGGGAATGACGGGTTGAAGATCACCGCCAGCCAGTCCACCGGGATCACCTGGCCGTTGACGATTTCATAGCCTTGCGGGGTCTGCATCCAGCTGTTGGACGAGAGGATCCAGAAGGTCGAGATCAGGGTACCGATGGCCACCATCACCGTGGAGAAGAAGTGCAGCTTGCGCCCGACCTTGTTCCAGCCGAACAGCATCACACCGAGGAAACCGGCTTCCAGGAAGAAGGCCGTGAGCACTTCATAGGTGAGCAAGGGGCCGGTGACCGACCCGGCAAAGTCCGAGAAACGGCTCCAGTTGGTGCCGAACTGGTAAGCCATCACCAGGCCGGAAACCACACCCATGCCGAAGTTGACGGCGAAGATCTTCGACCAGAAGTGGTAGAGATCACGGTAGGTGTCGTCGCGGGTTTTCAGCCACAGGCCCTCGAGTACCGCCAGGTAACTCGCCAGGCCGATGGTGATCGCCGGGAACAGGATGTGGAACGAGATGGTGAACGCGAATTGAATTCGGGCGAGATCAAGCGCCTCTAAACCGAACATAAGCTTTCCTCTATCAGGTAATACCGGCTGCGGGCCAAGGGCCAGCGCCTACTGCCCCCACGGATATGGAGTTCGGCGAATTCGGATTCGTTCTTTTTTAAACCATCGCAACGTAGGGATTCTGGCCCTTGGGCCGCCACATCAAACCACTGGAAAAGGTTTTGATCTGGGTCAAGCAACGTTAAAAGAGTAGTCCTATTTTCGGCACACAACTCTGTGGTTATTTGCCGCGTGACAGCTTGCCTCACCCTCTCAAGTTCGGGGTTTTCCCGGCGTTTTCCCACGCAAAACGCCTGTAGCCGCTGCTGAGCCTGCGACGCGGCGAAAGGCCGGGCCGCGTTCGGTACGCAGGGCCTTGCCTGGCGATTGCCCGTCGAACCTGCGGCGTATTCAAGATCCTGGCGTCTCCTCCGGAGCCGTTCGCAGCCTGCGGCAGCGGCTACAAGGGTTGGCGACCCGGCATGGGAGCAAAAAAGAAGATAGATGCGCAGCTAACGATTTTCCCGCGCACCGCAACTATTGGTTACATCTTGGTGATAACCTCGTCGCACTCCCCGCTCAGATTGACCGCCCGATGCCCAGCCAAACGCCTCTGTTGCTCCGTCACCATCGCCCGTTCATCGCTTTCTGGCTGGCCCGGATCTTCACCGCCAGCGGTTTCCAGATGCTCACCGTGGCCATCGGCTGGAACCTCTACCAACTGACCGGCAACGTGCTCGACCTGGGCCTGGTGGGACTGGTGGAGTTCGCCCCGCGCGTGCTGTTCATGCTGCACACCGGGCATGTGGCCGATCGCTACGACCGGCGCCGGGTAGCGGCGATCTGCCAGTCGCTGCAAGCCTTGATCGCCCTGGCCCTGGCCGTCGGCAGCCTGACCGACAGCGTCACCCGGGAAATGATCTTCATCCTGGCCTTCCTCCTCGGCGGCGCCCGCTCCTTCGAGATGCCCACCACCCAGGCCCTGCTGCCGAGCATCGTGCCCGCGGCGCTGTTTCCCCGGGCGGTGGCCGCCGCGCAATCGGCGCAACAGTCGGCGACCATCGTCGCCCCGGCCCTGGGCGGGTTGCTGTATGCCTTCGGCAGCGTCTGGGTCTACGGCCCCACCGTGGTCCTGTACCTGATCGCCTGCCTGCTGATGCTCAACCTGCCGGCGCGGCAAACGCCGCTGAACAAGGGCAAGGCCACCCTCGACTCGCTGCTGGCGGGCATCCGCTTCATCCGCAGCCGCCCGGACATTCTCGGCGCCATCTCCCTGGACCTGTTCGCGGTCCTGCTGGGCGGTGCCACCGCACTCTTGCCGGTGTTCGCCAAGGACATCCTGCTCACCGGCCCCTGGGGCCTCGGGCTGCTGCGCTCGGCGCCGGCGGTGGGCGCCTTGCTGATGTCGCTGTGGCTGGCGCGCTTTAGCGTCGAGCGCAAGGTCGGGCGGGTGATGTTCACCGCGGTCGGGGTATTCGGCGTGGCCACCATCGCCTTCGGCCTCTCGACCTCGTTCTGGTTTTCCCTGGCGGTGCTGGTGGTGCTGGGGGCGGCGGACATGATCAGCATGGTGATCCGCGCGTCCTTCGTGCAGCTGGAAACCCCGGACGACATGCGCGGCCGGGTCAGCGCGGTGAACGGCCTGTTCATCGGCGCTTCGAACCAGCTGGGGGAATTTGAATCCGGGCTGACCGCCCACTGGTTCGGCACCGTGCCGGCGGTGGTCCTGGGCGGGGTCGGCACGCTGGTCGTGACCGGGGTCTGGATCAAGCTGTTCCCGACTCTGGCCAAGCGCGATCGGATGATCGAGCGAGTGGAAGAGGCCAAGGCCTGAAGCCGCGCCGGACGGGCGCGGCCAGATTCAGTTATCAATGACCGGGCTGAGCCTCAGCGGCTACACGCCATTTCGCCGCCTCCAGCAGGTCGCAACCATCCTGGGTCAGTACATAGAGCACTTCGATGATGTGCGGGATGTCCTTCACATCGCCGTGGCTGAAGTTCAGGCAGCACAGGGTTTCCAGCAGGTTGGCAGCGGTACGCATACGATGCTCGGCCGCCTCGTGAAGCGCCTCAGGGGACGCATTGGCGTTGATGAAGAGAACACCTGGAAGGCCAGCGCTGGATTTGAGCGGGAGGTAGCGAGGAGTATCAATTGAAATATTCATCGAGAAATCCTTTTTGGTCATGAATGCACTGGGCTGAATAACAACCCAGCGCCCGCCGAACTTGAATGCAAAGCGCCTTCTAATTTCGGGTGACCAAACCCGTTCACTGAATTGGCAGCGACGGCGCGAACTATAGAAGTGCTGGAGCGAACGGTGCAATGAGCGGCCTGTTAACCTTTGTTACCCGCTTTCGAGCCCCACCGTCAGGCCGCTGTAGGCGGCCCTCTCCAACAACAATCAATGCACGCAACCACCTCGTAACAGCGTGTTGATCATTCTCTGCAATACAAAACCGCTACGAAGAGTGTAAGGTATCGCCTTACACTCGCTCCCCATGATCAAGTCCTTTCAGCACAAAGGCCTGCGCGCCTTCTATGAAACCGGATCGACTCGTGGAATACGGGCTGAGCATGCACGCCGGCTGGCCCGCCAGCTGTCGTTCATGGATCACGCCAGCGAACCGGCAGACCTCAACCTGCCGGGCTGGCGGCTGCACCCACTCAGGGGCGACCTGCACGGCTATTGGTCCCTGGTGGTGTCCGGCAACTGGCGAGTGATCTTTCGTTTCGTAGGTTCGGATATCGAACTGGTCGATTATCTGGACTACCACTGAACAGGAGGCAGGATCATGCCCATTCACAACCCACCCCACCCCGGTGACACCCTGCGCCTGGATGTCCTGCCTGAGCTGGGCATCAGCGTGACGGAGCTGGCCCGGCATATCGGCTATGCCCGCCCGCATCTGTCCAAGGTGTTGAACGGCCATGCGCCGATCCGCGCGGAACTGGCGGTCCGCCTGGAACGTGCCGGAATCGGCAAGGCCAAGGCCTGGCTGGCGGTGCAGGCCGATTACGACATCTGGCACACCGAGCAGGAGTTGCAACCGGTGATCGAGCCTATCGCGGCCCATGTCGGCTGAGCCCTATACCAGCAACTCTGCTGCCACCTGGGCGCGCTTGGCGCGACCGCACAACGCCTCCACCAGGGCCAGGGCAAACGCCAGGGCGGCGCCGGAACCCTGGGCGGTGATGCAGTTGCCATCCACCACCACCGGCTGGTCGACAAAGCTGCAGCCCAGCAGCTGATGGCTGGCACTGGGCAGGCAGGTCATGCGCCGCTGGCGCAGCACGCCATAGGCCTGCAAGGCCAGGGCCGGCGCTTCGGCGATGCCGGCGAACAGGCGCCCCGCTGCTGCCTGGTCCTTGACCAGTTGCATCAGCGGTTGGTGGCTCGCCAGGTGCTGGGCGCCCACCGCGCCGCCAGGCAATACGATCAGATCGAAGCGCTGGGCCAGTACATCCACCAGCATGGCGTCGGCGGTCAGCCGGGTGCCCCGGGCGCAGGTGAGCATGCGCCGGTTTTCGACGCTGGCCGCCAGCACTTCGAGTTCGGCACGGCGCAGGACATCGATCAGGGTCACGCTTTGCAGATCATCGATGCCTTCGGCAAGGGTGACCAAGGCTCTGAAGGTCATGGGGATGACTCCACAAGGAACGTCTTCAGAGCTTAGTCAGCTTTGCCCCGAACCGTTCGCCGCTACCTGATGTAGATCTGCGCGCCGAGGGTATTGCCCGGCGCGTTGATCGAGGTGTTGCGGAAACTGAAGGTGCCTTCCTGCTTGCCCGCCAGGTCGAACACATAGATGTAGCCGACGGTGATCCCGGAGTTGCCGCAAGGCACATAGCTGGAACCGTCCTCGCACACGGCCGAACGGGTGCCGTCGACTTCAAAACCGTCCAGGGTCACATGGGGCTCGCGGCCGTAGCCGATCTCCAGCACATAGACCTTGATGTTCGGGCCGCTGTGATCGCACTGGGTCCGTTCACGGCCGTCGGAAACGTCCTCCAGGCCGCAGGAAGGTGACAGCACCTTGAGAATCTCCACCCGGCTCAAGGGTGGCGCCGAGCGAGCCACGGCCGGAGTCGTCAGCCAGCAGGCCGCTGCTCCCACCAACGCCAACGCGATCATTTTCACTGTGCTGCGCATAAATCCTCCCTTGAAAGCAGGGCGCAGTATGCGCTACTTGCCAGCGGGGCAAAACATCGCCGACGATCGCAGCCATTGGCCCACGCTGCTGGTATGATGCGCGGCTTTTTCCGACCCAGGGCAAATCCGCAGGCACCTTATAAAGTCTGTGCTTTGCTGTTGGAGTCGATACATTCACGGCGCCCGGCGGCGCCACGGGGAGCAGACATGCTGGAAAGGCTGTTTCAACTCAAGGCACACAACACCAACGTGCGCACCGAGATTCTTGCGGGCGTCACCACCTTCCTGGCCATGGCCTACATCCTTTTCGTCAACCCGAGCATCCTCGGCGAAACGGGCATGGACAAGGGCGCGATTTTCGTCGCCACCTGCCTGGCGGCGGCCATCGGCTCCACCGTCATGGGCCTGATCGCCAACTACCCGATCGCCCTGGCACCGGGCATGGGCCTGAACGCCTTCTTCACCTACACCGTGGTCCTGCACATGGGCCACACCTGGCAAGTGGCGCTGGGTGCGGTGTTCATTTCGGCGGTGCTGTTTTTCATACTGTCGATCTTCAAGATCCGCGAATGGATCATCAACAGCATCCCCCTGCCCCTGCGCTCGGCGATTGCCGCCGGTATCGGCCTGTTCCTGGCGCTGATCGCCCTGCATAACGCCGAGATCGTGATCGGCAACAAGTCGACCCTGGTGGGCCTGGGCGACCTGAGCAAACCGGCCCCGATCCTCGCGGCCCTGGGCTTTGCCCTGATCGTGGCCCTGGAAGCCCTGAAAGTGCGCGGCGCCGTGCTGATCGGCATCCTCGCGGTAACCCTCGTCTCCATTCTCATGGGCGTCACCCCGTTCGGCGGCGTGACCTCGATGCCACCGTCCCTGGCCCCGACCTTCCTGCAGCTGGACATCAAGGGCGCCCTGGACATCGGCCTGATCAGCGTGATCTTCGCCTTCCTGTTCGTCGATCTGTTCGACAACTCCGGCACCCTGATCGGCGTGGCCAAGCGCGCCGGCCTGATGGGCAAGGACGGCCACATGCCGAAAATGGGCCGGGCGCTGATCGCCGACAGCACCGCGGCCATGGCCGGTTCCCTGCTGGGCACCTCGACCACCACCAGCTACATCGAATCCGCCGCAGGCGTGAGCGCCGGCGGCCGCACCGGCCTGACCGCCATCGTGGTGGCGATCATGTTCCTGCTGGCGCTGTTCTTCTCGCCACTGGCGGCCAGCGTGCCCGCCTTCGCCACCGCGCCGGCCCTGCTGTTCGTCGCCGTGCTGATGACCTCGGGCCTGGCGGAAATCGACTGGGACGACATCACCGTTGCCGCTCCCGTGGTGGTCACCGCCCTGGCCATGCCTTTCACTTACTCCATCGCCAACGGCATTGCCTTCGGCTTTATCGCCTGGACCGTGATCAAACTGCTGTCGGGCCGCGCCCGTGAGCTGAACGCGCCCCTGGTGATTCTGTCGATCCTGTTCGTGATCAAGCTCGGTTACCCCGCATGACTTTTGACGCCGCAAGCTACAACAGCCAGTTGAACGACAAGGTCGCGCGCCTGCGTGACCTGCTGGCGCCTTTCGATGCGCCCGAGCCCCAGGTCTTCGACTCGCCCTTGCAGAACTTCCGCCTGCGTGCCGAATTCCGCCTGTGGCGCGAAGCCGGTGAGCGGCACTACGCGATGTTCTCCCAGGACGACAAGCGCACGCCGATCCTCATCGAGGAATTCCCCATCGCCAGCCAGCGCATCAACCAGTTGATGCCCCGGCTCAAGGCCGCCTGGCAAGCCAGCGCGCCCCTGAGCCACAAGCTGTTCCAGGTGGAGTTCCTCACCACCCTGGCGGGCGACGCGATGATCACCCTGTGCTACCACCGCCCGCTGGACGAGCACTGGCACAAGGCGGCGAGCCAATTGGCCGCCGACCTCAACGTCAGCGTGATCGGCCGCTCCAAGGGCAAGCGCGAAGTCATCGGCCAGGACTACGTGGTGGAAAAGCTCGACGTCGGCGGGCGTACCTTCAGCTACCGCCAGCCCGAGGGCGCCTTCACCCAGCCCAACGGCACGGTGAACCAGAAGATGCTCAACTGGGCCTATGAAGCCCTGGGCGAACGCCAGGACGACCTGCTGGAGCTGTACTGCGGCAACGGCAACTTCACCCTGCCCCTGGCCACCCGGGTGCGCAAGGTGCTGGCCACCGAGATCAGCAAGACCTCGGTCAACGCCGCGCTGAGCAACCTCAGCGAAAACGCGGTGGATAACGTCACCCTGGTGCGTCTGTCCGCCGAAGAGCTGACCGAAGCCCTGAACGAGGTGCGTCCGTTCCGCCGCCTGCAAGGCGTGGATCTGAAGAGCTACGAATTCGGCAGCGTGTTCGTCGACCCGCCCCGGGCCGGCATGGACCCGGACACCTGCGAACTGACCCGGCGTTTCGACAACATCCTGTACATCTCCTGCAACCCGGAGACCCTGGCGGCCAACATCGCCCAACTGCACGACAGCCACCGCATCACCCGCTGCGCGCTGTTCGACCAGTTCCCCTGGACTCACCACATGGAATCCGGGGTCTTGCTGACCCGCCGCTGATCGGCCCTGCGTCAACCAACAGCCGTCCTCGCGACGGCTGTTTGCATTCTGCCGCCCGCCCCCTGCACAGGAGCCGGCTTGCCGGCGATGGGCCCACTGGGACATGCGCCGTGCTGGCGGGTGCTTTCGCTGGCAAGCCAGCGCCTACAAGGCCAGGCCTGACGCGCCCCAGCATTGACCACCGCCGCCCCCTGGCTGTGTAAAACGCGGGCGACGGCGGTGTATCAAGCCGACACTCAGGCGGCCAGGGCCCAGTCCAGGGCCATGCCCGGTACGCCCACCAGGCTGATATCGGTCGCGACTGCGGCAGCCGGGGTGGCGTGGGCAACGCCGGCCGCGGCCAGGTCGTCAAAGGTCGAGTTCAGCGACAGGCTGGGGTCGATGGCCTTGAGCAGGGCATCGATCTCGCCGGCCAGGGCCGAGCTGTCACCGCTCATCAGGCCGTAGACCACCTTGTGCACTTCGCCTGCACGCCCTTCTTCCTTGAGGCTGTCGAGGCCCAGGTTGCTGAAGCTGACTTCCTGGCTGACCAGGTGGTAGTTGCTGCCCGCACCACCGGCGAGGGTGTCGCCCAGGGAGATGGTGTCCACCGAGCCCCACAGGGTATGGCTCGGGTTGCTGAACAGGGTGTAGTGCAGGTTGCCGTCGGCGACGAAGGCGGCGTCGCTGGCGGTGCTCTTGATCGCGTACTGGGTGCCGTCGAACGGGCCCGGGTTGAAGCCGCCGGTGTTGGTGCCATCGACCACTTCGCCTGGGCGGTGGTTGACGTCACCGAAGTAGGCCGACCAGTCAGTCAGGTATTGCGCAACAGTATTACCGCCGTAGGTAGCGCTGTAAGAGATCGAAATGCTCATGCAAAACTCCAATACATAGGTGGGTCATGGCCGCAGCACGCCAATGCCTGCTGCGGTTTTGCCCGGCAACGGGCAAAAGCGCTCAGAACTGATATTCCACGCTGCCCTGCAGGGTCCGGCCGCGGCCGAGGGTGAAGGCCAGGACATCGCCGAGGGGCACCAGGTAGGCGCGGTCGGTGACGTTTTCCATGGCCAGGCGCAGGGTCAAGTCTTCAGTGGCCCGGTAGCTGCCATACAGGTCGTAGACGGTGTAGGGCTTCCAGTCGGCCGGGTAGACGCCGGTCTGGCTCACGGTGCCGGTGGCGGAACCGGCGATCGAGTAGCCGGCGCTGTAGCGGGCCCGGGCACCGATATCCAGCTTGCGTTCGAAAAAGCGCGCGCCCAGGGTCAGGGTGCCGCGGTCCATGGGCATGTGTTCGGCCGAGCCGAGGATCGCGGCATTGCAGCGGCTGGCCTGGTTGGCGGCCTCATCGGGGCGCATGCCGGTGACGATCGCGCCACGCCCGGTGCCGCTCTTCACCGGCTGGGTCACGCCTCCCAGCCAGGCGACTTTCGTGCAGAAATCGTTGTCGCCGATCATGTGGGTGTAGTTCAGCTGGCCGTAGGCGCGGCCGGTGTCATAGTCCAGCTGGTATTCCACGCCCTTGAAGCGGGTACTGCTGAGGTCGTTGACGTAAGCGCTGTTGCCGATGCCGGGCGAACCGTAGCCGGGGGGCTGCACGCCCATGGCCATATAGATGAAGTCGTCGACCCGGGTATCGAAGTAGGCCACCTTGATTCCCAGGCGGTCATCGTTGAACCAGAGGTTTTCCTTGAAGACGTTGACCCCCGCTTCCCAGGTGGTGGAGCGCTCCGGCTTGAGAAACGGGTTGGGGAAGGTGCTCTCCGAGCCGCCGCCGTGGGGCCGGCCGCTGATCATGGTTTCGGTCACCGCCGGGGGCCGCCAGCCCTTGCCATAGCTGGCGAACAGTTGCAGCCACTCGACCCCGGGCTTGACCGAAAGGCCGAAGGTCGGCGAGAAGCGTCCTTCCTGGTTGTCGATGTCGTAGGCCACGGGCACCGAGACCTGCTGCGGCGTCTTGCCGATGACAAAGGTGCGGGTGTTGATCCCGGTCTCGCCCCGCAGGCGGTAGCGGTCGTAGCGCAGCCCGGCATTGAGGTTCAGCCAGCCGTCGTAGTCGAAATCCAGCCGCGTGAACAGGCTGCCCAAGGCCCGGTCGCCCTCGGGGGTCATGCTCGCCGCCGGCGAGGCGTTGACCGCCGAACCCTTGGGCACCGGCTGGCTGGAGTCGGGGCGGACCTTGTCATAGAAGAACTCCAGGCCGTAGTTGGCCTTGAGCGTGGACAACTCGCCCAGGGCAAAGGTCGAGGTGTTCTGCGCCTGCGCGCCGTAGGTGTCGGTCTGGTAGGTGATCGAATAGCCCGGGCTGCTGCGGCGGGTCAGGGTGCTCTGGTCGTTACTGTTGTCGACGTAGTAGAGCTTGGCCTTGAAATCGATCAGCGGGTTGTCCGGGGTGTAGCTGTAGTCGAGGCCGACGTTCTGCGAATGCACCTTGCTGCTGCCGAGCTTTTCCCAGAGCCGCTCCTGGTTCTCGGTGTTCATCATGTTGGCGTCGTCGTAGGCCACCTCGGTGCTCAGGTAGCTCAGTTGCAGACGCTGGTCCTGGGGCAGGTTGAGCCCCAGTTTGGCCAGGCGTGAGCGCATCACCGAAGCGGAATAGGCCACCTTGGAGTGCTTCACCCGGTCATTGATCGACGGGTCCATCCAACTGCCGGTGCGCAATTCACCGATGCCGCCACGGGTCCCCGGCCGGTAGTCGCCCAGGTGCCGCTCACTGGCGGCCAGCAGCATGTCCCAGGCTTGGGTGCCGATGGCGAAGGCGGAGCTGCCGATGAAGTGAGTGCCGTTGCTGCGGCCGCCCAGGCCCGTGGTCAGGCGGATCCGGCCACCAAGCTCCTGGCCGGGCTTGAGCAGGTCGCGGGCCTCAAGGGTGCGAAAGTTGGCGACTCCGCCGATCACCCCGGCGCCGCCCATGGTCGAGGTCGCGCCCTTCTCCACCACCACTTCGGAGAGCAGCTCGGGGTCGACATAGAGGGTGCCGTTGCGCTGCTGGTGGCCGCTTTGCTGATAGTTCTGGCGCATGCCGTCCACCGACATATTGACCCGGCCATAGTCCTGCAGGCCGCGGATGTTCACCGACAAGCCGGGGTCCTGCTGGCTGACGGCCGAGTACACGCCGGAGGTTTCCTCCAGCATCTCGGCGGCATGCCGCGGTGGATTGCGATCCAGTTGCTCGCGGCCGACCATGCTCACCGAGCGCGGCGCGTTGTATACCCAGTCGCTCTGGCGGCCTTCGAGATCAGCGGAAACCGTGGTGGGGGCCAGGGCCAGGGCGCCATCACGCGCGGCTTCCACCCGGCTCAGGGTCACCTGGCGCTCACCGCTAAAGCGGTACTCCACCGGGGCATTGCCCAGCAGGCGGGCCAGCCCGTCCTCAGCGCCGTAGCGCCCCTTGAGTGGCGAACTGTGCAAGCCATGCAGGCGCAGGCTGTCGAACAGCACTTGCACCCCGGCCTGCTCGGCAAACAGCAGCACGGCACTGCCCAGGGCTTGGGCGGGAATATCGAAATCCAGCTCGCGTGGCTGCTGGGTACTCTGCCGGGCAGCTCCGACAGGCTCCGCCGCGTGCAGCAGGCCGCTTCCCGCCAACAGTCCTGCTACGCCCAAGTGGATGGCCAGGGCCAACCGACTTGCGGCGTGAATTCCAGTGCGACGGCCTACCCTCATGTCCCTGATTCCTGCGCTGGCTATTTTTGTTTATGCGAATGCATCTCAATTAGCTAGACGTGCCAGGCCGGAAAACTCAGTAAGGTTTTTTCCGATTATTTTTCAGGGATAGGGAAAGAGGCCCGCAGGCCTCAGTAAATCAGGCTGACGCCGGCCAGGTCGAAACGTTGCACCTGCAGCTCCTGGGTCAGGGTGACCAGGGCGGCGTCGAGCATGTCCAGGCGGAAGACCGCGCTGACCTGCCGCTGGGCCAGGGCCCTGTTGGCCAGCACCACCCGCCCGGGGCGATAGCGATTCAGACGCTCCACCACCACGCCCAGGGGCTGGCGATCGAACACCAGCACACCGCGCCGCCAACTGGTGGCCCGTTGCAGGTCGAGCCCATCGAGGGCGACCACGCCTGACTGCGGGTCATAGCGCACGCTCTGCCCTTGCTGCACAACCTGCTCGCCAGTGCCACCCTGCGCCGGAGCATCCAGGCTCACCGCGACACTGTGCTGCAACACCCCGACCCAGGCTTGCTGGTCGCTCTCCCGACCGACCACGAAACGGGTGCCCAGGGCCCGGGTCTGGCCACCGGCGCTGCGTACGATGAAGGGGCGCTTTTCCTCGCCGACCATGGGCGCCACGTCAAACACCGCGGAACCGGCCAACAGCTGGACCTGACGTTTCTCGTCGCTGAAATCCAGACTGATGGCGCTGTCCGAATCCAGCTCCACGGTGCTGCCATCGGCCAGTTGCACGCTGCGCACCTGGCCTTTTCCGGTCAGGTAGTCGGCTTGCAGGTACAGCAGCGCCTGCGGCCCTTGCAGCCAGCCCAGGGCGACCGCCAGCACCAGCACGGCCGCGCTGGCAACTCGTGGCAGCAGACGCCGGCGGCGCGCTCGATGCGCCGCCGGCCTTCCTGCCTGACGCCATGGCGGCGCCGTGCCGGCCAGCTCCGGGTCCAGGCGCAGCTCTCCCAGGGCCTCCCAGGTCTGCCGGGCAAACGCCAGGGCCTCGGGGTGACGTAGGTCGGCGGCCTGCCACTGGGCAAGCTGCGCCTGCTCGACGGCGCTCAGCCCTCCCGCCTGCAAACGCACCGCCCAGTCGGCAGCGGCCTCGGTGATACTGCGCTCTTGCGGACCCTGGCTATTCACGTGTGAATCTCGATTTCTCGTTATACATAAGCAGTGACGTCTGACCCCGACTTTTACCGTAACTCACTGGTCAACCGGCCGACCGTCGGTAGCCTGCAGGCGTTGCATCACATAGGCCAGTGCCCGGGCCAGGTGCTTTTGCACCGAGCTGTCGGAAATGTTCAGGTGCCGGGCCACCTCGGCGTGGGTCATGCCTTCAATGCGGTTCAGGCGAAAGATTTCCCGGGTCCGCGGCGGCAGTTCCGTGATCGCCTGTTTCAGTGCCTTGCGCTGTTGCTGCGCCATCGCCTGAGCCTCCAGCCCGGCCGCCTCATCCTCGATGTCGGCCAGCACTTCATGGGGCACGGTCTGTGTCTTGCGCCGCGCTTCCTGACGTACATGGTCGATCAGCAGGTTGTTCGCCGTGCGGTAGAGATAGCCCTGGGAGTTGTCGATCCGCTCGCCGTGCCGATGCTCGGCCAGCCGCAGGAAGCTCTCCTGCACCAGATCTGCGGCCAACTGCGGGTCCCGTACCTTGCGCGCCAGATACCCACGCAAGGCAGCGGCATGCTTGAGAAACAGTCCCTTGAGATCCACGTCCGACAAACCTACTCCCTGGAACATGAAGGAAATTGCCGGGCATCTTAAGATCAGTCGAGAATGATTTTCAATTGATATCAATATTCATTGGCGATCCACTCTGGCGCCGGTCAACCTCATTCCGGCGCCTGGGCCGGCGCCTCCACCTTGCGCGGCCGGCCGCCCTTCTTGCCGTTAAGGCGCGCCGCCCGAGCCTTGGCCGCGCTGCTTTGCCGACCGTTGCGGGACGCGACCAACTGGGTCGCCAGTTTCATCAGCGGCTCGCTGGCAGACAGCAACCCGACAATCGACACCTGCAGGTCAACAGCCTCATGGCACACCGCCGTGGCGGAAAAGCCCAGCTGCAGTTGCTGCAACTGGGTGTCGCTCAGCGCCGCCAGCTCCGGATAGTTGTCCACCGGCAGATGAATCGAACTGCCATCGGCAAAGCCCAGGCACAGGCACCCGGCGGCATAGCCCAAGGTGCTGACTTGCAAACCCGCGTCATGACGCGCTTCACCGCGTTCGACCGCTTGATCCAGCAACGCCTGGGTCAAAGGCACATCGACCGGCACCGCTGCTTTGATGACTTTCATAGTTCGATCTCCACTCCTTGCGCCGCGCCCACCAGGGTCAGGCGCGTCAGGTTTCGTTGTTCCACGGAGTGCGCCGACTCGATCAGGTACACCCTGCAGCCGGCGCTTGAACGTTCCACCACAGCGTTCGCTTGCCAATCCCACAACTGCTGCTCAAGGCACAAGGTACGCAGCTTGCTCCACCCGATACGCCGAGCCAGATGCACCCGTTGCGTCAAGGCCTGGCGCAAGCCCTCAAGGACTGCCAGCGCCGGGCGGCGACCATGGGGGACAACGTCCCAGAGCTCGACGCCGTTGTGCCAGAAGCTGAAGCGAAAACGGGCACTCCAACGACCGCCATCCACATGCACATGGGGTGGGCAATGTTCGTCACGCAACATGACGACGACCGCATAGCCCTTGTAAACGAACACTTTCATGCTAACCCATCAGTTAGGTTATTGAGTCCAAAGACTCATGTTTCCATGATTAATCCGACCACTGGCCTGAAAGAGCAGCAGGAGGTGACCTGCTTGAGGTTAGCCCCGGAGAGGGCCAGGGCAGCCATACGGCGGCGGCAAAGTCGTCAGCATTTATTGCCGGGCAGGGCCTTGCCACGGCCATCGCCCATAACAGCGTTCGATTATCGAACACTTAATCAACCTTCCCGGCCTCGGCTCTCGGCCATCAATTGACCAAATTAACCAGTTAGTACAATTTACCTCCCCAGCGCCTCGTACCTTCTCCCGAGGCTGACAATAACAACGGAGATCTACCCCCATGCGTCCTATCGTTCTGGTGCTCAACGGCCCGAACCTGAACCTGCTCGGCACTCGTGAACCGGCGACTTACGGCCACGAAACCCTGGCCGATGTCTCTGCCTTGTGCGGCCGTGCCGCCGAGGAATTCGGCCTGGCCGTGGAATTTCGCCAGACCAACCACGAAGGCGAATTGCTCGACTGGATCCACGCCGCCCGCGGCCGCTGCGCCGGCATCGTGATCAACCCTGCCGCCTGGACCCACACCTCGGTGGCGATCCGCGATGCCCTGGTAGCCAGTGAGCTGCCGGTGATCGAAGTGCACCTGTCCAACGTCCACGCCCGCGAACCCTTCCGCCATCACTCCTTTGTCTCGGGCATCGCCCTGGCGGTGATGTGCGGCTTCGGCAGCCACGGTTATCGCCTGGCGCTGGAACACTTCAGCCTGCGGTTCAAGGAGCAAGGTCTATGACAGGCCCTACAGGCGTACTCGCCGGACTGATCGGTGCCGGCATCCAGGCTTCGCGCACCCCGGCCCTGCATGAACACGAAGGCGATGCGCAAAACCTGCGCTACCTGTACCGGCTGATCGACCTGGACCAACTGGGGCTCGACAGCAGCGCCCTGCCCGACCTGCTCCAAGCCGCCGAACGGATGAACTTCACCGGACTGAACATCACCTTTCCCTGCAAGCAGAGCATCCTGCCGCTGCTCGACGAGCTGTCCCCGGAAGCTCGCGGCATTGGCGCGGTCAACACCGTGGTGCTCAAGGACGGCAAGCGGGTCGGCCACAACACCGACTGCCTGGGTTTTGCCGAAGGGTTCCGCCGTGGCCTGCCAGGCGTGGCCAGACGCCGCGTGGTGCAGATGGGGGCCGGTGGCGCCGGCGCGGCAGTGGCCCACGCCCTGCTCAGTGAGAGCGTGGAACACCTGAGCATTTTCGATGTGGAAAACCAGCGGGCGCAGAGTCTGGCGGACAACCTCAACCAGCACTTCGGTGCCGGTCGGGCCAGGGCCGGCACCGACCTGCCCAGTACCCTGGCCAGCGCCGACGGCCTGGTGAACACCACGCCCATGGGCATGGCCAAGCTGCCGGGCATGCCGGTGCCGCTGGAACTGCTGCGGGCGGATCTGTGGGTGGCCGAGATCGTCTACTTCCCACTGGAAACCGAGCTGTTGCGCAACGCCCGTGCCCTGGGTTGCCGAACCCTGGACGGCGGCACCATGGCGGTGTTCCAGGCGGTCAAGGCATTCGAGCTGTTCAGCGGCCGGAGCGCCAACCCGCAACGGATGCTGGCGCACTTCCAGAGCATGAATGGCTGAAATGCGCCTGTAGCCGCTGCCGCAGGCTGCGACAGGCCCCCGCCGGGGCCTCGGCATCCGTCGGGACGCTGGCGAGCCTGCGGCTCGTTCGCAGCCTTGGGTAGCGGCTACAGGTACTACGTCTACTCGGGCTTGAGCTGCAGGCGCGAGAGCAGGCCGATCAGCAGCACGTTGAAGAGAATCATCAGCAGACTGCCGAACAGGCCCACCACATTGATCAGCGCGCTCGGCAGCCAGTCGAATACGCTGAACCCGGTCAGGGACAGCAGGCGCTCGCCGAACCAGAACGAGTCAACGACGATCATCAGGATCAGGATGATTTTCAGCGTGGGAACGGGGTTGCCCATGGTGCCTTCCTTGTCGAGGGGGATGTTGTAGGAGCCGGGGTGGCGATGGCGATCTTACGGACGCTTTCGCTGGCAAGCCAGCTCCTACCGGCAGTGGCGTCAGGCTTGCAGGTAGCGCAGCACCGACTCGCAGATCATTTCCCGGTGCCGTTGCTTGATGGCTTCGTCCGGCAGGTCGATCTGGAAGATCTCGCCAAAGGTATGACGGTTCGACACCCGATAGAAACAGAACGAGCTGATCAGCAAATGCACGTCCAGCGGATCCAGGCCGCTGCGGAACACCCCTTCCTGCGCGCCACGCTCGAGGATCTCGCCCAGGGCATGGAGGATGGTGTTGTTCATCGCCTTGATCACGCCGGACTGCTTGACGTATTCGCCCTTGTGGATGTTCTCGATGCTGACGATACGCACGAAATCGACATTGCGATCGTGGTGATCGAAGGTGAACTCCACCAGCCGGCGAATCGCCTCCTGCGGCGCCAGTTCCGCCAGGTGCAGGCGGCTCTCGGTGCTGCGGATATCGCCGTAGAGTTTCTCCAGCACCTCGACGTACAGCTGCTCCTTGCTGCCGAAGTAGTAATAGATCATGCGCTTGGAGGTGTGGATGCGCTCGGCGATCGCATCCACCCGCGCGCCGGACAGGCCCTGCTGGACGAACTCGACAATGGCTTCTTGAAGGATGTTCTCGCGGGTCTTTTCCGGGTTGTTCTTGCGACTCTTGCGCGGTTCGAGAGCTGGCTCATCGGGCGCAATCGAGCGTTCACTGGTCATTGTCATTCTGGGCTCACGGCCATCACTGCACACGCGGGCGATTATGGGCCGCGTCCTGTCGCGAAAGAAAGCACAGAGGCGGCGGTTTGCCGCCTCCGGTTACCAATCCGCTACAACTTGGCCTGACGCACCGCGCCACTGCGGGACTTGGCCATGGCCGCCAGACGCACCGCCACGTTGGCCGCGCCATAACCGGCGTAGCCGTTCTTGCGCTGGATGATCTCGAAGAAGAAGCGCCCTTCGAAGGCCTCGGTGTAGACATGGAACAGCTCACCGCCCTGGGCATCGCGGTCATACAGGACGTTGTAGTAGGCCAGCTCGCTGAGGAACTCATCGTCGAAGTCAAAGCGCGCGGCCAGGTCGTCGTAGTAGTTGAGCGGAATGTCCAGCAGCGGCACCCCGGCCTGCTTGGCCCGGCTGACCTCGGCGAAGATGTCGTCGCAATCAAAGGCGATGTGATGCACCCCCGAGCCGCGATAGCTGGACAGCGCATGGGAAATCGCGGTGTTGCGGTTTTCCGAGATGTTCAGCGGCAAGCGGATCGAGCTGCAGCGGCTGCGCAGGGCCCGGCTTTTCACCAGGCCATAGGGATCGGGCAGCACCACTTCGTCATCGGCCTCGAAATCCAGCAGGCTCTTGTAGAACAGCGCCCAGCTGTCGAGGCTGTCCGCCGGCAGGGCCATGGCCATGTGGTCGATGCGCTTGAGGCCGCCCTTGGCCTGCACCCCTTCGTACAGGTTGAAATCGGTGGCGTACAGGTGCTGGCCACCCTGCTGCGGGTCCACCAGGTAGATCAGACTGCCATCAGGCTCGCGCACCGCTGCCAGCTCCAGCTCGTTGGGACCGACCAGGCCGCGATAGGGCTGGCCCTTGTAGGCCACCGCCCGCGCCAGGGCCTTGGCACTGTCCTTGACCCGGATGGCCGTGGCACACACCGACGGGCCATGGGCCTCGAAGAAGCTGTGGGCGAAGGAATAGGGCTCGGCGTTGAGGATCAGGTTGATATCGCCCTGGCGCATCAGGCTCACGTTCTTGGAACGATGCTGTCCGGCCTTGGCAAAACCCAGGCGCTCCAGCCAGCTCCCCAACTTGGCGCCCAGGGCATCGTCCACCGCGAACTCGAGAAACTCGGTGCCGCCATAGGCTTCAACCGCCGGCGGGGCGAACAGGATGTCCAGGTTGGGAACCGGCTGCGCTTCCTGCAGCAGGCGCTCGCGGGTTTTCTCCTCCAGGTACAGCAGGGAACGCAGGCCATCGGCGGCGTTGGCCCGCGGCGGCGCGGCGCGAAAACCGTCGTTGAAGATCTCCAGGGACAGCGGCCCGGTGTAGCCGCTCTTGATGATCGGCGCCAGAAAGCCCGGCAGGTCGAACTCGCCCTGGCCGGGGAAGCAGCGAAAATGCCGGCTCCACTCCAGCACGTCCATGGCCAGGATCGGCGCGTCGGCCATCTGCACGAAGAAGATCTTGTCCCCGGGAATCTCGGCAATCGCCGCCGGGTCGCCCTTGAGCGACAGGGTGTGGAAGCTGTCCAGCAGCACCCCGAGACTCGGGTGATCGGCGCTGCGCACGATGTCCCAGACCTGTTGATAAGTATTCACATGACGGCCCCAGGCCAGGGCCTCGTAGCCGATGCGCAAGCCACGGGCGCCGGCCCGCTCGGCCAGCAGGTGCAGGTCGTCGATGAGGATTTGCCGCTCCCCGAGGCTGTCGGCCTGGGCGTTGCTGCACACCAGCACCAGGTCGGTGCCCAGCTCCTGCATCAGGTCGAATTTGCGTTCGGCGCGTTCCAGGTTGCGCGCCAGGCGATCACGGCGGCAGCCCTCGAAATCCCGAAACGGCTGAAACAGGGTGATGGCGATCCCCAGGTCGGCGCACATCTGCCTGATTTCCCGGGGGCTGCCGTCGTAGTAGAGAAGATCGTTCTCGAAAATCTCCACCCCATCGAACCCTGCGGCGGCAATGGCTTCGAGTTTTTCCGGCAGGGTGCCGCTCAAGGAAACGGTGGCAATGGAACGCTGCATGATTCAACTCCCGGGAAATGACGGCCGGTGGCGCCCGAGCCTTTTATTCGATGGAGCGGATTATTCCACAGCATGATTTAAAGTGTACGAACCAGTTAGTTTTGTGTTCGATTATCGAACAGAATGCCGATTGGCGAATTGACGATTTTTCGGCCACTGCGCACCATCGACAACACATTGAGCTGCCCCGAAAACCGCGGCTTCAATCACCCAGACCCAGAACAGACCATAAAAATTTCAAAAATCGGGTACACCCTCATGCTTGCACTCAACGCCCCGCCCTGCTGCTCATCCCTTTGGCTTGCGCCTGGAACGACCTCAACCGGCACCCTGGATCACGACACGCGACAGCCCTGAGCTGCGGTCGTCCCGATGACGTTCGTCCACCTGCAGCAACGCCGCAACGACGAACCTACCCAGCCGATCAATCACCCAGTCCCCGGCGCACATGCCCTCGCTGACGATTGATCACGCGCCTTAGAGTTCCGACGAGCCCTGGCTCGTCAGTCACTGAACGGATGGCTTACATGATTCCTTCTCAAAGCTCTCGCATCGCCCCGAGCCTGCGTGTTGCCGGCGGTATCGGCGACAAGATCCGCGGCGCCATGGCCGTCGGCAAGACCCGCTGGGGCATGCTCGCCCTGGTGTTCTTCGCCACCACCCTGAACTACATCGATCGCGCCGCCCTGGGCGTGATGCAGCCGATCCTGGCCAAGGAAATGAGCTGGACGGCGATGGACTACGCCAACATCAACTTCTGGTTCCAGGTCGGCTACGCCGTGGGCTTCGTGCTCCAGGGCCGGCTGATCGACCGGATCGGCGTGAAGCGGGTGTTCTTCTTTGCCGTGCTGCTCTGGAGCCTGGCCACCGGCGCCCACGGCCTGGCCACTTCGGCGGCGGGTTTCATGGTCTGCCGGTTCATTCTCGGGCTCACCGAAGCCGCCAACTACCCGGCCTGCGTGAAGACCACGCGCCTGTGGTTCCCGGCCGGTGAACGTGCGGTGGCCACCGGCATCTTCAACGCCGGGACCAACGTTGGTGCGATGTTCACGCCGATGCTGCTGCCCTTGATCCTGCATGCCTGGGGCTGGCAGGCGGCGTTCCTGTGCATGGCCGCACTGGGCGGCATCTGGCTGCTGTTCTGGGGCCTGAAATACTTCAACCCGGAAGATCACCCCAGCGTCAAAGCGTCGGAGCTGGCCTACATCCAGCAACAAGCGGAACCCGAGGAAACCCGCGTGCCCTTCAGCCGCATCCTGCGCATGCGCGGCACCTGGGCCTTCGCCCTGGCCTACTCGCTGACCGCGCCGGTGTTCTGGTTCTACCTGTACTGGCTGCCGCCGTTCCTCAACCAGCAGTACAACCTGGGGATCAACGTGACCCAGATGGGCATCCCGCTGATCATCATCTACCTGACCGCCGACTTCGGCAGCGTCGGTGGCGGCATCCTCTCCTCGTTCCTCATTGGTCGCGGCATGAACCCGATCAAGGCGCGGCTGCTGTCGATGTTCATGTTCGCCTGCTGCATCATCGGCGTGATCATGGCCGCCGGCACCGCCAACCTTTGGCTGGCCGTGTTCGCCATCTCCCTGGGGATCGGCGCCCACCAGGCCTGGACCGCCAACATCTGGAGCCTGGTGATGGACTACACGCCCAAGCACATGATGAGCACCGTGTTCGGCTTCGGCGGCATGTGCGCGGCCATCGGCGGCATGTTCATGACCCAGATCGTCGGCCACATCCTCACCGCCACCAACAACAACTACACCGTGCTGTTCACCCTGATCCCGGCCATGTACTTCATTGCCCTGACCTGGATGTACTTCATGGCCCCTCGCAAGATTCCGCAAGTAGAAGACTGATGCTCCTTTCACGCAGGCCCGCCCAGGGCCTGCGTTTTTTTATCTGCTTGTGCCCCTTTTGTTTTTCCACACTCGGAGATCGTCCCATGACGCTGGGTAACCTGAGCATCGCCAAGCGCGCCGTGATCAGCTTCGGCGTGATTGCCCTGCTGGTCCTGCTGCAGGGGCTGTTCGCCCTCAAGCAAGTGGCCGAAGTCCGCGCCACCGGCCAGCACACCGAAAACATTTCCCTGCCCAGCACCCGCTACCTGGGAGAAGTGCGCGACTACGTGCTGAGCATCCGCGTGCTGAGCCTGCGCATGGCCCTCAACCGTGAACCCAAAGTGCTGGAAAGCACCATTGCCCGCCTGCATCAGGTGCAAGCCTGGCTCGACCAGGCCCTGGCCAGGTTCGCGCCGCTGGTGGGCGATCACAACCGGGTGCAGTACGAGACATTCCTCGCCACGGTCAAGAGCTACCAACAGGCCCTGGCCGAGTACGAAGCCCTGTCCCGGGACAATCGCAGCAGCGAGATGACGGCCCTGCTCAACGGCAAGATCCAGGATTACTCGACCCAGACCGGCGACCAGTTCACCGAACTGATGAACCTGACCGCCGAGGAAGTCAGCCAGTCGGCCCAGCGTGCCGACGCGCTGTACACCCAGGTCAAAGTCACGGTGATCGGCGCCCTGCTGGCCGTCGCCGTGCTGACCCTGTGCCTGGCCTGGCTGCTGATTCGCAGCATCGTCATGCCCATCCGCCAGGCCGTGGGCGTGGCCGAGCAAGTGGCCGCCGGTGATCTCAGCCGCCCGATCCACAGCGAGGGCAGTGATGAAACCGCGCGCCTGCTCAAGGCCCTGGCCAGCATGCAGGCCAGCCTGCGTGAAACCCTGCAACTGATCAGCAGCACCTCGACCCAACTGGCCGCCGCCGCGCAACAGATGAGCCAGAGCACCCACCAGGACTCCAGCCGGCTGCAGCAGCAACACAACGAAATCGAGCAAGCGGCCACCGCGGTCAACGAGATGACCGCGGCCGTCGAGGAAGTGGCGCGCAACGCGGTGTCCACCTCCGACACCACCCGCCAGTCCACCGCCCAGGCCGCCCAGGGACAGACCCGGGTGATCGAGACCCTGGACTCGATCCAGGCCATGAGCAGCGATGTCGGCACCGCCCTGCAGCAAGTGCAGACCCTGGCCGAGCAGTCACGGGAAATCGGCAAGGTGCTGGACGTGATCCGCGCCATCGCCGAACAGACCAACCTGCTGGCCCTGAACGCCGCCATCGAGGCCGCGCGGGCTGGTGAAGCCGGGCGTGGTTTTGCCGTAGTGGCAGACGAAGTGCGGGCCCTGGCCCATCGCACCCAGCAGTCGACCCAGGAAATCGAACAGATGATCGGCCGGGTCCAGGGCGACACCGACAGCGTGGTGCAGTCCATGCACGGCAACAGTCAGCGGGTGGCCCAGACCCTGTCCATCGCCGAACAGGCTGGGCTGGCCCTGGGGGAAATCACCCGGGCCATGGAGCAGATCCACGAGCGCAACCTGGTGATCGCCAGTGCCTCGGAAGAACAGGCCCAGGTGGCCCGTGAAGTGGACCGCAACCTGCTGAACATCCGCGACCTGTCCCTGGAAAGCGCCGATGCCGCCACGCGCACCAACGCCACCAGCCAGGAGCTGTCGCACCTGGCGGCCGGCCTGCAGAACCTGGTGGTGCGCTTCCGCTTCTGAGCCGTCTCAGCGGCGGCGTTGCTGCCAGGCCGCCGCCAGCCCGCTGAGGCAGATCACGGCGATGCCCACTTGGGTAATCCCATCCGGCGTGTGGCTGAACAGCAGCCAGCCAAGCAGCCCGGCAAAGACAATCTGGCAATAGCCGAAGGGCGCCAACAGCGCCGGCGCCGCATGGCGGAAGGCCTGGGTCAGGAACAGGTGGGCGCACATGCCACAGGCCCCCAGCGCCAGCATCAGCACGCCATGGACAATCCCCGGGGTCTGCCAGAAGAACGGCACCAGCGCCGTCATCACCAGGGTGTTGCACAACCCGGCGAAGAAGTTGCTGGTGGTGGGGCTGTCGTGCTCGGCCAGCTTGCGGGTCAGCAATTGATAGAAGCAGAAGAACAGCGCCGAACAGAACGGCAGCAGCACCGCCGGCGTGAAGAGTTCACCGCCCGGGTGGACGATGATCAGCACCCCGACAAAACCGCAGATCACCGCCAGCCAATGGCCGCGGGTCACCTGCTCGCCGAGCAAGGGCACCGACAATGCGGTGACCAGCACCGGCGCGAGAAAGTTGACCGCCGTCGCCTCGGCCAGGGGGATGAACAGCAGCGCCGAGGTGAACAGCAAGCTGGTGCTGAGCAGGCACAAGGCCCGCAGCACTTGCAGCAGCGGTCGCTTGCTGCGCAGCACCCGCAGGCCGGATTGCGGCAGGAAGATCCCGGCCATCAGCACGGTGTGGACCAGGTATCGGGCCCAGACCACCATGATCACCGGGAAGAACCCCGAGAGGTATTTGGACAGGGCATCGTGGCTGGCGAACAGGAAGGTCGCCAGGACGATCAGCAGGATGCCCTTGAAAGGCTGATTGATCCCGGAAAGGGGCGTGCTGCGGGTCATGGGCATTCCTTGAAGGTGATTGAAGACACAGCTTCGCCGGCAAGCTGGCTCCTAGCGGGTATTTGTAGGAGCCGGCTTGCCGGCGAAAGCCCTCCCGCCCACTCAGGTCCTGGCCAGCAGCGCGCGAGTTGCATCCAGCGCCATCTGTGCCCGCTGCAAGGCACTCACGCCCTGTTCGAGCAATTGCACCGTGGGAATTTCCAGGCTCAGGGGCAACTCCGGCGGCAGACACTTGAGCAACCCCGCCAGATCACAATCGCCCTGCCCCGGAAAGCGCCGCTCGTTACGGGCCTGGCGCAGGATCTCCTGCATGTCGTCCGGACGCGGCCCGGCCACGTCGCACAACTGCGCGTAACGCAGGCGCGCCGGAGCGACCTGCGCCAGGTCCGCCAGGCGCGAGCCGGAACGGTCGAAATGGAAGGCGTCCACCAGCACGCAGCCATTGTCACGACCGGCATTTTCCACCACCCGCACGGCCTGCTCCAGGTTGCGCGCGTCGGTCCAGGGCATGAACTCCAGGTGCGGGTGCAACCCGTACTGCCGCGCCAGATCGCACAGGGCGGCGAAGTTGTCGGTCATGCGCGCCTCGTCCGGGTCATTGCCCGCCACCAGCAACTCGCTGGCGGCGAACTCGGCGCCCACCGCCAGCAGCGCTTCGAAGTCCCCCACCCGGGTCTGCGGCTTGAGCCGCAGGATCTCCACATCCAGCACCCGCACGCCACTATCGCGCAGGCGCGCCAGGGTCTGGCGACGCAAGCCGGCATCCGCCACCAGCGGGAAGTGATGCTCCTCCGGGGTCGCCGGTTCCAGGCGCAGGCCGACATGGCTGTAGCCGGCCCGGGCCGCCACCTCCACCATCTCCGGTGGCGACAGCTCCAGCACGGTCAGGCTGGCCAGGGAAAAAATCCGCTCACTCATCAGTCGTTCACTCAATCGGGGTTGGGGTGCAGGCGCGACCCGTGGCCGCGGCCTGGCGAATCGCTTCGACCAGCGCCAGGGTGCGCGCAGCATCGGCGGCGCTGACCAGGGGCGCGACTTCGCCGCGGACGACTTGGACGAAGTGCAGCAATTGCAAGCGCAGGGCCTCGCCCGGCTCGAAGGCTTCCTGCTGCATCTGCAAGGGTTGATGCCAACCCTCCCCGGCTTCGGCGTAATGCCAGTGCTTGAGCTGGGGAATGCTCAGCGCGCCCTCGGTGCCGGCCAGCAGGTAGCAAGGCTGATCGGCCTGACGCGGATACACCGGGTTCTCCCCGGCATCCAGCTCCCAGCTCCAGGGCGCGGCCGCGGCATCGGAACCGGTCAGGCTGCCCAGGGCGCCGCTGTCGAACTGCAGCAGCACCGCGGCGCAATCTTCGTTGGCGTAGCCGCGCACGCTGTTGCTGGTGATGGCCTGCACTTGTCGCACTTCGCCACACAGGTGGCGCAGCAGGTCCAGGTCGTGGATCAGGTTGGTCAGCAACATGCCGGCCCCGGCCTCGCGGCGCCAGGGAATATCGAAGTAGCTCTCGGGTTTGCGCAACTGCCAGAGCGCGGTGACGTTGGTCAGGCGGCCCAGGGCGCCGCTGTGCACCAGAGCGTGGGCGCGGGCGATCAATGGATTGTGGCGCCGGTGGTGGCCCACCAGCACCGGCACGCCCGTGTTGCGCGATGCCGCCACCAGCTCGCGTACTTCATCCAGGTGCACGCCCACCGGTTTTTCCAGCAGCACCGGCACGCCTGCGGCCAGGCAATCCAGGGCAGTGCTGACGTGAAGATTGTTGGGATTGGCGACGATCACCGCGTCCGGGCGAATGTCCTCCAGCAGGGTCCGGTGATCGCTGAAATGCGGCACCTGCCATTGCGCGGCGACGGCGAAGGCCTCGGGGCCGGGATCGGCCACGGCACACAGCCGGGCCTCGGCCAGGGTCTTGAGGTGCTGGTAGTGCTGCTGCCCCATGTTGCCGACGCCGATCAGGGCAATGCGCAGTGGCGGGTTCAATGGAAGATCCTCTTGTGATTGTTATAGGGACGATGAATTCCAAATATTTAGAACCCAGTTCCATTTTCATACAAGAGGGATAAAAAATACCGTCCGATTATCGAACGGCTTTGTGCCGAGCCGAGGCTCGTGTAGCCGCTGCCGCAGGCTGCGAACGGCTGTGCAACAGACGCGGCGGTATCAAGGCCACCACCCGCCCGACGGTAGATCGCCAGGCAAGGCCCTGCGGGCCTTTGCGCAGCCTCGCAGGCTCGGCAGCGGCTACAGAGGACATACCGAAGCCTTTGTAGCCGCTGCCGCAGGCTGCGAACGGCTGTGCAACAGACGCGGCGGTATCAAGGCCACCACCTGTTCGACGGGAGATCGCCAGGCGAGGCCCTGCGGGCCTTTGCGCAGCCTCGCAGGCTCGGCAGCGGCTACAGAGGACATACCGAAGCCTTTGTAGCCGCTGCCGCAGGCTGCGAACGGCTGTGCAACAGACGCGGCGGTATCAAGGCCACCACCTGTTCGACGGGAGATCGCCAGGCGAGGCCCTGCGGGCCTTTGCGCAGCCTCGCAGGCTCGGCAGCGGCTACAGAGGACATACCGAAGCCTTTGTAGCCGCTGCCGCAGGCTGCGAACGGCTGTGCAACAGACGCGGCGGTATCAAGGCCACCACCTGTTCGACGGGAGATCGCCAGGCAAGGCCCTGGGGGCCTTTGCGCAGCCTCGCAGGCTCGGCAGCGGCTACAGAGGACAGGGCCATACCGAAGCCTTTGTAGCCGCTGCCGCAGGCTGCGAACGGCTGTGCAACAGACGCGGCGGTATCAAGGCCACCACCTGCTCGACGGTAGATCGCCAGGCAAGGCCCTGCGGGCCTTTGCGCAGCCTCGCAGGCTCGGCAGCGGCTACAGGTTGAACAGTTCGGAAGCCTGGCTGGCGGCCGACAGCTCTTCGGCAAAGCGCAGCAGCAACGGCGCCAGTTGGTGCAGCCGCGCCAACGGCAGGCGCGCGCTGGGGCCGGCGATGCTGAGCACGCCCACCACCCGGCCATCGATGGGATGACGCACCACGGCGGCAATCGCCGAGGTGCCGACCGCCGAACTTTCCTCGACCCAGGCGTAGCCCTGCTCGCGGGCCAGGCGCAGGCGTTCGAGCAACTCGATGTTCGAGCGCGGTGCATTGGGCCCCAGGTCCGCCGGGGGCTCCACGCCCTGGCGCTCCACCAGCGACAAGGCCTCGGCATCGCTCAGGGTGGCCAGCCAGGCATGCCCGGAAGCGGTATAGAACAGCGGCGCCTCGCGGCCCATGTCCGGGTCGTAGCGCAGGCCGGAACGGGCGCCCTGGGACTTGGCGATCCAGGTCTGGCGCTCGCCCTCGATCACGCCCAGGCGCACCAGCTCGCCGGCCTCCTGGGCCAACCGATCGAGCACCGGCTGGACAATGTCGGCGCCGCTGACCGCAAGGTAGCGAAAGCCCATGGCCACCAGCCGGGTGGACAGCTGGTAGCGCAGGTTGTCCGGGTTCTGGCGCACATAGCCCAGGCGGATCAACTCCGCCAGCAGGCGATGGGTTGCACTTTTGGGGATCTCCAGCTGTTCCGCCAGGGTCTGCAGGGGCAGGCCGCGGGGGTCACCGGTAAGACGTTCGAGAACGCTGAAGACGCGTTCGATTTGACTGCCAGCCATGGTCGGGTCCCGACAAAATTTGGCCGATTCTAGTGACAACGGGCCGGTTGGGGAACTGCGCGGCAGGGTTCGATTACCGCCCAGAATCGACGCGGCCGGACCCGGGGCCCGGCACAACGCCTTGTGCGCAGGTTAGCCGAGCCCGTATATTTTTTGGAACCACCTTCCACAAATCCAGCATCCAGCGACTGCGCCACAGCCCTATTGGCCGGGCATCGTCCGCCCGAGCGTGCTGTACGCCCCTCACCGCCGGCCACCGCGCCGACCTGTCGCCCCCGGCTGCGCTGTTTTATCCACAGGGAGATTGCCCATGCCTCACACCCTAGATTGCCCGGTCCTGACCCACAGTGGCCTGCACATGCCCAAGCTCGGCCTGGGCACCTGGCCGATGCTCGATCTGGAATGCACCCGCGCCGTGGAACAGGCCCTGGAGCTGGGTTACCGGCACATCGACACGGCCCAGGCCTACCACAACGAAGAAGCCGTGGGCCTGGCCCTGGCCAATAGCGCGGTCCCACGGGAGCAGATCCACGTCACCACCAAGGTCTGGTGGGACCAGTTGCAGCCCGATGCCATGCGCCACTCGCTGGAGCGCAGCCTGAAAGCCCTGCGCAGCGACTACGTCGACCTGTTCCACATCCACTGGCCCGCCAGCGACTGGGAGCTGGAGCGCAGCATCGATACCCTGGTGTCGTTCAAGGAACAAGGCTGGGTGAAGCACATTGGCGTGGCCAACTTTCCCCTGGCCCTGCTGCGCCGGGTGGTCGAGGAATTGGGCGCGCCGTTGTCGGCGATCCAGGTGGAGTACCACGTGCTGCTGGGGCAGCGCGGCCTGCTGGATTACGCCCGCGAACGCGACATGGTGCTGACCGCCTATACCCCGCTGGCGCGCAACAAGGTTTCAGAGGTGGCCGAGATCCAGCAGATCGCCGCCAAGCACGGCGTGTTGCCGACCCAGGTGGCGCTCAAATGGTTGCTGGATCAGGACAACGTCGCGGCGATCCCCAAGGCGAGCAGCCGGGCCAACCAACTGGCCAACCTGGACTCCCTGAAGATTCGCCTGGACGATGCAGACCGGGCGCTGATCGCCGCCCTGCCCAAGGATCAGCGTCAGGTCAGTCCGGACTTCGCTCCGGCCTGGGACGCTTGCGACCACTGATGCCCACCCTTCCCTGGCGCCACGACGCGGCGTCAGGCAAGGGTTTCTGGAGGGGCGGCCCGGCGATGTTTCAGAAGTCGAAGAACACCGTCTCGCCCTCACCCTGAATGCGGATGTCGAAGCGGTAGGCGCGCTGGCCATTGATCTCGCAAGGATGGGCCAGCAGGGTTTCCCGGCGCTGCGGCTGCTCGATCAGGTTCAGCACCGGGCACTGGGCGTTGGCCTCCGGCTCATCGGCAAAGTACAGCCGGGTGTGCAGGTGGATATTGATCCCCCGGGCAAACAGCGACAGGTTGATGTGCGGCGCCATGGGCACCCCGGCAGCGTTCTTTACCACCCCGGGCTTGACCGTGTTGAGGGTCCATTCCCCGGCATCGAAGGTGGTGGCGGTGCGGCCAAAGCAGTTGAACGGCTTTTCAGTGTCGAACACCGGGTCGTAGACCCCGGCAGAATCGGCCTGCCAGAACTCCAGGAAGGAATCGCGCACCAGGTGGCCGTTGCCGTCGTACACATGGCCGATCAGCAGGATCCGCTCGCCCGGCGCATCGGGCTTGGCCATCTGGTTCCAGATTTCCTCGGGGCGGGTCGGGTTACCCGCCGCCGCCAGGGCCAGGCCGATGTGCACATAGGGGCCGGCCGTTTGCGAGGGGGTTTCAGGCAGCAGTTGAACAGGCATGGCGGGCTCCTCAGCAGTTTTCGAAGTGGGTCTTGCGCTGGCCGCGCAACACGATGTCGAAGCGGTAGGCCAGACAGTCCATGGGATTGGCGTTGCCCATGTCCAGGCGCGCGATCAGGCTTTGCACCGCATCCGGATTGGCGATGGACTTGACGATCGGGCACAGCGGAATCAAGGGATCGCCTTCGAAATACAGCTGGGTGATCAGGCGCGTGGCAATCGACGGGCCACTGATGGAGAAGTGGATATGCGCCGGGCGCCAGTCGTTGGGGCCGTTGCGCCATGGGTAGGGGCCGGGCTTGATGGTGCGGAAGCTGTAGTAGCCGTCGCGGTCGGTGAGGGCCCGGCCGACGCCGCCGAAGTTCGGGTCCAGGGGCGCCAGGTAGCGGTCGTTCTTGTGCCGGTAACGGCCGCCGGCGTTGGCTTGCCACATCTCCACCAGGGTGTGGGGAATGGGTTTGCCGTACTGGTCGCAGACCCGCCCGGAAACGATGATCCGCTCCCCTACCGGCAAGCCGCCGTTATTGAAGTTGAGCAACAGGTCGTTATCGAAGCGCCCGGTGCGCAGGTGGGAAAAGTCCGGGCCGCTGGTTTCGCTCAGCGATTGCGGAATGCTCACCAGCGCCTGGCGCGGCGAGCGGGCAACGGAGGTCTTGTAGTCGGGGGTCAGGGCCTTGGGGTGCCAATTACGGTCGCGAATCACGAAGCGACTGCTGTCTGCATCAGACATGTCGTTCTCCTGTTGTTTGATTTATGGAGCGCAGCGGGTGCAGTTTCAAACAAATCAGGAGCGCGGAAAATTGAAATGCCGCCCTCAACCCATAACCAAATGGTTATGGATAACAGCCTTCGCGATAGGCCTGTCCCACCTCCCTGAGTACCTCGACCGCCCATTGCGCCGCCAGGGACAGCGGCAGGCTGGTGTTGCTGGAGATGCCCAGCGAACCGCCGGGCTCGCGCAGGCCCAGGTCCAGTTCCTGCAGTTCGCCATTGGCCAGGTCCAGGCGCACCGCATCCAGCGGCGCGATCCACAGCGCATCGCTGGACAGGGTGTAACGCCGGCTCAGGGCCACCGACAGGGTTTCCAGACGCTGTGCCGACTGGGCAATGCCGCACTGCACGAACAGGCTGTCGGCATGCTTGCGGATGCTGGTGCCGGCCAGGGGCAGCACCAGGGGATATTCGCTCACCGCGTCACGGGTGAAGGGACCGACCACCAGCGGATGCTCGGGGCGAGCCACCAGGGTCATGGATTCGCTGTACAGGTGCTCGAAGCTCAGGCCCTGGATCTCCGGACTCTCGGTCATGCGGCCCACCACCAGGTCCAGATCGCCGACCCGCAACTGCGACAGCAGATAGGCGCTCGGGCCGGTCACCACGCTCACGGTCAATGCCGAGTGCCGCTGGTGCAGGCGCCGCATCACCTCCGGCAGCAGCAGGCTTTCCACGGTGGACAGCACGCCGATGCGGACCAGCCCGGCGGCATATTCGCCGCCGCGCAGGCTGCTGACGCCCTCGCGCAGGGCCTGCACCGAAGGCCCGGCGTAACGCAGGAAGGCCCGCCCGGCCTCGGTCAGGCTGAGGCCGGCCTTGCTCCTGGCAAACAGCCGGGTTTCCAGCAGGGCCTCCAGTTCCTTGAGGGTTTTCGACATTGCCGGCTGGCTCACCGCCAGCCTATCGGCGGCTCGGGCCAGGCTGCCCTGGCGGGCCATTTCAAGAAAACACACCAGGTGACGGAATTTGATGCGGGTATCGATGTTCAATAGCAAGCCCCGAATGAGTCTGGACCGGATCGATCCGGCGCCGGGCCATGGTAGCGTGCGCAAAAATCCCTGACGACCGGACTGGCGCCGGTCTGAGCCACCAGCAACACTGACCAGCAGCAAAAACGAGGACTCCCCCATGCTTTGGAAAAAAGGCCGGCGCAGCGACAACGTCGTCGATGTGCGAGATGACAGCAGCAATGGCGGTGGCGGTGGCATGCGATTTGGCGGCGGCAAGGGGTTGAGCCTGACGGCGATCGTGCTGATCGTCGGTATCGGCTGGGCCACCGGCCAGGACCCGCTGCAGATTCTCGGGCAATTGCTCGGCCAGAGCAGCCAGACCTCGGCGCCGGCCACCCCCCAGGCGCGCAAGGCGCCCCCGGCCAACGATGAGCAGGCGGAATTCGTGCGCGCCATCCTCGGTGATACCGAAGACACCTGGGGCCAGATCTTTCAGCAGGCCGGCCGCCAGTACCAGGCGCCCAAGCTGATTCTGTTCCGTGGCCGGGTCAACTCCGCCTGTGGCGCGGCGACTTCCGCCAGCGGGCCCTTCTACTGCCCGGCCGATCGCCAGGTGTACCTGGACATGGACTTCTTCCGGGAAATGGCCCAGCGCTTTTCCGCCGCCGGCGACTTCGCCCAGGCCTATGTGATCGCCCACGAAGTCGGGCACCACGTGCAAACCCTGCTCGGGGTGTCGGCGAAGATCCAGGCGGCGCGTCAGCAAGGGCGGCAGATGGAAGGCGATGGCGGCTTGCTGGTGCGCCAGGAACTGCAGGCCGATTGCCTGGCCGGGGTCTGGGCCTACCACGCCCAGCAACGCCTGAACTGGCTGGAACCGGGGGACGTGGAAGAAGCCCTGAATGCCGCCAACGCCATCGGCGACGACCGCCTGCAGCAGCAAGGCCAGGGCCGGGTCGTGCCGGACTCCTTCACCCATGGCACCTCGGCGCAACGGGTGCGCTGGTTCAAGACCGGCTTCAGCCAGGGCCAGGTCGGCCAGTGCGACACCTTTGCCGCCAAGAGCCTGTAGATGCGTCGCCTGCTGGCACTGCTGCTGTGCCTGGGCAGCCTGAGCGCCCAGGCCGCTGAACACGGGGTCAAGGTCATCAGCCCCGGACGCCTGCCCCTGGAGGGCGGGCAGCTGGCCCTGGGCCTGAGCCAGGACTGGCGCCAGCCGCTGCCCGGCGTACAGCGGGCGCTGATCATCGTTCACGGTCGTCTGCGCAACGCCCAGACTTACCTGAAGAGCGGCAAAAATGCTGCCGCACGGGCCGGGCAAAGCGCCGCGACCCTGGTGATCGCCCCACAGTTTCTCAACCAGGGCGACAGCGCCCGCCATCCGTTGCCGGCCACGCTGCTGCGCTGGCAGGGCAATGCCTGGATGGCCGGCGAACCCGCTGCCGGCCCCGTGGCCATCAGCGCCTATGCGGTGCTGGACGCCATCCTCCGGCGCCTGCAGGACCGCCGGCTCTTTCCCGCACTCAAGGAAGTGGTGATCGCCGGTCACTCCGGTGGCGCTCAGGTGGTGCAGCGCTATGCCCTGACCACCGGCAAGCATTCCGAGCTGGAAAAGCTCGGCATCGGCCTGCGCTTCGTGATCGCCAATCCGTCGTCCTACGCCTACTTCGATGCCACACGCCCGGTGGCATTCGCGCCGGTCAACTGCCCGGGTTTCAATGACTGGAAATATGGCCTGAACCGGCTGCCGGCCTATGCCGCCGGGCAGTCCCCGGCGCAACTCGAACAGGGCTACGTGGCGCGCGACATCACCTACCTGCTGGGCCAGCAGGACGTCGACCCCAACCACCCGGCCCTGGACAAGAGCTGCGCGGCCGAGACTCAGGGGGCCTATCGGCTGATTCGCGGACGCAACTACTTCGACTACCTGATGCGGCGTCACCCCCAAGGCTTGCCACAACGGCTGGTGGAAGTACCCGGCGTCGGGCATGACGGCGACCGAATGTTCACCTCAGCCGAAGGGCAGGCGGCGCTGTTCAACTAGACCAAGGCGCTGCCAGCCATGACGCTTTCGCCGGCAAGCCGGCGCCTACGGGGCGGGCAGCAGCCGGCTTGCCGGAGAGCAGGCCTTCAGGCCGACAGCAGTTCGTGCAGCTGCGCGCAATCCCGGGCATGCCAGTCGGTCAGCTCCGGCCAGGGGTTGTCCGGCAGGTTCACCAGCACCGTGCGCGTTCCCGCGGCGCGTCCGCAGTCCAGGTCGAAGCGGTAGTCACCCACCATCACCATGCGCTGCGGCGCCACGTCCCAAGCCTCGGCCAGCTTGAGCAAACCACCCGGATGGGGTTTGGGCGGGGCCTCGTCGCGCCCCAGTACATCGGCCTTGGCAAAGCAGTCCGCCAGGCCGATGGCTTCCAGGGTCACGTGGGCCAGTTCCCGGGCATTGCGCGTGAGGATGCCCAGGCGATAACCGCGCCCGGCCAGGTCCCGCACCAGTTCCACCGCGCCCGGCGCCGGGCGCGAACCCAGGGCCAGGTCGCGCTCGTGCTCCAGCAGCCAGGCATGCTTGGCCGCGGACTCGTCCGCCGGCAAGGCCGCCAGGTGCGTGAGGATGTCGTCCTCTGGAGGAATCGACAGCGCCTCGCGGATCGCCGCGAAATCATGCACGGCGATGGTCAGGGTGCCGTCCATGTCGAACACCCAGTGTTTTATCTCTGAAAGACTCATGCCCAATCCTTGCGATGACGGATCAACCCTTCCTGAGTCACCGAGGCTACCAGTTGCCCGGAGCGGTTGAACACGCTGCCCCGGGAAAAGCCCCGGGAATTGCCGGCCCAGGGGCTGTCCATGGCGTACAGCAGCCAGTCGTCGGCCCGCAGGTCGGCGTGGAACCACAGGGCGTGATCGAGGCTGGCGACCTGCATGTCCTTCTGCCACACCGACTTGCCGTGGGGCAGCATCGAGGTGGTCAGCAGGCCGAAGTCCGAGGCGTAGGCCAGCAGGTATTTGTGCAGCGCCGGGATGTCCGCCAGGGCGCCGTCGGCGCGGAACCAGACGTACTTCACCGGGTCCATCGGCTGCGGGTTGTAGGGGTCCTTCTCGGTCACCGGGCGCACTTCGATGGGCTTGGGGCACAGCAGTTTCTCGCGCATGTGCTCGGGAATCAGGTGCGCGCGCTGGGTGGTGATCTCCAGCTCCGACGGCAGGTTTTCCGGCCCGACCACCTGGGGCATGCTGTTCTGGTGCTCGAAACCTTCTTCGTCGTACTGGAAGGAAGCACTGCAGGTGAAGATCGGGTTGCCCTTCTGGATCGCGGTCACCCGGCGAGTGCTGAAGCTGCCGCCGTCGCGCACCCGATCCACCTGGTAGACCACCGGCAAGGCGGCGTCGCCGGGACGCAGGAAGTAGCCATGCATGGAGTGCACATGGCGCGCCTCCTCCACCGTCTGACTGGCCGCGGACAACGACTGGCCGAGCACCTGGCCGCCAAACAGCTGGCGAAAACCCAGGTCCTGGCTGCGACCGCGAAACAGGTTTTCCTCGATGGCTTCCAGGGTCAACAGATCGACCAGATCATCCAGCACATGACTCATTCAGACTCTCCTCACACAGGGCAAAACCGCGCAATCTCGGCTGCGGCGGTCTATCAATTGGGGCCAGGTATCTCGTCGGCACATTCTAAACGTGCGCGCCTGCTATCCATGCAAGGTTTCCAGCCATTGTTCGCGGGTAATGCGGTACAGCACATGCTCGCGCAGCGGGTGATCGGCGGCGAGTTTAGGGTGTTCGAAATCCTCCTGGGCCGCGTGATGCATGCCAATGGCCTGCATGACTTTCTGCGACGGCAGGTTATTGCGGGTGGTGAAGGCCACGACTTCGTCCAGGGCCAGTCGATCGAACGCGCAACGCAAGGCAGTCCAGGCCGCTTCGCTGGCATACCCCAGGCCCCAGTGTTCCCGGGCCAGGCGCCAGCCGATCTCCACCGCAGGGGTAAAGGTCGCTTCGAAGCCCACCTCCAGCAGCCCGGTAAAGCCGATAAAGGCACCGTTATCCTTACGTTCAAGCGCCCAGAGGCCAAAGCCATGTTCGGCGAAATGCCCGCGTATGCGCCCGATCAGCGCGGCACTTTCCAGACGACTCAAGGGCGCGGGAAAGTAGCGCATGACCTGCGGATCGGCACACATAGCGGCAAATGCCGGCAAATCATCATCACGCCACTGGCGCAGCAACAGGCGCGCGCTTTCGAGTTGCAGTATTGGCTCCATCGGGCCCCTCCGTTTCCATGGGTGCAAGTCTACATCGCTGGTAGGATCCTTCACGGGTTCCTCTAAGAAAATGCCATGTCATTGCCACTGATCTATCACGACGACTACAGCCCCGAGTTTCCGCCGGAACACCGCTTCCCCATGGACAAGTTCCGCCTGCTGCGCGACCACCTGGTGGACAGCGGCCTGACCCGCGACGCCGACCTGCTGCGCCCCGAGCTGTGCCCGGCCGACATCCTCGCCCTGGCCCACGACCCCGCGTATATCGAGCGCTACATGAGCGGCGAGTTGTCCCGGGAAGACCAGCGGCGCCTCGGCCTGCCCTGGAGCGAAGCCCTGGCCCGGCGCACCGTGCGCGCTGTCGGCGGCTCCCTGCTGACGGCCGAAAAGGCCCTGCAACATGGCCTGGCCTGCCACCTGGCCGGCGGCACCCATCACGCCCACTACGACTACCCGGCGGGGTTCTGCATCTTCAATGACCTGGCGGTGATCAGCCATTACCTGCTGCAAAGCGGGCGCGTGGGGCGAGTGCTGATCTTCGACTGCGACGTGCACCAGGGCGATGGCACTGCACGGATCCTGCAACATACCCCCGATGCGGTGACCGTCTCGCTGCACTGTGAAAAGAACTTCCCCGCACGCAAGGCCCAGAGCGACTGGGATATCCCACTGCCCATGGGCATGGGCGACACCGACTACCTCAAGGTGGTGGACGACACCCTCAACTACCTGCTGCCGCTGTATCAGCCCGACCTGGTGCTGTACGACGCCGGGGTCGACGTGCACCAGGACGACGCCCTGGGCTACCTCAAGCTCACCGATGCCGGTGTGGCCGAGCGCGACGAACGGGTCATGCGCCATTGCCTGGGCCGCGACATTCCCGTGGTCGGGGTGATCGGCGGCGGCTACAGCAAGGACCGCCAGGCCCTGGCCCGGCGCCACGGCATCCTCCATCACAGTGCACAGCGGGTCTGGGAATCCTCGGGCTGCTACTGAACCCCGCGGCCTTACCCACATCCGCTGTGGAGCCGCTTGTGGATAACCTGGGAGAAAGCCCCGCCAGCTCATGTTTTCCGGGGGCCGCGAGCAATCGTCTGTTTTTTGATCAATGCCATCAGACGGTCACAGTGTTGTGGGTCGCTTACCCCCAATCCCTGTGGAGCCGCCTGTGGATAAGCTGCGTGAAACACGCTGCAGCCCTCTATCGACAAGGCTTGCAGCGCGGCGCCTGTTTTTTGATCAGCGGCATCTGGCGTTCGGCGACGCCCTAGCGCTTACCCCCAATCGCTGTGGAACCGCCTGTGGACAACCTGCGTGAAAGTCGCCACAGCCCACGCGGCGCAAGGCCTGCAGACAATCGACTAGTTTTTGATCAGTTTCATCAGGGTGTCATCCAGGTGTGGGCCGCTTACCCCCAATCCCTGTGGAGCTGCCTGTGGACAACCTGCGCGAAAGTCGCGCCAGCCCACGGCACACAAGGCATGCAGCCCGATGCTCAGTTTTTGACCAGGCTGCATCGGTCCAGCAAGCCCCCTGCACCTCGGGTAGAATGCCCGGCCTATTTCCTCAGCCCCGCCTCTGCCATGACTGCATCGCACTCTTCCACGCCCCACCACGTCGCAATCATCGGCGGCGGTCCCGCCGGCCTGATGGCGGCCGAGGTACTGAGCCAGGCCGGCGTTCGGGTCGATCTGTACGACGGCATGCCATCGGTGGGCCGAAAGTTCCTCCTGGCCGGGGTCGGTGGCATGAACATCACCCACTCCGAAGCCTACCCGGCCTTCCTCTCGCGCTATGCCGAGCGGGCCCCGTACATCGCCCCGCTGCTGCGCGAATTCGGCGCCGAGGCCTTGTGCCAGTGGATTCACGGCCTGGGCATCGACACCTTCGTCGGCAGCTCCGGGCGGGTGTTTCCCACCGACATGAAGGCCGCGCCACTGCTGCGCGCCTGGCTCAAGCGCCTGCGCGACGCCGGGGTGGTTATCCACACCCGCCACCGCTGGCTGGGCTGGAATGCCGACGGCAGCCTGCGTATCCAGCACCCCGACGGCGAGCTCGCGGTAAAGGCCGATGCCACCCTGCTGGCGCTGGGTGGGGGCAGTTGGTCGCGCCTGGGTTCAGACGGTGCATGGCTGCCGCTGCTGCAACAGCGCGGTGTGCAGGTGGCGCCCTTGCAACCGAGCAATTGCGGGTTCGAGGTCAGTGCCTGGAGCGAGCTGCTGCGCAGCAAATTCGCCGGGGCGCCGCTGAAGAACGTGGCCATCGGCCTCAATGACGACATCCCTCGGCTGGGTGAATGCGTGATCACCGCCAGCGGCATCGAAGGCAGCCTGATCTATGCCCTGTCGGCAGCGATCCGCGACAGCATCCTCCGGCACGGGCAAGCGACCGTTCATATCGACCTGCTGCCGGGCAAGCCTCGGGACAAGGTGCAGGCGGCCCTGGCCAAGCCACGTGGCTCGCGCTCCATGGCCAAGCACCTGCAGAGTCAGTTGGGGATCGAGGGGGTCAAGGCCGGGTTGCTGCGGGAGCTGACGGGCGCCGACACCTTCAACGATCCGGCACGCCTGGCGGCGGCGATCAAGGCGCTGCCCTTGACCCTGGTGCGCCCGCGGCCACTGGACGAAGCCATCAGCAGCGCCGGCGGCGTCACCTTCCAAGCGCTGGATGAACGGCTGATGCTGGCGCCAATCCCGGGGGTGTTCTGCGCCGGGGAAATGCTCGACTGGGAAGCCCCCACCGGCGGTTACCTGCTGACCGCCTGCTTTGCCAGCGGACGGCGGGCCGGGCTGGGGATGCTCGAATGGTTGAACAGCAGCGGCAAGCCATAAGCTACAAGCGGCAAGCTCACCTGAACTTGGCCGCTTACAACTTGCAGCTTGTAGCTGCTTTCAAGGTTTGCGCTTGCGCGGCCCAGTGTTGAACGCCGGGACCTTGCGCACCGGTTTCACCGCCGGGGCTTCGGCCACTTCGCCACTGTCCACCCACTTGCCCAGGTTGCGCTTGCCGCCACCGCCTGAGGTTTTCGGCTTCTTGGGCTTTTTCGGTTTTTTCACCACCTGACCGCTGGCGTCGGTTTCCGGCACCCGGTGCTCGGGCTCGAAATCCTGCTCTTCATGGCGCTTCAAAGTCTGGCGAGTGAGCATCTCGATCGCCGACAGCAGGTTGACCTCATCGGCGCACACCAGGGAGATCGCCTCGCCGGTGGAGCCGGCACGGCCGGTACGACCGATGCGGTGGATGTAGTCCTCGGCGACGATCGGCAGGTCGAAGTTGACCACCAGCGGCAGGTCTTCGATGTCCAGGCCACGGGCCGCCACGTCGGTGGCCACCAGGATCTGGATATCGCTGGCCTTGAACCGGTCCAGGGCGCGCTGGCGCGTGGCCTGGGGCTTGTCACCGTGGATGCCGTCGGCGTTCACGCCCTGGCCCTGCAGCTTCTCCACCAGGGCGTCCACGCCGTTGCGGGTCTTGGCGAACACCAGCACCTGTTTCCAGCGGTTCTTGCGCAGCAGATGGCTGAACAGCTCCGGCTTGCGCTTCTTGTCCACCGGCACCACCCATTGCTTGACCGTGTTGGCGGCCACGTTGCGCGGGCTGACCTCGATGCTCAACGGGTCCTTGAGCATCTGCCCGGCCAGCAGGCGGATGGCGTCGGAGAAGGTCGCGGAAAACAGCAGGGTCTGGCGCTTTTTCGGCAACGCCGCGTAGATGTCCTTGAGCTCCTCGGAGAAGCCCAGGTCGAGCATGCGGTCGGCTTCGTCCAGCACCAGGGTCTGCAACTGGCTGAACTTCACCGCGTTCTGCCGGTACAGGTCCAGCAGGCGCCCCGGAGTCGCCACCAGCAGGTCCACGCCTTTGCGCAGCTTCATCATCTGCGGATTGATGCTGACCCCGCCATACACCGCGTAGGTGCGCAGCGGCAGGTGCTCGGCGTACTGGCGCACGCTTTCGTGAACCTGTTCGGCCAGCTCGCGGGTCGGCACCAGGATCAGCGCACGCACCGAATTGCTGTCGACCTTCGGCCCTTCCATGGTCAGCAACTGCAGCAGCGGCAAGGCAAAACCGGCGGTCTTGCCGGTGCCGGTCTGGGCCGCGGCCATCAGATCACGCCCGCCCAGGACCGCCGGAATGGCTTGTGCCTGTACCGGGGTCGGGGTCTGGTAGCCGAGGGTTTCAAGGGCGCGCAGCAAGGGTTCGATCAGGCCAAGAGTGGCGAATGTCATTGGGGGTACCGTAGGAAAAAGTCAGCACAGAAGAGGCAATGGCCGGCAGTTTACCGCACTTTTGCGCGCTTGCTTTCCCGACCGCCGCTTGGCATCGCCGGCCATCCACCGCCTCGTACATGACCGAAAAGGCCTGGCGGACATGTACAAGCAACAGGTCGATTCATAACATTCACCGCGCCGGCAAACCTCCCGAATCCATCCCATCAGCGCCCGTCACCCAACGATTCCCAATACAGGTTTCGCGCTGCGCTGTGCCTTTCCCGGAGTGGTCATGCCTCATCGCACATTGCCTTCCCTTTCCCTGGCCGATGCCATCCGCGCAGCCGGCCTGGGTGCCGTCCTGCTCATGCCCTTGGCCAATCCGGTCCTGGCCCACGAGACATCCCCCGTCACACCTGCCGCTGACAACGCCGCGGCGATCAGCGGCCCGTTCATCGACATCCAGGCCTTGAACCCCGATCCCCGGCTGCGCAATGCACCGGCCGCCAGTACCCAGCGCCTGACCCAGGCCACCGGCCTGAGCATCGGCGCCCTGCGCCTGGACCAGGACGATCGCTTCAAGGACATCAAGGTCCTGGTGGGCCGGGCCCAGGGCCCCAGCCGCCTGGCGTACAACGAAAGCAACGTCGTGGTCACAACGCGCAGCGATGGCAGCTTCATCGCCCTGCTGCCCAACGCCACCATTCGCGGTGATGCCGACGGTCGGCAGACGCTGATCCCGGCCGAGACAGGACACTCCCACGCTCCCGGCAACATCGACTACGAAAAGCCCGCCGAACCGCCAGTGCCCAACCTGCTGCAAACCCGTGACGGCCAGCGCAGCCTGCAGATCGACCGCAACGCCCGGGGCGAAACCGTCATCGATCTGCTGGCCGGTTTCTCCCAGGCCGCCGCCGACTACATCGGCGACCACGAAGCCTACGCCCTGGCCCAGGTCGCCTCGGTCAACCATGCCCTGCGCCAGTCACTGATCGACGGGGTGCGCCTGCGCCTGGTGGGCACCCAGGTGATTGCCGAGGATCACCCGATCACCTCCGGCCCCGACGGCACCATGCGCAAGGTCAGTACCCTGTTCGCCGAGGGCATGCGGCAATACAGCCCCGACCTGGTGACCGGGTTCTTCGTCGGCACCCCGGGGGTCGACACCATGCTCGGCTGGGGCAATATCAACGGCCGCTACTCGATCAACAACATCAAGTCCCCCACCACCTTCCGCCATGAGGTGGGGCACAACATCGGCGGCGATCATTGCTCGGACGGCAGCAGCGACCGTTTCGGCTACCACAACGGCCGGGTGGGCACGATCCTGTGTGGCAACCACGTGGGCTACTACTCCAACCCGGATGTCAGGGACAACCTGGGCGTACCCCTGGGCCAGCTGGGCACCGCCAACATGGCCCGCCTGTGGCGTGAAGGGGCCCAGCGCATGTCCGCCTACAGCCCGGCGGTGATTCCCATGGATCACGAGGAAGCCCAACCGCTGCTGAGCAAATCCATCGACCTGCGACGGGACGCGATCCACTACGAGGCCCTGGACATTCCCGAGGGCACCGAGCGCCTGGCGTTGTCGATCAACCACGGCCCGCGCCATGAACGTGCGGGCAAGGTGCAACTGCTGCTCAAGCACGGCGCCCGCCCCAGCGTCAGCGACTATGACTACCGCACCCTGGAAAACCATGGCGTCGCCCTGGGGGTCAATCATCCCAAGCCCGGACGCTGGTACGTCGGGGTACGAGCCGAGAAGAACAAGAGCGCCAGCGACCAGTTGCTTGAAGGCCATGTCTTCGCCAAGACCCGGGAAACCAGCCAGGCTCGCTACCTGCGCTTTGTCGCCACGTCGTCGATCAACGGCAGCAACGTCGCCAGCATCGCCGAACTGCTGCTGGCCGACGCCAAGGGCAAGCCGCTGCCAAGAAGCGGCTGGCGCGTCCACTCGGTCAACGGCAAGACTTCCGGCATCGACAACAGCCTGTGGTTCGTCGATGGCAAACCGAGCTCGTACTGGAGTTCGGGCAGCGCCCGCTATCCCCACGAGATCATCATCGACCTCGGAGCAGAGCGGGGCTTCTCCTCCTTGAACTACCTGCCGCGGCAAAACAACGATGCCGCCGGCAATATCAAGGGCTACGAAGTGTATGGCGGCGACAGCCCGACCAGCGCCTGGGCGCTGCTGGCCAAAGGCGAGTTCAGTGCCGACAACGAGGTCAAGTCCGTTGCCCTCAAGCCGGTCGCGGCCATCCAGCCACCTGTCGCCGTGATCAGCGGTCGCAGCCAGGCCAACGCCGATGAACGGGTGCAACTGGATGCCTCGGGCTCCAGCGACCCGCAAGGCCGAGCCTTGAGCTTTGCCTGGCATGTCACGCCGGCACTGGACTTCGAGCTTGACGGCGCGCGCATCAGCTTCAGCGCGCCGCTGCTCAAGCAGGACACCCGCTATCGCTTCACCTTGAGCGTGGACAACGGCCAGAAAACCACCACCGCCGAGCACAGCGTCACGGTCCTCGCCCCGCCGCAAACGGCGCCCGGCTGCACAAGTGCCTGGAATCGCAGCACGGCCTACCTGGGCGGTCAGAAAGTCAGCCACAACGGGCGCTTCTTCCTCGCCCGCTGGTGGACCCAAGGCCAGGAGCCGGGCAACCCGACGTTCACCGGGCCGGACTTCAGCGGCAAGGTCTGGAGCGACCTCGGGCCCTGTCACTGACTTTCACCGGAGGCTTCACGCCCCCGGCAACCAGCCCCCTCCCCCCGCGCAGACGGCGGCCCTTGTCGGCTGCCGTCTGCGTGACCTCGCCGAGGCCCCTGCAGCGCGCTGCATGTCAGTGCTTGGCCGCCCAGGACGATTGGCGCCCCGCCCCCAGCAGCGCCCCACCCGGGCGTCTAGGACCGGTACGAAAAGCCCCCTGTTCGATGTACGCCCGGAGCGCCCCTGCCTATGATGCCCTCCGCCGGCACAACTCCTTATCCACCTTCTCAGCGCGGACGCTTTAGCGGTCCTGTTCGCCAGGTTTCGCACCGCGCCGAGACTCTCCAGGAATAGTTATGTCGAGCTTCAGATTGACTGCCTTGTCCCGCGCTACCCGCCTCTGGGGCGCCAGCCTGGGCGCCGCCCTGCTCTTGCCCCTGGGCATGGTGCAGGCCGATGTCGGCCAGCCCACTCCCGATGCGACTCAGGGCGCGACGGTGATCCAGGGTCACTTCATCAACCTGCCGATGCCCGGTGCCAGGGCCATGCCATTCGGCGCGGCCGAAACCGGCACCGAACAGCTGCAACAAGTCACCGGGATGCGCATCCGCAGCCTGGTTCCGCAACAGGACGATACCTTCAAGGATCTGCGGGTCATGACCGGCCAGCTGGAAGGACGTGCCCGCACCCTCAGCGCCCCCGGAGAGATGACCCTCGCCGCGCGTCCCGACGGCAGCTTTCTCGCCCTGTTGCCGGACGCCAATGCCATCATTCGCGGCGACGCCAACGGCCAGCAGTCGTTGATCCACCTCGACCCCGGGGCGGCCTTTGACCCGTCGAGCGTCGACTACATCGCCAATGACGGCAGCGAGCCGCCAGCCCAGAAGGAATCACGCAGCGGCCTGCGCAGTTTCCAGGTCGACCGCAACGTCCAGGGCGAAACCGTGATCGACCTGCTGGCCGGGTTCTCCCAGGCCGCCGCCGACTATATCGGTGACCACGAAGCCTACGCCCTGGTCCAGGTGGCCTCGGTCAACCGCGCCTTGCAACAGTCCAAGGTGCAGGGCGTGCGCCTGCGCCTGGTGGGCACTCAAGTTGTGCCAAAGGATGTCGCCATCACCAGCCCCAACGTGAATCAGGTGCGCAACGTCTTCGCCGAAGGCATGCGCCGCTACAGCCCGGACGTGGTCGCCAGCTTCGTCGTTGGCATCCCCGGGGAGAACACCGCTGTGGGTTGGGGCCAGCTACCCGGGCGCTACACCATCAACTCCATCAAATCGTCCACCGTGTTCCGTCACGAACTGGCCCACAACATCGGCGGTAGCCACTGCTCCGATGGCAGCCACTACCGCTTCGGTTACAACAACGGTCGGGTCGGCACTATCCTCTGCGGCAACCATGTGGGCTATTTCTCCAACCCGGACGTCAAGGACAGCCGCGGCGTGCCGCTGGGCAACGCGACAACCGCCAACATGGCCCGGGTCTGGCGGGAAAACGCGGCGCTGATGTCGGCCTACAGCCCTTCCGTGGTCCCGCTCGAACAGGAGCAAAGCACCTCGATCCTCAACCAGAAAGTCAGCCTGGCCAGCGGCCAGACCCGCTACTTCCCGGTGGATGTGCCCGAAGGCACCCGGCGCCTGGTATTCACCGTGGTGGACGGCGAACTCACCGAGAAGGCCGGCCAGATCCAGTTGCTGCTCAAGCGCGGCGCCCAGCCCAGCGGCTCAAGCTACGACTATCGCTCGGCACGCAGCCACAACGTGTCCCTGGGGGTGAACGACCCGCAGCCGGGACGCTGGTACCTGGCGGTCAACACCGACAACCGGGCCACTCATGACCAGGTGCTTGAAGGCCACGCCTATGGTCTGACCCAGGACACGGCCCAGGGCCGCTACCTGAAATTCGTCGCCACCTCCGCGGTGGACGGCAAGGACAACGCCAGCGTCGCCGAACTGCTGCTGGTGGATGCCAAGGGCAAGGCCCTGCCCCGCGAGAGCTGGAAGGTTGTGTCCACCAGCAGCGCGGTGCCTGGCGCAGCGGTCGGCAACCACGCCATCGACGGCAACCCCAACTCCTACTGGAGCACGGCGGCGGGGGCGCGCTACCCCCATGAAATACTGATCGACCTGGGGGCCGACAGCCGCTTCTCGCAACTGCACTACCTGCCGCGCCAGGACGCCGGCCTGAGCGGCAACATCAAGGGCTATCAGGTCTATGGCAGCAGCAGTGCCAACGGCGCCTGGACCCTGCTGGCCGACGGCGAATTCAGCGCCGACAACGAGGTCAAGGCCGCGTCCCTCAAGCCGGTGAATGCCGGTGAACCTCCGGTGGCGGTGATCAGCGGCAAGACCGAAGCCAACGCCGGGGACAGGATCGTCCTCGATGCCTCGGCCTCCAGCGATCCCCAGGGCAATGCCCTGAGCTTCGCCTGGGAAGCCTCGCCGCGCCTGGACTTCGACTACGACGGCGCGCGCATCAGCTTCACCGCGCCGGAACTACAGGAAGACACCCGCTACCGTTTCACCCTGACCCTGAGCAACGGCAAGCAGAGCAGCACCCGGACCCACGAGATGCTGATCAAGGGCAAGGCCGGCACCGCCAGTTGCAAACCGGAATGGACGCTCAGGGGCACTTACGTCGGCAACGATGTGGTGCAGTGGAAAGGTCGTCAGTACCAGGCTCGCTGGTGGACATCGGGCGCCGAGCCGGGCCTGGCCAGCACCACCGGCCCGGACGGCGCCGGCAAGGTCTGGCGGGACCTGGGCCCGTGCCAGAGCGAGGGTGAGAAACCGGTCGAGCCACCGGTGGAGGAAGTCAAACCGCCGGTAGCCGTGATCGGCGGTACCAGCCAGGCCAAGCCGGGCGAAACGGTCTACCTCAACGCCAGCGGGTCCAGCGACCCGGCGGGCCTGAAGCTCAGCTACAGCTGGAGCATCAGCCCCAGCGTCGCCTTTGAAGCCGCTGGCGACCTGATGAAGTTCGTCGCCCCGAGGGCTGCCCAGGACGTGATCTACAACGTCAGCCTGACAGTGAACAACGGCAAGCACAGCGCTACCCGAGTGCATCAGGTCAAGGTGCTGGCCGAGAAGCCGGCGCCGGTCAAGCCGCCGCTGGCGAGCATCGCCGGCGTCAGCCAGGCCAAGGGCGGTGAAACAGTGACCCTGGACGCCGCCGGCTCCACCGATCCGGCCGGCCTGGCGCTGAGCTACCAATGGACCGTGACGCCCAGCGTCGCCTTCCAGGCCTCGGGGTCGAAACTGATCTTTGTCGCGCCCAAGAGCGACAAGGACATCAGCTACCGCTTCACCCTGAACCTGGGCAACGGCAGCCATACGGTCAGCCGCGACCATAGCGTGACCGTGCTGGCCGACAGCGTGGAAACGCCAGCCGGTTGCCTGGGCGCCTGGAGCCGTCAAGGCACCTACCTGGCCAACGACAAGGTCAGCCACAACGGCCGCTACTACATCGCCCGCTGGTGGACCAAAGGCAACGAGCCGTCTGCTGCCACTGTCGGTGGCGAAGGCAGTGGCAAGGTCTGGCGCGACGCCGGCGCCTGTAACTGATGCCAGAGGCGTGACCGCTTGCTCCGCAATCCGGTCACCCTTTCCCGGCCACTTCAGGTAAAAGGATGGGCGGCGACTGCCATCAGTCGTCGTCCGCCCTCTGCCGCTGAACGCCGTCGACTCCTCCAAGGCGCGCCCCCACTGGCAGAACACCGATGCTTTGCCAATGGAGATCCGAATGCGCAAATCTGCCCTGTCCGCATGGATGCTAGCGGGCCTTTCCCTGTGTCTGTCCCAGGTGCAGGCCGCCGAACTCATCGGCTTTCGTGAAGTGACGCTGGCGGACGCCAGTCAGCAGCGCCCCCTGCATGTCGCCCTCTGGTACCCCACCACGGCCTCCTCCCCCGCCCTGACCTCGGCCGATAACCGGATTTTCGAGGGCCTGACCACGATCCAGGATGCCCCGCCCAGCAGCAGCGCACACCCGTTGGTGGTGCTGTCCCACGGCTACCGCGGCAACTGGCGCAACCTCAGCTGGCTGGTACCCGAGCTGGTCGACCAGGGCTATATAGTCGCGGCCCCCGATCACCCGGGCACCAGCACATTCGACCAGCGCCCCGCAGAAGCCGCGAAGCTCTGGGAACGCCCGCGCGACCTGAGCCGGGTCATCGACGAGCTCAGCCGCGACAACAGCCTGGCCGGCACGGTCGACCCGCAGCGCATCGCCGCCATCGGCCACTCCCTGGGCGGCTGGACCGTCACCGCGCTGGCTGGTGCCCGCTACAGCCCGCAACGCTACCTGGAGGAATGCCGGCTGCATCCCAATCCGCGCCTGTGCGGACTGGCGCCCGAACTGGGGATCACCCCGGAGCACCAAGGCCCTCTCGGCGCAGACCTGCGGGACCCGCGAGTCAAGACCGTCGTCGCGCTGGACCTGGGGTTCGCCCGTGGCTTTACCCCCGAGAGTGTGTCGACGCTGAAGACACCGATCCTGGTCCTGGGGGCCGGAGTGAACATCGCGGACATGCCGGTGGAAGAAGAGTCGGGCTACCTGAACGCCCATCTGGCGTCCCCGCCTTCGCGCTATCAGGTCCTGGCCGATGCCAGCCACTTCAGCTTCATGCAGCTATGCAAACCGGACGCCGCAGCCTTGCTCAAGGAGCAGGCGCCTGGGGACCAGATCATCTGCCGGGATGGCGATGGCGCGGATCGCCAGGCCCTGCACCGGCAGGCGGCGCAATTGATCGGCGACTTTCTCCGCCAGAACCTTGCCGGCCAGGCACCAGCCGGCTGATCAGGCCACCTCTTGCTGCACCGCGGCTTTCGGCTTGCGCCACTGGGGCAGGCCGATCAGCACCACCGCGCTGATGATCACCAGCATGGCCAGGGCCTCTTCGATGCCGATGGTTTCACCGACAAAGACGATCCCCAGCAGCACCGCCACCGCCGGATTGACGTAGGCATAGCTGGTGGCCGCGGCCGGCCGCACGTGCTTGAGCAGGTACATGTAGGCGTTGAAGGCGATGATCGAACCGAAGCCGGCCAGGTAGGCCAGGGCCAGCCAGCCTTCCAGGGGCGGCATGGCGTCCAGGTGCTCGCCGCTCAAGGTGCTGCCGATCATCAGCACCACGCCACCGACGAGCATTTCCGCCGCGCTGGCCATGGCTCCCTGGGGCAGCGGCAGGTGCTTGCTCCACACCGAACCGAAGGCCCAGGCCGCCGCGGCGAACAGCAGCAGCGCGGCCCCCAGCGGGCTGGATTGCAGGTTGGAACCCAGGTTGAGCATGCCGATGCCGATCATCCCGAGGAGGATGCCGGCCCACTCCAGGCGCGTATTGCGCGCGCCCCAGAAGTAGCCGCAGAGCAGGGTAAACAGCGGCACCGTGGCCACCGCCAGGGCCGCCACGCCGGAGGTCACCCCGGAGTGTTCGGCCAGCGTCACCGCACCATTGCCGCAACTGAGCAGCAGCACGCCGATGATCCCGGCGGCCTTCCATTGCGCCCAGGTCGGGGCCGGAACCCCGCGCCAGCGCAGGAAGGCATACATCAGGCTGCCGGCGATGATGAAGCGCACGCCGCCGAGCATCAGCGGCGGCCAGTACTCGACGCCAATGCGGATCACCAGGTAGGTCGACCCCCAGATCACGTACAAGGCAAAGAAAGCGGCGATCAACGGCAGGGAAAAACGGCTTTGGCCAGGCATGGGAGGCAGCTCGGAGCAGGCAGGAGGAACACTATTCTAGAAAGGCGACCTGGTGAACTTAAGTTACAAAACCTGTTTATAAGGGCAGTACACTTTCCAAAGCATGGAGTTCTGCGCTAAATACCGTGCTTTCGAAAGTCGGTCCGATCAGGAGCCATCCATGGACAAATACGACCGCTTGCTCCTGGCCAGCCTGCTGGAAAACGGCCGGGCGAGTTACGCCGAGCTGGCGCGCAAGGTCAACCTCTCGGCGCCGGCGGTGGCCGAGCGCGTCGCCAAGCTGGAGGCCAGCGGGGTGATCACCGGCTACCAGGCCAAGGTCGATATGGCCAAGGTTGGGCTGCCGATCCAATGCGTGATCGAACTGCGCCTGGCCCAGCATGGCAACCAGAAGAACTATGACGAGTTGATCAAGATCCCCCAGCTCACCGAATGCCATCGGGTGACCGGCGATCCCTGCGTGATCATGCAGGCGGCAGTGGGGTCGATGCCGGAGCTGGAAGAGCTGATCAACCGTGTGGCCCAGTTCGGATTCAGCAAGACCTCCATCGTGCTGTCCAGCGCCATCGAACGGCGGGTGCCCCTGGGGCAACTGGAAAGCAACGGCAAATGAATCCGGAGCCTGGGCTCAGCCCCCGCGCTGACGCTTGAGGTGCTCGGGGATCTTGGCCGCCGGGACTTTCTGCAGTTTGCAGAGAAAGTCGTGGGACAGCTCACGCACGCCATGGGTGTGCCGCAGCTCGCCCGCCAGGTGTGCCACCAGGTTGGCGGCCATTTCCGCATCGGCCATGGCCCGGTGCGCCTGGCCGGTGTGGGGCAGGCCGGCGTACTGGGTCAGGGTGCCCAGCTTGTGGTTGGGGGCCGCCGGCATCAGGCGTCGGGCCAGCAACAGCGAACAGGCAAAATTCTGCAAACGGGTGCGCTTGATCCGCCCCAGCTCGAAATCCCAGAACTTCTGGTCGAACGCCGCGTTGTGGGCCAGCAACGGCGTGGTGCCGACAAACTCGTTGACCTCGTTCATCACCTGCTCCGCCGACGGTGCGCTGCGCAACATCGCGTTGCTGATGCCGGTCAGCTGTTCGATGAAGCCCGGCACCCGCACCCCGGCGTTCATCAGGCTCTGGTAACGCTCGACGATGCGCCCCTGCTCAAGCATCACCACGGCGATTTCCGTGGCCCGGCAACTGCTGCTCGGGGAGATTCCGGTGGTTTCAAAGTCGATGACGGCAATACGTTCCAAACCTGTGCAGCTCCGTATGAAAAATGATCAGCTCTTGAGCAGCAGGGCGCCTTCGATCGGCACATAGCGCGTGGCGGCGCGAATCAGCGAATTGGCGGTCAGGCCCGGCACGCCATAAGCCACCGCGCTGACCCCATGCTTGTGGATGATGCGCTCGAGCAGCAGGTCGAAGTCGCCGTCGCCGGAGGCCAGCACCACTTCGTCGACCTGGGCGGCGGCGTCCATGATGTCGATGGTGATGCCCACGTCCCAGTCGCCCTTGGCCGAGCCGTCGCTGCGCTGAATGTAGGGTTTGAGTTTTACCGTGAAGCCCAGGTTGCGCAGGATCTGCTGAAACTGCTGCTGCTTGCTGTCACCGCGATCGATGGCATAGGCATAGGCTTCGACAATCTGCCCTTGCTTGCTGATATCCGCCCACAGCGCCGCGTAGTTGAAGTGACAACCATAGGCCTGGCGAACGGTGTAGTAGAGGTTCTGGACATCGGCGAACACAGCGATTTTTTTCACCGCTAATCCTCATGGCGCAGCAGCGCGGGGGCTGGAACGGGGCTCAAGACCCGAAAAAAGTCGCCCAGTATGCCAGTCACGAGGAATGTTCCGCGAATAATCGGTCCGGGGCAGGCACCTGCCCCGGACCGACGGTGGGTCAGACGAAGGAGTCGTCGTCGGAGAAGAACGAGCTGTCGTCGCTGCCGTAGTCGGCGTTGCTGAAGCCGCCCTGGTCGTTGCCGCCCCAGGCGTCGTTGTTGGCCAGACGCTGATCGTCATTGCCCCAGCCGCTGTTATCGCTGGCCGGCGCCGGTTCTTCCTTGATGACTTCGACGATTTCCTGGGGTTGCTGATTGCTGTGGAACAGGCTGCTGATGCCCTGCGCCAGCATCACCCCGCCGGCCACGCCGGCAGCGGTTTTCAAGGCGCCTCCGAGAAAGCCGCTGCCGGCCGCGGCCGGAGCAGGTGCTGGCGCATAGTTCTGCTGCGGCGCGCCAAAGCCCTGCTGGGCCGGTGCACCAAAGGACGAACGCGACGGCTCACGCCAGCCTCCGCCGGAGGATGGCGCCACGCTCGGGGCCTGCGCGGGCGCCGGCTGCGGCTCGCGGGAGCCACCGAAGATGCTCGACAGAAAACCGCCGCTCGCCGCCGGAGCTGGCGCTGCGGCCTGGGAGCGGGCCTGTTGCAGCTCGGCCTGCAGCTGCTGCACTTGCTGGGTCAGTTGCTTGTTCTGCTGGTCGAGGCTTTTCAGGGCAGCCTCCTGCACCAGGATCGCCTGGGTCATGAAATACCCGGCCGCAGGCTGGCGGGTCAGATGCTCCTTGATCCGCGCCTCGGCCTGGGCATCACGCGGGGCTGAATCCGTTTCGGCTTGCTGCAACCGTGAAAACAGTCCATCGATCAGGGTTTGCTCTTCGCTGTTCATGGCGACCTCTTTAGATTGCCGGTAAAAATCTGGTCCGCGCCCCCACAGGGCTGCGGTACGCACCAGTTATGGGGCTGGGGCGACGACTTTCAATGGTCTTTACTCAAGGTTTACGTTTGCTCCCGGAGGGCCTGCATCGGTTAAAGTGTCAAACCGCTTGGTCAACTGCGATCCCCATCAATGACTCCGTTAGATGTTCTGCGCGACTCTTTCTATTTCTTCCAGCGTAATCTCGGCCGCATCGCCCAACTGTGCCTGCCTCTGGTGATTCTCGAGGCGCTGTTGCAGCAGGGCGTGAGCAGCGCCCTGGGCGAGAAGGCCTTCCCCGGCTCCAGCGTGGTGGTGGGTCTGTTGCTGTATCCCTTGTACACCGGTGCGCTGATCCTGTTTCTCGATGCCCGCACTCGCGGGTTGTCGCCCCGCAATCGCGATCTGTGGGCCATGGCCCTCAGCCTGTGGCCGCGCTTCGCGCTGCTGACCGCGGTCAGCACGCTGTTGATTCTGCTCGGGCTGTCGCTGTATTTCCTGCCGGGGCTGTGGCTGATGGTGGTGCTGGCCTTCGCCGAGTACCTGCTGGTGCTCAAGGGCCTGGCGCCCCTGGCGGCGATCAAGGAAAGCCTGCGCCTGAGCCGCGGGCACTTCCTGCGCATCCTGTTGTGCATCCTGGCGGTCATGGCCCCGCTGTGGCTGCTCAAGGGGGCGAGCGAAGCCGCCTATCCCGAACCGCACAACCCGATCCTGAGCCTGGTGCTGGACAGTGCCTACAGCTTCCTGCAGTTGTTCACCAGCGTGGTGCTGTTCCGCCTGTTCATGCTCATCAACGAGCAGTCGGACCAGCGCTGAAACGCTGCGCAACCGCTCTGCCCCTTGGGTGAGGGCGGCGCACTCGGTTATGCTCCGGCCCATCCCGCAACGCCATAAGCCGAGCCGATGACCCGTCTACTGCGCATCACCCTGTTGAGCCTGCTACTGATCGGCCTGGTGCTGGCCAGCCTGATCTACAGCCTGACCTGGCGTCCGCAGCCCAAGGAAACCCTGACGGTCAGTTGCAGCGCCCAAGCCGCTCCACTGGTGCCGGGCCAGGCGCTCAAGGTGATGACCTGGAACCTGCAATACCTGGCCGGCAAGCGCTACGTGTTCTGGAACGACCAGGCCCGGGGCGAGGATGAACGCCCGACCCTGGAAGACATGGCCTTCAGCCTCGACGAAGTGGCCCGGGTGATCCGCGACGAACAACCGGACCTGGTGCTGCTGCAGGAAGTGGACAACGGCGCCAAGGCCAGCGCCTACCAGGATCAGCTCAAGCTGCTGCAGGAGCGGGTCACCGATCTGTATCCCTGCAGCACCCAGGCTTACGACTGGAAGGCCGATTTCGTGCCCTCCCCGCACATTTTTGGCAGCGTCGGCCGGCAATTGGCGACCCTCAGCCGCTACCGCATCGAACACGCCGAACGCCTGCAACTGCCGATTGCCCCACAGCCGCTCATCAGCCGGCAATTCCAGCCCAAGGACGCCCTGCTCCTGAGCTACCTGCCCCTGAGCGACGGCGGCCAACTGGTGGTGCTCAATACCCACCTGGAACGTGCGCAGCGGGCCGACGACACACAACAGAGGCAAGTGACGGCCATTGCCAAGGTGCTGGACAAGCTGGAAAGCCGCGGCACGCCCTGGCTGATTGGCGGCGACTTCAACCTGCTGCCCCTGGGCCAGTACCAACGCCTGAGCGAGGCACAGCGCGCGCCGTATCAGATCGACAGCCCGCTGCACCTGCTGTGGGACAAGTACCCGATGATCCCCAGCAACACCCAGGCCAGCGGCGTCGACCGTGCGCGCTGGCTGACCCACTACCCCAACGACCCGAACCTGGACGGCCCGGATCGCACGGTCGACTACCTGTTCTACAGCCCGCGCCTGAAGCGGGTCGAATCCCGGGTGCGCCAGGACGATACCCTGCGCATCTCCGATCACTTGCCGGTGCTGGCGCGCTTTCTGTTACCGGCCCAGTAAGCCCCGCTGTCTATTTGCGCGGTTTGACCCGGGCCGTCGCCTCGGCGATCAACGGGTCATCCGGCCAGTAGTGCTTGGGATAACGCCCCTTGAGGTCCTTCTTGACCTCGGCATAGGTGCTGCGCCAGAAGTTGGCCAGGTCCTGGGTGACCTGCACCGGACGCCGCGCCGGGGACAACAGGTGCAACTTGACCACCTGGCGCCCGCCGGCAATCCGCGGGGTGTCCGACAGACCGAACAGCTCCTGCAGGCGCACGGCCAGAATCGGCGGCTGCTCGCTGTAGTCCAGGCGGATCGACGACCCCGAAGGCACCGTCAGATGGTGCGGCGCGAGCTCGTCCAGGCGCTGGGGCAGCGGCCAGGGCAGCAGGTTGTGAACGATGCTGGCCAGCTCCAGATTGGCAAAATGACTGAGGCGCGACACCTTGCCCAGGAAGGGTTGCAGCCATTGCTCCAGACCTTCGAGCAAGGCGCCATCGCTGACATCCGGCCATTGGCTCTCACCCTTGTCCGCCAGCTCGAGCTGGCGCAACAACATCACCCGGGCCTGCCACTGGCGCAGTTCCGGGGTCCAGGGCAACAGCTCCAGTCCCTTGCGCCGCACCAGATTGACCAGGGCCCGGCAACGGGCAGCTTCGTCCAGGCCGCTGAGGGGCTCACGGTCGAGCACCAACTCACCGACCTTGCGCTGGCGCTCGGCGCGCAGCACACCTTCGCGCTCATCCCAGTCCAACTGGTCGACCGTCCGCACCTGCTCCGCCAGCACGCTGTCGAACAGCGCCGGATCGAAATCCGCTGCCAGGTAGATGCGTTCTTCACGCTGGCCCTGGCGACTGCCCAGGTCGGCCACCACCAGCCAGGGCTGTTTCATCAGGTTGTCGGCTTCGCTGAACTGCGCCGCGCGGCCGTTGGCCAGACGATACTCGGCACCACCGGGACGCCGCTGCTGGGCCACGCGGTCGGGATAGGCCAGGGCCAGCAGAGCCCCGAGCCAACGCGGATGCTCGGGATCGCTGACGGCGGACTCTGCCTGCCCACGCAGGTAGCTGCGGTATTGACGCGACAGTTGCCGTGCTCGTTGTACGCCGCCCTGAGCACCGCGGACCGCTCGCTCCTCTCCCGAAAGCAGCACCAGGCGACTGTGCAGATCGGCCCCGCCCCCCCGCAAAATGTCCCGCTCCCCCAACAGCGCCGCGACGTCACAGGCCATCTGCGCCAGCCCCAGGGACTGGCCACGCAACAGCAAGTGGGCAATGCGCGGATGGGCCGGCAACTCGGCCATGGCCTGGCCGTGGCGGGTCAAGGTGCCGTCGTCGTTGAGCGCTCCCAGGCGCCGCAACAGATCCTGGGCCTGGGCATAGGCGGCACCGGGCGGCGCGTCCAGCCAAGCCAGCTGGTTCGGCGCCACGCCCCAGCGCGCCAGTTGCAGGGCCAGTCCGGCCAGGTCGGCCTGGAGAATCTCCGCACTGGCATAGGCGGCCAGTTGTTCCTGTTGATCGGCGGACCACAAGCGATAACAAACGCCGGGTTCCAGGCGCCCGGCCCGACCGGCGCGCTGGGTCGCGCTGGCGCGCGAGATGCGCTGGGTGTCGAGGCGGGTCATGCCGCTGCCGGGGTCGAAGCGCGGGACCCGCGCCAGTCCCGCGTCCACCACCACCCGTACACCGTTGATGGTCAGGCTGGTTTCGGCAATGTTGGTGGCCAGCACCACTTTGCGCTGGCCCGCCGGGGCCGGGTCGATGGCGGCGCGCTGGGCCGCCAGGTCGAGCTCGCCGTGCAATGGGCACAGCAGGATATCGTCGCGCGGCCCCAGGGCTTCGGCCAGTTGCTGATGGACCCGGCGGATCTCCGCCTGCCCGGGGAGAAACACCAGCAGGCTGCCGCTTTCATCATTGAGGGCTTCCAGAACCGTCTGCACCACTCGCGGCTCGATGAACTCGCCAGGCTGGAACGGGCGCCCCCAGCGCTGGGTCACCGGGAACATGCGCCCTTCACTGCGCAGGATCGGCGCATCGCCCAGCAGCGTGGACAGCCGCTCGCCCTCCAGGGTCGCCGACATCAACAGGATCTTCAGCGGCTGCTGGTCACGGAACAGCTCGCGACCATTGAGACTCAGGGCCAGGGCCAGATCGGCATCCAGGCTGCGCTCGTGAAATTCGTCGAAGATCAGCAGCCCCACCCCTTCCAGGGCCGGGTCGTCCTGCAGGCGACGGGTGAGAATGCCTTCGGTGACCACTTCGATACGGGTGCGCGGGCCGACCTTGCTGTCCAGGCGGATGCGGTAGCCCACGGTTTCCCCGACTTTCTCCCCCAGCTCGCTGGCCAGGCGCTCGGCGGCGGCCCGTGCCGCCAGCCGCCGAGGCTCGAGCATGAGGATGGTCTGTCCTGCCAGCCAGTCCTGATCCAGAAGCGCCAGGGGCACGCGGGTGGTCTTGCCGGCCCCGGGCGGGGCTTCGAGCACCGCTTCATGGCGCGCCGCCAGGGCCTCGCGCAGTGCAGGCAAAACTTCATCAATTGGCAAAGAATTCATGCTGGCTCCCAAACAGAGGCGCGAGTATAACGGCGAACTGCCTGGGGTTAATCATGGTCTGAGTGCTGATCGACAAGACTCAACACCCCGCTCCATCCTTCTTTGCTTTCGTGCTTGCTAGGAGATTTCCATGCGTATTCCCCACCGTGTCATTGGCGGCGTCCTGATCACCACCCTGCTGACCCAACTGACTGCCTGCGGTTCGATCTTCTTCCCCGACCGGCGCGGCCAGATCGACGGCAAGATCGATCCGGTGGTCGTGGTACTGGATGCCGTTGGCCTGCTGTTCTATGTGATCCCGGGGCTGATCGCCTTTGGCGTCGACTTCGCCACCGGGGCGATCTACCTGGAGCCCGGCAAGACCGCGCAGATCGCCCCGGAAAAACTCCAGCAGGCCATTGGCGCCGACGGTAAAGTCGACAACCGTAAACTGCAGGCCATTCTGGAAAGCGAACTGGGGGGCCACTTCCCCCTGGATGACCCGCGCCTGATCCAGCACAAGGGCAGCGTGCAGCAACTGGCCCTGTATGGCCTGCAGCCCGCCGCCTGACCACCCGACTCAAGGAACCCGCCGTCGATGATTGGCAACCCGGAACACGCTCGCCTCCTGCGCCTGGCCACCCGCGCCTCGGTCACCGTCGCAGGCATCCTGATTGTGACCAAGGCGATCGCCTGGTGGCTCAGCGGCTCGGTGAGCATGCTGGCGGGCCTGACCGACTCGGTGCTCGACGGCTTCACCTCGCTGCTCAATCTGTTGGCGGTGCATTACGCCCTGCGCCCGGCCGATGACGATCATCGCTACGGCCACGGCAAGGCCGAGTCGCTGGCGGGCATGGCCCAGGCGCTGTTCATCGCCGGCAGTGCGGTGCTGATTGCCTTTCAGGCGTTCGAGCGCCTGCAGCACCCGGAGCCGGTGGGCGCGCCCTGGCTGAGCATCGGGGTGATCGGGCTGTCACTGGTGCTGACCGTGGCGCTGCTGATCCTGCAACATCGGGTGATCCGCGAAACCGGCTCCAATGCGGTACGGGCCGACTCGCTGCACTACCGCTCCGACCTGCTGCTCAATGGCAGCATCCTCCTGGCCCTGGTGCTGGCGGCCTTCGGCTGGCATCAGGTGGACGCCTGGTTCGGCCTGGGGATCGCCGCCTACATTCTCTGGAGCGCGATCCACATCGCCCGGGAAAGCTTCTCGGTGCTGATGGATGAGGAGCTGCCCCCCGATGTCAGCCAGCACATGCTGGAACTGGCCTGCAGTGTGCCCGGGGTGCTGGGCGCCCACGACTTGCGCACGCGGATTTCCGGCAGCCACTGGTTCGTCCAACTGCACCTGGAATTGCCTGGCGACCTGAGCCTGTCGGTGGCCCACGCCATCAGCGATCAGGCCGCCGAGGCGATCCACCAGGTCTATCCACGGGCTGAAGTGCTGGTACACGCCGATCCGCAGGAAGTGGTCGAGGCCGCCAGGGCTCAGTAAGTGACCTGATACCCCCGCGAACTCAGGCAGTTGCCCTGGGCCTGACGGTAGGCCTGCACCACTTCCGGAGCGGGCTGATAGGTCGCGCCGGCCGGATCGAAACCGCTCTGCTGCACCGCCCAGCGATAGCAGTCGTAGCGATCCTGATCGATCTGCTGCGGCGACTGGCCGTTGACCGGGTAAGCCAGAACGTCATAGCCATTGCCAGCCGCCGGCTGATCCGGCGGCGGCACGCCCACGGGCGGTTCGACCACGACGTACTGCTGGGTGTCCGCTTCGTAGCTGTAGTAGGCCCCGGCGGCGAGAAAGAACAATGCGCTGCCGATCCAGATTTCCCGTGCGTAATCGGGCAGGTATCCCACTCGAATGCCATAGGGTGGATGCACCACCACATAGCGGGAACCCTGCGGGCGATACCAGTAGCCACCCGAGAAGAAGTAGTCCTGGCCGCGGTATGGCACCCGGTAGTTGCGCTCGGGGAAACGGTCGATCACGTAGCCCGGGCGGTACTGCGGCCCTGGTCCCCAACCGTTGCCATGCCCATCGGGACGTCCCGGCCAGCGATGATCATTGGGGCGGCCATAGTCCGGCCGTGAACCCGGCCCACCGGCCTGCCAGTGCTGGTTGTAGTCGTTGCGCCGGGGAATGTCCTGGTAGTAGCCACGCTGGGGCTCCTGGGTCTGGCGCACGGTGTCGGGCCGCCCCTGGATCGGCAGGCTGGGTGCTGCCTGCGGCTGTTGCTGCGGCGCCGGTGCAGGCCGGCTTTGCTGGTTGGGATCATGCGGGGGGCGGTTCTGCCACTGCCCGCCGGGGTTCTGTCCATTGTGTTCGAACTGACGGCTGTTCTCGCCACGGATGATTTCATTCTGCGGCCGCTGCTGCGGGGCGGGTTGCGCCCGTTCCGGCGGGTTCCCCGGACGGCCCTGATTGCCTTCCCCATGCCCTTCCGGGGCATGCTCATGCTGCCCGCCGGAAGGCGCTCCCTGCTGGGGCGGTCGTCTGTCGTCTCGCTCATCGGCGAGCACTTGCGCGCTGACGCTCACGCACAACACACCAACACCTGCCAAACGCCAGATGCGCGACTTCATGCTATTCCTCACTGCGGATTGGGGCCTGTAGATAAGACTGAAAAAGCCCAGGGCGGTTCTGCTAGAGATTATCAGTCACGAGACTTATTTCGCAGGCAATAAAAAAGGGCGGCCCGTCGGCCGCCCTTTGAGATTTTGTCCGTGCTCGACGCTTTTGACGCCGGCTCACCTCACTCCGTCTTCTGGACAGGGTGTAGCCCGGGGGCCGGCTCAACCCTGTGGGATTGGCGGCCGCGGCAGGCCTGATTCGGCGGGCCGCAGTGGACTCTATGTCCGGGCAGTGATTCTGGTGATAAGAATAGGCCTGGGCCGACGACAGAGGATTGCGAAGATTGCTTGCAAAAACACCTCTTGCGCAATTTTTAACCCAAGATAGATAATTCAACGCAATACTTATGAGAAAGGCCTGATTGATGAGCAAACTCGACCGCTATGACCTGAGTATTTTGGCCGAATTGCAACGCGACGCCCGCATCTCCAACCAGGAACTGGCCGAGCGCATCGGCCTGTCACCCTCGCCCTGTTCGCGCCGGGTCAAGCAGTTGGAGGACGACGGCTACATTTCCCGCCAGGTCGCCTTGCTGGACCGCAAGATGCTCGGCTTGAGCCTCACCGCCTACGTACTGATCGGCATGGACCGGCACACTCCCGAACGCTTCGAGAATTTCGAAGCGGCGATCCGCAGCCTGCCCCAGGTACTGGAATGCAGCCTGGTGACCGGGGTTGATGCCGACTACCAGCTCAAGGTCGTGGTGCCGGACATGGACCACTACCAGAAGCTCCTGCTCGGTCACCTGACTCGTATCGACGGTGTCACCAGCGTGCGTTCCAGCTTCGTGCTCAACCAGGTACTCAACAGCACCGAGCTGCCCCTGACCCACCTGCGCAATTGACGGGCCACCTGTCGAAGCCGACTGGCGAGTGCAGGTACCCGGGCGCATTCGCCGGACTCCTGCAGCCGGGCCGGCCTGACGCTGTGGCGACATAACGCATGCAGATCAATGCTAGGCCGGCAAGCGTTGGCGTATACTCGCCCGGCATTTTTTCCCTGCCTGCATTGGAGATGATCGATGGACCCAGCCGTATTCGAAGAATGGATGATGACCGGTCTGGTCAGCCTCCTGATCATATTCATGGGCTTCATCGTCTGGGACCTGGCCAAGAAGTCCAAGGCCGGGCGCTTCGGCTCCTTTATCCTGTTCTTCGTGCTGGGCCTGGGCGTGGCCGCCTTCATCATCAAGAGTGTAGTGATCGGCCTGATCGAATCCGGCGCCTTATAAGCGCGCCGCAACTTCCTTCCACTGCCCCTGATCCAGGCCATCCAGGGTCCAGTCGCCAATCCTGATCCTTACCAGCCGCAAGGTCGGCAGGCCAACCGCTGCCGTCATGCGGCGTACCTGACGGTTGCGCCCTTCCCGAATCACCAGCTCCAGCCAACTGGTGGGCACACTCTTGCGAAAACGCACCGGCGGGTTGCGCGGCCACAGCTGCGGCTCCTCCAGTTGCCGGGCTTGGGCTGGCAGGGTCATGCCATCGTTGAGTTCCACCCCATCACGCAGCCGCTGCAACTGCTCGGCAGTGGGTTCGCCTTCGACCTGTACCCAGTAAGTCTTGGCCAGCTTGTGCTTGGGATCGGCAATGCGCGCCTGCAATTGCCCGTCATTGGTCAACAGCAGCAGCCCTTCGCTGTCCCGGTCCAGGCGTCCGGCCGGATAGACGCCGGGAATCGCGATGAAGTCCTTGAGCGTCGCCCGGCCTTCGCCATCACTGAACTGGGTCAGGACATCGAAAGGCTTGTTGAACAGGATCAGCTTCGGCTCGGCCGGCGGCGCCTTGGCCACGCGCTTGCTGGAAGAAGGAGAAAACGGCTTGGCGCCTGGGCGACGGGAAGCGGGACGAGGTGCACGGGACATGGCAGCGGGAACATTCAGCGATCAGGACCGACAATGCTAGTGGCCTGATCGCCAAATGACCACGGATTAAACGCCTAGCGGAAAGGCGGTTCGTCGAAGCTGCGCAGTTTGCGCGAGTGCAGGGAGTTGAGCTCGCTGCGCATCAGGTCCACGGCTTCGATCCCAATCTTCAAGTGCTGGCTGACCGCCCGCTCATAGAAGGCATTGGCCGCACCGGGCAACTTGATCTCGCTGTGCAGGGGCTTGTCCGAAACACACAGCAAAGTGCCATAAGGCACCCGCAGGCGATAACCCTGGGCAGCAATGGTGCCACTTTCCATATCCACCGCCACCGCCCGGGACAGATTGATGAACGGACGTTCCTCGGCCCAGCGCAGTTCCCAGTTCCGATCGTCGTAGGTCAGCACGGTGCCGGTCCGCAGGCGCTTCTTCAACTGCTCGCCCTTCTCCCCGGTGACATTGGCTGCAGCCTGTTGCAGCGCCAGCTGGACTTCGGCCAGGGCCGGGATCGGGATGTTCGGCGGCACCACGCGGTCAAGAATGCCGTCGCGCCGCATGTAGGCGTGAGCCAGTACGTAGTCGCCGATCGTCTGCGACTGTCGCAGACCGCCGCAGTGGCCGATCATCAGCCAGCAGTGGGGACGCAGCACCGCCAGGTGGTCGGTGATGTTCTTGGCATTGGACGGGCCGACGCCGATGTTCACCAGGGTCACGCCATGGCCATCGCTGGCCTGCAGGTGATAGGCCGGCATCTGGTAACGGTGCCAGACCACACCGGCGGCGATCGCCGAGGCCTCGCCGTGGTCCATGCCCTTGTCGATGATCACGTTGCCCGGCAGGACCATGCGTACGAAACGCGGATCGCTGCGCAGTTGCTCCAGGCCATGGACGATGAACTGGTCGACATAGCGGTGGTAGTTGGTCAGCAGGATCCACGGCTGCACATGGCGCCAATCGCTACCGGTGTAGTGCACCAGGCGCCGCAGGGAGAAATCCACCCGCGCGGCATCGAACAGTGCCAGGGGCAGCGGGTGGGTGTTTTCCCAGTCGTAGAGGCCGTCGGCGATACCATCGGTGGCGGCGGACAGGTCGGTGCTGGGGAATACCCGGGCCAGGGCCGCCGCGGTCACGCCGGAACCGGCCAGTTCGTCGCCCTGCTCCACCACGTAGGGATAAGGAATGTTCTGCTCGCTGACACCCACTTCAACCGTGACGGTGAAGTCGTGCATCAACGGCACCAGTTGTTCGAGCAGGTAGTTACGGAAGGCGGCGGGATGAGTGACGGTGACGCTGTAAGTGCCCGGCAGTTGCACCTTGGCATAGGCCCGGGTGGTCTGTGGGACTTCGCCGTGGCAGTGGTAGGTCAAGCGCAGTTCGGGGTAGCGGAACAGCGCACGCTGCTCGGCATCCGGTTCGACCCGATCCTTGAGGTAACGCTTGAGCGCCTGGCTCAGGGCCGTGGTGGCCCGCTCATGCAAAGCAGCAAGCCGATCCACGGCTTGCTCGGCGGTTTGAACGACAATAAAAGCTTCGGTCACGGTAAGCATCCTGTGTTCTGATCTTGCAGGCGTTCATCTTGCCTGCAACACCGCCCCACGGGAACAGCGGAGTTGCAGGAGCCGTCTAGCCGGCTCCTGCAGCGGGTCAGAAGCCTTGGGGGGTGGAGCGGGCGAGGATCGCGGCCACATCCAGCCCGCGGGGCAGCGTGCCATAGACCCGCCCGCCCTGGCCGCCCAGGCGGCTGGCAATAAAGGCCTCGCTGACCAGGTCGTTGCCCGCCTCCAGCAACAACTTGGCCTGCAGGCCCAGAGCAATATCCTCGGTCAGTTGCCGGGCGCGATACTGAATGTCGGCGGTGTCCTTGAAACTGTCCTTGAGTGCGACGATATGCGCCGCCAGACGCTGGTCGCCATGCCCGTCCCCCAGCTCGGCAAACAGGGCATCCAGCACGCCCGGCTCTTTCGAGAGAGCCCGCAGCACATCCAGGCACTGCACGTTGCCGGAACCTTCCCAGGTCGAGTTCACCGGCGCTTCGCGGTACAGCCGCGGCAGGATGCTGTCCTCGACATAACCGGCACCGCCCATGCACTCGGCGGCCTCGTTGATCATGGCCGGGGCCCGTTTGCAGATCCAGTACTTGCCCACCGCCGTCACCAATCGGGAGAACTTGGCCTCCCGGGCATCGTCCTGATGGTCCAGGGCCCGCCCCATGCGCAGGCTCAAGGCCAGGGCCGCTTCGCTTTCCAGGGCCAGGTCGGCCAGTACGTTCTGCATCAGCGGCTGCTCACTGAGCAGGCGTCCGCCCACGCGGCGATGGGCGCAATGATGGCTGGCCTGGGTCAGGGCCTGGCGCATCAGCGAACTGGAACCGACCATGCAATCGAAGCGGGTCATGGCCACCATCTCGATGATGGTGGGCACCCCGCGCCCCTCCTCACCGATCATCCAGGCCAGAGCGCCGCGAAACTCCACTTCACTGGAGGCGTTGGACTGGTTGCCGAGCTTGTTCTTCAGACGCTGGATATAGAACTGATTGCGGCTGTCATCCGGGCGATGACGGGGCAGGAGGAAACAGGTCAGGCCCTTGTCAGTCTGGGCCAGGGTCAGGAAGGCATCGCACATCGGCGCCGAGCAGAACCACTTGTGCCCCACCAGCTCATAGGCCTGCCCCGGCCCGGGGGCCCCCACCGGGTAGGCCCGGGTGGTGTTGGCCCGGACATCGGTCCCGCCCTGCTTCTCGGTCATGGCCATGCCGATGGTGAGCCCGGCCTTGTGCTGCATGCCGACGTTGCGCGGGTCGTACTCGGTGGCGAGGATCTTCGGCAGCCATAGCCGGGCAATATCCGGCTGCAGCTTCAGGGCCGGCACGCAGGCGAACGTCATGGTCAGCGGGCAGCCGCTGCCGGCTTCGGCCTGACTGTGCAGATAGGTCATGGCGGCACGCGCCACATGGGCTCCTGCTTGCGGGTGGGTCCAGGGCAGTGAGGTCAGTCCGCCCTCGATGGCCGCCTGCATCAGTTGGTGGTAGGCCGGGTGAAACTCCACCAGATCGATTCGATGACCGAAGCGGTCGTGACTGGCAAACACCGGCTTGTTCTGATTGGCCAGGAACCCCGCCTCCATCAACGGCCCCCCCGCCAATGCACCGTAGGCATCGACCCGGGATTCGGCCCAACCGGCATCGAAACGCTGCATCCATTGCTGCAACGGCAGATCGATCCGATAGAGGTTGACGCCGTCCAGAGCGGGCGGCTGGTTGGTGACTTCGTGGGTTTCAGCGAACTGGTGGAGGTTCATTGCCGGGCTCCTTCAGGGTGTGCCAAGGCCCCAAGTTAAGCACCGGCCCCACCCTGAACAAAGTGGCATACCCGCCTAAATGTCGGCGCTTTCGCCTTGTTCCACAGCGAGCACACGCTTGGACAGCAGCAGCTGCAAGGCCTCGAATTTCACCGGTTTGCCGAGACAATCGGCTCCCGCTGTGGCCGCGCCCCCTTCGGTGCCGGGAACACAGGCCAACAGGATAGGCAACTGGGCATAGCCGGGCATCGCCTGAGCCTGGAGGCGAAACGCCCCTAACTGCGCCGCGCTGATCTGGCCATCGATCAGCACCGCGCTGACCGGCTCGCGCCCCAACAGTTGCAGGGCATCGGTTGGGCTGCCGACCGTGCGGACCCGATAACCGAGCTTGAGCAACATACCCCGCAGCACCAGTTGGTCGACGTCATTGTCATCGATCAACAGCACGGTGCAGTCCTGGGGTGTCCGCCGCTGATGGGCGGCGGGCAGCCGGGCAATCGGCTCCTGCACCTCAAACTCCACCTGCAAACGGAAACAACTGCCCTGCCCTGGCGTGGATTCGTGGGTCAATTGCCCATCCAGCAGTTCCACCAACTGGCGGCAGATCGCCAGGCCGATGCCCAATCCGCCATATTCGCGGGTCATGGAACCATCGAGCTGGAAGAAGCGCTGATACAGCATCGCCTCGTCCAGATTGACGAAACCTATGCCGCTGTCGATCACCTCGAAACTCAAGCTGACCCTTTCGACCGAGACGGCACGGGTCACCACCCGCAAGACCACGCCGCCGGAATGCGTGAACTTGACGGCGTTATCCAGCAGGCACTCCAGGCAATGGCTGAGCTTGCAGCGATCCCCCTGCAGGCGATCGGGCAATCCCGCACTCAGATCGACCTGAAACGACAGGGACTTGGCCGCCGCACTGGCCGCGTACTGGGTTTGCAACGCGGTCAGCAGCGAACGCAAGCTGAAGGGCTGGCGCTGGGCGCTGAGCTTGCCGGCCTGCAGTTCGGTCAGCGTGAGGATGCCGTTGACCATGCGCATCATGTCTCGCGCCGAACCGGCGGCGGTCTGCTGGTACTGCGCAAGCTCCGGGTCCAGTTCCAGGGTCTGCATCAATTCCAGTGAACCGATGACACCGTTCATCGGCGTGCGCAGCTCATGGGTCAGGGTGGCCAGGAATTCATCCTTGAGCCGGTTGCTGTGGGCCAGTTGCTGGTTCAGCACCTCAAGCTTCTGCCCCGCCTCCAGCAGAGTCTGAGCCTGCTGCTCGCGCATCGCGTTGATCCGGTCGGCCAGGGCCAGGGACAGCAACGCCACCTCGATCGCCGAGCCGATCTGGCTGGCGTACATGGTCAGGAACACGTTGGGCAGGTAACCCAGCACCATCAAGGTGTTGATCACCCCACCGAACAGGAAAGCCGACCAGGCGATGATGAAATAGCGCGCCACCCGCAACCCGCGCCACCAGGCGACGATTCCCGCGACATAGATCACTACGGTGAACAGCAGCGCCAGGGTGGTAGCCAGGCGTAGGGCCAGGGCGTAACTGGTCATCAGCGACAGGGCCATGACCAGCGCACCAAAGCCCATCAGCGCCATCAATATGCGGTCAACCCAGGGACTGTGGCCGGCAGTCTGCAGGAAGCTGCGGGCGAACTGGCTGCCGAACAGCCCGGCCGAACCGATGAAGAAGGGCGTCGCGGCGTTGGCCCACCAAGGGCTGTTGGGCCAGAAGTACTCCACCGCAGCGCCGTTGACCGACAACTGATAGAGGCCGAAGGAGGCGATATAGAAGATGTAATAGAGGTAGCTGGTGTCGCGCACGCTGAGGTAGATGAACAGGTTGTACACCAGCATGCCCAGCAACACGCCGTAGATCAGGCCCAGTACGTAGAGACGCACGGGTTGGGCCTCAAGGTAGGCGGTATTGGACCACAGGCTCACCGGCGCCTGGATCGAGCCCTCGCTGGCCAGCCGCAGATAGATCGTCTTGTGCTCATGGGGAGCGAAATTCAGGTTGAACAGGTAGTTGTTCTGGCGGATCTGCCGACTGTCGAAGGGCAAGGCATCGCCGGTCCGCTCCGCCAGGCGATAGCCCCCGCTTTCGTCGGGGAGGTACAGATCCAGGTGATCCAGGGGCGGATAGGCCAGCTCCAGCAACCAGTTGCGCTGCGCCGTGGGGTTGCCGGGGCGGTAATCGAGGTCGATCTTCAGCCAGAACGCCGAACGTGAATAACCGGCATTGAGGGTGTCTTTATCGTGAGGCTTGAAGCGCTCGGCCAGTGGCCCCGATCTGACGTCGGCAATGGTCGCTTCACCCCCCGTGTCTTCAAGGACCTGCATCACTCGGCCCAAAGGAAGGCGCTGGGTGAACTCGTCGAACTCGGCGGCACCCACCAGCATCGGCAAGCTCAACAGCAACAGCAGCAAATAGCGCATTAAAGACCCAGCGTGGCTTGTCCGGTGATGTCAGGAAGTCCCCCCATTTCCCTTGAGCAGACGTATAACCGGCATGACCTGTTATTGGTTTGAATGCACTCTAGCATAGCCGCTGATGGCCAATGAACACCATTGTAAATTTTAGTCTAAAGGCTCTAGATCAAGCCTTTCAGCGCAATACCGCGAGCTAGAGCTGTTGCATCGGTCAAGACGTTCGCGCCCAGCGCGGCGACATTTTCCAGCAGACGCCAGGCGCCGCGAAAAAAAGCGATTGGTGGTAAGCTCGCCGCCCATGAATATCTACAGCTCTCGCCCCGTTGTCCTCTGTCTCTCCGGCCACGACCCCAGTGGTGGCGCCGGCTTGCAGGCAGATATCGAAGCCCTGCTGGCTCAGGGTTGTCACGCAGCTCCGGCTGTCACCGCCCTGACCGTGCAAGACACGGTCAATGTCAGCGATTTCCGCGTTCTGGATCGCGAGTGGGTACTGGCCCAGGCCAATGCCGTGCTCAACGACTCCACGGTCGCCGCGGTCAAGCTGGGCATGCTCGGCTCCCTGGAGATGGTCGACACCGTGGTCGAACTGCTCCAGGCGCACCCGCATCTGCCGCTGGTCTGCGATCCGGTGCTGCGCGCCGGCGGCGGTGGCCGGCTGGGCAAGGATGAAGTCGGCTACGCCATGCGCGAACGCCTGCTGCCCCTGGCCACCATTGCCACCCCTAACCTTCCTGAAGCTCGAATTCTTGCGGAACTGCCCGAAGGCAGCGCCGACCAATGCGCCGAAAAACTCCTGCCGTTCGTCAAGCACCTGCTGATCACCGGCGGCCATGGCGATGAACACGAAGTGCATAATCGCCTGTACAGCCGTGACGGCCTGCGCGAAACCTACACCTGCCAGCGTCTGCCGGGCAGCTATCACGGCTCCGGCTGCACCCTGGCCAGCGCCCTGGCCGGACGCCTGGCACAAGGCGAGCACCTGGCCAGCGCCGTGAAATCGGCCCTTGATTACACCTGGCGCACCCTGCGCGACGCCGAACAACTGGGTCGCGGCCAATTCGTCCCACGTCGCTTGCCGTTGGATTTCTGCTCGTAATGTCATGAGGCCCGCTCGATGAAACTACGTGGTCTGTACGCCATCACCGACAGCCAGCTGTTGGCCGGCAAGTTTCTGCAGTACGTGGAGGCGGCGCTCGAAGGCGGCGTCACCCTGTTGCAGTATCGCGACAAAAGCGACGATCAGGCCCGCCGCCTGCGGGAAGCCGAAACCCTGCTGACCCTGTGCGAGCGCTACAAGACCCGTTTGATCATCAACGATGACGCCGAACTGGCCGCGCGCATTGGTGCCGGCGTGCACCTGGGCCAGACCGACGGCCCACTGACGCCGGCCCGGGCCCTGCTGGGTCGCCAGGCGATCATCGGCTCCACCTGTCACGACCAATTGTCGCTGGCCGAGCAAGCCGCGCAGGAAGGCGCCAGTTATGTCGCCTTCGGCCGCTTTTTCAACTCCACCACCAAACCCGGCGCGCCCACGGCCAGCCTGGAGTTGCTGGATCAGGCCCGGGCCAGCCTGCACCTGCCGATCTGCGTGATCGGCGGCATCACCCTGGATAACGCAGCGCCGCTGGTACACCACGGCGCCGACCTGCTGGCAGTGGTCCACGGCCTGTTCGGCGCCGATAGCGCCGACGAAGTGACCCGTCGCGCCCGCGCCTTCAACGCCCTATTCAACAGCTGACTTTTTGAGAGCCCGCTCATGTCCCGTTCCGAAACCCTGTTCGCCAACGCCCAGAAACACATCCCCGGTGGCGTCAACTCGCCCGTTCGCGCCTTCAAGAGCGTGGGTGGCACCCCGCTGTTCTTCAAGCACGCAGAAGGCGCCTACGTCACCGACGAAGACGACAAGCGCTATGTCGACTATGTCGGTTCCTGGGGCCCGATGATCCTCGGCCACAGTCATCCGGACGTACTGGATGCGGTGCGCAAGCAGCTGGAACACGGCCTGTCCTACGGCGCACCGACCGCCATGGAAACCGAAATGGCCGATCTGGTGTGCTCCATCGTGCCGTCCATGGAAATGGTACGCATGGTCAGCTCCGGCACCGAAGCCACCATGAGCGCCATTCGCCTGGCCCGGGGCTTTACCGGCCGCGACAGCATCATCAAGTTCGAAGGTTGCTACCACGGCCACTCCGACAGCCTGCTGGTCAAGGCCGGTTCCGGCGCCCTGACCCAGGGCGTGCCAAGCTCCGCCGGGGTGCCTGCGGCCTTCGCCAAACACACCCTGACCTTGCCGTTCAACGACATTGCCGCCGTGGAAAAGATGCTCGCCGAAGTCGGCCAGGAAGTGGCCTGCATCATCGTCGAGCCGGTGGCCGGCAACATGAACTGCGTACCGCCGGCACCGGGCTTCCTCGAAGGCCTGCGCAGCCTCTGCGACCAGCACGGCGTGGTGCTGATTTTCGACGAAGTGATGACCGGCTTCCGCGTCGCCCTCGGTGGCGCCCAGGCCCATTACGGCGTGACACCGGACCTGTCGACCTTCGGCAAGATCATCGGCGGCGGCATGCCGGTGGGCTGCTTCGGCGGCAAACGCAAGATCATGGAGCACATCGCGCCCCTGGGCCCGGTCTACCAGGCCGGCACCCTGTCCGGTAACCCGCTGGCCATGGCCGCTGGCCTCACCACCTTGCGCCTGATCAGTCGCCCGGGCTTCCATGCCGAACTGAGCGACTACACCAGCCGTCTGCTTGAAGGTTTGCAACAACGCGCGGACGCCGCGGGCATTCCGTTCGTCACCACCCAGGCCGGCGGCATGTTTGGCCTGTACTTCAGCGGTGCCGATGACATCGTCACCTTCGACGACGTGATGGCCAGCGACGCCAACCTGTTCAAGCGCTTCTTCCACCTGATGCTGGAAGGCGGCGTGTACCTGGCGCCGAGTGCCTTCGAGGCCGGTTTCACCTCGATCGCCCACGGCGAAGCCGAGTTGCAACTGACCCTGGATGCCGCCGAACGCGCATTCGCCGCCTTGAAATAAGCACAGGCGGGCTGGCGTGGTAATCAACCGCGCCAGCGGGAGGCTTTACTCGGACTTTTCCCCGCCAAGGGGACAAATGCCCAGCAAGGCGACGGATATCGCGGCCACGCAGCAGAAAAACGAGTAAAGACTTTGTAAGGTTGGCCCCGCTTATTTCATAATGCGCGCTTATTGGACCCCTCGCTGGGTCCGCGCGCCCCTCAGAGGTAAGTCGATTCCCATGAACCGCACCGGCCGCGCCCTGACACTGGGCTGCCTGTTGCTCCTTCAGCCCCTGCTCGCGCACGCACAAGCAGGCGGCAACTCGTTGTTGATCCCAGCGATGGGTCGCTGCACCCTCGATCCCCAGGCACAGGAACAGGCCGAGGCGCTAGCGGCGTGCCAGAAAGCCGCCGACGAAGGCGACGCCGAGGCGCAATACGAGTTGGGTGAGTTCTACTACGAAGGCAGAGGCGCGCCGCGGGACCTCAATCAAGCCCTGAGCTATTTCGAAAAAGCCTCCTTGCAAGGCCACGCTCAGGCGCAATTCAAACTCGGCACCATGTTCTTCCACGGTGAGGGCGTGCCGGCCAACAATGTCCAGGCCTATATCGTGCTGAAGATGGCGGCAGTCAACGGTGCCGAAGACGCTCTGGACACCGCCGACGAAGTCGCCGAGCACATGCAGCGCGACGAGCTGGAAGTCGCGACCCAGGTGCTGGGACAGATTTTCCGCAAATACCTGATGGAACTGCAAAGCGCCGATGGGCGCTCGCCTTTTTCGCCATTGCCGTAAAGCCTCCATGCCCTTCGCTGGCAAGCCAGCGCCTACAGACACAAACCGGACCCTTGCGAAGAAGTGGCCAGCCAGGCTTATTTTTCGGGCATCGGCATCGGGAACGGCATGACGTTGCTCACGCCACGGGCTTCGCTGATTTTCGGCGTGCCCAGGCGCTCCACTTCGTCGATGCGCACGATCGAATGCATCGGCACAAAGCTGCGCACCACGCCTTCGAATTGCGCCTTGAGCTTCTCTTCGCTCGGATCGACGACCACTTGCGTGCGCTCGCCAAAGACGAACTCTTCCACTTCCAGGAAGCCCCACAGATCGCTCTGGTAGATCTGCTTGGCGTACATCTCGAACACCTGGCCCTGGTTGAGGAAAATCACCTTGTAGATTGGGGCTTCACGTTTGGTCATGGTGGGCGGGCAACACATCGGGGGATAAAAATAGGGCGCGAACTATAGCATAGCTACCCGATGCACAACGCTAGGAACCTGTGGGCATGGACCCTATAATGCGCGGTTCTTTGAATCACGTGAGACTGAGGTCCATGGCCAAGAAGCTTTACATCGAAACCCACGGTTGCCAGATGAACGAGTACGACAGCTCGCGCATGGTGGACCTCCTGGGTGAACATCAGGCCCTGGAAGTCACCGCACGTGCCGAAGACGCGGATGTCATCCTGCTCAATACCTGCTCCATTCGTGAGCGCGCCCAGGATCGGGTGTACTCCCAGCTGGGTCGCTGGCGCGAGCTGAAACTGGCCAATCCGGACATGGTGATTGCCGTCGGCGGCTGCGTGGCCAGTCAGGAAGGCGCGGCCATTCGCGATCGCGCGCCCTATGTGGACGTGGTCTTCGGTCCGCAGACCCTGCACCGCCTGCCGGAAATGATCGATGCCGCGCGCATCAGCAAGCTGCCGCAAGTGGACGTCTCGTTTCCGGAAATCGAAAAATTCGACCACCTGCCCGAGCCGCGCATCGACGGCCCCAGTGCCTATGTCTCGGTCATGGAAGGCTGCAGCAAGTACTGCACCTTCTGCGTCGTGCCCTACACCCGGGGCGAAGAGGTCAGCCGGCCGTTTGACGACGTGATTGCCGAAATCATCCACCTGGCGGAAAACGGCGTGCGCGAAGTCACCCTCCTGGGCCAGAACGTCAATGGCTACCGGGGCCAGACCCACGACGGACGCCTGGCCGACCTGGCCGAGCTGATCCGCGTAGTTGCCGCGGTGGACGGCATCGAGCGGATTCGCTACACCACTTCGCACCCTTTGGAGTTCTCCGACAGCCTGATCCAGGCCCACGCCGAAGTGCCGGAGCTGGTCAAGCACCTGCACCTGCCCGTGCAATCGGGCTCGGATCGGATTCTGGCGGCGATGAAGCGCAATCACACGGCCCTGGAGTACAAGTCCAAACTGCGCAAGCTGCGAGCGGCGGTACCGGGAATCTGCATCAGCTCGGACTTTATCGTCGGCTTTCCTGGCGAGACGGAAAAAGACTTCCAGCAGACCATGAAGTTGATCGAGGACGTCGGTTTCGACTTCTCCTACTCCTTCGTCTACAGCCAGCGCCCGGGTACTCCGGCCGCCGACCTGGCCGACGACACGCCGGAAGCACTGAAGAAGGAACGCCTGAACGCGCTGCAACACCGCCTGAACCAGCAAGGGTTTGAAATCAGCCGACAAATGGTCGGGTCGACCCAGCGCATCCTGGTGACCGACTACTCCAAGAAAGATCCGGGCGAATTGCAGGGCCGCACCGAGAACAACCGGATCGTCAACTTCCGTTGCGACGATCCCACACTGATCGGCCAATTCGCCGACGTGCATATCGACTCGGCGCAGCCCCACTCGCTGCGCGGCTCGCTGTTATCGTAAGAACTGGATTGTGTAGGCACCGGCTTGCCGGCGAAGGGGCCTTCAGGACCGCCTTCGCCGGCAAGCCGGCTCCTACGAAGAAAGCATCACCGGTCCACGCTCCGCATAAGAGCTTTCGCACCCAGGCCGCTGGCGTTATCCTTGAATTCATCTTAATTGCCGTTGGGCGGCTAAAAAACGACCTTGAACGCACCCATAGAACCTCATCGTTTCATCCTCGAGCCCTTCGAGGCTCGCCGCTTCGCCAATCTGTGCGGGCAATTCGACGAGCATTTGCGCTTGATCGAACAGCGCCTGACGATCCAGATCCGCAATCGCGGCAATCAGTTCGAACTGATCGGCGAACCCAAGCACACCACCTCCGCGGAAAATCTTCTGCGCCGTCTCTACCGGGAAACCAAGGGAACCGAGCTGTCGCCGGACCTGGTGCACCTGTTCCTTCAGGAGTCCGCTGTGGAAGAGCTGGATAACCCCTCGGTGGCTGACGCCGCCATCGCCCTGCGTACCAAGAAAGGCATGATTCGCCCACGCGGCTTGAATCAGCAGCGCTACGTCAAGGAGATCCTGGGCAACGACATCAACTTCGGCATCGGTCCGGCCGGCACCGGCAAGACCTACCTGGCCGTCGCTTGCGCGGTGGACGCCTTGGAGCGCGAGCAGGTGCGACGCATCCTGCTGGTGCGTCCGGCGGTGGAAGCCGGCGAGAAGCTCGGTTTCCTGCCCGGTGATCTGGCGCAAAAGATCGACCCTTACCTGCGCCCGCTGTATGACGCGCTGTATGAAATGCTCGGCTTCGAACAAGTGGCCAAGCTGATCGAGCGCCAGGTCATCGAGATCGCGCCCCTGGCCTACATGCGTGGCCGAACCCTGAACAACAGCTTCATCATCCTCGACGAAAGCCAGAACACCACCGTGGAACAAATGAAGATGTTCCTCACCCGGATCGGCTTCGGCTCCACCGCGGTGATCACCGGCGATATCACGCAGGTCGACCTGCCCAAGGGCACCAAGTCCGGCCTGGCCCAGGTGATCAACGTGCTCAAGGATGTGCCCGGCATCAGCTTCACCCACTTCATGCCCAAGGACGTGGTGCGCCACCCGCTGGTGCAACGCATCGTCGAAGCCTACGAGCGCTTCGAGTTGCGAGCCGACGACGAGACCGCCAAGGCTTCCGCCGACAGAGGCCAGCGCCACGATGCTTGAGCTTGATCTGCAGCGCGCCAGCCAGCAGCCGGCCCCCAGCGACGAACAGTTCCGCCAGTGGTGCGAACTGGCCCTGCGCCAGCGAACCGCCGACTCGGAAATGACCATCCGTCTGGTGGACGAAGCCGAAGGCCGCGAGCTGAACCACACCTGGCGTCACAAAGATTACGCCACCAATGTGCTGTCATTCCCTGCCGACGTGCCGGATGAGCTGCTGGATATCCCCTTGCTGGGGGATCTGGTGATCTGCGTTCCAGTGGTCGAACGCGAGGCCGCCGAACAAGGCAAGGAACTTCAGGCCCACTGGGCCCATCTGGTGATTCACGGCTGCTTGCATCTGTTGGGTTACGACCATATAGATGATGACGAAGCCGAAGAAATGGAAGCACTGGAACGAACGTTGCTTGCAGAACTGGGTCATCCCGACCCCTATGCAGACGACGAAAGCTGATCAACAACCCCCTGTAACAACCAAGGATTCAGAGCAATCGCTATGAGCGAAGATCGATCGAGCAACGGGCAAAAGTCATGGCTGGGCAAACTGACCCAGGCTTTTGCCCATGAGCCGAAAAACCGCCAGGAGCTGCTGGAGCTGCTGCGCGAAGCCCATCAGAACAAATTGCTGGACAGCGAAGCGCTGGCCATCGTCGAAGGCGCCATCCAGGTGGCTGACCTGCAAGTCCGGGACATCATGGTGCCGCGCTCGCAGATGATCAGCATCAAGGCGACCCAGACACCCCGGGAGTTCCTGCCCGCCGTCATCGACTCCGCGCACTCGCGCTACCCGGTGATCGGCGAAAGCCATGACGACGTGATGGGCGTCCTGCTGGCCAAGGACCTGCTGCCGCTGATCCTCAAGGAGAACGGCGACAGCTTCAATATCAAGGACCTGCTGCGCCCGGCGACCTTCGTCCCGGAGTCCAAGCGCCTGAACGTGCTGCTGCGCGAGTTCCGCGCCAATCACAACCACATGGCCATCGTCATCGACGAGTACGGCGGCGTGGCCGGCCTGGTGACCATCGAAGACGTGCTGGAACAGATCGTCGGCGACATCGAAGACGAGCATGACGTCGAGGAAGACAGCTACATCAAGCCCCTGCCCAGCGGCGACTTCCTGATCAAGGCGCTGACGCCGATCGAGAACTTCAACGAGTTCTTCGACAGCACCTTCTCCGATGACGAGTTCGATACCGTCGGCGGACTGGTCATGAGCGCCTTCGGCCACTTGCCAAAACGCAACGAAATCACTGAAATCGGCGCCTATCGCTTCCGCGTGCTCAATGCCGACAGCCGGCGGATTCATCTGCTGCGTCTGACTCCCGTCTCCCGCTAGGGGCCAGGGGCATCAGCTCTCCTGCACAACGAAACGTCGCCCCGAAACCGGAACCCGGGCTCGGGGCGACGGCTCTCGGGGACAGGCCGTTGAGCCGCACGGCGCGATGCCCATCTGAATCCAACCCACCCATCTCCTCGCGCCGTGCCCGGTGCGAAACAGGAAAGAGCTGATGAAACGCCTCTTGCAGCGCTCAACCCGACCCGGCTGGCCCGGCAACCTGCTGGCCGTGGCAGCCGGCGCCATCACCACCCTGGCGCTGGCGCCCTACAACATCTGGCCCCTGGCTTTGCTGGCGGTAGGGTTGTTCTATGCCGGCCTGCGAGAACTGACGCCACGCCAGGCCCTGGGCCGGGGCTGGTGCTTCGGCTTCGGCCTGTTCGGCGCCGGCACCAGCTGGATCTACGTCAGCATCCACACCTACGGCGGCGCATCGGCCTTGCTCGCCGGCCTGCTGATGCTGGCTTTCATCGCCGCCATTGCCTGGTTCTTTGCCCTGCCCGCCTGGCTCTGGGCCCGCTGGTTGCGGCGCAATGAAGCACCGCTGGCGGATGCTCTGGCGTTTGCTGCCCTGTGGCTGGGCCAGGAGGCGTTTCGCGGCTGGTTCCTCACCGGTTTCCCCTGGCTTTACTCCGGCTACAGCCAGCTCGACGGCCCCCTGGCCGGGCTCGCGCCAGTGGGCGGAATCTGGCTGATCTCCTTCTCCCTGGCCCTGACCGCCGCGCTGCTCTACAACCTGCCGCGCCTGATCAAGGCCGGGCGCAAAGGGTTCATTGTCGCCGGCCTGCTACTGCTGGCAGCTCCCTGGGTGATCGGCCTGGCGCTCAAAGGCCATGCCTGGACCAGCCCGTCGGGAGACCCCATGTCGGTAGCGGCCATCCAGGGCAACATCGAACAAAGCATGAAATGGGACCCCGCCCAGCTCAATGCCCAACTGGCCCTGTACCGCGACATGAGTTTCAGCAGCAAGCGGGTGGACCTGCTGGTCTGGCCGGAAACCGCGGTTCCGGTGCTCAAGGAATCCGCCGAAGGCTACCTGACGATGATGGGCAACTTTGCCGCCGACCGTCATTCCGCACTGATTACCGGGGTTCCGGTGCGCCAGTTGGTGCACCATGAAAAACGCTACTTCAACGGCATTACCGTGACCGGCGAAGGCGACGGCACCTACCTGAAACAAAAACTGGTGCCCTTCGGCGAGTACGTTCCCCTGCAGGAAGTGCTGCGCGGCCTGATCGACTTCTTCAACCTGCCGATGTCGGACTTTGCCCGTGGCCCGGCGGACCAGCCGTTGCTGCAGGCCAAGGGCTATCAGATTGCCCCCTTCATCTGCTACGAAGTGGTCTATCCCGAGTTCGCCGCCGGTCTTTCGGCCCGCAGCGACCTGCTGCTGACCATCAGCAACGACACCTGGTTCGGCACCTCCATCGGCCCCCTGCAGCATCTGCAGATGGCACAGATGCGCGCCCTGGAGGCAGGACGCTGGATGATCCGCGCCACCAACAACGGCGTCACCGGGCTGATCGACCCGTTCGGCAAGATCACCGTGCAGATTCCACAGTTCGAGCGCGGCATCCTGTATGGCGAAGTGGTGCCCATGCACAATCTGACGCCTTATCTGAAGTGGCGCTCGTGGCCGCTGGTGGTGCTCTGCACCCTGCTGTTCGGCTGGGCCCTGTTGGCCAGTCGCATTGCCAAGACCGTTTGAAGCCCTTCCCCGGCCAGCCGGCTCCTGCGGGAGCCGGCGCGCCACTCAGCGATAGAAGACTCGGTAACCGAGTTGTCCCACCGCCTCGTTAAGCAACTGGCCGCTCTGCCAGATCGACTTGAACTCTGGCATCCAGCCGCCCAGCGGACGGGCGTTGTCCACCCCGAGAAAGCCCACCGGGGCCGGCACCACGTCAAACCCCGCGTGCTCGAAACTCCAGACGGCGCGAGGCATGTGCCAGGCCTGGGTCACCACCACCACGCGCCTGATGCCCAAGGGTTGCAAGACTTCGGCGCTGAATTGCGCGTTCTCCCAGGTGGTGCGACTGCGACCTTCCTGCCAGCGCACCGTCACTCCAAAGTCATTGAGCAAGGACTCGGCCATCAGCGCCGCTTCGGTGGGCGGCGTGCCGTAATGCAAGCCACCACTGGTCAGCAACGGCAACCCGGATGCCTTGGCCAAACGCGCAGCGTAGCGCTCACGCTCCAGCCCCACGCCGGTGGGCTGATCAGAACCCCAGGCCGGATCGCCGCGCTCGCGGCCTGAGCCCAGGACCACAATCGCATCCGCCTGCTGGGCCAGGCTCGCCCACTCCCCCTGAGGCAAAGGAGGCAACTGCTCCAACCCGCGCGCGCCCCACTCCACCATCACCGGCAAGCTCATCAGCCAGAAACCGCCCAAACCCAGAACAAAGCAGCATCGCGCCAGCCGCGGACGGGAGTGACGCAGGCACCAGGCAAACAGGAGCAGCAGCAAAAGAATGCCGGGGGGCAACAGCAACTGCTTGATGAAATAACGAAAAGGCATCGGGCATCTCCAAAAGATGCCCGAAGCCTAAAGGTCAAAGCCCTGCTGCAACAACCAGCGCCGAGTACTTTTGCTCATGAACGCCTCGGCAACGACCTCATGGGCCCCAAACGCAGTCCGGAGACTACTTGCACTGATGCGATCGGACTTTCACCGATTCCTTGACGGGCGCCTGATCCTTCAACCAAATGATCTTGGCTGAACGGGGCATTTCCTGCTGCCGATCACCCGGCATGCTGATCTGCATTTCACGCTGGCTACGAGCCAGATAGGCCCGGATCAATTCGAACTCAGCACTGCTCAAGCCCCGCAGTTCCAACTCGACAGGCCGCTCATCACGCAGTCGATCCGCAGTCTTCAGTGCATCCAGGGCCAGAGCCAGTCGATTCAGCAGCCTTTCATACACCTCTGGTTCTGTTACTTTTCGCTGCGATTCAAGCATCCGTTCACCTCATCGAAGAATAAGACTCACTCCCCTTTTTGAGCTTAGTCGGACGACCGAAAGCGTTGCGCCGCTGCGACCAACGGCCCGGCCGAGCAATCAAGGTTTCCCTCGGCAGAGTGCGGTCATGTATGCTACGGCGCTTCCTGTAACTCCACTTCCAGCTCCATCGGGCACTGAAAATCGCCGTATTTGGCGTCATCGCTCCCCGTGGTTGCATTGAAGAGGATTAGGCCACCCCTATTCAGTACAAAAGTAGCCATGCACGAACACTATCAGCCCCGTGAAATCGAAGCCGCCGCCCAGTCGTTCTGGGACGAGCAAAAGTCCTTTGAAGTCAGTGAACAGCCAGGCAAGGAAACCTACTATTGCCTATCGATGTTCCCTTACCCCAGCGGCAAGCTACACATGGGGCACGTGCGCAACTACACCATTGGCGACGTGATCTCCCGCTACCAGCGCATGCAAGGCAAGAACGTCCTGCAACCCATGGGTTGGGATGCCTTCGGCATGCCGGCGGAAAACGCCGCGATGAAGAACAACGTGGCTCCCGCCAAGTGGACCTACGAAAACATCGCCTACATGAAGACCCAGCTGCGCAGCCTGGGCCTGGCGGTGGACTGGTCCCGCGAGGTCACTACCTGCAAGCCGGACTACTACCGCTGGGAACAGTGGCTGTTCACCCGCCTGTTCGAAAAAGGCGTGATCTATCGCAAGAACGGCACCGTGAACTGGGACCCGGTCGACCAGACCGTCCTGGCCAACGAGCAAGTGATCGACGGCCGCGGCTGGCGTTCCGGCGCGCTGATCGAGAAGCGCGAAATCCCGATGTACTACTTCAAGATCACCGCCTATGCCGATGAGCTGCTGGAGAGTCTCGACGAACTGACGGGCTGGCCCGAGCAGGTCAAGACCATGCAACGCAACTGGATCGGCAAGTCCCGCGGCATGGAAGTGCAGTTCCCCTACGATCAGGCATCGATCGGCGAAACCGGCACCCTGAAGGTGTTCACCACCCGTCCGGATACCCTGATGGGCGCGACCTATGTCGCCGTCGCCGCCGAGCACCCGCTGGCAACCCTGGCCGCACGCAACAACCCCGAGTTGCAGGCGTTCATCGCCGAATGCAAAGGCGGCAGCGTCGCCGAAGCGGACATGGCGACCCAGGAGAAAAAAGGCCTGGCCACCTCGCTGTTCGTCGAACACCCGCTGACCGGCGAAAAGCTCCCGGTGTGGGTGGCCAACTACGTGCTGATGCACTACGGCGATGGCGCGGTCATGGCTGTCCCGGCTCACGACGAGCGCGATTTCGAATTCGCCAGCAAGTACAACCTGCCGATCAAGGCCGTGGTACGCACCAGCGCCGGCGATGAAACCCCTGCGCCATGGCAGGACGCTTACGGCGAGCACGGCGAACTGATCAACTCCGGCGAATTCGACGGCCTGGATTTCCCTGGCGCGTTCGACGCTATCGAAGCGGCCCTGCTGAAGAAAAACCTCGGTCAATCACGCACCCAGTTCCGCCTGCGGGACTGGGGCATCAGCCGCCAGCGCTACTGGGGCTGCCCGATCCCGATCATCCATTGCGACAGCTGCGGCGACGTTCCGGTCCCGGAAAACCAGCTGCCGGTGGTGCTGCCGGAAGACGTGGTACCCGATGGTGCCGGTTCGCCTTTGGCCCGCATGCCCGAGTTCTACGAGTGCAACTGCCCGAAATGCGGCCAGCCTGCCAAGCGTGAAACCGACACCATGGACACCTTCGTCGAGTCCTCGTGGTACTACGCGCGCTACGCCTCGCCACATTATGAAAGCGGCTTGGTGGACCCGGCGGCGGCCAACCACTGGTTGCCGGTGGATCAGTACATCGGCGGCATCGAACACGCCATCCTGCACCTGCTTTACGCACGTTTCTTCCACAAATTGATGCGTGACGAAGGCCTGGTGAGCTCCAACGAGCCGTTCAAGAACCTGCTGACCCAGGGCATGGTGATTGCCGAAACCTACTATCGCCGTGAGGCCAATGGCGCCTACACCTGGTACAACCCGGCGGACGTTGAGCTGGAGCGCGACAGCAAGGCCAAGATCATCGGGGCCAAACTGATCAGCGACGGCCTGCCGGTGGAAATCGGCGGCACCGAGAAGATGGCCAAGTCGAAGAACAATGGCGTTGATCCGCAGTCGATGATCGAGCAATACGGTGCCGATACCTGCCGCCTGTTCATGATGTTCGCGTCGCCGCCCGAGCTGAGCCTGGAATGGTCCGACTCGGGTGTCGAAGGTGCGCACCGCTTCCTCAAGCGCGTCTGGCGCCTGGCCCAGGCCCATGTCAGCCAAGGGCTGCCGCAGGCACTGGATATCGCCACCCTGAGCGACGAACAGAAAGCCATTCGCCGCGCCATCCACCTGGCCATCAAGCAGGCCAGCCAGGATGTCGGCCAGCACCACAAATTCAACACCGCCATCGCCCAGGTGATGACCTTGATGAACGTCCTGGAAAAAGCCCCGCAAGGCAGCAACCAGGACCGTGCCCTGTTGCAGGAAGGCCTGCAGACCGTAGCCCTGCTGCTGGCTCCGATCACTCCGCACATCAGTCACGAACTGTGGAAGCAGCTGGGTCAGGAAGGCGCCATCATCGATGCCGGCTGGCCGGTTCTGGACGAAAGCGCCCTGGTTCAAGACAGCCTGCAACTGGTCATCCAGGTCAACGGCAAATTGCGTGGCCAGATCGAAATGCCGGCCAGCGCCAGCCGTGAAGAAGTCGAAGCCGCGGCTCGCAGCAACGAGAACGTGCTGCGCTTCACCGAAGGCCTGACCATCCGCAAGGTCATCGTGGTGCCGGGCAAACTGGTCAATATCGTCGCCAGCTAATTGGATCAGGCGCCCGGTCCGGGATCGGGCGCCGAACAAAACCTCCAGGGCCACAAGGTGGCCCATATGGTTTCAAGGGGAGCAATACATGATCAAACGTAACCTGCTGGTGATGGGTCTGGCCGTGCTGCTGAGCGCCTGTGGCTTCCAGTTGCGCGGAACGGGAACCCATGAGCTGACCATCAAGGAACTCGACCTGAGCGCCCGGGATGCCTACGGCCCCACCGTGAAAATGCTCCAGCAACAACTGGAAAGCAGCGGTGTACGGGTCCATGCCGGCGCGCCTTACAAGCTGGTGCTGCTGAGCGAGGAAAACTCCCAGCGCACCCTCAGTTACACCGGCGGTGGCAGCTCGGCCGAATACGAGATCGGCACCACGCTCAGGTACGAAATCCTGACGCACGACAACCTGCATCTGCTCGACGACAAGCTGGAAGTACAGAAGGTCTTCGTGCATGACGGCAACAACATCACCGGCTCCGATCAGGAATCGTCTGAAACACGCAAGGAAATGCGCCGCGACCTGATCCAGCGCATGCTGATCCGTCTGCAGTTGCTGACCCCGGACCAGCTTGCTCAACTGCAAGCCACAGCCGAAGCCAAAGCCAAGGCCGAAGCCCAGGCGCTGGAAGCTGCACGCAAGGCTGAGGCGGAAACTCCGCAGCAGTCCCCCCTGGAACTGCCGAACCAGTAAGCCGTGTGGGGCGCTCACGCGCCCCATTGGCCCCCGCCTATGAAACTCGCACCCGCCCAACTCGGCAAACACCTGCAAGGTCCTCTCGCGCCGGTCTATGTGATCAGCGGCGATGATCCCCTGCTCTGCCAGGAAGCCGCCGACGCCATCCGCTCTGCCGTACGCCAGCAGGGATTCGACGAGCGCCAGGTATTCAGTGCCGATGCCAGCTTTGACTGGGGCACCCTGCTGCAAGCCGGGGCCAGCATGTCGCTGTTTGCGGAAAAACGCCTGCTGGAACTGCGCCTGCCCTCGGGCAAGCCAGGAGACAAGGGCGCCGCAGCGCTGATCGAGTACTGTTCGCGTCCGGCCGAGGACACAGTGCTGCTGATCAGCCTGCCCAAGCTCGACGGCAGCGCACAGAAGACCAAGTGGGGCAAGGCCTTGGTGGAAGGTGCCCAGACCCAGTTCGTACAGATCTGGCCGGTGGACGCCAACCAGCTTCCACAGTGGATTCGTCAGCGACTGTCCCAAGCCGGGCTGTCCGCCAGCCAGGACGCGGTGGAGCTGATCGCCGCGCGGGTCGAGGGCAACCTGCTGGCCGCGGCCCAGGAAATCGAAAAACTCAAGCTGATGGCTGAAGGTGGACAGATCACCGTCGAAACGGTCCAGGCCGCAGTGGCCGACAGTGCGCGTTTCGATGTGTTCGGGCTGGTGGATGCCATTCTCAACGGTGAAGCCGCCCACGCCCTGCGCATGCTGGAAGGGTTGCGCGGTGAAGGCGTCGAACCTCCCGTGATTCTCTGGGCCCTGTCCCGAGAACTGCGGCTGTTGGCCAACCTGGCCCTGCAATTCAGCCAGGGCGTGCCATTGGACAAGGTGTTCAGTCAGGCCCGCCCTCCGGTCTGGGACAAACGCAAGCCGCTGATGAGCAAGGCGCTGCAACGTTACTCTGCACAGCGCTGGGGGCAGTTGCTGCTGGATGCCCAGCGTATCGATGCGCAGATCAAGGGGCAGGCCAGCGGTTCGCCCTGGAGCAGCCTGAGCCGCCTGTCGCTGCTGATGGCCGGCCAACGCCTGGCCCTGCCGGCCGAGTAAGCACGCCGCTCATCTCACGACTGGCATCTTCCTGCTGCAGAGTGCTGGACAGCCGCTCCACTCTGGCCGATGATTCGCGCCGCAGCCTCTCTCTACAAACCGCGAGTACAAAACGATGAGCAAACCATCCAAGCATGGCCCCAACAAGGCCAAATCCATTGTCGCCCAGCCACTGTTCCGCAGCCGTCAGGAACGCCCGGCCAAGGGCAAAGGCAGCTACCGCCGCGAAGCCTTCCAGTCTAAAAGCTGGGAGGCTTCTTACTTTCTGGCCGCCTGAAGCCCTGAACCCCGTCGGCATGATAAGGTCTGCACCTGATAGTTATTCTCTCTGGACCTGTGCATGCCCTTTTGTCTTTCCCGTCGTTGGCACATGCGCCAACTGATCGCTGCCTCCAGCCTCGTTCTGCTCGTCGCCTGCGCGGAACAACCTACCGCCGCCGACGCCCAGCCGCTGCCCACCCTCCAGGCAGCCCCCCTCGCCGCACCCGCTACTGTCGCACCACTGACCGCCGACAATCTGGACATCCAGCCCGCACAGACCTTCGATGAATGGCTGAACGCATTCCGTACCGAAGCCCTGAACGCCGGCATTCGCGCCGACATCTTCGACCGAGCCTTCGCCGGTGTCACACCGGACATGAGTGTCATCAAGGCTGACCGCAGCCAGCCGGAGTTCACCCGCCCGGTCTGGGAATACCTGGATGGAGCCCTGTCTCCGGTCAGGGTACGCAAGGGCCAGGCCCTGCTGCTCCAGTACAGCGACATCCTGCAGCGGATCGAACAGCGCTATGGCGTGGATCGCCAGGCATTGGTGGCGGTCTGGGGCATGGAGAGCAATTTCGGCGACTTCCAGGGCAACAAGTCGGTGATCCGCTCCCTGGCCACCCTGGCTTATGAAGGACGCCGCCCGGCCTTCGCCAACAGCCAGTTGATTGCCGCCTTGCAGATCATCCAGCACGGCGACATCCAGCCAGAGAAGATGCTCGGCTCGTGGGCCGGCGCCATGGGCCAGACCCAGTTCATTCCCACCACCTACAACACCCACGCCGTGGACTTCGACGGCGACGGTCGCCGGGATATCTGGAACAGCCCGGCCGACGCTCTGGCCTCCACAGCCCATTACCTGCAGAGCTCAGGCTGGCAAAAAGGCCAGCCCTGGGGCGTTGAGGTCCAGCTCAAGAGCAGTTTCGACTACGCCCTGGCCGACGCCTCCACCCGCAAGACCGTGGCCGAGTGGCTGAGCCTGGGCATGACAACGAGCAACGGCAAGGCCCTGCCATATGGCTCCGAGCAATTGTCCGCTTCGTTGCTGTTGCCTGCGGGTTACCGAGGGCCGGCGTTCCTGATTCTGGATAACTTCCGGGCAGTGCTGAAATACAACAACTCATCGTCCTACGCCCTGGCAGTCAATCTGCTGTCCGAGCGGTTTGGCGGCGCTGGTCAGATCAACGGCAGTTGGCCCAAGGACGATCTTCCCCTGAGCCGCTCCGAACGCATCGAATTGCAGACCCTGCTCAGCACCCACCAATATGACGCCGGCAACCCCGACGGCATCATCGGTGCCAATACCCGCAAGGCCATTCGCAGTGCCCAGCAGGCACTGGGCTGGCCCGCAGATGGCTACCCAACCCACAAGCTGCTGGAAAGCCTGCGCAGCCGCTAGACACGCGTGTGCGAAGGAGCTGGCTCCTTCGCCAGCGCCTTACCTGAACACCACGTCCTGAGCCAGGGTCAACTCCCTGGCCCCTGCATCCAGCTTGACCAGTGCCCCCACCGGCAAGGTCAGGTTCGGATCGCAGTGACCGCTGCGCCATCCCGCCAGCACCGGAATCTGCAAGGGCTCGAAGACCTGCTTGAGCAACGCGCACAACGCGGTGAAATCCACACCCGCCACATCCCCGACCAGGACCCCGCGCACCCCCTCCAGCTTGCCGGCCAGACGCAAGTGATTGAGCAGGCGGTCGATGCGGTACAGCGGCTCGTTGACGTCTTCGATAAACAGAATGACGCCGCCGGTATTGATTTCGTAAGGCGTACCCAAGGTACTGGCAATCAGTGACAGGTTGCCGCCCACCAGCGGCCCTTGGGCGATACCCGGCTCCACCGTGGTCAAGGGAAAGGCTACCGGATGGGGCAGCAGGCTGCCGCTCTTGACCTGCCCTCTGAGCATATTGAAAAACGACGCCTCGGTTGGCGCCTGCTTGCCGCCCAGCAGGTCGGCATTGAGCATCGGCCCGTGAAAGCTGACAAAGCCCGCATAACGATTGATCGCCAGGTGCAAGGCGGTGATGTCGCTGTAACCGACAAATGGCTTGGGATGGCGTCGCAGCAACTCGAAGTCGATCTTGTCCAGCAGGCGCGGACTGCCATAGCCCCCGCGCAAACACACAATGGCGTCGATTTCGCTATCGGCAAAAGCCCCGTGCAAGTCATCGAGACGGACCTGATCACTGCCTGCCAGGTAACCATCCTGTTGACCTACGCCAGGGAAGATCCGCAGCGTATAGCCCCTGGAACGCATCCATTGGCAGGCTTTTTCGGTATCCAGAGCTGCAGGACCGGCGGGGGCGATAAGGCCAATGACACCTTCCGCCGCCAATGCCGGCACCGGCAGATGAGCGTGAAGAGCAGCAGTGGGTTGGATGGGCATGCAGATTCTCCCTGTGTGAATTCACCCCAGCACAGTAGCCATGAATGCCACCAAACAGAAGAGGGGAAATCACCCACGGAGAATACAAGGGAGGCGCAGCGCAGAAGGCGTACCAAACAGCGGCAAAGCTGCCCGCAAGGCCAGGGCCTTGCGGGCGGGCTACATCAGGAAACCAGGCCTTCTTTGGCCAGCTTCGCTTGTTCGTCGGCGTGATACGAGGAACGTACCAGCGGGCCGGAAGCGACGTTCTTGAAGCCCATCTTGTAACCTTCCTCGGCGAACCAGGCGAAGGTGTCCGGGTGCACGAAGCGTTGAACCGGCAGGTGGTTGCGCGACGGTTGCAGGTACTGGCCGAGGGTCAGCATATCGATGTCGTGCTCACGCATGCGCTTCATGACTTCGATGACTTCGTCGTCGGTTTCGCCCAGGCCTAGCATCAGGCCGGACTTGGTCGGTACATGGGGTACCCGTTGCTTGAACTTCTGCAGCAGGGTCAGCGACCACTGGTAGTCCGAGCCCGGACGCGCTGCCTTGTACAAGCGCGGCACGGTTTCCAGGTTGTGGTTGAACACATCCGGCGGCGTGGCGGCGGTAATTTCCAGGGCGACGTCCATGCGACCGCGGTAGTCGGGAACCAGGGTTTCCAGCTGAACGTTCGGCGACAGTTTGCGAATCTCGCGAATGCAGTCGGCAAAGTGCTGGGCACCACCGTCACGCAGGTCATCACGGTCCACCGAGGTGATCACCACGTACTTCAGGCGCAGGTCGGCGATGGCCACCGCCAGGTTCATCGGCTCATCGACATCCAGAGGCTTCGGACGGCCATGGCCAACGTCACAGAACGGGCAGCGACGGGTGCAGATGTCACCCATGATCATGAAGGTCGCGGTACCGCCGGAGAAACATTCGCCCAGGTTCGGGCAGGACGCCTCTTCGCAGACGCTGTGCAGCTTGTGCTTGCGCAGCAGTTGCTTGATCCGGTCGACTTCCGGCGAGACTGGAATGCGTACACGAATCCAGTCCGGCTTCTTCGGCAACTCGGTGGTCGGAATGATCTTCACCGGAATGCGCGCGACCTTTTCCGCACCGCGCAATTTGACGCCGGTTTCAACTTTCGGACGGGCCGCCCGCTCGGAAACATCCAGCGTCGGGATCAGGGTTTCAACAGCGTCTTGCGCAGTAGTCATATCAGTCGATTCCGCCCGTTAGGGTCGTCTGCTCAGCATAGTCGAGGTGTTTGACGAGCTGCGCACGCAGCCGGGCACTTACCTCGGCAAATTCAATCGGCCCTGCATGGTCGCTCAGTTGGGTCATCGCCAACCCGGCATAACCACAGGGGTTAATCCGTCGAAACGGCTGCAAATCCATGTCCACGTTCAAGGCCAGACCGTGAAAGGAGCATCCGTGCCGGATCCGCAGGCCCAGCGAGGCAATTTTCGCCCCGTCGACGTAGACCCCCGGTGCATCGGGCTTGGCCGCCGCCGGCACGCTATAGCTGGCCAGCAACTCCACCAGGCATTGCTCCATGCGACTGACCAGATCACGCACACCGAATCCCAGCCTGCGCACATCCAGCAGCAAGTAGGCCACCAACTGGCCCGGACCGTGATAAGTCACCTGTCCGCCGCGATCGGCCTGCACCACCGGAATATCTCCCGGCAGCAACAGATGCTCGGCCTTGCCCGCCTGGCCCTGGGTAAACACCGGAGGATGCTGCACCAGCCAGACTTCGTCTGCCGCGCTGGTGCCGCGTTCATTGGTAAAGCGCTGCATGGCCTGCCAGACCGGTTCGTAGGCCATCAGGCCAAGCTCACGAAAGCCCAGCGTTTGCGGCATCACAGCACCATGTGGACGACACCGGTAGCACGCAGGGCACTATTGATATCACGCAGTTGGTCTTCGCCGGTGGCGGTGATGTGCAGCTGTACCGTGGTGTACTTGCCGTTGCTGCTTTGACGCTCGGCCAGGGACTTGATGTCCAGCTTGGCGTACTTGGCAAGGATCTCGATCACGGTGTCCTTGAAGCCGACAACCGTGTCACCGATCACCTTGATCGGGTAGTCATCGACGGGAAATTCAATCTTGTGCGACTTAACGTCTGTGTCTGTCATGGCAGTAACGGCCTCGTAAGCCGTGGCGACGGACATGACCCCCGCTCCACTTCGGAGCGAGGGCCACGCAGGTCGACAATATCAGTTGAACAAACCGTAGAAGAATAGGCGGATGCTATCCCACATGCGGCGGAAGATACCACCTTCGTCGACCGCTTCCAGAGCGATCAGATCGGCGCTGTGCACCACCTTATCGTCCAGCTTCACTTCGACTTTACCAATCACGTCGCCCTTGGCGATCGGCGCAACCAGATGCGGGTTCATGGTCATGCTGGCAGCGAGCTTTTTCAGCTGGCCTTTAGGCATGGTCATGGTCAGATCTTCGGCCAGACCGGCCTTGACCTGATGAGTGGTGCCTTTCCAGACCTGGGCCTGGGCCAGCTCGGTGCCCTTCTGGTAGAAGGTCTGGGTTTCGAAGAAGCGGAAGCCATAGGTCAGCAGCTTCTGGGTTTCGGCGGCGCGCGCCTGCTCGCTGTTGGTGCCGAACACCACGGCGATCAGACGCATGCCATCACGCACGGCCGAAGACACCATGCAGTAGCCGGCCTCGTCAGTGTGGCCGGTTTTCAGACCGTCGACGGTCTTGTCGCGCCACAGCAACAGGTTACGGTTGGGCTGCTTGATACCGTTCCAGAAGAACTCCTTCTGCGAGTAGATGGCGTAGTGGGCCGGGTCTTCGTGGATGATCGCCCGCGCCAGCAGCGCCATGTCGTGAGCCGACGAATAGTGCTCGGGATTCGGCAGACCGGTAGGGTTCATGAAGTGGCTGTTGCTCATGCCCAGGTCGGCCGCCGTCTTGTTCATCATGTCGGCGAACGCGTCCTCGCTACCGGCAATGTGCTCGGAAACCGCGACACTGGCATCGTTACCCGACTGGATGATGATCCCGTGCAGCAGGTCGCTGACGGTGACCTGCGATCCCACCTTGATGAACATCCGCGAACCGCCGGTACGCCAGGCGTTTTCGCTGACGGTCACCGGGTCGTTCTCACCGATCTGACCGCGACGGATCTCCAGGGTCGCGATGTAGGCAGTCATCAGCTTGGTCAGGCTGGCTGGCGGCAGGCGCTGGTCACCATTGTTCTCCACCAGCACGTTACCGCTGCTGGCGTCCATGAGCACATAGGATTTGGCGGCCAGTTGCGGTGGCGACGGCATCGCTTCGACCGCCCAGGCGGCGGGCGTGATGATCAGCGGGACAAGCAGGCACAGGCGTTTGGCAAAGGTGGTGATGTTCATCCGTCTCTCGAAGTTGCTAATGGAAACTTGCCCCGGAGGGCAAAACTATTTCAGACAGCCTTCTGACGAGCTGTCGCGTATGCAGTTGTTCACTCACTGACCCTTGCCGGGCTTTTGTTGTTCGACGAGCCAACAACCAGGGTCCGCCCCCCAATACCGCGAGCGGACCTTCAATCTTCAATGTTCCTACTCGGCGGTGACCACACTGGGCTGACCCAGGTTAGCCAAGCGCACGCTGTTCTGCGCTTGCTGGGCCTCACCCGGCGTGCCGAACGGCCCCAGGCGAACCCGGTGCAGCGTCTGCTGGTTGCGCACGATCGAGCTGATGAACACCGGAGCGCTCACCATGCTGCTCAATTTCGACCTCAACAGCTCGGCAGCATCGGGGTTAGCGAAGGCGCCCACCTGCAAATACTGGCCTGAGGCGGCTGCAGGAGTGTTTTTCACTTGTACCGGAACCACTGCGGCCGCGTGTTGCTGAGGCGGCGGGGTCCATTGCTCGACAGTACCGGTGGAAGCCGTGACCACCGGCGCGCTATTTTGCGCCACTTGCGGCTCGTTGAGCATCAACGGCGCCGGACGGCCACGCTGAGCCCACCATTGCTGCGGATCGATGCCCTCGACCTTGACCCGGGCGGTGCCGGTTTCGGCATAGCCGAGTTTCTTCGCCGCCGCGTAGGACAGGTCGATGATCCGGTCGGAATAGAACGGACCGCGGTCGTTGACCCGCAGGATCACGCTGCGGTTGTTGTCCAGGTTGGTGACCCTTACGTAACTGGGCAATGGCAGGGTCTTGTGTGCGGCACTCATGCCATACAGGTCATAGACCTCGCCATTGGCAGTGTTCTGGCCATGGAACTTGGTGCCGTACCAGGACGCCGTGCCGGAAGCCACGTAGTTCTTCGACTCCTGGATCGGGAAGTAGGTCTTGCCCAGTACCGTATACGGATTGGCCTTGTACGGGCCGGTATGCAGGGTCGGAGTCGCATCGGGGATCCGCGAAACGTCGACATCCCACCAGGGCGCGCCATCCTTGTGGGCACGGTTGACGTCCAGCCCAGGCATGGAACGCACGGCATTCGAGGATTTCTGCTGCGGCGAGCGGCTCGTCGAGCAACTGACCACCAGCAAGGACAACGTGGCAAAAGCCAGCAGCTTCAGGGGTTTGCGGATTGGCATTGCCAGCATTACTTGACGCCCCGTGCTTGGACCAGCTGTTCAGACAACTGATGTACGGCCATGGCATACATCACGCTGCGGTTATAGCGAGTGATCGCGTAAAAATTCTTCAGACCCATCCAATATTCCGGGCCATTGTCACCTTCCAGGCGGAAAGCGGTGACCGGCATATCATCGCGCAGCGCATCATGACTCGACCAGCCCAGGGCTCGCAACTCCCCCACCGTCTTGGTCGGTTCGATGCCCGTGGTCAGGCCCTCGTCCACGCGATCGCCACGCACATCGGCGCGACTGACCACCGGCTCGCCGGCGACCCAGCCATGGCGCTTGAAGTAACTGGCCACACTGCCAATGGCATCGTCCGGGTTGGTCCAGATATTGATGTGCCCATCTCCGTCAAAATCCACCGCATAGGCGCGGAAACTGCTGGGCATGAACTGCGGCAGCCCCATGGCCCCGGCGTAGGACCCCTTGAGGCTCAGCGGATCGAGCTGCTCTTCGCGGGCCAGCAGCAGGAACTCGCGCAGCTCCTTGCGGAAGAACTCGGCCCGCGGCGGATAATCGAAACCCAGGGTCGATAAGGCGTCGATTACACGGTAATTCCCAGTATTGCGGCCGAAAAAGGTTTCAACGCCAATGATCGACACTATGACCTGGGCCGGCACGCCGTATTCCTGCTCGGCGCGGGCCAGGACCGCCTCATGCTGACGCCAGAAATCCACCCCACGGGCAATGCGCGCGTCGGTGATGAACATCGGCCGGTATTCCTTCCATTGCTTGACCCGCTCGGCAGGCCGCGAAATGGCGTCAAGAATCGACTGCTTGCGCTCGGCCTCGCGGAACACGCCCATCAGCTGTTCCCCGGCAAAGCCATAGTCCCGAGTCATTTCGCCGACGAATTCGGCCACTTGCGGCGAACCTTCGTAATCACCGGCGAACGCGGTTTGCGCTGCACCCAGGATGCCTACCAGACCGACCCACGGCGCTTGCCGAGCGGCCCAGCCACGCATTGCTTGCATTGAATTCTTCACCTTAATCAAACCTGCGCGATCCACTTGCGATGGGTATGGATCGACATCAAAACCCCAAACGCTGACAGTAGTGTCACCAGCGAAGTTCCTCCGTAGCTAATGAACGGCAACGGCACTCCCACCACCGGCAACAAGCCACTGACCATACCGATGTTGACGAAAACGTAAACAAAAAACGTCATGGTCAGGCTGCCTGCGAGCAACTTGCCGAACAGCGTCTGCGCCTGGGCGGTGATCACCAGCCCGCGCCCGATCAACAGCAGATAGATCAAAAGCAGCGCACAGATGCCCACCAGGCCGAACTCCTCGCCCATGACCGCAATGATGAAGTCGGTGTGGCTCTCAGGCAAAAAGTCCAGGTGCGATTGGGTGCCCAGCAACCAGCCCTTGCCGAAAACCCCACCGGAACCGATCGCCGCCTTGGACTGGATGATGTTCCAGCCAGTGCCCAGGGGATCGCTTTCAGGGTCGAGGAAAGTCAGGATCCGCTGCTTCTGGTAGTCATGCATGATGAAGAACCACATGGCGATCGCCACTGGCACCGCGGCCGCCAGCACGCTGAGGATCCAGCGCCAGCGCAGGCCGCCCATGAACAGTACGAAAGTGCCACCGGCCAGGATCAGCAAGGCCGTCCCCAGGTCCGGCTGGCGCACGATCAGGATGAACGGAATGCCGATCAGGATCAGGCTGATCCCCACATGCTTGAGATGCGGCGGCAGCGTGCGCTTGGACAGGTACCAGGCGATGGTCGCCGGCATGATGATCTTCATGAACTCCGACGGCTGGAAGCGGATCACCCCGGGAATGTTGATCCAGCGGGTCGCCCCCATGGCGTTGTGGCCCATGACGTCCACCACCACCAGCAACACCACCCCGAACACATAAGCCAGGGGCACCCAGCGCGCCATGAAACGCGGCTCGAACTGGGCGATGACAATCATCGATACCAGGCCGATGCCAAAGGACGTGGCCTGCTTGGCCAACAGGTCCCAGCTCTTGCCGCTGGCCGAATACAACACGAACAGGCTGCCGGCGGCCAGCGTCAGCAGCAGCACCAGCAAGGGGCCATCGATATGCAGGCGCTGCAGCAGCGTCGCGCGGCGACGCATCACATCCTCGCTGGAGAGGATGCGGTCAAAATTACTCTTCACGGGCCGTAGCCTCCGCGCTGATAGGGCTGGCGAACTCAGGCTTGAGCTGGCCGTCCTGGCCGAGAAGCCAGGCATCCATCACCTGACGCACCACCGGAGCGGCAACACCGGACCCCGACTCACCGTTCTCGACCATGACCGAGACCACGATTTTCGGGTTTTCCGCCGGGGCGAAACCGACAAACAGGGCGTGGTCGCGGTGCCGTTCCTGAACCTTGGAGCGGTCGTACTTCTCACCCTGCTTGATGGCCACCACCTGGGCCGTACCACTCTTGCCGGCAATGCGATACGGCGATCCGATTGCCGCCTTGCGCGCCGTGCCCCGGGCACCGTGCATCACTTGCTGCATGCCGTGATTGACCTTCAGCCAATCCGAGGGATCACGCAGGACGATGTCCGGCATCGGGTTGTGATCCACCGGCTTCTCGCCTTCGATGGTCTTGGCCAGGTGCGGCCGGTTCCACTTGCCCTTGCTGGCGACCAGCGCAGTGGCCTGGGCCAGCTGCAACGGCGTGGATTGCATGTAGCCCTGGCCGATCCCGAGAATCAGGGTTTCCCCCGGGAACCAAGCCTGGCGCCGGGTGGCACGCTTCCATTCACGGGTCGGCATCAGCCCCGGGGACTCCTCGAACATGTCCAGGGAGACCTTCTGGCCAATCCCGAACTTGCTCAGGTAGGCCGAGAGCCGATCGATGCCCAGCTTGTGAGCCAGGTCGTAGAAATAGGTGTCATTGGACCGCATGATCGCGGTATCCAGGTCGACATAACCGTCACCGGTACGGTTCCAGTTACGGTACTTGTGATCGTAGTTGGGCAACTGGTAGTAACCCGGGTCGTAGACGCGGGACGCCGCCGTGACCACCCCGGCATCCAGCCCGGCAATGGCTACCGCGGGCTTGATGGTCGAGCCCGGTGGATACAGGCCGCGCAGCACCCGGTTGAACAGTGGCCGGTCGATCGAGTCACGCAACTCGGCATAGGCCTTGAAGCTGATGCCGGTCACGAACAGATTGGGATCGAAGCTCGGCTGGCTGACCATCGCCAGCACTTCACCGGTGTTCGGATCCAGCGCGACCACCGCACCACGGCGCCCGCCGAGGGCCAGTTCCGCAGCCTCCTGCAGCTTGATGTCCAGACTCAGGACAATGTCCTTGCCGGGAATCGGATCGGTGCGCTTGAGCACCCGCAGCACCCGCCCACGAGCGTTGGTTTCCACCTCTTCGTAGCCGACCTGGCCGTGCAGTTCCGGCTCGTAGAAACGCTCGATGCCGGTCTTGCCGATATGGTGGGTGCCGCTGTAGTTCACCGGGTCCAGGGACTTCAGCTCTTTCTCGTTGATCCGCCCCATGTAGCCCACGGAATGCGCAAAGTGCGCGCCCTGAGGGTAATGCCGGACCAGCTGGGCCACCACTTCCACCCCGGGCAGACGGAACTGGTTCACCGCGATTCGGGCGATCTGCTCTTCGGTCAGCTCGAACAGAATCGGCACCGGCTCGAAGGGACGCCGCCCCTGCTTCATGCGCTTTTCGAACAGCACCCGATCTTCCGGAGTCAGCTCCAGCACCTCGACGATCACATCGAGGACCTTCTGCCAGTCACCGGAACGCTCCCGGGTCATGCTCAGACTGAAGCTGGGCCGGTTGTCAGCCACCACCACGCCGTTGCGGTCGAAAATCAGCCCGCGAGTCGGAGGAATCGGCTGCACATGCACCCGATTATTCTCCGAAAGCGTGGAGTGATAGTCGTACTGGATCACCTGCAGGTAATACAGCCGGGCAATCAGCACACCAATCAGGCAGATCACCATAATGGCGCCGAACACGACCCGGCCACGCACCAGACGGGCGTCTTTTTCGTGGTCCTTGATACGGATCGGCTGGGACATTAGGGGCGCGGGCTACTTGTGGTAAGGGTGCCCGGACAGCACGGTCCAGGCGCGATACAGCTGTTCACCGATGAGAATCCGCACCAGCGGGTGCGGCAGGGTCAGCGGCGACAGCGACCAGCGCTGATCGGCCCGCGCACAAACCTCCGGCGCCAGCCCTTCCGGGCCGCCGACCATGAAATTCACCGTGCGCGAATCGAGGCGCCAGCGATCCAGTTCCACCGCCAGTTGCTCGGTGCTCCAGGGCTTGCCATGCACCTCAAGGGTAACGATGCGCTCGTTATGCCCGACCTTGGCCAGCATGGCCTCGCCTTCCTGACGGATAAAGCGAGCCACGTCGGCGTTCTTGCCCCGGGTATTGAGCGGAATTTCCACCAGTTCCAGCGCCAGCTCGGAGGGCAGACGCTTGGCATATTCGTGCCAACCCTCTTCCACCCACTTGGGCATGCGTGAACCGACAGCGATCAGACGCAGGCGCACAGCCGTCCCTTATTGCTGGTCTTTGTTGAGCTTGGTGAAGTGCTCGTGGCCATGCTCCGGGCTGTGGTGCTTGCCATCGGCCGCGCGGCTCTGCTCGGCGCCCTGCCACAGGCGTTCCAGGTCGTAGAACTGGCGGGCCGAGGCGGTCATCATGTGCACGATCACGTCGTCCAGGTCCAGCAGCACCCAGTCACTGTCGCCCTTGCCTTCCTCACCCAGTGGACGCACGCCCTGGGCCTTGACCATTTCGCGGACCTTTTCCAGCATCGCGCCGATCTGGCGGTTGGAAGTACCGGTGGCGATGATCATGTAGTCGGTGATGCTCTGCTTGTCGCGAACATCGATCACCAGGACGTCCTGGGCCTTGACGTCTTCCAGCGCGGCGACAGCCACCTTGACCAGATCTTCGCCTTTCATTACTTGGTTAGTCATATAAAACTCGTTCAGCTCGTATGTTTGGAGCGCCGCTCAGCACAGGCCGGCAGCGTTCCTTCAGTTCGGCGCACGGTAAAGTCCGTGAGCATCGATATAGGCCAGGACCGCGTCAGGCACCAGGAAACGTACCGACTTACCGCTGGCCAGCAGTTGACGGATCTGGGTGGCGGACACCGCAAGCGGCGTCTGCCAGACGAATGCAATGTGCCCCCCCGGCCCTTGCAGGGCCAGTGGGTCGCTCACCGAGCGCGCCGCCAGCAGGTTGCGCAAGGCATCCGGCGGTTCGCTGTCGGCATCCGGGCGTTGCAGCACCAGGATGTGGCAATGCTGGAGAAGTTCTTCCCAGCGATGCCAGGTGGGCAGGCCGCAAAACGCGTCCCAGCCCAGTAACAGAAACAACTGGTCATCCGCGGCCAACTCGGCCCGCATCTGTTCCAGGGTGTCGATGGTGTAGGACGGTTTGTCCCGCTTCAGCTCACGGTCGTCCACCACCAGGGGGGAAACGCCCGCCACCGCACATTCGACCATCGCCAGACGATCGAGCGCCGACACCTGCGGTGTATCCCGATGCGGCGGCCTGGCACTGGGGGCCAGGCGCAGCTCATCGAGTTGCAGGGATTCCGCCACCTCCAGTGCGCCACGCAAGTGGCCGATATGCACTGGATCGAAGGTGCCGCCCAGCAGACCGATACGTTTGCCCATCAAGTGCGCACGTGACCGTCGCCGAAGACTACGTATTTCTCGCTGGTCAGGCCTTCCAGGCCCACCGGGCCGCGGGCATGCAGCTTGTCGGTGGAGATGCCGATCTCCGCGCCCAGGCCGTACTCGAAGCCGTCGGCAAAACGCGTCGAGGCGTTGACCATGACCGAACTGGAATCCACTTCGTTGAGGAAGCGCCGGGCATCACTGAAGTTCTCGGTGACGATCGAGTCGGTATGGTGCGAGCCATAGGTATTGATGTGCTCGATGGCCTGCTCCAGGTTGTCCAGCACCCGGATCGAGAGGATCGGCGCGGTGTACTCGGTGCGCCAGTCTTCTTCGGTCGCTTGCAGCACGTCGGCCCCCAGGATCGCGCGGGTTTGCTCGCAGCCGCGCAGTTCGACGCCCTTGTCGCGATAGATCGCGGCCAGCGGCGGTAATACACGCTCGGCAATGGCGGCGTGAACCAGCAGGGTTTCCATGGTGTTGCACGGGGCGTAGCGCTGGGTCTTGGCGTTGTCGGCAATGCGAATCGCCTTGTCCAGGTCCGCCGCCACATCGATATACACGTGGCAGACGCCGTCCAGGTGCTTGATCACCGGAACCTTGGCGTCACGGCTGACCCGCTCGATCAGGCTCTTGCCACCACGGGGCACGATCACGTCGACGAATTCGGGCATGGTGATCAGCGCCCCCACCGCGGCGCGGTCGGTGGTTTCCACCACCTGCACCACGTGGGGCGGCAGGTCGGCCGCCGCCAGGCCCTGCTGAATGCAGGTGGCGATGGCACGGTTGGAATGGATTGCCTCGGAACCGCCACGCAGGATGGTGGCGTTACCGGACTTCAGGCACAGGCTGGCGGCATCGATGGTCACGTTCGGACGCGATTCGTAGATGATGCCGATCACCCCCAGGGGCACGCGCATCTTGCCCACCTGAATGCCCGAAGGCAGGTAGCGCATGTCGCGGATTTCACCGATGGGGTCAGGCAGCTTGGCCACCTGACGCAGGCCTTCGATCATCTCGTCGATACGCGCGGGCGTCAGCGCCAGACGATCCAGCAGAGCCGGCTCCAGACCATTGGCCCGGCCGTTGGCCAGGTCCTGCTCGTTGGCTGCGATCAGCTCCGGTCGCGCGGCGTCCAAGGCATCGGCAGCCGCCAGCAGCGCACGATTCTTCTGCGCGGTGGTGGCACGGGCGATCACCCGGGAAGCTTGGCGGGCAGCGCGACCCAAACGGGTCATGTAGTCAAGAACGGACTCAGTCATGGTCTGGTGTGGTCTTGGCAAAGAGGAAAGCGGCTGATTATAGCTGTCGCGCCCGTTCACGGACAGCGGTCACGGGCGGATGGTCGAAATGGAGTGTAAATACTCGTGCTTCAGCCTGAATTAAGCCTGGAGTTGTTACCATTGCGTCACTTTTTTCGCCATAACCCTCGCCGCCATGCCCATTCCAACCACCGCGCAGCCGCCCAAAGCCTTGCCTGACGGCTTTTTCGACCGTGATGCACAGTTGCTCGCCCGTGCACTGCTGGGCAAAGTCATCCGCCACAAGGTCGGCGAACTCTGGTTGTCCGCGCGCATTATCGAAACCGAAGCCTATTACTGCGAGGAAAAAGGCAGTCACGCCTCCCTCGGCTACACAGAAAAACGTAAGGCTTTGTTTCTAGATGGCGGCCACATCTATATGTACTACGCCCGTGGCGGCGACTCGCTGAACTTCAGCGCCCAGGGCCCCGGCAACGCGGTGCTGATCAAATCCGGCTACCCCTGGGTCGACCCGCTCTCAGGCCCTGCCAGCCTGGCGCAGATGCAACTGAACAACCCGGACGCCAGCGGTCATCCGCGCCCGGCGCAAAAGCTCTGCGCCGGCCAGACCCTGCTGTGCAAGGCCATGGGCCTCAAAGTCCCGAATTGGGATGCAAAACGTTTCGATCATGAAATCCTGTTCGTCGAGGACGTCGGCAGCACTGTGCCGCACATCATCCAGACCACGCGCCTAGGCATCCCCCATGGCCGCGACGAACACCTGATGTACCGTTTCGTCGATGCCGCCTTCGCCCCCTACTGCACTCGGAACCCGCTGCGACGCGGTCAGGTCGAAGGGCGCGACTACCTGATCCTCGGCTGAAGCAACGGCATCCGCCTCCCCGCCGCCAACCACAATGGAGTTGAATTTATGGGCCCATGGCTCGACAGCGTGACTGCCTGGCTGACCACCCACCCGCAATGGCTGGCCGCCGCCGTGTTCATCGTCGCCTGCGTGGAATGCCTGGCCATTGCCGGCCTGATTGTTCCGGGCACGGTGCTGCTGTTCGCGATTGCCGTGCTGGCCGGCAACGGCGCGCTGTCACTGGGGGAAACCCTGCTGCTGGGCCTGTTCGGCGGCCTGCTTGGGGACCTGGTGTCCTACCTGCTCGGACGCCACTTTCATCAGAGCATCCGCCGCCTGCCGGGCCTGCGGCAGCACCCGGAATGGATCAATGGCGCCGAGAACTACTTCCAGCGCTACGGTATCGCCAGCCTGTTGGTGGGACGCTTCATCGGTCCTCTGCGCCCCATGCTCCCCATGGTGGCGGGCATGTTCGACATGCCCTTCCCGCGCTTCATAGCCGTCAGCCTGCTGGCCGCGGCGGGCTGGTCCGTGGCTTACCTGCTGCCGGGATGGGCCACCGGTGCGGCGATCCGCCTGCCACTGCCCGAAGGTTTCTGGCCACAAGCCGGTGTCGTCGCCGGCGGCCTGGCACTGCTGATCGGCTTGAGCATCACCAGCAGCCTGCGGCGCCACCGCCGTGCGACCCTGCTGATGTCCGGCACCAGCCTGCTGGTCCTGGCGGGACTGTTCATCGGCTATCCCTATCTCACGGCATTCGACCAGGGGCTGATCGCGCTGGTGCAGGAACACCGGGACCCGGCCCTGGACAAGATCATGGTGATGATCACTCAGGTCGGCGAGTTTCGCGCCATGTTCATCACCAGCGCCGTGCTGACCTTGCTGCTTCTGGCCCTGCGGCAATGGCGCCACGCGGTATTCGCCGGGGCGACCCTGATGTGCACCGCCCTGGCCAATACCGGCAGCAAATGGTTTTTCGCCCGCCTGCGGCCTGAAGTCCTGAGCGATCCGCTCACCAGCTACAGCATGCCCAGCGGCCACGCCTCGGGCTCCTTTGCGCTGTTCCTGACCCTGGCGGTATTGGCCGGACGCGGCCAGCCGCCCAGGATGCGCCTGACCTGGCTACTGCTGGGTTGCCTGCCGGCGGCCTCGATTGCCCTGTCGCGGGTGTACCTGGGGGCTCACTGGCCCAGCGACATCCTCGCCGGTGCGATGCTGGCGACCTGCGTCTGTGCCGCCAGCCTGACCCTGATTCAATGGCAGACCCCGCTCAAGCCGATGCCGGCCAGGGCCTGGTGGATAGTGCTGCCAGTGATGCTGCTGATGTGCGGCTTCATGGCCATCCGGCACCTGCCCCACGCGCTGTTGCGCTACGCCTATTGACGAATCGGCGCGCCACCTGCCGCGACCGGTGCCGGCTCAGGCGAACAGCTCGCCCTGCAGCTCGTCCAGCAATTGCTGGATGGCATCGAGCCGCTGCTGCGGATCATCCAACTGCAGCAGGTCGATCTTGTCCTGCTCGGAGAAGGGCAGCAGGTAGGCCAGTTGATTGGCCAGGGACAATTGCCCCTCGGCCTCGCTGCCCATGTCCAGCGCCTCCACCATCGGATGCTCGGCCAAGGCCTTGAGCAGGGCGATCAGATCGGCGTCCTCTTCCTTCAGCGGCTGCTCGCTGGCCTCTTGCAGCCACTGGACCTGGGCCACGGTCAATTGATCCTTCTGCACTTCACTGCTGAGCACGCGAAAACGCCGGCCACCCTTGACCCTGATGCCCAGCAATCCATTGTCCTGCTGGTGGAAATCGGTGATCAGCGCCTCACAGCCCACCAGGGCATAGCCGGGCGCTGCAGGGCCGACCTCCTCGCCCTCCAGAATGCACACCACCCCGAAACCGCAGCCCTGCTTCATGCAACGGCCGATCATGTCCAGGTAGCGCGCCTCGAAAATCTGCAGATCGAGGATGCAGTCGGGAAACAACACGGTATTCAGGGGAAACAGTGCCAGGCTCATACACCCATCCTTAAACCAGCAAAGACACCGCCAACGGCAGCAACACCGCCGTGGCCACGCCCATCAGACTCATCGCCAGCGCCGCAAAGGCGCCGCACTCCTCACTTTCCTGCAACGCCACCGAAGTGCCCACGGCGTGGGCGGTCATGCCCAGCGCCATGCCCCGCGCCTCGGGACCATGCACCCCCAGGCGATCGAGAATGGCCGGGCCGAAGATCGCCCCGATCACCCCGGTGATCAACACGAACACCGCCGCCAATGCCGCCACCCCGCCGATCTGTTCGGCCACCAGCATGGCGATGGGCGAAGTCACCGACTTGGGCGCCATGGTCATCAGGATCATGTGCTCGGCGCCGAACCACCATCCCAGCGCCACCCCCAGACTGGTGGCCAGCAGCCCACCCACCACCAGCGTAGTGAAGATTGGCCAGAACAATTGACGAATGCGCCGCAGGTTGAGGTACAGCGGCACCGCCAGGGCCACTGTGGCCGGGCCCAGCAGAATGCTCAGGATCTCGGTGCTCTTGCGGTACTCGGCGTAACTCAGGCCACAGCCGAGCAACACACCGATCACCAGCAGCATGGAGACCAGCACCGGCTGCAGGAACATCCAGCGAGTCTTCTCGAAAGCCGCGAGCACCAGTTGATAGGCCCCCAGCGTGATGCCGATGCCGAACAGGGGATGGTGAATCACGGCTGCCCAGGCCCCTTGCCAATCGAAGGTCATTGGCGGTCCTCCCGGCGAGCCTGGCGCTTGACCAGGCGCTGCATCAGCACGCCGACAAAGGCCATGGAAATAACCAGCGACAACACCAGCGCGCCACTGATGGCCCAGAAGTCTGCGGCGATATCCCGGGCATAGACCATCACTCCCACGGCAGGCGGCACCAGCAGCAGCGGCAGATAACGCAGCAGGCTGCTGGCCGCCTGGCTCAACGGCTCTCCCACTTCACCGCGCAGCACCAGGAACACCAGGAGCAGCAACAGGCCAATGATGGGTCCGGGCAGCACGGGCAACAGCAGATGATTGAGCGCCGTGCCAAGCAATTGGAACAGCACCAGCCATGTCAAACCGCGTAACAACATACCGACTCTCCAGCCAGATCCCGTCGCGCATTATAAGCACGCAGGCGCTATGAACCGGCATTCGCCAAAAGCATGGATGTTTACCGGGAAGGATCGCCATGATGATCTAAAGTGGATATTTCGGAGCGCAAAGTACTGCGCCCAACACTAAAAAAACGTTGATCCAAGGAGAGTCTCAATGCCCCATGTTCCTGTTGCAGAGCTCAAAGATTATGTCGGGAAGGAACTCGGACGCTCCCCGTGGTTCACCATCGACCAGGAGCGAATCAACCTGTTTGCCGAAGCCACCGGCGACTTCCAGTTCATTCACGTCGATCCGGTCAAGGCGGCAAAGACCCCGTTTGGCACCACCATCGCCCACGGCTTCCTGACCCTGTCGCTGATCCCCAAACTGATGGAAGACATCCTCGTGCTGCCCGAAGGCCTGAAGATGGTGGTCAACTACGGCCTGGACAGCGTGCGCTTCATCCAGCCGGTGAAAGTCGACTCCAAGGTACGGCTCAAGGTCGAACTGACCGAGGTCACCGAGAAAAAGCCAGGCCAATGGCTGCTCAAGGCCACCGCCACCCTGGAGATCGAGGGCGAGGAAAAACCCGCCTACATCGCCGAGCCCCTGTCGCTCTGCTTCGTCTGAAACGCTCCTGATGCGAAACAGCTCACGCTGTTTCGCTCAACCTCTCTATATATAAGTCACACCGCTGCGGCATACTCGGTCCCCTAATTATCCGGAACCCGTTATGCGCCCACTTGTACCCCTGGTTTTGACCCTTTTGCTCAGCGCTTGCGGAGACGGCGAATCCCTGTTGCCGCCCGACGCCCGACTGCCGGACGGCGGACGCTATCGTGGCGACCTGGTCAATGGACTGCTCCAGGGACAGGGACGCATCGACTACCCCAACGGCAGCTGGTACGCCGGCCAGTTCGACAAGGGCCAATGGCACGGCCAGGGGGAATGGCACGGCAGCAATGGCGAGGTCTATCGCGGCCAGTTCCAGCAGGGCCTGTTCCATGGCCAAGGCACCCTGACCACCAAGGACAGCAGCTACAGCGGCGGCTTCAAGCTCGGCCGCCGGGACGGCGAAGGCACCCTCAAAGAAAACGGCATGACCTATCGCGGCGAATTCAAGGCCGACCTGTACTCGGGCCTGGGTCGCCTGGAGCTGGAAGACGGCAGCCAGTATCAGGGGCAGTTCGCCAAGGGCAAACCCAATGGCGAGGGCCAGCGCAGCGATGGCAACGGCAACCAGTTCACCGGCCACTTCGTCAACGGCCAGTTGGAAGGCAACGGCACCTTCAACAGCGCCGAGGGCGACATCTACGTCGGCGGCTTCAAACACAATCAGCTCAATGGCAAGGGCCGTTACGAAAACTCCGACGGCGACGTGTGGATCGGCCAATTCAAGGAAGGCGCCCTGGGCGGCAAGGGCGAGTTGATCGGTGCCGACGGCAGCCACTATATCGGCGGCTTCAGCGACTGGCGCTTCAGCGGCGAGGGACGCCTCAACCTCAGTGACGGCAGCTTCTACATTGGCGGCTTCGACAGCGACAACTATCAAGGCCGTGGCGTGCTGGTGCTGCGCGATGGCAGCGTGCAAAGCGGCGTGTGGAACAACGGCCTGCGGATTCGTGATGCCGACGGCAAGCTCTTGCCCGACCCGCTGGAAAGCGCCCTGCTGGTCCAGGGCCACTTGCTGCAAAAAGCCCTGGACGAGGTGCCCGCCTCCACCCCAGGCATCAAGCTCTACAGCCTGACCCTGGCCGGCGACGGCAAGCAGAGCGTGTTCCTGCGCGAAGCCGACTACGTCAGCAACATGCTCGCCAGCCGCTTCGGCGCCTATGGCCAGATCCGCCTGGTGAACCACCGCGACCACCTGACGAGCAGGCCGATGGCCACCCGGGAAAACCTGCGCCGCGCCGCCCAGACCCTGGCCGAACGCAGCAGCCCCGAGGACCTGGTGTTCATCTACCTCACCAGTCACGGCACCAGCGAACACGAACTGGTGCTGGATCAACCCCGCCTGGAGCTGGCGGACCTGCCCGCCGACGAGCTGGCCAGCGTCCTGGCCCCCTTGAAAAATCGCGACAAGATCATCGTCATCTCGTCCTGCTATTCCGGCGGCTTCATCCCCGCGCTGAAGGATGAGCGGACCCTGATCATGACCGCCTCCCAAGCCGACCGGGTCTCCTTCGGCTGTTCGGAAGAAGCCGACTTCACCTATTTCGGCGACGCGCTGTTCGCCCAGGCGCTGAACCAGACGGACGATCTGGAGCATGCCTTCAAGCTGGCCAGGGCCACCGTCGCCGAGCGCGAACAGGCAGATGGCTTCGAGGCGTCGGAACCCCAAATCTGGGCCCCCAAGGGGGTCATTGCCCACTGGCAACAACTGCGTAAACAGCAGGCACGAAAAGCGCTGCAAAGTGTCTCTATAGGCAGCAAGGAAGCACAGAGCAACTAAGCTGGAACCGTATCAAGGGGGGAATGACCATGTACTTGACGCCTCAGCACATCCTGCTCGCCGGCGCCTCAGGCCTGACCGGAGAGCAACTACTCGACCGCCTGCTCAACGAGCCCACCGTGGTTCGCGTCCTGGCACCCAGCAGACGCCCGTTAAGCGAGCACCCTCGCCTGGAAAACCCCGTTGGCGATCCGGCAGTGGTCCTGCCGCAATTGAGCGGCAAGGTGGAGATCGCCTTTTGCTGCCTGGGCACCACCATCAAGCAGGCCGGCTCCGAAGCGGCCTTCCGCGCGGTGGACCTGGATCTGGTGGTGGCCTTCGGCAAGCGCGCCCGGGAACTCGGGGCACGGCACCTGATAGTGATCAGTGCGCTGGGCGCCGATCCCAAGTCGTCGATTTTCTACAGCCGGGTCAAAGGTGAAATGGAAGAAGCCCTGAAACAGCAGGGCTGGCCACAACTGACCATTTGCCGGCCGTCATTGCTGCTGGGGGATCGTATCGAGCCGCGCCTGGGCGAGCAGCTGGCCGGGCCGCTGTCTCGACTGATCCCCGGGAAATACCGCGGCATCGAAGCCTGCCAGCTGGCCCGGGCCATGTGGCGCCTGGCGCTTGAAGAGCAGAACGGCACGCGGGTCGTCGAGTCCGACGAGCTGCGCAAACTGGGTAAATGAATCATTGCCGGCAAGCCGCTCCCGCACACGCCTGTGGGAACCGGCTTGCCACCGAGGCGCTACAACCCGCCCGTCGCCTGAAACCCCACCCCCAACACCGTCAGCACTGACAACGGCAGCAGCAGGGTATCGAGCACAGCGCTGGCCGGCAGATCCACCCCCGGATAGCTCGGCGCCTCGGCGCCAAAGCGGTCCATGGCGCAGCAGCCTCCCTGCATCGCATACAGGTCCAGGCGCGTCCCCGAATACACCACCGGCGCGCCCGGTTGTGCGGCGTTCAAGGTTCGCACCGTGGCGCATCCCGCCAGTTGCAGGACAGCCAGCAGGATCAACAGGGATTTATTCATCGCTGCTCAAATGATGCTCGCCCCAGCGCGGCAACATGTCCTGGGGAATGTTCAGCAGATTGAGAATCCGCGCCACCACGAAATCCACCAGGTCATCGATGGTCTGCGGCTGGTGATAGAAGCCCGGCGAGGCCGGCAGGATGGTCACCCCCATGTTGGACAGCTTGAGCATGTGCTCCAGATGAATACTGGAATACGGCGCCTCGCGCGGCACCAGGATCAGCTGCCGGCGCTCCTTGAGGGTGACGTCCGCCGCGCGTTCGATCAGGTTGTTGCAGGCCCCGGTGGCAATCGCCGACAAGGTGCCGGTGGAACAGGGCACCACTACCATCGCCGCCGGCGAGCCGGAACCCGAGGCCACCGGCGACATCCAGTCTTCCTTGCCGTAAACCCGGATCTGCCCCGCCGCTGCACCGGTGTACTCCGTGAGGAAGGCCTGCATCAACTGCGGCTTGGGTGGCAGGCTGACGTCGGTTTCCGTGGCCATCACCAGTTGCGCGGCCTTGGAGATCAGGAAGTGCACTTCCCGATCCTCGCGCACCAGACAATCGAGCAGGCGCAAACCGTACTGGGCGCCGGAGGCACCGGTCATGGCCAGGGTGATGCGTTCCGGGCCGTTGCTCATTGCAGTGCCTCGGCCAGTTTGCCGTGCAGGCCGCCGAAGCCGCCGTTGCTCATGATCACCACCTGAGTGCCCGGCTTGGCCTGGCTTTTCACCCGTTCGATGATGCCCTCCAGGGAGTCGCTGACAATCGACGGTACCGTACACAAGGCCGCCGTGGCCGCCAGGTCCCAGCCCAGGTTGGCCGGTGCATACCAGATCACTTGATCGGCCTGATTGACGCTCTCCGGCAGCCCGTCACGATGCGCGCCGAGCTTCATGGAATTGGAGCGCGGCTCGATGATGGCGATCACCGGGGCATCGCCGACCCGCTTGCGCAGGCCGTCCAGGGTGGTGGCAATGGCCGTCGGGTGGTGGGCGAAGTCGTCGTAGATGGTCACGCCGTGCACCTGCGCGACCTTCTCCATGCGTCGCTTCACGCTCTTGAACGCACTCAGGCCGGCAATGCCCATGGACGGCACCACGCCGACATGACGCGCGGCGGCCAGGGTCGCCAGGGCGTTGGCCACGTTGTGCTGCCCGGTCAGCTCCCACTCCACCACGCCCTGGCTCACACCCTCGAACATCACTTCAAAGGCCGAACCGTCGGCACTGAGCAACTTGACCTGCCACTGGCCACCGGCACCGGTGGTCTGCACCGGGGTCCAGCAGCCCATCTCGATCACCCGCTGCAAGGCCGGTTCGGTGGTGGGATGAATCACCAGGCCTTCGCTGGGGATGGTCCGCACCAGATGGTGGAACTGCCGCTCGATGGCCGCCAGGTCGGGGAAGATGTCCGCGTGATCGAACTCAAGGTTATTGAGGATCGCCGTGCGCGGGCGGTAATGGACGAACTTCGAGCGCTTGTCGAAGAAAGCGCTGTCGTATTCATCGGCCTCGATCACGAAGAACGGTGTGCCGCCCAGGCGCGCCGACACCGCGAAGTTCTGCGGCACGCCGCCGATCAGGAAGCCCGGGCTCATGCCAGCATGCTCCAGCACCCAGGCCAGCATGCTGCTGGTGGTGGTCTTGCCGTGGGTGCCGGCCACTGCCAGCACCCAGCGCCCTTGCAGCACGTGATCCGCCAGCCACTGCGGGCCGGACACGTAGGGCAGGCCCTTGTTCAGTACATATTCCACCGCCGGATTGCCCCGGGACATGGCATTGCCGATCACCACCAGATCCGGCGCCGGATCCAGCTGTGCAGGATCATAGCCTTGAGTCAGTTCGATGCCCTGGGCCTGCAACTGGGTGCTCATCGGCGGATAGACGTTGGCGTCGGAGCCCGTTACGCGATGGCCCAGCTCTTTGGCCAGAACCGCCATCGACCCCATGAAAGTGCCGCAGATACCGAGAATATGGATGTGCATAGTCGACCTCGAAAAACATCGGCGCAGGTTAGCCTAGAGGGCTGCAAATCGCACCCATTAGCTGAGCGGGTGGTTGCCGCCCCTGCCGGCGCTGGCACCAGGACCGCAGCCTGTACCAGCGGCGAGGGGCCGGGCTTAGCGCGCGATGCCGTGCTTGCGCAGCTTTCTATAAAGGGTGTTGCGGCTGACCCCCAACTGCTCGGCGGTGTGGGTCATGTGCCAGCGCTGCTGCTCCAGGGCCGCCAGCAGCGCCACTCGCTCGGCGTCTTCCAGGGGCCGCTCCTGCACCTCGGCAACCGGCTCGCTGACCGGCGCCGGGCGGTTGTCGCGGATCAGCGGCGGCAGGTCCTCCAGAGCAATGCGACCGTTCTCGCACAAGGCAGCCAAGGTCCGCAGCACGTTGCGCAACTGGCGCACATTGCCTGGCCATGAATAGCTCAGCAGGGCCTGGCGCGCGCCATCGTCCAGCACCACGCTTTGCTCGCCGGCCTCCTCGGCCAGGAGAAAATCCAGCAACCGGGATTTATCGCTGCGATCGCGCAGGGCCGGCAAGGCGATCTCCAGGCCATTGAGCCGGTAATACAGGTCCTCGCGAAAACTGCCGTCACGCACCCGTTCCAGCAGATCCCGGTGGGTGGCACTGATGATGCGCACGTTGACCGCCTGGGGCTCGCCGCCAATGGGCACCACCAGGCGATCCTCCAGTACCCGCAGCAAGCGGGTCTGCAAGGCCAGGGGCATATCGCCGATTTCATCCAGGAACAGGGTGCCGCCATCGGCCTGTTGCAACTTGCCGCGCATGCCTTCCTTGCGCGCCCCGGTAAAACTGCCGCCGCGATAACCGAACAATTCGCTCTCGATCAGGCTCTCCGGAATCGCCGCGCAATTGAGCGCGACAAAGGCCCGTTCGGCCCGGGCACTGCCCTGATGCACCGCCTTGGCGAAAGCCTCCTTGCCCGAACCGGTCTCGCCGTTGATCAGCAACGGCACATCCCGTTCGAATACCCGCGAGGCCCGGCGAAAATCGTTCTGCAGCCCCTCATCCCCCAGGCAGATACCCGCAGGGCGCGGCAGCGTAACCCCGACCGGCGCCCGCAGCACCGGCTGCGCGGCAGCTGGTGGCTGGCCGCGCAACAGCGCAAACAGACGCCGCCCATCCCGGGTGCGCAGTGGCCAGCTGGCGCTGGCATTGATACTGGCGCGACTGAGCAACTCATCCAGCGAGCAGTCAAAAAAGCTATCCACCGGCTTGCCCAGCAGCCCCCCGCGGATATGCCCCAACAGATTCAGGGCACTCTGGTTCACTGCACAGATCCGTCCCTCGCCGTCGAACGCCAGCAAACCCTCGCTGAACAGCCCCACCGACTCAGCCTGCAAATGAAAGCGCAGCAGCCACTGGTTCTCGAAATAGCGCAGGAAATAGCAGCTCTCGATCATCTTCGCCGAGAGGTTGACCAGGGCCATGGTGTGGAACTGGCTCTGCCGGGAGACATCCTGGCGCGCCGAGGACACATCGAGCACCGCCAGCAACTCGCCATGGGGATCGAACACCGGACTCGCCGAGCAGGTCAGGCCCGTGTGCCGGCCGCGGAAATGCTCGCCCTGGTGAATGGTCAGCGATTGGCGCTCCACCAGGCAGGTGCCGATGCCATTGGTGCCTTCGCGAGCCTCGCTCCAGTCGGCGCCGAGCCAGAGCCCGGCATGCTCGAAGATCTTGCGTTCGCTAGGGGCGGTGATGCAGTTGAGGATCACCCCGCGGGCATCGGTCAGCAGCACCGCGTGCCCGGCGCCGGACAATTGCTGATGCAGGTTGGTCATCTCGGTGCCGGCGATCTGCAGGACATCCTGCAGGCGCTCGCGACTCTCCAGCAGACGACCGTGCTCCAGCACGGTGGGTGCCATGACCTGGGCCGGATCCAGGTGATAGTCCTCCAGGCAACGCAACCAGGAACGGGCGATGGAAGGATCGCTGCCCGGCCCCTGCAGATGGGCCTTGCCCCGGGCCACCGTCAACACCTGCTGGGCGTGTCGGCTCAAGTGATTACTGCTGTGCATTTCTTATTATTCTCCTGCTGCGCTGTCACGCTCAGACGGAACTCGATCGCCACAGCCGGACTGCCAGCGACCGCAAAAGGGTGAATGCTCATCAGATTTGTCTGACAAGAATCGACACGCGAACCAGCATCCTCCAGCCACTGTTGCATTGCAATGCCGGTTTGACCCGCAAGTCACAGGCTGTGCCATAAAGGTTACAAACTGTCACTTCGCGCTGTACCAGTTCCGCCACAGCGAGCCTGCGCCGCGCCGGTGAAACATCCGCAAACCCTTGATGCACATGGCCCCCACCACGCTGGCCCGACCTTTGCTCTACGCTTGACATGCGCTCAAGCGCGTCCTCCCCCATAAGCATAAGAAGCCAGGAGATACCCACCATGCGTTACGCACACCCCGGTACTGAAGGCGCCATCGTTTCGTTCAAGAGCAAATACGGTAACTACATCAACGGCGAATTCGTCGCGCCGATCAAAGGCCAGTACTTCACCAACACGTCGCCGGTCAATGGCCAGCCGATTGCCGAATTCCCTCGTTCCACTGCCGAAGACATCGACAAGGCGCTGGACGCCGCCCATGCCGCCGCCGATGCCTGGGGCGCCACCTCGGTGCAGGCCCGCTCGCTGATCCTGCTGAAGATCGCCGACCGCATCGAACAGAACCTCGAACTGCTGGCCATCACCGAAACCTGGGACAACGGCAAGGCCGTGCGCGAGACCCTGAACGCCGACATCCCGCTGGCCGCCGACCACTTCCGCTACTTCGCCGGTTGCCTGCGGGCCCAGGAAGGCAGCGCCGCGGAAATCGACGGCAACACCGTGGCCTACCACATCCATGAGCCCCTGGGCGTGGTCGGACAGATCATCCCGTGGAACTTCCCGATCCTGATGGCCGCCTGGAAACTCGCCCCGGCCCTGGCCGCCGGCAACTGCGTGGTGCTCAAGCCCGCCGAGCAGACGCCACTGGGCATCACCGTGCTGCTGGAAGTGATCGGCGACCTGCTGCCACCGGGCGTGCTCAATGTGGTGCAAGGTTTCGGCCGCGAAGCCGGCGAGGCCCTGGCCACCAGCAAGCGCATCGCCAAGATCGCCTTCACCGGCTCGACCCCGGTGGGCTCGCACATCATGAAATGCGCCGCCGAGAACATCATCCCGTCCACCGTTGAACTGGGCGGCAAATCGCCGAACATCTTCTTCGAAGACATCATGCAGGCCGAACCCAAGTTCATCGAAAAGGCCGCCGAGGGCCTGGTGCTGGCGTTCTTCAACCAGGGTGAAGTCTGCACCTGCCCGTCCCGCGCCCTGGTGCAGGAGTCGATCTACGACGAATTCATGCAAGTGGTGATGAAGAAGATCGAACAGATCAAGCGCGGTGACCCGCTGGACACCGACACCATGGTCGGCGCCCAGGCGTCCGAGCAGCAGTTCGACAAGATCCTCTCCTACCTCGACATCGCCAAGAACGAAGGCGCGCAGCTGCTCACCGGCGGCAAGGTGGAAAAACTCGAAGGCGACCTGTCCAGCGGCTACTACATCCAGCCGACCCTGCTCAAGGGCACCAACAAGATGCGCGTGTTCCAGGAGGAGATCTTTGGCCCGGTGGTCAGCGTCACCACCTTCAAGGACGAAGCCGAAGCCCTGGCGATTGCCAACGACACCGAGTTCGGCCTGGGTGCCGGGGTCTGGACCCGCGACATCAACCGCGCCTATCGCATGGGCCGCGGGATCAAGGCCGGCCGCGTGTGGACCAACTGCTACCACCTGTACCCGGCCCACGCCGCGTTCGGTGGCTACAAGAAGTCCGGCGTTGGCCGTGAAACCCACAAGATGATGCTCGACCACTACCAGCAGACCAAGAACCTGCTGGTGAGCTACGACATCAACCCACTGGGCTTCTTCTGATCGATCCTCCCGGCGACCCCGGTCGCCGGGAGGCCTTTTCGCGGCCTTGCCGCAATTGTTCACCTGCTCTGATCCGGTGCCGAAGGCTGGCCGGACGGGACACTGCTGTCGGAAGTTCTGCGCCAAACCAGTCGTGCACAGACCCTGCTTGAAAAACAATAACAAGGGACAAACGCAATGGATCAGATCGGCAACTACGTGCTCTACCTCATCATGCTCTGCGCCGTACTCGGCGCCTTCGCCGCCATCTACGACAGCGAGCGGGGCCTGGGCAAAGAATTCATGGAAGGCATCCACGCCACCGGCTACATCTTCGTGCCGGCGGCGGGAATCATGGCTTCCATCCCCTATCTCACCGTGGTCATCGAAACCGTCTTCGGGCCGTTCTTCAACTCCCTGGGCGCCGACCCGGCCCTGGCGGCGACCATGATCATCGCCTCGGACATGGGCGGCTATCAGCTGGCCTCGGCCCTGGCCGCGAGCAAGGAGGCCCTGGTGATGGCGTTGATCACCGGCTTCATGGGCGGCGCCACCATCGTCTTCTCGATCCCCATGGGCCTGGCGATGCTCGACAAGCGCGACCACAAGTACATGGCCCTGGGGATCATGTCCGGCATCCTCACCATCCCTGTCGGGGTGATGATCGCCAGCCTGATCCTGGCCTTCAGCAACCCGGTAGTTCGCGAACTGGTGAGCACCAACGGTGAAGCCAGCTACCAACTGGCCCTGGGCCTGGGCAGCATCTTCGCCAACCTGCTGCCGATCCTGATCTTCGTCGTGGCCCTGGCCCTGGGCCTGCGCTTTTTGCCGGACATGATGATCAAGGGCTTCATCATCTTCGGCCGGGCCATGGACGCGGCGATCAAGCTGGTGCTGGTGTTCTCCATCGTCGAGTACTTCACCGGGGCCTTCTCCGCGGTGTTCGGCAGCTGGGGCTTCCACCCGATCATCGCCGACGCCCAGGACCAGACCCGCGCCCTGGAAACCGCCGGCTACATCGGCATCATGCTGGCCGGTGCCTTCCCCATGGTCTACCTGCTGCGCAAATACCTGGGCAAGCCTTTGGAAAACCTCGGCGGCAAGATCGGCCTCAGCGCCGTGGGCAGCGCCGGCATGCTGGCGACCATCGCCAATATCCTCGCCATGTTCCGCCTGGTGCGCCTGATGCCGCCCAAGGACAAGGTGGTGAACATCGCCTTCGGGGTCTGCGCCGCTTTCCTGCTGGGGGACCACCTGTCGTTCACCGCCAACTTCCAGCCGACCATCATCCTGCCGGTGCTGATCGGCAAGATCAGCGCCGGTTTCGTCGCCGTCGGCCTGGCCTACTGGCTGTCGGTGCCCAAGGCGCTGCAACTGGAAGCCCAGGATCGGGCAGCGGGGATCATCGCCCCGGGCGAGTACCTGGGCGGCACCGCACTGGAAACTCCGGAGCCTGCGGGCCAGAAGGCCACGGCCTGATTCCGGCGCGGCGAGGAACGCCAGCATGCAAGCCATCACGGGCGGCACATCGGTGTTGCTGCTGGGGCTGGACTTCGGCTCCACCACCAGCAGCGCGCTGATCGCCCAGGCCAGCCTGAGCAGCCATTGCGTCACCGGACGCATGGCCCTCAACGAACCCCGGGTGCTGTTTCGCGGCGAGCCGGTGTTTACCCCGTTCAAGGAGCGGATCATCGATGAAGCGGCGATCCAGGGCCTGATCGAATGCTGGCTTGAGCAGGCCGGAGTGCGCCCGGAACAGCTGTTTTCCGCGGGCGTGATCATTACCGGCCTGGCGGCGCGGCGGCACAACGCCCAGGCCCTGACACGACGGGTGGAGCAACTGATCGGCAACGTACTGGTCTCCCGCGCCGACGACGGCGGGCTGGAGTCCTGGCTGGCGTTCATGGGCAGCTGTTCGACCCTGAGCCGCTGTCATCCGGGGCAACCGCTGCTCAACCTGGATATCGGCGGCGGCACCACCAACGCAGCCTGGGGCCTGGACGGCAATGTCCTGGCCAGCGGCTGCCACTTCATCGGCGCCCGGCACTTGCAGTTCGAACCGGGTGGTTATCGCCTCAGCGCGCTGTCGGAATTCGGCCGGGCGCTGCTCGATCACCTGCAGATCCACAAGACTGTTGGCCAGCCGCTCGACCACCCGGAGCGGGATGCGGTGGTCAACTGGTACGTCGACGCCCTGGTCGCCATCGCCGAAGGTGATCGCACCTTCTTTGCCGGCCCGCTGGGGCAACTGACCGAGCAACTGCCGTTGATCCTCCCCGAACACAATGCCCATCCGGCCCTGACCTTTTCCGGTGGTGTGGGCGAACTGCTCTATCGCCACCTGCAAGGCGAAGCCATGCCGGGCATTACCTATTACGGCGACCTGGGCATCGATCTGGCCCTGGCCATCGCCCGCCACCCACGACTGGTCCGGGATGCCGGCCACCTGCAGCCGGAAAACCGCGGCCGGGCCACGGTCTACGGCCTGACCCTGCACAACACCGAAATCTCCGGCAGCACCCTGTTCCTGCCCCGGCCCGAAGTGCTGCCGCTCAAGGACCTGCCCATCGTCGCCCGCCTGCCGATGAACGCCTCACGGCAACAACTGGACGACGCCCTGGCCCTGGCCTTGAGCAGCCGCGACGGTGCCTGCCTGCAACTGCTCGATAGCGGCCAGGCGCCGGACCTGGATGAAATCCGCCAACTGGGGGCCCTGCTGTGCCGGGCCCTGGGCGCCGCCCAGCCCGAACCTCAATGGCCGCTGGTGCTGTTGCTGGAAAGCAACGTCGGCAAGGTCCTGGGCAACTACGCCACGGATTGGGGGCGCAGTTCTTGCAACCTGATCGTCATCGATGAAGTGCGCGAGCGTTCGGCGCATTTCATCAATCTGGGAACACCCCATCGGCACATCGTGCCCGTCGCCTTTTACGGCGTGCACTGATGCCGATGCCGGCCAAGGAGCCTCTTGCCATGTCACTCACCGAACTGCAGCACATCCGCCTTCCCGCCGTCCCGGCCGAGCGTGGCTACAGCACCCGGGTGCTGGATCGCGAGATCGCCTTCAGCAGCCTCAAGGCGGTGCTCGGCGCCGCCGACATCAGCAAGGCCGGCGACCGGGTGGCAGGGCTCGCGGCGGCTGATGAAATCACCCGCGAGGCGGCGCGCAAGGTGCTCTCCGAGCTGACCCTGGATCACTACTTCCAGCATCCGCTGACCGATCGCCACGGGCGCATCGACAGCGTCATGCAGGTCAACTACGACATCGACCACGGCGTCTTCGACGAGATCGCCCCACTGACCCTGGGCGCCCTGAAAGATCGCCTGCTGCGCAGCCACGGCACCGAAATACGCCGTATCGGCACGGCCCTGACCGGGGTGATGGCGGCGGCCCTGGCCAAGCTGCTGGATGTGCACGAGCTGATCCTGCTGTCGAAAAAACTCAAGAGCGGCGCGGCGGCCAAGGCCCGCACCCTGGTGGGCCTGCCCGGCACCCTGTCGTCACGGTTGCAGCCCAACCATCCCACCGACAACCTCAGCGGCATCACCTTGCTGGTCTACACCGGGCTGAGCATGGGCTCGGGGGATGCGTTGATCGGCCTCAATCCGGCCATCGACACTGTGGAGAACATCAGCGCCACCCTGCACCACCTGGACAAGTTGCGCCGGGAAACCGGGGCGCCGACGCAGATCTGCGTGCTCTCCCACATCAAGACCCAACTGGCCTGCCTCGACCAGGGCGCGCCGGTGGAGATCATGTTCCAGAGCCTGGCCGGCACCGAACGCACCCTGACCGACGAATTCGACGTCACCGTGCAGTTGCTCGACCAGGCCTGGCAGACCATGGCCGAACGCGGCCCGCTGCGGGAGGTGGCGGAAAACTTCATGTACTTCGAGACCGGCCAGGGCAGCGAGCTGACCTACGGCAAGCACGAAGGCATCGACATGGCCACCTGCGAGGCCCTGTGCTACGGGCTGGCCCGGCGTTATCGACCGTACATGGTGAACAACGTCACCGGCTTCATCGGCCCGGAAACCCACCTCGACAACTTCGAGATGACCTACTCCTGCCTGCAGGACCAGTTCATGGGCAAGCTGCTGGGGCTGCCCATGGGCATGGCGCCCTGCTACACCCTGCACTCCCAGGTGACCCTGGAAGGCCAGCAGATGGCCACCGAACTGCTGACCGCCGCCGGCGCCAACTTCTTCATGGACGTGTACCTGAGCACCGATCGCATGCTCGCCTACTTCGACACCAGCGCCCACGACAACCAGACCCTGCGCGAAGTCCACGACCTGGCACCGGCCCCGGAATACCTGCGCTGGGCCCTGGGCAAGGGGATTTTCCAGGAGGATGCCCACGGCAACGTGGAGCGCGGGCCGAACTGGGGCAATCCGAGGATCTTCTGCGCGTCGGACATCGACTTCCAGCGCCTGCTGGAATCCACCCCGGCCACCTACGGCTTCGACAACGCCGGCCCGCGGCCGGCCAACAGGGTGTCGCGCACGGTGCGGGCCAACCTGGCGGTGGCCCGGGAAGCGATCTACGTCGACCTGCGCCCCGCCGAAATCGCCGCCATTGCTTTGCGCGAGCTGCGCACCGCGGCCCCGGACAAGCTGGCTCACCTGCAAGACCCGGAGCTGGGCGCGCGGCTGACCGAGGAGGTGCTGCAGCGCCTGCAACCGGAATACAACGATGTGCAGATCGTGATTTCCGACGGCCTCAGCGCCGAAGCCATCCACCACAACATTCCCGAACTGCTGCCGGTGCTGCTGGATGGCCTGCAGAGCCGCGAGCTGCGCATCGGCCAGCCGATCCTCGCGCCCTATGGCCGGGTCAAGCTGGCGGAATCGGTGGGCGAAGCGCTGCAACCGCAACTGATCATCGTGCTGATCGGCGAGCGCCCCGGCGGTGATGCCCTGGCCTCGCGCAGCATGTCCGCCTACCTGGGCTACCGCCTGCCGGACGACCAGGCCCGCCGCGCCGCCGCGCAGTTCAGCGGCAACCCGGACATTCGCTACGAATACACCGTGATCTCGAACATCTACCGCGGTGGCCTGCCACCGCTGGAAGGCGGCAGCCTGGTGGCGGAAAAGGCCTTTGCCATCCTCCAGCACAGGGCTGCCGGCAACCGCCTGGAAAACCTGCTGAAGAAGGTGGCATCCTGATGATCCGCCAGCACTCGGCAACGCCCCTATATCGTTGAAACGGAGACTGAGATGGCCCAATTTTCCCACAGCGTAGGTTCTCAGACCTATCGCTTCGACAGCCTCAAGGACGTCATGGCCAAGGCCAGTCCGGCCCGTTCCGGCGACTTTCTGGCCGGGGTTGCCGCCCTCAACGACGGCGAGCGGGTCGCCGCCCAGATGACCCTGGCGGATATCCCCTTGAAGCACTTTCTCGAAGAGGTGCTGATTCCCTACGAAACCGACGAAGTCACCCGGCTGATCATCGACAGCCATGACAAACAGGCCTTCGCCACGGTCAGCCACCTGACCGTGGGCGGCTTTCGCGACTGGCTGCTCAGCGACGCCGCCGACGAGCAGAGCCTGCGGGCCCTGGCCCCAGGCCTGACCCCGGAGATGGCCGCCGCGGTGTCGAAGATCATGCGCGTGCAGGACCTGGTGCTGGTGGCGCAGAAGATTCGCGTGGTGACAAAGTTTCGCGGCACCCTGGGCCTGCGCGGGCGCCTGTCCACCCGCCTGCAGCCCAACCACCCCACCGATGAGCCGGCGGGCATTGCCGCAAGCATTCTCGACGGCCTGCTGTACGGCAACGGCGACGCCATGATCGGCATCAACCCGGCCACCGACAGCATCGCCTCGATCTGCGCCATGCTGGAAATGCTCGACGCCATCATCCAGCGCTACGAAATCCCGACCCAGGCCTGCGTGCTGACCCACGTCACCACTTCCATCGAAGCCATCAACCGCGGCGTGCCCCTGGACCTGGTGTTCCAGTCGATTGCCGGCACCGAAGCGGCCAACGCCAGTTTCGGCATCAACCTCAACGTGCTCAAGGAAGGCTACGAAGCGGGCCTGAGCCTGAACCGCGGCACCCTCGGGCAGAACCTGATGTACTTCGAGACCGGCCAGGGCAGCGCCCTGTCGGCCAACGCCCACTTCGGCGTCGACCAGCAGACCTGCGAGACCCGCGCCTACGCCGTGGCCCGGCATTTCAAGCCGTTCCTGGTGAACACCGTGGTCGGCTTCATCGGCCCGGAATACCTGTACAACGGCAAGCAGATCATCCGCGCCGGGCTGGAAGATCACTTCTGCGGCAAGCTGCTGGGTGTGCCCATGGGTTGCGACATCTGCTACACCAACCACGCCGAGGCCGACCAGGACGACATGGACACCCTGCTGACCCTGCTGGGCGTGGCCGGGATCAACTTCATCATGGGCATCCCCGGCTCCGACGACATCATGCTCAACTACCAGACCACGTCCTTCCACGACGCGCTCTACGCCCGCCAGACCCTCGGCCTGAAACCAGCCCCCGAATTCGAGCAGTGGCTGGCCAGGACCGGCATCTTCACCCAGGCCGATGGCAAGGTGCATTTCGGCAACAACCTGCCGCCGGCGTTCCGCCAGGCGCTGGCCCAGTTGGGATAAGGAACAGGCTCATGCAAAAACATCCGAGCGACTCGCAAAACCCCTGGCTGGAGCTGCGCCGCCTGACCCCGGCACGCATTGCCCTGGGCCGTACCGGCACCAGCCTGCCCACCGGCGCCCAGCTGGACTTCCAGTTCGCCCACGCCCAGGCCCGGGACGCGGTGCACCTGCCTTTCGACCACGCGAACCTGCGCTCCCAATTGGCCGAGCGCGGCCGTGACAGCCTGCTGGTGCACAGCGCCGCCACGGATCGCCACAGTTACCTGCAACGCCCCGATCTGGGGCGCCGGCTCAGTGATGAATCGGCCCAGAGCCTGCGCGACTACGCCAGTGCCCATCCCGGCGGGGTCGACCTGGCGGTGGTGGTGGCGGACGGCTTGTCGGCGCTGGCGGTGCATCGCCACACCCTGCCATTCCTGGCGCGCATGGAAGAGCAGACCGCCGCCGAGGGCTGGTCGCTGTCGCCGGTGATCCTGGTGGAGCAAGGCCGGGTGGCGGTGGCCGACGAAATCGGCGAGTTGCTAGGGGCCAAGATGACCGTGATCCTGATCGGCGAACGCCCCGGACTCAGCTCGCCCGACAGCCTGGGGCTGTATTTCACCTATCAGCCAAAAGTCGGCATGACCGACGCCTACCGCAACTGCATCTCCAACGTGCGCCTGGAGGGCCTGAGCTACGGCATGGCCGCCCACCGCCTGCTGTACCTGATGCGCGAAGCCTGCCGTCGGCAACTGTCGGGGGTGAATCTCAAGGACGAGGCACAGATACAGACCCTGGACAGCGATTCTCCGGCGAATATGAAGGGCAATTTCCTGTTGGACCCACCTCAAGCGTGACGTTGCAAGACGATTGCGCTTTTTCAGCGCTTTGGGCAGCATCGGGACACGGCTGCCCGAGTCATCCAACCTGTGCCGTCACATCCACTTGAAGTTGAGAGCTACCCATGCGGATTACTCAAGCAACCCTCGAGCACCTGGATCTGTTGACCCCGCTTTTCGTCAAATACCGTGAATTCTATGGCGCCCTGCCTTATCCGGACTCGTCCCGGGCCTTTCTGGAAAAGCGCCTGCGACGCAAGGAATCGGTGATCTACCTGGCCCTGGCCGATGATGACAGCAGCAAGTTGCTGGGCTTTTGCCAGCTGTACCCGAGTTTTTCTTCGCTGTCCCTCAAGCGCGTGTGGATTCTCAACGACATCTACGTCGCCGAAGACGCCCGCCGCCAGCTGGTGGCCGACAACCTGATGCGCACCGCGAAGAAAATGGCCAAGGAATCCAATGCCGTGCGGCTGCGGGTTTCCACCAGCAGCAACAACGCCGTGGCACAGAAAACCTATGAGTCCATGGGGTTTCGCGAAGACACCGAATTCAAGAACTACATATTGCCGCTGAGCGATGACTGACCCACAAAAAAGCGGCCTCAGGGCCGCTTTATCAGCTGCGGTGAACATCAAATCCTCTGCGTTTGCTCCCCCTCGCAAACCGAAACGCCCGGCTACAATCTGAACGCGCATTTCACCTGTCAGCCTTTATAATGCCGAACTTTTCGGATCGTAAGAAAAGCTACATCCCCCTTGTAGTCCCTTTCTTCGAGTCATCGCACAGGCCTGCAGAGCCAGGCTGTCACCACAGGTGCCCCCATGGATTTCAACCCGATCGACCTAATCCTTCATCTCGACGTTTACCTCGACATGCTGGTGACCAACTACGGGCCCTGGATCTACGCCATCCTGTTCCTGGTGATTTTTTGCGAAACCGGCCTGGTGGTGACGCCGTTCCTGCCGGGCGACTCCCTGCTGTTCATCGCCGGTGCAGTCGCTGCGGGCGGCGGCATGGACCCGGTGCTGCTGGGCGGCCTGCTGATGCTGGCGGCCATCCTTGGCGACAGCACCAACTACGTGATCGGGCGAACGGCGGGCGAACGCCTGTTCAGCAACCCCAACTCGAAGATCTTCCGCCGCGACTACTTGCAGAAAACCCACGACTTCTATGAGAAACACGGTGGCAAGACCGTGACCCTGGCCCGCTTCCTGCCGATCATCCGCACCTTCGCACCCTTCGTCGCCGGTGTGGCCCGCATGCCCTACCCGCGGTTCTTTGCCTTCAGCGTGGCCGGCACCATTCTCTGGGTCGGCGGCCTGGTGACCCTGGGCTACTTCTTCGGCAACGTGCCGTTCATCAAGAAAAACCTTTCGTTGCTGGTGGTCGCCATCATCCTCCTGTCCCTGGTGCCGATGATCATTGGCGTGCTGCGCAGCCGCTTGGCCCGCAGTGCTGAAAAAGTCGAAACCCGCTAAACCTTATGTGGTCCCTCAGCGCCTGGCGCCGCAAGCGCCGGCTGGCCAAGCATCCGGTCAGCGATAACACCTGGCAGCGGGTACGCCAGCAACTACCGTTCCTCGACGGCATCAGCGCCGCCGAGGACCAGTGGCTACGCGAAGCCAGCGTGCTGTTCCTGGACGACAAGCACCTCACCACCCTGCCCGGCGTGGAACTGCATCAGGAACAGCGCCTGCTGCTGGCGGCCCAGGCGCAACTGCCGCTGCTGCACCTGGGCGACCTGAACTGGTACCAGGGCTTCCACGAAATCATCCTTTACCCCGACGACTTCCTCAGCCCCCAGCGCCACCGCGATGCCAGCGGTATCGAGCATGAGTGGGATGGCGAGCACAGTGGCGAAGCCTGGCAACAGGGGCCGATCATCCTTGCCTGGCCCGGGGTGCAAGCCAGCGGCGGCTGGGAAGCCTACAACCTGGTGATCCACGAACTGGCCCACAAGCTGGACATGCTCAACGGCGACGCCAATGGCCTGCCGCCGCTGCACAGCGACATGCGAGTCAGCGACTGGGCCCAGGTGATGCAGAGCGCCTACGACGACCTCAACCGTCAGCTCGACCACGACCCGGACGCCGAAACCGCCATCGATCCCTACGCAGCGGAAAACCCGGCCGAGTTCTTCGCCGTCACCAGCGAATACTTCTTCAGCGCCCCGGACTTGCTGGTGGCGGCCTATCCGAAAGTCTATGCACAGTTGCAGCTGTTTTATCGGCAGAATCCCCTGGCCCGGCTACAGCAACTTCAGGCTGAAGACCCGGTCTATCAAACGCACCACTAAGTTCCTGTCGCGCTATTACGTTGTTCATCTGCAGGCCGGTTGAAAGACAACTTCCCCGCCTGGCGACCGATGGTAAAACCACCGGTCGCGCGGTACAGCCGAACCGCTCTGCGCGACAGTACAACCAAGGTTCTACGACCCTTGGCACGTGGCATCGGTAGCGGAGTGTGTCTATAATCGCCGCCACTTTTTGGTCAATCCGGCCAAGTCATTTGGTCAACTAACGGGGGCAACGCCCAATGAGCTACAGCAAGATTCCGGCGGGCAAAGACCTGCCGAACGACATCTACGTCGCTATCGAAATCCCGGCCAACCACGCGCCGATCAAGTACGAAATCGACAAAGACAGCGACTGCCTGTTCGTTGACCGTTTCATGGCCACCCCCATGTTCTACCCGGCCAACTACGGCTTCATCCCCAACACCCTGGCTGACGACGGCGACCCCCTCGACGTGCTGGTAGTGACCCCTTACCCAGTAGCGCCAGGCTCGGTAATCCGCGCCCGTCCAGTGGGCATCCTGAACATGACCGACGACGGCGGCGGCGATGCCAAAGTGATCGCGGTTCCTCACGACAAGCTGTCCCAGCTGTACGTCGACGTGAAGGAATACACCGACCTGCCAGCCCTGCTGCTGGAACAGATCAAGCACTTCTTCGAGAACTACAAAGACCTCGAAAAAGGCAAGTGGGTGAAGATCGACGGTTGGGGCAACGCTGACGCGGCCCGTGCCGAGATCCTGAAGTCGGTCGCGGCCTACAAAGGCTGAGAAGCAGCTGCAAGCTGCTAGCGACACGCTTCAAGAGAAAGCCCCGAGTGATCGGGGCTTTTTTGTGCCCGCGATTTCCCGCAGCAACCGGCTTGCCGGCGAACGGGCTTGCACCAGATACGCATCGCGCAACACATTCCCACGCACTATTTTCGCCCTCAAGGCCTCTGGATCGCGCTTTGCACTGGGAATTCCCGGCGAACCTGCGTATGCTGCGCCCCACATTTGCGCATCGACCCTTTCTGCGGTCAGATCGCCCGACGAAGCGGATGACTTTCCCGCCCAGTCCCACAGCCAGCCGCAAGAGCTGGGTGTACGTTTTGAAGGCTGGTGCGGTTTACCAAAAATGAACCAAGCCAGTCCCCGAGAAGCCGGCCACAAGCCGGCTTTTTAATGCTTGAATTAACTCCATCCCTACAGCTCAGCTAACAACCTGAACTGCTTCGTATGACAAACGAAATAAACCTACTACTTTGAGTCAACATAAACGCCCGCCCAACATGTCCTACTTCATAAGCATCGCCTGTCCAAGAAAAAAGCCCCCTGTACCCGTAAAAAAGGGGGCGTTAGAATCCCCAGACTAATCAGCTATCACGGGCCCATTATCTAAAAATAAAGGCCATAGCCCACTGGCATTTCAATGAAGGGCACAGCGCGCAGTAACGTCAGCCCACGTAGAGAAATCGCCTGACCTCTACGACCAGAAAACCCTCAAAATGACAATATATCAGCCAACCACCAAAGGCTCTGAGCTCGTTGTCCATACGTGGCTCAATCACCAATAGTTCGCCAGATGGCTCCTCCCTAAAAAGCACACGCCCTGGAAACCTTGCGTTGAGTGGCTTCCATTCATGCGCGTCAGCCCGCTTGGCGTATCGACGACGGATACGAGGAAATACTCCAGATCAATCTGATGAGTCCAACCAATTGAGCTCACCGACTGGATAATGCTCAAGAAATGGTGAGCCTTTACTACTACATGATTCGCCTGTCACGCAGCCTGCTAACGATTAACGCTTGCAACTGCACACCTTGGCTTCCAACCCGTTGCACAAGCGCTGAGAGGGCGGTTAAATATCCAATACTGCAGAGGTGAGGCCCACAATAGACAATTTGGCTCAGGGCCAGAAACCTTGTCTGCTAGCCTGTCGCAGCATAAAAAACTATGATTTCAAAACTTGTGTCATCTGAACAAATAATGGCCTTCAGATCGTGGCTAAACGCCATACGAAATAGTAAGGTCCGACAACACCCCCGATAACAGCTAGACACAGAGCTAGAAAGTGAGAACAATTACCAATTCCAGCTATAGAAAAAACAAATTACAATCATGGAATCAATAAATTTTATCATTGGCACAATTTGACTTGTGCCCAGATGCCGTACCTTTACTATCAGCAAGAGGTTGAAGACGGAAAAGCCCTCTGATTTTTCGCATTTTCAAGAAATAACAAGTAATATTTTTGTAAGCAATGCAAGGTTAAGAAGCATATGCCATCAATACATAAGTTATATCTTTTTATTATAGCCGAAGTTCCACAGTGAGATAATTGAACGAGCCACCGAGCAGCATCAATTAGCCTTCACTCAAAATAAAAATATCTAAATGCAGCCTGCATTTGAGGAAAAAGTGGTTGCTTAAATCGCGAGCCAAGCTCTATCTAACCAATAACCTAGGAAGAAAACTGCTCATACCGCAACCAGTTATCGAGATCAGCGCATAGAAAATTAAAATATGTACCTGTATGGCCTAAATTGGAAGATAGTTTTTTCTAGCCAGTTGCAACAACATGAAAATATCGCCTGCCAGAGTGATTGCCTCAAGCAGCTCATCAGGATGTTAGTCGAGCTAGCCCTTGAGGTCGAAATGAGTAAGAACTTAGAGCAGAATAGATGCAATACATTTACGCCTTCCAACGCCTGTGTCGATAGTGGCATGACTCTCGCAGAATACTTTGGCGATTTGTCGCTTTCTCCCTCTGCTGCTCCGCCTCTTTTCTCTGCCCATCCATTGACTGAGGTGAATAAAAGCCGCTGGAGAGTTATTGACAATACTCAAAATATAAAAACCTATCTCGACGACGCGTTCACAGCATAATAAACTCAGGCATAGAGCTATTAATCACCATAAGTGATCTTAAATACTAGTCGAGGATTGACTCTTGGTAGCTTAGAAATCAAAATCTTAACATTTGCTCCTCTATATTGATTTACGGTCCACCATTAAGGGAAAACAATTGCAATGATCTCTAGACTTTCAGAGCTACTTTTTGAGCTAAACGGTAGCCGTAACGTACTTTATCAATTAGTCACCCAGCAACTGATATTACGTTATCGCCGCACCGCCTTAGGTTACTTATGGACCTTGATTAACCCTTTATTGATGATGTCTGTCATGGCAGTGGTTTTTTCAAGTTTGTTCAAAACAGAGTTAAAGTCATTTGCAGTCTTCCTTTTCGCCGGAATGATCCCTTGGACATTTTTCAACTCAGTGGTAGTACAAGCTGGATCTTCCTTTATAATCAATGAAGGATTGATCAAGAAAATATATCTACCAAAAATCATTTTCCCTTTAAGCGTCTGTTGCGCACTACTCATAGACAGTGCGCTTTCTTTCATAGCACTATTTTCAATCGTGCTTGTAAGTGGCGGCTCTTTTACCTGGACTGCTTTTTTTGTTCCAGTTGCCTTTCTCTTGCTATTCTTATTTTCATTTGGTGTCGCTCTGATCATGTCAGTTTTGACAGTCTTCTTTCGCGACCTACAGTATGTTGTTGTCATTGCGATGCAAGGCTTGTTCTTTCTTTCACCTGTTTTATACAAGAAAGACTTGCTAAGCGGTTCAATTGGATGGGTTGTAGCTATGAATCCATTTAACCCATTTATTGAGCTCTTCCGTGCATCTTTATATGAAGCAACCTTACCCAGCATTCATACCCTTACACAGGCAATTAGCTTTGCCATAATTTCAATGGCCTGCGGGCTTTTCATTTTTTCTCGCCAAGAGAAAAAAATAATATTTAGGTTGTAATCTGCCATGTCTAGCATTCAAGTTGAAGAGCTCTTTATAGATTTTCGTATATACCATAACAGTTCTCCGTCACTAAAAGAATATTTCTCGAACTATCTAAGTAGAAAACGCCAACCGAGCTATAGTAATTTTTCTGCAGTAAATGGTGTCTCCTTTAAAATAGAGTCCGGGGAACGTGTCGGTATAGTTGGGCACAATGGTGCTGGAAAAAGCACCCTTCTGAAAGCTATATGTAAAATATATCAGCCCGAAAATGGAAAAATCACGATAAGTGGAAAAATCGCCCCTTTAATCGAAATTGGTGCAGGCTTTCATCCCGAGTTTACCGGCCGCGAAAATATTTATTTGAACGGTTCAATTTTGGGGCACTCAAAAAATCAGATCAAGCAGATTGAGTCTGAAGTTATTGCATTCGCAGAACTTGAAGAGTTTATTGACACTCCCGTTAAATATTATTCGACCGGGATGTATATGCGTTTAGCATTCTCACTTGCCACTGCGATGCATCCGGACATATTAATACTTGACGAAATTTTTGCTGGTGGCGATGCCGCCTTTCTAACTAAAGCAAGAGCAAGGATGCACGACATGATTGACAATGCCAACATTATGATAATGGTTTCTCATGATCACGACTTATTGAAGTCACTATGCAATAGAGTCATCTGGATGGATCACGGAAAAATAGTTGCGGATGGTGAACCAGAAACTATAGTAGCAATGTACCTAAAAGGTAATAAGTATGACTAATCAAAAAAGAGCATTGCTCGTCGGCAGCAGCTTTAGTGCTTCGCCGATTTTCTTTACCTTAAAAAGGTTCGATCTTCATGTGTCTGTTTGTGGCAATTTGAAAACAGATCCATGCCATCAATATGCAGATGAATCATTTTACATTGACTACTCAAAGCCAGAAGAGTTGTTACGCTTGGTTGAAGAGCATAAATTTGATTATATAGTTCCCAGTTGTAATGACTATGCTTATATGTCATGTGTTGCCGTTGCTGAAAAGCATGGCTATTTGGGTTTTGACAAACTAGACACTGCACAAATTCTTCATAACAAACGTGAGTTTCGCAAATTTGCAGAAAAAACCTCCCTATCGGCGCCTAAATTCATACATCAAAAGGAAGGGGCCACATTAGACGCAAGTACTCTCAAGCTTCCATTATTAGTTAAACCTGTAGACAGCTTTAGTGGTCGCGGGGTGACCAAAATATCAAAATTATCGGATCTTCAAGAGGCACTTTCCCATGCGCATGCTGCCTCCCGCTCCAATGAAGTCGTCCTCGAAGAATTTATTGAGGGCAATTTGCATAGTCACTCCGCTTTTATCAAAGATAAAGAAATATTATTCGATTTCTTTGTTGATGAGTATTGCACAGTATATCCATATCAAGTCAATTGCTCAAACTACCCCTCAGGGATTTCCGAGAAAGTTCGCTCATCAGTACGCACGCAGATAGAACAATTAGCGAGTAAGCTGGAGCTAAGTGACGGCCTATTACATACACAGTTCATTGCGAGTGGAGAAACTCCCTGGATCATCGAGTGTATGAGACGCTGCCCTGGAGATCTTTATGGTTCGATGATCGAGCTCTCCACTGGAGTAGATTATACAGAGCTTTATGTTCGACCATTTATCGACCAGGAACTCCCACAAAACGTACCTACCCCTAGGGAAAAATATTTTTGTCGTCATACTGTTTCAAGAGACAAGCCTCTAGTTAATTTTTCCTTCTCTTACAGATTCCCAGCGACTCGTGTTGACATCGTTCCGCTTAAAGGGAGCGGTGAGATACTTGAGAAAGCGCCGTTCGACAAATTGGCTATCATTTTCGCTGAGTTCAGTGACCAAGAATCAATGCTCAAGATTGCACCAGAACTGGCACAATTCATTGATATAAGGAAATTAGGAACACAGGCATGAACGACATAAACTTGGGATCGCTTAATAAAAGAAAGCTAAAAGTCGCCTTTTTGGGAGGAGGCTTCGACTCAGCTGTCGGACGGGCTCACCGAGCAGCAATTGAAATGGATCAACGATTTGAGGTGGTATCCGGCTGCTTTAGCAGAAAGCCAGAAGTTAGTAGCTCGACAGCATTAAAATATCGCATTGATCCTGAACGCTCATACTCGGACCTTGATCAATTTCTATCAAACGAGACGCGTAAAATCGACGCTGTCGCAATCATGACACCTCAAGATCAACATGCAGACCATGTCATTCGGTGCCTAGAAGCAGGTCTGCCTGTTATTTGCGAAAAGGCTTTGGTAGGGTCTGTTGAAGAAGCAATCTCGATTCGAGAGAAGCTACTATCATCACAGGGGTTTCTTGCAGTTACATATAATTACACTGGTTTTCCGATACTTCGCGAACTCAAATATATGATCCAGCGCGGTCATTTGGGAAAGATACAGCAAGTCCAAATCGAGATGCCTCAGGAAGGCTTTGCTCGATTAGGAGCTGGTGGTTTACCACTCATACCACAAGAGTGGAGACTGCAGGACAATCAAATACCAACGCTTTCTCTCGATCTGGGCGTTCATATTCATATGATGATCCGTTTTCTTACTGGGGAGCGTCCGCTGGAGGTAGTATCAACTAGCAAATCATATGGAAACTTCAAGAAAGTTACCGACAGCATTTCCTGCTTAAGCAATTACTCCAACGACTTAACATGTAACATTTGGTACAGCAAATCAGCGTTGGGCTACCGGAATGGCTTGAAACTAAGAGTTTTCGGAAGTAATGGCTCGGCTGAATGGATACAAGAAAATCCCGAACATCTCAATATGGCGGATAACTCTGGAAATCGTCTTCTAGTTGACCGTGCAAGCAACAATATAAATATCTCTAATCAGCCCCGTTACACCAGATTCAAAGCCGGACATCCTGCTGGCTTCATAGAAGCCTTTGCAAATTATTACTACGACGTGGCGGATGCGCTTGAGTGCTATTTATTGAAAAAAGGCAGTCACTCTCAAGAATATGTTTTTGGTATTAATGAATCCTTAGAAGGACTACAGATGCTTGAAGCAATTTCTCGATCTTCCATAAATAAGTGCTGGGAGAAAGTCGTATGAGCTTCTCTATTCTAAAGAATGAAAATTTAACAAGTGATGTAGAAAATGCTCGAGCCTTCTGCTCTGAGTTCCACAATGGTACTACTAGTAAAAAATACATTTTGGGGCGAAATATATATGCTGCAAGCGTAGCAAAACAAATAGCGGTGGATGGGTTTATAGATGACCACACAAGCGACATCGAATACCTTGGTCGTCCTATTGTGAAACTGACAGACATCCCAAAAGATGCATTAGTACTGAATGTCGCCGGAGGACGCCCACTTTCCGCCAAGCAGCGACTAGATGAGGCCAACCTAAGAAATCTTGATTACTTCGCATTTTACAAATACTCCGGATTTTCATTGACCCCGATGCGCTTCAATGAAAATTTCCAAGAAGATTTCAGCAAAAACAAAGAGAAATACGAGTGGATTTATCAAACTCTTTGCGATAAAGAATCAAAGCACATATTCAAAAAGCTGGTCAGTTTCAGGCTTGACTATGATATCAAACATCTCGAGGGGTTTTCGTGGAGAGAAGATCTACAGTATTTTGAAGAGTTTTTGGACTTGCGTGCCGAAGGCGAAACTTTTATAGACGTAGGAGGATTCAACGGTTTTACTAGCCTTGAGTTTATCAAACGATGCCCTGAATACAAATCGATTCACGTATTTGAACCTGAGCCTAACAACTATCAAGACTGCTTGAATGGCCTCAAAGGGCACCCTAACATCCATATACATAATCTTGGACTCTCTAACACCAAAGCAGAATTGAAAATCGACGTTCAAGGCTCTGCCTCAACGGTGTCGGAGCACGGCTCTGTAGTCATAAACGTAGATAAACTGGATAACGTGCTGAACGAGCCAATTTCTTTCATAAAAATTGACATCGAAGGAGAGGAAGCCGCAGCTCTAGAAGGTGCCCGCAATACTATTCTCAACTACCATCCACGCTTGGCCATCAGCGTTTATCACAAACCAGGTGATTTCTGGAAACTACCAGAGTTCATACTTTCCATTCGTAACGACTACGAAGTGTATATGCGTCACTACACAGAATGCATATATGAAACCGTGCTGTTCTTTATTCCAAAAACACAAATTTTGGAGCTCGAAAATGCCGCTACATAATTGTAGAATTATCGATTTACCTAAGATCACAGATCAGCGAGGCAACTTAACCTTTATCGAGTCGGGGCGCCACATTCCCTTCGATATAAAACGTACTTATTATCTCTACGACGTACCAGGTGGTGCCAGTCGAGCAGCTCACGGCCATCGAAATCTCCATCAGCTTATGATTTCTATTTCAGGAAGCTTCGATGTGACACTAGATGACGGTCACGAGCAGAAGACTTTCCACCTGAATCGGTCTTACTATGGACTATATATCCCTCCCATGATGTGGAGAGATTTAGACAACTTCTCATCGGCGGCTGTATGCATGGTCTTGGCATCCGATTTCTACGACGAGAGCGATTACTTCAGAAACTACGAAGACTTCCTCCAGGCAGTATTAGAGAGCAAATCATGAAAATACCATTTCTTGACTTGAAGTTGGTAAATGATGCAACGAAAAGTGAGATGACCGCAGCGTTCAATCGTGTCATGGAGTCTGGCTGGTATATTCAAGGTAAAGAGCTTGAAGCTTTTGAGTCAGAGTTTTCAGATTACTGCAAAACAGATTTTTGCATTGGCGTGGGCACTGGCCTAGATGCGCTTCATTTACTCCTTGTTGCTTATGGCATTGGTCCTGGTGACGAAGTCCTCGTGCCATCAAATACATTCATCGCGACGTGGTTAGCGGTCACTCGCACTGGCGCAACTCCCATAGCAACTGAGCCAGACCCAGACACCTATAATATCTCTGTCCAATCTATCGAGGCGGCGATTACCCCTTCGACAGCAGCAATTATTCCTGTGCACCTTTATGGGCAACCTGCGGATATGGATACAATAAATGCTGTCGCTGAAAAACATAAATTAATAGTTATTGAAGATGCTGCGCAATCTCAGGGAGCATTGTATCGTAATCGCCCAGCCGGTAGCCTGGGACATGCAGCGGCAACGAGCTTTTACCCTGGAAAGAATCTTGGAGCATTAGGTGACGGGGGCGCAATATTAACCAACGATAAAGCTATTGCAAAGAAAGTTAGAGAATTAAGAAACTATGGTTCACTTATCAAATATCAGCATGACTCTCTTGGTTACAACTCAAGACTGGATGAGATGCAGGCAGCTTTTCTGCGGATAAAACTAAAGGTTCTGAGTAGAGCAAACGAAAACCGTAGACAGATCGCTCGGCGCTATACGGAAGGATTGAGTGACTCCGATGTAATCGTCCCCTTTGTTCCGGAATGGGCTATCCCTGCTTGGCACCTGTACGTTATACGTAGCAACCAACGGGACGAGTTACAAGCTCACTTAAAAGCAAACGGTATCGAGACATTAGTACACTATCCTATTCCACCTCATCAGCAAAAATGTTATTCCAATGATATGAACAGATCTTTACCTATAGCAGAAAGACTTTCCGCCGAAATTTTGAGCCTGCCAATATCACCATCAATGCCAATGGAACACGTCGATTATGTTGTTGAAAAAATTAGGGCGTTCAAACGTTAATACAGCGCACGCTATATAAGAATGGTGTTTTTATCATGAAAGATAAAAACACCTTAAACCTAGAGAACACATTCAACAAAAGTGCATTTACACTTTCCTAATCAGCTAAGCTTTTAGCTTAGAAAATCAGAACTTTTGAACTTCTTCTTTTAAAAACACATTTTTGAGCGATTTAAAATCACTATATCCCCACTAACAATCGCCGCTATTATAGCATGTAACCGGAGTAAAATATTTATGCCCCCCCTTAAACCTCTAACAAATTTAGAAAAAAACTCTGACTAACCATTGAAACGGCATCAAGTGTTCATTTCGCCTACCATGCAAGAGCTAATAAAATGAATTCATTTTCCCGCTCAAAAGCCATTTTACTCAAAACATTTTATTGGCTACGACTCATTGGGTTTAAGGCTTATTGCAAAGTACGTCTCACCCCTAAAACATTAAAAGCAAGAGTTAAAAAACTTTTCTATTCTCATTTACACCAATACAAGCTATTCAAACTCATCAGATTATTTATCAGACTTCTATCTAGTTTCACATTCAAAATAACTGCCATAATCACTCATGGTTTCAGAGCAAAAAAATACAACCTCATAAGTCGCTCAGAGTTCATTAATTTACACAACATAAAGAATGTAGAATTTTACAGTGGCGGCTTCTTGGATATTGCAGGACCAAAATTTATTGGTTCTTATGAGTTCAAGCCTATTGGCAGTGAAGGTGTCAGATTGGAACAACCCAAAATTGACATTGTTTTTATTGAAAATTCTACTGTCATGGGAGGTACAAATTACATTATAGTTAATGACACTATTGTTCACCCCGACCAATACATTCCAAGCCGCGATGTATGCCCGGCAGAATTAAACGGCATCGCAAAACTTAACCTAGACGAGAACACTACGTCACTATATACAGGTAAGATACGTGAAATAAAGAAAGCAATATCGCTGCTTGGTTGCTGTACTGGAAACTATGCTCACTGGCTAACAGAAACCCTTCCTAAATTGTTGTTTATCGACTCTCTAAATGGCTTTGATGATTATCCCTTGCTGGTTGACCACTGGATTCATCCAAATTTTGTTGATTCAATAAACCTTGTCAAGAAAATTGATCGTCAATTGATTCGTGTCTCTCGCTGGGAATCTATATACGTTGAATCGTTAGTTGACATTTCACCGACGGCTTATGTACCACCCGAACATCGATTTTTCCATGAAAAGAAGAAACTTTGTACACCTTGCTCAAGTGATTTTCCTTTTTCATATATGGCTCTCAATCTTTTGAAAGCTCGTGCTCTTCAAGCGTTAAAAATAGAGAATCCCGAAGGAAAGCAAAAGATTTTCTTGCATCGTTCAAAGGAAAACAGTGGCAATACCCGCTATGTAAAAAACACTGACGCCATAGCGGAATTGATAAAATCCTATGGATACATTTTTTTAGATCCCGCCACGCTAAGTTTTAATGAGCAAGTTGTAGCTTTCAGCACTGCATCGCACATTGTGTCGCCGCTGGGTGCTGCACTATCCAATATGATTTTCTCGCCGCAAGGCTGTAAGGTTATAGGTCTTTCCCCTTACTATGAAAATGCAAACTATTATTATTTTTCAAACTTCATGGGCGTTCTCGGACACCAGCTTCGATATGTTTTAGGTCCTCAAGTCAGCAAAAGCGGGCATATCCTTCATAGGGATTATGAAATTGACATAGACGCACTCAAGCTAGCGCTTGAAATAATTAACCAAGATTAGAATAGAAACTTAAATGAAGCTCAAAAAAACTCTGATAAGTATATATCGTAGAAATTTAGCAAAATACTTTATTTTAAGATTTTTGAAAGAAATTTTGATCGTCATATACCGACTCACGCACCGCCTTAAAAGCCTCAGCAAAAATATTGAACAATCTGGAGAGTACTCACTAATATCACTATCCTCATTTTCCAGTAGCTCTTCTGCAAATAAAATTCTCATTACCCCTGAAAAAAGACTCCATATACCAGCACCCAATTTTTCAGGTTATTTTTCAGACAGAGCAACAAAAAGTAACGGCCGAATCGAAATAGAAACTCCTCGGTTGGAGATCTTCGAAATTTCTAACGCAATGATCGTTGGAAGGCTGGATATTATTTTTAAGGATCGTATCGCGGTCCATCACAATTTATTTGACGCGACAACACATCAGACCCCCTCAGAAAATGTCGGCGTGACATCAATAGACAGACAGAAAAATAGCATCAACCTCTACCTAACAGCTCAACCAAACAGTATTAAAGAAGCATTCAGCATGATAGGTCAATGCAGTGGAAATTACGCCCACTGGTTAACGGAAACGTTACCAAAGCTCGCGATGCTAGACGCATGCGGAGAGTATAAGGACATCCCTATTATTGTGGACGAGAATTTACACCAAAATATGTACGCATCACTTGAACTGATAAATGTAAATCGTCGCGAAATAATTAAAATTAGAGCTTGGTGTCCACTTCATGTGGAGAAGCTGATATTGGCGTCTCAACCTGGATATGAACGTTATAGCCCTCATAATCTTAACTCTAAAGAGCCGCCACATTACATAAACAGATTCTCGCCTGAAGCATTATGCATGCTTAAAGACAGCATTAAGTCTTCTCTCGAGCCTAGATTTTCACAAAAAAATGAGACTATCTACCTGGCCCGAAGCCAGAAGAGTGGCAATATTCGCCATATAGAAAATATTACCGAAGTCGAATCGCTAATAGCTGCCAGCGGCATAATTAAAATAGTATCGGACTCAATGAGCTTCCGCGATCAAGTCACTGCATGTATTAACGCAAAAATAATAATCGCCCCTATTGGAGCTTCTTTGGCGAATATGATATTTTGCCCTCCAGGCTGCAAGCTCATAGTACTGTCACCATATTATCAAGACGCCAGCTATTTTTATTACACAAACCTCAGCGGCGTATTAGGACATGAGTTATATTACGTGTTGGGGCAACAGAAAAACCAGGAGCTACATCCGGCTCATCGAAACTATTATATTGACACAAAACAACTTACCGAGACACTAGAAGAGGCTAGATCCCGTGAGTACTAAAAGCAACCCAAATGTTTTTTTTAAAAATATTGCTTTAGCAAAAAGCGCAGAAACCGCTATGGAGTGCGATGTAATAATTGTCAACTACAATGCGGGCAAACTACTTTTTGATGCTGTATCCTCATCCTTTGAGGCAGGTGCAACAAAGGTTATTGTCGTAGACAATGCATCAACTGACGACAGCATTGACTACTTGCAACGCTCAATTTCCTCGCATGGTCTTTTAATCATTAACAATTCGCAAAACTTTGGATTTTCCAAAGCATGCAATATCGGCATCAAAGCCTCCTCCGCCCGTCAAGTTTTATTTTTAAACCCTGACTGTGTCATTGCAAAAGACTCACTGAGAATAATGACACACGTTCTTGAGTCAGCTACCGATATTGGTATGGTTGGAGGTTTTCTTGTTAATCCAGACGGTTCAGAACAACCTGGTGGCCGTAGAGTTTTTCCAACACCTAAACGAGCGTTCATGCGAGCATTCGGTTTCTCAAGATTCTCTAAATTTTTGCCAAAAGCTTTTTCAGACTTTTTACTTCATTTAGAACCGTTACCAACCGGACCGACTGTCGTTGAGGCAATATCCGGGGCCTGTATGTTAGTTAAACGCGAATCTATCGAGACCGTTGGATTGTGGGACGACGAATATTTTCTGCATTGTGAAGATTTAGATTGGTGCATGCGCTTTAAGCTCGCAGGTCTGAAGATAATGTTCGTACCCAACGCGAAAATAACTCATGTTTGGGGAGCTTGCAGTCGTAGCAGACCGTTTTTTGTAGCGTGGCACAAGCATAAAGGCATGCTGCGCTTTTATAAAAAATTCTTCCGAAAAAAACACACCGCCTTGCTCTGGTGGCTGGTTGTATTGGGCGTTTGGATACGTTTTTCTTTGTTCGTTATCTATCACTCTGCGAAATCAATATTTAACACGGCGAGTGTAAAACGTGAGTGAATGCTGCATAGGATTACTAGGTGCACTTAATTAACTAGGCATCACTTTAATATTTCATGACCAAAGCAGTCAAACTATCGAATATGTAATTTTTTCACGAAAAACATTCGACACAGACATTACAATTAGGTAGATAAAACCACTCGCCCTCACATCCAATAGCAAGGAAATTATAATAACTTGAATTAATTCAACTCCGGTTTGGTTACTGGAAGATCATTTGACGATGCTACAAGCTTTTGGTACCAGACGCATAGTTGCTCTATCATCTACAAGTCGCTTCACCAAAAGCGCTTCATCGTCACTCAAGGAGCGAAATACAGCTTCGCCGCCTGGAAGAAGCAGAGTCGAAGATAGAAATGTGGGATGAAGACAACGGTATTAAGTGGGTAATACTACGACCAACACTCATTTATGGCAGTGGGCACGAAATAAATATTGCAGAGATTGGCTAATCTCATTTGGAGATTTGGCTTCTGTCACATTTTGGGGAAAGCTCAAGATCCCCGACAGCCCTTACATGCTCACTATATGGCGCAGGCTTGTGTTGCAGCGATCACATCAGCTCATGCAATCAACAAGTCCTATAATCTATCAGGCGGCGAGGTATTCTCATATCGAGAAATGGCAAAGCGGATTGTTGAACACTTTGATCGTCCAATATACCTATTACCTGTTCTATCTTTTCATTTTAATTATTATTCACGACTATTCGAATTTTGACCTGCTATCACCACTGAAATATATTAATAGCCGAGTTTATGGACACTGATATAGTTTTGATCACGTAGATGCAACGCGTGACTTTAGACTCAGAAAAATAAAGTTTTCTCTGAGCGCAGACAACTTTACAAAACAAGCTAACCATGCATGAAATTTTCAACGGTACCGACCTGTAAAACTGAGCGCTGACGACCGAAGCATATAAACTTAAAGTTATGTTTCTGACTAAATTAGCTGATTGCGCTGCGAGGCGCTTTAAAACAGCCCTCTTATTTCCATGCTTCGACCCAAGACAATTACTTCAGATCAAACTAAAACGCTTACCAACTGCGTGCCTACCACCCACTCGGTAGCAATTACCCCCCCTTACATCCCATCAACTTATTAAATTCGCTGCACTTCACAAAGCCCAGCCAAAAGCACTTAGAGATTACTTGATAAACTTCCCACACGGTGACCACAAACTAGAAACTTCCCAGCATGTTTCGCCACACGCTAAAAACACACTTTGCAAACAGCAAATTGACGACCACAGAACCAAACGTTCCAAATAAGGAGCGTAACTCTCCAGTGCCCATCAGCTGTTTTCGAACCACCCAGAGGTCAGACTGTACAAATAGCATAGTCAGCAATGCGGTATTTTTCATCAACCCACGAAAGCAGATTTTCACTTAATCAAACTACCGTTTGATCATCCAATACGGATACTTAACTTTGGCCCACACTTGGGCTTTGAGTATTCAATTTTACGCTTGGTCTTACAGTTCAGACTGAGCTTATTCAACTTGGAATAGGTGCAGCGCTCTTCCTGCTTACCTCACTTTTTTCATACTAATGGCGATTCTCGTCTCCGGAATATACGGTGTCTGCGTACGATGCGTTTTCATCGCTATGTAGCAATTCTGCGACCTAGACGACATCGGATACCTTGGTAGCGGTGCCATGATTTCCGTGAACCAGCCCCGGCTCAGTATCGACACCGATATGAGTCTTCATCCCGAAGAAATATTGGTTCCCTTTCTTGGTTTGAGACATCTCAAGCTTACGCTTTCCTTCTTCGCTCTTGGCCGAACTGGGGAATGAATAATAATGACATCCACGAAGGTGCCTTGGCACAGCGAGGAACCCTTTTCCTGCAAATAGCTGTTGATAACCACAAGGATTGCAGGCGCCTTTTGGTACTTTTCTAGCAGATGTCTGAAACTCATCATCGAGGTATCTTCGAGGAAGTGGAGCGCGCGGGTCAGGAAATCGGCCATATTTCAGTACATCGGTGAAATTGTTCAAAGAATCCATAATCAGTATTTCCAACGCCCCCGCGCAAGAATAAAATCGCCGCTCTCAAGGACTCTCGGATGACAAGGAATGTGGAATAAACAAGCCGCTATCGATCACTTGAACGCGCATGCTCACGCCGGCAGTACCGGACGCTGTGCCGCCTACACCCGCCAGGCGATCGAGGCTGGCGGCGGTGGGGTGATTCTGCACAGGAAGCATTCGGCCAAGGACTTCGGCTCATCCCTGACCTCGGCCGGATTCGTCGAGCAACCCGCTGGCCAGACGCCTCAGGCCGGTGATGTAGTGATCATTCAGCCGATTCCCGGCCATCCCCATGGGCACATGGCGATGTTCAACGGTTCACTCTGGGTGTCAGACTTCAAGCAGTTGCACGGTTTCTACCCAGGGCATTCCTATCGGGTGCACAAGCCCGACTACAAAATCTATCGCCATCCGTAAGGGGTCCTCCATGAGAATGCTGTTCTGCTCGCTGCTGGCCGCGGCCGCCGTCGCCCTGCATCAGCCACTGGCCCTGGCCGACTGCGCCAGTTCGCCCAAGCCTGTCACCCAGGCGTTCTACAGTTGGTACCTGCAAACCTTCAGCGAAGACAAGGACCCGATCACCGACAGCGTCCCGGAAATGAAGAAGTACGTCTCCGACTCGCTGATCGCCAAGATCAAAAAGCAGATGGCCAGCCCCGATGGCCTGGAAGAGGACTACTTCCTCAAGGCCCAGGACTACATGGATGAGTGGCTGACCCAGATCAAGGTCAGCGAGCCGCAGATCAAGGGTTCCAGCGCCAAGGAACAGGTCACGCTGGGCAGCACCCCGGATACCACCCAGATCGTCGATGTACGGATGATCAAGGACAAGGGCTGCTGGAAGATCGACGAAGTGCTTTCCACCACCGATCAGAGCGACTGAACGACGAGCTCTGCCCCGCTGCAAGACTGACAACGGCAAATGCGCAGGTCGTCGAGGGACGCGACCTGCCATGTTAAGCTGCGCGCCGTTTCGGGCACCCGCCCGAGGCGTCTTCCACTGAAAAAGGACTCTCAGTCATGTCGTTGCCGGCCGCTGTACGCCTGCCGCTGTCGTTCCTCTGCCTATTTACCGCCCTCAGCCTCACCAACGTCCACGCCGAAGACCAGCAGGACGTCGCCAAAGGCCGCTGGCAAGGCCTGGCGGCCATGGCCAATCTGTACCTGGACGACGCCACGCCGGCCGATTTCATCGAAGCCGGGGACAACGAAAAGAGCCAGCACGACAACTACGCCGGCGCCCTCGCCTACTACCTGACCGCCGCCCGTCTCGACCCGAAGAATGCCTACGCCGCCTACCAGGCAGCTGGCAGCCTGGCCGCCATGAACAAGAACACGCGCGCCGCCGAGTTCCTCGATCAGGCCCGCGAGCGTGGCTTCTGGCAGTGGGTGATCCTCAAGGAAGACGACGAACTGCAATCACTGCAGCAGACCCCGGCCTACCAGAAGCTGCTGCAGGCCGCCGAGAAGAACTACCCGGCCAAGGCCAAGGATGCCGGCCTGGCGGCCTTCAGCATTCCCCAGGGCAAGGCCCCCGCCGAAGGCTGGCCGGTGGTGGTCTGGCTGTCGGGATTCGGCACCGAAGGCAGCGACGGCATCGACATGCGCGCCGACCTTGTGGGCGAGCAGGCGGTGCTGGTGGGCATCAACGGCACCCTCAAGCGCGACGAGCATCAGTTCATGTGGCAGCCGCATTCGGTGGACAGCACCCAGGAGGCGGTCAGCGCCGCCCTGAAGAAGCTGGAAAAGCAGACCCGCATCGACCGCTCGCGCATCGCCCTGATGGGCTTCTCCCAAGGCGCCGAGCATGCCTCGCACCTGATCGCCGAGTACCCGCAGCAATACAGCGGCGCGTTGCTGCTGTCCCCCGGCGGCTACCGGATTCCGTTCGGCGAACCCCGGGCCCGGGACAAGCGCATCGTCATCGTCCACGGCGCCCAGGAGCACGAAAGCAACCAGAAGCTCACCGCCACCACGCAGCAGGCCCTGGCGCCCGGCAACCAGGTCCAGAGCCATGAGCATGCCGAGGGCCATACCTTCCAGGACGACTGGCGCCAGGCGTACCCGGGCTACCTGAAGTTCGCCCTGAACCTCTGATGCAAGGTTTCGGCGCTACGGCCTGAACCCCGCGGCCACGGCGCGGCTTCAGGTCAAGGCTTGGCCGGAACAATGGGCCCCGGGGACTTCACCTGGGTCATCAGGTCATCGTCCCAGGTGCCTTCGACCTTGACCTGAGCCAGGGCCCCCAGCTCCATGGCCTCGATCAGGTTGTGGTTGAGGTACACGTAGGTGCCGGGCTGCTTGAAGGTGTAGAGCGCGGCCAGCGCCGAACCGCCGGGGATGAACCAGGTTTCCAGATTGCGCAAAGGGGCATTGGCGAACTTGCCGGTGGTCCAGACCCAGTCACCATGGCCACCAATCAGGTGCGGACGGCTGTCGCGGTTGGCCTGGGAGTGGATGAACAGCACGCTTTCCCCGACCTTGGCGGTCAACGCATTGGCCCCGGTCAGAGCCCCGACCCGGCCGTTGAACACCACATGGCTCGGGGTCAGCTTGCGCATCACTTCACGGGTGTCCTGGTAGCTGGAGGCCAGGTCCGGGTAGTCCTTGTAATGCCCGTCCTTGTCCTTGGGGATATACAGATCGAACTCACCGATGGTGTAGGCCCGGTCATAGTGCAAGGGCTTGCCGGCAGGGTCTTTCAAGCCATCGCGCGGCAGCACCATCAAGGTTCCGCTCATGCCCGAGACTACGTGCCAGGGCACCATGCCCGACGGCGCGCAGTGGTAGACAAAGGTGCCGCTGCGATCGGCCTTGAACCGCAGCACTACCTCCTGGCCCGGCACGACCTGGGTCAGCGCGGCCCCGCCCAGGGCGCCGGTGGCGGCGTGAAAATCGATGTTGTGGGGCATGCTGTTGCTGGCCGGGTTGCTCAAGGTCAGTTCGACGTAGTCGCCCTCGTGCACCACCAGCGTCGGACCGGGCATGGAGCCGTTGAAGGTCATGGCCTGCAGCGTGGTGCCCTGGTCATCGACCACCATCTTTTTCTCTTCCACCTGCATGTGGAACTGCACGACCTTCGGTGGCCCGCTGACCACCTGTTCATGGGCATGCACCTGAGGCGGCGTCACCAGATCCACCTTGACCCGCTGCAACCCGTCGGCGCCCGCGGCCAACACCAGGCCGGAGACACAGCTGCCGGCCATCACACAGCACTTCAACCACGATTGAAAAGCACCCATGTTGCGCATTTCCCTGCCAATGAATGGTGCTTCATTGCAAGGCAAACGCCGGGCGCTCGTATTGTCTCAGGGCAATGAAGCAATGCCCGGGCAGACGCAGCGATTGAGCCCGATCATGGATAGCTGAAACTGCGCACCAGGGTCAGCTCTCCGGGGGCACGCATCGGCACGATGAAGGATTCGCTCTTCTCATCCGGCGTACCCTCCTCGGTGATCACCGTGACCTGGGCCGTGGTCAGCGGCTGCACGGCGTTTTCCTGGCCGCCGTCTGCATCCTCGTCACTGCGATAGCCGCCACCGTAGTAGTTCACATACACCAGGTACTGGCCCTTGAGCGGCGCCGGCATGGAGAAGATCTCCGGGCCGTAGCCGGTGGTCACGTCCACGTCCAGGGTCGCGCCGTTGGGGGCCACGCGATCGCCGTACCAGATGTGCGCGCCATCGGGGGTCACCAGGTGCAGGTCGAGGTCGGTGTTGTCGCTGTCCCAGGACAGCAGCACGCGCAACTTGGGCGGGGTCACGCCACCACCGGTATTGAGGAACTGCACGCGCTTGCGCTGCTGACCGTCGGGGCTGCGCACCTCCACGCTGTTGCTGCCGTTGGGGAAGGCGTAAGGCCGGTCGAAACCGCCTTGTTCATCGAACTTGAGCGGCATGCTGACGCCGTTGACGATCAGCTTGCCTGGCGCCTTGTTGGCCTTCGGCGCGCCTTTTATCTGCCCGCTGATGCGCGCGCTATCGGCCTGGCCCTGGGGCGTGTTCACCGAGGAGGCCGGGTAATTGACCTCCTGCATGTATTGCTCGCCATCGACGGCGCGGGTCCGCCAGCCGCCTTTGGGCGTGTCGAGCCGAATGCCGCTGTCGGCCAGAGCCATGGGCAGGCTGAACATTCCACAAAGGAACAGGAGGACCGGGGGAGCAGGAAGTTTCATGGCCTATTCCAATAAAAGATGACGGGCGAGCCCTTCGATGTAGGTTTCATCCTGGCCGTTGGGATGAGCTTCAAAGGCCAGGTGCAGGTATTCGTGAGTCAGGTCGAGGCGGTCTTGCAGCGAGAGCACGCCACGCACGTAGATGCGCTGCCGTTCACGGTCGACGTAGGGCCGGCCGAAGCTCAGGCGGCACACCGCGAACTGGCTGATTTCGTTGTAGCCGACCTCCTGTTCCAGGGGCTGGCGCCAGCGCCGACGCTGGTTCAGCAGCCAGTCCTGAGCGGCCGGCAAGGGCTCACAGGAAGCCTGTGGATTGTCCCAGCGACTGAGGCTGGCCCGCGGGTAAGCGTGGAGCAGGATCGCGTCGTAGCCCTGGCCGGCCCGGGCCTGTTCCACCGCCTGTTGCCACGACAGTTTGTCCGGCGCCTGCAGATCCGAATGGTAGGTGACCTGGGTTCCGGCCAGCACCAGATCGGCAGTCCAGGCGGCGATGGCCCGCGCCTCGGCGGTGGCCGGACGCGGGGCGACCCGCTGGCGGTTGCTGCTGTCATCGATGCTCAGGCATTCACCACTGCGCCCGGCGTTCTGCAACAGATAGGTACGTATGGCCACAGCCAGGGCCTTGGCGGCTTCCCGGGGTTCGCTGGAGGCCTCGCGCTGCAGCACCCGGGCCACGTATTCCTCGCGGTCCAGGCGGGCCACCAGTTGCAGGGCCGAGGCGTCAGCTTGCAGGAAAAGCTCGCCGCCACTGTGGATATCCAATTGATTGCCATTGGCGAATTCCACCTGGTAATCCCCTTGCAGGGCACCTGGCCTGGCGGCCCGGGCATTCTGGCTGACGCTTTTGAGCGGATAGCGGGAGAACAGGCTGACCTCCACGCAACGGCCTTTGTCCAGGGCCGGACGCTGCGGCAGTACCTGGTCCAGAACCTGGGCGTAATCCTTCAACACCCGCTGACTGGTGCCTCGTCCCCCCACCCACAGGGGTGTGCCGTCCACCAGCCAACCGGCAAAACCGCCCTGGCGCGACTGCGGGTCCTGGTCCGCCAGCCAGCTCCAGGTCTTGACCCGCAGGCGCCCGCCCAAGGCTCCCAACACCGCGCCATCGGAGGCGTTGAGCACCACATCCAGCAGCACCCGGCGTGCCGTCTCCTGAGCCGGCAACTGCGCCAGCACCTGCAACAGCTCCGCCACCGGCACCCGGGTCTGCGGCTGCAGGCGGTCGAGATCGCGCAACCACTCGGGCGCATGGCGGGCTTGCCAGTACTGGCGCCAGTCGGCGCTGGACAGCTGCAAGCGTTGCGGCTCGAAGTACAACCCGCAGGAACGGACCAGGGCCTGATCCCGGGCGATGCTGCCACCGGCCGTGCAGCAATAGACCTCGTCCTTGGATTTGCCCTGGCAGGCATAGGCCGGCTCTTGCGCGCCGGTGTCCGCCAACCAGGCATAGACAAAGAGCTTCCAGACACTGCCCAGGGGTGCCTGCAGGTCCTGGGGCAACGGCTCGCGAGCCAGCACCTGGGTCTTGCTCAGGCTCACCAGCTCGCTGTCCGGGGCGGTTTTCCAGGCCAGGCGCAGAGGCTCGTCCTGGGCTGTCACCAGCCCAGGGAGTAGACACAGGCACAACCAGGCCCAACACCGCGTCATGTTATTTGACCGTGACCTGACCCAGTGCCGGCGTGCGCTCCCGAGCCTGATGCTCCGGCGCGTAGACCTGATAGAAACGTGCCGCAGGCAGGTTGAACTGGCCCTTCTGGGAGAAGCGGATCAAGTGCCGCAGACGCACTTCGCTGCTGTCGTTCAAGGCATCCAGCGGCACCGCGTAGCTCATCTGCCCGGGTTCGAAGCGGGCCTTCTCCAGGGACGCCGCTTCCGTGCCCGCAGGACCGGCCAGCTTGATCCCCCAGGTGGTGCGCTCGACATCGGCACCCGGCGGCAGCGGCACTTCCAGCATGCCGTACAGCAGCGGCCGCTTGCTCTCGTTGGCGATGATCACTTCGTCCAGGTACAGGCCGTCACTGGCGATCGGCTTGTTGCCCACCGGTTCCAGCTTGAAGGTGAACGCCTCGTCGCCCGGCACCAGGCGCAACAGACGACGGGTGATGTTCACCGGCAAGGGCGTACCCGCCTCCAGTTGGCTCTGGTAGCTGAGCGACGCACGCAACGGCCGCTCCGGCAACGGGTCCAGGGTCAGCACCGCAGGCACCTGCGGCCCCTGCCACAGCCAGTAGCGTTCGCCGCTGGCGCCTTGCTGCTGTTGCCAGCCCTGCCCCGGGTTCAGGGCCACGGCCGGTGCGGCCTGAGCCACGCTGCGCTGCAGCCAGGTCAGGGCCAGGGCCCGGTCCAGGGTCGGTTGCGATGGCAGCAGGCGTTGCAGCAGGGCGCGCGCCGTCGCTTGATCGAAAGGCTTCAAGGACAGGTTGAGGGCCTGAGCGAACGGCTGCGAACTGAGGTCGAGCTGTTGCTGGGCCGCGTCCAACTGCGCCACGAAGGCCGGTGGCGGGGTGACCTTGGCGTCCCGCGCCAGGGCCGCGGTCAACACCCGGGCAGCGGCCAGACCGAGGGCCGAATCCGCATCCGCCATCACCAGGCTGTCGCTGCTGCCAGCGTCCACGCTGTCAGCCGGACCGCTACCGACCTTGGCCAGATCATCCATCAGGCCCCTGACCAGCGTCGCGATCGGCAGGTTCATCTCACGGGCGAAGGACAGGATCAGCGCCCGTTGCAGCAACGGCGTATTGCCGGCCTGCTTGGCGTAGACCTCCAGCACCCGCTGCCAGTGCTCCGGCGGCAGGTTCAGGTCCATGACCTTGCTGGCATGCCAATCGGCGTAATAGGCGTAAGCAGTGAGGAAGGCATCGGCATCGGCGTCTTCACCCCACCAGGTGAACGCCGCTTCCGGCCCGGCCATGTGCACCAGGCGCAGGCGACTGTTCTGCATGATCAGGCGCAAGCGATCGCGAATCTGCGGGTTGCTGGCCAGCGCCGGGTAGGCAACGCTCAACGGCAGCAGTTGGCTGGCGGTCTGTTCGACGCCGCCATAAGGGTATTCCAGCAGGTCGTCCAGGGCCGAACGGAACAGCGCTTGCGGGCTGTCGTCCAGGCGCAGGCGGATCTGCGCGGCATCGGCCGGCAGGCCCAACGGCGTGCTGGTGCCGGCCACGTCCAGGCTCTGGGTCTGCACCGTCTGCCAACCGGCGGCACTGCTGAGCAGGCGCACGGCCAGGGCATCCACGGTCTTGCCGCCTTGCACCAGCTCGGCGCTCCACTCGCCGTTGCCCGGGGCAATGGCCGGCAGGGCCACGTAGTTGATACCGCTGTTGAGGGTCAGCGGCAGACGCTGGGACTCCCCGGCATAACGAACCACCAGCTCGGCCTTGGCCGTCTGCTCGGACTGGCTGAAGACAAACACCCCCAGCTCCGGCTTGTCGCCACTGCGGAAGCGGGTCGGGCCGCTCCACTTCAGGTACAGGGCTTTTTCCGAGCGCACGAACTGCTTCTTCTGCCCCACCTGGCCGTCATCGGCGATGGCCCGGGCAGTGATGCGCCAGCGGGTCAGGGAGTCGGGCATGCGGAAGGTGAAACGCGCCTTGCCGCTGCCATCGGTCACCAGCTCCGGCTGCCAGGCAGCGGTGTCAACGTCTTCGCGCCGTGGTCGCTCCAGCACCTTGACCCCGCGTTCGCTGCGGTTGGCCTTGCCTGGTGCGGTGGGGCTGCCCGGCAGGGCCACGTCGTAGCTGATGAACGACAGGCTGGCGCTGGTGCGCACATTGTTGCGCCGTGGGTGATAGAAGAACTGGTCGATGCTTGGCGCCACTTCCGGTTGCAGGGCGTAGACCATTTCGTCCACCACGCTGACTGTCAGGTGCGCCGGCACCGGCTTGCCGGCGAACTGGGTGGACAGGTCCACGGTGACCAGGTCACCCGGCTGGTACTTGTCCTTGTCGGTGTGGATGGCCACATCGATCTGCGGCGTCAGCACCTTGATCCCGGCATTCTGGAAGCTGTATTCCCCGCCCTTGGTGTAGAGCACGGAGAAGGTCAGGTTCGGCGCGAAACTGTCCTTCACCGGGACCCGCACGCGGTATTGGGTGGGGCTGAGTTTTTCCACCTTCAGCCAGTCACCGCCCTTGGACAGCAGCGCCGTGGCCTCGACCTTGTCGCGCTCCAGCGACAGCAGCGCATCGTTGATCGGCTCGGGGAAGGTGATCAGCGCCAGGGCTTCGTCACCGGCCTGGTACTCGGGCTTGTCGAGAACGATTTCCACGGTGCCCGGCACCGCTTTCACCCCTTCGCCGGTGACCGAGTGGCTGGTGCCGCCCAGGACCCGATCATGTTCGTCCTTCAGGGTCAGGTTGTAGGTGCCGGGACGCTCGAAGGCCAGGGCAAAGCCCTTGTCGGCCTCGCCCAGCTTGCCCTCGCCGGTGGACTGGTCTTCCAGGCGCACCCAACTGTAGCGGCTGGGGGAAACCTTCTGGCTCTGCTCGCCGGTGTTCTGGTTGACGTAGCTGAACTGCACCTTGTCGCCGGCGGCGCTGAAGCGCTGTGGCGCACTCAGGCTGAAGCTTGCAGCGCCGCGCTCGATGAGGATTTCCTTGGTGGTCTTGACCCGGTAGGCCGCGCCGTCACTGGCGAACACGGTGAGCATGTAGCGGCTCGGCTTGCTGGCCGCGGGCAGATCGAGGGTGGCACTGCCCTTGGAGTCAGAAGTCAGCTCGGCGCTGGTCAGTTCCACCGGGAACTGGCCCATGTACTGCAACTCGTTGTCCACCATCGACAGTTGCTGGGCCCGCAGGCTCAGCTGCAGGCGCGCATTGGCCACCGGCTTGCCGTCCGGATAGAGCAGCACCAGATTGCCCTTCACCGGCTCGCCGGTCTTGAAATCCGGCTTGGCCAGGCTCAGGGAAATCTCGAAATGCGGCTTGATGTATTCGGCCACGCGAAAGGCACTGCTGTAGACCTGGTCCTTGTAGGCAAAACGCAGCTCATAACCACCGGCCACGGCATTTTCCGGCAGTTGGAAGCGGCCTTGGGTACCGGATTTGGCATCCAGGTTCAGGGTCAGGTTCTGCAGCGCGGTGCCGGCGGCATCCAGCACGCTGACATTCACCGTGCCGGCCCCCGGCTGCACCGAATCCCGGGCATTCTTGAATTCGCGGCCGACGATTTTCAGCGATACCCAGTCCCCCGGGCGATACAGCGGCCGGTCGGTAAAGGCATAGAGCTTGGTGTCGTAGATTTCGCTGTCGTAATAGAAGTTCTCGGAGACGAATACCCCGCCTTCCTGGTCCTCGCCGATCACGTAGGAGCGCTCGGGGCTGACGTGTTTCAGGCGCACCAGGCCCTGTTCGTCGGTGGCGCCGCTGTTCATCACGCCCAGGCCGTCGGTCCACAGCACGTTGACCTTGGACACCGAGTTGCCTTCATGCTTGCCCGCGGCCCAGACCAGCAGTTCATCACCGGCGATCTTGCTCACCGCCACGGTATTGGAAACAAAGACCATGGTGGTGGCGCGGTACTTGCCCACCAAGGCTTCCACCAGGTACAGGCCCGGCTTGAGTTGCCCCAGCGGGATATAGACGTTGCCCGGCGCGACGTTGATGAACTGGCTGGAGGAGCCGGACAGGTCAACCCCGGCCGGCGGCTGGATCGGCTTGGCCTGCCACAGCGGATAACGGAACTGGGTCACCAGCGGCAGCCCGGGGATCAGGGCGAATTGCGGCTGGGCGTCATAGGGGGTGGGCGCCAGCAGGGAGTTGCCGACCTTCAGTTCCGGCACCTCCTCGGTCACCTGCTTGCGCGACTCGTAGGAGAACGCCCGCTGCATCACCCGACGGGATTTGCGATACCAGTTGTCCCACAGGTAGGCCAGGGTGTTGGACAGGCCCTCGCCCTTGAACTGACCGTCACTGACTACCCGGTGCAGGTTCTTCTGGCGCTTGAGAAAGTCCAGCGGCTGGTTGATCCGGTACACCCGGATGTCGGCGCCGCCGTAGGGCTCCATGCGAAAGCGCCGGTAATCCCGACCCGGGGCCTCAAGGCGCACCATGGCCTGCTCGTCGCTGGCAAAGCTGCTGTCGGCCAGCAGGAAGAAACTCTCGCCGGAGACCGCCGCGTAATCGCTGGACGGCACCGAGTCTTCGGCATTGACCAGGCTCGCGGGGGCCGCGAGGGTCAGAACAACAGTCAGTCGAAACAGAAAACGCCACATACGCGATTCGCTCATTGGGTGAGGAAGTTCAGTCGATAGATGCCGATGAAGTTGGGGTTGGCGGGGTCGGGTATCCATCGGGTGTCCTTCCATGTCATCAGTTGCTGCACGCTGGCCGAGCGCATGCCGTTGTCGGTGGGGGTGGTGGTGCCGGTGTGATAGGCGATGTTGCGGCCCATCCAGATCATCAGGTGCTGGTCGTCGCCCTGGTCGAAGAACAGCAGGTCGCCGGGGCGCGCCTGACCCAGGTCACGGCTGACCAGGTGGCTGTTGAACTGGATCAGCTTGATTGCATTGACGTAGGGCCCGGTCTGGCCGCCGCCCTGCTGCCACTGCTGGGCCAGGCCACGCTGGCCTTCGCTCAATTGCAGCTCCGGCGGCAGGTAGCGATTGGACAAGCCGTTGGCCCGCAGCCACTTGCTGTCGTGGACCTTGAGCGCTTCGTTGGCGGCAAAGCGCACCAGCCCGGCGCAGTCCTGCTGATACCAGCGCGGACTGGGCCCCTGGCTCAGTTGCTCCTGGGCAATGCGCACGAACCAGGCACGGAACACCTGGGACTGCTGCACGTCCAGCGGCGGCACCTGGGTCGCGCCCACGGCATTGCTCAGCAACAGGGCCAACAGGCCGAGGCTGGACAGACTCTTGCGCCATGCACTCACAGCGCGCGCCATTGCAGGGGCAGCCATTGCCAGTGGCCGTTGGGCTCACTGCCTTCAGGCAGGGTCAGGGCGTACTTGCCATAACCGCCGAGGGTGCGCAGCTTGGGCACCAGGTAGGTTTGCGCGGCGTTGTTGAACACCGGCTCCATGTCCTGGGGCAGGCTGTCGAAGGTTTCCTGCTGGATCAGCTGCGCCAGGGACTGCGGGCCCAGGTACACCGGCATCAGCGCATCCTTGGGCACCACGTCGGCCAGGGGCGGGAAGCGCTTGTCCAGGGTGCCCAGGGCCTTGGTCACCAGCTTGTCGTCCAGGGAGAACACCAGGGTCGAACCGTGGCGGGCCAGGCTGACCTGCATGAAGGCGCGGCCGGTGATGGCTTGCGGGTCCTTGGCCTCCTTGGCCGAGTACTGGCCGAAGTTGGAGCTGACCTGGCGCTGCCACTGGTGCACCTCGCCATTGTGTTGCTCGACCACCGGGAACAGGCGCTCCGGCACCTTGCTTTCCCGGGCCCCGACCATGGAGCCGAACAGCTTGCCCAGTTCTCCATCGAGCCGGGTGTTGTCCTTGTCCTTGAGGCTGGCCACCAACAGCGGCGTGTACAGCCGGGAATCGGCGTACCAGCACAGCCCGGCGGTGCCGGCCATGTGCTCGGTCAGGGTCGTGGCCATCGCTTCTTCGGCACCGAGCTTGACCAGCAAGGGCTTCTGCTGCTCCGCCGCCAGAGGCAGCGCCACGCAGGCACTGGCGCCCATGGGCATGGCCTGCCAGATCGGCTTGAAGTCGAAGTCCGGCTGGTTGTCCTGCTCCTGCAGGGCCAGATAGCTGTGCCAGCCCTTGTCGTCCATGTCGAAACGCAGACCGGCGAAGTTGGGGATGAACCGCTGGTAACCCATGGCCAGGACACCGGCGTTGACCGCCAACCGCTGCTGCACCTCGGGCTTGCGCGCCTCCAGGCCGAACGCCTCGGGGAACAGCTTGTCACCGTTGAGCAGCGCCTCCAGGGACGCCGTGGAGACGGCGCCGTGTTGATCGTCGGCACCTTGGCTCAGGTCGTACAGTTTGCTCGGGTTGGACAACACCACCAGCTTGTCGCCGTGGGAGGCGAACGCCAGGGATTTGCCGGCGTTGTAGTTCAGTTGGTACAGCGTCACCGCATCGCCACCGACCTTGAGCTCGGCCAGCTTGCTCAGTTGCGTGTCGTCCAGGGCGACCTTGGCCAGAGGCTCCAGCAGCTTGGCCAGGCCGCCGCGGTCCATCACCAGCAGGAAGTCCTTGAGGCGCCCGTCGGCACCGCGCCACAACGCCACGTCCGCCGGCTGGTCGAACAGTTGTTCGATCAGGTTGTCCTGCAGTTTCAGGTCATGCTCGTAGATGATCCGCCGCAGACTGCCGATCAGCCCCAGGCGGTCGGCATGGGCCTGGTAGTAGAAGACGAAGTCCTCGGTCAGGGTTTCCTTGAGGAAAGGCACCGCCAGCAGGTCCTTGGGCAGTTGCGTCAGGGAATGGGTTTCCAGCAGCCCGTCAGGACGACTCAGGCCCAGCTTGTCGCCGGCCAGATCGGCCTGCGGGGTCTTGGGCTTGCAGCCCACGCCCGCGATGGCGGCCGCCACCAGGCACAGGCCCGCGACCAGAGCCGGCCAGCGCCGTTTGCTGCCGGATTGTTCAGGGCCGGGCACGCCGGCCACCGGGGATGCGGTGTTTTCGCTCATGATTCACAAAGCCCAATTCATCCGTGGTGCGGGATGTTCAATAGTTGAAAGACTTGACCAGCAACAGGTCGCCGATGGCCCGCATGGGCACGATAAAGGTCTCGCGTTTCTCATCGACGGTGTTTTCGTTAAGGATCAGGTTGATCTGCGAGGTGATCACCTCGTTCTGATTGCTGCCTTCGTCGAAGTTGTACCCGCCACTGCCGAAGTTGCCCCAGTAGTTGACGTAGATCAGATAGGTGCCCCGCAGCGGCGCGGTCATGGTGAACATCTCCGGGCCCGGGCCGTCGACGCCGTCCGGGTCCAGGCCGCCGCCATTGGTCAGGCCGGGATGGCCGAAGAAGGCGTGCTGGCCGTCGGGGGTGATGATGTGCATGTCCAGCTCGGCCTTGGGATCGTCCCAGCCCAGCACCACGCGGATCCGCGGCGGGGTCTTGTTCGGGTTGGCCTCGTAGAACTGCACGCGCTTGAGGGACTTGCCCTCTGAGCTGCGCACTTCGACGCTGTTGGAGCCGGCGCCAAACGCATAAGGGCGGGCGAAGCGGCCCTGTTCGTCGGTGTACAGATTCAGCGGATTGCCGTTGACCGACAGACTGTGGGGCTGGCGCAAATGGCCGATGGCCTTGAGCTGGCCCTCGATCAGGGTGCGATTGCGCTGGACGCCGCGGTCGATAGGTGGCGTCGGGTAGGCCACCCGGTCCTGCTCGGTACGGTCCAGCAAGCCGGAATAGCGCCAGCCGGCCAGGGGTTCCTGCAGCTCGGCGGAAGGCTCGGCGAGGGCCGTGCCGGCCAGCAGCAAGGTCAGCAGAAGGGAGGAGAAAACGCGCATGTAATGCGTCCTGCCATGCATGGGGAAACCCTGGCGCCAGATCCTCGGCGCGGCTGCAAATATTCACAATGGGAGCGCCCGGCGACAACGGGCGTTGGAAAGGCCGCAGATTAGCGATTTGGTGCCTGTTACACAATTGGCGAAAAGGGATTTTGCAGGGCAATCGACACCCCGCCGAATTCCGCCCCGCAAGTGCCATTACGGCGACATCACACCCCTGCAGAAAGGTGGCTTTAAGCCATTATTTGCCCGCCTCACAGGCCACCAAGCCCCGCCCTTAGTTCAAGTACGAATCTGCCCCGGAGCGTCCGCCTCTTCAGCACCCGCAGGCGTCCGGCCATCAACCACCGACGGCTTGCCGCTGGCCCCTGCGGCAAGCGCTCTGGAATGCCTGTTGCGCCCATCGACCCGGCCATCGCCCCTGGCAGCCGGGTGCCATCGCCCATTCCCTCAAGGAATGACCCCATACCCATTAGTCGATTGCCACCGCGCACCGCTCAACGCTTATCTAGGACCGTCGCAGCGCTGCACGGCGGCGCCCTGCAACTGCGGCCTCGCCTGGCCATAAAAAAGATAAGCAACGGGAGTGCCTCACTGATGAAGTATCCGTTAAGAGCCTGGGTCTTCTGGCCCACCTTCCTGATTCTGTTGGCAGCGGTGATTGCCAGTCACCTTGATCTGCAGGGTTTCCTGGCGGTGAGCAGGCAGCTCAACCGGATCATCCTCGACAACTTTTCCTGGCTGTTCAGTGCCGGCAGCTTCTTCCTCCTGGTACTGACTGCCATCGTCTACTTTTCGCCCCTGGGGCGGGTGCGCATCGGTGGCGAAGACGCCAAGCCCCTGCTGAGCAAGCCGCGCTGGTTCATGGTGGCCCTGTGCACCACCCTGGCGGTCGGCGTGCTGTTCTGGACCACCGCCGAGCCGCTCTATCACCTGTATGGCCCGCCCCCGAGCCTGAACATCGAAGCCGGCAGCAGCGAAGCCAAGCACTTCGCCATGTCCAGCATGTTCCTGCACTGGACCCTGACGCCCTACGCCATCTATCTGGTGCCCTCACTGGTGTTCGCCCTGGTTTTCTACAACCTGCGCGGCCACTTCTCCATCGGCGCCATGCTGCAGCCCCTGCTCGGCCAGGCATGGGTCAAGCGCCATGCCGGGCTGATCGACACCCTGGCGATGTTCGCCCTGGTGGCGGGCATGGCCTCTTCCCTGGGCACCGGCGCCCTGACCCTGTCCGGTGGCCTGAGCCAGTACATCGGCGGAGAAACCACACCGCTGCGCCTGGGACTGATCATCGCGGTGATCGTCGCCACCTTCGTGTTCTCCGCCGCCAGCGGCTTGCAGAAGGGCATCGTCAAGTTCTCCACCTTCAATACCTGGATCATGCTGGCCCTGGGGCTGTTCGTTCTGGTCTGCGGGCCGACCCTGTACATCTTCAGCCTCGGCATCGAGTCCTTCGGCACCTACCTGCAGACCTTCTTCGGCCGCAGCCTGTTCACCGGCGCGGCCAGTGGCGATAACTGGCCCCAGAGCTGGACGGTGTTCTACTGGTCGGTGTGGTTCGCCTGGGCCCCGGTGAGCGCCATGTTCCTCGGCAAGATCGGCCGTGGTTACACCGTGCGCGAGTTCATCCACATCTCCATGCTCTACCCAGCGCTGTTCACCGCCCTGTGGATCTGCATCTTCTCCGGCAGCAGCCTGTACTTCGACGCCCAGGGTGATGGGGTACTCAACCGCGTGCTCAACGAGCAAGGGGTGGAGCACGTGCTGTACCAGGTGTTCCAGCAGTTGCCGGCGAGCGGACTGATCATTGCCTTCCTGCTGTTCATTGCCTTCATTTCCTTCGTCACCGCTGCCGACTCCAGCACCGACGTCATCGGCAATCTATGCAGTCGCGGGGTCACTGCCGATTCCGATCTGGACGGCAGCCCGCTGCTCAAGGTGATCTGGGGCGCGATCATCGGCTGCGTGTCCTGGGTGATGGTGGCCTACGTCGGCATCGACGGGGTCAAGATGCTCTCCAACCTGGGCGGGCTGCCGGGCATGCTGATCGTCCTGCTCTCCAGCAGCGCACTGATCATCTGGATGAAAAACCCATCCTTGCTGACGCCGCCGCTGCCGGCGGACGAGCTCGGGGAAAGCCACTCGCCACGAGGGCCTACCCCATGAACGTCCGTCTCCTGATCCTGGGTGGCCTGGGCCTGACGCTGCTCTGCCCGGCGCTGGCCCACGCCAGTCAGGCGCAATCCCGGGGCTTTGTCGAAGACAGCCGAATCAACGGCCTGGTGCGCAACAACTACCGCAACAACGACCATCGTCAGTTGGACCTGGATGCCCGCGAATGGGGCCAGGGCCTGCAGCTGGACTACGCCTCCGGCTACACCCAAGGCACCCTGGGCTGGGGCCTGGATGCCCATGCCTATTTCGCCACCCGACTCGACAGCGGCGGCGGCCGGGCGCGCACCATGATGCTGGTCAGCGACAGCGACGGTAGCAGCCGCCGGGAATCGGCCACCGCCGGGGCCGCGCTGAAAATGCGCCTGTCCAATACCGAGCTCAAGTACGGCGACCTGCGGCCACAGACCCCGGTGCTGGCCCTGGCCGACAACCGGCTGATGCCGGCGACCGCCACCGGCCTGGCTTTCAGCAGCCGCGAGGTGGAAGGCCTGTTGCTGGAGGGCGGACACTTCACCGCCTCCCGGGACTTCAACCAGACCGGTCATCGGGGCGGTTTCCACGCCGGTTACGCCAGGGTCGAGGGCGGCGACGCCAGCTATCTGGGCGGCACCTACCAGTTGCATCCCCAGGTCGAACTGGGGCTCTACAGCTCGCGCTACCAGGATCTGTGGCGCCAGCATTACCTCAACCTCAACCTCGACCAGCCCCTGGACGCCGAGGATCGGCGCAGCCTGAACCTGGACTTGCGGCTCTATCGCTCCCTGGACGATGGCAAGGCCCTGGCCGGAGACATCGCGGTAACGGCCTGGTCGGCGGCGCTGGCCCTGAAGGAGGGTCCGCACACCGTGACCCTGGCCCACCAACGCATCCATGGCCAGCAGCCCTTCGACTACCTGGCCCTGAGTGGCGGCGGCTTCCACGGCTCGATCTACCTGGCCAACGCCTCGCTGATCGCCGACTTCAACGGCCCCGGCGAGCGCTCCTGGAGCCTGGGCTACCGACTCGACCTGGAGCACCTGGGCCTGCCCGGCCTGTCCTTGGGCACCCGCTACATCCGCGGCAGCCATGTCGACGGCCGGCGGATCCCCCGGGACAGCCCCTACCGCTACTACGCCGACAAGGAGCGCCAATGGGAGCGGGACATCGACCTGAGCTACCGGGTGCAGAGCGGCATCGCCAGGGACCTGTCCCTGAGCCTGCGCCAGGGCACCTACCGCATCCACGGAACCTCGAACGGCGATGTCGACCACATCCGCCTGGTCACCGAATACCCCTTCAGCCTGCTGTGATCCACCGCGCTCGGCCCGGTGCCGGCCCCTTTTTCGACTGGAGTAGCCCATGGACGTCATCCGCGACTTTCCCCATCCGATCCGCGAGATCGAGCACTGCCTGATCCCTCTGCGTGACGGCACCCAACTGGCCGCGCGTATCTGGCTGCCGGCCGATGCCGGCACCCGGCGTTACCCGGCGATCCTCGAATACCTGCCCTACCGCAAGCGCGACGGCACCGCCGTGCGCGATGCCCTGACCCACCCCTGGATGGCGGGCCAGGGTTACGCCTGCGTGCGCGTGGACATGCGTGGCAACGGCGAATCCCAAGGCTTGATGGCCGACGAGTACCTGCCGCAGGAACAACAGGACGCCCTGGAAGTGCTCGACTGGCTCTGCGCCCAACCCTGGTGCGACGGCAACCTGGGAATGATGGGCATCTCCTGGGGCGGCTTCAACGGCCTGCAGGTGGCCGCCCATCAACCCCCAGCGCTGAAAGCCATCATTACCCTGTGCTCCACCGACGACCGCTACGCCGACGACATTCATTACAAGGGCGGCAACCTGTTGATGGAGAACCAGGGCTGGGCCGCCACCATGCTCAACTTCAGCGCAGCCGTACCCGATCCGCTGCTGGTACCGGACTGGCAGGCGCAATGGCAGCAACGCCTGGACGCCATGCCGCTGCTGGCGGAAACCTGGCTGCAGCATCAGACCCGTGACGACTACTGGCGCCAGGGCTCGGTGTGCGAGGACTACGCGGCGATCAAGGCCGCGGTGTACTGCATCGGCGGCTGGGGCGATGCCTACAAGAACAGCGTGCCGCGCCTGATGCAGCACCTGAATGGCCCGAAGAAAGCCCTGCTCGGGCCCTGGATCCACAAGTACCCGCACTTTGCCGTGCCCAACCCGGCCATTGGTTTTCTCCAGGAGGCCAAGCGCTGGTGGGACCACTGGCTCAAGGGCATCGACAACGGGGTGATGGACGAGCCCGCCTGCACCTTCTACCTGCAGGACGCCGTGCCGCCCAAGGCCAGCTACGCCGAACGCCCGGGCGTCTGGGTCCGAACTGCCGGCTGGCCCGATCCACAGATCCAGTGGCAGAGCTTCAGCCTCAGCGTCAGCGGGCTCAGCGCAGGAGAGCAAGCGCTGAGCGAAAGACGCAGCATCTGCTCGCCCCTGACCACCGGCCTGCATCAGGGCGAGTACTGCGCCATCTGGTTCGGCCCGGACGGCCCCACCGACCAGCGCCGGGACGACGCCCACTCGCTGTGCTTCGACAGCCAGCCCTTGAGCGAGCCCCTGGCCTTGCTGGGTGATGTGCGCCTGGATCTGCGCCTGACCTCGGACCGGCCTTGCGGGCAGATCGTCGCCCGGCTCAATGCCGTGGCCCCGGACGGTCAGGTGGCGCAGATCTCCTACGGCACCCTGAACCTGTCGCTGCGCGACGACTTCGCCGTGGCCAGCCCACCCGAGCCCGGCGCGCCCCTGCAGGTGCGCTTCAACCTCGACCATGTCGGTTATCGCCTGCCGGCCGGCTATCGCCTGCGCCTGGCGTTGAGCACCGCCAGTTTCCCCTTGCTGTGGCCAGCCCGGGAGCTGACCACCCTGACCCTGCTGCCCGAGCTGCAGAGCGTGCAATTGCCGGTGTTCATCGGCAAACCCGTGGCGTGTTCGTTCGAAGCCCCGCAAAGCGCCCCGCCGGCCAACCTGGAAATCATCCGCGCCGCCGCCCCCAAGCGCACCCTCAGCGAAGACGTGGCCAGCGGCGAAGTCTGCGTGCGTATCGATGACGATCTGGGCGCCATGCGCTTGCTCGATCACGGCCTGTGGGTCGACCAGCGCTGCACCGAGCAATACCGCACCCTGCCCTGGGACCCGCTGTCGACCCGGGCCGACATCCAATGGCACTACCGGGCCGGCCGCGGCACCTGGTCGGTGGAGGTGGACAGCACCCTGGGCCTGCACGCCGACGCGCAATGGTTCTACCTGCGCGCCACCCAGGTTGCGCGACTCGATGGCCGGCAGATCCATCAACGCCAGTGGCACAAACGGATCGCCCGATCCACGCTGTAAAGCGTGGCAGGATGCCCAATCTCCGAGACACGGCGGGACGCTGGACACAGCGCCCGCCCCCTGCAGACTGGTACCCGCATGTCGCATCGAAACGTCGATCTGCCCCCTCTCAACTGCCTGCAGCCTTTCGAGGCCGTGGCCCGTCATTTGAGCTTTACCCGGGCCGCCCAGGAACTGAACCTGACCCAGAGCGCGGTCAGCCGCCAGATCAAGCGGCTGGAGGAAAACCTCGCCCGGCCGCTGTTCCACCGCCACAACCTGGGCATCAGCCTGACCCCGGCGGGCGAGCGCTACTTTCGCACCATCCAGCGCCTGCTGCGCGAGCTGGACCGCGAGTCCGCGGAACTGCGCCGCCGCGGCGCCGAGCGCCAACTGACCCTGGCCAGCACCCCGACCATCAGCTCGATCTGGCTGGCGCGCCTGCTGCCGGCGTTCCAGAGCCTGTATCCGGAGCTGGACATCCGCATCCTCTGCAGTGAAAGCCCCTTGCACCTGGATGTCAGCGAGTACGACCTGGGACTGTTCTATCACCTGGACGAGTTGCCGGCGCCCCTGGGCCTGGAGCTGACCCCGGTCTTTGCCGGGGAGCAGGTGATCTGCGTCTGCAGCCCGGACTACCTGAGCCGCAAGGGGCCGATTCGCGACCCGCAACACCTGCTGCAGGAGCACCGGCTGCTGATCGTCGAGGACCACTATCACGACTGGCTGACCTGGTCCGACTGGTTCAGCGCCGTGGGCGCGACCTATCACTCCCCGCAACACGCCCTGCGCACCAACAGCTACCAGTTGCTGATGCAGTCGGCGGTGATGGGCCAGGGCGTGGCCCTGGGCTGGGAAAGCCTGTTGCAGGACGAACTCGCCGCCGGACGCCTGCAACGCGCGCTACCGCAGCGCATGCCCAGCCGCGGGCGCCTGAACCTGATGCAACCGCACCACCGCAATCCGCCCACCGCCGTGCGCCGCTTTCGCCAATGGCTGCTGGAGCATGCCCAACTGGCCCACGAAACCGGTCCTTGACCGCCCAGACCTGACGACTTCATGAACCTGACCCTGCTGACATTTCCCGCGCTGTACTGCGCCACCCTCCTGATGCTCACCGGCAACGGGCTGTTCTTCAGCTATATCGGCCTGCGCCTGACCGGCGACGGGGTTGGTGAACTGTGGATCGGCGGCCTGACTGCGGCCTACTACGCCGGCATGGTCGGCGGCGCCAAGTTCGGCCATCGGATGATCGCCGCGGTTGGCCACATCCGTTCCTACGTCGCCTGCGCAGGTGCCGCGACCATGATCGTGCTCCTGCACATGCTGTTCGAGGCGCTGTGGCTGTGGCTGGCGCTGCGCTTCATCACCGGCCTGGTGATGATGAACCAGTACATGGTGATCGAAAGCTGGCTCAACGAGCAGGCAGGCAACCAGCAGCGTGGCGCGGTATTCGCCGGCTACATGGTGGCGGTGTCCCTGGGCCTGATCCTCGGCCAGGGGGTGCTGATCTGGCGCCCCGAGCTGGACTTCAAGCCGCTACTGATCGTCGCCCTGTGTTTCGCCGCCTGCCTGTTGCCCGTCGCCCTGACCCGGCGCCTGCACCCGGCCAGACTGGAGGCGGCGCCGCTGCACATCGGTTTTTTCTGGCAGCGGGTGCCGCAAGCCCTGAGCACGGTATTTGTCACCGGGCTGCTGGTGGGTTCGTTCTATGCCCTGGCACCGGTGTTCATCACCTTGAGCGGCCTGGACACGGCCCAGGCCGGCACCTTTGTCGCCGTGACGATTCTCGCCGGCCTGTGCGGCCAGTGGCCGCTCGGCTGGCTTTCGGATCGCCTCGACCGCGCGCGGCTGATCCGCGCCTGCGCACTGCTGCTGTGCCTGGTGAGCGTGCCTTTGTGGGGGCTGTTCAGCCTGTCGTTCACCTGGATGTTGCTGTTCGCCTGCCTCAGCGGCCTGCTGCTGTTCAGCCTCTACCCACTGGCGGTCGCCCTGGCCAACGAGCACATCGAACAATCCCGACGCGTGGCCCTGAGCGCCATGCTCCTGGCCACCCACGGTGTTGGCGCCTGCCTGGGCCCCTTGCTCAGCGGCGCCCTGATGGACCTCTACGGGCACCACGTTTTCTACCTGATGTTTTCGGCGTTCGCCCTGCTGCTGGCCTGGCGGGTACAACCGAGCAAGGTCAGCGAGGAATTTCGGGGCGAGGCCGATACCGGTTCCCCCTGATACCGCCGCGGTGCAAGTGAAGGTCAAGCCGGATCGCTCGCCAAAGCCCCTCCAAAACGCCTCCTTGCACCGGCCCGCAGGGCGCCTGACGCCACCCGGGTCCGGGTGTGCCAGCGAGCGCTTCTCATTTGCCCGAAACCCCGGTGTCTGCTAGTGTCGCGCCGGTTTAACGTCAACCGGGATAGCCGCCATGGCCCGCAAAAAAGCTGCCTTAGATTTCGAACAATCCCTCGCCGACCTGCAAACCCTGGTCGAGCGTCTGGAGAACGGCGAGCTGTCGCTGGAAGACTCGTTGACCGCCTTTGAACAAGGCATCGGCCTGACCCGTGATTGCCAGGCCGCCCTGGCCCAGGCCGAGCAGAAGGTGCAGATCCTGCTGGAACGCGACGGCGAACTGGCCGAACAACCCTTCGATGCGGAACAGCCAGAATGATTGCCGCTTATCAGGCCGCCAGCCAGGCCCGCGTCGACGCTGCAATGCACACCCTGTTCACCGCTCCCAGCCCCGAACTTGCCCGTCTTTATGAAGCCATGCGCTACAGCGTGATGAATGGCGGCAAGCGCGTGCGCCCGCTGCTGGCCTATGCCGCCTGCGAGGCCCTGGGCGGCCGGCCCGAACAAGCCAACGGCGCGGCCTGCGCGGTGGAACTGATTCACGCCTACTCCCTGGTCCACGACGACCTGCCGGCCATGGACGATGACGATCTGCGGCGCGGCCAGCCCACCACCCACAAAGCCTTCGACGAAGCCTGCGCGATCCTCGCCGGCGACGGCCTGCAGAGCCTGGCGTTCAGTGCCCTGCTGGACCCGAGCCTGAGCGACGCCAGCGCCGAGATCCGGCTGCGCATGGTCACCACCCTGGCTCAGGCCGCAGGCCCGGCGGGCATGGTGGGCGGTCAGGCCATCGACCTGGGCTCGGTAGGCCTCAAGCTCGATCAGCAAGCCCTGGAATACATGCATCGGCACAAGACCGGCGCGCTGATCGAAGCCAGCGTGATCCTCGGCGCCCTGGCCAGCGGCCGGGCCGAGAAAGACGAGCTCAAATCCCTGCAGACCTACGCTCAGGCTGTCGGCCTGGCGTTCCAGGTGCAGGACGACATCCTCGACGTCGAAAGCGATACCGCCACCCTGGGCAAGCGCCAGGGCGCCGACATCGCCCGGGACAAACCGACCTACCCGGCACTGCTGGGGCTGGCCGCGGCCAAGGAATACGCCCTGGAGCTGCGGGACCAGGCGCTGCATGCGCTGCGTCCGTTTGACGCAGCGGCCGAGCCCCTGCGCGAGCTGGCGCGGTATATCGTCGAGCGCCGCCACTGATCGACGCGCCGCATATCGGCCAAGTTCGGCGCTCTGCGTGGGCAGCTTGCGATGCATAAGGTAAACTGCCGCCTCTTTCTATACCTATAACGATTCGCCTGATGCCCACGACGTTTCATGAGATTCCCCGCAAACGCCCGACCACGCCGCTGCTCGACCGTGCCCAGACGCCGGACGGCCTGCGCCGGTTAGGTGAAGCCGAGCTGGAAACCCTGGCCGATGAATTGCGCCTGGAATTGCTCTACACGGTCGGCCAGACCGGCGGGCACTTCGGTGCCGGCCTCGGCGTCATCGAGCTGACCATCGCGTTGCATTACGTGTTCGACACCCCGGACGACCGGCTGGTGTGGGACGTGGGTCACCAGGCGTATCCGCACAAGATCCTCACCGGTCGTCGCGAACAGATGGCCACCCTGCGCCAGAAAGACGGCCTGGCGGCCTTCCCGCGGCGCTCCGAGAGCGAGTACGACACCTTCGGCGTCGGCCACTCCAGCACCTCCATCAGTGCCGCGCTGGGCATGGCCATCGCCGCCCGCCTGCAGCACAGCGAGCGCAAGGCCATCGCGGTGATCGGCGACGGCGCCCTGACCGCGGGCATGGCCTTCGAGGCGCTGAACCACGCGCCGGAAGTGGACGCCAACATGCTGGTGATCCTCAACGACAACGACATGTCGATCTCGCGCAATGTCGGCGGGCTGTCCAACTACCTGGCCAAGATTCTCTCCAGCCGCACCTACGCCAGCATGCGCGAAGGCAGCAAGAAAGTGCTGTCGCGCCTGCCCGGTGCCTGGGAAATCGCCCGCCGCACCGAAGAATACGCCAAGGGCATGCTGGTGCCCGGCACCCTGTTCGAAGAGCTGGGCTGGAACTACATCGGCCCCATCGACGGCCACGACCTGCCGACCCTGATCGCCACCCTGCGCAACATGCGCGACCTCAAGGGCCCGCAGTTCCTGCATGTGGTGACCAAGAAGGGCAAGGGCTTCGCCCCGGCGGAAGTCGACCCGATCGGCTACCACGCCATCACCAAGCTGGAACCCCTGGATGCTCCGGCGGCCGCGCCGAAAAAGGCCGGCGGTCCGAAGTACTCCGGCGTGTTTGGCGAGTGGCTGTGCGACATGGCCGCCGCCGACCCGCGCCTGGTGGGCATCACCCCGGCAATGAAGGAAGGCTCGGACCTGGTGGCCTTCAGCGAGCGTTTCCCGCTGCGCTATTTCGACGTGGCGATTGCCGAGCAGCATGCGGTGACCCTGGCGGCCGGCATGGCCTGCGAAGGCGCCAAGCCGGTGGTGGCGATCTACTCCACCTTCCTGCAGCGCGGCTATGACCAACTGATCCACGACGTGGCGGTGCAGAACCTCGACGTGCTGTTCGCCATCGACCGCGCCGGACTGGTGGGCGAAGACGGCCCGACCCACGCCGGCAGCTTCGACCTGTCTTACCTGCGCTGCATCCCCGGCATGCTGGTGATGACGCCGAGCGACGAGAACGAGTTGCGCAAGATGCTCAGCACCGGGCACCTGTACAACGGCCCCGCCGCCGTGCGCTACCCGCGCGGCACCGGCCCCAACGCGCCGATCGACAAGGACCTGGAACCGATCCAGATCGGCAAGGGCGTGATCCGTCGCCAGGGCAAACAGGTCGCGTTGCTGGTGTTCGGCGTGCAACTGGCCGAAGCCCTGCAAGTGGCCGAGAAGCTCGACGCCACCGTGGTCGACATGCGTTTCGTCAAACCCCTGGATGAAGCCCTGGTGCGCGAGATCGCCGGCAGCCATGAACTGCTGGTGACCATCGAAGAGAACGCCATCATGGGCGGCGCCGGTGGCGCGGTCAGCGAGTTTTTGGCCCGCGAAAGCATCCTCAAGCCGATCCTGCACCTGGGCTTGCCCGACGCCTACGTCGAGCACGCCAAACCGGCGCAGATGCTTGCCGAATGCGGGCTCGACGAAGCCGGCATCGAAGCCTCGGTGCGCCAGCGCCTGGAGTTGCTGGGCCTGTAATCGCCACACGCGACTGCGGACGCCCGCCACGCAGGCGTCCGCTGCACGACCTGCCCTTTCGCTGCCCGCGGCCAAGGCCGCAGTGCGCTAATGGAATAGCCATGCAACTTGCTCGCTTTGCCCTGCCCCTTTGCCTCCTGCCTTGTACCGAACTTCTGGCCGAGCCCCTTGAGCGCGACCAGGCCCTGAAACTGCCCGAGATGCTGATCAGTGCCAACCGACAGGTGGATGCTCGCAACGACAGCAGCGCGGCGAACACGGTATTCACCCGGGAAGATATCGACCGCCTGCAACCCACCAGCCTGACCGACCTGCTGCAACGGGTGCCCGGGGTGCAGGTTGCCCAGAGCGGCGGACGCGGCAACCTGCCGAACATCTTCATTCGCGGCACCAACTCGGCCCAGAGCCTGGTGCTGGTGGATGGCCAGCGCATCAGCAGTTCATCCTCCGGCGACAGCAACCTGCAATTCATCAGCGTCGAGCAGATCGAGCGGGTGGAAGTGCTGCGCGGCTCGCGCTCGGTGATCTACGGCAGCGATGCCATTGGCGGGGTAATCCAGATCTTCACCCGGCGCGGCGCCGACTCGGGACTGCACGGGCGCATGCGCATCGCCGCCGGCAGCAACCAGACCTGGGAGCGCAGCCTGGGACTGTCCGGCGGCGACGCCCAGACCCGATTCAGCCTCGGCGCCAACCTGGATGAAAGTGCCGGCATCGACTGGACTCGCCCGTCGTTTCCCAGCGATGCCGACCACGATGGCTATCGCAACAGGTCCCTGAGCCTGACCCTCAGCCACGCCTTGAGCGATGACCTGGAGCTGGGTTTCAACCTGCTGGATAACCGTGGTCGCAGCCGCTATGACAACCCTTTCGGACGCTACGACTCCAACTACAACGTCTTCGCCCAAGACCCTTACACCGACTTCAGTGTCAGCAGCCTCAGCGGCTATCTCGACGCGAACATCCATGACAACTGGCAATCGCGGGTGGAGCTCGGACACAGCGAAAACCGTGACCTCAAGCGCGACAAGCTCAGTGATGAGCGCAGCGTGTTCAATACCTACCGCGACTCGCTGAACTGGCAGAACGATCTGCGCCTGGATGAAGACAACAGCCTGATCTTGGGGGCGGACTGGTACGAGGATCGACTCAACACCAGCCCGGTCCGCTTTGCCGAAGGCCGCCGCTGGAACCGCGCCGCCTTTATTCAGCATCGTTTTCACGGCGACAGTTTTTCCACCGAACTGGGTCTGCGCCGCGACCAGAACCAGCAGTACGGCAGCCAGAACACCTGGAGCGGCACCTTCACTCTGCCGCTGAATCCGGACAACGACCTGCTGCTGTCCTACAGCGAAGGCTTTCGGGCGCCGAATTTCAGCGACCTGTATTACCCGGGTTTCAGCAACCCGGCCCTCAAGCCGGAACACTCAAAGAGCTATGAGTTGCAGTGGCGCAGCCAGCTGACGCCAGACAGCCGCCTGGAAGCCTCGATCTACCGTACCGATATCAAGGACGCGATTATTTATGACCGCGTCGCCCAGCGCCCGGAAAACGTCGGCGCCGCGAGGATCAACGGTTTCGAGGCAACCCTGAAACAAACACTGTTCGGCTGGCAAAGCAGCCTCGGTGCCGCGTTCATCGACCCGCGCAATCGTCAGGATGGCCATCAACTGCCACGTCGAGCCCGCCGTACCTTGAATCTGGATCTGGACCGGCAATTCGGCGACCTGGCGTTCGGCGCCAGCTGGCAATTGGTGAGCAGGAGTTATGAAGACCTGAGCGTGAAGAAACAGGTGCCTGTGGGCGGCTATGGCGTGTTCGGGCTGCGCGGTAGCTGGGCAGTCAATCAGGAACTCAAGCTGGACCTGAAGCTCGACAACCTCTTCGACAAGGCCTATAGCCGCGCGCTCTACGAGTACGACGGCAACGATTATGGCTACCGCACCGAAAGCCGCGCCTGGATGTTCGGCGTGACCTGGTCGCCCGAGTTGTAACCCCCCGCCCTCGCCCACACACCGGCTCCTGCAGAACCCGTAGGAGCCGGCTTGCCGGCGAAGGGGCTCAGCGCTCAGGCGCGATCAACGCACAGAGCTTGGCCGTCGCCGCGATCATCTGCCCGCTGGGTCGCTCCAGCCCCTTGTCCCTCACCAACAACAGCCGCCCCTGCTGCACCGCCGCAATCTGCGGCCAGGCTTTCCAGGCATCCAGCTGCCCTTGCGCGGTGGCCAGGATTGCCTGCGGGTTGCGCTGCAACACCGATTCGATGCTGACCTGGGGGGCCGGCAACGACTGGTCGGCAAACACATTGCGGGCGCCACAGACGCTCAGGGCTTCGCTGATGATCTGGCCACCGCCCACGGTATACAGCGGCCGGTCCCAGACCTGGTAGAACACCGGCAACGCCGGTTCGCGGTGATAGCGTGCACGCAAACCGGCCAGTTGCCCGTCCAACTCGGCGGCCAGTTTACGAGCGGCCGCCGAGCGCCCCAGACGCTCGCCGATTTCGGCGATCTGCGCCGTCAGTTGCTTGAAATCATGAGGCTCGGCGACATAAGTGGGGATCCCCAGGCGCGCCAGTTGATCGCGCTGGGCCGGGCCGACGCTGCCCGGCCAGAGCAATAGCAAATCCGGTCGAAGGCTCAGCAGACGCTCGATATCCAACTGGCCATAACGCCCTACCGAAGGCAGGTCCTTGAGCGGTGCCGGCCGCTCACCGGCATCCAGCACGCCCACCAGCAAGTCGGAAGCCCCCAGCTCGACGACGATTTCCGAGAGCGACGGCGCCAGGCTGACCACCCGCTGCGCCGCCAGTGCCGGTGTGCCGACCAGCAGGCACAGGACCGCCAGCCAGCGCCACATCAGCCGAGCTGACGAGGAATACGGTAGAGGTAGAACAGCACGGCGGTGGACAGGGCCAGGAGCATCAGCGGCACCGCTTCCAGGCCGACGAACACCGCCAGGGCACCGATCCAGGCTGGCAAGGATGCCGCCAGGAAGGCGGCACGACGACGGGCCGCCAGGGTGATCCAGGCGGCAGGCTCCTCAGGGGTATCCAGGGCCTTGCCGGCGGCGATCAAGGCATGTTTATAGCCGTTGAAAAAACGCAGGCTGACGAACATCGAGGCCGTACCGGCGATAAAGAATGGCATCGCCAGCACCGGCATCAGGGCCTCGCCCTGGCCAAACACCAGGTTGATCACAAACAGCGGCAGCAAGGCCAGGGCCAGGTACTGCCACCAACTGACGGCCAGGCGCCGCTTGACTTGGCCCCGAGTCACGCGCGGTCGACCTCGCCCTGATGCTCATTGCCCATCATGTGGTCGAGCTTGCTGGCCTTGGTCGCCAGGTACAGCTTGTTGTGGGGGTTGTGCCCGGTGTGCAGCGGCACCCGCTCGGCAACCTGGATGCCCATGTCGGTCAACGCCTTGACCTTGCGCGGGTTGTTGGTCATCAGCCGCAGGGACTTGACCCCCAGATGCTCGAGCATCGGCAGGCACATGGCGTAGTCACGCTGGTCCGCGGCAAAGCCCAGACGCTCGTTGGCTTCCACGGTATCGGCGCCGCCATCTTGCAGCTCGTAGGCGCGGATCTTGTTCAGCAGGCCAATGCCGCGACCTTCCTGACGCAGGTACAGCAGCACCCCGCGACCTTCCCGGGCGATGGCCCGCAGCGCGGCTTCCAGTTGCGAGCCGCAATCGCAACGCTGGCTGAACAAGGCGTCGCCGGTCAGGCATTCGGAGTGCAGGCGGCCGAGAACCGGCGCGCCATCGGCGATGTCCCCCAGGCTGAGCACCACGTGCTCGCGACCGGTGGCTTCATCAAGAAAACCATGCATGGTGAATTGCGCAAAAGGCGTAGGCAGCTTGGAAGCGGCAACAAAAACGACGGGCACTGTTGTGCTCCTGATCTGTATGAGGACTGGAGATTCGCAGAGGCGGCATTGTAACAGCAGCCTCTACTGCACGCTTAGGCTGAATTATCGGAGATAAAGATCGATAAGTTTGATCAACGGACCGCCGGCTGCCGGCTCTCGTCAAAGGGATAAGGCTGCTTCCAACGCTGGAAGATCGGGCGCAGGACCCCGTCTTTCACCAACTGCTCCATGCGCCGGTCATACAGGGCCAGCAGGGTACGACCGCGGGGGTTGTCGGCAAAGCCCAGGTACAGGGGCAGCTCGGCCAGGTGGCTGATCTTGAACTGACTCGGGTCCTGGGCTTGCGCGAGCACGTAGCTGATCTCGGTCTGGGCGTCGATGTAATAGTCGGCCCGGCCGTACTGCAACATCGGCAGGATGCCGATGCGCCGGCGAATCTCGTTGTAGCGCCGGGCATTGGGCAGGTAGTCCTGGTACTTGTAGCCACGCACCCAGACCAGACGGTAACTGCCGAGGTTGGCCAGGGTCAGCTCGGGATGGCTGGCCAGCCCCAGGGAGTAGATGTGGTCGGTGTCGTAGTTCCAGCGCGGGTAAAGCAACCCGGGAGATTCGTCGCGATAGGCGCCCACTTGCGCATCCGCTTCACCACGCTGCACCAGGCCCACCGAGCGGGTGTAAGGCACGCTGCTGCGCTCGATGCGCACCCCTTGGGGCTCGAACACTTCCCGCAGAATGTCCCAGGCCAGGCCTTCGCCATTGGCTTCGGTGTACTGGCTCCATTCTTCACTGGCGATGCGGATCTGCTGGGGTTGCGCCTGCAACTCATTGGCCCGGACGCCGCAGCTCCAGACAACCAGCAATACCAGCAGCACGCGGCGCACATCCATGCCTAACCTCTCAGCTGAAACACCACACCAACCCCTGCATCGCCAGCCAGGCGAACACACCGGCCAGCACATCGTCGAGCATGATGCCGACACCGCCGTGCACATGCCGGTCGACCCAGCGAATCGGCCATGGCTTGAGAATGTCGAAGAAGCGGAACATCAGGAAACCCGCCAGCAGCCAGTACCAGCCTTCAGGCACCAGCCACAGGGTGATCCACATGCCGACCATTTCGTCCCAGACGATGCCTTCGTGGTCATGCACCCGCAGATCATCGGCCACCTTGCCGCACAGCCAGAAGCCAAACAGCATGGTGATGCCGAGCATCAGCCAGTAGCCCCAGTCCGGCAGCATCTGCCACAGCGGGATAAAGGGTAGCGCAACCAGCGAGCCCCAGGTGCCGGGCGCCTTGGGCAAGGTGCCGGAGCCGAAGCCGAAAGCCAGGAAGTGCCAGGGATTGCGCCAGACCGACGGCGGGACGAACTCCGCCGGGACCTGCTTGGGATGATCTGTCACGGTGTCTCCGGAAAGTGTTGATAACCCCGGATACCGGGGGTGATGTCCTGGCCGCCGGCATCCAGCAGGGTCACCCCCTGCCCCGCCAGCACTCGCCCCACCACGTGCACCGGCCACCCCGCCGCCCGCAGCGGCGCCAGTTCGGCAGGCGGCAGGGTGAAGGCCAGGACATAGTCGTCGCCCCCGCTCAGGGCGGCAGCGCGAGCACCTTCCAGCCCCAGGAAGCTGAGCAGCGCCGGAGACAGGGGCAGTTTTTCCAGGTCCAGTTGCACGGCAACCGCCGAGGCGGCCGCGATATGCCCGCAATCGGCCAGCAGGCCATCGGAAATGTCCAGGGCGGCGCTGGCCTTGCCTCTCAGGGCCTGACCCAGGGCCAACTGCGGTCGGGGCGACCAGTAGTGGGCCAGCAACGGCTCGGCCACCGCCGCCTCGGCGCGGCGCTGCCCCAGTACCAGCGGCAAGGCGCCGGCCGCATTGCCCAACTCGCCACCGACACACAGCAGGTCGCCGGCACGGGCGCCGCTGCGGGTCAGGGCCTGGCCGCCGGGAACCCGTCCGAACACGGTCAGGGTCAAGGTCAGCGGACCGCGGGTGGTGTCGCCGCCGATCAGGCGCACGCCACAGTCCTGGGCCATGAGGTTCAAGCCGCGGGCATAGGCCTGCAGCCAATCGGTGCTCACCGTCGGCAGGGTCAGGGCCAGGGTAAAGGCCAGCGGCGTGGCACCCATGGCGGCCAGGTCGCTGACAGCCACCGCCAGAGAGCGTTGGCCTAGAAGAAAGGGCTCGCAGGGATCGGCGAAATGCACACCCGCCACCAGGGTGTCGGTGGAAATCGCCAACTGCTCGCCAGGTGCAACCGCCAGCAAGGCGCAGTCATCGCCAATCCCCAGGGCAATACCCTCGCCGCCTTGCGCACAGGGCGCGGCAGCGAAGTAATGACGGATCAGCTCAAACTCGCCCATGGCAGCTGCAAGCGCGGATCAGCGCTTGAACGCCTTCACTTCAGCTTCGCGCAGGCGCGGTGCCAGCTTGTCGAGAACACCATTGACGAACTTGTGGCCATCGGTGGAACCGAAGACCTTGGCCAGTTCGATACCTTCGTTGATCACAACGCGGTAAGGCACGTCGACGCGCTTGAGCAGTTCCCAGGTGGAAAGGCGCAGAACCGCCAGTTCAACCGGATCCAGCTCATCGATGGCGAGGTCCAGGCAAGGCACGAGCGCGGTGTCGATCTCGTTCTTGTTGGCCGGAACCCCGTGCAGGATCTCCCGGAAGTAGGCGCCGTCGATATCAGTGAAATCGTTGTCGACCCGAAACTGCGCTTCGATCTCGTTCAGCGAATGCTTGGCCATGTGCCATTGGTACAGCGCCTGGGTCGCGAGCTGACGGGCTTCGCGACGCTTGGCGCTCTTGGATGGCTTGCCGGCGTTGGCAGGCTTGGGATCGCGCGGGTTGAAACGATCGCTTTCGTCGCTAATCACTTGGCCTCCAACTGCGCCAGCAGGCTGACCATTTCCAGGGCGGACAGGGCAGCTTCAGCACCTTTGTTGCCGGCCTTGGTGCCGGAACGCTCGATGGCTTGTTCGATCGAATCAACGGTCAGCACGCCGAAGGCCACTGGCACGCCGAACTCCATGGACACCTGGGCCAGGCCCTTGGTGCATTCGCCGGCCACGTATTCGAAGTGCGGAGTGCCGCCACGAATGACCGCGCCCAGGGCGACGATCGCCGCATATTCACCCTTCTGTGCGACTTTCTGCGCAACCAACGGAATTTCGAAGGCGCCAGGGGCACGGATGATGGTGATGTCGCTTTCGCTCACGCCATGGCGAACCAGGGCGTCAACCGCGCCACTGACCAGGCTTTCGACGACGAAGCTGTTGAAACGGCCGACCACCAGGGCATAGCGGCCTTTAGGGGCGATGAAGGTACCTTCGATGGTCTTCAGGGTCATTCGACAAATCTCTTAAAGAGCCAGAGCGTGTCTAGCACACGCTCTTCAGTGATATTTGAACCGCGAATTTCAAGCCGCAAACGACCGGCTGTTATTCGGAGGGCACGTATTCTACAACTTCCAGGTCGAAACCGGATATCGCATTAAACTTCATCGGCGCACTCATCAGACGCATTTTGCGGACGCCCAGGTCGCGGAGGATCTGCGAACCGGCACCCACGATGCTGTAGGTGGTGGGTTTCTTCACCGGCTGGTGTTCCGCAGTTTCACGGATGTGCGCCAGCAGTACATCGCCATCCAGCGGGTGCCCCAGCAACAGCACCACACCACTGCCGGCTTCGGCCACGGTGGCCATGGCCGCGCGCAGGCTCCAGCGGCCCGGCTGCTTGACCATCAGCAGGTCGCGCAGCGGGTCCATGTTGTGCACCCGCACCAGGGTCGGTTCCTCTGCGCAAATGTCCCCCAGGGTCAGGGCCATGTGCACGTCGCCTTCCACGGAATCACGATAGGTCACCAGGTTGAACTGGCCCAGTTCGCTGTCCAGGGGCTGCTCGGCAATCCGCTGAACGGTACGTTCGTGGATCATCCGGTAGTGAATCAGGTCGGCGATGGTGCCGATCTTGATGTTGTGCTCGGCGGCGAAGGCTTCCAGCTCGGTGCGACGGGACATGGTGCCGTCGTCGTTCATCACCTCGCAGATCACCCCGCTTGGCTCGAAACCGGCCATGCGCGCCAGGTCGCAGGCGGCTTCGGTGTGGCCGGCACGGGCCAGGGTTCCACCGGGCTGCGCCATCAGCGGGAAGATGTGGCCCGGGCTGACGATGTCCTCGGGCTTGGCGTCCTTGGCGGCCGCCGCTTGCACGGTGCGCGCACGGTCGGCGGCCGAGATGCCGGTGGTCACGCCTTCGGTGGCCTCGATGGAGACGGTGAACTTGGTGCCGAAGCCGGAACCGTTGCGCGGCGCCATCAGCGGCAGCTTGAGCAACTCGCAACGCTCGCGGCTCATGGGCATGCAGATCAGGCCACGGGCGTGCTTGGCCATGAAGTTGATGTGCTCGGCCTTGCAGCACTCGGCGGCCATGATCAGGTCGCCTTCGTTCTCGCGGTCTTCGTCATCCATGAGGATGACCATCTTGCCTTGGCGGATGTCTTCAACCAGTTCTTCGATGCTGTTGAGCGCCACGCGGCACCCCCTTGAGTCAGGATTTGAGATAGCCGTTAGCGGCCAGAAAACTTTCGGTAATGGTGCCGCCAGTGGCCTCGGCCGCCTTGTCGCCCAGCAGCAGGCGCTCCAGGTAGCGCGCCAGCAGGTCGACCTCGAGGTTGACCTGCCGACCCGGCCGGTAGTCGGCCATGATGGTTTCCGCCAGGGTGTGGGGCACGATGGTCAGCTCGAACTCGGCGCCATTCACCGCGTTGACCGTCAGGCTGGTGCCGTCGACGGTGATCGAGCCTTTATGGGCGATGTACTTGGCCAGCTCCTTCGGCGCACGGATACGGAACTGAATGGCCCGGGCATTTTCCTCCCGCGCCACCACTTCACCGACGCCGTCGACGTGACCACTGACCAGGTGACCGCCCAGGCGGGTGGTCGGGGTCAGGGCTTTCTCCAGGTTGACCCGGCTGCCGGTTTTCAACTGATGGAAGGCGGTGCAATCCAGGGTCTCGCGGCTGACATCGGCCCAGAAACCATCGCCCGGCAGCTCGACCGCGGTCAGGCAGACGCCGTTCACCGCGATGCTGTCGCCCAGTTTGACGTCGGCCAGATCAAGCTTGCCGGTTTCTACATAGACCCGCACATCTCCGCCTTTTGGGGTCAATGCGCGAATGCTGCCGATGGATTCGATGATGCCGGTGAACATGGAGTCCTCCTCGAGAACGGGCCGCCGGGTAGGCGAAAGTCGGGAATTATACGCTCGCTGGTGGGGCCGGGATGGCAGTGACTCGCCAGTCATCGCCCACCGCGCGCATTTCGATGATCTTGAGCAAGGGCGCCTGGCTCATCCGCGCCAGCGGCCAGTCCAGCAGCGGCCGCGCAGAGGAGCCGAGGAACTTGCCGGCGACGAAGATCTGGTACTCGTCCACCAGGCCCTGCTGGGCAAAGGCTCCGGCCAATCGCGGACCGGCTTCCACCAGCACCTCGTTGACACCTCGGGCGGCGAGCTCCAGCAACAGCCGACGCAGATCCACCAGGCCATCGGGGCCGGGCACGATCAGGCATTCCGGACCGTTGGCATACTGCTCCTCCACCGCCGCGCAGGTCGCTACCAGGGCGGGGCCGGCCTTGAAGAACGGTGCATCGAGGGGCACTCGCAGGCGACCATCGATCAACACCCGCAGCGGCGGCCGGCTCATGGCCAGGGCCGTCTGCTCGGCGTCCAGGCCCAGTTCGGCAGCGCGCACGGTCAGCCGCGCATCATCGGCCAGCACCGTATCGGCACCGGTCAGCACCACGGACGATTCGGCCCGCAGGCGCTGCACCGCAGAGCGCGCCGCAGGCCCGGTGATCCACTGGCTTTCACCACTGGCCATCGCTGTTCGACCATCAAGGCTCATGGCCAGCTTGACCCGCACATAAGGCAGGCCGTGTTCCATGCGCTTGAGAAAACCCTTGTTGATCGCCCGGGCCTCGGCCTCCAGTACACCGCTGTGGGTGTCGATACCGGCCTGGGCCAGGCGCTGCAAGCCACGCCCGGCGACTTCCGGGTTCGGGTCCTGCATCGCCGCGACCACCCGCGCCACTCCGGCATTGACCAGGGCATCGGCACAAGGCGGCGTGCGCCCGTGATGACTGCAAGGCTCCAGGGTCACATAGGCCGTGGCGCCACGGGCCTGGTCAGCGGCCGCGCGCAGGGCGTGGACTTCGGCGTGGGGTTCGCCGGCCCGTACATGCCAGCCCTCACCCACCACCTGGCCGTCGCGCACGATGACGCAACCGACCCGGGGATTGGGATGGGTGGAGTAGCGCCCCTTGCGCGCCAGTTCCAGAGCGCGGGCCATGTAGTGCGCGTCGAGCACCGCTTGCTCCGGGGACTGGCTCATGGCTTGACCGGCTCGCGGGCGAGGCGGTCGATCTCTTCGCGGAATTCGTTGAGGTCCTGGAAGCGCCGGTACACCGACGCGAAACGGATATAGGCGACTTCATCGAGCTTCTGCAGCTCGGTCATCACCAGTTCACCCACGACCAGGGATTTGACTTCACGCTCGCCGGTGGCCCGCAGCTTGTGCTTGATGTGCACCAGCGCCGCTTCCAGGCGCTCGACACTCACCGGGCGTTTTTCCAGGGCGCGCTGCATGCCGGCGCGTAGTTTTTCTTCGTCGAAGGGCTGACGGCTGCCGTCAGTCTTGATCAGGCGCGGCATCACCAGTTCGGCGGTTTCGAAGGTGGTGAAACGCTCACCACAGGCCAGGCATTCACGCCGGCGGCGCACCTGTTCGCCCTCGGCGACCAGACGCGAGTCGATGACCTTGGTGTCGTTGGCACCGCAGAAGGGACAGTGCATGGTGGCAGGCAACAAAAAAAGGGAGGGCCATGTTAGCGCATCCCACTGGCAAGACAAGCCATAGCCTTTACGGTATACAGACCGACTATTATGTTTCGCACACGGAAATTCGCCTTGTTGGAGCTTCAGATGCCGCTCAGACCGCTCGTTTTGCTCAGTCTTGTCAGCCTGCTGGTCGCCTGCAGCAGCGATGCCCCGAAACCTGCGGCCCCCGTCTCCTCCTCGCCACAGACGGTGAAAAAAAATCAGCAACCTGTCGATCTCGGCCCCTTGCCGGCCTATCAGCGCGAACTGAGCGGCACCCTTGAGGGCGTGCCGGCCGGCGCCGACGTGGAACTGGCCCTGCTGGTGATCGATGAACGCAGTCGCCCGCAACGCCTTTTGGCCAGCAGCAACCTCAACGGCACCAGTCAGGCTCTGCCGTTTCGCCTGCGTTTCGCCGCCGAGGCGTTCCCGAGCGGAGCCCGGGTCGAACTGCGTGGCCGCGCCAGCCAATCCGGCCAGTTGATCCTGCACCTGCCGGCGGTACGCATCGACCAACCCACCACCCAGGCTCTGGGACCACTGCAATTCGTCAAAGCCCCATGAACCCACCGCTCGACCTGCAAGACGCCCTCAGCGAACTGCTGGGGGACGCACAACTGGTGGCCTGCGAGCTGCCCGATACCCAGCTGAAACTCTGGCTGATCGACGCCCGGAACATGGACCGCGCCTTCACCCCGGAAGAAACCCGGCGCATTCTCCACGAGCCGCCTTACTGGAGTTTCTGCTGGGCCAGCGGCCTGGCCCTGGCCCGCTACCTGGCCGAACACCCGCACTGGGTGCAAGGCAAGCGGGTGCTGGATTTCGGCGCCGGCTCCGGGGTGGCGGCGATTGCCGCAGCCAGGGCCGGAGCCCTGGAAGTGGTGGCTTGCGACCTCGACCCGCTGGCCATTGCCGCCTGCCGGGCCAACGCCGAACTCAACGGCGTCGAGCTCAGTTATTCCACGGACTTTTTCGCCGAGGCTGATCGCTTCGACCTGATCCTGGTGGCGGATGTGCTCTATGACCGGGCCAACCTGCCGCTACTGGACAAGTTTCTCAGCCGTGGCCGCCAGGCCCTGGTGGCGGACTCCCGGGTCAGGGACTTCCAGCACCCGCTGTATCAGCGCCTGGAAACACTCAATGCCCTGACCCTGCCGGACCTGGCCGAGCCTTGGGAGTTTCGCAAGGTGAGCCTGTATCACGCGCAGCGGCCATTGGCCGGCAAACCGGCGCCCGCAGGCGATAGCGATCTGTCCCGGGCAACTTTATAGTGCTTCCATTCCCGCTTATTCGAGATACCCAATGAGTCAGGACACGCCGTATATCTTCGACGCCCGCACCGCCGACTTCGACCAGTCGGTCATCGAGAACTCCTTCCACAAGCCGGTCCTGGTGGACTTCTGGGCCGAATGGTGCGCGCCCTGCAAGGCGCTGATGCCGATGCTGCAACAGATCGCCGAGAGCTATCAGGGCGAGCTGCTGCTGGCCAAGGTCAACTGTGATGTCGAGCAGGACATCGTCGCCCGCTTCGGCATCCGCAGCCTGCCCACCGTGGTGCTGTTCAAGGACGGCCAGCCGGTGGACGGCTTTGCCGGCGCGCAGCCGGAATCCGCGGTGCGGGCCATGCTCGAACCCCATGTGCAGATGCCGCCACCGCCCGCTGCCGACCCGCTGGAACAGGCCGAAGCACTGTTTGGCGAAGGCCGTATCGGCGACGCCGAAGCCCTCCTCAAAGTGCTGCTGGGTGAAGACAACAGCAACGCCAGGGCGCTGATTCTCTATGCCCGCTGCCTGGCCGAACGCGGCGAACTGGGTGAAGCCCAGACCGTGCTCGACGCGGTCAAGAGCGATGAGCATAAGGCCGCCCTGGCCGGCGCCAAGGCGCAGATCACCTTCCTCAAGCAGGCCGCGGATCTGCCGGATGCCGCCGACCTCAAGGCGCGGCTGGCCAAGGACCCGCTGGACGACGAGGCAACGTACCAGCTGTCGATCCAGCAACTGGCTCGTCAGCAATACGAAGCGGCGCTGGAGGCTTTGCTCAAACTCTTCATGCGCAACCGCAGCTACAACGAAGGCATTGCCCACAAGACCCTGCTGCAGGTGTTCGACCTGCTGGGCAACGATCATCCGCTGGTAACCGCCTACCGCCGCAAACTGTTCGCCGCCCTGTACTGAGCAGGATGTGCCGGCGTGTGTAGGAGCTGGCTTGCCAGCGAAAGCGTTCTGACAGACCTAACGCGTTCGCCAGCAAGCTGGCTCCTACAGGCTCACTGCACCCAGCTGTAGATCGGCGTATCGGCGCCGCTGACCACCTTGACCTCGGTGCAGTGGCGCAAGCGCACCAGCAGGCGCTTGCCCGCCGCCGCGCTGCCGGTCAGCCCCTCCAACTGCTCCAGCAACTCGGGCCCGCTAATCTGGCCCGCCTTGCGCAACAGATCCTTGGCGGTCTGCCACAAGGCATCGTCCTGGCTGGCCGGCTTGCTCACCGGCGTCGGTGCCGCCGCTTCAGGCCTGGCCGCCTGCAACTGCGCGCCCAGTTGCGCCCAATCGCCCTCGTCCAGCTCCAGGGTCAAATCCACCGGCCAGTCGCCGATGCTTCCACGAATTCGCAACATCGCTGCACTCCCGATTTTTTCTGACGAGCATGCTCCCACGCGTCTTGCGCAACGCCAAGCAGACGGTCAAACTCTGCGGCCCATTGTTATAAGATTACATAACATTTTTTTCATCCTCGCCCTGGAGACTTGCTATGCGCCGTCTGCTCCTCGCCTTGCCGTTTGCCCTGTTGCCACTGGCTGTTGCTCAGGCCGTGCAAGCCCATGAACACGAGCATGAACACGGCAGCCTCGGCACCCATGAACATGGGGTCGCCCGCCTGAACGCGGTGCTCGACGGCCAAGCCCTGGAGCTGGAGCTGGAAAGCCCGGCGATGAACCTGGTGGGCTTCGAGCACGCACCCAGCACCGACGCCGACAAGGCCAAGGTAGCGGCCGCCCGCGCCCAGCTGGAACAACCCCTGGTGCTGTTCAGCCTGCCCAAGGCGGCCGCGTGCGTGGTAGCCAAGCAGGAACTGCAGAGCCCGCTGTTCGGTGACAAGCCCGATGCCGATGATCACGATGACGACGACCACGACGAAGAGGCCAAGGACGCCAACGGCCATGAGCATCACCATGAGCACAGCGAGATCCACGCTCACTACCAGTTCACCTGCGCCAAGCCGGACGCCCTGAAGAGCCTCGACCTGGGGCAGATCTTCAAGACCTTCCCCGCCACCCAGAAAATTCAGGTACAACTGATTTCGCCAAGCGGCCAGCAAGGTGTCGAAGCCACGGCCAAGGCTGCCACCCTGAAGTTTTGAGCGCTGCACCTGTAGCCGCCCGCGGTGGCGGCTACACCACTCACTGCATGATCGGCCCAACATGACCCAAGCACTTATCGAACTGTCCGACCTGACTTTCAGCTGGCCCGGCCACCCTCAGTTGCTGGACATCCCGGCCTTCCGCCTGGAAGCCGGCGAGACGCTGTTCCTCAAGGGCCCCAGCGGCAGTGGCAAGACCACCCTGCTGGGCCTGCTCGGCGGGGTACAAAAACCCAGTCACGGCAGCATCCGCCTGCTGGGCCAGGAACTGACCGAGCTGTCCGCCGGGGCCCGCGATCGCTTTCGTGTCGATCACACCGGCTACATCTTCCAGCAGTTCAACCTGCTGCCATTTCTCTCGGTGCGCGAGAACGTCGAACTGCCCTGCCACTTCTCCAAACTGCGGGCCAGTCGCGCCCTGCAGCGCCACGGCAGCGTCGATCAGGCCGCGTCCACCCTGCTGGCCCACCTGGGCCTGAAAGACCCCGATCTGCTCGGCCGTCGCGCCGACTCTTTGTCCATCGGCCAACAGCAACGGGTCGCCGCGGCCAGGGCGCTGATCGGCCAGCCGGAGCTGGTGATCGCCGACGAGCCGACCTCGGCGCTGGACTACGACGCCCGCGAAGCCTTCATCCAACTGCTCTTCGCCGAATGCCGCGAGGCCGGGGCCAGCCTGCTGTTCGTCAGCCACGACCAGAGCCTGGCGCCGCTGTTCGATCGCAACCTGTCGCTGGCCGAACTCAATCGCGCCGCCAAGCCTGCAGAGGTCTGAGATGTATCTGTTCCGTCTAGCCATGGCCAGCCTGGCTAACCGCCGCTTCACCGCGATCCTCACCGCCTTTGCCATCGCCCTTTCGGTCTGCCTGCTGCTGGCGGTGGAACGGGTACGCACCGAAGCCCGAGCCAGCTTCGCCAGCACCATCAGCGGCACCGACCTGATCGTCGGCGCCCGTTCCGGCTCGGTGAATCTGCTGCTGTACTCGGTGTTCCGCATCGGCAACGCCACCAACAACATCCGCTGGGACAGCTTCGAGCATTTCGCCAGCAACCCGAAGGTGAAGTGGGCGATCCCGATTTCCCTGGGCGACTCCCACCGCGGCTATCGGGTCATGGGCACCACCGAGGCCTACTTCCAGCACTACCAGTACGGTCATCAGCAAAGCCTGCAACTGGCCGTGGGCCGGGCTTTCGCCAGCGACCCTTTCGAGGTGGTACTGGGTGCCGAAGTCGCCGACGCCCTGCACTACAAGCTGGGGGACCAGCTGGTGCTGGCCCATGGCGTTGCGGCCATCAGCCTGGTCAAGCATGACGACAAGCCCTTCACCGTGGTCGGCATCCTCAAGCGCACCGGCACTCCGGTGGACCGCACGCTGCACATCAGCCTGGGCGGCATGGAAGCGATCCACATCGACTGGCACAACGGCGTGCCGGCCCGTGGCGATGGCCGTATCAGTGCCGATCAGGCGCGCAACATGGACCTGACGCCCCAGGCGATCACCGCCTTCATGCTCGGCCTCAACAGCAAGATCTCGACCTTCGCCCTGCAGCGCGAGATCAACGAGTTCCGCGGCGAGCCGATGCTGGCGATCCTGCCCGGCGTGGCCCTGCAGGAGCTCTGGAGCCTGATGGGCACCGCCGAGAAGGCCCTGTTCGTGGTGTCGTTGTTCGTGGTGCTCACCGGCCTGATCGGCATGCTCACGGCGATCCTCACCAGCCTCAACGAGCGCCGTCGGGAGATGGCCATTCTGCGTTCGGTGGGGGCCCGGCCCTGGCATATTGCAACCCTGCTGGTACTGGAGGCGTTCGCCCTGGCGCTGACCGGGGTTCTGGCCGGGCTTGGCCTGCTGTACCTGGGCATCGCCCTGGCCCAGGGCTATGTGCAATCGAACTACGGCCTGTACCTGCCGTTGTCCTGGCCCAGCCAATATGAGTGGACGCTGCTGGGCGGTATCCTGATCGCCGCCTTGCTGATGGGCAGCGTGCCGGCCTGGCGCGCCTACCGGCAATCCCTGGCCGACGGCCTGTCGATTCGTTTATGAGCCCTGCCTTATGAAGACCCAACGCTTGCTGCGCTCCCTGCTTGCCCTGTCGCTGCTGTTCAGCTCGCCGCTGTGGGCGGCGGCGCCGAAGGATCTGACCTGGTCGGAAATGATCCCGCCGGACGCGCCGCCGGAAGTGCCGAACATGAAGCCGCTGCACGACCTGTCGCAGATGAGCGATGCACTGGCCGCCGAATCGGCCCCCGCCGCCAAGCAGGACCTGCCCAATGCGCCGGTGGTGAAGAGCCTGGACGGCCAGTCGGTGCGCCTGCCCGGCTACATCGTGCCCCTGGAAGTGAACGAGGACGGCCGCACCACCGAGTTTCTCCTGGTGCCCTACTTCGGCGCCTGCATCCACGTGCCGCCACCGCCGTCGAACCAGATCGTCCACGTCACCAGCGAGCTGGGGGTCAAGCTCGACGAGCTGTATCAGCCTTACTGGATCGAGGGCGACATGCAGGTCAAGCCCTCTAGCAGCGAGCTGGCGGACGCCGGCTACCAGATGGCGGCGCAGAAGATCTATGTCTACGAGTTGCAGGAGTGAAGGCGGCAGCGGCGCCGGCGAGTCGGCGCCGACAGGGCCTGGGCACGAGGCCAAAAGAGTGCAGAACAAAAGAATAGTTCAGCCCTGCCACCGGGGTTTGTCATTTCATTGAGCTGAGTCAAGGCGGTCAACTTGACGATCCTTACCATTGGACATAGCCAATTTGAATCGTCCTTTGGAGCTCCCATGCACAAGTCTCTGCTTAGCGCTTCCCTGATCGCGCTCGCCATCGCCGCCCCGATTGCCAACGCCCACGAAGCGGGCGACATTCTCGTCCGCGCCGGTGCCATCACCGTCAATCCGAAAGCCGACAGCGGCAGCGTCAAAGTGGACCGCGGCCCGGCAGAAGGCACCAACCTGGGTGGCAAGGCCACCATGAGCAGCGACACTCAGCTGGGTCTGAACTTCGCCTACATGCTCACCAACAACATCGGTATCGAACTGCTGGCCGCCACTCCGTTCGAACACGATGTGAAGCTCAAGGACACCTCCCTGGCCGCGGCCAACGGCAAGCTCGGTACCCTCAAGCACCTGCCGCCAACCCTGAGCGTGGTCTACTACCCGCTGGACTCCAAGTCGGTGTTCCAACCCTATGTCGGCGCCGGTATCAACTACACCTGGATCTACGACGAACACGTCGGCAGCCGTGCCAACGCAGCCGGTTTCGACAACTTCCGCGCCAAGAACTCCTGGGGCCTGGCCTGGCAGGTGGGTGCTGACTACATGCTGACCGACAAGCTGATGCTCAACGCCCAAGTGCGTTACATCGACATCAACACCACCGCCTACGTGGACAACAACAGCGTGGCTCCCGGCACTCGCGCCAAGGTCAACGTTGACGTCGACCCGATGGTCTACATGGTGGGTCTGGGCTACAAGTTCTAAGCCCGTCAGTCATGAAAAAAGGCGCCTTGCAAGGCGCCTTTTTCATGTCTGCAATGCCCCTCAACGCCCCATCAGGCGCGCCAGGCCGACACTCATCGGCGTGGGTTCGGGGAACCTGAAGCGCTGCAGCAGCCGCTGATTGCTGGCCCGGGAATGACGGATATCGCCGGCACGGGCCGGACCGTAGCTGATGGGCGGCAACTCGCCGACCACCTCGGCCAGGGCCGCAAGCATCTGCTTGAGGGTGGTGGCCTGGTTCAGGCCGACGTTGACCGCCCCCACTTCCAGCTGCGGCGCTTGGATGGCCTGTACCAGCACCTCCACCAGATCACCGACGTAGACGAAGTCCCGAGTCTGCTCGCCATCGCCGAACACGGTGATGGGCAGCCCCTGCTGGGCCCGCTCGCTGAAGATGCTGATCACCCCGGAATAGGGCGACGACGGGTCCTGGCGTGGACCGAAGATGTTGAAGAACCGGAAGATCGCCGGTTCCAGGCCGTGCTGACGCCGGTAGAAATCGAAGTAGTGCTCGCTGGCCAGCTTGTCCGAGGCATAAGGGGTCAACGGCGCCTTGGCCGTGTCCTCATCGATCGACTGGCCTTCGCCGTTGTTGCCGTACACCGCTGCACTGGACGCGAACAGCACCCGTTTGACGCCATGCAGGCGCATGGCCTCGCAGACATTCAGGGTGCCGATGAAGTTGCTCTGGTGGGTCTGCACCGGGTCGTCCACCGAAGCCTGCACCGAAGCCACCGCCGCCAGGTGCGCCACCGCGCTGCAGCCTTGCATGACACGGTTCACCAGCGCCGCATCGGCGACATCGCCCTCGATCAGCTCCAGCCGCGGGTTATCCAGTGGCAGGTTGCTCGGCTTGCCGGTGGACAAGTCGTCCAGCACCCGCACCGAGTAGCCCTGGGCAAGCAGCGCATCGGTCAGGTGCGAGCCAATAAATCCGGCACCGCCGGTGATCAGTACAGGGCCATCAGCCATGACGATAAAACCTATCCAGTAAGGCCGGGAGCGCGGCACGCCAGGCGCGCGGCTTGATCCCGAAGGTGTGAAGGATCTTCTTGCAGGCCAGTACCGCGTGCTGCGGTTCTTCGGCGGCATCGGCACAGGCCGCGTGGGCCTGGGCGGTGGGGGCCTCGATGGCCAGCGGGTGCAGTTGCCGGGCCTCGCTGAGCACCGCCTGCCCCAGGGCCAGGGGGGTGGTCGCTTCCTGGCCGGCATAGTGGTAGGTGCCCCACAGCGGCGCGGCGCAATCGAGCTGCTTGAGCACCGAGATGATCACTCGCGCGGCGTCGTCTACTGGGGTCGGGTTGCCCCGACGATCGTCCGCCATCAACAGCTCTTCGGCAGACTCGGCCCGGGCGAGGAAACGCCCGAGAATGCCCTCGGCGCTGTCGTCCAGCAACCAGCCGAAACGCAGCAGCACGTGTTGAGGGCAAGTGGCGCGAACGCTCTGTTCGATCCGCCACAGCGCCTGGCCGCGCAGCCCCAGAGGCACCGGCTCGTCTTTCTCGCTGTAGGCGGTGGCTCGAGAGCCGTCGAACACTCGGTAGCTCGAAGGCTGCAGGAGAATGATGTTGTGATGCTGGCAAAGCTCCGCCAGGCGCTCGACCGCACGTTCCTGGCCGCTCAAGCGGGTCTCGCCCACCGTCTCCGCCTGAAACCAGTCGAAGTAGTAAGCCAGATTGATCAAGGCATCCGGACGGGTGTCATCAAGCAGTTGCGTGAGGCTCGCGGCGTCCCAACCGTCTTGCGGGGGACGGGGAGCGAGGAAACCGATGTCTTCCTCCGCACCCAGGCGAATCAGCGCCTGCCCAAGGGCATTTCCGCCGCCCAGTAACATAAGGCGCATTCGCATAGAGTCAGCAGGCCCAGTCTGTTCAGAACGATGGTTTGGATCGGCCAATCCCGTGGTTTCGACCGTCGAGAATTGCCGGAATCGTTGCATTTTGCGGGTTTGTGGCGCAACCGTCACTGAGAAAGTGTCGGTGCGCGCCGATGCATCCCCTGCCTCAACTCTAGTTGCTGTCCACGGCGACGGCAGCGGCGGCAAGGCGCGCGGTACTTGCAAGTTGGCCGCAGCGGCCGCATAAAACCTTCCATGAACCTTGCCGAATCCGTGAGCCCGGGCCTGGACGGTTTTCACCCCGCCGTCAGCGCCTGGTTCAAGCGCACCTTTGCCGCCGTGACCACGGCCCAGGCCCGCGCCTGGCCGTTGATCGCCCAGCGCCGCTCGACCCTGATCGCCGCCCCCACAGGTTCAGGCAAGACCCTCACCGCCTTTCTCGCCGTGATCGATGATCTGGTCCGCCAGGGCCTGGCCGCCGGGGGGCGATTGCCGGACGCCACCCTGGTGGTCTACGTCTCGCCGCTCAAGGCCCTGAGCAACGATATCCAGATCAACCTGCAGCAGCCGCTGCTCGGCATCACCGAGCAGCTGCGCCGGATGGGTTTGCCGGACCTGTCCATCAGCACCGCAGTGCGGACCGGCGACACCCCGCAAAAAGACCGCAACGCCATGCGCAAGCGTGCGCCGCAGATTCTCGTCACCACGCCGGAATCCCTCTATGTGCTGCTGGGTTCGGACTCCGGCCGCAGCATGCTGGCCAGCACCCGCACGGTGATCGTCGACGAGATCCACGCCCTGGCCGGCAGCAAGCGCGGCAGCCACCTGGCCCTGAGCCTGGAACGCTTGCAGGCCCTGTGCAGCGAGCCTCTGCTGCGCATCGGCCTGTCCGCCACACAGAAACCCATCGAGGCCGTGTCGCGGTTCCTGGTAGGCCATGAGCGGCCCTGTGCAATTGTCGACATCGGCCATGCCCGCCCGCGGGATCTGGACATCGAAGTACCGCCCGTGCCGCTGTCGGCGGTCATGGCCAACGATGTCTGGGAACTGCTGTACGAACGCCTCGCCGAACTGGTTCGCGAGCACCGCACCACGCTGATATTCGTCAACACCCGGCGCCTGGCCGAACGCCTGGCCCGGCACCTGAGCGAACGCCTGGGCAAGCCGGCGGTGGCCGCGCATCACGGCAGCCTGGCCAAGGAACAGCGCCTGGACGCCGAGCAACGACTCAAGGCCGGCGAGCTGCAAGTGCTGATCGCCACGGCGTCCCTGGAACTGGGAATCGATATCGGCGATGTCGACCTGGTGTGCCAGATCGGTTCGCCCCGTTCGATCTCGGCCTTTTTGCAGCGGGTCGGGCGCTCCGGCCATCAGGTGGGCGGCACGCCGAAAGGCCGGCTGTTCGCCCTGAGCCGGGACGACCTGATCGAATGCGCCGCCCTGCTGGACTGCGTGCGCCGCGGCGAGCTGGACAGCCTGCTGATCCCCCATGCGCCACTGGATGTGCTGGCCCAGCAGATCGTCGCCGAGGTCAGTTGCCAGGAGTGGTCGGAAGCCGCCCTGCTGAGCCTGCTGCGCCGGGCCACGCCTTACGCCGATCTGGATCAGGCCCACTATCAGGCCCTGCTGCAGATGCTTGCCGAAGGGTTCAACGGCCGTCAGGGCCTGCGCAGCGCCTATCTGCATCGCGACGCCCTGACCCGCACCCTGCGCGGCCGTCGCGGGGCCAGGCTGACGGCGGTCACCAGCGGCGGGACCATCCCCGACAACGCCGACTACAGCGTGCTGCTCGAACCCCAAGGCCTGAACATCGGCAGCGTCAACGAAGACTTCGCCGTGGAAAGCATTGCCGGCGACGTGTTCCAGCTGGGCAACACGTCCTATCGCATCCTGCGGGTGGAAACCGGCAAGGTGCGGGTCGAGGATGCCCAGGGCCAGCCGCCGAACATCCCCTTCTGGCTCGGCGAGGCCCCGGGCCGCAGCGCCGAGCTGTCCAGCGCAGTGGCGCGCCTGCTGGCCCAACTGGACGAGCTGCTTGGCGCCACGCCCGGGCACCTGCAACCGGCCATCCACTGGCTGCATCACGAACTGGGGCTGAACCCGGCCAGCGCCGAGCAACTGGTGGACTACCTGGCGCCGGCGCGCCTGGCCCTGGGCGCGCTGCCGTCCCAGGACACGCTGATCATGGAGCGCTTTTTCGACGAGTCCGGCGGCACCCAGCTGGTGATCCACAGCCCCTTCGGCAGCCGCATCAACCGCGCCTGGGGCCTGGCCCTGCGCAAACGCTTCTGCCGCACCTTCAATTTCGAACTGCAGGCCGCCGCCAGCGAAGACGCCATCGTCCTGTCGCTGTCCACCAGCCACAGCTTTGCCCTGGACGAAGTCTGGCGCTACCTGCACAGCCAGAGTGCCGAACACATCCTGATCCAGGCCCTGCTGGACGCTCCGCTGTTCGGCGTGCGCTGGCGCTGGAACGCCGGAGTGGCACTGGCCCTGCCGCGCTACAGCGGCGGACGCAAAGTGGCGCCGCAGATCCAGCGGATGAAAAGCGAAGACTTGATCGCCAGCGTGTTCCCCGATCAGATCGCCTGCCTGGAAAACCTCGCCGGCGAGCGCGAGATTCCCGACCACCCCCTGGTGCAGCAGACCCTCGATGACTGCCTGCACCAGGCCATGGACAGCGAAGGCTGGCTGCACCTGCTGCGGCGCATGGAACAGGGGCAGGTGCGCCTGCTCAGCCGCGACCTGCCCGCGCCCTCGCCACTGGCTGCGGAGATTCTCAGCGCCAAGCCCTACACCTTTCTCGATGACGCGCCCCTGGAAGAGCGCCGCACCCAGGCGGTACTGGCGCGACGCTGGAGCGACCCACAAGCCAGCGACGACCTCGCGGCCCTGGACGCGGACGCCATAACCGCGGTGGCCGAAGAAGCCTGGCCCAACCCGTCCAGCGCCGATGAAATGCACGAGGCGCTGATGAGCCTCGCCGCCATCAACGAGGACGAAGCCCGGGCCGATCCCCGCTGGCCCCAATGGCTCGACACCCTGGCCACCCAGGGCCGCGCCTGCCGCTTGCACAGCGCGGCCGGCGATCTGTGGCTGGCCCTGGAGCGCATCACCTGCCTGCGCGCGCTGTACCCCGAGGCCCCCTTGCGACCGGCCTTGCAGCCGGTGCCCGGCTTCGACCAGGCCTGGGACGCGGAATCGGCGCAGGTGGAGCTGATCCGCGCCCGCCTCAGCGGCTTCGGCCCCCAGACCCTGACGCAGATCGCCGCGCCCCTGGCGCTGCCCGGCGCCCAGGTCAGCCAGGCCCTGGTTCAGCTGGAAAGCCAAGGCTACGTGCTGCGCGGCCACTTCACCCCCGGCGCCAGCGAAGAACAGTGGTGCGAACGCCACCTGCTGGCGCGGATTCATCGCTACACGGTCAAGCGCCTGCGCCGGGAAATCGAGCCGGTGGCGCTGCAGGACTTCATGCGCTTCCTGTTCGACTGGCAGCACCTGTCACCCGCCACCCAGGGCCGGGGCAGCGCCATGCTCGCCGAAGTGGTCGGCCAACTCGAAGGCTACCCGGCCGCGGCTTCGGCCTGGGACAGCGACCTGCTGCCAGCACGGATCAAGGACTACTCCGCCAGCTGGCTGGATGAACTGTGCCGCAGCGGCAAGGTGGTCTGGAGTCGGATCAACAGCACCGGCAAGGCCGCCAGCAGTGCCTTGCGCAGCACACCGATCGTGCTGCTGCCACGTGCCCGGGTGGCGCTCTGGAGCGCCTTGACCTGTCCGGTCGAGCGGCACGAACTCTCGCCCAAGGCCCAGAAGGTCCACGCCGTACTGAGCCAGCAGGGCGCCTTGTTTTTCGATGAGCTGTTGCATGAAACCCACCTGCTGCGCAGCGAGCTGGAAAGCGTCCTGCAGGAGCTGGTGGGGGCCGGGCTGGTCAACGCCGACAGCTTCGCCGGCTTGCGCGCCCTGATCACCCCGGCGAGCAAACGTCAGAACCGCAGCAGCCGGCGCGGCCGTGGCGCCTTCGTCGGCGGCATGGACGACGCCGGACGCTGGGCCCTGCTGCGGCGCGCCACGCCCGAGGATCCGGCCGCCACCCTGGAACAGGTGGCCATGACCTTGCTGCGGCGTTACGGCGTAGTGTTCTGGCGCCTGCTGGAGCGCGAGGCGGACTGGCTGCCCAACTGGCGCGATCTGCTGCGCACCTTCCATCGCCTGGAGGCCCGGGGGGACATCCGCGGTGGACGCTTTGTCAGCGGCCTGGCCGGCGAACAGTTCGCCTTGCCGGAGGCCATCCCCTTGCTGCGGGAAGTCCGCCGGCGTCCCCATGACGGCAGCCTGGTCGCCGTGTGCGGAGTCGATCCGCTGAACCTGGCGGGCACGCTGCTGCCCGGGCCCAAGGTGGCGGCCCTCAGCGGCAATCGCTTGGTGTATCGCGACGGCCTGCCCGCCGCCGCCGAGATCGCCGGCACCCAGCAGCTGTGGATGGAACTGGCGCCCCATGAAGCCCAAGCCTTGCGCAACAAGCTGGTACAGCGCTGAGTCCTGCTGCCACTCTCATTGCCGGCCGATGGCCTCCCGAGCCCGGTGCAAGGTCCAGGGCCCGGGCGGTGTGAAAACTGCTGCGTTAAACGCAGCCCGCACTAGCTGCGGCTGCTGGCACCGGGCGCCGCGCCAAAGCGACTGCGGTATTCGCTGGGCGCCAGACCGGTGATTTTCCGGAACAGGCTGCGAAAGGTCGCCGGGTCCTGATAACCCACGGTCCAGGCGATGTGATCGATGGTGCCCTTGGTGAATTCGAGCAACTCCCGGGCCTTGCCCACCCGCAGGTGCTGGCAGTACTGAGTCGGCTTGAGGCCTGTGGCCGCGCGGAACCGCCGCAACAGGGTGCGCTCCTCCAGCCCCGCCTGTTGCGCCATCACCGGCAGCGACACATCCACCGCGCCATTGGCCTGCAACCAGTGCTGCAACTTGAGGATCGCGCTGTCGCCATGGTTGAGGATCGGCGCGAAATTGCTGCCGCACTGGCTGGCACTGGCGCTGTGCTCCATCACCAGAAAGCGCGCGGTGGCGCTGGCAATGCTCGGCCCCAGCATGCGGTCCACCAGGCGCAGCCCCAGTTCGGCCCAGGCCATCAATCCGGCGGTGGTAATCAGGTCGCCGTCATCGACGATGGGCTGGTCGGCTTCCAGCCGCACCTGGGGATAACGCGCGGCAAAAGCCCGGGCCGAGGTCCAGTGGGTGGTCGCGCTGCGGCCGTCGAGCAGGCCGCTTTCGGCCAGCAGGATCGAACCCACGCACACGCCGCCGAGGGTGGCGCCGGCGGCATGCTGCTGGCGCAGCCAGGTCACCAGGGCGGCAGACGCCTGACTGGCGGAAAATCCCGCCAGCGACGGGGGTATCACCACGGCCTGCAGGCCGTTGTCCGGCCCTGGCAGGCTGTCATGGACCCGCCTCGGCGCGTGCAGGTCGTCGCCCTGCCAATGGCTCACGCGCAAGCGCGGCAGCGCGGCCTGCGGCTGCTCTGCGGCGATCCGGTTGGCCACCTCGAACAGATCGGTCAGGCCGTGCACCGCCGCCATCTGCACCCCGGGATACAGCAGTACGCCAAGCTCAACGACCGTGCCTTGAATGCCCACTGTCAGTTTTCCCCCCGTTAATGTCGTTGCGGCCAATCCTCCAAGGGACCGCGGGTGCCGATACTGGCTCCCACAGCAAACACTCACTTGGAGGCAACACCCATGGCCAAACAGGCGCTCATCGTAATCGATATCCAGAACGACTACTTCGCTGGCGGCAAGTGGCCGCTGGTCGGTGTCGACGCGGCGGCGGACAACGCCGCCCGGCTGATCCAGGCCTTTCGCCGGAACGCCGATCCGGTGGTGCATGTCCGCCATGAATTCACCTCCGACAGCGCACCGTTCTTCACGCCGGGCTCCGAGGGCGCACGCCTGCACCCCAAGGTGCTGAACCAGGGCGACGAGCCGGTGGTGCTCAAGCACTTCGTCAATTCATTCCGCGACACCGAACTGCAGTCGATCCTGGAGCAGCAGGGCATCGCGGAGCTGGTGATCGTCGGCAACATGAGCCACATGTGTGTCGAGGGCACCGCCCGTGCCGCAGCCGACCTGGGCTACCCGGTGAAGGTGATCCACGATGCCTGCGCCACTCTCGACCTGGAATTCAATGGTCAGCGCGTGGCCGCGGCGCAAGTGCAGAGCGCGGTGATGGCGGCCCTGGCCTTCGCCTACGCCAGCGTGTTGTCCACTGACGAGTTTCTGGCGGCGTAACGGATGGCTTGAAGCCCTTCGGCCTGGCGGTGGGCGCGCCCCACCGCAATCACTCACGGCATGACGCGGCAAGTACCACAACTGCGAATAGTTACGAATGATTCTGATTAACTTTTAAATCATTACTTGTTGCAACAGTGCCCATCAAACAACCCATGAGAACCCAATAACCGACGTCACTAACAAGCCGACTACTCAATAGCTGACTAATAAAAACAATTAACCCGCGCATTATCTGGAATACTGCCCAAGACTTTTAACCTTGCACTTTCGTCCCATAACAACTGCATAAAAGCCACCCCACTTACTTCCATGAGTTACTTGAATCACATATAACAAAAAGAAATAAACCATATAGCAAGCAGGAACATGTTGTTGCCGCAGGACCCCGTATTTGTTGAGGAAAAGGCCTCGCAAAGACAACCACGCTCCCCCGTAGCAGCTGGTTTTCCAGGCTGTTTACCCATCTAGTCCAGACTTTCTCAACGAGCCATATATTTTCCTTGCAGGCCACTTCTTTGAGCCTGCTTGCAAATCCGGTGGCCTTGACTAAGTTGATAGCTACTCGCCACACAAGTGCGCTTCTGCTGCCAGAAGACCAATAAGAACCGCCGAGGAATTGAATAACCGGACACCCTCCCTGCCTGACCCAGCTGACACTGACACGGAATTAGTCATATTAATCAAGAGGGACGCTTGATGAAGCGCAGCTCATTGCCTCGTGCTTTCTCACTGAAGGGTACGGCGGAAAACTACTGGCTTTCCTTATTGCTGTTTTCGACCCTGGTGGTTGCCAGCTTCCTGCTGTTCGAGCAACAGATCCAGCAACTGCTGAATCACCTCGGCGGCTTTCTCCCGACCGATCCCGTGCAACGCACCAGTCTGGCCCTGCTGTTGATCACCCTGTTGGCGCTGGATGTGCTGTTGCCGGTGCCTTCGAGCCTGGTCGCGCTGCTGGCCGTGGCCGCCCTGGGCGCCATCGGCGGCTATCTGGTGATCTTTATCGGGCTGTGCCTGGGGGCCGCCCTGGGCTACTGGCTGGGGGCCGGTTACTTTCGCCTGTTGTCCACCTGGCTGGGACTCAGAAGCTGGCAACCCGGACAACTGGCCTATCGCCTCAGCACCCTGTCCCTGATCTGCCTGCGTGGCGTGCCGGTGCTGGCGGAAACCTCGGTGCTGGCCGCCGGCATGCAGCGCTATCCACTGCGCCAGTTCCTGCTGGTCACCACCCTGGCCAATGCCGGACTGGCCCTGGCCTATGCGGCCATCGGCAGCCTGCTGGTGGAACAGAACGCCTTGCTGGCGACGATTCTCGCCAGCATGGTCCTGCCGGGGCTGTTCCTCGGCGCCCGCAGCCTGCTCAAGCCACGCGAGGCCCCGGCACGGAGCGATCAGGCACAGGCCCTGGAAGGCCGCTTCGAGGTGAGCTACCACTACCCGGTGCTGTTCACCGATCACGTCTTCCAGGTCGACAACCCCTGCCTGCACCAGCAACTGGCCCAGCCGCGGGCGGGGCGCACCACAGTGCTGGTCTTCGTCGATGAACAACTGCTGCAGTGCTCCCCGCAGTTGCCGCAACAGATCGACGCCTACTTCACCGCCCATGCCGCCGACCTGCACCTGCAGGCCGCGCCGATCCCGGTGCCGGCAGGCGAGCTGAGCAAGACCCCCGAGGTCTTGCAGCAGTTGTACGCCCAGATGCTCGAACACGGCCTGGACCGCCACTGCTATGTGCTGGCCCTGGGCGGCGGCGCGCTGCTGGACGCGGTGGGCTACGCCTGCGCCACCTTCCATCGGGGCATGCGCCTGATCCGCATCCCGACCACTGTGCTGGCCCAGAACGACGCCGGCATCGGGGTCAAGAACGGCATCAACGCCTTTGCCCAGAAAAACCTGCTGGGGGCCTTCTACCCGGCCACGGCGGTGATCAACGACTTCCAGTGGCTGCTCAGCCTGTCGCCCCGGGACCAGATCGCCGGGCTGGCCGAAGCGGTGAAGGTGGCGGTGATCAAGGACGCCGCGTTCTTCCAATGGATGGAGCAGCAAGCCCAGGCCCTGGCCACCTTCGAACACAGCGCCAGCCGCTACGCCATCCACCGCTGTGCCGAACTGCACCTGGCGCACATCACCGGCGCCGGCGACCCCTTCGAGCGGGGCAATGGCCGGCCCCTGGACTACGGACACTGGGCAGCGCACAAGCTGGAGAACCTCAGCCGGCATCGTCTGCGCCATGGCGAGGCAGTGGCGGTGGGCATGGCCCTGGACGCGCTCTATGCCAATGCCAGCGGCCTGCTGAGCGACACCGAGACCCAGCGCCTGCTGCAACTGCTGGAGCGGCTCGGCTTCAACCTGTGCCCACCGGAGCTCGGCCTGAAGGATGCCCAGGGCCGCTCCCTGGTCCTGATCGGCCTGGAAGAGTTCCGCCAGCACCTGGGCGGCCAGCTGTCGATCCCGATGCTCAACCGCCTCGGACACTCCATCGATGTGCATCACATCGACATGCCACTGATGGAACAGGCGCTGTTGCGCCTGGCCAGTTTCGGCGGCCCGGACTTCGCCTGGACCGAGGACTGCGCCCGATGAGCCATTCCTCATTGACCACCTGGCTGACCCTGGGCCGAGTCTCCAACCTGCCGACGGTGTGGACCAACGCCCTGGCCGCCGCCCTGCTGGCCAGCAGCGCCACCACCCAGGCGCCACCTTCACCGCTGGTCTGGACCCTGCTGCTGGTAGCGCTCTCGGCGCTGTACCTGGCCGGCATGCTGCTCAACGACCTGCTGGATGCCGACTGGGACCTGCGGCATCAGAACCCGCGGCCGATTGTTCTCGGCCTGGTCACTCGCACCCAGGTCAGCCTGGCCACCGCCGCGCTGTTGCTGCTGGCGAGCCTGGCGGTGCTGGGCCTGAGCCAGCTGATCGCCCAGCCCCACTGGCTGCTGGCCAGTGCCGGATTGCTGCTGCTGTTCATCCTCGCCTACAACCTGCTGCACAAGAACTATCCCCACAGCGTGTGGCTGATGGGCGGCTGCCGCTCGGCCCTGTACCTGACCGCCGCCGCCTGCCTGGCGCTGCCACCGCAACCGCTGTGGCTGTGCGCCGCGTTGCTGGGCACCTACATCGCCGGCCTGACCTACCTGGCCCGGCTGGAGCACCGCAACCAGCTGCTCAGCCGCCTGCCGCTGCTGCTGATGCTCAGCCCGCTGGTGCTGGCCTTCTACGCCGACAACGGCGTGTTCTGGCTGGTCCTGCTGCTGTGGCTGGGCTGGCTGGGCTGGCACTACCGGCGCCACCTGGCCAACCCACGGCAGCGGCAGATCCGCGCCTTCATCGGTGCGGGCCTCGCGGCCCTGCCGCTGTTCGACGCCCTGGTGCTGGCCCTGGCCAATCAGCCCCTGGGCAGTCTGTTGTGCGTACTGGTGTTCTTCCTGCTTCCCCACCTTCAACGTTGGATCAAGCCGACATGAACCTGGACGTCATTTCCCCGCTCTCACCTGCGCTTGCCCTGCGCCATGCAGCTTTTGCCGAACGCCGCCGGCAACTCGAACGACAGCTCGACGACCCGAGCCGGCACTGGTGGCACGCGGCCCAGGAACAACTGGCGCAGCAGCCCTCGGCCAATACCCTGGTGCTGCTCAGCAGCCAGTGCAAACGCCGGCTTGGCCAGCCGGCGCCGCTCACCGCCCCGGGCAACGAGCGCATTCAGCTGGCCCGGGCCCTGCTCCTGGCGCAGTTGCTGGAGCAACAGGCCGGCAGCGACCAACTGGCCTTGCTGCGCCAACTGTTTCTCTGGGGGGACGACCAGGAGAAGAGCGTGCTGCTCAAGGTTCTGGATGACCTGGACAGCGAAGGCCGCAGCCTGGAGCTGGCGCTGCAGGCCGGGCGTACCAACAACCGCGAAGTGTTCGCCGCCATCGCCCTGGACAACCCCTTCCCCGCCCGCCACTACCCCGAGCGGGCCTTCCACCAGTTGGTGCTCAAGACCCTGGGCATGGGCCTGGACACTGGACGCATCGTCGGCCTGGCCCAGCGCCGCAGCGTCGACCTCAACCAGCTGGCCCTGGAACACATGGAAGAGCAGTTGGCCGCGTTCCGCAGCGTCAGCGACACGCTGCCTCAGGCCATCGCCTTTGAACTCTTGAGCCAGGCCCAGTGCCAGCGCCTGCGCGGCTTGTGCCAGCAGCGCCGGCTGCCCGCGCACTGGCTCGAACACGTGCCGCCCGGCGCCTGAAACACCCCGGGACAGGCCGCACCGATTTTTCACCACTGCATCAGGAACTCACCATGCCGAAGTACTTTGACCCGCATATCCATATGGTCAGCCGCACCACCGACGACTATCAGAACATGGCCGCCGCCGGTATCACCGGAGTCATCGAACCGGCCTTCTGGCAAGGTCAGGCGCGCACCAGCGTCGGCAGCTTCATCGATTACTTCGACACCCTGCTGGGCTGGGAACGCTTTCGCGCCAGCATGTTCGGCATTCACCATTTCTGCACCATTGGCCTGAACCCCAAGGAGGCCAATGACCTGTCGGTGGCCAACGAGGTGCTGGAGATTCTCCCGCGCTACCTGGTCAAGGACGGCGTGGTGGCCGTCGGCGAGATCGGCTACGACGACATCACCCCCGAGGAAGACCGTTTTCTCGCCGCGCAGCTGGAACTGGCCAGGCAGTTCAACCTGCCGGTACTGGTGCACACCCCGCACCGGGACAAGATCGGCGGCACCAAGCGCACCCTGGCGGTGATCCGCGAGGTGGGCATCGCCGAGCACCTGGTGATCATCGACCACCTCAATGAACTGACCCTGCCCCTGGTGCTGGACAGCGATTGCTGGCGCGGGCATTCGATCTACCCCAACACCAAGATGTCGGAACAGCGCATGGTGGCCCTGCTCCAGCAGTACGGCACCGAGAAAATGGTGGTCAACAGCGCCGCCGACTGGGGCATCAGTGATCCGCTCAAGGTGCCCAAGACCGGCCAGGCCATGCTCGCCGCCGGGTTCAACGAGGCCCAGGTGGAACAGGTGCTGTTCCACAACCCGGTGGATTTCTTCGCCCAGAGCGGGCAGTTGGACAAACAGCTGGTGAGCACCCCGCTGCCCATCGACCAGCGCCGCCAGTGGCAGGACAACTCGGCCCTGCGCGGTCAGGAACCGGTGGTCAAATGAGCGCCCGGGCCGGTTGGAGCGCCGCGCAGGTCGGCTACTGCAGCAACGTGCACCCGGCCCGGAGCGTGGCCGATCTGCAGGCGTCGATCCAGCAGCACTTCCAGGGCGTGCGCCGCCAGCGCGGGCTGGCGGTGCAGGACAGCGGCCTGTGGATCAGCGCCCAGGCGGCCGGCGAATTGCAACAGCCCGCAGCGCGCGAGGCGTTCCTCGGCTTGCTCCACGACTGCGGGCTGCGCCTGACCTCCCTCAACGGCTTTCCTTATGGCCAATTCCATCAGGGCGCGGTCAAGGCCGAGGTCTATCGGCCGACCTGGGCCGAGCCGCAGCGCCTGGAATACAGCCTGCAACTGGCGGAACTGCTGGCTGCCGCCCTGCCCCTGGACTGTCCCCAGGGGGTGATTTCCAGCGTGCCCCTGGGTTATGCCGCGCAGTGGGACGCTGCCCAGCAGCAACAGGCCGAGGCTCAGCTGTTGCAGTTGACCGCCGGGCTGGCCAGCCTGCATCGGCGCAGCGGCAAGAAGATCCTCCTGTGCCTGGAAATGGAGCCGGACTGCGTCCTGGAAAACACCGATCAGGCCATCGCCTTCTTTCAACGCTGGAAAACCTGCGACCCGCACCATCAGTACCTGGCGCTGTGTTTCGACGTCTGCCACCAGGCGGTGGTCTTCGAAGACTGCTACCAGTCGCTGCAACGCTTGCTGCAGGCGCGCATACCGGTGGGCAAGATCCAGTTGTCCAATGCGCTGATCTGCCACTTGCCCGAGGGCGACCCGCAACGCCGCCAGCAGGTGCTGCAGGCCTTGGGCAGCTTCGTCGAAGCCACCTACCTGCATCAGGTCAAGGCCCGGGACCGCGCGGGGCAACTGCTGGCCTGGGCCGACCTGCCCAAGGTGCTGCAGGCGGCGCAGCCGCAGCAGGGGCACTGCCCGGAGCTGCGGATCCACTTCCATGTGCCCCTGTTCAGCCAGCAGTTCCTGCTGCCGGAGCTCCATGGCAGCCAGCAGGCACTGATGCGCACCTTCGACTTTCTAGCCGCCCACCCACAATTCCAGCCGGTGCTGGAGGTCGAGACCTACAGCTGGAACGTACTGCCCGGCGCCTTGCGCCCGGACACCGAGCAGGCCCTGCTCCACGGCATCGCCGCGGAACTGCAATGGGTCGAGGAACAACTGCGCCAACGGCACTTGCTGCACGGGCAAGCGTCGCTCATGGAGACCCCCACCCATGCCCTCTGAAACCCTGCGCCAGCCCTTGCTGCTGATCAATGTGGTGGGCCTGACGCCGAGCCTGCTGGGCCCGGCCACGCCGCGCATCAACGCCCTGTTGCAACGGGCGCGGATGGCCAGACTGCAACCGGTGTTCCCGGCCGTGACCTCGACGGTGCAGGCCTCGATCCTCACCGGCTTGCCGCCCTCGGAGCACGGCATCGTCGGCAACGGCTGGTACTGGCGCGATCAGGCCGAAGTGCGTTTCTGGCTGCAGCCCAACGGGCTGATTCAGGGCGAGAAGATCTGGCAGAGCCTGCAGCGGCAGATCCCCGACCTGCGCTGCAGCCAGCTGTTCTGGTGGTTCAACATGCATGCCCAGGTGAACGCGGCCATCACTCCGCGGCCACATTACCCGGCTGACGGGCGCAAAGTGTTCGGCCTCTATTCGTCACCGCCCGGACTGCACGAGCGCATTGAACAGCAGATCGGCGAGTTTCCCTTTCCCGGCTTCTGGGGCCCGGCGGCGGGGATTGCTTCCAGCCGCTGGATCGTCGACTGCGCCATCGCCGAGTTCCAGATCAACCGGCCGCACCTGCAGCTGATCTACCTGCCGCACCTGGACTACAGCCTGCAGCGCCTGGGCCCCGAGCATCCGTCCATCAGCGATGAAGTGCGGGCCATCGACCACGAAGTCGGACGCCTGCTGGATTTTGCCCGGCAGCAGGGCGCGGCAGTGATGCTGGTGTCCGAATACGGCATCGAAGCGGTACAGCAGTCGATCTCCATCAACCGCGTGCTGCGTGAACAGGGCCTGTTGCAGGTGCGTCGCTCCCTGAGCTGGGAGTTGCTCGATCCCGGCGCCAGCGCCGCCTTTGCCGTGGCCGATCACCAGATCGCCCACATCTATGTGCGCGAGCCCAAGGACATCGCCCGGGTCAAGGCGCTGTTGCAGCGCCAGCCCGGCATCGAACAGGTGCTGGACAAGACCGAGCAGCGGGCCTGGCAGCTGGATCACCCGCGCAGCGGCGAGCTGGTGGCGGTGGCCGCCGCGGGCTTCTGGTTCGATTACTACTACTGGTTCGACGATCGCCTGGCCCCGGACTTCGCCCGCACCGTGGATATCCACCGCAAGCCGGGCTACGACCCGCTGGAGTTGTTCATCGACCCGGCGATCCGCTTTCCCAAGCTACGGGTAGCGCGGCGCCTGCTGCAGAAGAAGCTCGGCTTTCGCTACTACATGGACCTGATTCCACTGGACACCTCACTGATTCGCGGCAGCCACGGACGCTTGCCGAGCACCCCCGAGGTGGGCCCCCTGCTGATCACCGACTGCGATTTACCACTGCCGGACCACCTGCCGGCCACCGCGGTAAAGCACCTGCTCCTAGAGCATTTCCTAGGGCGCCCCAATGACGATACGGCTCAGGCCAAGGAGATTCCATGCGGCGAACCATCCCTATAGTCGTGCTGAGTGTGTTGAGCGGCCTAGCCCAGGCCCAGACCACCAGCCCGTTCAACTGCAACAACTTCCTCACCTTCAACGGTGATCAGAGCACAACCCTGAGCACCTTCAGGCAGAGCCCGGAAACCATGGCCTGGAACTGGTTCGTCTGCCTCAACCAGGCCGACGGCAGCAACGGCGGCCTCCGGGTCTGGGAGACCTTCAAGCCTTCCGATCAGGTCTACCGGTTGAAGGGCGCCGAGCCCCTGCCTTACTCCGAGCGCGAGAATCTGCCGAGCGAGGTGCCGGAGCTGGCGCAAAAGCAGGGCATGGACCCCAAGGGGCTGTTCCAGTTCCTGGGCAACGACACCGCTGGCAGCCCGCAGAACGGCGTTCAGCAGGTCGATGGCCTGGCCTTGAAAATGCGCAGCGGTGCCCCGGTCCCGCCCTCGAAGCACGAACAACTGGTGCGTTTCCACCTGATGATGGGCAAGGACACCTTCAACTACATCGTGGCCAACAAGGTCTATAACCGCGATGGCCTTGCCAAGCTGACCAGCAACCTGGATTTCCCGGCCACCGCCTGGGAGCTGAAGACCTCCTGGTTCTGGATCGGCACCGACCAGGGCTTCAAGACCCTGCTGGCCGAAGATGGCTACTACATCTCCCAGGCCTACTACGTGGACAGCACCGGCCAGTATCAGGTGGGCTACGCCGCCCTGAGCGGCATGCATGTGATCAACAAGCTGACCCCGGACTGGGTCTGGACCACCTTCGAGAATCGCAACAATCCCAAGTACACCGTCACCAATGACACCCCACCCAAGCCGATGACCAACATCACCGGCCCCACCGATGCCGCCAAACCGGTGAACATCAGCTTCCAGCAGCAGTATTCGAACCTGGCCCAGTACGAACTGATCGGCGTGCAATACGACCAGCACCAGGCCGAACCCAAGCTGCTGGCCAACTCCCAGCTGGAATCGGCCTTCCAGGGCAGCTCTTCGTGCCTGGCTTGCCACAGCACCGCGGCCTACTCGACACAGAAGAACAACTTCTTCTCGTTCAACATCGACCACACAGGCGGAATCCTCTACCCCACCAGCGTACTGCCGGACAAAGACTTCGTCGGTTATCAAAAACTGGACTACGTCTGGTCGCTCAAACGCGCCCAGTGGAAACGCTAAGGAGAGCCACCATGAGCGTCTTGAACTTTCCCCGGATCTACCTCAACGGTTTCATGTTCTGGAACCCGCCGACCTTCAACAACAACGATGTGCTGCCGCTGTACGACGCGGTGAAGATGCAGATGAACTGGCGTTTCTTGAGCGAGTACGGGATCAACGACAAGAATGCCCCGCAGACGCTGATGCCCTGGGGCATCACCCCGCTGGCCTACCAGAATGTCCCGGACTATGTGCTGCAGGTGCCGACCAACGGCGATCCCAACAGTTACCCGATGATTCCCGCCGAGTGGGACCTGTTCGGCGACAACGCTTGCGGCACCGTGGATTATCAACAGTTTCGCTCGGTGATCATCGGCGGGGAATCCAAGGTCGACAGCTACATCGACAACGATCCGCTGATCAACAAGTCCTACCAACTGCTGGGCAATTCCTTCGGTAACCCGAGCCCGACCGCGGCACGTTTTGTCGACATCAGCCCCTGGCAGAACACCTTCACCGCGCTGTACTTCGACAAGATCACCCTGGGCGATACCACCTGCGGAGTGACCCTGAAACAGGGCTGCCGCATGCTCAACCGCTTCCTGGATTTCAATTGGGGGGCATTCGGCGGCCTGGTCTACGTGACCTGTACCTGGCAGACCTGCTTTACCAAAGACCAGGTGGACTGGTTCCTCGGCGGTTCGCAACTGCTGCAGAACCTGAAGGATGAAATGGAGCAGAACAAGGACGCCCAGGGCCTGATGCTCAGGTTCACCACCTACCTGACCGTCTACGACAAGAACGGCCTGTTCAACGACTTCAAGATCGTCAACAGCCACTCCCAGGCGCCCTGGGACATGTCCAGGTTGCAGATGCTCTATCAAATAGGCCTGGACAACCCGACCGAAACCTTCTTCAACCCGGCCTACAGCCGCACCGCCGGCACCCTGGGCCTGTGGCTCAACAACGAGTTCCCCACCGCCCCGGCCGGCCAGCGCCTGACGCCCCTGACCCCGGTGGACTTCTACAAGAAGGTTCCGGGCGACACGGTGATCCACAAGCCGGAGCAGGTGGTCAACCTGGGCGTGCTCAGCGCCCAGCTCAACGGCAGTACGCTGTCGCTGGACCTGGGCAATACCTTTCCGAGCTACCCGGCTGTCCATGACCTTCCGGCCGCCCCTGACCTGGATGGCCGCAACAACGCTATTCCGGTCGCCGCCAAGTTCCATGTCGGCGACTATGAGTTGGGGGTCCAGCAGGGCGGCAACTTCGAGCCCCTGACCGGCATCAGCTTCGACCAGTATCAGCAATCGAACTTTGACAAGCGTTCCGGCCTGTTGGACCTGCCCCTCGACGCCGGCGCCCAGGCCCTGCTGAAAAACGGCAACCTGGCGCTGCGGCTCAAGGGCACCGACACCATCGCCGCTCAACAGCAGATGTGGACCGCGGAAGTCATCGAGAGCGGCAGTTTCATCGACGTCGGTGACAGCCGGACGCTGAACATCATGGTGCAGTACAACGGCAAGCCCGCGCCGGCCGGCACCACCTTGTGGGTCGCCGAGTACAACAACGCCTTCATGCTGACCACCAGCAACTACTACCTGGCGTTCAGCAACCCGGCGGATTTCGTGCTGATCAAAGACCTTCCCGACATGCGAGCGAAGAACGAGCCGGGCATGCCCCAGTTCGTCGACAGTTCGCAGCATCCGAGCCTGTTCAGGGAGGGCAGCGGCAGGCGCCTGAGCGCCATGATCGTCAAGGCTACCGCGTGCGATGAGCCGGTAAGCACCCCCATCACCTATCAGGAGTTCCTGAAAACACCGGCCGCCGTCGACCTGAGGCCGTGCCTGAAGTTCGACAAGCCACAGCCGATGACCGGGAAGCTGGACAATGACGCCGGCCTGGGCGCCACCGTGAACTACAGCCTGACCAGCATCAAGACCAATGCCGACGGCATCGCCCAGTTGACGGTGCAAGCCGTGGCGCCGGGCTTCCCCACCCTGCGCTTTTTCATTCAGGACGATCCGACGGGCATTCCGTTCAGCTTCTCCTACACCGACGCCTTCACCGACTTCCTCTCGCCGTTGCGGGTGCTGCCGCAAGAGCCGCAGATGCTCAAGGACTTCATCGACTGCTGGAACCGGGTGTACCAGTTCGACGACGCCAATGTGCGGATCTGGAAAGAGTTCATCTTTCCGCAAATCCTGCAGCCCTTCTATTACCTCTACCCGATCATGAACAAGTACATGCCGCTCAACTCCCTGCAGCGCATCGAGGGCGCGATCGAGCAGTTCATCACCCTGATCAGCAAGGAGTACCAGGAGGCCAGCACCCTGGCCATGCCCATCACCCGGGACCTGCCCCAGAGCCGGCGCCAGGTGCTGGAGATCTGGGCCAAGGATCTGGTGAGCACGGGCTACCCACCGACCCCGCTCGACCTCAACGCCTATCAGCAAGGTTGAGCCGCAACGCTCAGGCACTGGAACACCGGGCGACCCGAGTCGCCCGGCTTTGCAAAGGAGAGTCAGATGAACGCCAATCCACTCAAGCGCCTGCTGCTGGCCGCCACCCTGCTGTGCGCCAGCCAGGCATCCTGGGCCCAGGACTACCCCGATAACGTCTACTTCAACATGGGCGTGCACAACAACAAGGGCTGCGACGCCAAGACCAACAACTGCATCGCCAAGCGCCACCCGGGCGATCCGGCCGATCCGCTCTACCCGGCGACCTGGGTCAGCGACTGGACCATGTACCGGGTCACCGCCCACTACAAGAACAACCCGCCGCCCTACAGCAGCCCGCCCAGCACCCTCAAGCCTGCCGACTACACCGTGTCCCAGGGCACCAGCTACTACGACAACGACTATGTGCCGGCCGACGGCGACGGTTCCGGGGCGATGATGGAGCACTACGAGAAGTACTGCCTGCCGATCTTCCCGATCAAGAACAACAACTACACCTGCTCCTTTGTCTCCCTGGGCAACAAGGCCTACTTCCTCACCTACCCCGAGGATCGGCCCAAGGACATGCCGGCCTGCTGCATGTTCTCGCCGATGAACCACCCGCCACGCCGCGACTTCATCAAGCACCTGCCCTACAGCGCCGCCCGCAGCCAGCACCTGGACGGCAGCGTGCAGGCCTACGCCCTGGAGATTCCGGTCAAGCCGAGTCCGATTCTGTTCGGCTACGCCTTCTACAAGCAGGCCACCAGCGACGGCCAGGGCCAGCCGCCCTATCAGCATCCGCAGTCGTTCTACTTCTCCGGCGATGCCAGCGTCGCCAATGCGCCGATCGTCAGCCAGAACTATCGCAACTGGCGCAACGAGAAGCCGGACCCGGCCAAGACCTGGGACCAGGTGGCGAAGATGTGCCCGGCCAACCCACCGGACTGCCAGCTCTTCAACCCGCCACCCTCGTTGAAAAACGGTGCCCGGCCGCAGTGGAACCAACTCTCGCCCACCCCGCAGTGACAGGAGCCGCGCCATGAACCATTGGAACCGTTGCACCGCCCTGTTGCTGCTCGGCCTCGGCAGCCTGCCGGCCCATGCCCTGCAGCCCAGCGCGCCCGGACCGCAGACCACTTGCCCACCCAGCGCCGTGGTGCCCGCGGCCGGCGCCTCGCAAGCAGCCTTCGATCAATACAGCTGGCAGATGTTCATCAACCTGAACTGGCCGGCCAAGGCCGGGCAGCGCGGGGTGGCCGATTGCAGCAAGTCCCTGGGCAGCCCGGGCAATACCGTGTGGCAGACCTACAAGAGCGTCAGCGAAACCTTTCTGCCCGGGGCCAAGAACCCGGGCCCCTGGAACTCGCAACTGCCGCGCAGGAACCTCAGCCTGATCAACATCGCCGCGCTCAAGAACACCCAGGTGGTGCAGTCGGACAACCAGGCCGTGGGCGGCTGGCTGATCGATCAGCGCGGCAACCCGACCTACTACGACATCGCCGCCAACGAGGTGTCCTACAACTACATCGTCGCCAACGACTTCTACAACGCGGCGATCGTCGATGCCGCGCAGAACATCAACTTTCCCAGCAACGCCAGCGAGATCAAGGCCAGCTGGCGCATCCTCACCAGCGCCGACGACAGCCGCCGCTACCTGACGATGAAAGCCCTGGTGACGAAGTTCGACAGCCAGGGACGGCCCAACGGCACCAAGACCGCCAACCTGGGGCTGGTGGGGCTGCACATCATCAGCAAGGTGGAGGGCTTCCCGCAGTGGATCTGGTCGACCTTCGAGCAGGTCGACAACGTGCCTCCCAAGGCCAGGATCGAGGGCAAGTGGGTGGACCAGCCGGTCTCGGGGATTTTCTACTCCTACTTCAACGCCAAGGCCCCCGCCGACCGCCTCAACCAATCCCCCTGCCTGTGGCAACAGCAGGCCGGGAAAATGGTCTGCACGCCCAAACCCGGCACCAGCTTCAGCACCCCGGACCCGCTGAACCGGGTCACCCCGATCGCCGACGCGACCCAGCAGATCAATACCCAGTACCAGGGCAATCCGCAGGTACAGCAGAGCGTGTTCAAGTACTACCAGTTGATCACCACCCAACGCCCCCAGTCGCCGGACAATCCGGGCAACCCGCTGGGGCAGCCAACGCCATCGCTGTCGGCCAACGTCACCATGGAGAGCTACATCCAGCCCAACAGCAGTTGCATGAACTGTCACTCCATGGCGACACCGCTCAACAGCCAGTACAAGAGCGACTTCTCCTTCCTGTTCAGATTCGCCCATGCCCCCGTCACCAGCGTCGCCAAGGATAAGGAATAGACCATGAGCATATTGAACGGACCCCGACTGAACTTCTGGGGCGGCATCTCCACCGACGTCAGCGTGCCGAACAACTCGCCAACCCTGCCCGATGGCATCGAATCGTCCCTGGACCTGTTCGACCTCACCACCTCCACCGTGGCGGAACAGGCCCGGACCTACAGCGATGACAAGCTGTTTGAATTGATCAACGCCCCGGACCCCAGGATCGATTCCGACAGCCGCTACACCGCCGGCGGCTGGAACCACTACGGCGACCACGTGGTGACCCTGCACAACGCACTGATCAGTTCCCAGGGCACCCCGGGGCACATTGCGCTGGAAGGGGATCTGGTGGGCCAGCCGGTGTACCTGCTGGGATCGGTGACGCCAGGCACCGGACAAGGTCCGTATTCCGGCCCGATGATGGTCGACCTGGATCCCACGGCAACCACCACCACCCAGATCTTTGTCGGTGGCTTGCAGATCGGCGGCAGCGACAGTCCGCAACTGTTGATCCGCTGGAACGCGGTCTGCAGCAGTTTTGATGTCAACACCCGAGTCCTGGAGCCCGGGAAGATGGATTCCCCCGGCTCCTTTCACGGCAGCGGCACCTTTCAACTGACGTTCCCCCTGAGCAGCATCGTCAGCTACAACAAGGACAGCGCCGGGCTCAAGGCCCTGATCGAAGCGCCCAACGCCACCGGGATCGTGCTGCGTTTCGTGATGTTCGAAATGTGCCCGACCCTGACCACCGAGCAACTGAACGCGGATTACGCCGCCAACCAGTTCAGCCCCAACCCGAGCATCGGCCGGGTCATCGGCACCCTGGCCACGGCCTACGCCGATGAGCCGCAGATCTGCCCGCCGGGCCGCCAGATCATCAACGCCGACGAGGACCTGAACATCACCAGCGTCGCCTACGCCGAGGTGGCCAACGGGCTATTGAGCATCGACATGGTCAACCTGATCCCCAAGCAGAGGTTCAGGGCCGTGCGTGACGATATCACCAGCCCCATCGGCCCCAACGCCGACTACGGGACCGTCACCATCGCCGCGGGCACGAGCGCCCTGGCGAGCTTCGAGCCCAGCGCCCCGATCCTGCAGGACTACTACCGCTACGGCGGCATCATCGACGTGCCCCTGGACACCGCCCAGACCCAACTGGTGCAGAGCACGCCCCTGTGCATCAGCGCTCCCGGGAGTGCCCGCAATCCAGCCCTATCGGCCCCGGAGTGCCCGTACCGGGTCTACAGCGATCAGCGCAACACCTACCTCGACCCGGACAGCCCCGGCGTGCAGGTCACCTTGCAAGTCCGTTACCTGGGAGCCCCGGTGCAGCAGGATACGCTGATCCGCATTCAGGCCTCGGCGACCTCGGTCTATCAGGCCCTGCGCTACTGGGACTTCCTGGAGCTGCCGAGCGCGATCACCGTGACCGCCGGCCAGCCTTCGGCGAGCTTCAGCGTCGTCCCCGTCGCCGGGTCCAGGACTCAGGCCGGCTTCACCACCCTGACCTACAGCATCGGCGGCAATCCCCTGACCCAAAGCTTCAGCAACTTTCGCAAATATGCCTGGAGCGACTTCGGCATTCCCGCCGGCAGCATCGTCACCTGGGAACAGGCGTATCAAAACGTGCTGCGCTTCCATTACCTGGCCTTCCCCGCCATGTCGCGCTACATCCAGCTCAACCAGCCCGACGCGGTCATGGGCTACAAGCAGGCGATCCTGGCCCGGATATCGCCCGAGTATCAGAACACCACCTTGTACATGTCGGTGGTGCGCTCGATGTCGCCGAGCCAGCGCGCCCTGCTGACGGCCTATCTCAATGGCACCCCCTGGCAGCCTTGAACAAGGAGACGATCATGCCCGTTGCTTTACTCATTCCCGCCCAACCGCAACGGCTGTCGTGCCCAAGCAGCATCATCGCCGAGGGGCTGTTGAACCCTCGCGGTATCTGCGTGGAAGACGATGGCAGCCTGCTGCTGGTGGAGGCAGGCTCAGGCCTGCCGGACCAGGCATTCAGTGGTCGCATCAGTCGCCTGCGACCTGATCCCCAGGCCCCCGGCGCCTACTTGCCGCCCGAGGTCCTGGCCGAGGGCTTTCGCTCGATGAACATGCAGGCGCGGATGCTGCGCGACGAGATCATGGGGTTGTCGGACATCGCCTTCGGTGCCGGCCGCTACCTGGCCAGCCAGACCGATTACGTGGCCGGCTCCAAACTGCTGGACCTGCAATACCGCCCGCCCGAGCCGGTGTTTCACAGCCGCGGCAACCTCAATTCGTTGTGCTATCACCCCTCGCGTCACAGCTGGCTGGCGGTCAAGCCCGATACCAACCAGCTGGTGGAGTTCACCGAGGACGGCGAACAGGTGCTGGCCCAGTTGCCCGACCTGGATCAGGGCCAGGAAGCGGTTCCCGTGACCCTGGCCCACGAAGCGCAGACCGATGCGGTGCTGATCAGCCTGTTCTCCGGAGAATTGCATCGCGATCCGGCGCGCAAGGGCATCGACTTCGCCGACAAGGCCGGCCAGGTGATTCGGGTCTGGCCCGCCAGCGGCAGGATCGAGGTGCTGATTCGCGGGCTGCAACTGCCCACCGGACTGGCGCTGGACCCGCAGGGACGGATTCTGGTACTGGAACTGTGCGACCGGCTGTTGCAACCCCTGCAGCCCGACTGGTCCGGCGAGACCTTGCACGGCGGCTTTGCCCGATTCAGCGGACGCCTGCTGCGCTGCGACCTGCAGCAACGCTCGGTGCAGGTACTGGCCCAGGGCCTGGATACGCCGTCCAACCTGTGCTGCGTGGCGAATGCCGTGCTGGTGAGCGAAGGCATGGGCCTGAGCGGACGCCCGATTCCCACGGCGGATCAGCAGGTGGTGGCCCTGAGCGGGCGCTTGCGCCGGGTGCAGCTATGAGCCTGCGCCTGATCAGCCAGGCATAAAAAAGGGGCCCTGCAGGGCCCCTTTTTCATCGGTGCTGAACGCTGAAAAGCGGTGGTTCAGAACGGAATATCGTCATCGAAGCTGTCGAAGTCCGGTGCCGGCTGCGGAGCGGCCTGCTGTGGTGCCGGACGCGACTCACGCTGCGGTTGCGGCGCAGGACGGGACTGCTGAGGACGCGGTGCCGAGTTGGACATGCCGCCCTGGCCCTGCTGGTCGCCCTGTGGACGGCCGCCCAGCAGCTGCATGGTGCCCTGCATGTCGACGATGATCTCGGTGGTGTAGCGCTTGATACCGTCTTTTTCCCACTCGCGGGTCTGCAGCTTGCCTTCGATGTAGACCTGCGAACCTTTGCGCAGGTACTCGCCGGCGATCTCGGCCACCTTGCCGAACATCGACACACGGTGCCATTCGGTGCGCTCGACCTTCTGACCGGTCTGCTTGTCGGTCCACTGCTCGCTGGTGGCCAGACTCAGGTTGGTCACGGCGTTACCGTTGGGCAGGTAGCGAACTTCGGGATCCTGGCCGCAAGTGCCGACCAATATGACTTTGTTAACCCCACGGGCCATAACGTTCTCCTAGGCTTCGCGCGCCGACGGCGCTGGATTGACCAGCTGCTCGAGGGTCGTGCGATCCAATAATTCGGTGTCCAATTTGATGTAAATGGCGGCTTCTTCGGCCACCACTACGGCATCTGTTACCCCAACAACGGCCTTCAGGCGCTCGACCAGGCCGGCTTCGCGGATCGCTTCGGGCGATAACGGCAAGCGCAGGCTCGTCACATACGGGGGCTCGCGCATGGTAACAGCAAAGGCCAGCCAGAGTGCAGCCAGACCTGCCCCTCCAAGGAACACAACCGACAAACCGCCATGCTGGAACAACCAGCCGCCGAGGATGCCACCCAGTGCCGAACCGAGGAACTGGCTGGTGGAATACACCCCCATCGCCGTGCCCTTGCCGCCTGCCGGCGACACCTTGCTGATCAGCGACGGCAAGGACGCTTCCAGCAGGTTGAAGGCCGTGAAGAACACCACGGTGCCGATCACCAACGCCCGCAAACTGTCGCCGAACTCCCAGAAGAATAGCTCGGTGAGCAGCAGCGTACTGACCGCGCCCAACAGAACTCGTTTCATTTTGCGTTTCTTCTCGCCGTAAATGATGAACGGGATCATGGCGAAGAAGGAGATCAGCAGTGCGGTGAGGTACACCCACCAATGCTGGTCTTTGGGCAAGCCGGCTTTTTCCACCAGCGCCAGGGGCAAGGCAACGAAGCTCGACATGAGCATCGCGTGCAACACGAAGATACCCAGGTCCAGGCGCAGCAGGTCCGGATGCTTGAGGGTGGGAATCAGCGCCTGACGCGCCACTCCGGACTCGCGGTGCTGCAGGGGCCCGGTGGCGCGCGGCACCATGAAGGCAATGATCAGGATCCCCACCAGGGCCATGCCACCGGTGGCCAGGAACAGCCCGGACAAGCCGAAGCTGCGGGTCAGCAGCGGGCCGACCACCATGGCGACGGCAAAGGAGACGCCGATGGTCATGCCGATCATGGCCATGGCCTTGGTCCGATGCTGCTCCCGGGTCAAGTCCGAGAGCAACGCCATCACCGCTGCGGAAATCGCCCCGGCGCCCTGCAGGATCCGTCCGGCGATCACGCCCCAGATCGAGTCGGCATTAGCCGCCAGCACGCTGCCCAGGGCGAACACGATCAGCCCCAGGTAGATCACCGGGCGGCGCCCGATGCGATCGGAAATGATCCCGAAGGGAATCTGGAAAATCGCCTGGGTCAGGCCATAGGCACCAATGGCCAGGCCGATCAGGGCCGGGGTCGCTCCTGCGAGATCCATTCCATAGGTTGCCAGGACCGGCAGTACCATAAACATGCCAAGCATACGGAAGGCGAACACCAGGGCCAGGCCGCTTGCTGCGCGGGTCTCGCTGCCGCTCATGCGTTCGCTGTGGGGATCGTGCATGGAAAAACCTCGTGTGAACCGGCGGCGATTCTACCAGTCGGATCGGTAGAGGGGGTATATGGCGACGCTTTGCCGCGCAGCCCTGAGCGGCAACCGAAAAAGCCACGCACGATAGTGTGCATCCATCCAGTATTTGGTTTTATACTCCTGCCTTTACGCCCGCCGATCGAGGCCACTTTTGGACAAGATTCTGATTCGTGGGGCCCGCACCCACAACCTGAAGAACATCGACCTGACCCTGCCGCGGGACAAGTTGATCGTCATCACCGGGCTGTCTGGGTCCGGCAAGTCGTCCCTGGCTTTCGACACTTTGTATGCCGAAGGCCAGCGCCGCTATGTCGAGTCGCTGTCGGCCTATGCCCGACAGTTCCTGTCGATGATGGAAAAGCCCGATGTGGACACCATCGAAGGTCTGTCGCCGGCGATTTCCATCGAGCAGAAATCCACCTCCCACAACCCGCGCTCCACTGTCGGCACCATCACCGAAATCTACGACTACCTGCGCCTGCTCTATGCCCGCGTCGGTACTCCGCGCTGCCCCGATCACGACATCCCGCTGGAAGCCCAGACCGTCAGCCAGATGGTCGATCTGGTGCTGGCCCAGCCCGAAGGCAGCAAGCTGATGCTGTTGGCCCCGGTGATTCGCGAGCGCAAGGGTGAACACCTGTCGGTCTTCGAAGAGCTGCGAGCCCAGGGTTTTGTCCGCGCGCGGGTCAACGGCAAGCTGTTCGAGCTGGACGAATTGCCGAAGCTGGATAAACAGAAGAAGCATTCCATCGATGTGGTGGTCGACCGCTTCAAGGTGCGTGGCGATCTGCAGCAACGCCTGGCGGAATCCTTTGAGACCGCACTGAAGCTGGCGGACGGCATTGCCCTGGTGGCGCCGATGGACGACGAGCCGGGGAAGAAATGATCTTCTCCGCACGCTTTGCCTGTCCGATCTGCGGCCATGCCATCAGCGAGCTGGAACCCAAGCTGTTCTCCTTCAACAACCCGGCCGGCGCCTGCCCGACCTGCGATGGCCTGGGGGTCAAGCAGTTCTTCGACATCAAGCGTCTGGTCAATGGCGAACTGACCCTGGCCGAAGGCGCGATTCGCGGCTGGGACCGGCGCAACGTCTATTACTTCCAGATGCTCGGCTCGCTGGCTGCGCATTACGGGTTCAGCCTGGAGGTGCCGTTCAACCAGCTGCCGGCGGACCAGCAGAAAGTCATCCTGCAGGGCAGCGGTACGCAGAATGTCGACTTCAAGTACCTCAACGACCGCGGCGATATCGTCAAGCGCTCCCACCCGTTCGAGGGGATAGTGCCGAACCTGGAGCGACGCTACCGGGAAACCGAGTCGGCCACGGTGCGTGAGGAACTGGCCAAGTTCCTCAGCACCCAGCCCTGCCCGGACTGCCGCGGCACGCGCCTGCGCCGCGAGGCCCGTCATGTCTGGGTCGGCGAGAAAACCCTGCCGGCGGTCACCAGCCTGCCCATCGGCGATGCCACCGACTACTTCGGTACCTTGAAGCTCACCGGGCGACGCGGCGAAATCGCCGACAAGATCCTCAAGGAGATCCGCGAGCGCCTGCAGTTCCTGGTGAACGTGGGGCTCGACTATCTGACCCTGGATCGCAGCGCCGATACCTTATCCGGCGGCGAGGCCCAGCGTATCCGCCTGGCCAGCCAGATCGGTGCCGGCCTGGTGGGGGTGATGTACATCCTCGACGAGCCATCCATTGGGCTGCACCAGCGGGACAATGACCGACTGCTGGGCACCCTGAAGCACCTGCGGGATATCGGCAACACGGTCATCGTGGTCGAGCATGATGAAGACGCGATCCGCCTGGCCGACTACGTGGTGGACATCGGCCCGGGCGCCGGTGTGCATGGAGGCCGAATCGTTGCCGAAGGTACTGCGGCAGAAGTCATGGCGCACCCGGACTCCCTGACCGGCAAGTACCTGTCCGGCCGGGTGAAGATCGTGGTGCCGGCCAAGCGCACGCCGCGCAACAAGAAGCTTTCCCTGACCCTCAAGGGCGCGCGCGGCAACAACCTGCGCAATGTCGACCTGGAAATTCCGATTGGTCTGCTGACCTGCGTTACCGGGGTATCCGGCTCGGGCAAATCGACGCTGATCAACAACACCCTGTTCCCCCTGAGCGCCACAGCGCTCAACGGTGCCACCACTCTGGAAGCGGCACCGCACGACAGCATCAACGGCCTGCAGCACCTGGATAAGGTGGTGGACATCGATCAAAGCCCGATCGGTCGTACTCCGCGCTCCAACCCGGCGACTTACACCGGGCTGTTCACCCCGATTCGCGAGTTGTTTTCCGGCGTTCCGGAGTCCCGTTCCCGGGGCTATGGCCCTGGCCGCTTCTCCTTCAACGTCAAGGGTGGCCGCTGCGAGGCCTGTCAGGGTGATGGTCTGATCAAGGTGGAGATGCACTTCCTGCCGGACATCTACGTGCCCTGCGACGTGTGCAAGAGCAAGCGTTACAACCGCGAGACGCTGGAGATCAAGTACAAGGGCAAGAACATCCACGAAGTGCTGGAAATGACCATCGAGGAAGCGCGTGAATTCTTCGATCCGGTTCCGGCCCTGGCGCGCAAACTGCAAACACTGATGGATGTGGGCCTGTCCTACATCAAGCTTGGCCAGTCGGCGACCACCTTGTCCGGCGGCGAAGCCCAGCGGGTCAAGCTGTCCCGTGAGCTGTCCAAGCGCGACACCGGCAAGACCCTGTATATCCTCGACGAGCCGACCACTGGCCTGCACTTCGCGGATATCCAGCAACTGCTGGACGTGTTGCACCGCCTGCGCGATCACGGCAACACCGTGGTGGTGATCGAACACAACCTGGATGTGATCAAGACCGCCGACTGGCTGGTGGACCTGGGGCCGGAAGGCGGCTCCAAAGGCGGCCAGATCATCGCCGTCGGTACCCCGGAGCAGGTTGCGGAAATGCCCCAATCCCACACCGGGCATTACCTCAAGCCGTTGCTGACTCGCGACCGCGCCTGAGGCCCATGAAAAAGCCCCTGGCACTTCACAGTGCCAGGGGCTTTTTTGTCTCTATGGATTGCTGCGTTTCCCGTAGTAGCGAGCTCGCTCGCGAACAGGCAACCAAACCTCACGCAATCAGAACTGCGACTGCAGGTAGTTTTCCAGACCGATGGATTTGATCAGGCCCAACTGCTTCTCCAGCCAGTAGGTGTGATCTTCTTCGGTATCTGCCAACTGGATACGCAGAATGTCGCGGCTGACATAGTCCTGGTGCAGCTCGCACAGCTCGATGCCTTTGCACAGCGCGGCGCGGACCTTGTATTCCAGACGCAGGTCGCTGGCCAGCATCTCCGGCACCGTGGTTCCGGTATCGAGATCGTCGGGGCGCATGCGCGGTGTGCCTTCGAGCATCAGAATGCGGCGTATCAGGGCATCGGCGTGTTGCGCCTCTTCTTCCATTTCGTGGTTGATACGCTCGTAGAGCTTGGTGAAGCCCCAGTCCTCGTACATCCGCGAATGAATGAAATATTGGTCGCGTGCTGCCAGTTCGCCCGTCAGCAACGTGTTGAGGTAATCGATTACGTCCGGGTGACCTTGCATCGCCCTAAATCTCCCTGCTTGAAAGTGGGTAGTTTGAACCAAGCTGACTTGCAGGTCACTTAGAAAGAGCCATAAAAGTGAAGAATATCCGAGAAAACCAGTAGAAATAACGCAAAAACCGCCCTAATGAGGGCGGTTCTGCTTCTTATTTAGACTTACTTGAGCGATACGCCCAAGGCTTTGGCGATACCCTCGCCGTAAGCCGGGTCAGCCTTGTAGAAATGTTGCAACTGACGATCAACCACATCAGCCGTTACCCCGGTCATGGCACCGGCAATGTTGTTGATCAACAGAGCCTTCTGCTCATCGTTCATGAGGCGGAACAGAGCCCCTGCATGACTGTAATAGTCGGTGTCTTCACGATGATCGTAGCGGTCTGCCGCACCGCTAAGCGCCAAGGGCGGCTCTGCGTAGCGTGGAGCCTGCTTCGGGGCATCGCTGTAGCTATTGGGCTCGTAGTTCGGCGCAGCACCACCATTGCTTCCGAACGCCATGGAGCCGTCGCGCTGGTAGCTGTTTACCGGACTCAATGGAGCGTTCACCGGCAACTGCTGGTGGTTGGTGCCCACGCGGTAGCGGTGCGCATCGGCGTAAGCGAATACCCGGCCCTGCAGCATACGATCCGGCGAAAGCCCGACACCTGGCACCATGTTACTTGGGCCAAAGGTGGCCTGTTCGACCTCGGCAAAGTAGTTCAGCGGATTGCGGTTCAACTCCAACTCACCCACCTCAATCAACGGGAACTCCTTCTGCGACCAGGTCTTGGTCACATCAAACGGGTTCTCGTAGTGCGCCGCGGCTTGTGCCTCAGTCATGATCTGAATGCACACGCTCCACTTCGGAAAATCGCCGCGCTCGATCGCATTGAACAGGTCGCGCTGAGCGTAATCCGGGTCGGTACCGGCCAGGCGTGCCGCCTCTGCCGGCGCGAGGTTCTTGATGCCCTGCTTGGTCTTGTAGTGCCACTTGACCCAGTGCCGCTCTCCCTTGGCGTTGATCAGGCTGTAGGTGTGACTGCCAAAGCCGTGCATATGACGGTAGCCGTCTGGAATACCGCGATCGGAAAACAGGATGGTCACCTGGTGCAACGCCTCAGGCGAGTGCGACCAGAAATCCCACATCATCTGGGCACTTTTCAGATTGCTCTGGGGAAGGCGTTTCTGGGTGTGGATAAAGTCGGGAAACTTCAGTGGGTCGCGAATGAAGAATACCGGGGTGTTGTTGCCCACGATGTCCCAGTTGCCTTCCTCCGTGTAGAACTTGAGGGCGAAGCCGCGAGGGTCACGCTCGGTATCAGCCGATCCACGTTCACCGCCCACGGTGGAGAAACGCAGGAAGGTCGGAGTCTTCTTGCCAACTGCTTCAAACAGCTTCGCGCTGGTGTATTGGGTGATATCGCGAGAGACCGTGAAAGTGCCATAGGCACCCGAGCCCTTGGCGTGCACACGACGCTCAGGAATATTCTCACGGTTGAAATGGGCAAGCTTTTCGATCAGGTGAAAATCGTCGAGAAGCAACGGGCCCCGAGGGCCGGCGGAGCGGGAATTCTGGTTGTCAGCGACAGGAGCGCCACTAGCGGTTGTAAGAGTTTTGGTCTGGCTCATGCACAATCTTCCTCTGTCAGTCTGTAAAACTGCCGGCTAATCGGCTGACAAGGAGTATTGATCACCAGTGTTACAACATCCAATGCATTACACATTAGTTAACGATAGAAATATCTAATACACGCAGATACAAAAAACCGGGCGCTAGGCCCGGTTCCTTGTTTCAGACTGACGTCTTACTCAGCGGATACAGCTTCACCGCCGACAGCACGATCAACCAGTTCAACGTACGCCATAGGAGCGTTGTCGCCAGCGCGGAAACCGCACTTGAGGATGCGCAGGTAGCCACCCTCACGGGTAGCGTAACGCTTGCCCAGGTCGTTGAAGAGCTTACCAACGATAGCTTTCGAACGAGTACGGTCGAAAGCCAGACGGCGGTTAGCCAGGCTGTCTGTCTTGGCCAAAGTGATCAGCGGCTCGGCAACGCGGCGCAGTTCTTTAGCTTTCGGCAGTGTAGTTTTGATCAGCTCGTGCTCGAACAGCGACACCGCCATGTTCTGGAACATGGCCTTGCGGTGCGAGCTGGTGCGGCTCAGGTGACGCCCACTTTTACGATGACGCATGGTTCATTCCTTACCAAACACAACGTTCGGTGATTACGACGATCAGGCAGTCGCCTTGTCGTCCTTCTTAAGACTTGCAGGCGGCCAGTTGTCGAGGCGCATGCCGAGGGACAGACCGCGGGAGGCCAGAACGTCCTTGATTTCGGTCAAGGATTTCTTACCCAGGTTCGGAGTCTTCAACAGTTCTACTTCGGTACGCTGAATCAGGTCGCCGATGTAGTAAATGTTTTCCGCCTTAAGGCAGTTAGCCGAACGTACAGTCAGTTCCAGATCGTCAACCGGGCGAAGCAGGATCGGATCGATCTCGTCTTCCTGCTCGACTACCACTGGCTCACTGTCACCTTTGAGGTCGACGAACGCAGCCAACTGCTGTTGCAGGATGGTTGCAGCACGACGGATAGCCTCTTCAGGATCCAGAGTACCGTTGGTTTCCAGATCAATAACCAGCTTGTCCAGGTTAGTACGCTGCTCGACACGGGCGTTTTCCACCACGTATGCGATGCGGCGAACCGGGCTGAACGAAGAGTCGAGCTGCAAGCGACCAATGCTGCGGCTTTCGTCTTCATCGCTCTGACGCGAGTCGGCCGGTTCATAACCACGACCACGAGCTACTACGAGCTTCATGTTCAGGGCGCCGTTAGACGCCAGGTTAGCGATTACGTGATCGGGGTTAACGATCTCGACATCATGATCCAGCTGAATATCGGCAGCGGTAACCACCCCCGAACCCTTCTTCGACAAGGTCAGCGTAACTTCGTCACGGCCGTGCAGCTTGATAGCCAGACCTTTAAGGTTCAACAGGATTTCAATTACGTCTTCCTGTACACCTTCGATGGCGCTGTACTCGTGGAGCACACCGTCAATCTCGGCCTCGACTACTGCACAGCCGGGCATTGAGGACAACAGGATGCGGCGCAGCGCGTTGCCCAGGGTGTGGCCAAAGCCACGCTCGAGAGGCTCGAGAGTGATCTTGGCGCGGGTTGGACTGACAACCTGCACATCAATGTGGCGGGGTGTCAGGAACTCATTTACCGAAATCTGCATGGATGCACCTATTTTCTAGCCCTTACTTGGAGTAGAGCTCGACAATCAGGCTTTCGTTGATGTCGGCGGACAGATCACTGCGAGCTGGAACGTTCTTGAAAACGCCCGACTTCTTCTCAGTGTCTACTTCTACCCATTCTACGCGGCCACGTTGAGCACACAGATCGAGAGCTTGGACAATGCGAAGTTGATTTTTTGCTTTCTCGCGAACAGCGACCACGTCACCAGCACGAACCTGGTAGGACGGAACGTTAACGGTCTGACCGTTTACGCTGATCGACTTGTGCGATACCAGCTGACGGGACTCGGCACGAGTAGAACCGAAGCCCATGCGGTATACAACGTTGTCCAGACGGCATTCGAGCAGTTGCAACAGGTTTTCGCCGGTTGCGCCCTTCTTGCCAGCTGCTTGTTTGTAGTAGCCGCTGAATTGACGCTCGAGTACGCCGTAGATACGACGGACTTTTTGCTTTTCACGCAGCTGAGTACCGTAGTCGGACTGACGACCACGACGCTGGCCGTGGATGCCAGGAGCTGCTTCGATGTTGCACTTGGATTCGATAGCGCGCACGCCGCTCTTCAGGAAGAGATCGGTGCCTTCGCGACGAGCCAGTTTGCATTTTGGACCAATGTAACGAGCCATTCTTTACAATCTCCTGGATTACACGCGGCGCTTCTTCGGCGGACGGCACCCGTTGTGCGGGATTGGCGTCACGTCGGTGATGCTGGCGATCTTGTAGCCACAGCCGTTCAAAGCGCGGACTGCGGATTCACGACCTGGACCTGGGCCCTTGACGTTAACGTCGAGGTTCTTCAGGCCATATTCCAGCGCAGCTTGACCAGCACGTTCAGCAGCTACTTGAGCAGCAAACGGGGTGGACTTGCGAGAACCGCGGAAACCCGAACCACCGGAGGTTGCCCAGGAAAGAGCGTTACCTTGACGGTCGGTGATGGTCACGATGGTGTTGTTGAAAGACGCGTGGATGTGGGCGATGCCATCAACCACTGTCTTTTTAATCTTTTTACGAGGACGAGCAGCAGGTTTTGCCATGACTAAATTCCTGTCGATTCGCTGGTGCGATTACTTGCGGATCGGCTTACGCGGACCTTTGCGAGTACGCGCGTTGGTCTTGGTACGCTGACCGCGCACTGGAAGACCACGACGATGGCGCAGACCGCGGTAGCAGCCCAGATCCATCAAGCGTTTGATTTTCATGTTGATTTCGCGACGCAGGTCACCTTCAGTGGTGAACTTCGCCACTTCGCCACGCAGCTGTTCAATTTGCTCGTCGCTCAGATCCTTGATCTTCGCAGCTGGGTTGACCCCAGTCACCGCACAGATTTTCTGTGCAGTAGTGCGACCAACACCATAGATGTAGGTCAGCGAGATAACAGTATGCTTGTTATCTGGAATGTTAACGCCTGCAATACGGGCCATTCAGTGGGACTCCAATTGACAGCTACCTACGCCCCGGAAGCCAAGAAATAGGGCGCGAGATAATATCGCTGTAATAACAAATAATCAACCCGGCAGCGCACTAGCTGCCGGGCTTGAAGCACAATCACACTCAGCCTTGGCGCTGTTTGTGACGCGGTTCCGCGCTGCAAATTACTCGAACAACACCTTCGCGGCGAATAATCTTGCAGTTACGGCACAGCTTTTTCACCGATGCACGAACTTTCATCACCAACTCCTCGAACCTTATGGATTAGCGCAGCATTCCGCTGCCGTAACCCTTCAGGTTGGCTTTCTTCATCAGGGATTCGTACTGGTGGGAAACGAGGTGCGATTGTACTTGCGACATAAAGTCCATAACAACCACGACCACGATCAGCAACGAGGTCCCGCCAAGGTAGAACGGAACGTTTGCAGCAACCACCAGGAACTGGGGCAACAGGCACACGGCCGTCATATATAGAGCACCGAACATGGTCAAGCGGGTCAGTACGCCATCAATGTAGCGCGCCGACTGCTCGCCTGGACGGATGCCCGGAATAAAGGCACCGGACTTCTTCAGGTTTTCCGCTACGTCTTTCGGATTGAACATCAACGCCGTATAGAAGAAGCAGAAGAAAATAATCCCTGCACTAAACAGCAGAATATTCAACGGCTGACCAGGAGCGATCGACTGCGAGATGTCCTGCAACCAGCCCATACCTTCAGACTGACCGAACCAGGCACCCAACGAAGCCGGAAACAGCAAAATGCTGCTCGCGAAGATAGCAGGAATAACACCGGCCATATTCACTTTCAGCGGCAAGTGGCTGGTCTGCGCAGCAAACACCTTACGGCCCTGCTGACGCTTGGCGTAGTGAACAGCAATACGACGCTGGCCACGCTCAATGAACACCACGAAACCGATAATCGCTACTGCCAGCAAACCGATCGCAACCAGGGCAAAAATATTGATATCACCCTGACGTGCAGACTCGAAAGACTGCCCGATCGCTCTCGGAAGACCGGCGACGATACCTGCGAAAATCAACATCGAGATACCGTTGCCAACACCACGCTCAGTAATCTGCTCACCCAGCCACATCATGAACATCGCACCAGCCACAAAAGTGGATACCGCGACGAAATGGAAGCCAAAGTCACCAGTGAACGCAACGCCCTGCCCCGCCAGACCAACGGACATGCCGATGGCCTGAACCAGAGCTAGGACGACAGTGCCGTAGCGGGTGTACTGGCTGATCTTGCGACGGCCAGCTTCACCTTCCTTCTTCAACTGCTCCAGCTGCGGGCTGACGGCTGTCATCAGTTGCATGATGATCGATGCCGAGATATACGGCATGATCCCCAGCGCAAAGATGCTCATCCGCTCCAGCGCGCCGCCGGAAAACATGTTGAACAAGCTAAGAATGGTCCCCTCATTCTGTCGAAACAGGTCTGCGAGTCGGTCAGGGTTGATACCTGGTACCGGGATGTGTGCGCCTATTCGGTAGACGATAATCGCCAGGAACAGAAAACGCAGACGAGCCCAGAGTTCAGACATACCGCCTTTGCCGAGCGCAGAGAGAGCACCTTGCTTAGCCATTTATTCCTCGAACTTGCCGCCAGCTGCTTCGATAGCCGCGCGCGCACCTTTGGTGGCGGCGATACCCTTGATGGTCACAGCGCGAGTAACTTCGCCGGACAGCATGATTTTCACACGCTGAACGTTTTGGTTAATCACGTTGGCATCTTTCAGGGACTGCACAGTGACGATGTCGCCTTCCACTTTAGCCAGTTCGGACAGACGCACTTCTGCGCGGTCCATGGCTTTCAGGGAAACGAAACCGAACTTTGGCAGGCGACGATGCAGCGGCTGTTGACCGCCTTCAAAGCCTGGAGCAATGGTGCCACCGGAGCGGGAAGTCTGACCTTTGTGACCACGGCCACCAGTCTTACCCAAACCACTACCGATACCACGGCCCGGACGATGCTTTTCGCGACGGGAACCCGGCGCTGGACTCAGATCATTGAGTTTCATCGATTAACCCTCGACACGCAGCATGTAGTAAGCCTTGTTGATCATCCCGCGGTTCTCGGGAGTATCCTGGACTTCTACAGTGTGACCGATGCGACGCAGACCCAGACCCTTAACGCACAGTTTGTGGTTAGGGATACGGCCGGTCATGCTTTTGATCAGCGTTACTTTAACGGTAGCCATGATCAGATGATCTCCTGGACGCTTTTGCCACGCTTGGCGGCAATGGATTCAGGGGACTGCATTGCTTTCAAACCCTTGAAAGTGGCGTGAACCACGTTTACTGGGTTAGTCGAGCCATAGCACTTGGCCAGAACGTTCTGAACACCAGCAACCTCGAGAACAGCACGCATAGCGCCGCCAGCGATGATACCGGTACCTTCAGAAGCAGGCTGCATGTACACCTTGGAAGCGCCGTGAGCGGACTTCATAGCGTATTGCAGAGTGGTGCCGTTCAGATCAACTTGGATCATGTTGCGGCGAGCAGCTTCCATTGCCTTCTGGATCGCAGCAGGCACTTCACGCGACTTGCCACGGCCGAAGCCAACACGGCCCTTACCATCACCAACCACGGTCAACGCGGTGAAAGTGAAGATACGGCCGCCTTTAACGGTTTTGGCTACGCGGTTAACTTGAACCAGCTTCTCGATGTAGCCTTCGTCGCGCTTTTGGTCGTTATTTGACATAACTTAGAACTCCAGCCCAGCTTCACGAGCAGCATCAGCCAGCGCCTTGACGCGGCCGTGGTACTTGAAGCCAGAGCGGTCGAAAGCCACCTGCGAGACGCCAGCGGCTTTTGCACGCGTAGCGACCAGCTGGCCAACCTTAGTGGCCGCGTCGATGTTGCCAGTGGCGCCATCACGCAGTTCTTTATCCAAAGTCGAGGCACTTGCCAGGACTTTGTTGCCGTCGGCCGAAATGACCTGGGCGTAGATGTGCTGCGAAGAGCGGAACACGCAGAGACGCACGACTTCGAGTTCGTGCATTTTCAGGCGTGCTTTGCGAGCGCGACGCAGTCGAGTAACTTTTTTGTCGGTCATTTGCTATGCCCTACTTCTTCTTGGCTTCTTTACGACGGACGACTTCGTCCGCGTAGCGCACACCTTTACCTTTGTAAGGCTCTGGTGGACGGAAGTCGCGGATCTCAGCGGCCACTTGACCTACCAGCTGCTTATCGATGCCCCGGATCAGGATATCGGTCTGGCTAGGAGTCTCAGCGGTGATGCCTTCCGGCAGTTCGTAATCCACTGGATGCGAGAAGCCGAGGGCCAGGTTCAGCACTGTGCCTTTTGCTTGTGCCTTGTAACCAACACCGACCAGCTGGAGCTTGCGCTCGAAGCCTTGGCTTACGCCTTGGACCATGTTGTTTACCAGAGCACGAGTGGTACCGGCCATTGCACGAGTTTGTTGATCGCCATTGCGAGCAGCGAAACGCAGCTCACCAGCTTCCTCAACAATTTCAACGGACGAGTGAACGTTCAGTTCGAGAGTGCCCTTGGCACCCTTCACCGAAAGCTGTTGGCCGGCGAATTTAACTTCGACACCAGCTGGCAGCTTAACGGGGTTCTTAGCGACGCGAGACATGCTTATCCCCCCTTAGAACACAGTGCAAAGAACTTCGCCGCCGACACCGGCAGCGCGCGCAGCACGATCAGTCATCACACCTTTGTTGGTGGAGACGATAGACACGCCAAGACCGCCACGAACTTTCGGCAGCTCTTCAACGGACTTGTACTGACGCAGGCCTGGACGGCTAACGCGCTTCACTTCTTCGATGACCGGACGGCCTTCGAAGTACTTCAGCTCGATGGACAGCAGAGGCTTGATTTCGCTGCTGATCTGATAACCCGCGATGTAACCTTCGTCCTTCAGGACTTTTGCTACAGCCACCTTCAGCGTGGAAGACGGCATGCTTACGACGGACTTTTCAGCCATCTGGGCATTACGGATTCGAGTTAGCATGTCCGCTAACGGGTCCTGCATACTCATGGGCTAGATGCTCCTGATACAAAAAGAATTAGCCTTGCGGCTACAACTGTCGCCGAGAAATTCCGGGCAAAAAACACGGGCTCAGGCGAGCCGGTCATTCTAGACACACCCCAGAAATGAATCAAGCCCCAAAAGGGGCTTGATTCACGTTCAAGGCCACCGGTGATCGGGATCTTGCGAGCCCGAACACCGCGACTTCGATAGCTATTACCAACTGGCTTTAACCAGACCTGGTACGTCACCACGCATTGCAGCTTCACGCAGCTTGTTACGGCCCAGGCCGAACTTGCGGTAAACGCCGTGCGGACGACCAGTCAGGCGGCAGCGGTTACGCATGCGCGAGGCGCTGGCGTCACGTGGCTGCTTCTGCAGAGCTACGGTAGCTTCCCAACGAGCTTCTGGACTTGCGTTCAGATCCACGATGATAGCTTTCAGCGCTGCACGCTTGGTGGCGTACTTGGCAACGGTGAGCTGACGCTTCAGCTCACGGTTTTTCATGCTCTTCTTGGCCATTTTCCTACTCCAATCAGTTGCGGAACGGGAATTTGAAAGCACGCAGCAGAGCGCGGCCTTCGTCATCGTTCTTAGCAGTGGTGGTCAGGGTAATGTCCAGACCGCGGAGAGCATCGATCTTGTCGTAATCGATTTCCGGGAAAATGATCTGCTCTTTGACACCCATGCTGTAGTTGCCACGACCGTCGAAGGACTTGGCATTCAGGCCGCGGAAGTCGCGAACCCGAGGCAGGGAGATCGACAGCAGACGATCCAGGAACTCGTACATACGCTCACGGCGCAGGGTCACTTTGACGCCGATCGGCCATCCTTCGCGGACTTTGAAGCCAGCGATGGATTTACGAGCGTAGGTCACAACGACTTTCTGGCCGGTGATCTTTTCCAGGTCAGCAACAGCATGCTCGATGACTTTTTTGTCGCCGATCGCTTCGCCCAGACCCATGTTCAGGGTGATTTTGGTAACGCGCGGAACTTCCATCACGTTCGAAAGCTTAAGTTCTTCCTTAAGTTTCGGAGCGATTTCCTTCCGGTAAATCTCTTTTAGTCGTGCCATGGTCTTCTACCTAGCAGTGTTCAAGCATCAACCGCTTTTTGGGTCGACTTGAAGACACGAATTTTTTTGCCGTCTTCTACTTTGAAACCAACGCGGTCAGCCTTGTTGGTTTCGCCGTTGAAAATGGCGACGTTGGAAGCGTGCAGTGGCGCTTCTTTCTCGACGATACCGCCCTGTACGCCCGACATCGGGTTAGGCTTGGTATGACGCTTGACCAGGTTCAGGCCACCGACGACCAGACGGTCATCAGCCAGAACCTTAAGCACCTTACCGCGCTTACCTTTGTCTTTGCCGGCGATCACGATGATCTCGTCGTCACGACGAATCTTTTGCATGTCGGATCTCCTTACAGCACTTCTGGGGCGAGCGAGACGATCTTCATGAACTTCTCAGTACGAAGTTCACGGGTCACTGGCCCAAAGATACGGGTGCCGATCGGCTCTTGCTTGTTGTTCAACAGAACAGCAGCGTTGCCATCAAAGCGGATGATGGAGCCGTCTGCACGACGAACACCGTGGCGAGTGCGGACTACAACAGCAGTCATCACTTGGCCTTTCTTCACCTTACCGCGAGGAATTGCTTCCTTGACGGTCACTTTGATGATGTCACCGATACCAGCGTAACGACGATGGGAGCCACCCAGCACCTTGATGCACATAACGCGGCGAGCGCCGCTGTTATCGGCCACATCGAGCATGGATTGAGTCTGAATCATATAATTTCTCCGACCCCTAGCCCTTAGACTTCCACAGCGCGTTCGAGAACATCAACCAGGGCCCAAGACTTGGTCTTGGCCATCGGACGAGTTTCACGAATAGTGACTTTGTCGCCGATGTGGCACTGATTGGTTTCGTCGTGCGCGTGCAGCTTAGTCGAACGCTTAACGTATTTACCGTAGATAGGGTGCTTAACGCGACGCTCGATCAGAACGGTGATGGTCTTGTCCATCTTGTCGCTGACAACACGGCCAGTCAGCGTACGGACAGTTTTTTCGGCTTCAGCCATGATTACTTACCTGCCTGCTGGTTGAGCACAGTCTTCACGCGAGCGATGTCACGCTTAACTTGCGAGAGCAGATGAGACTGCCCCAACTGGCCAGTTGCTTTCTGCATACGCAGATTGAACTGGTCGCGCAGCAGGCCGAGCAGTTGCTCGTTCAGCTGCTGTGCGGATTTTTCACGAAGTTCATTCGCTTTCATCACATCACCGTCCGTTTAACAAAGGAGGTGGCGAGCGGCAGCTTTGCAGCAGCCAGGGCGAAAGCCTCACGCGCCAGCTCTTCAGAAACACCCTCGATTTCATACAGGACTTTGCCTGGCTGAATCTGGGCAACCCAGTATTCGACGTTACCCTTACCTTTACCCATCCGAACTTCGAGTGGTTTTTTGGAAATAGGCTTGTCCGGGAATACACGGATCCAGATCTTGCCACCACGTTTTACGTGACGGGTCAGAGCACGACGCGCTGACTCGATCTGACGAGCGGTGAGACGACCACGAGCAACAGACTTCAGCGCGAACTCGCCGAAGCTGACTTTGCTACCGCGCAATGCCAGACCACGGTTGTGGCCGGTCATTTGCTTGCGGAACTTCGTACGCTTTGGTTGCAACATTTGGCGTACCCCTTACTTAGCAGCTTTTTTACGAGGCGCAGGTGCTTGCGGCTTCAGCTCTTCTTGGCGACCACCAATTACTTCGCCTTTGAAGATCCAAACCTTCACACCGATCACACCGTAAGTGGTGTGAGCTTCGTAGGTGGCATAGTCGATATCGGCACGCAGGGTGTGCAGTGGCACACGACCTTCGCGATACCATTCAGTACGTGCGATTTCAGCACCGCCGAGACGACCGCTCACTTGGATTTTGATGCCTTTGGCACCAATACGCATGGCGTTCTGTACAGCGCGCTTCATAGCACGACGGAACATTACGCGACGCTCCAGCTGCTGAGCTACGCTCTGCGCAACCAGCATACCGTCGAGCTCCGGCTTGCGGATCTCTTCGATATTGATGTGCACAGGCACACCCATTTGCTTGGTCAGGTCCTGACGCAGCTTCTCAACATCTTCACCTTTCTTGCCGATCACGATGCCGGGACGAGCGGTGTGGATGGTGATGCGTGCAGTTTGAGCCGGACGATGGATATCGATACGGCTTACGGACGCGCTTTTTAGTTTGTCTTGGAGATACTCACGCACATTCAGATCTGCGAGCAAATAGTCCGCATAAGTCCGACCGTCTGCGTACCAGACGGAGGTGTGCTCCTTGACGATTCCCAGGCGAATGCCAATGGGATGTACTTTCTGACCCATCTCTTCGACTCCGTTACTTGTCAGCAACCTTGACAGTGATATGGCAAGACCGCTTGACGATGCGATCAGCACGGCCTTTGGCACGTGGCATGATGCGCTTCAGCGAACGCCCTTCGTTGACGAAAACGGTGGAGACCTTCAGGTCATCAACGTCTGCGCCTTCGTTATGCTCGGCGTTGGCTACGGCCGACTCCAGCACTTTCTTCATGATCTCGGCGGCTTTCTTACTGCTGAAAGCCAACAGGTTGAGCGCTTCGCCCACCTTCTTCCCGCGGATCTGGTCGGCGACCAAGCGGGCTTTCTGGGCGGAGATTCGAGCGCCCGACAACTTAGCGGCTACTTCCATCATTCCTTACCCCTTAACGCTTGGCTTTCTTGTCAGCCACGTGCCCGCGATATGTACGGGTACCGGCGAACTCGCCCAGTTTGTGGCCGACCATGTCTTCGTTCACGAGAACTGGAACATGTTGACGACCGTTATGCACAGCAATGGTCAGACCGACCATTTGTGGCAGGATCATGGAACGGCGCGACCAGGTCTTAACTGGTTTGCGATCGTTCTTTTCCGCCGCCACTTCGATCTTCTTCAGTAGGTGAAGATCAATAAAAGGACCTTTTTTCAGAGAACGTGGCACTGTCGTATCCCTCTATTTACTTGCGACGACGGACGATCATTTTGTCGGTACGCTTATTACCACGAGTCTTCGCGCCCTTAGTCGGGAAGCCCCATGGCGATACCGGATGACGACCACCAGAGGTACGACCTTCACCACCACCATGTGGGTGGTCAACCGGGTTCATGGCAACACCACGAACGGTTGGGCGAACGCCACGCCAGCGTTTGGCACCAGCTTTACCCAGCGAACGCAGGCTGTGCTCGGAGTTCGAGACTTCGCCCAGGGTCGCACGGCACTCAGCCAGCACTTTACGCATCTCACCAGAGCGCAGACGCAGGGTCACGTAGACACCTTCACGAGCGACCAGCTGAGCCGAAGCACCAGCCGAACGAGCGATTTGCGCGCCTTTACCTGGCTTCAGTTCGATGCCGTGTACGGTGCTACCAACTGGGATGTTGCGCAGTTGCAGAGCGTTGCCCGGCTTGATCGGCGCCAAAGCACCTGCGATCAGCTGGTCGCCAGCACTCACACCCTTAGGGGCGATGATGTAGCGACGCTCGCCATCTGCGTACAGCAGCAGAGCGATGTGAGCAGTACGGTTTGGATCGTATTCGATACGCTCGACAGTGGCAGCGATGCCATCTTTGTCGTTGCGACGGAAGTCGACCAGACGGTAATGCTGCTTATGACCACCACCAACGTGACGAGTGGTAATACGGCCATTGTTGTTACGACCACCAGACTTCGACTTCTTCTCGAGCAGCGGTGCGTGAGGAGCGCCTTTATGCAGCTCCTGGTTGACCACCTTGACCACAAAACGGCGGCCAGGGGAAGTCGGTTTGCATTTAACGATTGCCATGATGCACCCCTTCCTTACTCAGCACTGCTGCTGAAATCGAGATCTTGGCCTGGCTGAAGGGAGATAACTGCCTTCTTCCAGTCATTACGCTTGCCCAGACCGCGAGCGGTACGCTTACTCTTACCCAGAACATTCAGGGTAGTAACGCGCTCCACTTTCACGCTGAACAGGCTTTCGACGGCCTTCTTGATTTCCAGCTTGGTTGCATCAGTAGCAACCTTGAAAACGAACTGGCCTTTCTTGTCTGCCAGAACCGTAGCCTTCTCGGAAACGTGCGGGCCAAGCAGAACTTTAAATACGCGTTCCTGGTTCATCCCAGCAGCTCCTCGAATTTCTTCACGGCCGACACAGTGATCAACACTTTGTCGTATGCGATCAGACTAACTGGATCGGAACCTTGCACGTCACGTACATCAACGTGAGGCAGGTTACGAGCAGCCAGGTACAGGTTCTGATCAACAGCGTCCGACACGATCAGAACGTCGGTCAGGCTCATGTTGTTCAGTTTGCCCAGCAGATCTTTGGTCTTCGGAGTTTCAACAGCGAAATCCTGAACCACGACCAGACGATCAGTACGCACCAGCTCAGCAAGGATGGAACGCATTGCTGCGCGATACATCTTCTTGTTCAGCTTCTGGGAGTGATCCTGAGGACGAGCTGCAAAAGTGGTACCGCCGCCACGCCAGATTGGGCTACGGATAGTACCGGCACGAGCACGGCCAGTACCTTTCTGACGCCATGGGCGCTTGCCGCCACCGGAAACGTCGGAACGGGTCTTTTGCTGCTTGCTACCTTGACGGCCGCCGGCCATGTAGGCCACGACTGCTTGGTGAACCAGCGTCTCGTTGAATTCGCCGCCAAATGTCAGTTCGGAAACTTCGATCGCTTGAGCGTCATTTACATTTAATTGCATGTCAGCTTCCCCTTAACCGCGAGCCTTGGCCGCCGGACGTACAACCAGGTTGCCGCCAGTAGCGCCAGGAACAGCACCCTTGACCAACAACAGATTGCGTTCAGCGTCGACGCGCACTACTTCCAGGGACTGCACGGTCACGCGCTCAGCGCCCATATGACCGGACATTTTTTTGCCCTTGAATACACGACCAGGAGTCTGGCACTGGCCAATAGAGCCCGGGACGCGGTGGGAAACGGAGTTACCGTGGGTGTTATCTTGACCGCGGAAATTCCAACGCTTGATGGTACCGGCGAAGCCTTTACCTTTCGACTGACCGGTAACATCTACCAGTTGGCCAGCTGCGAAGATTTCTGCATTGATCAGATCGCCAGCTTGGTATTCGCCTTCTTCAAGACGGAATTCCCAAACGCCACGACCAGCAGCAACGTTCGCTTTAGCGAAGTGACCCGCTTGAGCAGCAGTCACGCGCGAAGCACGACGCTCACCTACAGTGACTTGCACTGCACGATAGCCATCGGTTTCTTCAGTTTTGAACTGGGTGACGCGATTCGGCTCGATCTCAATGACCGTGACCGGAATGGAGACACCTTCTTCGGTGAAAATACGGGTCATACCGCATTTACGACCGACTACACCAATAGTCATGTTGTAAACCTCATGAGTGTACGGGGCTTTCACCCGCTATGGCCGCCCATTTCAGAGCGTTACACGACTAAGACCGAGTCTTAGCCGAGGCTGATCTGCACTTCCACACCTGCCGCAAGATCAAGCTTCATAAGTGCGTCAACGGTTTTATCCGTTGGCTGGACGATGTCCAGGACACGCTTATGAGTACGGATCTCGTACTGGTCACGCGCGTCTTTGTTGACGTGCGGAGAGACCAGAACGGTGAACCGCTCTTTACGGGTAGGCAGTGGAATTGGACCACGCACTTGAGCACCAGTACGTTTCGCGGTTTCCACGATTTCCTGGGTGGATTGGTCGATCAGGCGATGGTCGAAAGCCTTCAACCTGATACGGATTTGCTGATTTTGCATTGGATTTCAGACTCCAGGCTGCTATTCCCACCGGGCGCAATACGCCCGTTAAAAGGAGGCGCAATTCTATAGACGGCCCCACAGAGTGTCAACCCAATAAAAAAGCCCCCGCAAGCGGGGGCTTCTTCATGAGTCGTCGATTACTCGATGACTTTGGCTACGACGCCGGCGCCGACGGTACGACCGCCTTCACGGATAGCGAAACGCAGACCATCTTCCATCGCGATGGTTTTGATCAGAGTGACAGTCATCTGGATGTTGTCACCTGGCATTACCATTTCAACGCCTTCTGGCAGCTCGCAGTTACCAGTCACGTCAGTAGTACGGAAGTAGAACTGTGGACGGTAGCCTTTGAAGAACGGAGTATGACGGCCGCCTTCTTCTTTGCTCAGAACGTAAACTTCAGCGGTGAACTTGGTGTGAGGCTTAACGGTGCCTGGCTTAACCAGAACCTGACCACGCTCAACGTCGTCACGCTTGGTACCACGCAGCAGAACGCCGCAGTTCTCACCAGCACGACCTTCGTCGAGCAGTTTGCGGAACATTTCAACGCCGGTGCAGGTAGTTTTCTGAGTATCGCGCAGACCAACGATCTCAACTTCTTCCTGGATGCGAACGATACCACGCTCAACACGGCCAGTTACCACGGTGCCACGACCGGAGATCGAGAATACGTCTTCGATTGGCATCAGGAACGGCTTGTCGATAGCACGCTCTGGCTCTGGGATGTAGGTGTCCAGAGTTTCTACCAGACGCTTAACGGCGGTGGTACCCATTTCGTTGTCGTCTTGGCCGTTCAGAGCCATCAGAGCCGAACCGATGATGATCGGAGTGTCGTCACCTGGGAAGTCGTAAGTGCTCAGCAGATCGCGCACTTCCATCTCAACCAGTTCCAGCAGCTCAGCGTCGTCAACCATGTCAGCCTTGTTCAGGAAGACAACGATGTACGGAACGCCTACCTGACGGGACAGCAGGATGTGCTCACGAGTTTGCGGCATCGGACCATCGGCAGCCGAGCAAACCAGGATCGCGCCGTCCATCTGGGCAGCACCGGTGATCATGTTTTTGACGTAGTCGGCGTGACCTGGGCAGTCAACGTGCGCGTAGTGACGAATGTGCGAATCGTACTCTACGTGAGCAGTGTTGATGGTGATACCACGAGCCTTTTCTTCTGGGGCGCTGTCGATCTTGTCGAAGTCAACACGAGCCGAACCGAAAACTTCGGAGCAAACGCGAGTCAGAGCAGCAGTCAGAGTGGTTTTACCGTGGTCAACGTGACCGATGGTGCCAACGTTGACGTGCGGTTTGTTACGTTCAAATTTTTCTTTAGCCACGACAATAAACTCCTAGCCTAAAGGGGAGACTGAATCAGCCTTGTTTTTTAACGAGAGCTTCGACGATGTTCGACGGAGCTTCGGCGTATTTGGAGAATTCCATGGAGTAGCTCGCGCGACCCTGAGACATGGAACGAACGTCAGTTGCATAACCGAACATTTCACCCAGTGGTACCTCGGCGCGGATCACCTTGCCGGACACCGAGTCATCCATACCCTGAATCAGACCACGACGACGGTTCAGGTCACCCATCACGTCACCCATGTAGTCCTCTGGGGTTACTACTTCAACCTTCATGATCGGCTCGAGCACAACACCGCCGCCCTTCTGGGCCAGCTGCTTGGTCGCCATGGAGGCCGCCACCTTGAACGCCATCTCGTTGGAGTCGACGTCGTGGTAGGAACCATCGAACACGGTAGCCTTCAGGCCGATCAGCGGATAGCCGGCAACGACGCCGTTCTTCATCTGCTCTTCGATACCCTTCTGGATAGCCGGGATGTATTCCTTAGGAACCACACCACCAACAACTTCGTTGGTGAAGACCAGACCTTCGGTGATGTTGCCGCTCGCGTCGACGTCCGGCTCCGAGAAACGGATCCAGCAGTGACCGAACTGACCACGACCACCCGATTGACGAACGAACTTGCCTTCGATCTCAACGTTGCTCTTGGTGATCTTCTCGCGGTACGAAACCTGCGGCTTGCCGATGTTGGCTTCGACGTTGAACTCACGCTTCATGCGGTCAACGAGGATATCCAGGTGCAGCTCACCCATACCGGAAATGATGGTCTGACCAGTCTCTTCGTCAGTCTTGACGCGGAACGACGGGTCTTCCTGAGCCAGTTTGCCCAGTGCAATACCCATCTTCTCCTGGTCCTGCTTGGTTTTCGGCTCTACTGCCACCGAAATTACAGGCTCAGGGAAGTCCATACGCTCAAGAATGATCTGCTTGTCGAGATCGCACAAAGTATCACCAGTGGTGACGTCCTTCATGCCGATCAGGGCAGCGATATCGCCTGCACGTACTTCCTTGATCTCTTCACGCTGGTTGGCGTGCATCTGCACCATACGACCAACGCGCTCTTTCTTGCCCTTGACCGAGTTGATCACGGAGTCGCCCGAGCTCAGGAAGCCCGAGTAAACGCGCACGAAAGTCAGAGTACCAACGAATGGGTCGGTAGCGATCTTGAATGCCAGAGCCGAGAACGGTTCAGCATCATCAGCGTGACGCTCGTCGTAATCCGCCTCTACCAGCTCATCCTTCGGCTTCTCGATGAGGTCCGGATGGATACCCTTGATCGCCGGGATCTCGGTAGGAGCAGGCAGGAAGTCGATAACGGCGTCGAGAACCAGGGGAACACCCTTGTTCTTGAACGAAGAACCACAGACAGCCGGAACGATCTCGCTCGCCAGGGTGCGCGCACGCAGGCCAGCCTTGATCTCTTCTGGAGTCAGGTCACCTTCTTCAAGGTACTTGTTCATCAGCTCTTCGTTGGCTTCAGCAGCGGCTTCAACCATGTTGGAGCGCCACTCGGTAGCCAGGTCCAGCATATCAGCAGGAATTTCTTCCTCGCGATAGGTAGTACCCTTGTCGTCGTCGTTCCAGTAGATAGCCTTCATCTTGATCAGATCAACCTGACCTTCGAAGTTATCTTCAGCGCCGATAGCCAGCTGAACCGGAACCGGGGTGTGGCCCAAGCGATTCTTGATCTGACCAACAACGCGCAGGAAGTTAGCACCAGCACGGTCCATCTTGTTCACGTAAACAACACGTGGGACGCCGTACTTGTTGGCCTGACGCCATACGGTTTCGGACTGAGGCTCAACACCGGAAGTACCGCAGAACACAACGACCGCGCCGTCGAGTACGCGCAGAGAGCGCTCTACTTCAATGGTGAAGTCTACGTGGCCTGGGGTATCGATAACGTTGACACGATAGTTATCGTATTGGCCGCGCGAACCTTTCCAGAAGGTAGTTACAGCAGCGGAGGTAATGGTGATACCACGCTCCTGCTCCTGCACCATCCAGTCGGTGGTAGCAGCGCCGTCATGCACCTCACCCATCTTGTGGCTGAGACCTGTGTAAAACAGGATCCGCTCGGTAGTGGTAGTCTTGCCCGCGTCAACGTGAGCACAGATACCGATGTTACGGTAGCGGTTGATTGCTGTAGTACGAGCCATAAAGCCCTCGCAAAATGAATGATGCTGAGATTAGAAGCGGTAGTGCGAGAAAGCCTTGTTGGCTTCAGCCATACGGTGAACGTCTTCACGCTTCTTAACTGCAGCACCTTTGCCTTCGGCAGCGTCCAGCAGTTCGCCAGCCAAACGCAGAGCCATAGACTTCTCGCCGCGCTTGCGGGCGAAGTCTACCAACCAGCGCATTGCCAGAGCGTTACGACGGGACGGACGAACTTCGACCGGAACCTGGTAAGTAGCACCGCCTACACGGCGCGACTTCACTTCGACCAGCGGAGCGATGGCGTCGAGAGCTTTCTCGAAGATTTCCAGGGGATCGCTGTTCTTGCGCTCTTTAACTTTTTCCAGCGCGCCATAAACGATACGCTCGGCAACGGCTTTCTTGCCGCTCTCCATTACGTGGTTCATGAACTTGGCGAGGATCTGGCTTCCGTATTTCGGATCGTCCAGAATCTCACGTTTGGCTGCTACGCGACGTCTTGGCATTGATAAGCCCTCAAACGGTCTTCAGGTTAGCTCGGGACAGTTGATCCAATGGACGCGTGCCCGACCTTACTCTTATCGACTCAATATAATTAAAAACTGCAAAACGGCCGATTACTTCGGACGCTTGGTACCGTACTTCGAACGACCTTGGTTACGACCTTTAACGCCGGAGGTATCCAGGGAGCCACGAACGGTGTGATAACGAACACCTGGCAAGTCTTTTACACGACCGCCGCGAATCAGAACGACGCTGTGCTCTTGCAGGTTGTGGCCTTCACCACCGATGTACGAGGAAACCTCGAAACCGTTGGTCAGACGCACACGGCATACTTTACGCAGTGCCGAGTTAGGTTTTTTCGGCGTAGTGGTATACACGCGAGTGCACACGCCACGACGTTGCGGGCAGTTCTGCAGCGCAGGCACGTCGGATTTCTCGACGATACGCTTACGCGGCTGACGTACCAGCTGGTTGATAGTTGCCATCTACTAGCTCCACTGTTGTCTTTCGACATAAACAAAATGGCAGAGCAGGAGCTCCACCAAATTTAGGGGTACAAGAGTCTAAAGAGGATCCCGTCCCCAGTCAAGGCAAGGCCCCGGCCTCTCCGATCAGTGAACCGCGACAAACATGTCTCGATTCTCAGTCGGAAAAACCGGGGCCTCATCTCAATCTACTGCAGACCTCAGTTACCGCTGGAGTTCAGCGCTTCAGTCAGTGCTGCTTCGACTTCGCTTGCGCTTACACGCAGTGGCTTGTCTGCATCACGACGGCGCTTACGCTCACTGTGGTAAGCCAGGCCGGTACCGGCCGGGATCAGACGACCCACGACCACGTTTTCCTTCAGGCCGCGCAGGTAGTCGCGCTTGCCGGTCACTGCTGCTTCGGTCAGAACACGAGTGGTCTCTTGGAAGGAGGCCGCCGAGATGAACGACTCAGTGGACAAGGACGCCTTAGTAATACCCAGCAGTACGCGGGTGAACTTGGAGATGAACTTGTCTTCAGCGCTCAGACGCTCGTTTTCTACCAGTACGTGGGTCAGTTCCATCTGGTCGCCCTTGATGAAGCTGGAGTCGCCGGATTCGGCAATCTCAACTTTACGCAGCATCTGACGCAGGATGGTCTCGATGTGCTTATCGTTGATCTTCACGCCCTGCAGACGATAAACGTCCTGGATCTCGTTAACGATGTACTTGGCCAGCGCACTCACACCCAGCAGACGCAGGATGTCGTGTGGATCGCTCGGACCGTCGGAAATAACTTCGCCGCGGTTCACTTGTTCGCCTTCGAAGACGTTCAGGTGACGCCACTTCGGAATCAGCTCCTCATACGGATCGCTACCGTCGTTCGGAGTGATGACCAGACGGCGCTTGCCCTTGGTCTCTTTACCGAACGCGATGGTGCCGCTGACTTCAGCCAGAATCGAGGCTTCCTTCGGACGACGAGCTTCGAACAAGTCGGCAACACGCGGCAGACCACCGGTGATGTCGCGGGTCTTCGAAGTTTCTTGCGGAATACGAGCGATAACATCACCGATCGCAATCTGCGCACCGTCGGCAACACCCACAAGGGCGTTAGCCGGCAGGAAGTACTGGGCCGGTACGTCGGTACCTGGCAGCAGCAGATCCTTGCCATCCATACCCACCATCTTCACGGCTGGACGAATGTCCTTACCGGCAGCTGGACGGTCTTTGACGTCAAGTACTTCAATGTTGGTCATACCGGTCAATTCGTCAGTCTGACGCTTGATCGTGATGCCTTCTTCCATGCCCACGTAGGTCACGGTACCTTTCATTTCGGTAACGATTGGGTGAGTGTGCGGATCCCACTTGGCCACGATGGCACCAGCGTCGACCTTATCGCCTTCCTTCACCGAAATCACAGCACCGTAAGGCAGCTTGTAGCGCTCGCGCTCACGACCGAAGTCGTCGGCAATTGCCAGCTCGCCCGAACGCGACACGGCAACCAGGTGACCATCCACCCGCTCAACGTGCTTCAGGTTATGCAGACGGACGGTACCGCCATTTTTCACCTGTACGCTGTCCGCTGCCGAGGTCCGGCTTGCCGCACCACCGATGTGGAACGTACGCATCGTCAACTGGGTGCCCGGCTCACCGATGGACTGGGCAGCGATTACGCCAACCGCTTCACCGATGTTCACCAGGTGACCACGAGCCAGGTCGCGACCGTAGCACTTGGCGCAGATGCCATAACGGGTTTCGCAGCTGATCGGCGAACGCACGATCACTTCGTCGATGCTGTTCAGCTCGATGAACTCAACCCACTTCTCGTCGACCAGAGTGCCCGCAGGAACGATGACGTCCTCGGTACCCGGCTTGAATACGTCACGGGCGATAACACGACCCAGAACGCGCTCACCCAGAGGCTCTACAACGTCACCGCCTTCAATGTGCGGAGTCATCAGCAGACCGTGCTCGGTGCCGCAATCGATCTCGGTTACAACCAGATCCTGCGCCACGTCTACCAGACGACGAGTCAGGTAACCGGAGTTCGCAGTTTTCAACGCGGTATCCGCCAGACCTTTACGAGCACCGTGAGTCGAGATGAAGTACTGGAGTACGCTCAGACCTTCACGGAAGTTCGCAGTAATCGGCGTTTCGATGATGGAGCCATCCGGCTTGGCCATCAGACCACGCATACCGGCCAACTGACGGATCTGTGCAGCGGAACCCCGCGCACCCGAGTCAGCCATCATGTACATCGAGTTGAACGACTCTTGCTCGACTTCTTCGCCGTGACGGTCAATGACCTTCTCTTTCGAGAGGTTGGCCATCATCGCCTTGGATACTTCGTCGTTAGCCTTCGACCAAAGGTCGATCACTTTGTTGTACTTCTCGCCCTGGGTTACCAGGCCGGAGGCGTACTGGCTCTCGATTTCCTTCACTTCGTCGGTGGCAGCACCGATGATGCGGGCTTTTTCATCCGGGATAACGAAGTCGTTAACGCCGATCGAAACGCCGGAAATGGTCGAGTAAGCAAAACCGGTGTACATCAACTGGTCAGCGAAGATCACGGTCTCTTTCAGACCCACCACGCGGTAGCACTGGTTGATCAGCTTGGAGATCGCTTTCTTCTTCATCGGCAAGTTGACGACGTCGAAAGACAGGCCTTTTGGCACAACCTGGAACAGCAGCGCACGGCCGACAGTAGTGTCGACAATACGGGTGGTGCTCACGCTGCCGCCATCGCGATCATTGACGGTTTCGTTGATACGAACCTTGATCTTGGCGTGCAGAGCAGCTTCGCCGGCGCGGAATACACGGTCGACTTCCTGCAGATCGGCGAACACACGACCTTCGCCTTTGGCGTTGATCGCTTCACGGGTCATGTAGTACAGACCCAATACAACGTCCTGCGACGGAACGATGATTGGCTCACCGTTGGCTGGCGACAGAATGTTGTTGGTCGACATCATCAACGCACGCGCTTCCAGCTGGGCTTCCAGCGTCAGCGGAACGTGCACGGCCATTTGGTCGCCGTCGAAGTCGGCGTTGTACGCCGCACAGACCAGAGGGTGCAGCTGGATAGCCTTACCTTCGATCAGTACCGGTTCAAACGCCTGGATGCCCAGACGGTGAAGGGTCGGTGCACGGTTGAGAAGCACTGGGTGTTCGCGAATCACTTCAGCGAGAACGTCCCAAACCTCTGGCAGCTCGCGCTCGACCATCTTCTTGGCAGCTTTAATGGTCGTGGCCAGGCCACGCATTTCCAGCTTGCCGAAAATGAACGGCTTGAACAGCTCGAGAGCCATCTTCTTCGGCAGACCGCACTGGTGCAGACGCAGGGTCGGACCTACGGTAATTACCGAACGACCGGAGTAGTCAACGCGCTTACCGAGCAAGTTCTGACGGAAACGACCTTGCTTACCCTTGATCATGTCAGCCAGGGATTTCAGAGGACGCTTGTTCGAACCGGTAATAGCGCGGCCACGACGACCGTTGTCGAGCAAGGCGTCGACGGCTTCCTGCAACATACGCTTTTCGTTGCGCACGATGATGTCCGGAGCGGACAGATCCAGCAGGCGCTTCAAACGGTTGTTACGGTTGATCACTCGACGATACAGGTCGTTGAGGTCGGAAGTCGCAAAGCGACCGCCATCCAGCGGAACCAGTGGACGCAGATCTGGCGGCAGAACCGGCAGAACGGTCAACACCATCCACTCTGGCAGGTTGCCGGAGCCTTGGAAGGCCTCCATCAACTTCAGACGCTTGGACAGCTTCTTGATCTTGGTTTCCGAGTTGGTTTGCGGAATCTCTTCACGCAGACGGCCAATCTCGTGCTCCAGGTCGATAGCGTGCAGCAGCTCGCGGACAGCCTCGGCACCCATGCGGGCGTCGAAGTCATCACCAAACTCTTCCAGCGCTTCGAAGTACTGCTCGTCGTTCAGCAGCTGACCCTTTTCCAGGGTGGTCATGCCTGGATCGATAACGACGTAGCTCTCGAAGTAGAGAACGCGCTCGATATCACGCAGGGTCATGTCCATCAGCAGGCCGATACGGGACGGCAGCGATTTCAGGAACCAGATGTGGGCAACCGGCGAGGCCAGCTCGATGTGCGCCATGCGCTCACGACGAACCTTGGCCAGTGCAACTTCAACGCCGCACTTCTCGCAGATCACGCCGCGATGCTTCAAGCGCTTGTACTTACCGCACAGGCACTCGTAATCCTTTACCGGGCCAAAGATCTTGGCGCAGAACAGGCCGTCACGCTCAGGCTTGAACGTACGGTAGTTGATGGTTTCCGGCTTTTTAACTTCACCGAACGACCACGAACGGATCATCTCAGGCGAAGCCAATCCGATACGGATGGCGTCGAACTCTTCGACTTGACCCTGGTTTTTCAGCAAATTCAGTAGGTCTTTCAAGGCCTTTCCTCCTGGCGGAGCAGAGAGCGGGCAATCCTGCCCCGCTCTCGATTCGCGTCACGTGTTATTCGGTTTCCAGATCGATATCGATGCCGAGGGAACGAATTTCTTTGATCAACACGTTGAAGGACTCGGGCATGCCCGGCTCCATACGGTGATCGCCGTCCACGATGTTTTTGTACATCTTGGTACGACCGTTCACATCGTCCGACTTCACTGTGAGCATTTCTTGCAGAGTGTATGCAGCACCGTATGCTTCCAGTGCCCAGACCTCCATCTCCCCGAAACGCTGACCACCGAACTGCGCCTTACCACCCAGCGGCTGCTGGGTAACCAGGCTGTACGAACCGGTAGAACGAGCGTGCATCTTGTCGTCTACCAAGTGGTTCAGTTTCAGCATGTACATGTAGCCAACGGTAACTGGACGCTCGAACTTGTTGCCGGTACGGCCGTCGGTCAGTTGCATCTGGCCGCTCTCTGGCAGGTCCGCCAGTTTCAGCATGGCCTTGATTTCGCTTTCCTTGGCGCCGTCGAACACCGGAGTGGCCATTGGCACACCGCCGCGCAGGTTGTTCGCCAGATCCAGAATCTCCTGATCGGAGAAGCTGTCCAGGTCTTCATTGCGACCGCCGATCTGGTTGTAGATTTCGTCCAGGAAAGTGCGCAGCTCCGCCACCTTACGCTGCTCTTCAACCATGCGGTTGATCTTCTCGCCCAAACCTTTGGCCGCGAGGCCCAGGTGAGTTTCGAGAATCTGACCAACGTTCATACGCGAAGGTACGCCCAGCGGGTTGAGGACGACGTCGACCGGGGTGCCATTGGCATCGTGCGGCATGTCTTCAACCGGCATGATCACGGAGACCACACCCTTGTTACCGTGACGACCGGCCATCTTGTCGCCCGGTTGGATGCGACGACGGATTGCCAGGTAGACCTTGACGATTTTCAGCACGCCTGGAGCCAGGTCATCGCCCTGCTGCAGTTTGCGCTTCTTGTCTTCGAACTTGTCGTCCAGCAGACGGCGGCGGTCAACGATGTAGGCCTGAGCCTTCTCGAGCTGCTCGTTCAGAGCATCTTCAGCCATGCGCAGTTTGAACCACTGGCCGTGCTCAAGACCGTCGAGAACTTCGTCGGTGATTTCCTGGCCTTTCTTCAGACCGGCGCCGCCTTCGGCTTTATGGCCGACCAGAGCGGAGCGCAGACGTTCGAAGGTCGCGCCTTCCACGATGCGGAACTCTTCGTTCAGATCCTTGCGGATCTCGTCGAGCTGGCTCTTCTCGATGGACAGAGCACGAGCGTCACGCTCAACGCCGTCACGAGTGAAGACCTGTACATCAATGACAGTACCCTTGGTACCGGTAGGCACACGCAGGGAGGTGTCTTTAACGTCGCTGGCTTTCTCACCGAAGATCGCACGCAGCAGCTTCTCTTCCGGAGTCAGTTGAGTCTCGCCTTTCGGAGTGACCTTACCGACCAGGATGTCGCCTGCGCCAACTTCAGCACCTACATAAACGATACCGGCTTCGTCCAGCTTGTTCAGTGCAGCCTCGCCCACGTTCGGGATGTCTGCAGTGATTTCCTCTGGGCCAAGCTTGGTGTCACGAGCCACGCAGGTCAGTTCCTGAATGTGGATCGTGGTGAAGCGGTCTTCCTGAACCACACGCTCGGACAGGCAGATGGAGTCTTCGAAGTTGAAGCCGTTCCATGCCATGAACGCGATACGCATGTTCTGACCCAGTGCCAGCTCACCCATGTCGGTGGACGGACCATCGGCCATGATGTCGCTGCGCTGTACCCGATCACCCTTTCTCACCAGCGGACGCTGGTTGATGCAGGTGTTCTGGTTGGAGCGGGTGTACTTGGTCAGGTTGTAGATATCAACACCGGCTTCGCCAGTCTCAACTTCGTCATCCGCAACACGAACCACGATACGGCTGGCATCGACCGAGTCGATCACGCCGCCACGACGAGCCACAACGCAAACACCGGAGTCACGGGCAACGTTGCGCTCCATGCCGGTACCTACCAGCGGCTTGTCGGCACGCAGTGTCGGTACAGCCTGGCGCTGCATGTTGGAACCCATCAATGCACGGTTGGCGTCGTCGTGCTCGAGGAACGGGATCAGCGACGCTGCAACCGAAACTACCTGCTTCGGCGAAACGTCCATCAAGGTGACATCTTCCGGCGCCTTGACAGTGAATTCGTTCAAGTGACGAACAGCTACCAGCTCATCGATCAGTTGACCTTTGTCGTTCATGGTCGCCGAAGCCTGGGCGATCACGTGATCGGCCTCTTCGATGGCGGACAGGAACACAATCTCGTCGGTAACCAGAGCGTCTTTCACCACACGGTACGGGCTCTCAAGGAAGCCATACTGGTTGGTGCGCGCATAGGCCGCCAGGGAGTTGATCAGACCGATGTTCGGACCTTCCGGCGTTTCGATCGGGCATACACGACCGTAGTGAGTCGGGTGTACGTCACGAACCTCAAAGCCTGCGCGCTCGCGCGTCAGACCACCTGGGCCGAGTGCAGAGACACGACGCTTGTGGGTGATCTCGGAGAGCGGGTTGTTCTGGTCCATGAACTGCGACAGCTGGCTGGAACCGAAGAACTCTTTCACTGCCGCCGCCACTGGCTTGGCATTGATCAGGTCTTGCGGCATCAGGCCTTCGCTTTCGGCCATCGACAGACGCTCTTTGACCGCACGCTCTACACGCACCAGGCCAACGCGGAACTGGTTCTCGGCCATTTCGCCTACGCAGCGAACACGACGGTTACCCAGGTGGTCGATGTCATCGACAATGCCTTTACCGTTACGGATGTCGACCAGAGTCTTCAGTACGGCAACGATGTCTTCTTTGCACAGCACGCCGGAACCTTCGATCTCGGTACGACCGATCCGACGGTTGAACTTCATCCGGCCAACGGCGGACAAGTCATAGCGCTCAGGGCTGAAGAACAGGTTGTTGAACAGCGTCTCGGCTGCATCTTTGGTCGGCGGCTCGCCAGGACGCATCATGCGATAGATCTCGACCAGCGCTTCCAATTGGTTGCTGGTGGAGTCGATCTTCAGAGTGTCGGAAACGAACGGACCGCAGTCGATGTCGTTGGTGTACAGAGTTTCGATGCGAACAACCTGAGCCTTGGCGATTTTTGCCAGAATTTCAGTGTTCAGCTCGGTGTTGCACTCTGCCAGGATTTCGCCGGTAGCCGGGTGCACGATAGCCTTGGCGGTGGTACGACCCAGGACATAGTCCAGAGGTACATCCAGCTCCTTGATACCGGCTTTTTCCAGCTGGTTGATGTGACGAGCGGTGATACGACGACCCTGCTCGACAATAACCTTGCCCTTGTCATCCTGGATGTCCAGAACGGCAATTTCACCACGCAGGCGCTGAGGCACCAGCTCCAGGCTCAGGCTCTCGCCTTTCACATGGAATACGTTGGTGGTGTAGAAAGCGTCCAGCACTTCTTCAGTGGTGTAACCCAGCGCGCGCAGCAGAACCGACGCAGGCAGCTTGCGGCGACGGTCAATACGGACGAACACGCAGTCTTTCGGGTCGAACTCGAAGTCCAGCCACGAACCGCGGTACGGAATGATCCGCGCAGAGTAAAGCAGCTTACCGGAGCTGTGCGTCTTGCCACGGTCGTGGTCGAAGAATACGCCAGGGGAACGGTGCAACTGGGAAACGATTACACGCTCGGTACCGTTGATTACGAAGGTACCGTTCTCAGTCATCAGGGGGATTTCACCCATGTAGACTTCTTGCTCTTTGATGTCCTTGATCGCTTTATTCGACGATTCTTTGTCGAAAATGATCAGACGGACTTTTACCCGCAAAGGTACGGCGTAAGTCACACCACGCAACACGCATTCTTTAACATCAAACGCCGGTTCGCCCAGGCGATAACCGACATACTCCAACGCAGCATTGCCGGAGTAGCTGATGATCGGGAAAACGGATTTGAAGGCCGCATGCAGGCCCACGTCGCGGAACTGATCTTTAGTCGCTCCCGCTTGCAAGAATTCACGATACGAATCCAGCTGGATGGCCAGGAGGTACGGCACATCCATGACGTCCGGCAACTTGCTAAAGTCCTTGCGGATACGTTTTTTCTCAGTATATGAGTAAGCCATCAGCGTTCCCCAGCTTGGTCACCTGCTTATTCGGCTTCTCCCGACGGGAGCAGCCAGAAAATCGTGCAAACCCTTTGGTTTGCGCCACCGCACAGGGTGGGTTACAGCACGTTAAAGGCACCGACCCAGTCGGTCGCCAATAACGGAAAAAGGCCGGTGGCAAAAGCCACCAGCCATCAGCCGTTCGCTTAACGCTTGGGCTGGAGACACAAAGTCGATGCTTACTTGAGCTCGACTTTAGCGCCTGCTTCTTCCAGAGCTGCTTTGGCTTTTTCAGCTGCTTCTTTAGCAACAGCTTCCAGAACCATGGCAGGAGCGCCGTCAACTACAGCCTTGGCTTCTTTCAGGCCCAGACCGGTCAGTTCACGTACAGCCTTGATCACGTTAACTTTCTTCTCGCCAGCTTCGGTCAGCATGACGTTGAATTCAGTTTGCTCTTCAACAACAGCGGCAGCAGCAGCTGGGCCAGCGGCGGCAACAGCAGCGGTAACGCCGAAGGTTTCTTCCATTGCCTTGATCAGCTCAACAACTTCCAGAACGGTTTTCTGGCCGATTGCTTCGATGATTTGCTCGTTAGTCAGAGACATGACTATAAATTCCTGTATTGGGGTGACAGCCTACGCAGCCATCAAATTAAACATATGATTTTGAAAGGGCTTGCGGTGCCTTAGGCAGCAGCAGCTTCTTTCTGGTCGCGAATAGCCGCCAGAGTACGAGCCAGCTTGCTGGTAGCGCCTTGAATCACGCTCATCAGCTTCGCAATAGCTTCGTCGCGAGTTGGCAGCGAAGCCAACACGTCGATCTCGTTTGCTGCGAGGTACTTGCCCTCGAACGCAGCTGCCTTGATCTCGAACTTGTCCTGACCCTTTGCGAACTCTTTGAAAATACGAGCGGCAGCGCCCGGATGTTCCTTGGAGAATGCAATCAGGGTAGGGCCGACGAACGCGTCGTTGAGCACGTCATATTGAGTGCCTTCAACAGCGCGCTTGAGCAGGGTGTTACGTACAACACGTACGTAAACACCAGCTTCGCGGGCCTCTTTACGGAGTCCGGTCATTGCGCCTACTGTCACGCCGCGGGCATCAGCCACAACAGCAGACAGAGCGACTTTGGCAGCCTCGTTGACTTCAGCGACGATGGCCTTCTTGTCTTCGAGTTTAATTGCCACGGGTTTAACTCCTGCTTGTTACCGTTTCATCCAACCGGAGCTGGATGTCGTTTTGGTGTCTGATTCGGTAAGGAACCGGGAGCACCATCTGCGTAGGCTTGAGGTTTAAGACTTGCGTCGCCTACGGTCTTGGATAGCCCCCGCCAGGCAGGGACCCCAATTTTTCAGCGGATGCAATCACTTGCATCCGCTTGTGTCTTATACGTCCAGCGAACCCTGGTCGATGACCAGACCTGGGCCCATAGTGGTGCTCAGGGTAACGCGCTTGACGTAGATGCCTTTCGAAGAAGCTGGCTTGATACGCTTCAGGTCAGCGATCAGGGCTTCAACGTTTTCCTTCAGCTTGACGGCGTCGAAGCCGACCTTGCCAACGGAAGTGTGGATGATGCCGTTTTTGTCGGTGCGGTAACGAACCTGACCAGCCTTGGCGTTCTTGACTGCCGAAGCTACGTCTGGAGTAACGGTACCGACTTTCGGGTTAGGCATCAGGCCACGAGGACCCAGAACCTGACCCAGCTGACCTACAACGCGCATTGCATCCGGGGAAGCAATAACTACGTCATAGTTCAGGTCGCCGCCTTTCATTTCGGCAGCCAGATCATCCATACCTACGCGGTCTGCACCGGCAGCCAGAGCAGCTTCAGCAGCTGGACCCTGGGTGAACACAGCTACACGTACAGTCTTGCCAGTGCCGTGCGGCAGCACAGTAGCGCTACGAACAACCTGGTCAGATTTACGTGGGTCTACGCCCAGGTTCACAGCAACGTCTACGGACTCGCTGAACTTAACGGTCGACAGCTCGGTCAGGAGAGCGGCGGCTTCTACGAAGTTGTAGGCCTTGCCTGCTTCAATCTTGCCGGCGATAGCCTTTTGGCGCTTGGTCAGCTTAGCCATTACACACCCTCCACGTTAAGGCCCATGCTACGAGCAGAACCGGCGATAGTACGCACGGCTGCATCCATATCAGCTGCAGTCAGATCCGCGTTTTTAGTTTTCGCGATCTCTTCCAACTGAGCACGGGTAACGGTGCCAACCTTAACGGTGTTCGGACGAGCGGAACCGCTGGTCAGACCAGCAGCTTTCTTCAGCAGAACCGAAGCAGGGGTGCTCTTAGTTTCGAAAGTGAAGCTGCGGTCACTGTAAACAGTGATGATCACAGGAGTCGGCAGACCTGGCTCAAGACCCTGAGTACGGGCGTTGAAAGCCTTGCAGAATTCCATGATGTTCACGCCGTGCTGACCCAGAGCTGGACCAACGGGCGGGCTTGGGTTGGCCTGAGCGGCCTTAACTTGCAGCTTGATGTAAGCAGTAATCTTCTTAGCCATGAGGCACTCCAATTACGGGTTCAGACGCCTAGAAAGGCTCCCCGGTTACTTGCGCGTTTATCCCAGTGACGACAAAACCCCACAGCCTAAGGCTGCGGGGTATGGGATTCTCGTCCAGTTATGCCTTCTCGACCTGACTGAACTCTAGCTCTACCGGAGTAGAGCGACCGAAAATGAGCACAGCCACCTGAATACGGCTCTTTTCGTAGTTAACTTCTTCTACCGTGCCATTAAAATCAGCGAATGGACCGTCAGTAACACGAACCACTTCACCCGGCTCAAACAGTGTCTTGGGCTTAGGCTTATCACTGCCGTCAGCGACGCGACGCAGAATCGCCTCCGCTTCCTTATCAGTAATAGGAGCCGGCTTATCGGCAGTACCACCGATAAAGCCCATCACACGAGGGGTGTCCTTGACCAAGTGCCAAGTACCCTCATTCATATCCATCTGAACCAGCACATAGCCTGGAAAGAATTTACGCTCGCTTTTGCGCTTCTGGCCGTTACGCATCTCAACCACTTCTTCAGTGGGAACCAGAATTTCGCCGAAGCCATCTTCCATGCCAGCCAGCTTCACACGCTCGATCAACGAGCGCATTACATGCTTCTCGTAACCCGAGTAAGCATGCACAACGTACCAACGCTTAGCCACGGGACACCCTTAGCCAACAATCAAGGAAACAAGCCAGCCGAGCAGGGAATCTAGCCCCCACAACAGCAACGCCATAACCAGAACCACAGCCACAACAATCAAAGTGGTTTGCGTGGTTTCTTGGCGAGTAGGCCATACGACTTTACGAATCTCAGTGCGCGCTTCCTTAACCAGCACAAAGAACGACTTGCCCTTTGCAGTTTGCAGACCAACAAAGGCAGCAACAGCAGCAATAGCAAGCAGCGCTAGGACACGGTACAGGATCGGCGAAGCAGAGTAGTACTGATTGCCAACAACACCAACAATCACCAAAGCGACCACAACGAGCCACTTGAGCAGATCGAAGCGAGAGCCTTGAGCTTCAGCTTTAGGAGTCATCTATGAAGATCCTGTGAAAAGAAAGCCAGACACATTGAGTGAATCTGGCAGGTCAGGAGGGAATCGAACCCCCAACCTACGGTTTTGGAGACCGTCGCTCTGCCAATTGAGCTACTGACCTAAAAACAAAATCAGGCCGACCATTATGTCGGCCCGATGGAGATATTTCAAGAGCTTATTCGATGACTTTGGCTACGACACCGGCGCCGACGGTACGACCGCCTTCACGGATAGCGAAACGCAGACCATCTTCCATCGCGATGGTTTTGATCAGAGTGACAGTCATCTGGATGTTGTCACCTGGCATTACCATTTCAACGCCTTCTGGCAGCTCGCAGTTACCAGTCACGTCAGTAGTACGGAAGTAGAACTGTGGACGGTAGCCTTTGAAGAACGGAGTATGACGGCCGCCTTCTTCTTTGCTCAGAACGTAAACTTCAGCGGTGAACTTGGTGTGAGGCTTAACAGTGCCTGGCTTAACCAGAACCTGACCACGCTCAACGTCGTCACGCTTGGTACCACGCAGCAGAACGCCGCAGTTCTCACCAGCACGACCTTCGTCGAGCAGTTTGCGGAACATTTCAACGCCGGTGCAGGTAGTTTTCTGAGTATCGCGCAGACCAACGATCTCAACTTCTTCCTGGATGCGAACGATACCACGCTCAACACGGCCAGTTACCACGGTGCCACGACCGGAGATCGAGAATACGTCTTCGATTGGCATCAGGAACGGCTTGTCGATAGCACGCTCTGGCTCTGGGATGTAGGTGTCCAGAGTTTCTACCAGACGCTTAACGGCGGTGGTACCCATTTCGTTGTCGTCTTGGCCGTTCAGAGCCATCAGAGCCGAACCGATGATGATCGGAGTGTCGTCACCTGGGAAGTCGTAAGTGCTCAGCAGATCGCGCACTTCCATCTCAACCAGTTCCAGCAGCTCAGCGTCGTCAACCATGTCAGCCTTGTTCAGGAAGACAACGATGTACGGAACGCCTACCTGACGGGACAGCAGGATGTGCTCACGAGTTTGCGGCATCGGACCATCGGCAGCCGAGCAAACCAGGATCGCGCCGTCCATCTGGGCAGCACCGGTGATCATGTTTTTGACGTAGTCGGCGTGACCTGGGCAGTCAACGTGCGCGTAGTGACGAATGTGCGAATCGTACTCTACGTGCGCAGTGTTGATGGTGATACCACGAGCCTTTTCTTCTGGGGCGCTGTCGATCTTGTCGAAGTCAACACGAGCCGAACCGAAAACTTCGGAGCAAACGCGAGTCAGAGCAGCAGTCAGAGTGGTTTTACCGTGGTCAACGTGACCGATAGTACCCACGTTAACGTGCGGCTTATTACGTTCGAACTTTTCCTTAGCCATCGAAATCACCCCTAGGAGAAGAATTAAGCAACTCACACAAGCCATTAAAACAAAGGCAGATATTTTCATATCTGCCTTGTTATATGGAGCTCTTGAGCGGATTTGAACCGCTGACCTCACCCTTACCAAGGGTGTGCTCTACCAACTGAGCTACAAGAGCAAAACACTTTGCAAAATCCGCAAACTTGGAGCGGGTAGCGGGAATCGAACCCGCATCATCAGCTTGGAAGGCTGAGGTTCTACCACTAAACTATACCCGCGGAGCCTGCAGCTCTCGCTAAATCTGGTGGAGGGGGAAGGATTCGAACCTTCGAAGTCGTAGACGTCAGATTTACAGTCTGATCCCTTTGGCCGCTCGGGAACCCCTCCTAAGCGAGGCAGCATTCTATACTATGCCACCCTTCTGTCAAGCATTTTCTCAATTAAATCTTGAGGTTAGCTGCGTTGACCTAACTCTTTAGCTTCAACCTCAAGAGGTCTTCACTGCGGAGCGGGCGCCATTCTATGCAACCTATTCGACAGTTGCAACCCCCTCACACGGCATTATTTTATGTTTTAACTCATTGAATTCCTTAGCAAGGCTCAGCAACTGAGGATCATCCACTAGATGCTTGCTTTCAGGAGATATGCGCAACCAAAAACCTGATGAACCAGGGGCATTCAAAGCCTGCAATTTGACCTCGACACCCAACTCACCGAGACGCCGCTCAAGCCCCTGAGCCGACTCTCGACGCACAAAGCCGCCCAGATACAGACAACCTGCCTCCGCATCCGCCACCCGCCCCTTATCACGTCGCTCGACCGCGTCAGTAGACTCGCTCAGCAGTCGAATATCCTGCTGGGATCCTCGATAAAGTGAGAGCGGCATCACTTCTTTTGCCCGAAGCGGGGCCTCCTGCTGATGCCAGACGTAGTAGAAAACATTGAGTACCAATAACAGCAGAAACAACCAACGCATAAACACCTCACGACAGCGGACGCGCCACAGCCAATCCAATTAGCGCTAGCCAGAGCTCAAGAGTCGTCGCGCAACCTCAAACTAAGCTCTCCACCGCTATATACCTTTTCCTCGCCCCCCACCTTAAGGCGCAGCCCTCCCTGGCGATCAACTCCCAGAACGACCCCATCAACTTTAGTTACACCTGCTATCAGAGACACTGCGCGCCCCTGCCATAGGTGGTTTTGCTCCCACTCATGCTGGATAGCTGAAAACCCCTGCAAGCGATGACGCTCCAGATAAGCAGCCAGAACCTCGCCCAGACGAGCGACAAGCTGATTTCGATCCATGATCTTGCCAGACTCGAGCCTTACCGAAGTCCATTCCTGATCGACCTCCTCAGAATCTTGCATGTTCACATTGATCCCAACACCAATGACGACATGACATACATCTGCAGGATCACCCACCAACTCAAGAAGTATTCCAGCAATCTTTTTCTGACCGACCAAGACATCATTTGGCCATTTCAGCCCCGCACCTGGAACGCCACAGCCTCGAAGAGCCTGCATCACAGCCAGGCCCACAACCAGACTGAGCCCCTCCAACTGCCGCATACCACCATCAACTCGCAACACAAGGCTGTAGTAAATGTTCTCAGCGAAGGGACTGACCCACTTACGACCGCGCCGACCGCGCCCCGCTGTTTGTCGCTCAGCTAGAACCAGGAAGGGAGCAACACATCCACGCTCGATCGAGCGCAGCGCCTCGGCGTTTGTCGAGTCCAGAAAATCAAAAACCTGGACCGCCCAGGGGGCATCGGGAGAAAGACGATTAATTTTCTCTGCGCTTAACAAAGTAATTGGGGAGGCCAGTCGGTAACCACGACCTCGCACCTTATGAATATCGAGCCCCAACTCCGCCTCAAGAAGCTGTAATTGCTTCCATATAGCACTACGAGTAACACCCAACGCACACCCAAGGGCTTGCCCTGAGTGAAATTGCCCATCCTTAAGAAGCTCTAACAACGTCGACATGCAAGCTCCGCCTTACAATGAGGCTGGAATGATAGCTATGCCCCAAGCCATTGCATAGAAATCACCGTAGGCAAAGGGCATCAGAGGGAGATCGAAGCACTGGCAGCCGCAGCCGAGCGGTCATGGCCGGCTGCAGCAGCGCAGCTTTTCTGCAGCGCAAAAACAAAACCCCAACTGCTTTCGCAATTGGGGTTTCGGAATTTAATCTTGACGATGACCTACTCTCACATGGGGAAACCCCACACTACCATCGGCGATGCATCGTTTCACTTCTGAGTTCGGGATGGGATCAGGTGGTTCCAACGCTCTATGGTCGTCAAGAAATTCGGTAGCCAGTCCGTTGCTTGTGCAACGTGCCAGCGAATGGGTATGTAATAGATTTGTGTGTTTGCAAACTTTCGGTTCGTTTCGTCTTCACACACCGCAACTCGCTTCTTAAGCAAATTGCTTGGGTGTTATATGGTCAAGCCTCACGGGCAATTAGTATTGGTTAGCTCAACGCCTCACAGCGCTTACACACCCAACCTATCAACGTCGTAGTCTTCGACGACCCTTTAGGGGATTCAAGATCCCAGTGAGATCTCATCTTGAGGCAAGTTTCCCGCTTAGATGCTTTCAGCGGTTATCTTTTCCGAACATAGCTACCCGGCAATGCCACTGGCGTGACAACCGGAACACCAGAGGTTCGTCCACTCCGGTCCTCTCGTACTAGGAGCAGCCCCTCTCAAATCTCAAACGTCCACGGCAGATAGGGACCGAACTGTCTCACGACGTTCTAAACCCAGCTCGCGTACCACTTTAAATGGCGAACAGCCATACCCTTGGGACCGGCTTCAGCCCCAGGATGTGATGAGCCGACATCGAGGTGCCAAACACCGCCGTCGATATGAACTCTTGGGCGGTATCAGCCTGTTATCCCCGGAGTACCTTTTATCCGTTGAGCGATGGCCCTTCCATACAGAACCACCGGATCACTAAGACCTACTTTCGTACCTGCTCGACGTGTCTGTCTCGCAGTCAAGCGCGCTTTTGCCTTTATACTCTACGACCGATTTCCGACCGGTCTGAGCGCACCTTCGTACTCCTCCGTTACTCTTTAGGAGGAGACCGCCCCAGTCAAACTACCCACCATACACTGTCCTCGATCCGGATAACGGACCTGAGTTAGAACCTCAAAGTTGCCAGGGTGGTATTTCAAGGATGGCTCCACGCAAACTGGCGTTCACGCTTCAAAGCCTCCCACCTATCCTACACAAGCAAATTCAAAGTCCAGTGCAAAGCTATAGTAAAGGTTCACGGGGTCTTTCCGTCTAGCCGCGGATACACTGCATCTTCACAGCGATTTCAATTTCACTGAGTCTCGGGTGGAGACAGCGCCGCCATCGTTACGCCATTCGTGCAGGTCGGAACTTACCCGACAAGGAATTTCGCTACCTTAGGACCGTTATAGTTACGGCCGCCGTTTACCGGGGCTTCGATCAAGAGCTTCGCGTTAGCTAACCCCATCAATTAACCTTCCGGCACCGGGCAGGCGTCACACCCTATACGTCCACTTTCGTGTTTGCAGAGTGCTGTGTTTTTAATAAACAGTCGCAGCGGCCTGGTATCTTCGACCGGCATGAGCTTACGGAGCAAGTCCTTCACCCTCACCGGCGCACCTTCTCCCGAAGTTACGGTGCCATTTTGCCTAGTTCCTTCACCCGAGTTCTCTCAAGCGCCTTGGTATTCTCTACCCAACCACCTGTGTCGGTTTGGGGTACGGTTCCTAGTTATCTGAAGCTTAGAAGCTTTTCTTGGAAGCATGGCATCAACCACTTCGTCACCTAAAAGGTAACTCGTCATCAGCTCTCGGCCTTAGAACCCCGGATTTACCTAAGATTCCAGCCTACCACCTTAAACTTGGACAACCAACGCCAAGCTGGCCTAGCCTTCTCCGTCCCTCCATCGCAATAACTAGAAGTACAGGAATATTAACCTGTTTTCCATCGACTACGCTTTTCAGCCTCGCCTTAGGGACCGACTAACCCTGCGTCGATTAACGTTGCGCAGGAAACCTTGGTCTTTCGGCGTGGGTGTTTTTCACACCCATTGTCGTTACTCATGTCAGCATTCGCACTTCTGATACCTCCAGCAAGCTTCTCAACTCACCTTCACAGGCTTACAGAACGCTCCTCTACCGCATCACTTACGTGATACCCGTAGCTTCGGTGTATGGTTTGAGCCCCGTTACATCTTCCGCGCAGGCCGACTCGACTAGTGAGCTATTACGCTTTCTTTAAAGGGTGGCTGCTTCTAAGCCAACCTCCTAGCTGTCTAAGCCTTCCCACATCGTTTCCCACTTAACCATAACTTTGGGACCTTAGCTGACGGTCTGGGTTGTTTCCCTTTTCACGACGGACGTTAGCACCCGCCGTGTGTCTCCCATGCTCGGCACTTGTAGGTATTCGGAGTTTGCATCGGTTTGGTAAGTCGGGATGACCCCCTAGCCGAAACAGTGCTCTACCCCCTACAGTGATACATGAGGCGCTACCTAAATAGCTTTCGAGGAGAACCAGCTATCTCCGAGCTTGATTAGCCTTTCACTCCGATCCACAGGTCATCCGCTAACTTTTCAACGGTAGTCGGTTCGGTCCTCCAGTCAGTGTTACCTAACCTTCAACCTGCCCATGGATAGATCGCCCGGTTTCGGGTCTATTCCCAGCGACTAGACGCCCTATTAAGACTCGCTTTCGCTACGCCTCCCCTATTCGGTTAAGCTCGCCACTGAAAATAAGTCGCTGACCCATTATACAAAAGGTACGCAGTCACAGAACAAAGTCTGCTCCCACTGCTTGTACGCATACGGTTTCAGGATCTATTTCACTCCCCTCTCCGGGGTTCTTTTCGCCTTTCCCTCACGGTACTAGTTCACTATCGGTCAGTCAGTAGTATTTAGCCTTGGAGGATGGTCCCCCCATATTCAGACAAGGTTTCTCGTGCCCCGTCCTACTCGATTTCATGACTAAGAGATTTTCGCGTACAGGGCTATCACCCACTATGGCCGCACTTTCCAGAGCGTTCCGCTAATCTCAAAGCCACTTAAGGGCTAGTCCCCGTTCGCTCGCCACTACTAAGGGAATCTCGGTTGATTTCTTTTCCTCAGGGTACTTAGATGTTTCAGTTCCCCTGGTTCGCCTCTTGCACCTATGTATTCAGTACAAGATAACCATCTTATGATGGCTGGGTTCCCCCATTCAGAGATCTCCGGATCAAAGTCTGTTTGCCGACTCCCCGAAGCTTATCGCAGGCTACCACGTCTTTCATCGCCTCTGACTGCCAAGGCATCCACCGTATGCGCTTCTTCACTTGACCATATAACCCCAAGCAATCTGGTTATACTATGAAGACGACATTCGCCGAAAATTTGCAATTTAACTCACAAATTTTACCTTAGCCTGATCCGTTACCAGTGAAAGTAACGTTCAGTCTATCTTTCTATCACATACCCAAATTTTTAAAGAACGATCTAATCAAAAGACTAGAAATCAACATTCAATGTGAATGCTCATTTCTAAGCTTTCAGAAGCAGTTTATGGTGGAGCCAAGCGGGATCGAACCGCTGACCTCCTGCGTGCAAGGCAGGCGCTCTCCCAGCTGAGCTATGGCCCCATAACAAAATTGGTGGGTCTGGGCAGATTCGAACTGCCGACCTCACCCTTATCAGGGGTGCGCTCTAACCAACTGAGCTACAGACCCAATTTCGAGCTTGTAACTGTTAGCTTGGAGCTATCAGCTTGGAGCTTAAAGCTGCTTCTATCGTCTTCTTCAATGAATCAAGCAATTCGTGTGGGAGCTTATGAAGCAGCTGATGTCGTCGATTAAGGAGGTGATCCAGCCGCAGGTTCCCCTACGGCTACCTTGTTACGACTTCACCCCAGTCATGAATCACACCGTGGTAACCGTCCCCCCGAAGGTTAGACTAGCTACTTCTGGTGCAACCCACTCCCATGGTGTGACGGGCGGTGTGTACAAGGCCCGGGAACGTATTCACCGCGACATTCTGATTCGCGATTACTAGCGATTCCGACTTCACGCAGTCGAGTTGCAGACTGCGATCCGGACTACGATCGGTTTTATGGGATTAGCTCCACCTCGCGGCTTGGCAACCCTTTGTACCGACCATTGTAGCACGTGTGTAGCCCAGGCCGTAAGGGCCATGATGACTTGACGTCATCCCCACCTTCCTCCGGTTTGTCACCGGCAGTCTCCTTAGAGTGCCCACCATAACGTGCTGGTAACTAAGGACAAGGGTTGCGCTCGTTACGGGACTTAACCCAACATCTCACGACACGAGCTGACGACAGCCATGCAGCACCTGTCTCAATGCTCCCGAAGGCACCAATCCATCTCTGGAAAGTTCATTGGATGTCAAGGCCTGGTAAGGTTCTTCGCGTTGCTTCGAATTAAACCACATGCTCCACCGCTTGTGCGGGCCCCCGTCAATTCATTTGAGTTTTAACCTTGCGGCCGTACTCCCCAGGCGGTCAACTTAATGCGTTAGCTGCGCCACTAAGAGCTCAAGGCTCCCAACGGCTAGTTGACATCGTTTACGGCGTGGACTACCAGGGTATCTAATCCTGTTTGCTCCCCACGCTTTCGCACCTCAGTGTCAGTATCAGTCCAGGTGGTCGCCTTCGCCACTGGTGTTCCTTCCTATATCTACGCATTTCACCGCTACACAGGAAATTCCACCACCCTCTACCATACTCTAGCTTGCCAGTTTTGGATGCAGTTCCCAGGTTGAGCCCGGGGCTTTCACATCCAACTTAACAAACCACCTACGCGCGCTTTACGCCCAGTAATTCCGATTAACGCTTGCACCCTCTGTATTACCGCGGCTGCTGGCACAGAGTTAGCCGGTGCTTATTCTGTCGGTAACGTCAAAATACTCACGTATTAGGTAAGTACCCTTCCTCCCAACTTAAAGTGCTTTACAATCCGAAGACCTTCTTCACACACGCGGCATGGCTGGATCAGGCTTTCGCCCATTGTCCAATATTCCCCACTGCTGCCTCCCGTAGGAGTCTGGACCGTGTCTCAGTTCCAGTGTGACTGATCATCCTCTCAGACCAGTTACGGATCGTAGCCTTGGTGAGCCATTACCTCACCAACTAGCTAATCCGACCTAGGCTCATCTGATAGCGTGAGGTCCGAAGATCCCCCACTTTCTCCCGTAGGACGTATGCGGTATTAGCGCCCGTTTCCGGACGTTATCCCCCACTACCAGGCAGATTCCTAGGCATTACTCACCCGTCCGCCGCTCGCCACCAGGTACAAGTACCCGTGCTGCCGCTCGACTTGCATGTGTTAGGCCTGCCGCCAGCGTTCAATCTGAGCCATGATCAAACTCTTCAGTTCAAACATCTTTGGGTTTTGAGAAAACCCTAAACTTGGCTCAGCAATCGTTGGTTACATCTTTGATTTCTCGCGGAGTAACTTGTGATGCTGATAATCTTTTTGACTATCAGTCTGACTCCACAAGCACCCACACGAATTGCTTGATTCAGTTGTTAAAGAGCGATTGGTTAAGATCTTTCGTCTCAACCGAGGCGCGCATTCTACAGCAGCCTCATTTACTGTCAAGCGATTTTTTAAGAAGCTTTTGAAGATTTCCTCAACAACTTCAACCACTTGCGCTTTCGATCTCTCGTTAGCGGGAGGCGAATTCTACAGCGTTACACGCTGCTGTCAACACCTCTTTTTAACCGCTTTCGATCGAGACGATCGAATCGTTAACAAGGCGAAAACACACTGCCTTACTAACTGCTTCTGGCTTCGATGAGCTGAAGCGTAACCGCTGCCGAAAACCGCGTAACTCGTTGAATCTCAAGGAGTTTTCCGTTTCGACTGCGCCGGAAGTGGGGCGAATTATAGAGACATATAACTCGCCGTCAACACCTATTTTCTGTTTTATTCGGATTTGAGCGTAATGCGCGCAAATACCTTCTTGCCGGCCTGACAAACATGCGTCGCGCCCAATACATATATAAAGGTGCGATCAACAACTTCGCCATCCACGCGCACACCACCAGAACCCAGAAGGTCACGCGCCACTGCTGCGTTCTTAACCAGCCCAGCTTTATTAAGGACAGCAGCAATCGGCATATCCTCAGTGGCCGTCAGCTCGATCTCTGGCAGATCCTCTGGCAGCTCGCCATCCTTCATGCGGTTGCCCGCAGCACGATGAGCACTTGCAGCCGCCTCCTCACCATGGAAGCGCGCAACAATTTCCTCAGCCAGCTTGATCTTGATGTCACGCGGATTCGCACCCGCCTCGACATCAGCGCGGAATGCATCGATTTCTTCCATCGAACGGAAGCTGAGCAGCTCGAAATAACGCCACATCAACGCATCAGGAATGGAAACCAACTTGCCATACATAACCCCTGGCGCTTCCTGGATACCCACGTAGTTGCCCAAGGACTTGGACATCTTCTTGACCCCATCCAACCCTTCAAGCAACGGCATGGTCAGGATGCATTGCGCCTCTTGACCATAACCGCGCTGCAGCTCACGCCCCATCAACAGGTTGAACTTCTGATCGGTACCACCCAGCTCGACATCAGCACGCAGCGCAACCGAGTCGTACCCCTGAACCAGCGGATACAAAAACTCATGGATAGCGATCGGCTGATTGGTCGAGTAGCGCTTATCGAAGTCATCGCGCTCGAGCATGCGCGCAACCGTGTATTGAGAAGTCAGACGAATGAAGTCCGCCGGCCCCATCTTGTCCATCCAAGTCGAGTTGAAAGCCACCTCAGTCTTGGCTGGATCAAGAATCTTGAAGACCTGGCTTTTATAGGTCTCGGCATTTTCCAGAACCTGCTCGCGAGTCAACGGCGGACGAGTGGCACTCTTGCCGCTTGGATCACCGATCATCCCGGTAAAGTCGCCAATCAGGAAGATCACTTGATGACCCAGATCCTGAAATTGACGCAGCTTATTGATAAGCACGGTATGCCCAAGGTGCAAATCCGGCGCAGTCGGATCGAAGCCGGCCTTGATACGCAGCGGCACGCCACGCTTGAGCTTCTCGATCAACTCGGACTCGACCAACAACTCTTCCGCACCACGCTTGATCAGCGCTAGCTGCTCTTCAACCGACTTCATAACAGACCCGCAAGGCTCAGATTCAAAAGGGAACCAACCATACAAGATCACGGACTAATTACAAGTTTTGCCCGGCGTACGGGTGCATTCAGAGAACAGAGTGTCCGCGCGCTTGCGTCACAGATGATTTGGTTATATTTTATACAGTTATTTCATCTTCATCATGTCATTCATCTTTTCCATTTCATCTTTTCAAAGTCAAATTACCTATGACCACCGAACCGTCTAAAGCGCCACCGCTTTATCCGAAGAGCCACCTGCTCGCCGCAAGCGGCATAGCAGCCCTTCTAAGTCTGGCTCTGCTGGTATTCCCTTCCAGTGATGTTGAAGCCAAAAAAACCACCTTGAGCCTTGATCTGGAAAGCCCGATCGAGCAACTCACACAAGATCAAGACGCTGCATCTACGGAACAAGCCACAACTGAAGCAGTAGCCTCACCTTTCGCACAGATCGAAAACACCCCGGAAGACACCACGGAAACCGCAGAAAGCAAGCCTGCGCCCGCCGTCGTGGAAGAAGCAAAAGCTCCAGGCCACAGAGAAGTAACAGTCACCAAGGGCGACACCCTGTCCACGCTGTTCGAGAAGGTTGGCCTGCCCGCCACCTCGGTGCACGAAATACTGGCTAGCGACAAGCAAGCCAAACAGTTTTCTCAGCTCAAACATGGCCAGAAGCTGGAGTTCGAACTGACTCCAGACGGCCAGTTGAACAACCTGCACACAAAAGTCAGCGACCTGGAAACCATCACGCTGACCAAGGGCCCCAAAGGCTTTACCTTCAACCGAGTGATCACCAAGCCAGTAGTGCGCTCAGCCTACGTTCACGGCGTGATCAACAGTTCGCTTTCACAGTCTGCAGCCCGTGCCGGCCTGTCCCATAGCCTGACCATGGATATGGCGAGCATTTTCGGCTACGACATCGACTTCGCTCAGGACATTCGCCAGGGTGACGAGTTTGACGTGATCTATGAGCAGAGGGTGGCCAACGGCAAAGTGGTCGGGACCGGCAATATCCTCTCCGCGCGTTTCACCAACCGTGGCAAAACCTACACCGCAGTGCGCTACACCAACAAACAAGGCTCAAGCAGCTACTACACCGCAGACGGCAACAGCATGCGCAAGGCGTTCATCCGCACGCCAGTGGACTTTGCCCGCATCAGCTCACGCTTCTCCATGGGGCGCAAGCATCCAATCCTGAACAAGATCCGCGCTCACAAGGGCGTCGACTATGCCGCTCCGCGGGGTACCCCCATCAAGGCCGCCGGCGACGGCAAGGTCCTGCTGGCAGGTCGCCGCGGCGGTTACGGTAACACCGTGATCATCCAGCACGGCAATACCTACCGCACGCTGTATGGCCACATGCAAGGCTTCGCCAAAGGTGTCAAGACCGGCGGCTCGGTGAAGCAGGGGCAGGTCATTGGCTATATCGGCACCACAGGCCTGTCCACCGGCCCACACTTGCATTACGAGTTTCAGGTCAATGGCGTCCACGTAGACCCGCTGGGCCAGAAACTGCCAATGGCCGACCCGATCGCCAAGGCAGAACGTGCTCGTTTCCTCCAGCAGAGCCAGCCTCTGATGGCTCGAATGGAGCAGGAAAAGGCCACGATGCTGGCCTCGAGCAAGCGCTGAACCATGGCGCGCTATATAGGAGTCATGTCCGGAACCAGCCTTGATGGCCTGGACATCGCCCTGATCGAGCAGGATCCGGCGATCAGACTGATCGCCACCCACTACATCCCCATGCCAGAGTCCCTGCGCGCCGAGCTGTTGAGCTTGTGCGCCAGCGGCCCAGACGAGATCGCCCGCTCCGCCATGGCCCAGCAGCATTGGGTCAAGCTGGCTGCCCAGGGCATCCATAGCCTTCTGCAACAGCAACAACTGCAAGCTGAGGACATTCGCGCCATTGGCAGTCACGGCCAGACAGTACGTCATGAACCGAGCCGCGGTTTTACTGTGCAGATTGGCAACCCGGCACTGCTTGCAGAGCTCACCGGCATTAGCGTCGTCAGTGACTTTCGCAGCCGCGATGTAGCCGCCGGCGGCCAAGGGGCGCCACTAGTCCCGGCCTTCCACGAAGCCCTGTTCGAACGGCGTACAGGAAACCGCGCAGTTCTGAACATTGGCGGCTTCAGCAACCTGAGCCTGATCGAGACGGACAAACCGGTGACCGGCTTCGATTGCGGCCCAGGCAATGTACTGCTCGACACCTGGATACAGGATCAACGCGCAGAAACCTTTGACCGCAACGGCCAGTGGGCAGCCAGCGGCCAGCTCGACCAGTCCTTATTGACAACCCTGCTCAGCGACCCGTTCTTCGCTACCCAGGGGCCGAAGAGCACAGGGCGCGAAGTATTCAATCTGCAGTGGCTGCAACGGCAGCTGGCACAGCACCCTCCGCTTCCCGCCGAAGATGTGCAAGCCACCCTGCTGGAACTGACCGCACTGACCATCGTTCACTCGCTGCAGGCGGCACAGAGCGACACCCAGGAGCTTCTGGTCTGTGGCGGCGGCGCCCACAACAATGCCCTGATGCAGCGCCTCGCGGCCCTGCTGCCCGGGACACGGGTGAGCAGCACCGCTGTATATGGCGTGGATCCCGACTGGGTCGAGGCCATGGCCTTCGCCTGGCTGGCCCATTGCTGCATGGAAGGCATTGCCGCCAACCGCCCCAGCGTTACCGGCGCCCGCGGCCTGCGGATACTGGGCGCTATCTACCCTGCTTGAACACCAGACAGCAAAACGCCGCAGGATCGTCAGACCCTGCGGCGCTAGGCGAATGGCTTTGAGCGATCGATCAGATCGAAAACGATGACCCGCAACCACAGGTAGTGGTGGCATTGGGGTTTTTGATCACGAAACGCGAACCTTCCAGGCCTTCCTGGTAGTCCACCTCAGCACCGGCCAAGTACTGGAAACTCATGGGGTCTACCACCAGGCTCACACCCTCGCGCTCAACGATGGTGTCATCCTCGGCCACTTCCTCATCAAAAGTGAAACCGTACTGAAACCCCGAACAACCGCCGCCCGTAACGAATACGCGCAGCTTCAAGCGATCATTACCCTCTTCGTCGACCAGGGTCTTCACCTTGTGCGCTGCACCTTGAGTGAATTGCAAAGCCGTGGGGGTGAAGGATTCAACGCTCATGCTGACTATCTCCCGGCGTTAAGCCGCCATACTGCGTAATGACGCGCATTATCCGCTTCTCCTAGAAAAGCGGTCAACTATTGTTACGGTATATCAATAGTCGTACAGCTACCCGCATAACGCACAAAGGCCCGTCAGACGGGCCTTTGTGTTCAACGCTAAAACGGCCTTAAGGCAGCATGCCCGCGTGGGACAGCCCCAGACGCTCATCCAGGCCAAAGAGGATGTTGAGGTTTTGCACCGCCTGGCCCGAAGCGCCCTTGACCAGGTTGTCGATGACCGACAGCACCACCACCAGATCACCGTCCTGCGGACGATGCACCGCGATCCGGCACACGTTGGCGCCACGCACGCTACGGGTTTCAGGATGACTGCCCGCTGGCATCACATCGACAAAGGGTTCGTTGGCATAGCGCTTCTCGAACAACGCCTGCAAATCAACCGAACGGTCAACCACCGTCGAGTAGAGCGTGGAGTGAATACCGCGAATCATCGGCGTCAAATGCGGAACGAAGGTCAGACCTACATCCTTGCCCGCCGCCCGACGCAAGCCCTGGCGGATTTCCGGCAAGTGACGATGCCCTTTGACCGCGTAGGCCTTCATGCTCTCAGAGGTTTCCGAGTACAGCGAACCCACGCTGGCGCCACGGCCGGCGCCGCTGACACCCGACTTGCAGTCGGCGATCAGACGCGACGCATCAGCCAGCCCCGCTTCCAGCAGCGGCAGGAAGCCCAGCTGGGTAGCGGTTGGATAGCAGCCCGGAACAGCGATCAGCCGAGCCTTCTTGATCTGCTCGCGGTTGACTTCCGGCAAGCCGTAGACCGCCTCATCCAGCAGTTCGGGAGCGCCGTGGGGCTGGCCGTACCACTTGGCCCACTCATCGGCATCCTGCAAACGGAAGTCCGCCGACAGGTCGATGACCTTGGTTCCCGCCGCCAGCAACTCCCCGGCCAGGGCATGGGCTACCCCGTGAGGCGTGGCGAAGAACACCACATCGCAAGCCCCCAGGGTCTTGATGTCCGGCACGCTGAAGGCCAGGCCGTCATAGTGACCGCGCAGGTTCGGATACATGTCGGCGACGGCCAGGCCGGCTTCGGATCGCGAAGTGATGACCTCCACTCGCGCTTGCGGATGCTGTGCCAACAGACGCAGCAGTTCGACACCGGTGTAACCCGTGCCGCCGACGATACCGACCTTGACCATAAACCTGCCCTCAACGAACCCACTGGAAAGCTGCCGATAATAGGGGCGGCGCGCCCCTGCGACAACCGTCAAGGTGACGTGCGGCCGCTCTACCCTCTACTATCTTCGCCACCGTGAATCTGGGAATAACTAAAAATGCTCTATCTATGGCTCAAAGCCTTTCATATCGTCAGCGTGGTCTGCTGGTTTGCCGGCCTGTTCTACCTGCCACGCCTGTTCGTCTATCACGCCCAAAGCGAAGACAGCGTCAGCCGCGAGCGCTTCTGCCTGATGGAGCGCAAGCTGTACCGCTTCATCATGGGCCCGGCGATGATCGCGGCGCTGATCTTCGGCATCTGGCTGATCAGCCTCAACCCCAGCGCCTACTTCGGCCAGGGCGGCTGGATGCACGCCAAGCTGACCCTGGTGGTGATCCTGATCGGCTATCACCACATGTGCGGCGCTCAAGTGAAACGCTTCGCCCGTGGCGAGAACACCCGCAGCCATGTCTTTTATCGCTGGTTCAATGAAGTACCTGTTCTGCTATTGCTGGCTATCGTAATTTTGGTCGTTGTCAGGCCGTTCTAACACTGACTAGTCACTTGCCTGGGGGTACTCCAATGTCACTGCCCGTTCTGCTCGAGCAACACCTGCACCTGCCCCTGGTGGCGGCGCCGATGTTCCTGATCTCCAACCCCGAACTGGTCCTGGCCTGCTGTCGCAATGGCGTGGTCGGCAGCTTCCCGGCCCTGAACCAGCGCGAAAGCAGTGGCTTCAAGGCCTGGCTCGAAGAGATCGAGGCGGGGCTGGACAAATTGGAGAACCCTGCCCCCTACGCGGTAAACCTGATCGTGCACAACAGCAATCCGCGCCTGCAGGCGGATCTGCAGATCTGCATCGAACACCAGGTGCCGATCGTCATCACCAGCCTGGGAGCGGTCAAGGAGGTCGTGGACGCCGTACACAGCTACGGCGGCCTGGTGTTCCATGACGTGACCACGCGCCGGCACGCGGAGAAAGCCGCAGAAGCCGGAGTCGATGGACTGATCGCCGTCGCCGCAGGGGCCGGCGGCCATGCTGGCACCTGGAGCCCCTTCGCCCTCATCGCCGAAATCCGCCAGTTCTTCGACAAGACCCTGCTGCTGGCCGGCTGCCTGAACCGCGGCCACGAGATTCTCGCCGCTCAATTGCTCGGTGCCGACCTGGCGTATCTGGGTACACGCTTTATCGGCACCCGCGAAAGTCACGCACCGGACGCCTACAAGGAGATGCTGCTCAGCTCCCGCGCTGCGGACATCGTGCACACCGCCGCCGTGTCCGGGGTGCCCGCCAGTTTCATGCGCCAAAGCCTGGAGAATGCCGGTTTCGACCTGGCTGCCCTGCAGGGCAAGGGTGAAATCAATTTCGGTTCCAAGCTCAAGCCCATCAGCGACGAGGCCAAGGCCTGGAAAACCGTATGGTCAGCCGGCCAAGGCGTAGGCGAAATCGACGACCTGCCCAGCGTCGATCAATTGATCGCCCGCCTGGACAGCGAATACCAGGCCGCCCAGGCACGCGCCGCGCAGTTGGGCAATCGCTGGCCACGTTAACCCGTTCTCATTGTTTTTTGGCCAGCGGGGGGGCGCTGGCCTTAAACTAGCCGCCTTTTATGTAAGCCTTCTTTTCAAAAGACAGGGATGCCCCCCATGAGCGAAACTCGCTACAAGATTGTTTTCGACGGCGCGCTGCTGCCCGGCGTCGAGAAGTCCACCGCCCAACTGAACCTGGCCGAACTGTTCAAAAGCGATGCTGCCGCAGTGGAGCGTCTGTTCAGCGGCCAACGGGTAGAGCTCAAACGCGATCTGACCCAAGCGGATGCCCAGCGCTACCTGGAAGCCCTGAAAAACGCCGGCATCGATGCCCGTATCGAAGCTGAACAGGCACTGGACCTGAACCTGGACGCGGTCACCCATGCCCCGAGCCCGGCGCCGATCAGCGAGTCACCCTACGCGCCTCCCCAAGCCACGGTCGGCGAAGCTCTGCCGCAATACGCCACACTCAATGTCTTCAGCTTCGAAGGCCGCATCGGTCGCCTGCGCTACCTGGCCTGGACCCTGGTCCTGACGGTCGCGATGCTGGCCGTGGTCGGAGTCGGTGCGTTCTTCGGCATTCTTTCCGCTGCTGTGCTCAACTCCACGCTCCTCACTGGAGTGGGGATCGTCGGCGGCATCGTGGTGTTCATCGGTTTCATCGTCGTCAGCATCCAGATCAGCGTGCAGCGCCTGCATGACCTGGGCTGGTCCGGCTGGCTGTGGCTGCTGAACTTCGTGCCAATCGTCGGCAGCATCTTCCCCCTGGTGCTGATGGTCAGCCCGGGCAGCAACGTCGCCAACCGCTACGGCGCCCCACCACCGCCCAATACCACCGCGGTCAAGGTCCTGTCGTGGATGTGGGTGGTACTGATCGTGGCATTGATCGTTGGCATGGTGGCCGGTGGCCTGAGTTCTCTGGAAGATCGCTACAGCGAGACCAGCTACAGCGAAAGCGTGGACTCCGGCAGCGTTGACGAAGATGCTGAACCCGCCGACAGCGCCGCGGCCCCTGTAGAATCCGAGCAAGAATAAACGCGTCCGAGCCTGCGACCCTTCCTGTCGCAGGCGACCGGCCGTTGCGATGGAGAAATGCATGACCCGTTACGCTCTGATCACCGGCGCTTCCAGCGGCATAGGCCTGGCCCTGGCCGAAGCACTGGCCCGGCGTGGGCGCAACCTGCTTCTGGTGGCCCGCCAGCGTGATCAGCTGGAAAGCATCGCCCTGGAGTTGACCCAACGTTTTGGTGTCGAAGTGCTGTTTCGCGCCTGCGACCTGGGGGAGCCCTTGCGCCTGTCCGGCTTCCTGCTGGAACTGGAGGAAGGCGAGCGTCAGATCGATCTGCTGGTCAACTGCGCCGGCATCGGCACCTGCGGCCCCTTCCTGGCCCAGGACTGGATGACCGAACAGGACCTGATCGAGGTCAACATCCTCGCCCTGACCCGCCTGTGTCATGCCCTGGGTAACAGCATGGCGCTGCTGGGCGGCGGACAGATTCTCAACGTCGCCTCGGTAGCCGCCTTCTATCCGGGCCCGTGGATGAGCACCTACTACGCCAGCAAGGCCTATGTTCTGCACTTTTCCGAGGGCCTGCGCGAAGAACTGAAGAAATGCGCCGTCAAGGTCTCGGTGCTGTGCCCCGGTCCGACTCGCACGGGCTTTTTCCGCACGGCACAAATGGACACTCAAAGGCTCAACGACAGCAAACTGCTCATGAGCCCCGAGGAAGTGGCCCTGTACGCGGTCCGCGCGCTGGAGAAGAACCGCGCCATCATCATTCCCGGCCGCCTGAACCGCTGGATGGCTTTCAGCAGCCGCCTCGGCTCGCGCTGGCTGACCCGCAAGATCGTCGGTTACGTCAATCGGGCCTATTGCCCACGTTAGATGCCGGGCTGGGCGCACAGGATGAGCCTGAGTACACTCAGCCCGGACCAACCCAATGGAGAAACAGCTGTGGATACTCTGTTCACCAAGATCATCAACAGAGAAATACCCGCGAAGATCATCTACGAGGACGACCAGGTTCTGGCCTTCCACGACATCGCCCCGCAAGCGCCGGTGCACTTCCTGGTGATTCCGAAAAAGCCCATCCGCACCCTCAACGACCTCACCGAGGACGACAAGGCCCTGGCCGGGCATATTCTGTTCACCGCCCAGCGACTGGCCAAGGAACAAGGCTGTGAAGACGGCTTCCGGGTGGTGATGAACTGCAATGAGCTGGGCGGACAGACCGTCTACCACATTCACATGCATGTGCTGGGTCAACGTCAGATGAACTGGCCTCCGGGCTGATTGCCCCACCCACGCCCCCCCCTGCACGGCGCCCTCTCGTCCGGTCTGCGACGAGGGTGCGCTGATCCAGCGCAGTTTTCGCCCCATCGATTAGAGTAAACTGGCCGCCGTGATTCTTCCCGGAGATAAGCATGACTACCCAACGTCACTACTCGCCGATTGACCGCCTGCTGCTGCAGGCCGATATGGCCATGCGCACGCTGTTGCCGTTCAGTGGCCAACCTTATCGCCCGTCGCCGGCCATCGTGCAGCCGGAAGCGCAGATGAGTGACGAGGACACCCGGCATGTTGCCGGCCTGATGCGCATCAACCACACCGGGGAAGTCTGTGCCCAGGCGCTGTACCAGGGCCAGGCGCTGACCGCCAAGCTGCCCCAGGTACGCCAGGCCATGGAGCATGCCGCCGAAGAAGAGATCGACCACCTGGCCTGGTGCGAACAGCGCATCCGTCAGCTGGGCAGCCATCCCAGTGTGCTCAATCCATTGTTCTACGGCCTGTCGTTCGGCATCGGCGCAGCGGCCGGCCTGATCAGCGACAAGGTCAGCCTGGGTTTCGTCGCTGCCACTGAAGATCAGGTCTGCAAACACCTGAACGAGCACCTGGAACAGCTCCCGGCCGAGGACGAAAAGTCCCGAGCCATTCTCGAGCAGATGCGGATCGACGAAGAACACCACGCCGAAACCGCCCTTGAAGCCGGCGGCTTTCGCTTCCCGGCACCGGTCAAGTTCGGCATGAGCCTGTTGGCCAAGGTCATGACCAAAAGCACCTACCGGATCTGACCCCGCTACTGCCGCTGACAAAAAAGGGCGCTCCATGAGCGCCCTTTGCTTTGCCCGAAACAATCGACGCCAATCAGCCGAGCTCGACGATTTCGTAATCGTGAGTGATGGCCACGCCAGCGGCGCCGAGCATGATCGAGGCCGAGCAGTATTTCTCGGCCGACAGCTCGATAGCGCGCTTGACCTGGGCTTCTTTCAGGCCCCGCCCCTTGACCACGAAGTGCATGTGAATCTTGGTGAAGACCTTGGGATCTTCGGTCGCGCGTTCGGCGTCAAGGAAGGCCTCACAACTTTCCACAGCCTGGCGCGATTTCTTCAGAATGCTGACCACATCGAAGTTGCTGCAACCGCCCACGCCCAACAGGAGCATTTCCATGGGGCGAACACCCAGATTACGTCCACCGGCTTCTGGTGGGCCGTCCATCACCACGACATGACCGCTGCCCGACTCACCGAGGAACATGGCTTCGCCAGCCCATTGGATGCGTGCCTTCATCGCCAAGACTCCACTGCTAAAAAAGGGTCGCCAGCTTAGCACAGGGTTTTGCCCGGGCCGCGCTTTGCCCGCTGTAGGCCTATTGCCGATCCTTACCAAGAAAAATCTTAAATCCGCTTAGGATGTGTCTGTTAAGCTGACGCCAAATGAATGGCGCATCGCCAGCGTCAAACAGCTTCGCTGTTCGCCCCATAACAAACACCTCATACCGTGCAGTCTTTTCGGGATACAACCATGGTTGCTATTGCCCCCACCTCCAGGATCAAAAATCTCGACAAGTTGCTGATGCACTGTCAACGCCGCCGGTACCAGGCCAAGAGCAACATCATCTGCGCCGGCGACGTGTCCGACAGCCTGTACTTCATCATCAAGGGTTCGGTGACCATCCTCATCGAAGACGACGACGGCCGGGAGATGATCATTGCCTACCTCAACGCCGGGGACTTCTTCGGCGAGCTTGGGCTGTTCGAAGAGGCCGGGCAGGAGCAGCAACGCAGCGCCTGGGTGCGCGCCAAGGTGGAATGTGAAGTGGCGGAAATCAGCTATGCCAAGTTCCGAGAGCTGTCGCAGATCGATCCGGACATTCTGTACGTGCTGAGCGGGCAGATCGCCCAGCGCCTGCGCAACACCACGCGCAAGGTCGGCGATCTGGCGTTCTTCGATGTGACCGGACGGGTTGCCCGCTGCTTGCTGGAGCTGTGCAAGCAACCGGATGCCATGACCCATCCGGACGGCATGCAGATCAAGATCACCCGCCAGGAGATCGGCCGGATCGTCGGCTGTTCACGGGAGATGGTCGGCCGCGTCCTCAAGGACCTGGAAGAACGCAATCTGGTTCACGTCAAAGGCAAGACCATGGTGGTGTTCGGCACCCGCTAACCCGGCAGAAAGCCCTTGAGCATCTCGCGGTAGAGACTGTCCAGCCGGCCGATGGCATCGGGGGCGGCAAAAGCCTCATGCAAGGCGATATGGCTTTCGGCCCGGCAACGCTGCTCCAGTCCACAGGCCTGATTGAAGCTATTGACCGCTTCCACCATCGAGGCGCGCTCGTTATCCAGCAACAAGGCTCCGTGTACCAGCCCCACCGGCCGCTGCCCGCCCTTGCTCTGGCGCCAGCGCTGGGCAGTGCCGACCAGTTTGCGACCGTCCAGATTGACGTTGAAGCGCCCATCGCAAAAGGCACCGTCCACCTCTCCCAACGACGGATTGCCTCCCAGCTCAGTGAGCAGGTCGCAAATCGGTTGGCACAAGCGTCGATAGGCCGTTTCAATCCGCCCCTGATCCCCCTCGCTACGCGGCGGCGCGTAGACCAGCGCAATGTTCACCGTGGCCGCCGACTGCGGCACCGGCTCGCCACCGGTTTCCCGCAGCAACACCGGCCAGCCATTGGCAGCCGACACCTGGCAAGCCTGCTCGAATCCGGGCAGGCGGCTCAGGCGCCGCGGCATCACCAGCGCCCGGTCACTGGGTTGCCAGAACAGCAGGCCAAACTCCTGCTCTGTGGCACACACCTGAGCCAGCAGATCCTGCTCGGCCTGCAGGCCGGCTTCGACGGTCAAGGCAAGGGGTTGAGTCATGACAGGGAAAGTCCTTGGCAGTGGATATGAAAAAGCCGGCATCGCCGGCTTGTTCAGTGTTTCAGGTTCAGTCCAGGGTCGAACCGCTGACCGGGACGCCTCGTTCAGGGAAGAACAGGCGTTGCAGCTCGCTGCCCGGACTTTCGGCGCGCATGAACGCCTCGCCCACCAGGAACGAATAGACGTTGCTGATTTCCATCAGCTCAACATCGGCACGATTGAGAATGCCACTCTCGGTAATCACCAGGCGGTCGCGGGGAATCCGCGGCAGCAGGTCGAGGGTGGTTTCCAGGTCGACATCGAAGGTGTGCAGGTTGCGGTTGTTGATCCCCACCAACGGCGTGTCGAGAGTTTTCAGTGCCCGCTCCAGCTCATCGCCATCGTGCACTTCCACCAGCACATCCAGGCCAACGCCTTTGGCCACCGCGGCCAGCTCGGCCATTCGCGCGTCATCCAGCGCGGCGACGATCAGCAGCACACAGTCGGCCCCCAGGGCACGGGCTTCGACGATCTGATAGGGATCGATCATGAAATCCTTGCGGATAACCGGCAACTTGCTGGCAGCCCGAGCCTGTTGCAGGTAAGCATCGGCGCCCTGGAAAAAGTCGACGTCGGTGAGCACCGACAGGCAGGTGGCGCCGCCCTTCTCATAACTCCTGGCAATGTCCGCCGGCACAAAGTTCTCGCGGATCACACCTTTGCTGGGGGATGCCTTCTTGATCTCGGCGATCACCGCCGGTTGCTTGAGCTTGGCCTGCTCCTGCAGAGCCTTGGCGAAGCCACGCGGGGCATCGGCGGCTCGCGCCAGGGTTTCCAGCTCGGCCAGGCTGACACGCGCGCTACGCTCGGCAACCTCCTGCACCTTGCGGGCGAGGATCTTTTCCAGAACAGTCGGCACACTCATCCTTCATTCTCCTGCTTGAACACCGCGGTAAAGGCGCCCAGTTCCTCAAGCTTTTCCCGGGCCAGGCCCGTGTGCAAGGCATCGTGAGCCAGGGCCACGCCCTCTTTCAGGCTGCTGGCATGATCCGCGGCATACAGCGCCGCACCGGCATTGAGCACAATCATTTCGGCGGCCTTCTGGCCATGCTCGGTCTTGCGTCGTCCCAGGGCATCGCGAATCAGCTCCAGGGACGCCGCCGGGCTCTCCACCACCAGGCCAAACAGGCTCTGGCTCTTCATGCCCAGGTCCTCGGGCTGCACCCAGTACTCGCTGATCTGGTCATTCTTCAGCTCGGCCACATAGGTCGGTGCAGCCAGGCTGAACTCGTCCAGGCCATCCTGGGAGTGCACCACCAGCACATGCTTGCTGCCCAGTCGTTGCAAAACCTCGGCCAATGGCCGGCACAGCGCCTGGGTGAACACGCCCACCACCTGATGTTTCACGCCGGCCGGATTCGTAAGCGGGCCAAGCATGTTGAACAGGGTGCGCAGACCAAGGTCGCGACGCGGGCCAGCGGCATATTTCATGGCGCCGTGATGAGACTGGGCAAACATGAAGCCGATACCGACGTTGTCGATGCAGCGAGCCACCTGGACCGGCGTCAGGTTCAGGTAGACCCCGGCCGACTCCAGCAGGTCGGCACTGCCGCTCTTGCCGGACACCGCGCGATTGCCATGCTTGGCGACCGTGCAGCCGGCCGCCGCCACCACAAAAGAAGAAGCCGTGGACACATTGAAAATGTTCGCACCGTCACCGCCGGTGCCTACCACATCCACCACACCGTCGAGGGTCTTGAGCTCGACCTTGTCCGCCAACTCGCGCATCACCGACACCGCGCCGACGATTTCGTCGATGCTTTCGCTTTTCATGCGCATGGCCATCATGAAGGCACCAATCTGCGCATCGGTGCATTGACCGGTCATGATCTCGCGCATCACATCGCGCATCTCGTCGGTGCTCAGGTCCAGATGGCCGACAATACGGCTCAGGGCAGTCTTGATATCCATGAAAAGTCCTTAGCGCGTGCCGCCGCTCTGTTTGAGGAAGTTGGCGAACAGCTCGTGGCCCTGCTCGGTGAGAATAGACTCGGGGTGAAATTGCACACCCTCGATATTCAATGTCTTGTGGCGCAGCCCCATGATCTCGTCGACGGAACCGTCTTCCAGTTGAGTCCAGGCAGTGACTTCGAGGCAGTCGGGCAGGCTGTCCCGCTTGACCACCAGCGAGTGGTAGCGGGTCACCGTCAGCGGCAGGTTCAGGCCGCTGAATACCCCCAGGTCACGATGGAACACCGGGCTGGTCTTGCCGTGCATCACTTGCCGGGCACGTACCACCTGGCCGCCAAAGGCCTGGCCGATGGACTGGTGACCCAGGCACACGCCGAGAATCGGCAGCTTGCCGGCGAAATGCTTGATCGCCTCGATGGAGATACCGGCTTCGGTGGGTGTGCAAGGACCGGGCGAAACCACGATGCGCTCAGGCTTGAGCGCCTCGATTTCAGCCACGGTCAGCTCGTCATTGCGCACCACCTTGACCTCGGCACCCAACTCGCCCAGGTACTGGACGACGTTATAGGTGAAGGAGTCGTAGTTATCGATCATCAGCAACATAGTGGAAACTCCTCAAGCCTTGGATGCGGGGGTTTGTTCAGCCAGTGCCACGGCACGGAACATTGCGCGACGCTTGTTCAGCGTCTCTTCCCACTCCAGGGTCGGCACCGAGTCGGCAACAATCCCGCCGCCGGCCTGTACATGCAGCTCACCGTTCTTGATCACCGCGGTGCGAATGGCAATCGCGGTGTCCATGTTGCCGTTCCAGGCGAAATAACCCACGGCGCCGCCGTAGATGCCGCGCTTGACCGGTTCCAGTTCGTCGATGATTTCCATGGCCCGGATCTTCGGCGCCCCGGACAACGTCCCCGCCGGCAGGATCGCCCGCAGGGCATCCATCGCTGTCAGCCCGGCCTTCAATTGACCGGTGACGTTGGAGACGATGTGCATCACGTTGGAATAACGCTCGATGACCATCTTCTCGGTGAGCTTCACGCTACCGATTTCGGATACGCGACCGGTGTCGTTGCGCCCCAGGTCGATCAGCATCAGGTGCTCGGCAATTTCCTTGTCGTCCGACAGCAGGTCCTGTTCCAGGGCCAGGTCGGCTTCCTCGGTAGCGCCCCGCGGACGGGTGCCGGCAATCGGCCGCACGGTAATCAGGTTGTCCTCGACCCGCACCAGCACCTCCGGCGAACTGCCCACGACATGGAAGTCACCGAAGTTGAAGAAGTACATGTAAGGCGTCGGGTTGAAGCAGCGCAGCGCCCGGTACAGGTCGATGGGCGCGGCCGAAAAATCGATGGACATGCGCTGGGACGGCACCACCTGCATGCAGTCACCGGCCAGGATGTACTCCTTGATAGTGTCCACCGCGCGCTCATAGTCGCCCTGGGTGAAGCTGGAGCGGAACACCGGCTCCGCCGCCGACTGCTTGCTGAAATCCAGCCCGGGGCGTGGGGTGATCGGCTGGCGCAGCTGTGCCAGCAACTCCTGCAGACGCGCCTGGCCGGCTTCGAACGCATTGTCCTGGCTCGGATCGGCCAGCACGATGGCGTGCATCTTGCCCGCCAGGTTGTCGAACACCACCACTGCATCGGAAACCATCAGCAGGATATCCGGCACGCCGATCGGATCCGGATTCGGGCACTGGCCCAAGCGCGGCTCGACATAACGCACGCAGTCATAACCGAAGTACCCCACCAGGCCGCCGTTGAAACGCGGCAGGCCGGCGATGGTCGGTACGTTGTAGCGGGCTTTGAATTCCTCGACGAAGGCCAGTGGATCGGCCACTTCATGGCTTTCGATCTCGATCCCGTCATGGGTCACGCTGACCCGGTGCCCCTGCACACGCAATACGGTGCGGCACGGCAGGCCAATGATCGAATAGCGCCCCCACTTCTCGCCGCCCTGCACCGACTCCAGCAAGTAGGAGTTGGGCTGATCGGCCAGTTTCAGGTAGATCGACAGCGGCGTGTCGAAGTCGGCAAGGGTTTCGCAGGCCAGCGGGATACGGTTGTAACCGGCTGCGGCCAAACGCAGGAATTCTTCGCGAATCATGGGATGCCTCGTGGCTTGAGGGTCTAACAGTCAGGTATGCAAACACGCCGGCAGGGCCGGCCAGACAAAAATCAGGCGCGCCAACGCCAACGGGCCAAGGCCTTGATGACTTTCATCCAGAGTTTGCGAGTGACCACCACGATGGAATTTCCAGAAGGGGATGGAACAGCGTCGGGCAACGTTATCTCAGCGGCAGGTTCTAAGCAACCGGGGATCAGCGCCCGCAGGTTGTCGATCACCAGCGCCGGGGATTCCTCGGCAATCGGCCGACCATGGTTATAGCCGTAGCTCAGCGCCACGCACTTGACCCCTGCGGCCTTGGCCGCCAGCACGTCACTGCGCGAGTCGCCGACGAACAGCGACTGCGAGGCCGGCACGCTGGCCATCTTCATCACGAAGAACAGCGCCGCCGGGTCCGGCTTCTTCTGCGGCAGGGTGTCGCCACCGATGATCCAGCGGAAATACCGGCCGATCTTCATCTGATCCAGCAAGGGGGCGACGAAACGCTCGGGCTTGTTGGTGATCAGGGCCATTTCCACGCCCTGCTTGTGCAGCCACTTGAGGGTTTCGCGCACGCCGGGATAGACCACGGTCAGCTCATGACTGTCCTCATAGGCCGCATTGAACAGCTCAAGAGCGTGCTCGGCCTCGACATCGTCGACGTCCTGGGCCTCCAGGCTGTTGGCCAGGGCCCGGCGCACCAGCATCGGCGCGCCATTGCCGACCCACTCGCGCACCGCGTCGATACCCGCAGGCTTGCGCCCCAGCTTGAGCAGCATCTGATCCACGGCGGCCGCGAGGTCCGGCACCGAATCGACCAGAGTGCCATCCAGGTCGAACATCACCAGCCGCGGCAGACGCCCCGGGAACAGATGCTCAAATGCGCTCATGAGCGCGCCAGCGCCAGTTCGGCGCGCATCTTCTCGATGACTTCCCGGTAGTTCGGCGCATTGAAGATCGCCGAGCCGGCAACAAAGGTGTCAGCGCCTGCTGCGGCGATCTCACGGATGTTGCCGACGTTCACCCCACCGTCGATCTCCAGGCGGATATCACGGCCGGAGGCATCGATCAGGGCCCGTGCCTCACGCAGCTTGTCGAGGGTCCCAGGAATGAACTTCTGCCCGCCGAAACCCGGGTTGACGCTCATCAGCAGCACCATGTCGACCTTGTCCATCACGTACTTGAGCACGTCCAGCGGGGTTGCCGGGTTGAACACCAGGCCCGCCTTGCAACCGCCTTCGCGGATCATCTGCAGGGAGCGATCCACGTGCAGGGTGGCTTCCGGGTGAAAGGTGATGTAGGTCGCGCCCGCCTCGATGAAGTCGCCGATGATGCGGTCCACCGGGGTCACCATCAGGTGCGCATCGATCGGCGCGGTGATCCCGTACTTGCGCAGCGCCGAGCAGACCATCGGGCCGATGGTCAGGTTCGGCACATAGTGGTTGTCCATGACATCGAAGTGGACGATATCGGCACCGGCGGCCAGGACATTGTCCACTTCCTCGCCCAGACGGGCGAAGTCGGCGGAGAGAATCGACGGAGCAATAGCGAAGGGCTGCATGACGCACCTTTTTTGAGCGGAATCACGATGGCGCGCATTGTATACCTCATGCTTTGGGGCGCACACCGTAACCGCGATGTTCAGTAAGCCGCGCGATAGATCTTCTCGATATCGGCGGGGCTCAGCTTGCGCGGATTGTTGCGCATCAGACGCTCGATCCCCGCAGCCTCCACGGCCATGGCGGGAATCGCCTCCTCGGGCACGCCAAAGCTGCGCAAGCCACTGGGAATTTCCACCGCGGCGCACAGGGCGGTCATCGCCTCCACGGCCCGATCGGCGGCCTCGCCGGCACTCAAGTGCGCGATCTGCACCCCCATGGCGTCGGCGATATCCTGCATACGCTCGACACAGGCCATCTTGTTCCAGGTCATGACATAGGGCAGCAGCAAGGCATTGCTGACCCCGTGGGACATATGGAAACGGCCACCCAGGGGATAGGCCATCGCATGCACCGCCCCCACCCCGGCATTGCCGAAGGCCATGCCCGCCATCAGGCTGGCGGTGGCCATATCCTCCCGGGCCTGCAGGTTGGCCGGATTGGCAAAGGCCTTGGGCAGCGCCTTGACGATCAGCTTGATGGCGCCTATGGCCAGGGCATCCGTGATCGCGGAGGCACTCAGCGACAGATAGGCTTCAATCGCGTGCACCAGGGCATCGACGCCACTGGCGGCGGTCACGCTGCGGGGGCAGGTCAGGGTCATCTGCGGACTGACCAGGGCCACGTCCGGCAACAGGTAGTCGCTGACAATGCCCTTCTTCATTTGCGCGGCCCTGTCGGACAGTATCGCCACGTTGGTGACTTCCGAACCGGTGCCGGCGGTGGTGGGGATGGCAATCAGCGGCGGCCCCTTGCGCGGCACCTGATCAATGCCGAACAGGTCTTCCAGGGCGCCGTGATAGCCGGCATAGGCCGCGACACTCTTGGCAATGTCGATGGCGCTGCCGCCCCCCAGCCCGATCAGACCGTCATGCCCGCCTTCGCGGTAAACCTGCATGCAGTCTTCGACGATGGCGATTTCCGGATCGGGCAGCACCCGGTCGAAGATCTCGTAATCGCGCTCCCCCAGATGGGCCAACGCCAGCGCCACCGTGCCCGACTCGAGCAGCGCGGCATCAGTGACGATCAGCGGGTTGTCGACATCCAGGCGGGTCAGCTCAGCAGCCAGTTGCTCGATGGCGGTACTGCCGGTGAGCAGCTTATGAGCGATCTTGAAAGAGGAAATACTCATGTGCGCAGCCTCTTATATAGAAGGTGGAAGCTGGCACAAGCGTAGACGTGGATTATCGGTTGTCGCCTATTCAGCGGACGAATGCCCTGCCGCCCCTCGCCCGGGACCACAGTCAGTGGTCCGGGCGGGGAAAGCGAAGGGTTTACACCTGGGCGGTGCGCAGCTTCTCGCTGCGTCCGCGCAGCCATTCCAGGGTCAGCAGCAGAATCACCGAAAAGGCGATCAGCAGCGTCGCCGCCGCGGCAATGGTCGGGCTGAGGTTTTCACGGATGCCGCTGAACATCTGCCGTGGCAGGGTCGCTTGCTCCGGACCGGCCAGAAACAGCGTCACCACCACCTCGTCGAACGAGGTGGCAAAGGCGAACAGCGCGCCACTGATGACCCCGGGCGCGATCAACGGCAAGGTCACCCGGCGGAAGGTGGTCAAGGGCGAAGCCCCGAGGCTCGCCGCGGCGCGCACCAGGTTATGGTTGAAGCCCTGCAGGGTCGCCGACACGGTGATGATCACGAAAGGTACCCCGAGCACCGCATGCACGATGATCAGCGAGAAGAAACTGTTGCCCATGCCCAGCGGCGCGAAGAACAGGTAGCTGGCGACACCGATGATCACCACCGGCACCACCATCGGCGAAATCACCAGGGCCATGACCAGCGCCTTGCCGGGAAAGTCGCCACGGGTCAGGCCGATGGCCGCGAGCGTGCCGAAGACCATGGCCAGCAGCGTGGCGGCCGGGGCCACGATGATGCTGTTCTTCAGGGCCCGCATCCATTCGGCGGAGGCGAAGAAGTCCTGATACCAGTGCAGCGAGAACCCCTGCAACGGGTACACCAGGAAGCTGCCCGAGTTGAACGACAGCGGGATGATCACCAGCACCGGCAACACCAGGAACAACAGGATCAAGCCGCAGAGAATCCGCAAGCTGTAGAACCAGACCCGTTCGACGGGAGACATGTAGGGGCTCAGCATTTCGATTCTCTCCTTAGCTCAGACGCAGGCGGCTGGCGCCCACCAGCCAGCTGTAGATCAGATAGAGCACGACGGTCGCCAGCAACAGCAGGCCGCCCAGGGCCGTGGCCATGCCCCAGTTGATGCTGGTGTTGGTGTAGAAGGCGACGAAGTAACTGACCATCTGATCGTTCGGGCTGCCCAGCAATGCCGGGGTGATGTAGTAGCCGATGGCCAGGATGAACACCAGCAGGCAACCGGCGCCGACCCCGGCGTAGGTCTGCGGGAAGTACACCCGCCAGAAGCTGGCGAACGGATGGCAACCCAGGGAAATCGCCGCACGCATGTAGGTGGGCGAGATACCTTTCATCACGCTGTAGATCGGCAGGATCATGAACGGCAGCAGGATGTGCACCATGGAGATGTAGACCCCGGTGCGGTTGAACACCAGCTCCAGGGGCTTGTCGATCACCCCCATGGCCAGCAGCGCGCTGTTGATCAGGCCACCGGATTGCAGCAGCACGATCCAGGCCGCGACCCGCACCAGGATCGAGGTCCAGAACGGCAGCAGTACCAGGATCATCAAGAGGTTGCTCTTGCGTGCCGGCAGGTTGGCCAGCAGGTACGCCAGGGGATAGGCCAGGGCCAGGCAGATGGCAGTGATCACCAGGCCCATCCAGAAGGTCCGGGCGAAGATGTCCAGGTAGATGGCCTGGTCCGGGGTGGCCGGGGCCAGTTCGCCCAGGTCATCGATGCGATGGTCCACCGCCGCCAGCAGGTAGTAAGGGGTCAGGCTGCTGGTGTTGCGACGGATCGCCTGCCAATAGGCCGGGTCGCCCCAGCGCTCGTCCAGGCTTTCCATGGCTTCTTTATAGGATTCGGGCTCGGCCTTGAACGGCAAGGCGCGGGCGGTTTTGGTCAGCAGGCTGCGGTAGCCGGCCAGTTCCATGTTCAGGCGCTTGGACAGGTCGCCCAGGGTCTGATTCTTGCGGGCGTCCGCCAGGTCTTCGCTCAAGGCCTTGTAGGCCCCTTCGCCGGGCAGGCCACGACCGTCCCAGGCACTCACGGCCGCCACCGTGCGCGGCATGCCGCCGACCACTTCCGGGTTGCCGACGCTCTTGTACAGCAGCGCCACGATCGGTACCAGGAACACCAGCAACAGAAACAGCACCAGGGGCGCGATCAAGGCCTGCGCCTTCCAGCGGTTGACCCGCTCGGCACGGGCCAGCCGCTGCTTCAAGGTCGGGCCGGTGACCGCGTTCAGGGGAACGGTGATGGTCATGACAAACTCCGCGAATCGATCTTTCGAATACAAGCCACCAGGCGGCAGGAGCGGGCTTGGCCGCAAATCGAAGGGCGTCCTTCAACATCAGGGTTGATGCTGATGACGCCTTCGCGAGCAAGCTCGCTCCTACAACGGCAGGGGGTGGTTACTTGGCTGCCCAGGCGTTGAAGCGCTGTTCCAGCTGCTCGCCGTTGTCAGCCCAGAAGCTGACGTCGATCTGCACCTGGTTGGCGATGTTTTCCGGGGTGGTCGGCATGTCCTTGAGGATGTCCTTGGCCAGCAGCGGCACGGCCTGGGTGTTGGCAGGACCGTAGGCGATGTTTTCCGAATAGGTTTTCTGCTGTTGCGGCTGGACCGAGTAGGCGATGAACTTCTTCGCCGCTTCGGCGCGAGCCTTGTCCAGGCCTTTGGGAATGGCCCAGGCGTCGAAGTCGTAGATGCCGCCGTTCCACACCACCTTCAGGTTGCTTTCCTTCTGCACTGCGGCGATCCGGCCGTTGTAGGCCGAACTCATGACCACGTCGCCGGAAGCCAGGTACTGCGGCGGCTGGGCGCCAGCTTCCCACCACTGGATGTTGGGCTTGAGCTCATCGAGTTTCTTGAAGGCACGATCCTGGCCGTCCTTGCCGGCCAGCACCTTGTACACGTCCTTGGGCGCGACGCCGTCAGCCATCAGGGCGAATTCCAGGGTGTACTTGGCGCCCTTGCGCAGGCCGCGTTTACCCGGGAATTTCTTGGTGTCCCAGAAATCGGCCCAGCTGCTGGGGGCTGCTTTCAGCTTGTCGGCGTTGTAGGCCAGCACTGTGGACCAGACGAAGAAGCCCACGCCGCACGGCTGGATAGCGCCCTTGACGTAATCTTCGCTCTTGCCGAACAGCGCCGGGTCCAGTTGCTCGAACATGTCCTCGTCGCAACCACGGGACAGTTCAGGGGATTCCACTTCCACCAGATCCCAGGACACGCTCTTGGTATCGACCATGGCCTTGATCTTGGCCATCTCGCCGTTGTATTCACCAGCGACGATCTTGCCGTTGCCCGCTGCTTCCCACGGTGCGTAGAAGGCTTTGACCTGAGCCGCCTTGTTCGCCCCGCCAAAGGACACCACGGTCAGGTCCGGGCCCGCCGCCATGGCGTGCGCCGCACCCATCATGCCCAATGCCAGGGCGGTGAATTTCAGGGATCTCAACATTTATTGTGTTCTCCACGTGCAGGTTGGTGTTGCAGGGGGGCGATCAATTCGCCTCTAGAAGCGGGTCAAGCGCGCGAACGTGCTCGACTTGCCAGCCAAGCGGCACCACGTCACCCACTGCCAGCGCAGGATCGAGCTCGGCAATCGGCTGTTTCACGAAGAAGTCGCTCTTGCCGCAGACTTCCAGGCGCACCCGGACGTGGTCGCCCAGATAGATGAATTCCGCCACCCTCCCGGAGAAGCGGTTGACGCAGCTTTCGCTGGAACCGTTGAGGCTCACGCGCTCCGGGCGGATGGACAGGGTCACAGGCTCGCCGATGCGGCCGACGTTCACCGCCAGCGCTTCGACTTTCTCGCCACGCCCCAGCTCCACCACGCAGCGCTCGCCGTTATGGCTGTGCAGGCGGCCGTTGAGACGGTTGTTCTCGCCAATGAAGTTGGCGACGAAGGTGTTCTTCGGTTCTTCGTAGAGGGTCCGCGGCGGAGCGATCTGCTGGATCTCGCCCTGATGGAACACCGCCACCCGGTCGGACATGGTCAGGGCTTCGCCCTGGTCGTGGGTCACGTAGACCACGGTCACGCCCAGGCGCTGGTGCAGGTGCTTGATCTCCATCTGCATGTGTTCGCGCAACTGCTTGTCGAGGGCGCCGAGGGGTTCGTCCATCAGCACCAGCTGCGGCTCGAACACCAGGGCGCGGGCCAGGGCCACCCGCTGCTGTTGGCCGCCGGACAGTTGCGCCGGATAGCGCTGGGCGAAGGCATCGAGCTGGACCATGCTCAGCACGCGCTTGACCCGCTCGCTGATGTCGGTCTTGCCCAGGCCCCGCACCGACAGCGGAAAGCCGAGGTTCTCGGCCACGGTCATGTGCGGGAACAGGGCGTAGTTCTGGAACACCATGCCGATGTCGCGCTTGTGCGGCGGCACATTGTTGATGGCGCGGCCGGCCAGCTGGATCTCGCCGGCGGTCGGGGTTTCGAAACCGGCCAGCATCATCAGGCTGGTGGTCTTGCCGGAGCCGGACGGCCCCAGCAGGGTGAGGAACTCGCCTTTGCGAATTTCCAGGTTGAGGTCTTTGACGATCAGGTTCTCGCCGTCGTAGCTCTTCTGCACACCACGAAAACTGACCAGAACATCGTTGGCCCCAGCGCTTGAAACGACCTCGCTCATACCCACACCTTTTGTTTTAGACGGCTGTGGAGCAAGCCTAGTGGAGCGCGCAGGTCACGCAAATCGGGGCTCAGGAGAGATTCGCCTCAGCCGCCTGGAAGGTTGTCTGTAGGGATTGCCCTACAAGGATGGCGGGATTGGGTAAGGGCAGTGGCCAGCGACACGCTGCAAGCGGCAAGAAACGGCAAAAGCCTGAGGGCGAGGATGTCGCAAATGGATAAGTGCCCTCCCCGGGAGGTGAAGAGAGCACTGGAGCAGGTGTCAGAGCAGCTTGTGCTCCATGGCGTACTTCACCAGCTCGGCGAGGGACGTGACGTTGAGCTTTTGCATCAACCGCGCCTTGTGGGTGCTGATGGTCTTGCTGCTCAGCGCCAGTTGCTGGGCGATGTCGTTGACATTGGCTCCTTGGGCCAGGCGTTCGAAGACCGAGAATTCGCGCTCGGACAGCAGCGAATGCAAGGGGCGGGCGTCGGTCAGACCGACTTCGAAGACCATGCGGTCCGCCAGATCCGGATCGATGTAGCGCCCGCCCGAGGCCACCTTGCGGATCGCGGTCAGCAGCAGCGATGGGTCGCTGTCCTTGGTGGCGTAGCCGGCAGCGCCGATCTTCAACGCCCGGGCGGCCATCTGCGCCTCATCGTGCATCGACAGCACCAGAATCGCCGGCGGGTTGTTCAGCGCGCGAATCCGCGGAATCGCCTCCAGACCGTTCACCCCGGGCATGGAGATATCCAGCAGCACCACCTCGCAGCTCACCTGGCGCAGGGTTTCCAGCAGTTGCTCGCCGTTGCTCGCCTCCCCCACCACGGTGAGATCCTTGGCCAACCCGATCAGCTGCTTGATGCCCTCGCGGACAATGGTGTGGTCTTCGGCTACCAGTACACGGATCACGCGCTTCTCCTCGTTATTGTTCTGGATCCAGGGGCACCCGGACGCTCAAGGTGGTGCCTTCGCCCTGCTCGCTTTGCAGCACCAGGCTGCCGCCCATGATCAGCACCCGCTCGCGCATGCCCACCAGCCCAAAGGAGGTTGGCCGTGCCGAAGCGGTGTCGAAACCAAGACCGTCATCGCTGATGCTCATGCACAGTTCCGCGCCTTCCAGGGTCAGGGACAGTTCCACAGTATGCGCCTGGGCATGACGCATGACATTGGTCAGGGCCTCCTGGAGGATGCGGAACAGGCCGATGGCCTTGGCGTCGCTCAAACGCGGCAGGTTGTCCGGCACCTGCACCAGGCAGGGAATCTGGGTCCGTGCCTCGAACCGCCGGGCCTGCCATTCGATGGCCGAAGCAATGCCCGCATCGAGGATCGGCGGCCGCAGGGCGGTGGCCACGTCTCGCACCAGCTGGAACAACTGGGCAATCAGGCGCTTCATGCTGTTGAGGCGCTCATGCAGGCCCGGGTCGAGCTGGGCATAGGCCAGCTCGCACATGGACGTTTCCAGCTTGAGCACGGTAAGCATCTGCCCCAGTTCGTCATGGACTTCCCGGGCAATGCGGGCCTTTTCTTCCTCGCGCACGCTCTCCAGGTGCGCCGACAGCTCGCGCAATTGCTCCCGGGAGCTGGCCAGTTCCAGCTCGATGCGCTTGCTTTCGCTGATGTCCCAGACGATACCGTCCCAAACGAAGGCGCCGTCATCCAGGCGCCGGGTAATGGCCTTGATCTCGGCCCAGCGCTGCTGGCCCTGACGGGTCAGGATGCGGCCCTGCCAGGACCAGTCGCTGTCGGTATCCAGGGCCTGGTCCTGGGTCTGGTGGTAGCTGGCCTTGTCGTCCGGGTGCACCAGGCTGCGCAGACCGGTGTCCCGGTGAGCCAATACCGCCGGTGGGTAGCCCACCAGGGTTTCGCTGCCTTCGCTGATGTAGGCAAAGTCGATCTGCCCGGTGACCGGCGCCCGTTCCAGGCGAAACACCAGGCCCGGAACGTTGGCGGCAATGCCCTGCAGGCGCGCTTCGCTTTCACGCAGGGCCGCCAGGGCCCGCCGGCGCTCGGTGACGTCGTTGAGATAGACCACCAGGTACTCGCTGTCGCGAAAGCGCAGGAAGCTCAATGACACGTCCGCCGGCAGGATACTGCCATCAGCGCGCACACACTCCGTCTCGAAGCTTTGTACGCCCTCCTCGCTGGCCCGGGCCCGTTTCCACAGGTTGAGCCAACGATCCATGTGCAGGTTGGGTTCGAAATCGATCAACGGCCGGTCGATCACCCCGCCCGCCGGATAGCCGAGCATCTCCTCGGCGGCGCGGTTGGCGTAGCGCACGTGGCTGTCCCAGTTGACCCAGAGAATGCCCACGGTGCTCTGGTCGATGGAAAACTGCGTCAGGCGCAGGGCTTCCTCGCTGGCGGCGCGCAGAGCGATGTCCTCGCGAGCCGCCAACAGCCGCTGCTCCAGGGTGCGTTGCTGACGGCGCTGCCAGAAGACGATCGCCAGGCTGGCCAACAGCAGGATCACCAACAGCAGGCTGAGGTTCTGCCAGACGCCGGGGGACTGCCCCAGCCGCGGGTACTTGGGCTGCAGCCAGCGACTGTGGAGTTGTTCCAGATCCTTGGCCGGAATCGCATGCAGGGCTCTTTCGACGATGCTGGCCAGCTCCGGCCAGTCGCGCCGGGTCGCCACCCGCAACAGCTGCGGCAGGCCAATGTCGCCCACCACCGCCAGCCCGGCGAACTCCGCCTCCCCCGACAGGCGACTGAGCTGGGCCTCGTCCACTACCGCATAACGGGCCTGTTGGCTCAGCAGCAACTGCAGGGCCTGGCGCTCAAGGGGCACCCCTTGCAGGTTCAGATTGGGATAGGTCTGACGCAGGTAGTCGGCCACCGCGCTGGGCATCCGCACCGCGACCCGGGCCTGGCTGTCGAGCTTTTCCAGCTCGACTGCGCCCGCCCCCTTGCGCTCCCCCACCACCAGTTGCGGCACGCGCATGTAAGGGTCGCTGAACAGCCACAGGCGCAGGCCGGCAGGTGTCTGGGTCAGGCCCGGAGCCATGTCCACTTCGCCGTCGCGCAAGGCTCTTTCCAGTTGCGCCTGATCAGGGAAGTTGCGCCAGCTGAGCTCGATCTTCAGCGCCTGGGCCAACGCCTGCATCAGTTCGACGTTGGCGCCGGACAAGCGCTGCAGGCGCCGGTCGTACTGAGCGAAGGGCGCCTGCAGCACCAGTCCCACGCGCAATTCCGGGTGCTGCTCAAGCCATTGCCGCTGCTCCTGGCTCAAGGCCGCCATGGGCCCGGGAGACGTGGGCGCCGCCCAGCCTATCAAGGGAAGGCAGACACAGCCGATAAGCAAAAGGCAGCGAAAAAGCATCATCTGAAGTCTCACACCCTGACAAATACTGACCAACCCATTAGGCTGCCGGAATTACTTCTGGCCTGGAATATCCGATGCCCCTTGTCCACCGCTCGGCACTGCCTGCATTGTGCCTGTCGCTGATCCTGCCCTGGACCTTTTCTGCACAAGCCGCCGATCCGGTTCCGGAAACCAAGGCTCCCGAGGAACAACCGGCGCAACGCCAACCCCTGCCCGAGCGCAGCCAGGAAGACGCCAGCGCCCTGGCACGTCAGTTGCCGGCCCAGGAGCAGCAACAACTGCAAGCCGGCGGTGACACCTTCCTGGCCCTGTGGAAGCCGGCCAACACCAGCGACCCCAAGGGCGTGGTGATTATCCTCCCCGGCGCCGGTGAAACCGCTGACTGGCCGCAAGCCGTGGCGCCACTGCGCAACAAATTGCCAGACACCGACTGGGGCAGCCTGAGCCTGACCCTGCCGGACATGCTCAGCGAAGCGGCCCAGCCGCGGGTAGTCGAGGCGGCTCCAGCCCCCACCGACAAGAGCAACACCGCCAAGGACGCCAGCACTGAAGCCAAGCCCATCGAACAGGTGGCCGGCGGCGAGACCGACGTGGCCGACCGTGTCGTCGCGGAAAGTACCGAGGAGCAGGTCAAGGCCGACGCCGAGCGTATCTTTACCCGGATCGACGCGGCCCTGGCCTTCGCCGAACAACAGAATGCGCGCAGCATCGTGCTTCTGGGTCACGGCACGGGCGCCTACTGGGCTGCCCGTTACCTGAGCGAGAAGCAGCCCTCGCAAGTGCAAAAACTGGTGATGGTGGCCGCTCAAGCGCCGGCCAACGGCAAGCCCCAACTGGCGGAACTGACACCGACCCTGAAATTGGCCACTGCGGACTTTTTCTACGCCGACAAGAGCGCCGCACAGAAAGCCGCCCTGGAGCGGCTGCAAGCCAGCAAGCGCCTGAAGCATTCGAACTTCAGCCAGATCCCGCTCAAGGCCGTGCCGGGCAATGCTGCCGCCCAGCAAGAGCAATTGTTCCGCCGGGTCCGCGGCTGGCTGAACCCACAACCGACCGACAGCTGAAGACACCGGCCGCCATCGCCTGAGTAACGACGACGGCGGCGCGGCCCAGGCTTATCGATCTCAGCGAAAGTCCCGGCGCTGGCGGATCAGGGCATAGGCACTGTGCAGCTCCCGGGTCTTTTCCGTGGCCTCACGTATCTGCTCCGTACTGGCACCACTGCCGGCAATCTTGTCCGGGTGATGGCGGCTGAGCAGTCGTCGATAGGCACGCTTGATCTGCGATGGCTCGCTGGTGGCGGCGACCCCCAGCAGACGTAGCGCCTCCTGATAGGTCAACGGCGCTTCGGCCAGCGCGCGTCTTGCCGGACCATACTCCTGTGCCAGGGCCTGGATCTGCTCCGACGTCCAGCCCAGCCACTTGCCCCAGAGCTGGATCAGTTCACGCTCCGCCGGCCCTACCCGGCCATCGGCCCAGACCATGCGCCAACAGGCACGCAGCACCCCTTCCGCAGCGTGGGGCTGGGCTTTGAGGCGCCGCAGATAGCCGCGCAGACGATCATTGCCCGACTTGCCCCGGTTGAACGCCGCTATGGCCCTGCGCTGTGCTGTTTCATTCATGTCCAGCGAGCGCATTTCCTGGCGTGCTTGCTGAATGTGCCCATCCACCACCCGACCGTCACTTTTCGCCAGGCGCCCCAACAGCACGAACAACAGTTCATCGTTGCGCAACGCAGAGGGTCCACCCAGACGCTCACGCACATGTGCCCAGCTGTGCAGTTGCAGACGCCGGTCCAGCGCCTGCCCCAACAATGCCCCAAGCATGGCCCCCGGAATGCTGGCAATTGCAAAACCCGCTCCGGCTCCGATCAGAGTCCCTGGCCACCACATATCAGCGACTCGCTTGCAGCAGGCGCTCAACCTGCGCCAGGCGCTCGACCGTGCCGACGTCGATCCACTGTCCCTGCATGTGCTCGCCGCTGACCTGGTCCCGGGCCATGGCCTCGCGCAGCAGTGGCGCGAGCTTGGAAGGACCGGCCACGCAGTCTTGGAACAAGTCGGGATGCAGGACCGAAATACCGCTGAAGGTCAGGGCCGCCACTCCAGGGCGAGCGTCGTGCAACATCCCGTCCTCCAGGCAGAAATCACCACCGCTGGGGTGATGAGCCGGGTTGTCCACCATGACCAGGTGAGCAAGCCCGGTCAGCGGGCGGCGTAATGTGGCGAAGTCGTAATCGGTCCAGATATCGCCATTGACCACCAGGAACGGTTGGTCACCCAGCAATGGCAGGGCCTGGAAGATTCCGCCTGCGGTTTCCAGCGGCTCGCTTTCAGCCGAGTAGCGGATGTTCAGGCTCCAGCGTTGGCCATCGCCCAACGCATCCTCGATCTGCTGGCCGAGCCAGGCGTGGTTGATGACGATGTCGCGAAAGCCCGCCCGAGCCAGGGCCCGCAGGTGGTATTCGATCAGAGGGACGCCAGCCACCGGCAACAATGGCTTGGGGGTGGTCAGGGTCAGGGGGCGCATGCGCTCGCCTTTGCCGGCCGCCAGAATCATCGCCTTCATGCCTCACTCCCCGCGGACTGGCGCAGGCTGCACAGCAATTGCCCAAGTTCGACCAGCTCGGGACGGCGGGACAGTACCGCTTCTATATAAGCAAGGAAGCGCGGCACATCCGTGAGGTAACGCGGCTTGCCGTCGCGATGGCAGATCCGCGAGAAGATCCCGATCACCTTGAGGTGACGCTGCACGCCCATCAGGTCGCTGGCACGCAGAAAGGCTGCAAAATCGTCCTGCACGGGAATCCCCAGCGCCCGGGCGCGATTCCAATAGTCGCTGAGCCAGCTATGGACCCGAGGCTCCGGCCAGCTGAGGAAAGCATCCTTGAACAGGCACGTGACGTCATAGGTCACGGGTCCGTAGACCGCATCCTGAAAATCCAGAACCCCCGGGTTCGGTTCACTGAGCATCAGGTTGCGCGGCATGTAGTCGCGGTGCACCAGCACCTTGGGCTGCGCCAGCGCGCTGTCGATCAACAGATCGCTGACCCGCTGCCACTGTTCACGTTGCTGCGCGCTGAAGGTGATCCCCAGCTCGCGTCCGACGTACCACTCGGGAAACAGCTCGAGCTCACGACGCAGCAGAGCCACATCGTAGCTGGGCAGCGGCGCCTCCATCGGCAGTTGCTGAAACGCCAGCAACGCCTGCAATGCGTCGTCAAACAGCGCATCGGCGTTGTGCTCGTCGATCACGTCGAGATAGGTCTTGTTGCCCAGGTCATTGAGCAGCAGGAAGCCGCGCGCCAGGTCCTGTGCATAAATTTTCGGCACGTTGATGCCTGAAGTCGCCAGCAAATGGGCGATATCCACGAAGGGTTTGCAATTTTCCTGGGGGGGCGGGGCATCCATGACCACAAAACTGCGGTCAGCACCCTGCCAACGGAAATAACGGCGGAAACTCGCGTCGCTACTGGCCGCGGTCAATGTTGCCGGGGGCACTTCGCCCCAGCCTTGCTCTGCGTAAACAATCGCCAACTGCTCATCGAGCCAAACTTTCAGGTGTTGCAAGCGTACATCTTGGTCAGGCATTACAAGGGTCTCCGACGGCGCTAGCCGTCAAGCGGGTCATGCTTTATTATCCAGCATCTTTTTCAGACCATCGAGAGGCGTGCGGCCCACACCGCGGGCAGATGGCACGCAGGAAGCCCGGACTAATAAGATGGCATTGAAATCCCCCGCGTTTCGTAAAAAATTCCCGTTGCTGGTTACCGGCGGTTTGCTGGCCCTGCAACCTCTAGCCACTTCCTTCGTGGTCGCTGCGGAACAGTATGACTGCTCAGTCTCTGCTTCGGGTGGCTGGGCCTGTGCGCCGAAAACCAGCGCAGCCCAACTGCCTCCGCGGCCGGTTCACGACGCCAACTCGGTCAGCTCCAGCGTTGCTACAGCGGCTGATGCCGGCGCTGCGGGCGAAGCAGCCAGCGGCGACAAGCCGACGCTGGTGACCGAAGCCAAAGGCCGTGGACTGAAATCCCGCAGTGCGGACTACAGCCACCTCGACTGGGTGCCGCGTGAGAAGCTCACCGCCGCTCAATTGGCCGAGACTGGTCCTTACTGCTCTGGTTCCTATATCGAACCGATTCGTCCTGGCATGAATGACAAGACGAATAAAAGTGACGCCCCGACCTTTATCGGCGCCAAGGCCTCGCGTTATCAGCAGGAAGCACAAGTGGCGACCCTGGCCGGTGACGTGGTCATGCGCCAGGGCAGCATGCAGGTCGAGGCCGACGAGGCCAACCTGTACCAGGCCGAGAACCGTGGCGAACTGAGCGGCAACGTACGGATTCGCGACAACGGCACGCTGATGGTCGGCGACCACGCCGACGTGCAACTCGACACCGGTGAAGCCAAGGTCGACAACGCCGAATACGTGATGCACAAGTCGCGGGTACGGGGCAGCGCGCTGTACGCCAAGCGTGCGGAAAACGCCATCATCCGCCTCAAGGATGGTACGTACACCACCTGCGAACCGAACAGCAACGCCTGGCAGCTCAAGGGCAACAACATCACCTTGAACCCGGCCACCGGCTTCGGTACCGCGACCAACGTGACCTTGCGGGTCAAAGATATTCCGGTGCTCTACACCCCGTATATCTACTTCCCGATCGACGACCGTCGCCAATCCGGCTTCCTGCCACCGAGCATCAGCAGTGGTGGCGACACCGGCTTCATGCTAGTCACGCCGTACTACTTCAACCTGGCACCTAACTACGACGCCACGTTGTACCCACGCTACATGGCCAAGCGCGGCCTGCTGATGGAAGGCGAATTCCGCTACCTGACCAAGAGCAGCGAAGGTCAGTTCGGCGCGGCCTACCTCAACGACGACGATACCGATCGCAGCAAGCAGACCGACTACGAAAAAACCCGCTACATGCTCAACTGGCAGCACAAGGGCGGGCTTGATTCGCGTCTGATGACCGAGGTCGACTACACCAAGATCAGCGATCCTTATTACTTCCAGGATCTGCAGACCGATCAGCTCGGCGTGAAGTCGGCCACCGACTACGTCAACCAGCAAGGTGCCGTGACCTATCGTGGTGATGACTACACCGCTCGCCTCAACGTACAGGCGTACGAGCTGGCCAGCGTGTCCAACATCACCCCGTACAACCGCCTGCCGCAAATCACTTTCAACGGTGCCTTGCCATATCACCCACAAGGCCTGGATTTCACCTACGAGACCGAGCTGGTGCGCTTCGAGCGCGACCTGAGGAAAGGCAACTACTTTGACAAGGACGGCGGCCCATTCGATGCTAATGGCATTGCAATCGGAACTCGCCGCCTGGATGAAAACGTTGCCGGGCTGGCCCGTTCCAACGGTGACCGCCTGAACCTCAAGCCTGGCGTCAGCCTGCCGCTGAACTGGAGCTACGGCTACCTGACACCGTCCCTCAAGTACATGTACACCCAGTACAATCTTGATCTGGATGCGCAAGGCAAAGGCGACTTGGTCAGCAATAGAAACAACGCCTCGGCATTGGGCGAGTCCTACAAGAGCTCGCAGAACCGCGGCGTCCCAATCGCCAGCCTCGACGGTGGCCTGTACTTCGACCGCAACACCCAATGGTTTGGCAAGAACTACCGCCAGACCCTGGAACCCCGCGCGTTCTACCTCTATGTACCCGAGGAAGACCAGAAGGACATCCCGGTGTTCGATACCGGCGAATACACCTTCAACTACGCCTCGCTGTTCCGCGACAACCGCTTCTCGGGCTCCGACCGCGTCGGCGACGAGAACAAGTTGTCCCTGGGCGTAACCAGCCGCTGGATCGAGGACAACGGTTTCCAGCGTCAACGCATCAGCGTCGGCCAGGCTCTGTACTTCAAGGACCGCACCGTCCAGCTCCCGGGTATCGACTACCGCACCCGTGCGGATGCCAAGTCCAACGTCTCGCCTTACGCGCTTGAATACGAATACCGCTACAACCGCGACTGGCGTACCACTGCCGACTACAACTGGGACCCGGACAGCCACAGCCCGCGTTCCGGCAGTGCGATGCTCCACTACCAGCCTGAAGACAACCCGAACAAGGTCATCAACGCCGGCTATCGCTACCGCAACGACCAGATCCGCTATGACCAGAACAGCGGCACCTGGAAAATGGGCGGCGACTACGGCACTCCGGGCCAGCCTGGCTACGTGAAGGACTACTACAAGATCCAGCAGCATGACTTCTCGGTGATCTGGCCGATCGTGCCGCAATGGAACGCCATCAGCCGTTGGCAGTACGACTACAACCGTAACCGCACGCTCGAGGCCTTCGGTGGTTTCGAATACGACAACTGCTGCTGGAAACTGCGCCTGATCAGCCGTTACTGGGTCAAGTATGACGAGTTCAGTCAGAACGCTCCGGAAAACGAGAAAGGCGACCGCGGCATCTTCCTCCAAATTGTTCTGAAGGGTCTCGGTGGCGTCATGGGCACCAAAGTAGAGAGCTTCCTCGACAAAGGCATCCAAGGTTATCGTGAACGTGAAGACCAAGCTTTCTGATTGTCTGCGCCCGCTGATGCTGGGCGCGCTGTTCCTGAGTACCGCGGCCAGCGCCGCGGTGCAGTCCATCGACAAGGTCGTGGCCATCGTCGATAACGACGTGGTCATGCAGAGCCAGTTGGACCAGCGGGTTCACGAAGTCCAGCAAACCATCGCCAAGCGTGGCGGTGGCGTGCCACCTACCAGCGTTCTGGAACAGCAAGTTCTGGAGCGCCTGATCGTTGAAAACCTGCAACTGCAGATTGGCGAGCGTTCCGGCATCCGCATCACCGATGAAGAGCTGAACCAGGCCATCGGCACCATTGCCCAGCGCAACAGCATGAGCATCGAGCAGTTCCGCGCCGCCCTGGCTCACGATGGCCTGTCTTATGAAGACGCGCGTGATCAGGTTCGCCGCGAGATGATCATCAGCCGCGTGCGTCAACGCCGTGTGGCCGAACGCATTCAGGTGTCGGAGCAGGAGGTGAAGAACTTCCTGGCCTCGGACCTGGGCAAGATGCAGCTCTCCGAAGAACTGCACCTGGCCAATATCCTGATCCCGACCCCGGAAAGCGCCAACTCCGAAGCGATTCAGAGTGCCGCCCGCCAGGCCATGGACGTGTACCAGCAACTCAAGCAAGGTGCGGACTTCGCCCAACTGGCGATTGCCCGCTCCGGCAGTGATAACGCCCTGGAAGGCGGCGACATGGGCTGGCGTAAAGCCGCTCAACTGCCTCCACCGTTCGACCGCGAGCTGAGCGCAATGGCCGTTGGCGACATCACCCAGCCAGCACGCACCCCAGGCGGTTTCATCATCCTCAAGCTGCTGGACAAGCGCGGTGGCGGCAATCAGGTGCGTGACGAAGTGCATGTACGCCACATCCTGATCAAGCCAAGCGAAATTCGCAGCGAAGAAGAGACCAAGCGCCTGGCGCAGAAGCTCTACGAGCGCATCGAAGCCGGCGAAGACTTCGCCGAACTGGCGAAAAGCTACTCCGAAGACCCAGGCTCGGCACTCAACGGCGGTGATCTGAACTGGATCGACCCGAACGCCCTGGTACCGGAATTCCGCGAAGTGATGGCCAAGACCCCACAAGGTCAGCTGTCCAAGCCGTTCAAGAGTCCTTATGGCTGGCACGTACTGGAAGTCCTTGGCCGTCGCGCCACCGACAGCACCAGCCAGGCCCGTGAGCAACAAGCCATGACCGTCCTGCGCAACCGCAAGTACGACGAAGAGCTGCAGACCTGGTTGCGGCAGATCCGTGACGAGGCCTACGTCGAAATCAAACTGCCTGGCGCTGAACAGGCGGCACAGTGAAACCCAGACGTTTCGCTCTGACACCCGGCGAACCGGCGGGTATAGGTCCTGACCTATGCCTGCTGCTCGCCTCGCAACCCCAGCCTTACCCCCTGATTGCCATTACCAGCCGCGACCTGCTCCTTGAGCGGGCCGCGCAACTGGGTGTGGCAGTCAATCTGCTGCCGGTGACCCTGGAGCAACTGCCGAGTCAACCCGCCCCCGCAAACAGCCTGTATGTCTGGGACACCCCCCTGGGCAAACCGGTGGTCAGCGGCCAGCTGGACCAGGCCAATGCCGCCTTCGTCCTGGAAACCCTGACTCGCGCCGGCCAGGGCTGCCTGGATGGGCACTTTGCCGGCATGATCACGGCCCCCGTGCACAAGGGCGTGATCAACGACTCCGGAATCGCCTTTTCCGGGCATACCGAATTTCTCGCGGACCTGACCCTCACCGAACAAGTGGTGATGATGCTGGCCACCCGTGGCCTGCGCGTGGCCCTGGTGACCACCCACCTGCCCTTGCGGGAGATTGCCGACGCCATCACCGTCGAGCGCCTGGAGCGGGTCACACGGATCCTGCATGCCGACCTGCAGCATAAGTTCGGCATCCCCCAGCCACGCATCCTGGTGTGTGGGCTCAACCCTCATGCCGGTGAAGGCGGACACCTGGGCCGCGAAGAAATCGACATCATCGAACCCACCCTAGAGCGCCTGCGCAATGAAGGCATGGACCTGCGCGGTCCATTGCCAGCCGACACTCTGTTTACCCCCAAATATCTGGAGCACTGCGACGCAGTGCTGGCGATGTACCACGACCAAGGCTTGCCCGTGCTGAAATACAAAGGCTTCGGCGCGGCCGTCAATGTGACGCTCGGCCTGCCGATCATCCGCACCTCCGTCGACCATGGCACCGCCCTGGATCTGGCCGGCAGCGGCAAGATCGACACCGGCAGCCTGCAGGTCGCCCTGGAAACCGCCTACCAGATGGCCGAGAACCGTTTATGAGCGAGCAATACCAACACCGGGCGCGCAAGCGCTTCGGTCAGAACTTCCTGCACGACGCCGGCGTCATCGACCGCATCCTGCGGGCCATCCACGCCAAACCCGAAGACCGCATGCTGGAAATCGGCCCGGGCCAGGGCGCCCTGACCGAAGGCCTGCTGGGCAGCGGCGCGCAGCTGGATGTGGTGGAGCTGGACAAGGACCTGATCCCGATCCTCAACCAGCAGTTCGCCGGCAAGAGCAACTTCAACCTGCATCAGGGCGATGCCCTGAAGTTCGACTTCAACACCCTGGGCGCGGCGCCAAGCAGCCTGCGGGTGGTCGGCAACCTGCCCTACAACATCTCCACTCCGCTGATCTTCCACCTGCTGCAGAACGCCGGACTGATCCGCGACATGCACTTCATGCTGCAAAAGGAAGTGGTCGAGCGTCTGGCAGCCGGACCCGGCGGCGGTGACTGGGGCCGCCTGTCGATCATGGTCCAGTATCACTGCCGCGTGGAACACCTGTTCAATGTCGGTCCCGGCGCCTTCAACCCGCCACCGAAAGTCGACTCGGCCATCGTGCGCCTGGTGCCCCATGCGGTACTGCCACACCCAGCCAAGGATCACCGACTGCTGGAACGCATCGTGCGCGAAGCCTTCAACCAGCGCCGCAAGACCCTGCGCAACACCCTCAAGGCCCTCCTCAGCAGCGCCGAGATCGAAGCCGCCGGCGTCGACGGCAGCCTGCGCCCCGAGCAATTGGACCTGGCCGCTTTCGTGCGCCTGGCCGATCAGCTGGCCGACCAGCCCAAGCCTGCTGCCGACTGAGCGTTACCTCTGCCCGAGATCGGGTAGGACGCCGGACAGGATGTCTGGTTTACTACCCGGTACTTGACCTAGACTGACTTCCATCAGCTTTGTCCCGCGCCCCGCTTTGCTTTAAAGGCCTCTTGCATGTCCGATCCTCGTTATCAGGTCGATGTCAGCGTCGTCACCCGCTTTCTGGCAGACCAATCGCAACCCGAGCAGAACCGCTTCGCATTCGCCTACACCATCACCGTTCATAACAATGGCTCGCTCCCGGCCAAGCTGCTGTCCCGGCACTGGGTGATCACCGACGGCGACGGTCACGTGGAAGAAGTGCGCGGCGCCGGCGTGGTTGGCCAGCAACCGCTGATCGCCGCCGGCAAAAGCCACACCTACAGTAGCGGCACCGTGATGACCACCCGGGTCGGCAACATGCAGGGCAGCTACCAGATGCTCGCCGAAGACGGCAAACAGTTCGACGCCATCATCGCGCCCTTCCGCCTGGCGGTCCCCGGAGCCCTGCACTGATGGCAACTTACGCTGTCGGCGACCTGCAAGGCTGCCTGGAGCCACTGCAGTGCCTGCTTGAACAAGTCGCCTTCGACCCGGCCCGGGATCACCTGTGGCTGGTGGGCGACCTGGTCAACCGTGGCCCGCAGTCGCTGGAAACCCTGCGCTACCTGTACTCGATCCGCGATTCGCTGGTCTGCGTGCTGGGCAATCATGACCTGCACCTGCTGGCCGCCTGGCGCAACATCGAGCGCTTGAAAAAGTCCGACACCTTGCGCGAGATCCTTGAGGCCCCCGACCGCGAAGAACTGCTGCAGTGGTTGCGCCAGCAAAAACTGCTGCACTACGACGAAGCCCGCCATGTGGCCCTGGTGCATGCCGGCATCGCCCCTCAGTGGTCGCTGAAAAAAGCCCTCAAATGCGCCGCCGAGGTGGAAGAGGCGCTGCGCGACGACAACCTCTTCGAACCCTTTCTGGACGGCATGTACGGCAACGACCCGGCGAAATGGGACAGTGACCTCAAAGGCGTGACCCGCCTGCGGGTCATCACCAACTATTTCACCCGCATGCGCTTCTGCACCAGCGAGGGCAAGCTCGATCTCAAGAGCAAGGAAGGACTGGATACCGCCCCGGCGGGCTATGCCCCCTGGTTCAGTCACAAGGAGCGCAAGACCCGGGACCTGAAGATCATCTTCGGCCACTGGGCGGCCCTGGAAGGCCATAGCAACCAACCCGGCATTTTCGCCCTCGACAGCGGCTGCGTCTGGGGCGGCGCCATGACCCTGCTGAATGTCGACAGCGGCGTGCGCCTGACCTGTGATTGCGATGCTCAGGGACACGCCGCACACCCTTCCCCCAACCCCTTGCCTGTCTCGGCAAAGCGCTAGTCGGCGCTGACTATCAAGCTCCAGGAGCCCGCCATGAGCGAATTCAAACGCATTCCCCCAGAACAGGCCCAGGCGCTGCGCGAGCAAGGTGCCGTGGTGGTGGACATCCGCGACCCGCAAACCTATGCCCTGAGCCACATCAGCGGCTCGCAGCATCTGGATAATCACTCCATTTCCGACTTCATTCGCAACGCCGACCTGGACGCCCCGCTGGTGGTGGTCTGCTATCACGGAAACTCCAGCCAGAGCGCCGCCGCGTATCTGGTGAGCCAGGGTTTTTCCGATGTCTACAGCCTCGACGGCGGCTTCGAGCTGTGGCGCAGCACCTACCCGACGGAAACCGCCCAAGGCGGCGCCGAATAATTTTTTTCCTCAGCTCCAGCCCGCGTACTACGTGGGCTGACGCGCCACCGGACGAACGGTAGTGCGCAACTAATTCCCCATCTCGCCTTGACCTCCCGGATTCCGAACTATCCTTAGCCTCAGGCCATCCAAATCAGGGGAGAGCCGGTACACCGGCGAGTGGGTCATCGGTACTAGCTTTCAAGGTCGATAGCTTTGGAAGTGTTCTGGGGGGTAAACGGCAACTGGATTTTCAGTTGCTCGCCAGCACTTGACTGACTGATCCGACGCCGGCTCAACGTATCGAGCGAGGTGACGTCATGAGTATTTTTAGCCACTTCCAACAGCGCTTCGAATCCACACGCCAGGAAGAGTTCTCACTGCAGGAATACCTGGAGCTGTGCAAGAAGGACCGAAGCGCCTACGCATCCGCCGCCGAACGCCTGCTATTGGCCATCGGCGAGCCGGAACTGCTGGACACTTCGACCAACTCGAGGCTGTCACGAATCTTTTCCAACAAGGTGATCCGGCGTTATCCGGCCTTTGAAGACTTCCATGGCATGGAAGAATGCATCGACCAGATCGTCTCCTACTTCCGACATGCCGCTCAGGGCCTGGAAGAGAAGAAACAGATCCTCTACCTCCTGGGTCCGGTGGGCGGTGGTAAATCGTCCCTGGCCGAGAAGCTCAAGCAACTGATCGAAAAAGTGCCCTTCTACGCCATCAAGGGTTCCCCGGTCTTCGAATCGCCACTGGGGCTGTTCAACGCCACGGAAGATGGCGCGATTCTCGAAGAAGACTTCGGCATTCCCCGGCGCTATCTCAACACCATCATGTCGCCCTGGGCCACCAAGCGCCTGTCGGAGTTTGGCGGTGACATCAGCCAGTTCCGCGTGGTGAAGCTGTACCCGTCGATTCTCAACCAGATCGCCGTGGCCAAGACCGAGCCCGGGGACGAGAACAACCAGGACATTTCGGCACTGGTCGGCAAGGTGGATATCCGCAAGCTGGAAGAATTCCCGCAGAACGATGCCGATGCCTACAGCTACTCCGGGGCACTGTGCCGGGCCAACCAGGGCCTGATGGAATTCGTCGAGATGTTCAAGGCCCCCATCAAGGTGCTGCACCCATTGCTGACCGCCACCCAGGAAGGCAACTACAACAGCACCGAGGGGCTGGGGGCGATCCCCTTCACCGGTATCCTGCTGGCCCACTCCAACGAATCGGAGTGGCACACCTTCCGCAACAACAAGAACAACGAAGCCTTCATCGACCGGATCTATATCGTCAAGGTGCCTTACTGCCTGCGCGTCACCGATGAGGTGAAGATCTACGACAAGCTGCTGTTCAACAGCTCCCTGGCCAAGGCCCATTGCGCCCCCGACACCCTGAAAATGCTGGCGCAGTTCACTGTGCTGTCGCGCCTCAAGGAGCCGGAGAACTCCAACATCTACTCGAAGATGCGGGTCTATGACGGTGAAAACCTGAAGGACACCGACCCCAAGGCCAAGTCGATCCAGGAATACCGCGACAGCGCCGGCGTAGATGAAGGGATGAATGGCCTGTCGACCCGGTTCGCTTTCAAGATCCTGTCAAAAGTCTTCAACTTCGACCCCCATGAAGTGGCGGCCAACCCGGTGCACCTGCTGTACGTGCTGGAACAGCAGATCGAGCAGGAACAGTTCCAGGCAGAAACCCGCGAGCGTTACCTGCGTTTCCTCAAGGAATACCTGGCGCCGCGCTACATCGAGTTCATCGGCAAGGAGATCCAGACCGCTTACCTGGAGTCCTACAGCGAGTACGGCCAGAACATCTTCGACCGCTACGTGCTCTATGCGGACTTCTGGATTCAGGATCAGGAATACCGCGATCCGGAAACCGGCGAGATCCTCAATCGCGTGGCCCTCAACGAGGAGCTGGAGAAGATCGAAAAACCGGCCGGTATCAGCAACCCGAAAGATTTCCGCAACGAGATCGTCAACTTCGTCCTGCGTGCCCGGGCCAACAACAACGGCAAGAACCCCACCTGGCTCAGCTACGAAAAACTGCGGGTGGTCATCGAGAAGAAAATGTTCTCCAACACCGAGGACCTGCTGCCGGTCATCAGCTTCAACGCCAAGGCCAGCAAGGAGGATCAACAGAAACACAACGACTTCGTCACACGAATGGTCGAGCGCGGCTACACCGACAAACAGGTTCGGCTGCTGTCCGAATGGTATCTGCGGGTCAGAAAATCGCAGTGATGCAGCTGCAAGCTTCTAGCTACGAGTTGCAAGCGCGATGCTGCGGAGCCTTCCCGGGCCCCGCCGCTACGCCGCTTGCGGCTTGAGGCTTATGTCTTGAAGCTCCCCGGAGGGGCCCATGAGCTATGTGATCGACCGACGTCTCAATGGCAAGAACAAGAGCACGGTGAACCGCCAGCGCTTCCTGCGGCGTTACCGTGACCATATTAAAAAGGCCGTCGAAGAGGCCGTCAGCCGCCGCTCCATCACCGACATGGAGCACGGCGAACAAATCAGCATTCCCGGGCGGGATATCGACGAACCGGTGCTGCACCACGGCCGTGGCGGCAAGCAGACCGTGGTCCATCCCGGGAACAAGGAATTTACCGCCGGCGAACATATCGCCAGGCCTCAGGGCGGCGGCGGTGGCGGCGGCCGCGGCAAGGCCGGCAACTCCGGCGAAGGCATGGACGAATTCGTCTTCCAGATTACCCAGGAAGAATTCCTCGAGTTCATGTTCGAAGACCTGGAACTGCCCAACCTGGTCAAACGCAACCTGACCGGCACCGACACCTTCAAGACCGTGAGAGCGGGGATCAGCAACGAAGGCAACCCGTCGCGGATCAACATCATCCGCACCTTGCGCTCGGCCCACGCCCGACGCATTGCCCTGTCCGGCAGCAGCCGGGCCAAGCTGCGGGAGGTGAAAGAAGAGCTGGAACGCCTGAAACGCGAAGAACCGGACAACTTCGGCGATATTCAGGAACTTGAAGCAGAAATCGAACGCCTTAGCGCGCGCATTCATCGCGTGCCTTTTCTCGACACCTTCGACCTCAAGTACAACCTGTTGGTGAAACAGCCCAACCCCAGCTCCAAGGCGGTGATGTTCTGCTTGATGGACGTCTCCGGCTCCATGACCCAGGCCACCAAGGACATTGCCAAACGCTTCTTCATCCTTTTGTACCTGTTCCTCAAGCGCAACTACGACAAGATCGACGTGGTTTTCATCCGCCATCACACCAGTGCCCGTGAAGTGGACGAGGAAGAGTTCTTCTATTCCAGGGAAACCGGCGGGACCATTGTCTCCAGTGCCCTGAAACTGATGCAGGAGATCATGGCCGAGCGCTATCCAAGCAACGAATGGAACATCTACGCCGCACAGGCTTCCGACGGCGACAACTGGAACGATGACTCGCCCATCTGCCGCGACATCCTGATCAACCAGATCATGCCTTTCGTGCAGTACTACACCTACGTGGAGATCACTCCACGAGAGCACCAGGCCCTGTGGTTCGAATACGAACGTATCGCCGAGGCCTTCTCCGACACGTTCGCCCAGCAACAATTGGTTTCGGCCGGCGATATCTATCCGGTCTTCCGTGAACTCTTCCAGCGCAGGTTAGTGACATGACCGCCAGAGAGCAGAAGCGCCAACCCATCTCCACCGGCTCGGAATGGACGTTCGAGCTGATCCAGGCCTACGACCGCGAAATCAGCCGTATCGCGGCTCGCTATGCTCTGGATACCTACCCCAACCAGATCGAAGTGATCACCGCCGAGCAGATGATGGATGCCTACGCTTCGGTGGGCATGCCCTTGGGTTATCACCATTGGTCCTACGGCAAGCACTTTCTCAGCACCGAAAAGTCCTACAGCCGCGGGCAGATGGGACTGGCCTACGAGATCGTGATCAACTCAGACCCTTGCATCGCCTACCTGATGGAGGAGAACACCATCTGCATGCAGGCCCTGGTCGTCGCGCATGCCTGCTATGGCCACAACAGCTTCTTCAAGGGCAACTACCTGTTCCGCACCTGGACCGATGCCAGCTCGATCATCGATTACCTGGTGTTCGCCAAGCAGTACATCATGCAGTGCGAGGAGCGCCATGGCATCGATGCCGTGGAGGATCTGCTGGACTCCTGCCATGCCCTGATGAACTACGGCGTCGATCGCTACAAGCGGCCTTACCCGATCTCCGCCGAGGAAGAACGGCGCCGCCAGAAGGACCGGGAAGAGCACCTGCAGAAACAGATCAACGATCTGTGGCGCACCATTCCCAAAGGCGCGGACAAATACAGCGACAAGGACAATGCTCGCTTCCCCGCCGAGCCTCAGGAAAACATCCTGTACTTCATTGAAAAGCACGCACCCCTGCTGGAGCCCTGGCAGCGGGAGATCGTGCGCATCGTGCGCAAGATCGCCCAGTACTTCTACCCGCAGCGCCAGACCCAGGTAATGAACGAGGGCTGGGCAACCTTCTGGCACTACACCCTGATGAATGACCTGTATGACGAAGGCCTGGTGACCGACGGCTTCATGATGGAATTCCTCGCCTCCCATACCAGCGTGGTTTACCAGCCGGGCTTCGACAGTCCTTACTACAACGGCATCAACCCCTACGCCCTGGGCTTTGCCATGTACCGGGACATCCGCCGCATATGCGAGGAACCCACGGAAGAGGACCGCCGCTGGTTCCCGGAACTGGCTGGCACCGACTGGCTGTCGAGCATCAAATTCGCCATGAGCAGCTTCAAGGACGAGAGCTTTATCCTGCAGTACCTGTCACCCAAGGTGATCCGTGATCTCAAGCTGTTCAGCATCATGGACGACGACCAGAAGGACGACCTGCTGGTGCCGGCGATCCATGACGAAAGCGGCTATCGGATCATCCGCGAAACCCTGGCCGCGCAATACAACCTGGGCAACCGGGAACCCAACGTGCAGATCTGGAGCATCGACCGCCGCGGCGACCGCTCACTGACCCTGCGCCACCAGCAACATGATCGCAAACCCCTTGGCGACTCCACCGACGAGGTACTCAAGCACCTGCACCGCCTGTGGGGCTTCGACATTCACCTGGAAACCCTGCAGGGCGATCAAGTGGTGAAAACCCATCACGTCCCGCCAAGAAGCGATCACAACGAAAACGACTACGGTCGGCTGGACCTGGCAGTCATCCACCTCTGAGTCCAACAACAGTCCTCCGTCAGCGCGACACAAGAGTTATTCTGTCGCGCTAACGGAGGTTTTTTATGCGGATTTACAAAGTCGGCGGCGCAGTGCGCGATCGCTTGCTGGGCAGGCCGGTCACCGATATCGATTGGGTGGTAGTCGGTGCCAGCGCAGAAGACATGATCGCTCAGGGCTTTCGCCCGGTTGGCGCCGATTTTCCGGTGTTTCTGCACCCCAAGAATGGCGAGGAATACGCCCTGGCCCGAACCGAGCGCAAGAGCGGACGGGGTTACGGCGGATTCACCTTCCACGCCAGCCCGGAAGTCACCCTGGAAGAGGACCTGATTCGCCGCGACCTGACGATCAACGCCATGGCTGAGGATGATCAGGGTGTCGTGACCGACCCATATAACGGCCAGAAGGATCTTCAAGAACGGCTGTTACGTCATGTTTCCCCGGCATTCGCCGAAGATCCCCTTCGAGTACTGCGGGTAGCGCGATTCGCCGCGCGCTATGCCGGCCTGGGTTTCAGGGTGGCCGCAGAGACGCTCGAACTGATGCGAGAACTCAGTGAGTCAGGCGAGCTGCAGGCCCTCACCGCGGAGCGCAGCTGGAAGGAGATTTCCCGGGCCCTGATGGAAGAACAGCCCCAGGTCTTCATCCAGGTGCTCCGGGACTGCGGCGCCCTGGCGGTGCTGATGCCCGAGGTCGACGCCCTGTTCGGCGTTCCCCAGCCAGCCGCGCACCATCCGGAGATAGACACCGGCCTGCACACCCTCAGCGTTTTGCAGCAAGCGGCACTGCACCATCAGCCCCTCTCGGTACGCTGGGCCTGCCTGCTGCACGACCTGGGCAAAGGCCTTACTCCCGAGCAGGAGTGGCCACGGCACATCGGACACGAACACAAGGGTCTGGAGCTGATCAAGGCCGTCAGCGAGCGGTTCAAGGTGCCACGGGAATGCCAGGAACTGGCATTGCTGGTAGGCCAGTACCACACCCAGGCCCACAAGGCGCAGGAACTGAAGGCCTCGACACTGCTAGAGCTGCTGCAAAGCTTTGACGTGTTCCGTCGCCCGCAGCGCTTCGAAGAGTTCATTGCCGCTTGCGAGATGGATGCCCGCGGACGGTTGGGATTGGAGTCGCGCCCCTACCCCCAAGCGGACTATCTGCGCGGCGCGGCCAATGTGGCCCGGGCAGTGGCGGTCCAGCCGTTGCTTGAGCAAGGCTTCAAAGGCCCGGCACTGGGCGAAGCGCTGAGACTGGAACGACTGAAAGCGCTCAAGGCCTACAAGGAGCCGCCCACACCTTGAGCCCCGCGGGCAAGGCACAAGCCTTGCCCGCCTCACGAGCCGAGGCTGGGGACTACAGCCCGGGAGGCGTCAGTTGCCGGCCCCGCCATTCGAACGGCACCGGCGCCAACACCTGATCGATCTGCGCTTCATGCCAGAGCGCCGCCAGGCTCTTGCCGGCCAGCGGATGCACTCGCTCAGGGGCCATCAGCGACAACGGCCAAAGCACGAAGGCATTCTTCAGGATCTCTGCCCGAGGCAGGATCAGACCATCGAAATTGCCGGTCAGATCGCCATACAGCAGCACATCGATGTCCAGCGGCAAGCCTTTGCGGTCCGGAGCATAGCGGCCGTTGTCCGCCTCGATGAACTTCAAGCGCCGATCCAGTTCAATCAACGGCAGATCGGTATAGCCCGACACCACCAGATTGAAGAACGGGCCGCTCTTGATCCCCACCGGCTGGCTCTCGAACACCGCCGAGCAACGCATATCCACCAGAAAGCCGGCCAGGGCATCAAGCCCGGCGCACAGGTGAACTTCACGCTCGATATTGCTACCGAGCCCCAGAAACACCTGAGTCAGCGACATCCGCGCTCGATCTCCACGCCCACGCCCGCGGCAGCCGGAACGGCACCCGGCTTGGTCAGCTTCAAATGCAGCCACGGAATGTGGAACTCGCTCATCAGCACTTCGGCAAGACGCTCGGCAAAGGTTTCCACCAACTGGTACTGGGCCTGCTCGGCAAACGCCTGGATCCGCGTGGAAACGCTGGCGTAATCCAGCGCCAGCGTCAGATCATCCCCAGCGGCGGCCGGGCGATTATCCCAGGCAAAGCTCAGATCAAGACGCAGGCACTGTCGGATGCCACGCTCCCAGTCGTAGGCTCCAATCACGGTGTCCACTTCCAGTCCTTCGATAAACACTCTGTCCAAGCACTCTTCTCCGCAGCACGACAAGGGCGCAATGCGCCGTTAGAATCAGGGCGTCCTCGCCCGGAATAGTTAGCATGTTTTGGTTACTGGCGATTCTCGCCTACCTGCTTGGCTCTCTGTCCTTTGCCATTTTGCTCAGCCGCCTGACGGGCAATCCCGATCCGCGAATGAGTGGCTCGGGTAATGCCGGCGCCACCAACATGCTGCGCCTGGCCGGCAAGAAACTCGCAGTCCTGACCCTGCTGGGGGATCTCTGCAAGGGCCTGGTGCCCGTGCTGATCGCGCACCTTGCGGGACTCTCGCTGCAACAACAGGCCTGGGTCGGACTCTACGCCGTCCTTGGCCACCTGTTCCCTTTGTACTTCCGCTTTCGCGGCGGCAAAGGTGTCGCCACCGCCGCCGGCATGCTGCTGGGGCTTTATCCTCCAGCCGCCCTGCTGGCCGTCGCCGCCTGGGCGCTGACCTTCTACCTCACCCGTACCAGCTCACTGGCCGCCCTGATTGCCACGCCCCTGACCCTGCCGCTGCTGGCCTGGCAGGCGCCCGAAGCGCTGCTGCCGATGAGCGTACTGACGCTGCTGATCGTCTGGCGCCATCGCGGCAATCTACGCGACCTGTTTGCCGGCCGCGAACGGCATTTCTAAGTCCTCGACGATCAAAAGACTCAAGATTACGCCGCCGCGCACCCTCTAAAGGGCCGACAACTGCTCCATCGGCCAACGCGCCTGCACAGTGATTGCCAGGCTTTCCTGCTGACCGGCCTGCAAACGCTGACAACCGGCAAAGGCGATCATCGCGCCGTTATCGGTGCAGAACTGGGGGCGAGCATAGAACACATTGCCGTTCATCTCCGCGAGCATCTTTTCCAGAGCCTCGCGCAAGGCCTTGTTCGCGCTCACGCCCCCGGCGATCACCAAGCGCTTGAGGCCGGTCTGCTTCAGTGCGCGCTTGCACTTGATGGTCAAAGTCTCCACCACTGCCTGCTGGAACGCGAGGGAGATGTCGCAACGGGTTTGCTCACCGTCGTCTCCAGCGCTGACGCACTGCTGCCAGGTGTTGAGGGCGAAGGTCTTCAAGCCGCTGAAACTGAAATCGAGGCCAGGACGATCGGTCATCGGCCGAGGGAAGACAAACCGCCCCGGTACGCCTTGAGTGGCCAGACGCGCAATTTCAGGGCCGCCGGGATAATTCAGACCGATCATCTTCGCGGTCTTGTCGAACGCCTCGCCCGCCGCATCATCCAGCGTCTCGCCCAGCAGCTCGTATTGGCCGATGCCATCGACCCGAACCAGCTGGGTATGACCGCCGGACACCAACAAGGCGACGAACGGGAATTCCGGTGGCTGCTCTTCCAGCATTGGCGCCAGCAGGTGACCTTCCATGTGATGCACGCCCAGGGCTGGAATGCCCCAGGCGAACGCCAGCGCCTGGGCGCAGGAAGCCCCAACCAGCAGCGCGCCGACCAAGCCGGGACCGGCCGTATAGGCAATGGCGTCGATCTCGGTGGGCACACAGTCGGCCTCCGCCAGAACCTGACGGATCAGCGGCAGCATGCGCTTGACGTGATCACGGGAAGCCAGCTCCGGCACCACGCCGCCGTAGACGCGGTGCAGGTCGATCTGGCTGAACAGCGCATCGGCCAAAAGGCCGCGCTCGCTGTCATAAAGCGCGACGCCGGTTTCGTCGCAGGAGGTTTCTAATCCCAGTACTAGCATGGGTTTGCGCCTTGTAGAGGCTGAATTCGAAGGCGCGCATAATAGTCGCCACTCCCGCGCCCGACCAGCGGTTTTCGATCAGAGGCTTTGCATTCCGAGCGTTGAGGGGTTAACATCCGCAACCCTTAAAAACCGACGACCTCAGCCGCGATTTTTGCGACGAGAACGTTGACCCCGGTAATGAATGAAGGTAGCTCTGGATGCCAGCCGTCAAAGTTAAAGAGAACGAACCCTTCGACGTAGCTCTGCGTCGTTTCAAGCGCTCCTGCGAAAAAGCCGGTGTTCTGGCTGAAGTTCGTAGCCGCGAATTTTACGAGAAGCCGACTTCCGAGCGTAAGCGCAAAGCAGCTGCTGCTGTTAAGCGTCACGCCAAGAAAGTTCAGCGCGAACAGCGCCGCGCCGTACGTCTGTACTAATACACAGACGTTCGCTGCAAGCTTCTGCCAAGCCCGGCCCTCAGCCGGGCTAATGGCATTTGCGGAATACGCTTGATGCTTCACCGTCGAAGCCGCCCATGCGACCCAGACGAATCTGCTTCACCACGTCAGACCTGGCTCTTGCCAGCGGTGCACGTCTTTTCTGACGAGCCTTCCAAGGCTACTGACGAGCACACCCTTACTGATTCCTACAGACGATCAGCCCAAGGCGCACTTCTCCGGCGCCCGCTTAATGAGCTATCCGAGGCCACCCAAAGGCCACTGTCGGACTCAGCGCAATACCTTCAAATAGTCGAATACTGATAGAAACTAACGTCAGTGGACGTTCGGCAGATACACTTCCCGACTGCGATCACGCCGAAAACCCGGACCGAGCCGCGCCACCTTCACGCCTCGCTGCATCCGGTCTTTCGACAGCGTCGCCAGGGCTATTTTTTCCCGCAGTGATGACGAGAACGCCATGGCCGGGCTCATTCCCCAGAGCTTTATTGACGACCTTCTGAACCGCACCGACATCGTCGATGTCGTCAGCTCGCGCCTGCAGATCAAGAAAGCCGGCAAGAACTACACCGCCTGCTGCCCGTTCCACAAGGAAAAGACCCCCTCCTTCAGCGTCAGCCCCGACAAGCAGTTCTACTACTGCTTCGGCTGTGGCGCGGGCGGCAACGCCCTCGGCTTCATCATGGACCACGACAACCTGGACTTCCCCCAGGCCGTCGAGGAACTGGCGAAAGCCGCCGGCATGGAGATTCCCCGCGAGGAAAGCACTCGCGGCCAACGCAAACCCCGACAGCCCACGGACTCCCCGCTCTATCCCCTGCTCACTGCCGCTGCCGACTACTATCGCCAGGCCCTGAAAAGCCACCCGGCGCGCAAGGCGGCGGTGGACTACCTCAAGGGACGTGGCCTCACCGGCGAGATCGCCCGCGACTTCGGCCTGGGCTTCGCCCCGCCCGGCTGGGACAACCTGTTCAAGCACTTGAGCAGCGACACCCTGCAGCAAAAAGCCATGATCGACGCCGGCCTGCTGATTGAAAACGCCGAGACCGGCAAACGCTATGACCGCTTTCGCGACCGGGTGATGTTTCCCATCCGCGATACCCGCGGCCGGATCATTGCCTTTGGCGGCCGGGTGCTGGGGGACGACAAACCCAAATACCTGAACTCCCCGGAAACCCCGGTGTTTCACAAGGGCCAGGAACTCTACGGCCTGTACGAGGCCCGCAAGAACAACCGCAACCTCGACGAAATCATCGTCGTCGAGGGCTACATGGACGTGATTGCCCTGGCCCAGCAAGGGCTGCGCAATGCCGTCGCGACCCTGGGCACCGCCACCAGCGAGGAGCACCTCAAGCGCCTGTTCCGCATCGTGCCCAACGTACTGTTCTGCTTCGACGGCGACCAGGCCGGACGCAAGGCCGCCTGGCGCGCCCTGGAAGCCACCCTGAGCTGCCTGCAGGACGGACGCCGCGCACGTTTCCTGTTCCTTCCGGAAGGCGAAGACCCGGACACCCTGGTGCGCTCCGAAGGCACCGACGCCTTCCGCGCGCGGATCAATCAGCACGCACAGCCGTTGGCGGATTACTTTTTCCAGCAACTGATCGACGAAGCAGACCCGCGCTCTCTGGAAGGCAAGGCCCACCTGGCCACGCTGGCTGCGCCGCTGATCGAAAAGATCCCTGGCGCCAACCTGCGCACCCTGATGCGCCAGCGCCTCAGCGAGATCACCGGCCTGACCAGCGAAACCGTCACGCAACTGGTCCACAACGCCGCGCCGGAAGCGCCGCCAGCCTACGACGCCGGCATTGATTACGACGCAATGCCGGATTACGCCGACTACCATGAGCCCCACCAGGAAACCTACGTCCCTCAACAGGAGTGGACGCCGAAGAAAAATGGCGGCGGCAAGAAGTGGGAAAACAAGCCCTGGGACAAGAACGGCAAGGGCAAGCGCCAGGGCGATCGCGACCAGCCCAGGGGCCCGCGGGTCCCAGCAGCGGTGGAGCCTCCGACACTGGCAGCCCTGCGCACCTTGCTGCATCACCCGCAGTTGGCAGAAAAAGTTGAAGATGCCGGGCACTTTGCCGATGACGACAACATCAATACACAGTTGCTGGTCGCCCTGATCGAAGCCGTGCAGAAAAATCCTAAGCTACGCTCTATTCATCAGTTGATGGCGCGCTGGCACGGCACTCAGCAGGGCCACCTGCTGACTGCCCTGGCAGAAAAAGAGTGGTTGATCGACGGAGATAACCTTGAACAACAGTTTTTCGACACCATTAATAGCTTGTCCGCTCGCCAACGCGAGCGTGTTTTAGACCAACTTCTCAGGAAATCGCGTCAAAGCGAGCTCAGCAGCGAAGAGAAAATTCAGCTGGTTGAGCTTTTAAAACGCAATGTTCCCGCATCGAACCCGACCTCAACTGGCGCGTGAGGTCATAGCTCGGGTATAATCCTCGGCTTGTTTTTTGCCCGCCAAGACCTTCAGTGGATAGGGTGTTATGTCCGGAAAAGCGCAACAGCAGTCTCGCCTCAAAGAGTTGATCAGCCGTGGACGTGAGCAGGGTTACCTGACTTACGCGGAGGTCAACGACCACCTGCCGGAGGATATTTCAGATCCGGAACAGGTGGAAGACATCATCCGCATGATCAACGACATGGGGATCAACGTATTCGAGAGTGCTCCGGATGCGGATGCCCTTTTGTTGGCCGAAGCCGACACCGACGAAGCAGCAGCTGAAGAAGCCGCCGCAGCGTTGGCGGCTGTGGAAACCGACATTGGTCGCACTACCGACCCAGTGCGCATGTACATGCGCGAAATGGGCACGGTAGAGCTGCTCACACGTGAAGGCGAAATCGAAATCGCCAAGCGTATCGAAGAGGGCATCCGTGAAGTGATGGGCGCAATCGCGCACTTCCCTGGCACGGTTGATCACATCCTCGCCGAATACACTCGCGTCACCACCGAAGGTGGCCGCCTGTCTGACGTTCTCAGCGGGTACATCGATCCGGACGACGGTATTACGCCGCCTGCCGCCGAAGTGCCGCCGCCTGTCGACACCAAAACCGCGAAGGCGGATGACGACAGCGACGACGAAGAAGCTGAAGCCACCGAAGACGAAGAAGAAGCCGAAAGCGGTCCGGATCCTGTTATCGCCGCACAGCGCTTTGGCGCTGTCGCCGATCAGATGGAGATCACCCGCAAGGCGCTGAAGAAGCACGGCCGCGAGAACAAGCAAGCCATCGCCGAAATGCTGGCCCTGGCCGAATTGTTCATGCCGATCAAACTGGTTCCGAAGCAATTCGAAGGCCTGGTTGAACGTGTACGCAGCGCCCTGGATCGCCTGCGTCAGCAAGAGCGCGCCATCATGCAGCTCTGCGTGCGTGATGCCCGCATGCCGCGTGCCGACTTCCTGCGCCAGTTCCCGGGCAACGAAGTGGATGAAAGCTGGACCGACGCCCTGGCCAAAGGCAAGACCAAATACGCCGAAGCCATTGCCCGCCTGCAGCCGGACATCATCCGTTGCCAGCAGAAGCTGACCGCTCTTGAAGTCGAAACCGGCTTGAAGATCGCCGAGATCAAGGACATCAACCGTCGCATGTCGATCGGCGAGGCCAAGGCCCGCCGCGCGAAGAAAGAGATGGTTGAAGCCAACTTGCGTCTGGTGATCTCCATCGCCAAGAAGTACACCAACCGTGGCCTGCAATTCCTCGATCTGATCCAGGAAGGCAACATCGGCTTGATGAAAGCGGTGGACAAGTTCGAATACCGTCGCGGCTACAAGTTCTCGACCTATGCCACCTGGTGGATCCGTCAGGCGATCACTCGCTCGATTGCCGACCAGGCCCGCACCATCCGTATTCCGGTGCACATGATCGAGACGATCAACAAGCTCAACCGCATTTCCCGGCAGATGCTGCAGGAAATGGGTCGTGAACCGACGCCGGAAGAGCTGGGCGAACGCATGGAAATGCCTGAGGACAAGATCCGCAAGGTATTGAAGATCGCCAAAGAGCCGATCTCCATGGAAACCCCGATCGGTGATGACGAAGACTCCCATCTGGGCGACTTCATCGAAGACTCGACCATGCAGTCGCCAATCGATGTGGCCACCGTTGAGAGCCTCAAAGAAGCGACCCGCGAAGTACTCTCCGGCCTCACTGCCCGTGAAGCCAAGGTCCTGCGCATGCGCTTCGGCATCGACATGAATACCGACCACACCCTCGAGGAGGTTGGTAAGCAGTTCGACGTGACCCGTGAACGGATTCGTCAGATCGAAGCCAAGGCGCTGCGCAAGCTGCGCCACCCGACGCGAAGCGAGCATCTGCGCTCCTTCCTCGACGAGTAAGCCCAAGACCCCCAGCCCAGCTGGGGGTTTTGCTTTTTGCAGATCCTCGCTCTCCCTCGCCGCATAGCCCGTCTACACTCGAAACATTCCCCGTGCCATAACGAGACGGTTATGCCCAGACTGTCGGCCATGCTACTGCTGGCGCTGCTTACCTGGACGGCAACGGCTGGCGCGCTGACTCTCACCGATGAAGAACGTGGCTGGCTCAAGGCTCACCCGCAACTGCGCCTGGGGGTAGATGCCTCCTGGCCGCCATTCGAATATCGAGACGAGGAAGGTCGCTACCAGGGCCTTGCAGCGGACTACATCCACCTGATCCAGGAACGCCTGTCGGTGAGCCTGACGCCCATCGAGCCCGCCAGTTGGACCGAGGTGCTCGAGGACGCCAAGCAGGGCAAGCTGGACCTGCTGCCCGGGATCATGTCGACCCCGGAGCGCCAGAGCTACATGGCGTTCACCCGCCCCTACCTTGATTTTCCCATCGTCATCCTCGCCCACAGCGGCGGTGCGCAACCGCGCAACCTTCAGGACCTTTACGGCCTGAAAGTGGCCGTGGTGGAAAACTACGCCCCCCACGAACTGCTGCGCACCCATCATCCGGACCTGAACCTGGTCGCCCTGCCCAACATCAGTTCCGCACTGCAGGCCCTGGCCACCGACGAAGTGGACGCCGTGGTCGGTGACCTGGCCTCCAGCGTCTGGAGCCTGCGCCAGCTCAAGCTCGAGGGCCTGTATGTCAGCGGCGAAACCCCCTATCGCTACCAGTTGGCGATGGGCGTCCCGCGCGACAGCAAGATCCTGGTGGGCATTCTCGACAAGGTGCTGGCCGACCTCAGCCCCGATGAAATCAGTGCCATTCAGCAACACTGGGTCGGCAGCGTGCTCGACCATCGAACCTTCTGGTCCGACGTGCTGCTCTACGGGCTGCCCGGGCTGCTCCTGCTGGTCACCGTGCTCGCGGTGGTGATCCGTATCAACCGCCGCCTGAGCTCGGAGATCTCCCGCAGGGTGGCCCTGGAACAGGAGCTGCGCAGCAGCGAATACCACTATCGCAGCCTGGTGGAGAGCCTGTCCGCCATCGCCTGGGAAGCCCGCGTCAGCGACTTCACCTACAGCTACGTCTCGCCCCACGCCGAAGCGCTGCTGGGCTATCCCCTGGCTCACTGGCTGGTTCCCGGGTTCTGGCGCAACATCATCCACCCCGCCGACCTGACCCGGGCCCAGGCGTTCTGCGACCACGAGGTCCAGGCCGGGCGCGACCACAGCCTCGACTACCGGGTGATCACCGCCGACGGTCGCTGTCTCTGGGTACGCGACATCGTCAGCCTGATCGAGCACGGCCAGGAACCGGTGATGCGCGGGCTGATGATCGACATCAGCGAAGCCAAGCACACCGAAGAAGCGCTACGCCTGTCCGAGCAGAAGTTCGCTTCGGTGTTCCAGCAGTGCCCGGACATCCTGGTCATCGCACGCCTGTCCGACGGCTGCCTGCTGGAGGTCAACAAGGCCTTCGAGGAACAGATCGGCCTGAGTGCCGAAACGGTCATCGGCCAGACCGCCACCGAGCTGAACATCTGGGGGATCCCGGGGGTCGGCCCCAGCCTCTTGCAGCGCTTGCAGGCCGGCAGCATCCGCAACCTGGAGATGCCCTTTCGCCGCCACGGTGGCCAGCTGTTCACCGGGCTGATCTCCGCCGAGCCCTTTGACCTCGACACCACCCCGGCGCTGGTGGTGGTGGTGCGCGATATCAGCCAGCTCAAGGAAACCCAGCAGCAACTGCAGACCTCCGAAGAGAAGTTCGCCAAAGCCTTCCACGCCTCCCCGGACGGACTGCTGTTGAGCCGCCAGCGCGATGGCCTGCTGATCGAGGTCAACGAGGGCTTCAGTCGCATCACCGGCTTCAATAGCGCCGTGTCGCTGGACCGCTCGACTCTGGAACTGGGGATCTGGGTCAATCTCAACGAACGCAAACAGATGCTCGATCTGCTGCAACGCGACGGCTACGTCCGCGACTTCCGTTGCCATATTCGCCGCAACGATGGCCAGATCCGCCTTTGCGAGCTGTCCAGCCGGCCGCTGCCCATCGGCGAAGAAGACTGCATGCTGACCATTGCCCGGGACATTACCGATCGCCAGCAAATGCAGGAAAAACTGCAACAGGCCGCCACAGTGTTTGAAAGCACCGCCGAGGGCGTGATGATCACCGATACCCAGCAGCGCATCAGCGCGGTCAATCGGGCCTTCAGCGAAATCACCGGCTACAGCGAAAGTGAAACCCTGGGCCAGACCCCGCGCCTGCTGGCATCGGGGCTGCACGACAGCGCCTTCTACGCCGCGATGTGGCATCAACTGACCCTGGAAGGCCACTGGCAGGGCGAGATTTCCAACCGCCGCAAGAACGGCGAGCTCTACCCCAACTGGTTGACCATCAACGCCGTGCGCAACAAGGAGCGGCAGATCACCCATTTCGTGGCGGTGTTCGCCGATATCTCCAGCCTCAAGCACGCCCAGGCACGGCTCGACTATCAGGCCCACCACGACCCCCTGACCGGCCTGCCCAATCGCACCCTGTTCGAAAGTCGCCTGCTGGCCGCGCTCAACGGCCAGCAGGACAGCGGCGGCCAGGGCGCGGTGCTGTTCCTCGACCTGGATCGCTTCAAGCACATCAACGACAGCCTCGGCCACCCGGTGGGCGATCTGCTGCTCAAGGGCATCGCCGTGCGCCTCAAGGAACAGCTACGAGACATCGACACCGTGGCTCGCCTGGGCGGGGACGAATTCATCATCCTGCTGCCCGGGCTGCACCAGGCCAGCGATGCCGACCACATCGCCACCAAGTTGCTGAACTGCTTCACCGCGCCGTTCCAGGCCGGTGAACATGAGTTCTTCATCAGCGCCAGCATCGGCACCAGCCTCTACCCCAAGGACGGTTGCGACGTCGCCACCCTGATCAAGAACGCCGATGCCGCCATGTACCGCTCCAAGGCCAAGGGCCGCAACCGCGTGGAACGCTACACCCGCGACCTGACCGCCCAGGCCAGCGAGCGGGTGGCCCTGGAACACGAACTGCGTCGGGCCATCGAACGCGATGAGCTGTCGCTGTACTTCCAGCCCAAGATCAGCCTCAGCAACCATGAACTGGTGGGCGCCGAGGCGCTGATCCGCTGGCACCACCCCACCTTCGGCGATGTCCCGCCCGAGCACTTCATTCCTCTGGCCGAAGAAAACGGCATGATCCTGCTGATCGGCGACTGGGTCCTGGAACAGGCCTGCCAGCACCTGCATAGCTGGAACCAGCACTACGAGCACTTCGGACCACTGTCGGTGAACCTGGCCGGCGCGCAACTGCGCCAACCCAATCTCCTGGGCCGCATCGAACAACTGCTGCGCGACTACGACCTGCAGCCTGGTTTGCTGCAGCTGGAGATCACCGAGAACTTCATCATGAGCCAGGCCGAAGAAGCCCTGGAGGTGTTGCACCAGCTCAAGCGCCTGGGGGTGCAACTGGCCATCGACGACTTCGGCACCGGCTACTCGTCCCTGAGCTACCTCAAGCGCCTGCCCCTGGACTTCCTCAAGATCGACCAGTCCTTCGTCCGTGGCCTGCCGGACGACCCCCACGACGTGGCCATCGTCCGCGCCATCATCGCCCTGGGCCGCAGCATGCAATTCACGGTGATCGCCGAAGGGGTGGAAGACCATGACCAGCAGACCTTCCTCGCCCAGGAAGGCTGCGAGCAGATCCAGGGCTATATCGTCAGCCTGCCCCTTGAGGCAGATGAGTTCTGTGCGGCCTTCCTGCGGATCCGGGTTTCCGATTTTTCGGATAGCACAGCCGAGAAACCATCGTTATAATTCGCCGCCTGCTGAGGGCCTATAGCTCAGTTGGTTAGAGCAGAGGACTCATAATCCTTTGGTCCACGGTTCAAGTCCGTGTGGGCCCACCAAATTGAAAGCCGCGCAATGCGCGGCTTTCGCGCTTCTACGGTTCGAAAGACCTCGAATTAAAATCTGCTAACCGTCCACAAAACGTCCACATCAGCCGCTTGAATCGCTCAGGCTTGGGTGTTGTCCAGGATGAACTCGATCAGCGCCCGGGATGCGGCTGACAATTGCCGGTGAGGCGGGTAAATAATCGAGAACGGCCGACTGCGCCCACTCAATTGCGCAAGTATTTCCACCAATTGCCCGCGCTGAATTTTGTCCCGGACGATGAAATCATAGGTCTGGCAGATGCCCAGACCGCTTTCCGCCAGCGAAACGATCCCCAGAACATCATCCGAAACCTCCACATTGGCTTGCGGTAGCCATTCGATATTTTTCCCGTCAAGACAGAACAACCACGATCCGACCTTGCCACTGCTGGGCATGATGAATGGCAGACAAACGTGCTCGCCTAACATCTCAAGCGTCGTAGGGATGCCGGCGCGAGCCAGGTATTGGGGAGACGCGACGAGGCAAAGCCGCGCATCTTCCAGTTTGCGGCCCACCAGACCACTGTCCGGCAACTGCCCCAGACGAATCGCCAGATCGTAGCCTTCGGCGACTAGGTCGACATTGCGATTGGTGATGCTCAGTTCCACCCGCACAGCCGGGTATTGCCGGGCAAACTCACTGAGCAGCGGTGGCAGACGATGATGCCCGTAAGTCGTTGGGACGCTCATCCGAACGCGCCCGCTCAACTCGCCTTCCTGGCCGCAAATATTGCGCTCCGCCTCTTCAATCTGTGAAAAGGCCAAACGGGTTTGTTCCAGGTACAACTTGCCGGCGTCTGTCAGGCTGAGCCTTCGGGTAGTACGTCGCAACAATTGCACGCCAAGGCGCGACTCGAGCCTCGTCAACGCCCGGCTGAGCACCGAAGGCGTGGTCGCCAGGGCAGTGGCTGCAGCACTGACAGTGCCCTGCTCCACCACGCGAATAAAGGCTTCCACATCCCCAAGATGGTCAAATCTACGCGCCATTATTGCCTACAAAGTCCAAATGAATTCCATTTTAGGTAGTTTATCGCCAAATCATACATCAATAGAGTATCCAGGCAGGGGCGGCAACCGTTCGCCCGATAAATTCTGGACACGACATGAGAAAACTGACCCGTATTGCATTAGCCATGGCCCTCGCCAGCACCAGCCTGGCAGCCAGCGCTGACAACGTGCTTGTGGTGCTTTCCGATTCGGCGAAGCTCGATTTGAAGGACGGCAAGGTCTTTGCCACCGGCTTCTACCTGAACGAGCTTTTGCAACCGGTAAAGATGCTGCTCGACGCTGGCCATAACGTCACCTTTGCCACCCCGAACGGCAACGCGCCGACAGTGGACAAAACGTCCATCGATAAAATGTACTTCAACAACGATGAGGCAGCGCTTCAGACCTATAAGAACTTGCTTGACCAACTGAAACTGACCTTGCCGGAACAGTCACCGGTCATCAGCCTTTCTCGGGTAGAGCAGATCGGTTATGCGCACTTTGATGCGGTCTACATTCCCGGCGGCCACGCCCCCATGCAGGACCTGCTCCACAGCCGTCAGCTGGGTCGCTTGCTGGCGAATTTCCATGGACAAGACAAGACCACCGCACTCGTCTGCCATGGCCCGATCGCCCTGCTGTCGACCTTGCCTGACGCCGAAAAATTCACCCGCCAACTCCAGAGTGCGAAACCTGAGAGGGGCAGCGCCGACTGGATTTATGCGGGCTACAAGATGACCGTTATCAGCAATAAGGAAGAGGAAGAAGCCAAAGGTCTGCTCAACGGTGGTGTTATGAAGTTCTACCCGCAAACCGCGCTGGAACAAGCCGGTGGGGTGTACCGCAGCAACACTTCCAATTGGACGCCTAATGTGGTCATCGATCGCGAGTTGATCACTGGCCAGAATCCAGCCTCGGCCATTGAGGTCGGCAAGGCACTGCTCGATCGATTGAAATAACACGACTGCAGCACTGCGCCCTCCCTCGACCCCGGTTTCTGACGGGTATTTGGAGCACTGTAATGAAACCTCACACTTTCCTTATTACCGGTGCGTCAGTCGGTAAAGCGACTTTCTAACGACAACATTTGCGGCTCAGCCGCTCCAGCGAATTCCCCGACTGTGCCAGTGGGCACTGCCACCGGCATTGCTCCTTCAGCTTGAACTCTAGAGAAAAAATCATGACGCCCTCATCCGCAAACCAACACAAACCACTATTGATGGTCCTCACCAGCCACGCCAGCAAAGGCGATGGTGGCGAGCCAACTGGCTTTTACCTCGCCGAAGTCACCCACCCGCTTGCCGTACTCGAAGCGGCCGGCTTTACAATCGAGTTCGCCTCGATCCAGGGCGGCGAACCTCCGGTCGATGGTCTCGACCTGAATGATGTCACCAACGCACGCTACTGGAACGACAGTCGCTTTCGCGCCGCCATTGCCAACACACAACGCCTGGACGCCCTGGATGCGTCGAAGTACGCCGCTATCTTCTTTACCGGCGGCCACGGTGCGATGTGGGATTTCCCGACTAGCCCTGCCGTGCAAAGCATGACCCGCGACCTCTTCGAAGCCGGTGGTGCAGTGGCCGCAGTCTGTCACGGCCCCGCGGCACTGGTGAACGTGACGCTCAGCGATGGCAGCTACCTGGTTGCCGGCAAAAACCTCAGTGCGTTTACCGACGACGAAGAACGTGCGGTCAAGCTCGACAACATCGTGCCTTTCTTGCTGGCCAGCACCCTGAGTGCGCGTGGTGCGCATCATCACGGCGCAGCAAACTGGACTGCCAACGTGGTGGTCGATGGTCGGCTCGTCACGGGACAAAACCCTCAATCCGCCACCGGAGTGGGTGAAGCGCTACGCGATCTGCTGCTCGTTCAGCCAAGCTGTTATCGCTGATGCAGAATTAACCCGGATGCCGACTTAACGCTGCACCATTAGTGGTCAGCTCAAATTCAGACCTGCTAATACTGACAACGCCAAGGCAGGCCCCTGGGCACCACCACCATCGCCAGCCATTTCTTGCCCCCATGAAAAAGCCGCGCATTGCGCGGCTTTTCACTGTGTCGCCGGCTGTCCTTATTTGGGCAGCGCGTAGGCAATCACATAGTCACCGCGATCGGTCGACTGCCGTGCGCCACCGGCCGTGAGCAGGATGTACTGGCGCCCGGTCTTGGGCGATACGTAAGTCATCGGCCCCGACTGACTGCCCACTGGCAGACGCGCTTTCCAGATTTCATTACCGTTGCCGGTATCGAAGGCCCGCAGGTAGAAGTCCTGGGTGCCGGCGAAGAACAGCAGGCCGGATTGGGTCGCCAGGGACGCGCCCAGGGTCGGCATGCCAATCGGGATCGGCAGGTGCATGCGAATCCCCAGCGGGCCGGTGTCCTGCACGGTGCCCACCGGCACCTGCCACATCAGTTTGCGGGTCTTCAGGTCGATGGCCGACATGGTGCCGAACGGCGGCTTCTGGCAGGGAATGCCCACCGCCGAGAGGAAGCGCTGGCGCATGGCGCCGAACGGCGTGCCTTCCTGGGGCACCACGCCCATTTCGATGCCACTGGCACCGGCGCCAATCTGCTCCCGAGGGATCATGTAGTTGGCCAGGCCCAGGCGCATGTCGTTGACGAACATGTAGTGGCTGGTCGGGTCCACCGACACGCTGCCCCAGTTCATGCCACCCAGGGAGCCGGGGAACTGCAGTGCGTGATCCAGGCCAGGCGGGGTGTACACGCCCTCATGGCGCATGCCCTTGAACTGGATGCGGCACAGCAACTGGTCGAACGGAGTTGCACCCCACATGTCGGACTCGGTCAGCGTCTGATTGCCAATCGACGGCATTTCCACCGAGAACGGCTGGGTCGGCGAATAACGCTCCCCCGGCACATTGCCCTGGGGCACCGGACGCTCTTCGACCCGGGCAATCGGCTTGCCGGTTTCGCGGTTGAGCAGGAAGATCTCGCCCTGTTTGGTGACCTGGGCCAATGCCGGTTGCACGCCGCCCTTGTCGTCCGGAATGTCGTACAGCAGCGGCTGCGCCGGAAGGTCGAAATCCCAGAGGTCATGGTGGGTGGTCTGGAAATGCCAGCGCACCTGGCCGGTCTTCACGTCGAGAGCGACGACCGAGGAGCTCCACTTGTCATCGAACTCGCTGCGCTGACCGCCGAAGAAGTCCGGCGTGGCGTTGCCGGTGGGCAGGTACACCAGGCCCAGCTTGGCGTCATAGGACATCGCCGACCAGACGTTCGGGGTGCCACGGGTATAGGTTTCACCCGCCGGCGGACGTTTGGTGGTGGCCGGGTTGCCCGGGTCCCAGGCCCACATCAGCTCGCCGCTGCGCACATCAAAAGCCCGCACCACGCCTGGCGGCTCGCCCGTGGAGAAGTTGTCCGCCACCCGGCCGCCCACGATCACTACAGTGCCCGCCACCAGAGGCGTCGAGGTTTGCTGGTAGTAACCCGGCTTGATCTCGCCCATGTCGGTTTTCAGATCGACCGTGCCCTGGTGGCCGAAGTCTTCACAGGGCTTGCCGGTTTCAGCATCGAGCGCAATCAGGCGCGCATCGCCGGTCGGCAGGAACAGGCGCCTGGTGCAAGCCGCAGGAGCAGCGGCGGGCGCCGAGGACTGGCTTACCGGGACCGCGGAGGCGTCGAAATAGCCCAAGCCACGGCAGCGCTGCCAGTTGGGTGCATAGCCTTGCGGGTCGAACTTCCAGCGCTCGGCGCCGGTGTCGGCGTCCAGGGCGAACACCTTGCCGTAGGCGGTGCAGGTGTAGACGGTATCGCCGATCTGCAGCGGGGTGTTCTGGTCTTCGGCGCCGGCGCCGGTGCTTTGGGGCAGGTCACCGGTGCGGAAGGTCCAGGCCACTTGCAGTTGGCCGATATTGCCCTTGTTGATCTGGTCCAGGGCAGCAAAGCGGTTGCCCGCCGTGGTGTTGCCCCAGTGGGCCCAGTCTTTCTGCTGCTCGGCGGGAGCCACCGGCTGGATGGCCGGTACGCTGTCGGCCTTGACCACATGGGTCGGCACGAACATGTAGGCCAGGGTCGCCACTATGCCAACGCCCAGCAGCCCCGCCAGCCCATGAGCCGCACGCCCGGCGCGGGCACCGGAGGCGCGCATCAGGGTCGGATAGATCAGCGCCACCACCAGGCCGATCACGGCAAAGGTCAGCACCCGCGAAACCAGCGGCCAGTATTCCAAGCCGGCATCCCAGACCGCCCAGATCGCGGTCAGCACCAGGGCCACGCCGTACAGCCTGGCGCCACGAGGATTGGCCCGGGCAATCAGAATGCCGGACACCAGCATCGCCAGGCCCATCAACAGGAAATAGGCGCTGCCTCCCAGACTCAGGAGATAGCCACCACCTCCCGCCAGGCCCAGCCCGATCAGGGCAATCAGAATGCCCAACCCCGCCAGGAGCCATCGGCTGCCGGTGGCAGCCCCCGTGTTTTTCATGTCAAACCTCTGCCATTTGTAAAACTAGGTTGCGAGAATGTACTAACTGGTTACTTATGACAACTTGTCGCAGGCTATTTGTTTCAAAAAAAGTCCCGATGGCGAAAGCTCAGTCCCTGGCCAGAACAGACAATCGGCAGCAGCAGCCAGGGTTTGCCCGAGGCTGTAACATGCTCGCTCCCTCGATAGCCGTGCTGGAGCCCCCCTTGTCCGATAGCCGCCCTCCCGTTCTTGATGAAGTCGATCGCCAACTGATCGCCGCCCTGCAGATCAATGCCCGCGAAAGCGTGGCCATGCTGGCCCGGCAGCTGGGTATTGCTCGCACCACCGTGACTTCGCGTCTGGCGCGCCTGGAAAAGACCCGGGTCATCACCGGCTACGGCGTGCGCCTGGGTCAGAGGGTGGTCGACGGCGGCTTGCAGGCGTATGTGGGGATCAAGGTCCAGCCGCGCTCCGGCAAGGAAGTGCTGCGGCGCCTGAGCGGCATGGCTCAGGTCCAGCAACTGTGCGCGGTGAGCGGCGAGTTCGATTACGTGGCCTGGCTGCGCACCGACTCGCCGGAACAGTTGGACCAATTGCTGGACCAGATCGGCAGCGTCGACGGCGTGGAAAAGACCACCACCTCGATCATCCTCAGCAGCAAGATCGATCGCGGGCATGCGCTCTGAAGCCCCACAGCTGAAAGCGCTCCATCGTCAATCTGAATCATCTATTCGTCAGGTTGATAAATAACAATGCATAACGACGACAGTTTGCGTCTTATTTACGTGTTTCTCCCTCTCTAGAATGGCTGCCATCTTTTCCTATACTCAGCACTCTGCTGAGCCGCCCGCCAAGGTCAGCCATGAACAAGAACAATCGCCATCCTGCAGACGGTAAAAAACCGATCACCATCTTCGGCCCGGATTTTCCTTTCGCCTTCGACGACTGGATCGAGCACCCCGCCGGCCTGGGCAGCATCCCCGAAGCCCAGCACGGCACCGAAGTGGCCATCGTCGGCGCGGGTATCGCCGGCCTGGTCGCCGCTTACGAACTGATGAAGCTGGGCCTCAAGCCGGTGGTCTATGAAGCGTCGAAAATGGGCGGCCGCCTGCGCTCCCAGGCCTTCGAAGGCGCCGAAGGCATCATCGCCGAACTCGGTGGCATGCGCTTTCCGGTGTCGTCCACGGCCTTCTATCACTACGTCGACAAGCTCGGCCTTGAGACCAAGCCCTTCCCCAACCCGCTGACCCCGGCGTCGGGCAGCACGGTCATCGATCTCGAAGGCCAGACCCACTACGCCCAGAAACTCGCCGACCTGCCGGCCCTGTTCCAGGAAGTCGCCGACGCCTGGGCCGACGCCCTGGAGGACGGCTCGCGCTTCAGCGAGATCCAGCAAGCCATCCGCGATCGCGACGTGCCGCGCCTCAAGGAGCTGTGGAACACCCTGGTGCCGCTGTGGGACGACCGCACCTTTTACGACTTCGTCGCCACCTCCAAGGCCTTTGCCAAACTGTCATTCCACCATCGTGAAGTGTTCGGCCAGGTGGGCTTCGGCACCGGCGGCTGGGACTCGGACTTCCCCAACTCGATGCTGGAAATCTTCCGCGTGGTGATGACCAACTGCGACGATCACCAGCATCTGGTGGTCGGCGGCGTCGAACAGGTGCCCCTGGGCATCTGGCGCCACGTGCCGGAGCGTTGCGCCCACTGGCCGGCCGGCACCAGCCTCAGCTCGCTGCACCATGGCGCGCCACGCACCGGAGTCAAGCGCATTGCCCGGGCCGCCGACGGCCGCTTCAGTGTCACCGACAACTGGGGCGATACCCGGGAATACGCGGCGGTCCTGACCACCTGCCAGAGCTGGCTGCTGACCACCCAGATCGAATGCGAAGAGTCGCTGTTCTCGCAGAAGATGTGGATGGCCCTGGACCGCACCCGCTACATGCAGTCGTCGAAGACCTTCGTCATGGTCGACCGGCCGTTCTGGAAGGACAAGGACCCGGAAACCGGCCGCGACCTGATGAGCATGACCCTCACCGACCGCCTGACCCGCGGCACCTACCTGTTCGACAACGGCGACGACAAGCCGGGGGTGATCTGCCTGTCCTACTCGTGGATGAGCGACGCCCTGAAGATGCTCCCGCAGCCGGTGGAAAAGCGCGTGAAGCTGGCCCTGGACGCCTTGAAGAAGATCTACCCGAAAGTCGACATCGCCAGCCGCATCATCGGCGACCCGATCACCGTGTCCTGGGAGGCCGATCCGCATTTCCTCGGTGCCTTCAAGGGCGCGCTGCCGGGCCATTACCGCTACAACCAGCGCATGTACGCGCACTTCATGCAGGACGACATGCCGGCCGAACAGCGCGGCATCTTCATCGCCGGCGATGACGTGTCCTGGACCCCGGCCTGGGTCGAGGGCGCGGTGCAGACCTCGCTCAACGCCGTGTGGGGCATCATGAAGCACTTCGGCGGCGCCACCCATCCCGAGAACCCGGGACCGGGGGACGTGTTCCACGAAATCGGACCGATTGCCCTGGCGGACTGAGCAACGGGCCATGGCGCGCGGCAAGTCCCTGGCGGGGCTTATCGCCGCCTGCGCCAGCCGCTACAGTGGTCGGCCAGTCAGTCAGAGGAGTGAAGACCATGCACGTCGCCTTGTACCAGTGCCCGCCCGCGCCACTGGATGTGGCCGGTAACCTGCAGCGCCTGCACCGGGTGGCCATGGAGGCCACGGATGCCGATTTGCTGGTGCTGCCGGAGATGTTCCTCAGCGGCTACAACATCGGCGCCGAAGCGGTCGGCGCCCTGGCCGAGGCCCAGGACGGCCCCTCGGCCCAGCACATCGCCGCCATCGCCCAGGCCGCCGGCACGGCGATTCTCTACGGCTACCCGGAGCGCAGCAGCGACGGCCAGATCTACAACGCCGTGCAGTTGATCGACGCCCAGGGCCAGCGCCTGTGCAACTACCGCAAGACTCATCTGTTCGGTGATCTGGATCACTCGATGTTCAGCGCCGGTGCGGATGACTTCCCCCTGGTGGAGCTCAACGGCTGGAAGCTCGGCTTCCTGATCTGCTACGACATCGAATTTCCGGAGAACGCCCGACGCCTGGCCCTGGCCGGTGCCGAGCTGATCCTGGTGCCGACGGCAAACATGATTCCCTACGACTTCGTCGCCGATGTGACGATTCGCGCCCGGGCCTTCGAAAACCAGTGCTATGTGGCCTACGCCAACTACTGCGGCCGGGAAGAGCAGATCCGCTATTGCGGCCAAAGCTCCATCGCCGCCCCCGACGGCAGCCGGATCGCCCTGGCCGGGCTGGACGAAGCCCTGATCATCGGCACCCTGGATCGTACGCTGATGAACCAATCCCGGGCGCTGAACCGCTACCTTGCCGATCGTCGCCCCGAGCTATACGACGACCTGAGCAAGCGCTGATCCGCCCATATCCGCTAGCATGGGCGCCTCTCTGTTCTGGAAGTGCTCATGCCCGCGCTGAACCACCCCCTGCCTCACTTGCAAACCCTGGCCAACGGCCTGCGGGTGTCCCTGCGTCATGCCCCTCACCTGAAACGTTGCGCCGCGGCACTGCGGGTCTGCGCCGGCAGCCACGATGCGCCGGCGGCGTGGCCGGGGCTGGCGCACTTTCTGGAGCACCTGCTGTTTCTCGGCACCGAGCGCTTTCCTGCCGAACAAGGGCTGATGGCCCATGTGCGAAACCAGGGCGGACAGCTCAATGCCAAGACCTGTGAGCGCGCGACCGAGTTCTTCTTCGAGCTGCCGCCCAGTGCTCTTGCCGCCGGCCTGGAACGCCTGTGCGACATGCTCGCCCACCCGCGCCTGGACCTTGACGACCAGCGCCGGGAGCGGGAAGTGCTGCACGCGGAATTTATCGCCTGGTCCCGGGATCAGGCGGCGCAGCGTCAGTTCGCGCTGTTCGACGGTCTGTCTGGCGCTCATCCGCTGCGGGCCTTCCATGCCGGCAACCGTTACAGCCTGAACCTGGCCAGCCGCGGTTTTCAGCAAGCGCTACAGCAGTTTCATCAAAAGTTTTACCAGGCCGGGCAAATGACCCTGAGCCTGGTCGGCCCCCAGCCTATGGAAGAACTTCGCGAACTGGCCGAACGCTACGGCGCGACTCTGGCCCAGGGCCGGCATCTTGAGCAGCGCCGACCTCCCGCGCTGTTGCCGAGCGGCACCCGCAGCTATCAACAGCTCGAGGCACAACGCCTGGACCTGCTGTTCGCCTTCGAACAACTGCCCGACGGCGCAGCACCCGCCCTGGACTTTCTCTGTACCTGGCTGCAATCGGCCAAGCCGGGAGGGCTGCTTGCCGGGCTCCAGCAACGCCAGTTGGCCCAGGGCCTGAAGGCACAGACGCTGTATGAATTTGCCGGGCAGGCCTTGTTGCACCTGCAGGTGACCCTAAGCACCCGGGCAACGACAGCCGCGGCCCAGGTCAGCGAGCTGCTCGGAGACTGGCTGGGCTTCTTCAGGACCCAGGGCGATTGGCCCGAGCTGCGGGAGGAATATGCCTTGCTGCAACAACGCCCGTTGCAGGTCGCCAGTGCTCTGGCATTGGCCCAGCGGGACAGCCGCCAGAGCATCGGTGAGCTGAATGCGCAGGGGCTCGCGGCGCTCAAGGCGGTGCTTGCGCAGTTGCAGCCCCAGGTTGTGGATAACTTCAGCAGCGAATGGCGCCTGCCAGCGGCCAACCCTTTCCTGCGCAGCGCTGCCGAGGCGCCGCGGGCGGGACTGATTCGTGGACAGACCAGTGCACACCGCGGGCTGCGCACCTTCGCGCAGGATCGCTCGCGAAGCCGCCGAGAAACCTCGGCACTGCACCTGAGCCAGGCCCTGCCCACGGACGGTCATGAAGGGGCCCTGATTCTACGTTGGCGCCTGGCCTCGCCCGCTCCGGCCGACTTGCACGAACGGCTGCAGCACAGCCTCGCGCCCCTGCGCAGCGACGCCGCCCAGGCCGGTGTGCAATTGAGCTTTGCCAGCGCTGGCGAAGACTGGTTGCTGACACTCAGCGGCCTGCAGCCCCCCCTACCGGCGGTGCTGCAACAGGCCTTGATACAACTGACCCAGCCCGTCGACTCGTTCTGGCAGAAGAACCCTGCCGCCCCCGACGAAGCACCGTTGATGCCAATCCGGCGGCTGCTCAAGGCCTTCAGCGAGCAGCCACAAGCCACCGACGCCCGCTACACGCAGGCATCGGATCTGCAAGCACTGTGGGCCGACGCCCGCTGGGATGGCCTGGCCCTGGGGTTGCCCGCAGGCATTCAGGAGGCCCTCGGTCGGGTGCTGCAGCGGATGCCCGGCAGTGCGGATGCCGGGCTCTGCCAGCCGCCGGCAGCCGAGGCCGTCCGCCGCTGGCAGAGCCTGCCCGGAGATGCCGGGGAACAGGCGCTGTTGCTGTTCTGCCCCACGCCCGGCGCGCAACTGGCCGATGAAGCAGCCTGGCGCCTGCTGGGCCAGCTCTGCCAGACGCCGTTCTATCAACGCCTGCGGGTGGAGTTGCAGCTGGGCTATGCGGTGTTCAGCGCCGTGCGCCAGCGCAACGGCCAGACCGGCCTGCTGTTCGGCGTGCAATCGCCCAGCGCGACGCTCAGCGAAATCCTTCAGCACGTGGAGCAATTTCTCCAGCAATGGCCGGAGCATCTGCGCACGCTCGACGAGGCGTTCTGGAACGAACAGCGACAGGCTTTGGCCCAGCAGTTCCAGGCCTCGCTGCTGCCCCTGGAACAGGCTGCGCAATGGCTCTGGCAGGCGCGACTGGCCGGCCATCCGTCGGATTACCTGACGCAACTGCACGCCAGCATCCTGGCCCTCACGCCCGACACCGTGATTCAGGCCGCCCAGGCCCTGCAGGCGGCGGCCGGTGGCTGGACAATACTGGCCACCGGGCCTTGCCCGGGAGCCCCTTGGCAAGTGGCGCAATGATCATTACCGGCGCTGCAATGAGCTTTCTTAAGATTTGCAGGCAACCTTTTGCGGGAATTTAGTAAGATAGCCCCCTAAGCATCTGAACATCTCCCGCCGGAGGTGGACTATATGTATAGGCAATACCCGTCCCACCCACCTCAAAGGAGCATTTTTATGACCTGGTCCAAACCTGCTTACACCGACCTGCGTATCGGCTTCGAAGTCACCATGTACTTCGCCAGCCGCTGATTTCTGCCTCTGGCCGAAACACGCAGCGCAACGCCTCGGCCCGTCCGGGGCGTTTTTATTTTCAGTTGCCCACCTTGTTCACGTCGTCACCCCGGGAGTGTCCATGTTTGTCCAGATTCTAGGTTCCGCCGCCGGCGGTGGTTTTCCGCAGTGGAACTGCAACTGCGTGAACTGCGCAGGGTTTCGCGACGGCAGCCTGCGGGCCCAGGCCCGCACCCAATCGTCCATCGCCATTTCCGATGACGGGGTGAACTGGGTACTGTGCAACGCCTCCCCGGACATCCGCGCCCAACTGCAGGGCTTCGCCCCCATGCAACCGGGCCGGGCCCTGCGCGATAGCGGAATCGGCGCCATCATCCTGATGGACAGCCAGATCGATCACACCACCGGCCTGCTCAGCCTGCGTGAAGGCTGTCCGCATCAGGTCTGGTGCACCGACATGGTCCACGAAGACCTGAGCACCGGCTTTCCGCTGTTCAAGATACTCAGCCACTGGAACGGCGGCCTGAACTGGAACCGCATCGAACTGGACCAGAGCTTCAGCATCCCCGCCTGCCCCAACCTGCGCTTCACGCCGCTGCCCCTGCGCAGCGCGGCGCCGCCCTATTCTCCGCACCGTTTCGACCCGCACCCGGGGGACAACATCGGCCTGATCGTCGAAGACCTGCGCAGCGGCGGCAAACTCTTCTATGCCCCGGGCCTGGGCAAAGTCGATGCGCCCCTGCTGGAGATCATGGCCGCCAGCGACATGCTGCTGGTGGACGGCACCCTGTGGGAAGACGATGAAATGCAGCGCCGTGGCGTCGGCACCCGCACCGGCCAGGAAATGGGCCACCTGGCGCAGAACGGTCCCGGCGGCATGCTCGAGGTGCTGGAGCAACTGCCCCGCCAGCGCAAGGTGCTGATCCACATCAACAACACCAACCCGATCCTCGACGAAGACTCCGCCGAACGTGCCGAACTGGTACGTCGAAAGGTGGAAGTGGCTTACGACGGAATGAGTATTGAGCTGTAGGCCATATCGCCTACAAGCTCGCTTTGCGTAGGAGCGGGCTTGCCCGCGAAAGGACAGCCCCCCGGAGAACACACATGACCGACACCCCCCTGTCCCCTGCCGAGTTCGAGCAGGCACTGCGCGCCAAGGGCGCCTATTACCACATCCATCACCCCTATCACGTGGCGATGTATGAAGGCCGGGCAAGCCGCGAACAGATCCAGGGCTGGGTCGCCAACCGCTTCTACTACCAGGTGAACATCCCAATGAAGGATGCGGCGATCCTCGCCAACTGCCCGGACCGGGAAGTTCGCCGCGAGTGGATCCAGCGCCTGCTGGACCACGACGGCGCCCCCGGTGAGGACGGCGGCATCGAGGCCTGGCTGCGCCTGGGCCAGGCGGTGGGCCTGGACCCGGAGCAACTGCGTTCCCAGGAACTGGTACTGCCCGGAGTGCGCTTCGCCGTGGACGCCTACGTCAACTTCGCCCGCCGCGCCAGTTGGCAGGAGGCCGCCAGCAGCTCGCTGACCGAGCTGTTCGCCCCACAGATCCACCAATCGCGCCTGGACAGCTGGCCCCAGCATTACCCGTGGATCGACCCGGCCGGCTACGAGTACTTCCGCACCCGACTGGGCCAGGCCCGGCGCGATGTGGAACACGGCCTGGCCATCACCCTGCAGCACTACACCACCCGTGCCGGCCAGGAACGCATGCTGGAAATTCTCCAGTTCAAACTGGACATCCTTTGGAGCATGCTCGACGCCATGAGCATGGCCTATGAACTGAACCGCCCGCCTTATCACAGCGTTACCGATCAGCGGGTCTGGCATAAAGGGATCCCTCTATGAGTTTCGACCGCAGCAAGACCCCACGCTGGCGCCCCGGCTACCGCTTCCAGTACGAACCGGCGCAAAAGGGCCACGTGCTGCTGTACCCGGAAGGCATGATCAAGCTCAACGACAGCGCGGCACTGATCGGTGGCCTGATCGACGGCGAGCGGGACGTGGCGGCGATCATCCAGGAGCTTCAGGTGCAGTTCCCCGGAGTGGCCGAGCTCGGTGACGATATCGAGCAGTTCATGGAGGTCGCCCGTGCCCAGCACTGGATCGAACTCGGCTGAAGCCGTCGTGCCCGACAAACCGCCAGTCGGCCTGCCACTGTGGTTGCTGGCCGAGCTGACTTACCGCTGTCCGCTGCAATGCCCCTACTGCTCCAATCCCCTGGATTTCGCCGAGCAGGGCAAGGAGCTGAGCACCGAGCAATGGATCAAGGTGTTTCGCGAGGCGCGGGAGATGGGCGCCGCGCAGCTGGGCTTTTCCGGCGGTGAGCCTCTGGTGCGCCAAGACCTGGCCGAACTGATCGGCGAGGCGCGCAAGCTGGGTTTCTACACCAACCTGATCACCTCCGGCATCGGCCTCACCGAACAGAAGATCAGCGACTTCAAGAAAGCCGGCCTGGACCACATCCAGATCAGCTTCCAGGCCAGCGACGAGCAGGTGAACAACCTGCTGGCCGGCTCGAAGAAAGCCTTCGCGCAGAAGCTGGAAATGGCCCGTGCGGTCAAGGCCCACGGTTACCCGATGGTGCTGAACTTCGTCACCCACCGGCACAACATCGACAGAATCGACCGCATCATCGAGCTGTGCATCGCCCTGGAAGCCGACTTCGTCGAGCTCGCCACCTGCCAGTTCTACGGCTGGGCCCAGCTCAACCGCGTCGGCCTGCTGCCGACCAAGGAGCAGCTGGTGCGCGCGGAACGCATCACCAACGAGTACCGCGCCAAGCTGGAAGCCCAGGGCCATCCCTGCAAACTGATCTTCGTCACTCCGGACTACTACGAAGAGCGCCCCAAAGCCTGCATGAATGGCTGGGGCAGCATCTTCCTCACCGTGACCCCGGACGGCACCGCCCTGCCCTGCCACGGCGCGCGGCAGATGCCGGTGCAGTTCCCCAATGTGCGCGACCACAGCATGCAGCACATCTGGTACGACTCCTTCGGCTTCAACCGCTATCGCGGCTACGACTGGATGCCCGAGCCGTGCCGCTCCTGCGACGAGAAGGAAAAGGACTTCGGTGGCTGCCGCTGCCAGGCCTTCATGCTCACGGGGGATGCCAGCAATGCCGACCCGGTGTGCAGCAAATCGGAACACCACGGGATGATTCTCAAGGCCCGCGAAGAATCCGAAACCGCCACCCAAACCATTGAGCAACTGGCCTTTCGCAATGAACGAAACTCACGCCTCATCGCCAAGGGTTGAGCCCTTCAGCGCCAACCAGGCCACCGCCGCCGGAACCGATTTTGCCGAACTGCAACTGACGCCCCACGGCCTGTTCTGGAATGAATACCGTCCCGCAGACGCCAGTTGCCGGATCTGGCATTGGCAGCAAGGCCAGGCCCGTTGCCTGACCCCGGCGGGTTTCAGCGCCCGCAGCCGGGTCTACGAATATGGCGGCGGCGCCTTCTGCATCAGCGGCGAACACCTGGTGTTCGTCAATGACGCAGACCAGCAGCTGTATCGCCAGCCCCTGGCCGGCGGCGCGCCAGAAGCCCTGACCCGGGGCGCTTGCCGCTACGGAGATCTGCAGGCTCACGCCGATCAGGTCCTGGCCGTGGAAGAGTGCGCCAACGAGCACCGGCTGGTGGCCATCGGCCTCCGCGACGGGGGTCGGCAGCTGCTCGCCGCCGGGGCCGACTTCTATGCCGCTCCGACCTTGAGCGCCAACGGCCAACGCCTGGCCTGGATCGAATGGGATCGCCCTCATCAGCCCTGGACCTGCACTCGCCTGATGCTCGCCGAGCGCCAAGGCGACGGCACCTGGGGTGAACCGCGCTGCGTAGCCGGGGACGGCGAGCAGGAATCCCTGCAGCAGCCACGCTTCGACCAGGACCAGCAACTCTACTGCCTGACCGATCGCCAGGGTTTCTGGCAACCCTGGGCCGAATCCGGCAGCGGCTTGCGGCCGCTGCCCTGTGCCGCGGCCGACCACGCGCCAGCGCCCTGGCAGCTGGGCTGCAGCACCTGGATGCCCCTGGGCGGTGACGCCTGGTTCGGCAGCTGGACCGAGAATGGCTTCGGCCGTCTCGGCCTGCACCACGCCGACGGTGCGCAACAGGACTTCAGCGGCGACTACAGTCGCTTTCGCGGCCTGGCGCTGGATCAGCGCTACCTGTATTGCATCGCCGCCTCCCCCGTCAGCCCCTCGGCCGTGATCACCATCAAGCGGGAAACCCGGCAGGTACAGGTACTGGCCGGCGGCGTGGCGCCGCTGCCGGCGGAACACATCAGCCGTCCGCAAACCCTGTGCTACCCCAGCGGCGATGGCCAGGCCCATGGTTTCTTCTATCCGGCCATGAACGGGGTCAAGCGACCGCCCCTGGTGGTGTTCATCCACGGAGGTCCGACCTCGGCCTGCTATCCGATACTCGATCCGCGCATCCAGTTCTGGACCCAGCGCGGCTTCGCCGTGGCCGATCTGAACTACAGGGGCAGCAGCGGCTATGGCCGGGTCTATCGCCAGGCCCTGCACCTGCGCTGGGGCGAAGTGGATGTGGAAGATGCCTGCGCGGTGGTGTCCTACCTGGACCAGCAAGGGCTGATCGACCCACGGCAGGCATTCATCCGTGGCGGCAGCGCGGGGGGCTATACCACCCTCTGTGCCCTGGCTTTCGCCAAGGTGTTCTGCGCCGGCGCCAGCTTGTACGGGGTCAGCGACCCCATTGCCCTCAGCCGTTCCACGCACAAGTTCGAGGGCGACTATCTGGACTGGCTGATCGGCGATCCGCAGCAGGACCGGCAGCGCTATCTGGCCCGCACACCGCTGCTGCACGCCGGCGACATCCGCGTCCCGGTGGTGTTTTTCCAGGGCGAGCTGGACGCCGTGGTGGTGCCGCAACAAACCCGCGACATGCTCAAGGCACTCAAGGACCAGGGCATTGCCGCCGAGGCGCATTACTACCCGGATGAACGCCACGGCTTTCGCAAGGCGGACAACCAGGCTCACGCCCTGGAGCAGGAGTGGCGGTTCTATCAGAAGGTGCTGCAGGCGCAGCCTTGAGCAAGGCCCGCCCGTTCCAGCGGAACGGGCGGGCCGGACCATCAGCGTTTGGCGATGATGTAGACCGCGTGGACGATACCGGGGATGTAGCCACACAGGGTCAGCAGGATGTTCAGCCAGAAAGCGCCGCCAAAGCCCACTTGCAGAAATACCCCCAGGGGCGGCAAGAGAATGGCGAAGATGATGCGGATCAAGTCCATAGGGCAGCTCCTGTTGGAAATCGGCTCGGTTGAGCCTTGCCTGCAATCGACCCCGGCCGCGGGCCAGGGTTCAGAACAATCACCCGCCAACCCGCAGGGCGATCTTGTTGCAGTGGCTCTGCCCCAATGGCATTCAGCCGATGACAGCGACGGCCCGGGTCGATAGGCGCAACGAGCCAGCAAGCGACCGAGGTTTCAGGGGCCACACCGGACGCTGAACAACACGGAGACAAAAAAACGCCCCGTGCGAAAAATCGGACACGGGGCGATGCGTTATACCGCGAGACGGTTCAGGAATTCAGTCAACGTGAGGTGGCAGCAAACCTCGGTGAAGCGCGCCGGATCGGCCTGGATATCAGACCACCACCCCCTTGCGGCATTGCAGTTGTGCAGTGCGCACCCGGGAGAACGCCCGGGCCAGGCGCAGCAGCATTTCATCGATATTGCCCTTGCTGACACTCAGGGCCGGGGTGAAGCGCAGGCAGTCCGGTTGCGGGGCACTGAGCAACAGCCCTTCGAGCAGCGCCGCCTTGACCACCGCCTCAGCCGAGGCATCGGCCAGGCTCATGCCCCAGAGCAGTCCATGGCCACGCACTTCGCCCTGTGCATAACGGCTCGCCAGGCGCGTCAGCCCCTGCCCCAGGTACTGGCCATGGGTGCGCACCTGCTGCAGAAAACCGTGCTCCTGCAGACTGTCCAGCACCGCCAGGCCGGCCGAAGTCATCAGCGCATTACCGTGATGCGTGCCGTCCAGTTCGCCCGCTTCGAAACAGCAGGCCTTGCCCCGCGCCAGCAGCGCCGCCAGCGGCACGCCGCCGCCCAGGCCCTTGCCCAAGGCAATGATGTCGGCGCGCACGCCATACAACTGTTCGGCCAGCAGCGTGCCGCAGCGGCCGATGCCGGTCTGCACCTCATCGAGAATCAACAGGATGCCCAGCTCACGACACAGACGTTCCACGCCCTTGAGGTAGTGTTCAGTCGCTGGAATGACCCCGGCCTCACCCTGGATCGGCTCCAGCATGATGGCCACGGTTTGCGCATCCACTGCCGCGTGCAAAGCGGGCAGATCATTGAACGGCACCTGGCTGAAGCCCGGCAGCTGGGGCTCGAAGCGATTGCCCGGGGCACCACGCCCCGCCGCCGACAGCGCGGCAAAACCCCGACCATGACAACTGCGACTGGCGGTGATGATGCCGGCCGCGCCGCCTCGGTGCAGTTGTCCCCACTTGCGGGCCAGCTTGATCGCGGCCTCGCAGGCTTCGCTGCCACTGCTCAACAGATAGGCCTGGTCGCTGCCGGTGCTGCGGCACAGGCGATCGGCAAGCTTGAGCATGCCGCGGTTGTAGAAACCCGAGCCGGGGTTGATCAGCGACTGGGCCTGGGCGGCCAGGGCATTGACCACGACCGAAGGGCTATGGCCCAGGCTGTTGGCGGCTCCGGCCTGGGTGAAGTCAAGATAGGTGCGGTCATTGCTGTCCCATAACCAGGAACCCTGGCCACGGACGAACACCGTCTGGGGGCGCGGCACGCTGGGCATCAGGCACTCACTGGCACAGCCATCGTCCGCGGCAGCCAGACAGGGCTCGACGGCCAGATCCTCCAGACTGGGCGGGGTACGGCGCAGATTGAACAGATTCATGCCCGCAAGCCCTCCAGGGGCAGTCCCAACAAGCGCGAGGACCAGTCCTCGACACGACCGGTGCGCAGGCGCTTGATGGCAATATCGCGCCAGCGCGAGGACAGCGCGGGGCAGTCAATCAGGGTTTTCAGACCGACAGGCTCCAGGGGCTCCCGGAAAAAACAGCGTAGGGCCCAGGCCACGGTCAGGCCGGGATAACTGCGCTGGATCAGTTCCAAGGGTTCGTCCGCCTGGACGAAGCCGGGTTTGAGCACCCGGTAGAACCAGCCACAGCGGCCATTGTCCTGGGCCTGCTGGGGCAGATTGACCAGCCCCCAGCGCCGGCTCAGGCGGTAGCAGGGGGAACGGGGCTGACTGACCTGCAACAACGCACCGCCCCAGCGGAACATGTCCCCCAGGCACACCTGCTCTTCGGTCAGGCCGCGGGTCGAGAGATTTTCGCCAAAGGCCGGGGCCGACCAATCGAACTGTGGATAACGTTTGCGCCAGTGGGCGTAGTGCTCGGCGGGATAGTGATGCAGGGCCCGTTCAGGACCGCTATGAAAGCGCGGATCACCCTGTTCATCGCTGCCCAGGCCTTGTGGCCACAACCAGAGACGGTTTGCAACCGGGTGCTTGTCGGTATCTATGACCAGACCCTGGCCGAGATTTTTTGCCTTGCCTATGTAAACACCATCGACGTAAACGGTATTCATCGCCCTTCTTGGCCCTGTAAGCCTTATGAATAGGCGCTAGACTAGGCGCCTTGCGGGCTCCGGGCCATTTCGATTTTTAAGCTTTTTCGATAAGAAATACTTATGGATTTTAAGCAACTGCGTTATTTCGTCGCGGTGTATGAAGAAGGCCACGTGGGCCGTGCTGCAGAGCGCCTGTCGATCTCACAACCGGCACTGTCCCAGCAGATCCGCCAACTAGAGCAGAACCTCGACGTCAGCCTGTTTGAACGCAGCAGCAAGCGGCTCTTGCCGACCCTGGCCGCCCACACCCTCTACAATCACGCCCTGCCCCTGCTCGATGGCCTGCAACAGGCCCGCGAAGCCTTGCGCAACTTCAAGGGCCAGGCCCTGCGCACCCTGGCCATCGGCGTACTGCAAACGGTGCACACCAGTCTGGTGCCGCAGATGCTCGAACGGGTACGCAAGGCCCAGCCCCATCTAGTGGTGCAGATCTACGAACTGACGGGCCTGGAGATCGAACGGCGCTTGCTCAATGGCTCGCTGGATATCGGCATCAGCTACCTGCCGCCACGCCAGCCCGGCCTGCATGGCGTTCCGCTCTATGAAGACGAGCTGACACTGGTCATCCCCGCGCAACACCCGTTGCGCGAATTCAAGAAGGTGTCCATGAGCCAGGCGGCGGAACTGCCGATGTTGCTACTGGGAGAGGAGTTTCAGGTGCGCCAGATCTGGCAGGCACAACTGGCCAATCTGGGACGGCGCCCGCAGGTACAGGCGGAACTGAACAATATGGCCGGCATCCTCGACAGCCTGCCCCACACCCAGCTGGCCACCGTGCTTCCGGGGCGTTCGCAACAGCAGCACAGCAACAGCGAATTGCTGTGGAAGCCCTTGAGCGAACCCAGGGTGCCATTGAAAGTCGGATTGGTCTGTCGCGATCTGCAGCGTCAGCAGGGGACGCTGGAATTGCTGCGAACCTTGCTGGAAGATTCGATGAGCACCCACGACGGACGCCTGGGCACAACGGTGGTGCCGGACATCCTGGGCTGAACTCGCCGGAATAAAAAAGCCGGGCAAAAGAAAACCCCGCCGAAGCGGGGTTTTGCAGACTGTTTCCCTGACATCCTTTTCACTCCACCATCCTGGCGGAATCCTACGTGTCCGTGTTGTTGCTTTGCGCTTCCTGCGCGACGTCCATGTGAAGTAGATTAGCCTCAGCCGTCATCTACCGATATGGACGATCAGCAGCACGTTATGTAAGAGATTACTTACAAAGTCCCTTGCCCGTTAAAACTGCTCAGCCGGCAGCAGGAACAGCGATTCGCTACCCGCTTTCACCGAGGCGGTCAGGGAGTGAATACGCGGCAGCAGACGTGCAAAGTAGAACCGCGCAGTCCCCAGCTTGCTGGCATAGAACGCCTCTTCCTGCTCCTTGCCCAGGGCCGCCTTGGCCATCAACGCCCACATGTAGGCATAAGCGGTGTAGCCAAACACCTGCAGGTATTCCACCGAAGCCGCACCGATTTCATTCGGGTTGCTGATCGCTCGATCCAGCAGCCAGGCGGTCAGCTCATCCAGATTGTCCAGAGCCGCATTCAACGGCCGGGTGAACTCTGCCAACTGCCCATCGGCCGTCGCGGTGAAATGGCGGATCTCATCGGCGAACAGGCGGTAGAAAGCCCCGCCGCTGCCCACGATCTTGCGCCCCACCAGATCCAGGGCCTGGATGCCGTTGGTGCCTTCGTAGATCTGGGTGATCCTTACGTCGCGCACCAGCTGTTCCTGGCCCCATTCACGAATGTAGCCGTGCCCACCAAAGATCTGCTGGCCATGCACCGTGGTTTCCAGGCCCAGGTCGGTGAGGAATGCCTTGGCCACGGGGGTCAGCAAGGCCACCAGGCTTTCCGCCCGCTGGCGGGTCTGGGCGTCCTCGCTGAACTTGGCGGTATCGAGCTGCATCGCCACATAGGTGGAAAATGCCCGACCGCCTTCGTTGGCGGCCTTCATGGTCAGCAGCATGCGCCGCACGTCCGGGTGCACGATGATCGGATCGGCGACCTTGTCCTTGGCTTGCGGCCCGGTCGGCGCACGACTCTGCAGACGGTCACGAGCATACTCGACAGCGTTCTGATAGGAGCGCTCACCGGTGGCCAGCCCCTGGATACCCACGCCCAGGCGCTCGTAGTTCATCATGGTGAACATCGCCGCCAGGCCCTTGTTCGGCTCGCCTACCAGGTAACCGATGGCCTGATCGAAGTTCATCACGCAGGTGGCCGAAGCCTGGATCCCCATCTTGTGCTCGATCGAACCGCAGCTCACCGGGTTGCGCTCGCCCAGGCTGCCATCGGCGTTAACCAGGAACTTGGGCACCAGGAACAGGGAAATCCCCTTGGGACCGGCCGGGGCGTCCGGTAGCTTGGCCAGCACCAGATGGATAATGTTTTCCGTCAGGTCGTGCTCACCACCGGTAATGAAGATCTTGGTCCCGCTGATGGCGTAGGCACCGTCGGCCCGGGGTTCGGCCTTGGTACGGATGATGCCCAGGTCGGTACCGGCATGAGGCTCGGTCAGGCACATGGAACCGGCCCAGACACCGGCATACATGTTCGGCAGGTAAGTGGCTTTCAGCTCTTCGCTGGCGTGGGCGTTGATCGACAGGCAGGCGCCCGCCGTCAGCATCGGATACAGGCCAAAGGCCAGGCTCGCGGAGTTGACCATTTCCTCGACCTGGGCGGAAACCGCCTTGGGCATGCCCATGCCGCCAAATTCGGGATCACCGCCCACGCCCACCCAACCGCCTTCGGCGTAGGTCTGATAGGCCTGGGGGAATCCCTGGGGAGTGGTGACCGCGGTGTCGTTCCAGTGACAGCCTTCCTCGTCGGCAGCGCGGCTCAGCGGAGCGATACTGCGGGCAGTGACCTTGCCCGCTTCCTCCAGAATCGCCTCAACCGTCTCGGCATCCACAGTCTCAGCCAATGCCGGTAACTGGGCCCAGAGTTTGGCGACCTCGAAAACTTCATTGAGGACGAAGCGCATATCGCGCAGGGGCGCTTTGTAGTCAGCCATGGCAAACCTCGCAGGATCTAAACAAGCGGACCGCAACGGGCCCATTGACGAAAAGCCGAGTGTACCCGAACAACTTTTGCGACACATAGGGTCAACTAGTGACTTTATTGTTATTTTTGGTCACAGCCATGAATGCGCAAGACAAAGCCCGCGCGAAGCGGGCTTCATCCAGGCACCCCGGCTATTTACAGAGCGAACCAACGTGCCGGGAGCTGCATCAGGCAATCACTGCCGGCGTCGATCGCCGCCAGATGCGCAGCGGTACGCGGCAACAGGCGCTTGAAGTAGAACTCACAGGTCGCCAGCTTGGCGCGGGCAAAATCGCTGTCCCCCTGGCCGGCATCGAGCTGTTGCTGAGCCGCCAGGGCCATGCGCAGCCAGAGATAGGCCAGGACGATGTAACCGCTGTACATCAGGTAATCCAGGGCCGCCGCCCCCACTTCGTCCGGGTTCTTCAGCGCGGCCATGCCGATCCGGATGGTCAACTCGCCCCACTGCCGGTTCAAGCCATCAAGTTGCGCGATATAGGCCTTGAGCTGAGGATGCTCGGCATGGGCCCCACAGAACCTGTGCACGATCTTGGTGAACCCCAGCAACAGCTTGCCCTGGCTGCCCAGAACCTTGCGTCCCAGCAAGTCCAGAGCCTGGATGCCGTTGGTGCCTTCATAGATCAGGGCGATACGACAATCGCGCACCAGTTGTTCCATGCCCCATTCACGAATGTAGCCGTGACCGCCAAACACCTGCATGCCGTGGTTGGTCACTTCAAGGCCGGTCTCGGTCATGAACGCCTTGCAGATCGGGGTCAGGAACGCCAGGAGGTTCTCGGCATCCTGACGCTGGGCCGGGTCAGTGTTCAGGTGGGCCACGTCCAGCAACTGGGCGGTGAAATAGGCCAGGGCACGGTTGCCCTCGTTGAAGGCTTTCATGGTCAACAGCATGCGCCGCACATCCGCATGGACGATGATCGGATCCGCCGCCTTGTCCGGGGACTTGGGTCCGCTCAGGGAGCGCATCTGCAAACGATCGTTGGCGTAGCGGACCGCGCCCTGGAAACTGGCTTCCCCCAGGCACAAGCCCTGCATCCCGGTGCCCAGGCGCGCGTGGTTCATCATGGTGAACATGCAGTTCAGGCCCTTGTTGGCCTCGCCCAGCAGAAAGCCCCTGGCCCCGTCGAAGTTCAATACGCAAGTGGCCGAGGCCTTGATCCCCATCTTGTGCTCGATGGAGCCGCAACTCAGCGCATTGCGCTCGCCGGCCTCTCCTGCCGCATCCGGCAGGAACTTGGGCACGATGAACAGGGAAATGCCCTTGGTCCCGGCCGGTGCGTCCGGCAGCTTGGCCAGCACCAGATGAATGATGTTCTCACTCATGTCGTGCTCGCCGGCAGAGATGAAAATCTTGCTCCCCGACACGGCATAGCTACCGTCGGCCTGGGGTATGGCGCGGGTCTTGATCAGCCCCAGATCCGTGCCGCAGTGGGCTTCGGTCAGGCACATGGTGCCGGTCCATTGCCCGGCGGTGAGTTTGCGCAGGTACAACTGTTTCTGCTCATGGCTGCCATGGGCATGAATCGCCGACATGGCACCATGGGTCAGCCCCGGGTACATGCCCCAGGAGGTGTTGCTGGAACCCACCATCTCGCCGATCACCAGTCCCAGGGACTGGGGCAGCCCCTGGCCGCCATAGGCCGGATCGGCGGCCAGGCCATGCCAGCCGCCTTCGACGTATTGCGCAAAGGCCTGCTTGAAGCCCTTGGGGGTGGTCACTGCGCCATTGTCAAAATGGCAGCCTTCCTCGTCGCCCGAGCGATTCAGCGGGGCCAGGACGTTCTCGCAGAACTTCGCGCCTTCCTCAAGGATCGCGTGGACCATGTCCGGGCTGGCATCGCTGGCACCCAGCGCGGCATAGCCGGCATGAAAGTCAAAGACGTGATCGATCAGAAAGCGCATGTCGCGCAGGGGAGCTTGATACTCGGGCATGGTGGTTTCTCCGGCAGCAGATCAGCCCAACCTACTGCCGTCGCCCTCAGCCTGCCAATGACGCTGCAGTCGCTGAATGCACCGTCATCAGTCAACCCGCAGCGGTATCCATGCGCACCGCACCGCGGCGGTTCTGCCCGAACGCCATGACACAGTTACGGCCAGCACCCTTGGCGCTATAGAGCGCCTGGTCGGCGGCCTTGAGCACTTCCTCGGGGGTCCGGTGCTCCATCAGCCGCTCGGCGACACCGATACTGATGGTCACCGAAACACTGGATGCTCCCGCCGCGCCACGGCGCTGGCGCCCCTGTTGGTCATCCTGGGGACGGCTGTCCTGGTTGCGCAGCTGAATGTTGTAGGTGGCGATGATCTCGCGAATCATCTCCAGGTGCGGCATGCATTCATCCAGGGTCTTGCCGGCGAACACCACGGCGAACTCTTCCCCGCCATAGCGATAGGCCCGCCCGCCGCCGGTGACTTTCGACAGCTTGCTGGCCACCAGCCGCAACACCTGGTCGCCCACGTCGTGGCCGTGGGTGTCGTTGAATTTCTTGAAGTGGTCGACGTCGGTCATGGCCAGCACATAGTTGCGCCCCAGGCGCTGCATCCGCTCGTTGAGCGCCCGTCGCCCCGGCAGGCCAGTGAGCTCGTCGCGAAAGGCCATCTGATAGGCCTCATGGGCCACCGCCGCGGCGATCATCAGCATCACCTGGCTGCACATGATGTTCAGGGTGAAGGGCAGGATGAAGGTCTTGGGCAGCATCCAGAACAGCCCCAGCAGGCCCACCAGCTGCGCCGCGTGCAGCGGTCGCGGACTGCGCCAGTACTGGATCGCCAACAACAGGAAGGCGGCGAAGAACACCGGATACGACAACTGGATCAGGCTCATCCAGCTGCCGTGCAAGGCCGGCCAGCGAATCTCCGCCAGCCAGTTCAGCAAGGCCTGCGGGTAACTCTGCTCCAGGCCCAGGGCCACACTGCCAAATGCCAGCAGCACGGCAAAGCGCGCCACCATGTCCTGAAACAGATGGGTGCGCTCCTGCCAGGCGGCGAACAGGCCAAACAGCAAGGGCAGCAGCAGACAGCACAGATGAAACACCACCGCCGCATCTTCGCGGACCCGGCCGTTATCCCGATAGAAGTCGGTCTGGGTATCCAGCAGGAAATAGGCGATGTACACCGTGACCATCAGGAACAGTTCGCGCTGACGACGATACACCGCGCAATAGGCTCCGCCGAGCAACAGCACCAGGGTTGGCAGCACGTTGAACAGCGAAGTGAAGAAGACGTTGAGGTCCTTGACGTAGGCGGCCGCCAGCCCCGCAAGCAAGAGCAGTAAAGACGGTAGAAAGTGACTGAAACGTACAGCGGAAGAACGCGGCAAGGGTAAAACTCCGACCCGGCTGATCAATAGATGGCATTGTGCCTTCGTTTACTGAAGTTGAGCACACTTGCTGTGACGGACATCACATTGCCATCTCTTTAACGGCAGGAAATCGCATCTGCTTAGCGTTTTAGTCGGGAATTTTCATGAAGAATCTGCGGGCACAAAAAAGCCGCTCGACCCGAAGGGCGAGCGGCTTGGCAAAGGCGTTCAGTCAGGCTCAGTAAGCCAGGCCGAAGTCCTCTTCCTTCATGTCCATCAGGTTGTTGGCACCCGACAGCATGCTGGCAACGTGCGTGCGGGTACGCGGCAGGATGCGCTGGAAGTAGAAGCGCGCCGTCTGCAGCTTGGCGGTGTAGAACGCCTCTTCGGTCGTACCGGCTGCCAGTTTTTCAGCCGCCAGGCGCGCCATGTCGGCCCAGAAGTAGGCCAGGCAGGCGTAACCGGAATACATCAGGTAGTCCACCGAAGCAGCACCGACTTCCTCACGGTCCTTCATCGCGGCCATGCCCACTTTCATGGTCAGCTCGCCCCACTCCTTGTTCAGTGCGGCCAGCGGTGCAACGAACTCCTTCACGGCCTCGTTGCCTTCGTTGTTCTGGCAGAACTTGTGGACGATCTTGGTGAAGCCCTTGAGCGCCTCGCCCTGAGTCATCAGCACTTTACGGCCCAGCAGGTCCAGAGCCTGGATGCCGGTGGTGCCTTCGTACAGCATCGAGATACGGCTGTCGCGAACGTTCTGCTCCATGCCCCACTCGGCGATGAAGCCGTGGCCACCGTAGATCTGCACACCGTGGTTGGCGGATTCAAAACCGACTTCGGTCATGAAGGCCTTGGCGATCGGCGTCATGAAAGCCAGCAGTGCATCGGCTTTCTTCTTCTCTTCTTCATCCACGCCGTACTTGACGATGTCCACCTGCTTGGCGGTGAAGTAGACCATCGCCCGGTTGCCTTCGGCGAAGGCTTTCATGGTCAGCAGCATGCGACGCACGTCAGGGTGCACGATGATCGGGTCAGCGGCCTTGTCCGGCGCTTTCGGGCCAGTCAGGGAGCGCATTTGCAGACGGTCGCGAGCGTATTTCAGACCACCCTGGAAGCCGATCTCGGCGTGGGCCAGGCCTTGCAGAGCAGTACCCAGACGCGCGGTGTTCATGAAGGTGAACATGCAGTTCAGGCCTTTGTTCGCCGGGCCGATGAGGAAACCGGTGGCCGCGTCGAAGTTCATCACGCAGGTGGCGTTACCGTGGATGCCCATCTTGTGTTCCAGGGAGCCGCAGCTCACCGCGTTGCGCTGGCCGACGCTGCCGTCGGCGTTGGGCAGGAACTTGGGCACGATGAACAGCGAGATGCCTTTGGTGCCGGCAGGTGCATCCGGCAGGCGGGCCAGAACGATATGGACGATGTTGTCGGCCATGTCGTGTTCACCGGCGGAGATGAAGATCTTGGTGCCGGTAACCTTGTAGGAACCATCAGCCTGAGGCTCGGCCTTGGTCCGCAGCATGCCCAGGTCGGTGCCGCAGTGCGGCTCGGTCAGGCACATGGTGCCGGTCCACTCGCCCGACACCAGCTTGGTCAGGTAGGCCTCTTGCTGCTCGGGGGTGCCGTGCTCGGAAATGGTGTTCATCGCGCCATGGGACAGGCCTGGGTACATGCCCCACGACCAGTTGGCCTCGCCGACCATTTCGCTCACTGCCAGGCCCAGGGACTCAGGCAGGCCCTGGCCACCGTGCGCGACGTCGTGAGCCAGGCTTGGCCAGCCGCCTTCGACGAATTGCTTGTAGGCTTCCTTGAAGCCGGTCGGGGTCTTAACGCCGGATTCACTCCAGGTGCAACCTTCCAGGTCGCCCACACGGTTCAGCGGAGCAAGCACCTGCTCACAAAACTTCGCACCTTCCTCGAGAATGGCGTCAACCATGTCCGGAGTGGCGTCCTGGCAAGCCGGGAGGCTCTGATAGTGCGCCTCATAGCCGAGCAGCTCGTCACGAACGAAGCGAATATCACGCAAGGGGGCCTTGTAGTCAGGCATAGCGATAAACCTCTGCTGATGTAACCGGGAATGAACGACCGCGTTGATTTTTTATAGCGGTCAAACAGGTGTTTGAAACATACGTTTAGGCCCAAATCTTGTCAAGCGCCGCTCCAATGCCTTTCGTCATCGAAACAAAACACACGCGCAGGCCAATACCCACAGCGCTGCCGTGAAGTGTAGGAGCCGGCTCACCGGCGATCAGTTACACAAGGAAATGAAGAAGAGGAACTACAGAAGGGAAAGGCATGAGCAAAAGCCCGCATCCCCTCAGGGAAACGGGCTTTTGCACAAAGCGATCAAGCGTAGGTATCGATCAGGGTACCGAGCGCCTCATCAGAGGCCTTGGCAACCTTGACTCCCAGCTCCACCTGGATCTTGCCCATGGACATATCGACCATGCTGCTGGCCAGGTCCGACTCCTGGCTGCGATCCACGCCGTTCAGGCGATTGACCTGATCGGCAGACGCCCGGCTGTCGGAAGAGCGCTCGACGGCGCTGCTGGCGATCTGGCTGGAACCTTGATCGACACGATTCTGTCCGGCCTGAATGGCATTCAGTCCGGCGTAGAAAGCGCTGTTCCCGGAAATTTCCATGGAAGGACTCGACCTTGAAAATGAGTGACGGGTGTCATTGAAGCAGACGCGTCAAGAAAACACCCGTCAAAAACACTAATGGCAATATGCCTCTTCATAGGCAAAATCTAGTCCAGCAAGTCCAGTTGCAGGTGCTCGGCCACCGCCTCGGCGCTGGCCGGCTTGAGTCGCGGCACTCTGCCAAGGCACGGCGCAGGCAAGCGTTCAGCCAAAGTCGCCAGGTTTTCTTCCAGACGAGAGGTCTTCGGCTCGATGATATTGGCCACCCAGCCCGCCAACTGCAGACCGTCCTGGGCAATCGCCTCGGCGCTCAGCAATGCGTGATTGATGCAACCCAGGCGCACGCCCACCACCAGAATCACCGGCAACCCCAGGGCCATGGCCAGGTCCGACAGATTGTCCTGATCGGCCAGGGGCACCCGCCAGCCCCCGGCCCCTTCAATCAGGGTGAAATCCGCGCCCTTGGCCAGCAATTCACGCATCGGCATCAACAGCGATTGCACCGTCAACGCCACACCGGCCTCCCGCGCCGCGAGATGGGGCGCGATGGCCGGCTCGAAGGCGAACGGGTTGACCTCTTCATAGCTCAGTGGCAACGACGACTGGGCCAGCAACGCCAGGGCATCGGCATTGCGCAGGCCCTTGGGACCCACCTCGCAACCGGAAGCCACCGGCTTGCCCGCCGCGGTGCTCAACCCGGCCAGACGCGCCGCGTGGAGCAGCCCGGCAGCGATGGTGGTCTTGCCCACATCGGTGTCGGTGCCGGTAATGAAATAGGCAGGACTCATGGCGCTTTCTCCAACACGGCGTAGACCACCTGATAAGTCGCCGGCAGCCCCCTGGACTGACGAAAGCCTTCATAAGCCTCAATCAGCCCGGCGATACGCGCCCGTCCAGTGAGGCCGCCGGGGCGACCGGGGTTCAGATTGTGCGCACCCAAGGCCTTCAACTCATGGGTCAGGCTGCGCACATCCGGGTAATACAGCACATGGGGGCTCTTCTCCAGGCTGCGCACCTGCAGGCCGCTGGCCTCACACAACTGACGATAGCGTTCGAACTCACGGAAACGATTGACGTGCACCTGCCCGTCGACCCGCCCCCAGCTCTCGCGCAACTCGTGCAAGGTGCCGACACACAAGCTGGCAAAGGCCAGCACGCCCCCCGGTTGCAGCACCCGCCGAGCCTCGCTGAGCACCGCCGAAAAATCCGCACACCACTGCACCGCCAGGCTGGAAAAAATCAGTACGCAACTGTCGTTCTGCAAGGGCAGGCGCTCGGCGTCGCCGGCGATGAAATGCTCGGCCCCGCCCAGAGGCCGCGCATGTTCGAGCATGCCCTGGGCGATATCCAGGGCCAGCCCCTGGCTGCCCGCAAAGCGTTGCCCCAGCACACGACTGAAATGCCCGGTGCCGCAACCCAGGTCCAGCCATCTGGCGGGGACGAGTCCTGCAGGCAAGCGATTCAACAACTGCTGGCCGACCGCTCGCTGCAACTCGGCGACACTGTCGTAACTGGCCGCAGCGCGGGAAAAAGAAGCCGCCACCTGACGCTTGTCAGGCAGGCCTGCGGGCAAGACAGCAACAGACAGATCAGTCATCACCGGACTCATGCAAGAAAGCCTGGATCGCCCCCGCCACTCCATGGGGATCCTCCAGAAGAAAACCGTGGCTGGCCTGCTCGATCAGGCCAACTTCTATATCCGGCAGCAAGGCCAGCAACTCGGCGGCCGCCTCGGCAGGCACCAGAGCATCCAGCCCGGCGAACAGGTGCAACTGCGGGCCGCGAAACCCCAGCAGGGCTTCGCGCGTATCCAGCTGCGCCAACAACTCCAGGCCCGCCATCAGCACCGGCCCCGGCGTGGTCGGCGCGCCGCCCAGCAGCATCCGCGACAAGCCGCGGGGATCGGCCGCACCCTGGGCACACAGCAGGGAAAAGCGCTTGAGGGTGGTGCGCGGATCAGCGGCGCAGCCGGCCAGGAAGCCGTCGAACGTCTCACCGGCCATGGCACTGGACCATTGCTCGTGCGCAACGAAACTGGGGTTGCTGGCCAGGGTCAACAAGCCGCAGCAGCGCTCGCCGCGTCGGGCCGCCAGCTCCGCGGCGAGCATACCGCCCAGGGACCAGCCCCCCAGCCAGGCGTCATCCGGCACCGCGTCATCGAGTTCGTCCAGCCATGCCTGCGGATCGCTGGAGGTCAGTTCCGGCAGGGGTTCGATCTCCACCCGCAAGTGTTCATCCAGCCCCTGCAACGCGGCAGCCAGGGGTTCCAGGGGCGACACGCCCAGCCCCCAGCCCGGCAACAGAATCAGTCGATCACGCATGGCTCGGCCTCGTTTGCAGTTCACTGAAACAATCCGCCAACGCGCTTAACAATAGCTGCACCTGCGCCTCGCTGTGGGCGGCGGACAACGTCACCCGCAGCCGCGCACTGCCGGCCGGCACGGTCGGCGGACGGATGGCGGTGACCATGATTCCCCGCGAGCGAAGCATCCGTGACAACTCCACGGCCCGGGCACTGTCGCCGACCATGATCGGCTGGATCGGGGTAAAGCTGTCCATCAGCTCCAGGCCAATCTGCTCGGCTCCCAGCCGGAACTGGCGGATCAGATTGGCCAGGTGCTCGCGCCGCCAGTGTTCGCTGCGCAGCAACTCCAGGCTCTTGCGCGTGGCGCAGGCCAGCGCTGGCGGTTGGCTGGTGGTGTAGATGTAGGGCCGGGCGAACTGGATCAGGGTTTCGATCAAGTCCTCGCTGCCAGCGACAAAGGCCCCGGCGGTGCCGAACGCCTTGCCCAGGGTGCCCACCAGCACCGGCACTGCATCCAGCCCCAGGCCGAAGTGCTCCACCAGTCCGCCGCCATTGGCCCCCAGCGGGCCGAAACCATGGGCGTCGTCCACCATCAACCAGGCACCGCGGGCCTTGGTTTCCCGGGCCAGGGCCGGCAGGTCGGCGACATCGCCGTCCATGCTGAACACCCCGTCGGTGACCACCAGGGTATTGCCGGTGGCCTTTTCCAGGCGCTTGGCCAGGCTGGCTGCATCGTTATGCAGATAGCGGTTGAAGCGGGCTCCCGAAAGCAGCCCGGCATCCAGCAGCGAGGCATGGTTGAGGCGATCCTCCAGCACCGTATCGCCCTGCCCGACCAGGGCCGTGACCGCACCGAGATTGGCCATGTAGCCCGTGCTGAACAGCAACGCCCGCGGGCGCCCCGTAAGGTCCGCCAGGGCTTCTTCCAACTCGTGGTGAGGCGTGCTGTGGCCAATCACCAGATGCGAGGCCCCACCGCCCACGCCCCAGCGGCTGGCCGCGTCGCGCCAGGCTTCGATCACTTGCGGATGATTGGCCAGGCCCAGGTAGTCGTTGTTGCAGAAGGCCAGCAACGGCTGCCCGTCCACCACCACTTGCGGCCCCTGGGGGCTTTCCAGCAGCGGACGCTGGCGATACAGATGTTCGGCACGGCGGGCAGCGAGGCGCGCGGCGAGATCAAAAGACATGCAGGCCTCGATGTTGGCTCACAGACACATTACCCGTAGGAGCGGGCTGGCCCGCGAAGCGAACAACCCGCCACCCGCCGGATTCGCGCGGTTCACGGGGTTCGCCGGCAAGCCGGCTCCTACGGCACAGGGTCAGACGGCGGCGTTGTAGAACTGCTCGCTGCTTTTCTGCTCCACCAGGGCCTGCTCGATAGCCGCCTGATGCACTTCGTCGGCATGCTCTTCCCGGGCTTCGGGCTGGATGCCCAGGCGGGCGAACAGTTGCATGTCCTTGTCGGCCTGGGGGTTGGCGGTGGTCAGCAGCTTGTCGCCATAGAAAATCGAGTTGGCACCGGCGAAGAAGGCCAGGGCCTGCATCTGCTCGTTCATCGCTTCGCGACCGGCGGACAGACGCACGTGGGATTGCGGCATGAGGATCCGCGCCACCGCGAGCATGCGGATGAAGTCGAACGGATCCACGTCTTCGGCGTTCTCCAGCGGGGTGCCGGCCACTTTCACCAGCATGTTGATCGGCACCGACTCCGGATGCTCCGGCAGGTTGGCCAGCTGGATCAGCAAACCGGCGCGGTCGTCGAGGGATTCGCCCATGCCGAGGATGCCGCCGGAGCAGATCTTCATCCCCGCGTCGCGCACGTAGGCCAGGGTCTGCAGGCGCTCACTGTAGGTGCGGGTGGTGATGATGCTGCCGTAGAACTCCGGCGAGGTGTCGAGGTTGTGGTTGTAGTAGTCCAGGCCGGCCTTGGCCAGGGCTTCGGTCTGCTCCTGATCCAGGCGCCCCAGGGTCATGCAGGTTTCCAGGCCCATGGCCTTCACGCCTTTGACCATCTCCAGCACATAGGGCATGTCCTTGGCCGACGGGTGTTTCCAGGCGGCGCCCATGCAGAAACGCGTGGAACCAATGGCCTTGGCCCGGGCGGCTTCTTCCAGGACCTTCTGCACTTCCAGAAGTTTTTCCTTTTCCAGGCCGGTGTTGTAGTGACCGGACTGCGGACAATATTTGCAATCTTCCGGGCAGGCGCCGGTCTTGATCGACAGCAGCGTGGAAACCTGGACCCGATTGGCATCGAAATGCGCGCGGTGCACCGTCTGCGCCTGGAACAGCAAGTCATTGAACGGCTGGACGAACAGGGCTTTGACTTCAGCCAAAGTCCAGTCATGACGCAGGGTAGCGGTGGTGCTGGCGCTCATGGGCGATTCCTTGATTATGCTTGGCAAGCGGCGCTGGACAGGGAAGGTCCACGGCCGCGACACGGATGTCCGGCATATTTATGGAAGCGCCATGCACTGTCAACCCGATTACAAAGGACCGGTTTACATCTGGTCAAAAAACACACAGACCTGCCTGCTGTGCGATGAGCCCAGCGATTCGCTCCTGGCCCTGTGCAGCGCCTGCCAGGATGAGCTGCCCTGGCTGGGCGCCCAATGTTCGGTCTGTGCCCTGCCGCTGCCCGCCGCCGACCTGACCTGTGGCCAGTGCCTGCAACGCCCTCGCGCCTTTCAACGGGTCATCGTGCCCTGGCGCTACGACTTTCCGCTGGACAGCCTGATCAGCCGCTTCAAGCATCAGGAGAAATGGCCTTTTGGCCGCCTGATGGCCGAACTTCTTGCCCAGTTCCTGCGTTTTCGCTTCGACGAGGGCCTGCCCCGGCCCGACTGCCTGCTACCGGTGCCGCTGTCCCGCCGACGCCTGCGAAAGCGGGGGTTCAACCAGGCCGAGATGCTCGCCCGATGGCTCGGACAGCCCCTGCACCTGGCAGTGGAGCCTGACCTGCTGCGACGCATCCAGGACACCCCGGCACAGCAGGGCCTGAGTGCACGGGCCCGGCGACGCAACCTGAGCCAGGCATTCGCCCTCACCGCCAACGCACCCGTGGCGGGCCGGCACCTGGCCCTGGTGGACGACGTCCTCACCACCGGAGCCACCGCCCAGGCCCTGGCGCAGTTGCTGATGGAGGCCGGTGCCCGACAGGTGGATGTCTATTGCCTGGCCCGCACGCCAGGGGCCGAGCACCGCGACTGACTTGACTCTCATTGCCCAAGTCGCAAACTCCCTGTCCACCTTCAGTGCCCGAAGCCGCCCAGCCATGTCCCTGCCCACTCTGTTGACACAGCACATCGTCCGCCGCCCGCAGCGCATAGCCCTGCTCCAGCACATTGCCGAACAGGGCTCCATCACCCGCGCAGCCAAAAGCGCCGGCCTGAGCTACAAGGGCGCCTGGGACGCCATCGACGAGCTGAACAACCTGGCCGCAAGCCCGCTGGTCGAGCGCAGCGTCGGCGGCAAGGGCGGCGGCGGTGCCAGGCTGACGCTCGAAGGCCAGCGCGTGCTGCGCCTCTACCAACGCCTGCAAACCCTGCAAACCCAGGTCCTGGAAGCCGCGGAGGAGGCCAGCGACCTCGACCTGCTGGGACGCCTGATGCTGCGCACCAGCGCCCGCAACCAGCTGCACGGCAAGGTCCAGGCCATCGCCCGTCAGGGCTGCAACGACCTGATCAGCCTGGGGCTGGCCGAGGGCCTGATTCTCAAGGCGCAAATCACCCACGACAGCACCCAGCGCCTGGAACTGGCCGCCGGCACCGAGGTGGTGGCGCTGATCAAGGCCGGCTGGCTGGAGCTGCACCCCATCGGCGCCCCGGCAACAACTGGACACAATTGCCTGAACGGCACCATCGAGCAGATTCTCGACGCCGAAGATGGCCCCTGCGAAGTCAGAGTGCTCCTGCCCAACGGCCAGACCCTCTGCGCCCTGGCCGAGCCCTGCCGGCTCAAAGACCTCGGGCTTGGAGAACGCCAGGCCGTCCAGGTGCACTTCTCCCCCGCCCAGGTCTTGCTCGGCACCCCGCTCTAAGCCGTAACCGGCGTCTTGCGACTGCAACCTGTTCGTCATAGAGGCTCACTAAGGTGGCTGCAAAAACCTTCAGGGAGCCTGATATGAGCCTGCTATTGGAAGAAGACCAACCCACCGACCTGGAACAGATGGTCGGCCTCAGCCGCCGCGGTTTCATCGGTGCCGGAGCCCTGTGCGGCGCCGCGCTGTTTCTCGGTGGCGGACTGCTCGGCCGCAGCGCCCTGGCCGCCAGTGTCAGCGCCGGCAACAGCCAGTTGCTGGGCTTTACCGGCATTGCTGCGGCCACCAGCGACAGCATCACCCTGCCACCGGGCTACCGGTCCTCGGTGCTGATCAGTTGGGGCCAGCCGCTGGCCAAGAACGGACCGGCCTTCGACCCCAGCGGCAATGGCACCGCCCAGGCCCAGGAAGTGCAGTTCGGCGACAACAACGACGGCATGAGCCTGTTCGCCTTTGCGGACGACAAGCACCGGGCGCTGATGGCGATCAACAACGAATACACCAACTACCGCTACCTCTATCCCCATGGCGGCCAGCCACAGTCGGCCGAAGACGTGCGCAAGGCCCAGGCCAGCGAAGGGGTGTCGGTGATCGAAGTGCAGTACAGGAACGGACAATGGCAGTTCGTCCAGGGCTCGCGCTACAACCGGCGCATCCACGGCAACACACCGACCCGCCTCAGCGGCCCCGCCGCCGGCCACGACCTGCTCAAGACCGCGGCCGATCCCAAGGGCAAGAAGGTCCTCGGCACCTTCCAGAACTGCGCCAACGGCAAGACGCCCTGGGGCACCTACCTGACCTGCGAAGAGAACTTCACCGACTGTTTTGGCAGCAGCAACCCCGAGCAGAAGTTCGACGCCGCGCAGAAACGCTACGGCGCCGTGGTGGCCAGCAAGGAGATCAACTGGCATCCCCACGATCCGCGCTTCGACCTGGCGAAGAACCCCAATGAACTCAACCGCCACGGCTGGGTGGTGGAAATCGATCCCTTCGATCCGCAATCGACCCCGGTCAAGCGCACCGCCCTGGGCCGCTTCAAGCATGAAAACGCCGCCCTGGCGCAAACCCGTGACGGACGCGCCGTGGTCTACATGGGCGATGACGAGCGCGGCGAATTCATCTACAAGTTCATCAGCCGCGACAAGATCAACCACCGCAACCCCAAGGCCAACCGCGACCTGCTGGACCACGGCACCTTGTACGTGGCGCGCTTCGATGCCGGTGACGGCAATCCGGACCGGCCCAAGGGCCAGGGCCAGTGGATCGAGCTGACCCACGGCAAGAACGGCATCGACGCCAGCAGCGGCTTCGCCGACCAGGGCCAGGTGCTGATCCAGGCGCGCCTGGCCGCCAGCGTGGTCCAGGCCACCCGCATGGACCGTCCGGAATGGATTGTGGTCAGCCCCAAGGACGGCCAGGTCTATTGCACCCTGACCAACAACGTCAAACGCGGCGAAGACGGCCAGCCGGTGGGCGGGCCCAACCCGCGGGAGAAGAACGTCTACGGGCAGATCCTGCGCTGGCGCACCGGCAACGACGATCATGGCGCCCTGAGTTTCACCTGGGACCTGTTCGTGGTCGCCGGCAACCCCGGCGTGCATCCCGGCCAAGCCAAGGGCGGCTCGTCCAACATCACCCCAGAGAACATGTTCAACAGCCCCGACGGCCTGGGTTTCGACCAGGCCGGACGCCTGTGGATCCTCACCGACGGCGACTACAGCAACAGCGGCGACTTCGCCGGCATGGGCAACAACCAGATGCTCTGCGCCGACCCGGAGAGCGGCGAGATCCGCCGCTTCATGGTGGGGCCCGTGGGTTGCGAGGTCACCGGGATCGCCTTCGCCCCGGACCAGAAGACCCTGTTCGTCGGCATCCAGCACCCCGGAGAAAACGGCGGCTCGACCTTCCCCGAGCACCTGCCCAACGGCAAGCCGCGCTCCTCGGTAATGGCCATCACCCGGGAAGACGGCGGCATCATCGGCGCCTGATCCTGCTTCCCGTCCGGCCGGTCCCTACCCGTGCAGGGGCCGGCTCGCCGACGAGCCCGGCGCCCTGCCCGACCGCCGGAAAACCCTCCCCCGCTGGCCCGCCGTCTGCGTTACCATGCCTGGCCGGACGCGGCAGCCTGCTGCGAGCAGGAGTAAGCATGTCGCACCCGTTTGAAACACTGACCCCCGACCTGGTCCTGGACGCCGTTGAAAGCATCGGTTTTCTCAGCGACGCCCGTGTATTGGCGCTCAACAGCTACGAAAACCGCGTCTATCAGGTAGGCATCGACGAAAGCGAACCACTGATCGCCAAGTTCTACCGGCCCCAGCGCTGGACCAACGAAGCCATTCTCGAAGAGCACCGCTTCACCTTCGAACTGGCCGAGTGCGAGGTTCCGGTGGTGGCGCCCATCGTCCACGACGGCGCCAGCCTGTTCGAACACGCGGGCTTTCGTTTCGCCCTGTTTCCCCGCCGCGGCGGCAGGGCCCCGGAACCGGGCAACCTGGACCAGCTCTATCGCCTCGGCCAGCTGCTCGGGCGCCTGCACGCCGTGGGCGCGACCCGCCCCTTCGAGCACCGCGAGGCCCTGGGGGTGCAGAACTTCGGCCACGAGTCCCTGGCCACCCTGCTGCAAGGCAACTTCATTCCCAAGAGCCTGCTGCCGGCCTACGAGTCCGTGGCCCGGGACCTGCTCAAGCGGGTGGAAGAGGTGTACCAGGCCACCCCGCACCAGAACATCCGCATGCACGGCGATTGCCACCCGGGCAACATGATGTGCCGCGACGAGATGTTCCATATCGTCGACCTGGATGACTGCCGCATGGGGCCTGCCGTGCAGGACCTGTGGATGATGCTCGCCGGCGATCGCCAGGACTGCCTCGGCCAGCTCTCGGAACTGATGGACGGCTACAGCGAGTTCCACGATTTCAACCCGCGGGAGCTGGCCCTGATCGAACCGCTGCGGGCCCTGCGCCTGATGCACTACAGCGCCTGGCTGGCCCGGCGCTGGGACGATCCGGCGTTCCCCCACAGCTTTCCCTGGTTCGGCAGCGAGCGTTACTGGGGCGAACAGATCCTGGCCCTGCGCGAACAGCTGGCGGCCCTCAACGAAGAACCTCTCAAGCTGTTCTGACCCTGCCTGCAGGAGCTGGCTTGCCAGCGAAGGGGCCCATGAGATCGCCTTCGCCGGCAAGCCGGCTCCTACAAGAATCCGCCTTGATACAGCGCCAACTGTAGGAGCCGGCTCGCCAGCGAAGAGGCCCGTAAGTTCGCCATTGCCCACAAGCCCTCCCCCAAAGAAACGGGCGGCGCAAAAGTCAGGACAGGTCTAGACAATTGTCCTTACAATTGCCGCTTTGTTAGCTGCCTAAGCAAGGACTCTGCATGCAAGCCGCCAACCCGCGTCGCGGGTACATTCTGGGCCTGACCGCCTACATCATCTGGGGTCTGTTTCCGCTCTATTTCAAAGCCATCGCCAGCGTTCCCGCCGTGGAAATCATCATCCACCGGGTGCTCTGGTCGGCGCTGTTCGGCGCCCTGTTGCTGATGGTGTGGAAGCATCCGGGCTGGTGGCGCGAGCTGCGGGACAACCCCAAGCGCCTGGCGATCCTGGCCCTGAGCGGCACCTTGATCGCCGGCAACTGGCTGACCTATGTCTGGGCGGTGAACAACGGACGCATGCTCGAAGCGAGCCTGGGCTACTACATCAACCCCCTGGTCAATGTCCTGCTGGGCATGCTGATTCTCGGCGAACGCCTGCGCCGCCTGCAGTGGCTGGCGGTGATCCTGGCGGCGCTGGGGGTGGCCCAGCAAGTGTGGCAGGTGGGCAGCCTGCCCTGGGTGTCGCTGATACTGGCCCTGAGCTTCGGTTTCTATGGGTTGATCCGCAAACAGGCACCGGTCAAGGCCCTGCCCGGGCTGGTGGTGGAAACCTGGATGCTGGTGCCCATCGCCCTGGCCTGGCTCTTGCTGCACCCCGATGCCAGCAGTGCCCATGCCGAATTCTGGAGCAGCTCCCAAGCCTGGTGGCTGGTGGCCGCCGGTCCAGTCACGCTGATTCCCCTGGTGTGCTTCAACGCCGCCGCCCGGGACCTGCCCTACACTACCCTGGGCTTCCTGCAATATCTGGCGCCGACCCTGGTGCTGCTGCAGGCGGTGCTGCTGTTTGGCGAACAGCTGTCCTCCAGTACCCTGCTGGCCTTCATGTTCATCTGGGCGGGACTGGCGGTGTACAGCGTCGATGCCTGGTTCAGCCTGCGCGCCCGGCGCTGATCAAAAAACACCCAACACTCTGCAGGCCAAGCCAGTCGTGGCCTGCAGCGGTTCTTCCCAAGGTTATCCACAACCTGATCCCCGCCCTTTGTGCACAAGCCCTTGAAATTGATGGTTTTTTGATCAAGCTCCGGAAAGCCGCGGCGCCGTTGGGCTAGCGCCGGGTCTCTACAGGTTATCCACAGGCGCATGCACGGTTTACTGGGATAACCCGCAGGGCGACACTCAGACCTCGCTGCGCAGCACCAACTCCACCATCAGGTCGTCGGCCAGGGTTTCCAGGCGCGACTGCAATACATCCAGCGACAGGGTCAGAGGCACCGCCAGAATCGCCTCCGCGTGAAACAGCGGCTCGCTGCTCATGGGCGCCGGGCGCACCTCGGTCACCAGCCGTTCGAGATTGACCCCCTGCTCCGCCAGCAAGCGCGTGATGTCGCGAACGATCCCCGGGCGGTCGTTGCCCACCAGCTCCATGGCGATGGGTTTCCAGGTGCAGGACTGTTCGATGCCACTTTCGGCGATCAACACCCGGATACCCTGGGCCGACAAACCCTGCAAGGCATCCACCAGCTCGTCGTAGGCCTCGGCCGGCACCCCGACCCGCAGGATGCCGGCAAACTGCCCGGCCATGCGCGAGAGGCGGCTTTCCAGCCAGTTGCCCCCATGTTCGGCGATGCACTGGGCGATCCGCTCGACCTGTCCGGCCTTGTCCGGGGCGAATACCGTGAGAACGAGATGGTCCATGGCGCAGCCCTCTTGGGTGAGTGAAAGAGCAATTATAGGCAGCCTCATTCCCCGCGCCTTGCCGCTCCATCGCAAGGGGCAAGGATCAAAGCGGGCGGGTGCAGGGGCTGGCATGCCAGCCAAGGCGCGGGAAAGACCGGCACAGACCCCAAGGATCCTTTCGCCGGCCAGCCGACACCTGGAAGCGCGTGCAGGGCAAAACACAAATCGTGTACAACTTTTTGTATTTATATGGAACAATCCACCGGCTTTTTGAGAACACCGCGTCCCCCAGCGTGACCGCACTGCATTCTTAAGTCGCGGAACGACGAATTTAGTCTAATTTTCACAACCGCAATTCATCATGTAGTATGCCGCAGCGCGCACTACATAACGTTGGAACGATGTCCGCCAAGGCCTGACTGCAACCCCTGCAACCCCCCATCAGCAAGGCTCTGCCGTTGATTGGAAGCACCCAGCCGCCCGCAATGGCATGTACTGGTGAACAGGGTTGTGCTTTAAATGGCCGCCGGCTTCATTGTTAATTTGAAGAGCTGAAAAGCGAAATAGCTGAGCAGAGTGAGGCAAGCAATGACTGAACACGTTCAAGTCGGTGGCCTGCAGGTCGCCAGAGTCCTGTTCGACTTCGTGAACAACGAAGCCATTCCCGGTACCGGCCTCACCGCCGACGCGTTCTGGGCCGGTGCCGACAAGGTCATTCACGACCTGGCACCGAAGAACAAAGCCCTACTCGCCAAACGCGACGATTTCCAGGCGCGCATCGATGCCTGGCACCAGTCCCGTGCCGGCCAGGCACACGATGCCGTGGCCTACAAAGCCTTCCTGCAAGACATTGGTTACCTGCTGCCAGAAGCGGCGGATTTCCAGGCCACGACGCAAAACGTCGATGAAGAAATCGCCCACATGGCCGGCCCGCAGCTGGTGGTGCCGGTGATGAATGCACGCTTCGCCCTCAACGCCTCCAACGCCCGCTGGGGCTCGCTGTACGACGCGCTGTACGGCACCGACGCCATCAGCGAAGCCGATGGCGCGCAAAAGGGCAAAGGCTACAACAAGGTCCGCGGCGACAAGGTCATCGCCTTCGCCCGCGCCTTCCTCGATGAGTCGGCCCCGCTGACCGCCGGCTCCCACGTGGATTCGGTGAGCTACAAGATTGTCGGCGGCAAGCTGGTGGTGGGCCTCAAGGGCGGCAGCAACAGCGGCCTGCGCGACGACGCGCAACTGATCGGCTACCAGGGCGATGCCGCGGCCCCTACCGCGATCCTGCTCAAGCACAACGGCCTGCACTTCGAGATCCAGATCGACGCCGCAAGCCCGGTCGGCCAGACCGACGCCGCCGGGGTCAAGGACCTGCTGATGGAAGCGGCCCTGACCACCATCATGGACTGCGAAGACTCGGTCGCCGCCGTCGATGCCGATGACAAGGTGGTGATCTACCGCAACTGGCTCGGTCTGATGAAGGGCGACCTGGCGGAAGAGGTTTCCAAGGGCGGCCAGTCCTTCACCCGCACCATGAACGCCGATCGCGAATACACCGGCGTCAACGGCGAGCCGGTGAAACTGCACGGTCGCTCGCTGCTGTTCGTGCGCAACGTCGGCCACCTGATGACCATCGACGCGATCCTCGACAAGCACGGCAACGAAGTGCCGGAAGGCATCCTCGACGGCCTGGTCACCAGCCTCGCGGCGATCCACAACCTCAACGGCAACACCTCGCGCAAGAACAGCCGCACCGGCTCGGTGTACATCGTCAAGCCGAAGATGCACGGCCCTGAAGAAGCCGCGTTCACCAACGAACTGTTCGGCCGCATCGAAGAGGTGCTGAACCTGCCGCGCAATACCCTGAAAGTCGGGATCATGGACGAGGAGCGCCGCACCACGGTCAACCTCAAGGCCTGCATCAAGGCGGCCAGCGAGCGCGTGGTGTTCATCAACACCGGCTTCCTCGACCGCACCGGCGACGAGATCCACACCTCCATGGAAGCCGGCGCCATGGTGCGCAAGGCCGACATGAAGGCCGAGAAATGGATCGGCGCCTACGAGAACTGGAACGTCGATATCGGCCTGTCCACCGGCCTGCAAGGCCGTGCGCAGATCGGCAAGGGCATGTGGGCCATGCCGGACCTGATGGCCGCCATGCTCGAACAGAAGATCGCCCACCCGCTGGCCGGTGCCAACACCGCCTGGGTGCCGTCGCCAACCGCCGCCGCCCTGCACGTACTGCACTACCACAAGGTCGACGTGTTCGCCCGTCAGGCCGAACTGGCCAAGCGCCCCCGCGCTTCGGTGGACGACATCCTGACCATCCCTCTGGCCAGCGACACCAACTGGTCGGCCGAGCAGATCAAGAACGAACTGGACAACAACGCCCAGGGCATTCTCGGCTACGTGGTGCGCTGGATCGACCAGGGCGTGGGTTGCTCCAAGGTGCCGGACATCAACGACGTTGGCCTGATGGAAGACCGCGCCACCCTGCGCATCTCCAGCCAGCACATCGCCAACTGGCTGCGCCACGGCGTGGTGACCCAGGAGCAGGTGCTGGAAAGCCTCAAGCGCATGGCCCCGGTGGTTGATCGGCAGAACGCCGGCGACCCGCTGTACCGCCCGCTGGCGCCGGACTTCGACAGCAACATCGCCTTCCAGGCCGCCCTGGAGCTGGTGATCGAAGGCACCCAGCAGCCTAACGGCTACACCGAGCCGGTATTGCACCGTCGTCGTCGCGAGTTCAAGGCCAAGAACGGCCTGTAACATCGCCTGGCCACGCCCATGAAAAAGCCCCGGTCCAGTGGACCGGGGCTTTTTTTGTTCAGCGTGTCGAAAGCCTTCTACCGCACCACGCCCAGCTCATGCTTGACCAGGGCCAGCAGCTTGCCGGTATCGATGGGCTTGAGCAGGAAATCCACCACGCTCAGGTGCATGGCGGCAATCGCATCCCGCACATCGGCGTCGCCGGAAATGATGATGATCGGCAACGCGGCGCGCTCCGACTCACGCACCTGGCGAATCAGCTCCAGGCCACTGCAGGGCGCCATGCGCAGATCGGTGATCAGCAGGCCGATGGATTTGTTCGATTCGAGCAATTTGAGAGCGGCCTTGCCGCTGGCTGCGGTCATGCAGCGAATGCCATCCAGACCCAGAATCTCCGCTAGCAGCTCCCGGGCATCCTTGTCGTCATCGGCAATGAGCACACGCTGAGCGGGCAGGTCCGGCTCGAGCATGGCCTCGCTCAGAGCCTCGCGCTCGGCGTCACTCAAAATATCGTGGTCGGGCATACATTTCTCTACATGAACCAATCAATCCCCTAGCACTGTGGTCAGACATCGCTAAGCAGGTTTCCAATGTGCACTTCGTCGGAAAAATTGCCAAGTGCCCCGATCAGAGCTTTTTCGCATGGATGACTGCAGGCTCAAAGCCAAATGCCCTGGAACGCGAGCGCTACCTAGACTTACGTCCAATGGGCACTCCCGCCCCAGGCGCCGACCATTGCCGTGATCCGACCACAACAACTCCAAAAAGACTGCGGTAATCGTTATGAGTAAAGCGGACGCCTTCACCCAGGCCGGCAAGACCGCGGTGTTGCAGAACATCCAGGGGACCGTGCAGTTCCTGCAGCGCTTCCCGCCCTTCAACCAGATGGAAAACCTCCACCTGGCCTACCTGGTGGAACAATGCCAGCTGCGCTTCTATGGTCCGGGCGACAGCATCATCAAGCCGGCCGACGGTCCGGTTGAGCACTTCTACATCGTCAAGCAGGGGCGGGTGGTGGGCGAACGCACCCACGCCGCCAAGGGCAGTACCGAAACCACCTTCGAAATCACCACCGGCGAGTGCTTTCCCCTCGCCGCCTTGCTCGGCGAACGGGCGACCCGCACCGAGCATCGAGCCGCCGAAGACACCTTCTGCCTGCAACTGAACAAGAACGCCTTCATCAAGCTGTTCGCCCTGTCCGCGGAGTTCCGCGATTTCGCCCTGCGCGGGGTCAGCAGCCTGCTGGACCAGGTCAACCAGCAGGTCAAGCAGAAGGCCGTGGAAACCCTCGGCACCCAGTACTCGCTGAACACTCGCCTCGGCGAGCTAGCCATGCGCCATCCGGTGGCCTGCAGTCCGCACACACCGTTGCGCGAAGCCGTGGCGCTGATGCACGAGCAGCAAGTGGGCAGCATCGTGGTGGTGGACGAAAACAAGGCGCCCCTGGGGATCTTTACCCTGCGCGACCTGCGCCAGGTGGTGGCCGACGGCAGCCAGGACCTCAACCAGCCCATCGAACGCCACATGACCCAGGCGCCGTTCTTTCTCAGCCCGGACCACAGCGCCTTCGACGCCGCCATCGCCATGACCGAACGCCATATCGCCCACGTCTGCCTGGTCAAGGACCAGCGCCTGTGCGGCGTGGTGTCCGAACGCGACCTGTTCTCCCTGCAACGGGTCGATCTGGTGCACCTGGCCCGGACCATCCGCAACGCCCCCCGGGTCGAGCATCTGGTGGCGCTGCGGGGCGAGATCGGCCAGTTGGTGGAACGCATGCTGGCCCACGGCGCCTCCTCGACCCAGATCACCCACATCATCACCCTGCTCAACGATCACACCGTATGCCGGGTGATCGAAATGACCCTGGCGGACAAGGGCGACCCCGGTGTGCCCTTCAGCTGGCTGTGCTTCGGCAGCGAAGGCCGGCGCGAACAGACCCTGCACACCGACCAGGACAACGGCATCCTGTTCGAAGCCCGGGACGCTGCCCATGCCGCGGAAATTCGCGGCAAGCTGCTGCCCATTGCCCAGCAGATCAACCAGTGCCTGGCCCAGTGCGGCTTCACCCTGTGCAAGGGCAACATCATGGCCGGCAATCCCGAGCTGTGCCTGTCCCGCGCCGAATGGGCCCGACGCTTTGCCGCCTTCATCCGCGAGGCGACCCCGGAAAACCTCCTGGCTTCAAGCATCTATTTCGACCTGCGGGTGGTCTGGGGCGATGAACAAGGCGCCGAACAACTGCGCCGCGCCATCCTCGACCAGGTCGCGGACAACCGCCTGTTCCAGCGCATGATGGCGGAAAACGCCCTGCGCCAGCGCCCGCCGGTGGGACGCTTTCGCGAGTTCGTGCTGGCCCGCAAGAACGGCGAAAAGGCCACCCTCGACCTCAAGGTCCAGGGCCTCACGCCCTTCGTCGACGGCGCGCGCCTGCTGGCCCTGGCCAACGGCATCGGCGCCATCAATACCCTGGAACGCCTGCGCCAGCTGGTGTCCAGGCAAGTCATCGAGCCCCTGGACGGCGCCGCCTATGAAGAGGCCTACCACTTCATCCAGCAGACCCGCATGCAACAGCATCAACGCCAGACCCGGGAGAACCAGCCCTATTCCAACCGGGTCGACCCGGACAGCCTGAACCACCTGGACCGGCGCATCCTGCGCGAATCCCTGCGCCAGGCCCAGCGCCTGCAAAGCAGCCTGGCCCTGCGCTACCAGTTATGAGCTATCCGTTATGAGTCTGTTTGCCTGGTTCCGTCCCGCGGTCAGCGTACTGACCGCCGAGCAGCAACAACGCCGCGACCGTCTGCCAGCCTTCACCGAACTGGGTGAAGGCAGCCTGCGTGAACAGCGCTGGGTAGTGGTGGACCTGGAAACCACCGGCCTCAACCTCAATCGCGACCAGGTGCTGTCGATCGGCGCGGTGGTGATCGAGGACGGCGCCATCGACTTCAGCCAGCAGTTCGAGCGCACCCTGCAGCGCGAGGGCCACAAACTCAGCCCCAGCGTGCTGATCCACGGCCTGGGCCCCAGCGCCATCGCCGCCGGCTGCGATCCGGTAGAAGCCCTGCTGGATTTCATGGAGTTCGTCGGCGACAGCCCGCTGCTGGCCTTTCATGCGCCCTTCGACCAGCACATGCTCGGCCGGGCCTTGAAGGACAGCCTGGGCTATCGCCTGCAGCACCGCTTCCTCGATGTGGCGGACATGGCGCCCATGCTCTGCCCCCAGGCCCACATCCGCGAAGCCGGACTGGACGACTGGATCAGTGAGTTCAAGCTGCAAGTGGTGGAGCGCCACCATGCGGCGGCCGACGCCCTGGCCACCGCCGAACTGGCATTGATCCTGTTCAACCGCGCCCGCCAGCAACAGATCCACAGTCCGCTGAACCTGCAACAGCGCCTCAGCCAGTGGAAGCGTCGCCAGCAGGTCCCTTCGTTCTGATCCATCAAACCGTGGCGAGGGCGCTTGCTCCCGCTCGGCCGCGCAGCGGCCGTAAACCCGCGTCCCGGTTCCACCTGACACAGAGCCTTGGGCGTGCGGCGCACGCCAGCGCGAGCATGCTCCCTCGCCACAACGGGCTTTCTCTGCAGGCAAACCTCTTCAGCACCCGCCACCTTCCTCGACAAGACAGCCGACCGACGTCAATTGCGCCGCTGTTTCGCCTCTGCGACAATCGCGAATAATTCTCGTTAATTCAAACCTTTCGGTGGGTGAACCCGGTTGTCGTCAGTCCAAAGCCCTCGCAATGAGCTGGTTGGTGCGTTGTATCGCGACCATCGCGGCTGGCTCCTGGCCTGGTTGCGGCGCAACGTGGCCTGCAGCCAGCGGGCCGAGGACCTGAGCCAGGACACCTTCGTCCGCCTGCTGGGTCGCGACGAACTCCAGGCGCCCCGGGAGCCCAGGGCCTTTCTGCTGGCGATTGCCAAGGGCCTGCTGTTCGATCATTTCCGCCGCGCAGCCCTGGAACAGGCCTACCTCAACGAACTGATGCTGATCCCCGAAAGCGAGCACCCCTCGCCGGAGGAGCAGCAGATGATCCTCGAAGACCTCAAGGCCATCGACCGCCTGCTGGGCAAGCTTTCCAGCAAGGCCCGCATGGCCTTTCTCTATAACCGCCTCGACGGCCTGAGCCACGCCGAGATCGCCGCACGCCTCGGGGTCTCGGTGCCGCGGGTGCGCCAGTACCTGGCCCAGGGCATTCGCCAGTGCTACATCGCCCTGTACGGGGAGCCGCTATGACCCCCATCAGTTCCAAACCGGTTTCGGCACGGGTACTGGACGCCGCCATCGCCTGGCAGCTGTCGCTGGATGGCGGCGCCAGCGCACTGGAGCGCGAGGAGTTCGCCAAATGGCACGCCGCCCATGAAGAGCATGCCCGGGCCTGGCGCCAGCTGGGCATGCTTGACCAGCGCGTCAGCGTCGCCTCGGGGCCTGCGCGCAACGCCTTGCTGCAATCGCGCGAAGGCCTGCGCCGGCAGGTACGCAAGCTGGGACGTGGGGTCGCCAGTGTGGTGCTGGTGGTCGGGCTGGCGCTGTTTGCCGGGGAGCGTTACCTGCCAGTGGATTACTGGCTGGCCGACCAGCGCACCGCCACCGGCGAGCAGCGCACCCTGCACCTGAGCGATGGCACGCGGATCAACCTCAACACCCACAGTGCGCTGGACGTGCGCTTCGATGAGCAGCAACGGCGGATCGTGCTGCAGGAAGGCGAGATCCTCATCGAGACCGGGCACGACGACAGCCGCCCCTTCATCGTCGAAACCCGCGACGGGCGAATGCGTGCCCTGGGCACGCGGTTCCTGGTCCAGCGTGAAGACCAGGGCACCCGTCTCGGCGTGCTGCAATCGGCGGTGGCGGCGCGACCGCAAGCCGCTCGGGACGAGCAGGTGTTCAAGCAGGGCCAGCAAGTGCTGATGCGCCGCGCTGGCCTGGACCCGCTGCCGCCCCTGACCCCGGGGGCCGACGCCTGGACCCGGGGCATGCTGGTGGTGGACAACGCGCGCCTGGGCGACCTGATCAAGGAACTGGGACGTTACCGTCGCGGCTACCTGGGGGTCGCCCCGGAAGTGGCCGACTTGCGCATTACCGGCAGCTTTCCGCTGCAGGACACCGACCTGGCGCTCAATGCCCTGCTGCCCACCCTGCCGGTGACGATCGAGCGGCACACCGACTGGTGGGTGACCGTGGCGGCCAAGGCCGACGCCAAGCGCTGAGGTCGGCGTCGCGGCCTTGGCCAGCAAGCAGGCTCCTACACCGATCCCGTAGGCGCTGGCTTGCCAGCCAATCGCCCGCCATCAATCCGAATCCAGATTATTTTCAATCCGCCCCTATCACTTTTCCAATCTCGTCCGGCACCTAGGCAATTGCGAAACATTTCCATTCAGGAGCCGCCCCCATGTCCCGCTCGCTAGACACCCTGTTACGCCCCAGCCTGCTGGCTGTCGCCATCGCCCTCTGCGCCCCGCTGGCCAGCCAGGGACTGATGGCCGCCGAGCAAGCGTCCAGCGTGCGCGCCTACGACCTGCCGGCCGCGCCCCTGGCCAGCACCCTGAACCAGATCGCCAGCCAGGCCGGCCTGGCCCTGAGCCTCGATCCGTCCCTGGCGGCGGGCAAGCGCTCGGCCCCGGTCAAGGGCCAGTTCGACGCCCCCGGCGCCCTGCGTGAGGCCCTGCGTGGCAGCGGCCTGCAGCTGCAACGCAGCCCTGCCGGCAGCTACAGCCTGGTGGCGATTGCCGACGACGTGGTGACCCTGGCGCCCACCAGCATCACCGGCCAGCAGGCTGGCGAAAGTGCCTGGGGCCCGGTCGACGGTTACCTCGCCACACGTACCGCCGCCGGCACCAAGACCGACACCGCGCTGGTTGAAGCGCCGCGCTCGATTTCCGTCGCGACCCGCCAGCAGATGGAAGACCGCAACGTGCAGAACCTCGACGATGCCGTGCGTTACATGCCCGGTATCGTCTCTGCCAGCTACGGCAGCGATACCCGCTATGACTGGATGCGGGTCCGTGGCTTCGAGCCCACCCAGTTCCTCGACGGCCTGCCCCTGCCCCGCGGCGTGTATGCCAACCCGAAAGCGGAAACCTGGAACCTCGACCGCCTGGCCCTGCTGCGCGGCCCGGCATCCTCGGTGTATGGCCAGACCCCGCCGGGCGGCCTGCTGGACATGGTCAGCCGCCGCCCCAGCGCAGACACCAGCCATGCCGTGCAGATCCAGTACGGCAGCGACAACTACCGCCAGATCAACTTCGCCAGCACCGGCAAGATCGACGACGAGGGCCAGTTCCTCTACGGACTCAGCGGCGTGGTGCGCGATGCCGGCACCCAGGTCGATCACATCGACAACAAGCGCTACAACATCGCCCCCAGCCTGACCTGGAACATCGATACCGATACCCGCCTGACCCTGCTCACGCAGTTCACCCGCGACGATACCGGTGCCACCAGCCAGTTCATGCCGATCCAGGGCACCAAGATCAAGTCGCCACTGGGCGAGGTCTCCCATCACAAGAACCTGGGCGACCCGGACTACGAGTTCTACGACCGCACCTACTACGCCCTGGGCTACGCCTTCGAGCACCGCTTCAACGATGTCTGGCAGTTCCGTCAGAACCTGCGCTACACCAAGTCAGAACTGTCCTTCCAGCAGTTGACCGTGGGTTCCTATGCCTACTCCCCGGCTGATGCGGCGGGCAACATCAGCCGGACCTCGACCAACGTCAACGAAGACATCGGCCAGTTCGCGGTCGACAACAACGTCCAGGCCAACTTCGCCACCGGCGACATCGACCACACCGTGCTCATCGGCCTGGACCACCAGCGCACCAGCACTTCGTACCTGTCGATCTATGGCGACGGGGGCAAAACCAATATCTTCAACCCGGTCTATGGCCAGCCGATCGTTCGTCCGTCGCGCACCGACGCTTACTACGACTACGACCAGAAAACCATTCAGACCGGCCTCTACGTCCAGGACCAGATGGCCCTGGACAACTGGCGCCTGACCCTGGGTGGCCGTGAGGACTGGGTGCACCAAGGCACCACCTACCTCAACAAGAAAGACGCGACCAATACTGATCGCAGCAAGAACTTCAGTGGCAATGCGGCGCTCAGCTATGTGTTCGACTCGGGTGTCGTGCCGTACATTTCCTACGCCGAATCCTTCCAGCCAGCGAGCAACGCCAGCGTTTCACCGACCGAATCGTATAAACCCACGGAAGGTAAACAGTGGGAGCTGGGCATCAAGTATCAACCGCCGGGTTCGAACACGCTGCTGAGTGCGGCGGTCTACGACCTGACCCAGAAGAATGTCCTGGTCACCAGCATCGGGGCAGGAGGCGAATCGATCACCAACCAGACCGGCGAAGTGAAGGTCAAAGGCCTGGAACTGGAAGCCGTGTCTGACGTGACCGACAACCTCAAGGTCATCGCGGCCTACACCCTGGCCAAGTCCGAGGTACAAAAAGGCATCCACAAAGGCAACCGCCTGCAACTGATGCCTAACCAGCAAGCCTCCCTGTGGACGGACTACACCTGGCACTCCGGCGTACTCGACGGTTTCGGCATCGGTGCCGGCGCCCGCTACACCGGCAATACCTATGGCGACCAGGCCAACACCTGGCTGGGCAAGGCCGACGCCTACACGGTGTTCGACGCTGCCGTGCATTACGACCTCGGTCGCCTGGACAACAGCCTCAAAGGGGCGTCGCTGAAACTCAACGCCACCAACCTGTTCGACAAGGACTACCTGTCCACCTGCGATGGTTCCTACTGCTATTTCGGCGATCAGCGCAGCGTGGTCGCCAGCGCCACCTATCAATGGTAATCGGCTGAATTAACAACCAGGCCGTCCGACTAGGACGGCCTTGGTGTGCCTGAAGGCTAAGAAATGAAAAGCAAGACAATCCGCCGCTGGTCCTTTATCCACACCTGGAGCAGCCTGATCTGCACGGTGTTTCTGCTGCTGCTGGCGCTCACCGGGCTGCCGCTGATCTTCCACCACGAGATCGACCACCTGCTGGGGGACGCGCCACAACTGCGAGAGCTGCCCGCCGACACCCCGCACCTGGACCTGCAACAGCTGGTCAAGGCCGCCGAGGCCCATCGCCCGGGGGAAGTCATGCAGTACTTCGGCTGGGACGAAGACGAGCCCAACGGTGTGATGGCGATCATGGCCAAGACCGCCGGCACCGAGCCCAATTCCTCCCACACCTTCATGCTCGACGCCCGCACCGGCGAAGCCGTGGCCATGCCCTCGGCCAATGGCGGGCTGATGATGGTCATGCTGCGCCTGCATGTGGACATGTTCGCCGGGCTGCCGGGCAAGCTGCTGCTGGCCTTCATGGGCCTGCTGTTTGTGCTGGCGATCATCTCCGGCACGGTGCTCTACCTGCCGTTCATGCGCCGCCTGAAGTTCGCCACGGTGCGCCAGGACAAATCCAGCCGCCTGCGCTGGCTCGACCTGCACAACCTGATCGGCGTGGTGACCCTGACCTGGGCCCTGGTGGTGGGCGTGACCGGGGTGATCAGCGCCTGCGCCGACCTGATCATCGCCGCCTGGCGCAATGACAGCCTCAGCGCCATGGTCGCGCCCTACCGCGACGCCCCGCCCCTGACCGCGCTGGCTCCCGCCAGCCGCCTGCTGGACATCGCCCGGGAAGCCGCCCCGGGCATGCAGCCGGACTTCATCGCCTTTCCCGGCACGCGCTTTTCCAGCGAGCACCACTACGCGGTGTTCCTCAAGGGCGGCAGCCACCTGACCTCGCACCTGCTGACCCCGGTGCTGATCGATGCCAGCAGCCTGCAGGTCACCGCCGTCGGCGAGCGGCCCTGGTACATGGACGCCATGGGCATGTCCCAGCCCCTGCATTTCGGCGACTACGGCGGCCTGCCGATGAAGCTGCTGTGGGCGGCGCTGGACGTCCTGACCCTCATTGTCCTGGGCAGCGGCCTGTACCTGTGGATCGTCCGCCGGCGGGCCGGCAAGGCGACCCGGGAGGGGCAGCGATGAAGCCGCGGCAAGCGAGTTTCTGGAAGGTCTTCGGTGCGCCCCTGGCGCTTGGCCTGCTGAGTGCCGCCGGGTTGTTCGCCGCGCTGCTGGGCGACGGCGCCTGGGACAGCCTGAGCTGGCTGGGTCTGGGCCTACCGACCCTGATCGCCCTGCACGGCCTGCTGCGGCGCAAGCCGGCGGCCTGAACCCGGCGCCGGGAAGCCGCGCCACAGGTACATCGCAAGCCCGAGGCCGATCAGCATCACCGGGATGAACACACGGTTTTCCTGGAACGCCTCGATGGCCACCAGCACGCTGAACAAGGCCAGCCCCAGCAGCGGCACATAGCTGGCCGCCAGGCTCCAGCGCCACAGCTGGGTCACCGGGTCGGGACCGCGCAAGCGCAACAGGGCGCAGGCCAGGCCCGGCAGGGCCAGTGCCGGCAGGGCCCAGTACCAGGCGATGTAAGCGAACGCCATGATCAGCTCCGGCTCACCCTCGCCCTTGCGACGAAACTCGTATTGCAGCGCCAGGTACACCGCCAGCGCGCCCAGCAAGGTCAGGGCCAGGCTGTACAACCCGTGTAAAAGATAGGACCTGCGCACTCATCACTCCTTGTCTGTACTGCCGCTCGCCCCTGTGGCCCATGCCCCAGGCTGCGCTAAGATCCCCGGGCTGCGAGACTTTCACCCGCGAGGAATATTCATGTCCACCCCAAGCATGACGCTGTTCCACAACCCGGCATCACCTTTTGTACGCAAAGTCATGGTGCTGCTGCATGAAACCGGACAGTTGAACCGGGTTGCCCTGCAAGCCAGCCAACTGAGCCCGGTCAACCCGGACGCCACCCTGAACCAGGACAACCCCCTGGGCAAGATTCCCGCCCTGCGCCTGGCCGACGGCCAGGTGCTGTATGACAGCCGGGTGATCCTCGATTACCTGGACCAGCAGCACGTCGGCAACCCGCTGATCCCCCGGGACGGCTCGGCCCGCTGGCGCCGCCTGACGCTCGCGGCCCTGGCCGACGGGATCATGGACGCCGCGGTGCTGGTGCGCTACGAGCTGGCCCTGCGCGCCCCGGAAAAACACTGGGAGCAATGGCTCGACGGCCAGCGCGACAAGATCCGCCGCGCCCTGGCGGTGCTGGAGGCCGAGGCGATTGCCGAGCTGGCCAGCCACTTCGACGTGGCCGCCATCAGCGTCGCCTGCGCCCTGGGTTACCTGGACTTCCGCCACCCCGACCTGGAATGGCGCCAGGACCAGCCTCAACTGGCCGCCTGGTACTTCGAGGTCAGCCAGCGGCCGTCGATGCTGGCGACCCGACCGCCGGTCTAGTCGGTCAGGCGCTCGGCCCTGTTCGCCGGCAAGCCGGCTCCTGTAGCACGGGGAGCAGCTTGCTGGCGCACCCGCCACCACGCCTCCGGTGGAAACAACTGGCCAATCCGCTGCGTCAGGCGCTCGCGCTGACGCTGGTCCTCACGCAAGCCCAGTGACTTACTCATGGATGGCCTCCAGGTCGAACTGCAGGGGCGCCGGGGTCTTGCTTTGGCCCAGGCCATACCAGTCCAGCTTGCGGGTCAGCACCATGAACACGCCCAACAGGCCGAACAGCAACAGCGAGCCCATCAGCAGCGCATAGTCCTCGGCGCTGAGCAGGCCATAGAGCAAGCCGTACAAGGCCGCCAACGAGAGCGCGAACACTGCGCCGTTACGCCAACTGTGCAGCACATGGCTGACATAGAAACCGATCAAGCCCACGCAAGCCGCCGCCGACACGCCGTAGGCCAGTTCGAAACCCAGGTGCTCCGACAGCGACAGCAGCAACAGGTAGAAGAACGCCAGTGCCACGCCCACCAGGGCGTACTGGATCGGGTGCACCGACAGGCTCTTGAGCACTTCGAAGAGAAAGAAGCCGGCAAAGGTCAGGCCGATGAACAGCAGGGCGTATTTGATCGCCCGGTCGCTTTTCAGGTACTGGTCCACCGGGTCGATGAAGCTCACGCCAAAGCTGCGGCTGTTGAAGTCCTGGCATTGGCTGCTGTAAGCGCAGCGCTCCATGGCCTGTTCCAGGTTGGTGGAGAAGAACGAGGTCTGCCAGAGCGCCGAAAAGCCCTGCTCGGTAATCTCACGCTGCACCGGCAGGTAGTTGCCGACAAAGCTCGGGTGCGGCCAGTTGGCCGTCAACAGCACCTTGCTGGTCTTGCCCACCGGCAGCACCTGCAACTGGCCGGTGCCCTGCAGGCGCAGGTCGAAGGCGAAGTCCAGGCGGGTGCTCTTCTTCAGGTCCAGGGGCGGCAGCAGCACGTGCACGCCTTCGTCCAGCCAGCTGACAAAAGTGCCGGGGGCAAAGTCCAGGGTCTGGCCGTTGAGCTGCAGTTGCAGGGCGTTTTCGATGCCGCGGATGTCGCTGATACCCACCGCCAGGAACGGCTGGTCGAACTGGTAATCCGCAAAATCCTCCTTGATGCCGTACTGCTCGGGCACCGCAAAGTGGCCGCTGATGTGGTTGTCGGCGTGGAACAGCCGCGCCTCGTAGATCCCCCGGGCGCGCAGCTCGGTCTGGGCCTTGCTGTCCAGTTCGAAATGCTCGGGCAGGAAGAACAGCCGTCCCTGCTGCTCGCTGGTTTCCTGGTAGCGCTTCTTGGTCTTGTCGTCGGTTTTCCAGGTGCGCACGGTCTTGCGGTAGTCCACTACCATCACCGGGCCGCTGATCTGCTGCTGGGTGCTGGAGCTGCGGGCGATATCCTCGAGCACGCCATCGCGCAGGCTCTGGCGCTCGCCGATCAGGCCGCTGATCATCAACAGCGGTATCAGCAACAGCACGATCAACAGGCCAATGGCCCCGAGTTTGAAGGTCAGGTTACGGTTCATGAGGCTCTCCCAGTTGGAATGGGCGAGAGTCTGGAACCCGGGCATGGGGGTTTTATGGGGGCAATGTGGAGACTCTGTGGAGAATCCCCGCTCAGGGCAGCCGCAAGGTCACCTGCACCCCACCCGCAACGTTCTCAATGCGCATCTGGCCGCCATGCAGTTGCACCACTTCCTCGACGAAATTCAGCCCCAGGCCGGTGCTCTTGCGTCCGCTGTCCGGGCGCGGCAGCGAGTAGAAACGCTCGCACAGGCGCGGCAGGGCATAGTCCGGAATCGGCTCGCCCTGGTTGAACAGCACCAGCTCCACGCCGTCCTCCACCCGCTGCGCCGAGCAGCGCAACAGGCCACCCACGGGGCTGAAATCCAGGGCATTGGTCAGCAGGTTACCCAGGGCCTGGCGCAGCAGGAACGGCTCGCCGGACCAGGCCAGGTCCGCCGGCACCCGCAGTTGCACCTGCAGCTGCTTGCCTTCGATACGCCCGTGCTGGCTGTTCAGCAGCTCCTTGCACAGCGGCACCAGGGGCACGCTGACCCGCTCTTCCAGGCCCTGGCGCTGCTCCACTTGTGCCAGGTTCAACAGGCGTTCGATCAACTGCTGCATGCGCGCGCTTTCACTGTCGATATTGCCGACGAAGCGCTGGCGCTGCTCCAGGGGCATCTCGCTCTGCAGCAGTTCCGCCGCCCCGCGAATCGCCGCCAGGGGGCTCTTCAGTTCGTGGGTCAGGGTGTGCACGTAGCGCTCGACATAAGCCTTGCCTTCGAGCTGGGTGCGCATGCGTTCCACCGCCGTTGCCAACTGTTCCAGCTCGCCACCGCGATAGTGCGGCAGCTCGGCCCGGCGCCCTTCACTCACTGCCAGGGCATAGGCGGTCATGCGCCGCAGCGCCGCGCTCAGCCACCAGGACAGCAAGGCGCCAAACAGCAGACCCATGGCAATCAGCCCGGCGCCGTACCACAGCAGGCGGCGTTCGGTGCGGTCGACGTAGGGCTGCAGGGAACTGTTGGGCTTGGCCACGGTGACCACGCCGATGATCTGGCCGTTGTCACGGATCGGCGCGCCCACGTGCATCACCGAGGAATTGGGATCGTCGACCAGCGAGCGCGACGAACGCGCGCCATATTGGCCGCGCAAGGTCAGGTACACGTCGTTCCAGCGCGAATAATCCTGGCCCACCGCCAGGCCACTGGAGTCCAGGACCACGATGCCCTTGGCGTCGGTGACGTAGATGCGGTGGTTGACCTGATTCTTCGGCAGGCCCCAGATGGTCGCCGCCGGTTGCCGCTCGCCATAGGCCCGCAGCAATTGCGGCCAGCGGTTCTCGCTGAGGGTGCCGGCCTTGAAATCGTCCCGCAGGATCTCCGCCAGCAGGTTGGCGGTGTCCACCAGGGTTTCCTCGGTGGACTGGCGCACGCCGGGGCGGATCTCCTTCATCACCGTGCTCAGCACGAAATAGCCGGTCAGGCTGATGAACAGCAAATAGACCAGGAAGATGCGGATGCCCAAGGTCATCAGGCGTGGCTCGGGCTGTAGCTGTAGCCCAGGCCGCGATGGGTCTGGATCGGCTCGGCCTCGGCCGCCACCAGGCGCAGCTTGGCCCGCAGGCTCTTGATGTGGCTGTCGATATTGCGCTCGTAGCCCACGTCCGCCACCACCCCCAGGGCATCGAGCAACTGCTCGCGGCTGAACACCCGCTCGGGCTGCTCCAGCAGGCATTGCAGCAGGCGGAACTCATGCCGGGTCAGGCTCAGGGGCTGGGCCCGGTAACTGATCTGCACCCGCTCGGCGTCGATGACGAACAGCGCCGGGGCTGCCTCGGGAGCCGCTCGCGGAGCCATGCGCTTGAGGATCGCCTTGACCCGCGCCGCCACTTCCCGGGGGCTGAAGGGCTTGACCACATAATCGTCGGCGCCGATTTCCAGGCCCACCACCCGGTCGATCTCACCGTCCCGGGCGCTGAGGAACATCACCGGCACCTCGCTGAAGCGCCGCAGCTGTTTGCAGGTTTCAAAGCCGCTGATATCCGGCAGGCCGATATCGAGGATGATCAGGTCCGCCGGGGTTGCCCGCTGATGCTCCAGGGCCGCATGACCCAGGCTCAGCCAGGTGGTGGTGAAGCCTTCGCCTTGCAGGGCGAAGATCAGGGTGTCGGCAATCGCCGCTTCGTCTTCGACAATCAGGATATGGGGCATGGCATCCAAGCACGCAAATTCAGTGGGCGAACGGTGCCGGATGCCTGGTAAGCCGTCAATCAGCAGTCGGGTTTATCCGCGGTGTAGCGCCGCGCCGGGTTCACCGCCGCACCGAACTCCCGCAGCGCCTTGGCACCGATCAGCAGCGGATAGTTGAAGCTGCTGCGGTCGGTGAGGTTGACCTCCACCGTGCGCTTGACGTTGCCCAGGCACATCTCCAGCTCCACCACCGGGCGCTTGGCCGACTGCGGTTCTTCAGCCTCATCGCCCTCGTCGGCGCGGCTCTTGATCTTGCTGATGCGCGCCACCTTGTGCTCGTAGACCTTGTTCCCGGCATCCTTGGTCGCCAGGCGGAAACGCACCCAATCCTCGCCATCGCGGGTAAAGGTCTGGATATCCCTGGCCGACAGCGACGCGGTCAGGGCCCCGGTGTCCATCTTGGCCTGCAGGGTTTCGCCGATTTCCGGCAGGCGGATGTATTCGTAACGGCCATACAGCGTCGGCTCGGCGGCCATCACCGGCAGCGCCAACAGCGAAACAAGAGCAAGGACAGATTTCACGACAGTGGATTCCTTGAAGAGAGGGGCAGCGGGATTTTAGACCGCAGCCAACGAATTGGTTCGTATAGAAGCAGCCTCAAGCCTCAAGCCTCAAGCTTGGAGCTTGGAGCTTGCCGCTTGCCGCTTGCCGCTTGCCGCTTGCCGCTGCCACTTAGAATTTGGCCTGCCCACCGAAGCTGCTTATCATGGCGCGCCCAAAAGATTGCAAAGAGTGCCTTATGCGCCGCCTGCTCACCGGCTGTTTCGTCACCTTGCTCCTGCTGCTCAACACCCTGGTGCTGTTCGGCCCGCTGATGGTGTTTGCCCTGCTCAAGCTGGTTCTGCCGGGACGCCTGCGCGATTACGCCTCGGCCGCGGTGATGTGGATCGCCGAGACCTGGGCCGAGATCGACAAGCTGATCTTCGCCCTGTGCATCCCGACCCGCTGGGACATTCGCGGCGGCGAAGGCCTGCGGGTCGACACCTCCTACCTGGTGGTGAGCAACCACCAGTCCTGGGTCGACATCCCGGCGCTGATCCAGACCCTCAACCGGCGCACGCCGTTCTTCAAGTTCTTCCTCAAGAAGGAGCTGATCTGGGTGCCGTTCCTCGGTCTGGCCTGGTGGGCCCTGGACTACCCCTTCATGAAGCGCTACAGCAAGGCGTTCCTGGCCAGGTACCCGGAGCTGCAAGGCAAGGACCTGGAGATCACCAAGGCGGCCTGCGAGCTGTTCAAGCGCCAGCCGGTGACTGTGGTCAACTACCTGGAAGGCACCCGCTTCACCGATGCCAAGCGCCAGCAGCAAGACTCGCCCTTTCAGCACCTGCTCAAGCCCAAGGCCGGCGGCGTGGCCTTCGTCCTCGCGGCCCTGGGCGAACAGTTGGACGCGGTGCTGGACGTGACCGTGGTCTATCCCCAGCAACGCATTCCCGGTTTCTGGGACCTGATCAGCGGCAGCGTGCCCAAGGTGATCATCGACATCCGCACCCGCGAGCTGGACCCGGCGCTGTGGCACGGCGATTACGAAAACGACCCGGCGTTCCGCCAGCAGGTGCAGGACTGGGTCAACCGGCTGTGGACCGACAAGGACCAGCGCATCAGCGAACTGCTGAACGAACGCCGCTGATCAATCGCTGATCACGTGGGGCAGGAAGCGGCTGCTGTCCTTGGTGATCGGCGAGTGGTCCTCGCGAATGCCAATCCCCGCCGGCTGATCGCCAATCACCCAACTGCCAATCACCGTGTGGTTGCCGGCAAACACCGGCAGCGGATGAAACCGCTGGCGGATGCACGGCCCGCCATAGGGCCCGGCCTCGATCAGGCGCTCACCGCCCTCAGTGCAGATTTCCACATTGGCGCCCTCTCGGGAAAAGAACGGCTTGCGCACCCAGCCCGGGCCCAGGCTGGCAGCGGGATCGTCGTCGATGAACGCCGGCAACAGGTTCGGATGCCCCGCATGCCGCTCCCAGAGCAGGGCCAGCGCGCCCTTGTTGGAAAGAATCGCCTTCCACGGCGGCTCGACAAACTGCGTGCCGCTGCCGGCAAGCGCCGGGCCATAGGCTTCGGTGAACAGCTGTTCCCAGGGATAGAGCTTGAACAGGCTGTCGATGGGCATCTCCAGCAGGTCGACGAAACGCCCACCGGCATTCAGGCCGATGTCCTCGATATTGATCAGGCGCGTGCCCAGGCCCGCCTGACGGGCAATGTCGCGCAGGTATTCGACGGTGCCGCGATCCTCCAGCGAGTCCCGCACCGAGGCAAAGTGCATCGGCGACTTGAAGCCGCCCTGGACGAAGGCCTGCAGCAGCTTGTCCTCGATGCTGTTGAACTGATCGCAGCCAGCCGGCAACTGCCCGCGCTGCAACTGCTGCTCAAGCCAGACGTACTGAAAGAAACTCGCCTCATACAGCGACGTCGGCGTGTCGTAATTGGTCTCCAGCAGCTTGGCCGGGCCCGTGCCGTCGTAGCACAGGTCCATGCGCCCGTAGAGATGGGGGTCGCCCTGCTTCCACGACTGGCGGATCAAGTCATGAAAGGCCGCAGGGATCGCCAGGCGCTCCAGCAAGGCTTCGCTGTCCACCACTTCGGCCACCAGGGCCATGCACAGCTCGTGCAGTTCCCGGGTCGGGTCTTCCAGGTCGTCCTCGATCTGCCGCAGGCTGAAGCGGTAGTAGGCCGACTCGTCCCAGTACGGCTCGCCGTCGAAAGTGTGGAAGGCAAAGCCCAACTGCAGCGCCGTGGCCTGCCAATCCGCACGCGGGGTGCTGGGGATGCGCTTCAAGAACCGAAGCTCCAACTGCTGCGGCTGGAGGAACCGAAGCCGCCACGACTGACCACTTCATGGGCACCGGCCAGGGGATTGCCGGCGCTGGTGAAGTGGTCCGGGCTGGAAATGCCGAAGCGTCCACCGTTGGCGCCGGAGAAGGTCTTGCCGGCCTCCACCTGCTGGCTGAGGGTGCTCAGTTGCGAGCCGCCCCGACCGTCACGCTCCTTGTACAGCGTCTCGCTGAAATAGCGCGGCTCGGGCGTGGAATCCAGGCCGATCCAGCGCCAGAAGCTGGAACCTGCGCGGGCGCCATAGGAGTGACCACCACCACCACCACCACCACCACCACCACCACCACCACCACCACCACCACCACCACCACCACCACCACCACCCGAACTGCTGGAGCTGGCCTGCTCGGGTTGTTCGTCTTCGGGCTGAACCGGCACCGTGCGCTGGGTGGTCAGGGCGAGGCCCTTGGCAATCGGCACGTAGGCGCGGTTGTCTCTGGACACCATGCAGTTGCCCGCGAAGAAGTCGTCTTCACAGCGTTGCAGGTCGAGATAACGCGGCGCTATCAGCTCTCCACGCTCGCGGGCATCATCGAAAGCGGCCTGGCAGATCGCGGACGGAACCTGTGCCAGTACGCAGTCGCGGACACTGCTGAAATGCTGGGTCTGGCGCACTTCGCGGGTTGCCTGAGGCTGGCCGTCACAGGCAACCAGGGCGAACGGCACACTGCCCAGCAGCACCAGGCGCACGCTTTTACTGCGTTTCATGCCGGCGCCCTCAGACCGATGGAGTCATGCAGGCCGCATTCAGCAGGCCGACACCGACAGACACCGCCGCCACCAGGATCGCCGCGGCGTTTTCCTGGTTGGCAATGCGCTGGGACAGGCCCTTGAGGGTCAGGCTGACCACCAGGAACGTGAGCAATTGCACCACCGCGGCGATGCCGGCCCAGAGCAGGAAATCGATGATCGAGATGGAATGGGAAATCGCGCTGGCCACCGGAATGGCAAAGCCCAGCAAGGCGCCGGACAAGGCGATGGAAGCGGCACTGTTGCCCTGGCGGATCAGGGCGAATTCGTTATAGGGGGTCAGGCGCGTGTAGATGAACGCGTAGAGGGCAAACACCAGGGCAGCGCCCAGCATGTAGAGCATGAAACCGAGCACCGCGTCGGCGGGCAGAGACATCTTCAGTGCATCCATGAACATCGCGTTCAAGCTTCCTTGGAAAACGGGGCGCGAGATATAGCACAGGCCGGATGGGGCGAAAACTGCGCAAAGGTAAAGTTTCAGGGCTCGGGGCAAGCTTCGACACCGCGCGCTCCGCCACCGATGGCCCCGACGCCGATCGCGCCGGGGCCGGGAGGCGTTACTGGTTCACGCCCCAGATGCCACCCAGGCTTTGCAGCAGGGACCCGCCAACGCCCTGCTGGCCCAGGTACTGCAGGATCAGCGGGGCAAACTGGCCGATCATGCCGCTGTCCATGCCCAGGGCGCCAAAGGCGTTGTTCAGGTCTTGAGTGTCCTTGACGTTGCCCAGGGCGCTGCCCAGGCCGGCGCTGTTGCCGGAAGACTGGCCGAGCAGGCCGCTCAAGGCGCCCAGGCTGCCCAGGGCGTTGCTGCCCGAGAGCTGGTCCAGGCCCGGTACGCTTTGGCTCAGTTGCGAATAGTCGGTGCTGCTGAGTTGATTCTTCGCCAGGCCGAGCATGGCGCCGGTGCCGCCGATGGCCTGCTCAGGGGTGACATTGAGTTGCGCCAGGGTGCCCAGCAGGCCGGCGGTCTGGGAAGTCGGCGCGGCGGCAGCGGCCTTGTCGCCGCCCTGCATGCCGGCAATGGCGTTGGCCGCATCGCTCAAGCTGAAACCGCCGGCCAACGCCGAACCGGCTGCCAGGGTCATCAGGGTAGCCAGGGCAAAACCGCGTGGAATATTCATCGAAACAACCTCATGGGGCGGGAAACCGTCCGGACTCGGACGGCGGGAAAACAGCGTTTTGACTGAAACCCCAGGCGAATGTTCCAGCGCCTGCCCTGCCGTCCGGCGCCTGCATCCAGCTGCGCTGCTGCTGCGTATATCGTCCACAAGCGCCACCTTCGGGCTCCGGCATGAGGCAGCAGGACGTGAATGGAACAACCACCCACCCTGGACTAATCTCTGGCTGCGTCGGTCGGCGCTTGTCGCTGGCCCTTGTCCCAGTTCCTGTCAGGAGAATCGCCATCTCGAGCCTCGACACCGATCAGCTGCGGCACCTGCTGGCCCAGTGTTCACTGGGTGATCGCCGGGCCTTCGAAACCCTCTATCGCATGGTTGCCCCGCGCCTGCATGGCGTCGCCCTGCGCTTCATGGGCCGTCGCGATCTGGCCGAGGAAGTGCTGCAGGAAAGCTTCGTGCGCATCTGGAACAACGCCGTGCGCTACCAGCCGCACCTGTCCGCGCCCCTGACCTGGATGGTCAACATCACCCGCAACCAGGCCATCGACCAGTTGCGCAAACAGCGCGAACGGCCCCTGGGCGAACTCGAAGAACAACAGCTGGAGGATCAAAGCCCTTCGGCCCACGACCAACTGGACAGCGCCCGCGCCGCCCGGGCCCTGAACCGCTGCCTGGACAGCCTCGACGGCATGCAGCGCCAATCCATCACCGTGGCCTACTTCCAGGGCCTGTCCTGCTCGGAGCTGGCCGAACACCTGGCCGCGCCCCTGGGCTCGGTCAAATCCTGGATTCGTCGGGGCATGGAACGCCTGCGCCGGTGCCTTGAATCATGAACTATCGAACCCCTGAACGCCGCCGCGCCCTGGCCGCCGACTACGCCATCGGCCTGATGCAGGGCGCCGCCCGCCGGCGCTTCGAAATGCTCCTGCTGGACGACGCCGCCCTGCGCGAAGAACTGGCGCAGTGGCAGGAAAGCCTCGCCAGCCTGACCGAAGCCCTGCCTGAAGCGGCGGTGCCGGAACGGGTCTGGGCGGGCATCCAGGCACGCATCGAACCGCAAGTGCTGCACGTACCACAGAAGAAACCGCTGTGGATGCGCCTGCGCCTGGCGCTTGCCGCCTGCGCCGTGCTGGCGACCCTGTACATCGGCTTTATCCAGCAGAGCGACCAGGTGCGCTACAGCGCCACCCTGCTCAGCGCCGACCAGCAACCGGCCCTGCGGATCAAGGCCCATGCCCAGTACCTGCAAGTCGAACCCCTGACCCTGGCCGCCATCGGCCTGGACCGCAGCCTGGAACTCTGGGCGATCCCTGCCGACGGCCAGCCGATTTCCCTCGGCGTGGTGCCGGTCGGCGGCCAAGGCAAGATCAACCTGAGCCCGGCCCAGCGCGCCCTGCTCGATACGCCGATTGCCCTGGCGGTAAGCCTTGAGCCCCACGGCGGCTCGCCCACCGGCCAACCCACCGGACCGGTGCTGTACCAGGGCCAACTGGCCGCGCTGTAACAGGCACCTGGTGGCGTAGGAGCGGGCTTGCCCGCGAACGCCGTCAGGGTAAACTCCGCGCCCAGGCCCCCCGCTGCCTCCTTGCAGGCAGGCCCTTGCCTGCCATGCAAGCCCCCGCCTCGCCTGGCGCCATCCACCGAACGGACTCTTATGAAAGCTGCGCTCTACAGCGGCCTGCTGCTGGCCCTGGCAATCGCCGTCTTGCTCTGGCGAATCGGCACCCCGATCGATAGCAGCCAATGCACCAACACGGCCCCGGGCCCCCTGACCGGCTTTATCCGCCAGCACTTCAGCGACCGCCAGGGAGCCGACTGGCGCGACGACGGCAGCGCCTTGGGCATTCTTGGCGTTGCCGAGGCCCAGCCGTTCGCCCGCCAACCCGAGCGTTACTACTGCGAAGCCCTGAACCTGCTGCAGGACCCACAGCGAACCCAGACCGAAAAGGTGCACACCACGGCCCTGATGCTGTCCCTGCCCCTCGATTACTACCTGGACCTCATGGACCGCAGCCACCAGCTGTACCAGCGCAAGGCCATGGACCGCCCCGTCCTGACCCTGGTGCTGATACCAAGAGGCACGGCGCTCAATTACTGGTGGCTGCCCCAGTGGCGCTCACGCTTCGAGCGGGATGCGCCAGGCATCCTGGCCGAGACCGACATAAAGGAAATCCTGAGAGGCGAACACTGGTTCGACTACCCGGGCAGGGGCTATTGATCGACTCGGGTTCGCAGGCAACGAAAAGCCCGCCAATGGGCGGGCTTTTCAGTCGGTATGAACTATCTGAACAACTCGGCATGGCTGCCAAGATCGACAAAGGTCACCAGCCCGGCTCGGGCCACGTCATAAATCAGCAGAAAATCGCCACCGATATGACACTCCCTGAAACCGTCCCACTCCCCCTTCAGCGCATGATCGAGGTACTGGGCCGGTAGTGGCTCCCCCAGGAACAGCAGCACCATGACCTTGCGCACTTCGTGCATGTCACGACGCCCCGCGCGCTGGTAGCGCTCCCATGACTTCTTGAACTCTGCTGTTTGCGCGCACTGCCTGGGCAGGTCAGCGCGCTTTTGCTTCTTCTCCGGCTTCGCCATCAGCATCCCTCAACATCTCGTCGATCGAATCGTACTGACGTCGAATCTCACGCGCCTGCGCCATGGCACGAGCGGTTTTCTCCGATGGGACACGCACTTCGAAAGGCAGTCCCTGCACGGCCACAACCTGACGCAGGAACAGGCGCATGGCCTCACTGAGGCTCAGCCCGCAGGCTTCCAGCACAGCAGTAGCACTCACCTTCAAGTCCTCGTCTATGCGGCAACGCACATCAGTGGTTTTCAGTAATGCAGCCAAGGTATCACCTCTATTAGTTATTTGTAGCTACGTTGTGGCCACGAAATGCATTCTGGGAGCTTTGCCTTTTTCGGTCAACCGATTTCAGTGGACCCGACTCGTGAACAGGACCTCGTGCACGTTCAGCGACGCCACAGCAGACGAAACCTCCTGCAAGACATCCACCCCCCAACGCCTTGCCGCCCCTGCGCCGGCGGCTTATAGTCCGCCGGTCGCCGAGATGGCGACCGGGTTTGGCGACCCGTCAGATACAAGGCGTACACGGTTTCCGCGCACAGTGGAAAACGTGAGCGCATGCGCATCCGTTGCTTTATGGCAGCTGTGCGCGGGAGACCTTCGGGTCTGCCGGGTTCTTGTGTCTCCGGTTCGCCAACCTGCGTACAGCTGCCACCCAATGCTTGGCGACAAATGAGTGGCGGCATTCAGGAAGACGACACAGGAGTGTTATCGAATGAACCGTTACATGCCGATCACCGGCCACGACTGCAATATCCCCTCCCTACTGATCGATACCCAGGCGCCGCTGGATGTGCTCCATGAAGCCGCCGCCTTCCGTATCCGCGCCGTGACCCAGGTCCTAGAGCAACTGGCCTTGAGCGATGCGCTGGGCAAGGACCCGGTACTGGCCCAGGAGTTGGCCCAGCTCTGCGCCATGCCCCTGCGCGATGGCTGCGACCTGATGGATGTGCTGGGAAGGCGCTTGCGCGCCACGCTGATCGCCTGACTGCAACCGCTGGATGTGGCGAGGGAGCTTGCTCCCGCTGGGGTGCGCAGCGCCCCCCGATAGCGTCTACGCGGTGAGCCTGACAAGCCACGGCAATACGCTACGCGCCGGGGCGCCGGCCGGCCGGGCGGGAGCAAGCTCCCTCGCCACAGAAAAAACGCCGCGTTCTCGGCAAGAGAAGGCGGCGTTTTTCGTTATCGGCAGGCTTCAAGCCAAAGGCTGACGGTCCTCAGGCGGCGCTGAACAGCTTGTGCGGGTCGATGACGAATTTCTTCGGCACGCCGGCATCGAACTCGCCATAGCCGCGCGGGGCGTCGTCGAGGCTGATGACTTGCACGCCCACCACTTCGGCGATGTTGATGCGGTCCCACATGATGGCCTGCATCAGTTGGCGGTTGTACTTCATCACCGGGGTCTGGCCGGTGTGGAAGCTGTGGGACTTGGCCCAGCCCAGGCCGAAGCGGATGCTCAGGCTGCCCATCTTCGCCGCGGCGTCCACCGCGCCCGGGTCTTCGGTGACGTACAGGCCGGGAATACCGATCTTGCCCGCCACACGCACCACGCCCATCAGCGAGTTGAGCACGGTGGCCGGAGCCTCGTGCTGGGCACCGGCATGGCCGTGGCCACGGGCTTCGAAGCCCACGGCGTCCACCGCGCAATCGACTTCCGGCTCGCCCAGCAGGGCGGCGATCTGTTCGTGCAGCGGGGTGTCCTTGGACAGGTCGGCAATTTCAAACCCCTGGGCCTTGGCGTGGGCCAGGCGCACCGGGTTGACGTCGCCGACAATCACCACCGCCGCCCCCAACAGGCGCGCAGACGCAGCGGCGGCCAGGCCGACCGGGCCGGCACCGGCGATGTAGACGCTGCTGCCCGGGCCAACGCCGGCAGTCACCGCGCCGTGATAGCCGGTGGGCAGGATGTCGGAGAGGCAGGTCAGGTCGCGGATCTTCTCCATGGCCTTGTCGCGATCCGGCAGTTTCAGCAGGTTGAAGTCGGCGTAAGGCACCAGCACGTACTCGGCCTGGCCACCGGTCCAGTCGCCCATGTCGACGTAGCCGTAGGCGCCACCGGCGCGGGCCGGGTTGACGGTCAGGCAGACCCCGGTGTGCTGTTCCTTGCAGGAACGGCAGCGCCCGCACGCGACGTTGAACGGCACCGACACCAGGTCACCGATCTTCAGGTTCTCGACGTCGCTGCCCTTCTCGATCACTTCGCCAGTGATTTCATGACCCAGGACCAGGCCGACCTGGGCGGTGGTACGGCCGCGGACCATGTGTTGGTCCGAGCCGCAGATGTTGGTGGAGACTACGCGCAGGATGACGCCGTGCTCGATCTTCCTGCCGCGCGGGTCCTGCATTTTTGGATAGTCGATTTTCTGTACCTCGACCTTGCCGCTGCCCAGATACACGACACCACGATTACCAGACATGCTTTCACCTCGCTGTTGTTGTTATGGAACCGCGTTACCCAAAGGGGGAAACACGTGGATTGCTCGGGTACGGATGCTGTTTCGTTTTCAAAATCGTTTTCGCGCAAACAGGCACAACGCCTGTAGGAGCGAGCTTGCTCGCGAAGGGCTGCGCAGCAGCCCCAAGAATCATCAGAGCACCACCGTGCGGTTGCCGTTCAAGAACACCCGCCGCTCGATGTGATAGCCCACTGCCCGGGCCAGGGTCAGGCCCTCGATGTCGCGCCCCTTGGCGATCAGGTCTTCAGGGTAGTAACTGTGGTCCACCACCTCCACGCCCTGGGCGATGATCGGGCCTTCGTCCAGGTCGTTGTTGATGTAGTGCGCGGTGGCACCCACCAGTTTCACACCCTTGTTGTAGGCCTGGTGATAAGGCTTGGCGCCCTTGAAGCCCGGCAGCAGCGAGTGGTGGATATTGATCGCCTTGCCATCGAGCTTGCGGCACAGCTCCGGCGACAGCACCTGCATGTAGCGGGCAAGAATCACCAGTTCGGCGCCGGAGTCCTCGATCACCTGCCACACCTGACGCTCCTGGGACGGCTTGTCGTTGGGGTCGAGGGGGAAGTGGTGGTAGGGAATCTGGTGCCAGTCGGCCAGGGGCTTGAGGTCCGGGTGGTTGGACACCACCGCCACCACGTCCATGGGCAACTGGCCGATGCGCTGGCGATAAAGCAGGTCGTTGAGGCAGTGATCGGCCTTGGAGACCATGATCACCACCTTCGGCCGGTAGTGCGGCGCGGTCAGCTCGAAGTTCATCGCGAAGGCTTTGGCGCGCTCGGCCAGCCCCTGGCGAAAGCCCTGTTCGTCGAGGCCGTCGGGCTGGCGAAATTCCACGCGGATGAAGAAGCGACCCGAGAGCCGGTCATCGAAGGAGTGGTGCTCGGTGACGTAGCAACCCTGCTCGAACAGGAAGCGGGTCACCGCGTCCACCGTGCCGAGCACGCTGGGGCAGTCGGCGGTGAGAATCCATGTATCGGGGGCGCGGCTCATGGGCAGTAACTCCTGTTCGTTGGGGCAACCGCAGCGCGGTCGATTCTCTGTAAGAGCGAGCTTGCTCGCGAAAAATCCAAGGGCGCTGTGGTCCTCCGGGAAATCCATCCTTCGCGAGCCAGCTCGCTCCTACCAGGCCAAGCGGGGTTCAGGCCTGGACGCTAAGGCCGTATTCGGCCGCGGCATCCTGCAGCCACATCCACCAGTAATCGGAGAAGCTGCGGCGTACCAGCAGCTCCCAGGTGTCTTCGCCGGTGCGGCGGATCACCAGTTGCGACTTGGCGAACACCGTGCCCACCGCCTTGCCCACCGGGAAGTTGTTGGGGTGCACGTCGTAGCTGGTGGACTTCATCAGCACCTGGCGCACGTTGGGGCCGGACAGTTCGAGGATCTGCTGGCCGCCGCTGACGTTGACGATCTGGATATGCAGGTCGCCCAGGGCGGCGCGCAGATTCTGCTCGGCGGCGAATTCTTCGCCGCTGGGCACGATCAGCAGCCACTCATCCGGGCCCAGCCATTGCAGGCTGCTCTCGCCCTTGACCACCACGCTCAGGGCGCCCGGCAATTCGATGCCCAGGGCCTTGTGCACCCCGGCGGCGAAGGCCGGGTCGTGGCCGTCGCCACGGATCGTCAGGTGACCGAGGAGTTTTTTCTCGCGCAGGATCACACCGGCGTTCTTGCGGCCCTTGCCCACCAGGCTCGGCAGGTCGGCGTGGTGCAGGGGCGACTCGGCCTTGGCCCCGGTGGTGGGGCGCTGTTGGTAAACGTTGACTGCGGTCATAGAGCACCTGTCCTGAATTCTGTTGATAACGCCCTGTAGGAGCCGGCTTGCCGGCGAAGAGGCCCTTGGGCCTTGTGGCAGCCTTGAGGCCGCCTTCGCTGGCAAGCCAGCTCCTACATGGGCGTGTTGTGCCTTAGATGTTCTGGCGGTCGCCTTTGGGGTCGAAGAACACCGAGGAAACGATTTCCGCCTCGATCACCCGGCCATCGGCCAGGGGCGCGAAGACCCGCTCGCCCAGGCGCTTGAGGCCGCCCTTGACCACGCCCAGGGCAAAGGAATAACCCAGGGAGTTGTGGGCATAGCTGGAGGTCACGTGACCGACCATGCTCATCGGGATCGCCTGCTTGGGGTTGAACACCAGTTGCGCGCCTTCCGGCAGCCACTGGGTCGGGTCGATCGGCTTGAGGCCCACCAGTTGCTTGCGCTCCTCGCGCACGCAGTCTTCACGGTTCATCCCGCGCCAGCCGATCCACGAGAACGGCTTGGTCCGGCCCACGCACCAGCCCATGTTCAGGTCGTCCGGGGTCATCGAGCCGTCGGTGTCCTGGCCAACGATGATGAAGCCCTTCTCGGCCCGCAGCACGTGCATGGTTTCGGTGCCGTAGGGGGTCAGGTTGTACTTCTTGCCAGCCTCGACGATCTGCTCCAGCACGCCCATGGCGTAGTCGGCCTGGACGTTGACCTCGTAGGACAGCTCGCCGGTGAACGAGATACGGAACACCCGCGCCGGCACGCCGCCCACCAGGCCTTCCTTCCAGGTCATGAACGGGAAGCCGTCCTTGTCCAGGTCGATGTCGGTGACTTCGCTCAGCAGCTTGCGGCTGTTGGGGCCCGACAGGGTCATGGTGGCCCAGTGGTCGGTGACCGAGGTGAAGTACACCTTGAGGTCCGGCCATTCGGTCTGCTGGTAGATTTCCAGCCACTGCAGCACGCGCGCCGCGCCGCCGGTGGTGGTGGTCATCAGGAAGTGGTTGTCGGCCAGACAGGCGGTCACGCCGTCGTCGAAGACCATGCCGTCTTCCTTGCACATCAGGCCGTAGCGGGCCTTGCCCACGTCGAGCTTGGTCCAGGCGTTGGTGTAGATGCGGTTGAGGAACTCCCGGGCGTCCGGGCCCTGGATGTCGATCTTGCCCAGGGTCGAGGCGTCCAGCAGGCCGACGCTGTCGCGCACCGCCAGGCATTCACGCTTGACCGCGGCATGCAGGTCTTCGCCGTTTTTCGGGAAGTACCAAGGGCGCTTCCACTGACCGACGTCCTCGAATTCGGCGCCGTTCTTCACGTGCCAGGCGTGCAGCGCGGTGAAGCGTACCGGCTCGAAGATGTGCCCGCAGTGACGCCCAGCCACGGCGCCGAAGGTGATCGGCGTGTAGTTCGGGCGGAACATGGTGGTGCCCATCTGCGGAATGCTGACGTTCAGCGAACGAGCGGCGATGGCCAGACCGTTGACGTTGCCCAGCTTGCCCTGATCGGTGCCGAAGCCCAGGGCGGTGTAGCGCTTGACGTGCTCCACCGACTCGAAGCCCTCGCGGGTCGCCAGTTCGATGGCGGCGGCGGTGACGTCGTTCTGCAGGTCGACGAATTGCTTGGGCGCGCGAGCGGTGCCTTTTTCATGGGGCACCTGGAACAGCGCCAGGGTCGGTTCTTCCAGGCGGGCCAGGGCTTTGGGCAACACGCCCTCAACGCTCTGGAACCCGGCTTCGCTGGCGGCGCGCACGCCACCTTCGAAACCGTCGGCCAGGGTGTCGCCGAGGCTGTAGACGCCGTTGATGCCACCGACGCACACGCGCTTCTGCGGTGCTTCACCGGGCACGAAACCGAGGATGTCTTCGCGCCACACCGGCTTGCCGCCCAGGTGCGAGGCCAGGTGCACCACCGGGCTGTAGCCGCCGGAGCTGGCGATCAGGTCGCAGTCGAGCCATTCGCCGGGGCTGGTGACCTTGTGCGCCTTGACGTCGATGGCTGCTACGCGTGCGCCGGTCACGTGCTTGCTGCCACGGGCCTCGATCACCGCGCTGGAGGTGAGGATGCGAATGCCCTTGGCCCGGGCTTCCTCCACCAGGGCGCCGCGGGGGTTGTGCCGCGCATCGGCGATGGCCACCACTTGCAGGCTGGCGTCGAGCCAGTCCAGGGCCACGCGGTAGGCGTGGTCGTTGTTGGTGGACAGCACCAGTTTCTTGCCCGGGGCCACGCCGTAGCGACGCACGTAGGTGGACACCGCACCGGCCAGCATGTTGCCCGGCACGTCGTTGTTGCCGTAGACCAGCGGCCGCTCATGGGCGCCGGTGGCCAGCACCACGCGCTTGGCGCGGACCCGGTGGATACGCTGGCGCACCTGACCGATCGGCGCGCGGTCGCCGAGGTGATCGGTGAGGCGCTCGTGGATGGTCAGGAAGTTATGGTCGTGGTAGCCGTTGACCGTGGCCCGTGGCAGCAGCAACACGTCCGGCAGCGACTTGAGCTCGGCGACCACACTGGCCACCCACTCCACCGCCGGCTTGCCGTCCAGGCTTTCGCGACTGTCCAGCAGGCTGCCGCCGAACTCTTCCTGCTCATCGGCGAGGATCACCCGGGCGCCGCTACGGGCAGCGGCCAGGGCGGCGGCGAGGCCGGCCGGGCCGGCGCCGACGATCAGCACGTCGCAGTGCTGGTTCATGTTGTCGTAGGTGTCCGGATCGTTCTCGGTGGGCGAGCGACCGAGGCCCGCCGCCTTGCGGATGTACTTCTCGTAGGTCATCCAGAACGATTGCGGGTACATGAAGGTTTTGTAGTAGAAGCCCGGCGGCATCAGCTTGCCACCGACCTTGCCGAGAATCCCCATCATGTCGTTGTTGACGCTGGGCCAGCCGTTGGTGCTGGTGGCCACCAGGCCCTGGTACAGCGCCTGTTGGGTGGCGCGCACGTTGGGGATCTGGGTGGCTTCGGTGGCGCCGATCTGCAGCACCGCGTTGGGCTCTTCGCAGCCCGCGGCGAAGATGCCCCGAGGCCGGGAGTACTTGAAGCTGCGACCGATGATGTCCACGCCGTTGGCCAGCAGGGCCGAGGCCAGGGTGTCGCCTTCAAAGCCTTTGTAGCTCTGGCCGTTGAAGGTGAAGGTGATGACTTTGTTGCGGTCGATGCGTCCGCCGTTGGACAGGCGATTGGTCTGGCTCATACCTTCTCTCCAGCAGCCTTGGCGGTGAACTGCGGTTTGGTGCCTATCTTGTAGGTTTCAAGAATTTCGTAGGTCACGGTGTCGCGGGTGGCGTTGAAGTACTGGCGGCAACCGGCGGCGTGAATCCACAACTCGTGGTGCAGGCCGCGGGGGTTGTCGCGGAAGAACATGTAGTCGCCCCACTCCTCGTCGGTGCAGGCGTTGGGGTCCAGGGGCCGGGGAATGTGGGCCTGGCCGGACGAATGGAATTCCTCTTCGGAGCGCAGCTCGCCGCAGTGAGGACAGAAGATATGCAACATAGGGAGTTGTCCTTTTAGTGGGCGACCGCAGCAGCGCCGTGTTCGTCGATCAGCGCACCGTTGTGGAAACGGTCGATGGAGAAAGGGGCGGCCAATGGATGCATTTCGCCCTTGGCCAGGCTTGCGGCAAACACGTTGCCCGAGCCCGGGGTGGCCTTGAAGCCGCCGGTGCCCCAACCGCAGTTGAAGAACATGTTCGGCACCGGGGTCTTGGAAATGATCGGGCAGGCGTCCGGGCTGGTGTCGACGATGCCGCCCCACTGGCGGTTCATGCGCACCCGGGAAAGGATCGGGAACATCTCGACGATGGCCTGGATGGTGTGCTCGATCACCGGGTAGGAGCCGCGCTGGCCGTAGCCGACCCAGCCGTCGATACCGGCGCCGATCACCAGGTCGCCCTTGTCCGACTGGCTGATGTAGCCGTGCACCGCGTTGGACATGATCACGCTGTCGATGATCGGTTTGATCGGCTCCGACACCAGGGCTTGCAGCGGGTGGGATTCGATCGGCAGGCGGAAGCCCGCGAGCTTGGCCATGTGCCCGGAGTTACCGGCGGTGACCACACCGACGCGCTTGGCGCCGATAAAGCCCTTGTTGGTCTCGACGCCGATGCACACGCCGTTTTCCTTGCGAAAACCGATGACTTCGGTCTGCTGGATCAGGTCCACGCCCAGGGCGTCGGCAGCCCGGGCAAAGCCCCAGGCCACGGCGTCGTGACGGGCCACGCCGCCACGGCGCTGGACCGTGGCACCGAGGATCGGATAACGGGTGTTTTTCGAGCAATCCAGGTAGGGAATTTCGTCCGCCACCTGCTGGGTGTTGAGCAGCTCGCCATCGATGCCGTTGAGACGGTTGGCGCTGACCCGACGCTCGGAATCACGGATGTCCTGCAGCGTATGGCACAGGTTGTAGACCCCGCGCTGGGAGAACATCACGTTGTAGTTGAGGTCCTGGGACAAGCCTTCCCACAGCTTCATGGCGTGCTCGTAGAGCTGCGCCGACTCGTCCCACAGGTAGTTGGAACGCACGATGGTGGTGTTGCGCGCGGTGTTGCCGCCGCCCAGCCAGCCTTTTTCCACCACCGCGACGTTGGTGATGCCGTGTTCCTTGGCCAGGTAGTAGGCCGTGGCCAGGCCATGCCCGCCACCGCCGACGATGACCACGTCATAAACCTTCTTCGGGGTCGGCGTGCGCCACATGCGCTGCCAGTTTTCATGGTGGCTGAGAGAGTGCTTGAAGAGGCCGAAGCCCGAATAGCGTTGCATAGTCATTGCTCCAGTTGCGGCTCTCAGCGGTAAACCGGGAAATCAGCGCACAGGGCTGCCACCTGGCGAGCGACATTGGCCTCGACATCGGCATCGCCGAGGTGATCGAGGATGTCGCAGATCCAACCGGCCAGTTCAGTGCACTGGGTGACCTTGAATCCGCGGGTGGTGACCGCCGGGGTGCCGATGCGCAGGCCGGAGGTGACAAACGGCGACTGCGGGTCGTTGGGCACGGCGTTCTTGTTCACGGTGATGTGGGCGCGGCCCAGGGCGGCATCGGCATCTTTACCGGTCAGGCCCTGACGGATCAGGCTGACCAGGAACAGGTGGTTGTCGGTGCCACCGGACACTACATCGTAGCCGCGTTTGATAAATACGCCGGCCATGGCCTGGGCGTTGTCGATCACCTGTTGCTGGTAGGCCTTGAACCCGGGCTCCAGCGCTTCCTTGAAGCACACCGCCTTGGCGGCGATCACGTGCATCAACGGACCGCCCTGGGCACCCGGGAACACCGCAGCGTTGAGCTTCTTCTCGATCTCTTCGTTGGCCTTGGCCAGGATCAGGCCACCACGGGGACCGCGCAGGGTCTTGTGGGTGGTGGTGGTGACCACATCGGCATAGGGCAGCGGGTTGGGATACAGACCGGCGGCCACCAGCCCGGCGACGTGAGCCATGTCGACGAACAGCAGTGCCCCGACCTTGTCGGCGATCTGCCGGAAACGCGGGAAGTCCAGGGTCTTGGAGTAGGCCGAGAAGCCGGCGACGATCATCTTCGGCTTGTGTTCCACGGCCAGACGCTCGACTTCGTCGTAGTCGATCAGCCCGGTAGTGGTATCGATACCGTACTGCACGGCGTTGTACAGCTTGCCCGAAGACGACACCTTGGCGCCGTGGGTCAAGTGGCCGCCATGGGCCAGGCTCATGCCGAGAATGGTGTCGCCGGCCTGCAGCAGGGCCAGGTACACCGCGCCGTTGGCGGAAGAACCGGAGTGCGGCTGGACGTTGGCGTAATCGGCGCCGAACAGCTGCTTGGCACGCTCGATGGCCAGGGCCTCGACCTTGTCCACATGCTCGCAGCCACCGTAGTAGCGCTTGCCCGGATAGCCTTCGGCGTACTTGTTGGTCAGCCCGCTGCCTTGCGCCTGCATCACCCGCTTGCTGGTGTAGTTCTCCGACGCGATCAGCTCGATGTGATCTTCCTGGCGTTGTTCCTCGGCATTGATCGCCGCCAGCAGTGCATCGTCGTAACCCTGGATCTGGTCTTGCTTGCTGAACATCACGTCTCTCCCAGCGGCGGCGCTGCGCCTTTCGTCTCGGTGAGGCCAGCCTTAAAGCTGCGCCCTTTGGATGCGATGGTATGACCGGCAAGGGGAACTCAAATGCCTATGGACGCCACGCAAAGGTGCGTTTACGACATGCCTTGGCGCACGGAGATAAATGCCTCGGGCCACAGCCGGGCGAAGGCTCTGGATCGACACCTTGCGGCGCAGCACAGGTCCAGGCCGCAGGCGAAAGGCGCCCGCCCCTGTAGCCGCTGCTGAGCCTGCGAAGCTGCGCAAAGGTCCGCAGGACCTTGCCTGGCGATCTCCAGCCACACCTCTACGCCCTCAAGATCGCCGCGTCTGCTACGTCGCAATGCCGCCCAAGCCGTTCGCAGCCTGCGGCAGCGGCTACAGGAGTTGGCGCAGGGCCAGCAGCAGGAGAAAGTGCACCGGGTACAGCAGGTAGGCCCAGCGCCGCATCGCCGGCACCGTACAGCCGCGCAACACTCGCAGCAGCATCACTCCCAGCCACGGCGCCAGCAGACAAACGGCAATACCGCAGGTCGCCACCGGATTGCCCAGGCGCGCCGCCGGGAACAAGGTTTCCCATTGGTTGGCCGCCAGGCATAGCCCTCCAGGCAGCAGGCTGAAATACCAGGGTCGGCGCAGCACCAGCAGCAGGGCCAACGGCAGCAATACCCCGAAGGCACCAAACATCAGCCACTCACTGCCCCCCAAAGCCAGGACCAGGGCCAACAGGCCGAGCCCCCGATCCAGTCCCCGAGGCTGCTGCCAGCCCCGGGCCACCAGCAAGCCCAGGGCCAGGGTCGGCAACACATTCAAGGTGTCGGGATCAGGCACGAACAGCCGATAGGGAATCTCACTCAGCGCGCTGAACAGCAGCAGCCAGCCCAGGTAGCGCCATTGCCCGGTCGGGCGTCCGGCACGCTCGCTCAGGCGCGTCAGATTCACCGCCATGGCCAGACAGAACCAGGGAAACGCCAGCCGCCCCGGCACATACAGCCAGTCCAGGCTCAGGCCCACATACCGCAGGTGATCCAGCACCATGCTCAGCAGCGCCAGCCACTTCAGTGCATCCAGCGCCCCATCGCGCTGGCGGTTGTCGGTTTTCAGCATCGCATCACGCATAAATCCTTATGGGCCCTGCATTATTCCTGCATAAACAGAGCGTGTGCTGAGCCATTAATCTTGGGTAAAGTGCGCACCATCATCGACCACGGAGCCGGCCATGACCGACAAGAGCCAACAATTCGCCAGCGACAACTACTCCGGCATCTGCCCCGAAGCCTGGGCCGCCATGGAGCAGGCCAACCACGGCCACGAGCGCGCTTACGGCGACGATCAGTGGACCGCTCGCGCCTCGGATCATTTCCGCAAACTGTTCGAAACCGACTGCGAAGTGTTCTTCGCCTTCAACGGCACCGCCGCCAACTCCCTGGCCCTGTCGTCGCTGTGCCAGAGTTATCACAGCGTGATCTGCTCGGAAACCGCCCACGTCGAAACCGACGAATGCGGCGCCCCGGAGTTCTTCTCCAACGGTTCCAAGCTGCTGATCGCCGGCACCCAGAACGGCAAGCTGACCCCGGAATCGATCCGCGAGATCGCCCTCAAGCGCCAGGACATCCACTATCCCAAGCCGCGGGTGGTGACCCTGACCCAGGCCACCGAAGTGGGCAGCGTCTACACCCCGGAAGAAGTCCGCGCCATCAGCGCCACCTGCAAGGAACTGGGGCTGAACCTGCACATGGACGGCGCGCGCTTCTCCAACGCCTGCGCCTTCCTAGGCTGCACCCCGGCGGAGCTGACCTGGAAGGCCGGCGTCGACGTGTTGTGCTTTGGCGGCACGAAAAACGGCATGGCGGTGGGGGAAGCGATCCTGTTCTTCAACCACAAGCTGGCGGAAGACTTCGACTACCGCTGCAAACAGGCCGGCCAGCTGGCCTCGAAAATGCGCTTTCTCTCGGCGCCCTGGGTCGGCCTGCTGGAAAACGACGCCTGGCTCAAGCACGCCCGCCACGCCAACCACTGCGCACAGTTGCTGGCCCAGCTGGTGGCCGACATCCCTGGCGTGGAGCTGATGTTCCCGGTGCAGGCCAACGGCGTGTTCCTGCAACTCTCGGAACCGGCGATTGCCGCCCTGACCGCCAGGGGCTGGCGCTTCTACACCTTCATCGGCAAGGGTGGCGCGCGCTTCATGTGCTCCTGGGACACCGAAGAAGAGCGCGTGCGCGAATTGGCAGCGGACATCCGCACCGTGATGAGCGCCTGACCCATCCCCTCCGCATGTAGGAGCTGGCTGGCCAGCGAACAGGCCCGCAACCCGGGCGCCGATCTCACGGGCGCCTTCGCCGGCAAGCCGGCTCCTACAATAGCCAGAGCACCTCCCGCCCGTAGGAGCTGGCTGGCCAGCGAACAGGCCCGCAAGCCAGGCGCCGATCTCACGGGCGCCTTCGCCGGCAAGCCGGCTCCTACAATAGCCCGCGCACCTCTCGCCCCGTAGGAGCTGGCTGGCCAGCGAAGAGGCCCGCAACCCGGGCGCCGATCTCACGGGCGCCTTCGCCGGCAAGCCGGCTCCTACAATAGCCAGAGCACCTCTCGCCCCGTAGGAGCTGGCTGGCCAGCGAACAGGCCCGCAAGCCGGGCGTCGGTCTCACAGGCGCCTTCGCCGGCAAGCCGGCTCCTACAACGACGCGCCCTCCTCCACGGGAACTGGCTGGCCAGCGAAAGCATCAGTTCACAAATTCCTGAACTGATTATTTGCCCCTGCTGATTCAACATCCGCCACCTTTGTCCGAGACTCCGGGGTCGACCTATAAAAACAAAGGCTCCACCCATGACGACTCAGTCTTGCGTCACCGAAAAGGCCCAGTCTCCCGGCCTTGCGATCGAAACCCGCTCCATCGACTACGTGCCGCGCAACGAGCGCCACGGCAAGGTCTGGCACCAGGGACCGTTCTGGTTCACCGGCAACTTCGTGCTCACCACCATGGTCACCGGCTTCACCGGCGCGGCCCTGGGCCTGGCCCTTCCCTATGCCATTCTGGCGATCGTCATCGGCGTGTGCCTGGGCACCTTCTGCATGGCCTTCCACGCCAACCAGGGCCCGCGCATGGGCCTGCCGCAGATGATCCAGTCCCGCGCGCAGTTCGGCCTGCGGGGCGCCATCGTGCCGTTCACCGCGGTGGTGTTCGTCTACATCGGCTTCAACGTGTTCAACGTGATCCTCGCCACCGACGCCATCAACACAGTGATTCCCGGGGCCCGGGCGCCCTGGTACAGCCTGATGATCGCCGTGGCGGTGCTGATCGCGGTGGTCGGCCATGACCTGCTGCACACCGTGCAGCGCTGGCTGACCTACGTGATGATCAGCGTGTTCGCGGTGCTCACCGTCAGCGCCCTGCTGACCCTGCAGGCCGACTCCGCCGTGGCCGATGCGCATTTTTCCTGGTCGGCGTTCCTGATCCAGCTGTCGGCCGCCGCCGGCTACCAGATCAGCTATTCGGTGTACGTCTCCGACTATTCGCGCTACCTGCCGCACCAGACGCCGTCGCGCCAGGTGATTTTCTGGACCTACCTGGGCGCCGCCGGCTCGGCCCTGTGGCTGATGTCCCTGGGGGCCTTCCTGGCGTCCGCCCTGCCCTCGCCGGACGCCATCGCCAGCGTGCGCGAAGTGGGCAACACCCTGATTCCCGGCTTTGGCACCTTCACCGTGCTGATCGCGGTGCCGGCGCTGGTGGGCATCATGGCGGTCAACTGCTACGGCGCCATGCTCACCGGCATCAGCGCCATTGACGGTTTCAAGTCGATCAAGCCCAACCTCAAGAGCCGGGTGACCGGCATCCTGCTGGTGGCGGTGGTGATCTTCCTGATCGCCATGAACATTCCCGAAAGCTACCTGGGCAGCTTCAACACCTTTGTCCTGCTGATGCTGTACTTCCTGGTGCCCTGGACCGCGGTCAACCTGGCGGACTTCTACCTGGTGCGCAAAGGCCATTACGCCATCAGCCACATCTTCAATCCCGCCGGCATCTATGGCCGCTGGTCCAGCGCCGGGTTGCTGGCCTACTTCCTCGGCTTGCTGGCGATGGTGCCGTTCATGTCCCTGAGCTTCTATCAGGGGCCGCTGTCCCAGGCCCTGGGCGGCGCCGACATTGCCTTCGTGATTGGCCTGGCGGTGGCCGGGCTGGTCTACTGGGGCCTGACCCGTAACCTGGACCTGGAAGCCGAACGCCTGGCCATCCAGGCCAGCGAACAGCAACTGGAAGGAGGCGCGCAATGATCCCCCAGACATCCCTGAAAGTGGCCTGCCAGCAACTGGCACCACGAATCGGCGACCTGGACTACAACCGCACCCTCAGCACCGAGGCCATCCGCCAGGCCGCCGCTCGCGGCGCCCAGGTGGTGGTGCTGCCGGAACTGGTGCAGAGCGGCTATGTGTTCCGCGACCGGAAAGAAGCGCTGGCACTCTCGGAAACCCTCGACGGACCGACACTGAGCCTATGGAAAACCCTGGCCGAAGAGCTGCAGGTGGTGATCGTCGGTGGCTTCTGCGAGCGCCTGGATGAGGAGCGGGTGGCCAACAGCGCGGCGCTGATCGAGCCCGAAGGAACGCTGACGGTGTATCGCAAGGCCCACCTGTGGGATCAGGAAAACCTGATCTTCACCCCCGGCGACGAACCGCCACCGGTGGTGCCCACCCGCTTCGGGCCGATCGCCATGATGATCTGCTATGACCTGGAGTTTCCCGAATGGGTGCGCCTGCCGGCCCTGGCCGGGGCGGCGCTTTTATGCGCGCCGGTGAACTGGCCGGACGGCCCGCGCCCGGCCAGCGAACGCCCGGCGGAGATGATCCGGGTACAGGCCAACGCGGCGGTCAATCGGATGTTCGTTGCCGCTTGCGATCGCTGTGGCCAGGAGCGCGACGTTGACTGGGTGGGTGGCTCGACCATCGTCGATGCCGACGGCTATCCGCTGGCGGGCAAGGATCGGCACGGTGCCGAGCAGTTGCTGCTGGCGGAGCTGGACCTGGCCCAGGCCTGGCACAAGTCCATCAGTGAACATAATCATGTGCACCTGGATCGGCGCCCGGCGTTGTATTGAGCGCAAGGCCCGCGTGGGGTGAGTGAGCGGCTTGCTCACTCACCACCAGAGCGGGATCAGTATTCCACTCGCACGTCGCCCTTGGGCACGCTGCAGCAGGACAGGATGTAGCCTTCGGCTTCGTCTTCCTCGGTGATCCCGCCGTTGTGTTCCATCACCACTTCGCCGCCCAGCTTGAGCACCTTGCAGGTTCCGCAGATGCCCATGCCGCAGGCCTTGGGGATCATCAGGCCGAGCTTGGCTGCCGCCGCGTGCACGGTTTCCCCCGGGGCCACGCGGATGCTCTTGCCGGAGGCGGTGAACTCCACCTGATGCAGATCGGCCAGGTCCGGCTCCGGCGCCTCGGCCGCCTGTTCGGCATGTTCCACGGCGTCGGCCCGGGCTTCGGGCGGGGTCGCGCCGAAGGATTCCTCGTGGTAGCGCGCCATGTCGAAACCGGCAGCTTCCAGCAGGCGCTTGACCGCGTTCATGTAGGGCGTCGGTCCGCAGCAGAACACTTCCCGCTCCAGGAAGTCCGGAGCCATCAGCTCCAGCATCTTGTGGTTCAGGTAGCCGCGGTAGCCGGCCCAGGGCTCGCCCAGTCCGTGTTTCTCGCAGATCAGGTGCAGGCTGAAGTTGTCGATCCGCGAGGCCATGTGCTCCAGCTCGCGGTGGTAAATGATGTCCTTGGGCGAACGGGCGCTGTGGATGAACACCATGTCGACGTTGCCGTTGGTGTCGTAGAACCAGCGCGCCATGGACATCACCGGGGTGATGCCGACGCCGCCGCTGAGGTAAAGCACTTTCGGGCTGGGGAAATCGATGGCGTTGAACAGCCCCACTGGCCCGTGCACCGCCAGCTCCTGGCCTTCATGCAGGGTGTCGTGCAGCCAGTTGGAGACCTTGCCCCCCGGCACGCGCTTGATGGTCACCGAAAAGCTGTAGGGCACCGACGGCGAGCTGGAAATGGTGTAGGAGCGCATCACCGGCTGGCCTTCGATCTCCAGCTCCAGGGTGACGAACTGCCCGGGCTTGAAGAAGAACATGATCGGCTGGTCGGCCATGAAGCAGAAGGTCCGCACGTCCCAGGTTTCCTGGATGACTTTGACGCAACGGACGATGTGACGGCCATTGGCCCAGGTCTGGGTGGTTACCGGGTTGAGGAAGGTGTTGGACATGCTGTTCTCCACGGCCGACTGTCGGCGTCTTGTCAGCGATTCTGCGTAAGGCTTCTCGCGCCCATTTACCTATCTGCGACATTCACATGCTTATCGCGACCAGCCCCCAGCTGCCGGGGCTGGCGCGTCGGGAACAGATTGGGCCATGTCGCCCATGGATAAGGTTCAAGGCGCCCGCGGACCCACACTCGCCTCAAACACGACAACCGATTTTTCGTGACTTGCGTAGCACCCACCGTAGCCACTATTTAATTCGCCGGCCGCACAGAACGGCCATGAGGACTTGAACGATGGACGTCACCGCAACCCTGAGCTTGGGCGATCCACTGGAACCTGCACGCAAGGCCACTGCACAGATGCTGCAGGAGCGCGAGCGGACCTTCTCCCTGCCGCAGCCCTTCTACTGCGATGAAAGGCTGTTCGATATCGACATGCAGGAGATCTTCCAGAAGGAATGGCTGATCGCCGGCATGACCTGCGAGATCCCCACCAAGGGCAACTACATCACCCTGCAGATCGGCAAGAACCCGATCATCGTCATCCGCGGCGCCGACGGCGTGGTCCACGCCTTCCACAACGTCTGCCGCCACCGCGGTTCGCGGCTGTGCACCAGCGACAAGGGCAAGGTCGCCAAGCTGGTCTGCCACTACCACCAGTGGACCTACGAACTGGACGGTCGCCTGCTGTTCGCCGGCACCGAGATGGGCGCCGACTTCGACATGAAGCAGTACGGCCTGAAACCGGTGAACGTGAAGACCGCCGGCGGCTACATCTTCATTTCCCTGGCCGAGAACCCGCCGGCCATCGACGACTTCCTGGCGACCCTGGCCCATTACATGGAGCCCTACGACATGGAGAACACCAAGGTGGCGGTGCAGACCACCTTGCATGAAAAGGCCAACTGGAAGCTGGTGCTGGAGAACAACCGCGAGTGCTACCACTGCGGCGGCTCGCACCCCGAATTGCTGAAAACCCTGCTGGAATGGGACGACGTCACCGACCCGCGGGCCGACCAGGCGTTCAAGGACCACGTGGCCGCCTCCGCCGCCGCCTGGGAAGCCGAGAAGATCCCTTACGCCCACGCCAGCTTCGGCCTGCGCAACCGTATCGTGCGCATGCCGCTGCTCAAGGGCACCGTGTCCATGACCATGGACGGCAAGCAGGGCTGCGCCAAGCTGATGGGGCGGATCAAGAACCCGGACCTGGGCTCGATGCGCATCCTGCACCTGCCGCATTCGTGGAACCACTGCATGGGCGACCACATCATCGTGTTCACCGTGTGGCCGATCAGCGCCCAGGAAACCGTGGTCACCACCAAGTGGCTGGTGCACAAGGATGCCGTGGAAGGTGTCGATTACGACGTCGAGCGCATGCGCCAGGTGTGGGACGCCACCAACGACCAGGACCGGCGCCTGGCGGAAGAAAACCAGCGCGGCATCAACTCCACCGCCTACCAGCCGGGCCCGTACTCCAAGACCTACGAGTTCGGCGTGGTCAACTTCGTCGACTGGTACAGCGAGCGCATGCTGAGCAACCTCGGCGCGGAACCGGCGCCCTACCTCAAGGGCGTGCCGGTCACCGGCTGACCCCCCAGGCTCGGCAGCGGCTACAGGGTTGGTGTAGCCGCTGCCGCAGGCTGCGAACGGCTTGGGCGGGATTGCGACGTAGCGCGCGTAAGGATCTTGCAGGCGACAGAGGTTCGTCTGGCGACCGTCAAGCAAGGTCCTGCGGACCTTGTCGCAGCCTCGCGGGCTCGGCAGCGGCTACAGGGTTTCAGGGGGTTCAGGGCCTTCGAGGCAGTGACCAACTGACTGCGCCGGTCTCGCCAATGAAGTCTTCGCTGATCTGCGCCCCATCCAGCTTCACCCTCACGTAACCGTTGCGCACCCGCAGCGGGTAGTTCGGATCATCCGCCGACAGGGTTTCCGACCACAGCACCTGAGGGTTGCCTTTCAATTCGCGGGTGACGCCATAGGGAATCGCCCCGTGGCCGATGCAGCGCCCGTACATGCCGTCCTTGGGCGCATAGCAGATGCCATTGTGCAGGTGCCCCCAGTACCAGTAGTCCGGCACCCGGCCCAGGGCCGCGACCACCTGCTTGTACAGCGCGGTCTGCTGCTGGCCGCTGATATCCAGCCCCTGGTGATGACTGAGCAGCATGATCTTGCGCCCCTGGCCCTTGCTGGCCACCAGGTCCTTGAGCCACTGCTGCTGCGGGGGATTGAGGTTGCCGTCCATGTACAGGTTCATTTCGTCGGCGGCATAGGCGCTGTCCAGGCCGACGATCAGCCAGTGGCTGTTGAACAGGGCGAAGTAGCTGGTGCCCTGCTGCTGGGGAAACAGCGCGGCGATCTCGGCAAAGTAGCCATGGGCACCGCTGTACATTTCATGGTTGGAGTTGAGGCTGAATGACGCCTGGCGGCCCATGGGCCAATCGGCAAGGTCGGCGTTCTCTTCGCTGCCAGTACCGGCGTAATACACATCTCCCAGGTGGACGGTGAAATCCGCCTGGTCCTGCTTGATCAGGTCCGCCACCCGCTGCGCCGCCGAATGGGGCTGGAAGTAGCCGGTGCCCCAGTCCCCGGCCATGTCCAGCAGCACGTTGTCGGCCATCTCGATCAGCGCCGGGGTGGTGCCGAAGGGCGCGTGCTTGCGCAGGTTCTCGATCCAGTTGAGCAGCGCCTCGCTCCAGCGCAGGTCCAGCAGCTCCCACTGGCGACAACCCAACAGGGTGCCGTCCTTCATCACCTGGGTCTGCAGCTCGGCCACCGTTTGCGGCAGGGGCTTGGCGTTGCCCAGGTGCAGCACCGACAGGCCGTGGGCCAACTCCCAGGGCACCGGCGCCTGACCGGGGGGCAAGTCGCCGTGAATCAGGGCGTACTGCGCCTGGTCATGGGCGCGCTGCAGCAGTTGCACGATCGCCTGCAGCTCCGCCGGCTCAAGCTGGCTACGGAGTTTTTTCCAGGCCAGGTCGAGCCTGGCCAGCAGCCCGTCGACCCGGGCTTTCACCTGTTCGTATTCGTGTTCCAGATTGCTCACAAATGACATGTCGGCATCCCTCTTGATGGTCCCTTTGCCCAAACGCCGAACGGGCGTCACAGGGTCTTCATGTACTCGATCAGTTGCCACTTCTGCTGCTCTGAAAGCTGCGTGCCATACAGGTGGCCGCTGTTGCTGTTGCCCTCCAGATGCGTGTCGTACTTGAAGGAGCCCGGGCCCTGCAGCGTCGGGCCGCTGGTGACGAAGCCAACCTTCTGCGGGTCATACACATCCGAGCCGGTGTAGAACACCTGGGGCCGCAGTTCCGGCGCCTGCAACAGGTCCCAGAGGCTGGGCACCGAGCCGTTGTGCAGGTACGGCGCGCGCAGCCAGACGCCGTCGGTGGGGGTGTTGCTGTAGCTCTGGGTCTTGCGATAGGCGCCAAAGTCGAACGGCGGCTTCTTGAAACCGTGGAAGGCCTGGACCAGCCCGGTGGTGAAGGAATCCAGGCGATGGGGATCGGTGCCCAGCGCCTGGATATTGGTGGTGACCTGGCCGGTGTCGGCCTTGCCGAAATCATGGCAACCGGCGCAGTTGGCTTCCCACAGCGGCTTGCCCTGGGCCACCTTGGCCTGATCGAGGGCGAACGGCCAGGCCGGCGGCTTGTGCCCCAGCAACCAGTTGGTGACCCGGTTGAAGCTCTCGGGCAGCACCGATTGCGGGGTCGCGCCCACGGCCATCGCCGCCGCGTAGTTGCGCTCGCGGATCTGGTTGTTGTTGCCGTCCCAGTGCAGGTACATCGACTCCCGGGGCTTCTGGTTCCAGATCTGCGGCAGGTCCACGGTGCCAATGGTGGAGTCGTCGGGGAAACCGAACACCACCATCTTGGTCGGGTTGAAGGTGTCGGTGCGCCCCGGCCCTTGCGGCGGCCGCAACTTCTGCCAGGCGTAGGCCTGCTTCTGCTTGAGCAGCGCGCTCCTGGCCATGGGCATGATCAGGTAACGGTTGTACAGGCGCTCGATGAAGCCCAGCTGGAACTTGGCGTTGATCGCGGTCATCAGCGCATCCACGGTGAATTTCGGATCGCTGGCGCAATCGTAGGCAAACCACTGGAAGGCCTGGAGCTGCATCAGGTTGGCCGGCGCCGTGGGCACCACCTGGGACACATCGCCGGCGCTGGCGCGGTAGGCACCGGTGTGACACAGGGCGCAGTTGGGCTCCACCGTGGGGTAGCCGAGCTGCCGCTTGGCCATGCCCACCGGCAGGTCCCGGCCGTTCTCGTAGAGGAAGCCGAAGACTTCGTAGCCGCCGGGCCGGGGCAGTTTTTCCGGGCACATCTGTGGCAGCACGGCGAACAGGTAGTAGGGAATCCGCGCCTCGATGCCCAGGCCGATGGCGGCGTACTTGAAGTGGTCCTCGTCGGAGGCTTCCACCGGCTGCGGCACCTCGCGCAGCATGTTGACCCAGGTCTGGTAGCCAACAAACCCCAGCACCAGCAGCGTCACCAGGGCGCCGACACGAAAGCTGTGGCGCGCCCAGCAGGCGGCCCAGTGTTCACGCAAGGCCTGCAGCCCGGCACAGAGCAGGGCCCAGGGCCGATTGGCCGGGGCACTGCCCAGGTACAGCAGGAGGCCGAGCACCAGGAACATGCCGAGGTCGCCCATCAGCATGGGCACGAACACCTGGGACTGGTTGCTGGTGTTGATCAGGTAGATCCAGAACGCCACGGCGATCAGCCGCGACAGCACGCACAGCCAGGAATGCACCACGAAACGCGGAGCGTTGCAGCCCGAAGGCATGTAGAACAGGCTGATGCCCACCAGCAGCATGCCGGTGTTTTCCAGCCAGGGGTCCGACAGCACCGGCGGCAGGCCGACCACCGCGGTCAGCAGCGCCGGGGCAAACAGCGCCGGCAGGGCGAACACCATGTTCATGGCGATGCCCAGCCAGATGAAGCGTTGGAACCAGCGGATATAAGCGTTCATCTCAACCTTCCCTGCATCCATGTGTAGCGGCCGCCGCAGCCTGCACTCGACCTCGAAGCGTGCTTGCTGCGGTGCCTGTTCCCTGACCTGGCCCAAGCCCGCGGCAACCGCGCCGCGGGCCGGCCAGGGTCAGCCCCGGGCGGTCTTGTCCAGGTGCGCGAGGATCAGCGGGTACACATCCACCACCGCGTTCTTGCCGAAAATGCAGTCGATGTGCCCGTAACCCGGCACCACATGGCGGCTGAACAGCTCGGGACCATGCAGCTGGCACAGGCGCTCGTAGGTCTTCTGCGTGCTTTGCGGCAGGTAGCACTGGTTGTCGGCGCCGCTGATGAAGCAGATCGGCAACTTCAGCCGGTCGAAATGCGGCATGTAGACGTCGCGCCCCTTGAAGTCCACCAGGTGGCCCTTGCGACAGATCAGCGCCAGGTGCTCGAAGGTTTCGATGTTGGACGCGCCGAACAGCTCGTGCAGGTTGTCGTGCAGGGTCTGGTTGAGGGTGTCGTGGCGGTACAGCGAGGCGTACATGAAGGTGATGCGGTGGCACACCGGGTTGGTGCAGTAACCCTGGGCTTCAAGCCGGGCATAGCCGTTGAGGGCCGTGTCGTAGAGCTTGTTGAACCAGCTTTCCTTGCTGTCGGCATAGGCCGTCAGCGACTTGATGCCGATGGCGTCGAGCATGCCCGGCAGGTGCAACCCGGCCTTGATCCCGGTGGCGGCGGCCACCACGGTGTCGGCGGCGATCTGCGAGCAGACCACCGAACGCACGTCCTGCAGCCCCGCCAGCAGCGACATGAAGAAGGTCGTGGCGCCATAGCAATGCACCACGCATTGCACGTCCCGAGCCCCGGTCGCCTGCTTGATCTGGCCGATGGCGGCCTTGAAATCGTAGGCGGCGATCTGGTCGCCATTGCATTCCTGCTTGCTCGCCGGCAGCAGGATGCTGACCCGGAAATCCAGGAGCCAGACGTCATAGTCGTGCTTGCACAGGTACTCCAGCAGGTTGGTCTGGATGGTGTCGGTGGAGAAGATGTTGGAGCCCACGCCCAGCCCGTGCACCAGCATCACCGGGCCCTTGCTGCCGGCCTGATAACGGGTCAGGCGCAGGTGCACATGGTCCTCGGTCTGGAAGAAATGCACGGTCGGCACCGGCGCGTCCAGGGGGCGTTTCAGCCGGGGCGGCGCATCGGGGTTGAAGTAGATGTCCCCGGCGAAGACCCCGCCATAGCTCTCCCAGAGAATCCCGGCGAAAAACTTGCCAAAGCGCGCCAGGGCCTCGATGCGCTCGCGTTCGTTGCGCGCGTTGAGCACCTTCATGGTGGTCATCTGCCGGGCGAAGTCCGCCGGCAGGATGTGCATCACCCCGCTGCCCAGCACCGGAGCGTTCTTGTCCCGGCCGCGGTACAGGGTCACGTAGAGGGTGCTGGTGTCGGGCCAGATGTTCAGCACGCCGTGATCCTCGGGCACGGTCTTGAAGGCGCTGAAGAAATACTCGCTGCCGTCCTCGGCACTCAGGCGCATGTCGTAGTTCATGTGGCGCACGCCAACCTGCTCCTGGTACTCCTCGAACAGGTTGAACACGCCGTGGCTGGCCACCAGGGGCTGGGCCGACAACAGCGGGGCATTCAGGGTGCCGACCAGGGTCGCGGCGTGCTCGGGTTCCTTGATCATCCGGTCGAGGTCGGCGGCGGTGATGGTCAGGGTGAATTCGATGGGCGAGTTCTGCGCTTCTCCGCGCTGGGCCGCTGCCTGGTAAAGCGCCAGATCGGTGCCCTGGGGCTGGGTGAAGTCGGTGGAAAAGTAGCCCTTCATGGTTTCGGTGAACTGCACGCCCAGGGTCGGCGCCGGCACCGCCTTGCTCGGCGCCGAGGGCAGGCGGTAGTCGATCTTCCAGCCGCGGTCCTCGGCCAGCAGGCGCATGTTGCGCTCGCTGACCGCCGAGATGGTCAGCAGCGGATTGACCGCCAGTGACGTCGGAATCACCGCGCCGTCGGCCACATACAACCCGGGATAGACATCGCTGCCGCTGGCGCCGCAAAACACCTGGCCCTTGTGGTTGACCACGCCCTGCCCGGCATCCTCGCCCATCACGCAGCCCCCCAGCGGGTGCACCGAGACGATGCTGTGCTTGAGCAACTGGGTCCAGATCGGGTTCTCCACCCAGATCCCGCCCAGGGCCTTGGTGCACTGCTGCAGGCGTTCGTTGCCGAGGACCACATTGGGCTGCTCGCCAACGCCCGGCCAGTCGATGCGCAGCTGGTCCTGGTCATCGAGCAGCATGCGCCCGCGGCCGTTGTCGTGGCTCATGATCAGGTAGGTCTGCATGTTGTGCAGGGCGCCGTAGTAGGGCCCGCGCAGAAAGCTTTCGGCCTCGCGCTCCTTGTAGCCCAACTGACCGCTGAGGCTGTTGTCGGTGGCCTTGCCCAGGGTCCCGGCGAACAGCGCCATGCTCGGCACCATGGCCCGGCCCAGGGCGCCGGGAATCGAACCCTCCTCGATCACCATGCGGCTGCGCCAGTCGCCTTCGGTGCGCAGGTCGATGACCGAGGTGATGCACGGCCCCACGGGTTTGAGCTCACTGGCCGAATGGGTGCCGAAGCCGATGCCATTGATGGTCTGCTCGCAGTTGTGGCCAAAGCCGAGGATGTCGCCGTTGCCGCTCATGTGCTCGCCGAGCTGGGCCGAGGTGGACAGGCCCTTGGCCCGGGAACGCAGGAGGATTTCCGTGGAGCCCAGGGTGCCGGCACTGAGCACGACGATGTCGGCCTTGACGAACAGGGTCGGCGCCGAGAACTTCTCGCGGCCGCTGTCCAGGTACTGGAAGTGCACGATCCAGCCGTCACCGTCACGCTCCAGGTAGCGCACCTGGGCCTGGCAGAAAATCTGCGCGCCATGGTTGCAGGCGTCCGGCAGGTAGTTCATCAGGGTGGTGTTCTTGGCCTTGTTGTTACAGCCCGAGACGCAGTCGCCGCAGTGGTTGCAGGGCAACTGCTCGACCCCGACATGGTTGAGGTTATTGGGCAGCTTGCTGAAGGTCACGTTGATCGGCGGCTTGTAGAAGTGCGAGCCCTGCTTGAGAAACTCCGCGGATTTGCGGTGAGCCACCAGCTTGGGCAAGGTCGGCGCCGACTCCGGATAGGGATTGGGCTTGAGCATCTCCCGGGCCCGGGCGAAGCCTTCCTTGAGCAGGGTGTCACGGTGTTCGCGCACCGCCTGGGGCCAGCGCGGGTCATCGAAGACTCCGGGTTCGGGTTCCAGGGCAACGTTGGCGTTGATCAGCGAAGTGCCCCCCAGGCCACAGCCCACCACCACGTTCTGCTGGGCGTTGACGTGCAGATCGAAGAGCCCGGTTCGCGAACCGATATGACCTTCGGGGTCATGCACCTGCAACTCCTCGGTGGCGCTGGCCAGGGTGTTGGGGTACTCGCCGGGCTGGATTTCCCGCCCCCGCTCCAGCAGGCAGACGCGGCGCCCGGCCCGGGACAGTCGGGAGGCGGCAATGCCGCCGCCATAGCCGGAGCCGATGACGATCACGTCGTAGTGTTCCTGGATCTCGCTGATGGGGGTCGCGATCCGAGTCATGGCGGAGTTCCTCTCAGGCAGATGGGGCAACTCGTGGGTTGCCTCTAATGGGTGCATCCGTTGACGCGCAGGCAGCCGCACAGGCAGGCCCAGGCGCCTGAAACATCAGCAGTGCAGTCAGTGACGGAACAAAGCGCAGGGCAGGGCTATAGGCGTGCGCGCTGGTTGGCGGCACGGCGACGGGTACGTCTAGGGAGGGGGGCCCCGGTCGGATAAACCTGCGATGAACGACAATCCATTGCCTGCGCTCCCTGAGCCGGATGTGGATAAGTTGCCGCTAAGTCCTTGATGCCTCAGTGAAGACAGGCCCATTGCCAGTGTCAAGAAAGCCCTTAGAACTGTATGAAATTTGACCTATTGCCGGGCACGCTATGAATAACAAGGGGTCCAGCCGTTGGCGAACACCTTATCCACACCTTGACCCACAGCAACTGTGGGCAAGTGCACCGGGGGTGGGGATAGTTCGTCGGCCAATGGCAATAAAAACCGTGACTTATGCAGAATCAGCGGTTTTGGACAGCATTGATCAGTTTTTGAACAGAAGCCTGAAAGCCACGTCTGCCGTGGCCCGCAGCGGAAGGCGAACACCTTATCCACAGAAAGGCCAACAGACTTTGGGGGCAACTGTGGTGAATGACCCGGCGCACTGTGGAAAACCCTTGAAAGCCGCGAATAATCGGGTTCATGGCGGGGTAACGGGTAGAAAAAGCCGCATTTGGCTGTTTTTTGATCAAAAGCCTGCAAGGCACGATCTGCAAGGCCTGTAGCGCTAAGCGAACATCTTATCCACAGAAGCGCCAACAGACTTTGGGGGCAAGTGCTGTGCAAAAGTCTCTGCGGCTGTTGCCCTGCCCAGGAAAAAAAGCCATGAAAAACGCCAGCTTAGCCTGATCAAATTTCGTACAGACGGCTACAGGGCTTGTTGCATAGGGGCTTGAGCAAGGCGCGAACACCTTATCCACAGGTACGCACACAGGGATTGTGAGTAACCCATCGCTACTCTTGTAGGCGCTGGCTTGCCAGCGAACGGCGGTGCCCAGAGATGTGCAAAACCATGACGCCCCCTTCGCCGGCAAGCCGGCTCCTACGGTGGGTGCAGACGCGATTTCCCTGGTAGGAGCTGGCTTGCCAGCGAACGGCGGTGCCCAGAAATGTGCAAAACCATGACGCCCCCCTCGCCGGCAAGCCGGCTCCTACGGTGGGTGCAGGCGCGATTTCCCTGGTAGGAGCTGGCTTGCCAGCGAACGGCGGTGCTCAGAGGTGGGTGCACGGCCCGAGGGCTGTGCATAAACCTGAGCTCAGCGCACCACGCCTTCTTCGATGAGCAACTTGAGAATGGCCTCGGCGCCGGCCTCGGGGCTGACGCCCTTGAGGACCTGGCCGGTGCCACCGCTGGCCTTGGCGGTGGCGGCCTTCATGCGATCCGCGCCGCTCTTGGCCTTGATCACCTTCAGGCGCTTGGGCCGGGGTTTGGCCGGTTGCAGGCTGGAGGTGGTGAACAACTCGTCCTCCACCACCATGACCTGATCGGCCTGCAACAGACCACGGCGCGCCGGGCCGTAGGCGCTCTGGCGCGGTTTCGGCGCAGCGTTATCCACAGTGGCAAGGAACGGCAGGCGCACCTTGAGCCGGCGCCGCTGGCCACGGGGCAAGGCTTGCAGCACATGGGCCACGCCGTCGGCCAGGGACTCGACTTGCGCCAGCCCCACCACCAGGGGCCAGCCCAGGTTTTCCGCCAGCAAAAACGGCAGCATGCCGGAGCCTTCGCCGGTTTCCGCCTGGCTGCCGGTAAGCACCACCTGGGCGCCCGCCTCGCGCAGGTACTGGGTCAGGATCGGCAGGGCATCAGCGCCCGCTGGCTGTTCCAGCACGTGCAGCTGTTCCAGGCCCATGCCCAGGTAAGCGCGCAGGGCCGGTTCGGCGACGTCGCCGGCATGCAGCACCTGCAGCTTGTCCCCCGCCAGTTGCAGGCCCAGTTCCACCGCGCGGGCGTCCTGTTCGGCGCGCCGTGGGCGGCCGGAAGTCGGGTGCGCGCCTATCGATACCAGGCTGATCACATTGCTGTTCATAACGTCCCCTTAAGCCGCATCGCGCTTGGCGTCGTTGCGGTAGGCCGCTACCGCCGCGATCAAGGCCCTGAGAATTTCCGCGCTGTCGCCAATCACCGACAAGTCGGCGCGCTTGATCATGTCGCAACCCGGATCAAGGTTGATCGCCACCACCTTGTCGCAGGCGCCAATGCCTTGCAGGTGCTGGATCGCCCCGGAAATCCCCACCGCCACATAGACCCGCGCGGTGACCCAGATGCCGCTGGCCCCCACTTGCCGGTCACGGGCCATGAAGCCGTCGTCCACCGCCACCCGCGAGGCGCCTTCGGTGGCGCCCAGGGCCGCGGCGGTCTGGTGAAACAGTGGCCAATCCTTGACCCCGTTGCCCCCGGAAAAGATGAATTCGGCCTCGGCCATGGGAATCGCCGCCGGGTCCACCGCCACCGCGCCCAGATCCTCGATGCGCGCCAGGCTGCGGGCCACGCTTGTGGATAACTCCACCGGCAAGGCTTCGTGACGGGTTTCGCTGACCGGCTCGGCGCATTCGGCGGCGGCCAGGATCAGGCGTGGCGCCGGCCGCGCCAGGTCCTGCAGACCAGCACCGGCCCGGCCGATGCACTGCCCGTCCTTGACCTGCCAGACCCGGGTCGCCGGGCGTTCGCCCAGGGCCGCGGCCAGGCGCCGCCCCAGTTCGCCGCCACCGGTGCGGCTGTCGGGCAGCAGCCAGTGACGCGGGCTGAACTGGTTATCCACAGCCCGCAGGCCCTGCACCCGTTGTTCCGGTGCATAACCGTCGAACTCGCTGCCAGGCAGCACCAGCAGGCGGTCGACGCCCGCGGTGGCAAAGGCCGACTCCTTGTGCTCGCCAAACACCACTGCCAGCACCGCGCCGTCCTGGCCCGCCAGTTGCCGGGCCAGGCCCAGCAGGTCGCGGTCGTGGCTGCTCAGGCGGCCGCCGACCATGTCCGGCACCACGTTGATGTAGAACGCCGGTTGCGCCACCTGATGCAGCGGCAACTGCACCTCGGCCGCCGCCGTGCGCTTGGCACTGCCGCCCTGCTGGGCGCCGCTGCGGTCGATGCGCTTGAGGCCGTTGGGGCCGATGAAACCGATGCCGTGGGGGTTCTTGCGGATCAGGCCATTGGGCCCCATCCAGCTGTGCTGCGCCGGCTGCATGGCCGCATGCAGCGGGTGCAGGCGGTTGCGGGCGATCCACTCGGCGCGGGGATCGCGGCGGATAATCTCGCTCATCAATGCACCTCCGCAGGTTCGGGTTTCACCGCCGCCGGGGCTTTGCCCGGGGCGACGTCTTCGAGCAAGGCATCGGCCACCAGCTCGGCGATGTCCTTGATCATCGGCCGTGGCTCCACCACCCCTTCGAGCATCGCCGTGCACTGTGGACAACCCACGGCCACCAGCTCGGCGCCGGTCTCGCGGATGTCTTCCATGCGCATGTCGGGAATCCGCTGCTTGCCCGGAATGTCGGTGATCGGCGCGCCGCCGCCACCGCCGCAGCAACGGGAACGGAAGCCCGAGCGCTGCATTTCCTTGATCTCGATGCCCAGGGCCCGCAGCACTTCGCGCGGCGCTTCGTACTCGCCGTTGTAGCGCCCCAGGTAGCAAGGGTCGTGATAGGTCACGCTGCTGCCCTTGTGCTGGCCCAGGTTCAGTGCACCGGCGTCGATCAGCTCAGCCAGGTAGGTGCTGTGGTGCTGCACCAGATAGTGGCCGTTGAAGGCGCCGTATTCGTTCTTCAGCACATGGAAACTGTGGGGATCGCAGGTGACGATGCGCTTGAAGCGGTACTTGGCCAGGGTCTGGATATTGCGCTTGGCCAGCAGCTGGAAGGTCGCTTCGTCCCCCAGGCGCCGGGCCACATCGCCGCTGTCGCGCTCTTCCAGGCCGAGCACGGCGAAGTCCACCTTGGCCGCCTTGAGCACCTTGACGAAGGCCCGCAGGGTGCGCTGGTTGCGCATGTCGAAGGCACCGTCGCCGACCCAGAACAGCACATCGGTACTCTGCTTGTCGCTGAGCAGGGACAGGTTCAGGTCCGCCGCCCAGTTCATCCGTCCGCCCGGGTTGAAGCCGCCGGGGTTGTCGGTGGCGATGAGGTTTTCCAGGACCTCGGCGCCCTTGTTCGGGGTCGCGCCCTTCTCCAGGGTCAGGTGGCGGCGCATGTCGACGATGGCATCGACGTGCTCGATCATCATCGGGCATTCCTCGACGCAGGCCCGGCAGGTGGTGCAGGACCACAGGGTCTCGGCGTCCACCAGGCCGTTGACGATAGGCTGGTGCGGATGGCCGCCGTGCTCACCGATGGGCTTTCCTGGATAGGGACTGCCGGCGAACTGCGCGTCGGTGCCACCGGCCAGGCCGACCACCATGTCCTGGATCAACTTCTTCGGGTTCAGCGGCTGGCCGGCGGCGAAGGCCGGGCACGCCGCCTCGCACTTGCCGCACTGCACGCAGGCATCGAAGCCCAGCAGCTGGTTCCAGGTGAAGTCCTTGGGTTTTTCCACGCCCAGGGGCGCGCTCGGGTCTTCCAGGTCCAGCGGCTTGAGGCCGGTGGAGCGGCCGCCGCCAAAGCGCTCGGCGCGGCGGTGCCAGGCCAGGTGCAAGGCGCCGGCGAAGGCGTGCTTCATCGGCCCGCCCCAGGTCATGCCGAAGAACAATTCGGACACGCCCCACAGCACGCCGACCGCCAGGATCGCCGCCAGCACCCAGCCACCGAAGTGTTCCGGCAGGATCCCGGCCACGGGCAGGGTCACCACAAAGAAACTCACGGAAAACGCCAGCAGACTTTTCGGCAGGCGCATCCACGGGCCCTTGGACAGCCGCGCCGGTGGGTTGCGCCGACGCTTGGCGACAAACAGCGCGCCAACGAACATCAGCGTGGTGGCCAGCAGCAAGGCGTAGCCGAGGATGCGGTTATGCAGGCCGAAACCATGCACCAGGATCGCCAGCACCGCCGCCAGGACAAAGCCGCCCGCCGTGGCCACGTGGGTGTTGGCCATGTACTTGTCCCGGGCCACCACATGGTGCAGGTCCACCATGTAGCGCTTGGGCATGGCCAGCAGGCCACCGATCAGGTCGACCTTGGAGGCCCGCCCCTGGCGCCACAGGGCCACGCGCCGCAGCGCGCCGAGGACCGCAAGGCCGACGGCGGCGAACAACAGAATGGGAAGAAGGGTGTTCAACATCACAGTCACCTTACAGTCAGCTGCAAGCGGCAAGCTTCAAGCGGCAAGAAAGAGCAATGTGAGCAGTGCTTTCGCTTGCAGCTTGCAGCCGGAAACTTGCAGTTGCCGCTAAAAATCCTCACAGAGCCGAGTGCGTCCTATCGACCGCGGGCTTCCAGCAGCAAGAAAGAGCAATCGCGAACGCCTGCTTCAACTTGCCGCTTGCAGCTTGAAACTGGCCGCTGCCGCTAAAAGTCCTTGCACAGGCGCAGTGCGTCGTAGATCGCGGCATGGGTGTTGCGCTGGGATACGCAGTCGCCGATGCGGAACAACAGGTAGCCCTCCCCCGTCTCGCTCAGGCACGGCTGCGGCTTGATCGCGAACAGCGCCTCGACGTCGATCTGGCCCTTGTTGCGCGAACCTTCCTTGAGCCCGTAGTAGAGCTCCTCGTCGGGACGCACGCCGTTTTCCACCACCACCTGATCCACCACCCGCTCTTCGCGGGCGCCGGTGTATTCGTTCTCCAGCACCGCCACCAGTTTGTCGCCCTCGCGGTAGACCTTCTCTAGGGTCAGGTCCCCGGTCATGATCACTTCCTTGGGGTACAGGCTGCGGTAGTAGGTGGGGAACGAGGTGCCGCCGACGGCGATGCCCGGCTTGATGTCATCGGTGACGATCTCCACTTGCGAGCCCTTGTCGGCGATGAAGTCGGTGACCGACATGCCGGTGAACTCGCAGATGGTGTCGTAGACCAGCACGTTCTTGCCCGGCGCCACCTTGCCGTCGAGGATGTCCCAGCTGCTGACCACCAGCCCTTCGGCGGCGCCCCAGTGTTCGTTCTGCTCGATGAACGGATGGCCGCCCACGGCCAGCACCACCACGTCGGGGCGCAGGTCGAGGATGGTCGCGGTGTCCGCCGCAGTGCCCAGGCGCAGGTCGACTTTCAGGCGCGCCAGTTCCAGCTGATACCAGCGGGTGATACCGGCGATCTGATCCCGTTGCGGGGCCTTGGAGGCGGTGGTGATCTGCCCGCCAATGGCGTCCTTCTTCTCGAACAGGGTCACGTCGTGGCCACGTTCGGCGGCGACACGGGCGGCTTCCATACCGGCAGGACCGGCACCGACCACCACCACCTTGCGCTTGATGCCGGTGGTTTTCTCGATGATGTGCGGCACGCCCATGTACTCACGGGACGTGGCGGCGTTCTGGATGCACAGGACGTCCAGGCCCTGGTACTGGCGGTCGATGCAGTAGTTGGCGCCGACGCACTGCTTGATCTGATCGATCTGGCCCATCTTGATCTTGGCGATCAGGTGCGGGTCGGCCATGTGGGCGCGGGTCATGCCGACCATGTCGACGTAACCGCCTTCGAGAATCCGCGTGGCCTGGTTCGGGTCCTTGATGTTCTGTGCGTGCAGCACCGGAACCTTGACCACTTCCTTGATGCCCGCCGCCAGGTGCAGGAACGGCTCCGGCGGGAAGCTCATGTTGGGGATCACGTTGGCCAGGGTGTTGTGGGTGTCGCAGCCCGAGCCGACCACGCCAAGGAAGTCCAGCATGCCGGTGTCGTCGTAGTACTTGGCGATCTGTTTCATGTCCTCGTGGGACAGGCCGTCCGGGTGGAACTCGTCACCGCAGATGCGCATGCCGACGCAGAAATCGTCACCGACTTCGGCGCGCACCGCCTTGAGCACTTCCAGGCCGAAACGCATGCGTTTCTCGAAGGTGCCGCCCCATTCGTCGGTACGCTTGTTGACCCGCGGGCTCCAGAACTGGTCGATCATGTGCTGGTGCACCGCCGACAGTTCGACGCCGTCCAGGCCGCCGGCCTTGGCCCGGCGCGCGGCCTGGGCGTAGTTGCCGATCACCCGCCAGATCTCTTCCGGCTCGATGGTCTTGCAGGTGGCGCGGTGCACCGGCTCACGCACGCCGGACGGCGACATCAGGGTCGGCCAGTTGAAGCCGTCCCAACGCGAGCGGCGGCCCATGTGGGTAATCTGGATCATAATCTTGGCGCCATGCTTGTGCATGGCGTCGGCCAGGTTCTGGAAGTGCGGGATGATGCGGTCGGTGGACAGGTTCACCGAACTCCACCATTCCTGGGGACTGTCGATGGCCACCACCGAGGAACCACCGCAGATGGCCAGGCCGATGCCGCCCTTGGCCTTTTCTTCGTAGTACTTCACATACCGTTCGGTGGTCATGCCGCCGTCAGTCGCGTAGACCTCGGCGTGGGCGGTACTGAGCACGCGGTTGCGGATGGTCAGTTTGCCGATCTGGATCGGCTGGAACATCGCTTCGAAAGCCATTTGTCTTAACTCCGCTTACAACGGTTTGACGACGAACAGGCCATCGTCGTGGCCTTCTTCGGAACCACCGTAAACCTGCTCTGCCACGGTGCGGATCTTGCTGCCACGGGCGGCCAGGATCTGGTCCATGGCGCCGGCGAACCAGCCGGTGAACATGTAGTCGACCTTGCGCCCGACCTTGCCGTACACGTAGACGAACGCCGAGTGTTCGAGCTTGACGCTGGCGGTGCCTTTATCCAGGTCGATGTCCTGGATCTTGAACAGCCCCCAGCCGCGCTGGGACAGGCGCTTCATGTAGTGCTCGAACACTGCGACGCCTTCCAGGCCGTGGCATTCAGCTTCTTTTTCGCACCAGTGCCAGGCGGATTTGTAGCCGGCCTTGTAGAGGATCTCGGCGTAGGCCTCGGCGCCCAGGACTTCCTCGATGCCCATGTGGTTGTTGACGAAGAAATGCCGCGGCACGTAGAGCATCGGCAGGGCGTCGGAGGTCCAGACACCGGTTTCGCTGTCGACTTCGATAGGCAGTTGCGGGGCGATCTTGGCCATGTTTCAAAACTCCGGAATTCTGTGGATAAGTACGTCTGTAGCCGCTGCCGAAGGCTGGGAAAAGGCTCGAAGAGCCTTCCGAGGGCCGCTAGAGCGCGTCTCCTTCGGAGCCGATCGCAGCCTGCGGCAGCGGCTACAGGAATGTGCTGTGGGGGGGTGGTCTTACTCGCCCCAGACGTCCTTGAGGACATTGACCCAGTTCTCGCCCATGATCTTGCGCACCACCCGCTCGCTGTGGCCGCGTTTGAGCAGGGTTTCGGTGAGGTTGGGAAACTCGCCCACGGTGCGGATCCCCAGGGGGTTGATGATCTTGCCGAAGTTGGTCAGCCGGCGGGCGTAGCCCTTGTCGTGGGTCAGGTATTCGAAAAATTCCTGGCCGTGGCCCTGGGTGAAGTCGGTGCCGATGCCGATGGAATCCTCACCGACGATGTTCATGGTGTATTCGATGGCTTCGGCGTAATCGTCGATGGTCGAATCGATGCCCTTGGCCAGGAACGGCGCGAACATGGTCACGCCGACGAAACCGCCGTGGTCGGCGATGAATTTCAGCTCGGCGTCGGACTTGTTGCGCGGGTGTTCCTTGAGCCCGGACGGCAGGCAGTGGGAGTAGCACACCGGTTTCTTGGATTCGAGGATCACTTCCTCGCTGGTCTTGGAACCGACGTGGGACAGGTCGCACATCACCCCGACGCGGTTCATCTCGGCGACGATCTCGCGGCCGAAGCCCGACAGGCCGCCGTCGCGCTCGTAGCAGCCGGTGCCTACCAGGTTCTGGGTGTTGTAGCACATCTGCACGATGCCCACGCCCAGCTGCTTGAACACCTCGACATAGCCGATCTGGTCCTCGAAGGCATGGGCATTCTGGAAGCCGAAGAGAATGCCGGTCTTGCCCACTTCCTTGGCCTTGCGGATGTCCGCGGTGGTGCGCACCGGCATCACCAGGTCGCTGTTTTCGCGGATCAGTTTCTGGCTGGCGGCAATGTTGTTGACCGTGGCCTGGAACCCTTCCCAAACCGACACCGTGCAGTTGGCTGCCGTCAGGCCGCCCTTGCGCATGTCCTCGAACAGCTCGCGGTTCCACTTGGCAATGATCAGCCCGTCGATAACGATGCTGTCGGCGTGTAATTCGGCTGGGCTCATCAGGCTGTCCCCTTGTTGGCGATTCATGCGCCGAATCGTCTGCCGGCGCTTTGGGGTCAGCATATGCTTGAGGGCCGGGGCGCCTGGGTGCAAAAACGACAGGGGAATTGCCGAAAGCGTCAAGCACCGACAAAGGGCCGGACGGAGGGCACGGGCCACCTCTGTTCTTTGCCGGGGGCTTGCGCCAGAATTCGCCGCTTCAACGAAAGCATCACTGGATGAGGGCAGCGCTGCAATGAAACCGATCTTCCTGGCCTTGTTACTGATAGCGACCGGCGTACAGGCGGCCGAAGAGACCGACAACACGCCCTGCGACGGGGTGGAAAACGACGTGCAGACCCTGGAATGCGCGACCTACAACCGCACCACCGCCGAGCAATTGCTGAGTGACAACGTGCAAAGCCTGCTGGAACGCCTGGGCACCTTGTACGGCAACGACAAGGCGCAACTGGCCGACATCAGCGCCAAGGTCAAGAACGCCCAACAGTTGTGGCAGAAGCAGCGCGAAGCCGACTGCGCGGTGGAATCCTTCCCGGCCAAGCCCGGGACCAAGGCCTACACCATCGCCACCAACGATTGCCTGGCGCGGATGAGCGACGAGCGTTCGGAATTCATCGAATCCATCGCCCAGGAATGACCCGCTAGCGCGGGCAGGAGCGGGTTTGCCCGTAAAAAACGCCCTGCCGAACCCGGTGCGGCGGTTGCGGGGGTTTCGCGAGCAAGCTCGCTCCTGCAAGTCAACGCCAGGTCAACACCGGGTCAGGCGCCGCCGCGAAAGCATGAGACGCCCCAGGCGGTGAGCTTGAACGGCAGGTGGTAATGCTGGCGCGGGTCATCCAGGCCGAAGCGGTACACCAGCACATCGAGGAAGGGCACCGGCGGCAGCGCCTGGCCTAGCTCGCGATAGAACGCCGCCACCTCCAGCTCCACTTCGTAGACGCCCGGCCCGAAGCTGGCCGCGCACTCCGGTAGGCCATCGAGCAGGCCATTGCCGCCGATCCGCCCCTGGCATAGCCAATCGCCGCCCAGGCGCCGCACCCGCACCGCCATGCCTTCGGCCACCTGGCCGCTGGCGACATCCACCACGTGGATCGACACCCCGCCATTCATTTCCAGAACCCCACATGGGCCCGGGCCGCTTCGTGTTCCAGCATTGGCCCCAGCACCGGGATCTGCCGCTGCCCGCGGGCAAAGACTTCACGGCACGGCAGGGAAAAGGTCGGGTTTTCCGGGTGATCGCCGGTCAGTTCCAGCAAGGCGTGTTCGGACAGGGCGTAGACCACCCGGCCAATCCCGGTCCAGTAGATGGCCCCGGCGCACATGCAGCAGGGCTCGGCGCTGGTGTACAGGGTGCACTGGGCCAGCTCCTCGGGGCCCAGGAGCCTTGCGGCCTTGGCGGCAGCAGCCAGTTCGGCGTGCTGGGTCGGGTCGCCTTCGGGGGGCATCGAGTTGTTGCCGGCGCTGGCGATGACCTTGCCGTCACGGTCCGCCACCAGGGCGGCGAACGGGTGGCGGCCACGGGCCTTGGCTTCTTCGGCCAGTTCGATGCTCTGACGCAACAGGTGCAGGTCCAGTTCGCTGACGCCGGCAGGGATGGGAGACAGTATCTGGGTCATGGTGACCTCCTTTTCATGGGCAGAGTCCCGCCGCAAAAGGCGGGTTGGAAAGCAACCGTCAATCATTGAGCCCGGCATGGGCCGGCAACGCATCAGCCGCCGGCTCGCGAGGGTTGAGCAGCAGATTGAGGACGATGGCGGTGATGGCGCCGAGAAAGATGCCGCTTTCCAGCAGCAGCTTGAGCGGCCCGTGGGCGTGGGCGAACAGCGCCGGAAAGGACATCGGCAGCACCCCGACACTGACCGACACCGCGACGACGATCGCGTTGCGGGTGCCCTCGAACCTCACCCGCGACAATTCCTGGATACCGGCCACGGTGGTCATGCCGAACATGACGATGGCGCAGCCGCCGAGCACCGGGGTCGGCACCGCAGCCACCAGGGCGCCGAGCTTGGGAAACAGGCCCATGAGCACCATGATTGCCCCAGCGGCGGCCACCACGAAGCGGCTCTTGACCCGGGACAGCGCGATCAGCCCGGTGTTCTGGGTAAAGGCGTTATAGGGAAAGCTATTGAACAGGCCGCCCACCAGGGTCGACAGGCCGTCGGCGCGAAAGGCATCGCCCAGGGTGCGCGGGGTGGTCGGCCTGCCGGTGAGCGTGCCGATGGCCAGGCAGTTGCCGGTGGTCTCGGCCATGATCACCAGCATCGCCAGGGTCATGATCAGGATCGGCATCAGGGAGAACTGCGGGGTGCCGAAAGCCATGGGCGGGCTCAGTTCGAACCAGGCCGCATCGCCGACCTGGGCGAAGTGGGTCATGCCGAAGGCGGCAGCAATCAGGCTGCCCGCCAGCAGGCCGATCAGCACGCTGAGGTTGCCGATGAACCCGGAAAACTTGCCGTAGATCACCAGGGTCACCGCCACCGTGGCCAGGCCCAGCAGCAGATTGGCCGGCGCGCCGAAATCCGCTGCCGCCGGGTTGCCGCCCCCCAGCCAGATCGCCGCCGCCGGCATCAGGGAAATGCCGATGATGGTGATCAGGCTGCCGATCACCACCGGCGGAAAGAACCGCAACAGGCGGCTGAACAGCGGCGCCAGGGCCATGGAGATGAGGCCCGCAGCGATCACCGCGCCGAACACTTCGGTCAAACCGAACTGCTTGCCGATCATGATCATCGGCGCCAGGGCAATGAACGAGCAGCCCTGGATCAACGGCAGCCGTGCGCCGAACCGCCAGAAGCCCAGGGTCTGGATCAGCGTGGCAATTCCGGAGGTCAGCAGGTTGGCGTTGATCAACAAGACCACCTGGGCCGGGGTCAGGCCCAGGGCATTGCCTAGAATCAACGGCACCGCCACTGCACCGGCATACATCACCAGCACGTGTTGCAGGCCGAAGCTGAACAACTGGCGAACGGGCAGGACCTCGTCCACGGGATGAACACGGGAAATAGTCATGTCACAGGTCTCCTGAAGGTGCGGCTGTTGTTGTTCTGGCAGGCATCCGGGAGCAGCGCCCCGGCAGGAAGTTCGGACGGCGGCGCCCATGATCTGTGCTTGAATGCGATGCAACAAATGAGCACCCATCGTTTTTAACGATGGATTGCACCAGCCTGTCCTTGGGTCGGGAGACGCGATGCACTTCTCACTGGAACAACTGCAGATGTTCGTCCAAGCCGCACAAACCGGCTCGTTTTCGGCCGCGGCACGCAAGCTGGGCAAGACCCAGTCCACGGTCAGCGTGGCCATCGCCAATCTGGAGGCCGACCTGGGGGTGGAGCTGTTCGACCGCAGCAGCCGCAGCCCGGTCCTGACGGCCAGCGGGCGCAAAATGCTGCTGCAGGCCGAGGCGGTGCTGGAGCGCTGCCTGACCCTGCAGGCCAGTGCCGATTGCCTGTCCCAGGCGCTGGAGCCGCAACTGACCCTCGTCATCGAAACCCCTTACGGCCCGCTGATGCCGGTCTTGCGCGAGTTCGAACAGGCCTTTCCCTATGTCGACCTGTTGATCCGTCATCCACTGTCCGGAGATGCCAGCGAACTGGTGGCCCGGGGCGAGGCCATGCTGGGGATCGCCTTCTCCCAGCCCGGTTACCCCCGGGAGCTGGAGTTCCAGCAGTTGGGCAAGCTGATCATGCTGCACGTCTGCCACCCCGAGCACCCCCTGGCCCGGCTGGAACGGGTGACCTTCGACGACCTGCATGGACACCGGCGCCTGGCCTTCAGCGCCCACGCCGACAAGCTGCCCAGCAGCGAGTACCTGCGCTGCAGCCAACTGTGGCAGGCGGAAAACTACCTGGCGCTGCTGGAGATGGTCCGCGCCGGCCTGGGCTGGGCCACCCTGCCCCGGCAACTGATCCAGCGCGAACTGGCCCAGGGCGAGCTGGTGGAACTGCAACTGGACGCCTACCCCCACACCGACTGGCTGGTGGGCGTGGACCTGCTGTGGGCCCGGCAGCGAGTGATGGGCAAGGCCGAACGCTGGCTCAAGGAACGGCTGCTGCGCCAGAAGGTGTACGAAGTGGACCGGCGCGGGCAGTCCACGACCTGGTGACGGCGGCACGGGCAACAAAGGGACAAGGTTCTGCGCTTGGCCGGACAGAAAATATAAGCAAGGATTCGCAATCCTTATAAAAGGCTTATATAGTCCGCCATGAACGAAATCCTCTGGAGTAGAAAAGCGGTCAAGCAGCTGCTGCGACTGCACCACGAGCATCAGGTCCAGGTTCGCGATGCGATTTCCCTGCTGGCCGACATGCCCGCCAGCGGCAACGTCAAAGCCCTGTCCGGCCACACCTATGCCTATCGCCTGCGGGTTGGCCAGTACCGCGTGCTGTTTGATTGGGACGGGGTTATCCATATCGTCAGTGTTCAAGAGGTCAAAAAACGTGATGAACGCACCTACTGACATCCAGATCATCCACGGCCCGGACGGCAAGCCGGCGTTCGTGGTGATTCCCTACGCGCAGTACATTGCGCAGCAGAATGAGCCTGATCTGATCCCCCATGGCGTGGTCAGCCGCATGGTCGACGGCGCCACGCCGATCCGCGCCTGGCGCGAGCACCTGCACCTGACCCAGGACGAAGTCGCCAGGCGCCTGGGGATCTCTCAGCCGGCCTTTGCCCAGCAGGAAAGCGTCGCCCGCCCGCGCCGTGCCACCCGGGAAAAGATCGCCGCCGCCTTCGGCATACGCGCCGACCAACTGGAGCTGTAAGCTGCGCCTCACTCACTGATTGAAAGGGTTCCCCATGAGCATTTGCGGTATCGAGATCAAAGGCAGCGAAGCCATCTTCGCCCTCGCCACCCTGCAAGACGGCACGCCGCAGCACCTGGCGCTGGCCACCAAGAAGATCGCCCTGGAAGACGACGATGAGGCGGGTAACGTCCGGGCCTTCGCCGCCCAGGTCGGCGCCTTTGTCCGCGAACACGGGATCACCCGCATCGCCATCAAGAAACGCAGCAAGAAAGGCGAATTCGCCGGTGGCCCTACCACCTTCAAGATCGAGGGCGTGTTTCAGTTGCTGGACAATTGCGAGGTGACCCTGCTGTCGCCACAGACCCTCAACGCCCAGCACAAGAAGCACGACTTCGCCCTGCCGGCGAGCCTCAACAAGTACCAGCACGAAGCCTACAAAGCGGCCTGCGCCGCCCTGTTCAAAAAATAACCCCAGGAGCCGGCTTGCCGTTGCTAACGGGTCTGCCAGCGTTAACGAGCACGAGTCAAGCCAGCTCCCGGCCACCGCCCGACTGACGCCGGTCTTCCCGCGGACAATTCACAAAACGCGCGCGGTAGCTGCGGGTGAAGTAGGACGGCGACTCAAAGCCGCAGGCGATGCTCACCTCCAGCACGCTCATGTCGGTCTGGCGCAGCAGCTGCCGGGCTTTCTCCAGGCGCAGGCCCAGATAGAAGTTGCTCGGGGTGTCGTTCAGGTGCAGGCGGAACAGCCGCTCCAGCTGGCGTCGGGTGACCTTGATCGACTCGGCCAGGGCCAGGGTGCTCAGGGGCGGTTCGCTGTGCTGCTCCATCTCGCCGATCACCTGCACCAGCTTCTTGTTGCTGATGCCGTAGCGGCTGGCGACTTCCATGCGCTGGTGATCCTTGCGCGGGCGGATGCGCCCGAGCACGAACTGCTCGCTGACCTGGATCGCCAGTTGCGGGCCGTGGGCCTGGGCGATCAGGTCGAGCATCATGTCGATGGACGCGGTGCCGCCGGCGCAGGTGATGCGCCGCCGATCGATCTCGAACAACTCCTGGGTCACGCTCAACTGCGGATAGGACTCCTTGAACGCCTCGATGGCTTCCCAGTGCAGGGTCACCCGATGCCCCTCCAGCAGCCCGGCTTCGGCGAGGATCACGCTGCCGGTGTCGATGCCGCCAAGGGTCACGCCCTCCAGGTCCAGGCGGCGCAGCCAGTGCTCCAGGGCTGGCGTCAGGCACTTCAACGGTTCGAAGCCGGCCACCACCCACAGGGTCGCGCCCTTCTTCAGCGGCTCCAGGGCCGCGTCAACATTGACCGACATGCCGTTGCTGGCCAGCACCGCTCCGCCGTCGGCGCTGAGCACATGCCAGCGATACAGCTCGCCACGAAAGCGATTGGCCACCCGTAGCGGCTCGATGGCGGAGATGAAACCGATGGCGGAGAACCCCGGCATCAGCAGGAAATAGACATCCTGGGACATGCAACCCACTCCGGTGACGGCCAGCGTGGGCCCTGTGATACGCCAAATGCCCCCCAGCCACAAGGGGCCAGGTCGCTGCAGTGCAAGAGTCGGTCGCCGCTGTGCGTTTGCCGTCCGCGGCGCCTGCGTACCTTGAGCTCACCGACGCACCAAGACGTCGGAACCGACAATAACGACCTGCCGAGGGAACCCTCATGAAACGACTGATCAGCCGCTGTGTGCTTGCGCTTGGTGGTAGCGTTTTTCTGATGTCTGGGGCCATGGCCGCCGACGCCCCCAGTTGCCAGAACGTGCGCCTGGGCGTGGTCAACTGGACCGACGTGATCGCCACCAGCGCCATGACCCAGGTCCTGCTCGACGGCCTCGGCTACAAGACCAAGCAGACCAGTGCCTCGCAGCAGATCATCTTTGCCGGCATCCGCGACCAGCGCCTGGACCTGTTCCTCGGCTACTGGAACCCGCTGATGACCCAGACCATCACCCCGTTCGTCGAGGCCAATCAGGTCAAGGTCCTGGCCGAGCCCAGCCTCAAGGACGCCCGCGCCACCCTGGCCGTGCCCGCCTACCTGGCGGACAAGGGGCTGAAGACCTTCGCCGACATCGCCCGCTTCCAGAAGGAGCTGGGGGGCAAGATCTACGGCATCGAACCCGGCTCGGGGGCCAACACCCAGATCAAGGAAATGATCGCCAAGAACCAGTTCGGCCTGGGCCAGTTCCAGCTGGTGGAGTCCAGCGAGGCCGGCATGCTGTCGGCGGTGGCCCGGGCGGTGAAGCGCAACGAAGCCATTGTGTTCTTCGGCTGGGCGCCGCACCCGATGAACGTCAACTTCAAGATGACCTACCTCAGTGGCAGCCAGGATGCCCTGGGCCCGAACGAAGGCCAGGCCACGGTGTGGACCGTCACCGCGCCGACCTACGCCGAGCAGTGTCCGAACGTGCACCGGCTGCTGACCAACCTGACCTTCAGCGCCGAAGACGAGAGTCGCATGATGCAGCCGCTGCTGGATCACAAGGACGCCCTGGAATCGGCCCGACAGTGGCTCAAGGATCACCCGCAGGACCAGCAGCGCTGGCTGGAAGGGGTGACCACCTTCGATGGCAAGCCGGCCGCCGAACACCTGCAACTGACCAGTAAATAAACCACCCACACTCGCGCCCCGCAGCCCGCCCAGGGCTGCGCACGGCCACCCCACGCCCCCAGCAAACTGCCTGTAAGGAACCGCACCATGAACCACGACGTCATCATCACCTGCGCACTCACCGGTGCTGGCGACACGACCGCCAAGAGCCCCCACGTGCCGGTCACCCCGAAACAGATTGCCGCCGCCGCGGTGGAGGCCGCCAAGGCCGGGGCCACCGTGGTCCACTGCCATGTGCGCGACCCGGCGACCGGCAAGTTCAGCCGGGACGTGGCGCTGTACCGCGAAGTCATGGAGCGGATTCGCGAGGCCGACATCGACATCATCGTCAACCTCACCGCCGGCATGGGCGGCGACCTGGAGATCGGCGCCGGCGAACGCCCCATGGAGTTCGGCCCCAACACCGATCTGGTCGGCCCCCTGACCCGCCTGGCCCATGTCGAGGAACTGCTGCCGGAGATCTGCACCCTGGACTGCGGCACCCTCAACTTCGGCGACGGCGACACCATCTACGTGTCCACCCCGGCCCAGCTGCGCGCCGGCGCCAAGCGCATCCAGGAGCTGGGGGTAAAGGCCGAGCTGGAGATCTTCGACACCGGCCACCTGTGGTTCGCCAAGCAGATGATCAAGGAAGGCCTGCTGGACGACCCGCTGTTCCAGCTGTGCCTGGGCATTCCCTGGGGCGCCCCGGCGGACACCACCACCATGAAGGCCATGGTCGACAACCTGCCGGCGGACGCGGTCTGGGCCGGTTTCGGCATCGGCCGCATGCAGATGCCCATGGCCGCGCAGGCGGTGCTGCTGGGGGGCAACGTGCGGGTCGGCCTGGAGGACAACCTGTGGCTGGATCGCGGCGTGCTCGCCACCAACGGCCAACTGGTGGAACGGGCCACGGAGATCCTCAGCCGCCTCGGCGCCCGAGTCCTGACCCCGGCCGAAGGCCGCCAGAAAATGGGTCTCAAGCAACGCGGCTAACCCCAATCCACCTCTCTGCGTAGGAGCGAGCTTGCTCGCGAAGAGGCCGTCACATCAGCCCCCGTAGCAGCCAGCTTGCCGACGAAGGGGCCCGCAAGGCCGCCAAGCGCTTCGCTGGCAAGCCAGCACCTACAGACTCTTTTTTCAGGAAGACGCGATGACTTTTATCACCAACATCAAAACCTTCGCCGCCCTGGGCAGCGGCGTGATCGGCAGCGGCTGGGTGGCCCGCGCCCTGGCCCACGGCCTGGACGTAGTGGCCTGGGACCCGGCCCCTGGGGCCGAAGCCGCCCTGCGCAAGCGAGTCGCCAATGCCTGGGGCGCCCTGGAAAAACAGGGACTGGCCCCGGGCGCGTCGCCACAGCGCCTGCGCTTTGTCAGCACCATCGAAGAGTGCGTGAAAGACGCCGACTTCATCCAGGAAAGCGCTCCCGAGCGCCTGGAACTCAAGCTGGAACTGCACAGCAAGATCAGCGCCGCGGCCAAGCCCGACGCCCTGATCGGCTCCAGCACCTCGGGCCTGCTGCCCAGTGAATTCTATGAGGGCTCGACCCACCCGGAACGCTGCGTGGTGGGCCATCCATTCAACCCGGTGTACCTGCTGCCGCTGGTGGAGGTGGTGGGCGGCCAGCGCACCGCACCCGCAGCGATCCAAGCGGCAATCAAGGTCTATGAATCCTTGGGGATGCGCCCCTTGCATGTGCGCAAGGAAGTACCGGGGTTCATCGCCGACCGCCTGCTCGAAGCGCTGTGGCGCGAAGCCCTGCACCTGGTCAACGACGGCGTGGCGACCACCGGGGAGATCGACGATGCGATCCGCTTTGGCGCCGGCCTGCGCTGGTCGTTCATGGGCACCTTCCTCACCTACACCCTGGCCGGGGGCGACGCCGGCATGCGCCATTTCATGGCCCAGTTCGGCCCGGCGCTGCAACTGCCCTGGACCTACCTGCCGGCCCCGGATCTGACCGACAAGCTGATCGACGACGTGGTCGAAGGCACGGCCGAGCAACTGGGCACGCACAGCATCTCGGCCCTGGAGCGCTATCGTGATGACTGCCTGCTGGCGGTGCTGGAGGCGGTGAAAACCACCAAGGCCAAGCACGGCATGCACTTTCACGACTAACCCAACCCCCGTAGGAGCTGGCTTGCCAGCGAATAGGCCCTCAAGCCAGGCGCACACCCAACGGACGCCTTCGCCGGCAAGCCGGCTCCTACCGTTATCCGGTGATCCCATGCCTGCCCTGACCACCTACAGCACCCGCATCATCAAAGACTGGGTCGACTACAACGGCCATCTACGCGATGCCTTCTACCTACTGATCTTCAGCTACGCCACCGATGCCCTGATGGATCGCCTGGGGCTCGACAGCGACAACCGCGACGCCAGCGGCCACTCGCTGTTCACCCTGGAACTGCACCTGAACTACCTGCACGAGGTGAAGCAGGGCACCGAGGTCGAGGTCCATACCCAGATCATCGGCCACGACCGCAAGCGCCTGCACCTGTATCACAGCCTGCACAGGGCCGGTGATCCCCAGGAGCTGGCCGGCAACGAGCAGATGCTGCTCCACGTCGACCTGGCCGGACCGCGTTCGGCGCCGTTCAGCGAGCCGGTCCTGCAGCGCCTGCAAGCCCTGACCGCCGAACAGGCCGATCTGCCGCGCCCCGCCTACATCGGCCGGGTCATCGGCCTGCCCGCGGAAAAATAATCAGCCGTAGAAAAGGAGATCACCGTGAACACCGCCGCCCTTGCCGACTATCGCCGTTACCCGCTGATCAGCCCGTTAAGCGCCGTCCAGGTATTGCCGGACCGGGTTCAGGTGCGCTGGGCCGATGATCGCCTCAGCCCCTTTCATCACCAGTGGCTGCGGGACAACTGCCCCTGCACGCAATGCGTCTACAGCGTGACCCGCGAACAGGTACTGGAAATCATCGACGTGCCCGAAGACCTCGGCTGCCTCGGGGCACGCATCGACAGCCAGGGCTGCCTGTGCCTGGACTGGGCGGACGGCCACCAGAGTCGCTTCGACCCCGGCTGGTTGCGAGCCCACGCCTATGACCGGCAATCCCGCGAGGAACGCCGCGCCAACAAAGCACAGAGCCAGCTGTGGGACAGCCGCCTGCAACTGCCGGTATTCGACTATCAGGCCCTGATGGACGACCCCAAGGCGCTGCTGCAATGGCTGCTGGCCCTGCGCGACATCGGCCTGACCCAGGTACGCGGCGCGCCCACCGAACCCGGTTCCCTGGCCCTGATCGCCCGGCGTATTGCATTCATCCGCGAGAGCAACTTCGGCGTGCTGTTCAACGTGCAGTCCAAGGCCGACGCCGACAGCAATGCCTACACCGCCTTCAACCTGCCTTTGCACAGCGACCTGCCGACCCGCGAACTGCAACCGGGGCTGCAATTTCTGCATTGCCTGGTGAATGACGCGACGGGCGGCGAAAGCATCTTCGTCGACGGTTTCGCCATAGCCGATGCCTTGCGCCACGAAGACCCCGACGCGTTCCGCGCGCTGTGTGAAATACCCGTGGAGTTTCGCAACAAGGACCGCCACAGCGACTACCGCTGCCTGGCGCCGATCATTGCCCTGGATGCCCTGGGCGAAGTGGCGGAAATCCGCATGGCCAACTTCCTGCGCGGTCCCTTCGACACCACCGAACAACAGATGCCCCGGCTGTATCGCGCCTACCGACGCTTTATAGCCCTGACCCGCGAAGCCCGGTTCCGGGTGATCCAGCGCCTCGATCCGGGCCAGCTCTGGTGTTTCGACAACCGCCGCACCCTGCACGCGCGCAACGCCTTCGACCCGGCCAGCGGCGCCCGACACTTCCAGGGCTGCTACATCGACCGCGACGAACTGCTCTCCAGAATCCTCGTGCTGCAACGCTGATCCTCACCCCGCCAGCACCGGCTCCCGGTAGGAGCCGGCTTGCCGGCGAAACTTGCCGGCAGCCTTCCCCAGGCAAAAAAAAGCCCCGATCAAGCCGTGACAGGATCGAGGCAGGGACTACTGCTGAGGAACTGCGGTGAGAAGGTGACCAAACCATCACGACGCCAGCTGGGTTCAGTCTGCCGATTCGGCCCTGACTCCAGTTAGCCGAAAGCGACGTGTTCATAGGTAAAAGGGTCATGCCGGCTATCATCGGCCCTCGGCAACCCATCCAACAACTTCCGCAAAACAGATATAAAACTACAACCTTGTTTGATCAAACGTCTTCCATGAAACGAACAACCGTAATATAAAAATAGCCAATCTTCCCCCAATCATCTCTTTTATTGTAGATAGTTTCTTCGGAGCTCATTCTAATGTGATACGTGATGCCGGTTTTCTTGTCTTCGTAAGAGGTCATCCCTCTAACTTCCCAGAGACAACAAACAAACTTCAGATACTCACTCACACCAAATTTATCATGCAGATACTGTTCTACTGCTTGCGCATCCCTTCCTTTAATCCGATATAGAGCGGTCAAAGGAGCACTTTGCCTCTCTGGTTCCGAATCGCATTTAACATATTCGATAGTATCTGAAACCCCCACCATCGCCCTCAAAAAGTCCCCACATTCATCCGCTGCCGAAGCGACATGAGAAGATAGGCACAACAATACAGACACGCAAATACTGAAAAACACCCTCATCAACTAATGCTCCACTATTAGATAACCCACAAATCTTCCCTGAGCCCCAGGCACGCGCTTATTGATCAGATACTCATATAAAGCATTCCACTTTATTAACTCATAGAGCGTTACACACCCTTCTGACACATGGCCAATATGTATATATCGCGTACTGTTGGTTTCCGTACCCTCCAAGGCAATAGGAAACCAGACATCGGTGCAAATTATCTTCCCAGGATAAGCAGCTCTATATCCCGAAGTGTCAACTTCTGCGTGAGAGAAATCAGGGGCCATGATTCGGTGCCTACCTGGGGCTATGGGCGTAAACGCCCTGCCCCAGACGCTGTTAAGCGTAACCCTTGCGCTGATTCCTGAAAACTCAGCCACAGCCCACTGCTGAGTGAATGCAAAATTCTTGATTTCTGACCTGACCCCTGTCTCTAAATTCGCGTATTTCACTCGGATCGTTGCCGCATTTTTTTCTGGCCCAATGTCAGACAGATACAAGGGGACATTGCGGTGACTCAAAGCCACTTCTTTACCAATAAAGCCACTATTGCCATCCTTCACTTGGAAGTGAGCATATTTTTCTGACGCTTTTACCATGACCAATTTGGTGTATTCACACAAATAGATAAAACTCGCCTCATGGGAAAACATAGGTCTAAAGCCCAGCCAGCCCTTGTCATCCGCCCGTCTCACATACTTGGTCGTTACCCCGACACGTTGCCGAGCGCTCACATCCCGGGTAGCGGCATGCACATTATTCGCAAGCACAATCTGACTCATGAACAACGCCTCAAACCGAGTCATCCGGGTCTATTTGGAGCAGCCCGCTGACGTCAGTAAAAAACCGTTGCGTCAATCCATTTTGATCCGTAATGCCCCTATATACCTTGCCGTCCGGCGTCACGACCTTGTACTTGAAATCAGGCACAGGTTCGCCATCGGTATCCAGCAGCTCAAACTGTGCGTTGTGGCGGTGCTGAATGGCCAATGGCGTGATGGGAGTAAACTCAGCAACGGTGACCGTAGTCCCGATAATGACCGTTCCCGACCCGCCAATAACCACATTGCCGTGGCTACCCAACGAATCCGTGGTGGCCACGGGTCGTCCATTGATCAGCACATTGCTGATCAAGTTACCCGTCAGAACCGCTCCACAAGCTGTCTGGTCACCCTCACGGGCAACGGGTAGACCATCGAAAATGACATCGGGCGAGCCACTGACGATGGGATTCACGCCATGCCCGGGAATTGGGCAGGCGGTGGGGTCGGTGGCTCGTGCGGCGGGCTTCCCTGACATGATGATTGCTCCTTGAGAATGGCGTTCAGCGATAACGCCTGAATCATTGCGCTACCTCTTATGCCGCCAGGAGCCAGGTCAAACAAGGCGGAAAATTCTGAAATGCAAGTCAGATCCATAGCAGCGCGACAACCGGCTCCAGGCCACCGAGTTAGCCGAAAACGACCTGTTCATAGGTAAACGGGCCATCACGACAATCTGCCCTTGCCGCCACCCGGACGCCCTACCAGAATCGGTTGACGACCACGCTCCCTGAACAAGGATAAAAGTCATGATGCATGCGGATCTGATTGACCAGGACGACCTGCTGGGACAACTCCGGGCCCTGGGTTTCGAAATGCCCGCAGGCGCCAGCGCCGAGCAGGCCTGCGAATGTGCGGTAAGGGGTTTGAGCGACGCGCGGGCCAAGGCGCTCAAGGGCATGGTGGAGCAGATGCTCACCGGCAATGCGACCATTCTGCCGGCGGTGCGCCAGGCCATCGACCGTCAGTTGCTGCCGGCCCTGGCCGAATACCTGCAGCACAAGCGCGCGTGAATGTCCCCAACGCCTGAGTCGGTTGCTAGAGTCCGCTCTTCCCACACCGACACAGGCCATTTCCTCATGATCCGCATTCAATCCGGCACCCTCAGCGAACAGTCCGACTGGCTGCAATTGCGCCGGGAGCTATGGCCCGACTGCCCGCCGCAAGAGCACCAAGCGGAGATCCGCCAGATGCTGGCAGAACCTCAGCGCTATGGCTGCTGGCTGGCCTATGGGGCAGACGGGGTGGCGGCAGGACTGGCCGAGGCGGCGTTGCGCCACGACTACGTCAACGGTACCGACAGCTCGCCGGTGGTCTTTCTCGAAGGGATCTATGTGGCTCCCGAGTCCCGCCGCCAGGGCATCGCCCAGCGGCTGATCGAGCAGGTGGCTGCATGGGGACGACAACAAGGCTGCGTGGAGCTGGCCTCGGATACCAGCCTGGACAATCTGCCCAGCCAGACCCTGCACCACGCGCTGGGTTTCGAGGAAACCGAGCGCGTGGTGTATTTCAAGAAACGCCTGTGACTACAGGCGCACGCTGGCGAAGGTCGATTCGTTGCGCGCCTGGCTCAGGGCCGACAGCGGCCCGGACAGCGGCGCCAGGACCATGGCTTGCGGCAGCGGCATCATCGCCACCTGCTGGGTAGTGTTGGAACCGATGCGCTCGTCACGGGGCGGAATGCCGAAGTACTCGCGGTAGCACTTGGAGAAGTGCGGCGTCGAGACGAAACCACAGACCGAGGCCACTTCGATGATCGACATCGGCGTCTGCTTGAGCAGTTGCCGCGCGCGGATCAGCCGCAGCTTGAGGTAATAGCGCGACGGCGAGCAGTGCAGGTACTTCTGGAACAGCCGCTCCAGCTGACGCCGGGACACGGCGACGTACACCGCCAACTCGTCCAGATCGATCGGCTCTTCGAGGTTGGCCTCCATCAGCGCGACGATTTCCTGAAGCTTGGGCTGGTTGGTGCCAAGCATGTGCTTGAGGGGCACGCGCTGGTGATCCTGTTCGTTGCGGATGCGTTCGTAGACGAACATTTCCGAGATCGCCGCCGACAGTTCACGGCCATGATCGCGGCTGATCAGGTGCAGCATCATGTCCAGTGGCGCGGTGCCGCCGGAGCTGGTGAAACGGTTGCGGTCGAGGGTGAACAGGCGGGTGCTCATGGCCACCCGGGGAAAGGCTTCCTGCATAGACGCCAGGCATTCCCAGTGCACGCTGCAATCGAAACCGTCCAGCAGGCCGGCGCAGGCCAGGGCCCAGCTGCCGGTGCACACCGCGCCGAGGCGACGGGACTGGCGCGCCTGGCTTTGCAGCCAGGACACATGTTCACGGGTCACGGTGCGCTGGATGCCGATGCCACCGCAGACGATCACGGTGTCGAGGCTGGGGGCTTTGTGCATGGAGGCGTCGGGGGTGATTTGCAGACCGTCACTGGCCCAGACCTGACCGCCATCGACGCTGAGGGTGGTCCAGCGATACAGCTCGCGGCCGGACAGTTGGTTGGCCATGCGCAGGGGTTCGACTGCGGAGGCCAGGGAAATCAGCGTGAAATTGTCCAGCAGCAGAAAGCCGATGGATTGAGGCGCACGGTTCTGGGGTTGGGCCCCGGAGTTGAACGACGTCATCGCGATATCTCCTCACACAAAGCGGGTGATGGCCTCAGGCGGAGGCTCTTTTTATGTGCCCTGCGACGCTTCGGAGGCGGGCTTGGTATTCACAGAGCAATTGCCATGCCTAAAGTTGAATGGGCATTCAATAACTCCTGAAAACGACGTCGCGACGCGTCTATATAGCCCTTGTCAATGTGCGGATAAGAAGCGCCGAAAGGCGCGGCGCACAGGCGCCGACAAAAGCGGTGAGCAGTTAGGTAGCACTTGGGCCGCCAAGGCGTTGCGCCGAGGCCGGCGAGTGTCACTCAAAGCACAGCGCGCCGACCCACCGACTGGTCCGCCGGCGCACCGGGCAACTTGTCTATTCGCGACGCGCTAAAAGGTGGCGCGCGGTGGCCCGAGTGAGCCATTTGCGCGCGCCGGCGTCCCTGGTTCGCACCCGGCTGGCCAGCGAGGGCGGCTCAGCATTCCACCGCGCTCACGGCCAGGCCGCCACGGGACGTCTCTTTGTATTTGTCGTGCATATCGGCGCCGGTATCGCGCATGGTGCGGATCACCCGGTCCAGGGAAATGAAGTGCTGGCCGTCACCGCGCAAGGCCATCTGCGCGGCATTGATCGCCTTCACCGCGGCAATCGCGTTGCGCTCGATGCAGGGCACCTGCACCAGCCCGCCCACCGGGTCGCAGGTCAGGCCCAGGTTGTGCTCCAGGCCGATTTCCGCGGCGTTGCACAACTGCTCGGGGCTGGCCCCGAGAATCTCCGCCAGCCCCGCCGCCGCCATGGCGCAGGCCGAGCCCACCTCGCCCTGGCAGCCGACTTCGGCCCCGGAGATCGAGGCGTTCTTCTTGCACAGGATGCCGATGGCCGCCGCGCCGAGGAAGAAATCCACCACGTTGGCGTCAGTCACGTCCTCGCTGAATTTCATGAAGTAGTGCAGCACCGCCGGAATGATCCCCGCCGCGCCGTTGGTGGGTGCGGTGACCATGCGTCCACCGGCGGCGTTCTCCTCGTTCACCGCCAGGGCGAACAGGTTGACCCACTCCATGGCGCTCAAGGTGGAGCCGATCACATTGGGCTTGTTCAGTTCCTGCAGGCTGCGATGCAGCTTGGCTGCCCGCCTGCGCACATTGAGCCCGCCGGGCAGGATGCCTTCGTGCTTGAGCCCCTGTTCCACGCAATCCTGCATCGCGCGCCACAGCGCCATCAGGCCGTTGCGGATTTCCTCCTCCGAACGCCAGACCTTCTCGTTGGCCAGCATCAGCTCGGCAACCCGCAGGTTGTGCTTCTGGCACAGGTTGAGCAGTTCCACCGCGCTGGAGAAGTCATAAGGCAGCTCGCTGCGATCCAGGTCCGCCACGCCACTGCTGGCCTGGGCCTGGTCGACGACAAAACCGCCGCCCACTGAATAGTAGGTATCGCGGTACAGCTCCGTGCCTTCCGCCTCTGCCACCAGGGTCATGGCGTTGGGGTGAAAGGGCAGGTTCTCGTCCAGGAGGCGCATGTCCCGAGCCCAGACGAACGGCACCGGCAGGCGCCCGTCCAGCAGCAAGGTGTCGCTGTCGCGCAGCTGCTGGATGCGCGGGCCGATCAGCGCAGGGTCGATCGCGTCCGGCCACTCCCCCATCAGCCCCATGATCACCGCGTTGTCGCTGCCATGGCCGATGCCGGTGGCCGACAGCGAGCCGAACAACTGCACCTCGACCCGCCGCACCTGCTCCAGCAGGTGCCTTTCCTTCAATGCCTGGACGAACAGCGCCGCGGCACGCATGGGGCCGACGGTGTGGGAACTGGAGGGGCCGATGCCGATCTTGAACAAGTCGAAAACACTGATAGCCATTACTGCTTAACTCCTCGATGAGCACAGTCCAGGCGTCGAAAACGCCCTCTGACGGAGCTGCTACGCTCAAGCTGCAATCCGCCGAGAAGGGCGCATCATCAGGCTTTTACAGCGACTCGCGGCGTCTGACACCGACCCACTCATGCCCACCAACGCCGCCTGGCGCGAGGCTCGGGTTCTGGGCGTTTTTTGCGGTGCAGATGCAGGAAAAAATGCCCGGAAACACTGTAAGCGACCTCACCGACACTGGATGCGACCCTCCCTGTACTGGATACGACGCACCCCGTAGGCGACAGTTTTTCACTGGTACATGATCAGTCTCGACTCGATTGCAAGGCACGGTGGTAGAGCTGTCCCCGGCACACCAACCGCCACACTTATAAGCGCGGTCCATACGCCGCCAGAAAAACATCCAGGAGTCCCCCCTATGAAAGGTTCCCCGTCGTTGTTGTTGGCCGCCATGCTGAGTCTGCCGCTTCTGGCACACGCCGCAGAACCGGAGCAATGCAGCACCGTAAACTTCTCCGATGTCGGCTGGACCGATATCACCGTGACCACCGCCACCACCAGCGTCGTGCTCAACGCCCTGGGCTACAAGACCAAGACCACGATGATTTCCGTGCCGGTGACCTACAAGTCCCTGGCCGACGGCAAGAACATGGACGTGTTCCTCGGCAACTGGATGCCGACCATGGAAAACGACATCAAGCCCTACCGCGACGCCGGCACCGTGGAAACCGTGCGGGCCAACCTGGAAAACGCCAAGTACACCCTGGCAGTGCCCGAGTCGCTGTATGACAAGGGCCTGAAAGACTTCGCCGACATCGTCAAGTTCAAGAAGGAGCTGGACGGCAAGATCTACGGCATCGAGCCGGGCAACGATGGCAACCGCACCATCCAGACGATGATCGACAAGAACGCCTTCGGCCTCAAGGACGCCGGCTTCAAGGTGGTGGAGTCCAGCGAAGCGGGCATGCTGTCCCAGGTCGAACGTGCTCAGCGACGCGACACCGCGGTGGTGTTCCTGGGCTGGGAACCGCACCCGATGAACACGCGCTTCAAGATGAAGTACCTGACCGGGGGCGACGAGTACTTCGGCCCCAACTTCGGCCAGGCCACCATCTACACCAACACCCGCAAGGGCTACACCAGCGAGTGCAGCAACGTTGGCCAGTTGCTGAAGAACCTGTCGTTCACCCTGAACATGGAAAGCACCCTGATGGGCAACGTGCTGGACGACAAGATGAAGCCTGACGCGGCCGCCAAGGCCTGGCTGAAGAAAAACCCACAGGTGCTCGATACCTGGCTCGCCGGCGTGACCACCATTGACGGTAAACCTGGCCTGGAAGCCGTGAAAGCCAAGCTTGCCCAGTAATCGCTTACGCCGGGCGGGCTTGCCCGCCCGGGCTGTTTTTTCCTTGCATGCGGACGTTCAATACCATGCTCACTGATCAGAAAATCCCCCTGGGCCAGTACATCGCGGCTTTCGTAGAGTGGTTGACGAAACACGGTGCCAGCACCTTCGACGCGATCGCTACCACCCTGGAAACCATGATCCACGGCGTCACGTTCGCGTTGACCTGGTTCAATCCCCTGGCCCTGATCGGCCTGATCGCCCTGCTGGCGCACCTGATCCAGCGCAAATGGGGCCTGACTGTTTTCGTCGTGCTCTCCTTCCTGCTGATCCTCAACCTGGGGTACTGGCAGGAAACCATGGAAACCCTGGCCCAGGTGCTGTTTGCCACCCTGGTCTGCGTGCTGATCGGCGTGCCCCTGGGCATCGTCGCCGCGCACAAGCCGCTGTTCTACACCATGATGCGTCCGGTCCTGGACCTGATGCAGACCGTTCCCACTTTCGTCTACCTGATCCCGACCCTGACCCTGTTCGGCCTGGGGGTGGTGCCCGGCCTGATTTCCACCGTGGTGTTCGCCATCGCCGCGCCGATTCGCCTGACCTACCTGGGCATTCGCGATGTTCCACAAGAGTTGATGGATGCGGGCAAGGCCTTTGGCTGTTCGCGCCGTCAGTTGTTGTCGCGCATTGAGTTGCCCCACGCCATGCCGAGCATCGCCGCCGGCATCACCCAGTGCATCATGCTATCGCTGTCGATGGTGGTGATTGCCGCCCTGGTCGGCGCCGACGGCCTGGGCAAACCCGTGGTCAACGCACTCAATACCGCCGACATTGCCCTGGGCTTTGAAGCCGGTCTGGCCATCGTGCTGCTGGCGATCATGCTCGACCGTATCTGCAAACAACCTGAAGCCAAAGTAGGGGGTGACGCATGAGCATAATCCGCTTCGACAACGTAGACGTTATCTTCTCCAAGGACCCTCGGGAGGCGCTCAAGCTGCTGGACCAGGGCATGACCCGCAACGAGATCCTGAAAAAGACCGGGCAGATCGTCGGCGTGGAAAAAGCCAGCCTGGACATCCAGAAAGGCGAGATCTGCGTACTCATGGGCCTTTCCGGCTCCGGCAAGTCCAGCCTGCTGCGCTGCATCAACGGCCTCAACACCGTGAGCCGCGGCAAGCTGTTCGTCGAACACGAAGGCAAGCAGATCGACATTGCCTCCTGCACCCCCGCCGAGCTGAAGATGATGCGCACCAAGCGCATTGCCATGGTGTTCCAGAAGTTCGCCCTGATGCCCTGGCTGACGGTGCGCGAGAACATCAGTTTCGGCCTGGAGATGCAGGGCCGTCCCGAGAAGGAACGGCGCAAGCTGGTGGACGAGAAGCTCGAACTTGTGGGCCTGACCCAATGGCGCAACAAGAAGCCCGACGAACTGTCCGGCGGCATGCAGCAGCGGGTCGGCCTGGCCCGCGCCCTGGCCATGGACGCCGACATCCTGCTGATGGATGAACCCTTCTCGGCCCTCGACCCGCTGATCCGCCAGGGCCTGCAGGACGAACTGCTGGAGCTGCAACGCAAGTTGAGCAAGACCATCGTCTTCGTCAGCCATGACCTGGACGAAGCCCTGAAACTGGGGAGCCGCATCGCCATCATGAAAGACGGGCGGATCATCCAGTACAGCAATCCGGAAGAGATCGTGCTCAATCCTGCGGACGACTATGTGCGCACCTTCGTCGCCCACACCAATCCGCTGAACGTGCTCTGCGGGCGCAGCCTGATGCGCAGCCTGGACAACTGCAAGCGGGTCAACGGCTCGGTGTGCCTGGACCCGGGTGGAGATTCCTGGCTCGACCTGGCGGAAGGCAACACCATCAAGGGCGCGCGGCGCAATGGCTCGCACTTGGACCTGCAGAACTGGGTTCCGGGGCAGTCCGTGGAAGAACTGGGCCGGCGTCCGACGCTGGTGGACTCCAACATCGGCATGCGCGACGCGCTGCAGATCCGCTACCAGACCGGCAACAAACTGGTGCTCCACGACAACCAGAAAGTGGTGGGCATCCTTGGCGACAGCGAGCTCTACCACGCGCTGCTCGGCAAGAACCTGGGTTAAGCAGCAGACACAAAAACGCCGCGAGCAATCGCGGCGTTTTGCTTTAACCACCAACCACCTTCTGTAGGAGCTGGCTTGCCAGCGAACAGGCCCTGAAGCCTTGCAGTGCCCTTGAGGGCGCCTTCGCCGGCAAGCCGGCTCCTACAGCAGGTGGAACCGCTCCGTCGGGAGCGGATCGCTACTTCACTCAGCTATAGACACGGCCGAGGAGCTGCCGATGGCTTTCGAACTGATCGAGCACGTCACGGGTGATCTGCTCCTGGGTGAAGCCCATCAAGTCGTATTCCTGGCTGCCGTTGTGCAGGTAGACCTCGGCGCGGTAGAAACGACTACGGACTTCGCTGTCCGCCCCTTCCGGCTGGGCCGATTCGCTCGGCGCCGCCAGGTAGCCGTCCAGGCTCACTTCATAGACGAAGGGATTGCCCTCCTCCATTTCCACCCGCAGGCCCAACAGGTTCTTGGACTTGCCCAGGTTGGTCTGCACCTCATGGCCGAGGTTGCGCAGTTGCGCGGCAGCTTCCTGCAGGGCCGGGCTGATGTGCTTGTCCATGTAGCGCTGGACCACCGACTGGGTCGGTTGCAGGTCCAGCTGGCTCAGGCGCTCGCTGAAACCGCGACGCCCGCGCTCGGCCAGTTGCGCTTGTTCCTGTTCGATCTGCACGTCCTGGCGCATGGCCTTGTGCAAGCCGAACATGAAGCAGATCAGCACCACCGAGAACGGCAGGCCGGCCAGCACCACCATGGTCTGCATGGCTTCGAAGTTGCCGGCAAACAACAGACCGATGGTCACCAGGGTGATCACCACCGACCAGAAGATCCGCAGCCAGTGCGGGGCGTCTTCGTCGACGTTGCCGCCCTTGCAGGACAGGTTGGCCATCATCACCGCGCCGGAGTCGGCAGGGGTCAGGAACAACACGAAGCCGACGAAGATCGAGACACCGATGACAATCTTCGAGGCCGGGTAGTGTTCAAGCAGCTGGTAGATCGCCATGGACGGTTGTTCCAGGGCCGTCTTGCCCAGTTCCACCGCCCCTTGATTGACCACCAGGTCCAGGGCCGAGTTGCCGAAGACCGACAGCCAGGCCAGGGTGAAGCCCAGGGGAATCAGCAGTACGCCGGCCACCAGTTCACGCACGGTGCGACCGCGGGAGATGCGCGCAATGAACATGCCCACGAATGGGGCCCAGGAAATCCACCAGGCCCAGTAGAACAGGGTCCACAGGCCCAGCCAGCGGTCGGACTTGGCGTTGTCGCCTTCGTACACGTAGAGGTCGAAGGTCTTGAGCACCACGCCGTTGAGGTAGTCGCCGATGTTCTGCACGAAGCCGTTGAGCAGGTGCAGGGTCGGACCGAACAGCAGGACGAAGATCAACAGGCCGCTGAACAGCACGATGTTCAGGTTGGACAGGCGGCGAATGCCGTTTTCCACACCGGACACGGCGGCGATGGTGGCCACGGTGCTCATGACGATGATCACGATCAGCAGGTTGGTGTTGCTGTGCTCCATGCCGAACAGGTTTTCCAGGCCGGAAGACACCTGCATCGAGCCGATCCCGAGGTTGGTCACCAGGCCCAGCAGGGTCACGAACATGCCGAAACCGTCCACCGCGTGGCCGGCCGCGCCCTTGACCCAGCGCTCGCCCACCAGCGGGTACAACGCCGAACGCAGCGCCAGCGGTTGATTATGCCGGTAGGCGAAGTACGCCACCGCCAAACCCACCAGCGCATAGATCGCCCAGCCGTGCAGGCCCCAGTGCAGGAAGGTCAGTTGCAGCGCCTGGCGTGCCGCCAGGTTGCTGCCGGGTACGCCTTCGGGCGGGTTGAAGTAGTGGTCCAGGGGTTCGGAAGCACCGAAGTACAGCAGCGAGATGCCGATGCCGGAGGAGAACAGCATCCCGGCCCAGGCGCCGTAGCTGAAGTCCGGGGTGTCTTGCTTGGTCCCCAGCTTGAGCTTGCCGTAGGAGGAGAACGCCAGGCCCACCACGAACACCAGGTAGGCGGCGATCACCACCATGTAGTACCAGCCGAAGCTGCGGGACAACCAGGCCTGGGCAATGCCCAGCAATCTGCCGGCCTCTTGCGGGGCGATGATCAGAATGGCGGTCAACAACAGGATCAGCGCGGTGGAGGTGTAGAACACCCAACCGTTGACCCGCACCTTCTCCGGTGGGGTCTTTATAAGAGAGGCAGAACTCATTGCACAGATGCTCCAGGCAGTGCGAGAGAAGGACACAAGGCAACACCGCACCCGACCAATCGGTTAGTTGGCAGCCGATCATCGGGTGATATAAAGACACCCCGAAAAAGCCCGAAACCGCAAAAGCCGCGTTGCGCACCCGCATCCAAGGTCAGTGACGAACCTGCAGCTCGTCGTCTGTTCCCCGGAGCGTCCTGCCCCTTCAACACGTCCTTACTCTTGCCGGTCCACGCCATGCCACGTGTAAGTTTTGGGCTATTTCGGAGGTCGTTTTCCCGCCGTCCGCGAGTAGGAAAACCTCCCCAGGCAGCGACGATTTGTCGCAGATCTTATTCTTTGTTGATTGAACGTTCAATCAAAACAAAATAGACTGGCCCACAAGTCGACCGGCGTCATACGCCCGCCGACAGGCCTAAGGAGAGGTATCAGATGCCCAAGGTCGGTATGCAACCCATACGCCGCCAGCAATTGATCGAAGCCACGCTGCAAGCGGTCGATCAGGTCGGAATGGGGGACGCCAGCATTGCGCTGATCGCCCGTTTGGCCGGTGTTTCAAACGGCATCATCAGTCACTACTTTCGGGACAAGAACGGCCTGATCGCAGCGACGATGGGTTACATCATGAGCATGCTCAACGAAGGCGTCCGAGCACGCCGCCAGGCTCTGACGGACGACAGCCCGCGCGCTCACCTGAAAGTGATCATCGAGGGCAACTTCGATGCCAGCCAGGTGAACGGCCCGGCAATGAAAACCTGGTTGGCCTTCTGGGCCTCCAGCATGCACCAGCCCGATTTGCACAGGTTGCAGCGGATCAACGACCACCGCTTGTATTCCAACCTGTGTTGCCAGTTCCGCCGTGCCCTGCCGCTCTACCATGCGCGCAAGGCAGCTCGCGGCCTGGCGGCTTTGATCGACGGTTTGTGGTTGCGTGGTGCCTTGTCGGGTGATGCGTTCGATACCGACCAGGCGATACGGATCGCTTACGAATACATGGATCTACAACTGGCTAAGCAGGAGCGCCAGAGCACAAAAGACACGCTCGGTCCCTGACCCGCCACTGATCAACGTGTCCTGAACTTCGGGATACGTCCGGTGGTCAAGCCCACTACTTAATGCACTTGCGAGGACACTATGGCCCGTTTCGGACTGCAAAAACTCTACATCGACGGCGGCTACACCGATGCCGGCAGCGACGCTACCTTCGATGCCATCAACCCGGCCAACGGTGAAGTTCTCGCACAAGTGCAACGTGCGACCTTTGACGACGTGGAACGCGCCGTGGTCAGCGCCGAAAAAGGCCAGAAGATCTGGGCCGCCATGACCGCCATGGAGCGTTCGCGCATCCTGCGTCGTGCCGTGGAAATCCTCCGCGAGCGCAACGACGAACTGGCCGCTCTGGAAACCCTGGACACCGGTAAAGCCTTCTCCGAAACCAAGTACGTGGACATCGTCACCGGCGCCGACGTGCTGGAATACTACGCAGGCCTGGTACCGGCCATCGAAGGCGAGCAGATCCCGCTGCGCACCACATCCTTCGTCTACACCCGCCGCGAGCCGCTGGGCGTGGTCGCCGGCATCGGCGCCTGGAACTACCCGATCCAGATCGCCCTGTGGAAATCCGCGCCAGCCCTGGCCGCCGGCAACGCAATGATCTTCAAGCCCAGCGAAGTCACCTCGCTGACCACCCTGAAACTGGCCGAGATCTACACCGAAGCCGGCGTACCGGCGGGCGTGTTCAACGTCCTGACCGGCAGCGGCCGTGAAGTCGGCACCTGGCTGACCGAGCACCCGCGCATCGAGAAAGTCTCCTTCACCGGCGGCACCGACACCGGCAAGAAGGTCATGGCCAGCGCTTCCAGCTCGTCGCTCAAAGACGTGACCATGGAACTGGGCGGCAAGTCGCCGCTGATCATCTTCGACGACGCCGATCTGGATCGCGCCGCCGACACCGCCATGATGGCCAACTTCTACAGCTCCGGTCAGGTCTGCACCAACGGCACTCGCGTGTTCGTGCCAAGCCACCTGAAAGCCGCTTTCGAAGCCAAGATCGCCGAGCGCGTTGCGCGCATCCGCATCGGCAACCCGGAAGACGAAAACACCAACTTCGGTCCGCTGGTCAGCTTCCAGCACATGGAAAGCGTGCTGGGCTACATCGCCAAGGGCAAGGAAGAAGGTGCCCGCGTACTGTGCGGCGGCGAGCGCCTGACCGACGGCGATTTCGCCAAGGGTGCCTTCGTTGCGCCAACCGTGTTCACCGACTGCACCGACGACATGACCATCGTCCGTGAAGAAATCTTCGGCCCGGTGATGGCGATCCTGACCTACGAAACCGAGGAAGAAGTGATCCGCCGTGCCAACGACACCGACTTCGGCCTGGCCGCCGGTATCGTCACCAAGGATCTGAACCGCGCCCACCGCGTGATTCATCAGCTCGAAGCCGGTATCTGCTGGATCAACGCCTGGGGCGAATCCGACGCCAAGATGCCGGTTGGCGGCTACAAGCAGTCGGGTGTTGGCCGTGAGAACGGCATCAGCTCGCTGAACAACTTCACCCGCATCAAGTCGGTACAGGTCGAGCTGGGCGACTACGCCTCGGTGTTCTAAGCAGCCGCTAGCAGCCAGCTACAAGCGGCAAGCCAGGGCAACAGCCTGGCTTGCCGCCTGCTCCTCATTCAATGCCAAGCCCGCTTCGCTGCCTTTAACTTGCAGCTTGAAGCTTGAGGCTTGCAGCTCTCCACGGAGGCTCCAATGGCCCAAGAATTCGATTACATCATCATCGGTGCCGGCTCGGCCGGTAACACCCTGGCGACCCGTCTGACTGAAGACGAGGGCGTCACCGTCCTGCTGCTGGAAGCCGGCGGCCCGGACTACCGTTTCGACTTCCGGACCCAGATGCCGGCGGCCCTGGCCTTCCCTCTGCAAGGCCGGCGCTACAACTGGGCCTACGAGACCGACCCGGAGCCACACATGGACGGTCGGCGCATGGAGTGCGGTCGCGGCAAGGGCCTGGGCGGCTCGTCGCTGATCAACGGCATGTGCTACATCCGCGGCAACGCCATGGACTACGACGGTTGGGCCAAACTGCCAGGCCTGGAAGACTGGACCTACCTGGACTGCCTGCCGTACTTCCGCAAGGCGGAAACCCGTGACATCGGCCCCAACGACTACCACGGTGGCGAAGGCCCGGTCAGCGTGACCACGCCCAAGGCCGGCAACAACCCGCTGTTCCACGCCATGGTCGAAGCCGGCGTGCAGGCCGGGTACCCGCGTACCGAAGACCTGAACGGCTACCAGCAGGAAGGCTTCGGCCCGATGGACCGTACCGTCACCCCCAAAGGCCGTCGCTCCAGCACTGCCCGTGGCTACCTGGACATCGCCAAGAAACGTTCGACCCTGACCATCGTCACCCACGCCCTGACCGACAAGATCCTCTTCGAGGGCAAGCGCGCCGTGGGCGTGAGCTACCTGCAAGGCAGCACCGAAGAGCGCGTGGAAGCCCGCGCCCGCAAGGAAGTGATCGTCAGCTCCGGCGCCATCGCCTCGCCGCAACTGCTGCAACGCTCCGGCGTCGGCCCGCGGGCCCTGCTGGAAAGCCTGGACATTCCGGTGGTTCACGACCTGCCGGGCGTCGGCGAGAACCTGCAGGACCACCTGGAGCTGTACCTGCAGTACGCCTGCACCCAGCCCGTTTCGCTGTACCCATCGCTGCTGTGGTGGAACCAGCCGGCCATCGGTGCCGAGTGGCTGTTCAACGGCACCGGCATCGGCGCCAGCAACCAGTTCGAAGCCGGCGGTTTCATCCGCACCCGTCCGGAATTCGCCTGGCCGAACATCCAGTACCACTTCCTGCCGGTGGCGATTAACTACAACGGCAGCAACGGCGTGAAAGAGCACGGTTTCCAGGCGCACATGGGCTCCATGCGCTCGCCGAGCCGTGGTCGCGTGCAGCTCAAGTCCAAGGACCCGCGCCAGCACCCGAGCATTCTCTTCAACTACATGGCCACCGAGCAGGACTGGCAGGAATTCCGCGACGGCATCCGCCTGACCCGGGAAATCATGCAGCAGCCGGCCCTGGATGCCTTCCGCGGTCGCGAGATCAGCCCGGGTATCGAAGTGCAAACCGATGAGCAGCTGGACAAGTTCATCCGCGAGCACGCCGAGACCGCGTTCCACCCGTCCTGCTCGTGCAAGATGGGCACCGACGACATGGCGGTAGTCGATGGCCAGGGTCGCGTGCACGGCATGCAGGGCCTGCGCGTGGTGGATGCCTCGATCATGCCGATCATCACCACCGGCAACCTCAACGCGCCGACCATCATGATGGCCGAGAAAATCGCCGACAAGATCCGTGGCCGTCAGCCGCTGCCCCGCAGCAAGGCCGACTACTACGTAGCCGGCGACGCTCCGGTACGTGGCAAGCCGCTGCGCGACGTCACTGCGACCGCCCAGTAAGCGACACGGGCGCCGACCGCAAGGGTCGGCGCCCTGCTTCACTTCCCCGCCTCCCCCCAGAACTACATCCTTGATCGCAGCCTCCGGCAGCGGCTACAGTTCTGCAACTTGCACATCCCCTTCGCCCCTGAGCCCATCAGCCTCTACACCTGTAGAAGCCAGCTTGCTGGCGAAACGCGCCAGCCCGCTCGCGCGCCTCACAAGGAGGTCCCCCATGTTCGACTTTCACCCCCAGCTCAAGCAGCGCTTCGCTGCCTTGCGCACGGGCGCAGAATTCTTTTCCCTGCGCTATGTGCGCGAGTCGAACCAGTACCTGTCGGTACGCAAGAACATTGCCGAACCACCGAGCCTGGGCCGTGACGAAGGGGCGATGCTGACCGTGCGGGTACGTGGCGTGGAAGCCTACGCCGCCACCAACGACCTGTCGCAACGTGGCCTGCAGGCGGCCCTCGAGCGGGCCGAGCAACAGGCCCGGGTGATTGCCGCCCACGCCCTGCTGGACCTGCGCGAGCAGCCGGTGTCCAGCCACCGCGGGGACTACCTTTCGCCGAACCTGGAGCAAGCATTTCCGTCCCTCAGCGACTGCTACCAGTTGCTGGGCGACGAGTCGGCCTCGGTACCCAAGGATGAACGCCTGGTGAACTGGCAAGTGGGCATCGGCGTGACCCAGGTCGAGCAGATCTACCTCAACAGCGCCGGCGCCGAGCTGCGCCAGGCCCAGCGCTTCGTCTACCCGGGCCTGGACGTGACCGCCTACGACGGCAGCGACAGCCAGACCCGCAGCCTGGGCCGGGAAAACTTCGGCCAGCAGGGCGCCGGCGATGTGATCAGCCGCTGCGGCCTGCTGGGGGCCGCGCCCCGAGTGGCCGACCAGGCCCTGCAACTGCTGCTGGCGCCGAACACCCCGCAAGGCCAGCGCGACCTGCTGCTGATGCCGGACCAGATGATGCTGCAGATCCACGAATCCATCGGTCACCCCCTGGAGCTGGACCGCATTCTGGGCGACGAACGCAACTACGCCGGCACCAGCTTCGTCAAACAGGAAGACTTCGGCCGCCTGCAATACGGCTCCTCCCTGCTCAACGTGACCTTCGACCCACAGATCCCCGAGGAACTGGCCAGCTACAGCCATGACGACGACGGCAGCGCCGCCAGCAAACAGTTCCTGATCCGCGAAGGCCTGCTGGTGCGGCCGCTGGGCAGCGCCCTGTCGCAATACCGCAGCGGCCTCGACGGGGTTGCCAACAGCCGCGCCAGCAGCTGGAACCGCGCCCCCATCGACCGCATGGCCAACCTCAACGTCGAGCCCGGCGACCAGCCCCTGGACCGCCTGATCGGCCAGATCGAGCACGGCATCCTGATGTCCACCAACCGTTCCTGGTCCATCGACGATGCGCGCAACAAGTTCCAGTTCGGCTGCGAATGGGGCCAACTGATCGAAAACGGCGAGCTCAAGGGCGTGGTCAAGAACCCCAACTACCGGGGCATTTCCGCGCAGTTCTGGCGCAACCTCAGCGCGGTGGGCGATCACAGCACCTTCCAGGTCCTGGGCACGCCCAACTGCGGCAAGGGCGAACCCAACCAGGTGATCCGCGTGGGCCATGCTTCGCCGGCCTGCGTGTTCAGCAAGATTGACGTATTTGGAGGAGATGCCTGATGACCAGGACGATGAATCAGGCCGAGCAGTTCAAGGACCTGGTGCAATGGCTGCGGGAAGCGATCAGGGCGCCGGAGCAGTTCACCCTCAGCTACTCGGCCGAAGCCTCGGAGTTCATCCGCTTCAACCACGCCAAGGTGCGCCAGGCGGGGCAGGTGCAACAGGCCAGCCTGCGTTTCAAGCTGATCGAGGAGGGCCGTCACGCCGACCTGGACATCACCCTGAGCAATGACCCCGAGGTGGATCGCCAGCGCCTGGCCGAAGGCTTGCAACAGCTGCGGGACACCTTGGCGCTGCTGCCGGTGGACCCCTACCTGATGCTCAACCACAGCCAGTGGCAATCCCATCACGTACAGGAACACCCGCTGCCCGGCAGCGAGCAGGTGGTGGCACAGATCGGCCGCGCGGCGGCGGGCCTGGATCTGGTGGGCATCTACGCCGCCGGCCCCATCAGTCGCGGCTTCGCCAGCTCCGCCGGGGCTTTCGGCTGGCACCAGGCCAATAGCTTCAATTTCGACTTCAGCCTGTTCCACGCCAACGGCGAAGCGGTGAAGGCCAGCTATGCCGGACACGCCTGGGACAGCGACGCCTTTGCCCAGCGCTTCGATCAGGCCCGCCAGCAATTGGAATTTCTCGGCCGCCCGCTGCGCACCCTGGCGCCCGGGCAATACCGGGCCTACCTGGCACCGGCGGCCCTGGAGGAAATCATGGGCATGCTGGCCTGGGGCGGTTTCTCGGCCCAATCGATTGCCAGCAAGCACAGCCCCTTGCAGAAACTCTATGCCGGCGACGCCGCCCTGAGCCCGCTGATAGCCCTTGACGAACAGGTCAGCGGCTCCCTGAGCCCGGCGTTTTCCGACGAAGGCTATCCGCGCAGCGACCTGTCGCTGATCGCCCGGGGCGCGGCCAATGACCGCTTGATCAACTCCCGCAGCGCCGCCGAATACGGCCTGAGCAGCAACGGCGCCGGCAGCGGCGAATACCCAAGCGCGCTGAACATGGCGGCGGGCCAGCTCGCCCAGCAGGAGATCCTCAAGCAGCTGGGCACCGGCCTGTACATCAGCAACCTGTGGTACCTGAACTACTCGGACCTGCCGGCGGCGCGCCTGACCGGCATGACCCGCTTCGCCACCTTCTGGGTGGAAAACGGCGAGATCCAGGCCCCGGTCAGCACCATGCGTTTCGACGACAGCGTCTACAGCCTGCTGGGTTCACAGCTGGAAGCGCTGACCGAACAGCGGGAGCTGCTGCTTTCGGCCAGTACCTACGGCCAGCGCCAGACCGCCTCGATGCACCTGCCCGGAGCACTGATCAGCCGCCTGACCCTGACCTTGTGAAATCAGCCTCAAGCTGCAAGCCACACGCTTGCAGCTTGAAGCTGGCCACTTAACGCTGCCCTGACTGAGGTCCCATGCCCGAACGCTCGCCGCTCGACGCCACCACCGCCCGCTGGCTGCCCTGGGTGGTGGCCATCGCCTTCTTCATGCAGTCCCTGGACGGCACCATCCTCAACACCGCACTGCCGGCCATGGCCCAGGACCTGGCGGAAGACCCGCTGCGCATGCAGGGGGTGATCATCGCCTACATGCTCACCGTGGCCCTGCTGATCCCGGCCTCGGGCTGGATCGCCGACCGCTTCGGCACCAAGAAGATCTTCTTCGGCGCCATTTTGCTGTTCAGCGTCGGTTCGCTGCTGTGCGCCCTGTCCAACACCCTGAGCCAACTGATCGGCGCCCGGGTGATCCAGGGCCTGGGCGGGGCACTGATGCTGCCGGTGGGCCGGCTGGTGGTGCTGCGGGCCTACCCGCGCTCGGAGCTGGTACGGATCATGGGCTTCATTACCATTCCGGGGCTGTTGGGGCCGTTGATCGGCCCGACCATGGGCGGCTGGATGGTGCAGTACCTGACCTGGCACTGGATCTTCCTGATCAACCTGCCGGTGGGGGCTGTGGGCTGCTACGCGGTATGGCGCTTCATTCCCGACCTGCGGGGCAGCGAACGCACGCGCTTCGACGGCCTGGGCTTTGTGCTGTTCGGCGCGGCGATGGTGCTGATCACCATCGCCATGGAAGGCCTGGGTGAACTGCACCTGCCGCACCTGCGGGTGATGTTGCTGCTGTTTGGCGGCCTGGCCTGCCTGGCGGCCTACTGGCTGCGGGCCGGACATGTCGATAACCCGCTGTTCGCCCCGTCGCTGTTCAAGGTTCGGACCTTTGCCGTGGGCATCCTCGGCAACCTGTTCGCCCGCCTCGGCAGCGGAGCCCTGCCGTTCCTGGTGCCCCTGCTGCTGCAAGTGGCCCTGGGCTACTCGCCATCCCAGGCCGGGATGAGCATGCTGCCCCTGGCGGCCGCGGCCATGGTGGCCAAGTCCATTGCCCGCCCCCTGATCGAGCGCCTGGGCTACCGCATCGTGCTGACCGGCAACACCCTGGCCCTGGGCCTGATGCTGGCGAGCATGGGGCTGGTCAGCGAACAGACGCCATACCCGCTGCTGCTGGCCATGCTGGCGGTACTGGGAGCGATCAACTCGCTGCAGTTCACGGCCATGAACACCGTGACCCTGATCGACCTCGACGATGCCGCCGCCAGCAGCGGCAACAGCCTGCTGTCGGTGGTGGCGCAACTGTCCCTGAGCCTCGGGGTGGCCTGTGCCGGTGCGCTGCTGGGTGGCTTCACCGCACAAGTGGGCAATGACGGCGTGGACACCGTGCTCGGTGCCTTCCAGCTGACGTTCCTCACCGTAGGCATCATGGCGATGCTGGCCGCGGCAATCTTCCTCCAGTTGTCGCCCACCGACGGCCGTCGCGCACGCAAGGTCGAGGAACAGCACATCGAACACTGAACCCACATACCTCTCCCCGTAGGAGCCGGCTTGCCGGCGAAGAGGCCCTTGAGCCTTGCGTCCGCCTTCGCTGGCCAGCCAGCTCCTACCCAGAACCGCCCCTGCGCGGTTGCTCGTCCAGAATTTGCAGGTTGTGGGAGCGGGACTGATACACTGCGCGACATTTTGTTTTGCAGGCCAGTCCCGTGACCACCATTGCCACCGCTTTTAATACTTTGCCCCTGTCTCCCGCCATGCTGGCTAACCTCGACTCCCTCGGTTATACCCAGATGACGCCGATCCAGGCGCAAAGCTTGCCGGTGATTCTCAAGGGCATGGACCTGATCGCCCAGGCCAAGACCGGCAGCGGCAAGACCGCAGCCTTCGGCATCGGCCTGCTGAACCCGATCAACCCGCGCTACTTCGGCTGCCAGGCCCTGGTGATCTGTCCGACCCGCGAGCTGGCCGACCAGGTGGCCAAGGAAATCCGTCGCCTGGCCCGCGCCGAAGACAACATCAAGGTCCTGACCCTGTGCGGCGGCGTGTCCTTCGGCCCGCAGATCGCCTCCCTGGAACACGGCGCGCACATCATCGTCGGCACCCCGGGGCGTATCCAGCAACACCTGCGCAAGGGTTCACTGGTGCTCGACGGCCTGAACACGCTGATCCTCGACGAAGCCGACCGCATGCTCGACATGGGGTTCTACGACGCCATCGAAGACATCATCGAGCAGACCCCGTCGCGCCGGCAGACCCTGCTGTTCTCCGCCACGTACCCGGTGGGCATCAAGCAGCTGGCGTCGAAGTTCATGCGTGATCCGCAGACGGTGAAAGCCGAAGCGTTCCACGACGACACGCAGATCGAACAGCGTTTCTACGAGATTTCCCCGGAAGAACGCATGAGCGCAGTGACCAAAGTCCTGCACCACTTCCGCCCGGCTTCCTGCGTCGCTTTCTGCTTCACCAAGCAGCAAGTGCAGGAAACCGTCGATCACCTGACCTCCAAAGGCATTTCCGCCGTCGGCCTGCATGGCGATCTGGAACAGCGTGACCGCGATCAGGTGCTGGCGATGTTCGCCAACCGCAGTACGTCGGTACTGGTCGCCACCGACGTGGCCGCCCGCGGCCTGGACATCGATGCGCTGGACATGGTGATCAACGTCGAGCTGGCCCGCGATTCGGAAATCCACATTCACCGCGTCGGCCGTACCGGTCGCGCTGGCGAAAAAGGCATCGCGGTCAGCCTCGTCGCACCGTCCGAAGCCCATCGCGCGCAAGCCATCGAGCAGCTGCAGAAAGCCCCGCTGAACTGGGATCAGATCGACAACCTCAAGTCCCAGGGCGGCGCCCCGCTGCAGCCACCGATGAGCACCCTGTGCATCGCCGGCGGGCGCAAGGACAAAGTGCGTCCGGGCGATATTCTCGGTGCACTGACTGGCGACGCCGGGATCCCGGGCGCCCAGGTCGGCAAGATTGCGATCTTCGACTTCCAGTCGTATGTGGCGGTTGAACGCAGCGTGGTCATGCAGGCCCTGCAGCGCTTGAACAACGGCAAGATCAAGGGCCGTTCGCTGCGCGTGCGCGTCCTCTAACCCCACCGCCCCTACACAAATTTGTGCGAGGACTCCGTTTTGCGTTCTACCGAAGTCGTGATCATCGGCGCTGGCGCCGCCGGCCTGATGTGCGCCCTGACCGCGGCCGGCCGGGGCCGCCAGGTGCTGTTGCTGGACCACGCCAACAAGGCCGGCAAGAAGATCCTGATGTCCGGCGGTGGCCGCTGCAATTTCACCAACATGTACACCGAGCCCGCCAACTTCCTTTCGCAGAACCCGCATTTCTGCAAATCGGCCCTGGCCCGCTACACCCAGTGGGACTTCATCGGCCTGGTGGCCAAGCACGGCGTGCCCTACCACGAGAAGAAACTCGGCCAGCTGTTCTGCGATAACAAGTCCAGCGACATCCTCGGCATGCTGCTCGACGAATGCGATCAGGTCGGCGTCGAACTGCGCCTGGACACCTCGATCCAGCAGATCGAGAAGCTTGAGTCCGGCTACCTGCTGCAGACCACCCTGGGCGCGGTGCAGTGCCAGTCCCTGGTGATCGCCACCGGCGGCCTGTCGATCCCGACCCTGGGTGCTACCGGTTTTGGCTATCAGGTCGCCAAGCAGTTCGGCCATGAACTGCTGCCGACCCGTGCCGGCCTGGTGCCCTTCACCATCACCGATCAGCTCAAGGAACTGTGCGGCGAGTTGTCGGGCACCTCGGTGGACTGTCTGGTGAGCTGCAACGAGCAGAGCTTTCGCGAGAACATTCTGTTCACTCATCGGGGCCTCAGCGGCCCGGCGATCCTGCAGATTTCGTCCTATTGGCAGCCCGGCGACAGTGTCGAGATCAACCTGCTGCCAGACCACGACGCCCTGGGCTGGCTGCAACAGCAGCAGGCCGAGCGCCCCAACAGCGAACTGAAAACCCTGCTGGGGGAGATCTTCACCAAGAAGATGGCCGGCCTGCTGGCCGAGCACTGGTTCGTCTCCAAACCGATGAAGCAGTACACCCCGGCGGAGCTGGCGGACGTGGCGCAGAAACTCGGCAGCTGGCAGCTGGTGCCGGCGGGCACCGAAGGCTACCGCACCGCCGAAGTGACCCTGGGCGGGGTCGATACCCGCGAGGTGTCGTCCAAGACCATGGAGTCGCTGAAGAGCCCGGGGCTGTATTTCATCGGCGAAGTGCTGGACGTCACTGGCCACCTGGGCGGCTTCAACTTCCAGTGGGCCTGGGCCTCGGGCTACGCGGCGGCGCAGTACGTCTGAGCCGCTGTAGGCGCTGCCGCAGGCTGCGAACGACCCGAAGGGGCGCGGCGATCCAATGTCCGCTGAGGTCCCGCGGACCTGTCGCAGCCTACGGCAGCGGCTACAGGCGCCCGACCGGCAACGGCAACAGAATTTGCCGGCGGATGTGACGACGGCATTGCGCCGTCGTCAATACTGGCTCAATTTAGCTGCATCGCCCCGGAAGGCCTGTCCCACTCCATGTCATCGACCTCTTTTCGTCAGTCTCTGCGCCGCCTCTGGGCGCTGGATAAATTCAGCTACAGCGTGCGGGTATTCATCGCCCTGACCGGCAGCATGGCGCTGTGCTGGTATCAGGATGAAATGGGCCTGCTGATCCCGCTGTTTCTCGGCATCATCGCCAGCGCCCTGGCGGAAACCGACGACAGCTGGCAAGGCCGGCTCAATGCCCTGGCCGTGACCCTGGTGTGCTTCAGCATTGCCGCGCTGTCGGTGGAACTGCTGTTCCCCTACCCCTGGATCTTCGCCATCGCCCTGGCCCTGGCCAGCTTCGGCCTGACCATGCTCGGGGCACTGGGGGAACGTTATGGCGCCATTGCCTCGGCGACCCTGATTCTCTCGGTCTACACCATGATCGGCGTGGACCAGCGCGGCGGCGCGGTGATCGACTTCTGGCACGAGCCGGTGCTGCTGGTGGCCGGCGCCGCCTGGTACGGCCTGCTCTCGGTGCTGTGGCAGGCACTGTTTTCCAACCAGCCGGTGCAGCAGAGCCTGGCCCGGCTGTTTCGCGAGCTGGGCTTCTACCTCAAGCTCAAGTCGTCGCTGTTCGAGCCGATCCGCCAACTGGATGTGGAGGCCCGGCGCCTGGAACTGGCCCAGCAAAACGGCAAGGTGGTGGCGGCCCTCAACGCGGCCAAGGAGATCATCCTGCACCGGGTCGGCAATGGTCGGCCGGGATCGAAGGTCAGTCGCTACCTGAAGCTGTATTTCCTCGCCCAGGACATCCACGAGCGCGCCAGCTCGTCCCACTACCCGTACAACGCCCTGGCCGACGCCTTCTTCCACAGCGACGTGCTGTTCCGCTGCCAGCGCCTGCTGCGCCAGCAGGGCAAGGCCTGCCGCGCCCTGGCCGAATCCATCCAGTTGCGCCAGCCCTTCGTCTACGACGCCAGCTTCGCCGAGGCCCTGAGCGACCTGCACGCCTCCCTGGAACACTTGCGCATCCAGAGCAACCCGGCCTGGCGCGGGCTGTTGCGTTCGCTGCGGGCCCTGGCGGCGAACCTCGGCACCCTCGACCGCCTGCTCAGCGACGCCAGCAACCCCGACGCCCTGGCCGACGCCACCGACAGCAGCCTGCTGGATCGCTCGCCACGCAATCTCAAGGATGTCTGGACCCGCCTGCGCACCCAGCTGACGCCGACTTCGCTGCTGTTCCGCCATGCCCTGCGCCTGCCCCTGGCGTTGAGCATCGGCTATGGCATGGTGCACCTGATCCACCCGTCCCAGGGCTACTGGATCATCCTCACCACGCTGTTCGTCTGCCAGCCCAACTACGGCGCCACCCGGCGCAAGCTGGGCCAGCGGATCGTCGGCACGGCCATCGGCCTGACGCTGGCCTGGGCGCTGTTCGACCTGTTCCCCAGTCCCCTGGTGCAGTCGTTGTTCGCCATCGCCGCCGGGGTGGTGTTCTTCACCAACCGCACCACCCGCTACACCCTGGCCACGGCCGCCATCACCCTGATGGTGCTGTTCTGCTTCAACCAGGTGGGCGACGGTTACGGGCTGTTCCTGCCGCGGCTGTTCGATACCCTGCTGGGCAGCCTGATCGCCGGGCTGGCGGTGTTCCTGTTCCTGCCGGACTGGCAGGGCCGGCGCCTGAACAAGGTGCTGGCCAACACCCTGACCTGCAACAGCATCTACCTGCGCCAGATCATGCAGCAGTACGCCGCCGGCAAGAGCGACGACCTGGCCTACCGCCTGGCCCGGCGCAACGCCCACAACGCCGATGCGGCGCTGTCCACCACCCTGGCCAACATGCTCATGGAACCGGGGCATTTCCGTAAGGAGGCCGACGTGGGCTTCCGCTTCCTGGTGCTGTCCCACACCCTGCTCAGCTACCTGTCGGGCCTGGGCGCACACCGGGAGACCCAACTGCCGGGCGAAGTGCGCGAGCATCTGATCAATGGCGCGGGCGTCAGTCTGGCGGCGAGCATCGATGAAATCGCCCAGGGCCTGGCCAACAAGACCCCGATCGCCATCCAGAGCGATGCCGAGGAAGCGCTGGCCAATGAGCTGGAGCAGATGCCGGATGAGATCGACGAAGGCCAGCGCCTGGTGCAGACCCAGCTGGCATTGATCTGTCGCCAGTTGGGCCCGTTGCGGACCCTGGCGGCGCACCTGATCAAGGCAGCTTAAGAGCAGCGGCAAGCTTCAAGCCACAAGCGGCAAGCACTGCGTGAACGGCTCTAGCCTGCCGCTTGCAGCTTGCCGCTGCCCCTCTTACATGCCGTGCTGGCGCAGCAGGCGATCGTAGCTGCCGTCGGCTTTCATGGCGGCAATCTCCCGATCGAACCGCGCCACGATCTGCGCATGCTCGGGATTCTTCAGGCTCACCAGGATATGCAGGCTGTTCTCGCTCAACGGCTTGGGCAGGAACTCCACGGCGTTGCGCACCCGCGGTGACTCGCGGGCCAGGTAGTAACGGGCGACGTATTCATCTTCCAGGGTCAGCTTGACCCGGTCCGCCGCCAGCATGCGCACCGCCATGGCGAAGTTGTGCACCGGGACCTTCTGCAGGTCCGGGTCATTGTCGAACTCCGGGGAATAGGCATAGCCGCGCACCACGGCCACCGGGTACTCGTGCAACTGCTTGAGGTTGTTGTATTCCAGCGGGGCGTCCTTGCGCTTGATGAAGCGCACCCGGTTGATCATGTACTCCGCGGAGAACTGCCCCAACTGGGTGCGCTCCTTGTTGTACCAGGCATTGACCAGCACGTCGTAGCGACCCTCGCCGATGCCGAGCAAGGCCCGGGCCCAGGGCACCTGTTCGAACTCGCTGGCATAGCCGGCGCGGGACAGGGCGGTACTGACGATGTCGGTGGCCACGCCACCATTGACCAGGGTCGCGTCAGTGAAGGGAGGCCAGGCGTCAGCGACCAGTCGCAACTTCTCCGCAGAAGCGCTGTGGCCCAGCAACAGCAATCCGATCAAGGCTAACGCTCGATGCAATCGCAGCATGCTAATAGATCCTTAGCGGGCACAGAGCCCGGCGCTTTCCAGCCCACACCCAAGGGTGGCGACCCACGCTCGACGGCTCGCCCCAGGTCCTAACATTAGCTCATCAACGCCAATGCACAGGACTTGAAAACAGATTACACAAAGAAGACAAACGGCGGTTAGCGCAGTAATGGCATTTTGACCTATCTCACAGAAACAACTTCACCGCGCCAACCCACGAGACATCCTCGGGCGATGTGCCTAGTATTTCGCGCAGCACTTTCTAGAGGAGTTGGAAATGACCATCGAATGGGTCTGCAAGCATCACACCGATCTGGGCAAGGAGCAGCTGTACGCCATCCTGCAACTGCGTACCGAAGTCTTCGTCGTGGAACAGAAATGCCCCTATCAAGAGGTCGACGGCCGCGACCTGGAGGGCGACACCTGTCACCTGATGGCCTGGGACGGTGACCGGCTGGTGGCTTACCTGCGCCTGCTGGACCCCATCTCCCAGGGCGGTGACGTGGTCATCGGCCGCGTGCTCATAGCTGAACAGGCGCGAGGCCAGGGCCTGGGCCACACCCTGATGGAACAGGGACTGAAGCAGGCCGAACGGCATTGGCCCGACACCCCGATCTACCTCTCGGCCCAGGCTCACTTGCAGGCCTACTACAGCCGCTACGGATTCGTGGTGGCGGGCGAGGAGTACCTGGAAGACGATATTCCACACATCGGCATGCGCCGGCCCTGAGCCTCAGGGATAGCCCAGCACGGCCTTGATCTGCCGCAGGTTGGGCTCGATCCAGCCCTTGTCGATGGCGCCCCAGTTGTGAATCCGATAGCGCCCGGCGTGATTGCGGGCGCCGTCTTGCTGTTCGAATTCGCAGAGGATATCCAGGTCCGCCAGGGCGGCGATGGTGTCCTGGGCGGTGCGCCGGGGCATGCCGGTGACTTCGGTGAGCGCCGGTACGCTGCTGGCCAGCCCGCTGTCGATCAGATACGCCACATACAGACGGCGGTAGAAACTGCTCTTGGTCTTGCTTACATCCATCGCCCACTCCCTATTGCCATGAGTTAATCCGCCGTCCCCGACCTGGCCTGCAGGTCGCGCCAGGTCAGGTAGACCCGCAGGTCGAATTCCAGCTGGTGATAGCCCGGCAGCATGTGCTCGCAGAGCTTGTAGAACGCCTTGTTGTGTTCCGACTCCTTGAAGTGCGCCAACTCGTGCACCACGATCATCCGCAAAAACTCCGGCGCCGCCTCCTTGAACAGCGAGGCAATGCGAATCTCCTTCTTGGCCTTGAGCTTGCCGCCCTGCACCCGGGACACCGTGGTGTGCAGGCCAAGGGCGCGGTGGGTCAGGTCCAGGCGGTTGTCAAACAGCACCTTGTCGATGGCCGGCGCGTTGCGCAGGTACTCCTGCTTCAGCTCCAGGGCGTAGCTGTACAGCGCCTTGTCGCTCTGCACCGAATGCTTGTGCGGATAACGCCCTGTGAGGTACTCCCCGAGGCGATCTTCGACGATCAGTTGACGCACTTGCTGTTGCAGAGCGACGGGATAGGCCTGGAGGTATTTGAGTGCGGTCATGGAGGGGCAGCGCAAGGTACGAAGGGCGCCAGTGTAGCGAATTCAGGCCGGCAACGCGCTCCAGTCAAAGGGCTGGGCAAACTGGCTGGCGCTGGCGGCGGTCAGCGGCCGGGCCACCAGGAACCCCTGCACGTATTCGCAGCCGTTGGCCTTGAGCCATTGGTACTGCTCGTGGGTTTCCACGCCTTCGGCGATCACCAGCAAGCCGAACTGCTTGCACAGGTCGATCACACTGCGGGCGATGGCGGCGTCCCGCGGCGAGGTCAGCAGGCGGGCGATCAGGTGCCGGTCGAGCTTGAGGGTGTCCAGTTGCAGGTCGCGCAGATAGGCCAGGCAACAACTGCCCGAGCCGAAATCGTCCAGGGCCACCCGCACCCCCAGTTGATGCAACTGCTGCAACTGCTTGCGGGTCTCGGCCAGGTTCTGGGTCAACGCTGCCTCGGTGACCTCCACTTCCAGCTGGCGCGGCTGCAAGCCATGGCGCACCAGCACCTGGCGCAATTCATTGGCCAGATTGGGCATGCCGAACTGGGTGGCGCTGAGACTGACGCCCAGCACCAGATCAGGGCTGAACACCTGCTCCCAGTCCTTGCGCTGGGCCGCCCCCTGTTGATAGATCCAACTGCCCAGGCGACTGATCAACCGCGCCTCTTCCAGCAGCGGCAGGAACAGCCCCGGCGGCACATCGCCAACACTTGGGTGACGCCAGCGCAGCAAGGCCTCAAAGCCGCGCAAACGGCCATCGGCAATGGCCACCTGAGGCTGATACACCAGGGTGAATTCCTTGCGCTCCACGGCGCTGCGCACGCTTTCCTCGAGCATCAGCCGGGAACGTGCTCGGCCATTCATCTCGTGATCGTAGTAGCGGTACTGCTGGCGCCCCGCACGCTTGGCTTCGTACATGGCGATGTCTGCCGCCCGCAGCAGGCCGTCCAGGTTGGAGCCGCAGTCGGGATAGATGGCGATGCCGATGCTGGCGCCCAGCACCACCTCCAGGCCGTCGATCTGCTGGCTGATGGACAGGCGCTCGATCAGCTTCTCGGCGACTTTCGCCGCCTGCTCGGGGAAGCTCAGTTCCAGCAGGGCAGTGAACTCGTCACCGCCCATGCGCCCGAGGATGTCGAAGGAATGCAGGCACTCCTTCAACTGCTCGGACACCCAGCGCAGCACCCGGTCGCCGGCATCGTGCCCCAGGGAGTCGTTGACCCGCTTGAAGCCGTCAAGATCCAGGTAGAGCAGGACCAGGGTCTTGCCCGGACGATCACTGCGCAACAGGATGTTTTCCACCGTCTGGTAGAAACCGCGGCGGTTGAGCAGCCCCGTGAGCGGGTCGGTGACCGCCTGATACTCCAGTTGCTGGTGCAGGTGGCGCACTTCGGACATGTCCAGCAGGGTCACCACCATGGCCTTCTGCTCGCTGGGCAAGGGCGCACAGGACAGCGCCACGCTGAGCTGCTGCCCAGGCACGGTACGCAGCAGAGCGTCATGCAGGCGGTAGGTCTGCCCGCGTCGATAGCAGGCCAGGAGCTCGGATTCGCTCCAGTCGGGAACATGGGGCTTTTGCAGGTAGTCGAGGAACAGCGAGCCCTCCAGCTCTTTCACCTGGGCATTGAGCAAGCGCGAAACCGCCGGATTGGCGTAGCGCACCAGTCCGCCCTCGTCCACCACCAGGATGCCTTCGGCTGCGTTGTCCAGCACCGAGGCGTTGAACGCCCGCGCCACTTCCAGATCGTGACTGAGCTGCTGCAGGGCCCGACGATTGCGCTGGTGCTCCAGCAGCGCCTGGACCTTGGGCTTGAGGATCTGCGGGTCGAACGGCTTGAACAGGTAATCCACCGCACCGCTGGCATAGCCCTTGATCACGGCATCCTGGGACTGTTCGTTGGCGGTGAGGAAGATGATCGGAGTCAAACGCGTGCGCTGGCTGCCGCGCATCAGGCGGGCCACTTCGAAACCATCCATGCCGGGCATCTGCACATCCAGCAGGACCAGATCCACTTCATGCTCGAGCAGCAGGCCCAGGGCCTCAAGACCGGAGGCCGCGGTCATCACCCGCCAGTCCTGGCGCTGCAACAGTGCCCGCATGCTCAGGAGGTTTTCAGGATAGTCATCAACGATCAGAAGAGTGGAGTCGCCTTCGAAGGCCTCCGGTTGCACGCATTCCATGCTGCTTCTCTTGTCTGTAGTAAGACTGAACGGGTGAGAAAACCTGACAAATCTGTGGACCACTCTAGACCCGGATCCTGAAAAGCAGAAGCTGCCACCCGGCCATCACTTCACCAATGGCCCCGGCACCCGACTAACGGTCACAGTTATGCCTTATGAAACCCGGGGAGGATGGCATTTCGACATTTTGCTGACGTCATTTATCCGCCATACGGGCATTCCAGGCAGCCGGTTCTGCGCTATAAAGACGCCCCAAGAAGCGCAGGCTAAAGCCTTCGGCGACCTGCACCAGACCCTCCCCCCTTGCGGAATCTCCAGCATGATCGACCTGGCAACCTGGAACCTCAGCGTTCCCGTCGGCAACCCTCCGGCGACCATCGACACCCCGACACTGGTCAAAGGATTCAAGGACCGGTACTTCCACGCCGATAGCGGCACTCTGTTCTTCTGGTCACCGGTCACCGGCTCGAAAACCGAGAACGCCATCTATCCGCGCACCGAGCTGCGCGAGACCTATGCCGACGGCACTTTGCGCAACTGGACCTACCCCGAAGCCGACAACCTGCTGTACGCCACCTTGGCGGTGAACCAGGTGCCATCGTCGGGCAAGATCGTCGTGGGTCAGATTCACGCCTACAACAGCACCAAGCCCCTGGTCAAAGTGGAGTACCAGTACAAGACCAGCAAAGGCAGCGGCAATATCGTGGCCAAGGTGCGCATGCGCCCGGACGACGAAGAGGGCCGGGTCATCACCCTGGCCGAAAACGTGCCCATGAATCGCGACTTTTCCTACTTGATCCACCTGAGCCCAGGCGGCGCCCTGGGGCTCAGTGCTGCCGGCCAGCAATGGGGTGGGCAATTGAGCGCCAAGTGGCGCGACAAGCCGCTGTATTTCAAGGCCGGGGTATACGTCCAGGACAACAGCGGCTACACCAGCGAAGGCGGCAAGGTGACCTTCTCCAAGCTGGATATCGACCACAACAAAATCTAGCTGCCGGCGCAGGCAGCCTTGAGCCCCGCGCATGCCCAGTGGCTCTCTTCGCTGCCTGCCGAGGCAGAAACGCCAGGCATAAAAAAGCCCGCATCGCTGCGGGCTTTCCGGATGACGCTAGGGCTTAGTTGACCTTGGCGTTCAACTCACCCTTGAGGTAACGCTGGAACATCGCTTCCAGGGAGATCGGCTTGATCTTCGAAGCGTTGCCGGCGGTGCCGAAGGCTTCGTAACGGGCAATGCACACGTCGCGCATGGCGGTCACGGTGGCACCGAAGAACTTGCGCGGGTCGAACTCGCTCGGGTTGGTGGCCATCAGACGACGCATGGCACCGGTGGACGCCAGGCGCAGGTCGGTGTCGATGTTGACCTTGCGCACGCCGTACTTGATGCCTTCGACGATTTCCTCAACCGGTACGCCGTAGGTTTCTTTGATGTCGCCGCCGTACTGGTTGATGATCGCCAGCCACTCTTGCGGAACCGAAGACGAACCGTGCATCACCAGGTGGGTGTTGGGGATGCGCTTGTGGATTTCCTTGATGCGATCGATGGCCAGCACGTCGCCGGTAGGCGGCTTGGTGAACTTGTAGGCACCGTGGCTGGTGCCGATGGCGATGGCCAGGGCGTCGACCTGGGTCTTCTTGACGAAGTCCGCGGCTTCTTCCGGGTCGGTCAGCATCTGGCTGTGATCCAGCACGCCTTCGGCGCCGATGCCGTCTTCTTCACCGGCCATGCCGGTTTCCAGGGAGCCCAGGCAGCCCAGCTCGCCTTCTACCGACACGCCGCAGGCGTGGGCCATGGCCACGGTCTGCTGGGTGACGCGCACGTTGTACTCGTAGTCGGTGGGGGTCTTGCCGTCTTCGCCGAGGGAGCCGTCCATCATCACCGAGGAAAAGCCCAGCTGGATGGAACGCTGGCAGACGTCAGGACTGGTGCCGTGGTCCTGGTGCATGCACACCGGGATATGGGGGAATTCTTCGATGGCGGCCAGGATCAGGTGGCGCAGGAACGGCGCGCCGGCGTATTTGCGGGCGCCGGCCGAAGCCTGGACGATCACCGGAGAGTCAGTCTTGTCAGCGGCTTCCATGATGGCGCGCATCTGCTCAAGGTTGTTGACGTTGAAGGCTGGAACGCCGTAGCCGAATTCGGCTGCGTGGTCCAGCATCTGGCGCATGCTGATGAGTGCCATTGTGTGTGTCTCTCCCGGTCGAGGGTCGTTAATCGTGCAAGCCTGCCGTAGCGGCGACTGCTGTTCAAGTGATTGCAGATCGGGGGTCGGCCCGCTCTGTTGTATCCGTTAAAACCAAATCTCTACAGCCTTGTCGGAGCCGGCTGGCCGGCGAATGGGGCGCAGGGCCTTGCACAGGTCCGGAGGCCGCCTTCGCTGGCAAGCCAGCCTCTACATGGCCTTGCAGCCGCGGCCGATCAGGTCGTTGGTGGCAACCCAGTAGACCAGGCCCTCCTCGCCCTTGACGTGAAACGCCAGCATGTCGTCGCTGTACAGCGAGCCCGAACCACTGGGCTCAAGCTTCAGGCGCCGAACCTGGTCGTCGCCCCCCAGGCGCACGTCGACCGTCTTGCGGCTGTCGTCGGTGTAGCGCCACAGCACCTGGGCCTGGCTGTCGCAGGTCCAGGTCGTCCAGTTGTCGGTAGCCGGCGACTTGAGCAGGTTAAGGTTGGCGCAACCGGCCAAGGCACCCAGCATCGCCACGGCGATCAAAGCTTTCATCAATGTTCCTCGGCCGGCAGCCCAGGGGCCCCAGCGCATTGCGTTATCCGATCTGACCGGTCAAGGGCAACCCTGTTCCCTGGTCTTTGACGGTGTCTCGTACTTCTCCAGGCCTTCGGGGCCCAGGCGCTTGTTGATCACCGGCGCGGTCTCGGCCTGCCAGTCGGCCTGATAACAGCCCTGGCCCGGCTCGCCGGTCTCGTCCGCCGGTTTTGCCGGCGGAGCACTGGAGCACCCCGCCAGCAACGCCACGGCCATCAACAGTGGCAACGTCTTGACCATCAGAACACTCCTTTGCCCGGCCAACGGGACTCTCAGGCCTTGGCCCGGGCTTCCAGGACTTCAACCGCCGGCAGCACCTTGCCCTCGACGAACTCGAGGAACGCGCCACCACCGGTAGAAATGTAGGAGATCTGCTGGGCCACGCCATACTTGTCGATGGCCGCCAGGGTGTCGCCACCACCCGCGATGGAGAACGCGGCGCTGTCGGCGATGGCCTGGGCCAGCACCTTGGTGCCGTTGCCGAACTGGTCGAATTCGAACACGCCTACCGGACCGTTCCAGAGGATGGTCTTGGAGGATTTCAGCAGCTCGGCGAACTGCGCAGCAGTCTGTGGACCGATGTCGAGGATCATGTCGTCAGCGGCAACATCAGCGATCAGCTTGACGGTAGCTTCGGCGCTTTCGGCGAACTCCTTGGCCACGACCACGTCCACCGGCAGCGGTACGCTGACCTTGGCGGCGATGGCACGGGCGGTGTCCAACAGATCCGGCTCGTACAGCGACTTGCCCACCGGATGCCCGGCAGCAGCGAGGAAGGTGTTGGCGATGCCGCCACCGACGATCAGTTGGTCGCAGATCTGGCTCAGGCTGTTGAGCACGTCCAGCTTGGTGGACACCTTGGAGCCGGCAACGATGGCCGCCATTGGCTTGGCCGGGTTGCCCAGGGCCTTGCCCAGCGCGTCCAGTTCAGCGGCCAGCAGAGGACCTGCGGCGGCCACCTTGGCGAACTTGGCCACGCCGTGGGTCGAACCCTCGGCCCGGTGCGCGGTGCCGAAGGCGTCCATCACGAACACATCGCACAGGCCGGCGTATTGCTGGGCCAGTTCGTCGGCGTTCTTTTTCTCGCCCTTGTTGAAGCGCACGTTCTCGAACAGCACGACGTCGCCGGCCTTGACCTCGACGCCACCCAGGTAATCGGCCACCAGCGGCACTTCGCGACCCAGGGCACGGCTCAGGTAATCGGCTACCGGCTTGAGGCTGTTCTCGGCGGAGAACTCGCCTTCGGTCGGACGGCCCAGGTGCGAGCAGACCATCACAGCCGCGCCCTTTTCCAGGGCCAGCTTGATGGTCGGCAGCGAAGCCAGGATCCGCGCATCGCTGGTGACAACACCGTCCTTGACTGGGACGTTGAGGTCTTCGCGGATCAGCACACGCTTACCTTGCAGATCGAGGTCGGTCATCTTCAACACGGTCATGGGTCGCAATTCCTGGGTTACTGTTGTTCAGAAACAGAGAGTTTAGTGGCAGGGCGTGGAGTGGCTGTTTGCAGGTAGTGCCCAGCAACATCCAGCATCCGGTTGGCAAAGCCCCATTCGTTGTCGAACCAGGCCAGGATGTTCACCAGCCGAGGGCCGGAAACACGGGTCTGACTGGCATCGACGATCGCCGAATGGGGGTCATGATTGAAATCACAGCTGGCGTGAGGCAGCTCGGTATAGGCCAGCAGGCCCTTGAGCGGACCGCTGGTGGCGGCCTCGCGCAGGATCCGATTGACCTCGGCGGCGTCGGTATCGCTCACGGTCTGCATCGTGATATCGAGGCAGGACACGTTGACCGTCGGCACCCGCACTGCTTTGGCCTGGATTCTTCCGGCAAGTTCCGGCAGCAGGCGCTCGATGCCTCGCGCCAGACCGGTGGACACCGGAATCACCGACTGGAACGCCGAACGGGTCCGGCGCAGGTCTTCGTGGTGATAGGCGTCGATCACCGGCTGGTCGTTCATCGCCGAGTGAATGGTGGTGATCGACACGTACTCCAGGCCAATGGCCTGATCCAGCAGGCGCAACAGCGGCACGCCGCAGTTGGTGGTGCAGGAGGCGTTGGACACCAGCAGCTCGGCGCCGGTCAGGCAATCCTGATTGACCCCGTAGACGATGGTGGCGTCGACATCCGCCTCGCTGGCCATCGGCTGGGAGAACAGCACCCGCGGCGCGCCGGCGTCGAGGAAACGCTGGCCGTCTTCGCGGGTGTGGTAGGCACCGGAGCATTCCAGCACCAGATCGACGCCCAGGGACGCCCAATCGATGCCTTCGGGGGTGGCACTGCGCAGCACTTTCACGCAGTTGCCATTGATATGCAGACAGTCGCCGTCGACTTTCACCTCACCGGGAAACCGCCCGTGGGTGGAGTCGAAGCGTGTCAGGTATTCGACACTGGCCATGTCGGCCAGATCGTTGATGGCGACAATCTCGAACCCGGCCGCAGCCCCTCGCTCGAACAGAGCACGCAAGACGCAACGACCAATCCGGCCGTAGCCGTTGAGTGCAACTTTATAGGGACGCGGTTGAGGCATGGGGTTCTCGATCAGGCACAGGCAGACGAACTTGTTATACGCACCCATCGTAGGAGCTGGCTTGCCAGCGATCAGCGGTGTGTCAGGCAGACCGCGAATCGCTGGCAAGCCAGCGCCTACAAAGGGATCGCGGTGGCTGGGCCACCGCGTGCTTTTTTAGTCTTCCAGCAGCTCTTCGGCCTGGCCCAGGATGTTGTCCAGGGTGAAACCGAACTCTTCGAACAAGGCCGACGCAGGCGCCGACTCGCCGTAGGTGGTCATGCCGATCACGCGGCCTTCCAGGCCCACGTACTTGTACCAGAAGTCGGCATGGGCGGCTTCGATGGCGATCCGCGCGCTGACCTGCAGCGGCAGCACCGATTGCTTGTAGCCTGCATCCTGGGCGTCGAACACGCTGGTGCACGGCATGGAAACCACCCGCACCTTGCGGCCCTGCTCGGTCAGTTTGTCGAAAGCCTGAACCGCCAGGCCCACTTCCGAACCGGTGGCGATCAGGATCAGCTCAGGCTCGCCTGCACAGTCCTTCAACACGTAGCCACCGCAGCTGATATCGGCGATCTGGCCGGCATCGCGGGTTTGGTGCTGCAGGTTCTGGCGGGAGAAGATCAGCGCCGAAGGACCGTCCTTGCGCTCCAGGGCGTACTTCCAGGACACCGCCGATTCCACGGCGTCGGCCGGGCGCCAGGTGTCGAGGTTCGGGGTACTGCGCAGGCTGGTCAGTTGCTCGATCGGCTGGTGAGTCGGGCCGTCTTCGCCCAGGCCGATGGAGTCGTGGGTGTAGACGTGGATCACCCGCTGCTTCATCAGCGCCGACATGCGCACCGCGTTGCGGGCGTATTCCATGAACATCAGGAAGGTCGCGCCGTAAGGCACCAGGCCGCCGTGCAGGGCAACGCCGTTCATGATGGCGGTCATGCCGAATTCGCGCACGCCGTAGTACATGTAGTTGCCGCTGGCGTCTTCAGCGCTGACGCCCTTGCAGCCTTTCCACAGGGTCAGGTTGGAACCGGCCAGGTCGGCCGAGCCGCCGAGGAACTCGGGCAGCAGCGGACCGAAGGCGTTCAGGGTGTTCTGGCTGGCTTTACGGCTGGCGATGGTTTCGCCCTTGGCCGCCACTTCAGCGATATAGGCATTGGCCTTCTCGGCGAAGTCCGCTGGCAGATCACCGGCGAGGCGACGCACCAGTTCGTTGGCTTCGGTCGGGAATGCGGCGGAGTAGGCAGCGAAACGCTGGTCCCACTCGGCTTCCACGGCGCGACCGGCTTCCTTGGCGTCCCACTCGGCATAGATGTCAGCCGGGATTTCGAACGGGCCATGGTTCCACTTCAGCGCAGCGCGGGTCAGGGCGATTTCCTCGGCACCCAGTGGCGCGCCGTGGCAGTCTTCCTTGCCCTGCTTGTTCGGCGAACCGAAACCGATGGTGGTCTTGCAGCAGATCAGGGTCGGCAGCGGGCTCTTGCGCGCGGTGTCGATGGCCGTCTTGATCTCTTCCGGATCGTGGCCGTCGACATTGCGGATCACCTGCCAGTTGTAGGCTTCGAAACGCTTGGGCGTGTCGTCGGTGAACCAGCCTTCGACTTCACCGTCGATGGAGATGCCGTTGTCATCGTAGAAGGCGATCAGCTTGCCCAGGCCCAGGGTACCGGCCAGGGAGGCCACTTCGTGGGAAATGCCTTCCATCATGCAGCCATCACCCAGGAACACGTAGGTGTGGTGATCGACGATGTTGTGCCCCGGACGGTTGAACTGCGCCGCCAGGACTTTTTCCGCCAGGGCGAAGCCCACGGCATTGGCCAGACCCTGGCCCAGGGGACCAGTGGTGGTTTCAACGCCCGGGGTGTAGCCGAACTCCGGGTGGCCCGGGGTGCGGCTGTGCAGTTGGCGGAAGTTCTTCAAGTCATCGATCGACAGGTCGTAGCCGGTCAGGTGCAGCAGCGAGTAGATCAGCATCGAGCCATGACCGTTGGACAGCACGAAGCGGTCACGGTCGGCGAAGGATGGATTGCTCGGGTTGTGCTTGAGGTAGTCACGCCAAAGCACTTCGGCGATATCCGCCATACCCATGGGGGCACCTGGATGGCCGCTGTTGGCTTTTTGCACGGCATCCATGCTGAGGGCACGAATGGCATTGGCACGCTCACGACGGCTGGGCATCGCTGATCTCCTGAGGATTGAATAAAACGAAACGGAAAAAAGGCCTGCATTTTCCCTCAGGCGTCTGGCGGGGGCAATGACAGATAGTCACTCAGGCATGTTTTTCCCATGGATAAGCCGGCAATCCACTGAGCAAACCCGCTTGTCGCCGGCCGACAGGGCCACCAGGGCTCTGGCAGAAGCCCCTTGAGGGGCAATATCAAAACTTTTTGATATTGATCTTGCAGGCCTTTGCAGGCACCTCTAGACTGCGCCCCTATGAACCTGAGCGCACCCTCCATTGATCATGACGATTGCGACGAGCTGGCCGCCCTGTGCAAGGCCGGCGGCGATCCTCTGCGACTCAATGTATTGCGCGCCCTGAGCAACGACTCGTTCGGCGTACTGGAACTGGCGCAGATCTTTGCCATCGGCCAGTCGGGCATGAGCCACCATTTGAAGGTCCTGGCCCAGGCCAGCCTGGTGGCGACCCGCCGTGAAGGCAACGCGATTTTCTACCGCCGTGCCCTGCCCCACACCGAACTCTTGGGCGGCAAGCTGCACGCCGCCCTGCTGGACGAAGTCGACCAGGTGCGACTGCCGGTGGATGTCCAGAACCGGATTGGCCTGGTGCACCGGCAACGGGCCGCGGCCAGCCAGGACTTCTTTTCCCGGGTGGCGGATAAATTCCGCGCCCAGCAGGACCTGATCGCAGGACTGCCCCAGTACCGCGACAGCGTGCTCGCGCTACTGGACAAGCTGAGCTTCAAAGCAATGGCCACGGCCATTGAAGTGGGTCCCGGCGACGGTGGTTTTCTCCCCGACCTGGCCCGACGCTTTGCCCGGGTCACCGCGCTGGACAACAGTCCGGCGATGCTTGAACTGGCCCGTCAGCTGTGTGAACGCGAAACACTGGCTAACGTCAGCCTGCAACTGGCCGATGCACTGGATGGCGTACAACTGACGGCCGACTGCGTGGTGCTGAACATGGTCCTGCACCATTTCGCCGCACCGGCCGAGGCCCTCAAGCAGATGGCCCAATTGCTGCAACCAGGCGGCAGCCTGTTGGTAACAGACTTGTGCAGCCACAACCAGAGTTGGGCCAAAGAGGCTTGCGGCGATCTCTGGCTAGGGTTCGAACAAGATGACTTGGCCCGTTGGGCCACCGCTGCGGGACTGACTCCCGGGGAAAGCCTCTATGTGGGCTTACGTAATGGTTTCCAGATCCAGGTCCGCCATTTTCAGCGACCGGCTGGCGACACTCACCATCGGTAAATTTTAGGAAACCGTCGAGATGAGCGAATACTCCCTTTTCACCTCCGAGTCCGTGTCTGAAGGACATCCGGATAAAATCGCTGACCAGATTTCCGATGCGGTGCTGGACGCCATCATTGCCCAGGACAAGCACGCTCGCGTTGCTGTGGAAACCCTGGTCAAGACTGGCGTGGCCATCGTCGCTGGCGAAGTCACTACCACTGCCTGGGTCGACCTGGAACAGATCGTTCGTGACGTGATCTGCGACATCGGCTACACCAGCTCCGACGTTGGCTTCGACGGCGCCACCTGCGGCGTGATGAACATCATTGGCAAGCAGTCCCCCGACATCAACCAGGGTGTCGACCGCGCCAAGCCTGAAGATCAGGGCGCCGGCGACCAGGGCCTGATGTTCGGCTACGCCAGCAACGAAACCGCCGCGCTGATGCCGGCGCCGATCGCCTTCTCGCACCAGCTGGTCCATCGCCAGGCTGAAGCACGCAAATCGGGCCTGCTGCCATGGCTGCGCCCGGACGCCAAGTCCCAGGTCACCTGCCGCTATGAAAACGGCATCGTGGTCGGCATCGACGCCGTGGTGCTGTCGACCCAGCACAACCCTGAAGTGTCGTACAACGACCTGCGCGAAGGCGTGATGGAGCTGATCGTCAAGCACGTGCTGCCGGCCGAACTGCTGCACAAGGACACCCAGTTCCACATCAACCCGACCGGCCAGTTCATCATCGGTGGCCCGGTGGGCGACTGCGGCCTGACCGGGCGCAAGATCATCGTCGACAGCTACGGCGGCATGGCCCGTCACGGCGGCGGCGCGTTCTCCGGCAAGGACCCATCCAAGGTCGACCGCTCCGCGGCCTATGCCGGTCGCTACGTGGCCAAGAACATCGTCGCCGCCGGCCTGGCCGAGCGCTGCGAGATCCAGGTGTCCTACGCCATCGGCGTGGCTCAACCGACCTCGATCTCCCTGAACACCTTCGGCACCGGCAAGATCAGCGACGACAAGATCGTCAAGCTGGTTCGCGAGCACTTCGACCTGCGTCCTTACGCAATCACCACCATGCTCGACCTGCTGCACCCGATGTACCAGGAAACCGCAGCCTACGGTCACTTCGGCCGTGCTCCGCAAACCAAGACCGTGGGTGACGACACCTTCACCACCTTCACTTGGGAAAAGACCGACCGCGCCGACGCCCTGCGCGCTGCCGCCGGCCTCTAAGCGTCACCCGGTAACAGACAAAGCCCCGCCGGCACCACCGGCGGGGCTTTTTTGTCGCCAGAGGTTTCTCTCAGCAGGGCAATTGTCCAGGTATCCACTGGCCAAGCCAGCGCCCAAGGCCATCATGAAACACCCCGCAACCACCTCGCCGAAAAATCGCCCCACGCCCACCTACCCTTCAAGGCATGCCCATTCCGAGCAAGGACGCTCCCCATGCTGCCAAGACTCTTCCTGCTGTTTCTGGCCCTCACCGGCCTGCCCGCCCTGGCCCAATGCCCCGACTGGTCCAGTGCCCGGGCCGAACGGGAACTCACCGCCCTGCAACAACAGCTCGAGGCCTGGGACATCCGCTATCACCGATACGGTCAATCGCCCGTCGCCGACGAGCTCTATGATCAGTCCCGGCAGCGCCTGACCCGCCTGCAACAATGCTTCCCCCAGCTTCCCGTCGCCGCGGATCATCCCCTGCTCGGCGCCCGGGGCCCCGTGCCCCACCCCATCGCCCACACCGGGGTGGAAAAACTCCCCGACGACAACGCGGTACAGCTCTGGCTGAAAGGCCGTGAAGGCATCTGGGCGCAACCCAAGATCGATGGCGTGGCGGTCACCCTGATCTACCGCCAGGGCCGTTTCCACCAGGCACTGAGCCGGGGTGATGGCTGGCACGGCCAGGACTGGAGCGCCCGCGCCCGGCAGATCGCGGCCATCCCCAAACAACTGCCCCAGCCCGTGGACCTGCTCTTGCAGGGAGAGCTCTATCAACGACTGGAGCAACACATCCAGGCCCGCTCCGGCAGCCTCAATGCCCGCAGCCGGGTCGCCGGATGGCTGGCACGCAAACACCTGTCGGCGGCAGAGGCGGCACAAATCGGCCTGTTCGTCTGGGACTGGCCCCAAGGCCCCGCCACCCTGAGTGAACGCCTGGAGCAACTGGCGCAGCTGGGCTTCACCGAAGGCGCCGAGTACAGCCGCCCGATCGCCGGGTTCAGCGAAGCCCGGCACTGGCGAGAACACTGGTACCGTTCGCCCCTGCCCTTTGCCAGCGACGGCATCATCCTGCGCCAGAGCCTGCGCCCCGCCGCCGAACGCTGGCAGGCCAGGGCCCCACATTGGATTGCAGCCTGGAAATACCCCTATGCCCAGGCCCTGGCCAATGTGCGTCAGGTGCGCTTCCGGATCGGCCGCACCGGGCGCATCAGTCCCTTGCTGGACATCGACCCGGTGGTCCTCGATGACCGACAGATCCGCCGCGTCAGCGTCGGCTCGCTGCAACGCTGGCAAGCCCTGGATATCGTCCCCGGCGACCAGGTGGCCATCAGCCTGGCCGGACTGACCCTCCCCCGCCTGGATGGCGTGGTCCTCAGGAGCCAGCAACGCCAGGCGATCCAGGCGCCAGCGCCGGAGGACTTTCATGCCCTGAGCTGCTGGCGGCCAACCCCCGGATGCGAAGGCCAGTTTGTCGCCCGCCTGGCCTGGCTCAGCGGCAAACAGGGACTGCACCTGGACCATATCGGCGAACAAACCTGGGCCAGGCTGGTTGAAACAGGCCGTATCAAAGGCCTTTTGGATTGGCTGACCCTGGATCAGGCAGAGCTTGCTACCATTGCCGGCTTCGGCGCACGCAGCAGCCTGCGACTGATCGAGAGTCTGCAACAGGCAAGGCAGCGACCCTTCGCACGCTGGCTCAAGGCCCTGGGCCTGCCGCCCAGCGGCTCGGCGGAACTGAACGGTCCATGGCAGGTGCTGGCTTCACGCAACAGCCTGGACTGGCAGAACGAAACCGGTGTCGGCCCGGAACGGGCTGCGCAGTTGGTGGCGTTTTTTCGCGAGCCCCAGGTGCAGGCCTTGCAGGCGACCCTGAATCAGGCCGGAATCAACGGCTTTTAGGCCGCAATCCGGGAGCGCACATTGAACCACCCCGGCAGGAATGCGCTCCAACAGCCCATTCCCGGTATGACAGTCAGTATTTTTTCATTGGTTATTTTTTGATCTTTTTTCACCTGGAGCCTTCCATGAAACTGTTTCCGTCCCTCGCTGCCCTGACCCTGTGCAGCCTGATGAGCGCGCCCCTGCTGGCCGCCGAACAAGCCCAGCCACTGACCGGCTGCGCCGCCAAGCGCCAGGCGATCATGACCCAGATCGAACAGGCCAAGGCCCATGGCAACAGCGATCAGCAGGCCGGCCTGGAGCGCGCCCTGAGCGAAGTCACCACCCATTGCACCGATGCCTCGTTGAAGAAGGATCGGGAAAACAAGGTGCTGGAAGCCAAGCATGAAGTCAGCCGGCGTCAGGCCGACCTGGAAAAGGCCATGAAGAAAGGCGACTCGGAGAAGATCAACAAGCGCAAGGACAAGCTCGCCGAGTCCCGCAAGGAACTGCAGCAAGCCCTGGACGAACTGGACAAGTAAGCGCTGCCCTCCCTGGCAACGACCTCACTCAGTGATTACGAAACTCCTTGTGGCAGGCACTGCAGACGTCCTCGACTTTCTGCACGGCCGGCCCCAGATTGCTGGCCTTGTAGGGCTGGACCTGGCTGATGGTCACCAGCTCGGCGGTGGCCGCTTCAAGGTTGCGCGCCAGCTCCTGGAAACGCGCCTGCTTGCGCCAGACATCATCGGTGGCGCTGCTGTGGTCCTGCTCCCTGACCTCGGGAAAATGCTTCCAGGGCTCATGGGACAGGGCATCCAGCTTCACCGCGCCTTCGGCAAAACGTGCGCCGTCGAAAGGAATCCGCCCACGCAGCATTCCCCCCAGGTCCTCGCCGGTCTTGAGCATCTGTTTGAAGATCGCCTTGCGCTGGCCCAGGGGAGAGTTGGGGTCGACACCGCCACAGGCGGAAAGCGTCAGGCAGGCCAGCAATACAACGGAAAGTCTTTTTAGCGTCATGGTGGCTTCAGGTCAGGTCACGGAAACGGCGGCCAGTATCCTCGCCTCCCCGGCAAACACCAATAGCCCTATTAACAATAGGGGTTGTCCATCGTCATGCCGCTGATGGATACCCCCCAAGGAAACACAGCATGAACCCGAGCTTCCTCCGCTGGCGTCGCCACCTGCTCTGGGCCCTGCCAGCCCTGGCACTGCTCGCCGGCTGCAACGGCGGCGACAACAGCAAGGCCCCACAGACCCACGCCCTGGCCACTTACAACAGCGCCCCCTGGGAGTCCCTGCCCAGCGTTGCCGATAACGACCTGCTGGCCGGCTTCGGTGCCTGGCGCAGTGCCTGCACCCGCTTGAAGGCTGATCCGATCTGGGGTGCCACCTGCGCTGCGGCGGCCAATGTGCCGCAGACCCCGACAGCCATCCGCGGCTTTCTCAAGGAGCACCTGGAGGTCTACGGCCTGCGCTCGGGCAGCGGCAACAGCACCGGCCTGATCACCGGCTACTACGAACCGGTGTATCCCGGCAGCCTGACCCAGACACCGAGCGCCAGTGTGCCGGTGTACGGGGTGCCGGAGGACATGATCATCGTCGCCCTGGACAGTCTCTACCCGGAACTCAAGGGCAAGCGCCTGCGAGGCCGGCTCGAAGGTCGGGTGCTCAAGCCCTATGACGACGCGGCGACCATCGAAACCAAGGGGGTCAAGGCTCCGGTGCTGGCCTGGCTGACCGATCCGATGGACCTGCAATTCCTGCAGATCCAGGGTTCGGGAAGGATCCAGCTGGACGACGGACGCCAACTGCGGATCGGCTACGCCGACCAGAACGGCCACCCGTACCGGCCCATCGGACGTTGGCTGGTGGAGCAGGGCGAACTGAAGAAAGAAGACGTGACCATGGGCACCATCGCCGCCTGGGCCAAGGCTCATCCGACGCGGATTCCCGAACTGCTGGGCAGCAACCCGAGCTACGTGTTCTTCAACCGCAACCCGGACAGCAACGAAGGCCCCCGAGGCTCATTGAACGTACCGCTGACTTCCGGCTACAGCGTCGCGGTGGACCGCAAGGTGATTCCCCTGGGCAGCTTGCTGTGGTTATCCACCACGCGCCCGGATGGCAGCAGCCTGGTGCGCCCCGTGGCCGCTCAGGACACGGGCGGCGCGATTACCGGCGAAGTCCGTGCCGATCTGTTCTGGGGCACTGGCGAGGCGGCCGGGCAACTGGCCGGCGACATGAAGCAGCAGGGGCAGATCTGGATGCTCTGGCCCAAGGGCGCGCCCCTGCCCAAAGTGCCGGAAGTGCCCGATACCCCGTGACCCGCTACAGGAGCAAGCTTGTCGGCGAAGGCGACCATGAAGGCGCTTTCGCCGACAAGCCGGCTGCTGCAAGAGGGTGTTTCAGACTGAAACGAAGAAGAAGCTGGCGATCAGGCCCATGCCCACGAACCACACCAGGGAGCGCAGGATCGCCCAGTCCGCCAGGTAGCAGATCATGTACAGCAGGCGACTGGTGATAAACAGCACCGCCAGCACGTTGATCGTCACCAGCTCGGCGTTGCCCGCCACATGGGCGATGATCACTGCCGCCGCAAATGCCGGGGTCACCTCGAAACCGTTGAGCTGCGCGTTATGGGCCCGCTTGGGCAGCCCCTCCAGGGTATTCAGGAACGCCCGCGGATCATGGTTGTAACGAAGCCCATATTTGCCGGCGCCCTTGGCAATGGCGGTACACAGGTACGGCAGGACAATTGCGATCAATACACACCAGAAAGCGACAGTCATGGAGCACATCCTTTTTTATGAGTTTTCAGGGGGTCTTCAGAACTTCATCACCAACATGCCGATCAGCACCAACCCACAGGCTAAGAGCCGGGGCCGGCCGAAAGGTTCTTTCAGGTAGCGCATGCCGAACAGCACCACCAAAATCACACTGATCTCGCGCAACGCCGCCGCTTCGGCAATCGACCCCAACTGCATGGCCCACAGCACCAGGGCGTAGCTGAACAGCACACAGAATCCGACGCTGAGCCCCAGGCGCCACTGTTCACGCCAGAACAGGATGAAGGCCGGGCGCTTGCAGACCATGGCCAACAGAGGAAAGGGCCAGGCACTGAGCAGGGTGACCCAGGTCAGGTAGTCCAGCGGATGGGACCAGCGGCGCAAGGCCTGGCCGTCGATGAAGCTGTAGCAACCGATGCACAGGCCGATCAACGCCACCACCGGCAACATGTTCCAGGGCAGGCGCGCCCCACCGCCCCCCTGCCAGAGCAGGCAGAGCATGCCGAAGGGAATCAGCAGGATGCCGAGGATCTGCTGGGTATTGAGCTCCTCGCCGGCAAAGATCAGGGTCAAGGCCAACACCACCAATGGCGACAGACCGCGCATCAGTGGATAGACCAGCCCCAGGTCGCCCACCCGATACGCCTGGATCAACAGATAGCGGTACAAGAGTTCGAAGGCCGCCGAGGCGATGATCCAGGGCCAGAGTTCCAACGGCGGCCAATGCAAGAAAAACAGCATGCTCGCCACGAACAGCAGAGCCACGCTGTCCATGCAGGCCACCACCAACAGGCGCTCGCCGCTGAACTTGATCAGGGTGTTCCATGCCGCATGCAGCAGCGCCGCCACCAGAACCAGACTTGTCGCCAGCACCTCACACTCCCTGTTGGCCCGAAAGAGAATCGATTCATCCTGCGTTCCCGGCCGCCTATACTTGCGCCGACCGCCGAGGGCGAATCCTCGCATGACGCTGGCCTGCCTGCACGGACTGCCGGCATTTTTGGCAGCGATAGCACGCACTTCGTCAGCATGGGCTTGCTGCCCGACGTCACCCCAGCCGGGTCCCGATACCCGCCTTTTTAGGCAAGCGCCTGCAACATCGTGCCACTACTGCGGTCAATGGGGCGGGTAAACCCCAGCACCAACCACCTCAGGCCCCTGGCCAGACGCTGCACACCTGCCGCTTGAAGCTTTTTTCCCTGCGATCATCCAAAGGAGTCCGGATGCTTGAACTTGTCGCCGCCTTTATCTGCCTGACCACCCTGCTCACTTATGTGAATTTCCGTTTTATCGGCCTGCCACCGACCATCGGAGTGATGGTCACCGCCCTGCTGTTCTCGCTGTTGCTGCAGGGCTTGAGTTACCTGGGCTTCCCTGGCCTTGAGGAACACGTCGAGGAACTGATCGGCAAGATCGACTTCGGCGATCTGCTGATGAACTGGATGCTGTCGTTCCTGCTGTTCGCCGGCGCCCTGCACGTCAACCTCAACGACCTGCGCAGCTATCGCTGGCCCATCGGCCTGCTGGCCACGGTCGGCGTGCTGATCGCGACCTTCGTCATCGGCAGCCTGGCCTACTGGATCTTCGGCCTGTTCGGCTGGCACGTGAGTTTCCTCTACTGCCTGCTGTTCGGTGCACTGATCTCGCCCACCGATCCCATTGCGGTGCTGGGCGTACTGCGTACCGCCAACGCGTCCAAACCACTGAAGACCACCATCGTCGGCGAGTCGCTGTTCAATGACGGCACCGCGGTGGTGGTGTTCACCGTGCTGCTGGGCATCGCGCAACTGGGTGAAACCCCGACAGTGGGCGCCACGGCCTGGCTGTTCGTGCATGAAGCCATTGGCGGCGTGCTGTTCGGCGGACTGATCGGCTACCTGGTCTACCTGATGATCAAGAGCATCGAGCAGCACCAGATCGAGGTGATGCTGACGCTGGCCCTGGTGATCGGCGGCTCGGCGATGGCCAGCGAGATCCACGTCTCGGCACCGATCGCCATGGTGGTGGCGGGCCTGATCATCGGCAACCTGGGGCGCAACCTGGCGATGAACGACATGACCCGGCGCTACCTGGACGGCTTCTGGGAACTGCTGGACGACATGCTCAACGCCCTGCTGTTCGCCCTGATCGGCCTGGAACTGTTGCTGCTGCCGTTCAATTGGCTGCACCTGGCGGCCGCAAGCCTGCTGGCGGTAGCCATCGTGCTCTCGCGCCTGCTCACCGTGGCCCCGGCGATCCTGCTGCTGCGGCGCTGGCGCAGCGTGCCCCGGGGCACCATCCGCGTGCTGACCTGGGGCGGCCTGCGGGGCGGCGTCTCGGTGGCCCTGGCGCTGGCCCTGCCCCTGGGTCCGGAGCGTGACCTGGTGCTGAGCATCACTTACATCGTGGTGCTGTCGTCGATCCTGTTGCAGGGACTGAGCATCGGCAGACTGGTGCGTCATGTCACCCAGGATGCCCCGGCGGCCACGGCTCAAGGCCATTGATCATTTCTTGATCCCACGCGGATCGGGCGCCGTCGCCCGATCCGTGCGGCCACTTGGTTTGCCGCTCTCGCTGCGCACCTGAGCGTGGCTGATCAAGGCAAAGATGAAACTGCCGCCGATGATGTTCCCTGCCAGGGTCGGCCCGGCAAACACCAGCCAGAAATCCCGCCACCCCAGCTCCCCGGCAAACACCAGGTAAGACACCTCGGCCGAACCCACCACGATGTGAGTGAAATCCCCCAGCGCCATCAGGTAGGTGATGAGGATGATGATCCACAGCTTGGCGCTCTCCATGGACGGGATCATCCAGACCATGGTGGCAATCATCCAGCCGGAGATGATGCCTTTGGCGAACATCTGCGCGCGGTCGTTCTCCATCACCTGGCGACCGATTTCCAGAAAGGCCTGGTCGGTGCGGCTGTCGAAGATCGGCAGATGCAGCATCACGTATGCCACCAACAGGGTGCCGCACAGATTGCCCGTCAGCACCACACCCCATAAGCGCAGGAGGCGCCCGGCATTCTTCAGGCTCGGCTTGCTCATCACCGGCAGCACCGCGGTCAGGGTGTTCTCCGTGAACAGTTGCTGGCGCGCGAGGATCACCGCCAGAAAGCCCGCGCAATAGCCGAAGCTGGCGACAACCTTGAAGGCTTCGCCCTCCGGCAGCCGGGAGTTGAGCAGCCCCATGCCCATCAGAGACAGGCCCATCGTCAGGCCGGCGGCCAGGGCCGACCACCACAGGGCGGCGACGCTGCGCTCCAGTTCCTGGTCGCCCTGCGTGCGGATGATCTCGTGCAGTACCGCCGCACGAGGCGGCTGGTTGCGGTCGACGTCCTGTTGCTCTTCGACTGAAAGTCCGGGGGTTTTACCGTCGTTGCGAGTGTCCATGGGAGTCCTGAACCAGGTGAGTCGTATGGTTACGACACGCGGGGTTCAGGGCTGTTCCGTCCGGAGCGGGGCGCGCTTGCCGGGCAATCTCCGCCTGCTGTCAGGCTTCGTCCTTGAACTGGTCCTTGACGTATTTGATCTCGGTACGGCCGTGGGGTGCCGGCAGGCCGTCTTCACCGAGGTTGACGAAGACCATCTTCTCGACGGTGAGAATGGATTTGCGGGTGATCTTGTTGCGCACTTCGCACGTCAGGGTGATGGAGGTGCGACCGAACTCGGTGGCGGTGATGCCCAGCTCGATGATGTCGCCCTGGCGTGAGGCGCTGACGAAGTTGATTTCCGAAATGTACTTGGTGACGACCCGCTGGTTGCCCAGCTGGACAATGGCGTAGATCGCCGCTTCTTCGTCGATCCAGCGCAACAGACTGCCACCGAACAGCGTGCCGTTGGGGTTGAGGTCTTCGGGCTTGACCCACTTGCGGGTGTGGAAATTCATGGGGGACTCCAAGGTGCTTGAACGAGTGCAATTGACGCTCCCAGCTTCAAGTTTCAAGCCACAAGCTGCAAGTAAAAACCGACCTGCTCTTACTTGCTGCTTGTGGCTTGCACCTTGCTGCTTAAAGAAAGCTATAATCGCCACCGTTTCAAAACGGTCATCTGCACCTGATACCGTTTTCCCGCCACCTGTCCGAGGGGCGCTGCAGCAGGCATGACCTGTCAGGCTCGGATGGGGCGTTGTCGGTACAGGCTTCCCTGTACGGACACTAAACGCACAACGGCGCCCATTCGCACACTACGAATGGAGGCTCTTCATGAGCGCTGTAAACACGCCTGCAGATTTTACCGACTACAAAGTCGCCGACATTTCCCTGGCCGCCTGGGGCCGTCGCGAAACCATCATCGCCGAGTCGGAAATGCCGGCCCTGATGGGTCTGCGCCGCAAGTACCTGGCTGAACAGCCACTCAAGGGCGCGAAAATCCTCGGCTGCATCCACATGACCATTCAGACCGCCGTGCTGATCGAAACCCTGGTTGCCCTGGGTGCCGAAGTACGCTGGTCGTCCTGCAACATCTTCTCGACTCAAGACCAGGCTGCTGCCTCCATCGCCGCCGCCGGCATTCCTGTGTTCGCCTGGAAAGGCGAAACCGAACAAGAGTACGAGTGGTGCCTGGAGCAGACCATCCTCAAGGATGGCCAGCCTTGGGACGCCAACATGATCCTCGACGACGGCGGCGACCTGACCCAGCTGCTGCACGACAAATACCCACAGGTGCTGGAACGCGTTCACGGCGTGACCGAAGAAACCACCACCGGCGTACACCGCCTGCTGGACATGCTGGCCAAAGGCGAGCTGAAGATTCCTGCGATCAACGTCAACGACTCGGTGACCAAGAGCAAGAACGACAACAAGTACGGCTGCCGTCACAGCCTGAACGATGCCATCAAGCGCGGCACCGACCACCTGCTGTCCGGCAAGCAAGCGCTGGTCATCGGCTACGGTGACGTGGGCAAGGGCTCCGCCCAGTCCCTGCGTCAGGAAGGCATGATCGTCAAGGTGTCCGAAGTCGACCCGATCTGCGCCATGCAGGCCTGCATGGACGGTTTCGAACTGGTTTCGCCGTTCATCGACGGCATCAACAACGGCACCGAAGCCTGCATCGACAAGGCCCTGCTGGGCAAGATCGACCTGATCGTGACCACCACCGGCAACGTCAATGTCTGCGATGCCAACATGCTCAAGGCCCTGAAGAAGCGCGCCGTGGTCTGCAACATCGGCCACTTCGACAACGAAATCGACACCGCCTTCATGCGCAAGAACTGGGCATGGGAAGAAGTGAAGCCACAGGTGCACAAGATCCACCGCACCGGCCACGGCGACTTCGACCCACAGAACGACGACTACCTGATCCTGCTGGCCGAAGGTCGCCTGGTGAACCTGGGCAACGCCACCGGTCACCCAAGCCGCATCATGGACGGCTCGTTCGCCAACCAGGTACTGGCGCAGATCTTCCTGTTCGGCCAGAAGTACGCCGACCTGTCGCCGGCCCAGAAAGCCGAGCGCCTGACCGTTGAAGTACTGCCGAAGAAACTCGACGAAGAAGTGGCCCTGGAAATGGTCCGCGGCTTCGGCGGCGTGGTCACTCAACTGACCAAGCAACAGGCTGACTACATCGGCGTGACCGTCGAAGGCCCGTTCAAGCCAGACGCCTATCGCTACTAAGAGCAGCTGCAAGCGTTGAGCTACACGCGGCAAGCCAGGGCCACAAGCCGGGCTTGCCGCACAAAGCCTCACGCTTTGCCCCTATTTGCTTAAACAGCGTCAGGCAACGAGCTCCAGGAACAGGAGACGAGCGCACCCACGCTTCTCCTGGACCTTGCGGCTTGCGGCTTGTAGCTGGAGGTTCCCTCCATGTCCCAAGAACGTCGTTACAGCTTCGAGTTCTTCCCCACCAAGACCGATGCTGGACATGAAAAACTGCTCGCCACTGCCCGTCAGCTGGCCGGCTACAACCCCGACTTCTTCTCCTGCACCTACGGCGCCGGCGGCTCGACCCGTGATCGTACGGTCAACACCGTGCTGCAACTGGAGAGCGAAGTAAAAATTCCCGCGGCGCCGCATCTGTCCTGCGTCGGCGACAGCAAGGACGACCTGCGCGGCCTGCTCAAGCAGTACCAGGCAGCCGGCATCAAGCGCATCGTCGCCCTGCGTGGCGACCTGCCTTCGGGCATGGGCATGGCCAGCGGCGAGCTGCGCCACGCCAACGACCTGGTGAGTTTCATTCGCGAAGAGACTGGCAGCCACTTCCATATCGAAGTCGCCGCCTACCCGGAAATGCACCCACAGGCGCGCAATTTCGAAGACGATCTTCGCAACTTCGCCCGCAAGGCCAATGCCGGTGCCGACAGCGCGATCACCCAGTACTTCTTCAACGCCGACAGCTACTTCTACTTCGTCGAGCGCGTGCAGAAGATGGGCGTGAACATCCCGATCGTGCCGGGCATCATGCCCATCACCAACTACAGCAAGCTGGCGCGCTTCTCCGACGCCTGCGGCGCCGAGATCCCGCGCTGGATCCGCAAGCAGCTGGAAGCCTATGGCGACGACAGCGCCAGCATTCAGGCTTTTGGCGAGCAGGTGATTAGCGAAATGTGTGAACGCCTGCTGCAAGGCGGAGCACCAGGGCTGCACTTCTACACCCTGAACCAGGCCGACCCGAGCCTGGCGATCTGGAACAACCTGAAGCTGCCGCGCTGAAATGACGTAGCACTTAGCAAGGAGGCCCTGGCGAAATCCAGGGCCTTTTTTTCACCCCACTCACATTCTCCATGGATGATCGCTGTAGATGTCGACCACTCGCCCCGCCACAAACCCTCAGCTGATTTACCTGGTTTACGGTGCCAACACTTATCACCAGGAGGCGGTGTTCAGCATTGCCAGTGCCTTGGCCGGTCTGCGCGAAACACCGGGAGAAGGGTTGGATATTCAGGTCTTTACCGACAACCCCGCGCCTTATCAGGGTTTGCCGGTTCGAGTGCGTGAGCTGGACGAGAACACCCGCAAGACATGGATCGCCCCCCATGGCTACCACTTCCGCTCCAAGCACGTAGTGATGCAACAGGTGCTGCAGGAGGCTGAACGGGCCCTGCTGATCGACACCGATACCTTTTTCCATTGCTCGCCGCTGGAGCTGTTCCGGCGTATTGAGCCCGGAACCTTGTTATGCAATGCCTTCGGCCTGCAGTACGGCAGCAACAAAGAAGCCGGTCTGTATCAAACCCTGGCTGACGTGCTGCGCCAGAGAAACCTGGCGGATGACCAGATGCCACTGCTCAACTCGGGCGTCATCGGACTCGACCGCGCCGATGCGGGCGTTCTGGAGCAATCGATCGCCTTGATGGACGAGTTCTACCCTCTGGCACAGGGTGCCTACACCCTAGAAGAGTTCTGTCTGTCGGTAGCCGCCTACCGCACCACCCAGGTACGCGAATGTCCCGACCTGATCCATCACTACTGGAGCCGTAAACAGCTGTTTCGCGCCAAGACGAAGGCCTGGCTCGACAAGCACGGGGCCGATCCGACCAGCACCTTTGCGCTGGATGAAACACGCCTGGTGACTGCCACGCTGCCACGACCGCCGGCGGCCCAGCGCATGGCCTATAAACTCGTGACGCTGTTCCTTCCCAAGCAACAGCGCCAGTTCATGCGAGAGATCCTCTACGGCTGCTACCAACACTCCAACCCGTTCGATCAGGCTTGCATGCCTGTCTGGTGGGAAAAGGCCCGCGAGAACGTTGAACGTCGTCTTGACAGCCCCCTTGAAAACCATCAGCTCGAAAACTGGTTCAACCACCCGATAGTCCGCCTGGTACTGGGTGAGCGGCGCAAGGCGATCTACTTGCATCTGGTGCAGACAAAACCCGACTAGCCCTTGATCTAGAGCACCTCTAGCTATTTAACCGGCGCCCGTCGTAATCTCCAGCAATGTCTGTCATTGCCCGGCTGCTGATCACCCTTCTCTGCACTTGCCTGAGCCTCGCGGCCCATGGCGAGAAGCTGCGTATTGTCACCGAGCCCTGGGCGCCCTACGTCTACGAAGAAAACGGCAAGGTCCTGGGGCTGGACTACGAAACCACGGCCATTGTCTTTCAGCGCCTGGGGATAGATGTGGAATGGCAATTCCTGCCCTGGAAGCGCTGCCTGGCGATGCTGGAAACCGGCCAGGCCGACGGGGCCCTGGACATCTTTCACAGCGACCAGCGCGACAGCACCCTGCTCTACCCCAGCGAGCCCCTGTCGGACGTCGAGTTCGTGATGTTCTACGCCAAGCAGCGCCCCCATCCGTTCAAGCATCTGGATGAGCTCAAGGGCCTGACCATCGGCACCTCGCCCGGCTACCTGTACAGCGATGACTTCAGTCAATCGACCCTGTTCAAGCGCGAACCGGCACCGACCCACGAAGCCAACTTCGGCAAGCTGCTGCTGGGGCGGATTGACCTGCTGATCACCGACAAACGGGTCGGCCAGCACCTGCTGGACAGCTTGGGCATCCGCGATCAGGTGAGCCAGAATTCCACCGTCATCAGCCGCCAGAGCCAGTACCTGGCGCTGCGCCGCAATGCCGGGATGGACCTGCTGGTGCAACGCTTCGGCGCCGAACTCAAGCGCTTCAAGCGCGAACCGGCCTACGCCGAATTGAGCGCCAAGTACGGCGCGGAACCCATTCTGCCCCCTGTCAGGTCTTCATCCACCCGAGAGTCAGAAAAAACCGTTGAGCAGTAGGAAAGCAGCGCACATCGAATGCTCTGTTATACTCCGGCCTCCCGCCAGGCTCACGCCCGGACGCTGGACCCTGTTCAAGGCCTCTCCACCCCGCTACGGCGCAGCCATCCGGCCCGCGCGAGCCACCGGTGATGAGCCTTCAGGCCAGCAGGACCGGACGGGATTGCGTCCTCTTAAACGCCATTCACGCTCGGCAAGATTATCCCTTTGGGCCAAGCCCTCACTAAAACAGGATTACTCATGTCCTTTGCTTCCCTCGGTCTCTCCGAGGCTTTAGTCGGCGCCATCGAAGCCGCCGGCTACACCCAGCCTACTCCGGTGCAACAGCGGGCCATCCCCGCCGTGTTGCAAGGTCGCGATCTGATGGTCGCGGCACAGACAGGTACTGGTAAAACCGGCGGTTTCGCCCTTCCGATCCTGGAGCGGTTGTTTCCCAACGGTCATCCGGACAAATCCCAGCGTCACGGCCCGCGCCAACCCCGCGTCCTGGTCCTGACCCCGACTCGCGAACTGGCCGCGCAAGTGCATGACAGCTTCAAGCTGTACGCCCGCGACCTGAAGTTCGTCAGCGCCTGCATCTTCGGCGGCGTCGGCATGAACCCCCAAGTCCAGGCCATGGCCCGTGGCGTGGACGTGCTGGTGGCGTGCCCCGGCCGTCTGCTGGACCTGGCCGGCCAAGGCAGCGTCGACCTGTCCCACGTGGAAATCCTCGTGCTCGACGAAGCCGACCGCATGCTCGACATGGGCTTCGTGCATGACGTGAAGAAAGTCCTCGCGCGCCTGCCGGCCAAGCGCCAGAACCTGCTGTTCTCCGCGACCTTCTCCAAGGACATCACGGACCTGGCCGGCAAGCTGCTGCACAACCCCGAGCGCATCGAAGTCACTCCGCCCAACACCACGGTGGAGCGCATCGAGCAGCGGGTGTTCCGCCTGCCCGCCAGCCACAAACGCTCGCTGCTGGCGCACCTGATCACCGCCGGCGCCTGGGAACAGGTGCTGGTGTTCACCCGCACCAAGCATGGCGCCAACCGCCTGGCCGAATACCTGGACAAGCACGGCCTGAGCGCCGTGGCGATCCACGGCAACAAGAGCCAGAACGCCCGCACCAAGGCCCTGGCCGACTTCAAGGCCGGCGACGTGCGGATCCTGGTGGCCACCGATATCGCCGCTCGCGGCCTGGATATCGACCAACTGCCCCACGTGGTCAACTTCGAGCTGCCCAACGTCGACGAAGACTACGTGCACCGTATCGGCCGTACCGGCCGCGCCGGTCGCTCGGGCGAGGCCATCTCCCTGGTGGCCCCGGACGAAGAAAAACTGCTGAAAAGCATCGAGCGCATGACCAAGCAGAAGATCGCCGATGGCGACCTGATGGGCTTCGATGCCAGCGCCGTGGAAGCCGAGAAGCCGGAAGTGCGCGAGCGTCCGGACGTACGCAACCCGCGCAATCCTCGCGGCCCACGCGGCGATGGCCCGAACGGCGGTGGCGGTGGCGGCGGTCGCAAGGACAAGGGCAAGGACAAGGGCGGCAAAGACAAGCCGGCCCGTGGCGAACGCCCGGCCCGCGAGCAGAAGCCCCGCGAAGGCACCCCGACTCGCGAACAGCGCCAGCCGACGCCCCGTGCCGATCGGGCACCGGACGAGTTCCTCGACGACGACGTGGACAACTTCGGTAACCGCGCCGACTACGTCAGCCCCTACCAGAACAAGAACAACCAGGGCCGCGGCCGCCGTCCAGGGGCTCCGGCCCAGGGTGCAGGCGCCGGTGCCGGCAATCCACCTCGCGGCGGCGGCCAGGGTCGCTCCGGTAGCCCGCGCAACAGCAACGGCAGCACCACCGGCACCGCGCCCGCCAAGCGCAGCGGCGGTCCACGCAACGGCGCCCCGCGTGACAGCCAGGGCCGTCGCGACGAATCGCGCAATCGCCGGCCGAACCGTGACGATCAGGCCCGCCAGGAACCTGCGGTGCAGAACCCTCGGAGCAACCAGCCGAAGATCATGCACAAAGAGTCCAAGATCGATCGTTTCCCGACGCCTGAGCAACTGGACCAGTTGCCAAGCCGTCCACGGGGCGAGAAGCCGGCGCTGCTGACCCGCAATCGCTGAGTCACCGCGCTGAAATGAAAAACGCCCCTGGTCGCAAGACCCGGGGCGTTTTTTGTGGGAGCTGGTCGAGAGTGCTTTCTGTAGCCACTGCCGCAGGCTGCGAACGACGGGGAACCCGGCGCAAGGGCCTGCCAGGCTCACCGGGCTGTATGACGGGCAATAAAAAACGCCCCCGATTTGTGGTCGGGGGCGCTTTTTTTGCCTTGGCGCAGGTTGCGATCAGTCCAGTAAGGGCTGTGCGAATTGAATCGCGGAGGCCCTGCGGGCCTTGTCGCAGCCTGCGGCAGCGGCTACAGGCGAAGCATTACTTCGCTTTCACACCTTCAAAGCTGATGTACAGGTCGACGTTGTTGGACGCCGGGCCCAGGTCCATCATCTTGCCGAAATCCTGGCGATTGATGCTGGTGGTGCCTTCGAAGCCGGCACGGTAGCCGCCCCATGGATCCTTGCCTTCACCCAGGAAAGTGGCCTTGACCACGACCGGCTTGGTCACGCCGTGCAGGGTCAGGTCGCCCGCCACGTCGGCGGTCAGCTTGCCATCGGCATTCTTGCCGGTGGGCTTGACGCTGGTGGAGACGAACTTGGCATCGGCAAACTTGCTGGATTCCAGGAAGTCCTTGCTGGTGATGTGCTTGTCACGTTCGGCGTGATTGGTGAACACGCTGGCGGTGCGCACGTTGACTTCGATCTTGGCGTCTTCCGGCTTGGCCGCGTCGAAGCTGAACTTGCCGTCCAGGTCCTTGAAGGTACCGGTGATGAAGCTGTAGCCCAGGTGGCTGATCTTGAAGTCGACGAAGGCGTGCTGGCCTTCCTTGTCGATCACGTAGTCCGCTGCCATCACTTGACCGGCCGCCAATACAGCAGAACCGATGGCCAATGCGGCGAGAGTCTTTTTCAACATGCTTTCTATTCCTTTTGAGTCAAGGTTGAACATCAGGCTTTGCGACCCAGCATACGGGTGAGGGTCGCATCACGATCGATAAAGTGGTGCTTCAAGGCGGCCAGGCCATGGATGCCGGCGAAAATCACCAGCGCCCAGGCCAGGTACAGATGCACCACACCTGCTACATCTGCCTGGTCCGGCAGTCCGGAAACCAGGGCAGGAACTTCAAACAAGCCAAACACCGGGATACCCACGCCGTCTGCGGTGGAAATCAGGTAGCCGGCAATCATCACCGCGAACAGACCCAAGTACAGGAACCCATGTCCCAACTTGGCCCCCAGGCGGGTCAGACGTCCATGGTTGGCCGGCGCTGGCGGCGGTGGGCTGACAAACCGCCACAACACCCGCAGCAGCATGATCGCGAACAGCGTCAGGCCAATGCTCTTGTGCAGGTCCGGCGCGTCTTTGCGCCAGGTGCTGTAGTAGTCGAGGCCGACCATCCACAGGCCCAGGGCGAACAGACCGAAGACTGCCAGGGCCACGCCCCAGTGCAGAACAATGCTTACCCAGCCGTAGCGAGAAGAAGAATTACGTAACTGCATCAGTTGCATCCTGTAAGAAACGCTGACCAAGACTAGCGATTTACCTATCGAATTAAAGCGAAAAAATTTGCTTTGAAATATCGAGAAATACGATCAGTACTCTGGGCTCAGGGTATTAAGAAAAGATTAAGGGCATTTTCTGACGCTTTCGAGGCCATCGCCACCCGTGCCCTGGCAGCGAGCGGCTACGTCTTTACCCCTGGGTCGCGCCATCCCCGGTTGCCGCCCTGCACAATAGGTTGTCCCGCGGCCATGCATTGCATAGGCTTGCCCGATTGTTCGCCCGCCCCCTCAGCGAGCTGCCTCCAGGAGACTGTACATGGGCCTGAATAACCAGTGGATGCAACGCGATCTTGCGGTGTTGTGGCATCCCTGCACCCAGATGAAAGACCACGAACAACTGCCGTTGATCCCGATCAAGCGCGGTGAAGGCGTCTGGCTGGAAGACTTCGAAGGCAAACGTTACCTGGATGCCGTCAGTTCCTGGTGGGTCAACGTCTTCGGCCACGCCAACCCGCGCATCAACCAGCGCATCAAGGACCAGGTGGACCAACTGGAACACGTGATCCTCGCCGGTTTCAGCCACCAGCCGGTGATCGAGCTGTCCGAGCGCCTGGTGCAGATCACCCCCGAAGGCCTGACCCGCTGCTTCTACGCCGACAACGGTTCGTCGTGCATCGAAGTGGCGATGAAGATGAGCTTCCACTACTGGATCAACCGCGGCCAACCGAACAAGAAGCGCTTCGTCACCCTGAGTAACAGCTACCACGGCGAAACCATCGCGGCGATGTCGGTGGGCGACGTGCCGCTGTTCACCGAAACCTACAAGGCCCTGCTGCTGGACACCCTCAAGGTGCCGAGCCCGGACTGCTACCTGCGTCCCGATGGCATGAGCTGGGAAGAACACTCGCGAAACATGTTCGCCGCCATGGAGCAGACCCTCGCCGAACACCACGACACGGTAGCCGCGGTCATCGTCGAGCCATTGATCCAGGGCGCCGGCGGCATGCGCATGTACCACCCGGTGTACCTCAAGCTGCTGCGCGAAGCCTGCGACCGCTACGGCGTGCACCTGATCCACGACGAGATCGCCGTCGGCTTCGGCCGCACCGGCACGATGTTCGCCTGCGAACAGGCCGGCATCCGCCCGGACTTCCTGTGCCTGTCCAAGGCCCTGACCGGCGGCTACCTGCCCCTTGCCGCGTGCATGACCACCGACGACGTCTACAGCGCCTTCTACGACGACTACCCGACCCTGCGCGCCTTCCTCCACTCCCACAGCTACACCGGCAACCCGCTGGCCTGTGCGGCGGCCCTGGCGACCCTGGACATCTTCGAGCAGGACAACGTCATCGCCAACAACCGCGCCCTGTCCCAGCGCATGGCCAGCGCCACCGCGCACCTGGTGGACCACCCCCACGTCGCCGAAGTGCGCCAGACCGGCATGGTCCTGGCCATCGAGATGGTCCAGGACAAGGCCGGCAAGACCGCCTACCCCTGGCAGGAGCGGCGTGGCCTGAAGGTGTTCCAGCACGCCCTGGAGCGCGGCGCGCTGCTGCGTCCCCTGGGCAGCGTGGTGTACTTCCTGCCGCCCTACGTGATCACCCCGGAGCAGATCGATTTCCTCGCCGAAGTGGCCAGCGAAGGCATCGACATCGCCACCCGCGACAGCGTCAGCGTGGCCGTGCCCAAGGACTTCCACCCGGGCTTTCGCGATCCGGGCTAGAGCAGGCCATCAATGGTGGCGAGGGACCGCGCAGTGGTCCCAAACCAGGCTGAGCACCTCGGCGGCTTCAACGACGGCTTCGCCGCCGAGCGGGAGCCAGCTGCCTTGCCACTAAAGGCTTTCCACCGATACACATTCAACAGAGAACCCAGATGAGATTGTCCCGCTTCTTTATCGACGCCCCCCTGAGCCTCGGCGAGCACGAACTGCCGGAAGCCCAGGCCCACTACATCGGGCGCGTGCTGCGCATGGCCGAAGGCGATGCACTGCAAGTGTTCGACGGCTCGGGAACGGAGTTTCGCGGCACCCTGGTGGAAGTGGGCAAGAAGCGCGTGCGCGTGCAGCTGGATGAACGCTTTGCCGGCCAGCCAGAGTCGCCGCTGCGGATTCACCTCGGCCAGGGCCTGTCCCGGGGCGAACGCATGGACTGGGCGATTCAGAAAGCCACGGAGCTGGGGGTCAGCGAGATCACCCCGATCTTCAGCGAGCGCTGCGAAGTGCGGCTCAAGGACGAACGCGCCGACAAGCGCCTGCTGCACTGGCGCCAGGTGGCCATCAGCGCCTGCGAGCAATGCGGGCGCTCGCAAGTTCCGGTGATTCATCCGCCCGTGCTGCTGGCGGACTGGATCAAGCAGACCGAGGCCGACCTGAAGCTGGTGCTGCACCCGGTGGCCCAGCCCCTGGAAAGCCATGCCAAACCGCAGACCCTGGCCTTCCTGATTGGCCCGGAAGGCGGCCTGTCCGATGCCGAAGTGGAGCAGGCCCACGGCGCCGGCTTCCTGCCCGCCCGCCTCGGCCCTCGCGTGCTGCGTACCGAAACCGCCCCGGTGGTGGCCCTGGCCGTGGCCCAGCAACTGTGGGGCGATTTCTAAAACAGTCCCCGGTCAAACACCCACCGTAGGAGCTGGCTTGCCAGCGAAGGCGCCCATCAGTCCCGTACACGTCTCAAGGGCCCCTTCGCCGGCAAGCCGGCTCCTACAGGTGGCGGCGCAACAGCCGGTTACTCCACCGGATCGCTGGTGGGCCGGGCGATGATGGCTTTCAGCTCGGCGGTCATGGGGAACTCCAGGTTCAGGCCCTTGGGCGGAATCGGCTGCTGGAACCAGCGCTGGTAGATGCCGTTGATTTCCCCGGAGCGGTACAGATCCGCCAAGGCGCCGTTGACCAGCGCCAGGAACTGCGGATCATCCTTGCGCACCATGCAGCTGTAGATCTCCCGCGACTGCTCCTCCCCCACCACCACCCAATTGTGCGGATCGCGAGCCTTGGCCCGTTCGCCGTAGAGCAGCGCATCATCCATGTAGAACGCCGCCGCGCGCCCGGTCTGCAGCATCTGGAACGCCTCTCCGTGGTCCTTGGCGCTGATCACGAACATGTCGATCTTGTGCTCGACGTTGTAGTTCTTGAGAAACCGCTCGTTGGTGGTCCCCGCCGTGGTCACCACGTTCTTGCCCCGCAGGTCGGCGAAGCTTTTGATCCCACTGTCCTTGGCGGTCAAGAGTTGCCCTTTGACGTAGATAAAACCGTAGGAGAACGCCACCTGCTTCTGCCGCTCGGCGGTCACCCCGGTGGAGCCGCATTCCAGGTCCACGGTACCGTTCTGCACCAGGGGAATGCGCGTCTGCGAGGTCACCAGGTTGTACTTCACATTCAGCTTGGGCAGGTGCAACTGCTGCTGGATGCGCTCCACCACCTTGCTCGCCAGCTCCACCGAATAGCCCATGGGCTTGCCGCTGTTGTCGCCCACGTAGGAAAAGGGCACCGAAGCGTCGCGATAACCCAAGGTAATGCTGGCGCTGTTGGCGATCTTGGCCAGGGTGCCATCCAGGGGCGCCTCGTTGGCCTGGGAAATGGCGCTGAACAACAGCCCCAGGGTGCAGCCGAGCAACGTGATCTTATGCATTGTTATTCTCCGTTGTGGGTTAAGGCGGCTCAGCGGCGAACCGCGATGACACTGATTTCGACGAGGATCTGCGGGCGTGCCAGGGCCGCCTGCAAGGTGGTACGCGCCGGCGCCTGACCGGGAGACAGCCAGGCCGACCAGACTTCGTTCATCACCGCGAAGTCGGCCTGGATGTCCTTGAGGTAGATCGTCGCGCTCAAGAGATGGTCCTTGTCGCTACCGGCCTCGGCCAGCAAGGCGTCGATCTTCTCCAGCACCTCGCGGGTCTGGCCGCCGATGTCGCTGCTGGCCCCCGGCACCTGGCCGGAGAGAAACACCAGTTCGGCAAAGGTCACCGCGCCACTCAGGCGCTCGTTGCTGTGGATACGCTGGATACTCATCTGAAGACTCCCTTGAACGTTCAGGCGACGCGGGGCGTCAGGCCCTGCATGTCGATGCTGGTGGAGCGCTGGCCGATCAGTTCGCCCAGCAACTGGCCGCTGCCACAGGCCAGGGTGAAACCCAGCGCGCCGTGGCCGAGGTTGAGCCACAGGTTGCGGTAGGCGGTGGCGCCGATCAGCGGCACGCCGCTGGGGGTGGCCGGACGCATGCCGGCCCATTCGATGGCGGCATGATAATCGCCGGCGTCGGCGAAGGTCTGCTCGGCCTGCCGGCGCATCAGGGCCAGGCGATCCGGGTCCGGGGACGGATCGAAACCGACGATGTCGACCATCGCCGCCACCCGCAGTTGCTGGCCGATACGCGCGTAGACGATCTTGCGGTTGTAGTCGGTGATGCTGATCTCCGGTGCCCGGTGCTGCGGGCCGATGGGCACGCTGAGGCTGTAGCCCTTGAGCGGATACAGCGGCAGCTTGAGCCCCGGCAGGCGCAACTCGGGGCTGCGATGACCGGCCGCCAGCACCAGCTGTTGCACCGGCAATTGGCGCTCGCCCAGGTCGATGGCCTGGACCCGGTCGCCCCCATGGTGGATGGCCCGGACCCGCTGGCCGAGGAGGATTTCGCAGCGCCCGGAAGCCCGCAGCCACGCCGCCAGCTGCTGGCAGAACGCGTGGCAGTCGGCCACTTCTTCATCCGGGGTATAGATGCCACCGACGAAGGGCGTGTCCCCCAGGGTCGGCTCCAGGGCGGTGCATTCGGCACCGGACAACACCTGCTGCTGGCGGCTGTCCGCCAGGTTGCGCCGGGCATGTTCGAAGCTGCCGGGCTCGCGAAAGGTCACCAGCTTGCCGTTGCGCCGCCAGTCGAAGCCCTGCAGGCCATCCTCTTCGCGCCAGCGTTGCAGGGTGCTCTGGCTGAGCAGCGCCAGGCGCAGCAGGTGAGCGCCATTGCGCTGGTTCACCGAGTGCCGGCAAGCCCCGAGAAACCCCGCCAGCCAGCGCCACTGTGCCGGGTCCAGGCGCGGGCGCAGCTTGAGCGGCGAGTCGCCCTTGAGCATCCAGCCCAGGGCCTGCCAGGGCACGCCGGCATCGGCCAAAGGCGCCACATAGCGATAGGACAACTGCCCGCCGTTGGCGAAGCTGGTCTGGCTACCCAGGGACTCCTGGGCCTCCACCAGGGTCACCTCGAAGCCCTGGCGGACCAGGGCGTAGGCACTGGCCAAGCCGATGACGCCGCCACCGATGATGCAAACCTGCTGACTCATGACTGCCCCTAGCCCGTTATTCGATGACCCGTTGTTCGATGGCCCAAGGTTAGGGGCAGGTGACAGGCGCCGGACAATGAATAAAGATGCACCTCCCATAAACAAAGGTTATGGACTGCCCCATGCGCCTGCGTCATATCGAAATCTTCCAGGCCATCCGCCAGGCCGGCTCCATCAGCGGCGCCGCGCAGTTGCTGCACGTCTCGCAACCGGCGGTGACCAAGGTCCTGCAGCACGCCGAACTGCAGCTGGGTTTCCCGCTGTTCCTGCGGGTGCGGGGCAAGTTGCAGCCGACTCCGGAAGCCCTGGAGCTGGAGCGCGAAGTGGACAAGGTCAGCGAAAGCCTGCAAGGCGTGCGGCGCCTGGCCCAGAACCTGCGCCGGGCACCGGGCCACAGCCTGCGCATCGGCGCCACCCCGGCCCTGGCCCTGGCGCTGCTGCCACCGGCCATCCGTGAATGGACCCGCCTCTACCCGGACAGCCTGTGCGAACTGTCCAGCGCCCACAGCCGCGAACTGGTGCAGAACCTGCTGATGCGGGAAATCGACGTGGCCCTGACCCTGCAGCGCCCGGATCACCCCGGGCTCTGCGCACAGCCCCTGGCCGAGGGCGTGCTGGTGGCCCTGGCGCCGCTGGACTATTGGCCGCCCGCCGTGCGCGGCCAGCCGCTGGCCCTGATGGAACTGGCGAACGCACCGCTGATTGGCCTGAGCAGCAGCGACCCGCTGTCGGCGCGCCTGGACAGCTACCTCAAGGCCGTGGAGCCACCGCCGCGGATCAGCATTGCCGTACAGACCTACTCCCTGGCCCGGGCCATGGTCGAGTCCGGCGCCGGGTTGGCGCTGATCGACCCGTTCACCGCCCTGGGCGCATCAACCGCCAGCACCGTCATCCGGCCCCTGAGCCCGCCGCTGCCGATCGCCCTGTACGCGGTGACCCGCGCCGCCGAACCGCCGCCCCATACCCTGGCCAGCCTGCTGGAGATCTTCGCCCGCCAGGCCCAGGCCCAACTCGACCATCCCTTGTAGGCGCTGGCTCGCCAGCGAGGGCGGCCGCAAGCGCGGTGCAAATCCCGAAGGCCCCCTTCGCCGGCCAGCCGGCTCCTACACCAATCTGCAGTCCCTCGCCCCGTAGGAGCTGGCTTGCCAGCGAAAGCGACCGCAAGCCCGGTGCAAATCGCGAGGGACTCTTCGCCGGCCAGCCGGCTCCTACACCAATCTGCAGTCCCTCGCCCCGTAGGAGCTGGCTTGCCAGCGAAAGCGGCCGCAAGCCCGGTGCAAATCGCGAGGGACTCTTCGCCGGCAAGCCGGCTCCTACGCCAATCCGCAGCGCCCCGCCCCGTAGGAGCTGGCTTGCCAGCGAAAGCGGCCGCAAGCCCGGTGCAAATCGCGAGGGACTCTTCGCCGGCCAGCCGGCTCCTACAGGACGTAGAAGAGGATGGCGACGAAATGCAGCAGGCTGCCGGCAATCACGAACAGGTGCCAGATGCCGTGGGCATGGCGCAGGCGGCTGTCCAGGGCGAAGAAGATGATGCCCACGGTGTACAGCACCCCGCCCGCCGCCAGCCAGGCAAACCCGGCGGTTCCCAGGGCCGCCAGCAACGGCTTGACCGCCACCAGGACGATCCAGCCCATCACCGCGTAGATCACGATGGAGAGGATCCGCGCCTCGGAACGCGGCTTGATCTCCTGGAGGATGCCGATCAGCGCCAGCCCCCAGACAATCCCGAACAGGGTCCAGCCCCAGGGCCCGCGCAGGGTCACCAGGCAGAACGGCGTGTAGCTGCCGGCAATCAGCAGGTAGATCGAAAAGTGATCGACCTTCTGCATGATGTTCTTCGCCCGGCCGCGCACGCTGTGATAGACCGTGGACACGCTGTAGAGCACCAGCAAGGTGAAGGCGTAGATCGCCACACTGACGATCTTCCACGGACTGCCGTCGATACTGGCCAGCACCACCAGCCAGATGCCGCCGATAAACGCCGCGATCGCCCCCAGCAAGTGGGTCCAGGCGTTGAATCTTTCTCCGTGATACATCGGTCACTCACCCTTGAAACATGAAAAACCACGCAAGGCTCAGGCCTGCAGTTTGAAAGCGCAATAGCTCAATGGGGGCACGGCGATAAAAAACCAGCGGCCACTTTCGGACTCATCGGGCATCATCAGCCCCTCATCAGCCGAGGCCGGACCATGCTCATCGACGAAGAGTTGACCCTGAAAAAGCTCGAAGTGTTTCTGGCCTTCATGCGCACCGGCAACCTGGCCCGCGCCGCCGCCGAGTTGCAGACCAGCAATGTCAGCGTGCATCGGGCCATCCACTCCCTGGAAAACGCCCTGCGCTGCCCGCTGTTCAAGCATGAAGGACGCAACCTGACGCCGCTGGAAAGCGCCTTCGTGCTGGAGGAACGCGCGCAGAAGCTGGTGCAGGACGTGGTCGAGAGCGTGCGCCTGACCCGTGAAGCGGCAGGCTTCTCTGCAGAACGCTTCAAGCTCGGCGCGCTTTACTCATTGACGGTGAAAACCGTGCCGCAACTGATCATGGGCCTGAAGCTGCGCCGCAGCGAACTGAATATCGACCTGATCCTGGGCTCCAACATCGACCTGCTGTACAAGCTCAAGAACATGGAAGTGGACGCCATCCTGATTTCCCTGGACGACAGCGTCAACGACCCGGACTGCGAGCAGTTGCCGCTGTTTTCCGACGATATCTTCCTCGCCACCCCGGCCGATTCGCCCTTCGCCCAGCAGCGCGAAGTGGACCTGGCCGACGTGCGCGACGCCACCTTCATCACCCTGACCCAGGGGTTCGCCACCCATCAGGACGGGGTGCGAGTGTTCAAGCAGGCGGGGTTCGAACCGAAGGTGGCGATGCAGGTCAACGACATCTTCACCCTGCTGAGCATGGTCAGCTCCGGGGTCGGTTATGCGTTGCTACCGGGAAGGATTGCCGCGGTGTATGAAAACCGCGTGAAACTGATACCGCTGCAGGCGCGCTACCGCCTGCAGCAACATATCGGCGTGGTGTTTCTCAAGGCCAAGGAGCGCGACCCGAACCTGTTGGCGCTGCTGGCCGAATGCCGGATGTACGCCAACCGGCAAAGTACCTAGAAGCCCGCCCAACGGCGCTCGGCTCGGCCTTGCTTGGCGCTGGCTTGCCAGCGAAAGCACGCGCAAGCCCGGCACAAACTCCGAGGGCCCCTTCGCCGGCAAGCCGGCTCCTACACGAAATCCGCGATGCACTCACCTCGTAGGAGCTGGCTTGCCAGCGAACGCGCCCGCAAGCCGGCCCCTACGCGCCCAGCAGGCCGCGCATCAGCAGGAACAGCAACGACGGCCCGAGCAGGCAACCCAGGGCGGTGTAGAACGCCGCCGTCAGGCAACCGTAGGGCACCAGCTTCGGATCGGTGGCCGCCAGGCCCCCGGCAACGCCGCTGGAGGTGCCCATCAGGCCGCCGAAGATCACCGCGCTGCGCGGGTTGTTGAGGCCGATCAACGGCGCCACGAACGGCGTCATCACCATCACCAGGATCGCCTTGATCAACCCCGCGGCAATCGACAGCGCCATGACTTCGGAGCTGGCGCCAATCGCCGCACCGGTCACCGGGCCGACGATGTAGGTCACCGCCCCGGCGCCGATGGTGGTCAGGCTCACCGCATCGGTGTAGCCAAAAGCCATGGCCACGCCGACCCCGGCGACAAAGGACGAGCCAACCCCGACAAACAGCGCCAGCACGCCCACGAACCCGGCACGCTTGAGCTCCTCGACACTGACCCCGAAGGCCGTGGCGACAATCGCGAAGTCCCGCAGCATGGCCCCGCCCAGCAGGCCGATGCCCGACAACAGCGGAATGTCCACCACACCCTTCTGCCCGCCGGTGAAGGCGCCACCGACATAGGACAGCACCAGCCCCAGCAGAATGGCGATGGCCGAGCCGTGCAGGCGGCCCTTGGTAAAGGTGTTGGAGATCCAGTAGGACACCCACATGGTGATCCCGATCACGGCGAAACCGCTGATCAGCCCGTAGCCGGTAATGACCTTCATCATCGATTCGTACATGGCCCTTACCCCACTGTTTTCTGAGCAACGGCCGCATCCGGCGCCTTGTTGCCGATGCGCACCAGCACCGGCACCAGGGCGAAGGCGATCACCACCGCCAGGGTGCCCGCGAGAATCGCCATCGGCCCGCCCTTGAGCGCGCCGTAGACGTTCTGCTGCGCGGCCATGGCCACCACGATGGGGATGTACACCGCGCCCCAGAACTCCACGCCCTGTTCGGACTTGCCGGCGAACAGCCCGCGCTTGTGCAGGTAGCTGCCCAAGCCGATCAACAGCAGCATGGCGATACCGACGCCGCCGACATTGGCCGGCACGCCGATCAATTTGCCCAGCAGCTCACCGATGAAAATACCCACCAGGGTACAAAAGGCCAGAAAGGCCACACCGTAGATAATCATTGTTGTTGTCCTCAAAGTGCATCGTCGAAGTTGTTGTTCTTGTGCTTCGTCAGCCTGAGTCGGTGCTCTATCGGTCGCGGCTTCCCTCCTCACTCAACAGGGCTTGCAGGGTGTCCAGGCGCGCGCCGTCGAAGGCAATCACCGTCCCTTGGGCAAACACCCGGCGGGCCAGCCCGGTCAGTACCGCACCGGGCGGCAATTCGATCTGCAGGCGCACCCCGCGCTCGTAGGCGCCTTGCACGGTGCCGCGCCAATCCACCACCCGGCACATGTTGAACGCCAGGTCGTCGCGCAGCTGCTCCAGCGTGCGCAGCGGTCGGGCCCGACTGCCACTGAGGTAACCCAGCACGGGCATCTGCAGGGGCACCTCGGCAAAGGCCGCGGCCAGGGTCTGGGCCGGTTGCTCCAGCAGCGGGCAATGGGACGGTACGCTGACCGCCAGCCGCTTGGCCACGCCGACTCCGCAACCCCGGGCCAGCTCGGCCACCGCCTGCATCGCCGCATCGCTGCCGGCGATCACCACCTGGCTGTCGGCGTTGATATTGGCCAGGTACACCGGCGTCTGCGGGCTGTGGACCTGGGCCAGCAAATCCTCCACCGCCGCCAGGTCCAGGCAGATCAATGCGGTCATGCCATAGCCCTGCGGATACGCCTGCTGCATCAACTCGCCCCGCAGGCGCACCAGGCGCAAGGCATCGGCAAACTCCAGGGCCCCGGCCACCACCGCCGCCGGATAGGCACCGATGGACAGGCCCGCCACATAGTCCGCCCGGAGCGGCGCTTGCAACAGGGTCCGGGCACTGGCCACGCCGGCGATCAGCAGGCACAACTGCACCGCCCGGGTGCTGGCCAGGGCCTGGGGCGAATCCAGGGTCAGTACGTCTTCCCCCAGGACCTCACTGGCTTCCTGCAGGCAGGCGCGGGTTTGCGGGCTTGGCGGCAGACGCTGGAGCATCCCCGGCTGCTGCGCGCCCTGGCCCGGAAACACCAACAGGCTGCTCATGCCACCTGCTCCAGAAGGCACCAAGGATCACTGACCAAGCGCGCGCCTTCGGCACTCTTGAGCAGCACCCGAGGCGCGGCTCCCGCCCATTCACGCAGCGCCACGGCCCCGGCCGGAACCTGCAGTTGCAGGTCTACCGGGCACTCGGCGCGCTCCAGCAGGGCCAGCAGCTCCCGGGCCTGAGCCCGGGAAAAGGGTTCCGGTGTGCGCAGGATCAGGTCCAGGTCACTGTGCTGATGCAGCGCAGCCACCCCGGAGGCCAGCTCGAAACCGGCACTGCCGCTGACGCCCCAGACCAGGCCCAGGGCATTCAGCTCGCCCCGCAGTTGCTGCAAGGCCTGAAGCGCCGGCAATGAGCGCGTGCCACTCAACTGGCACAGCGCTTCGGGGTACACCCCACGCTGCACCGAGTCCAGTGCCAGCAACGCCGGGTAGCGCTGCTCGCGGGTGCGGCCGCGCAGGCCGACCGCGATCTGCCCCGGCGCCGTCAGCGCCCGCCGCACCACCACCGGCTGCCCCGCCTCCAGCACGGCAAAGGCCCAATCCGGCGCATCGGCGGCCAACTGCGCCGGGGTCATGCCCCACAGCAGGTCGTGGGGCAGCCAGGGGCCGAGGCCGTTCACCATTGTTCCCGCAGCAATTGGCGGACCCGGCTCGACGCCGCCCGGTTCGCCGCCCCCAGCCGGCCGCTCAGGTCGACGCCCTTGGCCCGCACATCGACGATGGCCGCCAGCAGACACTCCTCGACCGCGACCCGATCCTCGGCCGTGGGCTGTTCGATCTGCCGCACCGACAGGCTTTCCCAGAGCAGGCCCAGGCCGGCGTAGCTGTCGATGTCATAGGCCATGGGCGGCACGCTGGCGGCCAGGGCTTCCAGTTCCTCGACGCTGCGCAGGGTGACCCGCGCCGCCGAGGCCTTGCCCATGGCGTGCACCATCACCCCCGGGTCGCGCAGGGCGATCAGGCGGTTGGCCTGATACCCGTGGGCCAGAAAGGCCCCGGACATGGCCTTGCCCACCAGCAGGGCAATCACCGGGTGCCCGGCCAGGCGCGCCCGGGCATAGCTGTCGGCGGCACCGGCCAGGGCCTGATGAATGCCCAAGGCTTCTTCACGCCGGCCATAGGCCTGGCTCGGGACATCGACGATGGCGATCAGCGCCCGCTTGTGGGGCTGGTCGCGGTCGGCATCGATCACCTCATCCACCGCCTTGGCCAGGCCCCAGCCTTCCAGCAGGCCGACCTCGCCCTGGCGGGCACGGGGAAAACGATTCTCCGGGTCGGCCACCACGGCGATAAAACGCACCGGCTGCCCGGCCAGCTCGCCATCGGCCACCCGCAGCGACGGCGGCAGGCCGGTCAGCGGCGCGACGCCGCCACTCAAGGCGTTGAACCAGTTCAGGCCCCGCAACGAACACGCACTCATGAGCGGTCTCCTTGATACAGATCGCGAACCGTCGCCGCATCGATTTGCGGCCCAGTGTCCAGACGAGCCAGACGTTGCAGGTAGTGTTCGGCCTCGCGGCTGCGCTGCCGTTGCGGCAAGCCGAGGGCCAGCAGTTCGCGGACCTGGGCCTGGATCTGCGCCACATCATCCGCCACATACCGGTCCACCAGGCCACTGGCGAAACGCTGCTCGCCGCCGGTCAGGCTCCAGATGAACGGCCGGTCCCGGGAGTCGTATTCCTCAAGCCCGGCCTCCTGTTCGATCACCTGCGGGCCGTTGAGCCCCAGGCGCGCTTCCTGGGTGACCAGCAGATAACTGCACAGCCCGGCGGCAATCGACATGCCGCCAAAGCAGCCGACGCTGCCGGCCACCACGCCGATCACCGGCTGGTACTGGCGCAGGTCGACAATCGCCGCATGGATGTCGGCAATCGCCGCCAGCCCCAGGTTGGCTTCCTGCAAGCGCACGCCACCGGTTTCCAGCAGCAGCACGGCGCGGGTCGGGGTGCCGTTGCGGTTGTCCTCGGCGGCCAGTTCCAGGGCCCCGGCGATCTTCGCCCCGCCCACTTCACCCAGGCTGCCGCCCTGGAAGGCACCTTCGATGGCGGCCACCACCACCGGCAGGCCATCGATGCTGCCCTTGGCGATCACCACCCCGTCATCGGCCTGGGGCACCACGCCCTGGCGCGCCAGCCACGGCGACATGACCCGCTGGAACGGGTCCAGCAACTCACGGAAACTGCCGGCATCCAGCAAGGCCCGAGCGCGCTGCCGAGCACCCAGCTCGACGAAGCTGTGCTTGTTCAATAAACGTGCGCTGTCAGTCATGGCCGATCTCCTCGAAGCCCTGTTCCAGGCGCAGGCGCACCACCCCCGGGGTGGCGCCGAAATCATGGATATCGATCAGCAGCGCCGGCGGCGTCTGGCCGTCGAACATGCGCTCGAACAGGTGCTGCCAGCGCGCGGCGCTGCCATTGACCGAGGTCTGCACCTGGATGGTCAGTTTGCCGGGCTGCCCCGGCTCCAGCAGCACTTCCAGGTCGCCGGAGCCGACACAGCCCACCAGGGCGCGGCCACGACCGGGCTGGCCGGCGGGAAATTCAAAGGACAAGGTTTCCATCAGTTCGCTCCCGGGTGAAAGGCGTCGGCGGATTCGATCCGGTCCAGCAGCAGGCTGGCCGCCAGCAAGTCGGCGGCACCGCCGGGCGAGGCATTCAAGGTCAACAGTTGCAGGTCCAGTTCGTGCAGGCGGCGGCGCCCGGCGAGGCTGGCGCTGCCACCGGCATCGAGCACCGCCTGGGCGCCCTGTTGCATGGCCTGCAGGCCTTGTTCACCGGCGCGGTAGAGCACGCAGGTGTCGGCCAGCTGGCTCATGATCGCCAGCAAGGCATCGAGTCGGGCGTTCTGTTCGCCATGGCCCTGGGCACGGCTGCGCTTGAGCTGCGGCAACCCCCATTGCAGCACCGCGGGAAAGCCCTGCTGGGCTTCTTCCCGAGCGCCACGCACGCCGTAACGCAGCGCCACCTGGGCGCCGTGGCTCAGGGGCCGTGGGGCATAGCGATCCTCCAGCAAGGCCAGGCGCGCGGCCCGCAGCGCGACACTGCCGGCACGGGTGGATCGCGGCTCCAGCGCGGCGGCGGCCACCAGCAGGCCCAGGGCCCAGATCGCCCCACGGTGAGTGTTCACCCCGCCGGTGGTGGTCAGCATGGCTCGCTCGCCTTCACGACCGATGCGCCCCAGGGCTTCGCGCAGGGGCAGGCCGACGGCGCCGAATGCCAGCGCCGCCTCGGCCATTTCCTTGAACGCCGGCCACAGGGCCAGGGCCGAAGCGTGCATCAGGCCCAGGTGCAGGTCGCTGTGGGCGCCATTGCCACGGCGGTCCACCAGGGCCGGCTTGGGCGACAGGTCGGCCTCGTCGATCAGCGCGTCCACCGCCAGGTCCGCCAGGCGCTCGGCCAGGCTCAGGGGTTGTGATTGCAGGTTGAGTGCGTGCATTACCAGCTCCTGAACTTGGCGGGTGGGTTGTACAAGCCACCGGACCACTGCACCAGATCGGCGACGCTTTTCGCCGCCAGCAGCTCGCGGCTGGCATCGGTGCGGCGGATGCCCAGGTCTTCCGGCAAGGCGATCAGGCCTTCACGGCGCATGCGCGCGGTGTCCTTGGGGTTGTGCCGCAGGCCGATGGCGGTCACCCCAGCCACGGCGGCAATCATCGCCTGACGCTCTTCCAGGGAGCGGGCCTTGTACAGGTAGGCGATGCCCTCCTCGGTCAGCAGGTGGGTGACGTCGTCGCCGTAGATCATGATCGGCGCCAGGGGCATGCCGCTCTTGCGCGCCACGTCCACCGCGTCCAGGGTCTCGACGAAGGTCGGTTTGCCGCCTTCCTGGAAGGTTTCCACCATCTGCACCACCAGCTTCTTGCCGCGTTCGAGCATGGCCTGGGGCGCATCGCTTTGATCCTGGCGCATATCCAGCCAGGCCGGAGTGCCGTGGCGCCGCCCGCGCGGGTCGTGGCCCATGTTCGGCGCACCACCGAAACCGGCCAGGCGGCCGCGGGTCACGGTGGAAGAATGACCGTCGCCATCCACCTGCAAGGTGGCGCCGATAAACAGATCCACCGCGTACTGCCCTGCCAGTTGGCAGAACATCCGGTTGGAACGCAGCGAGCCATCGCGGCCGGTGAAGAACACGTCCGGGCGCGCGGCGATGTAGTTCTCCATGCCCAATTCGGTGCCGAAGCAATGCACGCTGTCCACCCAGCCGCTTTCGATGGCGGGGATCAGGGTCGGGTGGGGATTGAGGGTCCAGTTGCGGCAGATCTTGCCCTTGAGCCCCAGGGATTCGCCGTAGGTGGGCAGGATCAGCTCGATGGCCGCAGTGTTGAAACCGATGCCGTGGTTCAGCGACTGTACGTTGTGTTTTTCGTAGATGCCGCGAATCGCCATCATCGCCATCAGCACGTGCACCGGCTTGATGTGGCGCGGGTCACGGGTGAACAGCGGCTCGATGTAGAACGGCTTGTCGGCCACCACCACGAAATCCACCCAGGACGCGGGAATGTCGACCCGGGGCAGCTCGCTGACGTCGTCCACCAACTGGTTGACCTGGACGATGACAATGCCGTCGCTGAAGGCCGCCGGCTCGATCAGCGCCGGGGTGTCCTCGGTACTGGGGCCGGTGTAGATGTTGCCGGCGCGGTCGGCCATGAAGCCGGCGGACAGCACCACATTGGGGATCAGGTCCACCACCAGCCGCGCATAGAGCTCGATGTAGGTGTGGATGGCGCCGATTTCCAGCAGCCCGTCTTCCAGCAACTGGCTGATGCGCAGGCTCTGGGTGCCGGCGAAGGAGAAGTCCAGCTTGCGGGCGATGCCGCGCTCGAACAGGTCCAGGTGCTCGGAGCGGCCGACGCTGGGCATGATCATGTGCAGGTCATGCAGCTTGGCCGGGTCGGCCTTGGCCAGGGAGCGGGAGAGAAAGTCCGCCTGTTTCTGGTTGTTGCCCTCCAGCACCACCCGGTCGCCGGGCAGGATCAGAGCCTCCAGCGCCGCGACGATCTTGTCGGTCGGCAACACCACGCCATCGGCGATGGCGCGCACCTGCTCGAGGCGCCGCTGCTTTTCGCTGCGCCGCCGCGACCAGCGCGCGTCGGGGGAAATTATTGTTGTCATGCTCACTCCACGGGTTCGCTGTCGTGGCAGTCACCTTAGGAGTGAAAACGGGGGGCATCAATCAAGCGCGGCGTTGGATCGTTACGCTGAGGGTAATGATTGAATCGAAGGCCGGCTGTAGGTAATGGCAACACATTGGCGGTTGTTGCAGCGCAGGGGAACCGCATAGTTGCCCGGTCGCCGATGCATCGGCGGCCGATCTTAGCCGGTCGAGCCTGTTCACGGACCCACAAGCGCTTGCCTATAATGCCGGCGCTTTTTGCCGCCTGGCATTTTGCTATGGCGGCTGTGCGCGGGACACCTTCGGGTGTGCCGGAGGTTCCGTGAATTCCTCTGGTCGGCTAACCCGCGTGCAGCTGCCACCCTCTTTGTTTAGCCGCAAAAGGTAGTAGCTCCTCAAAAAACACGGAGGTGCGCTATGTCTGATTTCATCCCGCTACACAGCAATCTCACCCCTACCCCAGTGTTCCACCTCGACCGCGACGCCCCGGCAGCGGACTTGCACGGCGGCGCGGTGCAACGCATCAAGGCCTCGCGCGACCTGCTGCACAGCCTCAACTGCCTGAGCCTCAAAGGCGTCGACGAGCGTGATCTGAACCACTTCGTCAACGCCGCCCACCTGCTGCTGCAAGACGGCTGCGATGCCCTGGACGCCTTGCAGTGGCGGCTGGAAGCGTAAAGACCTCGGTCAAACCTGCCCGGTTGGCCTCTTTGGGGGTCAACCGGCGGTCTGGTCTTGGCACCGACGAGGCCCCATCCAGGTGCCATACAGCTTCTTGGAGAAGGCCTGAGCGAGGCGCGCACTGTTGTCGACGTTCATAGACCGTTTGTGCGCCTACTGCCCTGCGCTTTGGCCACCACTTTTGAGGCGTCACCGCGAGCAAGCCGCAACAAGGTCTGCACCCTATCGCCACTACGCCAATCTTTGCCCTTTGAATGGTCTCTTCCAGCTTGCGGATCTCTTTCTCGGCCAACGATAAGGGATTGTGCTTCATAGACAAGAAACTTAATCATCGGTATTTATACGGGCTTAAACAGTCACTTAACTTGTTGATGAACGCTTATTGATTCGGGCTCTTATTAACAAAATAAATTCATCGGAGAATTCCATATTGCACAGCAGAAAACGTTGATTCTTCTCTTTTAACTCAATGATTAGCGAACTGAAAAATGGGTTTCGCCGAACTAGCACTTCGCGAAGATCTTTGTTTTCAATAAAGTCTTGACGTTCATAGCCAACACGCGCGTCACACACAAACAGCCCTTCTGGAACAACTGTAATGCTTACACCATGATCGCGTTTCGCAAAACTCGATATTGAGAGCAACACCAAGCTTATTAACACCGAAATCCAGAATGGTCGCCCCTCCAAGTAGCTGGAAAACTGAAACGGAAGAGGAATCGGGAAAAATATAATTGCAAGAATTAAAGCGGTTACTCCACAGCTAAAACAAGCCAACATCATCATTGAATAGCCAACTTTGGCGTTCCATACAGCCTTCATTAGAGCTCCTTAGTTATATGCAGTTTAACGATAGGGGTTGGGAGTCTTACCAGTCACTTTGCTGGTACAGCACCAGGCCTTTATCGCGAGCGGCTTGTTGCTGCGCCGTTAGTTGGGCCATGGCGGTGGTGGAAATCAGCAGGGCGCATAGCGCACCGATAAGAGTGCGCTTAATCATGCTTTGTCCTTTTATAGACAGGTGTTATTCAACGTTTAATAACGCGCTATATAGTTCCAATACCTTGACCGCCGTTCCGGCTCACTTAAGTAAACGGTCAATATCCGTAAACAGGCACAAAATAAGAAAGCGGAGGGTGTGCCTTCTCCCACTCCTCTGCAAAAGCCACTCCTTGTTTGATTTCATCAGAAGTTAATTGTGCAGATATTTCTCCCAGGACTTTTTTACTAAAATCGGCTATCCCTGCGCCGCCTCCCGCCCCCCACCTTCAAACTTTGACATTAAGTAGGTAAGCCCGTACCCCTCAATTAAGTTGAGCGGGCAATCAAGTTCATTCGGCAGATGAGCCAGGTTGCTAGCGTAGGTGCTTACTGAGCCTATATGCCCGCCTTCAGCACCTTTTTTTACCCAATAGCCAATCTCTTCTTTGCTGCCGCCATTTTCATATAAGTAGTTGGCATAAGAAAACATCCCCAACGGATAGCCGCCCTCTGCCGAAGCCTTAAACCATTTTTTAACCGCCTTTTGGCGATTACCCGGAATGAAAAACCAGCCAGCACCGTCCTCATAGGCGCCAGCCAATAATTTCTGCGCATAACTGTCTCCAGCCTCGGCAGCCTTTTCCAGCCATCCCAGGCCTTGGCTGGCGGTGTACAGCACAGTCATGGCCTCGGTGTCGCCCTGTTCAGCGCGCTCATGGGCTAGTTTCAAGGCGGTTTTCCGCCACTCTGGGCCGGCTTTGCCAGTGCAGGTGCCCATTTGATGGCACAGGTCACTGCTGTTGCTCAAGCGCAGCATTGCGTAGAGGTCGCCCTGCTCGGCGGCGGCCTCATACCATTTCCTTGCTTCGACAGTGGTGTAGCGTTTGCTAAGGCAAATCGCTTCGGCCAGGTAATACTGCGCGGTACGGTCGCCAGCGACAGCGGCCACTTGCAGCAGAGGTTGTGAGTCGTACCAGTCACTTTGCTGGTACAGCACCAGGCCTTTATCTCGAGCGGCTTGCTGCGACTCGGTTAGCTGAGCAGCAGCGCACGTGGAAAATAACAAACCGCATAGTGCGCCGATAAGAGTCTGTTTAATCATGCATTGTACTTTTATAGACAGGCGTCATTTAACGTTCGATAACGCGTCGTACAGCTCCAATATATTGACTATTACTCCGACTCACTTAAGTAAAAGGTCAATATCCGTAGATAGGCACAAAGTAAGAAAGTGGAGGATGTGTCCTCTCCCACTCTTCTGCAAAAGCCACGCCTTGTTTTATTTCATCAGGCGTCATCTTTGCGGCTATTTTTACAAGGCTTTCTTTGCCAAAATCGGCCACCCCTGCTCCGCCTCCCGCCCCCCCGCCTTCAAACTTTGATATCAAATAAGTAAGCCCGTAACCTTTTATTAAGTCCAGAGGATAACCATGCCTATCTGGAAGATGTGCAACATTTAGAGCATAGGTACTTACTGCATCAATATAACCAGCTTCGGCAGCTTTTTTTAGCCAATATCCGACTTCAGACTTACTTTCATTATTTTCATATAAATAGTTGGCGTACATCCCCATTCCCAATGGATAACCGCCCTCCGCTGAAGCCTTAAACCATTTTTTAACCGCCTTTTGGCGATTGCCCGGAATTAAAAACCAGCCAGCGCCACTTTTATAGCGACCGGCTAGTAACCACTGGGCATAACTATCTCCAGCCTCGGCAGCCTTTTCCAGCCATCCCAGGCCTTGGCTGGCGGTGTACAGCACAGTCATGGCCTCGGTGTCACCCCGCTCGGCGCGCTCATGGGCTAGTTTCAAGGCAGTTTTCCGCCACTCTGGGCCGGCTTTGCCAGTGCAGGTGCCCATCTGGTGGCACAAGTCACTGCTGTTGCTCAAGCGCAGCATTGCGTAGAGGTCGCCCTGCTCAGCGGCGGCCTCATACCATTTCCTTGCTTCGACAGTGGTGTAGCTGCTGCTAAGGCGAATCGCTTCGGCCAGGTAATACTGCGCGGTACGGTCGCCAGCGACAGCGGCCACTTGCAGCAGGGGTTGGGAGTCGTACCAGTCACTTTGCTGGTACAGCACCAGGCCTTTATCGCGAGCGGCTTGTTGCGACTCGGTTAGCTGAGCAGCGGCGCACGTGGAAAATAACAAACCGCATAGTGCGCCGATAAGAGTGTGCTTAATCAATGTTCGGCCCCTCATAACGAATCTTGATGGCTTGAACCGGCGCAAAGGCCGGCCCTTTATAAACGCGGTCGGAGATGCAGTAATCATCTAGTCGCCGCCCTAGGTTGGCAGCACACTCACGGTATTGGGCCCGCATAGTGTTATTGGCCTCATAGAGCACCAAAACTCGCTCAGCCATAAACAAGTCAAGCCGCAGCCTATTTTCACAGTAGGCCAGCCCTGCCTGCTCCGGGCGTACACCCTCGCGGTTCATGCAGATAAGCGCATCCTCGAATTGACGTTGCGCGTCCGGCTTGCGTGAGATCCAGATCAGGCATTGGTGAATGGCCTGTTGCTGCAGCAGCCAAGCTCGATCTTCATCAAAATGTTCGGGGTCCTTGCCTTCCTCTTTGATGGTGAATACCCGCGGGGTGCTGATCAGCGCCATCAGCAGCGGGCCGAACGCCTGGGGCGGTAGGTTCAGCACCCAGTCATGCATGACTTTCTGGTTTTTGCCCCGCTTCAAGGTGTAGGCGATCTGCCCGCCGCGGCCGCCGTCGGTCAGGGCCTGATAGAGGGCCTTGATCGTCATGTAACCGCGCAGGTAGAGAAACCCCACGTCAATATTGAGGGCGCCCAGAAATCCCAGCTGCTTGACCAACTGCAAGGCGTCGCTGTCGATCCACTCCAGGTTTTTGTAGTGGTTCCTGGCCATTTCCCGGCACACCAACTCCAGCAGTTGGCCCACGCATTCGTAGCCAATCTCGAACGACATATAGCCTTTGAGGCCCACGCCCCAGATCAGCGAGCGTTGGATGGAGAAGATGAAGCGGCCCTTATGCAGTTGCAGTTTCAGCTCGCCCGAGAGGCCGGCGCCCACACCCGCCGCCACTTCAATGTCGAGCTTGGCCAAGGGCAGCCAGGGGTTGTTCGGGCTGCGGTGGGGGACCGGAGCCGGGGGCAGCACGCTGGCCGGTGGGTACCAGTAGAGTTGGCCGCTGAGCTTGCAGCCGGCTTGCGCCCCGACGAACAGATTGAACTTGCCCAGCTCGCCTTTCTTCTCGGCGATGTCCAGCCCAGCGATGCTGGTGTAACCGGTTGCCTGGTCCAGGGTCAGGTCGCGGGCCAGCAGCAGACTGGCACCGGTAAACCCCCAGGCCTTGGCGCTCAGGTTAAGCGATAGCCGGCCTAAATCCAGGGTTCGACGGCTGCCGTCGTAAGCGATGTAGCTGGGCGTCAGGGGCAGGGCGTTGCTGCGTTTGGGCAGTTCGACATTGAACAGGCTGACCTCACCGCGCCACAGGGCGACATCCAGGGTCAATTGGGCGTTGAGAACCTGTGCGCCCTTGCCCTTTTTCCATTGCGGCCCCTGCACCTTGAACGCGGTTTGCTGCATGCGGTCTGCCGGCAGCAGGCAACGTATCAGCTGTGCCTGGGTGCTGTTGTCGAACAACATCATGTTGCGCAGTTGTCGATCCTCGAAAACCATGGCCTTGAGGGTGGCTCCCCAGCGCTGGCGTTTATCCTGCGCTTGCAGGCTTTCAACCTGAAAGCCACTGGCCTCTAGGGCGGCAAAGAACTGCTCGGGCACAAACAGGCCATTGTCGTCGAACCAGGGGCCTTTTTCGTCTAGCGGATGCGCGCCCTCCTGCTGCAGCCAGGCGCTGAACACCTGATCATCGTCCGCTTGCTTGGCAATCGACTGCGGCAACACCTTAAGGCCGCCGGACGCTGCGCCGAGTACGTCCATGCCCAGCTTGGCGAAGTTCTTGAGGCTGATGTGATTCAACACATCCAAGGCATCTGCGCTGCTGAATTCGCGCAGAGGAATGTCCATCTTGACCAGGCGCTCGATGGGTTGGGGGCTATAGCTTTGCGGGTCCCAGAGAAACAGGCGCGGTGGCAGCGAATCTCGCACCCGCGCCTCAGCGGCGTCTTTGATCTGTTGCGCCTCTTCGTTCAAGCGACGCCACTGGTCTTGCAGTTCAGTAAAAACCTCCCCGGGCGGCGCGGCGTTACCGGCTGTGGCCGACACCCAGTGCGCGTAGCGCTCCTCTATACGCACTTCGAGGGCGCGGCGCTGGGCCAAGAGTTTGCCGTAGGCCTGGAAGTCTTCGCTGCCTTGGTTTTGATCATCCGGGCTGAGGGCAAACTCGGGAACGGCGATGCCGCACTCGGCGAGGTTGACAATGGCATCCAGGTAACCGCGCATTGGCGCTTCAAGGTTGAGGATATTGATCCGGACGCCGCGCAGCGCCCTCTCATCGATAACGCCGCTGCTGACGAGTGTTTCGTGCAGCTTCTTGTAGTCTCGCAGGTGCTCCCAGTACGTCGCGATGTTGCGGCCGCCGGGATCGAACAGGGTGAAACCGCGCTCGACCGCCTTGCGTTGCTCGGCGATATAGACATCCACCGCGTCACGGGCCTCCAAGGCACGCGGGGTGTAGAACACGCCGTTCTCACGTTTGTAGCCGAGGGCCTCTGCACGGCGATAGCCAATCTCATCCAGCTCGGCAATGTTCTGTTGATGCTTTATGACCCGACGCTGGCTACGGAACAGCGCGCGCTCGGCCTGCATGGCTGCCGTGCTGTCACCCTTGGCCTTGGCGATCTCCCAATCGCTGCGGTACTGGGCTTGTTTGTCCGGTTCTTCGAGGAGCGTGGCTTTGCTGTGTTCATATCGGTGGCGTTCGCCGGTATCGCTTTCGCTGACGTCGAGAAAAGCCTCAGGGCCAGGGGTGATGAAATAGTCCAGCAAGCCGGAGTCGGCAATGCTGCTCATGCGCGCCGCTCTGTCGCTATCAACGGTCTGTTGGCGCAGGAGGAGGATGTTCTCCTGCAACTGATCCTTGACCCGCTTGGGCAATAACCAGAATCGACGCTGGCCGGTGACATAGATGATGTCATGGTAGTTTTTGCTGCAACCGGGCTGGGTGTCCCGGCAGTTCACCTCAGGGTCTACGGCTGCGCTCGGCCCATCAGCCGGGAGCTGTATCGGGAAGTCCGAGTCAGTATTCACTTGCGCTTCAGACGTACCTGTCATGTCAGATTTCCAATCGCTGTATTTTTTCGAATGCCGGTAATTCGCTGCGCAGCACCTCCATCAGGCGAGGATGTTCCCGGAGCGAGCGTTGGCTCAGATGGGGTAGCAAAGGGCCCAGGTGTCGTCCTTCATCAACCCCGTGTTCCACAAGCAGGCGCAGGTTAGCCAGCACTCGCGGCAGTTGTTCGTCGGCCAGGCTGCCTGCCGTTTCGGCTTGATAGGCACGCACCCAATACCACCAGCGGATTTCATCCGCAGCGGGCAGGGTGCTGTCAGGCAAGCGCAGTGGGTAGCCCACATCATGGGAAACCTCACTGACGACCTCAGCCTGCTCCCAGACGCGCCACATCCGGTCGTCAGGATGCGCCGGTGGGGTGTAGACGCTATGCCAGGGGCCAAAGAGGAATGGGCTGGCGGTCGTCAGCGCCAACGCACTCCAAAATGCCGGATCGTAAAATCGCGCCAGGGCCGCACCGTGAGTTGGGCTATGCATCTGCAGCAAGCGGCGGGCGTGCTGCAGTGCCTTGGACGGGTCAGTGCTGGAGGTCAACAGGACGCCGGAGCGGCGGGCCTGGCAGAGCCTCGCGACCTCCGATAGCGCCGGGCTTTGCACGTCTACGTGCAACCAAAGCGGGCTCACCTGATTAAGCTCGGCAAACGCAGTGCCTTGAAAAACCTGTTCGATATGCGACACGCCAGTCAGTTGATAGAGCTGCTCCAGAACACGAGGTTGTCGCACGTTGTCGATGAGGCAATACACCTGGCGCTTACCCGCATGGCTCCAGGGTTCCGCAGTTACCGGTCGTTTAAGGAACTCACTCAACCACGTAGACATGTGCAATCCTCGCGTTTGCAAACACCGTTGGTTTGCAGGCCACAGGTCGGTATCAATGGCAGCCCCTGCCGGCTTTTGCGCAGAAACGGATTGAGCAGCGCAGATGCCGGCAGACTTCCCGGCTTATCCCTATCCGCCACCCGCAACGGCCCCGGCAACAACGGCGCCGCGCCAGTGCCACTGCCCGGGCTGCCGCCGGAGTTGTTATTGACCAGGGCGCCGCTGAGGGCCACGCCGCCGGCGTCGATCCTGATCCAGCTACCGCCGCCCTTGAGGGTCAGTTCGCTGCCGGCTTCGAGCACCACTTTCAGGCCACTGGCGAGGTGGATTTCCTGGCCGGCCTCGATGAACAGGCCGTTGCCCAGTTGCAGGTGCTGGCTGCCGGCGATGCTCAGGTGATCACTGGCGCGGGCTTCGACTTTGCGCTCGCCATGCACGGTGTGGTGTTCTTCGGCCTTGAGTTCGCTGTAGCTGTTGGCCTCCACCGTGTCGTGGCGCTGGTGGCCGACGCGGATTTTCTGGTCGTGCTGGACCTGCTGGTCCCAGTCGCGCTGGGCGTGGATGAAGATCTGCTCGGCGCCTTGTTTGTCTTCGATGCGCAGTTCGTTGAAGCCGCCGCCGTCGGGGCTGCTCAAGGTCTTGAAGGTGCTGCGGGTCTTGTGCGCCGGCAGCGGATAGGGGACGACGTTTTCCTTGTGGTACAGGCAGCCGGTGATCAGGGGCTGGTCGGGGTCGCCTTCGAGGAAGGTCACCAGCACTTCCATGCCCACCCGGGGGACGGCGATGGCGCCGTACCAGGCGCCGGCCCAGGCCGAGGACACCCGCAGCCAGCAGCTGCTCTTGTCGTTGCCCTGGCCCTCGCGGTCCCAGTGAAACTGCACCTTGACCCGGCCGTGGGCGTCGGTGTGGATGTCCTCGTCCTGAGGGCCGGTGACCTTGGCGGTCTGGCTGCCGAGAATCCGCGGCTTGGGGTGTTCCAGGGGCGGGCGATGGGGCACTTCCCAGGGGGTGGCGGTGAAGCGGTTGCGGTAGCCCTGGTGAAAGCCTGTTCCGGCCCGGGTGTCGCTGGTGATGGACTCTTCCAGCACCTGCGGCTGTTTGCCTTCGTGGAGGACTTCGGTCAGCAGCCACAGGTCGTTCCAGGCCGGGTGGGGGTGCCCGCTCAGGGGCAGGAAATGCCCGCTGCGCAGGCTTGGCTGGTCGCTGTGGCCGCTGGCCTGGCGGTAGTCGCTGCGGTGCCGTTCCAGGGCGCGCCTGGCCAGATGCTTGCCGCGCTCGCGGTCGGTGAAGCGTCCGGGGTAGGCGTAGTCTTCAAGGTCCGGCTCGGCTTTTGGCTCTTGCGATTTGGCCGCTCCCTGCATCTGCAGGCGCGGTTTTTCGAAGTCGTAGTCGCGGCGCGTGGTGCGGCTGGGGCGCGCCTCCAAGCGCAGCTCGAAACGCTTGATCACCGGCTCGCTGGCCACCAGGCCGGAGTCTTGCCGGTAGGCCACCGGGGCCAGTTTGCGGAACACCGTCTGGTCTTCGCCGAACACCAGTCGATGCCCGTCGCGGCTGTGCTGAAAGTGGTAGTGCAGGCCCTCTTCCTCGCACAGGCGCTGGATGAAGCGCAGGTCCGATTCGTCGTACTGCACGCAGTACTCGCGCTCCGGGTAGGGGCCGGCGAGGTGGAAGTGGTAGTCGTTGCCGAGGATGCCGTGTTCCTCCAGCACCCGGGCGATGATCTGCGGCACGCTCAGGTGCTGGAAGATCCGTTGGTTGATGCGCTGGCCCAGATAGGCCAGGCGTGGGCCGAGGGTGATCTGGTAGTGGCTCAGGCGACGACCGCGGTCGCCTTGGGCGATGCGCTGGATCTGCCCGTGAATGCCGCTGCCATCAGCCGCCAGTTGCAGGAAGGCCGGGGTGTGCAGCAGCGCGTCCAGGTCCAGGTTGGAGCGTTCGCTGACCAGCTCCAGGTCGAAGGCAAAGGGCCGGCTGATGCGCTCCCGGCCCTGCAGGCCGAGCACTTGAAAGTCGTGGGGGCGACCCTCCAGGGTCAGGCTGAAATGCGTCTGGTCGGCGGCGGCGAACATTCCCTGTGCCTCGATGCGGGCAGTGCAACTGCTGGATGAATATGGGCCCGGACCAGCGAGGCTGGCCAGGGCGCGGTAAGGGTCGAGCGGCCTTCCTTAGCCGGTGACCGGGGTCCGCCAGTCATCGGAGCCGGAAGTGCCGGAGACTTCGTGGGTCCAGGTGATCTTGCGGTAGGTGAAGTGCACGTCTTCCAGGTGGGTGAAGTGGGCATTGCCCGGGTCCTGGCAGTTGTGCATGTAGTCCTTGATGTCGACGATGATCGCGTCCTCAAGGGTGGTGGTGTAGTAGTGCTCCTGGGTGCCGGCGGCGGAGGTGCGGTACCACTGGATGACGATCTCGGTCAGGCGCTCGCCCGAGGTCAGCGCCGCCAGCAGCAGCGGCGAAGCCTTGTCGAAGACCTTGGTGATGATCACCGGCTTGTGCACCCGCTGGCCGGTGGGCTGGCCGGACTGCGGATCGCGGGGAATGATCACTTCGTGCTGAAAGCCCTGGACCATGACCTGGTCTTCATGACCTTCCTGGTAGGTGTTACCCACGGAATCGGCGGTAAAGGCCCCGGCGGTGATCAGCCCCTGTTTGGTGCCGGTGACCGACATATACGCTGGCGTTGCCATGCATGCTCTCCTTGCAAATCACTAAAGAAACCCCGGCCGGATGACCGTGGGCTGCCGGAGTGATTACAAGGTCTGTGCCAGCAACTGATTAGTTGTTTTGAATCAGTGAGTTACTGATTTATTGGCGGTGTTTGGCGGACTTTTTCGAGGAAATACCGGGAAAAGTGCGCAACATGTTGCGCAGTGCTGTGCAAGATCTTGCGCACCTTGAGGCAGGCCATGCGGCAAGGCCATTACCGCGATCTGTGCACAGGCTTACCCACAGATGGCTGCGCAAGATGTTGCGCAGTTGCAAGATTATCCACAGGGTTGGCATCCGGCCGCCCTCTGGGGCCACAATGCGCGCCGGACCGGCCAGTCAATGGCCTGAGCAGACAATGATGAGAGTCAGCATGGACACACCGATTCGCTCGAACCAGACACTGCTGGAACAGATCAAGCATGGCCTTGAGCCCGACTACCTGATGTTCTGGGGCCACCAGCCGACCCGCGACGGGCGCCTCTCCCCGAGCTGCTTCAGCCAGTGGTTCGCCGCCGGCCTGGAACTTGAGGGCATTCACTACCCCAGCGCCGAGCACTTCATGATGGCCGGCAAGGCCCTGCTGTTCGATGACCGGGAAACCCACGGGCGGATCCTCAAGGCGACCACCCCGGCGGACGTCAAACAGCTGGGCCGCGAAGTGCGCGGCTTCGATGACGCCCGTTGGTCCGAGGCGCGTTTCGAGATCGTGGTGCAAGGCAACCTGGCCAAGTTCAGCCAGCACCCGGCCCTGGGCGACTACCTGCTGTCCACCCGCGATCAGGTGCTGGTGGAAGCCAGCCCGGTGGATCGGATCTGGGGCATTGGCCTGGCGGCGGACGATGCCAAGGCCAGCCGGCCGGAGCAGTGGCGCGGCCTGAACCTGCTGGGGTATGCCTTGATGGAGGTGCGGGACAGGTTGCGGGGGGCCTGAGGCGCAGCTTTCGCCGGCACGCCAGGGTCTAGCGACGCGCGCGTGCTTCACGCCACCGGCTTGCCGGCAAAACACGCCTAGGACAGCAGCCCCGCCCCCACCAGCAACTCCTCCAGCGCCAGCAGATCCGGGACCTTGGCCACTTGCTCGGCCACCTGCACCGCGGCCTTTTCCAGAGGCGCCAACGGCACATCGACATAACTCAACTGGCTGTCGAGCTTGCAGGAGCGGGGAATGCCCTGCACCAGCAAGGCCATGAACTTCAGCTCCGGGCGTCCGCCCAGGGCGTTGAGCACGACGATACGCGCCCGCTCGCCCAACACCGTCTTGCCACCACAGGCCGACTCGAAACTGATCAGCGCAATCCACCGCTCGCGCCACAGCACCCGGCCCAGGTACCAGGGCGGCGAATCCAGGTCGAAGCTGCCCTGCTGATAGTCGATCAGTTCGGCCACCGCCACGTTGGGCAGGATCAGGGTACGGTCCGCCAGGGGCAGCAACAGACCGGTCAGGGTGCTGGCGCGGTGATCAAGCATGGGGCTTGCTCCACAGGGCGATGCTTTCCAGCAGCACCGATTCTTGATAGGGCTTGCCGAGGTAGTCATTGACCCCGATGGCCATGGCCCGGTCGCGGTGTTTCTGCCCGGTGCGGGAGGTGATCATGATGATCGGCAAGTGTTGCAGGCGCGGGTCGTTGCGTACCTGGATCGCCACTTCGAAACCGTCCATGCGCGGCATCTCGATGTCCAGCAGCATCAGGTCCGGGGTGTGCTCGGCCAGCAGCGTCATGGCGTCGACCCCGTCCTTGGCGGTGAGCACGTTCATGCCATGACGTTCCAGCAGGCGGCTGGTGACCTTGCGCACGGTGACCGAATCGTCCACCACCAGCACCAGCATCGGCCGTGGCGGCTGGACTTCGGCGGCCACGGCCTCGCCGCTCGGCCCCGGCCGCGGTGCCTGGAGCTGCAGCGCACGGAGGTGCGCCAGCAGATCGAGAATCAGCACTACCCGGCCATCGCCGAGAATGGTCGCCCCGGACAGGCCCTGCACCGCCGCGAATTGCGGCCCCAGGCTCTTGACCACGATCTCCCGGGTGCCGGCCGTGACATCCACCTGCACCGCGATGCGCTGTTCGTTGCAGTGCACCAGCAGCACCGGCAGCGGCAGCACCTGGCCCAGCAGTTTCGGGCGCGGCACGGTGTGCAGCAGTTCCCCCAGGTAGCACAGGTCATAGCCCTGCCCGGCGTATTCGTAACGGGGCGGATCGAGCTGGTAATGGGCGTCCAGCTCACCCGGCAAGACCCGCACGATGCCTTCGACGGTGTTCAGCGGGATCGCGTACTGCTCATCGGCGCACTGCACCATCAACGCCCGGTTGACCGAGACGGTGAAGGGCAGGCGAATGCGGAAATGCACCCCCTGCCCGGCCACCGAATCAATGCTCATGCTGCCGCCCAGTTGCCGCACTTCCTCGTGCACCACGTCCATGCCCACCCCGCGCCCGGAGATCTGGGTGATCTTCTCGGCGGTGGAAAACCCCGGCTGCATGATGAACTGCAGCACCTCGCGGTCGCTGATCGCGGCTTGCGGATCCAGCAGGCCGCGCTTGATGGCTTTGGCGCGCACCGCTTCCAGGGGCACCCCGGCGCCGTCGTCGCGCATGTCGAAGATGATGTCGCCGCCTTCCCGGGACAGATCGAGGCTGATCCGCCCCCGGGGCGGCTTGCCCGCGGCGCGGCGCACGTCGGCGGCCTCCAGGCCGTGATCCACGGCATTGCGCAACATGTGCTCCAGGGGCGCGACCATGCGTTCGAGAACGTTGCGGTCCATTTCCCCTTCGGCGTTGCCCACCACGAACTCCACGTCCTTGCCCAGCTCTTCGGCCACCTGCCGCACGATGCGCTTGAGCCTGGGCACCATGCGCTCGAAGGGCACCATGCGCGTGCGCATCAGGCCTTCCTGCAATTCGGTGTTGATCCGTCCTTGCTGCTGCAACAGGTTCTCGGCGTCGTGGTTGCGCCGGTCGAGGGTTTCCTTGAGGTCCAGCAGGTCCGAGGCGGACTCGAACAGGGCCCGGGACAACTGCTGCAACTGCGAATGCCGGTCCATTTCCAGCGGGTCGAATTCCTCGTAGCCCAGGCGCTCGGCCTCCACTTGCTGGCGACTGAGGATGCGGCCCTGGGTTTCGGTGTCCAGGCGCCGCAACTGGTCACGCATGCGCTCGATGGTGGTTTCCATCTCGCCAAGCGCTACCCGGGCATCGTTGACCTGTTGTTCGATGCGCCCCCGGAAGATCGAGGTTTCCCCGGCCAGGTTCACCAGATCGTCCAGCAGTTCCGCCGACACCTTGACCATGTCGCCCACCACCGCGGCCTCCGCGGCGGGGGCCGTCGGCTCCGGCTTGCTCGCCGGCATCGGCGCAGGCGCCCCGGGCACGGACGGCACGCGCGGATGGCTCAGGTCGTGGATTGCCTCGATCAGTTTCTGCGCCGGCTCGATGGGTTGCCCGGCGCGGGCCGCATCGAGCATCTGCGCCAGGCGGTCGTGGCTTTTCTGCAGCAGGGTGAACAATGCCGGGCTGGGTTGCAGCAGCCCGGCGGACAAGCCTTCGAAGAGAAACTCCAGCTCGTGGGCCAGGTCGCCGATGGGGGCGATTTCCACCATTCGCGCCCCACCCTTGAGGGTGTGCAGGTCCCGCAGCAGGGTTTCCACCTCCTGACGCGCCTGGGGGTCGGCCTGCCAGCGCGCCAGGGCCGCGGCGGAGCTGTCGATGATGTCGAAGCCTTCTTCGAGAAAGATCTCCAGCAGCTCCGGATCCTGGGCCGCGCTGTCCTCGGAGGGCGCGTTCTCGGCCGTCTCGGCCGTCTCGGCGGGGCTGGCTGCCTGCTGCCGGTAGGCGCGCACGGCTTCGACCTGAGCCCGGGAATCATCCAGGGGCCGCGCGCTCTGCAACTGATGCAGCAGCAACGCCAATTGCTCATGACTGCTGCGCAACAGCAGGCCCAGGTGCTGGCTGTGGCTGTAGCGCCGGTCCACCAGGCCCTCGTACAACGACTCCAGCTCCTGGGCCAGCTCCGCCACCGGCGTCACTTCGGCCATTCGCGCGCCCCCCTTAAGGGTGTGCAGGTCCCGCTGCAGGGAGGACAGCGGCGCGCCGTTTTCCGGGTCCGCCAACCAGCGTTGCAGGGCCTGATCGGCGCTTTCGAGGAGGTCCACCGCTTCTTCGAGGAAGATCTCGACGATCTCCGCGTCTGCGTCCGCCTGCCCCGGCGTCTGCTCCAGGCGCGCGGTGGCCGCCCCCAGTTCACTGATGCTCAAGGCCCGACTGCCATCGCTCTTGATCAGGCCGGTGGCACTCGGATCAAGGCCTTCGTGCAGCAAATCGCGCAGGGCCTGGACCCGCTCCGCGCAGGGGCTGACCGCCTGGCCTGCGGCCAGTTCGTCGAGCATGTTGAGCAAGGCCTCGTGGGCGCTTTCAGCCTCGTGGAAGAAGCGCTCGCTGACCGCCAGGCTGCTCTCCTCCACCGCGCCATAGAGGTCGAGCAGGGCTTCGCAGAGTTCATCCACCGGGTGCAGGTCGGCCAGGTGCGCGCCTTCACCGAGGGTGGTCAGTTCGTCCAGCAGGGCACTGAGTTCCTGACGCTCGCCGGGATGCTGCTGCCAGCGCCGCAGCAGGCTTTCGGCGTCCAGCAGGATGTCCATGCCCTGGGCCAGGAAGTTGGTGATCAAGTGCGGATCGCGCTTGGCCCGGGGGGCGGCGTCCGGGGCGTTGAGCAGGGTTTCCAGGCGCTCGCCGAGCAGTGCCAGGGCGCGCCCCACCAGTGAGCGGGCGCCGTCGATGGGCGCCAGCGGATCGCTGTCCAGTTGCCGCAACCCGCGGCGCAGCAGGCCTTCGGCTTCCAGCAACAGCTCGACTTCGTCCAGGTCCAGGGGAATCAGGTGGGCCCGGTATTCCCGGGCCAGCTGGTCGAAGGGCCCGGCCAGCTCGGCCATCGGCAGCACCCCGGCCATGGAGGCGCTGCCCTTGAGGGTATGCAGGGCCCGTTGCAGTTCATCGCTGGCCTGCAGCGGCAGGTGCTCGGCAGCCCGTTCGAGAAAACGCTGGATGCTGTCCAGGTGGGTCTGGGCTTCGGCGCGGAAGATCTCCAGCAACTGCGGGTCCAGCGCCTGGCCTTCAGCGAGGGCGTCGGCTGCGGCACCTTTGGCCAGGGCATGGGCGCGAGCGGCGAGGCGGTCGACATCCTCGCGCTGGCGCTGGGCCCGGGCGGCGAATTCGCCGATCAGGTCCGGCAGCAGTTGCAGGGTGTCGGCCACCAGTTGCCGGACTTCGGCGCTGGGGGCAACGCTGTGCTCCAGCACCCGGTTGAGCAGGTTCTCCACCGCCCAGGCCAGTTCCCCCAGGACCAGGGCACGCACCATGCGCCCACTGCCCTTGAGGGTGTGGAAGGCTCGACGCAGTTCGCTCAGGGCGGCCTGGCCCTGGGGCTCGGCCGTCCAGCGCGGCAGGTACTCGCGGAGCATGTCCAGCACTTCCTCGGTTTCTTCAAGGAAGACTTCCCGCAGTTCGTCGTCGACCGGCTCTTCGTCCACCGGCGGCGGCAGCAGGCTGCCGGGGGTGATCAGGGCCGGCGGGTTGAGCGCCGACACCGGGGCCGCCAGCGCATCGGCCAGAGACTGCGCCGGCCGGGGCTCGTCCGCTGCCTGTGACACCGGCAGCGCCGGCGCCTCGCCGCCGCTTGCGGGCCGCTCCGGCAATGCCGCTTGCGCCACGGGGGCATGCCCCAAGGCCGTCAGGCCCTGCTCCGCCAGGTCGAGGAACTTCTCCCCCGGCGCCTGGTGGTCCTCCTTCAAGCGCTCCAGGTAGTACTCAAGGCTGGTGATCACATCCGCCAGGTGGTCCAGTTGCCGCCAGTCCGGCCGGGGCGAATCCTGCAGCAGCTGTTCGCTGATGAAGCGATTGCAGGCTTCCATCAGGCTGGCGGCACGGGGCAACGGGATCATCGCCAGCGCGCCGCGCACCTGGGTCAGCAACTCGGGCACCGACACCAGTTGCTCGCGCTCCCAGTCGGCCTCGATGCACTCGCCAATCAGGTCCTTGGCCTGACGCAGACAGACCAGGGCTTCCTGGATCACCAACTGATGGATCTGGGTCAGGTCGGTGGTGGGCAGGCGGCTGTCCTCGGGACTTTCCGGCTCCACGGTACCGACCATCCCGGCCAGGGTCGCCTCGACATACAACAAGGCCCCGGCCACATCCATCAGCACCGCGTCGTCCGGCGCGCGCTGGCCCTGGGCCAGGCTCTGGACCACCGCCAACTGGTCGATGATCACCTTGCGTGGCTGGCCGAAACCCAGCACCGCCAGGGTGTCGGCGATCTGCCGCAAGGGAGACAGCAGGCTGTCCAGATCGCCGGTGTGCTGGCGGTCGCTGCGCACGAACAGGTCGAGGCGCTCCTTGACCCGCACCAGGCCATCGCACACCGCGGTCAGCACCGAGCGCATGGCATCGCGGTCGGGCCCGGCCAGGCGGGCCCGTTCCTCATCCACCACCGCGCTGTCGGGCAGCGCGTCGTCCAGTCCGTAACGTTCTTTCATGGTCAGCATCAATGGGGTGGGATGGCGCGCCTTGGCGATGTAGAACAACAGGCTCTTGAGCAATTCGTCGGGCGCGGCCTGGTTGATTCCGGGCATGCCCTGTTCCAGCAGGCGCTTGAGTTCCTTGTCGGCGTCCTTGAGCAGGCTGCGCACCGCCGGGCTGTTGGCGATCACGCCCTGGCGCATGCCTTCCACCAGGGCCGAGGCGATGTGCCACAAGGGCGCCAGCGGTGCGTCCTGGCACAGCGCCTCCAGGCGTTCGAAGACCTTGGCCATGTGGCCCAGGCAGTGTTCGGCGTCCTGCTCGCGCAGCAGGTCCACCAGCGCGGTTTGCAGCAGGTGCCGCAACTTGCGCATCTGGGTGGGAAACTCCAGCGGCTCCAGAGCCGCCAGGGCCTTGTCGGACAGGGTCGGCAGGCTGGGCAGTTGCGGGCTGAACAGGCTGGTTTCCGAGAGCAGGCCTTCGCCCCGGGCACTGCGCAGATCGTTGAGCAGCGGCAGCACCACCAGGGGCAGGTCGCGGCGGGCACTCTGCACCCGGTCCAGGTACTGGGGCAGTTGGCCGATGGCCTGGCGCAGCAGGCGCAGGGCTTCGTCGCGCTGGGCCACCCGGTTCTGCTGCAGGGCCAGGGCGAGCTTTTCCATTTCCTCGGCCAGCAGCGCGGCGCCGTAGAACTCCACCATCTGCAGACTGCCATGGACCTGGTGGATCCCCGCCAGGCACTGGCCGAGGGCATCCGGGTCCTGGGGGTCATCCGCCAGGTGTTCCAAGGCCTGATGCGCCTGCTTCAAGGTTTCGGCAATTTCGCCCTTGACCCATTCCAGGGCCACATAGTCATGCCGGTCCACCATCACCACTCCCGTCAAGGCCTTGCGTCAGCGATTGTCATTCGGGGCCGGGGCCCGGGTGGCCGGCAAGGTGAAGCCGGACACCGAGCGGCGCAGTTGGCTGGCCATTTTCGCCAGGTTGCCGATGCTCTCGGCGGTCGCGGTGGAGCCGGACGAGGTTTGCGAGGTGATCTGCTGGATCACGTTCATGGTCAGGGAGATCTGCCCGGCCGACGTGGTCTGCTGCTGGGCCGCGTTGGAAATGCTCTGGATCAGCGCCGCCAGGGTCTTGGACACGCCTTCGATCTCTTCCAGGGCCACCCCCGCGTCCTGGGCCAGACGCGCGCCGCGCACCACTTCGGTGGTGGTTTGCTCCATGGAGATCACCGCTTCGTTGGTGTCGGTCTGGATCGCCCGCACCAGGGTCTCGATCTGCCGCGTGGCGGCCGAGGAGCGCTCCGCCAGCCGTTGCACTTCGTCGGCCACCACGGCAAAACCACGCCCGGCATCGCCGGCCATGGAGGCCTGGATCGCCGCGTTGAGGGCCAGGATGTTGGTCTGGTCGGCGATGTCGTCGATCAGGCTGACGATGTCACCGATTTCCTGGGAGGACTCGCCCAGTCGCTTGATGCGCTTGGCGGTGTCCTGGATCTGCTCGCGGATGTTGTCCATGCCGTGGATGGTGTTGTGCACCACCTCGTTGCCCTTGTTGGCGATTTCCACCGAACGCTCGGCCACCGCCGAGGACTCGGCGGCGTTGGCCGACACCTGATCGATGGACTGGGCCATCTCGTTGATCGCCGTGGAGGCTTCGGAAATCTGCTGGGCCTGGTGCTCCGAGGCTTCGGCCAGTTGCATGGCGGTGGCCTGGGTTTCCTGCACCGCGCCGGCCACCTGACCCGCCGTGAGGTTGATGGTGGCCACCAGGTCGCGCAGCTGGTCGACGGAATAGTTGATGGAGTCGGCGATGGTCCCGGTGAAGTCCTCGGTCACCGAGGCGGTCACCGTCAGGTCGCCGTCGGCCAGGTCCTCGATCTCGTCCAGCAGGCGCATGATCGCGTTCTGGTTGCGCTCGTTCTTCTCGGCGGTTTCCCGCAGCTGGCGGTTGGTTTCGCGGACCATCACCAGGCCGATGAGGATGATCGAGGCCAGGGCCAGCAGGCCCAGGACATAACCGCCGATGGTGTCCAGCTTGCGGCTGCCGGCCAGGTTCTCGAAGCCGGTGGCCAGCAGCGAGGCTTCGTCCAGCAGGGTCTGGGACAGGCTGAAGATGTTGCTCGCCGATTCGCGGACCTGGAACAGCTCGGGGGAGGTTTCGAGGATCTCGTCCACGGAACCGGAGACGAACTCGAACAATTCGGAAATCTCCGCCAACCGGGCCCGGGCGTCCGGGTCTTCGACCTGGCTGATCTTCAACCCTGGGTTGCCCTGCAGCATGCCGTTGAGGACCTGGCCGAAGCGCGCGGCATCCCGGCCAAAGGCGTCGGCGGCCTGGACCGCATTTTCGTCGCCGGCCAGCACCGTGTTGACCGCCCCCAGAATCCGCTCGGCCAACAGCGACTGGCGCTGGGCCATGGCCACCTGGGCGGCCGGGGCACCGCGCTGCAGGAGGATCTCCACCACCTTCTCGTATTCCACCTGCAACTGGGGCACGGTTTCCGCCAGGGTCGCCGCCACTTGATGCAGGGACAGCACCGTCTGCTCGCTGCCGAGGATGACATCGGCGTTCTTCAGCAGTTTTTCCCAGTCCAGCTGCACGGCGCGCATTTCCTGGCGCAGCACCACCGGCGCGCCGGGCAGGCCGGTGGCCGGGTCGCCCTTCTTCAGGTAGCCCCAGCGCTGGGCAAAGTCGTTGCGCGCATCCCCCAGCAGCTTGAACGCCGCGGCCTTGCCGGCTGCCGCTTCGGTGGCGTTCTTGGCGATGCGCTGGGACAGCACCCGCAGCTCGCCGGCATGGCCGATGTACTGCTTGTCGTAGGTGGCCTGGGTGTTCAGGTAAGCGAAGTTGGCGAACAGCAGCATGATGAACACGATCAGTGCGATGAACAGCACGATGATCTGCGAGCGGCTGCGGGAGCCCTCCAGGGGCTTGCCGGTTTTGGCTTTGGTCATCGATCAGGCCTGTGGCGAGCGGGTGATCCCGCTTTCAGGAGCCCGGGGCGCACGCAACGCTCGGGCAGCATGGATGGAACCAGGGCAGCAAGGCTGGCCGGGGTACAGCGAACGCAGGGCAAGCGGGACCGGGCGAGGCTCACGCCGCCACCTGCAGAAACGCCGGCGAGCGGGCCAGGGCGAAGGGGCTGAAGACCTGCCAGAGCTGGTCGCTGCGAAACTGCCCCTGCAGGTAGGGGTTGATCGCGGCAATGGCAAAGTCGCCGGGGCCGGGCTCCAGACTGTCCTGGGCAAAATGCTTGAGGCCCGCCACTTCATCCACCAGCAGGCCGGCAAACAGTTCCTTGTACTCCACCACCAGCACCCGTCGCTGCTTGCGCAGGGGCGACAGCTCATGACCGAAGAAGGCGCACAGGTCCATGACCGGCAGCAGCCGCCCGCGCAGGTTGGCCACGCCCTTGACCCAGGGCTTGACCCCGGGCAGCAGGGTGTAGCGCGGCTCGTGCAGCACCTCGCTGATTTCGCCCATGGCGGCCACGTACCAGTGCTCCCCGAGGCGGAAGCCGATACCGCTCCAGCCGTGCTGGCGGGTTTCCTGGGACGGCAGGTCGGCGGCCAGCAGGCGGCAGCGCTGGTCGATCTCCAGCAGCAGCTCGAAGGCGGTCTGGGTTTCGCTCATGGCCGGGCGATCAGCCGGCCAGGACGCTGTTCAGGGTCTTGATCAGGGTCTCTTCGTCCACCGGCTTGGTCAGGTAGTCCTTGGCGCCCTGGCGAGTGCCCCAGACCTTGTCGGTTTCCTGATCCTTGGTGGTGATGATGATCACCGGGATATGGCTGGTCTCGGCGTCCTTGGTCAACTGGCGGGTGGCCTGGAAGCCGTTGAGGCCGGGCATGACGATGTCCATCAGTACCGCATCGGGCTTTTCTTCCCGGGCCAGGGCCACGCCGTCGGCACCGTTCTCGGCCTTGAGCACTTCATGGCCGTGCTTTTCCAGCATGCCGGTGAGTTTGTACATTTCAGTCGGCGAGTCATCGACGATCAGAATACGAGCCATGGTCTTCCCCATACGGTATGGGCGCGCGGCCCGCGGGCCGAACGCCATTGTGCGTGTCTACTGTGGCGCAAGCGCGACAAAGTCCGGAACGTGGGCCTTGATTGCGCTCAGCAGTTCTTCCTTGCTGAAGGGTTTGGTCAAAAACTGATCGGAGCCGACGATGCGCCCCTTGGCCTTGTCGAACAGGCCGTCCTTGGAGGACAGCATGATCACGGGAATGGACTTGAACGCGCTGTGGTTCTTCACCAGCGCACAGGTCTGATAGCCGTCGAGCCGCGGCATCATGATGTCGACGAAGATGATGCCGGGATGATGATCGACGATCTTGGCCAGGGCCTCGAAACCGTCCACGGCGGTGATGACCTCGCAGCCGACGTTCTTCAACAGCATTTCGGCCGTGCGGCGAATCGTCTTCGAATCGTCGATCACCATCACCTTCAAGGCGTTGGAATGCTGTTCCATATCTGCTCTGCCATCGCCCCAGCGAATGATTTGATCCGGTACCGCTGGCCTACGCCCCAAACCCTTGAACTTCAAGGCCTCGGCCCGGCATGCGAGCCTTTTTAGCACACTCTCCCCTCTGCAATCTATGGACCACGCCAGGCAGTGGTTTTTCCTTGACCCAGGCCCTTGTCAGCGCCACTCTGACGCCACTTTTTTTGCCTTGCTTCCACTTATTTTCTTAAAGGAATCCACCCATGAGCGTTCGCGTCGGGATTGTCATGGACCCTATCGCCAGCATCTCCTACAAGAAGGACAGCTCGCTGGCCATGCTGCTGGCCGCCCAGGAGCGCGGCTGGACCCTCTTCTATATGGAGCAGCGCGACCTGTACCAGGGCGCTGGCGTGGCGCGGGCGCGCATGCGCCCGCTGCAGGTGTTCGCCAACCCGGAGAAATGGTTCGAGCTGGACGCCGAGATCGACTGCCCGCTGAGCGATCTGGACGTGATCCTGATGCGCAAGGACCCGCCGTTCGACATGGAGTTCGTCTACTCCACCTACCTGCTGGAACAGGCCGAAAGCGCCGGCGTGCTGGTGGTCAACAAGCCCCAGAGCCTGCGCGACTGCAATGAAAAGCTGTTCGCCACCCTGTTCCCGCAGTGCACCCCGCCGACCGTGGTCAGCCGGCGCGCCGATGTTTTGCGCGAGTTCGCCGCCGAGCATGGCGACGTGATCCTCAAGCCTCTGGACGGCATGGGCGGCACCTCGATCTTCCGCCACCGCGCCGGCGACCCGAACCTGTCGGTGATCCTGGAAACCCTGACCGTGCTCGGCAGCCAGCAGATCATGGCCCAGGCCTACCTGCCGGCGATCAAGGACGGTGACAAGCGCATCCTGATGATCGATGGCGAACCGGTGGATTACTGCCTGGCGCGCATCCCCGCCGCCGGTGAAACCCGTGGCAACCTGGCCGCCGGCGGGCGTGGCGAAGCCCGTCCACTGAGCGACAAGGACCGCTGGATCGCCGCCCAGGTCGGCCCGACCCTGCGGGCCAAGGGCTTGCTGTTCGTCGGCCTCGATGTGATTGGCGAGCACCTGACGGAAATCAACGTCACCAGCCCCACCTGCATCCGTGAGATCGACAACGCCTTCGGCACGCAAATCGGCGCGCGGCTGATGGATGCCATCGAACGCAAGCTGCAAGCCGCCAGCAACAAGCCGCAAGCTTGATCTGCGTCATCTGCAGCTTGTCGCTTGAAGCTTGGCACTCAAGGCTTGAAACCAACATTGCGTTATCATGCGCCGCCTGTGAAAACGTGATGTTGGTTGTGTGATGCCTGCCGTGATGTCGAAACGCCCATGAGCCTGCCGTCCGATCTGCCCCCCGAGCTAGCCCATGGCGGCGTGCGCGCGGCCGATCGCCTGGGATTTACCCTGTTCCTGGCGGCGCTCCTGCACCTGGCACTGATCCTCGGCCTGGGCTTTTCCTTCGCCGAGCCCCAGACCATCAGCAAGACCCTGGAAATCACCCTGGCCACCTTCAAGAGCGAGACCAAGCCGAAGAAGGCCGACTTTCTCGCCCAGGAGCACCAGGAAGGCAGCGGCACCCTGGACAAGAAGGCCATTCCGAAAACCACCGAGGTGGCGCCGTTCCAGGACAATTCGGTGAAAAAGGTGGTGCCTCCGCCGTCGGTCAAGCCCGAGGTCAAGGAAGCCGCGCCCAAGGCAGCCGTGGCCACCACCGCGCCGAAACCGAAAAAGACCGTGACCCAGCGTGAAGAGGTCAGGAAAGACCCGACGCCCAAGGCCGAGACTCCGACGTTCGACAGCTCCCAGCTGTCCAGCGAGATTTCTAGCCTGGAAGCGGAGCTGGCCAACGAACAACAGCTGTATGCCAAGCGCCCGCGCATCCACCGCCTGAGCGCCGCCTCCACCATGCGCGACAAGGGTGCCTGGTATAAGGACGAATGGCGCAAGAAGGTCGAGCGCATCGGCAACCTCAACTACCCCGAGGAGGCCCGCCGCAAGCAGATCTACGGCAACTTGCGGCTGATGGTCTCGATCAACCGCGACGGCTCACTGTATGAAGTGCTGGTACTGGAGTCCTCCGGCCAGCCGCTGCTGGACCAGGCCGCCCAGCGCATCGTGCGCCTGGCCGCGCCGTTCGCGCCCTTCACCGGCGACCTGTCGGACATCGACCGCCTGGAAATCATCCGCACCTGGCGCTTCGCCCGGGGCGACAAGCTGTCCAGCAATTAATCCGCACCCGCTGGCAAGCGCCCAGCACCCGCAACAGCCGGTTGGCCGGCGCAGAGGCCCCTCAGCGGATACGCCCTCCCCCGCGCCACCTGCACCGGCAGGCCAGTACCCACCGGCTGGCGCTTGTCAGCCGGGCCCGCCATCGCCACACTAGCGCTCATGAAAAATGTCAGCCCAAGCTATCTCAAGCATCACTTCCTGATCGCCATGCCCCATATGGCCGACCCGAACTTTGCGCAGACCTTGACCTACATCGTCGAGCACAACGCCAGTGGCGCCATGGGCCTGGTGATCAACCGGCCCCAGGACCTGAACCTGGCGGATATCCTCGAACAACTGCGCCCCGACGAAGAGCCGTCGCTGCTGTGCCAGCACGTGCCGATCTTCAGTGGCGGCCCGGTGCAGACCGATCGCGGCTTTGTCCTGCATCCCAGCGGCCCGGTCTACCAGGCCACGGTGGAGCTCGAAGGGCTGTCCCTGTCCACCTCCCAAGACGTGCTGTTCGCCATCGCCGACGGTGTCGGCCCGGCCAAGAGCCTGATCGCCCTGGGCTATGCCGGCTGGGAAGCCGGGCAACTGGAAGCCGAGCTGGCGGACAACGCCTGGCTGACCTGCCCCTTCGACGCCGACATCCTGTTCAACACCAGCAGCGAACTGCGCCTGGAAGCCGCCGCCCGGCACTTGGGGGTCAACCTCAACCTGCTCACCAGCCAGGCGGGCCACGCCTGATGGCCTTGCGACTGATCCTCGGCTTCGACTACGGCACCAAGCAGATCGGCGTCGCCGTGGGCCAGGCCATCACCGGCCAGGCCCGCGAGCTGTGCACCCTCAAGGCGCAGAACGGCGTGCCGGACTGGAATCAGGTGCAAGCGCTGATCGAGGAATGGAAACCCGACGCCGTGGTGGTAGGCCTGCCCCTGAACATGGACGGCAGCCCCAGCGATATGTGCGTGCGGGCCGAGAAGTTCGCCCGGCGCCTGAACGGCCGCTTCAATGTGCCCTTCTATACCCACGATGAACGCCTGACCACCTTCGAGGCCAAGGGCGAACGCCTGGCCCGGGGCGGGCAGAAAGGCAGTTACCGCGACAACCCGGTGGACGCCATCGCCGCGGCCCTGCTGCTGCAGGGCTGGCTCGATGAAAACGCCGGCCTGTTGAACACCTGAAACCCGAATCCTGAAGAGGCGCGGCCCCCTGCTGCGCGCCTCCTGGCCCAACACCAGCCGCAAGTCCCACGCGCCTCGCTGCCCGGCAACCCGGCGCGAGCCCACGAAGGAGCCACCATGAGCCTGCCCAATCCCGCCGCCCTGATCAGCCAGATGGCCACTGATCTCAACGCCCACCTGGCCCAGCGCGCTATCAGCGAGCCCCGCTTCATCGGTATCCGTACCGGCGGCGTCTGGGTGGCCCAGGCCCTGCTGGAAGCCCTGGGCAGCGACGCGCCCCTGGGCACCCTGGACGTGTCCTTCTATCGCGACGACTTCAGCCAGAACGGCCTGCACCCACAAGTGCGTCCCTCGGAGCTGCCGTTCGAGATCGAAGGCCAGCACCTGGTGCTGATCGACGACGTGCTGATGAGCGGCCGGACCATCCGCGCCGCCCTCAACGAACTGTTCGACTACGGCCGCCCGGCCAGCGTGACCCTGGTCTGCCTGCTGGACCTGAACGCCGCCGAGCTGCCGATCCGTCCGAATGTGGTGGGCGCGACCCTGTCGCTGGCCGCCCACGAGCGGGTAAAATTGTCCGGTCCTGCGCCGCTTCAACTCGAGCTCCAAGACCTCGCCCTCTAACTCGCCCTTTTAAGAGTCCATTGCGATGACGCCTCTAGACGCCAAGCGCCCGCTGCAGCTCAACGATCAGGGCCAGCTGCGCCATTTCCTGTCCCTCGACGGCCTGAACCGCGAGCTGCTGACGGAAATCCTCGACACCGCCGACTCCTTCCTCGAAGTCGGCGCCCGGGCGGTGAAGAAAGTCCCGCTGCTGCGCGGCAAGACCGTGTGCAACGTGTTCTTCGAAAACTCCACCCGCACCCGCACCACCTTCGAACTGGCGGCCCAGCGGCTGTCGGCGGACGTGATCACCCTGAATGTCTCGACCTCCTCGGCGAGCAAGGGTGAAACCCTGCTGGACACCCTGCGCAACCTGGAAGCCATGGCCGCCGACATGTTCGTAGTACGCCACGGCGACTCCGGCGCCGCGCACTTCATCGCCGAACACGTGTGCCCGCAGGTGGCGATCATCAACGGCGGCGACGGCCGTCACGCCCACCCGACCCAGGGCATGCTCGACATGCTGACCATCCGCCGGCACAAGGGCGGCTTCGAGAACCTCTCGGTGGCCATCGTCGGCGACATCCTGCACTCGCGGGTGGCGCGCTCGAACATGCTGGCGCTGAAAACCCTCGGCTGCCCGGACATCCGCGTGATCGCACCGAAAACCCTGCTGCCCATCGGTATCGAGCAGTACGGGGTCAAGGTCTACACCGACATGACCGAAGGCCTGAAGGACGTGGACGTGGTGATCATGCTGCGCCTGCAACGTGAGCGCATGCAGGGCGGCCTGCTGCCCAGCGAAGGCGAGTTCTACCGCCTGTTCGGCCTGACCACCGCGCGCCTGGCCGGGGCCAAGCCCGACGCCATCGTCATGCACCCGGGCCCGATCAACCGTGGCGTGGAGATCGAATCGGCGGTGGCCGACGGTCCGCACTCGGTGATCCTCAATCAGGTGACCTACGGCATTGCAGTGCGCATGGCCGTACTGTCCATGGCCATGAGCGGGCAGACCGCCCAGCGACAATTCGAGCAGGAGAACGCCCAGTGAAGCTCAGCATTCTCGGCGCCCGCGTCATCGATCCAAGCAGCGGCCTGGATCAAACCACTGATCTGCACCTGGAAGCCGGCAAGATCGTCGCCATCGGCGCCGCCCCGGGTGGTTTCAATGCCGTCACCAGCATCGACGCCAAGGGCCTGGTGGCCGCGCCTGGCCTGGTGGACCTGAGCGTGGCCCTGCGCGAGCCGGGCTACAGCCGCAAGGGCAGCATCGCCAGCGAAACCCGCGCCGCCGCGGCCGGTGGCGTCACCAGCCTGTGCTGCCCACCGCGCACCAAGCCGGTGCTGGACACCTCGGCGGTGGCCGAACTGATCCTCGACCGCGCCCGCGAAGCCGGCAACAGCAAAGTCTTCCCGATCGGGGCTCTGAGCAAGGGACTGGAAGGCGAGCAACTGGCGGAGCTGATCGCGTTGCGTGACGCCGGTTGCGTGGCCTTCGGCAACGGCCTGGACGGTTTCCGCAGCACCCGCACCCTGTGCCGTGCCCTGGAATACGCCGCCACCTTCGACCTGACGGTGATCTTCCACTCCCAGGATCGCGACCTGGCCGAAGGCGGCCTGGCCCACGAAGGCGCTACCGCCAGCTTCCTCGGTTTGCCGGGGATTCCCGAAAGCGCGGAAACCGTGGCCCTGGCCCGGGACCTGCTGCTGGTGGAACAAAGCGGCGTGCGCGCGCACTTCAGCCAGCTGACCAGCGCCCGCGGCGTGGAACTGATTGCCCAGGCCCAGGCCCGCGGCCTGCCAGTGACCGCCGATGTGGCGCTGTATCAGCTGATCCTCACCGACGAGGCGCTGATCGACTTCTCCAGCCTGTATCACGTGCAGCCGCCACTGCGCTCGCGGACCGACCGTGACGCCCTGCGCGAGGCGGTGAAGTCCGGGGTGGTGCAAGCCATCTCCAGCCATCACCAGCCCCATGAACGTGACGCCAAGCTGGCACCGTTCGGCGCCACCGAGCCGGGCATCAGCAGCGTCGAGTTGCTGCTGCCACTGGCCCTGACCCTGGTTCAGGACGGTTTACTGGACCTGCCGACCCTGCTGGCGCGCCTCAGTGCCGGCCCTGCCGAGGCCTTGCGCCTGCCGGCGGGCAAGCTGGTGGAAGGTGGCGCGGCGGACCTGGTGCTGTTCGACCCGGCCAGTTCCACCGTGGCCGGCGAGCGCTGGCTGTCCAAGGGCGAGAACTGCCCGTTCCTCGGCCATAGCCTGCCGGGCGCGGTGCGCTACACCCTGGTGGACGGGCACATCAGCTATCAAGGCTGACTCCCTGGCTGGCACCCTGTAGCCGCTGCCGCAGGCTGCGAACGGCTCCGAAGGAGCCGCCGCTCCTGATGGCGGCCTGCGGCAACAGCCCCATGCAACGCCATCACCGCCTGCGCCGCTGACTGAATCAGCGGCGCTTGGCGTTTTCCAGGGACACCTGATCGTTCAGGGTCCAGAAGTCGTACAGCACCCCGAGGAAGAACAGGCCGCCGGTGAACAGATAGATCACCCCGCTCAGCCATTTGCCCTGGTACATGCGATGTACGCCAAAGACTCCGAGGAAGGTCAGGAGTATCCAGGCGACGCTGTACTCCAGTGGGCCCGAGGTGAAACGCAAGTCCGCTTCCCGGTCCATGGACGGGATCAAAAACAAGTCGATCAGCCAGCCAATGCCCAACAGACCGAAGGTGAAGAACCAGAGGGTCCCGGTTACCGGCTTGCCGTAATAGAAGCGGTGGGCACCGGTAAAACCGAAAATCCACAACAGGTAACCGATCACCTTGCTGTGAGTGTCATGAGCGGATGCATCCTGACGATAGGTGTTCATTAAGAGCCTCTTTGCAGGTGATAGATAAATATTCTTAAAAACTTTGTGACTTTTTTACAGGCGTTCGACATGTGGACGATGTTACCTTCTCTCCCGTCAAAGCCTTGTACTGCCTGACTTCTGACAGTTTTCTGCGTCAAGTTGCCACCTCTTTGCCGAAGTTGACCCCAAGGTTGAATCGACAAACGGCCACGGAAGTGACCCGAAAGCTGTTATAAAGTTGCGCGCAAACCAAATAAGAGCCTTGCCTAATGCGACCATTTTTCAAGACATGGCTAACCATTTGCCTATTAATGCCACTGGCCGCCCACGCCACCAACCGTGAGCAACGACTTCCCAACGTTAATGGCTACACCCCGAAACCGCATGTTTCGACGGTCACCGCCAAGAACAAGACCACCATCAAGCACCCCACCCGCCTGAGCAAGACCGATAGCAAGCTGGTGGCCAACAACGCCGGCCGGCCGAGCACCACAGTCCTCAGCCGCGCGGTCAACGTTCTCGGTACTCCTTATCGTTGGGGCGGCAGCAGCCCAAGTAAAGGCTTCGATTGCAGCGGCCTGGTGCGTTACGCCTTCAACGACGTTGCCGCCGTGGACCTGCCGCGCACGTCCAACGCCATGGCCAGCGGCCACGGGCAGAAGGTCGAGCGCAAGGACCTGAAGCCGGGCGACCTGCTGTTCTTCAACATCAAGAGCCGCAAGGTCAACCACGTCGCCATCTACCTGGGCGAAGACCGCTTCATCCACGCCCCGCGGCGCGGCAAGGCGGTGACCATCGACACCCTGAAGAAACCCTACTGGCAGAGCCACTACGTGGTTGCCAAGCGGGTCCTGCCCAAGGAGCACGCGCCCCTGCGGGTCGTGCAGCGCTGATCTGCTGATTCGCCCATTCGCCGGCAAGCCGGCTCCTACGCCCACCTGTAGGAGCTGGCTGCCGGCGAATGCATTTGCAGCCCGGTCAAAAGCTCTCCGGCATCCGCGCCTGTTCCCGAGCCTGCTCGCGGCTGATCAACCCCTGCCCGAGCAACGCCTTGAGGCTCATGTCCAGAGTGCGCATGCCCTGGGCGCCGCCAGTCTGGATCGCCGAATACATCTGCGCCACCTTGTCCTCGCGAATCAGGTTACGAATCGCCGGGCTGCCCAGCATGATCTCGTGCGCCGCCACCCGGCCACCACCGACCTTCTTCAGCAGCACCTGGGCAACCACCGCCTGCAGAGACTCGGCCAGCATCGAGCGCACCAGGGCCTTTTCCTCCCCCGGGAACACGTCCACCAACCGATCGATGGTCTTGGCCGCCGAAGCGGTGTGCAGAGTGGCCAGTACCAGATGCCCGGTTTCTGCGGCGGTCAGCGCCAGGCGGATGGTTTCCAGGTCCCGCAGCTCTCCCAGCAGGATCACGTCCGGATCTTCCCGCAGCGCCGCGCGCAAGGCGCTGGCGAAGCTCTGGGTATCGCGCTGCACCTCGCGCTGGTGCACCAGGCAGCTGTGCTGCGGATGCACGAACTCGATGGGATCTTCGATGGTGAGGATGTGCTGGCGCCGATGGCGGTTCAGATGATCGATCATCGCCGCCAGGGTGGTGGACTTGCCGCTGCCGGTGGGCCCGGTCACCAGCACCAGCCCCCGGGGCACCTCGGCAATGCGCCGAAACACTTCCCCCAGCCCCAACGCTTCCAGGCTCTGTACCTGCGCAGGAATCAGGCGCAGCACCGCGCCGACGCCCCGGGCATGCTGGAAGGCGTTGACCCGAAAGCGCGCCACGCCCGGCAGCTCGTAGGCGAAGTCCAGGTCCCGGGTGACGGCGAAGGCTTGGCGCTGCGATTCGCTCATCAGGCTGTGGATCAAGGCCAGCGTCTGCTGCCCGTCCAGGGCCGGCCCCTCCAGCGCGCCGATATCGCCGTCGATACGCAACATCGGCGCCAGTCCGGCGGACAGATGCAGGTCGGAAGCACCTCGGGCGACGCTCAAGAGCAAGAGTTCGGTGATGTCCATAGTGACTCCCAATTCCAGTAGAATGCCGCGAGCTTCAGACCCGCCCGCCTCTGGGCGGCTGCCATTGCCCGAGGCAAGGGCAAGGTCCGCCACGGCCATCGAGCAATGCTCTGGCCAGTGGCGGGTGAGGGTCTGGTGGATTCACGCGGCAGCCGGCAGGCCGAGGCCGCCGGTACTTTTGAGAAGAAATCGAATGTCCACGATAGCAGACAACATTGCCCGGCTCGCCGAGCGCATCCGCAGCGCCTGTCAGGCCGTACAGCGCGACCCGGCCAGCGTCCGGTTGCTGGCCGTGAGCAAGACCAAGCCCGCTGCCGCCCTGCGTGAAGCCTACGCCGCCGGCCTGCGGGACTTCGGCGAGAACTACCTGCAAGAAGCCCTGGGCAAGCAACAGGAACTGGCCGACCTGCCCTTGAGTTGGCACTTCATCGGCCCCATTCAGTCGAACAAGACCCGTGCCATCGCCGAGCACTTTGCCTGGGTGCACTCCGTGGATCGCCTGAAAATCGCCCAACGCCTGTCAGAGCAACGCCCGGCCGAGCTGCCGCCGCTGAACATCTGCATCCAGGTGAACGTCAGTGGCGAAGCCAGCAAGTCCGGCTGCACCCCGACCGACCTGCCAGCCCTGGCCAGCGCCATCAGCGCCTTGCCGCGCCTGCAACTGCGCGGGCTGATGGCGATTCCCGAGCCCACCGAGGATCGGGCCGCCCAGGAGGCCGCCTTCGCTGCGGTGCAGGCCTTGAACAATCAACTGCGGGACAGCCTCAAGCTGCCCCTGGACACCCTTTCCATGGGCATGAGCCACGACCTCGAAGCGGCCATCGCCCAAGGCGCCACCTGGGTGCGGATCGGCACCGCGCTGTTTGGCGCCCGCGACTACAGTCAGTCCTGATGCGACTGACCCTGACCTCTCATAAGGACCTGTCATGAACACGACTCGTATCGCTTTTATCGGTGCCGGCAACATGGCGGCCAGCCTCATTGGCGGCCTGCGCGCCAAAGGCCTGGAGGCGGACCAGATCCGCGCCAGTGACCCCGGGGCCGAAACCCGGGCCAAGGTGGCCGCCGAGCACGGTATCCAGGTGTTCGCCGACAACGCCGAGGCCATCGCCGGCGTCGACGTGATCGTCCTGGCGGTCAAGCCCCAGGCCATGAAAGCCGTGTGCGAGGCCCTGCGTCCGAGCCTGCAGCCGCAGCAACTGGTGGTGTCCATCGCCGCCGGCATCACCTGTTCAAGCATGAACAACTGGCTCGGCGCCCAGCCCATCGTGCGCTGCATGCCCAATACCCCGGCGCTGCTGCGCCAGGGCGTCAGTGGTCTGTACGCCACCGCCCAGGTCAGCGCCCAGCAGCGCCAGCAGGCCGAGGAACTACTGTCCGCCGTGGGCATCGCCCTGTGGCTGGACCAGGAGCAGCAACTGGACGCGGTGACCGCCGTATCCGGCAGCGGCCCGGCGTATTTCTTCCTGCTGATCGAAGCCATGACCGCCGCCGGCGAGAAACTCGGCCTGCCCCGGGAAACCGCCGCCCAACTGACCCTGCAAACCGCCCTGGGCGCCGCCCACATGGCTGTTTCCAGTGACGTCGATGCCGCCGAACTGCGCCGCCGCGTAACCTCGCCGGCCGGGACCACGGAAGCGGCCATCAAATCCTTCCAGGCCGGTGGCTTTGAAGCTCTGGTGGAAAAAGCATTGGGTGCCGCCGCGCACCGCTCGGCCGAAATGGCCGAACAACTGGGCCAATAAGGAGCCAATGATGATTGGATTGAACACCGCCGCGGTGTACGTGCTGCAAACCCTGGGCAGCCTGTACCTGCTGATCGTGCTGATGCGTTTCGTCCTGCAACTGGTCCGCGCCAACTTCTACAACCCGCTGTGCCAGTTCATCGTGCGGGCCACCCAGCCGCTGCTCAAGCCGATGCGCCGGATCATTCCCAGCCTAGGCGGCCTGGACATGTCCTCGCTGTTGCTGGCGATCCTGGTGCAGCTGGCGCTGATGGCCCTGACCCTGCTGCTGACCTACGGCACCACCGGCAACCCGCTGCAACTGCTGATCTGGTCGATCATCGGCGTGACCGCGCTGTTCCTGAAGATCTTCTTCTTCGCCCTGATCATCAGCGTGATCCTGTCCTGGGTCGCGCCGGGCAGCCACAACCCCGGCGCCGAGCTGGTGAACCAGATCTGCGAACCGGCCCTGGCGCCATTCCGCCGCATCCTGCCGAGCATGGGCGGCCTGGACATCTCGCCGATCCTGGCCTTCATGGTGCTCAAGCTGCTGGACATGCTGGTGATCAACAACCTGGCGGCCATGACCATGATGCCGGACATCCTGCGTCTGCTGATCTGACCCAGGCGGCCTGCATGAGTTATTTCCGCTGGGACGGTGACGATCTGATCCTCGATTGTCACCTGCAACCCAAGGCCAGCAGCGACGAGTTCGCTGGCCTGCATGGGGAGCGCTTGAAAATCCGCCTCACCGCCCCGCCGGTGGAGGGCAAGGCCAACGCGCACCTGATGGCGTTCCTGGCCAAGGCTTTCGGCATCCCCAAGAGCCACGTCAGCCTGGTCAGCGGCGAGTTGAACCGGCAGAAGCGCGTGCGCCTGCAAGCGCCGAAGAAACTCCCCGAGCTACCGGGGCTGGCGCGTCCCGCCTGATTCGTCCGATTCGCCGGCAAGCCGGCTCCCGGGGCCCACGCCCACTGCAGGAGCCGGCTTGCCCGCGAACCTTCCGCCGCCATCTACGCCGGCGAAACACAGCCCCGGGCTTTGCTTGCCGCTGGAGACAGCGGTCTTTAGACTTACGCCTCATTTGAACGAGAGCAGGATCGATGCCAACTGCCTTCCCCCCCGATTCTGTTGGTCTGGTCACACCGCAACTGGCCCACTTCAGCGAACCCCTGGCCCTGGCCTGCGGGCGCTCGCTGCCAGCCTACGACCTGATCTATGAAACCTACGGCCAGCTCAACGCCAGCGCCAGCAACGCGGTGCTGATCTGCCACGCCCTGTCCGGCCATCATCACGCCGCCGGCTACCACAGCGTCGATGACCGCAAGCCCGGTTGGTGGGACAGCTGCATCGGTCCCGGCAAGCCCATCGATACCAACAAGTTCTTCGTGGTCAGCCTCAACAACCTCGGCGGTTGCAACGGCTCAACCGGCCCCAGCAGCCTCAACCCGGAAACCGGCAAGCCGTTCGGCGCCGACTTCCCGGTGCTCACCGTGGAAGACTGGGTGCACAGCCAGGCGCGCCTGGCGGACCGCCTGGGCATCAGCCAGTGGGCAGCGGTGATCGGCGGCAGCCTGGGCGGCATGCAGGCCCTGCAATGGACCATCACCTACCCGGACCGGGTACGGCATTGCCTGGCCATCGCCTCGGCGCCCAAGCTCTCGGCGCAGAACATCGCCTTCAACGAAGTGGCGCGCCAGGCGATCCTCACCGACCCCGAGTTCCACGGTGGCTCGTTCCAGGAACAGGGCGTGATCCCCAAGCGCGGGCTGATGCTGGCGCGCATGGTGGGGCACATCACCTACCTGTCCGACGATTCCATGGGCGAGAAATTCGGCCGTGGCCTCAAGAGCGAGAAGCTCAATTACGACTTCCACAGCGTCGAGTTCCAGGTGGAAAGCTACCTGCGCTACCAGGGCGAGGAGTTCTCCGGGCGGTTCGACGCCAACACCTACCTGCTGATGACCAAGGCCCTGGACTATTTCGACCCGGCGGCGAACTTCGACGACGACCTGGCCAAGACCTTCGCCAACGCCAGCGCCAAGTTCTGCGTGATGTCCTTCACCACCGACTGGCGCTTCTCCCCGGCCCGCTCCCGGGAGCTGGTGGACGCGCTGATGGCCGCGCGCAAGGACGTCTGCTACCTGGAGATCGACGCACCCCAGGGGCACGACGCCTTCCTGATCCCGATCCCGCGCTACCTGCAGGCCTTTAGTCACTACATGAACCGCATAACGCTGTGAGGACACGATGAGAGCCGATCTGGAAATCATCCAGGAATGGATCCCCGCCGGCAGCCGCGTCCTCGACCTGGGCTGCGGTAACGGCGAGCTGCTGAGCTGGCTGCAGGAACACAAGCAGGTCACCGGCTACGGCCTGGAAAACGACCCGGACAACATTGCCCAGTGCGTGGCCAAGGGCATCAACGTGATCGAGCAGGACCTGGACAAGGGCCTGGGCAACTTCGCCAGCAACAGCTTCGATATCGTGGTCATGACCCAGGCCCTGCAGGCCGTGCACTACCCGGACAAGATCCTCGACGAGATGCTCCGGGTCGGCCGCCAGTGCATCATCACCTTCCCCAACTTCGGCCACTGGCGCTGCCGCTGGTACCTGGCCAGCAAGGGCCGGATGCCGGTTTCGGAATTCCTCCCGTACACCTGGTACAACACGCCGAACATCCACTTCTGCACCTTCGAGGACTTCGAAGAGCTGTGCCGCGAGCGCCAAGCCCGGGTGATCAACCGCCTTGCCGTCGATCAACAACACCGCCACGGGTGGGCCAGTAAGCTATGGCCTAATCTCTTAGGGGAGATCGGCATCTACCGCGTCAGCAGTCCCGGCCTGCAAGATCACAAGGTCGCGGTATAAACCACGTTGCATCGAGGAGAACCATCATGGGACGTCTGGTGACATTTCTATTGGCTGCCTGCCTGAGCTTCAGTGCCCTGGCGGCAGACCCGATCAAGAGCGAGCGCAAGGAGGTGTTCGGTGACATCACCGTGCACTACAACACCTTCAACTCCACCTACCTGCAACCTGACGTCGCCAGGGCCGCGGAGCTGGTTCGTAGCAAGAATCAGGGCGTGATCAACGTTTCGCTGATCAAGGACGGCAAGCCGCTGGTCGGCCAGGTCAGCGGTACGGTCAAGGACCTGACCAGCAAGAGCATCCCGCTGAAATTCCGCCAGATCACCGAACAGGGCGCGATCTACTACATCGCCCAGTTCCCGGTGGAACAGCAGGAAACCCGTACCTTCACCATCACCGTGCAAACGGGTGGCGATACCAACAGCTTCAGCTTCAACCAAGAGCTATTCCCGGGCGAATAATGAACCTTACGCAACTCGTACTGGCCAGCCACAACGCCGGCAAACTCAAAGAACTCCAGGCCATGCTCGGCGCCTCGGTGCAACTGCGCTCGATCGGCGAGTTCAGCAGCGTCGAGCCCGAGGAAACCGGCCTGTCGTTCGTCGAAAACGCCATCCTCAAGGCACGCAACGCTGCGCGCATTTCCGGCTTGCCGGCACTGGCGGATGATTCCGGCCTGGCGGTGGACTTCCTCGGCGGCGCGCCGGGCATCTACTCGGCACGCTATGCCGACGGCCAGGGCGACGCGGCGAACAACGCCAAGTTGCTGGACGCCCTGAAGGACGTGCCCGAAGCCCAGCGCGGCGCGCAGTTCGTCTGCGTCCTGGCCCTGGTGCGGCACGCCGACGATCCATTGCCGATCCTCTGCGAAGGCCTGTGGCACGGGCGCATCCTCACGGCTGCCAGCGGCGAGCACGGCTTCGGCTACGACCCGCTGTTCTGGGTGCCGGAACGTGACTGCTCCAGCGCCGAGCTGGGACCGGTGGAGAAAAACCAGCTCAGCCACCGCGCTCGCGCCATGGCCATTTTGCGGCAACGCCTGGGCCTGCAATGAGTCATGACCCTTCCGCGTCGCCGCTGATTCTCGGCGGCGCGCCAACGCCTCGGGCGGCGCTGCCCCAGTTGCCGCCCCTGGCGCTGTACATCCACATCCCGTGGTGTGTACGCAAATGCCCCTATTGCGATTTCAACTCCCACGCCGCCAGCCCGACGCTGCCGGAAGAAGAGTACGTCGACGCCCTGCTGGCCGACCTCGATCTGGAGCTGCACGCGGTCTATGGCCGCGAGCTGAGTTCGATCTTCTTCGGCGGCGGCACCCCGAGCCTGTTCAGCGCCCAGGCCCTGGGCCGGCTGCTCAAGGGCGTGGAACAGCGCATCCCCTTCGCCGGCGATATCGAGATCACCCTGGAAGCCAATCCCGGGACCTTCGAGCAGGAGAAGTTCACCGCCTACCGCGCCCTGGGGATCAACCGCCTGTCCATCGGTATCCAGAGCTTCCAGGAACAGAAGCTCAAGGCCCTGGGCCGCATCCACAACGGTGACGAAGCGGTACGGGCCGCCGGCATGGCGCGCCAGGCCGGGTTCGACAACTTCAACCTGGACCTGATGCACGGCTTGCCGGACCAGTCCCTGGACGATGCCTTGGACGACCTGCGCCAGGCCATTGCGATGAAGCCGACCCACCTGTCCTGGTATCAGCTGACCCTGGAGCCCAACACGGTGTTCTGGAACCAGCCGCCGGTGCTGCCGGAAGACGACACCCTGTGGGATATCCAGGAAGCCGGCCAGGTCCTGCTGGCCGAGCATGGCTACGCCCAGTACGAAGTGTCGGCCTATGCCCAGCCCGGCCGCGCGGCGCGGCACAACCTGAACTACTGGAGCTTTGGCGACTTCATCGGCATCGGCGCCGGGGCCCACGGCAAGCTCAGCCATCCGGACGGGCGTATCCAGCGCACTTGGAAGACCCGCCTGCCCAAGGACTACCTGAACCCGGCCAAGCCGTTCAAGGCCGGCGAGAAGACCCTGGGCAACGACGAGCTGCCGTTCGAGTTCCTGATGAACGCCCTGCGCCTCACCGACGGCGTCGACGCCGCGCTGTTCGCCCAGCGCACCGGCCTGGACCTGGCCAGCCTGGCCGAAGGCCGGCGCCAGGCCGAACAAAGCGGCTTGTTGCAGGTCGAACCGTCACGCCTGGCGGCTACGGCCCGCGGGCAACTCTTCCTCAATGACCTGCTGCAATACTTTCTGATCTAAGGAAATCACATGGATCTGGTACTCGACCTGCTTGCCACCGTGTCCCGCTGGAGTCGCAGCAACCTCTCGGAAATCGCCCTGGCATTGGTGGGCTGCCTGCTGGTGCTGTTCGGCGCGGACATCAAGGGCTGGGTCGAGCAACGCCTGGGCGGCATCGCCGGCGCCCTGCGCGTGCCGCTGATGGCCCTGCTGTGCATGGTCGGCAGCGGCCTGGCGCTGATCTACGCCACGCCGTGGATCGTCCGCGGCCTGAGCCAGTTCAACAACTACAGCCTGGCGCCGGTGCTGCTGGTGGTGCTGGTGCTGATTGGCGTAGTCGCTGATCGTCGCTGACCTGTCGCCCCCCTTCGCCGGCAAGCCGGCTCCTACAGCCCCCCGTAGGAGGCGGCTTGCCGGCGAACGCAATCCAACGGCTGCCCCCGTTATCAAGGAAGAACATGAGCAAGAAAGTTATCGAGGACACCAGCAAATTCCTCAGCTACGTGCTGCGCCACGAGCCCCAGGCCATCGGCCTGGAACTGGATAGTGAAGGCTGGGGCGATATCGAAGCGCTGATCAGCGGCGCCGCCAAGGGCGGCCGGCAACTGAGCCGGGAACTGATCGAGCGAGTCGTCGAAGGTAATGACAAGAAGCGCTTCGCCCTCTCGGCTGACGGCCAGCGGATTCGTGCCGTTCAGGGGCATTCCAACAAGACCGTGCAATTGCAGCTTGAGGCAAAGCAACCGCCCGCCGTGCTCTACCACGGCACCGCCACGCGCTTCATGGATTCGATCAATGAGAAGGGGCTGATCCCTGGTTCACGGCATCACGTGCACCTGTCCCAGGAGATCGACACCGCCAAGGCCGTGGGCCAGCGCTATGGCAAGGTGGTGATCCTGCAGATCGACGCCCAGGCCATGCAGGCCCAAGGCTTCAGTTTCTATCAGGCCGAGAATGGGGTGTGGCTGACCGACCAGGTGCCGGTCAGTTTCATCCTAGCCCTGTAGGAGCCAGCTTGCTGGCGAAGACGTCCTTGCCGGCCTCTTCGCTGGCAAGCGGAACACCGCCCGGCCAGCTCCTACAACAGCGAGTCCGGCTCAGTCGATTTTTTCGAACTTCAGATCCCACACGCCATGCCCCAGGCGCTCGCCACGACGCTCGAACTTGGTGATCGGGCGCTCGGCCGGGCGCGGCACGCACTTGCCGTCTTCGGCCAGGTTGCGATAACCCGGGGCGACGTTCATCACTTCCAGCATGTATTCGGCATAGGGCTCCCAGTCGGTGGCCATGTGCAGAATACCGCCGACCTTGAGCTTGCTGCGCACCAGCTCGGCGAAGGAGGCCTGGACGATGCGGCGCTTGTGGTGCCGGCTCTTGTGCCATGGATCGGGGAAGAACAGCATCAGCCGGTCCAGGCTGTTGTCGGCGATGCAGCGGTTGAGCACTTCAATCGCGTCGCAATCGTAGACCCGCAGGTTGGTCAGGCCCTGGGTCAGCACGCCATTGAGCAGCGCGCCGACACCCGGACGGTGAACTTCCACGCCGATGAAATCCTGCTCCGGGGCCGCCGCGGCCATTTCCAGCAGCGAGTGGCCCATGCCGAAGCCGATTTCCAGGGAGCGCGGCGCCGAGCGGCCGAACACCTGGTCGTAGTCCACCGGGGCGTCAGCCAGGGGCAGCACGTACAGCGGTGCGCCCTGGTCCAGACCGCGCTGCTGGCCTTCGGTCATGCGCCCGGCGCGCATCACGAAACTCTTGATGCGGCGGTGTTGGCGCTCGTCGCCGGCTTCCGGCTGGATTGGCGTGTCGTTTGATTCAGTCATCAATGGCTCTTACTTGATCAGACCATCCAGCGGCGAAGAGGCGCTGGCATAGAGTTTCTTCGGCATGCGACCGGCGAGGTACGCCAGGCGGCCCGCAACAATCGCGTGTTTCATGGCTTCGGCCATCATGACCGGCTGCTGCGCGTGGGCGATGGCCGAGTTCATCAGCACCGCTTCACAGCCCAGCTCCATGGCGATGGTGGCATCGGAAGCGGTGCCGACACCGGCATCCACCAGCACCGGAACCTTGGCTTCTTCAAGAATGATCTGCAGGTTGTACGGGTTGCAGATCCCCAGCCCGGTGCCGATCAGTCCGGCCAGCGGCATCACCGCGATGCAGCCCATTTCCGCCAGCTGGCGGGCGATGATCGGGTCGTCGCTGGTGTAGACCATGACGTCGAACCCTTCCTTGACCAGCACTTCGGCGGCCTTGAGGGTTTCCAGCACGTTGGGGAACAGGGTCTTCTGGTCCGCCAGGACTTCCAGCTTCACCAGGTTGTGGCCATCGAGCAGCTCACGGGCCAGACGGCAGGTGCGCACCGCTTCCACCGCGTCATAGCATCCGGCGGTGTTGGGCAGGATGGTGTAGCGATCCGGCGGCAGGATATCCAGCAGGTTCGGTTCGCCCGGGTTCTGGCCGATATTGGTCCGGCGCACGGCGACGGTGACGATCTCGGCACCCGAGGCCTCGATGGCCAGGCGGGTTTCTTCCATGTCGCGGTACTTGCCGGTACCTACCAGCAAACGCGACTGGTACGTCCGACCGGCCAGGACGAAAGGCTTGTCACTACGAACGTTGCTCATCGGAAATCCTCTGTTGGGGTGAGGTTCTTGCAGAATTCTGTATCAGGCCCGGGGCGCTGCTGACCCAGGCTCCGGGGCCGCTGAACGCAGTCGTCCATGAGAGGGCCCGGCGGCGGGCCTGGGCGCTGCGCAGGGGAGCGCCAGCGCTGTCGAGGCCAGCGGCTAGCCGCCGCCGATGGCGTGGACCACTTCCACCTGATCGCCCTCGCTGAGGGCCGTCTCGGCGTGCTGGCTGCGCGGAACGATATCCAGATTGAGTTCCACCGCGATCCGCCGGCCGCTCAATTGCAGCTGGCTCAGCAGGGCCGCAACGGTCGAGCCGTCGGGCAGTTCAAAGGATTCACCGTTCAACTGAATGCGCATGCTCGAAGCCGCCATCATTTTTAGGGGCCAGCATTCTAGCCCGATCGTGACCCAAAGGTCAGCTACAAGCGTCAGCCGGCGACTTGCAGGCGCCAGGCGGCGAGCCCCAGCAGCAACCAGCCGACAAGGAAGGCCAGACCGCCGAAGGGGGTGATGATGCCCAGCTTGCCGATGCCGCTCAGGGTCAACAGATACAGGCTGCCGGAGAACAGCAGGATGCCCAGGGTGAACGCGGCGCCAGCCCAGGTCACCAGCCGCCCGGGAACATGGGCCGCCAGCAAGGCGACGCCGAACAGGGCCAGGGTGTGCACCAGCTGGTAGGTCACGCCTGTATGAAAAATCGCCAGGTATTCCGTGCTCAGGCGGTTTTTCAGGCCGTGGGCGGCGAAGGCGCCGAGGGCAACCCCGGTAAAACCGAAGAAGGCGGCCAGCATCAGGAAGCCACGCAGCATGAGGAACTCCAGTCAGATTCAGGGCAAAGGGTCTGTATAATGGCGCGCTCAACGGGTTCGGCCAAGCCATCTCTATGCTGCGTTATCTGTTTCGTCGCCTTGTAAAAGCCTTGATGTGGTTCCTGGTCGGCAGCGTGCTGCTGGTGCTGCTGTTTCGCTTCGTGCCGCCACCGGGCACCGCCCTGATGGTGGAACGCAAGATCGAATCCTGGATCGACAACGACCCCATCGACCTGCAGCGCACCTGGAAACCCTGGGACGACATCTCCGACAACCTCAAGGTGGCGGTAATCGCCAGCGAGGATCAGAAATTCCCCGATCACTGGGGCTTCGATATCGATGCGATCCAGGCGGCCCTGGCCCACAACGAACGTGGCGGCTCGATCCGCGGTGCCAGCACCCTGAGCCAGCAAGTGTCGAAGAACCTGTTCCTGTGGTCCGGCCGCAGCTACCTGCGCAAGGGCCTGGAAGCCTGGTTCACTGCCCTGATCGAGGTGCTCTGGCCCAAGCAGCGGATTCTCGAGGTCTACCTCAACAGCGCCGAGTGGGATGAAGGGGTGTTCGGCGCCGAGGCCGCCGCACGCCATCATTTCGGCGTCAGCGCGGCCAATCTGTCGCGCCAGCAGGCCAGCCTGCTGGCCGCGGTGCTGCCCAATCCACGGGTGTTGAGCGCTGCGCGACCCAGTACATATGTGCTGCAGCGGGCCGGCTGGGTTCGGCGGCAGATGAGCCTGCTCGGTGGCGCCGATTATCTGAATCGATTGAACGAGTCGCGCAAGGCGCCCTGGGCGGAGTAATCCGCATTCGGCCTAGCGCCTGCCCTGCCTGAGCCTGTTCGAGAGGGACGTTGGGCCAGGGTTTCGCCGCCAAGCCGGCGCCTGCGACAGCCGCACAAACAAAAACGCCCCGATCATCTCGGGGCGTTTTGCATGACGCTGCAGACTTAAGCGGCGATGGACAGCTTCAGCTTGTTCATCGCGCTCTTTTCCAGCTGGCGGATACGCTCGGCGGAAACGTTGTACTTCTGCGCCAGGTCGTGCAGCGTGGCTTTTTCTTCGGCCAGCCAGCGCTGGTAGAGAATGTCGCGGCTGCGTTCGTCCAGCACTTCCAGCGCTTCGTGCAGGTTGTGGGTGGAGTTGTCGCTCCAATCGGCGTCTTCCAGTTGCAGGGCCGGATCGTAGCGATGGTCTTCCAGGTAATTGGCCGGCGATTGGAAAGCGCTGTCGTCATCCGCTTCAGCCGCTGGATCGAAGGCCATGTCCTGGCCGGTCAGCCGGCTTTCCATCTCGCGCACTTCACGGGGCTCGACGCCCAGGCTTTCCGCCACACGGTGCACTTCTTCGTTGTTCAGCCAGGCCAGGCGCTTCTTCTGGCTGCGCAGGTTGAAGAACAGCTTGCGCTGAGCCTTGGTGGTCGCGACTTTGACAATCCGCCAGTTACGCAGGATGAACTCGTGAATCTCCGCCTTGATCCAGTGCACGGCAAAGGACACCAGGCGCACGCCCATTTCCGGGTTGAAGCGCTTCACGGCTTTCATCAGGCCAACGTTGCCTTCCTGGATCAGGTCGGCCTGGGCCAGCCCGTAGCCGGAATAGCTGCGGGCGATATGTACGACAAAACGCAGGTGGGCGAGCACCATCTGCCGAGCCGCCTCAAGATCCTGCTCATAGTAGAGACTCTCGGCCAGTTCACGCTCCTGCTCGGGCGTCAGCAATGGAATGCTGTTCACCGTGTGCACATAGGCCTCCAGGTTTGCGCCTGGAACCAATGCGTAAGCAGGTTGCAAAGAAGTGGTCATACGAAAAAACCTCCGACTCACATAACTCGTGCAGTTCAGCACTGCGAAAATTGACCGGAAACCGCGAAACAAGTTCCCAAATATTCAGAAAGGTCAATACAAGCAAAAAGACATTACTTCGGTGCCAGCTCCCTCAGGTGGCGGGCCACCGCAATCCACGCACCGATATAACCCAACAGCACCGCCCCAAGCAAGAGCGACAGACCATCGGCAACCGGTACTCCTGCAAGGGCAAAATCACTGCCATACAGGCCGGCCAGACCGACCACCGCGTCGTTCAACCAGTCCAGGCCGAACGCCAGTACCCCCCAGGACAGAATCCCCGCACCGAAGCCATACAGCGCGCCCATATAAAGGAAGGGACGTCGTACATAGCTGTCCGTGCCGCCGACGAGTTTAATCACTTCTATCTCGGTGCGGCGGTTTTCAATATGAAGACGAATGGTATTGCCTATCACCAAAAGTAATGCAGAAACCAACAGCACCGTCAGACCGAAGACAAAACGGTCCCCCAGCTTGAGGATCGCCGCCAGTCGCTCGACCCAGACCAGGTCCAGCTGCGCCAGTTGCACCTTGGGCATGTCCGCCAAACGCTGGCGCAAGGCTTCAAGCGTAGCCTTGTCCACCTCGTTCGGCGTCACCAGCACCACACCCGGCAACGGGTTGTGCGGCAACTCGCGCAAGGCCTCCCCCAGCCCGGACTGCTGCTGGAACTCTTCCAGGGCCTTTTCCTTGCTGATGAACTCGGCATCCGCGACCCCGGGCAGGCCCTTGATCTCGGTACTGAGTTTCTCGCCCTCGGCCGCCGAGGCGCCCAGCTCCAGGTACAGCGAAATCTGCGCCGCACGCTGCCAGGAACCGCCCAGGCGCTCGACGTTGTTGAGCAACAGCGACAGGCCCATGGGCAGGCTCAGGGCCACGGCCATCACCAGGCAGGTAAAGAAGCTGCCGATGGGCTGCTTGCCCAGGCGCCGCAGGCTGTCCAGCAGGCTGGCACGATGGCTTTCGATCCAGGCGTGCAGCAGGGTGGCGAAATCCGGACCGTCGTCCTCGTCGCGTTTTTTCTTCGGCGGCGGCGCCTCGGAGGCCTTGGGCGCCACGCGCTCCGCCACTTTAGGGGTACGTGTTGCACTCATACGCCGGCCTCCCCATCACCGATCAGTCGGCCGCGCTGCAGGGTCAGCATGCGGTGACGCATGCGCGCGATCAGCGCCAGGTCGTGACTGGCGATCAGCACGCTGGTGCCCAGGCGGTTGATATCTTCGAACACGCCCATGATTTCCGCCGCAAGACGCGGGTCGAGGTTACCGGTGGGCTCGTCCGCCAGCAGCAAGGCTGGACGGTGGACGATGGCCCGGGCGATGCCCACGCGCTGTTGCTGGCCGGTGGACAGATCGCCGGGGTACAGGTCGGCCTTGTCCGACAGCGCCACGCGCTCCAGGGCCGAGTCCACCCGCTTGGCGATTTCCGCCTTGGACAGCCCAAGAATCTGCAGCGGCAGCGCGACGTTATTGAACACCGTGCGATCGAACAACAGCTGGTGGTTCTGGAACACCACGCCGATCTGGCGCCGCAGGAAAGGGATCTGCGCATTGCTGATCTGCCCCAGATCCTGGCCGGCCAGCAGCAGCTTGCCCGACGTCGGACGCTCCATGGCCAGCAGCAGGCGCAGCAAGGTGCTCTTACCGGCGCCGGAGTGGCCGGTGACAAACAGGAATTCGCCACGACGGACGCGAAAGCTCAGCTCATGCAGGCCAACGTGGCCGTTGGGATAGCGCTTACCGACCTGTTCGAAACGAATCATGAACGCTCCCGCTCGGCAAACAGTGCCTGGACAAAGGGTTCGGCTTCAAAGGTACGCAGGTCATCGATGCCTTCACCGACCCCGATATAACGGATCGGCAGACCGAACTGCTTGGCCAGGGCGAAGATCACCCCGCCCTTGGCAGTGCCATCGAGCTTGGTCAGGGCCAGGCCGGTCAGTTCCACGGTCTGGTTGAATTGCTTGGCCTGGTTGATGGCGTTCTGGCCAGTACCGGCGTCCAGCACCAGCAGCACCTCGTGGGGCGCGTCGGCATCCAGTTTGCCGATTACCCGACGGACTTTCTTCAGCTCTTCCATCAGGTTGTCTTTGGTGTGCAGGCGCCCTGCCGTGTCAGCGATCAGCACGTCAATGCCACGGGCCTTGGCCGCCTGCACCGCATCGAAGATCACCGAGGCGGAATCGGCACCGGTGTGCTGGGCGATCACCGGGATCTTGTTGCGCTCACCCCAAACCTGCAGTTGCTCCACCGCTGCGGCGCGGAAGGTGTCGCCGGCCGCCAGCATGACTTTCTTGCCTTCCAGCTGCAGCTTCTTCGCCAGCTTGCCGATGGTGGTGGTCTTGCCTGCACCGTTGACGCCCACCACCAGGATCACGAAAGGCTTGTTCTGGGCGACGATTTTCAGCGGCTGCTCCACCGGCTTGAGCATGCTGGTGAGTTCGGCCTGCAACGAAGCGTAGAGCGCGTCGGAATCGGTGAGCTGCTTGCGCGCCACCTTCTGGGTCAGGTTCTGGATGATCACCGACGTGGCTTCGACCCCGACGTCGGCGGTCAGCAAACGGGTTTCCAGGTCTTCCAGCAACTCGTCATCGATGGCCTTCTTGCCCAGGAACAGGCTGGCCATGCCTTCGCCGATACTGGCGCTGGTCTTGGACAGGCCCTGCTTCAAACGGGCGAAGAAACCGACCTTGTTCTCTTCAGCAGGACGGACCGGCTCGACCACAGGCTCCGCCACCTGGACAACCGGCTCGGCAACAGGAGCAGGAGCAGGAGCAGGAGCAGGAGCAGGAGCAGGAGCAGGAGCAGGAGCAGGAGCGACAGGCTCGGGGGCGACCGGGGTCGGGGCCAGCGGAGCCTGCACCTCGATCACCGGGGCCGGCGCGACAACCGCCTCGACAACCGGCTCGGGCGCCGCGCTCAAGGCCGGGATCGGCGGCGTGACATGTTCTGCCTGCGTATCCTCCACCAGGGCCACCGGCTCTTCCGCTACCGGCAGCGTCAGCCAGGGCTTGTGCTCCGGGCTCGGAGTCAGGGGCAGCTCGGGGGCGACGGCCGCTACCGGCTCAGCCTCGACCCGGGGTTGCAGCACCGGCTCGCCGGTCGACAGCACCACCGGCTCGCTCGGGGCTACGCTGGGGGCGGTTTCAATGGCCGGAGCCGGCGCTGGCTCGACAGGCACTTGCGGCTGTTCGACGACGGGTTCCTGCGGCTTTTTGCGCAGCCATCCGAACAGGCCTTTCTTCTCGCCAGCCGCGGCTGGGGTCTTTTTGTCGTCGTTGGAACCAAACATGGAGACGGCTATCTCAAGGTAGCGATGCGCCACTGGGCGCCTCGGTAAATAAATATTCGATGCAGAACAGACTGTGTTTATTCCAGCTTGTTCACGCGCAACATGTTGTCGAAATGCCCAAAAGCACTTCAAGGATCGATTTTACTAAAGGACTGGAACGGCAAAATCGGCGAAAAGTCGCAGTTTAGCTGACAAATCAAGGCTTATTGCCGGTAACTCATACAACCTGCTCAAGTACCTGCTGATCCGCGAAGACCTGATAGGCGTGGCCGCCAGTAAAACGGATCAGTATCCTAGCACCTCCTCGCCCGCACAGGCTAAGACCAAGCGGGCAGCCCAACAGGTTTAAAAACGAATGAATGCTCTAGCCCGCCGCGCCGCAGGCCTGCTGCTCAGCACAGTTTGTCTGCCCCTTGCAGCCCTGGCTGCCGACCCGCAACCCACCCACGAATTCACCCTCGACAACGGCCTCAAGGTCGTGGTCCGCGAAGATCATCGCGCGCCGGTGGTGGTGTCCCAGGTCTGGTACAAGGTCGGCTCCAGCTACGAAACCCCGGGCCAGACCGGTTTGTCCCACGCCTTGGAACACATGATGTTCAAGGGCAGCGAGAAGGTCGGCCCCGGCGAGGCCTCGTTGATCCTGCGGGACCTGGGCGCCGAAGAGAACGCCTTCACCAGCGACGATTTCACCGCCTATTACCAGGTCCTGGCCCGCGACCGCCTGGGCGTGGCCCTGGAGCTGGAAGCCGATCGCATGGCCAGCCTGCGCCTGCCGGCCGACGAGTTCGCCCGCGAGATCGAAGTGATCAAGGAAGAACGCCGCCTGCGTACCGACGACAAGCCGCTGTCCAAGGCCTACGAGCGCTTCAAGGCCATGGCCTACCCGGCCAGCGGCTACCACACGCCGACCATCGGCTGGATGGCCGACCTGAACCGGATGAAGGTCGAGGAACTGCGCCACTGGTACCAGGCCTGGTACGTGCCGAACAACGCCACCCTGGTGGTGGTCGGCGACGTCACCCCCGACGAAGTGAAGACCCTGGCCCAGCGTTACTTCGGCGCCATCCCCAAGCGTGACGTGCCACCGGCGAAGATCCCCATGGAGCTGGCCGAACCCGGCGAGCGCCTGATCACCCTGCACGTGAAGACCCAACTGCCGAGCCTGATGCTGGCCTTCAACGTGCCCAGCATCGCCACCGCCGAGGACCAGCGCTCGGTGCACGCCCTGCGCCTGGCCGCGGCCCTGCTGGACGGCGGCTACAGCGCGCGCATCCCGACCCAGCTGGAGCGCGGCGAAGAGCTGCTGTCCAACGGCTCCACCAGCTACGACGCCTACACCCGGGGCGACAGCCTGTTCATGCTCTCGGCCACCCCCAACAGCCAGAAGAAGAAAACCATCGCCCAGGCCGAAGCCGGGCTGTGGCGCATGCTAGACCAACTCAAGACCACCCCGCCGTCCGCCGAGGAACTGGAGCGGGTGCGGGCCCAAGTGATTGCCGGGCTGGTCTACGAGCGTGACTCCATCACCAGCCAGGCCAGCGCCATCGGCCAGCTGGAAACCGTCGGCCTGTCATGGAAGCTGATGGACACCGAGCTGGCGGAACTGCAAAGCGTGACCCCGGAAGACATCCAGAAGGCCGCCCGCACCTATTTCACCCGGGAGCGTATGAGCGTGGCCCACGTACTGCCTGAGGAGTCCGCTCATGAGTAAGCGCAAGAATGCTTCACCGGTCCTGCTGGGCCTGGCCCTGGTCGCCCTGCTCACCGCCGGTGGCCTGTACCTGTCGCGCTCCGGCGAGAGCAATGCCAGCCAGGCCCTGGACAAGGCCAAGAGCAGCCAGAAGCTGCAATCCCTCGCCGAGCTGGATGGCAAGGCCCCCAGCCATCGCAACCTCAATGTGCAGACCTGGAACACCGCCGAAGGCGCCAAGGTGCTGTTCGTCGAAGCCCGCGAGCTGCCGATGTTCGACATGCGCCTGATCTTCGCCGCCGGCAGCAGCCAGGACGGCGCCACCTCCGGCCTGGCCCTGCTGACCAACGCCATGCTCAACGAAGGCGTGCCCGGCAAGGATGTAGGCGCCATCGCCCGGGGCTTCGAGAGCCTGGGCGCGGATATCGGCAACGGCGCCTACAAGGACATGGCCGTGGTCTCGCTGCGCAGCCTCAGCGCCGTGGATAAACGCGAACCGGCGCTGAAGCTGTTCGCCGAAGTGGTGGGCAAACCGACCTTCCCTGCCGACTCCCTGGCGCGGATCAAGAACCAGCTGCTCGCCGGTTTCGAATACCAGAAGCAGAACCCCGGCAAGCTGGCCAGCCTGGAACTGATGCAGCGCCTGTACGGCACTCATCCCTATGCACACGCCAGCGAAGGCAATGCCAAGAGCGTTCCGGGCATCAGCCTGGCGCAACTGCAGGCCTTCCACGCCAAGGCCTACACCGCCGGCAACGTGGTGATCGCCCTGGTCGGCGACCTCTCGCGCAGCGACGCCGAAGCGATTGCCGCGCAGGTTTCCGCCGCCCTGCCCAAAGGCCCGGCCCTGGCCAAGGTCGAGCAACCCACCGAACCCAAGGCCAGCATCGGCCATATCGAATTCCCGTCGAGCCAGACCAACCTGATGCTGGCGCAGCTGGGCATCGACCGTGACGATCCCGACTACGCCGCCGTATCCCTGGGCAACCAGATCCTCGGCGGCGGTGGTTTCGGCACCCGGCTGATGAGCGAAGTGCGCGAGAAACGCGGCCTGACCTACGGCGTCTACTCCGCCTTCACCCCGATGCAGGCCCGCGGCCCGTTCATGATCAACCTGCAGACCCGCGCGGAAATGAGCGAAGGCACCCTGAAACTGGTGCAGGACGTGTTCGCCGACTACCTGAAGAACGGCCCGACCCAGAAGGAACTGGACGACGCCAAGCGTGAACTGGCCGGCAGCTTCCCGCTGTCCACCGCCAGCAACGCCGATATCGTCGGCCAGTTGGGGGCCATGGGCTTCTACAATCTGCCGTTGAGCTACCTGGAAGACTTCATGCGTCAATCCCAGGAACTGACGGTGGAACAGGTCAAGGCCGCCATGAACAAGCACCTGAGTGTCGACAAGATGGTCATCGTCAGCGCCGGCCCCACCGTCGCGCAAAAGCCGTTGCCGCCCCCCACTGACAAACCCGCCGAGCAGCCGCTCGGGGTTCCGGAGCACTGATGGCCCGTCCAGCCCGTCCCAGCAAGAAACCCGTCCACAACCAGCACAATGGCGTGGGCCAGCTGCGCATCATCGGCGGCGAATGGCGCAGCCGCAAACTGAGCTTTCCCGATCTGCCGGGCCTGCGCCCGACCCCGGACCGGGTGCGCGAAACCCTGTTCAACTGGCTGGCGCCCTATGTCGCCGGGGCCAAGGTCATCGACCTGTTCGCCGGCAGCGGCGCGGTGTTCCTCGAAGCCCTGTCCCGTGGCGCCGCCACGGGCCTGGCCCTGGACAGCAGCAGCGTGGCCATCTCCAGCCTGCGCGAGCACTTGGGCACCCTGCGTTGCACCGTAGGCCAGGCGCAGACCGCCGACGCCCTGCGCTACCTGGAAACCCAGCCGGCGACGCCGTTCGACCTGGCCTTCCTCGACCCGCCGTTCAACCAGAACCTGCTGCCCGCCGCCTGCGCCCTGCTGGAAGAGCGCGGCTGGCTGGCGGACGACGCCTGGATCTACACCGAAAGCGAAACCGCGCCATCAACCCTGGGCCTGCCCGGGCGCTGGCGCCTGCACCGTGAACAAAAATCCGGGCAGGTGTACTACTCGCTGTGGCAACGTATGGCAGACAACGCCGCGTAGCACCCGCCTACGTTCGGCCGGAACAAGGCGCGCACCCCGCCCGGGCTGCGCGCCGCTGCATCGAGATCCTCCCCGTGCCCGACTCGCCTGATTGTTTCATCCCCGCCTTCGGTCTTGGCAACCCGCACCTGCAGACCCTGTGGGGCCCGCTGTGGCGCCCGGCCACTGAGCTGGAGCGCCAGCGCGAACGCCTGTGGCTGGATGACGGCGACTTTCTCGATCTGGACTGGCACGGCCCCCATAGCGCCGAAGCCCCGCTGGTGCTGGTGCTGCATGGCCTGACCGGCTCGTCCAACTCGCCTTATGTGACCGGCCTGCAACAGGCCCTCGCCGCTCGGGGCTGGGCCAGCGCGGCCCTGAACTGGCGCGGCTGCTCCGGCGAACCCAACCTGCTGCCGCGCAGCTACCACTCCGGCGCCAGCGAAGACCTGGCTGCGGCCATCGCCCACCTGCGGGCCCAGCGCCCTCAGGCGCCGCTGTATGCGGTGGGCTATTCGCTGGGGGGCAATGTGCTGCTCAAGTACCTGGGGGAAAGCGGCAGCGAAAGCCCGTTGCAGGGCGCCACGGCGGTATCGGTGCCGTTTCGCCTGGACCAGTGCGCCGACCGCATCGGCCAGGGCTTTTCGAAGATTTACCAGGCGCACTTCATGCGCGAGATGCTGGCCTACATCAAGGACAAGCAGCGCCAGTTCCAGCACGACGGCCGCCACGACGGCCTGGCCACCCTGGCGCAACTGGGCCCGCTGACCAAGATGCGCACCTTCTGGGATTTCGACGGCCGGGTCACCGCGCCGCTGCACGGCTTTGCCGATGCCCAGGATTACTACCGCCGCGCCTCCAGCCGCTATTTTCTCGGCGAAATCCGCACCCCGACCCTGATCATCCAGGCCGCGGACGACCCTTTCGTGTTTCGCCACAGCCTGCCCGAAGCCCGTGAACTGTCCGCCAGCACCCGCTTCGAGCTGCAGGCCAAGGGCGGCCACGTGGGTTTTGTCGGTGGCAGCCTGAAACATCCGCGCTACTACCTGGAACAGCGCATTCCGCAATGGCTGATGGACCTGGACCGCCATGGCTAAGTCCACCCGGGAGTCGATCCGTTTCTGGCAGACCGAGCCCCTGGCCGGGGTCGAGTTGCTGGCCGCGCGCTATATCGAACAGCGCTTCGTGCCTCATGTGCACGAGGGTTATGTGATCGGCATGATCATGGCCGGCGCCCAGCGCTACCGCTATCGCGGGGCCGAGCACCTGGCGGGCAGCGGCACCCTGGTGCTGATCAACCCGGACGAACTGCACACCGGTGCCAAGGGCGTCGAGGACGGCTGGCTGTACCGGGCCTTCTACCCGGACAACCGGCAGATCCTCGGCCTGCTGGGCGAACTGGAGCTGCCCAACGGCAGCCTGCCGACCTTCGGCGCGACCCTGTATCGCGACCCGGACCTGGTGCAGGGGTTTGCCCGCCTGCACCACCTGCTGGAAAGCCCGGCCACTGCCCTGCAGCAACAGACCCAATGGCGAGAAATGCTGCTCTTGCTGTTGCAGCGACACGCCGGGGTCAGGGCGCCGGGTGCGCCCGGGCAAGAGCACCGGGCGATTGTCCAGGCCAAGGAATTGCTGCGCTCGCAACTGGCCGCGCCGCCGTCACTGGAGGAGCTGGCGGCGGCGGTGAACCTGTCGCCGTTCCACTTCGCCCGGGTGTTTCGCCGGGCCACCGGGATTCCTCCCCACACCTGGCTGATGCAGCAGCGCATCGCCAAGGCCCGGGCCCTGTTGCGCGAGGGCTGCCTGCCGCTGGAAGTGGCCACGCAATTGGGATTTGCCGACCAGAGTCACCTGAGTCGACAGTTCAAGCAGGTCTATGGGGTGGCGCCGGCGGCTTATCGCAGCGCCGTCCTGCAGTAGGACGGCGCGGCTTTCGCGAGCACATTCGCGCCTGCTGCCGCCCACCCGTCCCTGTCGACGCTTTCGCGAGCAAGCTCGCTCCTACAGGTTCGTGGGGGCCTGCGAATCATAGGCGCTGGCTTGCCAGCGAAGAGGCCGACCGGGGCAGCCCGTCAGTCGCCCGTGGCGACAGGCCGCTGGGCATCGGTGATCCACTCGCTCCACGACCCGGCATACAGCCGCGCCAGGGGATAGCCGGCCAGGCACAAGGCGAACAGGTTGTGGCAGGCGGTGACCCCGGAGCCGCAGTAAGCCACCAAGTGCTCCGGAGAACGCCCGGCGAGTTTTTCGGCAAAACGCTGCTTGAGCTGCTGCGCCGGCAAAAAGCGCCCGTCGCTGTCCAGGTTGTCCGTGAACGCCGCGCATTGCGCCCCGGGAATGTGCCCGGCCACCGGATCGATCGGCTCCACGTCACCGCGAAAACGCGGCAAGGCCCGGGCGTCCAGCAAGGTCAGGTCCGGCTGGCCCAGACGCTGCTTCAGGTGCTCGGCATCCAGCAGCAAAGCGTGATCGGGCTGACCGCTGAAGTGCCCGCTCACACTGTCGGGGGCATCCAGGCTCAGGGGCAGGCCGGCAGCGTGCCAGGCGTTGAGGCCGCCATCGAGAATGAACACGCCTTCACGCTTGCCCAGCCAGGCCAGCAACCACCAGGCGCGAGCAGCGTAGGCACCGGGACCGTCGTCATAGAGCACGATCTGGCTGTCGTTATCGATGCCCCAGGCCCGCAGGCGCGCCAGCAACTGCGCGGGATCCGGCAACGGATGCCGGCCGGTCACGCCCTTGATCACCGGTGCGCTCAGGTCGCGGTTCAGATCGGCGAAATGCGCCCCGGCAATATGTCCGTTGGCGTAGCTGCGCTGGCCGTAATCGGGGTCTTCCAGGGCAAAGCGACAATCCAGAATCACCAGGCCGGGCTGCTGCTTCTTCTGGTCCAGGGCAAGCGGGCTGATCAACTGCGCAAGGGGCATAGCGGGCTCCTGTGAATAAGTCGGAGGTTGATCCTACTGCACTTCTTCCAGGGCTTGGGCCAGGGGCACGTAAAACTCTTCGAACAGCGCATTGACCGCTTCACGGGCCTGCTCGGTGACAAAGCCGGCTTCCAGCACCAGCACCTGATAGACGCCGCGCTTGATGGCTTCTTCGCTCAGGTGGGTGGAGTTTTCCCGGGTGGTGCACAGAAAGCGTACCCAGGAGGTGAGGATGATCCAGGCATTGAGGGTCAGGGATTCGATCTGCACCTTGTCCATGGCGACGATTCCGGCGTCGACGAAGCGCCCGTAGATGGCCATGCCCTGGATCAGGCAGCGCTGGGAGAAACGCCGGTAGCGCGCGGCCAGTTCCGGGTCGCTGTCCAGCAGGTGCTCCAGGTCGCGATGCAGAAAACGGTAGCGCCACATGGCCGCCAGCAGCGCCTGCAGGTAATAGCGCTTGTCCTGCACGGTGACTGCGCGCCCGGGCGGCGGGCGCAGGAAGCTGTCCACCAGGCTTTCGTACTCGGCAAACAGCACGGCGATGATCGCCTGCTTGTTGGGGAAGTGGTAGTACAGGTTGCCCGGGGAAATCTCCATGTGCGCCGCAATGTGGTTGGTGCTGACGTTGCGTTCGCCTTGCTGGTTGAAGAGTTCGAGGCTGAACTGGACGATGCGTTCGCGGGTTTTTATGCGTGGGGCCATGGGTGTGGGCTTTAATCAGAAGGCTGGGGTGCATCTTACGTTCTATCCCCCTGGGGATAAATCGCGACCGGCACCGGATGGTATTTGACAATTTAGAGCATAAGCTCTAAAAAACTAGCCACCCCCTGAAACCGGAGCCCGTCCATGTCTGCCGAAATCGCCTACCTGCAGGATTCCCTTCAGCAACAGGACGCGCTGCAAACACTGTTCGAAGCCCAGCGCCGGGCCTTTGCCGCCAACCCCATGCCGCCCGCCGCGCAGCGCCAGCAATGGCTCAAGTCGCTGCACGATCTGCTCAACAACGAGCGCCAGGCACTGATCGACGCCATCAGCCAGGACTTCAGCAACCGCAGCGCCGATGAAACCCTGCTGGCCGAGCTGATGCCCAGCCTGCACGGCATCCACTACGCCCGCAAACACCTGAAGAAATGGATGAAGCCGTCCCGCCGCGCCGTGGGACTGGCCTTCCAGCCGGCCTCGGCCAAGGTGGTCTACCAGCCCCTGGGGGTGGTCGGGGTCATCGTGCCGTGGAACTACCCGCTGTACCTGTGCATGGGCCCGCTGGTCGGGGCGCTGGCCGCCGGCAACCGGGTGATGCTCAAGCTCAGCGAGTCCACTCCGGCTACCGGCCAGTTGCTCAAGCAACTGCTGGCGCGGGTGTTCCCCGAGGACCTGGTGTGCGTGGTGCTGGGCGAGGCCGAAGTGGGCATGGCGTTTTCCAAGCTGCGTTTCGACCACCTGCTGTTCACCGGCGCCACCAGCATCGGCAAGCACGTGATGCGCGCCGCCGCGGAAAACCTGACACCGGTGACCCTGGAACTGGGCGGCAAATCCCCGGCCATCGTCTCCAGCAGCGTGCCGCTCAAGGACGCCGCCGAACGCATCGCCTTCGGCAAGACCCTGAACGCCGGGCAGACCTGCGTCGCCCCGGACTACGTGCTGGTGCCGGAAGAACGGGTCGGCGCCTTTGTCGAAGCCTATCGCCAGGCGGTCCGCGGCTTCTTTCCGACCCTGGCGGACAACCCCGACTACACCGCGATCATCAACCAGCGCCAGTTGAACCGGCTCAATGGCTACCTGAGCGACGCCACCAGCAAGGGCGCGCTGCTGGTGCCGCTGTTCGAGCAGAGCCAGGAGCGCCGACTGGGCCACAGCCTGCTGCTCAACGTCACGGACGACATGAGCGTGATGCAGGACGAGATCTTCGGCCCGATCCTGCCCATCGTGCCTTACCGGACCCTGGATCAGGCCTTTGCCTACATCACCCAGCGCCCGCGTCCCCTGGCCCTGTACTACTTCGGTTACGACAAGGCCGAACAGCAGCGGGTGCTCAACGAAACCCACTCCGGCGGCGTGTGCCTCAACGACACCCTGCTGCATGTGGCCCAGGACGACCTGCCGTTCGGTGGCATCGGCCCGTCCGGCATGGGCCACTACCACGGCCACGAAGGCTTCCTGACCTTCAGCAAGGCCAAGGGGGTGTTCATCAAGCAGCGCTTCAACGCCGCGCGCCTGATCTACCCGCCCTATGGCAAATCGATCCAGAAGCTCATCCAGAAGCTGTTCATTCGTTAACCAGTACAACGCCGGGTAATAACAACAATGACCCCTAGCCTGTCTGCAACACCCGCGCTGTCACGGCGCGGCCTGCTGAAAATCGGCCTTTGCGCCAGCGCCTTCCTGGCCACCGCCGGGCTCGGCGCCAGCCTCAGCGGTTGCTCCGCCAGTACCCCCGCCAGCGGTTTCAGCATGCTGCGCAGCCATGACCTGCCATTCCTGCGGGCGCTGATTCCGGTGATGCTCGAAGGCGCGGTGGCGGCGGACAAGATGCCCGCCGCCGTCGAGGGCACCCTGGCCAGCCTGGACAATGCCCTGAACCACCTCTCGCCGGAGATGTTCAAGCTCACCCAGCAACTGTTCGATGTGCTGGGCATGGCGGTGACCCGCGGCCCGCTGACGGGGATCTGGGGCAGTTGGGAGAACGCCAGCGCGGACGACATTCGGCACTTCCTCAGCCGCTGGGAAAACAGCGTCCTGGCCCTGCTGCGCATGGGCCATGCCTCGTTGCTGCAACTGGTGATGATGGCCTGGTACACCCGCCCCGAGTCCTGGGCCCATTGCGGTTACCCCGGGCCACCGAAGGTCTGATCGGGTGGTGTAGACGCTGCCAGTGGCTGCGCGAGCGCTACGCTCGTGGGGCGATGGGGCAGCGGCTGGGGATCGTCAAGCAAGGCCCTACGGGCCTTTTCGCAGCTTCGCAGGCTCAGCAGCGGCTACAGTGGATCCGCGCCGAGCCTTCAATAATAAGAGAGCATCCGATATGCCTGTACCTGATCTGTTCCGCGAAGGCCTGAACCGTGGCTGGAAAACCTACAACGGCGCGCAGCTGGAGCAGGACCTGACCCTGGAAGCCGATGTCGCCATCATCGGCAGCGGCGCCGGTGGCGGCACCACTGCCGAAATCCTCAGCGCCGCCGGCTTCAAGGTGCTGCTGATCGAGGAAGGCCCGCTCAAGACCAGCGACGACTTCAAGATGCTCGAGGACCAGGCCTACACCAGCCTTTATCAGGAAGGCATCGGGCGCATGAGCAAGGACGGCGCCATCACCATCCTCCAGGGCCGGGCCGTGGGCGGCACCACCCTGATCAACTGGACATCGAGCTTTCGCACCCCGGACCCGACCCTGGAACACTGGGCTCGGGAGCACGGGGTGGTGGGCCACAGCTCGGCCGAGATGGCGCCCTGGTTCGAAAAGATGGAACAGCGCCTGGGTGTCGCGCCCTGGGTCATGCCGCCCAATGCCAACAACGACGTGATCCGCAAGGGCTGCGAAGCCCTGGGCTACAGCTGGCACGTGATTCCGCGCAACGTGCGTGGCTGCTGGAACCTGGGCTATTGCGGCCTGGGCTGCCCGACCAACGCCAAGCAGTCGATGCTGGTGACCACCATTCCGGCGACCCTGGAGAAAGGCGGCGAACTGCTGTACCTGGCCCGGGCCGAGCGCCTGTTGATCAAGGATGACAAGGTCAGCGGCCTGCAATGCCAGGCCATGGACGCCCGCTGCGTCGCCCCCACCGGGCGCACCATCACGGTCAAGGCCAGGCACTACGTGCTGGCCGGCGGCGGCATTAACAGCCCGGCCCTGCTGTTGCGCTCCGATGCCCCGGACCCGCATTCGCGGCTGGGCAAGCGCACCTTCCTGCACCTGGTGAACTTCTCCGCCGGGCAGTTCGACGAGGTGATCAACCCGTTCTACGGCGCGCCGCAATCGATCTATTCCGACCATTTCCAGTGGCAGGACGGCACCACCGGCAAGATGTCCTACAAACTTGAAGTGCCGCCCCTGCAACCGGCCCTGGCCAGCACCCTGCTGGGCGGTTTCGGGCCGCAGAGCGGGCTGTCCATGGAGCAACTGCCCCACACCCACGCCATGCTGGCCCTGCTGCGGGACGGCTTCCACCCCGACAGCACCGGCGGCAACGTCGAGCTGCGCGGCGATGGCACCCCGGTGCTCGACTATCAGGTTTCACCCTACGCCTGGGATGGCCTGCGCCGGGCCTTCCACAGCATGGCGGAGATCCAGTTCGCCGGTGGCGCCAAGGCGGTCAAGCCGCTGCACAGCGATGCCCGCTTCGCCAAGACCCTGGGCGAAGTGCGTGCGCAGATCGACGGCCTGGACCTTGCCCTGTACCGCACTCGCCTGGGCAGCGCCCACGTGATGGGCGGCTGCGCCATGGGCGAAAACCCGAAAATCGCCGTGGCCGACAGCCTCGGGCGCCACCATCAACTGCACAACCTGTCGATCCATGACGGCTCGCTGTTCCCCACCAGCATCGGCGCCAACCCGCAGCTGTCGGTGTACGGCCTGACGGCGCAACTGGCCACGGCCCTGGCCCAGCGCTTGAAAACGGCGTGAAACAGCCGGGAAATTTCGGCGTCCATCGGGCTTTCTTCTCTAAAAGGCGACTTGGCCGACCGGGAAGGCTGCGATACCATCCGACTCCCCAACGGATTCCCGCCAGGACGACGCGATGAACCGAGTGTTGTACCCAGGTACCTTCGACCCTATTACCAAGGGCCACGGCGATCTGGTCGAGCGCGCCTCGCGGCTGTTCGACCACGTGATCATCGCCGTTGCCGCCAGCCCCAAGAAAAACCCGCTGTTCCCCCTGGAGCAGCGCGTGGAACTGGCGCGCGAGGTGACCAAGCACCTGCCCAACGTTGAAGTCGTCGGCTTCTCCACGTTGCTGGCGCATTTCGCCAAGGAGCAGAACGCCAATGTCTTCCTGCGCGGCTTGCGGGCGGTTTCGGACTTCGAATACGAGTTCCAGCTGGCCAACATGAACCGCCAACTGGCGCCGGACGTGGAAAGCCTGTTCCTCACTCCGTCGGAACGCTACTCGTTCATTTCCTCGACGCTGGTGCGGGAAATCGCCGCCCTGGGTGGCGATATCACCAAGTTCGTCCACCCCGCCGTCGCCGACGCGCTGACCCTGCGCTTCAAGAAGTAAGCCCCTTGGCCCCGCTGCGGGGCCATTGCCTGACGCCAGCCATCACGCCTGCGTGCACTGCGGGCGTCAATACGGCACAATTGCGCGCATTCGTTTTTACATGCCCGGGCCTGCCGCCCAGGCCGGAGTCCCCCATGTCCCTGATCATCACCGACGATTGCATCAACTGCGACGTCTGCGAACCCGAGTGCCCCAACGCGGCGATCTCCCAAGGCGAAGAGATCTACGTCATCGATCCGAACCTGTGTACCCAGTGCGTCGGCCACTACGACGAGCCGCAGTGCCAGCAAGTGTGCCCGGTGGATTGCATTCCGCTGGACGAAGCGCACCCGGAAACCGAAGAAGAGTTGATGGCCAAGTACCGGAAGATCACCGGCAAGGCTTGAGTGATGGAAACTCGTTTCGGCTCCCACAACCCCTTGTAGGAGCCGGCAGGCTGGCCAGGCGCCTCAGCTCTGGCAACGCGGGCAATAGACGCTGGCCCGCTGGCCGAGCTTGATTTCCCGCAGCCCCGTGCCGCAGACCTTGCAGTGCTCCCCGCCACGCCCGTAGACGAACAGCTCCTGCTGGAAGTACCCCGGCTGGCCGTCACCGCCGATAAAGTCGCGCAAGGTGGTGCCGCCGCGCTCGATGGCCGCCGCCAGGATGCGCTTGATCTCGATCGCCAGTTGCAGATAGCGACCGCGGGAAATGCCCTTGGCTTCACGACGCGGATCGATGCCCGCGGCGAACAGCGCCTCGGTCGCATAGATGTTGCCCACCCCGACCACCACCGCGTTGTCCATGATGAACGGCTTGACCGCCATGGAGCGGCCCCGGGACAGCTGGAACAGGCGCTCGCCGTCGAACAGATCGGTCAGCGGCTCCGGCCCCAGGCGCGCCAGCAGCTCGTGGTTCAGCGGGTCCAGGCTCCAGAGCATGGCGCCAAACCGGCGCGGGTCGGTGTAGCGCAGGGCCAGGCCCGACTCCAGTTCGATGTCCACATGTTCGTGCCTGGCCGCCGGCTGGCCGATCTCCACCAGACGCAGATTGCCCGACATGCCCAGATGACTGATGAGGGTGCCGACTTCGGCATTGATCAGCAGGTACTTGGCCCGACGATCCACCTGGACGATGCGCTGCCCGGACAGGCGCACGTCCAGATCCTCGGGAATCGGCCAGCGCAAACGTCGCTCACGAACAATCACCCGGCTGACCTTCTGGCCTTCCAGGTGCGGCGCGATCCCGCGCCGGGTGGTTTCGACTTCCGGTAATTCAGGCATCTTCGCCTCAGGCACTCATTGCGATATGAACAGTCAGTGTGCGCCCAGCTCGCGCACGGTTTCCTTGAGGTTCTCGAAGTCGTAGTCCGACAGGCCGACGTAATCGAGAATCAGGTGGCCGATGCTGTTCCACTCGAAATCCTGGGTCTGGTTGCCCAGCACCCGGTAGGAGGCGCAGATGTGCTCGGCCATCTTCAGGATCGCCAGCAGGTTCTTCAGCTGGCTGTTGCGCGACGACTCGTCGCTGAAGATCGCCAGGGCATTGTGGTGATTGGCGATGGCGTTGGTCACGTGTTCCGGCAGGCGCCAGGACTTGGCGGTGTAGTAGCCGACCACCGCGTGATTGGTGTTGAAGGCACGGTTTTCCGTGTCCACCACCCGCTGCTCGGGTCCGGCACTGCCGTAGGCCTCTTCCAGCACCGCCATGTAGTCGGGGAAGCGCTTGAGCATCAGCGGCACGCCGCAGTCATGGAACAGGCCCAGGGCGTAGGCTTCGTCCACCGCTTGCGAGCCGGTGCGCTTGGCCAGGGTCAGGCAGGTCATGGCCACATCCTGGGCGGTGTCCCAGAAGCGGTTGAGGGTGACGATGGTTTCATCGCTCATCTCGCCCTTGATCGACTGCGCATTGATCAGGTTGATGATCGAGCGGCTGCCCAGGAGGTTCACCGCCCGCTGGATCGAAGCAATCTTGTTGCTCAGCCCGTAATACGGCGAATTGACGATCTTCAGCAACGCCCCAGACAGGCCCGGGTCCTGGGAGATCAGCTTGGCGATCACCTCCAGATCGGGATCGGGCATGTACTGCTCCATCTGCAAATCCACCATGATTTGCGGCTGAGGCGGCACGCTGATGCCTTGCAGGGCCTGCTGAATCTGTTCGGCTGATAGCTCTTGGGACATAAGTACACACTCTGGCTGAGGCGGCGATTCTAACCCCTAACGGGCCAATGTTGGGCGAACGGACAGGAACTTTACCCTGCGCCTTTAGCCGCAGGTCCATTGGCCGTCGCTGAAGTTGCGCAGCAAGGTATAATCGCGCCCTTTTTTCCGGAGCGACGTCATGTCCCTGCCAAGCCTGCGCCTCAAAGCCAACGCCGATCGCCGCCTGCGCGCCGGCCACCTGTGGGTCTACAGCAACGAAATCGATGTGGCCGCCACCCCACTGCACGGCTTCAAGGCAGGCGACCAGGCGCTGCTGGAAGCCGCCGGCGGCAAGCCTCTGGGGGTCGTGGCCATGAGCCCGAACAACCTGATCTGCGCTCGCCTGCTGTCGCGCGATGCCAAGCTGGCCCTGGACAAGTCGCTGCTGGTGCATCGCCTGAACGTGGCCCTGTCCCTGCGCGAGCGCCTGTTCGACAAGCCGTTCTACCGCCTGGTCTACGGCGACTCCGACCTGCTGCCGGGCCTGGTGGTGGATCGGTTCGGCGACATCCTGGTGGTCCAGCTGGCCTCGGCCACCATGGAACAGCACAAGGACGACGTGATCGCCGCCCTGGTCCAGGTGCTCAAGCCCAGCGGCATCCTGTTCAAGAACGACTCCGCCGCCCGTGACGCCGAAGGCCTGGGCCGCTACGTCGAAACCGTGTTCGGCCTGGTGCCGGAGTGGGTCGCCCTGGAAGAGAACGGCGTGAAGTTCGAAGCCCCGGTGATGGAAGGCCAGAAGACCGGCTGGTTCTACGACCACCGGATGAACCGCGCGCGCCTGGCGCCTTACGCCAAGGGCAAGCGGGTGCTGGACCTGTTCAGCTACATCGGCGGCTGGGGCGTGCAGGCCGGCGTGTTCGGCGCCAGCGAAGTGTTCTGCGTCGATGCCTCGGGCTTTGCCCTCGATGGCGTGGAACGCAACGCCGCGCTCAATGGCATTGCCGAGAAGGTCACCTGTGTCGAAGGCGACGTGTTCGAAGCCCTGAAAGAGCTGAAGGCCGCAGAAGAACGCTTTGACGTGATCGTGGCCGACCCGCCCGCCTTCATCAAACGCAAGAAAGACCTGAAGAACGGCGAAGGCGCCTACCGCCGCCTCAACGAACAGGCCATGCGCCTCCTGAGCAAGGACGGCATCCTGGTCAGCGCTTCGTGCTCGATGCACCTGCCCGAGGACGATCTGCAGAACATCCTCCTGACCAGCGCCCGCCACCTGGACCGCAATATCCAGCTGCTGGAACGCGGCGGCCAGGGCCCGGATCACCCGGTGCACCCGGCCATCCCGGAAACCCGCTACATCAAGAGCATCACCTGCCGCCTGCTGCCCAACAGCTGAGCCCCGGCCGACGGCCATTCCCGCCCGACGCGGGAATGGCCAGCGCCAGCGATTGACTTTGCGCGGCCACGACTCGATTCTCGGCACCTTCTCAAGGACCGAGAGCGCGGCACCATGGACCACTCCCCCGCCACCCCGAAAAACACCGCGGCCGTCATTCTGCTGCTGACCATGACCCTGCTCGGGGTCTTCCCGCTGGACGTCATCCTCCCCTCCTTTCCCGCCCTGGCCGAACGCTTCAATACCTCCAGCGCCGATATCGCGCTGTCCGTCAGCCTGTTCGCCATTGGCTTGTCGTTTTCCCTGATGGTGATCGGGCCGCTATCAGACTCCCTGGGGCGCAAGAAGCTGCTACTGGCAGGCATGGCCGTGGCCATCGCCGGGGCGCTGGGCTGCATGGCCGCCACCGAGTACCCATGGTTCCTGCTGTTTCGCGTGGTCCAGGCCGTGGGGTGTGGCTGCTTCGTGCTGTCCCAGGCGCTGGTGCAGGACCTGTTCGTCGGCCGGCAGCAGGAGCGCCTGCGCATCGCCCTGGTCACCGCCAGCGGCATCTTCATTTCCCTGTCCCCGCTGCTGGGCACCTGGTTGCAGGCCCACCTGGGCTGGCAGGGCAGCTTCGGTGTGTTCGTCGGCCTCGGCCTGCTGGTCATCCTCAAGGCCTGGGTCCTGCTGGAGAACAGGCCAGGCACGGCGCCAGGCCAGAGGCATATCCTCGCGGCCTACCGGCTGGTGTTTGCCGACCTGTCGTTTGTCGGCTACTGGCTGATCTCGGCGCTGGCCTTCGCCTGCCACTTTTCGTTCATCGTCATTTCCCCGCTCATTTTCATGGAGCAGTTGCAGCTCACGCCCTACCAGTACTCCCTGGCGCTGCTGTTGTATGGGGCGGCCTATGTGCTGGGCGGGGCCGGCGCCGGGGTGATGAACCGCTACCTGCAGGCCAACACCCAGATCGTCACCGGCCTGGGGCTGATCGCCCTATCCGGCCTGCTGATGCTGCTGTTGCAGCCGTTCGAGCTGTCCGTCGCCACGGTCCTGGTGCCGATGATCGTCTGCACCGCCGGCACCACCATCACCCGCCCGGTGGCGACCTCGCGGGCCATGGGCATCTTTGCGCACAACGCCGGGACCTCGGCGTCGGCGGGCAACATGCTCGTCTTTATCGCTGGCGGCCTGATCAGCGGGTTCATCAGCCTGAGCGCCAGCAATCTGGTGATGGCGCTCGGGCTGTGCTTCCTGGGTCTGAGTGCCATCGCCCTGGGCCTGAACAGCCTGGTCAATCGCCGCTATCAGGGCGCTTGCGTCTGAAGATCGCGCAAGCGGCACAAGTCCCTGAGGTAGAGGACAAAGGAGAATGCCAGGGGTGGCCCGGTGAAGTAGCGCAAGGACAGGAACCCGCTCTTGAAGGGATCCAGATGCCACTCGTGGGTCCAGAAATCGAACAGCGCCTGGACCAGCCATGACGCTGACAGGGCCACCAGCATCCAACTGCCGTCCCCCAGCAGCCGCCGTTCGAAGCCCTCGCGGCCCGGCAGCCCGGTGGCGCTGAGCAGCGTCATCAGCAGCAGGAGCGCCACCACGCTGTAGATCACCCCACGAGTGAAGGGCAACTCACTGCTGGCCTGGACCACCACCGCCGCGGCGAAGGCCAGCAGCAGCGCGGCCTTCCAGGTGCGCCACTGGCGCCGCTGCCCGGCCAGCAGCTGCACGAAGCCGCCGCCCGTGAGCAGGGCCGCGCCCACCACGGCCATGGTGCTGCCGGGCCAGTCGCTATGGAGCACCAGCCACATCAGCAACAGCCCCTGCAGCAGGCCGATGCCCAGGTAGAACCTCAGGGATCGCATGTTCGCGGACATTCCAGCTCCATTGGATGATGTTCGAGGGGCGGCGAGTCTAAACCAGGAACCACCGTGTTGGCAGCGCTCAGTGATATCCAGGCAATCGCACGCCGCAGAGCGGCCACGGCATTCCTTCCTGACGCCAGCGGTGTAGAATCGGCGAATTCATCGCCAGTCATCCCCCGGCGGGTTTATGAGCTCAGGCTGAGGCGCGCGGCGATCCCGCGACGTCATCGGCAGCTTTCGGACACACGGCCATTTCTGAGTGTTCCCAAGGTCAATAGAAGCTCACTCCCCATTTGTTCCCTGATTAGCCGCCCGGAGTGCTCCATGCCTGATTACCGCTCGAAAACATCCACCCACGGCCGCAACATGGCCGGCGCCCGCGCCCTGTGGCGCGCCACGGGGATGAAAGATGCCGACTTCAAGAAGCCGATCATCGCCATTGCCAACTCCTTCACCCAGTTCGTCCCGGGGCACGTGCACCTGAAGGACCTGGGTCAGCTGGTGGCCCGCGAGATCGAACGCGCCGGTGGCGTGGCCAAGGAATTCAACACCATCGCCGTGGACGACGGCATCGCCATGGGCCACGACGGCATGCTGTATTCCCTGCCGAGCCGCGAGATCATCGCCGACTCCGTGGAGTACATGGTCAACGCCCACTGCGCCGACGCCATCGTCTGCATCTCCAACTGCGACAAGATCACCCCAGGCATGCTGATGGCCGCCCTGCGCCTGAACATCCCGGTGATCTTCGTTTCCGGCGGCCCGATGGAAGCCGGCAAGACCAAGCTGGCCAGCCACGGCCTGGACCTGGTGGACGCCATGGTCATCGCCGCCGACTCCAGCGCTTCTGACGAGAAGGTCGCCGAGTACGAGCGCAGCGCCTGCCCGACCTGCGGTTCGTGCTCCGGCATGTTCACCGCCAACTCCATGAACTGCCTGACCGAAGCCCTGGGGCTGGCCCTGCCGGGCAACGGTTCGACCCTGGCCACCCACAGCGACCGCGAAGAGCTGTTCCTGCGGGCCGGGCGCACCATCGTCGAGCTGTGCCAGCGCTACTACGGCGACAACGACGAGTCGGTCCTGCCGCGCAACATCGCCAACTTCAAGGCGTTCGAGAACGCCATGACCCTGGACATCGCCATGGGCGGTTCCACCAACACCATCCTCCACCTCCTGGCCGCCGCCCAGGAAGCCGAGATCGACTTCGACCTGCGGGACATCGACCGCCTGTCGCGGAATGTGCCGCAGCTGTGCAAGGTGGCGCCGAACATCCAGAAGTACCACATGGAAGACGTGCACCGCGCCGGCGGCATCTTCAGCATCCTCGGCGAACTGGCCCGTGGCGGCCTGCTGCACACCGACCTGCCCACCGTGCACAGCAAGACCCTGGCCGAAGGCATCGCCCGCTGGGACATCACCCAGACCAGCGACGAAGCCGTGCACCACTTCTTCAAGGCCGGCCCGGCGGGCATCCCGACCCAGACCGCGTTCAGCCAGTCGACCCGTTGGGACAGCCTCGACGACGACCGTGAGAACGGCTGCATCCGCAGCGTCGAGCACGCCTACTCCAAGGAAGGCGGCCTGGCCGTGCTCTACGGCAACATCGCCCTGGACGGCTGCGTGGTGAAGACCGCCGGCGTCGACGAGTCGATCCACGTCTTCGAAGGCAACGCCAAGATCTTCGAAAGCCAGGACAGCGCCGTGCGCGGCATCCTCGCCGACGAAGTGAAGGAAGGCGACATCGTGATCATCCGCTACGAAGGTCCGAAAGGCGGCCCGGGCATGCAGGAAATGCTCTACCCGACCTCCTACCTGAAGTCCAAGGGCCTGGGCAAAGCCTGCGCCCTGCTCACCGACGGCCGCTTCTCCGGCGGCACCTCGGGCCTGTCCATCGGCCACGCCTCGCCTGAAGCGGCGGCCGGCGGCGCCATCGGCCTGGTGCAGGACGGCGACAAAGTGCTGATCGACATCCCCAACCGCTCGATCAACCTGCTGGTCAGCGACGAGGAGCTGGCGGCGCGCCGCATCGAACAGGACAAGAAAGGCTGGAAGCCGGTGGAAGCGCGTCCACGCAAAGTGACCACCGCCCTGAAAGCCTACGCCCTGCTGGCCACCAGCGCCGACAAAGGCGCGGTACGCAACAAGGCCATGCTCGACGGCCTGTGATCGCATCACCCTGAAATGAAAATGCCCCGCCAAGTGCGGGGCATTTTTTTCACCTTGCATCGCCCTTGCGGACGCCTTCGCTGGCAAGCCAGCTCCCACAGCAGCATTCGGGGTGCTGGCGCCGCCACCGTAGGAGCCGGCTTGCCGGCGAATGGGCCTTTAAACCTCGCATCGCCCTTCCGGGCGCCTTCGCTGGCAAGCCAGCTCCCACAGCAGCATTCAGGGTGCTGGCGCCGCCACCGTAGGAGCCGGCTTGCCGGCGAATGGGCCTTTGAACCTCGCATCGCCCTCGCGAGCGCCTTCGCTGGCTAGCCAGCTCCCACAGCAGCATTCAGGGTGCTGGCGCCGCCACCGTAGGAGCCGGCTTGCCGGCGAATGGGCCTTTGAACCTTGCATCGCCCTCGCGAGCGCCTTCGCTGGCTAGCCAGCTCCCACAGCAGCATTCAGGGTGCTGGCGCCGCCACCGTAGGAGCCGGCTTGCCGGCGAATGGGCCTTTGAACCTCGCATCGCCCTCGCGAGCGCCTTCGCTGGCAAGCCAGCTCCTACAGCAGCATTCGGGGTGGTGTTGGCGCCAGCATAGGAGCCGGTTCCGGGTTCTCAGGGCATGCGTTCGCCCAACTGCCCGCGCAGGAAACGGTACAGGCCGTCGGCGCTCTTGCGATAACCGTCGGCGGTCAGGTGCACCAGGTCGTTGCGCGCCAGGTCGCTGCCCTGCCATTTGCTGATGGAGCAGTCGCCGCCCATGAACGCCTGCCAGTCCCAGAACAGGGTGCGGCTGGTCTTGGCCACGTCCTTCTGGATCTGCACGATCTGCCGCAGCGGTTGCGGCTGGGAAGCCGCGCAGCTGCCGGCATTGCGGCGCTTGATGGAATCCGGCGGACCCACCAGCAGGATCACGGTCTTGGGCAGGTTCTTGCGCAGCAGCGTGACTTTTTCCTGCAACTGGCTGCGGTAGAGCTGCAGATCCAGATCGTCATCAAAGGCTTCGTTGGTACCGTAGGCCAGCACCACCATGTCCGGGCGCAGGGCCTTGAGGGTTTCCAGCCAGCCGGGCTGCCACTTGTCCAGCACATCCAGGCGCGCGCCATTGATGCCCAGGGAGGAATAGATCACCCCGGCGCTCTTCTGCCCGAGGATGTTCCAGCCGCCCAGGGCCAGGCCCTGGTTGTTGGCCACGTTCAGGTCCAGGGGCAGGGTCAGGTTGTTGAACGGCGGACTGAAGCGCCACTGTCCACCGGTGGCGGCCAGCATGCGGCTGCTTTTGTTGAGGTTGTCCCGGGCGGTCAGGGTGTTGTTGCTGGACGCCTGGTACAGCGCGGAAATCCGGTACTGCTGGTTGCTCGGCTGGCGCTCGGCGATATGCACCCGGGCTCCCGGGGTCATCGGCAGCGACAGGTAGCCCCCCAGAGGGAACTGGTTGCTTTGCTGGTTGCGCGCCGACACCAGGGACCACTGGCGCTTGGCCGCTCCCAGGATCACTCGCTCATAGCGGGTGCCGGGCACCGGTGTGGCCGCCACGAAACCGATGCCGCCATCGCCGTACTGCGCTTGCAACAGGCGACGCATCTCGCCGCTGAACAGGTCGGCGGCGGTATGGGAGTCACCCAGTTGCACGATATTGATGGGGGTGCGGTTGGAGGTACTGAACTTGCGCGCCAGCAGTGCCAGGTTCGGGTCGGTGCCGGTGGTCACGACTTTCTTGGTTCCGCTCCCGGACCGGGCCAGGGCCGAGGCCGGAGTGGCCTGGACCTCGGTGGTCGGGCTGCAACTGCTCAGCAAGGTGATGCCCAGCAACAGCGCAATGCCTTGCAGTCGCCCCATATCAGTGCTCCGTCAATTGTTGGCTGGGAAAGCTGATCAGCGAGATCACACGCTCAGCGATCAGCTTCTGCCCAGTGGTGGTGAAATGGATGCCGTCATCGACCCGGGTCTTGACCTTCTTGCCGTCGCCGGTGGTGCGGTAATAGGAAAACTCGTCGTTCTGGTAGCCGAGAATCTCGTTGGCCGAGACGAAATGCTGCTGATAGCGCTCGATCTGGCTCTTGTACAGGTCGCTCAGGTAAGCCATGGCCGTAGACAGCTTGGGCTTCTCCATGTTCGGCGGGCCGACCCAGATCACCTGCACATTGTGGGCCTGGGCGGTGTCGAGGATCGAATCGATGCGCTGGCGATAGGCTTCTTCCCAGTCCGGGGTCTTGAAGCGCAGGAACGGTTTGCCCTTGGCCACCGGCATGTCCCACGGATCGTTGGGACCGAGGAAGATCACCATCAGACGGATGTTCGGGTTGCTGGCCAGGGTGCTCTCAACGGTCTTGGGCCAGTTGAAGAAACTGGGATAGGCCAGCCCCGTGCTCTGTTTGCTGAGGTTCAGGCTCTTGACGTTGTAGCGCTTGCGCAGGGTGTTGGCCATGTGCGGCGCCACGCCCTGCATCAGCGAGTCACCGACAAAGAACACCTCATCGCCAGTGGCCAGGCTGGCCATCAGCGGCGCCACACCTGCCTGCTGGACCTTGGGCCCATGGCTGAGCGCCGGGGCCACGGCCACCGGCTGCGGGGCGACCGGGGCCGGGCCCTGGGGAGCCGCATGCGCGGGGGCTGCATGGGCGGGAGCTGCATGGGCGGCGCTCAGCGGCGGATGCTCCGGCACCGGCGCGGCGGCGACCTTCGGCAACGGCTCCGGCTCGTCGTCCGCCGCCGCTTCGGCCTGGGCCACCAGCGTCAGGTCGGCCGTGGCGGCAAAGGTGCCGACAAAGGCCACCCGGGCATTCTCCAGCGCCTGGTTGAGCTGGGCGCCAAAGCGCCACTGCGGGTTCTGCGACAGCCCCGGGATCTCGCAGTCATCGTGGTACTTCTGCTGGCAGTAGAGGCGGATCGACTGCTGGTTGAACCACACCAGCAACAGGCTGGTCACCACCAGCGCATAGAACACCTTGGCTGCGCTGCCGAGGCTGACCGACAAGGGCGAACGGTTAGAAGCTGGCATAAATGAACCCCGGCACGCCCGACGGTGAGGCGAAGATGACCACGCAGATGAACAGCCCCAACGGCACTGGGTAGAACAGCCACGGCAAGCTTGTGGCGGCCGTGAACAGGCGCTGCAGCAGCGCCACGATCCGTGGGTAGAACGCAACGAACAGCAGGCAGCCCAACAGGCTCAGGGCGCTGCCGGCCAAGCCGCTGAAGGACAGGCCGCCCAGGCCGCTGAGCATGTCCATGGCATCGGACAAGGTCGCGCAGCGGAAGAAGATCCAGGCCAGTGCCACGTAGTGGAAGGTCAGCAGGCGGGCCGCCAGGTCCGAACCGATCCAGCTCGGCCCCCGGGCCAGCAGCGGGCTGCAGAACTTGTACAGCGCCAGGCCCACGCCATGCAGCGCGCCCCAGATGATGAAGTTGGCGCTGGCGCCGTGCCACAAGCCGGAAATCAGCATGGCCAGCAGCATGTTCAGGTTGCCGCGCCACACCGGGCCCCGGTTGCCCCCCAGCGGGATGTACACGTAGTCACGGATAAAGGTCGACAGGCTGATGTGCCAGCGGCCCCAGAACTCCTTGAGATTGCGCGCCGCATAGGGGTAGTTGAAGTTCAGCGGCAGACGGAAGCCCAGCAACAGGGCGATACCGGTCACCAGATCGGTGTAGCCGCTGAAGTTGAAGTAGATCAGGAACGAATAGCCGTAGACCGCCCGCAGGATCTGCTCGGCCGAGAAGGCCACCGGGCTGTCGAACACCGGGTCGACCCACTCGTTGGCCAGCCACGAACTGAGGAAGAACAGCTTGACCACCGCCACCGCGATCAGGCCCAGGGCCCGTTGCGGCTCCAGCACCTGGCGCAGTTGCGGCGGGTTGATCTGCTCCAGCATCGGGATCGCCCGGTTCACGGGGCCGGCAATCAGGCTGGGGAAAAACGCCAGGTACAGCGCCAGGTCGAAGGGCGAGCCCGGGGTCAGCTCACGGCGATTGATCGATACCAGATAGCTGACCGAGTGGAAGGCATAGAACGACAGCCCCACCGGCAGCAGCACCTCCAGCAGCGGCAGCGACACCTCCACGCCAAACTGGGCGAAGGCGTTCTGCACCGTGCTGGTGAAGAAGTCCTGGTACTTGAACAGGTAGAAGGCCCCCAGCACCAGCAACAGCATCAGGCCATTGACCCAGCCCCTGCCGGGGTAACGCTGGCTCAACAGGCCGAGCAGGTACACCAGGGCCGTGTAGCCCAGCAGGATATAGAGGAAGTTCAGGCTGAAGCTGGCGAGGATCGCGTAGCTGGCGGCCAGCAGCAGGCCGTTCTGCAGACGCAGGCTGAAGCCCAGGCTCCAATAGACGATGAAGAACAGGATGAAGCAGAGGCCGAATTCGATCGAGAGATAGCTCACAACGTAGTCCATTACGTGCAATCGGGGACAAACCCGGCACAAGGGAGAGCAGGCGGGGGGACAGGAAACGGGCGCGATTATGGCAGAGGGGGTTTGGCAGTCACAAGTTGAAACATTCGCCGCCCATGGCGCTAACGGCCTGTCATAGGAGCTGGCTTGCCAGCGAAAGCGCCCACAAGGGCGATGCCTGATCCAAGGACCTCTTCGCCGGCAAGCCGGCTCCTACGGATGAAAGCGGCTTGGCGGATCGGTTTACCGTAGGAGCTGGCTTGCCAGCGAAGGCGCCCACAAGGGCGACGCCAGATCCAAGGACCTCTTCGCCGGCAAGCCGGCTCCTGCAACGGTGGGGAGGCTGGGGTTACTGGATGTCTTCGGGCTTGACGATCACCCAGTTCTTGTCAGCGGTCACCGGCAGGCCTTCCTTGGCCTGGGCCGCGGCATGCTTGGCCATCATGCCGTTGAGCTGGGTCATGTACTTGTCCTTGCGGTTGATCCACAGGTGGATGCCGCCCTTGGCCACGTCCACGCCATGAAACAGCATGTAGCCGTCGCTGGTCGGGGTGTCGCCGCCCACCAGTACCGGTTTCTTCCACTCGTCGATGTAGGTCAGGATCGCCGCGTGCTTGCCCGCCATCCAGGTGGCCGGGGTCCACAGGTACGGCGTCAGTTCCAGGCCGAGGTTGGCCTGCTCGTCATACTTGCCGTCGGTGATCTGCTTGCGCGCGGTGGTCAGGGCGCCGGTCTTGCGGTCCTTGAGCAGAGTGGTCACGCCAATCACGTTCTGCGGCTTGACGTTGTAGCCGTACTTGGGATCGGCGGCGACCATGCGCACCAGCTCTTCGGAGGCGGCGGTCATCACATAGACCTCGATGCCGTTCTCCATCAGCTTGTTGTACAGCTCGGCCTGGCCGGTGAAGACCTTGGGCGGGTTGACCTCGATGGTCTTGACCACGTCACCGTCGTAATAGGTGCTGGGCACCGGCTTGCCGGAGGCCATCAGCTCATCGACGTAGCCCTTGAGTTCCTTGAGGGTGAAGCCGGAGAACACCTGCGCCACCCAGGGGTAGCAGACCATGTCGTCGATTTCACACAGGCGGTAGTAGTAGCTGAACAGGCTTTCCTTGTGCTCGGCGGTGTCCTTGAACGGGATCAGCTTGAGCGACGGGTCGAGCGTGTCGCGGGTGATCAGCCCCTTGTTTTCCATGAAGGGCAGCAGGGACTCCTCCAGGTCGTAGCGGTAGCTGGTGTTGTCCATGTCGAACACCGCGAAGTTGCCCTTGTGGGCGTTGGCCGCGATCATCGCGTCCAGCTGCTTGGCCTGTTCGGCGGGCCAATGCTTCAACTCGGTGGCCAGGGCCTGGCCGGCGAGGCCCAGGCAGAGTGCGACTGCGAGCAATTTCGGAGCAAGTTTCATCGACGGTTTTCTCCCTGAGTGAAAGCCTTCGACGCTAACAAATCCCTGTGACAGTTCTCGTCTCCACGCGACCGCTTGCGTCCCGAGAGCGCCAGCCACATGCGCCTGAGCGTCAGCGGCTTATTCCAAAAACGACAGTTGCCATGCGATATCGTTATTAATTCTTTAGATTTCAAGCTGTTAGGCTTTCCGGTTCGCAATCGCCCCGAGCCGCGATTGGCACACGTCTTATCGGAGTCCCAATGAATCTGCCGCTGATCCTCAACCTGCTGGTGTTCCTGGCCCTGCTGCTGGGCCTGGCACAAACCCGCCACACCACCTGGAGCCTGGCCAAGAAGGTCCTGCTGGCCCTGGTGCTGGGCGTGGTCTTCGGCATTGCCCTGCACAGCCTGTACGGTGCCGGCCACCCGGTGCTCAAGGCCTCCATCAGCTGGTTCGACCTGGTGGGCAATGGCTACGTGCAGTTGCTGCAGATGATCGTGATTCCCCTGGTATTCGCCTCGATCCTCAGCGCCGTGGCCCGCCTGCACAACGCCTCGTCCCTGGGCAAGATCAGCTTCCTGACCATCGGCACCCTGCTGTTCACCACCGCCATCGCCGCGCTGGTGGGCATCGGCCTGACCAACCTGTTCGGCCTGAGCGCCGAAGGGCTGGTGGCCGGCACCCAGGAAATGGCTCGCCTGCAAGTGATCCAGAGCGATTACGCGGGCAAGGTCGCCGACCTCAACGTGCCGCAGCTGCTGCTGTCGTTCATCCCGCAGAACCCTTTCGCCGACCTGGCCCGGGCCAAGCCGACCTCGATCATCAGCGTGGTGATCTTCGCCGCCTTCCTCGGTGTGGCCGCGCTCCAGCTGTTCAAGGATGACGCCGACAAAGGGCAGAAAGTGCTCAACGCCATCGACACCCTGCAAGCCTGGGTGATGCGCCTGGTGCGCCTGGTGATGAAGCTGACCCCGTATGGCGTGCTGGCGCTGATGACCAAGGTGGTGGCCGGCTCGAACCTACAGGACATCATCAAGCTCGGCAGTTTCGTGGTGGTGTCCTACCTCGGCCTGGGCCTGATGTTCGTGGTCCACGGCCTGCTGGTGGCCCTGGCCGGGATCAACCCGCTGCGCTTCTTCCGCAAGGTCTGGCCGGTACTGACCTTCGCCTTCACCAGCCGCTCCAGCGCCGCCAGCATTCCCCTGAGCATCGAAGCCCAGACCCGGCGCCTGGGCATTCCCCAGTCCATCGCCAGCTTTGCCGCCTCGTTCGGCGCCACCATCGGCCAGAACGGCTGCGCCGGCCTGTACCCGGCGATGCTGGCGGTGATGGTTGCCCCGACCGTGGGCATCAACCCGCTGGACCCGCTGTGGATCGCCACCCTGGTGGCCATCGTGACCTTGAGTTCCGCCGGCGTGGCGGGCGTGGGCGGCGGCGCGACCTTCGCCGCGCTGATCGTGCTGCCGGCCATGGGCTTGCCGGTGTCACTGGTAGCGCTGCTGATTTCCGTGGAACCGCTGATCGACATGGGCCGCACGGCGCTGAACGTCAGCGGCTCGATGACCGCCGGCGCCATCACCAGCCAGGTGATGCAGCAGACCGACAAGGCGCTGCTGGACGCCGATGAGCATTCGGAGCTGCACCACGTGTAAAAGCAGCTGCAAGCCGCCAGCTACAAGCTGCAAGTAGAAGCCGACGGGCTCTTGCTTGCAGCTTGTAGCTTGAAACTTGCAGCTGCCTGCTGTCATCTTCTCTCCCACACCTCGAAGCTGTACGCCGGCTTGTCCCCTTCCGGCGGATTCGGCACCTCTGACACCCGCTTCCACTGCTGCTCGTCGAATTCCGGAAACCAGGCGTCGCCTTCCGGGCTCAGGGCCACCCGCGTCAAATACAGGCGATCCGCCTGCTCCAGGCCCTGGCTGTAAAGCTGCGCGCCGCCGATCAGCATCAGCTCGCTGGCGCCCTGCTCCAGGGCCCATTCCTCGGCCCGTGCCACGGCGGCCTCCAAAGATGGGTAGACCTCGGCACCTTCGAGCACCAGGCCGGTCTGACGACTGACCACGATGTTCAAGCGCCCGGGCAAGGGCCGGCCGAGGGAATCCCAGGTCTTGCGCCCCATGATGATCGGCTTGCCCAGGGTGGTGGCCTTGAAGAATTTGAAATCCCCCGGCAAATGCCAGGGCATGCTGTTGTCGACGCCGATCACGCGGTTTTGTGCGAGGGCCGCGATCAGGCTGAGAGGGAGAGATTTTTTCATGCCGGCGAGGATACCAGAGGCCCCAAGCCTGGCAACTTCACCCGACCACCGCTGCAGCAGTTATGCTCAGCGCACTTTGTAAGCGATGGAATGACGCGTGACTGCACTGACTCCCCTGCAACGACTGTGGCTGACCGAAACCGTGCGCCTGCGCGAGGAACACGCCGGCCCGCTGGAGGATCAGGAAGCCAATCGCCTGGCCCGCAACCAGGGCGGCGACCTGGCCACCCGCATCCAGAACCGCGCCCTGTGGCTGGCCCAGCGCGACGGCCTGCACAGTGCCCTGCTGCACTGGCTGCAGGGCGCGCGCCTGGCGCTGCTGGCGCTCTCGGTCCTGGCGGTCATCAGCGGCGCCGGTCTGGCCTTCAGCGCCCTGGGCAGCACCCAGCAACCGGTCAATGTGTTCTGGGCCCTGGGCAGTCTGCTGGGCCTGAACCTGATCCTGCTGCTGAGCTGGCTGGCCGGCCTGCTGTTTGCCGGTGAACACGGGGCCGGCCTGGGCCGCCTGTGGCTGTGGCTCAGCGAAAAATTCTCCCGCGATGCCAAGGCCGCGCAGCTGCCGCCGGCACTGCTGCTGTTGCTGCAGCGGCGCAAGCTCAACCGCTGGGCCCTGGGCAGCCTGATCAACGGCCTGTGGTGCCTGGCCCTGTTCAGCGCCGTGGTCATGCTGCTGGTGCTGCTGACCACCCACCGCTACAGCTTCGTCTGGGAAAGCACCCTGCTGGGCAGCGATGCCTTCGTGGCCATTACCAACGCCCTCAGCGCCCTGCCCCGGGGCCTGGGCTTCGGCGCACCGAGCGTGGCGACCATCCAGGCCAGCACCCGGGACGTCTACAACACCGAGCTGATCCGCCAGTCCTGGGCCATCTGGCTGGTGGTGCTGGTGGTGATCTACGGCGTGCTGCCGCGCCTGCTGCTGATGCTGTTCTGCCGCTGGCGCTGGAAACACGGGCAGGCGCGCCTGCAACTGGACCTCAACCTGCCGGGCTACGCCTCACTGCGCGAACGCCTGATGCCCAGCAGCGAACGCCTGGGAGTCAATGACGCGGCCCCCGAGCAGTTGCACCGAGTCGAAGGCGGCGTCAGCGCCGAGGACAGCAGCGGCGCCTTGCTGGTGGCCATCGAGCTGGACGACCAGCGCCCCTGGCCGCCGCAGTTGCCGGACAAGGTCAAGGACGCCGGCATCCTCGACAGCCGCGAATCGCGCAACCGCCTGCTGGAGCAGATGAGCCGCTTCCCCCCGGCGCGCCTGCTGATCGCCTGCGATCCACGGCGCTCGCCGGACCGCGGCAGCCTGGGGCTGATCGCCGAACTGGCGCGCAACGCCAGCGCGACCCGGGTCTGGCTGCTGCAAGCCCCACCCGGCCAGGCGCTGGATGCCGACCGCCTGGGCGACTGGCACAGCGCCCTGCAACAACTGGAACTGCCCTGCGCCGATTGCGCGCCCCTCGACTGGCTGGAGAACGGTCATGACTGATGCTCGCCAAAAACCGCTGAAACTCGCGGTGGTCGGTCACACCAACGTCGGCAAGACCTCGCTGCTGCGCACCCTGACCCGGGACGTGGGTTTTGGCGAAGTCTCCCATCGCCCCAGCACCACCCGACACGTGGAAGGCGCCCGCCTCTCGGTGGATGGCCAGCCCCTGCTGGAGCTCTACGACACCCCCGGCCTGGAAGACGCCATCGCCCTGCTGGATTACCTGGAGCGCCTGGAGCGCCCCGGCGAACGCCTGGACGGCCCGGCCCGACTGGCGCGCTTTCTCGATGGCAGCGAGGCTCGGCAACGTTTCGAGCAGGAGGCCAAGGTCCTGCGCCAACTGCTGGCCTCGGACGCCGGCCTGTATGTGATCGACGCCCGGGAGCCGGTGCTGGCCAAGTACCGGGATGAACTGGAAGTCCTGGCCGGTTGCGGCAAGCCGCTGCTGCCGGTGCTGAATTTCGTCAGCAGCGCCGAGCAGCGCGAAGGCGACTGGCGCGAAGCCCTGGCCCGCCTCGGGCTGCACGCCCTGGTGCGCTTCGACAGCGTGGCGCCGCCGGAAGATGGCGAGCGGCGCCTGTATGAAAGCCTGGCCCTGCTGCTGGAACATGCCCGCCCGGCCCTGCAACGGCTGATCGATGACCAGGAGGCCCAGCGCCTGGCGCGCCAGCACAGCGCCGCGCGGCTGATTGCCGAGTTGCTGGTGGACTGCGCCGCCTGCCGCCGCAGCGTGGCCAGCGATGCTGAGCTGGAGCAACAGGCCATCGGCGAACTGCGCCAGGCCATCCGCCAGCGCGAGCAGCGCTGTGTCGAAGCCCTGCTCAAGCTCTATGCCTTCCGCCCCGAAGACGCTGCCGCCAGCGACCTGCCGCTGCTGGACGGACGCTGGGGCGACGACCTGTTCAACCCGGAAACCCTCAAGCAACTGGGGGTGCGCGTCGGCGGCGGCATTGCCGCGGGCGCGGCGGCCGGTGCCGGGGTCGACCTGCTGGTGGGCGGCCTGACCCTGGGCGCCGCGGCCCTGGCTGGGGCGATTGCCGGTGGCGCGCTGCAGACCGCCCGCAGTTATGGCAGCCGCTTGCTGGGCAAGCTCAAGGGCCAGCGCGAGCTGACCCTGGACGACAGCGTGCTGCGCCTGCTGGCCCTGCGCCAACGGCAGTTGGTCCAGGCGCTGAACCGGCGCGGGCATGCGGCGCTGGATAGCATCCGCCTGGCCACCCCGGAGGATAAGAGCTGGCGCGAGGGCAAGTTGCCGGAAGCCTTGAACAAGGCCCGGGCGCATCCGCAGTGGTCATCGCTCAACCCGCACAAACGCCTGAGCCAGGCCGAGCGCCAGGAGCAGATCGAGGCCCTGGCCCAACATATCCTGTAGCCGCTGCCGAGCCCGCGAGGCTGCGCCAAGGGCCGCAGGACCTTCAACACTCCCCAAAGCGGCGCCTCCTGCGGAGCCGTTCGCAGCCTGCGGCAGCGGCTACAAAAAGCACTCTGCTCAAAGCAGCGCCATGGCCTTGTCCTTGAGCACCTGCAGGTCCATCACCGGCACCCACAGCTCCTTGGCCTGCTCGTCCCAGTGGCGCAGGCGCAGACTCAATGCGTACAAGGGGTCGAGCTCGAAGGCCGCCGCTTCTGCCGCGCTCATCGCCCCGCCCTGGTATTCCAGGGTGCGGCGGCTGGCCTCGCTCAGCCGCTGGTCATACTCGGGTTCCTTGAAGGTCAGGTAGCGCTTGGCCTGGACGTGGTATTCCACCAGCCGCGCCAAACGCTCGCTGAAGCCCGCCCGGCGCAGGTAATCGGCCCCCAGGCGCTCATGGCTGACCACGCCGAAACCACCCATGTTCTCGGCATCCTGCTGGCAGATATGCCCGATATCGTGGAAGAACGCCGCCAGCACCACTTCGTCGTCATGCCCTTCGGCCAGGGCCAGTTGCGCGGCCTGGGACATGTGCTCGATCTGCGACACCGGCTCGCCAATGTAGTCGCAGTCGCCAAAGCGTTCGTACAGGCCGAAAACCTCGTCGATGATCCGTTGCTGTCGATTCATCACGCGTGCTCCAGCAGCCGGGCGATATTGCCCTCGGCCATGGCCGGACCGACGCTCATGCCCACGCCGGTGTGCATCAGCGCCACATGCACCCCGGGCGCGGCTTCCAGGAAGGAGAACGGCCCGGGTCCGCGAGCGCCATACACGCCCTGCCAGCGCTCCACCACCTGGACCTTGCAGCCCAGGGTCTGCTCGGCCAGCTCGATCAGCCAGTTATCCACCTGTTCGGCGTTGAACGGCGATGAATCGCTGCCGTAGTCGTGGGAATCGCCGATGATCAACTCGCCGTAGGGGGTCGGGCTGATCAACAGGTGAATGCCGTGCTCATGCAGGTGTGGCGCCTCGCGCAGGATCTGCGCCTGCACGGCGGCTGCTTCCGGCAGATCGGCGAAGGCGCCGTAGTGCACACAGCTCAGCCCGGTGAGCAAGGCATGTTGCAGGTTGAGGTTGACCTGGGGCCGGGCGCGGAGCATCTGCAGGCGGCAGACCTGCGGTTGCAGGGTGGCGATCGGCTCGGCCAGCAGGGTCTGATAGTCGTGGCCCGAACACAGCACGATCTGCGGCGCATGAAAGTTGCCGGCGGTGCTCTGCAGCCGGCCCGGCTGGATGTCCCGGACCAGGGTCGAGAAGTGGAACTGCACCCCCAGGTCGCGGCGCAGGTAGTCGATCAGCAGCGGCAGCGCCTCGCGGGAATACACTTGCTGGTCGTCCAGGCCGTGCAAGGCCGCCCGATGATGGCGGAACTGGCCGCCATACAGGTCATTCAGGGCCGCGCCCCGGAGCAGTTCGACGCGGTAGCCATGCTCCCGCGCGCGCCCGGCGCAGAAGGCTTCCAGCAACTGCTCCTCGGCTTCGCTGCGGGCGAACAGGTAGGAACCGTTGCGCTTGAGTGACAGGCCCGCCAGCTGCTGCCAGTCGGCCCAGATTTCGCGGCTGGCTCGGGCCAGCTCCAGCATGATCCCCGGCGGCTGACCGGTGACCAGGGCCTGGCCGAAGTTGCGCACCGAGGCGCCCAGGGGCGTGGCGCTGCGCTCGAATACCTGTACCCGCAAACCGCGCTTGGCGGCGGCGTAGGCGTGGGACAGGCCGAGGATGCCGGCGCCGACGATCAGCAGATCGCTGTGATGGGTCATGTTCATGTCTCGTTGTTTGTGGCGAGGGAGCTTGCTCCCGCGGGAGTGCGCAGCACTCCCAGGCAGATACACCGCACGGTCGGGATTCAGGGCCGCTGCGCCGCCCAGCGGGAGCAAGCTCCCTCGCCACAGCAGCCCCTGGCGTTACTGCTTGGCAACCTTTTCCGACTTGCCGTCATAGCGCTTGCGCCATTCGGCGAGGATCTGGTCGCGGTTCTTCGAGGCCCAGGCGAAGTCGTTCTTGATCAGGCGCTGCTCGTAGTCCGCCGGCAGTTCGGTCTGCGGCTTGGCGATGCCCGGCTGGGCCAGCACGGCGAAGTTTTCCTTGTACAGCTCCATGGCCGCGGGGCTGGCGGAGAAGTCGGCGAGCTTCTTCGCCGCCTCTTCATGAGGGGTGCCCTTGATCACCGCCGTGGCTTCGATTTCCCAGCCCAGGCCTTCCTTGGGCAGGACGATGTCCAGCGGCGCGCCCTGGCGCTTGAGCTGCACGGCCGGGTATTCGAAGGAGATGCCGATGGGGAATTCACCGGCGGCGGCCAGCTTGCACGGCTTGGAGCCGGAATGGACGTACTGGCCGATGTTCTGGTGCAGCTCATCCATGTACTGCCAGCCCTGTTTCTCGCCGAAGGTCTGCAACCAGGCGCTGACATCCAGGAAACCGGTACCCGAGGACGCCGGGTTGGGCATGACGATCTTGCCCTTGTACTCGGGCTTGGTCAGGTCCTGCCAGCTCACCGGCTTGCTCAGGCCCTGCTTCTCGGCCTCCACGGTGTTGAAGCAAATGGTCGCGGCCCAGACGTCCATGCCGACCCAGGCCGGCGGGTTGGCGGCGTCGCGGTAGTTCGGGCCGATCTGGCCCAGGTCCTTGGGCGCATAGCTTTGCAGCATGCCCTGCTGGTCGAGGATCGCCAGGCTGGACGCCGCCAGGCCCCAGACCGCGTCCGCTTGCGGCCGGGCTTTTTCCGCCAGCAGCTTGGCGGTGATGATCCCGGTGGAATCACGCACCCATTTGATCTCCACTTCCGGGTTGGCCTTTTCGAAGGCCTGCTTGTAGGTCTTCAGTTGCTCGGCTTCGAGGGCGGTGTAGACCGTCAGCTCGGTTTTCCCGGCAAACGCATTCAGGCTGACAGCAGAGAGGACGGCAGCGGCAAGAGCCAGGGGCTTGAACATGGTGCGGTTCCTTGGTGAGTGCGGATCAGAGGGTGGGTGAACGAGGCATCATTGACCCGGCGCGGTCTGCCGCCAGGCCTGGGAGCGGTGCAGCAAGCCGCGCGAAGCCCAGGCCAGGAGCAGCGAGACGCCGGCCGAGGTGAACAGGATCAGGGTCGACATGGCCGCGGCGCCGCCGACGTTGCCGGCGTCGTCCATGTTCAGCACGGCCACGGCGGCGAGGATGGTGTCCGGGCTGTAGAGGAAGATCGCCGCCGACACCGTGGTCATCGCCGAGACGAACAGGTAGCGCACGATGTCCAGCAGCGCCGGCAGGCAGATCGGCACGGTGACCCGCAGGTAATGCCGGTACAGCGGCGCCTTGAGCGACAGCGCGGCGGCCTCGAACTCGGCATCCAGCTGGCGCAGGGCGGTGGTGGCGGTCATCTGCGCGGTGGTCAGGTAGTGGGCGATGGTGCACACCACCAGCAGGGTCAGGCTGCCGTAGAACACATGCAGCGGGTTGCCGTTGAGGTTGAAGAAAAACACGTAGCCCAGGCCCAGCACCAGGCCGGGCACCGCCATCGGCACGAAGCTGAGCAGACGCAGCGACAGGTTCAGGCCGCGCTGGCCGCGGGTTTTCTCCATCAGGTAGGCACCGGTGAAGATCAGCACACTGCCGATCAGCGCCGTGCACAGGGCCATGCTCAAGCTGTTGCGGTAGGCCAGCCAACCACCACCAGCGGTGTCGTCGAACTGGTAGTGGTTCAGCGACAGCGACAGGTTGTAGGGCCAGAACTTCACCAGGGACGAATACACCGCCATGCCGAACACCAGCAGCAGCGCGGCGCAGATCAGCAGCACGATGGCCAGGTAGCAGGCGTCCCGCAGCCGCGATGGCGCAGGCCGGAACACCTGGGCGCGACCGCTCATGGAATCGCCCTGGCGACGGCGCAGCCAGGCGTCGACGCCGAAGCTCAACAGCGCCGGCAACAGCAGGACCATGCCGATCAAGGCGCCGCGACCGAACTGCTGCTGCCCCACCACTGCCTTGTAGGCTTCCAGGGCCAGCACCTGATAGTCGCCGCCCACCACCACCGGCACGCCGAAGTCGGTGATGGTCAGGGTGAACACCAGGCAGAAGGCGGCGAACACCGCCTGCCGGGTCGCCGGCCAGGTGATGCTGCGAAAGGCCCTGGCGGGACTGGCGCCCATGCTCGATGCGGCGTCGAACAGCCGCGCATCAGCCAGGGACAGGGCCGAGAGCAGGATCATCAGGGCATGGGGAAAGGTGTAGATCACCTCACCGAGGACGATGCCCCAGAAGCCGTAGATGTTCTCGGCGAACAGGCCGCGGAGCAGGCCCTGGTTGCCGAACAGATAGACCAGGGCAATCCCCGGCAGCATCGACGGCGCCATCAGCGGCAACAGCGACAGGCCACGCCACAGGCCCTTGCCGGGAATCAGCGTGCGTTGCAGGGCGTAGGCGAACAGATAAGCCAGGGGCACCACGATGGCGGCGACGCTGAGGGAGACTTTCAGGCTGTTGCCCAGCAACCAGTGGAAGTTGGCGCTGTTCACCAGCTCGCGGGCCGCCAGCCAGCCACCGCCCTGCCCGGCCTCGGAGCTGAAGCCGCGCCAGAAGATCGCCAGCAGCGGCAACAGCACCGATACACCCAGCAGGACCAGGAGCAGAACCTTGCCGCCGACGACAAAGATACGGTCGCCGATCTGGGCACGAGAAGCCTGGCGCGCCCGCTTGGCAGGTAGCGGCAGGGACATGGGCAGGCTCATCTCAGGCAAACACCTGGAGGCTGCGCGGCGGCAAGGCGACCCAGATGTCCCGGGCGCCCAGGCGCGGCATGGCTTCCGGGGCCAGTTCCGCCAGCAGTGCATGCCCCGGCAGCTGATCGAGTTCAAAACTCATGCGGCAGCGGTTGCCGAGGAAGGTGATCTCGCGGACCTTGGCCGGGAACAGGTTTTCCTCATGCACCGGCGGGTTCACGCTGATCGCTTCCGGGCGGCAGAACAGCCGGCCCGAAGCGGCCTTGGCCGAGTCGTCGGCCAAGCGCACATTCATTCCGCCGACCTGGGCATGGCTGTCGCTGTTGCGGCTGAAGGGCAGCCAGTTGCCCTGGCCAACGAACTCGGCGACGAAGGGCGTGGCCGGACGATCGTAGATTTCCTGGGGCGTGGCGTACTGCTCGACCCTGCCGTTGTTCATCACGGCAATGCGGTCGGCCATCAGCATGGCCTCGTCCTGATTGTGGGTGACCATCAGGGTGGTGATGCCCAGGCGCCGTTGCAGTTGGCGCAGCTCGGTGCACAGGTGCTCGCGGACCCGGGCGTCCAGGGCCGACATCGGTTCGTCGAGCAACAGCAACGACGGCGCCGGTGCCAGGGCGCGGGCCAGGGCCACGCGCTGCTGCTGGCCGCCGGACAGCTGGCCGGGGTACTTCTTCTCGCTGCCGCTCAGGCCCACCAGTTCCAGCATTTGCGCCACGCGCTTGCGCACTTCCTCACGGCCGCTACCGGCCAGGCCGTAGGCGATGTTGGCTTCTACCGTGAGATTGGGAAACAGCGCGTAGGACTGGAACAGGATGCCGTAGTCCCGGGCTTGCGGCGCCAGCAGCGAAACGTCCCGATCCCCCAGGTACAACTCGCCCTGGTCCTGGCGCTCCAGGCCGGCGATGCAACGCAGCAACGTGGTCTTGCCACAGCCGGACGGGCCCAGCAGGCACACCATCTCGCCGGCGGCGACGTCCAGGGACACGTTGTCCAATGCGGTGAAGGCACCAAAGCGCTTCTGGACGCCTCGCACCTTCATCGGCGCGCCGGGGTTGCTCAGGGCAGTTGCAGTGGAGTGGTTCATGGATGGACCTCATCAAGCAGATGGGGCCAATCCTAGAGTTGTAATGCGTCGGTCATATGGCAGTAAGGCAAAAACGACCGATAGTGGTATTCGGGGATTTTGGTTCAACCTGCCAGTCATGTGCTGGCTGATCTGACGCCTTCGCGAGCAAGCTCGCTCCTACATTGAAGTGCACTCCCCCCCCTTTAGGAGCGAGCTTGCTCGCGAAGCCATCGGCATGGCCGATGCAGATCCTTCAGGCGGGAGCCATCTCCTGCGCCAATCCGAGAAACGCCGCGGGCAGGCGCGCGTTCTTGCGCTCCTTGAGGCAGTACAGGTATTCGACGATCTGCGGCGCATGCTCGATGGTCAGCACCCGCAGCTGCGGGTCGTGGGGCACTTCCTGGCGGGCAATGATGCTGATGCCGATGTTGCGCAGCACCGCCTCGCGGATCGATTCGCGACTGCCGATTTCCAGCAGCGGGCCACCGCTGACGTTGGCGTCCTTGAGCAGGGCTTCGGTGAGGCTGCGGGTGGTGGAACCCGGCTCGCGCATCAGCAGGGTATGCCCGGCCAGGGCATTGAGGGGCACGTGCTCCAGCGCCGCCAGGGGATGGTCGCGGTGCACCGCCAGCACCAGCGGGTCGCTGCCCAGCACCCGACGGATCAGGCGCGAATCCTCCAGCAACTGTGAGGAGGCCGCCACGTCCACCCGGTAGTCCTCCAGGGCTTCGAGGACTTGCTGGGAATTGCCGATCTCCACCGACACGTCCACCTGGGGCAGGCGCTGGCGGAAGGTTTTCACCAGATCGAGGATGTAGTACGGCGCCGTGGCGGCAATCCGCAAGGTGCCCTGTACCTGGCCGCTGTTACGCAGGAAGAACTCGATGTCGGCTTCTTTCTGCAACAGCTCCTTGACCATCGGCAGCAGGCGCGCGCCCTCGTCGCTCAGGCTCAGGCGCCGACCGCCGCGGTAGAACAGCTCCACCGAGTACTGGCTTTCCAGGTTGCGGATCTGCGTGGTCACGGTCGGCTGACTGAGGCCAAGCTTCTTCGCCGCCAGGGTGATGCTGCCCAGGCGGGCGACCATGTAAAAGGCCTTGAGCTCCGCGCTCAGCATGGCGGCTTGTCGCAGCAGCACGCTTGCAGCGCCAGGCCACAAGCTGGAGCGGGTGGGTATGGGTTCATCACTCTGCTTCTCACCTCAGTTACTTGTTGCTTGCCGCTTGCCGCTTGTCGCTTGTCGCTTGTCGCTTGTCGCTTGTCGCTTGTCGCTAAGGTGCCCTATTTGCGCAGCAGGCGCAGACCGTTGAACACCACCAGCAGGCTGACGCCCATGTCGGCAAACACCGCCATCCACATGGTGGCGAGCCCGGCAAAGGTTACCCCAAGAAAGATCGCCTTGATGACCAGGGCCAGGGCGATATTTTGCTTGAGCACCCGCGAGGTCTGGCGCGACAGGCGGATGAACGCCGGGATCTTGCGCAGATCATCGTCCATCAGGGCGACATCCGCGGTTTCAATCGCGGTGTCGGTGCCGGCCGCGGCCATGGCGAAGCCGATCTCGGCCCGGGCCAGGGCCGGGGCGTCGTTGATGCCGTCGCCGACCATGCCGACCCGGTGGCCCTGGGCATACAGGTCTTCGATGGCTTGCAGCTTGTCGCTGGGCAGCAGGTCGCCCCGGGCCTGGTCGATACCGACCTGGGCGGCGATGGCCTGGGCGGTGTGCGGGTTGTCGCCGGTGAGCATCAGGGTCTTGATCCCCAGCTCGTGCAACTGTCGGATGGCTTCGCGACTGGATTCCTTGACCGTGTCGGCCACCGCGAACAGCGCCAGCGGCCCGTTGCTGTCCAACAGCAGGACCACGGTCTTGCCCTGCTGCTCCAGGGCGAAGAGTTTTTCTTCCAGGGCCGGCGAGCACAGGCCCAGCTCTTCCACCAGGCGGTGGTTGCCCAGGTGATAGAACTGGCCGTTGATTTCACCGCGGACTCCGCGCCCGGCCAGGGCTGCGAAGTTATCCACAGGGTGCATGGCCAGCTGTTTATCCACAGCCGCGCGGGCAATGGCCAGGGACACCGGGTGGTCGGAACGCCCCGCCAGGCTCGCGGCCAGGGCCGGAGCCGTGTCCTGGGCCAGTGGGTCCAGGGCCAGGAAATCGGTCTGCACCGGCTTGCCGTGGGTGATGGTGCCGGTCTTGTCCAGGGCCAGGTAGTCGAGCTTGTAGCCACCTTCCAGGTAGACCCCGCCCTTGACCAGGATGCCCTTGCGCGCCGCCGCTGCCAGGCCGCTGACGATGCTCACCGGAGTGGAGATCACCAGGGCACAGGGGCAGGCCACCACCAGCAGCACCAGGGCGCGGTAGATCCAGTCGAACCAGGCGCCGGCCATGAACAGCGGTGGAATCAGCGCCACGGCCAGGGCGAAGGCGAATACCGCCGGGGTGTAGACCTTCGAGAAGGTATCGACGAAGCGCTGGGTCGGGGCCCGCGCACCCTGGGCCTGTTCCACGGCATGGATGATCCGCGCCAGGGTCGAGTTGTTGGCGGCGGCGCTCACCCGGTATTCCAGGGAGCCGGCCTGGTTGATGGTGCCGGCGAACACCTTGTCGCCCACGGTCTTTTCCACCGGCAGGCTTTCCCCGGTGATCGGCGCCTGATCGATGGTGGAACTGCCGGACACCACCTCGCCGTCCAGACCGACGCGCTCGCCGGGACGGACCCTTATCAATGCCCCCAGTTCGACGCTTTTCGCCTCAATTTCGCGCCAACTGCCGTCGGCCTGCTGCACCGTGACCTGTTCCGGGGTCATCTGCATCAGGCCGCTGATGGCGTTGCGCGCCCGATCCAGGGAGCGGGCCTCGATCAACTCGGCCACGGTGAACAGGAACATCACCATCGCCGCTTCCGGCCACTGGCCGATCAGCACCGCGCCGGTCACCGCGATGCTCATCAGCGCATTGATGTTGAGGTTGCGGTTCTTCAGGGCGATCCAGCCCTTCTTGTAGGTGCCCAGGCCGCCGCTGAGGATCGACACCAGGGCCACCAACGCCACCACCCAATCGGGGGCGGCCTGGGTGAAATGAATGACTTCGGCGGCCAGCGCACCGATCCCGGACAGCGCCAGCGGCCACCAGGCTTTCTTCACCGGCGCGGCGGCAGGCGCGGCTGCGGCGCCCTCCTGCTGCAGGGGCTCGGCGTGCATGCCCAGGGATTTGACCGCCTCGATGATCGGCGCGGTGCTCGGCAGGTCGTGGGTCACCCCCAGCACACGGTTCATCAGGTTGAATTCCAGGGCCTGGACCCCGGCCAGCTTGCCCAGCTTGTTCTGGATCAGGGTCTGCTCGGTGGGGCAGTCCATGGCTTCGATGCGAAAGCTGCTCAAGCGTGCGCCGGCGGTCGGGGTTTCGCTCAGGGTGACCCTGGACGGCGAAGGGACGGCGGAACCGCAGCAGGAAGCGCCATGGGCGGCGTGGTCGTGGGCCTTGACCGGCTGCAGCTTGCCCGTCGGGGCGTGGGCATGGCTGTGATCGTGATCGTGATCGTGATCGTGATCGTGTTCAGCATGGGTGTGCTGGGCGTCGGGCTTGCGCGGGTTGTGAATGGAGTCGCTCATAAGGGGTCGCGTCCGAATAGAGGTGCTTGTTGCCAAGTGAACACCCTGTAGCCACTATAGGGTCAAGCACCCATTCGGAGACGACGGCAATGAAGATTGGCGAACTGGCGAAACTCACCGACTGTCAGGTCGAGACCATCCGTTACTACGAGCGCGAAGGACTGCTGCCGGAACCGGCCCGCAGCGAAGGCAACTACCGCCTCTACACCCAGGCCCACACCGAGCGCCTGACCTTTATCCGCAATTGCCGCAGCCTGGACATGACCCTCGAGGAAATCCGCAGCCTGCTCAACCTGCGCGACAGTCCCCAGGACCAGTGCGCCAGCGTCAACGCCCTGATCGACGAGCATATCCATCACGTCAAGGCGCGCATCGACGGTTTGCTGGCCCTGCAGGAACAACTGCTGGACCTGCGCCAGCGCTGCAGCGAAGGCCCGGACCTGGAGCACTGTGGCATCCTCCAGCGCCTGGAAGTCAGCGGCTCGGTGGCCCCCAACGAAGCCGAACCCTCACATGTCGGCCGCAGCCACGGCCACTGAACCCCGGGCGCGGCCTCAGGCGCCGCGCCACAGGCTGCCGATCAACCGCAGATAAACCCCTTCGAGCATCGTCAGCAGCCGCTGGTCAAGCTGCCGCCAGGCCAGGGCCTGGCGCACCAGCCAGGCACTGAACAGCCCCACCAGGCACCCGCCGAGAATATCGAAGGGGAAATGCACCCCAAGGTAGACCCGGGCCCAGCCCACCAGCAGCGCCAGGCCCAGCATCACCAGCCCGGTCTTGCGCAGGGGCGCGAGGATCAGCGCGAACGCCATGGCGAACATGCCGCTGGCATGATCACTGGGGAAGGACGCGCCGGGCGCGTGGGCAAGGAAGTTCTGCCCCAGGCCGATCATGAACGGCCGTGGATGGAACCACAGCTCACGGATCAGCACATTGCTGGCCAGGGCCAGCACGATGCCGAGGGTCGCAAGCAGCACGATCATGCGCTGGCGGCGCTCACCGAAAACCCAGAGCACCGCCAGCAGCAACGGCACGCTGAGCACCAGCCATTGCGCGAGGAAAACCGCCAGTGTACGCATCGGCATTGACGCCTCGGCACTGGCGTTGATGGCCAGGAACAGGCTTTGATTGAGTTCTTCCATTCGCGGCTCACGTTGAAGTTCACAAGGGCGACGCCCTGTGTCTGGCGGGGTCACTCTTCAGAGCGTAGCTGGCCGCCAGGCACAGTCAGGCCCGGAACGATTCCGGACACAGGACGATAAAGACAACAGGTTCAATCGACAGGGGCCACGCGGTGTCAGCCGCGCGGCCCCTGGCACAGCAGACGGAGGCTTATACGGCCATCGGCGCGGTCATCGGCGCGTGATGCTCGTAGCCTTCCAGGGAGAAGTCGCTCGGTTCGATCAGCTCCAGCCACTCCGGCTGGTAGACGCCGGTCTTGGCGAACTCCGGCACGCGCTCGGAAATCACCAGCTTGGGCATCGGGAACGGCTCGCGCTTGAGCTGTTCGTTGAGCATGTCCAGGTGGTTTTCGTAGACGTGGGCATCACCGATGAAATAGGTGAACCAGCGTGGCGTGTAGCCGGTCAGGCGGCCGATCAGGCTCAGCAGCGCCGCGCCCTCGGTGAGGTTGAACGGCGTCCCCAGCCCCAGGTCGTTGGAGCGGATGTAGAGGGTCAGGGAGATTTCCCGAGTCTCGACATTGGGGTGGAACTGATACAGCAGGTGGCACGGCGGCAGGGCCATTTCATCCAGCTGGGCGCAGTTCCAGCCGTGGAACAGGATCCGCCGGCTGCCCGGGTCATTGATGATGGTGTCGACGCACTGGCGCACCTGGTCGATGGCCTTGTACAGCACCACGTAGCCCTGGCCGTCTTCCTCGCCGGCGGCGATCTGCCGGTAGCCCTGGCTCAGCGCCAGGTCGATGGCCGCCTGGTTGCTGGTCTTGATCTGCTTGTAGGCCGGCCATTTGCGCCATTGCACGCCGTAGATCTCGCCCAGGTCGTCGTCGCCCTGGCGAAACGGGTTGGCCAGCCACTGGGCGTTTTCGTTGGCGTTCTGGTCCCAGACCTTGCAGCCCAGGGCGCGGAACTCGGCGGCGTTGTTCACCCCACGCAGGAAGCCGACCATTTCGCCGATTGCCGACTTGAAGGCCATCTTGCGCGTGGTGATGGCCGGGAAACCTTCCTTGAGGTCGTAGCGCAGCATCGCCCCGGGAAAGCTGATGGTGTTCACACCGGTGCGGTTGGCCTGCTTGGTGCCGTTGTTGATGACGTGGGCCACCAGATCAAGATATTGCTTCATGAATTACCTGCATCCTTGAACCCGGGGCACGCCCCGGGGTTCGAATTTATTGCGCCGCGCTCTGGGCCGGAGCGCGATGATAAGCCAGCCAGATCAGCCCCAGGCCGCCGAGAATCATCGGCACGCACAGAACCTGACCCATGGTCAGCCAGTTCCACGCCAGGTAGCCCAGCTGCGCGTCCGGCACCCGGACGAACTCGACGATGAAACGGAAGATCCCGTAGAACAGCGCGAACATACCGGAAACCGCCATGGTCGGCCGCGGTTTGCGCGAGAACAGCCAGAGAATCAGGAACAGCGCCACGCCCTCCAGGGCGAACTGATACAGCTGCGACGGGTGACGCGGCAACTGCGCCGGATCGCTGAACGGCGGGAAGATCATCGCCCAGGGCACATCGGTGGGTTTGCCCCACAACTCGGCGTTGATGAAGTTGCCGATCCGCCCGGCGCCCAGGCCGATCGGCACCATCGGCGCGACGAAGTCCATCAGCTCGAAGAAGCTCTTGTTGTTGCGCTTGCCGAACCACCAGGCCGCCAGCATCACCCCGATGAAACCGCCATGGAACGACATGCCGCCCTTCCACACTTCGAAGATCAGGGTCGGGTTGGCCAGGTAGGCGCTCAGGTCGTAGAACAGCACGTAACCCAGACGGCCGCCGACGATCACCCCCATGGACATCCAGAACACCATGTCCGAGAGCTTCTCCTTGCTCCAGGTCGGATCGAAACGGTTCAGCCGGCGCGAGGCCAGCAGCCAGGCACCGCCGATGCCGATCAGGTACATCAGGCCGTACCAGTGGATTTTCAGCGGGCCGATGGCCAGGGCCACCGGATCAATCTGCGGGTAAGGCAGCATTGCGACTCCTCGTCAGGGTTAGAACTCAAAGATTCCCGGGCAAACTGCCAGACCGGGATTAAGCCAGGATTGCGTCGTCACTCAGAACAGGAAGCTGATGCCCACGCAAAACAGTAGCGCGGCGAACATCCGCTTCAACAGGCGCGGCGACAATCTATGGGCCAGGCGCGCGCCGATACGGGCGAACACCATGCTGGTCAGGGCAATGCCCAACAGCGCCGGCAAATACACGAAGCCGAGACTATGAGCCGGAAGCAGCGGATCATGCCAGCCCAGAATCATGAAACTTAAGGCACTGGCCAGGGCGATGGGCAGGCCACAGGCCGAAGAGGTGGCCACCGCCTGTTGCATCGGCACGCTGCGCCAGGTGAGAAACGGCACGGTCAGCGAGCCACCACCGATGCCAAAGATCGCCGAGGCCCAACCGATCACCCCGCCGGCCGCGGCCAGGCCCAATTTGCCGGGCACCTGGCGACTGGCCTTGGGCTTGAGTTCCAGGGTCATCTGCAGGGCCACCAGCAGGGCAAAGACGCCAATGATCTTCTGCAGATGCGGGCCGGAAATGGCTTCCGCCGTCAGCGCACCGAAGCCGGCCCCCAGCAGGATGCCTGCGGCCATCCAGGCAAAGATCGGCCAACGTACCGCGCCGCGCCGATGGTGCTCACGAACCGCGTTGACCGAGGTGAAGATGATGCTGGCCAGGGAGGTGCCGACCGCCAGATGGGTCAGTACCGAGGCATCGAAGCCTTGCAGGGTAAAACTGAACACCAGCACCGGGACGATGATGATCCCGCCGCCCACGCCGAACAGCCCGGCCAGCACGCCCGCACAGGCGCCCAACAGCAGATAGAGCAGAAATTCCATGGGAGCATCCGAAAATGAGAGCGGCATGGTAACGGATGCGCCGCCCCGGACTCCACTGGATGGCGATGGATACCCCGGGGTTGTGTGCGTAGAGTGAGCAAAAACACCCAGGGGGCCACCTCAATGTGCTTGATCGTTTTCGCCTGGCGGCCGGGCCACGCCCAGCCACTGATCGTCGCGGCCAACCGTGACGAGTTCTACGCTCGCCCCAGCCTGCCCCTAGGGCAATGGCCCGAGTCGCCGCAGATCCACGCCGGACGTGACCTGGAGGCAGGCGGCACCTGGCTTGGGGTTGGTGCCGACGGGCGATTTGCCGCCCTGACCAACATCCGCAACCCGCACCAACCGCCCGCGCGGCGCTCCCGGGGCGAACTGGTGGCGCGCTTTCTCGCCGGAGGCATACCCCTGGAAGATTACTTGCGCGATGTAGTCGGCCGTTCGGTGGAGTACGCCGGTTTCAACCTGCTGCTGGGCACCGGCGATCAGTTGTGGCACTACAACGCCCAGGACCTGGAGCCCCAATTGCTCCAGCCCGGCGTCTACGGCCTGTCCAATGCCGGGCTCGACACGCCCTGGCCAAAACTGCTCAAGGCCAGAGCGGCGCTGCAAGAAGTGCTGGATGACCCCAAGCCCCAGGCGCTGCTGGCGCTCTTGAGCGATCCGCAGACTGCACCCTTCGCCGAGTTGCCGGACACCGGGGTGGGGCTGGCCACGGAAAGCCTGCTGTCCAGCGTATTCATCGCCAGCCCCAGCTACGGCACACGGGCCAGCACCGCGCTGATCGTCAACGCCGACGGCTCGCGGCATCTGGTCGAACGCAGCTTTGGCCCTTATGGCGGGCATCTGGGGGAGGTTGAGCTGAAGCTCTGAAGCGTTCGCCGGCAAGAAGGCTCCTGCAGGAACCGACTTGCCGGCGAAGAAAACGCCGCGATTACAGGGTCTTGCTCGAAGCCGGATTGATCATCCGCGCCAACCCGAGCTTCTTCAGGGCCAGTTGCAGCGAGCTGTGGATAACTTGCGGGTTGTCGATGGTCATCATCTCGTCCAGCAGTTCCTTGGCCTTGCTCAGGCTGATCTGGCGCAGCATCCACTTCACTTTCGGCAGGTTGGTGGCGTTCATCGACAGGCTGTCAAAGCCCATGGCCATCAGCAGCACCGCGGCCGCCGGATCGCCGGCCATCTCGCCGCAGATGCTCACCGGCTTGCCTTCGGCATGGGCATCGCGCACCACGTTCTGCAGGGCTTGCAGCACTGCCGGGTGCAGGTAGTCGTAGAGGTCGGCGACCCGCGGGTTGTTGCGGTCCACCGCCAGCAGGTACTGGGTCAGGTCGTTGGAGCCCACCGAGAGGAAGTCCACCTGGCGCGCCAGCTCCCGGGTCTGATACACCGCCGCCGGAATCTCGATCATCACCCCCACCGGAGGCATGGGCACGTCGGTGCCTTCGTCACGCACTTCGCCCCAGGCCCGGTGAATCAGGTGCAGGGCCTCCTCCAGCTCGTGGATGCCGGAAATCATCGGCAGCAGGATGCGCAGGTTGTTCAGGCCCTCGCTGGCCTTGAGCATGGCCCGGGCCTGCACCAGGAAGATTTCCGGGTGGTCGAGGGTCACACGGATGCCGCGCCAACCTAGGAAGGGGTTGTCTTCCTTGATCGGGAAATACGACAGCGACTTGTCGCCGCCGATGTCCAGGCTGCGCATGGTCACCGGTTGCGGATGGAATGCCGCCAGTTGCTCGCGATAGATCGCCAACTGCTCTTTTTCACTGGGGAAGCGCTGGTTGATCATGAACGGCACTTCGGTGCGGTACAGGCCAACGCCCTCGGCCCCGCGCTTCTGCGCTCGGGCCACGTCGGCCAGCAGACCGGTGTTGACCCACAACGGCATGCGGTGCCCATCCGGCGTCACGCACGGCAGATCGCGCAAGGCGTCCAGGCCCTGGGCCAGTTGCCGCTCTTCTTCGACCACATCGGCGAACTGCTTGCGCAGCACTTCGCTGGGGTTGGTGTAGACCTCGCCGTGGTAGCCGTCGACGATCATCTGGATGCCGTCGACCTTGGAATACGGCAGGTCCACCAGGCCCATCACCGTGGGAATACCCATGGCCCGGGCCAGGATCGCCACGTGGGAGTTGCCCGAACCCAGCACCGACACCAGCCCCACCAGCTTGCCTTCGGGCACTTCGCCGAGCATGGCCGGGGTCAGTTCTTCGCTGACCAGGATGGTGTTGTCGGGATAGACCAGGGTCTGCTGGCGTTCTTCCTGCAGGTAGGCCAGGAGTCGGCGCCCCAGGTCCTTGACGTCCGAGGCGCGCTCGCGCAGGTAGGCGTCGTCCATCAATTCGAAACGGTTGACGTGATCGGTGACCACCTGGCGCAAGGCGCCCTGGGCCCATTGCCCGGTCTTGATCACGGTCTTCACTTCGCTGCCCAGGGAAGCGTCGTCGAGCATCATCAGATAGACGTCGAACAGCGCGCGCTCTTCCGGGCGCAACTGGGTGGCGAGTTTTTCCGACAGCGCGCGCATATCGGCGCGCACTCCTTCCAGCGCGGTCTTGAACAGCGCCAGCTCGGCATCGATGTCGGTGATGTATTTGTCCGGCACCACGTCCAGGTCGGCTGGCGGCAGCATCACCACCGCGCTGCCCACCGCGGCACCAGGTGAACCGGGCACGCCGACGAACTTGGCTTCCTGAATACCCTTGCCCTGGCGACCCAGGCCGCGGATCGAACCGGTGGCCTCGGCATGGGCAATTACCCCGGCCAACTGGGCGCTCATGGTCACCAGGAAGGCTTCTTCGCCCTCGTCGAACTGGCGACGCTCCTTCTGCTGGATGACCAGCACCCCGACCACCCGACGGTGGTGGATGATCGGAGCCCCCAGGAACGAGGCATAACGCTCTTCACCGGTCTCGGCGAAGTAGCGATAGCGCGGGTGATCGGCGGCGTTTTCCAGGTTGAGGGGTTCTTCCCGGGTGCCCACCAGGCCTACCAGGCCTTCGTTGGGGGCCATGCTGACCTTGCCGATGGAGCGCTTGTTCAAGCCCTCGGTGGCCATCAGCACGAAACGGTTGGTTTCCGGGTCCAGCAGATAGACCGAGCAGACCTGGCTGCCCATGGCCTCTTTGACGCGCAATACAATAATCCCCAACGCCGCCTTGAGATCCTTGGCGGAGTTAACTTCCTGGACGATCTTGCGCAGCGTATTGAGCATGGCTCGGGGTCGAACTCCGTCGTCAGTCGCGCACTAAAAGGCGCGGGGCAAGCTCTTTGAGAGCGCGGCGATACACTTCGCGCTTGAATGTCACCACCTGGCCCAACGGATACCAATAACTGACCCAGCGCCAGCCATCGAATTCCGGTTTACCGGTCAAATCCATCCGCACCCGCTGCTCGTTGGAGATCAGGCGCAGGAGAAACCATTTCTGTTTCTGGCCGATGCACAGCGGCTGGCTGTGCGTTCGGACCAGACGCTGCGGCAAACGATAGCGCAACCAGCCCCGGGTGCAGGCGAGAATTTGCACATCTTCGCGCTCCAGCCCCACTTCTTCGTTCAACTCGCGATACAAGGCGTCTTCCGGCGTCTCGTCGGGGTTGATCCCGCCTTGAGGAAACTGCCAGGCATCTTGATTGATACGGCGAGCCCATAGCACCTGTCCGGCATCATTGGTCAGAATGATCCCGACATTGGGGCGGAAACCATCGGGGTCGATCACGGCTACAACCTCGCAAACGCATGTCGCCGCATTGTTCCACAAAGCTTGGGAATGCAGCAACGAGGCTGCTTAGCTTATGTGCACTCTTGTGAAAAGACCGTATTCTGGGCACCTTTTTCCGCGACTTTTCAGTGAGTAACTGCAATGCGCCTGGCTTTATTCGACTTGGACAACACGCTTCTTGGCGGCGACAGCGACCACGCCTGGGGCGACTACCTGTGCGAGCGGGGCTTCCTCGACGCCGTCGCCTACAAGACCCGCAACGACGAGTTCTACCAGGACTACCTGGCCGGCCAACTCGACAACGCCGCGTACCTGAACTTCTGCCTGGAAATCCTCGGCCGCACCGAAATGGCCGTGCTCGAACAATGGCATCGCGACTACATGCGCGACTGCATCGAGCCCATCCTCCTGCCCAAGGCCCAAGCGCTGCTGGATCAGCACCGCGAGGCCGGCGACAAGCTGGTGATCATCACCGCCACCAATCGCTTCATCACCGCACCGATCGCCGAGCGCCTGGGGGTCGAACACCTGATCGCCACCGAATGCGAGATGCATGAGGGCCGCTACACCGGGCGCAGCACCGACGTGCCCTGTTTCCGCGAAGGCAAGGTAATCCGCCTCAAGCGCTGGCTGGAAGAAACCGGCCACGACCTGGAAGACAGCTACTTCTACAGCGACTCGATGAATGACCTGCCGCTGCTGGAACAAGTCAGCAACCCGGTGGCCGTCGATCCTGACCCGAACCTGCGGGCCGAAGCCGAGAAACGCGGATGGCAGGTCATCAGCCTGCGCGATTGACCAACTCGTCGGCGAGCCGGCTGCATTCGCCGGCTTGCCAGCGACAGGCCCTACACCGGCTTGGCCACCATCAGGTAGAAAATCACCATGAAGGCCAGAAACGCCGGCCAGCCCAGGGCGAACCACCAGCGCATATAAAGGTTGGCCCGGATCGGCATCGGCACCCCGTCATGCAATGCCTGCTCAGCCATCTTGTGCACCCGGATCTGCAACCAGACCACCGGCAGCCAGCACAGCCCGGCCACCACATACAGCCCCAGGCTCCACAGCAGCCACGCCTGCTGGATCGGCCAGCCCGCCAGGTGCACCAGTCCCAGGCCGCTCAACGGCTGGAACACCGCCGTGGTGGCGGTAAAGGCCCAATCGGCGAACACCAGGTGCTTGAAGGTCACGGCAATCACTTCCACCCGGCCGCTGCGCCAGGCCCGCAAGGCGTAATAGGCCGAGCCGGCACCGAGGCCGAAAAGCACGGTCGAGGACAGGATATGCAGGGTTTTCAACAGCAGATAAGCGCTCATCGACGGGGTTCGGTCCACAACAGCCAGAGAGTCGCCACCATCAGCACCAGGTTCTTGGCCACGGCGGCATAAGGGTCAAACCAGAAATGCGGCAGGATCAGGCTGATGATCAGGGTGTAGCCGAGCATCAGCCCCAACTGTGCCTGCAAGGCCCGACGGCGCCAGCGTCGCAGCAGCAGGCCGACACCCAGCACGGCGTCGCAGAGCGAGCCCGCGATCACCGCCAGCGCCGCCCAGACGCCCTGTACGCCGGCCTCGGCCATGATCCGCAGGCCCCAATCGTAGCCCGGGCCGATGCACACCAGCGCCGTGCCCAGCCAGATCAACACCATCACCGCAAGCAGCAACGGCCGTAGGGCCAGTTGGGTGCTTTGCGCCGCCTGCGGCCAGTCCTGCAGGCGGGCCGCCAGGGGCGCCGCGTGATAACCGCAGACCGAAGCCAGCACCTCCGGATCGGCCAGGTTGTCAGTGCGGGCCATGGCCAGGCTTTGTCGGTTCAAGGCGCGCCAGCCCAGGCGATCACCGGCGCCAGCCGCCAGCCTGAGCAGGATCGAAGGCAACTGGAAGTAACGGGCCGGGGCCCAGCCCTGGGCCGCCCGCAGGCGATCCAGCAACTGCGCCATGGTCAGGCGTTCCGGGCCGACCAGGGGCAGGACCATGGATTCCTGCGGCCATTGCCTGAGCAGCGCCAGCACCGCCGCGCTCAAGTCCTCGACATGCAGGGGCTGCATCTGCGCCTGGGTGGACAACAACCCCAGCAGCGGCCAGGGCGACATCTTCGCCAGCCAGCCGCTGCTGGCACCGCCGGCGCCAAGCACCAGCGACGGCCGCAGCACCACGGCCGCAATACCCGAGCGCAGCAGGTAATCATCCGCCGCGGCTTTGCTGGCCAGAAATGGCACATGGGGCTGGGTGCCGGCACCCAATGCGGAAATCTGCAGCACCCGCACGCCACGGGCCTGCGCCAGATCGAACAGGGCACGCGTGCCCAGGTCCTGGGTCAGGGTCAGTGCCCGGGCATCGGTGCTCAACAACCCGGCGGCATTGATCAGCACATCGGTATCGGCGGGCAGGACAAAGGGCTGGGGCTCATGCCCCAGGCGATCGAGGTCCAGTTGTCGCCATTCCACCCCCGGCAGGCCGCGCGGCTGTGGATAACGACTGGTGGCGATCAACTGATGGCCGGCGGCGTGCAGAGCCGCCAGCAGATGGCGGCCGACAAACCCTGTGGCCCCCACCAGAACAACCTTCATGGCAATCCTTAAGGTTCACGCCGGGATCAGACCGGCTTGGCGCCCATCAGGCCGGCAATGGCGACAAAACACACCAGGCTGAACACCGCCAGCACCAGGGTGAAGGTCAGGCCGCTGGCGGCCTTGGCCCGCCGCAGGCGATTGAGTCGCACCATCAGCCACAGCCAGGCCAGGGCACCCAGGGTATAGAGCACGCTGGAGCCCAGGAGCCAGGCCTGGCCCAGCGGCCAGCCCACCCGATGCACCATCCACCAGCCACTGAACGGCAGGCTCAGCAGTCCGATGGCCAGCAGCAACCAGCCGAACAGCCCCGGACGCTGCAATACCCGGCTGTAAACCGTGGCATCGCCCTGGCGACGCAGGCGCCAGACCCAGATCGCCAGCCCCAGGGCGCTGCCCAACAGCAGCACCGTGGCCAGTACATGAAGCGTCTTCAGCGTGGTCAGTGTTTCCATGTTCTCGCTTCCTTAAGGCTCCGTTCCTCAGCGTAGTCGTTCAGCCCAGGAACAGCTGGTACGCCGGGTTGTCGCTTTCATCCCAGTACGGATAACCGATCTGCTCCAGGGCCGCCGGCACCAGGTGACGCTCCTCGGCCGGCACTTGCAGGCCGGCCACCACCCGGCCGTCCGCCGCGCCATGGTTGCGATAGTGGAACATCGAAATGTTCCAGCGCCCGCCCAGCTTGTTGAGGAAGTTGAACAGCGCACCCGGACGCTCCGGGAACTCGAAGCGCAGCACCACTTCGTCGCTGACCTTCTCGGCATGGCCACCGACCATGTAGCGGATATGCAGCTTGGCCAGTTCGTTGTCGGTCAGGTCGATCACCGGAAAGCCCTGCTCGGTCAGGCTGGCGATCAGGGCGCTGCGCGGATCGTTTTCCGGGTGGGTCTGCACCCCGACGAAAATGTGCGCTTCGCTGCCGGTGTTGTAGCGGTAGTTGAATTCGGTGATCTGGCGCTTGCCCACCGCCTCGCAGAACGCCTTGAAGCTGCCCGGCTTCTCGGGAATGGTCACGGCGATGATGGCTTCACGGCCCTCACCCAGCTCGGCGCGCTCGGCCACATGGCGCAAGCGGTCGAAGTTGACGTTGGCCCCGGAATCGATGGCCACCAGGGTCTGCCCGCTGATGCCACGCTGCTCGACGTACTTCTTGATCCCGGCCACTCCCAGGGCCCCGGCAGGTTCGGTGATCGAGCGGGTATCGTCGTAGATATCCTTGATTGCGGCGCAGATCTCATCGGTACTGACCGTGATCACTTCATCCACATAGTGTTTGCAGATATCGAAGGTGTGCTGGCCGATCTGCGCCACCGCCACGCCGTCGGCAAAGATCCCCACGGTCGGCAGCACCACACGCTCGCCCGCGGCCATGGCCGCCTGCAGGCAGTTGGAGTCGTCCGGCTCGACGCCGATCACCTTGATCTCCGGGCGCAGGTACTTCACATAGGCGGCGATGCCGGCAATCAGCCCGCCGCCACCGACCGGAACGAAGATCGCGTCCAGCGGCCCCGGGTGCTGGCGCAGAATCTCCATGGCCACCGTGCCCTGCCCGGCAATGGTGTGGGGATCATCGTAGGGGTGGATGTAGACGTAGCCCTTTTCATCCACCAGCTTCAGCGAATAGGCCAGCGCCTCGGGGAAGGTATCGCCGTGCAGCACCACTTTGCCGCCACGGGAGCGCACGCCTTCGACCTTGATCTCCGGGGTGGTCTTGGGCATCACGATGGTGGCCTTGACCCCCAGCACCTTGGCCGCCAGGGCCAGGCCCTGGGCGTGGTTGCCGGCCGACGCGGTGACCACGCCACGGGCGCGCTCGGCGTCGCTGAGCTGGGTCAGCTTGTTGTAGGCGCCACGGATCTTGAACGAGAACACCGGCTGCAAGTCTTCGCGCTTGAGCCAGATCTGATTGCCCAGCCGCTCGGAGAGCTGGCGGGCAGTCTGCAATGGGGTTTCTACGGCAACGTCATAAACGCGCGAGGTGAGGATCTTCTTGACGTACTGTTCGAGCATCGGAAAGCATCACTGAGCGGGTTGGGCAGGGCCAAGGAGTCTAACCCAGCGTTTGCCCGGGCGACCACACGAATACCGAGGTTTTAGCCGGCGCCCTCGCCACCCCTTCCCCACCATGCGAACGGCCCGTCCACCCCGGCCGATTAGCCAAACGGGCAATGACCTGATCTGCCGCGGCGCCTATAATGCCGGCCTTTGTGCCCCCCTTGCCCGCTTCGGAGCCCGCATGACCCAGGATCAACTCAAACAGGCTGTCGCCCAGGCCGCCGTCGACCTTATCCTCCCGAAACTCGATGACAAGAGCATCGTCGGGGTCGGCACCGGCTCCACCGCCAACTGCTTCATCGATGCCCTGGCCCTGCACAAGGGTGCCTTCGACGGCGCCGTGGCCAGCTCCGAAGCCACCGCCGCACGCCTCAAGGGCCACGGCATTCCAGTGTACGAACTCAATACCGTGAGCGATCTGGAGTTCTACATCGATGGCGCCGACGAAAGCGATGAGCACCTGAACCTGATCAAGGGTGGCGGCGCCGCCCTGACCCGGGAAAAGATCGTCGCCGCCGTGGCCAAGACCTTCATCTGCATCGCCGACGCCAGCAAGCTGGTGCCGGTGCTGGGCAACTTCCCGCTGCCGGTGGAAGTGATCCCGATGGCCCGCAGCCACGTGGCCCGTGAGCTGGTGAAACTGGGCGGCGACCCGGTGTACCGCGAAGGCGTGATCACCGACAACGGCAACATCATCCTCGACGTGCACAACATGCAGATCACCAACCCGGTGGAACTGGAAAGCCAGATCAACGCCATCGTCGGCGTGGTCACCAATGGCCTGTTCGCCGCACGCCCTGCCGATGTACTGCTGCTGGGCACCGCTGAAGGGGTGAAAACCCTCAAGGCCTGAGCCGGCCGGGCGTAGGAGCCAGCGGGCGGGTGAAGGCGCTCTTGAGCCGCTTCGCTGGCAAGCCCGCTCCTGCACCCGCCAGCGTCTATTGGGTCGATTTCTTGAAGACGTAGAACAGGTTCGGCTCGCTCACCAGGTACAGGCTGCCGGCGTCATCCATGGCGATTCCTTCGGCCTGGGGCACCGCCTTGCTCAAACCCTGGCGGCCCCGCCCCAGGGCCAGGGTGCTGAGCGGGCGCCCGTCCACGTCCAGCTCCACCACCAACCGCGACTCGTCCGACAAGGCCAGCAGATGGCCGCTGCGCTCGTCGTATTGCAGGCTGGAGAGATCACGCACAAAGAGTCCGGCATCGCGCTTGGGGTTATTCAGCACGTGCACGCCGTAGGATTTTTCCGGATCGTGATGGGGAAAGCCCTGTACTTCATAGATCAGCATCGGGTCGCGCTCCTTGGCGACGAACAACCGCTGGCCCTTTGAATCGTAAGCCAGCCCCTCGAAGCCCTTGTTCCCCGAGAGGTGCACGCCGAGGGTTATCTGCTCGGCCTCTGCCGCATCCACCACGGTGGTTTCGTCATCCAGCTGGATCTTGATCAGCCGGTGCTGACGCTCGTCGCTGATCACGTAGGTATTGGCGCTGATGAACTCCACCGCCTCCGGATCGCCGAAGCCCACCAGGGCGATGCGCCGCAGGACCTGACCGTCCAGGGACAGCTCGACCAGCTCGGCATTCTTGTTGGTCACGGTAAACAAGCTATTGCGCAAGGGGTCGTAGGTCAGCGCCGAGACTTCGTCCAGGCCCTTGATCGGCTGCGCCTCCAGCACCGCCCGATAGTCGCCCAGCCCCAGCGATTCAGGGGCCGCCACCTGCCAGTAGGCTTGCCAGTCGAACCAGGCGCGCTGCCACAACCGGTGGTTGTGGACAAACGCCGCCAGCAGCACGGCCATCAGGCCGAGAATCAGGTAGAGGGGTTGCAGACGGGTCAGGCGATACATGGCGGGCAGGCTCGAAATCAGGACAGGCGAATGAAATATCACAGCCGACTGAATTCAAGCTTAATGCCGCGGGACGGCCCGGCTCGGGCGCCGAGCCCGGGATTCACTGTTTCTCGAAGCGGTAGAACAGATTGGGTTCGCTGACCATGTACAGGTTGCCGGCTTCATCCATGGCCACGCCTTCGGCCCGGGGAATGGTTTTCTTCAAGCCGTTGAAGCCACCGAGCAGGGCCATGAAGCTGACTTGCTCGCCCTGCTCGTCCAGCTCCAGCAGCAGGTGGGAGTCGGCGGACAGCACCAACACATGACCGGTACGTGGGTCGACGCCCAGGGCCGACAGGTTGCGCAGGTCGAGTTCGTCGCTGGCCAGCTTCTGCTTGTCGCCCTTGAGCACCTGACTGCCATCGCTGTTCCAGGTGAACAGCGCCGGAGGACGCTCCTCGCCCAGCAGCAGTTGCTGCTTGCGCGGGTTCCAGGCGATGGCTTCGAACGCCTTGTTCTGGTCTTTCGAAGGGCCCAGGTCGTATTGGGGGAAATCAGCGATGTTCAGCGCTTGGGTGTTGGCATCGACCTTGACGATCACCAGCGAGTGCTGGCGCTCATCAACGATCGCCAGCAGACCGTTTTCCAGGACCGCCACCCCTTCCGGATTGCTCCAACCCACCAGCGGCATTTTGCGCAGGACGTCGCCTTGCAGGGTCAGCTCCACCAGGAACGGATTCTTGCCCATCACTGAAAACAGGGTTTTGGTTTGCGGATTGTAGGCAAGGTCGGAGGCTTCATCGCGCTCCATCCCCGGCAGGGCCTTGGCATCGATGACCGCCCGGTAGCTGGGCAGCCAGACGCTGGCGTCGCGCTCGGCGTTGCTGACAAAACCTTCCTGAACCCAAAGCGCGCCACGATCATCCCAGTGCATGACACTGGCAACGCCATAGCAGATCACGCCGGCCAGCAGCAGCCAGGAGTACCAGCGCATGCGCAAACGCAGGCGGTGGATGGGGTGAGGTTTGGGTAGGGAGTGGGCGTCCATCACACAGATTCCAGAAGCTCGGCCAATGGTAATAGCACACGAATTTCGGATCCGCGAACCATAAACATCGGAATTATCCGGAGTAAATGTGAAAAACCGGTTAAAGCTCGCTGAGCTCTCTGCGCCGCGCCCTGGATTAGAGGGACAGCGCAGAGCGCTTCAGATCAACGGACGCTGCTGGTGAAACGGCTGACGCCCGGCAGCTCCAGCACCAGCTCATCACCGACATTCAGTGGACCAACCCCCACCGGTGTGCCGGTGAGAATGACGTCGCCGGCCTGCAGGGAGAAGCAACCGGCCATGTACTGAATCATTGGCACGATGGGATTGAGCATGACGCTGCTGTTACCGTCCTGACGCACTTCGCCGTTGATGGTCAGGCGGATGCCGATGTCGGTCAGGTCGGCAAAGCTGCTGCTTACCACGAAGGGCGCGAGGACCGCCGCCCCATCGAAGCACTTGGAGATCTCCCACGGCAGGCCCTTGGCCTTCAGCTCGGCCTGCTTGTCCCGCAGGGTCAGGTCCAGCGCCGGGGCGAAACCGGAGATGGCGTCCAGCACCTCTTCGCGGCTGGGCTGGGTGGACAGCGGCTTGCCGATCAACACCGCGATCTCCGCTTCGTAGTGCACCGAGCCACGCTCGGTGGGAATGGCGAACCCCCCTTCCAGCGGCACCACACAACTGCCCGGCTTGATAAACAGCAGGGGTTCGGTAGGAACCGGGTTGTCCAACTCCTTGGCGTGCTCGGCGTAGTTGCGGCCGATGCATACCAACTTGCCTACCGGAAAATGAATCCGGGTACCGTCGACATACTGGTGCTGATAGCTCATTACCGACTCCTGCTTGTGTGCTTCATCAGGGTGCCGCTTACGCTCAAACGGCGAAGATTTTGCCCGGGTTCATGATGCCGTTGGGATCGAACACCGCCTTGACCGCCTTCATGTACTCGATCTCCACCGGCGAGCGGCTGTAGGTCAGGTAGTCACGCTTGGTCATGCCCACGCCGTGTTCGGCGGAAATCGAACCGTTGTACTTCTCGACGGTTTCGAACACCCACTTGTTGACCGTGGCGCACTTGGCAAAGAACTCGTCCTTGCTCAGGTTGTCCGGCTTGAGGATGTTCAGGTGCAGGTTGCCGTCGCCGATGTGGCCGAACCAGACGATTTCGAAATCCGGGTAGTGTTTGCCGACGATGGCGTCGATTTCCTGGAGGAAGGCCGGGACTTTCGACACGGTGACCGAGATGTCGTTCTTGTAGGGTGTCCAGTGGGAGATGGTTTCGGAGATGTACTCGCGCAGCTTCCACAGGTTGTGCAGCTGGGTTTCGCTCTGGCTCATCACCCCGTCCAGGACCCAGCCCTGCTCGACACAGTGCTCGAAGGTTTCCAGGGCGTGGTTGGCCACCTCCTCGGTGGTGGCCTCGAATTCCAGCAGCGCGTAGAACGGGCATTCGGATTCGAATGGCGCCGGCACGTCGCCACGGGCTAGGACCTTGGCCAGGGCCTTGTCGGAGAAGAACTCGAAGGCGGTCAGATCAAGCTTGCTCTGGAAGGCGTGCAGCACCGGCATGATGGAATCGAAGTCGGCGGTGCCGAGCACCATCGCGGTGAGGTTCTTCGGCGCCCGATCCAGGCGCATGGTGGCCTCGACCACGAACCCCAGCGTGCCTTCCGCACCGATGAACAGCTGGCGCAGGTCGTAGCCGGTGGCGTTCTTGATCAGGTCCTTGTTCAGTTCCAGCAGGTCGCCCTTGCCGGTCACCACTTTCATGCCGGCCACCCAGTTGCGGGTCATGCCGTAGCGAATGACCTTGATTCCACCGGCATTGGTGCCGATGTTGCCGCCAATCTGGCTGGAACCTGCGGAAGCGAAATCCACCGGGTAGTAGAGGCCGTTTTCTTCCGCCAGGTTCTGCAACTGCTCGGTGACCACACCCGGCTGGCACACCGCCGTGCGATCCGTCAGGTTCAGGTCGAGAATCTGGTTCATGTAGTCGAAAGACACCACCACTTCGCCATTGGCTGCCACGGCGGCGGCCGACAGGCCGGTACGTCCGCCGGAAGGCACCAGGGCCACCCGGTGCTGATTGGCCCAGCGCACGATGGCCTGAACCTGCTCGATGGTCTTGGGAAACACGATGGCCGTGGGGGCCGGGGCGAAATGCTTGGTCCAATCCTTGCCGTAAGCTTCCAGGGAGTCAGCGTCGGTCAGCACCTTGCCAGGCTCAACCAGGGTCTTCAGTTCATCAATCAGGGCAGGATTGGTCATCGACAGAACTCTCGAACAATTCATGGTCATCCTGAGAACGCTTCACGTCGCAGGAATGAGTGTTTAGCGGGGCGCGTATGCTAGCATACCGCCCCCGCAGGAGAGTGCCCAAGGGCCTTCCCGCGGTGGCGGTTGCATGCCGTCCAGGTCAGCTCAAGCTGTCCATTTCCCTGCCATTTTTCTCCGGGACACAGGTTTACGCAGATGAGCAAGACTTCTCTCGATAAGAGCAAGATCAAGTTCCTTCTCCTCGAAGGCGTCCACCAATCCGCTGTCGACGTCCTCAAGGCCGCCGGCTACACCAGCATCGAGTACCTCACCGGTTCTCTGCCGGAAGCCCAGCTCAAGGAAAAGATCGCCGATGCACACTTCATCGGCATTCGCTCCCGCACTCAACTGACCGAAGAGATCTTCGACCACGCGAAGAAACTGGTCGCAGTGGGTTGCTTCTGCATCGGCACCAACCAGGTTGACCTGTCCGCCGCTCGCGAGCGCGGCATCGCGGTGTTCAACGCGCCTTACTCCAACACCCGTTCGGTCGCCGAACTGGTACTGGCCGAGGCCATCCTGCTGCTGCGCGGCATCCCCGAGAAAAACGCTTCCTGCCACCGTGGCGGCTGGATCAAGAGCGCGGCCAACTCCTTCGAAATCCGCGGCAAGAAGCTGGGTATCGTCGGTTACGGCTCCATTGGTACCCAACTGTCGGTCCTGGCTGAAGGCCTGGGGATGCAGGTGTTCTTCTACGACACCGTGACCAAGCTGCCGCTGGGCAACGCGACCCAAGTGGGCAACCTGCACGAACTGCTGGGCATGTCCGACATCGTCACTCTGCACGTACCGGAAACCCCGGCCACCCAGTGGATGATCGGCGAGAAGGAAATTCGCGCCATCAAGAAGGGCGGCATCCTGATCAACGCCGCTCGTGGCACCGTGGTCGAGCTGGACGCCCTGGCGGACGCGATCAAGGACAAGCACCTGATCGGCGCGGCCATCGACGTCTTCCCGGTCGAGCCGCGTTCCAACGACGAAGAGTTCGAGAGCCCGCTGCGCGGCCTGGACAACGTGATCCTGACTCCGCACATCGGCGGTTCCACCGCTGAAGCACAGGCCAACATCGGTCTGGAAGTGGCAGAGAAGCTGGTCAAGTACAGCGACAACGGCACCTCGGTGTCCTCGGTCAACTTCCCGGAAGTGGCGCTGCCGGCCCACCCTGGCAAGCACCGTCTGCTGCACATCCACGAGAACATCCCGGGCGTGATGAGCGAGATCAACAAGGTCTTCGCCGAAAACGGCATCAACATCTCCGGTCAGTTCCTGCAGACCAACGAAAAGGTCGGCTACGTGGTGATCGACGTCGACGCCGAGTACTCGGACCTGGCGCAAGAGAAACTGCAGCACATCAACGGCACCATCCGTTGCCGCGTGCTGTTCTAAGAGCAGTTTCAAGCTGCAAGCCAGAGCCCGCTCTGACTCGCAGCCAGCCGGACAAAAAAGGGAGCCTTTCAAGGCTCCCTTTTTTTGCGCGGTATTTACGATTATTTCACTGTCACTGTGATTTTCTTGGAGACGATGACCGGGTCGAACGGCACGTGGTTCTTGTCTCCCAGCTCCAGTTGCAGGGTGTGCTTGCCGGGAGTCAGGGTCACTTCGGTTTCGGTCTGGGCCTTGCCGAAGTGCAGGTGGTTGGCGTCCATCGGGATCGGCAGGTTTTCCGCCGGCAGCTGGTCGACGTCGATCAACAGGTGATGGTGGCCGGTGTTGGCGGTTTGATCGCCGGCTGGGGCCAGGGCGATGCCCTCAACGCCGAACTTGACGGTAAAGGTCTTGTCCACAACGGCCCCGTCAGCGGGAGAAACGATAAACACCTTGGCGCCGGCGGGGGCTGCAGTCCGCGGTATTTCCGCTGCGCCGGCCAGCATCGAGGCACCAAGCAACAGCCCGGCCAGGGCCGCACGAGACATAAAAATTTTCATTATCTTCTCCAGTTTTTCCGCAATTCTTTTACGGTTATGACAACTTCGTGGCGATTCGTTGTCGAAGGCACTCAACACCTTAGCAAAGCGAGCCTGAACGGCGCATCGCTCATATAAATTCAAGGAGTGACCATGCGTTTCCTGCCTGGCCTGATACTTTTGCTGCCCCTTGTGAGCACTTACGCTCAAGCCGAACTGATGGACGACATCAATGACCGCGGGGAACTGCGCATCGCCCTGGAAGCCAATGCGCCACCCTTCAACTTCAAGGATGACGGCAAACTCACCGGTTTCGAGGTGGAGCTGGGACAGTTGCTGGCCAGTGAACTGGATGTGCGCCCGGACTTCGTGGTGACGGCTGCCGCCGAACTGCTGCCCGGTGTGGAAAGCGGCCGCTTCGACGTGGCCATCAACCACATAGCAGTGACCCCGGAACTCAAGGATCGTTTCGATTTCAGCGAACCCTACAGCTACTCCAGCGCCCAATTGATCGTGCGCAAGGAAGAGCAGCGCCCGCTGTTTTCCCTGCAGGCCCTGCGCGGCCAGGCCCTGGGCGTGGCTCAGGGCAGCCAGTTCGTCGACCAGGCGCGCACCGTGGAAGGGATCAACCTGCGCAGCTATGCCGATGCCCAGCAGCCGATCAAGGACGTGGCGGACAAACAGATCGACGCCGCCATCAGTGATCGCCTGTTGATTCCCTACGCCATTCGCGACAGCCGCCTACCGGTGAAGGAAGGGGCCAAGGTGGGGCCGACCCTGAGCCTGGCGATTCCGTTCCAGAAAGGTAACCCGGCGTTCCAGGCCAGCCTGGACAGCGCCCTGCAGCGGATCAAGGCCGATGGTCGGCTGATGGCCCTGTCGGAAAAATGGTTCGGCATGGATGCCAGCAAACCGCCCAAGAGCGACGCCGGGCAGTAAACGACACAACCTGCCGGATTGACCTGTAGCCGCTGCCGCAGGCTGCGAACGGCCCGAAGGGACGCAGGGATTTGCCCGCTAGAGGTCGGCGAGAGACCGCCAGGCAAGGCTCTGCGAGCCTTTTCGCAGCCTCGCCGGGGCTCGGCAGCGGCTACAAGGACAATGCGGCGAGGGCGCTGGCGGCTTCGGACAGTTGCAACTCACTGAAGACGTGCACGCCGTGCTGCTTGAGCAACGCCGCGGTGACGCCCTCTCCCGAGACCTTGACCCCACTGAAGGTGCCGTCGTAGGTCAGCAGGTTGCCGCAGGATGGGCTGTTGGCCTTGAGCACGGCAACGCGAATCCCGTGCTGTTCCACCAGCTCCAGCGCCTGGCGCGCCCCCGAGAGGAACTGGGCGCTGACATCGTCGCCTTCCGTGGTCATCACCGGTGCCCGCCCTGCAAGCACATCGCCGCCCTGACCACCGGGAATCTCCGCCGCCGCCCGTGGCGTCGGCAAGCCACCGGCCACTTCCGGACAGAGCGCAACCACCCGCCCCTCTTGCAGCCAGGCGGCCAGTTGATCGAACGGCCCGCTGGCGCCGCCGTCGTAGCGTACGCGGTGGCCCAACAGGCAGCGGCTGACCAGGATCTTGTGCATGTTCAGAACGGCTCGTTGCCACGACGCCGGAACCAACCGGTCAGGGACAGGCGTTCCCGGGTCGCGGGCAGGACTTCATGGGGCACCTCGCCGGAAAGAAACACCACCAGCCGGCCCCCGACGGGGACCACGTCGTATTGCCCCTGGTCATTGAGGTACATGCGCAACTGCCCGCCATGCTCGGGCAGCCACTGTTCATTGAGGTAGATCACCGCCGACACCATGCGCCGGTCATCGTCGCGAAAACGGTCCACATGGCGTTTGTAGAAAGCCCCTGGCGGGTACATCGCAAAGTGACACTCGAAGTCCTCCAGCCCCAGGAACAGGCCGCGATTGAGGGCCTCGCGCAGGCTGTCCATCAACCCCAGATAGGTATCGCTGGCCTCGGCCTGACCGGGCTCGAGCCACTGGATATGGTCACCGCGAATCGCCTCGCGTATTTCCTGGGCCGGGCCACGCCCCACCGCCGCAGGCGCCAGTTCACCTTCGAGTGCACGTTTACGGCACTCAGCCGCCAGTTCGAGGGTCAGAGCCTCGGACAGAAAGACATTTTGCTGCGACCAGCCACGGGTGGCCAGGTCGTCGACAATGTTCAACAACAGCGGATGATCAGAGGGTATTTGCATGGCGCGCATAGTATCCAGCATCAGATAAATCTGACAGAGCCGCAGAGCGGAGGATCGAGCATTTTTTTCCAATGCACTTTCCACTCATGACTTTAGCTGGCGATCCTGATACGAATTCTCGACAACCATCGCCTTGCCCCGGAGAATAGTCGCCTGCTGACAGGAGTCCTTATGCGCCGTTTGCTTTTCTCACTGTTGATGTTCTGCGCCTTGCCTGCCTGGGCAGACAGCCACGACCAGTTGTACAAGGTCGCCGGTTGGCCGGAACAGCGCGCGCATTTCAACGATGCCCTCAGCGCCGCCCAGCAGCGCTACCAGAACAGCTTGCCGCCAGCGGTCTACCAGGCCCTGGTGGACAACAGCAATCAGCGCTTTGCGCCCCAGGCCGTGGACCGCCGTGCCGAAGCCCAACTGCGCCAGCACCTGGCCGATCCCGCACCGGCCCTGGCTTTCTTCCAATCGCCCCTGGGACGCAAGATCGTTGCCGCCGAACTGCTGGCCACCCGTCGCGACCAGTTGGCCAAGAACGCCCAGGGCCTGCCCAAGATGCAGGCCAGCGACACCCGCCAGTTGATCATCGGCCACCTGGCCCAGGCCCTGCCGGCCAAGGAAGCCGGGGCGGAAGTCAGCCTGGCGATTGCCGGGGTCGCCGCCGACAGCCTGAGCCAGATGATTCCCGGACTGCTGGGAGGCGGCCAGGCCCAGGGCATGCTCAATGGCCAGCGCCAGCGATTGATGCAGCAGATCGGCAACGACCTGAACAACACCTTGCTCTACGTCTATCGGGATCTGTCCGACACCGAACTCGAAGAGTTCGCCACCTTCGCCGAATCCAGCGAAGGCAAGGCCTACTACCAGGCGGCCCTGGCAGCGATTCGCGCCGGCCTGGCGGTCGGCCAGAGCACCTCCAGCCTCGCCCCCTGAGCCCGGCACGCAAAGCCCCCTCGTAGCGACTGCCCAGGGCCGCGCAGCAGATTGCTGCTGCACGCAACGCTCGCGGGCGGTCGCCGCGGCGACTCAGAAATACCGGTCAAGAAAGGCGAAATACTGGTCGCGGTATGACGCAATTTCATTGGCCAGGTGGTGCCGCGCTTGCGCCAGCATGAGGATTTCGGGCGCGGCGAACTTGCCGCGTATCACCTGCAGGTTGTGCTGCCAGTCCACGGTCATGTCCGCGTCGCCCTGGACGATCAGCGGCTGCCTGGAGCTGTGTGGCGCCGCTTCCAGGCGCTTGATCCAGCGCGACAGCGCCCCCACCCAGGCCGTTGGCAAGCGCTGCGGTTGCAAGGGGTCAGCCTGGAGGAAGGCAAGGAAATCCGGGTCATTGGAGTTCTCGCTGAAGCGTCGGGCAATGCCAGTGACGAAGGGCCGCAGCACGTAGTAGCTGAGCATCGACCAGCCCCAGGCCCGCGGCCGCACCAGGGGCGAGAGCAACACTACCCGCCCCTGGGCCGGACTCTCGGCGCCCTGGTTGAGCAGGTGATCCATGATGATGGCGCCGCCGGTACTTTGCCCGAACAGGTGCCAGGGCTGGGGCAGGTCCAGGGCCCGGGCCTCGCCGAACAGGCCTTGCAGCACCCGCTGATACACCGCGAAGTCATCGATGCTGGCGCGCTCGCCGCTGGACAGGCCATGCCCTGGCAGATCGCAGGAGATCACCACGAAGCGGCGCTGCAGCGCCCATTCGATCACATGCCGGTACAAGCCCATGTGATCGTAGAAGCCGTGGAACAGAAACAGCGTCGCCCGCGGCTGCTCCGGCCACCAGACCTGGCAGACCACCTCGTAGTCGTCCACCTGGATACGGCCCAGGCGACTGCGGGGCACCAGCGCCCGTCCGGCAAAGTCCAGCCCGTAGAAGCGTTGATAGGCCTGAGCCTCGGCCGACAAGGGCTGCCCGGCCACCAGGGGTTGCAGGCTGGCACGCAGATGGTCGGGGTCGAAGTTCACGGACATGGGGTTTTCCAAAACGGAGGGCATTGAGACAAAACGGGCTTTCTGGGCCTGCGATATTCATCTGTCGCGACAAGCATGGCAAGCTACGCGACCTTCGAGGACCGATCTTAATGCGCCAGTCTTACCGCACGCCCCTGCTTGCCAGCCTGCTCGTCCTGATGTGCGCCGTTGTGCTGTGGAGCGCCTACGACTGGTTCCAGGGGCGCTATCTGCGGGCGTTCAGTGAACACACCGCGGTATTTTCCGGCGACCCGCTGCAACTGCCCGCCGAACTGGCCGGCCCTGGCGCCATTCGCCTGGTGCACTTCTGGGATCCGGCCTGCCCCTGCAACGTCGGCAATCAGCAGCACCTGGCCGAACTGATCGCCACCTACGGCTCGCAAGGCGTGGAGTTCTATTCGGTGCAGAAACCCGGCAGTCACGGCCAGTTGCCCGCGACCCTGAGCGCCCTGAAGCCCCTCGACCACCTGCCCGGCGCCGAACAGATCCCCGCCAGTCCGGCGGTGGCGATCTGGGATCGCAACGGCAAGCTGGCCTACTTCGGGCCCTACAGCGAAGGCCTGACCTGCAATTCCAGCAACAGCTTCATCGAACCCATCCTCCAGGCCTTGGCCAGCGATCGCCAGATCAATGCCACCCATACCCTGGCGGTAGGCTGCTATTGTCCCTGGCCGGCCAGTACCCACTAGGGCATTCGCGACTATTCAAGGACCTCCTCCTGCCCGAGGCCCAAGACTTGTGCTAAATCTCTGCAGCTCTCAAGGCGGCACTGACAACAACAGCAAGGAGCCCGCATGAAACGCAGCCTGACTCTGGTCGCCGTTCTGATCCTCGCCCTGCTGGCGGGTGCCGCCGGTTATCTGTACAGCAAGCAGCCGACGCGTCAGGGCCAGGTGGAAATCCGTGGCCTGCAGGGCTCGGTGACCGTGCGCTACGACGAGCGCGGGGTCCCGCACATCCGTGCGGAAAACGAAGCCGACCTGTATCGCGCCCTGGGTTACGTCCACGCCCAGGACCGGCTGTTCCAGATGGAAATGCTGCGCCGCCTGTCCCGGGGCGAGCTGGCAGAAGTCCTCGGCCCCAAGCTGCTGGACACCGACAAGCTGTTCCGCAGCCTGCGCATCCGCGAGCGCGCCGACAGCTACGTGGCCGGCCTCGACCGCCAGTCTCCGGCGTGGAAGGCCCTGGAAGCCTATCTGGACGGCATCAACCAGTATCAGGACAGCCACGCCAGCCCCATGGAGTTCGATGCCCTGGGCATCCACAAGCGGCCGTTCACCGCCGAGGACACGGTCAGCGTCGCCGGCTTCATGGCCTACAGCTTCGCCATGGCCTTTCGCACCGAACCGCTCTTGACCTACATCCGCGATCAGCTGGGCAACGATTACCTGAAAGTCTTCGACCTCGACTGGCAGCCCAAGGGCGTGCTGGCCAAGGGCAAGCCGCAACCGGCGCTGCCCCTGGCCGCGGTCGACTGGCAGGACCTGGGCCGGATCTCGCGCCTGAGCCAGGATGCCCTGAGCGACGCCGGACTGCCGCAATTCGAAGGCAGCAACGCCTGGGCCGTGGCCGGCACGCGGACCAAAAGCGGCCGCCCCCTGCTGGCCGGCGACCCGCACATCCGCTATTCCCTGCCGTCGGTGTGGTACGAGGCGCAGCTGTCGGCGCCGGGCTTCGAGCTCTATGGCCATCATCAGGCCCTGGTGCCCTTCGCCTTCCTGGGCCACAACCTGGATTTCGGCTGGAGCCTGACCATGTTCCAGAACGACGATCTCGACCTGATCGCCGAGAAGGTCAACCCGCAGAACGCCAATCAGGTCTGGTTTCGTGACCAGTGGGTCGACCTGATCAGCAGCGAGCAGCAGATTGCGGTCAAGGGCCAGGCCCCGGTCACCCTGACCCTGCGCCGCTCGCCCCACGGACCGATCATCAACGACATGCTCGGCACCACCGTGGGCAAGGCCCCGGTGGCCATGTGGTGGGGTTTCCTGGAAACCCCGAACCCGATCCTCGACGGTTTCTACCAGCTCAACCGCGCCGACACCCTGGCCAAGGTCCGCGCTGCGGCGGCCAAGGTCCATGCCCCCGGTCTCAACATCATCTGGGCCAACGCCAAGGGCGATATCGGCTGGTGGGCGGCGGCGCTGCTGCCCAAACGCCCGGCCGGGGCCAAGCCGGCGTTCATGCTCGACGGCAGCACGGCCATGGCCGACAAGGAAGGCTTTTATCCCTTCAGTGCCAACCCTCAGGAAGAGAATCCGGCCCGGGGCTACATTGTCTCGGCCAATTTCCAACCGGTTTCCCCTACCGGCATGGAGATTCCCGGCTACTACAACCTCGCCGACCGCGGCCAGCAACTGGATCGCCAGCTCAGCGACAAGAGCGTGAAATGGGACCTGGAAAACACCCAGAAGCTGCAGCTGGGCACGACCACCGCCTACGGGCCGCGCCTGCTGGCACCGCTGCTGCCCGTGCTGCGGGACGTGGTCGGCGACCCCGAGGAACTGAAGCTGGTGGAGCAACTGGCCAAGTGGCAGGGCGACTACCCGCTGGACTCCACCAGCGCCACCCTGTTCAACCAGTTCCTGTTCGAGCTGGCCAACGCCACCTTCCATGAAAAACTCGGTGACGCCTACTTCGACGCGCTGATCCAGGCCCGGGTGGTGGATGCCGCCCTGCCCCGGCTGGCGGCCGATCCCGACTCGCCCTGGTGGGACAACCGCACCACGCCACAGCGCGAAAGCCGGGCCGACACGGTCAGGGTGGCCTGGCGCGCCAGCATCGACCACCTGCGGCTGACCCTCGGCGCCAACCCGGCCCAGTGGCGCTGGGGCAGCGCCCACACCCTGACCCACGGCCATCCCCTGGGGATGCAGAAGCCTCTGGACCGGGTATTCAACGTCGGCCCCCTGGACGCTCCCGGCAGCCATGAGGTGCCGAACAACCTCACCGCCAAGATCGGACCGGCGCCCTGGTCGGTGGTCTACGGTCCCTCGACCCGACGCATCATCGACTTCGCCGACCCGGCCCACAGCCTGACCATCAACCCGGTGGGCCAGAGCGGCGTGCTGTTCGACAAGCACTACGACGACCAGGCCGAGGCCTACATCGAAGGCGTCTACCAACAGGCTCACTTCAGCGACGAGGAAGTCACCGCCAATACCCGCAGCACCCTGAAGCTGCTGCCGGCGCGCCGCCCCTGAGCACCCCGCCCCGTAGGAGCTGGCTTGCCAGCGAAGAGGCTTGCAAGCCTGGCGTGCATCTCGCGAACGCTTTCGCCGGCAAGCCGGCTCCTACGGCGAAACAGGCGGCATGAGGCAATAAAAAACCTCGCTCCCGGTTACGGGGCGAGGTTTTTTATTGCGAACCTGAGGTGTTGCGAACCTGAGGTCAGACCGCTTCCGGCGCTTGGGCTCGGCGCACGTCCGGCTGCTTCCACGAGTCGGCGGCGCTTTCTTCGATGGCCTGCTGGATCGCGCGCTTGCGGGATTCTTCGGCGCGACGGCTGAAGAACCAGACCAGGAAGGTCACCAGGGACACCGCCAGCAGGATCAGGCTGGCCACGGCGTTGATCTCCGGCTTGACCCCCAGGCGCACCGCCGAGAACACCTCCATCGGCAAGGTGGTGGAACCCGGGCCGGAAACGAAGCTGGCCAGCACCAGGTCATCCAGGGACAGGGCAAAGGACATCATGCCGCCAGCCGCCAGCGAGGGCGCGATCATCGGGATGGTGATCAGGAAGAACACCTTCCACGGCCGCGCGCCCAGGTCCATGGCCGCCTCTTCGATGGACAGGTCCAGCTCGCGCAGGCGAGCCGACACCACCACCGCCACATAGGCCGCGCAGAACGTGGTGTGGGCGATCCAGATGGTGACGATGCCGCGCTCCTGCGGCCAGCCCACAGCCTGGGCCATGGCCACGAACAGCAGCAACAGCGACAGACCGGTGATCACCTCGGGCATCACCAGCGGCGCGGTCACCAGGCCACCGAACAGGGTGCGCCCCTTGAAGTGGGTGATCCGGGTCAGCACGAACGCCGCCAGGGTGCCCAGGGCCACCGCCGCCACCGCGGTGTAGCAGGCGATCTCCAGGGAACGCACCACCGAGCCCATCAGCTGGGTGTTATCCAGCAGGCCGACGTACCAGTTGATCGACCAGCCGCCCCAAACGGTCACCAGTTTCGAGGCGTTGAACGAGTAGATCACCAGGATCAGCATCGGCAGGTAGATGAACAACAGGCCCAACACCAGCATCAGGCTGGAGAAACTGAAGCGCTTCATTCCTTGCCCTCCATTTCCTTGGCCTGACTGCGGTTGAACAGGATGATCGGCACAATCAGGATCGCCAGCATCACCACCGCCAGGGCGGACGCCACCGGCCAGTCACGGTTGTTGAAGAACTCTTGCCACAGCACCTTGCCGATCATCAGGGTTTCCGGGCCGCCCAGGAGTTCCGGAATCACGAACTCGCCCACCACCGGGATGAACACCAGCATGCAGCCGGCGATGATGCCGTTCTTGGACAGCGGCACGGTGATCTTCCAGAAGCTGTTGAAGGTACTCGAGCCCAGGTCGGCAGCGGCCTCCAGCAGGCTGGTGTCGTGCTTCACCAGGTTGGCGTACAGCGGCAGGATCATGAACGGCAGGTAGGAATAGACCACGCCGATGTACACCGCGATGTTGGTGTTGAGGATCTGCAGCGGCTCGTTGATCCAACCCATGGACAGCAGGAAGCCGTTGAGCAGGCCGTTGTTGCTGAGGATGCCCATCCAGGCATAGACGCGGATCAGGATCGCGGTCCAGGTCGGCATCATGATCAGCAGCACCAGCACGGTCTGCAGCTCTTTGCGGGCACTGGCGATGGCATAGGCCATCGGGTAGCCGATCAGCAGGCAGAGGATGGTGCTGAAGAACGCCATCTTCAGCGAGCCGAGGTAGGCGGCGATGTACAGCTCGTCGTCCCCCAGCATGGCGTAGTTGCCCAGGTTGAGCAGCACCTGCAGCTTCTGGTCGATGTAGCTGTAGATCTCGGTGTACGGCGGAATGGCCACGTCCGCTTCGGCGAAGCTGATCTTCAGGACGATGAAGAACGGCAGCATGAAGAACAGGAACAGCCAGATGAACGGAACCCCGATGACCATCTGACGGCCACCGGGAATTATTCGATTGAGTCGGCGCTTGAGCTTTCGCATGTTCATGAGCGCAGTACCACGCCGCTGTCGTCTTCCCACCAGACGTAGACCTGGTCACCCCAGGTCGGCCGCGCGCCACGGCGCTCGGCGTTGGCGACGAAGGATTGCACCAGCTTGCCGCTCGGCAGCTCGACGTAGAACACCGAATGCCCGCCCAGGTAGGCGATGTCATGCACCTTGCCGCTGGACCAGTTGTATTCGCAGGTCGGCATTTCGGCGGTGACCAGCAGCTTCTCCGGACGAATCGCGTAGGTCACCGACTTGTCCTGCACCGAGGTACTGATGCCGTGGCCGACGTAGATGTTGCGATCCAGGTCCTTGCAGGTGATCAGCGCGTGACCCTCGGCATCGTCCACCACTTCACCCTCGAAGATGTTGACGTTGCCGATGAATTCGCAGACCAGGCGGCTGACCGGGGTCTCGTAGATGTCGATCGGGCTGCCGATCTGAGCGATCCAGCCCAGGTGCATGATGGCGATGCGCTCGGCCATGGTCATGGCCTCTTCCTGGTCGTGGGTCACCATCACGCAGGTCACGCCGACGCGCTCGATGATTTCCACCAGCTCCAGCTGCATCTGCGAACGCAGTTTCTTGTCCAGGGCGCCCATGGGTTCGTCCAGCAAGAGCAGCTTGGGACGCTTGGCCAGGGAACGGGCCAGGGCCACGCGCTGGCGCTGGCCACCGGACAGCTGGTGCGGCTTGCGCTTGGCGTACTGGCTCATCTGCACCAGCTTGAGCATTTCTGCCACCCGTGCGTCGATTTCCGCCGGCGGGATCTTGTCCTGCTTGAGGCCGAAGGCGATGTTCTGGGCCACGGTCATGTGCGGGAACAACGCATAGGACTGGAACATCATGTTGATCGGCCGCTCGTAGGGCGGCATGTCGGTGATGTCCACGCCATCGAGGAAGATTCGCCCCTCCGTTGGCCGTTCGAAACCGGCCAGCATCCGCAGCAAGGTGGACTTGCCCGAACCCGAACCGCCGAGCAGGGCGAAGATCTCGCCCTTCTTGATTTCCAGGGACACATCGTCCACGGCAACCGTCTCGTCGAACTTCTTCGTGACCCGGTCGATTTTGACCAGCACCTGCTTAGGTGTCTGGTCGCCCTCGAGGGCTTTCTTATAGGCGCCGGAGGCAACTGCCATTTGCGAAACTCCCAACAAAATTTGCAGCCCGCCCCATGCGGGCGGACCTTGGATAGTTTGAGCCTGTGGAACTATTTACCCGTCTTGACCTTGGTCCAGCTGCGGGTCATCAAGCGTTGGATATTGGGTGGCAACTCGATGGACACGTAGGTCTTGTCGAGTACGGCTTGCGGTGGATAAACCGCTTCGTCGGTGCGAATGGACTGCTCCATCAGCTTGTCCGACCCGGGGTTGGGGTTGGCATAACCGACGTAGTCACTGACCTGGGCAATCACCTCAGGTTGCAGCAAATAGTTGATGAAGGCGTGAGCCTCCTTGATGTTGGTCGAGTCCTTGGGGATCGCCAGCATGTCGAACCACAGGGCACCGCCTTCCTTCGGAATGGCGTAGGCGATGTTCACGCCCTTGCCGGCGTCGGCGGCCCGGGCCTTGGCCTGGAACACATCGCCGGAAAAGCCGATGGCCACGCAGATATTGCCGTTGGCCAGGTCCGAGATGTACTTGGACGAATGGAAGTAGGTCACGTAGGGACGCACCGCCAGCAGCTTGGCCTCGGCCTTCTTGTAGTCCTGGGGGTTGGTGCTGTTGGCATCCAGGCCCAGGTAGTTGAGGACCGTGGGCAGCATTTCATCGGCGGAGTCGAGGAAGGCCACGCCGCAGCTGTTGAGCTTCTTGATGTTCTCCGGCTCGAACAGCACGCTCCAGGAGTCGATCTTGTCCACGCCCAGAACGGCCTTGACCTTGTCGACGTTGTAGCCGATGCCGTTGGTGCCCCACAGGTACGGCACTGCGTACTGGTTGCCCGGGTCGTTCATTTCCAGGCGCTTGAGCAGCGCCGGATCGAGATTCGAGTAGTTCGGCAGCAGGCTCTTGTCGAGCTTCTGGAACGCGCCGGCCTTGATCTGCTTGCCCAGGAAGTGGTTGGACGGCACCACCACGTCATAACCGGTACGACCGGCCAGCAACTTGCCTTCCAGGGTTTCGTTGGAATCGAAAACGTCATACACCGGCTTGATGCCCGTGGCCTTTTCAAACTCGGCCAGGGTGTTTTTCCCAATGTAGTCGGACCAGTTATAAATATGCACGGACGGTGCAGCCTGGACGCCAGCCACCAGCGTCAGGCTGGCGGCGACCAGCATGGCTTTGCGAAATAAAGAAATAGGCAAGTGGAGGTCCTCTTCAATAGTTGGGCCCAAGTTGCCCCGCGCTACCTGACAGCCTCCGAGCTGCCCAGCAACAAAACCGGCGCGCAACTTACCCTCGATAAACCAATCCAGCAAAACTTTCTGTCATTTAATTGTTTCCTGTTGCCGCCCTCGCCATGACGACGGCAACAGGTTGTGCTGCAAATCGGCTTATTTGCCGGATTTGATCTTGGTCCAGCTGCGGGTCAGGATGCGCTGGGTCGCGGCCGGCAGGTCGGCAATCGCGTACAGCTTGGCCTGGACTTCAGCTGGCGGGTAAACGCCCGGGTCGCTGGTGATGTCTTTATCGACCAGTGGGGTTGCAGCCGCGTTACCGTTGGGGAAACGCACGGCGTTGGTGATTTCGGCCATGACTTCAGGCTTTTGCAGGAAGGTCATGAACTTGTAGGCGCCTTCGACGTTTTCCGCGTCTTTAGGGATGGCGACCATGTCGTAGAAGCTGCCAGCACCTTCTTTCGGAATGTTGTAGCTGACCTTGACCTTGTCACCGGCTTCGGCAGCACGGGCCTTGGCCTGGTAGATATCGCCCGAGTAGCCCACGGCGACGCAGATGTTGCCGTTGGCCAGGTCGGAGATGTACTTGGAGGAGTGGAAGTAGGCGATCGAAGGACGGATCTTGAGGAACAGCGCTTCGGCTTCAGCCAGTTGTTTCTTGTCCTGGCTGTCGGTCGGGTAGCCCAGGTAGTGCAGCGCCACCGGAATCATCTCGGTTGGCGAATCGAGGAAGCTGACGCCGCAGGCCTTCAACTTCTCGGCATTTTCCGGCTTGAACAGCAGGTCCCAGGAGTTGGTCGGTGCGTCGGCACCCAACACCGCCTTGACCTTCTCGGCGTTGAAACCGATACCGATCGAGCCCCACATGTAAGGGAATGCGTGCTTGTTGCCCGGGTCGCTCACCGATACCGCCTTGAGCAGCGATTCGTTGAGGTTCTTCCAGTTCGGCAGCTTGGACTTGTCCAGCTCCTGATAGACGCCGGCCTTGATCTGCTTGGCCAGGAAGTTGTTGGAAGGCACTACCACGTCGTAGCCGGATTTGCCGGCGAGCAACTTGGCTTCCAGGGTTTCGTTGCTGTCGAACACGTCGTAGACCACTTTGATGCCCGACTCGGCTTCAAACTTCTTGATGGTGTCCGGAGCGATATAGTCGGACCAGTTGTAAACGTGCAGCACTTTATCGTCCGCCTGTGCTGCCGCCGCCATCACGCCCATCAGGGACATGGCGAGGAGGGTCTTGCCAGCTAACTTCATACCTAATGCCTTCATGCGTAATGCTCCAATTATTCTTTTTAACCACTCGTTCAGCGGCCAATATCCGGGCAACCAAAACGGCGGGTAGTCTGGCAAGATCCAAGGCCGGCTTTCAAGGAAAGACCGGCCTTTATGCCTGCTTCGAACAGGGCGCCCGCAAGCACCGCGATCAAAGCCTAGCACTCAGCCCTGCAGGGCACTCAAGGTCAGGTCCAGGCACTTGCGCGCCTTGGCTACCAGCTCGTCGATCTCCGCTTCGCTGATCACCAGCGGCGGGGCAATGATCATGGTGTCGCCCACGGCACGCATGATCAGACCGTTGTCGAAACAGAACTGCCGACAGATCATGCCCACGCCCCGGCCCTGATAGCGCGCCCGGGTGGCCTTGTCCTTGACCAGCTCGATCGCCCCCAGCAGACCCACCCCGCGAACCTCGCCCACCAACGGATGGTCGTTCAGCTCACGCAGACGTTTCTGCAAATAAGGTGCCGTTTTTTCATGGACGCGCTGGATAATTTTTTCCTCGCGCATGATGCGGATGTTCTCCAGAGCCACGGCAGCGGCTACCGGATGCCCGGAATAGGTGAAACCGTGGTTGAAGTCGCCGCCCTCGTTGAGCACCGCCACCACTTCGTCACGCACGATCAGGCCACCCATGGGGATGTAGCCGGAAGTCAGTCCCTTGGCGATGGTCATCATGTCGGGCTTGAGGTCGTAGAAATCGCTACCGAACCACTCACCGGTACGACCAAAGCCACAAATCACCTCGTCGGCGACAAACAGGATGTCGTACTTGGCGAGAATCTCCTTGATCCGCGGCCAGTAGCTGTCTGGCGGCACGATCACGCCACCGGCGCCCTGGATCGGCTCGGCGATAAAGGCACCGACGTTGTCCACGCCCAGTTCCAGGATCTTTGCTTCGAGTTGATTGGCCGCCCAGATGCCGAACTCGTCGGGGCTCATGTCGCCGCCCTCGCCGAACCAGTAGGGTTGCGGGATATGGACGATGCCCGGGATCGGCAAGTCGCCCTGTTCGTGCATGTAGGTCATGCCGCCGAGGCTGGCGCCGGCCACGGTGGAGCCGTGGTAGCCATTGACCCGGCTGATGATGGTTTTCTTGTTCGGCTGGCCCTTGATCGCCCAGTAATGGCGGACCATGCGCAGCATGGTGTCGTTGCCTTCGGAACCGGAACCGGTGAAGAACACATGATTCATGCCTTGCGGCGCGATCTCGGCAATCACCTTGGACAACTCCAGCACCGGTGGATGCGCGGTCTGGAAGAACAGGTTGTAGTACGGCAGTTCGCGCATTTGCTGGCTGGCGGCCTCGGCCAGCTCATCACGGCCATAGCCGATGGCGACGCACCATAGACCGGCCATGCCGTCGAGAATCTGATTGCCTTCACTGTCCCAGAGATACACGCCTTTGGCGTGGGTGATGATCCGAGGCCCCTTTTCTTTCAATTGCTTGAAATCACTGAAGGGCGCCAGGTGGTGATCACTGCTGAGGGTTTGCCACTCGCGGGTTTGCGGGTTTTTTTGAGTCATCAATCTCTCCTAAGTGTCAGTGAAGGCGCCACTGGCGGGCAGTGGCGCCCGGCGAATCAGACGGCGAACAACAGGAATTCCCGCTCCCACGAACTGATCACGCGCTTGAAGTTTTCATGTTCGGCCCGCTTCACCGCGACGTAGCCGGTGATGAACTTCTGGCCCAGGTACTTCTCGATGGTCTTGCTGTTTTCCATGCGTTCCAGGGCGTCCTCGATGGTCAGCGGCAGACGCAGGTTGCGGCGTTCATAGCCGCGCCCGACCACCGGCGCACTCGGGTTGTGGCCCTCGACCATGCCGATGTAGCCACACAACAGACTGGCGGCGATCGCCAGGTAGGGGTTGGCGTCGGCACCCGGCAGGCGGTTTTCCACCCGACGGTTCTGCGGACCGGCATCCGGCACCCGCAGGCCCACGGTGCGGTTCTCCTCGCCCCACTCGACGTTCACCGGTGCCGAAGTGTCCGGCAGGAAGCGGCGGAACGAGTTGACGTTGGGAGCGAACAGCGGCAGCAGCTCGGGGATGAACTTCTGCAAGCCGCCGATGTGGTTGAGGAACAGCTGGCTCATGGTCCCGTCCTCGTTGGAGAAGACGTTCTTGCCAGTGTTGATGTCGATGATGCTCTGGTGCAGGTGCATGGCACTGCCGGGCTCGCCGGTCATGGGCTTGGCCATGAAGGTGGCGGCCACATCGTGCTTGAGCGCGGCTTCGCGCATGGTGCGCTTGAACACCAGGATCTGGTCGGCCAGGGACAGGGCATCGCCGTGACGGAAGTTGATTTCCATCTGCGCCGTGCCGTCCTCGTGGATCAGCGTATCCAGGTCCAGCTCCTGCAGTTCGCACCAGTCGTAGACGTCCTCGAACAGCGGATCGAATTCGTTGGCCGCTTCGATGGAGAACGACTGGCGACCGGTTTCCGGGCGGCCGGAACGGCCGATCGGCGGCTGCAGCGGGTAGTCGGGGTCGTCACTGCGCTTGGTCAGGTAGAACTCCATCTCCGGCGCCACGATGGGCTGCCAGCCATGGTCGGCGTAGAGCTTGAGGACTTTCTTCAGGACGTTGCGCGGCGACAGCTCGATGGGATTGCCCTGCTTGTCGTAGGTGTCATGGATCACCTGGGCCGTAGGCTCGATGGCCCAGGGCACCAGGTACACCGCGTTATGGTCCGGACGGCAGACCATGTCGATATCCGCCGGGTCCAGCAGCTCGTAGTAGATGTCGTCTTCGACATAGTCGCCGGTCACGGTCTGCAACAGCACGCTCTCGGGCAGGCGCATGCCTTTTTCGGCAATGAACTTGTTGGTCGGCGAGATCTTGCCCCGGGTGATACCGGTCAGGTCGCCGATCATGCATTCGACTTCTGTGATCTTGTGGTCTTTCAACCAATCGGTGAGCTGGTCGAGGTTGTTACTCATAAATGCCTCTAGGCTGAGTTTCCTGACTCTCTATTAAGTCAGGCGTTGTGTGACGCTTCGGCGTCGCGTTGTTTTGCCCGCTGGCGGCAGGCATCACCAAAAGCCTGGAAAATGGCCAGGTAGTGAGGGTTGCAGCTTACCTGCCATTCGGGGTGCCATTGCACCCCCAACGCAAAAGCCTTGCTTGCTTCGACCGAAACGGCCTCGACCAGGCCGTCGACAGCCAGCGCCTCGATCCGCAGCCCCGGCGCCAGACGTTCAACGCCTTGAGCATGAATCGAGTTGACCTGGATCGTCTGCGGCAGGCCCAGTCCCGCCAGGACACCACCGGCCTGGACATGCACGTCATGGGCCGGTGCGTACCAGGCATCCAGGGGCTGGTCGGCCTCTTCATCATGGCGGTGGTCCATGAACGGCGGCACTTCATGCACGTTCTGGTGGAGGCTGCCGCCCAGGGCGACGTTCATTTCCTGAAACCCGCGGCAGATGCCCAGCACGGGAACGCCCGCGGCAACGGCAGCGTCCAGCAGGGGCAGGGTCGCTGCATCCCGTGCAGAATCATGAGCAGTGCCGGGCGCGCTGGCGGGCCCCTGGTAATGGAAAGGTTCGATATTGGAGGGAGAGCCGGTAAAGAGGATGCCGTCCAGACCGTCCAGAATATCGGACGGGGAAAGCAGCTGCGCCAGGGATGGAAGAATCACCGGCACGCCCTGGGCTGCGCTGGCTACTGCCTGGACATACTCGTCGCCACTGATGTGATAAGCATGCAGACCGATCTGCCTGGAGCAGGCGGTGATGCCGATTAACGGCAGGCGAGACATGAAACACCCCGGTATTATTGCTGTTATGGGTTTGATTCGAGCTTAGCCTTGTTCATTTTTTTACACAACACCCCCGTAAAAAATACAACACGGCCCGCTCAAGCCTGCGCTACCCGAGGCAGTCGAGTCCCAAAAAATGCCCTGTTTTGCCCCAAAAGAGCCTTGGTAGCCCTTTATTAGGGCGTAAAGAGCCTTACTTGACTTCGGCATGCCGTTCGGGTTGACTGAAACCAGAAAAGATCAATGATTGATATTTTTAACAACAAAGGTGTTGCATCATGTCGGTACCCCCGCGTGCCGTTCAGCTTAACGAAGCGAACGCGTTCCTTAAGGAACATCCTGAGGTTCTGTACGTTGACCTTCTGATTGCGGATATGAATGGTGTGGTGCGCGGCAAGCGCATCGAACGCACCAGCCTCCACAAGGTTTACGAGAAAGGCATCAACCTGCCGGCCTCCCTCTTTGCCCTGGATATCAATGGCTCTACGGTGGAAAGCACCGGCCTGGGCCTGGACATCGGCGATGCTGACCGAATCTGCTATCCGATCCCCGATACCCTGTGCAATGAACCCTGGCAGAAGCGCCCAACCGCGCAGCTGCTGATGACCATGCACGAGCTGGAAGGCGATCCGTTCTTCGCCGATCCACGGGAAGTGCTGCGTCAGGTCGTGACCAAGTTCGACGAACTGGGACTGACCATCTGCGCAGCCTTCGAACTGGAGTTCTACCTGATCGACCAGGAGAACGTGAACGGCCGTCCACAGCCTCCACGCTCACCGATCTCCGGTAAACGCCCGCATTCCACTCAGGTCTACCTGATCGACGATCTCGACGAATACGTCGACTGCCTCCAGGACATTCTGGAAGGTGCCAAGGAGCAAGGCATCCCGGCCGACGCCATCGTCAAGGAAAGTGCCCCGGCGCAGTTCGAGGTGAACCTGCACCACGTGGCCGACCCGATCAAGGCCTGCGACTACGCGGTACTGCTCAAGCGCCTGATCAAGAACATCGCCTACGACCATGAGATGGACACCACCTTCATGGCCAAGCCTTACCCGGGCCAGGCGGGCAACGGTCTGCACGTCCACATTTCGGTTCTGGATAAAGATGGCAAGAACATCTTTGCCAGCGAGGATCCCGAGCAGAACGCCGCACTGCGTCACGCGATCGGCGGTGTGCTCGAGACCCTACCGGCGCAGATGGCCTTCCTCTGCCCGAACGTCAACTCCTACCGTCGTTTCGGCGCCCAGTTCTATGTGCCGAACTCGCCGAGCTGGGGCCTGGACAACCGTACCGTGGCCATTCGCGTACCGACGGGCTCCGCTGATGCGGTGCGCATCGAGCACCGGGTCGCCGGTGCCGACGCCAACCCGTACCTGCTGATGGCATCGGTCCTGGCGGGCGTGCACCACGGCCTGACCAACAAGATCGAGCCGCCGGCACCGACCGAAGGCAACAGCTACGAGCAGAACGAACAAAGCCTGCCGAACAACTTGCGCGATGCCCTGCGCGAGCTGGACGACAGTGAAGTGATGGCCAAGTACATCGATCCGAAATACATCGATATCTTCGTGGCCTGCAAAGAGAGCGAGCTGGAGGAGTTCGAACACTCCATCTCCGACCTCGAGTACAACTGGTACCTGCACACCGTGTAAGCGGTTGTCGCAAAATAAAGAACGCCGCGCAGCTCACCGCTCGCGGCGTTTTTTTTGGGCTCGGATCCATGGTCGGCGGATTCAGGAATCCTCGCACTGTCGCGTACAATGCCCGCTGCCCAGTAGGAGACACCGATGACGCGCACCGCCCCGCTTCGCAAACCCCGTGCACGTAGCCAGGCCCGGATCGACTCGATACTCGAGGCCGCCCGGACCCTGCTGGCCAGCGAGGGCGTGGCCAGCCTGTCGATCTACAGCGTGGCCGAACGGGCGCAGATTCCACCCTCATCGGTCTATCACTTCTTCGCCAGCGTCCCGGCCCTGCTGGAGGCCCTGACCGCCGATGTGCACGCTGCGTTTCGTGCCTGCCTGCAAGCCCCCATCGACCACCACCGGCTCCAGGGCTGGCGTGACCTGTCACGCCTGGTGGAACAGCGCATGCTCGACATCTACGGCGCGGACGCGGCGGCCCGCCAGCTGATCCTCGCCCAGCACGGGCTGACCGAAGTCACCCAGGCCGATCGCCAGCACGACCTAGAGCTCGGGGACCTGATGCACACACTGTTCAATCAACACTTCGAACTGCCGAGATTACCCGCCGACGTGGACGTGTTCGCCCTGGCCATGGAGCTCGGGGACCGGGTGTATGCCCGCTCGGTGCAGCAGCACGGGCAGATCACCCCGCGCATGGCCGAGGAAGGCATGCGCGTGTTCGATGCCTACCTGAGCCTGTATCTACCGCCCTACCTGCCCAAGCGCCCAGCGCCACTCTGAGCGCTCAAGCTTGCCGCAGTAGCAGCCTGTCGATGCTGTGATCCGCTGATTTGTGAATGATCAGGTTGGCCCGTTCCCGGGTCGGCAGGATGTTTTCGATAAGGTTCTTCAGGTTAACCCTATCCCAGGTATCGGACGCCACCGACAACGCCTCGGGGTCCGAAAGCCCCTTGTACTTGTTGAAATAGGAATCTGCCGCTTGGAAAGCGGTGTTCTTCAAGTAGACAAAACGCTCCAGATACCAGGCCTTGATCGCTTCCTCGGACGCGTCGACATAGATGGAGAAGTCGATGAAGTCCAGGGGATTCAAGCCCTGGCCCCGCTCCCCCTGCAGCACATTCAGGCCTTCGAGGATGATGATGTCCGGCGCCTCCACCGACTGCGCCTCATCGGCCAGGATGTCGTAGCGGACATGGGAATAGATGGGAATCCGCGCCGCCTCGCCCCTGCGGCACACGGCCTGGAGAAAATCCACGAACAGCGGTTCATCGTAGGACTCGGGAAACCCCTTGCGATGCAGGATATTTTTTTCCTGCAGGGTGGCCAGGGGGAACAGAAACGAATCCGTGGTCACCAGGTGCACATTGGGCTTGCCCGGCCAATAGGCCAGGAGCGCCGCCAGGACCCGGGCAAAACTGCTCTTGCCCACCGCCACGCTGCCGGACACACCGATCACATAGGGGGCCTTGAAGCCGGCCTGGGGCACCTTGAGCGACTGCACCTGGGCTGCATGCAAATGCAGCAGGCGCGACAGGGGCAGCAGGATCTGCCGCACCTCTTCGGACGCCATGGGCTGGGTCGGGCTGGTCAGCGAGTCCATCTCGGACGGCGACAGGTTCATGGGTTCTCCGGCCCGCAACGCCGACCAGTGGTCGCGATCGAACTCCAGATACCCTGCGTTTGGACCCTGCTCTGTTGTCATGTTTACTGTTCAGGTCTTGCCGAAAGCAGGGAAAGTATCAAATCTGACCGGTATTTACAGCGCCCATGAAAAAGCCCCGAAGGGCTCGCACCCTTCGGGGCTGATCTCTGGCATCGCTCATAGCTTGGCGATCGACACCTCGGTGGACTTCACAAAGGCAATCACTTCGCTGCCGATGGACAGTTCCAGCTCCTTGACCGAACGGGTGGTGATCACCGAAGTGACAATCCCGGAAGCGGTCTGGACATCGATTTCCGAGAGCACGTCGCCTTCGACGATTTCCTTGATGGTGCCCTTGAACTGGTTGCGTACGTTGATGGCTTTGATGGTCATGGTATTTCTCCTAGGGTCGAAAAACAGAGCTGCAAGCTTCAAGCGCTCAGCGGCAAGCACAAGCGCGACGCTCTTGCTTGCCGCTTGCAGCTGAAAACTTGCCGCTGCTCTAAAGCGCCCAACGCAACTGCGTGGGCAAGGGTGAAACAGGTTCCGGTTCCGGCGGCGAGCCGGGCAGTGACAGCACGCGGTTGAGGACTTGGGTTTCCAGGGCCGCCAGGCGATGGGAACCGCGCACGCGCGGACGCGGCAGCTCGACGTGCAGGTCCAGCCCCACCTCGCCGTCCTCGATCAGGATCACCCGATCGGCAATCGCCACCGCCTCGCTGACATCGTGGGTCACCAGCAACACGGTAAAACCGTGCTGCTGCCAGAGGCGTTCGATCAACTGCTGCATCTCGATCCGGGTCAGGGCATCCAGCGCCCCCAGCGGTTCGTCCAGCAGCAACAGCCGCGGTTGATGGATCAGGGCCCGGGCCAGCGCCACACGCTGCTTCTGGCCACCGGACAGCGCCGCCGGCCACTCATTGGCGCGATCGGCCAGGCCCACCGCCTCAAGGGCTTCCAGGGCCTGGGGCCGCCAGTGGCCCACCAGACCGAGTCCGACGTTGTCGATGACTTTCTTCCAGGGCAGCAAACGCGCTTCCTGGAACATCAACCGGGTGTCTTCGATGGCGGCGCTCAAGGGCGCGGAGCCCGCCAGCAACTCCCCGCCCGAAGGCTGGTCGAGTCCGGCCAGCAGGCGCAGCAAGGTGCTCTTGCCGCAACCGCTGCGCCCCACCACCGCGACGAACTGGCCGGCGGGAATGTGCAGGTCGATTTCCCGCAGCACCTGGCGCGAGCCGAAGGTCTTTTGCAGTTTGCGCACGGCCAGGGGAATGCCCCGCAGCAGCCGTGGAGGTTGTTGAGCCGTCATTGGGCACCGCCTTTGGCCACTTGGTAGGCCGGATGCCAGCGCAGCCAGACCCGTTCCAGGCCACGTGCGGCCAGATCCGCCAGCTTGCCGAGCACCGCGTACATGACGATGGCCAGCACCACCACGTCGGTCTGCAGGAACTCCCGGGCGTTCATCGCCAGGTAGCCGATGCCGGAGCTGGCGGAGATGGTTTCGGCGACGATCAGGGTCAGCCACATGAAGCCCAGGGCAAAGCGCACGCCCACCAGGATCGAGGGCAAGGCCCCCGGCAGGATCACCTGGCGAAACAGCGCAAAGCCGGACAGGCCATAACTGCGCGCCATCTCCACCAGCGCCGGATCGACGTTGCGGATGCCGTGGTAGGTGTTGAGGTAGATGGGAAACAGGGTGCCCAGGGCCACCAGGAAAATCTTCGCCGACTCATCGATGCCGAACCACAGGATCACCAGGGGGATCAGCGCCAGATGCGGCACGTTGCGGATCATCTGCACCGAACTGTCCAGCAGCCGCTCGCCCCACTTCGACAGGCCGGTGATGAAGCCCAGCGCCAGGCCGATACCGCCACCGATGACAAACCCCAGCCCCGCACGCCAGCCACTGATGGCCAGGTGGGTCCAGATATCACCGCTGCGCACCAGACTGATCCCGGCTTCGATCACCGCGCTGGGAGCCGGCAGGATGCGGGTCGACAGCCAACCCGCCGACACCGACAGTTGCCACACCGCGAGCAGCAGCAAGGGCAGGGCCCAGGGCGCCAGACGCTGCACTATGCGTTGTCCATTCATGGCCGCACCTCAGCTCTGGGACGCGGCTTTGGGAATGATGTCGTTGGCGACCATCTCCCCGAACGGGCTGACGTAACCGGCGGCTTCGGGCAGCTTGGGCCGTTCGATATCCAGGTGCGGGAACAGCAACTCGGCCACGCGATAGGACTCTTCCAGGTGTGGATAACCGGAGAAGATGAAGGTATCGATGCCCAGGTCCGCGTACTCTTTCATCCGCGCCGCCACGGTCGGGCCGTCTCCCACCAGGGCGGTGCCGGCCCCGCCACGCACCAGGCCGACACCGGCCCAGAGGTTGGGGCTGACTTCCAGCCGGTCGCGACGGCCGCCGTGCAGGGCCGCCATGCGCTGCTGCCCAACGGAGTCGAAGCGCGCCAGGGACGCCTGGGCCCGGGCGATGGTGTCGTCGTCCAGATGGGAAATCAGGCGTTCGGCGGCCTGCCAGGCTTCGGCATTGGTTTCCCGCACAATCACGTGCAGGCGGATGCCGAAGCGCACGCTGCGCCCAAGCTTGGCGGCCTTGTCGCGCACCTGCCGGATCTTCTCGGCCACGGCGGCCGGCGGCTCGCCCCAGGTCAGAACCATGTCCACCTGCTCGGCGGCCAGGTCCTGGGCGGCTTCCGAAGAACCACCGAAATACAGCGGCGGGCGCGGTTGCTGCAGCGGCGGATAGAGCAACTTGGCGCCCTTCACACTGATGTGCTGGCCGTCGTAATCCACGGTTTCGCCTTCCAGCACCCGGCGCCAGATACGGGTGAACTCCACCGACGCCTGATAACGCTCTTCATGGTCGAGGAACAGGCCGTCACCGGCCAGTTCGTCCGGATCGCCACCGGTCACCAGGTTGAACAGCGCCCGGCCGCCGGACAGTCGATCCAGGGTCGCCGCCTGGCGCGCCGCCACCGTCGGGGAAATGATCCCGGGGCGCAGGGCGACCAGAAACTTCAGGCGCTGGGTCACCGGAATCAGCGAAGCCGCCACCAGCCAGGAATCCTCGCAGGAGCGTCCGGTGGGGATCAGCACGCCACCAAACCCCAGGCGGTCGGCGGCCTGGGCGATCTGCTGCAGGTAAGCATGATCCACGGCGCGGGCGCCTTCGGCGGTGCCAAGGTAATGGCCGTCGCCGTGAGTGGGCAGAAACCAGAAGATGTTGAGGCTCATGGAGTTGTCTCCTAAGGGGTCGATTTACGGCGCTTTGGCCACGGCGGCGGTGGGCGTCCAGATCACGTCTTTGATGCTCAGCGGCTTGGGAATCAACTTGAGCTGATAGAAGCTGTCGGCGATTTTCTGCTGCGCGGCGATCACCTCCGGAGTCAGGAAGCCCGCGCCGTAGCCCTGGCGCTTCACCGAGGTCAGGGTGATCTCAGTGGGCAGGCCGAGCAGCGGCGCCACCTGCTCGGTGACCTCCTGCGGATTGGCCTTGGACCACTCGCCCACCGCCCGCACTTCTTCCACCAGGGCCTTGATCACCTCGGGGTGCTGTTGCGCATAGGGTTTGGTCGCCAGGTAGAACTGGTGGTTGTCGACGATGCCGCTGCCATCGCGCAGCGTGCGCGCCTGCAGTTGCTGCTCGGCCGCCGCCTGGTAAGGGTCCCAGATGACCCAGGCGTCGACGCTGCCACGCTCGAACGCAGCGCGGGCATCGGCCGGCGGCAGGAACACGGTCTGGATATCGCTGTACTTGAGGCCGGCGTCTTCCAGGGCGCGGACCAGCAGGTAATGAACGTTGGAGCCCTTGTTCAGCACCACTTTCTTGCCCTTGAGGTCCTGCACCGACTTGATCGGCGAGTCCTTGGGCACCAGGATCGCCTCGCTATGGGGCGCCGGTGGTTCGTAGGCCACGTAGAGCAGGTCGGCACCGGCGGCCTGGGCGAACACCGGCGGGGTTTCGCCGGTCACGCCGAAGTCGATGGAACCGACGTTCAGCCCTTCCAGCAACTGCGGCCCCCCCGGAAACTCGGTCCACTTCACGTCCACGCCTTGCTGCGCCAGGCGCTTTTCCAGGGTGCCCTTGGCCTTGAGCAGCACCAGGGTGCCGTACTTCTGATAACCGATACGCAGGGTTTCGGCTTGAGCTTGAACGATGGCGCCGAAGGACACAGCCGCAGCAAACAGAGCGACCAGACCGCGACGCAAAATGACAGGGCGCATGGCGCTCTCCTTTTTGCTGTGGGGGTTGTGGCTGCACCTGCTTGCCCGTTGGCGGGCGAGTAAGGTCAGTACTTCACATCAGGGGTGTGGCTCAAATGCTCCAGCGAGCACTCAACAGACGTTCATTCAACAGGTGTGGATCCAGCGGCTTGGGGCGGCGCGCCATGGCGCTGTGGAACTGCTCCAGCGCTTCACGCAGGCGCAGTTCCAGGGCCTCGGCCAGCTGCGGCTGGACACTGCCTTCGCCGTAGGCGATCTGGCTGTCCTCGGCAAAGATGCCCTGGAGCATTTCCTGGGCCTTGAGCGCCGAGAGCACGGGCTTGAGGGCGTAATCCACCGCCAACATATGGGCGATGCTGCCGCCGGTCGCCATGGGCAATACCACCTTGTGGCTCAGGGCACGCTCCGGCAGCAGGTCGAGCAGGGTTTTCAATGCCCCGGAAAACGACGCCTTGTACACCGGCGTAGCGATCAACAGGCCATCGGCCTGGTCGATCTGTTGCAGCAAGTCGATGACCTTGGGGCTGTCGAAGCGGGCGTGAAGCAGATCCTCGGCCGGGAAGTCCCGCACCTGGTAACTGACCACTTCCACGCCGTTGTGCTGTAACCAGCGCTTGGCCAACTCCAGCAGCACCCCGGAACGGGATCGCTGACTGGGACTGCCACCGAGAGAGACCACCAGCATTCGGGGGATTCCTTGAACTAGATAAGCGATTCGCGGGATGCGATCTCGCCGGACTGCACAGACCTTAACAGCCTATTTATATATCCATAAATCTTATTTTTTCATTTGTTTATTCCTTAAATGAATATAAGTAATGGTGATTTCCAGGCAAAAAAATAGGCCGTCGAAACGGCCTTAAAACCCCTGCTTTATGGTTCTGTTACCCCTGCATTCAGCGCAGGAGCGGGCTTGCCCGCGAAAGGATCGGCGAAATTTGCACCGGTCTCACCGCCGCCTTCGCCGGCAAGCCGGCCCCTGCAGCGGTGAGCGGGTCAGCGATTGGGTTGTGGAGTCAGGCGCAGGTAAGGCTTCACTGCGCGATAGCCTTTGGGAAAGCGGCGCTTGATCTCGTCTTCATCCTTGAGCGAAGGCACGATCACCACTTCGTCACCGTCCTGCCAGTTGGCCGGCGTGGCCACCTTGTAGTTGTCGGTGAGTTGCAGCGAGTCGATGACCCGGAGAATTTCGTTGAAGTTGCGCCCGGTGCTGGCCGGATAGGTAATGGTCAGGCGAATCTTCTTGTTCGGGTCGATGATGAACAGCGAACGCACGGTCAGGGTGTCGCTGGCATTGGGGTGGATCAGGTCGTAGAGGTCCGACACCTTGCGATCGGCGTCCGCCAGGATCGGGAAGTTGACCCGGGTGTTCTGGGTTTCGTTGATGTCTTCGATCCACTTGTGATGGGAATCCACCGGGTCCACCGACAGGGCAATGGCTTTCACCCCGCGCTGGGCGAATTCATCCTTGAGCTTGGCGGTGAAGCCCAGCTCGGTGGTGCACACCGGGGTGAAGTCCGCCGGATGGGAAAACAGCACGCCCCAGCTGTCGCCCAGCCACTCGTGGAAACGAATCTTGCCGGCACTGGAATCCTGTTCGAAGTCGGGGGCGATATCGCCCAGTCTGAGGCTCATGGCTGCTGCTCCTGTGAGTGCGTGATGGAGCTACTCTGCCTGCGCCTGAGCTTATTTAAAAAGAATAAATATCGATTTATTAAGAACTACAAGGAATATTAAAAATCTCTTCACTGGACGCGCGCGCCGGCGAAGACCACCCTTCTCAACAAGGTTCGAGAAGGCCTTGAGTCGCTGTACAAAGAGGGGAAATCAGGAAGGGCTCACGGGGGTGGGCCTGACTTGAAGCAATACCTCGCCCGGCATTGCGCCGGGCGAGGCTTGAACCGCGAATTACTTCAACGGGATCGAGTAGCTGACGATCAGACGGTTTTCGTCCTGGTCGCGCTGGCCCGGAATGTCGTTACGCCACATGGCGTTTTTCCAGGTCAGACCCAGGTTCTTCAGCGGACCTTGCGGAACCACGTAGGACAGGGTCAGGTCGCGTTCCCACTCGGTGCCACCAGTGCCCAGAGTCGGGTTTTTATCAGCGCCGATTTTGCCGGCGGTGTCGATGTTGTTGCCGCGCAGGTAGATGATGCCGGCGGTCAGGCCAGGCACGCCAACCTTGGCGAAGTCATAGGCGTAGCGAGCCTGCCAGGTACGCTCGCCGGCACGGGCGAACTTCTGGATCTGCATGTCGGTGATGGTGCTGTTGGACGAGCCGTCACCCTGGTTCAGCCAAGGGAAGTCGCTGTCACCGTTGCTGTACTGGTAGCCGCCACCGAAGGTGTGACCTTCAACCGAGTACAGAGCCAGGTAGCTGTACAGGTTGTTATCAACTTTACCTTTGGTAGTAGTGCCACCGTAGTAGCCCGACGTGAAGTAAGCAGAGGTATCGCCGTTAGAGCCATTGTCGCGGCTGCGATAGTAGCGCAAGTCACTCTTAAGTACGCCAGGACCGATGGACCAGTTGTGTACCAGGCCCAGGAAGTTCTGCGAGTAGAAGTCTTTCAGCTCACCGTAGTAGTACGAAGCGGTCAGATCCTTGGTGATCTTGTAGTCAGCACCACCGTAGTAGAACTTGTTGCTGAACTTGCCCTTGCTGAAGTCAGAACCACCGTTGGCACCCGCAATCGACAAACCTTCGTTATTAGTCGAGTTACGACCTTTAGCGTGTTCGATCTGACCTGCGGTCAGGGTCAGGTCCTTGATCTCGTTCGAAGTGATCTGGCCGCCCTGGAAGGTTTGTGGTAACAGACGACCGTCGTTGTACTTGATCACCGGGTTGTTCGGTTGCAGGGTGCCGATCTTCAACTCGGTCTGGGAAACCTTGACCTTGCCGGTCAGGCCCAGGCTGGAAAAGTCGTTGACCGCCTCAGCGTTGTTGCCGTTGGTAGAGTGAGTCGGGAATACGGTACCGCCGTAAGAAGTCTTGGTCGCTCCATTAGTACCACCGCCGGAGTCCAGACGAACGCCCAGCAAGCCGATCGCATCCAGACCGAAACCTACAGTGCCTTCGGTGTAGCCAGAGGTGAAGTTGAAGATGAAGCCTTGGCCCCACTCTTCCTGCTTGTTCTGGGCTTTGGCGGCTTTGGTATCACTGTCACGGTTATCGGTATTGATATAGAAGTTACGCAGCCCCAAGGTGGCCTTGCTGTCTTCGATGAAACCGGCGGCGCCTGCCTGCTGCGCCAAAACCCCTACGGCCACAGCCAGGGCCAAGGTGGACTTGTTCATGTTTCGCTCCTCTCGTTTCTAATTCTTGTGGTTCCTGGCCCCGGATCGAACGCCCGGGTGCCACAGATGCGCGATTAGCGCCAGACCGTGACTGATAAGTCAATCGTAACGATCTGTGTCTACGACCATGGTCTAATCGCCGTAATTTGGTCCCTGCAGGGTAATGAATTACTCATAAACCCAAAAAGAATTGTTTAATTCTTTTTCATGCCTTTCAGGAATAAAGCTCGCCACTAATACGCTGAACGTCCCAGCGTAGACGCTCACGAGCTTATGACTGAAAAGATTTTTCCCACTCCCGCGGCCCATGATCCGATGCGTTTTGGGCGCAAAACGTCAAACAGGATCAAAAAAGCGACGCAATCATGGCTAAGAGCCTATCCTCCCGTCAATTTGTTACAGTTTTTGTATCGAAATGAAATTTTTCTGACATGTCCATAAAGCACAACGCCTCGATCCGGGGACCGAGGCGTTGCAGTTTGCGGGACGAGCGGAAGGCTCAGAGAGCCTTCTCGAAGATCTTCGAGTTGCGCTGATAGTTGTACAGCGAAGCCCTGGCCGACGGCAGGCGCTCGACGCTGCTGGGCACAAAGCCCCGCTCACGGAACCAGTGCGCGGTGCGGGTGGTGAGAACGAACAAGGTTTTCAGGCCCTGGGCCCGGGCCCGGGCCTCGATCCTTTCCAACAGTTCATCGCCACGTTTGCCATGGCGATATTCCGGGTTTACCGCCAGACAGGCCAGTTCGCCGGCATCGGAATCGGCAATCTGATACAAGGCCGCGCAGGCAATGATCATGCCCTCGCGCTCGACCACGCTGAACTGTTCGATCTCGCGCTCCAGCACCTCGCGGGAACGCCGCACCAGGATGCCCTGCTCTTCCAGCGGACTGATCAGATCCAGCAACCCGCCGACGTCTTCAATCGCCGCCTCGCGCACCCGCTCGAACTGCTCCTGGGCCACCAGGGTGCCGCCACCATCACGGGTGAACAGCTCGGTCAACAGCGCGCCATCTTCGGCATAGCTGACGATATGGCTGCGCCCCACCCCGCCACGGCAGGCCTCGGCGGCGGCATCCAGCAGTTCGGCCTGGTAGTTGCTGCCCAGGCGCTGCAGGTGGGCCGGCACCTGTTGCGGACGCAGTTCGCGCACCAGCTTGCCGTTTTCATCCAGCAACCCGGGGTCGGCACCGAACAGCAGCAGCTTGTCGGCACCCAGGTCGATGGCGGCGCGGGTCGCCACGTCCTCACAGGCCAGGTTGAAGGTTTCACCGGTGGGCGAATAACCCAGGGGCGACAGCAGCACGATGGAGCGTTCATCCAGCAGGCGGTTGATGCCCTTGCGATCGACCCGGCGCACCTCGCCGGTGTGATGGAAATCGACGCCTTCCAGCACCCCGATCGGACGCGCCGTCACCAGGTTGCCGCTGGCCACCCGCAACCGCGAGCCCTGCATCGGCGAAGAAGCCATGTCCATGGACAGGCGCGCCTCGATGGCAATGCGCAGCTGGCCGACGGCGTCGATCACGCACTCCAGGGTCGCGGCATCGGTGATGCGCAGGCCGTGATGGTAATGCGGCGTCAGGCCACGAGCCGCCAGGCGCGCTTCGATCTGCGGGCGGGAACCGTGCACCAGCACCAGACGCACCCCAAGGCTGTGCAGCAGCACCAGGTCGTGAACGATATTGCCGAAGTTGGGGTGTTCAACACCGTCGCCGGGGAGCATGACCACAAAGGTGCAATCCCGGTGAGCGTTGATGTAGGGAGACGCGTGGCGAAGCCAATTGACGTATTCGGGCATGAACCTGAGCCTGTAAATAAATAGCAGCCTATAAAAGGACGAAACGGAAAACGCACAGCGGGCTGATGGTTATCGTCGGAACAGGCTTGGCAACACGCTTACTCTCCTCAATGGGTACGGACAGGAACACCGGCAATTTACTTAAAGCTGGGCCGGTGTCAGGCAGTAATGTTCGATCAATTCTCGTAATAGATGCACGGTAGGCTGCAAGCGTGACATTTCGAGGTATTCCCCCGGCTGGTGGGCACAGGCGATATCACCCGGACCGAGCACCAGGGTCTCGCAGCCAAGGCGCTGAAGATAAGGCGCTTCGGTGCCAAACGCTACTGCTTCGGCGCGATGCCCGGTCAACCGCTCCGCCACCCGCACCAGCTCCGCGTCCTCGGGCTGCTCGAACGGCGGCACGGCGGGAAACAGCGGGGCATAGTCGATCTGCACTTCATGGCGCTGGGCAATCGGCGCCAGCTTCTGACGAATGGCCTCGCGCAACAGTTGCGGGTCCATGCCCGGCAAGGGGCGCAGGTCGAACTCCAGGGAACACTGGCCACAAATGCGATTGGGATTGTCGCCACCATGGATGCAGCCGAAGTTCAGGGTCGGCTGCGGCACGCTGAACTGCGGATTGCGGTACTCGCGTTGCCACAGCAGCCGAAGCCCGCGCAGCTCGCCGATGGCGTCGTGCATCGCTTCCAGGGCACTGCGTCCCAGGCTCGGGTCGGAGGAGTGCCCGCTGCGCCCGAGGATATCGATGCGCTCCATCATCACCCCCTTGTGCAGGCGGATCGGCTTGAGCCCCGTGGGTTCGCCGATCACCGCCGCGCGCCCCAGGGGACGCCCGGCTTCCGCCAGGGCCCGCGCCCCGGCCATGGAGCTCTCTTCGTCGCAAGTGGCCAGGATCAGCAGCGGCTGCTTGAACGGCTGCTCGAGCAACGGCCGCACTGCTTCGATGATCAGGGCGAAGAAGCCCTTCATATCGCAACTGCCCAGACCGACCCAGCGGCCGTCGACCTCGGTCAGTTTCAGTGGATCGGTCTGCCACAACGCGGCGTCGAACGGCACGGTGTCGCTGTGCCCGGCCAGCACCAGTCCACCAGGACCACTGCCGTAGCTGGCCAGCAGGTTGAACTTGCCGGGGCTGACCGGCTGGATATCGCAGTTGAACCCCAGGTCGCCGAGCCAGCCGGCCAGCAAGTCGATCACCTCACGGTTGGACTGGTCCAGCGCAGGCTGGGTGCAGCTCACCGACGGCGCGGCGATCAGTGCGGCGAACTGCTCCTTCAAGGACGGCAATGGCATGAGCTGGCTCCGGAAATCCCAAGATGAGCAGCATCATAGAGGCATCGGGCGAGAGGAAGGAACCGTCGTGGCGCCTCCACGCGCCCGGTCCTGTACACTGCACGGCCTTGGCAGCCAACTCTTCCTCCGGCTGCACTCCCGATCCTGGATTTTCCGGCCATGCAGAAAGAAACCGAAATCAAACTCCGCGTCAGCCGCGAAACCCTCGCCGCCCTGCGCGAGCACCCGCTCCTGAAAAAACGCAACAAAAGTGGCTGGGAACGCCGTGAGCTGATGAACCAGTACTTCGACACCCCAGAACGCGATCTGGCCCGGGCCAAAGTCGCCCTGCGCCTGCGCCGCGACGGTGACGCGGTGATCCAGACCCTCAAGACCAGCGGCCAGAGCGTCGCCGGCCTGTCCGAGCGCAACGAATACGACTGGCAACTGGCCAAGGCCAAGCTCGACCTGAAGAAACTCGACGGCGAATGCTGGCCCGAAGCCCTCGCCGAGCTGGACAAAAAGACCCTCAAGCCGCTGTTCACCACCGACTTTGTCCGCGAGCGTGCAGAAATCGCCTGGGGCCGGGGCAAGACCAAGGTGGTGATCGAAGCCGCCCTGGACCTGGGCCAGGTGATTGCCGGCAAGCACAAGGAAGAAATCTGCGAGCTGGAGCTGGAACTGCGCGAAGGCGAACCGGCCGCGCTGCTGGAACTGGCCGCGGAACTGGCCCTCACCCTGCCGTTGATGCCCTGCGACATCAGCAAGGCCGAGCGCGGCTATCGCCTGTTCGATGCCGGCAGCTACTCCCTGAGCCTGCCGGCGCCACAGCTGAGCGCCGAAACCCCGCTGGACGACGCTTTCGCCGCCCTGGCCTGGCATCTGCTGGGCAGCAGCCAGCGCCTGGCCGAACAGTATCGTTTCAACGGCCACTGGCGCCTGCTGCAGGACTGGGTGGACAACCTCGCCGAACTGCGGGCCCTGGCCAGTAGCCTGGGCCAGGCCGCGCCGCGCCAGTCCACTGCCGAACTGCGCAGTGCCCTGGATGCCCTGCTGGAAGACTGGCGCCCGCTGGTGCAAGCCGGCCTCGACGATGAAGACGTGCGCAAGGCCGCGCCGGAGCAATTCATCGAAGAGCTGCAGGACGTGCGCTGGGGCCTGTTCTCCCTGAACACTTCGCGCTGGCTGCTGGCCCGCTCCTGGACTGCCGAGCGCAACACCCGTGGCAACCGCCAGGGCGCGGCGCAACTGGGCAGCTGGCTGCCACGCCTGCTGGCCGAAGAAGCCACCTCGCTGCAACTGCCGCGCTACCAGCAGCAGCCCGAAGACCTGGCCGAGCAACTGCCACGGATCGAACGCATCCAGGCCTGGTTGCACCATGCCCGCGCCGCACTGGACATCGCCGAGCTGGACCGCCTCTACGGTGAACTGAACAAGCTGGCCCAACTGGCCAACGAACCGATCACCGACGAAGCCCTCGATGCTCGCAAGCAGCAAGCCATCGCGGTGTTCCAGAACCGCGCCTGGAAGACCCTGCTGCGCCTGTAATCGCTCGCCCTCAGCGCAATACCGGCAGGCTGGTGGTGGACTTGATCTCCGACAGGGCGACGATCGAGTTCACCTCCTGAATGCCGGGCACCATGGACAGCTTCTCGAAGAAGAACCGCTCGTAGGCTTCGATATCCGCCGTCACGATGCGCAACAGGAAGTCCACCGCCCCCATCAGCACATAACACTCCAGCACCTCGGGAAAACCGCGAATGGCTTCGGTGAACTCGGTGAAGTTGGAGCGTCCATGGGCGTTGAGCTTGACCTCGGCAAAGATCTGCGTGTTCAGGCCGATCTTCTTGCGGTCGAGCAAGGTCACCTGGCCGCGAATCACCCCTTCATCCTTCATGCGCTGAATCCGTCGCCAGCAAGGCGACTGGGACAACCCCACCTGTTCGGCAATCTGGGCGCTGGAAAGCGACGCGTCGTCTTGCAGCAACGCCAGGATCCGGCGATCGTAGGCATCCAGCTCGCTTTGCATAATCAACCCCCAAAATTATTAAAAGTCGAATTATCTAATTCGAAAACAGGCGAATTGTCTGCATCTTAGATAAGAAAAACCCGAAACCGAATGTAAAAATTTCTCCACTGACCTGGAGACCGCCATGCCCTTTCACAGCCCCGCCCCGAGCCCTGCGACCCGCGCCGATGTCTGGAACCCCGACAATGCCCCGTGCCACGTGCACTACCAGCTGCTCGCCGATGTCGAGGCCGACGTGCTGTGCCGGGTACTCAACCATTTCGCCCTGCAGCTCCTGGTGCCGCACCGGGTCGCGGTCATCCAGCAGGACGACACGCTGCATATGGAAGTGGAGCTCGCGGGCCTGAGCTGGCACCGGGCCCGGGTGATCGGCGACAAGCTGCGCAACCTGATCAGTGTCAGCTCGGTGGAGCTGCAATTGGTGGAGGCCTCGCGCCTGCAGGCCGCTGGCTGAGGCCGGTAAAACCCTGCAACCCTTGGCCGGCGGCGATGCCGTCCGATGCGACTATTCTTGGCAGTTTGCGACCAGAGACCCGACTCTGGGCCACGCTGCCGAGGAGTCCCCATGAACGCCGCCCAGGTGTCCCCGGACCGCTGGCTGGATCTCAGCGAGCTGCTGAGTGAGCTGCTGGCCCAGCAGCGCATCAGCCAGGACGCCGCCGAACAGGCCATGAGCGCCGCTCGCCAGGGGGCCGACCCGAGCCTGCATCCTCTTGAGTTCATCGCCAGCCGGCAGTTGCCCGACCGACAGCACCCTGGGCAACACCTGGATCTGGACAGCCTCACCGCCTGGCTGGCGCGGCAGGCGGGGCAGCCCTACCTGCGCATCGATCCGTTACGGATCGACGTGGCCGGCATCACCCCCTTGATCTCCTTCGCCTTCGCCCAACGGCACAAGATCCTTGCCGTGGCGGTGGATGCCCACAGCGTTACCGTGGCCAGCGCCCAGCCCTATGTCAGGGGCTGGGAGGCCGATCTGGTCCATGTGCTCAAGCGCCCGATCCGCCGGGTCGTGGCCAGCCCGGCGGATATCCAGCGCCTGACCCTGGAGTTCTATCGCCTGGCCAAGTCGGTTAGCGGCGCCAGCAGCGAACAGAAGACCAGCGGCCCGGGCAGCTTCGAACAACTGCTCAAGCTGGGAGCCAACGATCAGGCACCGGATGCCGACGACGCCCACATCGTCAACATCGTCGACTGGCTGTTCCAGTACGCCTTCCAGCAACGGGCCAGCGACATTCATATCGAACCACGCCGCGAACACGGCACCCTGCGCTTTCGCATCGACGGTGTGCTGCACAACGTCTATCAGTTTCCGCCCCAGGTCACCCTGGCCATGGTCAGCCGCCTCAAGAGCCTGGGACGCATGAACGTCGCAGAAAAGCGCAAGCCCCAGGACGGCCGGATCAAGACCCGCCCTCCCGAAGGCAGCGAAATCGAGCTGCGCCTGTCGACCCTGCCCACGGCCTTCGGCGAAAAACTGGTCATGCGCATCTTCGATCCCCAGGTGCTGCTCAAGGACTTCGACCAACTGGGCTTTGGCGCCGACGACCTGAGCCGCTGGCAGGCGATGACCTCCCAGGCCCACGGCATCATCCTGGTCACGGGGCCCACCGGTTCGGGCAAGACCAGCACCCTCTACACCACCCTCAAGCAGCTCGCGACGCCTGAAATCAACCTCTGCACCATCGAGGACCCGATCGAGATGATCGAACCGGCATTCAACCAGATGCAGGTCCAGCCCAACATCGACCTGAGTTTTTCCAGCGGCGTACGGGCCCTGATGCGCCAGGACCCGGACATCATCATGATCGGCGAGATCCGTGATCTGGAAACAGCGGAAATGGCCATCCAGGCCGCGCTCACCGGGCACCTGGTGCTGTCCACCCTGCACACCAACGACGCCCCGGCCGCCATCAGCCGCCTGCTGGAACTGGGCGTGCCGCACTATTTGCTCAGGGCCACCCTGGTCGGGGTCATGGCCCAGCGCCTGGTGCGCACCCTGTGCCGACACTGCAAGGCCCCCGCCGCACTCGCCAGCGACGACTGGCAGAACCTGATCCATCCCCGGCAAGCGCCACCACCGCGCCAGAGCATGCGCGCCGTGGGCTGCGCCGAGTGTCGGGGCACCGGCTACCACGGACGCACTGCGGTCTACGAAGTCATGCCCTTGAGCGCCGCGCTCCGGGCCCTGATCCGAAGTGACCTCGATCTCGCCGATCTGCGCCGCCAGGCCGCCGAGGACGGCATGCACAGCCTGCGCCAGGCCGCCGCACGCAAACTCGCCGAAGGCCTGACCAGTTTCGAGGAGGTATTGCGGGTCACGCCGCAGAACCCGGACGGATAACCGAGCACTCGACCAGCGGCGAACCGCGAGCGCTGGACTACGCTTCAGTTACCGCCAAAACGAGCAGGAAGCCAGGCATGAATATTCGTCAAAACATGATCGCCTCCGGGGTTCTCAGCCTACTGGCCATTGCCCTGGTGGCGGGCCTCGGTCTGTGGGGACAATCGCGCCTGGCCGGCGCCCTGCAGGACAATGAACTCAATGCCAGCGCCCTGCGCAACCACCTGGAAGCGGACATGATGCACGACGCCCTGCGGGCCGATGTGCTGGAGGCGCTCAGCAGCGAACCCGGCGACACTGCGGCCGGCGAGGAGGTGCGTAGCAGCCTGCGGGAACACGGCGACTGGTTCCGCAAGGCTCTGGCGGAAAACGCCAAACTGCCCCTGGCGCCGGATATCCGCGATGCCATCAGCGAGCTGCAGCCGGTCCTGGAGAGCTACATTCATGCCGCCGAAAGCATCGCCGAACAGGCCCTCAAGGATCCGCAGGCGGCACGCCAGCACATGCAGGAGTTTTCCCAGCGCTTCAGCGAAGTGGAATCCCGCAACACGGCACTGAGCAGCAAGATCGAAGCCAGCTCCGCCCAAACTCGCCAGGACAGTGAACATGCCGTGCGCCAGGCGGCCGGGTGGCTGATTGGCGGCAGCCTGATTGCCGCCCTGATCCTGTGCCTGCTGACCCGCCAGTTGCTCATCCGGGTACTCAAGCCCCTGGAGAAGTCCGTCGCCACCGCCCGGGCCATCGCCCAGGGCAACCTGACCACCGTCATCAGTATCGACAGCCGGGACGAAGCGGGGCAGTTGCAGCAAGCCCTGGGTGAAATGCAGGACAACCTGCGGCAGATGATCACCACCATCCGCCACGAGAGCGAGGAGCTGCGAGGACGCTCCCACAGCCTCAGCGACACCTCACTGGGCATTGCCGACGGCGCCACCGAGCAGGCCGACGGCGCCACCAACATGGCCGCCGCCATGGAACAGATGATCAGCAACATTGCCCAGGTTGCCGAGCATGCGCGCAACGCCCAGAGCATCGCCGCCCAGTCCGAATCCCTGGCCGGCAGCGGTGGCCAGGTCATCCTAGGGGTGGTGGACGGCATGAGCCACATTGCCGAAGCGGTGAACAATTCGTCCCAGAGCATCACCGCCCTGGGACAGTCCTCGGAAGAGATCCACTCGATCATCCAGGTGATCAATGGCATTGCCGAGCAGACCAATCTGCTGGCCCTGAACGCCGCCATCGAGGCGGCCCGGGCCGGCGAGGCCGGACGCGGATTTGCCGTGGTCGCCGACGAGGTGCGCAACCTGGCGGCGCGCACCGCGCAATCCACCCGGGAGATCACCGGCATGATCCAGCGCATCCGCGAAACCACCGAGCAGGCGGTCAGCAGCATGCAAACCGGAGTCAGCCGGGTCAACGACGGGGTGCACATGGCCCAACAGGCGGGGACGTCGATCAACGAGATTCGCCAGGGCGCCCAGCGCTCGGCACTGATGGTGGAAGAGATTTCCCACACCATCGGCGAACAGTCCAAGGCCGGCAGCGAAGTGGCCCAGCGGGTGGAAATGATCAGCCAGGTGGCACGGCGCAACAGCCAGGCCATGCGGGACCTGACCCTCACGGTGGAGCAGATGGAAAACTCCGTGGCCACTTTGCAGACGTCGGTCACCCGCTTCCAGCTTTGAGCGGATCGAAGCGGTGTTGTGTGTCCTGATGATGCAAGGGCCCAGGTATCCCAACGCCAGAACGGGCAGCCCCCTACACTCGTGCTCGCCGTCCCCTTGAGCAATGACTGAGCAGGTGAATGTGATGCAGATCGGAAGCGTACTGTTACTTTTCGTCGCCCTGGCGGTGGCCCTGGTGTTCATGGGCTTCAAGGTCGTGCCCCAAGGCTATCAATGGACCGTGGAGCGCTTCGGCCGCTACACCAACACCCTCAAGCCGGGGCTGAACATCATCATTCCGGTGATGGACCGCATCGGTCGCAAGATCAACGTCATGGAAAGCGTGCTGGACATTCCCCCCCAGGAAGTCATCACCGCCGACAACGCCACGGTGCAAATCGACGCCGTGTGCTTCTTTCAGGTGGTCAACACGGCCCAGGCCGCCTACGAGGTCAACAACCTCGAGCACGCCATCCGCAACTTGCTGCAGACCAACATCCGCACCGTGCTCGGGTCCATGGAACTGGACGCGATGCTCAGCCAGCGTGACGGCATCAACGAGAAACTCCTGCGCACCGTCGACGAAGCCACCGCGCCCTGGGGCATCAAGATCACCCGGATTGAAATCAAGGACATCAGCCCTCCTGCCGACCTGATGGCGGCCATGTCCGGGCAGATGAAGGCCGAACGGGTCAAGCGCGCACAGATCCTCGAAGCCGAAGGCCTGCGGGCGGCGGCCATCCTCACGGCCGAAGGCAAGAAACAGGCGCAGATTCTGGAAGCCGAGGGCGAGCGCCAGGCGGCGTTCCTCGAATCCGAAGCCCGGGAGCGTCAAGCCGAAGCCGAAGCCCGGGCGACCCAGGTGGTGTCCGAGGCGATCGCCAGCGGCAACGTTCAGGCGATCAACTACTTCGTGGCGCAAAAGTACATCGATGCCCTGGGCAAGCTGGCGGCGGCCAACAACAGCAAGGTGATTCTGATGCCGCTGGAGGCCAGTCAGGTGATCGGCGCCGTGGGCGGCATTGGCGAAATCGTCAAGGCCACGTTCGACGGCAAGAAAGGCTGAGGCACGCACCATGCTGGCATACCTGCAAACCCTGTCGTTCTGGGACTGGCTCGCCCTGGGCACCCTCCTGCTGATCTTCGAGGTGTTCGGCGCCGGCGGCTACCTGCTGTGGATCGGACTGGCAGCCGCTTTCGTCGGGGCCCTGACCTTCCTGATTCCCGGGCTGTCCTGGGAGGTGCAGTTTTTCCTGTTCGGCCTGCTGTCGGTGCTGACGGCCCTGTACTGGTGGCGACGCCAGCGCAGCGTGGTCCGCCCCAGCGACCAGCCGAACCTGAACCTGCGGGGCCAGGAACTGATCGGCAAGACCTTCGTCGTGCACCAGGCGATCATCGACGGCCGCGGCCGGATCAAGGTCGCCGACGGGGTGTGGATCGCCAAGGGCGCCGACGCGCCGGTGGGGGCCCGGGTGCGGGTGATAGGCCAGGAGGGCGCCGTCCTGCTGGTCGAAAACCTTGACTGACGGGTCACGGAACTCCGCTGGGGTATCTAGAATCAAACTGTGCAGATACCCCCCAGTTGGAGTCACCCATCATGCGTCTGAAAATAGCTGTCGCCACCCTTGCCCTGCTTTCCCTTCCCGTTGGTTCGGCAATGGCCGACACCTTCTGGCGTAACGTCATTTCCTCCGGTGCCACCACCGGTTCCACCTACCTGACCTTCAAGGATCACAAACTGATCGTCGCCGCTCAGGACGACGCCGGTAGCTTCGTGGCCAGCGAAGGCAGCATCCGCGGCCCTTACCTGGAAGCCGCCATGCAGAAAGTCCGCGCCGACAACCCCGGCCTCAAAGCCACCGACATGGAGCTGGCCAACGCCATCCTGGCCAAGAACGCCGTCGCCCAGGAGTAAGAACCGGCCCGGGAATCGCCGAACAGCAACGCCGACCTCTGGGTCGGCGTTTTTTTGCCCGGACAACGGCCTATACGGGGGTCGAAGCCCGAGACACGGCAGCCAGGCCGGCCAGGGCGTAACTCATCATGTGCTCGATCAACGCCGGCGGATCGAGCGCCAACCCGGGCAACACATGGCGCGTCAGCGGCTCATGGGCAATCAGCAGGAACAGGCAGGGCGCAAACACGCTGACCGCGCTGCGCAGCGTGGCCGGGTCGTCCGGTGGCAATTGCATGATCTGCCCGAGAATGTTGCGCACGATCTGCGCCTTGGGAAAGGCCTGCTGCTCCAGCACCTCCGGCAACACCGAGGAGGGCGACAGCAGCTCGCGGGTCAGCACCTTCAGCGCCCAGCCCTCGCGCTGGTTGGCCAGCCCCTCGATCAGCACGGTGATGATGGCTCGCAGCTTGTCCTCGGCACGCTCCTGGCTCTCGCTCAGGGTGATCATGGTCTCGATCCGCAGCAGGCGGTCATGGGCCTCGCGCAACACCGCCCGATACAGGCCGTCCTTGTTCTCGAAGTGATAATTGACCGAGGCGTTGTTGGCCTTGGAGTTCTCGCAGATCTGCTTGCTGGTGGTGTTGGCGTACCCCAGCTCGGCAAACAGCTGGCCGGCCGTTTCCAGGATCTGCTGGCGAGTCGCCTGACCATCCTGGCGCGGTGCACGGGCCGCAGGCGTCTGCGGGGAAGCGGAAAGAGCCATGGCTTTCTCACTAAGTTAAATTCAAATTTGACTTTTGTTTATGCACTGCTTAGCTACAAAGCGCCAGTTTCTCGTGCAACCACGTTTGAGGGAGTACAGGAAGATGCCGGCCACTCGTCTAGTCAAGCCAAAGGATATCAGCATGGAAGCGCGCGTCATGACCCCCTTCACCTACTTCTCCCTGCCCATGCAGAAGCTGTTCCTACGCAACCAGGCCGCAGTCAGGAACAAGCCCTATGCCAAATATTTCCGCTCGGAAATGCGCGTGCCGCTGTCCGCCGTGCGCAAGATCCAGCAAGGCCCCATGGACCTCAAAGACACCCTGACCCCGAGTGTGGAGGACATCAATCGCTTGCTCGACCCGGACTTCGTCAGCGAAGAATCCGGCTACGCCCTGCTGCCGGGCCCGATGGCCTATGTGCAGAGCCGCAAGTTCTTCCCCGGCTGCAGCGCGCAGATGTTCAAGTGGTGGTTCATGTGGCACCCCGCGGAAGCGGAGCGCTACACCCTGTGGTTCCCCTACGCTCACGTGAGCAATCCATGTGTGAACCACCAGCGCCTGGGTGACGCGTCCTTGAGTTTCGAAGAGCGTTTGTACGGCAACACCTTCTGCGCCTCGGAATATGTCGGCGACCGCCTGATGCACCTGCATATCGATTTCAAGGAGCCGGCCAGCCTGGGCCTGGACCCCGACCTGTATCGCGAAGCGAAAATCGATGGCAGCGTCAGCGCCCTGATGAGTCTGGCCGAACATCCGCAGGTGCCGGTGTCACTGATGGTGCATCTGTTCAAGGAGGTCCCGGGCGGCATGTACCTGACCAGCCGCTACTGGGTCGGTTCGCACCCGTCGATGGCCCGCTTTCCCGGGGCAGAAAAAGCCTCGGCGCTGCTCAAGGAAAGTGGTTTCGGCGAAGCCGAGCTGGAAACCCTGGCCTATGAGTTCGCCGTTCACGACATGTGCGAGTTCAATCACCTGGCCAGCTTTCTGCCGGACCTGTATCGCGAGTTCGGTACCGCTGCAGCCTGAGAGTCCCATGTCATTGAGCCCGCATCATGTGCGGGCTCAATGCTGTAAAGGGATCAACGTTGTGCGCCAGAACAGACACCGTTGATCAGTAAATCAGTGAATTCCTCAATATCCTGTTCTGCAGTCAACTGCTCAGTCAGCAACCGATACCAGCAAAAACCGAAAATCATATCGAGCAGCAATTCGCGATTGGTGTCCTTGGGCAGCTCACCATTGCTGATGGCATTTTCCACCAGCTTTTTCGGCATCTCCCTTCTGCGCTCCATGAACTGATCCTTGAGCTGAGTCAGCGTCGCAGGATCCAGCTGGGCTTCGGCAATGACACAGCGAAACGCCTCGCCGCAAATGGTTTCCCGCCAGACTTTCCAGAGATTACGCAGCAAAAAGTCGAGATCGGCCTTGAACGAGCCGAGATCAGGAAACTTTCTCACCTGCTCGCTCTCGTTTTCATAGACTTCCGCGATCAACGCCGCTTTGTTCGACCACCACCGATAGATCGTCGGCTTGCTGGCACCCGCCCGGCGCGCGACCGACTCAATGCTGAGCCCGGAATAACCGCATTCCTTGAGGATCTCGATGGTGGAACTGAGGATGGCTTTGTGGGTATGCGGACTTCGCAAAGAGCCGATGGAGCTGCGAGATGGGGTACGAGCCACAATAAAAAATCTCCAGGCAGGGCGCTTGACAAACGCAACGCAGGGTATAGGATTCCCTCGAATCGAAATGAAACGGTCCGTTTCGTTTCATTCTTGAAAGAATCATGAAATTCTTGCACCGATCCATCTAGTTCTTGAAATTTCTCGTAAGGGTTGAGCGGATCAGGCCTTGTAACTCTGAGTTCCTCGAATTCGAGACTTGAAGCCTTTCCTCTCAAGAGACTGGATCGTCTGAAATTATTATTAAACGAAACGTTCCGTATCATAGCACAGAGAGGTGAAGAAAAACAGCTTTCGAGTGGGTTTTCCCCTCTTTGGAGCCTGCTGCAAAAACCCTCTGGGCTGAGGGTTTACGCGGTGCTGGCCAGAGTCGGGCAGCAAAAACTGTTTTCCGTATGTTTCAAGGGTGCTTCTGAGCAAGCACGACCCAGTTTTCTCAAAAAGAATGGAATCAAGAGGAAAATGAACGTGAAAAAAGTAGGCATTGTCAGCTATGGCGCGGCTGTTCCGGTATGCCGTCTCAAAGTTCAGGACGTCATCAACGTCTGGAAAAACACTGATCTGAAGCTGGTAGAGGAAAACCTCGGCGTCAGCGCAAGAGCGGTGCTGCAGCCGGATGAAGATGTCATCACCCTCGGCGTGCAAGCAGCGCAACGGGCCCTGGACAAAGTCCCCGGCCATGAGCTCCAGGCCCTCTATCTGGGCACCTGCACCAACCCCTACGATTCACGTGCCTCGGCCTCGATCATCCTGGAAATGCTCGGCAGCGGTTACGACGCCTATTGCGCCGACGTCCAGTTCGCCGGCAAGTCCGGTACTTCCGCCCTGCAGATCTGCCAGGCCTTGGTGGGATCCGGCATGACCAGCAGCGCCCTGGCCATCGGCGCCGACACCATCAACCGCAATACCGCACCCGGCGACCTGACCGAGTCCTATGCCGGGGCCGGAGCCGCGGCATTGCTGATCGGCAATCAGAACGTCATCGCCGAGTTCGACGCCAGCTTCTCCTGCGCCGCCGATATCGCCGACAACATCCGCCCCCAAGGCGATCGCTACATCCGTTCCGGAATGGGCCTGGGCTCGGACAAGAACAGCATCGGCCTGGAAGACCAGACCCGCCGCGCCGCCGAAGGCCTGATGGCCAAGCTGCATACCAGCGCCGCCGACTATGACTACGTGGTGTTCCAGCAGAACCTGGTGTCCACGCCCTACTCCCTGGGCAAGCACCTGGGCTTCAACACCAAGCAGATCGAACCGGGCATCTATGCCGGCGATGTGGGCGACACTGGCTCCGCCAGCCCGCTGCTCGGCCTGATCAACGTGCTGGACCAGGCCCGTCCGGGGCAGAAAATCCTCATGGTGTCCTATGGTTTCGGGGCCGGCAGTGACGCCATCGCCCTGACCGTCACCGACGCCATCGAGCAGTACCAGAAGCACAACAAACCCCTGCGCGAACTGCTCGAAGCCAAGACCTACGTCGATTACGGCACCTCCATCAAGTACGAATTCAAGTACCTGCGGGCTGACTACGCCCTGACCGCCTATCTCTGATTACGCCTGTCTACGCAAGGAGCATGCACATGTGCGCACGTCGTGTTGCAATCGTTTCGGCCGCCTATACGCCGAAGCCCGGAAGTTCACGAGTTCGGCAGACGTTCAAGGAAATGATCGTCGAGTCCGCCTATAAAGCCCTCAAGGACGCCAAGATGCACCCCCGGGAAATCCAGGGGGTCGCCTACGGCTATCACGGTGAAGGCATTTCCGAATATGGCGGCCTGGGGCCGACCATTTCCGACGCCCTGGGCATCAGTCCGGCGCCGACCTTCATGAGCACCGCCAACTGCACCAGCAGTTCGGTGTCGTTCCAGATGGGTCACCAGATGGTGGCATCCGGTGAGTACGACATCGTCCTGTGCGGTGGCTTCGAGAAAATGACCGATCACTTCAACTACGCCGAGTACATCGGCTCCAGCACTGAATGTGAATACGATTACTTCCTCGGCATCTCCCATACCGACGCCTTCGCCCTGGCCACCGCCGAATACTTCCAGAAGTTCGGCTATGCCGGTCGCGAGGCCGATGTCCTGGCCACTTTTGGCCGGCAGATGCGCGTCTATGCCCACAACACCCCGACCGCCACCCGCTACGGCCAGCCGATTCCCACCCTGGAAGCGCTGAAGAACAGCGAAGCCTGCGGCTCGATGCTGGCCTGGGGCGAAGCCAGTGGCTGCGCCATCCTGGTGGCCGAACACCTGGCCCACAAGTACACCGACAAACCGGTGTTCGTCCGCGGCTGCGCCTACACCGGGGTCTCCCACTACTTCGGCACACGCTTCCACAACCCGACCCTGCACCATCCGGGCCTGCCCAAGGACGTGGGCATGGCCGTCTCGGCCAACTCCATCGCCTGCGCGGAAATTGCCTACAAGAAAGCCGGGATCACCGCCAAGGACATCGACGTGGCCCAGGTCTACGACCTGCTCGGCGCCGGGCTGATCCAGATGGAATCCATGGGCATCTGCGGCAAGGGCCAGGCCGGCGACTTCGTGCTCGAAGGCGGCATCGCCCTGGACGGCCAACTGCCGCTGAACACCGACGGCGGCAACATCGGCCGCGGCCACGCTTCCGGCTGCGACGGCATCCTGCACATCACCGAGCTGTTCCGGCAGCTGAGGGGTGAATCCGACAACCAGGTCAAGGGCGCACGCATCGGCGTGTCGCAGAACCTTGGCGGTTATGCGGCGCACAACTCAGTGATTGTCCTCTCGAACGACTAAGGAGCCCGGACCATGTCCATGTACCCAGAACAGATCCACAGAATGACCACTGCCAGCATGCTTCGCGAATGGCGCGAGCATGGCGGCAAATACCGTCTCGAAGGCAGCCAGTGTGAAGAATGCAACGAGATCTTCTTCCCCCGGCGTACCGTCTGCGGCGCCTGCAACTCCCTGAGCGTGAAGCCTTACCGCTGCAAGCGCACGGGCAAGATCGAAGTCATGGCCCACGCCGAGAACCCGGTCCTGGCCGCCATGGGTTATGGCGAAACCGTGCCGCGCATGATGGCCATGGTGCGCCTGGATGACGGTCTGGTGATCGCCTCGGAAATCGTCGACGTCTGCGACCCGCAACAGCTGAAAGTTGGCGCGCCGGTGCGCATGGTGATTCGCAAGCACGTGCGCGAAAGTAACCTGGCCTGGCAATACGCTTATAAGTTCGTACTGGATATATAAGTTGTTGTTCAAGGTGCCTTTATATAAGGCACCTTGAAGTTAGCCATTAAAATAAAATCCAACTTAAAAGTTACATCAACGGCCGCTTCACGCCTCGAAGTTGCCTTAAGGTCCTGATTTCCTTTAGGGCCTACAGATTCCTGTGCCTATGAACGGGGACTTTCCCCACCCTTAACTTATTGGCTTACTTAGAGCCAAGGACCCATCATGTCTACTCTTTGCCTCCCACACGTCATGTTTCCGCAACACAAGATCACTCAACAACAGATGATTGATCACCTGGAGAACCTGCACGGCGACCATCCGCGCATGGCCCTGGCCAAGCGCATGATCGCCAATACCGAAGTCAACGAGCGCCATCTGGTGCTGCCGATCGACGAACTGGCGGTGCACACCGGTTTTACCCACCGCAGCATCGTCTACGAGCGTGAAGCCCGGCAGATGTCGTCCGCTGCGGCACGCCAGGCCATCGAGAATGCCGGCTTGCAGATCAGCGACATCCGCATGGTGATCGTCACCTCCTGCACCGGCTTCATGATGCCGTCGCTGACCGCGCACCTGATCAACGACCTCGGCCTGCCCAACTCCACCGTGCAACTGCCCATCGCCCAGCTGGGCTGCGTGGCCGGCGCTGCGGCCATCAACCGGGCCAACGATTTCGCCCGGCTCGATGCGCGCAATCACGTGCTGATCGTGTCCCTGGAGTTCTCTTCGCTGTGCTATCAGCCGGACGACACCAAGCTGCACGCCTTCATCTCCGCGGCCCTGTTCGGCGATGCGGTGTCGGCCTGCGTGCTGCGCGCCGATGACCAGGCCGGCGGCTTCAAGATCAAGAAGACCGAGTCGTTCTTCCTGCCCAAGAGCGAGCACTACATCAAGTACGACGTGAAGGACACCGGCTTCCACTTCACCCTCGACAAGGCGGTGATGAACTCCATCAAGGATGTGGCGCCGGTGATGGAGAAGCTCAACTACGACAGCTTCGAACAGAACTGCGCGCACAACGACTTCTTCATCTTCCACACTGGCGGCCGCAAGATCCTCGACGAACTGGTGATGCACCTGGACCTGGCCTCGAACCGGGTGGCGCAATCGCGCAGCAGCCTGTCGGAAGCCGGCAACATCGCCAGCGTGGTGGTGTTCGACGTGCTCAAGCGCCAATTCGATTCCAATCTGAATCAGGGCGACATCGGCCTGCTGGCGGCCTTTGGCCCGGGCTTTACCGCAGAAATGGCGGTGGGCGAGTGGACCGCCTGAGGTAGCGCCCTGCGTCTGTCCGACCCGAGGTTGCCGGGCTGCATGGCCACCTCGGGTCGCACCCTCACGGCGCACCGCGCCGGGTTCATGGTTTCACAAGGAAGCTGAGCGATGAACGCTGGAATACTGACCACGGCTGCCGACAGCCGTTACGAAAGAACCATGGTGCTGCTGCTGTCACTGAGCTTCGGGCTGGTGGGGCTGGACCGCTTCATCATCCTGCCGCTGTTCCCGGTGATCATGCACGACCTGCAACTGGACTATCAGGACCTGGGCAACCTGTCCGCCGCACTGGCCTTCACCTGGGGACTGTCCGCCCTGGGCATGGGCAGCGTGATCGAGCGCCTGGGCACCCGCCGCGTGCTGGTGATCTCCATCACCGTACTGTCGCTGCTGTCCGGCTTCTCCGCGCTGGCCACCGGGGTACTCGGGCTGGTCATCTTGCGCGGGCTGATGGGCATCTGCGAAGGCGCCTTCACCCCGACCAGCATCATTGTCACCAACGAAGTCTCGCGCCCCGACCGGCGCGGACTGAACCTGGGCATCCAGCAGGCGCTGTTTCCGATTCTCGGCCTGTGCCTGGGGCCGCTGATCGCTGCCGGCCTGCTGCAACTGACCGGTTCCTGGCGTGCGGTCTTCGCCATCATCGCCCTGCCCGGCCTGCTCCTGGCCGGCTACCTGTGGAAGGCCTACCGGCCGCTGCCGGCAACGCCCCGTACAGGGGCCGACGCCAGCGCCGGGCGCCAATGGCTGGCGGCCTTCAAGAGCGGCAACGTCAGCCTGAACATCCTCATCATGTTCTGCATCCTCACTTGCCAGTTCGTGCTTTGCGCCATGCTGCCCAGCTACCTGACCGACCATCTGCACCTGCAGAACCTGTCCATGGCCCTGGTCATCTCGGCCATCGGCCTGGGCGGCTTCATCGGCCAGCTGATCATTCCCGGCCTGTCCGACCGCCTCGGGCGCAAGCCGGTGGTGTCGGTGTGCTTCATGACCAGCAGCACCCTGGTGGGCCTGCTGATCGTCAGCCCGGCGATTCCCTGGCTGCTGTTCCTGCTGCTGTTCCTGCTGTCGTTTTTCAATTTCAGCCTGATCTGCATGACGGTCGGCCCGCTGACCAGCGAATCCGTGGCTCCCGCCCTGTTGCCGACGGCGACCGGGATCGTCGTGGGTTTCGGCGAGATCCTCGGCGGCGGATTGTCCCCGGCGGTGGCCGGGTTTGCCGCCAGCCATTTCGGCCTGCCGTCGATCCTGTACGTGGCCCTGAGCGGCAGCCTGGCCGGCCTGTTCCTGTCATTGCTGCTCAAGGACAGTGCGCGCCAGCCCCAACGCGCGCTGGCCTCCGGGCCGTTGCCTATCCTCCCCGCCCGCTTGCCCCTCAAGGACTAGAGAATCATGGACGATTACCTGCTGTTGCTGGATGTCTGCCACAAGGATCAGCGCGCCATCGGGCTGTTCGATTTTCACAATGGCCAGAGCCTGCGCGCCCTTTCCGAACATGGCGGACTGTACGAAACCCTGCAGTTCTGCGCCCGTCGCCATCTGAGCTGGAGCGAGCACCTGCGCAGCCTCCCGGCCCATCCCCGGCTGCCTGTCGAAGGCCTCGTGCAAGGACCGCTGCGCCCGCCACTCAAGCCCAGCGACAACCTGCTGGCCCAGGTCTGCGAGGTCACCCTGAACACCCCGCACACGCACCAGGGCTGGTTCTACAAGGGCAACGGCAACCTGCTCAAGACCGATGGCGAGGCGCTGACGATCCCCTACCACGCCCTGAGCATCAGCAGTCAGCCGGGGGTGGTCTGCGTGTACCTGGTGGATCACTTCAAGCAACTGCGGTTTGTCGGATTCAGCCTGGGCCAGGACATCCACGACCCGCTGCTGAGCCGCCAGGACGCCAGTTCCTGCGCGCAATCGCGGCTGCGCCAATGCGCCATCACCCCGGCGCTGATCCTTGGCGAACTGCAGCACAGCCTGTCACTCAATGTCCGGGTGGAACGCCAGGGCGCGCAGTTGTCCTACCTCAGCTACCACCTGGATCTGCAGAACTGGTGGGCGATCCGCAAGTACTCCCAGACGTTCCTCGAACAGCACGAGCAGTTCCTGCAACCGGGCATGGTCCACTATGTGTTCCACAGCGCCAGCCGGCGCGAGAACGAACTGCAGTTGCAGCACGGCGACTGGCTGGACCTGGACTGCCCGGAGCTGGAGCTGGGCCTGAGCAACCAGGTCAGCGAAGAAGAGCTGCTGCACCTCTACCCTCTGGAGAGCCAGCCACACCGGGGCCGCGCCCACGGCACCCGCCCGACGCGGCTACGCCAGCACTACTGAGGCGGACTCAGCGATAGGCCGCCACCGGGACACAGGCACAGAACAGGTTGCGGTCACCGTAGACGTTGTCCACCCGGTTCACCGTCGGCCAGTACTTGTGGGCCCGCGTGTGGGCACTGGGCAGCACCGCCTGTTCGATGCTGTAAGGCCGCTCCCAGGTCCCGGCGATATCCGCCAGGGTATGGGGCGCGCCCTTGAGCGGATTGTCCTCGGCCGGCCAGTTGCCCTCCTGGACCTGGGCGATCTCGGCGCGGATGCTCAGCATGGCCTCGACAAAGCGATCCAGCTCGGCCTTGGACTCGCTTTCGGTGGGTTCCACCATCAAGGTGCCCGGCACCGGGAACGACATGGTCGGGGCATGGAAACCGTAGTCCATCAGGCGCTTGGCCACATCCTCCTCACTGATGCCGGTCAGGGCCTTGAGCGGTCGCAGGTCGAGAATGCATTCATGGGCCACCCGGCCATTACGCCCGCTATAGAGCACCGGGAAGGCCCCGCTCAGCTGATCGGCGAGGTAATTGGCGGCCAGAATCGCCACTTCGCTGGCATCCGCCAGTTGCGGCCCCATCAGGGCGATGTACATCCAGCTGATGGGCAGGATGCTGGCGCTGCCCCAGGGCGCCGCGCTGACCGCGCCGTTGTCCGCCAGCGGTCCGTCGATCGGCACCACCGGGTGATTGGCGACAAAGGGCGCCAGATGGGCGCGCACGCCGATCGGCCCCATGCCCGGCCCACCACCGCCGTGGGGAATGCAGAAGGTCTTGTGCAGGTTCATGTGGGAGACGTCGGCACCGATGTCCGCCGGCCTGGCCAGGCCCACCTGGGCGTTGAGGTTGGCGCCATCCATGTACACCTGGCCGCCGTGGCTGTGGATAACTTCGCAGACCTGGCTGATGCCCTCCTCATAGACACCGTGGGTCGACGGATAAGTCGCCATCAGGCAGGACAGGCTATCGCCGGCTTCGGCAGCCTTGGCTTTCAGGTCCTGGAGATCGACGTTGCCGGATTCGTCGCACTCGACGATCACCACCTGCATCCCGGCCATCTGCGCCGACGCCGGATTGGTGCCATGGGCCGAGGCCGGTATCAGGCAGATGTGCCGCCCGCCTTGCTGGCGGCTCTCGTGGTAGCGACGAATCGCCAGCAACCCGGCGTACTCGCCCTGGGCCCCGGAGTTGGGCTGCATGCAGACCGCATCGAAACCGGTGATGGCGCACAGCCAACGCTCCAGTTCCTCGATCATCAAGGTGTAACCGACGGCCTGCTCCCGCGGGGCGAAAGGGTGCAGGTTGGCGAATTCCGGCCAGGTGATGGGGATCATCTCGCTGCTGGCGTTGAGCTTCATGGTGCAGGAGCCCAGGGGGATCATCGATTGGTTGAGCGCCAGGTCCTTGTTCTCCAGCTGCTTGAGGTAGCGCAGCATCCGGGTTTCGCTGTGATGGCCGTTGAACACCGGATGGGTCAGGCAGGGGCTGCGCCGCAACAGTTCGTCGGGCAGCCCCGACTCCAGCGCCTCGGCGTCCAGTTCAGCGACGTCCAGCCCGTGGTCGGCACCGAGAAACACATCCAGCAACCGGGCCACGGTGGTTTCGTCGCAGGTTTCATCCAGGCTCAGGCCCAGCCGGCCGCGCCCGAGAATCCGCAGGTTGATCTGCAGCGCCCTGGCGCTCTCGATGATCGCCGTCTGGCTGCCCCCGACCTCCAGGGTCAGGGTGTCGAAGAAGTGCCGGTTGACCCGGGTGATCCCCTTGCGCTCAAGGCCGGCGGCGAGAATGCAGGTCAGCCGGTGCACCCGCTGGGCAATGCGCTTGAGCCCCGCCGGACCGTGATAGACCGCATAGAAGCCGGCGATGTTGGCCAGCAGCACCTGGGCGGTGCAGATGTTGGAGTTGGCCTTTTCGCGACGAATATGTTGCTCGCGGGTTTGCAGGGCCATGCGCAGCGCCACCTGGCCCCGGGCATCCTTGGACACGCCGATGATGCGCCCGGGCATGGCGCGCTTGTACTCGTCACGGCAGGCGAAAAACGCCGCATGCGGACCGCCGTAGCCCATGGGCACGCCGAAGCGCTGGGAGGACCCCAGCACCACGTCGGCCCCCAGCTCGCCGGGCGGGGTCAGCAACAGCAGGCTGAGCAGATCGGCAGCGACACAGGCCAGGGCCTGCTGTGCGTGCAGGTGGTCGATCAGCGGCCGCAGATCGACGATCTCGCCGTGGGTATCCGGGTATTGCAACAGCGCGCCGAACACCTGGTGCGCGGGCAGGTTATCCACAGCGTCGACGATCAGTTCGAAGCCAAACCCTTCGGCCCGGGTACGCACCACGGAAATGGTCTGTGGATGGCAGTGTTCATCGACAAAGAACAGATTGCTTTTGGACTTGGTCACGCGCTTGGCCAGGGCCATGGCTTCGGCGGCCGCCGTCGCCTCGTCGAGCAACGAAGCGTTGGCCAGGTCGAGGCCGGTGAGGTCGATGGTCATCTGCTGGAAGTTGAGCAGCGCTTCGAGCCGGCCCTGGGCGATTTCCGGCTGGTAGGGCGTGTAGGCGGTGTACCAGCCGGGGTTCTCCAGCACGTTGCGCAGGATCACGGTGGGCGTCAGGGTGCCGTGATAGCCCATGCCGATCAGACTGGTCCAGACCTGGTTCTGCGCGGCATAGCCCTTGAGCCGGGCCAGGGCGGCCTGTTCATCCAGCGCCGGTGGCAGCTCCAGGGGGCGATTGAAGCGGATTCCCGGCGGCACGGTCTGCTCGATCAGCTCGGTGCGGCTGCCCAGCCCGAGGCTGGCGAGCATCGCCTGCTGCTCCTCGGCATCGGGACCCAGGTGCCGGTTGAGAAAAGCGTTGGGCTCGCGTAACTGGCTCAGGGATGGCGACTGGGACATGGCAGGCTCTCCGATAAGCGGCGCTCAGCGTCGATGCAACAGGGTGCAAAGCAGCATAGCAGCCGATTCCACCGCTCGACGCACTGGCGTCCCGAGGCAATCGGTACCATCATGCAGGGCGTTCGCGCGCCAGCCCCGGCGCGCCTCAACCCTGCTTCCATCGTCCGCTTATCGGGTGTCCCACTGTCATGAGCCAACTGCCATTCCTGCCGTTCTCCAAACCCACCATCGATGAATCCACCATCGCCGCCGTCGGCGAAGTGCTGCGTTCGGGCTGGATCACCAGCGGTCCCAAGGTCCAGGCTTTCGAAGCCCAGCTTTCGGAGTTCTTCGGCGGACGCGCGGTACGCACCTTCAACTCCGGCACCTGCACCATGGAGATCGCCCTGCGCATCGCCGGCATAGGCCCCGGGGATGAAGTCATCACCACACCGATTTCCTGGGTTGCCACCGCCAACGTGATTCTCGAAGTGGGCGCCACGCCGGTGTTCGCCGACATCGATCCGGTCACCCGCAACATCGACCTGGCCCAGGTCGAAGCGGCGATCACCCCGCGCACCAAGGCCATCATCCCGGTGTTCCTGGCCGGCTTGCCGGTGGATATGACTCGCCTGTACGCCCTGGCCCAGAAACACGGCCTGCGGGTGGTGGAAGACGCGGCCCAGGCCCTGGGCTCCAGCTGGAATGGCCAGCACATCGGCGCCGCTGGCGACTTCGTGTCCTTCAGCTTCCAGGCCAACAAGAACGTCACTTCGTCCGAGGGCGGCTGTTTGGTACTCAATACCCCGGAGGAAGTGCGCCTGGCGGAGAAGTACCGCCTGCAAGGCGTGACCCGCAGCGGCTTCGACGGCCTGGACGTGGACGTGCTCGGCGGCAAGTTCAACATGACCGACGTGGCCGCGGCCATCGGCCTGGGGCAGTTTGCCCATATCGAGGCGATCACCGCCCATCGCCGTGAGCTGGCCCGGCACTATTTCGAATGCTTCGGCAGCGACTTCGAGGCCCGCTATGGCGCCCAGCTACCGCCGGCGGATTTCAGCAACAGCAACTGGCACCTGTTCCAGCTGGTGCTGCCGGAGCGCAAAGACGGCAAGCCGGCCCGCGCCACCTTCATGGAGCAGATGCAGGAACGGGGGATCGGCATCGGCTATCACTACCCGCCGATTCATTTGCTGAGCCTGTACCGCGAGCGCGGTTTCAAGGAAGGGATGTTCCCGGTGGCGGAACGGGTCGGTCGACTGATCGTCTCGTTGCCGATGTTCACGGCCATGAACAAGGCCGACGTCGAACGTGCGGTGGCGGCCGTAAAAGAGGTGTTGCAGGCTTAAGCACCTGCGCGGGCCTGCCCGCTCCTGCAAAAACGGGAGCGGGCCTGCCTGCAGGAATGCCTTACTCGCCGATGGCGGCCTTGTAGCCGGCGGCATCCAGCAGTTTCTCCAGATCGGCCGGGTTGCTTGGCTTGAGCTTGAAGATCCAGGCGTCGTAAGGCTCGCTGTTGAGCAGCTCGGGGCTGGTGCTCAGCTCTTCGTTGACCGCGATCACCTCGCCGGCAACCGGCGCATAGATGTCGGAAGCGGCTTTCACCGACTCCACCACACCGGCCTGGTCCCCTGCGCCAAACACGTTGCCGACTTCGGTCAGCTCGACGAACACCACGTCGCCCAGGGCTTCCTGAGCGTGGTCGCTAATACCCACGGTCACGCTGCCGTCGGCTTCCAGACGGGCCCATTCGTGACTATCGGCAAAACGCAGGTGGGCAGGGATATCGCTCATGTTCTGTGTCCTCAAGAAGAAGTGTCAGCGGCGCAATGCCGGCTGGAAATAGTTAGATCAAGGTCTTGCCGTGGCGCACGAAGGTCGGTTTGACCACCCGGACCGGGTACCACTTGCCGCGGATTTCCACTTCGGCACGGTCGGCGGTGGCCATCGGCACCCGCGCCAGTGCGATCGATTTACTCAGCGTAGGGGAGAAACTACCACTGGTGATCTCACCTTCGCCAACATCCGCGATGCGAACCACCTGATGCGCGCGCAAAACCCCACGCTCCTCCAGCACCAGGCCCACCAGTTTCTGCTTCACCCCGGATGCTCGCTCGGCCTCCAGGGCCGTGCGCCCGATGAATTTGCGCGAAGAAGGCTCCCAGGCAATGCTCCAGGCCATATTTGCCGCCAGGGGCGAGACATCCTGGTGAATATCCTGACCGTAGAGGTTCATGCCGGCTTCCAGGCGCAGGGTATCCCGAGCGCCCAGGCCGATGGGCGAGATCCCCGCGCCCACCAGGTCGTTGAAGAAGCCCGGCGCCTGGTCGGCGGGCAGGACAATCTCCAGACCGTCCTCGCCGGTATAGCCGGTGCGGGCAATGAACCAGTCGCCGTCGCTGCCGGCTTCGAATGGCTTGAGCTGCTGGATCAGGGTGCCGCGGGACTGGGTCACCAGCTCGGCAATCTTGTGCCGCGCCTGGGGCCCCTGGATGGCCAGCATCGCCAGTTCCGGGCGCTCGCGCAGTTGCACCTGGAACTCGCCCAGTTGCGCCTGCATCCAGGCCAGGTCCTGATCACGCGTGGCGGCGTTGACCACCAGACGGTAAGCGTCTTCGAGGCGATAGACGATCATGTCGTCGACGATGCCGCCGCGTTCATTGAGCATGGTGCTGTACAAGGCTTGGCCAGGGTGCTGCAAACGTTCGACATCATTGGCCAGCAAGTGCTGGAGCCAGACCTTGGCCTGAGCGCCGCTGACATCGATCACGGTCATGTGGGATACATCGAACACACCGCAATCACGTCGCACCTGATGGTGCTCCTCGACCTGCGAACCGTAATGCAAAGGCATATCCCAACCGCCAAAATCGACCATTTTCGCGCCGAGGGCGAGATGCAGGTCATACAGAGGCGTACGCTGTCCCATGGGTTTCTCCTTCCGGGCGTGGCGAGGGTGCGGACTGGCGCTGCTAGGGTGAAAGCCTTGAAATAGATGGCTTGCAGCCGACTTCAGCGTCCCGGCCAAACAACAGGCCGCACCGAATGCCGCGCATTGTAGCTGCAAGGTGCAAGGCTGGCACCTAACCGATTCGATGGGCCGAGCGGCGGATCAGGCCAATCACCGGCAGCAGGCCAACCAGCACCAGGGTCAGCGCCGGCAACGACGCCCGGGCCCACTCCCCTTCGCTGGTCATCTCGAAGATCCGCACCGCCAGCGTGTCCCAGCCGAACGGGCGCATCAGCAGGGTGGCGGGCATTTCCTTGAGCACATCGACGAACACCAGCAGGGCGGCGCTCAAGGTCCCGGGCAGCAACAGCGGCAGATACACTTTGAAAAACAGTCGCGGCCCACCCACCCCCAGACTGCGCGCGGCTTCAGGCAGCGACGGGCGAATCCGCTCCAGGCTGTTTTCCAGCGGTCCGTAGGCCACAGCGATGAAGCGCACCAGGTAGGCCAGCAGCAGGGCCGAGAGACTGCCCAGTAACAGCGGCTTGCCGGCCCCGCCCAACCAGCCGGACAACGGGATCACCAGTTCGCGATCCAGGTAACTGAAGGCCAGCATGATCGACACCGCCAGCACCGAACCGGGCAAGGCGTAGCCCAGGTTGGCCAGGCTGACCCCGGCGCGGATTCCCCGGGTCGGTGCCTGGCGACGGGCGAAGGCCAGCAGCAGGGCCACGCTGACAGTGATCAACGCCGCCATGCCCCCCAGGTACAGGGTATGCACGATCAATCCGGCGTAGCGCTCGTCCAGATCGAAGCGCCCGCGCTGCCAGAACCACGCCAGCAGCTGCAGCAGCGGAATCACGAAGGCGCAAGCAAAGACCAGAAGGCACCAGCCCGTGGCCGCCACGGCCTTGATCCCCCGCAGGTGATACAGGGCCTTGCCCCGGGGCCGCTCGTTGCCGGTGCGGCTGGCGCCCCGCGCGCGACGCTCGCCGTACAGCACCAGCATCACCGCCAGCAGCAACAGGCTGGCCAGCTGCGCTGCGCTGGAAAGGCTGAAGAAGCCATACCAGGTCTTGTAGATGGCGGTGGTGAAGGTGTCGAAGTTGAACACCGCCACCGCGCCGAAATCCGCCAGGGTCTCCATCAGCGCCAGGGCCACGCCGGCACCGATGGCCGGCCGCGCCATGGGCAGCGCCACGCGCCAGAACGCCTGCCAGGGCGATTGGCCGAGCACCCGCGCGGCCTCCATCAACCCCTTGCCCTGGGCCAGGAAGGCGTTGCGCGCCAGCAGGTAGACATAGGGATAGAACACCAGCACCAGCACCAGGATCACCCCGCCAGTGGAACGTACCCGCGGCAGTCGCAGGCCGCTGCCGAACCATTCCCGCAGCAGGCTTTGCACCGGCCCGGAAAAGTCCAGCAGGCCGACGAAGACGAACGCCAGGACATAGGCCGGGATCGCGAAGGGCAGCATCAGCGCCCAGTCCAGCCAGCGCCGCCCGGGAAACTCGCAGAGGCTGGTGAGCCAGGCCAGGCTCACCCCCAGCAGGGTCACGCCAACGCCCACCCCGAGCACCAGGGTCAGGGTGTTATTCAGCAACCGTGTCATCTGCGTGTCCCACAGGTGGGACCAGATCTGCGCATCGACCGCCTGCCAGGACAGCAGCAGCACACTCAGCGGCAGCAGGACCAGGGCCGCTACGGCAAAGACCAGGGGATACCAGCGACGTTGGGCGGGATGGGCCACAAAGAACTCTCGGGCAGGTGGAACAGACAAAAATACTTGCGCAAAACGCGTGGGGTGATGGAGCTTGCTCCCGCTGGGTGCCATGGCCGCCCCAACGGCTGCAACCACGTTACGCCAGTTGAATCACGTATTCAGGGCTTGCCACCGCTACGCGGTGGAACGGGAGCAAGCTCCCTCGCCACAAAAGCCCAACCGTTAAACAAAACGCCCCGCAAAAGCGGGGCGCAGTATAACGGCAGGCTCAGTTCCAGCCAGCGCGGTCCATCAAGCGAATGGCTTCGGCCTGGCGCTTGCCGGCGATTTCAACCGGCAGGGTGTCGGCCACGAACTTGCCCCAGCTGGCCACTTCTTCCGAAGGTGCCACCGCCGGGTTGGCCGGGAACTCCTGGTTGACGTCGGCGAAGATCTTCTGCGCCTCGGGCGTGGTCATCCACTCCACCAGGGCCTTGGCCGCTTCCGGGTGCGGCGCGTGCTTGGTCAGGCCGATGCCCGACAGATTGACGTGCACCCCGCGGTCGCCCTGGTTCGGCCAGAACAGCTTCACCGCCAGGTTCGGCTTCTGCTTGTGCAGGCGACCGTAGTAGTAGGTGTTGACGATGCCGACGTCGCATTGCCCGGCGTTGATCGCATCCAGTACGGCGATGTCATCGGAGAACACATCGGTGGACAGGTTGTTGACCCAGCCCTTGACGATCTCTTCGGTCTTCGCCGCGCCGTGGGTTTCGATCAGGGTGGCGGTCAAGGACTGGTTGTAGACCTTCTTCGCGGTGCGCAGGCACAGGCGACCTTCCCACTGCTTGTCGGCCAGGGCTTCGTAGGTGGTCAGCTCGGAAGGCTTGACCCGCTCGGTGGAGTAGGCCAGGGTCCGCGCCCGCAGGCTCAGGCCGGTCCAGGCGTGGTTGGAAGAGCGATATTGCAGGGGAATGTTGCTGTCGATGACCTTGGAAGTGAACGGCTGGAGGATGCCCATCTGCTCGGCCTGCCACAGGTTGCCGGCATCCACGGTGAGCAGCAGGTCGGCGGTGGCGTTCTCGCCTTCGGCCTTGATCCGCTGCATCAGCGGCGCTTCCTTGTCGGTGATGAACTTGATCTTCACGCCGGTCTTCTGGGTGTAGGCATCGAACACCGGCTTGATCAGCTCATCGATACGCGAGGAGTAGACCACGACTTCATCGGCGGCCTGGGCGGCGCTGCCGATGAGGGTGAGGGCCAGGGCGGTCAGTAGACGCTTCGGTGCCAACATGGGAGCAGTCTCTCGATTTCAAAATGAGGCGAAATGATAAGGACTCCCATTTGCCATCTCAACCGAACCCGGCGCCGAGGCGTTACCAGATGTTGCGTGGAACCCTCCTCCGGCACGCTTCGCCGGCGAACCGACTCCTAGGCTCTGGCCAGCTCAGGGAGATCGCCGCTCAGGCCCAGGGCCTGGCGCACAAAGACCGCCTTGGCCTCGGGCATTTGCTCGATCACCTTGAGGCCGGTGTTGCGCAGCCAGCGCAGTGGCAGCGGATCGGCCTGGAACAGCCGTTCGAAGCCTTCCATGGCCGCCATCAGCGCCAGGTTGTGAGGCATGCGCCGGCGCTCGAAACGGCTGAGGACCTTGACCTCGGCCAGGCGCTCGCCACGATCGGCCGCTTGCAGCAGCACTTCGGCCAGTACCGCGGCATCGAGGAAGCCCAGGTTGACCCCCTGCCCCGCCAGCGGATGGATGGTGTGGGCAGCGTCGCCGATCAGCGCCAGGCCTTCGGCCACATAGCGCTTGGCATGCCGCTGGCGCAGCGGTACGCAGAGCCGCGGGTCGGCACCGAGCACCTTGCCTAAACGGCCTTCGAAGGCGCGCTCCAGTTCAGCGCAGAAGCTCTCGTCGTCCAGGGCCATCAGGCGCTCGGCTTCAGTAGGCGTGGTGGACCAGACAATCGAGCACCAATCCTGCTGCCCATCCCGCACCAGGGGCAGGAAGGCCAGCGGGCCGGTATCGGTGAAGCGCTGCCAGGCGGTCATTTGGTGAGGCCGGCTGCTGCGCACGCTGGTGACAATGGCGTGGTGCAGGTAGTCCCACTCGCGGGTGGCACAACCGGTGAGGCGGCGTACCGCCGAGTTGGCGCCGTCGGCGGCGATCACCAGCGGTGCCCGCAACACCCGGCCATCGGCCAGGGTCAGTAGCCAGTCATCGCCGGAGCGGCGCATCTGCTCCAGGCGGGCATTGGCCAGCAGGCCGATATCGCATTCGTGCAGACGTTCGAGCAGGGCGTCCTGCACCACCCGGTTCTCGACGATATGCCCCAGCACCTCGGCATGCACGCTGGACGCCGAGAAGTGGATCTGCCCGGTGCCGCTGCCATCCCAGACCTGCATCTCGCAGTAGGGGCTGCTGCGACGCCGGACGATGCCGTCCCAGGCGCCAAGGCGTTCGAGGATACGCTGGCTGGCCGCCGACAAGGCGCTGACCCGGGGTTCGAACGCCGACTCGGCGGCGAAGGGTTTGACACTCAAGGAGCCGCCATCGAGCAGCAGCACTTCCAGGCCGCTGCCCTGCAACGCCAGCGCCAAGGCACTGCCGACCATTCCGGCTCCGACAATCAGCACATCTGCGCGCATTTCCATGCTTTAGGCCTGTCTCGCTTGCGGCTTGCGCCGCACATAAAGGGTTTTATCGACCCGCGCCACCAGGGTGCCGGAGCCGTCATGAATCTCGACCTGCAACTGCGGCAGGTACTTCTCGCCACTGGCGGTCTGCCGGCGGATCTCGTCAAGCAGCGCCGGGTCGAGACTGAACCGGGCAAATACCGGTCCCCTGCCCGGGGCGATGAAATCGATGGCTGCCGCCTTGTCCCAGACGATGTAGTCGCGCCCCAGGTTCTCCATCAGCATCAGCATGAAAAACGGGTCCACCATCGAATACAGGCTGCCGCCGAACTGGGTGCCGACATAGTTGCGGTTGTACCAGCCCAGGCCCATGCGAACCTCGACCTCGCGAAAATCCGCGCTGATCCGGCGGACCCGCACTCCGGCTCCCAGGTAGGGTGGATACAGGCTCATCAAGCAGCGCAACAGGCGGGCCTTGCCGAACCGTCGGGTCAGCCACTCACGCATCCGGGCGAGTACCCAGGCCCATGGCCTGGCGCGCAAACCAGCGCTTGGCCGGGGGCAGCAGGTCCAGTCCGAGCAAGCCGAGGTTGCGCCCCACCGACAGCAGCGGCAGCTTGCTGCCGAACAGCCGGGTGACCTGGTCGGAAAAGCCCACGGTCAGGCTCTGGTCCAGGCGCTGGCGCTCGCGATAGGCCTGCAGCACGGCAAAATCCCCCGGCAAGCGCTCGCTGGCCAGCAAGGCATCCGCCAGGGCCTGAGCGTCACGCAGCGACAGGTTGAAGCCCTGGCCGGCAATCGGATGCAGGCTGTGGGCGGCGTTGCCCAGTACCACCAGATGGGGGCGCACCTGCTCTTCGGCCTCCACCAGGGACAGCGGATACAGATGCCGCGCCCCTACTTGTTTCAGGGTGCCCAGGCGGTAACCGAACACGCCCTGCAGTTCGCTGAGGAAACTGCGCTCATCCAGATCGGCCAGACGCTGGGCGTCCATGCCCTGGCGGGTCCAGATCAGCGCGCAACGGTTGTCCGGCAAGGGCAGCAGCGCCATCGGGCCATCATCGGTGAAGCGCTCGAAGGCCATGCCGTTGTGGGCTTCACTGGGGGTGATGTTGGCAATCAGCGCGCTCTGGTTGTAAGGGCGATTCCTGACCCCGATCCCCAACTGTTCGCGCAAGCCGGAGCGACCGCCATCGGCGAGCACCGCCAGGTCGCATTCCAGGGTGGTTTCGTCATTCAGGGTCAGGCGATAGCCGCCCTCCAGGGGCTCAAGGCGGGTGACTTCCGCCGGGCAGCGCCAACTGATCACGTCCTTGTCCAGGCCCTGCCACAGGCATTGGCCGAGCCAGGCGTTTTCCACCACATAACCCAGGGCCGGAACGCCTTCTTCCATGGCCGACAAGCGCGCCGTGGAGAAGCGCCCGCGGTCAGACACGTGAATCTGCTTGATCGGCTCGGCCCGCCGGGAAATCGCCTGCCACAGGCCCAGGCGCTGGTAGATCTGCCGGGCGCCAAAGGACAGCGCCGAAGAGCGTGCATCGTAGCTGGGCTGGAAGCTGTCGCCGGGGGCGAACGGCTCGATCAGCACGATCGTCCAGCCCCGGGCCTTGGCTCCGGCCTGCAGGGCCAGGGCCAGGCTGGCTCCGACCAGGCCGCCACCGATGATGGCCAGATTGACCCGGCTCATGACGCCTGGACCCAGGCAGCGGCCATCAACGCCTCGATCTCGGCGACGCTTTTCGGCACGCCGCCCGTCAGAATTTCACAGCCCTGCTTGGTCACTACCACGTCGTCCTCGATGCGCACGCCAATGCCGCGCCACTTCTTAGCCACCTGCTGGTTGTCCGGGGAGATATAGATGCCCGGCTCCACGGTCAGCGCCATGCCGACCTCCAACACCCGCCACTCGCCGCCGACCTTGTACTCGCCGACATCGTGTACATCCATGCCCAGCCAGTGTCCGGCACGGTGCATGTAGAACGCTTTGTAGGCCTCGCTGGCTATCAGCTCATCCACCGCGCCTTCCAGCAGGCCCAACTTCACCAGACCGGCGGTGATGACCCGAACCGTCGCCTCGTGCGCCTGGTTCCAGTGCTTGTTCGGGGCGATCTCGGCAAACGCCGCTTCCTGGGCCGCCAGCACCAGTTCATAGATCGCCTTCTGCTCGGGCGAGAACTTGCCGTTGACCGGCCAGGTCCGGGTGATATCGCTGGCGTAGCAGTCGATTTCACAACCGGCGTCGATCAGCACCAGATCGCCATCCTTGAGCAGGGCGTCATTCTGTTGGTAGTGCAGGATGCAACTGTTGCGCCCCGCCGCGACAATGGAGCCATAAGCCGGCATCTTCGCCCCGCCCTTGCGGAACTCGTAATCCAGCTCGGCCTCCAGACTGAATTCGTGCAATCCGGGGCGACTGGCCTGCATGGCGCGGATATGGGCCTGGGCGGATATCCGCGCGGCTTCGCGCATCACCTTCACTTCCGCCGCCGATTTATACAGGCGCATGTCGTGCAGCAGATGATCCAGGGCAACGAATTCGTTCGGCGGCTGGGCGCCAAGGTGCGCTTTAGAGCGGATCACGTTGATCCACTCCATCAAATGACGATCGAATTCAGGGTTGCTGCCCATGGCCGAATAGACCCGGTCGCGACCTTCGATCAGGCCCGGGAGAATGTCGTCGATGTCGGTGATGGGGAACGCATCGTCCGCGCCATAGTCGCGAATCGCGCCTTCCTGGCCTGCCCGCAGGCCATCCCAGAGCTCGCGCTCGGCATTGCGCTCGCGGCAGAACAGCACGTACTCGCCATGCTCGCGACCGGGCATGAGCACAATCACGGCCTGGGGCTCGGGGAAGCCGCTGAGGTACTGAAAATCGCTGTCCTGGCGGTAGACGTGCTCCACATCGCGGTTGCGAATGGCCACGGCTGCCGCCGGCAGGATCGCAATGCTGTTGGGCTCCATCTGCGCCATGAGCGCCTTGCGGCGACGACTGTATTCCGTTTTAGGGATATGAATCATGGGCAGATGCAGTTCCCTGTCGATCAGTGCAGAGAAGGCTTGGCAGCCGGTGCAACGGTCTTGTTGGTTTCGGTGAACAGCAGCAACGGCGCGACCCGCAGGTACTCCATCACTTCCATGTAGTCGCTTTCACCGTCGTCGGACTCTTCCAGCGCATCCTGGACCTGAGCGATGGCGGCAAGGTCCTGCAACACTTCAGTGGCCTCGGCGCTCAGGGCGCTGCTGTCACGGGAGTTGAGGCCGAAACCGGCGAGGAAGCCCTGGCACCACTGGCCCAGGGCCGCGGCACGCTCGGTCAGGGGAGCGTCGTCGCTGGGCAGCAGCAGGACCACGGTCATGTCGTCGCTGGTGAGTTCGCCCTTGACCATTTCCTGCAGGCCGATCAAGGCGTTGCGCACGTTGTCCTGCGGCTCGCCTTCGAGCAGCTCGGCGGCGTCAACCAGCCAGCCGTCGACCTCGAACCCGGCGCCGGCGCAGCTGCGACCCAGCAACAGGCCGTGCAATTCGGCAGGAGAAACAGGATGGCCACTGCTGCTGAGCAGGGTGGCGAAGGCGTTGTACGGGGAATTCTGAATGGGCATGGGCAGCTAGGCGCCAAGCGGCGCAATGTCTAGAATGAAGGCCTTGTATCGTAGGGCGTGTCATCATTCATTGCCAGCGCCGCGTTGCGCCTAGCGCCCCGTTACAGCGGTCCGCCGGGCCTTGGGCGACGGACAGATTGCCGACCGGACAGCACCGAATGCGCAAGGACCGTTCAGGCCACCCAGGCGCTGTCCAGCCAGTTGCCACTCATCAGACCAACTTCAGTGGGACACAATGGAAGACACCGACCTGCACGCACTGATGGCCAGACTCGAACTGCTTATTACCCGGGTCGAGCAACTAAAGAGTCAAAACGCACTCTTATTAGCTCAGGAAAAGACCTGGCGCGAGGAACGCGCGCACCTCATTGAAAAAAACGAAATCGCCCGGCGTAAGGTCGAATCGATGATTTCGCGCCTCAAGGCCCTGGAGCAAGACTCATGAGTTCAAGCAATAGCGTTACCGTGCAGATCCTCGACAAAGAATATTCGATCATCTGCCCCCAGGAAGAACGCAGCAATCTGGTGAGCGCCGCCCGTTACCTGGACGGCAAGATGCGCGAGATCCGCAGCAGTGGCAAAGTCATCGGCGCCGATCGCATTGCGGTCATGGCCGCGCTGAACATCACCCACGATCTGCTGCACCGCCAGGAGCGTCCGGATGTGCAGGCCAGCGCCACCACCCGCGAACAGGTACGGGATCTGCTGGAACGTGTTGACCTGGTCCTGGCCACCGATTCGGACGCAAGCAAAGCTGATTCCTGACAGCGGTTGCGGTATACTCGCGCCACTCCCTGGGGTGCTTGCCAGTTGGCGATGTCCCTGAGCCGATTCGCACTACCCTGGAAGTTGCACGTTGGGCTGGTGTGCATGTCCGCTAGACGGAAAGCCTTAAAGCCTGCTGCATCTTCCGCCTTGAACTTTCGGGTTCAAGGGCTAAGTCGACAGCGGTTCGCCTGGGGAGCCTGAATTGTCGGCCAATGCCAGTTATCCATGCTGGCATTGGTTTTTCCGGGTAGGCTGTTCTGCCATGTCCGACTCTCCATAGCCTCCTCCATGACCGAACCTGCGCCGCTTTCCCGCCCGCAACTTCGACGCATGCTGCGTAAAGCCCGTCGTGCCCTCACACCAGCCCAGCAACGCCAGGCCGCCCGTGACCTGTACCGCCAACTGGCGCAGAACCCGGTGTTTCGTCGGGCCCGACACCTGTCCCTGTATTTGCCCACCGATGGCGAAATCGATCCGCGCCTGCTGCTGCGTGCCGCCCAACGCCGGGGCAAGGCTACCTACTTGCCTGTGCTCAGTGCCTGGCCACGAACCAAGATGGTGTTCCAGCGCATCCGCCCCGGAGAAAAACTGCGCCCCAACCGCTTTCGCATTCTCGAACCGCGGATCAACGCCGCGCGCCAGCGCAAGGTCTGGGCACTGGATCTGGTGCTCCTGCCCCTGGTGGGATTCGATGAAGAGGGAGGTCGCCTGGGAATGGGCGGTGGCTTCTACGACCGCAGCCTGGCGTACCTGGCGCGCCGCCAGAACTGGCGCAAGCCGACACTGCTGGGCCTGGCTCATGAGTGCCAGAAAGTCGCGAGACTGGATCAGGCCAGCTGGGATGTGCCGCTACAAGGCACCGTGACGGATCAGGGATGGTACTGCGCCCGATAGACGTCGCGTTCGCTCAGCGACGCCCGGGCAGGTTCAGCGCTTGAAGGGTTGCGGCTGTTGGGCGATCTCGATCGGAGCATCGGTCTTGTTGGCCCACAAGCTTTGCGCATAACCGGTGGTTACAACGCCCAAACCGAACAAAATAACCAAAATCCATAGTAAATCCGGTTGGCGTTTCATCGATTGCCCCCCCTCGGGCAAGTCACACACGATGACAGCAACGGTTTCCATAACAGGCCGTGCAGCAGCGTCAAGCTTAAAATCCCGGCATTTTGCGATAACGTGAACCGACACGCAAACGCTGGCGTCAACCGACCGTCGGTTTGTCATAAAATCCTCCGGCAACCTGCCCAATCACCCTTTGGAGGGTAAGAAACATGGCCTATTGGCTGATGAAATCCGAGCCGGACGAACTCTCGATCCTCGGCCTGCAGCAGCTAGGCCAAGCCCGTTGGGATGGCGTACGCAACTATCAGGCGCGCAATTTTCTGCGCACCATGACCGTCGGTGATGAGTTCTTTTTCTATCACTCCAGTTGCCCGGAACCCGGCATCGCCGGTATCGGCCGGATCATCAAGGCGGCCTACCCGGACCCGACCGCCCTGGAACCGGACAGCCACTACTTCGACCCCAAGGCCAGCGCCGAAAAAAATGCCTGGAGCGCAATCGACGTGGCCCACGTGCAGACCTTCGACAAGGTCCTGCGCCTGGACTACCTCAAGCAGCAGGCCGCCCTCGCCGAGATGCCCCTGGTGCAAAAGGGCAGCCGCCTGTCGGTGATGCCGGTCACCGCCGAGCAATGGGCTGCCGTCCTCGCCCTGCTCTGAGCCTTCCCCGAGTCGCCGGGCCTGATCCGGGCCACGGCGGCAGTGGCGGTTATTTTGCCCCGATCGCCATGCAGCCTGCGGACAATAGGTTTAGTCTTGCCCCTTTCATTTGACGAGCATCAAGCGGGCGAGAGCCTGGCTCTGTCAGACTTGGACGCTATAGCCGCAGGACGCAGAATACATGTCGACGAACCACCGTTCTTCCCGCATTTTCGCTGTTTCCCTCTTGATTCTGTTGCTCGCCGCCGGTGGCTTCGGCTACTGGAAGTCCCTCCAGGATCGCCTGCCGGAAGGCCTGAGCATGGGCAATGGCCGCCTTGAGGCCACCGAGGTGCAGATCGCCAGCAAGATCCCCGGACGCCTGGCGGAAGTGCGTGTCAACGAAGGCGACAAAGTGCTCCAGGGGCAACTGCTGGCCCGCATGGATACCCGCACCCTGGAGGCCCAGCGCAACCAGGCCGAGGCCGAGGTGCTGCGGGCGCGGGAGAACCTGTCGGCCGCCGAAGCCAACGTCCAGTTGCGCCAGAGCGAACAACTGCTGGCCAACCAGGAGCTCAAGCGTTCCCAGGAACTGTTCCGCCGCGGCTTCGCCAGCCAGCAACTCATCGACCAGCAGCAAGCCCGCCTGACCACCGGCAACGCAGCGGTGCTGGCCGCCCAAGCCCAGGTCGCGGCGGTCAAGGCCGCCATTGGCGCCGCTCAGGCCCAGGTGGCCCAGCTCACCAGCGAGATTGACGACAGCAGCCTGCGGGCGCCCATCGACGGCATCATTCAGTTGCGCCTGGCCGAGCCCGGCGAAGTCCTGGGTGCCGGTGGCCGGGTGCTGCTGCTGATCGACCCCAACGATCAATACATGAACCTCTATCTGCCGGCCTCGGTGACCGGTCGCCTGACCGTTGGCGATGAGTCGCGAATCCTCCTCGACGCCCTGCCCAACCAGCCACTGCCGGCGAAGATCAGCTTCGTCGCCGCCAAGTCCCAGTTCACCCCCAAAGAAGTGGAAACCCGGGACGAGCGCCAGAAGCTGGTGTTTCGGGTCAAGGTGCGCCTGACTCAACCTGCCACCGTGCCCCAGGCCAAACCGGGAATGCCCGGTGCCGGCTATGTGCGCACGGCTCCCGTGGACTGGCCGGCCAACCTGAAATGAGCGGCCTGGCGCTGCAGGCAAGCGGCATTGGCCATCGCTACGGCTCACAGCAGGCCCTGATCGATATCAGCTTCAACCTGCCGGCGGGCACCCGCTGCGGCTTGATCGGGCCGGACGGCGCCGGCAAGTCGAGCCTTCTGGGCTTGATCGCCGGGGTCAAGAAGCTCCAGCAGGGCGAGCTTGAAGTGCTCGGTGGGGCCATTTCCCAGCGCCGCCACCGCCGCAGCCTTTATCCGCGCATCGCCTTCATGCCCCAGGGCCTGGGGGGCAACCTGTACCCCGACCTGTCCATCAGCGAAAACATCCGTTTCTTCGCCACCCTGTTCGGCCTGCCCCGTGACGAATGCGAACAGCGCATGCACAGCCTGCTGCTGGCCACCGACCTGCTGCGCTTCGCCGAGCGCCCGGCGGGCAAGCTGTCCGGCGGGATGAAACAGAAACTCGGCCTGTGCTGCGCGTTGATCCACGAACCGGACCTGCTGATTCTCGACGAGCCCACCACCGGGGTCGACCCGTTGTCCCGGCGGCGCTTCTGGGAACTGGTGGAAGACGTGCGCCAGCAGCGTCCGCAACTGACCCTGCTGGTGGCCACCGCCTACATGGAGGAAGCCGAGCAGTTCGAACACTGCCTGATGCTCGACAAGGGCCGGATGATTGCCCAGGGCCTGAGCCAGGAACTGGCGAAAGTCACGGCCAGCGGCAAGCTGGATGACGCCTTCACCCACTTCCAGGGCGACACGGGCCACGACAATCAGCCGCTGGTCATTCCGCCCCGCTCCGGCGACAACCACGACATCGCCATCGAAGCCCACGAACTGACCCTGCGCTTTGGCGACTTCACCGCGGTCAACAAAGTCAGCTTCGCCATCGGGCGCGGGGAGATATTCGGCTTCCTCGGCTCCAACGGCTGCGGCAAGACCACCACCATGAAGGTCCTCACCGGACTGATGCCCGCCACCGAAGGCAGCGCCAAACTGCTGGGCAACCCGGTGGACGCCAAGGACCTGGACACCCGTAAACGGGTCGGCTTCATGTCCCAGAGCTTTTCCCTGTACGGCGAGCTCAGCGTGCGCCAGAACCTGGACCTGCATGCCCGCCTGTTCGACTTGCCACCGGCGCAAAGCGGCCCGCGCATCGAGGAACTGATCCAGCGCTTCGATCTCGGGGCAATTGCCGAGCAACAGTCCGGCGCCCTTCCCCTGGGCCTGCGCCAGCGCCTGTCCCTGGCAGTGGCGGTACTGCACCGGCCGGAAGTGCTGATCCTCGACGAGCCCACTTCCGGGGTCGACCCGGCCGCCCGTGACGACTTCTGGCGCCTGCTGATCGAGCTGTCCCGGGAACAGGGCGTGACCATCTTCCTCTCCACTCACTTCATGAACGAAGCCCAGCGCTGCGACCGCATTTCGTTGATGCACGCCGGCAAGGTACTGGCCTGCGACACGCCCGCGACGCTGCAACAGCAGTTTGCCGGCGACACCCTGGAAGCCGCCTTCGTCCGCTGCCTGGAAGACGCCCAAGGAGCCGCGGATGCAGCGCCAGCGCCGCCTCCGGCGGTTGCCTCGAGCCACGCCATCGCCCCTCCGCGCTCGGGCCTGAGCCTGGCCCGGCTGCTGGCGGTGGCCACCCGCGAAGGCAAGGAACTGCTGCGGGACAAAGTACGCCTGGGCTTCGCCCTGCTGGGGGCGATCTTCATGATGGTGATCTTCGGCTACGGCATTTCCCTGGACGTGGAGAAACTGGCCTTCGCCGTCTACGACCAGGACCAGACACCGCAAAGCCGCGCCTATCTGGAGGCTTTTCGCGGCTCACGCTACTTCGAGGAAAAACCGAGCATCCGCAGCGCCCCTGAACTGCACCAGCGCCTGCAGCGTTCGGAGATCAAGCTGGCCCTGGAAATCCCTCCCGGCTTTGGCCGCGATCTGTATGCCGGGCGCCAACCGACAGTGGCCGCCTGGCTGGACGGCGGCATGCCGTTTCGCGCGGAAACCAGCCGCAACTATGTCGAGGCGGTCCACCAGGCCAACCTCGAACTGCTGGCTGAACACAGCAGCCCGGCACTGAACTCAAGACCTGCCGCCAAGCTGGAAACGCGCTTTCGCTACAACCAGGATGTGGTCAGCGTGAACGCCATCGGGCCCGGGGTCATGGCGCTGATCCTGGCGTTCATTCCGGCCATGCTCACCGCCCTGGGCATCGTGCGCGAGAAGGAACTGGGCTCGATCACCAACTTCTATGCCACGCCCCTGACCCGCCTGGAATTTCTCCTGGGCAAGCAGGCGCCCTACCTGGTGGTGAGCCTGATCAACCTGGGCTTGCTGGTGGCCATGAACCGCTGGCTGTTCGGCGTACCCTTCAAGGGCAGCGGCCTGACCCTGGCCCTGGGCGGGGTGCTCTACGTGCTGGCCACCACCAGCATGGGCCTGCTGATCTCAGCCTTCACCCGCACCCAGATCGCGGCAATCCTCGGCACCATGATCATCACCAGCCTGCCGACCATCCAGTTCTCCGGGTTGATCGTGCCGCGCTCGTCCCTGGAAGGAGCGGCGGCGATCATGGGCCAGCTGTTCCCCGCCGGGCACTTCCTCGACATTGCCGTCGGCACCTTCACCAAGGCCCTGGACCTGCGTGAGCTCTGGCCTCAATGCCTGGCCCTGATCGGGTTCTTCCTTGGCTTCACCGGGCTCAGCCTGGTCATGTTGAAAAAGCAGGAGGTCTGATGAACCGGCTCGCCCATATCCTGCGCCTGGGTCTCAAGGAGCTCACCAGCCTGCGCCACGACAGCGTCCTGCTGCTGTTCTTGATGTATGCCTTCACCGTGGCCATCTACATGCCCGCCGCCGGCTCGGTGATCGGGGTGCACAATGCCAGCGTGGCGCTGGTGGACGAGGACCACAGCGCACTGTCGCGACAGCTGGCCGAAGCCCTGCAGCCACCGGAGTTCCAGGCCCCGGTGTCGCTGCCCTACAACCGACTGGACGAAGTGATGGACAGCGGCCAGTACACCTTCGTGATCAACATTCCCGCCAACTTCCAGAGTGACCTGCTGGCCGGCCGCCAGCCGGCGGTGCAGGTCAACGTCGACGCCACCGCCATGAGCCAAGCGTTCATGGGCGCCGGCTACATCGGTCGGATCTTCCAGCGCGAGCTGCTCAGCTATGCCAATCAGGCGGATGCCGCAAGCAAGGCCCCGGCCCTGCTGACCACCCGCGCCCTGTTCAACACCAATCTGGAAGGCGGCTGGTTCCTGGCGGTGATCCAGATCGTCAACAACATCACCATCCTGGCCATCGTGCTCACCGGCACCGCGCTGCTGCGCGAACGCGAACACGGCACCCTCGATCATCTGCTGGTGCTGCCGCTGACGGCGCTGGAAATCATGCTGGCGAAGGTCTGGAGCAACATGCTGGTGGTGGTGCTGTGCACCTGGATATCGCTGGAGGTGATCGTCAAGGGCGTGCTGGGGGTGCCTCTGGCGGGCTCGATGGCGCTGTTCCTGATGGTCACGGCGCTGTATCTGTTCGCCAGCACCGCTTTGGGCATCTTCCTCGCCACCCTGGCCCGTTCGACCCCGCAATTCGGCTTGCTGGCGATCCCGGTGATCATCCCGATGCTGCTGCTGTCCGGCGGCAGCACACCGCTGGACAGCATGCCGCAGTGGCTGCAGTGGGTGATGCAGGGCTCGCCATCCACGCACTTCGTCAGCCTCAGCGCGGCGATCCTGTTTCGTGATGCGGGCGTCAGTGTGGTCTGGCCCGACCTGCTGGCCCTGGCGACAATCGGGCTGGTGTTCTTCGCCATCGCCCTGGCGCGCTTTCGCAAGAGCCTGGCCTCGTGAGCCACGCCTTGTAGGAGCCGGCTGGCCGGCGAAGGGGCCTCAGCCCTGCGTCGCCCTCTCGGGCGTCTTCGCTGGCCAGCCAGCTCCTACGGCGGGCAGGGTTACTGGATGATCAGGTTGTTGAACAACAGGTCTTCCACTACCGGCTTGCCGGTTTCATCGCTCATCACTTGCTGCACCTGCTTGAGGGCTTCCTGGCGCAGCTTCTCCTTGGCCTCGACGTTGTTCATGGTCTCGGTGGTCTGCTGGGCAAACAGCGCCACCAACTGATTGCGAATCAGCGGCTCATTGGCCTTGACCGCCTGGGCCGAGGCATCGCCGGTCACTCGCAGGGCCACGTCGGCCTTGTAGACCTTGAGCTTCGGGCCGCCATCCAGGCCGTAGTTGCCGACAAAGGGCGGGCTCAGGCTGATGTAGCTGACTTTCGGTGCTTCACCTTCTTTGGCCTCTTCGGCCATCGCTGCCATCGGCAGAGAGAGGGCCAGCAGCAACATGATCCACGCTTTCACAATTCGCTCCTTAATCCGGTTTGCGGCCTAGCATAAAGGCCCGCCCGCCTGAGCCCAAGCACAAGCTTATGGCTGCCCATCAGGGCCGGGCATGCTCGTTGACCGCCTGATTCACGCTCCTACACTTATCGGCCACCAACCCCAAAGGAATAGCCCTGATGAAAGCCGTGCTGTGCAAAGCCTTCGGCCCCGCCGAAACGCTGGTGCTGGAAGAGGTCGCAAGTCCCGTGCCGAAGAAGAACGAGATCCTCCTGGACGTGCATGCCGCTGGGGTGAATTTTCCGGACACCCTGATCATCGAGGGCAAATACCAGTTCAAGCCCCCCTTCCCCTTCTCCCCGGGTGGCGAGGCGGCCGGGGTCGTCAGCGCGGTGGGCGAGAAGATCAGCCATCTCAAGGTCGGTGACCGGGTCATGGCCCTGACCGGCTGGGGCAGCTTTGCCGAACAGGTGGCGGTGCCGGGCTACAACGTGCTGCCGATTCCCGCCGCCATGGACTTCAACACCGCCGCCGCGTTCAGCATGACCTACGGCACCTCGATGCATGCCCTCAAGCAGCGCGGCAACCTGCAGCCCGGTGAAACCCTGCTGGTGCTCGGCGCCTCGGGCGGAGTCGGACTGGCGGCGGTGGAAATCGGCAAGGCCATGGGCGCCCGGGTGATCGCTGCCGCCAGCAGCGCGCAAAAGCTCGCCGTGGCCAAGGCCGCCGGCGCCGATGAGTTGATCAACTACAGCGAAAGCAGCCTGAAGGACGAGGTCAAGCGCCTGACCGACGGCAACGGCGCCGACGTGATCTACGACCCGGTGGGCGGCGACCTGTTCGATCAGGCCGTTCGCTCCATCGCCTGGAACGGTCGCCTGCTGGTGGTGGGCTTTGCCAGCGGACGCATTCCCGAATTGCCGGTGAACCTGGCGCTGCTCAAGGGCGCGGCGGTGGTGGGCGTGTTCTGGGGCTCCTTCGCTCAGCGCCAGCCTCAGGACAACGCGGCGAACTTCCAGCAGCTGTTCGGCTGGTTCGCCGAAGGCAAGCTCAAGCCGCTGGTGTCCCAGGTCTATCCTCTGACGGCAGCCGCCCGGGCCATCGATGATCTGGGGCAGCGCAAGGCAGTGGGCAAAGTGGTGGTGCAGGTCCGCTGAGGCCGGCTTTCGTCAATGGGCCGCAACGCCCTTGCAGCGCTTGAGCCGTGCCTCCAGATTGCGATCCGGCATGGCGTGGCTGCGCAGGGCCTGGACCGTTTGCTCGACATAATCGCGGGTGGTGCCATAACGCCCGCAAGCGCTCTCGAACACCTGGCTCAGCACATGATCCGGCAGGTTGCCGGCATAGCTGGGCAGGTGCCGCTCCAGCACGAATCCCAGGGCCTGGACCTGGCTGCCATCCTCAAGACGGCAGTTGAGCCAGTGCGGACGGTAAGAGGGATAAGGCATTTCACGTTGCCACAGGGCATACAGCGAGGCGTCCAGATGCTCCTCCGGCAGGCGGTAGGCGAAGCCGCTGCAGGAGCCGCCACGATCCAGGCCGAACACCAAGCCCGGCATTTCCGGCGTGCCGCGATGCTCGTGTGACCATAGATACAGACCGCGATGATAGCCGTGCACCCGTCCGCGCATGCGCTCGACCGCCGAACACTCCGGGCGCCAGATCAATGAACCGTAGGCGAACAGCCAGACCGGACCACCCTTGTGCCGGGCCATGGTGGATTGCATGGAGCTGCGAAGTTGTTCGTGGGTCAGCTGCGGCCCCAGATCGAGCCGCGGAGGGTAAGCCAGATTCAGATAACTGGATTCAAGGGCTGTCATGGCGAATAGCGTTCAGCTCCCCGCGTAAAAGAAGTTACTTAATAGAACGCCTGGCAGTAACTACAAGACACAAAAGTTTCAAGGCAAGTTAAGTGCCATTAGAGCGGCACTCAAGTTGAAAGCTTATATATAACCTACCGGAATTTATTTAATTAGATAAATACCGATGGGCTATATACAGAGTTATAAAGAACAGCCCCGATCAGATGCCGTCAGGGCCGCGGAGCGTAGGCGAACACGTCGGCCCGCATCTGATGGGCGTCCATCCCGGCATTCACCAGTGCGTCCAAGGTGGCGTAGATCATGGCCGGCGAGCCGCTGGCATAGACATGCACCGAGGACAGGTCGGTGATGTCCTCGCACACCGCCTCGTGCAGCATGCCGCAGCGTCCCTCCCAGCCGCACAGGTCGCTGACCACCTTGTGCAGATACAGGTTGGGCAACTGCTGCCATTCATCCCAGTGTTCCAGCTGGTAGAAGTCTTCCGGCCGGCGCACGCCCCAATACAGATGCACCGGGTGCTTGAAGCCCTTGGCCCGGCAGTGCTCGATCAGGCTGTGCATCTGCGCCATGCCGGTCCCGGCGGCGATCAGCACCAGCGGACCGTCCGGCAGCTCGGCCAGGTGGGTATCGCCGAACGGCATCTCGATCCGCGCCATGCGCTCGCGTTGCAACTGCTGCATCAGGCTTTGCGCACTGTTTTCGCGCACCAGTACGTGCAACTCCAGATCCCGCCCGCAATGGGGCGCCGAAGCCAGGGAGAACGCCGACTTCTCGCCGTTATCGCGCTCCAGCATCAGGTACTGGCCCGCGTGATAGCGCGGTGGCTTGCCGGCCGGAGCCCGCAGCCTGACCCGCCAGACATCGCCGCCGACTTCCAGGCATTCAGTGAGCTGACACGACAGGCTGCGCACCGGCAACTCTCCCAGCGCAAGGACGCCATCCCACAGCACGATGCAGTCTTCCAGCGGCTCTGCAATGCAAGTGTAGAACTCGCCGTGATCACGCACATCGCCGGCTTGCTGCACGCTGCCCTCCACCAGCAGCGCGGCACACACATGACAGTTGCCATTGCGACAGCTTTGCGGGCATTCATAGCCCAGGCGCCGCGCCGCATCGAGAATCCGCTCGCCGGGCAGCGTCTCAAGCACTGCTCCGGAGGGCTGCAAGGTTACACGCATCAATCTATTCCTAACTGATTCCAGATGGCATCGATCCGGCGGGTGACCGCCTCATCCTTGACAATGACCCGGCCCCACTCTCGGGTGGTTTCTCCGGGCCACTTGTGAGTGGCGTCGAGCCCCATCTTCGAACCCAGGCCGGACACCGGCGAGGCGAAGTCGAGGTAATCGATCGGGGTGTTGTCGATCATCACCGTGTCGCGCTTGGGGTCCATGCGCGTGGTGATGGCCCAGATCACGTCGTTCCAGTCCCGGGCATTGATATCGTCGTCGGTGACGATAACGAACTTGGTGTACATGAACTGTCGCAAAAACGACCAGACACCCAGCATCACGCGCTTGGCGTGGCCCGGGTACTGCTTCTTCATGGTCACCACCGCCATGCGGTAGGAGCAGCCTTCGGGCGGCAGGTAGAAGTCGGTGATCTCCGGGAACTGCTTCTGCAGGATCGGCACGAACACTTCGTTCAACGCCACGCCGAGGATCGCCGGCTCATCCGGTGGCCGGCCGGTGTAGGTGCTGTGGTAGATCGGCTTGGTGCGATGGGTGATGCGCTCCACGGTGAACACCGGGAAGCTGTCGACCTCGTTGTAATAACCCGTGTGGTCGCCATAGGGACCTTCATCGGCCATCTCGCCGGGATGGATCACCCCCTCAAGAATGATTTCGGCAGTGGCCGGCACTTGCAGGTCGTTGCCGCGGCACTTCACCAGCTCCGTGCGGTTGCCCCGCAGCAGGCCGGCGAAGGCGTATTCGGAGAGGCTGTCCGGCACCGGGGTCACCGCGCCGAGAATGGTTGCCGGATCCGCGCCCAGGGCCACGGACACCGGGAACGGCTTGCCCGGGTGCTTCTCGCACCATTCGCGGTAATCCAGCGCGCCGCCACGGTGGCTCAACCAGCGCATGATCACCTTGTTGCGGCCGATCACCTGCTGACGATAGATGCCCAGGTTCTGCCGGTCCTTGTTCGGCCCCTTGGTCACCGTCAGGCCCCAAGTGATCAGCGGCCCGACGTCGCCGGGCCAGCAGGTCTGCACCGGCAGCATGCCCAGGTCGACGTCGTCGCCCTCGATCACCACTTCCTGGCAGACCGCGTCCTTGACCACCTTGGGCGCCATGGAAATGATCTTGCGGAAGATCGGCAGCTTGGACCAGGCGTCCTTGAGCCCCTTGGGCGGTTCGGGCTCCTTGAGGAAGGCCAGCAGCTTGCCGATTTCCCGCAGTTCACTGACGGCTTCGGCGCCCATCCCCAGGGCCACGCGCTCGGGGGTGCCGAACAGGTTGCCGAGCACGGGAATGTCATAACCGGTGGGGTTTTCAAACAGCAGGGCCGGGCCTTTGGCACGCAAGGTGCGATCGCAGACCTCGGTCATTTCCAGCACAGGGGACACCGGGACCTGGATGCGCTTGAGTTCCGAGCGCTGTTCCAGGCCGCTGATAAAGTCGCGCAAGTCGCGATACTGCATGCGTGAGCCTCGTTTTCGCCGTGGCATTCGGGGCAGGCAGTTTAGCGCCGAACCCACAGGTTCAGAATAGAGAATGTCAGATAGCAAAAAGCCGGGTTTCCCCGGCTCTTGCTGGCCTGATCGATTTACTTGCGCTTCATCGACAGGAAGAACTCATCGTTGGTCTTGGTCTGTTTCAGCTTGTCGACCAGGAACTCGATGGCAGCGACTTCATCCATGGGATGCAGCAGCTTGCGCAGGATCCACATGCGCTGCAGCTCGTCATCGGCGGTCAGCAGCTCTTCGCGGCGGGTGCCGGACTTGTTGATGTTGATGGCCGGGAATACGCGTTTCTCGGCAATACGGCGGTCCAGGGGCAGCTCCATGTTGCCGGTACCCTTGAACTCTTCGTAGATCACTTCATCCATCTTCGAGCCGGTTTCAACCAGCGCGGTAGCGATGATGGTCAGCGAGCCGCCTTCTTCGATGTTGCGCGCAGCACCGAAGAAACGCTTCGGCTTCTCCAGGGCGTGGGCATCGACACCACCGGTCAGGACCTTGCCGGAGCTCGGGATCACGGTGTTGTAGGCGCGGGCCAGACGGGTGATGGAGTCCAGCAGGATCACCACGTCCTTCTTGTGCTCGACCAGGCGCTTGGCCTTCTCGATCACCATCTCGGCCACTTGCACGTGACGGGTTGGCGGCTCGTCGAAGGTGGAGGCGACCACTTCGCCGCGCACGGTGCGCTGCATCTCGGTCACTTCTTCCGGACGCTCGTCGATCAACAGCACGATCAGATGAACTTCTGGGTTGTTGCGCGTGATGTTCGCAGCAATGTTCTGCAGCATGATGGTCTTGCCCGCCTTCGGCGGAGCAACGATCAGACCACGCTGGCCCTTGCCGATCGGCGCGCACAGGTCGATGACACGACCGGTCAAGTCTTCGGTGGAACCGTTGCCGGCTTCCATCTTCATGCGCACGGTCGGGAACAGCGGCGTCAGGTTTTCGAACAGAATCTTGTTCTTGGCGTTCTCGGGACGGTCGTAGTTGATGGTATCGACCTTGAGCAGCGCGAAGTAACGCTCGCCTTCCTTGGGAGGGCGGATCTTGCCAACGATGGTGTCACCGGTGCGCAAGTTGAAGCGACGGATCTGGCTTGGCGAGACGTAGATATCGTCCGGGCCGGCCAGGTAGGAGGCGTCGGAGGAGCGAAGGAAGCCGAAGCCGTCCTGGAGGATCTCCAGCACGCCATCACCGGAGATTTCCTCACCGCTTTTCGCGTGCTTTTTCAGCAGGGAGAAAATCACGTCCTGCTTGCGCGAACGGGCCATATTTTCTATGCCCATCTGTTCGGCCAATTCGAGCAGTTCGGTAATCGGCTTTTGCTTGAGTTCAGTCAGATTCATATAGGAATGACGTAATCATTTATAGAGGGGGGAAATTAAGCTTTTGGCTTAATGAGGCCGCGCCGCAGAGAAGGCGACAGGATCGCGTACTTATTCGAAAAGGAGAGCGTCGGCGACAGCTTGCAGGGGGCACTGGAGAAACCAGTGCGGGGCCGAATGTAACACCTGAGTTTCGGAGCGTCTAGCCCTCAATTACGAAAAAGCCCCGCATTTTGCGGGGCTTTTCCAGGGCACTGAAATCGACGCTTAGATGTTGGCGTCGAGGAAAGCGGCCAATTGCGACTTGGACAGTGCGCCGACCTTGGTGGCCTCGACGTTGCCGTTCTTGAACAGCATCAGAGTCGGGATACCACGCACGCCGTGCTTGGCCGGGGTTTCCGAGTTTTCGTCGATGTTCAGCTTGGCAACGGTCAGTTTGCCTTTGTAGGTTTCAGCAATTTCGTCCAGAACCGGAGCGATCATCTTGCATGGGCCGCACCACTCAGCCCAGTAGTCGACCAGTACAGCGCCTTCGGCTTTGAGTACGTCGGTCTCGAAGCTGGCGTCGCTGACGTGTTTGATAAGATCGCTGCTCATGGAATTCTCCAGGTTGTAAGCAAAAAAACGTGGCCCATCATATCTGCCCTTCCCGCGTTCAGGAAGCCGGAGATGATTGACTCTCACTATGGTCCCCCATGAGTTTGGGTATAGCTCAGCTCAGGAAGATGCGGGGGTGACAAAGGCGATTCCAGTGCGCAGGGCAGCATTGCGCACATGCTCCTGCATGGCCTTGTGTGCCGCTCCGGAAGCGTGCCGGACCAGGGCACGGAGGATCTTGCGATGCTCCTGCCAGGTTTCCATGGCCCGCTCGGGTCGGATGAACGGTAGCTTCTGACTCTCCAGGAAGATCTCGGCACTGGCGCTGAGGATGCTCAGCATCGCCTGATTGCCGCTGGCCAGGAGGATCTTCTGGTGAAACTCGAAGTCCAGCCGCGCCGCCGCCTCGAAATCCCCGGCCCGCAACTCACGGCGCATGGCCTGCACATTATCTTCCAGGGCATCCAGCTCATCGGCGGTCAGGGTCACCGCCGCCAGGCCCGCAGCGAACCCCTCCAGGGCATAGCGCAACTGAAAGATATCCACCGGCGAGGCCTGGGCGGCGAACGGCCAGCTCAATCCGGCACCGGCCGGAACCGTTTCAGGTGCCTGGACGAACACCCCCTTGCCCGGCTGCACACTGATCAGCCCCAGGGCGCTCAAGGAGGACAGAGCCTCGCGCAGCGACGCCCGGCTGACCCCCAATTGCACCGCCAGCTCCCGCTGCGAGGGCAGCGCATCCCCCGGACCGAAGCCCCGTTCGATGATCAATTGGCGAATGGCTTGCAGGGCCAGTTCGGGTACGGCACGGGTGATCGAATTCATGGATTGGCGGCTGACCGGTGCAGGAAAAGCTCCCTTGTAAAGCTATTCGCCGAACCCGGCAAGTCGTGCCCCACGGGGGTTCGGCGCGGCCCCGCGATGCTCGATCCAGGTGCGAAAAAAAGCCCAACTGTTCAGACCAGTAAGACCGAAAAAACCACTGAAAACCGCGTATCCACGGCCTTTTCCCGGTATTGGCATGGCCTGTGCTCTGTCGCCACACAGCATTCACTTCCCAAGACTTGCGGAGATTCGCCATGACCAAACGCTGTTGCGCCCTGCTCTCTGCCCTGTTCGCCAGCCTGCTGCTGAGCCAGGCCCCGGCCCAGGCCAGCGCCCTGGACGACGTGATCGCCCGCGGCACCCTCAAGGTGGCCGTGCCCCAGGATTTCCCGCCGTTCGGCTCGGTAGGCCCGGACATGCAGCCCCGCGGCCTGGACATCGACACCGCACGCCTGCTGGCCGAACAGCTCAAGGTCAAGCTGGAGCTGACTCCGGTCAACAGCACCAACCGCATCCCGTTCCTCACCACCGGCAAGGTCGACCTGGTGATTTCCAGCCTCGGCAAGAACCCGGAACGGGAAAAGGTCATCGACTTCTCCCGGGCCTACGCGCCCTTCTACCTCGCGGTGTTCGGCCCGCCCGACGCCGCCATCGCCAGCCTCGACGACCTCAAGGGCAAGACCATCAGCGTCACCCGCGGCGCCATCGAGGACATCGAGCTGACCGCCGTGGCGCCCCAGGGCGCGACCATCAAGCGCTTCGAGGACAACAACTCGACCATCGCCGCCTACCTCGCCGGCCAGGTCGACCTGATCGCCAGCGGCAACGTGGTGATGGTCGCCATCAGCCAGCGCAACCCGAAACGCATCCCGGCGATGAAGATCAAGCTCAAGGACTCGCCGGTCTACGTCGGGGTCAACAAGAACCAGCCGGAGCTGCTGGACAAGGTCAACCAGATCCTCACGGCCGCCAAGGCCGACGGCGCCCTGGAGAAAAACTCCCAGCAGTGGCTCAAGGAGCCGCTGCCGGCCGACCTTTGACCGCCCTCCCGGAGCTTGAGCATGGCTTACCAGTTCGACTTCCTGCCGGTGCTGGAAAACACCGGCCTGCTGCTGCGCGGCGCGTTGTTCACCCTGGAGCTGACCGCCATCGGCACGCTGCTCGGGGTCAGCCTGGGGATCATCGGCGCCCTGGTGCGGGCCTGGAGGATTCAGCCCCTGGCGGCGGTGTTCGGCGTCTACGTCGAGCTGATCCGCAACACCCCGTTCCTGGTGCAGCTGTTCTTCATCTTCTTCGGCCTGCCGTCCCTGGGCCTGCAGATTTCCGAGTGGCAGGCGGCCGTGCTGGCCATGGTGATCAACCTTGGCGCCTATTCCACGGAAATCATCCGCGCCGGCATCCAGGCGATCCCCAAGGGCCAGCTGGAAGCCGCCGCGGCGCTGGCCATGAGCCGTTTCGAGGCGTTTCGCCACGTGGTGCTGCTACCGGCCCTGGGCAAGGTCTGGCCGGCCCTGTGCAGCCAGATCATCATCGTCATGCTGGGCTCGGCGGTGTGCTCGCAGATCGCCACCGAAGAGCTGAGCTTCGCCGCCAACTTCATTCAGTCGCGCAACTTCCGCGCCTTTGAAACCTACGCCCTGACCACCCTGATCTACCTGTGCATGGCCTTGCTGATCCGTCAGTTGCTGAACTGGATCGGTCAGCGCTACATCCTGAGGAACAGCCGATGAGCGACTTCAGCTTCTGGGACATCCTGCGCAACCTGCTCAGCGGCCTGCAGTGGACCCTGCTGCTGTCCCTGGTGGCCTTTATCGGCGGCGGCCTGATCGGCCTGCTGATCATGACCCTGCGGATCTCCGACAAGGGCTGGGCCCGCTCCTGCGCCCGCACCTATATAGAACTGTTCCAGGGCACACCGCTGCTGATGCAGCTGTTCCTGGTGTTCTTCGGCATCGCCCTGCTGGGGGTGGATATCTCGCCCTGGCTGGCCGCCGCCATCGCCCTGACTCTGTTTACCAGCGCCTACCTGGCGGAGATCTGGCGCGGCTGCGTCGAGTCGATTCCCCACGGTCAGTGGGAGGCCTCGTCAAGCCTGGCCCTGAGCCCTTATGAACAGCTGCGCCACGTGATCCTGCCGCAAGCGTTGCGCATCGCCGTGGCGCCCACCGTGGGCTTCTCGGTGCAGGTGGTCAAAGGCACCGCGGTGACCTCGATCATCGGTTTCACCGAGCTGACCAAGACCGGCAGCATGCTGGCCAACGCCACCTTCGAGCCCTTCATGGTCTACGGCTTGGTGGCCCTCGGTTACTTCCTGCTCTGCTACCCCCTGTCCCTCAGTGCCCGCTACCTGGAAAGGAGACTGCATGCCTCTGCTTAGAATTTCCGCCCTGCATAAATACTACGGCGACCACCATGTGCTCAAAGGCATCGACCTGAGCATCGAGGAAGGTCAGGTGGTGGCGATCATCGGACGCAGCGGCTCGGGCAAGAGCACCCTGCTGCGCACCCTCAACGGCCTGGAGTCGATCAACGACGGGGTCATCCAAGTCGATGGCGAATACCTGGATGCCGCCCGCGCCGACCTGCGCAGCCTGCGACAGAAGGTCGGCATGGTGTTCCAGCAGTTCAATCTGTTCCCCCACCTGAGCGTGGGCGAGAACGTGATGCTGGCCCCGCAGGTGGTACAGAAGGTGCCCAAGGCCCGGGCTGCCGAGCTGGCGCGGCAGATGCTGGCGCGGGTCGGCCTGGCGGAGAAGTTCGACGCCTTTCCAGACCGGCTGTCCGGTGGCCAGCAACAGCGAGTGGCGATTGCCCGGGCCCTGGCGATGTCGCCCAAGGTGCTGCTGTGCGACGAGATCACCTCGGCTCTGGATCCGGAACTGGTCAATGAAGTGCTCAGCGTGGTGCGCCAACTGGCCCGGGACGGCATGACCCTGATCATGGTCACCCATGAAATGCGCTTTGCCCGGGAGGTCGGCGACAAACTGGTGTTCATGCACCAGGGCAAGGTGCACGAAGTGGGCGATCCGAAGCAATTGTTCGCCCACCCGCAGACGGCCGAGCTGGCGAACTTCATTGGCAGCACCGAGCAGGCTTGAGGCGGCCCGGTCGCAGGGGCCGGCTGGTCGGCGAACAGTGACAGCAGCGCCTGGCGCAGGTTTTGTGCGTTGAATCAACGCATTGGACACTGCGCGTTGGCGCAGGCCGTTGATCGTGGCAGGATGGCGAGGTTATCGACCGAGACCCCCAACCATGCCCCAATCCCAAGCCAAGAATCTGTCCCTGATCGCCGCGATCGATCTGGGCTCCAACAGCTTTCACATGGTCGTGGCCAAGGCCCGGAACGGTGAAATCCGCATTCTCGAGCGGCTCGGTGAAAAGGTTCAACTGGCCGCCGGCATCAACGAAGAACGCCAGCTCAACGAAGAATCCATGCAGCGCGGGCTCGACTGCCTCAAGCGCTTCGCCCAACTGATCAATGGCATGCCGCCGGGCACGGTGCGCATCGTCGGCACCAACGCCCTGCGCGAGGCGCGCAACCGTGGCGAGTTCATTCGCCGCGCCGAAGAGATCCTCGGCCACCCGGTGGAGGTCATCTCCGGCCGTGAAGAGGCCCGGCTGATCTACCTCGGGGTGTCCCACACCCTGGCCGATACCCCGGGCAAGCGCCTGGTGGCCGACATCGGCGGCGGCAGTACCGAATTCATCATCGGCCAGCGCTTCGAACCGCTGCTGCGCGAAAGCCTGCAAATGGGTTGCGTGAGCTTTACCCAGCGCTACTTCCGCGACGGCAAGATCACCCCGGCCCGCTACGCCCAGGCCTACACCGCCGCGCGCCTGGAGATCATGAGCATCGAGCATGCCCTGCATCGCCTGACCTGGGACGAAGCCATCGGCTCGTCCGGGACCATCCGCGCCATCGGCCTGGCCCTCAAGGCCGGCGGCCAGGGCAGTGGCGAAGTCAACGCCGAAGGCCTGGCCTGGCTCAAGCGCAAGCTGTTCAAGCTGGGGGATGCCGAGAAGATCGACTTCGAAGGCATCAAGCCCGATCGCCGGGCGATCTTCCCGGCGGGCCTGGCGATTCTCGAAGCGATCTTCGACGCCCTGGAACTGCAACGCATGGACCACTGCGAAGGCGCCCTGCGTGAAGGCGTGCTCTACGACCTGCTGGGCCGTCACCACCACGAAGACGTCCGCGAACGCACCCTCAGCTCGCTCATGGAGCGTTACCACGTCGACCTGGAACAGGCCTCGCGAGTCGAAGGCAAGGCCCTGCGCGCCTTCGACCAGGTCGCCGCGGACTGGGACCTGGAAGACGGCGTCTGGCGCGAACTGCTGGGCTGGGCGGCCAAGGTCCACGAAGTGGGCCTGGACATCGCCCACTACCACTACCACAAGCACGGCGCCTATCTGATCGAGCACTCGGACCTGGCCGGATTCTCCCGGGAAGACCAGCAAATGCTGGCGCTGCTGGTACGCGGCCACCGCCGCAACATTCCCAAGGAGAAATTCGCCGAGTTCGGCGACGACGGCATCAAGCTGATCCGCCTGTGCGTGCTGCTGCGTTTCGCCATCCTGTTCCACCACATCCGTGGCACCCAGCAGATGCCCCAGGTGAGCCTGCGCGCCCAGGGCGACCACCTGGATCTGGAGTTCCCGGAGCACTGGCTGGATGAGAACCAGCTGACCCAGGCCGATTTCGCCCTGGAAGCCGAATGGCTGACCCGGGTCGGCATCGTGCTCAACGTCCGCTGACCTGCCACGGACCTGTAGCAGCCGGCTTGCCGGCGAAGAGGCCGCGAAACCTTGCATCACTCGCAGGGACGTCTTCGCTGGCAAGCCAGCTCCTACAGCTCTTGCAAACCGCACAAAAAAGGCCAGCCCGGTGATCGGGCTGGCCTTTTTCATTGACGCCTGCCGCGCTTAGCGCACCGGCAATACCGGGCTGCCAAGACGCTCCAGCAAGGTCGCCTGGGCGCTGCGCGGGTTCTGGTTGCCGGTCGGCGTGTTGCGAATGTAACGGCCGTCGGACTGCAGGCTCCAGCTGTGGGTGTTATCGGTGAGATAGCTTTCCAGCTCTTTCTTGACCCGCAGGATCAGCTTCTTGCCTTCCACCGGGAAGCAGGTCTCGACTCGTTTATCGAGGTTGCGCTCCATCCAGTCGGCGCTGGAGAGGAACATCTGCTCCTCGCCGCCGTTGAGGAAGTAGAACACCCGGGTGTGCTCCAGGAAGCGACCGATGATCGAGCGCACGTGGATGTTGTGCGATACACCGGCAATCCCCGGCCGCAGGCAGCACATGCCACGCACCACCAGATCGATGCGCACGCCGGACTGGCTGGCCTTGTACAAGGCGCGAATGATCTTCGGATCGGTCAACGAGTTGAACTTGGCAATGATGTGCGCGGGCTTGCCGTCCAGGGCGAACTGAGTCTCCCGGGCGATCATGTCGAGCATGCCCTTCTTCAGGGTGAACGGCGCATGCAACAGCTTCTTCATGCGCAGGGTCTTGCCCATGCCGATCAGCTGGCTGAACAGCTTGCCGACGTCTTCGCACAAGGCGTCGTCGGAGGTCAGCAGGCTGTAGTCGGTGTACAGACGGGCGTTGGCCGCGTGGTAGTTGCCGGTACCCAGGTGGGCATAACGCACGATCTCGCCGGCTTCGCGACGCAGGATCAGCATCATCTTGGCGTGGGTCTTGAAGCCCACCACGCCATAGATCACCACCGCGCCGGCCGCTTGCAGGCGGCTGGCCATCTGCAGGTTGGACTCTTCGTCAAAGCGCGCACGCAGCTCGATCACCGCGGTGACCTCCTTGCCGTTGCGCGCCGCGTCCACCAGGGCGTCGACGATCTCCGAGTTGGCGCCACTGCGGTACAGGGTCTGGCGCACCGCCAGCACGTGCGGGTCCTTGGCGGCCTGGCGCAGCAGGTCGACCACCGGGGTGAAGGATTCGAACGGGTGCAGCAGCAGGATGTCCTGCTTGCTGATGACGCTGAAGATGTTCTCGCTGTTCTGCAGCAGCTTGGGAATCTGTGGGGTGAACGGGGTGTATTGCAGCTCCGGATGACTGTCCAGGCCGGTGATGCTGAACAGCCGCGTCAGGTTCACCGGACCATTGACTTGGTACAGCTCGGTCTCGTGCAGGTTGAACTGCTTGAGCAGGTAGTCCGACAGGTGTTTGGGGCAGGTGTCGGCCACTTCCAGGCGTACTGCGTCGCCGTAGCGCCGGGAGAACAGCTCGCCGCGCAGGGCGCGGGCCAGGTCTTCGACGTCCTCGGTGTCCACCGCCAGGTCGGCGTTACGGGTCAGGCGGAACTGATAGCAGCCTTTGACCTTCATGCCCTGGAACAGGTCATCGGCGTGGGCGTGGATCATCGACGACAGGAACACATAGTTGTCGCCAGGGCCGCCGACTTCTTCCGGCACCTTGATGATCCGCGGCAGCAGGCGTGGTGCCGGGATAATCGCCAGGCCCGAATCGCGACCGAAGGCGTCGATACCCTCCAGCTCAACGATGAAGTTCAGGCTCTTGTTCACCAGCAACGGGAACGGGTGCGTCGGGTCCAGGCCAATCGGGGTGATGATCGGCGCGATCTCGTCGCGGAAGTAGCGGCGTACCCAGGTCTTGAGCTTGGTGGTCCAGTAGCGGCGACGGATGAAGCGGATCTGGTGCTTCTCCAGTTCCGGCAACAGGATGTCATTGAGGATCGCGTACTGGCGGTCGACGTGACCGTGCACCAGCTCGCTGATCCGCGCCAGCGCCTGATGCGGCTGCAGGCCGTCGGCCCCGGCCTGCTCACGGGCGAAGGTGATCTGCTTCTTCAGGCCGGCGACGCGGATCTCGAAGAACTCGTCCAGGTTGCTGGAAAAGATCAGCAGGAACTTCAGGCGCTCCAGCAGCGGGTAGGACTCGTCCAGCGCCTGTTCCAGCACGCGGATGTTGAATTGCAGCTGCGACAGCTCGCGGTGAATGTACAGGCTGCTGTCATCCAGGTTGGGGATGACAATGGCCGGCGCCGGTGGCGCCTCGGCCACCGCAGGCGCGGGTTCGAGCTCCGGCGGGGTTTCAACCACTGGCTCGACCACCGGCTGAGCGTCTTTTACGGCAACTTCTGAGAGTCCTTCAGTATTCATCGCGTGTTCCTGGGAGGGCTATTTTTGCTCTCGTAACAATTGAGCAGCACGGACGGCAAAGTAAGTCAGGATGCCATCGGCACCCGCACGTTTAAAGGCGGTCAGGGATTCAAGAATAACCCCTTCACCCAACCAGCCATTCTGGATCGCCGCCATGTGCATGGCGTATTCGCCGCTGACCTGATAGACAAAGGTCGGCACCTTGAATTCATCCTTGACCCGAAAAAGGATATCCAGGTACGGCATGCCTGGCTTGACCATGACCATGTCCGCCCCTTCCGCCAGGTCCGCCGCCACTTCATGCAGGGCTTCGTCACCGTTGGCCGGGTCCATCTGGTACGAGGCCTTGTCGGCCTTGCCCAGGTTCAACGCCGAACCCACCGCATCGCGGAAAGGGCCGTAGTAGGCGCTGGCGTACTTGGCCGAGTAGGCCATGATCCGCACGTTGACGTGCCCCGCCAGCTCCAGGGCCTCGCGGATCGCCTGGACCCGCCCGTCCATCATGTCCGACGGCGCCACCACCTGGGCGCCAGCCTCGGCGTGGGACAGCGCCTGACGCACCAGGGCATCGACGGTGATGTCGTTCTGTACATAACCCTGTTCATCGAGGATGCCGTCCTGGCCATGGGTGGTGAACGGGTCCAGAGCGACGTCGGTGATCACCCCCAGTGCCGGAAAGCGTTCGCGCAGGGCACGGGTGGCGCGCTGGGCGATGCCCTCCGGGTTCCAGGCTTCGGCCGCGTCCAGGGACTTGAGCCCGGCCGGGGTCACCGGAAACAGCGCCAGGGCCGGAATCCCCAACTCGACCCAGTGCGCCGCCTCTTCCAGCAGCAGGTCGATGGTCAGGCGCTCGACGCCGGGCATCGACGCCACCGCCTCGCGACGGTTCTCACCGTCAAGCACGAATACCGGCAGGATCAGGTCGTCGACGCTCAGCCGGTTTTCCCGCACCAGACGGCGAGAGAAATCATCGCGACGATTACGCCGCAGACGAGTGGCTGGAAACAGGCGGCTGGCAGGGGTAAAGCTCACGGCGGACTCCAGGGCCCGCGCTGGCGGGCGAGCGGAACAGTTATAAGCGGGCATTATGACGAACAGATGACAGTTGTGCTCAAGCTGTTGACCGGCAGCAACACTCATTGTCATTGGCCCAATTGTTCACGTCGAGACACATTTCGATACTTTCCCGAACGTCGTCGAAGGGGTAGGCTGCGCGTTCATTTCGCCAGCATCCAGACAATGCTCCAACAATTTCTTCAGGATTTCGGCTACTTCGCCCTCTTTCTCGGCACGTTTTTCGAAGGTGAAACCATTCTGGTTCTCGCCGGGTTTCTTGCGTTCCGCGGATACATGGATATCAAGCTGGTGATGATCGTCGCCTTCCTCGGCAGCTACGCCGGCGACCAGCTGTGGTACTTCCTGGGGCGCAAGCATGGCCGCAAGCTGCTGGCGCGCAAGCCGCGCTGGCAAATGATGGGCGATCGAGCGCTGGAACATATCCGCAAGCATCCGGATATCTGGGTGCTGAGCTTCCGCTTCGTCTATGGCCTGCGCACCGTGATGCCGGTGGCCATTGGCTTGTCCGGCTATCCGCCGGGCCGCTATTTGCTGCTCAACGGCATTGGCGCGGCCATCTGGGCCGTGGCCCTGGCCCAGGCCGCCTATCATTTCGGCGCGGTCATGGAAGGCATGCTCGGCAGCATCAAGAAGTACGAGCTGTGGGTCCTGGGCGCCCTGCTGGTGCTGGGCTTCGGCCTGTGGGTGCGTCGGCGTTTCAAGAACGCCCGCCTGGCCAAGCAGATCTACGAGGCCGAACAAGCCGCCGCGCAAGACAAGACCAAGGCTTCGACCACACCGGTGGAGTGACACGCCCGTCATTTGGCATGCTCTCGGCACCCTTAACCTGGAGAAACAACCATGAGCAAAAAAGTTGCAGTGATCCTTTCCGGTTGCGGCGTGTTCGACGGTGCCGAGATCCACGAGAGCGTGATCACCCTGCTGCGCCTCGACCAGCGGGGAGCCCAGGTGCAGTGCTTTGCCCCGAACATCCCGCAGATGCATGTGCTCAACCACCTGACCGGCGAAACCATGGCCGAGACCCGCAACGTGCTGGTGGAATCGGCGCGCATTGCCCGGGGCCAGGTCAAGGACCTGGCTGAAGCCAGCGTCGACGACTTCGACGCGCTGATCATTCCCGGCGGCTTCGGCGCAGCCAAGAACCTCTCCAGCTTCGCCACCGAAGGTGCCGCATGCACGGTCCAGGCCGACGTCCTGGCCCTGGCCGAAGCCTTTGCCGAAGCAGGCAAGCCGGTAGGCCTGATGTGCATCGCCCCGGCCCTGGCGGCGAAGATCTACGGTCCGGGCGTGACCTGCACCATCGGTAACGACGCCGATACCGCGGCGGCCCTGGGCAAGATGGGCGCCAGCCACGCCGAATGCGCGGTGGGCGACATCATCGAAGACAAGGCGCGCAAGCTGGTGAGCACCCCCGCCTACATGCTGGCGCAGTCCATCAGCGAAGCCGCCTCGGGCATCAACAAGCTGGTGGACCGGGTGCTGGAACTGACCCACGAAGGCGAATAACCGCCCCGCCACAAGGACAGCCTCCTGTGGCGAGCACAGGGGTTCAAGCCAGGCCGCTAAACGGCCGCATACCCGAACACCGCACTGCAGCCGGCTCCCCGCCGGCTGCACATACCCCCAGACTCCCCCGGCACATCAGGCCCTTCAGGCCTGACGCGACAGCCGGGTCAGAATCCGATCCAGCGCATTGGCAAATGCCTGCTTCTCCCGATCGCCATAGGGCGCCTGCCCGCCGCTGACCTGCCCCTGCTCCCGCAGATCGGTAAACAGATTGCGCACCGCCAGGCGCTCGCCCATGTTCTGCGCGTCGAACTCCTTGCCCCGCGGGTCCAGGGCGGCCACGCCCTTTTTCACCAGGCGGTCGGCCAGCGGCACATCGCTGCAGATCACCAATTCGCCCGGCACCGCGTGCTCCACCAGGTAATCGTCGGCGGCATCCGGACCGCTGGGCACCACGATCAGCCTGACGCAGGCAAACGCCGGCTTGATCTGCGCCTGCCCGGCCACCAGCACCACCTCGAACTGACGCTTCAGGGCGAAGCGCACCACCTGATCCTTGGCCGCCTTGGGGCAAGCGTCGGCATCGATCCACACACGCATCGAGTGTTCTCCTTCCAGAATGCAAAACGGGCAAGCCGCCCCGTGGAGCTGGCTTGCCCGCGATCAACCGCGCAGCGTCAAGAAGCCTGCAAACGCCGCTTCTCACTCAGGCGACTGCGACTATAAAGCACCACGATCGCCAGTATCGCCACCACCTGGGCTCCCAGCGAGTAGGCGTCGGCATGGATCCCCAGCCAATCGAAGTCGAAGAACGGCACCGGCCGGGTGCCGAAGATACCGGCTTCCTGCAAGGCCTTGACCCCGTGCCCGGCGAATACCACAGACAAGGCGCAGAGCAGCGCCGCGTTGATGCCGAAGAACAGCGCCAGCGGCAGCTTGGCCGAACCCCGCAGGATCACCCAGGCCAGGCCCACCAGCAGCACCAGGGCGGTGGCGCCGCCAGCCAGTACCGCGTTGTGCCCCGCAGGTCCCGCCTGCAGCCACAGGGTTTCGTAGAACAGGATCACCTCGAACAGCTCGCGATACACCGAGAAGAACGCCAGGACGGCAAAGCCGAAACGCCCGCCACCGCCCACCAGACTGCTCTTGATGTAGTCCTGCCAGGCCGCCGCATGCCGGCGGTCGTGCATCCACACCCCGAGCCATAGCACCATGACGCTGGCGAACAGCGCGGTAGCGCCTTCCAGAAGCTCGCGCTGGGAACCGCTGACGTCGATCACATAAGCCGCCAGAGCCCAGGTGCCCAAGCCCGCCAGCAGCGCCAGGCCCCAGCCGACGTTGACGCTGCGCACCGCCGATTGCTGGCCGGTGTTGCGCAGGAAGGCAAGGATCGCCGCCAGCACCAGGATCGCTTCCAGGCCTTCGCGCAGCAGGATCAGCAAACCGGAGATAAAGCTCAGCGACCAACTCAGGCTGTCGCCGCCCAAAAGCCCGGCCGACTCCTTGAGCTTGGCCTTGGCCGCATCCAGGCGCTGCTCGGCCTGAGCCACCGGCAAACCGTCCTGCAACGACTGACGGTAGGCCATCAGGGCTTTTTCCGTGTCCTTGCGCATCGTGGCATCGACGTTGTCCAGGGAGCTTTCCACCAGCTCGAAACCTTCCAGGTACGCCGCTACCGACAGGTCATAGGCCTGTTCATGATCGCCGTTGCGATAGGCCGCGAGACTCTTGTCCAGGGTCGATGCGGTGTAGTCGAGCAACTGCCCCGGACCACGCTTGACCTGAGGCGGCTGGGCCCGCTGGGCGCGGAAGGTGGCGGCTGCCTGCGGGCCTTGGGCGGCCAGCACTTCAGCGGGCGTCTGCCGGGCCAGATCGGCCAGGTTGAAGCCCTGCTCGCCCTTGGCCGCCGCCGGGTCGGCGCTGAACCCGGCAATGTAGGTGGCCAGATCCCAACGTTGACGGTCATCCAGCTGATCGGCGAAGGCCGGCATGTCCGTGCCTTCGACCCCCAGCCCCAGGGTGTTGTAGACCGCGTACAGGCTCAGGCGATCAAGACGCTCGGCATCCCGCAGGTTGGCCGGTGGCGGGGTCATGCCGACGCCGGCCGGACCATCGCCGGCGCCTTTCTCGCCGTGGCACACCGAGCAATGCTGGGCATACAGCGGCGCACCGCGGCTCGGATCCGGGGTGATCACCGGCGCCTGGCTGACCTCATAGGCCACCGCCAGCTTGGCCCCCATCTGCCGCGCCAGACGTGCCACCTGGCTGCCTTCGACACGCTCGTCCACCGCCTTGCGCAGGCTGGCGATGCCCTGCTCCAACTCGGCCTTCTCCGGCTTGGCCGGCAGCTCGACGATCAGCCCCTGCAAGACCCCGAGAAACTCCACCTGCTCGCGGTATTCGGACTCGTCGACGACCTTGCCGGCTTCAACCGTGGGCGGGTAATCGGCGCCGATGTAATCCAGCAAATGCAGAGCCTTGGGCGCGCCATCGACAGTCTCGGCCAGCAGGTTGAAGCTGCAGAGCGCGAGTACCGGCAGCACCAGCAAGGCCAGTAAACGGGAAGGGCCAGTCATGAACGAATCTCAAATGGAAATACGAAGTAACATATTGTTCACTCCCAGTGAGTTTCACTCAAGGCTTATCCGTCTGTTGAAACACTTCCGCTGATCGACTGTGCCTCCTGGCTCCCAGCCCTGCGCCAAACACCCCACTGCAAAACGTCTTGAGCCATCAATGCGCAGCCGCTCACATAGTGGCCAACTACATATCAATCTGACCTTAAAAAGCCATTACATCACCCGGAACCACGTTTATAATGCCGCGCCCTCGTTATCGCGAGATGGCATTTAAGCTCCTCTTTTTATGAGGAATTGGCATGGTAGCCAGCGCTCCTGCCAGTGGGTTCGTCCAGCCCGACCCGCACGCCCGGCTGTCTCATTCAGGGAAGAAGAAGTACCCATGGCATCCCGCGCCCTCACTTCGATTGCGCTTGGCGCAGTCACTCTGCTTGCAGGCTGTTCGGCCTTCCGCAGCTACGACAACGAGCTCCAGGAAACCAACCAGCAACTGCGCGCCGGCAACCTCGATGCCGCCCTGATCCTGCTGGAAAAGAACAACAAGGGCGAAGACAAGGACCTGCTCTACTACTTCGAAAAGGGCGAGTTGCTGCGGGCCAAGGGCGACCTCAATGGCAGCCAGGCCGCCTGGGGCCATGCCGATCAGGTGGTGGCCAGCTGGGAAGACTCGGTCAAGCTCGATACCGACAAGTACCTGGCCCAGTTCGGCAGCTTCCTGGTCAACGACAAGGTCCGCCGCTACGAAGGCTATGACTATGAAAAGGTCATGCTGACCACCCAGATGGCCATGAACCTGCTGGCCGGCAATGACTTCGACGGCGCCCGCATGGCGATCAAGAAGACCCACGAACGCGAAGCGGTGATCGCCGAACTGCGCGACAAGGAATACCTCAAGCGCGAGGACGAAGCCGAGAAGCAAGGGGTCAAGACCGAGTACAAGGACCTCAAGGGCTATCCGGTGGAAGCCCTCGACGCGCCGGACGTGGTCAACCTGAAAAACAGCTACCAGAGCGCCTTCAGCCACTACCTGGCCGGCTTCGTCTACGAAGCCCTGGGCGAGAAGGACCTGGCCGCGCCCGGCTACCGCAAGGCCGCCGAACTGCGCCCCAACACGCCCCTGCTGGAACAGGCCCTGCTGAACCTGGACGCCCCGGCGGAGCCGGTCAAAGCCGAGGCCCCGAGCAAGTCTTCGACCAAGTCCAAGCGCAAGACTGCGGCCAAGGCCCCCGCCAAGGCGCCGGTGGTGCCAGCCCTGGCTGAAGATGAAAGCGACGTACTGATCGTGGTGCAAAGCGGCCTGGCCCCGGCCCGGGATTCGGTGCGCATTCCCCTGCCGCTGCCGATCAACGGCAATCTGGTGATCACCCCGCTGTCGTTCCCGGTGATCAAGCCCGACACCTCGACCCAGACCCTCGCCCAGATCGGCATCGACGGCCAGCCGCAGAACCTGACCCTGCTCAACAGCACCACCGCCATGTCCCGCCGCGCCCTGCGCGACGACATGCCGGGGATCATCCTGCGCACCACCGTGCGCGCCGTAACCCGTGGCGTGGCGCAGAAGAACCTCAATGAGGTCAACCCGCTGGCCGGCCTGGCCGTGGGCCTGGCTTCAGCGGTGACCGAAGGTGCCGACACCCGCACCTGGCGCACCCTGCCGGACAACACCCAAGTGGCCCGCCTGCGCCTGAAGCGGGGCGAACACCGCCTGAACCTGGCCAACGCCCAGGGCGGCACCCAGGTGCAGGTCAAAGTGGACCAGCGCTACCAGGTCATCGCCCTGCGGGTCGTCGGCAACCAGGTATTCAGCAGCGGTCTGGCCGCACAAGTGATCCCGAACAACGCCGGCCAGAACATGGCCAGCAACCAACGTCCTTAAGCGGAGCCCCCCATGCGCTTGAAACTTCTCGCTGTCGCCGCACTGGCCCTACTGGCCGGTTGCGCCACCCCGCCTCCTCCCGCCCCCGGCAGTGCCGCGAGCAAGGTGGTGGTGATGAACAAGTTCAACAACATCGCCATCGGCGCGATGCGGGTCGCCCGTGAAAACGGCTTCCTGACGGTCAAGGTGGCGCTGAACAACACCAGCCACACCAACATGACGATGTACTACCGCTTCGTCTGGCTGGGCGACGACGGCTTCCCGGTGGCCGACGAAGAAAGCTGGAAAGTCTTCAACCTGTACGCGGCCCAGGCCACCTTCCTGCCGGCCATTGCGCCGGTGCCCAAGGCCACCGACTTCCGCCTGGAAGTCAAAACCCAATAAGCCGTCCCTGAACCCGATCAAGAGAGCACTTCCATGTTTGCACGCTTTTCCTTCCTCGCCGTGGTCGCCCTGCTGGCCAGCGGCTGCGCCAACAACTCCCCCGTCCTGGGCGGCAAGAACATCAGCTACGGCGACAGCAAGGCCGTGGAGCTGGTGACCAACGAGTTCGGTTCCACCGACCTGCAGATGATCGCCGAATCCATGACCCGCTCCCTGGCCCAGTCCGGCATCCTCCAGGGCCGCCCGGTGGTGCAGGTCTACGACGTGAAGAACAAGACCAGCGAGTACATCGATACCCGCGAGATCACCACCTCGATCAAGACCCAGCTGATGAAATCCGGCACCGCCCGCTTCGCCAGCGACAACACCGCGATGCAGAGCCAGGTCGACCAGCTCAAGCTGCAGAACCAGAGCGGCCTGTACAAGAAGTCCACCGTGGCCAAGACCGGCAACATGGTCGCCGCCAAGTACCGTCTTGAGGGCTCCATCAGCTCCATCGTCAAGCGCAGCAGCGACTACAAGGACGTCTTCTACAAATTCAGCCTGCAACTGATCGACGTCGAGAGCGGTCTGGCCGAGTGGATGGACGAGAAAGAGATCCGCAAGACCACGGAGCGCTAAGCAATGCGTGCATGGATTGGCATCCTGGCCCTGGCCTGTGCGTTCAGCGCGCAGGCGGCCCCGAAAGTCGCAGTCATGGACCTGGCCTACCAGGAACGTGTGCAGGAATACATTCACGTGGTCTCGGCCCAGCAGAGCTACCGCGAGGGCTACTACAGCTCCAGCGGCTCGGCCAGCTACAACGAACTGGAATCGAGCACCAGCTACATCGAGGAAGGCGAACTGCGCAAGTTCACCGGTGATATCAAGGGCGGGATTCTCAAGTCCGGGATGTTCCAGCTGGTGCAGGGCTCGCCCCACACCGACGCGTCCAAGACCAACGTCTACGACATCATCAAGCGCATCAAGGCCGGCAACTTCAAGGGTGCCGACTACGTGCTGTTCGGCACCGTGTCGGACATCGACTTCACCCAGGACATCAACGAGCTGGCCAATACCGACAGCTACTCGGCGGTGCTGGGCCTGACCCTGGTGGCGGATTTCAGCCTGATCAACACCCGCACCTTCGAGATCACCTCGGCGTTCACCGCCATGGGCGAAGGCCAGGACACCAAGCTGGTGAACAGCCGGGACATCCGTGTCTCGCTAAACCGTCCGCGGGTGGTGCGTGAAGTCTCCAAGGCCCTGGGCGAGGACGTCACCCGGCAAATGGCCGAGCAGTTGGGTCGCGGTGGCTACGAGCAACCGGGGCAGGCGCCGATGCGCAACAACCTGCCGCGGGACACTGCCCCCGTGATCCTGCGTTAAGCCTTATGCAAACGAAAAAGGCGACCCGCTGGGTCGCCTTTTTTTGTTCCTGCAAAACCTAGGTCGCCGCTTTGCGGATGGTCGCCAGAAAGCCCGCGGCACCGAGGAACAGGCCGGCGAAGGTGCGGTTCATGCGCCGCTGCTGGACCGGGGTGCGCAACAGGCGCAGGACCTTGGACGCCAGCCCGGTGTAGCCGGCCATGACGATCAGGTCGACCACGATCATGGTGGCGCCGAGGATCAGGTACTGCTTGACCAGGGGCGCATGGGGGTCGATGAACTGCGGCAGCACCGCCAGCATGAACACCAGGGCCTTGGGGTTGCTGATGTTCACCAGGAAGCCGCGGAACATCAGGGCCAGGGGCTTGCCGATGGGACGGACCGCGGCGTCATCGCTCAGATCGCTGGGCAGCGCACGCCATTGCTTGACCGCCAGGTACACCAGGTAGGCCACACCGAACCACTTGATGGCATAGAAAGCGGTAGCCGAGGCCGCGAGGATGGCACCGACACCGGCGGCGACAATGGCAATCTGCATGGCCAGGCCCAGCTGCAGGCCCAGGGCGTTCCAGTAACCGCGCCAGAAGCCGTATTGCAGGCCGCAGGACATCGACGCAATCGCGCCGGCTCCCGGAGAAAGACTGATTACCCAACTGGCGGCAAAGAACGCCAGCCATGTCTCAAGCACCATTGCACACCTCGGATCGAATTGGTCGTGACTGCCTAAGCTAATCCTCCGACCCGCGGCTGACTATATTTTTTTCGCCCAAAGCTGATTCACGGCCCTGTAGCCGCTGCCGCAGGCTGCGATAGGTCCGCAGAACCAGGGGCAATAGCTGCGCAGCCGTTCGCAGCCTGCGGCGGCGGCTACGGAGGAAGGGATTACTTTTCGCCAGTTCCTACCGGCAGCACATCGCTGCCGCGCCAGCGACGTACCGAGCGCTGGAAGAACAGGCTGTTGGGCACCTGGACCATGGCGCTGCCGGTACCGGCTTCTTCGGACTCGATCAGGGTGGTGTACAAAAGGTTGATCGCCACTACCCGGCCCTTGACCCCGGGCTTGTCGACGGTGTCCACCAGCTCCACCACGTCGCCCAGGCGGAACGGGCCGACGGTGAAGATCAGGATCGCGCACAGCAGGTTGGAGAGCACGCTCCACATGGCGAAGAACGCCACCGCCGCCACGGCGACGAAGCCGGACAGTGCGGTCCACAACACCGTGGCGGAAACCCCCAGGCGCTCCAGCACGAAGATCACCGCACTGCCCATGATCAGCCAGCGCAAGCCACCGCGCAGGGGCATCAGCAACTGCGGGGGAAACGGGTAACGCTCGCCCAGACGGGTCAGGCCGCGAGCGACAAAGCGCTGGGCCAGGTAGCCCGCCAGGAGAATCAGCAGGATCTGCACACCCACCCACAGCGGACCGATCCACTGCGCCGGCAACGGCAACTGCAGCGCTTCCATCAGGAGAGCGCCTCCAGCTCCGCCTGCATGCTTTCCAGCAGCTCCAGGGCCTCCATCCAGGCTTCTTCCAGCTCGGACTCACGGGTCTTGAGCTTGGCTTGTTCAGCCAACAGATCCCGCAGTTCATCCTTGCGCGCAGCCTCGTACAGACCGCTGTCGCCCAGGCTGGTCTCGATCCTGGCCAGGCGCTCATGCACCTTGCCCAACTCGGCTTCCAGCTTGTCGGCCTCGCGCTTGTGCGGCGCCAGTTGCTGACGCAACGCCGCGGCGGCCTGGCGCTGGGCCTTCTTGTCGGTCTTGTCCGGGTTGACCGGGGTGTTGCTGACCGGGGCATTGCGCTGGCGGTAATCCACCAGCCAACGGGTGTAGTCGTCCAGGTCGCCGTCGAACTCCTCGACCTTGCCGTCGGCCACCAGGAAGAAGTTGTCCGTGGTGCTCTTGAGCAGATGGCGATCGTGGGACACCACCAATACCGCGCCACTGAACTCTTGCAGGGCCATGGTCAGGGCCAGGCGCATCTCCAGGTCCAGGTGGTTGGTGGGTTCGTCGAGCAGCAACAGGTTCGGCCGCTCCCAAGCGATCAGCGCCAGGGCCAGGCGGGCTTTTTCGCCGCCGGAGAAGTTCAGCACCGGCTCGTCGATCCGGGCGCCACGGAAGTCGAAACCGCCGAGGAAGTCACGCAGAGTCTGCTCGCGCTCGGTGGGGGCCAGGCGCTGCAAGTGCAGCAAGGGGCTGGCCTTGGAATCCAGGGAGTCGAGCTGATGCTGGGCAAAGTAGCCGACCACGGTGTTCTCGCCCCGGGTCAGGCGTCCGGACAACGGCTGGAGTTCGCCGGAGAGGTTCTTGATCAGGGTCGACTTGCCGGCACCATTGGGGCCCAGCAGACCGATCCGCGCGCCCGGGGTCAGTTGCAGTTTGACCTTCTCCAGGATCGTGCGCTCGCCATACCCCAGGCGGGCATCGGAGAGGTCGATCAGCGGGCTGGAAATCTTCGTCGACTCACGGAAGGTGAAGTCGAACGGCGAATCGACGTGGGCCGCCGACAGCTCCTCCATGCGCTCCAGGGCCTTGATCCGGCTCTGGGCCTGACGAGCCTTGGTGGCCTGAGCCTTGAAGCGGGCGATGTAGCTTTCCATATGCGCGCGCTGCGCCTGCTGCTTCTCGTAGGCCTGCTGTTGCTGGGCCAGCCGCTCGGCACGGGCGCGCTCGAAGGCGCTGTAGCCACCGCGATAGAGGGTGATCTTGCGTTGATCGACATGGGCGACGTGATCGACCACGGCATCGAGGAAATCCCGGTCGTGGGAGATCAGCAGCAAGGTGCCGGGGTAACCCTTGAGCCAGTCTTCGAGCCAGATGATGGCGTCGAGGTCCAAGTGGTTGGTCGGTTCGTCGAGCAGCAACAGGTCCGAGGGACACATCAGCGCCTGGGCCAGGTTCAGGCGCATCCGCCAGCCCCCGGAGAAGTCGCCGACCTGGCGGTCCATCTGCTCGTTGGTGAAGCCCAGGCCGGCCAGCAGCTTGCGCGCCCGGGCGTCGGCGGTGTAACCGTCGGCGCTGTCCAACTCGGCATGCAGACGTGCTTGCGCGGCGCCGTCGTGGGCCGCTTCCGCGGCGGCCAGGTCGCGTTGCACCTGGCGCAGGCGCAGGTCGCCGTCGAGCACATAGTCCACCGCCAGGCGCTCGAGGGTATCGACCTCCTGACGCATGTGGGCAATGCGCCAATCGGCGGGCAGGAAGCAGTCACCCGAATCCGGGTGCAGCTCCCCACGCAGCAGGGCGAACAGGCTGGATTTGCCGGCGCCGTTGGCACCGATCAGGCCGGCTTTCTGGCCGGCGTGCAGGGTCAGCTCGGCGTCTTCTAGCAGACGTTGCGGGCCACGCTGTAAAGTCAGGTTCTGAAGTCGAATCATAATGGCGGCGGAGTCTACCAGCTTCGTTCGCAACTGGCGCGAGTAGCACTATGTCCTCTGACCTGTGGAGTTTTTCCCTTAGCACCTATGCCCTTCCCGGCGTGCAGGAGGCCTGCCTGCAACTGCAGGACAGTGGCGCCAATGTCTGCCTGTTGCTCTGTGGCGCCTGGCTTGGCCAGCGAGGCGTCAGTTGCGACGCTCAGCGTTTGCAGCAGTTGCAGGCGCTGGCGGCGCCCTGGCAGCGCGACGTGATTCAACCCTTGCGCGACTTGCGCACCGGCTGGCGCCAGGCGGCCCGCGAGGACAGTGAATTGAGCGCCTTGCGCGAACAGGTCAAGACCCTGGAGCTGGAAGCCGAACGGCAATTGCTGTTGCGCTTGCAGGAGCGGGTACGGCCATGGCAGGACTCTCAGGCAAAGAGCCTGGACGACTGGCTGGAGGGATTGGCGGCCGAAGCCGCCGAACGCAACCGCAACGCGCTGCAGGTGCTGCGCGTCGCGGTGACCGGCGCTTAGGAAGCGCTGGAGGGAGTGCCGGCAGCAGCCGGTGCAGGCGCGGCGGCTGGGGTGCTCGCCGGAGCAGCTGAAGACGCCGCGGGCGCCGGAGCAGCAGGTTTGGCCGCAGCAGGCGCAGGTGCAGCCGGCTTGGCCGCTGGAGTTGCGGTTTTGGTGGCGGCTGGCTTGGCGACCGCCGGTTTTTTCGCGGCAGGTTTTGCCGCTGGTTTCGCTGCTGGCTTGGCTGCTGGCTTGGCTGCTGGCTTGGCCGCAGGTTTCGCTGCCGATGCCGCCGCAGGCTTGGCCGCCGCTGCCGGTTTGCTGGCAGGCTTGGCCGCAGTTTTTGCCGGGGCTTTTGCTACCGCAGGTTTAGCGGCAGTTTTGCTGGCTGCCGGTTTGGCAGCAGCGGTTTTGGTGGCTGCTGGCTTGGCTGCAGGTTTAGCTGCAGGCTTGGCGGCTGGTTTAGCGGCCACGGGTTTGGCAGCAGGCTTGGCGGCGGTTTTGGCTGCTGGCTTGGCGGCAGCGGTCTTGGTGGCAACCGGTTTGGCAGCAGCAGGCTTAGCCGCTACGGGCTTGCTCGCCGCAGGTTTGGCGGCGCTGGCGGCAGCAGGTTTTTTCGCAGCGGGTTTGGCTGCTGGCTTGGCAGCGGATTTGGCCGGCGCCTTGGTCGCAGGCTTGGCTGCCGGCTTCTTCGCCACCACGGTGTCCGGCTTGGCATCACGAGTGCTCAATGCCTTGGCAACCGCTTCCTTCACACGACCAACGCCTTGAGCCAATTTCAGGCTTTCCTGGGCATCGCGCTTGAGTTGCAGAATGTAGCTGCGGGTCTGGGCCTGGCGTTCTTTCAATGCGTCCAGCAGGTCTTCGAGTTCCTTGACCGCGGTCTTGGCCTTGGCTTGTGCCTTGGCCTTGCCGGCCGCCGCGGCATCCTGCAATTTGGTGCGCGACTTGTGCAGTTTTTCCTGTGCCTTGCCTCGTTGTTTTTCCAGCTTGGCGAGCAGTTTTTCAGCATCAGCCAAGGCTTGGGAACAAGCGTTTTCCAAATGTTCGAGCAAGCTGCCCGACAACTGTTGGAGCAAATGCAACGGAGTATTTACAGGCTTCTTATTGGCCGACATGGTTTACCTCCTGGCTGACGTGAGTTGCGGCTCATACTAGACCTCTGCTGTTACCGCCGCTAGGGCATGTTGACAGTATCGAAAGCCCGGCGTTGCAGCCGACGGAAAATGTTCTTCGCCACCATCGAAGTTGCTCACCAACCCGCCCTTTGTCGCTGGCATAATCCACCGCTACTCAGGCCGGAGAGTGCCCATGTCGCGTTACCTGTTTTTGTCCTTGAGCCTGTTCTTGCCCCTGGCGCAGGCTGCTGCCGAAGCACCGCCCAACGACGCTCATGATCTTGCCTACAGCCTGGGCGCGAGCCTCGGCGAACGACTGCGCGACGAAGTCCCCGACCTGCAGATCCAGGCGTTGGTGGAGGGATTGAAAGCCGCCTACCAAGGCAAGCCGCTGGCCCTCAAGAGCGAGCGCATCGAGCAGCTCCTGGCCCAGCACGAAGCGCAGATCAGCGAACAGTCGGCGCGGTCGCAGATCGAGACGGCGCTGGAGAACGAACGACGCTTTCTCGATCAGGAAAAAGCCAAGCCCGGCGTGCGCCAGCTGGCTGACGGCATCCTGCTGACCGAGCTGGCACCGGGCAGCGGCAACAAGGCCAGCCCCAACGGTTCGGTCCAGGTGCGCTACACCGGGCGCCTGCCTGACGGCACCGTGTTCGATCAGACACAACAGCCTCAATGGTTTCGCCTGGACAGCGTGATTGCCGGCTGGCGCATCGCCCTGGCGCAGATGCCCACTGGTGCCAGATGGCGGCTGGTGATTCCTTCGGACCAGGCCTATGGAACCGAAGGCGCCGGCGACCTGATCGCGCCCTACACGCCGCTGGTGTTCGATATCGAATTGCTGGGCGTTGCCGGCTGAGTCGCAGAAACAAAAACGGCACGCCTTGGCGTGCCGATTTCTGCTGCTCGAACCTGTATTCAGGCCTGAGCGACCGCGTCCTGCTTGTGGGCGTTGTGCAACACTTCGATCAGGCAATCTTCCAGTTCGAAGCGTTCGTGCAACAGGCCGCCCAGCTCCTTGAACTTCTGCGCCACACACTGACCCGCATCGCACAGATCGTTGAACGCCAGGAGCTTTTCGGTGATCACGTCGATACGCGGATAGAGGGTATCGGCCAGTTCCAGACCGCGCTTGTCGCCAAAGGCCTTGGCTTCGCTGGTCAGCTGTTCGTAGATTTCAAAATGTCCTGCGGAAACATAGTCCACCAGAATCCCGCAGAACTCCTGCAGGGGCTTTTTGCTCTCGCTCAACGCCTCCGGCTCGGCGCCCAGCGCATCATAGGCTCGAACCAGTTCGTGACGCTCCTGCAACCAGCGATCGATCAGCAGATGCACTCCACCCCAGCGTTCCTGAGCATTCTGACAACTTTCGAGCATGGTGATCTCTCTTCCCTTATGGGTCATGCCGTCTGCCCGCCGCCCCCCTTGTTGGAGACTCTGGATCCGGTCGGACACAACAGCATCGAGCAACATAATTCCGGTGACAGGTGCGGGCCAGATTATGCCCGCTCGACAACAGCATCAAGGTACGCAGGAGATAAAGTTCATACAAGCGTTTAATCCGCGGCCTGCCACCAAACACTGACTCAGGGCAACGCCTCAACCCTGCGTGCAGCCCGCATCATGCACAGCAGACGATAACCGCTGAAGATCAGCATGATCAGGAAAAACAGCAGGCTCCATTCGGGCAGGCTCATGTCCAACAGCGTCCAGGTGACCTCGGCGCAATCCGAGGTGCCCCTGAAGGTCAGCTGCAGCGCCTGCCACCAGGACAGCTGGCGCAGCATGAAAGGCATGTCCGGCAGACAGGCCAGGAGTTGCTCGGACGGAATGTTCTGCAACAGCACATGACGCCCGGCGGTGATCACCCCTAGCAGGCCCAGCACCAGGTTGAATCCCCAGTAGAGCGCTCGCCCGACACGCCCCGGCCCTTGCACCACAGCCAGCAGGTTGACCCCGCCGAACATCAGCAGCAACAAGCGCTGCACGCCCCACAACGGGCAGGACTCAAGGCCGCCACCGGTTTGCAGGTTGAATGCCGCCCATGAGGCCAAGGCCCCCGCCAGGAACACCAGGGAGAACAGCACGCGGGAGCCTGCCAGCGACATGAGATATCCGTAACACAAAGAAACAGGCAGCCACGGTAGAGAAAGCGCTCGCGGCTTTCAAGAAGCGCTATGCCGCAGTCGATCGACGAGAGTCAGCGAGCAAGTTCTGCAAACCGGGCAAAAAAAGGCCGGTTGCCCATTACAGGCAACCGGCCCTGACAGCGCTTCAGGCCCGCGCCGGAACCGGCAACGGTGAGGCCAACAGACGCTCGTCGAGCATGCCCAGGCCCTCCTGGAACAGTTGGTTGCTGCGATCGGTATCGCCCAACTGTGCCAGCAACCGGGCCAGCTCGGCACAGGTTTCAGGATTGCGCTGCAGACGCAGGCTGCTTTCCAGGTAGTCCCGGGCCTTGCCCCACAGGCTGTTCTGCAGGCACAGGCGCCCCAGGGTCAGCAGCAGACCGGGATCGTCAGCATGCTCCTTCAGCCAGTGCTCGGCGGTCTGCAACTGACGGGACGGGTCGCTACCACGCACCAGGCCGTAAAGCCGCGCCAGATGGCTTTCGTATTTGCGCTTGATGGCGGTACGCAGCGCCTCTTCGGCTTCGGCACCAGCCCCCAGCTGACGCAACTGCTCGGCGTAGGCCAGCACCAGTTGCGGCTCCTGACGTTGCGCCGAGGTCAGTTGTTGCCAGGCGCGATTGAGAGACTGCAAGCCCGCCACCTGATCCTCTTCACGACGCGCCGCCAGGCTCAGGTTCTCGCCCCAGGCCCGACGTTCCAGCTCCTGCAACTCGCTGGCCGGCAGCGCCTTGTCCTTGCGCAATTCGGGCAGCAAGCGGATCAGCGCCGACCAGTCGCCACGCTGCTGATGCAAACGCTGCAACTGACGCAACACCTGAACGCTGTGCGGATGACGCTCGTGCATGGCTTGCAGGGTGCTCAGGGCGCCTTCGGTGTCGCCCCGATCGGTCTGCAACTGAGCATGACTCAAGGCCACCGCCAACTCCGCCTGGGGCTGCCGGGTCAGCGCCCGCTCCAGTAACCGGTCGCACTCTTCGTAGTGCCCTTGCTCGTTGGCGGCACGGGCCGCACCGAGGTAGTACAGCAACGGCTGGCGCTCGGCCTCGGCGGCACGGTGCAGGTGCTTTTGCGCGCTGGCCCAGCGACCTTCGGCCAGGTCCATCTGGCCCTGCTCGATGGCGATCTGCACCCGGCGACTGCGGTTGCGGCGCGACCAGGGATTGACCACGCCACCGGAAACCATCACCAGCTCGATCAACAGCTTGATACCCCAGATCACCAGCCAGATCAGCGCCACCAGGGCCAGGGTCGCCCACAAGCTCGATTCATAACGGAAATTGCTGTAGGCGATCAGCACGTAGCCGGGATGCTCGGCGATGGCCAGCCCCAGCAAGCCGATGGCGGCGATGACCAACAGCACAATCACGTAGGCGCGTTTCATGGGCTGGTCTCCTGGGCGGTGTTCGCCGCAGGCTTGGCCAGAGGCTTGATGGAGTCCTCTGCGTTGAAGTTGCGCCGCTCAAGATAGGCCTGGACCGCGCTCAGGGTCTTGGCCAGGTCTGGAGTGACCACGGTCACCGGCTGCTTGCTCAGTTCGGACAGGCGCTCGAGCATGATCTTGCTCTGCGGATTGTCCTGATTGAAGTTACCGACCAGCACATCCCGGGCCTCGGTCAGCGCCTGGGTATAAACCGGCGCCTGACCATTCAAGGCCGCCCACTGGGCCTGTTCCAGCGCCAGACTCAGGGCCAGGCGCACCTGAGTCAGGCCCTGCCCCGCCAGCAGCGGACGGATGTTCTTGTCGGCATTGAAGTCGATACGGAAGTAGCGGGAGATCTGATCCCACCACTGCGCCCAGCGGCTTGCGCCATCGCCGTCGGCGGTCAGCCCCAGTAATGATTCGCCGCGGTCCTTGAATTCCGGTGCCACCGCACTCAGCTCCAGGACTTGATCGCGCAGGGCGCCCAACTGCAGGAACAGACCGGTGCGATCCGGCTGCTCGGTGCTGCGCAAGGCCGCCAGGCTCTTGGCCAACTGCTCGCGTGCAGCGAAAGAGCCCGGGTCGTTCTGCTCACGCAGGATATCGTCGGCGCCCTGGACCAGGGCCTGGGCACTGCTGATGTCCTGCAGCGCGGACAGACGCAGACTGGCCAGGCGCAACAGGTGTTCGGCTTCGGCCAGGCGCCAGTCCTTGCGGCTGGCCCCCAGCACGGTTTCCAGGCGCTGACTCAGACGCTGCTGATCACCTTGCAGCTGGGCCACGAGACGCCGCCGGTCTTCCAGCTCGTCGGCGGGCGGCAACTGCTCAAGGCGCGCACTCAGGCGCTGTTCACTGAGTTTGAAGCTCTGGGCCTGATCCCCCAGGGCCTGCAACTGACTCAGTTGCTGCTGGTGATTGGCTTGCAGGCTGCGCACCTGCCAGATCCCCCAGCCACCGGCCGCGACACCCGCCGCCCCCAGCAGCAGGGCCAGCAGCGCCAACCCGTTGCCACGACGCTCAACGGTTGGGGTCGTGGGCTCAGCAGGTGTTTCGGACACCGGCTGGACTTCATCTTTAGGCAAGGCTGTTTCGCTCACGTATCCATCCTTTGCGTTAGAGAACGGGCACGGGTTGCTCCCGTAACGCCGTTAGCAAAGCCGCGGCACTGGCGCCGCGACAATCCACAACTTTTTCCGCCCCGGCGGCACGTGCCATGTCGGCGACCCGGGGGCTTGGAACAAACAACGGCATCCGCGCCAACTGCGGCCAGTCCGCTCCGGCCAGCTGCAGCAAATGGCTGAAACCCTGTCCACTGCTGACCACCAGCCCGTTCAAGCGTTCCCCCGCAATCTTGCGCAACAGCGCGTCCTCGGCGTAACGCGGGAGGCACCGGCGGTAGAGTTCCAGATAATCGACACTAGCACCTAGGTCGCGCAAGCGCTCAGAGAGCAGCTCACGACCACCCTCGCCACGCACGATCAGCACCCGGGGATCGGGCCGGCAGATAGCCTCGCGCAATTGGGGAAGGGCAAGCAAGGCTTCACTGTCATCCCCCGCCTGTGGGTAGAACACCTGCAAACCGGCGTCCGCAAGGATCTGCCCGGTACCGGCGCCCACGGTAAACCAGCTCTGGGACGGGGGCTCTGGCCAATAGGCGCGCAGCAGTTTCAGGCCAAGATGGGCCGCCGGCTTGCTGACCACGATCAGCGCACAGTAACGATCCAGTTCAAGCAGGGTTGCGCGTTGCGCGTCAGTGACGGGCAAGGCCTGAATCTCCAGCAACGGCAGGCTGCTGCTGAACACCTGGGCGTCGGCCAGGATCGCTGCCAGTGCAGCACAATCCTCGCTCGGCCGGGTCAGCAGCAGGCGCCAGCCGATCACTCTTGCTCCGCCTCGCCGTACACCGCGCGCAGGATGTCATCGGCGCCCTGGGCCAGCAGGTCGTCCGCCACTTGCACCCCCAGCTCGCTGGCAGATGCTCTAGGGCCACGGGCTTCGGCGCTGAGCAGCAGGCCGCCGCTAGGCTCGCCCACCAGACCGCGCAGCCAGATCTGTTCGCCTTCGAGCACCGCGTAACAGGCGATCGGCACCTGACAACCACCGTTGAGGTGCTTGTTCAGCGCGCGCTCGGCCGTGACCCGGCTGGCGGTATCGGCATGATGCAGAGGGGCCAGCAGAGCGTGGATTTCAGTGTCGGCACTGCGACATTCGATGCCGACCGCGCCCTGGCCACCGGCAGGCAGGCTATCGTCGACACTGATGGAGGAGCTGATGCGCTCTTCGAATCCCAGACGGATCAGACCGGCTGCAGCCAGGATGATGGCGTCGTATTCGCCGGCGTCCAGCTTGGCCAGCCGGGTATTGACGTTGCCCCGCAGAAAACGGATCTGCAGGTCAGGGCGACGGGTCAGCAACTGGGCCTGGCGGCGCAGGCTGGAGGTGCCCACGACGCTGCCTGGCGGCAACTGCTCAAGGCTTTCGTAAGTATTGGAGACAAAGGCGTCGCGCGGATCTTCGCGTTCACAGATGCAGAACAGGCCCAGGCCTTCGGGGAAGTCCATGGGCACGTCCTTCATCGAGTGCACGGCGATGTCGGCCTGGTTCTCCAGCAGTGCGGTTTCCAGCTCCTTGACGAACAGCCCCTTGCCGCCAATTTTCGACAGGGGCGAGTCCAGCAGTTTGTCACCGCGGCTGACCATGGGCACCAGGGTCACGACAAGGCCCGGATGGGCCTCTTGCAGACGGGCTTTGACGTATTCGGCCTGCCACAAGGCCAGAGCACTTTTGCGGGTAGCGATGCGGATTTCGCGAGAGGACATGGATCAATCCGTACTGAATAGATACGGCAGATAATAACAGCTCAGCCAAAGCAGCTTTGACTTGTATCAGAAACGCAGCGTCCTCCCGACGCCGGGCCTGCTTTGATAAGCGAGCAAACGAGCGCGCTAGAGCTGTTGCATCATCTTGCGCACGCCCGCTACGTGGCGCCGGCTGACGATCAGGGCATCGCCATTGAGCCCCTTGAGGTACAGCTGGAAATGCCCCAGCGGCGTTCGTTGCAGGCGCTCGATCCGCTCGCGGGCCACCAATGCATTGCGGTGAATACGCACAAAGCGATCACCGAATTCGTCTTCCAGGGCCTTCAAGGGTTCGTCCAGAAGCACTTCGCCACTTTCGTGACGCAAGGTCACGTACTTGTGGTCGGCAATGAAATACACCACCTGAGCCAGGGGAATCAGTTCGATGCCCTTACGGGTTCGCGCGCTGATGTGGCTACGCGGACCGTTGCCGCTCTCCGCTGCCGGCCGAGTCAGGGCCGCCAGTTGCACACGGTTGGGCTTTTCGGCCGCTTTCAACGCTTCGAGCAACAGCTCGGGGCGCACGGGCTTGACCAGATGGCAGACGCCACTGGCATTGAAGGCCTCAAGGGCGAATTCATCCGGAGCCGCACAAAACACCAGCGCCGGAGGCGTCTCGCGTTCGCACAATTTACCGGCAACCTGCAGCCCATCCAGACCCGGCATGCGGACATCGAGCAAAACGACATCCGGCTTCAGGCTGTCGATCAGGCTCAATGCCTCTTCGCCATTGGTGGCGCTGGGCTCCAGGACACTGTACCCCTCAAGCTCACTGACCATCCGGCTCAGGCGCTCGCGGGCTTGGGGTTCGTCATCAACGATCAGGACATTCATATTGCGCTGGATTCCTGCGTGAGTCTCGCACAAGGATAGCGTAGACAGGTGGAGTGACGTCCGTCACCGCGATCCACGCTAAGACTAGTGCGAAGGCCAAAAAGTGCCGCAAGTCGGGCACCAATATTTACCCGTACCTGCCCGATACCGCCCAAGGTCGGTGGCTGCGCGACGGTGCCGCAGGGAATGCTGGTATTCAACACAAAGCCCCCCTCGTGACTGTGGTCGGCGTCCACCTTGTCCGCACCCGCCTCGTTTCATGGGCGGATTGCCAGGACCTGCGCGGTGTGAACTCGATGGACAGGCCCACTGCGAACACGCGAGGGGGTGTTACGCAATTGTGCCGGTCCTCCTGTCCAACTGTAGACGGTTGCCAAGACGATATTGCTCAATCGACAAATATCGTTTGATCGATATCACCTTCCGCACTCAAGGCTTCCTGCCCCTGATGCGCCACGGATTGTCCCGGTGCCAGTCTCTGCGCCCTCATGACCGGCGACAAGCCATGCGGCGGCGCCCCGAAGAAAAAAGCTGCCGACCAGTGCCAGCGACAGCCGAGGCAACCCTGTTATCATCGGTGCCTGTTTTTCACGCCATCTTCCTTCAGCAGATCACGAGCGAATTCATGAGCACTGACAAGACCAATCAGTCCTGGGGCGGCCGCTTCAGTGAACCCGTCGACGCCTTCGTCGCCCGCTTCACCGCCTCTGTCACTTTCGACCAGCGCCTGTATCGCCACGACATCATGGGCTCCATCGCCCACGCCACCATGCTGGCCAAGGTCGGCGTGCTCACCGACGCCGAGCGCGACAGCATCATCGACGGCCTGAAGACCATCCAGGGCGAGATCGAGGCCGGCAGCTTCGACTGGCGCGTGGACCTTGAAGACGTGCACATGAACATCGAGGCGCGCCTCACCGATCGCATCGGCATCACCGGCAAGAAGCTGCACACCGGTCGCAGCCGCAACGATCAGGTGGCCACCGACATCCGCCTGTGGCTGCGGGACGAGATCGACCTGATCCTGGCCGAGATCACCCGCCTGCAAAAAGGCCTGCTGGAGCTGGCCGAGCGCGAAGCCGAAAGCATCATGCCGGGCTTCACCCACCTGCAGACCGCCCAGCCCGTGACCTTCGGCCACCACATGCTGGCCTGGTTCGAAATGCTCAGCCGTGACTACGAGCGCCTGGTGGACTGCCGCAAGCGCACCAACCGCATGCCCCTGGGCAGCGCCGCACTAGCCGGCACCACCTATCCGATCGATCGCGAGCTGACCTGCCAGCTACTGGGCTTTGAAGCCGTGGGCGGCAACTCCCTGGACAGCGTTTCGGACCGCGATTTCGCCATCGAATTCTGCGCCGCCGCCAGCGTGGCAATGATGCACCTGTCGCGCTTCTCAGAAGAACTGGTGCTGTGGACCAGCGCGCAATTCCAGTTCATCGATCTGCCGGACCGCTTCTGCACCGGCAGCTCGATCATGCCGCAAAAGAAAAACCCCGACGTACCGGAACTGGTGCGGGGCAAGAGTGGCCGGGTGTTCGGCGCACTGATGGGCCTGCTGACCCTGATGAAGGGCCAGCCCCTGGCCTACAACAAGGACAATCAGGAAGACAAGGAACCGCTGTTCGACGCCGCCGACACCCTGCGCGACTCGCTGCGGGCCTTCGCCGACATGATCCCGGCCATCAAGCCCAAGCACGCCATCATGCGCGAAGCGGCACTGCGCGGTTTCTCCACCGCCACCGACCTGGCGGACTACCTGGTGCGCCGTGGCCTGCCATTCCGCGACTGCCACGAAATCGTCGGCCACGCGGTGAAGTACGGCGTGGAAACCGGCAAGGACCTGGCAGAAATGAGCCTGGATGAACTGCGCCAGTTCAGCGACCAGATCGAGCAGGACGTGTTCGCCGTGCTGACCCTGGAAGGTTCGGTGAATGCCCGTAACCACATCGGCGGCACCGCACCGGCCCAGGTCCGGGCGGCCGTGGTTCGCGGACAGGCCTTGCTGGCCAGCCGCTAAGCCGTCGCCGGTGAGCCTGCTGCATCAGCAGGCTCACCAGTCACCCGCGCCGCCTTGAGCGACGCTACTTCCTGGCCGCCACCATGGCCAGGAACTGCGGCATCGCCGCCTCTCTATCCGCTGCTACTCGCTGGGCATTGGGCAACTGTTCCAGGCGCTCCAGCAAGGCTTTCGCCGCCGGCATCCCCTCCAGAAAGTCCACCCCGAACAGCTTGTGTCCGACCGCCCGGGCCAGGGTCACGCTGTAGAGAAAATACAGATCCGCCACACTCAGGCTGTCGCCGGCCACATAAGGCGCAAATTTGCCGTGCCGCGCCAGGGAGGCAAACCCTAGCAGCAACTCAGCCTTGGACTTTTCCTGGATCGCCGGGGCCACCGACATACCGAAGAACGCCTCGGGGTAACAGGCCCGCGCCGGCAGCTCGATATACAGTTCGATCTCCCTGGCCAGCGCCAGCACCTGGGCACGCTGGTATGGATCGCTGGGCAACAGCGCCCGACCTGGTTGGGTGTGCTCCAGGTATTCGAGAATCACACTGGTTTCGTTCAGGTACCCCTGCTCGACCTCAAGCACCGGAACCTTGCCCCGTGGACTGATGGCCAATGCCTCAGGAGTCTGGCCACCGGAAAAAGGCACCTCTTCGAAAGGCAGGCCTTTCTCCAGCAACGCCAGCTTGACCATGTTGTAGTAGTTGCTGACAGAGAAACCGTAAAGCTTGAGCATCACATAGCCTCCAGGCCGTGCAGGGGGTTGGCAGCATTTTTTATAGAAGCCCAATGCACTTCTGGCCAGCAGCATCACCACCCTGAATACGAGTAAACTGGCGACCTTTCCTTGAGGAGCCTGCCATGAGCGAGCCAACCGATATCGACAACGACGAAGAAGAGTTCGCCGAAAACACCCTGATCGAAGCGATCGAAAACCAGATCGAAAGTGACAACCCGCCGGCAGCCAAAGCCACGTTCAACAAACTGACCCTGGTGGGTTACGAACGGGAAGAAATCCTCAATCTCATGGCTCACGTCCTGGCCATCGAGATCGACGCGATTCTCGAGGAAGACCGCGCCTTCGATACTCAATGGTACGAAGCCGCCTTGCGCGCCCTGCCGCAACTGCCGCCCGAGAAGTCCTGAGCCCGCAGCACCGGAGCGCTGCCCGCCGCAACGCTCCGGCGCCGCGCTCCCACCCCGACTACACTGCAGGCACCCTGCAGCCAAACACCGCCACCCCCAGGTACAAAAGTCCTCAGCGAACGCTGGACACGCCGCCGTTCTGCGGTCACCTTAGGAACGCTGACCTCTCATTCCTAGAAAGTCTGGAGTCCTTATGTCGTATACCCCTGAGTTGGTTGCCGAACTGGAAATCCTTGCACTCTTCAATCTGGACAACTCCCAGGAAGGCCTGAAAATCCATCAGACCGCTGCCCCTTCCGCCATTGCCGCTGCCCAACGCCTGTTCGACAAAGAACTGATTACCCAAGCCGATGGAGGCTACCTGACCAGTCTTGGCCGCGACGCCGCCGAGCACGCCCAAGGCCTGCTGACCATCCTGAGCGTCAAAGAAACCGCCTGAACATCGTTCCTCGGCCTGCGGGGTTCCCGTCTGTCGGATTCCGTAGGCACCCTCCCGCCAATACGCTAGAAATCTGGCGTCAAAAAAATAAATTGAGCTTAAGACTAGGCCCTGTCTGACGCTAAACTGCTGCCGTTCCGAACCCCGTCACCTTCGAGCTCCGCTTGAAATGCCCCATACCCATGAAATCCGTCCCGTTCTGGATGAAGGAATCGATCGCAAGGTTCTCAGTCGACTGCGCACGCGCTTCCTTACCGTCAATCAAGGACGCCTGGCTCGGGCAATGGAGGGGTTGTCGGCACGCCAGCAACTGGTCCTCAACCTGCTGCCGCTGTTCTTTCACGTCAATCACCCGCTGCTGCCCGGCTATGTCTCCGGCGCTACCCCGGCGGGGCTGTCCAACTATGAACCCGATCCGCAGGCCCTGGCCGAAGCCCAGCGCCTGACCCGATCCTTTTCCTACAAGCCGCGCCATGGCAACCCGCCGCGGCCGATTCACGGGCTGTTTCTCATGGGCAGCCTGGGCACCCTGGCCCAGGCCGACCAGAGCGATATGGATGTCTGGGTCTGCCACGCCGCAGACTTGAGTGAAACCGAGCTGGCCGAACTGCAGAAGAAATGCCAGCTGCTGGAAGCCTGGGCTGCCAGCCAGGGCGCCGAAGCTCATTTCTTCCTGATCGACCCCAGCCGCTTTGTCCGCGGCGAACGCGACACCCAGCTCAGCTCGGATGATTGCGGCACCACTCAGCATTACCTGCTGCTGGACGAGTTCTACCGCACCGCCATCTGGCTGGCCGGACGCACGCCGCTGTGGTGGCTGGTGCCGGTGTACGAGGAGTCCCGCTACGAGCGCTACATCCACACCCTGCTCTCCAAGCGCTTCGTACCCGCCGAAGAGAATCTGGACCTGGGCCACATGGCACGCATTCCGCCCGGCGAGTTCATCGGGGCCGGACTCTGGCAGTTGTTCAAGGGCATCGAGTCTCCCTACAAATCGGTACTCAAGCTGCTGCTGATCGAGGTCTATGCCAGCGAGCATCCCAGGGTCCAGTGCCTGAGCCTGCGCTTCAAACAGGCGGTGTTCGCCAACCGCCTGGACCTGGACGAGCTCGACCCCTACATCGTGGTCTACCGGCGCATCGAGGAGTACCTCAAGGCCCGGGGAGAACCGGAACGCCTGGAGCTGGTCAGACGCAGCCTGTACCTCAAGGTCAATCGCAAGCTCACCCATGGCAATGGCGCCCGCAGCCCGAACTGGCAGCGGGCCCTGCTGGAGCGCCTGGCCAGCGAGTGGGGCTGGGATCAGCGCCAGCTGGCCCTGCTGGACAGCCGCAGCCAATGGAAGGTGCGCCAGGTCAGCAGCGAACGCCGGGCCCTGGTCAACGAGCTCAACTACAGCTATCGCTTCCTGACCCAGTTCGCCCGCACCGAACAGGCCGCCAGCCTGATCAACAAGCGTGATTTGAACGTGCTGGGCCGACGCCTGTACGCCGCCTTCGAACGCAAGGCCGGGAAGATCGAGTTCATCAATCCCGGCATCGCCCCGGACCTCGCGGAAGACACCCTGACCCTGGTGCAGTCGCCGAACAAGAAAGAACCGGGACAAACCTACTGGGGCCTGTACAACGGCAACCTGACCGCACTGGAATGGGAACATTTCGCCCCGATCAAGCGCAGCCGGGAACTGCTGGAGCTGCTCACCTGGTGTCATCGCAACGGAGTGATCGACAGCAGTACGCGCCTGGCCTTGCACCCTGGCAGCAGCGATCTGAGCGAGTTCGAACTGTTCAACCTGCTGGGCAGCCTGCAGCAGACGGTGGCCCTGCCACTGGCCACGGCGGACGAAGACCAGCTACTGCACGCCAGCGTCCCCAGCGAAGTACTGATTCTGGTGAACGTCGGAGTCGACCCCCTCAAGCATCACCGCGACCTGAACATCCTCATGACCACCGAACGCACCGACTCCCTGAGCTATGCCGGGGTCCGGGAGAATCTGGTGCTGACCCTGGATCAGGTCACCCTCAATAGCTGGAACGAGGTCATGGTCGACCGCTACGACGCCGAGCATGCACTGCTCGATTGCCTGCGCGATTACCTGAACAGCCTGCCTGCCGGACCCCAGCCGCGCCTCAGGGTCCGCTGCTTCTGCCACAACCGCGCGCAATTCATCGCCCGGCGGGTAGAGGAGCTGTTCGAAACCGCGCAGCACCTGTTGCTCAGCCAGCTCAACTACCGCTACCTGATCCAGGTGCAGCAGCACTATCACGTCCTGGAACTGGTGGCTGGCCAGGTACGGCACCAGGCCATGGCCAATCCTGCCGCGCTGCTGGAATACCTGGGCCAGGAACAGGCCTGCTACAGCCCCCTGCACCTGGACCCGATGGCCCTGGAAGATCACGACCTGGCGCTGATCCTGCCCATGGGCCAGCCGGGCTGCATCCAGGTGTTCTACCGAATCGTCGACGAGCAGGCCGAGCTGTATCTGCTCGACGAGCACAATGCCCTGTGGCAGCAGACCCTGCCCTATCACGACGAGCACAGCCTGCTGGTGCCACTGCAGCGTTTCCTGCAGTCGATTCTCTACCGTCGCGATGCGCTATTGCCGATGAGCAGCAACCCAGGCGAGAAACCTTTGGACACACTCTACTTTCAGGTATTGCCCTCGGGCAGCGGCCGGGCACGCCGGGTTGAGGCGCGCCCGGCACCGCCGACGCCGGTCGACAAGGCTTTTTATGACGTGCAGGCGATCATCGGCAAGGCCGCACCGGGTCAGGTGCAAGTCTCGCTGTACTGCAATCAACGGGAGTTTTCCGAGCTGGAATATGGCGATCAGCTGTTTGGCGCAGTGGCTCAGGACATCGTCGCCCAGCGCCGCGAACCGCAGCGCTATCGCTGCTACATCACCGACCTGGACCTGTCCGGCCTGCTCGGTGATGGACAGAGTCCGAGCATTCTCTACCTGCGTTACAAGGCCAGCCTGGAGCGCGCGCTGAATGACGCGCTCGAGCAGGTCTAGCCGCTATCAGAGGTGGTAGTCGCCGGCGGCTTCCGGCTGGTATTCCACTTCCAGCAGCGTCAGCTTCAGGGTCTTGCCGCCCGGGGCCGGCCAGTCGATGTATTGACCGACCTGCAGGCCCAGCAAGGCACTGCCCACTGGCGCGAGGATCGAAATCTTGCCCTCGTCGGCATTGGCGTCCTGTGGATAAACCAGAGTCAGGTGATAGTCCTTGCCGCTGCTTTCTTCACGGCAGTGCACACGCGAATTCATGGTGACGACACCGGCCGGAACTTCATCGTGACCCACCAGCGTTTCGGCACGATCCAACTCGGTTTGCAGTGCGATGACGCCTGGCAGCGAGTCGTCCAGGCTGTCGATCAGACGCTCCAGACGTTGCACGTCAAGGCGGGTAAGGATGATGGATGGTGCAGTACTCATGATCCTGGCTGACTCCTATTTTTTCTGCACAAAAAAGCAAAACCCCGCCAAATAAGACGGGGTTCTCACCGGCCTCGATGTAGCGAGGCGAAGCCGGACACTATCACAGCACACTGAATAAACAAACCGTACGAGTACGAACCTAAAGTCCCTCCGCGGCCACGCTCTGCTTGCGCAGCAACGCCTGGGCACAGATCACTCGCCGACGCTGATCATCGGCCGAGCGCCACTCGCGAATGTCCTCGACATGACGAAAGCAACCGCGACAGACCTTCTGCTCATCGAGACGGCACAGGCTGATGCACGGCGAACTCACCGCCGGACTGACGTTGCTGTAGAGGGGCTTGGGCGGGCGCACGGCAGCGGGCTCGGTCACGATCTCAGAGCCCTTCGAACTCAAGCTTGATGTCCGCCTGTTCGAAGACGATACGTTCCAGCATCTCGCCCAACTGCTCCTCGCTCTTGTCGCACATCCAGCGCTCGCTTTCCTCGTCGTAGTCGAAGTGGAAACCACCGGATCGGGCCGCCAGCCACAGTTGGCGCAGAGGTTCCTGGCGGCTGAAGATCACCTGGCTGCCGTTGTCGAACTTGACGGTGAGCACACCGGCCGAGCTTTCCAGGTCGATGTCCAGGTCGCTCTCATCGAAAATATCCTCCAGCGTCTGCTGGGTAGCGTCCACCAGGTCGTGAAAACGGGCTTCGGTCAAACTCATTGCGGGAACCTCGAATAGTGTCTACTCACGCTCAAGCGCCGCAAGATACGGGCGCTCCCCGGCGAATGCAAAGGATACCGAACAGGCGGACAAATGCGACGTCCATTGCGCCGCCAGCCATCCAAAGCCCCTGAACAGGGCCTGGCAAAGGCCCGCTGGACGGGAGTTACGCTGCATAGGCAAGCTGCCGGGTGGCCGGTATACTCGGGCGCAATTTACGCATTCTCAAGGATTTCGCCATGAAGCGCCTGATCTCTTCCCTTGCTGCGCTCGTCGCGGTTGCCTGCCTTGTTACTGCCTGTGGCCAGAAAGGCCCGCTGTATCTGCCTGATGACAGCAAATCCCCTGAAGAGCAGGCCAAGTCGCAATCGAAGTCGCACAAGCACGACACCTACTAAGGGCTCACCATGGACGCTTTCAACTACCGCGACGGTGAGCTGTTCGCGGAAGGCGTAGCCCTGTCCGCCATTGCCGAGCGTTTCGGCACGCCGACCTACGTCTATTCCCGAGCGCATATCGAGGCCCAGTACCTGGCCTATGCCGAGGCACTTGCCGGCATGCCGCATCTGGTCTGCTTCGCGGTAAAGGCCAACTCCAACCTGGGCGTGTTGAATGTCCTGGCCCGCCTGGGCGCCGGTTTCGACATCGTCTCCCGGGGCGAACTGGAGCGGGTCCTGGCCGCCGGTGGCCAGGCCGACAAGATCGTCTTTTCCGGTGTCGGCAAGACCCGTGACGACATGCGTCGCGCCCTGGAAGTCGGCGTCCACTGCTTCAACGTCGAATCCGCCGAAGAACTGGAGCGCCTGCAACAGGTCGCCGCCGAGCTGGGAGTTCGCGCGCCGGTCTCGCTGCGGGTCAACCCCGACGTCGACGCGGGCACCCACCCCTACATCTCCACCGGGCTCAAGGAAAACAAGTTCGGCATCGACATTGCCACGGCCGAGGATGTGTACATCCGCGCCGCGCAACTGCCGAACCTGGATATCGTCGGGGTCGACTGCCATATCGGCTCGCAACTGACCACCCTGGAACCCTTCATCGACGCCCTCGACCGCCTGCTGGACCTGGTGGATCGCCTTGGCGAGTGCGGCATCTACCTGCGCCACATCGATCTGGGTGGTGGCCTGGGCGTGCGTTATCGCGACGAAGAGCCGCCGCTGGCCGCCGACTACGTCAAGGCGGTGCGCCAGCGCCTGGATGGCCGCGACCTGGCCCTGGTGTTCGAACCGGGCCGTTTCATCGTCGCCAACGCCGGCGTGCTGCTGACCCGGGTCGAGTACCTCAAGCACACCGAACACAAGGATTTCGCCATCGTCGACGCGGCCATGAACGACCTGATCCGCCCGGCGCTGTACCAGGCCTGGATGGACGTCAGCGCCGTGCAACCACGCGACGCCGAACCCCGTACCTACGACATCGTCGGCCCGATCTGTGAAACCGGTGACTTCCTCGCCAAGGAACGCTCCCTGGCCCTGGCCGAGGGCGACCTGCTGGCGGTGCATTCCGCTGGCGCCTATGGTTTCGTCATGAGCTCGAACTACAACACCCGCGGCCGTGCCGCTGAAGTGCTGGTCGATGGCGACCAGGCTGTTGAAGTGCGTCGCCGCGAGACGGTAGCCGAGTTATTCGCTGGCGAAAGCCTGCTGCCGGAGTAAGACCATGCTGCTGCGTTTTACCAAGATGCACGGCCTGGGCAATGACTTCATGGTTCTCGACCTGGTCAGCCAGCACGCGCATATTTTGCCCAAGCACGCCAAGCAATGGGGTGATCGCAACACCGGGATCGGCTTCGATCAGTTGCTGATCGTCGAGGCCCCGAGCAACCCGGACGTGGATTTCCGCTATCGGATCTTCAACTCCGATGGTTCCGAAGTGGAACAGTGCGGCAACGGTGCCCGTTGCTTCGCCCGCTTCGTGCTGGACAAGCGCCTGACCACCAAGCGCCAGATCCGCGTCGAGACCAAGAGCGGCGTGATCGAACTGGACGTGCGCAACGACGGTCAGATCAGCGTCAACATGGGGGCGCCACGCCTGGTGCCGGCGGATATCCCGTTCCAGGCACCGGCCCAGGCCAACAGCTACACGCTGGACGTCGATGGCGTCCAGGTCGAGCTGGCCGCCGTGTCCATGGGCAACCCCCACGCCGTGCTGCGGGTGGATGACATCAACAGCGCGCCGGTGCACGAGCTGGGGCCGAAGATCGAGCATCACCCGCGCTTCCCGGCGCGGGTCAATGTCGGTTTTCTCCAGGTGCTGGACCGTCAGCGCGCGCAATTGCGGGTCTGGGAACGCGGTGCCGGGGAAACCCAGGCCTGCGGCACCGGTGCCTGCGCAGCTGCAGTGGCCGCGATCAGCCAGGGGTGGATGGATTCGCCACTATTGATCGACCTGCCAGGCGGGCGCCTGTCCATCGAATGGGCAGGTCCAGGCCAACCGGTGATGATGACCGGCCCGGCAGTACGCGTATACGAAGGACAGGTGCGTCTTTAAGTGAGCGAAACCCATGACTGATCAGCCCCAGGCTCCCGCCGCAAAGCCCGACCCAGTGCCTTCTGCCGACCTGGACGCAGCCGCCGTCGCTGCGTACCTGGAGGCCCATCCGGACTTCTTCGTCGACCACGACGAGCTGCTCCCGGCCTTGCGCATTCCCCACCAGCGCGGCGATACCGTGTCGCTGGTGGAGCGACAGATGAAGATCCTGCGCGAGCGCAACATCGAGATGCGCCACCGCCTGTCGCAACTGATGGACGTGGCCCGGGACAACGACCGCCTGTTCGACAAGACTCGCCGCCTGATTCTGGCGCTGATGGACGCCAGCAGCCTGGAAGAAGTGGTCATGAGTGTCGAGGACAGCCTGCGCCAGGACTTCCAGGTACCCTTCGTCAGCCTGATCCTGTTCAGCGACAACGCCATGCCGGTGGGTCGCTGGGTCTCGGCCGCCGAAGCCCAGGGCGCCATCGGCGGCCTGCTCTCGGAAGGCAAGAGTGTCAGCGGCAGCCTGCGCGAACATGAACTGGACTTCCTCTTCGGCGAAGAACAGCGCAAGCAGATCGGCTCCACCGCGGTGGTCGCTCTGGCGCATCAGGGCCTGCATGGAGTCCTGGCCATCGCCAGCCGTGACCCGCAGCACTACAAGAGCTCGGTCGGCACCCTGTTCCTCAACTACATCGCCGAAGTCACCGGCCGGGTCCTGCCGCGCTTCACCCACTCGCTGCGCTCGGTACGCTGACCATGCAGCAGCAACTGGATGCCTACTGCGCACACCTGCGCAGTGAGCGCCAGGTGTCGCCCCACACCCTGCAGGCCTATCGACGCGATCTCGACAAGGTGCTGGGGTTTTGCGAGAAACAGCAGGTCCGCAGCTGGACCGACCTGGATGTCCAGGGCCTGCGCAGCATGATTGCCCGTCTGCACCAGCAGGGTCAGTCGTCCCGCAGCCTGGCCCGCCTGCTGTCCGCGGTGCGCGGGCTCTATCACTACCTGAACCGCGAAGGGCTGTGCGATCACGACCCGGCCAACGGCCTGGCGCCGCCCAAGGGCGAACGCCGCCTGCCCAAGACCCTGGACACTGATCGCGCCCTGCAGCTGCTCGATGGCGCAGTGGAGGATGACTTCCTGGCCCATCGCGACCAGGCGATCCTGGAGCTGTTCTACTCCTGCGGGCTGCGTCTTTCCGAACTGACCAGCCTGAACCTCGAGCAACTGGATCTGGCGGACGGGCTGGTGCAGGTCCTGGGCAAGGGCAGCAAGACCCGCGTGCTGCCCGTGGGCAAAAAAGCCCGGGAGGCCCTGGCACTGTGGCTACCGCTGCGCGCCCTGAGCAACCCGCCGGACGGCGCCCTGTTCGTCAGTCAAAAGGGCCGGCGCCTGGGGCCGCGCGCCATCCAACTGCGGGTCAAGGCCGCCGGAGAGCGCGAGCTGGGGCAGAACCTGCATCCGCACATGCTGCGTCATTCCTTTGCCAGCCACCTGCTGGAGTCTTCCCAGGACCTGCGTGCCGTGCAGGAGTTGCTCGGGCACTCGGATATCAAGACCACACAGATCTACACCCACCTGGACTTCCAGCACCTGGCAGCGGTCTACGACAGCGCCCACCCTCGGGCCAAACGCAACAAAGGCGGTGAGTAATGACCATCAAACTGATCACCTTCGACCTTGATGACACCCTCTGGGACACCGCCCCGGTGATTGTCAGCGCCGAGGCCACCCTGCGTCAGTGGCTGACCGAGCATGCACCGAATCTCGGCGGCGTGCCGGTGGAGCATCTGTGGAGCATTCGCGAACGCGTGCTGCTCGAACAACCGCACCTCAAGTACCGAATCAGCGCCCTGCGCCGCCAGGTACTGTTCCATGCCCTGGAAGAGGCTGGGTACGAGCACAGTCAAGCCAGCCAACTGGCCGATCAGAGCTTCGAAGTATTCCTGCACGCGCGGCATCAACTGGAGATCTTTCCCGAGGTGCTGCCGACCCTGGAAGCCCTGGCCAATCACTTCGCCCTGGGGGTGGTCACCAATGGCAATGCCGACGTGCGCCGCCTGGGCCTGGCGGACTACTTCAAGTTCGCCCTGTGCGCCGAAGACATCGGGGTCGCCAAGCCGGATGCCCGACTGTTCCATGAAGCCCTGCAGCGCGGTGGCGCAACGGCCGATACCGCCGTGCATATCGGCGATCACCCGGGCGACGACATTGCCGGCGCCCAGCAGGCGGGCCTGCGCGCGATCTGGTTCAATCCCAGCGGCAAGACCTGGGAAGCCGATCGCGCACCAGATGCCGAGATCCGCAGCCTGATTGAACTGCCACGACTGCTGGCCAGCTGGAAATAGGCGGCCGGCCGCCGCAGCCTCAAGCCTCAAGCCTCAAGCCTCGAACTTATAGCTTGCAGCTCGTAACTTGCCGCTGCCTGTCTTTCTTCCATGAAAAAGCCCGCAGCGACGGCGGGCTTTTTCAGCAAGCAAGTAGCAAGGCTCAGATAGGCCGGCTGCCGTACTTGTTATCAGGCTTCTTGGGCGGATCGGCGACCACATTGGCCTCGACTTCCTGCACTTTGCCGCCACGGGCCAGGAACTCTTCCATGGCACGCGCCAGTGCATCACGCTCCTTGTTCTTGGCTTCGACACTCGGCAGCTCGTCTACCGAAACGGCAGCCTTGGCCTTGCCTTTGGCGGTCGGAGCAGGAACATCACTGCCATCGTCTTCCACCACATCGTCGGCGGCCGCTTCAAGACCTTCTTCGGTATCGTCTTCGTCACCTACTTCGAGGTCGTCGTTTTCCAGATCATCGTCGCTCATGTTCTACCTCATGACTTGCGAAAAGCAGATTAGTTATAGCCCAGCTGCGCCGACTGTCGAAGGCCGCCGGAAAAAAATCAACGTCCACTGATACTCAGCGGCTTATGCCCTATCACCCTGCAGGGTGGCAAGGACTTTGCGAGCACCGCCATGATCGCGATGCTCGCCCAGATAAACACCTTGCCAGGTGCCTAGCGCCAAGCGTCCCGCCGCTACCGGCAAAGTCAGCTGACAGCCTAGCAAACTGGCCTTGAAGTGCGCCGGAAGGTCGTCTTCGCCTTCGTCGTTATGTTCGTACCCGGCCATGCCTTGAGGCACCAGGGTGTTGAAGAAACGTTCGAAGTCACGCCGGACCGCCGGATCGGCGTTCTCGTTGATGGTCAACGAGGCCGAGGTATGTTGCAGCCATAAATGCAGCAGACCAACCCGACACGCCCTCAACTCGGGCAGGCCGGCGAGCAACTCGTCCGTCACCAGGTGAAAGCCCCGGGGCCTGGCCCGCAAGGTAATCAGGGTCTGCTGCCACATACCGATCTCCACGCTTCGGCGCGCATTCTAGCGCGCTCAGTGAAAAAACAAAGCGCCGAATAATCCTGCTTTAGTGTAAGCATTTGTCCTGCTGGAAATCGCCACGGCAAACACGCCAATGCTTGTCAGAAAATCCTTTCAGCCATTTTTCAATGACAAACGTCAGGCAAAAAAATGCCCGGCCGGAGCCGGGCTTTTTTCCCCACGCGATTACAGGTTGTAACCACGCTCGTTGTGTTGCGCCAGGTCGAGGCCGACCGCTTCTTCTTCCTCGGTGACACGCAGCCCCATGACCGCATCCAGGACCTTGAGGATGATGAAGGTGACGATCGCGGTGTAGATCACGGTGAAGCCGACGCCCTTGGCCTGGATCCAGACCTGTGCCGCGATATCGGTGACGGTGCCGAAGCCGCCCAGGGACGGTGCAGCGAACACGCCGGTGAGGATCGCCCCGAGAATACCGCCGATGCCGTGAACGCCGAAGGCATCCAGGGAGTCGTCATAACCCAGCTTGCGCTTGAGGCTGGTGGCGCAGAAGAAGCACACCACACCTGCCGCCAGGCCAATGATCAGCGCACCCATCGGGCCCACGGTACCGGCGGCCGGAGTGATGGCGACCAGGCCGGCCACCACGCCCGAAGCGATGCCCAGCGCGCTTGGCTTGCCGTGGGTCATCCACTCGGCAAACATCCAGCCCAGGGCGGCGGCAGCCGTTGCGATCTGCGTGACCAGCATGGCCATGCCGGCGGTGCCGTTGGCAGCCGCCGCGGAACCGGCGTTGAAACCGAACCAGCCGACCCACAGCATGGCCGCGCCCATCAGGGTGTAGCCCAGGTTATGCGGCGCCATGGGCGTGGTCGGGAAGCCTTTGCGCTTGCCCAGCACCAGGCAGGCCACCAGCCCGGCGATACCGGCGTTGATGTGGACCACAGTGCCGCCGGCGAAGTCCAGCACGCCCCAGTCGCCCAGCAGAGAACCCGGACCGCTCCAGACCATGTGGGCAATTGGCGCGTACACCAGGGTGAACCAGACGCCCATGAAGATCAGCATCGCGGAGAACTTCATCCGCTCGGCGAAGGCACCGACGATCAGTGCCGGAGTGATGATGGCGAAGGTCATCTGGAAGGTGACGAACACCGCCTCGGGGAACAACGCCGCCGGGCCGGTCAGGCTGGCCGGGGTGACCCCCGCCAGGAAGGCCTTGGACAAGCCGCCCACGAAGGAATTGAGATTGACGACGCCAGCTTCCATCCCGGTGGTATCGAACGCCATGCTGTAGCCATAGATGAACCACAGGACAGTGACCAGACCGGTGATGGCGAAGCACTGCATCATCACGGAAAGAATGTTTTTCGAACGCACCATGCCGCCGTAGAACAGCGCCAGCCCGGGGATGGTCATGAACAGCACCAGGGCCGTGGAGGTCAGCATCCACGCGGTGTCGCCGGAGTTGAGCACTGGAGGGGGCACCGGATCTGCCGCCAAGGCCAGGCCAGGCATTACGAGGGACAACAGGGCTCCTAGCCCTGCGAATTTACGCAGAGTCATATTGTTTTCTCCTGGGGCGTTGGGTTTGGCGGCTTAGATGGCGTCGGTATCGGTTTCGCCGGTACGGATGCGAATAGCCTGTTCCAGATTGACCACGAAGATCTTGCCGTCACCGATCTTGCCGGTGTTGGCGGCCTTGGTTATCGCCTCGATAACCCGGTCAAGATCCTTGTCGTCAATGGCGACATCGATCTTCACCTTGGGCAGAAAATCCACCACGTACTCCGCACCGCGATACAGCTCGGTGTGACCTTTCTGCCGGCCGAAGCCTTTGACCTCAGTAACGGTAATGCCCTGCACGCCGATTTCGGACAGCGACTCGCGCACGTCGTCCAACTTGAACGGCTTGATGATGGCAGTGACTAGCTTCATGAAACTCTCTCCCGAATTGGTGGACTTGCCCCAGGAAAACAAACCCGACTCAAGTCTAAGCGCAGTGCCTGGCTTTGTAACGCATCGTCGGCCTTACTCAGCCAGACCGACGCCAGCTAACCGCTCCTGACGAAACACCCCCCGCGCAGGCTGCCGCACTGCATTCGTCACAGCGACTGCATCAGTGCATGGGTCACCAGGGTCTAAGCAGAAAGCTTGCCAGCTCGGGAAAATTCAGTGATTTCAGTCCTTTGCCTGGCGCTGGCGGCGAATACCGGAAAACCGGGCCCGGCATACGCACAAAAACAGTGCGTCGGCGCCCGGCCGGATGCGCGAAAAACGTGCAACCCAGGCTCGCCTGGAGCGCTGTTGCTGCGTGATACACTGCGGGCCGACTGCAATTCAGGACTCTCCCATGCTCGCGCCCAAAGACCTTCTCGATGCCCTGAGCGGCCACGCCTCGCGTTTGCTCAGCGGTGACACGCCCCTGCCCCGCAACGAAATCGAAAGCCAATTCAAGGCCCTGCTGCAAAGCGGCTTCAGCAAGCTCGACCTGGTCAGCCGGGAAGAATTCGACAGCCAGATGGTGGTCCTGGCCCGCACCCGCGCACGCCTGGAAAGCCTCGAAGCCAAAGTGGCGGAGCTGGAAGCGCGGCTGAATCCGGCACAAGACTGAGCTGAACCGCCGGTTCGCCGGCAAGCCGGCTCCTGCAGCCCCGTGCCGCAGGCGCCGACTGGCCAGCCAAAGCCGCAGCGCCGGCGACATATCCTGTGCCCATTCAAGCACCTCTGCCGCCCCCCCTCATCTATCCTTGCAGCAGCCCCGTAGGAAGCGGTTCCGCTGTCTCAAGGAAGAACTCCCCATGTCCCTGGCGATCATTCACAGCCGTGCCCAGGTCGGCGTGCAGGCACCGGCGGTCAGCGTTGAAGTGCACCTGGCCAATGGCTTGCCAAGCCTGACCCTGGTGGGCCTGCCGGAAGCTGCAGTCAAGGAAAGCAAGGACCGGGTGCGCAGCGCCATTCTCAACGCCGGGTTCGATTTCCCCGCGCGCCGCATCACCCTCAACCTGGCTCCGGCGGACCTGCCCAAGGATGGCGGGCGCTTCGACCTGGCCATCGCCCTGGGCATCCTCGCCGCCAGCGTGCAAGTACCGGCGCAGGCCCTGGACAACATCGAATGCCTGGGGGAACTGGCGCTGTCCGGAGCAGTAAGGGCGGTGCGCGGCGTACTCCCTGCCGCACTGGCGGCGCGCGACGCCGGACGCACCCTGCTGGTGCCCCGCGCCAATGCCGAAGAAGCCTGCCTGGCCAGTGGCCTGGAGGTGATCGCGGTCGAGCATCTGCTGCAAGCCGTGGCCCATCTCAACGGCCAGGCACCGATAGCGCCTTACATCAGCGACGGCCTGACACAGAGCCACTCCCCCTACCCCGATCTTCGCGAAGTACAGGGCCAGCTCGCCGCCAAGCGCGCCTTGCTGATCGCCGCGGCCGGTGCCCACAACCTGCTGTTCAGCGGCCCGCCAGGCACCGGCAAGACCCTGCTGGCCAGCCGCCTGCCCGGCCTGTTGCCCCCCTTGCAGGAGGACGAGGCCCTGGAAGTGGCGGCGATTCAATCGGTGACCAGCCACACGCCCCTGCGCCACTGGCCCCAGCGGCCGTTTCGTCAGCCTCATCATTCGGCTTCGGGGGCGGCGCTGGTCGGAGGCGGCTCCAAACCCCAACCCGGGGAAATCACCCTGGCCCATCACGGCGTGCTGTTTCTCGATGAGCTACCGGAGTTCGATCGCAAGGTATTGGAGGTCCTGCGCGAGCCCATGGAGTCCGGGCAGATCATCATCTCCCGGGCCCGCGACCGGGTGCAGTTCCCGGCACGCTTCCAACTGGTCGCGGCGATGAACCCCTGCCCCTGCGGATACCTTGGCGAACCCAGCGGACGCTGCCGCTGCACGCCGGAACAGATCCAGCGCTATCGCAACAAGTTGTCCGGCCCGCTGCTCGATCGCATCGACCTGCACCTGACCGTGGCCCGCGAGGTCACCGCCCTCAACCCCAGGCCACAAACGGGCAACGACAGCGCCGAAGCCGCCGCCAGAGTCGCCCGGGCACGCCAGCTGCAAGGCCAGCGCCAGGGCTGTGCCAACGCCTTTCTCGACCTGCCCGGCCTGCGGCGCCATTGCCAGTTATCCACAGCCGACGAGCACTGGCTGGAAGCGGCCTGCGAACGCTTGAACCTGTCGTTGCGCGCCGCTCACCGCCTGCTCAAGGTGGCCAGGACCCTGGCCGACCTGGAGCAGGCGGCAAGCATCAGTCGCGACCATCTGGCAGAGGCGCTGCACTATCGTCCCGGCGCCGATTGAAGGTTCACTCCTTGGACAGATCCACCAGCGGCGTTGGCCGCACTTCGGTCTGACGCCCTTGCTGGATCTGACTGACACGATTCAAGGCGTTGTCCACCGCAACCTTGTCCGCCAACAGGCTGTAGCGGATCTGAAACTCCCGCTGCTCCTTGGGACCAATCGTCGGCACCAGATTCAATGGACGCTGATAACGGCGGTTGTAGGAAAAACTGGTGCCCGGCTCCAACCCGGTCACATAGCCCTGGCCCTGGGTGTCGGTGTTTTTCCACAGCGAGAACACCGGCAACTGTCGGGTATTGAAGCCCAGGGACACCCCGAGGCTGCCCGCCTTGTTGTGCAGCACCGCCAGGGTCTCGCCCTGGGCATCGGCATAAGGCACCACGTTGTACACGGTTTCGTCATAGTCGCGGGTCGGGCCGCGGTAGGTCTGCCAATCGCCCAGATCGGCCTTGGCCTTGTCGTTGAACGGCGACACCTGTTTGACCGGCGCGGCAAATTTTGCCCCCTGTTCAAGGAACGGGGTGCTGAAGTTGCTGTGGTACAGCGCCTGATATTCCTTCGCATAATCGCCGTTGTTGGTCAGGCGATCGTTGAGGGTGAAGCTGGTGCTGCCGGGCTCGGTGACCAGCTCGGTGGCCACGCTGAAGTCGACCTTCTTGAACGCCTGCTCCTTGAGTTCGCCTCGCAGATGAATCGCATAGGGCGGCTGTTCGTCGATGTGCAGGGTGACTTTGCTGGCCGGAATGTTCGCGGCGCGGCCATGCAGGGTCAGCAATTCACCGTTGTCCATGCCCGGGTGCCCGACCCACTCGTAACCGCAGCGCGTCACCAGCTCGTTGAAGCCTTCCAGCCAGCCCAGGCCACCGCGGCCATTGAGTTCGATGAAGGCCGGATTGACCACTTCCTTGACCGGTGAATCCCACCCCAGGCGCACGTCGCCCACCGAGGCCTGCAGCACATTCATGCCTCGGGTCGGCACCAGCGAAAGCTTCATCTGGCCGTTGTCGATATCGACGATGCTGACCCCTTCCTGGCGGCCGCCATGCAAGGTGCGCAAGGTCACGGAGAAGGGTTGCGCGGTCTTCAGACCCAACTGCTCGCTGGTGATATGCAGGTTTTCAGCGGCCTTGTCGGTGTCGAGCAGCACATAGTCCCAGGCCATGGCGTGGGAGGCGGCGGTCAGCGCGCCGAGGGTGACCAGCAGTTTGAGGGATGTCATGGAAGGGCTGCCTTTATTGGAGTTGTGCGGTTTTTATAGCGCTGAAGAATCGTTTCAGCAAGCTACAAATTCGCGATTGACCGCACAACTCCGCCACTGCCCGGCTTTGCCTTTCAGGCCTTGAATCCCAGCAGCAGGCCCGCCACTTCCATGACTTCCTGCAACGCAGCCCGGGCCGACTCGGGAGAAGCCCGCAGCAGCAGGTCATCGGTGTAGCCCATGGTCTGCGCAAGCAACTGCCGGGCCGCGCGCTGGGGGTTGGCGCAGTGAAACACCCCCGTCTCGACTCCATCGACAATGATGCCGGCCAGCATTGCCTGCCACTGGCCATTGATCCTCAGGTAAGTCTCGGCCAGCTCGGCGTCGTGCATGGCTTCGTCCCAGGCATCGAGCCACAAGGCCCAGCCGTCTTCGGCACAATCGGGCAGACAGTCACGGATGAATCCTTGCAAAGCGTCCATCGGCGCCGCACCGCGCAGGGGCCCGCCCACCGCTTCCAATTGTTGATTGGCGAAATGGACGAAGGCTTCGCGGCGCAGCTCTTTGAAATCACTGAAGTAGTGATAAACGTGGCTGCGGGACAGGCCGGCATGCTCGGCCAGGTCCCGGGTGGAAACCTCGGCGAAACCCTTGCTGCGGAATAATTCCAGGGCGGCCTGGATGATCTGGTCTTTGCGGTCGTTACGCGACATGGGCAATCGGGCCTCTTGGCGCCAGGATGGACGGCGCTTGCATTTTGAGCGATCGCTCAAAGATAATTGAGCAGTCGCTCAATATTAACCCCAATCATTCTTGTGGTGCACTCATGCCCGCCGCTACCCCACTCATTGCCGTGGATCCAAAGCAGAAAATCGGCCAACAGTCCGCCGGCCAGACTCTCAAGGCCATAGCCAGGGCCTATCCGGGCAAGCTGTTCGGCACCCTGTCCCTGGTGGCCCTGGAGAACGCCCTGTTGCTGGCCTATCCGCTGTTCGCCGGCTTTGCCGTGGACTCGATCCTGAGCGGCGACGCCGCCCATGCGCTGATCTACGCCTTGGTGGTGCTGGGCTTCTGGGTGGTGGGCGCGGCGCGGCGAGCAGTGGACACCCGCACGTTCACCCGCATCTACGCCGACCTCGCGGTGCCGGTGATCCTCAACCAGCGCCTGCAACAGCAGGACACGTCCACCGCCGCGGCGCGGGTGGTGCTGGCCCGGGAGTTCGTCGACTTCTTCGAAAAGCACGTGCCGACCATCGCCACGGCCCTGGTGTCGATCGTCGGCGCAGCGGTGATGCTGCTGGTGATCGAACCCTGGATCGGCCTCGCCTGCCTCACGGCGCTGCTGCTGTGCGTGACCCTGCTGCCGCGTTTTGCCCGCCGCAACCAGCAACTGCACGAACGCCTGAACAACCGGCTGGAAAAGGAAATCGGCCTGGTGGCCAAGGTCGGTGCCGTCTCGCTACAGCGCCACTATCGCCTGCTGTCGCGGCTGCGCATCGGCCTCTCGGACCGGGAAGCGACGGCCTATCTGTTCCTTGGTGCGGTCGCCGCGCTGCTGTTCGTCATCGCCATCAGCCAGCTGGCGCTGGCACCCGAGGTCAAGGCCGGCCACGTGTATGCGGTGATGACTTACCTGTGGACCTTCGTCAGCAGCGTCGATGAGGCGCCCACCATGGTCGACCAGCTGGCGCGCCTGCGGGATATCGGCAAGCGCGTGGATCCGGGCCTGGCTGAGTCGGCCGAGCCCCGCTGAGCCCCGGCCCAGCCGGCTGGGCCAGATCAGCGGAAGCGGTCGACCTCCTGGCGCAGGTCGGCGGCCAGGGTTTCCAGCTCACGGGCGGTGAGCGCCAGGTTGGACACCACTTCACGCTGCTCGCTGTTGGCCTGGGCAATGCTCTGCAGGTTGCTGCTGAGCACCGTGGCGGTGCTGCTCTGTTCCTGAGTCGCGGTGGTGATGGCGGCGAACTGTTCACCGGCGCTGCGGCTCTGCTCGTCGATCAGGGCCAGGGCCGAGGCGACATTGGCGTTGCGCGACAAGCCTTCCTGCATCAGGCGGTTGCCCTGTTCCATGGTTTCGATGGCGTTGCCGGTTTCCTGCTGGATGCTGTTGATCATCTGCGAGATTTCATCAGTGGCCTCGCGGGTGCGCGACGCCAGGTTGCGCACCTCATCGGCGACCACGGCAAACCCGCGCCCCTGCTCGCCGGCACGCGCGGCCTCGATGGCGGCGTTGAGGGCCAGCAGGTTGGTCTGATCGGCAATGGCGGTGATCACCCCGACAATCCCGCCAATCTCCTGGGAACGCTGGCCCAGGGTATTGATCACCGTGGCCGTGCTGTTGAGGGCCCCGGCAATCTGCTCCAGGGACGCCGAAGCCTGCTGCATGGATTCGAGGCCGATATGGGTCTGCTCGGCGTTTTCCTGAGCCAGACGCTGGGTGCTGCCCATGTTGTCGGCGATGTTCAGCGAAGTGGCGCTGAACTGCTCCACCGCCCCGGCCATGCTGGTGATCTCGCCGGACTGCTGCTCCATGCCTTCATAGGCGCCGCTGGACAGACCGGACAAGGCCTGGGCCCGGCCATTGACCTCGGCAGCGGAACGGCGAATGTGCTCGACCATGGTCGACAGGGCTTCGCCCATCTGGTTGAAGCTGCGGGCCAGCTGGCCGATTTCGTCATGGCTGGAGACATTCAGCCGCGCGCTCAGGTCGCCGCCCCCCAGGGCCTGGGCCTGGCGCACCAGATCGCTCAGGGGCGCCAGCTTGCTGCGCAGCAGCCAGACCGTGGCCCCCACCGCCAGCAGCATCGCCAGCAGGCTGCCGATCACCAGGCGAATCCCCACGCTCCAGGTCACCGCACGGATCTCGGCCTTGGGCATGCTGGCCACCACCGACCAGGGACCACCGGCAAACGGCACCGCCAGGCTGTAGAAGTCCTCGCCCTGATCGCTCCAGAAGCGGCCCTTGCCCGGTTCCTTCGCCGCAGTGGCCATGACCTGCGCAGCCTGGTCCAGCCCCTGCACACCGGCCGGCGGCACCAGCCACTTGTCCTGCTCGTCGAGCAGGGCCAGGGAACCGCTCTGGCCGATGCGAAAACGCTTGAGATTGTCGAACTGGGCATTCTGCGCATCGGTGTAATCGAAACCGACAAACAGCACCGCGATGACCTTACCGCCGCGATCCATCACCGGGGTGTACTGGGTCATGTAGAAGCGTTCAAAGAGCAGGGCGCGACCGACATAGCCCTGGCCCGCCATGAGTTTCTGATAGGCCGGGTGGGCATGATCGAGCAAGGTGCCGATGGCCCGGCTGCCGTCCTGCTTGCTCAGGGAGGTACTGACCCGGATGAAGTCATCGCCGCTGCGCACGAACAGGGTCGCCACCCCGGCAGTCATCTGCTTGAACTCGTCCACTTCCTCGAAGTTGTTGTTGAGCACCACGTCCCCCAGGTGCAGGCCCGGGGTCTGGACCCCGGCCACACTCACCGGTTGCTCGGGGTGCAGGCTCAGGCCGCCGCTGAAGCGGTTTTCGAACAGGCCGCTCAGGCGCTGGGTGCTCTCGCGCAGGCTGCCGTGGAAGGTGTTGAGCTGGTCCGCCAACAGCCGCGCCTCGCTGGCCAGGTGCTCTTCCCGGGTATCGAGGTTCGCCGAATCCAGTGAGCGCAGGGCAAACAGGGTGCTGCCACTGATGACCAGGGCAAGAATCAGGGCAAGGGCAAGCCCAAGCTGGGAGGCTATGCGGGCACGGGGTTGGGACATGATGGCTCCTTGCCGAGAAGGCGGATCATCCTGATCGGTCAGCACGCTCGGCAGTCATAATTCTAGGATTTTTAGTAATTTAGGACCTTCCTGAACGCTGGTTCCATAACCCATGGATTCGGCGGCGCCGGCAAATACTTGAGCGCCTTGCAAGGATATCTGCGCGCCCCCGCCGGCCGGGCACTGCATCGTTTCAGCCGAGGCGCTCTACCTCGGGCAATTGCATGGCCTGGACCTCGCCCTGGAGAAAGTCGCTGAGGCGACGCAAACGTTCGCCTCCCGGCCGGGTCTTGGGCCACACCAGGTAATAGTTCAAGCCACTGGCGACGGCGGTCGGCCAGGGCAGGCTCAAGCGACCCTGAGCCACATCTTCGGCCACCATCAGCAGATCCCCCATGGACACGCCGTAACCCCGAGCCGCCGCGATCATCCCCAGCTCCAGGGTGTCGAACACCTGCCCGCCCTTGAGCGAGACCTGATCGGTGAGCCCCATGTGCTCCAGCCAGCTGCGCCAGTCACGGCGGTCCGGCGTAGGGTGCAAGAGCTCGGTGGCCGCCAGCCGCGCCACATCCCAGGGCTGGTCGTTGAGCAGGTTCGGCGCCCCCACCGGGATCAACAGCTCGGGGAACAGGTAGCTGGCTTCCCAGTCCGGGGGAAAGTGGCCATTGCTCAGCAACACCGCGCAGTCGAAGGGTTCCTGGTTGAAATCCACCGAGTCCACGTCCATCCAGGCGCTGGTGAGCTGTACCTCGTTGCCCGGCTGCAGGTGGCGGAAGCGGCTGAGGCGCGCCAGCAGCCAGCGCATGGTCAGGGTCGAGGGCGCCTTCATGCGCAGGATGCCGTCTTCGGCGCGCAGGGTATTGCAGGCCCGTTCCAGCGCGCCGAAGCCTTCACGGATGCCCGGCAACAGCAGGCGCGCCGCCTCGGTCAGTTGCAGGTTGCGCCCGCTGCGCTGGAACAGTCGGCAGGCGAAATGCTCCTCCAGGGTGCGGATATGCCGGCTGACGGCGCTTTGGGTAATCGACAGCTCTTCGGCGGCACGGGTGAACGAGCTGTGGCGTGCCGCCGCTTCAAAGGCACGCAGGGCATACAGAGGAGGCAGACGACGAGACATGGATGTGCTCCGGACAACACCAGGGCGCCAGACTGGCAGAAAATGGCTTCGCATGAGTTTTTATCATGCCAGCAAGTATTTTTATCCTTTTGTGCTATGCGCTGTAAGCACCGAGAATCAGCGCTCTTCCCGAATTTTCAAGAATCGAGCCTGATGACCATGCAGCATCCAGCACGCACCGAACTCTGGGCCATCCTGCGGCTGGCGGGGCCGTTGATCGCCTCGCAACTGGCGCACATGCTGATGGTCCTCACCGACACCCTGATGATGGCCCGCATCAGCCCGCAAGCCTTGGCCGGCGGCGGCCTGGGCGCCGCCAGCTATTCCTTTGTCTCGATTTTCTGCATCGGCGTGATTGCCGCGGTAGGCACCCTGGTGGCGATTCGTCAGGGCGCCGGAGACATCGAGGGCGCCGCGCGCCTGACCCAGGCGGGACTGTGGCTGGCCTGGATCATGGCCCTGGTCGCCGGCCTGCTGCTGTGGAACCTCAAACCGCTGTTGTTGCTGTTCGGCCAGACCCCGAGCAACGTCCAGGCCGCCGGCCAGTTCCTGCTGATCCTGCCATTTGCCCTGCCCGGCTACCTGAGTTTCATGGCCCTGCGCGGCTTCACCAGCGCCATTGGCCGGGCAACCCCGGTGATGGTCATCAGCCTGGCGGGGACGGTGGCCAACTTCCTGCTCAACTATGCGTTGATCACCGGCATGTTCGGCCTGCCGAAACTGGGCTTGGTGGGGATCGGCCTGGTGACTGCCATCGTCGCCAACTGCATGGCCCTGGCCCTGGCCTGGCACATCAAGTGCCATCCGGCCTACGCCGCCTACCCGCTGCGCCGGGGCCTGGCCCGCTTGAATACCCGGTACCTGCGGGAGCTGTGGCGCCTGGGCCTGCCCATTGGCGGCACCTATGCCGTGGAAGTCGGGTTGTTCGCCTTTGCTGCGCTGTGCATGGGCACCATGGGCAGCACCCAGTTGGCGGCGCACCAGATCGCCCTGCAGATCGTGTCAGTGGCGTTCATGGTGCCGGCGGGTATCTCCTACGCCATCACCATGCGCATCGGCCAGCATTACGGCGCCGGGCAACTGCCCGATGCGCGGCTGGCCGGGCGGGTGGGCATCGCCTTCGGCGCGGTGGCGATGCTCGGGTTCGCCATGGTCTTCTGGCTGCTGCCCAACCAACTGATCGGGCTGTTCCTCGACCACAACGACCCGGCGTTCGCCGAGGTGATCCGACTGGCGGTGAGTCTGCTGGCGGTGGCGGCCTGGTTCGAGCTGTTCGATGGCACCCAGACCATCGCCATGGGCGCGATTCGCGGCCTCAAGGACGCCAAGACCACCTTCCTGGTGGGGCTGGGCTGCTACTGGCTGATCGGCGCGCCCGCGGCCTGGCTGATGGCCTTTACCCTGGGCTGGGGACCGACCGGTGTCTGGTGGGGACTGGCCCTGGGCCTGGCCTGTGCGGCCATCAGCCTGACCCTGGCGTTCGAATGGCGGATGCACCGCATGATCAAGCGCGAGCCCCGCGTCACGACCGCGAGCCTGCCGGCCGGCGCGGCGGAGTGACAGGCGCCGCGCACCGCCGGCCATGGCGGTGAAGCGGCGCCTCAGGCCCTGCCGTCCCGCAACGACTGCTGGCTGCTGCCGAAGGTCAGGTAATCCATCAGTTGCGCCAGGGGCAACGGCTTGCTGATCAGGTAGCCCTGGACCTGATCGCAGCCAAAGCCCCGCAGCAGCGCCAGTTGCTCTGCGGTTTCCACCCCTTCGGCCACCACATCCAGGTTGAGGTTGTGGGCCAGGTTGATCATGGCGTGTACCAGCTTGCGGTTCTCCTCCCGCTGCTCCATGCCGCCGACAAAGCTCCGGTCGACCTTGAGCAGCGTGATCGGCAGGCTGTTGAGGTGGACGAAGGAGGAAAACCCGGTGCCGAAGTCGTCCAGGGAAAAACGCACCCCCAGGCGCCCGAGGGCATCCATGGTCTGCTTCACCAGATCGCTGCGGCGCATCACTGCGGTTTCCGTCAGTTCGAACTCCAGCCACTGCGCCTCGACGCCGCGTTCGGCAATCAGCCGGCTCAGGGTCGACAGCAACTGACTGTCCTGGAACTGGCGGAACGACAGGTTGACCGCCATGTGCAGCGGCGGCAGCCCGCGCTCGCGCAGGGCCTGCATGTCGCGCAGGGCCCGGGAAATCACCCAATAGCCCAGGGGCACGATCAGCCCGCTCTGCTCGGCCAGCGGCACGAACTCGCTGGGGGGCAGCAAGCCGCGCTCGCCGTGGCGCCAGCGCACCAGAGCTTCGAGGCCGACGATCTTGCCATCGTGCAGGTTCAACCGGGGCTGGTAGTGCAGCTCCAGCTCGTCACGGCGCAGGGCCCGGCGCAGTTCGCTTTCCAGGTCGGCGAGGCTGCGGGCATTGCGGTTGATCCGCTCGTTGAAGATGTGAAAGGTGCAGCCCTGGGTGCTCTTGGCCTGCTGCATGGCGATGTGCGCATGCCACATCAGCGGGTCGGCGCCGGCATTGGCCCGGGCATGGGCAATCCCCAGGCTGCAGCCGATCAACAGGCTTTCACCGTCGACCCAGTAGGGTTCGGCCATGGCTTCGGTGATGCGCTCGGCCATCCACTCGGCACGCTGGGGAGCGCGGCGGGTGTCGATGAGCAAGGCGAATTCGTCGCTGCCCAGACGGGCCAGTTGATCACCGGCCTCCAATTGGCTCTTGAGCCGCGACACCACCTGCAGGATCAGGCGGTCACCGGCCTGATGACCGAGGGCATCGTTGGCGTGGCGAAAGTTGTCCAGGTCCAGATGCCCCAGGGCCAGGCCGCGACCGTCGTTTTCCGCCAGGCGTGCGGCCAGCAGGGTCTGGAAGCCCTGGCGGTTGGCGATGCCGGTCAGGGGGTCCTGCTCGGCCAGGCGCTGCAGGGTGGTTTCCAGCACGCCGCGCTCGCGCACGTGGCGCAGGCAGCGGCGCAAGGCATCGGTGCTCAGGCAGGAACCCACCAACCAATCGCTGACGCCCACCGGGGCCACTTCGGGCTCCTGGTCCAGCAACAGAATGGTCGGCAGGCTGCAACGCCCGGGGCCGGGCTGCAGTTGGGCAATGGTCAACAAGACCGCATTGCGGTCGTCTTCAAACAAACGGCTGACCGACTCCCAGCTGGGAGCGCTGATCAATACCACCGAGTCTCCCAACGGAGCGACACACTCGCGCAACAACGCTGTCCACACAGGCTCTTCGGCCAGTAGCAGCAAACGCAAGGGTTCGACAGGCTTAGACAAGCTAGCTCCCTAGACTCTGCAAAATAAGTTGGCGGCGGGCATTATGGCGCGCGAATAAACAATAACAAATGATATTGATTATCATGCGCAATTTCTTGTACCGCTCTAACTCGAACATTAGGCGCATATTCAGCGAGCATCCTGAGGGAAAGTATCAAAACCGGCAAATTTAGATCGCGTTGTGCGTCACAAGTCGGAGACAGCAGCAGAATCCGTCCAGCCTGTTAAAATGCCCGCCCTTTTCGCAACCGATCTCCTTTTACTGTCATGTCCCGACTCAATCCCCGGCAGCAAGAAGCCGTGAACTATGTCGGCGGCCCTCTTTTGGTGCTCGCCGGTGCAGGCTCCGGCAAGACCAGCGTGATCACCCGCAAGATCGCGCACCTGATCCAGAACTGCGGTATCCGCGCCCAGTACATTGTCGCCATGACCTTTACCAACAAGGCCGCGCGAGAAATGAAGGAACGGGTCGGCACCCTGCTGCGCGCCGGCGAAGGCCGCGGCCTCACGGTGTCGACCTTCCACAACTTGGGCCTGAACATCATCCGCAAGGAGCATGCGCGGCTGGGCTACAAGCCGGGCTTCTCGATCTTCGACGAAACCGACGTCAAGGCCCTGATGACCGACATCATGCAGAAGGAGTACTCCGGGGACGACGGCGTCGACGAGATCAAGAACATGATCGGCGCGTGGAAGAACGACCTGATCCTACCGGCCCAAGCCCTGGAGAATGCCCGCAACCCCAAGGAACAGACCGCAGCCATCGTCTACACCCACTACCAGCGCACGCTCAAGGCGTTCAACGCGGTGGACTTCGACGACCTGATCCTGCTGCCGGTGAAGCTGTTCGAAGAACACGCCGACATCCTGGAGAAATGGCAGAACAAGGTGCGCTACCTGCTGGTGGACGAATACCAGGACACCAACGCCAGCCAGTACCTGCTGGTGAAAATGCTCATCGGCAAGCGCAACCAGTTCACCGTGGTGGGCGACGACGACCAGTCGATCTACGCCTGGCGCGGCGCGCGGCCGGAAAACCTGATGCTGCTCAAGGACGACTACCCGTCGCTGAAGGTGGTGATGCTGGAGCAGAACTACCGCTCCACCAGCCGCATCCTGCGCTGCGCCAACGTGCTGATCTCCAACAACCCCCACGAGTTCGAAAAGCAGCTGTGGAGCGAGATGGGCCACGGCGACGAGATCCGCGTGATCCGCTGCCGCAACGAAGATGCCGAGGCCGAGCGAGTGGCCATGGAGATCCTCAGCCTGCACCTGCGCACCGACCGGCCCTACAGCGATTTCGCCATCCTTTACCGGGGCAACTACCAGGCCAAGCTGATCGAACTCAAGCTGCAGCACCATCAGGTGCCCTATCGCCTGTCCGGCGGCAACAGCTTCTTCGGACGCCAGGAAGTCAAGGACCTGATGGCCTACTTCCGCCTGATCGTGAACCCGGACGATGACAACGCCTTCCTGCGGGTGATCAACGTGCCGCGCCGGGAAATCGGCTCCACGACCCTGGAAAAACTCGGCAACTACGCCACCGAACGCAAGATCTCGATGTACGCCGCCACCGACGAGATCGGCCTGGGCGAACACCTGGACAGCCGCTTTACCGATCGCCTGGCGCGCTTCAAGCGCTTCATGGACCGGGTCCGTGAACAATGCGCCGGCGAAGACCCGATCTCCGCCCTGCGCAGCATGGTCATGGACATCGACTACGAGAACTGGCTGCGCACCAACAGCTCCAGCGACAAAGCCGCGGACTACCGGATGGGCAACGTCTGGTTCCTGATCGAGGCCTTGAAGAACACCCTGGAAAAAGACGAAGACGGCGAAATGACCGTCGAGGACGCCATCGGCAAGCTGGTCCTGCGGGACATGCTGGAACGCCAGCAGGAAGAGGAAGAAGGCGCCGAGGGTGTTCAGATGATGACCTTGCATGCCTCCAAGGGCCTGGAGTTTCCCTACGTGTTCATCATGGGCATGGAAGAGGAAATCCTTCCCCACCGCTCCAGCATCGAAGCCGACACCATCGAGGAAGAACGCCGCCTGGCCTACGTGGGCATCACCCGCGCCCGCCAGACCCTGGCCTTCACCTTTGCCGCCAAGCGCAAGCAATACGGTGAAATCATCGACTGCGCGCCCAGCCGCTTCCTCGATGAACTGCCCCCGGACGATCTCGCCTGGGAAGGCAACGACGACACGCCGACCGAAGTCAAAGCCGTTCGCGGCAATAGCGCTTTGGCGGATATACGCGCGATGTTAAAGCGCTAAAATCGACTATTTTTAACTGACCTTTGGCGCAATTGGCGCTATTTGAGGAAGCTCCGTGGAAGCACTGCACAAGAAAATTCGCGAAGAAGGCATCGTGCTTTCCGATCAAGTACTGAAAGTCGACGCCTTTCTGAACCATCAGATCGATCCGCAGTTGATGAAGCTGATCGGCGACGAATTCGCCACGCTGTTCAAGGATTCGGGCATCACCAAGATCGTCACCATCGAAGCCTCGGGGATTGCCCCGGCCATCATGACCGGCCTCAATCTGGGCGTGCCGGTGATCTTCGCCCGCAAGCACCAGTCCCTGACCCTGACCGAGAACCTGCTGTCGGCCACCGTGTACTCCTTCACCAAGCAGGTGGAAAGCACCGTGGCCATCTCGCCACGGCACCTGACCAGCAGCGACCGCGTGCTGATCATCGACGACTTCCTGGCCAACGGTAAGGCGTCCCAGGCGCTGATCTCGATCATCAAGCAGGCCGGCGCCACCGTGGCCGGCCTGGGCATCGTCATCGAGAAGTCCTTCCAGGGCGGCCGCGCCGAACTGGACGCCCAGGGCTACCGCGTGGAATCCCTGGCCCGGGTCAAATCCCTGGCCGGCGGCGTGGTCACCTTCATCGAGTAAACCCGCCCGCCAGCCTTGCGTAGAGGCTGGCTTGTGTAGGAGCTGGCTTGCCAGCGAAGACGCCCTTGAGAGCAATGCTAGACTTAATGGCCCATTCGCCGGCAAGCCGGCTCCTACGACAGCGTTGGCGAAGTGGCCTGCAGACCGGCCAGCAGGAAGCGCTGATACAGCTCCTCGCGCAGCCCATCGGGCTGCTCCAGCCCCATGCGCTCAAGGTGCGCCGCAAAGGCCTCAGGCTCCGGCGCATCGAGTGCCGCCTTGCCCAGTTCGAGGATCTCGCTGAGCTTGAACTTGCTCTTGAGCCAGTTCAGCGCCCGCAGCAGATCACGCTCCTCGTCGCTGAAATCGCTGCCCAACGGATACTCCGGAAACAGGTGGCGATGACGCGCCTGAATCCTCTGCAGACGCTGTGGGCTGTTGTCGGTAAAACGCGGATCCAGACGAAAATCCTTCGGCAGCTTTCCGGCTTTCTGCGCCTGCTCCAGCAACCCGGGCTGAAAGCGTGAATCGCTGATATTGAGCAGCGCCTCGATCACCTTCGCATCCGTCTTGCCTCGCAGGTCGGCGATGCCGTACTCGGTGATCACGATGTCCCGCAGATGACGGGGGATGGTGCAATGGCCGTACTCCCAGACGATGTTTGAGCTCACCTCCCCCGCCGACTCGCGCCAGCTGCGCAGAATCAGCACCGAGCGAGCATCCGCCAGGGCATGGCCCTGGGCAACGAAGTTGTACTGTCCACCCACGCCACTGAGCACCTTCCCGCCCTGCAACTGATCGGACACGGCGGCGCCCATCAGGGTCATGGTGAAGGCGCTGTTGATAAACCGCGCATCCCGGCGTTGCAGGCGCTTGAGCTCTTCATGGCCATACAGCTCGTTGATGAAGCTGATGGCGGTCATGTTGAACTCCGCCAGCTTGGACTTGGGCAGTTCCCGCAGACGCTGATAGAAACTGCGCGGCCCGAGGAAGAATCCGCCGTGGATCGACACCCCGCCAGGCGCGGCCGTCGGATCCAGAGTGCCGGCGTTGGCTTGCCGTTGCAGCTCCAGCGTCGGGTAGACCTTGCGCCGCACAACCCCGGCATCCGCCAGGGCCAGCAGGCCGTTGACGAACATTTCGCTGCAACCGTAGAGCCCCTGGGCAAAGGGCTGGACGCCGCCTTCGCGGTCGATCAGCGCCTGCCAATGGTCCACCTGCAGATCCGCCAGCAGGGCGCGATACCCTTGGTTGTCGGCCTGCCGCGCCAGCAAGGCTGCGGTCAGCGCATCACCCATGGAGCCAATGCCGATCTGCAAGGTGCCACCGTCGCGCACCAGGGTGCTGGCATGCAGACCGATGCAATGATCCTGAATGCCCACCGGCATGTTGGGCGTGGAGAACAGGGTGCTGCGTTCTTCGTCATCGATCAGCAGGTCGAGGTCCGCGGCGTCGATTTCGGAGTCCCCCGGCATGTAAGGCAGGTCGCTGTGGACCTGGCCGAGGATCAGGATGGTTTCCCCCGCCGCACGGCGCTTGGCAATCATCGGCAGCAAGTCGAGGGTGATGTCCGGGTTGCAGCTCAGGCTCAGGCGTTCGGGGTGGTGCGGATCACGGGCCAGCAGTTGCGCCACCAGGTTCAGGCCGGCGGCATTGATGTCGCGGGCGGCGTGGCTGTAGTTGCTGCTGACATAGTCCTGCTGCGCCGAGTCGCTGTGCAAAAGGCTGCCGGGCTGCATGAAGAACTGCTGGACACGGATATTCGGCGGCAGGCGGTCGCGATGCAGATCGGCGAGGAAGTCCAGTTCCGGGTAATCGCCGAACACCCGCTCGACAAAAGGCTCGAGAAAGCGCTTCTGCAAACCGTCGCCCAGGGACGGCCGACCCAGGCTCAGGGCGGTGTAGATCGTCAGTTGGCGTTCCGGCAACTGGGCAATGCGCCGGTACAGGGCGTTGGCGAAACGATTGGGTTTGCCCAGGCCCAGGGGCATGCCCAGGTGAATGTGTTGCGGCAAACGGGCAAGCACTTCATCCACCGCATGCTCGATAGAACAGGATTGCAGCATCTGACCCTCCAGGGACCGTCCATGTATTGAGGTTGGACCGAGCTTGCCGGGAGTTTGCTGCGTTGAACAGTGCGCCGGGCGAATTGCGCCCACAAAAAAGCCGCTCGTAAGCGGCTTTTTCGCTGCAGATGGCGGCTTATTTCAAACCGGACATCTTCTGGATTGCGCCTTTGAGCTCGTCATCGGAGCAATCGGCGCAAGTGCCTTTAGGCGGCATGGCGTTGATACCGGTGATGGCCTTGGCCAGGATGCCGTCGAGGCCGCCCTGGTGATCGGCGCGCTCTTTCCAGGCCGCGGTGTCACCGATTTTCGGTGCGCCCAACAGGCCAGTGCCATGGCAAGCGTTGCAGTGTTTGGCAATCACGTCATCCGGGGACTTCGCGCCACCGCCGCCGCCCGCAGAGGCGGCCACTTCCATACCCTTGCATTCCTGCCCCTGGACGCAGACCTGGCCGACAGGCTCAAGACGCTTGGCAATGTCGTCATTAGTCGCAGCTTGAGCGCTGACTGCCCAAAGGGCCAATACGGTTGCTGGTGCGGCCAGCATTTTCATAATTAGGTTCACGCGTACACCCTCAATGGTGGCTAGTCACGCCTGCGGCCACGGTTTCGCAGGCGGGCGAAAGTATAACGGTTAGCCCGCCACACTGAAACAACCCCAAAGTCGAAGGGGTCTTATTCGCGGCAAAATGTCGCTGGGGCTTCATGGCAAGCCTTGCAGGACGCCTCTTGAGCTAGAAGTTCGCCGGAGTGGCTGCGCTGATTAGTCGCGCCGGAACATCGAACGGATTGCGGAAACGATGTGGCTTCGTACTCTCAAAGTAGTAGCTGTCACCGGCTTCGAGGACAAAAGTTTCCAGCCCTACCACCAGCTCCAGGCGACCTTCGAGAAGAATGCCGGTTTCCTCGCCGTCGTGGGTGAGCATCTCTTCGCCGGTGTCGGCACCTGGCGGATAGATTTCATTGAGGAAGGCAATGGCACGGCTCGGATGAGCCCGGCCCACCAGCTTCATGGTGACCGCGCCATCGGAGATGTCGATCAGTTCATGAGCCTTGTAGACGATCTGAGAAGGCGTTTCCTGGAGGATTTCCTCGGAAAAGAACTCGACCATGGACATGGGAATGCCACCCAGCACCTTTCGCAGCGAGCTGATCGAAGGACTGACGCTGTTCTTTTCGATCATTGAAATGGTGCTGTTGGTGACGCCCGCACGCTTGGCGAGCTCACGCTGGGAAAGACCTTTCAGTTTACGGATGGATTGCAGTCGTTCACCGACGTCCAATGCGGCAGCCTCCTAGGCGGGAATCAGGCGTTGTTGTAATTGAGCGTTATCATGGCGACAGCGTTCAGTATTTACAACACTTGGTCCCGATTCCCCCAAAGGCAGGCGACTTTCGGTACAGGCCGCGTAATCTCAGCCTTCGCAGTACACCAGGGGCACCCGGCGCAGGTTGCAAAACAGCTGATAAGGAATGGTCCCGGCGGCCAGTGCGACCTCGCTGGCGAGGATGTTCTTGCCCCACAACTCCACCCTGGAACCCAACCCGGCCTGCGGCACATCCGTCAGGTCGATACACAGCATGTCCATGGAGACGCGCCCCAGCAGGCGGCTGCGCTGGCCTTCCACCAGCACCGGCGTGCCGGTCGGCGCATGGCGCGGATAGCCGTCGGCGTACCCCATGGCGACCACGCCGACGCGCATCGGCTTGTCGGTGACGAACTTGGCGCCGTAGCCCACTGGCTCGCCGGCGGGCAGTTCACGCACGCAGATCACCTTGGATTCCAGGGTCATGACCGGCTGCAGCCGCTCGGCCACGGAGTTGTTTTCTTCGAACGGCGTAGAGCCATAAAGCATGATGCCGGGACGCACCCAGTCACTGGGCACGCTCGGCCAGCCCATGACCGCCGGCGAGTTGCGCAAGCTGATTTCAGCCCCCAGGCCCTGACGAGCCGCCTCGAAGACCGCGACCTGCTCGCTGCTGCGCGGGCAGTCCAGCTCGTCCGCGCGGGCGAAGTGGCTCATCAGCACAATCTTCTCGACCTTGCCGCTGGCCTGCAGGCGCTGATAGGCCGCCTGATAATCCTTGGGATGCAGGCCGACCCGGTGCATGCCCGAATCCAGCTTGAGCCAGACCGTCAGCGGCTTGGCCACGGCTGTCTGCTCGATCGCTTCCAGCTGCCACAGGGAATGCACCACGCACCAGAAATCATGCTCGACAATCAGCGCCAGCTCGCAGGGTTCAAAGAAACCTTCCAGCAGCAGGATCGGCGCACGAATACCGGCGGCGCGCAGTTCCAGGGCTTCTTCGATGCAGGCCACGGCAAAGCCGTCGGCCTCGGCCTCCAGCGCCTGGGCGCAACGCACCGCGCCATGACCGTAGGCATCGGCCTTGATCACCGCAAGGGCGCGGACACCCGAGACTTCACGGGCCAGTTGGTAGTTGTGACGCAGGGCTTGGAGATCGATCAGGGCACGGGCAGGACGCATGGCGGCAGACTTCTAGGCGGTCATGGGGGAATAAAAAACCGGTGCTGGATGACGGCTGGCCGCCACCGGCACCGGGAGAGGGATCTTGTCGCTTAAGGCAGAGCGGCCACCACGGAAAGCTCGATGAGGATTTCCGGCTCGCAGAGCTTGGCCTCCACAGTGGCCCGGGCCGGGGCCACGCCTTTTGGCAGCCACTGGTCCCAGACACTGTTCATGCCCGCGAAGTGGGCATCGATGTCCTTGAGGTAGATGGTCACCGACAGCAGCTTGCTCTTGTCGGTGCCCGCCAGGTCCAGCAGACGCTCGATGTTGGCCAGGGTTTCCCGGGTTTGCTGTTCGATCCCGGCACTCATGTCATCGCCGACCTGCCCGGACAGATACACCGTACCGCCGTGAACGACGATCTGGCTCATGCGCTCATTGGTGAGCTGGCGCTGGATTGACATGTTTAGCTGACTCCTGAGGGTTGCCATAACGGGAAATATCGAGGCCTTCGGCGCTGATCTGCGGCTTTTTCTTGGCCATCAGATCCGCCAGCAAACGACCGGAACCGCAAGCCATGGTCCAGCCAAGGGTGCCGTGACCGGTATTGAGGAACAGGTTCTTGAACGGCGTCGCGCCAACAATCGGCGTGCCGTCCGGCGTGGTCGGACGCAGGCCGGTCCAGAAACTGGCCTCGGCCAGATTGCCGCCCTGAGGATAGAGATCGTTGACGATCATCTCCAGCGTTTCACGCCGGCGCGGGTTCAGCGACAGGTCAAAACCGGCGATCTCAGCCATGCCGCCAACACGGATGCGGTTGTCGAAACGGGTGATCGCGACCTTGTAGGTCTCGTCGAGGATGGTCGACGTCGGGGCCATGGCCGGATTGGTGATCGGCACGGTCAGGGAATAGCCCTTGAGCGGATACACCGGAGCCTTGATGCCCAGCGGCTTGAGCAGTTGCGGCGAGTAGCTGCCCAGGGCCAGCACGTAGCGGTCGGCGGTTTCCAGCTTGCCGTCGATCCACACGCCGTTGATCCGGTCACCGGCGAAGTCGAGGCGCTGGATGTCCTGGCCAAAACGGAATTCCACACCCAGTTTGCTGGCCATTTCCGCCAGGCGCGTGGTGAACATCTGGCAGTCGCCGGTCTGGTCGTTGGGCAGGCGCAAGGCGCCGGCAAGGATATCGGTGACGCTGGCCAGGGCCGGTTCGACCCGGGCAATGCCGTCACGATCCAGCAACTCGAACGGCACGCCGGACTCCTTGAGGACGGCGATGTCCTTGGCTGCGCCATCCAGTTGCGCCTGGGTACGGAACAGCTGGGTGGTGCCCAGGCTGCGGCCTTCGTAGGCGATGCCGGTTTCCGCCCGCAGTTCGTCGAGGCAGTCGCGGCTGTACTCGGACAGACGCACCATGCGCTCTTTGTTCACTGCATAGCGGCTGGCGGTGCAGTTGCGCAGCATCTGCGCCATCCACAGGTATTGATCGATATCGGCGGTGGCCTTGATCGCCAGCGGCGCGTGGCGTTGCAGCAGCCACTTGATGGCCTTGAGCGGTACGCCCGGGGCAGCCCAGGGCGAAGCATAGCCAGGCGATACCTGGCCGGCGTTGGCGAAACTGGTTTCCATGGCTGCAGCCGGCTGGCGGTCCACCACGGTCACTTCAAACCCGGCCCGGGCCAGGTAATAGGCACTGGTAGTTCCGATAACGCCACTGCCCAAGACCAGAACGCGCATTTTCATTTCCCTCATCGCGGCATGACCGCTGACGTTTGTTATTCAGAGCACAGATGGGCGCAGTGTAAGAAACATTGAGCAGTGATTTTCACTATATAACCGCCTATATTTGGCGAGAATTCTCGGCAATATCGCTTTTCACGGAGGGGCATCCCCTATGCGCACCAATCATCAGACTCGTCGTGCCCTGGACAAGATAGATCGCAATATCCTGCGGATTCTCCAGGCCGATGGACGCATTTCCTTCACCGAGTTGGGAGAGCGGGTCGGACTGTCCACCACCCCCTGCACCGAGCGAGTGCGGCGCCTGGAGCGCGAGGGAATCATCATGGGCTACAACGCCCGCCTCAACCCGCAGCACCTCAAGGGCAGCCTGCTGGTGTTTGTCGAGATCAGCCTGGACTACAAGTCCGGCGATACCTTCGAGGAGTTTCGCCGGGCGGTGCTGAAGCTGCCCCACGTGCTGGAGTGCCATCTGGTCTCCGGCGACTTCGACTACCTGGTCAAGGCGCGGATCTCGGAGATGGCGTCCTATCGCAAGCTGCTGGGGGACATCCTGCTCAAGCTGCCCCACGTGCGCGAATCCAAGAGCTACATCGTCATGGAAGAAGTGAAGGAGAGCCTGAGCTTGCCGATTCCGGACTGAGTCGAGGCGGCGCCAGGCGCTGTCGCCGGTAAGCCGGCTCCTACGAAGTGCGAGCGGCTAGACCAGGACCTGGCGATTGCCAGCCATGTAGGCGTGGATCTGCTTCTCGACCCGAGGGTGGATCATCTCCACCGGGCGCCGACCGTTGGGGCACGGCAGGCTCGGCGTAGTGCCGAACAGACGGCAGATCAGCGGACGCTCGTCATACACCGTGCAACCATCGGGTCCCAGGTGCACACAGTTGAGCTCGTCCATGGCAGCCTCCTGCTCGGCGGCGGTCTTGCGCGGCAGTCGGGACATTTCCTCTGGCGAGGTGGTCACCGGGCCGCAGCAGTCGTGACAACCGGGAACGCACTCGAAAGAGGGAATCTGCTGACGCAGGCTGCGAACGATTTGACGGTTACAGCTCATGAAAAAGGCTACCGGGACTGGAATAGCCGGGGATTCTGCCTCAAATGCCCCGCAGCAGACAGGGCCGGGCGTCCCGCGGTTGCCGCGACGGAAAGCCCCGGCTTATGCTCCGTGCATTTTTCCAGACGCCACAATCAGGACGCTTTCCATGCCCGCCAGCCCTCAGCACGCCGCTTCCTACTACGCCGCCAGCAGCCTGCCGCAGCCCGACTATCCGGTGTTGGCGGGCGAGCTGACGGCGGACGTATGCGTGGTCGGCGGCGGGTTCTCCGGGCTCAATACCGCACTGGAACTGGCCGAACGCGGGTTCAGCGTGGTCCTGCTGGAGGCCCGCAAGATCGGCTGGGGCGCCAGTGGACGCAACGGCGGCCAACTGATCCGCGGGGTCGGCCACGGCCTCGAGCAGTTCACCAAGGTGATCGGCAGCGACGGCGTTCGACAGATGAAGCTCATGGGGCTGGAAGCGGTGGACATCGTCCGCCAGCGCATCGAGCGCCTGCAGATCCCCTGCGACCTGACCTGGGGCTACTGCGACCTGGCCAACAAGCCGGCGGACCTTGAAGGCTTCGCCGCAGATGCCGACGAGCTGCGCAGCCTGGGCTATCGCCATGAAACCCGCCTGTTGCAAGCCGATGAGATGCACAGCGTGGTGGGCTCCAAGCGCTACGTTGGCGGCCTGATCGACATGGGCTCGGGCCATCTGCACCCGCTCAACCTGGCCCTGGGCGAAGCCCGGGCGGCGCAGCAGATGGGTGTGCAACTGTTCGAGCATTCGGCCGTCACTCGCATCGACTACGGCCCCGAGGTCAAGGTGCACAGCGCCCAAGGCACGGTCCGCGCCAAGACCCTGGTCCTGGGCTGCAACGCCTACCTCAACGACCTCAACCCGGAGCTGGGGGGCAAGGTCCTGCCCGCCGGCAGCTACATCATCGCCACCGAGCCCTTGAGCCCGGCCCAGGCCCGGGAACTGCTGCCACAGAACATGGCGGTCTGCGACCAGCGCGTGGCCCTGGACTACTACCGGCTCTCGGCCGACCGCCGACTGCTGTTCGGTGGTGCCTGCCACTACTCGGGACGCGACCCCAAGGACATCGCAGCCTACATGCGGCCCAAGATGCTGGACGTGTTCCCGCAACTGGCCGCAGTGAAGATCGACTACCAATGGGGCGGCATGATCGGCATCGGCGCCAACCGCCTGCCGCAGATCGGCCGGCTCAAGGACCAGCCCAATGTGTATTACGCCCAGGCCTATTCCGGTCACGGCCTGAATGCCACGCACCTGGCGGGCAAACTGCTGGGCGAAGCCATCAGCGGCCAGCACGGCGGTGGCTTCGATCTGTTCGCCAAGGTGCCGCACATCACCTTCCCCGGCGGCAAGCACCTGCGCTCGCCCCTGCTGGCCCTGGGCATGCTCTGGCATCGCCTGAAGGAACTGGTCTGACGCCCAGCTCCAAACAGTCGCCGCCGGTCACAGACGCCAGAACGGCTTGAGGCCCTCGGCCCGTGCCTGCTCGGGGCTGAGTCCGACATCACGCAACTGCTCGGCGCTCAGCTCCAGCAACGCCTTGCGGGTGCGCAGCCGATGCCAGTACAGCCCCCAGGTGCTCAAGCCCGGCGGCGCGCGGCGCGGCAGAGTCGCCGCCGACCATTCCTGCTCCGCCTCCAGCTCCTGACCGCGTAACGACAGCCGCACATCGCTCAAGCCGTTCATTTGCATTGCTCCTGTTTGCTCAAATTGCCATGAGCAGACATGATGCGTGGCGCCACAAAACCATTACAGACTCAAAACAGCGGTATTAACTCCATACAGTTTTGCCAAAAATGGCGCTGAATCCTGTATTTTTGCCCAATCTGTACTGGTTCTCTGCCACCGTCACCTCGAGCCCACCCCATGACCCTCTATGTGAACCTCGCCGAACTCCTGGGCACCCGCATCGAACAGGGCTTCTACCGACCGGGAGATCGCCTGCCCTCGGTACGCGCCCTGAGCGTCGAGCATGGGGTCAGCCTGAGCACCGTGCAGCAGGCCTATCGTTTGCTGGAAGACAACGGGCTGGCGATGCCCAAGCCCAAGTCCGGGTACTTCGTCCCCCCCAGTCGCGAGCTGCCCGCCTTGCCGGCGGTCGGGCGTCCGGCGCAAAGGCCGGTGGAAATCTCTCAATGGGACCAGGTCCTGGAGCTGATCCGCGCCGTACCGCGCAAGGACGTGGTGCAGTTGGGCCGCGGCATGCCGGACATCACCACGCCGACCATGAAGCCCCTGCTGCGAGCCCTGGCCCGCCTCAGCCGGCGCCAGGACATGCCCGGCCTGCACTACGACAACATCTACGGCGTGCTTGAGCTGCGCGAGCAGGTGGCGCGGCTGATGCTCGATTCCGGCTGCCAGCTGGGGGCCGGTGACCTGGTGATCACCACCGGCTGCCACGAGGCGCTGTCCACCAGCATTCGCGCCATCTGTGAGCCGGGGGACATTATCGCCGTCGACTCGCCGAGCTTTCACGGCGCCATGCAGACCCTCAAGGGCCTGGGCATGAAGGCCCTGGAAATCCCCACCGACCCGATTACCGGCATCAGCCTGGAAGCCCTGGAACTGGCCCTGGAACAGTGGCCGATCAAGGCCATACAGTTGACCCCCAACTGCAACAACCCCCTGGGCTACATCATGCCGGAGTCCCGCAAGCGGGCACTGCTGACCCTGGCCCAGCGCTTCGACGTGGCAATCATCGAGGACGATGTGTACGGCGAGCTGGCCTACACCTACCCGCGCCCGCGCACCATCAAGTCCTTCGACGACGACGGCCGGGTGCTGTTGTGCAGCTCCTTCTCCAAGACCCTGGCCCCGGGCCTGCGCATCGGCTGGGTTGCCCCAGGCCGCTACCTGGAGCGGGTGCTGCACATGAAATACATCAGCACCGGCTCCACGGCCCCGCAGCCGCAGGTGGCCATCGCCGAGTTTCTCAAGAGCGGCCACTTCGAGCCCCATTTGCGCAAGATGCGCACTCAGTACCAGCGCAATCGCGACCTGATGCTCGACTGGGTCAGCCGCTACTTCCCCGCCGATACCCGCGCCAGTCGCCCACAAGGCAGTTTCATGCTGTGGATCGAACTTCCCGAGGGGTTTGATGCTCTGAAGCTCAATCGGGTGCTGCTGGACCAGGGCGTGCAGATCGCCGTGGGCAGCATCTTTTCCGCCTCGGGCAAGTACCGCAATTGCCTGCGGATGAACTACGCTGCCAAGCCAACCGCGCAGATCGAAGACGCGGTACGCAAGGTCGGAGCCGCGGCCATCAAGCTGCTCAGCGAGACCCCGGACTGATCCCGAGCCGTTGCAGGAAGCCGGCCGCCCCATGCCAACCCGTGCCGTGATGCGAGATGACCTGACTTGAGCCGTTTACAGGCATTCACCTGGCTTTTGCTGCTGAGCCTCGGGCTGGGCGGCTGCGCCACCCTGGAAGTGCCCTACCAGCCCAGCCAGGCCCTGCCCGCCAGCGACTACAGCTTTGCCCAGTCGATCCGGGCCCAGGCCGCCCCCCACCAGGGGCGCTCGGGCTTTCGCCTGCTGTCCAACAGCACCGAAGCCTTCATGGCCCGCGCCGAGCTGATCCGCAGCGCGCAGAGCAGCCTCGACCTGCAGTACTACATCGTCCACGACGGGGTCAGCACGCGCATGCTGGTGGACGAGCTGCTCAAGGCCGCCGACCGTGGCGTGCGGGTGCGCATCTTGCTCGACGACACCACCAGCGACGGCCTGGACCAGATCATCGCCACCCTGGCCGCCCACCCTCAGATCCAGATCCGCCTGTTCAACCCGCTGCACCTGGGCCGCAGCACCGGCCTGACCCGGGCCATGGGGCGCCTGTTCAACCTGTCGCAGCAGCACCGGCGGATGCACAACAAGCTGTGGCTGGCGGACAACAGCGTGGCCATCGTCGGCGGGCGCAACCTGGGGGACGAGTATTTCGATGCCGAACCCAACCTGAACTTCACCGACATCGACATGCTCAGCGTGGGGCCGGTGGCCGAGCAGCTGGGCCATAGCTTCGACCAGTACTGGAACAGCGCCCTGAGCCGGCCCATCGGCGAATTCCTGTCCAGCGCCCCTTCGGCCAGGGCCCTGGACAACACACGCCAGCGCCTGGAGGAGTCGCTGCAGGACAACCGCCGGCAAAACCAGGCGCTGTACCGGCAACTGAAGACCTACCAGACCCGGCCGCGCATGGACATCTGGCGCAAGGAGCTGATCTGGGCCTGGAACCAGGCCCTGTGGGACGCACCGACCAAGGTCCTGGCCAAGGGCGATCCCGACCCGCACCTGCTGTTGACCACCCAGCTGGCGCCGGAGCTCAAGGGGGTCAGCAAGGAGCTGATCATGGTCTCGGCCTACTTCGTGCCCGGCCAGCCGGGCCTGGTGTACCTCACTGGACGCGCCGATGCCGGGGTGCACGTGAGCCTCCTGACCAACTCCCTGGAAGCCACCGACGTGCCCGCGGTGCACGGCGGCTACGCGCCTTACCGCAAGGCCCTGCTGGAGCACGGGGTGCGGCTGTTCGAATTGCGCCGCCAGCCCGGCGACCACGGCGGCAGCGGCCCGCATCTGTTGCGCAGTACCTGGCGCGGCTCGGACTCGAGCCTGCACAGCAAGGCGATGATTTTCGACCGGCAGAAATCCTTTGTCGGCTCGTTCAACTTCGACCCACGCTCGGTGCTGTGGAACACCGAAGTCGGGGTCCTGGTGGACAGCCCGGAACTGGCCGGACACCTGCGCGCCCTGGCCCTGCAAGGCATGGCTCCGGCCCTGAGCTACGAGGCCAGGCTGCAGGACGGCAAGATCATCTGGGTGACCGAAGACAACCAGCAGTTGCACAGCCTGAGCCGGGAACCGGGCAACTGGTGGCGGCGCATCAACGCCTGGCTGAGCAACCGCGTCGGCCTGGAGCGCATGCTCTAGGCCGACGCGGGCCGGTCAGCGCTTGAGCAGCTGGTTCTGGATAAAAGCCTCCAGCCCCGGCGAGTGATAGAAGCCCATGCAGCGCTCGAAAATCGCGTTGATCGGGTAACCGGCCTCGTTCTTCATCGGCGGCCCGCCGACATGGAAGTGGCCCGTCTGCCGCTTGACGAAGTGGCTCAGGGCCTGGGGGCGCCGGCCGGAGCCGTCGTGGTCCAGTTGCACCCGATCGACGAAGTAGGACGCGTCGTGCAGGTCGAACGCCTTGTAGAACTGCAAACGCTCGTAGTTATCGTCCAGGCACTCCTTGAGCGCCAACTGCTTGAGCCGCTCCACCGACGGGCCCTTGGGCGCCGCCTCGGCGAAGCCGGCGAGCGAAAACGTCAGCACCCACAGCGCTGCGCCGAACCCCATCCTTGTCTTGAGCGTCATCTGAGCGTCCTGATTGAACCAGCAGCCCAGAAGCCTATACCGATTGCGGCATCGCAGCACCCAATGCCCCCTGGCGCAGCAACAGCACGATCAGCCCCAGGGCCCCGGCCGCCATCAGCCACAGCAAGGCATGGCCGCTGACCCACTGGCTGCCCGCCCCCGCCACCAGCGGCCCGATCAGGCAACCAATCCCCCAGAGCTGCGCCACATGCGCGTTGGCGCGCACCAGGGCGTCATCGCGATAACGCTCGCCGATCAGAATCAACGACAGGGTGAACAAGCCCCCGGCGCTTGCACCGAACAGCACCCACAACGGCCAGATCAGCACCGTGTGGAGCAACAGCGGAATCGCCAGGCTCGACAACAGCAGTGCCACCGCGCAACCGGTGAACAGGGAGCGCCGCGACAAGCGATCGGCCAAGGCGCCAATCGGCAGTTGCAGCACCGCATCACCGACGACCACGGTGCTGACCATCGCCAGGGCGATGTCTTCGGCAAAGCCCTGGCGCAGGCAATACACCGGCAACAGCGTCAGGATCATCGCCTCAAAGGCGGCAAACAGCGCCACGGCCCAGGCGATCGCCGGCAGCCCACGGCAAAAGCGCCCCAGGTCGACCAGGGTCACGCTGCAGGCTTCGGTGACCGGTGCGCCGCTGCGGCCGATCAACAGCAAGGGCGATACCACCAGCAGCCCGACCCCGACCCAGAAGCCGTGGTCGGTCTCGGTGCCCAGGACTCCCAGCAGCAAGGGCCCGGCCAACTGGCTCAAGGCATAACAACTGCCATACAGCGCAACCAGCCGCCCACGCCACTGCTCGACCACCAACTGGTTGATCCAGCTTTCACCCAGGATGAAGACGATGGTCAGAACCGTGCCCAGGCCCAGGCGCAGCACCAGCCACAGCGGGTAATTGGGCAACAACGCCAGCAACGCAATCGACAGCGCCCCGCCCCACAGGCACAGGCGCATCAGGCCCGCGGTGCCGAAACGCGCCGCCAGGCGGCTGGCGAGCTTGGCCCCAAGCAACACGCCAAAGGCCGGCATCGAGGCCATGACGCCAATGGCAAAGGGCCCATAACCCCAGCTTTCCAGGCGAAACGACACCAGCGGCATGCTGACGCCCAGGGCCAGGCCGACACTCAGGACAGCGGCCAAAACGGCGAAATAGGTCGCCCAACGCATTTCCACGCTCCTGTGGATCATTGTTCTGCAAGGCACAGACAACACAGCCGGACTCCCCTGGCGGAAAGTCCGGCTGCGCTGTGGATCGAGGGCTGCGGCTGGAAGCCGGCTGGCCGGTGAAAGCGCCCCCGGGGGGCGCATCACCTCAAACCCGAAGGCTCAGAGCTTGATCCAGGTCGCTTTCAACTCGGTGTACTTGTCAAACGCATGCAACGACTTGTCGCGACCGTTGCCCGACTGCTTGAAGCCGCCGAAGGGCGCAGTCATGTCGCCGCCGTCGTACTGGTTGACCCAGACGCTGCCGGCACGCAGGGCCTTGGCGGTCTGGTGGGCCTTGGAGATGTTCGCGGTCCACACGGCGGCCGCCAGTCCGTAAGGGGTGTCGTTGGCGATCTGGATCGCCTCTTCCACGCTATCGAAGGCAATCACCGACAGCACCGGGCCAAAGATCTCTTCCTGGGCAATCTTCATGGCGTTGCTGACGCCATCGAAAATCGTCGGCTCCACGTAGGTGCCGCCGGTTTCCTGCAGGGTGCGCTTGCCACCGGCCACCAGCTTGGCGCCATCGGCATGACCGGCCTCGATGTAGGACAGCACGGTGTTCATCTGCTGGGTGTCCACCAGGGCACCGACGTTGGTGGCCGGGTCCAGCGGATTGCCCGGCTTCCAGGCTTTCAGGGCCTCGATCACCAGCGGCAGGAATTTGTCCTTGATGGAACGTTCCACCAGCAGGCGGGAACCGGCGGTGCAGACTTCGCCCTGGTTGAAGGCAATGGCGCTGGCGGCCGATTCGGCGGCGGCCTGCAGGTCCGGGGCATCGGCGAACACGATGTTCGGGCTCTTGCCACCGGCTTCCAGCCAGACACGCTTCATGTTGGATTCACCGGAGTAGACCAAGAGCTGCTTGGCGATCTTGGTGGAACCGGTGAACACCAGGGTGTCCACGTCCATGTGCAGGGCCAGGGCCTTGCCCACGGTGTGGCCGTAGCCGGGCAGCACGTTGAACACGCCTGCCGGGATCCCGGCTTCCACGGCCAGGGCGGCGATGCGGATGGCGGTCAGCGGGGATTTTTCCGAAGGCTTGAGGATCACCGAGTTGCCGGTGGACAGCGCCGGGCCCAGTTTCCAGCAGGCCATCATCAGCGGGAAGTTCCACGGCACGATGGCCGCGACCACGCCCACTGGCTCACGGGTCACCAGGCCCAGCTGATCATGGGGGGTGGCGGCCACTTCGTCGTAGATCTTGTCGATGGCCTCGCCGCTCCAGCTCAGGGCTTGCGCCGCGCCGGGAACGTCGATTTGCAGGGAGTCGCTGATGGGCTTGCCCATGTCCAGGGTTTCCAGGAGCGCCAGCTCCTCGGCGTGCTGCTTGAGCAGGCCGGCAAAACGGATCATCACGGACTTGCGCTTGGCCGGCGCCAGGCGCGACCAGACGCCGGAATTGAAGGTGGCGCGGGCATTGTCCACGGCGCGCTGGGCGTCGACGGCATCACAGCTGGCAATGCTCGCCAGTACACGGCCGTCGACCGGGCTGATGCACTCGAAAGTGTCGTTGGAAACGGCTGCGGTGTATTCACCGTTGATGTAGGCGCGGCCTTCGATTTTCAGGTCGCGGGCACGTTGTTCCCAGTCGGCACGAGTCAGGGTGGTCATACGAGTGTCCTCCTCTTATTTGAATACAAGCGCCACGCGAACTACGCCGGCACTCATGAAGAATTCTGCCCGGCCAGCCTGTTTTCGGCCAAAGGCACCCGCCACCCTAAACCAGCGACACCTGTACTTTCAATATATTTGACAAAGCCCGGGCAAACGCCATTGCTATGTGCATTTTAATAAACATAGACTTTGACCTTCATAGCCACTCGCGCCGCAATCACGGGGGATTACAAGAATGAGCATCCACAACGTCGTCGACTTCAGCCAGGCCAACACCGAGGGCGAACGCTACCGCCCTGCTCCGGAGAAAGTCCTCAAGGGCGATCCCGAGCAAGCGGTGTTCAACCATTACGGCAGCCCCTGCGGGCAGCTCAACGCCGGGATCTGGGAAGGCGCCGTGGGCCAATGGACGGTGAACTTCACCGAACACGAATACTGCGAGATTCTTCAGGGCGTGTCGGTGCTGCGGGACAACGATGGCAACGCCAAGACCCTGCGTGCCGGCGATCGCTTCGTGATTCCGGCCGGCTTCAAGGGCACCTGGGAAGTGCTGGAGCCCTGCCGCAAGGTCTACGTGGCCTTCGAACAGAAAGCCTGAATGCCAGGCACAAAAAAACCCGCTTGAAGGCGGGTTTTTTTGTCAGAAGAAAAATCAATTACTTGATTTTGCCTTCCTTGTAGATCACGTGCTTACGAACAACCGGATCATATTTCTTGATCTCGATTTTGTCCGGAGTAGTACGCTTGTTCTTGTCGGTAGTGTAGAAGTGACCAGTACCGGCGCTCGAGATCAAACGAATCAATTCACGCATGATTAGCTCCCTTAAACCTTGCCGCCATCGCGACGGATTTCGGCCAGCACGACATCAATGCCGCGCTTGTCGATGATACGCATGCCTTTGGCAGATACGCGCAGACGCACAAAGCGTTTCTCGGACTCAACCCAGAAGCGGTGATGCTGCAGGTTCGGCAGGAAACGACGACGGGTTTTGTTGTTTGCGTGGGAAATGTTATTCCCAGTCACCGGACCCTTACCGGTAACTTGACAGACTCTAGACATGCCTCAGCCCTCTAAAACCACATGCCCAACCCGGCATGGGTTGGCCGCTTAATCTCTCAGTCATTTGGCGCCAGGCGCCGCGTTTCTTTAGGGTCTTACCGGCTACACCTACAAGCGAAGGAACCGGGCCCCTAGAAAAGAGCGCTGCTTTATACCAGAAAGACCCCATAGCAACAACAGCCGCTGTGCGCAGGATGATGAAAAGTCCTGATTTTCTTGCGCCGGACGCCTGCGGCAAAGGCTACCGCAGAAATCTACCGCTCGTCGCAGAATATATTTGCGACATTCTCCAACAGAGAATTCGCCACGCCCGCGACGCCAGATCGACCCGGAAATGCCTCCGGAGCGCAGGCGCAACCCCAGATTTTGGCCCCGGATACAAAAGGGGATAGTCATTTCATAAAGAGGTCACTAGGGTAGGGCATTTCCAGACTGCACTCGCAGATGGGCCTTCGATCTGCACAAGGAACCCGACCATGCGTCTCGCCGCCCTCCCGCTCCTGCTCGCCCCACTTCTGAGCCCATTGGCCCAGGCCGCTGCACTGAGCGTCTGTACCGAAGCCAGCCCGGAAGGCTTCGACGTGGTGCAGTACAACTCGCTGACCACCACCAATGCGTCCGCCGACGTGCTGATGAATCGCCTGGTGGAGTTTGATGCCGCCAGCGGCAAGGTGGTCCCCAGCCTGGCCGACAGCTGGGAGGTGTCCGCCGACGGCCTGAGCTATGTCTTCAAGCTGCACCCCAAGGTCAAGTTCCACCGCACCGACTACTTCACCCCCAGCCGCGAGCTGAGCGCCGAAGACGTGAAGTTCAGCTTCGAGCGCATGCTCGATCCGGCCCACCCGTGGCACAAGGTCACCCAGAGCGGTTTCCCGCACGCCCAGTCCCTGCAGTTGCCCAGCCTGATCAAGAGAATCGACGCCCTGGATCCGCTGACCGTGCGCTTCACCCTGGATCACGCCGACTCGACCTTCCTCGCCACCCTGAGCATGGGCTTTGCCTCGATCTACTCTGCGGAATACGCCGACCAACTGCTCAAGGCCGGCACCCCGGAGAAGCTCAACAGCCAGCCGATCGGCAGCGGCCCCTTCATTTTCGGGCGCTTCCAGAAGGACGCGTCGATCCGCTACAAGGCCAACCGCGACTACTTTGCCGGTAAACCGGCAGTGGACTCGCTGATCTTCGCCATCACCCCGGACGCCAACGTGCGCCTGCAGAAACTGCGGCGCAACGAGTGCCAGATCGCCCTGTCACCCAAGCCCCTGGACGTCCAGGCGGCCAGTGAAGACCCCATGCTGAAGGTCGAGAAAACCGCGGCATTCATGACCGCCTTCGTCGCGATCAACAGCCAGCATCCACCCCTGGACAAGCCAGAAGTGCGCCAGGCCATCAACCTGGCCTTCGACAAGCCCCATTACCTCAAGGCCGTGTTCGAAGACACCGCCGAGGCCGCCAACGGCCCGTATCCACCCAACACCTGGAGCTACGCCAAGGAATTGCCCGGCTACGCCCACGACCCGGAAAAAGCACGCCAACTGCTGGCCAAGGTCGGCCTGAAAAACGGTTTCGAGACCACCATCTGGACCCGCCCCTCCGGCAGCCTGCTCAACCCCAACCCCAGCCTGGGCGCCCAACTGCTGCAAGCCGACCTGGCCCAAGTGGGGATCCAGGCAGAGATCCGCGTGATCGAATGGGGCGAGCTGATCCGCCGGGCCAAGGCTGGCGAGCATGACCTGCTGTTCATGGGCTGGTCCGGCGACAATGGCGACCCGGATAACTTCCTCACACCGCAGTTCACCTGCGCAGCCGTCAAGTCCGGCACCAACTTCGCCCGCTATTGCGACCAGAACCTGGACAAGCTGATCACCGCCGGCAAGACCACCAGCGAACAGGGTGTGCGCAGCAAGCTGTACCAGCAGGCCCAGACCCAGATCCAGCAGCAGGCGCTGTGGCTGCCCCTGGCCCATCCGACCGCTTTCGCCCTGACCCGCCAGCAGGTCGAGGGCTATCAGGTGAGCCCCTTCGGCCGCCAGGACTACTCGAGGGTCAGCGTCAAATGAACCCCGGGGGCGCCTCGGGGCCAACACCGGCCTTGAGGCGCACCGGGCTCATATCCAGCCGTACTCGGCCATGGACAACGGATCACCCTCGCCAACGATGAAGTGGTCCAGCACCCGGACATCGATCAACTCCAGCGCCTCCTGCAAGCGCCGGGTGACGATCCGATCGGCCGGGCTGGGCTCACAGATGCCCGACGGATGGTTATGGCAGAGAATCACCGCCGCCGCGTTATGCGCCAGGGTGCGCTTGAGCACCTGTCGCGGGTAAACCGTGGTGCTGTCGATCGACCCTTGAAACAACACCTCAAAGGCCAGGACCCGATGCTTGGTGTCGAGAAACAGACAGCCGAACACCTCGTGGGGCTGGTGTCGCAGCATCGACTTCAGGTAATCGCGCACCACCAGCGGGCTCTCCAGCGCTGACTGGCGGTGGAGCCTTTCCGCCAGATGCCGGCGCGCCATCTCCAGCACGGCCTGCAGCAGAGCGTACTTGGCCGGGCCTAGCCCCAGTTGCCGGGTGAAGGTCACTTGATCCGCCTCCAGCAGCCGACGCAGGCTGCCGAAACGCTGCAACAAGTGCCGCGCCAGGTCCACCGCGCTTTTTCCGGCCACCCCGCTTCGCAGGAAAATAGCCAGCAGCTCGGCATCGGAAAGACTGATGGCGCCCTGCTCCAGAAGCCGCTCCCGCGGGCGCTCCGCCGCGGGCCAATCACGAATGCTCATCACACCTCCCTGTGCATGGCGCCGCTGTTCCACAGCGGGCGCTGTGCTATCTTAGCCACCCTCTTTTTGCGTGGTATTTCACCTGGGGAGGGGGCATGCCACGCAGCAATCACTGAACGGAAAGACAGGCCTATGCAGCGGCTGTATCGGAAACGCATCGTGCTCGGCGTCGGCGGCGGCATTGCCGCCTATAAGAGCGCGGAGCTGGTTCGCCGACTCCTCGACCAGGGCGCCGAAGTGCGCGTGGTCATGACCCGGGGCGGCAGTGAATTCATCACCCCGCTGACCATGCAGGCCCTCTCCGGGCACCCTGTTCACCTCGACCTGCTGGATCCGGCCGCTGAAGCCGCCATGGGCCATATCGAACTGGCCAAATGGGCCGACCTGGTCCTGATCGCTCCCGCTACCGCCGACCTGATCGCCCGTCTGGCCCAGGGCATCGCCGACGACCTGCTAACGACCCTGGTCCTGGCGACCGACGCCACAGTCGCCATCGCTCCGGCCATGAACCAGGCCATGTGGCGCGATCCTGCCACCCAGGCCAACACCCAACTGCTGCAAAGTCGCGGCCTGCGGGTCTTCGGCCCGGCCTCCGGAAGCCAGGCCTGTGGCGACGTCGGCCTGGGCCGCATGCTGGAAGCCAACGATCTGGCGCTGTGCGCCGCCGACTGCTTCCAGCACCAGGCACTGACCGGCAAACACCTGCTGATCACCGCCGGACCGACTCAGGAAAACATCGATCCGGTGCGCTACATCACCAACCATAGCTCAGGAAAAATGGGCTTCGCCCTGGCCGAGGCCGCTGTCGAGGCCGGTGCCCGGGTCACTCTGATCACCGGACCGGTGCACCTGCCAACCCCCGACAGAGTCACGCGGATCGACGTGGTCAGCGCTCGCGACATGCTCGCGGCCTGTGAAGCGGCCATCCCATGCGACGTTTTCATCGCCTCGGCGGCGGTCGCGGACTACCGCCCGGAAGTCGTCGCCCCACAGAAATTAAAGAAAGACCCTACGAAAGGTGACGGCCTGCTACTACAGATGGTGCGCAACCCAGACATCCTGGCCACCATCGCCAGCCGGCCGGATCGCCCTTTCAGTGTCGGTTTCGCCGCCGAAACCGAGAATCTGCTCGACTACGCTGCACGCAAATTGAAGGACAAGAACCTCGACCTGATCGTCGCCAACGACGTGGCCAACCCGAGCATTGGCTTCAACAGCGAGGAAAACGCCTGCAGCGTGATTGACCGGGAGTTGCACGCAACTCTCTTCGCCCAGACCAGCAAGGGCAAGATCGCCCGCCAACTGATCTCTTTCATCGCCGAACGGCTGAACCAGGTTTAACTCGCATGCACGCTTTACAAGCCAAGATCCTCGACCCACGCATCGGCAACGAATTCCCCCTGCCGCAGTACGCCACGCCGGGCTCCGCCGGGCTCGACCTGCGGGCCATGCTCCAGCAGGACACCGTCCTGGAACCGGGCCAGACCCTGCTGATTCCAACCGGCCTGTCGGTCTATATCGGCGATCCGGGCCTGGCGGCACTGATCCTGCCGCGTTCGGGCCTCGGCCATAAGCACGGGATTGTGCTGGGCAATCTGGTGGGCCTGATCGACTCGGATTACCAGGGCGAACTGATGGTGTCCTGCTGGAACCGTGGCCAGACCGCCTTCAATATCGCCGTCGGCGAACGCATTGCCCAACTGGTGCTGGTGCCGGTGGTCCAGGCGCATTTCGAGGTGGTCGAAGCCTTTGACGAAAGCCAGCGCGGCGCCGGCGGTTTCGGTCACTCCGGCAGCCACTGACGACTCCGCCTCGGGTCGGGCCCCTCGCCCGGCCCGACAATCACTGCCGGGGCATTTAAGGGCCAATAACCGCTGCTGTCTGCATCACGCTTCGGGCCCGCCAGGCCGGGCCTTTGAGCCGCCAAGGCCCGGCCGGCCCGGGGCAGATAGCACTTTCACACTACGAACTCTATGCTGAAACCGCCGTCATACCCTTGAGTTTGAGCCTGCCGGCCCGCCACTTACCGGCCGTACTGCCCCCCTTCAGATGGAGCACCCTCAGTGATGAGCAACGTAGCTAACGTCGCCCCGACATTTCCTGACAGCATCTTCCGTGCCTACGACATCCGCGGCGTTGTACCGCAATCCCTGACCGCCGAAACCGCGTACTGGATCGGCCGCGCCGTCGGCTCCCAGAGCCTGGCTCAGGACGAACCCAACGTCTGTGTAGGCCGGGATGGCCGCCTGTCCGGCCCGGAGCTGGTGGAGCAACTGATTCAGGGCCTGCACGACAGCGGCTGCCACGTTTCCGATGTTGGCCTGGTGCCGACTCCAGCCCTGTACTACGCCGCCAATGTCCTGGCCGGCAAGTCCGGGGTGATGCTCACCGGCAGCCACAACCCGTCGAACTACAACGGCTTCAAGATCGTCATCGCCGGCGATACCCTGGCCAACGAACAGATCCAGGCCCTGCACGAGCGCCTCAAGAGCAACAACCTGAGCAGCGCCCAGGGCAGCATCACCCGGGTCGACATCCTGCCGCGCTACGCCGAGGAGATCACCCGTGACATCAAGCTGGCCCGACGCCTGAAGGTCGTGGTGGACTGCGGCAACGGCGCCGCCGGGGTCATCGCTCCGCAGTTGATCGAAGCCCTGAACTGCGAAGTCATCCCGCTGTTTTGCGAGGTGGACGGCAACTTCCCCAATCACCACCCGGATCCGGGCAAGCCTGAAAACCTCGAAGACCTGATCGCCAAGGTCAAGGAAACCGGGGCCGACCTGGGCCTGGCCTTCGACGGCGACGGCGATCGCGTCGGCGTGGTCACCAACACCGGCAGCATCGTCTACCCCGATCGCCTGCTGATGCTGTTCGCCAAGGACGTGGTGGCGCGCAACCCGGATGCGGAGATCATCTTCGACGTCAAATGCACTCGGCGCCTGATTCCGCTGATCAAGGAATACGGCGGTCGCCCGCTAATGTGGAAGACCGGTCACTCGTTGATCAAAAAGAAAATGAAACAGACCGGCGCACTGCTGGCTGGCGAAATGAGCGGCCATGTGTTCTTCAAGGAGCGCTGGTTCGGTTTCGACGACGGCATTTATAGCGCCGCCCGGTTGCTGGAGATCCTCAGCAAGGAAAAATCCACCGCAGAAGAGTTGTTCGCGACCTTCCCGAACGATATTTCTACGCCGGAAATCAATATCCATGTGACCGAAGAGAGCAAATTCAGCATCATTGATGCCCTGCACGACGCGCAGTGGGGCGCAGGCGCCGACCTGACCACCATTGACGGCGTGCGAGTCGACTATGCCAAGGGCTGGGGCCTGGTTCGCGCCTCCAACACCACCCCTGTGCTGGTGCTGCGCTTCGAGGCTGATGACGAAGCCGAGCTGCAGCGGATTAAGGACGTGTTCCACGTCCAGCTGAAACGTGTTGCACCTGATCTCCAACTACCGTTTTGACTGTTTGAAGCACCGGAGCCCTGAATGACCATCGAACGCGATGCCGCCGCCAATACCGCCAAGGTCCTATCCGAAGCGCTGCCCTACATCCGCCGCTATGTCGGCAAGACCCTGGTGATCAAGTACGGCGGCAACGCTATGGAGAGCGAGGAGCTGAAAACCGGCTTCGCCCGCGACATCGTGTTGATGAAGGCTGTCGGGATCAATCCGGTGGTGGTGCACGGCGGAGGCCCGCAAATCGGCGACCTGCTCAAGCGGCTGTCGATTGAAAGCCACTTCGTCGACGGCATGCGCGTGACTGACGCGCAGACCATGGACGTGGTGGAGATGGTCCTGGGCGGCCAGGTCAACAAGGACATCGTCAACCTGATCAACCGTCATGGCGGCAGCGCCATCGGCCTGACCGGTAAAGATGCCGAGCTGATTCGTGCGAAAAAGCTCACCGTGACCCGCCAGACCCCAGAGATGACCACTCCGGAAATCATCGATATCGGCCATGTGGGCGAAGTGGTCGGGATCAACACCGACCTGCTGAACCTGCTGGTCAAGGGTGACTTCATCCCGGTGATCGCGCCGATTGGCGTTGGCGCCAATGGCGAGTCCTACAACATCAACGCCGACCTGGTGGCCGGCAAGGTGGCCGAAGCGCTGAAAGCCGAGAAGCTGATGCTGCTGACCAACATCGCCGGCCTGATGGACAAGTCGGGCAAGGTCTTGACTGGCCTGAGCACCCAGCAAGTCGACGAGTTGATCGCCGACGGCACCATCTACGGCGGCATGTTGCCGAAAATCCGCTGCGCCCTGGAAGCGGTGCAGGGCGGCGTCGGCAGCTCGCTGATCATCGACGGCCGCGTGCCTAACGCGATTCTGCTGGAGATCTTCACCGATACCGGCGTCGGCACTCTGATCAGCAATCGCAAGCGCCCCTAAGCGCCAGCAACAAAAAAGCCCCCGCCCGGTATCCCGGGCGGGGGCTTTTTTATCGACGCAATCTTTGCAGGAGCCGGCTCCTACAGGTCAGATGCCGTATTGCGCGCGGTAGGCTTCCACTGCGGGAAGATGTTGCTTGAGCGCCGGATCGTCTGCCAGGAACTGCAGGACCTGGGTCAGGGAAACGATGCTCACCACGGGAATACCGAAGTCACGCTCGACTTCCTGGATCGCCGACAGCTCGCCGTTGCCGCGCTCCTGGCGGTTCAGGGCAATCAATACCCCGGCCGCCTTGGCGCCTTCCTGGGACTCGATGATCTGCATCACCTCGCGAATAGCAGTGCCTGCGGTGATCACGTCATCAATGATCAGCACATCGCCGGTCAATGGCGCGCCTACCAGGCTGCCACCTTCGCCATGCGCCTTGGCTTCCTTGCGGTTGAAGCACCAAGGCAGATCGCGCTGATGATGCTCAGCCAGAGCAACGGCCGTAGCCGCCGCCAGAGGAATGCCTTTATAGGCCGGGCCAAACAGCACATCGAAGGGAATGCCGCTTTCGATGATCGCCGCGGCATAGAAACGCCCCAGCTGGGCCAGGGCCGAACCGCTGTTGAACAGGCCGGCATTGAAGAAGTAAGGGCTGGTACGCCCGGACTTCAGGGTGAACTCACCGAAGCGCAAAACCCCGCGATCGATGGCAAAACGAATGAAATCGCGCTGATACGCCTGCATGAAAAAACCCCAGATACCACGGATTTAGCTAATTAGGTAGAGCTCGGGTATCATACACGCACGTGATTTTTGGGGCCATTTATGCGGATCATCAGTGTGAACGTCAATGGTATTCAGGCTGCAGTGGAGCGTGGTTTGCTCAGTTGGCTGCAGGCACAGAATGCCGACGTCATCTGCCTGCAGGACACCCGCGCCTCTGCCTTTGAACTGGACGACCCAGCCTTCCAACTGGATGGCTACTTCCTTTATGCCTGCGATGCTGAAGTCCCTGCCCAAGGCGGCGTGGCTTTGTATTCGCGGTTGCAGCCGAAGGCGGTCATCAGCGGCCTCGGCTTCGAGACAGCCGATCGTTACGGGCGCTACCTGCAAGCCGATTTCGACAAGGTCAGCATCGCGACCTTGCTGCTTCCATCAGGGCAGAACGGCGATGAAGACTTGAACCAGAAGTTCAAGCTAATGGACGACTTCGCCCGTTATCTGGATAAACAGCGGCGCAAACGTCGCGAGTACATCTATTGTGGCTCGCTGTACGTGGCGCAACAAAAGCTGGATATCAAGAACTGGCGTGACAGCCAGCAATCTCCAGGCTTCCTGGCACCCGAGCGTGCCTGGATGGACGAGATCATTGGCAACATGGGCTATGTCGACGCGCTGCGCGAAGTCAGCCGCGAAGGCGATCAGTACAGCTGGTGGCCGGACAACGAACAGGCTGAGATGCTCAACCTGGGCTGGCGCTTTGACTACCAGCTGCTGACTCCTGGCCTGCGCCGCTTTGTCCGTAGCGCTCGCTTGCCGCGTCAGCCACGCTTCTCACAGCACGCACCACTGATCGTGGACTATGACTGGACGCTGACCATCTAAGCGTCTTTTCAGAGCCACAAAAAAGCCGACAGCGATGTCGGCTTTTTTGTGGCTGCCCACCCTACTTGATCAGGCGCCAGGTAAAGGGATACCGATACGGCACACCCTCACCCGCCTTGACCCCACCAATGATGGTCAGCACCAGGGCGCCAATCGCCAGCAGGCCGAACATAAAGAAACCGATGACCACGATCATCAGCAGGAAGCAGACCGCTGACGCAATGGCGACCGTCAGCTGGAAGTTCAGCGCCTCCTTGCCCTGGGCATCGATAAAGGGATCCGTCTCGCGCTTCATCTGCCAAAGAATCAGCGGCCCGATCAGCGTACCGAAGGGAACCCAGATCCCCAGCAAGGCAGACAGGTGACAAAACATCGCCCATTGCCGGACTTCATGGCTCGGCGCAGGTTGTGGCAGTTGCTCATCACTCATGGTGCTCTCCTTGCTGAAGACCGGCGCCCATCAATCGGCGAGTGCCGCCTGCTGCAGTTGGAAAATCTCGTTCATGCCTTGCTGGGCCAGGGCCAGCATCGCATTCAGTTCGGCCGGCTGGAACGGCGCGCCCTCGGCAGTACCCTGCACTTCGATGAAACCGCCAGTGCTGGTCATGACGACATTGAGGTCGGTTTCAGCGGCCGAGTCTTCCAGATAATCCAGGTCCAGGACCGGCTCACCTTGGTACATGCCCACCGATACTGCAGCAATCATCTGCTTCAATGGATCGCCGCCTTTCAGGCCGCCGCGCTTCTTGATCACTTTCAAGGCGTCGACCAGCGCCACCATCGCGCCAGTGATCGACGCGGTACGGGTGCCGCCATCAGCCTGGATCACATCGCAGTCGACATACAGGGTGATGTCGCCCAGCTTGGACATGTCCAGTGCGGCGCGCAGGGAGCGACCGATCAGGCGCTGGATCTCCAGGGTGCGGCCGCCTTGCTTGCCACGGCTGGCTTCACGCTGGTTACGTTCGCCGGTGGACCGCGGCAGCATGCCGTATTCGGCCGTCAACCAGCCTTGACCCTGGCCCTTGAGGAAGCGCGGTACGCCATTCTCGACGCTGACCGTGCAGATCACTTTGGTATCACCGAACTCGACCAGTACAGATCCCTCGGCGTGTTTGGTGTAGTTGCGGGTAATGCGGATCGAGCGGAGCTGATCGGCAGCGCGACCACTTGGACGTTTCATAGGGAAATACCTGTACGAGGACGGAAAACTGCCGGGCATTATAAAGCCCGCAACCGCGCCAGGGCACGCCTAAAAAGGCCAAAGGCGCATTTGTGCCTCAGATTGATCCTGTTGCGACGACCTGCGCCCCATTGTCTGCAGCAGGGTTTGGGGACGCCTGCCGCACTGCGCTACAATCCTGCGCCTTCGCCGCCTACCGGCTTTAATTCATCTATCAGGCCTGCTCAGCCCGCTTGCGGTTGGCGTCGGCACTGAATCGGAGGTACCTCCATGGTGCATAGCATGACCGCCTTCGCACGGGTCGAACAGGCCGGAACCCGGGGCACGCTGAGCTGGGAGTTGCGCTCGGTCAACAGCCGTTACCTGGAGCCGCACCTGCGGTTGCCGGAAGCCTTCCGCGACCTTGAAGGCGCAGTCCGCGAAGCACTGCGCCAGGGTTTGTCCCGGGGCAAAGTCGAATGCACCCTGCGCTTCACCGAGGAAACCACCGGCAAGCCATTGCAGGTCGACCGTGAGCGCGCAGCACAGCTGGTCGCGGCGGCCGAGACGGTTGCCAGCCTGATCAAGCAGCCGGCAGCCCTGAACCCACTGGAAGTCCTGGCCTGGCCCGGTGTACTGGTGGCCGACGCCAGTGACCCGCAAGCCTTGAACAGCGATGCCTTGGCCCTGTTCAACCAGGGCCTGAAGGAATTGAAGAGCGGTCGCGAACGCGAGGGCGCCGAACTGGCCCGACTGATCAACGAGCGCCTGTCCGCCATGAAGGAAGACGTGGCGACACTGCGCGAGCTGGTTCCGCAGATGCTCGCGACCCAGCGCCAGAAAGTCCTCGACCGTTTCGCCGACATGCAGGTCGAGCTGGACCCGACCCGTCTCGAGCAGGAGATGGTCCTGCTGGCACAGAAAAGCGACGTCGCCGAAGAACTGGATCGCCTGAGCACCCACATCATCGAAGTACGTCGCGTGCTCAAGTCCGGCGGCGCTGCCGGTCGGCGCCTGGACTTCCTGATGCAAGAGCTCAACCGCGAAGCCAATACCCTGGGCTCCAAGGCCTTCGACCCACGCAGCACTCAGGCTGCGGTCAACCTCAAGGTGTTGATCGAGCAGATGCGCGAACAAGTGCAGAACATTGAGTAAGGCAACTGACATGACCCACAGCACCGGCACCCTGTACATCATTTCCGCCCCATCGGGCGCAGGCAAAAGCAGCCTGGTCAAGGCTCTGACCGACGCCAACCCGGAGATCCGCGTCTCGATCTCCCACACCACCCGCGCCATGCGCCCGGGCGAAGTGAATGGCGTGAACTATCACTTCGTCGAACGCAGCGAGTTCGTGAAGATGATCGAGCATGGCGACTTTCTGGAGCGCGCCGAAGTCTTCGGCAACCTCTATGGCACCTCGCAAAGCCACCTGCAGCAGACCCTGGACGAAGGTCACGACCTGATCCTGGAAATCGACTGGCAAGGCGCCGAGCAGGTGCGCAAGTTGATGCCACAGGCGCGTTCGATCTTCATCCTGCCGCCATCCTTGCAGGCCTTGCACCAGCGCCTGACCAACCGCGGGCAAGACAGCGACGAGATCATCGAAGGGCGGATGCGCGAAGCCGTCAGCGAAATGAGCCACTACGTCGACTACGACTACCTGATCATCAACGACGATTTCGCCCACGCGCTGGACGACCTGAAGGCCATTTTCCGCTCCAATCAACTGCAGCAGAAACGTCAGCAGCAGCGTTTCGGCAAGTTGCTGGCTGAACTGCTGGGCTAAAACAGCACTTCCCAAAACCGCTGCAAGCGCTTTACATTGGCACTTGCAGCGCGTTGAAGAGCTTGGTCAAAAAATCAGCGCTTCCCTAAACGCTGGTGATTTTTTAAACTGTTGAGTCCGCTCGCCCATCCGGGCAGCGCGCATATTGCATTTGCTACGAGGAAGACCATGGCCCGCGTAACCGTTGAAGACTGTCTAGAACACGTGGATAACCGCTTTGAGCTGGTCATGCTCTCTACCAAGCGTGCCCGTCAACTGGCAACCGGCGGCAAAGAGCCGAAAGTAGCATGGGAAAACGACAAGCCTACCGTTGTCGCCCTGCGCGAAATCGCTGAAGGCCTGATCGACTATGCAGCCATCGCCGAAGCCGAAATCGTTGAAGACGAGCCGCTTTTTGCTGCTTTCGAGGACGAGTCCAACGAGGCCGTCTGAGCCTATGCCTGGTCGACGTAGCACGGCGCGGGATCACAGCTTACGGCAGGAGACATCATGCCGAGCATAGACGCCCTCGCCGATCGCTTATCGACCTATCTCGGCACGGACCAGGTCAATCTGGTCCGCCGAGCGTATTTCTACGCCGAACAAGCCCATGACGGTCAGCGCCGTCGCAGCGGCGAGGCGTACGTCACGCACCCACTCGCGGTAGCGAACATTCTTGCCGACATGCACATGGACCATCAGAGCCTGATGGCCGCGATGCTGCATGACGTGATCGAAGACACCGGCATCGCCAAGGAAGCGCTCAGCGCGCAGTTTGGTGAAACCGTGGCCGAACTCGTGGACGGGGTCAGCAAACTGACCCAGATGAACTTCGAGACCAAGGCCGAAGCCCAAGCGGAAAACTTCCAGAAAATGGCCATGGCCATGGCTCGCGATATTCGCGTGATCCTGGTCAAGCTGGCCGACCGCCTGCACAACATGCGCACCCTGGAAGTGCTCTCCGGCGAGAAACGCCGGCGGATCGCCAAGGAAACCCTGGAGATCTACGCCCCCATCGCCAATCGCCTGGGCATGCACAGCATCCGTATCGAATTCGAAGACCTGGGCTTCAAGGCGATGCACCCGATGCGTTCCGCGCGGATCTACCAGGCGGTCAAGCGCGCTCGGGGCAATCGCAAGGAAATCGTCAACAAGATCGAAGAATCCCTCAGCCACTGCCTGGCCATCGACGGCATCCAGGGCGAGGTCAGCGGTCGCCAGAAGCACCTGTACGGCATCTACAAGAAAATGCGCGGCAAACGCCGGGCCTTCAACGAGATCATGGACGTCTATGCGTTCCGCATCATCGTCGACAAGGTAGACACCTGCTACCGGGTACTTGGCGCTGTGCACAATCTGTACAAGCCGCTGCCGGGACGCTTCAAGGACTACATCGCCATTCCCAAGGCCAACGGCTATCAGTCGCTGCATACCACGCTGTTCGGCATGCACGGAGTACCGATCGAGATCCAGATCCGTACCCGGGAAATGGAAGAAATGGCCAATAACGGTATCGCCGCCCACTGGCTGTACAAATCCAGTGGCGACGAACAGCCCAAAGGCACCCACGCCCGCGCCCGCCAATGGGTCAAGGGCGTCCTGGAAATGCAACAGCGCGCCGGCAACTCCCTGGAATTCATCGAGAGCGTGAAGATCGACCTGTTCCCGGACGAGGTCTACGTGTTCACGCCCAAAGGCCGGATCATGGAGCTGCCCAAAGGCTCCACCGCCGTGGACTTCGCCTACGCGGTGCACACCGACGTGGGCAACAGCTGCATCGCCTGCCGGATCAACCGCCGCCTGGCACCGCTGTCGGAACCCCTGCAAAGCGGCTCCACCGTGGAAATCGTCAGCGCCCCGGGGGCACGCCCCAATCCGGCCTGGCTGAATTTCGTGGTCACCGGCAAGGCCCGCACCCACATTCGTCACGCCCTCAAGCTGCAGCGCCGCTCCGAATCCATCAGCCTCGGCGAACGCCTGCTGAACAAGGTGCTCAACGGTTTCGACAGCTCGCTGGAAAAAATCCCGACCGAACGTATCCAGGCCATCCTCCAGGAATACCGCCTGGAACTGATCGAAGACCTGCTGGAAGACATCGGCCTGGGCAATCGCATGGCCTACGTCGTGGCCCGACGCCTGCTGGGTGAAGGCGAACAGCTGCCAAGCCCGGAAGGCCCGCTGGCGATCCGCGGCACCGAAGGCCTGGTGCTGAGCTACGCCAAATGCTGCACGCCGATCCCTGGCGACCCGATCGTCGGCCACCTGTCCGCTGGCAAAGGGATGGTGGTGCACCTGGACAACTGCCGCAATATCAGCGAAATCCGCCACAACCCGGAAAAATGCATCCAGCTGTCCTGGGCCAAGGATGTCACTGGCGAGTTCAACGTCGAACTGCGCGTCGAGCTGGAACACCAGCGCGGCTTGATCGCGCTGCTGGCCAGCAGCGTCAACGCCGCCGACGGCAACATCGAGAAAATCAGCATGGACGAACGCGATGGTCGCATCAGCGTGGTCCAACTGGTGGTCAGCGTGCACGACCGCGTGCACCTGGCCCGCGTGATCAAGAAACTGCGCGCCCTGACCGGGGTCATCCGCATCACCCGCATGCGCGCGTAGCCCGTACATTACAAGGAGTCATTCATGACCAAGACCGTTATCACCAGCGAAAAGGCCCCGGCCGCCATCGGCACCTACTCCCAGGCCATCAAGGCGGGCAACACCGTCTACATGTCGGGCCAGATTCCCCTCGATCCAAAAACCATGGAACTGGTGGAAGGCTTCGAAGCCCAGACCGTCCAGGTCTTCGAGAACCTCAAGTCGGTAGCCGAGGCCGCTGGCGGTTCGTTCAAGGACATCGTCAAGCTGAACATCTTCCTCACCGACCTGAGCCACTTCGCCAAGGTCAACGAGATCATGGGCAAGTACTTCCAGCAGCCTTACCCAGCCCGCGCCGCCATTGGCGTGGCAGCCCTGCCCAAGGGCGCACAGGTTGAAATGGATGCCATTCTGGTCATCGAGTAACACCCGCGGCGCAGCTCTTCAGGCTGCGCCGTTTTCGTTCTGAAAGGATTTCGTCATGCGCCAAGCGCTAGCTGTTTCGCTGCTCGCCGTATTGCTCGGCGGTTGTGCCAGCGACCCCGCCAAAAACGATGTCGGCGGCATCTGGATCAATCAGGTAGCGATCGACGCAGCCTCCAAGGGCGGCCCTTTGCGTGAAGCCCTCCAGGCTTACGGCCCGAACCTGGAATGGGAACTCAACACCAAGGCAGGCCAGGCCCGCTACACCAATGGTTTCGAGACCATCGAAGGCAAGATCGTCAACGACGGTTCAAATACTGCAAAGGTCGAGTTCTATGGCAGCGCCGCCACGGAGCTGAAACGCAACGGCAAGCAATTGCTGCAAGTGGCCAACGACAACGAACCCGAACAGGTATTCGTCCCGCCCAAGGACCCGGCACCTGAAGGCGCGCCACTGGGCGCCAACTTCGAGCGCGCGCTGTACTCGGCCTACCTGGGCGGCACATGGAAAATCGTCAGCGGTCCGGGACTGGGCAACGAAGTCCAGTTCCAGGCCAACGGCGCCGTGCAAGGCCTGCCGGGAGCCGATCGCTACGCCCTGTGCCTGGCGGGCGACTGCGCTTCCATGAGCGGCGGCAACGACAGCATCTGGTTGCAGCTCAATGGCCAGGGCAATTCCTGGATCTTCGTGCGCAAGGACCAGCAGCTGGAGATCTTCCAGGCGGTGAACAGCGCACTGGCGGATGAAGTGCCGTCGCTGATGCCAGGCAACCAGCAATGGCTGCTGCAAAAGCAATGACCCGGAGGTAGCCGCTGCCAACCGCAGCGGCTACGGTCCGATTCAGCCTTGCGCCTGAAGAATCGCCGCATAGCCCTGTCGATAACTCAGATAACGCGGCACCCAGCCCAACGCCCGGGCCCGGGCATTGCTGCAGCGCTTGCTACCGGTGCGGCGCACGCTGGCATCATCCGCCCACTCGGTCACACCCAGGTATTCACGCAGCCAGCCGACCACTTCCGCCAGCGGCGCGGGCGCGTCATCGACCCCGATATAGCAATCATCCAGCGCGGTGCCGCGACGGTCCGCCTCAAGCAGGAACGCCAGCAGGCCCGCCGCATCGTCGGCATGAATGCGATTGCCATACAACGGCGGATCAATCGCCACCCGATACCCGCGCCGCACCTGGGTCAGCAACCATTCACGGCCCGGCCCGTAGATGCCGGTCAGGCGCACCCGCGTTGCAGGCAGCCCACTGTTCAAGGCCACCTGCTCGGCTTCCAGCATCAAACGGCCCGAGTAGCCGCTCGCCAGGGCCGGCGAATTCTCATCGACCCATTCACCGCCCTTCTGCTCGTAGACACTGCTGCTGGAGACGAACAACAGGCGCTTGGGCTGCTGGCCATGCTGCTTGAGCCAGCTCAGCACATGCTGCAGGCCCTCGACATAGGCCGCGCGATACCCGGCTTCGTCATGCTCGGTGGCCGCCGCGCAGTACACCAGATAATCCAGGGGCGCCTGTGGCCAGTCCATCGGGCATTGTTCGCTGAACAGGTCTCCGGCGACGCCAATCACTCCCTGAGGCAGGCGCGATATCGTGCGGCGCAAGCCATAAACCCGCCATTGCTCAGCCAGCAGTTGAGTCGCCAGGCGACTCCCGACATCACCGCAACCGGCGATCAAAACAGAGGGGGAGGACATCAGAAAACTCCTTTCAGAAAGGCCAAGACTAGCCTCGGCTTTGGATGAACGGCTAGAAATCGAGGAAAAATAGTTACTGTATTACTTTTGTTAACAAGAATTAATTGCAATAATAACCGCCCAATTGTTCTCGGCCCAGCGAGGCCTAGAAGGACATTCAACCCTTTCCTCCTCTCAGGTCCGGCCAGCATGACAAGCAATCCACTCTCCGCCTCGCCAACCAAACGCCCAAGCCCACTGCGCGCCGCAAGCGCGGTTGCTGCGCTGCTGTGCAGCCTGCTGCTGGCTCCGACCGCAGCCTTCGCCGACCAGCACGCGCCGGCCACCGCGCCGGCCACCGCGCCGGCCGCCAGCGCTCCAGCCGCCGAACACCCTCAGACTGACCCGGCAGCCCCCCTGGCCACTGCGCCAGCCACCGATCCGGCCCAGGCCGAAGGCCTTCCGGTAGCGGGCCAGGACACCCCCGAAGTCCTCGAAGCCGACAACAGCCTGGGCATGGCCCATGACCTGTCGCCCTGGGGCATGTACCAGAACGCCGACATCATCGTGAAACTGGTGATGATTGGCCTGGCCATCGCCTCGATCATCACCTGGACCATCTGGATCGCCAAAGGCTTCGAACTGCTGGGCGCCAAGCGTCGCCTGCGCGGTGAAATCGCTGCCCTGAAAAAGGCCACCACTCTCAAAGAGGCCAGCGCCACGGCCGCCAAGGAGGGCACCCTCGCCCACCTGCTGGTCCACGACGCCCTGGAAGAAATGCGCCTGTCGGCAAACAGCCGTGAGAAAGAAGGCATCAAGGAGCGGGTCAGCTTCCGTCTTGAGCGCCTGGTGGCTGCCTGCGGTCGCAACATGAGCAGCGGCACCGGCGTGCTCGCCACCATCGGTTCCACCGCGCCATTCGTCGGTCTGTTCGGCACCGTGTGGGGCATCATGAACAGCTTCATCGGCATCGCCAAGACCCAGACCACCAACCTCGCCGTGGTAGCCCCAGGCATCGCCGAAGCCCTGCTGGCCACCGCCCTGGGTCTGGTTGCAGCGATCCCGGCGGTCGTGATCTACAACGTCTTCGCTCGCTCCATCACCGGCTACCGCGCCCAGGTGGCCGATGCCTCGGCAGAAGTCCTGCTGCTGGTCAGCCGCGACCTGGACCACCAGCCAGCCGAGCGCTCCGCACAACCGCACATGGTGAAAGTGGGGTAATCAGCCATGGGCTTGCATTTGAAAGAAGGCGCAGGCGACGACCTGGCCGAAAACCACGAAATCAACGTCACGCCGTTCATCGACGTGATGCTGGTATTGCTGATCATCTTCATGGTGGCCGCCCCGCTGGCCACCGTGGACATCAAGGTCGACCTTCCCGCCTCCAGCGCCAAACCGGCGCCGCGTCCGGAAAAACCGGTATTCCTCAGCGTCAAGGCCGACCAGCGCCTGTTCATCGGCGAAGAGGAAGTCAAGGCCGAGACCCTGGGTGCCATTCTCGACGCCCGCACCCAAGGCAAGAAGGACACGACCATCTTCTTCCAGGCCGACAAGGGCGTGAACTACGGCGATCTGATGAGCGTCATGGACAACCTGCGGGCCGCCGGCTACCTGAAAGTCGGCCTGGTCGGACTTGAGACGGCAGCCAAGAAATGATCACGACGCGCCAAAGACTGACGCGTTACAGCGGTAGCCTGGCGGTGGTGCTGGGTGTCCATGCGCTGGCGATCCTCCTCGCCCTCAACTGGTCCAAACCACAACCAATACCCATTCCGCCCCAGGCCATGGTGGTGGAACTGGCGCCTGCCCCTGTGCCGCCTCCGCCGGCACCACCGAAAGTGGTGACCCCGCCGCAACCGCCTGCGCCGGTGGAAGAACTGCCGCTGCCCAAGCTCGCCGAAGCGCCGAAACCGACTATTTCGGTGCCCAAGCCGGCCAAGCCGAAGCCCAAGCCACAACCGCCAAAACCGGTGGTCAAGCCCGAGCCGCCCAAGGAAAAGCCTTCCGAGGAAAAGCCCAGCGACGCCCCGGTCACACCCGCCCCGTCCCAGCAGCCCGCCCCCGCGACTGCAGGCCCGTCACCGGCCCAGGCGGCCGCCAAGGCCAACTGGCAGGGACTGGTGCAGGCGCATCTGGCCAAGCACAAGCGCTACCCGAGCGAGGCTCAACGTCGAGGCAAGGAAGGCACCAACTCCCTGCGCTTCGTGGTTGATGCCGAAGGCAAGGTGCTGTCCTACGAGCTGATCAGCCGTTCGGGCAATGCGGATCTGGACCGGGCCACCCTGGACATGATCCGTCGCGCACAGACTCTGCCCAAGCCGCCGGCCGACATGCTCACCAATGGCACCGTGGAAGTCACCGCGCCCTTCAACTACGAAATCGACAGAAGCCGCGGCCGCCGCTGATACCCCGCCAGGGCACCTGCAAAGGTGCCCTAGGCGTTTGTGCAGCCCGAAGCAGGCATTGGCGGGTGTCGCATTCCACCCTCCGTCTGATAACGTGCGTCTATCGATTGCAGCCGTTATGCTTGGCCGCATCCTCATGGACGCCCGCTATGACCCTCACAGAATTACGCTACATCGTCACCCTCGCCCAAGAGCAGCACTTCGGCCACGCCGCCGAGCGTTGCCATGTCAGCCAGCCGACCCTCTCGGTGGGCGTGAAAAAGCTTGAAGACGAACTCGGTGTGCTGATTTTCGAGCGCAGCAAGAGTGCGGTGCGCCTGACCCCGGTCGGCGAAACCATCGTCGCCCAGGCACAGAAGGTCCTGGAACAGGCCCAGGGCATCCGTGAACTGGCCCAGGCCGGCAAGAACCAGCTGACCGCGCCGCTCAAGGTGGGCGCCATCTATACCGTCGGTCCCTACCTGTTCCCGCACCTGATTCCCCAGCTGCACCGGGTCGCGCCGCAGATGCCGCTGTATATCGAAGAGAACTTCACCCACGTACTGCGGGACAAGCTGCGCAATGGCGAGCTGGACGCGATCATCATCGCCCTGCCGTTCAATGAAGCCGATGTCCTGACCCTGCCGCTGTACGACGAGCCCTTCTACGTGCTGATGCCCAGCGGCCACTCCTGGACCAAGAAGGAAACCATCGACGCCAACCTGCTCAACGACAAGAGCCTGTTGCTACTGGGCGAGGGCCACTGCTTCCGCGACCAGGTGCTGGAGGCCTGCCCGACCCTGACCAAGGGCAACGACGGCGCCAAGCACACCACCGTGGAATCCAGCTCCCTGGAGACCATCCGCCACATGGTCGCCTCCGGCCTGGGCATCTCGATCCTGCCGCTGTCGGCAGTGGACAGCCATCACTACGCCCCCGGGGTGATCGAAGTGCGCCCACTGACCCCGCCGGTACCGTTTCGCACCGTAGCCATCGCCTGGCGCGCCAGCTTCCCGCGGCCCAAGGCCATCGAGATCCTCGCCGACTCGATCCGCCTGTGCTCGGTGGCCAAGCCGCCCGCCGCGAGCTAAGCAAGCGCAATGACTGAGCTGTCGAAAGTGCCGGTCACGGCACTCAAGGGCGTCGGCGAAGCCATGGCCGAGAAGCTGGCCAAGGTCGGCCTGGAAAACCTTCAGGACGTGCTGTTCCACCTGCCCCTGCGTTACCAGGACCGTACCCGCGTGGTGCCGATCGGCGCCCTGCGCCCGGGCCAGGATGCCGTGATCGAAGGCACCGTCAGCGGTGCCGACGTGGTCATGGGCAAGCGCCGCAGCCTGCTGGTGCGCCTGCAGGATGGCACCGGCGGCCTGAGCCTGCGCTTCTACCATTTCAGCAATGCCCAGAAAGACGGCCTGAAGCGCGGCACTCGCGTGCGCTGCTACGGCGAAGCCCGGCCCGGGGCCTCGGGCCTGGAGATCTACCACCCGGAATACCGCGCCATCAGTGGCGACGAACCGCCGCCGGTGGACCAGACCCTGACCCCCATCTACCCGCTGACCGAGGGCCTGACCCAGCAGCGCCTGCGCCTGCTCTGCCAGCAGAGCCTGGCCCTGCTCGGCCCCCGCAGCCTGCCGGACTGGCTGCCGGAGGAACTGGCCCGGGACTATCAACTGGCGCCCCTGGACGATGCGATCCGCTACCTGCATCACCCGCCGGCAGACGCCGATGTCGATGAGCTGGCCCTCGGGCACCACTGGGCCCAGCACCGCCTGGCGTTCGAGGAACTGCTGACCCACCAGCTGTCCCAGCAACGCCTGCGCGACAGCCTGCGCTCCCAGCGCGCCCCAGTGCTGCCGCTGGCCCGGAACCTGCCGGCCAAATACCTGAAGAACCTCGGCTTCGCTCCCACGGGCGCGCAACAACGGGTCGGCAACGAAATCGCCTACGACCTGAGCCAGCCGGAACCCATGCTGCGCCTGATCCAGGGCGACGTCGGCGCCGGCAAGACCGTGGTCGCCGCCCTCGCCGCCCTGCAGGCCCTGGAAGCCGGTTACCAGGTGGCGCTGATGGCGCCCACCGAGATCCTCGCCGAGCAGCACTTCATTACCTTCAAGCGCTGGCTCGAACCCCTGGGCCTGGAAGTCGCCTGGCTGGCGGGCAAGCTCAAGGGCAAGAACCGCGCGGCAGCCCTGAAACAGATCGCCGGCGGCGCGCCCATGGTGGTGGGAACCCACGCCCTGTTCCAGGACGAGGTGCAATTCAAGAACCTGGCCCTGGTGATCATCGACGAACAGCACCGCTTCGGCGTCCAGCAGCGCCTGGCCCTGCGCCAGAAAGGCGTCGGCGGCCGCCTGTGCCCGCACCAGCTGATCATGACCGCCACTCCGATTCCGCGAACCCTGGCGATGAGCGCCTACGCCGACCTGGACACCTCGATCCTCGACGAACTGCCCCCGGGTCGCACGCCGGTCAATACCGTGCTGGTCACCGACAGCCGCCGCGTCGAGGTGATCGAACGGGTGCGCGCCGCCTGCGCCGAAGGGCGCCAGGCCTACTGGGTCTGCACCCTGATCGAAGAATCCGAGGAGCTCACCTGCCAGGCCGCCGAAACCACCTTCGAAGACCTCTCCAGCGCCCTGGGCGAACTGCGGGTGGGGCTGATCCACGGCCGCATGAAACCGGCGGAGAAAGCCGCGGTGATGGCCGAGTTCAAGGCCGGCAACCTGCAACTGCTGGTGGCCACCACGGTGATCGAAGTCGGGGTCGACGTGCCCAATGCGAGCCTGATGATCATCGAGAACCCGGAACGCCTGGGCCTGGCACAGCTGCACCAGCTGCGCGGCCGGGTCGGGCGCGGCAGCGCCGCCAGCCACTGCGTGCTGCTCTACCATCCACCGCTTTCACAAATCGGTCGCCAGCGCCTGGGCATCATGCGTGAGACCAACGACGGTTTCGTCATCGCCGAAAAGGACCTGGAACTGCGCGGCCCCGGGGAAATGCTCGGCACCCGCCAGACCGGTCTCTTGCAGTTCAAGGTCGCCGACCTGATGCGCGACGCCGACCTGCTGCCTGCGGTACGCGATGCCGCGCAGGCTCTGCTGGAGCGCTGGCCGGACCACGTCAGCCCGTTGCTGGAACGCTGGCTGCGCCATGGCCAGCAATACGGCCAAGTGTGAACCACCACTCAGTTAGTGAACCCTCGCCATAACCAAGCTGGTTATACTCGTCAAATTGTAGAAAAACGGATACCAGACCATGACAGAAGTTGCCCTCGACATTGCAACCCCACACGCTCCGTCTGTTATCCGGTTGCTGCTCGGCAAGCTGGCCATCAGCTACAACGAAGTGCTCGACCAGCCGGGCCTGCCGGCTGCGCGCAAGGTCCAGGCGGTGCTGCTGGACGACGCCGTCGGCGCGCTGATGGTGCTGTTCCCGCAGAGCCAGCTACTGGACCTCAACCGCCTCGCCGAACTCACCGGCCGCCGCCTCACCGCCGTGTCCACCGAGCGCCTGGAGCGCATGCTCGGCAAGCACAGCCTGAGCCTGTTGCCCGGCCTGCCGGCGCTGACCAGCTCGCCGTGCCTGTATGAAGAAAGCCTGCTGCGCGAACCCAGCCTGCTGATCAATTCCGGCGAGCCCGGCGTGCTGCTGGAGATCACCAGCGAAGCCTTCAAGAGCATGCTCAACAAAGCCAGTGCCGGGCATTTCGGCGAGCCCCTGAGCAGCATCCGCCCCAACCTCGACCGCCCGGACGACGACCGCGAGGAAATCACCCAGGCCATGCAGGCGTTCACCGCGCGGCGCATCCAGCAGCGCCTGGAAGCCACCATCGAGATCCCGCCGCTGGCGGAAACCGCGCAGAAGATCATCAAGCTGCGGGTCGATCCCAATGCCACCATCGACGACATCACCGGCGTGGTGGAAACCGACCCGGCCCTGGCCGCGCAGGTCGTGAGCTGGGCGGCCTCGCCCTACTACGCCTCGCCGGGCAAGATCCGCTCGGTGGAAGACGCCATCGTCCGTGTGCTGGGCTTCGATCTGGTGATCAACCTGGCGCTGGGGCTGGCCCTGGGCAAGACCCTGAGCCTGCCCAAGGACCAGCCGCAACACGCCACGCCCTACTGGCAGCAATCGATCTACACCGCCGCGGTGATCGAGGGTCTGACCCGCGCCATGCCCCGCGCCCAGCGCCCGGAAGCCGGCCTGACCTACCTCGCCGGCCTGCTGCACAACTTCGGCTACCTGCTGCTGGCCCACGTGTTCCCACCGCACTTCTCGCTGATCTGCCGGCACCTGGAGGTCAACCCGCACCTGTGCCACAGCTATGTCGAGCAGCACCTGCTGGGCATCAGTCGCGAACAGATCGGCTCCTGGCTGATGCGCTACTGGGACATGCCGGACGAGCTGTCCACCGCCCTGCGCTTCCAGCACGACCCGAGCTACGACGGCGCCTTCGCCGAATACCCCAACCTGGTGTGCCTGGCGGTGCGCCTGCTGCGCAGCCGGGGCATCGGTTCCGGCCCCCACGAAGAGATCCCCGACGCCCTGTTCGAGCGCCTGGGCCTGAGCCGTGACAAGGCCGAAGACGTGGTGAGCAAAGTGCTGGAAGCGGAAGTACTGCTGCGGGAACTGGCGTCGCAATTCAGCCAGGCCTGAGCCCCTTCGGCGGTCAGTCGGCTCCTGCGCAGCACCGAGGAGCCGGCTGGCCGACCCAGGTCCCCAGTCAAGCCTTGGGCTTGGCCTTCTTCGGTTTCAAATACTTGGTCAGGCCCTGGAACCAGATCACCAGCGCCGGATTGCCCTTGATCTGAATCGACTTGTCCTGAATCCCGGTCATGAACGCCAACTGCTTGTTCTTCGCCTGCATCGTGGCGAAGCCGTAGGCGGCATCCTTGAAGGCAATGGCGAACGCAGGCTCCGGGTAGAACCCCGAGCGGCTGGTAATGCGCTGGTCCTTGACGAAGAAATGCCGAGCAACCTTGCCGTCAAGGGTCTGCAGCTGGAACACCAGCTCCTTGTCGCCCAACTGTTGCTGGAAAGCGGGATTGTTGCGGCTGGCCTTGCCCATCAACAGGCCAAGCATCCAGAGAAGAAAACGAAATTTCATGCACGGCGCCTCAGTGGAATTATTGGGTGGCCGGCGCAGTTTAACCTGTAACGTGAAGAGCGCCAGTCGATCTGGCCAATTACTCGGAGATCGACTGGCGTTCAACGCTTATCGCGACATCTTGTCAGACAATCACTGACTCAGACGTTAGGGCAAGGCACCGGTGCCCAGTCACCCAGGTCCGGGTTCTTGCACATGCTGTTGACCTGGGTCTGGCCGGTGGTAGCGACCTTGTTGCTCTCGGCCTGCTTGGTCTTGGCCTGCTGGATCGACTTCTCGGTGCTCACCGCTTCGGCCGGCACGCTCGGCAGCTTGGGTTGCTTGACCTTCTGCGCCGGCTGCTTCTTCTTGCCACCGCTGGTGGTGGTCACCGGGGTGGTATCGGCGGTGGCGACCTTGACCACGTCGGTACGCTGCACGCCCACCTGCTGCAGATCCTGCTCGTAGGCCTGGTTGTACTTGTTCAGGTCTTCGCTGGCCCGGCCGTTCACCGCAGCGATCAGGTCGTTGGACTCTTTCAGGCCGCTGACGATTTCCGCCAGGCGCTTGCGCCCTTCCACGTCATTGATGCTGTTGGCCTTGCGCGCGCTGATCAGGCTGTCGAAGGCACGCTGGTAGCAGGTTTGCGAGGCACGGGCGTAGGCGGTGCTGCGGTCGATGTCGGCCGCGCTCTTGTTGACGTCGGTGGCGTAGGAAGCGATGCGCTGATTGTCGTCGGCGATCTGTTTCTGACGCTCGGTGTAGTAACCGGCGGCGCCACCGGCCAGGGCACCGCCTGCGGCGCCGATGGCGGCGTTGCGGCCACGGTGGTCGCCGTCACCGGTCAGGGCACCGAGCAGGGCGCCACCGGCGGCGCCCAGGGCAGCGCCGGTCACCACCGACTTGGTCATGTCCGAGTCGGTGGCACGCAGGTGCTGTACCGGTTCGTAGCAGCTCGGGTAGTACTCGACCTTGGTGGTCGAGGCGACCTTGGACACCGGAGAGGTCGCGCAACCGGTCAATACGGTGCTGAACCCGGCGGCAACCAACAGCAGGTGACGCTTGGATGTTGAAGCAAATGGCTTGCGGGAAAAAAGCATGTTGATGATCTCGATTAGTGTTGACCTACTCGGCACGACACCAGGTCGCCCGAGCTCCTCCAGGCTCGACAGACAGCGGCCGGTCATGACTTCTGACCGGTCGATGCGAGCAGTTCCTTCAAAATCGTCGCCGGGTCGGCTCGCCGTTTCTGGCGATAATCCCCGACATGGCGGACGAATAACGTAGCGCGCGTCACCAGGCTCTTGCCGAGCACCGGCTTGCGATTGAGCTCTTCCTTGATCCGTTGAAATTGCGCCTGGATCACCGCGTCGGTGTAACGGGTGCCCGTGGCCAGGTTGTCGATGTAGATCGCCACCGCCCCGTCCAGCGCGCTGCGGCCGTTGTCGATGGCTTCGGCGAACAGCTTGGCGCTGGGTTCGTCCTTGGCATCGATGGCCTGCTGCTGGCTCTTCTTCAGGTTGGTCAGGCGGATGTTGTAGTTGTTGACGGTTTCAGCCACCAGCGCCGCGGACTGGATCAGGTTGCCGGCCGCCTCCTCGCGCTGCTGGGCGATCAGCGAAACGTTGCGCTTGAGCTCTTCATTGACCAGCCCCAGCTCCGCCTGCAGGCGCGGGTCGACACTGGTGGCAATGATGCTGTCCAGGCGCTTGGTGGGGTCCTGGGCTTCGTCGATGGCATCGGTCAGGGACGCCAGGCGACCCTCCTTCTGCCACTGGGCGAACAGTTCCTTGTAGCGCGAACGCGGGGCCGACAAGGCGCCGATGGCCACCCGGAAGCCCGTGGTTTCGTTGCTCTGCTCAGTGCCGTCGGCACCGAACAGCGGGTACTCGCGGCGCATCCCGGTGAACAGCGTGCCCTCGCCTTCCAGGTAGTTGCCGCCCTTGACCACGAAGCCGCCGTAGGTGCCCTGGCGGCGCCCGGCACGCACCAGCTGGAAGGACTCCTGGACCATCTCGGCGGCGTTGCCGATCACGTCGAACATACCGATGGGGTTGGGCAGCTTGGTGCCGATCGGCATCAGGCGCGCCGCCTGACCGGTGCCGCCGGCCACCTGGTTGAACACCGCCCAGTCCGCCAGCGGGCCGTCTTCCTCGCTGCCCTCCAAACGACGCGGGAACAGCCGGCCCTCCAGCTCCTGGCGACTGACGGCCTGGCCGCCGCGAGCGGCGTACTCCCATTCGACTTCGGTGGGCAGGCGCACGAACCCCAGGCCACCGTCTTCCGAGGAACTGCCACGGCCGCTGACCGGCAGCAGGTCACGGTGATGCTTCATCAGCCAGGCGCTGTACACCGCGGCGAAACGCTCGGCCTCGAAACGCGACAGCTTGACCTTGGGCAGGCGCCCCTGCAGGCCGTCCGGCGCCTCGCAGGCCGGGGCCGGCTCGCCGCTGGCCAGGGACTGGGCCTGAGCCATGACCTGGGCGTACTGGCGGGCGGTGACTTCGTACTTACCGATGAAATACAGCATCGGCTTGAGGGGCACCCCGCTGCCGGTTTTCGGCAAGGCCGGGCCGATGGTCTTGCCCCAGGCCGCAGGCAGGTCCTTGAGGGTGAACTGACCGTTGATGTAGTCCCGGCGATAGCCGGAAATGAACGATTGCTGATAGCCGCTCTCGCCTTCGCTGAAGGGGTAGCCGAGGTTGACCTCGCGGTCGTCCAGGGTGCCCTGGGCCAGCACGTAGACGTAGCGGAACACCATCTCGCCGTCACAGGGCAACGGCAGGCTGACGTCGTCCGCCAGGGGCTTGGGATTGTCCATCTTGTTGCCGGGCTCTTCGGCCCACACGGCGCCGGCCAGGGTCATGGCCAGCACGGTGCCGATCAACTTATACATCGCGAATTCCTTCACAGGCTTCAATGCGCGACACCCGCCAGCCGCCCAGCGCCGCGGCCAGGGTGCTGACGCCCAGTGTCGCCAACAGGGCCAGCCCGTAATGGGCCGGCAGCAAATGACTGGCGTACTCGCCGGGCACCTGCATGAACAAATGATTCAGCCCGGCCTGGGCCAGGCCATACAGGGCGCCACTCAACAGCGCGGCAAGCCCGGCGCTGTACAGCGCCTGGGCCACCACGAACAGCAGCAGCGCGCCGGTGGAAAACCCCAACAGGCGCAGCACCGACAACTCCCGACGCTTGCGCTCCACCGCCGCCAGGGCCCCGGCGAAGATCGCCGCGAAGGCACCGGCCAGGGCCAGCCCGGCGATCACCCAGAAGACGATGGACAGGTTGCGGCTCAAGGACTGCACCTGGGCGATGGTCTGCGCCTGGGTCGCCACCAGCAGGCCGCGCTCGGCGAAATACAGCCGCAGCGGCTCGACGTCATCCAGATCCCGGGCATACAGGCGAAACGCCGGGTAGACCCGCTGCGCGGATGCCGCCTGGACCTCGCCGAGCCAGCCCAGGGCCGCCACGGCGCGACCGTCGCGGTAATCCTCGGCGGCCTCCAGCAGTGCCAGCGGAGCGAACAGCGCGTCACGGGCAAAGGCTTCCAGGGGCAGGATGCCCTCCACCTGGACCCGGGTCCGCTGCACCTCGCTGCGCCCCGCCACCTGCCGGCCAAAGCTCGCCTGCAACCAGTCCCCCGGCTGCGCCCCGAGCTTCTCGGCGGCGGTGCGGCTGAGCAGCACGCCGCTGATGCTCCGGGGTGACGACAAACGCCCGAGCAACGGGTCGCCCACCGCGGTCGGCAGCATCTCCACGGTCAGGCCGATATCCGCCGTGCCCCGGGACAGGTCCGCCGTCGCGGCGATCTGCCGGGTGCGCGGCAAGGCAAAGGCCACGTCCGGGCGCTGCCCCAGCTCGGCAATGAACGCGGCGCTGAAGCGTCCGCCGCCCAGGGGAATGATCTCGCGCACCGCCGGGTCCTTTTCCAGGCGCTCGGTGAGGCTGCTGACCAGCCCGAACTTGAGCCCGAACAGCACCAGCAACGGCGCGATCACCGCCACCAGGGCCAGCACCGAACAGGCCGACAGCCAGGAATCGGCGCGGTAGTCCTGCCAGGCCAGCGCAGCCGTCAGGGACGCACGCATCAGCAGGCCTCCCCCAGGGTCGCGGTGACCCCGCCGTCGGCATCGCGCCGGCAGGCAATGCGCCGGACCTGCAAGCCGTTGGCCCGGGCCAGCACCTCATCGTGGGTGGCGATCACGCAGCACACCCCCTGATCGCGGGATTGCTGCACCAGCAGTTGCATTACCCTTTGCGCGTTCAACGGGTCCAGGGCCGCGGTCGGCTCATCCGCCAGCAGCACCTGCGGGCCGTGGGCCAGGGCCCGGGCGCAACTGACCCGCTGGCGCTGGCCCACCGACAGGGCAGCGGGCTTCTTGTGCAGTTGATCGGCGATTTCCAGGCGCTCGGCCAGCCGCCGGGGAATGCCGTCGTCGGGCAGCCCCAGCAGTTTGCGCGGCAGGCCGATATTCCCCCGCACATCGAGAAAGCCCAGCAGGCCGCCGGTCTGCAGCACATAGCCCAGGTGCCGGCTGCGCAATTGCGCCAGGGCACTGTGGCCCGCGCCGCGCCAGATCCCGAGGATGTCGATGGCGTCTCTGGCCGGGGCAAATTCGAAGCGCGCCGCCGAATCCGGAGCCAGCACCAGCGCCAGCAGATCGAGCAGGGTGCTCTTGCCGCAACCACTGGGGCCGACCACCGCCAACTGGTCGCCCGCGCGCAGTTGCAGCCTTGGGATCTCCAGGCTGTAGCGTTGGCGACCCTCGCCGCGGCTCTTGCGTACCTGCGCCAGATCGAGCATCACGGCAGCGTCGACAACGGAACGCGGTACAGGGCATCACCCGGCTCGGCATCGCCGAAGCGCACCCAGTTGGCCAGGTCGTTGTGGAAGGTTTCGTAGAGGCGGATCTTCGAATCCAGCTCGTCGATGAAATCCTCCTGCTCGGCCACGCTCAACGACAGCCACAGGTCCTGGGTCATGTTCAGCGACTTGCTGCGGTACGGCAGGCCTTCCAGGTATTCGCCAAGCACACCGCCGTCGGCCAGGTTGCCGCCCTTGCGCAGGGCCGACGGGTCGCGGCTCATGTAGGCACTGGCACTGGCGATTTCCTGGAAGAAGTCCTTGGGCGAGGTCTGGGTCTTGCGCGCCGCATCGACGATCAGTTTCAGCGACTGCTGCAGGTCGTTGAGCTGCAGCTTGGTCAGCATCACGCAGACCTGGAACGCCGGCAGCGCCGGGTTGGTCAGGTCGCGGTCGGCGGTCCAGGCGCTGACCAGCTGCGGCGCCTGGCTGGCGGCCTTGCGTCCGAGAAAGTCCATGTGCATGGCGTAGCCGATGGCTGCCGATTTCTGCGCGATGCTCGGTGCCGCCGCCAGCAGCGGGACTTCCTGGTGCTGGTTGCTGCGCACCTGATGCACCAGATCGGCGAACACCGTGCCGATCTCGTCGACCCGCTCGCCGAACTTGCGCACATCGCCGCCGGGCACCGGAATGTACAGGTCGCCGATCTTCGGGTTGGCGTCGGCGGTCAGCACCCGGTACTGGGTTTCCGCCTGGGCGTGGTTCTTCTTGCCGGCATCGGTGCGCAGGTGCAGGGCGTAGATCTTGATCTGCTTGCCCAAGGCCGCCTGGCGCACTTCCGCCTCGTTCATCTGGGTGCGGCTGTAGGGATCGTTCTTGCGCAGGGCCCCGGCATCGCTGACCAGCAGGATCAGGCGACCGCCGTAGCCCTTCCAGTCCATGCCTTCCACGGCCTGCATGACCCCGGCAAAGGCGTCTTCGTTGAACGAGTGGCTGGAGACGCTGGTGGCCTTGACCTGGCTCACCAGTTCCTGGAAACGCTGGGGATCGCGGCCCTGGTCCAGGGTCACCAGGGTCTTGGTCACGTACTCCAGGCCCGGGGTCTTGCTGGTGTTGTTGCGAAAGCCCACCAGGCCGAAGCTGACACTGTCCAGCTCGCCGCGCTCGGCGATCTTGCTCTGCAGCTCGTGCACCACGTCGCGCACCTGATCGATGTACGGCTGCATCGACACCGAGGTGTCCACCACCAGCACCACCGCGGTGCGGAAGGCATCGGCGGCCGCCGGCGGGCTGTTCGCCGGCAGCGGCTTGCCGCTGCTGTCGCTGATGCTCTGCGGGCTGTTGCCCGGATCGATCGAGGCGACGTTGAGCAACTGCACCGGCTGGCCGTTCTCGTCGAAGCTTTCCTTGGAATCGAAGATCGGCAGCAGGTAGAACTGGTCCTGGGGCACCGCGCTGGCATTGGGCTCCAGGGCCAGTAGCTGCTGCTCGTCCTGGGGATTCTTCTGCGCCCTGAGCAGCAGGTTCTTGGCCGCCGCCGGGTCCGCCAGCAGGCGCTCCAGCTCGCTGGCCTGGCGCACGAACATCACCGGCGCGCGGCCGGAACGCTCGGTGAATTTCAGCACCAGGCTCTGCTTCCAGTCGCTGACCTGCTCGGCCGGCAGCCAACCGGCGCTGCGTCCATCGCTGGCGGCGCCCAGGCGCAGCCAGGAGCGGCCGTCGAGGTTCTTGCGCTGGTACACGTAAAGCACCGAGAACGCCGGCACCGGCTTGTCCGGCGTGGCCCCCGGCGCGCTGGAGAAACTCGCCCCCGGCTTGCTCAGCACCCGCTGGAACAGGGTCTTCTTGCCCGGCATCAGCAGCGGCCGCTGGCCGCCATCGACATCCGCGGCCAGCGCCTGCTCCACCGGCGGCGCCACCACGGCAGGCGGGGTGCCGACCGTGGCCGGGCTCTTGGGTTGCGGCGCCGGGCTGTCGCCGGACAACCACCAGTAACCGCCCCCCGCCACGGCCAGGGCCACCGCCACGGCAACCCCGGCCAGGGCCAGCAGCGGGCCGCGGCGCTGTTCGGACGCCCCGCTGCCGGCTGGCGGCAGGTTGGACGCGCGCGGCGGCACTGGCGGTTCCTGGGGCGGCTCGCGGCGCGGCGCCGGTTGGGGCGCCGGCGCCTGTTGCGGAATCTCGATCGACACCGGGGTCAGCCCGGCCAGGTCGTGGCCCTGAGTTACAGGCTGAGTTACAGGCTGGGGGGCTGCCTGAGGGGGCAGCGGCAACGGCTGGATCAGCGTCGCCTCGACCTCGGCCGTCTCCGGCGGCAGGTTGTCCAGGGCCGCCAGCAAGGCCGCCGCGTCCGGGTAACGTTCCGCCGGGTCCTTGGCCAACAGCTTGCGCAGGATGTGCTGGTAGCGCCCGTGGTGCAGCGGCAGCTCCGGCAAGGGCTCGGTGAGGTGGGCCAGGGCCGTGGACAGCGCGTCGGTGCCGTTGTACGGCAACTCGCCGACCAGGATTTCATACAGCACCACCCCCAGGGCATACAGGTCGGCGCGACCGTCGATGTCCTGGCCACGGGCCTGTTCCGGGCTCATGTAGCTCGGCGTGCCCACGGCGAAACCGGCCTGGGTGAACTGGGTGCGGTCGTCCAGGGACTTGGCGATGCCGAAGTCCGAGAGCACCGCCGTGCCATCGGCACGGAACAGGATGTTGGCCGGCTTGACGTCGCGGTGCACCAGCCCCTGGGCATGGGCATAGCCCAGGGCCGAGGCGATCTGGCGGATGTAGGCCAGGCCCTGCTCCGGGGTCAGCCCGGCAGCGATGCGCTCTTTGAGGGTGCCGTTGGGCAGGTACTCCATGGCCATGTAGTACAGCTCGCCGACATTGCCGATGTCGTGGATGGTCACGGTGTGCGGATGCGACAGCCGCGCCAGGGTCTTGCCCTCGCGCAAGAAGCGCTCGCAGAAGCTCGGGTCGGCGGCCAGCGCCGCGGCCATCACCTTGAGCGCCACCTTGCGCTCCAGGGAACGCTGGGTCGCCAGGTACACGGTGGCCATGGCGCCTTCGCCAATCTCGCCCTGAATGTCAAAACCGGGAATCAGAATGTCCATGGTCAGTATCCTGCGGCCTTGATCACGATGGCGGTGATGTTGTCCGGCGCGCCCCGGGTCAGGCCCAGGTGGATCAGGCTGCGCACCACATCGTTGGGCTCGCTGTGGCTCAGCACATCGCGCAGTTCGAAGTCTTCGGCGGTCTTGTTCAGACCGTCGCTGCACAGCAGGAAGGTATCGCCGTCCTGCACCTGCAGATCGACCTGGGACAGCTGCAACTGAGCCTCGACGCCAATCGCCCGGGTGACGATATTGGCCCGCGGATGCACCCGCGCCTCGGCCTCGCTGAGCAGGCCGCTGTCCTGCAGGTCCTGGACGTAGCTGTGATCCCGGGAAATGCTTTCCAGCTGCTCGTCCCGCAGCCGGTACAGGCGACTGTCGCCGGCCCACAGGCACACGCCCCGAGCGCCGCGCACCGCCAGCAGGACCACGGTGCTGCCCATCATGGTCACCCCGCGATTGGCAGTTTCCTCGCGCACCGCGGCGTTGACCGCGGCCAGGCCGTTGCGCAGCGCGGCGACGTACTGCTCCAGGCTCTCGGCCGCCGGCACCGCCCGCAGGCTGTCGACGATCAGGCTGCTGACATAGTCCCCGGCGGCGTGCCCACCCATGCCGTCGGCCACCAGCCACAGGCCGGTCTCCGGGGCTTCGAGCCAGGCGTCTTCGTTGATTTTCCGCACCATGCCGACATGGCTGTAGCTGGCGGACTGGTAGGACAGTTGCGGCGCTGAACCCATTTAGACGGCACCCTCTTGTCCGAGCAAAAATTGCGCAAATTCACTGGCTGGCGGCAGGCCCTGGCAGCGCAACAGCATCGGGCTGATGTACTGCGACCCCCGGCCCCACCACAGACTCGTCCCCTCGCCGGCCTGGGCCGCGAGCACCGCGCCCCGGGACTGAGGATCATTGACGTAGAACCGTTGCAGGCCGGCGTAGTGGCTGACCTCGACCCGCCGCGCCGGGTTCGGCGCGCCCAAGGCCTGCAGGCCCTGCTCCAGGGCCTCGAAACGGGCGCCTTCATCCAGGGTCGCCAGCAGCAACGCCTCCACCTGTTCGAACCACTGCTCCGAGCCGGTGACCAGGGACGTCAACTCCGTCTCGGGCTCCAGCAGCGCGGCCACGGTCAGGGGGAAATAGCGCCCGACCCGGTCGATGCTCGGCATCACCACCCCCACCGCCGCCTGGGGCCCGCAGACTCCCGGGGCCAGGGCGAAGCGCCACAACGGGCTGATCAGGTAGGCGTTGAGCCACTGCTCGCCCAGGGCGTTCTGGCTGGCCAGCAACCCCGCCGCCAGCCAGCTGTCCCAGGGACCGATAAAACTCTGCGGCAGGCCACGGCTGACAAAATCGCCGCGGCTGGCCAACTTGCCGTACAGGCCGGGCGCGGTCATAGCCGCTCCGGCAGGCTGAAGCCGCTGAGCACCCGGCTCTTGAACGGGTTGAAGGCGCTGCTGGCGCGCAGCTCGTAGGAGATGCTCGCGCCATCCACCCGCAGCCGCAGGTTGAAGCGGTCCGGCGAGTTGGTGGCGGTCAGGTCCGATTGCTCCAGCAGGCGGAACCAGGCCCAGGGGCCGTCCAGGGTCACCCCGGAACGCCCGGTGGCCGACGGCGGCATGATCGACAGGCGCACCACGCCGATGCTTCCCGGGTTCGGCCACTGCATGGCCACCGGCCGGCTCGGGCCGTGGTCGTAGCTCAGTTGCTGGCCGTCCAGGTCGAGCAGGAACTGGCTGATGTTGGCGTCCATGGCCACCGGCTTGAGCTCGAAGCGCACCGCCGGCTGGGTGCCGCCGCTGGAGCGGAAGAACGCATCGCGGATATTCGCCGCGCGCTGGAAGGTTTGCAGCACGCCGGGAGAAATCCCCAGTTTCTGCGCCGCGCCCGGCTGCCAGCTCCAGGTGGTGGTCGAGGTGTTGACGTAAGGCTGCAGGTACTTGCGGAAGTAGTTGTCCATCACCCCGCCGGTGCCGAAGAACTGGCCGAAGTCTTCCAGGGTCGCGTCCCGCGAACTGCCCGGCGACATCGGATAACGCCCGCTCAGGGACTGGCGATAGACGTTCACCACTTCGCTGACCCAGGCCGCGTTCAGTTGATTGCGCACCCCGCCCATCATGGTGTTGGTGGTGGAACCGACCACCGACTTGACCAGCCCCTGGACCAGCGGCGGCTGACGCTCGGCGGTCAGGCTGACCCGGGCGGCCGCGGCGCTGGCCTGGTTCTTGGCCTCGCCCAGCAGCGCGTCGCCGCTGGCCCCGACCATGGCGCTGACCTGTACGTACAGGGCGTTCATGTCCGAGAGCAGGCCGTCGATGGCCGCCGGCTCGCCCTCGCCCTTGCTTACCAGGCTGTTGAGGTCGGCAAAGTGCGCACTCACCGGGTCTTCGCTGCTGGCCACGGCGGCGGGGTTGGCCGCCTGCTCCTGACCCAGCAGCGAACCCAGGCGCTGCTTGAGCTGATCGACACCGCCCTCGACCTTCTGGCCCTGGGCCGCCAACAGGCGTTCTTCCTGTTGCAGATCGGTTTCCTTGGCCACCGCCACCAGCAGTTTCTTCAACGGCGAAGTTGGCCCGGAGAGAATCCGCAGCACGTCGGCGGCCTGGGCCACGCTGGTGATCGGTACGAAGTCGATGTCCGCCAGCAAGGCATCCCACTGGCGCAGGTAGTCCTGGAAGTACAGGCGACGCACGTCGGCGGCGAGGCTGGCGACGTTCTGCTGGTCGGCCTGATCGCGGCCCAGGACCCACTGCTCTTCCGCCAGGGTGCCGGCCTGGTTGAGGCTGGCCAGGAGGAAGGCCTGGCGATAGCCCTTGGCGGTGAACAGGCCGCTCAGGGGTTCGCTCAACGGCTTGCCGCTCTTGCGAGTGAACACCAGCGCCGCGTCGCGGCCACCGGCTTCGCTGAGGCGGAAGTCCGGAACGCCGTCCGGCAGCTTGGCGCGCTTGACCCGGTCATACACCCGCTGGGCCACCGGCAGCTGTTGCAACTGGCGGCGCAGGTCGTCGATCAGGCGCTGGTCCAGCCGCGCATTCGGTGGATGTTTTTCGAACAGCGCCTGCAGGTGCCCGGTCAGGGCCTGACGCTGGTCCGGCGGCAGATCGCGGGCCAGGGTGCGGTCCCAGTCCAGGGTGATCCAGGCCTTGATGAAGTCCGGGTCGTAATGCTCGCTGTCCGCCAGCATCAGGTAGGCCTTGAGCCCCTCGTAGAGGAAGTCCGAGTTGCCGCCGCTGTGCAGCTGCTCCTCGATGCGGGTCATCAGCCGTGGGGCGAACACCGCCACCAGCAGCTTGCGATAGACGCTGGCGGCCTCGGCTTCGAGCATGTCGCCCTGATACAGGCCCAGGCCCTCGGCCCAGCCCGGCGCATCGCCGGCCAGATGGCGGGTGGCGTTGAGCAGCGGCAGCACCGCCAGCACATCGCGCTGGGCCGAGCTGAGGCTTTGCACGTCCTGGCGCACCGGCGCGACACGCTGGTCGACCTGGGCGATGTAGCTCTGGTTGGCCCGGTAGCTGATGATCCACAGGGTGCTGACCACCAGCACCAGGGCCACGGTGGCCGCCAGGGCGCCGCGGGCGATCCATTTGCGCCGGCGCTCGACCTTGGGGTTGACCCCCACCAGCCCGCGCTCGGCAAAGGCCACGGCGCTGAACAGCTTCTCGATGAAGTAGCTGCGCCCGGTGCCGGTCTGCCGCGCCAGGTGCTGGCGGTCCAGGTTCATGCTCTGGGCCATGGCGCCGATCAGGCGATCGATCGGGCTGCCTTCCTGGGTGCCGCTGGTGAAGTACACGCCGCGCAGCAGCACCCGCTCTTCGAAGGCGTTGGGTTTGAACACGCCTTCGAGGAAGCCCTGCAAGGACTCCTTGAGCGCCGCGAATTGCTGCGGGAAGCCGTAGATCAGGTCGCGCCGCGCCGGGTCGCGTTCCTGTTGCAGGCGCTCCACCAGACGCTCGTTGAGGCGCTGCTCCAGGGCCGCCAGCTCCGCCGGCAACTGGGCCAGGGGGCTGTCGCCGCTCTTGCCGTCGTCCAGGGCGAAGGTCATGCCCCAGACCTGGGCCCGCTCTTCCTTGCTCAGGGAGTCGAAGAACTCCATGAAACCCGGCACCAGATCGAGCTTGGTGAGCATCAGGTAGATCGGGAAGCGCACTCCCAGCTGGGTGTACAGCTCCTGGATACGCAGGCGGATCGCCGCCGCGTGGGCCGCGCGCTCGGCGTCACTGCCGAGCAGCAGGTCGGAGAGGCTGATGGCGACGAAGGCGCCATCGATCGGCCGCCGCGAACGCTGGGTTTTCAGCAGGTCGAGAAAACCCAGCCAGGCCGCCTTGTCCACCGTGGCGTGGCTGTCCTGGGTGGTGTAGCGCCCGGCGGTGTCCAGCAATACCGCCTGGTCGGTGAACCACCAGTCGCAGTTGCGGGTGCCGCCCACGCCGCGCACGGCGCCGGCGCCCAGCTGCGCGGCCAGGGGGAAATGCAGGCCGGAATTGACCAGCGCGGTGGTCTTGCCCGAGCCCGGCGGGCCGATGATCACGTACCACGGCAACTCATAGAGGTTGCGCCGCTCGTCACCGCCCAGCTTGGCCTTCTTCAGCAGCGCCAGGGCTTCGTCCATGCGCTGGCGCAGGGCCGCCAGTTCTTCGGCGGTGGCCACGCTGTCCGGGTCCGGCGGGGTATCGGCGGCCAGGCTCTGCAGCACCTTGGCTGCGTGCCGGCGGGCCTGGATGATGCGCCACACCCGGTAGCCGATCCACAGCGCGAAGATGCAGATGATCAGCGCCCAGCGCCGGCCTTCCGGCACCAGGAACTCCAGCAGCGGGCCAATGAACCAGATGATCAGACTCAGGGCGATCAGCCCCAGCAGCGGGATCACCCAGCGAATCACAAAACTGAAAAACGCCTTCACTCGACCCCCTCCGCCAATACGCTGATTTCGACCCGACGATTACGCGCCCGCCCTTCGGCGGTGGCGTTGCTTGCCAGCGGCTCGGTGTCGCTGCGGCCTTCGGCGCTGAAGCGCTCCGGCTGGCCGGTCTTCGCCGCGAGGATCTGCAGCACCGATTCGGCGCGGGCCTGGGACAGCTTCCAGTTGGACGGGAAGCGCAAGGTGGCGATCGGGCGGTTGTCGCTGTGGCCGGTGATGCGCACCTGGCCCTTGACCTTGCGCACCGCGTCGGCGATGCGCAGCATCAGCGGCTGGTAGTCGTCGAGGATGCTGGCGCTGGCCGAGGCGAACAGCTCGTCGCCACGGATGGTCACCACCGAACGGTCGACGGCGTCTTCCACCGCCACCCGCCCGGCCTTGATGTCCTCGGCGAGGAAGCCCGCCAGGCGCGGACGCTCGACGATCTTCGGCTGGATCACCGGGCGATCCAGGGTCTGCACCGGGATCTCGCCCAGGGCATGGATGTTCTTGAACACCGGCTCGGCGTCCGCCGCCAGCTTCAGGCGCAGGCCGAACAGCAGCGCCAGGAGCAGCGCCACGCCAATCGCGATACCGACCCAGGGCGGCATGAACTGGGCCAGCCGGTCACGGGCCACGCTGACCCCGCGCCAATGCGGCGACAGCTCGCGCTCGTGCTCGCCACGGGCGCTGCGGATGGTCGCCGCGGTGCGCTCGCGCAGGGCTTCGAGCTGGCTACGGCCATCGATCATCACCCGGTAGCGGCCCTCGAAACCCAGGCACATGCACAGGTACAACAGCTCCAGCAGGTACAGGCGCTCGCGGGGGCTCTGCAGGCAGTGCTCCAGCAACTGGAAGACCTTCTCGCCGCCCCAGGCTTCGTTGTGCACGGTGATCAGCAGGCTCTGCTTGCCCCAGTCGCTGGTGCTGCCCCAGGGGGTGCTGAGCACCGCTTCATCCAGGGCGGTACACAGCGCATAGCGCGCCAGCAGCACGTCGTTGCGCGGCACGCCGGCGGCTTCCGCACGCTCTTCGAACTGGCGCAGGTAGGCCAGCAACTGCGCCCGCAGGCTGGCCGGCGCCGGGTGCGCCAGGGTGCTGCGCAGCCTCGTGAGCAAGGCCAGCAACGGGCCGGCGGCGCTTTCCAGGGGGTTCAGGCCCCGGGCCTGGCCGGCCGGCAATGGCGCTGCCGGCATCGCCAATGACGGCGACGCTGCAGCCGCCGGACGGCCGGGCTCGGGCGCGCGGCCACCGGGGCGCGGCATGAATTGGGTGCGGTCATTGGCCGGGGACGGCTGCCCTGCCGAATCGTCGAAAGGATGCATCGCGACTTATCCTCGAATGGCCCAGAAGGCCAGGTTCAAGCCCGGGAATTCCCCGGCGACGTGGAATGCGAAGCCGCCGGAATGAACCAGTTGTTTCCAGTGCTCGCTGCCACGGTCGAGCTCGTAGTAGGTCGAGCCGGCGTGATACGGCAACTGCCGTGGCGCCACCGGCAGCGGCAACAGGCCGATGCCCGGCAGTTGCAGGTTGACCAGGTCGCGGATGTGCTCCACCGAACCGACCTTGCTCTGCTGGGCAAAACGCCCGCGCAGGGTTTCCCCGGGCACGTCGGCGCGCACCACCAGGATGAAGCTGGCGCTCTCCAGCAGGGTGCGGTCGGCCAGCATCGCCACGTGCACGCCGTAGGCTTTCTCGACGATCGGGATCGGCGTCGCCTTGCTGTCGATCAGCATCGACAGCGCTTCGCGCAGGGCCTGCATCACCGGGGCGAAGCTCAGGGCCAGCTCGTCATGCTGGTACTGCGGGTATTGCGCCGGACGCCGGGCGCTGCTGGAGAAGGTCGAGAACTCACCGGCCAGGCTCACCAGCTCGCTGTACAGCCGCTCGGGGTGCAACGGACTGATCTGGTTCAGATGGCTGATCAGCGGCTGGGCGCGGTTGACCAGTTGCAGCAGCATGAAGTCGGCGATTTCCGAGGCGCCACCGGCCCCCGATGCCACCACCCGGCCGGCCAGGGCCTCGCCGCGCTGGTGCAGCAGGCCCAGCAGTTCGCTGCGAAAGGCACTCAAGGGTTTGGACGCGGCCACATCCAGCAGCGGCGGGATGTAGCTGTCATCCAGCACCAGGGCGCGGTCGGCGCGCTTTTCCTTGATCAGCACCACGCCGATGGCGGCGTAGTCGCTCAGGCCGTCCGCGGCCGTGAGCAGGCGCAAGGCGCGGGAGCCCACGGCCACCGGCGCACGGTTTTCGAAGGGGGCGTTGTCGTCGCGCACTTCGCGCACCTGGCTCAGGTAGCGGGCGCCGCCCAGTTCCTCGCCTTCGTCCACGGTATCCCGGGCACCGGCGCGCTTGAGCGGCAGCGCCAGGTACACCAGGCCGTCGCGCAGGTTGTCGTCGATGCTCAGCGGGCTGGGCGCCAGATCGTCATGGGGAATGTTGAACGGCGTACCGTCGGGCAGCAGGCCGCGGGCGCTGACGATGGCCAGCTTGCCCTGGGCCAGCAGCCCCTGATCGATCCGCAGTTCGGAAAAGCCCCAGGCCCCCGCCGACAACGGACGGCTGCGGGCGTCGATGAGGTTTTCCAGGTAACGGTCATGCTGCTGGAAGTGCTGGGTTCCAATGAACATGCCTTCCGACCAGACCACGCGATTGTTCCAGGACATGGTTGCTCCGATTGCCTATTGGGCAGGGCTGGATGGGGACGCCGCGAGCTCGGCGCTGACTGCGCGGACATCGAGGCCGATCTGATAGCTGTTGTTCAGGTGCGCGGCGGTATTGACGCTGACCCGCCACAGGGCCTGATCCACTTCGCGATAGCCCACCAGCAGGCCGACCTGACGGGTGGCCGGATCCAGGGTGCGCTTGAGGCTGAACTGGTCGCCGGGCTTGACCAGCACTTCGTCCTGGTCGATCAGGTCCGGGCCGAGGGTGGCCGGGGCCCGCTCCGCCAGGGCGAAGTAGTCGGCGCGCATGAAGGTCGCCGGGTTCTTCAGTTCGAAGATCCGCACCCGCACCGGCGTGCCCTGGCCGTCAGGGCCGGGGTTGAGGCCGGCCACGGCCTGGAAATGCAGCTCCACGGTGGTGGCGCCCGGCTGGGTTTCCTGGGTCGGCTCGGCAGGTGCCGGGGCGTCCTTGGCACAGGCCGCCAGTACCAGCATGGCGACCAATGTCAGCAATCGTTGAATCATCCTGCGTCCTCAATGACGTATCAGCTGTCCGTGTATCCGTGGGTTCGGGGGTTCCAGGTGCGCTCAGGAACGGCGCAGACGCTGGGTGTGTTCTTCGTAGGCGCGACTGAACTCGCGACCGAAGAGGTCCTGGAAATCGTCCTGGGCCTCTTGGGAAATCTGCTTGTAGAGCGCGGTGAACTGCTGCCAGTTCTGCGCCTGACGCGAACCGCTGAACAGGTTGCCCAGGCCACCGGGACGGGCCATGCGCGCTTCCAGCTCGGCGGGTTCGAAACGCCCCAGCAAGTGCTTGATGGCCGCTTCCACGCCGGCCATGACCGCCAGTTGGTGGGCCCGCAGGTCATCGAAGCTGTCCTGCACCGCCTGGTCCGGGGCCATGAACGCCTGGTTGCTGTGGCGCAGCAGCAGGAGCATGGCCTCGTCGACATTGGGGGCGAACTTCAGCGGGTTGTTCTCCACCGGGCGGATCATGGTCTGCTGCATGCGGAACTCGCCCTTGAGGCTGCTGCGGGCCCGCAACACGTCGATCAGGCCCTCGACCATCAGCCGGTAGCTGCGCCCGAGGCTTTCCATCTGCGCCTGGGCCTGCTGCGGATCGATGCGCAGCTGATCCAGCCCGGCGCCGCGCAAGAATGCTTGCAGCAGGTCGGGCTGCGGCGCGACCGGTGCCGGGGCGGGTGCCGCGACCGGCGGCTGCGGTGCCTGGGCCGTGGGCGGCGGAGCGACCGGAGCAGGAGGAACCGGCGGCGCCGCGACCTCGACCGGTTGCGGTTGCGGCTGTGGCTGTGGCTGTGGCGGTTCTGCAGCGAACAGGCCGATGCCGGCAAACGGGTCCGGCGCGACAGGCGCGGCCAGAGGCGCCACCTCCGGCACGGGCAGCGGGGCCGGGGGCGGAATCGGGCGCGCAGGCGTGTCGCCGAACAGGTCCCAGTCTTCCGGAATCAGCGCCCCACCCTGGGGCGCCAGGGGCTGGGGCGGTTGCACGGGCTGGGGCACGGCGGTGGGCGTTGGCGGGCGGAAATCGTGCTGCTCGGCGGGCACATGATCCGGCTGGGTGGCCGGAGGCGTGGCGCTCGGGGCCAGGAAATCGAACAGGTCGGGGAAGGTGTCCTGGGCCGATGCGCCCTGAAAATGCGCCACCGGCGCCATGGCGATCGGCTCGATGGGTGTCGGGGCTACCGCTTGTCGGCCCATCAGCGCTTCGAAACTGTTGGAGCTGTCCCCGGAAAAGGCTTCAGCCTGAGCGCGATTGAGACTGAAATCGATCCGCGCGCTGATCTCATAATCGCCAATGCGAATAACCTCGCCATCTTCCAGCGGCTCGCTGTTACCCCGGCGCATGCGAATACCGGCACGGACTAACTCCACACCGTTAGTACTGTTATCGGTCAAGTAATAACGGCCATCCTTGTATTGGATGACACAATGTCGCGCCGAAACTAAGCGCTCGGGATCGGGAAGTACCCAGTCATTATCGGAACTGCGGCCAATTGCCATCACTCCCTGATCCATTAGTTTCTCAGGGCATTGACCAGGGGTGATCTTGTGATAACTAGTGATAGTCAAACACAGCGACATCTCGCCTCCTTGCTGTACTTCCGCGTGCGAACCGGTGCCGGGAAAAAAGTTCCGTAAAAAAATGAAAAGTCCGCAAAAAATCCTTTAAACAGCACCGCTCACAGCATGATCGCTTAACTTAAACCGCACAGATGACAAAAGCCCTGCGCCCCGCCTCAATCTGACTCGCCGGTCAGGGAACTAAGTAAGTCGACATAACAGTGTCACGCGGGGCGAATAGCTTACCTTGACAAGCCACAACTACTACACCAAAAATGCACAACTTCTTGAACACGGATGATGGCTCACTAATATCAATGAGTCCATGTTTACCAAGAAATGTGCGCGAGTTCACAAACAACTAGTGCATTAATTGCCTGACTGTCCTGCAGGCTGATAGGGAGATCGAACCAGGTGGATGTACCGATGTTGCTCGCCGCGATTTCAGCAACTTCGCCTTGTGGCGAAGACCTGGAATATGACGCGGATTTCTTGCACTTGGAGCGGGCCGCACAAGGTCAGCCCGAGCGCAGCATGGGCGACTCGATCCTCCCGGCCGAGCCGCCGGACTGGCGCAGCATCCAGCAGCAGAGCCTGGACTTGCTGGCCCGCAGCAAAGACCTGCGCATCACCCATTTTCTCGTGCAGAGCACCCTGGCCCTCGAAGGCCTGCCGGGCCTGGCCACCTGCCTCGAACTGATCAACGGCCTGCTCCGCGATTACTGGGCGGACCTGCACCCGCGCCTGGACGCCGATGACGACAACGACCCCACGGTGCGCATCAACGCCCTGGCCGGCCTGGCCGGCGACACCACCATCGGCCTGCTGCGCGAAGCCCAGCTGACCCGTTCCCGGACCTTCGGCCCGGTGACCGTGCGCGCCGCGCTGAACGCCGCCGGCCTGCAGCATTTCTCCGGTGAAAGCCTGGGTTCCGACCACCTGGCCGGCGCCCTGCAAGACAGCGACCCCGAACACCTGGAGGCCATTCGCACCGCCTTGAGCAACGCTCGCTCGGCCGTCGAAGCCATCGAAAAGCAGGTCAGCGAACAAGTGGGTTCCGCCAGTGGCGTGGACCTCAGCGCCCTCAAGCAACCGCTGCGCCTGGCGCTGCAGGTGCTAAGCCTGCATGCCCCGCAAACCAGCGACAGCCCGGCCGATGAACCCGCCGACGCCCCTGCCAGCGAAGCCGGCAGCGCGCCCGCAGCGCCGGCCGCAACGCGAATGTCCGGCGAGATCAACAGCCGCGACGACGTGCTGCGCAGCCTCGACCGGCTGCTGGCCTACTACAGCCGGCATGAGCCATCGAGCCCGTTGCCGGTGTTGCTCAACCGGGCCAAAAACCTGGTCAACGCCGATTTCGCGGCCATCGTGCGCAACCTGATTCCCGATGGCATGTCCCAATTTGAAAACCTGCGCGGCCCCGAATCCGACTAACCCCGAAGCGGCCGAACAGTATCGTCAGCGGCAACCACCGACCGACGCCAACACCGTCGCAGCAGCGACCAGGAGCACAACGTGGCGAAGCAAAGTTCTCAAAAGTTCATCGCGCGCAACCGCGCGCCCCGGGTGCAGATCGAGTACGACGTCGAACTCTACGGCGCCGAGAAAAAGGTCCAGCTGCCCTTCGTCATGGGCGTGATGGCTGACCTGGCCGGCAAGCCCGCCGAACCCCTGGCGGCCGTGGCCGATCGCAAGTTCCTGGAAATCGACGTCGACAACTTCGACTCGCGCCTCAAGGCGATGCAGCCCCGGGTGGCCTTCCACGTGCCCAACGAGCTGACCGGCGAAGGCAACCTGAGCCTGGACATCACCTTCGAGAGCATGGACGACTTCAGCCCTGCCGCGGTGGCGCGCAAGGTCGACTCGCTGAACCAACTGCTGGAGGCCCGCACTCAGCTGGCCAACCTGCTGACCTACATGGACGGCAAGACCGGCGCCGAAGAAATCATCATGAAAGCCATCAAGGATCCGGCGTTGCTCCAGGCCCTGGCCAGCGCGCCAAAGCCTGCTGACTCCGAGCCGAACGCGTAACTCAGGACCAACGATCATGACCGAATTGATGCGTGACAATCAGGCCCAACCCGGCGCCACCGAGCAGGCCAGCGAATTCGCTTCGCTGCTGCTGCAGGAATTCAAGCCCAAGACCGAGCGCGCTCGCGAAGCCGTGGAAACCGCCGTGCGGACCCTCGCCGAGCAGGCCCTGGCGCAGACCGACCTGGTGTCCAACGACGCCATCAAGTCGATCGAATCGATCATCGCCGCCATCGACGCCAAGCTCACCGCCCAGGTCAACCAGGTGATCCATCACCCGGAATTCCAGAAACTGGAAAGCGCCTGGCGTGGCCTGCATTACCTGGTCAACAACACCGAGACCGACGAGCAGCTGAAGATCCGCGTGCTCAACATCTCCAAGCCGGAGCTGCACAAGACCCTGAAGAAGTTCAAGGGCACGGCCTGGGACCAGAGCCCGATCTTCAAGAAGATGTACGAAGAGGAATACGGCCAGTTCGGCGGCGAGCCTTACGGCTGCCTGGTGGGCGACTACTACTTCGACCAGTCGCCACCGGACGTGGAACTGCTGGGCGAGCTGTCCAAGGTCTGCGCGGCCATGCACGCACCGTTCATCGCAGCGGCTTCGCCGACCGTGATGGGCATGGGTTCGTGGCAGGAACTGTCCAACCCACGCGACCTGACCAAGATCTTCACCACCCCGGAATACGCCGGCTGGCGCTCGCTGCGTGAATCGGAAGACTCGCGCTACATCGGCCTGACCATGCCGCGCTTCCTGGCGCGCCTGCCGTATGGCGCCAAGACCGACCCGGTGGAAGCCTTCGCCTTCGAAGAGAACACCGACGGCGCCGACAGCTCCAAGTACACCTGGGCCAACGCCGCCTACGCCATGGCGGTGAACATCAACCGTTCGTTCAAGCATTTCGGCTGGTGCTCGCGGATCCGCGGCGTGGAATCCGGTGGCGAGGTGGAAAACCTCCCGGCCCACACCTTCCCCACCGACGACGGTGGCGTGGACATGAAGTGCCCGACCGAGATCGCCATCTCCGACCGCCGTGAAGCGGAACTGGCGAAGAACGGTTTCATGCCGCTGCTGCACAAGAAGAACACCGACTTCGCTGCCTTCATCGGCGCCCAGTCGCTGCAGAAGCCCGCCGAGTACGACGACCCGGACGCCACCGCCAACGCCAACCTGGCCGCGCGCCTGCCGTACCTGTTCGCCACCTGCCGCTTCGCCCATTACCTGAAGTGCATCGTGCGCGACAAGATCGGCTCGTTCAAAGAGAAGGACGAGATGCAGCGCTGGCTGCAGGACTGGATCCTCAACTACGTCGACGGTGATCCGGCGCACTCCACCGAAACCACCAAGGCCCAGCACCCGCTGGCCGCGGCGGAAGTGGTGGTCGAGGAAGTCGAAGGCAACCCGGGCTACTACAACTCCAAGTTCTTCCTGCGCCCGCACTACCAGCTCGAAGGGCTGACCGTGTCGTTGCGCCTGGTATCCAAACTGCCGTCCGCCAAGGGCGCCTGACCCATAACCGACTCAAACCTGGCGTCGCGGCCCCAGGGCGCGCAAGGCCCACAGGGCCCTGCGCTGCGGCGACAGAAGCTGAATCAACATCGTGGCAAGTGCCACACAGGGAGAAAACATGGCTGTTGATATTTTCATCAAGATCGGTGACATCAAGGGCGAGTCCATGGACAAAGCCCACAAGGACGAGATCGACGTGCTGAACTGGAGCTGGGGCATGTCCCAGTCCGGCAACATGCACGTCGGCGGTGGCGGCGGCGCGGGCAAGGTGAACATCCAGGACCTGTCGCTGACCAAGTACGTCGACAAGGCATCGCCGAACCTGATGATGCATTGCTCCAGCGGCAAGCACATCGACAAGGTGCGCCTGACCGTGCGCAAGGCCGGCGGCGAAAGCCAGGTCGAGTACATGATCATCGACCTGGAAGAAGTGCTGATCACCTCGCTGAGCACCGGCGGTTCGGGCAGCGATGACCGCCTGACCGAAAACATCACCCTGAACTTCGCTCAGGTGATGGTCGAGTACCAGCCACAGAAAGCCGACGGCACCAAGGACGGCGGCCCGATCAAGTACGGCTGGAACATCCGCTCGAACACCAAGCGCTGATCCGCTGCGGTCGCGGCCTGCGGGCCGCGACCGACCCGCCCCGCCCTTCGTGCCCGGCACGAGGCGGGGACGGCTGGCGAGGACCAGGTCCTCGTGAGTCTTTGGTTATGCCCCTTTTCGTGACGTCATGCCTGCGCCATCCGATCCTGGAGCGAACCCTTTGGTAACCGACATCGCCGCCCGCGATCGCTTGCAACCCTCTTTGCTGGATCGTCTGACCGACGATGAACCCGGCAACCTGAAAGAAAGCCCGGACAAACGCGTGCTGTCCCTGAGCCAACTCAAGGCCTCGGTACTGCGCGATCTGGCATGGCTGCTCAATACCACGTCGCTGCTGGAAGCCGACGCCACCCTGCACACCCCCGCCGGTACGTCGGTGGTCAACTACGGCCTGCCGGCCCTGGCCGGGTACAGCGCGTCGAGCATCGATATCCCGGCCCTGGAGACCCTGATCCACCAGGCCATCGCCACCTTCGAACCACGCATCCTGCGCAGCACCCTGCGGGTTCGCGCGCGCACCGCCCCTGGCGAGATGAACCACAACGCCCTGAGCTTCGAGATCGAGGGCGATCTGTGGGCCCAGCCGATGCCCCTGCGCCTGCTGCTGCAAACCGACATGGACCTGGAATCCGGCCATGTACGGGTGGTGCATGCCGATTCCCGGAGGCGCCCATGAATCCGCGCCTGTTGGAGCTGTACAACCAGGAACTGCACCACGTGCGCGAAAGCGCCGCGGAGTTCGCCAAGGAATACCCGAAGATCGCCAGCCGCCTGACCCTGTCGGGCATGGACTGCGCCGACCCTTATGTCGAGCGCCTTCTAGAGGGCTTCGCCTATCTGACGGCACGGGTGCAGCTCAAGCTCGATGCCGAGTACCCGACCTTCACCCACAACCTGCTGGAGATCGCCTACCCGCACTACCTGGCACCGACCCCGTCGATGACCGTGGTGCAATTGCAGGCCGATCCCGACGAAGGCTCCCTGAGCAGCGGCTTTACCCTGGAGCGCAACACCAGCCTGCGCGCCGCCCTGGGTCGCGACACCCAGACCTGCTGCGAATACCGCACCGCGCACCCGGTGACCCTGTGGCCGCTGCAAGTCACCCAGGCCGAGTACTTCGGCAACCCGGTGGCGGTGCTCGGGCGCCTGGCCGCCAGCGAGCCCAAGGCCAAGGCCGGGCTGCGCCTGACCCTGCGCACCGGCGCCGAACTGCCGTTCAACAGCCTGGCCCTGGAGCAGTTGCCGCTGTACCTCAACGGCAGTGACGAATTGCCGTTCCGTCTCTACGAGCAACTCCTGGGCAACGCCTGCGCGGTGTTCGCCCGGGCTCCGGGTGGCGACTGGGTCGAGCGCCTGCCCCAGGACGCCCTGCGCTCACGGGGGTTCGATGACCGCGACGCGGCGCTGCCGGTGGTGCCCCAGGCGTTCCAGGGCTACCGCCTGCTGCAGGAATACTTCGCCCTGCCCAACCGCTTCCTGTTCGTCGAGTTCGCCCAACTGGGCCGCGCGGTGCAACGTTGCGCCGGCCAGGAACTGGAGCTGATCGTGCTCTTCGAGCGCTTCGAGCAGAGCCTGGAAGGCAGCGTCGGCGCCGCCCAGTTCGTGCCCTTCTGCACCCCGGCGATCAACCTGTTTCCCAAGCGCCTGGACCGCATCCACCTGTCCGATCGGGTCAACGAGCACCATGTGATCGCCGACCGGACCCGGCCGATGGATTTCGAAGTGCACTCGCTGAGCGCCATCAGCGGCCACGGCACCGGGCCGGAACAGCCGTTCCTGCCGTTCTACGCGGTGCGCGACCCGTCCCGCTACGGCCGCGACCAGGCCTACTACATCGTCCGCCGCGAGCCGCGGGTGCTGTCCAGCGACCAGCGCCGCAACGGTCCACGCTCGACCTACATCGGCAGCGAGTCGTTCGTCAGCCTGGTGGACAGCCGGCAGGCGCCCTACCGCCACGACCTGCGCCAGCTCGGGGTCAGTGCCCTGTGCACCAACCGCGATCTGCCGCTGTTCATGAACGTGGGCAGTGGCAAGACCGATTTCACCCTGGCCGACAGCGCCCCGGTGCAGGCCATCCGCTGCCTGGCGGGACCGAGCCGGCCCCGGCCCAGCCACGCCCACGACGGCAAGGCCTGGCGCCTGATCAGCCAGCTGTCGCTGAACTACCTGTCCCTGAGCGAACAGGGCCAGGGCGCGGCCGCCCTGCGCGAGCTGCTGCGCTTGTACGGCGACAGCAACGACGCGGCCCTGCAACTGCAGATCGAGGGCCTGCGGGACGTCAGCAGCAAGGCGGTGACCCGGCGCCTGCCGATGCCCGGGCCGATCGTCTTTGGCCGAGGCCTGGAGATCACCCTGGAATTCGATGAAAACGCGTTTCGCGGCACCGGGGTGTTCCTGCTCGGTGCGGTCTTCGAGCGCTTCCTGGCACGTTACGTGTCGATCAACAGTTTTACCGAGACGGTGATCCGTACCACCGAACGCGGCGAGATCATGCGATGGAAAGCCAAGCCCGGACGGCGTCCGACTCTTTGAATACGCTGACGGCGATGCACGCCGAGCCCTGGGAGTACGACTTCTTCCAGGCCCTGCGGCGTATCGAATGCCTGTCGCCGCAACTGCCGCGCTTCGGTCACTCCCTGCGCCTGGCGGACGATCCTCTGCGCCTGGGCCAGCAGGCCGACTGCACCTTCGCCCCCTCGACCCTGGCTTCGGTGACCCCCGGCAGCGACGGCGCGACCACCCGCCTGGAGCAGTTCTTCTTCGGCCTCGGCGGGCCCAACGGCCCCTTGCCGCTGCACATCACCGAGTACGTGCGCGAGCGCCAGCGCAACAACGCCGACAGCACCAGCAAGCGCTTTCTCGATGTGTTCCACCATCGCCTGCTGAGCCTGTTCTACCGGGCCTGGGCCGAAGCCCGGCCAACGGTGAGCCATGACCGCCCGGACGACGACTACTGGTCCGCGCGCCTCGCCGCCCTGAGTGGCCGGGGCATGCCCAGCCTGCTCAGGCAGGGGCTGATCCCCGACACCGCCAAGCTGCACTACAGCGGCCATCTGGCGGCCCAGACCCGCTACCCCGACGGCCTGCGAGCGATCATCGGCGAGTACTTCGGCCTGCCGGTGGCGATCGAGGAATACGTCGGCCAGTGGCTGGAGCTGCCCGAGCGCAGCCGGCTCGGGGTGCAGTCCCATCAGCTGGGGGTGGACTTCTGCCTGGGCAGCCACGTCTGGGACCGCCAGCACAAATTCCGCATCCGCCTGGGTCCGCTCAAGCTCGACGAGTACCTGGGGATGCTGCCCGACGGCCAGCAGTTCAAGGAACTGGTGGCCTGGGTCGCCGAATACCTGGGGCATGAACTGGACTGGGACCTGAACCTGGTCCTGCTCAAGGACGAAGTGCCCAAGCTGCAACTCAACGGCCGCCAGCGCCTGGGTTTCAACACCTGGCTCGGTCAACCCGGCAGTGATGCCAAGGACCTCATTCTGGCCCGGCACTACGCCGATCAGGCCACTACCTCACGTACACCAAGGAGCACAGAGCATGGGTGAAATCAGTCGCGCGGCGCTGTTCGGCAAACTCAACAGCGTTGCCTACAAAGCCATCGAAGCCGCCACGGTCTTCTGCAAACTGCGGGGCAACCCCTATGTGGAACTGGCCCACTGGCTGCACCAGTTGCTGCAACTTGCGGACTCGGACCTGCACCGCATCATCCGCCAGTTCAACCTGGAGCCGGCGCGCCTGGCCAAGGACCTGACCGAAGCCCTGGACCGCCTGCCACGGGGCTCGACCTCGATCACCGACCTGTCGTCCCACGTCGAGGAAGCCGTGGAGCGCGGCTGGGTCTACGGCAGCCTGATGTTCGGCGAAAGCCAGGTGCGCACCGGCTATCTGGTGATCGGCATCCTCAAGACCCCGAGCCTGCGCCACGCGCTGCTGGGGTTGTCCCGGGAGTTCGACAAGATCAAGGTCGAAACCCTGTGCGAGCGCTTTGACGAATACATCGGCGACTCGCCGGAAAACGCCCTCGGCGCCAGCGACGGCTTCAATGCCGGGGCGGTGCCCGGCGAAGCCAGCGGCGCCATGGCCCCCAGCGCCCTGGGCAAGCAGGAAGCCTTGAAGCGCTTCACCGTCGACCTCACCGAGCAGGCCCGCAGCGGCAAGCTCGACCCGATCGTCGGCCGTGACGAAGAGATCCGCCAACTGGTGGACATCCTCATGCGCCGCCGGCAGAACAACCCGATCCTCACCGGCGAGGCCGGGGTCGGCAAGACCGCGGTGGTGGAAGGCTTCGCCCTGCGCATCGTCGCCGGCGACGTGCCGCCCGCGCTCAAGGACGTCGAGCTGCGCAGCCTCGACGTCGGCCTGCTGCAGGCCGGCGCCAGCATGAAGGGCGAGTTCGAACAGCGCCTGCGCCAGGTCATCGAAGACGTCCAGGCCTCGCCCAAGCCGATCATCCTGTTCATCGACGAAGCCCACACCCTGGTGGGCGCCGGTGGCGCCGCCGGCACCGGCGACGCGGCCAACCTGCTCAAACCCGCCCTGGCCCGCGGCACCCTGCGCACCGTGGCCGCCACCACCTGGGCCGAGTACAAGAAGCACATCGAGAAAGACCCGGCCCTGACCCGGCGCTTCCAGGTGGTGCAAGTGGCCGAGCCTTCGGAAGACAAGGCGCTGCTGATGATGCGCGGCGTGGCCTCGACCATGGAACAGCACCATCAGGTGCAGATCCTCGACGAAGCCCTGGAAGCCTCGGTCAAGCTGTCCCACCGCTACATTCCGGCGCGCCAGCTGCCGGACAAATCCGTGAGCCTGCTGGACACCGCCTGCGCCCGCGTCGCCATCAGCCTGCACGCGGTGCCGGCCGAAGTGGACGACAGCCGCCGGCGCATCGAGGCCCTGGAAACCGAGCTGCAGATCATCGCCCGGGAACAGGCGATCGGCGTGGCCATCGGCAACCGTCAGGTCAACAGCGAGAACCTCCTGGCCGCCGAGCGCGAGCGCCTGGCCGAGCTGGAAAGCCGCTGGGCGCAAGAGAAGACCCTGGTCGACGAACTGCTGGCGACCCGCGCCCAACTGCGCGAGAACGTCGGCCTGGTGGACAGCGACGTCGGCGACGACAGCCACGGCCTGCGCGAGAAGCTGGTGGACCTGCAGCAGCGCCTGAGCGCCCTGCAGGGCGAAACCCCGTTGATCCTGCCGACCGTGGATTATCAGGCGGTGGCCTCGGTGGTCGCCGACTGGACCGGGATTCCGGTGGGGCGCATGGCCCGCAACGAGCTGGAAACCGTGCTCAACCTCGACCAGCACCTGAAGAAACGCATCATCGGCCAGGACCACGCCCTGCAGATGATCGCCAAGCGCATCCAGACCTCCCGCGCCGGCCTCGACAACCCGAACAAGCCGATTGGCGTGTTCATGCTGGCGGGCACCTCCGGGGTGGGCAAGACCGAAACCGCCCTGGCCCTGGCCGAAGCCATGTACGGCGGCGAGCAGAACGTCATCACCATCAACATGAGCGAGTTCCAGGAAGCCCACACCGTGTCCACCCTCAAGGGCGCCCCGCCAGGCTACGTCGGCTACGGCGAAGGCGGCGTGCTCACCGAAGCGGTGCGACGCAAGCCCTACAGCGTGGTGCTGCTGGACGAGGTGGAAAAGGCCCACCCGGACGTGCACGAGATCTTCTTCCAGGTGTTCGACAAGGGCGTCATGGAAGACGGCGAAGGCCGCATGATCGACTTCAAGAACACCCTGATCCTGCTCACCACCAACGCCGGCACCGAGCTGATCGCCAACGTCTGCAAGAACCCGCAGGCGGTGCCCGAGCCCGAGGAAATCGCCAAGGCCCTGCGCCAGCCGTTGCTGGAGATCTTCCCGCCGGCGCTGCTAGGACGCCTGGTGACCATCCCCTACTACCCGCTCAGCGACGAGATGCTCAAGGCGATCACCCGCCTGCAACTGGGGCGGATCAAGAAGCGCGTGGAAAGCACCCACAAGGTGGATTTCGACTTCGACGACGCGGTCATCGACCTGATCGTCTCGCGCTGCACCGAGACCGAAAGCGGCGGGCGGATGATCGACGCCATCCTCACCAACAGCCTGCTGCCGGACATGAGCCGCGAGTTCCTCACCCGCATGCTCGAAGGCAAGGCACTGGCCGGGGTGCGCATCAGCCAGCGCGACAACGAACTGCACTACGACTTCAGCGAGCCGGCCTGAGCCCGCTCCCGCCGTAGGAGCTGGCTTGCCAGCGAAGCGCGCGCCACAGTGATGAGCCTGGCGCCTTCGCGAGCAAGCTCGCTCCTACAAGGGGCTGGCCTGGCACACCACGCATTCAACGAGACTGACGATGTTATTTCAGCAATCCACACGACTGGCACAGGTCAACTGCCCCCTGGGACCGGACGTCCTGCTGCTCAAGAGCATGGGCGGCGGCGAGGAGCTGGGGCGGCTGTTCGACTACCAGCTGCAACTGACCTCCAGTGACGCCAACATCGACCTCAACCAGTTGCTGGGCAAGCCCATGGGCCTCAGCGTGCAGCTGGACGGCGGTGGCCAGCGGCACTTCCACGGCATCGTCGCGCGCTGCAGCCAGAACATCGACAGCGGCCAGTTCGCCAGCTACCAGGTCACCCTGCGGCCCTGGCTGTGGCTGCTCAGCCGCACCTCCGATTGCCGGATTTTCCAGCACCTGAGCATCCCGCAGATCATCAAGCAGGTGTTCCGCGACCTGGGCTTTTCCGATTTCGAAGACGCCCTCAGCCGCCCCTACCGGGAGTGGGAGTACTGCGTGCAGTACCGCGAAACCAGCTTCGATTTCGTCAGCCGGCTGATGGAGCAGGAAGGCATCTACTACTTCTTCCGCCACGAGAAGGACCGCCACGTGCTGGTGCTGGCCGACGCCTATGGCGCCCACAGCAGCGTGCCCGGCTATGCCACCGTGCCCTACTACCCACGGGACGAGCAGCAGCGCGAGCGCGACCACATGTTCGACTGGCACCTGGCCCAGGAGGTGCAGCCGGGCTCACTGGAACTCAACGACTACGATTTCCAGCGCCCCAGCGCGCGCATCGACGTGCGCTCGGCCATGCCCCGGCCCCACGCCGCCGGCGACTACCCGCTGTATGACTACCCGGGCACCTACGTGCAAAGCAGCGACGGCGAGCACTACGCGCAGACCCGCATCGAAGCCCTGCAGAGCCTGCACGAGCGCATCGAGCTCAGCGGCAACGCGCGGGGCCTGGGCGTGGGCAACCTGTTCACCCTCAGCGGTTTCAGCCGCCAGGACCAGAACCGCGAATACCTGATCGTCGGCATCCGCTACTACGTGGTCCAGGAGAGCCTGGAAACCGGCGGTGGCGGCGGCTCGGCGCAGTTCGAAAGCCACCTGACCTGCATCGATGCCCAGCAGAGCTTCCGGCCCCTGGCCAGCACCCACAAGCCAATGGTCCAGGGCCCGCAGACCGCGCGGGTGGTGGGCCCGGCCGGGGAGGAGATCTGGACCGACCAGTACGGCCGGGTCAAGGTGCACTTCCACTGGGACCGCCACGACCAGTCCAACGAAAACAGCTCGTGCTGGATTCGCGTGTCCCAGGCCTGGGCCGGGAAGAACTGGGGCTCGATGCAGATCCCGCGCATCGGCCAGGAAGTGATCGTCAGCTTCCTCGAAGGCGACCCCGACCGCCCGATCATCACCGGCCGGGTGTACAACGCCGAGCAGACCGTGCCCTACGACCTGCCGGCCAACGCTACCCAGAGCGGCATGAAGAGCCGGTCGAGCAAGGGCGGCAGCCCGGCCAACTTCAACGAAATCCGCATGGAAGACAAAAAAGGCGCCGAGCAGCTGTACATCCACGCCGAGCGCAACCAGGACATCGTGGTCGAGGTCAACGAAAGCCACTCGGTGGGCAACAACCGCAACAAGAGCATCGGCCACGACGAGTACGTGACCATCGGCAACAAGCGCACGCGCATCGTCCAGCACGTGGATGAGCTGACGGTGGGCGAGAAGAAGCTCGACAGCATCGGCCAGAGCTACGTGATCGAGGTCGGCGAACGCCTGCGCCTGGTGTGCGGGGCCAGCATCCTGGAGCTCAATGCCAGCGGCCAGATCAACCTGTGCGGGGTCAACATCAGCGTGCATGCCTCGGCCGATGCCGAGATCAATACCGGTGGCGTGCTGCACCTGAACAACGGCGGCGGCCCGGGCACCACCACCGAGGGCCAGGGTGTGCAGGGCGCCATCAGCGCCAAGGCCAAAGCCCCCTTTTCCGCCCCCAAAGGCTAACGAACGGATGCCCATGCCATGACCTATCGCCTCAATGAATTGCAGTTCCAGCCCCCTGCCGGCGAACTGCAGGACGCCTCGATCAACATCCTCAAGTTCCCGGCCCTGGGCACTTCGCTGATCGTCAGCCGCAGCCTGCTGGGCGACGGCGAAACCCTGGAGAGCAGCCTGGCCAGCCAGCTGCAGCGGCTGGAACAGCAAGTGCAGGAACTGCGGGTCAAGGGTCCGCAGCCGGTGCTGCTGGGCCCGGCCCAGGACATTCCGGGCCTGGAGCTGCGCAGCCAGTTCAGCAAGGGCAGCGAAAAGGTGTTCCAGTTCCAGCTGGCCCTGGTGCTGCCGGGCACCCGGCAGATGCTCGCCATGAGCTACGTCAAGGCGCAGAAACTCGGCGACGCCGAAGCCGCGCATTGGGCGCAGATCAAGCACAGCCTGGTGCTGGGCTGAGACCGGGGCATGTCTGACGCGCTGTGGGCCGCCCGACTGGGCGACGGGCTGGAACACACCTCGATGATGGCCGACATCCTCGGCGGTGTGCTGGAGGTGGCGGCCAACGTCGCCATCGGCGCCCTGGCGACCATGGCGGTGGCCGCGGCGGCGGGCATCACCGTGGCCACCGGCGGCCTCGGTGCCTGCGTACTGGGGCTGGTGGTGGGCGTGGTGGTCGGCGTGGTCATGAGCAAGACCGGCGCCGACAAGGGCCTGAGCAATTTATGCGAGGGCATCGCCAATGCCCTGTTCCCGCCCTCGATCCAGGCCACCATCGCCAGCGGTTCGAAAAAGGTCCTGACCAACAACAAACCGGCGGCCCGCGCGGCCGGTATCGCCCCGCCGTCGCATATCAACGGCGACGGCGCCGAAGAAGGCGAAGCCACCGACACCCCTTCGGCGACCCCGGAAGAAGGCCCGGGCTTTCTCGACATGGCCAAGGAATTCTTCTCGCAGATGTGGCGGCCCACCGTGGCCTCCCCGGCGCCCGGCTCGCAGACCAAGGAACTGGACCTGGTGACCTGCACCAAGCACCCGCCGATGCCCCTGCAGTACCTGGCCGAAGGCTCGGAGAAGGTCAGCATCGACGGCCAGCCGGCGGTGCGCAGCGGCGACCGCAGCACCTGCGACGCCAAGGTGGTGTCCGCCGGACCGATCTCCCCCGACGTAACCATCGGTGGCGGCTCGGTGGTGGTGCGCGAGATCCGCAGCGGCAAGACCCCGGGGGTTGGCCTGGCGGTGAGCGCGCTGATGATGCTCAAGGGCGGCAAGGGCAAGTTCCTCAGCAACCTGCCGTGCATGCTGATGGCCGGGGTCAATTCGTTTGTCGTCAGCCAGGCGACCAATGCGCTGACCCAGGCTATCGCCGGCTCGCCGAATCCGGTGCATGCCGCGACCGGGGCCAAGGTGCTAGGTGGCGAGGATGACCTGGACTTCGTCCTCCCCGGCATGCTGCCGATCACCTGGCAGCGCTTCTACAACAGTCGCGATGAACGCCAGGACGGCCTGTTCGGGACCGGCTGGAGCGTGCCCTTCGAAGTCAGCGTACAGATCGAGACGCATCCCGAGGGAGGCGAACGGCTGCTTTACACCGATGAGCAGGGACGCCAGATCGACATGGGCTCGATTGCTCCGGGTGGCGCCATGTTCAGCCCCGGAACCGGCCTGAGCGTAAGGCGCAATACCGATGGCCGCTTGCTGATCGAAAGCAGCGATGGCGTGTATCGGCTGTTCGAGCCCAGCCCCGGCAACCCGTTGCGACTGCGCCTGAGCCTGCTGGGGGATCGCAACGACAACCGGATCCATCTCGAATACGACCCGAGTGGACGCATCACCCGCCTGCGGGACAGTTTCGACCTGCTCCAGGTGGAGCTGATTCCCAGCAACCAATGGCCAGGACGGCTGGCGCGGATCGAGCGGCTGCACGCCGACCAGCAGCGCGAGGTCCTGGCCAGTTATGACTACGATACCCAGGGCAATCTCGTCCAGGTGCGCGATACCAGTGGCCAAGTCAGCCGACGCTTTGCCTATGACCCGCAGCGGCGCATGGTGGAGCATCAACTGCCCACCGGCTTGCGTTGTTTTTATGCCTGGGCCCGGGTCGATGAGCGCGAATGGCGCGTAGTCCGGCACTGGACCGACGCCGGTGACGAGTACCATTTCGACTACGACCTGCAAGCCGGTATTACCCGCATCACCGATGGTCTGCAGCGTCAGAGCCTGCGCAAATGGAACCCTCAGCACCAGATCACCGAATACCAGGACAAGCTTGGCCAGGTCTGGCGGTTCCAGTGGAACGAAGAGCGCCAGTTACTCGGCGCCACGGACCCGCAAGGCGGCCAGTACCAATACGGCTACGACGAAACCGGCAACCTGTGTAGCCATATCGATCCCCTGGGCCGCAACGAATCGACCCTGTGGCTTGAGCATTGGTCGCTGCCGCTGACAGAAACCGATGCCGCCGGCAACAGCTGGAGCTACCAGTACGACAAGCGTGGCAATTGCATTGGCGAAACCGACCCGCTGGGCAATAGCACCCGCTATCGCTACGACCATCATGGGCGGGTGGTGGAAATCATCGATGCCGGTGGCAAGCGCAAGCAACTGACCTGGAATGACCTGGGCCAGTTACTCAAATACGTCGACTGCTCGGGCTACCCCACACGTTTCAGTTATGACCGCCACGGCTATCTTCAGGTGGCGACCGATGCCCTCGGTGAGCGCCAGACCTTCGAACACGACCCACAGGGGCGCCTGCTAAGCATTCAACTGGCCGACGGCCGCATCGAGCAGTACCAGCGCAACACCGCCGGTCAATTGCTTTGCTACACCGATCCGGCGGGACACAGCAGCCGCTACGAATACGATCGGCGCGGCAAGCTCCAGGTGCGCATCGATGCCCATGGCCGGCGCGTCCACTTCACCTACGACACTTACGGGCGCCTGCAGACGCTGACCAACGAGAACGCCGAGAGCTACCGCTTCACCTGGGACGCCGCCGATCGACTGCTGGAGCAGCGCGACCTCGACGGCAGTGCTCGGCGTTTTGCCTACGACCCCCTGGATAACGCCGTCAGGATGGAGTTCGCCCCAGCGCCCCAGGACGGTGATTCAGCCTCACCCCCCAGCCCCCCTATCGTCCACCTGTTCGAACGCGATGCGGTGGGGCGCATGGTCGCCAAGGTCACCGACGATGGCCGCAGCGAGTACCTCTACGACCCGCTGAATCAACTACTCGGCGCCACCTTCACCGACCAGCATGGCCAGAGCCGCTCATTGGGCTTTACCTACAATGCCCTGGGCCAGCTTCTGACGGAGCAAAGCGCAGCGGGTGAGTTGCGCCACCATTACGACGAACTGGGCAACTTGACCCAGACCCAACTGGCCGATGGGCGCTGGATCAACCGGCTGTATTACGGCAGCGGTCATCTGCATCAGATCAACCTCGACGGCCAGCTCATCAGCGACTTCGAGCGTGATCGCTTGCACCGCGAAGTCCTGCGCACCCAGGGGCGGATCAGCACCCACAGCGAATACGACCGCACCGGCCGCTTGCGCTCGCGCATGCGGCGCCCCACGGGCCAGCAGCAACTATTGTCGGCCTCCCGAGAACGGCAGTTCGCTTACGATCCCGCCAATCAGCTGGTGGGGCGCGTCGATCGCCTCCCCCAGGGCGAGCACCGGCAGTTGCTGCACTACGATGCCACTGGCCGCATCATGGCCAGCCAAGACAGCCCACAAGGCACCAGCGAAACTTTTGCCTACGATGCCGCGGCCAACCTGCTGGACGGACCGCAAGCCGGGGCCGGGCTGGTGGTCCACAACAAGCTGCTGACCTACCAGGACAAACGCTATCGCTACGACGCCTTTGGCCGGGTAGTGGAAAAGCGCAGCGGCAGCCGACGCATCCAGCACCTGCGCTATGACGCGGAACATCGACTGGTGGAAGTACGTACCCAGGATGGCGCCCGGGAAACCCTGGTGCGCATGGGCTATGACCCACTGGGGCGGCGGACCGAAAAGATCGAACTCGACCCTCAGGGTCAGGTACTGAACGAAACCCGTTTCACCTGGAACGGCTTACGCCTGCTGCAGGAGCAGAAAAACGGCCTGAGCAGCCTCTATCTGTATGCCGACGAGGGCTATGAAGTGCTGGCGCGAGTCGATGGTGTCGGCGCACAACAAAAGGTCCGCTATTACCACAATGACCTCAACGGCCTACCCGAGCAGTTGACGGAAGTCGATGGGCAGGTGCTGTGGCAGGCTCGTTATCAGGTCTGGGGCAACTGTCTCGAAGAACAGCGCGAAGCCCATTTCCTCGAAGAGCAGAACCTGAGATTCCAGGGACAGTACCTGGATCGGGAAACCGGGTTGCACTACAACACCTTGCGTTTCTATGACCCGGATATTGGTCGCTTTACCACACCTGACCCGATTGGCCTGGAAGGTGGGTTCAACCTCTATCTCTATGGGCCTAACACGGCCATCTGGATTGATCCCCTGGGCCTGACCGCCGAGGAACTCGGCAAGAACATGGCCAATGCCGGGCGACCGCTGGCACCGGGACAAACCCCGCACCATGCGATCAAGGAGAATGCGACCAATATCTACGCCAAGAACTCACGCAAGATCCTCGAAGACGCCAAGCTGCACCCGGATATCCCAGAGAACGGTGCAAGGCTCTGGGGCACGCACCCCAACCAACTGGCCCAGCCTGGGCACCCAGGCAAGGACGCGGCGAAGGCGGCAGGCAACTATCACGGTGGAACCCATATTCACGGCAAGGAAAACGACAAGCTGCTGTACAAGATCCTCAAATCCGCCAAGCGCAAGAATCTGAACATGAGAAACGTGCTTGCCAACATCACGGGAAGAATGGAAAACGGCTCGTGGAAAAAATCCTTCAACGCCTGCGGGGGGAAATAACCCAATGAATGTCATGCACAACCCGGAGCTTGAAAGCCGGCGCAACACCCTCGGCGAGCTGTTCAAGCGTTATGAGCCGCAAGTTCACCAGCACTATCAGGCGATCAGGCAAGCCGTGGTCCGCTGGGAGTATTCCCTAGGCCCGACCCTGGAGCTCATCCCCTTTGAACGCTTGATACCCAGCGTCAGCAAGGAGGGAAAACCCCTGGCGTCGCTGAGCAAGGCCAGCCGTGAATCGAAGAATCTGCAGGCCTATGGTTTCGATGCCGACGGACAACTGATCCTGAGCATCAGCCGCTTTGACAAGGACGTGACCACCTACGGTGAAAACGTCCGCTATCGCCATCTGTTCGATGGCAAGGCCCTGATCGTCAGCGCGCACATTTATGAAGCACGACCGGCGGAGTCGCGCCTGCTGTCCCTGTGCTGGACCTTTAGCGCCGACAACCTGAACCACTACCTGTCCGTCACGCCACCCAACAACTGGTACGTCCGCGTCGACCAGTTGCAAGCCGGGCGTGTCGCCAGGGCCTCGACCTTCGCCACCAGTTGGTTCAAGCAGCTCGACTATGACCTCGGCTATGACCCGGATCAGAACCTGTCGACGGTCATGATCGGTGAGCACCTGCATTGGCAGCGCGGCAGCTGACAGGGTTCAAGGCTGGCCGGGAGTCTATTACCAGTAGGAACAGATGATGATCTTGAGCTGGAAACCTCCGATCCAATACAACCCGAAGTTGATCGGCTCCTACGACGTCGAGAGCGGTGCCTATCAAACCCCGGGCTCCAGTTTCGATTACCTGGCCCTGCTCGCCGGGCAGCCGTATCCAAAGGCAATGGACACGCCGCCGGTGTTTTTCCAGTGCAAGGCCAAGAAGCTGCTGGAGCATGATTGCCTGTGGCTGCTGGGGGGCATTCCCCTGGTGTCGGCGCGCCTGGCGGACTTTCTCCGCCAGCAGGCGCCGGCCGATGTCGAGCTGATCCAGCCCTTGCGCCTGGTGGCCGACCACCAGGAGGTCAGCCAGCCGTACTACATCGTCAACGCCATCCAGGCCGTCAAGGCCATCGACCACGCGCGCTCCGAAGCGGAGCGCGACGATGACGGCACCCTGCTCTACTTCAACAAGACCTGGTTTCTCGAAAGCGCCCCAGGCATGGGCCAGATCGCCCGGGAGCCGGAGTCCGGCGACTTGTTGATCAGCGCAACCCTGGCCGACCGCTTGATCGACACTGGCTTCAAGGGTGACAAGGGACTGGGGCTGTACAGCGCCGAACGGCGTTTCGTGCCTTATCGGAACAATGCCTGAGCGCCTGGGGGCATCCGATCAGATCGCCGAGCCGCGATTCTTGCCCGGCTGGATGATCAGCAACCGATCCAGATCGCGCCTTCTGGCGCGGGTGACCAATGCCAGCGCGGCGGGCAGGTCCTGCTTGAACCGCTCGAAGTTGGGCAACCACTTCAAGAAATCCGGATCATGTGGGAGCAAGTCATGAAGCAATTCAGCTACAACGAGGACATAAACGCCCTGGAAATACCGGCCCAGCAGTTCGCCGCAGGTATCGAATACGCCAGCAAGAAGGGCTACGCCAACCTCCGGGTCATGGGCTCTGCCAAAGCGGCCAAGGGTGCGCCGCTGGACCTGAGTGCGCTGAATGGGCACAGCGGCGTGCAAGCGCTGGACCTGTCGGACGACCTCGACCTGAAGCAGGTGGATTTGAGCCCGCTGTACGCGTTGCCGCAGCTGAAGCTGCTGTCGATCCCCTACCTCAAGGAACGTATCGACTTCTCGCGACTGCCCAGCCTGGAGACGCTCTACATCACCGGCGCCGACGAAGCGCTGGAGCCCCTGGAACTGCCCCGGCTCAAGCACCTGCTGCTGGTGGCGGTGAAGAATCAGGATTGCGGGTTTCTCTCGAAGCTCAGCGCGCTGCAGGAACTGCGAATCAGCGGCGGCAACATCGAGCGACTGGCCGGCCTCGAGACGCTGGACGAGCTGGCATCGATTCAGATCCAGCACAGCCCGAAGATGCTCGATATCAGCGCCATCAACGCGCTCAAGAGCCTGAAGACCCTGCACGTCGAAAAATGCAGCCAGTTACGGGACGACGGATTCCTGTCGGAAAACAAGACCGTTGAGGAGGTGTTCATTTCCGAGCTCGACTCGGTGTCGTTCGCCCCGGCAATGGAGCGCCTGAGCTCACTGCAATTCTGGGACCTGAAAGACGGCGACATGAGCCCGCTGCTGACCTCCAAGAGCCTGAAAGAGGTCTACTTCCATCCGAAGAAAAAGCACTACAGCCATAGCCTCAAGGAGATCAATGCCGCGTTCGGCAAGTGAGCAGAGGCCTGTACATCGGGCTCAACGACGGTCGTGGCGGATCGTCGTACCGCCGTTTCATGATTGAAGGACCCATTAAGAAATGAAAGCAGGCACCCATCAATTGCGCAGCCACTTCGAAAAGGCGCTCCAGCTTTTCTTGAAGCGCGAGCTCGCGGGTTATCCCGGGGTGAAAGTCACCCGGAACAAAGTGCTGATTACCCAGAAAGAATCGGGCGCCGTGGCGACCTTGCATTTCGAGTACCTGGCCAACACCCGCGCCTACGAAATCATCATCTTCGTCGAACACCCAGCCCTGCAGGCGGAGATCGAGCGGATAAGCCCACCCTACCCGTCCAACCTGGCCAATCCGAAATTGCTCTACTGCATGTCGACGGTCAGCGAAAAAGACGGCTGCCCACTGCTGCCCGTGACAGAACAAGGCATTGAAAATACCTGCCAGGTGATTCTGCGCCAGCTCCAGGATGTTCACCTGCCTGCCCTGTTCAACCTCTTCAACGTCAGCCCCGCACTGGTGAGCGATGTCATCGAGAGGCCAAAGTATTACGCCTATCCGGTTCCACTGATTTTTATCGCCTTGAAAACCAACGCAATCCAACCGGACGACGCAACGCTGGCGAAGATTCTGAGCGAGCAGACCCTGGGCTACACCAGCCACCAGGAACTGAAAGAGTCGTTCAACAAGCAACTCCTGGCAGCGCTGAGCTGAGCGCTTGCTGGAGAGCGGCTCAGATCGCCGAGCCGCGATTCGTGCCCGGCTGGATGATCAGCAACCGATCCAGCTCACGCCGTCTGACGCGGGTGACGAACGCCAACGCGGCGGGCAGGTCCTGCTCGAATCGCTCGAAGGTCGCGCGATCGATGGCGTAGTACTCCTCGTAGTCGACCACGCCGAGGCTGACTGGGAAGGAGACGTAGTACTGGCCGCTGAGCTCTTCGATGCCCATGGAGAACATCTCTTCGCGGTTGACAAACAGATCGATGAATTTCATCTGGGTCCCGTGTCTCAGCGAAGGGATCAGGCCCGCTAAGGCTGAGGCTTGAGGCTCTGCATGGCCTGTTTCCACGCCGGCTCGTGGTGCACCAGGTCTTGCTGCGTGGTGGTCAGGGTGGTGATCAGCACCGCCGGCTTACGCTCGATGAACACCTGACGCAGCATCAGCTCGCGACCTTCGCGTTTCCAGCTGTAGTCCAGCAGGACCGAGGCGTGGCCGTGCATGTCGAAGTCCCAGCGCTTGATCAGGGTGAAACCCGGCAGTTGCTGTTCGGCGGAGCGCAGTTGTCCGGCGACATAATCGGCGAAGGCGGCATCGCCCTGGCTCGGGTCGCGGCTGATGACGAAACTGGCTTCCTGGGCGCCGCCCACGGCCGGCAGCTTGAAGATGTTGATGCTCTGGTCCTGCCAGGCGTCAGGAATATCGAGATCGGCTTCTTGAATACGGTAGGAGGACAAGGGGTAGGCGTTCCATGCTTAGGGGTCGGACAGCGGCGGATTTTCAAGCAATGACCGGCAACAATCAAGGAACCCGTCGGCAACTCTGAACAATCGCTTTCGCCCCCGCGGGGCACCCGGATCGCCCTCAGCGCGCCTTCAGGCAGGACGCGTAGGCCTGGGCAAAACGCCGGTCGAACCGGAGGGCCTGAGGCTCCTCGGGATCGATGCTGACATTCCACAGGGCCTGCTGCGGCACGTCGTAGCGGACCCAGCCGATGATTCCGCTGCCGGAGGTTTCGTAGAACAGCTGCAGGCTCAGCTGGTCGCCATCATCGCGGTCGATCAGCAGCTTGAGGCGCTCCGGGGTGGTGAAGTCGCGGTAGGGAAAATCGCTGCTCCTGACCATTTCGGTGAGGTGGCCGTAGCAGCCCTGGCCCGGGTTGGCGTCGTCGGCCAGGGCCGGCAGGCTGGGGCCGGTGAGCAGCAGACTCAGGCCCAGGGAGCTCAAGTACCGCATGACTGGCCCTTGAGGGTGAGGGTTTCGACCTGGTCGTTCATCTCGATCTTCGCCAGCACCTGGCGGTCGTGGGACTCCTGGTACTCGCTGAAATTGTTGCGCTTGAGGATGTTCAGGGTCACGCGGATGTGGGCACCGGCATTCTGGTACTCGCTGCGCTCGGGGCCCTGGGCGCCACCGGTGAGTTCCAGCAGTTGGCCGCCGCTCTTGAGGTACAGATAGCGCTCGTCCACTTCCACCAGCAGGCGCGGGGCCTTGGCTGGCACGCTGTAGTCCTCGCGGGCCAGGGAGTAGCCACAGAGCCAGGAGCCGCGACTGTCGTATTGCTGGCTGTGGAACCAGCTGAGGGCTTCGCGGTAGCCGATCTGGCCGAGGCGCGAATCACCGGCGGCCCAGGCCGCTGGCAGGTTCAGGGCGAGGATCGAGCCCAGCGCCATGGCGGCTGCGCCGGAGCGCCCCAGGCAGCGAAGGGCGGCTGCCAATGCTGGGGTTTTGTCAGGGGTGCGGGTCATCCTTGGCCTTGGGTCGCGAGCGAACAATCGCGCATCCTAGCCACGCCACTACAGCTGCGCAAGGGCCAGCGGCGGGCAAAAAAAATAGGCACCCGATGCGCTCGGCGTGCCTATTTTCCCCTGCGCGCTCCCGCTGTGGGAGCCCGCGCAATGCTTATGGGTTGACGCTGTCTTTCAGCGACTTGCCCGGTTTGAATGCCACGGTGTTGCTGGCCTTGATCTTTACCGGCTCGCCGGTTTGCGGGTTCTTGCCGGTACGGGCGCCACGGTGACGTTGCAGGAACGTACCAAAACCGACCAGGGTGACGCTGTCTTTACGGTGCAGAGCCCCGGTGATTTCCTCAAGGATGGCGTTGAGCACGCGATTGGCCTGCTCTTTGGTCAGGTCCGCTTTTTCAGCAATGGCTGCGGCGAGTTCTGGTTTACGCATAGTGTGAAGCCTCTTTGACGGTTTTTTGTTGTTATGTCCGTGCTGTTCACGGGAACAGCGCCCAAGGCGCCGCAGGCTCTACGCTGCGGCAGACGGGTGTGAGGATGGCACGCGCTTGAAGGTGGCGCCAGTCTTGGCGCGACCTTTGTAGGGGCAAAATCCCGGTTATTCCGACAGAACGACCGGTATTTAAGCCAGCAGGGCCGGGAGTTCCTTGTTCAGGGCCAGTTTTTCCATCACCGCCGCCCCGGTCAGGGCGTAGCCCAGCAACCGGCCGCTGGCGTCACGGCACAGGACCTTGATGTCGGCGCCCTGCCCTTCGACGCTCCAGACGCCTTCGGCGCCCCGCGGTGGCGGCGACACCACCAGTGGACAGACCGGGGTCTTCACGGTGATCGGCATCGGTCCATAGCTGACTGCCGTCGGCGTGCCGGCAAGGGTCTGCGCCAGCGCCCGGGCACAGCTCATCAGCGGCATCACGTACAGCAGGTTGAGGCCATCGACCTCGGCGCAATCGCCCAGGGCGTAGATGTTGGCGTGGGAGGTTTTCAGCTCGCGGTCCACCACCACGCCGCGATTGACCACCAGCCCGGCCGCCGCGGCCAGATCGATGCGCGGGCGCAGGCCAATGGCCGAGACCACCAGGTCGCAGGCGATCACCTGGCCATCGGACAGATGGGCCTCCAGGCCATCACCGCTGCGTTGCAGGCGGTTGAGCACCGGCCCCAGGTGGAAGCGCGCGCCGAGGCTTTCCAGCCCGGCCTGGACCGCCGCGGCGGCGGCCGGGTGCAGCAGGGTCGGCATCACCTGTTCGCACGGGGCCACCAGGTCCACGCTGTAGCCGCCGAGGATCAGGTCGTTGGCGAACTCGCAGCCAATCAGCCCGGCCCCCAGCAACAGCACCCGGCGCTTGCCGGCGGCGGCGTTGCGAAAGCGTGCGTAGTCTTCCAGGTCATTGATGGGAAAAATCAGCTCGGATGCGTCGCCCTGCACCGGTACGCGCACGGTCTCCGCGCCCCAGGCCAGGATCAGGTCGCGATAGGTCACCGCCTCTTCACCGATCCACAGGCGCTTGTGGCCCGGGTCGATGCCGCTGATGCGGGTGTGGGTGCGCACCTCGGCCTTGAGCTGCTCGGCCATGGCGCCGGGCTCGGCCATGCTCAGGCCGTCGGCATCCTTGTTCTTGCCGAAGCCGGTGGAAAGCATCGGCTTGGAATAGGAACGGCCATCATCGGCAGTGATCAGCAGCAACGGCGTCTGGCCGTCGAGCTTGCGAAATTCCCGGGCCAGGTTGTAACCCGCCAGGCCTGTCCCCACGATCACCACCGGTGCGCTCATTCCCTGCTCCTTGTCATTGGTCGTTCAAGCCACAAAAGTCGATCAAGCGATCTCGATCATTTCGAAATCCATCTTGCCCACGCCGCAGTCCGGGCAGAGCCAGTCTTCGGGCACGTCTTCCCAACGGGTCCCCGGCAAAATACCGTCGTCCGGCCAGCCTTCCGCTTCGTTATAGATCAGGCCGCAGACCACACATTGCCACTTTTTCATTGCTGCATTTCCTCGGGAGTTCAGGCTCGGTCGATGAATCGACTCTAAAGGCCACGCTGATCAGCGTTCGGCACTGGGGTTTTTTACTGATCACTACCGGCAGATGCAAGCAGGTTCGTGTCGCCGGACGTCCTGGATCAATCAAAATCGCCGATCGTCATGCTAAGCTCGCCGCCTCATTTGCTGCCAATACTGACCCACTGTGCCGCACTCAATGCCCCCCGCTCCGGCCCCCACCTGGCTGGCGCAAAGCCGTCTGTCCCCCTTCCCCGGCGCAGCCGTGGCCAACTGGCTGTTCGATGAAGGGTCGCTGACCCGGCGCCTGACCCGCCTTTCGCAAAACGGCTTCAGCGTCACGCCGCTGGTGGAAGAATGGCAAACCCTGCGCCACGACGAATGCGTCGCCCTGGACCTGCCCGAACACAGCATCGGCTGGGTCCGCGAGGTGTACCTGCGGGGCCACGGTGAAGCCTGGGTCTTCGCCCGCAGCGTCGCCGCCCGCAGTGCCCTGGAAGACGGCGGCCTGAACATCGATGAGCTGGGCAGCCGCTCCCTGGGTGAACTGCTGTTCTGCGACCAGGCCTTTGCCCGCCGTCCCATCGAGGTCTGCCGCTATCCACAGGCCTGGCTGCCCGACGCGGTGGCCAGCGACGGACTCTGGGGCCGTCGCTCGCGCTTCGATCGCGGCCCCTTGAGCCTGCTGGTGGCCGAAGTCTTCCTGCCCAGCCTGTGGCGCGCCATCCAAGCCCAACCGGAGGCCTGCTGATGTACCTGAGCCTGCTCAAATCCCTCAATCGCCTGCACCCGCGGGCCTGGGACTTCCTGCAACTGGCGCGCATGGACAAGCCCATCGGCATCTATCTGCTGCTGTGGCCGACCCTGGTGGCCCTGTGGATCGCCGCCGAGGGCAAGCCGTCCCTGAGCCATGTGCTGATCTTCACCTTCGGCGTGGTCCTGACCCGCGCCGGCGGCTGCGCCATCAACGATTTCGCCGACCGCAAGGTCGACGGCCAGGTCAAGCGCACCGACCAGCGGCCCCTGGCCACCGGCAAGGTCAGCGCCAAGGAAGCCCTGGCGCTGTTCGCGATACTGATGGGCGCCGCCTTCCTGCTGGTGCTGTGCACCAACGCCACCACGGTCTGGCTGTCGTTCGGCGCCCTGGCCCTGGCCGCCTGCTACCCCTTCATGAAGCGCTACACCTATTACCCGCAAGTGGTGCTGGGGGCCGCGTACTCCTGGGGCATCCTGATGACCTTCACCGCGCAGAACGGCGAACTGCCGGCCACTGCCTGGCTGCTGTACATCGCCAATCTGCTGTGGACCGTGGGCTATGACACCTACTACGCCATGACCGACCGCGACGACGACCTGAAGATCGGGGTCAAGTCCACGGCGATCCTGTTCGGCGACGCCGACCGGGTGATCATTCTCACCCTGCAGGGCCTGTCACTGGGCTGCCTGCTGCTGGCCGGGGCGCGCTTTAACCTGGGGGGCTGGTTCCACCTGGGGCTGCTGGTGGCGGCGGGGTGTTTTGCCTGGGAGTTCTGGTACACCCGGGATCGCGACCGGATGAAGTGCTTCAAGGCCTTCCTGCACAACCACTGGGCGGGCATGGCGATCTTTATCGGCGTGGTGCTGGATTACGCGTTGCGCTAGCGCGTCAGGCAAGGCCCTGCGGGCCTTTTCGCAGCTTCGCCATGGCTCAGCAGCGGCTACAGAGATCGGTGTAGCCGCTGCCGCAGGCTGCGAACGGCCCGAGGTCAGTCGGACTTGGCGACCTTCCAGGCGCCGTCCATCTTGCCGTCACCGGTCATGTCGCCGGCCTTCTTGTCCATCACGAAGCTGTACAGCGGCTTGCCGTCATAGGCCCATTGCATCTTGCCGTCGTCACGCTTGATCACCGTCCACTTGCCCATGGCCTTGTCGCTGCCTTCGGCCATCAGCGGCGGCCAGTTGGCGGCGCATTTGTCGTTGCACATGGACTTGCCACCGGTGTCCTTGGCAAAGGTGTAGAGGGTCATGCCCTGGAGATTGACCAGCACGCCGTCCTTGCTCATCGCCGGGTCGGCGGCCAGGGCGAATGTCGGCAGGGCCAGGACAGCGCCCACCAGCAGGACTTTCAACGATTGCTTGAACAGAGTCATGGAAACCTTCTTTTGTGGTTGTCAGGAATCGGACTCAAAGCTTAGTCGACGAACAAGCACCGCGCTGCGCCACCTGAAATACTGTCACACGACTGCAATAATTCCGTTATCTAATGCGGCGCAAGACAGTTAAATGACAAGAGGTTCCAGCATGGTTGGCAGAAGCATTCTGATCGTTGACGACGAAGCGCCGATTCGCGAAATGATCGCCGTCGCGTTGGAAATGGCCGGCTATGACTGCATGGAGGCAGAGAACTCCCAGCAGGCCCATGCCATCATCGTCGACCGCAAGCCGGACCTGATCCTGCTGGACTGGATGCTCCCCGGCACCTCCGGCATCGAGCTGGCGCGACGCCTCAAGCGCGACGAACTGACCGGTGACATCCCGATCATCATGCTCACCGCCAAGGGCGAAGAGGACAACAAGATCCAGGGCCTGGAAGTCGGCGCCGACGACTACATCACCAAGCCGTTCTCCCCCCGCGAGCTGGTGGCGCGCCTCAAGGCCGTGCTGCGCCGCGCCGGCCCCACCGACGGCGAAGCACCGATCGAAGTCGGCGGCCTGCTGCTGGACCCCATCAGCCACCGGGTGACCATCGACGGCAAGCCGGCGGAAATGGGCCCCACCGAATACCGCCTGCTGCAGTTCTTCATGACCCATCAGGAACGCGCCTACACCCGCGGCCAACTGCTGGATCAGGTCTGGGGCGGCAATGTGTACGTCGAGGAACGCACCGTGGACGTGCACATCCGCCGGCTACGCAAAGCCCTGGGTGACGCCTACGAGAATCTGGTACAAACCGTGCGCGGCACCGGCTATCGTTTTTCCACCAAGGCCTAACAACAGCGGCAAGCTATAAGCCACAAGCGGCAGGTTGATGACCGACCGCCTCTGAACTTGCAGCTTGCGGCTTACAGCATGGAGCTGCTTTTCAACGTGAATCAAAACTGGCATGGCACCCTGATTCGCCACCTGTTGCTGTTGATCACCGGCTGCCTGCTGGTGGGCCTGATCAGCGGCTACTACGGTTGGAGCCTGGCCGCCGGCTTGGGGCTCTACCTGGCCTGGACCCTCAAGCAGCTGCTGCGCCTGCACGAATGGCTGCGCCTGCATCAACCCGATGAAGCGCCGCCCGATGGCTATGGCCTGTGGGGCGAAGTCTTCGACAGCATCTATCACCTGCAACGCCGCGATCAGCGGGTACGCGGGCGCCTGCAGGCGGTGATCGACCGGGTCCAGGAGTCCACTGCGGCGCTGAAAGACGCGGTGATCATGCTCGACAGCGACGGCAACCTGGAATGGTGGAACCGCGCCGCCGAAACCCTGCTGGGGCTCAAGACACCCCAGGACAGCGGCCAGCCGGTGACCAACCTGGTGCGCCACCCGCGCTTCAAGGAGTACTTCGAGCAGGACAACTACGCCGAACCGCTGGAAATCCCTTCTCCGGCCAACGACCGGGTGCGCATCCAGCTGTACATCACCCGCTACGGCAACAATGAGCACCTGATGCTGGTGCGCGATGTGACCCGCATCCACCAGCTGGAACAGATGCGCAAGGATTTCATCGCCAACGTGTCCCACGAGCTGCGCACCCCGCTGACGGTGATCTGCGGCTACCTGGAAACCCTGCTGGACAACGTCGACGAAGTGAACCCGCGCTGGAGCCGCGCCCTGCAGCAGATGCAGCAGCAAGGCGGACGCATGCAGACCCTGCTCAACGACCTGCTGTTGCTGGCCAAGCTGGAAGCCACCGACTACCCGTCGGACAACCAGCCGGTGCCCATCGACGCGCTGCTGCAATCGATCAAGAGCGATGCCCAGGCGCTGTCCGGGGAGCGCAACCAGCGCATCAGCCTGGAGGCCGATGGCTCGGTGCAACTCAAGGGCAGCGAAGCGGAACTGCGCAGCGCCTTCTCCAACCTGGTGTTCAACGCGGTGAAATACACCCCGGCCGAAGGCAATATCCGCATTCGCTGGTGGGGTGACGACCAGGGCGCGCACCTGAGCGTGCAGGATTCGGGGATCGGCATCGACAACAAGCACCTGCCGCGCCTTACTGAACGCTTCTACCGGGTGGACTCGAGCCGCAACTCCAACACCGGCGGCACCGGCCTGGGCCTGGCCATCGTCAAGCACGTGCTGCTGCGCCACCGCGCGCGCCTGGAAATCAGCAGCGTGCTGGGCCACGGCAGCACCTTTACCTGCCATTTCGCCCCGGCCCAGGTGAAAAAAACCGCGACCCCCAGCCTGACCGAACAGCGCTGACCGTGGCGTGCCCCTAGGCAATCGCCCTGTCAGCCGCTACATTGCGTAGCTTGTGCCTGCCCTTCAGGCACCGCCTTTCCTTCTTTTTCGAATACACGGAACCCGCAAAACTCCATCATGGACCCTTCCCCTGGTTTTACCCTCGCGTCTCTGTTCGCCGACTTCGGCATGATTCTTTTTGCTCTGATCCTGGTCCTGCTCAACGGTTTTTTCGTTGCCGCAGAGTTCGCCATGGTCAAGCTGCGCTCGACCCGGGTCGAAGCCATCGCCCACAAGAACGGCTGGCGCGGGCAGATCCTGCGCACCGTGCACAGCCAGCTCGATGCCTACCTTTCGGCCTGCCAGCTGGGTATCACCCTGGCCTCCCTAGGCCTGGGCTGGGTCGGCGAGCCGGCCTTCGCCCACCTGCTGGAGCCACTGCTGGGCGCGGTGGGGGTCAACTCCCCGGAAGTGATCCGCGGCGTGTCGTTCTTTACCGCGTTCTTCATCATTTCCTACCTGCACATCGTGGTCGGCGAGCTGGCGCCCAAGTCCTGGGCGATCCGCAAGCCCGAGCTGCTGTCGCTGTGGACCGCGGTGCCGCTGTACCTGTTCTACTGGCTGATGTACCCGGCCATCTACCTGCTCAACGCCAGCGCCAACACCATTCTGCGCATCGCCGGCCAGGGCGAGCCCGGCCCGCACCACGAGCACCACTACAGCCGTGAAGAACTCAAGCTGATCCTGCACTCCAGCCGCGGCCAGGACCCCAGCGACCAGGGCATGCGCGTGCTGGCCTCGGCCGTGGAAATGGGCGAACTGGAAGTGGTGGACTGGGCCAACTCCCGGGAAGACCTGATCAGCGTCGAATTCAACGCGCCGCTCAAGGAAATCCTCGCCCTGTTCCGCCGCCACAAGTTCAGCCGCTACCCGGTCTACGACAGCGAGCGCAACGAGTTCGTCGGCCTGCTGCACATCAAGGACCTGCTGCTGGAACTGGCGGCCCTGGACCACATTCCCGAGTCGTTCAACCTGGCCGAGCTGACCCGCCCGCTGGAGCGCGTGTCGCGGCACATGCCGCTGTCGCAACTGCTGGAGCAGTTCCGCAAGGGCGGTTCGCACTTCGCCCTGGTGGAAGAAGCCGACGGCAAGGTGATCGGCTACCTGACCATGGAAGACGTGCTGGAAGTGCTGGTGGGCGACATCCAGGACGAACACCGCAAGACCGAGCGCGGCATCCTCGCCTATCAGCCGGGCAAGCTGCTGGTGCGCGGTGACACCCCGCTGTTCAAGGTCGAGCGCCTGCTGGGCATCGATCTGGACCATATCGAAGCCGAAACCCTCGCCGGCCTGGTGTACGAAACCCTGAAACGGGTGCCGGAAGAGGAAGAAGTGCTGGAAGTCGAAGGCCTGCGCATCATCATCAAGAAGATGAAAGGGCCGAAGATCATCCTGGCCAAGGTGCTGATGCTGGATTGACGGGCCCCTCGGCCCGTTCGCCGGCACGCCGGCGCCTACAGCAGCGGGTCATTTCTTGCCCAGGGTAAAATTCGGCAGATCCCCCAGCGGCTGGTTGAATTGATAGGGAATCGACACCAGCCCCAGCCCGGTATTGCGCTGCACCACGAAATGCAGGTGCGGCCCGCTGCTGTTGCCGGTGTTGCCCGACAACCCCAGCGGGCTGCCCACCGCCACCCGCTGCCCTTCCCGCACACTCACCGAACCTTGCTTGAGGTGCAGGTACACGCCCATGGTGCCGTCGTCGTGCAGCACCCGGACGAAGTTGCCCGCCGGGTTGTCGCCCCGCCCGTTCTGGGCGTTCTCGGTCTTGACCACCACCCCGCCACGCGCAGCAATGATCGGCGTGCCCACCGGCATGGCGATGTCCATTGCGTATCGGCTCCTGGGCCCGAAATGGCTGTATTGGCCATTGGCCCCCTGGGTCAGGCGAAACGGCCCGCCGCGCCAGGGCAGCGGGTAGCGATAGGCCTGGGCGGCGCCTGCCGGGTCGCCCAGGGAATAACGGAACCTGGGGACATAGCTCAAGGGCTGGTCGGCACGAGTCGCCGTGAGCAGCGCCAGACGCTGCCTGCTGCGGGCCGGCAGCACCTGGCGAATCGGCTGCCCGGGCGCGCCACTGACATTGTTCAGCCCGGTAAAACCCAGCTCGATCTGCACCGGGGCGTACAGGTCATTGCGCACATACAGCGCCTCCACACCCTTGTGCTTGTGGATATCCAGGTGCTCTTCCATGCGGTCGTGAAACACGAACGCCTGGGCTCCCGGCGCAGGCCGATCGCTGTAGGACACCACGCCATCGGCGTCGACGGATTTGTAGACGGTCATCGCCGCCAGCGAGGTGGCCAGCAGGGACAGTCCGCACAACAGCAGCAGGCGCACAAGCATTGGGCAGCCTCTTGGCAGGTTATGCAGGCACGCTAACAGCCGGATATGGAGCTTGTGTGAATCAGGCCGGGGCCAGAGGGTGCGGGCCCGACGCGTCGAAATGGATATCCACCCTCAGTTGCGCGGCCTCCGACAGGTTGACCAGGGCATCAAGGGAGAACTTGTTGATCTTGCCGCTGAGCACGTCATTGAGGCGTGGCTGGGAGATGTTGAGGCGCTTGGCCGCCTCCTTCTGCGATACCCCCCAGGCTTGCACGGTCTTGCCCAGTTCAAGCATCAGCTTGGCCCGCAGGCGCATGTTGGCGGCCTCCTGGGGCGTGGCTTCAAGGGCGTCCCAGACGCTGGCAAAGCGCTGGTTGATCGGTTGGTCAGTCATGGCGTGAACCTGCTTCTTGATATCTGGCACGAGCCAGCTCGATATCCCGCGCTTCGGTCTTGCGGGTGGTCTTGCGCACCGCGTGCAGCACATAGATGGCTGCGGGCCGCCTGACCACATAGAACACCCGAAACGCCCCTGAATCCTCATGGATCCTGATTTCGAAAACGCCCGGACCGATGGTTTTCACCGACCTGCAATCGTAGGGCTGTTCCCCCTGCTGCAGCAGATCCAGCTGGTAACCGGCGGCCCGGCGGGCATCTTCGGGGAACGCCCGGAGATCCCGCAGCGCGCTCCCGACAAACACCACATCCTTGTGCCTGGGCATCGAACCTCTCCTGTGAATGACCAGGAACAAGGCTAATCAACATGGCCAGGAGCGACCGCGCCGGGTTGTTTCAAGGCATGGCCGCAAGCGCTTAAAGACACGGAGCGCTATGAGCAATCTATATCCAAACAGATATAAATCAAGGGCAAAAAAATCAATCGGACGTACGGCAGAACGTATCGAGGGGGACGGCGAAGGCCTTGCGGCCTGAGGGTTACGGCCTAGGTTGCGAGTGGTTCGCTCGATAGCGGGATGGTGCAGCAGGCCGTCTCAGCGCAAGGCAAAAATCCGCAACGGGAAAAGTGTTTTCCGCAGATTTCCGCAGCTTTGATCCTCGTAGGAGCCGGCTTGCCGGCGAAGAGACCCGCAAGCCTTGTGTTGCTCTTGTGGACGCTTTCGCTGGCAAGCCAGCTCCTACGAAGCGGACTGGGAGGATCAGGCGCCGGGAACGAAATGCTTCTGCGCGGTACCGCGGGCGATCAGGCGCGAGATGTAGTCGAGCTTCTGCGCGTCCTGGTCGACGAAACGGAAGGTCAGTTGCAGCCACTCGCTGTCCGGCTTGGGCTCCAACGCCACCACCGCATGCAGGTAGCCATTGAGCCGTGCCACTTCGGCGTTGTCGCCCTGCTCCAGGTCCAGCACCGCGCTTTCCAGCACCTGGGGCAGGCTGTCGGTACGCTTCACCACCAGCAACGCTTCCTTGATGCTCAGGGCCTTGATCACGCACTGCTGATTGCCGCTGGACAGGCGCAACTGGCCCTGGCCACGACCGCCACTGGCCGCTGTCGCGGGCGCCGGAGCCTTGACCGGAGGGCTGTTGAGCAAGCCGCGCGCCGGCGCTGCGGCTGCAGGGGCCGGTGCAGGGGCCGCAGCCGCCGGTTTGGCGAACGGATTGACCGGAGCCGAAGCCGCCCCCACCACCGCCGGCTTGCCACCGGTCAGGGCGCTCAGGGAGTCATTGCCGAAAGCCGAGTTCATCTTGGTCGGAGCGCTGTTCATCAAGGTGTCGAGCTTGCCGACCTTGTTCAGCGCCTGCTTGACCTTGGTCAGCAGCTGTTCGTTGGTGAAAGGCTTGCTCACATAACCGGACACCCCGGCCTGGATCGCCTGCACCACGTTTTCCTTGTCGCCACGGCTGGTGACCATGACGAAGGGCATGGCTTTGAGCGCCTCTTGCCCACGGCACCAGGTCAGCAGCTCAAGGCCGGACATTTCCGGCATCTCCCAGTCGCACAGGACCAGGTCGAAGGCTTCGCGGGCGAGCATCGCCTGGGCCTTCTTGCCGTTGATCGCGTCTTCGATCTTGATGCCAGGGAAGTAGTTGCGCAGGCACTTCTTCACCAGGTCACGAATGAACGAAGCGTCGTCCACCACCAACACACTTACCTTACTCATCGACCACCCCTTTAAAAATCCCGGCAAGCATAACGCTGGCTGATGGCACTTTGCCAAAACTCTTCAGTCACGCCGGGACTTTTCGTTCGCGGGTGCTGCTTTTTTTCAAATGTGAGGGGCCCAAACAAAAACGCCCGGCCAAAGGGCCGGGCGCTCTTCTCGGGCACTCTTACTTATCGTCAGCTTGATCCGGAACATTAGCGGATTCGCCACTTGTGCCTTCAACTTCTTCCTTCATGCGCTTGAGTCCCAGATGGCGTACATCGGTGCCGCGCACCAGGTAAATCACCAGCTCGGAAATGTTGCGCGCGTGATCGCCGATCCGCTCCAGCGAGCGCAGCACCCAGATAATGCTCAGGACCCGCGAGATAGAGCGCGGGTCTTCCATCATGTAGGTGGCCAGCTCGCGCAACGCGGTCTTGTATTCGCGGTCGATGATCTTGTCGTACTGGGCCACGGAAAGTGCCAGGTCGGCATCGAAGCGGGCAAACGCGTCGAGGGCGTCGCGCACCATGTTGCGCACCTGGTCGCCGATATGCCGCACTTCCACGTAGCCGCGCGGGGCCTCGCCCTCTTCGCACAGCTGGATGGCCCGACGGGCGATCTTGGTGGCTTCGTCGCCGATGCGCTCCAGGTCGATCACCGACTTGGAGATGCTGATGATCAAGCGCAGGTCGGAGGCCGCCGGCTGGCGACGGGCGAGGATACGCAGGCATTCCTCGTCGATGTTGCGCTCCATCTGGTTGATCTGGTCGTCGATCTCGCGCACCTGCTGGGCCAGGCCGGAGTCAGCCTCGATCAGCGCGGTGACCGCGTCGTTGACTTGCTTCTCCACCAGCCCGCCCATGGCCAGCAGGTGGCTGCGCACCTCTTCCAGCTCGGCATTGAACTGTTGGGAGATGTGATGGGTTAACCCTTCCTTCGAAATCATGGTTTGCTCCGCAAAAGCTGTGAGCTGCAAGCTACAAGCTGCAAGCTATCTATGTCGTTACCCTGAACCGCTCTCACTTGCCGCTTGAAGCTTGCGGCTTGCAGCTGCTTTCTAGCCGTAACGCCCGGTGATGTAGTCTTCGGTCTGCTTCTTCGCCGGGTTGGTGAACAGCGTGTCGGTGTCACCGAACTCCACCAGTTTGCCCATGTACATGAACGCGGTGTAGTCGGAAACCCGCGCCGCCTGCTGCATGTTGTGGGTCACGATGACGATGGTGAACTTGGACTTGAGCTCGTAGATCAGCTCTTCGACCTTCAGGGTCGAGATCGGGTCCAGGGCCGAGCAGGGTTCGTCCAGCAGCAGCACTTCCGGCTCCACGGCGATGGTGCGGGCAATCACCAGACGCTGCTGCTGGCCGCCGGACAGGCCCAGGGCCGAATCATGCAGGCGGTCCTTGACCTCGTCCCACAACGCCGCGCCCTTGAGCGCCCATTCCACGGCCTCGTCGAGCACGCGCTTCTTGTTGATGCCCTGGATGCGCAAGCCGTAGACCACGTTTTCATAGATGGTCTTGGGGAACGGGTTGGGCTTCTGGAACACCATGCCGACCCGGCGACGCAGCTCGGCCACGTCTTCGCCCTTGCGGTAGATGTTGTTGCCGTAGAGGTTGATCGCTCCCTCCACGCGGCAGCCGTCCACCAGGTCGTTCATGCGGTTGAAGGTCCGCAGCAGGGTCGACTTGCCGCAGCCGGATGGGCCGATGAAGGCGGTCACGCGCTGCTTGGGGATGTTCATGCTGACGTCGAACAGCGCTTGTTTCTCGCCGTAGAACAGGCTCAGGCCGGGCACTTCGATGGCCACGGTTTCCTGTTCCAGGCTCAGGCTCTGCTTGTCGCGGCCCAGGGCGGACATGTTGATGCCATGGGAATGGGTTTCGTGTTGCATGGTCTCACTCCGTTCGTAGCTGCAAGCTTTTAGCTGCAAGCCGCAAGTTAGGGCAAAGCGGCGCTCCGCCTGGAGCTTGCCGCTTATGGCTTAAAGCTTGAGTGTTAGCTGTCCAGCGCCTTGTATTTCTCGCGCAGGTGGTTACGGATCCACACGGCCGACAGGTTCAGGGTGGCGATCACCAGCACCAGCAGCAGCGCGGTGGCGTAGACCAAAGGCCGCGCGGCCTCGACGTTGGGGCTCTGGAAGCCGACGTCGTAGATGTGGAAGCCCAGGTGCATGATCTTCTGGTCCAGGTGCAGGTACGGGTAGTTGCCGTCCAGCGGCAGCGACGGTGCCAGTTTCACCACGCCCACCAGCATCAGCGGCGCCACTTCACCGGCGGCGCGGGCCACCGCGAGGATCATCCCGGTCATCATCGCCGGGCTGGCCATCGGCAGGACGATCTTCCACAGCGTCTCGGCCTTGGTCGCACCCAGGGCCAGGGACCCTTCGCGCACGGTGCGGGGAATTCGCGCCAGGCCTTCCTCGGTGGCCACGATCACCACCGGCACCGCCAGCAGCGCCAGGGTCAGGGACGCCCAGAGCAGGCCCGGGGTGCCGAAGGTCGGCGCCGGCAGGGCCTCGGGGAAGAACAGCCGGTCCACGGAACCGCCCAGCACGTAGACGAAGAAGCCCAGGCCGAACACCCCGTAGACGATGGCCGGAACCCCCGCCAGGTTGTTCACGGCGATGCGGATCACCCGGGTCAGGGTGTTCTGCTTGGCGTATTCGCGCAGGTAGACCGCCGCCAGCACGCCGAACGGGGTGACGATCATGGCCATGATCAGGGTCATCATCACGGTGCCGAAGATCGCCGGGAAGATCCCGCCTTCGGTGTTGGCTTCACGGGGGTCGTCGCTGAGGAATTCCCAGACCTTGCTGAAGTAGAAGCCGATCTTGGTGAAGGTGCCCATGGCGTTCGGCTGGTAGGCGTGCACCACCTTGCCCAGGCCGATCTCGATTTCCTTACCGTTGGCATCGCGAGCGGTCAGGCTGTCACGGTTGAACTGGGCGTGCAGGTCGCTCAGGCGCGCCTCGATCTCCTGGTAACGGGCATTGAGTTCGGCGCGCTCGGCGTCCATGTCGGCCTGGGCGGCGGCGTTCATCTTGCCGTCCAGTTCCAGCTTGCGACCGTGCAGGCGGATGCGTTCCAGACCGGCGTTGATCGCGCCGATGTCGGATTTTTCCAGGGTCTTGAGCTGGGCCGCCAGCTGGTTCACCCGGTTGATCCGCGCTTGCAGCTCGGGCCAGGCGGCCTCGCCTTCGGCGATCACCTTGCCGCTTTCCTTGACGTTGACCAGGTAGCCGTAGAAGTTGCCCCACTCACGGCGCTCGATGGCCATCAGCTCTTTCGGGTAGCTCTGGTTGGTCAGCCACTCGCCGACGATCCAGGTGAAGTCGTTGCCGTTCAGGTCACGGTTGCCGACCTTGATCAGCTCCCGGGTCATGAACTCCGGGCCCTGGTCGGGCACCGGCAGGCCGGCGCTCTTCAGGCGTGCCCGGGGCACTTCTTCCTTCTGCACCACTTCACCGATGACCAGGTGGTTGGCCTGGCCCGGCACGTCATAGCTGGCATGCACCAGGTCCGCCGGCCAGAAGTGGCCGAGGCCGCGCACGGCAATCACCGCCAGCAGGCCGATGGTCATGATGACCGCGATGGACACCGCGCCACCGCTGATCCAGACGCCCGGGGCGCCGCTCTTGAACCAGTCTTTTAGGGAGTTCTGTTTCACAGACTTCTACCTTTCTTAAAGCGACGAGTATTTCTTGCGCAGACGCTGACGAATCAGCTCGGCGAGGGTGTTCATGACGAAGGTGAACAGCAGCAGCACCAGCGCCGAGAGGAACAGCACGCGGTAGTGGCTGCCGCCGACTTCCGATTCGGGCATTTCCACCGCGACGTTGGCGGCCAGGGTGCGCAGGCCTTCGAACAGGTTCATTTCCATGACCGGGGTGTTGCCGGTGGCCATCAGCACGATCATGGTCTCGCCCACGGCGCGGCCCATGCCGATCATCAGCGCCGAGAAAATCCCCGGGCTGGCGGTGAGAATCACCACCCGCGTCATGGTCTGCCACGGCGTGGCGCCCAGGGCCAGGGAGCCCAGGGTCAGGCCGCGGGGCACGCTGAACACGGCGTCTTCGGCGATCGAGTAGATGTTCGGGATCACCGCAAAGCCCATGGCCAGGCCGACCACCAGGGCGTTGCGCTGGTCGTAGGTGATGCCTAAGTCATGGGAGATCCACATGCGCATGTCGCCGCCGAAGAACCAGTTCTCCATGAACGGGCTCATGTACAGCGAGAGGAAGCCCACCAGGATGATCACCGGGATCAGGATCGCGCTCTCCCAGCCGTCCGGCACTTTCAGGCGCAGCGACTCGGGCAGGCGGCTCCAGGCGAAACCGGCCACCAGGATGCCGATCGGCAGCAGGAGCAGCAGGCTGAAGATGCCCGGCAAGTGGCCCTCGACATAAGGCGCGAGGAACAGGCCGGCGAAGAAGCCGAGGATCACCGTCGGCATCGCTTCCATCAGCTCGATCACCGGCTTGACCTTGCGGCGCATGCCCGGGGCCATGAAGTAGGCGGTGTAGATCGCCGCCGCCACCGCCAATGGCGCCGCCAGCAGCATGGCGTAGAACGCCGCCTTCAGGGTGCCGAAGGTCAGCGGCGACAGGCTCAGCTTGGGTTCGAAATCGGTGTTGGCCGCGGTGGATTGCCAGACGTATTTAGGCTCGTCGTAGTTCTCGTACCAGACCTTGCTCCACAGCGCGCTCCAGGACACTTCCGGGTGCGGGTTGTCCAGCAGCAGCGGTTGCAGCTTGCCGCCGGCCTCGACGATCACCCGGTTGGCCCGTGGCGACAGACCGAACAGGCCCTGTCCGTCCACCACCTGGTCCACCAGCAGAGTGCGATGGGCGGTGCTGTGGAACACCCCGAGCTTGCCAGCGGCGTCCAGGGCGACGAAGCCCTTGCGACGCTCTTCGGCGGTGATCTCAACGATGGGCGTGGTGCCCATCTGGAAGGTGCGGATCTGCTTCAGGCGCAGCTCGCCATCCGCATCGCGGGCCATGAACCACTGGGCCAGGCCGCCCTTGGAGGTGCCGATGATCAGCGAGATGCCACCCACCAGCTGGGTGCTGGCGGTGACTTCGGCATTGGCGTCGTCCAGCAGTTTGTAGCGACCGTTAAGGCTCTTGTCCCGCAGGCTGAACACGTCGGCCAGGGCCCGGCCATTGATCACATACAGCCATTGCTGGCGCGGATCGATGTACATCGCCTTGACCGGCTCGGTCATCTGCGGCAGCTCGATGCGGCTCTGCTCGCTGGTGACTTCGCCGGTCATCATGTTTTCTTCGCGGGTCAGCTTCAGCACATGCAACTGCGCCCCGGTGGAACCGGCGACGATCAGCGACGAATCGCTGGCATTGAGATTGACGTGCTCCAGGGCACCGCCCTGCTCGTTCAGGGTGATCGGGGTTTCGCCGTAGGGGTACTCGATGGCTGGCGAGATGGTCTTCTTGCCGTCCGGGTAGCTGACCTTGTAGGTGTGGCGGAACACCAGGGCCTGGCCGTTGGACAGACCGACCACCACCAGCGGATTGCCGGGCTGGTCCTTGCCGATGGAGGTGACGCTGGCGCCCGCCGGGATCGGCAGGTCGACCTTGCGCAGCTCGGCGCCGCTGTCGATGTCGAAGAACAGCGCCTGGCCCTTGTCGGAGACGCGCATGGCCACCTGGTTCTGCTCTTCCAGGGAGAACATCAGCGGCTTGCCGGCGTCCTGCATCCAGGCGGGGGTCAGCGGGTCCTTGGCGGTCAGCTCGGCACCCTGGAACAGCGGCGCGACGACATAGGCGAGGAAGAAGAAGATCAGGGTGATCGCACCCAGCACGGCCAGGCCGCCCACCAGGACGTACCAGCGGGTCAGACGGTCTTTGAGCGCGCGGATACGGCGCTTGCGTTGCAGCTCAGGCGTATTGAAGTCAATGCGCTTGGGGGGAGAAGTCGTAGTCATGGTGGAGTTGGCCAGATCATTCATGCGCACACCCTAGCGATCCTGTATGACAGAAAGATGACAATGCAGTGACGCAACAAATCCGCCGCGTGGCAGCGCCGGCAGCGGACAGAAAATGAGGTTGTAAGAGCTGGCCGGTCGACGACCAGCGCCTTGAGCCCTGGTCGCCCTTGCGGGCGCTTTGGCTGGCAAGCGCAACGCCGCCCGGCCAGCTCCTACGGATACGACAGGGTCCGGGGGCCGGACCCTTGTGCGGCGGCTTATGCGCCTTCTTTCAGGCCCAGGTCAGCCAGGGCCTTGGCGGCCACCTTGGCAGGCAGTGGGATGTAGCCGTCTTTGACCACCACTTCCTGACCCTGTTTGGACAGGACCAGTTTCACGAACTCGGCTTCCAGCGGGGCCAGAGGCTTGTTCGGGGCCTTGTTGACGTAGACGTAGAGGAAGCGCGACAGCGGGTACTTGCCGTTCAGGGCGTTTTCTTCGGTGTCTTCGATGAAGTCGCTGCTGCCTTTCTTGGCCAGGGCCACGGTCTTCACGCTGGCGGTCTTGTAGCCGATGCCCGAGTAGCCGATGCCGTTCAGCGAGGAGCTGATGGACTGCACAACGGACGCCGAGCCGGGTTGTTCGTTGACGTTAGGCTTGTAGTCGCCTTTGCACAGGGCTTCTTCCTTGAAGTAGCCGTAGGTGCCGGATACCGAGTTGCGACCGAACAGCTGGACCGGCTTGTTGGCCAGGTCGCCCTTCACGCCCAGGTCGCCCCAGGTCTTCACTTCTTCCTTGGCGCCGCACAGACGAGTCGAGGAGAAGATCGCATCGACCTGTTCCATGGTCAGGTGCTGGATCGGGTTGTCCTTGTGCACGAACACTGCCAGGGCGTCCACGGCCACCGGGATAGCGGTTGGCTTGTAGCCGTACTTCTGCTCGAAGGCCGCGAGTTCCGTGTCCTTCATCTTGCGGCTCATTGGGCCCAGGTTGGAGGTGCCTTCGGTCAGGGCGGGTGGCGCGGTGGCGGAGCCGGCGGCCTGAATCTGAATGTTGACGTTCGGGTATTCTTTTTTGTAGTTCTCGGCCCACAGGGTCATCAGGTTCGCCAAGGTATCGGAACCGACGCTGGACAGGTTGCCCGACACACCAGTGGTCTTGGTGTAGCTCGGGATAGCAGGGTCAACAGCGGCAACCGCGTGGGCAGTCGCAACGCCAGCGGCGACAAAGGTCATTGCCGCCATCAAACGCTTCAGTTTCATGCCTTACTCCTAGCAGATAGGGTGTGTTAAGTCGGGGCCAAGTATCTGTAGGCCGTGTGAACACTCTATGTCCGGAATATGACAATTAGATGAAAGGCCAGCACTCCTGAACGGAAGCTGGCCTTTCTTTATACGGCGATAAAAAACTCTGTAGCCGCTGCCGCAGGCTGCGACCGACCCGCAGGGTCGCGACACTCTTCAGCGCCCAGCAGGGCCTGCGGCCCTGTCGCAGCCTGCGGCAGCGGCTACAAGCTGGTGGCGATCAGCGGCCCTTGGCCCACAGGTACAGGCCGACCAGCAGGCCGATGCCGCAGATGATTGCAACGTAATAGGCCGGCCCCATCGGGCTTTCCTTGAGCAACCAGGTCACCACCATTGGCGTCAGGCCGCCGAAGATCGCGTAGGCCAGGTTGTAGGAAAACGACAGGCCACTGAAACGCACCACCGCTGGGAACGCCTTGACCATCACATAAGGCACCGCGCCGATGGTGCCGACAAACAGACCGGTCAGGGCATACATCGGGAACAGCCACTGCGGGTTATCCAGCAAGCCGTGATAGAAGGTCCAGGAGGTGGCCAGCAGCAAGGCACTGCCGAACACGAACACCTTGCCAGCGCCGAAACGATCCGCCAGAACCCCGGAGATCACGCAGCCCAGGCTCAGGAACACAATGGCCAGGCTGTTGGCTTCCAGGGCGGTGATGGCCGGGAATTTATAGACCGTCTGCAGCACGGTGGGGGTCATCAGGATCACCACGATGATCCCGGCGGACAGCAGCCAGGTCAGCAGCATGGAAATCACGATGGCGCCGCGGTGATCGCGCAGCACTGCGCGCAGCGGCAGCTCTTCGGCCAGGGCCTTGCGCTGTTGCAGCTCGGCGAACACCGGGGTTTCGTGCAGCAGGCGGCGCAGGTACACCGAGAACAGGCCGAACACCCCGCCCAGCAGGAACGGGATCCGCCAAGCGTAGTCCGCCACTTCCACCGGGGTATAGATGCTGTTGATCGCCGTGGCCACCAGCGAGCCCAGGAGAATCCCGGCGGTCAGGCCCGACGTCAGGGTGCCGCAGGCATAGCCGATGTGCCGCTGCGGCACGTGTTCGGAAACGAAGACCCAGGCCCCGGGCACTTCGCCGCCAATGGCCGCGCCCTGGATCACCCGCATCAGCAACAGCAGGATCGGCGCCCACATGCCGATCTGCGCGTAGGTCGGCAAGAGGCCCATGATCAGGGTCGGCACCGCCATCATGAAGATGCTCAGGGTGAACATCTTCTTGCGCCCCAGCAGGTCGCCGAAGTGGGCCATGACGATCCCGCCCAGGGGACGAGCCAGGTAGCCGGCGGCGAAGATGCCGAAGGTCTGCATCAGGCGCAGCCACTCGGGCATGTCCGCCGGGAAGAACAGCTTGCCGACCACGGTGGCGAAGAACACGAAGATGATGAAGTCGTAGAACTCCAGCGCCCCGCCCAGGGCGGACAGGGACAAGGTCTTGTAGTCACTACGGGTCAGCGGACGGGCGGGTTGCGCAGATTGCGCGGCGCTCGCGGGCACAGTGGTCATGGCAAGGGCTTCTCTTATTAGTCGGTTCTGGAAGCCGCAACAGCGCTGGTTGGGGCCTGGCAGGTTCGGCACGATAGCAAATTGTTCGAATGCGTACACAGCAGCGCACAAATGACTCACAAATTTGCGAACTGAGTGGGTCGTCGCGGAGTCTATCGACCGATATACTCGCAAACCGCGGAGCGCAAAGCCGCTCCTGGCAAGGGTTGTTGTGCGAAAACGCTGCTGCGCGCCCCAGTCCCTGGACAGTGCCAGTCGATTTCGCAGAGTTTCCCTTTAGCACGCCTTGGAAAGAACGTGACGAACGCAGTGTGTTCGGGCTGAATCGTTTTTCCTGAAGACGGCTATTCACCTGAAGTACCCATGAAGCGTCACGGGTCAGAGGCCCCTCGCATGATAGAGCTCGAACAAGAAGATCCAATCCCGCAAGGCGACCTGGCCCTGCAAATCACCGCCTTGCCCCGTGAAACCAACGGCTTTGGCGATATTTTCGGCGGCTGGCTGGTGGCGCAGATGGACCTGGCGGGCACCGCCATGGCCAGCCGCGTCGCCGGTGGCCGGGTGGCCACGGTGGCCATCGACCGCATGGCGTTCCTGGTGCCGGTGGCCGTGGGCGCGCAGCTGTCCTTCTATACCCAGACCCTGGAAATCGGCCGCAGCTCGATCCAGATGATGGTCGAAGTGTGGAGCGACGACCCGTTGTCCAGCGAATGGCGCAAGGTCACCGAGGCGGTATTCGTGTTCGTCGCCATCGACGGCAGCGGCCGCACCCGCTCGGTTCCACCCCGCGCCCGTTAAACCTGGAGGCGGTCATGCGCGCCATGCCCGCCCAAACCTTGCGAACGAGAACAGCAGCATGCCTACGCCCCAGGTCGAAACCGTCAAACTGGATGAACTGAACTGCTGGCGCATCCGCCACGGTGACGCCGAACTGCTGGTGGCCCAGCAAGGCGCGCACATCCTCAGTTATCAGGTGGCTGGGCAACAGCCGCTGATCTGGCTCAACGACGAGGCCGTGTTCAAAAGCGGCAAGAGCATCCGCGCCGGGGTTCCGGTGTGCTGGCCCTGGTTCGGCAACCTGGCGCGCAACCCGCAAAGTGTGCAGGCCATGCGCCAGAGCGCTGAACCGGCACCGGCCCACGGCCTGGTGCGAGCCACCGACTGGGAGCTGCTGGGCATCGAAAGCCAGGGCGACAGCCTGCTGGTAGAACTGCGCCTGCCCTGCCCCGCTGGCGGTTTTCCCGGCTGGCCCCATACAGTGGAACCGCGCCTGAGCATCCGCCTCGACCAGCAACTGCACATCAGCCTCAGCAGCCACAACCTGGGTACTGAAAGCGTGAGCATCAGCCAGGCGTTGCACAGCTATTTCGCCGTCAGTGATGTGCGCAATGTGCAGGTCGAAGGCCTGGACGGGCTGAGCTACATCGAAACCCTGGAAGACTGGACCACCAAGGTCCAGCAAGGCGCCCTGCACTTTAGCGGCGAGACTGATCGCATCTATCTGAACGTCCCGGCGCAGTTGGAGATCGTCGACCCCGAGTGGCAACGACGGATTCGCCTGACCAGCGCAGGCTCGCGCACCGCGGTGATCTGGAACCCCTGGATCGACCGCGCCGCGCAGTTCAGCGACATGGCCGACGACGGCTGGCAGCGCATGCTGTGCATCGAGACCGCCAACGTGATGGACGACATCGTCACCCTGGCCCCCGGCGCCCGCCACACCCTGAGCGTGAGCATCGGCGCCGCCCCGCTCTGACCCACGATTGCGCTGATGGGCCCTGTGTTCAGGCTGGGCGTGGCGAGGGAGCTTGCTCCCGCTGGAAGGCGCAGCCTTCCCAAGTCCTGAATCCGCGGTCTGTCAGGCAGAACGCGTACTCAGGTCTTGCGGCCGCTACGCGCCCGAGCGGGAGCAAGCTCCCTCGCCACAACAGCCCTCCTGGCCCCAAATTCCTGGCTAATCCCCTCAGTCCCGCTACAGGTCGGATTCCTGCACCACCCGTACCTTCGCCGCATCCAGGGCGTAGGCCGCGTCAGCCAGGTCATTGCTGACCTTCTCGATCTTCAGGGTTCCGGTCACCCACAGCGGCGTGTAGATATCGTCCAGCTTCACGCCCTTGGGAAAGCGCACCAGCACCAGCTGGTTGGGCGGCGGTGGCGGCACGTGGATGCAGGCACCCGGGTACGGCACCAGGAAGAACAGCGTGCTGCGGCCCTTGGCATCGGCTTCCAGCGGCACCGGGTAGCCGCCCAGGCGGATCTGCTTGTCGTTCATCGCCGGCACGGTCTTGGTGGAATACATCACCGCCGGCAAGCCCTTGCTCTGCTTCAGGCCGCCCTTGTCGGTGAAGGTGCCGTTGGCTTCGGGGGAGTTGTGGTCGATTTCCGGCATCTGCTCCAGGGCCTTCTGGTCCGACTTGGGCATCAGCTCCAGCCAGTCGGTTTCCGGCAGTTCGCCAGCGTGGGCCAGGCCGCAGCCCAGCAGAACAAAGGTCAATAGAAGACGGCGCATGAGAGGCTGGCTCGGTCAAAAAGGAAGGACGGAAAAACCCGGGCATTCTAGTGCCCAAACCGTCGGCTGCGTTGAAGTTTCAGATGAAGAAAAGGGCTCCCCTCTGCCCGAGCGGCAGAGGGGGCTTGCAGGGGGGAATCAGCTTTTCTTGATAAAGCCGTAGATCACCAGCAGGACGATCGCGCCCACCAGCGCACCGATGAAACCGGCACCCTGGCCCGCATGGTAGATACCCAGCGCCTGACCGCCATAAGTGGCCGCCAGCGAACCGCCGATACCCAGCAGGATGGTCATGATCCAGCCCATGCTGTCGTCTCCCGGCTTGAGGAAACGCGCCAGCAGACCAACGATCAAGCCGATGAAAATGGTTCCGATAATGCCCATGGCTGTTCCTCTGTAAGGGGGGATCAAGCCAAAGCCTAGTCAGCGCTCTGGCCTCCCGCTATCAGAGAACGGCGGGAAACGAAGGTTCCCGCCAGCCGGTGGATTTGTTACTCGGCGATCAGCGCTTGCACCTTGAGGATCTGCGCTTGCAGGGTCGCCTGATCGGCGCAACGCAGGTTGGCGTGGCCGACCTTGCGCCCGGCCTTGAAGGCCTTGCCGTAGTGATGCAGGTGGCAGTCGTCGATGGCGATGACCTGGTCCACCGGCGGCACCTGGCCGATGAAGTTGATCATCGCGCTCTCACCGACCTTGGCCGTGGAGCCCAGGGGCAGGCCGGCCACCGCCCGCAGGTGGTTTTCGAACTGGCTGCACTCGGCGCCTTCGGTGGTCCAGTGCCCGGAGTTGTGCACCCGCGGGGCGATCTCGTTGGCCTTGAGGCCACCGTCGACTTCGAAGAACTCGAAAGCCATCACGCCGACATAATCCAGCTGCTTGAGCACGCGGCTGGAGTAGTCCTCGGCCAGAGCCTGCAGCGGGTGATCGCTGCTGGCCACCGACAGGCGCAGGATGCCGCTGTCGTGGGTGTTGTGCACCAGCGGGTAGAAACGGGTTTCCCCGTCACGGGCACGCACGGCGATCAGCGAGACTTCGCCGGTGAACGGCACGAAGCCTTCCAGCAGGCAAGGCACGCTGCCCAGTTCGGCGAAGGTGCCGGCAACGTCGGCGGCGCTGCGCAGGACCTTCTGGCCCTTGCCGTCGTAACCCAGGGTGCGGGTCTTGAGCACGGCCGGCAGGCCGATGCGCGCCACGGCGGCGTCGAGATCCGCCTGGGACTGGATGTCGGCGAACTCGGGGGTAGGAATCCCCAGGTCCTTGAACATGCTCTTCTCGAACCAGCGATCGCGGGCGATGCGCAAGGCTTCGGCGCTCGGGTAGACCGGCACGAACTGCGAAAGGAAGGCCACGGTTTCCGCCGGCACGCTCTCGAATTCGAAGGTCACCAGGTCCACTTCATCGGCCAGCTGGCGCAGGTGGTCCTGGTCGCCGTAGTCGGCCCGCAGGTGTTCGCCCAGGGCAGCGGCACAGGCGTCCGGCGCCGGGTCGAGAAAAGCGAAGTTCATTCCCAGCGGAGTCCCCGCCAGGGCCAACATGCGGCCCAACTGGCCGCCACCGATTACACCGATCTTCATCGTCAACAACCTCAGGCGACGCGCGGGTCTGGATTGTCCAGGACGCTGTCTGTCTGTTCAGCACGGAATTTTTTCAGCACCGCATGAAACTGCGGGTGCTTGGCGCCCAGGATGCTCGCCGAGAGCAGGGCCGCGTTGATCGCGCCAGCCTTGCCGATGGCCAGGGTGGCCACGGGGATGCCGGCGGGCATCTGCACGATGGACAGCAGCGAATCCACGCCCGAGAGCATCGACGACTGCACCGGCACGCCCAGTACCGGCAGGTGGGTCTTGGCCGCGCACATGCCCGGCAAGTGCGCCGCGCCGCCGGCACCGGCGATGATCACCTCGATGCCACGCGCCTCAGCCTCTTCGGCGTACTGGAACAGCAGGTCCGGGGTGCGGTGAGCGGACACCACCTTCACCTCGTAAGGGATGCCGAGCTTTTCCAGCATATCGGCGGTGTGGCTAAGGGTGGACCAATCGGACTTGGAGCCCATGATCACGCCAACCAGTGCACTCATCGTCGTGCCTCTTCTCTCTGGGCGCCCGCAGGCGCGTCAAAAACAACAAGCCACGCGAAAATGCGTGGCTTGACTGTACGAATTATGGCCGGACGAACCGGCCGAAGGCCGCGCAGTATACCGAAAAAGCCGCGCTAAACGCACTTTCGCCGACCATCTGTCGAACAAAGTATTTCCGGCGCAAAACCCCGGTTTTATTGACTCCCAGGTCAATCCCGTACCCCTCGTAGGAGCTGGCTTGCCAGCGAACAGGCCAGCCCTGCGATCACCACCCTCCCGACCGACGCTTTCGCCGGCAAGCCGGCTCCTACGTGGCCGCGGCTTGTGCGGCGGCGCCTTCAAGCTTGCGCCAGAGCAAACGCACGTTGGCCTTGCGCACCAGGGCGCAGCGGTACAGGCGGATCTCCAGCGGCACATGCCATTGCGCGCCGCCGCACACCACCAGCTCGCCCCGGGCCAGCTCGGCCCGCACGCTCAACTGCGGCACCCAGGCAATGCCCAGCCCTTCCAGGGCCATGCTTTTAAGGCTGTCGGCCATGGCAGTTTCATAGACCGTGGTGAATCGCAGGTTGCGCTGGCGCAACAGCAGGTTCACCGAACGCCCGAGAAAGGCCCCGGCGCTGTAGGCCAGCAGCGGCACGCTGGATTCCCCTTCCAGGTCGAACAGCGGCTTGCCCTGGGGGTTGGCGGCGCACACCGGCAGCATCTCGGTGTGCCCCAGGTGCAGCGAGGGGAAGATTTCCGAGTCCATCTGCAAGGCCGCGTCCGGGTCATAGAAGGCCAGCATCAGGTCGCAGCCGCCTTCGCGCAGGGCGTGCACCGCGTCACCGACGTTGGTGGCCACCAGCCGCGTGGCGATGTTCAGCCCTTCGTTGCGCAGTTGCGCGATCCAGCGCGGGAAGAAGCCCAGCGCCAGGGAGTGAGCCGCCGCCACCTGCATCACCTCGCCCTGGCCACCTTCCAGATGATGCAGGTGACGCACCACCTCGCCGAGCTGTTCGACCACGGTGCGCGCGGTGACCAGGAACAGCTGCCCCGCCGCCGTCAGTTCCACCGGCGTGCGCGAGCGGTTGACCAGGGTCAGGCCCAGGGCCGCTTCCAGGCTGCGAATGCGCCGGCTGAAGGCTGGCTGGGTCACGAAACGTCGCTCGGCAGCCTGGGAAAAGCTGCGGGTGGCGGCCAGGGCACTGAAGTCCTCGAGCCATTTGCTTTCCAGATTCATCACGTCCTCCCGGACACGCACCATTTTAGGTCACACGCTCGCCGACAAAGCGGCGTCACACCGGCATTATGCCGAATATGCATAGCCCAGTGTTTAACAGCATTGGCCCAAAAAATCCCTTCGGCCTAGGATTCGCAGCGTTCCCGGCACAGACCGGGTCCCTAACGAGATGATCTCCGTCATGTCCTCCGCTGCATCTTTCCGCACAGAAAAAGACCTGCTTGGCGTACTCGAAGTACCGGCTCAAGCGTATTACGGCATCCAGACCCTGCGAGCGGTGAACAACTTCCGTCTCTCCGGCGTTCCGATTTCGCACTACCCAAAACTGGTCGTGGCCCTGGCAATGGTCAAGCAGGCAGCTGCTGACGCCAACCGCGAACTGGGTCATCTGAGCGAAGCCAAGCATGCCGCCATCAGCGAGGCCTGTGCCCGCCTGATCCGCGGCGACTTCCACGAAGAGTTCGTGGTGGACATGATTCAAGGCGGCGCTGGCACTTCGACCAACATGAATGCCAACGAAGTCATCGCCAACATCGCGCTGGAGGCCATGGGCCACAGCAAGGGCGAATACCAGTACCTGCACCCGAACAACGACGTGAACATGGCGCAGTCCACCAACGACGCCTACCCGACCGCGATCCGCCTGGGTCTGCTGCTGGGTCACGACGCCCTGCTGGCCAGCCTCGACAGCCTGATCCAGTCGTTCGCCGCCAAGGGTGACGAATTCAGCCACGTCCTGAAAATGGGCCGTACCCAGCTGCAAGACGCCGTGCCGATGACCCTCGGCCAGGAATTCAAGGCCTTCGCCACCACCCTGGGTGAAGACCTGGCCCGCCTGAAGACCCTGGCGCCGGAAGTGCTGACCGAAGTCAACCTGGGCGGCACCGCCATCGGCACCGGCATCAACGCCGACCCGCGCTACCAGGCCCTGGCCGTACAACGCCTGGCCACCATCAGCGGCCAGCCGCTGGTACCGGCGGCCGACCTGATCGAAGCCACCTCCGACATGGGCGCCTTCGTGCTGTTCTCCGGCATGCTCAAGCGCACTGCGGTCAAGCTGTCGAAGATCTGCAACGACCTGCGCCTGCTGTCCAGCGGCCCACGCACCGGCATCAACGAAATCAACCTGCCAGCGCGTCAGCCCGGCAGCTCGATCATGCCTGGCAAGGTCAACCCGGTGATCCCGGAAGCGGTCAACCAAGTGGCGTTCCAGATCATCGGCAACGACCTGGCCCTGACCATCGCGGCCGAAGGCGGCCAGCTGCAACTGAACGTGATGGAGCCGCTGATCGCCTTCAAGATCTTCGACTCGATCCGCCTGCTGCAACGCGCCATGGACATGCTGCGCGAGCACTGCATCACCGGCATCACCGCCAACGAAACCCGTTGCCGCGAACTGGTGGAGCACTCCATCGGCCTGGTCACCGCGCTGAACCCGTACATCGGCTATGAAAACGCCACCCGTATCGCCCGCATCGCCCTGGAAAGTGGCCGTGGCGTACTGGAACTGGTGCGCGAAGAAGGCCTGCTGGACGACGCCATGCTCGACGACATCCTGCGTCCGGAAAACATGATTGCCCCGCGCCTGGTTCCGCTGAAAGCGTAACCGCCGCGCCCCCGAAACATGCAACACCGCTCACCAGGTTGAGGGACTAGACACCTCTCACCTTTTGAGGGCTTGGAGATACGTCTCCAGGCCCTTTTTTTTGGTTCTTCACCGAGCCCCGGGAATCCAAAAATAAGACCGCCCTCAATCGTCAATCGGTATGCAGCAGGCAGTAACGAATAAGTGCCTGTTCGACGCTTTGCTTATCCCGCAGCACCAGCCCGACCACGATCGCCCGATCCGCGTCTACGATTTCGTAGAACACCCGGTATCCATCGGTGTTGAGCTCACGGTAATGCAAGATGCCCAGGTCGCTTGCTTGAGGGCTGACTGGGTAACCTAACGGGGCGGACAAGAGCTTGTCCTGAAGAGCGTCAATCACAGCATCCAGCCGCTCAAAGGCGGACTTAAGGTCGCTATAGTCGGCCAGATGCACAATCTGGTCTTCAATGCTTTGCTGTGCGGTTTCGGTGTAGCGGATGGTCAGTGTTGGCATCTATCCCACCATTTACTTGTGGGCAAACCTCTTGCTTAAGCGGGCCTTCAGCTCATCGGTCGAGCAATGCTTGCCTTGGGCGTACTCGCGCGAACTGACGGCGAGCAATTTCACCAACGCCACTGCCTCGTCGCGGCGCTTACGCTCAACGTAAGACTCGACAACGTAAACAGGCACACCGTTTTGCGTAACGACCATTGGCTCCTCTAAAGGCAGGTCGGATGCGTATCGTTTTAAAAAGCTGACCGTTTCAACTCGCATGAGTGAAACCTCCTACATTTGGCGACGTGCTCGCCGCTCTGCTACGAACTGATCCTGTGCGACTTCGCCGCTCAGGATGCCTGACGCTCACTATGCAAGATCGCAATCATCCTGCCGGCTTGAACCCTACACTATATTCAGCCCAAATATAGACCGATTATCGAATCCTGATTTCACTGAATATCAAATCATTTCTCTGCTCCTTGGATCGGTCGGCGTGCCGTTTTTTTGCCTGGAAAAAAGCCGCGATTTGTCAGGCGATGCCGCCCGGCATCGAAGCGGATTCGCTTTGTTTTGTAGGGCAAATCCGAGAGAATCCCCCACGCCTTTGAGCGCCTTGTACCCCTTCGAACGATCAGGCAGTCTCCCGGTGCCGCTGCCAAATCAGCGGCCCGGATGTGGAAGTTCGGACCTGAGTAAGCATGAGCGCTCATGAGCATGGCTCGACGTATTTTCGTTGGCATCGCTTTATGGCGGTTGTGCGCGGGACACCTTCGGGTGTGCTGGGTTACTCAGTCCCGGTCTTCCACACCCTCGCACAACTGCCACCCCTCATGTGGAAGTGAGCTCGGCAGTCCGTTAACTACTGAGTGAGTGACCGTCATGAAAAAGCTCGTCCCCGATCCGCCACTAACAACCGATCACCCACGCCGCGACCCGGAGCTGGACCGCGCCAACGCCAACCTGCTGGCCGCCTTGCACGGCACCCGCCATCGCCCCTTCGGCCTGCGCGACGCCCAGGGCCACCCGCTGTTCGCCGTACAGCCCCAGGTGAATGCCGAAGACGCCCTGATGCACGTTTCCTTGCTGCTCAAATGCGCCGAAGAGGTGTCCGATGAAATCACCGAACGGGCCAGCGGCATCGAGCGCGGGCTGATCTGGTCCATGGTGCATTCCGTGGAAATGGCCCGCGCCGTGGTGGACGCCCTGCTCGACGGCGCCCGCCCCACTCCCTGACGCAACCTGTAGCCGCTGCCGAGCTCGCGAGGCTGCGAAAAGGTCCGCAGGACCTTCAGCGACCTTGAGAACCCCGCGTCCCTTCGGGCCGTTCGCAGCCTGCGGCAGCGGCTACCCCCCCAACCTGAACTGCGGCCGCAACCTCCTTGTAGCCGCTGCCGAGCCCGCTAGGCTGCGACAAGGTCCGCAGGACCTTCAGCGACCTTGAGACCCCTGCGTCCCTTCGGGCCGTTCGCAGCCTGCGGCAGCGGCTACACCCCCAATCTGAACTGCGACCGCCACCTCTTTGTAGCCGCTGCCGAGCCCGCGAGGCTGCGACAAGGTCCGCAGGACCTTCAGCGATCTTGAGAACCCCGCGTCCCTTCGGGCCGTTCGCAGCCTGCGGCAGCGGCTACAGGTTTTGCCCGGCGCAGTGGATAATCAGCCTCCCGCCGCAGCCGGCAATGACGACCAAGGCACCCTGTCGATGGACCCGACGCACACCCAGGCCCTGCAACAACTGCGCAAGCTGATCCCCATCGGCCTGCGCCACGCCCAGGCCCTGCTCGAACGTTGCGCCGGCAATCCGCAACTGGCCGCCGAGCTCTACAGATCCGATCTGCTGCAAGTGCTGGTAGAAAAGTCCGGCCTGCCCCCCGAGCAAGCCCGGGAACACTTGCTCAACGCCGCTTACGACCTGAACCGCGCCCTGCACGCTATAGAAGAAGCACGCTTCACCCTGACCCAGCGCATTCTGCGCAAGCATCACCGGGACCCGGGCCAGGCCCTGGACCTGATCGCCCAGGCCATCGAAACCGCCGAGCACCTGCCCCGCCAGTACTGGCTGGATTTCGCGCGACTGGAGGCGCTGGCCCCGGCACCGCGCTGCTTCATGATCCTGCACGAGTGGCTGGCCTTCGAGGGCTGGGAAGGCTTCGACAGCGCCCTGCACTTTCACCTGTCCCAGGCCATCGCCCAATTGCGCCACCTGCAACTGGATACCCTGGCGGACACCCTGGAGCACGCCGATCAGCGCCAGCAGCAACTAAGAGCGGCCCACGCCGAAAGCGAAAGCCCCAGCGAGTTGAGCATGCGCATCAACCAGGACCCGCTGTTCAACCGCTACCAGGACCAATTCAACCAGCAGCGGCCGCAGCTGGAGCAACACCTGTATCAATGGGTGGAGCAATACATCGAACAGTTCCCAACCTGAGCAGCGAACGGGTGCCGGCGCACACGTCGCAGATACCCGCCCCCGAGAAATCGGTAAACTGCCGCCCTCACCGAACACGGACCTCGGATTCAGCCGCCATGGAATTGCAGTACCGCCTCACCCCGGCCCACACCGAAGCCCGGCTTGCCGAAAAACTGCCCCAGGCGCTGCTTGAGCATGACCAGTTAGAGACGCGGATCTCCAGCGCCACCTCGCGCTGGCAGGGGCGCCTGCTCGGCCCGCTGATCCTGCTGCTGTGCCTGATCGCCGCGCCCCTGGCGCTGTATTTCCCCGAGCGGCGCTTTACCCCGGAAAAGATCATCGCCCTGGTGCTCTGCGCGCTGATCTTCATCCCGCTCTGGTGGCGCTTTTCCGGGCGCCTGATCCAGCGCCTACAGGCCCGCACCCGGCACCGGACACCGCTGCGCGGCCTGAACCACCGCCTGATCGAGGCCCGCCTGCGGGTGCCCTTGAAGGCTGTCGAGGGCACTTACCACCTGAGCTTCGACGACCAGGGTTTCACCCTGAGCAAACCTCCCAGAGCCAAGAGCAGCATGACCTGGGAGCAGGTCGTGTACCTGCGTGAAGCGGCCAACTTCTATGACGTGGCCAGCGCCGAAATGCAGCGCAAAGACCAGGCCTGCCGCATCGCCAAACACAGCGAACTGATGGACGCCGAGGAGTATCAGCAAGGGCTGCAAGCCTTTCTGAGCCAATGCCCGGTCCCGCCGTCCGCCACCTGACCAAGCCTCCCCCGACGCCCCACACACGGAATTTGCATGCACACATCAGCGTCCTCCCCTCGCCCGGCCCGCGCCCTGGCCATCCTCGGCACCGGCCACGCCCTGCCGCAGCGAGTGGTCACCAGTGCCGAGCTGGACCGCCAGCTCGGCCTGGAAACCGGCAGCGTGGCGCGCATCAGCGGAGTGCAGCAGCGCCACGTCGCCGATCCTGCGGACACCGCCGCCAGCCTCGGCGCCCGTGCCGCGCGCCAGGCCCTGCAGGCGGCCGGCCTGGAGCTTGGCCAGCTGGACCTGATCGTCTGCGCCAGCGGCACTCAGGACCAGGGCATGCCCTGCAACGCCGCGCTGCTGCAACGGGAGCTGGGCCTGGGGCAGTCGGGCATTCCGGCCATGGACATCAACGCCAGTTGCCTGGGCTTTATCGCCGCCCTGGATACCTTGTCCTGGCCGATCCAGGCCGGGCATTACCGGCGCGTGCTGCTGGTGTGCGCCGATATCGCTTCCTGCGGCCTGGACTGGCAGCAGGTGGAGGTCTGCGGCATCTTCGGCGACGGCGCGGCGGCGGTGGTGCTGGGCCCGGGCCATGGCGGGCAGAAGCTCCTCGCCTCACGCCTGAAGACCTACGCCGAAGGCGCGGCGCTGTGCCAGATCCCCGCCGGCGGTTCGCGCTTTCATCCCCGGCGCATCGACGTGCCGTTCGAGCCGCTGACCAGCTTCGCCATGCAGGGCAAGGGCGTGTTCCGCCTGGCGGCCAAGCACCTGCCCGAGCTGCTGGACGACTTGCTGCAGCAAGCCGCGCTGCCCCTGGCACGGATCGACTGGGTGATCCCTCATCAAGCCAGCCAGCAGGCCATGCAGCACGCGGCCAAGCGCCTGAGCCTGGGGCCGGACAAGGTCATCGATATCTTTGCCCAGCACGGCAATCAGGTGGCGGCCTCGCTGCCCACCGCCCTGGACATCGCGGTGCGCGACGGGCGCATTCAACGTGGACACACCTTGCTGCTGATCGGCACCGGCGCGGGCCTGTCCCTCGGCGGCATGATCCTGGAGTTCTGATGAAGATCCTGGTCACCGGCGGCACCGGTTTTATCGGTCGGCATCTGGTCTGGAAGCTGGCCGCCGAAGGCTGTGAGGTGCAGTTCAGCGGGCGCAACCCCGAGGCGGCGGCCGAGGTGATTGCCCACAGCCCGGCGCCGGTGCGCTGGCTGCCGCTGGAGCACGGCAGCCCGTTGGCCAAGCGCCTGCTGGCCGACGCCAGCCGCGAGCATGACGCCATCGTGCATTGCGCCGCCCTGTCTTCACCCTGGGGGTCGCCCCAGGCGTTTGCCCGGGCCAACCTCGACTCCACCGCCGAGGTGATCCACGCCTGCGGCAAGAACCGCATCCCGCGGCTGGTGCACATCTCCACCCCCAGCCTGTACTTCGACTTCAGCGACCGCCTGGGCATCCGCGAAGACCAGCCGCTGCCAAACCCGGTGAACGACTACGCCCGCAGCAAGGCCCAGGCCGAAACCCTGCTGGCAGACGCCAAGCTGCCCGAGTGCGTGATCCTGCGCCCCCGGGCGGTGTTCGGCCCCTGGGACGCAACCCTGATGCCGCGCCTGCTACGGGTGATGCAGCGCGGGGCGATTCCGCTGATGCGCGGCGGTCGGGCCCAGCTGGACCTGACCTGCGTCGACAATCTGGTGCACGCGGTGTGGCTGGCCCTGACCCGGCCCCTGCCGCGCCCGCTGTGCGTCTACAACCTGAGCAACGCCACACCCCTGGCCTTCAAGGACCTACTGCAACAGATGGCCGAGCACTTCCAACTGCCGCTGCGCACCCGCCGCCTGCCCTGGCCCCTGGTGCACGGCGTGGCGCACCTGCTGGAGCTCAAGGCGCGCCTGGGCAACGGCGCCGAACCCTTGATCACCCGCTACGGCGCCGGCGTCCTGGCCTTCAGTCAGACCCTGGACATCAGCGCCATCCAGCGCGAGCTGGGCTACCGCCCGGTGATCAGCCAGGACCAGGGCATCGCCCAGCACGCCCAATGGTGGCTGGCCCAACAGAGGCAACGAGCATGAGCCGCAGCGTGAGCTTGAAGATCCTCCGGGCCGGCTGGTGCCAGCACCTGGAATGCATGGCCGACCGTGGCGGGCGCCTGGCGCCGGTGCAGTTTCCGGCCCTGTGCGGGCTGATCCAGCACCCGGACCACGGCTGGATTTTGTACGACACCGGCTACGCCGAGCACTTCTTCCAGGCCACCCGCGCCCTGCCCGAGCGCCTGTACCGCAGTGCGGTGCCGGTGCAGTTGCCGGTGGTCGAACAATTGGGCGCGCAGTTGCATGAGCTGGGCATCGGCCCGGGGGATATCCGCCATGTGATCATTTCCCACTTTCACGCCGACCATGTCGCCGGGCTGCGGGACTTTGCCAACGCGCGTTTCATCGCCCTGGAAGCCGATTACCGGCATATCGACAGCCTGCGCGGCCAGCGTTGGCGCGCCACCCTCGGCGGCCATCTGCCGGGCTTGCTGCCGGACGACTTCAGCGCCCGCCTGCGCCTGGCCGAAGCCAGCCCCAGCTGTGCGCTGCCAAGCTGGATGGCGCCCTTCGAGCAGGGCCTGGACCTGTTCGGCGATGGCAGCCTGATCGGCGTGCCGTTGCCCGGGCACAGCGAAGGCCAGCTGGGCCTGTTCATCCCCGATGCCCAGGGCCGACCGGTGTTCCTGGTGGCCGACGCCTGCTGGTCGGTGCCGGCCTGCCGCGCCGAACGCCTGCCCGCCGCCCCGGCACTGTGGTTTGCCAGCGCCGACCGTCAGCAATATGTGCGCACCTACAGCGGCCTGGGCCAACTGATCCGCCGCGAACCGGCGGTGGCGGTGCTGCCGTCCCATTGCACCCAGGCCTGGGAGGCGTTCGCCCATGAACAGTGAACGCCTGCTGGGCACCCTGCGCAGCATCGGCGCCTTCGTGTTCAGCCGCTACGCCCTGCGCTTTCGCCGCCGCGAGCGCCTGGAAGCCTGGCAGGCCCGACGCCTCAAGCACTTCATGGCGCGGATCATGCCCCGTGGCCAGCGCTTCAACGGGCTGACCCACGATGGCCTGCACAGCTTGCCGATCATGGACAAGGCCAGCCTGATGAGCGATTTCGCCGCCTTCAACACCCGCGCCCTGAGCCTGGAACAAGTGTTGCCGGTGGCCCTGCAGGCCGAGCGTTCCCGGGACTTCAGCCCGACCCTGGGGGACATCACCGTGGGCCTGTCCAGCGGCACCTCGGGGGCCCAGGGGGTGTTCCTGGTCAGCAGCGCGGAGCGCCAACGCTGGGCCGGCATCCTGCTGGCACGGACCCTGCCCCGGGCGCTTTTGCCCCGGCTGCTGTGCCCCTGGCTGGCGCCGCTGCGCATCGCCTTCTTCCTGCGAGCCAACAGCCGCCTGTACACCACCCTGGCCAGCCGCCGCATCGACTTCGCCTTTCATGACCTGACTCTGGGCCTGAGCGCCTCCCTGCAACGCCTCAACCAACAGAACCCGGACGTGCTGGTGGCCCCGGCCACGGTGCTGCGCGGGTTGGCCCAGGCGGCCCTGGCCGGGCAGCTGACGATCCGCCCCCGGCACATTCTGTCGGTGGCCGAAGTGCTGGAAAGCACTGACGCCGAAGTGGTGCAGCAGGCCTTCGGGCTCAAGCCCCGGCAGATCTATCAGGCCAGCGAAGGCTTCCTCGGCTACACCTGCGAGGCCGGCACCCTGCACCTGAATGAAAGCCACCTGCACATCGAACCGCAGTGGCTGGACCCTGAGCGCACACGCTTTCAGCCGATCATCACCGACTTTTCCCGGCGTACGCAGCTGATCGTGCGTTATCGCCTCAACGACATCCTGCGAGTGGCCGAAGCGCCCTGCCCCTGTGGCCGCGCGGAACGGGCCATCGCCGCCGTGGAAGGCCGCGCCGACGAGATCCTCTGGCTGCCGCGGCTCGACGGCCAGCAATTGGCACCGCTCTACCCCGACGTATTGCGCCGCGCCTTGCTGATGCTCGGGGCGACGCTTGAGGAATATGAAATCCACCAGCGCGGGCTGCTCTGGCAGGTCAACCTGCGCACCTCGGGCGACTACCACGGGCTGTGCCAACGCTTGAGCGAGGCCCTCGCCGAGCTCTGCGTGCAACAGGGGCTGCAGGCGCCACAGCTGAGCTTCGGCCACTGGCAGGCGCCGCCGCCACAGACGAAAAGACGCCGCCTGCTGATGCTGCAACTACCCGAGGGACTGCCATGCGTGTATTGATTCTCGGCGCCCGGGCCCCGGCCTGCCTGGAGTGGGCCCGGGCCTTCAGCCAAGCCGGCTGGACGGTGACCGTGGCCGATTCCCTGGCCCAGCCCCTGAGCCGCTTCAGCCGCGCCGCCGAGCACTTCGTGCGCCTGCCGGAGCCGCGCCACGACCCGGATGCCTGGATCGAGGCCCTGGCCGTGGTCATCCGCCAACAGGCCATCGACCTGCTGCTGCCGACCTGCGAAGAGGTGTTCTACCTGGCCCACGGCCTGGAGCGTCTGCGGCCTTTGTGCCGGGTGTTCACCAGCGATTTCGAGCTGCTGCACCGCCTGCACCACAAGGGCGATTTCGCCGCCATGACCCAAGGTTGGGATGTGGCCGCGCCGCCGACCCGAGTGCTGCATGACCCGGCCGCGTTGCAGGCACTGGCCGCCGAGCACGACGCCCTGGTGTTCAAGCCGGCCTATTCGCGCTTCGCCTCCCAGACCCTGATCCGCCCGAGCCCGGCGCAACTGGCGAAAGTCCGGCCCAGCAGCGAGGCGCCCTGGGTGGCCCAGCAGTTTGTCCCCGGCCAGGAATACTGCAGTTTCAGCGTGCTGGTGGACGGCCAATTGCGCGCCCACAGCAGCTACCAGCCGCGCTACCGGGTCGGACGTGGCTCGGGAATCTACTTTCACAGCTGCGCCCCGGCGCCGATCCGCGCCTTCCTGGAGCAGTTCGGCCGGGCCACCGGCTACACCGGGCAGGTGGGTTTTGACTTCATCGAGGACCCGCACGGCCGCTTCCACGTGCTGGAGTGCAACCCCAGGGCCACCAGCGGCGTGCACCTGTTCGACGACCAGCGCGTGCCGTTGGTAGCGGCGCTGGGCAGCGAAGCCGGCGCTGCGCTGGAGGCGACCCTGGAACCCAGGATGATCGCCCTGGCCATGCTGCTTCTGGCCGCGCCGCAACGGGCCTTGAGCCGGGCGTTCTGGCACGACTACCGGCAAGCCCGGGACGTGATCGTCCAGGACGGTGACCGTGGCCCGCTGACCGCCCAGCTGCTGAGCCTGAGCGAGATCATCGGCCGCGCCCTGACCCGCCGCTGCGGGCTGCTGGCCGCCTCCACCGCCGATATCGAATGGAACGGCCAACCCCTGGGGGCAACGCGCCGATGAAGCTGTGGATGCCCGAGCAACTGGCCCTTGAGCCCCCGAGCGCCGACGACAGCCACGCCCGGCAGTACGTGCGCACCTGCGCCGGCGGCGCCCTGATCGGCAACGTCAGCACCGCCCTGGCCCTGCTGGACACCGGCCATCATCAGTTCCCGGTGAGCATCAACCATGGCCACGACCCTGTGGATAACTGTTACGTGGTGTCGCCGCAAACCGCCTACAGCGGCTACGCCCGGGAAGAACTGCAGCGCCTGAAACGGCCCTGGCTGGCCCGGCCGCTGAGGCTGCTGACCCAGGGCGTGGACCGGCTGCTGAGCGCGGCCAAGGTCGACCGGCTGGTGCAGGTCAACAACTGGCTGCTGTCCACCAACCTGTACCCGGCCGACTGGGACGGCGCGGACTTGCCGGCGATCACCGAGCTGCTGCGCCGGGCGTTTCCCGACCACGGCTTTGGCTTTCGCTCGCTCAACGACTTCAGCAACCGCGCCCTGCGCAAGCGCCTGCAAGCCCTGGGCTACCTGGCGATTCCCAGCCGCCAGGTGTACCTGTTCGACGGCCGCCAGGGCGAAAATTCAGCCTTCCTGCGCCACCACAACACCCGCCTGGATGCCACCCTGCTGCGTCGCAGCCCGTATACGGTGGTGCCCGGCAGCCAGCTGAACGAAGCCGACTTCCAGCGTATCGAGCAGCTGTACAACCTGCTGTACCTGGACAAATACAGCCGCCTCAACCCCCACTACAGCGCCCAATGGCTGCAACGCGGGCAGGCCGAAGGCTGGTTGGACGTGCGCGCCCTGCGCAACGCCGAAGGCCGCATCGACGGCGCCCTGGGCTGGTTCGCCAACAGCGCGCTGATCAGCACCCCCATTGTTGGCTACGACACCGCCCTGCCCCAGCGCGCCGGGCTGTACCGGCAACTGACCAGGCTGTGCCTGCAAGAGGCGGTGAACCGCCGTCAGGTGCTCAACTTCAGCTCCGGCGCCGCCGCCTTCAAACGCCTGCGCGGCGGCCAGCCCGAAATCGAATACAGCCTGATCCACGTCGCCCACCTGCCCTGGCCGCGCAGGCTGGTGTGGCAACTGATGGGGATGCTGCTGCAACGGATCGGCGTACCGCTGATGAGGAAGCTCAAACTGTGAACAGTCACTCGGGCTGGTGGCCCGTCGCCCTCAGCCGGCAGCTGCACAAGCAGCCCCTGGCCTGCACCCTGCACGGCGTGCCGCTGGTGCTGTTTCGCGACGCCGAGGGCGCCCCTGCCGCATTACCGGACCGCTGCCCCCATCGCTTTGCGCCGCTGAGCGCCGGCCGGGTGCGCGACGGGCAGATCCAGTGCCCCTACCACGGCTGGCGCTTCGATCCCCAGGGCCGTTGTACTCAACTGCCCGGGCTGGAGCAGCAGCGTTGCAGTCAGCCCTTGCTGCAGCCGCTGCACAGCTGCGAAGCCCAGGGACTGGTGTGGGCCAGCCTTGCCAGCGAGCGGCCGCATGCGCCACCGGTGGCCGCCGCCGAACAGGCCCAGGCCCTGGATGTGTTCTGGATCAGCGACCGGGTGCAGTGCAGCTTGCAGGACGCCGCGGAGAACTTCCTCGACGGTTTCCACACCCACTTCGTGCACGCCGGCTGGATTCGCCACGATCGCCAGCGCCAGCGCATTAGCGCCTGGGTGCATCGGCTCGAAGACGGGGTTGAAGCGCAGTACAGCGAAGAAGGCACCCAATCCGGGCTGATTTCCCGGCTGTTCGAAGGCGAACGCGGCCTGAGCATGGGGCGCTTTCGCCTGCCGGGGCTGGCGGAAATCGAATACCGCGACCGCCAGGGCCGGCTCAACCTGCTGGTGAGCGCCTGGCTGAGCCCGGCCGCCGAGGGCCAGTTGCGGCTGTTCGCGCGCATCGCCACGGCCCGCGGCCGCCTGCCGGGCTGGATCAAACGCGGCGTGCTGCAGCCGCTGTTCAAGGTGATCCTCAAGCAGGACCGGCAGATCCTGGAGAACGTCAGCGCCAACCAGCAACGCTTTGCCCGGGTGCCGCTGCGCTGGCAGCGGCCCACGCCTCTGGACAGCTCGCTGGATCTGCTGGGGCCGTGGATTCGCCAGTTGCTGGAGCAGGGTGAAATACACAACTTCCAAGAGCGGCATGAAACCTTCTGGCTGTAACCCGATACGTGTTGCAACCCGATACTTTCGGCAATAGATCATTGCGGGGCCGCGGCTCTTATATGAAGAGCCGCTGACTAGCGCGCGCCATGTTTCATATATAAAACAAACAAGGCATTTATCGCGTTTTTCCCGTTACCCGCAAAGCCTTCTTTTCTCGCAACTTCCCAGGCCACTTCCAAGTGTTGGGCAGTTTCGTGCCAGATAATAAACATCGTTTCATATATAAAACAAAGAAAAAATCAAATTACTTATTACAAGTAACTGATTAATAACGATTTTTATAACTTGAAACCGAATCTTAAATTCACTGGCATTGTTCATGCACTAAACGACGTATCACCTATAAAACAGACTTGAGAATTATCCCAATGGCTGTGAAAGAGATGTACGCCGTCGTGCCGCAATGGAATGCCCCTCTTCCTCAGGAAGAGTTGGCGCCGACTGAAATCGAATTTCGCCAAGTCGGTAAGTGTTTTCCGAGCAAGGGTCAGTCCAGCGCGCCCTTTGCCATTCGTGACGTGAGTTTCAAGATCCGTCGCGGCGAGGTGGTGTCGATCATCGGCCCTTCCGGTTGTGGCAAGAGCACCCTGCTCAATATGGGCTCGGGCCTTTACCTGCCCAGCGAAGGCGAGGTGCTGGTGGGCGGCGAGGCGGTGACCGGGCCGGTGCGCCGGGTGGCCTTCATGCTGCAAAAAGACCTGCTGATGCCCTGGCGCAGCATTCGCCGTAACGTCGAGCTGGGCCTGGAGATCCAGGGCGTGGCGGCCAGCGCCCGGGAAGCAGTGGCCAATGATTTGCTCGAACGCTGCCACCTCAAGGGCTTCACCGAGCACTACCCGTTCCAGCTGTCCGGCGGCATGCGCCAGCGCGCCGCTCTGGCCCGGACCCTGGCCATCGACCCCCAGGTGCTGTTCCTCGACGAGCCGTTCTCGGCCCTCGACGCCCAGACCAAGATGATCCTGCAACAGGACATGGCGCGGATGCTGGCCGACACCGGGAAGACCGCGCTGTTCATCACCCACGACCTGGTGGAAGCCATCGCCATGTCCGACCGGCTGCTGGTCATGAGCGCCCGCCCGGGAACCATCGTCGAGGAAATCAGCGTCGACCTGCCCCTGCGGGACAACCCCCTGGAGCGCCGCAAGCTGCCGGAGATCGGCCCGCTGGTTGGACGCCTGATGGAGCTGCTGCAAGTCGGCCAGGACCTCGAACTGCATTGATCAAGGCCCTAGCGGGCCGCAACCGATTCAGGAGTACCCATGCTCAAGTCGCTGTTTCAAAGACTCGGCCGCACCGCTACTGTCGCCCTCGGCCTGACCCTGGCGCACGGCGCGCTGGCCGCCCCGCAGGAGGTCACCTACCTGCTGCCGGCGCCACCCAACCTGCCGGCGTTCGCGCCGTGGATCATCGCCAAGGAAAAGGGCTACTACGCCGCCCACAACCTCAACCTGACCTTTATCGCCGCCAAGGGCGGGGTCGACGTGGCCAAGCAGATCGGCGCCGGCAACGCGCTGATGGGCGGCGCCATTGGCGACACTCCGATCGTGGTCCGGGCCAATGGCATTCCGGTGCGCGCGGTGGCACTGCTGGGGGCTGGAGGGGTGACCCTGATCGCCACCCCGCACAGTGCCGGGATCAAGGCCATCGACGACCTCAAGGGCAAGACCCTGACCGTGATGTCCTACTCGGACACCACCTACTACGCGCTGCTCGCCTCCCTGCGCAAAGCCGGCCTGAGCAAGAGCGATGTGGACATCCAGGCCGCTGGCCCGTCCGGGGTCTGGCAGCTGTTTTCCGCCGGCAAGGCCCAGGCCATGGCCGCCGTGCCGGACTGGGTGATCAATGCCGAGGACGCCGGGATCAAGGTGCAACTGATTCCCCGGGAGCAGATCTTCGAAAGCATGGCCCAGGCGATCCTCGCCTCCGACACGGCGATCCGCGACCAGCCGGAACTGGTGCGCGGGGTGGTCCAGGCCACCCTGCAAGGCATGCGCGACATCATCCAGGACCCGCGCGCCGCGGCCCGGACCTTCGCCCAGGCAGTACCGGCCTACGCCGGCAAGGAGGATGCCCTGGAGCGAATCTTCAAGCTCTATGTCGAGCACGTCTATGCCGGTCAACAGGTGCTGGGGCGCATCGATCCCCAGCGCCTGGAGCAGGTGCGCCAGTTCTATGTCAGCGAAGGCATCGTCAACCAAGAGCCCAGGCTCGACGACCTCTACACCAACCAGTTCATCGACAGCCCGGTGGCTGCGCAATGAGCACCGCCCCTTGCGAGGTACAACCCCGGATGAAAACCCTCAATCACTCCGTGCTCGGCAGCATCGCGCTGCTGCTGGTGTTCCTGCTGCTCTGGCAGTGGGGCCCGAGCCTGCTGGGCATGCCCGAATTCGTCATGCCCAGGCTCAGCCGCGTGGCCCAGGAAAGCCTGGTCATGTGGCAAAGCGGCAACCTCTGGCAGCACACCCTGGTCACCGCCCTGGAAATCATCGTCGGCTTCGCCCTCGGCGCCTTCCTCGGGCTGACCATCGGTGTGTCCCTGGGCCTGTCGCCCACCGCCGAAGCCGTGCTCTCGCCCTACATCCTGGCCTTGCAGATCGCGCCGAAGGTGGCCTTCGCCCCGCTGTTCGTGATGTGGCTGGGCTACACCGTCTACCCGAAGATCCTGATCGCCATCCTGATCGTGTTCTTCCCGGTGATGATCAACGTGCTGTCGGCGATCCGCACCGTGGACCCGGACATGATCAACCTGGTGCGCACCATGAGCGCCAGCCGCTGGCAGATCTTCCGCCTGGTGGAGTTTCCCTCGGCCATGGCCGCGCTGTTCTCCGGCCTGCGCATCGCCTCGACCCTGGCGGTGATCGGGGTCACGGTGGGCGAGCTGGTGGGCGGCAACCAGGGCCTGGGCTTCCTCCTGGTGGACGCCGAGGGCCAGGGCAACACCGCCGGGGTGTTCGTCGCCATCGTCATGCTGACCCTGATCGGGGTGATCGCCTACGGCGCCGTGGTCTGGGCGGAAAAGCGCGTCCTGCACTACCTGCCCAAAGCCATGTTGAGTAGCCAATGATGAACGCCCCAAGTGATCTGCTGCAGGACCGTCGGGTCCTGATTACCGGTGGCGCCCGTGGTCTGGGCTACGCCTTCGCCGAAGCCATTGCCCGCGCCGGAGCCCGGGTAGTGATTGCCGATGTGCTGGAACAGCGGGTGCAACAGGCGGCCATCGACCTGCGCCACCAGGGCCTGGATGTCCGCGCCCTGAGCCTGGACCTGGCGAACCCCGACGCCATCGACACCTGCATCAACGCCGCCGTGGAGCTGCTCGGCGGCCTCGACGGCCTGGTGAACAACGCCTCGATCACCCATTCCGGGGGCAAGAGCTGCGAGCAACTGACCCTGGACACCTGGGATCAGGTGATGCAGGTCAACGTGCGCGGCACCTGGCTGATGACCAAGGGCTGCCTGCCGGCCCTGCGCGCCAGCGGCCGCGGGGCCATCGTCAACCTGGCCTCGGACACCCCGCTGTGGGGCGCGCCGAACCTGTTGGCCTACGTCGCCAGCAAGGGCGCCATCATCGCCATGACCCGCAGCCTGGCCCGGGAGCTGGGCGGCGACGGGATCACCGTCAACGCCATCGCCCCGGGCCTGGTGCAGGTGGAAGCCACCGCCTATGTGCCCGAGGCGCGCCATCGCCTGTACCTGGAACAGCGCGCCCTGCAACGCCCGCAACTGCCCGAGGACGTCAGCGGCGCGGTGCTGTTCGCCCTGTCCGACCTTGCCCGTTTCATCACTGGACAAACCCTGCCGGTCAACGGCGGGTTCGTCATGCCCTGAATGGAGACTGCCATGACCGATCTATCCGCCAACTCGCAAGCCAAAAGCTGGGAGCGCCCGGCCGGGGCCAGCCTGGAAAGCTGGATGAACACCCGCATCGCCCGCTACGCAACCCGCCAGTACGACTGGGATGCGCTGAAGTTCCAGGCCGACTACGACCCCAAGTACCGTCGCGCGCAGATGCGCTACATCGGCACCGGCGGCACCGGGGTCAGCAACGACAGCAACACCGTCCCGGCCGAGCACTTCACCTTTTCCACCATGGTCATCCCCGCCGGCCATGAGGGCCCGTCGCACCTGCACATCGATGTAGAGGAAGTGTTCTTCGTCCTGCGCGGCAGGCTCAAGCTGGTGCTGGAAAAGGACGGCGAGCGCTTTGAAACCATCCTCAACGAACGTGACCTGGTGTCGGTGCCGCCAGGGGTGTACCGCGAGGAGATCAACATCGGCGATGAAGACGCGCTGATGTGCGTGATGCTCGGCGCGAAGAAGCCGATCACCCCGACTTACCCGCCAGAGCACCCTCTGGCCTCGATCAAGCGCGGGTAAGGCCATGTTCCCAGGCCTCTCTCAACCGGTAGCGACGGCGGACCTGCAAGCCCAGCTGGCCCGGGACTTTCCCCAGCGCCTGGTGACGGCCAGCGGCGGCCTCCAGGCCCTGCGTGAAGGCGGCGCGGGGCCGGCGCTGGTGCTGCTGCACGGCATCGGCTCCGGGGCGGCCTCCTGGCTGGAAGTCGCACAGCACCTGGCGCCCAAGGCCCGGGTCATTGCCTGGGACGCGCCCGGCTACGGTGATTCCAGCCCGCTGGAATCCCCCGCGCCGAAGGCCGAGCACTACGCCGCCCGGCTGCTGCAGATGCTCGACGCGCTGGAGATCGAGCAATGCGTGCTGGTGGGGCACTCCCTGGGCGCGTTGCCGGCCCTGGCCTTGGCCCGCAGCGCCCAGGCCCGGCGGGTCAGCCGCTTGCTGCTGATCAGCCCGGCCCAGGGCTACGGCGCGCCAGCGCTGGCCGAACAGGGCCGGCAGGTGCGCCAACAACGCCTGGACACGCTAGAGCGCCTGGGCATCGCCGGCCTAGCCGATCAGCGCAGCGCCCAGATGCTTTCGCCCACCGCCACGCCCCAGGCCCTGGCCTGGGTGCGCTGGAACATGGCCCGCCTGAACCCCACCGGGTATCGCCAGGCCATCGAGCTGTTGTGTGGTGACGACCTGCTGCGCCATGGCCCACCCGGCATGCCCTGCGAAGTGCATTGCGGCGCAGCCGACCGCATCACCCCGGCCGAGGGTTGCCTGACCCTGGCCAAGGCACTAGGCGCACGCTTCAACCTGATCGCCAACGCGGGCCACGCCAGCCCCGTCGAACAACCGCTGGTGGTGGCGGGCCTGCTGGCCCGCGCCATCGAAGAATCCCTGACAGGTAGACCCCTATGAACGACGCCGATCTGCTGAAGGACCCTCAGGACAAGTACATCGTCCCAGGCCTGGAACGGGGCCTGTTGCTGCTGTGCGAATTCAGCCGCAGCAACCGCACCCTCACCGCCCCGGAGCTGGCCCGGCGCCTGGCCCTGCCGCGCTCGACCATCTTCCGTCTGCTGACCACCCTGGAAACCATGGGTTTCGTCACCCGCAGCGGCAATGAATACCGCCTGGGCATGTCGGTGCTGCGCCTGGGCTTCGAATACCTGGCGTCGCTGGAGCTCACCGAGCTGGGCCAGCCGCTGCTGGCGCGGCTGTGCGACCGCCTCAACTACCCGAGCAACCTGGTGGTGCGCGACGGTCGCTCGATCGTCTACGTGGCCAAGGTTTCGCCACCTTCGGTGTTCTCCAGCGCGGTCAGCGTCGGCACCCGCCTGCCGGCCCACGCCACGGTGCTCGGCCGGGTGCTGCTGGGGGATTTGTCCCTGGCCGAGCTGCGCGAGCTGTACCCGGAGGAACACCTGGAACAGCACTCCCCCAGCACGCCAAACACCGTGATGGCGCTGTTCGACATGGTCCAGGCCGACCGCCAGCGGGGCTTTGTCAGCGGCGAAGGCTTCTTCGAGCCGAGCATTTCCACGGTGGCGGCCCCGGTGCGTGATCAGAGCGGCAGCATCGTCGCCGCCTTGGGAGTGACCATCGCCACCGCCCAGGTCGGCCACATCAACTACAACGAACTGCTGCTACAGGTACGCCGCAGCGCCGACGAGCTGTCGCGCCTGCTCAACTACAACAGCGCGGCCCATGACGGGCAGCCGCGGGTCACCGCCTTGATGAGGGATTGAAATGAGCCCTTATCAACTGCAAGGCCGCACGGCCATCGTCACCGGCGGCTCGTCGGGCATCGGCCTGGCCTGCGTCGAACTGCTGCTGCAGGCGGGCGCCAAGGTGGCCTTCTGTGGCCGCGACCCAGAGCGCCTGGAGGCGACGCAACAGCGCCTGCGCGAACGCTTCCCCGAGGCGCAGCTGCTGGCGCGGGTTTGCGATGTGCTCGACGCCGACGCCGTGGGCGCCTTCGCCAGCGCCAGCCTGAAGGCCCTGGGCCCGGCCAGCGTGCTGGTCAACAACGCCGGGCAAGGCCGGGTGTCGACCTTTGCCGACACCAGCGCCGCGGCCTGGAGCGAAGAGCTGAACCTCAAGTTCTTCTCGGTGATCAACCCGGTGCAAGCCTTCAAGCCCCAGCTCGACGGCCAGCCCGAGGCGGCAATCGTTTGCGTCAACTCGCTGCTGGCGCGCCAGCCGGAACCGCACATGGTGGCCACGTCCGCGGCCCGCGCCGGGGTGCTGAACCTGGTGCGCTCATTGGCCAGCGAGTTCGCCGCCGATGGCATCCGGGTCAACGGCATCCTCGTGGGCCTGGTGGAGTCCGGGCAATGGCGCCGGCGCTTCGAAGCCCGGGAAGAACGCCACCTCGACTGGACGCAATGGACCGCCCAACTGGCCCAGCGCAAACAGATTCCCCTGGGACGCCTGGGCCTGCCGATCGAGGCAGCCCAAGCCATCCTGTTCCTGGCCTCGCCTCTAAGCGCTTACACCACAGGCAGCCATATCGATGTTTCCGGAGGCCTCTGCCGCCATGCGTAACGAACCAATGGTCACCGTCGGAGCGGTCATCACCGCTTTTCTCGAACAATGCGACGTCAAGGCCGCCTTTGGCGTGATCTCGATCCACAACATGCCGATCCTCGATGCCTTCGCGGTGCGCGGCAACATCCGCTTCGTCATGGCCCGGGGCGAAGCCGGGGCGGCCAACATGGCCGACGCCTATGCCCGGGCCAGCGGCGGCCTGGGGGTGTGCCTGACCTCCACCGGCACCGCGGCCGGCAATGCCGCCGGCGCCCTGGTGGAAGCCTTGACCGCCGGCACGCCCTTGCTGCACCTGACCGGGCAGATCGAAACCCCCTACCTGGACCAGGAACTGGCCTATATCCACGAAGCCCGGGACCAGCTGAGCATGCTCAAGGCGGTATCCAAGGCGGCCTTCCGGGTGCGCAGCGTGGAAACCGCCCTGAGCACCCTGAAGCTGGCGGTGCAGACCGCCCTGACCGCGCCCACCGGGCCGGTGAGCGTGGAGATTCCCATCGACATCCAGTCGACCCTGATCCCCATGCCCACGGACCTCTCGCCCTTGCCAGTGGCCGTGGCGGTGCCCGCCGCCGAGGCCCTGGACCAACTGGCCGAACGCCTGGCGCAAGCCCATCGGCCGCTGCTCTGGCTGGGCGGCGGGGCGCGGCACGCCGGGCCTCAGGTCAAGCGCTTGATGGACCTGGGGCTGGGGATCATCACCTCGACCCAGGGCCGGGGCGTGGTCAACGAGGACGATGAACGCTGCCTCGGCGCTTTCTCGCAGAACAAGCAGGTCGAGCAGTTCCTGCAAAGCTGCGACGCGCTGTTGATCGCCGGCTCGCGCCTGCGCAGCAACGAAACCTTCAAGTACAGCCTGAAGCTGCCCCACAACACCCTACGCATCGACGCCAACCCGGCCATCGAAGGGCGCAGCTACCCCAGCGAGCGGTTTGTCTGTGGCGATGCCGCCCTGGCCCTCGAAGGCCTGGCCGACCGCCTCGAAGGCCGTTTGCACGGCAACCCGGAGTTCCTCGCCGAACTCAAGGCGGTGCGCGCCGCCTCGCGCCAGCAGTTGCTGGCGGACCTGGGGCCCTACTCGGCCATGGTCGAGCAGTTGCAGACCCACACTGGCCGCGACTTCACCTGGGTGCGCGACGTGACCCTGTCCAACAGCCTCTGGGGCAACCGCCTGCTGACCCTCTATCACCCGCGCTGCGGCATCCACGCCCTGGGCGGCGGTATCGGCCAGGGCCTGGCCATGGGCATCGGCGCCGCCATTGCCGCAGCGGTCAATGCGCCACAGCGCAAGGTCTTTGCCCTGGCCGGCGACGGCGGTTTCATCCTCAACCTGGGTGAGCTGGCGACCCTGGTCCAGGAGCGCGTCAACCTGGTGATCCTGCTGATGAACGACCAGCGCTACGGGGTCATCCGCAACATCCAGGACGCGGTCTACGGCAGCCGTCACTGCTACGTCGACCTGCACACACCGGACTACAGCAAGCTCGCCGAATCCATTGGCCTGCGCCACGGCCGGGTCCGCGACCTCAAGGATTTCGGCGGCCTGCTGGACCGTGCCCAGCGCGAGCCCGGCCCCTTCCTGCTGGAGGTGGACATGCTCAGCGTCGGCAACTTCGCCACCGCGTTCGCCGGGCCGCCCAACAGCGAAACCCAAGCCCAGAAAGCCAATGCCTGAGGAATGCGCCATGTTGCACATCACCATGATCGGCTGCGGGGCCATTGGCCTCGGCGTACTGGAACTGCTGGAACAGGACCGGCAACTGCGGGTGGACCGAGTGATCGTTTCGCCCGGCTCCGAAGCCGCCGCCCGCCAGCGCCTGGCCCGCTTGCAGCATCCGCCCCAGGTGCTCACCGCCCTGCCGGCCGAGGCCCGGCCCGACCTGCTGCTGGAGTGCGCCGGCCACCAGGCCCTTGAGGAACATGTGCTGCCCGCGCTGGAGCGAGGCATCGCCTGCCTGATCGTCTCGGTGGGCGCGCTCTCGCAGCCGGGCCTGGTGGAGCGCCTGGAAGCCGCGGCCGAGCACGGTCGTACCCGCATCGAGCTGCTGCCGGGGGCCATCGGCGGCATCGACGCGCTGTCGGCGGCCAAGGTCGGCGGCCTGGACTCGGTGGACTACACCGGCCGCAAACCGGCCCGGGCCTGGAAAAACACCCCTGGCGAACAGGCCTGCGACCTGGAGCGCATCAGCGAAGCGACGGTGATTTTCCAGGGCAGCGCCCGGGAAGCGGCGCGGCTGTACCCGAAGAACGCCAACGTCGCCGCCACCTTGTCCCTGGCCGGGATCGGCCTGGACCGCACCCGGGTGACGCTGATCGCCGACCCGCACAGTGACGAGAACGTCCATCAGTTCCAGGCCCGGGGCGCCTTTGGCGGTTTCGAACTGAGCCTGCGAGGCAAGCCGCTGGCGGCCAATCCGAAAACGTCGGCGCTGACCGTGTACAGCGTGATCCGGGCCCTGGGCAACCACGCTCACGGCCTATCCATCTGAGGAGCAGCGGCAAGGAGTGAGCGGCAAGCGGCAAGTCAAGGCGTGAACAGCGCGCTTGCCGTCACTTGCAGCTTGCGGCTTGCCACTGAAGCTGAGGTTTTTATGAGTGTTGAACAGTCGTTACCGATTTGTGTTGCCGGTGATTGGCGCCTGGGCCGGGGGGCCCGGTATGCCAGCCGCTATCCCGCCACCAACGAGGCGGTGGCGTGGCTCAATGCCGCCGATCTGCAGGATGTCGAGGAGGCGGTGCAAGGCGCCCATCAGGCGTTTCTGCACAGCGGCTGGGCCCAGCGCAAGCCCCATGAACGGGCGGCGGTGCTGTATCGCATCGCCGGGCTGATCCGCGAGCGCGGCGAGGATCTGGCGCAGTTGCAACGCCAGGACAACGGCAAGCCGATCAATGAAACCCGGGCCCTGGTGGCCAGCGCGGCCGCGACCTTTCAGTTCTTCGCCGCCGCCTGCGAAACCCTGGAAGAGACCATCACCCCGTCCCGAGGGGATTTCGTCAGCATGAGCGTCTACGAACCCATGGGCGTGATCGCCGCGATCACCCCTTGGAACTCGCCCATCGCCAGTGAGGCGCAGAAGCTGGCGCCGGCCCTGGCCGCTGGCAACGCGGTGGTGATCAAGCCGGCGGAAATCACCCCGCTGCTGGCCCTGCAACTGGCGCGCATCTGTGACGACGCCGGGTTGCCCAAGGGGCTGGTCAGCGTCCTGCCGGGCAAGGGCTCGCTGCTGGGGGACGCCCTGACCCGCCATCCCCTGGTAAAAAAGGTCTCGTTCACCGGTGGCACACGCACTGGCAAGCACATCGCCCACATCGCCGCCGACAAGATGATGCCGGTGTCCCTGGAGCTGGGGGGCAAGTCGCCGACCATCGTGCTCGACGACGCCGACCTCGACCACGCCGTGGCCGGGGTGTTGTACGGCATCTTCAGTTCCTCGGGCGAGGCCTGTATCGCCGGGTCGCGGCTGTTTGTCGCCCAGCGCCTGTACCAGCCGTTCATGGACAGACTGGTGGACGCGGCGAGCCGGCTGCGGGTCGGCGACCCGGCGCACGAGCGCACCCAGATGGGACCGCTGATCAGCGCCGAGCACCGTGAGTCGGTAGAGCGCTATGTGGCCCTGGGCCTGGCCGCCGGCGGCCGCCTGCGCCTGGGCGGCGAACCCTTGGCGGGAGCGGCCTACGAGCGTGGCTTCTACTACCCGCCGACCATCCTCGAAGGCCTGCACAACCGGCAGCAGGTGTGCCAGGAGGAGATCTTCGGCCCGGTGCTGGTGGCCCTGCCCTTCGAGGACGAAGCGCAGTTGCTGGAGCAGGCCAACGACAGCCTGTATGCCCTCGCCGCCGGGATCTGGAGCCGCGACTACAAGCGCGCCTGGGCCCTGGGCCGCAAGCTCCAGGCCGGCACGGTGTGGATCAACACCTACAAGCAGTTTTCGATTTCCACCCCCTTCGGCGGCTGGCGCGACAGCGGCCTGGGCCGGGAAAAGGGCCGCCTGGGAATCCTGCAGTACATGGAACAGAAGAGCCTCTACTGGGGCATGAACCCACAACCACTGGCCTGGGCCGGTCTGGGCAACGAGGTAGCGCAATGAGTGTTCTGGGCATTGATGAAGTCACTTACGGCGTCGAGGACCTCGACACCTGCGTGCGGTTTTTCCGCGACTGGGGCCTGCAGCAGGTCAGCGCCCGGGAGGATGAGGTGGTCTTCGAAACCCTCAACGGCTGTCGCGTGGTGCTGGCGGACCTGAACCGGCCCGGCCTGCCGCCGGCGATCGAAGCCGGCTCCACGGTGCGCGAAGTGGTCTGGGGCGTGGAAAACGCCGCCGACCTAGCGCTGTACCGCCAGCGCATCGCCGCCGACCCGGGTTTCGTCGAAAGCGACGGGCGCATCGGCTGCACCGACCCCAACGGCCTGGCCATCCGCTTGCAGGTGACCCGCAAGCGCGCCCTGGACATCGAGTGCAGCGGCCACAACACCTGGCAGACCAAGGGCCGGATCAACAAGCCAGCACCGATCTACGAACGCGCCACACCGATCGAGGTCGGCCACGTGGTGTTTTTCGTCAAGGACGTGAACGCCTGCGAAGCCTTCTACAGCGAGCGTTTCGACTTCCAGGCCTCGGACCGTTACCCGGATCGTGGGGCCTTTTTGCGCAGCGCCGAGGAAGGCGGCCATCACGACCTGTTCATGCTGCAACTGCCGACGCCTCGGGCCGGGCTCAACCATGTGGCCTTCACCGTGCGCGATGTGCACGAGGTGTTTGGCGGCGGCATGCACATTTCCCGTTGCGGCTGGAGCACGGAAATCGGCCCGGGCCGGCACCCGGTGTCGTCGGCGTTCTTCTGGTACTTCAAGAACCCCGCCGGGGCCCTGGTGGAGTATTACGCCGATGAAGACCAACTGACCGGGCAATGGCAGCCCCGCAGCTTCGAGCCCGGCCCCACGGTGTTTGCCGAATGGGCGATTGCCGGTGGCATCGACGGCCACACCCGCCGCCAGCAACACGTCGAGGCGCCCCAGGGCAAATTCCTCACCGACAAACCCAAAGCCTGAGCAGAAGCCGAAAAGGAGATCCATGACATGACCGCCCGCGCCCCTTACCTGGAGCCGCATCAGGCTCGCAAACGTCCCAGCACGCCCTTCGAGGACCTGCTGGGAGACGCCATCGAACGCGCCTTTGGCAATGGCATCAGCGAACTGCCGGCGCTGCTTGAACACCTTGACCGGGCCGGCCCGCCCTGCCCGCTGACCGAGGGCCAGTGGACGGCGGATGCCTACAAAACCCTCATGGCTCGATTGGGCGAATGACCCGTCGGAGGACAATAAGAAATGAACCTGCAACTGACCGTCGATCCTGTTGAGCAACACCTGGCCAATGGCCTGAAAGACCTGTGGTTCCCGGTACTGCCGTCGGAGCATCTGGGGGACAAGCCCGTGTCCATCCGCCGCCTGGGCTACAAGATCGCCCTGTGGCGCGACAACGATGGCCGCGTCCATGCCCTGGAAGACCACTGCCCGCACCGTGGCGCGCCGCTGTCCCAGGGCCCGGTGCTGGGCGATCGCCTGCAATGCCCTTATCACGGCATCGAAGTGCGCTGCGACGGCACCGTGCTCAAGGTGCCCGGCAGCCCCGGGTGCAAGCTTGAAGGCAGCCGGCCGACGCGGATGTTCCATGCCCGCGAGGCGGCCGGGGCGATCTTCCTGTTCAACGCCAGCGACCCGCACCTGGACCAGGCGCCGGAGCTGGTGCTGCCGGAGCAACTGACCGACCCCGAATGGAGCCACTTCCTCTGCTACACCGAGTGGCAGGGCGACTACCGCTATGTGCTGGACAACGTCATGGACCCGATGCACGGCACCTACCTGCACAAAATGTCCCACTCCATGAGCGAAGGCGAAGCCACCGCGTGCTTCGTCACCCGCGACACCGAGCAGGGCTTCGTCTTCGAGAAGGAAGGCCAGCGCGGGGTCAACTTCGACTGGACCGAGTTCCTCGACAACGGCTGCCACTGGCTGCGCCTGGAAATTCCCTACCCGAAAACCGGCGGCCCGGGGGGAAACTTCACCATCATCGGCAGCTACACCCCCAGCAGTCGCGCCCTGGCGGCGGTGTTCCACTGGCGCTGCCGCCCGCTCACCGGCTGGCAGCGCGACACCTGGCGCTTCCTCTACAAGAACCGCCTGGAGGCGCGCCACTGGGCGGTGCTGGAGCAGGACCGGGTGCTGCTCGAATTCATGGAGGCCGACGCCAACCAGCGGGAAAACCTCTACCAGCACGACCTCGGAGTGGTGCGCCTGCGGCGTTACCTGAAGAACGCCGCCAAGGCCCAGCTGGAACTGATCGACGCCAGGCAACTGGCGTGAACCCGACCGGCGGGGATCGAGCCCGATCCCTGCCGCGCTGTCTTGAAAGAGGTGAATGATGTGCACATCCCCGCTCCTCACCGCCCGGGTGCAAAGCCTGCACTATGAAGCCGAGGGCATCATCAGCGTCGAGCTGCGGCCCTTGGGCGACACCCGGTTCCCGGCCTTCGAGGCCGGCGCCCATATCGACCTGCACCTGGCCAACGGCCTGGTGCGCAGCTACTCGCTGCTCAACGCCCCGGGCGATCCCGGGCATTACCGCCTGGGCATCCTGCGCGACCGCAACAGCCGCGGCGGCTCGGAATACATCCACAGCCAGTTGCGGGTCGGCATGGCGTTGTCGATCTCGGCGCCACGCAATAACTTCGCTCTCGATCTGGGTGCCGAGCACAGCGTGCTGGTGGCCGGCGGCATCGGCATCACGCCGATCTACTGCATGTTCCTCCAGCTGCTGGCCCTGGGAAAATCCGCCGAGCTGATCTACTGCGCCCGCTCGCGCCAGGAAGCGGCGCTGGTGGCCAGCCTCGACAGCCTCGGGGCCCCGGTGCGTTACCACTTCAACGACGAGCAGGGCCTGCCACCAGATCTGGGGGACTACCTGACCGGCTACCCCGGCGACACCCACTTCTATTGCTGTGGCCCGACGCCAATGCTCGATGCCTTTGAAAGCACCTGTGAACGCCTGGGCTACGTTCACAGCCATGTCGAGCGCTTCAGCGCCGGCGAAATCGCTGCCAGCGCCGACGCCCAGAGCCACTACAGCGTGGAACTTAAAAAGTCCGGGCGGAGCCTGGCGGTGGAGCCGACCCAGAGCTTGCTGGACGTGCTGCTGGAGGCCGGTTGCGCCATCGACCACAGCTGCCGCGAAGGGGTGTGCGGCTCCTGCGAAACCCGGGTCCTGGAAGGCGAAATCGACCACCGCGACGGCGTCCTGAGCAAGGCCGAACGGGCGGCCAACCGTTCGATGATGGTCTGTGTCTCGGGCTGCAAGAGCCAGCGCCTGGTGCTGGATCTGTAATCTGCCCGGCTAAAAAAACCTGTGGCGAGGGAGCTTGCTCCCGTGGGACCGGCCGGCGCTCCGGGGTGTAGCAGTCCCATTTTTGGGGTCGCTGCGCGCTGGTACGCCAGCCCGGCCCAGCGGGAGCAAGCTCCCTCGCCACCCGTACAGTGCTTGTGCCTAACTGATCGGCCTCAGCCTTTTTCAACCCGTTTTTTCGCCAACAAGCCCGCGCCATGGGGCTGCGTCCCGCGGTTCACCCATAAAACACCCCGCCCGCCCAATACCCCCAAGGTGCAATAAAGACGCACCGGACAAGGCCCCCTGTAACCTCTGTAACCTGCTGTTCCAAGGGTTGTACAAGGGAGCCTTGTTTCCCATATAAATCATTGATTTGAAAGTATTTTTCCATAAGCAAGTAGCGTGGCGACTGGCATGGTTTCTGCTCTTGCCCTCCTCACTTCATAAGGAGGAGATCAAGATGAAGCGTCACGCCCTGGGTGCCACCCTGCTAGTGATCAGTTGCGCCGGTTTCGCCGTTGAACCGGTGCCTTCCGAACCGGTGCGCGCCAACGCCGCCAACAAGCCTTTCCCGCATGTTTCCTGGCGCAGCACGGACGGCGACAGCAGCCTGGACATCGGCGGCGCCTTGCGCCTGAATTATCGCGACGAGCATTGGCAAACCACGGAAAACAACGGTCGCCTGCTGTTCGACACCTTTCGCCTGGACGTCCAGGCCCGCTACCAGAACCTCTACGGCGACCTGGGCTACTGGTTCCAGGATGACGGCAAGCGCGCCATCGACCGGGGCTTCGTCGGCTATCGGCTGAACAGTCAATCGACCCTGCAACTGGGAGCGCCCTTCAAACCCTTTGGCCTGGAGCCCTACCCGCAATTTGGCTGGAGCTATCACATCCCGTTTTTTCTCGGCTACGGCTCCAGCGCCGGCAGTGGCTTGAAGTACAGCCACAAGGACACGGACTGGGATGTGCAACTGGCCTACTTCCCGCGGATGCTGCCCAGCGGCATCCGCTACTCGCCGGAAGTCGGCCGCTAAGCCGACTTGAACGACAACGCAATCGCCGCTGTGCAGTCGCGCCAGGACGATGAAAAACGCAACCAGCTCAATGCCCGGGTCGCTCGGACCTTCAACCTCGACGACTGGAAAACCGAGCTGGGCGCCTCCCTGGCCACGGCCCAGCTGTACAACGCCAGCACCCGGGACAACGGCGACTACTGGGCGGCGGGGCTGCACGCGGTGATCAATCATGGCCCCTGGACCCTGACCAGCCAGGCCATTCGCTACCAATTCGATCCAAAGAACCCCGGTGGCGTCAGCAAAGATTCGGTGCTGATGGGCGGCAACGGCCTGACCCCGGCCTACCTGATCGCCTCCCGGGCCAGCGTGGCCTCGCTGAACCTGGGGTACGACATCGACACTCCCGGGCTTGGGCAACTCAAGCGCATCAAGCTGTACAACGACTACAGCCGCATGCGCAAAGACAAAAGGAGTTGGGACGACTCGCAGATGTACACCATTGGCGCGCAGTTCCTGGCACTACCGGTGATGGCCTGGCTGGACCTGACCTGGGCCAGGAACGCCAACCCCTATGGCGGCGCGGAGAATGGCAGCGGCTTCACCAGCACCACCTCCAGCGGCAGCAACCAGTGGTATTACCGGACCAACATCAACATCGGCTACTACTTCTGATCCCGTCGCAGGAGCCGGCTTGCCGGCGAACAGGGCTTCAAGACGGACACCGCTCAAACGGGCCCCTTCGCTGGCCAGCCAGCTCCTACGGTTGGCAACGGTATCGCGGGGATGATGTGGGCCCCTTGGAGCCTCTGTTCGCGGGATTTTCCGGGCAGGACAAGAACCGTTTCAGCCCACCGTCGGCACTGCCGTTCCTCGGCTCGACACGCAACATGCAGACGGCGAGCCCGCGCACCGGTATAGTGCGCCCCCTCTTCACGTGGACAGCCGTCGGTAACGAGGCTCAACCCCACGGGAAACCCGAACTAATAACAACCCGCGAAATATAGAACCGGGACGAACGCTCGCCCCACCGCATTGCCGTGCGTGCAATCAGCGGTGTAACTGAATGTTTCCGTCCGTTCTGCTTTTGCCTACACAAAAAACAGCGAGGAATAATCCATGCTCGAAGTCATCAACGACTTCCTCTCAGGGAAAGTGCTGATCGTGCTCATTGTCGGGCTCGGCAGCTACTTCACGATCCGCTCGCGTTTCGTTCAATTGCGCCACTTCCTCCATATGTTCGCGGTGTTCCGCGACAGCCTGAAAAGCAGCGGCGGCCAGCTCAGCTCGTTCCAGGCGCTGATGCTCAGCCTTGCTGGCCGGGTGGGCGCGGGCAACATCGCCGGCGTCGGCATCGCCGTGACCCTGGGCGGCCCTGGCGCGGTGTTCTGGATGTGGGTGACCGCACTGGTCGGCATGTCCAGCAGCTTCTTCGAGTGCACCCTGGCCCAGGTCTACAAGCGCGCCGACGGCGACGGCCTGTACCGCGGCGGCCCGGCCTACTACATCCAGCACGGCCTGAAGCTCAAGGGCATGGCGGTGGTGTTCTCCATCCTGCTGCTGGTCACCTACGGCTTCGCCTTCATCGGCCTGCAGTCCTACACCGTGACGCACTCGCTGCAGGACGCCTTTGCCTTTGACCCACGCCACACCGGCATCGTCCTGGCGGTGCTGCTGGCCATCACCTTCATCGGCGGCATCAAGCGCATCGCCGCGGTGTCCGACCTGCTGGTTCCGATCAAGACCCTGGCCTACATCGCCGTGACCCTGTACGTGATCGGCACCCAGATCGAACACGTGCCGGCCATGCTGGAAACCATCATCAAGAGCGCCTTCGGCCTCGATCCGGCCTTCGGCGGCCTGCTGGGCAGCGCCATCGTCATGGGCGTGAAGCGTGGCGTGTTCGCCAACGAAGCGGGCCTGGGCAGTGCGCCGAACGTCGCCGCCGTGGCCGCCGTGAAGCACCCGGGCGCCCAGGGCGTGGTCCAGGCCTTCAGCGTGTTCCTCGACACCTTCGTGATCTGCACCTGCACCGCGCTGCTGATCCTGCTGTCGGGCTTCTACACTCCTGGCTTCGAAGGCGATGGCATCGTCCTGACCCAGAACTCGCTGGCCGCCGTGGTCGGTGACTGGGGCCGCCTGTTCGTCAGCGTCGCGCTGTCGCTGTTCGTCTTCACCTGCATCCTCTACAACTACTACCTGGGCGAGAACAGCCTGCAGTTCCTCAGCCGCAACCGCGCCGTGCTGATGCTGTTCCGCGGCCTGGTGCTGGCGCTGGTGGTCTGGGGTTCGATGCAGGACCTTTCGACCGTGTTCGCCTTCGCCGATATCACCATGACCTGCCTGGCCTTCGTCAACCTGGTGGCCCTGGCCATGCTGTTCAAGGTCGGCCTGCGGGTGATGCGCGACTACGACGAGCAGCGCCGCGCCGGCGTCGACCAGCCGGTGTTCGACTCGCGCAAGTTCGCCGATCTGGACCTGGACCTGAAGGCCTGGCCTGCCGAACCTTCGGCCGCCACCCAGGCCGAGCCGCAAGGCGTACCCGCAGCGCAACGCTGACGGGTGAACGACGGGGGCATCCTCTGCACCCGTCGGTTACAGTTCGATAAATGTGCGAGCGGGCTTGCCCGCTCCCACAGGAACTCACCGTTTCGGAGAATCCCATGAACCCTTCGACCTACCCTGTCGCCCAGCACGTCATGGTGCTCTATACCGGTGGCACCATCGGCATGCAGGCCAGCGCCGACGGCCTGGCCCCGGCGTCCGGTTTCGACGTGCGCATGCGCGCCTACCTCGACAGCCAGCCCGAACTGGTGGTGCCGGCCTGGCGCTTTCGCGAGATGGCGCCGCTGATCGACAGCGCCAACATGACCCCCGACTACTGGCAGCGCCTGCGTGCAGCGGTGGTCGAGGCCGTGGACCAAGGCTGCGACAGCGTGCTGATCCTGCACGGCACCGACACCCTGGCCTACAGCGCCGCCGCCATGAGCTTCCAGTTGCTGGGCCTGCCGGCGCCCGTGGTGTTCACCGGCTCGATGCTGCCGGCCGGCGTGCCCGACAGCGACGCCTGGGAAAACCTCAGTGGCGCCCTGTTGGCCCTGGGCCAGGGCCTGGCACCGGGGGTGCACCTGTACTTCCACGGCGAGCTGCTGGCGCCGACCCGCTGCGCGAAAATCCGCAGTTTCGGCCGTCACCCGTTCGCCGCCCTGCAACGCAATGGCGGCGGCGCCAAGGCCGAAGCGATTCCGTCGGCGCTGGACTACCGCCAGGCCAAGCAACTGGCCAAGGTCGGCGTGTTGCCGCTGTTTCCCGGCATCGGCGCCGAGCTGCTGGACGGCGTGCTCGACAGCGGCATCCAGGCCCTGGTGCTGGAATGCTTCGGCAGCGGCACCGGGCCTAGCGACAACCCGGCGTTCCTGGCCAGTCTCAAGCGCGCACAGGAGCAAGGCATCGTGGTGGTGGCGGTGACCCAGTGCCATGAAGGCGGTGTGGAGCTGGACATCTACGAAGCCGGCAGCCGCCTGCGCGGCGTGGGCGTGCTGTCCGGTGGCGGCATGACTCGCGAAGCGGCGTTCGGCAAGCTCAATGCGCTGCTCGGTGCCGGGCTGGAAAGCGCCGAAGTGCGGCGCCTGGTCGAACTCGATCTGTGTGGCGAGTTGAGCTGAAGCTCGCGCTCGGGAGCCGGTGGCTACTGCGGTAGCTGCCGGCTCGACGACGAGCAGAGGGTGGCTGTCAGGTTACTTTTTGACCGAGTAATCCTGGCCCCAGACCCGCACCGAACTCGAGCTCTCGATCGGCCCTTCAAACACGAACTTCTGCCGCACTGCCGCCTTGGCCGGGATGGTGACTTCGTCCGGGTTGTCGAGGCTGACAGTCAGATTGTTGGCGTAACCGTCCTGGTCGATCGCCAGCAGGGCGCCGGTCTGCTTGAGGTTGATCAGTCGCAACTGGCTGTCGCTGCTGTTCTTGAAGCCCAGGGTAACGTTGAAGCTGTCGCCGACGGCTTCGGTCTTCAACACCTGAACATCGACGCGGCCTTTCATTTGCTCACGGGAGGAAATGATCGAGGCACCGTCGACGCCTTGCGCCGATTGGCGACCATCGAGCACACCTTCGCTGACGCCGCCCAAGAGGTTCTTGCCTGCCGAAATGGCTGATGAGACGGCTGACTTGGCAGAGTCCTTGATGGTGCTTTCGCTGCCTGGCTCAGCCTCGGCCAGGCACAACGAACTCAGGAGCAAGCCGGAGACCAGAAGCAGGGAACGCGCAGGGATGAGGGTCATACATAGTCCTTTATCGAGGTTGCTGCACCGCCACTTCAGGCGATGAATGGCAGGCAGGTTGCACCAATCAAAGCGCCAAGTCACTAGCCACACAACGCTCGCAATGCCCCGTGCAGCGGGCCGGCAAACCGCAGGTCTGATCGCGGGCGGCATGCAACTTGCTCCGGTTAAGGGTCCTCCCCTGGCTGGAATCTGCGCATGCTGCACTCGCACCTCACCACCCTCAACGCCGTTTCCCTGGTGCTCAACACCTTCAAGGAACAGGGCCAGGACAGTGAAGCCCTGTTGGCCGGCAGCGGGATAAACCCCGCCGACCTGAGCCGCGCCGATACCCGCATCACCACCAATCAAGAGATGCTGGTGTGCGCCAATGCCGTGGCCCTGCAACGGGACATCGGCCTGGAACTGGGCCGGCGCATGCACGTTTCCTCCTACGGCATGCTCGGCTATGCCCTGCTCACCAGTGCCACCTTAGGTGACGCTTTGCGCCTGGCCATGCGCTATCCGGCGCTGTTGGGAACACTTTTCGAACTGAGCCTGGAAGCCGACGGCCCGCGCATCTGGTTCACCGCCGCCGGCTACCGCGAAAGCCCGGCCCTGGCGGCGTTCAATACCGAGTTCTGCCTGGTGTCGCTGAAGGTCATCTGCGACGACTTGCTGGGCCACCCGCTGCCGCTGCTGGGGGCGCGCTTCGACTACCCGGCGCCGGACTATCAACAGCGCTACCGCGAGCCCTTCGACTGCCCGCTGCAGTTCAACGCACGCAGCAACGCCTTCGCCTTCGACCAGCAATGGCTCGAACACCCCCTGCCCCTGGCGGATGCCATCACCCACCAGGCCATGGCCGAGCGCTGCCGCAAGCAGAACACCGAGTTCACCGGACGCCAGGCCTGGCTCGGGCGCATCCGCCAGTTGCTGGCGGCGCAACTGGACGCCGCGCCGGGGCTGGAGGGGCTGGCGGAACAGATGAACTGCTCGGCCCGGACCTTGCGCCGCCACCTGCGCGACCTGGGCTGCAGCTATCAGGAGCTGCTGGACGAGCTGCGCTTCGAGCGGGCCAAGCAGATGCTCTGCGAAGACCAGATGCCCATCTACCGCATCGCCGAGGCCCTGGGCTTCAGCGAGACCGCGAGCTTTCGCCATGCCTTCATCCGCTGGAGCGGCGTGGCGCCGAGCCAGTTCCGGCCCTGAGACAAACCCCGGCATAAAGACGCCGATTGCATTACATTGCCGAGCTTTGAAACCGGCAAGGGACTGCAAGCTTGAACCCAATCACAGGCGCCATCGCCCGGCGCATCGGTATTCGCGGGCTGTGTCTGGCACTGGCGCTGCTGGCGGGCGGCCCCGTTGCCCAGGCCTTCGACCTGTCGAAGATCCGCTGGTGGGAGATGCAGGGCGACATCCTGCTGGACGACCCGGAAACCGCCACGCTGCAACTCGAACCCTTTCCCCTGCCCGGGCTGGCCCAGCCGCCGGCCCGGCTGATCCTCAGCCAATACCAAGGGCTGTTCTACCTCAACGGCTATGGGGATGGGCAGTTCCGGCAGCGGGTCTACAAGTCACCGCCCTTGCCGCTGTTCGATGCCCAGGCGCTCCAGGACTGCACGCCCGAGCAGCGCCCCGTAGAGGCCACCGACAACTGGCCGCCGAGCAAGCAGCTGGAAGCCGCCCTGAGCCTGATCAAACTGAGTTTCGACTGCCAGAGCCCGGGCTGGGAGTTGAGCAATCGCTATCTGCTGGTGGACAGCCGCGATCCCCAGCGGCCGTTGCTGGCCATCGGTCAGCGCCAGGGGGAGGCACGGATCGACTTCATCCCGCAGCAACCAATCACCCCCGAACTGCAGCAGCAATGGCTGCAAGCCCTGCACAAATACCCGAAGCTGCTGGAACCCTTTGACGCCAGCAGCGGCCAGCTGAGCGTCAAGCCCTATGCGCCGCCGCCCGGCGCGGATCAGGTCTGGGCGGAGTTCCGCCAGTTGCACGCGCAATTGCGCGACGCCAAGGACAAGGCCCCGGGCATCGCCCGGGCGGAAGCCTTCTTCACCCGCCATGACTTTCGCGCCATCGCCCCCGAGCGCAGTACCTACCCGGGCCTGCTCAACGACATCGCCTATTGGGCCACCGAGGCCGGCCAGTTGCAGAGCGCCCGGCCCTGGCTGGCCTACGTGCTGCGTCGCGACCCGGGGCGCATGCCGACCTACCTCAACCTGGCGGACCTGGATTGGCGCCTGTACGAGCAGCAGCCCGCAGACACCCGGCACCGGGGCCGGGCCATGGAGAACTATCGGCTGTACTGCGGGCTGCGCCTGCAACGCCAGCTTGGGGTCCCCGCCAGGGTCACCCAGCGCCTGAGCCTTGAGGCACCCAGCGAACAGGCGTGCCAGAGCGCCTGGCCGCTGGTGACGGCGGTGGACCAGGGTGACGCGGGCGAAGTCCGGCGCCTGCTGCAAAGCGGCCTGCGCGGCGACGTGATCGCCGCCGACGGACGCCCGGCGCTGTTGCACGCCCTGGACAAGCCCGACCTGGACATCGCCCGGCTGTTGCTGGCCCATGGCGCCCGCCCACAGGGCCAGTACAACGGCCGCACCCAGGTGTTCCTGGCCATGCGCCGCGACCTCAAGGACAACCCCGACCTGAGCCAGGCCAAGCGCCTCAACTTCCTGCTGCAGGCCGGTGCCGCCATCGATGAACAGGATGCCCAGGGCGGCACCGTGCTGCAGGCAATGGCCAAGGAGCGCGACGACATCGAGCGCTTCAATTGGCTGTTGCAACACCCGCAGGACCTCGACAAACGCAGCGGGCCAGACGGCGAAACCGCGCTGTTCCTGGCGCTCAAGGGCGGCAACTACGCCGCCGCCAAAGAACTGATAAAGGCCGGTGCCAACCTCAACCTGAGCTACGGCCGCAATGCTTGCGCAGGGCAGCCGATTCGCGAAAGCCTGCTGATGATCGTCGCCGAACAGGGCTCGCCCGAGGTCATCAATCCCTGGGTCAGCCAGCAACAGAGCCTGGACATGTTCACCCTGCTGCTGGAAAAAGGCGCCGACCCCAACCTCGGCCGCTACTGCAAGAACAACGGCTACACCTGGCTGCTGGAGATCATGGCCCGGCGCAAGCGCGACGACATGCTCAAGGTGCTGCAAGGCTTTGCGCCACCACCGCCGGCGACGGCGTTTCGTCTTTGACGCGTGGCGCCCGCTGCGCCCCTGAAACAAAGCCCGGCACAACGGCGCCGATTGCATTACATTGCCGGGCTTTCTACCGGCAAGGGACTGCAACGTTGAAGCTACTCTCAGGCGCCATCGCCCGGCGCATCGGCATTCGCGGGCTAGGCCTGGCGCTGGCACTGCTGACGGCCGCCCCCGTGGCCCAGGCCTTCGACCTGGACCTGGCCTGGTTCAAATGGTCGGGAATGCGCCGCAACTTCGTCCTCGACTCCCCGGAAACCGCCACCCTGGAGCTCAAGCCGTTCCCCCTGCCGGGCCTGGAGCGAGTGCCGCTGCGGATTGTCCTGAGCCAGTACCGCGGGCTGTTCTACTTCAATGCCTACCAGGACCTGAAGTACCGGGAACGGATCTACAAGTCGCCGCCGATCGCCCTGTTCAGCCCCAAAGAGCTGCGGGCCTGTGTAGCCCCGGGCGATGACATCCCGGTCAGTGACATCTGGCCCACGAGCAACACCCTGGTCCCCGGCATCAGCCTGACGCCCCTGAGCTTCCAGTGTAAGGAGCCAGCCGAGTGGCAACTTAGCGGGCGCTACCTGCTGGTCGACCAGCGCGATCCGCAGCACCCGCTGCTGGCCATCAGTCACCGCCGGGACCTGAGCCAGATGGAATTCACCCCCCTGCAACCCATCAGCGAGGAAACCGGGCAGCAATGGTTGCAGGCCCTGGAGACATTCCCGCGGTGGTTCCGCCCCTTCACCCAAGGCAGCGGGCCGATCACCATCAACGCCTATGTGCCAGCGCCAGCCTCGAACCCGGACAGACTCTGGAAAGAGTTCCGCGCGCTGCACGAACAACTGCGCACGGCCAAGGACAAACTGCCGGGCATCCGCGCAGTGGAAGACTTCTTCGTTGTCCATGACTTTCGCAGCATCGCCAGCGACCGCCGCGAATACCCCGGCCTGCTGAATGACATCGCCTTCTGGGCCAGCCAGGCCGGTCAGCTGCAAACTGCCCGCCCCTGGCTCCGGGAAGTGCTGCGCCGCGACCCTGGACGCATGCCGACCTACCTCAACCTGGCGGACCTGGACTGGGCGCTGTTCGAACAGCGGCCATTGGACAACGCCCATCAGGGCCGGGCCATCGAGGGCTATCGGGTGTATTGCGGCCTGCGCCTGCGACGCCAGATGAGCATCCCGCCCCGGGTCCTGCAGCGCCTGGGCCTGAGCGCCGCCAACCCACAGGCGTGCCAGGGCTTCTGGCCGCTGGTGGACGCGGTGGATGCCGGCGACCTGACCCAAGTGCAGCGCCTGCTGGCCAGCGGCATCAGCGGCGAGGTCATGGCCGACGATGGCCGCAGTGCCCTGTTGCACGCCCTGGACGCGCCGCACCTGGACATCGCCCGGCTGCTGCTGGAGCACGGCGCCCACACCAGCGGCCTGTACAACTGGACCACCCTGGCGACCCTGGCCATGCGCCGCGATCTGGGCGACAGCCCCGACCTGAGCCAGGGCGGACGCCTGAAGTTCCTCATCGAGGCCGGTGTCGCCCTCGACGAACCCGACAGCCAGGGCGTGACGCCCCTGATGCAGATGGCCGAGAACAAGCGCAGCCTGCAAGGCTTCACTTGGCTGCTGCAACACCCGCAAAACCTCGACCGGCGCACAACCGACAATGGTGAAACCGCGCTGTATCGGGCGTTTTCGGGCAACAACCAGGTGGCCATGAGGCAGCTGATAGAGGCCGGTGCCAACCTCAACCTGAGCTACGGCCGCGGCACCTGCTACAACCAGCCCGTCGGCGAAAGCCTGCTGACCCTGGTGGCCGACAAGACCTCCGCCGACGCCCAGTCGCCCTCCGTCAGCCAGCAGGACACCCTGGAGCTGTTCGCCCTGCTGCTGGAGAAAGGCGCCGACCCGACTGTCGGCCAGCACTGCGAGAAAAAGGGCTACACCCTGTTGCTGGAAGCCATCGCCCGGAACAAACGCGAGGACATGCTCAAGGTGCTGCAGCGCTACGTTCCCGCCCCACCTGCCGGCTGAAACCCGTGGCGCCCCGCAATGGGGCGCCACGCCTCTTTAAGGGGCGAATTTCGGTCAAACACTTTGGCCAGATCAATCCCCTTTTGGCCGCTCCTGCCGTTCTCCGAAACCCCGCGCCCCGCAAGACTGTGAGCCACCGAATCAGCCTGCGGAGAACAAGAAAATGCTGACGATCTACTCGGACGATCACCACCTGCACCACGGCCGTTGTGAACTCATCGACGGGCAACTGATGCCCTGTTTCGAAATGCCTTCCCGGGCCGACCACGTGCTGGACCGGGTGCAACAGCGCAACCTCGGTCCGGTCGAGGCACCCAGGGACTTCGGCCTGGAGCCTATCGAGCGCATCCACAGCCGGGCCTACCTGGACTTCTTCAAGGGCGCCTGGGAACGCTGGGCGGCACAGGGCATCGACGGCGACCTGCTGCCCTACACCTGGCCGGCGCGCACCCTGCGCAGCGTGATTCCCACCAGCCTCCACGGCCAGCTGGGCTACTACAGCTTCGACGGCGGCGCGCCGATCACCGCCGGCACCTGGCAGGCGGCCTACAGCGCAGCACAGGTGGCGCTGACCGCCCAGGCCCATATCCAGAACGGCGCCCACAGCGCCTTCGCCCTGTGCCGGCCACCGGGACACCACGCCGCCAGCGACCTGATGGGCGGTTACTGCTACCTGAACAACGCTGCCATCGCCGCCCAGGCGTTCCTCGACCAGGGCCACCGGAAAGTCGCGATCCTCGATGTCGACTACCACCACGGCAACGGCACCCAGTCGATTTTCTATGAGCGCAGCGACGTGCTCTTCACCTCGATCCACGGCCACCCGGAAGCCGAGTTCCCGTTCTTCCTGGGCTATGCCGACGAATGCGGCGAAGGCGCCGGGGAAGGTTTCAACTTCAACTACCCACTGGCCGCCGGCAGCGGCTGGGACCTGTGGAGCGCGGCCCTGGAGCAGGCCTGCGACGAGATCCAGCGCTTTGGCGCCGACATCATCGTGGTGTCCCTGGGCGTGGACACCTTCAAGGACGACCCGATCTCGCAATTCAAACTCGACAGCCCGGATTACCTGGCCATGGGCAAGCGCATCGCCGCCCTCGGCAAGCCGACGCTGTTCGTCATGGAAGGCGGTTACGCGGTAGCAGAAATCGGCATCAACGCCGTGAACGTTCTCGAAGGTTTTCAAAGCGCCCAGTGAGGGATTCGCATCATGCAAAGACTCAAACGCTTAGTGATTCCCGCCCTGTGCGCCAGCCTGCTGGGCACCGCCGCCCACGCCGAAGAGCGCACGCTGCGGGTGTACAACTGGTTCGACTACATCACCCCCAAGGCCCTGGAGGATTTCAAGGCCCAGAACAGCCAGGTGAAGCTGGTCTACGACATCTTCGACACCAACGAAGCCCTGGAGGCCAAGCTGCTGACCGGCAACTCCGGGTATGACGTGGTGGTGCCGTCCAACGTGTTCCTGGCCAAGCAGATCGAGGCCGGGGTGTTCCAGCCCCTGGACCGCAGCAAGCTGCCCAACTGGAACCACCTGGACCCCAAGCTGATGAAGCTGATCGAGGCCAACGACCCGGGCAACCAGTTCGCCGTGCCCTACATGTACGGCACCATCCTGATCGGCTTCAACCCGGACAAGGTCAAGGCCGCCCTGGGCGACCAGGCGCCGGTGGACAGCTGGGACCTGATCTTCAAGGAAGAGAACATCAGCAAGCTCAAGCAGTGCGGCGTGGCCCTGCTGGATTCGCCGTCGGAAATCCTGCCCCTGGCCCTGCAGCACCTGGGCCTGGACCCCAACAGCAAGAAGCCGGCGGACTACGAGAAAGCTGAAGCGCTGCTGATGAAGATTCGCCCGTACATCACCTACTTCCATTCGTCCAAGTACATGGCCGACATCGCCAACGGCGACATCTGCGTGGCGGTGGGTTATTCGGGGAGCTTCTCCCAGGCCGCCAACCGCGCCAAGGAAGCCAAGAACGGCGTGACCGTGGACATGCGCCTGCCCAAGGAAGGCGCGCCGATCTGGTTCGACATGCTGGCGATCCCCAAGGGCGCCAAGGATCCGCAAGACGCCTACACCTTCATCAACTACCTGCTGCAACCCCAGGTGATCGCCCCGGTCAGCGACTTTGTCGGTTACCCGAACCCGAACAAGGACGCCACGGAGCTGGTGGACCCTTCGATCCGCAACAACCCCAACCTGTATCCGACAGCAGCGGCGATGAACACCCTGTATACCCTGCAGCCGTTGCCCCGTGATGCGGAGCGGGCGCGGACCCGGGCCTGGACCAAGATCAAGTCCGGCACCTGACCCTCATCCAGGACGGGAACCGCGCGCCCTGTGGCGAGCGAGCTTGCTCGCGCTGGATGGCGCAGCAAGCCCAAGAGCGGGTTCCCGGCTCTGCCTGATACACCGCAACCGTCGGCGTTACGACCGCTGCGCGGCCGAGCGGGAGCACGCTCCCTCGCCACGACAAGTGATTAGCAGCCGCTGAGGCCTTGGGGGCTGCGCTCTGCGGCGAAGAACCAGGGCCGCAGGCGCACGCCGACGCCGTTGCCGATAAAGGCCGCCACCAGCCACAGCCAGCCATGCAGGCTGCCGGAGGCGATGCCGCTGAAGTAGGCGCCGATGTTGCAGCCATAGGCTAGGCGTGAGCCGTAGCCCAGCAGCAGCCCGCCGATCACCGCCGCCACCAGGGAACGGGCGGGGATCTTCAGGCTCGGGGCAAAACGTCCCGCCAATCCGGCCGCCAACAAGGCCCCCAGGACGATGCCGATGTCCATGACGCTGGTGATGTCCTGCCACACCGGGGCCGCCAGGGCCTTGGCATTCGCCGCGCTCTGCCAGAACACCCAACTGCCCACGTCCACGCCCAAGCCACTGGCGACTTTCGCCCCCCACAGGGCGAACGCCGAGGTGATGCCCCACGGGCGCCCGGCCAGGGCCAGGGTGGCGAAGTTGAGCAACGCCAGGGCCACCGCGCCCCAGACCAGCGGCCAGGGGCCGCGCAGCAGGCGGCGCCAGCCCTGGTGCGGGCTGGCGACCGGGGCTTCGAGGCGGCCATGGCGGCGTTTTTCCAGGGTCTGGGTGAGCAAGGCGATCAGCGCGAACAGGCACAGGCTCAAGCCCAGGGCCGGGCCGACGCCGAAGCTCTGGACGATGGAAATCGGCGGCAGCGACGGCAGGGCGAACCACCAGTCCACATGCTGGGTGGCGAGCAGCGAACCGCAGATGAAGAACGCCAGGGTCACCAGCATCCGCGCATTGCCGCCGCCGACGGTGAACAGGGTGCCCGACGCGCAGCCGCCACCCAGTTGCATGCCGATACCGAAGATAAAGGCGCCGACGATCACCGACACCCCGGCCGGCGCCACCAGCCCCACCACCGGCTGGCCGAACAGGCTGCCCGCCCCCAGCGCCGGGAAAAACAGCAGCACCGCCAGGGCCAGCATGACCATCTGCGCCCGCAGGCCGGCGCCACGCCGATCACGGATAAACACCCGCCAGGCCGAGGTGAAACCAAAGGCCGCGTGATACAGGGTCAACCCCAGGGCCGCCCCCAGCAGCAACAGCAGCACCTGCCGAGCCCCGACCTGGACCTGCAGGAACAAGGCGCCAAGCACCAACAGCAGCAAGGCGCACAGCGGAGCGCCGAACTTGCGTTCAGGCGCCAGGGAGAGGGTCTGGCTCATGGGAATGCTCGGGCAGGAAAGGACCCGCGAGTATACCCGCTCAAACCCTCCAGGCCTGGCGCAAACGACCCAGCGCAGCCTGGATATCGGCTTCGGGCACCGCAGCAAACCCCAGCACCAGTCCGGCCCGCCGATCCTCGGGCAAGGCCGTTTGCGGCAACCAGTAGGTGCTCAGACCGTTGACCTCGACATCGACACTGGCCGCCTGCTCCAGCAGTTGCTGCTCCCGGGCCAGGCTGTCCACGCGCACTGTCAGGTGCAAACCTGCGGCCACCGTGGGCAGCGGCCCGACGCCCGGGATCGCCTCGGGCCAGCCGGCGAGCAAGGTGTTGCGGCGGCTCAGGGCGGCGCGGCGCATGCGCCGGATATGCCGCTGGAAGTGCCCGGCGGCCATGAACTCGGCCATCACCGCCTGGGTGCTGACTTCGGAATGGCGCACATCCACCGCCCGGCGCCGGGCAAAGGCCTGCACCAGATGCGGCGGCAACACCAGGTAGCCCAGGCGCAGTGCCGGGAACGCGACCTTGCCGAAGGTGCCGACATAGATCACCCGTCCCTGCCGGTCCAGCGCCGCCAGCGGGGCCAGGGGCGCGCCGCTGTAGCGGTATTCGCCGTCGTAGTCGTCCTCGACGATCCAGCCTCCACTGCGCTCGGCCCAGGCCAGCAACTCCAGGCGCCGGGCCAGGCTCATGATCACCCCGGTGGGGTACTGATGGGACGGGGTGACATAGGCCAGGCGGCAGTGCTCCAGTTGCTCCAGCTGACGGCAGTCGATGCCCTCCTGGTCCACCGCCACGCCCTGCAATCGCGCCCCGGCCACGGCAAAGGCGTGACCCGCCGCCCGATAGCCTGGGTTTTCCACAGCCACCACGTCACCGGGCTCCACCAGCAGCTGTGCACAAAGGCTGATGCCCTGTTGCGCACCACTGGTGATCACAATTTGTTCAGCGGTGCACTGCAGCCCCCGGGCACTGCGCAGGTAAGCGGCGATCAGGCCGCGCAGCCGCGAATCGCCGGCGGAGTCGCCGTAGCACAGCTGGTGCAGGTTCGGCCTGCGCCAGAAAGCCGCATTCAGCTTGGCCCAGACCTCGAACGGGAACAGATCGAAAGCCGGCACGCCGACCCGAAAAGCCCGCGGCGGACCACTGGGCGGCGTACTCAGATGGTGCTCTTGCAGGCGCTGCACACCACTGCTGTGGATAACTTTACTGGATGTATCACCAGTTATTTCCGTCGATTTTGTGGATAAACCTGTGGGTAAGCCTGTTGACAACCCTGTGGATACTTTTGTGGATAGTTTTTTGATGGGTAACCGGGTTTCCGGCAATTGGGCCACGTAGGTGCCATCGCCGACCCGCCCTTCGATAAACCCCTCGGCATACAGCTGGTCATAGGCGCGCACCACGCTGTTGCGGGAAATCCCCAGCGCCGCCGCCAGGTCGCGGCTGGCCGGCAAGCGCGTGCCGCTGGCCAGCCGCCCGTCCAGCACCCGCAGGCGCAGGGCCTGGTACAGCTGGCGGCTAAGGCCCTGGCGCCGATCCAGCTGGATCCCGGCAGGGTTGAAAGACAGCGGAGGCAAGGCACTGTTCATCGCGGGGCACCCGGGAATTGGACCTATGAAATAGACCAGAGATGGCTCTTACAACGAACCATTAGCCTGCCTAGGATGCAGCCACTCGCCAAGGAGTTTTTCCATGTACCTGCCTCGCGCTTTCGTCGATGAAGACCTTTCCCGCCTCCACGGTGTGATGCATCACAGCCGTCTGGCCACCCTGGTGACCTGGGGCGCCCTGGGCTTGCAAGCCAGCCACCTGCCGTTGCTGCTGGACCCCGGGCAAGGTGCCAGCGGCACGCTCTATGGGCACCTGGCCAAGGCCAACCCGCAATGCGCCGAGCTGGCCAGCGGTGCCGAGGCCCTGGTGATTTTCAGCGGCGAAGACGCCTACATCAGCCCGTCGTTCTATCCGGGCAAGGCCGAACACGGCAAAGTGGTGCCCACCTGGAACTACGTGGCAGTGCACGCCTATGGCCAGCCCGAAATATTCAGCGACCCGCAGCGGTTGCTGCAGGTGGTCGAGGGCCTGACCGAACGCCATGAGGCCGGCCGCCCGCAACCGTGGAAGGTGGCCGATGCTCCGGCCGACTATGTCGATGGCATGCTCAAGGCGATTGTCGGTTTCGCCCTGCCGATCCAGCGCCTGGAGGGCAAGCGCAAGCTCAGCCAGAACCGCAATGCCGAAGACATCGCCGGGGTCCGTGAAGGCCTGGCGGCCAGCGCCGACCCGCGTGACCAGCAACTGTCGCAACTGATGGGCTGAGCGCCCGTCCAGAACAATAAAGGAGCTTTCATGAGCCAGATTCAGATCCGCCCCGTCACCGCTGCCGACCACGCCGCCTGGCTGCCGTTGTGGCAGGCCTACCTGCGCTTCTACGAAACCGAACTGCCGGACACCGTGACCCAGAGCACCTGGCAGCGTTTTCTCGATACCCGCGAACCGACCCACGCCGCCCTGGCCTGGGACGGCGAGCGCGCCGTGGGCCTGGTGCATTTCATCTACCACCGCTCCAACTGGAGCATCGAGAATGCCTGCTACCTGCAGGACCTGCTGGTGACTGCGGACCAGCGCGGCACCGGTGTCGGCCGCCAGTTGATCGAGTTCGTCTACACCCGGGCCAAGCAGGACGGCTGCGCCAAGGTGCATTGGCTGACCCACGAAACCAATGCCACGGCCATCCAGCTCTACGAGCGCATCGCCGAGCGTCCGGGCTTTATCCAGTTCCGCAAACCCCTCTGAACCCGCAAGGAGCCACTGCATGTCGATTTCTCTCGCCGATTGGAAAGGCGTCCCCGCCCCTTCGGCCACCCTGCTTGAAGGGCGCTTCATCCGTTTGGAAAGGCTCGACCCGGCGCGCCACGGCGATCAGCTGTTCCAGGTGCTGCAAGGCCCCGGCGCCGACCCGGTGCTGTGGAACTACCTGCCTTACGGCCCCTTCCCCGAGCGCGCGGTGTTCGACGCCTGGCTCGGCAATCATGCCCTGGCCAGCGATCCGTATTTCTTCACCGTGATCGACCGCGCCAGTGGCCAGGCCCAGGGCCTGATCAGCCTGATGTCCATCGTTCCGGCCCAGGGCCGCATCGAGATCGGTCACGTCACCTTCGGCGCGCCGATGCAGCGCTCGCCCAAGAGCACCGAGGCGGTGTACCTGCTGGCCAGGGAAGCTTTCGCCCTGGGCTACCGGCGCCTGGAGTGGAAATGCAACAACGACAACGCCCGCTCGCGCTATGCCGCCGAGCGTTTGGGTTTCAGCTTCGAGGGGGTGTTTCGCCAGCACATGGTGGCCAAGGGGCAGAACCGCGATACCGCGTGGTTCTCGATCCTGGATGGGGAATGGCCGGCGATCGCCAAGGGCTTCGAGCAATGGCTCAGCGATGAGAACCAGAGCGGCTCGGGGCAGCTCAAGTCTCTGGCGGAGTGTCGCGGGTAACCGGGGGGTCGCCGGCAAGCCGGCGCCGAAAAGAGGGCGGTGAACCCGGCCTGGTAGAAGACCTGTAGCCGCTGCCGCAGGCTGCGACCGGGCTGGGCGCACTCCGACGTAGCGGGCGCCGCCGTTGAAGGTCCTGCGGACCTTGGCGCAGCCTGCGGCAGCGGCTACAGGGGTCAGCCCAGCTTCTGCGCCAGCACCGCAATGTGCTCCGGGCCGATGCCGCAGCAACCGCCGACATGGCTGGCACCGCGCTGGTGCCAGTCCGCTACCCATCGCAGGTAACCCGGCGGATCCAGGTCTTCGCGCAGCGGGCACAGGCCGTCGTTGGCGGTGGCATCCTCGGGTTGCGGCGGGAAGGCGTTGGCGTACACGCCAATATGGATCTGCACCCCCAGGCGCGCGAAGGTGTCACGGGCCGCATCCACCGCCGCGCCTATCACTTCCGGCTGGCTGCAGTTGAACAGCAGGGTCTGCACCCCCAGTTGCGCCGCCACCGCCGCCGCGTCAGCCACCGGCTCGCCGGAACGCAGGCGTGGCACTTCATCGACGTCTTCATCCTTCAGGGTGAAGGACAGCCAGAACGGCTTGCCGTCCTTGGGCAATCCTGCGTGGATGGCCCGCGCTTCGGCGATCGAGCTTTGGGTTTCTGCGAGCCACAGGTCCACGAACGGCGCCAGTCCTTTAACCAGCGGGCTCAGCACTTCCTCGACCCGGGACGCATCGAACAGGTCCGGGCGATAGGAGCCGAACAGCGGCGGCAACGAACCCGCCACCCGCACCGGCTTGCCGGAGGCCTCCACCGCGCGGCGCGCCAGCTCACCGGCCAGGGCCGCCAGGGCCTGGCCTTCGGCGGCAAAGCGCTCTTCACCGATGTGGAACGGCACCACGGCGTAGCTGTTGCTGGTGATCACGTTGGAACCGCTGGCGATATAGGCCGCATGCACCGCCTCCACCGCCTGGGGGTCTTCGCTCAACGCCAGGGCTGACCACTCGGGCTGCCGGAACGGCGCACCACGGCGCTGCAACTCACGACCCATACCGCCATCCAGAATTACCGTGCTACCTGCGCCCATATGCTTTTTACTCATATGCTTATGAAAATAACTCACTACCGGAGTCGTTCTTATAACTATTAAATACGCACCATTCGGTTAATAACAACTCTTTTTCAGTCAGGATTCCGATGAATTTCAAACCGCTGCTGGCCCTCGGCCTGACCGTACTTGCCGCCTCCTCCCAAGCCTTCGCCGGCGCCACCTTGGAGCGTATCGAGCAGAAAAAGGAACTGGTCGGGGTGCTGATGGAAAGCTACCCGCCCTTCTCCTTCCTCAATGAGCAGAACCAGCTGGACGGTTTCGACGTCGACGTGGCCAAGGCCGTGGCCGACAAGCTCGGGGTCAAGCTGCGCCTGGAAACCCCGTCCTGGGACGTGATCGCCGCCGGACGCTGGAGCGGGCGCTATGACATCTGCATCTGCTCCATGACCCCGAGCAAGGCTCGCGCCGAGGTCTTCGACTTCCCGGTGCAGTACTACGCCTCGCCGGCGGTGATCGTGGTCAACGCCAAGGATGATCGTATCCATAGCGCCAAGGACCTGAGCGACAAGAAGGTCGGCCTGACCGCCGCCTCCAGCTACGAGAGCTACCTGAACAAGAACCTGGTGATCGAAGGCGCTGAAGACACCCAGCTGCAATACCCCTTCGAGAACGTGCAGATCGCCCCCTACGACACCGACAACGTGGCCTTTCAGGACCTCGGCCTGGGCCCGGGCGTGCGCCTGGATGCGATCCTCACCAACCTGGTCACCGCGCAACCGCGGCTGACCCAGGATGCGCGCTTCAAGCTGGCCGGCGAGCCGCTGTACGCCGAGCCCAATTCGGTGGCCATCGAGAAAGGCGATGCGCAGTGGAACGCCAAGGTGCGTGAAGTCTTCGCCCAGTTGAAGCAGGACGGCACCCTGAGCAAGCTGTCGCAGAAATGGATCGGCGCCGACATCAGCCAATGACTGCCTACACACCACCGCCGCAGCCACCACAAGCGGTGGCTGAACCGCTGCTCAAGCGCCTGCTGGGCTTTCGCAGCCGCCTGTACCTGACCTGGGCGGCGCTGCTGGGGCTGTTCGCCAGCTTCTTCCTGAGCTTCGACCTGAAGTTCTCGATCATCCTCGACAAGCTGCCAAACCTGCTGGGCCTGCACCTGTCGCCCAGCGGCTTTCTCCAGGGCGCGGCGCTGACCCTGTTCCTCTGCGCCTGCTCCATCGTCGCCTCGTCGCTGCTGGGCTTTGTCACCGCCCTGGCGCGCCTGTCGTCCAGCGCCGTGGCGTTCGGCATCGCCAGCTTCTACGCCTCGTTCTTTCGCGGCACGCCGCTGCTGATCCAGATCCTGCTGATCTACCTCGGCCTGCCGCAACTGGGCGTGGTGCCGGGCGCCATCACCGCCGGGATCATCGCCCTGTCGCTGAACTACGGCGCCTACCTCAGCGAGATCTTCCGCGCCGGCCTCCTCGGCGTGCCCCACGGCCAGCGCCAGGCGGCCCTGGCCCTGGGCATGAGCGACAGCGTGATCTTCTGGCAGGTGACCCTGCCCCAGGCCATGCGCACCATCATTCCGCCGACCACCAACCAGTTCATCTCGATGCTCAAGGACTCGTCGCTGATCTCGGTGATGGGGGTCTGGGAAGTGATGTTCCTGGCCCAGTCCTATGGCCGTTCCAGCTACCGCTACATCGAGATGCTGAGCACCGCGGCGCTGATCTACTGGCTGCTGTCCATCGGCCTGGAACTGATCCAGGCGCGGATGGAAAGGCATTACGGCAAGGGTTACGCCAAGCGCGGCTGAGGCTCAGGCGAGCGCCGAAGGCCCGGGAGCACCCGGGCCCCTTTGCCCCCGCTCCGGCTCATCGAGCAGCGAACGGGCGCGGCTGGTCTTCTGCACCTTCACCACCCCCATCTGCAGGCCGAATGGCTTGAACACCGCCGTCAATGACTTGAGGGTCGGGTTGCCGTCACCGTGCTCGATGTGGATCAGGGTGCGCAGGGAGATCCGGCACATGCGGGCGAACTGGCTCTGATGCAGCCCCGTGACTTCAGTCCGCAGGCGCTTGACCGCCTCGCCAATCGGCAGGCGACCGGCCGCCATTTCCTGCTGGATGTCGTCGATCAGGGCCCCGCGTTCTTCCAGCGTCATGTGCATCGCAATCCCCACTCCTGCAGGCGTCGGTCCAGGTGGCGCAGGTGAATGCGCGGATGATTCAAGGTGGCTTCGGGCAGGCCGCCGGCACTCAGCAGGTCCGGCAGGGCCCGCAGTTGTTCGGCGTCTGCGCGCAGGCGCGTGAGGGCGGCCTCGGGGTCGAGCAGCGGCTTGAGACTGGCGCACACCAGGCGCCAGTCGACCTCACCGGCCACTTCCATGCGCCCGGGCCATTTGGTGGTGCGGGCAATCCCCTGGTCATCCATGACCTTGGGCGCCAGGTCATGGATCGGCGCCAGGCGCACCCCAGCCTCAGTGCGCAGCACCGACAGCGTGCGCCCATGATTGTCGGTGTTGCCGAGGATCCTGTTGAGCAGGTCGCGCCGCAGGTAATCCGCCACCAGCTCGGGGATCAACGCCTCCTGGCCGGCGGCGCGCCACAGTTCGGCGAGGATCCCCAGGACCTCGGTATGGCGCATGCCTTGGCCATGGCCCACCAGAGCGGCCAGGGAATAGATCGACTCCACCGCCAGACGCTCGACCCCGGCGGACGTCAGCTGGCGGTCAAAACGCTGCATCCACAGGCTTGGCCGACGCCCCTCTTCCAGCGCCAGCCCAGGCGCCGGGAACGTCTCGATACCCAGCTGCTGCAGTGCCCGGTAGTAATGGAACTCGCTTCTGAGGATGTCGCAGGCATTCGGCGAAGCCGGGTTACGGGGAAACTTCACCCACCAGTGACGCGCGGCATGGGCGTCATCGAGCAGCGCATCGGGGTACAACAAGCCCTCGCGGTTTTCCGTCAGCAACAGCTTGGGCGCTTCGTCGCCGATGCTCGCCGTGCCACCAAAGGCCGCCGCCTGCTCATGGGCGTATTCCAGAAAACGGTTATCCAGGGTCACCACCTGTTCCCGGGTAAAACCCAGGGCCGGACGCCTGTGCAGCCCTGCCAGGGACTCCTTGATCCGCAGATGGCCAATGGGCGCCGCGGTGCTTCGAGCCAGGAGGAACAGCTCGCTGCCCATGCCATCGGGCCGCTCATGGCCGATCTGCCGCAGCAAAAAGCGGCGCGCCGCCGGCGTGGCGACCAGGTCATAAAGAAAGGCCGGCGCCCGCTCTTCTCGCCAGGGCTCCCAGCCCAAGGGTATCTGCGCACTGACCGAGCGGCTCAGCGGGCTGGCAACCGCGTCCAGGTTGTCCACCAGGTACTGCGGGACATAACCAAAGCTGCAAGGGCTGGCAAAGCCCGCTTCGGGGTTGTCGAAACTCAGGGTCATGGCATCGGTCCACGCCCCTGCGCCGTAGAGCTGCAACGTCAGCCGGAGCATTGGGTTACCTGTATTTGCTGCACGTGTATAGAGACTCCGCCTCAATCATCCGTGCATTATATTGCAGTTATTCCAATCCTCCGAGCCAATAAGTGCATCTAAATGCATTTCAATAAACTATTAGCTGCATAAAATGCATTAAATGACACTTCAAAAAAAGCCAAAAAAAAGGGGAGCCGTAGCTCCCCCGAGGTAAACCGTTGCCGATGAGGGCCTGAACTCAGCCCTCGATCTCGATCAGGATTTCGCCCGGGTTGACCCGGTCGCCCTTGGCCACATGAATCGCCACCACCTTGCCGGCCACCGCGGCCTGGACTTCGGTTTCCATCTTCATGGCTTCAGTGATCAGTACCGCCTGACCTTCCTTGACCACGTCGCCTTCCTTGACCAGCACATCGACGATGTTGCCCGGCATGGTGGTGCTGACATGGCCCGGCGCACTGGCCTGCTTGCGCTTGCTGCCACCGCCGCCGACGAATTCGTTGAGCGGCTCGAACACCACTTCTTCCGGCATGCCGTCGATGGACAGGTAGAAGTGACGCTTGCCTTCGGCCTTGACCCCGACACCGGTGATGTCGACGCGGTAGGTTTCGCCGTGGACGTCGATGACGAACTCGGTAGGCACGCCTTCACCGCCCGGCTTGCTGACGCCACCGGCTTCGGGGATCGGCAGCAACACTTCCGGAACCAGGGTGCCGGCCTCACGCTCTTCGAGGAATTTGCGCCCGATGTCCGGGAACATGGCGTAGGTCAGCACGTCTTCCTCGGAATGGGCCAGGGCACCGATTTCGCCGCGCAGCTTGGTCATTTCCGGCTTCAACAGGTCGGCCGGACGCACGTCGATCACGTCCTCGCTGCCGATGGCCTGGCGCCGCAGGTTTTCGTCCACCTGACCCGGGGCCTTGCCGTAGCCGCCCTGCAGGTAGAGCTTCACTTCGTTGGTGATGGTCTTGTAGCGCTCGCCGGCCAGGACGTTGAAGAACGCCTGGGTGCCGACGATCTGCGAGGTCGGGGTCACCAGCGGCGGGTAGCCCAGGTCGTGACGCACCCGCGGGATCTCCGCCAGCACTTCACCCATGCGGTTCAGCGCGCCCTGCTCTTTCAACTGGTTGGCCAGGTTGGAAATCATCCCGCCCGGCACCTGGTTGACCTGCACCCGGGTATCGACCGCGGTGAACTCGCTTTCGAACTGGTGGTACTTCTTGCGCACGGCGTAGAAGTACAGGCCGATCTCTTGCAGCAGCTCCAGGTCCAGGCCGGTGTCGAATTCACTGCCTTTGAGGGCCGCGACCATGGACTCGGTGCCCGGGTGGCTGGTGCCCCAGGCGAAGCTGGAGATGGCGGTGTCGATATGGTCGGCGCCGTTCTCGATGGCCTTGAGCTGGCACATGGCAGCCAGGCCGGCGGTGTCGTGGGAGTGGATGAACACCGGCAGCGACAGCTCGGCCTTCAGCGCCTTGACCAGCTCGCCGGTGGCGTAAGGGGTCAGCAGGCCGGCCATGTCCTTGATCGCGATGGAGTCGCAACCCATGGCTTCCATCTGCTTGGCCTGGGCCACGAAGGCCTCGATGGTGTGCACCGGGCTGGTGGTGTAGGCGATGGTGCCCTGGGCGTGCTTGCCGGCGGCCTTCACCGCTTCGATGGCAACCCGCAGGTTACGCACGTCGTTCATGGCGTCGAAGATGCGGAACACGTCGATGCCGTTGACCGCGGCCTTGGCCACGAAGGCCTTGACCACGTCGTCGCTGTAGTGGCGGTAGCCCAGCAGGTTCTGCCCGCGCAGGAGCATCTGCAGGCGAGTGTTGGGCAGCGCCGCGCGCAGTTTGCGCAGGCGCTCCCACGGGTCTTCCTTGAGGAAGCGCACGCAGGCGTCGAAGGTGGCGCCGCCCCAGACTTCCAGGGACCAGTAGCCGACTTTGTCGAGCTTGTCGCAGATCGGCAGCATGTCTTCGGTGCGCATGCGGGTGGCCAGCAGCGACTGGTGGGCGTCACGCAGGATGGTGTCGGTAACGAAGATCTTTTTAGTCATTGGTATCTCCTCATGGCGGCAAGCTCCAAGCTACAAGCCGCCAGTAAAAGCCGATCCGCTTCTACTTGGCGCTTGCCGCTGACAGCTTGCGGCTGCTTATTCATAGGCCTGCGTGGGCGGCGATGGCGGCGGCGATGGCCAGGGCCAGCTCTTCGGGTTTGCGCTTGATCGAGTAGTTGGTCAGTTCCGGATGGCTTTCAACGAAGCTGGTATTGAACTGACCGCTACGGAATTCCGGATTGCGCAGGATTTCCTGGTAGTAGGCGGCGGTGGTCTTGACCCCTTGCAGGCGCATGTCGTCGAGGGCGCGCAGGCCACGGTCCATCGCTTCTTCCCAGGTCAGGGCCCAGACCACCAGCTTCAGGCACATGGAGTCGTAGAACGGCGGAATGGTGTAGCCGGTGTAGATCGCCGTATCGGTGCGCACGCCGGGGCCGCCGGGAGCGTAGTAACGGGTGATCTTGCCGAAGCTGGGGAGGAAGTTGTTCTTCGGGTCCTCGGCGTTGATCCGGAACTGCAGGGCAAAACCGCGGTGGTGGATGTCTTCCTGCTTCACCGACAGTGGTAGGCCCGAGGCGATGCGGATCTGCTCGCGAACGATGTCGATGCCGGTGATTTCCTCGGTGATGGTGTGTTCCACCTGCACCCGGGTGTTCATTTCCATGAAGTACACCTCGCCCTCGGCGAGCAGGAACTCCACGGTGCCGGCGTTCTCGTAGCCCACGGCCTTGGCCGCGCGCACCGACAGGTCGCCGATGTAGGCGCGCTGTTCCGGAGTCAGCTGCGGGCTCGGGGCGATCTCGATGAGCTTCTGGTTGCGGCGCTGGATCGAGCAGTCGCGCTCGAACAGGTGCACCACGTTGCCAAAGCTGTCACCGAGGATCTGCGCTTCGATGTGCTTGGGATTGACGATGCATTTTTCCAGGAACACTTCCGCCGAACCAAAGGCCTTGGTGGCTTCGGAAATCACTCGGGGGAACGCTTGCTCCAGCTCTTCACGGCTGTTGCAGCGACGAATGCCGCGGCCGCCACCACCGGAGGTGGCCTTGAGCATCACCGGGTAGCCGATGCGGTCGCCTTCGGCCAGGGCTTCGTGGATATCCGCAACGTTGCCTTCGGTGCCCGGGGTCACCGGCACGCCGGCCTTGATCATGCTGCGGCGGGCTTCGGTCTTGTCGCCCATGCGACGGATGACTTCCGCCGAAGGACCTATGAACTTGACTCCACGTTCGGCACAGATGTCTGCCAGTTCGGCATTTTCCGAAAGGAAGCCATAGCCGGGATGCAGGGCATCGCAGCCGGTTTCCACCGCCAGGTTCACCAGTTTGCGCGGGTTCAGGTAGCCGGCCAGCGGCTCGGCGCCAATGCTGTGGGCCTCATCCGCGCGCTTCACATGCAGGGCATGGCGATCGGCGTCGGAGAAGATCGCTACCGAACGGATGCCCATCTCGGCGCAGGCACGCACGATTCGTACGGCGATCTCACCACGGTTGGCGATCAGGATCTTTTTTATCACTTGGAGGTTCCCTTGAGCCGTTGGAACAAACGACCCGCTAGACCGAGTCGGCGCGTGACCAAATGTTTCAGGTCAGTCGCCGCGTCACACTAGCTCTGAAGAGGGATTAACAAAAATCAATAATTATTGGGTTGGGCATAAGTAAAGACTTATAGTCGTGCCACAAGCCCCAGGCGCGAGCACTCCAGAAATGCGTAAGTCCTTGATGAGACTGACATTGCGTCAGTTGCAGATTTTCAATGAAGTCTGCGATCTGCGCTCCTACAGCCGCGCCGCCGACGAAATGAATCTCACCCAGCCGGCGGTCAGCCTGCAGATCCGTCAGCTGGAGGAACTGATCGGCCAACCGCTGTTCGATTACGTCGGCAAGAAGCTCTACATGACCGAAGCCGCCGAAGCCCTGCAACGGGCCAGCCGGGACATCTTCGGACGCCTGGAAAACCTCGACATGCAGCTCTCGGACATGCAGGGCTCGCTGCAGGGCCAGCTCAAGCTGGCGATCGAGTCCAGCGCCAAGTACTTCGTCCCGCACCTGTTCGCCGCCTTCAAGCGCCAGCATCCGGAAGTCCACCTGCAGCTGACCGTGGTCAACCGCGCCCAGGTGATCCGCCGCCTCTCGGACAACCGTGACGACCTGGTGATCATGTCCATGGTGCCCCAGGACATGGAGCTGGAATTCCTGCCGTTTCTCAACAACCCCATCGTCGCCGTAGCGCCACCGGATCATCCCCTGAGCCACATGGGCCCGCTGCGTCTGCAGGACCTGGAGCCCTACACCCTGGTGCTGCGCGAATCGGGCTCGGGCACGCGCCTGGCCTGCGAGGAGTACTTCAAGGAGAAGCGCGTGCACTTCACCCAGATCCTCGAAGTGTCGTCGGCCGAGGCTCAGCGCGAGTGCGTGCGGGCGGGCCTGGGCGTGGCCTTGCTGACGCGCCACGCCCTGAACCTTGAGTTGGCGACCGGCGGGTTGATCGAGTTGCCGGTCGAAGAGCTGCCATTGCTTCGCAGCTGGTGCCTGGTGCAGGCCAAAGCCAAACGCCTGTCACCGGTAGCGCATGCGTTCCTGGGATTCATCCGCAGCGAACGGGTGCAGATCAGCGGGCTGGTTGAACGCTTCGACGGGAAGCCGCGGGTGCCGCCTGCCAGTAATTGACGGCCTCAAGCTCGGGGTAATCGTTGATTTCCTGCTGCAACTGACGCAGCTCGAAGCGGTGTTCGATCGCACGCCGAAATTCCATGCGGCGCTGGTCTTCCTGCTGACGACGGGTCTTGACGGCGCTGTTGCTCTCTTCGTAAGGCCGGGCCATTTCGAGTCTCCCAATGCGAGTACGGAAGCTTCACGATGGACGTCGGCAGTTACGGTTTGGCGGCGACTCGGTTACAGGACGATGAACATTCGCCTGCCCAACACCGCTCTGGGCGCTGGCTGGCTTGCGCAAGAGCCGGCTTGGCGGCGAAAGCGTGGGTCACCCAAGCCCCTGTCGTCAGCCAGCGCAAACCCGCCCAGCCGCTCCTGACAGGCAGGCTCAGTCGTCCAGGGCTTTGACCGACTTGGGCGACAGGCGCAGGCTGCGCAGACTGCGCTTGACGCTCTTGAGGTGGTTGACCAGGCTCGGCCCGCGGGCCATCGCAACGCCCATGGCCAGCACGTCGATCACCACCAGGTGGGCGATGCGCGAAGTCAGCGGGGTGTAGATCTCGGTGTCTTCGTGGACGTCGATGGCCAGGTTGACCGTGGACAGCTCGGCCAACGGCGTCTGGCTCGGGCACAGGGTGATCAGCGAGGCGCCGCTTTCACGCACCAGGTTGGCGGTGATCAGCAGGTCCTTGGAACGCCCGGACTGGGAAATGCAGATGGCCACGTCGGTGGGCTTGAGGGTCACCGCCGACATCGCCTGCATGTGCGGGTCGGAATAGGCCGCCGCGGTCAGCAGCAGGCGGAAGAACTTGTGCTGGGCGTCCGCCGCCACTGCGCCCGAGGCGCCAAAGCCGTAGAACTCCACGCGCTGGGCCTGGGACATGGCGGTCACCGCCTGCTGCAGGGCCACCGGATCGAGCTTCTCGCGAACCTCCATCAGGGTGTGCAGGGTGGTGTCGAAGATCTTCAGGCTGTAGTCGGCGACGGAATCGTCTTCATGGATCGCGAACTGGCCGAAACTGGCCCCGGCCGCGAGGCTCTGCGCCAGCTTGAGCTTCAGGTCCTGGAAACCGGAACAGCCGATGGCCCGGCAGAAGCGCACGATGGTCGGTTCGCTGATGCCCACGCTGTGGGCCAGGTCCGCCATGGAACTGTGCATCACCGCCGCAGGATCAAGGAGCACGTGATCGGCGACCTTGAGTTCCGATTTGCGTAACAAATGACGTGACTGGGCAATGTGCTGCAACAGGTTCAAAGGGCTGGACTCATTGTTATTGGCTGACGCCGGAGATGTAGCAAGCTTGTAGTTATACTACAGGAATCGTCTTTTTGCCTGCTCAATGCATCACGAAGTTGCCGGCCTACCCCCCCATTTTCAGCCGGGTACGACTTATGTAGCCGTTGTGGCGCACGCCGATAAAGGCTAGCGAGTCTGGGCCTGCAACAGCAGCGCCAGGCCCTCGGCGTTCACCGGACGACTGATCAGATAGCCCTGCACTTCATCGCAGTGCTCGGCCCGCAGGAACGTCAGTTGACCGGGCTCTTCGACGCCCTCGGCCACCACCTTCAGCGACAGCCCGTGGGCCATGGCAATGATCGCCCGGGTGATGGCGGCGTCCTCGCCTCCGTCGGCCAGCCCACGGATAAAGGCCTGGTCGATCTTCACGTAGTCCACCGGAATCCGCTTGAGGTAGCTCAGGGACGAATAACCGGTGCCGAAGTCGTCAATGGCCAGCTTCACCCCCAGGGCGCGCAGTTGCCGGAAGGTGGCGATGATGTGCTCGACGCTGTCCAGCAACTGGCTTTCGGTCAGCTCCAGCTCCAGCAGGTGCGGCTCCAGGCCGGTCTCCTCCAGCACCTGGCGCACCAGACTCACCAGCTTGCCCTGGCGCAACTGATACACCGACAGGTTGACCGACACCCGAATCGGCTCCAGGCCCTGGCGCTGCCATTCACAGGCCTGTCGGCAGGCCTGGCGCAAGACGAATTCGCCGATGGGACCGATCAGCCCGGTTTCTTCCGCCAGCCCGATAAAGTCTCCCGGCGGCACCCGGCCCATGGTCGGGTGGTCCCAGCGCACCAGGGCCTCGGCGGCATTCAGGCGGCCCGTGGCCAGGCACAGTTTGGGCTGGTAGAAGACCATCAGCTGGTCTTCTTCGATGGCCTTGCGCAACTGGTTCTCCAGTTGCAACCGCTCCAGGGTGCTGGCTTGCAGGCTTTCGGTATAGAACTGGAAGTTGTTGCCGCCCAGGTGCTTGGCGTGGGCCATGGCCATGTTCGCCTGGCTGACCAGGGCGGCGATCTCCCGGGCGCTGTCCGGCAGCATGCTGATGCCCATGGAGGCGCTGACCACCAGTTCGTGGCCCTCGACGGTGATCGGCAGGCGCAACTTGCTGAGCAAGCGGGTCGCCACCCGGGTCAGGCTGGACAGGCTGCCGTAGGCATCGAACAGCACGGCGAACTCGTCACCGGACAAGCGCGCGATGGTGTCGGCTTCCGGCAGCGCGTTGACCAGCCGTCGCGCCATTTTCTGCAACAGCTGGTCGGCCACTTCATGGCCGAGGCTGTCATTGAGCAGCTTGAAGCGATCCAGATTGATGTGCAGCAAGGCCAGGCTGCGGCTGCCCTGGCGCACCCGCTGGTGGGCCTCGCGCAGGCGCTCGCGGAACAGCGAGCGGTTGGCCAGCCCGGTGAGCTCGTCATAGTGGGTGAGGTAGCGCATGCGCTCCTCGGATTCACGCCTAGCCGACAGATCGGCGAAGAAGCCCACGATATGCCGGACTTTTCCCCGCCTGTCGCGCACCACGTTCAGTTGCAGCCACTGCGGATAAAGCTCGCCATTCTTGCGGGTTTCCACCAGTTCGCCCTGCCAGCTGCCGTGCTGCTCCAGGGCCTGGTGAATCATCGGATAGTGACGACGGGCATCGCGGCTGCAGGACAGCTCCACCACATTGCGCCCGAGCATGTCTTCGACCTGATAGCCGGTGACCAGACTGAAGGCCTGGTTGGCGGCGATCAGGGCGTAATCGGGGTCAAGGATGACTATCCCTTCGCTGGCCGCCTCGAACACTGTGGCGGCCAGGTCGCGCTGCACTTCCAGCTCCTTGTCGGCACTGATATCGCGCCGCGTGCCCACCATGCGCAGCACCCGTCCGTCGGGGCTGCGTTCCACCGCCCGACCACGGTCCTCGATCCACACCCAGCGGCCATCGCCATGGCGCACCCGGTATTCCACCTGATAGTCCTCGCTGCGGCCCTTGAGGTGCTCCACCAGGGCACGCTTGAGCACGGGCAGATCCTCGGGATGCAGCCGCGGCTTGAGGTGGCTGAGCATCGCCGTGACGTCTTCCGGCTCCAGGCCGAACAGCTCCTTGAGCTGGGTGTGATGGACCTCGTCGGTCTGCAGGTTCCAGTCCCACAGTCCGAGCTCGCTGGCGTCCAGGGCCAGGGCCAGGCGTGCCTCGCTCTTGCTCAGGGCCTGGTTGGCCGCGTCCAGCTCCAGGCTGCGCTGAGCCACCCGCTGCTCCAGCCCGGCCTGGGCTTCGCGCAACTGTTCCTCGGCGCGGCGGCGTTGCTCCACTTCCCGGGCCAGCTCGCGGTTGAGCTGGTTGCTGCGGCTCTGGGCGTCCTGCAGGTGCTCGATCAGGGCCTGATTCTGAAAGCGTCGCAGCAAGCCGCGCTGGATCAGGCGATTGACCTGCCATGCCACCACGCTCAAGGACACCAGGAGAATCAGCCCCAGCCAGCCCCAGCCCCGCTGCTGCTCGTCGCCGCCCCAGAACAGGTAGGCAATCGCCGGCAGCAGGCACGGCAAGGTGAAGGAAAGAAAGGCCTGCAGGCTGACCGCATAGGCCACGCTGGCCGAAAGAATGGCCGCGCCGATCAGGCCGAAGACCCACGCCTGCTGGAGAAAACTGTCGGTGGGCACCAGAGCGATGCCGGCACAGGCCAGGGTCAGGCCGCTGACCGTCGAGCCCAGAAGAAACATGCGCTGCCAGACCGGCTGCGCCTGGCGGCTGGGGATGGCCGAGTCGAAGGCCGCCACCTGGATCACCCGCAAGGCCACCAGGGCCAGCAGCCAGACCATCCACACGCTGAGCAACAGATAGCGCGCCGGGCTCCAGAGCAGCCAGGTGCACACCAGACCATTGAGCAGCATGAACAGCGTCGGCAGCAGCGAGCCCTGATACAGCAGACGCGTGCGTTCCACCGCCATCTCGACGGCGTAGCGCAGAAGGATAACCCGCGGTTCCACCAAGGGGCCGGACAGGTCGGGATTATGGGTCATAGGCAGTGTTCTTATAATGGTTGAGCCCGAAACGTCGGCGGAGCATACACAAGCAAAGGCGCGAGCCAAACTGCTCCAAGTCATAAAATCGATAAAACCGATCCCCCATCAATCCACAGCGCAACAGCCCGGACTTGAAGCGCCGAAGGCTGGGACCTGTGACCGACCGGTCGTCACCCGCGGTTGTTTTATCGGCTAATGCAAAGCCGGGTTTGCCCGGGGTGACGCGGGCCCCTAGAATGCCCCGATGCGCGATGATCTCTCCCTCCTGTTGAACTCCCTCAACGATGCCCAACGCCAGGCCGTAGCCGCCTCCGTGGGTCGTCAGTTGGTCCTGGCCGGTGCTGGCTCCGGCAAAACCCGTGTGCTGGTGCACCGTATCGCCTGGTTGATCCAGGTCGAGAACGCCTCGCCCCACTCGATCCTGTCTGTGACCTTCACCAACAAGGCCGCCGCCGAGATGCGCCACCGCATCGAGCAATTGCTGGGCATCAACCCGGCAGGCATGTGGGTCGGCACCTTCCACGGCCTGGCGCACCGCCTGCTGCGGGCCCACTGGCAGGAAGCCGGCCTGAGCCAGACCTTCCAGATTCTCGACAGCGACGACCAGCAACGCCTGGTCAAGCGGGTGATCCGCGAGCTGGGCCTGGATGAGCAGCGCTGGCCGGCCCGTCAGGCCCAGTGGTTCATCAACGGACAGAAGGACGAAGGCCTGCGCCCGCAACATATCCAGGCCAGTGGCGACCTGTTCCTGGCCACCATGCGCAGCATCTATGAGGCCTACGAGGCCGCCTGCCAGCGCGCCGGGGTCATCGATTTCTCCGAGCTGCTGCTGCGCGCCCTGGACCTGTGGCGCGACCACCCCGGCCTACTGGCGCACTACCAGAAGCGCTTCCGCCACGTGCTGGTGGACGAGTTCCAGGACACCAACGCCGTGCAGTACGCCTGGCTGCGACTGCTGGCCCAGGGTGGCGACAGCCTGATGGTGGTGGGCGACGACGACCAGTCGATCTACGGCTGGCGCGGGGCGAAAATCGAGAACATTCACCAGTATTCCGCCGACTTCCCGGACACCGAAGTGATCCGCCTGGAGCAGAACTACCGCTCCACCGCCGGCATCCTCAAGGCCGCCAACGCCCTGATCGCCAACAACACCGGGCGTCTGGGCAAGGAGCTGTGGACCGACGGCGGCGACGGCGAAGCCATCAACCTGTACGCCGCCTTCAACGAGCACGATGAAGCCCGCTATGTCGTGGAAACCATCGAGAGCGCGCTGAAAACCGGCCTGGCCCGCAGCGACATCGCCATTCTCTACCGCTCCAACGCCCAGTCCCGGGTGCTGGAAGAGGCCCTGCTGCGCGAGCGCATTCCGTACCGCATCTATGGCGGCCAGCGTTTCTTCGAACGGGCCGAGATCAAGAACGCCATGGCTTACCTGCGCTTGCTGGAAGGCCGTGGCAACGACGCGGCCCTGGAGCGGGTGATCAACGTTCCAGCCCGGGGCATCGGCGAGAAGACCGTCGAAGCCATCCGCGAACACGCGCGCCACAGCGACGTATCAATGTGGGAAGCCATGCGCCAGCTGGTGGCCAATAAAGGCCTGACCGGTCGCGCGGCCAGCGCCCTCGGGGCCTTTATCGAACTGATCGAGAACCTCGCCGCCAAGACCCTGGAAATGCCCCTGCACCTGATGACCCAGACGGTGATCGAGCAGTCCGGGCTGATCGCCTACCACGAAGCGGAAAAAGGCGAGAAAGGCCAGGCCCGGGTGGAAAACCTTGAGGAACTGGTGAGCGCCGCGCGCAACTTCGAGAACAGCGAGGAAGACGAGGACCTGACGCCGCTGGCGGCCTTCCTCGGCCACGCCTCCCTGGAAGCCGGCGATACCCAGGCCGACGAGCACGAAGACAGCGTGCAACTGATGACCCTGCACAGCGCCAAGGGCCTGGAGTTCCCCTACGTGTTCCTGGTGGGCATGGAAGAAGGCCTGTTCCCGCACAAGATGAGCCTGGAAGAACCCGGCCGCCTTGAGGAAGAACGCCGTCTGGCCTATGTCGGCATCACCCGGGCGATGCAGAACCTGGTGATGACCTATGCGGAAACCCGTCGCCTGTACGGCAGCGAAACCTACAACAAGGTGTCGCGCTTCGTCCGCGAGGTGCCCAAGGGGCTGATTCAGGAAGTGCGCCTGTCCAACAGCGTCAGCCGGCCTTTCTGCGGTGGCCAGTCGCAGAGCACCAGCAGCCTGTTCGGCGGCAGCGAGATTCCGGACACCGGCTTGAGCCTGGGCCAGGCGGTGCGGCACTCGGTGTTCGGCGACGGGGTGATCCTCAATTTCGAAGGCGCCGGTGCCCAAGCCCGGGTCCAGGTCAACTTCAGCGAAGGCAGCAAATGGCTGATGCTCGGCTACGCCAAGCTGGAAGCCATCTAACCCGACCCGACCCTAGGCGCCGGCTTGCCGGTGAAGCTCACTGGCGAACCACCTCTTCGCCAGCAAGCCGGCTCCGCCAGGTCAGTGCAGAAAAGGCAGCGCGAACATGGGTTCAGGCTTTTTTTCCTCGTGGACATTCTGGGCGCTGCTCTCGGCAACTTTCGCCGCTTTGACGGCGATCTTCGCCAAAGTCGGGATAGAAAACGTCAATTCAGACTTCGCCACCCTGCTGCGCACCGTGGTGGTCCTGGTCAGCCTGGCCTTGATTTTGTACGCAACGGGCCAATATCAGTCCCTGGGATCGATTTCCACCAGGAGCTATCTGTTCCTGCTGCTGTCGGGACTGGCCACCGGGGCCTCCTGGCTGTGCTATTTCCGCGCCCTGAAACTCGGCCCGGCCTCTCTGGTGGCGCCGGTGGACAAGCTCAGCGTGGTGTTGGTCGCAGTCATCGGCGTGGCCCTGCTGGGCGAGAAACTCGATCTGCGCCAGTGGGGCGGAATCGGCCTGATCACCGCCGGCGTCGTGCTCCTGGCACTGCGTCGCTGAACGGCGACGCAATTGAACCAAAGCCGCGTCCTTGAGGACAAAAAACCTATCGGCGAGCATGCCGGCGAACGGAGCTGAACCGAGCCTGTCAGGCAAAAGCCCGAAACATTATGCCGCTCGCTACTGACACTTCACCTGTGCAATATGGCGCGCGTGCCATCCACAAATGGGAACCCCCTTTATGAAACGTTTTCTTAGCATCGCCATGGCGCTGTGCATCGGCCTGACGATGAGCCTCGACGCCAACGCCAAGCGCTTCGGCGGCGGCAAAAGCGCCGGCGCTGCCCCGACCCACCAGACTCGCCAGGCGGCGCCCGCCACTCCGGGCGCGCCTGCCGCTGCCGCCACCGCTGGCGCAGCCGGTGCTGCAGGTGCCGCGGCCAAGGCCGGTGGCGCTTCGCGCTGGCTCGGCCCTCTGGCCGGCATCGCGGCCGGTGGCCTGCTGGCCTCCATGTTCATGGGCGGCGGCTTCCAGGGCATGCAGATCTTCGACATCCTGATCATGGCGGTCATCGCCTTCGTGATCTTCCGCTTCATCGCCGCGCGTCGCCGCAAGCAGCAGGAGCAGTTCGCTCCCGCCGGTCACGCGCCCATGCAGCGCGAGGCGTTCGAACCTCAGCAGCCTGCCGGCGGCTCGATCTTCGGTGGCTCGGCAGCCCCTGCCGCGCGCCCGGTGATCAACGCTCCGGCCTGGTTCAACGAAGAACGCTTCATTGAAGCGGCGCGCAACCACTTCCAGTCCCTGCAGCAACACTGGGACGCCAATGAAATGGACAAGATCGCCGAGTTCGTGACCCCGCAAATGCTGCAGTTCCTCAAGCAGGAACGTGCCGATCTGGGCGACGGCTTCCAGTCCACCTACATCGACAACCTGCAAGTGCAGCTGGAAGGCGTGGATGACCGCGCCGACAAGACCATCGCCACCCTGACCTTCAGCGGTGTGTCGAAGACCTCGCGCTTCGACCAGGGCGAAGTGTTCAGCGAAAGCTGGAACATGGAACGCGCCCAGGGCGACAACCAGCCATGGCTGGTGGCAGGTATCCGCCAGAACGGTTGATTCATGCCGTTGTCACAGCAGTAAGGCAAAACCCCGACTCAAGTCGGGGTTTTGCATTTCACGATTGCACTTATAGCGAGCTACTGTATAAACCGCCGTCAAACAACCGCGCCATAGAGCTAAGAGGACCCAGGCCGTGGAAGAAGTCATCGAACAACTCCGAGAAGCCAACGAACCGGTACCCGTCCCCCTGGAACTGCCGGACGAAGACCTGCTGGTGGAAATTGAGGAACAGCTGTTCATCAATATCCCGTTCGTCTTCAAAGAGTTCCTGTTGACCGTCAGCGATGTGGTTTACGGCAGCCTGGAGCCGGTCACCGTCACCGACCCGCAATCCCACACTTACCTGCCGGAAGTGGCCGCGACCGCCTGGGACATGGGCGTGCCGCGCGAGCTGATCCCGATCTGCCAGGACGGCGACGACTACTACTGCGTCGAAGAGGACGGCACCGTGGTGCTGTGGTCCGGCGAAGAAGAGCTGATCACCGAGGAATCCTGGGAATCGGTGTGGCACTGGGCGCGGGACGTCTGGCTGGAAAGCTGAGCCGGCTAAAGGCATGAACAGGCTCGCCAGCACCCTGCTGGCGAGCGGCAAGGTCAATGCCCGCCGTTGTCCTTGCTGTGATCGAAGGTTTCGATCAGCGCCACCTGCATTCGCGTGTGCACGCGGATGAACCAGCGCCACAGCACCGCGGCCACCGCCGCCGCCACCACCGCAATCAGCACCAGCAACTCCAGCGTCGGCAGGATGCTCGACGACAACGCCGCCAACAGCAGAAAGATCACCAGCAGCGACAGGATCGGAATCACCTCGGCGATGACCCGCCGCACCCGCTGGGTATGGCGCCCGGCCATCTCCGCCTTGACCCCCATCTCCGCCAGCAGCATCGACAGCGCCTTGAGCTTGCGATAGGCAGCGATCAGGAACGGCAGCGACAGCAGCAGGGCTGCGCCCCAGATCAACGCCTTCTGCCAGCTCGGATCACTGACCCAGCCCTCCAGGTAAGCACCAATGCGCCCGGCGAAATAGCCGCCGGAAAAGAAGATCGCCACCACCAGCGCCAGATTCACTCCCACTTGCAGGAGGATCTTGCGAATCATCGACGCCAGCAGCGCGCCCTCGCCCTGAGACTGGATGCTGCGCAGCCACTCGCCGTACATCCCCAGCACCCGGCTCAGGCGCTGGGGCACAATCCTCGCCAACTTCAGCGACAAAGGATCGGCAGCGCGGATCAGATAGGGCGTGAGCAAAGTGGTCATGGCCGACACCGCCACCGCCACCGGGTAGAGAAAGTCGCTGGTGACCTGCAGGGTCATGCCCAAGGCGGCGATGATGAAGGAAAACTCGCCAATCTGGGACAGGCCCATCCCCACGCGCAACGAGGTTCGGCCGTCGTTGCCGGCGATAAAGGCCCCCATACCGCAGGAAAACAGCTTGCCCAGGACCACCGCCACGGTGATCACCGCAATGGGCCAGGCGTATTGCAGGAGAATCTGCGGATCGATCATCAGACCGATGGCCACGAAGAAGATCGCGCTGAACAGATCGCGAACCGGTTCGATCAAGCGCTCGATCTTCAGCAACTGGCGGGACTCGGCCATGATCGCGCCAATCAGGAAGGCCCCCAAGACCATGCTGTACTCCAGCTTGACCACCAACAGGCAGAAGCCGAAGCACAACCCCAGCACGGTGATCAGCAGCATCTCGTTGCTGTCGAATCTGGCCACGTAGGCCAGCAGGCGCGGCACCAGCAGAATGCCGATCACCAGGGCCACGATCATGAACAGCGAGAGCTTGCCGACCGTGGAGAACACCTCGCCGGAACTCACCGTGCCGCTGACCGCGATGCTCGACAGCAAGGCGATGATGCCAATGCCGAGAATGTCCTCGACGATCAGCACACCGAAGATCAGCTGGGCGAAGCGCTCGTTCTTCATCTTCAGGTCATTGAGCGCCTTGACGATGATGGTGGTGGAGGAAATGGCCAGGATCGCCCCGAGGAACAGCGAGTCCATGGTGCTCCAGTCGAACCAGCGGCCAATTTCATAGCCGATCCAGATCATCAGGACGATTTCCAGGAAGGCTGCGATAAAGGCCGTGGCCCCCACCTTGAACAGCTTGCGCAGGCTGAATTCCAGCCCCAGACAGAACATCAGGAAGATCACCCCCAGCTCGGCCAGGGTCTTGATGGTCTGCTCATCGTGGATCAGGCCGAAGGGCGGCGTGTGCGGGCCGATGAGGAAGCCGGCGACGATATAGCCCAGCACCACCGGTTGCTTGAGTCGATGAAAGAGAATGGTCACCACGCCTGCGACCAACATGATCACGGCCAGGTCCTGAATGAAGCTGATGGCATGCATGGCCAGGGTTCTCCTTGAAAGCTGGGCGGCGCAGATCGCCACATTAGAAAGCTCTGATCGGCAGTAGGAAAAATCCTTAAGGAGTGTCGGAAAATGCCCTGGAACGGGTGTTTTGCAGGTTAACACCGCGACTTCCGGCAGAAAGGCGGTGCAATATTAGGAAACAGATCCACCGGGGCGTGACGGCGTGGCCCGGCCCGGCGTCCCGTTATCGATGGTTTGAAAACCCTTGAACCCAGCACCCGCAGAGGTGCTCCAGCAACCCCTGCCCAGAACCGTGAGCGTGCTATGGAACCCGGAAACGCCCAGCTGTCGATGACGGTATTGATGACCCCTGACATGGCCAATTTCTCTGGCAATGTGCACGGCGGCACCCTGCTCAAGTACCTCGATGAGGTCGCCTATGCCTGCGCCAGCCGTTATGCCGGTCGCTACGTGGTGACCTTGTCGGTGGACCAGGTAATCTTCCGCGAGCCGGTGCATGTCGGCGAACTGGTGACCTTCCTGGCCTCGGTCAACTACACCGGCAACACCTCCATGGAGGTGGGCATCAAGGTGGTGACCGAGAACATCCGCGAGCGCTCGGTGCGCCACACCAACAGCTGCTTCTTCACCATGGTGGCGGTGGACGACCAGCGCAAACCGGCCCCGGTGCCGCCGCTGCAGCCGGAAACGGCCGATGGCAAGCGTCGCTATATCCAGGCCCAGCAGCGCCGGCAGATCCGCCAGGAACTGGAAAAGCGCTACCAGGAAATCAAGGCCGACGGCCCGTGACCCTCAGGCACATGCGCTGATTCAGCCGGACCACGGACGGTCCCATCAACACGCCCCTGCTGAGCCTCCTGCGCTCGCCCTGCTCTACCCCTGTCGCTCCAGGCAGTCTTCTGCGGTCATCCCGAATGGCCACATCCATCCCTTTTTGACCACATAGAGAGTTATGCCCCGGAGGCGCCGCTGCCAGAATCGCTGGGCAAGGCACAAGCGCACTCCCCGTTTGGGGAGCCTTCGAACCCACGAACGCGTGAGAACAATAACAATGCCCAGCGCCAATACACTCTCCGACAATCCCGCCCTCGTCCCCGGCGATTTCACCCACAGTGCCCAGGGCACCTCCCTGCGCCGCATCCTCGGGCTGCCGGCCCTGGTGTTCTTCGGCCTGGTGTACATGGTCCCGCTGACCGTCTTCACCACCTACGGCGTGGTCACCCAGATCACCGGCGGCAGGACCGCCGCTGCCTATGTAGTGACTCTGCTGGCCATGCTCTTCACCGCCCTGTCCTACAGCGTCATGGTGAAAAAATACCCGATTGCCGGCTCGGCCTATTCCTACGCCAGCCTCAGTTTCGGACCGGGCATCGGCTTTCTTGCCGGCTGGTCGCTGCTGCTGGATTACCTGTTCCTGCCGATGATCAACTACCTGGTGATCGGTCTGTTTCTCAACCTGGCCTTTCCCGCGGTGCCGGCCTGGGTCTTCGTGGTGGCGACCATCAGCCTGGTGACGCTGCTGAACATTCGCGGCATCGGCTCGGTGTCGAGCATGAGCAACCTGATCGTCTGTGCGCAGATGGTGTTCGTGGTGGTGTTCGTGGCCCTGGTGATTCGTCAGCTGGCCGGGGCCGATAGCCTGGACCTGAGCGCGCCCTGGGTCGGCGACGGCAGTCAGGGCGGCCTGCTGCCATTGATGGCCGGGGCGGCGGTGCTGTGCCTGTCGTTCCTCGGTTTTGACGCGGTATCGACCCTGGCCGAGGAAACCCGCGACCCGCGCCGCGACATCCCCCGAGCCATCGTCATCACCACCCTGGGCGCGGGCCTGCTGTTTATCCTGCTGGCCATGACCAGCCAGCTGGCCTTCCCCGGTAGCAGCTTCAAGGACGCCGATTCGGCAGCCAGCGAGGTGATGCTGCACGCCGGCGGACGCTTCCTGGAGATGTTCTTCACTGCCACCTATGTCGCTGGCGCTGCCGGTTCGGCCCTGGCGTCACAGGCCTCGGTGTCGCGCATCCTGTTCAGCATGGGCCGCGACGGCATCCTGCCGCGGCGAATGTTCGGCACCTTGTCCGAGCGCTACAAGACCCCGGTGCTGGCCATTGTCCTGGTGTCGCTGGTGTCCTTGCTGGCCGTGGTCATCGACCTCACCACCCTGGCGTCGATGATCAGCTTCGGCGCACTGGTGGCGTTTTCGGTGGTCAACCTGGCGGTGATCAAGAGCCATCTGGGACAGGGTCAGCCGCACACCGGTGCACGGCTGCTGCAATACGGCATGCTGCCGCTGATCGGCTTTGGCCTGATCGTCTGGCTGTGGACCAGCCTTTCGGCCCTGACCCTGGGGATTGGCCTGGCCTGGTTCGCCCTGGGCGCGCTGTACCTGGCGGCGCACACCCGCGGTTTCCGGCAGCCGGCGCCGACGGTGCAGTTCTCCGAGCAGGCCTGACACAGCGACCCGCCGTTTAAGTCAGAAACCGATCGGCGTGGCCTCGAACCGCACCCGCGGATGGGCAATGCGATCCTGGGCCCGCACCAGCTCCAACTCGTAGCTGGCGCAGGCCTGGGTTTCCAGCAGCACTTCATGCACCGCCGCGGCGGTGAATTCGAACGCCGCCACCAGGCTGTCACCCAACAGCACCCGGGCCAGGAACAGACCCGACGTCAGGTCGCCCACCCCCACCGGCTGCCGCGGAAACGCCAGCAGCGGACGCCGCAGGTGCCAGCTGCCCTCGGCGGTCACCAGCAGCATCTCGAAGCCTTCCGCCAGCTTGCCCGGGTAGTCCAGGTGCTTGACCAGCACGGCCTTGGGGCCTTTCTCCAGCAGCGAACGGGCCATGCCCAGGCAATCGAACAGCGACTGCGGCTTGCGCCCGCAAAAGCTGTCCAGCTCCAGCTGGTTGGGGCACAGCAAGTCGGCCATGGCGACCGCCTCGTCCAGCAGGAAGTCGCTGACTTCCGCCGGTACGCTGCAACCCTTTTCCGGATGGCCCATCACCGGGTCGCACAGGTACAGGGCCTTGGGATTGATCGCCTTGATCCGCGCCACGCCGCTGAGAATCGCCCGGCCCTGGGCCGCGCTGCCCAGGTAGCCGGAGAGGATCGCGTCACAGTTGCCCAGCTCGCCGATGGCGGCGATGCCTTCCACCAGCTCGGGAATCTGCTGAGGCGCCAGCACTTCTCCGGCCCAGTGGCCATACTGAGTGTGGTTGGAAAACTGTACGGTATTCAGGGGCCAGACATTCACCCCGACCCGCTGCATGGGGAACACCGCAGCACTGTTACCGGCGTGGCCGAAAACCACATGGGACTGGATCGCAAGCAGGTGGGGCGTACGTTTCATGCAGGATTTTCCATAAAACCGGTGGAATTCAAGCCGCGCAGTATGCGACTAAACGCAGCCTGTACGACAGACCGGAGACGCAGTTAAGCTGATGCCACTTCGTTGGAGCAAACCTTCATGCTGACCCTTGGAAACATCTTTGTGCTGATGCTCCTGGCGACCGGCGCCGCCTGGCTGTGGCACAACCACGGCCTGCGCGAGCGCGCGCTGGAGCGGGTCAAGCAGCACTGCGCGCGGCTCGATATCGAGCTGCTGGACGGCAACGTCGCGCTCAAGCGCATCGGCCTGGTCAAGGACGCCAATGGTCGCCGGCGCCTGGCGCGAATCTACAACTTCGAGTTCACCGTGACCGGCGAAACCCGCCACGCCGGGACCATCACTCAGTTCGGCGCCCACAGCGCCCATATCGAGCTGGCGCCTTATCCGTTCGAGGCCAAGGAGCCGCTGCCCAGCGCCGAGGTGATCGAGCTGAGCCAGTGGCGCGAAGAGCATCGCAAGTTCAAACCGTGAGATGCGCCTACAGGCGGCAGGCAGCGAGGCTGGCTTGTAGGGCGGCCATGTCCTGAGGGGTGCTGAAGATCAGCTCCAGGCGCGAATCCCGGCGCCATTCGCTGGGCAGCCAGTTCAGCGGCGAATTATCCAGCCCGTTGCCCGAGCGCCAGCCCTGGTCGCTGTGGATCACCAGCTTGGCCCGACGCCAGTCGAGGTTCTGCAACCAGTGCTCGACCCGGACCAGATCGAAGCGCTGGCTCGGGTGCCAGCGCCAGCCAATGCTCCAACCCTCCTGCTGAGACTGACTGAGGCAGATCGGCTGCGTCGGATCGCTCCACACCGCCGGTAACTGTGCCAGGCCCTGGGGAACATCCAGTTGCTCCAGCGCCGCCCCGGCGCTGACCTCCAGGCCCGGCAACTCGGCCAGGGGCAAGGTGGCGTGGCGAGTCCAGAACAGCGGCAGGTCCGGCAGTTGCTCCAGTACCCGCAGCCGATCGCTGTCGCTGAGCAGTTCGTCCTTGTTCAACACCAGCAAACCGGCGCTGGCCAGGGCGTCCTGTTGCGCCTGGGGCAGCGGCTTGCCGGCGGCCAGGGCCTGGGCATCCAGCACCAGCACACAGGGCTGCAGCGCCAGCACGCCTTTCCAGGGTGCAACACTCAGTTGCTTGAGCAACTGCGCCGGGTGACCAAGGCCGGAAGGCTCGATGAACAAACGGTCCGGCTTGGCCTTGCGTAGCAGACGCCCCAAACCCACCTGAAACGGCGCGCCGTTGACGCAGCACAGGCATCCACCGGCCACTTCGCCCAGAGCGATGCCGTCTTCATCACGAGTCAGCAAGGCCGCATCCAGGCCGATCTGGCCGAACTCGTTGATCAGCACCGCCCAGCGCTCCTCGGCCGGACGCTGGCTCAGCAGGTGACGGATCAGGCTGGTCTTGCCGGCGCCCAGAGGGCCGGCGATCACATGGGTGGGAATGTTCTGCAGCATGGGAAGGGGGTCCGGAAAGCCTGTGAAGTGATGCTACGCCCTTCCCGAGCAGGGCGAAAATCCGCGCGCTCAAGAACGACGCCGCAGCAGACGCCGTTCTTGAGCGCACTGAGGGTCCTGCGGACCTTGGCGCAGCCTCGCAGGCTCGGCAGCGGCTACATGCCTGGATCAACCCAGCCAATCAAGGGTAAGGATCAGCCGGCGCTCCCCCGGCGCCGGTTGCGGCGAGCGGTGGATCAGGCCGAACCCTTGGTTGCCATGCCACTTCTCGCCCTTGAACAGCGCCACCTCACCGCTGCCGATCTGCTGGATCAGCGTCGGGTCACGGGGTTCAGCGCTGGCCTGTCCCAGTTGCCGACGGTCCATCGCCCCTTCGCGCAACCACTGGCTGCCAATCCCGGCGTAGGTGGTGATCAGGCGCACCGGCACATGGTCGACGTGAAAGCGCGGGCACATGGCCTTGTCCAGAACCCGCAGGCGCAAGCCCACGCGCTTGGCGCCCAACAGGCAGGCAAAGGCGCTGACCAGCCAGGAAACGTCGGCGATAAAGCCGTCATAACCGTGCAAATCACTGAAGCCCGACGCCAGGCCCTGCAGGTTCGGCAGGGCCTCCTCGTCCGGCAGATCCAGCGCCAGCGACTCCGCCAATGGCTGGTTCAGGGACAGCAGCAACTCGCCGAAATCGGCGATATGCGCCGGCAACCGCCGCTGCCATAGGCCGAGGTTGACCTCGTCCTGCAACACCTCGGCCAGTACCGCCGGGGTTGCGCCGATGGCCTGGCGACGAGAAACCAGGGGCACCACGCCGGGCAGCAGCAGCGCCGGCAGCGGCTTGGCCAGCGGGGTCACCGGTGAATTCAGGGTCAGCATCAGGCCGCCTCCTCTGCATGCCAGGGACCGAAAGGATCGCTCATCAGGCTCCAGGCCTCGGTGCCGAGGGCCATTTCGTCGTCATCCAGCAGGCACAGATCGAGCTCGGCGCAAAGCCGGGCAAAGTCGATGTTCTGGCCGATGAACACCAGCTCCTGGCGGCAGTCGCCCGTGGCCGGGGTCCAGTTGTGCAGGATCGCGGCGGTGCTTTCCTCGTCCTGGGGCCATTGCTGCTTGGGCACGAAGCGCCACCAGCGCCCGGCAAAGCCGTGGCGCATCAAGCCCCCGGCCTGGGACCAGCTGCCCGCCTCCTGGTACTTGCTGGCCAGCCAGAAGAAGCCCTTGGAGCGCAGCAGCTTGCCGTTGACCCAGGGCCGGTTGATGAAGTCGAAGAAGCGCTGCGGATGAAACGGACGCCGGGCGCGGTACGCCGTGGAGGCGATGCCGTACTCCTGGGTTTCCGGCACATGTTCGCCGCGCAGTTCCTGCAGCCAGCCCGGCGCCTGGGCCGCCCGCTCGAAGTCGAAACGCCCGGTGTTGAGGATCTTGGCCAGGGGCACCTGGCCCATGACCATGGGGATGATTTCTGCCTGGGCGTTGAGCCGCGCCAGGATCGCCAGCAGCTCCTCGCGCTCGGCGCTGCCGATCAGGTCGATCTTGCTGACCAGGATCACGTCGGCGAACTCCACCTGCTCGATCAGCAGGTCGGTGATCGAACGCTCGTCCTCCTCGCCCAGGGTTTCACCGCGGCTGGCGAGGCTTTCCGCCGCCTGGTAGTCCAGCAGGAAGTTCATGCCGTCGACCACGGTGACCATGGTGTCGAGACGGGCAATATCGGCCAGGCTCTGGCCCGACTCGTCGCGAAAGGTGAAGGTCTCCGCCACCGGCAGCGGCTCGGAGATCCCGGTGGACTCGATCAGCAGATAATCGAAACGCCCGTCGCGGGCCAGCTTGCCCACCTCTAGCAGCAGGTCTTCGCGCAGGGTGCAGCAGATGCAGCCGTTGCTCATTTCCACCAGTTTTTCTTCGGCGCGGTTGAGGCTGACATCGCGTTGCACTTCGCTGCCGTCGATGTTGATTTCGCTCATGTCGTTGACGATCACCGCCACCCGCAGGTTGTCGCGGTTACGCAGGACGTGATTGAGCAGGGTGCTCTTGCCGGCGCCGAGAAAGCCGGACAGCACGGTAACGGGAAGACGCTCGGTCATGGGGGATTCCTCATCAGGTTCGCGGCGGGTCAAGGCGCCCGTTGGTGGCGTTCGCGCAGCTCTTGGCGCTCTTTGGCTTCGATGCACAGGGTGGCGGTGGGTCGCAGCAGCAAGCGCTGCAGGCCAATGGGCTCGCCGGTGTCGGCGCACCAGCCGTATTCACCACGGGCCAGGCGCTCCAGGGCCTCGTCGATCTTGTCCAGGAGCTTCTTTTCCCGCTCCAGCAGGCGCAGTTGCCACTGGCGCTGCTCTTCGGCGCTGCCGATGTCGGCGGGGTCGCTGTGGGGTTCCTGTTCGCGCAGCTGGTCGAACTCTGCGGCGATGCGCTCCTGCAGCTCAGTGCGCTGGGCCAGCAGCCGTTCGCGGAAGAAGCCCTGTTGGGCCTCGTTCATGTAGTGCGCTTGGGGTTCGGCGAGGAGCTCTTGTTCAGTCATGGCGGGTCACGGATCAGGCTTTATTTAATGTTATATTATAACAACACAAATTAGCCAACCCTCCCTTGCCGCCCACGACGAAGGGCGCGATGCTGCGCCCCTGCCGCCACGAGAATCGCCATGCGCCTTGCCCTGCCGCTCCTGCTTTCCAGCCTGATCCTGACGTTTGCCGGCCAGGCCGGTGCAGCCGTGCCCAACCCCCTGGCCACTTGCACCCGCAGCGCTACCCTGCTGGCCTGCGTCGATCCGTTGGGCAACGCCTACAGCGTCGCCACGGCAGGCAGCACCACCTACTTGCGCGGGTTCGAGGTGATCGGCAAACGCTATTGGGTGCAGACCAACAGCCGCTACGGCCAACTGACCTTCTTCACCGGCCTGGCTTCCGATGGCGAAGCCTGGGTGGGCTACAGCCAGCGCGTGGGCTGGACCACTCGCAACCGTTTCTCCAGCTCCGGCGGCAGCCGCGGCCAGTTCACCTGCAGCCGTATCAGCGGGTGCTAGCGGCCCTGACCCGCCCCTTTGGCGGAGCCGACTGGCCAGCGCAGGCAAACTCGGTAACGACCCAACACGCACCGGCCTGTTCGCTACGCGGAGTGGGTGCTCCCGGTTTCCTGGCGCCAGGCCAGATAGCTGTTGGCCGGCGGGTTCTTCTCGAAATAACGTTGCAGGCCGTTGAACAGGCCATCGGCAAGCGCTTGCTGGTGCCGCGCGGTGACCAGGCGCTGGCGGTCGCGGCTGTTGGAGATGAAGCCGGTTTCCACCAGGATCGACGGCACGTCCGGTGACTTGAGCACCGCAAAGCCCGCCTGCTCCACACGCTTCTGGTGCAAGGTGGTGATCCCCGCCAGGCTCTCCAGCACGGTGCTGCCCAATTGCAGGCTGGCGGCGATGGTGGCGTTCATCGACATGTCCACGATCACCCCCGCCAGCATCGGGTCCTTGTCCTTGAGGTTGAGCAACGTGCTCGCCCCCAACAGATCGGCGCCGTTTTCCCGCTGGGCCATCAAACGCGCGGTGGCCGAAGTCGCACCGCCTTCGGACAGGGCGTACACCGAGGCACCGGACGCGGTCAGGCGCGGCGCCGCGTCGGCATGCACCGAGATGAACATGTCGGCCTGATGCTTGCGGGCAATCTCCACGCGCTTGCGCAACGGCACGAAGAAGTCGTCGTTGCGCACCAGCTTCACGTCGAATCCCTTCTCGCGCTTGAGCCGCTTGGCCAGCAAGCGGGCGATGGCCAGCACCACATCCTTCTCCCGCTCGCCCTTGGCCCCGACCGCGCCGGGGTCCTTGCCGCCATGGCCGGGGTCCACCACCACGATGATGTCGCGCTTGGGATGAGGCTTGCCCGGCGCCGCCTCGGGTCTGACCACGGGCGCGCTGGCCACGACGGTCGGCAGCGCTGCCTTGCCGGGGGCGGACAGGTCCAGCACCAGCCGGTGCCCCTGCCCATCCTGGGGCGGGAGGAGAAAGCTGTTGAGCTGCAGCGGCTGAGTCAGGTCAAGGACGATCCGCGTGTCGCCCCGGCCAAAAGGCCCGGAGCGGATCGCGCGGATCGGGGTGTTGGCCAGGTTCAACTGGCTGAAGTCACCCACCAGGCGAGCGCTGCCGACATCGATGATCAGACGCTCCGGGGCGCTGAGGCTGAAGGTTTTGTACTGCACCGGGCCACTCAGATCGAGCACCAGCCGCAGCTTTTCGGCGTCTTTCCACAAACGCGCATGGCGAATCTGCGCGGCGTGAACACTCCAGGGAAACATCAGGGCCGTACCGGCCAACAGCAGGTTGAGCAATTGACGTCTGTGCATGGCAAATACCGCAAAAAAAGGAGCGTCCGTACTCACAAGGCAGGATGAACAACCGTCGAGGAAAAACTTCCCATCGGACGCATTGTTATAATATAACATGTCGAATTATTTCCCACGACGGACCTGTCCATGAACGCGCTGACTCTGCCGGATATCGCCGCGCAGGCCTCACGCCAAGCCTTGCCCCTGGAATGGGTGGGCATGTGCGGCATTGCCTTACCTGTAGTGATCGACGGCCAGCGAACCGCTGCCAAGGCCGATGCCGGTGTCAGCCTCGACGATGGCGAAGCGCGAGGCATTCATATGTCGCGCCTGTACCTGGCCCTGGAAATGCTCGAACAGGAAAGCCTCACCCCGGCGCTGCTGCGCCGGGTTTTGCAGCGTTTCCTTGATAGCCATGAAGGTCTGGCGCATAGCGCCTACCTGAGCATTCAGCTGGATCTGCTGCTGAAACGCCCGGCATTGGTCAGCCCTTTGGCCGGCTGGAAAAGCTACCCGCTAAGCATTGAAGCGCGGCTGAAAAACGCGATGTTCCACGTGGAACTAAAAATCGACGTGCCTTATTCCTCAACCTGCCCCTGCTCGGCGGCATTGGCGCGGCAACTGATCCAGCAGCAATTCATTGATGATTTTGCCGATCGGCCACTGCAACACACCGACGTCCTGGCTTGGCTGGGTTCGTCCCAAGGCATCGTCGCCACGCCCCACAGCCAGCGCAGCAACGCGGCATTGCATTTGCGCCTGGATGATTTCATTGACGAACTGCCGCTGATGGCCTTGATCAACGATGCAGAAAGCGCCCTGGGCACCGCTGTGCAAACCGCAGTCAAGCGCGCCGATGAGCAAGCCTTTGCCCTGGCCAACGGACAGAACCTGATGTTCTGCGAAGACGCCGCCCGCCGCTTGAACCTGGCCCTGCGTCGCTCACCCGGAATCAACGCCTTCCACCTGCGGGTGGTGCATGCCGAAAGCCTGCACGCCCATGACGCCGTGGCGGAAAGCCGCTGGAACTGGGAGGCCTGATGATCCGCTGCGAAAACCTGCGCTGGGGCGCCCCGGGGCAACCGCTGACCCCGGCGCTGGATCTGCACCTGCCCAAGGCCAGCCTGAGCGCGATCATCGGCGCCAACGGGTCGGGCAAGAGCAGCTTGCTGAAAGTCTTCGCCGGGTTGCAGAAGCCACTCTCGGGCAAGGTCCACCTGGGTACGCCGCGCGGCGGTCTGTCGTTCCTGCCACAGCAGCAACACCTGGACCGGCAGTTCCCCATCAGCCTGGAAGAACTGGTGGCCGGTGGCTTCTGGGGCAAACGTGAACCGGCCAGGGCCCGGGGAGAAAAGCTGCGCACGGTACTCGACGACTGGTGCCTGAGCGGCCTGGAAAAACGCCCGTTGATGGCCCTTTCCGGCGGCGAATTGCAACGCGCCCTGCTCGCCCGCTTGAGCCTGACCGAAGCACCGATACTGCTGTTGGACGAACCCCACGCCGCCCTCGACGAAACAGGCCAGGCCCTGCTCTGGCGCCACCTGCACAAGTGGCACGCTCAGGGCCGGACCCTGGTGGTGGTCTGCCATGACCTGGCCGCCGTGCGCCAGCACATCCCCCGGACCCTGCTGGTAAAAAGCAGCGGCTGCGTCTTCGGCCCCAGCCAAGAGCTGATCGCCCAACCACCCTGCGCGCAGGTGGCTTGATGCAGTTCGCCGCGCATTTCTGGCAGCCCTTCAGCGAGTTCCTGTTCATGCGCCGGGCCCTGCTCGGCGGCCTGGTCCTGGCCTGCAGCATCGGGCCTCTGGGGGTGTTTCTGATCCTGCGGCGCATGAGCCTGATCGGCGACGCGGTGGCCCACGGCATTCTCCCCGGCGCGGCCCTGGGCTTCTGGTTCGCCGGTCTCAGCCTGCCGGCCCTGACCCTCGGCGGGCTCGGCGCCGGCCTGGGCATGGCCGGGCTGGCCGCCTGGATCACCCGCCGCACCGGCCTGCGGGAAGACGCCAGCATCGCCGCTATCTACCCCATATCCCTGGCCAGCGGCGTGCTGATTCTCGGGCTGGCGGGCAAACGCCTGGACCTGTTGCACCTGCTGTTCGGCTCGGCCCTGGCGGTGGACGGGCCGACCCTCAACGGCATGCTCCTGGTCTCGACCTTCAGCCTGCTGGCCCTGGCCCTGATCTACAAGGCCCTGTTGCTGGACACCCTCGACCCGCTGTTCCTGCACAGCGTCAGCCGCCTGGGCCCCCTGGCCCATGGCCTGTTCCTGACCCTGGTGGTGCTCAATCTGGTGATGGGTTTCCAGGCCATCGGTGCGCTGATGGTGGTCGGCCTGACGATGCTGCCGGCCGCCGCCGCACGCTTCTGGAGCCGACGCCTGCCAAGGCTGCTGGGCATCGCCGCCCTGCTCGGCTGCCTGTCGGTCTGGCTCGGCCTGCTGCTGTCGTTCCATTACTCGCTGCCCAGCGGCCCGGCCATCGTCCTGGTGGCCGGCGGCCTGTACCTGCTGTCCGTGGTGTTCGGTCCGGTGCACGGCCTGCTGCACCGCCCACCCCTGCTCACATCCCCATGAGGTGTTTCCCGATGCGCGCTCTACTCGTGCTGTTCAGCCTGCTGCTGCCATTGTCCTGGTCCAGCGCTCAGGCCGCGGACAAGCTGGCCGTGGTGACCAGCTTCAGCATCCTCGCCGACCTGACCCGCCAGGTCGGCGGCGAGCATGTACAGATCACCAACCTGGTGGGCGCCGACGAGGACGCCCACACCTACGAACCCACGCCGGACGATGCCAAGGCCCTGCTCAAGGCCCGGCTGATCATCAAGAACGGCCTGGGTTTCGAGCCCTGGCTGGATCGCCTGGTGGCCAGCTCGGCCAGCAAGACGCCGGTGATCACCGCCAGTCGCGGGGTGATTCCACGCACCCTGGACGAGGACGGTGAACAGATTCCCGATCCGCACGCCTGGCACAACCTGGCCAATAGCGAACTCTACGTGCACAACATCACCCAGGCGCTGATCGCCGCCGACCCGACCCACCAGGCCGACTACCAGCGCAACAGCCAGGCCTACCTGCAGCAGATCTATCGCCTGCTGGCCGAAGCCAAGGCCAAGCTCGGCGCCCTGCCTGCGGGCAACCGCAAGATCGTCACCTCCCACGACGCCTTCGGCTACCTGGGTCAGGCCTACGGCATCGACTTCATGGCGCCCCAGGGCCTGTCCACCGAGCGTGAACCCTCGGCCGCCGAAGTCGCGGCGCTGATCACCCAGATCCGCAACGCCAAGGTCAAGGCGGTGTTCATGGAAAACATCAAGGACGCCCGCCTGCTCCAGCAGATCGCCGAGGAAAGCGGCGCCCGCATCGGCGGCACCCTGTACTCCGACGCCCTGGCGGCCAGCGGCCCGGCCAGCACCTTCATCGGCTTGTTCGAATACAACCTCAACACCCTGTACGACGCCTTGAGCCGGCCATGATCCAGCGCCCGCCGCTATCGCTGCTGGACCTGGAAAGCGCTGCCATGGGCAGTCGCTGGCCACTGACCGCGGTGCTCGATGCCCTGCCCTGGAACAGCGACGGCCTGATCGCCGCCATCGCCCAGCAACACGACAGCGGCGAGGTGCTGATGCTGGCCTGGATGAACCGCCGGGCCCTGGCCGAAACCCTGGCCAGCGGCCAGGTCTGCTACTGGTCGCGCTCGCGCCAGTGCCTGTGGCGCAAAGGCGAAAGCTCGGGCCACCGCCAGCGCCTGATCGAAGCGCGCCTGGACTGCGACGGCGACGCCGTACTGCTGCAGGTGGATCAGCACGGCCCGGCCTGCCACACCGGCCGCCCCAACTGTTTCTACAACGCCATTCGCGATGGCGCGGTGGAAGTCATCAGTTCCCCCTTGAAGGACTCGCGCCATGATTCGTAAAAACCCTTCCGGCGACCTGCCGGTGATCGCTGAATCCGCCTACGTCGACAAGACCGCCATCATCTGCGGCAAGGTGGTGATCGGCGACAACGTGTTCGTCGGCCCCTACGCGGTGATCCGCGCCGATGAAGTGGACGCCAGCGGCCAGATGCACGCCATCACCATCGGCGCCAACTCGAACATCCAGGACGGCGTGGTGATCCACTCCAAATCCGGTGCGGCGGTGACCATCGGCCAGCACACCTCCATCGCCCACCGCTCCATCGTCCATGGCCCCTGCGTGGTCGGCGACCGGGTGTTCATCGGCTTCAACAGCGTGCTGTTCAACTGCGAGGTGGGCGACGGCAGCGTGGTCCGGCACAACTCGGTGGTGGACGGTCGCGACCTGCCGCCGGGCTTCTATGTGCCCTCCACCACCCGCATCGGACCCAAGACCGATCTGGCGCAATTCCCTCCGGTGAGCATCAGCGCTTCGGAGTTTTCCGAAGACGTGGCCCGCACCAACGTCGATCTGGTGCGTGGCTACAAGGCCCTGCAGAACGAGTTCTGAGCATGAGCCGAATCCTTATCCGCAATGCCCGGCTGGTGAACGAAGGGCGCGAATTCGACGCCGACCTGCTGGTCAGCCATGGGCGTATCGACACCATCGGCAGCCTCGACCACCTCAGCGCCGACCTGGAAATCGACGCCCGGGGCCACTGGCTGCTGCCGGGAATGATCGACGATCAGGTGCACTTTCGTGATCCCGGCGCGCCGGAAAAAGGCAGCATCCACAGCGAGTCGCGGGCAGCGGTGGCCGGGGGCATCACCAGCTTCATGGACATGCCCAACACCTCACCGGCGACCCTGACCCTGGCCGCCCTGGCGGACAAGAAGCGTCGCGCGGCGGCCACCTCGGTGGCCAACTACGGCTTTCACTTCGGCGTCAGCAACGACAACCTGGACACCGTCGCCGCTCTGGACCCGACCCAGGTCGCCGGGGTCAAGGTGTTCATGGGGGCCTCCACCGGCAACATGCTGGTGGACGACCCCGAGGTACTGGACCGGCTGTTTCGCCAGGTGCCAACCCTGCTCCTGGCCCACTGCGAACACACCCCGAGCATCCAGGTCGTGCAACAACGCTGGCAGCAACTCTACGGCGAACAGATTCCCGCCGCCGCCCACCCGCGCATTCGCGACGCCGAGGCCTGCTACCGCTCCTCGTCCCTGGCGGTGGAACTGGCAAGGAAACACGGCACCCGCCTGCACGTGCTGCATTTGACCAGCGCCCGGGAACTGGCGCTGTTCGAGGATCGGCCACTGGCGCAAAAGCGCATCACCGCCGAAGTCTGCCTGCACCACCTGCTGTTCGATGACCGCGACTATCCGCGCCTGGGCCACCTGATCAAATGCAACCCGGCGATCAAGACCCAGGCCGATCGCGATGCCCTGCGCCAGGCCCTTAACAGCGAGCGCCTGGACGTCATCGGCAGTGACCACGCGCCCCACACCTGGGAGCAGAAGCAGCAGCCCTACACCCGCGCGCCAGCGGGCCTGCCCCTGGTGCAGCACGCCCTGCCGGCCCTGCTGGAGCTGGTGGCCGACCGGATCCTGCCGCTGACCACCCTGGTGGCCAAGACCAGCCATCGGGTGGCCGATCTGTTCGCCATTCCCGACCGCGGCTACCTGCGCGAAGGCTATTGGGCCGATCTGGTGCTGATCCGTCCCGAACCCGAAGGGCTGGCCGTGGACAGCCAGCCGATCCTGGCCCAATGCGCCTGGACGCCGTTCGCCGGCCGGCGCTTTCGCCATAGCGTCGCCACCACCCTGGTGTCCGGGCAGCTCGCCTGGCACCAGGGCCGCCTGTACGACCACTGTCAGGGCCTGCCCCTGCGCTTCACCCGTTAACCGCCTGATACCAAGGACCACCGAAGATGATCCGCATCACCCTGCCTGATGGCGCGTGCCGTGAGTACGACCAGCCGTTATCCGTGTTCGAGGTGGCCGCCAGTATCGGCAGTGGCCTGGCCAAAGCCGCCGTGGCCGGGTGGGTCGATGGCCGCCTGGTGGACTGCGACCACCTGCTGACCGGCGACGCGCGGCTGAGCCTCGTCACCGCGAGCGATCCCGAGGGACTGGAGGTGCTGCGCCACTCCTGCGCCCACCTGCTGGCCATGGCGGTCAAGCAGCTGTATCCCACGGCCCGGGTGGCCATCGGGCCACTGATCGAGGACGGCTTCTTCTACGACTTCGCCCATGAACGCCCCTTCACCCCCGAAGACCTGGCGCTGATCGAGGCGCGCATGCACAGCCTGGCCGCCACCAACCACCGCGTGCACCGCCGCGAGCTGTCCCGGGAGCAGGCGCTGCAACACTTCCAGGACCAGGGCGAGCCATACAAGGTCGAGCTGATCCGCGACCTGCCCGAGGACGCCGTGCTGTCGCTGTACCGTCAGGGCGACTTCGAAGACCTGTGTCGCGGCCCCCACGTGCGCAGCACCGGCCAGTTGCGCGCCTTCAAACTGACCAAGGTGGCCGGCGCCCATTGGCGTGGCGACGTCGACGGCGTACCGCTGCAACGAATCTACGGCACCTGCTGGGCCACCCACCAGGACCTGGACGCCTATCTGGCGCGCCAGGAACAGGCGGCCAGACGCGACCATCGCAAGCTCGGGCAACAGCTGGACCTGTTCCATTTCGACGACTGCGCCCCCGGCTCGGTGTTCTGGCACGCCAAGGGCTGGACCCTGTTCACGCAGTTGATCGGCTACATGCGCCAACGCCAGGAACAGGCCGGCTACCAGGAAGTGAACACCCCGGACGTGATGGACCGCAGCCTCTGGGAAACCTCCGGGCACTGGCAGAACTACCGCGACCACATGTTCACCACCAGCACCGAGGACCGGCGCACCTTCGCCCTCAAGCCGATGAACTGCCCCGGCGCGGTGGCGATCTTCGGCCACGGCAGCAAGAGCTACCGCGACCTGCCGCTGCGCCTCGCCGAATTCGGCAAGGTCCATCGCTACGAACCTTCGGGGGCGCTGCACGGCCTGCTGCGGGTGCGCCACTTCACCCAGGACGACGCCCACATATTCTGCACCGCGCAACAGATGCAGGACGAATGCGCCCGCATCATCGCCCTGGTGTTCGACATCTATAAGGAGTTCGGTTTCGACGAGGTGGCGGTGAAACTCTCCACCCGCCCGGCCCATCGCATCGGCAGCGATGACATCTGGGACCAGCTTGAAGGCGCACTGATCGGTGCCCTGCAAAGCATGCGGATCGACTATCGGCTCAACCCGGGAGAAGGCGCCTTCTACGGTCCCAAACTGGAGTTCGTACTGCGCGACGCCATCGGCCGCGACTGGCAGTGCGGCACCCTGCAGGTGGACCTCAACCTGCCCGAGCGCTTTGCCATCAGCTACGTCGACGACCACGGCGAACGGCGCCAGCCGGTGATGCTGCACCGAGCGCTGTTCGGTTCCCTGGAACGTTTTATCGGCATTCTCCTCGAGCACCATGGCGGTGCCCTGCCCCTGTGGCTGGCGCCGCAGCAAGTGGCGGTGCTGAACATCAGCGCGGCCCAGGCGGACTATGCCCAGGCCATCACCGAACGCCTGCGCCGGCATGGACTGCGGGCCCGTGCCGACCTGCGCAACGAAAAGATCGGCTACAAGATCCGCGAGCACAGCCTGCAGAAAGTGCCTTATCTGCTGGTGATCGGGGACAAGGAGCAAGCCGGAGGCTATGTCAGCCTGCGCAGCCGCAAGGGCGAAGACCTGGGGCAACTGACCCTGGAGCAGGCGGTGCAACGCATGGTCTAGGCGTGGCGCCGGCTTGTCGGCCAGGGCCCGGCGCCCGGTTTCTGGCGGGCTCCTGCACCGGCAAACCGGCTACGGGGCGGGATCAGGAAGCCCGGGGCTTGACCGTGCCGCAGTCCTGGCCGAGCCACACGGCGCGGGTGTCCATGCTGCCTTTTTGCTGTATGCCGGTGGCATTGAAGGTGCCGATCACGTTGGTGGTGAACTCGCGATCACTGATGAACCTGGCCACCCCGTTGCCCTGGGCCTTGGGACAACTGAAGCGAAACTTCCACTGGTTGCCGTTGCGCTCGGTGACCTGCTGCTGGCAGCCCGACTGCGGGTCCTGCAGCGGAATGGTATCGGACTTGACCTGATCCGGCGTCAGGCACACGCGAATGCCCTTGCCGCCCATGGTCACTCCCTGTTTCTCCAGCATGGCCCGTTGCTCAGGGGTCATCTGCTGCTGCAACTGGCCGAGGATCAGCGATAGATCCGGCAGGTTCTGGTCATCGACCTTCATGTTGCTGCTGGTCAGTTCCCACAAGCCCGGTTGCAGCATCTGCGCCTGCGCCGCCAGTGGCAGCGCCATTCCCGCCGCCAACGCCCAACCCAGTAAACGAAGTTTCATCGAATGACTCCTAGACAGTAGTGGCCGTTAGACTTCAAGCAAGGCACGGCGTTGCATGCAGAATAAAATAGCGACATTCGCCGTGGAACATGGTCTGTTAGGCATTGAATCTTCAGGAGCAAGGCTGCCCCCATGGATTATTTTGGCCCGCACATCTTCGGCTATCTCATTGCGCTGCTGCATTTTCTCGGGTTGATCGCCGCGATCCACGCGGTGTTCACCGTCAGGACCGCCCAGGGCGCCATTGCCTGGGCCCTGTCGCTGATGTTCATGCCCTACCTGACCCTGATCCCCTACCTGGTGTTCGGCCGCAGCACCTTCGACGCCTACATCAAGGCCCGGCGCCAAGCCAACGTGGAAATGCACAAGGCCATCAACGAGCTGAACTGGCGCCCCTGGGTCGAAGAAGCCCTGACCGCCCGGGCCTCCCAGGCCTATGCCTCGCTGCGGGCCATGCCCAAGCTCGGTCGCATGCCGTGCCTGGCCAACAATCGGCTGCGCCTGCTGGTCAATGGCGATGCCACCTTCGAAGCGATCTTCAACGCCATCCGCCGTTCCCACACGGCGGTGCTGATCCAGTTCTTCATCATCCACGACGACGAGTTGGGCCGGCGCCTGCAACGCCTGCTGCTGGAAAAGGCCGCCGAAGGCGTGTCGATCCACCTGCTCTACGACGGTATCGGCAGCCACTCCCTGCCCGCCAGCTACGTGCAGACCCTGCGCGACGCCGGGGTTCAGGTGCACGCCTTCGCCACCCGCAGTGGCTGGCTCAATCGCTTTCAGGTGAACTTCCGCAACCACCGCAAGATCGTGGTGGTGGACGGCATGCTGGGGTTTGTCGGCGGGCACAACGTCGGCGACGAATACCTGGGCAAGAAGCCGCCCCTGGCCCCCTGGCGCGATACCCACGTGCAGGTCAGCGGCCCGGTGGTGGCCTGCCTGCAGGAGTCCTTTGCCGAAGACTGGTTCTGGGCCGCACGGCAACTGCCACCGCTGATCCTGCCGGACGCCTACCCCGACGGCGGCGTGCTCTGCCAACTGCTGGCCAGCGGCCCGGCGGATGCCTACGAAACCTGCTCGCTGTTCTTCGTCGAGGCGATCCACGCCGCCAGCGAACGGGTGTGGATCACCAGCCCGTACTTCATTCCCGACGAGGCGGTGTTCGCCGCCCTGCGCCTGGCGGTGCTGCGCGGTGTGGACGTGCGCATCCTGCTGCCGGCGCGACCGGACCATCGCATCGTCTACGCCGCCTCCAGCCTCTATGCCTTCGAGGCGGTGCGCGCCGGGGTCCGGGTCTTCCGTTATCAGCCCGGGTTCCTGCATCAAAAAGTAGTGTTGATCGACAACGAGATCAGCGCCATTGGCAGCGCCAATCTGGACAACCGCTCCTTCCGCCTGAATTTCGAAGTGATGTTGCTCACCGTGGACGACGACTTCGCCACCGAGGTGGAGGACATGCTCAAGGCCGACTTCGCCAAGGCCCGGGAAGTCGCCAAGGAAGAAAGCCGCCAGACCCACCGCCTGCAACAACTGGGCATGCGGGTCGCGCGGCTGATTTCACCGATTCTGTAAGTCGCCGCTCAGGGTCGGCCTAAGGGTGGTAGAGGTCGTCGCGGGTCCAGGGCAACTCATGGCTGCCATCGGCATGGGCCTTGACCGCGAGGATCTGGTGCAGGTTGATCCAGCCCTTGGCGAACGCATAGGCGCACCCCGCCAGGTACAGTCGCCAGATCCGTAGCGCCTGCTCGGGAACCAGCCGGGCGGCGGCCTCCAGGTTGTCCTCCAGGCGTTCGCTCCAGTGGTCCAGGGTGCGGGCGTAATGCAGGCGCAGGCTTTCGACATCGACGATTTCCAGCCCGGCGTCGCTGATCTGCGCGGAGATCATCGCCAGGTGCGGCAGCTCGCCATTGGGGAACACGTAACGCTCGATGAAGTCACCGGCGCCCCGGCCCACGGGACGTCCATCGATGTGCTTGGCGGTGATCCCGTGGTTCATCACCAGGCCGCCTTCGCGCACCGCGTTGAACAGGGTCCGGCAATACTGCGCCAGGTTGGCGTGGCCCACGTGTTCGAACATGCCGACGCTGACCACCTTGTCGAAGCGGCCATCCTGGGGCAGATCGCGATAGTCCAACAGCTGCAGTTCCACCAGATCGTCCAGGCCCTCGGCACTTACCCGCTCCCGCGCCAGGGCCAGTTGCTCCTTGCTCAGGGTGATGCCGAAGACCCTGGCGCCGAACTCGCGGGCCGCGTAGCGGGCCAGTCCGCCCCAGCCGCAACCCACGTCCAGCAGGTAGTCCCCCGGTTGCAGGCGCAGCTTGCGGCACAGATGGCGGAACTTGGCTTGCTGGGCCTGCTCCAGGGACTCGCTGCCGGTCTCGAAATAGGCACACGAATAGGCCATGTCACTGTCGAGCCAGAGCTGATAGAAGGCGTTGGAAAGGTCGTAGTGATAGGAAATGGCGGCCGCGTCCGTGGCCTTGTCGTGCAGGGTGCGCACCGGCTGATTGTCGCCGTCCTCATCCAGCAGGGCCTGGCTCAGCTCGTCGCAGACCCGGATGACTTCGCTGATGGAACCTTCGAGTTCCAGCTTGCCCTCGACAAAGGCGCCCCCCAGCGCATCGAGGCTGGGATGGGTGAATTGCGCGACCAGCTGCGGGTCCTTGACCACGATGGTGACGCTGGGCTCCGGCCCAAGATTGAATTCATGGCCATCCCAAAGCCGCAGGCGCAAGGGCAATTGCAGATTCTGTAAGGCCGGTGGAAGTTGCGCGAGCATGAAAAATCCCCCCTGTTTCAGACGTCTGAAATGAGGGTAGACCATCTTGAAAAAATAGCTGGCTATCGAATTTCCAGCGTTTTTTTCAGGATTCGCGGCGAACCACCAGGCCCTCTTCGACCCACTGTTTCAGCCAGGTAACCGCCTGCAACGGGGCCCCCTCAGAGCAAGTGACGGCCAGCTCGGCGCAGAGTTCCGCGAAATTCCACTGTTGCTCGATCATGCCCCGCAGTGCTGCGGCTTCTTCGGCTGTCAGGCTGCGATACCGACAGACCCGCTCCGCTCGCCAGACCAGGCACACCTGTTGCTGATCGAGTAAGGCACTGTCGGGGAAATCCCCCTGCTCCTTGACCGCGCGCCACTGGGCCAGGCTGTTGTAGCGACAGTCGAGCCACTGCACACAGGGCGCCAGGCGCAGTTGCAGCAGCGGCCATTGTTCGGCCTCCAGCCCGGCCATGGCGGCCACTGTCAGCACCTGGGCTTCGGCGGCATCGAAGGCCAGGGTGAAGGCCCATTCCAGGCGTGCCAGTTCCGCCAGGGGCGCGCCCTGCTCCGGCACCAGATGGCCCTGGATAAACTCGGCAAAACCCTGCCCCAGCCAGCGCAGGCTGAAATGCCGGGACGGGCATTGGCGAATATAGGCGCCGGTCAGTGCCTGGAATTCAGCGTCCCCCAGCCAGTGCCAGATGGCCGGGAAGTCGCTGCCCATGACCTCCTGCAGCCGGGCCAGGTAGGCGTTGTGATAGATCGCCAGGCCCGTCTCGACATCCAGGGTCGGGCCACCGATCAGGCTCTCTTGCAGAGCCGCGCGAGCCTGGGCCTGTTCACCCAGCAGATAGCTTTCGAAAGCCCGTTGCCAGTCATTCAGGCGCATCGCTGCCTCCCGGCCAGAGCCTGTTGCCCGAGCGCGCGGGCCTTGTGCAGTTCGGTGAGCAGCTCTTGCAAGGGTGGAAAATGATCGTCGCGCTCCAGCAGGGTCGCCACCGGCCCCAGGTGTTCAAGGGTGCGTTGATACAGTGCCCAGACCGGATCGCACACCGGATGGTCGTGGGTGTCGATCACGTAATCGCCGTAGTCCTGGTGCCCGGCCAGATGCAGTTGCCGCACCCGCTGCGCCGGCAACCCCTGGATGAACTGCCAAGGATCGAAACCGTGATTGCGCGCACTGACATAGACGTTGTTCACGTCCAGCAGCAGCTCGCAGCCGCTGAGCTGGCTCAAGGCCGCGAGAAACTCCCATTCGCTGAATTGATCAGCCGCGGCGCGCACGTAACTGGAGACGTTCTCCAGCACCAGGGGCCGCTCCAGCACGTCCTGTACCTGACGCACCCGACCCGCCACGTACTCCAGGCTTTCCTCGGTGTAGGGCAAGGGCAGCAGATCGTGCAGTTGATGAGCGTTGCCCCGGCTCCAGCACAGGTGATCGGAGACCCAGGCCGGGTCCACCTGTCGGGCCAGTTGCTTGAGTTGCTTGAGGTAGTCCAGGTCCAGGGCGTGGGGGCCGCCAATGGACAGCGACACCCCATGCATCACGATGGGGTAACGCTCGGCAATGGCGTCCAGGTAATACAGAGCCTTGCCGCCCTCGACCATGAAGTTCTCGGACACCACTTCAAACCAGTCGATATCCGGTGCTTCTTCGAGAATCTGCTGGTAGTAGGCGCTGCGCAAACCCAGGCCGTAGCCCAGGCAGGAAGAAAGATCAGACATAGCGAACTCCTCGCAACGTGGCCGCAGTGGTGGTCAGCCCCACTGCGGCAGCACGGATTCGCCGCTTACTCGCCGACTTTGCCGCCGGCTTTTTCGCACGCCGCCTGGGTCATGGCCTTGAACCCCTGGCCCTTGCAGGCGCCCATGCCTTTGCAGGCGTGGTCCTTGGTCTTGCAGTCGTTCTGGCCTTTGCAGGCGTTGACGCCGTAGCAGTGCACCTGGGCATCGGCAGCAGACACTTGAGTCACGACACCGGCAAACATGGTGGCGGCAGCAAAGGCCAGGGCAGCACCGGCAGCGGTTTTCTTCATGTTCATTTTTTATTCCTCAATAGTCGCAAGGGGGCGACGGGCAGCTTGTGCAATCCCGTCATAGCACTAGAGAGAGGAGGCATCCCGGCGTTACAGCCGGGATGAAAAAAAACTGCACAGCCGCGTTTCGCCGGCAAGCCGGCGGCTACAGCTTGAGCAGCGGCTCCTGGAACCGCAGCAGACGACCGGCATTGCCCAGCACCAGCAAGGTGCTGAGGTTATGCAGCAGCGCAGCGATCATGGCCCCCGCCGCTCCCAGCCAGCCAAAGGCGGCAAAGGCGACGATGGCCAGGGTCCAGCCCAGGCCGATGATCACATTGACCTGCAAGGTGCGCCGGCATTCGCGGCTCAGGCGCACGCAGGTGCCCAGGCGTCGCAGGTCGCTGCCGATCAGCACCACGTCCGCCGAGGCCAGGGCGATGTCGGCGCCACCGGCCCCCATGGCCACGCCCACCACCCCGGCTTTCAGCGCCAGGGAATCGTTGATGCCGTCCCCCACCACCATCGGCCGGAAGCCCTTGTCGATCTCCCCCAGCACGCGCTTGAGTTTGTCTTCCGGCAGGGCCTGGGCCTGGACATCGCTGATCCCCACCTCCAGGGCCAGACTGTCCGCCACGCTCTGCCGGTCGCCGGTGAGCAACAACTGCCGCCCCAGCCCCAGCTCGCGCAACTCCTCCAGCGCATGCTGAGCCTCGGGCTTGACGCTGTCGGCCAGCAGCAACCAACCGAGGAACTCGCCATTCAGCGCAAGCCCGGCAATCGGTCCGTCATGCCTCGGCACCGGGCTGGTAGTGATGCCCAACTGGCTGAACAGCTCTGGGCGCCCAAGGGCCGCTTCGCCCTCCCCGGTACGGGCCACCACGCCCAGACCCTGACGTTCATGGATGTCGCCGAGCGGCCATTGGTCTTCCTGGGGCACCAACCCGGCCAAGGCCCGGCTGACCGGGTGACTGCTGGCCGAGCCGAGGCTGGCGGCCAGATTGAGCAGGTCCCGCTGGTCTTCCCGAGGGCTGTCGATGGCCTGCAGGCGCAAGGTGCCGAACGTCAGGGTGCCGGTCTTGTCCACCACCAGGGAGGTCAGGTCCGCCAGTTCTTCAAGAAACGCCGAGCTGCGGATCAGGATGCCGTGGCGCGCGGCCACGGCGATCCCGGCAATGGCCGTGGCCGGTGCCGACAGCACCAGGGCACAGGGACAAGCCGCCACCAGCACCGCGAGCATGGCCTGGGCATCGCGGGTGATGAACCAGGTCACCGCCGCCAACAGCAGCACCAGCACCAGGTAACTGCCGGCATAGCGTTCCAGCAAACGGGTGATGGGCGGCTTGGCCCGTTCAGCGCTCTGCATCAGGCCGATGACCTTGCCCAGGGTCGACTCTTCACCCGTGCGGGTCACTTGCAGGCGCAACAAGCCATCCAGGTTGATCGCCCCGCCGAATACCTGCATGCCCACCGTGGCTTCCAGGGGCACCGACTCGCCGGTGATCGGCGCGGTGTCCAGGCTGGCCTGGCCGGACAGCACCACGCCGTCGGCGGGCACTCGGTCGCCGGCGCGCACTTCCACCCGATCACCGGCCTTGAGGCTGGCGTTGTCCACTTCCAGCACACTGCCGTCGGCCTGGACCTTGCGCGCCAGGCTGCGGGTCAGGCGTCCCAGGGCGTCGATGGCTTCCTGGGAGCCGATCACGCTGCGCTCCTCCAGCACGTGGCCGAAGATCATGATGATCGGCAGCAAGGCGGCGGTCAGCAGATCGCCGGTGGCCCAGGCGCCGAGCATGGCCAGGGCGATCAGTTGATCGGTGATGCCGTGCAGGCTGGGATAACGCAGGCTGAACCAGGCCGAGCGCATCACCGGCACCGCCACCAGCAAGGACGCCACCCCCAGCAGCAACTGGCTCACGCCCTCCTGCTGCGGGGCCTGCCAGCGCCACAGCAGTCCCAGCCCCAACAGCCCCAGGGCCAGCATGGCCAGGGTCAGTTGGCGCGCGGCGCTGCGTTGCTCGGCGGTGGTCAGCATGCTGGCGGGGGCCGCCTGGGTTGAAGCAGTCATTGTTCGGCTCCCTGAATGATCAGGCGGGAATCGTCTTTGGGGTCGACCGTGGTCAGCGAGCCGGCCTGCCCGAGAATCTTCGGCAGGCGCTCGCGGTAGATGCGCAGGAGCATTTCCGGATCGGTGCCATCGCGTTGTGCCTGGGCCAGGCTCTGCACCGTGGCGGTCTGGGCCCGGGCCAGGGCCAGGCGTTCGCTGGCCTGGGCATGGGCCACCTGCAGGCTGTGATCGGCTTGCTGGTTGGCGCTCTGGGTCAGCTTCTCGGCCTCGGTACGGGCATTGGCCACTGCCTTGTCGGCTTGCTGGCTGGCGGTCAGCACCGCATTGAAGGCACTCACCGCCGGTTGTGGCAGGCTCGACTGCACGTCCACCCGCGTCACTTCCAGGCCAATGCCCTGGCCGCTGGCGGTCAGTTGCGCCAGCCGCTGGTTGATGCTTTGCAACAGATCGCCCCGCAGCCGCTCACGGCGTTCGGCGGCCTGATTGTCCGTGCCCATCAACTCCGGACGCGCCACCAGGATGGTGTCCAGATCACGGGCGGCGGCCAGGGCCAGGGCACTGCGGGTCACCAGGCGATCCAGGGCCGGCAGCACATGCTCGCCCTGCAGCACATAGGCGAAAGGGTCACTGACCTTGTAGAAGACCCGCACATCCAGTTGCACCACCCCGGCATCGCCGGTAAGCAGATAGCCCGAACCGGCCAGGGCGTCGTTCAAGGGGGTGGCCAGACTCGCCACCCGGTCCCCTTCCAGGGCAGCGTCGGAACGCAGCAAGCCTTCGACCCGGCGTTCCAGCACCCGGTCGGCGGCGGGCAACAGCACCACCTGTTCGAAGGGCTGCGGCCAGGCCAGGAGCAAACCAGCGTTCTGCACCCGCTGCAGCGCGCCAAAGTGCAACACCAGGGCCCGGTTCTGCGGATCGATCTGCCGCACATTGGATATCGCCCAGGCCACCGCCGCCAGCACCGTGACCACGTACAGCGCGATAAACGCCAGACGACCGGCCTGGATCCACGGGCTGCTCAGTTCATTTGTTCCACGTGGAACCTTGTTCATGGCTGCGATCCGGAGGCTTTGTTCGGCAGGCTCGGCGGGCCGTCCACCAGTACCCGGAACGGCGCGGCATCGGTGCGCAGGATCAGCTTGGTGCCCGGCGTCACCACGGTGCCCAGGGTGTCCAGGGAGCGCAGCAGGTTGTACAGCTGGGGCGAGCTGGCGTAGGCGCGACCATAGATCTGCGCCGCTTCCACCCGCGACTGGGCTTCGATATCCGCGGCTTTCACCCTCGCATCGGCCTGGACAATCCGCGCGTCGCGCTCGGCAGCGGAACGGATCTGCGCCGCCTCGCGCTTGCCAATGGCGGTGCGCTCGGTGGCGATGGTTTCCCGCTCGGCGCGCATGCGATCCACCGTGGCAGTGAGGGTCACCGACGGCAGGGTCAGGCGCTCGATGCCCACCTGCACCACCTGCACGCCATATGTCGCCAGCAGTTGCTGATCGATCTGCTTGCGCAATTGCGCTTCAAAGTCAGCGATCCGCACCTGGCCGGCATCAGTGTTCACCAGATTGGCCAGATCGAAACTGCTGGCGGTGGTTTCCAGCGCGGAGCCGACGAAGGTGCGGATCTGCCGCGCCGCTTCATCGGGCTGGTTCTGCACGGCACGCATGAAGCGCTGCACGTTGTCCGGGTCGCCCTTGACCCGCCACGCCACATAGGCCTGGACGATGATGCGCAAACCGTCGCGGGTGCCCACATCCTGCAAACCGCTGGAGGTGGTGCGCAGACGCAGATCCACCGGAATCGCCGCTTCGAACGGCGCCGGCCAGCGCCAGCTCAGGCCCGGTTCCAGCAGCACCCGTGCCGGGTTGCCGAAACGGGTGATCACCGTGGCCTCGCCGGAGCGCACCTGCACCAGGCTCGCGGCGGCGACGGCGAACAGCACCAGCAGCAGCGCCCAGCTCATGCGCCGCCAGGGGAAGGGCCCGGCCTCGGCCGGCGCGCCGTGATGATGGTGGTGATGACCATGATGGTGATGATGGCCGTGCCCATGGTCATGAGCGGCGTGATCGTGGGAGTGGGCAGACTGGCTCAATGGACGGCTCCTGGCTGAGCGGCTTTGCCCCGCGCCACAGGGTCGGCGGGCGGGGTGAATGTACGCAGATCGAGGGTCGGCGCGCTGGCGCCCCCCAGACGATGATCGAGAATCAGCAATTTGGCCTGGCTCAGGCCCAGGCTCAGCTGGCTCAGGTATTGCTCCAGCACGAAGGCCTGCCCGGCGCTGGCGTAGGCCTGCTGCTCGGCGGCAAAGCGCAGGTCGGCGGCCTGGGCCGTGGCCTGCACTTCACGGGCATCGGCCCGGGCCTGGTCATTCGCCACACTGGCCTGCAATTGCGCCTGATTGGTTTGCTCGGCGGCCGCACCCCGCTCCCGGGAGATCAGCGCCTGGGCAGCAATCTGCGCCGCTTGCACGCCGTGATAGGCATTGGCGGCACCGGCCGGTGGATGGATGGCCTCCACCACGGTGGCGAGGATTTCCACGCCGCTGTCCAGCTGGCTCAGGTCGGCCTGCACGGCCTTGCCGATGTCGTCCGCCAGCCCGGTGCGGTCCTCGCCCAACAGGCCGTCGAGGGTGCGCGAAGCGAAGTCGTGCACCAGCACCCGGCTGGCGGTGCTGCGGATCAAGGTCGGCACATCGCTGCTGTTGTAGGTCGCGGCCAGCGCCGCCCTGTCATCCAGGCCGATGCGGTAGACGAAACGCACGTCCATGTTGACGATCTGAAAGCTCTGTTGCTGGCCGCTGCCACTGGCGATGACCTGGGATTTGTCATTCACGTGGCTGGCGTCCCACAGGCGGTTGGCAATTGCTGGCGCCGGGCCTTCGGCCGGAGCCAGCTGGACCGGCTGCGGGCTGTCGCCGACGCTGGTGGCCAACTCGTGGACCACGCCGTTTTCCACCCTGATGACCCGGCCCAGCGGCCAGGGCAGCCCCACATGCAGACCTGGGCCGAAGACTTGCACCGGCTTGCCAAAGCGCTCATAAATGCCGCGATTTTGCAGCGAAAGCTCATGAACGCCGGTCAACAGCCAAGCGATTGCCAGCACCACCGCCAGCACCGGCAACAGCGCCCGGCGCATGTAGGTAAACGCCCAAATCTGCCGCAGATCGATGCCGAACCGGTTGTGCAACTCATGCTGCAGACTGAGCAGCGGTTGCGGCGGCCAGCGCAGCATGTCGGCGATCACGCTGTGGGCCAGCAAGCGCGGTTCAAGCTGTTCACGTTGCGGACTGAACAGCGACAACAGCGCCCGCAGCAGCAACTCCCCCGCCACCAGCGCCGGCAGCAGCCCGGTCAGCACCGCCAGGCGCACCGGCCACAGCGCCGTGTCGCTGCTGAACAACAGGCACAGGGCGCTGACCAGCAGGCACAGGATCGACACCCGCAACAGTTGCGCCAGGGCGCCGGCCTCCGGCCACTCCAGGGCCGGTTCCTGGGCCAGTTGGCGCTCCAGCACCAGCAGGGCAAAGGCCAGCAGCAGTGCCAGCACCGCGGCGACACTGGCACTCAGGCCCAGAGCGGTGGCGGGCAAGCTCAGGTTGAACACCTGCGACAGGCTATACAGGATCAGCAGCGACCAGCCGGCGAGCCACAAGGTCGGGGCGCCGATCTGCCGCAACAGGCGTCGCCAGCGCAGCGCCAGGGTCGCCGAGAAGCCGGTACGCGGCGGCTCCTCGGGCATCTGCGGCGCCGCCGGCGCAGGGTTGATCGCCTGCTCCCGCCAGCGACTGAGCCAACAGGCCGACTGCAAACCCGCCACCGCCACCAGCAAGGCGCAGGACAGGTTCACCAGCAGCGCCGGCCAGATCGTCTGCGCGGCGAACAGGTCGACGAACACCGCCGACACCAACCCCAGCACCGCCAGCCCGAGCAGGCCCGTGCCCCAACGCTGCAAGCGCCCGGCGTGAACAGCCGCCCGCTGAAACCGTGGCAAGGCGGCCACTTCGGCGCCCTGTGTCTGAAGATCGACTTGCATACCACCCCGCCGCTCTGGCCCGGCCCTGTGGATAAGTCCCGGGCCGAAAAAAGTTGAAACAATTCGTTACTGTATAACCCATCGGGTGAAATTTTTGTCGCACGCCATGCCTTTTCATCTATGGCGTGCGTCGAAGACACAACTGGCAGCCATTTGCCTGTGCAGAAACTTCTGATGTCAGCCCCCTGGCATTTGTGGCAATAATCCAGCCCTGCTCACCGCGTGCGACAAGGAACCGTCCCATCATGCTCTCGATTTACCAGCTCAAACCGCGCTTTCAGAACCTGCTGCGGCCGTTGGTGCAGCGCCTGTACGACAACGGCACCACCGCCAACCAGATCACTATCCTGGCCGCCGTGATCTCACTCCTGGTCGGCACCGTCATCGCCCTGTTCGCCAGCCACGCCTGGCTCTTCGCCCTGATTCCGCTGTGGATGATCCTGCGCATGGCGCTCAATGCCATCGACGGCATGCTGGCCCGGGAATTCGGCCAGCAGTCGCGCCTGGGCGCCTACCTCAACGAACTGTGCGACGTGGTCGCCGACAGCGCGCTGATCCTGCCCTTCGCCCTGCTCCCGGGTGTCAGCCTGCTACTGGTGCTGGCCGTGACCCTGCTGGCGCTGTTCAGCGAATACGCCGGGGTGCTCGGGCCGATGGTCGGCGCGTCACGGCGCTACGACGGCCCCATGGGCAAGAGCGACCGCGCCTTCATTCTTGGCGTGCTGGCCACCGGCATCGCCCTGGGCTGGCTCGGCGCCCTGTGGATCAACGGAGTGCTGGCACTGGTTGCCGCTTTGCTGGTCTACACCCTGATCAATCGGGTCCGCCAGGGCCTCAAAGAAGTTCAGCACAACGCTCCCTCTGCATAAGGAAATGGCAATGCGCGACGCTCAACACCAGACGTTCCGGACCCATGACGGCGTCGAACTGTTTTACCGCCACTGGCCGGCCACTGAAGTGGCCCCCGGCGAACCGCGGCAGGCGGTGATGCTGTTCCATCGCGGGCACGAACACTCCGGGCGCATTGCCCACCTGGTGGACGAGTTGAACCTGCCGCAGTTCGACTTCTTCGCCTGGGACGCCCGCGGCCACGGCCAATCCCCGGGTGCCCGCGGCGACAGCCCGAGCTTCGCCACCAGCGTGCGCGACGTGCAGACCTTCTGTGACCACCTGGGCAGCGCCCACGGCATCGATGAAGAACACATCGCCGTGGTGGCCCAGAGCGTCGGCGCGGTGATCGCTTCCACCTGGGTCCACGACTACGCGCCGCGCATCCGCTCCCTGGTGCTGGCCTCGCCGGCGTTCAAGGTCAAGCTCTACGTGCCCTTCGCCCGTCCCGGCCTGGCGCTGATGCGGCGTTTTCGCGGCAACTTCTTCGTCAACAGCTACGTCAAGGCGCGCTTCCTGAGCCACGACCCGGAACGGGTGCGCAGCTACGATGCCGACCCGCTGATCACCAAGGCGATCTCGGTCAACGTGCTGCTGGGCCTGTATGAAGCGGCCGACCGGGTGGTGGCCGACGCCCAGGCTATCCAGGTGCCGACCCAAGTGCTGATCTCCGGCTCGGACTTCGTGGTGCACCGCAAGCCCCAGGAGCAGTTCTTCGAGCGCCTGGGCAGCCTGCACAAGGAAAAACACATCCTCCCCGGCTTCTTCCACGACACCCTGGGGGAAAAGAACCGCGCCCCGGCCGTGGCCAGCATCCGCCGCTTCATCCTGCAGAACTTCGCCCGCCCGCTGAACCGCCCTGCCCTGCTGGACGCCGACCGCCTGGGCGTCACCTGCGCCGAGTCCGAGGCCCTGGCCGCGCCGCTGCCGCACAACTCCCTGCGTGACCTGTACTGGCGCGCCACCCGCGCCAGCATGCGCCTGGGCAGCCAGCTGTCGGCGGGGGTCAAGCTGGGCTTCGACACCGGCTTCGACTCCGGCAGCACCCTGGACTACGTCTACCGCAACCAACCCACCGGGCATTCCGCCCTGGGCCGGCTGATCGATCAGAACTACCTGAACTCCATCGGCTGGCGCGGCATTCGCCAGCGCAAGCTGCACGTGGAAGAGCTGCTGCGCCTGGCCATGGAAAAGCTCCGTGAGCAGGACAGCGAAGTGCGCATCGTCGACATCGCCGCCGGCCACGGCCGCTACATCCTCGAAGCCCTGCAAGGGGTCAGCCCGCTGCCGGAATCGATCCTGCTGCGCGACTACAGCGACATCAACGTGCGCGACGGCAGCGCATTGATCCAGGAAAAGGGCCTGGGCGAGATCGCGCGCTTCGTCAAAGGCAACGCCTTCGATCGCGAGGACCTGGCGGCCCTCGATCCCAAGCCGACCCTGGCGGTGGTCTCCGGGCTCTATGAACTGTTCGCCGACAACCAGATGGTCGGCGGCTCCCTGGCCGGCCTGGCCAGCGCCGTGGAACCCGGCGGCTACCTGGTGTACACCGGCCAGCCGTGGCACCCGCAGCTGGAACTGATCGCCCGTGCCCTGACCAGCCACCGCGAGGGCCAGGCCTGGGTCATGCGCCGCCGTACCCAGGCGGAAATGGACCAGTTGGTGGAGGCCGCGGGCTTTCGCAAGATCACCATGCGCGTGGATGAATGGGGGATCTTCAGCGTGTCCCTGGCGCAACGGGTGCAATGATGAGCACGGGCGCCTTGCCGGCGCGGGAGCCGGGCCTGCTGAAACCGGCGGTGCTCTGGCTGCTGCTCTTGGCACCGCTGTTCTTCAGCACCTACGGCTTCGCCACCTGGGTCACCGCCCAGCGCGACGACGTCGGCAGCCTGGTCTTCGACTGGGAGCGGCATATGCCGTTCTGGGCCTGGACCATCGTGCCCTACTGGTCCATCGACCTGCTCTACGGCTTCTCCCTGCTGCTGCCGCGCAGCCGGGTGGAGCTCAAGCGCCACGCCCTGCGCCTGCTCACCGCGCAACTGATCGCGGTCAGTTGCTTCCTGCTCTGGCCGCTGCGCTTCACCTTCCCCCGGCCGGAGCTGGACGGGGTGTTCGGCTGGCTGTTCGAGGTGCTGGCCGGCTTCGACAAGCCCTTCAACCAGGCGCCGTCGCTGCACATCGCCCTGCTGGTGGTGCTGTGGGTCTGCTACGCCCGGCATAGCCAGGGCTTCTGGCGCTGGCTGGTGCATGGCTGGTTCGGCTTGATCGGGGTGTCGGTGCTCACCACTTATCAACACCACTTTGTCGATGTGCCCACCGGCGCCCTGGCCGGCTGGCTGTGCGTCTGGCTGTGGCCGCTGGATCGCCCCAGCCCGCTGTTCAGCGCACAACCGGCCCAGGACCCGCGGCGGCGCCAGCTGGCCTGGCGCTACGCCCTGGGTGCGGCGCTATTGGCGGTGGCCGCCTTCACCTGGGGCGGCACCGGGCTGTGGTTGATCTGGCCCGCCGTGGCGCTGTTGCTGGTGGCCCTGAACTACGCCCTGCTCGGCGCCGCAGGGTTCCAGAAGCGCCAGGACGGCAGCCTGAGCCCCGCCGCCCGCTGGCTGCTGGCGCCCTACCTGGCAGCGGCCTGGATCAACTCGCGGCTGTGGACAAAAAACCATCCACAGCCGGATCAGGTTGTGGATAACCTCTGGCTCGGCCGCCTGCCGACTCCGGCGGAGCTCAAGGACAGCCCCTTTGTCGCGGTGCTCGACCTGTGCGCCGAGCTGTCCCTGGACAGTCGCGGCTTGCAGGCCTACCAGAGCCTGCCGGTACTGGACCTGTGCGCCCTCAGCCCCGAGCAATGCCTGGCTGCGGCGCAAGCCGTTGAACGCCTGCGCCAGCAAGGCCCGCTGCTGGTGTGCTGCGCCCTGGGTTATTCGCGCAGCGCCACGGCGATTGCCGCCTGGCTGCTGCACAGTGGCCGCGCCGCCACGGTGGACGCGGCCGTGGTGCAGATCCAGCGCGCACGCCCGCAGATCGTCCTGCAAGCAGCCCAGCGGCAGGCGCTGGAAACCCTGATCAGTACCAAGAGACCGGCTCATGTCCAGTGAGATGCAGCTCTACAGCGTCGCCAGCCTGCTGCGCCGGGGCCGGGCCCTGGATCAGTTATCCACAGGCCTGACCCTGCTCGGTGCGCTGTATGGCCTGGGCCAGTACCTGCTGGCCAGCGTCACGCTGGGTGGGCTGATCCTCAGCCTGGCCCTGGTGCTGCTGGGGCTGGTGGAAAAGTACCTGGCGCTGCGCGTGGCCTTCGACGCCGACCTGTTTCAACGCGTGGCCGATAGCCCCGCGTCCCTCGAACACAGCACCCAGGCCCTGGATCAGGCCCTGGGCGCCCTCGGCCTGCAGCCTGTGGAAAAAGGCGGCCGGCCCTGGGACCAACGCAGCCGCGGAGCCCTTGGCCTGCTGCGCCGCCAGGCGTTGCTGCTGGCGGCACAAGTGCTGGTGCTGTTGAGCTTGATCCTGGCCAGCCCCTGGCTGACCTTCGCCGGATAAGGAATGCCCATGTTCGAACCCCTGGTTGCCAACCTCATCACCTCCGCCGCCCGCAGCATCACCGGGGCCCGCAGCCTGTGGCTCGGCTCCGCGCCGCAGCCGGTGCAACGGATCTACTTCGCCAACCACAGCAGCCACGGTGACTTCGTGCTGCTCTGGGCCTCACTGCCGCCGGCCCTGCGCAAGCTGACCCGGCCCGTGGCCGGTGCCGACTACTGGCAGAAAAGCCCCCTGCGCCGCTACATCATCAACCGGGTGTTCAACGGCGTGCTGATCGACCGCGAGCGCAAGGAGGCTGTGGATAACAATCCCATGCAGCCGATGCTCGATGCCCTGGACAACGGCGACTCGCTGATCATCTTTCCGGAGGGCACGCGCAACCTGGAAGACGGCCTGCTGCCGTTCAAGAGCGGGATCTACCACCTGGCCAAACGTTATCCACAGGTGGAGGTGATTCCGGTGTGGATCGCCAACCTCAACCGGGTCATGCCCAAGGGCCGCTTCCTGCCCCTGCCCCTGCTGTGCACCACCAGCTTCGGTGCGCCGCTGAGCCTGGAAGAAGACGAAACCAAGGAACACTTCCTCGAACGCAGCCGCGCCGCGCTGCTGGCCCTGGCTCCGGAGCACAGCTGACATGGATAAGCAGACCCTGATGTTGTTCGGCGGCATTGGCGCCATTCTGGTGCTGGCCTCGCTGATCGGTTTCATCCTCCAGTGGCGCACCCGCGGCACGCCCAACCCGGTGATCGACAACCTCAACGCGCGGATCAACGCCTGGTGGGTGATGGTGCTGGTGATCGGCATCGCCTTCTGGCTCGGCACCGCAGCGGTGATCCTGCTGTTCTACGCGGTGTCGTTCTACGCCCTGCGCGAGTTCCTCACCCTGACCCCGACCCGGCGCAGCGATTACCCGGCCCTGGTGGCGGCCTTCTATCTGGCCCTGCCCCTGCAATACCTGCTGATCTACTCCGACTGGTACGGATTGTTCTCGATCTTCATCCCGGTCTACGTGTTCCTGCTGCTGCCGATCCTGGCGTCCCTGGGCGGTGACAGCACGCACTTCCTGGAACGCGCCTCCAAGGTCCAGTGGGGCCTGATGATCGCGGTGTTCTGCGTGTCCTTCGTGCCGGCCCTGCTGACCCTGGACATCGCCGGCTACGAAGGCCGCAACCTGCTGCTGATCGCCTATCTGGTGATCGTGGTGCAGCTCTCGGATGTGCTGCAGTACGTCTGTGGAAAACTCTTCGGCAAGCGCAAGATCGCCCCCAACCTGTCGCCGTCCAAGACCGTCGAGGGCTTTGTCGGTGGCATCCTGCTGGCGTCCTTGATCGGCGGCGCGCTGTTCTGGATCACCCCGTTCAATGTCTGGCAGTCGTTCCTTATCGCCCTGCTGATCAACCTGCTGGGCTTTGCCGGCGGCATCGTCATGTCGGCCATCAAGCGCGACCGCGGGGTCAAGGACTGGGGCCACATGATCGAAGGCCACGGCGGCATGCTCGATCGCCTGGATTCGGTGTGCTTCGCCGCGCCGATCTTCTTCCACCTGGTGCGCTACTGGTGGACCTGAGCCCCTGTGGCGAGCGAGCTTGCTCGCGCTGGGCTGCAACGCGGCCCCAGGCCCGGCCAACGCAAAGCACATGACACCCCGCGTAGCCAGATTCTGCGGCCGCTGCGCGACCGAGCGGGAGCAAGCTCCCTCGCCACAGTAGCTTGAGCGCTGCCCCGGCTGGCCAGGATCATCAGCCGGGCAAGTGCCCCAATGGCAAGGGCCCCGGGGTTTTCACCGTGTGAATGGCGAAGTTGCTGCGGATGTCGCTGACCCCGGGGATCTTCAGCAGGCAGCCGGTGAGAAACCGGTCGTAACCGCGCAGGTCCGGGACCACCACCTGCAGCAGGAAGTCCGACTCGCCGGACACCAGGAACGCCGAGATCACCTCCGGCAACTGCAACACCGCCTGGCGGAACGCTTCGGCCTCGGCGTCGTTGTGCCGCTCCACCTTGACCCCGACGAACACCGTCAGCCCCAGCCCCACTTCGTCGCGGTCCAGGGTCGCCTGATAACCGCGGATCACCCCGGCCTCTTCCAGCATGCGCACCCGGCGCAGGCAGGGTGACGGCGACAGGCCGATCTCCTCCGCCAGTTGCACGTTGCTCAGGCGGCCATCGCGTTGCAGCGCGGCGAGAATCTTGCGGTCGTAGGCGTCGAGTTTCATGTTTGGCATATCCGGATGGCCATCGCAGTAAAAGCTGGAAGGTTATGCCAATTTTCGCCGTTTTGCTGGCGGATTACGCAAGCACCTGCCGCCCCCTGTGGCCCTAAACTGGGCGCACCGACTCGACAACGAATGGGGTGCAAGGTGGCGCAATTGTGGATGTATTTCCTGGCTCTGGCGGTGGTCTACCTGCTGCCCGGTCCCGACATGATCCTGCTGCTGCAGACCGGTGCCCGCCAGGGCAAGGCCCAGGCACTGGCCACGGCCCTGGGGCTGGCGATCTCCCGCGGCTGCCACGTGGCCCTGGCCGCCCTGGGCCTGGCGGCGCTGTTCAAGGCCGCGCCCTGGACCTTCGACGTGGTACGCCTGGCGGGCGCCGCCTACCTGCTGTGGATCGGCATCCAGTGCCTGCGCGCCAACCTGCTGCCCAATCTCGACAGCGCCGGCGCGGCAGCCACGCCCCTGCGCTGGCGCCAGGCGATCCAGCGCGGCCTGCTGACCAACCTGCTGAACCCCAAGGCACTGTTGTTCTGCTCGGTGCTGTTGCCGCAGTTCATCGATCCCCAGGCCGGGGCGGTGGTCCCGCAGTTCGTCACCCTGGGGGTGCTGCTGGTAGCGGTGGGCGGTTTGTTCGACGGCTGCTACGCCCTGGCCGGTGCCGGGCTGGGCCGCTGGATGCAGCGCAGTCCTTCGGCCCAGCGCGTGCAGCAATGGCTGTTCGGCAGCCTGCTGATCGGCTTTGCCTTGCGCCTGACCTTCGTCCAGCAGGCCTGACGGCATCTGTAGCCGCTGCTGAGCCTCGGCGAAGCTGCGCGAAGGTCCGCAGGACCTTGCCTGGCGATCCCTCGACAAAATGTACGCCCCAGAGATCGCCGCGACCGCTGCGTCGGAGTGCCGCCCAGCTCGTACGCCGCCTGCGGCAGCGGCTACAGGCGGGGCACGCCTTTATGTCGCCTTGTGCGAGGACACCGCGCGGCGGCGTCGGAACAGGTAGGCCGCCCCCAACAGCAGCACGCCGGCACCGGCGCCGGCAACCAGCCTGTGCTCGGCCACCGCGGAACGGGATGCGTCCAGCCACTGGGTCAGGTAGCGCTTGTTGGCGCTGCCGAAGTCCGGCTCCTGGCAGTTCATGCCGAAATTGCCGGCCCATTCCACAAAGGGTCCGTTTTCCACGTAGCGTCGGTAGTAGTCGATCTCGACATCGCTGCCGCGGGTCCAGCGCGCCGCCTTGCACAGCACCGCGGCATAGGCCTGGCTGGTGTGAGGCAGGAAATCCGCCGCCCGGTTGCCCAGTTCCCCGGCCACGTAGCGGTAGTGGTAGCGCACGTCGGGCTCGGCGGTGGTGGCTTGCTGGCGCTGCACTTCATCGGCGCTGACAAAGGGCCCGGCCTGCACCGGCGGGATCTCCAGGCTGTAGCTGCCCCAGAGGCTGTGAAAATCAGGGCCCATTTCGTACCCCAGGATCTCCATCCCCGAGGCCCGCGCCAGCTTGCCGGCCTGGTAATAGGCCTCGGCCCGGCGCGTGGGAAGCCAGGCCGACTCGGCACGGCGTCGATACTCGCCGTAGGCCTTGGCGATGGCCTGGCGTTCCGGGCTGTCGAAATAGCCCCAGCCTTCTTCGTAACGTCCTTCACGCAACAGGCGTCGGCCAAGCAGTTCGCGTATCTGGGCGGCAATCGGCAGGGTTTCGTAATAGGCATCCGGCTGCTTGGGAGTCGGCGCTGGCGCCGGAACCCGGGCATCGACGAACTGCTTGAGTTCATCCAGGGTCAGCACCCGCTCCGCCACCGTGGCCGCGTCGTGCCAGTAGATGTCGCCGCTGCGGTAGAGCAGCTCGAAGGCTTGCACGTAGTCGCCCCGATCCAGGGCCAGCACGGCGCTTTCGCCTTCGACCCGGCACCCGGGCTTGAGGTCTTCGTAATTGCCGTCGTAATCGCCGCGAAAGCCCCAGCTCTCGTCGCGGGGGAAGGCCGCGGCGGCCTTGGCGTAAGCCGCGGCGGCAGCCACCTTGTCGCCATCACGCAGGGCCATCTTGGCCCGCAGCCACCAGGCCAGGCCGCCGTCGCCGGCCTGTTCCAGCAACTGCCGGGTGGTGGCGAAATCGCCATTCTGATAATTCAGCGCCGCCAGCCGGTCGGCATTGTCGAAGCTGCCGGCGGTGCCCTGGCTCAGCAGCTTGATCAGTTTCACCTCCGACTCCGGCCGCTCGCCGAAGGACCAGCCCTGATGGGAGATCAACGAAGCGGTGAGCAAGCGGGCTACGGAAGGATGCTTGAGCTGCTCCAGCAATTGCGCGTCCGGCAGGCCGCTCAGTTCGCCCACTACCTGTTTCAGGGAGCTGTAGCCGACCTCCGAACCCAACTGGTTCTGCACGGCATACAAGTCGATGGCCTGGCTCCAGTCGTTCTGATCCTTGAGGAGGCGGGCCTCCTCCCCCAGGCTGGCGACGCCCAGGCTCAGGGGGTCGCTGAAGGCGTCGATGCTCAGCTGCCGGGTCTGGGCGAAGGCCTGGCGCGCCGACTGGCGCATGTCGCGCCGGCCCTGATCGTCCAGTTCGTTGGCTTGCTCGCTGATAAAGGACAGGGCCCGACCCAGGGAATAGGCGGCCCAGGTACTGCGCAGGGCACGCTGCTCGGCGGGCAGCGCCAGCACCTTGCGGAAATACTCCGCCGCCAGCTCATGATCCCCGGCGCTGAAGGCCACGGCGCCAGCGGTGTAGAACTTGATCTCCAGCGGCAGGCCGGCCCCTTGTTGCTCCGCCACCCGTGCGTCATTGAGCTTGCGCAGCTGGGCCACCAGGGTTTGCTGAGCCTGATCCAGCCCTTGCCGTTCTGCCCAGTTGCGCTCTTGCACCGCGTAGCTCTCAGGCAGGCTGTAATCGACACTGAAGCCGTTGTTGGCGACCGGCATGAGCCCGACGATGGGCTGACCCAGGCGGCTGATCTCGAACTGGAAACTGCCTTCGGGCAGTTGCGCCAGCGTCTGTGGGCGGTCGTCCAGCAGGCGCATGGGGAAAGTCGGCCCACAGGCCAGGGCCGGAGCCAGGGGCAGGCACAGGCTCAGGCACAGCAGGTGACGGGATCTAGGGACGAACATGCGCAGCTCCTTGGTCAATTTTTGTACAGCGGGCCCAGCCCACGGCGCGGCTGGCGCCTGCGGCCAGACGGCCGCTGCGTTGCCGGGTCAACAGCAGCTGGCCGTCGCGCAGCTGTGCGGAATAGCCGCCCAGCCCGTCGAATCCGTCGCATTGGGCAACGGCCAGGGTCAGTTGTTCAGGCAGCGGCCGGTCTAGGTTGCCCGCGTTGCTCAAGCGGATGTCGAACAGGCCGTCCTGTTGTTCCTCCAGACGGATACCCAGCTCAGCGCTCAGGGCATCGCCCCGGGCCACCGCCCGCAGGGTTTCCAGGCTCCAGGCCCGCACATCGCCCTTGAGCGGCAGGCGAAACCAGATCAGACCGGCCAGATGGGGCGGCGGATCGGCACGCAGGGCGCGGCCCAGCTGGCTCAGTTGCTCGGGGTCGGCCATCAGTTCCTGACGCTCTCCAGCCCGCCGCAGCGGCGCCTCGCTTTCCACCAGGGGCGCGCCCTCGGCCCCGGGGAGCACCGCGACACCGTAGGCGGGCAAGGCCAGATAGAAGGGTTTGGCGCTGATCCGCGCCCAACGCCGGGCCCATTGCTCGGCTTGCCGCGGATCGAACAGGCCGCGCCGTGGATCGCTCACGGCGTGCACCTGGAGCACGCTGCTGTCGACCTTGGCCAGCAGGCCCGGCAACTCGCGACTGTCGAGCCAGGCCGGCAAGGCGGTGATGCTCAGGGCCAGGTGAGCGGGCAGCGCCGCTCGCAAGCGCTGCAGCAGCCCGGCGTAGGCGGGCAAGCGCGCGCTGCCGGCATCGTGGTCGATCTCGACCCCGGCCGGAGTCAGGCCCTGCTCCTGCCAGTCCACCAGCAGTTGCTGGACCTGACGGATGATCTCGTCCTGATCCAGGGACGGCAGTTGACCGTCGAGACGCACCACCGCGATCAACGGCCGCCCATCCTGCTTGAGCGAGGCGGCGTCGATCCGGGCACGGCTCCAGCCGGCCTGTGGAAAAGCCTGCAGGGCCAGGACCCGGACTGTGGAAAAGTCGGCCCGCGAGCCTGCCAGGGCGTCGGCGTGGGCCGGGGTCCACTGGCGTTGCCAGATGTAGAGTTGCTGGTCCAGCACCGGCTGAGGGTCATTGCCGCAGGCGCTGAGCAGCAAGGCACTGAGCCACAGGGCAAAGAAACGGAGAACGGCCCGGGGGAGCATGAATCGTTGATTCCCTTTAACGCGAAAAAGACCCTGGAGTGCCGGGTGCGAGGCCAATGCCCGGCCTTGAGATCGCGCCAGCCTACGCAGGGCCGGGGCCGGCGGCAATCGCTGGCGAGGAGTTTTTTTTGCCCTGCTACAGGTCGAGGATCAACGGCGCGGCGTCGTTATCCACAGCCGCCGGAACGGCGCAGCAAATCAGCACCTGACCGGGTTCGGGCTTGTACGCCGGCACCTGTGGATAACTGACCTGGCCGCTGATCAGCCGGGTCTGGCAGGTGCCACAGGAACCGCCACGGCAACTGAACTCCGGGTGCAGGCCGGCGCTTTCCGCCAGTTGCAGCAGGCTGCCGCTGGCGGGCTGCCAGCTCAGCGCTCTGGCCGCCTGCTGGAAACGCACCGGCACAGCGGCGGTGGCCGCGGGCGGCTGGTCGAAGGCCGGCGCCAGGGGATCGGGCCGGCGGCGCAGGGTCGAGGGGCCGAAGGTTTCGGCGTGGATCTGCTCATCGTTGATGTCCAGGTCCCGCAGGCTGTCGTACAGATCCTGAGTAAAGGCGCCGGGACCGCAGAGCACGAAGTCGGCACTGTCGACGTCCAGATCCGGCTGTGCCAGTAGCCGTTGAACGTGCAGGCGGCCAACCAGATCGAAGTCGACGCCCGGCCGTGCCTGCGCTTCCGGCTGGCTGAGCAGGCGCAGCACCCGCAACGCTCCCCCGGCCTGCGCTTGCAGGGCTTGCAGCTCGGCGGCAAAGGGTTGCTCGGCGAGACTGCGCGAACTCTGGATCAGCCAGCAAGGCCGGCTGCGGCGAGTGCGCAGGCCCTGGTACACCACCTCCCGCAACATCGATAGCAAGGGAGTGATACCAACCCCGGCCGCCAGCAGCACCAGCGGCCGCGTTGCCAGCGGATCGGCGCTGAAGCGGCCCTGGGGCGACCGCGCCTCCAGCAGATCGCCCACCTTGAGCTGGCGGTGCATATGGCTGGAGAAGCGCCCTTCACGCTTGACGCTGATCCGCAGGAAAGCGTCAGAAGGCGCACTGGACAGGCTGTAGGTACGGATCAGCGGCTGGCCATCGATCGTCAACCGCAACGGCAGGTGCTGGCCCGCCAGGAAGCCCGGCGCTCCGGCAGTGTCGGCCGGCTCCAGGTAGAACGAACGGATGCTGCGGCTTTCGTCCTCGATGCGCGTCACCCGCAGGGGTCGCCATTGCTGACCCAGGGCTGCCGCCCGCAGCCGGGCCTCGGCCTGGGGCCAATTGCCGGTCAGCAGGCTGTTGGGGGAGAAGGCCTGCAGCTCGCCGCGCAGGGACAGGGCGCCCGGTCGGCGGATCATCTGTTCCGGGTAAAAGCGCCACACCCGCTCGGCACCCTGAAAGGCGGCGATCAGCGGCCCGTCGAGAATCAGCTCGGTGCGCCCGCTGAGCTGCAACAGCTCGCCGCTGCGAAAATCGATGAACAACAAGCCCGCCCGCGGATTGAGCAGCAGGTTGCCCAGGGTGTTGAAGTGCAGGTTGCCGGCAAAGTCGGGAATGGTCAGGCAGTTGCCCTCGACCCGGACAAACCCCGCCTGCCCGCCCCGGTGCGACACGTCCACCGAACGCTGGCCATCCAGGTCGACGTAGCTGGCCACGAAGAAGGTGTCGGCAGCGCCGATCAGCGCCCGGGCCGCCGGGTCCAGGTCCTGGCGACGCTGGGCCGGGCGGCTGGCGGGGTCGCTCAGGGCCACCTGCTGCAGCTCGCGCAGCTGGATGTACTGCGGGCAATTGCCGAAGGACTGCTCCACGTTCACGCTGAAACCGTCGCGGTCCAGGTTGCCGATCCGGCCATTGAGGCGGTTGCGCCGCCGGGTATGCAGCTCGATCCCCAGCAAGCCCACCGCCGCCCCCTCGTGCAAGACCAGCGGATCATCGGCGGCGGGCAGGCTGTCCAGGCGCAACAGATCGGCCTGGGGCGCCTGAGCGAAGCCGGGTGGACCTTCCAGCACGCTCGCCCAGGGATGGCCCTGGTCATCCACCGCCCCCACCAGGATGAACGGCAGTTGCTGGTAGAACTGCCGGTGCTGGTCGGGCATTGCCGGACGGATGACCTTGGCGCCGAAGGCTTGCATGCGCTCGGCCACCCCGGTCAGGGTCTGAAGCTGCCGTTCGCCGGCATGCCAGGGTGATTGGGTGTTCATGGGCAAGCCTCCGCCGGATCCGCCGTCAGGCGCTTTTCAAACCCGCCGCAGTGGACGGCATGGGGACAAAACCGGGCAGCGCCTCGATCCGCGCCAGCCAGGCCCGTACATGGGGGTAAGGCTCCAGTGACACGTTGCCTTCCGGGGCGTGGGCGATGTAGCTGTAGCCCGCGACATCGGCAATGGTTGCCTCCTGTCCAACCAGGAAGGGCCGGCTCGCCAGCTCCTGGTCCATGATCTTGAGCAGGGCGTGGGCCCGGGCGATGACTTCCTCGGCATTGAACGAGGCGCCAAACACCGTGATCAGCCGCGCCGCGGCCGGTCCAAAGGCGATCTGCCCCGCCGCCACCGACAGCCAGCGCTGCACCTGGGCCGCGCCCACGGGGTCGCTGGGCAACCAGCGGCCCTGGCCATAACGCTGGGCCAGATACACCAGGATGGCGTTGGAATCGGCCAGCACCACGCCCTGATCATCGATCACCGGCACCTGGCCAAAGACGTTGAGGGCGAGGAAGTCCGCCTGCTTATGAGCGCCCTTGGCCAGGTCGACAAAGATGGTTTCGCTGGGCAGGTCCAACAGGGACAGCATCAGTTCGACCCGATGGGCATGCCCGGAACGGGGAAAGTTGTAGAACTTGATAGGTGGCTGAGACATGGTCGACTCCGCTAACGAGGCGCGGTCGAAGTGCCGCGCTGGGAGCCCTATCTTGATCCCCGGAGAAAAACAACAGAATCACCAGGAATCGCAATCCATCATTTCATCCAGCGCAATAAAGCCGATCAGGGATTGAGCGAGGGGTGTTGCCGCAGGGTCTGCACCGCGAAGTCGACAAAGCTGCGCACCCGCGCCGGCGCCTTGCGCCCGCCCTGGTACACCACATGAATCGGCAAGGGCGCCAGCTCGAAGGCCTCGAGTACGATTTCCAACTGCCCCGCCGCCACCTTGTCGGCGACCTGATAGGACAGCACCCGGGTCAGCCCCAAGCCCAGGCAGGCGGCACTGATGGCCGCCTGATTGGCGCTGACCAGCAACCGCGGTTCGGGGCGCACACTCAGTACCCGGCCGTTGTCATTGAACTGCCAGTTGCGCGTCTGACCAATGGACGAGGGCGCGATCACCGGTGCCTGGCGCAGCTCATCGGGGTGTTGCGGACGCCCATGGGCCGCCAGGAACTGCGGCGCGGCGCACACCACCCGGCGCACCTCGCCGACACGGACACTGTGCTGACCGCTGTCGGCCAGCTCGCCGATGCGCACCGCCACATCGATGCCCTCCTCCACCATGTTCGCCACCCGGTCCAGCAGCAGGGCGTTGACGCTCACCTGTGGATAACGTTGCAGGTAGCGCACCAGCAAAGGCGTGACGAACAGATCGCCGAACAGCACCGGCGCCGTCAGGGTCAACTGGCCCCGGGGCTGGGCATGGACGCCGGCGGCCGAGGCCTCGGCATCCTGGACCTCGGCCAGAATGCGTCGGCAATCCTCCAGGTAGCGTTGCCCGGCATCGCTCAGGTGCACACGGCGGGTGGTGCGCAGCAACAGCTGAGTGCCGATGCGCTGCTCAAGCGCGGCAACGGCCCGGGTCACGCTGGCGGCCGACAGGTTCAGGCGCCGGGCCGCAGCGGCGAAACCCTGCTCCTGAGCGACGCACACGAATACCTGCATTTCCTGGAACCTGTCCATGCCCCACCTCAGCTGCCGGCGCCTGCCCGGTGGGCGCCGCGAGCCCGCAGCATAATCCAGGGCCCGGGCTTCAGGGGATACACCAGGTGCCAACATCGTGCCTATCGAATCCCGGGCACGGGTTGTTCTTGGCAATCAGCCGGTAAGGCTGATCTTCGGTGTAAGAAAAATAGAAGTAGTAGTGCCGATCTTCCCCGTACAGCCAATAGGAAGAAGAGCCCTGGTTGATCCGTGTTGGCTCGAAGGTCCAGATGGACGATTCGGCGGGAATGAAGTTGGCCCGATCCATCAACAGCAAGAGGCTGTTGGACAGCACTGGGGTCAGGGCTCCCAGCATCAGGACAGCCAGCATCAGCAGGAGCATCCATCCATGAATCAGGCGAAGTTTCATTGGTTTTCCATTAGCGGGATAAAAATCCAGGCCTGCGCACAGGTTGGGATTCCTCGGGCCGTCCACTGACATTCGCCGCGGACTCGGAGCATGCAAAACTGTCGCACAAAAATAACCTTGCGCGTGAAGCTCCCGCCCTCCTTCGCCGCAGACTGCCTTTTTGGGCCTTGCCCCTGCCCTGGCGACTCTTTGATAATCCGCGCCCCGGGCCAACCACTGGCCCCAGGGAAGATGCTTGTCGTATCGGAGGCTCAATCTCAGCATGGATGTACAGGCCGCGGCACGTTTGGGCGACGAAATCGCTCATGGATTCGGAGTTGCAGCCATGCTCGCCGGTGCGGTGGCAGGCGCTCTCATTGGCGCGGCCATCATCGCCGCGACCGCGGCAACGGGTGGCCTGGCGGCTGTGGTCCTGGCGGGTTCGGTCGCCGCCGGTGGCCTGTCAATGTTCCAGTTGGTGAAGGGACTGTCGACCATTTTCGATCTGCCCGAACCCGCCACCGGTGAACTCATAAGGGGCAGTCCCAACGTCTTAGTCAATCTGCGCAATGCCATGCGGGCCGGCGAAGACGTGTCCAGTTCCTGCAGCGGCTTTCCCGTCGCGCATCCGCCCTGGCCCTTCCCGGTCACCATCGCCGAAGGCAGCGCCACGGTGTACATCAACGGCAAGCCGGCGGCGCGACTGAGCAGCAAGATGACTTGCGGTGCGCATATCAAGTCCGGCAGCCATAACACCTTCATCGGCGGTCCGACGCTGCAGGTGGAGTTCGTGCTGGATATCGAGGGCTGGCTGCACACCGGCCTTGAGGCGCTGGGCCTGGTCGCCGCCGCCGGTGCACTGGTGCTGGCCGCCATGGCCGGCCTGGCGGCCCTGCTGACCACAGTGGCGGTGGGCGCCGCGATCTATGGCGGCATGGAATTGCTTGGGCAGCTCGGCGACCGGCTCGGCCCGGGCTACCGTGACCTGCTGCAAGGCATGGCCGGCCTGGCGCTGCTCGGCGCCGGGCCGAAAATGGCCAAGGTAAGCGCCGAACGCAATGCGGCGCGACTGGCCAACCAGTCGCAAGTGCTAGAGGTGCGAACGGCCGCGCAGGTCAACGAGGCGATGATCGCCGAGGGCAACTTGCCGGCGTGGTTGGAAGGCACCCAGGTCAAGACCGAGATAGTGCCGCCGGGACGGCAATACCAGATGGTTGTCGCCAAAGGCCAGGCCGAGGCCATCATGCAGGGCAAGCCGGCCTTCGGTGGCTTCGCCGCTCCGGAGCCGATTCCCAGCCAGGCCTATGCGCGGGATAAACTGGTGATCCTCGATCGGTTCAAGACAGATGTGTCCCATGTGATCACCGTCGAAACCACGGCACCGCAAAAGATTCACAGTGGCCTCACCGGTCCGCTGGAGAACTACAAGGGCGGCGTGCAGCAAGTGGAGTTCGTCGGTGACAGGAATCTGAAAATTGTCGGCACGCCTAGTTTGCTGCCTGTGGAGTGAAAGTTGTGATTAGTGATTTCGAGCGAATCCGCGAAGACGGCAAAGTCATCGACGAACACATGACAGTGGACCAGATGATCGCTCTGGGCTGGGGTCCCTGCCGAGTCGTCGAAGCTTGCTGGCGCTGGCAGGATCAGCCCCTGAGCGTGGTCAACAGCCGCGGCCTGCTGGCGATCGTGGTGCCGGATCGGCAGCACCTCGCCATCCTGTGGAACGATGATGACTCCGGGGTGGCGGCGACGCTTTACGTGGTTTCCGGCGACCGCCAGCAACAGATCAGAATTGCCGACCAGTTGCTGATCAATGGCCAGCTTGAGGCAGGTGTCTACAGCTGGTTCGAACAGTTTGCGCACGATTCGCCCAGCATCTTTACCTGCATGTTCAGCCGTCAGCGTGACCAGGCGATGTTCAGGGTGGATATCGACGCATCGACTGGCGACATTGTTTCGGTACAGCATTCGCGCTGAAGGCCATGCCGTCCGCCAGCCAGGCTGCCGGACACGACAAGCGCAGCCGGAAGGTCAAGGCGCATGGCAAAAGGGGAGCCTGGACAGGCTCCCCTTTTTGTTTGCAGTTGCGGTTATCCAAAGCCAGGCACTGCCCGACTGTGGATAACTCACTCCACGGTGACTGACTTGGCCAGGTTACGCGGCTGGTCGACGTCGGTGCCCTTGAGTACGGCAACGTAGTAGGACAGCAGCTGCAGCGGGATGGTGTAGAGGATCGGCGAAAGGATGTCGTGGATGTGCGGCATCTGGATCACGTGGGTGCCTTCGCCATTGGTCATGCCGGCTTGTTCGTCGGCAAACACGATCAGCTCGCCGCCACGGGCACGCACCTCTTGCAGGTTGGATTTGAGTTTTTCCAACAGCTCGTTGTTCGGTGCCACGGTGACCACCGGCATGTCGTTATCCACAAGGGCCAGCGGGCCGTGCTTGAGCTCACCGGCCGGGTAGGCTTCGGCGTGGATGTAGGAAATCTCCTTGAGCTTGAGCGATCCTTCCATCGCCACCGGGTACTGGGCGCCACGGCCGAGGAACAGGGTGTGGTGCTTGTCGGCGAACAGCTCGGCGGTCTTCTCCACCACGCCGTCCATGGCCAGGGCTTCGCCCAGGCGGATCGGCAGGCGGCGCAGCTCTTCCACCAGTTCGGCTTCGACGCCGGCGGCCAGGGTGCCACGCACCTGGCCCAGGGAAAGGGTCAGCAGCAACAGGCCCACCAGCTGGGTGGTGAAGGCCTTGGTCGAAGCCACGCCGATCTCGCGCCCGGCCTGGGTCAGCAGGGTCAGGTCGGATTCGCGCACCAGGGAGCTGATGCCGACGTTGCAGATCGCCAGGCTGGCGAGGAAGCCCAGCTCCTTGGCATTGCGCAGGGCCGCCAGGGTGTCGGCGGTTTCGCCGGACTGGGAGATGGTCACGAACAGGGTGTCAGGCTGCACCACCACCTTGCGGTAACGGAACTCGCTGGCCACTTCCACCTGGCACGGAATGCCGGCCAGTTCTTCCAGCCAGTAACGGGCCACCATGCCGGCGTGGTAGCTGGTGCCACAGGCGACGATCTGGACATTGCGCACCTTGGCGAACAGCTCGGCGGCTTGCGGACCGAAGGCCTGGACCAGCACCTGATTGGCGCTCAGGCGGCCTTCCAGGGTGCGTTGCACCACGGATGGCTGCTCGTGGATTTCCTTGAGCATGAAGTGGCGGAACTCGCCCTTCTCCGCCGCTTCGGCACCGTCACGGTACTGCACCGCTTCGCGCTCGACGGCCTGGCCCTCGATGTCCCAGATCTGCACGCTGTCACGACGGATCTCGGCGATGTCGCCTTCTTCCAGGTACATGAAGCGGTCGGTGACCTGGCGCAGGGCCAGTTGGTCGGAGGCGAGGAAGTTTTCCCCCAGGCCCAGGCCGATCACCAGCGGGCTGCCGCTGCGGGCAGCGACCAGACGATCCGGCTGGCTGGCGCTGATCACCGCCAGGCCGTAGGCGCCATGCAGTTCCTTGACCGTGGCCTTGAGGGCAGTGGTGAGATCGCCCAGGTCCTTGAGCTTGTGGTCCAGCAGGTGGGCGATGACTTCGGTGTCGGTGTCCGAGGTAAACGTGTAGCCCAGGGCGCTGAGCTGCGCGCGCAGGGCTTCGTGGTTCTCGATGATGCCGTTGTGCACGATCGCCAGGTCGCCGGAGAAATGCGGGTGGGCATTACGCTCGCACGGCGCGCCGTGGGTGGCCCAGCGGGTGTGGGCGATGCCCAGGCGGCCCACCAGCGGCTCGCTGGCCAGGGCCTGTTCCAGTTCGCTGACCTTGCCCGGACGGCGCAGGCGCTCGAGCTTGCCGGCGTTGGTGTAGACCGCGACACCGGCGCTGTCGTAGCCGCGGTATTCGAGGCGCTTGAGGCCTTCCAGCAAAATGGCGGTGATATTGCGTTCAGCAACGGCGCCAACAATTCCACACATGGTTTCTCTCCTAGCTGACAGCCGCGCAAATCAGAGTTATGCCGCGGGCCTGGATTTGGTCGCGGACCTCTAAGGGCAGGCGATCATCGGTAATTAGGGTATGGACGCTGCTCCATGGCAGTTCCAGATTGGGAATTTTGCGGCCGATCTTGTCGGATTCGACCATCACCACCACTTCACGAGCCACTTCGGCCATGACCCGGCTCAACCCCAGCAGTTCGTTGAAGGTCGTAGTGCCGCGGGCCAGGTCGATGCCATCGGCACCGATAAACAGCTGGTCGAAGTCGTATGAGCGTAGAACCTGTTCGGCCACCTGGCCCTGGAACGACTCGGAATGGGGGTCCCAGGTACCGCCGGTCATCAGCAGCACCGGCTCGTGCTCCAGCTCGCTCAGGGCGTTGGCCACATTCAGCGAGTTGGTCATCACCACCAGGCCCGGCTGCAGGCCCAGTTCGGGGATCATCGCGGCGGTGGTGCTGCCGCTGTCGATGATGATCCGCGCGTGTTCGCGGATGCGCTGCACTGCGGCGCGCGCGATGGCCTGCTTGTAGAGAGACACCGGTTGGCCGAGGTCGCTGACCAACTCCTGGGGCATGGTGATGGCGCCACCGTAGCGACGCAGCAGCAAGCCATTGCTTTCCAGGGCGGCCAGATCCTTTCGAATCGTAACTTCTGAGGTTTCGAAACGCTTGGCCAAGGCATCAACACTCACTTCGCCCTGTTCGTTGAGCAAGGCGAGGATGTTGTGGCGGCGTTGGGGTGTGTTGCGTTTCGACATGGCGACTTAAGTTTCGATTCGAAAGATAACAGGCGCAATAGAAACCTATGATCGAAACTTCGTCAAGCGGAGGAAGTGAAAAAATCGCAGTTGTCGGGTGGGAAGTTATCCACATTCAGCCAGCTCCTACCGCTGAGCGTAGGAGCCGGCCGACCGGCGAACAGGTCCGCTGCGGTTGTGGATAACCTCAGTCCTTCTTGATCTTCTCCGGCCGTTTCCAGCCGTCGATGTTCTTCTGTCGTGCCCGACCCACCGCCAGCTGGGCTGGCGCCACGTTCTGGGTGATGGTGGAACCGGCCGCGGTGGTGGCACCGGACAAGATATCCACAGGCGCCACCAGGGAGTTGTTGGAGCCGATGAACACGTCTTCGCCCAGCACCGTCTTGTGCTTGTTCACCCCGTCGTAGTTGCAGGTGATGGTGCCGGCGCCGATGTTGGTGCGGGCGCCGATCACTGCGTCGCCCAGGTAGGTCAGGTGGCCGGCTTTGGCGCCCTGGCCCAGGTGAGCGTTCTTCAGTTCGACGAAGTTACCCACATGGGCACGGGCCTCCAGCACGGTGCCGGGACGCAGGCGAGCGAACGGGCCGGCATCGCTGCCCTCGCCCAGTACCGCGCCATCCAGGTGGCTGTTGGCCTTGATCACCACGCCCTTGCGCAGGGTGCTGTCCTTGATCACGCAGTTGGGGCCGATCACCACGTCGTCCTCGATCACCACCCGGCCTTCGAGAATCACGTTGATATCGATCAGCACGTCGCGGCCGACCGTGACTTCGCCACGCACGTCGAAACGCGCGGGGTCACGCAGGGTCACGCCCTGGGCCATCAACCGGCGCGCGGCGCGCAGCTGATAGTGGCGCTCCAGCTCGGCCAGTTGCTTGCGGTCGTTGGCGCCCTGCACTTCCATGGCGTCGTGGGGCTGTTCGGTGGCAACGATCAGGCCGTCGCTGACCGCCATGGCGATCACGTCGGTGAGGTAGTACTCGCCCTGGGCATTGTTGTTGGACAGACGGCCGGTCCAGTCACCGAGGCGTTGGCCGGGGACCGCAAGAATCCCGGTGTTGCCCTCGGTGATCGCGCGTTGGGCCTCGTCGGCATCCTTCTGCTCGACGATGGCGGTGACCTTGCCACTGGCGTCACGGACGATGCGCCCGTAGCCGGTCGGGTCATCCAGCTCGACAGTGAGCAGGCCCAGTTGCTCCGGCCCCGCTTGCTTGAGCAGGCGCTGCAGGGTCTCGACTTCGATCAGTGGCACATCGCCGTAGAGGATCAGCACCGTGTCGGCCGTGATGAACGGTACGGCCTGGGCCACGGCGTGGCCGGTGCCCAACTGCTTGTCCTGCAGCACGAAATTCAGATCATCGGCCGCCAGGCGCTCGCGCACCGCATCCGCACCGTGGCCGATCACCACGTGGATGCGCTGTGGATCGAGTTGCCGGGCGCTGTGGATAACATGCCCGAGCATGGAGTTGCCGGCGACCGGGTGCAGCACCTTGGGCAGCGCCGAACGCATACGAGTGCCTTGACCCGCGGCGAGGATAACGATTTCGAGAGACATGACTGGCTACCAATCCTGGGGGGTCGGCGACTGCGACCAAGGGGGGGTGAATGGCGGAAAATAAAAAGGGTAGCCGAGGCTACCCTTTTTAAGCAATCACACAGAAAGCCTGCGACTTAGCCGCCGAACTTCTTGCGGATCTGCTGGACGGTACGCAGCTGAGCTGCGGCCTCGGCCAGACGTGCAGCAGCAGAACCGTAGTCGAAATCTGCGCCTTTTTCATTCAGGGCCTTCTCAGCAGCCTTGACGGCTTCCTGAGCGGAGGCTTCGTCCAGGTCGGCAGCACGTTGCACGGTGTCGGCAAGAACCTTGACCATGTTCGGCTGAACCTCGAGGAAACCACCGGAGATGTAGAACACCTCGGTTTCCCCGCCCTGCTTGATCAAGCGGATCGGACCTGGCTTCAGGTTGGTGATCAGCGGTGCGTGACCCAGAGCGATACCAAGATCACCCAGCTCACCGTGCGCAACCACCATCTCCACCAGACCGGAGAAGATTTCCCCTTCCGCGCTGACGATATCGCAATGGACTGTCATAGCCATCTGCTTGCCTCAACCTAAATTAGCGCCCGTTGCCGGGCGCCGGGATTACAGTTTCTTGGCTTTCTCGATCGCTTCTTCGATGCCGCCGACCATGTAGAACGCTTGTTCTGGCAGGTGGTCGTAGTCACCGTTGAGGATGCCTTTGAAGCCAGCGATGGTGTCTTTCAGGGAAACGTATTTGCCTGGAGAACCAGTGAAGACTTCAGCCACGAAGAACGGCTGCGACAAGAAGCGCTGGATCTTACGAGCACGGGATACCAACTGCTTGTCGGCTTCCGACAGCTCGTCCATACCCAGGATCGCGATGATGTCCTTCAGCTCTTTGTAACGCTGCAGTACGTACTGAACGCCGCGAGCGGTCTCGTAGTGTTCGTTGCCGATCACGTTCGGGTCCAGCTGACGGGAAGTCGAGTCCAGTGGGTCTACCGCTGGGTAGATACCCAGGGAAGCGATGTCACGGGACAGAACGACGGTGGCGTCCAAGTGGGCGAAGGTGGTCGCTGGCGACGGGTCGGTCAAGTCGTCCGCAGGTACGTATACCGCTTGGATCGAGGTGATCGAGCCTTGCTTGGTCGAAGTGATACGTTCTTGCAGAACGCCCATCTCTTCAGCCAGGGTCGGCTGGTAGCCTACTGCGGAAGGCATACGGCCCAGCAGTGCGGATACTTCGGTACCGGCCAGGGTGTAACGATAGATGTTGTCGACGAACAGCAGAACGTCGTTACCTTCGTCACGGAACTTCTCGGCCATGGTCAGGCCGGTCAGCGCTACGCGCAGACGGTTTCCTGGTGGCTCGTTCATCTGGCCGTAGACCAGAGCAACCTTGTCCAGAACGTTGGAATCCTTCATCTCGTGGTAGAAGTCGTTACCCTCACGAGTACGCTCACCCACACCGGCGAACACGGAATAACCGCTGTGCTCGATGGCGATGTTACGGATCAGTTCCATCATGTTTACGGTCTTGCCCACACCGGCACCACCGAACAGACCCACTTTACCGCCCTTGGCGAACGGGCAAACCAGGTCAATTACCTTGATCCCGGTTTCCAGCAGGTCGTTGCCGCCTGCCTGTTCTGCGAAGGAAGGAGCTGGACGGTGGATGCCCCAACGCTCTTCTTCACCGATAGGACCGGCTTCGTCGATTGGGTTGCCCAGTACGTCCATGATCCGGCCCAGGGTCGCTTTACCGACCGGTACGGAGATGGCTGCGCCAGTGTTGTTGACGTCCAGACCGCGCTTCAAGCCTTCGGTGGAGCCCATCGCAATGGTACGCACCACGCCGTCGCCCAGCTGTTGCTGAACTTCCAGAGTGGTTTCGGCGCCTTGAACCTTCAAGGCGTCGTAGATGCTCGGTACGCTGTCGCGTGGAAATTCCACGTCGATAACGGCGCCGATGATTTGAACGATACGTCCGCTACTCATAGCTGGATCCTCTGAATATTTGAACCGTTAAACCGCGGCAGCGCCGCCGACGATTTCCGAGATCTCTTGGGTGATCGCAGCCTGACGCGCCTTGTTGTAGATCAGCTGCAAATCGCTGATCAAGTCACCGGCGTTGTCGGTAGCGTTCTTCATTGCGATCATCCGCGCGGCTTGTTCAGCTGCGTTGTTCTCGACCACCGCCTGGTAGACCTGCGACTCCACGTAACGGACCATCAAGCCGTCCAGCAGCTCCTTGGCATCCGGTTCGTAGAGATAGTCCCAGTGGTGCTTGAGTTCTTGATCCGGGGTTGCCTCCAGTGGAATCAACTGCTCCACGGTCGGCTGCTGAGTCATGGTGTTGATGAACTTGTTGGATACCACGGACAGGCGGTCAATCCGGCCTTCCAGGTACGCATCCAGCATCACCTTGACGCTGCCGATCAGATCGTTGATCGACGGCTCTTCACCCAGATGGCTGATAGCTGCAACGACGTTACCGCCGAAGTTGCGGAAGAAGGCCGCACCCTTGCTACCGACCACACACAGATCGATCTCGACGCCTTGTTCGCGGTTTACCGCCATGTCCTTGACCAGGGCCTTGAACAGGTTGGTGTTCAAGCCACCACACAGACCACGGTCACTGCTCACCACGATATAACCGACGCGCTTGATAGCACGGTCGATCATGAACGGGTGACGATATTCCGGGTTGGCGTTGGCCAGATGACCAATAACCTGGCGGATGCGCTCCGCATAAGGACGGCTAGCAGCCATGCGCATTTGTGCCTTGCGCATTTTGCTGACCGCCACTTTTTCCATGGCGCTGGTAATTTTTTGCGTGCTTTTGATGCTCGCAATCTTACTGCGAATCTCTTTTGCGCCTGCCATGTAACACCTATCAGGTTAGCAAGCGGGAGCCTTGCGGCTCCCGCTGCGGCTTACCAGGTTTGGGTGGCTTTGAACTTCTCGATACCGGCTTTCAGGCCAGCGTCGATTTCGTCGTTGAAGTCACCCTTCACGTTGATCTTCGCCATCAGGTCGGCGTGATCGCGGTTGAAGTAAGCAATCATGGCCTGTTCGAAGCTACCAACTTTGGCAATCTCGACGTCCGTCAGGAAGCCACGTTCAGCGGCGTACAGGGACAAGGACATGTCGGCGATGGACATCGGCGCATATTGCTTCTGCTTCATCAGCTCGGTAACGCGCTGACCATGCTCAAGTTGCTTACGGGTCGCTTCGTCCAGGTCAGAAGCGAACTGGGCGAATGCCGCCAGTTCACGGTACTGAGCCAGAGCGGTACGGATACCACCGGACAGCTTCTTGATGATCTTGGTCTGAGCGGCACCACCCACACGGGATACCGAAACACCGGCGTTCACAGCAGGACGGATGCCCGAGTTGAACATGGCCGATTCCAGGAAGATCTGACCGTCGGTGATGGAGATCACGTTGGTCGGAACGAACGCGGAAACGTCGCCAGCCTGAGTTTCGATGATCGGCAGAGCGGTCAGGGAACCGGTCTTGCCAGTCACTGCGCCGTTGGTGAACTTCTCTACGTACTCTTCGGAAACGCGGGATGCGCGCTCCAGCAGACGGGAGTGGAGATAGAACACGTCACCTGGGTAGGCTTCACGGCCTGGTGGACGGCGCAGCAGCAGGGAAATCTGGCGGTAAGCCACTGCTTGCTTGGACAGATCGTCATAAACGATCAGCGCGTCTTCACCGCGGTCGCGGAAGTATTCGCCCATGGTGCAACCGGAGTACGGTGCCAGGAATTGCAGTGCAGCCGATTCCGAAGCACTGGCCGCCACGATGATGGTGTTGGCCAGAGCGCCGTTTTCTTCCAGCTTGCGAACCACGTTGGCGATGGTCGATTGCTTCTGACCGATCGCTACGTATACGCAGAAAATGCCGCTGTCTTTCTGGTTGATGATCGCGTCGATCGCCAGAGCGGTCTTACCGATCTGACGGTCACCGATGATCAGCTCACGCTGGCCACGGCCGACTGGGATCATGGCATCGACAGCCTTGTAGCCAGTCTGTACAGGCTGGTCTACCGACTTACGCCAGATCACGCCTGGAGCAACTTTCTCGACCGCGTCGGTCTCGGTGTTGTTCAGCGGACCTTTGCCGTCAACTGGGTTACCCAGTGCGTCGACTACGCGACCCAGCAGTTCCTTACCAACCGGAACTTCGAGGATGCGGCCGGTGCACTTGGCGCTCATGCCTTCAGCCAGAGTGGTGTATGCGCCCAGTACTACGGCACCTACAGAATCTTGCTCAAGGTTGAGGGCCATACCGTAGACGCCGCCCGGAAACTCGATCATCTCGCCGTACATAACGTCGGCCAGACCGTGAATCCGCACGATGCCGTCAGATACGCTGACGACAGTGCCTTCGTTACGGGCTTGGGAGGTCACATCGAGCTTGTCGATGCGGCCCTTGATAATTTCACTTATTTCGGAAGGATTGAGTTGCTGCATTGCTCTGCTGCCCCTTCAAACTCAAGATTTCAATGCTTCGGCAAGGTTCGCGAGTTTGCCGCGAATCGAGCCATCGATAACCAGGTCGCCGGCGCGGATTACGACACCACCAATAAGGCTGGCATCCTCCGCAGCGTGCAGTCGCACTTCCCGGCCGAGCCGTGCACTGAGAACCTTGGCGAGTTTGTCTTGCTGTTCTTGGTTCAATGCGAACGCACTGGTCACATCCACATCCACCGATTTCTCTTGCTCGGCCTTGTACAGGTCGAACAGAGCGGAAATCTCCGGCAACAGCAGGAGACGGTCGTTTTCGGCGGCAACGTGAATGAAATTCTGTGCCTGTGCATCAAACTTGTCGCCACACACTTCGATAAAAGTGTTGGCCTTTTCTGCGCTCGTCAGTCGCGGGGCCTTAAGCACGCGCTGCATGGTGTCATCTTGTGACACCGCTGCAGCCAGGCCGAGCATGGCTGACCAAGAGGCCAGCTGCTGGTGGGCCTGAGCGTGCTCGAAGGCCGCCTTAGCGTAAGGTCGGGCCAACGTGGTCAGTTCTGCCATGATCGCCCTCGCTTAAATTTCAGCAGCCAGTTTGTTAACCAGCTCTGCGTGCGCGTTTTGATCGATTGTGGCACCCAGGATCTTCTCTGCGCCGTTGACTGCCAGGCTACCCAGTTGGGCACGCAGCGCGTCTTTGACACCGTTCAGTTCCTGTTCGATCTCGGCCTGAGCCTGAGCCTTCACACGTTCAGCTTCGACACGAGCCTGTTCACGGGCTTCGTCGACGATCTGAGAACCGCGCTTCTTGGCTTGCTCAATGATTTCAGCTGCCTGAGCTTTAGCTTCGCGCAGTTGCTGACCCGCTTTGTCTTGGGCCAGTTCCAGGTCACGAGCTGCTCGGCTGGCAGCGTCCAGTCCATCCGCGATCTTCTTTTGACGTTCGTGCAAAGCAGCAATGACCGGAGGCCAAATGAACTTCATGCAGAACAATACAAAAATTAAGAACGCAACGGACTGGCCAATCAGGGTTGCATTAATGTTCACGCCAACACCTCGCTCGTTCGTTGTCCGTCACACCAATCAACTCGAATACTCGAGTGATTAGCCAGCGAGTTGACCAACGAAGGGGTTTGCGAAGGTGAAGAACAGAGCGATACCAACACCGATCATGGTTACGGCGTCGAGCAGACCGGCAACGATGAACATTTTAACTTGCAGCATTGGAACCATTTCTGGTTGACGCGCAGCGCCTTCCAGGAACTTGCCGCCCAGCAGGCCGAAACCAATTGCGGTACCCAGTGCGCCCAGGCCGATCAACAGTGCAACAGCGATAGCGGTTAGACCAACTACAGTTTCCATCTTTCCTCCCGACTTTTACGTCGTATGGTTTAGGTTTTTTAGATTAAAGCGGTAAAACAAATCGTTTCATCAAGCCCGAGAAGGGCCCCCTCTCGCCGCAACGAGAGGGACATCAGACTAGTCGAGACTGGTCTTAATGGTTCTCTTCGTGTGCCATCGACAGGTAGACGATGGTCAGCATCATGAAGATAAAGGCCTGCAGGGTGATGATCAGGATGTGGAACACAGCCCACGCCCATTGCAGAACCACACCCATGCCGCTGAGCCACAGCAGGCCGCTGCCGAACATCACAGCGATCAGGATGAACACCAGTTCGCCGGCATACATGTTGCCGAACAGACGCAGTGCCAGAGAGATAGGCTTGGCTACCAGGGTCACGAACTCCAGCAGGAAGTTCACCGGAATCAGCAGCGCCTGAACCAGAATGTTCTTGCTGCCGAACGGATGCAGGGTCAGTTCGCCGATGAAGCCGCCGAAACCCTTGACCTTGATGCTGTAGAAAATGATCAGCGCGAACACCGACAGGGCCATGCCCAGGGTGGCGTTCGGGTCAGTGGTGGACACAGCACGGAATGGAATGTGCGGATCGCCCGAGATCAACATGGCCAGTTGTGGAATCCAGTCCACCGGTACCAGGTCGATGGCGTTCATCAGGAACACCCAGACGAAAATGGTCAGTGCCAGCGGTGCGATCACCGGGCTGCGACCGTGGAAACTGTCCTTCACGCTGCCATCGACGAAGCCAACCATGACTTCAACGAAGTTCTGCAAAGCGCCCGGCACGCCGGAAGTCGCCTTCTTGGCCGCCATGCGGAACAGAAGAATGAAAATCACACCCAGTGCGACAGACCAGCCGAGGGTATCGACGTGGAATGCCCAGAAGCCCATTTGCTTGGCTTCTGCTGCGGAGTGGGCAAAGCCCCAGCTCCCATTGGGTAGCTGACCGAAGGTCAGGTTCTGCAAGTGGTGCTGGATATAGCCCGAAGCGGTTGTTTCTGCTGACATGGTTGCCTCAAACGCCCTAAGGTCTCGAAAGTCTTGTTCTCATTAGCAGGGGAGCGAACCAGCTGACCAGTTGGGTCAGCACGAAGACGCCGAATACAGCCAGCGGCGCCAATGGCTTCACACCTGCGAACGTCAGTGCAAACAGCACAGCCGTCAAAATCAGTTTGCCCGCCTCACCGGCATAAAAAGACCGGACGATGGCTTGGGCCGCTCGGGCGCCGGAAAACCGAAATGCCCTGTGAGCGAAATACACATTGGGTAGCAAGGCTATCAGTCCTCCGCAAAGGCCTGAGTATCCGGCTACGACTCCACGCCATTGCCAGAGCGCCAGAGCGGCTATCAGTAGAATGACCAACTGAGCCAGTAACACCGGAAAAACCGCCAAGCGATGAAACGGCAAGCGGTTTGGCGTGCAGGTTTCCATCGCTCTTGCTCCTCAAGGGTCGGCTGCCAGAATTCAATAACTTGGCATAATTTGTGCCGACAAAATGCGCGCAGAGTATAGGGGCGGTTCAGCCCCTATTCAACTGCCGGGTAGTGATTTCCGACTGCACGCTACATAAGGAAATGTTTCAGCGGATGTGGGCAAGGACACCTTGCAGCTCGTCCAGGGAGTTGTAGCCGATCACCAACTGTCCCTTGCCCTTCTTTCCGTGGCGGATCTGCACCGCAGAGCCTAGGCGCTCGGCCAGGCGTTGCTCGAGACGGGCGATATCCGGGTCTGGCTTGACCGGTTCAGCAGGCTCCTGTTTTCCACTCAGCCACTGGCGAACCAGGGCTTCGGTCTGGCGTACGGTGAGGCCTCGTGCGACAACGTGTCGCGCCCCTTCAACCTGTTGATTTTCCGGCAATCCGAGCAAGGCCCGGGCATGACCCATTTCCAGGTCGCCGTGGGACAGCATGGTCTTGATCACCTCAGGCAAGGCAATCAGGCGCAGCAGGTTGGCCACGCTGACGCGGGACTTGCCCACGGCCTCGGCGACCTGCTGCTGGGTCAGTTGGAACTCCTGTTGCAGACGCTGCAGGGCCACCGCTTCCTCGATGGGATTGAGGTCTTCGCGCTGGATGTTCTCGATCAACGCCATGGCGATGGCGGTTTCATCCGGCACATCGCGAACCATCGCCGGGATGGTTTCCTGGCCAGCCTGCTGGCTGGCACGCCAGCGACGTTCGCCGGCGATGATCTCGAAACGACCACCACCGATAGGGCGCACCACGATCGGCTGCATCACGCCCTGGGTCCTGATGGAGTTCGCCAGTTCTTCCAGCGCCTGAGGGTCCATGTCCCGGCGCGGCTGGTACTTGCCGCGCTGGATCAGGTCCAGGGGCAGGTGCTGCAACTCGCGCTGGTCGGCCTGCACCGCTTGTTCTTCAAGGGCGCTGACAGTCGGACCACTCAACAGTGCATCCAGTCCACGTCCGAGACCACGTTTCTTGACGGCCATGGGGATTCCTTAAGTTGGCTGGGCGGCTGCGGCGCGGGATTGTTTACGTTGCCGGCGAACCATCTCGCCCGCCAGGGCCAGATAGGCCAGCGCGCCACGGGATTGTTTGTCGTACGCCAATGCCGGCATGCCGTAGCTCGGCGCCTCGGCCAAACGGATGTTGCGCGGAATCACGGTGTCGTACAGCTGATCACCGAAGTGTTCCTTGAGCTGTGCGGAAACATCGTTCATCAGGCTCAGCCGCGGATCGAACATGGTCCGCAGCAAGCCTTCGATCTTGAGTTGCGGATTGAGCAGTTCAGCGATGCGCTTGATGTTATCCACAAGGTCGCTCAAGCCTTCCAGCGCGTAGTACTCGCACTGCATGGGGATAATGACCCCATCGGCGGCCACCAGCGCGTTGAGGGTGAGCATCGACAGCGACGGCGGGCAGTCGATCAGAATGTAGTCGTAGTTCTCGCGGATCGGCGCCAGGGCGCTGCGCAGACGGCTTTCCTTCATCTGCATTTCCAGCAGAACCACTTCCGCCGCGGTCAGGTCGCGGTTGGCCGGCAGCAGTTGATAACCGCCGTGCTCGGAGAAGTGCATGGCCTGGGCCAGGTCGCATTCGCCGATCAGCAGGTCATAGACCGAGTTTTCCAAACCATGTTTATCCACACCGCTACCCATGGTGGCGTTGCCCTGTGGATCAAGATCGATCAACAGCACCCGGCGCTTGGTCGCTACCAGGGATGCTGCGAGGTTGATGCAGGTGGTGGTCTTGCCCACGCCACCTTTCTGGTTCGCTATCGCGAATACCTTAGCCATTCTTGCTTGTGTTCCCAATCATGCCGTGCGGCGCAGTATCAGCAGATGGCGTTGGCCTTGGCAACCGGGTACGGCCAAGGCGTGTTCGCTATCGAGGTGGAAGTCTGCCGGCAATGCTAACAGCTCATCAGAGGGATGGACGCCCTTCATTGCCAGCCAGCGTGTATCGCGGTCGCCCAGGTGGCGGGTCCAGCTGGTGAAGTTCTCCATGCTGCTGAATGCCCGGGAAATGATCCCGTTGAACGGCAATTCAGGGGTGAAGGCTTCGACCCGGCTGTGGATAACTTGCAGGTTATCCAGCTTGAGTTCGAGTTTGACCTGAGTCAGAAAGCGGGTTTTCTTGCCGTTGCTGTCCAGACAGGTGACTTGCGACTCGGGAAACAGGATCGCCAGAGGGATACCGGGCATCCCGCCGCCGCTACCGACATCCAGCCAGCGACCGTTTTCGATGAACGACATCACGCTCAGGCTATCGAGCAAGTGACGAGAGACCATTTCGTCGGGATCGCGTACCGCGGTCAGGTTGTAAGCCTTGTTCCACTTGATCAACAGGGCCAGGTAACCCAGCAGCAGTTCGTGCTGGGTTGCGCTCAGATTGACACCGAGCTGGCGTGCACCTGTGGATAACTCGTCCGCGTGTTGCGAGGTGACCATTGAACTCAAGCGCTTTGCTCCAACTGACGGCCGGCGCCGCGTTTTTTCAGGTGAATCATCAACAGGGAAATGGCCGCCGGGGTAACGCCCGGGATCCGCGACGCCTGGCCCAGGGTTTCCGGACGGGTCGCGCCGAGCTTGCTCTGGATTTCCTTCGACAGTCCGGAAATGCCGGTGTAATCGATATCCACAGGCAGTTTGGTGTCTTCACTGGCGCGCAGACGGGCAATTTCGTCCTGCTGACGATCGATGTAGCCGGCGTACTTGGTCTTGATTTCGACCTGTTCGGCCACTTGTGGATCTTCAGCGCCCTGCCCGGTCACTTCGACCAGACCAGCGTAGTCGATTTCCGGACGGCTCAGCAGATTCAACAGGTTGTACTCATGAGTCAGCGGCGTGCCGAATTTCTGGGCGATCGCATCGCCCTGTTCGGTGCCCGGACGGACCCAAGTGGACTTCAGGCGTTGCTCTTCCTGGGCAATGCCTTCGCGTTTCTTGCAGAACGCCGCCCAGCGCACGTCATCCACCAGCCCCAGTTCGCGGCCCTTCTCGGTCAGGCGCAGATCGGCGTTGTCTTCCCGCAGAATCAGGCGGTATTCGGCCCGGGAAGTGAACATCCGGTACGGTTCCTGGGTACCCAAGGTAATCAGGTCATCGACCAGCACACCGATGTAGGCCTCATCGCGACGCGGGCACCAGCTGTCTTTGCCCTTGGCGCGCAAGGCGGCGTTGGCCCCGGCCAGCAGACCTTGGGCACCGGCCTCTTCATAACCGGTGGTGCCGTTGATCTGGCCGGCGAAGAACAGACCGCCGATCACCTTGGTTTCCAGGCTGTACTTGAGGTCGCGGGGATCGAAGTAGTCGTATTCGATGGCATAGCCGGGACGCACGATATGGGCATTTTCCATGCCGCGGATCGATTGCACGATCTGCAACTGCACGTCGAACGGCAGGGATGTGGATATCCCGTTCGGGTACAGCTCATGAGTGGTCAGGCCTTCAGGTTCGATAAACACCTGATGGCTTTCCTTGTCGGCAAAACGATGGATCTTGTCTTCGATCGACGGGCAGTAACGCGGGCCAATGCCTTCGATCACGCCGGAGTACATCGGCGAACGATCGAGGTTCGAGGCGATGATCTCGTGGGTGCGGGCGTTGGTGTGGGTAATCCAGCAACTGACCTGTTGCGGATGCTGTTCTTTCGAGCCGAGGAACGACATCACCGGAATCGGTGTATCCCCAGGCTGTTCGGTCATGACCGAGAAATCCACAGATCGGCCATCGATGCGTGGCGGAGTACCGGTTTTCAAGCGGCCAACCCGCAGTGGCAACTCCCGCAGACGTTGTGCGAGGGCGATAGAGGGCGGATCACCCGCACGGCCGCCGGAGTAGTTCTGCATGCCAATGTGGATAAGTCCGCCGAGGAAGGTCCCGGTGGTCAGTACCACGGACTCGGCGAAGAAGCGCAGTCCCATCTGGGTGACCACGCCCCGCACCTGATCCTGTTCCACGATCAGGTCATCAGCGGCTTGTTGAAATATCCACAGGTTGGGCTGGTTCTCGAGAATCTCGCGCACCGCGGCCTTGTACAGAACGCGGTCGGCCTGGGCGCGGGTTGCGCGCACGGCTGGGCCTTTGCGGCTGTTCAACACACGAAACTGAATACCACCTTTATCGGTAGCCATGGCCATCGCGCCGCCGAGGGCATCGATCTCCTTGACCAGATGGCTTTTGCCGATCCCGCCAATCGCGGGGTTGCAGCTCATTGCTCCGAGGGTTTCCACGTTATGCGTCAGCAACAGGGTTTTGGCCCCCATGCGTGCTGATGCAAGTGCTGCCTCGGTACCGGCATGACCGCCGCCGATGACGATCACTTCAAAACGGGAAGGGAAATCCACCACGCACCTCGTGCCTGCTTCAAGTAGGAGTAATTAGGAGTAGTTGTCGGGTTGGTTTTTGGACCAAGGCGGCAAGTATAGGGACTTAGCCCTTCCTAAAGAACCCTTTGCACAAAATTTAACCAGCTGTGGATGAATCACGGTCAATAGAAATTAAAAGAGAGAAATTTATTAAATCCTTGTTTTTATGTTTATTCTTATGCACATGCCTTTCTGTGGATAGATCGCTACAGCCCTTCATATTCAATATGTACAGAGGTTTTAAACTCTGTGGTTAGGTGGCCAGGAGGCCCTTGGATAAGCGGTTTAAACCTGTGGATGAATGGGGTGGTTATCCACAGAGCGGTTTTTCCTCAGTTTTGAAGCCCGGTTATCAACCGAGCTGGAGGGCAGTTATTCACAGGGCTTAATCCACAGAAAAAAGCCGTGCCCGGGGTCATCCGGACACGGCTCTGGCTTGCAGCGCATTCAATGGTTATCAGAGAGGGAGCAGAAACAGACAGGCCGCAGGAGCCTGTCTGTGGATAAGCGGTATTACTCGGGCCGTTTGACCAAGCGCCCCTGGACCCACCAGCTCAATCCCAGCAGCACAACCACCAGCAGTGCCCAATACTGCTTGGTGCCGCTTGGGGTCGCTTCGCTCACCGGCGCGTCCACTGCTCTATCGGCGGATGCAGACGGCCCAGCCACTCTTCCATCGTCGAGAGGGGCGACTTCAGTTTCTGCGGTGACAGACGTGGCCACCTGCTCTGGCGCAGGGGCCTGATTCGAAGAAAGCTGAGCCCAGGTGCCTTGGCAGACAAGGCTCAGACCGAGTACCGCGAGATAGCTAAAAAAGCGCATAAACACCTTCCATCCATTTGAGGCAGCGATCGCGCATGCTGGTCGGGGTTTGGTTGTATGCCTATCAGCTGATTCCGATTCTGCCGCGGGCCACAACGGCTTAAAACCGCGACCGCTCCGTCCATAGGCAAGGAAAGAGTTCATGTTCCATCGGCGCCCCGGCCGGCAGTTGCGAGGCCAGCCCGGGAAACTCCGGTGACGTGCGCCAGGGCCTGGGGGCATGTCGCATGTCCTCCCCCAGAAAGCGCAGGGAGAAGGCACGTCGTCGCCGATCGCCACCGACACCACCGGCCGCATGCAAGGTCAGCATGTGGAAAAACACCGAATCCCCGGGCTGCAGGTCCCAGCCAAGAATGTTCCATGCGCCTCGATTGGCCTCGATGTCCGGAAGATCCGCGAGGCTGCCTTCGGGGAACCACTTGGCCTGGTTATCCAGGAAGGTTCGGGGCATCAGCCAGGGCCCCAGGTGCGAACCGGCGACAAACTCCAGGGTCGACTCCCGCGCAACCGGGTCCACAGGCATCCACATGCTGCAGTTCTGTCGCCCCTCGACGTTGTAGTAGGGCTGGTCCTGATGCCAGGGAGTGCGCTGCCGGGTATTGGGTTCCTTGACCAGCAGATGGTCGTGATACAGCCGAGCCTGTGGACAACCCATCAACTGCGCGGCCACATGGCCAACCCGGCTGTCGAAGATGAAGCGTCGATAATCGGGATTCTCTTGCCAGTTGCAGAAGTCCTCGAAAAACCAGCCGGGATCGTCGGGCTGGCTGGCGACCTTGGCCCGCTCGCTGGGTTGCGCCAGATTGTGTTCGATACCCCGCTCCAACAGCGCCACTTCATCTGCGCTGAACAACTGGCGAATGCACACCGCTCCATCACGCTGGAAGGCTTCCACGGTGGCAGGCGGCAACTCGAATGTTCGCATGGACATGTCCCTATTCATGAGTTTCAAGGCCAGGCTCGGTCGCAACCCCGTGCACAGCGACCGGTCTGATCCAGATCCAGTAGGCCAGTGACAGCAGTGCGAGCCAGCCCACTCCCACATACAGCGCCAGGCGTGTGTCGGCAAAAGCCCCCAGCACGACAAAGATGAACAGCATGAAAACCACGGCGCAGGCCTGGCCGGCGATTCCCAGGGGCACCGGAAACTGCAGCTCGCGGACTTCCCGGGTTGTCAGGCTCCGGCGCATGGCAATCTGCGACAGCAGAATCATCAACCAGACCCAGACCACGGAAAACGTCACCAGGGAAGCAAAGATCAGGAACAGTCGCTCCGGCACCCAGTAATTGAGGAGCACTCCCAGCAGCAGCGCCAGCGACATCACCAGCACCGTCATCCAGGGCACGCCGAAGCGTGAGGTTTTGGCAAATACCGCCGGCGCCTGACCGATGGCGGCCATGCCGTACATCATGCGGCCGGCACTGAAGATATCGCTGTTGATGGCCGACACCACCGCCGAAATCACCACGATGTTCAGCACCGTGGCCGCCGAATCTATCCCCAGGCTGCTGAAGATCTGCACGAACGGGCTGCCATGGCTGCCGATGCTCGACCAGGGGGCCAGCGTCAACAGGATCAGCAAGGTGAACACGTAGAAGATCAGGATCCGCAATGGCACCGAGTTGATGGCCTTGGGAATCATGCGTTGCGGATCCTTGGCCTCGCCGGCAGTGATGCCTATGACTTCGATTCCGCCAAAAGCGAACATGACAATGGTGAAGGAGGCGATCATGCCCTCGACGCCATTCGGGAAAAAACCGCCGTATTCCCAGAGATTGCCCAGCCCCCCACGGCTTTGTTCGCCTCCGAGCTGGATGCCGAAGAACAGCAGGGTAAAACCGCCGACGATCATGGCCACGATAGCGCCCACCTTGAGCATCGACAGCCAGAACTCCAGCTCGCCGAACACCCGGACGCTGCACAGGTTCAAGGCGCCGATCCCCAGGACGATGCTCAGTACCCAGATCCACCTGGGGGTTTCGGGAAACCACAGGCCCATGTAGACGCCAAAGGCGGTGACATCCGCCAGGCACACCATGAGCATCGAGAAGGCGTAGCTCCAGCCGGTCAGGAAACCCGGGAAACGCCCCAGGTAGGTGCTGGCGTATTGTCCGAAGGAGCCGGAAACCGGTGTCCTCACCGCCATTTCCCCCAGGGCGCGCATGGTCAGGTAGATGGCCGCTCCGCCAATCAGGTAGGCCAGCAGAACCGAAGGGCCGGCCCGTTGGATCGCCGCCGCCGAACCGTAGAACAGGCCCGTGCCGATGGCAGAACCCAACGCAATGAAGCGGATATGCCGGGTACTCAAGCCACGGTGCAATGCAGAATTCGCGTTAGCCATTTCTATTCCTTGAATGCCGGACCGTTTCCTCAGGTGTACAAACCTGTCCATCCACCAGGATGCAAATCAGGTACCACTTGGGAAACTCACTAAAAAACCGCAAAAAGACCGTTTTTTGCGGAAAAACAAGGAAAAATGCCCCATCTTCGAAAGAGGGTTGTTACTCAAGACCGCAGCTTAGTCAGCTGACGCGCGGGAGGGGAGGCAAAGGTAACGTCGCTCTCCCCTGAGTCGGTAAAAATCGCAAAATCTGCAAATCTGCCGTCGCTACAGTGGAGTGCCAAGGAGGCCTTATGAAACCTGCAACCCGAATCCATTACGGCCAGCGCATGGAGCCGGTGCTGCGTTGGCTGGCAAGCCATCCACACAGCGATCCGGACCTGTACCACCTGGCGGACCTGGCCTGTATGTCGGCTTACCACTTTCACCGCATTTACCGCGCGATGATGGGAGAAACGCTGAACGCCACGGTGCAACGGATGCGCATGCATCTGGCCGCCGCGGCGCTGGCAGGTACCCAAGAGGACCTGGCCGAGGTGGCCTTGCGTGCCGGGTACGAATCGGGAGCAGCCTTCAACCGGGCATTCTCTGGCGTTTTCGGGTTGCCACCAGGGCGTTATCGCGCAACCCGTTCCCGTCCTTTCGACCCCAAGGAGTCAAATATGTACCCCATTACCGTTGAACATTTCCCCGGCGTTGTCCTGGCGGCATTGCCTCATCAGGGTTCCTATCAGGAAATCGGTCCGGTGTTCGCCCGTGTGTTCATGTTGGCCGCCAGCCAGGGGCTCATGCACCCGACCGCCTGCGGGTTCGGTGTGTACTTCAACGATCCCGAGCAGGTTCCGACCGAGCAATTGCGTTCCCTGGCCGGAGTTTGTGTCGCGCCTGATGCCGATCTGGGTGAAACGCTGGAAAGGTTCGAAATCCCTCAAGGGCGCTACGCCATCCTGAATTACGTTGGCCCCTACAACGAGATGGGCAAAGCCTATGCCTGGATGTTCTCCGAGTGGCTGCCGGACAGTGGCCTGACACCGGGGAATTTTCCGATGTTCGAAGAGTACGTAAACGATCCGCGCACCACGCCGCCCGCACAGCTGCAGACACGAATCTACCTGTCAGTGGAGTAAATCCGAGCGCTACCGGCAGGGCTGTGGATAACCTCTGCCGGAGCCCTTTGCGGGCGACTCTACTTGCCGATGCAGAAACTGGAGAAGATTCGCCCCAGCAGGTCATCGGAACTGAAGGCACCGGTAATTTCCCCCAGCGATTGCTGAGCCTGGCGCAGGTCCTCGGCCAGCAGTTCGCCGGCACCGGCCAGGGTCAGCTGTGCCCGGCCATGTTCCAGGGCGGCACTGGCGTAGCGCAGTGCCTCCAGGTGCCGACGGCGTGCGCTGAAACTGCTTTCGGACGTCTGTTCATAACCCATGCAGGCTTTCAGGTGGTCGCGCAGCAGCTCGAGCCCGCTACCGGCAGCCATGGCACTGAGGCTGATGGTGACGTGGCCGTCATCACAGGTTTCCAGGGCGATGGGTTCGCCGGTCAGATCGGCCTTGTTGCGAATCAGGGTGACCTTGGCCGGGTCTGGCCGCTGCTCGAGAAACTCCGGCCACAGGGCGAAGGGGTCCGCCGCTTCCGCCGCGGTGGCGTCCACCACCAGCAACACCCGGTCGGCCTCGCTGATGGCCTTGAGTGCCCGTTCGACACCGATTTTTTCCACCTGGTCCTCGGTATCCCGCAGGCCGGCAGTATCCACCACATGCAGTGGCATGCCATCGATGTGGATATGTTCGCGCAGGATGTCCCGGGTGGTGCCGGCGATATCGGTGACGATTGCCGCCTCGCGTCCGGCCAGGGCATTGAGCAGGCTGGATTTGCCGGCATTGGGACGACCGGCGATGACCACGGTCATGCCGTCACGCAGCAAGGCGCCCTGCCCGGCTTCACGCAGTACTGTGGATAACTCATCGCGCACCGCATCGAGCATGCTCAACACATGGCCATCGGCGAGGAAATCGATTTCCTCCTCGGGAAAATCAATCGCCGCTTCGACATAGATCCGCAAAGCGATCAGCTGCTCGGTCAAGTTATGCACACGCTGGGAGAAAGCCCCCTGCAACGAACGCAAGGCGTTGCGCGCAGCCTGTGCCGAACTGGCTTCGATCAGGTCGGCAATGGCTTCGGCCTGGGCCAGGTCGAGCTTGTCGTTGAGGAATGCACGTTCACTGAATTCTCCCGGCCGGGCCAGGCGGCAGCCCAGTTCCAGGCAACGCTGCAGCAGCATGTCGAGAACAATCGGGCCGCCATGGCCCTGCAGTTCCAGGACGTCTTCCCCGGTGAAGGAGTTCGGCCCCGGAAAATACAGGGCGATGCCCTCGTCCAGAACTTCTTCCCCTGCACTGAGAAACGGACCGTAATGGGCAAACCGCGGCTTGAGTTCACGGCCGCTGATGGCCTTGGCCGCCATGCCCGCCAGGGGGCCGGAAATCCTTACGATACCCACGCCGCCGCGGCCTTGGGCGGTGGCGATGGCGGCGATGGTTTCACGAGGGACATTCATAACCCGACATCCAGACAAAAGTGACAGATAGCAAAACGCCCCACTAGGGGGCGTCTTGTGTGGTTATCCACAGCGTAGGTCAGGCAGCCGCTTTCTTGGTGGCCGCTTCGATCTTACGAGTGATGTACCACTGTTGAGCGATCGACAGGCAGTTGTTCACTACCCAGTACAGCACCAGACCGGCCGGGAACCACAGGAAGAAGAAGGTGAAGATGATTGGCATCATTTTCATCACCTTGGCCTGCATCGGATCCGGAGGCGTCGGGTTCAACTGCTGCTGGATGAACATGGTAGCGCCCATGATGATCGGCAGGATGAAGAACGGATCCTTGATCGACAGGTCGGTAATCCACAGCATGAACGGCGCCTGGCGCATTTCCACGCTTTCCAGGAGAACCCAGTACAAGGACAGGAAGACCGGCATCTGCACCAGGATCGGCAAGCAGCCGCCCAGCGGATTGATCTTCTCCTTCTTGTACAGCTCCATCATCGCCTGGGACATTTTCTGACGATCGTCGCCGAATTTTTCCTTCAGCGCGGCCAGTTTCGGAGCCACGGCACGCATGCGCGCCATCGACTTGTAGCTGGCAGCCGACAGTGGGAAGAAGATCCCCTTGATCAGCATGGTCAGGAAGATGATCGACCAGCCCCAGTTACCCACCAGGCTGTGGATATGTTGCAGCAGCCAGAAAATCGGCTGAGCGATGAACCACAGGAAGCCGTAGTCGACAGTCAGTTCCAGACCTGGGGACAACTCTTTCAGCACGGCCTGGCTTTTCGGACCGGCGTACAGGATGGCGCTGGTTTCGGCCTTGGCGCCTGGAGCAACGGTCATCGAAGGGCCGGTGTAGCCGATGATGTAGTTGCCTTTGCTGTCCTTGCGCGCCAGAACCTGGTTGTTTTCGCCCTTAGGTGGAATCCAGGCGGTCACAAAGTAGTGTTGCAGCCAAGCGACCCAGCCACCCTGAACATTTTCAGTGATCGGGGCCTTGGTTTTATCCTCGTTCACCTTGTCCATGTCTTTCATGGACACTTTTTTGTACGGCTCGGAACTTGTCCACAGGGCGGCGCCCAGGTAAGTCGCGGTGCCGGTGGCGGTGCTGGAGGATGGATCGGAACTGGCGTCACGCTTGAGCTGGGCAAACATTGCACCGGTCCAAGGTTGTGCGCTTTCGTTGTCGATCAGGTAGGAAACGGTGATGTCATACAGGCCACGTTTCAGGGTGAAACGCTTGATGTAGTGGACGCCGTCCTTGCTGAACTTCAGGTCGACCACCAATTGGTCCTGACCGTCAGCCAGTTGATAACTTTTCTTTTCTGCCGAGTAGATCGGGCGACCGGCCGGGTTGGCATCCGGGCCGCTGCTGCCAATCAGGCCGCTCTGCGCCAGGTAAGTCCGCTCGTTGCCGTTATCGAACAGCTGGAATGGGATTTCCGGGTGGTCTTGACGACGTGGATACAGTGGCAGACGCAGTTGCGCGATATCCCCACCTTGTGGATCGACAGCCAGGTCGAGCACATCCGTTTTGATCTGAATGAGATCTTTGCTTGCAGCAACGGGCGCTTCAGCCGGTGCAGTGGTGTCGCTTGCTGCGCGCGGAATATCGTCGTTGGCAGCGGAAGTGCCATTTGGCGTGTCCGGCAAGCCCGGAGTGGTCGTGCTGGAAGCAACATTCTGAGTCGGCAGGGCAGCCTGGCCATAATCCTGGTTCCATTTAAGAACCATGACATAGGACACGATTGCCAGGGCGACGATCAGGATCGTGCGTTTGATATCCATGATTACTCGGCCATCGAAGAAGAACGGGAGGTAGGGATAGGTGGAACCGGGTCATAACCACCGGGATTCCACGGATGACAGCGACCTAAACGACGAAAGGTCAGCCAGCCACCGCGCAGAAGGCCATGATTTTCGATGGCTTCTAACGCGTAGCAGGAACAACTGGGGTAGAAACGACAGTGATTGGCCATCAGAGGACTAATGGCATAGCGGTAAAACTGGATCGGAACGAGTGCCAGTTTACGCATCAGGACTGTCTACCCCTACAGTTTCGGATTTGACTGCTGGTTCCGGCTTGTTGCGTGCCAGACGTTTCCAGAGCTTGCCGAAATGCTGAATCAATTCGGGGTTTTCTACATCGCCCAAACCTTTGCGCGCGACGATAACGATATCCCATCCGACCAGTGAATCCTGGTGGAGACGAAACGATTCGCGCATCAGACGCTTGAGGCGATTGCGCTCAACGGAGAGCTTTACGCTCTTTTTCCCGATCACGAGCCCCAGACGGGGATGATCCAGGTCGTTGTTGCGCGCAAGGAGCAGGAGATTTTTCCCCGGAACCTTGCCGGTAGGGGAGTCAAAGACCGCCTTGAAGTGCCGGGGTGTAAGCAGACGCTTTTCCCGACTGAAGTCCTGACTCACCTCCAGTGCCGGATTATCAAACTGCCAGACGCGCACGACCTTTGGCGCGACGACGCGACAGGACGGCACGACCGTTCTTGGTAGCCATGCGAGCACGGAAACCGTGGGTACGAGCGCGTTTGATAGTGCTTGGTTGGAAAGTACGTTTCATGTCGTGTTACCTGGTTCGTCCACAACGGGCCGGAATGGCCCCCGTTTTAAGAGATCGGCGATTCTAGAGAAAGCAAGCCTCTAGGTCAATTTCCAACCAGCTTTTCCTTTATCTATGTATGTCCGGGGACGGGGTTGTGAGCCAGGGTCAGGTAGATATAAAAATAAAGAAGGAAAGTATTTAAAGCTTTTCTGTAAAGCTTATAAAGACTAGGGACGGCACCTTCTGTGGATAACTGGCTTAAGCCCTTCTATTCCGTACTGTACAGAGAATGACAACACGGTTGAGAAACGGTGTCCTGCCTGTGCTGCGCTATCGGAAAACCTGTGCGTGGAACGAGCAGTTATCCACAGGCGACTTACCCACAGCGTTTCGACCCGAGTTGTGCAACGACCTCAAGTGGGGTTATCCACAGAGCTTATGCACATACCGCTGGTCGTGTTTATTCGGGGTAAGACGTTGATTCTTAGTGTCCTGAGGGCACGCTACATGTGGATAAGTGGGCGGCTGATCGCTACAATGGCCGCTTGTTTTTGCCTCACCGGCTTTCAACTTAGGGGATATCCGTGTCAGTGGAACTTTGGCAGCAGTGCGTGGAGCTTCTGCGTGATGAGCTGCCTGCCCAGCAATTCAACACTTGGATCCGTCCGCTACAGGTCGAAGCCGAAGGCGACGAGTTGCGTGTTTACGCACCGAATCGTTTTGTTCTCGATTGGGTCAACGAAAAGTACCTGGGGCGCGTGCTCGAGCTGCTGGATGAACACGGCAACGGCAGTGCGCCGGTTCTTTCCTTATTAATAGGCAGCAAACGCAGTTCGGCGCCTCGCGCTGCACCTAATGCGCCACTGGCCGCCGCTGCCTCGCAAGCGCTGCAAGCGGCAGCGGCCAATGCCACCCCGGCGGCTCCTGCGCCCACTCCGGCACCCACTTCCGCTCCGGCCAAGAAAGCCGCGGCGCAGAAGAGTGCCGAGGTCAGCGAAGAACCCTCTCGTGACAGCTTCGACCCGATGGCGGGCGCCAGCTCGCAGCAGGCACCGGTACGCGCCGAGCAACGTACCGTCCAGGTGGAAGGTGCGCTCAAGCACACCAGTTACCTGAACCGCACCTTCACCTTCGAGAACTTCGTCGAGGGCAAGTCCAACCAGCTGGCCCGCGCGGCGGCCTGGCAGGTGGCAGACAATCCCAAGCATGGCTACAACCCGTTGTTCCTGTATGGCGGCGTCGGTTTGGGTAAGACCCACTTGATGCACGCTGTGGGTAACCACCTGTTGAAGAAGAACCCGAATGCCAAGGTCGTGTACCTGCATTCCGAGCGCTTCGTGGCGGACATGGTCAAGGCGTTGCAGCTCAATGCCATCAACGAATTCAAGCGCTTCTACCGTTCGGTCGATGCGCTGCTGATCGATGACATTCAGTTTTTCGCCCGCAAGGAGCGTTCCCAGGAAGAGTTTTTCCACACCTTCAACGCCCTCCTCGAAGGCGGCCAGCAGGTGATCCTCACCAGCGACCGTTATCCCAAGGAGATCGAGGGCCTGGAAGAGCGCCTCAAGTCCCGCTTCGGCTGGGGCCTGACGGTGGCGGTCGAGCCGCCGGAACTGGAAACCCGGGTCGCGATCCTGATGAAGAAGGCCGACCAGGCCAAGGTCGAACTGCCTCACGATGCGGCGTTCTTCATTGCCCAGCGGATCCGCTCCAACGTCCGTGAACTGGAAGGCGCGCTCAAGCGGGTCATTGCACACTCGCACTTCATGGGCCGCGACATCACCATCGAGCTGATTCGCGAATCCCTGAAGGACCTGTTGGCCCTGCAGGACAAGCTGGTGTCTGTGGATAACATCCAGCGCACCGTCGCCGAGTACTACAAGATCAAGATTTCCGATCTGCTGTCCAAGCGACGTTCGCGTTCGGTGGCCCGCCCGCGTCAGGTGGCCATGGCCCTGTCCAAGGAACTGACCAACCACAGCCTGCCGGAAATCGGCGATGTGTTCGGCGGCCGCGACCACACCACGGTGCTGCACGCCTGCCGCAAGATCAATGAACTTAAGGAATCCGACGCGGACATCCGCGAGGACTACAAGAACCTGCTGCGTACTCTGACCACTTGATGACTCCAACGCAGCTTATTAAGGCAAGGGACTAGACCATGCATTTCACCATTCAACGCGAAGCCCTGTTGAAACCCCTGCAACTGGTCGCCGGCGTCGTCGAACGTCGTCAGACCTTGCCGGTGCTTTCCAACGTGCTGCTGGTTGTCGAAGGCCAGCAACTGTCGCTGACCGGTACCGACCTGGAAGTCGAGCTGGTCGGTCGTGTGCAACTTGAAGAGCCGGCCGAACCGGGGGAAATCACCGTTCCCGCGCGCAAGCTGATGGACATCTGCAAGAGCCTGCCCAACGACGCCCTGATCGACATCAAGGTCGACGAGCAGAAGCTGGTGGTGAAGGCTGGGCGTAGCCGCTTCACCCTGTCGACCCTGCCGGCCAACGACTTCCCGACTGTGGAAGAAGGCCCGGGCTCGCTGACCTGCCAGCTGGAACAGAGCAAGCTGCGTCGCCTGATCGAGCGCACCAGCTTCGCCATGGCCCAGCAGGACGTGCGCTACTACCTCAACGGCATGTTGCTGGAAGTGTCTGCCGGGATCATTCGCGCCGTGGCCACCGACGGTCACCGTCTGGCCATGTGCTCGATGCAGGCGGATATCGGTCAGCCCGATCGTCACCAGGTGATCGTGCCGCGCAAAGGTATCCTGGAACTGGCACGCCTGCTCACCGAGCCGGACGGCAACGTCAGCATCGTCCTGGGCCAGCACCATATCCGCGCCACCACCGGCGAGTTCACCTTCACTTCCAAACTGGTGGACGGCAAGTTCCCGGACTACGAGCGCGTGCTGCCAAAAGGCGGTGACAAGCTGGTATTGGGCGACCGTCAGGCCCTGCGTGAAGCCTTCAGCCGCACCGCGATCCTGTCCAACGAGAAGTACCGCGGCATCCGTCTGCAACTGGCCAATGGTCAGCTGAAGATCCAGGCCAACAACCCGGAGCAGGAAGAAGCGGAAGAAGAAGTGGGCGTGGAATACAACGGCGGCTCGCTGGAAATCGGCTTCAACGTCAGCTACCTGCTGGACGTACTGGGCGTGATGACCACCGAACAGGTTCGCCTGATCCTGTCCGATTCCAACAGCAGTGCGCTGGTGCAGGAATCCGACAACGACGACTCGGCTTACGTTGTCATGCCGATGCGCCTGTAATCATGCTCAGCAGAAGCTAGATGTCCCTCAGTCGCGTCTCGGTCACCGCGGTGCGCAATCTGCACCCGGTGACCTTCTCCCCCTCTCCTCGCATCAACCTTCTCTACGGCGCCAACGGCAGTGGCAAGACCAGCGTGCTGGAAGCCATCCACCTGCTGGGGCTTGCCCGCTCGTTCCGCAGCGCCCGCCTGTTACCGGTGATCCAGTACGAGCAACTGGCCTGCACCGTGTTTGGCCAAGTGGAGTTGGCCCAGGGCGGACACAGCAACCTGGGAATATCCCGGGATCGCCAGGGGGAGTTCCAGATCCGCATCGACGGGCAGAATGCCCGCAGCGCGGCGCAGCTGGCGGAAATCCTTCCGCTGCAGTTGATCAACCCGGACAGCTTTCGCCTGCTGGAAGGCGCTCCCAAGATCCGCCGGCAGTTCCTGGACTGGGGAGTGTTCCATGTGGAACCGCGCTTCATGTCCACCTGGCAGCGCCTGCAGAAGGCCCTGCGGCAGCGGAACTCATGGCTGCGGCATGGTACACTTGACGCCGCTTCGCAAGCGGCCTGGGACCGGGAACTGTGTCAGGCCAGCGCTGAAATCGATGAATACCGCCGCGCTTACATCAAAGCCTTGAAACCAGTCTTTGAGCGGACCTTGGGCGAGCTGCTGCAGCTCGAGGGCCTGACGCTTAGCTATTACCGTGGTTGGGACAAGGACCGAGAGCTCAGTGAAGTGCTCGCGACCGCCCTGCACCGTGATCAGCAAATGGGTCATACCCAGGCCGGTCCACAACGTGCTGATTTGCGTCTGCGCTTAGGCGGACACAACGCCGCGGACATCTTGTCCCGTGGCCAGCAGAAGTTGGTGGTCTGTGCCTTGCGCATTGCCCAGGGGCACCTGGTGAGCCAGGCCCGTCGCGGTCAGTGTATTTATCTGGTGGATGACTTGCCGTCCGAGCTGGACGAGCAGCACCGCCGCGCACTTTGTCGCTTGTTGGAAGACTTACGCTGCCAGGTGTTCATCACCTGTGTAGACCACGAATTATTGAGGGAAGGCTGGCAGACGGAAACGCCAGTCGCTTTGTTCCACGTGGAACAAGGCCGTATCACCCAGACCCACGACCATCGGGAGTGAAGGCATGAGCGAAGAAAATACGTACGACTCGACCAGCATCAAGGTGCTGAAAGGTTTGGATGCCGTACGCAAACGTCCCGGTATGTACATTGGCGACACCGATGACGGCAGCGGTCTGCACCACATGGTGTTCGAGGTGGTCGATAACTCCATCGACGAAGCGCTGGCCGGTCATTGCGACGACATCAGCATCATCATCCACCCGGACGAATCCATCACCGTGCGCGACAACGGTCGCGGCATCCCGGTGGATGTGCACAAAGAAGAAGGCGTCTCGGCGGCCGAGGTCATCATGACCGTGCTTCACGCCGGCGGTAAGTTCGACGACAACTCCTACAAGGTTTCCGGCGGCCTGCACGGCGTGGGTGTATCGGTAGTGAACGCTCTGTCCGAAGAGCTGATCCTCACCGTGCGCCGCAGCGGCAAGATCTGGGAACAGACTTACGTCCACGGTGTTCCGCAAGAGCGGATGAAGATCGTTGGCGACAGCGAAACCACCGGTACCCAGATCCACTTCAAGCCTTCGGCTGAAACCTTCAAGAACATCCACTTCAGCTGGGACGTCCTGGCCAAGCGGATTCGTGAACTGTCCTTCCTCAACTCCGGTGTCGGCATCGTCCTCAAGGACGAGCGCAGCGGCAAGGAAGAACTGTTCAAGTACGAAGGCGGCCTGCGTGCCTTCGTTGAATACCTGAACACCAACAAGACTGCGGTCAACCAGGTGTTCCACTTCAACATCCAGCGTGAAGACGGCATCGGCGTGGAAATCGCCCTGCAGTGGAACGACAGCTTCAACGAGAACCTGTTGTGCTTCACCAACAACATTCCTCAGCGCGACGGCGGCACCCACCTGGTGGGCTTCCGTTCGGCCCTGACCCGTAACCTGAACAACTACATCGAGCAGGAAGGCCTGGCCAAGAAACACAAGGTCGCCACCACCGGTGACGACGCACGTGAAGGCCTGACCGCAATCATCTCGGTGAAGGTGCCGGATCCGAAGTTCAGCTCCCAGACCAAGGACAAGCTGGTGTCTTCCGAAGTGAAGACCGCGGTCGAACAGGAAATGGGCAAGTACTTCTCCGACTTCCTGCTGGAAAACCCCAACGAAGCCAAGTTGGTGGTGGGCAAGATGATCGACGCTGCCCGTGCTCGTGAAGCGGCGCGTAAAGCCCGTGAAATGACCCGCCGCAAAGGCGCGCTGGATATCGCCGGCCTGCCGGGCAAATTGGCGGACTGCCAGGAAAAAGACCCGGCCCTGTCCGAACTCTACCTGGTGGAAGGTGACTCTGCTGGCGGTTCCGCCAAGCAGGGACGCAACCGCAAGACCCAGGCGATCCTGCCGCTCAAGGGCAAGATCCTCAACGTCGAGAAGGCACGCTTCGACAAGATGATCTCCTCGCAAGAGGTGGGCACCCTGATCACCGCGCTGGGCTGCGGCATCGGCCGCGAAGAGTACAACATCGACAAGCTGCGCTATCACAACATCATCATCATGACCGATGCTGACGTTGACGGTTCGCACATCCGTACCCTGCTGCTGACCTTCTTCTTCCGTCAGTTGCCGGAGCTGATCGAGCGTGGCTACATCTACATCGCCCAGCCGCCGCTGTACAAGGTCAAGAAAGGCAAGCAAGAGCAATACATCAAAGACGACGACGCCATGGAAGACTACATGACCCAGTCGGCTCTGGAAGATGCCAGCCTGCACCTGAACGAAGAAGCCCCGGGGATCTCCGGCGAGGCGCTGGAGCGCCTGGTCAACGATTTCCGCATGGTGATGAAGACCCTCAAGCGCCTGTCGCGCCTGTACCCGCAGGAGCTGACCGAGCATTTCATCTACCTGCCGGCCGTGACCATGGAGCAACTGTCCGACCACGCCGCCATGCAGGATTGGCTGGCCAAGTACGACGCCCGCCTGCGCACGTCCGAGAAGTCCGGCCTGGTCTACAAGGCCAGCCTGCGGGAAGACCGTGAACGTAATGTCTGGCTGCCAGAGGTCGAGCTGATCTCCCATGGCCTGTCCAACTACGTCACCTTCAACCGCGACTTCTTCGGCAGCAACGACTACAAGACCGTCGTCTCCCTCGGCGCTCAACTGAGCACCCTGCTGGACGAAGGCGCGTATGTTCAGCGCGGCGAACGCAAGAAAGCCGTCACCGAGTTCAAGGAAGCCCTGGACTGGCTGATGGCGGAAAGCACCAAGCGCCACACCATCCAGCGATACAAAGGTCTGGGAGAGATGAACCCTGACCAGCTGTGGGAAACCACCATGGACCCAAGCATGCGCCGCATGCTCAAGGTGACCATCGAAGACGCCATCGGCGCCGACCAGATCTTCAACACCCTGATGGGTGATGCGGTCGAGCCTCGTCGCGACTTCATCGAAAGCAACGCCCTGGCGGTGTCCAACCTGGACTTCTGATCCGCAGCGGCACCTCAAAAGCCAACGCCTAGCGTTGGCTTTTTTTTGCGCGGACATCACGGTGTTGTCTGTGGATCATGTCGCTGTTCTGCTTAACAGGAAGGCAAGGAGCCTATGAGTCGATTCAAGATTTCTCCATGGCTGTCCAGTTCCGGTGGCCCCTTGGTGGTGATAGGTGAAGGCTTGGCCGGTATGTGGCGTGGCCTCGACGGCCATCCCTCGGATTACCACAGGGCGTGTCAGATTGATGACTATGCCGGCCGGCTGGAGGGTGTCGATGGCGACATTCTTGTCCTGGGTGACGAGCCTTTGGACACGGCGATTGCCACGGCAGACAACGCCTTGCTGATTATCCGATGGATTTGCGCCCCTTCTGAGGCCGAGGTGCTGGCGCAGCTTGAGCGGCTTGAGTTTGGATCACTTACCCCGATCGAGCGGTTGAGTATTGATTGGTCAAGCGACGCGCTGGTGCTGTTTGATGGAGTCGACTGGTTTGATCCACAGGCTTGTCTGCGCCTTCAACTGCTGTCGCCGTACAACGAGGTATCGACATTTCGCTACCAACCCACGCCCGATACCGCCCTGTTGATCCACCAGATAGTGCCTTGTCAGCGGGCCCATCCGTACTGAGGTTCAGGTGCTGCGCAGGTGCCCAGGGATATTTTTATAAAATGCTGGGACGACTTTTTCTATCCGTCCGATGAGAATACGGTCCTGGTCATGCCGGGCCGCGCAGAGGTCATAATTTCCTTCGAGGAAAACCTCTTTTACGGACAGTGTGAGGCCCATGGCGGCGACTCTGTGAGATGCAATGGATAACTCGACAGCACAGTTTCACAAGATCATTTTCAAGCTCACCGTCGACGCCGACGGTTACCCACCGGTGGAGTATGAATCGCTGTGGGGCATTCAACGGGGTGCAGGTGTCTATGAGTTGGATAACACGCCCTGCTATCTCTACGGCGTGAGCAAGGGGGACTGGGTGCTGACTCGCGCCGATGCCCACGAGTTGATCGCGACTGGCGTGGTGCGGCAATCCGGGCACTCGACGCTACGGGTTTTTGCCGAGCGCGAGTCGGAGCGCTCGAGCATTGTGCAGCACCTGCGCAGCCTCGGTGCCCGATGTATGGTGACCCGGGGCCTGTCGCTGTTCGCTGTGGATATCGCGCCCGAGGTCAGTTTTTCTGCAATTGACCAGTACCTGTCCTCCATCACCGACGACCAACATATCGCCTATGAAGATGCCTGCTTGCAGCACGGGGCCATTGAGCCTGGGCGCATGAGCGAGTGCTTGTCGCTGGCTTCACTTGAGGTTCAGGCATGACGGCTGAAGGGCCTGCCCGTTGTTTCAGCCACGACCGCAATGGCCAGCCCCGTCACCTGGTGTGCGGGCCTGGATCGGCTGGTGCTGTTGCTGGCACCTGAACTGCAGGACGACCCGGCCATCGAACAGGCGCTTCGAGACGTGTTCATCGAGCAGTTGACCCCGCTACGCGGCTGAGCACGGCTCGGTTCCCTTCACCCTTGGTAAAAACAGCAATCGCTCGGGAATGCGTTATGGATGATGAAAACCAGGAAATATCGATTCGCGTGGTCGCGGGGCAAAACGACCGTGGCCCGGTCTATGAGCCGCTGCATGTGCGGCGGATCGATGACGACAGCTACGAGATTCTCTACTCACCGGGGCTGACGCTGAACCTGGCCAAGGGCGACATTATCTCGATCAAGGACCCACAGGCTCCCGCCGTGGTGCTCAAGCGTGGCGGCAACTTCTGCATTCATATTTATGCGGATTACATCCCCGAGGACGACATTACTGCCCTGGCGGCGGATGTGGCGTCCGAACTGGGCGGCATGCTCGACGGGCGCTACAAGGGCAATCTGACACTGTCGGTGCCGGCGCAAAACGGCATGGACAACATCGCCCGGTTCTTCAACCGTTTCCGCGAGACCACGGGCATCGAGTGGTACTACGCCAACATCTACAAGAACCTCGATGACACCGATGACGAGACCTTGCTCGATTGGTGGCTGGACCAATGAACGAAAGACAGCAGCTTGTCTGTGAGCGCTACGACCTCGCTCCCCAGGCGCCGGAGCCGATGATCGCACTGGCCACTCATTCCCTGGCGCAGTCGCCCATCTACGGCACCCGGGTCGAGTTGCCGGAGAACGGCACGATCAGTTGGTTTATCCACTGCGGCGAACATTCCACCGCCGTGGATTTCTACCAGCCTCTGTGCACCGAGCATCTGCTGGAGCTGTTGCCGGAGGTGATCGATTACCTGTATCTGCCGAGCGGGACGCGTTTCATCATCGACCGCGACGGCTATGAAGATGTCTGGCAGGACCCGGAGTGATATCCAGCCGCTTTTGACGGCCAGCGGTCAGTGGCCCTGCTGGTCGGGCGACGCGACGCTTTCCAGGCGGTAGCCATAGCCGTAGATGGTCAGCAGTTGCCAACCGCGATCCGCGGTCAGCCCCAGCTTGTTGCGCAGGCGGTAGATGTGGGTGTCCAGGGGCCGCGAGGAGGCGATTTCCTCATGGGTCCAGAACCGTTCGTACAGGTACTCCCGCGACAGTGGCCGGCCCAGGTTGGCGAACAGGCAGCGGGCCAGGCGGTACTCGCGCTCGGTCAGGCTGATGGGGGCTCCGGCGCGGGTCACGGTCAGTTCGGCATCGTCGAAGGTCAGGTCGTTGAAGCTCAGGAGCTCTTCACTGCTGCTGCGCTGCAAGCCGTGGCGACGCAGCACCGCATTGACCCTGGCCTTGAGTTCGTTGGGACGAAACGGCTTGCTCAGGTAGTCGTCGGCGCCGGTATTCAGGGCCTGGACAATATCGCTCTCGGCGTCGCGGCTGGTGAGCATGATGGCGGCCGGAGGGGCATCCATGTGTTCCCGAGTCCAGCGCAGCAACGACAGACCGCTGAGGTCCGGCAGTTGCCAGTCGAGTATCAGCAGGTCGAAGGTTTCCCGCCGGAGCTGACGTAGCAGGTCTTCGCCCCGTTCGAAGCGATGCAGAGTCCAGGCGGCTTCACCGGGGCCGGGAATTTCTCGCAGTGTCTGTTCAACCCGTGCCAGTTCTGCGGGTTCGTCATCCAGTATCGCGACACGCATGCCAGGCAGTTCCTTATGGTTCGAAGAGCCCCTGAGGCAGAGATCCAAGCGGCTTCAGGCTGGGGGAAGTTTAGGTGTCTTGCCTGATTCTGAACAATTATGGCGATTTGCTCTTGAGCCCCTGCTCCCTCGGTACGCTGATATCAAATAGCCGGTAAGGCACCTGGAGCACGGGTGCCTGGGGGGCTATCGCAGCAGCACGATACCGGCTCGCTCAAGCAAGGAAAAGAACCATGGGGAACATGTTCAGTAAAGGCCAGGTCGCGCTGGTCAGAATGTTCAACGGCGATGATCCGCTGCGCCTGGTCAGCTTGATGCTGGCGGCTTATCTGGGGATCAGTGCCAGCGGGTTGCCGTCGTCGTCCGCCTCCTGCTGTGAGGCCGCCAAGGTCGAGGCTTACTCGACGGCGGCCTCGCCCGCCCGCCATGAAACCAGCCAGACCCTGGATGCCGAACCGCTACTGGACCGGACAGCCCTGCCCGCGGATTGGCAGTCACCGGCACCCCGCTGGGTCTTTTAGAGGGCGAGGCGATGATTCTGAACAAATATTGCAAAACCGCCCCGACCGCTCCCGCGGCGCTACATTGGCTCTCGCTGAGTGGCACACGGGGGCACCTGGAAGTGCTCCGACACAGGGAGTGTCAACCGCCAGGCTGGCGGCACAACGCGCGCTTGCGTGCGTCGTTGAAGGGGAATACAGGGAGTGCCTCCTCAGGACTTTGGGCCGGGCGACCTGTCGCCCCGGTTCCGACACAGGGACGTGTCACTTTCTTTGCTTGCTGTGCTCTTCCCTCCCGGTGCCGATTCGCCCCCTCTGCCTGGGCGATGCCCTGCAGCACCCGGCTTTCTGCCCATGCGCTGCCTCAGGTATGGTGCGTAGGATTTCGCCGTGGTTTTCCCAAAGGCTCAAAGCATATTCATGAATGACCTCTGCCCTTCTCCGTCCGTTGGCCGGTTGCAGGTGGCGTGCGCCGCAGTGCTGCTAGCGGGGCTGATCCTGCCATCCTGTGCCTTGCAGGCTGCCCCGCAACGCCTTCCCTACCTGGATGACAACCAGCAATGCCGAGGCCAGCCCTTGCCGGCTACCGTCGAGCACCTGACGGGCGATGCCTGGAAACTGGACGCCAAGGGCCGCGAGGTGGCCCTGGAGGAAGGCATGAGCATCGATGAGAAAGAAGGGGTGAAAACCTCGCCATCGGCTTTCGTCAGCCTGTCCCTCGGGGACGGTTCGCGCGTGGTACTGCCCTCCAGTTCCCAGGTCACCCTGCAACTGAACACGCAATACAGCATTCCTCAGGTGGTCCTGGAACAGGGCCAGATCGAATCCTATGTGATCAAGCGCAACAGCGACCACGACCGTTTCCAGATCGTGACCCCCGTAGGCGTGTTGGGGGTGCGGGGGACTCACTTCCGAGTGCGCAATGACGATCAGCAATCCCTGGTGGAAGTGCTCAACGGCCAGGTGGCGGTGAGCCGCGACGAGCAGCCGCCGAGCAAGACTGCTCGGCGCTCCGGCAAGCATGTTGTGGATAAACCTGCCGGCCCGCTGCCGGGGGAAGTCCAGGTCATGGCGCGCCAGGGATTGCGCATTCAGAAGCAGGGCGAGCTCAAGCCGGTGGAGCTGCTGGCTGCGCCCCGGCTGCTGGGACAGGCCGGGCAAACCGGCGCCCTGCCCGTCTGGCAACTGATCCTGCAACCGTTGCCGGGTGCCCGTCGCTATCGGGCCCAGGTGGCCACCGACAAGGATTTCCTCAACATCAAGCAGGAACAGTTCTCCAGCACCCCGGAAGTGAACTTCACTGGCCTGAAGGCGTTTTTCTATCATGTACGGCTCTCGGCGTTCGACGAGCATGGCCTGGAAGGAGAAACCGGGGTCTATGACATCTTCTACTACCCCAGGACCACTCGTGTTCAATAAGCCGTCGGCGGGCCGTCGATGAGTTTCTGGAAGCAGAGGGCCAACGGCCGTGAACCGACCCAGGCCCAGCGTCTGTTTCGCCGCCTGGTACGTGAATGGCTGTGGGTTGGCCTGATACTGCTGCCCCTGACGGCCTTGCTGTCCCTGAGCCAGGGCCTGGCGTTGAACAACCTGTTCTATGACAACCTGCGACGCTTTACCCCGCTGCCGGTCGATCCGCGCATTCTGTTGGTGACCATCGACGACTACAGCCTGCAGCAACTGGGACGCTGGCCCTGGCCCCGGACGATGCATGGACAGTTGCTGGACCGGCTGACGGACGCCAAGGTCAAAGGCGTGCTGTTCGATGTGATCCTCAGCGAGCCCGGCAGCTCTGTGGAAAACGACACCCGGTTGGCCACCGCCCTGTGCCGCGCCGGCACGGTGTTCCTGCCGGTGCTGCGCGAGGGGGTCGCTCGCTATGGCCAGGACCTGGAGGAAATCCCTCCGGTGCCGGTGCTGCGTCACTGCGCCCGGGGCCTGGGGCATATCAACGCGCAAGCGGATGCCGACGGTACCGTGCGCAGCGTCTACCTGCGCGAAGGTCCGCAGCAGGCGCCGCGGGCGCAGCTGACCTGGTTGCTCTACCAGCTCACCGAAGCCGATCCGCTGTCGCCGCTGATGCCGGGCCCGGAGACTCCGCAGGTGGCCCGGGGCTGGCTGCGAGCCAACCCGGTACGTATTGCCTTTATCGACAAGGCGGCGGGCTTTCCCAGCGTGCCCTATGTCAGCGTGCTGCGTGGCGAGGTGCCCGCCGAGTTGCTGCGTGACCGGCTGATCCTGGTCGGTTCCACCGCCCCGGGGCTGGGCGACCGTTATGTCACCCCGCAATCCGGCAGCCAGGGCACCACGCCGGGGGTGGAGATCCAGGCCAACCTGCTCAATGGGCTTTTGCAGCATCGCAGCATCGTCGACCTGGGCCAGTGGTCGGGGATGCTGTTGTCCATGGCCCTGACCGCAGCCTTGCTCGGGTTGTTGCTCTGGCGGCCGCGTCACGCCTTGTGGATCACCCTGGGTTGCATGGGCCTGGCGCTCTTGGGATCGGTGCTGATGCTGCGCCTGGGCTACTGGTGGTCGCCGGTGGCCAGCCTGCTGGGCATGCTGCTGGCTTACCTGATCTGGAACTGGCGGCGGCTGAGCGTGATCCTGGCCTACTTCGGCTGGGAGTTGGAGCGCCTGGACAGCGAGCCCAAGGTGTTGCCGGAGCGCCGTCGTAGCCAGACCCCCGCCGGTGATGTGCTGCAAGGGCAGATCGTTGCCTTGGAACAGGCCCTGAGCCGGACCCGGGATACCCGGCGCTTTATCGCCGATGGCCTGGAGTACCTGCCGGTGGCGACCCTGATCAGTGATCCGGACGGCAAGATTCTGCTGGCCAACCGCAATGCCCGGGACGTGTTCGCCCACTCCCTGGTGGGGCAGCCCTTGATTGCGCAGTTGGCCGCCCTGGGTTACCCGGGCCTGACGGACGGGGCCCCGGTCCCGAGCCTGGGACAGTTGCCGGCCCTGGAGTTTCGCGACGTCCGGCAGCGCAGCCTGCGCATGGAACTGGCGCCCCTGCTACCGGTGGACAGTGACAACGCCATCGGTTGGTTATTGAGCCTTACCGACCTCAGCGTCGAGCGGGACGCCGAGCAGCAGCGTGGCGTGCTGCTGCGCTTTCTGTCCCACGATTTGCGCGCGCCTCACTCGGCGATCCTCGCGCTGCTGGATGTGCAAAGCCGCCAGCCCTCGCCGCCCGGGCAGGTCTACAACCAGATCGAGCAGCAGGTGCGCCGGGCCCTGGAGCTGACCGAGGCTTTCGTGCAATTGGCCAAGGCCGAGTCGGAGGCCTATCAGTTCGCACCGAGCATGTTCGCCATGTTGGTGCTGGATGCCTTCGACCAGGCCACCACCCTGGCCCAGCTGAAGCAGATCCGCCTGCTGCATGACCTGGATGAAGACAATGAAGGCATGATCCTCGCGGACCAGTCGCTGCTGACCCGGGCCCTGTTCAATCTGCTGGAGAACGCCATCAAGTACAGCCCGCAGGGCTCCACGGTTCATGTTGCGGTGAGCTGTGCCGAGGGCTGGCTGCGCTGCGAGATCGCCGATCAGGGCCAGGGGATTGCCGCGGCGGACCTGCCCCAGCTGTTCGGCCAGTACCAGCGCTTTGCCTCGGCCCAGGGCATCGATGGCCTGGGCCTGGGGCTGGCCATGGTCAAGGCGGTGGTGGACCGGCACCAGGGGCGGATCAGCTGTCGCAGCGAGGTCGACCAGGGCTCCTGTTTCATCCTTGAGCTGCCTTTGTTGCAGGACTGAAGCCATTGGGATTGAACGGGCGAAAAAAACCGGCAGCGAGGCCGGTTTTTTTGTGTCTGAAAAACTTATGCACGTTTTTCCACATTTTATTAGCTTGGGAAATATGCATATAAATCAGTGATTTATAGGTTGATTTCCGCCGTTGTGAGAAAAGTCGTACACAGGTTATCCACAGAAGCTCATACAGCAACCTTATCCGTGGAAGTGGCCAATGGTGGCAATGAGCCCATATCCCGCTGGGCCTGTTCATTCCAGGCCGCCACCCGGTCATTGAGCTCGGCGATGGCACGCGGCCCGCTGCCTTCGGCGTACATCGGCGCGCCAATGGTCACGGTGATGGTGCCCGCGCGCTTGGCCCAGCCGGTCTTCGGCCAGAACTTGCCGGCGTTGTGGGCCACCGGCAGCACCGGCAGGTCGGCGTTCACCGCCAGGGCGCTGCCACTGCGGGAGAACTTGCCAATGGTGCCGTAGGGGACGCGGGTGCCTTCCGGAAAGATCAGCACCCAGACATTGTCCTTGAGCAGTTCGTCGCCCTTGCTCGCCACCTGCTTGAGCGCGGCCTTGGGGTTGTCGCGGTCGATGGCGATGGGGCGCAGCATGGCCATGGCCCAGCCGAAGAACGGCACATAGAGCAACTCACGCTTGAGGACCTGGCTCAAAGGCTCGAAATAGGCCGAGAGGAAGAAGGTCTCCCAGGTGCTCTGGTGATTGGAGACGATCACGCAGGGCCGCTCCGGGACGTTTTCAGCGCCCTGCACTTCTACGCGAATGTTCAGAAATACCTTGGTCAGCCACAGCGCGCAGCGACACCAGTAGACGTTGATAAAGCGATAGCGCGCCTTGAATGGCAGGAACGGCGCGATAAAAAAGCTCAGGGAGCACCACAGCAAGGAACTGGTGCCCAACAGCAGGTAAAAGAAGAAGGTTCTGATGGCCTGCAGGATCGACATAGCGGCATTTACCATTGCGGGCATGCCCGCCTGTTAAAAAGCGCTCTCCCGAACAGTCCTTGGTCAGGATGCCAGAAGGGGCCTAATTGTGGATAAGTTCAGCGGCAACGGCCGCCAGGTCGTCAAAAATCAAGGTGCCAACCGGCAGGGTTTTCCCCAGAGTCTTTTCGCCTTTCCCGGTCTTTACCAATACTGGCTGAGAGTCGACGGCTTTTGCGGCCTCCAGGTCACCGAGACTGTCACCGACAAACCATAGACCTGTCAGTTCTGCCTGGTAATGCTCGGCAATGGTTTGCAGCATGCCCGGTTTCGGTTTGCGGCAGGCGCACCCTTCGTCGGGGCCATGGGGGCAATAGACGATCAGCCCGACCTCGCCGCCCTGCTCCGCCACCAGCTCGCGCAGGCGCGCGTGCATGGCATCCAGGGTGGCCAGATCGTAGTAGCCGCGAGCGATGCCGGACTGGTTGGTGGCGACCGCCACCGTCCAGCCGGCCTTGCTCAACTGCGCAATGGCTTCGATCGAGCCGGGGATTGGAATCCACTCCTGCACCGATTTGATGTAGGCGTCGGAGTCGTGATTGATCACGCCGTCCCGGTCGAGTATCAGCAGTTTCACAGCCTTTCCTTACCTGATCAGCTCAGCACCGAAATATCCGCCACACCCAGGAACAGGCCCCGCAGACGCGCCAGCAGCGCATAGCGGTTGGCCCGCACCTTGGCGTCCTCGGCATTGACCATCACCGCCTCGAAGAAGGCGTCCACCGGCTCGCGCAGGGCGGCCAGGCGGGCCAGGGTCTCGCTGTACTGACGCGCTGCGGCCATCGGCTGTACGGCCTGGTCCGCCTGCTGGATCGCCGAGTACAGGGAGAACTCGTTGGCGTTGTCGAAGTACTTGGCTTCGACGGTGGTTGGCACATTGCCTTCGACCTTGCTCAGCAGGTTCGACACGCGCTTGTTCACCGCGGCCAGGGCGGCGGCTTCCGGCAACTTGCGGAAGGCCTGCACGGCTTGCACGCGCTGGTCGAAGTCCAGGGCCGAGCCCGGCTTCAGGGCACGTACCGACAGGTAGGTGGCCACATCCACGCCTTCGTCTTCGTAACGGGCACGCAGACGGTCGAAGATGAACTCCAGCACCTGGTCGGCCAGGCCGGCGGCCTTGACCTTGCTGCCGAAGGCGCTGACGGCGAAGGCCACGGCGTCGTTCAGGTCGAGATCGAACTTCTTCTCGATCAGGATCCGCAGCACGCCCAGGGCCGCGCGACGCAGGGCGTAGGGGTCCTTGCTGCCGGTGGGCAGCATGCCGATGCCGAAGATCCCCACCAGGGTGTCCAGCTTGTCGGCGATGGCCACGGCGGCACCGGTCACGGTGCTTGGCAGCTCGGCGCCGGCGCCACGGGGCATGTACTGCTCGTTGAGGGCCAGGGCCACATCTTCCGGCTCGCCGTCATTGAGGGCGTAGTAGTAGCCGGCGATGCCTTGCATCTCCGGGAACTCGCCGACCATTTCGGTGGCCAGGTCGCACTTGGACAGCAGGCCGGCACGGGCCGCGCGCTGGGCGTCGCCGCCGATGCGCGGGGCAATGAAGGCCGCCAGCTTGGACACCCGCTCGGCCTTGTCGTAGACGCTGCCGAGTTTTTCCTGGAAGACCACGTTCTGCAGGCGCAGGTTGAAGTCTTCGAGCTTCTGCTTCTTGTCCTGCTTGAAGAAGAACTCGGCGTCGGTCAGGCGTGGGCGCACGACTTTCTCGTTGCCCTCGATGATCTGGCGCGGGTCCTTGCTCTCGATGTTGGCCACGGTGATGAAGCGCGGCAGCAGCTTGCCGTCGACGTCCAGCAGGCAGAAGTACTTCTGGTTGTCCTGCATGGTGGTGATCAGGGCTTCCTGGGGCACTTCAAGGAAACGCTCCTCGAACGAGCACACCAGCGGCACCGGCCATTCCACCAGGGCGGTCACTTCGTCCAGCAGGTCCGCCGGGACGATCGCCGTGCCTTCCTGCAGGGTGGCCAGCTCGGCGGTGCGCTTGCTGATCAGCTCGCGACGCTCGTTGGCATCAGCCAGCACGTAGGCGGCACGCAGGTCGGCCAGGTAGTTGGCCGGCGAGGTGATGCGCACGCTTTGCGGATGATGGAAGCGGTGGCCACGGGAATCGCGGCCGGCCTTCTGGGCCAGGATGGTGCAGTCGATGACGTCGTCGCCCAGCAGCATCACCAGCCATTGGGTCGGACGCACGAACTCTTCCTTGCGCGCGGCCCAGCGCATGCGCTTGGGAATCGGCAGGTCGTTCAGCGAGTCTTCGACGATGGTCGGCAGCAGGCTGGCGGTCGGCTTGCCCTTGATGCTCTGGCTGTAGCGCAGTTTCGGACCGCTCTGATCGATCTCGCTGAGTTCGACGCCGCACTTCTTGGCAAAGCCCAGGGCTGCCTGGGTCGGGTTGCCTTCGGCGTCGAACGCCGCCTGGCGTGGCGGGCCGTCGAGGTTGATGCTGCGATCCGGCTGCTGGGTGGCCAGCTGGGTGATCAGTACCGCCAGGCGCCGTGGCGCGGCGTACACGTGCTTGGCCTGAAAGCTCAGGCCGGCGCTCTGCAGGCCTTTCTCGATGCCGGCCAGGAAGGCTTCGGCCAGGGTGTTCAGGGCTTTGGGTGGCAGTTCTTCAGTGCCCAGTTCAACCAGAAAATCTTGCGCACTCATTGTGCCGCCTCCAACTTAGCCAACACTTCATCACGCAGGTCCGGGGTTGCCATGGGGAAGCCCAGCTTGGCCCGGGCCAGCAGGTAGGCTTGCGCCACGGAACGCGCCAGGGTGCGCACACGCAGGATGTACTGCTGGCGCGCAGTCACCGAGATCGCCCGGCGTGCATCCAGCAGGTTGAAGGTGTGCGAGGCCTTGAGGACCATTTCATAGCTCGGCAGCGGCAGCGGCTGATCCAGCTCGATCAGGCGCTTGGCTTCGCTTTCGTAGAAATCGAACAGTTCGAACAGCTTCTCGACGTTGGCGTGTTCGAAGTTGTAGGTCGACTGCTCCACTTCGTTCTGGTGGAACACATCGCCATAGGTGACCTTGCCGAACGGGCCGTCGGCCCACACCAGGTCGTACACCGAGTCCACGCCCTGCAGGTACATGGCCAGGCGTTCCAGGCCGTAGGTGATCTCGCCGGTCACCGGGTAGCACTCGATGCCACCGGCCTGCTGGAAGTAGGTGAACTGAGTCACTTCCATGCCGTTGAGCCAGACTTCCCAGCCCAGGCCCCAGGCGCCCAGGGTCGGCGATTCCCAGTTGTCCTCGACGAAGCGGATGTCGTGCACCAGCGGGTCCAGGCCCACGTGCTTCAGGGAACCCAGGTACAGCTCCTGGAAGTTCTCCGGATTGGGCTTCAACACCACCTGGAACTGATAGTAGTGCTGCAGGCGGTTGGGGTTTTCGCCGTAGCGGCCGTCAGTCGGGCGACGACTGGGCTGCACATAAGCGGCGTTCCAGGTTTCCGGGCCGATGGCCCGCAGGAATGTGGCGGTGTGGAAAGTGCCGGCGCCTACTTCCATATCGTAGGGCTGAAGTACCACACAACCTTGCTCGGCCCAGTACTGCTGGAGGGCGAGGATCAAGTCTTGGAAGGTACGCACGGCTGGCGTAGGCTGGCTCACGAAATTCACCTGTTACTTGGGCTGCGATTTAAGGAGCGGGAGTATACCCGATTCAGTCCTGCGCACGCCCCCTGGAGCCTTATGCCACGCTGCTTTTGGTGTTCCGACGATCCGCTGTACATGGCTTATCACGATCAGGAGTGGGGCGTGCCGCTGCGGGATGGGCAGCGTCTGTTCGAGTTGTTATTGCTCGAAGGGTTCCAGGCCGGGCTGTCCTGGATCACCGTGCTGAAGAAGCGCGAGCGCTATCGCCAGGTGCTGTTCGGCTTCGATGTGCAGCGCGTGGCGCAGATGAGCGACGCCGAGATCGAAGACCTGATGCAGGATCCCGGCATCATCCGCAACCGCCTCAAGCTCAATGCCGCCCGGCGCAACGCCCAGGCCTGGCTGGAGCTGGAAGACCCGGTGGCCTTTCTCTGGTCCTTCGTCGGCGGCGAGCCGAAGATCAATCATTTCAACGACCGCAGCGAAGTGCCGGCGGTGACCCCGGAGGCCGAAGCCATGAGCCGCGGCCTGCAAAAAGCCGGCTTCACCTTCGTCGGACCGACCATCTGTTACGCGCTGATGCAGGCGTCGGGCATGGTCATGGATCACACCCGCGACTGTGATCGCTACGCCATCCTGGCCCACGCGCGGTTAGAATAGCCGGCTCGCGACACGCTTCATGACCGACAGATCAGGAGTCATTTGTGGATAAGTTCAAAGGCGCCCTGCTGGTGGGCGCTCTGCGGTTGTTTGCCCTGCTGCCCTGGCGCGCGGTGCAGGCGGTCGGCGCGGCCATCGGCTGGATCATGTGGAAGACCCCCAATCGTTCCCGCGACGTGGTGCGCATCAACCTGGCCAAATGTTTTCCACAGATGGACCCCGCCGAGCGCGAGCGCCTTGTAGGCCAGAGCCTGAAAGACATCGGCAAGTCCCTGACCGAAAGCGCCTGCGCCTGGATCTGGCCGGCGGAGCGTTCCCTCGCCCTGGTGCGCGAAGTCGAGGGCCTGGACGTACTCAAGGACGCCCTGGCCTCGGGCAAGGGCGTGGTCGGCATCACCAGCCACCTGGGCAACTGGGAAGTGCTCAACCACTTCTACTGCAGCCAGTGCAAACCGATCATTTTCTACCGTCCGCCCAAGCTCAAGGCGGTGGACGAACTGCTGCGCAAGCAGCGGGTGCAACTGGGCAACCGCGTGGCGGCCTCCACCAAGGAAGGCATCCTCAGCGTCATCAAGGAAGTGCGCAAAGGCGGTGCCGTGGGCATTCCCGCCGACCCGGAACCGGCCGAATCCGCCGGGATCTTCGTGCCTTTCTTCGCCACCCAGGCCCTGACCAGCAAGTTCGTGCCGAACATGCTGGCCGGCGGCAAGGCAGTGGGCGTGTTCCTCCATGCCCTGCGCCTGCCCGATGGCTCGGGCTACAAGGTGATCCTCGAAGCGGCGCCGCAAGAGATGTACAGCACCGATACCGAAACCTCCTGTGCGGCCATGAGCAAGGTGGTCGAGCGCTATGTCGGGGCGTATCCGAGCCAGTACATGTGGAGCATGAAACGCTTCAAGAAGCGCCCTCCGGGCGAGGCGCGCTGGTACTGACAGCGCTGGCACGATCTGTGGATAACCTTCGCGCAGGCGTTATCCACAGCACACAGAACAAGGGCGCAGAAGATGTCCGAGCACCGCAAATCGTTTCGCATCAAGATTTCCCACGAGAGCATTGGCGAATGCCTGGGGCAGACCCGCAACCTGTCTGCCAGTGGCGTCTATGTGCAAAACCCGGCTCTGGCGCAATTGCCCAAGGGCGCGGTGGTCTATGGCCAGGTGCAGGGCCTGCCGGCGGCGGCGCCCCGGGTGCGCATGGAAGTGGTCCAGGCGGACGCGGAAGGGATCGCCCTGCGCTACCTGTGAAATCGTCCCGTAGCCGCTGCCGAGCCTGCGAGGCTGGGAAAAGGACCGAAGGGCCTTGTTTGGCGATCTCTTGTCGAGCCTGTGTCGTCTCAAGATCTTTGCGTCCCTGCGGGCCGTTCGCAGCCTTCGGCAGCGGCTACAGGGGATAGAGGTCAGCCTTGAGACTGGCGGTCGAGTTTTTTCAGGAACACGGTCATTTCCTTTTCTGCCTGTTTGTCGCCGTGGCCCCGGGCCGCTTCCAGGCCCTGTTCCCAGGCCTGGCGTGCCCCTTGAAGATCGCCCTGCCCCTGGCAGGCCTTGCCCAGCAGCTTCCAGGCCGCTGAATACTTGGGATCGAAACTCACGCAGCGTTGCAGGTGCTCGGCGGCCCGGGCGAATTCACCCTGATCCAGGTAACCCTTGCCCAGGCCGAAGCGCAGCAGAGCGTTATCCACACCCTTGGCGAGCATTTTTTCCAGCGATTCAAGCATCGTTGTCACTCCTGTGGGCTCATGTAGCCGCTGCCGCAGGCTGCGCAAGGGCAGCGCCTGTGGCGCAGTCGATCGCAGCCTGCGGCAGCGGCTACACAGTGGTTGATCAGAAAAAGCTCAGGCCCACGTGGAACAGCTTCTCCACGTCGCGAATGTGCTTTTTATCCACAAGGAACAGGATCACGTGGTCGCCGGCTTCGATCACCGTATCGTCGTGGGCGATCAGCACTTCTTCGTCACGAATGATGGCGCCGATGGTGGTGCCCGGCGGCAGGCCGATGTTCTCGATGGCGCGACCTATCACCTTGCTCGACTTGGCGTCGCCGTGGGCGATGGCCTCGATGGCTTCCGCCGCGCCGCGGCGCAGGGAGTGCACGCTGACGATGTCGCCGCGGCGCACGTGGGCCAGCAGGGTGCCGATGGTGGCCAGCTGCGGGCTGATGGCGATGTCGATGTCGCCGCCCTGGATCAGGTCGACGTAGGCCGGGTTGTTGATGATGGTCATGACCTTCTTCGCCCCCAGGCGCTTGGCCAGCAGCGAGGACATGATGTTGGCCTCGTCGTCGTTGGTCAGGGCCAGGAAAATGTCGGCGTCGGCGATGTTCTCTTCCAGCAGCAGGTCGCGGTCCGAGGCGCTGCCCTGCAGCACCACGGTGCTGTCCAGGGTGTCGGACAGGTAGCGGCAGCGGGCCGGGTTCATCTCGATGATCTTCACCTGGTAGCGGCTTTCGATGGCCTCGGCCAGGCGCTCGCCGATCTGCCCGCCACCGGCGATGACGATGCGCTTGTAGGATTCCTCCAGGCGGCGCATTTCGCTCATCACCGCGCGGATGTGGGCCTTGGCGGCGATGAAGAACACCTCGTCGTCGGCCTCGATCACCGTATCGCCCTTGGGCATGATCGGCCGGTCGCGCCGGAAGATCGCCGCCACCCGGGTGTCGACGTTGGGCATGTGCTCGCGCAGCTGACGCAGTTGCTGGCCCACCAGCGGGCCGCCGTAGTAGGCCTTGACCGCCACCAGTTGCGCCTTGCCTTCGGCGAAGTCGATCACTTGCAGGGCGCCGGGGTGTTCGATCAGGCGCTTGATGTAGAGGGTTACCACCTGCTCGGGGCTGATCAGCACGTCGACCGGGATCGCGTCGTTGTCGAACAGCCCGGCGCGGGTCAGGTAGGCGGATTCGCGCACCCGGGCGATCTTGGTCGGCGTGTTGAACAGGGTGTGGGCGACCTGGCAGGCGATCATGTTGGTTTCGTCGCTGTTGGTCACCGCCACCAGCATGTCGGCGTCGTCGGCTCCGGCCTGGCGCAGCACCGTGGGAAAGGAGCCGCGGCCTTGCACGGTGCGGATATCCAGGCGATCGCCGAGGCCGCGCAGGCGTTCGCCGTCGGTGTCCACCACGGTGATGTCGTTGGCTTCGCTGGCCAGGTGCTCCGCCAGTGTGCCGCCCACTTGCCCGGCGCCGAGGATGATGATTTTCATCCAGTCACTCCCTTAAAACCGTTTAGCCGCGTGCGGCGGCGATCTTGATCAGCTTGGCGTAGTAGAAACCGTCATGGCCGCCCTCTTGCGCCAGCAACTGGCGCCCGTGGGGCTGCTTGAGGCCGGCCGCAGGCTGCCCCAGTTGGCCGCCGATGTCCAATTCACGGGCGCCCGGGGTGCGCCCGAGGAAAGCCTCTATGACTTCGGTGTTCTCGGTGGGCAGGGTCGAGCAGGTGGCGTAGAGCAGGATGCCGCCCACTTCCAGGGTCTGCCACAGGGCGTCCAGCAGTTCGCCTTGCAGCTGCGCCAGGGCGGCGATGTCTTCCGGCTGGCGGGTCAGCTTGATGTCCGGGTGGCGACGGATCACCCCGGTGGCCGAGCACGGCGCGTCCAGCAGGATGCGCTGGAACGGCTGGCCGTCCCACCAGGCCTGGGTGTCGCGGCCGTCGGCGGCGATCAGCTGGGCATCGAGCTTCAGGCGATCAAGGTTTTCCCGCACTCGCACCAGGCGCTTGGCTTCCAGGTCCACTGCCACCACGCCAGCCAATTGCGGCTGCACTTCGAGGATGTGGCAGGTCTTGCCGCCCGGGGCGCAGCAGGCATCCAGCACCCGTTGCCCCGGGGCCAGTTCCAGCAGATCGGCAGCCAGTTGTGCGGCTTCGTCCTGGACGCTAATCCAGCCTTCGGCAAAGCCCGGCAGGCCGCGAACGTCGCCGGCTTCATCGAGGACGATACCGTCCTGGCTGTAGACGCAGGCCCTGGCCGCCACACCCGCTTCGCTCAGCAACTGCAGGTAGGCGTCCCGCGAATGATGCCGGCGATTGACCCGCAGGATCATCGGCGGGTGGGCGTTGTTGGCGGCGCAGATGGCTTCCCAGTGCTCGGGCCAGAAGGCCTTGAGGGACTTTTGCAGCCAGCGCGGGTGGGCGGTGCGCACCACCGGGTCGTGTTCCAGCTCGGCCAGCAGCGCCTCGCTTTCACGCTGGGCGCGGCGCAGCACGGCGTTGAGCATGGCCTTGGCCCAGGGCTTTTTCAGCTTGTCGGCGCAACCCACGGTTTCGCCGATGGCGGCGTGGGCTGGCACCCGGGTGTAGAGCAGTTGATAGAGGCCCACCAGCAGCAGCGCCTCGACATCGGCGTCGGCGGCCTTGAATGGCTTCTGCAGCAGTTTGGCCGCCAGCGCCGACAGCCGTGGCTGCCAGCGCGCGGTGCCGAAGGCCAGGTCCTGGGTGAAGCCGCGATCCCGGGCCTCGACCTTGTCCAGCTGGATCGGCAGCGAGCTGTTGAGCGAGGCCTTGCCGTTGAGTACCGCGGTCAGGGCCTTGGCGGCGGCCAGGCGCGGGTTCATTGGGCGTCCGCCGCTTGGCCGAGGACGGTGCCGAGGGCGAACTTCTCGCGGCGGCTGTTGAACAGGTCGCTGAAGTTCAGCGCCTTGCCGCCGGGCAGTTGCAGACGGGTCAGGCACAGCGCCTGCTCACCGCAGGCGACCAGCAGGCCGTCCTTGCTGGCGCCGAGGATCTCGCCCGGGGTGCCCCGGCCTGCGGCCAGGGTGGCGGCCAGGACTTTCAGGGCTTCGCCGTTCAAGGTGCTGTGGCAGATCGGCCAGGGGTTGAAGGCCCGGATCAGGCGTTCCAGCTCCACGGCCGGGCGGCTCCAGTCGATGCGCGCCTCGTCCTTGTTCAGCTTGTGGGCGTAGGTGGCCAGGCTGTCGTCCTGGACCTCGCCTTGCAGGGTGCCGGCGGCCAGGCCTTCGATGGCTTGCAGCACGGCCGGCGGGCCCAGCTCGGCCAGGCGGTCGTGCAGGCTGCCACCGGTGTCTTGGGCACTGATCGGGGTGCTGACCTTGAGCAGCATCGGCCCGGTGTCCAGGCCGGCTTCCATGCGCATCACGGTCACGCCACTGGTTGCATCACCGGCTTCTACGGCGCGCTGGATCGGCGCGGCACCGCGCCAGCGCGGCAGCAGCGAGGCGTGGCTGTTGATGCAGCCAAGACGCGGAATATCCAGTACCACCTGAGGCAGGATCAGGCCGTAGGCCACCACCACCATCAGGTCCGGCTTGAGCGCCGCCAGTTCGGCCTGGGCCTCGGCATTGCGCAGGGTGGGTGGTTGCAGCACCGGGATCTGGTGCTCCAGGGCCAGTTGCTTGACCGGGCTGGGCATCAGCTTCTGCCCGCGCCCCGCCGGACGGTCCGGCTGGGTGTAGACCGCGACAATCTGGTGAGGGCTGTCGAGCAGGGCCTTGAGGTGTTCGGCGGCGAATTCGGGGGTGCCGGCAAAGACGATGCGCAGTGGCTCAGTCATGAGAATTCTCGATGTTAAACATGCGGAAAAGAAAAAGGCTTGCCGTGGCAAGCCTTTGCAAGACGGTCATCAAGCCTGCTGGCGATGCTGCTTTTCCAGCTTCTTCTTGATCCGGTCACGCTTGAGCGTGGACAGGTAATCGACGAACAGCTTGCCGTTGAGGTGGTCGCATTCGTGCTGGATGCACACCGCCAGTAGTCCTTCGGCGATCAGCTCATAGGGCTGGCCGTCGCGGTCCAGTGCCTTGATCTTGACCCGTTGCGGGCGGTCGACGTTTTCATAGAAACCCGGCACCGACAGGCAGCCTTCCTGATACTGGTCCATCTCGTCGGTCAGGGCTTCGAATTCGGGGTTGATGAACACCCGGGGCTCGCTGCGATCTTCGGACAGGTCCATGACCACGACGCGTTTGTGCACGTTGACCTGGGTCGCCGCCAGACCGATGCCTGGGGCCTCATACATTGTTTCAAACATGTCGTCGACCAACTGACGCACTTCGTCGTCCACTACGGCCACGGGTTTGGCGATAGTGCGCAGGCGCGGATCAGGGAATTCGAGGATGTTTAAAATGGCCATAAGCGTAATTGCTACACGTGTGAAGTAAGGGCGGAGTCGGCGCCCTGACAGGTCCTGGACCTGGGCCGCCGATGCAAAACGTGCTCTGCAAAGGAGCGAGCCGCGCAGGCTCTGGCGTTTTACGCGAGCGCACATAATAAAGGGATTCAGCCCCCGAGGAAATGACTGTTCGCCTTGCCGCCGTTGGGCTGGACCGCCATCGGTCGCCGCTGCAGGCCTGCTCCTGGGGGCGTGACCGAGGTCTGCTCAGCGAGCGCGACCAGCGTTTGGGCGCAGCGTCGGCGAAGTTGGCGGACCGTTTCCCGAGGGCGTCGGGAAACTTGTCCTCAACAAGTTACCAACAGACTTATCCACAGCTTGTTCCGGCGCTGACCGGACCTATGACGATCAAGGATGATCCATGTCGCACTCGATTAGTGCCGCCATTTCCCCCGCGGAACTGGAAGCCCGTTTACGTTTGCATGGCCTGCCCGGTCTGGGACCCAGGCGCTTTCAGCGCCTGCTCCAGGCCTTCGGTTCAGCCGCCAAAGCCCTCAGTGCACCGGCCGGTGCCTGGCATGCCCTGGGCCTGCCGGCCGCCTGCAGCGATGCCCGGCGCAGCGCCGAAGTGCGCGAGGGCGCTCGGCGTGCCTTGGCCTGGATAGACAACCAGGCCCAGCATTTACTGATGTGGGACCAGCCCGGCTACCCGGCCTTGCTGGCCCAGTTGGAGGATGCGCCGCCGCTGTTGTTCGTGGCCGGCGACCCTTCGATTCTGGAACGGCCGCAGCTGGCGATGGTGGGCAGCCGCCGCGCTTCGCCTCCGGGACTGGACACCGCGGCGGCGTTCGCCAGGAGCCTGGCCGGAGCCGGATTCGTGATCACCAGTGGTCTGGCCCTGGGCATCGATGGCGCAGCCCATCAGGCGGCACTGGCCGTTGGCGGGCACACGGTGGGGGTGCTGGGCACCGGCCTGGAAAATTTTTATCCACAGCGCCACCGAGCCTTGGCCCAGGCGATGATTGACCAGGGCAGCGCAGTGGTTTCCGAGTTCGCGCTGGACACCGGTCCGCGGGCGGAGCACTTCCCCCGGCGCAACCGGATCATCAGCGGCCTGTCCCTCGGCGTGCTGGTGGTGGAAGCCAGCGTGGCCAGCGGTTCCCTGATCACCGCCCGCCTGGCGGCAGAACAGGGCCGCGAGGTGTACGCGATTCCCGGTTCCATCCATCACCCCGGTGCGCGGGGCTGTCACCAGCTGATCCGTGATGGCGCGGTATTGGTGGAAAGCGTGCAGGACATTCTCGAAACCCTCAGGGGCTGGCAACACGTGGCACCGCCGGCCGCCATGCCGGCCGAAACCGCCAGGCATCCGCTGCTGGCCCTGCTCCTGGCCGCGCCCCACAGCAGCGAGGCCCTGGCGCGGGCCAGCGGCTGGCCCCTGCCGCGGGTGCTGGCGGCCTTGAGCGAGTTGGAGATCGACGGCCTTGCGGTCAATGAAAACGGCCGCTGGCTGGCGCGCCCGGGGTCGAGTTGAGGGCGGTTGCGCCCTGTCGCCAAACCGCAACAGGCCCTAGGTTTTATAGGCAGGATCGGTAAACTGCGCACAGCTTTTATCTGGAGATTCGGCAATGGTCAGCAGTTGGCGTGTGCAACAAGCCGCACGAGAGATTCGCGCAGGGGCGGTGATTGCCTACCCAACCGAAGCGGTCTGGGGCCTGGGGTGCGATCCGTGGAACGAAGAGGCGGTGGATCGCCTGCTGGCGATCAAGTCACGCTCGGTGGACAAGGGCCTGATTCTGATCGCCGACAACATCCATCAGTTCGACTTTCTCTTCGAGGACTTCCCCGACACCTGGATGGAGCGCATGTCCAGCACCTGGCCGGGTCCCAACACCTGGCTGGTGCCCCATCAGAACCTGCTGCCGGAGTGGGTCACCGGGGTGCATGACACGGTGGCGTTGCGGGTCAGCGACCATCCGCTGGTGCGTGAACTGTGCGCGCTGGTGGGACCGCTGATTTCCACCTCGGCCAATCCCCAGGGGCGGCCGGCGGCGCGCACGCGGCTGCGCGTCGAGCAGTACTTCCGTGGGCAACTGGACCTGGTACTCACCGGCAGCCTGGGCGGGCGCAAGAACCCGAGCCTGATCCGCGATCTGGCCACCGGCAGGGTGGTGCGGCCTTCCTGATTGCTGCGCCGGCTCCCACGGGTCATCGCGACGCGTGTTGCAGGAGCCGGCTGGCCGGCGAAGGCGCTTAGGGCAAGAGCACCGTCGAACCGGTGGTGCGCCGTGCCGACAGCTCGACATGGGCCTTGGCGGCATCCGCCAGGGCGAAGCGCTGGCCAATCTCGATCTTCAACTGGCCGCTGGCGATCATGGCGAACAGATCGTCGGCCATGCGTTGCAGGTTCTCGGCATTGTTGGCGTAGCTGGCCAGGGTCGGCCGGGTGACATACAGCGAGCCCTTGGCCGAGAGAATCCCCAGGTTCACCCCTTCCACCGCGCCCGAGGCGTTGCCGAAGCTGACCATCAGCCCGCGGGGTGCCAGGCAATCCAGGGAAGTCAGCCAGGTGTCCTTGCCCACGCCGTCGTAGACCACCGGGCACTTCTTGCCGTCGGTCAGTTCCAGCACTCGCTGGGCCACGTCTTCATGGCTGTAATCGATGGTTTCCCAGGCACCCAGGGCCTTGGCGATGGCGGCTTTTTCCGGTGAGCTGACGGTGCCGATCAGTTTCACTCCCAGGGCCTTGGCCCACTGGCAGGCCAGGGAACCGACGCCGCCGGCGGCCGCGTGAAACAGCACGGTCTCGCCGCCCTTGAGTTCATAGGTCTGGCGCAGCAGGTACTGCACGGTCAGGCCCTTGAGCATCACCCCGGCGGCCTGTTCGAAGCTGATGGTGTCCGGCAGGTGCACCAGGTTGGCTTCGGGCAGCACGTGCACATCGCTGTAGGCACCCAGCGGGCCGCTGCCATAGGCCACCCGATCGCCCACCTTGAAGCGGGTCACCGCGCTGCCCACGGCTTCCACGACCCCGGCCCCTTCGGCGCCCAGGCCCGACGGAAGCGCCGGCGGTGCGTACAGGCCGCTGCGGAAATAGGTATCGATGAAGTTCAGGCCGATGGCCCGGTTGCTGACGCGAACCTGCTGCGGGCCCGGTTCGGCGGGCTGGTAATCCACATACTCGAGTACTTCGGGGCCGCCATGGGCGCGGAACTGGATACGTTTGGCCATCTGTACTCACTCCTTGGTCGTCGCGTGAAAGGGTTCTATCGGACTCCTCTGCTTGACCTTCGTCAACTGCGAGTGGACACAGTGCGGTGTTATGCTACGCGCCCATTTGCGCCGGCCCCGGTTTCATCCCTGGCGCCGCCTAGCTTTGCCCGATTCAAGGTGATGCCATGACTACCCGCACCGAGGCCGTAAAAGCCTACCTGCTCGACCTGCAAGACCGTATTTGCACTGCCCTGGAAAACGAAGACGGCGGCGCGCGCTTCATCGAGGATGCCTGGACCCGGCCTGCCGGCGGTGGCGGACGCACCCGGGTGATCGGTGGCGGTGCAGTGATCGAAAAGGGCGGGGTCAACTTCTCCCACGTGTTCGGCAGCGGCCTGCCGCCTTCGGCCAGTGCCCATCGTCCGGAACTGGCCGGTCGGGGTTTCGAGGCCCTGGGCGTGTCCCTGGTGATCCACCCGCACAACCCCCATGTGCCGACCTCCCACGCCAACGTGCGTTTCTTCATTGCCGAGAAGGAAGGTGAAGAACCGGTCTGGTGGTTCGGCGGCGGTTTCGACCTGACCCCCTACTACGGCAATGAAGAAGACTGCGTGCACTGGCACCAGGTCGCCGAACGCGCCTGCGCGCCTTTTGGCCCGGACGTCTACCCGCGCTACAAGGCCTGGTGCGACAGCTACTTCCACATCAAGCACCGCAACGAGCCCCGGGGCATCGGCGGCCTGTTCTTCGACGACTTGAACGAGTGGGACTTCGACACCTGCTTCGCCTTCATGCGCGCCATAGGCGATGCCTATATCGAGGCTTACCTGCCCATCGTCCAGCGCCGCAAGGCCGCGGCCTACACCGAGCAGCAGCGCGAGTTCCAGGAATTCCGCCGTGGCCGCTACGTGGAGTTCAACCTGGTCTACGACCGTGGCACCCTGTTCGGCCTGCAATCGGGCGGGCGTACCGAATCGATCCTCATGTCGTTGCCGCCGCAAGTGCGCTGGGGCTACGACTGGAAGGCCGAGCCGGGCACCGAAGAGGCACGCCTGACCGAATACTTCCTGCAGGACCGCGACTGGCTGGCGGCCAGCCACTAACCCGCACCCACCGTGTAGGAGCCGGCTTGCCGGCGAAGAGGCCTTCAAGGCGGACGCGGCTCCTACCCGTGTGTGTTGAGCAAATGGGATGAGAGATGGACCAGTACGTTGTCTTTGGTAATCCGATCGGCCATAGCAAATCACCCTTGATCCACCGGCTGTTCGCCCAGCAGACCGGCCAGCAACTGGAATACAACACCCTGCTGGCGCCCCTGGACGACTTCGCCGGCGCTGCCCGCGATTTCTTCGCCCAGGGCCGCGGGGCCAACGTCACCGTGCCGTTCAAGGAAGACGCCTATCGCCTGTGCGACAGCCTGACCGAGCGTGCGCAGCGGGCCGGCGCGGTGAACACCCTGAGCAAGCAGGCCGACGGCAGGCTGCTGGGAGACAACACCGACGGTGCCGGACTGGTGCGCGACCTGACGGTGAACGCCGGGGTCAGCCTCAAGGGCAAGCGCATCCTCCTCCTGGGAGCCGGGGGCGCCGTGCGCGGGGCCCTGGAGCCTTTGCTGGCGCAACAGCCGGCGTCGGTGGTGATTGCCAATCGCACCGTGGAAAAAGCCGAGTTGCTGGCCGAGCTGTTCGCCGATTTGGGGCCGGTGTCGGCCAGCGGCTTCGACTGGCTGGAGGAGTCGGTGGACCTGATCATCAATGCCACTTCCGCCAGCCTGTCTGGGGACTTGCCGCCGATTGCCAGCAGCCTGATCGAACCGGGCAAGACGGTGTGCTACGACATGATGTACGCCAAGGAGCCAACGCCGTTCTGCCGCTGGGCCAGCGATCACGGAGCGGCACTGGTGCTCGATGGCCTGGGCATGCTGGCCGAACAGGCGGCGGAAGCCTTCTTCCTGTGGCGCGGCGTGCGCCCGGACAGCGCCCCGGTGCTGGCCGAACTGCGCCGCCAGTTGGCGCAGTAACCCCTCTCCCCTCGTAGGAGCTGGCTTGCCAGCGAAGGCGGCCTCAAGACCGGCGCCAGGTCCAAGGGCCTCTTCGCCGGCAAGCCGGCTCCTACGTCGAGTGTGGGCAAGACGCCTGCGGGTTCAGTCTTCGAAGTGGATCGGGCAGTGCTCCGGTCCTTCGAGCTTGATCAATTCCTCTTTCACCGCCTGCCGGGCTCGGCGCAGGGTCAGGCTGCGGTCCTGGCGTTTCAGTCGGCGCGCCTCCTGATGCAGCATCGCCACCCCTGAATAGTCGATGAAGTTGATCTGCCGGGCGTCGATCACCAGTTTCGGTGCGTGGCAGCGTTGCATGCGCACTTGCAGGTAATGACTGGCGCCAAAGAAGATCGAGCCGCCGACCCGCAGGACGTCGGCATCGCCCTCGCTGGACTGCTGCACCCGTGGCTGCGACGTGCGCTTGAGGTAGAAGAACAGCGACGCCAGGACCCCGGCATAGATCGCCGTCTGCAGCTCCAGGAGCAAGGTGGCGATGCAGGTCAGGCTCATCACCACAAATTCGGCGCGGCTGACCCGGAACAGCGCGCGTATGCCCCGATGGTCCACCAGCCCCCAGCAGATCAGCAGGATGCTGCCGGCCATGGCCGGAATCGGGATATGGGCGATCAGCCCGGCGCCGGCCACCGCGAACAGCGCCACCCACAGCGCCGAGAACACCCCGGCCAGGGGCGAGCGGGCACCGGCTTCATAACTCAAGCCCGAGCGGGTGAAAGAGCCGGAGGACAGGTAGCCGGAGAAAAACGCCCCGACCATGTTCGACAGGCCCTGGGCGCGGACTTCCTGGTTGGCGTCGAGCAGTTGTTCCGAACGTGCCGACAGCGAGCGGGCAATCGACAGGCTGGTGACCAGCCCCAGCATCCCCACCGCCACGGCACTGGGCAGCAGCCGCAGGACCAGATCCAGGTCCAGTGGCAACGGGCTCAAGGGCGGTAGCCGGCCCACGAAGGCGCTGACCAATTTGACGTGGCCGAACACCCCCGGCAGCAGCCAGACCACCAGCGCACTGAGCACCAGGCTGAGCAACAGGCCGGGCCAGCGCGGCGCCAGCAGCTTCAGGCCGAGGCCGACGATCAGGCTGCCCAGCCCCAGCAACAGCGAAGGCTTGTCCACAGCGTCCAGGTGTTCCAGCAGCAAGCTCAGGCTATTGAGGGCGGTGGCCTGGTTCGGCAGCTCCAGGCCCAGGAGGTTGGGCAATTGCCCCAGGGCAATCACCACCGCGGCACCGAGGGTGAAGCCCAGCACCACCGAATGCGAGACGAAGTTCACCAGGGCGCCGAAACGCAGCAGCCCCAGCAGCCACTGGAAGATCCCCGCCAGCAGGGTCAGCAGCAGGATCAGGGTGATGTAGTCCTCGGACGCCGGCACCGCCAGGGGGCTGACGCTGGCATACAGCACGATGGAAATCGCTGCCGTGGGCCCGCAGATCAGGTGCCAGGACGAGCCCCAGAGGCAGGCCACCAGCACCGGGACTATGGCCGCGTACAGCCCGTACTCCGGCGGCAGGCCGGCAATCAGCGCATAGGCGATCGATTGCGGCAGGGCGAGGATCGCGCCACTGAGCCCCACCAGCAGATCACGACCGACGCTGGCGCGGGTCTGCTGGGGCAGCCAGCCGAGAAAAGGCAGGAGTGAATGGCGGTTGGGCCAGGCCATGGTTGCTCACGGAAGGGGGAATTCGAGGGGGCCAGGGTAATGCATTGTCAGGCTTCGGGCATGTGGCGAGGCTGGCCCCTGATCCCGCAGGAGCCGGCGCACCTTGGGCTACAACTTGGCCTTCACCGCCGCCAGGGCCTCTTTGTCATCAAGGGTCCGGACCCCTTGCAGCCACTGCTCCAGCACCGCCGGGTTGGCCTTGATCCAGGCCTTGGCGGCATCGGCGTTGCTGAGCTTGTTGTTCACCACCTCGGCCATGATGGCGTTCTCCATGTCCTGAGTGAACCGCAGGTTGCTCAGGAGCTTGCCGACGTTCGGGCAGGCCTGTGCATAACCCTTGCGCGTCAGGGTGTAGACGCTGCCGCTGGCGCCGAAGTACTGCTCGCCCCCGGTCAGGTAACGCATGTTCAGCTGCACGTTCATCGGGTGCGGGGTCCAGCCGAGGAAGGTCACGAAGCGCTGTTTTTTCGTGGCCCGGGACACCTCGGCGAGCATCGCCTGCTCGCTGGACTCGATCAGCTTCCACTGGCCTAGATTGAACTCGTTGTTCTTGATGATCGCCTGCAGCGACAGGTTGGCCGGAGCACCGGAGCCGATGCCGTAGATCTTCCTGTCGAACTTGTCGGCGAATGTGTTCAGGTCGGCGAAATCATGCACCCCGGCGTTCCACACGTAGTCCGGAACCGCCAGGGTGAACTCGGTGCCTTCCAGGTTCTTCGCCAGCTGGATCACCTCGCCATTGGCCACGAACTTGTCGTAGAAGCCCTGCTGCGCCGGCATCCAGTTGCCCAGGAACACATCCACCTGGCCGTCCTTGAGGCCGCCGTAGGTGATGGGCACCGCCAGGGTGTCGATCTTGGCCTTGTAGCCCATGCCCTCCAGCAGAAAGCTGGCGATGGCGTTGGTGGCGGCGATGTCGCTCCAGCCCGGATCGGCCATCTTCACGGTTGCGCACGAGTCGGCCCAGGCGGTTGCGCTGCCCAGAGCCAGGAACCCGACGGCCAGCGCTGTGGATAACGTTTGCATGCTCTTCCCCTTGGATTATTGGTGTTGGCAGGGTTGTGGATAACGCGCCTTGCGCTCCAGATCGTCGAGGTCGATGTGGTTGCGCATGTATTGCGCACTGGCGTCGACCAGGGGCTGGTGATCCCAGCTCTTGCGCGTGCCCCGGTTCAGGGCGTCGGCCACCAGGCGGCGACGGCGCTGGCTGGCCAGGACCTGTTGGTGAATGGCCGGGATGTCCCACCTGGCCCGGGCCTCGGCGAGGAAGGCGTCGAACAGCGCTCGATGCTCGGCCGACTGGCTGAGGTCGATGCGCTCTTGCGGATCGTGGGCGACATCGAAGAGCAGGCACGGGTCGTCTTCGCTGTAGATGAATTTGTAGGCGCCCCGGCGAATCATCATCAGCGGGCTGATAGTGCCTTCGGCCATGTATTCGCCGAACACCTCATCGTGGCCACCCTGCCCCAGCAGATGGGGGACCAGGGAGCGGCCGTCCAGGGGCAGGTTGGGCTCCACATGGCCGCCGGCCAGTTCCACCAGGGTCGGCAGCAGGTCGGCGGTGGACACCGCGGCGCCGACCCGCCCGGCGGCGAACTGCCCCGGCGCGCAGATCAGCAGCGGCACCCGGGCGGCCATCTCGAACCAGTGCATTTTGTACCAGAGGCCACGCTCGCCGAGCATGTCGCCGTGGTCGCCGGAAAACACGATCAACGTGTCGTCCGCCAGCCCGGTGTCTTCCAGGGTCTGCAGCAGCTTGCCGACGTTGCTGTCGATGTAGCTGCAGGCGCCGAAGTAGGCCCGCCGCGCGTCGCGGATCTTATCCACAGGCAGCGGCTTGTCCCACAGGTCGTAGACCTTGAGCAGGCGCTGGGAGTGCGGGTCCAGCTCGCTCTGGGGCGGGGTCTGGGGCAGTGGAATGTCGTCATCGCGGTACAGGTCCCAGAACGCCTTGGGAATGGTGTAGGGATCGTGGGGATGGGTCATGGACACGGTGAGGCAGAACGGCTGGTCGCCGCCCGCGCGAACGTGGTCGAACAGGTATTGCCGGGCCTTGAACACCACCTCTTCGTCGAAATCCAGTTGGTTGGTGCGCACGCAAGGGCCGGCCTGCAGCACCGAGGACATGTTGTGGTACCAGCTAGGGCGCACCTGGGGCTCATCCCAGTTCACCGCCCAGCCGTAGTCGGCGGGGTAGATGTCGGTGGTCAGGCGTTCTTCGTAGCCGTGCAACTGGTCCGGACCGCAGAAGTGCATCTTGCCCGACAGCGCGGTGCGATAGCCCAGGCGCCGCAGGTAGTGGGCATAGGTGGGCACGTCGGCGGGAAAGTCCGCGGCGTTGTCGTAGGCGCCGATCTTGCTCGGCAACTGGCCGCTGACCAGGGTGAAGCGCGAGGGCGCGCACAGCGGGCTGTTGCAGTAGGCGGCGTCGAACACCACGCCCCGGGCGGCCAGGCGGCTGAGGTGCGGCAGCTGGATCGGCGATGGACCGTAGAACGGCAGCAAGGGCGCGGCCATCTGGTCGGCCATGATGAAAAGAATGTTCTTGCGCTTCATGGGTTCGCGGCATTCCATAGTCGACGGTTATGCGAAAGTGCTGCGATCGAGCATGGATTCCATGTCTTTGGCGGTAAAGCCCATGTGCGGCAATGACTAGGATAAGCACCGCTTATGTATGAAGCCCTTGGTGACCTGTCCCTGGACCTGCTCCGGGTGTTTGAAGCGGCTGCTCGTCTGCGCAGCTTCACCGCAGCGGCGGTGGAACTGGGCACTACCCAGCCGGCCATCAGCCAGCAGATCAAGCGCCTGGAAGAGCAGTTGCAGGTGCGCCTGTTCGACCGCATCTACCGCGGCATCGAACTGACCGAGTCCGGCGCGCTGTTGCTGGAACAGGTGCAGGCCGGCCTGCAGAGCATCGACGCCGGCCTCACGGCCCTGGCCCAGCAGCATCAGCATGAGGTGTTGCAGGTGGCCACGGATTTCGCCTTCGCCGCCTACTGGCTGATGCCGCGCCTGCATCGTTTCCATCAGGCCAACCCCCAGGTGGACGTCAGCCTGGTGACCAGCGAGCGCAGCCACAGCATGTTGCGCAGCGATATCGATGTGGCGGTGCTGTTCGGCGACGGACGTTTCAAGCATGGCGAAAGCCACTGGCTGTTCAGCGAGGAAGTGTTTCCGGTGTGCAGCCCGCTGCTGCTCAAGGAGCGCCTGGCGCCCCTGCCCGCCCAGGCCCTGCTGGAGATGCCGCTGCTGCACCTGCGGGGGGAAAACGCCAGTCACTGGTTCGACTGGAGCGGGGTGTTCCGCGAACTGGGCCTGGCCGGCGCCCCGCCTCCGGGGCAATTGCGTTTCGACAATTACACCCTGCTGATCCAGGCGGCCATCGGCGGCCAGGGCGTGGCCATCGGCTGGCGCCATCTGGTGGACGATTTGCTGGCACAGGGGCTGTTGTGCCGGCCGATCGCCCAGAGTGCGCTGTCCGCCTACGGCTATTACGTGGTGCTGCCGCCGCGCAAGCGTCGCGGACCGTTGATCCAGCGCTTCGTCGACTGGCTGATGGCCGAGCAGGCCGGCAGTGCCCAGTCCCTCAGGGGGCTGGCGTTGCCGTCCATTGCCTTGTAGACGGCACCTTGAACAGGCTCCACAGGGACAGCGCGCCGTTGCCCAGGCACACCAGCGCCAGCGACACCACCGCGAGGAAGGCCAGGTATTCCCAGCCGCCCCCCGGGCTGGTGTAGATCCAGCCGTGGGCGCCGTGGACGAAGACGATCGCCCCCAGCAGCATCGGCATCAGCCCCAGGGCGATCCAGCGCACGCCGACTCCGAGGATCAGCAGCAAGCCCCCCACCAGCTCGGCGCACACCGCCGGGTAGGTCAGCCACTCGGGCATGCCGGTGGCGCCGAACAGCTTGAGGGTGCCCGGCCAGCCCAGGACCAGGATCTTGAACAGGGCGTGGGCGACGTACATGGCGCCCAGGGCCAGGCGCAGGAACAGGGCGGCCCATTGTTCCGGTGCCTGGAGCGGCGATCTGATTGGGAGTGCAGGCATATGACAAGTCCTTGTGTGGTTGGGAAGGTTGCGGATTGCTGAGTGTCCAGCGGTCAAACGATGGCCACCGAGGCGCCGACCAGTAACAGCACGCCGATGTGGACGTTGCTGCGAAACAGGTGGTTGCAGGGCTCCGGGTGGTCCGGACTGAACAGGCTGAGCTGGTAGGCCAGGGCCAGGGCGATCGGCAGCAGCAGGATGAAAAAGCCCGGGTTGGCACCGGCCAGCAGGCCCGCGCCGCACCAGCACAGCAGGGTCATGGCGTAGAACCCGGCGATCCAGGTCCTGCCCCGTTCGGCGAACAGCGTGGCGGTGGAGCGCAGGCCCATGTTCAGGTCGTCCTCACGGTCGCTGTAGGCATAGAGGGTGTCGTAGCCCAACTGCCAGAACAGGCAGCCCAGCCACAGCGCCAGTGCACTGGGTTGCAGGCTGCCGGTGGTTTCCACGCTGGCCATGAGCACGCCCCAGTTGAACACCGCGCCGAGAAACGCCTGGGGCCAGTGGGTGAAGCGCTTGAACAGCGGGTAGACCAGGGTCAGGGGCACGCAGCACAGGGCCAGCAGCACCGTCGCCGGTTGCAGAAGCGGCAGCAACCCGGCGGCCAGCAGCAACGTCACGGTCAGGCAGGCCAGGGCTTGGGCGAGGCTCAGCGAACCCTGGGCCAGCGGCCGCTGGCGGGTGCGGTTGACCCGGGCGTCGAAGCCGCGATCGAGGATGTCGTTGATGCAGCAGCCGGCACTGCGCATCAGCAGGGCGCCGAGGGCGAACACCAGCACGGTGCCGACCGGGGGAATGCGCCCGGCGCAGAGGATCAGCGCGGCCAGGGCCGGCAGCAGGGTCAGCCAGGTGCCGATGGGCCGGTCCAGGCGCATCAGGCGGGCGTAGGCCTGCCAGGATCGCGGCAGGCGGGTCGCGACCCAGTCATGGGCGCGGATGTCATTGAGGTCGGGGCTTGCGGGCATCTTCGGTCCCTGAATGTGAGCACGGTGTTGATCACGACCCAGCGCTTTCAAGTGTTCAAAAAACACGCAGGCCGGTGGCGGTCACTGAACGTCGGGCAAGCCGCTGCCGTGATCGCACGGGTTGATTTTCAGTGCCATCTGCTTGCTGGTCGGATGCGCTAAAGTTGCCCGCCCCCGCCCGTTGCGGCAAGGGAACAATCCGCAATAGCCTCCTGCAGGATCTGCAATATGCTCCGTGATGAAGTGCCCCGCGTTCCGCGTATCGACCTCAACCTGCTGCGGGTTTTCGATGCGGTCTATGAGGACCGCAGCATCCTGCTGGCCAGCAAGCGCCTGCATCTGAGCCAGTCGGCGGTCAGCCATGCTCTGACCCGGCTGCGCGAGTCCTTGCAGGACGAGCTGTTCATTCGCACGGCCAAGGGCATGCAGCCGTCGGCCCGGGCCGAGGCGATTGCCGGCCCGTTGCGCGAGGCGCTGCTGACCATTCAACACACGGTCGGCGTGGAGCCATTCGACCCCGCCCGCGCGACGCGTACCTTCACCCTGGCGGCCAACGACTACCTGAGTTCGGTACTGTTGGCGCCCTTGCTGCGGCGCCTGGCCCAGGTGGCGCCGGGGGTGGATCTGGTGGTGCGTCCGGCGACCCGCCTGGACCTGGCCGAGCAGATCGATGTCGGACGTATCGATCTGGCCGTCGGGGTGTTTGCCGAGTTGCCGCAGCGGGTGCACAGCGCCTGTCTCTGGCGGCAGCAGGATGAGTTGCTGATGTGCCCCGAGCATCCCTTGCTCGACCTGCCCGTACTGACGCTTGAGGCCCTGGCGGACCAGCCGTTGATCACGCTGTCGGTGGGCGGGCAGGAGGAAGGCGCGGTCAACGGCTACATTCTCGAGCGCGGCATTGCCCGGCAGTCGGAGATGTTCGATCGCCAGCGCCTGGAGCAGGCACTGGCGGCGATTGGCCGGCGTCCCCAGTACAAGGTCACCCTGCCCCATGCCCTGGTGCTGCCGCAGTTGCTGGAGCAGTCGCGCCTGGTGGCGATTGTGCCGGAACCCTTGGCCCGGGCCTTCGAGCAGCGTTTTGGCCTGTGCCGGCGGGCGCTGCCGCTGGCGGTCGAGCCCTCATCGCTGCTGGCGATCTGGCACGGGCGCAACAGTGCCGACCCGGCCCATCTCTGGCTGCGCCAGCAACTGCTGGAGGTGGCGGCGACGCTGGCGCAAGCGCTTTGAGCCGGTCGGCTTTCGGTGTTTTCATGGGGCCGGTGTTTTCTTCACAGCGGGTGTTCTGCATCTGTGGCGAGCCTTGAGGGCTCGTCTTTATCGCGAGGCTTTGCATGCAACGGATCAAGGGCTATCACGCCCATGTCTACTTTGACGCCAGCACCCTCGAGCGCGCCCGGGCCTTGTGCGAACAGGCGGCGCAGTTGTTCGAGTTGAAAATGGGCCGGGTGCACCAGCGGCCGGTTGGACCGCACCCGGACTGGAGCTGCCAGCTGGCGTTCGCGCCAGAGGTGTTTGCCCAGGTGGTGCCGTGGCTGGCCCTCAACCGTCAGGGGCTGGTGGTGTTCCTGCACCCGGACACCGGGGACGATCTGCGGGATCACACCGATCATGCGATCTGGATGGGGGCCATGCGGCCGCTGGATCTGACAGGGTTCTGAGGGGGCGCCTGGCCGGGCAGCCGGCTCCCGCGGGGGAGTCGGCTGGTTGAAAAACGATCAGTAGAGCACGCCGTCGAGGATCTCGTAGACGATGCCGGTGCCCACGGCCATCAGGAAGATATCGCCGCCCATGCGTCGCCATTCATAGCCCGGGTAGACCGGCAGGCGTGACAGGGCGCGCCCATCCAGGCGTTCGCCGTAGTAACCGCGGGGCAAGGGTTGGCCGCGCACCAGGCGGATGCCGGGAGGTGGAGGGGCGCCCCGCACGAAGTAGCCGCGATTGTCGTGGATGGTCTGGCGTACCGGGCCGAAGTCCCGCGGTGGGCCACCGCGCCGGTCGTTGTCCGGACCGCGGTGTTCGTTGCCTCGATTGTCCCAATGGCCCGGCGGTGGTCCTCCACGATCATCGCCATGGCCATGGTCGCCGCGTTCGTCGGCCATCACGTGCAGCAACGGGCTGGCGCCGAGCAGCAGCACCACGGCTCCGGCAATCAGACGTTTGGGCATTTTCATCAGGCATTCCTCGCAGCACAAACAACAAAAAGGGTTTCAGAACAGCGGTTCTGAAACCCTCGGTCTTGTCTGTTTAGTGTGCGTCCAGAGGCGCTAATTCCTCTGTATCAGGAACTTTACCCTCAGCTGACCCGGGCCTTACGTACGCCTTCGGCCAGGGCCGCGCACAGGCTCAGGACACCGTCCACCGCTTGCTCGGAAGACTCGGCATGGGCGATGTGGTCGATCAGCGCCGAGCCCACCACCACGCCGTCCGCCAGACGGGCGATGGCGGCCGCTTGCTCCGGGGTACGGATGCCGAAACCGATGCTGATCGGCAGCTCGGTGTGGCGGCGCAGGCGGGCCACGGCTTCTTCCACGTGTTCCAGGGTGGCGGCGCCGGCACCGGTCACTCCGGCCACCGAGACGTAGTAGACAAAGCCGGAACTGCCGTCGAGCACCTTGGGCAGGCGTGCGTCGTCGGTGGTTGGGGTGGTGAGGCGGATGAAGTCGATGCCGGCGGCCTGGGCCGGGTCGCACAGCTCGCTGTTATGTTCCGGCGGCATGTCCACCACGATCAGGCCATCGACCCCGGCGGCCTTGGCGTCGGCAATGAAGCGCGGCACGCCGTAGTGGTGGATCGGGTTGAAGTAGCCCATCAGCACCAGCGGGGTGTCGCTGTTGCCTGCGCGGAACTCGCGGACCATCTGCAGGGTTTTCGCCAGGTTTTGCTTGGCGCCCAGGGCGCGGATGTTGGCCAGCTGGATCGCCGGGCCGTCGGCCATCGGGTCGGTGAAGGGCATGCCCAGTTCGATCACGTCGGCACCCGCCGCGGGCAGGCCCTTGAGGATCGCCAGGGAGGTGTCGTAATTGGGGTCGCCGGCGGTGACGAAGGTCACCAGGGCCGCGCGGTTCTGTTGCTTCAGCTCGGCAAAGCGGGTTTGCAGGCGGCTCATCAGTGTTTCTCCTGCTGGGACTGTTGCATGTGGTGCATGACGGTCTGCATGTCTTTGTCGCCACGGCCCGAGAGGTTGACCACCATCAGGTGATCCTTGGGCAGGGTCGGCGCGCGCTTGAACACTTCGGCCAGGGCATGGGCGCTTTCCAGGGCCGGGATGATGCCTTCCAGGCGGCAGCACTGGTGGAACGCGGCCAGGGCTTCGTCGTCGGTCACCGAGGTGTATTCGACGCGGCCGATATCGTGCAACCAGGCGTGTTCCGGGCCGATGCCGGGGTAGTCGAGGCCGGCGGAAATCGAGTGGGCGTCGATGATCTGGCCATCGTCGTCCTGCAGCAGGAAGGTGCGGTTGCCGTGCAGCACGCCCGGTACGCCGCCGTTGAGGCTGGCGGCATGCTTGCCGGTCTCGATGCCGTAGCCGGCGGCTTCGACGCCGATGATCTGCACGCTTTTATCGTCGAGGAACGGGTGGAACAGGCCCATGGCGTTGGAGCCGCCGCCGATGCACGCCACCAGGCTGTCCGGCAGGCGGCCTTCCTGGGCTTGCAGCTGTTCGCGGGTTTCCTTGCCGATCACCGCCTGGAAGTCGCGGACCATGGCTGGGTACGGGTGCGGACCGGCCACGGTGCCGATCAGGTAGAAGGTGCTGTCGACGTTGGTCACCCAGTCGCGCAGGGCTTCGTTCATGGCGTCTTTCAGGGTGCCGGTGCCGGCCACGACCGGGATCACTTCGGCGCCCAGCAGCTTCATGCGGAACACGTTGGCCTGCTGGCGCTCGATGTCGGTGGTGCCCATGTAGATCACGCATTCCAGGCCAAAGCGCGCGGCCACGGTGGCGGTGGCCACGCCGTGCATGCCGGCGCCGGTCTCGGCGATGATGCGTTTCTTGCCCATGCGCCGGGCCAGGAGGATCTGGCCGATGCAGTTGTTGATCTTGTGCGCGCCGGTGTGGTTCAGCTCTTCGCGCTTGAGGTAGATCTTGGCGCCGCCGCAGTGTTCGGTCAGGCGTTCGGCGAAGTACAGCGGGCTTGGGCGGCCGACGTAGTCGCGCTGGAAGTAGGCCAGCTCCTTGAGGAACTCGGGGTCTTCCTTGGCCTTTTCGTATTCGCGGGCCAGGTCGAGGATCAGCGGCATCAGGGTTTCGGCCACGTAACGGCCGCCGAACGCGCCGAACAGGCCGTTGTCGTCTGGACCATTACGCAATTGGGACTGAGTCATTGCAGCGCTCCCGGGCAAGGGTGGGGAAAGACAAATTCGTGGAAAGACAATGGGGCTCACTCTACCCCTGACACCGAAGGCTGAAAACCGATAAGATCGCCGCAACCTGTCAGGAAAACTCACCTATCCCATGAGCCGTGACCTGCCCCCCCTGAATGCCCTGCGGGCCTTCGAAGCCACCGCCCGGCTTAACAGCGTCAGCCAGGCTGCCGAACAACTGCATGTCACCCATGGCGCGGTGAGCCGGCAGTTGAAAGTGCTGGAGGAACACCTGGGCCTGAGCCTGTTCGTCAAGGATGGACGTGGCATTAAACTCACAGATGCCGGGGTTCGGCTGCGCGATGCCAGCAGCGAGGCCTTCGAGCGGCTGCGGGACGTCTGCGGCGAGCTGACCCGGGGCAGCGCCGACGCGCCGTTCGTCCTGGGTTGCTCCGGCAGCCTGCTGGCGCGCTGGCTGATTCCGCGTCTGGGGCGCCTGAATGCCGACCTGCCGGACCTGCGCCTGCACCTCTCCGCCGGTGAAGGGGACCTGGACCCCCGGCGCCCGGGGCTGGATGCCCTGCTGGTGTTTGCCGAGCCGCCGTGGCCGGCGGACATGCAGGTCTATGAGCTGGCCTGCGAGCGCATCGGGCCGGTGCTCAGCCCGCGCTATGCCGGTTACTCGCGGTTGCGCACGGCGCCGGCCACGGCCCTTGGCGCGGAGTCGCTGCTGCACACCACGTCGCGTCCCCAGGCCTGGCCCAGCTGGGCTCGACATAACGGCATCGCCGCCGAGGCGCTGAAGTACGGGCAGGGGTTCGAGCATCTGTATTACTTGCTGGAAGCGGCGGTGGCCGGGCTGGGCGTGGCAATCGCGCCGGAGCCGTTGGTGGCCGAGGACTTGCTGGCGGGCAGGCTGGTTGCCCCGTGGGGGTTTTCCGACACCCCGGGGCAACTGGCACTGTGGTTACCCAAGCGCGCCGCGGATGGGCGCGCCCGACAGTTGGCGCAGTGGTTGAAAAACGAACTGCGCCAGCCGGTTTAGTTGCCGCGCTTGCACAGCAGGTAGGCGGCCAGCAGGCCGATGGCCCCGACCGCGACACCGGCGGTCGCCCACGGGTGTTCCTGGGCGTAGTCGCGGGTGGCGATACCGGTTTCCCGGGTTTTCACTTTGACTTCTTCATAGGCATCGCTGATCAGGCTGCGGGAATGCTTGAGGGCATTCTCGGCGTTGCTCTTGAGGGCCTTGAGGGTCTTGCGCGATTCGTCGGTCGCATCGTCCTTGAGGCTTTCCAGGGATTTGAGCAGGCTTTCGATCTCGGCTTCCATACTTTCCAGTGAGGCTTTGCGTAACGAGGTGTTGGCCATGTCGGCTCTCCTGCAGGGTAGTGAACGGACTCTGTAGGTTCCGACTGCGGCCTGTTCGGAAAGTGCAGAAAATCTGAACTAGCCGTGAGCAATGGCGCCCCAAGTAATAAGAAAAATCACTGCTAGGCTGTATTTCACAGCAAAAAAGGAGAGCGCCATGACTGATCATCACACCTACAAGAAAGTCGAACTGGTGGGTTCGTCGCCGAACAGCATCGAAGAGGCAATCAATAACGCGCTGGCCGAGGCGCATAAAAGCATCAAGCACCTGGAGTGGTTCGAAGTGACCGAAACCCGGGGCCATATCAAGGACGGCAAGGCCGCGCATTTTCAGGTCACCCTCAAGGTCGGCTTCCGGATTGCCAATAGTTAAAAGCTTGAGCTAGGCTCTGGAACTTGTGCGCTGGCCGAGTGCCATAGGAAATGGCAAAGCGCTACAACTGTCTTGAGCCTCTGTCAGGCTGGCGTCAACGCCGCCTCTTTTGATCCGACCAGGGAATGCGACCGATGAAAAAACTAGTATTAGCAGCTGCTTTGTTGAGTCTTGCGGGAACAGCCCTTGCCGCCGGCAAGCCGTGCGAGGAACTGAAAAGCGAGATCGCCGCGAAGATCGACGCCAAGGGCGCCAAGCATTATTCGCTGGAAGTGGTCGACAAAGGCGCGGCGGCGGATGGCAAAGTGGTTGGCACCTGCGAAGCGGGTTCCAAGGAGATTGTCTACAAGCGCGGTTGAACCCCTGTAGATGTTCGATAAAAAGCCGACGCCTGGGCGTCGGCTTTTTTATGCCTGTCAATTTAGCCTTGCATCACCTGTGACAGCAGCTCGTAGGAGTGCAGCCGATCGGCGTGCTCGTACAGATCGCAGGTGAAGATCAGCTCATCGGCGCCGGTCTGTTCGATCAGGACTTCGAGCTTGGCGCGGATTTTCGCCGGGCTGCCGATCATCGCCAGGCCGAGGAAACTCGACACCGCTTCCTTCTCGTGGGGCAGCCACAGGCCGTCCATGCTGGTCACCGGCTTGCGCTGTACCAGGCTCTGGCCGCGCATCAGCGCCAGGATCCGCTGGTACACCGAGGTCGCCAGGTAGTCGGCCTGTTCATCGCTATCGGCCGCCACCAGCGGCACCCCCAGCATCACATAGGGCTTGTCGAGCACTGCCGAAGGCTCGAAGTGATTGCGATAGACGCGAATCGCCTCATGCAGGTAGCGCGGTGCGAAATGCGAGGCGAAGGCGTAGGGCAAACCCCGTTCCCCGGCCAATTGCGCACTGAACAGGCTGGAGCCCAGCAGCCACACCGGGACGTTGGTCCCGCTGCCCGGCATCGCGATCACCCGTTGTTCCGGGGTCCGTGGGCCGAGATAGGACATCAGTTCCGCCACGTCCTCGGGGAAGTCGTCGGCGCTGCCGGAGCGCTCCCGACGCAGGGCCCGGGCGGTCATCTGGTCGGAACCCGGCGCCCGGCCCAGGCCGAGGTCGATGCGTCCCGGGTACAGGCTTTCCAGGGTGCCGAACTGTTCGGCGATCACCAGCGGCGCATGGTTGGGCAGCATCACCCCGCCGGAGCCGACGCGAATGGTCGAGGTGCCACCGGCCAGATAGCCGATCAGTACCGAGGTGGCGGAGCTGGCGATACCGTCCATGTTGTGGTGCTCGGCGACCCAGAAGCGCGTGTAGCCGAGCTTTTCCACGTGTTGCGCCAGGTCCAGGGAGTTGCGCAGAGACTGCGCCGGGCTGCCGTCTTCACGCACGGGCACCAGGTCGAGGGTCGAGAATTTAACAGCGGACAGCGGTTTCATAAGCCTGCTTCTCCTTGAGGGTGCGCAGGCCTTTGTCATGAGCCAAAACCTGCCGAAATCTGTAAGTCAGATCTATGCAATGTGGGCATATACCCGAGATTCAATAGTCAGAGTGAATTTGTCGGGTAAAGAGCGCCGCTGCACACCGGCTGAACTTTGCCGTCAGATCTATCCTCAGAACCCTTAGGCAACAGAAACCAGCGTGGTGCGAGCTTTCGCATCGGTTCTTGAGGAGAAAGAGATGAGTATCAAAAAGAAAGCCTCGGCGCATTGGGAAGGTGATCTGAAAACCGGCATCGGCTCGATCTCGACCGAAACCGGGGTATTGCGCGAGGCGCCCTACGGCTTCAAGGCCCGTTTCGAGGGCGGCAAGGGCACCAATCCGGAGGAGTTGATCGGTGCCGCCCATGCGGGGTGCTTCTCCATGGCCTTTTCGATGATTCTCGGCGAGGCCGGGCTCAAGGCGGACAGCATCGACACCCAGGCCGAAGTGACCCTGGATCAGGTCGACGGCGGCTTCGCCATCACAGCGGTGCACCTGATCCTCAAGGCGAAGATCCCCGGCGCCAGCCAGCAGCAGTTCACCGAACTGAGCAACAAGGCCAAGGAAGGGTGTCCGGTGTCCAAGGTGCTCAATGCCAAGATCAGCCTGGACGCGACGCTGCTGGGCTGATGGTTTTGCTGGCAAGTCGGCTCCTGCAGCGGTCTGCGGGAACCGGCTTGCCGGCAAAGGCGTCTGTGCGACGCACAAGCACCTGTGGTCGAATACGCGACGGCGGCTTCAGTGCACCCTCGTGCGCGCCGCAGCAAGGGAGCTTTAGATCATGAAACGTTTTGCCTTGGCGGTTGCAAGTTGCGCGCTGGCCACATCGGCCCTCGCCGCCCCCAAGCCTTGTGATGAACTCAAGGCCGAGATCGAAGCCAAGATCCAGGCTCAGGGCGTGCCTTCCTACACCCTGGAAATCGTCACCAACGACGAAGTCCACGACAACAACATGGTGGTCGGCAGCTGTGAGAACGGCACCAAGAAGATCATCTACCAGAAGAACGATCGCTGAGCCGCGTCAGGGCACGCAGTTGATCATCCGCTCCTCGGCCACGATCTCGCCCTGGGCGTTGTACAGCCGGGCGCTGGGGGTGAAGGCCAGGTTGCGCGCCTCCAGGCGATAGCGCTGGCCGGCCTGGAAATGGTCGTAGCGCAGGCTCAGGTAGCACAGGCGCTCCTGGGGGTCGTTGTTCATGCCCATGCCGCCGCTGAACACTTCGAAATCGAAGCGCACCATCAATTCGTGGCTGCCGGGGCTGACCTGGAAGTAGCGACCGTCCCTCAGGCGCTGGTTGTCCAGGCGCTCGGCCATGACCAGCTTGCCACCCGGGGTCGGCGTGGCCAGGTCGATCCAGGCCTGCTGGGGATCGACGTTGGGCAAGGGGCTGGAGCAGGCGCCGAGGGCGGCGAGGCTGAGGGCGAGCAGTAAGTGGCGCATGACAGTGGCCGATTGAGCGTGGGGAATCCGAGCATAACGCTGATCAGCGACCTTGGCAGCCCTCTGCTCGTGTTGCGGGCCTTTGCGCTGGCGTCACGGGTGCCTGGCGCAGCGTCGGGCTGGCGAGATAGTCTTGCCGGCAGATTTTCTGTGGATGATGCACATTGAACAGGCCGCCTTCATGCCATCGGATACGTGATGCCGTTTCGCGTGTCCTGCTGCCGATCCTGGTGCTTGGCCTGCTCAGCGGCTGCAGCAGCCTGGGTTACTACGGCCAACTGGCCAGCGGCCAGTTGCAACTGTTGCGGGCGCGCACCCCGGTGGCCGAGGTGCTGGCAGATCCCGCCCGTGACCCGACCCTGCGGGCCCACCTGGCCCAGTCGCAAAAGGCCCGGGACTTTGCCAGCCGGCACCTGCACCTGCCGGACAACCGCAGCTACCGGCTGTATGTCGACATCGGCCGGCCCTATGTGGTGTGGAATGTGTTCGCCACGCCGGAGTTCTCCCTGAGCCCGCAGACCCACTGCTTTCCCATTGCCGGTTGCGTGGCCTATCGCGGCTATTACAGCCAGGGCGCGGCTCGCGGCGAGGCAGCGCTGCAGCGGCAACAGGGCATGGACGTGGCGATTGGCGGGGTGGAGGCCTATTCGACCCTGGGCTGGTTCGATGACCCGATCATCAGCTCGATGATGCACTGGGGCGATGAACGCCTGGCGACCCTGATCTTCCATGAGCTGGCGCATCAGCGCGTCTATGTGAAGGACGACACCCAGTTCAACGAATCCTTCGCCACCTTCGTCGAGCAGGAAGGCACCCGGCAATGGCGGGCCTATCGCGGGCTGGCGCCCCAGGACAATACCGACGTGCGTCAGCGCGATCAGTTCATCCAACTGTTGCTGGACACCCGCCAGCGCCTGGAGCGCCTGTATGCCCTGCCCTTGCCCGCCGAGCAGATGCGCCAGCGCAAGGCGCAGGCCTTCGAGACGTTGCGCCGGGATTACCGGCAGATGCGCGACAGTCAGTGGGCCGGTTCCAAGCGCTATGACGCCTGGATCGACCAGCCGCTGAACAACGCCCGCTTGCTGCCTTTCGGCCTGTACGACCAGTGGGTGCCGGCGTTTGCCGGGTTGTTCAAGCAGGTGAACGGGGATTGGCCGGCTTTCTTTCGCGCCGTGGAAACGCTGGGGCACTTGCCGGCCGAGCAGCGCAAGGCCGCTTTAGTGCGGCTGCAAGACACTGCACCCGCTTCGTAGGAACCAGGGCGAATACCTTGTGGCGAGGGAGCTTGCTCCCGCTGGACTGCGGAGCAGTCCCATTTCTAGGACCGCTGCGCGCGCCAGCGGAAGCAAGCTCTTACAGCGCTGTCCTTAACTGATCGGCATTAACCCTGGGAGCGCAAAAATGCCTGATGCAGCTCGGCCAGCGTCTCGAAGTGATAGGCCGGCGCCTCGGCGCTCAACTCCTCGCGGCTGCCAAAGCCATAGCCCACCGCCGCCGCGTCCAGGCCGTTGCGCTTGGCACCAATCAGGTCGTGCTTGCGGTCGCCGATCATCAGGGTCGTGGCCGGGTCCAGCTGTTCCTGTTCCAGCACGTGGGCGATCAGATCCACCTTGTCAGTGCGGGTGCCGTCCAGTTCGCTGCCGTAGATCACCTTGAAGTGGTGGGCGAAGTCGAAGTGGCGGGCGATTTCTCGGGCGAAGACCCAGGGCTTGGAGGTCGCGATGTACAGCTGGCGCCCTTGCCCGCCGAGGGTTTCAAGCAGCGGCGTGACGCCGTCGAAGACGCGGTTCTCGTACAGGCCGGTGACCTTGAAGCGTTCGCGATAGAAGTTCAGCGCCTCCCAGGCCCGGGCCTCGTCGAAACCGTAGAACTGCATGAAGGCCTGCAACAGCGGCGGGCCGATGAAATGCTCCAGGCGGGTCAGGTCCGGTTCGTCGATACCCAACTGGCCCAGGGCGAACTGGATCGAGCGGGTAATGCCTTCGCGCGGGTCGGTCAGGGTGCCGTCGAGGTCGAACAGGACGGTTTGGTAATGCATGGCGGTTCCTCGGCAGTCAGTAGCGGATCAGGGCCGGTCGTAGCCTTCGGCCAGGTGCAGGTCCTTGAGTTTCACGTAGTTGCCGGCGCTGTAGGTGAAGAACGCCCGTTCCTTGTCGGTCAGCGGGCGCGCCTGCTTCACCGGGCTGCCGACATACAGGAAGCCGCTTTCCAGGCGCTTGCCCGGTGGCACCAGGCTGCCGGCGCCGACGATCACCTCGTCTTCCACCACCGCGCCGTCCATGACGATGCTGCCCATGCCGATCAGTACCCGGCTGCCGATGCTGCAGCCGTGGAGCATGACTTTGTGGGCGATGGTCACGTCGTCGCCGATCAGCAGCGGGAAGCCGTCGGGGTTGAAGGGGCCGGCGTGGGTGATGTGCAGCACGCTGGCGTCCTGCACGCTGGTGCGCGCGCCGATGCGGATGCGGTGCATGTCGCCGCGGATCACCGTCAGTGGCCAGACCGAGCTGTCGGCGCCGATTTCCACATCGCCGATGACCACGGCCGAGTGGTCGACAAAGGCCCGTTCGCCCAGGCTCGGGGTGTGGTTCTGATAGCTGCGAATGGCCAAGTGCGAATGCCTCTCTGAGATTTATTAATGGGGGCTATAGCTGCGGTGGCCGCTCATTGTAATTAAGATGGTGCTACGTTTCCCTGCATGTTTCTTCCAGCCAAGGTGCCCACCGTGAGTGTGAACAACCCTCTTCTGCAGCCCTACGACCTGCCGCCGTTCTCGGCGATCCGCGCCGAGCATGTGCAACCGGCCATCGAACAGATCCTGGCTGACAACCGCGCCGCCATCGCTGAAATCCTCAAGACCCAAGCCACCCAGCCCACCTGGGCCGGGCTGGTATTGGCCATGGACGAGCTCAATGATCGCCTGAGCGCGGCCTGGAGCCCGGTCAGCCACCTCAACGCGGTGTGCAACAGCGCCGAACTGCGTGAAGCCTACGAGGCCTGCCTGCCGGCCTTGAGCGCCTACTCCACGGAAATGGGCCAGAACCGCGAGCTGTTCCAGGCTTTCGACGCCCTGGCCAAGAGCCCCGAAGCCGCCGGTTTCGACGTGGCGCAGAAGACCATCCTCGAGCACTCCCTGCGGGACTTCCGCCTGTCGGGCATCGACCTGCCGCCGGAGCAGCAGCAGCGCTACGCGCAGGTGCAGAGCAAGCTGTCCGAGCTGGCCAGCCGTTTCTCCAACCAGTTGCTGGACGCCACCCAGGCCTGGACCAAGCACATTACCGACGAAGCGGCCCTGGCCGGCCTGACCGATTCGGCCAAGGCGCAGATGGCCGCCGCGGCCCAGGCCAAGGGCCTGGACGGCTGGCTGATCACCCTGGAATTCCCCAGCTACTACGCGGTGATGACCTACGCCCAGGACCGTGCCCTGCGTGAAGAGGTCTATGCCGCCTACTGCACCCGGGCGTCGGACCAAGGCCCTAACGCCGGTCAGCACGACAACGGCCCGGTGATGGAAGAGATCCTCGACCTGCGTCAGGAATTGGCCAAGCTCCTGGGCTTTGCCAGCTTTTCCGAACTCAGCCTGGCCACCAAGATGGCCGAGTCCAGCGATCAGGTGCTGAGCTTCCTGCGGGACCTGGCCAAGCGCAGCAAACCCTTTGCCGCTCAGGACCTGGAGCAGCTGCGGGCCTATGCCGCCGAACAGGGTTGCCCCGACCTGCAAAGCTGGGACAGCGGTTTCTATGGCGAGAAGCTGCGCGAGCAGCGTTACAGCGTGTCCCAGGAAGCCCTGCGCGCCTACTTCCCCATCGACAAGGTCCTTGGCGGCCTGTTCGCCATCGTCCAGCGCCTATACGGCATCGAGATCGCCGAGCAGCAAGGTTTCGACAGCTGGCACCCGGACGTGCGCCTGTTCGAGATCAAGGAAAACGGCCAGCACGTCGGTCGCTTCTTCTTCGACCTCTACGCCCGCTCCAACAAGCGCGGCGGTGCCTGGATGGACGGCGCCCGTGACCGTCGCCGCACCGTGGGCGGCGTATTGCAGAGCCCGGTGGCCAACCTGGTGTGCAACTTCACCCCGGCCGACAGCGGCAAGCCTGCACTCCTGACCCACGACGAAGTCACCACCCTGTTCCACGAATTCGGCCATGGTCTGCACCACCTGCTGACCCGGGTCGAGCATGCCGGGGTTTCCGGCATCAATGGCGTGGCCTGGGACGCGGTGGAACTGCCGAGCCAGTTCATGGAGAACTGGTGCTGGGAGCCCGAAGGCCTGGCGCTGATCTCCGGTCACTATGAAACCGGCGAGCCGCTGCCCCAGGACCTGCTGCAGAAGATGCTGGCGGCGAAGAACTTCCAGTCCGGGCTGATGATGGTGCGCCAGCTGGAATTCTCGCTGTTCGACTTCGAACTGCATGCCACCCACGGCGACGGCCGCAGCGTGCTGCAAGTGCTGGAAACCGTGCGTGACGAAGTCTCGGTGATGCGTCCGCCGGCCTACAACCGCTTCCCCAACAGCTTCGCCCACATCTTCGCCGGTGGTTACGCAGCGGGTTACTACAGCTACAAATGGGCGGAAGTGCTGTCGGCCGATGCCTTCTCCAGGTTCGAGGAAGAGGGTGTGCTCAACCCGGCCACCGGGCGCGCCTTTCGCGAGGCGATCCTGGCCCGTGGCGGTTCCCAGGAGCCGATGGTGCTGTTCGTCGACTTCCGCGGACGGGCGCCGTCGATTGACGCACTCTTGCGCCATAGCGGCCTCAGCGAGGACGCGGCAGCATGAGTGACGCACCCGTGAAGACCAAGAAACGCTTTATCGCCGGGGCGGTGTGCCCGGCGTGCAGTGAGCAGGACAAGCTGATGATGTGGAGCGAGGACGACGTGCCCCATCGCGAGTGCGTGGCCTGTGGCTATGCCGACACCCTCAACGCCCAGGGGCTGTCGGTGCCCAAGGAACTGGGAACCCGGGTCAACCACGCGGCCCCCAAGGCCGCCGATACCAAGGTGCAATCGGTGCAGTTTTTCCCCAACCCCAAGTTGAAGAAAAAAACCGACTGACCAGGCAAGAAAAAGCCGGCTCCCTCGCAGGAGCCGGCTTGCCGGCGAAGCAATTCGCCACCCCCTTCCCTCACCACCTGCGCTTTCGCGAGCAAGCTCGTTCCTACAGAGGGGGCGGTGCTTAGTGGCTCAGCGGCTTGGTCGCGCCCACCGTCTCGAACCAGCTCTTCACCGAACAGGTGGCGAACACGCTGGTGCTGCAGTCGCCATTGGCCAGCGCGGTGCGCAACTTGTCGACATCGGCCTGCATCATGTAGCGAATGCCGTCCTTGAAGTGGGAACTGTCGCCAAATCCGCCTTGAGTCATTTCATTCAGGGCTTCCTCTTTGCTCCAACCCTGGACCACCACCCGGTACATGGCCGACATCAGGCCGGTGCGGTCCGAGCCATGTTTGCAGTGCATCAGCACCGGGCCCTGGGCTTCGGCGCTCTGGATGGCGCGCAGGGCCTTGAGCACGTCGGCGTCATCCACATGGTTGGTGCGGTAGGGCAACTGCACCTGATTGATGCCCGGACTCGACAGCCAGCTGGAGTCGGACTCCGGAAGGAAGTTGATCACGGTCCCGACCTTGAGTTTTTCCAGCAGGGGCACCGCGCCCTTGTCCGGCAGGGCGCTGCGGTACAGGGTCGGCGACATCTGATACAGGTTGTATTGCTTCTCCACCGGCTGCGCCCATTGCTCCGGGCGATTGGCGGAAGTATCGGCGGCCCGGGCCTGTGGCCCGGCGATCAGTGCCAGCAGCGACAGACAAAGTGCAGCAATGAATCGGGTTCTGGACATGTGAGGGTCACTGAATGAGGGCATTGAATGTCATCCAGTGTCCGCCACGCTCGGTCAAAGCCCTGTGAGCCGGCCGTCAAAGAAATGTGAAGCGGATGGGCCATATCCGGCTGCCTGCGATCTTTTTCGCCTGAAACGATTCATCCAGATGCTTAGCCTGCTACCATTTGTAACCAAAGTTTGCTGATGTGTTCATCCACCGGGCCTGGCCCGGCTTTTTGCGTTGCCCAAACATAAAGTCGCGCCATGACGCGGCTGACCAATCCATCAATGCCTGATGAGGTGCACCGATGTCCGATCAAGATCGAGACAACCCGCGGCGTGAGTTCTTGCGTAAATCCCTGACCCTGATCCCCGTGGTCACTGTCGCCAGTACCGGCCTGGGCAGTTCCATGCTGGCGGCGGCTCCCGAAGCGGCGGCCCCAGCCAGGCCGGCGGCGCCGGGCAAGCTGCCCACGGGCAGCCCGAGCTATGAACCGAGCTACTTCAGCGCCGAAGAGTGGGCCTTCATCAAGGCCGCAGTGGAACGCCTGATTCCCGCCGACGACATGGGCCCGGGTGCCCTGGAAGCCGGGGTGCCGGAGTACATCGACCGGCAAATGAACACCCCCTACGCCGCCGGTGCCCTGTGGTACATGCAAGGCCCGTTCAAGGCCGACGCCGCGCCGGAGATGGGCTGGCAGAGCAAGCTGGTGCCCAAGGACATCTATCGCCTGGGCATTGCCGCCGTGGATGCATGGTGCAAAGACCTCAAGGGTCAAGTTTTTGCCGCGCAAGACAGCGCTACCCGAGACGCTTTGCTCAAGCAGCTGGAAGCCGGAACCCCGCAGTTCGAGGCGGTCCCGGCCAAGCTTTTCTTCAATCTGCTGTTGCAGAACACCAAGGAAGGCTTCTTCAGCGACCCGATCCATGGCGGCAATAAAGGCCTGGTGGGCTGGACCCTGATCGGCTTTCCCGGCGCACGCGCCGATTTCATGGACTGGGTGGAACGCAACGAACAGTACCCCTTCCCGGCAGTATCGATTCGCGGCGAGAGGGCTTGAACATGACCACAGTGATGAAGAAGGTCGACGCGGTGATCGTCGGTTTCGGCTGGACCGGCGCGATCATGGCCAAGGAGCTGACCGAGGCCGGGCTCAACGTGCTGGCGCTGGAGCGCGGGCCGATGCAGGACACCTACCCTGACGGCAGCTATCCCCAGGTGATCGACGAGCTCACCTACAGCGTGCGCAAGAAACTCTTCCAGGACATTTCCAAGGAGACGGTGACCATTCGCCACAGCGTCAACGAGGTGGCCCTGCCCAACCGGCAACTGGGCGCCTTTCTGCCGGGCAACGGCGTGGGCGGTGCCGGCCTGCACTGGTCCGGGGTGCACTTTCGGGTCGACCCCATCGAACTGCGCATGCGCAGTCACTACGAAGAGCGCTACGGCAAGAGCTTCATCCCCAAGGACATGACCATCCAGGACTTCGGTGTCAGCTATGAAGAGCTGGAGCCGTTCTTCGACTTCGCGGAAAAGGTCTTCGGCACCTCCGGCCAGGCCTGGACCGTGAAGGGCCAGCGGGTGGGCGAAGGCAAGGGCGGCAATCCCTATGCCCCGGATCGCTCGGACCACTTCCCGCTGGAGTCGCAGAAGAACACCTATTCCGCACAGCTGTTTCAGAAAGCCGCCAGTGAGGTGGGCTACAAACCCTACAACCTGCCGTCGGCCAATACCTCGGGACCCTACACCAACCCCTATGGTGCGCAGATGGGGCCGTGCAACTTCTGCGGTTTCTGCAGCGGCTACGTCTGCTACATGTATTCCAAGGCCTCGCCCAACGTGAACATTCTGCCGGCCCTCAAGCCGCTGCCGAATTTCGAGTTGCGCCCCAATTCCCACGTGCTCAAGGTCAACCTCGACAGCAGCAAGACCCGCGCCACCGGCGTCACCTATGTCGACGGCCAGGGCCGGGAGATCGAGCAGCCGGCGGACCTGGTGATCCTCGGCGCCTTCCAGTTGCACAACGTGCGGCTGATGCTGCTGTCGGGCATCGGCAAGCCCTACGACCCGATCAGCGGCGAAGGCGTGGTGGGCAGGAACTTCGCCTACCAGAACATGGCCACCATCAAGGCCTACTTCGACAAGGACGTGCACACCAACAACTTCATCGGCGCCGGCGGCAACGGCGTGGCGGTGGACGACTTCAACGCCGACAACTTCGACCACGGCCCGCACGGCTTCGTCGGCGGCTCGCCGATGTGGGTCAACCAGGCCGGCAGCCGGCCGATTGCCGGCACCTCGAACCCGCCGGGCACTCCGGCCTGGGGCAGTGCCTGGAAGAAAGCCACCGCCGACTACTACACCCACCAGGTGTCGATGGACGCCCACGGCGCGCATCAGTCCTACCGTGGCAACTACCTGGATCTGGACCCGGTGTACCGCGATGCCTACGGCTTGCCGCTGCTGCGGATGACCTTCGACTGGCAGGAAAACGACATCAAGATGAACCGTTTCATGGTCGAGAAGATGGGCAAGATCGCCGAGGCGATGAACCCCAAGGCCATTGCCCGGCTGGGCAAGCAGGTGGGTGAGCGCTTCAACACCGCGTCCTACCAGACCACCCACCTGAACGGTGGCGCGATCATGGGCACCGATCCCAAGACCAGCGCCCTGAACCGCTACTTGCAGAGCTGGGACGTGCACAACGTCTTCGTTCCCGGGGCTTCGGCCTTCCCCCAGGGCCTGGGCTACAACCCCACCGGCCTGGTGGCGGCGCTGACCTACTGGTCGGCCCGGGCGATCCGCGAGCAGTACCTGAAGAACCCCGGCCCGCTGGTGCAGGCATAAGGAGCGATGACCATGAAAGCACTCGTTATCGCCACCCTGGCCCTGCTGGGCAGCGCCTCGGTCGGCGCCGCCGAAGCGGATCAGCAGGCCCTGGTGCAACAGGGCGAATACCTGGCCCGCGCCGGAGACTGCGTGGCCTGCCACACCGCCAAGGACGGCAAACCGTTCGCCGGCGGGCTACCGATGGAAACCCCCATCGGCGTGATCTATTCCACCAACATCACCCCGGACAAGACCGGCATCGGCGACTACAGCTTCGAGGACTTCGACCAGGCCGTGCGCCATGGCGTGGCCAAGGGCGGCAGTACCCTGTACCCGGCCATGCCCTTCCCGTCCTATGCCCGGGTCAGCGACGCCGACATGCAGGCGCTCTACGCCTACTTCATGAAGGGCGTGGCGCCGGTGGCCAGGGACAATCAGGACAGCGACATTCCCTGGCCCCTGAGCATGCGCTGGCCGTTGTCGATCTGGCGCTGGATGTTCGCCCCCAGTGTGGAAACCCCTGCACTGGCGACCGGCAGCGACCCGGTGATCAGTCGCGGCGCCTACCTGGTGGAAGGCCTGGGCCACTGCGGCGCCTGCCATACACCACGGGCCCTGACCATGCAGGAGAAGGCCTTGAGCGCCAGCGACGGCAGTGCTTTCCTCTCCGGCAGCGCACCGCTGGAAGGCTGGATCGCCAAGAACCTGCGGGGCGATCACCAGGACGGCCTGGGCAGCTGGAGCGAAGAGCAGTTGGTGCAGTTCCTCAAGACCGGTCGCAGTGATCGCAGCGCGGTGTTCGGCGGCATGAGCGATGTGGTGGTGCACAGCATGCAGTACCTGAGCGAGGCCGACCTGACGGCGATTGCCCGCTACCTCAAGTCACTGCCGGCCAAGGACCCCAAGGACCTGCCGCACACGTATGACCAGCAGGTGGCCCAAGCCCTGTGGAACGGTGACGACAGCAAGCCCGGCGCGGCGGTGTACATCGACAACTGCGCGGCCTGCCACCGTACCGACGGCCATGGCTACACCCGGGTGTTCCCGGCGTTGGCGGGCAACCCGGTGCTGCAGTCGGCGGATGCCACCTCGCTGATCCACATCGTGCTCAAGGGCGGCACCTTGCCAGCCACCCACAGCGCGCCGTCGACCTTCACCATGCCGCCCTTCGCCTGGCGCCTGTCGGACCAGGAGGTGGCCGACGTGGTCAACTTCATCCGCAGCAGTTGGGGCAATCAGGCTTCGTCGGTCAAGCCCGGGGACGTGGCGGCGCTGCGCAAGGGCGACCTGCAGAGCAGGTCCAACGACGATTTGGGGCCCTTCACTCGTCACTAGCGTCAAGGCCGGCGCCCGCTGCGGGCGTCGGTCCGGCGCTGGCTGTTGCGCCCTGGGTGAAGCGCTGGATGCCCAAGCGGCTTTGCAGCTGATAGCCGGCGATGCAGTCCGCCAGCCCGGCGTTCATCAGGTCTTCCCAGCTTGCCGGGAGCAGGCCGATGCCATCGTGGTGGGGGCTCCAGCGCACTTCGGCGAACTTCGGGTCCGCTTCATCGAAGGGTTGCTGGACGCTCACCGCGGCCTTTTCGATGTCCTGGGTGCACAGCTCGAATTCGCAGGCCAGGCCCCAGAGCTGGCCATCGGGCGCCCTGACGATGATCAGGTCGGCGCCTTGTTCGTAGCTGGGGAGGTAGGCATCTGCCGCGTAGAAGATCTTTTCCAGCGTGCCGGGCGTCCTGGGCATGTTTGCGCTCCTGTTGTTTGAGCCTGCCTTATACCCTAACGCCACAAACCTGTAGGAGCCGGCTTGCCGGCGAAGGTGCGTTAAGGCCTGCGTCGCGCGGGGGTAGGTTTGCTTGCGGGGGTGTTTCGGTCCGGCGGTGCTGGTCAGATAAATCCGACTCCATTACTGTATGCGCATACAGTAATGGAGCGCTCCCATGATCACCCCCCTGCCTCCCCGTGGTCGCGGCACCGCGAGCAATCCGCACAACCGTTTCGCGCCCAAGCGTTCGGTGGCCGAGGACGACGGCTGGTATCAGGAGGTGCCGCTGACCCAGGGCACCGAGGTGCGTTTTGAAACGGCCAAGTCGATCATCACCCGCAACAGTTCGCCGGACCTGCCCTTCGACCGTTCGATCAATCCCTATCGCGGTTGCGAGCATGGCTGCATCTACTGCTACGCGCGGCCCAGCCACGCTTACTGGGACATGTCGCCGGGGCTGGACTTTGAAACCAAGCTGATCGCCAAGAGCAACGCTGCCGCCCTGCTGGAGCAGCAGTTGTCCAGGCCCGGCTATCGCTGCGCCCCGATCAACCTGGGGTCCAACACCGATCCCTATCAGCCCATCGAGCGCGAGCAGCAACTGACCCGGCGCACCCTGGAGGTGCTGCTGCGCTACCGGCACCCGGTGACCATCGTCACCAAGGGCTCGCTGATCCTGCGCGACCTGGACCTGCTGGCCGAGCTGGCCCGGCAGCGGCTGGTGGCGGTGATGATCAGCCTGACCACCCTGGACGATGAGTTGAAGCGCATTCTCGAACCCCGGGCGGCGGCGCCCAAGGCGCGATTGCGGGCAATCCGGGTGATGCGTGAAGCAGGCATTCCGGTCGGGGTGCTGTGTTCGCCGATGATCCCGATGATCAACGACAGCGAGCTGGAAAGCCTGCTCAACGAGGCCCATGCCGCCGGGGCGCAGAGCGCCGCCTACATGATGCTGCGCCTGCCCCTGGAGGTGGCGCCGCTGTTCGAGGAATGGCTGGCAGCGCATTACCCGCAACGGGCTGCCCATGTGCTCAGCCTGATCCGCCAGAGCCGCGGCGGCGAGCTGTATGACAGTCGCTTTGGCAGCCGCATGCGCGGCGAGGGACCCTTCGCCGACCTGCTGGCCCAGCGTTTTGCCAAGGCTCTCAGGCGTCTGGGGCTCAACCGCCGCGAGGGGTTCGATCTCGACTGCTCGGCCTTCTGTCCGCCCGGCGGACAGATGTCGTTGCTCTGAGCGGCATTGGCCTATCTTGAGGGGTGGGCGGCGTTGGCCGAGGGCCGCCGGTCACCTTTTGCTATCGCCAATAGTGGCGTTCTAGAGCCTTGCATTCAGTTTGAGTTAAGTTTTTGTGGCTACTTTGTTCATCGAGTGACCCATTGGTCGCGTTCGGCGGCTCGGTTGTTTTTTAATCGATTGCTGGCGTCGTGCCGGATAATTCTGGAAAATTCACCAAATCCGACAGAGAGGCTGAATCATGAGTGACAAGGATAAACAGCCGTTGGCTGCGTCGGCTCCCGCACCCACCGAGGTTGCCGAAACCGCCGATGCAGCGCTGCAGCATATCGTTGACGGCTTTTTGCATTTTCATCATGAAGTCTTCCCGCAGCAGGAAGAGTTGTTCAAGAAACTGGCCACGGCCCAGCGGCCACGGGCGATGTTCATTGCCTGTGCCGATTCGCGCATCGTTCCCGAACTCATCACCCAAAGCTCCCCGGGCGACCTGTTCGTGACCCGCAACGTGGGTAACGTGGTGCCGCCTTACGGGCAGATGAACGGTGGTGTGTCCACGGCGATCGAGTACGCGGTGCTGGCCCTGGGGGTGCATCACATCATCGTCTGCGGGCATTCGGACTGCGGCGCCATGCGTGCGGTGCTCAATCCCCAGAGCCTGGAGAAGATGCCCACGGTCAAGGCCTGGCTGCGCCATGCCGAAGTGGCGCGGACCATGGTCCACGAAAACTGCGATTGCGCCGACGAGTCGTCCAGCATGCATGTGCTGACCGAAGAGAACGTCATCGCCCAGTTGCAGCACCTGCGCACCCACCCTTCCGTGGCCTCGCGCATGGCCAACGGCCAGTTGTTCATCCATGGCTGGGTCTACGACATCGAAACCAGCTCGATCAAGGCCTACGACGCGGACAAGGGTTGCTTCCTGCCGCTCGATGGCAGCCATCCGATCCCAGTGGCGACGCCCAAAGCGCGCTTCTGAATCCCCCTAAATCCCCCTGAGTGGTTGTAGCCAGGGCTGCCGTTTGGCAGCCCGGCTTTGCCACGCCTGAAGAAAATGTCGGGAGATGCGTCATGCGTGCAGCACAGCTGAAAAATGTCCTGCCCCGGGAGCTGCTGGCTTCGGTGGTGGTGTTCCTGGTGGCCCTGCCCCTGTGCATGGGGATTGCCATCGCTTCCGGTCTGCCACCGGCCAAGGGGCTGATTACCGGGATCATCGGTGGCCTGGTGGTGGGCTGGCTGGCGGGCTCGCCGTTGCAGGTCAGCGGCCCGGCCGCCGGGCTGGCGGTGCTGGTGTTCGAACTGGTGCGCCAGCACGGCGTGGCCATGCTCGGGCCGATCCTGCTGTTGGCCGGGTTGCTGCAATTGCTCGCCGGGCGCCTGCGTCTGGGCTGCTGGTTCAGGGTCACGGCGCCGGCGGTGGTCTACGGCATGCTGGCGGGCATCGGGGTGTTGATTGTGTTGTCCCAGGTGCATGTGATGTTCGATGCCGCGCCCCTGGCTTCGGGGCTGGACAACCTCCTCGGCTTGCCCCGGACCCTGGCCCAGGCCTTGCCGAGCCTGGGCTGGCAGGCCGGCCTGCTGGGGCTGTCGACCATGGCGCTGATGTGGGGCTGGGACCGGTGGCGGCCCCGGGCACTGCGGTTCATTCCCGGTGCCTTGTTGGGGGTGGGACTGACGACCCTGGCCAGCCTGCTCCTGGCCCTGGAAGTGAAGCGGGTCGAGGTGCCTGCCAACCTGGCCGAGGCCATCGACTGGCTGCGCCCTGCCGACCTGCTCGATCTGGCGGACCCGACCCTGCTGGTGGCGGCCTTCGCCGTGGCCTTCATCGCCAGTGCCGAAACCCTGCTCTCGGCGGCGGCCGTGGATCGCATGCACAGCGGGGTGCGTTCGGATTTCGACCGGGAACTCTCGGCCCAGGGCGTGGGCAACATGCTCTGCGGCCTGCTGGGCGCCCTGCCGATGACCGGGGTCATCGTGCGCAGCTCGGCCAACGTCCAGGCCGGGGCCCAGACCCGTTTCTCGACGGTGTTCCATGGTCTGTGGCTGCTGGCTTTCGTGTTGCTGCTGTCCAGTGTGCTGCAGAGCATTCCGGTGGCGAGCCTGGCCGGGGTGCTGGTCTATACCGGCTGCAAGCTGGTGGACCTGAAGGCCTTTCGCGGCCTGGGGCGTTACGGGCGCATGCCGATGTTCACCTACGCGCTGACGGCCCTGGCGATTGTCTTCAGTGATCTGCTGACCGGGGTGCTGATCGGCTTTGCCCTGACTCTGGCCAAGCTGGCGTTCAAGGCTGCGCGCCTGAAGATCAGCCTGATCGGGCTGGAGCGCGAGGGCGAGCTGGAGTTGCGCCTGGTGGGCGCGGCGACCTTTCTCAAGGTCCCGGCCCTGACGCGGGTGCTGGCGACGATTGCACCGGGCAGCACCGTGCATGTGCCGCTCAATCACCTGAGCTATATCGATCACGCCTGTCTGGAGTTGCTGGAGGAATGGGCACGGGCCAACAGCGCCAGGGGCTCGAAGCTGTTGATCGAGGCGCGGGGTTTGCGGCGGCGTCTGGAGGGGCGGCTGAGCCCGGCCGGTGTCGTGGGCGCGGTGCCGGTACGCAGTTGAGTCGGCGAGGAGGTTGGCCCCTTCGCCACAAGGCCCGGAGCGAGCCTTGCTGGCGAGGAGTGGGGTCAGGCGGCGGGCTGGTCCAGTTCCAGTTCCACGCCCAGCTGGCGCGACAGGCAGGGCCAGCGCTTCCAGGCGGCCTCGGTGTCCGGGCTGTTGAGTGTGTCGCGGTAGGCTTCCACCGATTCCAGGGCGAAGCTCTCTTCGTTGAGCATGGCGTCGACGGCGTGGTGCACCGCTTCATCCAGCTGGTTGGCGAAGGTTTCGCCGATCAGTTGGTGGGCGATGAGGTTGGCGACCGTCATGTCCAGGGGGATCAGCGGACGGCCGAAATGCTTGATGTACAGGTCGTTGACTTCCTCCACCAGGCGCAGGGCCAGGTAGGCTTCGTCCAGCAGGCTGTCGAGGCCGACGTGGCCGTCCATGATGGCCGGCGGCTGGAGGAAGAATTGCTCGGCGATCTTCAGTACCGGCTTGATCTGCGACTCGATGCCGGCTTCGCGGGCCACCGCGTTGGCGGCGTCCAGCAGGTCCGGAACCTGGTCGATGTAGGCGCTGACGAAACGGGTCAGGACGCCCTTGGCGTCGACTTCGGGCAGCTGGATGGAGGGGTGCAGGTGAGGCAGTTGCGTTTCCAGCTGACGGGTCAGAAGGCCCGTGCTGGCTTCGTGTTGCTGGGCCAGCTGGATCTGCTCGCGCAATGCGACGGTGTTCATGAAAACTCCAGGGACAAGGACATGAATAGGGAGCACATAAGTTAGCGTGCTTACAAAAGCGGTTAAGACGCATTTGTCATAATTATTTCATGCTTAGTCATCGCGGTTATATCGTGGTGTGCGCCCCTGCTCCCGACCCCTTTCGCGCCGTGGCCTGCAAAGGCCTTTTCCGGCGTTTCAGGTGATTTTCGCCAGCGCGTTGCGAGGTGAGAGTCGCTGTCTATACTCGCCAAGGAATGAAGTTAGCTGATGACGCTCGACTGCAAACGCAGCGAGGCCCCGGCCGGTTTAAGTTCGTAGTCTAGGCAGCCGCTCCCTTGCCGCAGGTGTTGAGCCTCCGGGATAACAAGAACGATAAGGGGAACCCGCAATGATGCGACATCCACATGTCTGGATGGGCCTCCTGTTGTGGTCGGTATTCAGCCAGGCGCAAGCCGCCTGGACGGTGAATATGACGCCTGGGGCGACCGAGATAAGCCACGCGGTATTCGACCTGCACATGACCATCTTCTGGATCTGTGTGGTGATCGGGCTGATCGTCTTCGGCGCGATGTTCTGGTCGATGATCGTGCACCGTCGCTCCACCGGCCAGGTCCCGGCCCGCTTCCACGAAAGCACCACGGTGGAAATCCTCTGGACCATCATTCCCTTCCTGATCCTGGTGGCCATGGCCGTGCCTGCCACGGCAACGCTGATCAAGATGTACGACACCAGCGAGCCGGACGTGGACATCCAGATCACCGGCTACCAGTGGAAGTGGCACTACAAGTACCTGGGCCAGGATGTGGAGTTCTTCAGCAACCTGGCCACTCCCGCCGAGCAGATCCACAACAAGACCGCCAAGGGCGAGCACTACCTGTTGGAAGTCGACCAGCCGCTGGTGCTGCCGGTGGGGGCCAAGGTGCGCTTCCTGGTGACCGCCGCCGATGTCATTCACTCCTGGTGGGTGCCGGCCTTCGCGGTCAAGCGTGACGCCATCCCCGGCTTCGTCAACGAGGCCTGGACCCGGGTCGACAAGCCCGGAATCTACCGCGGCCAGTGCGCCGAGCTGTGCGGCAAGGACCACGGCTTCATGCCGATCGTGGTCGAGGTCAAGAGTCAGGCCGACTACGACACCTGGCTCGGCGAACGCAAGGCCGAGGCGGCCAAGCTCAAGGAGCTGACCAGCAAGGAATGGACCCTGGACGAGCTGGTGGCCCGTGGCGACAAGGTCTACCACACCACCTGCGTCGCCTGTCACCAGGCCGAGGGCCAGGGCCTGCCACCGATGTTCCCGGCGCTCAAGGGCTCGAAGATCGCCACCGGTCCCAAGGAGGCTCACCTGAGCCTGGTGTTCCACGGCAAGCCGGGCACCGCCATGGCGGCGTTCGGCAAGCAGCTCTCGGAAGTCGACATCGCCGCCGTGGTCACCTACGAACGCAACGCCTGGGGCAACAACAAGGGCGACATGGTGACGCCCAAGGATGTCCTGGCGCTGAAACAGGCGGAAAGCAAATGAGCCGGTTCATCGAGTATTTGCGCAAGCGGTCGCGGCACGTCGCTGCCGATCATCCCGTCCATTCGCTCGCAGGAGACAGGACATGAGTGCTGTGATCGATGACCACGGCCACGCCGGCCATGATGACCACGCCCATGGTCCCGCCAAGGGCCTGATGCGCTGGGTACTGACCACCAACCACAAGGACATCGGCACCCTGTACCTGTGGTTCAGCTTCTGCATGTTCCTCCTCGGCGGCTCGTTCGCCATGGTGATCCGCGCCGAACTGTTCCAGCCCGGGCTGCAGATCGTCGAGCCGGCGTTCTTCAACCAGATGACCACCATGCACGGCCTGGTGATGGTCTTCGGTGCGGTGATGCCGGCCTTCGTCGGCCTGGCCAACTGGATGATCCCGCTGATGATCGGTGCCCCGGACATGGCCCTGCCGCGGATGAACAACTTCAGCTTCTGGTTGTTGCCGGCGGCCTTCCTGCTGCTGGTCTCGACCCTGTTCATGCCCGGTGGCGGGCCGAACTTCGGCTGGACCTTCTACGCCCCGCTGTCCACCACCTACGCCCCGGAAAGCGTGACCTTCTTCATCTTCGCCATTCACCTGATGGGCATCAGCTCGATCATGGGCGCGATCAACGTGATCGCCACCATCCTCAACCTGCGTGCCCCGGGCATGACCCTGATGAAGATGCCGCTGTTCGTCTGGACCTGGCTGATCACCGCCTTCCTGCTGATTGCGGTGATGCCGGTGCTGGCCGGTTGCGTGACCATGATGCTGATGGACATCCACTTCGGCACCAGCTTCTTCAGTGCCGCCGGCGGCGGCGACCCGGTCTTGTTCCAGCACGTGTTCTGGTTCTTCGGCCACCCCGAGGTGTACATCATGATCCTGCCGGCCTTCGGCGCGGTCAGCTCGATCATCCCGACCTTCAGCCGCAAGCCGCTGTTCGGCTACACCTCGATGGTCTATGCCACCGGGGCGATCGCCTTCCTGTCGTTCATCGTCTGGGCGCACCACATGTTCGTGGTCGGCATCCCCCTGGTGGGCGAACTGTTCTTCATGTACGCCACCCTGCTGATCGCCGTGCCCACCGGGGTCAAGGTGTTCAACTGGGTGAGCACCATGTGGCAGGGCGCGCTGACCTTCGAGACGCCGATGCTGTTCGCCGTGGCCTTCGTCATCCTGTTCACCATCGGCGGTTTTTCCGGGCTGATGCTGGCCATCGCCCCGGCGGACTTCCAGTACCAGGACACCTACTTCGTGGTGGCGCACTTCCACTACGTGTTGGTGCCGGGAGCGATCTTCGGGATCTTCGCCTCGGCCTATTACTGGCTGCCCAAGTGGACCGGGCACATGTACGACGAAACCCTGGGCAAGCTGCACTTCTGGCTGTCCTTCGTCGGCATGAACATGGCGTTCTTCCCCATGCACTTCGTCGGGCTGGCGGGCATGCCGCGGCGGATTCCGGACTACAACCTGCAGTTCGCCGACTTCAACATGGTGTCCTCCATCGGCGCCTTCACTTTCGGCGCCACGCAGATCTTCTTCCTGTTCATCGTCATCAAGTGCATTCGCGGTGGCAAACCGGCCCCGGCCAAGCCGTGGGAAGGCGCCGAGGGCCTGGAGTGGAGCATCCCTTCGCCGGCGCCCTACCACACCTTTGTCACCCCGCCGGAAGTGAAATGAACAGCCGTGTTGTAGGAGCGAGCTTGCTCGCGAAGGCGCCAGAGGGTGGTGCCCGGTTCGCCGGCAAGCCGGCTCCTACAGGTTCGGGAGGAGGTTGAGATGGCCGAGATCTCGCTGAAGAAACTGGTGACCCGCCTGTTGCTGGTGGTGACGGCGATGTTCGTCTTCGGTTTTGCCCTGGTGCCGATCTACGACGTGATGTGCAAGGCCCTGGGGATCAATGGCAAGACCGGCGGGCAGTACGCGGACCAGAGGCAGCAGGTGGATGAGTCGCGCCAGGTGCGGGTGCAGTTCCTGTCCACCAACGCCATCGACATGGTCTGGGATTTCTATCCCAAGGCCGATGACATCGTGGTCCATCCGGGGGCGGTGAACGAGATGATCTTCATCGCCCGCAACCCCAGTGATCATCCGATGAGCGCTCAGGCCATCCCGAGCATTTCCCCCAGCAGCGCGGCCATGTACTTCCACAAGACCGAGTGCTTCTGCTTTACCCAGCAGGTGCTGCAGCCCGGGGAGAAGATCGAGATGCCGGTGCGTTTCATCGTTGACCGCGACATGCCCAAGGATGTGAAGCACCTGACGCTGGCTTACACGCTGTTCGATATCACCGCGCGTCATCCACCGGTGGCGGCGGCCGCCAAGACCGGTGGATAGACGATCTGGCGTGCCCGATAAGGAGAACGACCCATGGCGACTCATGAGCACTATTACGTTCCGGCCCAGAGCAAGTGGCCGATCATCGCGACGGTGGGCATGTTCGTCACCGTGTTCGGCCTGGCGACCTGGTTCAACGATCTGAAGGCGGCGCGCCCGGAATCCCATGGGCCACTGATCTTTTTCGTTGGCGGCCTGCTGCTGGCCTACATGCTGTTCGGCTGGTTCGGCGCGGTGGTCAAGGAGAGTCGCGCCGGGCTGTACAGCGCCCAGCTCGATCGCTCGTTCCGCTGGGGCATGAGCTGGTTCATCTTTTCCGAAGTGATGTTCTTCATGGCCTTCTTCGGTGCGCTGTTCTATGTGCGGCACCTGTCCGGGCCCTGGCTCGGTGGTGAGGGGCACAAGGGCATCGCCCATATGCTCTGGCCGAACTTCGAGTTCGTCTGGCCGCTGCTCAACAACCCCGATCCGAAACTCTTTCCACCGCCCAAATCCACCATCAGCCCCTGGGGCCTGCCGCTGCTCAACACCGTGCTGCTGGTCAGTTCCAGCGTCACCGTGACCATCGCCCACCATGCCCTGAAGAAAGGCCATCGCGGTGCACTGAAAATCTGGCTGGCGCTGACCGTGCTGCTGGGCTGCGCCTTCCTCGGTTTCCAGGCCGAGGAATACATCCACGCCTATCACGAACTGGGGCTGACCCTGGGCTCGGGGATCTACGGCGCGACCTTCTTCATGCTCACCGGGTTCCACGGGGCCCACGTGACCATCGGCACCTTGATCCTGTTCGTAATGCTGATGCGCATCATGCGCGGGCATTTCGACGCCGAGCATCAGTTCGGCTTCGAGGCGGCCAGTTGGTACTGGCACTTCGTCGACGTGGTGTGGATCGGCTTGTTCGTCTTCGTCTACGTGCTCTGAGGCGCTGTTCAGGAGTTGCTGCGCCCTACCAGGGCGCGTGAGAAACCAGCTGGCCGCTGAAGAAACCCCAGGCGATCAAGCCCAGGGTGATCGCGGCCAGGCACACCCGAACACTCAGGGCGGTCACCAGGCGCTTGGATTGGCTGTCGTCCTTGACCAGAAAGAACAGGCCGCTGAACAGGCTGATCACCGTGGCAATCAGCATCAGGACGATGGCTGCTTTGAGCATGCTGGGACTCCGGGGGGAACGCGATGTACAGCAGTATAGCGAGTGGATTTCTCAAGCTTGCGGGCCGGTCATGAAAGGCTTCCGGCCCGGCGTCGTGCCGACCCTGGTGGTGCTGTTGCTGCTGCCGGTGCTGGTTTACCTGGGCTTCTGGCAACTGGGGCGCGGCGAGCAGAAGCGCCAGCTGCTGGCCAGTTACGCCGAGCGCCGTGTGGCCCCGCCGGTGCCGCTGCTGGAGTTGCTGGGCGCCGAGGATCCGGCCTTTCGCCGCCTGCGCCTGTACGGCCATTTCGATGCCGAGCACAGCCTGCTGCTGGACAACCGCCTGCACGACGGCCAGGCCGGGGTCGAGTTGCTGCAACCCTTCCTCGACCAGACCAGCGGGCGCTGGCTGCTGGTCAATCGGGGCTGGCTGCCCTGGCCCGACCGGCGCACGCCACCGGTCTTCAACACCCCGGAGCAGAGCCTGAGCCTGGATGCCTGGGTCTACGTTTCTCCGGGAGCGGTGTTCCAACTGCATGCCGACCCGGCCGCTGCGCGCTGGCCGCGGCTGATCACCGCCGTGGCTCCGGAGGCGCTCTGGGCCGAGCTGGATCGCAGTGGCTTCAACCACGAGGTGCGCCAGGAGTCCGGTCCGGGCGCCTACCTGACGGCTTGGCCGGTGGTGGCCATGGGACCGGAAAAACACCAGGGCTACGCCGTGCAGTGGTTTGCCATGGCCCTGGCGCTGTTTGCCCTCTACCTCTATTTCGGTTGGCACAACGCACGGGAGAAACGCCATGGGAACGGCCATGAATCCACCCAACATCTCTGAAGCTCCAGCAGCCAACCGGCGCCGCGGCCGCTGGCAGCTGATCCTGATCCTGCTGATGGTGATCGGTCCGATGATCCTGGCCACCGGCATGTACAAGCTGCAGTTTTGGGTGCCGGAAAGCCGCAGTTATCACGGCGAGCTGATCGGCAACGGCCAGACCCGCGCGCAGATCGGCGTGCAGTCCGAGGAGGATCGCTGGCAGATCCTGGTCACCGCGCCCAAGGCCTGCGAGGCGGACTGCCAGCAACTGGTGTACCTGGCGCGGCAGATCCAGGTGGCCCTGGGGCGCGACGCTTCCCGGGCCAGCCATGCCCTGGCCAGTGCCCAGCCGCTGAGTGCCGAGTACGCCGCCAGGCTGCAGCGTGAATACCCGCAGCTGCAACGCTATCCCCTGGACCTGGCGACCTTCGCCAAGGGGGTTCACGACCCGGAGGCGCCGCAGCTGTGGATAGTCGATCCCCACAGCAACCTGGTGCTGCGTTATGACGCTCGGGTCAACGGCAAGGACCTGCTCAACGACCTGCGCCATCTGCTGAAACTGTCGAACATCGGATAAGGGCATCGTCATGGCCAAACCTGGATTTCGCCTCGCGTTGTTAGCCACCTTGCTGGCCCTGATCGTGGTGTTGCTCGGCGCCTACACCCGGCTGACCCATGCCGGGCTGGGCTGTCCGGACTGGCCCGGCTGCTACGGCTTTATCAGCGTGCCGCAAAGCGAGGCGCAGCTGGCCCATGCCGAGCGGCACTTTCCCGATACCCCGGTGGAGGCCCACAAGGGCTGGAACGAGATGATCCACCGCTACTTCGCCGGCACCCTGGGGCTGTTGATCGTGCTGCTGGCGGCCCGCGCCTGGAGCCATCGCCGGCATCCCGGGCAGCCGCTGAAGCTGCCGCTGTTCCTCCTCGCGGTGGTGTTCGCCCAGGCGGCCTTCGGCATGTGGACGGTGACCCTCAAGCTCTGGCCCCAGGTGGTCACCGCGCATCTGCTGGGGGGCTTTGCCACCTTGAGCCTGCTGTTCCTGCTGACCTTGCGCCTGTCCGGTGTGCTGCCGGCGCTGATCGTGCCGCGGCGCCTGCAGTACTGGGCCACGGCCGGGCTGGTGCTGGTGATCGGGCAGATCGCCCTGGGCGGCTGGGTCAGTTCCAACTACGCCGCCGTGGCCTGTATCGACCTGCCCACCTGTCACGGCCAGTGGTGGCCGAACATGGACTTTGCCAACGGCTTTCACCTGACCCAGCACATCGGCCCCAACTACCTGGGCGGGCAACTGGACAGTGACGCCCGCACCGCCATCCACATGACCCACCGGGTGGGCGCGGTGTTGGTGACCCTGGTGTTGCTGGGCCTGGCCTGGCAACTGCGACAGACCGGCATGACCCGTCTGGCCGGGCTGGTGCTGCTGGCTCTGGGGGCGCAGATCAGCCTGGGCCTGAGCAACGTACTGTTCCACCTGCCTCTGCCGGTGGCGGTGGCGCACAACGCCGGCGGCGCGGCGCTGCTGCTGACCCTGGTGCTGGTCAACTATCACGCTCGTACCAGCCTGGTGCAGGCCCGGGATCGCCTGCCCCTGGGCTGGCGTCTGAGCCCGCGCAAACAGGTGGCCGGTCCCATCACCATCAAAGGAGAGATGCCATGGCGACTCTGATTGGCGAACGTCAGCAGCCCCGGGCGATCTGGCGTGATTATCTGGAGCTGACCAAACCCAAGGTGGTGGTGTTGATGCTCATCACCTCCCTGGTGGGCATGTTCCTTGCCACCCGCGCCGGGGTGCCGTGGACGGTGCTGGTGTTTGGCAACCTGGGCATTGCCCTGTGCGCAGGTGGCGCGGCGGCGGTGAACCATGTGGTGGACCGGCGCATCGATGCGCTGATGGCCCGGACCCACAAGCGGCCCCTGGCCGAAGGCCGGGTTTCACCCCGGGCCGCCCTGGCGTTTGCCCTGTGCCTGGCCCTGGCCGGGCAGGCCCTGCTGCTGGCCTTCACCAATCCGCTGACGGCCTGGCTGACCCTGGCCTCCCTGCTGGGCTATGCGGTGGTCTACACCGGCTTTCTGAAGCGCGCGACGCCGCAGAACATCGTGATCGGCGGGCTGGCCGGCGCGGCCCCGCCGCTGCTGGGCTGGGTCGCCGCCACCGGGCACCTGAGCGCCGAACCGCTGTTGCTGGTGCTGATCATCTTCGCCTGGACCCCGCCGCACTTCTGGGCCCTGGCGATCCATCGCAAGGAGGAGTACGCCAAGGCCGATATTCCGATGTTGCCGGTGACTCACGGCGAGCATTACACCAAGGTGCACATCCTGCTCTATACCTTTGCCCTGCTGGCGGTGAGCCTGCTGCCCTATGCCATTCACATGAGCGGCGTGCTGTACCTGGTGTGCGCCCTGGTCCTGGGCGGGCGCTTCCTGCAATGGGCCTGGGTGCTGTACCGTGGCACTCGGCCGCACGCGGCGATCAACACCTTCAAGTACTCTATTTATTACTTGTTCCTGCTGTTCATCGCCCTGCTCGTAGACCACTACCTACTGTTGAACCTATGACTCGAACTCAGAAAACCGTCTTTATTCTCGTTGCACTGGTGGCCCTGGTCCTGGGGCTGACCGTCAACAAAGTACTGTCCGGCAAGGGTCAGGGTGATCCCACCGCATTGATCGATGCCGGCATCATCCTCCTGCCCCAGAGCCGCACGCTGCCGGCGGTGAAGATGCTCGACCAGGATGGCCAGCCCGTGGTGATCGATGAGTTGAAGGGCAAATGGTCGCTGCTGTTTTTCGGCTACACCTTCTGCCCGGACATCTGCCCCACCACCCTGGCGCAACTGCGGCAGATCAAGAGCGAGCTGCCCAAGGAGGCGGTGGACAAGCTGCAGGTGATCCTGGTCAGCGTCGACCCCAACCGCGATACGCCGCAACAGCTCAAGCAGTACCTGGGCTACTTCGACAAGGACTTCAAGGGACTGACCGCCGCTTCGGTGGAAGACCTGCAGAAGCTGGCCAATGCCGTGAGCATTCCGTTCATTCCGGCGGACACCAGCAAGCCCAACTACACCGTGGACCACAGCGGCAACCTGGCGGTGATCGGCCCGGACGGCCGCCAGCGCGGCTTTATCCGCGCACCGCTGAACAACCAGAAGCTGGTGGCGCAGCTGCCGGTGATGTTGCAGCGCCAATGACGCGGCATGCTTGAACTGCTGAACTGCTGAACTGCTGAACTGCTGAACTGCTGAACTGCTGAACTGCTGAACTGCTGAACTGCTGAACCCTGTAGCCGCTGCCGCAGGCTGCGATCGGCCTCGAAGAGGACGCGTGCTCTTCGAGGCCCTCGGAAGGCGCTTCGCGCCTTATCGCAGCCTTCGGCAGCGGCTACAAACAAAACGGGGCGCCCCAAGGCGCCCCGTTTGTGTTTCTGCAACCGATCAGAATGCCGGCACGATCGCGCCTTTGTACTTCTCGATAATGAATTGCTTCACTTGCGGGCTGTGCAGGGCCGCGATCAGTTTCTTCATGGCGTCCGAGTCCTTGTCGTCAGGACGGGCCACCAGGATGTTCACGTAAGGCGAGTCCTTGCCTTCGATCACCAGGGCGTCCTTGGACGGGTCCAGCTTGGCTTCCAGGGCGTAGTTGGTGTTGATCAGGGCCAGGTCGACCTGGGTCAGCACGCGCGGGATGGTGGCGGCTTCCAGTTCACGGAACTTCAGGTCCTTGGGGTTCTCGGTGATGTCCTTGACGGTGGCGAGGATGCTGTTGGAATCCTTGAGCTTGATCAGGCCGGCCTTGTCCAGCAGCAGCAGCGCGCGGCCGCCGTTGGTGGCGTCGTTGGGGATCACCACGGTGGCGCCGCCCGGCAGTTCGGACAGTTGCTTGTACTTGCTGGAGTAGGCGCCCAGGGGCTCCACGTGCACGCCGGCCACGCTCACCAGCTTGGTGCCCTTGGTCTTGTTGAACTCATCCAGGTACGGCTGGTGCTGGAAGAAGTTGGCGTCCAGGCGTTTCTCGGCCACTTGCACGTTGGGCTGCACGTAGTCGGTGAAGACCTTGACCTTAAGGTCCACGCCTTCTTTGGCCAGGGCCGGTTTGACGAACTCCAGGATCTCGGCGTGGGGCACCGGTGTGGCGGCCACGGTCAGGGTTTCGGCGGCGTGCGCGGAGAACGCGGCAACGGCTGCGAAAGCGACGAGTAGTTTTTTCATCGAACAAGCTCCTTGTAAGTCGCCCGACCCCGGGCACCTGCCGGCCAGGGCCGGCGTTTGCAATTATTTGCGGGAAAAATGCACCACCAGCTTATCGCCGACGGTTTGCAGAACCTGAACCAATACAATCAGCAGCACCACGGTCACCACCATCACATCGTCCTGGAAGCGCTGGTAGCCATAACGGATAGCCAGATCGCCGAGGCCGCCGGCACCCACGACACCGGCCATGGCGGTGTAGCCGACCAGGGCGATGGCGGTGACCGTGATCGCCGCGATGATACCGGGGCAAGCCTCGGGCAGCAGGGCGTTCATGATGATCTGCCGGGTGGTGGCGCCCATGGCCTGGGTGGCCTCGATGATGCCGCGATCCACTTCACGCAGCGCGGTTTCCACCAGTCGGGCGAAGAAGGTGGAGGCGCCCACCACCAGCGGCGGAATGGCCCCCGCCACACCCAGGGAGGTGCCGGTGATGAGGATGGTGGTGGGAATCATCACGATCAGCAGGATGATGAACGGCAGCGAGCGGATGGCGTTGACCACGAAGCCCAGGACCGAATAGACATTTTTCTGTTCCAGCAACTGCTTCGGGCTGCACAGGAACAGCAGGACGCCCAGTGGCAGGCCCACCAGTACGGTGAAGAACAGGGACGTGCTGAGCATGACCATGGTGTCGCTGGTCGCCACCCCGATATCGGCCCAGTCAACGTTGTCGAAGTAATGCAGTAAGCCGCTCATTAGCGCAGCACCTCCATGTGGACATCCGCTGCGGTGAAGCGGGCGAAGGCCGCTTCCATGTCACCGCCGGTGATGGCCAGGGTCAGTTGCCCGTAAGGGGTGTCTTTGATGCGGTCGATGCGTCCGGCGAGGATGCTGTAGTCGACCCCGGTCTCCCGGGCCACGGTGCCCAGCAACGGCGCGTAGGTGGCCTCGCCCTGGAAGGTCAGGCGCACGATGCGCCCCGGCACATGGGCGAAGTCGTCGCGCTGCTCGTTCTCGTCGATCTGCTCGTCTTCCTGGACGAAACGCTTGGTGGTCGGGTGCTTGGGGTGCAGGAACACCTCGGCCACCGGCCCCTGTTCGACGATGCGGCCGGCGTCCATCACCGCCACCTGATCGCAGACGCGACGGATCACGTCCATCTCATGGGTGATCAGGACGATGGTCAGCTTCAGCTCGCGGTTGATCTCGGCCAGCAGTTGCAGGACCGAGGCGGTGGTCTGCGGATCGAGGGCGCTGGTGGCTTCGTCGCACAAAAGGATCTTCGGCTTGGTGGCCAGGGCGCGGGCGATGCCGACGCGCTGCTTCTGGCCGCCGGACAGCTGCGCCGGGTATTTCTTGGCGTGGTCGGCCAGGCCGACCCGATCCAGCAGCTCGGCTACGCGACGCTCGATGTCGCTGCGTGACAGCTCGCCGGCCAGGGTCAGGGGCAGCGCGACGTTGTCGGCCACGGTCTTGGACGACAGCAGGTTGAAGTGCTGGAAGATCATCCCGACCTGCTGGCGGAAGCGGCGCAGGCCATTGGTATTCAGTGCGGTGACCTCTTCGCCGTCGACGATGATCTGACCGCCGCTGGGGTTTTCCAGGCGGTTGATCAGGCGCAGCAGGGTACTTTTGCCCGCCCCGGAATGACCGATCAGGCCGAACACCTGGCCATTCTCGACCCGAAGACTGGTCGGGTGCAGGGCGGGAATATCCTTACCGGCGACCCGGTAGGTTTTATGGACGTTTTGAAACTCGATCACGTAGCGAACCTTGTGGGGCGCGTTAGAAAAGGATCAGCGGTTAGCCGGGCGCGCATTTTAGCCTGTCCGTATAGAGGTTCTTAGCATTTATTTCGCGAACATCCTGCCATTTGGCGATAACGCGATCAAAGGTCATAAAAAAGGAACGCTCGCCGTTTCTCGTCAGTCACTACTTAAGCCACTCGAAAGCCCCAGGTACCGTGCCTGTGGGCCTGTGTTCACGAAGCCCCGGCGCGCCAGGGATTTCGCCAACGAGGAGTTCTTGCCTGATGAGTACGAAAAAGCCCAATGCCCCGAAAAGCCAGATGGCCGGGACCGATACCCTGGACCGCGACAACAGCAACCGCAAGTTGCAGAGCCTGGAGCCGTTCCGCTCCGATGCCACCGGCCAGGCCTTGCGGACCAATCAGGGGGTGAAAGTCGCCGACAACCAGAACAGCCTGAAACTGGGCGCCCGCGGGCCTTCGCTGCTGGAAGACTTCATCATGCGGGAGAAGATCACCCACTTTGACCATGAGCGGATCCCCGAGCGCATCGTCCATGCCCGCGGCGTCGGTGCCCATGGTTACTTCCAGAGCTACGACAATCATTCGGCGCTGACCAAGGCCGGTTTCCTGCGTGATCCGCAGAAGAAGACCCCGGTGTTCGTGCGCTTTTCCACGGTCCAGGGGCCAAGAGGCTCCGGCGATACCGTGCGCGATGTCCGGGGTTTTGCAGTGAAGTTCTTCACCGATGAGGGCAACTTCGATCTGGTGGGCAACAACATGCCGGTGTTCTTCATCCAGGACGCGATCAAGTTTCCCGACTTCGTGCATGCCGTGAAGCCCGAGCCCCACAACGAAATCCCCACCGGCGGCTCGGCCCACGACACCTTCTGGGACTTCGTCTCCCTGCAGCCGGAGTCGGCGCACATGGTGATCTGGGCCATGTCCGACCGGGCCATTCCGAAAAGCCTGCGCAGCATGCAGGGCTTTGGCGTGCACACCTTTCGCCTGATCAACGCCGAGGGGCGTGCAAGCTTCGTCAAGTTCCACTGGCGGCCGACGGTGGGCACCTGTTCCCTGGTCTGGGACGAGGCGCAGAAGCTCGCGGGCAAGGACACCGACTTTCATCGCCGCGACCTGTGGGACGCCATCGAAACCGGGGATTACCCGGAGTGGGAGTTCGGCGTGCAGATCATCGCCGAAGAGGACGAACACAATTTCGACTTCGACATTCTCGACCCAACCAAACTGATCCCCGAGGAGCTGGTGCCGATCACGCCCCTGGGCAAGATGGTGCTCAACCGCAACCCCGACAATTACTTCGCCGAAACCGAGCAGGTCGCCTTCTGCCCGGGGCACATCGTGCCGGGGATCGACTTCTCCAATGACCCGCTGCTGCAAGGGCGGCTGTTTTCCTACACCGATACCCAGATCAGTCGCCTGGGCGGGCCGAACTTTCATGAACTGCCGATCAACCGTCCGTTGACCCCGCTGCACAACGGGCAGCGCGACGCCATGCACCGCAGCACCATCGACAGGGGGCGGGCAGCCTATGAGCCGAACTCCATCGATGGCGGCTGGCCCAGAGAAACCCCGCCGGCGGCCCAGGACGGTGGCTTCGAGAGCTACAACGAGCGCATCGATGCCCACAAGATTCGCCAGCGCAGCGAGTCGTTTGGTGATCACTTCTCCCAGGCGCGGCTGTTCTTCAACAGCATGAGCAAGCACGAGCAGGAACACATCATCGCGGCCTACAGCTTCGAGTTGGGCAAGGTCGAGCGGCCGTGGATCCGCGAGCGGCAGGTCAACGAGATCCTGGCCAACATCGATCTGCAACTGGCCGCGCGCGTGGCGGAAAACCTCGGCTTGGCGGCGCCGAAGCAGGCCACGGTGGCCGAGCGCAAGACCGCATTGACCCGCTCGCCGGCCCTGAGCCAGGCCAACCTGCTGTCGGGGGATATCAAAACCCGGAAAGTGGCGATTCTGGCGGCCAACGGCGTCGATGGTGCGGCGATCGAAGGGTTGAAGAAGGCCCTCAAGGCCCAGGGTGGTCACGCCAAGCTGCTGGGGCCGACCTCGGCGCCGGTGACCACCGCGAATGGCCAGCGCCTGGCGGTGGATGCCTCCATGGAGGGCTTGCCTTCAGTGGCTTTCGACGCGGTGTTCGTGCCGGGTGGTGCGCAATCGATCAAGACCCTGAGCGGCAATGGCGTGGCTTTGCATTACCTGTTGGAGGCCTACAAGCATCTCAAGGCCATCGCCTTGCACGGCGAAGCCCGGGAGTTGCTGGACGTGCTCAGGCTGGAGGCGGATGACGGCTTGATTCTGGGGGGCGATGCCAAGGCGCTGAAGGCGTTCTTTGCCGCCATGGCTCAGCATCGGGTGTGGAGTCGGGAGGAAAGGGCCAAGGCGATCCCGGCCTGAACACGCTTTCGCCGGCCAACCCGCTCCCGTAGGGAACCGGCTGGCCGACTGAGGCTTTACTGCGCCTTGCGTGGGCTCAAGACCATTTGCGCCGGGACATGGCGCACGATCTGTCTGCTGATTTTCTGTTCGAAGTCCGGATCGAGCTTCTTCACCCGCTTGCTCAGCAGGGTCGACAGCCAAGGGTAGTCCTCGGTGCGCGGCACCTGAATGTGCACATCGCACTGGTAATTCACCACGTCGGCGGCCAGCGCATCGAGCTGCTTACGCAGCTTGCGGATATCGGTGACATTCAGGGCAATGGTGCTGCTCTGGGCGGAAGGATCGATCAGCCGGGCCGCTGGACGCGCCTCGGCGGCCTTCAAGGCGGCTTCGGCCTGTTCCAGCTCGGCCTTGCGCGCATGGGCAATGGCGTTGTTGACCCCTCCGGTCAGCGCCGGTGCCTTGGGCATCAGCGCCCGGGCCCGGCTCAGGGCGGTGGCGGCGGCATTCACGTCACCCTTTTGCAGGACGATCTGGCTGCGTTGCAGGTAGGCCTCGGCAATCTGCCGCTGGTATTGCACCAGCTGCGGGTCGTCAGGGGTTTGTGCCTGCAATGCACTGAGCTGATCTTCCGCTGTCGCCAGCTCGTTGCTGGCAATGTTTTGTTCCAGCTGCGCGATGGCCGTGGCCCGCGCATCGGGGACCTCGGTGGTCGCCGGTGGCGTGCTTTGGCAGGCCCCCAGCAGCAGGGAGAATGCGACAAGGAGCAGATAACGGGAGGCGAACGGCTTCATTCCTGCGACTCTCTAATTGCGCAAAAAGCGAGCAAGTCTACACCCCTCGACGGGGCAGAACAAAACTCAGCAGAAACAGTGCGGCGGCCACCACCACGATCGACGGTCCGGCCGGGGTGTCCTTGAACCAGGACAGCGCCAGTCCGCCACAGACCGCGAGCATGCCCAGCAGGCTCGCGCCCAGGGCCATCTGCTCCGGCGAGCGGGCGTGACGCTGTGCCGCAGCGGCCGGGATGATCAGCAACGAGGTAATCAGCAACACCCCGACAATCTTCATCGCCACCGCAATGACCACGGCGATCAGCAGCATCAGCGCCAGGCGCAGCGATGCCACGGGCAGGCCTTCGACCCTGGCCAGTTCCTCGTGCACGGTGATTGCCAGCAGAGGGCGCCACAGGGCCACCAACAGCAGGAGCACCGCCGCGCTGCCGCCGAGAATCCATGCCAGGTCGCCGGGGCTGATCGCCAGCAGGTCACCGAACAGGTAGGCCATCAGGTCGATTCGCACTTCATGCATGAAGCTTAGTACCACCAGGCCCAGGGACAGGGTGCTGGGAGCAAGAATACCCAGCAGCGTGTCGGATGCCAGGGGCTGGCGTTGTTGCAGGGTCACCAGCAGCACCGCCAGCAACAGGCAGCCCACGGTGACCGCCACCGCCGGGCTGACATCCAGCAGGAAGCCCAGGGCCACCCCTAAGAGCGCGGCATGGGACAGGGTGTCGCCAAAATAGGCCATGCGCCGCCAGACCACGAAGGACCCCAAGGGGCCGGCAACCACCGCCAGGGCCAAACCTGCGAGCAGGGCGTACAGCAGAAAATCAGCCATGCTTGCAGTTTTCTCCGTGGACATGGGGGCGGCCCGCGGCGGGCTGGGTGACCACTGACCCATGCAGGTCATGGGCGTGATCGTGGTGATGGTGGTAGATCGCCAGGCTCGGCGCGTTCTTGCCGAACAGCTCGACGAAGGCCGGGTCGCCACTGACCTGCTCGGGGTGCCCGGAGCAGCAGACGTGGCGGTTGAGGCAGACCACCTGGTCGGTGGTGCTCATCACCAGATGCAGGTCGTGGGACACCATCAGCACGCCGCAACCGTGACGGTCCCGCAGGCGGGTGATCAGGCTGTAGAGCTCGGCCTGGCCGGCCACGTCGACGCCTTGCACCGGTTCGTCGAGCACCAGCAGTTCGGGCTCGCGCAGCAGGGCCCGGGCCAGCAGCACGCGCTGCATCTCGCCGCCGGAAATGCTTTGCACCGGGCTGTCGATCACCTGTTCGGCGCCGACTTCCTTGAGGGCCGCCAGCGCTCGGTTGCGATCCACCCCCGGCACCAGGCGCAGAAAGCGCAGCACCGACAGCGGCAGGGTCGGGTCGACGTGGAGTTTCTGCGGCATGTAGCCCACCCGCAGCCGCGGTTTGCGCCAGACACTGCCGGTATCGGGCTTGAGCAGGCCGAGCACGGCGCGCACCAGGGTGGTCTTGCCGGCGCCATTGGGGCCGATCAGGGTCACGATCTGCCCCGGCTCGACGCTGAGCTGGATGTTGTCCAGCACGCTCTGCCCGGCAAAGGTCACCCCGACCTGCTCGAGGCGGATCAACGCTGTGCTCATCAAGCCCCCTGGCAGCCCGAGCAGAGCCCGACCACTTCGACGGTCTGGCCCTCGACCACGAAGCCGACGTCGCGGGCGCTGGTGATGATGGCGTCGCTGATGGATTTCTGTTCCAGCTCGATGGCTGCGTGGCACTCGCGGCAGATCAGGAACTGGCCCTGATGCGCGTGCTCCGGGTGGTTGCAGCCGACGAAGGCGTTGAGCGAGGCAATGCGGTGCACCAGGCCGTTTTCCAGGAGGAAATCCAGCGCCCGGTACACCGTTGGCGGCGCGGCGCGGCGGCCGTCCTGCTCGCTGAGCACGGCCAGGATGTCGTAGGCCCCCAGGGGCTTGTGGCTTTGCCACACCAGCTCCAGCACCCGCCGGCGCAGGGCGGTCAGGCGCAGGCCTTGCCGTGCGCACAGAGCGTCGGCCTCAGACAGTGCGCTGTGCACGCAGTGAGAGTGGTCGTGGGGACGGCTGGCGAGGGGTGTTTTAGGCATGAGCGGCGACGAGGTTTGTGAGAGACGTTATTATGTTACCCGTTCTCGCCTCTTCGAGTGTCCATCGTGTCCAGACTTTTTCGCTTTTTTGTCGCTTTTACCTTCAGCCTGTTCGCGATCGGCTCGGCCCAGGCCGAAGTCCGGGTCCTCACCAGCATCAAACCCTTGCAACTGATTGCCGCGGCGGTGCAGGACGGCGTGGCGGTGCCCGAAGTGCTGTTGCCGCCGGGAGCCTCGCCGCACAACTATGCGCTGCGCCCTTCGGACGTGCGCAAGGTGCAAAGCGTCGACCTGCTGTACTGGATCGGCCCGGACATGGAAGGTTTCCTGCCGCGGGTGCTGAAGGGCCGCAGCCTGCCATCGGTGGCGGTGCAGGACCTGCCGGGCATGAAACTTCGCCACTTCGCCGAAGATAGCCATTCTCACGCCGAAGATGCCGACGAACATGACCATGACCACCGCCCTGGCACCCTGGATGCGCACCTGTGGCTGTCGCCGGTCAATGCTCGGGTGATCGCCAGCCGCATGGCCGCCGACCTGAGCGCCGCCGACCCGGCCAATGCCGCTCGCTACCAGAGCAACCTGAAAGCCTTCAATGAGCGTCTGGATGCCCTGGACGCCCGCTTGAAAACCCGTCTGGCAGGCATCGCCGGCAAGCCTTACTTCGTCTTCCACGAAGCCTTCGACTACTTCGAAGACGCCTATGGCCTCAAGCACACCGGGGTCTTCAGCGTTGCCGCGGAAGTGCAGCCGGGGGCCCAGCATGTCGCCGCCATGCGCGCGCGGTTGCAGCAAGTGGGCAAGACCTGTGTGTTCAGCGAGCCGCCTCTGCGTCCGCGGTTGGCGGAAACCCTGGTGGCCGGGCTGCCGGTGACGCTGGCGGAGCTGGATGCGCTGGGCGGGTATACGCCCGCGACCGCTCAGGGCTATGAGCAGGTGCTGGAGAAATTGGGGAACGATCTGGCGGGCTGTCTGGAGCAGCTTTAAGCAGGGATTGTTGCGGGGTGTCTTTCGCGGGCAAGCCCGCTCCTACAGGTGCGCTCTGTAGGAGCGGGCTTGCCCGCGAAGCGTTTTACAGGGCGAACGGCAGCGCGATGTTGATCCGTTGCCGCTGTGCCAGGCGCTGCTGGAACTCCATCGGATCGTGAATCAGCACGTCCTGTCCGGCGAAGCTCTCGGCGGCAATCAGCCGTGACAGCCAGAAGCGCACGCAGGCGACCCGCAGCATGGTCGGCCAGAGCTCGGCCTCTGCCGCAGTGAAGGGCCGCAAGCTGGCGTAGGCACCGAGCAGGGCACGGGCGCGCTGGCCGTCGATCACGCCTTCGGCGTCGGAGCACCAGTCGTTCAGGGCAATGGCCACGTCGTAGAGCATCGGTCCCGAGCAGGCGTTGTAGAAGTCGATCAGGCCGGTCAGGTGGGTGCCTTCGAACATGGCGTTGTCGCGGAACAGATCGGCGTGGATGTTGGCCCTGGGCAGGGCGAGGATCCGGGTCTTCTGTGCGACGATTTCATCCAGCGCCCGCTGCAGCAGGTCTTGAGCGGCGGCATCCAGGTGCGACAGCAGTTGTGCGCCCTCTTCCTGCATCCAGTCCAGGCCACGATCGGTCTTGCGCTTGATCATGTTGTCCTTGGTGGCCACGTGCAGGTGGCCGAGCAACTCACCAACCTGGGCGCAATGCTGGGCGTTGGCTTCCTTGATGTGCTTGCCCGCCAGCCGCGGTTGCAGCAGCGCCGGCTTGCCCGCCAGCTCCCGCAGGGCGACGCCATCGGTGGTGCGCAGGGCGTAGGGCACCGGCAGGTTGGCTTGGTGCAGCACGTCCAGCAGCTCGATGAAGAACGGCATTTCCTGGACCGGGCCGCGTTCCACCAGGGTCAGGACGAATTCGCCCTGTTCCAGGCTGATGAAGAAGTTGGTGTTTTCGCTACCAGCGGCGATCCCCTGGAAGTCAAGCAGGCGGCCGAGCCCATACGGGGCGAGAAAGGTTTCCAGCTCGGGCCGAGCCAGGGGGGTGAACACAGACATGGTTAAAAACTGCCAGTACGGGCGCCGCTATTCAGCCAGCGCCATTGAGTTGAAGTCGGAGTGGCTTACCACTCAAAGATTTTCCACGCAGGGATCAGCATATCCGGCTGATCCGAACGGATGAAGTTACCGTCGGAGCCATCAGCGCGCACCAGGAAATAGGGCTTGCCGCCCTTGGGCGTGACCTTGATGGCGTACAGAAAGCCATTTTGCCGGTATTCCTGGATGGTCTTGTCGCCTTCCGTGCGAATGGTGACTTGCGGGTCCGCTGACGGCGCATCTTCTGCGGCGATCACGGCCATTGGAGCGATTGCAATCAAGCCGGCCAGCAGCAAGCGATTTAGTGTGCGCATGATAACCTTGTCCCTTTGTCGTCAACGGTCCCGCTATTCTAGCGCCGGACCCGCCGAAAAGGTTGATCCCGCTCATGAGCCAAGCCCCCCTCGTCCTGGTGGACGGTTCTTCTTATCTGTACCGCGCGTTTCATGCGTTGCCACCGCTGACCACTTCCAAAGGCCTGCCCACGGGCGCGGTCAAGGGCGTGCTGAACATGCTCAAGAGTCTGCGCAAGCAGTACCCGGACAGCCCGTTCGCCGTGGTCTTCGACGCCAAGGGCGGGACCTTCCGCGACGACATGTATGCCCATTACAAGGCCAACCGTCCGAGCATGCCCGACGATATGCGGGTGCAGATCGAGCCCTTGCACGCCAGTGTGATCGCCCTGGGTTTCCCGTTGCTGTGTGTGGAAGGGGTCGAGGCCGACGACGTGATCGGCACCCTGGCCCGCAGCAGCGCGGCGGCGGATCGTCCGGTGGTGATCTCCACCGGTGACAAGGACATGGCCCAGTTGGTGGATGGGCACATTACGCTGGTCAACACCATGTCTGGTAGCAGCATGGATGTGGAAGGCGTGAAGGAGAAATTCGGTGTCGCTCCCGAGCAGATCATCGATTACCTGGCATTGATGGGCGACTCTTCCGACAACATCCCTGGGGTGCCGGGTATCGGTCCGAAGACGGCTTCCGGGCTGCTGGTAGGGGTCAACGGTGGGCTCAAGGAGCTGTACGAGCAGCTCGATATCGTGCCGACCCTGCCGATTCGCGGGGCCAAGACCCTGCCGGCCAAGCTCGAAGAGCACAAGGAAATGGCCTTCCTCTCCTATCAGTTGGCAACCATCAAGGTGGACGTGCCGCTGGATATCGGGCTCGACGACCTGCACCTGGGCGAGCCGGATCGCGAGAAGCTGGTGGAGCTCTACAGCCTGCTGGAATTCAAGAGCTGGCTTGACGAGTTGCAGCGCGACGCCAAGCGCGTCGAGCTCAGTGAAGCCGAGCCGGCGCCGGCCGCTGCGCCGCAGCCGCCGGCTGCCGAACAGCCAGCGCTTGAGCTGCAGTACGAAACCATCCTCGACCAGGAGCGTTTTGCCGTCTGGCTGGAAAAACTGAAGAACGCCAAGCTGATTGCCTTCGATACCGAGACCACCGGCATCGATGCCCAGCAGGCGCAACTGGTGGGGCTGTCGTTTGCGGTCAAGGCCGGGGAAGCGGCCTACATCCCGCTGACCCACTCCTACATGGGCGTGCCGGAGCAACTGGACCGCGACACCGTGCTGCTGGCCCTGAAGCCGTTGCTGGAGGACCCCAAGCTGCTCAAGGTCGGTCAGCACGCCAAGTTCGACATGAACATCCTGGCCAATTGCGCGATTGGCGGCGATCAGGCCAATGGCATCACTGTGCGCGGCATCGCCTTCGACACCATGCTTGAGTCCTACGTGCTCAACTCCACCGCCACCCGCCATGACATGGACAGCCTGGCGCAGAAGTACCTGGACCACACCACCGTGAGCTTCCAGGACATTGCCGGCAAGGGTGCCAAGCAGCTGACTTTCGATCAGATTCCGCTCGAGCAGGCCGGTCCCTACGCCGCTGAAGACGCCGATATCACCCTGCGTCTGCATCAGACGCTCTTCGAAAAACTGACCGCCATCCCGAGTCTGGCCAGCGTCCTCACCGATATCGAGATGCCGCTGGTGCCGGTCCTGGCACGCATCGAGCGCCAGGGCGCACTGGTGGATGACAAGCTCCTGGGCGTGCAGAGCATCGAGCTGGGGGACAAGATGGTGGCCCTGGAGCGCGAAGCCTTCGAGATCGCCGGTGAGGAGTTCAACCTGGGCTCGCCCAAGCAATTGGGCAGCATCCTCTACGACAAGCTTGGCCTGCCGGTGCTGAAAAAAACCGCCAAGGGCCAGCCTTCCACGGCTGAAGAGGTGCTGGCCAAGCTCGCCGAGGACGACTATCCGCTGCCGCGGGTGCTGATGCAGTACCGCTCCATGAGCAAGCTGAAGAGCACCTACACCGATCGTCTGCCCGAGCAGATCAATCCGCGTACCGGGCGCATCCACACGTCCTATCACCAGGCGGTGGCTTCCACCGGCCGGTTGTCCTCCAGCGATCCGAACCTGCAGAACATTCCTGTGCGCACCGCCGAGGGCCGGCGCATTCGCCAGGCCTTTATCGCGCCGCCCGGCTACAAGCTGCTGGCGGCGGACTATTCGCAGATCGAGCTGCGGATCATGGCTCACCTGTCCCGGGACGAAGGCCTGCTCAATGCCTTCCGCAACAACCTGGATGTGCACACCGCCACTGCGGCCGAAGTGTTCAAGGTGGAGCTCAAGGATGTGACGTCCGATCAGCGTCGCAGCGCCAAGGCCATCAACTTCGGCCTGATCTACGGCATGGGCGCGCAGAAGCTGGGCAAGGACATAGGGGTCGATACCAAAACGGCCAAGGCCTATATCGATACCTATTTCGCCCGCTATCCGGGGGTTCGCCAATACATGGATCGAACCCGCGCCCAGGCGGCGGATCAGGGCTATGTCGAGACCATCTTCGGTCGTCGGCTGTACCTGCCGGAGATCAACTCCAACAAGCCGCAGGAGCGAGCCGGCGCCGAGCGTACGGCGATCAACGCGCCAATGCAGGGCACGGCGGCGGACATCATCAAGAAAGCCATGGTGGCGGTGGACAACTGGCTGGAGTCTTCGCAGCTGGATGCCCGGGTCATCCTTCAGGTGCACGACGAACTGGTGCTGGAAGTGCGTGAGGACCTGGTGGACCAGGTGCGCGACGAGATTCGTGGCTACATGAGCGGTGCCGCGACCCTGGATGTGCCGTTATTGGTGGAAGTCGGGGTGGGAAATAACTGGGATGAGGCCCATTAAGGGCACTTTTCAGTGCTTTTTGCCGCGGCATAGTGTCGCGGCAAAAACTGGCGACTGGCTATTAGCACGGAAAATTTCATCGCTTATTGCCAATAGTTTTTGCAACCCGCTGGAACTAATCCAGTGAAAGCCCACTCAGAGTTACTGAATGGCTGGTGAAGCCCTTCGATGCTCCTATGTTGTGTTAAGTGTTGGCAGATATCTGGACCCCGCCCTAGCGGTCTAGAACTTGAACCCCGAACTTCCCCCTCCCCATACGAAGTCCGGGGTTTTTTTTGCCTGAAAATTGCCTGCGCAGCGCCCATGCTGCGTTAAAAAACGGCGGGAAATGCTCATTTAGGCCCCTAAACTCCGCTTTCCCGCCGCTTTTTGCCTTGCCTGATCACCGCGCAGACAATTTTTATCTACCGCTCAGGCCTCGGTTTCAGCGCCTTTGTCGGCCAGTTCCATCCAGCCCGCCAGTACGGTGTAAGCCTCTTCCAGGCCCATGCGCTTGGGGGCCGAGAACAGTTGGATGGTGACCGCTTCGCCCCAGCCCTTGCGGATCTGCGACTGGACCTTGAGCAAGGTGTTCTTGGCCGCGCCGTAGGTCAGCTTGTCGGCCTTGGTCAGCAGGATGTGCATCGGCATGCCGCTGGCCACGGCCCAATCCAGCATCAGCAGGTCGAAATCGGTCATGGGATGCCGGATGTCCATCATCAGGATCAGGCCTTTGAGGCTCTCGCGGCTGCCCAGATAGGCTTCCAGGTGGCGCTGCCAGTGCTGCTTCAAGGGGATCGGCACTTTGGCGTAGCCGTAGCCCGGCAGGTCGACCAGACGGCGATCGTCGTCTAGCTTGAAGAAGTTCAACAACTGCGTGCGCCCCGGGGTTTTCGAGGTGCGTGCCAGGCTGGCATGGGTCAGGGTGTTCAGGGCGCTGGACTTACCGGCGTTGGAACGCCCGGCGAAGGCCACTTCAAAGCCGTCATCGTCCGGGCATTGGTCGACCTTGGCGGCGCTGAGCATGAACGTAGCCTGTTGGCACAGACCGAGGATGGGGTTCTTGAGTTGCATGGGATTTCCGAGATAGGGGCGATGCCGAGAGTGGACGCGGCGAGCGGTGTCGTTTCCGTTTCAGTAGCGCCAGTATATAATGCCGCAGATTTTGTGTGCGCTTTGTCCCAGCGTAGGATGAAGTTCACGAGAGCGATAAACCTTGACTGCGCGCTAGAACGCAGCACGCTCTCAACCCTGAAAAGGTCGTTTTATGACGAAATGGCTGCTAGCTGCCGGTGTCTTGATGCCGCTTTACAGCGCTCAGGCTACACAGGATCCGGAAGCTGTGTACAACCGTGTTTGTGGGGCTTGTCATTCCGGCCAACTACCCACGGCGCCCCGCAAGGGCGACCAGGAAGCTTGGGCGCCGAGGTTGGCGCAAGGTATGGAGACGCTGGTGCAACACGTGACCCAGGGTTTCAAGGCGATGCCGCCGCGTGGTTTGTGCATGGACTGCAGTGCCGAGGATTACCGAGCCATCATCCACTGGATGAGCGAGTGATCCCGGCCCATAACTCTTAACCCTTAGCCGTAGTTGGATTAGCTGATGAACAAATTACTCGTGAGTCTGCTGTTGACCTTGGGCATCACAGGTGTAGCCCATGCCGCAGGCGACGCTGCTGCCGGTCAGGCGAAAGCCGCAGTCTGTGGCGCATGCCACGGTCCTGATGGGAACAGCATGGCGCCAAACTTTCCCAAGCTGGCCGGCCAGGGGGAAAAGTACCTGGACAAGCAGCTGCACGATATCAAGTCCGGCAAGCGCCAAGTGCTGGAGATGACCGGCCTGTTGACCAACCTGAGCGATCAGGACCTGGCTGACATCGCCGCTTACTTCGCCAGCCAGAAAGGCAGCGTCGGTGCCGCCGATCCCAAGGTCGTGGCCCGCGGCGAAGAGCTCTTCCGTGGTGGCAAGCTCGACCAGGGCATGCCTGCCTGCACCGGCTGCCACTCGCCAAATGGCGCGGGTAACGCAGCGGCCGGTTTCCCGCATCTGGGTGGCCAGCACGCACAGTATGTGGCCAAGCAACTGACCGACTTCCGCGAAGGCAACCGTACCAACGACGGCGACACCATGGTCATGCGCAGCATCGCCGCCAAGTTGAGCAACAAAGACATCGAGGCGGTGTCCAGCTATATTCAGGGCCTGCACTAAGCCGGCTCGATCAAGTTGCCGAGGGTGTTGAGCCGCGGCAACGTTAATGATCGATTAATCTGACGGTGCAAGCATAAAGGGTGGCTCAGGCCGCCCTTTTTTATGGCGTCTGCCGCTACACTAGCGAACTCAAGCCCGCCATGATCTGTCTGAATTCAGGTCGCGCGAGGCGCCAAAATTGTCCAGGAGTAAAGCATGCGTAATCTGATTCTCAGCGCCGCTCTCGTCACCGCCAGCCTGTTTGGCGTGACCGCTCAAGCTGCCGAGCCGCTTGAAGCCGGTAAAACCTACGTCGAGCTGAGCAGCGCCGTTCCGGTTGCCGTGCCTGGCAAGATCGAGGTCGTAGAGCTGTTCTGGTATGGCTGCCCACACTGCTATGCCTTCGAGCCGACCATCAATCCCTGGGTTGAGAAACTCCCTGCCGACGTCAACTTCGTGCGCATTCCAGCCATGTTTGGTGGCATCTGGAACGTTCATGGCCAACTGTTCATCACCCTGGAAGCCATGGGCGTCGAGCACAAGGTTCACAAAGCCGTATTCGAAGCTATCCACAACGGCAAGAAGCTCGCCACTCCCGAGGAAATGGCCGAGTTCCTGGCCGCCGAAGGCGTCGACAAGGACAAGTTCCTGAGCACCTACAACTCCTTCGCCGTCAAAGGCAAGGTCGAGGACGCCAAGAAGAAGGCCCAGGCCTATCAGATCACCGGCGTACCGACCATGGTGGTCAACGGCAAGTACCGTTTCGACCTGGGCACCGCCGGTGGTCCTGAAGGCGCGCTGAGCGTGGCCGACCAGCTGATCGCCAAAGAGCGCGCAGCCAAGTAAGCGCCGCCATGCCGCGCTGGGGCTCGGAACGCATCGTTGGCCTGCATGATCCGCAGGTCAACGAACACCATTTGGCGTCGACCGGCCTGCCAGCGGACAGTCGCCTGCGTTTGCTCAGTTTCAATATCCAGGTCGGTATCAGTACCGAGCGCTATCGCCATTACCTGACGCGTGGCTGGCAGCACCTGCTACCTCACAACGGGCGTGCCGAAAACCTGCAGAAGATCGGCAACCTGCTGGGGGACTTCGACCTGGTAGCCCTGCAGGAAGCCGATGGCGGCAGCCTGCGTTCGGGCTACGTCAATCAAGTGGAGCACCTGGCTCAGCTGGGCGCCTTCCCCTACTGGTATCAACAGCTCAATCGCAACCTTGGACGCCTGGCACAGCACAGCAACGGCGTGCTCAGCCGCTTGCGTCCCTGGGCCATTGAAGACCATCCGCTGCCCGGCCCCAAGGGGCGCGGAGCGATCCTCCTGCGTTTTGGTGAAGGCCCCGAAGCGCTGGTGGTGGTGATGATGCACCTGGCATTGGGTGCCCGGGTCCGAACCCGGCAACTGGCGTATATCCGCGAGTTGATCGGCGGCTACAAACATCAGGTGCTGATGGGGGATATGAACACCCACGCCAGCGATCTGCTGGAGCACTCCCCTTTACGCGACCTCAGCCTGTTGGCGCCGCAACTGCAGGCGACCTTCCCCAGCTGGCGTCCGCAACGCTGCCTGGACCATATCCTGCTCAGCCCCAGCCTGACCCTGGAGCGAGTCGAAGTCCTGGCCCAACCCATATCCGATCACCTGCCGGTCGCGGTAGAGATTCGTCTGCCGGGTTCGCTCACGGCCGATGCATTGCCCGCGTTGAGTCCTGCACCTCGCGGAACCGATGAATGAGCGACGACGCCCAGCGCTGGAAAGAGAAGTACCTCAAAAGTATCGAACAGCAGGAAAAGCTTGAGCGCCGTTGGGCCGCTCGCCTGGACTTGCTGCGTCGCGGCCTGGTGCGCAGCACCCTGGCGGCGGAAGGCACCGACCGCGCGGTCGACCAGTGCATGAAGGAAATGCGCGAGGTGGTGCGCACCGACGACATGGATGCGGGGCTTGCGGCCCTGTTGCCGCGCCTGGAAAAGGCCGTGCTGGATTCCGAGCAACGGCGTGAAACCAGGATCGAACAGATGAGCAGCGCCTTGACGGCGCTGGTGACCCAATTGCAGTCCCTGCCCTTGCCCCGGGAAGTCAGCCGCCCGTTGAAGGCCTTCGCCAAGCAGTTGGATGGGCGGGTCGGCCAGGCGCGGGAGATTCCCCTGTTGCTGGGGGAGCTCAGCAGCCTTCAGGGCAAGGCCCTGAGCCAGCTGGAAACCCCGGCCGAGCCAGGTCGCCCGAGTCTGCTGCAGCGCCTCTTCGGGGGACGAGACGCCGGTGAAGCGCCCCAGGCCGAAACGGCCCCGCCCGCGGCGCCTGTTCCCGCTGCGAGCGTGCAATCCCCTCCTCCGGCCGAGGCAGTTGCAGAACCAGAGGCAGTGGCTCGCGAGCACTACCAGACCCCGACCACGGACTTGCCGGAAGTCGCCGCCATTCCTCCGGCACCCTTGGCCGTGGCCCCCGCCCCGGCCGAACCCGAGGCGCTCGTGCTTGCGGAGCCTGCATCCGACGCGCCGGCCAGGATTGAGGCCGAAGCTGTCGGCGCCTCGGCCGCGCCTTCGGTGGTGGCATTCGTGCCCCCTGTCCTGGCGCAGGAACAGCCGCAGGAGCCGGCGCCCCAGGTCGAGATGCAAGCGCCCGTTGCGCTCGAACTGGCAGATCAGGCTCCGGCATCCGTCGACGCCGCTCCGGTCGCGCTCGCCGAGTCGCCGGCAGAGGCTCCTAGCGAGCCTCAGAGCGAGCCGGTTGCGCCCAACCCCGATGAGTTGCTGCCTCTGCCTGCGGTTTCCCCGGCGGTGCTGCTCGACAGCCTGCCCTTGCCGCCGGTCATGGCCGAGGCCCTGGCCGCCATCGATCCGGAGCAGTCCGAGCACGATGTGCTCTACGCCCTGCCGGACTCCCCCGAGCCGTCCTATAGCTCGGTGGCCAAGCATATCGAGCACACCTTGCTGGGGCTGCTCGACGACCTGAGCCTGCCGGAGCGCCATCGACCCCAGGCGGAAGCCATGCGCGATCGTCTGCAGCATGGGTTGAACTGGTATGAATTGCTGCCGATCCTCGATGATCTGGCGGTATTGATGCTGGCGATCACCGACTCGGGCCAACACGAGTTCGAGGCCTACCTCAAACAGCTCAACGAGCGTCTGGAAGCCTTCCAGAGCAATCTGCAGGCGGCCAGCGACGGCCATGCCGACAGCAGCTCGGCGGCGCGGGCCATGGACTCGCAGATCCGCCAACAGGTCGATGGCCTGCAAAGCAGTGTGCAGGAAGCGGCGGACCTGGATGACCTCAAGCAGGTGCTGGAAAGTCATCTGGAAGGTCTGCTGGGCACCATGGATCAGCACCAGAAGCAGCGCGACGAGCGCGAGAAGGAAGTGGCCGCCCGCCTGCAAAGCCTGGCAGAACGCGTATCGAGCATGGAGCAGGAAGCCCAGGGCTACCGTGAACACCTCGAAGAACAGCGGCAGAAGGCGCTGATCGACCCCTTGACCGGCTTGCCCAACCGCGCGGCCTGGAGCGAGCGCCTGGAGCACGAGATCGGCCAATGGCAGCAACATGGCAACAGCCTGCTGCTGGCCATGCTCGACCTCGATCACTTCAAGCGGATCAACGACAACTACGGTCATCTGGCCGGGGACAAGGTGTTGAAGATCATCGCCAACGTGCTGCGCAAGCGTCTGCGGGGCAGCGATTTCATCGCTCGCTTCGGTGGCGAGGAGTTCGTCCTGCTGCTGCCCAATACCCCCTGGCCGGTTGGTGCGCGAATCGTGGAAGCGCTGCGGGCGGCGATTGAGGCTTGCCCGTTTCATTTCAAGGGAGAGCGGGTGACCATCACCGTGTCCGTCGGCCTCAGTGCGTTCAAGCCCGGTGATCGCAGCGAACTGGTGATCAAACGAGCCGATCAGGCGCTGTATCGGGCCAAGGACGCCGGTCGCAACCGGGTGGAGGCAGGCTGAGGCGCAGGCCGATTCCTGTCTCAAGCCACGGTTTTTGCCCATGGTGGCGCGGGCAGTACGTTACACTGTTGCATTCTTTGTCTTCAGCGTATTGCCTTTTGCCATGAAACGCCTTGCTCTTGCCTTCTCGCTCCTGCTCCTGGCCGGCTGCGCCAGCGGTCCGCGTATCGACACCGGCCACCCCTCGGTGAATTACGATCAGCGGGCCCAGTTCATCATCGTTCACTACACCTCCGCGTCCCTGGAGCGTTCCCTGGCCCTGCTGACGCGCGGCCAGGTCAGCAGCCACTACCTGATCGGCGATGACAAGTCGGCCACCATCTACAAGCTGGTGGACGAGCAATACCGCGCCTGGCACGCCGGCGAAAGCCAGTGGCAGGGGCGTACCTGGCTCAACTCCAGCTCGATCGGCATTGAGATCGTCAACCCGGGCTTTCGCGATGGTCCCAACGGACGGCTCTGGTATCCCTACAGCGAAGCGCAGATCCAGAATCTGATCGTGCTGCTCAAAGACATCAGCAAGCGCAACAACATCTCCCCGCGTCACATCATCGGTCATAGCGACATCGCGCCGTCGCGCAAGCTCGATCCGGGACCGCTGTTCCCCTGGAAACGCCTGGCCGACGCCGGCCTCGGCCTGTGGCCCAATGCCCAGGCGGTGGCCCGTCAGCAGGCGTACTTCGCGGTGAGCCTGCCGAGCATCGGCTGGTTCCAGCAGCAACTGGCCCAGCTGGGCTACGCCACCCCGCAGACCGGCGAGCTGGATCAGGCCACCCGGCACGTGCTGGCGGCTTTCCAGATGCACTATCGCCCGAGCCGTTTCGATGGCATTCCGGATGCCGAAAGTGCTGCGATGCTCCAGGTCCTCAATCAGACAAAATAATGACGCCGCCGGACGGTCCGGGCCGATTACCCAATCAGTTGCTATAACTCATTGGTATCCCTCGGATCCTCCACGATGCCCGTCCCTCGTGAGCCCCTGCGCACCTGGTTCCATCGCCCCTGGTTGTTGGCGACGCTGGCGGCTGCGCTGAGCGCGGCGCTGCTGGTGCTCGGCAGTGCCGGGGTGGCCATGCATCAGGTCCAGCAACGGGAAAGCGAACAGATGAATGCCCAGGGCAAGCGCTTCCTGGAGCGTCTGGAACAACTGTTCGGGCAACTGCGTGAAGGACTGGACGAGCTCGAAGCCCAGCCGCTGCGCGAGTGCAGCGCCGAGCTGATCAGCGCCCTGCAGCAGGTCAGCTTCAACTACCGCTTCATTTATGAAGCGGCCTACATGGACGCCACCCAAAGCTGCTCCAACTCGCCGCGCCAGAGCCTGATGCCCTCGCTCAGGGCTCCGGATATCCGCGGGCCGACCTACAGCTACTGGCTCAACACCTCTGCCCAGCCCAATGAAAACCTGGCCGCGCTGATGCTGGGCCGGGGCGATTTTCGCGTGGCCACTTCCCGCGGGCACCTGACCGATGTGGTGGACCTGCCGGCCGGTGGCAGCCTGATGGTGGTGGTGGAGCATGGTGCCCGGGCGATTCCGGTACTGGGCCAGGCCCATGCCTGGCCGCCGGTGGAACCTTGGCGCGCCGGTCGCGACGGGCCGCTGCAAGTGACCCCGGACCTGCTGATCTATCGCATGCCGACCCAGAATCCCGAGTACCAGTTGGTGCTGATCACGCCCCGGGCCAGCATGCAGGCGGAAATGCTCGATGGCTGGTGGTGGCTGTTGCCGATCAGCCTGTTGCTGGCGCTGTGTATCGGCGGGCTGGTGTATCAGCTGGCGCGTCAGCGCCAATCCCTCGGGGCGGAGCTGCAAGGCGCTCTGCGCCGTGGCGAGTTGCAGGTGCTGTACCAGCCGATCTTCGACCTCAGCAGCCGGGTCTGCGTCGGGGCCGAAGCCTTGCTGCGCTGGCGCCGTCCGGATGGCACCCTGACCAGCCCCGACCTGTTCATTCCGCTGGCGGAAAACACCGGGCAGATCCGCCAGATCACCGACTTTGTCCTGCAGCGCCTGCTGGAACAACTGGGGCACGTGCTGCGGGCCAATCCGCAGTTGTACATCTCGGTCAACCTGGCGGCCTGTGATGTCATGGTGCCGCGCATCGGCCAGGTCATGGCGCGGCTCCTGGCCTTGCACAAGGTGGCCGCGCGGCAGATCGCCTTCGAGGTCACCGAGCGTGGCCTGATCGATGTGGTGGTGGCGCGGGACAACCTGCAGGCGCTACGGGACGTGGGGCATCAAGTGCTGATCGATGATTTCGGCACCGGCTACTGCAGCCTGGCCTACCTGCAAAGCCTGCCGGTGGATTGCCTGAAGATCGACAAGGCGTTCATCGACGCCCTGGGGCATGACGCCGCCAGCAGTGGCGTGGCGCCCCACATCATCCGCATGGCCCATGCCCTGAAGCTCAAGGTGATCGCCGAGGGCATCGAGTTCGAAGACCAGGCATCGCTGCTCAACAGTGAAGGCGTGAGCTACGGTCAGGGCTGGCTGTTCGCCCATGCCCTGAGCGCGTTGCAGTTCACCGAGCTGATTACCCGGGGGCGGCGCCTGGTGCCCCGGCGCCTGGACGACGAAGCCTGATGCCCTACAGGGGCAAGGCCAGGTAGAACTGGGTGCCTTGTCCGGGCCTTGAGTAGACCCCCATGCGGCCGCCGTGGAGCTGGACGATTTCCTTGCACAGCGCCAGCCCGAGCCCGGCGCCGCCTTTCTTGCGCCCGACCTGGACGAAGGGCTCGAAGATCCGTCCCTGCTGGCCGTAGGCAATGCCCTCGCCGTTGTCCTCGACGCTGATGATGACCCGCTCGCCATGGCGCCGGGCCTGCAGGCGGATCTGGCCGCCGCTGGCGGTATGGCGCAAGGCATTGTCGATCAGGTTGTCCAGGACCCGTTCCAGCTGCGGCCGGTCGGCGTGCAGGCGCGGCAGCGGCGCCTGGAGGTCCAGCAGCAGGTCGATGTCCTGGCGCTGTGCCTGTTCGCGAAAGCGCTCCAGAGCCTGCTCCAGCAGCTCTTCAAGGGAACAGGGAGCGAGGGTGAGCTTCTGCAGGCCGTTCTGGTAGCGCGAGAAGTTCAGCAGATCATTGATCAACTGCATCAGGCGCTGCATTTCTTCGTTGACCGTATTGAGCAGGTCGGTTTCCCGGGACTCTTCGGCAAAGTGCAGGCGTTCCTGGAGCAGGCCGAACGCCATGTGCATGCCGGTGACCGGGGTGCGCAGCTCGTGAGAGGCGCGCAGCACGAATTCACTGCGCACCCGCTCGAAGGCACGCTGTTCGGTGACGTCGTGGAGCACCATCACCGCCCCGAGAATATGACCTTGGGTGTGGCTCACCGGGGTCAGGCTGTAGGTCAGCAGACGGGACTCGCCGTCGACCTCCACATCCAGGTCTTCCGGGGCCCGCTCCAGGGTGCCGCCGCGCAGCACCAGCTGCAGCTGTTCGTCCAGTTCCGGGCGTTGCAGGGCGCTGCCCAGGCCTTGGCCGAGGCGCTCCTGATCCCAGCCCAACTGGCGCTGGGCCACCGGATTGAGGTGCTCCAGGCGGCCTTGGCGGTCGATCATCAGCAGACCGTCGTCGATGCTGTCGAGCACCGCCTGCAGGCGCTGCTGGCCGGCCAGCAGTTCGTCGACATTGGTTGCCTGATGCTGGCGCAGGGCCTCGGCCATGATGCCGAAGCGCCGGGTCAGCAGGTTCATTTCCGCGGCCGCGGAGATGGGCAGGGTGACGTCGAAATTGCCTTGGCCAATCTTGTCCGCGGCCTTGGCCAGGGCCTCGATGGGGCCGCCAAAACGCCGGGCGATGGCATGGGCGGTGATAAAGCCGATGATCAGCACCGCCAGGGCCACCAGGCCCAGCAGGCCGGCCACCAGCAGGGCGCGGTCACGGGCCTGGCGTTCCACCTGGCTGATGTTGTCCAGGGCGCTCTTGTGTTCGTTGATCAGGCCGTTGCGCAAGGCATTGAAGCGCTCGGTCAGCGCTTGGTTGTCGCTGATTCCGGGGGCGCCGCTGATGCGTTCGAAGGCCTGGAAGAAACTCAGGTAGTCATCGCGGGCCTGCTGAAAGTGCTGGCTGCCCTGGTTCTGCTGTTCCTGGGCGATGCCCTGGTCGAGCAATGCCAGGTAGTGCTCCCGGGAGGTTTCCAGGGCGGCGCGGTCGGGCTCCTTGCTGAGCATGATGATCAACTGGTCGCCCAGGGTCTGGCGCAGCTTGAGCCCCAGGTCCAGGGTGATGAAGTTGTTGCGGATCAGCGACTCCTGGGTATTGGCCATCTGCATCACGCTGACCAGCCCGAGCACCAGCCCCAGCAGGGCGACGGTGATCAGGGCCGAGATGCTCAGAAACAGCCGGGTTCGCAGTTTCATCGCTAACTTCATGGGGGAGCGCTCACAGGTTGTACTGTTTGCGTTTGCGGTACAGGGTCGAGGCGTCGATGCCCAGGGTCTTGGCCGCTTGGTCCAGGGTGTCGCTGGTGGCCAGGACCGCGCCGATATGGGCCTTTTCCAGCTCGTCCAGGCTCAGCGCTGCACCGATCCGCGGGGCATTGTTGGTGGGTTGTTCGGCCATGCCCAGGTGGATGATCTCCACCCGTTCCTGGGGACAGATGATGCTCGCCCGCTCCACCACGTTGCGCAGCTCGCGGATGTTGCCCGGCCAGCGATAGTTGAGCAGGGCTTCCCGGGCCTCGTCGCAAAAGCCCCGGGCCGGTCGCGAATACTCCTTGACGAAGCGTGCGAGGAAGCGATCGGCCAGGGTCAGGATGTCTTCGCTGCGTTCGCGCAGGGGTGGCAGGTGCAGGGTGATCACGTTCAGGCGGTACAGCAGGTCTTCGCGAAAGCGCCCGTCGCGCACCATGTCCTCGAGGTTGAGGTTGGTGGCGGCAAGAATCCGCACATCGGCCCGGCGGGTCACCGGGTCACCGACGCGTTCGTATTCCTTGTCCTGGATGAAGCGCAGCAGCTTGGGCTGCAGGGTCAGGGGAAAGTCGCCGATCTCATCGAGGAACAGGGTGCCACCGTCGGCCTGATTGACCCGGCCCAGGGTGCTTTCGCTGGCCCCGGTGAACGCCCCGCGGCTGTGGCCGAACAGCTCGCTTTCCATCAGTTCGGCGGTCAGGGACGGGCAGTTGATGGTCACGCAGGACTTCTTCGCCCGCTTGCTCCAGCCGTGGATGGCCCGTGCCAGCTCGCCCTTGCCGGTGCCCGATTCACCGAGAATCAGAATGTTGGCGTCGGTGCCGGCCACCTGGCGCGCGGTTTCCAGCACCACTTTCATGGCCGGGCTGTGGGAGTCCAGGCCGTCCTTGGGCTTGCGTACTTCACCTTCCAGGGCTTCCAGGCGCGCCGAGAGCTGGCGCACTTCCAGTTGCTTGGCGGTGGCCAGGCGCAGTTGATCAGGGCTGCAGGGCTTGACCAGGTAATCGGCGGCACCGGCCTGGATCGCATCTACCGCGGTATCCACGGCGGAGTGGGCGGTGACGATCACCACCCGCATCCAGGGCGCCTGGGTGCGCATCTGCGCCAGCACGTCCAGGCCGTTGTCTTCGCCCAGGCGCAGGTCGAGGAAGCACAGGTCGAACACCTGGCGTTGCAGCAGTGCATCGGCCTGGGCTGCGCTGTTGGCGGTGGCCACGGTGTAGCCCTCGTCTTCCAGGCAGTAACGGAAGGTGCGAAGGATTGCGGATTCGTCATCCACCAGAAGGATGCGGCCTTGATTCTCCGGCGCTGACTCCATTTCGCAGGCTCCTTTATGAATGATCTTATTTAGTCCCGGATAAATCGGGCAAGTTGCAAGGTTGATTCTGATCCATTCCACGGCATGCAGGTTAGATATCTCCGGCCGAAATGGCTAACCGACTGAAACTCAATGGCTTTTACAGCTGCTGGGCATGGGCCTGGTCTGTATCAGGCCGTCCGCCGCTCGGCAAAGTTCCCCCTCATATCAAAAAGCCCTCCAGGCGGTCCGCGCCGATCGTGCATTTCGCACGGTCGGCCAGCGTGCATCGTGCAGGATGCGTGTGGGGTGGTACTTTTGAATGGCATTAAGTTGTTGATTTTATTGATATTTATTCCTTGGTGAAAGCTGGCATGCAGACTGCAATAACCCTCCTATCAGCGAAGCACGAGCCATGGCTTCCATAACAACATCACCACCAGTGTGGGAGGAGTTTCAGGATGAATCGCCAACGTCTTGCCCAATTGCGTATTGCGCCACTGCACCTTCAGCAAGGTCTGTTCGCCAGTCTGGCGTTGCTGGTCACTCTGATCGCCGGGCAACAGTACCAGCGCTGGCAGGACAGTCAGGCGCCCGCCCCGCGGGTGCCGGCCCATCACTTCACCCAGACCCATTTCAGCTCGGTGAGCAGCCAGCTCAACGATGCGACACCCGTGCAACTGATGGCCGTCGATCAGGCGCAGCCGGCGCTTGAGGCGCCACGTCAGGAACGCTGGGTGTTCTAGGCACCAAGGGTCGGCCCGCCTTAGGCGGCGTCCGGCGGCTCCACCGGCACCATCACTAATAGAAGAGTAAGGAGAATCATCATGCTGAGCTGGGCAATCACATTCCTGATCATTGCCATTGTCGCTGCGGTACTGGGCTTCGGTGGTATCGCGGGCACCGCCACGGGTATCGCCAAGATTCTCTTTGTGGTGTTCCTGGTGATGTTCATCGCTTCGTTCTTCTTTGGCCGTCGTGGCCGAGGCTGACCATGAGTCCCTCGTTGAAGACCTTGGCCGCCGCGCTGTTGCTGGGCGCCAGCGCCCTGGCGGTGGCCGCCAATGATGGCCAGGCCCGTGCCAACCAGCTGCTGGGTTCCGATCCGCAGTTTCGTGAAACCTGGCAGAAGGTCGTGCAAAAAGAGGAGCGTCTGCCCGAATGGGTGATGAACCTGTCGGGCGATGCGCCGCAACAGATGAATGCAGTGACCGAAGGGGGCGACCAGTACCTGGTCGGACCGCTGTGTGAAACCGCGCAGAGCTGTCAGAACCAGCGGCTGGTCGTCGCCTTCAGCTTCAACAAGAAGCATGCCTACGCCCTGTGGGTCGAAGTGCCGGCCGGCTTGCCCGCGGACAAGTCGCCGACGCGGCATGCCAGTTACCGTTTCCTCGGTAAGCCGGACGACGGCATGCAGGCTTTGCTGCAAGAGCAATTGCGCAAAGATCCGAACTGGTACTGAGTCCGGTATTGCCGATATTGCATAACAGATAGGCGAAAGGGCCTCCCAGGCGCTTTCGACTTTGCACCGCCCGAGGAAGGCGCGTGCATGACCAAGGGGCCGGGATGTTCTGATGCTTGCATGATCGGAGTGACCTAGGGGTACAGGGAGTGCCTCCGCAAGGGCCGGGTCAGGAAAGAGCGGCGGCGCAAGCTCCCAAGTCGTCATCGACTTGAAGAGCTTGCGGCGTGCTTGAATGAGCAAAGTCCTGTTCTAGAGCTGTTGCTACATCTGCGCCGAAGCGTATCCCGAAAAAAATCTTCCTTTGACCCCGATCAAACGTTTCCGGGTGTTTCTCTGCGACCGTATATCGAGAAACTTTGCGGAATAATCGCAGCGTTTCCAGGCGACCGAATCAGAACATTCCCATGTTTTTTACGACCTTTTCCTGACCTCTCCGACATGCCTGCACGCCGCCTGAAATGGCTGTTTCACGGCATTTATGCCTGCCGAAATGTCGTATTCGAACCGGTTGGGACGTTCGTTTTATTTGGAAAAACTCATGCCGATTCGGCATAGGGTAGGCGTTTACGGCATTAGACGTTCCCCCCTTGCATCGGAATAGTTGCGCCTTTTTTCGCCCGCACAGAGCTGTAAATGCTCGCTCGGGATGACCTTATACGGGGGCCGATGCACAAACTTTTCCGCCATTGAGCGTTCCAGTTCGCGCATCAGCCCGAGTCCAACTGAAGTAAGGGTAATGATATGAAGAAGGCAAAATTAAGCCTCGCCTGGCAGATCCTCATCGGTCTGGTCCTTGGGATTGCGATTGGCGCGCTACTCAATCATTTCAGTGCTGAAAAAGCCTGGTGGGTCAGCAACGTCCTGCAACCTGCGGGCGATATCTTTATCCGCTTGATCAAGATGATCGTGATCCCGATCGTCATCTCCTCCCTGATCGTCGGCATTGCCGGGGTCGGCGACGCCAAGAAACTTGGCCGCATCGGTCTGAAGACCATCATCTACTTCGAAATCGTCACCACCATCGCCATCGTCGTCGGCCTGCTGCTGGCCAACCTGTTCCATCCGGGCGCAGGCATCGACATGAGCACCCTGGGCACCGTGGACATCTCCAAGTACCAGGCCACCGCCGCCGAAGTGCAGCATGAACACGCGTTCATCGAGACCATCCTCAACCTGATTCCGTCGAACATCTTCGCGGCCATGGCCCGCGGCGAGATGCTGCCGATCATTTTCTTCTCGGTGCTGTTCGGCCTGGGCCTGTCGAGCCTGCAGTCCGATCTGCGCGAGCCGCTGGTGAAGATGTTCCAGGGCGTCTCCGAGAGCATGTTCAAAGTCACCCACATGATCATGAACTACGCCCCCATCGGCGTATTCGCGCTGATTTCGGTGACCGTCGCCAACTTCGGCTTCGCTTCCCTGCTGCCGTTGGCCAAGCTGGTGATCCTGGTCTACGTGGCCATTGCCTTCTTCGCCTTTGTGATCCTCGGCCTGATCGCCCGCCTGTTCGGCTTCTCGGTGCTCAAGCTGATGCGCATCTTCAAGGATGAGCTGGTGCTTGCCTACTCCACCGCCAGCTCGGAAACCGTGCTGCCGCGGGTCATCGAGAAGATGGAAGCCTACGGCGCGCCGAAAGCCATCTGCAGCTTCGTGGTGCCGACCGGCTACTCCTTCAACCTCGACGGTTCGACCCTGTACCAGAGCATCGCGGCCATCTTCATCGCCCAGCTGTACGGCATCGACCTGTCCATCAGCCAGCAATTGCTGCTGGTGCTGACCCTGATGGTCACCTCCAAAGGCATTGCCGGGGTTCCGGGCGTGTCTTTCGTGGTGCTGCTGGCCACCCTGGGCAGCGTGGGCATTCCGCTGGAAGGCCTGGCCTTCATCGCCGGTGTCGACCGTGTGATGGACATGGCGCGTACCGCCCTGAACGTGATCGGCAACGCCCTGGCGGTACTGGTCATCGCTCGTTGGGAAGGCATGTACGACGACGCCAAGGGCCAGCGCTACTGGAACTCCCTGCCGCACTGGCGCAGCAAAGAGAAGCTGCCTGCCGGCGAAATCACCAAGGGCTAAGCGCCTACTGCGTAGGAGCTGGCTTGCCAGCGAAGAGCCCCCAAGCCCTGCACATGCCTGAGGCTCGCCTTCGCCGGCAAGCCGGCTCCTACAGATGACAGACCCCGGTTAATCCGGGGTTTGTCGTTTCTGCCCGCCCCGCTATCATTCGCCGCATCTTTCGAGGGGTATGACCGATGCTCAATGGCCTGTGGCTTGGCTTCTTTGTCGTGGCGACCGTGTCGGCCCTGGCCCAGTGGCTGGTGGGCGGCAATGCCGGGATTTTCGCCGCCATGGTGGAAAGCATCTTCGCCATGGCCAAGCTGTCGGTGGAGGTGATGGTGCTGCTGTTCGGCACCCTGACCCTGTGGCTGGGCTTTCTGCGGATCGCCGAGAAGGCCGGCATCGTCGAATGGCTGGCCAAGGTCCTGGGTCCGCTGTTCAAGCGCCTGATGCCGGAGGTGCCGCCCGGCCACCCGGCCCTGGGCCTGATCACCCTGAACTTCGCCGCCAACGGCCTGGGCCTGGACAACGCCGCCACGCCCATCGGCCTCAAGGCCATGCGTGCCTTGCAGGAGCTCAATCCCAGCGCCACCACCGCCAGCAATGCGCAGATCCTGTTCCTGGTGCTCAACGCCTCGTCCCTGACCCTGCTGCCGGTGACCATCTTCATGTACCGCGCCCAGCAAGGCGCGGCGGACCCGACCCTGGTGTTCCTGCCGATCCTCCTGGCTACCAGTGCCTCGACCCTGGTGGGCCTGCTGTCGGTGGCGGTGATGCAGCGCCTGCGTCTGTGGGACCCGGTGGTGCTGGCCTACCTGATCCCCGGGGCCCTGGCCCTGGGCGCCTTCATGGCCTTGCTGGCGACCCTCTCGGCCACGGCCCTGGCGTCGTTGTCGTCGATCCTCGGCAACCTCACGCTGTTTGGGCTGATCATGCTGTTCCTGGTGATTGGCGCGCTGCGCAAGGTCAAGGTCTACGAGGCCTTTGTCGAAGGCGCCAAGGAAGGCTTCGAGGTGGCCAAGAACCTCTTGCCGTACCTGGTGGCGATGCTCTGCGCCATCGGCGTGCTGCGGGCTTCCGGGGCGCTGGACTTCGGTCTTGACGGCATTCGCCACCTGGTGGCCTGGGCCGGTTGGGACACGCGCTTCGTCGACGCCCTGCCCACCGCCATGGTCAAGCCGTTCTCCGGCAGTGCCGCCCGGGCCATGCTGATCGAAACCATGAAGACCCAGGGCGTGGACAGCTTCCCGGCCCTGGTGGCGGCGACCATCCAGGGCAGCACCGAAACCACCTTCTATGTGCTGGCGGTCTACTTCGGCGCGGTGGGCATCCAGCGGGTGCGGCACGCCGTGGGCTGTGCCTTGCTGGCGGAGTTCGCCGGCGTGGTGGCGGCGATTGCGGTTTGCTACTGGTTCTTTGGCTGAGTTGACCGAGTCTTCGCCAGCAAGCCGGCTCCTACACCACCCGTAGGAGCCGGCTTGCCGGCGAATGGGCGCTCAATGCTTGAGCGCCCGATTGCCCTGCCCCACCGCCCAATCCACCACCTGGCGGGTCAGCGCATCGCCGGCCTGGCCAAATCCCGTCACCACCGCCGGCACCGCGGTTTCAGTCAGCGGCTGGCGCACTTCAAAACGTCGACTGGCGAGAATCTTCTGGTCATTGCCACGAATCAGCCGCGCATCCAGGCGGATCACCACTTGGGCGGCACTGCCCTGGTATTCGGTCTGGAAGGCTTGCAGGTCGCCGCCCAGGGCCAGGTCGGTCTGCAGGTTGCTGTCATCGGTACTCAACAGCTGCACCCGGCCATCGCGCTGGAAGCCGTCCAGCAGGCGGTTGCGCAGCAGGATCGGCGCCGGGTCGCTCCAGCGCGAAGCCTTGTAGCTGCTGATCAGATTGCCCTGGGGAATCACCGCGATCCGCGCGCTGTTCAGCGCATCGCTGGCCTGGGGCTTGAGCAGCTGCAAGGACCACGGCAGGGCCTGGCTCGGGGCCGTGGCAGCGGCCTGGCCCACTGGTAGCCGATAGATGTCCAGCGGCTCGCCCTTGGGCAGGATCGAGCAGGCGCTGGTCAGGGCCAGTACGGCACTCAGGGCCAGGGGGGCAAACAGGCGATCGGCACGCTTCATGGCGTGAACTCCTTGTTCTTCTCGTTACCCAGCAAGTAACCGCCGGGGTTGGCTTCCAGGCGGCGGGTGATGCTTCGCAGCGAGCTCAGGGTCTCGCGCAGTTCGCGTACCGCTGGCGCCAGGCCGTTGAGGCCCTGCATGCCGTTGTTCAGCGAGTCCTGATTGTTGCTCAGCAAGGTGTTCAGGGTGGCGCTGCTCTGCTCCAGGTTGCGCATGGCCTGTGCGGCGCTGCCAACCATCTGTTTGCCCTGGTCGCTGAGCAGGCCGTTGGCGTTGCGCATCAGCGCGGTGGTCTGTTCCAGCATGGCGCTGGTCTGCTTGCTGATGGTGCCCAGCTGCTGCATCAGCTGGCGCAGGTCATCACGTTGCCCGGCGATGCTCGCCGAGGTTTTCTGCAGGTTGTCCAGGGTGCTGCTGACCCGTTCCACGTTGTCCGGGGAGAACATGCGGTTGGCGTTGTGCAGCAGCAGGTTGACCCCGGTCATCAGGTCGTTGCTGTTGTTCAGCAGGCGGGCAATGGGCGATGGCGAGGCGGTGATGGTCGGCAGGTGGCCGTCCTTGCCCTTGAGGGGCGGGCTTTGCGGCGTGCCGCCGCTGAGCTGGATGATCGAGGTGCCGGTGATGCCGGTCAGGGCCAGCTTGGCCTGGGTGTCTTCCTTGATCGGGGTTTCACTGCCCAGGCGGATCTGCGCCAGCACCCGGCGCGGGTCCTTGGGGTCCAGGCGCAGGTTGACCACATCGCCGACCTTGATCCCGCTGTATTGCACGGCACTGCCCTTGGACAGGCCGCTGACCGCCTCGTTGAAGACGATCTCGTAGTCCTGGAAGGCGCTGTCGACGCTGGACTTGGCCAGCCACAGGCCGAACAGCAGGGCGCTGGCCACCACGATCACGGTGAACAGGCCGATCAGTACATGATGGGCTCGGGTTTCCATGTCATCCCTCGTTGGTCTGTGTAGCGGCCTGGTAGGCCGCGCGGCCGCGAGGGCCATGGAAGTACTGGTGGATCCACTCGTCCGGGGTTTCGGCGACCACGTCGATGGCGTCCGCCACCAGCACCTTTTTCTGCGCCAGCACCGCCACCCGGTCGGTGATGGTGTAGAGCGTGTCCAGGTCGTGGGTGACCAGGAACACGCTCAGGCCCAGGGCATCGCGCAGGGTCAGGATCAACTGGTCGAAGGCGGCGGCCCCCACCGGGTCGAGGCCGGCGGTGGGTTCGTCGAGAAACAGGATGTCCGGGTCCAGGGCCAGGGCGCGGGCCAGGGCCGCACGCTTGATCATGCCGCCGGAGAGTGAGGCCGGGTATTTGTCCGCCGCCGACAGCGGCAGCCCGGCCAGTGCCAGCTTGACCGCCGCCAAGTGCTCGGCGTCGGCGCGAGACAGCCCGGCATGTTCGATCAGTGGCAGGGCGACGTTCTCGGTCACTGTCAGCGAGGTGAACAGCGCACCCTTCTGGAACAGCACGCCAAAGCGCCGTTCGATCAACGAGCGTTGTTGTTCCGGCAGGCTCGGCAGGTCCTGGCCAAACACCCGTACCGAACCTTCGCTGGGCTGGCGCAGGCCGACGATGCTGCGCAGCAGCACCGACTTGCCGCTGCCCGAGCCGCCGACCACGCCAAGAATCTCGCCCTTGTACACGTCCAGGTCGAGGTTCTCGTGCACGCTCTGCTTGCCGAAGCGATTGCACAGGCCCCGGACCTCGATCACTGCCTCGGCAGGTGCCCGCGGTGCCCGGCTCACCAGCCCATCTCCATGAAGAACAGCGCGGCCACGGCGTCGATGACGATCACCACGAAGATCGACTGCACCACGCTGGAGGTGGTGTGGGCCCCCACCGACTCGGCGCTGCCGCTGACCTTGAAACCCTCCAGGCAACCGATGGCGGCGATCAGGAAGGCGAAGATCGGCGCTTTCACCAGGCCCAGCAGGAAGTGCTTAACACCGATGTCCGAATGCAGCAGGGAAAGGAACATCGCCGGCGAGATATCCAGGGACAGGGCACAGACCACGGCGCCGCCAATGATCCCCGAGAGCATCGCCAGGAAGGTCAGCATCGGCAGCGCCACCAGCAATGCCAGGACCCGGGGCAGTACCAGCAGCTCCATCGGGTCCAGGCCCAGGGTACGGATCGCATCGATCTCTTCGTTGGCCTTCATCGAGCCGATCTGTGCGGTGAAGGCACTGGCGGTGCGTCCGGCCATGAGAATCGCGGTGAGCAGGACGCCGAACTCCCGCAGAAAGGAAAACGCCACCAGGTCCACGGTGAAGATGCTGGCGCCGAAATTGGCCAGCACCGTGGCCCCGAGAAAGGCCACCACCGCGCCCACCAGGAAGGTCAGCAAGGCGACGATGGGGGCGGCGTCGAGGCCGGTCTGTTCGATATGCGCCACCACCGGGGTGATGCGCCAGCGTTTGGGGCGCAGCAGGCCGCGGGCCAGGGTTTCGAGAATCAGGCCGATGAAGCCGAGGGCTTTCAGGGTGTCCTGCCAGACGGTGTAGACCGCGCTGCCGATGCGCGAGAGCAATTGCACGCTGACGGAAATCTCCGGCTCCCTGACCGGCACACAGAAATCGTTGAGCGAGCTATAGACCGTGTGCAGCAGCGCGCGGTCGGCGCTGGACAGGGTGCAGCCCGGGTGTTCGGCGGACTGGCCCAGGCGCTCGGCGCCCAGCAGCTCCACCAGCAGCGAGGCGCCGGCGGTGTCCAGGGCTCCCAGGCCGTTGAGGTCGATGTGGGTGCTGCTGTCGTAGTGGCCGTCGAGGCTCTGGCAGAGACGCTTGAGGTCGCTGTAGTGGGCCAGCGTCCAGTCGCCGCCGATGCGCAGTTGCGCCGGAGAGTGGGCGTTGTCCAGTTGAGCGGTGCCGGGCGTCATGCGGGTATTCATAAGCTCCGAGCTTGCGTGGCGATTGCGCAGTGCTACGTAATAGCACGATCGCCGTTACTTTGCCTCGCCGCTCTTGGCCGCATCTTGATCTGGATCGGTGATCTCGAAACGCAGCACACCGATCACCTGCCCGTCCTCGGTGATGACCCGCACCTGCCAGTTGCCCGTCGGGTTGGCCGGGAAATTCTGCTTGTGGGACCAGGCGCGGTAGCCCTCCTTGCGCCCGCCGTGGATATCCAGGGCGATGCGGTCCACTTCGTTGCCGTTGAACTGCCAGACGTGATAGATGCGCTCGTCCAGGCCCCGGGGAGCGTTGATCGCGGTGTAGGCGTACAAGCCGTCGCTGCGCACCTGGCGGCTGCTGACCTGTTCCAGGCTGTCTCCCGGCGTGCGGTCCTGAAGCTGGGTGCTGATGGCGTCCTCGGTCAGCCACAGGGTGGCCGGCGGCACCCAGGAGCGCAGCAGCCAGCCGGTGCTGCCGATGGCCAGGGTGATGCACAGCACCGCCAGGGCACTGCGCAGGCTGCGGATCGGCAGGATCGACGCCAGGCTGGGGAAGGACAGGAGCATGGCGATGCCCAGGGCCAGCTTGAAGCTCTGGGCCGTGGTCAGGTGCAGGATCAACGGCAGCGCGGTGAGCAGTGCGGCGAACAGCGTCAGGGTGTGCAGGGCGAGGAACAGCCAGCGCCGCGGGGCCAGCCATTTGTAGTACAGCGGGTCGGTGATGGAGATCAGTGCCGCCGCCCCCAGCAAGCCGGTGAACACCAGTTGGCCGCTGTTCCAGCTGGTGGTGATGAAGAAGAACGGCAGGACGAAGAACAGGCTTTCCTGATGGATCATCTGCGTGGCGTAACGCAGCAGCGGCTGGGGGATCTCGCGCTTGAAGACCTTGGTGAACAGTTGGGTCAGGCTGTTTTCCAGCATCAGCCAGACCCAGCTCACCAGCAGGATCACGGCGATCCACGAGGCCAGGCTCTGCTGTCGGTCCACCAGGATGAAGCTGCCGACTCCGGAGATGAAACCGCCGAGCGCAATGACCCCCGGGTAGCGCTTGATCAGTTCCAGAACGCGCTGAATATAGAGGGTCAGGTTAGGCATCGGGCGGGGTCACAGTCTGGGCAGGGAAAAACCGCGACAGGATACCGTTGGCCGCTGCTCGTGGCGAGGGAGCTTGCGCGGGCTGGAGCCTGCAACGCGGCCCCGCTCCGCCGTCGGATGCAAGCTGCGGGGCCAATGCCTGTGCTCCTGCTACAGCCGGCTGGCGGGGCGCCGACGGTGCCACAGGCAGGTGCCGAGGCTGGCGCAGAGGATCAGGCCCAGCAGGCCGGCGCCCAGCCACAGCAGTTGTTCATCGCCCAGCAGCGGCTTTTCGATGCGCAGGTAGCCCGGCTGTTGCAGCAGTTGCTTCAGGGCCCGATTGGCCTGGTCCAGGCTGACTGCCCGCAGGCGCTTGGCCGGGTCGCTGAAACGGCCGTTGTCGAAGTCTCCCAGGGCGCTCCAGTAGTAGTCCGCCAGGGCGCTGTTGCCTTGCACTGACCAGGCCTGGCGGTCGATGGCGGCCTGTTTCAGGCGCTCGAAGGTGGCCGGGTCGAGGCCGTCCTTGAGCAGGCTCGCCTTGAGCTGTTCGACCACGTGCCGGGCCTGGGGCAGCGCATCACGCTCCAGGTCGGCGTTGAGGCTGAGAAACCCTACCCCACCGAAGACTTCCCGATCGCTCCAGGGGCCGTAGGACAGTTCGTGCTCCAGGCGCAGCTGACGGTACAGCGCCCAGTCCAGGTAGTCCTTGAGCAGGTCGAACGTCTCGTCGTGTTGCTGTTCCAGCAGGGGTTCGGGAAACAGCCAGTGCAGCTGTGCGCTCTGCCCGACCCAGCCATGGATCAGGTCGCGCTCGGCGGCGGCCGTGCCCTGGATCTGCGGCAAATCGGGGTGCTCGCTGGGCTCCACCGGAACCAGGGCACCGTAGGTGCGCTGCAGATAGGCCGGCAGCAGGCGGTCGAGTTCGCCGACCACGATCAGGGTCATGTTGTTGGGGGCGTACCAGTCCCGGCGCACCTGCTCCAGGCGAGCCAGGGTCAGGTGCCCGACCTCGGCGCGCTCGGCACATTTGAGCCCCAGCTCCACCGCCAGCTGGTTGCCGGCCTTGTGGCCCAGGTCCTGGCGGTCGAGCCAGCGCTGCAGGTGCGAGTAATGGCCACCGTCTTCGCGCTCCACCACCTGTTTGGCGGCGGCCACGGCGTTGTCGTTAAGGCGGGTGCGGGTCAGCAGTGACAGCAGCAGGTCGAGGACCTTGCGCTGGTTTCTCGCCGGGGCCTCGATGACGAAAGTGGTGTCGGCATTGCTGGTGTAGGCATTCCATTCGCCGCCCAGGGCTTGCATGCGCTCTTCCAGGCCGCCTTCGCCGCTGGCGTCGATGCCGCTGAACAGCAGGTGTTCCAGCAGGTGCGGCAGTTCCTTGTCGGCACAGGCGAAATCGTCCAGGCCGACCCCCACCACCAGGCGGATCGCCACGTGGCCGCGTTCGCTACCGGGCTTGAGCAGCAGCTGCAGGCCGTTGGGCAGGGTGTAGCCTTCGACCTGGAAACGATCCAGGGCCCAACCTTGTGCGCTGCCCAGCAGCAGGCAGGCGAATAACAGACAACGCATAACAAGCTTCCTTACGGCGTGCGTAAGTTTTAGAGACTGCATGTAACTCTGGACGTTCAGGGTGAATGGGTGATGTCAGCCATGTCTTCGACTTGCAGGGCTCCGGTGTCCGAGGTTTCCAGGACCACGTAGGCGCTGCTGCAGAACAGCGAGTTGAGACGCTTCATGTCGGCGATCAGTTCCAGGTGCAGGGAGCTGGTTTCGATGCTTTGCACGATCTTGCGCTGCAGGCGGCTGACGTGGGCGTGGGCCAGGCGCCGTTCCTGGGCGCGGAAGCGGCGTTTCTCCCGCAGCAGTTGCCGGGCGCTTTCCGGGTCGGCGCTGAGGAACACCGAAAGTCCCAGGCGCAGGTTGGCGATCAGCTGGCCATGCAGCCCGGTCAGTTCTTCCAGGCCGACGTCGGAGAAGGATCGGCGTTGCGAGGTCTTTTGCTGCTGGACCTTGCGCAGCATGCGTTCGATCAGGTCGCTGGCCAGCTTGAGGTTGATCGCCAGTTCGATGATTTCCGCCCAGCGCCGACTGTCCTGCTCGCTCAGGTCCTCCCGGGGCATCTGCGCCAGGTACAGCTTGATGGCGCTGTACAGCGCTTCGACATCATCGCTCAGGGCACGCAACTCCTGGGTGATGGCGGTCTGTTTGCCCCGCAGCACATCACGCATGGCTTCCAGCATGTTGTCGATCAGATCGCCGATGCGCAGGGTCTCCCGGGCGGCGTTGGCCAGGGCCAGGCTCGGGGTGGCCAGGGCGGCCGGGTCCAGGTGCCGTGGGCGCGCGCGGCCATTGTCCTGGGGTCGTTCCGGCAGCAGCCAGGTGCAGAGCCGGGCCATGGGGCCGACACTGGGCAGCAGCAACAGGCAACGCGCGGTGTTGTACAGCAGGTGGAAGCCGATCACCACTTCCTGGGGGCTGAAGTCCAGGCTGTCCATCCAGTGGGCCAGGGGGTCGAGCACCGGGATGATCAGCAGCAGGCCGATCAGTTTGTACAGCAGGCTGCCCAGGGCCACCTGGCGGCCGGCGGCGTTTTGCATGCTGGTGCCGAGGAAGGCCAGCACCCCGCTGCCGATGTTGGCGCCGATCACCAGGCCGATGGCCACCGGCAGGCTGATGACGCCGGCCCCGGCCAGGGTGGCGGTGAGCAACACCGCCGCCAGGCTGGAGTAGGACACCATGGCGAAGACCGCGCCCATCAGGGCATCCAGAAGGATGTCGCCGGTCAGCGAGGCGAACAGCACCTTCACCCCCTGGGCGTGGGTAATCGGTGCGGCGGCTTCGACGATCAGTTGCAGGGCCAGGATGATCAGGCCCAGGCCGATGCCGACCCGGCCCAGCTGCCCGGCGCGGGTCTGCTTGCGCGAGAGGAAGAAGATCACCCCGAGGAAGATCAGCAGCGGCGACAGCCACGACAGGTCGAAGGTCAGCACCCGGGCCATCAGCGCGGTGCCGACATCGGCGCCGAGCATGGTCGCCAGCGCCGGGGTCAGGGCCATCAGGCCCTGGCCGACAAAGGAGGTCACCAGCATCGCCGTGGCGTTGCTGCTCTGGACCATGGCCGTCACCAGGATGCCGGCAACGAAGGCCAGCGGTCGTCGGGCCATGTTCTGGCCGATCACATGGCGCAGGTTGGAACCGTAGACCCGCAGGATGCCGGTACGAACGATGTGCGTGCCCCAGATCAGCAGGGCCACGGCGGAAAGCAGATTGAGCAGGGTCAGCATGAGAGGGCCCCCCTGGGGTGAAGAGCCCCAAGCGGGGCCAGTGGACGTTGTTGCGCGAGGTTCTACGTTATGTATTTAAGCTGTAGTTGGCTAACGCACAGGGCGCCAGCATCGCATAGCTCAAGCGGTGTTTGAAACAAAACTGTCATGAAAACAACCGGCTGCAGACGTGAAAAAGGGGCTCGAAAGCCCCTTGTTCCTGACGCGCATTCGCGGTTATTGACCGGGAACGTCCTTGCGCAGTTTCACCGGATCCTGCTGTTTTTTCTTCTTCGCGATGGCGGTGCGCATCTTGATGTTGATGGCTTCCACCGCCAGGGAGAAGGCCATGGCGAAGTAGACGTAGCCTTTTGGCACGTGCACGTCGAAGGCCTCGGCGATCAGAACCGTACCCACCACCAGCAGGAACGACAGCGCAAGCATCTTCAGCGACGGGTGCTTGTCGATGAACTCGCTGATGGTCCCGGCGGCCAGCATCATCACCAGCACCGCGACAATGATCGCCGCCACCATCACCGGTACGTGGGAGACCATGCCCACCGCGGTGATCACCGAGTCCAGGGAGAAGACGATGTCGATGATCGCGATCTGGATGATGGTGTAGAAGAAGTTGCCGCCCTTGCCTTTGGGCTCATCCAGGGTTTCGTCCTCGCCTTCCAGGGCGTGGTACATCTCCTGGGAGCTTTTCCACAGCAGGAACAGGCCGCCGAAGAACAGGATCAGGTCACGCCCGGAAATGCCCTGGCCGAAGACCACGAACAGGTCGGCCGTGAGGCGCATGACCCAGGTGATCGACAGCAGCAACAGAATGCGCGTGACCATGGCCAGCGCCAGGCCGAAGATCCGGGTGCGCGGCTGCATGTGCTTGGGCATGCGGCTGACCAGGATCGAGATCATGATGATGTTGTCGATGCCCAGGACGATTTCCAGGGCGGTCAGGGTGAAGAAGGCAACCCAGATTTCCGGGTTGGTCAGCCATTCCATGTGTAGTCCTTTGCGCGAGTGTTATGGCCCGGGCCGTGACGCCGGCCCGGGCGGGGAATCATTGCCTTTAAAGCGTGCTGAACAGCGGAAAGATCCCCATCAGCAAAGCGGCGAACATTATGCACAGGCAGACCAGCACTGCCCACTTGAGGGTGAAGCGTTGATGGTCGCCAAACTCGATGCCGGCCAGGGCCACCAGCAGGTAGGTCGAGGGTACCAGCGGGCTGAGCAGGTGCACCGGTTGGCCGACGATTGACGCCCGGGCCATTTTCACCGCGGTGATGCCGTAGTGGCTGGCGGCTTCGGCCAGCACCGGCAGCACGCCGTAGTAGAAGGCATCGTTGGACATGAAGAAGGTGAACGGCATGCTCACCAGCGCGGTAATCACCGCGAGGTACGGCCCCAGGGCGTCCGGGATCACCGCCAGCAGGCTCTTGGACATGGCGTCGACCATGCCGGTGCCCGACAGGATGCCGGTGAAGATGCCCGCCGCGAAGATCAGCCCGACCACCGCCAGCACGCTGCCGGCGTGGGCCGCGACCCGGTCCTTCTGCTGCTGCAGGCAGGGGTAGTTGACGATCATGGCGATGCTGAAGGCCACCATGAACAGCACCGGCAGCGGCAACAGGCCGGCGATCAGCGCGCACATCAGGGCGAAGGTCAGGGCGCCGTTGAACCAGATCAGCTTCGGCCGGCGCGCATCCGGGTACTGCGACACGCTGATTTCGCTGTGGTCGATCTCGTCGCCCGCCAGGTGCAGTTCGCCCAGGCGCGCCCGCTCACGCTTGCCGTACAGGTAGGCGATCAGCAGGATCGCCACCACGCCGGCGAGCATCGCCGGGATCATGGGCACGAAGATGTCCGAGGGGTCCACGTGCAGGGCGCTGGCGGCCCGAGCGGTGGGGCCGCCCCAGGGAGTCATGTTCATCACGCCGCCGGCGAGGATGATCAGCCCGGCCATGATCCGCGGGCTCATGCCAATGCGGCTGTACAGCGGCAGCATGGCGGCCACGCAGATCATGTAGGTGGTGGCGCCGTCACCGTCCAGGGACACCACCAGGGCCAGCACCGCAGTACCCACCGAAACCTTCAGCGGGTCGCCCTTGACCAGCTTGAGGATCTTGCGCACCGCCGGGTCGAACAGCCCGGAGTCGATCATCAGGGCGAAATACAGAATGGCGAACATCAGCATCACGCCGGTGGGCGCCAGCTTGGTGATGCCTTCGAGCATCATCGGGCCGATTTTCGGCGCGAAACCGCCGAACAGGGCGAACAGAATAGGCACGATGATCAGCGCGATCAGCGCCGACAGGCGCTTGGTCATGATCAGGAACATGAACGTGATGACCATGGCAAAGCCAAGGAAAGTCAGCATGGGAATACTCCAGGCGTAGCGCGGCTAGGGAATGGCGAACCGGGTGGGATCAGCGCAGAACGGCAAGCACGAGGCGTACGGGAGGAGTTGTAGCGAACAGGCGGGTACGAGCGGACATCAGAATCACCATTGTTGTTGTTAATAGGGCCGGGAGCGCGAGAAACGCCCGCTGTGGCCAACCGGTCTGTTGCCGGTAGTGGAGGCGATGCTAATCGGGGAAGCTTTCAGCCAGCTTTCGCCGTTGAAAGGAAAGGCTGGATGTTCCACCAGGCGACCAGTGGCATACAGTGACGGGCATTGGCCCACAGGAGGGATGCACATGAGTGAGTTGCACACCGGAGGCTGCCACTGCGGGCGGCTGCGCTACCAGTTCAGCGGGCCGCTGCGGGATATCGCCCACTGTCATTGCTCGATCTGCCGCCGGACCAGTGGCGGCCTGGTGACCACCTGGATCACCCTGCCCGCCTCGGCTTTCACCTGGCGGGAGGGGGTTCCCGCCCGCTACGACTCTTCTGCAAGTTGCGCGCGCTATTTCTGCAGCAACTGTGGGGCTCACCTGGCGTTGGTCACCCACCTGAGCCCGGACAGCATCGATGTCACCATCGCCACCCTGGACCACCCGGAGCTGGCGCCGGCGGACCGGCACATCTGGACCGACAGCCGCCTGCCCTGGCTGCACCTGGACCAGCACCTGCCGCAAGAGCCGCAAGAAACCCTGTAGGCCCTGCCGCAGGCGCGCAGCGTTAGCGCGGTTCTCAAGGCTGCCGATGGCTTGGCAGGAGGCTTCCAGGCCGGAGCCTTGGGCCCTTTCGCCGCCGGTGGCTACGGCAGTTCCAGCCCGCCCGCCGCCTTGTGCAGAGCCCGCAGATGCTCGCCCACCTGCTTCAGGTTGGCCTCGTTGGCGGCAATCTCAGCGGCCCGCTCCGGCTCCAGCAGGGCTCGCACTTCCTTGTCCAGTTCACCGGTCAAGGATTGCAGCTGCTTTTGCCGCTCGCTGCTTTCGGACTCCAGGCGTTGCCATTCACCGGGTTGTGGCAATCCATAGCCGCTGCTGCCCAGCAGTTCCGCCGGGCGGCTGAGGAAGCCGCTGTTGGCGAGAATTTCCTGCAAGGTCTTGTTGGCCTTTTCCATGCCGCCGTTCTTCAGCTCGCGAGCGCCCAGGTAGCGCTGCTTGACCTCGTCCTGGGCCAGCAGCAGTTGCCGGCGATAGCTGGCCTGCTCCAGCAGCAGCAAGGCAGCGCTGGTGCGCAAGTCGGCCTGGTCGAACCAGCGCCGGCGCTCCTCGGCGCTCAGCGACAGCCAGTCTTCGACGCTGGCCTGCTTGATCGGCAAGTGCTTCCTGATCACCTCGAACATCGCCTGATAGCGGTCGCGGAAGGAGTCGAAGCGATAGCCCAGGCGCAGTGCCTCGCGTGGGTCGTCGAGCACGCTGGTGTCCGCCAGTCCCCTGCCCTTGAGCACTTCCAGCAGGCCGTTGGGCATGATGCTGTCGAGGCCGATCAGTTGCTTGTTGTTGCTGCCGCTGCGCAGCAGCTTGAGGCTTTCCACCGCGCAGTTGTTGGACAGGAAGTAATAGTTGCCGTCGTAGCTCCAGTGCATTTCCGCGGCGTGCTCCACCACCTCCTCGATCTCGCGGCGCGACAGTTTCAAGGGCACCGAGGCCAGGCTGCGCAGTTCGGTCTTGGTGTATTCGTCGATGACTTGCGACAGCGGCAGGACAAACAGTCGCGACGGGTACTTGCCCACCAGGCCGTCCCAGCTGGACAGCTGCACATCGCCGACAAAGGCGCGGTAGGACAGCACCAGGTGCTGGTCCAGGTCGAGGCGGCAATCCGGCCCACGGGGACGGCCCGGGGCGCAGATCACCAGGCGCAGCATGCTGTGGCCCCAGCGACTGACCCAGTTCTGGTTGGCTTCGGCCAGCAGATAGTCCACGGCGTAGACCCGTTCCGGGTCCACCTTGCCCAGCGGCGTCTTGGCGAAGTCGTTGCCGGCGTTGAGAAAGGCGAAGGACTGGGCGCAGTGGTCCTTGGCGGCCGGGGCCCAGCCGAAATGTTCCTGGTAGTAGCGGTACAGCGCCGGGCGGCGGCAGGCGTAGCTCGGGTCGAGGAGGAAGTACTCCATGTTCACCGCGACGAATTCCTTCGGGTTGGTGATCTCGTAGAGGTCCGGGCTGCGGGCGATCTGGCGGTTGTGCTGCTCCCGTTCTCCGCGACGCCCGACATATTGCGGCCAGCCGGCCAGGTCCAGCAGGCGCGGGTCATCGCTGAGGGTGAAGCGCCGGTCGTTCTGGCCGCGGCACTCATCCGGCAGGCCGATCGGACCGGAGGTGCTGTTCTTGCGGGTACAGCGCTGGATCAGGCTGCGTTCGGCACTGGGCCATAGACGCGCGCGATCGTAAATGTGGGTCAGTTCGTGGAGCACCGTGGCAAGCATTTCCCGGCGCACGGTGCCGTGGGGGCGGCTGGTCTTCTGGGTAGCGGCGGAGCCGTCGGTCAGGCTTGGCAAGAGGGCGCGATTGAGGTCCAGTGCCGATACCAGGGATGCCTCGCCATAGGCGTTGTCGGGCATCTGGTCGGTCCAGCCGACGTCGATGGTGCGGTCCAGTTGCTGGATGAAGCGCGGCGGCAGTGCCTGCATCGCTTCATCCAGCAGCGCCTGGCTGGCGTGTTGTTGCGCGGGGCTCAAGCCATCGGTCTTGAGGCGCAATTGCAGGTCGGCCTGGGCGTTGCCGCAGAGCAGCGCCAGGGTCCCGGCCAGCAGCCAGGCGAGGACGGGTTTCACAGAGCGAGGATGGCTTCGGCGAGGACCTGATCGCTGGCGTCGCGGGCTTCCGGCAACTGGGTGCGCAGGGCCGTGAACGCCGCTTCCAATTGGGCGCCACGGATATCGCCATTGCTGGCGACGAAGCTGGCGGCATCGTCATGGGCTTCACGCACGACTTTGGAGTCGCGGATCGAGGTGGTGGTGTCCGAGGTGAAATCGATCGTGCGGCCAGAGGCACGGACGATGATGTTACTGGTGGCCACCAGGGTGTGTGCCTGGGCCACGTCGGCCAACAACAGCAGGCCAAGGGTGGCGGCAATCAGCGGGCTACGCATGGAACGACTCCGGAATAACAGGGGTGACTATTGGACGAGAATTGCCTGCGCCAGTTCAAGGTCGCTGGCATGAAGTTTTGCCCGGTGGTGCCGCAGATAGCTCAGGGCGGACTCCAGGCGCGCGCCACGCAGTTGGCCGTCGGTTGCCACGAAGGCGGCGGCGTCGTCTTGGGCGGCGAGCAGCAGTTTATGGTCGAAGGGCGCCGAGGTCACCTGGCTTGTGGCGTAAACGGTGACGACCGAGCTTTGGGTGGTCAGGTCGAATGCCTGCACCGAGCCGGCCCAACAGACGGCGATGAATACTGGAGCAAAAAGCGAAATTCGGAACAAACCCATGAGTCTCGACAGCTGAAAAACAGCGCCAAGGCTAGCGCAATGGTCCGGACAGGGCCAGCGCAGAGGGTTTCAGGTGCGTAGGCGCACCTGAAATCTTCGTTCAGATCGCCAGGATGGCCTGGGCCAGCTGGGCGTCAGTGGCCTGCAGTTGGGGGGCCTGTTGGCGAATGTGGTCGAAGGCGCTTTCCAGTTTCACTCCACGAATGGCGCCGTCGGTGGCGACGAAGCTGGCGGCGTCATCCCGAGCGGCACGTACGATCTTGTTGTCGCGCAGGGAGGAGGTGGCGTCGGAGGTGGCGTCGGTGGTGGCCTTGAGCGCGCCGACGATGGCGTCGGTGGTCACGATCAGGCTGGTGGCGTTGGCATTGGCAGCCAGGGTCAGCAATGCGGCAGCGCCGAGCAGGCGAAGACGGGACATGGGGAACTCCTGTGAATGGACAGACAGATTAAGGGCGCTGAGTGAGACGCCGGGCAGCCACTGCGAGGTGCTGTGTCTGATTGTTCTGACGCAGCTTAGGTAAAAATCGCTACGTCGCTGCAGATATTAGGCTGAGCTGTTGCGTTCGCACAGCGTGGTGTCGGGCCTTAGCGCCAAAAGGGCTTGTGCAGTTCTGCTGCCCTGTCGCCATGGCTGATGCCGCTGTCCGACAGTTGTCGTTCGTCCATCTGTGCCAGCAACCGGCGGGTGCGGGCCCGCTCCATCATGCTGGCGAGGGCCGTGATCCAGCGCTTGAAGGCTGTGCTGCATGAGGTGGCCGGAAGGTCGGTGTCGGGTTTGCCGGAACATGAGTCCATGGTGCTTTCCTCCTTGAGCAGCCTAGCGATGGGCTTGCTGCAGCGTCATGGTGCGACGGTTGGAGGGCAGTCATACAGATACACCAGGGCAAAATTGTACTGGTTAATTGTTATGTTTGATAAAACTGTACCTGTCGCAATCAACTTGGCTGTATTTGTGTTGCGAACCATTTTTTCCAGGCCAGAACGACAAGACCCGTCGCGGTTTCCCGCGACGGGTCTTGTGTGTGCAATTCGGGGTGCTGGCGGTGGACCCGGTGGGTCAGAGCCAGCGACGCTGAGTTAGCGCCAGAACGGCTTGCTCAGCTCTTCGTAGCGTTGTGCTTCGCTGATCCCGGCATCGGCCAGCAGACGCGAATCCAGGCGAGCCAGTTGGTGGCGGCTGGAGATGCGGCGCTGCCACAGCATCAGGTTGGCGATAACGCGCAGAGGCAGGGAAGCCTGGGTTTTTGCAGCTTTGTCTTCGAAGAACAGTTCGGAACTGAGTGTACGTTCCATGGTTGACATCCTTCCGCTTGTGGCGGGATCAGGTAGTGGTTTAACTGGTGCCCATGATCCTCTTCCGGTGCAAGACTCTGTAGATACAGTTCACCTGTATTGTGAGGGACCAGTTAACTGTTTATAGGGGCTGTACTGTTCCGAAAAGGCGCAACTGTACCTGTCAGCACCTTTTTGGTGCATTTATGCGCTTTTGAGTGAGGAAGTGGCGGTTTTAGGCGGGGAAAATACCGGTACAGCAGTACAGTTTTTGAAGATCATTGGCGGGTGGTCGGCCAGCTGACGAAACGGTGTTTGCGTCAGCTGCCAACTGTATCAATCACTCGGCGAGCATTTTCCCGGTTTCTTCCAGGTTGATGTGCCAGCTCAGGGCATCGCGCAGGATGTGTGGCGTGTGGCCGCCCAGGGCGCAGGCCTTGGTGAAGTAGTCGTTCAACGCTTCGCGGTAGGACGGATGCACGCAGTTGTCGATGATCACCCGGGCCCGTTCACGTGGCGCCAGGCCGCGCAGGTCGGCCAGGCCGATCTCGGTGACCAGGATGTCGACGTCATGCTCGGTGTGGTCCACGTGGCTGACCATTGGCACCACGCTGGAAATCGCCCCGCCCTTGGCAATCGACTTGGTGACGAAGATCGCCAGGTGCGCGTTGCGGGCGAAGTCGCCGGAGCCGCCGATGCCGTTCATCATCCGCGTGCCGCAGACGTGGGTGGAGTTGACGTTGCCGTAGATGTCGAACTCCAGCGCGGTGTTGATGCCAATGATGCCCAGGCGGCGCACCACTTCCGGATGGTTGGAGATCTCTTGTGGGCGCAGCACCAGCTTGTCCTTGTAGCGCTCCAGGTTGCCGAACACATCGGCGTTGCGCCGGCTCGACAGGGTGATGGAGCTGCCGGAGGCGAAGCTCAGCTTGCCGGCGTCGATCAGGTCGAAGGTCGAGTCCTGCAGCACTTCGGAGTACATGGTCAGGTTCTCGAACGGCGACTCGATCAGGCCGCACATCACCGCGTTGGCAATGTTGCCGATACCGGCCTGCAGCGGGCCGAGCTTGTTGCTCATGCGCCCGGCATCGACTTCCTGCTTGAGGAAGTCGATCAGGTGATTGGCGATGCCCTGGGTTTCGCTATCCGGGGTGGAGACGGTGGATGGCGAGTCGGACTGGTTGGTGATGACGATGGCGACGATCTTTTCCGCCGGGATCGGAATCGCCGTGCTGCCGATGCGATCGTCGACCTTCACCAGGGGAATAGGTGTACGGGTCGGACGATAGGTCGGGATATAGATGTCGTGCAGGCCTTCCAGGTTCGGGTTGTGCGCCAGGTTGATCTCGACGATCACCTGCTTGGCGAAGATCGCGAAACTGGCGGAGTTGCCCACCGAGGTGGTGGGCACGATATGGCCCTGTTCGGTGATGGCCACGGCCTCGATCACCGCGATGTCCGGCAGCTTGAGCTGCTGGTTGCGCAGCTGCTCGACGGTTTCCGACAGGTGCTGGTCGATGAACATCACTTCGCCGGCGTTGATCGCCTTGCGCAGGGTGCTGTCGACCTGGAACGGCATGCGCCGGGCCAGGACCCCGGCCTCGGTGAGTTGCTTGTCCAGGTCGTTGCCCAGGCTGGCGCCGGTCATCAGGCTGATTTTCAGCGGGGTCACCTTGGCCCGTTCGGCCAGGGCATGGGGCACGGCCTTGGCTTCACCGGCGCGGGTGAAGCCGCTCATGCCGACGGTCATGCCGTCCTCAATCAGAGCGGCAGCGTCGGCGGCGCTCATCACCTTATCCAACAACGAAGGCAAGCGGATACGATCACGGTACATGGATTGTTATCTCGGGCAACGGAAGCAAGAAGCGCAGTCTAGTGATTTCAAAAAAAAACACCGCGCGACAAAGGTCGAATGAAAGGTCCTGATCTAGAGCCTTCTGTCGGCTTCATGAGGTCAATAAAAAACCCCAGCCTACTAAAGGCTGAGGTTTTGGGTATTGCGCTACAGCAGCTTTACTCGACGGCTTTGACCATGTCTTCGATGACCTTCTTCGCGTCACCGAAGACCATCATGGTCTTGTCCAGGTAGAACAGTTCGTTGTCCAGGCCGGCATAGCCGCTGGCCATGGAGCGCTTGTTGACGATGATGGTCTTGGCCTTGAAGGCTTCGAGGATCGGCATGCCGGCGATGGGCGACTTCGGATCGTTCTTCGCTGCCGGGTTGACCACGTCGTTGGCGCCCAGTACCAGCACCACATCGGCCTGGCCGAACTCGGAGTTGATGTCTTCCATCTCGAACACCTGGTCGTAAGGCACCTCGGCCTCGGCCAGCAGTACGTTCATGTGCCCGGGCATGCGCCCTGCCACCGGGTGGATCGCGTACTTCACGGTGACGCCACGGTGGGTCAGCTTCTCGGTCAGCTCCTTCAACGCGTGCTGGGCCCGGGCCACGGCCAGGCCGTAACCGGGAACGATGATCACGGTGTCGGCGTTGGTCAGCAGGAACGTCGCATCGTCCGCCGAGCCGGATTTCACCGGGCGGGCTTCTTGAGCCCCGGCCGGGCCGCCAGCGTCGGCACTGTTGCCGAAACCGCCGAGCAGCACGTTGAAGAACGAACGGTTCATCGCCTTGCACATGATGTACGAGAGGATCGCGCCGCTGGAGCCCACCAGGGAGCCGGCGATGATCAGCATCGAGTTGTTCAGGGAGAAACCGATCCCTGCTGCTGCCCAGCCCGAGTAGCTGTTGAGCATCGACACCACCACCGGCATGTCGGCGCCGCCGATCGGGATGATGATCAGCACGCCCATGACGAAGGCCAGCGCCAGCATCAGGGCAAAGGCGCCGAGGTTGCCGGTGGCCATGAAGGTCACGCCCAGGCCGAGGGTGGCCAGGCCCAGCACCAGATTGAGCTTGTGCTGGCCGGCGAACTGTACCGGTGCGCCCTGGAACAGGCGGAACTTGTACTTGCCCGAAAGCTTGCCGAAGGCGATCACCGAACCGGAGAAGGTAATGGCACCGATGGCGGCACCGAGGAACAGCTCCAGGCGGTTACCAGCGGGGATCGCGTCGCCCAGGTTTTTGACGATGCCCAGGGACTGGGGCTCGACCACGGCGGCAATGGCAATGAACACCGCGGCCAGGCCGATCATGCTGTGCATGAAGGCCACCAGTTCCGGCATCTTGGTCATCTCGACGCGCTTGGCCATGATCGAACCGGCGGTGCCGCCGATCAGCAGGCCGACGATGACGTAGCCGATACCGGCGGTCGCCAGTTCCGCGCCCAGCTTATAGATGAGGCCGATGGTGGTCAGGACCGCCAGGGCCATGCCCAGCATGCCGAACAAGTTGCCGCGTCGGGACGTGGTCGGGTGCGAAAGCCCCTTGAGCGCCTGGATAAAGCACACCGAGGCGATCAGATAGAGGGTTGTTACCAGGTTCATGCTCATTATTTCTGCACCTCTTCTTTCACGGCTTTGGGCGCTTTCTTCTTAAACATTTCCAGCATGCGACGGGTCACCAGGAAGCCACCGAACACGTTGACCGCGGCCAGGGCTACGGCCAGGGTGCCCATGGTCTTGCCCAGCGGGGTCACGGTCAGGGCGGCAGCCAGCATGGCGCCGACGATGACGATCGCGGAAATGGCGTTGGTCACCGCCATCAGTGGCGTGTGCAGTGCGGGTGTCACGTTCCAGACCACGTGGTAACCGACATAGATCGCCAGCACGAAGATGATCAGGTTGTAGATACCGGGGGAGATAAGCTCTTCCATCGTCTGAATCCCTGCTTAGGCGTTTTTGCGGATGACTTGGCCGTCGCGGCACATCAGGCACGCGGCGACGATGTCGTCTTCTAGGTTGACTTCGAACTGCCCTTCTTTGGTGAAGACAAGCTTCAGGAAGTCCAGCAGGTTGCGGGCGTACAGCGCCGAGGCGTCAGCAGCGACGGCGCCGGCCAGGTTGGTCGGGCCAACGATGGTCACGCCGTTTTCCACCACCACCTGGTCCGCCACGGTCAGCGGGCAGTTGCCACCCTGGGCGGCTGCCAGGTCGATGACCACCGAGCCGGGCTTCATCTGGGCCACGGTGTCGGCGCTGAGCAAGGTCGGCGCCTTGCGGCCTGGAATCAGTGCGGTGGTAATGACGATATCCGCCTGCTTGGCGCGCTCGTGCACTGCCAGGGCCTGGCGCTGCATCCAGCTGGCGGGCATGGGGCGGGCATAACCGCCGACGCCGACGGCGCATTCGCGCTCCTCATCGGTTTCGTAAGGCACGTCGACGAACTTGGCGCCCAAGGATTCGATCTGCTCTTTCACCGCCGGACGCACATCCGAAGCCTCGATCACTGCCCCCAGGCGCTTGGCCGTGGCGATGGCCTGCAGCCCCGCCACGCCGGCGCCGAGAATCAGCACGCGGGCCGCTTTGACGGTACCGGCGGCGGTCATCAGCATCGGCATGAAGCGCGGGTAGTAGTGGGCGGCCAGCAGCACGGCCTTGTAACCGGCGATGTTGGCCTGGGACGACAGCACGTCCAGGCTCTGGGCCCGAGAGGTACGTGGCGCCGCTTCCAGGGCGAAGGCGGTAATGCCGCGCTCGGCCAGCTTGGCGATGGTTTCATTGCTGAACGGATTGAGCATGCCCACCAGCACGGTGCCGCTCTTGATCAGGGCCAGTTCGCTGTCGCTGGGGGCGACGACCTTGAGAATCAGTTCGGCGCCAAAGGCATCGTTGGCGCTGCCAATGGTGGCTCCTGCCGCTTCATAGGCACTGTCGACCACGCTGGCATTGATGCCCGCGCCGCTTTGCACAGTGACTTTATGACCCTGGCCGATCAGCTTCTTGATGGTTTCCGGGGTTGCAGCAACCCGTGTTTCACCCGTCTGGGTTTCGAGAGGAACACCAATGTGCACGTCAAATCTCCTGCTTGATCTTATTGCTTTCGATCTTTCTTAGAAGGCCAGCGCACTGCGGAGGGTGCGACTGGGGCGGCCGATCAGCACGATCCCGCTGAAATCGCAGCGGGGCGCGGCATTTTGCAGGCGAACTTTGAGGCCTTCAAGGGATTCTGACTAGTGACGGAAAATTAACTACAAGTCACCCCGTGACCGAATGTCGCAAGGGGTGGGGTTAAACCCTTGTAAGCCGTGCCTTTCAAGGCTTTTATCGTCTAAATAAGATTTTTCTCATCCGCTGTGTGAATAGTCTTACATTGCTGTCAAATAAACCCTACAGGCCGCGTGGTTAGGCGCTTTTAGGACTATTGTCCGAGGTGTCGGTACAGTCTGTTGAAATGCGACAAATACTTATATCTGTAGGGCTTTTGTTTTTCTGACTACGGGGTCAGCTAATCGCTGGAGGCCCCTACCCTTCTAGGTTGTAGCTGTGTGCCTGATTCACCAGCCAATCGCGAAATGCCCGTAAAGAGGCGGATTCCACCTTGCGCTCGGGAATCATCAGGTAATACGCCTTGATGCTGGTCAGAGCCTGCGGGTTGGCAATGACCAGACGTTTTTCCGCCAGTTCGCGCTGGATCAGGAAGGCTGGAATCAGCGCGATACCCATGTCGTGCATGGCTGCCTGGGCGAGCATGGAGAATAGCTCGTAGCGCGGGCCTGTCATGTCGCGGGGGACGTTCAACTGCTGTGAGTTGAACCATTGGCGCCAGGCATAGGGTCGGGTGGTCTGTTGCAACAGGGGCAGCTCGGCGATGGCTGCGGCGCTCAGTTGCTGCCGATCAGCCAGTAGGGCCGGGCTGCACACCGGTACCGGGTGCTCGCCCATCAGGCGATGGGACTGGGTGCCGGACCAATCGGCATCACCAAAGTAGATGGCGGCGTCAAAAGGCGTGTCGGCAAACAGGAAGGGGCGCGTGCGGTTGGTCAGGTTGACGGTGACTTCGGGGTGTTGCTGCTGGAAATCCTTGAGGCGCGGCAGCAGCCACTGGGTGCCGAAGGTCGGGACCACTGCCAGCTCGATGACATTGGCGCCCTGCTGTCCCATCACGGAGAGCGTGTCGCGTTCCACCGCATCCAGTTGTGTCGCTACCCGGCGGCTGTAGGAAAGCCCGGCTTCGGTGAGTTTGACGCCCCGCCGCGAGCGTCGGAACAGCTCCACGCCGAGAAACTCTTCCAGGCTGGCGATCTGTCGGCAGACGGCGCCCTGGGTCAGGGAAAGCTCCTGCGCCGCCTTGGTGAAGCTTTCGTGGCGGGCGGCGGCCTCGAAGCTGATCAGGGCGGCGGTGCTGGGGATCTTCCTGCGCATGTACGGCAATCTCACTAATAGACGCTGTAAAAGGTAATTTTGGCCATTACGGAGTGAGAAATTAGCACAACAACTTGCGAAATCCTCGTTTGCCCGCGAGCTCCTGTCAGGCCTAGGATCTGCCCACGATAGTTGACCTACTTCACGAGGATTCACTCATGGGCGGCAAAGCAAGCTTCAACTGGATCGATCCCCTTCTGCTGGACCAGCAACTCACCGAAGAAGAGCGCATGGTCCGCGACAGCGCCGAGCAGTTCGCTCAGGACAAGCTGGCGCCTCGGGTGTTGGAAGCTTTCCGCCATGAGCAGACCGATCCGGCCATTTTCCGTGAAATGGGTGAAGTCGGCCTGTTGGGGGCGACCATTCCCGAGCAGTACGGCGGCAGCGGCCTGAACTATGTGTGCTACGGCCTGATCGCACGGGAAGTGGAGCGCGTCGATTCCGGCTATCGCTCGATGATGAGTGTGCAGTCGTCCCTGGTGATGGTGCCGATCAATGAGTTCGGGACCGAGGCGCAAAAACAGAAGTACCTGCCGAAGCTGGCGTCCGGCGAGTGGATTGGTTGCTTTGGTCTGACCGAGCCGAACCATGGTTCCGACCCGGGTGCGATGATTTCTCGTGCACGCAAAGTGGATGGGGGCTACAGCCTGACCGGCAGCAAGATGTGGATCACCAACAGTCCGATCGCGGATGTGTTTGTGGTCTGGGCCAAGGATGACGCCGGCGATATCCGCGGTTTCGTTCTGGAGAAGGGCTGGAAAGGCCTGAGCGCGCCGGCCATTCATGGCAAGGTGGGGCTGCGTGCGTCGATCACTGGGGAAATCGTCATGGACAACGTGTTCGTGCCGGAAGAGAACATCTTCCCGGACGTGCGCGGTCTCAAAGGCCCATTCACTTGCTTGAACTCGGCCCGTTACGGCATCTCCTGGGGTGCTTTGGGTGCGGCGGAGTTCTGCTGGCATACCGCGCGGCAATACACGCTGGATCGCCAGCAGTTCGGTCGGCCCCTGGCGGCGACTCAACTGATCCAGAAAAAGCTGGCGGACATGCAGACCGAGATTACCCTCGCCCTTCAGGGGTGCCTGCGTCTGGGGCGGATGAAGGATGAAGGAACGGCGGCAGTGGAAATCACTTCGATCATGAAGCGCAACTCCTGCGGCAAGTCCCTGGACATCGCCCGTATGGCTCGTGACATGTTGGGTGGCAATGGCATCTCTGATGAGTTCGGCATCGCCCGGCACCTGGTGAACCTGGAAGTGGTCAACACTTACGAAGGCACCCATGACGTTCATGCGCTGATTCTGGGGCGCGCGCAAACCGGCATCCAGGCGTTCTATTAATAGGAGAGCGACCATGGGCGCGTTATCGCATCTGCGGGTACTGGATTTATCGCGGGTATTGGCCGGGCCCTGGTCCGGGCAGATCCTGGCGGACCTGGGGGCCGAAGTCATCAAGGTCGAACGTCCGGGCAATGGTGACGATACGCGCGCCTGGGGGCCGCCCTTCCTGAAGGATGCTGATGGCGAGAACACTACGGAGGCCGCTTATTACCTGTCGGCCAACCGTAACAAGCAGTCGGTGACCATAGATTTCACCCGCCCTGAGGGCCAGCAGTTGGTGCGTGAGCTGGCGGCCAAGTCGGATATCGTCATCGAGAACTTCAAGGTGGGTGGACTGGCGGCCTATGGCCTGGACTATGAGTCGCTCAAGGCGATCAATCCGCGCTTGATCTATTGCTCGATCACCGGGTTTGGGCAGACGGGGCCTTATGCCAAGCGTGCCGGCTATGACTTCATGATCCAGGGGCTGGGCGGATTGATGAGCCTGACCGGTAGGCCTGAAGGGGATGACGGGGCCGGGCCGGTGAAGGTGGGGGTGGCCTTGACCGACATCCTGACGGGGCTGTATTCGACGGTGGCGATTCTGGCTGCCTTGGCTCATCGGGATCAGGGCGGCGCCGGGCAGCACATTGATATGGCGCTATTGGATGTGCAGGTTGCATGTCTGGCCAACCAGGCGATGAACTACCTGACGACGGGGATTGCTCCGAAGCGCTTGGGGAACGCTCACCCGAACATAGTTCCCTATCAGGATTTTCCGACCGCAGATGGTGATTTCATTCTCACCGTGGGGAATGACGGGCAGTTTCGCAAGTTTGCCGAGGTCGCAGGCCAGCCCCAGTGGGCGGACGATCCTCGGTTTGCCACTAATAAGCTGCGGGTGGCCAACCGGGCTGTGTTGATTCCACTGATTCGTCAGGCGACGGTGTTCAAGACCACTGCCGAGTGGGTGAGTCAGTTGGAGCAGGCAGGTGTGCCCTGTGGGCCGATCAATGACCTGGCTCAGGTGTTTGCCGATCCGCAGGTGGTGTCACGGCGGCTGGCGTTGGAGTTGCCTCATGCGTTGGCGGGGATTGTGCCTCAGGTGGCCAGTCCGATTCGTCTTTCCGAGACGCCGGTGGAGTATCGCCATGCCCCTCCTCTATTGGGTGAGCACACGGCGCAGGTTCTGCAGCAGGTTTTGGGAATGAAGGGCGAGGCCGTTGAGGCATTGAGGCGGTCGGGGGTGTTGTAGGCCTTCTCTTATATAGAGAGGCGTGCGGCCGTATCTATGCATCGCCTGCCAAAGCGGCTCTTCTGGGGTTGTCTGCTCTTATTCATAGAAAATTCAAATTAAAGGTTGACGGCAGATTCTACAGGTCTATAATTCGCCCCACTTCCGGCGCAGTCGAAACGGAAAACTCCTTGAAATTCAACGAGTTACGCAGCTTTCGGCGGCGGTTACGCTTCAGTTCATCGAAGCCAGAAGCAGTTAGTAAGGCAGTGTGTTTTCGCCTTATTAACGATTCGATCGTCTCGGTCGAAAGCGGTTGAAAAGAGGTGTTGACAGCAGCGTGTAACGCTGTAGAATTCGCCTCCCGCTAACGAGAGATCGAAAGCGCAAGTGGTTGAAGTTGTTGAGGAAATCTTCAAAAACTTCTAAAAAAATCGCTTGACAGTAAATGAGGTTGCTGTAGAATGCGCGCCTCGGTTGAGACGAAAGATCTTAACCAACCGCTCTTTAACAACTGAATCAAGCAATTCGTGTGGGTGCTTGTGGAGTCAGACTGATAGTCAAAAAGATTATCAGCATCACAAGTTACTCCGCGAGAAATCAAAGATGTAACCAACGATTGCTGAGCCAAGTTTAGGGTTTTCTCAAAACCCAAAGATGTTTGAACTGAAGAGTTTGATCATGGCTCAGATTGAACGCTGGCGGCAGGCCTAACACATGCAAGTCGAGCGGCAGCACGGGTACTTGTACCTGGTGGCGAGCGGCGGACGGGTGAGTAATGCCTAGGAATCTGCCTGGTAGTGGGGGATAACGTCCGGAAACGGGCGCTAATACCGCATACGTCCTACGGGAGAAAGTGGGGGATCTTCGGACCTCACGCTATCAGATGAGCCTAGGTCGGATTAGCTAGTTGGTGAGGTAATGGCTCACCAAGGCTACGATCCGTAACTGGTCTGAGAGGATGATCAGTCACACTGGAACTGAGACACGGTCCAGACTCCTACGGGAGGCAGCAGTGGGGAATATTGGACAATGGGCGAAAGCCTGATCCAGCCATGCCGCGTGTGTGAAGAAGGTCTTCGGATTGTAAAGCACTTTAAGTTGGGAGGAAGGGTACTTACCTAATACGTGAGTATTTTGACGTTACCGACAGAATAAGCACCGGCTAACTCTGTGCCAGCAGCCGCGGTAATACAGAGGGTGCAAGCGTTAATCGGAATTACTGGGCGTAAAGCGCGCGTAGGTGGTTTGTTAAGTTGGATGTGAAAGCCCCGGGCTCAACCTGGGAACTGCATCCAAAACTGGCAAGCTAGAGTATGGTAGAGGGTGGTGGAATTTCCTGTGTAGCGGTGAAATGCGTAGATATAGGAAGGAACACCAGTGGCGAAGGCGACCACCTGGACTGATACTGACACTGAGGTGCGAAAGCGTGGGGAGCAAACAGGATTAGATACCCTGGTAGTCCACGCCGTAAACGATGTCAACTAGCCGTTGGGAGCCTTGAGCTCTTAGTGGCGCAGCTAACGCATTAAGTTGACCGCCTGGGGAGTACGGCCGCAAGGTTAAAACTCAAATGAATTGACGGGGGCCCGCACAAGCGGTGGAGCATGTGGTTTAATTCGAAGCAACGCGAAGAACCTTACCAGGCCTTGACATCCAATGAACTTTCCAGAGATGGATTGGTGCCTTCGGGAGCATTGAGACAGGTGCTGCATGGCTGTCGTCAGCTCGTGTCGTGAGATGTTGGGTTAAGTCCCGTAACGAGCGCAACCCTTGTCCTTAGTTACCAGCACGTTATGGTGGGCACTCTAAGGAGACTGCCGGTGACAAACCGGAGGAAGGTGGGGATGACGTCAAGTCATCATGGCCCTTACGGCCTGGGCTACACACGTGCTACAATGGTCGGTACAAAGGGTTGCCAAGCCGCGAGGTGGAGCTAATCCCATAAAACCGATCGTAGTCCGGATCGCAGTCTGCAACTCGACTGCGTGAAGTCGGAATCGCTAGTAATCGCGAATCAGAATGTCGCGGTGAATACGTTCCCGGGCCTTGTACACACCGCCCGTCACACCATGGGAGTGGGTTGCACCAGAAGTAGCTAGTCTAACCTTCGGGGGGACGGTTACCACGGTGTGATTCATGACTGGGGTGAAGTCGTAACAAGGTAGCCGTAGGGGAACCTGCGGCTGGATCACCTCCTTAATCGACGACATCAGCTGCTTCATAAGCTCCCACACGAATTGCTTGATTCATTGAAGAAGACGATAGAAGCAGCTTTAAGCTCCAAGCTGATAGCTCCAAGCTAACAGTTACAAGCTCGAAATTGGGTCTGTAGCTCAGTTGGTTAGAGCGCACCCCTGATAAGGGTGAGGTCGGCAGTTCGAATCTGCCCAGACCCACCAATTTTGTTATGGGGCCATAGCTCAGCTGGGAGAGCGCCTGCCTTGCACGCAGGAGGTCAGCGGTTCGATCCCGCTTGGCTCCACCATAAACTGCTTCTGAAAGCTTAGAAATGAGCATTCACATTGAATGTTGATTTCTAGTCTTTTGATTAGATCGTTCTTTAAAAATTTGGGTATGTGATAGAAAGATAGACTGAACGTTACTTTCACTGGTAACGGATCAGGCTAAGGTAAAATTTGTGAGTTAAATTGCAAATTTTCGGCGAATGTCGTCTTCATAGTATAACCAGATTGCTTGGGGTTATATGGTCAAGTGAAGAAGCGCATACGGTGGATGCCTTGGCAGTCAGAGGCGATGAAAGACGTGGTAGCCTGCGATAAGCTTCGGGGAGTCGGCAAACAGACTTTGATCCGGAGATCTCTGAATGGGGGAACCCAGCCATCATAAGATGGTTATCTTGTACTGAATACATAGGTGCAAGAGGCGAACCAGGGGAACTGAAACATCTAAGTACCCTGAGGAAAAGAAATCAACCGAGATTCCCTTAGTAGTGGCGAGCGAACGGGGACTAGCCCTTAAGTGGCTTTGAGATTAGCGGAACGCTCTGGAAAGTGCGGCCATAGTGGGTGATAGCCCTGTACGCGAAAATCTCTTAGTCATGAAATCGAGTAGGACGGGGCACGAGAAACCTTGTCTGAATATGGGGGGACCATCCTCCAAGGCTAAATACTACTGACTGACCGATAGTGAACTAGTACCGTGAGGGAAAGGCGAAAAGAACCCCGGAGAGGGGAGTGAAATAGATCCTGAAACCGTATGCGTACAAGCAGTGGGAGCAGACTTTGTTCTGTGACTGCGTACCTTTTGTATAATGGGTCAGCGACTTATTTTCAGTGGCGAGCTTAACCGAATAGGGGAGGCGTAGCGAAAGCGAGTCTTAATAGGGCGTCTAGTCGCTGGGAATAGACCCGAAACCGGGCGATCTATCCATGGGCAGGTTGAAGGTTAGGTAACACTGACTGGAGGACCGAACCGACTACCGTTGAAAAGTTAGCGGATGACCTGTGGATCGGAGTGAAAGGCTAATCAAGCTCGGAGATAGCTGGTTCTCCTCGAAAGCTATTTAGGTAGCGCCTCATGTATCACTGTAGGGGGTAGAGCACTGTTTCGGCTAGGGGGTCATCCCGACTTACCAAACCGATGCAAACTCCGAATACCTACAAGTGCCGAGCATGGGAGACACACGGCGGGTGCTAACGTCCGTCGTGAAAAGGGAAACAACCCAGACCGTCAGCTAAGGTCCCAAAGTTATGGTTAAGTGGGAAACGATGTGGGAAGGCTTAGACAGCTAGGAGGTTGGCTTAGAAGCAGCCACCCTTTAAAGAAAGCGTAATAGCTCACTAGTCGAGTCGGCCTGCGCGGAAGATGTAACGGGGCTCAAACCATACACCGAAGCTACGGGTATCACGTAAGTGATGCGGTAGAGGAGCGTTCTGTAAGCCTGTGAAGGTGAGTTGAGAAGCTTGCTGGAGGTATCAGAAGTGCGAATGCTGACATGAGTAACGACAATGGGTGTGAAAAACACCCACGCCGAAAGACCAAGGTTTCCTGCGCAACGTTAATCGACGCAGGGTTAGTCGGTCCCTAAGGCGAGGCTGAAAAGCGTAGTCGATGGAAAACAGGTTAATATTCCTGTACTTCTAGTTATTGCGATGGAGGGACGGAGAAGGCTAGGCCAGCTTGGCGTTGGTTGTCCAAGTTTAAGGTGGTAGGCTGGAATCTTAGGTAAATCCGGGGTTCTAAGGCCGAGAGCTGATGACGAGTTACCTTTTAGGTGACGAAGTGGTTGATGCCATGCTTCCAAGAAAAGCTTCTAAGCTTCAGATAACTAGGAACCGTACCCCAAACCGACACAGGTGGTTGGGTAGAGAATACCAAGGCGCTTGAGAGAACTCGGGTGAAGGAACTAGGCAAAATGGCACCGTAACTTCGGGAGAAGGTGCGCCGGTGAGGGTGAAGGACTTGCTCCGTAAGCTCATGCCGGTCGAAGATACCAGGCCGCTGCGACTGTTTATTAAAAACACAGCACTCTGCAAACACGAAAGTGGACGTATAGGGTGTGACGCCTGCCCGGTGCCGGAAGGTTAATTGATGGGGTTAGCTAACGCGAAGCTCTTGATCGAAGCCCCGGTAAACGGCGGCCGTAACTATAACGGTCCTAAGGTAGCGAAATTCCTTGTCGGGTAAGTTCCGACCTGCACGAATGGCGTAACGATGGCGGCGCTGTCTCCACCCGAGACTCAGTGAAATTGAAATCGCTGTGAAGATGCAGTGTATCCGCGGCTAGACGGAAAGACCCCGTGAACCTTTACTATAGCTTTGCACTGGACTTTGAATTTGCTTGTGTAGGATAGGTGGGAGGCTTTGAAGCGTGAACGCCAGTTTGCGTGGAGCCATCCTTGAAATACCACCCTGGCAACTTTGAGGTTCTAACTCAGGTCCGTTATCCGGATCGAGGACAGTGTATGGTGGGTAGTTTGACTGGGGCGGTCTCCTCCTAAAGAGTAACGGAGGAGTACGAAGGTGCGCTCAGACCGGTCGGAAATCGGTCGTAGAGTATAAAGGCAAAAGCGCGCTTGACTGCGAGACAGACACGTCGAGCAGGTACGAAAGTAGGTCTTAGTGATCCGGTGGTTCTGTATGGAAGGGCCATCGCTCAACGGATAAAAGGTACTCCGGGGATAACAGGCTGATACCGCCCAAGAGTTCATATCGACGGCGGTGTTTGGCACCTCGATGTCGGCTCATCACATCCTGGGGCTGAAGCCGGTCCCAAGGGTATGGCTGTTCGCCATTTAAAGTGGTACGCGAGCTGGGTTTAGAACGTCGTGAGACAGTTCGGTCCCTATCTGCCGTGGACGTTTGAGATTTGAGAGGGGCTGCTCCTAGTACGAGAGGACCGGAGTGGACGAACCTCTGGTGTTCCGGTTGTCACGCCAGTGGCATTGCCGGGTAGCTATGTTCGGAAAAGATAACCGCTGAAAGCATCTAAGCGGGAAACTTGCCTCAAGATGAGATCTCACTGGGATCTTGAATCCCCTAAAGGGTCGTCGAAGACTACGACGTTGATAGGTTGGGTGTGTAAGCGCTGTGAGGCGTTGAGCTAACCAATACTAATTGCCCGTGAGGCTTGACCATATAACACCCAAGCAATTTGCTTAAGAAGCGAGTTGCGGTGTGTGAAGACGAAACAAACCGAAAGTTTGCACCGCTCACAAAGCACACAAACCTATTACATACCCATTCGCTGGCACGTTGCATAAGCAACGGACTGGCTACCGAATTTCTTGACGACCATAGAGCGTTGGAACCACCTGATCCCATCCCGAACTCAGAAGTGAAACGATGCATCGCCGATGGTAGTGTGGGGTTTCCCCATGTGAGAGTAGGTCATCGTCAAGATTAAATTCCGAAACCCCAATTGCGAAAGCAGTTGGGGTTTTGTCTATTTGTAGAAACGACTGATTTTGCTGACACGTTCGACGTTGAGTCCAACGGATCGGCCACAGAATTTCTTGACGACCATAGAGCGTTGGAACCACCTGATCCCATCCCGAACTCAGAAGTGAAACGATGCATCGCCGATGGTAGTGTGGGGTTTCCCCATGTGAGAGTAGGTCATCGTCAAGATCAAATTCCGAAACCCCAATTGCGCAAGCAATTGGGGTTTTGTTTTTGTGCTCGATAAAGTGCTGAGCAACGATCCGCCATGCATGAGCACCGTCGCTGCTCTATCCATGGCCCAAGGTCTCCATCGTTTTGCTTGCTGACGCGCCGCTGAAAAGGCTTGGCTAAGGCTCTGGAACACCGTTCGGCGGGATTCGGCAAATTTAGGCGAGTAATTCGGATAAATCTCTAAGGGTTCGGGTGTTCTTGCCGAAAGACTGATAAGACATGCGTGCACCAAAGTAGAGCGGCTCGTCGCCTGCACTGTTACATGGAATGTTGCTATACGGACGCATCCCCATTTTCGGCATAAGAAGTCCCATGAAATGAATCTCAAGTTCAGCCATAAAATCCTTTTGGCCGCCTCCGGCGTAGTGGTTCTGGCTTTTGCGTTGTTCACTTTGTACAACGACTACCTGCAACGAAACACTATCCGACAGAATCTCGAATCATCCATTCAGCAGGCCGGTGAGCTCACCTCCAGCAGCGTGCAGAACTGGATGAGCGGGCGCATCCTGGTGCTCGAGAACCTGGCGCAGAACGTTGCTCACCAAGGCCATAACGCAGACTTCCCGGGCCTGGTGGACCAGCCGGCCTTTACCTCGAACTTCCAGTTCACCTACGTTGGCCAGGCCAACGGCACCTTCACCCAGCGTCCCGACGCGAAAATGCCCGATGGCTACGATCCGCGCCAACGGCCCTGGTACAAACAGGCCGTAACCGCCGACAAGACCATGCTGACTCCGCCCTACATGGCGGCGGTCGGTGGCCTGGTGGTGACCATCGCCATGCCGGTGAAAAAGCAAGGCGAACTGCTGGGCGTGGTCGGTGGCGACCTGAGCCTGGAAACCCTGGTGAAGATCATCAACTCCGTGGACTTCGGTGGCCTGGGCCATGCCTTTCTGGTCAGCGCTGATGGTCAGGTGATCGTCAGCCCGGACAAGGACCAGGTGATGAAGAACCTCAAGGACATCTACCCCGGTGCCAACGTGCGTATCGCCAGTGGCAACCAGGAAGTGGTCCTGAACAAACAGGAACGCATTCTGTCCTTCACCCCGGTGACCGGCCTGCCGAATGCCGAATGGTACATCGGTCTGTCCATCGACAAGGCCAAGGCCTACGCGCCGCTGAGCCAGTTCCGTACATCTGCCTTGATCGCCATGTTTATCGCCGTGGCGGTGATTGCGGTACTGCTGACCCTGCTGATCCAGGTCCTGATGCGTCCACTGATCACCATGGGCCGTGCGATGCAGGACATTGCCCAGGGCGAGGGTGACCTGACCCGCCGCCTGGTGGTGGAAAGCAAGGACGAATTTGGTGAGCTAGGCAGCTCCTTCAACCAGTTCGTGGAACGGATTCACGCCTCGATTTCCGAAGTGTCCTCCGCCACCCGCCAGGTACATGACCTGTCGCAACGGGTGATGGCCTCGTCCAACGCGTCGATCATCGGTTCCGACGAGCAGAGCGCCCGCACCAACAGCGTGGCAGCGGCGATCAACGAACTGGGGGCCGCCACCCAGGAAATCGCCCGCAACGCCGCTGATGCCTCGCAACACGCCAGCGGCGCCAGCGAGCAGGCCGATGACGGTCGCCAAGTCGTGGAGCAGACCATCCAGGCCATGACCGAGCTGTCGCAGAAGATCAGCCTGTCCTGCACCCAGATCGAAACCCTGAACGCCAGCACCGACAACATCGGGCACATTCTCGACGTGATCAAGGGCATCTCCCAGCAGACCAACCTGCTGGCCCTCAACGCTGCCATTGAAGCGGCCCGTGCCGGTGAAGCCGGTCGCGGCTTCGCCGTGGTCGCCGATGAGGTGCGCAACCTGGCCCACAGAACCCAGGAATCGGCGGAAGAGATCCACAAGATGATCACTTCCCTGCAGATCGGTTCGCGCGAAGCAGTATCGACCATGAACGCCAGCCAGCTTTCCAGTGAAGAGAGCGTCGAGGTGGCCAACCAGGCCGGTGCCCGGTTGATCAGCGTGACCCAGCGGATCGGCGAGATCGACGGCATGAACCAGTCGGTGGCAGCGGCAACCGAGGAGCAGACGGCAGTGGTGGAGACCCTCAACGTCGACATCAACCAGATCAACCTGCTCAACCAGCAGGGCGTCGCCAACCTCAATGAAACCCTGAAGGACTGCGATGCGCTGTCGCAGCAGGCCAGCCGCCTGAAGCAACTGGTGGACAGCTTCAAGATCTGAGCCCTCTCCGGTCCTTTCCTCAAGCCCGCTTCTGCATCACTGCAGGGCGGGCTTTTTCATGGGCGCGGTTCAGATCCGGTGTTCACCCAGCAGGCCCAGGTGAGTATTGATCACCTGCAGCAGGCGCTGACGTTGGGACTTGATGAAGAAGTGGTTGCCGACCACTTCGATCAGTTCGAATTCACGCTCGGTGAATTCGCGCCAGTTGAGCATATGGTTGGCCGTCGCCAGAGGGTCCTCGCTGCCGTAGAAGGCCGTCAGCGGGATATCGAGGCAGCCGCTCGAGGTGTCGTACCAGGTTTCGAAGAGCTTCAGGTCATTGCGCAGCAAGCGTTCGTAGGATTGCAGGTCGCTCTGCCCCCGCGGCATCTCCAGCGGGCTGGCTCCCAGGGTCAGGATGGCCTCGCGAAACGCCTCGATGGGCAGTGAGTGCAGCAAGGGGCGGCGAGGCGGACTGTCGGGGCTGCGGCAGCCGGAAACGAACAGGTGGCGCGTCTGCTGGGGAAAGCGCTCTTGCGCGTACTTGCAGGTCTCGTATGCCAGCAATGCGCCCAGACCGTGGCCGAACAGCGCGTGGGGTTCGCCGAGCCAGGGATCGAGGGCTGTGAACATGTCTTTCAGCAGGCTCGGCCAGTTGTCGCAGGGCGCCTCGTCACGACGCGGCCCGTGCCCGGGCAGGTTGATCAGCACCAGCTCGATATGATCGGCCAGGCTGTTGGACCATACCCGCAACTGCTCCGCAGCCGCCCCGGCCTGTGGAAAGCAGATCAGGCGAATTCGGGTGGCCTGCCCTGAATTGATCACCAGCGTCCATTGTCGGGTGTCGGTGTACACAGCTTTTCCTTAAGCAAGGTGGCCCGTGGGTCGCTTCCTGGTGCAGACAAGAGGCTGTTCGACGGGGGACGTCCTGTCCGAATGGTTTCTAACATAGTGGCTGGCGCGGCTGAATGCACGTAGTGACAGGGGGAAATTCGTCGGCTGCCGCACAGGGTGCAAACATGGCTTGAGGCTATTCTGTGAATGAACCGTGCAGGCCCTTCCCCGGCGGTCAGTGATTGTAAGGTGCCATTGTCTTTTGCCGGGCCAGCCTTCACCATCAGCCGATTTACGACAGCTCCCATGGACTCATCGCATTGGCGGCACGTTTAGCTCTTTCTCGGACCCTGCGCTGGTTCTGCTCGGCATTGCTGCTGGCCGGCGCGCTGCTGGGCAGCCTGCACGCCGACTGGGATTTTTCCCTGATCAGTCGCCGTGCCACGGCGCTCTACGGTCCCCTGGGCGAAGGCCAGCAACGTATCGATGCCTGGCAGCACCTGCTGGCGACGCAAAAGCAGGTCCCCGAGCGTGAGCAGTTGAAAGTGGTCAACCTGTTCTTCAACAAGAACATGCGCTACGTGGAAGACATCGATCTGTGGGGCCAGGTGGACTACTGGGAAACCCCGATCCAGGGCCTGTGGAAGGGCGCCGGCGATTGTGAGGACTACGCGATCGCCAAATACTTCAGCCTCCGCCACCTCGGGGTGTCCAGTGACAAACTGCGCATCACCTACGTCAAGGCATTGCGCCAGAATCGCGCGCACATGGTCCTGACCTACTATTCCACTGCGGACGCCATGCCGCTGGTGCTCGACAGCCTGGAGGACACGATCCGCCCGGCCAGCGAGCGGACCGACCTGTTGCCGGTGTATTCCTTCAATGCCGAAGGCTTGTGGCTGCCGGGCGCCAAGGGCAACAAGCGGGTCGGGGACACCAAGCGCCTGTCCCGTTGGCAGGATGTGTTGAAAAAAATGCAGGCCGAAGGTTTTCCGGTCGAGACGACTAACTAGGAGCACGAGCTCAGATGTCTTTGTTCAAACAGCTGTTGATCGCAATCTGTGTGTTCCTGGTGGTCGCCTTCAGCGGCAGCTTCATGGTCAGCCTGGAAAGTTCGCGTACCCAGTATGTCAATCAACTGCGCTCCCATGCCCAGGATGCGGCCACGGCCCTGGCCTTGTCGTTGACACCGAACATCGATGACCCGGCGATGGTCGAGCTGATGGTCAGTTCGATCTTCGACAGCGGCTACTACGCCAGCATCCGGGTAGTGGACCTGGCCACCGACAAGACCATCGTCGAGCGCAGCGGCATTCCCGAGGTCGGCAATGTGCCCCAGTGGTTCGTCAAGCTCATCGGCCTGGAGCCGGCCGGCGGCGACGCCATCGTCAGCCGTGGCTGGGAGCAGGCGGCACGGGTCGAAGTGCTCAGCCACCCGATGTTCGCGGTGGCCAAGCTCTGGCAGAGCGCCCTGGGCAGCCTGGGCTGGCTGCTGATCTGCGGCGCGGTGAGCGCGGTGCTCGGTGCCCTGTTGCTGCGGCGCCAGCTCAAGCCGCTGGACTACATGGTCCAGCAGTCCCACGCCATTGCCCGGCGCGAATTCCTCAGCCTGCCGCAATTGCCTCGCACCCCGGAACTGCGGCGGGTGGTGCAGGCCATGAACCAGATGGTGGAGAAGCTCAAGGCGCTGTTCCAGGAGCAGGCCGAACGCAGTGAAAAACTGCGCATCGAGTCGTATCAGGACAGCCTGACCGGGTTGGCCAACCGACGTTATTTCGAAATGCAGCTGCATGCCCGCGTCAGCAACCCGGAGCAGGCGAGCTCCGGTTACCTGTTGCTGTTGCGGGTCAAGGATCTGGCCGGCCTGAATCAGCGCCTGGGGGGCCAGCGCACCGACCAACTGCTGCAGGCGGTGGGTGAGCAACTGCTGCGCGAATGCAACAAGTACCCCGAGACCCACAACCTGGTGACCCGGGTCCGCGGTGGCGAGTTCGCCGTACTGGCGCCGGGGCTGGTGCGCAATGAAGCCATCCAGCTGGCCCAGAGCCTGGAAAGCGCCCTGGGCAACCTGCATGCCACGGGCGCTACCGATGTTGCCGCGGTGGCTTCCATCGGCCTGGCCGCCTTCAACCACGGTGATTCGCCCCAAGCGGTGCTCAGCCTCGGCGATCAGGCCCTGGCCCAGGCCGAAGGCCAGGGCGACACCCACTGGGCCTGCCTGGACCAGGGCGCCGGTTCCCAGGTCGGGGATGATCACCATGCCTGGCATACCTGGTTGGACCGGGCGCTGTCGGAGCAACGCTTCCAGCTGTACTTCCAGCCGGTGGTGGCGGCCCAGGACACTGCGCGGGTGCTGCATTACAAGGTGCTCTCGCGGCTGCTGGACGAGCAGGGCCAGACCATTCCCGCCGGCCGCTTCCTGCCGTGGCTGGAACGCTTTGGCTGGACCTCGCGCCTGGACGTGCTGATGCTCGAGCAGGTCCTCAAGCAGATGACCGGACATGGCGACAGCCTGGCCCTGAACCTTTCGGCGGCCACCCTGGAAGATCCCCAGGCCTTGAACCGGGTCATGGATATCCTGCGCCAGTATTCCGACCTCGGGCCGCGCCTGACCCTGGAGATCGGCGAGGAACAGCTGCCCGAGCAGGTCCAGCTGGAACAGCTGACCCGGCGCCTGCGGGAGTTGGGGTTCTCCCTGAGCCTGCAGCGCTTTGGTGGCCGCTTCAGCATGATCGGCAACCTGGCCCGCCTGGGCCTGGCCTATCTGAAGATCGACGGCAGCTACATCCGCAACATCGACCAGGAAAGCGACAAGCGCCTGTTCATCGAAGCCATCCAGCGCGCAGCCCACAGCATCGACCTGCCGCTGATTGCCGAGCGGGTCGAAACGGAAGGCGAGCTGCGAGTGATTCGCGAGATGGGCTTGTACGGCGTGCAAGGGCAACTGTTCGGCGAACCGGCGCCCTGGAGTTGAACGCTGCGCCGGCCAGCCGGCTCCTGCAGTAGGAGCCGGCTGGCCGGCGCAGCGTTTCAGATCAATCCGGTTTCATCATCGTTGATCAACCGGCTCAAGCCACCCAGCGCCACCCGCGCCTGGGTCCGATCCATCAGCTTGGCCTGGGCCGCCGCCGGCAGATCGGTGACGCGAATCACGCCCTTGCTGGTCAGCACCTGAATCAGGTCGTCCAGCACCCGGATCATCTCCAGGTCGCTCTGCTTGAGCTGCTTGAGACTGACCTCAACCGCTTCGTTGGCAAACCAGGTCTGGATCTCGAGGTGATCGGCAGGCAGCGTCTCGGTAGCCTCGGCGTAAGCGGCGGCTTCCACGCGAATCAGCTGACCTTGCGCATCGCGTTGCACGTAGAACATGGCAAATCCCTCAGGCTTTTTATTCGGCGTCCGGCACTCGGCGACATAGGCCAACGCCACATCCAGCGCGTGAGTATGCGGTGCGGCGCGACAATCGTCACGGCGCAGGTTGTCCGCCAACAGCCGGCAACCACCCGCAAGGGGTGGCTGCCGGGAGCCCATCAGCTGTTGTTGTGATCGATCTTGATGGTCGGGTCGCTACCGGCGATCAACGAATGGATGTTGGCGTTGGACCAGTTGTTGCCTTCCAGCTTGATCGTCACGTCGGCGTTGGCCAGGCCTCCGGCCGCGTTGAGCTTGCCTTCGGAGCTGACCTGCAGGGTCGAGACCCCGTCCACGGTGGTGATCTTGAGGAAGTTGTCGATGGTGCTGGCGCTCTCGCCCTGCAACAGATCCCGCAGGTCGATACGGTCACCTTCGCTGGCCTTGAAGTCCTTGATCACGTCGTTGCCGGTATCGCCGGCCTTCCAGACGAAGGTATCGGCCCCCGAACCGCCAATCAGGATGTCATTGCCCTTGCCACCGATGAGGGTGTCGTTACCGGTGCCACCCAGCAGGATGTCATTGCCCCGGCCACCGTCCAGGAAGTCGTTGCCGCCCTGGCCGAAGAGAATGTCATTGCCATCGCCACCCAGCAGGGTGTCGTTGCCGTCATGGCTGCCAGACACATCGAACTCGGTGTAGTGCTCGGTGATGTACTGGTGCACGTTGCTGGTGCTGACCTGGCTCACATCGACCCCGGTCTGCTTGGCCACATAGGCCTGCATGGCCTGGTAGCCCTCGCCGGCGACGCCGTTGAAGCTCACCAGGTCGCCGAACAGGATGTCGTTGCCGTTGCCGCCGCTGACGGTGTCGGCGCCGGGCATGGTGGCTTCGGTGTGGCCGATGATCGAGTTGGCCAGGTCGTTCGGGTCGATGTTGGTCTGCGGCTTGCCGTCGCTGTCGTAAGGCTTCAGGTCGTTGAGGCTGACGTCGTTGTTCAGGCCGATGGCTTCCACCTGGGACAGCTTGCTCAGCAGTACGAAGCCCTCATTGGAGTTGTTGATGCTGGCCGAGTTGGTGGTGCTGCCATTACCCGCCAGGGTGGACAGCTCATAGGTGCCGTCGCCCTGGGCGTGCAGGGTGCCCAGGGTCGCGCTGTTCCAGCCGCTGCCCCACCAGTTGCTGCTGTAGGTCTGCAGGACCACGGTGCCGTTGGCGTTCACGGTCAGGGCGTGAGTGTTGTCGATGTAGGTGCTGAAGGTGTCCCCCAGTTTGTAGTTGCTGGTGGTCACCACATCGTCGAGGCGCACGTTGCCGTACAGCGTCGGGTTGGTCTGCTCGCCGGTCTGGTAGTAGGTCGGCTTACCGTCGGTGATGAAGTAGGTCAGGTTGGTGGCATTGGTGTTGCTGGTGGCCAGGCTGCTCTGGAAGAAGTTGGCCGTGGTCTTGAACACGTCTTCGTAGTTGGTACCGCCGCCGGAGCTCATCGAATCCAGCACGGCCTTGAGCTGGGCCAGGGCGTTCGGATCGTTGAGGTTCACCGATACCGACTTGTTGACCTGGGAGTCGAAGTCGGCCAGGAAGATGTTCACGGTGCCCGAGCCGGCGCCGCCGATGCTGTTCTTCAGGGTATTGAAGACGGCGGTCAGGGAGTTCTTGGCCGCGGCGATGGAGCTGCCCATGCTGCCCGAGCTGTCCACCATGAAGGCGATGTTGTAGTTGGTGCCCGGGACCACGGTCAGGCCGCCGATGTCGGCGACCACGATGTCGTTGCCGTCGGTGCCGGTGACGGTATCGTCGCCGGAGGTGGCGACCACGGCGTTGTAGGTGGCCGGGTAGACCTTGACCGGGATCTGCGCCGTGGAGCTGGCAGAACCGCCCAGGGACTCTGTTGAGGTCGAGGTCACGTTGAGGTTGAACGAGCCGTTGTAGTAAGGCGGCGGCGTGACGGTCAGGTTGCCCAGGTTCCAGCCGGTGACGTTGGCTTCGCCGGAGCTCGCGGTGGCGGTGAAGGTATGCCCGGCACCATCGCTGAGCACGGAGCCTGCAGGAATGCCGCTGATCTTCACGCTCAGGGTTTCCGAACCGTCGGTATCGGTCAGCCCGGTGCTGATCTTCGACAGATGCACGCTGCCGCCTTCGCCGCCTTCGTTGAGCTTGTAGCCGTCGTAGTAACCCTCGCCGTTGGTGCCGTGCAGGTCGGACACCGAAACCCCGGCGTTGGTCAGGTCAGTGACGCCGGTGTACAGCGGCACACCGGCATTGCTCAGGTCCACCGCCGTTGCGCCGTTGACCGACAGGTTGACGTCGTAGCTGCCCGGGCCGCTCTGGTTGTGGTGGTAGATATCGATGGTGTAGTAGCCGCTGGTGGTCGGGGTGAAGGTACCGTTGAGGTTACCGCCCGCGCCCCAGGTAGTGCTGGCCACGTTCTTGCCGCCGATGGTCACCAACAGGCTGTCGTCGCCGGTGCCGGAGAAGGTGTAGGACTTGCCGGCTTCCAGGTAGATCAGGCCGGAGGTCTTCGACGCAGTGCCCGGGGTGATGTTGCCGTCGGACTGGACGTTGGTCGCCAGGCTGCTGCTGTTTGGCGTGCCGGCGGCGTCGATCACCGATTTCAGGGTGCTGGCGGACGCGCCGCTGCCGTCGGTGCCCAGGCCGCTGAGGCCGGTCCAGACTTCCTTGAGCAGGCCCACCGAGTTCACGTTGTTGCCGGCCACGCTCAGGGTCGGTGCATCGGCCACTGGGGTGATGTCGACCGTGACCGTACCGGTGCTGCCCAGGGCCTGGCCATCGGTTGGCTGGAATTTGATCTGGGCGTAATCGGCCTGTTGGTTGCCCACGCCGCTGCCGCCGTAGCCGTTGGTGCCGGATTCGTTGGCGTCCGGGGTGAAGCGCAGCTTGCCGGCATCGATATCGGCCTTGCTGATGGTCTGGTTGTTGGCCACGTCCTTCCAGGTCGAACCGTCCAGGTACTGCAGTTTGCCGTCACTTGGCAGCTGGGTGATCTTCACTCCGAGGCTGGACGCCGGGCTGTCGACGTCGCTGACGCCGAAGTTCGACCAGGTCAGGGCCAGCGGGGTGTCTTCGCTGCCGGTCACGGCGCCGCCGGTGGCGGTTGGCGCGTCGTTGACCGCCACCACGTTGACCGTGGTGGTGGCGACGTTGGAGTAGTTGCCACCGTCGGTCACGGTCACGGTGATGGTCCGTGGCGTGGTGCTCGGATCTTCACTGTTGTTGGTGAAGGTGATGTTCTTGATCTGCTGCATGTAGTCGGCCAGCGTCGCGTTGCCCGACAGGGTCAGGGTGATCGAACCGTCCTTGCTGTTGGCATTGATGTTGATGCCGTTGACGCTGTTGCCCAGGTTCAGCGAGTCCCCTGGCTGACGGTTGGTCAGCACAATGGTCGCGCCGGTGAGCATGGTGCTGTCCGGATCGGTGATGCTCAGGTCGGTGTCGGCGATCGACACGCCAGGGCCCGCGGTGCCTTCGGTGAAGGTGACCTTGTAGTCGGCCCCGGTGGCGCCGCTGGAGTTGTTGGCGTCCAGGTCGATGACCGGTGGCGCATCGTTGTCGATGATCGAGGTGGTGACGCTGTTGTTGCTGCCCACCACCAGGTTCTCGAAGTTGCCACCGGTGGCCGAGTCGATCTTGACCACGAAGTTTTCCGTCCCTTCGGTGATCTTGTCGTCAATGGTGGCGACGTTGAAGGTGGCGCTGCTGGCGCCGGCCGGAATCTTCACGGTGTACACGCCGCTGAAGTCCGAGCCGTCGGTGGCGGTGCCGCTGTAGCTGATCTTCAGGGTGACTTCGGTCTGTGCCGGGTGGGTCAGGCTCACGGTGTAGCTGGCGGTCTGGCCTTCAGTGACCGAGGTGCTGCCGGTGATGCCCACCGAGGTGGTATCCACGGTGTCGGTCACGTTGGTTACCGCTGGGGTGGTGTCCGGCACCAGTTTCTCGAAGTTGCCTCCGGTGGCGCTGGTGATCGAGGCATTGACCTTGCCGGCGTCGATATAGACGTCGTCTGCCGGTGCCGCGACGGTGACGGTACCGGTGGTTTTGCCGGCGGCGATGTTGATCACCGCACCATTGGACAGGGTCACGGTGACCGGCGTACCGGCGGCGTTGGTCAGGGTGGCGGTGTAGATGATCGAGCCGCCTTCGGCCACGGTGCCGGTGGCGCTGAGGCTGACGCTGGTGGTGTCGACGGTGTCGGTCACGGTGGTGCTGACTGGCGATTTATCCGCCACCAGGTTCTCGTAGTTGCCGCCGCTGACATTGGTGATGGAGTTGGTCAGCGGGGTGTGACCGACCAGTACATCGTTAGGCGCAGTGATGCTTACCGAGCCGGTGGTTTCACCGACCGGGATGGTGATTTTTTCACCATTGGCCAGGGTCACCACGACCGGCGAGCCAGTCACTGGAGCGGTGACGGTAGCGGTGTAGGTGACGTTGCCACCTTCGGCCGCCGAAGGCGTGGCCTTCAGCGTGACGGTGGAGTTGTCGATGGTGTCGGTGACGTCAGTCACTGCTGGCGTGGTGCTTGGTACCAGCTTCTCGAAGTTGCCGCCTTCAGCCTTGGTGATGGTCGCTTCGACCTTGCCGGCGTCCTTGTACACGTCATCGGCTGGCGCGGCGACAGTCACCTTCCCGGAAGTGGCGCCTGCGGCAATGGTAATCACTGCCCCGTTGGACAAGGTCACGGTCACTGGCGTACCGGCAGCATTGCTCAGGGTCGCTGTATAGGTGATCTGGCCACCTTCGGCGACAGTGCCGGTGGCGCTGAGGCTGAGGTTTGTGGTGTCGACGGTATCGGTCACGGTGGTGCTGACCGGGGTCTTATCGGCCACCAGGTTCTCGTAGTTGCCGCCGCTGACATTGGTGATGGAGTTGGTCAGTGGGGTATGACCGACCAGCACATCGTTAGGCGCAGTGATGCTTACCGAGCCGGTGGTTTCACCCACTGGAATGGTGATTTTTTCACCATTGGCCAGGGTCACCACGACTGGCGAGCCGGTCACTGGAGCGGTGACAGTCGCGGTGTAGGTGACGTTGCCACCTTCGGCCGCCGAAGGCGTGGCCTTCAGCGTGACGGTGGAGTTGTCGATGGTGTCGGTGACATCCGTGACGGCTGGCGTGGTGCTTGGTACCAGCTTCTCGAAGTTGCCGCCTTCGGCCTTGGTGATGGTGGCTTCGACCTTGCCGGCGTCCTTGTACACGTCATCGGCTGGCGCGGCGACAGTCACCTTCCCGGAAGTGGCGCCTGCGGCAATGGTAATCACTGCCCCGTTGGACAAGGTCACGGTCACTGGCGTACCGGCAGCATTGCTCAGGGTCGCTGTATAGGTGATCTGGCCACCTTCAGCGACAGTGCCGGTGGCGCTGAGGCTGAGGTTTGTAGTGTCGACGGTATCGGTCACGGTGGTGCTGACCGGGGTCTTATCGGCCACCAGATTTTCGTAGTTGCCGCCGCTGACATTGGTGATGGAGTTGGTCAGTGGGGTATGACCGACCAGCACATCGTTAGGCGCAGTGATGCTTACCGAGCCGGTGGTTTCACCCACTGGAATGGTGATTTTTTCACCATTGGCCAGGGTCACCACGACTGGCGAGCCGGTCACTGGAGCGGTGACAGTCGCGGTGTAGGTGACGTTGCCACCTTCGGCCGCCGAAGGCGTGGCCTTCAGCGTGACGGTGGAGTTGTCGATGGTGTCGGTGACGTCAGTCACTGCTGGCGTGGTGCTTGGCACCAGTTTTTCGAAGTTGCCGCCTTCAGCCTTGGTGATGGTGGCTTCGACCTTGCCGGCGTCTTTATAGACGTCATCAGCCGGAGCCGCGACGGTAGCGGTGCCCGAAGTGGCACCGGCAGCGATGGTGATCACCGCGCCGTTGCTCAGCGTTACGGTGACCGGAGTCCCGGCAGCATTGCTCAGGGTCGCGGTGTAAACGATCGAACCGCCTTCCGCTACCGAAGGTGTAGCCGCCAGGGACAGATTGGTGGTGTCAACGGTGTCGGTCACGGTGGTGCTGACCGGGGTCTTATCGGCCACCAGATTTTCGTAGTTGCCGCCGCTGACATCGGTGATGGAGTTGGTCAGCGGTGTGTGGCCGACCAGTACATCGTTCGGCGCGCTGATGCTCACCGATCCCGTGGTTTCACCAACAGGGATGGTGATTTTTTCACCATTGGCCAGGGTCACCACGACCGGCGAGCCAGTCACTGGAGCGGTGACGGTAGCGGTGTAGGTGACGTTGCCGCCTTCGGCCGCCGAAGGTGTGGCCTTCAGTGACACGGTGGAGTTGTCGATGGTGTCGGTGACATCCGTGACGGCTGGCGTGGTGCTTGGTACCAGCTTCTCGAAGTTGCCGCCTTCAGCCTTGGTGATGGTCGCTTCGACCTTGCCGGCGTCCTTGTACACGTCATCAGCTGGGGCTGCGACGGTAGCGGTACCTGAAGTGGCGCCCGCTGCAATGGTAATTACCGCACCGTTGCTCAAGGTCACGGTGACCGGTGTACCTGCGGCATTGCTCAGCGTGGCGGTGTAAACAATCGAGCCACCCTCGGCTACCGAAGGTGTGGCACTGAGGCTGAGGTTTGTGGTGTCGACGGTATCGGTCACGGTGGTGCTGACCGGGGTCTTGTCGGCCACCAGGTTCTCGTAGTTGCCGCCGCTGACATCGGTGATGGAGTTGGTCAGTGGAGTGTGGCCAACCAGCACATCGTTCGGTGCGCTGATGCTTACCGAGCCGGTGGTTTCACCCACTGGAATGGTGATCTTCTCGCCATTGGCCAGGGTCACTACGACTGGCGAGCCGGTCACTGGAGCGGTGACGGTAGCGGTGTAAGTGACGTTGCCACCTTCGACCGCCGAAGGTGTGGCCTTCAGCGTAACGGTGGAGTTGTCGATGGTGTCGGTGACATCCGTGACGGCTGGCGTAGTGCTTGGTACCAGCTTCTCGAAGTTGCCGCCTTCGGCCTTGGTGATGGTGGCTTCGACCTTGCCGGCGTCCTTGTACACGTCATCAGCTGGGGCTGCGACGGTAGCGGTACCTGAAGTGGCGCCCGCTGCAATGGTAATTACCGCACCGTTGCTCAAGGTCACGGTGACCGGTGTACCTGCGGCATTGCTCAGCGTGGCGGTGTAAACAATCGAGCCACCCTCGGCTACCGAAGGTGTGGCACTGAGGCTGAGGTTTGTGGTGTCGACGGTATCGGTCACGGTGGTGCTGACCGGGGTCTTGTCGGCCACCAGGTTTTCGTAGTTGCCGCCGCTGACATCGGTGATGGAGTTGGTCAGTGGAGTGTGGCCAACCAGCACATCGTTCGGTGCGCTGATGCTCACCGAGCCCGTGGTTTCACCCACTGGAATGGTGATTTTTTCACCATTGGCCAGGGTCACCACGACTGGCGAGCCAGTCACTGGAGCGGTGACGGTAGCGGTGTAGGTGACATTGCCGCCTTCGGCCGCCGAAGGCGTGGCTTTCAGCGACACGGTGGAGGTATCGATGGTATCCGTGACGTCCGTGATGGCTGGAGTCGGATTGGTCTCCAGGTGTTCGAAGTTGCCGCCCTCTGCCTTGGTAATGGTGGCTTCGACTTTGCCGGCGTCCTTGTAGACGTCATCGGCCGGAGCCGCGACGGTAGCAGTGCCGGAAGTGGCGCCGGCAGCGATAGTAATTACCGCACCGTTGCTCAGGGTCACGGTGACAGGAGTACCAGCAGCATTGCTCAGGGTCGCGGTGTAAACAATGGAACCACCTTCGGCCACCGAGTCAGTAGCGCTCAGGCTCAGAGTGGTGGTGTCCGGCGTATCGGTAACGCTGGTTTCGGCTGGCTTGTCATTGATCTCCAGCTTCTCGTAGTTACCGCCGTCCGCTTTGGTAATGGTGGTGCTCAGGGAGCTACCGCCAGCCAGGGCATCGTTGGGTGCAGTGAAATTCACGGTGCCGGAAGACTCGCCAACCGGGATGGTGATGGTCTGTCCGTTGGACAGGGTCACCACAACTGGCGAACCGGTCACAGGTGCCGAGACCGAAGCGGTGTAAACCACGATGCCGCCTTCGGCGACGCTCGGCGTAGCGGTCAGGCTGACAGTCGACGTATCGATAGTGTCAGTGACGTCAGTGACGGCTGGAGTCGGATTGGTCTCCAGGTGTTCGAAGTTGCCGCCTTCAGCTTTAGTGATGGTGGCTTCGACCTTGCCGGCGTCTTTGTAGACGTCATCGGCTGGGGCTGCGACGGTAGCGGTACCGGAAGTAGCGCCCGCGGCGATGGTGATTACCGCACCGTTGCTCAGGGTCACGGTGACCGGAGTACCAGCGGCGTTGCTCAAGGTGGCGGTGTAGACGATGGAGCCACCCTCGGCCACGGAATCGGTGGCAGTGAGGCTCAGAGTGGTGGTGTCTGGTGTATCAGTAACCGAGGTTTCAGCCGGCTTGTCGTTGATTTCCAGCTTCTCGTAGTTACCACCGTCCGCTTTGGTAATGGTGGTGCTCAGCGAGCTACCGCCAGCCAGGGCGTCGTTTGGCGCGGTGAAGTTCACAGTGCCGGAAGACTCGCCAACCGGAATGGTGATGGTTTGACCGTTGGACAAGGTCACCACAACCGGCGAACCAGTCACAGGTGCCGAGACCGAAGCGGTGTACACGACGATGCCGCCTTCGGCGATGCTCGGTGTGGCCGTCAACGAAACGGTGCTGGTGTCGATGGTGTCGGTGACGTCAGTGACGGCTGGAGTCGTGCTTGGCACCAGGTTTTCGAAATTGCCACCTTCAGCCTTGGTGATGGTGGCTTCGACTTTGCCGGCGTCCTTGTACACGTCATCAGCTGGCGCAGCCACGGTCACGGTACCGCTGGTTGCCCCGGCGGCGATGGTGATCACTGCGCCGTTGCTCAGCGTTACGGTGACCGGAGTCCCGGCAGCATTGCTCAGGGTCGCGGTGTAAACGATCGAACCGCCTTCCGCTACCGAAGGTGTAGCCGCCAAGGACAGATTGGTGGTGTCGACGGTGTCGGTCACTGTGGTGCTGACCGGAGTCTTGTCGGCCACCAGGTTCTCGTAGTTGCCGCCGCTGACATCGGTGATGGAGTTGGTCAGCGGTGTATGGCCAACCAGCACATCATTTGGTGCGCTGATGCTCACCGAGCCCGTGGTTTCACCGACCGGGATGGTGATTTTTTCACCATTGGCCAGGGTCACGACTACCGGCGATCCGGTCACCGGAGCGGTGACAGTCGCGGTGTAAGTGACGTTGCCACCTTCGGCCGCCGAAGGCGTGGCTTTCAGCGTGACGGTGGAGTTGTCGATGGTGTCGGTGACGTCAGTCACGGCTGGAGCAGGGTTGGTGACCAGGTTTTCGAAGTTGCCGCCTTCAGCCTTGGTGATGGTGGCTTCAACTTTGCCGGCGTCCTTGTACACGTCATCGGCGGGTGCTGCGACGGTGACGGTGCCAGTGGTCTTGCCTGCTTCAATAGTGATCACTGCACCGTTGCTCAGGGTCACGGTGACCGGCGTGCCGGCAGCGTTGGTCAGGGTTGCGGTGTAAGTGATCTGGCCGCCTTCGGCCACGGAGCCAGTGGCGCCAAGGCTGAGGTTGGTGGTGTCTACGGTATCGGTCACGCTGGTTTCAGCGGGCTTATCGCTGAACTCCAGCTTCTCGTAATTGCCGCCTTCTACCTTGGTGATGGTGGTGCTCAAGGAGCTGCCGCCAGCCAGGGCATCGTTAGGCGCCGTGACATTGACCGTCCCGGAAGATTCACCCACCGGGATGGTGATGGTCTGACCGTTGGCCAGGGTCACTACGACAGGCGAACCGGTAACCGGTGCGGTGACCGAAGCGGTGTAAACCACGATGCCGCCTTCGGCGACGCTCGGCGTAGCGGTCAGGCTGACAGTTGACGTGTCGATGGTGTCAGTGACGTCAGTCACAGCTGGAGTCGGATTGGTCTCCAGGTGTTCGAAGTTGCCGCCATCGGCTTTGGTGATGGTGACTTCAACCTTGCCGGCGTCCTTATAGACGTCGTCGGCCGGGGCCGCGACGGTGGCCGTACCCGAGGTAGCACCTGCAGCGATAGTAATCACCGCACCGTTGCTCAGAGTTACGGTGACCGGAGTGCCGGCAGCGTTGGTCAGCGTCGCGGTGTAAACAATCGACCCGCCCTCAGCTACGGTATCGGTGGCAGTGAGGCTCAGAGTGGTAGTGTCTGGTGTATCAGTAACCGAGGTTTCAGCCGGCTTGTCGTTGATCTCCAGCTTCTCGTAGTTACCACCGTCCGCTTTGGTAATGGTGGTGCTCAAGGAGCTACCGCCAGCCAGGGCATCGTTGGGTGCAGTGAAATTCACGGTGCCGGAAGACTCGCCAACTGGGATGGTGATGGTCTGTCCGTTGGACAGGGTCACTACGACCGGGGAGCCGGTGACTGGTGCAGACACCGAAGCGGTGTAAACGACAATGCCGCCTTCGGCCACGCTCGGTGTGGCAGTCAGGCTGACAGTCGACGTATCGATGGTGTCAGTGACGTCAGTCACGGCTGGAGCTGGATTGGTCTCCAGGTTCTCGAAGTTGCCGCCATCGGCTTTGGTGATGGTGACTTCGACCTTGCCGGCGTCCTTGTAGACGTCATCAGCAGGTGCAGCAACGGTGACGGATCCAGTGGTTTTACCGGCTTCAATGGTGATGACTGCACCGTTGGACAGGGTCACGTTGACCGGAGTGCCGGCAGCGTTGGTCAGTGTGGCGGTGTAAACAATCGAGCCACCCTCGGCCACGGTATCGGTGGCCGTTACGCTCAGAGTGGTGGTGTCTGGTGTATCGGTAACCGAGGTTTCAGCCGGCTTGTCGTTGATCTCCAGCTTCTCGTAATTACCGCCGTCTGCTTTGGTAATGGTGGTGCTCAGTGAGCTACCGCCAGCCAGAGCATCGTTTGGCGCGGTGAAGTTCACGGTGCCGGAGGATTCACCGACAGGAATGGTGATGGTCTGGCCATTGGACAGAGTTACTACCACTGGGGAGCCGGTGACTGGCGCCGAGACCGACGCGGTGTACACCACGATGCCGCCTTCAGCGACGCTCGGCGTAGCAGTCAGGCTGACAGTCGACGTATCAATGGTGTCAGTAACGTCAGTCACAGCTGGAGCAGGGTTGGTCTCCAGGTTCTCGAAGTTGCCGCCATCGGCTTTGGTGATGGTGACTTCGACTTTGCCGGCGTCCTTGTAGACGTCATCAGCTGGAGCCGCGACGGTCGCAGTGCCCGAAGTGGCGCCGGCAGCGATAGTAATCACCGCTCCGTTGCTCAATGTCACGGTGACAGGAGTACCAGCAGCATTGCTCAGGGTCGCGGTGTAAACAATGGAACCACCTTCGGCCACCGAGTCAGTAGCGCTCAGGCTCAGAGTGGTGGTATCCGGAGTGTCTGTAACCGAGGTCTCGGCTGGCTTGTCGTTGATCTCCAGCTTCTCGTAATTACCGCCGTCAGCTTTGGTGATGGTGGTGCTCAAGGAGCTACCGCCAGCCAGAGCATCGTTTGGCGCGGTGAAATTCACGGTACCGGAAGACTCACCAACCGGGATGGTGATGGTCTGTCCGTTGGACAGGGTCACTACGACCGGAGAACCGGTGACTGGTGCAGACACCGAAGCGGTGTAAACGACAATGCCGCCTTCAGCCACGCTCGGCGTGGCCGTCAACGAAACGGTGCTGGTATCGATAGTGTCGGTGACATCGGTAACCGCTGGAGCTGGATTGGTGACCAGGTTCTCGAAGTTGCCACCGTCGGCTTTGGTGATGGTGACTTCAACCTTGCCGGCGTCCTTATAGACGTCATCGGCCGGGGCCGCGACGGTGGCCGTACCCGAGGTAGCACCGGCAGCGATGGTGATCACCGCGCCGTTGGACAGGGTCACGGTGACTGGCGTGCCAGCAGCGTTGGTCAGCGTAGCGGTGTAAACAATGGAACCGCCTTCGGCCACTGAGTCAGTAGCGCTCAGGCTTAGAGTGGTGGTGTCCGGAGTGTCGGTAACTGAGGTCTCGGCTGGCTTGTCATTGATCTCCAGCTTTTCGTAGTTGCCACCGTCAGCCTTGGTGATGGTGGTACTCAGTGAGCTACCACCAGCCAGTGCATCGTTTGGCGCGGTGAAGTTCACGGTGCCGGAAGACTCACCAACCGGGATGGTGATGGTCTGTCCGTTGGACAGGGTCACTACGACCGGGGAACCGGTGACTGGTGCAGACACCGAAGCGGTGTACACCACGATGCCGCCTTCGGCCACGCTCGGTGTGGCAGTCAGGCTGACAGTCGACGTATCGATGGTGTCAGTGACGTCAGTCACGGCTGGAGCAGGGTTGGTCTCCAGGTTCTCGAAGTTACCGCCATCGGCTTTGGTGATGGTGACTTCAACCTTGCCGGCGTCCTTATAGACGTCATCGGCCGGGGCCGCGACGGTGGCCGTACCCGAGGTAGCACCTGCAGCGATAGTAATCACCGCACCGTTGCTCAGAGTTACGGTGACCGGAGTGCCAGCAGCGTTGGTCAGCGTAGCGGTGTAAACAATGGAACCGCCTTCGGCCACCGAGTCAGTAGCGCTCAGGCTCAGAGTGGTGGTGTCTGGTGTATCAGTAACCGAGGTTTCAGCTGGCTTGTCGTTGATCTCCAGCTTTTCGTAGTTACCACCGTCAGCCTTGGTGATGGTGGTGCTCAGGGAGCTACCGCCAGCCAGTGCATCGTTAGGCGCGGTGAAGTTGACGGTGCCGGAGGATTCGCCGACAGGAATGGTGATGGTCTGGCCATTGGACAGTGTCACTACGATCGGGGAGCCGGTGACTGGCGCAGACACAGACGCGGTATATACGACGATGCCGCCTTCGGCGACGCTCGGTGTGGCTGTCAACGAAACGGTGCTGGTATCGATGGTGTCAGTGACGTCAGTCACAGCTGGAGCAGGGTTGGTCTCCAGGTGTTCGAAGTTGCCGCCCTCTGCCTTGGTAATGGTGGCTTCAACTTTGCCAGCGTCCTTATAGACGTCATCAGCTGGAGCCGCGACGGTAGCAGTGCCCGAAGTGGCGCCGGCAGCGATGGTGATCACCGCGCCGTTGCTCAGGGTCACGGTGACAGGAGTACCAGCAGCATTGGTCAGCGTAGCGGTGTAAACAATGGAACCGCCCTCAGCCACGGTATCGGTGGCCGTTACGCTCAGAGTGGTGGTGTCTGGTGTATCGGTAACCGAGGTTTCAGCTGGCTTGTCGTTGATCTCCAGCTTTTCGTAGTTACCACCGTCAGCCTTGGTAATGGTGGTGCTCAGTGAGCTACCGCCAGCCAGTGCATCGTTAGGCGCGGTGAAATTCACCGTGCCGGAGGATTCACCGACTGGAATGGTGATGGTTTGACCGTTGGACAAGGTCACCACAACCGGCGAACCAGTCACAGGTGCGGACACCGAAGCGGTGTACACCACGATGCCGCCTTCAGCGACGCTCGGCGTAGCAGTCAGGCTGACAGTCGAAGTATCGATGGTGTCAGTAACGTCAGTCACAGCTGGAGCAGGGTTGGTCTCCAGGTTCTCGAAGTTGCCACCTTCAGCCTTGGTGATGGTGACTTCAACCTTGCCGGCGTCTTTGTAGACGTCATCAGCTGGAGCCGCGACGGTCGCAGTGCCCGAAGTGGCGCCGGCAGCGATAGTAATCACCGCACCGTTGCTCAGGGTCACGGTGACCGGAGTGCCAGCAGCGTTGGTCAGTGTGGCGGTGTAAACGATCGACCCGCCCTCTGCCACGGTATCGGTGGCCGTTACGCTCAGAGTGGTGGTGTCTGGTGTATCAGTAACCGAGGTCTCAGCCGGCTTGTCGTTGATCTCCAGCTTCTCGTAATTACCGCCGTCAGCTTTGGTGATGGTGGTGCTCAGAGAGCTACCGCCAGCCAGGGCGTCGTTTGGCGCGGTGAAATTCACCGTGCCGGAGGATTCACCGACAGGAATGGTGATGGTCTGTCCGTTGGACAAGGTCACCACAACTGGCGAACCGGTGACTGGTGCGGACACGGAGGCGGTGTAAACGACAATGCCGCCTTCAGCGACGCTCGGCGTAGCGGTCAGGCTGACAGTCGACGTGTCGATGGTGTCAGTGACGTCAGTCACGGCTGGAGCAGGGTTGGTCTCCAGGTTCTCGAAGTTGCCACCTTCAGCCTTGGTGATGGTGACTTCAACCTTGCCGGCGTCTTTATAGACGTCATCAGCTGGAGCCGCGACGGTCGCAGTGCCCGAAGTGGCGCCGGCAGCGATAGTAATCACCGCACCGTTGCTCAGGGTCACGGTGACCGGAGTGCCAGCAGCGTTGGTCAGCGTAGCGGTGTAAACAATGGAACCGCCCTCAGCCACGGTATCGGTGGCCGTTACGCTCAGAGTGGTGGTGTCTGGTGTATCGGTAACCGAGGTTTCAGCTGGCTTGTCGTTGATCTCCAGCTTTTCGTAGTTACCACCGTCAGCCTTGGTAATGGTGGTGCTCAGGGAACTACCGCCAGCCAGTGCATCGTTAGGCGCGGTGAAGTTGACGGTGCCGGAGGATTCACCGACAGGAATGGTGATGGTTTGGCCATTGGACAGGGTCACTACGACCGGGGAGCCGGTGACTGGTGCAGACACCGAAGCGGTGTAAACGACAATGCCGCCTTCGGCCACGCTCGGCGTGGCAGTCAGGCTGACAGTCGACGTATCGATAGTGTCAGTAACATCGGTAACCGCAGGAGCTGGATCGGTGACCAGGTTCTCGAAGTTGCCACCCTCTGTCTTGGTGATGGTGACTTCGACCTTGCCGGCATCCTTGTAAACGTCATCAGCTGGAGCCGCGACGGTAGCGGTACCGGAAGTAGCGCCTGCGGCGATGGTGATCACCGCGCCATTGGACAGGGTGACGGTCAGCGGCGTACCGGCCGGATTGGTCAGGGTCGCGGTATAGACGATGGAACCGCCCTCGGCCACGGTGCTGGTGGCCGACAGGCTCAGGCCGGTGTCGTCGATGGTGTCGGTGACCGTGGTGACGGCTTTATCGGTGCTTGGCTGCAGGTTCTCGAAGTTGCCGCCTTCGGCTTTGGTTATGCCGACTTCGATGGTGCTGCCGTTCTTGTAGACGTCATTGGCCGGGGCCGCTACGTCGACCGAGCCGCTGGACTTGCCCGCTTCAATGGTGATCACCGCGCCGTTGGACAGGGTGATGGTCACTGGCGTCTGCGCCGGATTGGTCAGGTTGGCGGTGTAGGTGATCTGCCCGCCTTCGGAGACGCTGGCATCGGCGGTCAGGGTGACGGTGGTGGTGTCGATGGTGTCGGTGATCTGAGTCACCGCCGGAGTGGGGTCAACCGTAACCAGCAGGCCGCTGCCGCCGGTGGTGCCGGTGACGCTCACACTGATCTGGCCGGGATCGATGTAGACGTTGTCCTGGGGCGCCAGAGGGACTTGCACGCTGCCAGTGGTCTGGCCAGCGCTGATCACGATGACCGCGCCATTGGACAGGGTCACGGTCAGGTCGGTCAGCGGAGCCTGGGTCAGGGTGGCGGTGTACACCAGCACGCCACCGGCCTCGGTGATGGTCGGAGTGGCGCCCAGGGTCAGGGTTGCCGGACGCAGCGAATCACTGCCGCTGCCATTGGTGGTGGCCAGGCCGTTGTTGGTCAGTCCGCCAAGGTTGTTGTCCACGGCCGAAGTGGCTTGACCCAGGCCGGCGGTCGGGAAGCCGATGGTCGGGTCTACCCGGCCTGCGGTTTCTTCCAGCTGGACGAAGCTGTGGCCGCCGCCCGCGGCGCCTCCGGTGCCGGCAGCGGTCGGGCCAGCGGCAGTGGCTTCCAGATCGGTGGTCGGGTCGGCGCCGGCGGCGATCGCCTGCTGCAGTTCTGCCACCGAGGGGGCGGCTTGTGCGCTTGCCTGGGCCAGGTCGGTGCCGGAATCAGGCGCGGCGCCGCTCCACTGAGTGTCACGGCCAAGATCGAGTGTGCGCCCGTCGGTCAATTCCAGGGTGACCGCACCGGCCGGACCGGTATCGACCTGGTCACCCACGAACAGGCGGTCGCCTTCGATGAGTACGCGCCGGATTCCTTCCGGGGAAACTACGAAAACCTGACCGACAATGCTTTTGACGATGGCAACAACACTGCTCATTGGGGACTCTCCGATGTACCGCTTAGTCGACTTCCATGTACCGGCTTGGGCGCGGGCCGCAACTCAGTCAGGAGGCACATTGCTGTGTAATTGAAAACGGGTAATTGACAGTATAGCCGTCAATAATTTGGCTAGTTTTTTTCGAGATTAACTTTATGCCAAACTATTGACCTTATGGGTGCCATCCTAAACAATCGCCGAATTAATGTCACATTGATATTCGTGCAGTAACCTGACTTGAAGTATGTGAACCAGTTCTTAGTTTGAACTTTCCGACGGACGGTCATTAATGGTTGTAATCATTCGATGTGGCGCCACGTTTTGACGTGTTTCTGGACAAGCTGTCCGAGGGAAATTTCTATCATGCGTTTTCACCTGTTAAAGGCCCTGCCGTTCGCCTTAGCCGCGAGTTTCGTGCAGGCACAAACACTCCCCGAAGCCATGCAGAAAGCACTGGATGTGCACCCGGAAATTCAAGCCGGGGTCAACAGCCGTCTAGCCGCTGACTATCAGCTCAAAGCCGCCAAAGGTGGCTATCTGCCACGGGTCGACATGCTCGCCGGCTACGGTCGCGAGGGCACCGATAACCCCAGTACTCGCGCGGGTACTGGCAGCAATCACTGGGAAACCTTGAATCGCGGAGAGTCAAGTTTACGTCTCCAACAGATGGTTTTTGACGGTTTTGCCACGTCCAGCGAAGTCGGGCGTCAACAAGCCACCGTCAATTCCCGGGCTTATTCCCTGCTCGGCACCTCCGAGCGCACCGCGCTGACCGTGGCCCAGGTGTACCTGGACGTGCTGACCCGCCGTCAATTCGTGCAGTTGGCGGAAGACAACCTGCGCAACCACGAACGCATCTACGACCAGATCAAGCTGCGCACCCAGCGTGGCGTGGGCAGCGGCGCCGACCTCGATCAGGCCGAAGCGCGTATGGCCCAGGCCCGCAACAACCTGATCACCGAGCAGACCAACCTGGCCGACGCCCAGACCAACTACCTGAGTGCGGTAGGGCAGATGCCGGATCAGCTGGAGCGTCCTGCCAGCTTCATGGCAATGATGCCGGCCAACCTCGATGAAGCCCGGCGCCAGATGCTGGAAAACAGCCCGATCCTGCGCTCCGCGGAATCCGACATCGTGGCTGCCGAGAAGCAGTACGACGCCGCCAAGTCGGCGTTCTACCCACGTTTCGATGCCGAGCTGGGACGCACAGCCGACAACGATCTGGACGGTCAGAACGGCCACAACAATGAATGGCAGGCCATGTTGCGCATGCGCTTCAACCTGTTTGCCGGTGGCAGCAACAAGGCCGACCTTGAGTCCAAGGCCTACCAGTCGAACCAGGCCCTGGATATCCGCAACAACGCCTTGCGGGTCTTGAACGAGGAACTGGGCCTGGCCTGGAACGCCTTGAACAACGCCAACGCCCAGGTGCCGATTGCCCAGCAATACGTTGATCGCAGCACGGCAGTGCGCACCGCCTACCAGAAGCAGTTCAGCCTGGGCGAACGTACCCTGCTGGACTTGCTCGACAGTGAAAACGAACTGTTCACCGCATCCCGGCGTTTGGCCGAGATCAAGAACATTCAGTTATTTACTCAGTATCGAATCAAGGCGACCATGGGCGAGTTGCTCAAGAGCCAGGGAGTGGTCGCACCTATGGCTTCCGTCGTGCAGAACGATGCGAAGCCCAAGGTCCAGCTGCCTGGGATGAATTGAGCTATTTTCATCCAACAGCCAGCCAAGAGTGTCCAGCGTGGAATCAGAAGCCAGTCGAGCGCAATTTAGTCATGATCCACGCGGTATGCATGACGACCCCTTGCTGGATGGATTGCTGACCCTCTGCTTCCTGCATCAGAAGCCCGCCAGTGCGGCCATGCTGACCACCGGTCTGCCATTGCCGTCACAGCGCCTGAGCGCCGAGTTGCTGCCCCGCGCGGCAGCTCGGGCCGGGTTGCAGGGGCGCGTGCTGCGCCGCAAGCTCGAGCAGATTCCGACCATCGCCATGCCCGCCCTGTTGTTGCTCAAGAACGGTCGCAGCGCCGTGCTCCTGGGCTGGCAAGGTGAAGACCAGGCGCGCCTGCTGCTCAGCGAAAGCGATGGCGGCGAAGTCTGCGTCGATCGCCAACTGGTGGCCGACGACTACAGCGGGCAGGTGTTCTTCGCCCAGCCCCAGCACAAGTTCGACGTCAACCACGGTTCGCTGATTCCCCGGGCCCGCTCCTGGTTCCGCGACACCCTCAAGCGCTCGCGCTGGCTGTATGCCGACGCCATCGCCGCCAGCCTGTTGATCAACATCATCGCCATGGCCGCGCCGCTGTTCGTGATGAACGTCTATGACCGGGTGGTGCCCAACCAGGCCACGTCGACCCTGTGGGTACTGTCCATCGGCATCATGGGTGCCTATATCTTCGACCTGATCCTCAAGAGCCTGCGCAGCCTGTGCCTGGATCTGGCGGGGAAGAAGACCGACCTGATCATTTCCGCCACCTTGTTCGAGCGCATCGTCGGCATGGCCATGAAGTACCGCCCGGCCCGGGTCGGCAGCTTCGCCCAGAACATCCATGAGTTTCAGAGCCTGCGGGACTTCCTCGCGTCCCTGACCCTCACCAGCCTCATCGACCTGCCCTTCACCCTGCTGATCTTCCTGGTGATCGCCATCCTCGGTGGCCACCTGGTGTGGATCCCGGTGCTGGCCTTCCCGATCGCCCTGGGCATCGGCTACGCCTTGCAGAAGCCCCTGGTGGCGACCATGGAAAAAACCATGGCCCTGGGCGCCGAGCGCCAGTCGAGCCTGATCGAAACCCTCGCCGGGCTGGACGCGGTGAAGGTCAACAACGCCGAAAGCGAGCGTCAGTACCAGTGGGAGCAGACCATCGGCACCCTCAGCCGCCTGGAACTGCGGGTGAAGATGCTCTCCAGCCTGGCGATGAACATCACCCTGCTGATCCAGCAACTGGCCGGGGTGACCATGATCATCTTCGGTGTGTACCAGATCATCGACGGCAACCTCAGCATGGGCGGCCTGATCGCCTGCTACATGCTCAGCGGCCGGGCCCTGAGCCCGCTGGCCTCGCTGTCCGGCTTGCTGACCCGTTACCAGCAGGCGCGCGTCACCATGACCTCGGTGGACCAGATGATGGAACTGCCCCAGGAGCGCAATTTCGACGAGCGCCCCCTGAGCCGCAGCGTGCTGCAGGGCGCCATCGAATGCCGGCTGCTGAATTTCACCTACCCGGGGCAGCAGAACCCGGCGCTGAAGAACATCAACCTGGTGATCAAGCCGGGCGAGAAGGTCGGCATCATCGGCCGCAGCGGCTCAGGCAAGAGTTCCCTGGCCAAGCTGCTGGTGGGGCTCTACCAGCCGGACTCCGGGGCCTTGCTGGTCGATGGCGTGGACATCCGCCAGATCGACGTCAGCGAATTGCGCCACAACATTGGCTACGTGCCCCAGGACATCCAACTGCTGGCCGGCACCTTGCGTGACAACCTGACCTCCGGTGCCCGTTACGTCGAAGACGAACTGGTGCTGCAAGCCTCCGAACTGGCAGGGGTGCATGAATTCGCCCGGCTGCATCCGCAAGGCTATGAACTGCAGGTCGGCGAGCGCGGGCAGAACCTCTCCGGCGGCCAGCGCCAGAACGTCGCCCTGGCCCGTGCCCTGTTGCTCAATCCACAGATCCTGCTGCTCGACGAGCCCACCAGCGCCATGGACAACACCGGTGAAGAGCGCCTGAAGCAGCGCCTGGAATCGGTGGTGCAGAACAAGACCGTGGTCTTGGTCACTCACCGGGCGTCGCTGCTGTCGCTGGTGGACCGGCTGTTGGTGGTGGACCGTGGACAGATCCTGGCCGATGGCCCGAAAGCGGTGGTGATGGAAGCGTTGAAGAAGGGGCAGATCAGTGTTGCTTAAGTCGGGATTCAAGGACGCGATCCGCCGCTATTTCAAAGGCGGCGATTCCCTCAAGGGGCAGCCGCTGCCCGAAGTCAACAAGGCCCTGATCGAGGATGCGCCTCGGGTCATTCGCCTGACCATCTGGGGCATCATCGCCTTCTTCCTGTTCCTGGTGCTGTGGGCCAACTTCGCGGTGATCGACGAAGTGACCAAGGGCGAGGGCAAGGCCATTCCGTCGTCCAAGGTGCAGAAGATCCAGAACCTGGAGGGCGGGATCGTCTCCGAGCTGTACGTCAAGGAAGGTCAGGTGGTGGAGGCCGGTGCGCCGCTGATTCGCCTGGACGACACGCGCTTCCAGTCCAACGTCGGTGAAACCGAGACCGTGCGCCTGTCCATGCTGCTGCGGGTCGAGCGCCTGAGCGCCGAGGTGGATGAGCGCGAACTGAACTTCCCCGCGGACGCGGTCAAGGACGCGCCCGGCCAGGCGGCCAGCGAAAAGTCCCTGTACCAGAGCCGTCGCCAGCAATTGCACGACGAGATCGGCGGCCTTCAGGAGCAGTTGATCCAGAAGCAGCAGGAATTGCGTGAGTTCACCTCCAAGCAGGCCCAATACCGCCAGCAACTGGGCCTGCAGCGCCAGGAAATCGCCATGTCCGAGCCCCTGGTGGCCCAGGGCGCGGTGTCGCCGGTGGAAGTGCTGCGGCTCAAGCGCGCTGAAGTGGAAACCCGTGGCCAGCTGGACGCCACCACCCTGGCCATTCCCCGCGCCGAGTCGGCGATCAAGGAAGTGCAGCGCAAGATCGATGAAACCCGCGGCAAGTTCCGCAGCGAGGCCCTGACCCAGCTCAACGAGGCGCGCACCGAACTGAACAAGGCCAGCGCCACCGGCAAGGCCCTGGAAGACCGGGTCAGCCGGACCCTGGTGACCTCGCCGGTGCGCGGTATCGTCAAGCAGCTGATGGTCAACACCATTGGCGGGGTGATCCAGCCGGGCAGCGACATGGTGGAAATCGTGCCGCTGAACGACACCTTGCTGGTGGAAGCCAAGATCCGTCCCCAGGACATCGCGTTCCTGCACCCGGGGCAGGAAGCGATCGTCAAGTTCAGCGCCTATGACTACACCATCTATGGCGGCCTCAAGGCCCGTCTGGAGCAGATCGGCGCCGACACCATCACCGACGAAGACAAGAAGACCACCTACTACATGATCAAGCTGCGCACCGACCGCAGCCACCTGGGCACCGACGAGAAACCGCTGCTGATCATCCCCGGGATGGTGGCCTCGGTGGACATCATCACCGGCAAGAAAAGCATCCTCAGCTACCTGCTCAAGCCGATCATCCGCGCCCGCGCCGAAGCCCTGCACGAGCGCTGATCCGTGTAAAAGGCGACCTTGCCAGCCTTGTAGGAGCTGGCTTGCCAGCGAAGGGGCCCGTGAGAGCGCCTTCGCCGGCAAACCGGCTCCTGCAGTTCGTCTCATCGAGCCGTCGACGGCGCCGCGTCCCCAGGCATCGCGCCAGTCGAATCAACATATCGTTATTCACTAACGGTATTTAAATTCGTTTTCTTATATCTATAAAGTCAACTCCCTGCGTACCTGCCGACCAATCGGCGCGCCGCACGAAATGAACCCACACGGGATCTCCGTGAGTTTCTGATCGACGCGCGCGCCTTGGGCGCGCCTGCGCGGGAGTTTTAAGTCATGTCTGCATCAGCCAGTGCCGCCGCCGTTGCCGCACAAGCCTTCGAAATCCGTCCTTTCAACGGCGCCGTCGGCGCCGAGATCATCGGCCTGGACTTGTCCCGGCCGCTCAACGACCAGGACTTCGCCCGCATCCACCGCGCCCACCTGGATCATCACGTGGTGGTGTTCCGCGACCAGCGCATCAGCCCCGAGCAACAGATCGCCTTCAGCCGCCGTTTCGGCGTGTTGCAGATCCATGTGCTCAAGCAGTTCCTGCTGGCCGGGCACCCGGAAATCCTCATCGTTTCCAACATCATCGAGAACGGCCAGTCCATCGGCCTGGGGGATGCCGGCAAGTTCTGGCACTCGGACCTGTCCTACAAGGAACTGCCGAGCCTGGGCTCGATGCTGCACGCCCAGGAACTGCCGGCCGAAGGCGGCGACACCCTGTTCGCCGACATGCACCAGGCCTGGGACAAGCTGCCCGAGGCACTGCGCAAGGCGGTGGAGGGTCGCAGTGCCGCGCATTCCTACACGGCGCGCTACAGCGAAACCAAGTTCGAGGGCAACTGGCGCCCGACCCTGACCCCGGAGCAACTGGCCCAGGTCGCCGAAGTGGTGCACCCGATTGTCCGCACCCACCCGGAAAACGGCCGCAAGGCACTGTTCGTCAGCGAAGGTTTCACCACCCGCATCATCGGCCTGCCGGAGGACGAAAGCGCCCAGGTGCTGGCCGAGCTGTACGCCCATAGCGTGCTGCCGGACAACGTCTACCGCCACCAATGGCAGCCCCATGACCTGGTGTTCTGGGACAACCGCTCGCTGATCCACCTGGCCGCCGGTTGCCCGAGTCACCTGCGCCGCAAGCTGTATCGCACCACCATCCAGGGCGACGCCCCTTACTGATCGGCCGGCTCGGCAGGAGAAACACCATGTCCTTATCCATTCCCTTCATTCCCCGCCTCGGTCAACTGGCCACGGCCATCGGCCTGGGTTTCAGCCTGCTGGCCGGCAGCCTGGTCGCCCCTACGGCGGCCCATGCCGAGGGCGAGATCCGCATCGCCGAACAGTTCGGCATCGTCTATTTGCTGCTCAACGTAGTGCGCGATCAGCACCTGATTGAAAAGCACGGCAAGCAAGAGGGCATCGACATCAAGGTCGACTGGACCCAGCTGTCCGGCGGCGCAGCGGTCAACGACGCGTTGCTGTCGGGCTCCATCGACATTGCCGGAGCCGGCGTCGGCCCGCTGTTGACCATCTGGGATCGCACCCACGGTCGGCAGAACGTCAAGGCCGTGGCCTCCCTCGGTAACTTTCCCTACTACCTGGTGAGCAACAATCCCAAGGTCAAGACCATCGCCGACTTCACCGAGAAGGACCGCATCGCGGTGCCGGCGGTGGGTGTCTCGGTGCAGTCGCGCTTCCTGCAGTACGCCGCCGCCAAGCAATGGGGCGACCAGGAATTCAATCGCCTGGATAAGTACACCATCGCCGTGCCTCACCCGGATGCCACTGCCGCACTGATTGCCGGCGGTACCGAGCTGACCGGGCACTTCTCCAACCCGCCGTTCCAGGATCAGGCCCTGGAGAACCCCAACGTGCATGTGGTGCTCAACACCTACGACCTGCTGGGCCCGAACTCGCCGACGGTGCTGTTCGCCACCGAGAAATTCCGCAACGACAACCCGAAAACCTACAAGGCCTTCGTCGAGGCCCTGGCCGAGGCGGCCGAGTTCGCCCAGAACGACAAGGGCGCGGCCGCCGACACTTACATCCGAGTGACCAAGGCCAAGATCGATCGCGCCGCGCTGCTGAAGATCATCGACAACCCGCAGTTCGAATTCAGCGTGACGCCGAAAAACACCTACCCGCTGGCGGAGTTCCTGTACCGGGTGGGCGCCATCAAGAACAAGCCGGAATCGTGGAAGGACTACTTCTTCCAGGACGCCACACCGCTGCAAGGGAGCTGACAGCCATGAACGCCCCCTTGCCAGGCCACACGGCCAGCAATCCCACGGCCATCGCCGAAGCGCTGTTGGCGGTGGATCAAGTCAGCCTGGAATACCGCACCCCGCAGCGCGTGGTGCGGGCCACCCACCAGGTGAGTTTCGAAATTGATCCGGCTGATCGTTTTGTCCTGCTGGGGCCTTCGGGTTGCGGCAAGTCGACCCTGCTCAAGGCGGTGGCCGGATTCATCCAGCCCTGCGAGGGGGAGATTCGCCTGCAAGGCCAGCGCGTCAGCCAGCCCGGGCCGGACCGCATCGTGGTGTTTCAGGAGTTCGATCAACTGCCGCCCTGGAAAACCGTGAAGCAGAACGTGATGTTTCCCCTGCTGGCGTCCAACACCCTCGGTCGTCGCGAAGCCGAGGAGCGCGCTCTGCATTACCTGGAAAAAGTCGGGCTGGCAGCTTTTGCCGATGCCTACCCGCACACGCTGTCCGGTGGCATGAAGGCCCGGGTGGCAATCGCCCGGGCCCTGGCCATGCAACCGAAGATCTTGCTGATGGACGAGCCCTTCGCTGCCCTCGACGCCCTGACCCGGCGCAAGATGCAGGAGGAGTTGCTGCTGCTCTGGGAGGAGGTGCGCTTCACCTTGCTGTTCGTCACCCACTCCATCGAGGAGGCGCTGGTGGTGGGCAATCGCATTCTTTTGCTGTCGCCCCATCCGGGGCGGGTGAGGGCGGAGGTCCACAGCCACCAGTTCGACCTGCAAAGCCTGGGTGGCGTGGCTTTCCAGCAGACGGCACAGCGTATACATCGCTTGCTGTTCGATGAAGGCCAGGGGCCTGACACCGAAACCGAACTGGATTTCGCCGATATCCGCATCGCCTATTGAGCCGTCAGGCCACCGTTGAACGAGGAACGCCCGATGAGCCAGTCATCCCCCGTGCGCGAAGAATACGAAGTTGTCCTGCAACCCTTGCTGCAAGTCCCGCTGGAGCGAGAGCTGCCCCTGGGCCAGCGTCTCTGGCAACAGGGCTGGCTGCGCAAGGGCCTGATCCTGATCCTTTTGGCGCTGCTGTGGGAGGCCGTGGCCCGCTACCAGAACAACGACCTGCTGCTGCCCAGCTTTGTGCAAACCGCCAGCGCCCTGTACCAGGGCCTGCTCAGCGGCGAATTGCTGGGCAAGGTGGGCATTTCCCTGGTGGTGCTGCTCAAGGGCTACCTGATCGGCATTGTCCTGGCCTTTGCCCTGACCACCCTGGCGGTGTCGACCCAGTTCGGCCGCGACCTGCTGAGCACCCTGACCTCGATGTTCAACCCGTTGCCGGCCATTGCCCTGCTGCCCCTGGCGCTGCTGTGGTTCGGCCTGGGGCAGAACAGCCTGATCTTCGTGCTGGTGCATTCGGTGCTCTGGGCCCTGGCCTTGAACACCTACGCCGGGTTTCTCGGCGTCTCGGAAACCCTGCGCATGGCCGGGCGCAACTACGGCCTCAAGGGCCTGCGCCTGGTGCTGTTCATCCTGATCCCGGCGGCGCTGCCGTCGATCCTGGCCGGGCTGAAGATCGGCTGGGCCTTCGCCTGGCGCACCCTGATCGCCGCCGAACTGGTGTTCGGCGCCACCAGCGGCAAGGGCGGCCTGGGCTGGTACATCTTCCAGAACCGCAACGAGCTGTACACCGACAAGGTCTTTGCCGGGCTGGCGGTGGTGATCCTCATCGGCCTGCTGGTGGAAAACCTGATCTTCGACACCCTGGAGCGGATCACGGTGAAACGCTGGGGCATGCAACGCTGAGCGGCCTCGTGCGCCAGACCCCTCGACTGTAGGAGCGGGCTTGCCAGCGAAGGCGTCCTCAAGGGCGATGCAAGGTTAGAAGCCCATTCGCCGGCAAGCCGGCTCCTACGCGGGTAGTGGGTTTACGGGGCAGGATTGATCTCCCGCATTTTTCTGGACGGCGAGCCTGCTAGCATTGCGTGCAGATCAATCTTGATCGGCCATGAGTGCTCAGCATGCAACTTCCGGACATGAACCTTCTGGTGGCCCTCGATGCCCTGCTCGACGAGGGCAGCGTGGTCGGCGCCGCACGGCGCATGAACCTCAGCCCGGCGGCCATGAGCCGGACCCTGACACGAATCCGCGACGCCCTCGGCGATCCGGTGCTGGTGCGCGCCGGGCGTGGCCTGGTGCCCACCCCCAAGGCGCTGGAGCTGCGCAGCCAGGTGCGTGATCTGGTGGAGCAGGCGGCGCTGCTGTTTCGCTCGGCGGATCAGGTCGACCTGTTGACGTTGCGCCGGCGCTTCAACGTGCGTGCCAACGACTTTTTCATCGGTGTCTACGGCGGGCGCCTGATCGACACGCTGGAGCGTCAGGCACCGTTGTGCGAGCTGCGCTTCGTGCCCGAAGGCGACGGCGACGATGAGGCCCTGCGGGAAGGGCGGATCGATCTGCGAATCAGCAACACCCGGCCGCTGACCCCGGAAGTGAAGGTGCAGAACCTGTTCACCACCGCCTTTGTCGGCCTGGTGCGGGAAGATCATCCGTTGCTCGACGAAGAGATCACCGCCGAGCGCTTTGCCGCGTTCCCCCATATCAGCATGTCGCGCCGCGGCATTGCCCGCGGACCGATCGACGCGGCCCTGGCGGAGCAGGGCCTGGAGCGACGGGTGTCGCTGATTGCCCCGAGCTTTCATGCGGCCATGTTCATGCTGCCGGATTCGGACCTGATCCTGCCGGTGCCCCAGGAAACCCTGCTCAGTGTCTCGCGCCTGGGCTTGCGCCTGCGCTCGTTCGTGCTGCCGATTTCTCTGCCGACCCTGGTCCTGACCCAGGCCTGGCACCCGCGCTACGACAAGGACCCGGCGCACAAATGGTTCCGTGAAACCCTGCGCAGTTCCTGCCAGGCCACTTGGCAGGAAGCCCAGCCTGCCACCTTGTAGGCGCCGGCTTGCCGGCGAAGCGATCTTGAGGGCCCCTTCGCTGGCAAGCCAGCTCCTACGGTGCATCTGCAATCTGCGTCGCCCCTGTGGGAGCCGGCTTGCCGGCGAAAGCGGTCTTGATGGCCTCTTCGCTGGCAAGCCAGCTCCTACGGTCAATAGGGTTAATTGTTGTGTTTGACGCACTTATAAACTGTCGATAAGTCAGTTTTCGTCAGCATTGGCTGTTCATAAACTGCTCTGGTTTTCTTGTCTGGAGCAGTATTTCCATGAGTTCCCTCGCTGTCGCTGCGCCTGCTTCGGTTGAAGCCGCCAGTAAGCCGGCAGCCATTGCGCCGCCGGTGTTCGGGCCGCGGATCATCATCGGCTTGGTGGGTGTGCTGCTGGCGGTGCTGGTCTGCGGTCTCAACGAGATGGTGACCAAGATCGCCCTGGCGGATATTCGCGGTGCACTGTTCATCGGCTTCGACGAAGGCACTTGGCTGGTGGCCTGCTACACCGCCACTTCGGTGGCGGCCATGGCCTTCGCGCCCTGGTGTTCGGTGACCTTTTCCCTGCGCCGTTTCACCCTGTGTGCCATTGCGCTGTTCACCCTGCTGGGGGTGCTGTGCCCCTTCGCCCCCAACTATCAGAGCCTGTTGCTGTTGCGCACCCTGCAAGGCCTGGCCGGGGGCGCGCTGCCGCCGATGCTGATGACCGTGGCCCTGCGCTTCCTGCCGGCCAACTTCAAGCTCTACGGCCTGGCCGGCTACGCCCTGACCGCCACCTTCGGCCCCAGCCTGGGCACGCCCCTGGCGGCACTCTGGACCGAGTACGTGGGGTGGCAGTGGGCCTTCTGGCAGGTGGTGGCGCCCTGCCTGCTGGCCATGGCGGCGGTGGCCTACGGCCTGCCTCAGGATCCGCTTCGCCTGGAGCGTTTCAAGCAGTTCAACTGGCGGGGCCTGCTGCTGGGCTTCCCGGCGATCTGCATGCTGGTGATCGGCATTCTTCAGGGCAATCGCCTGGACTGGTTCCACTCGCCGCTGATCAGTGTGCTGCTGGGGAGCGGGCTGGTGCTCTTGGTGCTGTTTCTGATCAACGAATGGTCGCAGCCGATCCCGTTCTTCAAGCTGCAGATGCTCGGCATCCGCAACCTGTCCTTCGCCTTGCTGACCCTGGCCGGGGTGCTGGTGGTGCTGACCGCGGTGATCATCATCCCCTCGGCCTACCTGACCCAGGTCCAGGGCTATCGCCCGTTGCAGACGGCGCCGGTGATGCTGGTGATGGCCCTGCCGCAACTGCTGGCCCTGCCCCTGGTGGCGGCCCTGTGCAACTTGCGCTGGGTGGATTGCCGCTGGGTGCTGGGGATCGGCCTGGGCATGCTGGTGCTGTCCTGCCTGGGCGGCACGCACCTGACCGCGGCCTGGATCCGTGACGACTTCTATGTGCTGCAACTGCTGCAGATCTTCGGCCAGCCCATGGCGGTGCTGCCGTTGCTGATGCTTTCCACCGGCAGCATCACCCCGCTGGAAGGTCCCTTTGCCTCGGCCTGGTTCAACACCGTGAAAGGCCTGGCGGCGGTGATCGCTACCGGGGTGCTGGATGTGCTGACCACCCACCGCCTGCATTTTCACTCGACGATGCTGGTGGACAGCCTGGGCAACTCGCCCCTGGTGGACGACCGGCTGGCCGGGCTGGCCCAGCGCCTGCACCAGCAAGCCGTGGTGCTGACGTCCGCCGATCTCTATTTCTGCATGGCGGGAGTGGCCGCTGCGCTGATCCTGCTGATTTTCTGGATGCCGACGCGGATCTATCCACCGCGGGCAGCCACTTGAACGAGAAGGTTTTTATGACACTCCAGAGCAAAGACAAAATCGCCATCGCCGTGGTGACGGTGGCCGCCCTCGGCGCGCTGGCCTATGTGGCCGCGCCGGGCCTGTTTGGCCGCTCCAGCGCGCAGAGCACCAACGATGCCTTCATCGCCGCCGACTACACCCTGGTGGCACCACGGGTGGCCGGGTTCATCAAGGAGGTGCTGGTGGAGGACAACCAGCAGGTCAAGGCCGGGCAACTGCTGGCGCTGATCGATGACCGCGACCTGCGGGCCGCGGCCCAGGCGGCGGATGCCGAAACCCTGGTGGCCAAGGCCCAGTTGCAGAACGCCCGAGCGACCCTGGATCGGCAGAGCTCGGTGATTGCCCAGGCCCAGGCGGCCTTGAGCGCGGCCCAGGCCGAGCGCGCCTTTGCCGAGCATGAGCTGAACCGCTACAACCACCTGGCCGGGGTCGGCGCCGGCACGGTGCAGAACGCCCAGCAAGCCAAGACCCGCATCGACCAGGCCAGTGCCCGCTTGGCCACCGCCACCGCGGCACTGGCGGCCGAGCGCAAGCAGGTGGAGATCCTCACCGCCCAGCGCGACGCCGCCGAAGGTGGCCTGAAACGGGCCCAGGCGGCCCTGGAAATGGCCAGCTACGAGCTGTCCTACACACGCATCGTGGCACCGGTGGACGGCATGGTCGGCGAGCGCGCGGTACGGGTCGGCGCCTATGTCACCCCGGGCAGCAAGATCCTCGCCGTGGTGCCCTTGCAGCAGGCCTATGTGCTGGCCAACTTCCAGGAAACCCAGCTCACCGCCATGCATCCCGGGCAAACGGTGGAGGTGCGGGTCGACAGCCTGGGTGACGAGACCCTGCGCGGCCGGATCGAGAGCCTGGCACCGGCCACCGGTGTGACCTTCGCCGCGGTGAAACCGGACAACGCCACCGGCAACTTCACCAAGGTGGTGCAGCGCATTCCGGTGAAGATTGTCCTGGAGCCCAACCAGCCCATGGCCGAGCGCCTGCGGGTCGGCATGTCGGTGGAGGCCAGCGTGGACACCCGCAGCTCGGCCACCAGCGTCCGCGAGGTGACTCAGCGATGAGTAGCCTATGCCGCAAGCACAGACGCTCTGCGTGGCGAGGGAGCTTGCTCCCGCTGAGGTGCGCTGCAACCCCGGAACCCTCCGACACCCTTGCCCCCGCCACTGGCGAAGGCGGTTTTGCGAGTGCTGCGCACTCGAGCGGGAGCAAGCTCTCTCGCCACGGGGGCCGTGCATTGCTGACACTGAGTGCGCTGGCACTGGCCGCCTGCAACGTCGGCCCGGATTTCCAGCGACCCCAGGCGACCCAGGTCCAGGCCTGGTCGGTGCCTGCGCCAGGCGCCGCCAGCCGGGCGGTGGACAGCCCCATGCAGGAGCGCTGGTGGGAAGTGTTCAACGACCCGCAACTCTCGGCCCTCAGTCGTCGGGCCCTGAGCGACAACCTCGACCTGCAACTGGCCAGCAGCCGTTTGCAGCAGAGCCGGGCGGCACGTCAGGTGATCAGCGCCGAGCGCTACCCGAGCACCTCGGCCAATGGCGGCTACGCACGCAAACGCAACAGCGCCGAAGGCCTGAACGACCCGTCGGGGAACAACGGCAAGTCGGCGTTCAATCTCTGGGAAGCGGGTTTCTCCGCGGCCTGGGAGCTGGATATGTGGGGCCGGGTTCGGCGTGAAACCGAGGCTGCCGACGCGACCCTGGAAGTGGCGGAAAACGATCGCCGTGGGGTGCTGCTGTCGGTGCTGGCGGAAACCGCCCAGGACTACATCCAATTGCGGGGCGTACAGAACATCCTGGCAGTCACCGAGCAGAACCTGGAGGTCGCCCGACACAGCCTGAAGCTCTCGCAATTGCGTCTGGCCGACGGCGTGGCCACCGACCTCGACGTCGCCGAGGCCGCCGCCCAGGTGGCCACCATCGAGGCGCAACGGCCTTCGCTGCAACAGCGCCAGGCGCAGTTGATCAATGCCCTGAGCCTGCTGCTGGGGGAGCCGCCCCAGGCCCTGCACCAGCAGCTGGCCAGTGCCGCCCCCGTGCCGCAACCGCCGTCTCGTGTGGCGATCGGCCTGCCTTCGCAACTGGCCGAGCGGCGCCCGGATATCCGTCAGGCCGAGGCCCGGCTGCACGCGGCCACGGCCAGCATCGGCGTGGCCAAGGGCGACTTCTATCCGCGCATTACCCTGTCCGGCAACGTCGGCTCCCAGGCCCTGCAATTGGCGGATTTCGGCACCTGGGGCTCGCGCCAGTTCGGCATCGGCCCGCAGTTCAGCCTGCCGCTGTTCGACGGTGGTCGCCTGCGGGGCATGCTCCAGTTGCGCGAGGCCCAGCAGCAGGAAGCGGCCCTGGCTTACCAGCAGACCGTGCTGCGGGCCTGGCATGAAATCGACGATCAGCTGACCCGCTACAACGCCAGTCAGTTGCGGCGCGACAGCCTGGCCGAGGCGGTGCGGCAGAACCAGATCGCCTTGCGTACCGCGCAGCAGCAGTACGTCGAGGGCGTGGTGGATTTCGTCAACGTTCTGACCGTGCAGGGCGCCTTGCTGGCCACCCAGGAGCAGTGGGTGGAAAGCTCCGCCGCGGTGTCCCTGGCCATGGTCGGGCTGTACAAGGCGCTGGGCGGTGGCTGGGAGTCGGTGTACCCGTTGCAGGTCGCCAGCCAGAGGCATTGAAAGGCGTTTTGCCTGGATTGAGAAAAAAGTGTAATGATAATTGCTCTCAATCATGTGTGCAGTTTGATTCATGCCAGCCACCACTGACGGCAACACCCAGCTCCATCGTCTGTATCAGGATCACCACGGCTGGTTGCAGGGCTGGCTGCGCAAGCGCCTGGGCGATCGCGAGCATGCGGCGGATGTGGCGCAGGACACCTTTCTGCGCCTGTTGCTGTCGGGGCGCTTTCCCGGGCAGCAGGAAAGCCGCAGTTACCTGGCGCAGATCGCGCGCAATCTGGTGATCGACCAGTGGCGCCGGGCACGCATCGAGCGCGCCTACCTGGACAGCATCGCCCACCTGCCGGAGCCGCAGACCCCTTCCCTGGAAAGCCGCGCGCTGATCCTGGAAACCCTGATGCAGATCGACACCATGCTCGATCGCATGCCGGACAAGGTGCGCCAGGCCTTTGTCATGTCGCAGTTCGAAGGCATGGGTTATGCGCAGATCGCCGAGCGCCTGGAGGTGTCCGTCAGTTCGGTGCAGAAGTACATGACCCGCGCGATCCAGGCCTGCTATCAGGTGCTTTACGCAGAATGAAACCCCATCAGGCCCCCATTGCCCCCAGCGTCGTCGAGCAGGCCAGCGAGTGGCTGATGTTGCATTGGGGCGGCGAACTGAGCCCGCAGCAGCGCGCGGCCTTCGAGGCCTGGCAACAGGCCGATCCCGAGCACCTGCGGGCCTGGCAACGCTTGCAGCACCTGCAACAGACCTTGCAAGGCGTACCGGAGCAGGGCGCCCATGTGCTGCTGGCCAAGGCCCCGGACCTGCAGCGCCGGGCGGCGTTGAAGCTGCTCGGCTTGCTGCTGGTGGCCGGTGGCAGTGGCTATCTGCTGCAAGGCAGCCAGCCCTGGCGCGCGACCTTTGCCGGGGAGCGCAGCGCCACCGGGCAGGTACGTCATCTGACCTTGAGCGACGGCAGTCGCCTGGACCTCAACAGTGCCAGCGCCGTCGATGTGCTGTTCACCGCCAGCGAACGGCGGATTCGCCTGATCCAGGGCGAGATCCTGCTGACCAGCGGGCATGACTCGTCGCGGCCGCTGATCGTTGAAACCGCTGCCGGCGACATCCAGGCCCTGGGTACGCGCTTTGCCGTGCGCGAGCTGGAGGGCGGCACCCGGGTCGATCTTTACCAGGGCGCGTTGCGCGTCAGCCCGCGGCAGGCCCAGGCCCTGTACCTCAATGCCGGCGAGCGCCTGTGGTTCAGCGCTGATCGGGTTGCCCCCCGGCAAGTGGCCGAGGTCAATGCCAGCAGCTGGAGCGAGGGCCGGCTGATTGCCGAGCGCCAGCCCCTGGGGCAGTTCATCTCCGAGCTGGCGCGCTATCGACCAGGGGTGCTGCGCTGCGACGAGCAGGTGGCGGGCCTGTTGCTCACCGGCGTCTTTCCCCTGGCGGACAGCGACGCGGTGCTCGCGGCCCTGGAGCATGCGTTGCCGGTGCGGGCGCACGCGGTGACGCGCTACTGGGTGACCCTCAAGCCACGCGAGTAAATAAAAATCTGCCGGGCCGTTGTCGGTTCTGCCGAGCTGTTCGGGATACTCCATGAAAGCCGATCAAGACGCATTCTCATGGGGAGTTCAGGAATGCCTTACCCGACCACAGCATCCATTTTGACCCTGGGCACCACCGCCCGCCGCCACGCCCTTGTCGCGCTGCTGGCCATGGCTCCGGTGTGCCCGGGCATTGCCCAGGCCGCCGGCGACAGCCACCACCAGGCACGGGACTACCAGATTGCTGCCGGCAGTCTGGACCAGGTCCTGAACCGTTTTGCCGGTGCCGCGGGGATTCTCCTGTCGGTGGATGCGAGCCTGACCGCCGGCAAGCACAGCGCCGGCCTGCAGGGACGCTACGAAGTGGCGCAGGGCCTGCAGACCCTGCTCGCCGGCAGTGGCCTGCAGGCGGTGCAAAGGGGGGGTAGCTGGGGCCTGCAACCTCTGCCCCAGGACGGCGCCCTGCAACTGGCACCGACCCGGATCGGCGTCACCCAAGTTGATGAGCATGCCTGGGGCGCGGTCCCGGGAATCGTCGCCAAGCGCAGCGCCACCGGGAGCAAGACCGACTCGGCGCTGGTGGAGATTCCGCAGACCATCAACGTGATCGGCGCCAAGGAAATCAAGGCCCGTGGCGCCCAGAGCGTGACCGAGGCGCTGCTCTATACCCCGGGCATGACCGGCGGCGGTTTTTCCGATCGGGTGAAGATTTTCGACGAGCCCACCTCCCGGGGGTTTTCCCCGACGCCGATGTACCTCGATGGCCTGCATCTGCCCTACGGCGGCGGCAGCACTGGCGGTGCCCTGCAGATCGAGCCCTATGCGCTGGAGCGCATCGAAGTGCTCAAGGGCCCGGCCTCGGTGCTCTACGGGCAGAACCAGCCGGGCGGGATCGTCAACATGGTCAGCAAGCGGCCCACCGAAACCCCTTTGCATCAGCTGGTGCTGGAAGCCGGCAGCTATGACCACAAGAGCATCGCCCTGGACCTGGGCGGGCCGCTGGATGAGCAGGGGCAGTTCCTCTATCGCCTGACCGGGCTGGCCAGCGACAGCCAGGACGCCATCGATTACGTCCAGCGCCAGCGCCAGTTCATCGCCCCGAGCCTGACCTGGCGGCCCGATGACGACACCCAGCTGACACTGTTCGCCCAGTTCCAGAAAGATAACGACGTACCCGAGGCCCAGGGCCTGCCCAGCGTGGGCACGGTGTTCGCCAACCCCAATGGCAAGATCGACCGCGACCTGTTCCTCGGCGAGCCCGGGGTCAATGCCTACGACCGCGACCAGTTCGTCCTCGGCTACGAGTTGTCCCATCGCTTGAACGATGTCTGGACCCTGAAGCAGAACGCCCGCTACGCCGACGTCGATGACCGCTACCGCGCGCCGCTGCACGGCTACAAGTTCGTCAGCAATCCCAAGACCGGCCTCAACGACCAGCGCTACATGACCCGCTACGGGGTGGACTGGAAGCAGCACAACAAGGTCTATGGCGTGGATAGCATCGCCCAGGCCGAGTTCGACACCGGGCCCTTCAGCCATACCCTGCTGGTGGGGCTGGACTACTACCACTTCAATTCAAAATTCGACGGCAAGTACGACTTCAACCCGCCGATCCTCGACATGTTCACCCCCACTTACGGCCAGTCGCTGAATTTCGGCAATCCTTACCAGTGGGACAACACCATCATCCAGACCGGCCTGTATGTGCAGGACCAGATCAAGTACGAGCAGTGGGTGCTGGTGCTCGGCGGTCGCAACGACTGGGCGGAAACCGATAACAAGACGCCGCTCAATGGGGGGCATACCAACGCCAAGAGCCAGTCCTTCACCGGTCGCGGCGGGCTGGTGTACCTGTTCGACAATGGCCTGGCGCCCTTTGTCAGTTATTCGGAATCCTTCCTGCCCTTGAGTGGCACCAGCGTCGGGGGCAGCGCTTTCAAGCCGTCCAGCGGCAAGCAGTACGAAGTGGGGATGAAATACCAGCCGCCGGGCCAGGAGAGTTTCGTCCAGGTGTCGGCCTACCAGCTGGATCAGGAGAACATCCTGACCTCCGACCTGGCCAACCCCGGGTTCAGCATCCAGAGTGGCGCGGTGCGTTCCCGTGGCATCGAGCTGGAAGCCAAGGCCAGCCTCAGCGAATCGCTGGACGTGATTGCCTCGGCGTCACGCAACGACATCAAGTACACCAAGGACAACGACGGGCGCGAAGGGCGTCACCCTGCCGGCATGCCGCCGCTGACCGCCTCGCTGTGGCTCAACTACACGATCCTTGGCGACACGCCGCTGGCGGGCCTGGGCGCGGGCGTCGGCACCCGCTACGTCAAGGGCAGCTATGGCACCGATTACGAGGGCGCGTTCCAGATCCCGTCCTACACCGTGTACGACGCCAGCCTGACCTACGACCTGGAACAATCGCCGCTGCAATGGAAGGGCGTGAAGCTGGCGCTGAACGTGAAGAACCTCACCGACAAGACCTACGTCGCCAACTGCACCAGCATCTGGGACTGCTACTACGGTGAGGGGCGGACCCTGGTGTCGAGTTTGACCTATGACTGGTAAGCCCGTTGTCGTCGGGGCTCACCAATAGTCCGGTTTGATTGCGGGCGCCTTGCGGGTCGCGACTCGTTCGGGGAACTGGTGTTTTTGCAGTTCCTCGGCGGTGACGACCCGGCGCATCCAGTGGGCCTGCGCTTTCAGGGAGCCGGGTTGCGGACGCGGGTACTGTGGCCGGTGAGGCAGGATCACGCCAAGGGTCACGTCCGGAAAGTCTTCGCGAATGGCCCGCAGCGCCGGTGTCATGTCGGTATCCCCCGAGACCAGAACCAGTTGCTCGATGCGCTCGCCTGGAGGATGCAGAAGCTGTCGGGCCGCGAGGCGATACATGCTGATTGCCAGGTGGACATCGGTTTCCTTTTCCTCGAGTTTCCAGATGTCCACCGTGTCTTGGCGCGAAGCTCCCACGGCTTTATCGATGAAGCGCGGGGCTTTGGCCGGTTCAAGCTGGTGGCGACCCAGGTGCACATTGACCTGACGCGCTTTCAAGGCCCGCAAGTAGGTGTCTTGTGCTTCCTTGGAGGCTCGGCCGCGGGTGGCCAGCCGGGGTTTGACCGAAGAGGTGAAGTAGTCCACCGAGACCAGTCGGCTGGCGGGGTTCTCGATCTGCACGATATGGGTCAGCAACCCGGGCAGGTCGAGCCACTTGAATGGGGTGTCAGCCAGCAACCCGTAGAACAGGTTGTAGCCGTCGACAAAGAAAGCCGTGCGCACTATTCCATTCCCTGGAAACGAAAAAACCGGCCTGGGCCGGTTTTTTCACCCCAACGGCCAGCGAACTTAATCTCTGCGTACGGGGTTGAGTTGTGAGGTCGAGCCTAGTGCCTGTACTCGTGGGGGTCAATCCTTGTCCGACGAGTGAGGAATGGCAAATGGCTGCCTGGTGCATCAACTCCGCAGGGACCGTTTTGCCCCAGCAGGCTCCGAGGATCAAGGGTATCGAAGGGTATTACTGTGAGCACTTATTGCGCCGGATTCAGGGCTCAGGCTGAGGATTCTGCAAGAACACCACATAGCCCCTGAACCAGGGGCTGTCGCGCAGGGCCTGGGGTTCCTGCCAGTCGCCGCCCTGGATCAGGCCGACCTTGTAGGGCAGGCCCATGCGGTCCAGGCGCGGCAGGTAGCTGGCGTAGTTGGGGATGCTGCGGCGGCCCTGGTAGGTCTGCACCACCACTTCGTCCACCACGCCCTTGAGCTGGCCGATGGCTTGCGGGTCGGCGTTGCTGCCCCAGTCCATCAGGCCGGTGATGCTCAGGCGGTAGTGCGCGGGCAGGCGCTGGCGCAGGTCACGGAGGAAATTGCCGTAGCGTTCGAGGTCGCGGGTGCTGCTGTCAAAGTCGATCTGGATGCCCACCACCGGGCTGCCCGTGGACTGCCAGCGCTGCAACTGGCCGAACAGCTGGCGATACACCGGCTCAGTCCAGGCCAGGGTGTGGGCGCGGTATACCACCCACACCTGTTCCTGGGGCAGGCGCGACACCGGCAGGCCTTGGGCGATGAGCTGGACGCCGCTGGCCGGATGGCGCCGCGAGCGGCTGATCTGGCCCTGGAGGATGTACAGGGTCTTGGCCCGGGCCAGCACTGGCTGGGTCTTGACCCCGCTCCACAGCCAGAAGGCGTCGTGGTCGGCGGCCTGCACTGGCGCCGCGCCGGCCGCCGGGGTGGCCCACCACAGCCAGAGCGGCAGCAGGCCGTAACCCAGGGACTTCATTCTCACCAGTAGTAGCGCAATGACTGGCTCCATTGGGTATCCCCCAGCTTGGTCTTCAACTGACGGAACCAGGCCTTGCGCACGGCCGGTTCGACGCCGGCGCCGCCACAGTTGTTGTGGCCCGAGGAGGCGTAGCAGTTGATGGCCCGGTACAAGGCGTAGGCCCGGTCGTCACGGCTGGCCTTGGGGTTGTTGATCACCACCTGATAGCCGTCGAGCCGCGAGAACGGCTTGCCCGGGAACGCATCCGGGGTGCCGCCCAGGTTCTGGGCCGGTGGCGGGGTGTCCAGGGGCATGCGGTCGAAGCCGCTGAAGCGCATGAACTCGCCGAGGCAGATCAGCCCGGCCGGAGCCTTGGGATCACGCTGCAGGAGGGCGGCCGTCTCCACCAGGTTCGGGCAGCGGTAGTCGGGGGTTTGCGCTTCGGGCTGTGCGCCATTCCAGTGGAAATCCTGCAATGGCGTGGTACTGAGGTAGATGTAGCCCAGGCTGGCGGGAAGACTGGCGTCGGGCAGGGTGGGCGGCAGTTGCTCGTAGTCCTGGCCGAAGGCCGCGTACTGGCCGCGAGTCAGGTCCTTGTACAGCAGGATAAAGCGCGCGGCGTTGCGCTCTTCTGCCGAGTCGGCCTTCTGCGCCTGTTGGCGCAGCAGTTTGGGCGAGGCCACCTGGCGCAGGAGAATGGCGCGCACCTGGGCGGTCTTGATCGGCGAGTCGGCGGCGAACACCTTGTCCAGTTGGCCGCTGCGCTCGTAGGTGTAGGCCAGGGCCAGTTCCAGCTGTTCGCGTTGCAGCGGTTGCTGGGCCAGGGGCAGCAATTGCAGCCACAGCGCCTCGGCGCCTTTCCAGTCCTGTTGGGCCTGCATTGCCAGGCCACGCAGGGTCTGCTGGCTGAAGCTCAGGTAGTCCAGGTGTGCTGGCAACTGGCTGGGCAGTTGCTTGAGCGCCGTGGCCGGTTGCTGCTCGACATACAGGCTGAAGGCGGCCTGCAGATAATCGAACAGTGCCGGTTGCCCTTCGAACAGGGCTTTTTGCTGTTGCAGGGTGTCGCGGGTCAATGCCGCCGGCGTGGCGCCGCGCATGTGCATCAGGTCCTTGACCGCCAGCAGCAGCGGGGCCTTGAAGTTGTCTTCGGGCAGGCTCAGCAGTTTGTAGTCGACTTCTTCCACCAGGTCGTCCAGACGCATGTTGCGCGGGGTGCCCGGCGCCTGGGTCAGTTGCCAGGCGTAGTCGTCGGCCAGGGCCGGGGTGTCGCCCGTCAGCCAGTGCACACGCCGGATCAGGCCTTTGGCGGACACGGCGTAACGGCCCTGTGGATAAGCCTTCAGGTAGGCCTCGAAACCGGCGCCGGCCTGTTGCAGGACGGCTTTGTCCACATGCTCCAGATTGACCATGCTCCATTCATCGAAGGCGTTCTGCTGGGCCAGGTTGAGGGTGGTGCGCGGGCTCATGTAGGCCGCGGTTTCGGCCAGCCAGGGCTGGGGATTGTCCTTGAGCGCGGCAAAACCGTTGCCGGCTTCGCTGAAGCGGCCGCTGTAGAAGTCGGCGGCGGCCTGCAGGTAGCTGGCGAACGCCTTGGCCGCCGCCGAGTTCAGGTTGCCCGGCAGCAGCTTGCTCATTTCGCTGGCGTTCCAGCTGCAGCTGGCCAGCAGTTGCACCCGGGCTTCGGCCAGGGCCTGGCGTTCTTCCGGGCTCAGTGGCGCCTGGTTGAGCTGCTCGACAAAGGCCAGGGCACTGGCGTCCGAGTTGCTGCGGCAGCGGCTGCCTTCTCCGGAGAGAAAGCCGTCCCCGGCGGTTTCCTTGCTGTCGCGACGCAGGCCCACGGCCTCCAGCAGGCTGTCGAGTTGCTCGGTGGCGGGCGAGGGGCCGGGCTTGGGTGGGTTGCCCGTGTCGGGGTCGAGTTCAGGGGCCGCCGGGTACAGGCGATAGTGCATGAAGGGTACGGGACCGTAGCCCATGCCCAGTTCATCCTGGGTCAAGGCCCTGGGAGTCAGAGGCAGACTGCCCTGGTCGGCCAGCAGCAGCCGCAGGTTGACCCGGCTGTCGTTGCCCGGGCTGAGAAAGGGCAGGTTGCTGCAACCGTCCAGCTGGTTGGTATACAGCTTCCAGGTCGGTGAGCAGGTGTCATCCGAGCTGGCCTGGGCCTGGCCGGCGCAGAGCGCCGCGAGGGCCAGGGTCAATGACGAGAGCAGAAGCTTGCGCATGAATTGTCCTTAATTCAGAAAAGCCGGGAGGGCAGGTTCCGAGTGTGGCGAAAATCATACAGAAGGCGCCGGCTGGCACCTACGTTGCTGGTTAGAAAATCTGCCGTTCTGTGACGCGACTTTGCTGTCCTCCGGTCTATGTTCATCCATTGCCGGGGAGGGCCGGGCCTGACCCCGGAGCGCGGTGCCCGAGGGCAATCGTCAGGAGTCGCACAAGACATTCGATGAGCGGCTTTTTGCCCGCGTGTCTGAGCTTTGCGGTTTTCCAGGCAAAGGACGATGCTGTCGGGGTTTTAGCGACCAGATCATGCGAATTTATGGGGAGCAAGGAATGGATTTTCGCAGAGCGCCGGAGTTGATCGGGCGTTTGCAAGAGCAGGCCGTCGTGCCTCAGGAGCAGGGCGTGCAACGGCTGATGCGCCGGGTGCTTGAGTACTGGTTGCTGCCGGTATTGCTGCTGGCGGCGGCCGTCCGCTTTTATGACCTGACCGCGGCGGCCATCTGGGGCGATGAAGGCTCCAGCCTGGTGCTCAGTCAGTATTCGCTGAGCGATATCTGGGTGCATGCGGCCCGTGACGTGCATCCCCCGCTGTATTTCATGCTGTTGCGCGGCTGGATCGAACTGTTTGGCGACGGGATCTTTTCCATTCGCACCTTCAGCGCGCTGCCGGGGATCGTCACCGTAGGGCTGGGCGTCTGGCTGGTGGCGCTCCTGGCGACCCGCCGCGCGGCGATTCTCGCCGGTGTGCTGCTGGCGCTGCTGCCCACGGCCGTGCGCTACAGCCAGGAAGTGCGCATGTATGCGCTGCTCGGCCTGTTGCTGTTGGGGGCGACCCTGGCCCTGGTGTACTGGCTGCGCCAACCCTCGCGCCGGGGCTATCTGGTGAGCTACGCGTTGCTGATGACCCTGGCCTTCTACACCCATTACTTCACGGCCTTCTGCGTGCTGGCGCACTGGCTGTACCTGGCGCTGTCGGGCGTGCGCGGCGAGGGCGACAGGCGTCTGATCGTCCGGCCGGCCTGGTGGCTGGCGAATGCGGCGATCGTGCTGCTGTACCTGCCCTGGGTGCCGGAGTTGCTGGACCTGCTGCGGCATATGGACGAATTGAAGGCCAACGGCGATGTCGGCTGGGAACCTCCGGTGACGTGGACGTCGCTGCCGGCGATGGTCTGGCAATTGCTGATCCAGGACGAGGGCGACAACCTGCCCGGGGCGCTGTTCGTGGGCATGCCGCTGCTGTTGCTGGCGCTCTGCAGCGTACCGGCCTGGCGTAAGTGGGCGCCGGTACGCTTTGGCGGGCTGCTGGCGAGTTTCACCCTGCTGCCGTTGTTGCTGGTGTTTGCGGTGTCGTTCGCCTCCCCGGTGTTTATCGAGCGCTACCTGACCGCCTATGCCCTGGGGGTGCCGATGATCATCGCGGTACTCGTCGATCGCTGGCTGAAATCGGCCCGGCTGGTGGCGCTGGCGCTGCTGGTGGGGTTTGTCGGGCTGGAAGCGGTAGGGCTGAAAAACAACATCGATGTCGACGCCAACGACCAGGTCAGCGTGATGGTCGACTACGTCAACCGGCATTACGTGGCCGGTGACCGCATCGTGATCAGCGACATGCTTTGGTACCTGAGCTACCTCTACTACAACCGCACCGATGCCCAGCCGATGCTCTATACGCCGCCGCTGCCGGGAGGCGCCTCCAGTAGGCCGAACGCCTACGGCTTTGGCACCCTGATCGACCAGCCGGACCAGGTCTACCTGGACCAGTTGAGCCGTTTGCCGGCGGGCAGCGGGCGCTATTGGCTGGTGGGGGCGGACGATCCGGCCGAAGAGTTCGCGCCGTTGCCGCCGGGGTGGCGCAAAGTCAGTCAGTTCGCCGCGGGCGGTACCCGGGCGCGGCTGTTTGTCCTCTGTGGCCCGGCAACGGGCGTGCCCTGCACCGGGCAATGAGCGCGCAGGGTGCCGTTCGGAAGTTCGGGGCATTGAGTTGCGCCGTGCGACCTAGACTTGCATCAGGAGTCACAGTCCTGTCCCCGTTCGCGGGGCACCGAGGTGCATCATGCGTATGGCAAGAACCGTGCAGCGCAGCCTGGAACAGGCCGCTTGCGAGTTTGATCTGGTGACCCATCCCCATTCCGCCAGCAGCCTGGAAACGGCGCGGGTGGCGGGGGTGCCGGCGGAGCGGGTGGCCAAGTCGGTGATTCTCGACGATCACCACGGCCACTACCTGATGGCGGTGTTGCCGGCCAGCCGTCACCTGGACCTCGGCAAGGTGCGCGGCAGCGGCGAATGGCAGATCACCCGGGAAAGCACCCTGGCCCATCTGTTCAACGATTGCGAGCGCGGCGCGGTGCCGGCCCTGGGCGAGTCCTATGGGCTGGACGTGGTGATCGACCCGCTGCTGACCCGGCAGAAAGACATCTATCTGGAAGCCGGCAACCACCACAATCTGGTGCACATGAGCATGGCCCAGTACCTGAAGCTGGTGCCCCACGCTGAAGTCTGCGAAGTCTCGCACTGATCAGGAGCCTGACCATGGAAGCACCGACCCACAACCTGCCGGCGCTGTTCAAGCAGTTGGGGCTGGCCGATGACCCGGAGAGTATTGATCGTTTCATCGCCACTCATTCGCCGCTGAAACCGGAGTTGCACCTGGCGGACGCGTTCTTCTGGAGCAAGAGCCAGGCGGACTTCCTGCGCACGGAAGTGCTCGATGATGCGGACTGGGCGGAGGTGGTGGATCAGTTGGATGTGTTGTTGAGGAAGGGGCGCGGGGGTTAGGTCGGTGGCGGCCATTGGCGAGCGGTGTGGACCAGGGCCAGGATCCAGGCTCGGTCCTGGCTTATCTGATAGACCAGGCGATAGCTCGGGTGGGGGATCAGTTCGCGGGTTCCGGCCACCAGCCCTGCTGAGCCGATCTGCGGGTTGAGGATCAGATGGTTGACGCATTCGCTGAAGCGCCTGTCCATTTCAACCGCAGCCCTCGGGTTGAGCGCATGCAGGTAATCCCAGATATCCATGCGGTCCTGTAGGGCTTCTGGAACCCAGACAACCTTCATTCCAGCCTCGATGCCCGAGCGCGTCTGGCTGCGAACTCTGCCTCGACCTCTTCATGGCTGTGCCCGCGTTGAGCGTCTAAGGAGGCTCGAGCCAGTTGGACTTTCTGTTGCAGGAACGCCTCGTATTCCCGGGATTCGTGCTGTTTCTGCACAAATTCGCGCATCAACTCACGCACGATCTGTGAGGCCGGGCGATGTGCGGCCAGTGCCTCCGCCATAAACTGATCCCGCAATTCAGTTTCCAGTTTCATCGTAAAGATGGCGTGCTTGGGCATGAGCGTTCTCCTCAAAAAGTACTGAAAAAGTATATACCTTTTCAGTACTTTTCCTGTTTTGAAGGTGCTGGATCCAGGGCTTGATCGAGGTATTTGTTACAAAACTTGACTGGATTTATTCGTCGATGCCATATTGATAGTTAGCAAACTAACAGTGTGCGAACAGTCTTGTGCCCAACTCCCTTGAATCACTCCACATGAACATCAGCAGTGGCATGGTGGTCGCGTCCCGGCATTGGCGGCGGATCTGCCAGAGCACCCTGGTCAATTTCGGCATTTCCGAAGCCTGTGCGGTGCCCCTGCTGATGATCGGGCGCCTCGGCGAGGGCGTGCGCCAAGTCACCGTGGCCCAGGCCGCTGGGATGGAAAGCCCATCGCTGGTGCGCCTGTTGGATCAACTGTGCAGTGCCGGCTACGTGTGCCGCAGTGAAGACCCCAACGATCGTCGGGCCAAGTGCCTGAGCCTGACCGACAGCGGCCGCGAGCTGGTGCAGGCGGTGGAAAGCGAGCTGGTGCGGCTGCGCAATGACGTTCTGGAAGGCATCAGCAGCAGCGACCTGGAAGCGGCGCTGCGGGTGATCCGCGCCTTCGAGTCCGCCAGCCATGTGCCGGTGTTGTCCTCTTGAAAGGCTTCTTTACCGGCATGCCCCCCGCGCGGGACTGGTTCTACGGTGTCCGCACCTTCGCGGCATCGATGATCGCCCTGTACATCGCCATGCTGATGCAGATGCCCCGTCCCTATTGGGCCATGGCCACGGTGTACATCGTCTCCAGCCCCTTTGTCGGCCCCACCAGTTCCAAGGCGCTGTACCGGGCGATCGGGACCTTTCTCGGCGCGGCGGCGGCGGTGCTGCTGGTGCCGATGTTCGTGCAGAGCCCCTATGTGCTGGTGCTGATCATTGCCCTGTGGACCGGGATCCTGCTGTTTCTGTCCATGCACCTGCGCACCGCCAACAACTACGCGCTGATGCTGGCCGGCTACACCCTGCCGCTGATCGCCCTGCCGGTGGTGGACAACCCTCTGGCGGTGTGGGACGTGGCCGAGGCGCGCACCGAGGAAATCTTCCTCGGCATCATTTGCGCCGCGGTCATCGGCAGCCTGTTCTGGCCCCGGCGGCTGGCCCCGGTGTTCGTCGATTCCGCCGGCAAGTGGTTCGCCGATGCCGCGCTCTACAGCCAGCGCTTCCTGGCCCGCGACGTCCAGCCCGAAGAGGTCAGCGCCCTGCGCACATCGATGGTGGGCACCTTCAACACCCTGGAGTTGATGATTGGCCAGTTGCCCCACGAAGGCGCCCGGCCGCAGACGGTGCGCAACACCAAGGAGTTGCGCGGGCGGATGATCCACCTGCTGCCAGTGGTGGACGCCCTGGATGACGCCCTGTATGCCCTGGAGCGGCGGACCCCGGAGCTGGTGGCGCAATTTGCCCCGGTGCTGGCCAAGGCCGAAGCCTGGCTGCAAGGCACCGCCCGGGACGCCTCGGTGGAACACTGGCAGGCCCTGCGCAGTGAGCTCGAAGCCCTGCAGCCCAGCGCTGAAGCGCTGGACGATCGACGCCAGTTGCTGTTCTCCAATGCCCTGTATCGCCTCGGCGAGTGGATCGACCTCTGGCAGGACTGCCGCAGCCTGCAGCACGCCATCCAGTGCGAAAGCCAGGACACCTGGCGCGCGGTCTACCGGCATTGGCGCCTGGGCCGGCTGACGCCGTTTCTCGACCGCGGGCTGATGCTGTATTCGGCGGGCTCGACGGTGCTCGCGATCATCGTCGCCTCGGTACTGTGGATCCTCCTGGGCTGGACCGACGGCGGCAGCGCGGTGATTCTCGCGGCGGTGGCCTGCAGCTTCTTCGCCTCCATGGACGACCCGGCGCCGCAGATCTACCGGTTTTTCTTCTGGACCGCGATGTCGGTGCTGTTCGCCAGCCTCTACCTGTTCCTGATCCTGCCCAACCTGCACGATTTTCCGATGCTGGTGCTGGCCTTCGCCGTGCCCTTTATCTGCGTCGGCACCCTGACGGTACAGCCGCGCTTCTATCTGGGCATGCTCCTGACCATCGTCAACACCTCGTCCTTCATCAGTATCCAGGGGGCCTACGACGCGGATTTCCTGAGCTTTGCCAACTCCAACCTGGCCGGGCCCATGGGCCTGCTGTTCGCCTTTGTCTGGACCCTGATCGCCCGACCGTTCGGCTCGGAGCTGGCGGCCAAGCGCCTGACCCGCTTCAGCTGGCGCGACATTGTCAGTCTTTCCGAGCCTGCAACCCTGGCCGAGCACCGGCACATGGCCGCGCAGATGCTCGACCGGCTGATGCAGCACCTGCCGCGCCTGGCCATCACCGGCCAGGACACCGGCGCCGCGCTGCGCGAGTTGCGCGTGGCGCTCAACGTGCTGGACCTGCTGGCCTACGCGCCGCGGGTGCGGGGCGTGGCCCAGGCCCTGCTGGGCCAGGTGGTGGCCGAGGTCGGCGACTACTTCAAGGCCTGCCTCAAGGCCGGTGAACGCCTGCCGGCCCCCGGCGGCCTGCTGATGACCCTCGATCGTACCCGCCGGGCCTTGGGCAGCCAGGGCCTGCAAGGCGACGACGAAACCCGCCTGCACCTGTTGCACGCCCTCAGCGGCCTGCGTCTGGCACTGCTGCCGGGGGTGGAGTTCGTCGCCACCGGCGAGCTTGAACACCCCCTTCCCCATGGCATTGATGGAGCGCCCTTGTGATCGGTGATCTGGATATCAGCGGGGTGTTCCTGCCCACGCTGCTGGTGCTGATGGGCATCACTTATGGCTTGTACCTGCTGGTGCACGGGGTGCTGACGCGCTTGCACTTTTATCGTCTGGTCTGGCACCGGGCGCTGTTCAACGTGGGTCTCTACGCGCTGCTGCTGGGCGCGGTGGACTCTCTGAGTCGATACCTGATGACATGAAAAAACCCTTATTGACCATTGGCCGTGTGGTCCTGACGTTACTGGTGGTGACCTTCGCGGTCGTGGTGGTCTGGCGCATGGTGATGTACTACATGTTCGCGCCCTGGACCCGGGACGGGCACATCCGCGCCGATATCGTGCAAATCGCCCCGGACGTGTCCGGGCTGATCCAGCAGGTGGAGGTGCGCGACAACCAACTGGTCAAGCGCGGCCAGGTGCTGTTCAGCATCGACCAGGACCGCTTCAAGCTGGCCCTGCGCCAAGCCAGGGCGGCCCTGGCCGACCGCCAGGAAACCCTGGCCCAGGCCCAGCGCGAGGCCAAGCGCAACCGCGGCCTGGGCAACCTGGTGCCGCGCGAGCAACTGGAAGAAAGCCAGTCCCGCGAGGCCCGTGCCCAGTCGGCCCTGGCCGAGGCCCAGGTGGCGGTGGACAGCGCCCAGCTCAACCTCGACCGCTCGGTGGTGCGCAGCCCGGTGGACGGCTACGTCAACGACCGCGCGCCGCGCACCCAGGAGTTCGTCACCGCCGGGCGCCCGGTGCTGTCGGTGGTGGACAGCAATTCCTTTCATATCGATGGTTACTTCGAAGAAACCAAGCTCGACGGCATCCATGTCGGCCAGGCGGTGGATATCCGCGTGATCGGCGACCGCGCGCGGCTGCGCGGGCATGTGGAAAGCATCGTCGCCGGGATCGAGGACCGTGATCGCAGCAGCGGCTCCAACCTGCTGCCCAACGTCAACCCGGCCTTCAGCTGGGTGCGCCTGGCGCAACGGATTCCGGTGCGGATCGCCTTTGATGACGTGCCGGCGGACTTCCGCATGATTGCCGGGCGCACCGCCACGGTGTCGATCCTCGACGACCAGGCCAAGCGGGAGCCCGGGCAATGAAGCCGGGCGCATGTTTGGCCCTGGCCGGGCTCGGCCTGCTGCTCTCGGCCTGCCAGATGGTCGGGCCGGACTACCGGCTGCCCAAGGACGCGGCGCTGCAACGCCAGGACTTGCAGGGCGAGTTGAGCGCCAAGGACGCCAACGTGGTGTCGGCACCGGTGCCCGCCGACTGGTGGCGGCTGTACCAGGACCCGCGCCTGGACCAGCTGGTACAGCAGGCCCTGGCGTCCAATACCGACTTGCGGGTAGCCGCGGCCAACCTGGCCCGCGCCCGGGCCCAGGTGGATGAAGCCCAGGCCGCCGGCGGCTGGAGCGGTGGGGTCAAGGCCGGGGTCGAGCGCCTGCAGGAATCCGGCGAGGCCTTCCTGCTGCCGGAAAAAGTGCCGGTGGCCAACGTCGGCAACCTGTCCATCAGCACCTCTTACCAATTCGACCTGTTCGGCACCCTGCAGCGCGGCATCGAGGCGGCCCAGGCCAATGCCGACGCGACCCAGGCCGCGGCCGATACCGCGCGCATCACCCTGGTGGCGGATGTGGTGCGGGCCTACACCCAGGTCTGCGCGGCCAACGAAGAGCGGGAAATCGCCGAGCACTCCCTGAGCCTGCAAGCCCAGAGCACCGAACTGACCCAGCGCCTGCGCGATGCCGGGCGCGGCGACGAAACCCAGGTCACCCGCTCCCAGACCCAGTTCAAATCCCTGCGCGCCGAGCTGCCGCGCTATGAAGCCGCGCGCCAGTCGGGGCTGTTTCGCCTGTCGATGCTGCTGGCCAGGCCGGTGGATCAATTGCCCGCTGGCACCGGTACGTGCGCCGAGTTACCGCACATCGCCCAACTGTTGCCGGTGGGTGACGGCGCGGCACTGCTCAAGCGCCGTCCCGACGTACGCCAGGCCGAGCGCCAGCTGGCCGCCGCCACCGCGCGCATCGGCGTGGCCACCGGGGCCCTGTACCCGGACATCAGCATTGGCGCGACGGTCGGCACCGTGGGCATCCTCGACAACCTCGGCAAGCCGTCCACCAACCGCTGGGGCTTCGGCCCGCTGATCAGCTGGACGGTGCCGGCCAACGGCGCCCGCGAGCGCATTCATGAGGCCGAGGCCGCGAGCCAGGGCGCCCTGGCGCATTTCGATGGCGTGGTGCTCAACGCCATTCGTGAAACCCAGACCGGCCTGGCCCAGTACAGCGCGCAACTGCAACGCCGCGAGGCCCTGGCAGATGCCGAGCAGTCGGCGCAACAGGCGGCGGACCAGACCCACCGCTTCTTCCAGGCCGGACGCGTGTCCTTCCTCGCCGACCTGCAAGCCACCCGCACCTACACCGATATGCGCGCGCAACTGGCGGCGGCCAACACCCAGGTGGCAATGAGCCAGATCGATCTGTTCCTGGCCCTGGGTGGCGGCTGGGAAAGCGGACGAACGCAAGCTTCGCCACCGATCAAACCCTGAGGCCGTTGCTATGCTTTGAACAGTTGCAAAGCCTGTGGTGCAACGGGTTTTGCAACCGATCAAAGCATGTGATGGTCATGGGGATTCCAATAATGAAAAACCCTTATGCTCCGGGCTTCTGGTGCGCGCTCTGTGCGCTGGTGCTGCTCTCTGCCACCTACTTCTACGGCATCATGCTGGCCCATCAGATCGACAAGGCCATGGTCTTTCTCGACAGCGCCAGTGCGCTGATCGCGGTGCTGGCCATTGGCGTGGTGGCCTGGGCCTCCTGGCAGAATCAGAAAATCAGGAAACGACAGCTCGAACAGAGCAAGACCCTGGTGGTGATCTGGGACACCAAGGTTGCCCTGCGCCGGGTCGAAACCGTGTTCGACCGCTATTTCTGGGGCAGCTACTGGCAACCGGGGCGCACCTTCGCCGAAGTCATGGGCGAACTGACCGGCACCCCGCTGGAAAAGAGCCTGGAAGCCCTGAAGAAGCAGTGCATGCTGCTCGACAAGCAGGCCGACGACGGCCACCACTGGCTGAGCAACGCCCGCGAGCTGTCGGACGTCGCCACCGCCATGGCCCGGGAACGCTATCAGCTGGACTTCTGCGACCCCCGGGGCGAGTCCCGGGGCAACAGCACGGTGATCGACCGGGATTTCGAGGTCCTGGTCTACACCTGGAGCGCGCGCCTCAAAAGCTTCGACCATCAACTCGATGCCCTGGAAGTCCAATACTCCTGAGCTGCAAGCCTCAAGCCTCAAGCCGCCTGCTGCCGCTAGCTTGCAACTTGAGGCTTGTAGCTTGCTGCTGGTTTAGCTTTGGCCGCCAGTGGTAATCTGCGCCGTTTTTACGCGGAGTCGAGCCGCGACCCGTCATGGGTTCAGGGAAGACCAGCACACCTTCAAACAACGGATATTGATCGGGTCAGACATGAATAAATCAGCAGGCGTACTGTTAGGAATCGTCGTCGCAGTAGGTGCCATCAGTGCCGGCGGCGCCTGGTACACCGGCACCAAGCTGGAAGGGGTCCTGCAGCAGCAGGTGATCGAGAGCAACAAGGAGCTGCAGACGGCGCTGATCGGCTACGACGCCACCGCTACCCTGGAACTGGTGTCCCTGGAGCGTGGCGTGTTCAGCAGCAACGCCCGCTACCGCCTCAAGGGCCAGGGTGAAGTGTTCGGTGGCGATCTGGAACTGATGATCGCCGACCACATCGAACACGGCCCGCTGCCGTTCTCGCGCCTGATCCGTCTCAAGTGGCTGCCCGTCATGGCGTCCAGTCATTTCCAACTGGAAAATAATGCCCAGACCGACAAGTTGTTTGCCGCCACCAAGGGTGCTGCACCGTTCAAGGGCGTGGTCAATGTTGGCTATGACCTGTCCGCCGAGGGCACTGTGGATTTCGCTCCGATGGAGCTGGCCCGGGATGAGCTGAACAACCTCAAGTTCTCCGGCCTGAACGCCACCTTCAGCGTCAGCGAAAACCGCCAGAAAGCCAAGGTCGACGGCTACATGGACAGCCTGAGCCTGTTCCTCAGCTCGCCGGATAAAGCACCGCTCAAACTGGAAATCAACGGCCTGACCCTGGCCAGCAACCTGCAAAAGAGCAGCTTCGACTACTACCTGGGCCAGAACACCCTGGAGCTCACCAGCACCAAGGCCACCTTCGGTGACAAGCAGTCGGTGCTGACCCTGAAGAACTTCGAACAGAAGACCTCCAGCGAAGAAACCGGCAGCACGTTAGCGGGCCGCGCGGATTACCGAGTGGGCGAAATCGCCTTCGACGGCAAGACCGTGGGTTCGGCCGAGATGCTCTGGAGCATGAAGAACCTCGACAGCCAGGGCATGCTCGATCTGCTCCAGATCTACCAGACCGTGCTGCAGCCGTATCAGCAGGCTGCCACCGCGGCCACTGCCGAGGGCGAGCCGGCGCCGGAACTGCAAATGAGCGAAGCTCAAGAGGTCAAGGTGCGTGCGGCGGTGAACAAGGTCCTGGAAGCCAAGCCGCAGATCGCCCTGGAAAGCCTGGCATTCAAGACCGCCGGTGGTGAAAGCCGTTTCAGCCTGAGCCTGGATCTGGCCAAGCCGCAGAGCCTGGAGCTGCCGCCGGCCGAGCTGGGCAAGCAACTGGTCAGCCAACTGGACGCCAAGCTGTCGCTGTCCAAGCCGATGGTGGCGGACGTGGCGGCCTTGCAGGCCCAGGCTGAAGGCCTGACCGACGCCAAGCAGATTGCCGAGCAGAGCGCGGCCACCGCGGAAATGCTCAGCGCCATGGCCCTGGCCACTCAATTGGCCAAGCTGGAAGGCAATAACGTGGTATCAGCGCTGCACTACGCCAACAACGAGGTGAATTTCAACGGCCAGAAGATGAGCGTTGAACAGTTCGTGGGCTTTGTCATGAGCAAGATGGGCGGTGCTGGCGCCCTGCAATAAGCCGTTAAAAGGGGCGCTTTGCCCGCCCCTGAATCCCCCTCGACGCCCGGTGCTGTGTGACGCAGCCCGGGCGTTGTGCTGTCTGCAGCACCTGGGCGGTGACGGGCGAACGCCGACCGCTCTGACGCGGTGCCTGCACAGGTCTTGAAAACTGATTCTGAATAAAGATGGGGATTCAAATTCTCGACTACCCTTCGTGGAAGAATTTCCCGGAAAGCTATGCCGGGTCATGCATTCCCGCTACCTGACGTCTGCAAGGGCGAGCGGGTTGAGCTCCGGCTTGCTATGTAAGGATGCTGACGAAATGCCACATATTGCTCATCCCGCTCGCCGTTGTGGTCTGCGCCCGCTTTTTGGCCTGGCGCTGTGCAGCCAACTGCTCTGGTCCGGGGGAGCCTGGGCCGATGCCGCCTATGACCAGTTGATCATCCAGGCCCGGGCCGGCAGTTATGCACCGGCACTCGACCATCTGCGGCAGGTGCCGGACAGCGCCTTGAACAACGGGCTGGTCAGTGATCACTTGCAGATCGCCAGCTGGGCCGGGCTCGACGCCGAGGTGGTGAAGGTCTATGAAACCCAGGGACGCAACCGCGTGCTGCCGCTGCAGGCGCTGACGGCCACGGCCCGGGCCTATCGCAACCTCAAGCAGTTTGACAACGCCACCCGGCTTTATCGCCAGGCCCTGGAGCGCGAGCCGCAGAATGCCGACCTGCAACTGGGCCTGGCCCTGACCCAGGCCGACGCCAACCAGCCGGCGGAGGCGGTGGCCCGGACCCGGGCTCTGGTGGCGGCCAAGCCCGATGATCCGTCGCGGCGCCTGGCGCTGGGCTATGCACTGACCCGGGCCAATCAGCCCTACGACGCCCTGGCCGAGTACGACCAGGCCTTTGTTCGCGCCGGCGACAAGCCCGAGGTCCTGCGTGAATACATCTACGCCCTGCAACGGGCGCGCTTGCCGGAGCCGGCCCTGCGCCTGGCCCGGCAGCATCCGGGGCTGATCGATCCGGTCATTCAGCGGCGGATCCAGGCCGATCTGGCGGCTGAACGGGTGCGCCTATCGGAGCTGGCCAGCCGTGGCGAGAAGGAACGTTTTGTGGTGGCCGACCGCGCCCTGGCCGACTATGACGCCCTGCTCGCGGCCTGGGAGCATGACCCTCAGGCTCAGGAAGACCTGACCCGCTGGCGCATCGACCGGTTGGGGGCGCTCAAGTCCCGGGCGCGTACCGCAGAGGTGATCAGCGAATATGAGCAGCTCACCGCTGCCGGTGTGGCCATTCCCCTCTATGCCCTGCGCTGGGTGGCGGCTTCCTACCTCGACCAGCGCCAGCCGGAAATGGCCGCGGATCTGTATCGGCGCGTACTGTCGGCCCCGGATGGCGATGCCACGTACCGTCTGGAAGACACCACCGCCCTGTATTACGCGCTACAGGAGAGCGAACAGCCGGAAGAGGCGCTGAAGCTCGCCAATGACCTGGCCGACAGCACGCCACGGCGGATTCAACTCACCGGACAAACCGTCGGCGACCCCAATGACGATTGGGTCGATGCGCAACTGCTGGCGGCCCAGGCCGGTGCTGCCGGTGTGTCGGGGGCGGACCTGCCGGGCACCGAACAACGGCTGGAGGCCCTGGCCGAGCAGGCCCCGGGCAATATCAGTGTGCGTCTGGCCCAGGCCGACCTGTACCGGGTGCGGGACTGGCCGCGGCGCTCGGAAAGCCTGCTCAAGGAAACCGAAAGCGTGGCCCCCCGCGATGTCAGCCTGGAAGTGTCCCAGGGGCACACCGCCCTGGAACTGCAGGAATGGCGGCAACTGGATGCCTTGACCGACGATGTGCTCGAGCGCTTCCCGGAAAGTCGCCAGGTGCAGCGCCTGGCCCGCGAGCGCGAAGTGCATGACATGGCCGAGTTGCGCGTCTCGACCTACGGCGGCAAGAGCTACGGCGGCGGCAGCAGCGGTGCCGGCGCAGTGGCCGGGAGCCGGGATTTCGGCATCGAAAGCCGGCTTTATACGCCGCCCATTGCCGAGGACTGGCGCCTGTTCGGCGGGATCGGCTACGCCATGGGCGATTTTCCCGAAGGCATCGGCCATCACCGCTGGCAGGTCCTGGGGGTGGAGCGGCGAACCCGTGACATGACCCTGGAAGCCGAAGTCTCCAACCACTCCTACGGCTATGGCGACAAGACCGGTGCCCGGGTGTCCCTGGCCCGAGACATCGACGATCACTGGCAATACGGCGGCAGCCTCGACTACCTCTCGGCCAACACCCCGCTGCGGGCGTTGAACAGTGACATCAGCGCCAATGGCGGCAGCGCTTTCCTGCGCTGGCGGGCCAATGAAAGCCGGGAATGGAAACTGTCCCTCAGTCCGTCGCATTTCAGCGACGGCAACAACCGTTTCGAAGCGCTGCTCACCGGCCGTGAAGGGGTCTACCGCTCACCCAAGGTGCAGGTCGACCTCGGCCTGGAAGTGGGCGCCAGCCACAACACCCTGCAAGACACGCCCTACTACAACCCCGAGGCGGATCTCAGCGTGCTGCCCACGGTCACCGTCAACCACGTGCTCTATCACCGCTATCAAACCGCCTGGAGCCAGCAGTTCCAGGCCGGCGCCGGGACTTACAGCGAACGCGGCTATGCCACCGGCGCGGTGGGGCTGCTCAGCTACGGCCAGCGCTACAGCTGGAATGACGTGTTCGATATCGCTGGCGTCTTGAGCGTGATCAACCGGCCCTACGACGGCGATCGGGAAACCGATCTGCGTCTGGCGGTCGACCTTACCTATCGTTTCTAGAGACGAGCGTGATGATGCGCCTGATCAACCGTTGCATCCTCCTGCTGGGAGTCCTGGTTCTCAGCGCCTGTTCCCAGCCCGCGGCGGAGTTTGTCGCCCCGGCGCAGCGCCCCTTGCCTCACAGCGAGGCACCGTGGCCGAAAAACCACGTGCTGGGCATTGCCTACCACGACATCGAGGATCGCGACCCGGACCAGCGGGTGGTGGCGGTGCGCACCGAGCGGATGATCGAGCAACTGGCCTGGCTGCGGGAGAACGGCTACCGGCCGGTGACCGTGGACCAGATCCTGGCGGCGCGCAAAGGGGGGCCGGAACTGCCGGCCAAGGCCATCCTGCTGACCTTCGACGACGGTTATTCGAGCTTCTACACCCGCGTGCTGCCGGTGCTGCGCAGCTATCGCTGGCCCGCGGTGCTGGCACCGGTGGGCGTGTGGATCGACACCCCGGCCAACCAGCCGGTGGATTTCGCCGGCGAGCTGCGGCCCCGTTCGCAGTTCCTGACCTGGGCCCAGGTGCGCGAGATCTCGCGCTCCGGGCTGGTGGAAATTGCCGCCCATACCGACCACAGCCACCTGGGCATTCTCGCCAACCCCCAAGGCAACCTGCAGCCGGCGGCGGCCACCCGACGCTATGACGCCGCCACCGGTCGCTATGAAAGCGAGGCGGATTTCCAGGCGCGGATGCGCCACGACGTGACCAGCATCTCGGACAAGATCCTGGCGGTGGCCGGCTATCGCCCGCGGATCTGGGTCTGGCCTTATGGCACGGCCGACGGCTCGACCCTGCAAGTGGTCGACAGCCAGGGCTTCAAGATGGCCCTGACCCTGGACGACGGCCTGGACACCCTCGACAACCTGATGAGCAGCCCGCGCTTCCTGGTGGTTTCCGACCCGGACGGCATGCACTTCTCCAACAGCATCGTCGGCACCGAGGCCAGCGCCCCGATGCGGGTAGCGCACGTGGACCTGGACAATGTCTACGACCCGGATCCCAAGCAGCAGGAAATCAACCTCGGCAGGCTGGTGCAGCGCATGGCCGACCTGGGGGTCAATACCGTGTTCCTCCAGGCGTTTGCCGATCCCAAGGGGGATGGCCTGGTGCAGTCGCTGTACTTCCCCAACCGCCACCTGCCGATGCGCGCCGACCTGTTCGACCGGGTCGCCTGGCAACTGCGCACTCGGGCCCACGTCAAGGTCTACGCCTGGATGCCGGTGCTCAGCTTTGCCCTGGATGCCCACCTGCCCCGCGTCACGCGCTGGGACCCGGCCAGCGGCCAGACCGGCGTCGATCCCAAGCAGTACCAGCGGCTGTCGCCCTTCGACCCGAGCGTGCGGCGCCTGATTGGCGACCTGTATGAAGACCTGGCGCGGCTGACCTCGGTCGACGGCATCCTGTTCCACGACGACGCCGTGCTTTCGGACTTCGAAGACGCCAGCCCCGCGGCCTTGCGCGCCTATGCCGCCCAGGGGCTGCCGGATTCCATCGCCGGCCTGCGCGACGATCCGGCGACCCTGCAGCGCTGGACCCGTTTCAAGAGCCGCTACCTGATCGACTTCACCCATGAGCTGACGGCCAAGGTCCGGGCAATCCGCGGGCCCCAGGTGCAGACCGCGCGCAACCTGTTTGCCGAACCGATCGTCAATCCGCAGAGCGAAGCCTGGTTCGCCCAGAACCTCGACGACTTCCTGGTCAACTACGACTGGACCGCGCCCATGGCCATGCCCCTGATGGAAGGACAGAGCCTGAAACAGTCCGGGCCCTGGCTGGAGGCCCTGGTGGATCAGGTGCGGGCCCGACCCGGCGCCCTGCAGCGCACGGTGTTCGAGCTCCAGGCCCGGGACTGGCGGCAGAAGCCCGCCAGCGAGCTGTCGGCCCAGCAGATGGCGGACTGGATGGGCCGGCTCAAGCGCCGAGGGGCGACCCACTTCGGTTACTACCCGGACAACTTCCTCGAGAACTCACCGGACCTGAAAACCCTGCGGCCCGCGCTCTCCAACAAATGGAGCCCCTGAATCATGATGGATCGTATATTCGCCCTGGTGGTGCTGGCGCTGGTCCTCGGAGTGCCCCTGGGGCTGATCTTCCTGGTAACTGGCGAATTCCTCATGGACTTCGTCTTCTACTACCCGCTGTTCATGTCGGCGCTGTGGATCGCCGGCGGCCTGTATTTCTGGCTGCACTGGGAGCGCCACTGGCCCTGGTCCGATGACACCTTGCCGCCGCCGCTGGCCGGGGAGCCGCTGATCAGCATCCTCATCCCCTGCTACAACGAAGGGGACAACGTCGCCGACACCCTTCACGCGGCGCTGGCGCAGCACTACCCGAACATCGAAGTGATCGCCATCAACGATGGCTCCAAGGACAACACCGCCGAGGTCCTCGACGCGATCGCAGCCCAGGACCCGCGCCTGCGGGTGCTGCACCTGGCGCAGAACCAGGGCAAGGCCGTTGCCCTGCGCATGGGGGCGGTGGCGGCACGCAGCGAGTACCTGGTGTGCATCGATGGCGACGCCTTGCTGGCGCCCAATACCGCCGCTTACCTGGTGGCGCCAATGCTGGACAACCCGCGCCTGGGCGCGGTCACCGGCAACCCGCGGATCCGCACCCGCTCGACCCTGGTGGGCCGGGTTCAGGTGGGTGAATTCTCCTCGATCATCGGCCTGATCAAGCGCACCCAGCGGGTGTTCGGCAAAGTCTTCACCGTCTCCGGGGTGATCGTCGCCTTCCGTCGCACGGCCTTGCACCGAGTGGGCTACTGGAGCCCGGACATGGTCACCGAAGACATCGACATCAGCTGGAAGCTGCAACTGGACCACTGGTACGTGTTCTACGAGCCCCGGGCGTTGTGCTGGATCCTCATGCCGGAGACCTTGCGCGGCTTGTGGAAGCAGCGGCTGCGCTGGGCCCAGGGTGGCGCCGAGGTGCTGTTCAAGAACATCCGTGGCATCTGGGAGTGGCGCCACCGCTACCTGTGGACCCTGCTGTTCGACTACTGCCTGTCCACCGGCTGGGCCTTCACGTTCCTGCTGTCGATGATTTTCTGGGTGCTGGGCAAGTTCATCGTCATGCCCGAGGCCATCGCGGTGCACTCCATTTTGCCGCCGGCCTTTACCGGCCTGGTACTGGCGATGGTGTGCCTGGCCCAGTTCGCGGTGAGCATCCTGATCGACCGGCGTTATGAGAAGGACCTGTGGAAGACCATGTTCTGGGTGGTCTGGTATCCGTTGGTGTTCTGGTTCATCAGCCTGCTCACCACCCTGGTGAGCTTTCCCAAGGTGCTGTTTGGCGAGCATCAGAAACGGGCGCGCTGGGTCAGCCCGGACCGGGGTATCAAACCCATCGATGACGAAGAGGAGGCGCGCTGATGAAAATCATTCGAACCCGCCAGCGACCGTTCATGGTGGTCGTCGACGTTGTCCTCACCGTACTGGCCTGGGTTGGCTTGCTGTACCTGCTGATTCGCGGGCTCATCCCCCTGCTGGACACCCATGAGGGGCCGCGTTTCGAATCCGGCATGCTCGGTGCCCTGACCACCTTGCAGTTCTACGCCTGGGTGGCGGTGCTCAATGCCCTGCTGCTGATTTCCTGGGCCCGTTATCGCCAGCGTCGCAACCGCAACTACCCGCCACGGCTGCCGGCACCGGTGGTGGACGACAAGCGCTTGAGTGACAGCTTCAAGCTCAGCGACGAAACCTTCGCCCAGATGCGCCAGCCCGGGATCATGACCGTGCACAACGATGAAGAGGGGGGCATCACCCACGTCACCACACAGTTCTACCGTATCCGCCCCGAGGATCAGCAGCACCCTCCACTGGTGGTGGAACCGCCGCCGCGGGTGATTCATCTGCATTCGGAGGTGGATGAAGGCAAGAGGTAATGGAGGTGGGTTAATGACGTAGCTGATGTGAGCGCCGGATGGCTACCATTCGTCTGAATCTGTGGGTGGAATTTTCTGATTATATTTTCAATAGATAGATCAATAACTTATTTGGCTTTTTGAGGTTTTTTATATGGGCTGATGGTATGAATGTTGTGGTGTGAGCGTTGTTTTTATCGTGAAGAGTGATTGAGATTTAGTACTCTTTGGTATTGGTTTTGATACTTCGAAACATGCGATATCGAGTTTGTTTCTCGAACGCCTGAATACATCGGGGGGGCTTGATTCCAAAGGCTTTCAAGTGCAATGAACGTTTGGATAGAGCAAGTATTCAAATGGGTCGCCCAGTGATGTAGCGGTGTGTGATTTATCTCTGAGAATGCTTTTTAGATACGGCTTAATCGCCACTGGCGATTAACCGGCAGTTATTTGACGACACAATAGTGGCTTATTAGTATCTCCCCCTTCGTAACTCTTGCAGTCACGGTTTCGAAGGATCGAATATGTCTCTCTCCACCCTCGGGATGAGGTTGTGCTGTGCGCTGTCTTGCCTGCTAAGGAAGTATTTAGTGAAGACAGTTTGAAGGGATACGCCACTGGAGCTGTGATCGCTGGTTTTGGCGCTGCCTTTACCAACGAAATGGGGCGGACTTTAAGTGCGGAAGGTAACTATGTTTATGGCGATGACTATGCCGGGCGCTTGAAGGCTTATGCAGCCAATACCGCACTGAAGGGGGCCTTGAGTGGTAAAGACAGAGACACCTGGCTGAGTATTGCAGCGACTGGGGCGTTGATGGAGTTATATCAGTATTCAGCTGGGCGAGAGCCGGATGTTAGACCAGGGGTGGAGAGACCTGGAAGTAATGTTTTTCAAGAGTTAGACGGAGGGTTTGTGCCACGCGTTACTGTCGGTGGAATAGAGCGAGAAGGAAATAACGTTGGTTTAAATGAGGTATGTACTTCGTTGTTGGCTATTTGTCATGGAATGCCTATTAGTAATTTTCTAAGTGATATTCCCGGTGTTAATGCGTTTGCAACTTTACATGATACTTGGATGAATAGGTTGATTGAGCTGAAGAAATTGAACTGGCAGTTTGGCGGTTCTTTAGGCGAAAAGCCTGATATGAGCATTTTTGAAAATATCGGTAGTATGCCGCCTGCGTTATTGGTTAATTATGGGGCAATAATTGATAAATACAGACCTCTAATTGAAGCGGTGAAAAAATGAAAAAAATAATTAATGTGTTTTTGGTTTCTCTCTTTGCTGTAGGATGCTCGTCACCTTTTTATTCGACTTGGGTGAGTGCTACAGACGGGCTTGTTGGAACTCCGTTTGAGTCGCACTTTTGGCCTCCTAGATGTCTGCCAAATTGTTTGCATCAATACTGGTCGCCCAGTAATAAGAATGCAGTCTTTGACGACGTCGTGGAGGAAGAAGCAGGTGAAAAGCGCTACTATATTACGTGGCTTATGGATTGTCGCTACTCAATACTTGTCTCGAAAGATCGCATTATAAAATCTTGGCGTTATGAGACGGAGGACAAAAGAAGTTGTTTTGTTTTTTAGAGGCAAGCAAATAAATTTTAGAGTATGGAAGGTGGCGACTTTCAGAAGAGTTCAAGTTGCGCCAATGTGTTGTTTTATATGTTGAGTATGGATTGTGTCTTCAGGTAGTACCATTCAGGTGTCTGAAGTATAGATTTAGAGAGCTAGATGTGCGAACAATCGGGGCTGTTTGCACAGTGATGAGGTGATTGGGATGCAGGGCTATGCCAATGGATAGTTGGAATGAATTGGGAGTTTGTATGGCGTTCGTATCAGCGGTCAGCTAAAATCGTTCCTGTTTTAAATGAGCGAAGTGATAGCGGATTGATTGGAGAGCCATTCATTCAGTTGTATTGCCCTTCTTGGGGCGGGCTTATCTACTCTTTCAAGTAGATTTTTTAATTAGATACAAAAACCGAGCATTATGCGTTTCTGAACAAACCATTTATTTTGCCGCGGGTTTCATAGACTCAATACTATTTTTTCAAATTTCGCTCGCTGATGATGCGATTTATCATTTCGGCTCAAACGTAGACTGTATTGTAAAAGCCGATTAGACCTGTGTGGTTTCTTGAGAATGCTGGCACATGAAAACGACGGCGATACCAAGGCGGTTGTTGGCGATTTGAGCCGTGAAAGGGCACAGAGAGCAAGGAGGGGTGTACCTGTGCTGCGCGTTGGATGCGGTGAGGCAGCAGATCAACCCGTTTGATCAGCCTACGGTTGGGTACTCCCGCTCCTCAGGAAGCAGGCTGTACGCCTTTTTCAGATCCCCACCCTCAATCAGTCGATGAATCTCGTGAGCCAGGGGCGTGACATCGGTGATGCGCTTGATCCACTGGTTCACGTACAGCTGTACGGCCTCCTTGCTCAGGCCGATCTGGATCGCGCGGTGTTCCTGGGGCCGCAGGTACAGGTCGCGCTCCGGGTCCCACTGGATCCGTACCGGTGACTGGTCTTTCAACTTCAACCACTCTTCCTTGCTCATGGACTCGTCGGCATGGCTCAGGCAGCCGTTGGCCAGGGCCCATTCAAAGCCTTCGCGGCTGATGTCGATGGCCAGGATGCGGGTCTGTCCGGCGTCTTTGTAGCCCCAGCCGGCGCGATACATCATCCACAGGAAAGACGGCTTTATCCAGGTCATGCGCTCCATCTTGAAGGGTGGGGAGACGAAGGTGCCGTGGGCCAGGGCGGCGTCGGCGATGCTGTCGGAGTAGGCCTGGTAGACGCGGATGGTGTCGGCGTCGTAGAGCGTGCGGATCTGGCGCTGGGGGCGTTCTGTCGGGGGTTTATGCATGGCATTTCCTTATGAAAAGCGGGCGGCCGGGAAGCCGCCCGGGGGTGTTTAGAGCATGGCCTGCGGTTGCAGGCGCCGTGATGTCACATCCAGCAGATCACAGCCATCGCGCAGCAGGATGCTGCACACCAGGGTCAGTTCCTGCAGCACCACCGGTTCGCTGCGCAGGGTCTCGGCGGCGAAGTGCTCCAGCAGTTGGGTCGCGGCGCGGATGCGAAAGGCTGCGGCGTCGTGCAGCACGTCGATGGGCGCCTGGGTGTCGATCAGCAGGGAAGGAATCAGGCAGTCGTGGCCGGTGAGCGGCATGTAGCGGTTCATGATCAGTTCTCTCTATTCCGTTAGTTGAGCGGCTGTCCACTTACCGTCGCCAAACAATAGGTGGCAGTTGTGCGCAGGTTGGCGAGCCGGCAATAGAGAAAACCGACAGACCCGAAGGTCTCCCACGCACAACCGCCATAGAGCAATCATGCGGGCGCAAAAAAACCTGCAAGCAGGTTGTTTGCATTCTCTATTGCCAGGTCGCCAAACCCGAATCGCCATCTGGGCGACGGCCGGACTATAAGCCGCCGGCTTCCAGCGGTGCAAGGCAAGTCCGGCGAAGTCTTTTCCGAGAACGCTGTAGGGCTTTTTCCGTACACACCCATCCCGCTTGCGACTGTATTTCCAGGTGTTTACCCAGGGCGCTTTTGGCGAACGGTCGGCTAGCCTGTATGTACATTTGTAAATACGGAATTGCTCATGTACGTTGCATGGGACGAGGCCAAGAACCACGCCAACCTGCTCAAGCACGGCATCGATTTCAACGATGCGGTGCTGATGTTCCAGCGTCCGGTGCTGTCCTTGCGCGATGAGCGCCTGGACTACGGCGAGGAGCGCTGGGTCAGCCTCGGTTGGATCAGGACCCTGGTGGGCGTGGTGGTTCATACCGAGCGGCGGGGTCATGCGGTGCGCATCATCTCGGCGCGCAAAGCCACTAAGCGGGAGGCTAAATATTATGTCCAACGGATCGAAAACTGACGGATCGAAAACGGATTGGGAGCGCCTGGCGAAAACCGATGACCAGGGCATCGATACTTCTGATATCCCCGAGCTGGATGACGATTTCTTTCGCCGCGCCGAGGTGCACCTGCCGGGCAAGAAGGCCGTGACCATCCGCCTGGACGCCGATGTGCTGGAGTGGTTCAAGGGCCAGGGCGCGGGTTACCAGACGCGGATCAACCAATTGCTGCGTCAGTACATGCAGGCCCATCGGGATTGAGGTCTGCGCATCATTTCCGGTGGCGGGCGGATGGCCCGTCGCTCTTTCTTGCCGGCCGTGGAGGGTGGTCGCCATCGCGATGATTGTCTGAAATATCCATTTACAACTACCCCTGTCCTCAAGCTCAATCTGCACCGCGCCGTGCACGAAGCGGCGCGCTCTGTCGTGCAGGCTATAGTCTTTTGGCTCACCCCGATCTCATCCGCAAAAAGGTGCTTTCGTATGTCTCGCTTTGCCTCCCGCAATACTTGGCTGGCCGCTGGTGCCGTGCTGCTGTGCCTGCAGTTTCCCGTGCAGGCCCAGGAGCGTTTTACCCTGAACATTCCCGGGGTCTCGGATGACCGGCTGTTCACCACCGGCAATGCCAGCGATGCCAAGGGCTGTGGCGGGCATAACAATTCTCCGGCCTTGAGCTGGACCGCCGGGCCCGAGGGCACCTTGAGCTACGCCATCGTCATGCACGATCCGGACGGCGCCAAGGGCCAGGGCGTGGACCACTGGGTGCATTACGGGATCAAGCCGACCACCCGCCAGCTGCCGGCCGGCGCCGGCACCAAGCCGACCCTGGAAGGACTGGCCGGGCTCAACAGCCGCAATGGCACGTTCTACATGGGCCCGTGCCCGCCGGTGGGCGATAGCGCTCATCACTACATCATCCAGATCTTTGCCCTGGACCTGGCGCCCGACGTGCTGCCCGCCGGACTGACCCGCGCCCAGTTGCTGGAGAAGATCAACGGTCACGTGTTGCGCAATAGCAGCGTGGTGCGCCGCTATTCGCGCTAAGTGAAATTTTTTTTCGGGGCTTAACCCGAATCGCCCAGGGGCTTCGTCTGAAGGGGGGAATAGATCATTTCTTCCCGAGGTCAGCCCCCATGTCCCTTCCCCTGCATTTTCTTCGTCCGGCCGCCCAGGGTTTCGCCGCCGGCTTGCTGCTGGCGGTGGCCGGTTGCGGTGTATCGTCCAAGCCTGAATCCGCCGCCGGGGCGTCGCCCCAGGGCGCGCTGCAGGCCGAGCCCGAAATACAGTACGAGGTGCAGCGCGCCGATGCCGCGATGATCAAGCGCAATGTGCGTCCGGTCGGCTTGTCCGCGCCCATGCCGGCGCCGATGGCCGCCCGCGATTCGAGCATGGCCGGCTACCGTGACGAGGCCCGGGAGCAGTATCAGAAGCTGGCGGACAACCCGATCCACAGCGTTGCCGAAGCGCCGGTGTCCACTTTCAGCGCCGACGTCGACACCGGCGCCTATGCCAATGTTCGCCGTCTGCTCAACCAGGGCAGCCTGCCGCCGGAAGGCGCGGTGCGCCTGGAGGAACTGGTCAACTACTTCCCCTACGATTACGCCCTGCCCACCGACGGTTCGCCCTTCGGCGTGACCACCGAGCTGGCGCCCTCGCCGTGGAATCCCCACACCCGCTTGCTGCGCATCGGCATCAAGGCTTCGGACCGTGCAGTGGCAGAGCTGGCCCCGGCCAACCTGGTGTTCCTGGTGGACGTCTCCGGCTCCATGGACCGCCGCGAAGGCCTGCCCCTGGTGAAAAGCACCCTCAAGCTGCTGGTGGATCAACTGCGGGATCAGGACCGGGTGTCGCTGGTGGTCTACGCCGGCGAATCGCGAGTGGTGCTGGAGCCCACCTCCGGACGCGACAAGGCGAAGATTCGCACCGCCATCGACCAGCTCACCGCCGGCGGTTCCACGGCCGGTGCCTCGGGCATCCAGCTGGCCTACCAGATGGCCCAGCAAGGCTTTATCGACCAGGGCATCAACCGCATCCTGCTGGCCACCGACGGCGACTTCAACGTCGGCATCAGCGACTTCGACAGCCTCAAGGCCATGGCCGCCGAGAAGCGCAAGAGCGGCGTGTCCCTGACCACCCTGGGTTTTGGTGTGGATAACTACAACGAGCACCTGATGGAGCAACTGGCCGATGCCGGTGACGGCAACTACGCCTACATCGACAACCTGCGCGAAGCGCGCAAGGTGCTGGTGGACCAGCTCAGCTCGACCCTGGCAGTGGTGGCCAAGGACGTGAAGCTGCAGGTGGAGTTCAACCCGGCCCAGGTCAGCGAATACCGCCTGCTGGGTTATGAGAACCGTGCCCTCAAGCGTGAAGACTTCAGCAACGACAAGGTCGACGCCGGGGAAATCGGCGCTGGGCATACGGTGACCGCCTTGTATGAAATCGTCCCGGCGGGGGAGAAGGGCTGGCTGGAGCCGCTGCGTTATGCACCGGCCAAGGCGCCGCAACAGAGCGGTAAGCAGGGCGAGTTGGCGATGCTGCGGGTGCGCTACAAGGCGCCGCAAGGGGGCAGCAGTCGCTTGATCGAACGGCCGATCAGCGCGCAGCAGCCGGCCAGCCTTTCCGCCGCCAGCCCGGACCTGCGCTTCGCCGCTGCGGTGGCGGCGTTCTCCCAGCAACTCAAGGACGGCCGCTACACCGGCAACTTCAGCCTGAGCGACACCGCCAAGCTGGCCCGCGGCGCCAAGGGCGAGGATCCTTACGGGCTGCGGGGCGAATTCGTGCAACTGGTGGAACTGGCGCAAAGCCTGCAAACTCAGGCGCCGAAAACCCAGGCGGGAAATGCGCCCCAGGCCGAGGCGCAGCCCGTGGACATGAGCCAGGTGCAGAGCCGCCTTGAATAGCCACATCACGAGCAGTGAACAGGAGTTCATCCGCCCCATGTCTGCTCCCCAAATGTCCACCGATGCCAGCAGCGATGAAGCGCTGCTGGCGCGTTATCGCGCCGGAGATCCGACGGCTTTCGAGGTGCTGTACCAGCGCCACCGCCAGGGGCTGTACGGCTTTGTGCTGGGCCTGTGCGGCAAGGCCGAGCTGGCGGAAGAGGTCTACCAGGACACCTGGCTCAGCCTGATCCGCAGCACCAGCCAACCCCAGGGCCGGGCCAGCTTTCGTACCTGGCTGTATCAGATCGCGCGCAACCGCCTGATCGATCACTGGCGCAAGCACGGCCAGCGCAACCCGCTGCACGACAGCTACGACGAACAACTGCACGGCGAAACCGACCAGGCTCCCGGCCCCGAACAGCAACTGAGCCTGTGCCGCGACCAGCAGCGTATCGAAGCCGCCTTGCAGGACTTGCCCGAAGACCAGCGCGAAGTGTTCCTGCTGCGGGCCCACGGCGACCTGGAACTGCCAGAAATCGCCAGCCTGACCCAGGCGCCCCTGGAAACGGTGAAAAGCCGTTTCCGTTATGCGCTGAAAAAATTGCGTCGGCTCCTGGCCGAGGAGGTACTCACATGACTGACGCCCGACAGACCCCGTCCCCTGAAGAGCAGATGCTGGCGCACATCCGCCAACACGGCGCCCAGGAGCCACCGGCCCATCTGGATGCCCTGATCCTGGCCACTGCGCGCCGCGAAGCCCCTGCGCCTAAGCCGAGTCTTTGGCAGCGCTGGATGCGCGCCTGCCAGCGGCCGCGCTATCAACTGGCCTTTGCCAGCCTGTTTGGCGTGGCCCTGGTCATTGGCTTGCTGCGGCCTTCCCCGGAGCACTATCCACAAGAGCAGGCCTTTGTTCCCGCTCCAGCCCCAGCGGCGCCCATGGCGCGTCAGGCGGCGCCACGCTCCGCCGAGCTGGCCGGGGCTTTGAGTGTCCCTGAGCCCCTGACTGCGGCAGCCCCTGTGGGCAGTTTTGCCGCGGCGCCAGAGCGGGAAGCGCTAAGCGACGCAGCGCCACCTGCGATGGCCAAGCCCAGGGCTGAGTCGAGCAAGTTGGCCCAACGCATGTCGGCCCCGGCCGAGCCGCGGACCATCAAGCGGCTGGATAAGCAGCTTCAGGCGGTCTTGCGCCTGTGGGAAGGCGGCCAGAGCCGCGAGGCGGCCGAGCTGCTGCTGCAGCTGCATGAACAGTATCCACAGGAGGATCTGGACGCGCGCCTGCAAGCCTTGCGTCGTCAATAAAGCGCGGGGGTTGGCTGTCGCCGGGGAAAGCGCGCACTATCTGCGCAGTTTCCAGAAAGTGAGAGGCCGGTCATGGCACCCCGCATCGACCGTATAGCGGCAATGTTGAACTGCCCGATCAAGGGCGCGGATATCCGTCAGGCCATCAAGGAAAGTCGCAAGGACTTTGGCCTGGAAGAGGCCGAAGAGGGCGCCGACCCCGAGGCGCAGGACGATGCCGCGCTAGCGCCGCAGGACGCCGAAGCCGCCGAGGATGAATAACTCAGGCGGCCGCCGGATTCAGTTGTAGGGCAAGGCCGGCAGGTCGATGAACTCGGCGCAGGCACCGTCCGCGGTCATGCGTCGGGCCCGTTCCGGCAGCAGCCGGGCATGGTTCTCCACCTGCCAGCGATACCAGCTCAAACGCTGCACGATGCGTCGCCGGCAAGGCTCCGGCAATTGCGCAAGCAGATCGACGCTCTCGGGCGCCCAGCCGCTCCGAGTCGAGTAGTAACAGAACAGGTTTTCCCGCAGGCCGAAGCAATCCTCGATGGTTTCCACAACGCTGTAGGCGTAGAGCTCGAAGGCGCTGCTCAGTTGCTCTGCGCCGTCGGCGTGGTCCCGCAGGTAAGCGAAGATCCCCGGCCAGTTGATGCAGTACAGGTGCTCGTCCCAATCGCCATCCCGGGTCAGGTACTGGCCCTGGCCGCGAAAGAACTGGAGCATTTCCTGACGCTCCAGGGCCACTTCAAAATTGCTTTTCATCGCGTATTCCTTCGACGTCGCTGATGTTCACGGACAGCGCCACGCATTCGATCACGCAGTCGAAGCCGATTTCCAGACGCAGGTGATAACCGGGGTTGAGAGGGGTGAGCTGGGTGCGCATGCGCCCGTCGAAGCGCGTACCGCTGAGCGCCAGTTCGCTGATGCCCTGCACCTTGAGCAGCAGGCGGCAGTGGGTCGGGGCCTGGCTCGCCGGCCAGTTGTAAGGCACGGACAGACGCCCCAGGTCGCCATACAGTTGCAGGCTCAGTTGCTCGCCTTGAAACACTGGGCCCGGGGTATTGAAGTCATAGGGCGTGGCCGCCTCATTGAAGACCGCTCGCCAGGCCTCGGCGTTGTCGATGTTGAACAGCCAGTCGCGGGTGCCCCGATCCCGCTCCGGGATCGCCCGGCACTCTGCCAGTGAAGGTAACCGGGCGCGGGTCAGATCTTCGTGCCACAGCTCCCGGGCCGCGACCAGCAGGCGCTGGAAGAAGTCCCGGCTGTCGTCGATCACCGCCGGCCAACGGTTGGGCCATTGATCGTATTCGTCGTCATCCTCGAGCGGTTCCCAGACCTGCTCGAAATCGTGGTCCGGGTCATCCAGGGCCGCTTCCAGGACCTGCACCAGCCGGTGCCGATGACGGAAGTTCTGCTGGGGGTAGTCGCGCCGCAACGCGTAATGACGGATCAGGTATTCGCGGTCTTCGGGATCGTTGGGGTTGAAGCGGCTCAGTTCGGCATCCCGCTCCGGGGGCATGTCATAGCCCATGAAACAGCTGACCCAATCACGGAGTTCTGGCTTGAAGGGCTGGTTGCACAGCGGATGGCAGAGCATGGGGACCTCCTGTCCGGGGGAGGCGAATGTAGCAAGTTGCGCCCCGCCAGGACAGCCGCCCGGCATCGCCCTGGTTCGGGTAATCGATCAAGGCTGTCGCCGGGAACGTGGAAGCCGCAAACAAAAAAGCCCCAGGCCATCAGGCCAGGGGCTTTTTCGCTAAAGATGGCGCACTCGGCGGGATTCGAACCCACGACCCCTGCCTTCGGAGGGCAGTACTCTATCCAGCTGAGCTACGAGTGCAGTGCGGGCGACATCATACCTATGTCGACTCGGGGCGTCCACGCCGGTTTTCATTGGCGTGCGGTTGTCCGTCGCTACCCGAGGCAACCCGGGCCGTAGCGGCAGTTTTTCCCGCTGCATCGGTCGTTCGGCCCAGCGCAACCTGCAGCCATATCCGTGCAGTCACGGGGCACAGGGAGGTGCGGGAGATGAACTGTTCGATGCAAGAGGGCCTGCCGTCAGCCTTGGCGGATCATCTGTTCGAGGCGAGCTGGAAGGCGGTGTTGCCCGGGTTGCAGCGTCGTGCCCGGCAGTTGGCGCGGGGCAACGCCGATGGCGCCCAGGAGTGGCTGGCGGCCACGGCGATCAAGGCGCTGCTGTTCTTTCGCCGTTCGCCGGAGCGGATTCGCGACCCCCAGGGCTTTCTGTTCCTGGTGCTGGACCATGTGTTTGTCGACAGCTGTCGGCGGCGGGCGCGGGAGCAGCGGCTGTTCGTGGATTTCGCCGATTTCGAGGACGACCCGCTGCAGCAGCTGGAGGCGCCGCAGATGTCGGTGCTGGAGCAGGTGGAGCTGCTGGAAACCCTGGCCCTGCTCAGTCGGCGGGTGGCGCAATTGCCCCTTAAAAAACGCCGCTTGTTTGAACTAAAGTTTGTCGACGATCTGCCCTACCCGAACATTGCCGCCGAGCTGGGGATGAACCAGCCCCTGGCGCGCAAGCACGTGCAATTGTTGCGTGAGGCCCTGCGTTGAGGGGGTGGCAGGATTCACAGCGGGCGCGTCGGGACGTTCTTGTTCAGTGAGCCTGTTTTCGATGCTGTAGCCGGTGCCGCCGCCTTCTGCGGTGGGCCATTCCATCTAAGGAGAGATGTATGCCCGATCCAATGGTCAATTCGCAGATCACCGACGCCGTCACCCAGACCAACGTCAAGGTGGTGGCCGAGGCTCCGGCCCAGGCCATCGCCTCGCTGTACCAGGTGGCCAGCCACTCGGCGGGCCTGTCGTTGCAGAACGCGGTCAACAGCCAGCAGGCGCTGAATCAGATCTCCAACGCGGTGGTGTCCAAGGCCGTGGCGTTGATCATGGCGATCGGCGAGTAGGGCTGACAGCCCGGGAGAATCGTCATGGCATGGTTCAAGAAGAAAACCCCACCCGCGGCCGCGGCCGATGACACCGCGAGCGCGGCGGCCGGCCCCAGTCCGGAGGCGGCCGAGCCTCGGGCGGCACCCCGCAAGACCGCGGCGGCCGACCCTGCGCCTGCAGCGCCGCCCGCCGCTGCCGCGCAACCTTCGGTGATGGAGACGATGAACGCGCAGTTGCTCAAGCAGGCCGGCACCCCTGGCACCGACAGCACCGATGCACTCAACAGCCAGATTGTCCAGGCGGTGCAGTTCACCAATGCCCAGACCTTCAGTTATGCCCCGGCGCAGATCGCCGCGGCGCCGGACATGATGATCAGCCAGGCCGCCGGCCTGGTGGCGCAGTCCGCGGCGGGGTATTTCGACGGGGTCAGCAAGCTGGCCCTGGCGGCGCAGTCGGTACTGCTCAAGCAGATGACCGAGAACATCGTCAAAGAGAACGTGAAAGGCGCCGCCGAGGATGCCCTGGGCGCCCTGGTCACGGATCTGCTGGTGGGTGCCGCCGCGGCCGTCGCGGCGGCGGCCGGTGCCATGGAAGCCGATGCGGCGAGCATGGCCATCGACAAGATCGATGAAAGCATCACCAAGTACAGCGACGTTCTGGCCAATCGATCCTCGTCCTCCTGAGTGCGACCCTCGGGCGCGCAAGGCGCCCGGGGTTGTCGTGCAAGAGGCGCCGGCGTTCGCCGGCCGCTCTGTTCACCCCAGGCGTTGAAGTTCGACGGACCCGGTGCCCAGCCCTTCAACGCCATTCATCGAGAAAGGAGCAAGCAATGGCGAATGAAGAGCCAACCCCGATGGCGACGATACTTCTCTTTGCCGAGAAATATCTGAGGCGTCCATTGACCCAGGTCGAGCGCCAGGTACTGGAGGCGTTTGCCCAGGACAAGCCGCTGGACATGTCCAGGTCTGCGCAACAGAGCGTTGATCAGGCGCGGCTGCGGGCTGCCGAGCTGATACAGGCCGATGAACAGCGCACGCGCAAGATCATCGAGCAGTTGGCGGGGGCCGGTGCCGGCAAGGCTGATCCCCAGGCGCGCGAGCTGGTGCTGCGTCAGCTGCTGGCGGCGGCCGAGCACCAGTCCGCGGCCGCCACTCCAGCGCCGACTGGCGCAGCGGAACCGGCAGCGGCGCCGAGTGCGGACAAGGCCGCGGCACCCGCCCCAGCTCCTGCCCCTGCCGACGATCCAGCCCTCAAGGCAACGATCAGCGCCCTGGTGCAGCAGGAGGTGAAAGCCGCCGTCGAGGCGCGCATGGCCGAGTTGTCGCAGAAAGTCGAGGACACCCTCAAGCAGGTGCTCGCCGCTGCCGGGCAATGAGTCCCCCCTGAAATAAGCCGAGGGTCCCGGGCAACACGGTTCACAGCAAAACGGCTGCCACGTTCACTCAAAGACACGGAATGCTCCGTGTGCCTAACAAAGGAAGTTGAGCCATGCCACTTGTAAACGAACAAATCACCGATGCCGTCACCCAGACCAACGTCAAAGTCGTCGCCGAAGCGCCGGCCATGGCGATGGGCACCATCTACCAATCCATGGCCCAGGCCACCGCGATCCTGTTCCAGAACTCGGTGTCGGCGCAGCAGCAGCAAAACACCCTGGCCCAGGCCGCGACCAACCAGGGCGTGATGCAGATCTACAGCGTCGACACCACCGCCGGCGCCGCGGCCACCGAGAAGGTTGCCCAGGGCGGCGTATCCGACAACCTCACCAGCCTGCTGACGGTGCTCAAGTCCTTCCAGGGCTGAGTGGTTGAACGTCTGAGTTCCCGTTGAACTTTCCTGCTGAAAAAATGGAGTTTTTATGAGCACAGTCAGTCCGCAAATCACCGATGCCGTGACCCAGACCAACGTCAAGGTGGTTGCCGAAGCGCCGGCCATGGCCATGGGCACCGTCTACCAGTCCATGGGCCAGTCCGTGGCCATCCTGTTCCAGAACTCGGTGTCGGCACAGCAACAGCAAAACACCCTGGCCCAGGCCGCGACCAACCAGGGCGTGATGCAGATCTACAGCGTCGACACCACCGCCGGTGCGGCGGCCACCGAGAAAGTCGCCCAGGGCGGTGTGGCCGACAACCTCACCAGCCTGCTGACGGTGCTCAAGTCGTTCAGCGGCTGACCCTTCTCCAGGCGTCATGCCAACGCCCCCGCGGTCTGCAGGCCGCGGGGGCGTTGTCTTTTGCCCGGCGGCATGGGAGGTTGAGGCGGATTTTTTACCGCTAGGCGCCTTTACGTTCTTTTTTTCGAACAGCCTATTGTCCTTTACCCCTGTTGACCCTAGGATTCGTTTGAGATTTCAAACGCTCTTGCCTGGGTGCCCAAGCGCACGTCTATCCTTGTGTGCGACATTTTCGTGCTTTTACCCAGTGAACGATTTTCCTGACGGCAGCTTTGTCCCGGCTTTCGGACGCGCCAGCGCGGTCCGTGTCTGACAGGGCGCCTTTTTTACAATCACAATTCGCCCCGCGTATGCGCGGTGCTGTTAAGGAAGCCGACATGCAGCTCAAAGACGCCCAGTTGTTCCGCCAACAAGCCTTCATCGATGGAGCTTGGGTCGACGCGGACAACGGCCAGACGATCAAGGTCAACAACCCCGCTACCGGTGAAATCCTCGGTACCGTACCCAAGATGGGCGCCGCCGAAACCCGCCGCGCCATCGAAGCCGCCGACAAGGCCCTGCCGGCCTGGCGTGCCCTGACCGCCAAGGAGCGCGCCACCAAGCTGCGCCGCTGGTATGAACTGCTGATCGAAAACCAGGACGACCTGGGTCGCCTGATGACCCTGGAGCAGGGCAAGCCGCTGGCCGAAGCCAAGGGCGAAATCGCCTACGCCGCCTCCTTCATCGAATGGTTCGCCGAAGAAGCCAAGCGCATCTACGGCGACGTGATCCCCGGCCACCAGCCGGACAAGCGCCTGATCGTGATCAAGCAGCCGATCGGCGTGACCGCGGCCATCACCCCGTGGAACTTCCCGGCAGCGATGATCACCCGTAAAGCCGGCCCGGCCCTGGCCGCCGGTTGCACCATGGTCATCAAGCCGGCGTCGCAAACCCCGTTCTCGGCCCTGGCCCTGGTAGAGCTGGCGCACCGCGCCGGGATCCCCAAAGGCGTGCTGAGCGTGGTGACCGGCAGCGCCGGCGACATCGGCGGCGAGCTGACCAGCAACCCGATCGTGCGCAAGCTGTCGTTCACCGGCTCCACCGAAATCGGTCGCCAGCTGATGGCCGAATGCGCCAAGGACATCAAGAAAGTCTCCCTGGAGCTGGGCGGCAACGCGCCGTTCATCGTGTTTGACGACGCCGACCTGGATAAGGCCGTCGAAGGCGCGATCATCTCCAAGTACCGCAACAACGGTCAGACCTGCGTCTGCGCCAACCGCCTGTACATCCAGGATTCGGTGTACGACGCCTTCGCCGAGAAGCTGAAAGTGGCCGTGGCCAAGCTGAAGATCGGCAACGGCCTGGAAGAAGGCACCACCACCGGCCCGCTGATCGACGAAAAAGCCGTGGCCAAGGTCCAGGAACACATCGCAGACGCCCTGAAAAAAGGCGCGACCCTGCTGGCCGGCGGCAAGCCGATGGAAGGCAACTTCTTCGAGCCGACCATCCTGGTCAACGTGCCCAAAGACGCGGCCGTGGCCAAGGAAGAAACCTTCGGCCCGCTGGCACCGCTGTTCCGCTTCAAAGACGAAGCCGAAGTCATCGCCATGTCCAACGACACCGAATTCGGCCTGGCGTCGTACTTCTACGCCCGCGACCTGGGTCGTGTGTTCCGTGTGGCCGAGGCCCTGGAATACGGCATGGTCGGGGTCAACACCGGCCTGATCTCTAACGAAGTGGCGCCGTTTGGCGGCATCAAGGCCTCGGGCCTGGGCCGCGAAGGTTCCAAGTACGGGATCGAGGATTACCTGGAAATCAAATACCTCTGCCTGGGTATCTGATCCGGTTTCAAGCGCCGGGGGCACGAGAGCGCTGTCCCCCTGCGCCGCTTAAAAAAACGCACTTTTCAAGGTGGCCCGGGAAGGCTCCGACAGTCGATCAACGCATGCTGTCGCAGCCGCTTCCCCGCCCCGCAACCCTTGAATCACACCGCTGTAGCCGCGGTGAATGAGGACACTATGAGCAAGACCAACGCATCCCTGATGAAACGCCGTGAAGCCGCTGTACCGCGCGGTGTTGGCCAGATTCACCCGATCTTCGCCGACAGCGCGAAGAACGCCACCGTCACCGACGTTGAAGGCCGCGAGTTCATCGACTTCGCCGGCGGTATCGCGGTACTGAACACCGGTCACGTGCACCCGAAAGTCATCGCCGCGGTGACCGAGCAGTTGAACAAGCTGACCCACACCTGCTTCCAGGTGCTGGCCTACGAGCCTTACGTGGAACTGTGCGAAAAGATCAACGCCAAGGTCCCGGGTGACTTCGCCAAGAAAACCCTGCTGGTGACCACCGGTTCCGAAGCCGTGGAAAACGCCGTGAAGATCGCCCGTGCCGCCACTGGCCGCGCCGGCGTGATCGCCTTCACTGGCGCCTACCACGGCCGCACCATGATGACCCTGGGCCTGACCGGCAAGGTCGTGCCTTACTCGGCCGGCATGGGCCTGATGCCAGGCGGCATCTTCCGCGCGCTGTACCCCAACGAACTGCATGGCGTGAGCATCGACGACTCCATCGCCAGCATCGAGCGCATCTTCAAGAACGACGCCGAGCCCCGTGACATCGCCGCGATCATCATCGAGCCAGTGCAGGGCGAAGGCGGTTTCTACGTCGCGCCCAAAGAGTTCATGAAGCGCCTGCGCGCCCTGTGCGACCAGCACGGCATCCTGCTGATCGCCGACGAAGTGCAGACCGGCGCTGGCCGTACCGGCACCTTCTTCGCCATGGAACAGATGGGCGTTGCCGCCGACCTGACCACCTTCGCCAAATCCATCGCTGGCGGCTTCCCGCTGGCCGGTGTCTGCGGCAAGGCCGAATACATGGACGCCATCGCTCCAGGCGGCCTGGGCGGCACCTACGCCGGTAGCCCGATCGCCTGTGCAGCTGCCCTGGCGGTGATGGAAGTGTTCGAGGAAGAGCACCTGCTGGATCGCTGCAAGGCGGTGGGCGAGCGTCTGGTGACCGGTCTCAAGGCCATCCAGGCCAAGTACCCGGTGATCGGCGAAGTGCGTGCCCTGGGCGCGATGATCGCGGTGGAACTGTTCGAAAACGGCGACAGCCACAAGCCGAACGCCGCTGCCGTGGCCCAGGTCGTGGCCAAGGCTCGCGACAAGGGGCTGATCCTGCTGTCCTGTGGCACCTACGGCAACGTGCTGCGGGTGCTGGTGCCGCTGACCTCGCCAGACGAGCAGCTGGATAAAGGCCTGGCCATCATGGAAGAGTGCTTCGCTGAACTCTGAGTGGTTGCTGTGACCTGATCGACAAAAAAACCCGCTTCGGCGGGTTTTTTTTCGTCCCCGGGCGGTCCGTGGGGGATTTGCGCTGTATGGAAGCCCGCGCATTGACTAAGGTGCAAAGGATTGCCTAGGGAGCGTGCTGCATGACCGCTGTTGATTTACCCGCTGTACCTCGTGTGCTGATTGCCGAGGCCGACCCCTGGTCCCGCGATTTGCTCAAGCAAGTGCTGCTCAACGTGCGCTGTGATGCGCGTGTGGACCTGTGTGCCGACGGTCAGGAAGCCTTGGAGCTGTTGAGCGAAAAACCTTACGACCTGATCATTGCCGACTGGGAGTTGCCCGGGGTGGATGGTCTCGCCTTGCTGCGCTCCGTGCGCCAACGCAAGCGCAACCCGCTGCAGCCGTTCATTCTGCTCAGCGCTCGCAACGACAGTGCCAGCGTGCGCGAGGCCCTGCCCCTGGCGCCCACCGCCTACCTGACCAAACCCTTGAACATGGAAGGCCTGACCCAGCGCCTGCAGGGCTTGCTGCTGGACGCCGGCCAGGAAGTCTCCTGCGAGGTGCCGGCCCTGGCCCCGGGCATGAGCCTGTGGACTTTTCTCGAACGCCGGCGCGAGATCGCCGACGGCGCACCGTTGCTGACCGACGTGCAGTTGGCGGTCAAGCGCAGCCTCAATCCTGAAGGTCTGGACCTCAAGCTGTTGGAGGAGGAGCTGCGCACGGACCCGCAGGTCACCGCGGTGCTGATCGCGGCCGCCAACAGCGCCGCGCAGCACCACGGCGACGGCGTGCAGACCCTGTCCCAGGCCCTGCACCGGCTGGGCACCGGGCAGAGCATGAACCTGATTCTCGGGCTGACCCTCAAGCGCAGCGCGCGCCTGAGCGACCCGGCCCTGGCCGACTACGCCGAGCGCTACTGGGAGCTGTCGCTGCACACCGCGGAATACGGCCGCACCCTGGCGCGCTTGCTGGATTTGGACCAGGAGCGCTGCTATTGCGCCGGGCTATTGCATCGCCTGGGGGATCTGGCGCTGCTGCGCTGTCTGCAGGAGTGGAAACAGGCCGGGGGCGAGCTCGACGATCAGGAAGAGATCGGCGATGCCCTGGAGCGTTTTGGCGCGGCCTACGGTTCGGCCCTGCGCACCCGCTGGCGCATGCCCCTGGAACTGCGGGATCTGATTGCCTCGAGCTATCAGTTGGGCGGTGGGGTGTACTCCCGCGAGGCGCTGGTGATGAACCTGGCGGCGCAGCTGGCGCGCTTGACCGAGCATGAGGGGATCGAGGAACTGGCCCGCAGCAAGACCGCGCGCCTGCTGAAAATCGGCTTGCCGGAGCTGACCCGCCTGCGCAAAGGCTGACCCGACATTGGAGCCGGCTTGGCGGCGAAGAGGCCCCCGGGCCTTGGGCAAGCCGTGGGAGTGTCTTGACTGGCAAGCCCGCTCCAACGAGCGGGGGCGCGGGTGATTATCCGCTGACGATGCGGTTCTTGCCCTGGCGCTTGGCCTGGTACATCGCCGCGTCGGCGCGGGCGAACAGGCTGTCGAGGCTTTCATCTTCGCGGCGCCGGCTGCTCAGGCCCTGGCTGATGGTGATGTTGAAGGTCTGGCCCTGGCAGCTGAAGGTCTGCCGCTGAATCTCTCGCTGCAGGCGTTCGGCGACCTTATGGGCCATGTCCGTGGCGCAGCCGGGAAACACCGCCGCGAACTCTTCACCACCGATGCGCCCGAACAGATCGCCGCGGCGCAAGGCGGCACGCCCGCTTTCGGCAATGCGTTGCAGCACGATGTCGCCTTCGGGGTGACCGTAGGTGTCGTTGATCACCTTGAAGTCATCGATGTCCAGCAACAGAAAGACCAGGGGCAAGCCGTGCAGGCGCGCCTGTTCGAACTCGCGATGGGCGCATTCGAAGAAGTGCCGGCGGTTGCTGCTCTGGGTCAGCACGTCGGTGGTCGCCAGGCGTTGCAGTTCGGCTTCCAGCTGCTTCTTCTCGGTGATGTCTTCGGCAATGCCCACCACGATCAGCCGTTGCCCGGGCTCGGCGTTGCGGTTGATGAAGCATTTGTCGCTGAGCCAGCGCACCTGGCCATTGGCGTCGATGATGCGGTACTCGCGGTCTTCCACCGCGCCCTTTTCCAGCACCTGGGCCAGGCTGCGCTCGGCGTATTCCAGATCGTCGGGGTAGATGCTGTCGCGCCACTGCTTGCTGTCCGCCAGCAGCAGTCCGGCGGGGCGTCCGAATATGCGTTCATAGGCCGGGCTGACGTACAGCACCTGGCGGCTGTCCCAGTCATAGGCCCAGAGCACCGCGTTGACGCTGACCAGCAGGGAGCTGAACAACTGCTCGCGCTCGGTCAGGCGCGCGACCTCGCCCTGGGCGTGCATCAGGGCCAGTAGGGTTTGCGCGGCTTCGGGCCACTGCACAAGCGAAGATGGAGTGTGTGAATTCTTATTGACCATCGGCACAGATCTCAAGAGGTCTGCCGCGCGGTATTGAACAGCGGCTACGACCAAGCCCGCCTGGGTGGCGAAGTGTTGCTTGAGATAGGGGATCGGACGCTAAGTTCCCAGCCATTGCGGCGATACTTGGCGCGCCCGCCGGACGGTCGCAGGCGCCCCTCGCCCGCCGCGGGCGAGGGGCTCCGGCTCAGGCTGCGGTGGGCCGCAGAGAGTAGGTTTTCAACTGATGGGCAAAGTCCCGCAGGGACTGGATGCCGCTGGCTTCGGCCTCGTGCACCCAGTCCTTGATCGCCGCCAGCATGTCGTGGCCGTTGGCGCTGGTCTTGACCCAGATCTGCTGCAGGGCCAGGCGTTTTTCGTAGATCACCTTCAAGGCCTGGCTGTGTTCCAGAATGTTCTGGATCCGCAGGTGGTGGCGGTCTTCCAGCAGGCTGGTCTCACGGGACAGCAGGCGCTTGGCGCGGTGGAACTGGTGGCGCACCGAGTGATCGACCTTGGCCAGTTCCTGTTTCACCAGCGGGCCGATCACCAGCTTGCGGTACTGGGCCATGATCTGGAACCGGTTGTTGAGGATGGCCATGGCGGTGTCCATGTCCAAGTGCCCCTTGCCTTCGACCCGATGGGCGATCGGCGCCACCCGCTGGACCTTGGCCAGCCCCAGCAGGCTGAACAGCTTGATCCAGGCCCAGCCCATGTCGAACTCCCACTTCTTCACCGAAAGCTTGGCCGAGTTGGGGTAGGTGTGATGGTTGTTGTGCAGCTCTTCACCGCCGACGATGATGCCCCAGGGCACCAGGTTGGTGGCGGCGTCACGGCATTCGAAGTTGCGGTAGCCCACGGCATGGCCCAGGCCGTTGATCACGCCGGCGGCCCAGAACGGAATCCACATCATCTGGATCGCCCAGATGGTGATGCCGATGGTGCCGAACAGCAGCAGGTCGATGACCGCCATCAGCGCGATACCACCCAGCTTGTAGCGGCTGTAGAGGTTGCGCTCGATCCAGTCTTCCGGGCAGTTCTTGCCATAGATGCGCAGGGTTTCCGGGTTTTTCGCCTCTTCGCGATACAGCTCGGCGCCCTTGCGCAGCACGGTGGACAGGCCCTTGATCACCGGGCTATGGGGATCGTCGACGGTTTCGCATTTGGCGTGGTGCTTGCGGTGGATGGCGGTCCACTCGCGGGTGTTCTGCGCCGTGGTCAGCCACAGCCAGAAGCGGAAGAAGTGTTTCAGGCCGGCGTTGAGTTCCAGGGAACGGTGTGCGGAATAGCGATGCAGATAAATGGTGACCGCGACAATGGTCACGTGGGTCATCAACAGGGTGACTGCCACCAGTTGCCAGGCGGACAAGCCAAGTAAACCTTCGTACCACATAGGCGATAAGGCCCTCGATAAAGAAAAAAACAGCTCAGGCATTATCACCAAGCTCACTGAGAAAACCAGTCGCCCTTTCAGATAAGAGTGGCGGCATGTTTCTTCCTCTATAATCCCGAACTTTTCGTGTGGAAATAGACGGACTTATGTCGGTTTCTTATCGCAATGGCTTGCGTGCCGCGCTGCTCTATCTGCTGCTGTCCCTGATCTGGCTGCAGTTCAGTGGTTATTTACTGAGCAGTTTCTTCGATGGATTCACCGATCAGGCGCACTGGCACCAGGTCAGTGGCTACGCCTGGGCACTGGTCAGCGCGGTGCTGATTTTCTTTGCCCGGGCCCGCCTGTTGCGAGTCATGGGGGCCGATCGCTGGTTGCGCCATCAACAGAAGGATCGCGAGCGCCTGCGCCAGGCGGCGGCGGTGTTCGACTGCACCCGCGAAGGGGTACTGGTCAGCGACACCCAGGGCCAGATCGTCCACGTCAATCGCGCCTTCATCGAGATCACCGGCTACCAGAGCGAAGAGGTGCTGGGGCGTCAGCCGAGCCTGTTCAAGTCCGGCCATCATTCGGCGGACTTCTACAAGGCGATGTTCGACTCGCTGGAGAAAACCGGAGAGTGGAGCGGCGAGATCTGGAATCGGCGCAAGAGCGGCGAGATCTACCCGCAGTGGCAGAGCATTCGCGCGATCCGTGATGAACAGGGCGAGCTCACCCACTATGTCGCGGTGTTCTCCGACATCAGCGCGATCAAGGATTCCGAGCACGAACTGGCGCACCTGGCCCACCACGATCCGCTGACCGACCTGCCCAACCGCCTGCTGTTCACCGACCGTGCCGAACAGGCCCTGGCCTCGGCGCAGGTCCACAAGCGCGGCTGCGCCATGCTGATGATCGACCTCGATCACTTCAAGATGATCAACGACAGCCTTGGCCACAACGTCGGCGACCAGTTGCTCAAGGCGGTGGCCGAGCGCCTGGGGGACCTGTCCGGACAGGGCATCACCCTGGCACGACTGGGGGGCGACGAGTTCGCGGTACTGGCCGAAAGCTGCCCGCAGCTGGTGCAGGCCGCCGCCCTGGCCCAGCGCATCATCGACGGCCTCAAGGAGCCTTTTTTGCTGGGCGAGCAGCAGGTGGTGATCAACGCCAGCATCGGCATCAGCCTGTTTCCCAGCGATGCCCTGAGCGCCAGCCAGCTGCTGCGCAACGCCGACGCGGCGCTGTTCAAGGCCAAGAGTGCCGGACGCAACGGCTATGCCCTGTACACCGAAGAACTCACCGCCCATGCCCAGCAACGGGTCGAAATCGCCTTCGAGCTGCGCCGGGCCCTGGAGCAGCAGGAACTGCGGGTCTACTACCAGCCGGTGCACGATCTTGAAACCAGCCACCTGATCGGTGTCGAGGCCCTGGTGCGCTGGGAGCATCCCCAGCGTGGCCTGGTGTCCCCGGCGGAGTTCATCCCCATCGCCGAGCGCACCGGGATGATTGCCGAGATCGATGCCTGGGTCATGCAGCAGGCCTGCCGGCAGATGTGCCAGTGGCAGGCCGATGGGGTGATGCTGTCGTTCATCGCGGTGAACGTCTCGACCCGGCTGTTCGCCCGCAGCGAGCTGTACCAGCAGGTGGCCCAGGTGCTGCACGACACCGGCCTGGACCCGGCCTACCTGGAGCTGGAAGTCACCGAGAGCGCGGTGATGGATGACCCGGAAGTGGCCCTGGAACAGATGCACCGGCTGCGCGAGCTGGGCATTCGCCTGGCCATCGACGACTTCGGCACTGGCTATTCGTCTCTGCTGCGGCTCAAGCGTCTGCCGGTGCAGAAACTCAAGATCGACCAGGGCTTTGTCGCCGGCCTGCCGTTCGATGAAGACGATGCGGCCATCTCCCGGGTGATCATCGCCCTGGCCCAGAGCATGGGCATGCAGGTGCATGCCGAAGGCATCGAACAGGCCGAGCAGGCGCGCTTCTTGCTCGAACACGGCTGCGACCTGGGGCAGGGCTACTGGTTCGGCCGGCCGATGCCGGCGGAGCAGCTCGACTGGAGCAATGCTCCCGCCATCCGCTGATCCCCTGTAGCCGCTGCCGCAGGCTGCGAACGAGTTGGGCGGCACTCCGACGCAGCGGTCGCGGCGAAGTCAGGACGCCAAGGGTTCGTCTATCGATCGCCAGGCAAGGCCCTGCGGGCCTTGTCGCAGCCTCGCGAAAGCTCGGCAGCGGCTACAGGGGCTAAGCTGCTGTCAGGTCGAATAATATTTTCTGGTTATATAAACATTCTTAAACAGTATTTTTAAGAATATCCGCGCCTATCTACTATTGCTCCCACGCCGCAAGCAGTGCCGCCACTGCCAGGCACATCTCACTCAGGAGCAGCACCATGAGCGCATCTCTACGTAGCGTTGACGGCCAGGACGAAGCAACCATCTTGCGTGAAATTCAAAGCGCCCTGCGCGACCTGCGCTTTGGCGCGGTGGAAATCACCGTGCACAACGCCCAGGTCGTGCAGATCGAACGCAAGGAAAAATTCCGCCTGCAACAGCCCGGCCACAAGCCCGGCTAATGCCGCCTCGCGCAATACCGCATTACCCTCTCGCCATCGAGAGGCCCGACTGGACAACCGGAGGGCGTCATCCATGACCCCCAGTCTGAACCCCAGCGTTCACCCACGAATGCGGGCCTGATTCGCCATAAGAAAAATGCCAGCACTTTAAAAAATTTCGGGAGCTCCACCATGTCGTCGATTCGCCGTTATGCCCTGGCCGCCCTCGCCAGTGCCGTTTTTGCCGGTTCCGCCGTTGCCAAGGATTACGAGCTGCTCAACGTGTCCTACGACCCGACCCGCGAGCTGTACCAGGACTACAACGCCGAGTTCTCCAGCTTCTGGAAGCAATCGCATCCCGGCGACAACGTGAAGATCCAGCAATCCCACGGAGGCTCCGGCAAACAGGGACGGGCGGTGATCGACGGCCTGCGCGCCGACGTGGTGACCCTGGCCCTGGCCGGTGACATCGACGAAATCGCCAAGCTCGGCAAGACCCTGCCGGCGGACTGGCAAAAACGCCTGCCCGACGCCAGCACGCCCTACACTTCGACCATCGTGTTCCTGGTGCGCAAGGGCAATCCCAAGGGCATCAAGGACTGGGGCGACCTGATCAAGAAAGACGTCTCGGTGATCACCCCCAACCCGAAAACCTCCGGCGGCGCGCGTTGGAACTTCCTCGCTGCCTGGGCCTATGGCCTGAAGGCCGGCGGTAGCGAGGCCAAGGCCCAGGAATACGTCAAGGAGCTGTTCAAGCACGTACCGGTGCTGGACACCGGTGCCCGCGGCTCGACCATCACCTTCGTCAACAACGGTCAGGGCGACGTGCTGCTGGCCTGGGAAAACGAAGCCTTCCTGGCCCTCAAGGAAGAAGGCGGCGCCGACAAGTTCGACATCGTCGTGCCTTCGCTGTCGATCCTCGCCGAGCCGCCAGTGGCGGTGGTGGACAAGAACGCCGAGAAGAAAGGCAACACCGAGATCGCCGAGGCCTACCTCAAGCACCTGTACAGCCCGGCCGGCCAGGAAATCGCCGCGAAGAACTTCTACCGTCCGCGGGACAAGGACGTCGCCGCCAAATACGCCCAGCAGTTCCCCAAACTGGACCTGGTGACTATCGACAAGGACTTCGGCGGCTGGAAAACTGCCCAACCGAAATTCTTCAATGACGGTGGCGTGTTCGACCAGATCTACACGGCCCAATAAGCCTGTTGTAGGAGCTGGCTTGCCAGCGAAGGCGCCCTCAAGGGCCACACCAGGCTGCTGGCCCCTTCGCCGGCAAGCCGGCTCCTACCAGGTAGAGCCCGCATTTGGTTGCGGGCTTTGCGTATCCGTTCCGTTAACCAAGGACTTTTATGTCGCGTCGTATCTCCCCCGTCATACCCGGCTTCGGGCTGACGCTGGGCTACACCTTGGTGTACCTCAGCCTGATTGTGCTCATTCCCCTGGCGGCGATGTTCGTGCATGCCGCGCAACTCACCTGGGAACAGTTCTGGGCAATCGTTTCGGCGCCCCGAGTGCTCGCCGCACTCCAGCTGAGTTTCGGTACCGCGTTGTACGCGGCCATCATCAACGGCGTCATCGGCACCCTGCTGGCCTGGGTCCTGGTGCGCTACACCTTCCCCGGGCGCAAGATCATCGACGCCATGATCGACTTGCCGTTCGCCCTGCCCACCGCCGTGGCCGGCATCGCCCTGACGGCGCTCTACGCGCCCACCGGCCTGGTGGGCCAGTTCGCCACCGACCTGGGCTTCAAGATCGCCTACACGCCCCTGGGCATCACCCTGGCGCTGACCTTCGTCACCCTGCCGTTCGTGGTGCGCACGGTGCAGCCGGTGCTGGCGGACATCCCCCGAGAGGTGGAAGAGGCCGCCGCCTGCCTTGGCGCCAAGCCCTGGCAGGTGTTCCGCCATATCCTGGTGCCGGCGTTGCTGCCGGCCTGGCTCACCGGCTTTGCCCTGGCCTTCGCCCGGGGCGTCGGCGAGTACGGTTCGGTGATCTTCATCGCCGGCAACATGCCGATGAAAACCGAGATCCTGCCGCTGCTGATCATGGTCAAGCTCGACCAGTACGATTACACCGGCGCCACCTCCATCGGCGTGCTGATGCTGGTGGTTTCCTTTGTCCTGTTGCTGCTGATCAACCTGCTGCAGCGGCGCATCGAACGTCCATAAGGAGGCGCGATCCATGTCTCAATCGTCTATCGCCGCCTCGTCGGCCAACGCCGCCCGCCGTGGCAGCGCCACCTCGCGGCGGGTGCTGATTGGCCTGGGCTGGCTGATCTTCGCCCTGTTCCTGCTGTTGCCGCTGTTCATCGTGGTGTCCCAGGGCCTGAAGCTGGGCATCGGCGCCTTCTTCGAGGCGATCTTCGAGCCCGACGCGCTGTCGGCGCTCAAACTCACGGTGATCGCGGTGCTGATCTCGGTGCCCCTGAACCTGGTGTTCGGGGTCAGCGCCGCCTGGTGCGTGAGCAAGTACTCGTTCCGCGGCAAGAGCATCCTGGTGACCCTGATCGACCTGCCGTTCTCGGTATCGCCGGTGATCGCCGGCCTGGTCTACGTGCTGATGTTCGGCGCCCAGGGCCTGTTCGGCCCGTGGCTTTCGGCTCACGACATCCAGATCGTCTTCGCCTTGCCGGGCATCGTCCTGGCGACCATCTTCGTCACCGTGCCCTTCGTCGCCCGGGAGCTGATTCCGCTGATGCAGGAGCAGGGCACCCAGGAAGAGGAGGCCGCCAGGTTGCTGGGGGCCAACGGCTGGCAGATGTTCTGGCACGTCACCGTGCCCAACATCAAATGGGGCCTGATCTACGGCGTGGTGCTCTGTACCGCTCGGGCCATGGGCGAATTCGGCGCGGTGTCGGTGGTATCCGGGCACATTCGCGGGGTCACCAACACCCTGCCGCTGCACGTGGAAATCCTCTACAACGAGTACAACCACGTGGCCGCGTTTGCCGTCGCCAGCCTGTTGCTGATCCTTGCGCTGTTCATCCTGCTGCTCAAGCAGTGGAGCGAATCCCGAATCAACCGCCTGCGCGCCAGCGCCGCGGAGGAATAACTCATGTCGATCGAAGTCCGTAACGTCAGCAAGAACTTCAACGCCTTCAAGGCTCTGAACAGCATCAACCTGGATATCCAGAGCGGCGAGCTGGTGGCCCTGCTGGGCCCGTCCGGCTGTGGCAAGACCACCCTGCTGCGGATCATCGCCGGTCTGGAAACACCGGACGACGGCAGCATCGTGTTCCACGGCGAAGACGTTTCCGGCCACGACGTGCGCGATCGCAACGTCGGTTTCGTGTTCCAGCACTACGCCCTGTTCCGCCACATGAGCGTGTTCGACAACGTCGCCTTCGGCCTGCGCATGAAGCCCAAGCACCAGCGCCCCAGCGAGAGCAAGATCGCCGAGAAGGTCCACGAACTGCTCAACATGGTGCAGCTGGACTGGCTCGCCGACCGCTACCCGGAGCAGCTGTCCGGCGGCCAGCGCCAGCGTATCGCCCTGGCCCGCGCCCTGGCGGTGGAGCCCAAGGTGCTGCTGCTGGACGAACCCTTCGGCGCCCTCGACGCCAAGGTGCGCAAGGAGCTGCGGCGCTGGCTGGCGCGGCTGCACGAAGACATCAACCTGACCTCGGTGTTCGTCACCCACGACCAGGAAGAAGCCATGGAAGTGGCCGACCGCATCGTGGTGATGAACAAGGGTGTGATCGAACAGATCGGCTCCCCGGGCGAAGTCTATGAGAACCCGGCCAGCGACTTCGTCTACCACTTCCTCGGCGACTCCAACCGCCTGCACCTGGGCGAGGACCAGCACGTGCTGTTCCGTCCCCACGAAGTGTCGCTGTCGCGTTCGGAGCTGGAGGACCACCATGCCGCCGAAGTGCGCGACATCCGTCCCCTGGGCGCCACCACCCGGGTGACCCTCAAGGTGGAAGGGCAGAGCGAGCTGATCGAAGCCGAAGTGGTGAAGGACCACGACAGCCTGATCGGCCTGGCCCGTGGCGAGACCCTGTTCTTCAAGCCCAAGGTCTGGCAGAAGCACAGCAGCCTCTGACCCCGCCGACCTCAGGCCTGCTGTAGGAGCTGGCTTGCCAGCGAAAGCGTCCTCCAGGTTTGCACCTGGCTCGAAGGCTCCTTCGCCGGCAAGCCGGCTCCTACGGGGGCTTGATTGTTGGCCGCAGTATTTCTCCTCAACCTCGCGTCCTGTAGGAGCTGGCGTGCCAGCGAAAGCGTCCTTCAGGTTTGCACCCGGCTTGAAGGCCTCTTCGCCGGCAAGCCGGCTCCTACGCAGAGGATGTCGCGTATCGAGGGTGGGTGATGGCGTTCGGCTATTGCTGCTAGCTCGATTCGATCTATGGCCCGTCCCCTGGCCGCGACATTCCTTATCTACTCTGGAAATGGTGCCAGGAGGGCGCAATTGAAGAGTCCTTGAAGGACCGGCGTTCTGTCTCCTGGCCAGCCTGATGCCAAGGAGACAAGCATGAAAAAGGAACTCCATCGGCCCGGTCCGAGGTTCGGTTGTGCACTATGCGGTGCACTGCTCAGCCCTATGGCCCTGGCGCTCGCGCCCCCTGACCTGTCCTCGCACATACCCTACGACGTCGCAGTGACCGCCCCCCCGACACCAACCCTGGAAAGCCTGCAGCGGGATTTTGACGTGCTGTCCTGGCAGACCTTCATCGCCCTCAACTGGCCGGCCCAGGACGACGGCAGTCCCGGCATCGGGCCCATCGGCAAGGAGGACGGCCCCACCGTCTGGGAAGGCTGGAAAGAGAGCTATCAGATCTTCCGGGCCAAGGGCGAGAAGCCTTTGGCCTGGGATGCCCCGGCGATTCTTCCCAAGCCCTGTGAAGGGCTCAAATCCGGGCGCCTGCTGCAACAGATGGGCAAGGTCGCGGGTGTCCTCGATGAGTTCATCCAGCCGTTCCAGAGCGGCCCGCTGGTGGACCAGAGCGGCACCTACACCCGCAACGAAATCGTGGTCAACCGGCCGATGTTCAACGATATCGTCGACAAGGGCCTGTACAGCGTCCAGGGCCAGCAGGCGTATTTCGCCGCCAGCCCGAACAACCGCGTGGCCTTCAGTTGCAGCTCCAATCCCCACCAGAAACTCGGCGCAATCATGGTCAAGGCCTCGTGGAAGGTGCTGGACGGCAACGACCAGCGCAGCCGCTTCCATACGGTGGACGCTCTGGTCTATACCCCCGGCAACAGCGACCCGACCCATGGGCCCATCGTGGAAGAGTCGTGCAAGGCGGAGTCGGTGGGGCTGGTGGGCCTGCATATCGTGCACAAGACCGCACTGGCGCCGCAGTGGGTCTGGTCGACCTTCGAACACGTGGACAATGTGCCGGAAAAAACCACCCCACCGGAGCAGCGCAAAGGTCCGTACCTGTTCTACAACGCTGCCAGCCCGGCCAAGGTCAACGAGCCACCGCCCCGGCCCTGGAACCCGGCGGTCAAGGCCACGCCGTCGCAAATTGTCCGTGAGATCCCGCTGACCGAGGCCGCCAAGGCACTGAACAGCACCTACCAGGCGCTGCTGCGCACGGCCAACCCTCAGAGTGTCTGGGCCAACTACCAGATGATCGACACCCAATGGCCCGCCGATCCGGCCACGGACTGCGAGACGCCGTCGCCGACCAACCCCCTGGGCAGCCCGGCCCCGACCTTCCTCGCCAACGCCACCCTGGAAACCTTTATCCAGGGCACGGTGCCCCAGGCGTCCTCCAGTTGCATGGACTGCCACAACAACGCGACGACCCGGGTCACCCAGAACCCCCGCACCACTTTCGCCGACTTCACCTATCTGTTGGAGCGTGCCCAATCCACTGGCGCCGCAGGGAGCAAACCATGAGCACCGAGCGTGAGAACTTTGTCGGCCTGTCCACGGCGTTGCTGGGGATCGGCAAGGCCTTGCTGGCGCCGTCGATCGACCCCATCGACCTGCCCAGCCAGTTTCTGGCCTATATCCGCCCGAAGCTGACCGAGGCCCAACTCAATGACCTGCTGAGCCAGTACGCCAGCCTGGTGGCTGACCAGCAGAGCCCGGAACAGATCGCCCGGGCGCTGCTGATGGACAACGGCCAGCCAGCGGCCACACCTGCGGCCAAGGCCTGTCGTTCGATCATGAAAATGTGGCTGCTGGGGGTCTGGTACCAGCCTTATGACGCCAGCAGCTTCAAGGCCGGGCAACAGTGGGTCGTGTCCGACCTGGCGTACCAGCAAAGCTGGGCCTGGAAGGTCGCCCAGGCTCATCCCATGGGCTACAGCCAGTTTCATTTCGGCTACTGGAACGAGACGCCGCCGAGCCTGGAGGCCTTTACCGGTGTACCCGCCAAGGGGCAGCAAGGAGCTTCGTCATGAGCACAGAACAAGCGGATGTGGTGATAGTCGGCGCCGGCCTGGCCGGTAGCATCATTGCCTATCAACTGGGTCTGGCCGGGATCAAGGTCCTGGTGCTGGAGTCCGGGCCGAGCATTCCGGCCAATCGCACGCAATACATGGAGCGCTTCTACAACGCCACCCTGAAGACCCCGGAGTCGCCCTATCCTCCGGCCAGCAACCTGCAGCCGCAGCTTTATCCGGAACTGCAGCCGGCCCAGCAGAATGCGCCACGGCCGACCATTGCCGACCTGATCAACGGCTGGCAGAACCCGCAGACCAGCTATCTGGTGCAGAAAGGCCCGCTGGCCTTCACCAGCACCTATGAGCGCGTGGGCGGCGGCACCACCTGGCACTGGGTCGCCACCTGCCTGCGCATGCTGCCCAATGACTTTCGCCTCAAGTCGCTGTACGGCGTCGGGGTCGACTGGCCCATCGGCTACCAGGATCTGCAAAGCGCCTACTGCCGCGCCGAGGCGGAGATCGGCGTGGCGGCGGATGTGGGTGACCAGGACTACCTGGGCATGACCTTTCCCGAGGATTATCAATTCCCCATGCACAGCATTCCGCTGTCCCTGGTGGACGAGCGTTTCGTCAAGGCGCTCAAGGGCCATTCGTTCGCCGGCATGCCGCTGCTGGTGAGCCCGACGCCGGCCGGGCGCAACTCCGAGCCTTACGCCGGGCGCCGGGTCTGTGCGGGCAATACCAACTGCACGCCGATCTGCCCGATCCAGGCCAAATACGATGCCACGGTGACCCTGAACAAGGCGCTGGAGACCGGCAATGTCCGGGTGCTGTACAAGAGTGTGGCGAGTAAGGTCAGGGTCGATGGCAAGTCCAGCATCAGCGGTATCGAGTTCATCCAGTACCAGCTGGGGGACGGCCCGCCCACCGCCAATGGCGTGGCCCTCGGGCAGCACTATGTGATCGCTGCCCACGCCATCGAGACCCCCAAGCTGTTGCTCAACTCAGCCTGTCCCGAGGCACCCCAGGGCGTGGCCAACAGCAGTGGTCAGGTCGGTCGCAGCCTGTCGGACCACCCGATCTACCTGGCCTGGGGGCTGATGCCGCCGGGGCAGACGGTGTTCCCTTATCGTGGGCCGGTGTCCACGGCGGGCATCGAGAGCCTGCGCGATGGGGCCTTTCGCAGCCGCCGGGCGGCTTGGCGCATCGAGATCGGCAACGAGGGCCTGAACTGGCCGATCGGCGATCCCTACACCACGGTGTGCGACCTGATCGACGGCCAGAACAACAGCCACACCAACCCGTTGCCGGGGGACAAGCAACCGCCCCTGGCGCTGTATGGCGGTGATTTGATCCGTGCCCTCAACGACCGCCTGATCCGCCAGTTCCGCATCGCTTTTCTGGTGGAACAGGTGGAGCAGGACCCGGATCGGGCCGACTGCTACATAGTTCCCTCCACCGAGTACAAGGACCGTTTGGGCATCCCCCGTCCGGAGATTCACTACAACCTGTCGGACTACACCAAGGAGGGTTTCAAACAGGCCCGGCAGGCCGCCACCTACATCATCACCGAGTTGCTGGGGGCCACCGAGCTCACGGACCTCAAGCCGGACCCCAAGACCAACCCCGGGTTCTTCGTCTACGACGGCGAGCCCTACAGCTTCCAGGGCGCCGGACACCTGATGGGGACTTACCGCATGGGGGCCAATCCCAGGAACTCGGTGGTGGACAAGCATCAACGCAGTTGGGATCACCGCAATCTGTTCCTGGTGGGAGACGGGGTGTTTCCCACCAGCGGCACCTCCAACCCGAGCCTGACCATCGCCGCGCTGTCGTTCCAGGCCGCCGATGTGCTCGCCAACGAGCTCAAGGCCAGTACCGTGACGGTCCAGGCCAATCAGCCCTGGCAAGGCACCGGGGTGCAACTTAATGGGATCAGTGCGCAGCGGGTGTGCTACGTCAGCGGGCACTGGTCTGCCAGCCCGGCGGGGGGCATGGTGGACGGCCGGGGCAATCCGGCCTACATCGCCAAGTCCGGCTATACCTTGCCTGGGGCCAATGAGGGGGCGCTGATCGGCCGCGTCGGGAGCGCTGGCACGCCCTTTCTGATCGGCGATCTGGCGCAGATACCGGCGGGCCAGCGAGGAGAGTTGCAGCTGTGCATCAATGACGACCTGGACGGACGTTATGGTGTCGGCCTGCAGGACAACCAGGGCGCACTGACGGTGCGAGTGGAGTTTGGCGGCTTGTGACCCATCCTGGCCGGGCGTGCAGTCGGCACGCCCGGCCGGGGACTTCAGATCATGGCTTTTTTCTGGCGCAGGGCCACGGGGCCCGAGCGCTGCTCGATCGCCTGCTTCAAGTCATGGCGCAGCCCCAGCAGGAACGCCAGCTCGGCCACCACGAACAGCGGACCGACAATCAGCCCGGAAAGATCATCGACAAAGGCCGGCTTGCGGCCCTCGTAGTAATGGCCGATGAACTGGATCACCCAACCGATCACGAACAGGCCCAGGCCGCTGCTCAACCAGAGCCCGGTGCTTTGCGCTGCCAGCGCCTGCCCGGCCCAGACCGACAGACCCATCAGCACACTCATCAACACGCCCAGGCGCAACTCCAGGCGCAGGTAGAACACGGCCGAGGCCAGGGCCAGCAGCACGGCCGGCGACACCACCATCCCCGCCAGTGGCCAGGTGGGACGGGACAGCAGCACCGCCACCGCCAGTACGATCATGGGAATGCCGATAAAGTGGCTGGCGATGTTGCGCGGGTCGCGGTGGTAGGCGGCGTATTGACTGAGATGATCAACGAGGCTTTTCATTGTTGTTCCTCCGTTAGGGTGGCCCGATCATGCCCGGCCGCCGATCACGGCACTGTCAGCTAGGCGACAATCACGCCGATGCCTTGAGGAAAAGACCTGTTCATGGACATGCAGCAGTGGCGTGAATGCCTGATGACCGGCCAGTGGTTCAGCCACCTGCCGGACTCCTTACAGAATAGTTTGCTCGCCGGTGCCCGCCTGCGCCGATTGGCGCCGGGGCAATGCCTGTTCCTGCGGGGTGATCCACCCTGCGGTTTGTATGCGGTGCTGGAAGGAACGGTGCGGGTGGGAGCGGTCAGCGAACAGGGCAAGGAAGCCTTGCTCAGCCTGATGCAGGCGCCCCACTGGTTCGGCGAGATCTGCCTGTTCGACGGTCAGCCGCGCACCCACGATGCCTACGCTGAGGGTGCCTGCACCTTGCTCCAGGTGCCGCAGTCGAGCTTGTTGCAACTGCTGGAGCAACAGCCGCAGTACTGGCGTCAGTTTGCCCTGTTGATGAGCCACAAACTGCGCCTGGCCTTTATCAACCTGGAGCAGCTGAGCCTGATGCCGGCGCCGGCCCGTGTGGCCAGCCGCCTGCTGGCGATCGCTGCCGGCTACGGCGAAGTGACCCAGCGCCGCAACCTGCTGCAACTGCCCCAGGAGCAACTGGCACTGATGCTCTCGCTCTCGCGCCAGACCACCAACCAGATCCTCAAGGACCTGCAGAACCAGGGCATCCTGCGCCTGAGCTACGGCGAGATCGAAATCCTCGACACCGACCGCCTGCGCGCCCTCGCCGGCCCCGCGTAGGGGCCCGCAAGACCGCTTTCGCCGGCAAGCCGGCTCCTACAAAGTCCCGCGCGATTTCTCTGTCGACCGTAGGAGCTGGCTTGCCAGCGAAGAGGCCCTCAAGACCGCTTTCGCCGGCAAGCCGGCGCCTACAAAATCCCGCGCGATTTCTCTGCCGACCGTAGGAGCTGGCTTGCCAGCGAAGGGGCCCTCAAGACCGCTTTCGCCGGCAGGCCGGCGCCTACAAAGTCCCGCGCGATTTCTCTGCCGACCGTAGGAGCTGGCTTGCCAGCGAAGAGGCCCTCAAGACCGCTTTCGCCGGCAAGCCGGCGCCTACAAAGTCCCGCGCGATTTCTCTGCCGACCGTAGGAGCTGGCTTGCCAGCGAAGAGGCCCTCAAGACCGCTTTCGCCGGCAAGCCGGCTCCTACAAAGTCCCACGCGATTTCTCTGCCGACCGTAGGAGCTGGCTTGCCAGCGAAGGGGCCCTCAAGACCGCCCTCGCCAGCAGTCCGCTTCTACGAACCACGATAGGTCGAGAACCCATAAGGGCTGAGCAACAACGGAATGTGGTAATGCTGCTCGGTCTGCTTGACCTCGAAGATCACCGGAATCTCGGGGAAGAAGGTGTCGCGCTTGGCCTGCTTGAAGTATTCGCCGGTCTTGAACACTACCCGGTATTCACCCGCCGTCAGCGCCTGGCCCGAGGGAAACAGCTCGCTGATCCGCCCCTGTTCGTTGGTGACGCCGCTGGACAAGGCTTTCCAGTCCTGGCCCACATGCTGCTCCAGGGTCACCTTGACCCCCGGCGAGGGCAAACCGTTTTCCAGGTTCAGCACGTGCACGCTCAAGGGATTGCCCGCCGCCAGGGCCAGGCTCGACAGGCCGCAGAAGCCGATAGCGGCCAGGCCATTACGCAAAACGTTCATGTATCACTCCTTTCTCGATTGAACAAACAACAGACTCTGTAGCCGCTGCCGAGCCCGCGAGGCTGCGCATTAGCGCAACGCGGGCGCGGCTCTCCCGTTCACTGACGTCCGGCCTCGGCCGCCAACCCCACCCGCTGTGCCGCCTGTAACGCGCACGCCTCGTCCTGCGCCGCGCCGCCCGCACCGGCAATACCCATCGCGCCCACCAGCTGGTTATCGGCAAACAATGGAATGCCGCCGCCGAGCAACAGCAGCTCCGGCAAGGTGTTGAGATTGGCCGCCTCGGGGTTGTTGCGCGCCCGTTCGGCGAACAGCCGGCTCGGGGTCTTGGTGGACAGCGCGGTGTAGGCCTTGCGTTGGCTGGCCAAGGTGTTGTGCGGGCCGACGCCATCGGCGCGCAGGGTCACCAAGAGGTTACCGCCACGGTCCAGCACCGACACCACGGCCGTGCACTGGGCCAGGCTGGCGTCGGCCAGCTGACGGGCGGTGGCCAGGTCCAGTTCGGCGTGACGGGGCAGGTCCGGTGCCGCCAGGGCGCTGCCGGCAAGGCCCAGGCCAAGACTTAGAAGAAGGGTTTTGCACATCATGGGGAAGGCTCCGCAAAGACAGGCCGCCACCTTAGCCAGCGGTCCTCGTCAGAACCTCGTCAGTTGGATTACAAGTTTGTAATGGGCAAGCGCGCGCCGGGCGCCTAGCCTGTGCCGATCATTTCCGAGGTGCGCCATGCGTTTGCTGGTAGTTGAAGACGAAGCCAAGACCGCGAATTTCCTTGCCAAGGGCCTGGGAGAGTCCGGATTCGCCGTGGACGTGGCCCTGAACGGCCTGGACGGGCGCTATTTCATCGAGCAGCAGGAATACGACCTGATCATCCTCGACGTGATGCTCCCGGGCCTCAATGGTTGGCAGTTGCTGCAACTGATCCGCCAGCGCGGCGCCACCCCGGTGCTGTTCCTCACCGCCAAGGACGCCATCGAAGACCGGGTGCGCGGCCTGGAACTGGGCGCCGACGACTACCTGCTCAAGCCCTTCGCCTTCGCCGAACTGCTGGCCCGGGTGCGCACCCTGTTGCGCCGTGGGCCGCTGCGCGAGGCCGAGTCCTTCAGCATCGCCGACCTTGAGATCGACGTGCTGCGCCGTCGGGTCAGCCGCGGTGGCCAGCGCATCGCCCTGACCAACAAGGAGTTCGCCCTGCTGCACCTGTTGGCCAGCCGCCAGGGCGAAGTGCTGTCGCGGACCCTGATCGCTTCCCAGGTGTGGAACCTGAATTTCGACAGCGACACCAACATGGTGGAAGTGGCGGTGCGTCGGTTGCGGGCCAAGGTCGACGATCCCTACATGCCCAAGCTGATCCACACCGTGCGTGGCGTCGGCTACCAGCTGGAAGCCCCGGATGAAACGCTCTAGCTCCATCGCCTGGCGGCTGGCCCTGGCCTTTGCCGCGGTCTGCGCCCTGGTGCTCAGCGTGATCGGGGTGTTTCTCTACCGCTCCCTGGCCGGGGAAATCGCCTACCGCGACGACCTCGCCCTGCTCGGGCGCCTGGAGCAGGTGCGGGCCCTGCTCCAGGACAGCGACAGCCTGGACGCCCTGCAAGCCCGGCCCCGGCTGTACCAGAACATGCTGGGCAACCAGGACAGCCTGCTGCTGGTGCTGCGGGCCGATGGCTCGACGGTGATCGGCATCAACCCCCGGCAACAGCGCTTGCCCGAGCTGCTGCCGATCGCCCAGGAGCGGCGCCCGCAACGCGGCGACATCCGGCTCTGGCCGGGCAGCGACCACGTCCCGGTGGCGCTGCTGGCGGGGCAGGCCAGCGGCCCCAAGGGCGAGGCCCTGACGGTGATTGCCGGAAAGATCCTCAGCGAGCGCGAGCAGATGCTCGCCAGCTATCGCCTGCGCCTGTACCTGGCGGTAGGCCTGGGGGCCTTGCTGGCCTTCGCCCTGGGCCTGCTGCTGTTGCGCCGGGGCTTGCAGCCCCTGCGCCAGCTCAGCGAGTCGGTGCGCGAGATCGATCTGCGCAGCCTCGACCGACGCCTGCAGACCACCGGCATCCCGGCCGAATTCCACGAGCCGGTGCAAGCCTTGAACGCCATGCTGGCGCGCCTGGAAGAGAGCTTTCAGCGCTTGTCGCAGTTCTCCGCCGACCTGGCCCATGAAATCCGCACGCCGTTGCACAACCTCCTGGGCAGCAACGGCCTGGCCCTGAACCAGCCGCGCAGCGCCGCGGAGTACCAGGAAGTGCTGGCCTCCAACATGGAGGAGTTCGAGCGCCTGGGACGCATGGCCGAGAACCTGCTGTTCCTGGCCCGGGCCGAACAGGCCGATGCGGCGCTGGACCGCCAGCTGCTGTCACTCTCGGGCGTCGGCGCGCAGTTGTGCGACTACTTCGAGGCCCTGGCCGATGACCGGCAGATCCGTCTGGAAAACGGCTTTTTCGGTGAGCTGCAGGCCGACCAGCAACTGCTGCAACGGGCCCTGGGCAACCTCCTGGCCAACGCCGTGCGCCACGCCGACGCGGGTTCGCTGATCCGCCTGCGGCGCCGCGACGAAGCGGGCTGGTGCTGGCTGCAGGTGCACAACCAGGGCCCGGCGATTGCCCCTGAACACCTGCCCCGATTGTTCGACCGCTTCTACCGGGTCGACCCCTCTCGCGCCGAACCGGGGGACTCCGGCGGCCTGGGGCTGGCCATCGTGCGCTCGATCATGCTGCTGCATGGCGGTCAGGTGCAGGTGGCGAGCGATGACCGAGGCACGGTATTCGAACTGGGCTTCCCCCTCCTGTAGCCGCTGCCGAGCCTGCGAGGCTGCGACAAGGCCGCCAGGCCTTCAGCGGTCTGCAGTATTTGCGCCCGCGTTGCGCTCGTTCGCAGCTTCGCAGGCTCAGCAGCGGCTACAAGGCTGCAGGGGCTCAGCGCAAACCGTCGCGAAACTGCCCCGGGGTCATCCCGGTCCAGCGCTTGAAGGCCCGGCTGAAGCTGCTGGCATCGGCAAAACCCAGCAGGTAGCTGATCTCGCTCAGGGAACATTCCAGGTCCCGCAGGTGCAGCAGGGCGAGGTTCTCCCGGCATTCGTTGAGCAGGGTGTCGAAGCGCGTGCCTTCATCCGCCAGGTGCCGTTGCAGGCTGCGCAGACTCAGGTGCAGGGCCTGGGCCACCCGTTCCGCGGAGGGCTCGCCTTCCGGCAATTGGGCTTCGATCACCCCGCGCACCTTGCGCTCCCAGGTCAGGGGCCGCAGTTGCAGCAGGGTGCGCTTGAGCACCGCTTCGTTGTGTTCGGCCAGTTCCGGGTTGGCGTCGTCCAGGTGGCTGTCGAAATCGTGCAGGCCGAATTCCAGGCAATCGTCGGCCGCGGCAAAGTGCACCGGGCAGCGGAACACCTTGTGCCACTGGCTCGGGTCCGCCGGGGCCGGGCGCCGCAAATGCACGGCCAGCGGCGCGTAGTCGCGGCCCAGGCGGTTGCGGCAGGTGCGCACGTAGATCGCGGCAAAGGCGTCGATCGCCTCGATGGCCGGCCGCGGCGCGCCTTCGGGCACCTTGAGGAAGAAGCGGTAGCGGTCCGGCTCCCGGGTCAGGGCCAGTTCCAGGGCGTCGCTGACCACCTGGTGATACCGCACGATTCGCTCGAACACTTCCCGCAGGCTGCCGCTGGCCACCAGGGCGTAGCCCAGGGCATGGAAGGTGGTGGGGCTGACAAAGCGCGACACCCGCAGGCCAATGGCCGGATCGCCGCTGGCCTGTACCGCCAGATGCCACAGGCGGGTGGTGGCCGACAGCGGGTAGCGGGCGTTGGGGTCGTCCATCCATTGCGGGTCGAGGCCGGCCTCGCGGCACAGCGCGTCGCTGTCGAGGTCGAGGGCGTCCAGTTGCTTGCGCAAGGCGCGGGTCCAGCTGGCGAGGGAGGTGGCTTCGGTCATGCGATTGGCGCGTCCGGTCAACAGGTTGGCGTTTACGGCTAGCGCCCGGAGCCGGGGCTCGGGGCAGGATGCACACATCACTGACCAGAGGATGGAATCATGCAGGGTATTTCTGCAAGCCCCGAGCGGATGAACGCACAACAGCGAGCGGCGCACATTCGCCAGGTGGTCCTGGCCCGGGGCGATGAACTGCGCCGGCGCTTCCCCTTGCTGCGGCACCAGGACGCCCTGGGCGCGGGGATCCTGATAGTCGCCCTGTCCGGGATGCTGGGGTCAGCGGCGCTCTATGTCGGTGGCTACCTGGCCTGGTGGGCGTGCCTGCTGCTCAACGCGTTCTTCGCGTCCCTGACCCACGAGCTGGAACACGACCTGATCCACAGCATGTACTTTCGCAAGCAGCGCCTGCCCCACAACCTGATGCTGGCGCTGGTCTGGCTGGCGCGGCCGAGCACCATCAACCCCTGGGTGCGGCGTCATCTGCACCTCAATCACCACAAGGTGTCCGGCAGCGAGAGCGATATCGAAGAGCGCGCCATCACCAACGGCGAACCCTGGGGCATCGCCCGCCTGCTGATGGTCGGGGACAACATGATGGCGGCCTTCATCCGCCTGCTGCGGGCACCGGGGGCCAGGCGCAAGCTGCGCATCCTCGGCCGCACCCTGGCCGTCTACGCGCCCCTGGCCTTGCTGCACTGGGGCGCCTGGTACCTGTTCCTCGGTTTTCATGGGGCCAATGGCATCGCCGCGTGGCTCGGCAGCCCGATCCAGTGGTCACCGGACACCCTGGCGCTGATGCACGGCATCGATATCGCCGTGGTGGTGATCATCGGCCCCAACGTGCTGCGCACCTTCTGCCTGCACTTCGTCAGCTCCAACATGCACTACTACGGCGATATCGAACCGGGCAACGTGATCCAGCAGACCCAGGTGCTCAACCCCTGGTGGATGTGGCCGCTGCAGGCCTTCTGCTGCAACTTCGGCAGCACCCACGGCATCCACCATTTCGTGGTCAAGGAACCCTTCTACATCCGCCAGTTGACGGCGCCGGTGGCGCATAAAGTGATGGCCGAGATGGGCGTGCGCTTCAACGATTTCGGCACCTTTGCCCGGGCCAACCGCTTTCATCCCGTGGAGCAGGTGGCGACGCAACCTGCGCGTAACGCCCGGGCTTGAGGGGGCGGACTGTCTTTCTGGCTAAATATCCAAGGACCGATGACGTTAAGCCAAGGTCACGCGGCGCCGGGAAACGCCCGGAATCCGCGAAGGGGCAACGACAGGGAGACAGTATGAACAGTGCGGTAAGGCGATTGATCGCCGTTGCCTTGATGAGTGTGGGCGGTCTGTCGCTGGCCGACCCGGTGGCGCAGGGCCGCGACGAGGCGCTGGCGCTGAGTATCTTGAAGCATCTGGAAGTGAACGGTTTTCGCAATTCCTTAAGGCCGCGGCACTATCCGGACGGCACCACGCTGGGCCAGACGCCCTATCGGATCTACGAGAAGGCCGCAGGCGCCGAGGGCACCTACAACGCGACGGACGAAGAACAAAGCTGGGTCTACAGCGTCAGGGTGATGGAGCAGGGGAAGCAGGGCATTGCCATCTGTTTTGTCGACCAGAACCTGCACGGTAGCTACCTGGCCGCTTCGCCGTTGCGGGTCGAGAAAAACCGGGCGGGGCATTACGTCGTGGTCAAGGAACTGCCAACAACCCCGGCTTGCCGCATCACCCGAGGCTGAGGCCAGCGCCATGGCGCAGCCCGGTGTATTCACCGAGGATCGATACCGGGTTCTGTGGCACGCCGCCCGTTGAGCAGCGAGGCGGCGGTCTTGCCACCTTATCCCCACTGTCATGCCGGACTTGCCGACAACCCAAACGCACCGCGTAGGAGCCGGCTTGCCGGCGAAAGGGCCCTGGAGACTGGTGTTGTTCTGGAGGACGCTTTCGCTGGCGAGCCAGCTCCTACACAGGCCCGCTCTTGCACGGTCCGGTTCATAGCCAGCGCCTGCAAGCTCAATCCGGCTGGAACGGCGATTCGCTGAGGATCACCCCGGTTTCATCCACGTAGCGCTGCCATTCCTCCAGCAGGGTGCGCAGTTTGTCCGGTTGGCTCTGGGCCAGGTCGTGAATCTCCCCCGGATCCTGGCTCAGGTCGTACAGCTGCCAGGTCGCCGGGCCCACGGGGCCGGGGATGTACACCGCTTTCCACTGGCCCTGGCGGATCGCCCGGCGACCGAACAGCTCCCAGCCGGTCACCGTGTGCTGGTCATGCACCTGGGCGGTTTCGCCGGAGAGAAAGCCCAGCCAGGACTTGCCCCGCAGCGGCGCCACGTCTCGCCCGCGCCAGCGCTTGCCGGGGTGGCGCACGCCGGCCAGGTCGAGCAGGGTCGGGGTGATGTCCATCACCGTGCCGAAGCCGTGGCTGATCTGCCCCTTGAGCGGCAGTTGCGGGTAATGCAGCAGCGCCGGCACGCGAATCCCGCCCTGGGTGGTGAAGGCCTTGAACAGCCGCGACGGCGCCGTGGCCGCCTGGGCCCAGGCCGGGCCGTACCAGACGTAGGAGTTGGCCCGGCCGATGTTCTCCAGGCGGTTGTCGTAGTGCTGGTTGAGGTAGGTCAAAAGCTCCGGCCCGAACTTGGGAAAGGCCTCCAGCAGCGCGCCCTCGGCGCCGTTGTCGGACATGAACAGGATCAGGGTGTTGTCCAGCTGGCCCTGCTGGCGCAGGTAATCCACCACCCGGCCGATGTTCCAGTCCATGCGCTCGACCATCGCCGCGTACACCTCCATGGCCCGCGCCGAAACCTGCCGCTGTTCATCGCTCAGGGCATCCCACTCGGCGTTCAGGTTGATCAGCGGATGGGGCTCTATCGCGGCATCGATCAGGCCCAGGGCCTTGAGTTTTTCCAGGCGCTCGCGGCGCAGCACCTCGGGGCCGGCGTCATAGCGGCCGCGGTACTTGGCGACGATTTCCTCGGGGGCCTGCAGCGGCCAGTGGGGCGCCGAGAACGGCAGGTAGGCGAAGAACGGCCGGCTCTGGTCGCGCTCCTTCAGGTACTGCAAAAGCTTGTCGCCGAAGGCGTCGGAGGAATAGAAATCCGCCGGCAGCTCATCGATGAAGCGGTCGTCCTCGATGTACAGCGCCGGGGTGGATTTGAGCAGCCCGGGGGTGCGTTCGTCGTAGGTCGGCTCGAAGCCGTAGTGGTTGGCCGCCCCCGGCAGCAGCGAGAACGAACGCTCGAAGCCCCGGGCATGGGGCGCGCGCTCGGCGGTCAGCCCCAGGTGCCACTTGCCGCTCATCAGGGTCTGGTAGCCGGCTTCGCGCAGCAGCTCTGGCAGGGCCACCACGCGGTCGTTGAGGTAACCCTCGTAGCCCGGCTTGCCGATCAGCTCGGGGGTCAGGGCCTCGGCCATTGTGCCGATCCCGGCAATGTGGTGGTCGGTGCCGGTGAGCAGCATGGAGCGGGTCGGCGAGCAGGTCGGGGCGGTGTGGAAATCGGTCAGGCGCAGGCCGTTGAAGGCCAGGGCGTCGAGGTTCGGCGTGGCGATCTCGCCACCGAAGGCGCCGAGGTCGGAGAAGCCCAGGTCGTCGGCCAGGATCACCAGAAAGTTGGGGCGTTGCGGCATCGCGGCACTCCTGTTCAGCAAGCAATGAAGGTCAAGGGCAGGTCGCGGATCTGCACCGGCTGCGGCGCCTGGTAGTGATCATCGCTGGTCAGTTCGTGGAGCAGTTCTTCGCGCAGTTGGTGGAAGTCGAAAGCACTGCGCTGGCGCGGGTGTGGCAGGGCCACCTCGACCACGCGCTTGATGCGGCCCGGGCGCGGCTCCATCACCACCACCCGGTCGGCGAGGAAGATCGCTTCCTCGACATCGTGGGTCACCAGCACCGTGGTGATCCTGGCCCGCTCGCGGATCGCCAGCAGCTCGTCCTGCATCTGCTGGCGGGTCAGGGCGTCGAGGGCGCCGAAGGGCTCGTCCAGCAGCAGGATGCGCGGGCTGGCCACCAGCCCGCGAGCGATGGCCACCCGCTGCGCCATGCCGCCGGACAGTTGGTGGGGATAGGCCCGGGTAAAGTCCTTGAGCCTCACCAGCTCGATGAAGTCGTCGATCCGCCGCTGGCGCTCGGCGGCGCTCAAGGGTTCGTTGACCAGGCCCAGGCCGATGTTCTCGGCCACCGTCAGCCAGGGAAACAGGCGGTGCTCCTGAAACACGATGCCGCGTTCGCTGCCGATGCCGCTGACCCGCTGGCCGTCGACCCGGATCTCGCCGCGAAACTCGGTGTCCAGGCCGATCAGCAAGCGCAGCAGGGTGGACTTGCCGCAGCCGCTGGAACCGACGATGGCGACGAACTCGCCCTCGGCGATGTCCAGGTTGAATTCGCGGATCGCCTCCACCTCGCCACCGGCGACGGCGAAGGTCTTGCCCACGTGATTGAAACTGACCAGGGGTGCGTTCATGCGTGTCTCCAGCGGGTGGCGCGGGTTTCGAGTTGTTGGCCCAGGCGATTGAGCAGGGCCCCGGTCAGGCCCACCAGGAGCATGCCGGCCATGATCAGGTCCATGCGCAGCAGCTGCTGGGCGCTGATCATCTGACTGCCGATGCCGCCGTTGGACGGCATGAAGTATTCCGCGCCGATGGTGCCCATCCAGGCGTAGATCAGGCTGATGCGCAGGCCGGCGAAGATGCCCGGCGCCGCCCCGGGCAGCACCAGCCGGCGCAGCCGTTGCCAGAGGTTCAGGCGCAGCACCTGGGCGGCTTCCGCCAGTTGCGGCGAGAGCTGGGCGACGCTGCGCTGGGTGGCGATGAACAACGGGAAGAACGCGGCCAGGGCGACGAACACCCATTTGGCCAGTTCCCCCAGGCCGAACCAGGCGGTGAGCAGCGGCACCCAGGCGAAAATGGCGATCTGGCGGATGGCGGCCAGGGTCGGTCCCAACAGCCGTTCAGCGAGGCGCGACAGCCCCAGCAGCAAGCCCAGGACCAGGCCCAGCCCGCCGCCCAGGGCCAGGCCGCCCAGGGCGCGTCCCAGGCTCAGCCCCATGCCCCCGAGCAAGCTGCCGTCCCGCAGGCCGTCGACGGTGGTGCCCAGCACCACCAGCGGGCTCACCAGAATATTGGCGTCCACCCATTGTCTTGCGCTCGCCACTTGCCACAGGCCCAGCAAGGCCAGGGGCAGCAGCCAGGGTTGCAGGCGCTGCCAGCCCTGATAGCGCGGACCGCGGCGCAGGGCGGCGGTGGCCGGGTGCGGCCAGTGCACCAGGGTGCGATCCAGCCAGCCGATGCCGCGGTCCATGCACACCCCCAGCACGCCGATCACCAGGATGCAGACGAAGACGATGTCCAGCATGAACAGCTGGCGCGCCCAGACCATCAGGTAGCCGATGCCTTCGCTGGAGGCCAGCAGTTCCACCGCCAGCAGCGAGGTCCAGCCGGTGGCCAGGGCCAGGCGCACCCCGGCCATGAAGGCCGGCAGCGCGGCGGGCAGCACCAGGCGGCGCACCAGCAGCGCCGGAGGCAGGCGCAGCACCGCGGCGGCTTCCCGCAGCCGGGGCTGGGCGTCGCGCACGCCCACCAGGGTGTGCAGGGTCACCGGCACCACCACGGCCTTGACCAGTACCACCAGCTTGAGCACTTCGCCAATGCCGAAAAACACCATGAACAAGGGAATCCAGGCCAGGGTCGGAATTTGCGCCAGGGCGCCGAAGGAGGGGTACACCAGACGCTCCAGGCGCCGACTGAAACCCAGGGCGCCCCCCAGCAGGGCGCCGGCGGCGATGCCCGCCAGCAAGCCCCAGAACAGCCGTTGCAGGCTGATCGCCAGATGGCTCCACAGCTCGCCGCGGCCCAGCTCCAGGGCGCTGCTCCAGACCAGCGCCGGGGCCGGCAGGATCTGTTCGCTCATCCACAGGTTGCGGCTGGCCAGCCACCACAGGACGAACAGGCTCAGGGGCAGCAGCCAGGGCAGCAGGCGCTGATGGATTGCGGGCCAGCCCGGGCGTCCGGTGGACGGTGCCGCCAGGGGCAGGCTGAGCAGGGAAACACGGGCCATGGATGACCTCCGTCGTCGGGTTCTGCATGGCATGGGTCGACGCTGTAGGAGCAGGCTTGCCAGCGCATCGGCGCTTGCCGGCGATGCGGGGCTGGCGGGCCTGTTCGCCGGCAAGCCGGCGCCTACGTGATATGCGTTTGTGGTCTATTAAAATTCTTATCGATTCTATTAAGAGATAAGAGAAGCCATTTAAGGCTGGTTGGCCGACACGCATCCAATGCATTTGAAGAATATTTTTCATGCATTTCATGCATGTCCCCGGAGGCGCCCGTGGCTGCTGGGTTATTCAATATGGTTATTAAAATGTGAATTTATAGTATTTAAAGGTTGATCGATTCCGTGCCTACCTTCTGCTCCTCACAGCCTTTGCCATCAGGAGCCGCACCCATGAACCTTCCCTTCAAACGCGTCATCAGCCTGTTCGCCGCGCCGGCCCTGGCGGGGCTCCTGGGTTGCCTGCCGCTGCTGGCCCAGGCCGCCGAACTCAAGGAAATCCGCATCGCCGTGCCCGACCTCAGCGCCGGCACCCAGCACAGTGGCGGCGGGGTGGTGGACGTGCTGCGTCAGCAACAGATCTTCGAAAAGGCCTTTGCCGACCAGGGCATCCAGATCCAGTGGAATTTCTTCAAGGGCGCCGGGCCGGTGATCAACGAAGCCTTCGCCAACGGCCAGGTGGACCTGGCCTATCTCGGCGACCTGGCGGCCATCATCGGCAAGTCCAACGGCCTGGATACGCGTTTGCTCAGCGCCTCGGCCCGTGGGGTCAAGCATTACCTGGGGGTGGTGCCGGGCTCGGGGATCAAGACCCTGGAAGACCTCAAGGGCAAGCGCGTGGCGGTGTTCCGGGGCACCGCCACCCAGCTGTCGTTCGACGCGGCCCTGGCCAGCCGGGGCCTGAGCGAGAAGGACCTGAAAGTGGTCAACCTCGACTTCAACGCGGCGGTGGCGGCCCTGGCGGCCAAGCAGATCGACGCCTCCTGGGGCAGCACCGGGCTCTCGGCCCTGCGCAGCAAGGGCCTGGCCGAACTGCCCCTGAGCACCAAGGACCTGGGCGGCGCCGGCAGCGTGCAGAGCGTGCTGGTGGGCGCCGGCAAGTTTGTCGACGAGCACCCCGAGGCCGTGGAAAAACTGCTCAAGGCCCAGCAGCAGGCCGTAGAGTGGCTGACCCAGGACAGCAACAAGGACGCCTACATCCAACTGGTGTCGGGCCTGGCCAGCTACCCGCCGGTGATCCTGCAGGAAGACCTCAAGGACCAGCGCCTGAGTGAAATCTTCCCTTCGACCCTGGACCCGGTGTTCCTCGGCAAACTGCAGGACTCGGTGGACCTGGCGGCCAAGGAACGCTTGATCCGCAAGCCGTTCAAGGTAGACGCCTGGGTCGCCCCGCAACTCGCCGCCGCCGGCCTGTAACCTCCTCCCTGTAGCCGCTGCCGCAGGCTGCGCCCGGCACCGTAGGGGCCGCTGGGGCCGGCAACGCGGTTTATCTGGAGGAACCGGGTGCTTCTTGCGCCGACTGCGTCGTCGTTCGCAGCCTGCGGCAGCGGCTACAAGGCTGGGTTCGGCACCGTGGGGGGCGCTGGGCCGGCAACGCGGTTTATCTGGAGGAACCGGGTGCCTCTTGCGCCGACTGCGTCGTCGTTCGCAGCCTGCGGCAGCGGCTACAAGGCTGCGTTCGGCATCGTGGGGGGGCGCTGGGCCGGCGACGTGGTTTATCTGGAGGAACCGGGTGCCTCTTGCGCCGACTGCGTCGTCGTTCGCAGCCTGCGGCAGCGGCTACAAGGGTGCGTTCGGCATCGTGGGGGGCGCTGGGCCGGCGACGCGGTTTATCTGGAGAAACCGGGTGCCTCTTGCGCCGACTGCGTCGTCGTTCGCAGCCTGCGGCAGCGGCTACAGGGTTAGACGGCGATGCCGTGGCTTTGCTGGTCGACCGCCACCAGCACTTCGATCAACTTGCGCGCCGCCGGCGACAGGCGAAAACCGCTGCGGCTGACGATGCCGCAGCGGGCGTTCAGGCTGTCGATGTTCTGCGGCAGGTTGCGCCAGTGCAGCAGCACCAACGACCCCTGCTCGATGTCTTCGGCAAAGGCCTCGGCGGTGCCCACGCCAATGGCATTGGACTGGCGGACGATCTTCACCAGCGCTGGAAAGTGTTCAGTCTCGATGGTCGGTGAAAAGTCGATGCGTCCGCTGAGGTTGGCCAAAAGCTTGCGAATCCCCGGAGGGATCAGGGTGGTGGCCAGGGGGTAGTCGAACATGTCGTTGGTGGACAGGCTTTCCTTGGCCAACAGCGGGTGCCCGGGGCGGCAGAAGAACACCCCGCGCTTGGGCGTCAGCGCCTGGGTCTGGTAGTTCGGATCGGCTTCGAAATGGCGGATGTCGGCGATGAAGAACTCGATCTCTTCGCGGTTCAGGCTGCGGCTGAGTTTCTCCCAGTTATCCACGGCAAAGCAGGTGCGCACCTTGGGGTGGGCGCTGCTGAACTGCGCCACCGCGTCGGGCACCAGCTTCACCGCCGGCGCCGGGCCGCAGCCGAAGCGCACCTCACCGGCGTCGAGCTTGGTCATCTGGGTCACTTCGCTGCTGAGCAAGGCCGCGCCCTGCACCAGGCTCAAGGCGTGCTGCAGCACCACCTGGCCTTCCGGGGTGGGGCGCAGGTCCTTGTTGCCTCGGTCCACCAGCACGCAGCCGAACTCCTGTTCCAGGCCCTGGATACTGCGGCTGAAAGCCGGCTGGGTGATGCCCATGGCGTCGGCGGCGCGGACAAAACTGCGGTGTTCATTGAGGGCGATGAAGTAACGCAATTGGCGAAGATCCATATGCTTTCCCGGCATCCGAAAAATAGCTCGAAGGCATTTGCGACGAGTGAGGCTGAGGTTTTAAATGCAAGCTCTTATTCCGTCAACGAAGCATGTAGTTATCTATTAGATCTAAATTGAATATAGATAGAGCGTTGTTTCGCGGCGGTTCCAACCGTAAGCAGTCGATGAGGGTGTACCTGATGAGCAATGCCGCCTTAGCCGTTAAACCCGCTGTTGATGCCCTTGAGATCCACCCGGTGGCCGGTCGCATCGGCGCCGAGATCCGTGGCGTGCAACTGTCCGGCGACCTTGATGCCGCCACCGTGGACGCCATCCAGCAGGCGCTGGTGCAGTACAAGGTGATCTTCTTCCGTGGCCAGACCCACCTCGACGACCAGAGCCAGGAAGCCTTCTCCCACCTGTTGGGCGAGCCGGTGGCCCACCCCACCGTGCCGGTGCGCGACGGCACCCGTTACCTGCTGGAGCTGGACGGCGCCGAGGGCCAGCGGGCCAACTCCTGGCACACCGACGTGACCTTCGTCGACGCTTACCCGAAAGCCTCGATCCTGCGCTCGGTGGTGGCCCCGGCCGCAGGCGGCGACACGGTGTGGGCCAACACTGCCACCGCCTACAACGAACTCCCGGCGGAACTGCGAGAGCTGGCGGACAAACTCTGGGCGGTGCACAGCAACGAATACGACTACGCCGGGGCCAAGCCCGACGTCTCGGCGGAGAAGCTGGAGCGCTACCGCAAAATCTTCACCTCCACCGTATTCGAGACGGAACACCCGATCGTCCGCGTGCACCCCGAAAGCGGCGAAAAGAGCCTGGTGCTGGGGCACTTCGTCAAGCGCATCAAGGGCTATTCCCAAGCCGATTCGGCGCACCTGTTCAACCTGCTGCAAAGCCACGTGACCCGCCTGGAAAACACCGTGCGCTGGCGCTGGAGCGCCGGTGACGTGGCGATCTGGGACAACCGCTCGACCCAGCATTACGCCGTGGACGACTACGGCACCCAGGACCGCATCGTGCGCCGCGTGACCCTCAAGGGCGACGTCCCGGTGGGCGTCCACGGCCAGCGCAGCCAGACCATCAAAGGCCTCTGACCCGCCCCCTCAAGCCCCTACGGGCATTTACCCGATGCACCTGCCCACTGTAGGAGCTGGCTTGCCAGCGAAGGCGCCCCCGAGAGCACTGCAAGGCTCAAGGGCCTCTTCGCCGGCAAGCCGGCTCCTACGAGAATTCACGCGATGGACTTGCCCGCTGTAGGAGCTGGCTTGCCAGCGAAGGCGCCCCTGAGAGCGCTGCAAGGCTCAAGGGCCTCTTCGCCGGCAAGCCGGCTCCTACGAGAATTCACGCGATGCACCTGCCCACTGTAGGAGCTGGCTTGCCAGCGAAAGCGCCCCCGAGAGCGCTGCAATACTTGAGGGCCTCTTCGCCAGCAAGCCGGCTCCTACGAGAATTCACGCGATGCACCTGCCCACTGTAGGAGCTGGCTTGCCAGCGAAGGCGCCTCTGAGAGCGCTGCAATACTTGAGGGCCTCTTCGCCGGCAAGCCGGCTCCTACGAGAATTCACGCGATGGACGTGCCCGCTGTAGGAGCTGGCTTGCCAGCGAAGGCGTCCCTGAGAGCGCTGCAATACTTGAGGGCCTCTTCGCCGGCAAGCCGGCTCCTACGGGATGGAAGGTTGTCGGGGGTTACCACACGCCGATCTGCACCAGCTTTTCGCTTTCCGGTTCGCCGTAGCGAAAACGCTGGCCACGCAGATCGATCTCTTCATGGCTGATGGTGGTGCGGCGTTTCAGGCCGCGCAGCCATTCCAGCAAGTACCCCAGGTGTTCTTCACGCACCGCGGCGTAGGCCGGGTCGGCCCCCAGGTCATGCAATTCCTGGGGATCGTTGTGCAGGTCGAACAGCTGCGGGCGGAAGCCGTCATAGGCCAGGTACTTCCAGCGTTCGCTGCGCACCATGGTCATGCGGCAACGGTCGATGGGCTGGCCCAGGCGCTCCCGGGCCGGGGCCTGGAAGGCGTAGTCGTATTCGCTGATGGCGTAGCGGCGCCAGTCCGGTGTCGCGCCGTGCAGCAGCGGGATCAGCGAGCGGCCTTCCAGGCGGTGTTCGGCCCCCGGCAGGCCCAGGGCGTCGAGGAAGGTTGGCAGGGCGTCGATGGTTTCCACCAGGCGCTCATCCACGCTGCCACGGCGGCTGTCCGCCGCCGCCCGCGGGTCGCGGACAATCAGCGGCACGCCCACCGCCGGCTCCAGCAGGAACTCCTTTTCCCCCAGGTAGTGGTCGCCGAGGAAGTCGCCGTGGTCGCTGGTGAAGACGATCAGGGTGTCGTCCCAGCGGCCGTTGCTTTGCAGGACATCCAACAGCCGGCCGAGCTGGTCGTCCACCTGTTTGATCAGGCCCATGTAAGTGGGCACCACGTTCAGGCGCACTTCGTCCCGGGAAAAGTTCAGGCTCTCTTCATGCTGGCGGAAGGCGGCGTAGACCGGGTGATCGCTGAGCTGCCCGGGCGCGGCGCGCACCGCCGGGATGACCTGCCCGGGGCCATACAGGGCGTGGTACGGGGCCGGCGCGATGTAGGGCCAGTGCGGCTTGATGTAGGACAGGTGCAGGCACCAGGGCTGCTCGCCCTGTTCGCCGATGAAGTCGATGGCGCGGTCGGTGGTGTAGACGGTTTCCGAATGGGCTTCGGCGACCCGGGCCGGCAGGTGGGCGTTGCGCATTTTCCAGCCGCTGAGGATCTGCCCCTGTTCGCCGGCCCCGGCGTTGGCCCAGTCGTGCCAGGGGTTGAGCCCGTCGTAGCCGAGGTTGCGCAGGTAATGGGTGTAGGGCGCGGCATCGCGCTTGTCGTCGAAGATCGGGTCGTCGGGGTAGATGCCGTCGTGGCGCAAGTAGGGCTCGAAGCCGACCTCGTTGAGCGCCTCGGCCTGGGGGCTGTCGGGGTCGATGGCCAGGCGCTGCAAGGCGTCGAGGTTGGGCGTGGCGTGGGTCTTGCCCACCAGCGCGGTGCGGATGCCGTGGGGCCGCAGGTAGTCGCCCAGGGTCAACTCTTCCAGGGGCAGGGGCACGGCGTTCCAGGCCACCTGATGGCTGCTGACATAGCGCCCGGTGTAGGCCGACATGCGCGACGGGCCGCAGATGGTGCCCTGGGTGTAGGCGCGGCTGAAGCGCACCCCGGCGGCGGCCAGGCGATCGATGTTCGGGGTGTGCAGGTGTGGGTGGCCGTAGCACGAGAGGTAATCCCGGCGCAGCTGGTCGCACATGATGTAGAGCACGTTGCGCACGGGGGAAGGGGTATTGGACATGGGGTTCACCGAGGGGAAGACAGGCGCGTTTTTTCGCCTCCGGCGGGGCCTCCCGGCAAGCGCATTTGCCGAATAGTTTCGATGCAGGGCGTGCATCGCTCAGGTCCTTGTAGCCGCTGCCGCAGGCTGCGATCGGCCGCGCAGCGGCCGCCGGGGATTTGCCGTGGATGGCCGGGGCGAGGACTGCGTCCTCGTTCGCAGCCTCGGCAGCGGCTACGGGTGCAAGTGCAGGGGGCGAGTGTCGGGGCAGGACGCCAGTCAGGGGCTCAGACGGCGAGGTTGTCGAGGGACGGCAGCGCTTCGTCCTGTTCGTCGATGGCCTTGATCTCTTCGATCATCGCCGCCGCCAGGGGCGAGAGGCGGTAGCCGGCGCGGCTGACGATGCCGTAGCGGGTGTAGAGCTCTTCCAGGTCGTCGGCCAGGCCGTCGATCTTCAGGCACACCAGTTCGCCCTTGGCGTTGTGCAACGCGTCGCTGTAGGAGCCGACGATGCCGATGGCGTCCGAGCGCAGCACCACCCCCAGCAGGCTGTAGCTATTTTCGCATTCCACATTGGGCGTGAAGTCCGGCTTGCCGCAGAGGTCGACGATGACCTTGCGCAGGTTCGGCGGGCGGATGGTCACCGCCAGCGGGTAGCTCATCAGTTCGCTGGCGCTGACGCTGTCGCGCTGGGCCAACGGATGCCCGGCGCGGCAGCAGAAATGCCATTTGCGCGGGCGCAGGCGCTGGGTCAGGTAATCCGGGTCGGCCTCGAAGTGGCGGGTGTCGGCCACGAAGAATTCGAACTCTTCGCTGAGCAGGCGCTTGCTGAGGCTTTGCCAGTCATCCACCTGGAACTGCACCCGGGCCTTGGGGTAGCGCCCGATAAAGCTGCCGATGGCCCGGGGGATCAAGCCCGAGGCCGGCGCCGGGCCACAGCCGAAGCGCAACTCTCCCGCCTCCAGGCCATTGAACTGGCTGATCTCGTTGGCCATCTGCTGGGCCCCACTGACCAGCCGGCGCGCATGTTCCAGCAGTAACTGGCCCTGCTTGGTCGGGGCCAGGTCCTTGCGCCCGCGATCCACCAACTGGCAGCCGACGCTGTGTTCCAGGGCCTGGATGCTGCGGCTGAAGGCCGATTGCGAAAGGTTCACCGCCGCCGCAGCCGCGACAAAGCTGCGCTGTTCGGCGAGGGCGATGAAGTGACGGAGCTGGCGCAGGTCGATATGCATTTTTCACATAAAAAATATCGGGGAAATGCATTGGCTATGCATTAGGTCGACTCCTTATAAAGGCAATCTCTTATGCAGTAAATCTTTGTAAAAACATAAATAAATAACTTTAAGGAATATACGAGGCTGTATATTTTCTGACCAGGAGCCGCCCATGAGCCCGTTGTCCCTCGCTTCACCCCTCTCGCCCCGGCGGCTCAAGCGCCTGCCCCTGGCGCTGTTGCTGGCCGGCAGCGCGAGCTGGACGCCGACCTGGGCCGAAGACGCCCCGGCGCCTGATGCCGCGCCGGCCAAGAGCAGCGCCAGCAAGGCCAAGGCCGATGACGGCCAGTTGCAGACGGTGACCGTGACCGCCCGGCGCCGCGAGGAAAGCTCGCAGAACGTGCCCACGCCCATGAGCGTGGTGGGCGGCCAGGCCCTGGAGAGCCAGCGGGTGTACCGCATTCAGGATCTGCAGCAGCTGGTGCCCAGCGTCAACGTCGCCTACATGCATGCGCGCCAGTCCAGCGTGTCGATCCGCGGCCTGGGCAACAACCCGGCCAGCGATGGCCTGGAAGGCAGCGTTGGGCTGTACATCGACAACGTCTACCTGGGAAGGCCGGGGATGGCGGTGTTCGACCTGATGGACATCGAGCAGCTGGAAGTGCTGCGCGGTCCCCAGGGCACCCTGTTCGGCAAGAACACCTCCGCCGGGGTGATCAACATCAGCACCCGGGCGCCGAGCTTCACCCCGGAACGCAGCATCGAAACTTCCCTCGGTGAGGACGGCTACTTCCAGACCAAGGGCACGATATCCGGGCCGCTGACCGATGAGCTGGCCGGGCGTTTTTCCGCCTATCGCACCCGCAGCGACGGCGACATCAAGAACGAATTCGACGGCCATGACCTCAATGGCGGATCGCGCCAGGGCTTTCGCGGGCAACTGCTGTACAAGCCCAACGACAGCTTCAACCTGCGCTGGATCGGCGACTACAACGAAGAGGATTCCAGCGCCGGCACCCGGGTGCTGTACAGCACCGGGCCGACCATCAACGGCACCAACGTCTACGAGTCCCGCGCGGCGGCGGCCGGGGCGACCCTGGTCAACGGTTCGCACCGCAAGGTCAACCTGGACAACGACCAGCATGTCACGGTGTTCCAGGGCGGCACGTCCCTGGAGGCCAACTGGACCCTGCCCAGCGACTTCACCCTGACCTCGGTCAGTTCCTACCGCTGGTGGAACTTCACCCCGCGCAACGACGACGGCCTCAACGTGCCGGCCAGCTACAACGCCGGGGTGTCGGTGGAAGACAAACAGTGGTCCCAGGAATTCCGCCTGGCCTCGCCCACTGGCGGCTTCTTCGACTACGTGCTGGGCGCCTACTACTTCGGCTCCGACCTGGACAACAAATCCTTCGCCTATTACGGGCCCAAGGCGGACATCTGGAACGGCACGCCGGCCGGGGCCCTGAGCAACGTCACCAGCATCGGCAACGGGCATATCCAGACCAACAGTTTCGCCCTGTTCGCCCAGGGCACCTGGCACCTGACCGAGCGCCTGGATTTCACCGCCGGGCTGCGCGGCACCTACGAGGAAAAAAGCGCCTGGGTCAGCCGCAACGCGCCGCTGGGTGGCGCCGCGGTGGCCGGTGCCGCCGCCAACGCCCGTCGCGGTCGCGCCGGAGCCTATGATTCGGGCGACCTCAACCAGTACAGCACCAGCCCTTCGGGCCTGCTCAACCTCAGCTACCGCTTCACCGATGACCTGCTGGGCTACGCCACCCTGTCCCACGGCGAGAAGTCCGGCGGGGTCAACCTGGCGGTGGGCTCGGCGCCGACCGCCGGGGCCGACTCGCTGCTGATCGGCACCGAGCGCGCCAACAACGCCGAGCTGGGGTTCAAGAGCACCCTGTGGGACCGCCGCCTGCAACTCAACGCCAACCTGTTCTGGACCCAGGTCAACGGCTACCAGACCAACGCCTACGACAATGCCAACCGCGTGCAGTACCTGACCAACGCCGGGTCGGTGCGCTCGCGCGGGGTGGAAGTGGAAAGCACCCTGGTGCCGATCCGCGGCCTGACCCTGAACCTCAACGGTTCCTACAACGACGTGCGCTACCTGTCCTACAAGGATGCGCCGTGCCCGCCGGAAGTCAGCCTGCGCCCGGGAGCACCGGCCTCCTGCGACCTCAGCGGCCACCAGGTGGTGGGCGCCTCGAAATGGATCGGCAACGCCAACGGCGAATACAAGTGGAACCTGGACAACGGCCTGGAAGAGTACGTCACCGCCAGCTACGCCTTCCGCTCCAAGGCCGTGGGCACCGTGGAAGATTCCGCTTACGGGCAGATCCCCAGCTACGCCGTGGTCAACCTGTCCACCGGCCTGCGCGGCAACTACGAACAGGGCCAGTGGGACGTCTCGCTGTGGCTGAAGAACGCCTTCGACAAGACCTACTACACCACCCTCTGGACTGCCGGCAACGGCGGTTACGAAGGCCTGCTGGGCACCCCGCGAACCCTGGGCGTGACCGGACGTTACGACTTCTGAAACCCGGCTTCACGTATCTCGCGCCGGGTCTGCCGGCGCCCTTCGACCTGAACAGGAGTGCTCGTCATGCTGCGTGTCAAAAGCGTTTTGCCCTGGCTGATTGCCGCCAACCTGCTGGCTTCGGCGGTGCAGGCCGCCCCCAGCGTCTACCCCACCGGAGTGACCCGCTACGATCCGGCCAGGGCCTATAACCAGTACGTGATCTTCAGCGGCGCCGACAAACAGACGCACCTGATCGACATGAACGGCAACGAGGTGAAGCACTGGCCGCAAGCCGGTTTCCCCTCGGCGATCATCGACCCGCAACTGGTGAACGGCGAGCGCGGCCGGGTGCTGTTGCAGCTCAAGGACAAGGAGCCCGGGCCCCTGGGTTCGGCGGGCAATGGCCTGGGCAACCAGAGCGTCGGCGAGCTGGACTGGAACGGCAAGGTGCTCTGGCAATGGGGCGACCAGGCCCCGGGCGGCGCCGCCCAGCAGCACCACGACCAGCGCCGCCTGGGCAACGGCAACACCCTGGTGCTGGCCAACAAGGTGCACAAGGTGGCGGGGTTCAAGGTGCCCCAGGTGATCGACGATGCGATCTATGAGGTCAGCCCCGACGGCCAGGTCAAATGGCAGTGGCTGGCCTCCGAGCACCTCAGGGAGTTCGGCTTTACCCCGGCGCAGTTGAAGCTGGTGTACGGCAGCGACAACCCGGACTACCTGCACATCAACAACCTCAGCGTGGTGGGCCCCAACCAGTGGTTCGACGGCGGCGATAAACGCTTCGCCCCGGACAACCTGCTGATCGATTCACGCAACGCCAACTTCATCGCCATCCTCGACAAGCACAGCGGCAAGGTGGTCTGGCGCCTGGGGCCGAACCTGTTGCCGATCAACCCCAAGACCGCGGCCAAGGTGCCGCGCCCGGTGGACCAGTTCGTCGGCCAGCATGACGCCCACATCATTCCCGCCGGCTTGCCGGGCGCCGGGCACCTGCTGGTGTTCGACAACCAGGGCACGGCCGGCTACCCCTCGGTGCCTTTGGGGCTGATTGCCGGTTCCCGGGTGCTGGAGATCGACCCGATCAAGAACGAGATCGTCTGGCAGTACAGCGCCGCCAGTTCCCGGCAGCCGGGCTGGGCCTTCTACAGCTCGTTCATCAGCAGCGCGCGGCGTTTGCCCAACGGCAACACGCTGATCGATGAGGGCATGAACGGGCGCTTCTTCCAGGTCACCGCCGGCGGCGAGATCGTCTGGGAATACGTCAGCCCCTACCTGGGCAAGGCCCCGGGCGGCGAGGCCATCAGCAACTGGGTGTACCGCGCCTTGCCGGTGAGCTACGACTGGGTGCCCCAGGGCACACCGCGTTCGGAAACCGCGGTGAGCGTGCCGGAGTCGGGGTTGAAGCAGGCCAGTGCCAGCGCGGGGATCTGAGCTTGTGAGGCCGTGCCGTGGCCCGGCTTGGGTCGGACTGGCGCCCTAGCGGGAGCAAGCTCCCTCGCCACCAATGAGGCGCGGGAGCCGCTCTGGGGAGGACCTCAGAAGTAGAAGAACAGGCCGGTGTCCCGTTCCAGGGCCAGTCGATTCAGGGCGATGAGCCTGTGGATAAGTTCATCCTCCGCCGTCGCGGTCCGGGTGAGGATCGACAGCGCCGTGGCCAGGGCGGCCTGGCCCTGGATCGAGGCGTCTTCGTAGTCATCGATCAGGCTGCCCAGGGCGCGGTTCAAACGCGGTAGCAGGTCGCTGCGGGACAGTAGCGCCCACTGCTCCGGGGACAGCGCCAGTTCCTCCAGGTCGCCCGGCAGGCACTGGTCCAGATCCAGGCGCTGCATGGCGGCCTTGCTGGTGGGCACCACTATCCATTTTTGCGGTGCGCTCATGGCTGCCACAGTTCGACAAAGGCCTTGAAGTCGGCGGCCACCGGGTAGCGGCTGGCACTGTCGGGATCGAAGATTTCCACCGCCACGCCCGGGCTGTTGAAGTCCAGGCAGATCAGCAGGCCACCGGCATCCCGGGCAATCGGCACGCAGCCTGCGGGCAGTCCCGGCACGCGGCCCGGACTGGCATACCAGAGCAGGCTCCAGGGTTGGTTGCTCAGGCCGAACTCGAAGAACTCGCTGATGCAGGTGTAGTCGTTGCCATAGGGGAAGGTGCCGATCCCCGGGGTGGCGGCCGCGGCGTATTGCACCAGCTCCAGGTACAGCGACGGAAACTCAAGGCCGAGGCGTTGCTGCACCTGGGCGATCAGCTGTTCGTTCACCGCCGATCCGGGTTCGATTTCCCAGGCAGTCCAGTCCAGGGGCATGTTCGATCTGCGCCTTGTCGTTGAGGGGGTTGCGCCCGCGCGAGGGGGGATCGGGCGGGCGGCGAGGGGCGATTGTAAGCGTGTCGCTTGGTGCGCGGTAGGCGCTTAGTTGCAGCTGTGGCCTTCGGGCAGGGTGACCGTGTATTTGCGCTGCACGCGGTTACGGAAGTCCAGGTTGTCCAGGCTTTCCTGCACCAGGAAATCCTCGACCTTGGCGTCCTGGCAATCCTCGTTGTAGGACGAGGCCCGCAGCAGGAACACCGTGCGCCGGCTCTGCTCGTCCTTGGCCTTGATATTGAAGGTCGACAGGGTGGTGTAGCCGGTGCGCTCCGAGGAGCCGATGGCACGGTAGGACATCGTTGGGGTGCTGGTGCACACGGTCTGTTGGTTCTTGCCGGGCATGCACGTGGTTTTAGTGCTGCTGGGCACCTGGCCGTAGTCGGTGGCGGTGTAGCGGTAGCTGGTCTTTTTACTGCCCACGTCCAGGGCAATGTTCATGCGAAACGGCGGGTGGTTTTTCGGCAACGACGACTCGGTGTACACCTGGGTGAAACCCATGCCGTGCAGGGCGGCGACCATGTCGCGCAGGTAGTAGCTGGCCTTGAGGCCCTGGGCGTCCTTGGCGCTGTTGACGGTCACCAGCACTGGAGCCTTGGGGTCGAAGTAATAGTCTTGGGCCGGGGTGGCGTCGATGGCCACTTCGAGTTTGTTGGCGCAGCCGGTCAAAAGCAGGACGAACAGAAACAGCGGGCAGAGCAGGTAGCGAGTCATGAATAAGCCAATGTGCAACGTGAGGAATGGATAAGGCTTTAACGATCGAGACTCGGTTCGAACAAACGCGGGGGGTTACGCAGGCTCGCTGGCCTGATACTCCAGCAGGTCGCCGGGTTGGCAGTCGAGTGCAGCGCAGAGTTTGTCCAGGGTCTCGATTTTCATCCCCTTGACCTTGCCATTTTTCAGCAACGACAGATTCGCCTCGGTAATGCCCAGGATGGCGGCCAACTCTTTGGAGCGAATCTTGTTTTTAGCCATGACAACGTCAAGCCGAACGATAATGGTCATCTCATTGTTCTATATGTAGTGACTGTGCTCATCACTGAGGACTTTGGCGTCGCGCATGATAATGGAAAACGAGCAGAGCAAGATTCCTTTGACCACCTCGTAAGCGGCGTAGGACGAGAAGCCCGCGGAGATCTGCAGGATGCGCTGGCCGGGCGGCAGGTCGAGGGACAGGGCCAGGCCTTGCAGGGTTTCCATCATCGGGAAAGTCGCCGGGGCGACGATCCACAACATGCCCACGCGCCAGAGGATGCGGATGTTGCGATCGCTCCAGGTTTCGCCGCGCGACAGGCGCAGGAAGAACACCCCGGTCAGGTACAGGGCGAAGCTCGACAGCAGCAGGGGCAGGAAGTCGAGAATCACCAGCAGGGTGAAGCTTGCCGACGACAGTTTGAAATCGGCTTCCAGCAGGCGGGGCGAGTGGTCGGCGAAGACGCTGAGCAGGGCGCCCAGGACCTGGTCCTTGTTGTAGATCCACATTCCGGCATTGCCACCGACCTCGACGACACCCATGACCCAGGCCAGGATCGCGGCCAGCAGGCCGACCCGTCGCAAGCGGTATTGGGCCGAGCCGTTGATTTGGGAGTGCATGCGTTATTCCTTGCAAAACTTGGGGGTGGCTGATTATTGATAAATAATTATCGAATTACAATAATTTATTTCTCTAGGATTGTTCTCGTCTAGCCGCCTGGAATGATGTTGTGGCGAGGGAGATTGCTCCCGCTCGGGCGCGCAGCGGCCGTAAAACCTGTGCTTGCGACAGTCAGGGAGTACATATCCACTATCGAAGCCTTTCACTCGCCGCCACGGAGTGTGAGCCCCCACCGCGTCCCTTTGATTTTTCGCCATGTCAGGTATACGTTACATTCAATTAATTTTGTTGCGTATACAGAACATGGACTACCTTCTTATCACCGCGCGCCTCGGCGAGCAGGTTCGCCAGCGCCGCCTGCATCGTGGCCTGACCCAAGCCAGCCTGGCCGCCTTGGCCGGCGTGACCCGGCAGAAGGTCATCGCCATCGAGCGGGGCGACTTGTCGGTGGGCATGGCGGCCTATGCGCGGGTGCTGGGAGCCCTGGACTGTGAATTCACCCTGGTGCCTGCCGCGATGCCCACATTGGACGAGATCCAGGGAGTGTTCGACTGATGGCCACGGTGCTGCAGGTAGCCACCCCAGCCGGTGACAGCGGGAAAATCCACCGTGGCGCTGGCGATTATCTGTTTCGCTATCACGATGATGCTCGGGCACAGGCGGCAATCAGTCTGCTGATGCCTGTGCGGCTGGATGAATACCGTTATCGGGAGTTGCACCCGATCTTTCAGATGAACCTGCCCGAAGGCTATGTGCTGGAGCAACTGCGCAACCGCCTGGCCAAGGTGGTGAAGGTCGACCCGATGTTACTGCTGGCGCTGTCCGGCAGCAGCGCGCCGATCGGGCGGGTCGCGGTGAGCTCGCCCGAAGTCGATGGGCTGTTGCAGCGACAGCAGTTTCCCGGGGAAAAACTTGAAGAAATCCTCGCGTGGGATGGCGCCGAGGACATCTTTGCCGACCTGGTGGACCGCTACATCCTGCGTGCCGGGATATCCGGCGTGCAGCCCAAGGTCATGGTGCCGGAGCGGCATGACGCCGCGTCGCAGCGTTTTACCTCGAACACCTCAGAGTTGATCATCAAGAGCGGCCGGGACGAGTTTCCGGGATTGGCGATCAACGAGTTCCTGTGCATGTCGGTGGCCAGGGAGGCGGGGATGGCGGTGCCCGAGTTCTACCTCTCCGATAACGCCAAACTGTTTGTCATGCGCCGCTTCGACCGGGACGAGCAACTCGGTTGCCTGGGGTTTGAAGACATGGCGGCGTTGATGGGGCTGGGTGCGGAGCAGAAATACAGCAAGAGCTATTCGGCCATTGCCAAGGCCGTTCGCCTGTTCTGCCCGCCTGAGCAGGTGCCGGGTTCACTGGCGCAGTTGTTTGCCATGGTCAGCCTGAGCTGCATGGTGGGGAATGGCGATGCCCACCTGAAGAACTTCGGGCTGTTGTATTCCGATCCTGGCCAGCGCGATGCGCGGTTGGCGCCGGCCTACGACATCGTCAACACCACGGCCTACATCCCGCAGGACGTGCTGGCTCTGGATCTGCTGGGCAACAAGTCCCTGTTTGCCTCGCGGCAGGGGTTGCTGGAGTTCGCCAAGGTCTGTGACGTGGCTCGTCCGCAAGAGGTCATTCGCGGTCAGTTGGACGCACTGGAGCGGGTGTTGAGCCGATCGGCCGAATGGGGCGAACGGGCACCGCATGTCGTCGCGGCGATCCGGCACTGTGCCGAGCCGTTTATGAAAACCTTTGGCTAGTGCCTGTGTTGTCGGGCCGTGCGTTGCGGCGGCCTACCGGCCGCAACGTACCCTGTAGCCGCTGCCGAGCCTGCGAGGCTGCGAAAAGGACCGCAGGGCCTTGCTTGGCGATCTCGCGCCGGTCCTCTGACGCCTGGCGGATCGCCGCGAATCCTAAAGAGCTACGTGGTGCGGTCGAATCAGTCGCGCTGCGGCTCCAGCAAGTCGAACGACAGGACCTTGATTCGCCCATCGACGCTATAGACGAAGCCCACCCGCGCACCGGGATGCAGGTGCTCCGCCAGGCGGTAGCTCTCCCAGGCGTTGAGCATGCGTTGCCCATCGGCTGATGGCCTGCGTTCCCCCGAGCGCAGGGGCGTGCCCAGCAGGTCGTGAATGTCGGTGCGGGTCATGCTGCGTGAGAACGGGGCGGGCAGTTCGCCGCTGTAGAACGAGCGCCCCTGTTCAAGGGGCACCAGCTCGATCAATACCTTTTCCAGGGCCAGGCTGTCTTCCCGGAAGTCCAGCATCAGGCCGGGCTCGACGATCACGGTCAGCCATTCGAATTCGTCGTAGAGCTTGCCCGTCGGGCGCTCGATGCTTTCGCCTTGGGCGACCAGCTCTTCGTAGGTGAGGCCCATGCCCTGTACCAGGCGGCTGATCGTTGCGGCGTCCATGGGGGCTTCGTGTCCTTGATTGAGTGCGTGCTGATTGTCGCGAAGGGATTCTACGTGGCGCCGGGGTCGATGGAAGGGAATGGCAATACTTCGGCGATTGTTCCGCCAGGACCTCCTGCCTATAGTCCGGCCTGTCACCGACGCATCGGTGACCGATCTTAGCCGGTCGAAAACAAATAATGGACGCATCAACTGTCCATCAGACGTTGGGGCAGTTCCTGATTTTCATGATGGTCGCGTTCGGCTAAGGAGTGTTATCCAAGTCCGAGTTCACCCCGCTACAAAGCAATCTCACCCACACCCCGGTGCTCTACCTCAACCCTGCCGCCCCTCCGGCCGATCTCTATGGCTGCGCTGTGCAGCGGATCAAGGCCACTCGCGATCTGATGCACAGTCTCAACTGCCTGAGCATCAAGGGTGTTGCCGATCAAGACCTGAGCCATTTGGCCAATGCCGCCCATCTGCTGCTGCAGGACGGCTGCGATGTGCTGGATGCATTGCAGTGGCGGATCGAGGGCTGATCCGTACCTTGACGCTTGTCCGCCTGCGAGCCCTCGCAGGCGGCATCGATTGACGGTCGTGCTCAGGTCGCTGGCGCGACAGTGCCGATAGTGACCCTGGCCTGATAACTGGCTGGGCTGAAAATTCGCGTCAACAGCAGCATCGCCAGGACACCCACGATCAGCACCCACCAGGCGCTGGCAAAGCTACCGGTGACTTGCCGCAGCCAGCCGCTCAGCCACGGCGAGACGGCGTTGAGCAGAAAACCCACGCCCTGGACAAAGGCCGCCAGTTGCCCGGCTTCCCGGGGATCACGGCGGTGATCCAGGGTCAGGATCAGGCTCAGGGCAAAGCAGGCTCCGAGGCCGAAGCCGATCAGCGCCACCCACAGGTGCGGGCTTTGCAAAGGCCACAACACCAGCCCGAGAAAACCTGCTGCCTGGGCCGCGAGGCTGATGCCCAGCAGTGGGCGGCGGTCGCTGCTGCGCTGGGCCAGGGCCGGCATCAGCAGGGCGGCGGTGACTTGGAAAATCGTCATGAAGGCCAGCAGCGAGCCGCTCTGGGTAGCACTCCAACCCAGTTGCAGGTAGTAGGCCGGCAGCCAGGCCACCATGCTCATGTAGCCGCAGTTCACCAAGCCGAAATACAACGCCAGCAACCAGGCGCGGCGGTTGTTCCAGAGTCCGGCCCCGGAGGGCTGGGCGCCGTTGCGGCGGCCGGCGCCCAGGGGCAGGCACAGCCACAGCAGCAGGGCGGCCATGGCCGGCAGCACCCAGACGCCAAGCCCCACCTGCCAATTGGCGAAGTGGCTGGCCAGCTGCGGGCTGAGCAGGGCGGCGATGCCACCACCGCCCATCAGCGAGGCCGAGTAGACGCCCATGGCCAGGGCCACCCGCTGTTGGAACTGGCGCTTGATCAGCGCCGGCACCAGGGCCTGGATCAAGGCCACGCCGGCGCCGCCGAGCAGGGCGGTGGCGAGCAAGGCCGCGGCCTGGCCGAAGAACAGCCGCACCAGGCAAGCCAGCAACACCAGCAGCAAACCCAGGGACACACCGCGGCGTTCGCCGAGTCGGGCTTCGATGCGTACACCGAGCAAGGCCACCAGGCCCATGCAGATCACCGGCAGGCTGGTGAGCCAGGCGCTGCTCTGGAAGCTCATGCCGGTGGCGCCGCGAATCTCGTTGAGCAGCGGGCTGACTGAGCTGAGGATCGGTCGCAAGTTCAGGCCCAGGCACACCAGCAGCGCCCAGCCGGCCCAGTGCCGGAAGGTGGATTCAGTTCGCGGCATGGTGCGCCTGCCAATCCTGGTACAGGGCGATCATCGCCGCCTGGGGCAGGTGCAGCAGCGGCAGGCGCTGGGCTTCCAGGGGCTTGCCCAGTTGCTGGTAAATGGCCGCGGTGGACAGGCCGAACGGCTCTGCCTGTTCATTGCTGGCGGCGAACACCGCGCGGGACACGCCGCACAGGTACATGGCGGCCAGGCACATGGGGCAGGGTTGGCCGCTGGCGTAGATCACGCAGTCGTCCAGGCGCGGGCCCAGTTGCCGGCTGGCGGCGCGGATGGCGAGCATTTCGGCGTGGGCGGTGGGGTCCTGGCTGAGGTGGATTTCATTCACCGCCTCGGCCAGCACCCGGCCGTTGCGCACCAGCAGTGCGCCGAACGGGCGGCCGCCCTGCTGGACATTGTGCCGGGCCAGTTCAACGGCCCGTTGCAGGTAGTGTTGATCGTCGTGCATGCAAGGTTCCTAAAAAGGGGGGCTTCAGGTGGCGCCGGCCTCGCGCAGCAGCTTGGCGATGGCCCGCTGGCCACGGCGTTCGGCCTGTTGCAAAGGGCTGAGGCCGGCGCGGTCCGGCAGGTTCAGGTCGGCGCCGGCGGCAATCAGCTGGGCGACGATCTGCTGGTGCGCCGGACCGCCGTCGGACAGCACGATGGCTTCCATCAGGCAGGTCCAGCCCAGGTGGTTGACGTGGTCCAGCTCGACGCCGGCTGCGATCAGCAGGCGCACGGTTTCCACATGGCCGCGTTCGCAGGCCGGGATCAGCGCGGTGCCGCCGTAGCGGTTGGTGCTCTTGAGGTCGGCGCCGTGGGCCAGGGTCAGCTTGAGGATTTCGTTGTGGCCGCTGGCGCCGGCCAGCAGGTAGGGGCTGTCCTGGATCAGGTTCTTGCGGTTGACGTCGGCCCCGGCTTCGATCAGCGCCCGGGCGATGTCGATGCGGTTGTCGCGGGTGGCCAGCAGCAGCGGACTGCTGCCGTCCAGGCCCCGGGCGTCGGGTGCCGCGCCCTGTTCAAGCAACCGTTGCACCTGTTGCAGCTGACCCTGGCGCACCGCCTCCAGCAACGAGCTATCGCTGGCCATGACCAGCCCCGCCGTGAGCAGACCGGTGGCGATCAGGCCGCATTTCAGAAAGCGCTTGAGTTGCATCAGAACCTCCCGTTCCTGCCAATGAAAGGCGAGTATGGTGATGGCCCTGGGTATTCTGAAATTAAATATAACCATGCCAATCAGTGGCATTGAGGATGGTAGATCGCGATGCTGGATCCCGTGTTGCTTCGCAGTTTTGTCGCGGTGGCCGACAGCCAGAACTTCACCCGCGCCGCCGAGCGCCTGCACCTGACCCAGTCCACGGTGAGCCAGCAGGTGCGGCGCCTGGAAGAGAGCCTGGGCTGCCAGTTGCTCGACCGCGACCAGCGCCGGGTGGTGGCCACGGTGGAGGGCGAGCGCCTGCTGGCTTATGCCCGGCGCATCCTGGCGCTGCATGAAGAGGCCTGTGATGTGCTGGTCAACCAGCGCGGCGAAGAGGTGCTGCGCCTGGGCGTGCCGGAAGACTTTGCCGCCGAGCGCCTGATGCCCTTGCTCTCGCGCTTTGGCCTGGACTATCCGGCGGTGCGCCTGGAGGTCACCAGCGGTCTGGGACCTGAGCTGCTGCGCCAGTTCCGCCGTGGCGAGTTCGATCTGTTGCTGGTCAAGCAGATGGGCCACAGCGACGACTGCCTGGAGTCCTGGCCCGAGCCTTTGTGCTGGGTCGACAGCCTGCGCCAGCCAGCCTTGGGCCGCGATCCGCTGCCGCTGGTGGCGTTTCCGGTGGGCGGGTTGTATCGCCAGGAAATGCTTCACCACCTGGAGGTCGGCGGCTGGCCGTGGCGCATCGCCTACTCCAGCGCCAGCCTGGCCAGTGTCTGCTCGGCGGTGGCGGCGGGGCTGGGCATCAGCCTGTTGCCGGTGCGGGTGCTGGGCAAGGGCCACCGGATACTCGACGCCGCCAGCGGCCTGCCGGATATCCAGGGCGTGCGCCTGGCGCTGTATGCCGGCAATGGCTTGAGTCGCGCCGGCAAGGCGTTGCAAGAGCAGTTGAGAGCCGTGGCCAGCGTCAAGCCGCCAGTGGCCAGGCCATGACTGTCTGTCGCTTGCCCAGGTTCGTTATGCACAGGGCGGCCCATGGCGATCATCCGGGAGCTGAGGGGCAGAGCGCGTTGGGCGAGCCGCCCCGGATTGGATAACGGACAGTCGCTGGACGCTCGTCGCCTGATGCCGGTGGCGCAGTGATCCAGCGGCCTTGTGCCGCCGGTTTATCAGGTTGCGCAAGTGGCCCAAGGGCTGGTCTGCGTGGTCGCTGCCGCCTGGCGAGTGGGCTCCTTCCCTCGCCAGGCGTCTGGTTTCGATGCTCTGCGGGAATATTTTCAATGCCCGCAAGGCATGCTGTTTGTCCCTCTTGGCTGCAGCCCTTGAATCACGGGGCCTGGGGCATTCCTGTGAAATCATATATTCGATTTCGGTCTATGTATAACTTGAAAGATTACTTTAAGAGATAAGCATGGGGCACTGATCATTGAGTCCCCGGCAGCGTTGCGTGGGGGGTGTTCAAACGCCGCTGCCGGGTTATTCAAAAGATCGTAGGGAGTGAATCCATGGGCAATGTCCAGACCGCCGCCAGTGCACACGAGGTGCTGTGGCGCCAGGCACCGAGCGGCGAGTTGGTCGACCTCGGCCGGCCTCACCGCTCGCCGCTGGGCCAATTGCGTCTGCAACGCACGCCCAAGGGGGTATTGCGCCGTCGTGAGGCGATTCTCCTGGGCGTCGCGGCTCTGGTATTGCACGGTGCAGTGATCTACTGGCTGAGCCAGAAACCGACCCCGGTGCTGCCCATCGTGCCGCCGGAAATCCCGCCCATGACCATCGAGTTCTCGCACCCGGCGCCGCCCGTGGTCGAGCCGCCTCCGCCTGTGCCGGTACAGCCGGTGGTGGAGCCGCCGCCTCCGGTGGAGGACGAGCTGGCGGTCAAGCCGCCACCGCCCAAGCCGGTGCCCAAACCTAAGCCCAAGCCGGTGCCCAAGCCCGAGCCGAAACCCGCGCCCAAGCCGGTGCAGCAGACCCCGGCGCCGCCGCAACCTGCGGCGCTGGTAGCCGCCCCGGCAGCGCCCGCGCCACCGGCCCCGGCCCCCGTGACCCCGGCTTCGGCCAGCGCCGCGTACCTGAAGAACCCGGCGCCGGAATACCCGTCCCTGGCCCAGCGCCGGGGTTGGGAAGGCACGGTGCTGCTGCGGGTGCATGTATTGGCCAGCGGCAAGCCCGGAGAGATCCAGATCCAGAAGAGCAGCGGTCGCCAGCAGCTCGACGATGCGGCCCTGGCTGCGGTCAAGCGCTGGAGTTTCGTTCCGGCCAAGCAGGGCGACGTGGCCCAGGACGGCTGGGTCAGCGTACCCATCGACTTCAAGATTCATTGAGCCGCAAGGCCGATCAAATAACGCGCGCTAAACGCTTACACAGAGGGAACACATCATGACGTTACTGGCATCTCCACTGGAATCCATCGAAAGCGCGGTGATCTGGCTGTTGGTGGTCTTCTCCGTCGCCACCTGGGGCCTGGCCCTGGTCAAGGGCGTGCAGTTCGCCCGCCTCAAGTCCCAGGATCGCAAGTTTCACAATCAGTTCTGGGCCGCCTCCAGCCTCGATTCCGCCGCCCCCCTGAGTGAAACCCAGCCCGGCGCGGCGGCCCGGGTGGCCCAGGCCGGCTATGCGGCGATCCAGGTCGGTGATGCGCCCCATGCGGCGGACCTGAGCCAGGCGATCAACCACCAGGACCGTCTCGAACGCGCCCTGCGCCAGCAGATCGTGCGTGAGCGCCGCTCCCTGGAAACCGGCCTGGCGGTGGTCGCCAGTATCGGCAGCACCTCGCCCTTTATCGGTCTGTTCGGCACCGTGTGGGGGATCATGGAAGCCCTTAAAGGCATCAGCGCGGCGGGCTCTGCCAGCCTGGAAACCGTGGCCGGGCCGATCGGCGCGGCGCTGGTGGCCACCGGTGTGGGGATCGCCGTCGCGGTGCCGGCGGTGCTGGTCTACAACTACTTCCTGCGGCGCCTGAAGCTCACGGCTGCGGACCTGGACGACTTTGCCCACGACTTCTACAGCCTGGCGCAGAAGAACTCGTTCCGTGTGCTGATCCACCCGAGCGTGCACAAGGCTGCGGCCCAGGGCAGCCAGCAGAAAGTCAAGGAGGCGTCCTGACATGGCCTTCTCCACTCAAGACAGCGATGAGGTGCTGAGCGAGATCAACGTCACCCCGCTGGTGGACGTGATGCTGGTGCTGCTGGTGGTGTTCATCGTCACCGCGCCGCTGCTGACCAACGCCATCCCGATCAACCTGCCCAAGACCGAGGCCGTGGCCCCGGTGGAGCAGAAGGACCCGCTGGTGGTGAGCATCGACGGCGCCGGCAAACTCTTTATCAACAAGGACGAGATCCAGCCCGACCTGCTGGAAACCAACTTGCAGGCGGCCAAGGCCAAGGACCCGCAAGTGCGGGTGCAGCTGCAGGCCGACGATGGCGTCAATTACGGAGAAGTGGCCCGGGCCATGGCCTCCATCGAGCGGGCGGGCATCACCAAGCTTTCAGTGATTACCGCGCGCTGACACCGAGCAACAAAGCCACGACTTTTCAGGCCGTCTCCTTGGCAGGGTGCGGCCTTTTTTTTGCCTGGCAAAAATGCCCCCCGCAAAGCCCTCCACCGAAATCGCCCTCCCGTTACCCCCTTCGCCGGCAAGAACACCCGCGCAATCGTGCCAACTGTAGGAGCTGGCTTGCCAGCGAAGGCGTCCTCAAGGTTGCGCAAGAGCTGATGGCCCTTTCGCCGGCAAGCCGGCTCCTACGGAGAGCGGGGATGTTTGATATTCATTTAAGGTATTAATAAATAGCTTCTTATTCCTTAACGAATATAAATCCCCTCCCTATACTCGTTCGGGAACAGACACGCAGCAGGAGAGTTCCCCATGCGCAACGAATCCATTCGCTACTTGATTGTGCCGGGCTGGCAAGGATCGCCAGAAGATCATTGGCAAACCCATTGGCAGAACAGCCTGCCCAACAGTGCGCGGGTGGAGCAGGCCGATTGGCTGACGCCGCGTCGCGAAGACTGGGTAGCGGCCCTGGCCGAAGCCATCGCCGCCGACGACACCCCGGTGATCCTGATTGCCCACAGCCTGGGCTGCATCACCGTGGCCCACTGGGCCGCTCGCGCGCCCTTGGCGGCCCTGCGCCAGGTGCGCGGCGCGCTGCTGGTGGCGCCGGCGGACGTCGAGCGTCCGGCCTGCGCCCCGGCGCTGCGCAATTTCGCGCCGATTCCCCGGGACCTGCTGCCGTTCCCCAGCCAGGTGGTCAGCTCGGACAACGACAGCGCCGTGAGTGCCCCGCGAGCCCTGGAACTGGCCCGTGACTGGGGCGCCGAAGCCGGGATCCTGGCCGGCGCCGGGCATATCAACGTCAAGTCCGGCCACCAGCGCTGGGAGCAGGGCTTTGCCTATCTCTACCGCCTGCAGAACCGCATGGAGCAGCACGCGCTGCGTCGTGCCTGATCGTCCTTTTCCTGTTTAAGCGCCCCCGTCCCCAGGCGGCCTGGGGCGGGAGTCTGCCATGAGTTCTCACACCCCTTTCGGCCAGCCGTTGCTGACCTTTCCCGATGCGGAAAAAAGCCCCCTGAGCATCCGCGCCAAGGCGCTGGTGTTCGTCGACCCGCGTTCGCGGCAACTGCGTGAAGAGCTGGAGCAACTGGCGCCGCGTGCGGTGTCGGTGCTGATCCGCGGGGAAACCGGCACCGGCAAGGAACTGCTGGCCCGGCACATCCACCGCGCCAGCGACCGCAGCGGCCTGTTCGTCTCGGTCAACTGCGGCGCCATCAGCCCGACCTACGCCGACGCCGAACTGTTCGGCTATGCCGCCGGCAGTTTCAGCGGCTCGGCCAGCAGCCGCGCCGGCTGGTTCGGCTCGGCCAATGGCGGAACCCTGTACCTGGACGAGATCGGCGACCTGCCGCTGCCGATCCAGACCAAGTTGCTGGCGGCCCTGGAAAACCACGAAGTGACCCGGGTCGGTGCCCAACAGCCGAGCCCGGTGGACGTGCGCCTGGTGGCGGCCACCAGCATCGACCTGGCCCAGGCGGTGGCGGCGGGCAAATTCCATGAGCGCCTGTATCGCTACCTCAGCGAGGGCCAGTTGGAACTGCCGGCGCTGCGCGAGCGGGTGGGGGACATCGAGTCCCTGGCCGAGTACTTCCTGGGCATTTACAGCCAGCGCCTGGACCTGCCGGTGCCGCTGATCAGTGAAGCTGCGCAGCAGGCCCTGGAGCGCCACAGCTGGCCGGGCAATACCCGGGAGCTGGAGAACGTCATTCACTTTGCGCTGCTGGTCAGCAGCGGCGAGGAAATTCTTCCCGAGCACCTCAACCTGCCGCCGACGCCTTCGCCGCTGGAGCAGGTCGAGCAACTGCTGCGGCAGATCGCCGAGAGCGGTTCAGACGCGGACCGCCAGGCCCTCAAGCGCCTGCTGGCGGTGTAGCCGCTGCCGCAGGCTGCGACCGGCTGCGCAGCAGACGCAAAACCGTTCACCAGGATCCTGCTGGATAGCCACGGTACCCCTGGCGCCGACTGCGTCGTCGTTCGCAGCCTGCGGCAGCGGCTACAGGGCGCGGTGGTGGGGCGGGATGTATGAACAAAATGGAATATGAACGTGAATAAAAGATATTGTTCGGGAATAAAAAATCTCGGTATTGTCCGCTTCACGCCAGCAGTGGCACATCACTGGCACCCCGATACGCACCTCATTTGACGCCGTCGTCGATCCCGACACCTAAGGACATCGCATGAAAAAAGTTCTGTTGTTCACCGCACTGGCGGCAGCCCTGAGCGCCGGTATTGCCCAGGCCGCCGAGAAGCTGGTGGTCGCCGCGACTCCGGTGCCCCACGCCGAGATTCTCGAGCTGATCAAGCCGACCCTGGCCAAGGAAGGCGTGGACCTGGAAATCAAGGTCTTCACCGACTACGTGCAACCCAACGTGCAGGTCGATCAGAAGCGCCTGGACGCCAACTACTTCCAGACCCTGCCGTACCTGAAGAACTTCAACGAAGGCAAGGGCACGCACCTGGAAACCGTGATTGGTGTGCACGTCGAACCCTTCGGCGGCTACTCGAAGAAGGTCAAGTCCCTGGCCGAGCTGAAAGATGGTGCCACCATCGCCATCCCCAACGAAGGCAGCAACAGTGGCCGGGCCCTGATCCTGCTGCAGAAGGCCGGGCTGATCGAGCTCAAGGATCCGAAGAACGCCGTGTCCACGCCCAAGGACATCGCCAAGAACCCGCACAACTTCAAGTTCAAGGAACTGGAGTCGGCCATGCTGCCGCGGGTCCTGGATCAGGTTGACCTGGACATGATCAACACCAACTACGCCCTGGAAGCCGGCCTGAACCCGGCCAAGGATGCGCTGGTGATCGAAGGCGCCGATTCGCCCTACGTGAACTACCTGGTGGCGCGTCCGGACAACAAGGACAGCGCGGCGATCCAGAAGCTGGCCAAGGCCCTGACCAGCCCCGAGGTGAAAGCCTTCATCGAGAAGAAGTACAACGGCGCGGTATTGCCGGCGTTCTGATGAACTAGGCTACTGATGCGATAAACCCCTTCAAGGTTTGAACGCCGACGGCTGGCACAGCGTCGGCGTTTTTTATTGCGCCGGCAAAAGCCGCAGGCGCCGGCCGGGCGGCGTTGTGCTTGCCGGCGAGGAGGCCCTCAGGCCGGGTGCAAAGCTGATGGACGCCTTCGCTGGCAAGCCGAGGCCTGCACCCGCCGGCTCCTGCAGTGGAGCGCTATTGCCAGTGGCTTGGAGGGCTCGGCGCAAGGCCGTCAGCCATTTCACCAGCTCATGGGGATCCAGCGGTTGCGGGGTCTTCGCGTTGGCCATGGTGATTGTCCTTGTCAGGCTCAAGGGCAGAAAAGGTAGTAGCTCGGCGCCAGCCCGGCAAATCCGCGGGTTAGGTTTTTGGGTGATATCAATATGCCGTAACGGTATTTAAATTCTGCTTTTTATAGCTATAAAGTCGCGGCAGCCGGGCGGTTACCCACTGCCCCACGGACTGCACCACCGCCGCTGTACCCCAGCGGCGTCCAGGATGATTCATGACCCTCGATTACGCGTTTATCCTCAGCACCCTGCCGGCCTTTCTCAAAGCCGTGGGGGTGACCCTGCAGGTCGGCCTGATCGCCATCGGCACGTCTTTGCTGGTGGCCCTGATCAACGCCACTGTCCTGGTGTTTCGCACCCCTTACCTGCACCGGCTGATCGGCCTGTACGTGGAACTGGCGCGCAACACACCGCTGCTGATCCAGCTGTTCTTCGTCTACTTCGCCTTGCCGGCCCTGGGGATCAAGGTCTCCGGCTTTACCGCGGCGATCATCACCATGACCTTCCTTGGCGGCGCCTACCTCACCGAAGTACTGCGCGCCGGGGTCGAAGCCGTGCCCCAGGCGCAGCTGGAATCGGGGCGCAGCATCGGCCTGTCGCAATGGCAACTGCTGCGCTACGTGATCCTGCCCCAGGCCTGGATCCTCAGCCTGCCGTCGCTGTTCGCCAATTTCATTTTCCTGCTCAAGGAAACCACCGTGGTCTCGGCGGTGGCGGTGCCGGAGATTCTCTACACCACCAAGAGCTACATCGCCCTGTACTACAAGACCTACGAAATGCTCGCGGTGCTGACCCTGATCTGCGTGCTGCTGTTTCTGCCGCTGTCGCTGTTGCTCAGCCGTCTGGAAAGGAGGTTGCAACATGGCCAGTTCGGGTCTTGAGCTGTTGCTGGTGTCCCTGCCGCAACTGGCCCGGGGCGCAGCACAGACTTTGTCGATTTCGCTGTTGAGCATTGCCTTCAGCACCCTGGGCGGGGTGCTCTACGGCGTGCTGCGCAGCCTGCAGCGCAAGGTGCTGGACGTGCCGCTGCGGATCTACCTGGAGCTGTTCCGGGCGATTCCGGTGCTGGTCTGGCTGTACCTGCTGTTCTTCGGCTTTCCGATCTTCTTCGGCCTCAGCATTCCCAGCTTCACCTGTGCGGTGCTGGTGCTGTCGCTGTGGGGCGCCAGCGAGGTTGGCGAGGTGGTGCGCGGCGCCCTGCAATCCCTGCCCCGGGGCCAGCGTGAAGCGGGCCTGTCCATCGGCCTCTCCGGTGCCCAGCTATACGGCTACGTCTTGCTGCCCCAGGCGCTGAAGCGCATGACGCCGCCAACCATCAACGTCTACACGCGGATCATCAAGACCAGCTCCCTGGCGGTGCTGATCGGCGTGGTGGACGTGATCAAGGTCGGCCAGCAGATCATCGAACGCACCTACGAGTCGGTGCTGATCTACGGCGTCCTGTTCCTGTTTTTCTTCTTTATCTGCTACCCGCTGTCGGCCGCCTCCCGCGTGCTGGAGCGGCGCTGGACGCAAGCATGAGCGCATTGATCGAGTTCCAGGGTTTCAACAAGTTCTTCGGCCCGCAGCAGGTGCTCAAGGAGGTCGACCTGCGCGTGGCGGCGGGGGAGGTGATCGTCATCCTCGGTCCCAGCGGCTGCGGCAAGAGCACCCTGCTGCGCTGCCTCAACGGCCTGGAAACGGCCCACAGCGGGCACCTGCGTTTCGCCGGGCGCGAGCTGCTGAGCCCCGCTACCGACTGGCGCCAGGTGCGCCAGGAGATCGGCATGGTGTTCCAGAGCTATCACCTGTTCCCCCACATGAACGTGCTGGACAACATCCTCCTGGGGCCGCTCAAGGTGCAAAAGCGCGAGCCCCGGGAGGCCCGGGCCCAGGCCGAAGCGTTGCTGGAGCGGGTGGGCCTGCTGGACAAGCGCGAGGCCTATCCCCGGCAGCTGTCCGGCGGCCAGCAGCAACGCATCGCCATCGTCCGCTCGCTGTGCATGAACCCCCAGGTGATGCTGTTCGACGAGGTCACCGCAGCGCTGGACCCGGAGATGGTCAAGGAAGTGCTGCAGGTGATCCAGGGCCTGGCCCGGGACGGCATGACCCTGTTGATCGTTACCCATGAAATGGCCTTCGCCCGGGCCGTGGCCGACCGCATCGTGTTCATGGACGGCGGGCGCATCGTGGAACAGAACACCCCCGAGGCTTTCTTCACGAACCCGCAGAGCGCACGCGCGCAGCAGTTCCTGGAGAAGTTCTCCTTCGTTGAAGCACTGCCCAAGAAAGCCCCCAAAAAGGAACTGGAGCTCTTATGAAAACTGCCAAGTCTTCGCTGTTGTTACTGCCGCTGTTCGGTCTGGCCCTGCTGGCCGGCTGCGATAAATCCAATGATGCGCCCAAGCCGGCGGCCGGTTACCTGGACAAGATCAAGGCTCGGGACAAGCTGATCGTCGGCGTGTTCACCGACAAGCCGCCGTTCGGTTTCGTCGATGAAACCGGGCGTTATGTGGGCTTCGATACCGACATCGGCCGCCAGTTCGCCAAGGACTTGTTGGGGGACGAGAACAAGGTGGAGTTCGTCGCCGTGGAACCGGCCAGCCGCATTCCCTTCCTGCAGAGCGACAAGGTCGACCTGATCCTGGCCAACATGACCGTGACCCCGGAGCGCAAGCAGGCGGTGGAGTTCACCAACCCCAACCTCAAGGTGGCGGTGCAGGCCCTGGTGCCTGAAGGCAGCGCGGTGAAGAGCCTGGATGACCTGGCAAGCCGCACCACCATCGTCACCACCGGCACCACCGCAGACATCTGGCTGACCCAGAACCACCCGGACTGGAAACTGCTCAAGTTCGAGAAGAACACCGAGTCCCTGCAAGCCCTGGCCAATGGCCGTGGCGACGCCTATGCCCAGGACAACCTGATTCTGTTCAGCTGGTCCAAGCAGAACCCGGGCTACCGCGTATTGCCCCAGACCCTGGGCGAGCAGGCGCCGATTGCCCCGGCGGTGAAGAAGGGCAACCTCGAACTGCGGGACTGGGTGAATGCCGAACTGGCCAAGCTGGGCGAAGAGAAATACCTGCTCAAGCTGTATGACCAGTACGTGCGCAAGGAACTGAGCGACGACACCCCGCCTGAGAGCGTGATCGTCGAAGGCGGCAAATGGCAGGGTTGACCCCTCCTTCCTCCGTGTAGGAGCTGGCTTGCCAGCGAAGGCGTCCTTGAGGGCGATGCAGGGCTTGAGGGCCTCTTCGCCAGCAAGCTGGCTCCTACAGAGGGTGTATTGCGCATGAGCCTTGTAGGAGCTGGCTTGCCAGCGAAGGCGTCCGTGAGGGCGGTGCGGGGCTTGAGGGCCTCTTCGCCAGCAAGCTGGCTCCTACAGAGGGTGTATTGCGCATGAGCCTTGTAGGAGCTGGCTTGCCAGCGAAGGCGTCCGTGAGGGCGGTGCGGGGCTTGAGGGCCTCTTCGCCAGCACGCTGGCTCCTACGGGGGGCGTATTGCGTTTGAGCCTTGTAGGAGCTGGCTTGCCAGCGAAGGCGTCCGTGAGGGCGATGCAGGGCTTGTGGGCCTCTTCGCCAGCAAGCTGGCTTCTACGGGGGGCATGGCAATCGGGGCCGGCGGGGAGGGTTCAGTCGGGCCAGTACCAGGCCGGTTCGTCGAGCATGCGCTGGCCGACGATGCCGGTCTGGCCCAGCTCTTTTTCCAGCACGATGCAGTTGCATTCGGGGTCTTCCTGCAGGGCCGCGATCAGGCGCCGGGCGTGGGACACCACCCACACCTGGCACTGCTGCGAGGCGCGAATGATCAAGCGCGCCAACGCCGGCAGCAGGTCCGGGTGCAGGCTGGTTTCCGGTTCGTTGAGCACCATCAGGCTCGGCGGGCGCGGGGTCAGCAGGGCGGCGACCAGCAGCAGGTAGCGCAGGGTGCCGTCCGACAGTTCCGCCGCCGACAGCGGCCGCAACAGGCCTTCCTGGTGGAGCTGCACCCCGAACAACCCTCCGGGAACGGCATCGATCTGCAGCCGCGAATCCGGGAAGGCATCGGCGATGCTCTCGTGCAACGCCTGCTGATCGCCCACCTCGATAATGGTCTGCAACGCCGCGGCCAAGTCCCGGCCATCGTGATGCAGTACCGGGGTGCGGGTGCCCAGCTGGGGTCGGCGTGCGGGTGCCTGGCTGTCGGTACGCAAGTGGTCATAAAAACGCCAGCCACGAATCTGCTCGCGCAGATGCAGGACCTCGGGCGATGAGCTCAGGTTGCCCACCCGGTCGAACAGGCTGTCGCCGCTGCTCGTATGCTGCGCCAGCACCTCCCATTGACGCCCCGCGCGGGCTCGTACCATCGGTCCCTGGCGGTCCACCAGCGCGCTTGCCGGGCGATACAGGGGTCCGCCCCAGATACTCTCGCGCTTGATCCACGGGTCGAGAGTGAAGCGCGAGGCAATCGGCGAGCTGTGCCCGGGCAACATGAAATGACCGCTGGAGTCCGGTAACCCCAGGCTGATCGCGTAACCGAAGTCTTCACCGGCAAAGCCCAGTTGCAGGCGTCTGGCGGCCTTGCGCGGTCCACCCTGGATCGCGACCTCGCCCTGGCTCATGCGCCGGCTGATCTGTTCCGGCCCGGCCCAGAAGGTCGAGTCCAATCCGCCTTCCTTGGCCAGGGCGTTGACCACCCCGCCCTGGGCCGTCTCCGCCAGCAGGCGCAGGGCGCGATACAGGTTGGACTTGCCGCTGCCGTTGGCGCCGGTGATCAGGTTCAGCCTCCCCAAGGGCATCACCAGTTTGTTGATGGAGCGGTAATTGGCCACCGCCAGGGTCTTGAGCATGTCGAGTCTCCTGTTGCGTGGCGCGCAGTGTGCCTCATTTGTCGAAGGGCGGCTGGTTCGCCGCCGCCTCTGCGGCCACCAGGACCCTGTGTTTCAGGAGCCCCGTGCAAGGGTTGAACCCTGTTCTAAGCTCACAGTCGTAACGTCACGGGCGCTACGAACACGCACAAGGAGTCTGCATGACCGGTCTCAATTCGAAGTGGATGGTGGGGCTGGGGCTGCTGGCTCTGCTCGGTGGCTGCGGGGCGGAAAAACCGACCGAGAAGGAGCACCCGCGGGTGCGGATCCAGTCGGTGCAGAGCAGCGATTTTGCGCCTTCGGTGACCCTCACCGGCGATATTCAGGCCCGGGTGCAGACCGAGTTGTCGTTCCGTGTGGGCGGCAAGATCATCCAGCGCCTGGTGGATGTCGGCGACCGGGTGTCTGCCCGGCAGGTGCTGGCCCGGCTCGACCCCAAGGACCTGCAGACCCAGGTCGACTCCGCCGCCGCCTCGGTGTTCGCCGAGCAGGCCCGGGTCAAGCAGGCCGGTGCGGCCTTTGTCCGCCAGCAGAAACTCTTGCCCAAGGGCTACACCAGCCAGAGTGAATACGACTCGGCCCAGGCCGCCCTGCGCAGCAGCCAGAGCGCCTTGAGCGCGGCCCAGGCGCAATTGGCCAATGCCCGCGAACAGTTGGGCTACACCGAACTGGTGGCCGAGGCCCCGGGGGTGATCACCGCGCGCCAGGCCGAGGTCGGCCAGGTGGTGCAGGCCACCATGCCGATCTTCAGCCTGGCCCGGGACGGCGAGCGCGACGCGGTGTTCAACGTCTACGAGTCGCTGTTGATGGAGCCGCCGGGCCAGGAAACCATCCACATCAGCCTGCTGGACAACCCCAAGGTCACCACCACCGGCAAGGTCCGCGAAGTGACCCCGGTGGTTTCGGCCCAGAGCGGCACGGTGCAGGTCAAGGTGGTGCTCGACGCATTGCCGGCGGGCATGGACCTGGGGTCGGTGGTCAGTGCCACGGCCCGGGCCAACGGCAAGGCCAGCGTGGTGCTGCCCTGGTCGGCGTTGACCAAGAACCTCAGCGAACCGGCGGTGTGGCTGGTGGGCGAAGACGGCAAGACCGTGCTGCACAGCGTCAAGGTCGGGCGTTACCTGACCGGCAAGGTGATCATCAGTGATGGCCTCAAGGGCGGCGAAAAAGTGGTGGTGGCGGGCGGGCAGTTGTTGCATCCGGGGATGAAGGTGGAGATTGCCGCCAGCCACAATGATCAGGGAGCGCAACCATGAAGCGCCTGCTGCCACTGTTGTGCGCCGCCGCCCTGCTGCCGGGCTGCTCCAGGGAAGAACCGGCGCCGGAGCCGGTGCGTCCGGTGCTGTCGATCCGGGTGGTGTCGCAGTCCGAGGAAAGCCTGGGGCGCTTTGCCGGCAACATCCAGGCCCGTTATGAAACCAACCTGGGCTTCCGGGTGCCGGGGCGCATCGCCAACCGTGCTGTCGATGTCGGCGCCGAAGTCGGCCCCGGTGACCTGCTGGCGACCCTCGATCCCACCGATCAGCAGAACCAGCTGCGGGCCGCCCAGGGCGACCTGGCCAAGGTCGAGGCGCAGTGGATCAACGCCCAGGCCAATGCCCGACGCCAGCAGGAACTGTTCGATCGCGGCGTCGGCGCCCAGGCGCAACTGGATATCGCCCAGACCGACCTGAAGACCACCGGCGCCGCCCTGGATCAGGCCAAGGCCGCGCTGCGCCAGGCCCAGGATCAGCTCAACTACAGCCAGCTGCGCAGCGATCACGGCGGCGTGGTCACGGCCTGGAACGCCGAGGCCGGGCAGGTGGTGACGGCCGGCCAGCAGGTGGTGACCCTGGCCCGGCCGGAGATCAAGGAAGCGGTGATCGACCTGCCGGCGACCCTGGTGGACCAGCTGCCGGCGGACGTGGAATTCAAGGTCGCGGCGCAACTGGATCCGAGCCTCAGCACCACCGCCACGGTGCGCGAGATCGAGCCCCAGGCCCAGAGCGCGACCCGCACCCGTCGCGCGCGCCTGACCCTCAAGGACACCCCCGAGGCCTTCCGCCTGGGCACCGCCATCAGCGTGACCCTGAGCTCGGCCATCGAACCGCGTACCGAGCTGCCCCTGAGCGCCCTGCAAGAGGTGGCGGGCCAGACCCGGATCTGGGTCATCGATCCGCAGAGCCAGACCGTCGCCCCGCGTGAGGTCAGGGTGCTCAGCCGCGACAGCGATTCGGCGCTGATCGGCCAGGGCGTCAAGCCCGGCGAGCGGGTGGTCAGTGCCGGGGTCAACAGCCTCAAGCCGGGGCAGAAAGTCAAAATCGACGAGGATCGCGCGCAATGACCCCTGCCAGCAAAGGAAGCTTCAACCTCTCCGAATGGGCGATCAGGCATCAGTCCTTCGTCTGGTACCTGATGTTCGTCGCGTTGCTGATGGGGGTGTTTTCCTACCTGAACCTGGGGCGCGAGGAAGACCCGTCCTTCACCATCAAGACCATGGTCATCCAGACCCGCTGGCCCGGCGCGACCCAGGAAGAAACCCTGAAGCAGGTCACCGACCGCATCGAGAAAAAACTCGAAGAACTGGATTCGCTGGACTATGTGAAAAGCTACACCCGCCCCGGCGAGTCGACGGTGTTCGTCTACCTGCGCGACACCACCAGTGCCAAGGACATTCCCGAGATCTGGTACCAGGTGCGCAAGAAGATCAACGACATTCGCGGCGACTTTCCCCAGGGCTTGCAGGGCCCGGGCTTCAACGATGAATTCGGCGATGTGTTCGGCTCGATCTATGCCTTTACCGCCGACGGCCTGAGCATGCGCCAGCTGCGTGACTACGTGGAGCAGGTACGCGCCGAGATCCGCGAAGTGCCGAACCTGGGCAAGGTGGAGATGGTCGGCGAGCAGGACGAAGTCATCTACCTGAACTTTTCCACGCGCAAGCTGGCGGCCCTGGGCATCGACCAGCGCCAGGTCCTGCAAAGCCTGCAAGCGCAGAACGCGGTGACCCCGGCCGGGGTGATCGAGGCCGGGCCGGAGCGGATCTCGGTGCGCACTTCCGGGCAGTTCGCCTCGGAGAAGGACCTGGCCACGGTCAACCTGCGGCTCAATGACCGCTTCTATCGCCTGGCCGACATCGCCGACATCAGCCGCGGCTACGTCGATCCTTCCACGCCGCTGTTCCGCTTCAACGGCCAGCCGGCCATCGGCCTGGCGATTGCCATGAAGAAGGGCGGCAACATCCAGGACTTCGGCAAGGCCCTGCATGCGCGCATGGATGAGCTGACCGCCGACCTGCCGATCGGCATCGGCGTGCACAAGGTGTCCGACCAGGCCGAGGTGGTGCAGGAGGCGGTGGGCGGCTTCACCAGTGCCCTGTTCGAGGCGGTGATCATCGTCCTGGTGGTGAGCTTCATCAGCCTCGGGGTGCGCGCCGGGCTGGTGGTGGCCTGCTCGATCCCGCTGGTGCTGGCCATGGTCTTCGTGTTCATGGAATACAGCGGCATCACCATGCAGCGGATCTCCCTGGGGGCCTTGATCATCGCCCTGGGGCTGTTGGTGGACGACGCCATGATCACCGTGGAAATGATGGTCACGCGCCTGGAAAAAGGCGAGAGCAAGGAGCAGGCGGCGACCTTCGCCTACACCTCCACCGCCTTCCCGATGCTCACCGGGACCCTGGTCACCGTGGCCGGTTTCGTGCCCATCGGCCTCAACGCCAGCTCCGCTGGTGAGTACACCTTCACCCTGTTCGCGGTGATCGCCGTGGCCATGCTGGTGTCGTGGATCGTCGCGGTGCTGTTCGCCCCGGTGATCGGCCTGCATATCCTCAGCAGCAACGTCAAACCCCACTCCGAGGAGCCGGGCCGCGTCGGCCGGGCCTTCAATGGCGGCCTGCTGTGGGCCATGCGCAACCGCTGGTGGGCGATCGGCATCACCGTGCTGTTGTTCGCCGCCTCGGTGTTCGGCATGCGCTTCGTGCAGAACCAGTTCTTCCCGTCTTCCGACCGGCCGGAAATCCTGGTGGACCTCAACCTGCCGCAGAACGCCTCGATCAACGAGACCCGCCTGGCCGTGGACCGCCTGGAAGCGACCCTCAAGGACGACCCGGACATCGAGCGCTGGAGCACCTACATCGGTGAAGGCGCGATCCGTTTCTACCTGCCCCTGGACCAGCAACTGCAGAACCCCTACTACGCCCAGCTGGTGATCGTCAGCAAGGGCCTGGAGCAGCGCACGGCCCTGACCGAGCGTTTGCGCAAGCGCCTGCGCGAAGACTTCGTCGGCATCGGCAGTTACGTGCAGGCCCTGGAAATGGGCCCACCGGTGGGGCGGCCGATCCAGTACCGGGTCAGCGGCAAGGACATCGATCAGGTGCGCAAGCACGCCATCGACCTGGCCACCGAACTGGACCAGAACCCGCACATCGGCGAGATCATCTACGACTGGAACGAGCCCGGCAAAGTGCTGCGCATCGACATCGCCCAGGACAAGGCGCGCCAGCTTGGGCTGTCCTCGGAGGATGTGGCGCGGCTGATGAACAGCATCGTCAGCGGCTCCACCGTGACCCAGGTACATGACGACATCTACCTGATCAACGTGGTCGGCCGCGCCGACGACAATGAACGCGGCTCCCCGGAAACCCTGCAGAACCTGCAGATCGTCACCCCCAGCGGCACGTCGATTCCGTTGCTGGCTTTCGCCACCGTGGGCTACGAGCTGGAGCAGCCGCTGGTATGGCGTCGCGATCGCAAGCCGACCATCACCATCAAGGCCGCGGTGCGCGACGCGATCCAGCCCACCGACCTGGTCAAGCAGCTGAAACCGACGATCGACCGCTTCGCCGCCAGCCTGCCGGCGGGCTACTCGGTGGCCACCGGCGGCACCGTGGAGGAAAGCGGCAAGGCCCAGGGCCCGATCGCCAAGGTGGTGCCGCTGATGCTGTTCCTCATGGCGACCTTCCTGATGATCCAGCTGCACAGCGTGCAGAAGCTGTTCCTGGTGGCCAGCGTGGCGCCCCTGGGACTGATCGGCGTGGTCCTGGCCCTGGTGCCCACCGGCACGCCCATGGGCTTTGTGGCGATCCTTGGGATCCTCGCGCTGATCGGCATCATCATCCGCAACTCGGTGATCCTGGTGACCCAGATCGATGATTACGAGCGCGAGGGCTATCACCCTTGGGATGCGGTGCTGGAAGCCACCCACCACCGGCGCCGGCCGATCCTGCTGACCGCGGCGGCGGCCAGCCTGGGGATGATCCCGATTGCCCGGGAAGTGTTCTGGGGGCCGATGGCCTACGCCATGATCGGCGGCATCATCGTCGCCACCTTGCTGACCCTGCTGTTCCTCCCGGCGCTGTACGTGGCCTGGTACAAGATCAAGGAGCCGAGCCAAGACACCCCCCGCCCCACAGCCATGTAGGGGCTGGCTTGCCAGCGAAGAGGCCCGGGAGGCGGGCGCCTGATCCGGAACCGCCTTCGCCGGCAAGCCGGCTCCTACGAGGTTGGCGGTAGTGCGAATGGCGTCGGCAGCCCACGGCCATGTAGGAGCTGGCTTGCCAGCGAAGAGGCCCGGGAGGCGGGCGGCTGATCCGGAACCGCCTTCGCCGGCAAGCTGAACTGGCCTAATAATTTTGGACACCCCAATCGGGCGCTATGATGGCGCCCAAATCTGAGGTGTTTGGATATGCGTAATTCTTATTCGGGTGAATTCAAGCTCAAGGCAGCCAGCATGGTGTTGGACGAGGGACTATCGGTTCCCGAGGTTTGCGCCAGTTTGAGTGTTGGTCCTACGGCGCTGCGTCGCTGGGTTGAACAAGTTCGTCAAGAGCGCCAGGGATCAACTCCGGTCGGGGCCAAAGCGATTACCGCCGATCAGCGAGAAATCCAAAAACTCAAAGCCTTGCTCAGGCAAAAAGATCGGGATATCGAAATCCTAAAAAAGGCCAGTGCTCTCCTGCTGTTGGACGCCAAAGATCACTCTCGCTGATCGATGAGCTGGGTGAGCAATACGGCGTGAACAAGTGCTGCCGCGTGCTGGGAATTAGCCGCAGCAGCTTTTACGCATGGCGCGAGCGCCAAGGCCGAGCTCGGCCCGAACGAGAGAAACTCAAAGCCTTGCTGGTCAAGCACCATAAGGCTTCCAGGGCATCTGCCGGCTCGCGCACCCTGGCCAAGGTGCTGCAAGCCAATGGGCATAGTGTCGGACGGTACATGGCTCGCAGCCTGATGCGAGAAGCCGGTATCGCCAGTCGTCAGCGTCGACGCCACAAGTACAAGTCCTCCGGCGTGGAAGCGCTGGTGGCGCCCCACGTGCTCAAGCGTCAGTTTGAGGTTACGGCGATGAATCAGGTGTGGTGCGGCGACGTCACGTACATCAAGGTCGGCAAGCGCTGGCTGTATTTTGCCGCAGTTCTGGACTTGTTCGCCCGCAGGATCGTGGGCTGGTCGTTTTCGATGATCTCTGATGCCTCGCTGACCTGTGAAGCCTTGCGGATGGCCGTCGAGCTACGGGGGCGTCCCAAAGATGTGTTGTTTCACTCCGATCAAGGTTGCCAGTACACCAGCCATAAGTTCAGGAATGAGCTGCTGGAACATGGGCACCGGCAAAGTATGAGTCGTAAAGGTGAATGCTGGGACAACGCTCCGATGGAACGTTTCTTTGGCAGTTTGAAGTCGGAGTGGGTACCTGAAACAGGCTACAACTCGGAGCATGAGGCCCGAACGGATGTACAGCGCTACGTCATGCGCTACAACACCATCAGGCCTCACAGTTATAACGACTATTGGTCGCCGGTGGCGATGGAGAAACTGGCGGCGTAGAACCTTAATCGGTGTCCAGGATTACTTGACCAGTTCAAGCCGGCTCCTACGAGGTTGGCGGTAGTGCGAATGGCGTCGGCAGCCCACGGCCATGTAGGAGCTGGCTTGCCAGCGAAGAGGCCCGGGAGGCGGGCGGCTGATCCGGAACCGCCTTCGCCGGCAAGCCGGCTCCTACGAGGTTGGCGGTAGTGCGAATGACGTCGGCAGCCCACGGCCATGTAGGAGCTGGCTTGCCAGCGAAGAGGTCCGGGAGGCGGGCGCCTGATCCGGAACCGCCTTCGCCGGCAAGCCGGCTCCTGCGAGGTTGGCGGTAGTGCGAATGGCGTCGGCAGCCCACGGCCATGTAGGAGCTGGCTTGCCAGCGAAGAGGCCCGGGAGGCGGGTGGCTGATCCGGAACCGCCTTCGCCGGCAAGCCGGCTCCTACGAGGTTGGCGGTAGTGCGAATGACGTAGGCAGCCCACGGCCATGTAGGAGCTGGCTTGCCAGCGAAGGGGCCCGGGAGGCGGGCGCTTGATCTGCAAGCGCTTTGGCCGGCAAGCCGGCGCCTACGGGGGGAGTGGGGCGGGAGGGCTCAGGCCTTGCGCCAGACGCTGGCCAGCCAGGGTTGCTGTTCCCGGGGCAGGCCGGCGGGGCGGTAGTAATGCTCCAGCTCGACAAAGCCTGCCTCGGTCAGCAGCGCCTGCCAGGCCGCGAGGTCGTGGTAGGCGCCATAGCGCGGGCCGTTCCAGCCTTCCTGGTTGTCGCCGCGCGGGTTGGAGCTGAACAGCACGCCACCGTCCTTGAGGCTGGCATGCAGTTGCTTGAGCACCCGCGGCAGTTCCTGGCGGGGAATGTGAAACAGCACCGCGTTGGCGAAGATGCCGTCGAAGCGCTCCGCGGGCAGGTCAAGCTTGAGAAAGTCCTGCTGCCAGACCTCGCAGCCGCTGTCGTCCCGGGCCATCTGGGCGAAGCGCTCGCAACCGTCGAGGCCGATGGCGACATGGCCCAGGCGGGTGAAGGTCTGCAGATCGCGCCCCGGACCGCAGCCAAAATCCAGCACGGTGAAGGGCGCCGGGCCCTGGATATGCCGCAGCAGCGCGTCGATGTTCTGGCTGACGTCGTGGTCGCGGGTGCCTTCACGAAAGTCTTCGGCCACCTGCTGGTAGTGGCCGAGGGTAGTGGCGGTGATGGTGTCTAGGTCGTCTGGAGCAAGTTTCATGGCGGGCTGCATGGCGTGAAGAGGAATGGCCCGAATATACCCCATGCACCCTGTAGCCGCTGCCGCAGGCTGCGAACGGCTCCGCAGGAGACGCCGCTCTTGAGGGCCTCGCAAGGTCCTGCGGACCTTGTCGCAGCCTGCGGCGGCTACACGGGGTGCCACTAGCGCTTGTTCAGCACCCGCGCCAGTCGGTCGCCGCCCAGTTGGATCGCCGCCACCAGGATCACCAGCAGCACGATCACCGTGAGCATGATCTGGCTGTCGAAACGCTGGTAACCGTAGCGGTAGGCAATGTCCCCCAGCCCGCCCGCGCCAATCGCCCCGGCCATGGCCGAGGAGTTGATCATGGTCACCAGGGTGATGGTGAAGCCGCCGACGATGCCCGGCAGCGCTTCCGGCAGCAGCACGTGCCAGACAATGTGCCAGCGTCGGCAGCCCATGGCCTGGGCCGCTTCGATCAGGCCGTGATCGACTTCCCGCAGGCTCACTTCGGCGATGCGCGCAAAGAACGGCGTGGCGGCGATGGTCAGCGGCACCACCGCCGCCCACACACCGTAGGTGGTGCCGACGATCAGCCGGGTAAAGGGGATCAGCGCCACCATCAGGATCAGGAACGGGATCGAGCGGAACAGGTTCACGAAAGCCCCCAGGGCCCGGTTCAGGTGCGGCGCCTCGTAGATCCCGCCCTTGCCGCTGGTGACCAGGATCACCGCCAGGGGAATCCCCGCCAGCAGGGCGATCAGCGAGGACACGCCGACCATCAGCAGGGTGTCGAGGACGCCCTGCAACAAGCGATCAAACCACATAGCCCAGTACCTCCACTTGCTGTGCCCATTGCCCGGCACGTTGACGCAGTTCCGCCGCCCCCAGGGACGAGCCCTGGACGGCCAGCAGCAGGTGCCCCAGGGCGTGGCCCTGGATGCGTTCGACGCCACCTTGCAGCAGGCGCACGCGGCCGCCCAGGGCGCCGAACAGCGCCGCCAGGTCCGGCTCCTCTGTCTGGCTGCCGGTAAAGCGCAGGCTCAGCACCACGGCGGCCTCGGACGATTGCGCATGACTGCGCAGGCGGCTTTGCAGCTCGGGCGGCAGGCCGTGCTGCAGGGGCGCCAGCAGGGTCTTGCTGACCTCGTGTTGCGGGTGGCCGAAGACTTCCCAGACCGGCCCCTGTTCGACGATGCGCCCGTGCTCCAGCACCACCACCCGGTCGCAGATCTCGCGGATCACCGCCATCTCGTGGGTGATGAGGATGATGGTCAGGCCCAGGCGCTGGTTGATCTCTTTGAGCAGGGCGAGGATCGACTGGGTGGTTTCCGGGTCCAGGGCCGAGGTGGCTTCGTCGCACAGCAGGATCTCGGGGTCGTGGACCAGGGCCCGGGCGATGCCCACCCGCTGCTTCTGGCCGCCGGACAGTTGCGCCGGGTAGGCCTGGTGCTTGTCCTTGAGGCCCACCAGTTCCAGCAGTTCGCGGACCTTGCGCTGGCGCTCGGCCTTGGGCACCCCGGCCACCTTCAGCGGCAGCTCGACGTTGTGCCACACGGTCTTGGCCGACATCAGGTTGAAGTGCTGGAAGATCATGCCGATGCGTCGGCGCAGGGCCACCAGGCGGTCTTCGTCGAAGTCGCCGATGTCCACCTGATCGATCAGCACCCGGCCGCTGCTGGGTTGCTCCAGGCGGTTGATGGTGCGGATCAGCGACGATTTGCCGGCGCCGCTGCGGCCGATGATGCCGAACACCTCGCCGCGCTGGATCGAAAGGTCGATGCCGTGCAGGGCCTGCACCGGACCCTGCTGGCCCTGGTAGGTCTTGCCCAGGCCGATGAAGCGCACCTGGGCGCGGTTCAGCTCGGGGTGCAGCTCGGTCTGCTCGGCGCTCTTTGGCGCAGGTTCCGGCAGCTTGCGCTGCAGCGTCGCGGCACTCATCTCAACCTTCCCAGCCGGCTTGGTAGAGCTTGCCGTGGGCTTTATCCAGGGCGGCGCGAACGGCAGGCGAGTGCTGGTAGATATCGACGAACTTGATCAGCCGCGGGTCGTTCTTGCTCTTGGGCTGGATCACGAACTGGATCACGTATTCCTTGTGGTCCAGGCCGTCGAACAGCAGCGCCGAGCCGGCGTCGAAGGTCTTGGCCAGACGGATGTAGGCCGGGTAGCCCTGGACCAGGTCGGCGTCGTCATAGGCGCGCACCAGTTGCACGGCTTCGACCTGGAGGATCTTGATCTTCTTCGGGTTGCTGACGATGTCGTCTTCGGTGGCCTTGTAGCCCACGCCCGGCTTGAGGGTGATCAGCCCGGCCTTGGCCAGCAGTTGCAGGCCGCGTCCGCTGTTGATCGGGTCGTTGGCGATGGCCACGCTGGCGCCTTCGGGCAGCTCGGCGAAGCTTGTGTATTTCTTCGAGTACAGGCCGACGTTGTTGATGATGCCCGGGGCGAAGGGCACCAGATCGAAACCGGCGGCGGCCTTGGCGTTTTCCAGGAAGGGGATGTGCTGGAAGTAGTTCACGTCGATGTCGCCGGCAGCCAGGCTGACGTTGGGCGCGATCCAGTCGGTGAACTCCACCAGCTGCACCTTCAGGCCCTGCTTGCCGGCCTCTTCCACGGCGGCCTCCAGGGGAATGGCGAAGGCGGCGGTGGTGCCGACCTTGAGTGGTGCGTCGGCGGCGAACACGGCGCTGCTGAACAGGCCGAGGGCGAGGGCCAGGGCTTTGACCGGGTGGCGCAGGGGCTTGGTTTTCATGGTGGTTACTTCCAGTCAATCCGAGTCAGGAGGTTGGACAGTTGCGTTTGGTGGGGCGAAGACCGTTTTGTGTGGTGAGGGCGCTTGCTCCCGTTGGGCCGCAAAGCGGCCCCAGATCCAGGCGGCGCGGTGTTGCAGGCATACCGCGCCGTCCGGGTTTGGGCTTGCTGCGCAAGCCAGCGAGAGCAGGCTCCCTCGCCACAGGGTGGTCAGCGGCGGTAGGCCGCGCCGGTGTGTCGTTCGGGTAGTTTGCGGCCTTCGTGGAACAGTTTTTCCCGCAGGGTGCCCTCGTCGTAGGCGGTCTTGTAGGAGCCGCGTCGTTGCAGTTCGGGGATCACCAGGTCGATGAAGTCGACGTAGCTTTCCGGGGTGACGATGCGGGTCAGGTTGAAGCCGTCCAGGCCGGTTTCGCCGATCCAGGATTCCAGCTCGTCGGCCACCTGCTGCGGCGAGCCGACCACGGTGAAGTAGCGGCCGCCCAGGGCGTGCTGCTCCAGCAGTTTGCGCCGGGTCCAGTCGTTGTTCTGCAGGTGCTTGGTGGCCGACTGGATGGCGTTGCTCTTCACGTACTGGATAGGTTCGTCGATCTCGTATTGGGAAAAGTCGATCGCGGTGGACGCGGAAAAATGCGCCACCCCGGCCTCGGCGCTGGCGTAGCGGCGGTACTCGGCGTGCTTCTGCCAGGCCAGTTCCTCGGTCTGGCCAACGATCACGTTGAGGCCCATGAACACCTTGATGTCCTCGGGATTGCGCCCGGCGGCCACGGCGCTGGCGCGAACCTTGTCCACCTGTGCCCTGGTCGCCGCCTTGTTCTGCCCGCTGATGAACACGCACTCGGCGTGGCGCCCGGCGAACAGCAGGCCGCGGTCCGAGCTGCCGGCCTGGAACAGCACCGGGGTGCGCTGTGGCGAGGGCTCGCACAGGTGATAGCCGCTGACCTGGTAGAACTCGCCCTGATGCTCGACCTTGTGCACCTTGTCCGGCTGGGCATAGACGCGCTGCTCGCGGTCATCAAGCACCGCGTCGTCTTCCCAGCTGCCTTCCCAGAGCTTGTACAGCACCTCCAGGTACTCATCGGCCTGGTCGTAGCGACGGTCGTGCTCGATCTGCTGCTTCAGGCCCATGGCCTGGGCGGCGCTGTCCAGGTAGCCGGTGACGATGTTCCAGCCGACCCGGCCACGGCTCAGGTGGTCGAGGGTGGAAAGGCGCCGGGCGAACAGGTAGGGCGCCTCGTAGGTGAGGTTGGCGGTGAGGCCGAAGCCCAGGTTCTTGGTCACTGCCGCCATGGCCGAAACCAGCAGCAGCGGGTCGTTGACCGGCAACTGGATCGACTCCTTGAGGGTCACGTCCACCGAGTTCTGGTAGACGTCGTAGACCCCGACGATGTCAGCGATGAACAGCCCGTCGAACAGCCCGCGCTCCAGCAGCTGGGCCAGTTCGGTCCAGTACTCGAGGGTCTTGTACTGGGTCGAGTTGTCCCGCGGGTGGGTCCACAGGCCGTGGTTGATGTGCCCGACGCAGTTCATGTTGAAGGCGTTGAGCAGGATCTTCTTCTTGGCGGTTTCGGCAGCGGCCATCAGATGGTCCCCCGCAGTGGCGGGTTCTGCTGGTTGAGGTAGTAGTTGCCCACCGCGTGGTACTTCCAGCGCACCGGGTCGTGCAGGGTGTGCACCCGGGCGTTGCGCCAGTGGCGGTCCAGGCCGTGCTCGGCCAGGGTCGCCTGGCTGCCCGCCAGTTCGAACAGGGTGCTGCCGGCGGCCAGGGAGATTTCTGTGCTCAGGGCGCGGACCTCGGCCACGGCGATGGAGGCGGCGGCCACGGTGTCGGCGTTGGTCTCGGCCTGGGCCCGGTCGAGGAACTCCCCGGCGCGCTCCAGCAGGGCTTCGGTGGCGTGCAGGCGGATGCTCAGCTGGCCGAAGCTCTTGAGGGTCAGCGGGTCGTCGGTGGCCTTGTCGGTGCCGGAGTCGATCCACGGCCGGGTCTTGGTGCGCACGAAGCGCAGGGCGTCTTCGTAGGCGGCGCGGGCGATGCCGGTGTCGATGGCGGCGTGGAGGATCTGCGCCAGGGGACCGACCGGGGTCGGGCGTTCGAAGGCGCTCTGGAACGGCACCACGTCGGCCTCGTCCACCGCAACGTTTTCAAACAGCACCGAGCCGCTGCCGGTGGTGCGCTGGCCGAAGCCGCTCCAGTCGTCGATCACGCTCAGGCCCTGGGCGTCGGCGGGGACGAAGGCCAGTTGCTGCACGCCGTGCTCATCCACCACCGAGGTGGGGATGCGCTGGGCGTAGATGGCGCCGGTGGCGTAGAACTTGCGCCCGTCGATGCGGTAGCCCTGGCCGCTGCTGTCGCGGCTCAGGCGGGTGGTGCGGTCATGGGCGGTCTTGGTGCCCAGCTCGGCCAGGGCGTTGCCGAAGCGGCGGCCGGCCAGGACCTCGGCGTACAGCCGTTTTTTCTGCGGCTCGCTGCCGTTCACCCGCAGCACTTCCAGGGCGTAGAAATGGTTCTGCGGGATCTGCCCCAGGGAGGCGTCGGCCTCGGCGATCAGGGCGATGACCTTGGCCAGGGTGACGTTGGACACCCCGGCGCCGCCGTATTCCTTGGGCACGCTGATGCCCCACAGGCCGGAGCGGCTGAAGGCTTCCAGCTCGGGATGGGGCAGGCGCCGTTCACGGTCGCGCAGGGCGCTGTCGCGCTTGAAGTCTTCCGCCAGGTCGCTGGCGACAATCAGGGCTTGTTCGTCGCTGGTGATGACCGCGACGTGTTGAGCAAGAGACATGTGTTTCTCCAGAGATCTGGTCAAAAGCGTTCTGGGCGGTTAAATCCAGGAATGCCGGGCCGGCAGCGTGCCGTTCAGGTGGTAGGCGCCGACGGCGTGGTACTTCCAGCGCACTGGGTCGTGCAGGGTGTGCACCCGGGCATTGCGCCAGTGGCGGTCGAGGTTGAATTCGGCGAGGGTGGCGCGGCTGCCGGCCAGCTCGAAAAGCTTTTCGCTGGCCAGCAGCGAGATCTCGGTGGTCAGTACCTTGGCTTCGGCCACGGCGATGGAGGCGCGGGCGGCGGACTCGGCGGTGATCGGCGCCGCGCTGACCTGGTCCAGCACTTGCCCGGCCTTGCGCAGCAGGGCCTCGGCGGCGTGGAGTTCGATCTGCAGCTTGCCGATGTCGGCGATCACATACAGGTCGTCGCTGGCGCGCTCGACGTTGGCGTCGATCCACGGGCGGGCCCGTTCACGCACGAAGCGGATAGCGTCGGCCACGGCTTCCCGGGCGATGCCGGCATCGATGGCGGCCTGGATCAGTTGCGACACCGCGCCCTGGATATTCGGCGACTCGTTGATCCGCCAGTTGTCCAGCACCAGCTCGGACTCGACCCGCACATCGTTGAGCAGGATGGTGCCGCTGGCGGTGGTGCGCTGGCCGAAGCCCGACCAGTCGTCGACGATGCGCAAGCCTGGGGTGCCACGGCGGACGAAGGCCAGCACCTGGCGGCCTTCCTCGTTGAGTGCCTTGACCGCTACCCAGTGGGCGAACAGGGCGCCAGTGGAGTAGAACTTCTGGCCATTGATCACATGGCCGTCGCCATCCCTGGTGATCCGCGCCTTGAGTTCCAGGGTGTTCTTGGTGCCGCGCTCCGGGCCGGCATTGCCGATGCGCCAGCCTTCCAGGACGCTCTGCAGCAGCTGTTTCTTCTGCCGCTCGGTGCCGCAACCGAGGATCAGGCCGAGGATGCCGAACTGGTTCTGCGGGATCTGCCCCAGGGCCGGGTCGGCCGCGGAAATGATCGCGAAGACCTCGGCCAGGGTGACGAAGGACACCTGTGGCCCGCCGTAGGCGCGGGGCACGGCAATGCTGCCCAGGCCGCTGCGGGTGAATTGTTCGATCTGCGCCCAGGGCAGCTTGCGCTGGCGGTCGCGTTGAGCGGCCTGCTGGCGGGCCGCGTCGGCCAGTTCATGGGCGGCTTGCAGGGCTTCGGCGTCGTTGCGCAGTACCCGAGCGGGCAGCAAAAGGGGAGCAATATCCAGGTCACTCTGGACCTGGGCTTCGATCAGACTGGACATCAGCGCCACTCCTTGGCTGCACGCAATGCCCTGGCGATCTGCACTGGGGTGATTGTGTTCCGGACCATACCTACCTCACATCTTTTGGATAGGCCGCGTCATGCGGCGAAATCAGAATCAAGAATGTCCGGTGGTCCGGTGCATATACCCTAAGCGCGTATAAAAATTAAATAAACTAACTTTTAGGAATATGAATAGAAGGGCTTTACGTATACGGCAGGATGGCCGGTTGCGGCCCAGTGGCTGCGGGCTGGCGCGGTGTGCGGCAGACGCCGGCGAGCATTTTTCGTCGGTGCAAAAGAACACGGGCAGGGGGATGCAAGCACGCGAAGTGAGGCGATCGGCGCTGAGCGTTCAGGCGCCGCCGCAGGCGTTACTGGTACTGATCCAGCTCGTGGGTGAGCGATTGCAGCAGTGACTCGGGGGGCAGCAACAGGCCTTGTCCGTCCGCATCCGCAAACACCAGGCAGAGCCTGGCGTCGCGCTGCATGCCAGGCAGCCAGTGGGAGAGGAAATGGCCCAGCTCAATGGGCTTGGGTTCAAAGCCGTGCCATGGGCCGTGGGCGCACCAGGCGGCGAACTCCGCCTCTGGCCAGAAGGCGATGGCGCTGGCCTGGGCGGAGCCGGCGGTGGCCCAGCCGTCAGCGAACAGCCCCCAGATGACCTGGAAATCCGCCACCTTGCGAATCAGGTAGTCACACCGCGCCTGGGGCGAGAGCCGGAGCAGGTTATGGATTTTCTGCGGCGCCAGCATCAGGCCTCCATGGTCTGGAAGGGGAGCGGGCAGCCGGCTAGGGGAGTTTCAAGCTTCATGTGCCGGGGTGGAGAAACTTGCTGAGGAACTGGCGGGTGCGCTCGTGCTGGGGGTTGGCGAACAGCGCCTTGGCTTCGCCCTGTTCGACGATCACCCCCTTGTCGAAGAAGATCACCCGGTTGGCCACGTCCCGGGCGAAGCCCATTTCGTGGGTGACGATGATCATGGTGCGTTTCTCTTCGGCCAGGCTGCGGATGGTGGCCAGGACTTCGCCCACCAGTTCCGGGTCCAGGGCCGAAGTCGGCTCGTCGAACAGGATCACTCGCGGTTCCATGGCCAGGGCCCGGGCGATCGCCACCCGTTGCTGCTGGCCACCGGACAGGCGCCTCGGGTAGCTGTCTTCCTTGCCCGCCAGGCCGACCTTGGCCAGCAGCGCACGACCCAGGGCAACGGCCTGTTCCCGTGGGGTCTTCTTCACCACCAGCGGGCCTTCGATGACGTTCTCCAGGGCGGTGCGGTGGGGGAACAGGTTGAAGTTCTGGAACACGAAACCCACTTGCTGGCGCAACTGGCGGATCCGGCTTTGTTGCTGGTTCAGGGGGATGTTGCTGTCGATGGCGATGTCGCCGATGCGGATGCGTCCGCTGGTCGGTTCTTCAAGAAAGTTCAGGCAGCGCAGGAAGGTGGTCTTGCCCGAGCCACTGGGGCCGATGATGGCAATCACTTCGCCTTCCTTGACCTGCAGGTCGATGCCATCGAGCACCGTCTGGCCCTTGAACTGCTTGGTCAGTTTTTCCACCACGATCATGGCTTCAGGACTCCTGGTCGTGCCGATTGACCCGCTGCTCCAGGCGGTTCTGCAGGTGCGCGAGCACGCTGGCCAGAACCCAGTAGATCAGCGCGGCGGCAAGATACATGGTGAAGATTTCGAAGGTACGGGCGGTGATCAGCTGCGCCTGGCGGAACAGTTCCGGCACCTGGATGGTGGCAGCCAGGGCGGTGTCCTTGACCAGGGAAATGAAGCTGTTGCCCAGCGGCGGCAGGGCCGTGCGCATGGCTTGCGGCAGGATCGCCCGGCGCAGGGTCTGGGCCCGGGTCATGCCGATGCTGGCGGCGGCCTCCCATTGACCGCGTTCGATCGAGCCGATGGCGGCCCTGAGGATTTCACAGGCGTAGGCCGCCATGTTCAGGGAGAAGCCGATCAGCGCGGCGGGCAACGGATCCAGTTCCAGCCCCAGTTGCGGCAGGCCGTAATAGATCACGAACAGCTGCACCAGCAGCGGTGTACCGCGAAAGAACGACACGTAGACCCGGGCAATCCAGCTCACCAGGGTCAGGCGCGACAGGCGCATCAAGGCCAGGCCGAAGCCCAGCAGCAGCCCGAAGAACATGCCGCCGAGGCTGAGGATGACCGTGTAATACGCGCCCTTGAGGAGAAATGGCGCTGAATCCAGCGCCAGTTGCAGACCTGCTTCCATTATTGGGTGACGTCAGCGTTGAAGTATTTTTCCGAGAGCTTTTTCAGCGTGCCGTCGGCCCGCAGTTCCTCGATCGCCTTGTTCACCGCGGCCAGCAGTTCGGGTTCGCCCTTGCGCAGGGCCACACCGGCTTCCTGGCGGGAGAAGGGTTCGCCGGAAACCACCAGGGTGTCCTTGGTTTTCTTGATCAGCTCGAAGGCCGCCAGGCGGTCCACCAGAATGGCGTCGATACGGCCTACGCGCAGGTCCTGGTACTTGGTCGGATCATCGTCATAGGTCTTGATGATGGCGTTGGGGACGTTGTCCTTGAGCCATTGCTCGTAGTTGGTGCCCAGGCCCACGCCGACCTTGTGGCCACCCAGGTCGGCGGCCGTCTTGAACTTGCCTTGATCCTTTTTCTGGGTCAGGGCCTGGATCCCGGAGACGGTGTAGGGGGTGGAGAAGTCGTACTTTTTCTTGCGCTCCTCGGAGATGGTCACCTGGTTGATCACCGCGTCCAGGCGCTTGGATTCCAGGGCCGCGAGAATGCCGTCCCACTTGGTCGGCTGCAGCTTGACCTTGACCCCGAGCTTGTTCGCCAGGGCTTCGGAGAATTCCACTTCGAAGCCGGCCAGCTTGCCGTTTTCATCGACGAAGCTGAACGGTGGGTAGGTGCCTTCCAGGCCGACGTTGATCACGCCTGCATCCTTGATCTTCTGCAGTTGCTCGCCGGCAACCGCTTGCCCCATCAGTCCGGCACCGAGGGCCAGGCCCAGTGTGCCAATCAGCAGATTGCGACGCAGTACGGAAAGATTCATGACAAGCCCCTGTGATTTTCTTATGCACGATGCGGGTGGGAGATGCAGGCCAATCGGTGAGCCGAGAGTGACGCCTTATCCTGCCTTAATGCAGCGTATGCGTCTTTTGGCAAATCGGCCTGCGGCGCGACTATAAGGCGACTTTTATAGGTTTAAAAATAATATAAATTCACTTTGTTATTCTTTTTAGTTTGGTTGTCCACGAGCAATCCCCTTCCTCGTAGGAGCTGGCTTGCCAGCGAAGGCGCCGTCGAGGGCGGCGCAAGGCTTGCGGGCCTCTCCGCCGGCAAGCCGGCTCCTACGCACAACGTCACGGCATTCACCCCGCAGGTGCTGGCTTGCCAGCGAAGGCGCCGTCAAGGGCGGCGCAAGGCTTACGGGCATCTTCGCCGGCAAGCCGGCTCCTACGCACAACTTCACGGCATTCACCCCGCAGGTGCTGGCTTGCCAGCGAAGGCGCCGTCAAGGGCGGCGCAAGGCTTACGGGCCTCTTCGCCGGCAAGCCGGCTCCTACGCACAACTTCACGGCATTTACCCCGCAGGTGCTGGCTTGCCAGGGAAGGCGCCGTCAAGGGCGGTGCAAGGCTTGCGGACCTCTTCGCCGGCAAGCCGGCTCCTACACAAAATTTCACCTTCTACGCGAAGGCGCCGGGGTAGGCGAACAGCGCCGGGGCGCCACCGGTGTGCAGGAAGATGATCGGGCCCTCTTCGAAGCGCTGGCGACCGACGCCGTCCAGCAGGCCTGCCATGGCTTTACCGGTGTACACCGGGTCCAGCAACAGGCCTTCCTGGCTGGCCAGCAATTTGACCGCGGCCAGGGTGCCGGCATTGGGTTCGCCGTAACGGGGGGCGAAGTATTCGTCCCACAGCTGCACGTTGAACGCCGCCGGCAGATTCACTCCCAGCAGCTCGGCGGTGCGTTCGGCCAGGCCCTGGACCTTGGGCCGCTGATCCTCGTCGCTGCGCGAGACGGTCACGCCGATCACCGGCAACTGTGGCAGCACTTCGCTCAAGGCCAGGGCCAGGCCACTGTGGGTACCGGCGCTGCCGGAGGCCAGGACCACCGCGGCGAAGTCCAGGCCGCTGTCTTCGATCTGCTGCGCCAGCTCCAGGCCGGCGCGCACGTAACCCAGGGCGCCCAGGGCGTTGGAGCCGCCAATGGGCACCAGGTAGGGTTTCTTGCCGTTGCTGCGCAGGCGCGCGGCCAGGGCCTGCAATTGTTCGTCGGCCTGGTCGAGGTTTTCCACCAACTCGACCTTGGCGTCGAACAGCTCCAGCAGCAGGCGGTTGCCGTTGCCCAGGTAGCTGGGGTCTTCGGTGCCGATGGGGTTTTCCAGCAGGGCCACGCAACCCAGCCCCAGCTTGGCGGCCAGGGCCGCGGTCTGGCGCACGTGGTTGGACTGGATGGCCCCGGCGGTGATCAGGGTATCGGCGCCCTGGGCCAGGGCATCGGCGGCCAGGTATTCGAGCTTGCGCAGCTTGTTGCCGCCCATGGCCAGGGGCGTGGTGTCGTCGCGCTTGACGTAGACATCGCGCCCGATCCAGGCCGACAGGCGTTCGAGTTTTTCCAGGGCGGTGGTGTGCCCGAGCAGGTCGAGACGGGGAAAGCGGGCAAGCTGTTGTTTGATCATGAGGCCGCACGGAACAGGGAAGGTGCAAGGACTATAGGCAGCGTTATTTGCCCGGGCAACCGCAAATCGCTTATGCGAAAAAGTGCTGTAAACCGAACAATTAGTTCTTAAACCTCGCCCTGGCGGGGCGTAAAGTGATCGCCGTTTGCGCGGCCCGATTGTCCGGCCGCCCGAGTAAGGAGTCTTATCGTGAGCGAGCGTTCCAGCCATTGGCAATTGCAGACCATCGTTGGCCAACTGCGCGATGCCCGTGATCAGTGGCGTACCCGCAACGGTCGGGTCAGCGGCGAGCAGGGCGGGCGTGAGCTGCCGTCGCGAGCGGCCATGGCGGAGATCCTCGAGGCCCTGTGCGGCGCCCTGTTCCCCATGCGACTGGGGCCGGTGGACCTGCGCGAAGAGAGTGAGGACTTTTACGTCGGCCATACCCTGGACGCGGCGCTCAATGCGTTGCTGGCCCAGGCGCGCCTGGAGCTGCGTTACGTGGCCCGGCAGAACGGCGAGGCGGATGCCGAAGTCAACGCCCGGGCGATTCGCCTGATCCAGGATTTCGCCCTGGCCCTGCCGGGCCTGCGGGTGTTGCTGGACACCGACGTACTGGCCGCCTACCACGGTGACCCGGCGGCCCGCAGCGTCGATGAAGTGCTGCTGTGCTACCCGGGCATCCTGGCGGTGATTCACCACCGCCTCGCGCACCATCTGTACCGTGCCGGCCTGCCGTTGCTGGCGCGGATCAGCTCGGAAATCGCACACTCGGCCACCGGCATCGACATTCACCCCGGGGCGCAGATCGGCCGCAGCTTCTTCATCGACCACGGCACGGGCGTGGTGATCGGCGAGACCGCGATCATCGGTGAGCGGGTGCGCATCTACCAGGCGGTGACCCTGGGGGCCAAGCGCTTCCCGGCGGACGAAGACGGCCAGTTGCAGAAGGGCCACCCGCGCCACCCGATCGTCGAGGACGACGTGGTGATCTACGCCGGCGCGACCATTCTCGGGCGCATCACCATCGGCAAGGGTTCGACCATTGGCGGCAACGTCTGGCTGACCCGCAGCGTGCCGGCCGGTTGCAACCTGACCCAGGCCAACCTGCAGCACGACGACGGCTCGCAAAAGTAGGACTGGCCTTCTGTAGCCGCTGCCGCAGGCACCGCAGGGGCCTCGGCGGTGGTGAGATCGCCGGCGAGCCTGCGGCTCGTTCGCAGCCTGCGGCAGCGGCTACAGAGGCGCCCATGCCTCCCGCCGCACCGGCCTCTTGTAGCCGCTGCCGAGCCTGCGAGGCTGGGAAAAGGTCCGCAGGACCTTGCTTGACGATCAACCGCCACACACAGCTGGCAGCGTTTTTTCTGCTGAACGATTCCGTTCGCCATCCGTCATACCCTTCCCTGAGCTAGCGTACTGAACAGTACCGCTGAGCCCTGCGATTAGTCCTCGACCGCCTATCCATGTTTAACTTGAACGCTCGTTCAAGTTAAACCGGTGGTTCGCTGCCCGCTCACAACAGGAGGCTTGCCTTTGCTGAGTCCGTACATTTCAGCCGTGTTTCATCCCTTCGAGGTGCACCGTTCATGAGTGCGCCATCCAGCTCCGCGAATACTCTGATTCGCATGAACCCTCCGGTGTTCTACTTCGCCGCGAGCTTTATCCTGATCTTCGGCGTGGTGGTGATTTCCATGCCGGAACAGGCCGGCGCCTGGCTCCTGGCGGCGCAAAACTGGGCGGCCAATACGGTCGGCTGGTACTACATGCTGGCGATGACCCTGTACCTGGTCTTCGTGGTGGTCACCGCCTTGTCCGGCTACGGCAAGATCAAGCTCGGTGCCGACCACGACGAACCCGAGTTCAGTTACCTGTCCTGGGCCGGCATGCTGTTCGCCGCCGGGATCAGCATCACCCTGTTCTTCTTCTGCGTTTCCGAACCCCTGACCCACATGCTGCAACCGCCCCAGGGCGAGGCCGGCACCGCCGAGGCGGCGCGCCAGGGCATGCAGTTGCTGTTCCTGCACTGGGGCCTGCACGGCTGGGGGGTGTTCGCCTTCGTCGGCATGGCCCTGGCCTACTTTGCCTACCGGCATAACCTGCCGCTGGCCCTGCGTTCGGCGCTGTACCCGCTGATCGGCAAGCGCATCAACGGCCCCATCGGCTATGCGGTGGACGGCTTCGGCATCATCGCCACGGTGTTCGGCCTGGGCGCCGACATGGGCTTTGGCGTGCTGCACCTGAACTCCGGCCTCGACTACCTGTTCGGCATCGCTCACACCCAGTGGATTCAGGTTGGCCTGATCACCCTGATGATGGGCGCGGCGATCATTGTCGCGGTGTCCGGAGTCGACAAGGGCGTGCGGGTGATGTCCGACATCAACATGCTGCTGGCGGTGGCGCTGCTGCTGTTCGTGCTGTTCGCCGGTCCGACCCAGCACCTGCTCAACACCCTGATCCAGAACCTCGGGGACTATTTGGGCGCGTTGCCGACCAAGAGTTTCGACGTCTACGCCTACAACAAGCCCAGCGACTGGCTGGGCGGCTGGACGGTGTTCTACTGGGCCTGGTGGATTGCCTGGTCGCCGTTCGTGGGGCTGTTCATCGCACGTATTTCCCGCGGCCGGACCATTCGCGAATTCGTCTTCGGCGTGCTGCTGATTCCCCTGGGCTTCACCCTGGCGTGGATGTCGATCTTCGGTAACAGCGCCATCGACCAGGTGCTCAACCACGGCATGAGCGCCCTGGGTCTGTCGGCCATCGATAACCCGTCGATGACCCTCTACCTGCTGCTGGAAACCTACCCCTGGAGCAAGACCGTGATCGCGGTCACGGTGTTCATCAGCTTCGTGTTCTTCGTCACCTCGGCGGACTCCGGCACCGTGGTGCTCTCGACCCTGTCGGCCAAGGGCGGCAATGCCGACGAGGACGGGCCGAAATGGCTGCGGGTGTTCTGGGGCGCGATGACCGCGCTGGTCACCAGTGCGTTGCTGTTCGCTGGCAGCATCGACTCGCTGAAGTCGGCGGTGGTGCTGACCTCGCTGCCGTTCTCGCTGATTCTGCTGTTGATGATGTGGGGGCTGCACAAGGCGTTCTACCTGGAGTCGCAGCGGCGCATTGCCCAACTGCACTCCCTGGCCCCGGTGGCGCCTTCGCGGCGCGGCAAGGGTGGCTGGCGCCAGCGCCTGAGCCAGGCGGTGCACTTCCCGTCCCGGGATGAGGTGTATCGCTTCCTCGACCAGACGGTGCGCCCGGCCATCGAAGAGGTGACCGCGGTGTTCGCTGAGAAGGGCCTGAACGTGGTGACCCAGCCCGACCCGGCCAACGACAGCGTGAGCCTGGAAATCGGTCATGGCGACCAGCACCCGTTCATCTACCAGGTGCAGATGCGCGGCTACTTCACCCCGTCCTTCGCCCGTGGCGGCATGGGCCCCAAAGAGCTGCGCAACCGCCGCTACTACCGGGCCGAGGTGCACCTGGCCGAGGGCAGTCAGGATTACGATCTGATGGGCTACAGCAAGGAGCAGATCATCAACGACATCCTCGACCAGTACGAACGCCACATGCAGTTCCTGCATCTGGTGCGCTGAGCCAGGCGCTCAGGCCCTGGTGAACAGCAGGTAGAGCACCAGGGCCAGCACCGGCACGGCAAACACCAGGCTGCCGACCATCAGTTCCGATCTCAGGGGCTGATGGGCGGTAACCATTCCCACCGCGCCGTTGATCACCGTCAACGCCAGCCACAACCCGGTAAATCCAAAGCCCAATATCGATCGGGAAAAGCCCAGCCGCTCGCCGATGAACAGCAGCAGCGCCAGCAGAATCAGGCCGAAGGTGATGATGATGGTGGTGTGCATGGAAAGCGTCTCCTGCAGGAGCGGTCGGACGATGTCGCGCTGGCCGGCACGGGGTGTTTGTCGACCTGTCCATGGAGCATAGGCGGCAAACCAGACCATCTGATGCAAGGAGACGGGGTTCTTGGTCGGCCAGCCGTCTCCCGTGCTCATGAGCAGGCATTGGGCTATCAGCGTATTGATTAACCAAGTGTGTATAGTGTGTATCGCTGCGTGCTGGAGTGGATAAGGTGCCTGATGGTTCGGTATCCACAGGGCAGGGTTATGCGCAGTCGGGAGATGATCGGCAAGATTGAGGCGGATGGTTGGTACCTGATTGCCGTGAAGGGCAGTCACCATCAGTACAAGCATCCCTGGAAACCAGGGCGCGTCACTATCAAGCATCCGGATGCGGAACTGCCCAGGGGCACGCTCAACAGCATCTTGAAACAGGCGGGCTTGAAATGAGCCCGTTACTGCATGAGGAGTCCAACGACATGAAATTCCCGGTGGTTCTGCACAAGGATGCCGACTCTGAATACGGGGTGATCGTTCCGGATGTGCCGGGCTGTTACTCCGCTGGTCACACGGTGTCCCAGGCGTTCGAGAACGTGAAGGAGGCGTTGTCCCTGCATTACGCAGGGCTGGTGGCCGATGGCGAGCCTCTGCCGCAGGTGCACGAGATCGATGAGCACCTGGACAACCCCGACTACGCCGGGGGTGTATGGGGCGTGGTGGAGTTCGACGTGACGCCGTATTTCGGCAAGTCGGTGCGCTTCAATGCCACCCTGCCGGAACACCTGCTGGAGCGCATCGATCAGACGGTCAAGCGTGACCAGCGCTACAACTCGCGTTCCGGGTTCCTGGCCGCCGCGGCGCTGCGCGAACTGTCGGCCTGAGGCTAGGTGCTTTCGCGCTCGATCACTCGGCATTGCAGCAGGTTCAGGCGCTGCACCGGCGTGCGGGTCGGCAGCACCCCAAGGCTTTCCAGGACCCGGGTCGCGGCCAGTACGCCGATCTCCAGCGCCGGTGGCTGGATGGTGCTCAGGCTCGGCAGCAGCATCTGGGCAAAGGGGTAGTCGCCAAAGCCCAGCACTGCGCAGTCCTCTGGAATCTTCAGCCCGGCGCGTTGCCCCGCCAGCAGGCCGCCGGCGGCCAGGTTGTCGTTGGCGAAGATGATGGCGTCGGGGCGCGGTGAGGCGCTCATCAGGGCCTCCATGGCCTGCTTGCCCGCTTCGAAGGGAGGACGGTCGGGATCCGGGGCAAACACTTGGGGTGGCAACTCCAGCTCTTTCAGGGTGGCGAGATAGCCGTCGCGGCGCTCCAGCGCGCTGTAGTCGCCGGGGGCGCTGTTCTGCACGAAGGCGATGCGCCGGTAGCCCTTGGCGTGCAGGTGGCGAACCGCGCTGACCCCCACTTGAAAGTGGCTGAAGCCAATCTGCATGGGCTGGCGCTGGGGCTGGTAATCCCAGGTTTCGATCAGCGGGATCTCGGCTTCGGCGAGCATCTTTTCCGTGCCCGGGCTGTGGAAGTGGCTGGTCAGCACCAGGGCTGCCGGCGACCAGCCGAGAAAGGCCCGTACCGCGCTCTCTTCCTGTTTCTCGTCGAAGTAGCTGGAGGCCAGCAGCAGCTGATAGCCGTGGCGGCTGAGGGTGTCGCTGAAGCCTTGGATGGTCTGGGCGAAGATCGGTCCGGAAATGTTCGGGATGACCATGGCGACGATTCTGCCCCGGGCCGAGGCCAAGCCGCCGGCCACCAGATTGGGCACGTAGCCGAGTTCGGCCACCACGGCGGCGATGCGTTCCCGACGTTCGGCGGAGACGCTCTCGGGCTGGTTGAAGTAGCGCGACACGGTGATCGCCGACACCCCGGCCTGGCGCGCCACGGTGTTCAGGGTCACGCGGCCGGCGCCGCGGCGCTTGCGGCCAGGTGCTGGGTCAGTGGTCATGAGCGCGCTCCTTGGACTGAACCAAAAGGCATATAAAAGTAATTTTTCAGTATTGGACGCTCTATGCGGAGCGTGTCGATACTGGCGATGTTAGCGCTAACAAAGCGTCATGTCTGCTACTCGCTCGAGCGAATGCCCAAGACAGATTTCAGGCGCTGCCGGCGCAGATCGGCAGCGGTTCGGGGCATTTTTCAGCAGGTGCAGCATGCAGATATTTCATGGGGAGCAACACCGACTCGCGCATTCGATCCGTGGCACCACGGCCTCGCGCCCGCATCTGGGCTGGCTGTTGGCGGGCCTGGCGGCATTGCCGTTGCCAGCGGCCCTAGCCAGTGAAAGCGCGGCCACGGCGCAGGATCAGGAGCCGACCCTGAAGTCGGTAACGGTCACCGCCACGCGCCGCGAAGAGTCGCTGCAGAAGGTCCCGGTGGCGGTGTCGGTGGTGGATGGCGAGCAGTTGGAGCGCGACAACCGCAACGGCGTGGCGAGCATCGTGCAGCAGGTGCCGTCGCTGAACTTCCGCACCGGGGCTTCGAACAAGGACACCTCGCTGTTCATCCGCGGCGTGGGCACCATTTCCACTTCGCCGGGGGTGGAGCCGACGGTCGCGACGGTGATCGACGGTGTGGTCTACGGGCGACCCGGCCAGGCCACCCTGGACCTGCTGGACCTGGAGCGCATCGAGGTGCTGCGCGGGCCTCAGGGCACGCTGTTCGGCAAGAACGCTTCGGCCGGGGTGCTGAATATCGTGACCAAGGCGCCTTCCGCCGAGACCCACGGCTACATCGACCAGTCCTATTACAGCGGCAATGAAAGTCGTACCCGCTTCGGCATTGGCGGCAGCCTGGTTCCCGATGTCCTCAAGGGGTCTGTCACCACCTTGTTCGGCAGTTACGACGGCAATGTGGACAACCGCCACAACGGCCAGGAGGTCAACGGCTACAACCGCAAGGGCGTGCGCGGCAAGCTGGAATTCACCCCTAGCGCCGACCTCAAGTTCACCCTGGCGGCGGACTACATGCAGTCCCATGACGACGCGCCCAATGGCGTGGTCAGCAAGGCCCTGACTCCGGCCTTCGCCAATGCCCTGAGCCCGGTCCGGGCCAGCAGCGACAACCGCGATATCAACACCGATACCCGCACCCATGTGCAGGACATCAACAAGGGCCTGTCCGGCCAGCTGGACTGGAACCTCGGCGACTACACCCTGACCTCGATCACCGCCTGGCGCGGCTGGAACAACACCCAGTACCAGGATGGCGACCGTCTTGGCACGGTCAGCACGGCGTTTCCCGGGACCGCCGACAAGGGCGACCTGGACTACAACCAGTATTCGCAGGAACTGCGCCTGGCCTCGCCCAAGGGGCAGTTCCTGGAGTACGTCGGCGGCCTGTTCTACCTGCATGGCAAGGACGAGGAAACCTACCAGCGCACCCTGACCACCACCACCGGCGTCAACCGCGGGATTGCCGACTACAGCACCACCAACGACAGCTACGCGGTCTTCGGCGAAAGCACCTTGAATTTCACCGAGGACTTTCGCGCTATCGCCGGTTTGCGCTGGACCCATGACGACCTGAAATACGACCACCGTCGGGTGTCGACCTCGGCCACCACGGTCAGCGGGATCCAGCCGGGCACCCGCAGCTCGGGTTCGGTGGACGAGGACGGCTGGTCCGGTCGCCTGGGCCTGCAATACGACCTCAGCGACAGCGTCACCAGCTACCTGACCTATTCCCGCGGCTACAAGGGCCCGGCCTACAACGTGTTCTTCAACATGCAGCCGCGGGACACCAATGCGCTCAAGCCCGAGACGTCCAACACCTGGGAGGCGGGGATCAAGGCCAGCAGCTGGAACAACCGCCTGACCACCAACCTGGCGGTGTTCCACAGCGAGTACGACAACTACCAGGCCAACTTCTTCGACACCGTGGCCGGGCAGGTGGTGACCCGCCTGATCAACGCCGGCCGCGTCAGCAGTGAAGGCGTCGAGCTGGACTACGCCCTGCAGGCCACCCAGCAATTGAAGTTCTCCGGGGCCCTGGCCTACACCCGGGCGCGCATCGATGCGTTCGCCTGCCCGGCGGGCGCCGCCGCTTCCTGCAACGTCAACGGCAAGCCATTGCCCTTCAGCCCGGATTGGAAAAGCTACGTGCGGGCCGACTACAGCATTCCCCTGGATAACGGCCTGGATCTCGAATTGGGCACCGACTACAGCTGGCAAAGCCAAGTGCAGTACGACATCAGCCAAAACCCCGACACCCGGCAGGGCGCCTACGGCATCTGGAACGCCAGCATCGCCCTGGCCGATTACAACGACGGCTGGCGCGTGGCATTGCTCGGCAAGAACCTGGCCGACAAGTCCTATTCGCCGTTGCTGGCCAGTGGCGGCAACTACATCTACCGCGCGGTGCCCCGGGACGACGAACGTTATTTCGGTGTGCAGTTACGCAAGGACTTCTGACCCTTTGCAGGCGCCGGCTTGGCCCAGGCCTTGCGGGCGCTTGCGCTGGCAAGCCAGCTGCTGCGGAGGGTGTTTTTTTGCAGTGTGAAACAGGAGTTGCCCATGTCTCGTTCCACTCGCCAGCTCAAGCTCGGCGCCTTTCTCATGGCCACCGGTCACCACGTTGCCGCCTGGCGTCATCCGCAGGTCCCGGCCCAGGCAGGACTGGACTTTGCGGTCTATAAAGAACTGGCGCAGATCGCCGAGGCCGCGCGCTTCGACGCGCTGTTCGTCGCCGACAGCCTGGCAGCGCCGACCGGCACCATCGCCAGCCGCATGGCCCGTTCCGATTACTTCGAACCCTTGACCTTGCTGTCTGCCCTGGCGGCCGTGACCGAGCGGATAGGGCTTATTGCCACTACCACTACGAGCTATAACGTACCGTACCACGTAGCACGTAAATTCGCTTCGCTGGACCATCTTTCAGGGGGCCGGGCGGGGTGGAACCTGGTGACGTCGGACAATGCCGCCGAAGCGCAGAATTTCGGGCGGGATGAACATTTCGGGCATGCCGAACGGTATCGCAGGGCCCGGGAATTCCATCAGGTGGTGACCGGGTTGTGGGACAGTTGGGAGGACGACGCCTTTGTCCGGAACAAGGCCAGTGGCGAGTATTTCGACCCGAAAAAGCAGCATTTACTGGATCATCGCGGCGAATTCTTCCAGGTCAAAGGGCCCTTGAATGTGCCGCGCCCACCCCAGGGTTACCCGGTGATCGTGCAGGCCGGCTCCTCGGAAAGTGGCCGCGACCTGGCGGCGCAGACGGCCGAGGTGGTGTTCACCGCGCAACCGTCCCGGGCCGCCGCACAAGCCTTTTATGCGGACCTGAAAGGGCGTCTCAAGCAGTACGATCGTAGTACGGAATCGCTGAAAATCATGCCCGGAGTGTTCGTGGTGGTGGGCGACAGCGAAAGCCAGGCCCGGGAGAAGTTCGAATCGTTCCAGGCACTGGTGGAACCCGAAGTGGGGGTGGCCCTGCTCGGACGGATGCTGGGCAATTTCGATTTGTCCGGTTATCCGCTGGATGGACCTTTGCCGCAGTTGCCCCTGACCGAGAGCGGTCAGCAAAGCCGCCAGCAGTTGCTCACCGAACTGGCCGGCAAGGACAACCTGACCCTGGCTCAGCTGGGGCGCAAGATTGCTGGCGGGCGTGGGCACTACAGCCTGATCGGTACGCCCGCGCAGATTGCCGACGAACTGCAGGCCTGGTTCGAGGAGGGCGCGGCCGATGGCTTCAATGTGCTGGTGCCCCATCTGCCGGGCGGCCTGCGGGATTTTGCGGCGGGGGTGATTCCGGAACTGCAGCGGCGCGGGCTGTTCAGAACAGAATACGAGGGCCGCACGCTGCGCGAGAACCTGGGGCTGGAGCGGCCGCAGAATCAGTTTGTGTAACCACCGCCTGCTGCAGGCGCTGGCTCGCCCGCAAGCTGGCGCCTACGGGGCGTAATGATCGACGTTAGTTGTTTTGCAAAGACCTGACCCAGAGAGGATTCGATGACTTATATCGCTGCCGAAAATCGCTACGACTCCATCCCTTATCGCCGTGTCGGCCGCAGTGGCCTGGTGCTGCCGGCGCTGTCCCTGGGGCTTTGGCACAACTTCGGTGACAGCACGCCGATCGACACCCAGCGTGCCCTGTTGCGCACGGCCTTCGACCTGGGGATCAACCACTTCGACCTGGCCAACAACTATGGCCCGCCCTATGGCAGCGCCGAGATCAATTTCGGTCGTCTATTGCGGGAGGACTTCAAGTCTTATCGCGATGAGCTGATCATCTCCAGCAAGGCCGGCTGGGACATGTGGCCCGGGCCTTACGGCCAGGGCGGCGGTTCGCGCAAATATGTGCTGGCCAGCCTCGACCAGAGCCTGCAGCGCCTGGGCCTGGACTATGTGGATATCTTTTATTCCCACCGCTTCGACCCGGATACGCCGCTGGAGGAAACCGCCAGCGCCCTGGCCAGCGCGGTGCAGCAGGGCAAGGCCTTGTACATCGGCATTTCCTCCTATTCCGGGGCCAAGACCCGGGAAATCGCCGCGTTGCTCAAGGAGTGGAAAGTGCCGCTGCTGATCCATCAGCCGGCTTACAACATGCTCAATCGTTGGGTGGAGAAGGACCTGCTGGAGACCACCGATGAGCTGGGCGTGGGGGTGATCGCCTTTACTCCCCTGGCTCAGGGGCTGCTCACCGATAAATACCTCAATGGCATTCCCGAGGATGCGCGGGTCAATCGTCCGGGTGGAGGCTCGCTGCAGGCTTCGCACCTGTCCGAGGCCAATCTGGCCCATGTGCGGGCCCTCAACGAGATCGCCAGGAACCGCGGCCAGAGCCTGGCGCAACTGGCCCTGGCCTGGACCTTGTGCGATCCGCGGGTGACTTCGGCCTTGATCGGTGCCAGCCGTCCCGAGCAGATCGTCGAGAACGTCGGGGCCTTGCAGAACCTGAGTTTCAGTGTGGAGGAGCTGGCGCAAATCGATCATTTCGCCAAGGAGGGGCGGATCAACCTGTGGGAAAAACCGTCGTTGGCGGAGTAACGTCGCCAGGTCCCGCGCCCCCGGCAGAGTGATTTGCCGGGGGCTTTTTTTACCGGGCAGGGCAGGAGCGGCGAGTTTTTTGGCGGGCGCTCATTGCACCGTTGCGGACGCGTTGCTGCTCACCTTGAGCGTGGTCCGGGTGCTGGCCACGGCGCCTTCCCCCGGGTTGTCCAGATCGACTTTTGCCGTGACCGACAGGCCCGGCCGCAGGCGTTCGAGGCCGGATTGATCGGCATTGAAGCGGATGCGTACCGGAACCCGCTGCACGATCTTGGTGAAGTTGCCGGTGCCCGGCTCGAAGGGCAGCAGGGCGAAGGTCGAACCCGAACCCGGTGCCAGGCTTTCCACGGTGCCGACGAGGCTCACCCCCGGCAGGGCATCGATCTTGATCCGGGTCGATTGGCCGGGGGACATGTGCTGGGTCTGGGTTTCCTTGAAATGGGCCAGTACATAGAGGTCGTGCAGCGGCACCAGGGTCAGCAGGCGCGAGCCGGGTTGCACGTAATCACCCACCTGGACCTGCCGATTGCCGACGGTGCCGTCCATTGGTGCATGGACGGTGGTGTGGCGCAGGTCCTGCTGCGCCAGTTCGAGTCGGGCCTGGGCGCTCACCACCCTGGCCTTGGCCATCTGCAGCTGTGCTTGCAGGCGTTCGCGTTGGGCTGTGGTCACCGCCAGGTCGTTTTCCGCCACTTGCAGCATGGCCTGGGCGTAGGCGTGGCCTTGTTCGGCGGAGATGGCCTGGGTGCTGTATTTCTCCACTTCGTTGCGCGCCACGGCTCCGGTGGTGACCAGGGTGTCGAAACGGTTGCGCTCGGCGTCGGCGCGTTTGGACTCGGCCTGGGTGGTGCGGATCGACGTGCGGGCTGCGAGGACGCGGGTGTCGGCCAGGCGTTGTTCGGCTTGTTGAATCTTCAGCGCCGCCTCGGCCAGGGCCACCTGGGCCTGATTGTCGGCCAGGTCGCCGGCGGCCAGGGTCACCCGGCTGTCGAATTCCTCGCTGTTGATGCGTACCAGGGGCTGGCCGGCGGTGACGTTTTGGTGGTCCTTGACCAGCACCTCGGTGATCAGGCCGTGGACTCGCGGCGCGACGGAGGTCGCATCGGCGGCAATGTAGGCGTCGTCGGTGGTTTCGGTCGAAGGCGCCATCAGTACCCAGGCCACCCCGACCGCCACCAGTGTCAGGGCGATAGCGCCGGCGATCACGGGGCGCTTGGAGCGCTTGCGCGGCTTTTCCATCTCGTGTGCGGCTTGCAGGATGGCGTTCTGAGTCTGGTTGCTCTGCTCCATGTTGAAGCTCCACGCTGTTTTGAATTACGATCATAATATTCACATGATGGTTGCAATACTACAGGGAGCACCGAACGTGACGACAAGCGCATCCGAGCTCCCTGATGTGGGCGCCCAGCCTGGTCAACAGTCCGCCCGCCGCAAGCTTCTGGTGTTCACCATCATGGCCTTTGGCATGTTCATGGCGCTGATCGATATCCAGATCGTAGCGGCTTCCCTCAATGATGTGCAGGCCGGCCTCAGTGCCGGTCCCGATGAGGTCAGCTGGGTGCAGACCGCCTATCTGATCGCCGAACTGATCATGATTCCTTTCTCGGCCTTCCTCGCCCAGGCGATCTCCACCCGCTGGCTGTTCGCTGCCGGTGCGGCATTTTTTACCCTGTTCAGTGTCGGCTGCGGGATGGCCTGGAACATCGAGTCGATGATCGTGCTGCGAGCACTACAAGGCTTCGCCGGAGGTGCCATGGTGCCCACGGTGTTTGCCGTGGGCTTTGTGCTGTTCGAAGGCAGGCAGCGGGCGATGGTCCCGGCCATTCTCGGGATGACCGCGGTTCTGGCGCCGACACTGGGTCCTACGGTGGGCGGCCTGGTGACCTTCTACCTGGACTGGCGCTGGATCTTCTTCATCAACGTGCTGCCGGGGCTGTTGGTGTGCATGGGCGCTGCGCTGCTGATCGATGTGGATCGGCCCGAGCTGTCCATGCTGCGGCGCATCGACTGGCTGCACTTTGCGGCCATGGCGCTGGCACTGGGGTGTTTCGAGTATGTGCTGGAGGAGGGGCCGCGCAAGGACTGGTTCAGTGATAGCGCGATTGTCATCGCCGCCTGGGTTTGCCTGGTGTCCTTTGGACTGTTCATCGAGCGCTCGCTGTATTCGAACAACCCGATTGTGTCGCTGCGGCCCTTTCGCGACCGGACCTTTTCCATTGCCTGCCTGCTGAACCTGGTGATCGGTTTCGGACTGTATTCCTCGACTTATCTGGTTCCGGTGTTTCTCGGGCGAGTGCGCGGTTTCGACAGCCTGGAAATCGGCACCACGGTGTTTGTGGTGGGGATCGGGCAACTGGTGAGCACGATCATCGCGGCTCGGGCTTCGGAGAGGGTCGATCGGCGCTTGATCATCTCGGTGGGCTTTGTGGGCCTGGCCCTGAGCCTGTGGCTGACCTCCCGGGTCACCGCCAACTGGGGGTTCGACGAACTGCTGGTTCCCCAGGTGGCCCGCGGCCTGTTCCTGATGCTGTGCATCGTACCCAGCGTCAACATGGCCTTGAGTTCATTCCAGGGCGTCGAGCTGCGCCAGGCCTCGGGGTTGTTCAACCTGATGCGCAACCTGGGTGGCGCGATCGGCATTGCAACGGTCAACACTTGGCTGCAGGACGATGCCCGCACCCAGGTGCTGCGCTTGTCCGAATCCTTGGGCGCCAAGGCTGTCGCCGCGCAGGAACTGATGGGGCAACTGGCCTTGAAGATCGCCGCCGAGACTCCGGATTCCGGCCATGCCTATCTGATGGCCCAGGGCATGCTCGGCCGGCTGGTGGCACGTGAAGCCCTGACCCTGGCGTTTGGCGATGTGTTCCGGCTGATGGCGCTGCTGTTCGTGGTGGCGCTGCTGCTGGTGCCGTGGTGCAAGGCGGCCCCGGCGCTGACCTCGCCGGTGGCGAAGGAAAAGTGATTGCCCGTGCCGGGCCCCTTCACGGTCCAGGCGCCGGACTGGGCGTTGCGCCGGTGGCTTTCGGGAGGTTGGCCGGGCACGGCCAGCTGAAAATTCTCAAGGACAACGGGACCATGGGAGCCGTGGTCGATGTTGTCTCTACAAAGGAAGGCAACCTATGAGTGAGCAATACGATGTGATCGTGATTGGCGCGGGTCCCGGCGGCTATGTCGCGGCGATCCGGGCGGCGCAGCTGGGACTGAAGACGGTCTGCATCGAGCGCTACAAGGGCAAGGACGGCAAGACCGCCCTGGGGGGCACCTGCCTCAATGTGGGCTGCATTCCTTCCAAGGCGCTGCTGGACAGCTCCCATCACTACGACGAAGCGCGCAACGGCTTTGCCGTGCATGGCATCGGCATCAGCAACCCGCAGATCGATGTACCGGCCATGCTGGCGCGCAAGGACAGCGTGGTGCGCAATTTCAACGGTGGCATCGCCTCGCTGTTCAAGGCCAATGGCGTGGCCTTGCTGGAAGGTCACGGCAAGCTGCTGGCCAACAAGCAAGTGGAAGTCACCGCGGCCGATGGCAGCACCCGGCGCATCAGCGCCACCAGCATCATCCTCGCCCCCGGCTCCCGGCCCATCGATATTGCCGCAGCGCCGCTGACCGACCAGGTGATCGTCGACTCCACCGGAGCCCTGGAATTCACCCGCGTGCCCCAGCGCCTCGGTGTGATTGGCGCCGGCGTCATCGGCTTGGAACTGGGCTCGGTCTGGGCTCGCCTGGGGGCTGAAGTGACGGTGCTCGAAGCCCTCGACAGCTTCCTGCCGGCAGTGGACGTGCAGATCGCCAGGGAGGCGCAGAAGATCCTCGGCAAGCAAGGCCTGGATATCCGCCTGGGGGCCCGGGTGACGGCCTCCGAGGTGCAGGGCGACAGGGTCAAGGTCCGTTTCAGCGAAGGCGGCGAGGACCAGCAGCAGACCTTCGATCGCCTGATCGTCGCCGTGGGGCGTCGGCCCCTGACCACCGACCTGCTGGCCGCCGACAGCGGCGTGCAACTGGATGAACGCGGCTTCATCCACGTCGACGGGCAATGCCGCACCAGCGTGCCTGGGGTGTTCGCCATTGGCGACGTGGTCCGCGGCCCGATGCTGGCGCACAAGGCGTCGGAAGAAGGCGTGATGGTGGCCGAGAGCCTCGCCGGGCATCGGCATCCGCTCAATTACGAGCTGATCCCTTCAGTGATCTACACCCACCCGGAAATCGCCTGGGTCGGCCAGACCGAGCAGGCCCTCAAGGCCCGGGGCATCGAGCTGAACATCGGCACCTTCCCGTTCTCCGCCAGCAGCCGGGCCATGGCGGCCAACGACACCGCCGGGCTGGTCAAGGTGATTGCCGATGCCGCCACCGACCGGGTGCTCGGGGTGCATGTGATAGGACCGGGCGCTGCGGAACTGGTCCAGCAAGGCGCAATCGGCATGGAATTCGGCACCAGCGCCGAAGACCTGGGGATGATGGTGTTCTCCCACCCGACCCTGTCCGAAGCCCTGCATGAAGCCGCGCTGGCGGTGAATGGCCAGGTGATTCACATCGGCAATCGCAAGAAGAAAGCTCCCGCCAGCGTCAAATAGCCTGCTGTGCCCGGCTTCGCTCATCCAGCGCGGCCGGGGCCTGTTGCATCTCCCCGCGTCTCAGCGAAAAAACGGCACATCCCCAAGAATGGTCGCGCGGTGCATGACTCGACGCTGTGGGCGGTAGTCGTCCACGGCGTAGTGCTGGGTCACGCGGTTGTCCCAGAAGGCCACGTCGTTTTCCTGCCAGCGCCAGCGAATGGTGAATTCCGGGCGGGTGGCGTGGGCGAACAGCAGCTTGAGGATGGCCTCGCTTTCGCTCTCGGACAGTTCGTTGATCTTGGTGGTGAAGCCGTCGTTGACGAACAGCGACTTGCGCCCGCTCACCGGGTGGGTGCGGATCACCGGGTGCGACAGCGGCGGGTTCTTGCGTCGGGTTTCCTCCCAGCGCGCCAGGTCCTCGGGGGTGTTGCCGAAGCGCTCCAGGGGGAAGGACTTGATGAATTCGTGGGTCGCGGTCAGGCCCTGCAGCAGGTTCTTCATGGGCTCGGACAGCGCCTCGTAGGCGGCGATGCCGCTGGCCCACAGGGTGTCGCCGCCGAACGCCGGCAACAGCTTGGCGCTGAGCACCGCGCCCAGGGCCGGGGTCGGCAGGAAGGTCACGTCGGTGTGCCAGATGGCGTTGTCGCGCACGTCGGTTTCGGCGGTGTCGAGAATCAGCACTTCCGGCTGCTCCGGCACATTGGGGTAGATCGGGTGGATGTGCAGGTCACCGAAGCGGGCGGCGAAGCGCGCCTGCTGCTGTGGGGTGATCGGCTGGTCGCGGAAGAACAGTACCTGATGCTTGAGCAGCGCCTGCTCGATGGCGTCGCGCTGTTCGACGCTGAGCGGCTGGCTGATGTCGATGCCGCTGATCTGGGCGCCGAGGGCAGAGCTTAAAGGGGTGATGGTCAGGCTCATGGTGGTTCTCTTGTACGGCGCCGAACGCTCGGCGTGGTCGGATTCGGTTTATCGGCATCAAACTAAAAAAACGGGTGCGCTGGCGGTGTCGTGACCCTGTAGCCGCTGTCGAGCCTTGGCGAGGCTGCGAACGGCGGCGCAGTAGAGCAAACCCATGCAACGAGGTCTTCCTCATCGATTGCTGCGAGCGCTACGCGCTCGGTCGCAGCCTCGCCAGGGCTCGGCAGCGGCTACAGGTAAGCCGCGTGCGGGGCATGCAGGTCAGTGGGATTGGCCGTGCCATGGCACCAGCTTGCGTTGCAGGGCGCGCAGGCCCATCTCCATGGCGAAGGCGATCAGGGCAATCACCAGTATCCCCAGCACCACCACATCGGTGACCAGGAACTGCGCGGCGGACTGCACCATGAAACCCAGGCCGCTGGTGGCGGCAATCAGCTCCGCGGCCACCAGGGTCGACCAGCCCACGCCCAGGCCGATGCGCACGCCGGTGAGGATGTCCGGCAAGGCGCTGGGCAGGATCACGTGGCGAATCAGCTGGGCCCGGGTGGCGCCCAAAGACTGTGCGGCGCGCAGCTTGGCCGGGTCGACGGTGCGCACGCCGGTGGCGGTGGCAATGGCGATCGGGGCGAAGATCGCCAGGTAAATCAGCAGCACCTTGGACAGCTCGCCAATGCCGCACCAGATGACGATCAGCGGCAGGTAGGCCAGGGGCGGAATCGGCCGGTAGAACTCGATCAACGGGTCGAGCACGCCGCGGGCAATGCGGTTGGCGCCAATGGCGATGCCCACCGGAATCGCCGTCAGCACGGCAAAGCCCAGGGCCAGGCCGATGCGCTCCAGGCTCGCCGCCAGGTGCTGCCAGAGGGTGGAATCCATGTAGCCGCTGGTGGCCAGCAACCAGCCTTTTTGCAGCACGGCGGCAGGCGGTGGCAGGAACAGCGGTTCGATCAGGCCGCTGGCGGTCACCGCCCACCACAGGGCCAGCAGGGTGATCAGGGTCAGCACGCTGATCCAGCGGGTGCTCAGGCTGCGGCGCACGGTGTGTGGCGCTTTCGGCTTGGCATTGCGGGTGGCGGTGGCGGGAATCTCGTAGCTGCTCATGGGCGCTCCTGCTGCTGGGTGGCGCTGCGTTGGGAGAACACCCGGGACAGCACGTGTTCGCGGGTTTCGATGAACAACGGGTCGGACTTGATCGCCCGGGCCGATTCGCCGGCGGCGTAGCGCTGGCCGAAGTCCAGGTTCAGGCGCTCGACGATCTGCCCCGGGTTGGGCGCCAGGAGGATCAGGTCAGTAGCCAGGAATACCGCTTCCTCGATGTCGTGGGTAATCAGGAACACCGGTTTGGCGGTGCGCCGCCAGACTTGCAGCAGCAGCTCCTGCATCTGTTCGCGGGTGAAGGCATCCAGGGCGCCGAAGGGTTCATCCATCAGCAGCACGCGCGGGTCGGCGGCCAGGGCGCGGGCCAGGCCCACGCGCTGTTTCTGTCCGCCGGAAAGCTGCCAGATGCGGCGCTTGTCGAAGCCGGCCAGGTCCACCAGGGCGAGCATCTCCCGGGCCCGGGCTTCACGCGCGGCCCGGGCCACGCCGGCCAGTTCCAGGCCGAAGGCGACATTGCCCAGCACGTCCTGCCAGGGCAGCAGGGCGTCATCCTGGAACACCACGCCACGTTCGGCGCTGGGGCCCTTGACCGGCACGCCGTCGAGGCTGATGCGCCCGGTGCTGGGGTCGACGAAGCCGGCAATCAGGTTCAGCAGCGAGGTCTTGCCGCTGCCGGAGGGGCCCAGGGCGACCAGCAGTTGCTGTGGCCCCAGGGTCAGGGAAATATCCGCCAGCACCGGTTCGGCGGCGCCGGGGTACTGTGCGCTGATGCGCTCCAGTTGTAGCAAGGCCATGACGGCTATCTCCTGTCCGGTCGCGGGTTATTCAGGGATGAACTTGGCACTGACGTAGGGGGCGTAGTCCGGCAGCACCGCTTCGACCTTGCCTTGCTCCTTGAGGAACACCGCGGTGTCGGTGATGGCCTTGGTGGTCGGGGCGCCGAGGCTGACCACCTGGTCGGCGGCCAGTGGGTAGACGTTGCCTTGCAGCAGCAGCGGGATATCGCTGGCCTTGGCCCCGGAGAGCTTGACCAGCTTGTCGACGTTGCCCTGGTTGGCCAGCCAGGCTTGCGGATCCTTGCGGTACTGGGCGTAGGCATCCAGGGTCACCTTGGCAAAGGCCGTGACGATTTCCGGGTGCTTCTCGGCGAAATCCTTGCGCACGATCCAGGCGTCGAAGGTCGGCGCGCCGAACTTGGCCAGCTCGCCGGAGGTGATCAGCACCTTGCCGTTTTCCTTGGCCACGCCCAGGGCCGGGTCCCAGACGTAGGTGGCGTCTATATCGCCGCGCTTCCAGGCGGCGATGATCGCCGGTGGCGCGAGGTTGAGGATCTGCACTTTCGAGGGATCGATGTTCCAGTGCTTCAGCGCTGCCAGCAGGCTGTAGTGGCCGGTGGAAACGAAGGGCACGGCGACTTTTTTACCGATCAGGTCCTGGGGGTTGGTGATCCCGGAACCGTCCCGGGCCACCAGGGCTTCGGCGGCGCCGATCTGGGTGGCGATCAGGAAGGTCTGCACCGGCACCTTGCGGGTGATGGCCGCGGTCAGGGGGCTGGAGCCCAGGTAGCCGATCTGCACGTCGCCGGAAGCGATGGCGGCGATGACGTCGGCACCGTTGTCGAATTTGCGCCAGTTGATCTTGGCCTGGGTGGCTTTTTCATAGCTGCCGTCGGCCTGGGCGACCTTGGCCGGATCGACGGTGGTCTGGTAGGCGACGGTGACGTCGGCCGCCTGGGCGAAGAAACTCGCAGCGGCCAGGGATGCGGCCGCCAGGAGGCGAAGGGGGAAGTGCAGTTTCATGGGGGGGCTCCTCATAGGCGGCCGGTGATCGGCGTGGGAGGAGACTAAATGATCTAAGAATGCAGAAATAAATAACTTATTTGCATTAGCTTATGAGGGGAATAGGCAGCGTGCTGTTCGCCGGCAAGCCGGCTCCTACGGTATGGGTGCAGGAGCCGGCTTGGCGGTGAAGCGTCAGTTGCTGATGGCCAGGATGCTGGCCTGGTAGGCGCCGACGAACACGTCGAAATCACCCACTTCGTTCTGCTCAAGCTCGGTCTGCTGCTCCAGGGATTTGCGCGCCGCGTCTTCGAAGGCGGCTTGCTCTTCCTTGCTCAGGGCCTGGCTGCGGAAGTGCTCGGCATGCGCCTGGCTCTGGCGCAGGGAGAACTGGCTGAAGCTCTCCTTGTGCTCGCTCATGGCCGCCAGCACCTGGGCCGATGGGGTCAGGGACGAGTCCTTGACCTTGGCCAGTTGGGCGTCCAGCGCCTTGCTGTGCACGTCGCTGCCGTGGCTCTGGTCGAGCAGGGCGGCCAGTGGCGCGATCTGCTCCAGGAGTTCGGCCGCCCATTCCTTCATCTCCACCGGCTGGCCCTGACGCTGCAGTTGCAGGCCCGGACGCCGGCCTTCCTTGACCACGGCGAGGAAGTTCGAGGTGGCGTTGCCGCACTCGTTGTTCGCAAACAGCGGGCTGTCGTTGAGCGCGCAATACAGCAGGAAGGCGTCGAGGAAGCGGGCTTCCTGCAGGTCGATGCCCAGGGGCAGGAAGGGGTTGATGTCCAGGCAGCGCACTTCGACGTACTGGATGCCCCGGGCCATCAGCGCCTGGATCGGTCGCTCGCCGGTGTAGGTCACGCGTTTGGGGCGGATGTTGGAGTAGTACTCGTTTTCGATCTGCAGGATGTTGGTGTTCAGTTGCACCCACTCGCCATCCTTGTGGGTGCCGACGGCCACGTAAGGCGCGTAGGGCGTGGCCACGGCCTTGCGCAGGCTGTCGGTGTAGCTGTTCAGATCGTTATAGCAGGGGGTCAGGCCGGCCTGGGCCTTGCTCTGGTAGCCCAGGTCGCTCATGCGCAGGCTGGTGGCGTAAGGCAGGTACAGGGTGTCGGCGTCCAGCTGTTCCAGCTGGTGCGAGCGGCCGCGCAGGAACCCTGCGTCCAGGGCTGGCGAGGCACCGAACAGGTACATCAGCAGCCAGCTGTAGCGGCGGAAATTGCGGATCAGCGCGATATAGGCCGAGGACTGGTAGTCACGGTCGCTGCCGACGAAGCCCTCGGCTTCCTTGAGCCGCGGCCACAGCTGTTCTGGCAGGGAAAAGTTGTAGTGGATCCCGGCAATGCACTGCATGGTCTTGCCGTAGCGCAGGGCCAGGCCCTTGCGGTACACGTACTTGAGCTGACCGATGTTGGAGGTGCCGTAGTAGGCGATCGGGATGTCTTCCTCGGCCGGCAACGGGCACGGCATCGATGGACTCCACAGGTACTCGTTGCCGAGCTTGCTGTAGGCGAAGCGATGAATCTTGTCGAGGCTGGCCAGGGTATCCGCCGGGTCCGCGAGGGCCGGGGTGATGAACTCCAGCAGCGACTCGGAGTAGTCGGTGGTGATCTGTTCGTTGGTCAGCGCGGAACCCAGTTCTTCCGGGTGTGGGGTCTGTGCCAGGCGGCCTTCGCCGGTGACACGCAGGCATTCACGTTCGATACCGTGCAGGCACTGCTCGAGCAGGGAGAGGTTAGCGCGCTCGCCGAGCAGAGCCAGGCGGCGGTTGAGAAGTTCGCTCAAGTTGGATTCCTTCACGCGTCAGTCGCCCCAATATGGGGGTGGGCAGGACGGTCTACAAGGGTGAAGTTAAAACTGGCGTTTTCGCCTGGTTTTTGAGTCAAGCCGACTCGCTTGAAAACGCCAATCCTTCATCCCTGAATCTGGCTTTAGCGCGGGCAGAAAACTCCGACGCCGCTTTCGCAGCGCCGAAATTAACCCAAATTCATGACGGGGAGCTATAGGACCGCGAAGGTGCCTTGTGCTTTTGCGACCAGTTTGTCGCCCTGGATCACATCCGCTTCCACCACCAGGGTGCGGCGGCCGGGGTGGATCACTTTGGCCCGGCACAGCACCTGGCCCTCGCTCACGGCGCGGATGTAGTTGATCTTGCACTCGATGGTGGCGCTCTGCTGGTCAAAGCCGTGGGTGCTGGAACAGGCCAGCCCCATGGCAATGTCCACCAGGCTGAAGATCGCCCCGCCGTGCAGCTTTTGCCCGCGATTGCGCAACTGCGGGGTCAGCTCCAGGGCAACGTCCGCCTCGCCGGTTTCCAGGCGTTGCAGACGGCAGCCGAGCAATTGGCTGAAGGCGCTTTCGGTCAGGCCGGCAGGGATCTGCATCAGCGCTTCTTCAACTGCTTGGCGTTGGCGAACAGCGAGGCCATGGCGTTGTTGCTCGGGGCTGCAGTCGCGGTTTCCTTGCGCGGTGCGCTGCCCTGGGACGAGCGTGGCGCCGAGCCCGGACGGGAGCCGCGAGCGCCGTCGATCTTCTCGCCCGGGGTGTCGCTCATGCGCATCGACAGGCCCACGCGTTTACGCGGGATGTCGACTTCCATGACCTTGACCTTGACCACGTCGCCGGCCTTCACCGCTTCACGCGGGTCCTTGATGAACTTCTCCGACAGCGCCGAGATGTGCACCAGGCCGTCCTGGTGCACGCCGATGTCGACGAAGGCCCCGAAGTTGGTGACGTTGGTCACCACGCCTTCGAGGATCATCCCCAGTTGCAGGTCCTTGAGGTCCTCGACGCCGTCCTGGAACTCGGCGGTCTTGAACTCCGGACGCGGGTCGCGGCCGGGCTTGTCCAGTTCCTGAAGGATGTCGGTGACGGTGGGCAGGCCGAAGGTTTCGTCGGTGAATTTCTTCGGATCCAGGCGCTTGAGGAAGCCGCTGTCGCCGATCAGCGAGCGGATGTCGCGGCCGGTGTCGGCGGCGATGCGCTGCACCAGCGGGTAGGCTTCCGGGTGCACCGCCGAAGCGTCCAGCGGGTTGTCGCCGTTCATCACGCGCAGGAAGCCGGCGGCCTGTTCGAAGGTCTTTTCACCCAGGCGCGCGACCTTTTTCAGCGCGGCGCGGGTCTTGAAGGCACCGTGTTCGTCGCGGTGGCTGACGATGTTCTGCGCCAGGGTCGCGTTGAGGCCGGAGATCCGCGCCAACAGGGCCACGGAGGCGGTGTTGACGTCGACGCCCACGGCGTTCACGCAGTCCTCGACCACCGCGTCCAGGCCACGGGCCAGTTTCAGCTGCGAGACGTCGTGCTGGTACTGGCCGACGCCGATGGATTTCGGATCGATCTTCACCAGCTCTGCCAGTGGGTCCTGCAGGCGGCGGGCGATGGATACGGCGCCACGGATCGACACGTCCAGGTCCGGGAATTCCTTGGCCGCCAGCTCCGAGGCCGAGTACACCGATGCACCGGCTTCGGAAACCATGACCTTGGTCATCTTCATGGCCGGGTATTTTTTGATCAGTTCGGCAGCCAGCTTGTCGGTCTCGCGGCTGGCGGTGCCGTTGCCGATGGCGATCAGGTCCACCGAGTGCTTGGCGCACAGCGCGGCGAGGATGCCCAGGGTCTGGTCCCACTTGTTGTGGGGTACGTGGGGGTAGACCGTGGCGTGGTCCAGCAGTTTGCCGGTGGCATCCACCACCGCCACCTTGCAGCCGGTGCGCAGGCCCGGGTCCAGGCCCAGGGTGGCACGCGGGCCGGCCGGAGCGGCCAGCAGCAGGTCGTGCAGGTTGTGGGCGAAGACGTTGATCGCCTCGGTTTCCGCGTTGTCGCGCAACTCGCCCAGCAGGTCGGTTTCCAGGTGGGTGTAGAGCTTGACCTTCCAGGTCCAGCGCACCACTTCACCCAGCCATTTGTCGGCGGCACGGTTCTGGTTCTGGATGCCCACGTGCTGGCCGATCATGCCTTCGCAGGGGTGCATGGTGCCCGGCAGCTCGTCACCGACTTTCAGCGCGGAGCTGAGAATGCCTTCGTTGCGGCCGCGGAAAATCGCCAGGGCGCGGTGCGACGGCATGCTTTTCAGCGGTTCGTCATGTTCGAAGTAGTCGCGGAACTTGGCGCCTTCCTCTTCCTTGCCAGCCACCACGCGGGCGCTGAGGGTGGCTTCCTGCTTGAGGAAGTTGCGCAGCTTGTCCAGCAAACCCGCGTCTTCGGCGAAGCGCTCCATGAGGATGTACTTGGCGCCTTCCAGGGCCGCCTTGACGTCGGCCACGCCTTTGTCGGCGTTGACGAAGCGCGCGGCTTCGGCTTCCGGAGTCAGGCTTGGGTCGTTGAACAGGCCATCCGCCAGTTCGCCGAGGCCGGCTTCCAGGGCGATCTGGCCCTTGGTGCGGCGCTTCTGCTTATAAGGCAGGTACAGGTCTTCGAGGCGGGTCTTGGTGTCGGCCAGCTTGATGTCGCGAGCCAGCTCCGGGGTCAGCTTGCCCTGCTCTTCGATGCTGGCCAGGATGCTGATCCGCCGTTCGTCGAGTTCTCGCAGGTAGCGCAGGCGCTCTTCCAGATGACGCAGTTGGGTGTCATCGAGGCTGCCGGTGACCTCTTTCCGGTAACGGGCGATGAAGGGCACGGTGGAGCCTTCATCCAATAGAGCGACGGCCGCTTCGACCTGTTGTGGGCGTACGCCGAGTTCCTCGGCAATGCGGCTGTTGATGCTGTCCATAAAACCACCTGACAAATGTGTGAAAGCAGGCCCGCGGGCACGGAAGTTGAGGCCCGGCGGGTCTGGTTGAGCGGCCTGGCACGCGCCGCCACCTGGATCAAAAGGCTGGCTGTTGACCCGTGAAATCGAAAAAATACTGCCGGCCCAGGCAAATAAAAAAAACCGGCCGCAGGCGTACTGATCAGATATTGCCCAACACAAAAGGCGGCGCATTATACCCAGCGTTAGGGTCTTCGGGGTGATCGCCGGCCTCAGGCCGACAGCGGGTTTGCTGGCGATAGAGGAAAAATCTGCTAACAATGCACACGGTGCGTATAACGGCAGCTACGCCATAATGCGCACCGAGATTAGAGGAGCATCCAATGAGCAGCACTGCACAAACTGCTGAAGGCGAAAAAATTCTTATTGTTGACGACGATCCGGGGCTGAGCAGCCTGCTGGAGCGTTTTTTCGTCAGCAAGGGCTACCGTGCCCGCGCGGTACCGAACACCGAGCAAATGGACCGTCTGTTGGGTCGCGAAGTGTTCAACCTGGTGGTCCTCGACCTGATGCTGCCCGGCGAGGACGGCTTGACCGCCTGCCGCCGTCTGCGCAGTGCCAACAACCAGATTCCGATCATCATGCTCACCGCCAAGGGCGATGAGCTGAGCCGCATCAAGGGCCTGGAGCTGGGCGCCGACGATTACCTGGCCAAGCCGTTCAACCCTGACGAGCTGATGGCCCGGGTCAAGGCCGTGCTGCGTCGTCAGTCGGCTCCGGTGCCGGGTGCGCCGGGCAGCGAAGACGAAAGCGTGACCTTCGGTGACTACGAACTGTCCCTGGCTACCCGCGAGCTCAAGCGTGGCGATGAAGTGCACATGCTCACCACCGGTGAGTTCGCGGTACTCAAGGCCCTGGTGATGAACGCCCGCCAGCCGCTGACCCGCGACAAACTGATGAACCTGGCCCGTGGCCGCGAGTGGGATGCCCTGGAGCGTTCCATCGACGTGCAGATCTCCCGCCTGCGGCGGATGATCGAGCCCGACCCTTCCAAGCCGCGTTATATCCAGACCGTCTGGGGCGTGGGTTATGTCTTCGTGCCGGATGGCACCGCGACCAAGTGATAGGTGATTTGTAGGAGCGAACGCCCGGGCCGGTAACGACCCGGGCGTTCGCATTCCGCAACTCCGCGAGCGCGAGCCGCTCCTGCAAAGTGTGTATTGGCTGTTATGAAAACCCCGCTGTGGTTCCCCCAGAGTTTCTTCTCCCGCACCCTGTGGCTGGTGCTGATCGTGGTGCTGTTTTCCAAGGCATTGACCCTGGTTTATCTGTTGATGAACGAGGACGTGCTGGTGGACCGGCAGTACAGCCACGGTGTGGCCCTGACCCTGCGCGCCTACTGGGCCGCCGATGAGTCCAACCGCGACCAGATCGCCGAGGCCGCCGGGCTGATCAAGGTGGTGGGCAGCGGCGTGCCGGCCGGCGAGCAGCACTGGCCCTACAGCGAGATCTACCAGCGACAGATGCAGGCCGAGCTGGGCGCCGACACCGAAGTGCGCCTGCGCATGCATGCGCCGCCGGCGCTCTGGGTGCGGGCGCCGAGCCTGGGGGATGGCTGGCTCAAGGTGCCGCTGTATCCGCATCCGCTGCGGGGGCAGAAGATCTGGAGCGTGCTGGGCTGGTTCCTGGCCATCGGCCTGCTGTCCACCGCCTCGGCGTGGATCTTCGTCAGCCAGCTCAACCAACCGCTCAAGCGCCTCGTCTACGCCGCCCGGCAACTGGGCCAGGGACGCAGCGTGCGCCTGCCGATCAGCGATACGCCGAGCGAGATGACCGAGGTGTACCGCGCCTTCAACCAGATGGCCGAGGATGTGGAGCAGGCCGGGCGTGAGCGGGAACTGATGCTGGCGGGTGTGTCCCACGACCTGCGCACGCCGCTGACCCGCTTGCGCCTGTCGCTGGAGCTGATGGGGGCGCACACCGACCTGACCGACGACATGGTGCGGGACATCGAGGACATGGACGCCATTCTCGATCAGTTCCTGGCCTTCATCCGCGACGGCCGCGACGAGTCGGTGGAAGAGGTGGACTTGAGCGATCTGGTGCGTGAAGTGGCCGCGCCCTACAACCAGAACCAGGAACGGGTGCACCTGCGCCTGGAGCCGATCCAGCCGTTCCCGCTGCGCCGGGTATCGATGAAGCGCCTGCTCAACAACCTGATTGGCAACGCCTTGAATCACGCGGGAACCGATGTCGAGGTGGCGGCCTATGTGTCCGGTGACATCAATGCACCGTATGTGGTGCTGAGTGTGATGGACCGTGGCGCAGGGATCGACCCTTCGGAGCTGGAAGCGATCTTCAACCCCTTCACCCGTGGCGACCGTGCCCGGGGTGGCAAGGGCACCGGCCTGGGCCTGGCCATCGTCAAGCGGATTGCCGCCATGCACGGCGGCAACGTTGAGCTGCGCAACCGTCCCGATGGCGGCCTCGAAGCGCGAGTGCGCTTGCCGTTGGGCTTGTTGCTGCCACGCGATGCAGACTGAACACCTGTAGCCGCTGCCGCAGGCTGCGATAAGGGCCGAAGGCCCTTGCGCGGCCCACAAGCGCGACTGCTGCACAGCCGGTCACAGCCTGCGGCAGTGGCTACAGGGGCCGCCGATCGAGCGTACCCCTTAGCCCTTGCCCTTGGTCCGGGTCATGTTCGGCCCGCCATTTTTCTCGATGTGTTCGATGATGATCCCTGCCACGTTCTTGCCGGTGGTGGTCTCGATGCCTTCCAGGCCCGGCGAGGAATTGACTTCCATCACCAGCGGCCCGTGATTGGAGCGCAGGATATCCACCCCCGCCACGCTCAGGCCCATGACCTTGGCCGCCCGTAGCGCGGTCATGCGTTCTTCCGGGGTGATCTTGATCAGGCTGGCGCTACCGCCGCGATGCAGGTTGGAGCGGAACTCACCCGGCTTGGCCTGGCGCTTCATCGCCGCGATCACCTTGTCGCCCACTACGAAGCAGCGAATGTCGGCGCCGCCAGCTTCCTTGATGTATTCCTGAACCATGATGTTCTGCTTCAGGCCCATGAAGGCCTCGATCACCGATTCCGCTGCGGTGGCGGTTTCACACAGCACCACGCCGATGCCCTGGGTGCCTTCCAGCACCTTGATCACCAGGGGCGCGCCGTTGACCATTTCGATCAGGTCGGGAATGTCGTCCGGCGAATGGGCAAAACCGGTCACTGGCAGGCCGATGCCACGCCGCGACAGCAGTTGCAGCGAACGCAACTTGTCCCGGGAGCGGGCGATGGCCACCGATTCGTTGAGGGGGAAGACACCCATCATCTCGAACTGGCGCAGCACCGCGCAGCCATAGAAGGTCACCGAAGCACCGATCCGCGGGATCACCGCATCGAAGCCTTCCAGGGGCTTGCCGCGGTAATGGATCTGCGGTTTGTGACTGGCGATGTTCATGTAGGCGCGCAGGGTATCGACCACTACCATTTCATGGCCACGCTCGGTGCCGGCCTCGACCAGGCGACGAGTGGAATACAGACGCGGGTTACGCGACAGCACAGCGATCTTCATGCAACACCTGTGGCAGAGGTAGTGGATACCGGGAACACCGGTTTGTCTTGTACGTATTTGAGGCCCGGATTGACCACCAGTTGGCCGTCGATCAGGGCCTTGGAGCCCAGCAGCAGGCGATAGCGCATGGCCTTGCGGCAGGCGAGGGTGAATTCCACCCGCCACACGCGATCGCCCAGGGCCAGGGTGGTGCTGATCACATAGCGCACCTGAGCCTGGCCGTTGGAACTCTTGATGGTCTTCATCGCCACCAGTGGCGCTTCGCACCGTCGGTGACGCAATTGCACCACGCTGCCCAGATGGGCATTGAAACGCACCCACTGTTCACCGTCGCGCTCGAAGGGCTCGATCTCGGTGGCGTGCAGGCTGGAGGTACTGGCTCCGGTGTCGATCTTGGCGCGCAGGCCGGCCACTCCCAGATCAGGAAGCGCCACCCACTCGCGCAGACCGACAACGGTCAAATGGTCAAAAGTCTTCAAATAGGGGAAATCCGCAATTAGCTTTTCCAGGCCGCGGCCGGAACCTCGGCCAGGGCTTTGAATGCAGGTTTGGCGAACCAGTAACCCTGCATCAGGTAAATTCCACAGTCGCTCAGAAAGTCTCGTTCACCAGCGCTTTCAATGCCTTCGGCAATGACTGTAACCCCCAACTCCGCACAGATTGTGACAATCCCGCGGACGATCGCCTGGCGTACGCGATCCTGGTCGACATCGCGAATCAGCGCCATGTCGAGCTTGATCAGGTCGGGTTGGAAATTCGCCAGCAAGTTCAGCCCCGAGTATCCCGCGCCGAAGTCATCGATGGCGGTCTTGAAGCCGAATTCGCGGTATTCACGCAGAATATGGGTCAAATGGCGACTGTTATCTACGTGCTGGCTTTCCAGGGTTTCGAAAATCAGCCGGTCCAGGGGAAAGTGCTGGGCGCGGGCGGCTTCCAGGGTGCTGCGGATGCACAGTTCCGGGCGGTACACGGCGTTGGGCATGAAGTTGATCGACAGGTGGCTTTGCATCCCCAGCTGTGCGGCCGTGGTGATGGCCAGGGTCCGGCAGCGTTGGTCGAAGCGATAGCGGTTGCTGTCGTCGATCTGCTCCAGCACGGTGTGGGCGCCTTCGCCATTGACCCCGCGCACCAGGGCCTCATGAGCAAAGATCGAGCGGTCGCGCAGATCGACTATGGGCTGATAGGCGAAGGAAAAATCGAAGCCTAGCGGCTGGCTTTGCTGACAGCCTTCGCAGCGGTTGCCCGGCGAGGTCAGGGATGTGGGGAAATCAGTCACGGTGACTCCTCGCGTATCAGGGCGCAACCTGGGTTATTTTAGGTGAGCGGCAGGGTATATGAGAGCCCGTTTGCAGGCTCTACCGTTGCGACATTTTTCAGCAAGAGGAATTCCAGTGGCGCACAAGCAGGAAGAAGAGGACAAGGTTCGTCTGGATAAATGGCTGTGGGCGGCGCGCTTCTACAAGACCCGCGCCCTGGCCAAGGCGGCCATCGAAAGCGGCAAAGTGCATCACCGTGGCGAGCGCTGCAAACCGGGCAAGGAGCCGCGGGTAGGTGATGAATACCAGATTCGCGCCGGCTTCGACGAGCGCACCGTGGTGGTCCAGGCCCTTTCCATCGTTCGCCGGGGGGCGCCCGAAGCGCAGACGCTCTACACGGAAACCGAAGCCAGCATCGCCAAACGCGAAACCGCCGCGGCCCAGCGCAAGGCTGGCGCCCTGGGCGTCAGTACCGATGGCAAACCGAGCAAGAAACAGCGCCGCGATCTATTCAAATTCCACGGCAGCAGCCACGAATGAAAGCGTAGGAGCCGGCTTGCCGGCGAATGGGCCCTTGAGGACGCCTTCGCCGGCAAGCCGGCTCCTACAAGGTCTGATCAGCGCAGCAGGCTGCTGGCGCGGACCACGTTCATGCGCGAGAGCAGCGGCATCCGGCTCATCAGCTTGAACAGCGGGTGCGTCAGGCGCAGCAGGAAGTTCGACATCCGCGCCGCATACGGCGTGTAGTAACCCCAGCCCAGGGCCAGCAGCGCCAGCAGCACGCCGCCGATGTAGTCGTCCTGGCCCCAATGCGCGCCGGCCACCAGGCGCGGCATCATGAACAGCAGGGTCAGGCACCAGACGATCAGGAACTGGCCGACGCTGCGGCTGAAGATCCCCATGAACAGCCCCCAGATCAGCAGCACCGAAGCGTGGTCGCCGGGGAAGCTCTGGCTGGAGCGGTCCTTGAGTTCCCAGGTCTTCTCCCAGCCTGGGAAGTAGTCGCTCATGTGCACGGCGCCTTCGAGCACCATGGACGGGCTGTTGTGTTGCCAATTCATCAGCGCCACCAACTTGGAAAACAGCGCGCGAATCACCACCATAAGAATCAGGATCGACAGGAAGCCGAAAAACGCCCGGCGCACGTCCACCGCCTTGAACACCCAATCACCGCGAATCAGCAGGCCGAGCATGATCAGCCCCACCACGATATCGAAGGGGCGCAGGCTGGCCACCGCCCAGATATGCAGCCAGGTGGGGTTGGTTGCCAGGGGGGTGTTGAGGTGACGGAACAGCCACTCGTCGAACATCAGGCAGTACATCTGCCCGGTTGGCCACAACCAGAATCCCAGCAGGGCCAAAGGGAGTAAATTGCACAGAACCAGCTTGCCGAGGTTCCACCTTGCTTGGAACAAACCCGGATTGTTCATAAAATATCTCCAATCACCGCAAAAACTGCACCCTTATGGTGCAAAACCGCAATTTTCGGTGCTTGTAACCTTTTTGTCATCATTCAGATACCCAGACCTATGACTGATTTGCCGGATACCGACTTCACTCAACGCTTCATCTTTGATGAGAGCGACGCCCGCGGCGAGCTGGTGGCGCTGGAGCGCAGTTACGCTGAAGTCCTCGCCAAACACGCCTATCCCGAGCCGGTGGCACAGCTGCTCGGCGAGCTGATGGCGGCGGCGTCGTTGCTGGTTGGCACCTTGAAGTTCGATGGCTTGCTGATTCTCCAGGCCCGCTCCGAAGGCCCGGTGCCGTTGCTGATGATCGAGTGCTCCAGCAACCGCGAGATCCGCGGCCTGGCCCGCTACGACGCGTCGCAGATCGCCCCTGACGCGACCCTTGCCGACATGATGCCCAACGGCGTCCTGGCCCTGACCGTGGACCCGACCCAGGGCCAGCGTTACCAGGGCATCGTCGACCTGGACGGCGCCACCCTGGCCGAATGCTTCACCAACTACTTCGTCATGTCGCAGCAGACCGGCACCCGTTTCTGGCTCTACGCCGACGGCCGCAATGCCCGCGGCCTGCTCCTGCAACAACTGCCTGCCGATCGCCTGCGCGATCCGGAAGAGCGCGAAGCCAACTGGCAGCACCTCACCGCCCTGGCCAGCACCCTGACCGCCGATGAACTGCTGAGCCTGGACAACGAAACCGTGCTTCACCGCCTGTACCACGAAGAGGCCGTGCGCCTGTTCGACGTGCAACCGCTGCGCTTCCGCTGCAGCTGCTCCCGCGAGCGCTCGGGCAATGCGCTGGTCAGCCTGGGGCTGGAAGATGCGCAGAAACTGGTGGTGGAACACGGCGGCAGCATCGAGATCGATTGCCAGTTCTGCAACGAACGCTACCTGTTCGATGCCGCCGATATCACGCAATTGTTTGCCGGTGCGGGCGTCGACACGCCGTCAGATACTCGTCACTAAAACGGTTCAGCGCAGGTAAATCACCTGGCAAACGCCGGAATTACGCCGTACTGACGGGAGGACCCTACTATTTTTGGGCTTTTCTGGCATAATCCGGCGCACTTTTTTCGCGGTAGTAGTGCGCGAGTTTCTACTACAAAACGTTTGGAGCACTCGGCCAATGGCCGACGGGGAACCTCATGACGCAAGCCAATAACGCCGTGTACACCGATCTGAGTGTGGATGATCTGGTCAAAGAAGCCCTGAACCGCGGTGAGGGCGAACTGGCCGATACCGGCGCTCTGGTGGTTCGCACCGGTCATCGTACCGGCCGTTCGCCAGTGGACCGTTTCATCGTTGAAGAGCCCACCACCCAGGACGCTATCGCCTGGGGCCCGATCAACCGCAAGTTCCCGGCGGCCAAGTTCGACGCCCTGTGGGACCGCGTCGAAGCCTACCTGGGCGAGCGCGAGCGTTTTGTTTCCCATGTGCATGTAGGTTCCGATCCGGCGCACTACCTGCCAGTGAAAATGACCACCGAGACTGCCTGGCACAACCTGTTCGGCCGTTGCCTGTTCATCAACCCCGAGCAGTACAACGCCGGTGGCAAAGACGAATGGCAGATCCTCAACGCGCCAAACTTCGTTTGCGAGCCTGAGCGCGACGGCACCAACTCCGACGGCACCGTGATCCTCAACTTCGCGGCCAAGAAAGTGCTGATCGCCGGCATGCGCTACGCCGGTGAGATGAAGAAAGCCCTGTTCTCCGTGCAGAACTTCCTGCTGCCAGCTGCCGACGTGCTGCCAATGCACTGCGCCGCCAACATGGGCGAAGACGGCGACGTGACCCTGTTCTTCGGTCTGTCGGGCACCGGCAAGACCACCCTGTCGGCCGACGAAAGCCGTTACCTGATCGGTGACGACGAACACGGCTGGGGCGTGGGCGTGGTGTTCAACATCGAAGGCGGTTGCTATGCCAAGTGCATCGACCTGTCGGAAAAGAACGAGCCGGTGATCTGGAAAGCCATCCAGCACGGCGCCGTACTGGAAAACGTGGTGATCGACCCGGTCACCAAGAAAGCCGACTACGCCGACGACAGCCTGACCCAGAACAGCCGCGCCGCCTACCCGCGCGAGCTGATCGAAAAACGCGCACCGAAGAACCTCGGTGGCGAGCCTAACGCGGTGATCTTCCTGACTTGCGACCTGACCGGCGTACTGCCACCGGTGTCGATCCTCAGCGAAGAACAAGCCGCCTACCACTTCCTGTCCGGCTACACCGCGCTGGTGGGCTCGACTGAAATGGGTTCGGGCTCGGGCATCAAGTCGACCTTCTCCACCTGCTTCGGCGCCCCGTTCTTCCCGCGTCCGGCTGGCGAATACGCCGAGCTGCTGATCAAGCGCATCCGCGGCTTCGGCTCCAAGGTCTACCTGGTCAACACCGGCTGGACCGGCGGTGGCTACGGCGTGGGCAAACGCTTCAACATCCCCACCACCCGTGGCGTGATTGCAGCGATCCAGAGCGGCGCGCTGATCGGTGCCGAGACCGAGCACCTGGACATCGTCAACCTGGACGTGCCAAAAGCCGTACCGGGCGTCGAAACCGGCCTGCTCAACCCACGCAACACCTGGGCTGACAAAGCCGCCTACGACGAAGCCGCCAAGGCCCTGGCCGGCCTGTTCATCGAGAACTTCAAGAAGTTCGACGTGAGCGACGCGATCAAGGCTGCGGGTCCGAAGCTGTAAGCCTCGACCTGCCATGAAAAAGCCGCCCTTCGGGGCGGCTTTTTTGTACCTGCTATTTGAGATCGGAGTGGCTCAGGGCATGCGCAGGTGGGCGTGCTCCAGCAGATCACAGCCGTCCTGCACCAATAGATAAAGCGCGTTGACGACGTGGGTGGTGTCTTTGCTGTCCGCCTGATCAAAGCTCAGGCAGGTGAGGGTTTCCAGTAAGTCGGAGGCCGCCCGTAGGCGTTGTCTTGCGCAGCTATACAGGTCCAGGGCATCGGCCTGGGTATCGATTACCAGGGCCGGAGTGTCGGTGAAGTTGCTCTTGAGCGGTTGATAGCGGGTTCGATCAAGGTTCATTGCGTTCATGGGATGGGTCACTTCAGGTCGTAAACAGATGCACCCGCGAGGTGTGGTGCGTTTTGCTGTTCTCGGGTGACCAAACCCGCTCGCTGTATCTTTCAGCGATGTCCGAACTATAGGTTCGATCGCTCAGTGCTCTCCATCAGCCGAATTCGATGCTTTCTGTAGGGCGTGTCTTTTATGGGGTGCGAATAGCCGTTCGCTTCACGTCTTCAAGTGCAACACCAACGCCCCCAACAACACCAGCACCACTCCCGTCACCTGTACCGCCGTCAGCCGCTCCTTGAAGAACACATAGCCCAGCACCGCAGCAATGCCGCCGGACAGCGTACTGATCACCGTCACCACCGACACCGAGCCGCTCATGGCGCCCCAGGAAAAGGCGAAGAACGCGCCCAGGTTCATCAAGCTGGTGGAGGCCAGCAGGCCGCAGTTTTTCAGCGGCGGGATCTTCAGCCCGTCCACGACTTTGAGCACCATCAGCAGCATCACGCCGCTGCCCACCGCGTAACCCAGCCAGAGCATGCTGATCGGCCCCAGTTGCGGCAGGGTGTAGCGGCCCTGCAGCCAGAAGCTGGTGCCATACAGAATGGCCGAGAGCAGGGCGAAGAAGATCGAGCGGCCGGCGGCGGTGCTGTGGGGCAGTTTACTGTCCGAGTGCAGGCTGGAGAGGATGACGCCGATCACGCACACGAGGATGCACAGCAGTTGCAGCAGGCTGATCTGTTCGCCGCTGGCCCAGGACAGCAGGGTGGTGACCACGCCGTAGGAGGTCACCAATGGGGCGACGATGGAGGCCTTGCCCAGGGCGAAGGCCTTGCCCAGGGCCAGGGCGCCGGAGACGGTAAAGGCTGCGGCGAGCACGCCCATCAGCCAGACTTGCGCGGGCGCGGCCATGGCCTTGTAGAGGATGGCGGGAAAGATCACCAGCAGCAGGCTCATCAGGGTGAAACCCAGGCTCTGGCTGAAGAACACTGCCCGTTTCACGCCCACGGCGCGGACGTTGAGCCCCACGAGAAAATCGGTGCCGCCCCAGAGCAGGGCGGCGAGCAAGCCCATCAATACGTCCACTGACTGTCCTTGTCGATTGACGGGTTGGAGGAGTCCAACGGCCGCGCTGTTTACTGCTGTGCGAGTCGAAACGCCGGCGCCATGCGTTCTTGTTCACGCCGGGACAGCCCCAGGGCCTGGGCCAGGGTGGGCCATTGGCGAACCACGCTCTGGCAGTGTTCGATGATGCCTTCTGCCTCTGCACGACCGAGGCGGAAATATGCCGCTACTTCCCGTGCCAGTTCAAGGTCCAGCGCATTGTCGGCTTCGCTGATGTTGAGTTTCAGCCCGCTGGCGTGGGCACAGGGGTTCATGTCGTAGGCCGGTGACAGGTGCCAGCCGCGTCCGGGTTCGAGCATGAATCCATGGTTGCGCAGTTAGAGCGCTTCCAGCACCTGGGTGTCCCAGCGTTGTTGCCTGATCGCCTGGTACAGCATGCCGATGGTCAGCGGCACCTTGTCGCCCCGGCCCTTGGCCCGGCGTTTCTGGAACGGGTCGAAGCCTTCGGGCTGGAAGTAGCGGTAGCTGTCGAAGTCGACAAAATCGATGCCGAACTGCTCTTCCAGGGCCAGCAGCAAATGCCGGGCGTCGGCGCCGTCGCAGCCCAGATCGAGGTTGATGGCGGTGCTCAGGCGCAGGGTCTTGCGCTCGGGCAGGCCGATTTCCTCATGCAGCAGCTGCAGCAGTTGGCGCATGGCGAGGTCGTCGGGAAAGCCGGGGGCCAGTTGCATGATCGGGTTCACTTGCGGTGTTTGAGAAGGGGCAGTGTACGGCGATTCTCCGGCAGCGTCGCAAGTCGGCGGGCGGCTGCGCAAGCCGCTCGCCCCGAGACGACGTGCGGGCCTTTTTACCCGCGATTTCCCGGGTGGAACCGAGCATTGCCGGGCAAAACTGTGTATGGTTCGCCGCTGGCTGGTGGGCCGGGATAGAGGCCCGGTCATCCTTATCTACAGGGATTTTGTTATGGCTTTTTTTCGCCTCGCGGCGCTGTTGTGGCTAGGGATGCTGGCGGGTTCGGTACAGGCTCAGGCCCTGTCGATTCAAGTGCTGGACGCGGTGGCCAAGGGCGCGCCACTGGCCGATGTCCAGGTGCAGCTGCAACAGGGCGCGACTCAGGTAGCAGGTAGCACCGATGCCCAGGGCCGGGTCACCCTGGCGGCCCAGGTGGCCGATTCGCCGGCCAGTGAGCTGCTGATCCGTAAGGCCGGTTACGCCGACCTGCGGGTCAAGTGTCCTTGCCAGGGGCTCAACTACGCCCTGAGCCCGGTGCTGGACAACCCGGAAAGCCTGCGGATAGTGCTGAGCTGGAGCGCGCCGGGGGAGGACCTCGATGCCCACCTGAGTTATCCCCACAAACTGTTGTACTTCGCCACCGGCAAGGGACCCGGAGCTCGTCTGGAATCGGACAGCAGCGACAGCAGCCGGCCGGAGACCATCACCATCGACCAGCGTGTGCCGGGCGACGCCTACGTTTTTGCCGTGCACGACTTCACCAACAGCACCACCTACGAAGCGTTGCGCCTGGGCCGCAGTCAGGCGCGGGTCTTTGTCTATAAAGGCGCTGCGCTGATCCGCAGCTACCGCGTGCCGCAGAACCGCAAGGGCAATCTGTGGGTGGTGTTTCGCCTGACCGCCGATGGCCGCCTGCAGGATATCGATCGGCTGCTGCTAGGCAGCGAGGAGCCGGAATCGGTCATGAGCGCGCTCGACCCGCTGCTGGAAAATGCCAAGTCCATCGATGAAGTGGTGGGTGCGGACTTCGGGCCGGTGGATGCCAAGAGCCTCAACCTCAAAGGCGAGGAGTCCTACCGCAAGGGCGATTTCGGCGGGGCGCGGATCTTCTACAGCGAAGCCATCGAGCTCGACCCGGGCTTTGCCCAGGCCTACAGCAACTTGGCCCTGGCCAATCGCAAGAACAGCCGCCCCGACGAGGCCATTGCCGCGGACCGCAAGGCCATCGCCCTGGCCAGTGGTCTGGCCGCGTCGACCATTCGCGCCAGTGCCTACTACGACATGGCGCGCATCTACGAGGACGCCGGGCAGTTGGCCACGGCGCTTGAGCACTACCAAAAGGCCCGGGAGCAGAAGGCCAACCCGGTGTACGACAAGGCCATAGAGCGGCTGCAAAACCGCTGATCACACAGGCAGAAGTTATCTCCACAACGCGCCGGCAGTGGCGCGTTGTGCATTTATGGAGGTTGATATGCGATTTCGTGTTTTCCCCTGGTTGCTGGCGCTGTGCCTGTCCGGCGGTGTGGCACAGGCGGCCGGGCCGCAGATGTTCGCCACCATCGACCGCAGTGGCTGGCCCAATTCCCTGACCCGGCCAGAGGATTTTGACAGCGCTTCACGGGGCGAGATCCTGATGTTCGGCAAGGCGTTGCTGGACAGTGAAGCCTTGGACGAGCCGGCCTTGAAGCAGCGCCTGGGCGTCAGGCAACTGGACCTGAAGTCGGTGAATCAGGTGCGCCAGCGCTTCTGGGAACTGTTGCTGAACAACTATCGCCTGGCCAGCCAGGACTGCGAGGGCATGCCGTTCTGCCTGCCGGTGCGCAACCTGGGGGAGCTGCGGCAGTTGGTGGCCAGCCTCACCGCTGGCAGCAAGGCCAGCTATGAGCACTGGGCCGAGGCCAGCGCAGTGTTTCACCAGCAGTACCTGAACGAGCAGTTGCGTCTGGCGGCACTGTTTCCCACCGTCAGCAGCGAAATCCGGCGGATGGATCCGGCGGAGCAACTGGGGGACGAGCTGGCGGACCGGCAGTTCCTGCTGACGTTCGATGACGGCCCGACTGCGCGCGATGGACGTACCGACCCGTTGATCGATGTGTTGCGTGCCCAGGATCTGCACAGCCTGTTCTTTGTGTTGGGGGACTCGTTCCAGGCACGCCTGAGCCAGTCCTCGGCCTTGCAGATGCGCGAGCTGTATGACGGCCAGTGCGTGGGCATACATGGCTGGGAGCACAAATCCCACGCCTCATGGCGCGAGTGGCAGAACTCGGTGATCCACAGCGCCAACCTGGCCAATCGCACTCTGGCGGACCAGTACCTGCCCTTGTTTCGCCCGCCCTACGGCCAGCGTCGCAGCGACAGTGCCGGGTTCTTCAAGGCTCAGGGGCTGCAGCTGATGCTGTGGAACATCGACTCCCAGGACTGGAGCAAGAAGGTCAGTGCCACGGCCGCCGCCCAACGGGTGCAGACCCTGATGCTGCTCTGGCGCCGCGGCATCATTCTGTTTCATGACACCCACGCCAAGGCCGCCCGGGCGGTGCCGGCACTGCTTGAGGCCAATCGGCACAATGGCGTGCAATGGCTGGACTGTCGGAACCTGCGTTAGGGTTGGCCACTTGCTTCGCCCCTGGGCGCCGGCCAGCCGGCGCCCAGGGGCGGGGCTGTGAGGCAAAGCGCTATCGCCCGGTAGCATCCGGTATCCGTTTTTGCGCGACCTTTTCTCGACCCGCCGACCTGTGCCGCTAGTCTTCAACACAGGTCAGCGGTCAAAGGAGTGACCCTTATGCACAGCACCCTCGAACAGGTCTTCGGTTATCCACAGTTTCGTCCGGGCCAGGAGGCCGCGGTCAGCGCGGTACTGGCCGGACGCTCGGCGGCGGCGATCTTCCCCACCGGCTCCGGCAAGTCCCTGTGCTACCAATTGCCGGCCCTGCTGCTGCCGCACCTGACCCTGGTGGTCTCGCCGCTGCTGGCGCTGATGCAGGACCAGTTGGCCTTTCTCCAGCGTCACGGCATTGCCGCCGCCAGCATCGACTCGGCCCAGGGCCGCGATGAGGCCAATGACGTCATGGCCCGGGCCCGCTCCGGTGAGCTGAAGATCCTGATGATCTCGGTGGAGCGCCTGAAGAACGAGCGCTTCCGCAACTTTCTGCAGCAGGTGCCCATCTCCCTGCTGGTGGTGGATGAGGCTCACTGCATCTCCGAGTGGGGCCACAACTTCCGTCCCGACTACCTGAAGCTGCCGGACTACCAGCGCCAGTTCAGGATTCCCCAGGCCCTGTTGCTCACGGCCACCGCGACGCCCAAGGTGATCGCCGACATGCAGGCCAAGTTCGCCATTGATGCCGCTGACGTGGTGACCACCGGCTTCTACCGGCCCAATCTCAACCTGCTGGTGGAGCCGGTGCGCGGTGCGGACAAGCGCCGGCGCCTGGTGCAGTGGATGGGCGAGCGGGCCGGGCAGCCCAGCATTGTCTACGTGACCCTGCAAAAGACCGCCGAGCAGATCGCCGAGCACTTGAGCCGCCAGGGCATCGCCGCCGAGGCCTACCACGCCGGTCTGCCCCACGAGCAGCGCGAGTCGATCCAGCGGCGGTTCATGGAAGGGCGCAGCCACTGCATCGTTGCCACCATCGCCTTCGGCATGGGCATCGACAAGAGCGACATCCGTAACGTGGTGCACTTCGACCTGCCCAAGTCCATCGAAAACTACAGCCAGGAAATCGGCCGCGCCGGGCGCGACGGCCAGCCTTCGGACTGCCTGGTGCTGGCCAACCGCGACAGCCTCAACGTGCTGGAGAATTTCGTCTACGGCGATACCCCGGAACTGAGCGGCATCCGCTGCGTGCTGGATGAGTTGCAGGCGTCGGCGCCGGAAGGTCAGTGGGAGTTCCTGCTCGGGCCCCTGGCGGATCAGAGCAACATTCGCCAGTTGCCGCTCAAGACCCTGCTGGTGCAACTGGAACTGCGCGGCCTGATCGCTCCGCGCTACGCCTATTTCGCCGAATACCGTTTCAAGCTTCTTGAGGAGCCCCAGGCCCTGCTGGCGCGTTTCGAAGGCGAGCGCCGGGACTTTGTCGAAGCCATCATCAACACCTCGAGCCGGGCCCGGACTTGGGCCACGGTGAATTTCGACGCGCTCTACGAGCAGTACCAGGCACCGCGCACCCGGGTGGTCAAGGCCCTGGATTATTTCCAGGAGAAGGGTTGGGTGGCGCTGGAAAGCAAGCAGATGACCGAGGTCTACAGCCTGCTGCAAACCGACTTCGACGCCGGGGCCTTGAGCACGGACTTGCACGCTTATTTCACCCGGCATGAGGGCGGCGAGATTGCGCGGATTCACGCCATGCTCGACCTGTTCGCCACCGAGCAGTGCCTGGGGCACCGCCTGGCGCAGTATTTTGGTGACGATCAGGCGCCCCAGCGTTGTGGGCATTGTTCGGTCTGTCACGGCCAGGTGGCGCGACTGCCGGAGCCACCCGCACTGCCGGCGCTTGTGGATAAAAACTTCGACGGGCTGTGCGGCGATTTTATCCACAGGCATCGGCAGCACACCGGCGATGTACCCGGAGCCGAGCGGCTGACGCGCTTTCTCTGCGGCATCAGCGTGCCGCTGTTCACCAAGCTCAAGGCCCGCAGCATTCCCGGTTTCGCGGCATTGGAGGATTACCCTTACGCCGCGGTGCGTGAGTGGTGCGAGGCTCATCTGGCGGCGTGACTGGCCCCCGGGGCGATCGCTGCAAAAGGGTTTGCCCAGGCTTGGCCGTCTGCGGTGAAATGCCCGGCGATCAGCCGATCGTCCGGTCTGCAATCCAAGGGAGAGAGCCCCGATGTCCGAGCCTATGCCGCAACGCGGCGACTATCGCCATTTCCAGCCGATCATCACCCGCTGGCACGACAACGACGTCTACGGCCATGTGAACAACGTCACCTACTACAGCTTCTTCGACACGGCGGTGAATACCTACCTGATCGAACAGGGCGGCCTGGATATTCATGGGGGCGAGGTGGTGGGATTCGTGGTCAGCTCGGCCTGCGACTACTTTGCGTCCGTCGCTTTCCCCGAGCGAATCGAGATCGGCCTGCGGGTCGGTAAACTGGGCAACAGTTCGGTGCAGTACGAACTGGCGGTGTTCAAGGCGGGAGAGGCGGATGCCTGTGCGGCGGGGCGTTTCGTCCATGTGTTCGTGGATCGGGAGTCAAACCAGCCGGTGCCGATTCCGCCCGCATTGCGAGCGGCTCTGGAGCGTCTGCTGCTGGCGTGAACTTCGATACTCGATCTCAACCCCGGCACTGGCATTTGTAGCCGCTGCCGAAGGCTGCGATCGGCTCCGCAGGAGACGCCAAACCTCAATCCACGGGGCAACTGACCCACCGCGGCGCCTGGCTTGGCGCCGCCTGCGGCCTCGTGCGCCGCCTGCGGCAGCGGCTACAGGGCGCTGGGTCAGTCGCGATAGTGATGGTGTTTGCGATGCCCGTAGGCGTGGCCACGGCCACGGTGGCCGTCGCGGTAGTAGCGGCGGTCGTCGCGGCCACGGTAGTCGCGATCTTCCCGGGCGCTTTCGTTGCCCATGTAGTTGCCCAGTGCACCGCCGGCGCCACCGCCTGCCGCGGCACCGATCAGGCTGCCGGAATTGCCGCCCATGCTGCGGCCCACCACGTTGCCGCCGGCTGCGCCCAGGGCGCCGCCAATGGCCGCCTGGCCACGGCTGCGTTTGTCCGCACCCACTGCGCTGCCGCCGGCGCCGCCCAGGGCCGCACCAATGGCCGAACCGGTGTTGCCGCCGATCTGCTGACCGACCACCGAGCCTAGAACCCCGCCCAATGCGCCGCCCACACCGGCTTCAACGGTGCCACCGGCAGAGGCGACGCCGCTGACCAGGCCAAGGGACAACAAGAGAATCGAGGAGAACTTCATACAGGAGCCTCAAAGGGATGACGGCGCGATCCTGAGGCTGTACCGCGATGCTTACAAACGAAATCCGACGAATAGCACGAGTTGTACACAATCTCGTAACTTACTGTTTTTATTACGGAACTTAAGTGAATTTCGCAGGTCTTTAACTACTTCGCAATGGCCGCTTTGTTAGCAAAGCGGCCTTTTTTGTGCCTGCGATTCAGGCTCGGGAGGGGCTGTCGCCGGCAAGCCGGCTCCTACGATTCACGCGCTAACCGTAGGAGCTGGCTTGCCAGCGAAGAGGCCCTCAAGACAGGAATCAGGCCGAGCGAGCCATGATCAGACCATTGTCGCTGGCCGCCTCCAGGCGGATGGCGATGAACTTCGAGGTCGGTGTATGGCTGCCGTCGCCGGTGCTTTCCAGGGGCACCAGTGGGTTCACTTCCGGGTAGTAGGCTGCGGCCTGGCCGGCTGGAATGTCGAAGGCCAGCAGGGTGAAGCCCTTGACCCGACGCTCGCGGCCGTCATCCCACAGGGAAACGATGTCGGCTTTCTGCCCCGGCTTGAAGCCCAGGCGGATGATGTCCGCTTCGTTGGCGAACAGCACGTCGCGCTGGCCCTTGACCCCGCGGTAGCGGTCATCGAGGCCGTAGATGGTGGTGTTGTACTGGTCGTGGGAGCGCATCGATTGCAGGATCAGGTCCGGCAGTTGACCGGTGGCCCGGGTGCGTTCGTGGATCAGGTCCTTGGGCAGCAGGTTGGCGCGGAAGTTGGCCCGACCCGAAGGGGTGTTCCACTGGCGCGAACCGGCGCTGTTGCCCAGGTAGAAGCCACCCGGGTGCTTGAGCCGTTCATTGAAGTCCTTGAAGCCGGGAATGGTGTCGGCGATCAGGTCGCGGATGCGCCCGTAATCCGCCGCCAGCCAGTTCCAGTCCACCGGCTGGCTGCCCAGGGTCGCGGCAGCGATACCGGCCACGATCCACGGCTCGGAGCGCATCTGCGATGACAGTGGCTGCAACTGGCCATTGGAGGCGTGAACCATGCTGAAGGAGTCTTCCACGGTCACCGCTTGCGGGCCGGCGGCCTGCTGGTCAATGTCGGTGCGGCCCAGGCACGGCAGGATCAGCGCGTCCTTGCCGTGGGCCAGGTGGCTGCGGTTGAGCTTGGTGCTGATCTGCACGGTGAGGTCGCAGTTGCTCAGGGCCTGGAAGGTTCGCGGGCTGTCCGGAGTGGCTTGGGCGAAGTTGCCGCCCAGGCCGATGAACACCCTGGAGCGGCCTTCGAGCATGGCGTGGATCGCCTCGACCACGTTGTGGCCGTTGTCGCGCGGCACCTTGAACTGGAAGCGCCGCTCCAGGGCGTCAAGGAAGGCCACTGGCGGGCGTTCGTTGATGCCCATGGTGCGGTCGCCCTGCACGTTGCTGTGGCCACGCACCGGGCACAGGCCGGCACCGGGCTTGCCGATGTTGCCGCGCAGCAGCATCAGGTTGGCGATTTCCTGGATGGTCGGCACCGAGTGGCGGTGCTGGGTGATGCCCATGGCCCAGCACATGATCACGTTCTTGCCCTTGGCGTACATGCGCGCCGCCTGCTCGATCTCCACCAGGGTCAGGCCGGACTGCTCGACAATCTGCTCCCACGGGGTGTCGTCGAGGGTGCCCAGGTAATCCAGCACATGGGCGGTGTGGGCGTTGAGGAAGTCGTGGTCGAACACCGATTCTGCGCCGGCTTTCTGCGCATCGCGTTCCCACTGCAGGAGGAACTTGGCCATGCCCCGCAGCAGCGCCATGTCGCCGCCCAGGGCCGGGCGGAAGTAGGCGGTGTTGGTCGGGCGGTTGCCGTTGGTGAGCATTTCGAGCGGGTTCTGCGGGTGCTGGAAACGTTCCAGGCCGCGCTCCTTCAACGGGTTGATGCAGACCACCTGGGCGCCGCGCTTCACCGCTTCACGCAGCGGTTCGAGCATCCGCGGGTGGTTGGTGCCGGGGTTCTGGCCCCAGACGAAGATCGCATCCGCGTGTTCGAAGTCGTCGAAGGTCACGGTGCCCTTGCCGACTCCGACGCTTTGCGCCAGGGCCACGCCGCTGGCTTCGTGGCACATGTTCGAGCAGTCGGGGAAGTTGTTGGTGCCGTAGGCGCGGACGAACAACTGATACAGGTACGCCGCTTCGTTGCTGGCCCGGCCCGAGGTATAGAACTCGGCCATATTCGGGCTGGGCAGGTTGTGCAGGTGCTGGGCGATCAGGTTGAAGGCGTTTTCCCAGCTGATGGGCCGGTAGCGGTCGGTGTCGGCGTCGTAGCGCATCGGCTCGGTCAGCCGGCCCTGGTACTCCAGCCAGTAGTCGCTTTGTTCCAGCAGGGAGGTGACGCTGTGCTTGGCGAAGAAGGCCGCGTCCACCCGGCGCTTGGTGGCTTCCCAGTTCACCGCCTTGGCGCCGTTCTCGCAGAACTTGACCATGCCGCTTTCCGGCGAGTCGCCCCAGGCGCAGCCCGGGCAGTCGAAGCCGCCGTTCTGGTTGGTCTTGAGCATCATGCGGATGTTCTTCAGGGCGTTGTCGCTGGTCAGCCAGGCCTGGGCCACGCTGATCAGGGCGCCCCAGCCACCGGCCGGGCCCTTGTAGGGCTTGTAGCGGGCTACGGGGGGCTGATCGGCTTGGTGGTGTGTACTCACTGGGGATTCTCCAACGCGGGGCTGTGGACCCGCGGCGCACGGTTCTGCGGCAGGTGGGCAGGGTTGAGGCAGTGATGACGCGGCCATTGCGCGGCCTGGCTGGTGTCATCCGCTAACGGGCGCTCAAGGATGCAGTGGGTCTGGCTGGCGTCGAGCGCGGGTGCGGGAGTTGCCGGGGCTGGCATGGGTGAGGGGCCGGCGGCCATCGGGTCCCAAGCCTAAGCGCGGCATTGTGTCGCGTCTAATTGCTAGTACTGATCTATTGATAGATGGCGTCGATCAAGGGCCGGGGAAGGATTGTCGGTAGAGATCGAAGCAGGCTTGTGCCAGGGCCGAGCGTGGCGCGCTGCGGCGCATGATCAGGCCCAGGCGGGCCAGGGTCTGGGCGTCGGCGATCGGCTGCAGCCGCAGGTGCTCGGTGAGGATCTCCAGACCGCTGTCCAGGGGCATCACCGCGCAACACAGGCCGCCGTGGACCAGGCGCAGCAGCTGATGGACCGCGTCGGTCTGCAGCAGTGGCTGTGGCTGCAGGCCGCGAATGTGGAAGTGATGGTCGATGGACTGGCGAAAGTGCATGCCGCTGGTGAGCAGGCCCAGGGGCAGTTCGATCAGCGACTCCCAGCTCAGGGGGTGTTCGCCGAAGCTGAAATGCCGCTGGTCATAGAGCAGGCCCATGTGGGTGGGTTCCAGGGGCAGGGAGTCGAAGAGCTCGCTGTCCAGGCGCTCCAGGTAGGACACGCCGAGGTCCAGGCGATTGCTCGCCAACTGTTCGAGGATCTGCTCCGAGCTCAGGGACGAGAGTTCAAAGCGCAGGTTGGGGTGTTCGGCGTGCAGGTGCTGCAGCAGCGGCAGCGGATCGAAGCTCGACAGCGGCACCACCCCCAGACGCAGGGTGCCCACCAGATTGCCGCGGCAGGCTGCGGCTTCGGCCAGCAGGCCGTCATAGGCGGTCATCACGCTGCGGGCCCAGGCCAGGACCCGCTCGCCGGGGGCGGTGAAGCCTTCGAAGCGCTGGCCACGGTTGACCAGGGGCAGGTCGAGTTCTTCCTCCAGGCTGCGCAAGCGCATCGACAGGGTCGGCTGGGTGATGTGGCAGCGCGCGGCGGCCTGGCCGAAGTGGCGGGTTTCGTCGAGGGCGATGAGGAATTTCAGCTGCTTGAGGTCCATCGTCGCTCCGGCGCGGCAAAAGGCCGGGATTCTACCCTGTAGGCGCGGGCCTGGGTCACTCGTCGTCCGGGAACCTCATGGTCCGGGGCTGGTCTAGTCTTTCGCGTCTGGATCTATCAACCAAGGAGTGTGCGACATGAGCATTTTCAGCTTTGTGAAGGAAGCGGGCGAGAAACTGATCGACCTGTTGACCCCGGGTAACACCAATGCCAGCGAGCAACTCAAGGAGCACATTGAAAAGGTCGGCCTGGGCAATCCCAATGTCCATGCCACGGTGGAAGGCGACAAGGTGATCGTCAGCGGTGAAGTGGCGAGCCAGGAAGAAAAGGAAAAAATCCTCCTGGCCCTGGGCAACATCGCCGGAGTCGGCAGTGTCGAGGACCAGATCAGCGTGACCGGCCCGGTGCTGGTGTCCGCCGTGTTCGTCACCGTGAAGAAGGGCGATACCCTGAGCGCCATTGCCAAGGTGCAATACGGCGACGCCAACCAGTACCACAAGATTTTCGAGGCCAACAAACCGCTGCTGTCCCACCCGGACAAGATCTATCCGGGCCAGGTGCTGCGCATTCCCGAGTAACCCATCGAGCCGTTGCCGGGCGCAGGAGCGGGCTTGCCCGTGAAGGGCCTCACAGCCCTTCGATCAACGCCCGGTAATCCTCCAGCGCCGCGAACTCCGCGGTGTCCTTTGGTCCTTTGCGACTGTCCGGCCGGCTGACCGCCAGCAACTGCGCCACACCGAAATCCCGTGCACTGCGCAGGATGGGCAAGGTGTCGTCGATGAACAGGCTGCGGGCCGGATCGAACTGGATATCGGCCCGCAGCGCATCCCAGAACTGTGGATTTTCCTTGGGGAACCCGTAGTCGTGGGAGCTGATCAGGCGCTCGAAGTAAGGCGCCAGCTCGATTCGTTCCAGCTTCAGGGACAGGGAGTCACGATGGGCGTTGGTGATCAGGATCACCCGCTTGCCGGCGTTCTTGATGGCGGCGAGAAAGGTGTCGGCATCCGGACGCAGGGCAATCAGGTGGGCCGTTTCCAGCTTCAGCTCGCGTACCGGGAGTTTCAGTTCGGCGCTCCAGAAGTCCAGGCAATACCACTGCAACTGACCGGCATTGCGTTCGAACAGCGGTTGCAGCTCAAGCTCGGCCATGGCCCGGCTGACCCCATGCAACTCGGCGTAACGCTGGGGCAAGTGTTCCATCCAGAAGTGGTTGTCGTAGTGCAGATCCAGCAGGGTGCCGTCCATGTCCAGCAGGACGGTATCGATATCGCACCAGGGCAGCAGGGCCATTGAACACTTCTCCAGCGGTAAGAAAACAGCCTGTATAGTAACCCGCTATCGCCAAGGAGCCCGCTATGCGCCAGAAACCCACTGTACTCGCCCGCGAGATCGTCGCCACCAGTCGTCTGTTCTGTGTCGAAGAGGTGCAGTTGCGGTTTTCCAATGGCGTGGAGCGCACTTATGAGCGCCTGGTGGGCAAGGGGGCGGGTTATGGCGCGGTGATGATCGTGGCCATGCTCGACGCCGAGCATGCGGTGCTGGTGGAGGAGTATTGCGGCGGCACCGACGCCTACGAGCTGTCACTGCCCAAGGGCCTGATCGAGCCGGGGGAAGATGTGCTGGCAGCGGCCGAGCGTGAACTCAAGGAAGAAGCCGGGTTTGGCGCGCGGCAACTGGAGCATCTGACCGAGCTGTCGTTGTCCCCGGGCTACATGAGTCAGAAGATCCAGGTGGTATTGGCCACCGACTTGTATGAAGAGCGCCTGGAGGGCGATGAGCCGGAGCCGATGCGGGTCGACAAGATCAACCTGCGCGAGCTGGCCAGCCTGGCGCAAAATCCTCAGTTCAGCGAAGGCCGGGCCCTGGCCGCGCTGTACCTGACCCGCGACCTGCTGAGCCAGCGCGGAGCCTTTCCAGCATGAGCATGACTTCGATGAATTTTCCCCATCCTTTATTGGCGCCGGTGGCCGAGCTGGCCTTGCGCGCTGGCGAGGCGATCCTGCCGTTCTGGCGCGCCGAGGTAGCGGTCAATCACAAGGCGGACGAGTCGCCGGTGACCGCCGCGGACCTTGCGGCCCATCACTTGATCGTCGCTGGCCTCAGGGCCCTGGACCCCAGCATCCCGGTGCTCTCCGAGGAGGATGCCGACATCCCCCAGGACATCCGCGCCGGCTGGCAGCGCTGGTGGCTGGTGGACCCGCTGGACGGCACCAAGGAGTTCATCTCCGGCAGTGAAGAGTTCACCGTCAACATCGCCCTGATCGAACAGGGGCGGGTGGTGTTTGGCGTGGTATCGATGCCCACCAATGGCCGTTGCTATCTGGGTGGCGCAGGCCTTGGCGCCTGGCGCGTGGATCGGGGGCAGGTGCCGCAGGCGATCCGGGTGCGTGAGCAGCCAGGTGTTGGCGAGGCCTTTACCGTGGTGGCCAGCCGGCGCCATTCGAGTCCTGAGCAGGAGCGTCTGCTGGGTGGCTTGAGCGCGGCCCTGGGTGAATTGCAATTGGCCAATATCGGCAGTTCGCTGAAATTCTGCCTGCTGGCCGAAGGCGCGGCCGACTGTTATCCGCGCCTGGCGCCCACTTCCCAATGGGACACCGCAGCGGCCCAGGGCGTGCTCGAAGGGGCGGGTGGCGAAGTGCTGGATCTTGCCGGTGCGCCGTTCTGCTATCCCCCCCGGGAGTCGTTGCTCAACAGCTTCTTCCTGGCGCTGCCGGCCAAGGCGGCGTGGCGCGGCAAACTGCTGGAGCTGGCCCGCGCCTGATCGCCCCACGGCGACTTGCCTCTGCCACCTTTTGTGTAGGAGCCGGCTTGCCGGGGAAGGGGCCCTTGAGCCCTGTGCAAGAATTTCCGGCCTCTTCGCTGGCAAGCCGGCTCCTACAGATTTGAGCTGGTTCCGAAACGGGTCAGCGGTGCAGGACGTACTGCCCGGCAAAGCGCACGGCGTCTTCTTCGCTGCCGGCGTTGACCACTCGGGTGTGCAAGGTCAGGCGGGCGCGGCCGTAACGCTGGTACGTCGCAAGGAATTTCTTCCAGACCTTGTCTTCCGGTGCCGGGCAGATGGCCACGGCATCGCCGGTGACCGGCAGCGGGTAGCTGATCTGGCCTTCCTGGATGACGATATGCCCGTCCTCAATCCCTTCTTCCTTGAGCCGCAAATGCAGCCAGCCCCAACCGGCCAGTACCGCGCCGCAATACAGGCTGCCACCGAACATGGTGCTCTTGTGGTTGACGTTGGCCTCCAGCGGCAGTTGCAGGCGCAGTTGTTGCGCCTGCCAGTCGAGTACCTTCAGGCCCATGTCCCGGGTCAGGGGAATGTCGTGGTGGAGGATGGATTCCAGGTATCGACTGTCGCGGTTCATGCACGGGCCTCAAGGGTGGAAGGGTGGATGGTACGGTTCATTCGGACTCATCGCCGGGCTGGCTGGCACCGCTGTCGGCGAAGCTCAGGCCGTGTTTGCGCAGCTTGTCGTGCAGGGTCTTGCGCGGAATGCCCAGGGCTTCGGCAAGGCTGCGCAGGGAGCTGTGGGGCTGGGCCATTTCGGCGGCGATCAGGCTCTTTTCGAAGTGTTCCACCTGCTCGCTCAAGCCGCCGCTGATCAGGGGCGGGGCGGCGACGGCGCCATGTTCCGGTTCGTTGTTGTCCAGGGCCAGTTCCAGGCCCAGGGCAAAGCGCTCGGCGGCGTTTTGCAGCTCGCGCACGTTGCCCGGCCAAGGGTGTCGCAACAGCAGGGCACGATGCCCGGGCTGCAGCTCCTGGAGCGGCAGGCCGTGGCGGGTACTGGCCTCGTCGGCAAAATGCTGGAACAGCATCAGTACGTCCTCGCCGCGTTCGCGCAGTGGCGGAATGCGCAAGGGGGCGACGTTCAGGCGGTAGTAGAGGTCGGCGCGAAAGCGTCCCTGGTCCGCGGCCAGGCGCAGGTCTTCCTTGGTGGCGGCGATGATGCGGATATCCAGGGGAATCTGCTGGTTGCCGCCCAGGCGCTCGACCACCCGCTCCTGGAGCAGGCGCAGCAGCTTGACCTGGACATCCAGGCTCATGCTTTCGATTTCATCAAGGAACAGGGTGCCGCCGTTGGCGAATTCGAACTTGCCGATGCGGCGCTTCTGCGCGCCGGTAAAGGCCCCGGGTTCATGGCCGAACAGCTCGCTTTCCACCACCGACTCGGCCAGGGCTCCGGCATTGATCGCCACGAACGGCCCGTTGCGCCGCCCGGAAAGGTCGTGCAGGGCGCGGGCCACCACTTCCTTGCCGGCACCGGTTTCGCCGAGGATCAGCACATCGGCGCGGGTCGCCGCCAGGGCGCCGATCTGCTGGCGCAGGCGCAGCATCGGCGCCGACTGGCCCACCAGCCGCGCACTGAGCTCCTGGCGATCGCTGAGGGCCAGGCGCAGGCTGCGGTTGTCCAGGACCAATCGCCGCCAGTCCAGGGCGCGGCGCACGCTGTCCAGCAGGGCGTCGCTGGCGAAGGGCTTTTCCAGAAAGTCATAGGCGCCGGCGCGCATTGCCTGCACCGCCAGGGGCACATCTCCGTGTCCGGTGATCAGCAGCACCGGTAGTTCCGGATCCTGGGCGTGCAGCTGGTTGAGCAGTTCCAGTCCATCCATGCCGGGCATGCGGATGTCGCTGACCACCACCCCCGGCCAGTCCCGCTCCAGGCGCGGCGCCAGGCCCTGGGCCTCGGCCAGGGACAGCACCTTGAGCCCGGCCAGGTCCAGGGTCTGGCTCAGGGCCTGGCGCAGGTGCGGATCGTCGTCGATCAACACCACTTGCAACTGAGGGTCGAGGCTGTCGGGACGGGTCATCGCTCACTTTCCAGGTCGTGTCGTGGCCGGCAACGCCGGGCCGGGCGTGGTTGCCAGGTGATTGCCGCTGCGCGTCATACCCCGCGGTCCTCGGAGGGCTGCAGGCTGACTCCGGGGGCGCCGGCGCGCAGGCGCAGGGTGATCAGGGCGCCGCCTTCGCGGTGATTGGCGAACGACAGCTCGCCGCCGAAGGCGCGCATCAGGGTGTCGCAGATCGCCAGCCCCAGGCCCAGGCCCTGGGTCCGTGTCTTGGTGGTGTAGAACGGCTCCCCGGCGCGTCCCAGGGCTTCCATGCAGAAACCGGGACCGTTGTCGCGGATGTACAGGTTGACGCCCGTGGCGGTGGATTCGGCACTCAGCCAGAGTTTACGTGGCGGGCCTTTTTCGGTCAGGGCGTCCAGGGCGTTGGCCAGCAGGTTGCCCAGCACCTGGCGCAAGCGGGTTTCCCCGGCCTCGACCCACAGGGTGGCGGCCGGCAGGTCGCGGATCAGTTCCACTTCCATGGCCCGGCGACGCTTGGCCAGCAGGGCCAGGGCGTCATCCAGCGCCGGCTGCAGGGCCACGCTCTCCGGGGCGTGATGATCGCGTCGGGCGAAGGCCCGCAGGTGGGCGATGATCGAGGCCATGCGCCCGGTCAGTTCGCTGATCAGCTTGAGATTGCCCCGGGCATCGTCGGTGCGCTGATGGTCCAGCAGCACCTCGGCGTTTTCCGCGTAGCTGCGGATCGCCGCCAGGGGCTGGTTGAGTTCGTGGCTGATGCTCGCCGACATGGTTCCCAGGGCCGAGAGCTTGCCGGCCTGGACCAGATCGTCCTGGGCGCGCACCAGTTCCTGCTGGGCGGTTTCACGCTCCAGCACTTCCTGTTTCAGGCGCCGGTTGAGGCTTTCCAGGTCGCTGGTACGTTCGGCCACGCGCATTTCCAGTTCACGCCGGGCCTTGGCTTCGAAGGCGATCCGTTCCAGATAATGGCGGCGGCGCTGCATCATCAGCCCCAGCAGCAGCATCAGCGCCAGCAGCGCCGCAGCTCCGACCGCCACCACGGTGCGCACCGGGCGATCGATCAGGGTACGCGGAGCGAGGATGCTGACACTCCAATGGGTTTCCTCGATCGGCTGGGTCTGGGTCAGCCAGGCATCGGGATTGAGGTTCAGCGGGCGTGGATCCTGGGTCGGGTAGGGCTGGATGGCGACGATCGCCTGGCGTTCTTCGTCGCTCAAAGGGCGGGTCGCGCGAAAGCGCCATTCGGGGCGCGAAGTGATGATCACCACGCCATTGTGGTCGGTCAGCAGCAATTGTTCCGGGGTCCGTCCCCAGAGGCTTTCGGTGTGGTCCAGGTCGACCTTGACCACCAGCACGCCGAGAATCCGCTCGCCATCGCGTACCGCGGCGGCGAAAAAGTAGCCGCGTTTGGCCGAGGTGGTGCCCAGGCCGAAGAAGCGTCCGAGGCGACCGGCCATGGCTTCGCTGAAGTACGGGCGGAAGGCGAAATTGCGGCCGACGAAGCTGTCGCGCTTGTCCCAGTTGGAGGCCGCCAGGGTCTTGCCGCTGGCGTCCATCAGGTACATGACTTCGGCCCCGGTCTGGGCGCTGATGTTTTTCAGCAGGCGGTTGGCGTTGCCCTGGGTCACGCCGTCGTCGGGCGCGCCCAGCACGGCACGCAGGGCCGGCAGGTCGCCGAGAATCTGCGGCAGCACTTCGTAGCGGTGCAGGGTGCCCAGCAGGTTGGCCACGTACAGATCGAGGGTCTGGCGATTCTGACTGGTCAGCTCGTTGCGGTAGTAGCGTTCGGCCAAGTGCTCCAGCGGCCACAGCAACGGCGCCAGGCACAGGGCCAGCAAGGCCAGGCTGCGCCAGCGGGGACGACGGGGAAGGGGTGCGGTCATGGAAATGGCGCCTGTGGATACAGGCGCATTATGCCTAGCCCTGCTCGGCAAGACACTCGCGCAGTGCGCTGTGCCAGTCAGGCTGGGTCACGCCCCATTCCCGCGCCAGGCGGCTGCAGTCCAGGCGCGAGTTCGACGGCCGCGGGGCCGGCGTCGGGTAGGCGCTGGCGGGGATGGCTTGCAACACGGCGCAGGGCTTGCCGTTGGCCAGCAATTGCTCGCCGATGGCCTGGGCGAAACCGAACCAGGAAGTCTCGCCCTGGGCAGTCAGATGGTAGGTGCCCCAGGCGCCCGGCCTGCCGGCCAGCCAGCGTTCGATCAGGGCCCGAGTGCTGTTGGCGATGCTCCCGGCCCAGGTCGGCGCGCCGATCTGGTCGGCCACCACCCGCAGCTCGGGGCGCTCCTGCAACAGGCGCTGCATGGTCAGCAGGAAGTTCTTGCCATGGCTGGCATAGACCCAGCTGGTGCGCAGGATCAGGTGCTGCCCCTGAACCTGAAGAATCGCCCGCTCGCCGGCCAGTTTGCTCTGGCCGTAGACCCCCAGTGGATTGGGCTCGTCGTCTTCCACATAAGGCGTGTCCTTGCGCCCGTCGAACACGTAGTCGGTGGAGTAGTGGATCAGCGGCACGCCCAGAGCCTTGGCCTCCTCGGCGAAGATCCCCGGGGCCCTGGCGTTGATTGCAAAGGCCAGCTCCGGCTCGCTTTCGGCCTGATCGACAGCGGTGTGGGCGGCCGCGTTGATGATCAGGTCCGGCCGCACGGCTCGGACTTGCTGGCGGATCTGTTCCGGGTGGCTCAGGTCCAGCTGCTCGCGGCCCAGTACCACCAGCTCGCCCAGGTCGCCGAGTCGCTGCTGCAGCTCCCGGGAGACCTGGCCGTGCCGGCCGCTGATGAGGATTTTCAAGGGGGTGGTCATGGGAACAGGTCGGCTTCCTTCAGACTTTTGCCATTCTGGTCCTTGGCTGAGAGGGTCGGTGGTTCCTGCAGTTGCCAATCGATCGCCAGAGTCGGATCGTCCCAGCGAATGCAACGCTCAGCCGAGGGGGTGTAGTAATCGGTCGTCTTGTAGAGAAACTCGGCGAAGTCGCTGAGCACCACGAAACCATGGGCGAACCCTTCGGGAATCCACAATTGACGATTGTTCTGCGCAGACAGGCGCACGCTTGCCCAGCGGCCAAAGTTCGGGGAGCTGCGGCGGATATCGACGGCGACGTCCAGTACCTCGCCAGCAATCACCCGGACGAGTTTCCCCTGGGGGTGTTCGAGCTGGTAGTGCAAGCCGCGCAGGACGTTCTTGACCGATCGTGAGTGATTGTCCTGCACGAAGCTCTTTTTCAAACCGGTAGCCTCTTCAAAGGCCTTGGCATTGAAACTTTCGTAGAAGAAACCGCGCTCGTCGCCAAAGACCTTGGGCTCGATGATCAGCACGCCGGGCAGGTCGGTGGGGATCACCTTCATTGCGACTCCCCTGCCAGAGTGAACAGGTACTGCCCATAGCCGGTCTTGCCGAAATAGGCGGCGCGCTCCAGCAGGTGCTCACGGCTGATCCAGTGGTTCTCGTAGGCGATTTCTTCCAGGCAGGCGACTTTCAGGCCCTGGCGGTGCTCGATGGTCTGCACGTACTGCGAGGCTTCCAGCAAGCTGTCGTGGGTGCCGGTATCGAGCCAGGCGAAGCCTCGACCGAAGCGCTCCACATGCAAGTCGCCACGCTTGAGGTAGGCGTTGTTGACGTCGGTGATCTCCAGTTCGCCGCGGGGCGAAGGCTTGACCTCTTTGGCGATCTGCACCACGTCGTTGTCGTAGAAATACAGGCCGGTGACGGCGTAGCTGGATTTTGGCTTCTTGGGTTTTTCTTCGATGGACAGGGCGCGGCCTTCGCTGTCGAAATCGATGACACCGAAACGCTCCGGGTCCTTGACCCAGTAGCCGAACACCGTGGCCCCGGAGTTGCGCTTGGCGGCATCGCGCAGTTGTTCGCCGAAGTATTGGCCGTGGAAAATGTTGTCACCGAGGATCAGGCACACCGGGTCATTGCCGATGAACGCCTCGCCGATCAGGAACGCCTGGGCCAGGCCATCCGGCGAAGGCTGCTCGGCGTAGCTGAAGCGCACCCCGAACTGGCTACCATCGCCCAGCAGGTTGCGATACTGCGGCAGGTCCTGGGGGGTGGAGATGATCAGGATGTCCCGGATGCCGGCCAGCATCAGCACCGAGATCGGGTAGTAGATCATCGGCTTGTCGTAGATCGGCAGCAGCTGCTTGGAAACGCCGAGGGTGATGGGGTGCAGACGGGTGCCGGAGCCGCCCGCCAGAACAATGCCTTTGATCATGCAATCAGATCCTTGATGTCGGTGGAACCCAGGCGTTCGCCCTGGTAGCTGCCGTCCTGTACCCGGCGGCACCACTCGAGGTTGTCCAGGTACCACTGCACGGTCTTGCGCAGGCCGCTGGTGAAGGTTTCTTCCGGTACCCAGCCCAGGTCCCGCTCGATCTTGCCGGCATCAATGGCGTAACGCAGGTCGTGGCCAGGACGATCCTGGACGAAGGTGATCAGGTCGGCGTAGTGCGCGACGCCCTGGGGTTTTTGCGGGGCCAGCTCTTCCAGCAGGCTGCAGATGCCGCGCACCACGTCGATATTCTTCTGCTCGTTATGGCCGCCGATGTTGTAGGTCTCGCCGACCACACCCTCGGTCACCACCTTGAACAGGGCCCGGGCGTGATCCTCGACGTACAGCCAGTCGCGAACCTGCAGGCCGTTGCCATACACCGGCAGGGGCTTGCCGGCCAGGGCGTTGAGGATCACCAGCGGGATCAGCTTCTCGGGGAAGTGGAACGGGCCGTAGTTGTTGGAGCAGTTGGTGATCAGCACCGGTAGCCCGTAGGTGCGCTGCCAGGCGCGGACCAGATGGTCGGACGCGGCCTTGCTGGCGGAGTAGGGCGAGCTGGGGGCGTAGGGCGTGGTTTCGCTGAACAGGTCATCGACGCCATGCAGGTCGCCGTAGACCTCGTCGGTGGAAATATGGTGGAAGCGGAAGGCCTGCCTTTGCGCTTCGGGCAGGCCGTGCCAGTAGGCGCGGGTCGCTTCCAGCAGGCTGTACGTGCCGACGATATTGGTCTGGATGAAATCCGATGGCCCGTCGATGGAGCGGTCGACATGGGACTCCGCCGCCAGGTGCATGATCGCCTGGGGCTGGAAACGTGCCAGCACGGCGCTGACGGTGGCCTGGTCGACGATGTCCGCCTTGACGAACTCATAGCGGCTGTTACTGGCGATGCTCTGCAGCGACTCCAGGTTGCCTGCGTAGGTCAGCTTGTCCAGGTTCAGCACTTCGTGTTCCGTGTGCTGGATCAGATGGCGGACCAAAGCCGAGCCGATAAAACCGGCTCCGCCGGTGACGAGAATGCGCATGTTGGAGGGCCTGTGTCCTTGAAAACGGTCATTTGCTGCAAAAAAGCAGCATAGCTTGTCGACATGGCGTCTGAGGTGCAATAGGCACCATCAGCCGATTTCACCGCAAGCGGTCGGAAACTTTGCGAAGTGAAGGTTCGGGGCAGGGACGGTTACTGTCTGTTTCCCCGTTTTTTGGCTTGCACAACGCCTTGCGCAATGGCGATATAAGCGGCCGATAACAATTCCAGGGGTCGTTGTATGTTGCTCGCCACCTTGATCCACCGTGCCAGTCTGCCCAGTCCCCAGGTTAGCGCGCAGCAAGCGCTGGACCTGCTGGAAACCCATTACGGCCTGCAGGGGACCCTGCAGTCCCTGGGCAGCCAGCAGGACCTCAACTATCGCCTCGACTGTCCCCAGGGGCGCTTTGTCCTGAAGATCTGTCGCGGCGACTATTCGGTCCTGGAGTTGCAGGCGCAGCACGCGGCTCTCAAGCATCTGCAGCAACATCCCGAGCTGCGAGTGCCGAGGGTGATTCCGGCGAAGAACGGTGCGGACCTGCTGTCCCTGGAGATAGCCGGGCAAGCGCTGCACGTCCGTCTGCTGGACTATATAGAAGGGCGCTCCCTGACCCACCTGCCGCACCTGAGCGTGGAGCTGGTGGCGGGCCTGGGTCGGCTCTGCGGGCAGATGGACCTGGCCCTGGCGGACTTCCAGCACCCGGGCCTGGAGCGCACCCTGCAGTGGGATGCGCGGCATGCCCAGGCGCTGATCGGGCATCTGTTGCCGGTGATCCGCGACCCGCAGCAACGGGTCTTGATCGCCGACAGCGCACAGCGGGCCGAGCGACGGCTGCAACCTTTGCTGGCGCAGTTGCCGGTGCAGGCGATCCATATGGATATCACCGATGACAACGTGGTCTGGCAGCGCGATGCCCTGCGTCACTGGCAGTTGCAGGGGGTGATCGATTTTGGCGACCTGATCCGCACCTGGCGCATCACCGATCTGTCGGTGACCTGCGCGGCACTGCTGCATCACGCCGAGGGCGATCCGCTGCGCATCCTTGCGGCGATCCAGGCCTATCACCAGGTCAATCCCTTGCAACGGGCGGAGCTGCTGGCGCTCTGGCCTTTGATCGTGGCGCGTGCCGCCGTGCTGGTGCTCAGTGGCGAGCAGCAGGTCAGCATCGATCCGGGCAACGACTATTCCCGCGCGAACCTGGCCCATGAGTGGGAAATTTTCCGGGTGGCCAGTTCCGTGTCTTTCGAGTTCATGGAAGCGGCCATCCTCAGCGCCGTCGGCCAGTCGCTGCCTGCGATCGGTAGCGAGGGTTTTGCCCCGCTGTTGCCGAGCCTGGTGGGCCGCGAGTTTGCCCTGATCGACCTGGGCGTGCTCAGTCCGCACTTCGAAGCGGGCAACTGGGAGCAACCGGGGATCGATGATCGGCTGCTGGCCGAAGCCGGCGCCGCCCATGGCCTGGCCGCCAGCCGTTACGGCCAGTACCGCCTGTCGCAAACCCGTCCCGACAGTGCCGAGGAGCCCTCCACCTGCGCCCTGCACGTGCAACTGCAAGTACCGGCGGGCACCGCAGTGGAAGCGCCGTTCGCCGGGGTCCTGCACCGTGGCGAGCAGGGCCTGTTGCGTCTCGATGGTCCGACCTTGAGCGTGCATCTGTGGGGTGTCGAGCCCTCCCTGCACCCGGGCGCGGCCCTGGTCAAGGGCCAGGTGCTGGGCGCAGTGGCGGCCGATGGCCGGCTCAGGGTCCAGCTGTGCCGGGGGGCCGAACTGGACCCGCCACTGTTTTGCAGCCCGTCCCGGGCCCCGGCCTGGCAAGCCCTGTGCCCCTCGCCGGCGGCGCTGCTGGGGCTGGCCTGCGATGCCGAACCGGAGCTGGATCCACAGACCCTGCTGGAGCGTCGCGATGCCAGCTTTGCGCGCTCGCAGAAGCACTACTACGTCGACCCGCCGCGGATCGAACGCGGCTGGCGCAATCACCTGATCGACATGCAGGGGCGTTCCTACCTGGACATGCTCAACAACGTCGCGGTGCTCGGCCATGGCCACCCATGCATGGCGGCCGTGGCGGCGCGTCAATGGTCGCTGCTCAATACCAACTCGCGTTTTCACTATGCGGCGATCGCCGAATTCTCCGAGCGCCTGCTGGCCCTGGCGCCGGACTCCATGGACCGGGTGTTCCTGGTCAACAGCGGCACCGAGGCCAATGACCTGGCGATCCGCCTGGCCTGGGCCTACAGCGGCGGGCGCGACATGCTCAGCGTGCTGGAGGCCTATCACGGCTGGTCAGTGGCGGCCGATGCGGTGTCCACTTCCATCGCCGACAACCCCCAGGCCCTCACCAGTCGCCCGGACTGGGTGCACCCGGTGACGGCGCCCAATACCTATCGTGGCGAGTTCCGCGGCGCGGACAGCACACCGCAGTACCTGCGCAGCGTCGACCAGCAGTTGCACAAGCTGGAGCAGCAGGATCGCCAGTTGGCTGGCTTCATCTGCGAACCGGTGTATGGCAACGCGGGGGGCATCTCCCTGCCGCCGGGCTATCTGCAGGCCGTCTACGAACGGGTCCGGGCCCGGGGCGGGGTGTGCATCGCCGATGAGGTCCAGGTGGGTTACGGGCGCATGGGCCAGTTCTTCTGGGGCTTTGAAGAGCAGGGCGTGGTGCCGGACATCATCACCATGGCCAAGGGCATGGGCAACGGCCAGCCTCTGGGCGCAGTGATCACCCGGCGCGAGATCGCCGAGGCGCTGGAGGCCGAAGGCTATTTCTTTTCCTCATCCGGCGGCAGCCCGGTCAGTTGCCGCATCGGCCTCGCGGTGCTGGATGTGATGCAGGAGGAGGGGCTCTGGGAGAACGCCCGGGTGGTGGGTGAACACTTCAAGCAACGCCTGGAAGCGCTCAAGGAGCGGCATCCGCTGGTGGGGGCGGTGCACGGTTCCGGTTTCTACCTGGGGCTGGAGCTGATCCGCAATCACCAGACCCTGGAGCCGGCCACCGAGGAAACCACCCTGCTGTGCGATCGCCTGCGGGAACTGGGGATCTTCATGCAACCCACCGGCGATCACTTGAACATCCTCAAGATCAAGCCGCCGATGGTCACCACGCGCCAGAGCGTGGATTTCTTCGTCGACATGCTGGACAAGGTGCTGGGCGAGGATCTGTAGGGGCTCGTCGTTCGCTTGCGTTGATCTCCATTCGCCGGCAAGCAGGCTCCTACACGCCTCAGTAGGAGCCGGCTTGCCGGTGAATGTGTCTATGGTTACTCGATTGTTATCGGTATTTTGTCGGATATTTTTCACGGAAAAGATTTATATGGCTTTTTAAGTCGATATTTATCGGATATAAAGTGACCGTCGTCAGGCGCGACCTTGTCGTGCCCCGTCCTTTTCCTATCCGTTGTCATCGACCGCGTCCATTGCCCTGGAGTTGTTCCATGAGCCGTATCGTTACCGTCGCCGCTACCCAGATGGCCTGTTCCTGGGACCTTGAGGCCAACCTCGAAACCGCCGAAAAACTGGTCCGCGAAGCCGCCGCCAAGGGCGCGCAGATCATCCTCATCCAGGAGCTGTTCGAGGCCCCGTACTTCTGCCAGAAGCCCAACCCGGACTATCTGCAACTGGCCACCACGGTGGACAGCAACGTCGCCATCGCGCACTTCCAGAAGGTCGCCCGGGAGCTGCAAGTGGTGCTGCCCATCAGCTTCTACGAGCTGGCCGGGCGGGCGCGCTTCAACAGCATCGCGATCATCGATGCCGACGGCAGCAACCTGGGGATTTATCGGAAAAGCCATATCCCGGACGGCCCCGGCTACCACGAGAAGTACTACTTCAACCCGGGCGATACCGGCTTCAAGGTGTGGAACACCCGCTACGCGAAAATCGGCGTGGGCATCTGCTGGGACCAGTGGTTCCCCGAGTGCGCCCGCAGCATGGCCCTGCAAGGCGCGGAGCTGCTGTTCTATCCCACCGCCATCGGCAGCGAGCCCCACGACAGCAGCATTTCCTCCCGCGATCACTGGCAGCGTGTGCAGCAGGGCCATGCCGGGGCCAACCTGATGCCGCTGATTGCCAGCAACCGCATCGGCAACGAAGAGCAGGACGGCTACGACATCACCTTCTACGGTTCGTCCTTCATCGCCAATCAGTTCGGCGAGAAGGTTCAGGAGCTCAACCAAACTGAAGAAGGTATCCTTGTGCACCGCTTCGACCTCGACGAGCTCGAACACATCCGCAGCGCCTGGGGCAGTTTCCGTGACCGTCGTCCGAACCTCTATGGCGCGCTGAAAACCCTCGACGGTTCCCTGGAGTCCTGAACACTATGAGCACTTTGCACAGCACGCCGCGCGCCGACGGTTTCTACATGCCGGCCGAATGGGCGACCCAGACCCAGACCTGGATGATTTGGCCCGAGCGTCCGGACAACTGGCGCCTGGGCGGCAAGCCGGCCCAGGCCGCCCACGCCGCGGTGGCCAAGGCCATTGCACGCTTTGAACCGGTGACCGTGGCGGTGTCCGCGGCCCAGTATGAAAACGCCCGGGCGCGCCTGGATGTGCCCAATATCCGCGTCGTGGAAATGTCCAGTGACGATGCCTGGGTTCGCGACACCGGTCCGACTTTCGTCATCAATCACAGCGGCGAAGTGCGCGGTGTGCACTGGGGCTTCAATGCCTGGGGCGGTTTCGAGGGCGGCTTGTATTCGCCTTGGAACCGTGACGAACAGGTGGCCAGCAAGGTGCTGGAAATCGAGCGTTGCCAGGAGTACCGCACCGAGGGCTTCGTGCTTGAGGGCGGCTCGATTCACGTCGACGGCGAAGGCACCCTGATCACCACCGAGGAATGCCTGCTCAACCACAACCGCAACCCGCACCTGTCCCGCGAGCAGATCGAGGCGGTGCTGCGCGAGCATCTGTCAGTGGAGCGCATTGTCTGGCTGCCGGACGGCCTGTACAACGACGAAACCGACGGTCATGTGGATAACTTCTGCTGCTACGTGCGTCCTGGTGAAGTGTTGCTGGCCTGGACCGATGACCCCCAGGACCCCAACTATCCACGTTGCCGGGCGGCCATGCAGGTGCTGGAAAACACCCTCGACGCCAAGGGCCGCACCTTCAAGGTGCACAAGATGCCGATTCCCGGCCCCTTGTATGCCACCGAAGAGGAATGCGCCGGTGTCGATGCGGTGCAGGGCAGTCAGGAGCGCAATCCCTCCGTGCGCCTGGCCGGTTCCTATGTGAACTTCCTGATCGTCAATGGCGGGATCATTGCGCCGAGTTTTGACGACCCGATGGATGCTCAGGCCAAGTCCATCCTCCAGGCGCTGTTCCCCGAGCATGAAGTGGTGATGGTGCCGGGGCGCGAACTGTTACTGGGGGGCGGCAATATCCATTGCCTTACCCAACAACAGCCTGCGCCACAGCGAATTTGAGTGCCGTTGTAACAGTGACTGTGCAAGGCCGTTCGTTGCATCGCTCCTGAGGCATTTCAGCGAGCCCGCAGCCCAGATGGGTTGCGGGCTTTTTCATGGCCGTATATCGGCCCATCCGACACATTGGCATAGCTCTTGTATCTGCTTTGTGGTGATTCTGAGACATGTGGAACATTTGTTGTTCTGTCATAAACCTTGGATAAGTTAGGCCGCTCAGATACCAGGAGAGAGCGCTGGAATGAACATGGTCAGCGAGCGGACGTCCCATCCCTTGGCAATGAGTAACGAGTCGCTGCAGGCTCTGGCGCAATGGTTGAAGTCCAATGGAACGCGTCAGATCAGGGAACCTGATCCGCGCCGGATCATCGTTGAGCGTTACCCCGCTGGATTGCTCAGCGAGGCGGAACTGCAGGCACTGTGGGATGTGGTCAAAGGATAGAAAACGACGGATTGTAAAAAGCGCTGCCGGGATGGCAGCGCTTTTTTTTGGCTGGGCGTTTTAGAAGCGGTAGTTGCCAGTGACCACCAGGCTGCGCGGATCTCCCGGCTGGATCTGATAGGCGCTGGTGGCCGAGCTGTAGTACTCGCGGTCGGCGATGTTGTTCAGCGCCGCGCGCACGTCCCAGTCCTTGTGCCGGTAGCCGGCCAGGGCGTCCCAGCGGCCGTAGCCCGGCAGCACCACGGTGTTGCTGCTGTCGGCGTAACGGTCGCCCACCAGGGTCAGGCCGGTTTCGGCGTACCAGCCCAGTTCCGGTTTCCAGGTGATGAACAGGCTGCCATTGCGCTTGGCCACGTTGTTCACCCGCTTGTCTTCGAAGCCGTTGTTGTCCTTGACCACTACCGCGTCCTGCAGGCCGATGCCGCCACGCAGGTACCAGTTGCCGACGAGCTTGCCGCTGGCGGTCAGCTCGACACCCCGGGAGCGTTGCAGGCCGGTGAGCAAGGTGATGCTGCGGTCCTGCGGGTCAGGGGTACGACGGTTGTAGAGCTCCAGTTCGTACACCGCGAGGGTGGTACTCAGGCGCTCGTCCAGCCAGTCGCTCTTGACCCCGACTTCCTTCTGCCGGGTCAGCTCCGGGCTCAGGTCGTTGCCGTTGCCGGCGGCGTTCGGGGTGATGCCGATCAGGCCGCCACCCACCGGCGCGAACGACTTGCTCCAGGAGGCATAGAACGAGTGGTGCTCCAGCGGCGTCCAGACCACCCCCAGGCGCGGGCTGACGCTGTGGCTATCGCGACTGTCGGAGATGCCGTTCTTGCGATTGGTGGTCTGCACTTCGAAGTAGTCGTAACGCAGGCCGGCCAGCAGTTGCCACTGATCGTTCAGGCGCAGTTGGTCCTGCACATAGAGCGCCCGGCTTTGCACCTCGGTGTGGTTGTTGCTCCAGACCTGCATGCGCCCGGTATGGCTCTGGTACGGATTGGGGTTGTACAGGTCCACGGCGGGCACTGCCTGACTGCCGGGCCCCGAGGTGGCGGCGTTGTAGAGGATCGGGTCGCGGCGCTGGCTGCCGAATTCCAGGCCGGTGAGCAGGCGGTGCTCCAGTCCGAAGGTGTCGAAACGACCCTCCAGCTCGCTGTTGTTGTAGACGTTGCGGGTCTTCAGATCCTGCTGCCAGCGCTGACGCTTTACCTTACCGGTAGCAGCGTCGTAGTCGAACTGGTAGGTGTTGTCGAAATCGCTGTCGAGCTTGAACACCCCCAAGGTGTGGCGCAGCTGCCAGCTGTCGCTCAGTTCGTAGCTCAGTTTGGAGCGCAGGGACTGGGACTTGTCATCGATGTAGTCGCGGTGGTCGCCGTAGGTGGTGTCGCGGCCGACGTCCGCCGGGCGCCCGTTGAGGCTGGTGATGCCGCGGTCCGGGGTGCGGTTGTAGCGGCTGTACTCGTATTGCACCAGCCAGTTCAGCTCCGGGGTGAGTTGCCAGCTCATGGACGGTGCGAACAGCTGGCGATTGCCACTGACGCCGTCGCGGAAACTGTTCTGGTCCTGGTTGCCCAGGTTCAGGCGCAGGCTGAGGTTCTCTGTCGGATCGGCACTGAGGTCGGCGTACAGGCTGCGCAGGTCCTGGCTACCGCCCTGGACTTCGACGCTGGAACGGCGGCCGAACTCCGGCAGCTTGCTCACCCGATTGACGATACCGCCCTGGCTGCCACGGCCATAGAGCACCGCCGCCGGGCCCTTGAGCACTTCGATGCGCTCGATGTTGTGCAGGTCGCGCACGTACTGGCTGTCGTCGCGGATGCCATCCAGATAGAAGTCGTTGCTGGCGTCGAAGCCGCGGATCCGCAGGCTGTCGAAGCGCGTGTCCGAGCCGCTGCTGACGTTGGGTATGCCGCTCAGGGCGCGGCCCAGGTCATTGACGCTGTAGTCCAGCACGTTGGCGGTCTTGAGCGTGTTGATCGCCTGGGGCACGTAGCGCGCGGCGGTGGCGGTGCGGGTGGCGGTACTGACTTCCTTGACTCGGGGATCGTCGGGATCGGCCTCGGCTTCGGCGCTGATGGAGGTGGTTGGCAGGGCGGTGCTGGCGGCGCAGGCAAAACCGGCGGTCAGCAGGGTGCAGAGTCCCAGGGACAGGGGCGTAAGGCGGAAATGGGCAGGCATCTGGAGCGCATCCGAAAGCAAGGTGAGTCGAAGGATGCAAATGGTAATGCGTGCTATTTACTAACGTTAATTATTATCTAATAGTTCCCCGGCTCTATTGTTTCTAATTGTGTCGCTGCCGTATCTGCCCACATACACGGACTAAACAGAGGGATTCGTCCGGTTCGCGCAACAGACTAAAAACCATTTCGAGGTTTTTCCCCTGGCGCCCGGGGCATAGTCTGCGTGCCATCGAATACTCAAGACCCTGTTGGAGTCCCCCCATGTCCTCGGCCACCCTTCACTACATCTATGACCCGTTGTGCGGCTGGTGCTACGGCGCCAAGCCGCTGGTGCAGGCGGCCCTGGCCGTGTTGCCGGTGCAGGCCCATGGGGGCGGCATGATGACCGGCCGCAACCGCCAGCCGGTGTCGCCACAGCTGCGCGATTACGTCATGCCCCATGACCGGCGTATCGCCGAGTACACCGGGCAGCCTTTCGGCCAGGCCTATTTCGAAGGCTTGCTGCGCGACCATTCGGCGGTGTTCGATTCGGCGCCGCCGATTGCCGCGGTACTGGCGGCCGAGGCCCTGGATGGACGCGGACTGCAATTGCTGGGACGCCTGCAGACCGCCCATTACCTGGAAGGCCGGCGGATTGCCGATCGCGAAGTCCTGCTGGAACTGGCGCAGGACCTGGGCTTGGCTGTCGAGGCATTCGCCGCGGCGCTGGATCGGGTTACCGCCACTGAGCTGGATGAACACATAAAGACCAGCCGCGCGCTGCTGGCCAAAGTCGGCGGTCAGGGTTTCCCGACCCTGGTGCTGGAGCGGGATGGCCGCTATCAGTTGCTCGATATCAGCCCCTGGCTGGGCAAACCCGAGGCTTTCGCCCACTGGCTGAAAACCTCACTGGGCGCCGGTTCCGGCCCGCAAGACGGCGCGTTCCAGGCCTGTGGCCTGGACGGTTGTGCGCTCTGATCCCACCTGACCTGCATGGAGTCACCCATGGATAACCTCGCGTTGATCAAGAGCACCTACGAAGGTGCCAACTCCCAGGAAAATGCGCGCAACACCGCCGCGGCCCTGGCCCCCGACGCACGTTGGACCGAAGCGGCGGGCTTTCCCTATGCCGGCACCTACGTCGGTTTCGAGGCGGTGCTGGAGCATGTCTTCAAGCGCCTGGGCTCGGAATGGCAGGACTTCACCTTCAAGGTGGAAAACTACGTGGCCCAGGGCGACAAGGTGTTCGCCTATGGCAACTACCAAGGCATCTACAAGGCCTCGGGCAAGCCGATCGATGTGCGAGTGGCCCATTTGTGGACCCTCAAAAACGGCAAAGTCACCCACTTCGAACAATTCGTCGACAGCCATAGCGTGCAGCTGGCAATGCTCTAGCCCGCAGTTCTTAGAATATTTTCAGCTATTCAAAGACGATTCACGAAATTGACACGTTGTTCAGGGCGCAGATAGGATTCGCCCCCAACGCCTGTGGCCAAGAGCCATATTTAAGAATAATAAAAGGCCCGCCGCGATCCTTCGCGGGCGGGTCTTTTTGTTTCGTCGGTAGAAGAGCGTTTAAACGCCATAGCCGTGAGTGCTCACAGCGCGTCTCTAACCGTAATAAGGAAAATAAAATGTTGAAACAGCGGATTTGCTTGATTGCACTGGGGATTTTGAGCGCTACACAAGCCATGGCCGACGGCCAGGCCGATGCCAAGGGTTTTGTCGAAGACAGCAGCCTGAAAGTGCTGCTGCGCAACGCCTACATCAACCGTGACTACAAAGACCGTAACAAGGACAAGGCCGAGTGGGGCCAGGCTGCCATCGGCACCTTTTCTTCCGGTTTCACCCAAGGCACCGTGGGCGTGGGCGTTGATGCCTTCGGCCTGTACGCACTGCGCCTGGACGGCGGCAAGGGCCGCAGCGGCGCTGGCGGTATCGACTTCTTCAAGCAAGGCGACAGCGGCAACGCCGCCGATGACCTGAGCAAGTTCGGTGCGGCGGTCAAGTTCCGCCTGTCCAACACTGTGCTGACCTACGGTGACCAGATGCCGGCCCTGCCGGTACTCAACTACGACAGCTCGCGTCTGCTGCCGGAAAGCTACACCGGCACCCTGATCACCTCCAAGGAGATCAAGGGCCTGGAGCTGAACGCCGGTCACTTCACCGCCGAATCGCGCAAGAGCGCCGAAGGCCGTGACAGCGGCGGTCTGAAGTCGATCAACGTATTGGGCGGTAGCTACCAGTTCACCGAACAGTTCAAGGGCGCGCTGTACGCTTCCGACGTCGAAGACGTGCTGAAGAAACAATACGTGAACCTCAACTACGTGTTCCCACTGGCCACCGACCAGTCCCTGACCCTGGACTTCAACGGTTACCGCACCAAGCTGGACAAATCCTTCGCCAAGGGCCTCAACGCCGGCGGCCAGGACAACAAGATCTGGAGCCTGGCGGCGACCTTCGCCACTGGCCCGCACTCGTTCACCGTCGCCCATCAGCGCAGCACCGGCGACAGCCACCTGGGCTACGCCTATGGCGGTTATCAGAAGTCCGGCTATGTGGGTGATGGCGGCAACACCATCTACCTGGCCAACTCCTACTGGTCCGACTTCAACGCGGAAGACGAACGCAGCTGGCAACTGGGCTACGGTCTGGACTTCGGCGCCTTCGGCGTACCGGGCCTGACCTACAACGTGGCCTACGTGCGTGGCGACAACATCACCACCGTCAACAGCACGGGTGGCAGCGAGCGAGAAATCTTCAACCAGCTCAAGTACGTGGTGCAGAGCGGCCCGGCCAAGGACCTGAGCGTCAAAGTGCGCAGCTCGGTTCTGCGTGTGTCGCAGAAGTCGTATGAGTACAACAAAGGTGGCAACGAACTGCGCGTGTTCGTCGACTACCCGATCAACGTGTTCTGATGAGCGCTTGATCACCACCTGACTCTGGGTGGTTGTCGTGCAAAAAAGCCCCGACTGGTTCGGGGCTTTTTCATGTTCGGTTATCGCTTGCGGGGTTTTGCCAGAGAGGGCAGGTGGATGTTTTCGTACCACTGTCTTTTCAAGGCGTCGCCTTCGCGCTTGTAGGCAAACATTTCTTGCCAATGTTCGCTGGCGAGATGAAGCATTTTCCCTGGAATGTGTTCCGTCAGGTAGGTGAAGTAGCGCAGGTGGTGAGGGGCCAGAACCTTCATGAGCTTGTTGAGCTGTATGGTCTCCGCGTTTTCGTCAGTGTCTTTCAATGCTTCATTCAAGATGAAGGTCGGGATCACCATGATGTAGGTGCCGGTAGCGCCCGTGAAGTCCGGAATACCGTCGTCGAGTTGGTAGAGGATATAAACGTAGAGGTCTGCCCAGCGTCGTTTGAGCTGATTACTGGTTAATTCCTTGCCATTGCGGGTCTGCATCCAGGCTGCCTTGGGAGACACCGGTAGCGCAGTTTTCAGTTCGTTGGCATGGGCCAGGTGACGAAGAGGTCGCTCTGTCTTGTCGACGAGCTTGGTTTTGACCTCCACCGCCCAGCCGTTCCAGGTGGTTCGGCAGAACCAGTCTGTGTCTTCGTTCAGGCGGTCAGTGGTGACCTTGCACGAATCCAGGAGCGGTTGCGGATAGCCAAAGTAAATATCCGCCACATCGCTTTCGCCATTGTCTTCGCTGACCGGGTCGAACAGCTTGTTGTGCAGGTAACCGTAAGGCCTACGGTTGGTCTCTGGCTTAAAGTCAGGGCTATGGACCGGCGGATTGTTGCGCTCGAAGTCCTTGATCGCCGAAATGATGAATGACTCATACACCCGCCCGATCCAGCTGGGGTTGTTCTTGAGGATTTTCAGTAGTCTTTCTGACAGTTCCATCTGCGGGTGGTCCTTGGGGGGCAGGCAGGTCTGGCCATGAATGGCCTGGTCACGGGGCACCGGGATTTTCGGCGAGTGGTTGGTCGATATCAATCTTGCTACAGTCCGCGGCTCCTTCCTGTCACGGATGATTTCGATGTTCCGTACCCTGTTATCCGGCCTGTGCCTGCTGGGCGTCGCCAGCATCGCCCACGGCCAGCCAGCGACTGCATCCGAGCAGTTGCTCAGCCAGTTCTCACGCTGCGATGCGCAGTTTTTCCAGAGCCTGAACACCGCCCAACTGCCGGCCGCGACCTTGACCGTGGCCAAGTACGGTGCGGTGAGTGCGCCCAAGATCCTGAACCCCTTGCAGGAAGGCGGCCGCTACCAGGCGTTCGAACAGCCGCTGCTGGTCAACGGCGTGCGCTTGCTGGGCTACTACAACGAAGCCCAGTCGCTGAAGTCGGTGGGTAACCTGCTGTTCTGGGGGTTTATTGCCGAGGGTGAGCCCCGTGAAGTGGCCGCAGCGCTCAAACCTCTACTGGTGGACAACCACCGCCTGAAGGCAGACCGCAGCGCCATGGTCCGGGTGGAGATCCGCCGGGTGGGCGACCCTATCGACAGCTGGCGCACCGAAGGTCTGGTCGGCGGCGGCGTGGCCACGCCGTTCGGTTTCGTCGAGCGGGTATTGAGCATCGACAAAGGCATCGCCAGCGCGCCGATCTCAGGTCGCACCACGATCTTCTGCAGCCTGCAGGGCACGGTTACCGCGCCACTGCTGCAGGTCTATCGCCCTGACCTCAACGCTCACCTGCTGGATTGAACAACATGCCTTCATTGTCTGTACGCGGGTCGATCCTGCTTGTGTGTGCCCTTGCCGTCACTGGCTGTGCCAGCCTGCAGAGCCAGGACCAGATCAACTACGCCCATTGCCGCCTGGTGGGCCAGGCCTCCAAGGCCGAGAAGTTCGATGTGGTGCTGCAAGAGGCCGACCTGTGCCTGTCGAAAAACCAACTGTCCAAGCCGATGCAGAGCCTGGTGTACTGGCTGAAGTCCGACGCCTACGCCAGCTTCAAGCGTTACCCGGAAGCCATCAGCGCCAAGGAAAAATCCATCGAACTGGGGCCCAAACCCGATGCCCGTGCGGTGCTGGACCTGAGCCGTCTTTATCGTGAATCGGGCAACCCGCAAAAGGCCCTGCAACTGGTGCAGTCCAACCTCGACGCCAACCTGGGCGAGGCGGGCAAGGGCAGCGGGTTCAACATGCCGACCTACTACCACCTGGGCCAGGCCCTCTACGACCTGGGGCGATACCGTGAGGCGGCTGAAGCCTATAGCGCCGGTCTGCAAAAGCAGCCGGACTATGCCTGGGCCTTCTACCATCGTGGTTTGGCCTACGAAAAACTGGGCCTGACCGACGATGCTCGCGCCGACTTTACCCAGTTCGCCAAGCGGGTGGACCAGAAGTACGTCGAACCGCAGCACCAGGCCAAACTGGCCGAATACCAGATCAGCCTGCCCTGAGCAGAGCCTTGCCGACGCAATAAAAAAGGCTCGCCGTATGGTGAGCCTTTTTGTTCAGCAACCTTGCCCATCAGTCATCCGGATTGATCGCGAACTTCAGCTGATCGCCTTCCAGGTACACCACCGCCTCACGGCCATGGATATCCACAGGACGGGCGGAGATCGCTTCATGCTCCGGGACGATCTTGGACAGCACCTTGTGCTGCACGTCGACCCGCCAGATACAGGCCCGCGGCCCTTCGTTATCGAAATACATCACCGGGCGGGTTTCGCTCCAGGTGGGATTGACGATGCTCCAGCCGGACTCGACTTCGTTGTGTTCGGTGACGTTCTCGGAGTAGGTGTTGTTGCTCTGCCGGTCGTAGTCCAGGGACAGGCTGTAGTTCTCCTGATTCAGATCCTGGCCGACCCGCGCTCGGGCATGGTGCAGGGTGTTGGAGAGCGACTGGAACACCTGCTGGCTGGCCTCGGGAGCACTGCGTGAGCCCAGGCGATAGCGCATGCCCTGCTGCAGCTCGCCGCCGCTGCGCTGGCGGTAGTAAAACACCCCGTCAACGATGCCGGCGAAGCGCTGGCCCTGATCGTTGCCCCCCGGCAGGGCCCAGCCGACAAAACCGATATCCCGAGCGATGGGGTGCAGGCCGGGCTGGTCGTCGGCGTATTCGTAGAGGGTGCCGACATAGCCTTCCTGCCCCTTCTGGTACTGACCGACGAACAGCACCACATGCAGCACGCCCTCCAGCACCTGGGCGTCGACGATCTGCTGATCGCCCTGGGGCGGGGCGGCGGTGAACCTGGCCAGGGTGAAGCGCTGCCAGTCATCAGGGTCCTGCAGGCGGTACTGACGGGTGGGATCCATGGGCAGCAGCTCGTCCTTGCCGGGCGCCGGAGGGATCGGCAACAGCCCGAGCATCTTCACCTGGGCCCGGTAGGCGGACTCCAAGCAGTCGCTGTCGATGCAGGTGTCGCGCACTTCCCGCAGCCACTGGGTTTGCAACAGGCGAAACACCTGCAGGTGCTTGAGGGCCTGGTAGCGGCGGTTCAACTCATCGTCCTTGGCGGACAGGGTCGGCGTGGCGCAGACGGTTTTTTCCACCAGGGTCGAGGCTTTGGCGCAGTCAAAACCGGCGGCCTGCACCTGGGACATGCACGCAGCCAGGGCCAGGCCCGTGACGACGAGCGACGGCAGAGCAAATTTCATCAAAACATCCTTGTAGGCAAGCGAGCGCAGATCAGGGGGTAGGGAAGGTCTGCAGATAGGCCAGCAGATTATCGATTTTTTCCTCATCGCTCAGCCCCCAGAAAATCATCCGGGTGCCAGGCACCACGGCTTTTGGATCTTCCAGGTACTGGATGAGCTTGTCCCGGGTCCAGACAATGCCCGACGACTTCATGGCGGTTGAATATTGATAGTCCGCGGCACTGCCGGCCGGGCGATCGATGATGCCGTTGAGCTGCGGCCCGAACGAACTGCGCACCGAAGGACCGATATTGTGGCAGCCGCTGCACAAGCGCTTGAACAGCTTGGCGCCGGCTTCGGCATCGCCGGCCAGGGTCGGAGTGCTGAACAGTGTTGAACTGACCAGCAAGGTCAGGAGCGAGAGGGCCGTGCGCTTCATGGAATGCCTGTGTGCTGCGGGAGACGGCGGGTATTGGAGCATGAAGTGCGAGTGCTGGGGAGTTATGGCAGTTTGCTGTGGTGCAAGTGCCAGAAACAACAAAGCCCCTGCATTGCTGCAGGGGCTTCGTTTTGTATGGTGCCGGCACCAGGAGTCGAACCCGGGACCTACTGATTACAAGTCAGTTGCTCTACCAACTGAGCTATACCGGCGTGTTAGGGCGACGATTATAGCGATTGGCGGGGTTCTGTAAACCCCTGAAATCTGACTATTTTTGCGTGGGCCTGCGCCAGCTCTGTCGTAGGGCTTCCCGGCACTCGGGGCTCAGGCGCGATGAGGCGGTGAGCCAGTGGCGGATCGCGGAAGGTCCAGTGCAGACTGCCGGCACGCGGCCGATAGCCTGCTCAGCCGCTCATGCCGCTGCAAACAAAGGAAAGATCAGTCATGCAACTCAGAAATATCGCTTCGCTGGCGCTGTTGTCGTTACTTGGTGCCTGTAGCGTCAAACCGGTGTTGCCCTATTCGGAACCGCCCCTGAGCGTGCCGACCGCGCAGTTGCGGGTGATCACCAACGGTGAAGTGCGTGGGGAGGCTTATGCCGGTTGCCTGGGGGACAGCAAGCGCCTGGCCAAGGCCGGGCGTTTTGGCAGCAATCAGCAAGCCAATATCAATTACCCGCAGTTTCCGTTGCAGCCGCGGCAGATCGATATGCTGCCGCGCTTCGCGCCGAAGCTGCCGGCCTACGTCGGCTCGATCCGCATGGGCGAGGGCGCGTACCACGAGATTGTCACCGAGTATCGGGTGCCGGCGGGTCGGCCTTTCCTGCTGGAAGGGGGCGGGGTGTCGGCCGCTGGATCCGGCAGCAGCTATCGCACCTGTCCCGAGGTGAAGAAGGTGGTGATGTTCGAGCCGGGCAAGAGTTACGAAGCCTACGTCGGCCTGAACTACATCCCCCAGGCCAGTGGCGAAACTGCTGCGATGTGTGTCTTTGCGGTGTACCAGCTGTTGCCTCTGGGCAAGCCGGGGGCGGTGATGCCGCTGGCGCTCCAGACCAAGCCACCGGTGGACAGACGGTGCCCGGGTAACTGAGTCGCTGCAGGGTTCCCCGGCCTGCTGCTACAGGCCGGGGCGTACGGGGTCAGGCCTCCCAGCCGGTGTCGCGCAGCGCTTGCTGCACCAGTGGGTGTAGTTCGGCACCTTGCTGCTCGGTCTGCCAGGCCAGCAGGTCCTTGCGCATGGCCGGGGTCCAGAACATCTGCATGTGGTTGCGCACGCTCAGCACCGCCTGTGCCTGATCCGGCTCGTTGGCAAAGTACGCGGCGATCTGGTTGGCCATCTTGATCAGGTTGGCGGTGCTCATCGGCGCACCTCCGCCTTGCCGCCCCGGGAGCGCCGGCGTTCATCCAGCAGGCGATGCTGTTCGTCGCTGAATGCCTGGTAGCGCTTCTGCCATTCGGAAGGGTGGTAGACGCGGCTGACTTCCACCGCCGTGACCTTGTACTCCGGACAGTTGGTGGCCCAGTCGGAGTTGTCGGTGGTGATCACGTTGGCCCCCGATTCGGGGAAGTGGAAGGTGGTGTAGACCACCCCCGGCGCCACCCGCTCGGTGACCCGGGCGCGCAGCACGGTCTGCCCGGCGCGGCTGCCGATGCCCACCCAGTCGCCTTCGTTGATGCCCCGGCTCTCGGCGTCGGTGGGGTGGATTTCCAGGCGGTCCTCGGCGTGCCAGGCAACGTTGTCGGTGCGTCGGGTCTGGGCGCCGACGTTGTACTGGCTGAGGATCCGGCCGGTGGTCAGCAGCAGCGGGTAGCGGCCGTTGACCTTCTCGTCGGTGGGCACGTAGCCGGTGAGCATGAAGCGCCCCTTGCCGCGCACGAACTCGTCGATGTGCATGGTCGGCGTGCCGTCCGGCGCGGCGTCGTTGCACGGCCATTGCAGGCTGCCGTGGCGATCCAGGCTGGCGTAGCTGACGCCGGTGAAGGTCGGGGTCAGGCGGGCGATTTCATCCATGATTTCCGAGGGATGGTTGTAGTGCATCGGGTAGCCCAGGGCCGCCGCCAGGGCCAGGGTGCCTTCCCAGTCGGCCTTGCCGCCCAGCGGCTCCATGACCTTGCGCACCCGCGAGATGCGCCGTTCGGCGTTGGTGAAGGTGCCGTCCTTTTCCAGGAACGAGCTGCCCGGCAGGAACACGTGGGCGAACTTGGCGGTTTCGTTGAGGAAGATGTCCTGCACCACCACGCACTCCATGGCCGACAGGGCCGCGGTCACGTGCTGGGTGTTGGGGTCGCTCTGGGCGATGTCTTCGCCCTGGCAGTACAGGCCCCTGAAGCTGCCGCCCAGGGCGGCTTCGAACATGTTGGGAATGCGCAGGCCGGGGTCGGCTTGCAGGGTGACGTTCCAGGCCTGCTCGAACTCCTGGCGCACCGCCTGGTTGGAGATGTGCCGGTAGCCCGGCAGCTCGTGGGGGAAGGAGCCCATGTCGCAGGAACCCTGGACGTTGTTCTGCCCCCGCAGCGGGTTCACCCCCACCCCTTCGCGACCGATGTTGCCGGTGGCCATGGCCAGGTTGGCGATGCCCATCACCGAGGTGCTGCCCTGGCTGTGTTCGGTGACGCCCAGGCCGTAGTAGATCGCCGCGTTGCCGCCGGTGGCGTACAGGCGCGCAGCGGCGCGGATGTCGGCAGCGGGCACGCCGCAGATGGCGCCGAGCACTTCCGGCGAGTTGTCGGCGCGGCTGACGAAGGCGCTCCACTGGGCGAAGGCTTCCGGCTCGCACCGGGCCTCGACGAATGCCTGGTTGACCAGGCCCTCGGTAACGATCACATGGGCCAGGGCATTGAGCATGGCCACGTTGGTGCCCGGGCGCAGGGCCAGGTGCAGTTCGGCGCGGGCGTGCACCGAGTCCACCAGATCGATGCGCCGTGGGTCGATGACGATCAGCTTGGCCCCTTCACGCAGGCGCCGCTTGAGCTGGGAACCGAACACCGGGTGCGCGTCGCTGGGGTTGGCGCCCATCACCAGGATCACGTCGGCCTGCATCACCGAGTCGAAGCTCTGGGTGCCGGCGGATTCCCCCAGGGTCTGCTTGAGGCCGTAGCCGGTGGGCGAGTGGCAGACCCGGGCGCAGGTGTCGACGTTGTTGTTGCCGAAGGCCGCCCGCACCAGTTTCTGCACCAGGTAGGTTTCTTCGTTGGTGCAGCGACTGGAGGTGATGCCGCCGATGGAGTCGCGGCCGTACTTGAGCTGGATGCGCCGCAGCTCGCTGGCGGCGTAGGTCACTGCCTCGTCCCAGCTGACTTCCTGCCACGGATCGCTGATGTGCTTGCGGATCATCGGCTTGGTGATGCGGTCCGGGTGGGTGGCGTAGCCCCAGGCGAAGCGGCCCTTGACGCAGGAATGGCCGTGGTTGGCCTGGCCGTTCTTGTCCGGAACCATGCGCACCAGCTGGTCGCCCTTCATCTCGGCGCGGAACGAGCAGCCGACCCCGCAGTAGGCGCAGGTGGTGATCACCGCCCGTTCCGGCTGGCCCATTTCCACCACGCTTTTTTCCATCAGGGTCGCGGTGGGGCAGGCCTGCACGCAGGCGCCGCAGGATACGCATTCGGAATCCAGGAAGTTGTCGCCACCGGCCGCCGCGACCCGGGATTCGAAGCCGCGGCCGCTGATGGTCAGGGCGAAGGTGCCCTGGGTTTCCTCGCAGGCGCGCACGCAGCGGTTGCAGACGATGCACTTGCTCGGGTCGTAGTCGAAGTAGGGGTTGGAGGTGTCTTTCTGATCGTCCAGGTGGTTGGCACCGTCATAGCCGTAGCGCACTTCCCGCAGGCCCACCTGGCCGGCCACGGTCTGCAGTTCGCAGTTGCCGTTGGCCGAGCAGGTCAGGCAGTCCAGCGGGTGGTCGGAGATGTACAGCTCCATCACGTTGCGCCGCAGGGTCGCCAGCTTCGGCGTTTGCGTATGCACCACCATGCCTTCGCTGACCGGGGTGGTGCAGGAGGCCGGGTAGCCGCGCATGCCGTCGATCTCCACCAGGCACATGCGGCACGAGCCGAAGGCTTCCAGGCTGTCGGTGGCGCAGAGCTTGGGGATGGTGGTGCCCAGCAGGGCCGCGGCGCGCATCACCGAAGTGCCCTGGGGCACGCTGATGCTGCGCCCGTCGATGTTCAGGCTGACCTGCACCTGGCTGTCGCGGGCCGGGGTGCCGAAGTCCACGGCATTGAGGTCGATGTCTGTGGCTGGGTCGAAAATACTGATCATTGCTCGGCCTCCGAGGGCGCCAGACCGAAGTCGGCGGGGAAGTGCTTCAGGGCGCTGGCCACCGGGTAGGACGTCATCCCGCCCAGGGCGCACAGCGAGCCGTATTGCAGGGTGTCGCACAGGTCTTTGAGGATCAGCGCCTGCTCGTCGCGGCGGCCTTGATCGGGGGCCGCCAGCAGACGGTCGATGACCTCCACGCCGCGGGTCGAACCGATGCGGCACGGGGTGCATTTGCCGCAGGATTCCTCGGCGCAGAATTGCAGGGCGAAGCGCGCCATGTGGGCCATGTCCAGGCTGTCATCGGCCACCACCACGCCACCGTGGCCGAGCATCGCGCCCATGGCGGCGAAGGCTTCGTAATCCAGCGGCGTATCGAACTGCGCCGGCGGCACCCAGGCGCCCAGCGGGCCGCCCACTTGCGCGGCCTTCAGCGGCCGGCCGCTGGCGGTGCCGCCGCCGTAGCCTTCCACCAGCTCGCGCAGGGTCAGGCCGAAGGCCCGTTCCACCAGGCCACCGTGACGCACGTTGCCCGCCAGCTGGAAGGGCATGGTGCCCAGGGAGCGGCCCATGCCGTAGTCGCGATAGAAGGCTGCGCCCTTTTCCAGGATCAGCGGCACCGAGGCCAGGGTCAGCACGTTGTGCACCAGGGTCGGCTGGCCGAACAGGCCTTGCAGCGCCGGGATCGGCGGCTTGGCGCGGACGATGCCGCGCTTGCCTTCCAGGGAGTCCAGCAGGGCGGTTTCCTCGCCGCAGATATAGGCCCCGGCGCCGACCCGTACCTCCAGGTCGAAGGCCAGGCCGCTGCCACCGAGATTGGCCCCGAGGTAACCGGCGTCCCGGGCGATGTCCAGGGCCTCGCGCAGGGTCGCCACCGCCTGGGGGTATTCCGAGCGCACGTAGATGTAGCCGTAGCTGGCGCCGACCGCGAGGCCGGCAATGGCCATGCCTTCGATCAGCAGGAAGGGGTCTCCTTCCATCAGCATGCGGTCGGCGAAGGTGCCGGAGTCGCCTTCGTCGGCGTTGCACACCACGTACTTCTGCTGCGGCGGTGTGTCGCGCACGGTGCGCCATTTGATCCCGGCGGGGAACGCCGCGCCGCCACGGCCACGCAGGCCGGAATCGAGCACCGCGGCCACGGTCTGCTCACCGCCCAGGGCGATGGCGCGGCCTAGGCCCTCGAAGCCGCCATGGGCCCGATAGTCCGCCAGGGACAGCGGCCGGGTTATGCCGGCGCGGGCGAACAGCAGGCGTTGCTGACTTTTCAGATAGGGCAGGTCTTCCACCCGGCCCAGGGCCAGGGGATGGCTGGCGGGATCGCCTTGCAGGGCATCGAGCAACGAAGGCACGTCGGCGACGCTCAGCGGACCAAAGCCCAGGCGTCCGTCCGGGGTGTCGACTTCCAAAAGCGGCTCCAGCCAGTACAGGCCACGGGAGCTGGTGCGTTGCAGTTGCAACGGCAGGTGGCGCTGCTCGGCCTGGGCGGCGATGGCCTCGGCCACCGCGTCGGCGCCCACGGCCCGGGCCAGGGAATCACAGGGCAGATAGAGGCTCGGCATTACGCGTCCTCCCGACAGCTGTCCAGCAGCGCGTCCAGGCGTTCGGCGCTGACCCGGGCGTGCAGTTGCCCGTCCAGCTCCAGGGCCGGCGAACAGGCGCAGGCCCCCAGGCAATACACCGGTCGCAGGCTGATGGAACCGTCGGCGCTGCTGCCGTGGTCATCCAGGTGCAGACGCTCGCGCAATTGCGCCGCCAGCTGCTCGGAGCCACGGCTCTGGCAGGACTCGGCACGGCACAGGCGCAGGATGTGCCGCGCCGGCGGCGCGGTACGAAAATCATGGTAGAAGCTGATCACCCCGCGCACTTCCGCCTGGCTTTGATTGAGCGCGTGGGCGATCTCGGGGATGGCCAGATCGGGGATGTAGCCGAGCTCTTCCTGGATCTGGTGGAGAAGGGGCAACAGCGCACCCGGGACGCCTTTGTGGCGCTCCAGCAGGGTGTGGATCAACGGCAGATGCAGCGTTTCATCAGGCATACAGCAATTCCTCACGGTCACGGACACACCTGATGGTTGTCGGCTGTCCGAAAGTGTCGGCTGCGGCACTGCTTGCCACGTCACGGTAGCGCGGCGTTTCAGGCCGTTGGCCATGCACCCTGAATGGGCATCTTGTTGGACCCGGTGCGGTCGTTGCCGCACCTGTTCAGGGCATAAAGGGCAGCTTGACACGCTGCCTCTGATTGAACCGCACGAAAGCGACGTGTCCGGTTCCGAATGCGACCACCCCTTGAGTCTAGAAGAGCCCGGGCAAGCGGATGGAGCGAGCTGCGCACTATCGGATAAAACGCGGGGCCGGGGCATGACATCGGTCAGCTTGAACGCCAATAGCCGGGGAGGTTGGCAGGAGGAGGGTGGGCACCCTGGCGAGGGAGCTTGCTCCCGCTCGGGCGCGCAGCGGCCGTAAAGCCTGTGCCTGCGACTCGTCGATGGGAGCCGGGACTCAGGCATTGGGCTGGCTTCGCCAGCCAGCGGGAGCAAGCTCCCTCGCCACACAGCGGTGGCTAGGGGCGGGCGCGGCGCTGGGCGGCGTACTGCAAGGCCAGGCGGCCCATGAGCACCAGCAGGGTCAGGCCGATCAGCAGCACCGAGATCGCCGCCACGCTGGGGTCGACGTTGTCCCGCAGGCCGCTCCAGATCCGCCGGGGCAAGGTGTTGACGTCGACGCTGGTGATGAACAGGGTCACCGCCACCTCCTCCCAGGACAGGGCAAAGCTCAGCAGCGCGGTGGAGAAGATCCCCAGCTTGAGGTTCGGCAGCATCACCAGGAAGGTGGTCTGCATCAGGCTTGCCCCGAGGTTGCGCGAGGCCAGCTCGATGCGCCGGTCCACCTGGCTCAGGGCCACCAGCATGGTCACCACGCCGTAGGGCACCACCATCACCACGTGGGCGATCACCACCCCGGGCAGGGTGTCGTAGCCCCAGCCCGGGGCGATGCGCCCCAGGTTGGTTTCCATGAAGTACAGCACCAGCGCCGAGATCACCGGCGGAATGGCCATGGGCAGCAGCACCAGGCCGATCAGCAAGGTCGCCAGGCGCGAGCGCAGGTACCAGATGCCGAGGCTGAAGCTCACCGCCAGCAAGGTGGCGATCAGGCTGGTGGCGCTGGCAATCGCCAGGCTCTGGCCGATGCTCGACAGCCAGTCGGGGTTGCTCAGCAGCGCCTCGTAGTGGCGCAGCGACCAGTTGCCGTCCGGCATCGACAGGTAGCGCTTGGCGGTGAACGACACCGGGATCACCGTCAGCAGCGGGAACAGCATGAAGGCCATGGCGACCACGGCGACCAGTCGGGTACTCAATGCAGTGCGATGTGTATTCATAGTGACCTCAACCCACCAGTCGATTGACACGGGTGACGCGCAGCAGCAGCCAGATCAGCGCGCTGACCAGGGTCAGCAGCACCAGGCTCAGGGCCGCGCCCAGGCCCCAGTTGCTGGTCTGGAACATCTGCAGGAACACGTACTCGGCGATCATCACCGTCTGCCCGCCGCCCAGCAGCACCGGGGTGATGAAAAAGCCCAGGCAGAACACGAAGACCATGATGAAGGCCCCCAAGAGCCCCGGCAGGGTCTGGGGCAGCAGCACTTGCCAGAAGGTCCGCAGCGCGCCGGCGCCCAGGCCGCGGGAGGCCAGCAGCACCCGTTGATCCAGCTGGCGCATGCTCGACAGCAGCGGGAACAGCGCATACGGAATCATGAAGTGCAGCATGCCGATCACCACCCCCAGCTCGTTGCGGGTCAGCTGCAACGGGTGGTCGATCCAGCCCAGGGACAGCAGGCTGTCATTGACCACGCCGTTGCTGCGCAGGGCGATCAGCCAACCGAAGGCCCGCACCAGCACCGAGATCCAGAACGGGATGAACACGCAGATCTCCACCATGCGCTGCCAGAACGGCGGGCTGAACACCCAGCAGTAGGCCAGCAGGTAGCCGATCACCAGGGCCAGGAGGCTCACGGTCAGGCACAGGCGCAGGGTGCGCAGGAGCATGTCGTGGATCGCCGGGTCCGTGGCGATGCGCTGGTACTGCTCGATCCCGGGCTCGGGCAGGGTAAAGCTCCAGCTCACCACGCCGAAGAACGGCAACAGGTAGAACACCACCAGCAGCAACGGCAGGGGAAACAGCAGCAGGCTGCGTTCCAGGCGCGCGGTTCGGGTTGCACTCATGGTCGACGGCTCACTTGGACAGGTGGGTCAGGTACTGCTCCAGGGTGCTGGAGTAGTGGTCGGCGTACCACTGGGTATTGAGGAAGATCTGCTTCTTCATGTTGGCTTCGGAGGCGCAGTTGATCTCTCGCTGTTCGGCGCTCATCAGTTGCTGGGTGGCGGCGTTGGACGGGCCGTTGCCCAGGGCTTCGAACAGCTTCAACTGGCCGGCCGGCTGCAAGGCGTGCTGGATGAACTGCATGGCCGGTGCGGCGCCTGCCGGGTTGTCCTTGAGCACGCCCCAACTGCTGGCGTTGAGGAAGGCATGGTCGAAGCCCCACTGGATGCGGCCGCCGCTGTCCTCGTGGAGCAGGGTGGCGCGGGTGTGCCAGATGGCGCCCATGGAGGCTTCGCCTTCGATCATCAGTTGCTGGCTTTCCGCGCCCGAGCCCCAGAACGACAGGACGTGGGGCTTGAGTTCATCGATCTTGCGCAAGGCCCGGGGCACGTCCAGCGGGTACAGCTGGTCGGCGGCCACGCCATCGGCCAGCAGCGCGGCTTCGAGCATGCCGTTCATCCATTTGTAGAGGGTGCGCTTGCCGGGGAATTGCTCCACGTTCCAGAAATCCGCCCAGTTCTTGGGGCCGTTGTTGCCGTATTTCTGGCTGTCCCAGGCGATCACGTAGCTGAACAGGTAGCCGGCGATGCCGTGCTCGTGGGACAGCTCCGGGGCCACCAGGTCCCGTTGCACCACGCTGTAGTCCAGGGGTTGCAGGACCTTGTCGCGGCCCAGGGTCATGGCGCTGTAGCTGTCCACATCCACCACGTCCCAGCTCGGCCGGCCGCTGGCCAACTGTGAGCGGATCGCCCCTTCGGTGGGGCCGGCGCCGTCGATGCGCACCGGTATGCCAGTGCTCTTGGTGAAGCTGTCGGTCCAGGCGCTGCGGAAGGCGTTGAGCGCATCGCCGCCCCAGTTGACCACCACCAGCGGCTTGTCCGCCGCCCAGCTGATGCCGCTGCGCAATGCCAGGGGCACCGCCGCCAGCAGGCCCATGGCCTGGAGGAAGGTGCGGCGGCTGACCTGCCCGCCACGGGCTTTTTCGATGAGGATTTCGATGCAGTCGCGTTGGTGGTGCTGGCTCATGGGGCAAGTCCTCGCGAGGCCGATGCGCCAGGCGCCGGCCGATAGTGTGATTGGCTTTCTACGCAAACGCTCGACAGCGAGCGTGGTCGGCTCAGGCTTCCAGCAGGAAGCTGTGGCGTACCGGCCAGCTCAGCCACACCGGGGTGCCGCTGGGCAAGCGGGCACCGGGATGATCGCCGGGCACCGAGAGGTTGACCGGTGCCAGTTCCGGGCTGATGTTCAGCGCCAGATGAGTGCTGGACCCCTGGTAGACCCGCTCGCCAAGGCAGGCGGGCAGCACGTTGTGTTCGCCGGCTTGTGGGCGCTCGGTGTGCAGGGTCATATGTTCCGGGCGCACCGCCAGCAACTGCGGCTGGTTGCTGATGTCCCCGGTCGTGGTGGCGTGCAGCGGGCTGTCGCCAAAGCGGCCGCTGGCCTGGCTGCCATTGCGGGAAAGACCCTGTAGCGGGAACAGGTTCATCTTGCCGAGGAACTCGGCGACGAAGCGGTTTTTCGGTCGGTCGTAGATGGTTTCCGGGGTATCGATCTGCGCCAGCCGTCCCTGGTTGAAGATGGCGATGCGGGTCGACAGGGCCAGGGCTTCGCCCTGGTCGTGGGTGACGAAGACGAAGCTGGTGCCGACCTGGCGGTGGATGCGTTGCAGCTCGGTCTGCAGTTGCTCGCGCAGGTTCTTGTCCAGGGCCGACAGCGGCTCGTCCAGCAGCAACATGTCCGGCTCGAACACCAGGGCCCGGGCGATGGCCACCCGTTGCTGCTGGCCGCCGGACAGCTCGGAGGGTTTCTTGTGCAGGTGAGCCCCCAGGCCCACCACGTCGAGGATGTGCTTGACCCGGCGCTGGCGCTCCTCGGCCTTCACTCCACGAATGCGCAAGGGATAGGCGACGTTGTCGGCCACGCTCATGTGCGGGAACAGGGCGTAGCCCTGGAACACCATGCCGTAGTTGCGTTTTTCCGCCGGGCGCCGGCTGATGTCGACGCCACGTTCCAGCAGCTTGCCGGCGCTGGGGCTGAGGAAGCCCGCGAGGATCATCAACAGGGTGGTCTTGCCTGAGCCGGAGGGGCCCAGCAGGGTGAGGAATTCGCCTTGGCGAACGTCCAGATCGATGCCGTCCAGGGCGGTGAAGTTGCCGTAATACTGGCTGATTCCTTGGGCGCTGAGTTGAGTCGAGGGGCTGCTGGACACTACAGAGATCTCCCGGAAACCCACCTGCACGATTGAATTTTTATTGTGAGTGCAGCAGGTGGTGGATTCATTATTGTGAAAAGCAACGCCACATCAATGGAATAATTTTTGCCTCATTGGTGAGTGAAATTTCCCATTCGACCCGGCTTTCAGGGCTCGATCAGCGGGCTGTCACTGATGCTTTGGGCACTGGCCTGCAGCTGGTTTTTCAGCCAGTCACTGAAGGCCTGGACCGCTGGCCGCTCGGCCTTGGCCGGATCGATCACCAGGAAATAACCGCGCAGGGCGCTGATGCTGATATCGAACGGGCGCACCAGCAGCCCCCGGGCCAGGGCATCGCCGCTGAGCAGGTTGTCGCCGATGGCCACGCCCTGGGCGGCGATGCAGGCGGACTGCGCGCAATGGGCGTCGGAGAAGGTAATGCCACGATCGGGATTGACCTGGCTGGCCCCGGCGGCCGCCAGCCAGACCCGCCAGTCGCTGGTGTCGCTCATGTGGATCAACGGAAAGTCCTTGAGGTCCAGCGGGCTCTTCAGGCCGCCGATGGCGTTGATCAGGCGCGGGCTGCACACCGGCGAGAAGCGCAGGGTGACGATCTGCTCCACCAGCAGCCCCGGCCAGTCGCCGATGCCATAGGCAATGAACAGATCGGCCTCGGCGTCGCTGGTGTCGTCCTGGGCCCGAGGGCTGACCACCTGCAGCTGCACCTGGGGGTATTGGCGCAGGAAGCCGTTGATGTGGTTGCACAGCCAGAAACTGGCAAAGCCCGGATTGCAGCTGATGCGCAATTTGCCCGACACCGCCTGGCCGTCGAAACGCCGCCCGGCGTCCTGGATGTCCGCCAGGATGCGCCGTACTTCCCGGGCGTAGCACTCGCCCTGGTAGGTCAGGCCGATGCCGCGCCCGACCCGTTCGGTGAGGGCAAAACCCAGGCTCTGTTCCAGGCTGATGATCTGGTGGCTGATGGCGCTGCGGGTCAGGCTCAGTTGCTGGGCGGCGGCGGTCACGCTGCCTAGCCGGGCGACCGCGTCGAGGGCGCGCAGGGCGGTGATCGAGGGATAACGCATACAACCTCCGAGTCGGGGGAACCTGTGTACGACGGCCCCAGGCAAGGCGCCGAGGCGCGGCTGGCCGCGTCGCAGTATGGGCCGCGGTGGCGTCGAACTGGTCAATTTTCTTTGACATTGCTGGCGAAAAAATTCGATTGATGTCGCAGCCGCTTCACCAATACTGGACCTCGATCCGGGCCGCAATCGACCGGACCATCCCTATAACAACAAGAGGTCCTGCAGGTCTTGCGCGGGCGCCGAGGCGTCCGGGCAGCGGCCGGCCGGAACCTGGATAACCAGGAGTGCCGCGCATGTCCCGCTACAAAGCATTCGCCCTCGATTGGGTTGAGCGCCACCGCCAGCAACTGTCGGACTGGCACCAGATCATCTGGCATTACGCCGAGCCGGCGTTCCGCGAGTACAAGTCCTGTGCCTGGTATGTCGAACTGCTGGAGGCCGAGGGCTTCACCGTCGAGCGCGGCAGCGGCGGCATGCCCACGGCCTTCTGCGCCACCTTCACCCAGGGCCAGGGGCCGCTGCTGGCCACCTACGGCGAGTACGATGCGGTGCCCGGCAACTGTCAGGCGGCCACCACCCGCAAGCAGCCGCGCGAGGGCCTGTCGCGCTTCGCCCCGGGGCACACCGACCCGCATTCGGCCCTGGGCATCAGCGCCCTCGGCGGGGCCCTGGCGGCCAAGGCGACCATGGTGGAATTCGGCCTGCAGGGCAGCATCAGGTTCTTCGGCGAGCCGGCGGAAAAACTCCGCGCCTCCAAACCGGTCCACGCCGCCAAGGGCTACTACGATGACCTCGACGCGGCCATCAGCTTCCACCCGACCTACATGCTGCCGCTGAACAACACCACCACCTGGGACACCCACTGCGGCATCGCCTACGCCTACATCTACAGCTTCACTTGCGAGGATCCGCAGAACTGGATCGCCGCTGATCGCTACAGCCCGATCCCGCAGAACCACCTGGCGGCCCGGGCCCCGGGGGCCAATGACGCCCTGGTGCATTTCTACACCCTCAACGAAAGCCTGCGCCGCTCGACCCTGCCGTTCACCGGCCTGTGGAGCTACAACGAGGCGATCCTCACCGCCGGCCAGGCCACCGCCGACAACCTGCCGCCGCACCTGTCGCAGATCCAGTACCTGCTGCGTTGCGACTCCATCGAACAGGCCGAAACCATCTCCCAGGTGATGGACAACAACGCCGCCGCGGCGGCCATGGCCACCGGCTGCCGCTGGAAAAAGACCTGGGTCTGCAAGTCCCGGGGCGGCTTGCCCAACCACGTCATGGCCCAGGCCACCTACGACAACCTGGCGGCGGTGGGGGCCCCGCAGTGGGATGAAGAAGCGCGGGAGATTGCCCGCGAGATCCAGCGCAACCTCGGCCTGGAAGCCATGGACAAGCCCTTCCTGCCGGCCACCGAAGAACTGATCGAGCCCCAGGAATGCGAGCGCCAGATGCGCCTGCAAATGCCCGCCTGGCAGCAGTACCTGACCTCCGACGACTACCCGGAATACACCTGGCACTGCCCGACCGTGCGCCTGCTGGTGGCCCGGCCGATGCTCAGCGCGCCGCCGGGCACGGTCTACCCGGACTGGGTGTCCAACGCCCTGGGCGGCATTCGCCAGACCATCGACCCGATGATCGAGGTGGCGGCCAAGACCATCGCCGCGACCCTGGTCGACCTGCTGACCGACGAAGCCCTGCTCAGCGCGGCCAAGGCCGAGTTCGTCGAACGTACCGGCGGCGGCATCGGCGGCAGCCGCTGGCAGGCGCCGTTGCTGCCCGAGGACTTCAAGGTGCCCCATGATTTCCGCTGGCCGGAGTACATCAGCACCGCCCGGGGCGAAGAGTGGTGGATCCCGGCGCGGGCCGATGAGTAAGGGGCACTATCAGGCCCTTGCCTGAGGTCGCTCCCTGGCACCTGGGCGCAGGGCGTTATGCCCGTTCGCTCAGGTGTTTATGCACAACGGATGGGTCGCCAGGGCCGGGAACTGTCGGATTTGTGGAGCCGTTCTCATCTTTATGCAACTGGCTGTTTTTTCGGGCTTTTATTTTGTGAACAAAAAATGACCAGCTGATGATGGGGGCTAAGCACCCTGCAATCCCTGGCTTTGCCGGAATTCCATCAACAGACTTATCCACAGGTCGCGGCAGCCTGTCGCACGGCTCCACAGCCTGCTCTTCGAGCCCGCGGCCCAGGGTTGCCGAAGGCTCAGCCGAGCAGGCGCTGGTCATGCCGCAGGGGGTGGCCAGGCGGCGACCTACTCGGCCTTTGTGGCCGGGATGGACAGTTCATGACGAAACAGGTTGTTGGGGTCGATGGCGGCTTTCAGTTTGGACAGTCTGTTGATGAGTTCGCTGTTCCAGCCGTAGTACAAGTTCAGCCAGTCGGGGTCCACCGCGCCGGTGGCGGTGTATTTCATGTCGACATCGGGGTAGTTGATGTAGCAGCCATCGTAGGCGGGGCGCTTGGGCTTGCCGCCGTGCGCGGCGGTGAAGATGTTGCGGATCCAGGCGATTTGCACCGCGTCGTCGGCAGCGTGGGCCCAGTACGTCTGGTATTGGGCTTTGAGCAGGGAGCTTCTTTGCGGAACCGCGGTGGTGCCCATGCCCTTTTTATTGATCGCCCCGCCGTAGGAGTCGATCTGTACCAGCGACTGGCTGAAGCGTTTGTCTGGCGTGGCTTCGGTCAAGTGCGTCAGCAAGGCGTTGCAGGCCTGTTCGGAGAACTGTTCGACCTGATAGTCAGACTTGTATTTGCCCCGCTGATTGTTGCCCGAGCCGTTGATCATTTGCGTGACGTACAGCCAGTCCATCGCCGTGTGCTCAGGCACCGCGCCTCTGAACTTCCTGCCGGCGAGCGGGTGCCTGAGCGGGGCAATGTTGGGCGCGATGAAGCCGTCATGCAGGGTCGGCGTGATGCCCGCCGCGGCGTTCATCTTGCTGATGAAGTCGTTGAGCGGGATATCGTTGGCGCCGCCGACCCGGCCATTGGGGCCGGTGTACTGGATCGCCAGCACCACATGGTCGGAGGTGTCCACGTGGTTGAGTTTCAGCAGGGTGAACAAGCCACCGTTGCCAACGCCTTCCACCGGGCTGGTCGCGTTGGCGTCGTTATCCGAGAACCATTGCCAATAGGCCCGCAGGAAGTTCGAGAAGTTGGGAATCAGCTCCTTCCACGGGTAGGCCAGGGGAATCCAGTAGGCTTGTCGCGGGGCTTGGGGCAGTTGCTCGAAGTAGTAGCCGATGATGATGCCGAAGTTGCCACCGCCGGCGCCGCAACAGGCGGTGAACAATGCCTTGTCGTTGTTCGACGGGCTGTCCGCGCGAACATGCCGGAACTCCAGTTGCCGCGAGTTTTCCACAGGCACAAGAAGGTCGACGCCGGTGACCCAGTCCACGGTCAAGCCCTGAAGGCGCGATAACAAACCGTAACCGCCGCCGCTGATGTGCCCGCCCAAACCGACCGAATAACATGAGCCGCCAGGAAGGGTGCGCCCGGCCTGCTTGTACAGCGACAGGTAGCCGTCCCAGTTCTGATTGCCGGTCAATGCCATGAAACGATACGTCTTGTTCTGGCGATCCCAGGGCGAAGTGATGGTTTGGCTCTCGTCGTACTTCAGGCCTTTCATTTCACCGAGGTCGATAATCGCCAGGTTTTGTGTCTCGCCGCTCAACTTGTTGGAAACAAAGCCCTCGTAGCAGTGGCCGCCACTGCGCACCGTGATGCGATAGCCATCATGCAGTGCTGTATTGGCTGCCGTCAGAACTTCATCAGGTGTCGTACACACATAAATTCGGTTCGCGCCCTGTTCGATACTGGGTGGCCAACGCAAGTTGAAACCCTTTTGCAGGGTTTCGTAGGTGGGTGCCTGAGGGTCGATGATGTTCATGGTTGACTCCCTGTCAGTGATGGTGAGCTTGGCGACTTCCTGTCGAAACATGACCGCTTGAGTTGCGCCAGAGCTGTGGCTTGAGTGCGGCATATGCCCTGCACGTCTTAGAGACTAGTAGGCGTCATGAGCTTGGTTTTTTTCTTTTGTGAAGTTGCGGACATCCCCCGGCCTGATCGGCGGCTTTCAATGGGTTGTGGCTTTCCCATGGGGTGTCCGATGTCCGTTTTACAAGGTCACTGGCCGCAGGGGGCCTGCACGACGAACTTCGGCTAGAGCCGGTGCAGCGGCAGGTTATGGGCGCTCTGCCAGCAGGAGCAGATTGCGCGGGGTCAAGGGAGCCTGGCAGAAGGTTCCGAGGCGCACGGCGTAGCCCTGTTCTTGCAGGAACAGCGCACGGTCCAGCACCAGCCACAATTCCAGCGGGCGGCGGAACAGGCCCCGCAGCAGTTCCAGGTTGCGCACCTGGGCCAGGCGCTGCCAGCCGGCGGCTTCGAGGGCGGCCCAATCCTGGCAATCGACTGTGGATAAGTCCTTGAGGGCGGCCAGGTCGCGGCAGTAGTCGGCGAAGGGTTTGTCCAGCCAGTGGCTGGGCAGCGAAGGCGTTGGCAGGTATTGGTCGACCCCGCGCACTTGCCGTTGCAGCAGGTCGAAGGCCAGGCGCCGGGCCATGGAGCGGTCGCGCTGGCGCCGCACCCGGGCGCCGGCGGTGACGGTTTCGCTCATGGGCAGGGCCAGGTCTTCCAGGGACAGTTCCAGGTGCGATGCCTGGGCCGCTGTGGATAAGCCCTGGTAGTGGCTGGCGCGGGTGCGGTTGTAGCAGCAAGGGGCAATCGCCAGCTGTGGACAACCCTGCTGGCTGGCCAGCTGGATCAAGCGCACATGCAGATCGCCGCACGCGTGCAGGGCCACCGGGCTGTGCTCGGCGCAGAGCTGCTGGAGCGTGTCATCGGCCAGCACGTCCTGTTGCACATGGCGCGCGGGCAGGCCGTGCTGCCGGCTCAGTTGCTCGCCACTGTCGATCAGCGCCGGGTCGTATTCCAGGCAGGTCAGTTGTTGCCCGGGTTGCAGCAGGCGCCGGCCGAGGTGGCCCTTGCCGGAGCACCAGTCGAGCCAGTGAGTGGGGGGGCGCTGGAATTGCAGGCAGGCGGCGAAGGCTTCGATCTGCTGCCATTTGCGCCCGGGCACGTCGACCTTGAGGCGCGGGTGAGGCGCGCGCAGTGCCTTTATGGGGAGGTCGCCCAGTGTGCCGAGCGCTCGGGCCTGCTCCGCCAGCTGGGCAAAGGGCGCCGGCGCCTGGAGCTGCTGCGGATGGTTGTGGGCGGCTTCGGCGTCTTCCAGGGAGCGTTGGCGTAGCCACTGGGCCAGTTGGGGATGAGTGGATTCCCACGGCAGTTGCAGATGGTTGAACGGGCGCGGGCGCCAGAGCGCCTGGTGTTCAAGCAGGAAGCCGTCCAGGGCCTGGAAACGATCGAGCAGCGCGGGGCCTTGGAGGATCGAGGGCATGGGCGGTGAGTCCGGGGCAGGCCCGCTCCCGGGCGGGAGCGGGAGTAGGTCAGCGTCCCTGGCAGGCGTCGACCCGCAGCCAGCGTTCCAGTTGGCGGAAGGCCTGGACCAGGATGAACGACATCAGCAGGTAGAACACCCCGGCGGTGAAGAACATGTCCACTGTCAGGTAGTTGCGGGCAATGATGGTGCGCGCCATGCCGGTCAGTTCCAGCAGGGTCACGGTGCTGGCCAGGGAGCTGGCCTTGAGCATCAGGATCACTTCGTTGCTGTAGGCCGGCAGGCCGATGCGCGCCGCCCGCGGCAGGATGATGTAGAACAGCGCCTTGGGCCGGGACATGCCCAGGGCCCGCGCGGCTTCGATCTCACCGGGGGGAATGGCCTGGATCGCACCGCGCAGGATCTCGGCGATGTAGGCCGCGGTGTGCAGGGTCATGGTGGCAGTAGCGCACCAGAACGGGTCGCGCAGGTAGGGCCACATGAAGCTCTCGCGCACCGCATCGAACTGCGCCAGGCCGTAATACACCAGGAACAGCTGCACCAGCAGCGGCGTGCCGCGAAAGAAGAAGATGTAGGCGTAGGGCAGGGCGCGCACGTACCAGAGCTTGGACGAGCGGGCGATGCCCAGCGGGATGGCCAGCAGCAGGCCGAGAATCACGGCGATGCCCACCAGTTCCAGGGTCAGCGTCGCGCCCTGGATGAACTTCGGCAGCCATTTGTAGATGACTTCCCATTCCATTACGTCGTCCTCACAAAGCCGCGGGCGGCGCGTTTTTCCAGGAAGTGCATGCCGATCATGGACAGCACGGTCAGGCCCAGGTACATGACGGCCGCAACCATGTAGAAGGTGAACGGATGCCGGGCGAAGGTCACGGCGTTCTGCGCCTGGCGCATGATTTCTTCAAGGCCGATCACCGACACCAGGGCGGTGTCCTTCATCAGGATCATGAACAGGTTGCCCAGGCCTGGCAGGGCGATGCGCCACATCTGCGGCAGGATCAGGCGGCTGAAGATCCGCCACTTGGAAAGGCCCAGCGCGATGCCGGCTTCGCGGTGGCCCTTGGGGATGGCCAGGATCGCGCCACGAAACACTTCCGTGGCATAGGCACCGAAGCACAGGCCGAGGGCGATCACCCCGGCAACGAACGGGCTGAGGGCCAGGTCGGGGTTGCCGAATTGCTCCCCCAGCGCGTTCATCATGTTCACCGTGCCCAGGTAGATCAGCAGCACCCACAGCAGTTCCGGGACGCCGCGCACGATGGTCGAATAGGTTTCGCCAAGCCAGCGCAGTGGCTTGTACGGGGAAGTCTTGGCCAAGGCGCCGAGCAGGCCGAGCACCAGTCCCAGGCATAACGCCGAGAGGGCCAGCTTGACGGTCATCAGCGCGCCGGCGGCGAGCACCGGGCCGAATCCGAAGAGATCGATATTCATGGGGTCTGGATGGCTTTGCTAAGGACCGGCGCCCAGGGGGCGGGCGCCGGTCAGGCAAGTCAGTATCAATAGATGCTGAACGGGAAGTACTTGTCGTTGATCTTCTTGTAGGTGCCGTCGGCCACGATTTCCTTCAGGGCGGCGTTCAGCTTCTCGCGCAGAGGATCTTTCTTGCGCACGGCAATCCCGATCTTGTCGCTTTCCACCATCGGCTCGCCCTTGAACTCATAAGGCTTGCCGGCGTCGCTCTTGAGCCACTCGTAGTTGACGTACTTGTCGGCCAGGATCGCGTCCAGGCGGCCGGAGGTCAGGTCCAGGTAGGCGTTTTCCTGGGTGTCGTAGAGCTTGATGGTGATGTCGTCGCCCAGGTTGTCTTCCAGCCAGGTGCCGGCCAGGGTCGCCCGCTGTGCGCCGATGATCTTGCCCTTGAGCGAGGCCTTGTCGGTCTTGAAGTCGGTCTTGGCCTTGGGGGCGATGAACTGCAGCTTGTTGGAGTAGTACGGGTCGGTGAAGTCCACCGCCTGCTTGCGCTCGTCGGTGATCGACAGCGAAGAGATCAGGAAGTCGAATTTCTTCGCGTTCAGGGCCGGGATGATGCCGTCCCAGTCGGAAGTGACCACGGTGCATTCGACCTTCATCTTGGCGCACAGGGCGTCGCCGATGTCCTTGTCGAAGCCGACCACCTGGCCGCTGGCATCCTTGTTGTTGAACGGTGGGTAGGCGGCCTCGATCCCCATCTTCAGGGTTTCGGCGGCAGCGCTGGCGCTGAAAGCCAGAGTGACGGCAGCGGCCAGGAGGATTTTCTTATAGCTCTGCATGCGTGTAGCTCCGTTAGCGGTTGCTGGACATGAATTGTTTGCAGCGTGCCGAAAGCGGGTTCTCGAAGACCTGCTGTGGCGATCCCTGCTCCTCGATCAGGCCCTGGTGAAGGAACACCACTTCACTGGAAACCTGGCGGGCAAAGCTCATTTCATGGGTGACCAGCAGCATGGTACGGCCTTCTTCGGCCAGGGCGCGGATCACGTTGAGGACTTCCTGGACCATTTCCGGGTCCAGGGCCGAGGTCGGCTCGTCGAACAGGATGACTTTGGGTTGCATCGCCAGGGTGCGGGCGATGGCGGCGCGTTGCTGCTGGCCGCCGGACAGCTGGGCCGGGTAGGCGTGGCGCTTGTCGGCGATGCCGACCTTGGCCAGCAGCGCCTCGGCCACTTCGATGGCCTCGGCCTTGCTTTGGCCCAGTACCCGGCGCGGCGCCTCGATGATGTTGTCGAGCACGCTCATGTGTGGCCAGAGATTGAAATTCTGGAAGACGAAACCGATTTCGCTGCGCAGGCGGTTGATCTGCTTGCCGTCGGCGGCCACCAGCTCGCCGTTTTTCGCGGCCTTGAGCTTGAGCTCTTCGCCGGCGACCAGGATCTGCCCCTGGTGCGGGTTTTCCAGCAGGTTGATGCAGCGCAGGAAAGTGGACTTGCCGGAGCCGGAGGAACCCAGGATCGATATCACGTCACCGTCGCGTGCGGTCAGCGAAATACCTTTGAGTACCTCCTGAGAGCCGTAGCGTTTGTGCAAGTTGCGGATTTCAAGCGCGGGCGTGGCCTCAGCCATGTGCGGTCCTCATAGAGTTCATTGTGCTCCTGCTGTTGGCGGCCTTCCTGGCGAGGCGCCAAGCTAGCATAGGGTTCCAAGCGCAGCCAACAGCGCTACCGGAGGTAAACAGACGGCGTGTGGCAGGTTGTCGCATCAGCACAGAAGACTGTCGCCCCATCAACAACCGAACGCCCGTTTGAACCCGGAATCCGCCTGGAATCCGGTAGGTGTCGCGTAAAAAAAGGCGCGATGGTGCCAGCTTTGGCCGGGTGTTGGAAGGGTTAACGGGCCAAAGGTCATGGATCTGCCACCTAATTGTGCATCGGGTACTTTCGGGGTGTGTTTCTGGTGCGCAGTTTCGTCCTACAAAGTGAGTCGGCCAGTAACGAAATGGCGAAATGCCATTGAACTCAATGACTTGAGATTTCCGCCGGTCGGTTCGCCAAGCCTTGTTTCCCGGGACTCTGTAACATTTTGGCGCAAATCTTGCGTGCGAAATAAAGAACGCCCCGTTGAATTCTTTTTACGAGAACGAATGCCGACCGGGTGGAGTGACTCTTTTTTCGTTGCAAAGGTGCTTTTCATGAGCGGTACGCAACTCTCCAATGACCTCGAACAGGGGCTCAAACCACGGCATGTGACCATGCTGTCGATTGCCGGCGTGATCGGCGCGGGTCTCTTTGTCGGCTCCGGCCACGCCATCGCCGAAGCCGGCCCGGCGGTTCTCCTGGCCTATGCCGCTGCCGGCACCCTGGTGGTGCTGGTGATGCGCATGCTGGCGGAAATGGCCGTCGCCTCGCCGGATACCGGGTCGTTTTCGACCTATGCCGATCGCGCTATCGGCCACTGGGCCGGCTTCACCATCGGCTGGCTGTACTGGTGGTTCTGGGTGCTGGTGATCCCGCTGGAGGCCAACGCCGCCGCGACCATCCTGCATGCCTGGTTCCCCAACGTGGCGATCTGGGTCTTCACCCTGGTGATCACCCTGCTGCTGACTGCCACCAACCTGTTCAGCGTGAAGAACTACGGCGAGTTCGAGTTCTGGTTCGCCCTGATCAAGGTGGTGGCCATCATCGGTTTCGTGATCCTCGGCCTGGCGGCCATTTGCGGCTTGCTGCCCAATAGCCAGGTCAGCGGTGTCTCGCACCTGGTGGACACCCAGGGCTTCATGCCCAATGGCCTGGGCGCGGTGTTGGCGGCCATGCTGACCACCATGTTCTCCTTCATGGGCACCGAGATCGTCACCATCGCCGCGGCGGAATCCCACAACCCGGGCAAGCAGATCTCCAAGGCCACCAACTCGGTGATCTGGCGCATCGGCCTGTTCTACCTGGTGTCGATCTTCATCGTCGTGGCCCTGGTGCCATGGAACGACCCAAGCCTGGCCCAGGTCGGCTCCTACCAGACCGTGCTTGATCGCATGGGCATTCCCAACGCCAAGCTGATCGTCGACCTGGTGGTGCTGGTGGCGGTGACCAGTTGCCTGAACTCGGCGCTCTACACCGCCTCGCGCATGCTCTTCTCCCTGGGCAAGCGGGGCGACGCTCCGGCTGTGGCCAAGCGCACCAACGCCAGCGGCACGCCTTACTGGGCGGTGATCCTGTCCACCGCTGCAGCCTTCCTTGCGGTGTTCGCCAACTATGTAGCGCCGGCGGCGGTGTTCGAGTTCCTGCTGGCCAGTTCCGGCGCCATCGCCCTGCTGGTGTACCTGGTGATTGCCGTATCGCAACTGCGCATGCGCCAGAAGCGCATGGCCGCCGGCGAGAAGATCGCCTTCCGCATGTGGCTGTTCCCCGGCCTGACCTACGCGGTGATCGTGTTCATCGTGGCGATCCTGGGCATCATGCTGTTCCAGCAAGAGCACCGGGTGGAGATCCTCGCCACCGGCCTGCTGAGTATCATCGTCATCGCTGCGGGGCTGTTGGTGGCTCGTCGGCGCAAGGCCCAGCGCAATGGTGCCCTGGTACTGAACTGACGGTTTGACGCTTTGCCATACAAAAAGGCCGCCGTCAGCATTGACCGCGGCCTTTTTTATCGGATTTGTGAATTGTTACCTGGCGTTTCGTGGACAGCCCGCTGGCGAAATAGTAGCCTGCGCGCTCTTCGATAAGAGCTCTTGCGTGCCTGCGTGAGAGGAGCTATGGAATAGCGCTGTCATGCCAGGGATTGAACGCTTGTCGGGACTCTGAATCCGTCTTCTGCTTCCCTCCCCCTGATCCATCCGCGCCGGCCCATGCTCCTGATTTGTCCGCACTTGCCCATGGCATGGCTGACGGTCCCGGTTCGAAGAATGAGCATTCAGGGCCCAATGGCGATCGCCCGGTCGTTGGTTCCTCAAAATGGGGCGGCAAGGAGACGCGCATGGCGTTCACTAAAATCATCTTCAAAAACCCGAACACCGGAGCCATCAAGGAAGCGCCAGTTGGTTTCTCCTGGACCGTGTTCTTCTTCGGCTTCATCCCGGCCCTGTTCCGCGCTGACTGGAAATGGGCGGCCATCATGTTCCTGCTGTCGATGTTCACTTTCGGCCTGAGCAACCTGGTGTTCATGTTCATGTACAACAAGCTGTATGTTCGCGACCTGATCGGCTCGGGCTTCAAGGCCCAGTCCATCGCCAGCGGCGACCTGAACTTCGCCAGCTCGCGCATCGGCATGGAAATCCCTCGGCTGGAAGCGGCCTGAGTCTAGGCCCGGCTTCTGTAGCTGAAACAAAAAGGGCGCATTCATTGCTGAATGCGCCCTTTTTTCATGCCCGTTTGCGGCTCAGTCCTTGGTGCTGAACAGGGCCTGGGACGCGGCCATGTAGTCGTTGCGGAAGGCTTCGGACTCGATCCACTCCAGCGCCGCCGCCTCGTCGGCCTCGGTGGACCAGTTGCGGTACTCGATCAGCGCCGCAAGGATGAAATCCGTGGCGCCTTCGTCGCCCTCCTGCTCATACACCAGCTCCAGCAACGGGTCCGAGAGGAACACGGTGCACATGGCCTGCAAGCTGGTTTTCTCGGCGTCGCGCATTTTCACGAACAGCTCGGTCAGGTCCACCGACTCGAAGTCGATGCGGCTGTCGTTGGGGTCCAGTTCCAGCTCCGAGGTGGGAGCGGTGCGCTTGGCGCGGTTTTGCTTGGCCTTGGTTTTCGCCCGCTGGGCCCGTTTGTGTTGCTTGTTCGCAGATGCCATGGGCGCCTTACCTTGATGCTGGGAGGTGTATCGCGTGGGTCGCCGGGCAGCGGCGACCTTTTCAGGCGGCCAAGGATGCCAGCAAATCGAGGTCGGAGCACCTGCCGCCGGGCGAGCGGGGCGGCTCAGGCGCGCGGTACCAGCCGTCCCGGGCTGCTGCGGTCGAGTTCGCCGTGGCGCAGCCAGCCCAGGATGATGGGCCAGAGCCGGGTGTCGAAACGGCTGTGGAAAAAGGCGAAATGGCCGACCTCGGTTTCGCCGATATCCTGCGGGGCGATGCGCAAGTGGGTGCGCGGACTGTTACTGAAGTACGCCAGCAGGCGCTCGATGGCCGCCACCGTGCCGAAGGGATCGTCGCTGAGGCTGATGGCGAGCACGGCGGCGCTGACCTGGGCGAAGGGCTGGCCATTGCGCGCAGCGGCCAGCCTGCGGCCGCTGGGACGGCCTTCGTAGCGTGGGTGCGGGGTGGCCCAGTCGCGGACCACGCCGGCGGGCGTGTCTTCCATCCAGCCCAGGCGCTTGCCGGGGAAGTAGCCGTGAAGGCGGGTCAGCAGGGGCATCAGCACATGCCATTTGCCCAGCATGCGCCAGCGCAGCCGGGGCTCGTAGTCGCGCCAGTAGGCGAACTGCGCGCCCATGGTCGCCACACGGCGGATTTCCCCGGCGGAGGCCGCCAGGCCCACGGCACAGCCACCGAAGCTGTGGCCCACCACATCGATCGGCTGCCCGGGAAACTCGCGCCGGGCCCGTTGCAGCATGGCTTCGAAATCCAGTGCGCCCCAATCCGACCAGGACGCCTTGAGCCCCTTGAGCGAGGCCGGACGCGACTCGCCGATGCCGCGATAGTCGTAAGTCATGACGTCGAAGCCATTGGCGAACAGGTAGTCGGCGAAACGCACGTAGTAGCGGCAGCGCACCGAGGTCGCGGGGTTGATGATGACCACCGGTCTGCTCGGATCGGCTTGCGGGTGGCGCCAGGCAAAACCGCCAAGCACAAAGCCATCCGCCGCCGGTTCGCTGAAGGTTTCGCTGGGGTCTGGGCCGGCCGTGGCGAGGCGCGTGGCAGGCAGGTCGGGAGGGGACAACAGGGACATGGGCGCTTGTTCCTGGGCGGCTGCACTATGCCGGAGCGGCATCCGGCATCAGCGATGTTTTTTTTGTGCGCCCATTAATACCCGGCCGATCCACAGCGCGGCAACTGCCAGTGCACCCAGCAACAGGGTGCTGATGCTTTGCCAGAGCAGCTCGATATAGAACTGGGTCGGCTGTTGTGCCTGGCTGTAGACGAGCTTCGGGCCGGCGCGGTTGCGGGTGACGATCAGGCCGTCCTGCAGCGCGCTCACCAGGGTCCAGCCCAGCAGTGCGGTGAGTGCCAGCAGCACGCCACCGATCAGCAGGAATACCCAGGCGCCCCTGCCGGTCTTGCCGGGCTTGGGGTGGGGCAGGCGGACTCGGGTTCTCTTCTGGTTCACGCGAGCAGTTCCTTGGCAGTCGAATGGGCGCGAGCCCGCAACTTTACTCCCCTGCGCCGTCATGGGAATAATCCGGGCCCGGCCAAAGCCGGGTATCCCCAGACGTCGATGGAGTCTTGAGCATGGAAGTGAAGCAGCAGATGAGCCCGGAACAATGCCAGGGCATGGAAGACATCCGTCGGGAAATCGACCACCTGGATCGGGCGGTCATTGCCCTGCTGGGCGCGCGTTTCAAGTACGTGCTGGCGGCGTCGAAGTTCAAGACCTCGGCGGCCACCGTGCGGGCCGAGGAGCGCTTCAAGGCGATGCTCGCCACCCGCCGCGAATGGGCCGAGGCCGAAGGCCTGAGCGCGGATGCCATCGAGAAGCTGTACAGCGATCTGGTGCAGCACTTTATCGCTGAGGAGATGAAGCATTGGCAGGCGGCGCAGGCGCCAGCTTGAGCTTATAGGCCGGCGTTCGGCGTTGATCGAATTGGGCAGCGTCCTTGATCTGTGTCGGCGCGGGTATGCTGGCGACCTTTTTCGATCGATCAGGAACCACAACCATGCAATTTCGCTCATGGACAGGGCTGGCGCTGGCAGCGCTATTGGCGGCGACCGGGCAGGCGCAGGCGAGCGAGCCTTCCTCGGTGTATCTGCGCTGCAGCATGACCCCCGAGCAGTACGCCAAGGCCATGGCGGCAGCGCCACGCCCGGCGATTTCCTACAGCGATTGGCAGAAGTGGTTCGACAGCAAGGACATGTACGGCTCGGCCCGGGTCGATGCCGAGTGGTTGCAGGATTCCGGAGCGCGCAGCCTGCAGGAGGTGGTGCAGATCTGGGCCGGGCCGGGCAGCGCTTCGCACTATGATCCGCAGACCGGTCGCTGGCAGTTCGCCCTGCTGGAGTTCACCGACAACTATGGCGAGATGATCCAACTGCTGGCACCACTGCGCAGCGTCGCCCCTTACTGCCAGCCCGGCTCCGACAGTTTCCTGCTGATCTACTCCTACATCTGGGGCGATGGCGATAACGCCTACTTGACCCTCAACAAGCAGCGCAGCCAATTTGCCGGCAAACCCACCAAGGCCCAGCGTGCCGAGGCCGATGCGGCGCTCAAGGTGTTGATGGATGCCAGTTCGCAGTGAACAAGTGGCTGGGCGGGCAAGGTCTCCGCGTCGGCGAGCCTAGATTCCTTTGGTTAAAGACTTCACGCCGAATCGTTCTAAACCGCTCTCTGTCGCGGCATACACTTAAAACAGGAGCTGCAAGCACAAGGCTGCTTGCCTGAGAGGGGCTGGTCATTCAGAGACAGTAGGGGAGACCCAGTCACCGCCATCCTGGGGCTGAAGACATGGCGGTGGTGTTCTGTTCACCGGTTCGAGACGAACCCGGGAGTGGTCATCATGAAGTCCTTTCCTATGAGTGTCATATCCGGCGTTGTGGCGGCGCTGCTGTCAGTGGCGCCACTTGGCCTGCAGTCTGCCGCCATCAGCAGCGAGCCGATCGATCCGGCCGGCGTGCAGTTGGAGCCGCAACAACAGAATGGCATCACCTATCTGTGCGGCGGTATTGGCCTGGACGAGTCGCGGGCTATCCAGCTGGTCAAGGGTTACAACCTGCACATGACCTTTTCCGTGGGGCCGGCAAACCAATACACCTCGGATATCGACGTGGCGATCCAGAACCTGCAAGGGCGGTCGGTGCTGAACCTGAACCAGGTGGGCCCGTTCGTCTATGTGCAGTTGCCGGCCGGCAAATACCAGGTCGTCACCACGCGCAACGGGCATGTGCAACACAGCATGGTCGATACGCGGATGGCGGCCACGCGCGACCTCAACCTGCACTGGAATGACGCCTACTGAGTGAGGGCGGGAGTGTTGCCCGGCGTTGAACAGGGGCAATGCCCCATTCCAGGCCTGAAAAACCCTGAGTCGAAAGATTCAGGGTTTTTACTATGGGCTGGCAGAAACGGGGTCATGCGCTTGTTCGTTGCGGGGTGATTCACATCCTTTCCACATGGGCAGAGCCATCATGCACAACCGCATGCAACCAGTCTGAAAGGCGATCCGAATATGAATCTGAGTGTGCTCCATGCCTTGGCGGCCGCCGCCTTGTTCGGCGCCAGTACGCCGCTGGCCAAGCTGCTGGGGCTGGATGTTCCGCCGATGCTCCTGGCGGGGCTGCTGTACCTGGGCAGTGGCGTCGGCCTGGCCATTGTCCGTTGCGTTCGCGATCGGGGTTGGCGACCGACGGGGCTGACGGCGCGCGAGTGGCCGTGGCTGCTGGGGGCGATCTTGTTTGGCGGAGTGCTGGCGCCGGTCGCGCTGATGTTCGGCCTGACGCGGACCGCGGGCGCCACCGCTTCGTTGCTGCTCAACCTGGAGTCGGTACTCACCGCGGTGCTGGCGTGGCTGGTGTTCAAGGAGAACGCCGATCGCCGGATCGTGCTCGGCATGCTCGCCATCGTGTTGGGCGGGATCGTTCTGTCATGGCCGCAGCAGCACGCCGGCGCTGATGACTGGCTGGGGCCACTGGCGGTGGCCTGCGCTTGTCTGTGCTGGGCCATCGATAACAACCTGACCCGTAACGTCTCGGCGTCCGATGCGCTGTTCATCGCAGGCAGCAAGGGGTTGGTGGCGGGTGTGGTCAATGCTGGCCTGGCGTTGCTTGTTGGCGCGCAACTGCCTGCTGCTGCCACGCTGGGGCCGATACTGCTGGTGGGCTTTTTGGGTTATGGCGTCAGCCTGGTGCTGTTCGTCCTGGCCCTGCGAGGGCTGGGCAGTGCGCGCACCGGGGCCTACTTCTCCACGGCGCCTTTCCTTGGCGCAGCGCTCTCGATTCTGATCCTCGGCGAGTCGGTTTCCCTGTGGTTTCTGCTGGCTGCGGCACTGATGGCTATCGGCGTGTGGATTCACTTGATGGAGCACCACGTTCACGAGCATCAGCACGAGCCTCTCGCGCACAACCATCGCCATCGGCATGACGAGCACCACCAGCATGAACACGGCTTTGAGTGGGACGGCTCGGAGCCCCACAGCCATCCCCATGAGCACGCGCCGATCCGGCATAGCCATGCACACTTCCCCGATGTTCATCATCGGCACAAACACTGAGTGGGCTGGTTACTTTCAGTCACCAGGTGAGGGCTTGCGCTGATCCGACCTGCTCTTTACTCTGCGCCGGTCGCTGCCAAATCAGCGGCCGGGCGTAGGAACCCGATCATGAGATGCGTACCAGCACCCAACTCTTTGGGTGCTGTTTGCTGCCTATGCGTTATGGCGGCTGTACGCGGGCACGCTTCGGCGTGGCCGGATCTTGTGACCGGTTCCTACCCCCGCGTGCAGCTGCCACCTGGCCGGTAGGAAGTTGGGTGGTAGCTCCTCATACACAAGGAGTGTCACCAATGAACGGATATATCCCTCTTCAACACACGCCAGCGGACAACCCCGTCCTGCTGATCAATTCCCATGCGCCGCTGGTCGATCTTCTGGCCTGTGCCGATCAGCGCATCCGCGCCCTTCACAAACTGATGAACAGCCTGTCCGGCATGACCGCGCAAACGGCTGACGCCAGCGACCTGTTCCAGATCGCCGACATCGCCTCGCTGCTGCTCGGTGATGGCGTGGCCCTGCTCGATGTGGCCCAGGGGCAGGCGCTGGAGTGGGCGAATAAGGCCTTCTGATCGGCGCAGGCGGTGCGTGAGTGCGGCCAGGATCAGTTTGATTCTGGTCGCCCTCGCAGAGCCTGAGTGAGTGTCATGGCGCCTCAAGCGGTGCCGGTATGAACCCTTGCTCTCGAAGTGCCTTGATCATTCCTCTGATGAGGTAGCTGTTGGAGAAGCCGATGGTGTATTGCCGGGCGTTGGTGCTGATGGGCAATAGCATGCCCTGGTCCACCAGTTTCTTTATTTGATAGGTCCTTTGTCCGGCAGTCAGTTTGGGCAGTGCCTGGGCGATGTCGCTCGACTTAACAACGCCTGACTTGATCGCTGTGGTCAGTACCGTTTCTTCCGCAGCAGTGATCCATTGTCGATCCCGAGCAAAGGTAATGGCGGGAGCGAGGATGTGCCGGCTCAGGTAGCGGTAGTCGGTGAGGCGATTGACCTTTTCCAGGTCGTCCCTGATGCCCTCCAGAACATAAGTGCACCAGGTCTCCAGCCCGGCCTTGGTTCCTTGGTCCGCGGTGGCGAGCATGGCGTAGTAGCGTTCCCGATCATTGAAGAAAACGGCAGTGGGGTTGAGTACGCGGCCACCCGTATCGACGTTGAAGCCATATTTCATCAGCTGTGCATAAGTCAGGAGGCGCACCACGCGGCCATTGCCGTTGCCAAATGGGTGAATCCAGGCAAACCGGTGATGGGTCAAGGCCACTTTCATCAGGTCGTATTTGGGCAGGTCCTCCCGATTGACGAACTCCACCAGCTCTTGCATGTAGCTGGGCACCATCAGGGCATCAGGAGGTAGGTGAGCGGCCTGAGCGATCTGTACGGCGCCCTGGCGATACGCTCCAGGCGTCTTGTCGCCCTCTCGGCCCAGGTCCTGGACGGTCATCGCGTGCAGCTCTCTGATGATGAGGTCGGTGATTGGTGTTCCCGGGCCAATGGTTTGCTCGATGTAGTCCATGGCTTTTTCGATGTTCGCCACTTCGCGTAGCTGGTCCGTGTCCTCGGCTGTGCCTTCCACCTTGCTCTCGATGTAGTCGGCAAGCGTGGTGTGGTTGCCCTCGATGCGCGCCGAACCCAGGCTTTCCAGGATGTGGAAGATTGTTTTCAGCTGATAGAAGACCGCAGGAGGCGTATCGCCTTCCAAGCGCAAGCGCCGAAGGTGCTCAAGCTCGCTCAGCACGTCCACCAGAGGGGAGTCGAAGGATGGGTTTAGCAGCTCAAGGTCTTGATGGAGGAATGCAGGCATTGTGCAAACATCTCGAAGGCCGGAAAAATTATCTATGATTTTTTTGCTGTAGGCCCTGTTCTATATGGGGTCTGCTCGAATATCAAAAGATGATTATCTCTAAATGGTTCTTCACTTAAGTGAACACTTGAGAAAAGCCGAGGCGTGATGCGCTGTGTGGGTGGCGCGATGATCGCGCAGCGGTTGGGTTGTGCAGGAAAGAAAGCCAGGGTGTCGAGCGGGGAGGAAGGGAAGGGCTGAATGGCAGGCAACAAAAAACCCGCACTAGGCGGGTTTTCTGGTTGCTTTCACGTGATGTAAACACCACCTGAAAGCTGAAGGTGGTGCCCAGAGACGGAATCGAACCGCCGACACGGGGATTTTCAATCCCCTGCTCTACCGACTGAGCTATCTGGGCAACGGGGCGCATTAAACGGGTTTTTCAGGGGGGCGTCAAGCAAGTTTTGAAAAAAAGTTTAATTATTACCGCCGCTTACGTTCCGCCCCCGATTTTGTGCGGGTTTTACTCAGCCGGCGGCACGTAGCCTTCGGCCTTGGCGTATTCCTCGCCGGAGAAAAATTTGTCCATCTCGCCCTGCAGATATTTGCGGTCTTCGGCATTCATCATGTTCAGGCGCTTTTCGTTGATCAGCAGGGTCTGGTGTTTCTGCCAGTCAGCCCAGGCCTTGGCCGAGACGTGTTCGAAAATATCCTGGCCTTTGGCGCCCGGGTACGGGGGGCGTTCCAGGCCCGGCAGTTCTTCCTGGTATTTGCGGCACATTACGGTGCGGGTCATGACGACTCTCCTGCATTCAAGACTTCGGCCGCGCGTTTGAGCAGTGTCTTCACCGGGGCGGCAAGGCCCAGGCGCGGCGGGGTGGCGAGGTTATACCAGAGCCAATCGGCCTCGGCGACGTGCAGGGCCGACTCTTCGACCCGGATCAGCCAGGGCTCGATGGCCAGTTGGAAGTGACTGAAGGTGTGGACCAGCTCCGGCATCTGCTGTTGCTGGCCCAGTTCCAGGGCGTGCTGCGAGGCCAGGTGCGGAATGTCGTCCAGGCCGTCCAGTTCCGGCAGGCTCCACAAGCCGCCCCAGAGGCCGCTGGAGGGCCGCCGGTAAAGCAGGATGGCGCCTTCGCGGTTGGCCAGCAACGGCATCAGGGTGCGCTTCTGCGGCACCTCCTTGCGCGGCTTGGGAATCGGGTAGCGGGTTTCCAGGCCAAGCATGTGGGCTTCGCAGCCGCGCTCCAGGGGGCACAGCAGGCAACTGGGCTTGCTCCGGGTGCAGAGGGTCGCCCCCAGGTCCATCATCGCCTGGGTGTAGTGGTTGACCCGGCTGTGGGGCGTGAAGCGCTCCGCAGTGGCCCACAACTGCTTGGCCACCTTGGGTTCTCCCGGGTAGCCCTCCTGGGCGGTGAAGCGTGCCAGCACCCGCTTGACGTTGCCGTCGAGGATCGGCGCCCGCAGGCCCATGCTGATGCTGGCGATGGCGCCGGCGGTGGACAGGCCGATGCCCGGCAGCTCGGTGAGTTTTTCCACGTCCCGGGGAAACTCGCCGCCGTACTCGGCCATGACGATCTTCGCGGTCTTTTGCAGATTGCGCGCCCGGGTGTAGTAGCCCAGGCCGGTCCACAGGTGCAGCACTTCGTCTTCCGGGGCTTCGGCCAGGGCCTGCACCGTGGGCAGCGAGGCCATGAAGCGGTCGAAGTAGTTGAGCACGGTGCTGACCTGGGTCTGTTGCAGCATGATCTCCGACACCCACACCCGATACGGGTTGATGTCCTGCTGCCAGGGCAGGTCATGGCGGCCGTGGCGGTCGTACCAGTCCAGCACCGCCGGTGCAAAGGCCTCGGCTCTCATCGTTTGAACAGCCCCTTGAGCGCGTTTTTCAGTTCCGGGCTGACCTTGTCACCCAGCTTTTCGTCGATTTTCTGCTGCAGCCGGTCACCGGCCAGCTTGGCCGCGACCTGGCCCAGGCCGTCCTTGTCCAGGCGGCAGGCCTTGGCCCCCAGCTCCAGCGGTCCGCGGCAGCGCAGCGGCAGTTCAACGCCGGTGAAGCGTTCACCCACCTGGCAGGCCGGGTCTGGGTTATCGCTGAGGTCGCCCTCGACGACGATGCCGACTCGGTAGTCCATGCCCAGTACCCGCAGGTCGATGTCGCCATTGCCGTTGACGCTCAGGCCGGGGATGCGCACTTTCAGGTCCGGGTTGCTGGCCACGCCGTTGCGCAGCGTCAGGTTGCCCTTGAGCTCCTGGAAGGGGGTGTCCTTGCCCCGGGGCGTGCTGCTGAGGTTCTTGCGGTTGAGCACGGCGATGCCCTGGCACAGCTGCTGTTCGATGTTGGCGTTGAGCAGCACGCCGTTGTTGATGACGAAACTGGCGCTGCCGTTGAGGCTGTCGATCAGCGCTTTCTGGCTGTTGCCATTGCCGCTGAGGTTGCTGTTGAGGGTCACCAGGCCCTTGACTGGAGGCGTCTGGCCCTGGCTTTCGAGGATGCGTTCCACCGGCACCCGGTTGATCTTGGTCTGCAGGTTCAACTGCGGTGTGCTCTGGCGCACATCGAGGGTGCCGTTGGCCTCGAAGCTGCCGTTGTACAGCTCGCCGCGCAGGCTGGACAGTTTCAGCAGGCCGCCCTGGCCGCTGGCCTTGAGCGCGGCATTCTGAATCGGCAGCTTGTCCAGGGTCAGTTGGCCGAAGCTCAGGTCGGCGTCGACGTCGAGCTTGTTCAGGCGTTCCACCGGCAGCAGTTTGTCGGTGCTCCAGGCGCCCTTGGTCGGCGAGTTGGGCAGCGGCGTGGTGCCGGCGCCGGCCATGGCGTCGGCTTCGCTGCTCTGCACTTCGGCCTTGCGCGCAGTGGCGGCACTGTTGGCTTCGGCGGACTTGGGCGGCAGGTAGCGGTCGACATTGAAGGTGTCGGCCTTGAGCTGGGCGCGCAGTGACTGCTTGTCGAAGTCCTCGATGGCCAGGCGGCCGCTGAAGGTGCTGTCGTCGAGCTTCAGGTTCAGGTCTTCCAGGGCCAGGCTGCTGGGCGTACCTTGCAGGCGGCTGACCAGTTCGACCTTGCTCAGGCTGCCTGCGGCCATGGCCGGCAGGGTCTGGCCGATGCTGTCGACGAATTTCGCCAGGTCGAACTGGGCAATGGAAATCCCGCCACTGATCTGCGGGGTCTTGTCCAGGTCGTTGACCTTGAGTTCGCCGAGGGCCCGCAGTTGGTTGAAGGAAACCTTGAGGCCGGTCCACTGGCCGACGTTGGCGGCCTTGTCCAGCAGCAACTGGCCCTGGGCGGCGAAGGTCACGGTCTTGCCCTGCAACGGATCGCCGGTGGCCTCGCCGGACAGGCGCATGTCTTCGAACTGATAGCGCTGCAGGGCGCGGTCGAAGCGCAGTTCGCCGTTGAGTTCGGTGCGCACGCGCACGGCGGGCTGGCTGCTGGCCAGGAACGCGGTGAGCTTGAGCGGCGTGTTGGTGGCTTCGTGTATCGGCCCGGTGCTCAGTTGGATGCTTTCGGCGGTGAACTGCTTGCCGGTCTGTTCATCGTTGTACTCAACCCGGGCGTTGTTCACGGTCAGGCTGTCGATGTCCAGGCGGATCGGCTGTGACGACTTGTCCGGGGCGCCGCTGGGCGGGCTCGCTTCGCCGGTGCTGGTGGCCGGGGTTTCGGCCTGCTTGTCGGTCGGGGCGGCCTTGCCGATGTCCTGCCAGTTGCCGTGGCCTTCCTTGTTGCGGTTCAGGCGCAGGTTCAGGCCTTCGACTCGCACATCGCTCATCTGCACTTCGCGGCGCAGCAGCGGCAGGACTCGCACCGACAGGCCGAGCATTTGCAGGTCGGCGAAAGGCTGGGTCGGATTGGCCAGGGTGGCCACGCCCGCGTCATGCAATTCCAGGCCAAGCCAGGGGAACAGGCTCCAGCCGATGTCGCCATTGAGCGTCAGCTCGATGTGGGCCTTGTCGCGGGCTATCTGGCGAATCTCTTCTTTGTAGTCGTTGGGATCAAACAGGTGGGTCAGGGCAAAGCCGAGAGCCACGATGATCAGCAACAGCCCGAGAATTACCAGACCCAGGATTTTGCCGAACGCTTTCATGGGCGAGTCCTTGTATGTCGAATTCAAAATTTAGCGAGGGAGTATAACGCTCTGAACCTGACGGCTGGTCACCCATTGCAGTTAGAGGTTTTTTCGTTTTGGCGGGGCTCTTTTGGCCACTGGCCAGGCTTGCGGCCAATACAGTTGCCGGAAAAAAGGTGGGGGCAGTTTGGTTTTTTAGTTTGTCGCAAATGGTAACCTCTCGCGGTTCGTCCGTCCTTCCGCGACTTAATGTCGCGCCTGCCAAAAGGAAGCTTTACTCATAAAACGACCGTGCCCATGGGCCAAGGTCGTCGCAGAGGAGTGGCCGATGAACAATTCTAATAATTGGGGGAAACAACCATGAGCTCCAGCATCGCGTCCGCCAGTTCGGGCGCTCAGCCAGCGTTCTTGTCCAAGGAACGCATCATTGCCAAGCCCGGTTTCAACCGTTGGCTGGTTCCGCCGGCCGCTTTGGCCATTCACCTGTGCATCGGCATGGCCTACGGCTTCTCGGTGTTCTGGCTGCCGCTGTCCAAGGCGCTGGGCATCAGCGCGCCGGTGGCGTGCGCACCGGACATGGGCTTCATTGCGCAGATCTTCTCGTCCCAGTGCGACTGGCCGATCTCCATGCTCGGCTGGATCTACACCCTGTTCTTCATCTTCCTCGGCTGTTCGGCGGCGATCTGGGGTGGCTGGCTGGAACACGCCGGGCCGCGCAAGGCCGGTGTGGTTTCGGCGCTGTGCTGGTGCGGTGGCCTGCTGATCTCGGCCCTGGGGGTCTATACCCACCAGATCTGGCTGATGTGGATCGGCTCCGGGGTCATCGGCGGTATCGGTCTGGGCCTGGGCTACATCTCCCCGGTATCGACCCTGATCAAGTGGTTCCCGGACAAGCGCGGCATGGCCACCGGCATGGCGATCATGGGCTTCGGCGGCGGTGCCATGGTGGGCGCGCCCCTGGCGGCGGCGCTGATGAGCCACTTCGCCACCCCGACCAGCGTTGGCGTGTGGCAGAGCTTCCTGGTGATGGCCGCGATCTACTTCGTGTTCATGATCGGCGGCGCCCTGGCGTACCGGGTCCCGCCTACCGGCTGGAAGCCTGAAGGCTGGACGGCACCGGCGAAGAAAGCCGCCAACTCGATGATCACCCACCGCCATGTGCACGTGAACGTGGCCTGGAAGACCCCGCAGTTCCGCCTGGTCTGGCTGGTGCTGTGCCTCAACGTCTCGGCCGGTATCGGCATTCTCGGCATGGCTTCGCCGCTGCTGCAGGAAGTGTTCGCCGGCAAGCTGCTGGGCAACGGCCTGACCTTCAGCCAGCTGGATGCCGGGCAACTGGCGCAGATCGCCGCCATCGCGGCCGGCTTCACCGGTCTGTTGAGCCTGTTCAACATCGGCGGGCGGTTCTTCTGGGCGTCGTTCTCCGACTACCTGGGGCGCAAGAACACCTACTTCGTGTTCTTCGCCCTGGGCTTTGCCCTGTACGCGCTGATTCCGAACCTCGGCCACCTGGGCAACATCGCCCTGTTCGTGGCGGCGTTCTGCATCATCCTGTCGATGTACGGCGGCGGCTTCGCCACGGTGCCGGCCTACCTGGCCGACCTGTTCGGCACGCAGATGGTGGGGGCGATCCACGGTCGCCTGCTGACCGCCTGGGCGGCGGCGGGGGTGCTGGGCCCGGTGCTGGTGAACTACCTGCGCGAGTACCAGCTGAGCATCGGCGTCGAACGCGCCGCGGCGTATGACATCACCCTGTACATCCTCGCCGGCCTGCTGGTGCTGGGCTTCCTGTGCAACCTGCTGGTGCGCCCGGTGGCCGACAAGTACTTCATGACTGACGAGCAACTGGCGGCCGAGCAGGCCCTGGGCCACGACAAGGGCGCCGACAGCAGTGTCGTGCTGGAGTGGAAAGCGTCATCCGCCAGCCTGCCGCTGGTGATCGCCGCCTGGCTGGCAGTGGGCATTCCGCTGGCGTGGGGCGTGTGGGTCACCCTGCAGAAAACGGCGGTGCTGTTCCATTAAGGGCTTTGCCGGCAGCCCGGCTCCTGCGTAGGGGCCGGGCTGCCGGCGAATCCGGCGTCTGGGTCGGCAAGCCCTGGCGCCTTCACCGGCAAGCCATTTCCTGAAGTTGTCATGACAGGTACAGCCCGTATTCATTGGCTGGCGCCCGTCAGGATATTGTCCTGCGTGTTTCTGTTTGGCCGCCGTCGGGCCTATACTATTCGCCTTTTTCGCCCAATGATTTTGCGGAGCTGGTGATGGCCGAACGTAAGGCATCTGTCGAGCGCGACACTCTGGAAACCCAGATCAAAGCCTCGATCAACCTGGATGGCACCGGAAAGGCCCGATTCGATATCGGCGTGCCCTTCCTTGAGCACATGCTGGACCAGATCGCCCGGCACGGGCTGATCGACCTGGACATCGAAAGCAAGGGCGACCTGCATATCGACGACCACCACACCGTGGAGGATGTCGGTATCACCCTCGGCCAGGCGTTCAGCAAGGCCATCGGCGACAAGAAGGGCATCCGTCGCTACGGCCACGCCTATGTGCCGCTGGATGAAGCCCTGTCCCGCGTGGTGATCGACTTCTCCGGCCGTCCCGGCCTGCAGATGCACGTACCCTTCACCCGCGCCACCGTCGGCGGTTTCGACGTTGACCTGTTCCAGGAATTCTTCCAGGGCTTCGTCAACCACGCCAACGTGACCCTGCACATCGACACCCTGCGCGGCACCAACACCCACCACCAGATCGAGACCGTGTTCAAGGCCTTCGGCCGTGCACTGCGCATGGCGGTGGAGCTGGACGAGCGCATGGCCGGCCAGATGCCCTCCACCAAGGGCGTGCTGTAATGCAGACCGTCGCCGTTATCGACTACGGCATGGGCAACCTGCACTCGGTGGCCAAGGCCCTGGAGCACGTGGGCGCCGGCAAGGTACTGATCACCAGCGATGCCGGCGTGATTCGCGAAGCCGACCGGGTGGTGTTTCCCGGCGTGGGCGCGATTCGCGACTGCATGGCCGAGATCCGTCGCCTGGGCTTCGACTCCCTGGTGCGTGAAGTCAGCCAGGATCGGCCGTTCCTCGGGATCTGCGTGGGCATGCAAGCTTTGCTCGACCACAGCGAAGAGAACGAGGGCGTCGACTGCATCGGCCTGTTTCCCGGCCAGGTGAAGTTTTTCGGCAAGGGCCTGATCGAGGACGGCGAGCACCTGAAGGTGCCGCACATGGGCTGGAACGAAGTGAAGCAGGCGGTGGACCATCCGCTGTGGCACAGCATTCCGGACCGGGCGCGCTTCTACTTCGTGCACAGCTACTACATCAACGCCGGCAACGCGCGGCAGGTGGTGGGCAGCGGTCATTACGGGGTGGATTTCGCCGCGGCGCTGGCCGATGGCTCGCGTTTCGCCGTGCAGTTCCACCCGGAGAAGAGCCATACCCACGGCCTGCAGTTGCTGCAGAATTTCGCCGCCTGGGACGGTCGCTGGTAAATGGCGATCAAGAAATCCAAGCCGCCGATCCTGAGCCTCACTGCCGAACAGGAGAGTGAGGCGACGCACAAGATCAAGCGCTTCATGGCCGAGCGCTTCGAGCTCGACCTGGGCTCGTTCGAGGCGGCGGAGATTCTTGAACTCTTTACCCGGGAAATTGCTCCGCACTATTACAACCGGGCGATTTTCGATGTGCAGACCCACCTCAAAGAGCGGTTTGAAAGCATCGAAAGCGACCTATGGGCATTAGAGAAGAGCAGCTGAAAGCACCAAGCTTCGAGCTGCAAGAACAACAGACACGCATGCTTGCAGCTTGTGGCTTGCAGCTTGCAGCTCTTTTGACGAAGGAAAAAGCATGCTGATTATTCCCGCTATCGATCTCAAGGACGGCGCCTGTGTGCGTCTGCGCCAGGGCCGCATGGAAGATTCCACGGTGTTCTCCGATGACCCGGTGAGCATGGCCGCCAAGTGGGTTGAAGGGGGTTGCCGGCGTCTGCATCTGGTGGACCTCAACGGCGCCTTCGAAGGCCAGCCGGTCAACGGCGAGGTGGTCACCGCGATCGCCAAGCGCTACCCGAACCTGCCGATCCAGATCGGCGGTGGTATCCGTTCCCTGGAAACCATCGAGCATTACGTCAAGGCCGGCGTGAGCTACGTGATCATCGGCACCAAGGCGGTCAAGGAGCCGGAGTTCGTTGCCGAGGCCTGCCGCGCGTTCCCGGGCAAGGTCATCGTCGGCCTGGACGCCAAGGACGGTTTCGTCGCCACCGACGGCTGGGCTGAAGTCAGCAGCGTGCAGGTGATCGACCTGGCCAAGCGCTTCGAAGCCGACGGCGTGTCCGCCATCGTTTATACCGACATCGCCAAAGACGGCATGATGCAGGGCTGCAACGTGCCGTTCACTGCGGCCCTGGCGGCGGCCACCAAAATTCCGGTGATCGCCTCCGGCGGCATCCACAACCTGGGCGACATCAAGGCCCTGCTGGATGCCAAGGCTCCGGGAATCATCGGCGCCATTACCGGCCGCGCCATTTATGAGGGCACGCTGGATGTGGCAGAAGCCCAGGCCTTTTGTGATGGCTACGCGGCCAGCTGCAAGTCATAAGCGGCAAGCGGCCTGTCAACGCCCGACCGCGATCGGCTCTGACTTGCCGCTTGTAGCCCGCAGCTTGCAACTCTTCATCGGAGATTAAGCCCATGGCCTTAGCCAAACGCATCATCCCTTGCCTGGACGTGGACAACGGCCGGGTGGTCAAGGGCGTCAAGTTCGAGAACATCCGCGACGCCGGCGACCCGGTGGAAATCGCCCGTCGCTACGATGAGCAGGGTGCCGACGAAATCACCTTCCTCGACATCACCGCCAGCGTCGACGGCCGTGATACCACCTTGCATACCGTCGAGCGCATGGCCAGCCAGGTGTTCATCCCGCTGACCGTGGGCGGTGGCGTGCGCACCGTGCAGGACATCCGCAACCTGCTCAATGCCGGCGCGGACAAGGTTTCGATCAACACCGCGGCGGTGTTCAACCCCGAGTTTGTCGGTGAAGCGGCGCAGCATTTCGGCTCGCAATGCATCGTGGTCGCCATCGACGCGAAGAAGGTCTCCGGCCCGGGCGAACCCCCGCGCTGGGAAATCTTCACCCATGGCGGGCGCAAGCCCACCGGTCTGGACGCGGTGGAGTGGGCGAAGAAGATGGAAGGCCTGGGCGCCGGCGAGATCCTGCTCACCAGCATGGATCAGGACGGCATGAAAAACGGCTTTGACCTGGGCGTGACCCGGGCCATCAGCGATGCCCTGGGAATCCCGGTCATCGCCTCCGGCGGCGTCGGCAACCTCCAGCATCTGGCCGACGGCATCATCGAAGGCCACGCCAGCGCGGTGCTGGCGGCGAGCATTTTCCACTTCGGCGAATACACGGTTCCCGAGGCCAAGGCCTACATGGCGCAGCGCGGGATCGTGGTGCGATAGCCACTGGACAGCATGGCGTGCTCGCGGCACTCTTGAGCACGCCATGGATTCTGGTATCCCGTCATGTTCAAACGTCTTCTTGTGGTTGTCGCCAGCGCGACCCTGCTCCTGAGCACTCTGGCCCGCGCCGCTGAAACTGCCGACACCGCCCTGGTGCTGCTGACGGAAAACTTCCCCCCCTACAACATGGCCAAGAACGGCAAGAACTTCGCGCAAGGCGAGAACATCGACGGCATCGCCGTGGATATCGTCCGCGAAATGTTCAAGCGCGCCGGGATCAATTACAGCCTGACCCTGCGTTTCCCCTGGGAGCGCATCTACAAGATGGCCCAGGAACAGCCGGGCTATGGCGTGTTCGTCATGGCCCGGCTGCCGGAGCGCGAGCCGCTGTTCAAGTGGGTCGGCCCCATCGGCCCGGACGACTGGATCATGCTGGCCAAGGCCGGCAGCAAGATCACCCTCGAATCCCTGGAGCAGGCACGCAGCTACAAGATCGGCGCCTACAAGGGCGATGCCATTGCCCAGACCCTGGCCAAGCAGGGCCTGGCGCCCCAGGTGGTGCTGCGGGACCAGGACAACGCCAAAAAGCTGGTGGCGGGGCAGATCGATCTCTGGGCCACCGGCGATCCGGCGGGACGTTACCTGGCCAAGCAGGAAGGCATCACCGGCCTCAAGACCGTGCTGCGCTTCAACAGCGCCGAGCTGTACCTGGCCCTGAACAAGGACGTGTCCGATGACGTGGTGGCCAAGCTCCAGGCAGCCCTGGATGCGATGCGCGAAGAAGGGCTGGTGGAGGAAATCATGGGGCGTTATCTCTAGAAGCAGCCGCAAGCCGCAAGCTACAAGTCACAGCAGGTCGGCGGCGCTTTGGCTTGCAGCTTGAGGCTTGCGGCTGTCCTATCTGTACTTGCCGTTCTTGCCGTGCCCGGCCATCGCTTCGTTGCTGCGCAGGCTGATCATCGACTTGATATCGATCCACTCGATGCCCTGGGCCTTGAGCGTGGGCAGTTCGCGTTCGAGCACGGCCAGGGTCTGTGGATAAGGGTGGCCGATCATCACCGCCGAACCCTGTTTGCGCGCCAGTTTGATGGCTGTCTGCAACTGTTGGCTGATCGCCGCCTCCGTCCGTTCGTCGTCCAGGAACACATCCCGGGAAACGCTGGCCAGACCGATCTTCTGCGCTTCGGCGGCGGCGACCGTCTGGGCGCTGGTGCGGCTGTCGACGAAGAATTTGTGGCGTCGCTGCAAGTCGGCCATCAGCCAGGCCATGGCCTGGGGCTGGGCGGTCATGCGGCTGCCCATGTGGTTGTTGATGCCGCTGGTGTAGGGCACGGCCTGGAAGGCAGCCTCCAGGCGCTTTTGCAGCTCTTCGATGGGCAGCTCGGGGTGCCAGGCGAAGGGGCCGGTGGCCGGGTCCATGGGCATGTGCAGGATGACGATCTTGCCGGCCCGGTGAGCTTCGCGGGCGAACTCGGCGGCGTGGGGCGTGTCGGGCATGATCGCCGTGGTCACCGGGCCGGGCAGGGCCAGCACGCGGCGGTCGCGGGGCAGGTTCTGCCCGAGGTCGTCGATGATCAGGCTCAGGTAGGCCTTGGGTGCCGCAGGTGCCGGTTCGGCAGCGTGGGTCGCAGCAGTGAAGAGGCACAGCAGGGCCAGCAGCGGGGCCCAGAGCGGGCGGAACAGGGATGGGCGGTGGGAAATCATGGGGGGCGGGATCAAGCCTTATAGGGGAATGGGCGCCCTGGCGGGCGCTTCGCTGGCGAGCCAGCTCCTACACAAGCCGGCTCCTGTAGGAGCCGGCTTGCCGGCGAAGGGTTCAATCACTTGCCGCGGGTGATGCTCAGCCCCTTGAGCAGGCTCAGGGCCTGGGCCAGCTGGTAGTCGTCATCCTGTGGCATCGGTTTGGCCTTGCTGGTCGAACCGCTCGGCTTGTCGGCGCCGCCGTTGCCATTGCCCAGGTGACCCTGCAGGTCGGCTTCCTTGAAGTACTCGCCGTCCTGGGCCTCGCTGGTGATCTTGGCGCGGCGCACTTCGATGTCCGGAACGATGCCCTGGGCCTGGATCGAGCGGCCGTTGGGGGTGAAGTACAGCGCGGTGGTGATCTTCAGCGCGCGGTCGTTGTTCAGCGGCAGCACGGTCTGCACCGAGCCCTTGCCGAAGCTGGTGGTGCCCATCAGCACCGCGCGTTTCTGGTCCTGCAGGGCGCCGGCGACGATTTCCGAAGCCGAGGCGCTGCCGCCGTTGATCAGCACCACCATCGGCACGGCTTCGCTTTCGTCCTTGCCGGTGGCAGAGAAGCGCAGCTCGGAGTTGGCGATGCGACCCTTGGTGTAGACGATCAGGCCCTTGGTGATGAAGTGGTCGACCACTTCCACCGCGGCCTGCAGCACGCCGCCCGGGTTGTTGCGCAGGTCGAGGATGATGCCGTTGAGCTTCTTGCCGTTGTCCTTGCGCAGCTTGGCCAGGGCCTTGGAGACTTCCTCGCCGGTCTTGACCTGGAACTGGGTGATGCGGATGTAGCCGTAGCCCGACTCCAGCAACTGGCTCTTCACGCTCTTCACCTGGATGGTGGCGCGGGCCAGGGTCACGTCGAACGGCGTGCCGCCGTCGCGCACCAGGGTCAGGGTGATTTTCTGGCCGATCTTGCCGCGCATCTTGTCCACGGCTTCGGTCATGGTCTGGCCACGGGTCGGCTGGCCGTTGATCTTGACGATCAGGTCGCCGGCCTGGATGCCGGCCTTGGACGCTGGCGTGTCGTCGATCGGCGACACCACTTTGATAAAGCCGTCTTCGGCGCCCACTTCGATGCCCAGGCCGCCGAATTCGCCGCTGGTGCTTTCCTGCAGTTCGGCGAAGTCTTCCGGGCCCAGGTAGGCCGAGTGCGGGTCGAGGTTGCTGAGCATGCCCTTGATGGCATTCTCCAGCAGGGTCTTGTCATCCACGGGTTCGACATAGGCCGCCTTGATCCGGTCCATGACCTCGGCAAAGGTGCGAAGTTCTTCCAGCGGCAAAGGTGCCTTGGTGGTCGCGGCGGTCGCTGATTGAGCGGTTTCGGCGGCAAACGCCAGAGGCGCTCCGATCACCAGGGCGATCGTCAGGGCCAGCGAGGTAAGGCGGGACAAATGCAGCATGTCGAACGAACTCCTAATTTAGATGCAGCGCTTATCCTTGCGCGTGGCACCACTGTGCCGGGTCGCTGGGGCGGCCCTGCTGACGAATTGCAAAGTACAGCGCAGGAGTGTCCTGTCCGCCACTATTACCCACGGTGGAGATGGACTCTCCGGCCTTGACCACATCACCGGCTTCCTTGAGCAGGGTCTGGTTGTGCCCGTAGAGACTCAGGTAGCCGTTGCCATGGTCGAGGATCACCAGCAGCCCGGCGCCGCGCAGCCAGTCGGCGAACACCACCCGGCCACCATGCACGGCGTGTACCTGGCTGCCGGCGGCGGCGCTGATCATCACCCCGTCCCACTTGGAACGGGAGTCATCGCCACGGGTTTCACCAAAGCGTGCCAGCAATCGACCATCAACCGGCCATGGAAGTTTTCCCCGGGCGGCGGCAAATGCACCGCCGAAGGAAGGGCCGGCGCTGGAAACCAAGGCGCCCGGGCTTGATCTGACGGGCTTGCGCGGGGCATCGCTGGCGTCGGCCTGGGCCTCACGTAAACGCTTTTTTTCGGCTTCTTGCTGGGCGATCAGCGCTTTCTGGCGCGCTTCTTCTGCCTCGCGGGCCTGGCGGGCCAGGGTTTCTTCAATGGTCTTGAGCACCTTGGCCAGGTCGGCCTGGTCCTGCTCGCGGGCCTTGAGCTTGTCGTCCCGGGCCTTCACGTCGTCGTTGAGCTTGGCCAGGGCCAGTTGCCGCTCCTTGCGGACCTTGTCGAGTTCTTCACGCTGGGTGTCGAGGCTGCTCTTCTGCACCAGCAACTGGGCCTGCTGCAGGGAGATGTCCTTTTCCACATTGGCCAGCTGGCGCAGGGTCTCGTTGAAACTCTTCAACTGCTCCAGGCGCGCCTGGCTCAGGTAGTCGTAGTAAGTCAGGGTACGGGCGAATTTTTCCGGATTCTGCTGGTTGAGCAGCAGCTTGAGGTATTCCTGGCGCCCGTTCTGGTAGGCGGCGCGGGCCTGGATGGCGATCAGTCGCTGCTGTTCAGTGCGCGCGCTCTGGAGTTTTTTTTTCTCCTCATCGAGTCGCTGCAGCTCGGCTTCGCTTTTCTTCAGCTCTTTCTGCAGGGCTTCGACCTGCTTTTCCAGCTTGCCCATCTCGGTTTCGGTGCCGCGCAGTTCTTTCTGCACCCCGGATTTTTCTTCCTGCAGCTTGCCCAGCAGTTTCTTCAGCTCGGCAATGTCCTGACGCGTGGCGTCCAACTGTTGTTGGGTTTGCGCGCGCTCGTCGGCAAAAGCCGGTTGGAGCAGGCAGATCAGAGCAAGGGCAATCAGGGCGCGAAGCATAGAGGCGGGCGACACCAGGGAAAGGGACGGCCTAGTATGCCCGCCCATCGCGGCAAAAAAAACGCCTCAAAGCCAACTGCTTTGCGGCGTTCGTCATAAAAAGCCCTTTCCGGGCGGTTATTGGGCCATTTGCTATCAGCCTGCCAGCGGTTTCTGCGGCGATCAGCCAGGCGCTTGCGCGTGGGGCGGATGCTGGTGCGCCTGGGCGCTGCTCTGGGAGGTGGATGCAGGGTGATCGGCCAGGTCGGTTGGCCGGGCGCGCAGGACCACGATGCCCGGGACATCGCGGACGTACTCCATGAACGGCGAGTCGATCACCACGCGCTGGTTCTGCTTCGAGGACGCATTGCGCAGGACAGGCCCCTGGGCGGTCCTGATGAACAGCCCGGTGTGGGTGACGTCCAGGCCCGAGAGCGGGGTGTAGATGCCGATGTAGTCGCCGGTGCGCAGGCTGCCGAGCACATGCCGGTCAATCCGCGCGCTGGGAATGTAGGTGATGTCGCGGTCGGCCACGGGCAGCCCCGCCAGGTAATGGCCGCCATCGGCCTTTTGATTGAGGTGCTTGGCGACGGTCACCGCATCGGCACCCAGCAGGGCGGTGACGTCATCGGCCAAGGGCTGTCCGGCATGGGCCCAGTCGGTGAAGAAGTGGCGGCGGTTGAGGAAATTGACGTCGCCGTTGACGTAGCGAATCTGCACCAGGTTGTGGATGAAGCCGGCCTCGTCGCGGGACTGGCGCAATGCCTCGACGTAATCCAGGTAGGTAAAGCAGTCCAGGCCCCTGAAGTCGACGATCAGTTTTTCGGCCAGGGTCGCAGAGCCCTGCAGCTTGTTCGGCGCATAAGGCGTCTGCAGGAACTCCCGGGAAATGAGGTCGTTCATCTGCCCGATGTCGGCAGCGTGCTGCTGGTGCTGGATGCTCAACAGCGTGCGCAATTTGCCGGCGGTCAGCGGGTCCATGGCCACCCGGGTGTGTGGCTGTTCGGGGGCGCTGGCCCCGGGGGCCTGCGACTGTTGGGCAGGAACCTGGCTTGCGCAGCCTGACAGGAGGGAGGCTAGAAACAGCGTAGCCATCTTGTTCATGGGATTCTCTCTGCGGGCAGTTCTGATAACGATAATCATTATTCAGCAAGTGGCAGGTGTTTGTCTGGTGGCGCTGTCTTGCGCTTGGGCCTTCGCGCCGCGCCTGGAGCGGGGCGAAGCCGCAATGAAAAACGCCCGATGGACTGCATCGGGCGTTTTTCATGCAACGGCGACCTGAGAGTTTCAGTGCGCAGGATCGACCAGGATCGAGGTGCCGGTCATTTCCTCAGGCTGAGGCAGGTCCAGCAGCTTGAGCATGGTCGGTGCCACATCCGCCAGCACCCCGCCTTCGCGGACTTTCAGGGCGCGCTTGCCGTAATAGATGAAGGGCACTGGCTCGGTGGTGTGAGCGGTGTGGGCCTGACCGGTGGAGGCGTCGGACATCTGCTCGACGTTGCCGTGGTCCGCGGTGATCAGGGCTTCGCCACCGACCTTTTCCAGGGCGTCGACGATGCGCCCGACACACAGGTCCAGGCATTCCACGGCTTTGACCGCGGCGGCGAACACGCCGCTGTGGCCGACCATGTCGCCGTTGGCGTAGTTGACGATGATCACGTCGTAGCGCTGGTGCTCGATGGCGTCGACGATCTTGTCGGTGACTTCCGGAGCGCTCATTTCCGGCTGCAGGTCGTAGGTGGCGACTTTCGGCGACGGGATCAGGATGCGCTCCTCCCCCGGGAACGGCTCTTCACGGCCGCCGGAGAAGAAGAACGTCACGTGGGCGTACTTTTCGGTTTCGGCGATGCGCAGCTGGGTCTTGCCGTTTTTCGCCAAATAGTCGCCCAGCACGTTTTCCAGGCTGCCCGGAGCAAAGGCTGCCGGCGCGGGGATGCTGGCGGCGTACTGGGTGAGCATGACGAAGCCGGCCAGCTTTGGCTGGCGCGCGCGCTCGAAGTCCTTGAAGTCGTCCTCGACGAAGACCCGGGTCAGCTCGCGAGCCCGGTCGGCACGGAAGTTCATGAACACCACGGCATCGCCGTCTTCGACCTTGACCGGCTCGCCGATGGTGGTGGCCTTGACGAACTCGTCGCTCTCTTCACGGGCGTAGGCCGCTTGCAGGCCTTCCTGGGCGGTGGCGGCGTTGAACTGCCCCTGGCCGTCGACGATCAGGTTGTAGGCCTGGGCCACGCGGTCCCAGCGATTGTCACGGTCCATGGCGAAGTAGCGGCCGATCAGGCTGGCGATGCGGCCCTTGCCCAGGGTCTTGAAGCTTTCGTCCAGCAGTTCGATGAACGACTGGGCGCTCTTGGGCGGGGTGTCGCGACCATCGAGGAAGGCGTGCAGGTAGATCTTCTCGGCACCGCGCTTGAAGGCCAGTTCGGCCATGGCGATCAGGTGGTCCTGGTGACTGTGCACGCCGCCGTCCGACAGCAGGCCGAGGATGTGCACGGCCTTGCCGGCGGCCACGGCCTTGTCCACGGCGGCGCACAGGGTCGGGTTCTCGAAGAACTCGCCGTCACGAATGGCCTTGGTCACCCGGGTGAAGTCCTGATACACCACGCGACCGGCGCCCAGGTTCATGTGGCCCACCTCGGAGTTGCCCATCTGCCCATCCGGCAGGCCGACGTCCATGCCCGAGCCCGAGATCAGGCCGTTGGGCATGCTGGCGCACAAGCGGTCCAGGACCGGCTTCTTGGCCGCATAGACGGCGTTGGATTCGTGGCTCTCGCTGTGACCGAAGCCATCCAGAATCATCAGGACCAAAGGTTTAGGCGTGGTAGTCATGGCGTCCACTCGTGGCTGGATAGGAAAGTGTTGAAAAAGGAGGTGTTGAAAAACGGAGTGGCAGTTTAAAGCGAAGTTCCGGTGGCGTCACCGCCGGGCGGGGTTTGGCCGACCTTGAGGGCTGTGTATACTGGCCGACATTTTAACGCCCTGGAACCTCCTTAGATGGTTGCTCACCTGATTCAATTCGCCACTGAACACTACTTGCTCGTCGGCGCCTTCGCCATCCTGCTGGCTCTGTTGATCGCTCATGAATTGAGCCGCGGTGGCCGCAGCCTCAGCACCCGTGAACTGACCGCGCTGGTCAACAGCGAGCAGGGCGTAGTGATCGATATCCGTCCGTCCAAGGACTATGCCGCCGGCCATATCGTCGGCGCGCTGAACATTCCCCAGGACAAGCTGGCCGCCCGTGTCGGCGAACTGGAGAAGCACAAGGCCAAGACTATCATCCTGGTGGACGCTCAAGGCCAGCACGCCGGCACCCATGCCCGTGAACTGATGAAGTCCGGTTTCACTGCCGCCAAACTGTCCGGCGGTGTTTCCAGCTGGAAAGCCGACAACCTGCCATTGGTGAAGTAATGCCCCAGGTCATCGTCTACTCCAGTGATTACTGCCCTTACTGCTCGCGGGCCAAGCAACTGCTCGGGAGCAAAGGCGTAGCCTTCGAAGAGATCAAGGTCGATGGCAAGCCGCAGGTGCGCGCCGACATGGCCCAGAAAGCCGGACGCACGTCCGTGCCGCAGATCTGGATCGGTGCCACCCATGTAGGTGGTTGTGATGATTTGTTTGCCCTGGAGCGCGCCGGCAAGCTCGACGCGCTGCTGGCGGCCTGAAACTCCTAACCCTATTAGACCCAAGATCAAGAAGGATCTGAGATGACTGACCAACAGAACACTGCTGCTGCCGAAGACGAAAGCGCACCGCAATTCTCCCTGCAGCGCATCTACGTGCGTGACCTGTCCTTCGAAGCGCCGAAAAGCCCGGCCATCTTCCGTCAGCAGTGGGAGCCAAGCGTCGGCCTGGACCTCAACACCCGTCAGAAGGCCCTGGAAGCCGACTTCCACGAAGTGGTGCTGACCCTGTCCGTGACCGTGAAGAACGGCGACGAAGTGGCCTTCATCGCTGAAGTGCAACAGGCCGGTATCTTCCTGATCAAGAACCTGGACGAAGCTTCCATGAGCCACACCCTGGGTGCCTTCTGCCCGAACATCCTGTTCCCTTACGCTCGCGAAGCGCTGGACAGCCTGGTGACCCGTGGTTCGTTCCCGGCCCTGATGCTGGCCCCGGTGAACTTCGACGCGCTGTACGCCCAGGAACTGCAACGCCTGCAGTCCGCCGGCGAAAACACCGTTCAGTAAGTACTGGCTGTGGTACGAAAAAAGCGCCTGTCACGGCGCTTTTTTCATGCTCGGGCGTCAGCTGTCCAAACCCTGGCGCCGGCGCCGCAGGCTGTGATCGACCACGAGGTGGGTGCCGTGATCGCGCATACAGGAAGGCCCTTCGGGCCTTGTCGCAGCCTGCGGCAGCGGCTACAGAGAATGGTTACTTGAAGCCCAGTTGTCGCCAGCCTTCATAGACCGCCACCGCCACGGTGTTGGACAGGTTCAGGCTGCGGCAGCCTTCGCGCATGGGCAGGCGCAGGCGCTGCTCGCCCGGCAGGGCGTCCAGCACGTCCGCCGGCAGGCCACGGCTCTCGGGGCCGAACAGGAAGGCGTCGCCCTCCTTGAAGCTGGCGTCATGGAAGGGCCGCGAGCCCTTGGTGGTGAAGGCGAACAGGCGCGGATGGCCGAGGCTTTCCAGGCAACTGGCGAGGTCGGCATGGCGTTGCAGGGTGGCGTATTCGTGATAGTCGAGGCCGGCACGGCGCAGGCGCTTGTCGTCCATTTCGAAACCCAGTGGCTCGATCAAATGCAGGTGGCAGCCGCTGTTGGCGCACAGCCTGATAACGTTGCCGGTATTCGGCGGAATTTCTGGTTGAAAGAGGATGACGTGAAACATGCACGGCTCCGAAGAAAAAGATGGGCTGCATTCTACGCCTGAAGAGGACCCGCGACCGAAGCTTATGCTGCGGGTGTTCGGCTCCCTGGCGATTGTCGGGATGATGGTGGGGCTGATGATCGGCCGACTGACGCAGCCCGATCCGATCGAGTTGCAACAGGTCGAGGTGGCGGCCGATGGCCTGGTGGTCTGGTTCAGCCAGGAGCCCAAGGTTCACGGCGAACATATCGATGGCACCATCGCCTTGCTGTTCGATGCGCAAGGACGGGCGCAGAACGGTCAGTTGCAGGTCAATCAGAAGACGGTGAACTGGCGGGTGCGGCTGGCGGATCAGGGCTTGCTGCTGAACCTGGTGGCGGCCCGGCCGCTGCGGGGCGAGTGGAGCGCCAGCCAGGTGGACGGGCGCTGGCGCCTGGCGATCCACCTGCGGGAGGAATAAAAGAGGGAAACCCCGGCCTGCCTGTACCAAGGCCCCCAAAAGCGGGAGGGGCTGATCGCCTGTCGGGGCGATGAGTCCCGGTGTAAAGAGGGGGATTCCCGGCCTGCCTGTACCAGGGTCCCCGAAAGGGTTGTGGGCGCGTCGCTCAAAGCGTGATGGGCCCGGTGTTAAAGAGGGAAGCCCTAGCCTGCCTGTACTGAGGTTCCCGAAAGCTTGGGCTCGTCGCGATGCGCGTGATGAGCCCGGTATTAAAGAGGGAAGCCCCAGCCTGCCTGTACCGAGGTTCCCGAAAGCTTGGGCTCGTCGCGATGCGCGTGATGAGCCCGGTATTAAAGAGGGAAGCCCCAGCCTGCCTGTACTGAGGTTCCCGAAAGCTTGGGCTCGTCGCGATGCGCGTGATGAGCCCGGTGTTAAAGAGGGAATTCCCGGCCTGCCTGTACCGAGGTTCCCGAAAGCTTGGCCCGTCGCTGTGAGCGTGGTGGGCCGGGTGTTAAAGAGGGGAATCCCCGGCCTGCCTGTACCAAGGTCCCCTAAACTGGGTAGTGATGGAGGTATTGCAGGGGGCGTGCCAACTTTGGCCGGTCCTGTATGAATTGCCTGGATAAAAAGCCGAAAGCCCCGAATTCCGGGGCTTTTGCGTTTTCGAAGGGCAAATATTCAGATTTGAAGGCCAGGCCTCGAATGATCGCGCTGTGCTCGATTGCGGTTCATCGCGCCTTCGGCCAGTGCATGCACCCCATCCTGGTGCATGCCCATCCTCGTCGTAGGAGCCGGCTTGCCGGCGAAGCGCCGGTCAGCGCTCTGCAAGGCTCAAGGGCCTTTTCGCTGGCAAGCCAGCTCCTGCACAGGGGGAGGGCTCAGCCTTCCTCGCTTTCGTCCTCGTCGCCTCCGTCCACCTTCATCCCCAACTCCTTGATCTTGCGGGTCAGGGTGTTGCGGCCCCAGCCCAGCAGCACGGCGGCGTCGCGGCGGCGGCCGGCGGTGTGCTTGAGGGCGGTTTCGATCATGATCCGCTCGAAACTCGGCACCGCGCTGTCCAAAAGGCTCGACTGGCCGCGGGCCAGGGCCTGATCGGCCCACTGGCGCAGGGCCTGTTCCCAGTTGGTCACCGGCGCCGAATCCTGGGGCAGGCTCAACAGCTCCGGCGGCAGGTCGCTGATGTGCACCTCGCGCCCCGACGCCATGACGGTGATCCAGCGGCAGGTGTTCTCCAGCTGGCGCACGTTGCCCGGCCACGGCAGGTTCTTCAGGTATTCCTCGGTTTCGTTCTTCAGCAGCTTGGGTTCCACCGCCAGTTCCTGGGCGGCGCGGCTGAGGAAATGCTTGGCCAGGGTCGGGATGTCTTCGCGACGGTCCGACAGGCGCGGAATATGGATGCGGATCACGTTGAGGCGGTGGAACAGGTCCTCGCGGAACTTGCCGGCGTGCACCAGGGTTTCCAGGTTCTGGTGGGTGGCGGCGATGATCCGTACATCGACCTTGACCGGCGTGTGGCCACCGACCCGGTAGAACTCGCCGTCGGCCAGAACCCGCAGCAGGCGGGTCTGGGTATCGGCCGGCATGTCGCCGATCTCGTCGAGGAACAGGGTGCCGCCGTCGGCCTGTTCGAAGCGTCCGCGGCGCAGGTTGGCGGCGCCGGTGAAGGCGCCTTTTTCATGGCCGAACAGCTCGGATTCCATCAGGTCCTTGGGGATGGCGGCCATGTTCAGGGCGATGAACGGCGACGCCGCCCGCGGGCTGTGGCGATGCAGGGCGTGGGCCACCAATTCCTTGCCGGTGCCGGACTCGCCGTTGATCAGCACGGTGATGTTGGAGTGGCTCAGGCGCCCGATGGCACGGAACACCTCCTGCATCGCCGGCGCTTCGCCGATGATTTCCGGGGTGCGGGCCAGGGTCGGCGCCACTTCCAGGCCCTGCTGCTCCTGGGCATGCTGGTTGGCACGCTTGACCAGGGACACCGCCTCATCCACGTCGAACGGCTTGGGCAGGTACTCGAAGGCCCCGCCCTGGTAGGAGGCGACCGCGCTGTCCAGGTCCGAATGCGCGGTCATGATGATCACCGGCAGGCGCGGGTGCAGCTCGCGAATCCGCGCCAGCAGGTCGAGGCCGCTGGCGCCGGGCATGCGAATGTCGGAAATGATCACGTCCGGCTGCTGGCGTGCCAGGCGGCTCATCACCCCGTCGGCACTGTCGAAGCTCTGGGTGGTCATGCCTTCCTGCTGCAGGGCTTTTTCCAGGACCCAACGGATAGAACGGTCGTCATCGACGATCCACACGGTTTCACTACGGCTCATGTCGATGGGGCTCCTTGTTCCAGAGGCAGAAAGATCGAGAAGGTGGTGTGGCCGGGATGGCTGTCACATTCGATCAGGCCCTGGTGCTGGCTGATGATGTTCTGGGTAATGGCCAGGCCCAGCCCGGTGCCGTCCGGGCGGCCGCTGACCATGGGGAAGAAGAGGGTGTCCTGCAGCTCGGCAGGGATGCCCGGGCCGTTGTCGATGATCTCGATCTTGGTCACCAGGCGATGACGCACATGGCCGATGGTGAACTGGCGCATGGTGCGGCTGCGCAGGGTGATGCGCCCCAGGCGCATTTCGTTCTGGCTGCTGATGGCCTGCATGGCGTTGCGCACGATGTTGAGCACCGCCTGGATCATCTGCTCGCGGTCGATCAAGACGTCGGGAATGCTCGGGTCGTAATCGCGCACCAGGGTGATGCAGCCCTGGCTTTCGGCTTCCACCAGGCTACTGACCCGCTCCAGCACTTCGTGGATATTGGTCAGCGCCAGGGACGGCAGCTTGTTCGAGCCGAGCATGCGGTCCACCAGGTTTCGCAGGCGGTCGGCCTCTTCGATGATGACGTTGGTGTAGTCCTTGAGGCTTTCCTCGGGCAGCTCGCGGGCCAGCAGTTGGGCGGCGCCGCGAATCCCGCCCAGGGGGTTCTTGATCTCGTGGGCCAGGCCGCGCACCAGCATCTTGCTGGTTTCCTGCTTGGACAGTTGGGCCTCTTCCTTGGTGATGCGCAGCAGCCGGTCCCGGGGGTGGACCTCCAGCAGCAGCAAGGTATCGCCATTGCTGAGGATCGGCGTCACCGCGTAGTCGACGGTCAGGGTCTGGCCGGTCAGGGCGGTGAGCATGGCCTCGCGCTTGGTGAAGGGGTGCGCCTGTTCCACCGCCTGGCGCAGTGAGCTCAGGGCTTCGGCGGACTCGGTGAACAGCTCACTGATGAATTGCCCATGGCTGCGCTGGCCGCTGATGGCCAGGAGCATCTCCGCCGCCGGGTTCATGTACTCAAGGCGCAGGTCGGCGTTGAGCAGAATGGTGGCGGTGGTCAGGTTGTCCAGAAGCAGACGGTGCAGTGGGTCGCTGATGGTCATTCGGACCTCTTTTGGAGCAGGGCGAGCCGGAGCCGGTCCGGGATCGCGCGCGGGGTTAAAGCGCTGATGTGGAGAAAATGCAAAAACCAAACCAAGGCTCCGAAAAGAAGCGTTCGCGGCCTGAAACAGGCGTTTGAAGCCCGCTTGCGTGGCGCTTTGCCAGCTTTGCCGGGTATTTTCGAACCAAAATGGGCTGGGAATGGTCTGTGGGTGCACGGTGTTGCACCAATATAGTGCATGAATCTGCAGGGCGCTGGCTGGTTGCCCGAGTCGGCGAGAATCAACGCCCGTTTTTCAGCGGCAGCGCGCAGGGCGCGGGTTTAGAGTGCTCGAACCCGACGCTTCAAGGTTTAGGATGCGGCCATGGAAAACGCCACTCTGCTGTTTCAGCTCCCCGATGACGACACCCTGTATCAGGCCCTTCTGGACCGCGACCCGGCCTATGAGGGCTTTGCGTTCGTCGGGGTCAAGAGTACGGGAGTGTTCTGCCGCCTGACCTGTGCCGCGCGCAAGCCCAAGCGTGAGAACACGGTGTTTTTCGGCTCGATCAAGGGCTGTGTCGAAGCGGGATTCCGTGCCTGTCTGCGGTGTCGCCCTCTGGAGCGGGCCGGGGTGCAGGAACCCTGGGTGCAGACCCTGCTGGAGCAACTGCACGGTGATCCCGAGCGGCGCTGGTACGAAGATGATCTGACCCGGCAGGGGCTGGATCCGTCCACCGTGCGTCGCGCCTTCAAGCGCTACTTTGGGGTGACTTTTCTGGAAATGGCCCGGCTGCGGCGCTTGGGCCAGGGCATGCAGCAGCTGGCGGGCGGAGAGTCGGTGATCGCGGCGCAGATCAGTGCCGGCTTTGATTCCGACAGCGGCTTTCGCCGGGCCTTTTCCCGTCTGGCTGGCCAGCCACCGTCGAACCTGCGGGGGCGCGAGCTGCTCAAGGTGGACTGGCTGCAAACCCCTATCGGCGTGATGCTGGCGGTGGCTGATGCCCAGGTCCTGCACCTGCTGGAGTTTTTCGATCGTCCGGCGCTGGCCAATGAGCTGCAGGCCCTGCAAAAGCGCAGCGGTTCGAGCATAGGTTTCGGGCGTTTTGCTCCGATCGACCAGATCGAGGCCGAATTGCAGCGTTATTTTGCCGGTGAGCCGGGTGGCTTCCACACGCCGCTGGCGATGAACGCCTCGCCGTTCACCCGCACGGTATGGCAGGCCCTGCGCGCCATTCCCCTGGGCAGCACCTGCAGTTATGCCGAGGTGGCGAGCCGGATCGGCTCGCCGTCGGCGGTGCGCGCGGTGGCCCGGGCCAACGGTGCCAATCAGATCGCCATCGTCATTGCCTGCCACCGGGTGATCGGCAGCGACGGTGCCCTCACCGGCGACGGTGGCGGACTGTGGCGCAAGCGCTGGCTACTGGAGCATGAGCGCCGCATGGGCACTGCGCTGTTTCACTCAGCGAGCGGGCTGTAGCGGTTCGCTTGAAGTGGGCTCAACGGCGATGGGCCCGCAGCAGGGTGAAGGTGATCTGCGCGCTCTGCTGCAGGACCCGCTCGCCGTCGAGGATCTGCACCGCCAGGCGATGTTGGCCACGGCCGATAGCGACCAGCGGCAACTCGGGGCCCCGGCTCGGGGCTCCATAAGCCTGGTCGTCCAGCAAGAGGCGCAGGCGGTGGTGCGGCTGCAAGGCCGGCGCTAGCACCACCTGCACGGTGAAGCTGCCGTTGTTGGCTCGCAGCGCGCCGTGGTCCGGCACGCCCTGCAACCGCAGTTGTGTGTAGGGCTCTGCGCTGGCAGGCAGCGCCGTTAGCCACAGCAGGCAAAAGACAGCGATGCGCGTCACGGTGATTCCAGCCCTTCACAGGTGTGCGGTTGAAGGGCTCAGCATAGGGCGGCGCGAGGCTGGGCGCGGGCGCGGTTAACCTTTGAACACACATAACTCGGCGGTGGCGCGGATCATTGCCAGCTGCCGCAATGGGTCGCTGCTGGCGGCCTGAGTGGCCTGGGCCAGCCATTGCGGGCATTGGCGATCACCGCGATGGGGGCTGAAGTCGGCCAGTTGCTGCAGCAGGCGTTTTTGTAACTGATCGAGTTGTGGGCGGATCTGTCCGGCCAGGTCCTGGCGTGGGGTGTCCGGTGCCTGGCCTTGCAGGTGCCAGCTGGACAGCCGGGCGTACTGCACCAGTTTGTTGGCTTCGATCTGGGCGGCGAAGAACTGCCCGACCGTTTCTTCATTCAGGTGATAGGTGGCGGCCTGGGCCGTGGCGCCGGCAATCACCTGCTGTTCCCGCGGACGGTCCTCCACGGCCTTGTGGCTGTCCCATTTGCTCAGGGCCACCTGATCGGCAATGCTCAGGCGCTCACCGATGCTTTGCAGCAGCGGGGCAAGGGTGGGCGGGGCATCGTTGGCGCAGGCTGCGCCGGTGAGCAGGCTACAGGCAAGGGCGAGGCACAGGTTGAGGTGCGAAGTCATGGGCGGGCTCGGCTGCTGATGGGAAGACGGCGCCCATGATGCACGCAACCACCCCGGGCCTGGCAAATGCGCGGGCATAAAAAAGGCCTCCCGAAGGAGGCCTCTTGATCACGCGGCTTGCGCCGGCGCTACCGGATCAGCAGCTGTAGTACAGCTCGTATTCCAGTGGGTGTACGAAGGTACGGACCTTGATCTCTTCTTCGCTTTTCAGGGCGATGTAAGCGTCGATGAAGTCGTCGCTGAAAACGCCGCCTTTGGTCAGGAACGCACGACCTTTGTCCAGCTCTTCCAGGGCTTCCTTCAGGCTGCCGCAAACTTGTGGGATCTCTTTGGCCTCTTCAGGCGGCAGGTCGTACAGGTTTTTGTCAGCAGCGTCGCCAGGGTGGATCTTGTTCTGGATACCGTCCAGGCCGGCCATCAGCAGAGCAGCGAAGGCCAGGTATGGGTTGGCAGCCGGGTCCGGGAAGCGGGCTTCGATACGGCGGGCTTTAGGGCTCGACACGTAAGGAATGCGGATCGAGGCGGAACGGTTGCGTGCCGAGTAGGCCAGCATCACCGGGGCTTCGAAGCCTGGAACCAGACGCTTGTAGGAGTTGGTGGCCGGGTTGGTGAAGCCGTTCAGGGCCTTACCGTGCTTGATGATGCCGCCGATGAAGTACAGGGCGGTGTCGGACAGGCCGGCATAGCCTTCGCCAGCGAAGGTGTTCTTGCCGTCTTTCCAGATCGACATGTGCACGTGCATGCCCGAGCCGTTGTCACCGTACAGTGGCTTAGGCATGAAGGTGGCAGTGCGACCGTAGGCGTCGGCCACGTTGTGCACCACGTATTTCAGGGTCTGGGTTTCGTCGGCCTTCTTCACCAGGGTGTTGAACTTGACGCCGATTTCGTTCTGGCCGGCAGTCGCCACTTCGTGGTGGTGAACTTCGACGGTCAGGCCCATTTCTTCCAGTGCGTTGCACATGGAGGTACGGATTTCGTGGTCGTGGTCGAACGGTGGAACCGGGAAGTAGCCGCCCTTGACGCCTGGACGGTGGCCCTTGTTGCCGCCTTCGATGTCCTGGTCGGACATCCAGGAACCTTGTTCGGAGTAGATCTTGAACATGGAGCCGGAGATGTCGGACTTGAATTTCACCTGGTCGAAGATGAAGAACTCTGGCTCTGGACCGGCGAATACGGTGTCGCCGATACCGGTGGCCTTCAGGTGCTCTTCAGCGCGCTTGGCGATGGCACGTGGGTCGCGGTCGTAACCTTGCATGCTCGAAGGTTCGATGATGTCGCAGACCAGGATCAGGGTCGGTTCTTCGGTGAACGGGTCCAGCACAGCGGTTTCGTCGTCCGGCATCAGGATCATGTCGGAGGCTTCGATGCCTTTCCAGCCAGCGATGGAGGAGCCGTCGAACATCTTGCCGGATTCGAAGAAGTCTTCATCCAGCGCATCACGGGCCGGCATGGTCACGTGATGTTGAGTGCCCTTGGTGTCAGTGAAGCGCAGATCAATCCATTTGACGTCATGATCTTTGATGAGTTGAACCGACTTCGACATAGTGTCCTCCGGGGTGGCTTCGGGCTTGGTGTTGGAGTGCCCTTAGAATGTGGGTGATGCCGGCGCGAATACTCTGCCATGGCAACCTGCCTCACAAGGGAGCAAATTGCATGCCAGTGCCCTGTGATGGGTTTTCTGCCCCAAAATCAGGCTTTGTGCGGCGGATTCGGCTAAATTTCGGCCTCTGGCGCACTGCAATGTAGCGCCTGGCTCGATAAATGACCTGTTTTGGTGCACTGAAAACCTTCTGCACATTAATTGGTTAAACCTTGAGCAATTTCCGCTATAATCCGCGCCCCCCTTTTTCGGCTGGCCCAGCGCGCACAGTTTTCATGAAACTAATCGTTAAAGTTTTCCCGGAAATCACCATCAAGAGCCGCCCGGTACGGATGCGTTTCATCCGTCAGTTGGCCAAGAACATCCGTGCCGTGCTCCGCGATCTGGACCCGGCTGTGGTGGTCGGTGGTGTGTGGGACAACCTTGAGCTGGAAACCACCCTCAGCGAGCCCAAGGCCCTGAAGGAGCTGGCCGACCGCCTCTGCTGCATGCCCGGTATCGCGCACTTCCTGCAGGTCGACGAATACCCGCTGGGCGACTTCGACGACATCGTCGCCAAGTGCAAGCAGCACTTCGGCGAGGCCTTGCCCGGGAAGATTTTCTCCGTGCGCTGCAAGCGTGCCGGCAAGCATGAATTCAGCTCCATGGACGTGGAAAAGTACGTCGGCAGCCAACTGCGTCGGCAGTGCGGCGCCGCCGGAATCTCCCTGAAAGAGCCGGAAATCGAAGTGCGGATGGAAATTCGCGACCAACGGTTGTTCGTGATCCACAGCCAGCACAACGGCATCGGCGGCTACCCGCTGGGCGCCCTGGAACAGACCCTGGTGCTGATGTCCGGCGGTTTCGATTCCACAGTGGCGGCCTACCAGATCATGCGCCGCGGCCTGATGGGGCACTTCTGCTTCTTCAACCTGGGTGGGCGTGCCCACGAACTGGGCGTGATGGAAGTCGCGCACTACCTATGGAAGAAGTACGGCAGCTCCCAGCGCGTGCTGTTCGTCAGCGTGCCGTTCGAGGAAGTGCTCGGGGAAATTCTCGGCAAAGTCGACAACAGTCATATGGGCGTCATTTTGAAGCGTATGATGTTGCGTGCCGCCTCGAGCATCGCCGATCGCCTGCACATCGATGCACTGGTGACCGGCGAGGCGATTTCCCAGGTGTCCAGCCAGACCCTGCCGAACCTGTCAGTGATCGACTGCGTGACCGAGAAGCTGGTGCTGCGTCCGCTGATCGCCAGCCACAAGCAAGACATCATCGACCTGGCCGAACAGATCGGCACCGCCGACTTCGCCAAGCACATGCCGGAGTACTGCGGGGTCATCTCGGTGAACCCCAAGACCCATGCCAAGCGCCATCGCGTCGAGCATGAAGAGAAAGAATTCGATATGGCGGTGCTCGAGCGTGCGATCGAGCGGGCCAAACTGGTGCCGATCGATCGGGTGATCGACGAGTTGGGCCAGGATTTGCAGATTGAAGAAGTCAGCGAGGCGCTGGCCGGTCAGATCGTCATCGACATCCGTCACCCGGATGCCCAGGAAGACGACCCGCTGGAGCTTGCTGGCATCGAAGTACAAGCGCTGCCGTTCTATGCATTGAATGCCCGCTTCAAGGAACTGGACCCTACGCGCCAGTACCTGCTGTATTGCGACAAAGGCGTCATGAGTCGCCTGCATGCTCACCATCTGCTCAGTGAGGGACATGCCAATGTGCGCGTTTATAGACCGAGCTAAGTGCCCGGGGATGTTCGCCTGTGGCTTGCGTCACCGGCCCCCCGACGCCGCCGTCCAGCTGTAACGGCCAGGCCTGACTCTATTGTTAATCGCTGCCAGCATTTGTCAGCACACCGAATCCTCTGATCGAGATACACAAGTGATCGAAAATCTACGCAACATCGCCATCATTGCCCACGTTGACCATGGTAAGACCACCCTGGTAGACAAACTCCTGCGTCAATCCGGCACCCTGGAGCGCAACGAGCTCAACGACGAGCGCGTGATGGACTCCAACGACCAGGAAAAAGAGCGCGGCATTACCATTCTGGCGAAAAACACCGCCATCAACTGGAACGGCTACCACATCAACATCGTGGACACCCCGGGCCACGCCGACTTCGGCGGCGAAGTTGAGCGCGTCATGTCCATGGTCGACTCCGTGCTGCTGCTGGTCGACGCTCAAGACGGCCCTATGCCGCAAACCCGTTTCGTGACCAAGAAGGCGTTCGAAGCCGGCCTGCGTCCAATCGTGGTGATCAACAAGGTTGACCGTCCGGGCGCGCGTCCTGACTGGGTTCTGGACCAGATCTTCGACCTGTTCGACAACCTGGGCGCCACCGAAGAACAGCTGGACTTCAAAGTCGTCTACGCCTCGGCCCTGAACGGTATTGCCGGTCTGGACCACAGCGAAATGGCTGAAGACATGACCCCGCTGTACCAGTCGATCGTCGACAACGTGCCAGCGCCAAGCGTTGACCGTGACGGTCCGTTCCAGATGCAGATCTCCGCTCTGGACTACAACAGCTTCCTGGGCGTGATCGGCGTTGGCCGTATCGCTCGCGGTCGCGTCAAGCCGAACACCCCGGTTGTGGCCATCGACGTCGACGGCAAGCGCCGCAACGGTCGTATCCTCAAGCTGATGGGTCACCACGGCCTGCACCGCGTGGACGTTGAAGAAGCGGCTGCCGGCGACATCGTCTGCATCAGCGGTTTCGACGAGCTGTTCATCTCCGACACCCTGTGCGACCCGACCGCTGTTGAAGCGATGAAGCCGCTGACCGTCGACGAGCCGACCGTTTCCATGACCTTCCAGGTCAACGACTCGCCATTCTGCGGTAAGGAAGGCAAGTTCGTGACGTCCCGTAACATCAAGGAACGTCTGGACAAAGAGCTGCTGTACAACGTTGCCCTGCGCGTTGAAGAAGGCGACTCGGCCGACAAGTTCAAGGTCTCCGGCCGTGGTGAGCTGCACCTGTCGGTACTGATCGAAACCATGCGTCGCGAAGGCTTCGAGATGGGCGTTGGCCGTCCTGAAGTGATCATCCGTGAAGTGGATGGCGTGAAGCAGGAACCGTTCGAAAACGTCACCATCGACATCCCTGAAGAATCCCAGGGCAAGGTCATGGAAGAGATGGGTCTGCGTAAGGGCGACCTGAGCAACATGGTTCCGGATGGCAAGGGCCGTGTACGCCTGGAATACAACATTCCAGCCCGTGGTCTGATCGGTTTCCGTAACCAGTTCCTGACCCTGACCAACGGTGCAGGCATCCTGACCTCGATCTTCGACCGTTACGCTCCGATGAAGTCCGGCAGCATGTCCGGCCGTCAGAACGGCGTACTGGTATCGGTAGAAACCGGCAAGGCCCTGACCTACTCCCTGGAAACCCTGCAGGCGCGCGGTAAGCTGTTCGTCGAGCACGGCCAGGAAATCTACAACGGTCAGATCGTCGGCCTGAACAGCCGCGACAACGACCTGGGCGTGAACCCTACCAAGGGCAAGAAGCTCGACAACATGCGTGCTTCGGGCAAAGACGAAACCATCGCCCTGGTTCCACCTGTTCGCTTCACCCTGGAACAGGCTCTGGAATTCATCCAGGACGATGAGCTGTGCGAAGTGACTCCTAAGTCCATTCGTCTGCGCAAGAAGATCCTGGACGAAGGCGAGCGTACCCGCGCTGCCAAGAAAGCCAAGAACTGAGTCTTTAGTTCCGGCTGAATGAAAACGCCCCCGGTCGCGAGACCGGGGGCGTTTTTTTGCGCCTGGAGAAAACCTGTTCATGTAGCCGCTGCCAAGCAGCGCGAGGCTGCGACCGGCTGCACAGCAGCCGCAAGACGGCCATCGCAGCCGTTCAGGCATTACGCGCCACCTGGATTTACGGCCGCTGCGCAGCCGGTCGCAGCCTCGCAAGCTCGGCAGCGGCTACAGCAGCGGTAGTAGCGGTAGTAGCGGTAGTAGCGGTGAGGCGCGGTGGCTCAGAAGCGTTCCAGGGTCCGACTGCTGGTGTTGGTCGGACGCTCCAGGGGTTTGGGCTTGTAGGCGCAGTAGCCCGGACGCGGGCCGATCTTCGGATGGTTGCGGCAGGTGTCCGGGCGCTTGTCATAAATGGTGCACAGGCGGCTTTTACGATCCAGATACAGGCAATCGTTGTTGCTCATGCGCTGCAGCGTGAAGATTTCCGATTTCTGGTTGTAGCGCTCGACGATGCCTTCTTTCTGCAGGCGCTTGGCGATGTTCTTCGCCGGCTCGCCGCGCTCGAATTCATCGACGATGCCGATGCGGATCAGGTCCTTGATCTTCACTTCCACCGGCAGGGTGCAGCAGCTGGACATGCAGGAACCGCACATGGGCGCGGAGTATTTGGCCCAGGTATCGAGACGATCGATTTCCGCGGCGGCGATCAGGTTGGACTTCATCAAGGTGGTTTTTCCGGCATGTTCCAGGGCGCGCGATCATACCGGGACTGGTGGATTTTTGAACGACTTTGGGTCGGATTTTTCTTAATGGTCGTCGGATTTATGCCTGGCGGCACGGCATCTGCATCTTTTTTCCCGCAGGCGCCGAAGACTCCCCCCTTGAGCCGAGCCATTTGCAGCAGCGCCGAACCAGAGCCTTCGCCTCGTGTCAGACCGACTAGGCTCAGACCATTCCATGCTCACTGTGTATCTCGTCAGAGGTCGTATCGATGACTCAGGAACCCCTAGCTCGTGACGCTGAGGTGGCCGCTTTTCGCGAAGCCGTCTTGACCAAACTCACCTACGCGGTCGGCAAAGATCCGGACCACGCCTTCGACCACGACTGGTTCGAGGCCATTGCCCTGGCCGCGCGGGACCACATGGTCGACCACTGGATGGATCACACGCGGCAGATGTACCGCAAGGGCCAGAAGCGGGTGTACTACCTGTCCCTGGAGTTCCTGATCGGCCGGCTGCTGTTCGACAGCCTGAGCAATCTCGGCCTGCTGGACGTGGCCCGCGAGGCTCTGACCGATCTGGGGGTGGACCTGGAGCGCATCCGCCTGCTGGAGCCCGATGCGGCCCTGGGCAATGGTGGCCTGGGGCGCCTGGCGGCGTGCTTCATGGAAAGCATGTCGACCCTGGGCCTGGCCGGTCACGGCTACGGCATTCGTTACGAGCACGGCCTGTTCCGCCAGGCGATCGTCGACGGCTGGCAGCAGGAGCAGACCGAGCACTGGCTGGATTTCGGCAACCCCTGGGAGTTCGAGCGCCCCGAGGTGATCTACTCCATCGGCTTTGGCGGCAGCGTCGACAGCGTGACCGACGAGACGGGCAACACGCGCCAGGTCTGGTGGCCGGCGGAGACGGTGCGTGCGGTGGCCTACGACACCCCGGTGGTGGGTTGGCGCGGGGCCAGCGTCAACACCCTGCGCCTGTGGCGGGCCCGGGCCATGGAAGACCTGCACCTGGAGCGTTTCAACGCCGGCGACCACTTGGGCGCGGTGGCGGAAGTGGCCCGGGCCGAAAGCATCTCCCGGGTGCTGTACCCGGCTGACAGCACCGAGGCCGGCCAGGAACTGCGCCTGCGCCAGGAGTACTTCTTTGTCTCGGCGTCGCTGCAGGACCTGCTGCGGCGTCACAAGAACATGCACGACTCGGTGCTCAGCCTTGGCGAGCACGCGGCGATCCAGCTCAATGACACCCACCCGTCGATCGCCGTGGCCGAGCTGATGCGCCAATTGGTGGACCTGCACGGCATCGCCTGGGACGCGGCGTGGCAGATCACCGTGGACACCCTGGCCTACACCAACCACACCCTGCTGCCCGAGGCCCTGGAAACCTGGCCGGTGGGGCTGATGGAGCGCATGCTGCCGCGGCACATGCAGATCATCTACCTGATCAACGCCCAGCACATCGATGCCTTGCGGGCCAAGGGCCTGCACGATTTCGATGTGCTGCGGGCGGTGTCGCTGATCGAGGAGGACAACGGCCGCCGGGTGCGCATGGGCAACCTGGCGTTCCTCGGCTCCCACAGCGTCAATGGCGTGTCCGGCCTGCACACCCAGCTGATGCGCAGCACGGTGTTTTCCGAGCTGCACAAGCTCTACCCCGAGCGGATCAACAACAAGACCAACGGCATCACCTTTCGCCGCTGGCTGTACCAGGCCAACCCGCCCCTCACCGACATGCTGGTGGACGCCCTGGGCCCCGGGCTGCTGGACAACCCCGAGCAGTTGCTGCTGGGGCTGGAGCCCTTTGCCGAGAAGCCGGCGTTTCGCAAGCAGTTCGCCGAGCAGCGCCTGCACAGCAAGCGCGCCCTGGCCGCGCTCATCCACGAGCGCCTGGGGATCGCGATCAACCCGGCGGCGCTGTTCGATGTGCAGGTCAAGCGCATCCACGAGTACAAGCGCCAGTTGCTCAACCTGCTGCACACCGTGGCGCTGTATCAGGCGATCCGCGCCGAGCCGGAAACCGACTGGGTGCCTCGGGTGAAGATCTTCGCCGGCAAGGCGGCGGCCAGCTATCACCAGGCCAAACTGATCATCAAGCTGACCAACGACATCGCCCGCACGGTGAACAGCGATCCGACCGTGCGCGGTTTGCTCAAGGTGGTGTTCCTGCCCAACTACAACGTCAGCCTGGCGGAAAGCATCATTCCCGCCGCCGACCTGTCGGAGCAGATTTCCACCGCCGGCTTCGAGGCTTCGGGCACCAGCAACATGAAATTCGGCCTCAACGGCGCCCTGACCATCGGCACCCTGGACGGCGCCAACGTCGAGATGTGCGAGCAGGTCGGTGCCGAGCACATGTTCATCTTCGGCCTCAGTGCCCAGCAGGTTGAGGCGCGCAAGCGCAATGGCGAATTCAGCGCGGTGCCGGACATCGCCGCCTCGCATCGGCTCAACGATGTACTGCAGGCGATTCGCGGCGGGGTGTTCTCCCCGGACGATCCGTCGCGCTACACCGGGCTGATCGATTCGCTGATCGACTATGACCGGTTCCTGGTCTGCGCCGATTTCGACGCCTACTGGGACGCCCAGGCCCGGGTCGAAGCGTGCTGGCACAACTCCGCGCAATGGTGGCGTTCGGCGGTGCTCAACACTGCGCGCATGGGCTGGTTCTCTTCGGACCGGACTATCCGCGAATACGCCACGGAGATCTGGAAGGCCCTGGACTGAGGGGGCCGGGAAAATGTTCGAACTGTGCACAAGGCCCAACGTTTGTTGGGCCGGATCGATATACTGAGCGGCGATTTTATCTCCCGGATGGTGTCTTTTGGGCCGCGCTCGGCTTCCAATCGGGGAGATATCTGCGTCGGCAGGCCGGCTCCCGCACTGGGTGGTTGGGCCCGCTTGCCTGCCAAGTCTCGACACCGCCGTACCCGTCCGTCAGTGGACCGCTTAGGGATATCGACACATGCAATGGATGTTCATGCTGCTGGGTGCCTTGCTGGGCTGGATCGTCGACCAGTCCATCAGCGATGCCCTGATTGGCGCGCTACTGGGCCTGGTGCTTGGCCTGGCCATTCGTTTCGGTGCCCTGCAGCGACAGGTGCTCGACCAGCACCGTGAGCTGGAGCAGGCGAAAAGCACCCTCGCCACCCTGGGTCAGCGCCTGGCCCAGCTGGAACCCCCCGGCGGTGCTGCCCAGGCGCTTGCCGAACCCCAGCACAGCACCCCGCCTGCCGAGGCAAGCAGCGGCTTGAGCGCCGCGCCCGAGCTGCAGGACCTGCCTGAATTCATCCTTGACGAAGTCCGGCCCGTGGAACCGGCACCGGCGGCGGCCGAGCTGGTCTGGGAGTTGCCCGCTGCGCCGCGTGCCGGCGCGGCGCTCGACGCCAGCCAGCCGCTGCCGGAGTCGGTCTGGCAGCCCCAGGCGCCGGCCGCTGAGCCTGCCGTGGCGCAGCCGCGGGAGCCGAACCTGATCGAGCGCGCCATCAGCGGGGCGCGCAACTGGCTGTTCGGCGGCAACACCGTGCTGCGGGTCGGCGTGGTGCTGTTGTTCCTCGGCCTGGCCTTCCTGCTGCGCTACGCCACCGAAGGCATGGTGGTGCCTATCGAACTGCGTTACGCCGGCGTCGCGGCCAGCTCCCTGGGCCTGCTGGGGCTGGGCTGGTGGCTGCGGCGGCGCAACAGCAACTACGCCCTGATGCTGCAGGGCACGGGCATCGCCGTGCTTTACCTGACGGTGTTCGCCGCCATGCGCCTGCACCCGTTGCTCGACCCTTCCGCGGCCCTGGGCCTGCTGGTGGCGGTCACGCTGTTCTCGGCGATTCTGGCCATCACCCAGGATGCCCTGGGGCTGGCGGCCGCTGCGGCCCTCGGCGGTTTCGCCGCGCCGATCCTGACCTCCACCGGTGCCGGCAGCCATGTGGCGCTGTTCAGCTACTTCGCGCTGCTCAATGCCGGCATCCTGGCCATCGCCTGGTTCAAGGCCTGGCGCCTGCTTAACCTGATCGGTTTTGTCGGCACCTTCGGCATCGGCTTTGCCTGGGGCCTGCGTTCCTACACTCCGGAGCTGCTGTGGAGCACCGAACCCTTCCTGATCCTGTTCTTTGTCATGTACCTGGCCATCGGCCTGCTGTTCACCCGGCGCAAGCTGCTGGAGACGCGCGATGCGCCAGCGGACGACAGCCGCCAGGCGTTGCTGCACTGGTCGGCGCGCAAGGGCGATTACGTCGACGGTAGCCTGCTGTTCGGCCCGCCGCTGGTGGGCTTCGGCCTGCAACTGGCGCTGGTCCAGCACCTGGAGTTCGCCGCCTCCTTCAGTGCCCTGGCCCTGGGTCTGATCTACATGGTCCTGGCACGGCTGCTGATGGGCGGCCGCGCTCTGTTGCTGGGTGAAACCTGCCTGGCGCTGGGGGTGATTTTCGCCACCCTGGCCATTCCCCTGGGCCTGGATGCGCGCTGGACGTCCGCGGCCTGGGCGGTGGAGGGCGCGGGGGTCTTCTGGCTCGGCCTGCGTCAGCAGCGTCCCCTGGCCCGGATCTTCGCCTTGCTGCTGCAGCTGGGCTCGGCCCTGGCCTTCCTCAGTGAGCTGCGCCCCGGCGATTCCAGCCTGCTGGACGGTGCGCCGTTGGGCGCGCTATTGCTCGGTGCTGCGCTGCTGTTCAGCTTCGACCAGTTGCGCCGGGCCGATAAGGCCTGCTCGGCGAGCTGGGAGCAGGGCATTGCGCCGGTCCTGGCAGTGGCCGGGCTGGGCTTCCTGTACCTGCTGGCGCCGCTGTTCTTGTTCACCCAGGGCACGGCCATCAGTTGGGCCCTGGCTGGGCTGGCGACCTTGTTTGTCGGCCTGCGCCTGCAATCGCGGACCTTCCTGTTCACGGCCTTTGCCGTGCAACTGTTGGGCGGTGGGCTGTTTTTGATGCGCCTGCAAGGCGCGGGCGGCGATGCCGGCGCGGTGTTGAGCGCCGGCTGGAGCGGCCTGATGAGCGCCTCGCTGATTGGCCTGACCCTGATCGGTGGCATGCTTCTGGCCGCGCGCAACGACATGGTGCGCCATGACCCGCGCCTGCTGCGGGGCTTGTCGGTGGTGCTGCTGGCCGGGTTGATGATGATCAACCTGGCGGTGCTGTTCGTGCTGCCCTGGCGCACCGCCAGCGGCGTCTGGGCCGCCAGTGGCCTGTTGATCATCTGGCTCAGCCTGTATCTGCAGCAGCGGGCCAGTTTTGCCTTTGGCCTGCTGTTGCAGGTGATTGGCGGCAGCACGTTCCTGCTGGCCGGCGCAGACGGGCTCTTGGGGGGCGTGGTCGAGGGCGTGCGTCCGTTGGCCAATGGCGATTTCTGGACGCCGATGGTCCTGGCCCTGGCGGCGCTGCTGGGAGCCTGGCGCTTGCAGCGGGGCAATCACGGCTCGGCCTTCGACGCCTTGAGCCTGGGGCATCTGTCCGATCTGCTGCTGGCCTGGGGCGCTTGCTGGTGGGCATTTACCTGGTTCAAGGAAGTGCTGCGTTTCGCCCCGGCGCATTGGCAGGCGAGCCTGTTGCTGCTGATCACGGCCCTCAGCGTGCTGCTCTGTGCACTGTTGGCCCGGCGCCTGCAATGGAAGTCCCTGGGGCTGGTGTGCAGCCTGCTGATACCGGCGGGGGCCCTGGTGCTGCTGGCGTCCTGGACGTCGCGCTATCACCCGGCGGCGGATCTGGGCTGGCTGGCCTGGAGCCTGTTGTTCGTCGTGCACTTCTTCAGTTTGCGGCGCCTGGAGGCCTGGCTGCCGGCGCGAGTCTTGAGCACGGCCCATGTGCTGGGCTGCTGGTTGCTGATCGGCGTGCTGGCGCTGGAGCTGCGCTATGGCTTGCTGCTGTTGTCCGAGCAGTACAACGCCTGGCGCTGGCTGGGCTGGGCGATCCTGCCGAGCCTGTACCTGGTGGCGATGGCCGCGCCGCGCCCCTGGCCGTGGCCGGTCAGTGCGCATTCCCGTGAATATCGCCTGTATGCCGCGCTGCCCCTGGCGCTGCTGATGCTGGGCTGGTTCTGGCTGGCCAATACCTTCAGCGATGGCCGCGCCGAACCGCTGCCGTACCTGCCGCTGCTCAACCCCCTGGAACTGGGGCTGCTGTTTGCCCTGTTCGGCGTCTATGTCTGGTCGCGCAGCGCGGTGCAGGAACTGGCGATCCGCGCCGATTACGCCGAGCGTGGCACGCAGTTGCTGGCGGGAATTTCCCTGTTCGCCTTCTTCACCGTGCTGGTGATGCGTGCGGCCCATCATTGGAGCGGCGTGCCGTTCCAGCCGGATGCCTTGCTTGAGTCGATGATGGTCCAGGCCGGGCTGTCCATCGTCTGGACCCTGATTGCCCTGGGCCTGATGATCGGCGGGCATCTGCGCCATCGGCGCGAAGTCTGGCTGATCGGCGCGGTGCTGATCGCGGTGGTGGTGGCCAAGCTGTTCCTGGTGGAGTTGAGCAACCGTGGTGGGCTGGCGCGGATCGTCTCGTTCATCGGGGTGGGGGGACTGCTGTTGGTGGTGGGCTATTTCGCGCCGTTGCCGCCCAAGCGCGCCGAGGCCGAATCCGCGCCCGGAAAACCGTTGGATGAAGGAGTGTCATCGTGAGTTCGAAGCTGAGCCTGGGCTGGTGGGGCGCTGTGAGCCTGTGTGTGGCGCTGTCCGCCGTGGCCCAGGACAAGCCGGGGGACTTCAAGTCCCAGGCCCCCTTGACCCTGAGTGGCGAGGGGCCCTGGTATCGCCTGGAGCTGCCGCTGGAGGTGCAGCTGCATGCCAGCCAGACCGATCTGCGGGATGTCCGCGTGTTCAATGCCGCCGGCGAGCCCCAGGCCTATGCCCTGGCCCGCCAACAGGCACAGACCCGCGAGCAGCAGAGCCTCACCGAGGTGAAGTGGTTCCCGCTGTACAGCTCGGCGCAAGCCGGCGACAGCACCCCCAGCGTGCGGGTGCAATCCAGCGCCAACGGCACTCTGGTGGAGGTGCAGCCGGCCACGCAGTTGGAAGCGGGCGAGGAAGTACTGCGCGGCTGGCTGCTCGATGCCAGTGGCATCAAGGCCCCGCTGCAGCAACTGCTGCTGGACTGGACCAGCGAGCGCGACGGTTTCCAGCGTTTCAGCATCGAGGCCAGCGACGACCTGCAGCACTGGCAATCCTGGGGGGACGGCCAGGTGGCGCGCCTGTCATTTGCCGACGAGCGGATCGAGCAGCATGAAGTGGCCTTGCCCGGGCAGTCGGCGCGCTACCTGCGCCTGCTGTGGAACACCCCGCAATCGGCGCCGGTGCTGACCTCGGCGCAACTGCAGAGCAGCAGCACTACCAGCCTGCCGTCGCCGCTGGTGTGGTCCCAGCCCCTGCGCGGCACCGCCGCCAAGGCCGGCGAATACACCTGGCAACTGCCCATGGGGCTGAATGTCGAGCGGGTGCGCATCGACCTCAAGGAGGCCAACACGCTGGCACCGGCGACCCTGTATGGCCGCCGTGACAGCAGCCTGCCCTGGCAGACCCTGAACAACGGCCTGCTGTACCGCCTGACCCAGAATGGCCAGGACGTGCAGCAGAACGAACTGCAACTGCCGGGGCAGACCGTGCAACAGTTGAAACTGACGGTGGACGAGCGTGGCGGCGGCCTGGGGGCCGAGGCGCCGACCCTGGCGTTTGCCGTGCGCGGCACGCAACTGGTGTTCCTGGCCCGGGGCGCCGGGCCTTACACGCTGGCGCTGGGCAATCCGAGCGCGGTGGCGGCCAACCTGCCGCTGACCACGCTGATTCCCGATTACAGCCCGCAGCGCCTCAAGGAACTGGGCCAGGCCAAGGTCGAGGGCGCGGCGCCGTTGACGCCAGTCGCGGCCACGGCACCCGCCGGCGCCGCGGCCGTGGGGCCGGACTGGAAGAAGATCGGCCTGTGGGCCGTGCTGCTGCTGGGGGTGCTGGCCCTGGCCGGGATGGCGGTGAGCCTGCTGCGCAAACCGGCGGCCAAATCCTGATCACTGTGGCGGGGGCAAGTGCCCTCGCGACAAATCCGTCTACGCTGAAAACCGCTGCCTGAACTCTATCTGGCAGTTCCCTGTCTGAGAGGAGGAAATGCGCCCCGACTCGCGTTAAACTGCGCGGGTTTTCAACCTCCCCCATTCCTCCGGAGCCGTCCATGTCCCGCGTTACCCTGAGTCGCTATTTGATTGAGCAGACCCGCAGCAACAACACTCCTGCCGATCTGCGCTTCCTGATCGAAGTGGTGGCGCGTGCTTGCAAGGAGATCAGCCACGCCGTGTCCAAAGGCGCCCTGGGTGGTGTTCTGGGCAGCATGGGCACGGAAAACGTGCAGGGCGAAGTGCAGAAGAAGCTCGATGTGATCTCCAACGAGATTCTCCTGGAAGCCAACGAATGGGGCGGTCACCTGGCCGGCATGGCGTCCGAGGAAATGGACAATGCCTACCAGATTCCCGGCAAATACCCCAAAGGTGCCTACCTGCTGGTATTCGACCCGCTGGACGGTTCGTCGAACATCGACATCAACGCCCCGGTCGGTACCATCTTCTCCGTGCTGCGCTGCCCGAACGAGTACCTGAGCCAGAACGAAGCCTTGAACGAAAAGGCCTTTCTGCAGCCGGGCACCCAGCAGGTCGCTGCCGGTTACGCCATCTACGGTCCACAGACCATGCTGATCCTGACCCTGGGCCACGGCGTCAAGGGCTTCACCCTGGATCGTGAGATGGGCAGCTTCGTGCTGACCCACGAAGACATCAAGATTCCGGAATCCACCCAGGAATTCGCCATCAACATGTCCAACGAGCGTCACTGGGAAGCCCCGGTCAAGCGCTACGTGGACGAGCTGCTGGCCGGCGATACCGGTCCGCTGAAAAAGAACTACAACATGCGCTGGGTCGCGGCGATGGTTGCCGACGTGCACCGTATCCTGACCCGTGGCGGCCTGTTCATGTACCCACGCGACAGCCGCGAGCCGGAGAAGCCGGGCAAACTGCGCCTGATGTACGAAGCCAATCCGATGTCCTTCCTCATCGAGCAGGCCGGCGGTTCTTCCACCGACGGTCACCAGCGCATCCTCGACATTCAGCCTGAAGGCCTGCACCAGCGTGTTGCGGTATTCCTCGGCTCGAAAGAAGAAGTGGCTCGCGTGACGGGCTACCACAAGGAGTAAGACATGGCCGCGCCCTGGCAGCCTCTGCTTGATTGGTGGTTCGGCTCAGCCGAAAAGCCGGCGGAGATTGTCGCTGCCAAGGGCCGGCTGTGGTTCGGCAAGCGCGACAGCCAGGACCTCGAAGCGCGCCAGCGCTTTGCGGGTCTGGTGGAGCAGGCACTGGCCGGCGGATTGACCGAGTGGACGCAAAGTCCCCAAGGTTGGCTGGCCCTGGTGCTGCTGCTCGATCAGTTACCGCGGATGATCCACCGCGACACCCCCAAGGCATTCTCTGGCGACGCCCGTGCCCAGGCACTGGTGGCGCAAGGCATCGCCGCGGATTTTGACCGGCGCCTGCCGGCCATGCAGCGCTGCTTCATCTACCTGGTGTTCGAGCATTGCGAGCACCTGGCGGTGCAGAACGAAGGGGTTTCGCGCTTTGCTGCTCTGCATGACGAACAGCCCGAGGATGATCGTCCGGTATTCGCCGATCACCTGGACTACGCCGAGCGGCACCAGAAGGTCATTGCCCGCTTCGGGCGCTTCCCCCATCGCAACGCCATCCTCGGCCGTGAATCCACTGCCGAGGAACTGGCCTTCCTGCGCGAGCCTGGTTCGCGTTTTTAAGCGCGCGTTCGCCGGCAAGCCGGCTCCTACGCAAGAGTGGTAGGAGCCGGCTGCCGGCGAAGCTGCTCCTCAGATACGGAAGCTGCCCACCAGATGCTGCAGGCGCTTGGCCTGTTGTTCCAGGTCGGCGCAGGCACGCAGGGTGGCTTGCAGGTTTTCCACCCCTTCCTGATTCAGGGTGTTGATCTCGGTGATGTCGACGTTGATCGACTCCACCACCGCGGTCTGTTCCTCGGTGGCGGTGGCCACCGACTGGTTCATGCCATCGATCTCGCCGATGCGTTGGGTCACGCTGCCCAGGCGTTCGCCGGCCTGGTTGGCGATGCCGACGCTGCTTTCGCTCTCGCGCTGGCTTTCGGTCATGGTGCCCACCGCTTCGCGGGCGCCCACTTGCAGCTCCTCGATCATTTTCTGCACTTGCTGCGCCGAATCCTGGGTACGGTGGGCGAGGTTGCGCACTTCGTCCGCCACCACCGCGAAGCCGCGCCCGGCCTCACCGGCGCGGGCCGCTTCAATGGCGGCGTTGAGGGCCAGCAGATTGGTCTGCTGAGAGATGCTGGTGATCACCTCAAGGATCTGCCCGATGTTCACCGTATTGCTGTTGAGCGTCTCGATGTTGTCGCAGGAGCTGCTGATCTTCGCCGACAGCTGATGCATGGCGGCGATGGTCTGATCCACCACTTGCTGGCCGTCTTGCGCCAGGCTGCGGGCCTCGCTGGAGTGCTGCGAGGCGAGGGCGGCGTTCTGGGCGATTTCCTGGGCGGCGGCGCCCAGCTGGTTGATGGCCGCGGCCACGCTGCTGGTGCGCGAAGCCTGTTGGTCGGAGTTGAACATCGACGAGTTGGAGGCGGCGACTACGCGCAGGGCCACTTCGTTGACCTGGCCGGTGGCCGAGGACACTTCGCGGATCGAGCTGTGGATGCGTTCGACGAAACGGTTGAACGACAGCCCCAGGGTGCCGAATTCGTCGTGGCCATGGATCACCAGGCGCTTGGTCAGGTCGCCTTCGCCTTCGGCGATGTCGTGCATGGCCCGACCCATCACGTGCAGCGGCTGCATCAGCATGCGGATCAACATGCCCAGCAGACTGATGATGATCACCACCGCAATCAGCATGGCGATGATCGCCGAGGTGCGAAATTCACTGAGCACGGCGAAGGCGGTGTCCTTGTCCAGGACCAGGGCCACGTACCAGTCGGCCGAAGGCACACCGTTGACATGGGTGAAGGAGATCAACTGGGTCTTGCCATTGAGCTGCACTTCTTTCAGCCCGGGGCTGATGCTCGGGGCGCCCGCGGGGTAGGCCTCGGCGAGACTCTTGAGCACCAGCTTGCTGTCGGGGTGGATCAGGATCTTGCCATCGGCGCTGACGATGAAGGCCTGGCCATGACCGCCGAAGTTCAGCGAGTTGATGATGGCGCTGATGCTCGACAGATCGATGTCGGCGCCGGCAACGCCGATCATCTGGTTCTGATGCTGCACCGGGGTGGCCACGGTGATCACCAGCTTGCCGGACGAAGCGGCGATGTAGGGTTCGGTGACGATGGTCCGTTGCGCGCCGGTGGCCGCCTTGTACCAGCCGCGGGCGCGGGGGTCGTAGTCGGCGGCGCGATTGCCGGCCGGCACCGAAAACATCACGCCGTCCTGGCCGCCGAAGTAGCTGAGCTGGAAGTTGCCGGTGTAGGCGGGCAGGCCGACGCTGCGTTTCAGGCTCTCGGCGCCGCTGCCGTCCACGGCAATCTGCTGGGCCAGAGACTGCAGGAGCTGGATGCGGCTTTCCAGCCAGGTCTGGATATTGCTGGTGGTCAGGCTGCCCAGTTCCTGCATGGTTGACTCGGTGCTATTGCGCAGGGCTTCGCGCTGTCGGTAGTCGTTGAACAGAATAAAACAGGCGAACGCGACGGCCACCACCAGGGCGGCGGCGAGCAGGATCTTGTGGCTGAACTTCATGTTTCTGGTCATTAAGTGAACTACCGCGATGGGCTGGTCAACGAGGGGGCGTCAATTTGCCACAGTGGAAGGTTTTGCGCTGCAGTTATGTCGACTGGCCATCAAGGAAGATGAGGAGCGGGCGGGGAAAACCGACGAACTGCAGGGCCGGGTGAAAAGGTGCTTGATTTGCCGGGAAAATGCCTCGCTCGCCGGGCAACAAATACCCGGTCGCGCGGGGAACCAGAAGGGGGTTTTCTCTTCTAAGCTTCTGGTTGGCTGACAGGCCTTCCCCCCTTCGTCCAGGAGTTCACCATGTCCCTGCGTTCTCTCGCTCTGTTGTCCTTCTGCGTGCTGCTGGCCGCGTGCAGCAAGGTCAATCAGGAAAACTATTCCAAACTCTCGGCGGGCATGCCCAAGGCCGAGGTCGAACAACTCCTGGGTAAGCCGACCGACTGTTCGGGCGCGCTGGGTATGTCCAGTTGCACCTGGGGCGACAAGAACAGCTTTATCAGCGTGCAGTATGCCGGTGACAAGGTGCTGATGTTTTCCGGGCAAGGCCTGAAGTAAGAACCGGGGCCTCGGGCCCACGGGAGAAAAATAATGATGCGTTTTGTTTTCACTCTTCTGGTCGGCCTGCTCTTGGCCGGCTGCGCCACGTCCCGGGACGATTCGCTGGCGCCCAAGACTGTCAACCATGTCGATCTCAAGCGTTACCAGGGGACCTGGTACGAGCTGGCGCGGTTGCCGATGTATTTCCAGCGTAACTGCGCGCAATCCGAGGCGCGTTACACCCTGTTGCCGGAGGGCAACGTGGCGGTGCTCAATCGCTGCCTGACCCCGGAGTGGAAGTGGGAAGAGGCCCGGGGTACCGCCACGCCTCAGGTGCCGGGCAAGACCGACAAGCTGTGGGTCGAGTTCGATAACTGGTTCTCGCGGCTGCTGCCGGGAGCGACCAAGGGCGACTACTGGGTGCTGTATGTCAGCGATGACTACAAGACCGCGATTGTCGGCAACCCCAACCGGCGCTACCTGTGGTTGCTGTCGCGCACGCCCGAGGTCAACGAGACGGTGCGCGAAGAGTTGCTGAGTAGGGCGCGTCAGCAGGGTTATGACACCACGCGATTGATCTGGCGGGTGTCGGACTCGGCCATGGCCAAGACCTCGAAGTAGACCTGTAGGAGCCGGCTTGCCGGCGAGGGCGCTTTCATGGACGCTTTCGCCGGCAAGCCGGCTCCTGTGCCTATGGGTCAGTTGAGCAGGTCGCGCAGGACCTGGGTGAAGGCCCGGCTGCTGTCTTCTTCGGCGCCATGGTGTCCGTCGCGCACAACCCACTGGCCACCCACCATCACATCCCGTACCTGACGGTCGCCACCGGCAAACAGCCAGCGGTTGAGAATGCCATCGCCCTCGGCCGTGGCCAGGTAGGGGTCGTTGCCATCCAGCACCAGCCAGTCGGCACGCTTGCCCACGGCCAGGGCACCCATGTCTTGCCCCAGGGCCTGGGCGCCGCCGTCCAGCGCGGCGTCGTACAAGGTCCGCCCCACCATGGGCTGGTCGGCGCGGTACAGGCGGTTGCGCCGTTGATCCCGCAGGCGCTGGCCGTATTCCAGCCAGCGCAGCTCTTCCACCACGCTCAGCGAAACATGGCTGTCGGAGCCGATGCCCAGGCGCCCGCCCTGGGCGAGGAAATCCACGGCCGGGAAGATGCCGTCCCCCAGGTTGGCTTCGGTGGTCAGGCACAGGCCGGCAATGGCCCGGCTCTTGGCCATGAGGCTGACTTCTTCCGGGTTGGCGTGAGTGGCGTGAACCAGGCACCAGCGCTGGTCCACCGCGACGTTTTCGTACAGCCATTGCAGGGGACGGCGTCCGCTCCAGGCCAGGCAGTCGTCAACTTCCTTCTGTTGCTCGGCGATGTGGATATGCACCGGACACTGGCGGTCGCTGGCGGCCAGCACTTCGCTGATCTGCTGGGGCGTGACTGCGCGCAACGAGTGGAAGCACAGGCCCAGTTGCTGGTTGGCCTGTTGCGCCAGTACGGGTTGCAGGCGCTGTTGCAGCTGGAGGTAGTTTTCCGTGCTGTTGATGAAGCGGCGCTGGCCGTCATTCGGCGCCTGGCCACCAAAGCCCGAGTGGCTGTAGAGCACGGGTAGCAGGGTCAGGCCGATGCCGCTGGCGGCGGCCGCCTGGCTGATGCGTCGGGACAACTCGGCAGGGTCGGCGTAGGGCCGGCCATCGCTGTCGTGGTGCACGTAATGGAATTCGGCCACCGAGGTGTAGCCGGCCTTGAGCATTTCGATGTACAGCTGGCGGGCGATGATCTCCAGCTGTTCGGGGCTGATCTTGCCCACCAGGCGGTACATCAGGTCGCGCCAGGTCCAGAAGCTGTCGTTGGGGTTGCCGGCCACTTCCGCCAGCCCGGCCATGGCCCGCTGGAACGCGTGGGAGTGCAGGTTGGGCATGCCGGGCAGCAGCGGGCCCTTGAGCCGTTGTGCACCTTCGGCGCTGGCGTTGGCCTGGATCTGTGTCAACAGGCCATCGGGGCTGACTTCAAGACGTACATGGTTGGCCCATCCATCAGGCAGCAGCGCGCGTTCGGCGAAGAAGGCGGACATGGTTCAAGCACCCCATCGTGTGTTATTTGTATATACATATACAGACGTTTGCCTGCCCGGTAAACTCCGGCAAGCTAGTCACCTTTTTTCCTCAACAAGGATTTCCTGTGCCGACTCCGCCTGCCAAATCGCCGCTGGCTGCCCATCTGGGCGATAGTCCGGCGCCCTTGTATGCCCGCGTCAAACAGATGATCACCCAGCAGATCGAGAGCGGAAACTGGCCACCGCATTACCGGGTTCCCTCGGAAAGCGAGCTGGTCAACCAGCTGGGTTTCAGCCGCATGACCATCAACCGCGCGCTGCGTGAGATGACCGCCGAAGGCATGCTGGTGCGCATGCAGGGCGTGGGCACTTTCGTCGCCGAGCCCAAGAGCCAGTCGGCCCTGTTCGAAGTGCACAACATTGCCGACGAGATTGCTTCCCGCGGTCATCGCCACACCTGCCAGGTCATCACCCTGGGTGAAGAGGCCGCCGGTTCCGAGCGTGCCCTGGCCCTGGACATGCGTGAAGGGCAGAAGGTCTTCCACTCGCTGATCGTGCATTTCGAGAACGACATCCCGGTGCAGATCGAGGATCGCTTCGTCAACGCCCTGGTGGCGCCGGAGTACCTCAAGCAGGACTTCACCCTGCAAACCCCTTACGCCTATCTGTCCCAGGTGGCGCCGCTGACCGAGGGCGAGCATGTGGTCGAGGCGATCCTCGCCGAGCCCGAGGAGTGCCGGCTGCTGCAGATCGAGCGCGGCGAGCCGTGCCTGCTGATTCGCCGTCGCACCTGGTCCGGACGTCAGCCGGTGACCGCTGCCCGCTTGATCCACCCCGGCTCCCGTCATCGTCTGGAAGGACGCTTTCACAAATGATCCAGTCCACTCTGTTACGCGCCGCCGACTACCCGCGCATGCCCTGGAAAAACGGCGGCGGCAGCACCGAAGAAATCACCCGTGACGCCGGCACCGGCCTGGAAGGCTTTGGCTGGCGCCTGTCGATTGCCGACATTGGCGAGTCCGGCGGCTTCTCCAGCTTTGCCGGTTATCAGCGGATCATCACCGTGCTGCAAGGCGCGGGCATGCAACTGACGGTGGATGGTCAGGCCGTGCGGCCGTTGCTGCCGCTGGACCCCTTCGCCTTCAGTGGCGCCAGCCAGGTGAGCTGCGCACTGCTGGACGGGGCGATCCGCGACTTCAACCTGATTTACTGCCCTGAGCGTTATGCCGCTCGTTTGCAGTGGTTCGATGGTCAGCAGCGCTTCTTTACCCAGGCCCACACCGTGCTGGTGTTCAGTGCCGCCGAGCAAGCCTGGGTGGACACGGGCAGCAGCCCGTTGCAGGCCCTGGGTCGTTACGATTGCCTGCGCCTGGATGGCAATGCCGGAGTACTGGAGATCGCCACCGACGGACGCTGCTGCGTCATCGAGCTCACCGCCCGCTGATGTCCATGGGCCGTCGCAGTCCGGGATACGGACCGCGACGGCTGCAGGTTTCCCCTCCTTATAGCTTCCCTTCGATGACCCGCGGATGCTGGTCCGCGGCACTGGTGTGTGCGGCGCATCTTTCCCGGCCGGGGCGATGTCTCCCGCGCACCCATTTGTTACCGAACGCCCCAGGACAGCGCAAAACCGTTGTTTGGTAACAGCCTGGCGGCTGAGCAAAATCCTCTTCTCGAAAAATCTCGCTTGTTTGAAAGCCTTGTTCCACAAGGCCCGCGGTTTTATCCACGGGCTTTTCAGGGATGTCTCATGCAAGTTGGCCGCTTGATTGCATATGCTTGTATGTACAAGTAAATATGTGTGCGTAAGAGTCGATGGAATCCTCTTCGCACCTTGGACTCATCGCCGAGGAGTTTTTCCGTGACTGACAGCAAACCCACCAAATTCCGCAACGTCGAAATCCGTGCCGCACGTGGCAACAAGCTGACCGCCAAGAGCTGGCTGACCGAAGCGCCGCTGCGCATGCTGATGAACAACCTCGATCCGGAAGTTGCCGAGAACCCCAAGGAACTGGTGGTCTACGGTGGCATTGGTCGCGCCGCGCGCAACTGGGAGTGCTACGACAAGATCGTGGACGCCCTGACCCAGCTGAATGACGACGAAACCCTGCTGGTGCAGTCCGGCAAGCCGGTGGGTGTGTTCAAGACCCACAGCAACGCGCCACGGGTGCTGATCGCCAACTCCAACCTGGTGCCGCACTGGGCCAGTTGGGAGCACTTCAACGAGCTGGACGCCAAGGGCCTGGCCATGTACGGCCAGATGACCGCCGGTAGCTGGATCTACATCGGTAGCCAGGGCATCGTCCAGGGCACTTATGAAACCTTCGTCGAAGCCGGTCGTCAGCATTACGACTCCAACCTCAAGGGCCGCTGGGTCCTGACCGCCGGCCTGGGTGGCATGGGCGGCGCGCAACCGCTGGCCGCAACCCTGGCCGGGGCCTGCTCGCTGAACATCGAGTGCCAGCAGACCAGCATCGACTTCCGCCTCAAGACCCGCTACGTCGACGAACAGGCCACCGATCTGGACGACGCCCTGGCGCGGATCAAGAAATACACCGCCGAAGGCCGCGCGATCTCCATCGCCCTGTGTGGCAACGCTGCCGAAATCCTGCCGGAACTGGTGCGTCGCGGCGTGCGTCCGGACATGGTCACCGACCAGACCAGCGCCCACGACCCGCTCAACGGCTACCTGCCCAAGGGCTGGACCTGGGAGCAGTACCGCGACCGCGCCAAGACCGAGCCGGCTGCCGTGATCAAGGCCGCCAAGCAGTCGATGGCCGAACACGTCAAAGCCATGCTGGCGTTCCAGAAGATGGGCGTCCCGACCTTCGACTACGGCAACAACATCCGCCAGATGGCCCAGGAAGAGGGCGTCGAGAATGCCTTCGACTTCCCGGGTTTCGTGCCGGCCTACATCCGTCCGCTGTTCTGCCGTGGCGTTGGTCCATTCCGCTGGGCGGCGCTGTCCGGCGACCCGCAGGACATCTACAAGACCGACGCCAAGGTCAAGGAACTGATCCCTGACGATGCCCACCTGCACAACTGGCTGGACATGGCCCGCGAGCGCATCAGCTTCCAGGGCCTGCCGGCGCGGATCTGCTGGGTCGGCCTGGGCCAGCGCGCCAAGCTCGGCCTGGCGTTCAACGAGATGGTCCGCAGCGGCGAGCTGTCGGCGCCGATCGTCATCGGTCGCGACCACCTCGACTCCGGCTCCGTGGCCAGCCCGAACCGTGAAACCGAATCCATGCAGGACGGCTCCGACGCCGTGTCCGACTGGCCGCTGCTCAACGCCCTGTTGAACACCGCCAGCGGTGCGACCTGGGTTTCCCTGCACCACGGTGGCGGTGTCGGCATGGGCTTCTCCCAGCATTCGGGGATGGTCATCGTCTGCGACGGCACCGATGAAGCGGCCGAGCGGATTGCCCGGGTGCTGCACAACGATCCGGCCACCGGGGTCATGCGCCATGCCGACGCCGGTTACCAGATCGCCATCGACTGCGCCAAGGAACAGGGCCTGAACCTGCCGATGATCACCGGCAAGTAACCGGAGCGTCGGTTCACCCACTCTCCCTGTAGGAGCCAGCTTGCTGGCGAAGCAAGCACCGCGCGGCATCAGATGCACCGCCTCGCGAGCAAGCTCGCTTCTACAGTGGATATCGTCAGTAGTGCCCATAGAGGTTTGACGTCCATGGCTTTAGCGAATGATCGTGCCAACAACAAACCGTTGATCGAAAGGCGTTCGATCGACTACATCCCGGAAGCGGAAAGACACGGTCGTCTACTGAGCCAGTTCACCCTGTGGCTGGGTGCCAACCTGCAGATCACGGCGATCGTCACCGGGGCTCTGGCGGTGGTGCTGGGCGGCGATGTGTTCTGGTCATTGATCGGTCTGTTGATCGGGCAACTGCTGGGTGGCGCAGTGATGGCGCTGCATGCGGCGCAAGGGCCGAGGCTCGGCCTGCCGCAGATGATTTCCAGCCGGGTGCAGTTCGGCGTCTATGGCGCCGCCATCCCGATGGTGCTGGTGTGCCTGATGTACCTGGGGTTCACCGCCACCGGCACGGTGCTGTCCGGCCAGGCGCTGGGCCAGATGTTCGGTGTCAGCGACAGTCTCGGCATCCTGATCTTCGCCAGCGTCATTGTGCTGGTCACCGTGCTCGGTTATCGGGTGATCCACTACATCGGCCGGGTCGCCAGCGTGATCGGCGTGGTCGCCTTCTTCTATCTGTTCAGTCGGCTGCTGGAGCAGACCGATGTCAGCGCCTTGCTGGCGATTCGGCACTTCAGCTGGAGCAGCTTCCTCCTGGCGGTGTCGTTGGCCGCGTCCTGGCAGATCGCGTTCGGACCCTACGTGGCCGACTATTCGCGCTACCTGCCGAGCAAGACGTCGCCGTTGAAGACGTTCTTCGCCGCTGGCGCAGGCTCGGTGATCGGTGCCCAGGTGGCGATGGTGCTCGGCGTGTTCGCCGCGGCCCTGTCCCAGGGCCAGTTCGCCGGTCGTGAAGTGGCCTACATCGTCGGCCTGGGCGGTAGCGGCGCCATTGCCGCGATGCTCTATTTCAGCATCGCCTTCGGCAAGGTGACCATCTCGACGCTGAACTCCTACGGCAGCTTCATGTGCATCGCCACCATCATCAGCGGCTTTCGCGGCGAGCTGAAAGTGACGCGCTTGCAGCGGCTGATCGCGGTGTTGCTGATTGTCGGCACCGCGACCCTGATCGCACTGCTGGGCCAGCACTCGTTCCTCGGCGCCTTCAAGTCTTTCATCCTGTTCCTGCTGGCGTTCTTCACGCCCTGGAGCGCGATCAACCTGGTGGATTTCTACTGCATCACCAAGGAGCGCTATGACATCCCGGCACTGTCCAACCCGGACGGTCGCTACGGTCGCTGGAATGTCATGGGCATCACTATTTATGTGTTCGGCGTGCTGATCCAGATGCCGTTCATTTCCACCCACTTCTATACCGGCCCCCTGGTGGCGAGTCTGGGCGATACCGATATCTCCTGGATCATCGGCCTGCTGGTGCCGGCGGCGTTGTACTACGTGTGCGCGAAGAAGTGGCATGGCGCGGTGCCCGAGCACCTGATCCTGCCGCAAGAGCAGGGTGCGCCGATCGAACAAGAACTGAGTGGGACCGGCCGCGCTGCAGCGGTGTGAGTCTTGACGGGACGTGGACAGGGCTGGATGCCTCTTAACTGCCGTAAGCCAACTTATGATTAGGAGCGTCACACAATGAAAATGCATAAGACCCTGCTGACCACGTTGCTGTCCATGGGCTTGCTGGCCGCTTCCGGCGCCCAGGCGGCCGGCTGGTGCGAGTCGGGCAAACCGGTGAAGTTCGCCGGCCTGAACTGGGAAAGCGGCATGTTGCTGACCGACGTCCTGCAGTTCGTCCTGGAGAAGGGCTACGACTGCAAGACCGACAGCCTGCCGGGCAACTCCATCACCATGGAAAACGCCCTGGGCAGCAATGACATCCAGGTCTTCGCCGAAGAGTGGGTGGGCCGCAGCGAGGTGTGGAACAAGGCCGAGAAGGCCGGCAAGGTGGTGGGCGTCGGCGCGCCGGTGGTGGGAGCCGTCGAAGGCTGGTACGTGCCGCGCTATGTGATCGAGGGCGACGCCAAGCGCAAGCTCGAAGCCAAGGCGCCAAACCTGAAAAACATCGCCGACCTGGGCCAATACGCCAGCCTGTTCAAGGACCCGGAAGAACCGGGCAAGGGCCGCTTCTACAACTGCCCGGCGGGCTGGACCTGCGAGCTGGACAACAGCGAGATGCTCAAGAGCTACGGCCTGGAAAGCCACTACACCAACTTCCGTCCGGGCACCGGCCCGGCCCTGGATGCGGCGGTGCTGTCGAGCTACAAGCGTGGCGAGCCGATCCTCTTCTACTACTGGTCGCCGACGCCGCTGATGGGCCAGGTGGATCTGGTCAAGCTGGAGGAGAAACCCGGCGTCGACAAGAGCGTGAGCATCAAGGTCGGCCTGTCCAGGACCTTCCACGATGAGGCCCCGGAACTGGTGGCGGTGCTGGAAAAGGCCAACCTGCCCATCGACCTGCTCAATCAGAATCTGGCGCGGATGACCCGCGAACGCATCGAGTCGCCGAAACTGGCGAAACTCTTTCTCAAGGAACATCCTGAAGTCTGGCACCCATGGGTCAGCGAAGACGCGGCCAGGAAAATCGACGCGGCCTTGTAGGTCGAGCCTTTCCGGCGGTTCGCAAGCACCGCCGGAAGCCGGACCACAACCTCCTTTGATCGAGAATTTCTTATGTTTCCAGACCGCTTCACTTTTTCCATCGCCGACTGGGTCAATGGCTGGGTCGACGCCTTGGTGACCAACTACGGCGATGTGTTCCGGCATATCTCCGACACCCTGCTGTGGGCCATCGTCAACCTGGAGGGCCTGCTGCGCCTGGCGCCCTGGTGGCTGATGCTGGCGATTGTCGGCGGCATCGCCTGGCATGCGACCCGCAAGCTGCTGACCACGGCGGTGATCGTCGGCCTGCTGTTCCTGGTGGGCGCCGTCGGCCTGTGGGACAAGCTGATGCAGACCCTGGCCCTGATGCTGGTGGCCACACTGATCTCGGTGTTGATCGGCATCCCCCTGGGGATTCTTTCGGCCCGCAGCAACCGCTTGCGCTCGGTGCTGATGCCGCTGCTGGACATCATGCAAACCATGCCCAGCTTCGTGTACCTGATCCCGGTGCTGATGCTGTTCGGCCTGGGCAAGGTGCCGGCGATCTTCGCCACGGTGATCTACGCTGCGCCGCCGCTGATCCGTCTCACCGACCTGGGGATCCGCCAGGTGGACGGCGAGGTGATGGAGGCGATCAACGCCTTTGGCGCCAACCGCTGGCAGCAGCTGTTCGGTGTGCAACTGCCCCTGGCCCTGCCGAGCATCATGGCCGGGATCAACCAGACCACCATGATGGCCCTGTCGATGGTGGTGATCGCCTCGATGATCGGCGCCCGCGGCCTGGGCGAGGATGTGCTGGTGGGCATCCAGACCCTCAACGTCGGGCGTGGCCTGGAAGCGGGATTGGCGATCGTGATTCTGGCGGTGGTGATCGACCGCATTACCCAGGCCTACGGTCGTCCACGTCATGAGGTGAGCAAATGAGCAGTGCTGCCGTGAGCAAGATCGAAGTCAGGAACGTCTTCAAGATATTCGGCAACCGCCCCTCTGATGCCCTGGCGATGATCCGCCAGGGCCAGAGCAAGGATCAGGTGCTGGCCCAGACCGGCTGCGTGGTGGGGGTCAATGACCTGTCGCTGAGCATCGGCACCGGTGAGATCTTCGTCATCATGGGCCTGTCCGGTTCCGGCAAGTCGACCCTGGTGCGTCACTTCAACCGTCTGATCGACCCCACCAGCGGCGCGATCCTGGTGGACGGCGAAGACATCCTGCAATACGACATGGAGGCCCTGCGCCAATTCCGCCGGCACAAGATCAGCATGGTGTTCCAGAGCTTCGGCCTGCTGCCCCACCGCAATGTGCAGGACAACGTCGCCTATGGCCTCAAGGTGCGTGGCGAGAGCAAGGCACTGTGCGCCGAACGGGCCCTGCACTGGATCAACACCGTGGGCCTCAAGGGCTATGAGAAGAAGTACCCGCACCAGCTGTCCGGCGGCATGCGCCAGAGGGTCGGCCTGGCCCGGGCCCTGGCCGCGGACACCGACATCATCCTCATGGATGAAGCCTTCAGCGCCCTGGACCCGCTGATCCGCGCCGAGATGCAGGACCAGTTGCTGGAGCTGCAGAAGACCCTGCACAAGACCATCGTCTTCATCACCCACGATCTGGACGAGGCCGTGCGCATCGGCAACCGCATCGCGATCCTCAAGGACGGCCGCCTGATCCAGGTGGGTACGCCGAAGGAGATCCTGCATTCGCCGGCGGATGAGTACGTCGACCGTTTCGTCCAGCGCCGCGCCGCCACCGTGTAGGAGCCGGCTGGCCGGCCAAAGGTCCGGCAAAGCGGCAGACAACCCAAGGTTTGCAAGAAGAGGTCCCCGATGTCCCAGGCTGAAAAAATCGTTATCGCCGACGCCCCCCTGGGTTGGCAGGATGTAGTCGCCGTCGCCCGTCATGGCGCGCAGCTGGCGCTTTCGGCCCAGGCCTGGGCGCGTATCGACAATGCCCAGGCCATCGTCCGCCAGGTGGTGAACAGTGGCGAACGCGCCTATGGCATCAGCACGGGGCTGGGCGCCTTGTGCAACGTGGTGCTGGCCGGTGAGCAACTCAGCCAGCTGTCGCGCAACACCTTGCTCAGCCATGCCTGCGGCGTGGGCCCGGCCTTGGCCGATGAGCAGACCCGGGCGATCCTCTGCGCCGCCATCATCAACTACAGCCACGGCAAATCCGGCATCCACCGCCAGGTGGTCGAGGCGCTGCTGGCCCTGCTCAATCGCGGCATCACCCCCCAAGTACCGTCCCAGGGCTCGGTGGGTTACCTGACCCACATGGCCCACATTGGCATCGCCTTGCTGGGCGTCGGTCAGGTCAGCTATCGCGGTCGTGTAGTCAGCGCCGAACAGGCCCTGGCCGAAGAGGGGCTGCAGCCGGTGCAACTGGGGGCCAAGGATGGCCTGTGCCTGGTCAACGGCACGCCGTGCATGACCGGCCTGAGTTGCCTGGCCCTGGCCGACGCCAGCCGCCTGCTGCAGTGGGCCGATGTGATCGGTGCCATGAGTTTCGAGGCTCAGCGGGGCCAGATCGACGCCTTCGATGCCCAGATCATTGCCCTCAAGGCGCACCCCGGCATGCAGGTGGTGGGCAGCAACCTGCGGGCCTTGCTCGACGGCAGTGAAGTCATCGCCGCCAGCCGCGGCATCCGTACCCAGGACGCCTTGAGCATCCGCTCCATTCCCCAGGTGCACGGCGCAGCCCGGGATCAACTGGCCCATGCCGCCAGGCAGGTGGAAACCGAGCTCAATGCAGCTACCGACAACCCGTTGCTGCTGGGCACCCCGGAGCAGTACCGCGTGGTGTCCCAGGCCAACCCCCACGGGCAATCGGTGGCGCTGGCGGCGGACCTGCTGGCCATCGCCATGGCCGAGATCGGCGCCATTGCCGAACGTCGCCTGGACCGCTTGATCAACCCTCATGTCAGCGGCTTGCCGGCGTTCCTGGTGAGCGAGCCCGGGGTCAACTCCGGAATGATGATCGTGCAATACGTAGCGGCCTCGCTGTGTGCCCAGAACCGTCAACTGGCACAGCCGGCGGTGCTGGACAACTACGTGACCTCGGGCCTGCAGGAAGACCACCTGAGCCTGGGCACCAATGCCGCCCTGAAGCTGCATCAGGTACTGGAGAACTGCACCCAGATCCTGGCCATCGAGTACCTGCTGGCGGCCCAGGCTTTCGAATTTCTCAAGGCGCAGCGCTTCGGCACCGGCACCGGTATCGCCTGGTGCCTGTTGCGCGAGCGGGTCCCGGCCTATGACCAGGACCGCTGGCTGGCGCCGGACATTGCCAGCGCAGCGGCTCTGCTCAGGGATCCGGAGCTGCTGCACAAACGCTTTTCCAAGGTGCAATAAACCGTTTTTTCCATCACCAGCGTGCCAAGGCGTCACTCGTGCAAAACCGCGAATGACGACGGATAACGGAAGCTTCCGGAGCGACTGGTAGTTATTACAAAACTCTCAAAAGGAGCATGAATGTGACTGCGCTTAACCTGATTCCCGGCCAACTGACCCTGGCCCAACTGCGGGCCATCTATCAGCAGCCGCTGACCCTGACCCTGGATGACAGCGCCTCGGCGCAGATCGACGCCAGCGTCGCTTGTGTCGAGCAAATCCTTGCCGAGAACCGCACCGCCTACGGGATCAACACCGGTTTTGGCCTGCTGGCCTCGACCCGCATCGCCAGCGCCGACCTGGAAAACCTGCAGCGCTCCCTGGTGCTGTCCCATGCCGCCGGCGTCGGTGAGCCCATCAGCGACGATCTGGTGCGCCTGATCATGGTGCTCAAGGTCAACAGCCTGAGCCGCGGTTTCTCCGGCATCCGCCGTCAGGTGATCGATGCCCTGATCGCTCTGATCAATGCCGAGGTCTATCCGCATATCCCGCTCAAGGGCTCGGTGGGCGCTTCCGGCGACCTGGCGCCTCTGGCGCACATGTCCCTGGTGCTGCTGGGTGAGGGCAAGGCGCGCTACAAGGGCCAGTGGCTGGAAGCGACCGCGGCCCTGGAAGTCGCCGGTCTCAAGCCGCTGACCCTGGCCGCCAAGGAAGGCCTGGCGCTGCTCAACGGCACCCAGGTGTCCACCGCGTTCGCCTTGCGCGGGCTGTTCGAAGGCGAAGACCTGTTTGCCGGTGCTCTGGTGTGCGGCGGCCTGACGGTGGAAGCGGTGCTGGGTTCGCGCTCGCCGTTCGACCCACGGATTCACGCCGCTCGCGGTCAGCGCGGGCAGATTGACACCGCTGCGGCCTATCGCGCCTTGCTGGGGGACAGCACCGAGGTGTCCGCCTCGCACCAGAACTGCGACAAGGTCCAGGACCCGTACTCCCTGCGTTGCCAGCCACAAGTGATGGGCGCCTGCCTGACTCAGTTCCGTCAGGCCGCCGAAGTGCTGGTGGTCGAAGCCAACGCGGTGTCCGATAACCCACTGGTGTTCGCTGCCGAAGGCGATGTGATTTCCGGTGGCAACTTCCACGCTGAACCCGTGGCCATGGCGGCCGACAACATGGCCCTGGCCATCGCCGAGATCGCGTCCCTGAGCGAGCGCCGTATCTCGCTGATGATGGACAAGCACATGTCCCAGCTGCCGCCGTTCCTGGTGGCCAATGGCGGGGTCAACTCCGGCTTCATGATCGCCCAGGTGACCGCTGCGGCCCTGGCCAGTGAGAACAAGGCCCTGGCCCACCCGCACTCGGTGGACAGCATTCCCACTTCCGCCAACCAGGAAGACCACGTTTCCATGGCGCCGGCCGCCGGCAAGCGCTTGTGGGAAATGGCCGAGAACACCCGCGGTGTGCTGGCCGTGGAATGGCTGGCGGCCTGTCAGGGCCTGGACCTGCGCGAAGGCCTGAAAACCTCGCCGACCCTGGAAAAAGCCCGCGCCACCCTGCGCGAGAAGGTGGCGTACTACGAGAAGGACCGTTTCTTCGCACCGGATATCAACGCGGCCAGCGAGTTGTTGGCTTCGCGCTGCCTGAATGGGCTGCTGCCAGCCCAGTTGTTGCCGAGCCTGTAATGCACGCCGGGCCACCCGATCACTCCGCGCTCGGCCGAGAGCGGTGGCCCGAGTGGGTTCGCTTCACCTGCAAGACGGGCGCGGAGCGCCCGCTGATGTCGCCCCGCGCTCTGGCGTGGGGCGCACTTGTCCGATAACAATAAAAGGGACGATGACATGCAATCGCAAGAAACAGGATTACGTCGGGGGCTGACGGCTCGCCATATTCGCTTCATGGCCCTGGGGTCGGCCATTGGCACCGGATTGTTCTACGGCTCGGCCTCCGCCATCCAGATGGCCGGCCCGGCGGTGCTGCTGGCCTACCTGATCGGTGGCGCTGCCGTGTTCATGGTGATGCGCGCCCTGGGGGAGATGGCGGTACACAACCCGGTGTCGGGTTCCTTCGGGCAGTACGCCAGTCAGTACCTGGGGCCCTTGCCGGGCTTCATCCTGGGCTGGACCTACGCCTTCGAGATGCTCATCGTCTGCCTGGCGGACGTCACGGCCTTCGGCATCTACATGGGCTTCTGGTTTCCCGAGGTGGCGCGCTGGATCTGGGTGCTGGGCATCGTCCTGCTCATCGGCGGGTTGAACCTGTGCAGCGTCAAGGTCTTTGGCGAGATGGAGTTCTGGCTGTCGCTGCTCAAGGTCGGGGCGATCATCGCCATGATCCTCGGCGGCTTCGGCATCATGCTGTTCGGCATGGGCAGCGCGCTCACCGAGCAGGCCACCGGCGCCAGCAACCTCTGGGCCCATGGCGGCTTCATGCCCAACGGCATTGGCGGGGTGATCGCCTCCTTTGCGGTGGTGATGTTCGCCTTTGGCGGCATCGAGATCATCGGTGTCACCGCCGGTGAGGCCAAGGACCCACAGCGGGTCATTCCCAAGGCGATCAACGCGGTGCCTCTGCGCATCCTGCTGTTCTACGTACTGACCCTGTTCGTGCTGATGTCGATTTTCCCCTGGCCACAGATTGGCACTCAGGGCAGCCCGTTCGTGCAGATCTTCGACAGCCTGGGTATCAGCTCGGCGGCCACCATCCTCAATATCGTGGTGATTTCGGCGGCGGTGTCGGCCATCAACAGCGACATCTTCGGTGCCGGGCGCATGATGTACGGCCTGGCCCAACAAGGGCAGGCGCCCAAGGGCTTTGCCCAGGTGTCCAAGGCCGGCGTGCCGTGGATGACCGTGGTGGTGATGGCGGTGACCCTGTTGGGCGGCGTGGTGCTGAACTACCTGATCCCGGAAGACATCTTCCTGCTGATCGCTTCCCTGGCCACTTTCGCCACGGTCTGGGTGTGGCTGATGATTCTGCTGACCCATGTGGCCATGCGGCGCTCCATGACCGCCGAGCAAGTGGCCCGGTTGCAGTTCAAGGTGCCGTTCTGGCCTTGGGCGCCGGCGGCGGCGATTGCCTTCATGCTGTTCATCTTTGGCGTGCTGGGCTATTTCCCGAAAACCCAAGCGGCGCTGATGGTGGGCGTGGTGTGGATCGTTCTGCTGGTGGTGGCCTATCTGTTGTGGGTCAAGCCGGCGGCGGGGCAGGCTCAGCAGATTCGCGTCGATTCTTCTTTACCTACTGATCATTAACGGAGGCCTTGGATGAGAACTCTTTGGCAACACTGCAACGTCGCCAGCATGGCCCAGGGCACTTACTCGATCATCGAGGACGCGGCCATCGTGACGTCAGGGGCGCACATCGAGTGGATCGGCCGGCGCCAGCAGGCGCCGGTCGCCGATGACTACCAGGTCCAGGACCTGGGCGGCGCCTGGGTCACCCCGGGGCTGATCGATTGCCACACCCACATCGTGTTTGGCGGCAACCGCAGCGGCGAGTTCGAACAGCGCCTGCAGGGCGTGAGCTACGCGGAGATCGCCGCCGCCGGTGGCGGTATTGCCAGCACCGTGCGGGCGACCCGCGAGGCCACCGAAGAGGCGTTGTTCAGCAGCGCCCGCAAGCGTCTGCTGAGCCTGCTGCGCGATGGCGTCACCAGCGTCGAGATCAAGTCCGGCTACGGCCTGGACCTGGCCAGCGAGCGCAAGATGCTGCGGGTGATCCGCCGTCTTGGCGAGGAGTTGCCGGTCAGTGTGCGCAGCACCTGCCTGGCGGCCCATGCCCTGCCGCCGGAATACGCCGAGCGCAGCGACGACTACATCGAGCACATCTGCACGGAAATGCTCCCGGCCCTGGCGGCTGAAGGGCTGGTGGATGCGGTGGATGCCTTCTGTGAATACCTGGCGTTCTCCCCTGAGCAGGTGGAGCGGGTATTCATCGCTGCGCAGAAGCTCGGACTGCCGGTCAAGTTGCATGCCGAGCAGCTGTCGTCCCTGCACGGATCGAGCCTGGCGGCGCGCTACCGGGCGCTGTCCGCCGATCACCTGGAGTTCATGACCGAGGACGATGCCATTGCCATGGCGGCCTCGGGAACCGTCGCGGTGCTGTTGCCGGGGGCGTTCTATTTCCTCCGGGAAACCCAACTGCCACCGTTGGCCGCCCTGCGCAAGCATGGGGTGAAGATCGCCGTGGCCAGCGACCTCAATCCCGGCACCTCGCCGGCGCTGTCGCTGCGCTTGATGCTGAACATGGCCTGCACCTGCTTGCGCATGACCCCCGAGGAGGCGCTGGCCGGGGTGACCTTGCACGCGGCCCAGGCCCTGGGCATGGACACGACCCATGGCTCGCTGGAAGCGGGCAAGGTGGCGGACTTCGTCGCCTGGCAGATCGAGCGTCCCGCCGACCTGGCCTACTGGCTGGGCGGCGACCTGGAAAAACGTGTCGTGCGACACGGCATTGAAGTGACTGTCTAGGAGAAGGCTTGTGGATAAGGTTCTGACTTTCAAACAAGGCCGGGTGCCGCTGCTGATCAGCATGCCCCACGCCGGTACGCGCCTGACCCCGGAAGTGGCGGCCGGGTTGGTGCCCCAGGCGCAGAGCCTGCCGGATACCGACTGGCACATCCCGCGGCTGTATGAATTTGCCGAGGAGATGGGGGCCAGCACCCTGGCCGCCGAGTACTCGCGTTTCGTCATCGACTTGAACCGGCCCTCCGATGACAAGCCGCTGTACGCGGGCGCTACCACCGGGCTGTATCCGGCGACGCTGTTCGATGGCCAGCCGTTGTGCGTCGAGGGGCAGGCGCCGTCCAGTGAGGAACGGCAGCAGTACCTGCAGCAGGTCTGGGTGCCCTATCACCGCACCCTGCAGGAGGAGCTGGCGCGGCTCAAGGCCGAGTTCGGCTACGCCTTGCTGTTCGATGCCCATTCCATCCGCTCGCTGATTCCGCACCTGTTCGAGGGCAAGCTGTCGGACTTCAATCTCGGCACCTTCAATGGCGCCAGCTGCGATCCGCAACTGGCCGGTCGTCTGGAGAGCATTTGCGCGGCCCACGGCGATTACACCCACGTGCTCAACGGCCGCTTCAAGGGCGGGCACATCACCCGGCATTACGGCAACCCGGCCGCGCATATTCATGCAGTGCAACTGGAGCTGGCGCAGAGTGCCTACATGGAGGAGTTCGAGCCGTTCCGCTATCGCGAGGATCTGGCGGCGCCGACCCAGGTGGTACTCAAGGCATTGCTGCAGGGGCTGCTGACCTGGGGCCAGGAGCGTTACCGCTGACAGGGCTGTCGCCAGCAAGCGCGCTCCTGGCGCCGATGCCGCCTTCCTGCCGGAGCGCGCTTGCTGGCGAAACGCTCTGCGCTACGCGTCGCTATCCCCTGAACAACCCTGTTTTCTTCAAGGACATGCTGATTGCGTGATTCGGGTTTATGATGCCGAACGGCAGAATAAATGAAGTCCCACCAGGGATGAACCCGACCTCCACGGAGCGCGTAATGCAGACTTTGTACCCGCAGATCAAACCCTATGCCCGGCACGATCTGGCCGTCGACGAGCGCCATGTGCTGTATGTCGACGAAAGCGGTTCACCGGAAGGGTTGCCGGTGGTGTTCATTCATGGCGGGCCGGGGGCCGGCTGCGATGCGTCCAGCCGCTGCTACTTCGATCCGAACCTGTACCGTATCGTCACCTTCGACCAGCGCGGTTGCGGGCGCTCCACCCCTCACGCCAGCCTGGAAAACAACACCACCTGGGACCTGGTGGCCGACCTTGAGCGGATTCGCCAGCACCTGGGCATCGACAAATGGGTGCTGTTTGGCGGCTCCTGGGGTTCGACCCTGGCCCTGGCCTACGCGCAAACCCATCCCGATCGGGTGCTGGGGCTGATCGTGCGCGGGATCTTCCTGGCCCGTCCCCAGGAAATCCAGTGGTACTACCAGTGTGGCGCCAGCCGCCTGTTCCCCGACTACTGGCAGGACTATGTGGCGCCGATTCCCCTGGAGGAGCGTCACGATCTGGTCAGCGCCTTCCACAAACGCCTGACCGGCACCGACCAGATCGCCCAGATGCATGCGGCCAAGGCCTGGTCGGGCTGGGAAGGGCGCACCGCGACCCTGCGTCCCAATCCGTTGGTGGTGGACCGTTTCTCCGAGCCGCAGCGAGCGCTGTCGATCGCCCGGATCGAATGCCATTACTTCATCAACAATGCGTTCCTCGAACCTGACCAACTGATCCGCGACATGGGCAAGATCGCCCATCTGCCCGGGGTCATCGTCCATGGTCGCTACGACGTGATCTGCCCGCTGGACAATGCCTGGGAGCTGCATCAGGCCTGGCCCAACAGCGAGTTGCAGGTAATTCGCGACGCCGGTCACGCCGCTTCCGAACCGGGCATCACCGATGCTCTGGTGCGTGCCACTGATCAGATGGCACGTCGCCTCCTCGATCTGCCGCCCGAAGAAGCATGAAGGGGCTGTTGCAACGCGTAACCGGCGCGCGGGTCGAGGTGGCCGGAGAAATCGTCGGTGCGGTGGACCAGGGGTTGCTGGTGCTGGTGGCGGTGGAGCCCGAGGACACTCGGGCCAGCGCCGACAAACTTCTGCATAAGCTGCTTAACTATCGGGTGTTCAGCGATGCTGAAGGCAAGATGAACCTGTCCCTGAGCGATGTGCAGGGCGGCTTGCTGCTGGTGTCGCAGTTCACCCTGGCAGCGGACACCAAGAGCGGGTTGCGCCCGAGCTTCTCCACGGCTGCGCCGCCGGCCCTTGGCGAGGCGCTTTTTGACTATCTGGTAGTGAAGGCGCAACAGTTGCATGGCAAAGTGGCATCAGGGCGTTTCGGCGCGGACATGCAGGTGCATCTGGTCAATGACGGCCCGGTAACCTTCCTGTTACAGACCTGAAAACGCCTGAAACAGCTTTTTCCACCGAATTGCGGCGCAAACAGCTGTTTTTCGCGATAAATACTTTGTTACCCCTGATGCGTTGTAACGCGGGCTACTAGATAATCGCGCGCTACGGGGATCAGCGTTCGTTGGTCCATTTTGACTTAAGTAGAGACTTGTCCACGGCCGCTTGGGGAATCATTTAGCCCCATCGGAGTCGGAACAATGCTCGCCAACCTGGCATATAGATAGCTGGCCGTTGGTTTTTTGATCTGTTTTCGGCGAGGGTTGCTCGTGATTGTTAGTCCCTGTAATGCACCAAACTTGTTTGCCAAACGGTTACGAAACGCACTGGTGACGGGCTCTGCGCTGGTCTGCCTGTTCGGTGCCGGTCAACTCATGGCATTCAATCTGGATGATGTATCGGCCAAGGCCAAGGACCTGGCCGGGCAGAAGTACGAGGCCCCGCGCAGTAACCTGCCGAACGAGTTCCGTGAGATGAAGTTCGCGGACTACCAGAAAATCCGCTTCCTCAGCGAAAAAGCCGAATGGGCCGATCAGAAGACCCCGTTCAAGCTGTCGTTCTATCACCAGGGCATGCACTTCGACACGCCGGTGAAGATCAACGAGATCAGCGCCAACACCGTATCCGAGATCAAGTACGACCCGAACCGTTTCGATTTCGGCGACGTGAAGTTCGATCCCAAGGCCACCGAGAAGCTGGGCTATGCCGGTTTCCGCGTGCTGTACCCGATCAACAAGGCTGACAAGCAAGACGAAATCATGACCATGCTCGGCGCCAGCTACTTCCGCGTCGTTGGCAAGGGCCACACCTATGGCCTGTCCGCCCGGGGCCTGGCAATCGACACCGCCTTGCCGTCCGGCGAAGAGTTCCCGCGTTTCAGCGAGTTCTGGATCCAGCAGCCCAAGCCGACCGACAAGCACCTGGTGATCTACGCCCTGCTCGACTCGCCACGGGCCACCGGTGCCTATCGCCTGACCCTGCGTCCGGGCGCCGACACCATCGTCGACGTCAAGGCCCGGGTATTCCTGCGGGACAAGGTCGGCAAGCTGGGCCTGGCCCCGCTGACCAGCATGTACCTGTTCGGCGCCAACCAGCCGTCGAAAGTCCTCAACTACCGTCGCGAGCTGCATGACTCCAGCGGCCTGTCGATCCATGCCGGCAATGGCGAGTGGATCTGGCGTCCGCTGAACAACCCGAAACACCTGGCCGTGAGCAACTTCTCGGTGGAAAACCCGCGTGGTTTCGGCCTGCTGCAGCGTGGCCGCGACTTCAGCCACTATGAAGACCTCGACGACCGCTACGACAAGCGTCCGAGCGCCTGGATCGAGCCGAAGGGCGACTGGGGCAAGGGCACCGTCGACCTGGTAGAGATCCCGACCGCGGACGAAACCAACGACAACATCGTGGCCTTCTGGAACCCGGAAAAACAGCCGGAGCCAGGCCAGCCGCTGGACTACGCCTACCGCCTGCACTGGACCATCGACGAAGCTGCCCTGCATTCCCCGGACAGCGCCTGGGTGCAACAGACCCTGCGTTCCACCGGTGACGTCAAGCAGTCCAACCTGATCCGTCAACCCGATGGCAGCGTGGCTTATCTGGTGGACTTCCAGGGCCCGTCCCTGGCGGCATTGCCGGAGAACGCCGAAGTTCGCAGCCAGGTCAGTGTCGGTGACAACGCCGAACTGGTGGAAAACAGCGTGCGCTACAACCCGGAAACCAAGGGCTGGCGCCTGACCCTGCGGATGAAGATCAAGGACGCGAGCAAGTCCACCGAGATGCGCGCCGCCCTGGTCCGTGACATTGCGCAGCCCGAGCCGGCCAAGGCGTCGATGCCGAACTCCAACTCTTCTGTGGCCAAGGCCGACAAGCTCGCCGCCAAGCAGCAGGAGAAGAAGGACAAGGAAGCCGCCGCAGCGGCCGCCAAGCAGGCTGAAGCCAAGCCGGTCAAGGATGCCAAGAGCACCAAGGACAAGGACCACAAAGACGCCAAGCAGCCTGCTGCTGCCGAAGCGGCCCCTGCCACACCGGAACCGGTTAAAACTGAACAAGTCCTGACCGAGACCTGGAGCTATCAGTTGCCTGCCGATGAGTAACTCTCAACTACAGCCAGAGTCTCTTGCCGAGTACCTGGCGCACCTGCCGATGTCGGACCAGCAGCGCGCGGAACTCGCGGGCTGCCAGTCCTTCAGCGAATTGCACCAACGCCTGTCGTCCAGCACCTTCGACGCCCCCACCGATGCCGCCCAGGCCTCGGTGGGCCAGCGCCTGAACATGAGCACCGCCGCCGAACTTGAAGAAGCGGAAATGCTCGGTGTCGACGCCGAAGGCCGGGTCTGCCTCAAGGCCACGCCGCCCATCCGCCGTACCAAGGTGGTACCGGAGCCGTGGCGCACCAATATCCTGGTGCGTGGCTGGCGGCGCCTGACCGGGCGCAGCAACCCGCCAGCGCCGAAGAAGGACGAGCGCGTGCTGCCGGCTGCCCGCTGGCGCACCGTGGGTTCGATCCGTCGCTACATCCTGCTGCTGTTGATGCTTGGCCAGACCATCGTCGCCGGCTGGTACATGAAAGGCATCATGCCGTACCAGGGCTGGTCGTTCGTCGACCTGGAAGAGGTCATGCATCAGCCGCTGATGCAGACCGCCCAGCAAGTGCTGCCCTATGCCTTGCAGACCAGCATCCTGATTCTGTTCGGGATTCTCTTCTGCTGGGTGTCGGCCGGTTTCTGGACCGCCCTGATGGGCTTCCTGGAACTCTTGACCGGTCACGACAAGTACCGCATTTCCGGGGCCAGCGCCGGCAACGAGCCGATCCCCAAGGATGCGCGCACCGCCCTGGTCATGCCGATCTGCAACGAAGACGTGCCGCGGGTGTTTGCCGGCCTGCGGGCGACCTTCGAGTCGGTGGCAGCCACCGGCGACCTGGACCGCTTCGACTTCTTCGTCTTGAGCGACAGTAACGACAGCGATATCTGCGTCGCCGAGCAGCAGGCCTGGCTGGATGTCTGCCGGGAAGCCAAGGGCTTCGGCAAGATCTTCTATCGCCGGCGCCGGCGCCGGGTGAAACGCAAGAGCGGCAACCTCGACGACTTCTGCCGTCGCTGGGGCGGCGACTACAAATACATGGTGGTGCTCGACGCCGACAGCGTGATGAGCGGCGAATGCCTGACCAGCCTGGTACGCCTGATGGAAGCCACGCCGGACGCGGGGATCATCCAGACCGCGCCACGGGCCTCGGGCATGGACACGCTGTATGCGCGCATGCAGCAGTTCGCCACCCGGGTCTACGGCCCGCTGTTCACCGCCGGCCTGCACTTCTGGCAGTTGGGTGAATCCCACTACTGGGGCCATAACGCGATCATCCGCATGCAGCCGTTCATCGAGCACTGCGCCCTGGCGCCGTTGCCCGGCAAAGGCGCCTTCGCCGGTGCGATCCTGTCCCACGACTTCGTCGAAGCCGCGCTGATGCGTCGTGCCGGTTGGGGCGTGTGGATTGCCTACGACCTGCCGGGCAGCTACGAAGAGCTGCCGCCGAACCTGCTGGACGAGCTCAAGCGTGACCGTCGCTGGTGCCACGGCAACCTGATGAACTTCCGCCTGTTCCTGGTCAAGGGCATGCACCCGGTGCACCGCGCGGTGTTCCTCACCGGGGTGATGTCCTACCTGTCGGCGCCGCTGTGGTTCTTCTTCCTGGTGCTGTCCACGGCCCTGCTGGCGGTCAACACCCTGATGGAGCCGCAGTACTTCCTCGAACCACGGCAGCTGTATCCGCTGTGGCCGCAGTGGCACCCGGACAAGGCCATCGCGCTGTTCTCCACCACCATCGTGCTGCTGTTCCTGCCGAAGCTCCTGAGCATCATCCTGATCTGGGCCAAGGGCGCGAAAGAGTTCGGCGGCAAGTTCAAGGTGACCCTGTCGATGCTCCTGGAGATGCTGTTCTCCATGCTGCTGGCGCCGGTGCGGATGATTTTCCACACCCGTTTCGTTCTGGCCGCGTTCCTTGGCTGGGCCGCGACCTGGAACTCGCCGCAGCGTGACGACGACTCCACGCCATGGAGCGAAGCGGTGCGCCGCCATGGTCCGCAGACCCTGCTGGGCTTCTGCTGGGCACTGCTGGTGATCTGGCTGAACCCGAGCTTCCTCTGGTGGCTGGTGCCGATCGTCGGTTCGCTGATGCTGTCGATCCCGGTGTCGGTGATCTCCAGCCGGGTCGGCCTGGGCCTGAAGTCCCGTGACGAGAGCCTGTTCCTGATCCCCGAGGAATACGCTCCGCCCCAGGCGCTGCTGGCCACCGACCAGTACACCCACGAGAACCGCTGGCACGCGCTCAACGACGGCTTTATCCGGGCCGTGGTCGATCCGCAGCAGAACGCCCTGGCCTGTGCCCTGGCGACGTCCCGTCACACCCAGGCCGAGCCGATCGAATGGCTGCGTCAGGAGCGGGTCCGCCATGCCCTGAAAGCCGGTCCGGCGGCCTTGAACAACAGCGAGCGCCTGGCGCTGTTGAGCGATCCGGTGGCCCTGGGACGCCTGCACGAGCAGGTCTGGAGCGAGGGGCACAGCGAATGGCTGAGCGCCTGGCGCCAGTCGGTGGATACCGATCCCCATGCTCCCCTGCTGCCGTTGCAGCCGCTGAACGCGGCGCCGCAACCCGCCTGAAGCCAACGCCCTTGAGCTCCTGCTCAAGGGCGTTTTGCTGTATGCGGCCAATAGTCTCCATCCCCTGGGCAAGCAACAAAAATCCTTGTGCAAATGGCCGAGTGCGTTAGCATCGCACCCGCAAATTTCTGTGCGTGATCGATAACGCCTTGATCGTCGAAGACTTTCCTTTCCGGGCCCGCCGCGTGCAGACACCACAATAAAATGGCTTCAGGGGACTTGAGATGAAGAAGTATCTTTCGCTGCTGCTGGCAGGCGCTGCCGCCCTGCTGGCGGTCAATACCGCCCAGGCCGGCGCCATCGATGATGCGGTCAAGCGCGGCACGCTGAAAGTCGGCATGGACCCGACCTACATGCCGTTCGAAATGACCAACAAGCGTGGCGAAATCATCGGCTTCGAAGTCGATCTGCTCAAGGCCATGGCCAAGTCCATGGGGGTCAAGCTGGAGATGGTTTCCACCGGCTATGACGGCATCATCCCGGCCCTGCTGACCGACAAGTTCGACATGATCGGCAGCGGCATGACCCTGACCCAGGAACGCAACCTGCGCCTGAACTTCAGCGAACCCTTCATCGTGGTCGGCCAGACCCTGCTGATCCGCAAGGAGCTGGAAGGCACCATCAAGTCCTACAAGGACCTGAACAGCGCCGATTACCGCATCACCTCCAAGCTGGGCACCACCGGTGAAATGGTTGCCAAGAAGCTGATCGCCAAGGCCAAGTACCACGGCTACGACAACGAGCAGGAAGCGGTGCTGGACGTGGTCAACGGCAAGGCCGACGCCTTCATCTATGACGCCCCGTACAACGTGGTGGCCGTCAACAAAGTGGGCAATGGCAAGCTGGTGTTCCTCGACAAGCCGTTCACCTACGAGCCGCTGGCCTTCGGCCTGAAGAAGGGCGACTACGACAGCATCAACTTCATCAACAACTTCCTGCACCAGATCCACGAAGACGGCACCTACGATCGCATCCATGACAAGTGGTTCAAGAGCACCGAGTGGCTCAAGGACATGGAATAGGCGTCAGGCAACTGATTTGCGGTTGATCGCGAGCAAGCTCGTTCCTACAGGGCGTACAGCGTTTTTGTAGGAGCGAGCTTGCTCGCGATGATGCCCACCCAGGCTCTGCCGAACCTCCCCGCTGCAACCCGCTGGAACCTGCAAAGTGAACAAACAGAAAAAAGCCCAATGGCCCTGGCACGTGCTGACCGTGCTGGTGCTGATCGGTCTGGCCGGCGCGCTGTACTACGCCACCTCGTTGATGTCCTACGAGTGGCGCTGGAACCGTGTCCCCCAGTACTTCGCCTATCAGGCTGAAGAGTCCCAGCGGGCGGCGGAGATCTCCACCGTCGCCGAGGTTGTGCGCCAGGGCGGCAAGGCTCAAGTCACCCTGCGCGGTGATTCGGGTGCCGAGCAGCATCTGAGCGTCGATGAAAGCAGCCTGCAAGTGGCCAACGGCGATGACGTGGGTGAGGGCGACGTGATCGGCGTAACCCGGCACTGGGCCGCGGGGCCGCTGTTGTGGGGCCTGTGGACCACCCTGTGGCTGTCGGTGGTGTCCGGGGTGCTGGGGTTGATCATCGGCCTGGGCACCGGCCTGTGCCGCCTGTCGAACAACCCGACCCTGCGCGATCTGTCGACGATCTATGTCGAACTGGTGCGCGGCACGCCGCTGCTGGTGCAGATCTTCATCTTCTATTTCTTCATCGGCACGGTGCTCAACCTGTCCCGGGAGTTCGCCGGGATCGCCGCACTGTCGCTGTTCACCGGGGCCTATGTGGCGGAGATCGTCCGTGCCGGGGTGCAGTCCATCGCCCGCGGGCAGAACGAAGCCGCCCGCTCCCTGGGGCTCAGCGCCGGCCAGTCGATGCGCCATGTGGTGCTGCCCCAGGCCTTCAAGCGGGTGCTGCCGCCCCTGGCCGGGCAGTTCATCAGTCTGGTCAAGGACACCTCGCTGGTGTCGGTGATCGCCATCACCGAGCTGCTCAAGAGCGGTCGGGAAGTCATCACCACCTCGTTCTCGCCGTTCGAGATCCTGTTCTGTGTGGCGGGCCTGTATTTGTTGATCAACCTGCCGCTGTCGAAGATGGCCAGCCGGCTTGAGCGGAGGCTCGCGCAAAGTGATTGAAGTCCGCGATCTGGTAAAAGTCTTCGACACCCGCGGCCAGGTGGTGCGCGCGGTGGATAACGTCACCACCCGAGTGGCCAAGGGCGAGGTGCTGGTGGTGATCGGTCCTTCCGGTTCCGGCAAGTCGACCTTCCTGCGCTGCCTCAACGGCCTGGAAGAGTTCGACTCGGGCTCGGTGAGCATCGACGGCCTGCAACTGGCCGATCCCAAGACCGACGTGAACGCCTATCGCCGTGAAGTCGGCATGGTGTTTCAGCATTTCAACCTGTTTCCCCACATGACCGTGCTGGAAAACCTCTGCCTGGCGCAGAAGGTGGTGCGCAAGCGGGGCAAGCAGGAGCGCGAGGCCAAGGCCCTGGCGCTGCTGGAGAAGGTCGGTATCGCGCAGAAGGCCCATGAGTTTCCTTCACGGCTTTCCGGCGGTCAGCAGCAGCGGGTGGCGATTGCCCGGGCCCTGGCGATGGAGCCCAAGGTGATGCTGTTCGATGAGCCGACCTCGGCCCTGGACCCGGAAATGGTCGGCGAGGTGCTGGACGTGATGAAGACCCTGGCTCTGGAGGGCATGACCATGGTTTGCGTCACCCACGAAATGGGTTTCGCCCGGGAAGTGGCGGATCGGGTGCTGTTCTTCGATCACGGCAAGCTGCTGGAAGATGCGGCGCCGGATGTTTTCTTCGAGGCGCCGAAAGACCCGCGGGCCCAGGCTTTCCTGCGTCAGGTGCTGTAAGGCCTGTGCCGACAGGCCGGCTCCTGCATTTCCCTGTAGGAGCCGGCTTGCCGGCGAAGCGGCTCAGACCCGGAAGCGCCCCACCAGGCTCTGCAAGTGAATCCCCAACCGCGCCAGCTCGGCGCTGGAGGCCGCGGTTTCCTCGCTGGCCGATGATGTCTGTTCGGACACATCCCGCACATTCAACACACTGCGATTGATCTCTTCGGCGACGGCACTCTGCTGCTCGGCGGCGGCGGCGATCTGCTGGTTCATCGCCTGGATCGCCGACACGGTACGGGTGATGTTCTCCAGGGAACCGCCGGCTCGGCGGGTCAGCTCGACGCTGCTGTCGCTCAGGCTGCGGCTGGTGTCCAGGGTGCTGGCCACTTGCTGGGTGCCGCTTTGCAGGCCGACGATCAGCTCGGCGATTTCTTCGGTGGATTGCTGGGTGCGTTGGGCCAGGCTGCGCACCTCGTCCGCAACCACGGCGAAACCACGTCCGGCCTCGCCCGCGCGGGCGGCTTCGATGGCGGCGTTGAGGGCCAGCAGGTTGGTCTGCTGGGCCACGGATTTGATCACGTCCAGCACGCTGCCGATCTTGTCGCTTTCCTGCTTGAGGTGGCCCATGGCTTCGGTGGAGTTGCCCACCTCGCTGGCCAGGCGCTCGATCTGGGCGATGGCTTCGTTGACCACCCGATCACCTTCGCGTGCCTGCTGGTCGGCGGCTACTGCGGCCTCCGACGCCTCTTCGGCGTTGCGCGCCACTTCCTGCACCGTGGCGGCCATTTCATTCATGGCGGTGGCCACTTGGTCGGTCTCGACTTTCTGGCTGTTGACCCCGGCGCTGGTCTGTTCGGTGACGGCGGACAGCTGTTCGGCGGCGCTGGCGATCTGGGTCACGCCGTCGCTGATACCGCCGATCAGCTCCCGCAGGCCCAGGGTCATGCGCTGCATGGCGCGTTGCAGCTGGCCCAGTTCGTCGCGGCGATCGACTGTCAGGTCCTGGCTGAGGTCGCCGGAAGCCACGCGCTCGGCGGCCTTGAGGGTCTGTTGCAAGGGCTGGATGATCTGCCGGGTGATGGCCCAGGCAGCGACCATGCCGAATACCAGCGCCAGTAGCGTGGCGATCAGCAGGGTGCTCTTGGCCTGGCCGGCCTCGCTGTCACGCTTGGCGGTCTGAGCGGTGGTCAGTTGCTTGCTCAGGGTCATCAGGTGGTCGCCCTGGGTGGCCATGCGCTTGAGGGCGGCGGCGCTGGCTTCCTCGGAGTCGCTGAAGGCACTGACCGCGGCGCGGTAGGTCTTGAGCGAGTCGCTGGCCTGTTGCAGGTTGGCGATGTGCTGTTCCGGCAGGCGCGAGGGCAGGCCGGTGAGGTTGTTCAGGGCGTTGTCGATGGCGTCCAGGGCCGGCTGCTTGGCCTCGGGCTTGGCGCTGTAGGTGTAGCCGCGAACCTGGAAGCGTGCCTGCTGGATCAGCCTGGAAAGTTCGATGACGTTGTTGAACTGGGCCACGCTGTCGCCTTGCAGCAGCGATTTCTCGACTTCGGCTACCCGGGCCGCGGCGTTGTCCGCGCTGGCGCCGAGCTGGGAGCGGGCGGCTTCGCGGGCGGCGGTGGCGCGGGTCATGTCGTTGAAGGCCCGGTGATACTCGGCAACGGCTTCCAGTTGCTGCTCGAGCATCGCGATGCTTTCGGGTTGCTGCAACTGTTGACGGGCAGCCTGCAGGCCTTCGTCGAGCTGCTGGAGTATGCCGTTGACGGCATCGGGACCTTGTTCGCCATGGAGCATCTCGTAGTTGAGGCGAGCGATGCGCAGGTCCTTGGTCATGGCGTAGAGGGTGGAGATGTTACCCAGCTTATCGCCACGATCGATGACCCCCGCCAAGCCCGTCCAGCCGGTGGCGGTGATCAACAGGGTCAGCAGCAGTACCAGGCCGAAGCCGATGCCGAGCTTGAGGCTGACGCTCAGGTTTCCCAGGTTTTTGGCTAGCCAACCGTACATGCTGCGAACTCCCTATTAGCAATATGGCTTAACCATAGGCTATCGGCGGGAACCCTGGATTCTGTAGCGGTAATGGCGGTTTGATATTGCTCGCGACAGACCCGGCTGTGGCCGGGTCCATCCTCAGAACAGGCGGGCGAGAAGGGCGGTGACGGCGGTTTCCACCCGCAGGATGCGTTCGCCCAGTTGCACCGGTTGCAATCCGGCCTTGCCCAGCAGGTCGATCTCGTAGGGAATCCAGCCGCCTTCCGGGCCGATGGCCAGTGTCACCGGTCGATCCACGTCGCGTGGGCAGGGCGGGTACTGGCCCGGGTGACCCACCAGTCCCAGGGTTCCGGCGCAGAGGGCCGGCAAGCGGTCCTCGACGAAGGGCTTGAAGCGTTTCTCGATCAGCACTTCGGGCAGCACACTGTCGCGTGCCTGCTCCAGGCCAAGGATCAGTTGTTCGCGAATGGCTTCGGGTTCAAGGAACGGGGTCTGCCAGAAGCTCTTCTCGACCCGGTAGCTATTGACCAGCACCAGCCGCGGCACACCCATGGTGGCGACGGTCTGAAACACCCGGCGCAGCATTTTCGGCCGCGGCAGGGCCAGCACCAGGGTCAGTGGCAGCTTGGCCGGTGGCGCTTGCTCCAGGCTGATTTGCAGTTCGGCTTCGGCTGTTTCCAGGCGCAAGACCCGGGCGCTGCCCATCAAGCCGCCGATGCGCCCCACGCGCAGGCTGTCGCCCACGGCTACCCGATGCACTTCCTGCATGTGGGTCAGGCGTCGATCGCGCAGCACCACGCGGTCGGCCGCGATGAAGTCGGCCTCCTCCAGAAGCAGCAGGTTCACGCTTGGGTCGCTGGCGGCTGGTCGTTGTGATCGTCGGCCGGGGCGTCGTCCGGATGCTCGCCGCGCTTGCTGATCAGCCCGCCGAACAGCACGCCGATCTCGAACAGCAGCCACATGGGCACGGCCAGCAGGGTCTGGGAGAAGATGTCCGGCGGCGTGAGGATCATGCCCACCACGAAGCAGCCGATGATCACGTAAGGCCGGATCTTCTTCAGGTAGGCCACGTTGACCACGCCGATCCACACCAGCAGGACCACGGCCACCGGGATCTCGAAGGCCACGCCGAAGGCGAAGAACAGGGTCATGACGAAGTCGAGGTAGCTGGTGATGTCGGTCATCATTTCCACGCCGGCTGGGGTGGCGGCAGCGAAGAACTTGAAGATCAGCGGGAACACCAGGAAGTAGGCGAAGGCCATGCCGACGTAGAACAGCAGGATGCTCGACACCAGCAAGGGCACGGCAATGCGTTTCTCGTGCTTGTACAGACCGGGTGCGATAAAGCCCCAGATCTGGTGCAGGATCACCGGAATGGCCAGGAACAGCGAGACCATCATGGTCAGCTTCAGCGGCGTCAGGAACGGCGAGGCGACGTCGGTGGCGATCATCGTCGCGCCGACCGGCAGGTACTGGCGCAGTGGCGTGGAGACGATGGTGTAGATCTGCTGGGTGAAGGCGAACAACCCGGCGAAGATGATGAAGATCGCCGCTACGCAGCGCAGCAGGCGGGTACGCAGCTCGGTGAGGTGCGACACCAGCGGCATGTGTTGGTCGTTCTCTGGGATATCGCTCATGGTGCTCGCGGCGGCAAGGTGGAGTCGTGGGTGGCCGTGGTGGCGGGTGTTGCCACCGGGGCCGCTGGCTCTGCGGTCGGTGCCGATGTCGGTGTCGCGGGGGCGGGCACCTCGCTGGCTGGCGAGGCTTCGGCCAGCGGCGCGGTGCCTGGCGCGTGGATCGTCTGCTCGGCCACAGGCTCCACCGGAGTCGGTTGCTGCTGGGTCGGGGCGAGGATCTTCCGCGCCTCCTGTTCCAGGGACAGAATGTGCTCGTTGTGCAGTTGCCGACGAATTTCATCGGCCCCGATTTCACGTTCAACTTCCTGTTTTATCGCGTTGAAGCTGCGCTTGAGGCGCCCGACCCACAGGCCGGCGGTGCGCGCAGCGCCGGGCAGGCGCTCGGGGCCGAGCACCAGCAGGGCCACGAGGCCCACCAGCAGCAGTTCAGAGAAGCTGATACCAAACATTAGTCAGTGCTCACGAGTCTTTGCGGGTCGGCTCTTCGACTTTCTGGGCCTGCACGTCGATGGTGTGCGGCTGGTTCAGCGGTGCGCTTTGCTGGGGCTGAACCGGTGGCACCGGTTGGGCCGCTGGAGGAACCACTGGCTCGGCCGGTTTTTCGTCGTCGTTCATGGCCTTGCGGAAGCCCTTGATCGACTCGCCGACGTCAGTGCCCAGGTTCTTGAGTTTCTTGGTGCCGAATACCAGTACCACGACCACCAGGATGACGATCCAGTGTTTCCAGTCAAAAATGCCCATGCTGCGTTTCCTCTTAGAAAGTTGTTCAGGCGGACGGGCGCGAGGCTTTCTCGGCGTGTCCGGACAGACCGAAGCGGCGGTCCAGCTCATCGAGCACGGCCTGGGGATGCTGCCCCAGCTGCGCCAGCATGACCATGGTGTGGAACCACAGGTCCGCGGTTTCGTAGATCAGGTCGCTGCAGTCGCCGCTGATGGCGGCGTCCTTGGCGGCGATGATGGTTTCCACCGACTCTTCGCCGACCTTTTCCAGGATCTTGTTCAGGCCCTTGTGATACAGGCTGGCGACGTAGGAGCTGTCGGCTGCGGCGTCTTTGCGCTCTTCCAGCACCTGGGCCAGACGGGTGAGGGTATCGCTCATGTCAGTGTCCTGCAGAATAAATCGCGTGCGGGTCCTTGAGGACCGGTTCGACGGTTTTCCACTCGCCGTCTTCGTAGACGCGGTAGAAACAGCTGTGGCGGCCGGTGTGACAGGCGATGTCGCCGATCTGCTCGACCATCAGGATGATCACGTCGGCGTCGCAGTCCAGGCGCATTTCATGCAGTTTCTGCACGTGCCCGGACTCTTCGCCCTTGCGCCATAGCTTGCCACGGGAACGTGACCAATAGATGGCGCGGTGCTCGGCGGCGGTCAGGCTCAGGGCCTCGCGGTTCATCCAGGCCATCATCAGCACGCGCCCGGTCTTGTGGTCCTGGGCGATGGCCGGCACCAGGCCGTCTGCGTCCCATTTGATCTGGTCCAGCCAATCTTTCATGTTCGACTCCGACAACCGGGCGCAACCCGCTGGTGGCGCCTCGGCGATTGCGACAGTTTGCCAGCAGGTCGCGCCACTGGCTATCGGCGCACGATCAGATACAGACCCACTGCGATCATCACGCCGGCCGGCCAGTGCCCCAGATCCTGCAGTGGGCCGCCGGCGGCCAGAACAGCGCCGCCGCCCAGATGGGCAGTGCCCAGCAAGCGCAGGAACCAGTCGTCCTTGCGTCGGTGCCAGGGGGCCGGCGGATCGGCGGCGTGGGGCTGCGACATGCGTTCCAGCAGGTCGCGGGTCATGTTGGCCAGGTGCGGCAATTGCTCGATCTGGCTGTGGATATTGCCGAGCACGGCCTTGGGGCTGACCCGCTCGCGCATCCAGCGTTCGAGGAAGGGTTGCGCGGTGTTCCACAGGTCCAGGTCCGGGTACAGCTGGCGGCCCAGGCCTTCGATATTGAGCAGGGTCTTCTGCAGGAGCACCAGTTGTGGCTGCACTTCCATGTTGAAGCGCCGGGCGGTCTGGAACAGGCGCATCAGCACCTGGCCGAAGGAAATATCCTTCAGCGGCTTTTCGAAGATCGGCTCGCACACGGTGCGGATCGCCGCCTCGAATTCGTTGAGCTTGGTTTCTGCCGGGACCCAGCCGGAGTCGATGTGCAACTGGGCCACGCGACGGTAGTCGCGCTTGAAGAAGGCGAACAGGTTGCGTGCCAGGTAGTCCTGGTCTTCCGGGGTCAGGCTGCCGACGATGCCGCAGTCGATGGCGATGTACTGCGGGCTCCAGGGCTGCACGGTACTGACGAAGATGTTGCCCGGGTGCATGTCGGCGTGGAAGAAACTGTCGCGGAACACCTGGGTGAAGAAGATCTCCACGCCGCGCTCGGCGAGCATCTTCATGTCGGTGCGCTGGTCGGCCAGGGTCGCCAGATCGGTCACCTGGATACCGTAGATGCGCTCCATCACCAGCACTTTCGGCCGGCACCAGTCCCAGTAGACCTGGGGTACATACAGCAGCGGCGAGCCTTCGAAGTTGCGCTTGAGCTGGCTGGCGTTGGCCGCCTCGCGCAGCAGGTCGAGCTCGTCGTAGATGGTTTTCTCGTAGTCGCTGACCACGTCCACCGGATGCAGCAGGCGCGCGTCGGCGGAGAGCTTTTCCGCGGCGCGGGCGAGGATGAACAGCCATGCCAGGTCCTGGGCGATGATCGGCTTGAGCCCGGGGCGGATCACCTTGACCACCACTTCTTCACCGGTCTTGAGCTTGGCGGCGTGAACCTGGGCCACCGAGGCCGAGGCCAGGGGTTCGATGTCGAAGCGGCTGAACACGTCGCTGATCTTCTTGCCCAGTTGCTCCTCGATCAGGGCCACGGACTTTTGTGAGTCGAAGGGCGGCACCCGGTCCTGCAGCAGCATCAGCTCGTCGGCGATGTCTTCCGGCAGCAGGTCGCGGCGGGTGGAGAGGATCTGCCCGAACTTGATGAAGATCGGGCCCAGGTCCTGCAGCGCCAGGCGCAGGCGGGCTCCGCGGCTCAGGTCCAGCGGTTTGCGCGGGAACCAGCGCCAGGGCAGGGCAAAGCGCAGGGCCAGGAGAAACCAGGGCAGGGGCAGGGCGAACAGCAGGTCATCGAGGCGGTAGCGGATCACGACGCGCTGGATGCGCAACAGACGGCGGACGGCAAGCAGCTTCATGCGTTATCGCTTGGGTCAAGGGAGCGGGAAAGGCGCTCGAAGCGCGCCTCGAGACGTTCCAGGTCGAGTTTGGCCTGATCCAGCTCGCGAAAGCGTGCTTCGGCTTCGCGCTGACCCACCAGGGCCCGCGACTCTTCGGCAAGGAATTCGGCAAGGTTCTGATTCAGGCTGGCAAAGCCTTGTTGATACCAGCGTGCACGGCTGCGCACATGGCCACTGAACAGCTGGGTGGCCACCGGCCCCAGCCAGCGCGACAGTTCGTATTCCCAGTCCAGCTCCAGATCCTGGAGGATGGCTGCCAGGTCCAGCAGCACGCCGCTGTCGCCTTCCAGCTCCACGTCCGGCGCGTGCAGAACAGCGGTCTTGTCCTTGCTCAGGGCCAGGCGTACCAGGCTCGATGCCGGCGCGCGGAGGATGCAGTCAGGGTCGGCGGCCCACTGGCTGGCCAGTATCAGGCCTTCATCGCTGGGCAGGATGAACAGCTGCAATGCCGGGCTGCGGCAGTCGACGGCGATCACCTTGCCATTGAGGTGCTGCAGGCGCGGCAGGGCCGTGCTGTCCAGACGCAGCACCCGGTTGATGCCGGTCTCGACGCTGGCGAGCAGGCCGCTGAGCAACATCAGGGCTTGATGCCGCGGTGCAGGGCGACGATGCCTGCGGTCATGTTGTGATAGGTCACGCGGTCGAAACCGGCCTCGACCATCATCGACTTCAGGGTTTCTTGGTTGGGGTGCATGCGGATCGACTCGGCCAGGTAGCGGTAGCTTTCCGAATCGTTGGTGATCAGCTTGCCGGCCAGGGGCATGAAGGCGAATGAATAGGCGTCGTAGACCTTGGACATCAGGGCGTTGGTCGGCTTGGAGAATTCCAGCACCAAGAGGCGGCCACCGGGCTTGAGCACCCTCAGCATGGAGCGCAGGGCGTCTTCTTTGTGGGTGACGTTGCGCAAGCCGAAGGCGATGGTCACGCAGTCGAAATGGTTGTCCGGGAAGGGCAGTTTTTCCGCATCGGCCTGGACGAATTCGACGTTGCCAGCCACACCCAGGTCCAGCAGGCGGTCACGGCCGACCTTGAGCATGGATTCGTTGATGTCCGCCAGCACCACTTGGCCGGTAGGCCCCACCAGGTGGGAAAAGCGCTTGGTCAGATCGCCCGTGCCACCGGCGATATCCAGCACGCGGTTGCCGGCGCGCACGCCGGAGAGCTCGATGGTGAAGCGTTTCCACAAACGGTGCATGCCGCCCGACAGTACGTCGTTCATCAGGTCGTACTTGGCCGCTACCGAGTGGAACACCTCTGCGACTTTTTCCGCTTTCTGGCTTTCAGGAACGTTCTTGAAGCCGAAGTGCGTGGTGGGTTCGGCATCGCTGCCTTTGCGCTGATCAGTCATATCGCTGTCACCAAAAGAGAATGCGCGACATTCTAATCCCGGTGGCGGCCTTTGTCTTGGCAAGGCTGAATGTAAGATAGCGAACCGCCGGGACGTTTTGACGCACACAGGGTCAAGATGCTTCAGGCAAGTCCGCAAACAGCAGGAGTCCTTCGATGGCCCGTATTAGTGTTGAACGCGCCCATGGCCTGGGTAAGCAGGTAGCCCGTGAAAAGGCCGACAAACTGGCGCAGAAACTCGCCGATCAATATGGCCTGGAGCCGCAATGGGCGGGGGATACGCTGAACCTCAAGCGATCCGGGGTCAAAGGCGCTGTGCATGTGGGTGAGGCGTCGATCCGGATCGATGTGGAACTGGGTCTGTTGATGTCGGCCATGAGCGGCACCATCAAGTCCGAAATTGAAAAAGCCCTGGACAAGGCCCTGGCCTGAGCCCCGATCCCCAGGCGCCGGCTTGCAGGCGAATCGCAGGCACTGCAACGGCGCCACGCTCAAGAGCCTCGCCGGCGAGTCGGCCCCTACATCAATTGATGACATTCGTTAGGGTGCCGATTCTAATTTTTCTCTCTAGGTTGTGCCTCAGGTCCTCGTTCCGAGGACAGTTCCTCAAACCTTCCGCGCGTGAGGTGCACCATGGCCAAAGTGATTCTGAAGAAAAAAGTTGATGTTCAATCGACTGCTCTGAGCGAAGTCAAATCCTATGCCCGCAAGATCTGGCTGGCTGGCCTGGGTGCCTACGCCAAAGTCGGTCACGAGGGCAGCGAATACTTCCAGGAGTTGATCAAGGCCGGTCAATCCGTTGAAAAGAAAGGCAAAAAAGTTGTCACTGAACAACTTGAAGCGGCCAATAGTCAGATAGACAGCGTTAAAGGGGATGTCAGTACTCTTAAAGGCAAAGTCGAAGTGCAACTGGACAAGGTCGAAAAGGCCTTTGACACGCGCGTCGCCAGTGCCTTGAATCGCATCGGCATTCCGTCTAAACATGACGTCGAGACACTCTCTGCTAAGCTCGATGAGCTGACGGCGTTGCTCGAACGTGTCGCGCGTAAACATTAAGGAGAACGGGATGGCTGGTAAAAAGAATACTGAAAAAGAAGGCAGCTCGTGGATCGGGAAAGTCGAAGAGTACTCCCGTAAAATTTGGCTTGCTGGTTTAGGCGTGTACTCGAAAATCGACTCTGACGGCAGCAAGCTTTTCGAGACATTGGTCAAAGATGGTGAGAAAGCCGAGAAACTGACCAAGAGTGTAGTCGGCAAGAAAGTTGATGCCGCCAAAGACTCCGCCAGTTCGGCCAAGTCGCGCATCAGCGACGTCAAGGACCGCGCCCTGGGCAAGTGGGACGAACTGGAAGGCGCTTTCGACAAGCGTTTGAACAGTGCCATCTCGCGCCTGGGCGTACCGAGCCGCAATGAGGTGAAAGCGCTGCATGACAAGGTCGATACCCTGACCAAGCAGATTGAAAAACTCACAGGTGCCAAGGTTGCGCCGGTTGCGGCCAAAACCGCCGCTGCCAAGCCTGCGGCTAAACCTGCAGCCAAGCCTCTGGCCAAACCGGCGGCCAAAGCTGCAGCTAAACCCGCCGCCAAGCCTGCCGCGAAAACCGCTGCCGCCAAGCCGGCTGCCAAACCCGCTGCCAAGCCGGTTGCAGCAAAACCTGCGGCCAAGCCCGCCGCCAAGCCAGCGGTGAAAGCCGCCGCCAAACCCGCGGCCAAGCCGGCGGTGGCGAAAAAACCTGCCGCCAAGAAGCCTGCCGCCAAGCCCGCGGTAGCGGCCAAGCCTGCAGCGCCAGCGCCGACGGCTTCGGCCAGTTCGGCAAACTCCGCCGCAGCCCCCAGCCCGGCGGTAGCGCCAACGGCTGCGCCAGCTCCAGCGACGCCAAGCAGCCAGTCCTGATTGCATCGGGCTCAAAGAACGCCCGGTCTGTAAAGGCCGGGCGTTTTTTATTGGGCTGCGTTCGGTACTCGCCAGACCCGCCTATCCCTGTTCTTCCAGGTAGCGCAACGCCATCTGCTCGGTGGCCAGCTTCGCCGGCGGCAACAGGTGCGGTGCCACCAGCATCATGATCTGGTAGACCACCAGGCGCACTTCCCCCTCGCGATCAAGGATCCGCTGGTAATCCAGGGAGAACAGCAGGGTCAGGGTGATCTGCTCCACCAGTTGGCCCAAGGCCTGGGTCCCGCTGACCAGCTGTCCACGGGTCTTGAGTCGGGCCAGCAGCGAGGCCAGGGTCCGCTTGAGGGCGTTGAGCAGGTTGCGAATGCCCTTGGCCAGTTTCGGCAAGCGTCCCGCCAGGTTGGACAGATCCTGGAACAGGAAGCGGTAGTGGGCCAGGCGTTCGACAATCAGGTGCAGGAACAGCCAGTAGTCCTCCGGCGCCAGCCGGGCATCGGACGGTGGATCCAGCAGCGGTGTCAGCTCGTTCTGGAAACGTTCGAACAGGCCGAGCACCAGGGGCTCCTTGCCATGGAAGTGGTAGTAGAGGTTGCCGGGGCTGATGCCCATCTCATTGGCCACCTCCATGGTGGAGACATTGGGCTCGCCCTTCTGGTTGAACAGTTGCAGGGCACATTCGAGTATCCGGTCGCGGGTCTTCATCCTGACTTCTTGTCGGTCCATTGGCGGGCACGACTCCAGCGTGGAGTCGTGGAGCAAAGTGTTTTCAGCGCACGCGCACGTAGGTGCCCGGAGCATCCTCCATGGGTGGATAGTTCTGATTGCCGAGGGTGGTCAGGGTTTCCCGCTGCGCTCCTGAGCGCTCCTGGACCCAGCTCAGCCACTGGCCCCACCAACTGCCGTCGACATGTTTGGCGTCGTAATACCAGGCTCGCGGATCGCTGCTGAGCTTGTGGTTTTCCACGTAGTTGGCCTTTGGGTTGCTCGGCGGATTGAGAATGCTCTGCACATGCCCGCTGTTGGACAGCACGAAGCGCCGCTCTCCGCCCAGCAGCAGGGTTGAGCGATACACCGCATCCCAGGGGGTGATGTGATCGTTGATACCGGCCACGCTGAAGCTGTCCACCGTGACCTTCTGCAGATCGATCGGGGTGCCGCAGACTTCGAGTCCGCCTTCGTGGCTCAGCGGGTTGTGCTTGAAAAAGTCCAGCAGGTCGCCGTGCAAGGCGGCGGGCAGGCGGGTGCTGTCGTTGTTCCAGTAGAGAATGTCGAAGACCGGCGGCTCCTTGCCCAGCAGGTAGTTGTTGACCCAGTAGTTCCAGATCAGGTCGTTGGGCCGCATCCAGGCAAACACCTTGGCCATGTCGCGGCCATCGAGCACCCCTTGCTGGTAGGAGCGACGCTTGGCCGCTTCCAGGGTTTTCTCATCGGCAAACAAGGTGGCCGGGCTGTCCAGCTGGCTGTCCAGCAGACTCACCAGGTAAGTGGCGCTGGCCACCCGGCGCAGCTGGCGCTTGGCCTGGAGGTGACCTTGCAGGGCGGCGATGGTCAGGCCGCCGGCGCAGGCACCTACCAGGTTGACTTCCCGACTGCCGGTGATGGCCCGGGCGACATTCAGTGCCTCTTCGGTAGCCTCTACGTAGCTCGACAGGCCCCACTCGCGATGGCGCACGTCCGGGTTGCGCCAGCTGATCATGAATACCTGCAGGCCGTTCTTCAGGGCGTACTGGACGAAGCTGTTGTGCGGGCTGAGGTCGAAGATGTAGTACTTGTTGATTTGCGGCGGCACGATCAGCAACGGCTTGGCGTACTGTTTTTCGCTCATGGGGCTGTACTGGATCAGTTCCAGCAGCTCGCTGCGAAACACCACCGAGCCTGGGGTCACGGCCAGGTTCTTGCCGATCTCGAAGGCGTGCTTGGTCACCTGGCTGGGCAGTCCGTTGTTGTGCAACAGGTCGTCCAGCAGGTTGCCGATGCCGCGCACCACGCTGTTGCCGCCGGTGTTGAAGATTTCCTTGAGGGCCAGGGGATTGAGCAGGGTGTTGGAGGGCGACACCGCGTCGTTGAGTAGGGAGAAGGCGAAGTGCGCCCGGGCCCGATCGTCCTCGTTCATGCCGCTGTCGTCGATCCAGTGCCGAACCTGCTTCTGCCAGCTGAGGTAGGCCTGCAAGCCTCGTTTGTAAAAGGGATTGAGGGTCCAGGCCGGGTCGGCGAAGCGGTTGTCCTTGGGGTTGGGTTTATGCAGGGTTTCCCCCAGCAGCACACGTCCCAGCTGGCCACCCAGGGCCAGGGTGTGGCGGGCGCTGTGCAACGGGTTGCGCAAACTGTGGGCCGCAATGCTGCGCAGTGTCGAGAGCAGATCCCGGCCGCGCAGACCGGTGATCGCGCTCTGTGCGTTGATGTAGGCCGCAGGGGCCGGAAGCGAACCCTGTGCAGGCTTGTCTTGCATGAGTCAACACTCCTTCGTCAAACCACTAACAAGCAGACCAATCCAAGACAGACAACATAGTCGCTCCTGGCCTTTCTTGCGCGCGACGATCCTGTCGGCAGCGTTGTTTTATTTCGTTGGGTGCGATGGCAGTGGATGCGGGTGCATCACGGCGCGTTGTCGCTCTTCCTGGAGGAATTTCATGATGATCGGGGCGACGGCCTCGGCCCGGGTGATCAGGAACAGGTGGCCGTCGTCGATGATGTGCAGCTGCGCGTTGGGAATCCGCCAGGCCAGCATGCGCATGTTGATCAGGGGGATCAGCGGGTCATCGTCGCCGGCCAGCACCAGGGTCGGCTGGTGGATCTTGTGCAGCCAGTGGATGCTGGTCCAGCCCACTCCGGCGAACAGTTGCCAGTAGTAGCCCAGCTTGCCGGCCGAGCGGACCTTGGCTGCGTGTTCGGCGGCCAGGTTCGGATCGCGCCGGAAGGCACCGCCATAGATCAGCGGCGCGATGCGCATCACATGGGAAGGCTGCACGTAGCGTCGTGGACTGGCCATCATCCACAGCACCTTGGGCTTGCCGGGGACCATGAAGGCGCCGGCGGCGGTGGCCGCCAGTACCAGTTTCTTGCAGCGTTCGGGGTAGTCGTAGGCGAACTGCTGGGCCAGGGCTCCGCCCCAGGACACGCCCACGGCGTTGACCTGGCCGTAGTCCAGGTAATCGAGCATGCGGGCGGTCAGCTTGGCCAGGCCGGGAAAACGATAAGGCCGGCTTGGGGTCGAGGAGCCGCCCACGCCGGGGACGTCGAAGGCAATGACCTCCAGGTCCGGATCCAGGGCCTGGACAAAGGGAAAGACCAGCTCCAGGTTGGCGCCGATACCGTTGAAGATCAGCAGCGGCGTCAAGTGCGGCTTGCCGGGGCGTACCGCCGTGCGGATGGTCTGTCCATCCAGATCAACGGTGCGAAAGATGAAAGAGTGTGGCATGCCGTAGCCCTGTGAATTGAACCATGGGCAACGCCGTCCTGGGCGTCGTCCGGATTTTCCGAGGCCGGGCCTCGTACCAAGCATAGGGCGTGGCGACGCCTCCTGGCGTCGCATCGTTCAATGCCCGGACTCAGCGCTCGTGGACGTAGGTCCCTGGTGCGGCCTCGGCGGCGGCGTACTTTTTGTTGCCCAGCGTGCTGGGGGCCGCTTTCAGCTCGCCGGAACGCTCCGCCTGCCAGGCTTGCCAGTGCAGCCACCAGGAATCGGTGTGCTTGATCGAGTTTTCCTGCCATTGATCGGGGCAGACCGGGATCTCGGTGCTGGTCATGTAGCGCGCCTTGGGATTGCCCGGCGGATTCAGGATGCTCTGGATATGCCCGCTGCTGGACAGCACGAACTCCACGTTGCCGCCAAACAGTTGCGCCGACTTGTAGCAGGACTTCCACGGGGTGATGTGATCGTTGGTGCCGGCCAGGGAAAAGATATCGGCGGTCACCTGTTTCAGGTCGATGGGTGTGCCGCACACTTCCAGTGCATTGGGGCGCACCAGGGGATTGTTTTTGAACATCTCGATCAGGTCGCCATGGAACGCTGCGGGCAGGCGGGTGGTGTCGTTGTTCCAGAACAGGATGTCGAACACCGGTGGTTCGTTGCCCAGCAGGTAGTTGTTGACCCAGTAGTTCCAGATCAGGTCGTTGGGGCGCATCCAGGCAAACACCTTGGCCATGTCGCGACCTTCGAGCACACCGGCCTGGTAGGAATGGCGCTTGGCCGCTTCCAGGGTCTGCTCGTCGACAAACAGCGCCACCTGGGTATCCAGGGTGGTGTCGAGGACGCTGACCAGCAGGGTCAGGGCATTGACCTTCTTTTCTCCGAGCGCGGCGTAGTGGCCCAGCAGCGCGGTACAGGTGATACCGCCGGAGCAGGCCCCGAGCATGTTCACATCCTTGCTGCCGGTGATGGCGGTGACCACGTCGACCGCCTCCTTCAGGGCCTCGATGTAGGTCGACAGGCCCCATTCCCGTTGTGCCTTGGTGGGGTTGCGCCAGCTGACAATGAAGGTCTGCACGTTGTTGCGCAGGCAGAAGCGCGCCAGGCTCTTGTCCGGGCTGAGGTCGAAGACGTAGAACTTGTTGATCTGGGGCGGCACCACCAGCAGCGGGCGCTCATACACCTGTTCGGTGATCGGCCGGTACTGGATCAGCTCCAGCACATCGTTGCGGAACACCACCGAACCTTCGCTGGTGCCGAGGTTCTTGCCCACTTCAAAGGCGTCCATGTTGACCTGGCTGGGCATGCCGCCGTTCTGCACCAGGTCCTTGGCCAGATGGGACAGGCCGTCCAGCAGGCTCTTGCCGCCGGTTTCGAAGAAGCGCTTGACCGCGGCGGGGTTGGCCATGCTGTTGGTCGGGGCCATGGCTTCGGTCATCAGGTTGATCACGAAGTGGCCGCGGCTGATGTCCTGATCGGACAGGTTGCTGTCGCCGATCCACTCGTGGAGCTCCTTGCGCCACGCCAGGTAGGTTTGCAGATAGCGTTTGTACAGCGGGTTCTGGCTCCAGGCCGGATCGTTGAAGCGACGGTCGTCGCTCTCCGGTTGCAGGGTCGATTTGCCGAATATCACGTTCTTCAGCTCAAGGCCGAAATGGGCGACATGCTTGACGCTGTGGATGGGTTGTTTAATGGCCTGGGTGAGCACCATTCGAGCAGAGGTAAGCAGATCCTTTCTACGCAAGCCGATGACCGGATTGAGCCCCAGTGTGTTTTCCGAGGCTTGGCGTTTCAGGTCATCGATATTCTTGTTACTCATCTACGACGCTCCATTGTCCTGAGACGAGTACCGGACCTGCTGTGCAGTCACACAGCACGATGCCAGGTACTACTGCTCGGGTGACCGTTGATTGCGTACCGCTGCTTTAAAAGTGCAGAGAACTCTGCAGGGAACTTGCCAGTTCCATTGGTTACCCGAGTTTAATTTTTTTCGCAAGCAGGCCATTCATTGGCCATACAGCCCAGCATTCAAACAGATGGAATTAGAAAATGCCCTCTAAACAGCCGGAGGCTCGGACTAGAGCATCAGCTTGATTATCGACTCATTCGGATCGCGGGATTTTCCGGCGGCTTTGAGCTCTGCCAGATAATCGCTCCACAGTTCGTCCTGACGCAGAGCCAACTGATACAGGTAGTCCCAGGTGAACAGTCCACTGTCATGGCCGTCGTCGAAGGTCAATTTCAGTGCGTACTGGCCAGCCGGTTCTACCTTGCTCAGGCCCACGCCGAGCTTGCCGAACTGCAGGATGGGTTTGCCGTGGCCCTGGACCTCGGCGGAGGGGGAGTGCACCCGCAGGAACTCTGCAGGCAAGTGATAGACCTCGTCCGGCCCGTAGGTCAGGGTCAGGGTTTTCGAGGCTTTGTGCAGGTTGATGCCAGAGGGGAGTTTAGTCATGAGGGCAGCTTAAAGCTGCAAGCTACAAGCTACAAGATGACCGCGATCAACTTGCAGCTTGAGGCTTAAAGCTTGTCGCTTAGAGGATATAGCGGGACAGATCTTCGTTCTGCGCCAACTCGCCCAGGTGGCTGTTGACGTAGGCCGCGTCGATGCGGATCGGCTCTTCGCTGTGGGCGCTGGCCAGGTCGCCGGCGCTGAACGACACCTCTTCCAGCAGGCGCTCGAGCAGGGTGTGCAGGCGACGGGCACCGATGTTCTCGGTCTTCTCGTTGACCTGCCAGGCAATCTCCGCCAGGCGCTTGATGCCTTCAGGCAGGAACTCGATGTTCAGGCCTTCGGTCTTGAGCAGCTCACGGTATTGCTCGGTCAGCGAAGCGTGAGGCTCGCTGAGGATGCGCTCGAAATCTTCCGGCGACAGGGCCTTGAGTTCGACGCGGATCGGCAGGCGCCCTTGCAGCTCCGGAACCAGGTCGCTGGGCTTGCTCAGGTGGAAGGCACCGGAAGCGATGAACAGGATGTGGTCGGTCTTGACCATGCCCAGCTTGGTGTTGACGGTGCAGCCTTCGATCAGGGGCAGCAGGTCGCGCTGCACGCCTTCGCGGGACACATCGACGCCGCCGGAGTTGCCGCGCTTGGCCACTTTGTCGATTTCGTCGATGAACACGATGCCGTGTTGCTCGACGGCTTCAAGGGCCTTGGTCTTCAACTCTTCGTCGTTGACCAGGCGGCTGGCCTCTTCATCCCGTACCAGCTTCAGCGCTTCCTTGACCTTGAGTTTGCGGCTCTTGCGCTTGCCCTTGCCCATGTTGGCGAAAAGGTTCTGCAGCTGGTTGGTCATTTCTTCCATGCCCGGTGGCGCGGAGATGTCGACGCCGGTGACTTCCGCCACTTCGATCTCGATCTCCTTGTCGTCCAGCTGGCCTTCGCGCAGGCGCTTGCGGAACAGCTGGCGGGTGTTGGAGTCCTGGGCTGGCGCTTCATCGCTGCTGAAGCCCATGCGGGCCGGTGGCAGCAGGGCGTCGAGGATGCGTTCTTCGGCGGCGTCTTCGGCGCGGTGGCGAACCCGGATCATCTCCTGTTCGCGGAACATCTTGATCGCCGCATCGGCCAGGTCACGAATGATCGATTCGACATCGCGACCGACATAACCGACTTCGGTGAACTTGGTGGCTTCGACCTTGATGAACGGTGCATTGGCCAGCTTGGCCAGGCGGCGGGCGATTTCGGTCTTGCCGACACCGGTGGGGCCGATCATCAGGATGTTCTTGGGCGTCACTTCAACGCGCAGTTCGGCCGGCAGTTGCATCCGGCGCCAGCGGTTGCGCAGGGCGATAGCGACGGCGCGCTTGGCATCGTCCTGGCCGATGATGTGGCGGTTGAGTTCGTGGACGATTTCGCGGGGTGTCATGGACATAGTAATTGGCGGTCCTCAAGCAAGAATGAATGCCGTGGCGCGAGCGCCGCAACAGGCTTATTCCGCGAGATCCTGCTCCTCGATGGTTTGAGTGTGGTTGGTGAATACGCAGATGTCGCCGGCGATGCCCAGGGCCGTCTCGACGATTTCGCGAGCCGACAGGTCGGTCTTTTTCAGCAGGGCGCTGGCTGCGGCCTGGGCGTAGGCGCCACCGGAACCCATGGCGATCAGGCCGTCCTCCGGCTCCACCACGTCACCGTTGCCGGTGATGATCAGGGAGGCGTCCTTGTTGGCCACGGCCAGCATGGCTTCCAGGCGGCTCAGGGAGCGATCGGTACGCCATTCCTTGGCCAGCTCGACAGCGGCGCGCACCAGATGGCCCTGGTGTTTCTCCAGTTGGCCTTCAAAGCGCTCGAACAGGGTGAAGGCGTCGGCGGTGGCCCCGGCAAAGCCGGCGATGACCTGGCCGTGGTACAGGCGGCGGACTTTTTTCGCGTTGCCTTTCATCACGGTGTTGCCGAGAGAAACCTGGCCGTCGCCGCCCATGACGACTTTGCCGTGGCGGCGGACTGAAACGATGGTGGTCAAGGGGGGAGTCTCCACACAGCGGGGCGAAAGTGCCCTGATGGAAACTCATATGGGGGTGGCTGGGAGTTTTTCAACCGGAGGCTGTAGCGGGGGACCAGCGGTCTTTGTTGCAAGCTGCAAGCGCTTCGCGGGCAAGCCCGCTCCTACGAGGCGTCGTGTAGGAGTGGGCTGGGCCGCGATCAATCGCGTAGCGGTCGGCTTAACGGCTCTGGCGCTGTTGTAACAGCAGATTGCTAAAGCCGGCGCCGGCCAGTTGTTTCTGCGCCACGGTCAGCTGTTCGCGGTTGCTGAACGGGCCCACCAATACCCGGTACCAGGTTTCGTCCTTCACCGTGCCGGATTCCACCGCCACCGACTGGCCCAGCAGGATGATCTGCGCTCGTACCTTGTCGGCATCGGCTTGCTTGCGGAACGAGCCGGCCTGGAGGAAGAACTTGGTCACCGGCGCCGCCTTGGCCACCGGTGGCGCCGGCGGTGGGGTGATGCCGGCCAGGGCCGCCTGGGCCCGGGCGGTGTCGATCTTCGCGGCTTCCGCCGGGGTGACCGGGGTGGTCGGCACCGGCGGCACTTGAGGCGTCGGCAGGGTTTTCTCCGGCACCGCTTCCGGCGGCACTATGACCTCCGATTCCGGCAGCAGGGTATAGAAGTCGTACTTCGGCTTCACCGGTTGCTGCGGGCTCGGCGGGGTCTTGTTGGCCTCGGCGATCTTGCTGGCTTTCTGCTGTTCGATCTTCTCGCGCTTGACGCTGTCGCCGCCCTTGCCTGGTTCGAGCTTCATCAGGAACACGATGAAGGCGCCGATGGTCAGGCCGATGGCCAGCCACAACCAGCCCGGGATCGGCTTCTTGGCCGGGGCCTGGTAGCGGCTGGCGCCACGCTTGGGTGCAGGTTTTTTCTTGGCAGCCAACTTACATTTGCTCCAGGACTTTGAGGCCCAGCAGTTCCAGACCTTGCTTGAGGGTGCGGCGGGTCAGCTCGGTGAGGCGCAGGCGGCTGTGCATCTGCGTCGGAGTCTCGGCCGCCAGGATCGGGCAGTTCTCGTAGAAGCTGGAGAACAGACCGGCCACGTCGTACAGGTAGGTGCAGAGGATGTGCGGGGTGCCCTTGTCGGCGACGTTGTTGAGGATCTCGCCGAACTGCGCCAGCTTGGCCGCCAGCTCCAGTTCCTGGGCCGCGTGCAGTTCGATCTGGCCGCCGACTTCGCTGAAGTCCTTGCCCAGCTTGCGGAACACGCCGGCGGCACGGGTATAGGCGTACAGCAGGTACGGCGCGGTGTTGCCTTCGAAGTTGAGCATCAGGTCGAAGTTGAAGCTGTAGTCGCTGGTACGGTGCTTGGACAGGTCGGCGTATTTCACCGAATCGATGCCCACCACCTTGGCAATGCCGCGCAGATCGGCTTCCGGCAGTTGCGGGTTTTTCTCTTTGACCAGGGCGTAGGCGCGTTCCTCGGCTTCGGTCAGCAGGTCGATGAGCTTCACGGTGCCGCCGTCGCGGGTCTTGAACGGACGGCCGTCGGCGCCGTTCATGGTGCCGAAGCCCATGTGTTCCATCTCCATCGGATGGGTCACGAAGCCGGCCTTGCGGGCCACGGCGAACACTTGCTGGAAGTGCAGGGCCTGGCGCTGGTCGACGAAGTACAGGGCGCGATCGGCCTTGAGCTTGCCACTGCGGTAGCGCACGGCGGCCAGGTCGGTGGTGGCGTACAGGTAGCCGCCGTCGGCCTTGACGATGATTACCGGCAGCGGCTCGCCTTCGGCATTCTTGAACTCGTCGAGGAACACGCACTGGGCGCCGTTGCTCTCCACCAGCATGCCCTGGGCCTTGAGGTCGTTGACCACGTTGATCAGGTCATCGTTGTAGGCGCTCTCGCCCATGACGTCGGCCATGGTCAGCTTGACGTTGAGCAGCTCGTAGATCTTCTGGCAGTGGGACAGGGAGATGTCCTTGAACTTGGTCCACAGCTCCAGGCAATCCGGGTCGCCGGCTTGCAGCTTGACCACCAGGCCGCGGGCGCGGTCGGCAAAGGCTTCGGATTCGTCGAAGCGCTGCTTGGCGGCGCGGTAGAAGTTCTCCAGGTCCGACAGCTCATCGCTGGTGATCGGGTTCTCTTCCAGGTACGCCATCAGCATGCCGAACTGGGTGCCCCAGTCGCCGACATGGTTCTGACGGATCACGGTGTCGCCGAGGAACTCCAGGACCCGTGCCACGCCGTCACCGATGATGGTGGAGCGCAGGTGGCCGACGTGCATTTCCTTGGCCAGGTTGGGGGCCGACATGTCGATCACGGTGCGCTGCGCCGGGCCGGCCTTGCGCACGCCCAGGTGCTCGTCGCCGAGGGCGGCGTCCAGGCGCGCGGCCAGGGCCTGGGTGTTCTGGAAGAAGTTGATGAAGCCCGGGCCAGCGATTTCCGCCTTGCTCAGGTCCTCATGGGCCGGCAGCGCGGCGATGATTTTTTCTGCCAGGTCGCGGGGCTTCATGCCGGCGGGCTTGGCCAGCATCATGGCGATATTGCTGGCGAAGTCGCCGTGGGTCTTGTCGCGGGTGTTTTCGACCTGGATCGCCGGCGTCAGGCCTTCTGGCAACACACCTTCGGCGACGAGTTGGGTGATGGCTTGCTGGATGAGCTGGCGAATGGTGTCTTTCATGGTCTTCTCGTTCGACCGCTGGCGCGGCGGCGCGTTGGTGCGCGGGTGGAAAAACTGGGCATTATCCGTTGCTGGAACGGCCTTGCCAACTATAGAGGGCTGCTTGGGGATCGGTGGCGGCATTCGAGTGCCTTCGCCGGCAAGCCTGCTCCTGCGGGTTTGATGCAGCCCATTGTAGGAGCGGGCTTGCCCGCGAAAACGCGATATCGATCAATACAAATCCACCGGGTCCACATCCAGCGACCAGCGGACCTGGCGTCCGCTGGGCATCTGCTCCAGCACCAGCAACCAGCTGCTCAGCAGTCGATGCAGCGGTGCCCGGGCATTGGCTTGCAGCAGCAACTGCGCACGATAACGCCCGGCGCGCCGCTCCATCGGCGCCGGAACCGGCCCCAGCAACTCGATGCCCCCCAGGTTCTGTTCCGCCAGCAGGCGCTCGGCCTCGCTGCACGCCTCATCGAGAAAACCTTCGGCCTGCCCCGGCTTGTGGGCCTCGGCCCGCAGCAGGGCCAGATGGGCGAAGGGCGGCAGGCCGGCGGCGCGGCGCTCGCTCAGGGCCTGTTCGGCGAAGGCGAAGTAACCCTGCTCGGTCAGTTGCACCAGCAGCGGGTGGTCGGCGAGGTGGGTCTGGATGATCACCTTGCCCGGTTCTTCGGCACGCCCGGCGCGCCCGGCGACCTGGACGATCAGCTGCGCCATGCGCTCGCTGGCGCGGAAGTCCCCGGAAAACAGGCCGCCGTCGGCGTCGAGGATCGACACCAGGGTGACCCGGGGGAAGTGATGCCCCTTGGCCAGCATCTGGGTGCCCACCAGGATGCACGGATGCCCCTTCTGGATGGTGGCGAACAGCTGGTTCATCGCGTCCTTGCGCGAGGTGCTGTCGCGGTCCACCCGTAGTACCGGGTAGTCGGGAAACAGGATGCCCAGGCGTTCTTCCGCGCGCTCGGTGCCGGCGCCCACGGGGCGCAGATCGACCTTGCCGCATTGCGGGCAGTGCCGGGGCACTCGCTCCACATGGCCGCAATGGTGACAACGCAGTTCGCCGGAGCGCTGGTGCACGGTCATGCGGGCGTCGCAGCGCTGGCATTCGGACATCCAGCCGCAGTCGTGGCAGAGCAGGGTCGGGGCGAAACCGCGGCGGTTGAGGAATACCAGGACTTGCTGGCCGGCGGCCAGGGTCTGGCCGATGGCCTGCTGCATGGGGCCGGAAATGCCGCTGTCCAGAGGGCGGCTCTTCACATCCAGGCGCAGGAAGCGCGGTTGCTTGGCGCCGCCGGCGCGCTCGTTCAGGCGCAGCAGCCCATAGCGGCCGGTGTAGGCGTTGTGCAGGCTTTCCAGGGACGGTGTGGCCGAGCCCAGGACAATGGGGATGTCTTCCTGGCGGGCGCGCACCAGGGCCAGGTCGCGGGCATGGTAGCGCAGGCCTTCCTGCTGCTTGTAAGAGCCGTCGTGCTCCTCATCGATGATGATCAGCCCGGGGTTCTTCATCGGCGTGAACAGCGCCGAGCGGGTGCCGATGATGATGTCGGCCTCGCCATCCCGGGCGGCGAGCCAGGCATCCAGGCGTTCGCGGTCATTGACCGCCGAGTGCAGCAGGGCGATGCGGGCGTTGAAGCGCTGTTCGAAACGCGCCAGGGTTTGGGGCCCCAGGTTGATCTCCGGGATCAGCACCAGGGCCTGTTTGCCGGCTTCGAGGGTTTCGCGGATCAACTGCAGGTAGACCTCGGTCTTGCCGCTGCCAGTGACCCCGGCCAGAAGAAAGGCGTGATAGCTGTCGAACCCGGCGCGGATCGCTTCGTAGGCGGCGCGCTGCTCGCTGTTGAGCGGCAGCTCGGGCTGGGCCAGCCAGTGTTCATGGCGCACGCCTGGCGCGTGCTTGCGCACTTCTACCTGCACCAGATCCTTGGCCAGCAACAGGTCCAGGCTGTCCTTGCTCAGCATCAGCTTGCTCAGCAGAGCGTGGGGCACGCCATGGGGGTGTTGGGCCAGGGTGGCCAGTGCTTCGCGCTGACGCGGGGCGCGGGCGATGCGCGGGTCATCCAGGCGGGCGCCGGGGGCTATCGACCAGAAGCGTTCCTGGCGGGCCTCGGCCAGCTCGCCCTGGCGCAGCAGCACCGGCAAGGCCCAGCTCAGGGTGTCGCCGAGGCTGTGCTGATAGTACTGGGCGGTCCACAGGCACAGCTTGAACAGGGCCGGGGGCAGCGGTGGCGTGGGGTCCAGCAGGGCCAGGGCCGGCTTGAGCTTGTCGGCCGGCACTTCACTGTGATCCGCCACTTCCACCAGGATGCCGATCATTTCCCGGCGACCGAAGGGCACTCGCAGGCGCATCCCCGGATGCAGCTGGGCGCGCAGCACACCGGCCGGGGCACGGTAGTCGAAGAGGCGGCGCAGAGGCGAAGGCAGGGCGAGGCGCAGAATGGCGTCGGGCACGCGGGACAATCTCGATGAGCGGACGGTAAATAGGCTCCGGAGCCTAACAGACGAGCCGTGGGGTGTCCTGTATAAGCGTGCGTGCTCCCCGGTCTGCGGAGGTTTTGCCGCGGCCGAGCAGGCACCGCAGTGCAGTGCGTGGCAAAGCCGGGGCTGTCAAGGTTGCGCCGGCTTTTTCTGATGGGGGGTACTCAGGATCTCTTGCGCGTTTGACGCGGTCTGGTAGAATCCGCGCCCTAATTCGTGCGGTATTCAACAATAGTGTTGGGTGGCGGCACGCTAGCCTGAGGAATACACCATGAAAGCCGATATCCATCCAGTATACGAAGCCGTTACCGCTACCTGCAGCTGCGGTAACGTCATCGAAACTCGCTCCACCCTGGCCAAGCCTCTGAGCCTGGACGTGTGCAACGAGTGCCACCCGTTCTACACCGGTAAGCAAAAGACTCTGGACGTTGGCGGTCGTGTCGACAAGTTCAAGTCGCGCTTCGGTGCTTTCGGCGCAACGAAAAAGGCCTGAGGCTGATCGTTCTGGAAAGCCGATACCGACTTTCCTCGCTGATGAAAAAGGCGTCCCATGTGGGCGCCTTTTTTGTGTCCGCGATTTGGCTGACCGCCGCCCAGGCGTTTTGCCCGGCCCCCGAGGGGCTGATTCCCGCAACGGTCCAGCGGGTGGTGGATGGCGATACCCTGCGTCTCAAGGATGGTCGCAGCGTGCGCATGATCGGCCTCAATGCGCCGGAGCTGGCCAGTCGGGGGCGCCCGGCCGAGCCATTTGCGGTGGCGGCGCGGCAACGTTTGCAGCGCCTGGTGGCGCAGAGCGGTGGTCGGGTCGGCTTGTTGCCCGGCCGCGAGCGGCACGATCGCCATGGGCGGACGCTGGCCCATGTCTACGACGTCAGCGGAACCAATCTGGAAGCCCGGTTGATTGCCGAAGGGCTTGCCTATCAGATCGCCATCGTGCCGAACGTCGCTCTGGTCGCTTGTCAGCAGGCTGCGGAAAACCACGCGCGTCGAGCGGGGCTGGGCCTCTGGCGCCGTTCAGCTGTACTGAAAGCGGAGCAGATCCGCCGTTCCGGCTTTGTCGTGCTCGAGGGGCGTGTGAGCAAGGTCGAACGCAATCGTGGCGGGGTTTGGATCACATTGCGCGGTGCAGTTGTATTGCGTATTGCACCCAATGTTCTGGGACGTTTCGATCGTCAGTGGCTCAAGGGGCTTTCCGGGCGGCGGATCGAGGCTCGGGGCTGGGTGCTGGCACGTTCGCGTTCCGGCGGTTTCAGGTCGAGCGGGGCAGGCTGGATGTTGTCGCTGACCGACGTTTCCATGCTCAGACTTCTCTGATAAAGAAAAATTGTAGACATTTTTTAATTGGATTGTGAACAGTTGAAAGCCTTGTACCCCGTGGCTCTTGGCCCAAAGTCGTACGCTACGGGCCTTGACAGGGGTGACTGGGCAGTCTTGTAGGGACTATGCGACACGCGTATCCTCGGCGGTCCGTCTGTCCAACAGTAAAAAGCGGAATGCCCACATGTCTGATTTGAAAACTGCCGCTCTCGAATATCATGCCAATCCTCGTCCAGGAAAGCTGAGTGTCGAGCTCACCAAGGCCACTGCTACCGCTCGTGATCTGGCGCTGGCCTACAGCCCCGGCGTAGCCGAGCCGGTACGCGAAATCGCTCGCGATCCGGAACTGGCCTACAAGTACACCGGCAAAGGCAACCTGGTTGCCGTCATTTCCGATGGCACCGCGATTCTCGGCCTGGGCAACCTCGGCCCACTGGCCTCCAAGCCGGTGATGGAAGGCAAGGGCGTGCTGTTCAAGCGTTTCGCCGGCATCGATGTATTCGACATCGAAGTCGATTCCGAAAGTCCGCAGGCTTTCATCGACACCGTCAAGCGCATCTCCATCACCTTCGGTGGCATCAACCTGGAAGACATCAAGGCGCCAGAGTGCTTTGAGATCGAACGTGCTCTGATCGAGCAGTGCGACATTCCGGTGTTCCACGATGACCAGCACGGCACCGCGATCGTGACCGCTGCCGGCATGATCAACGCCCTGGAAATCGCTGGCAAAACCCTGGCCGATGCCAAGATCGTCTGCCTGGGCGCCGGTGCGGCCGCCATCTCCTGCATGAAACTGCTGGTGAGCATGGGCGCACAGATCGAGAACATCTTCATGGTTGACCGTACCGGCGTTATCCACGCTGGCCGTGACGACCTGAATCAGTACAAGGCAGTCTTCGCCCACACCACCGACAAGCGCACCCTGGCCGACGCCCTGCAAGGCGCCGACGTGTTCGTCGGTCTGTCCGGTCCGAACCTGCTGAGCGCTGAAGGCCTGAAGTCGATGGCGCCGAATCCGATCGTGTTCGCCTGCTCGAACCCGGATCCGGAAATCGCTCCAGAGCTGGCTCACGCCACCCGTGACGACGTGATCATGGCCACCGGCCGTTCGGACTACCCGAACCAGGTGAACAACGTGCTGGGCTTCCCGTTCATCTTCCGTGGTGCCCTGGACGTTCGCGCCAAGCGCATCAACGAAGAAATGAAGATCGCCGCGGCCAATGCCCTGCGTGAACTGGCCAAGCTGCCAGTGCCTCAGGAAGTGTGCGACGCCTACGGCGGCATCAAGCTGGAATTCGGTCGTGAGTACATCATTCCGAAGCCGATGGATGCCCGTCTGATCACCGTGATCTCCGATGCCGTGGCCAAGGCCGCTATCGAGACCGGCGTGGCGACCCTGCCGTATCCGAAGAACTACCCGCTCAAGAGCGTGGACGATGTGTTCAACGGCTAACAGCCGCCCATAAAAAAACCCGGCCATCGAGCCGGGTTTTTTTATGGGCAGGCAATCAGCGGCTAGTTGCAAGTTTCCAGCTGCAAGAGCGGGGCGCGCTCTTGCTTGCCGCCGATCACTTGCAGCTTGCCACTGCTCTTAGAAGAGGTCGATCGGCGCCGCTTCGTCCGCCGGCAGCGGGCTGCCCGGTGCGACGCCGTTGCCCAGCTCGTTGACCGAGGGTGGGGTGTCTTCGCTCTTGAACAGCTCGAAGTAGGCATTCGGTGTGCCCGGGGTGGCGGCGCGGCCGCTGACCGGGTCGACCCGCAGGCTGAGGATGCCTTCCGGTTCGGCCTGGGTGTGCGGCGGCTTGCCCTTGAGGGCGGCGCCCATGAAGTTCATCCAGATCGGCAGGGCCACAGTGCCGCCGTATTCGCGACGTCCGAGGCTTTCCGGCTGGTCGAAACCGGTCCAGACCGTGGTCACGTAGTCGGCGTTGTAGCCGGAGAACCAGGCGTCCTTGGACTCGTTGGTAGTACCGGTCTTGCCGGCCAGGTCCGAACGGCCCAGGGCCAGGGCTCGGCGCCCGGTGCCCAGCTTGATCACATCCTCGAGCATGCTGTTGAGGATGTAGGTGGTGCGTCCGTCGATGATCCGTTCGGCGACGGCGGGCGTCTGTACCGGAGCCTGTACCGGGTTTTCGCCGGCCACGGTGTTGACCGTGAAGTTGTGCTCTGGCGCCGCGATGCCGCTGCTGGCGGTGTTCCCGGTGGGGACGCTGGGCGGGTTGGCGCTGAACAGCAGCTCGCCGTTGCGGCTTTCGATCTTGTCGATGATGTACGGGGTGATCTTGTAGCCGCCGTTGGCAAAGGTGCTCCAGCCGGTGGCGATCTCCATGGGGGTCAGGGTCGCGGTGCCCAGGGCCAGGGACAGGTTGCGCGGCAGGTCCTGCTTGTTGAAGCCGAACTTGCTGATGTAGTCGATGGTGTGGTCCACGCCCATGCTCTGCAGCAGGCGGATCGACACCAGGTTGCGCGACTTGTACAGCGCTTCGCGCATGCGGATCGGGCCGAGGAAGGTGTTGGTGTCGTTCTTCGGCCGCCAGACCTTGTCCAGGTATTCGTCGACGAACACGATCGGCGCGTCGTTGACCAGGCTGGCCGCGGTGTAGCCATTGTCCAGGGCCGCGCTATAGACGAACGGCTTGAAGCTCGAGCCGGGCTGGCGCTTGGCTTGCATCGCGCGGTTGTAGTTGCTCTGCTCGAAGGCAAAGCCACCGACCAGGGCGCGGATCGCACCGTTTTGCGGGTCCAGGGTCACCAGGGCGCCCTGGGCGACCGGGACCTGGCTGAACTTCAGGGAGTTGTCCGCCTGGCGCTGCACGCGAATCAGGTCGCCGACCTGGGCCACGTCCGCCGGCTGGCGAGGAGCGGCGCCCATGCTGTTGGTGTTGAGGAACGGCCGGGCCCATTTCATGCTCTCCCAGGCCACATGTTCCTCGCCGTTGCGGGTCAGCACCTGTAGGCCGTTCTTCTCGACCTGAGTGACGATCGCCGGTTCCAGGCTGCTGATGGTCCGCTGCTTGGTCAACTCTGTGGCCCAGGCGGCATGGGTCTTGCCGGGCAGGCGCGACTCAGGACCACGGTAGCCGTGGCGCTGGTCGTAGGTCATCAAGCCTTCCTGGACCGCGGTATTGGCCATCTCCTGCAGGTCGCTGGGCACGGTGGTGGTGACGCGGAAACCTTCGGTATAAGCGTCGCTGCCATAACGGCCGACCATCTCGGCGCGGGCCATCTCGGCGATGTACGGCGCGTTCACTTCCGGCGTCGGCACGTGGTAGCTGGCGTTCAGCGGCTCGTTGATGGCTTCGGTGTAGGCCGCTTCGGTGATCTTGCCCAGCTTGTACATGCGGCCGAGGATCCAGTCGCGGCGCTCCTTGCTGCGCGCCGGATTGGCCAGCGGGTTGAAGCGCGAAGGGGCCTTGGGCAGGCCGGCGATCATCGCCATCTGCGCCAGGCTCACGTCGCGAATGGACTTGCCGTAGTACACCTGGGCTGCCGCCTCGATCCCGTAGGCGCGGTTGCCCAGGTAGATCTTGTTGACGTAGAGCTCGAGGATCTCGTCTTTGGTCAGCTGCCGCTCGATCTGCAGGGCCAGGAGAATCTCGGTGGTCTTGCGCGAAAAGCTGCGCTCACTGCTGAGGAAGAAGTTCTTCGCCACCTGCATGGTGATGGTGCTGCCGCCGGACTGGATGTGTCCGCTCTTGACCAACTGGGTCGCGGCGCGCATCAGGCTGCTGGGGTCAACTCCGTAATGGTTAGCGAAGTTGTCGTCTTCAGCACTTAGTAACGCATTGATGAAGTTGGGTGGAATTTCGGCGAAACGTATGGGGGTACGGCGCATTTCGCCAAATTCTGCGATCAACTTGCCGTCGCTGCTGTACACCCGCAGAGGAATCTGCAACTGGATGCTTCTCAGGGCCTCAACCGATGGAAGGCCGGGACTAAGATAAAGAAACGCACCGGAGAGGGCGAGAAGCAGCCCGCAGAACACAGCGACGATGGACCACCCGAAAAACTTCAGCAGACGAATCAAGGCTTTTGGATTTCCAGAGAAAGGAATGAATTAGGCGTCAGGGCATTCAAGGTAATCAGGGACCGACCCACGCAGCAGGAAAAGCGGGAAAAAACGCTGGGCATTATAAGCATTTTCCGCCGAGAGCGTCATTTGCCCGTCTGTCAAGGTGTGGCGATTGAATGCGCTGCTGCTCCTGGGGTTCGTAAGTCACGGATAGGCAAAGGGAATTGGTGTGCTTGGAGTCTTCAGCAGAAAGTCGAGTTCCCTGTTGGGGATCGATATCGGCGCCACATCGGTCAGGCTCCTGTCCTTGAGCCGGGAGGGCCGGGGCTACCGGGTCGAGGCGTATGCCCGGCAAGACCTGGCACCCGACTCATTTCTCGAATCGGGCGGTGTCGACGCCGAGGCCCAGGCCGGGGCGTTGTGCCAGGCCTGGCGCACAAGCGGCAGTCGCCTCAAGGCGGCCGCGGTGGCGGTGCCCGGTGAAGCGGTGATCAGCAAACTGATCGACATGCCGGCGGAACTGGATGAAGCGGAGTTGGAGTACCAGCTCAGTCTGGAAGCGGGCCAGTACATTCCCTATCCCTTGGAAGAGGTGGCCACCGACTTTGAGGTGCAGGGCAGGGTGCCGGGCAATCCCCGGCGGGTCCAGGTGTTGCTGGTGGCCTGTCGCCACGAGACGGTCGAAGCCCGGGAGGCGCTGCTGGCCCGGGCCGGCTTGACGCCGCAGGTGGTGGAGAGCGCGCCCCTGGCCCTGGAGCGTTGCCTGGCGCTGTTGACGGCGCAGAGTCCGGCGGCCACGCAGTCTGCGGTGGCGCTGTTGGACGTGGGGTCGGGCGTCAGCAGTTTCAGTGTGATGCGCGACCGGCGAATCATTTACAGCCGCGAGCAGCTGTTCGGTAGTCGGCAACTGACCCAGGTCCTTGGGCAGCGTTTCTCGTTGACCCTGGATCAGGCGCTGCGAGCCGAGCGCCAGGGAGGTTTGCCGTCAGTCTGTCTCGAGGAGGCGCTGCGGCCCTTTGAGCAGGACTTGCTGCACAACGTCCAGCGCGCCTTGCAACAGTTCTCCGAGTCGCCACAGCGGCAACCGGTGCAGTGGTTGCTGCTGGCTGGCGAGGGCATGCGCCTTGCCGGGCTGGAGCGGCGGATCGAACAGCAACTGGGGATAGCCACGGCCCTTGCCAATCCGTTCGTCGGCATGAGTGTCGGGCCCCGGGTCGATGCCCAGGCGCTCGCCGAACAGGCGCCTGAGCTGCTGCTGGCCTGCGGTCTGGCCCTGAGAGGGTTCGACTGATGGCCCGGATCAACTTTCTTCCCTGGCGGGAAGCTGCGCGGGCGCAGCAACAGCGGCGCTTTTTGCAGATAGTGGCAGTCATCCTGCTGCTGGGCTTGGGGCTGGTGCTGCTGATTGATGTCGGCATCGAGCGCGTGAGTGCTCGGCAGCAGGCCCGCAACCAGTACCTGGAGCAGGCGAACGTGGACCTGGATCAGCAGATCGCCGCTGTTCGCGAGCTCAAGGCTCAGCGCCAGCAACTGCTTGAGCGCATGCAGGTTATCGAGGCCCTGCAAGACAGCCGCTCGACCCGGGTACGGATGTTCCAGGAGTTGACCCGCAGCGTGCCCGATGGCCTGCATTTCACCGAAGTCGATCTGCAGGGGCAGAACTTGAGTATCAGTGGAGTTGCCCAGGCCAATGGCCGGATCTCCGATTTGCTGCGCAATCTGCAGGCGACCGCAGGATTTGCCGCTCCCAGCCTGGCCGAAGTGAAAAAGACCAGCGAGGTGCAGCCGCAGCCGAGCCATCTGTTTCGGCTCAGTGTCGGGTTGATGCCGCCGCTGCCTGAGGAGACGACGCGATGAGGCCGAGCGGGTGGCTGGCGCAGCTGCGTGGCACCGATCTTCGAGAGCTGGAGCTGAGCAACCTCGGCTCCTGGCCTGCGCCTTTGAGGGCGCTGACGGCGGCCTTGCTTCTGCTGGTGATCCTGGCAGCAGGTTACGGCCTGTACCTGAGCCCTCATCTGCGGCAACTGCAGCAGATGCGTCACGAAGAAACCCGCCTCAAGCAGCAGTTCGCCAGCAAGGCCCGGCAAGTGGCCAAGCTCGAGCTGTATCGGGCGCAGCTCGCGGCCCTGCGCAGCCGTTTCGAGCAGTTGCTGCATCAGTTGCCCAGCGACGGCGAAGTCCCGGGGTTGCTTGAAGACATCAGTCGCCTGGGCTTGGGCAGCGGTCTGGCGCTCGAAGAGATCAAGTTGCAACCGCCCGTACCGCGTCCGTTTTATGTCGAGCTGCCGATCCAGATCACGGTGACAGGTGGCTATCACGATCTGGCGACCTTCGTCAGCGGCGTCGCCGGCCTGCCGCGAATCGTCACCTTGCATGATTTTCAGCTCAGGCCCCTGGAAGCGGGTGATCCTGCGCGCTTGCGCTTGAGCATCGGGGCGCGAACCTACAGCTACGACAGCCCGGAACCGCACTCATGAAGGCCTGGCGCTGGCTGATGTGGGCCTGCTTTGGTCTGGGCTTGTGCGGGTGCGAAGGGGCCGCCGACTTCGCTGAAACCCAGGCTTTTATGAAGCAGATGCGCCGGCAAGCGCCGGAGCCGATTGAGCCGCTGCCGGTTGTCCGCTCCAGCCCCGCTTTCACCTATGACGGCAGTGGGCTGCGCAGCCCGTTCCAGCCCCCGCAGAGCGTCGAACGCGTCGAGCGTCGATGGGGCGAGCAGGCAGTCCGGCCGGATCCGCAGCGACCCCGGCAGTATCTGGAGGGCTTTGATATCGAGCGGTTGCAGATGGTCGGAACCATGTCCGGCACCAGCGCCAGCTTCGCCCTGTTGCGCAGTGCCGAGGGTGTCCACCGATTGCAGATCGGCGACTACCTGGGGCGAAGCGAAGGTCGGATCGTGGCGATCAGCGAGTCACGGGTCGAGGTGTTGGAAATTGTTGCCGATGGGGCGGGGGGCTGGCAGGAACGACCACGGACGCTGCTGCTGAAAAAACACTCTTAGGTGGAGTCTGCACAATGAACAGGACTGTTTCAGCCATCGGTGTGGCGCTATGGATGGCGCTGCTGGCACCGCTGGTCGGCGCCGCCGAACTCAAGACCACCCCGGCCGCTGAGGCCGCTCGGGCATCCGCGCCGCTTCAGGTGGGGGACCCAGCCCCGACGCACTCGCTCGGCGGCGCTGTGGCCGGGCCTGCTTATGGCGGCGCCAAGCTTTCGTTGAACTTCCAGGACATCGAGGTGCGTTCGGTGCTGCAACTGATCGCCGACTTCACGGGCCTCAACCTGGTGGCCAGCGACACGGTGCAAGGCAGCATTACCCTGCGCCTGCAGCGTGTGCCCTGGGATCAGGCCCTGGATCTGGTGCTCAAGACCAAGGGCCTGGACAAGCGCCAGGTGGGTGATGTCTTGCTGGTGGCCCCGGCGGATGAAATGGCCGCCCGGGAACGTCAGGAACTGGAGTCGCAGAAGCGGTTGCAGGATCTGGCACCGCTGCGCCGGGAGCTGCTACAGGTCAACTACGCCAAGGCTGCGGACATCGCCAAGCTGTTCCATTCGGTGACCGGCACCGAGGACCAGGCTGGCGAGCGGGGCTCGATCACCGTGGACGAGCGCACCAACAACATCATTGCCTACCAGACCCAGGAGCGCCTCGATGAGCTGCGGCGTATCGTTGGCCAGCTGGACGTTGCGGTACGCCAGGTGATGATCGAGGCACGGATCGTCGAGGCCAACCTCGATTACAACAAGAGCCTGGGAGTGCGCTGGGGCGGTTCGCTGGGCAACAGGGGCCATTGGCAGGCTTCCGGGGTGCAGGGCGGCGGTTCATCGGCGGTCGGGGCGCCGGGCAGTGGCAGCGCGCCGTTCGTCGATCTTGGGGCTGTGGCCAATACCTCGGGCATCGACATCGCCTACCTCTCCGACAACGTGCTGCTGGACCTGGAACTGAGCGCCATGGAAAAGACCGGCAATGGCGAGATTGTTTCCCGGCCCAGGGTGGTCACCTCCGACAAGGAAACCGCGAGGATCCTCAAGGGCACCGAGATTCCCTATCAGGAAGCCAGTTCCAGTGGCGCCACGTCCGTGTCGTTCCGGGAGGCTTCGCTGTCCCTTGAGGTGACGCCGCAGATCACCCCCGACAACCGCATCATCATGGAGGTCAAGGTCACCAAGGACGAGCCGGACTACCTGAACAAGGTCCAGGATGTGCCGCCGATCAAGAAGAACGAGGTCAATGCCAAGGTCCTGGTTCGTGACGGAGAAACCATCGTCATTGGCGGGGTTTTTTCCAATACCCAGAGCAAGGTTGTAGATAAAGTGCCATTTCTTGGCGATGTGCCGTATCTTGGCCGCCTTTTCCGGCGTGACGTGGTGTCGGAGAAAAAATCCGAGCTGCTGGTATTTCTCACTCCGCGTATCATGAACAACCAGGCGATTGCTGTGAGTCGTTGATTCTGTGCGAAATTTGATTCTTGTTGGGCCGATGGGGGCTGGAAAAAGCACCATAGGCCGCTTACTGGCCAAAGAGCTGCGCCTGCCATTCAAAGATTCCGATAAGGAAATTGAACTGCGTACAGGCGCGAACATCCCGTGGATCTTTGATAAGGAAGGCGAACCGGGCTTTCGCGATCGCGAGCAGGCAATGATCGCCGAGCTCTGTGGCACCGACGGCGTAGTGCTGGCCACCGGTGGTGGCGCGGTCATGCGCGAGGCCAATCGTCGGGCACTGCATGCCGGCGGACGAGTGGTCTATCTGCATGCCTCGGTGGAGCAACAGGTTGGTCGGACTGCCAGGGACCGCAATCGTCCCTTGCTGCGCACCGCCGATCCGGCCAAGACCCTGCGCGACTTGCTGGAAGTCCGCGATCCGCTTTATCGGGAAATCGCCGATCTGGTGGTGGAAACCGATGAGCGGCCGCCTCGAATGGTGGTGCTGGACATCCTGGAGCGCCTGCAGCAGCTGCCACCCCGTTAATGCGCCGAGCGAAATGCGCTATTCTCGGCGTCGCGCCATGACCGCCAGGGTGTGGCGCAGAGCTATCGGGCAGCGTCAGAAGACCTGACGAGGCCCATCGTCAATACAAGGCACAACGCCTGCTTCCATCTTCACTGTGGGGACACATGCAGACACTTAAGGTCGATCTAGGCGAGCGCAGCTACCCGATTCACATTGGTGAAGGATTGTTGGACCGGCCCGAGCTGCTGGTGCCACATATCGCCGGACGGCAAGTGGCGATCATTTCCAATGAAACGGTCGCGCCGCTGTACCTTGAGCGCCTGACCCGCAGCCTGGAGCAATACTCGGTGATCTCGGTGGTCCTGCCCGATGGCGAGGCCCACAAGAACTGGGAGACCCTGCAGTTGATCTTTGATGGCCTGCTGACCGCGCGTCATGATCGGCGCACCACCCTGATTGCCCTCGGTGGCGGCGTGATCGGCGACATGGCCGGCTTTGCCGCTGCCTGCTATCAGCGCGGCGTGGACTTCATCCAGATCCCGACCACTCTGCTGTCCCAGGTGGACTCTTCGGTGGGCGGCAAGACCGGTATCAACCATCCACTGGGCAAGAACATGGTCGGCGCCTTCTACCAGCCGAACGTGGTGCTGATCGACACCGCCAGCCTCAATACCCTGCCCAGCCGCGAGTTGTCGGCGGGCTTGGCGGAAGTGATCAAGTACGGCCTGATCTGCGACGAACCCTTCCTCACCTGGCTGGAAGAAAACGTCGATCGCCTGCGGGCCCTGGACCAGCAGGCGCTGACTTACGCCATCGAACGCTCCTGTGCGGCCAAGGCTGCCGTGGTGGGTGCCGACGAGCGTGAGTCCGGGGTGCGCGCCACCCTCAACCTGGGGCACACCTTTGGCCATGCCATCGAAACCCACATGGGCTACGGTGTCTGGCTGCATGGCGAGGCGGTTGCCGCGGGCACCGTCATGGCCCTGGAAATGTCTGCACGCCTGGGCTGGATCACCTGCCAGGAGCGTGACCGCGGTATTCGCCTGTTCCAGCGCGCGGGCCTACCGGTCATCCCGCCTGAAGAGATGACTGAAGCGGATTTTCTCGAACACATGGCAATTGACAAGAAAGTGATCGACGGTCGTTTGCGTCTGGTGCTGTTGCGCCGCATGGGCGAAGCCGTAGTGACCGACGATTATCCGAAAGAGGTTTTACAGGCCACGCTGGGAGCGGATTACCGCGCCCTGGCTCAGCTTAAAGGTTAATAAAATCCCGATGACTAGTTTGCACGCCGACGAGGCTTTCCTCGGCCATTACCAGTTGAGCCATGATCCTTTCGCTCCCCGGGTTCCTGGCTTCAAATTCTTTCCTGCCCAACGCAAGCCTGTGTTGGGGCAGTTGCATCACCTGGCTCGCTATAGCCAGTTATTGCTGGTGGTGACCGGCCCCCAGGGCAGCGGCAAGACCCTGCTGCGCCAGGCGCTGGTTGCCAGCACCAACAAGCAGTCGGTACAGAGCGTGGTGGTTTCCGCCCGCGGTGCCGGCGATGCCGCCGGCGTGTTGCGCCAGGTGGCCCAGGCGCTGAATGTGGCCCAGGCCGAGATCGGCGCGATTCTGGCCCAGGTGGTGCAACTGGCCCTGACCGGCCAGGAAGTCTATCTGCTGGTGGATGATGCCGAGCAGCTCGACGAGTCCGCGCTCGAGGCCCTGCTGGCTCTGGCGGCAGGGGCTCCGGAAGGCCGCCCTCATGTCTTCCTGTTCGGCGAGTCGTCGCTGATCGCCACCCTGGATCAGTTGAGCACCGAGGAAGAACGCTTCCACGTCATCGAACTGCAGCCCTACACCGAAGAGGAAACCCGCGAATATCTGGCCCAGCGCCTCGAAGGCGCGGGTCAGGGCATCGAACTTTTCTCCGCAGATCAGATCAGTGATATTCACGAAAGCTCCGATGGCTGGCCGGGCAACATCAACCAGGTCGCCAGGGATGCAATGATCGAAGCCATGATCGCCAGCCGCTCTGCGGTCAAGCGTCCAAGTATGGGGTTCAACATGCCGAAGAAACACGTATTGGCCATTTCCGCTGTAGTGGTGGTGGCCGTGGCTGCCGCCTGGCTGATGCCGGGGCGCAGCAAGGCACCGACCAGCGGTACGCCGACCAATGAACAGGCGCAGTTGCCGCTGGGGCAGACGCCGACGCCAAATGCCAATGGCAGTCCATCTGTGGAGTTCGCCGGTTCATCCCAACCGATGCCTCTGCCGTTGGTCGGCCAGTCGCAGCCAGTGATGCGTGGTCCTCTGGCGGAAGCCGCAGGCGGCATTACCGAGGGGGATGACGGGGTTCCGGTGGAAGGCTCCAGCGCGGTTCCGCCCACCGTGACCACCACCGCGCCACCTGCCGGCGCCGTGGCCGGTCCGGCACCGACTCCGGCTGCGCGGCCAACCCCGGCGCCGACCCAGGTCGCCACCGCCAAGCCGACGCCAGCGCCCAAGCCGGTGGAAAAACCGGTTGCCGCCAAGCCTGCTCCAGCCGCCAAGCCGGCGGAGAAGCCGGTCACCGTGGCCAAGGCCGCCGGTGGCAGCTGGTACGCCGGTCAAGCGCCGGGCAACTACGTGGTGCAGATCCTTGGCACCAGTTCGGAAGCCACGGCCCAGAGCTTCGTCAAGGAGCAGGGCGGCGAGTACCGTTACTTCAAGAAAGTCCTCAATGGCAAGCCGCTGTATGTGATCACCTACGGCAACTTCTCCAGCCGCGATGCCGCGGTCAGCGCCATCAAATCCTTGCCAGCGAAGGTTCAGGCTGGTAAACCTTGGCCTCGCACTGTCGCTAGCGTTCAACAAGAACTGGCAACAACTCGCTGAAGATTCGGCGGCCTTACCCAGGCCGCCTCTCCCGGCAACCTCAAATTTCCGCATCGGCATGCTGCCTTACAGGCCGCGTGCCTTGTGGTGTCTGCGTCACAGTAGTTTTTGAGTCGCGGCAGTCAAAAGCAAAACTTTTTGACTAGCACAGCATATCGCTTTAAAACGTTCATAAATGCGACATAAATTTGCGACAGATCGTCGCCAAATTTGTGGGGCTTTGTGTCGGTGTGTACAATGACCTCCCTTTTGCCCCCGCAAAGTCGGCGTACGTTCGGCGTGGATGGTAAGTGGTTGAATTGAAAAGAAATTTGTCTCGATAAGAGGCAGCCTGGTGAGAAAGTGTCTATGAAAGCAGGTCTGTACCAACCAGATGAATTTAAGGATAACTGTGGTTTCGGCCTGATAGCCCATATGCAGGGCGAACCCAGTCATACCCTGTTGAAAACGGCCATTGAGGCCCTGACCTGCATGACCCACCGCGGTGGGATCAACGCGGACGGCAAGACCGGCGACGGTTGCGGTCTGCTGATGCAAAAGCCCGACCTGTTCCTGCGCGCCGTCGCCAAGGAACATTTCGGCACCGATCTGCCCAAGCAATATGCAGTGGGCATGGTGTTCTTCAACCAGGATCCGGCTAAGGCCGAAGCCGCTCGCGAAAACATGAACCGCGAGATCCTGGCCGCTGGCCTGCAACTGCTGGGCTGGCGCAAAGTGCCGATCGATACCAGTGTGCTCGGGCGTCTGGCCCTGGAGCGCCTGCCGCAGATCGAGCAAGTGTTCATCGGTGGCGAAGGCCTGAGCGATCAGGATTTCGCCGTCAAGCTGTTCAGCTCCCGTCGTCGCTCCTCGGTGGCCAACGCTGCCGACACCGATCACTACATCTGCAGCTTTTCCCACAAGACCATCATCTATAAAGGCCTGATGATGCCGGCGGACCTCGCCGCCTTCTATCCGGACCTGGGTGATCCGCGCCTGCAAACCGCGATCTGCGTGTTCCACCAGCGCTTCTCCACCAACACCCTGCCGAAATGGCCGCTGGCCCAGCCATTCCGCTTCCTCGCCCACAACGGCGAGATCAACACCATCACCGGCAACCGCAACTGGGCCCAGGCCCGGCGCACCAAGTTCAGCAACGATCTGATGGATCTGGAAGAACTCGGGCCGCTGGTCAACCGCGTGGGTTCCGACTCCTCGAGCATGGACAACATGCTCGAACTGATGGTCACCGGCGGCATCGACCTGTTCCGCGGCGTGCGCATGATCATTCCGCCGGCGTGGCAGAACGTCGAGACCATGGACCCGGACTTGCGGGCGTTCTACGAATACAACTCCATGCACATGGAGCCCTGGGACGGCCCGGCCGGCGTGGTCATGACCGACGGCCGCTATGCCGTCTGCCTGCTGGACCGCAACGGCCTGCGTCCGGCCCGCTGGGTCACCACCAAGAACGGCTTCATCACCCTGGCTTCGGAGATCGGCGTCTGGAACTACCAGCCCGAAGACGTGATCGCCAAGGGCCGGGTCGGTCCGGGGCAGATCTTTGCCGTGGACACCGAAACCGGGCAGATCCTCGACACCGACGCCATCGACAACCGTCTGAAGTCGCGCCATCCGTACAAGCAATGGCTGCGCAAGAACGCCCTGCGCATCCAGGCCACCATGGAAGACAACGACCACGGTTCGGCCTTCTACGACGTCGACCAGCTCAAGCAGTACATGAAGATGTACCAGGTCACTTTCGAAGAACGTGACCAGGTCCTGCGTCCGCTGGGCGAGCAAGGCTACGAAGCAGTGGGTTCGATGGGCGACGACACGCCGATGGCGGTGCTGTCCCAGCGCGTGCGCACCCCTTACGACTACTTCCGCCAGCAGTTCGCCCAGGTCACCAACCCGCCGATCGACCCGCTGCGCGAAGCCATCGTCATGTCCCTGGAGATCTGCCTCGGTGCCGAGCGCAACATCTTCCAGGAATCGCCCGAGCACGCCTCGCGCGTGATCCTCAGCTCGCCAGTGATCTCCCCGGCCAAGTGGCGCTCGCTGATGAACCTCGACCGCCCGGGCTTCGAGCGGCAGATCATCGACCTCAACTACGACGAAAGCGTCGGCCTGGAAGCGGCGATCCGCAATGTCGCCGATCAGGCGGAAGAGGCCGTGCGCGCCGGTCGCACCCAGATCGTCCTCAGCGACCGCCATATCGCTCCGGGCAAGCTGCCGATCCACGCTTCCCTGGCCACGGGCGCGGTACACCACCGCCTGACCGAAAAAGGCCTGCGTTGCGACTCCAACATCCTGGTGGAAACCGCCACTGCCCGCGATCCGCATCACTTTGCGGTGCTGATCGGTTTCGGTGCCTCGGCGGTCTATCCGTTCCTGGCCTACGAAGTGCTGGGCGACCTGATCCGTACCGGTGAAGTGCTGGGCGACCTCTATGAGGTGTTCAAGAACTACCGCAAGGGCATCACCAAGGGCCTGCTGAAGATCCTGTCGAAGATGGGCATCTCCACCATCGCGTCCTACCGTGGCGCGCAGCTGTTCGAAGCCATCGGCCTGTCCGAGGAAGTCTGCAACCTGAGCTTCCGTGGCGTACCGAGCCGGATCAAGGGTGCACGTTTCGTCGACATCGAAGCCGAGCAGAAAGCCCTGGCGACCGAAGCCTGGAGCCCGCGCAAGCCGATCCAGCAAGGCGGCCTGCTGAAGTTCGTCCACGGTGGCGAATACCACGCCTACAACCCGGACGTGGTCAACACCCTGCAAGCCGCCGTGCAGCAGGGCGACTACGCCAAGTTCAAGGAATACACCGCGCTGGTGGACAACCGCCCGGTGTCGATGATCCGTGACCTGTTCAAGGTGAAGACCCTGGACACGCCCATGGACATCAGCGAAGTGGAGCCCCTGGAGTCGATCCTCAAGCGCTTCGACTCCGCGGGCATCTCCCTGGGCGCCTTGTCCCCCGAGGCCCACGAAGCCCTGGCCGAAGCCATGAACCGCCTCGGTGCGCGTTCCAACTCCGGTGAAGGCGGCGAAGATCCGGCGCGCTACGGCACCATCAAGAGCTCCAAGATCAAGCAAGTGGCCACTGGCCGTTTCGGCGTGACCCCGGAATACCTGGTCAACGCCGAAGTGCTGCAGATCAAGGTGGCCCAGGGCGCCAAGCCCGGCGAAGGCGGCCAACTGCCCGGCGGCAAGGTCAACGGCCTGATCGCCAAGCTGCGTTACGCCGTGCCTGGCGTGACCCTGATCTCGCCACCGCCGCACCACGACATCTACTCCATCGAAGACCTGTCGCAGCTGATCTTCGACCTCAAGCAGGTCAACCCTCAGGCCCTGGTTTCGGTGAAGCTGGTGGCGGAAGCCGGTGTCGGCACCATCGCCGCCGGTGTGGCCAAGGCCTATGCCGACCTGATCACCATCTCCGGCTATGACGGCGGTACCGGCGCTTCGCCGCTGACCTCGATCAAGTACGCCGGTGCGCCGTGGGAACTGGGCCTGGCGGAAACTCACCAGACCCTGCGCGGCAACGACCTGCGCGGCAAGGTCCGGGTGCAGACCGACGGCGGCCTGAAAACCGGCCTCGACGTGATCAAGGCGGCCATCCTCGGCGCCGAAAGCTTCGGCTTCGGCACCGCGCCGATGATCGCCCTGGGCTGCAAGTACCTGCGCATCTGCCACCTGAACAACTGCGCCACCGGCGTCGCCACCCAGAACGAAAAGCTGCGCAAGGATCACTACATCGGCACCGTCGACATGGTGGTGAACTTCTTCACCTACGTCGCCGAAGAAACCCGTGAGTGGCTGGCCAAGCTCGGCGTGCGCTCCCTGGAAGAGCTGATCGGCCGCACCGATCTGCTGGAGGTGCTGGAGGGCCAGACGGCCAAGCAGCACCACCTGGACCTGACCCCGTTGCTGGGCAGCGATCACGTCCCGGCGGACAAGCCGCAGTTCTGCCAGGTGGACCGCAACCCACCGTTCGACCAGGGCCTGCTGGCCGAAAAAATGGTCGACATGGCGCGTTCGGCGATCAACGACAAGAGCGGCGCCGAGTTCGAGCTGGATATCTGCAACTGCGACCGTTCCATCGGCGCACGCATCTCCGGCGAGATCGCCCGGCTCCACGGCAACCAGGGCATGGCCCAGGCGCCGATCACGTTCCGCTTCAAGGGCACTGCGGGCCAGAGCTTCGGCGTGTGGAACGCCGGCGGCCTGAACCTGTACCTGGAAGGCGATGCCAACGACTACGTGGGCAAGGGCATGACCGGCGGCAAGCTGGTCATCGTTCCGCCCAAGGGCAGCGTCTACAAGACTCAGGACAGCGCCATTATCGGCAACACCTGCCTGTACGGCGCCACCGGCGGCAAGCTGTTCGCCGCTGGCACCGCGGGCGAGCGTTTCGCTGTGCGCAACTCCGGTGCCCACACCGTGGTGGAAGGCACCGGCGATCACTGCTGCGAGTACATGACCGGTGGTTTCGTCTGCGTACTGGGCAAGACCGGTTACAACTTCGGCTCGGGCATGACCGGCGGTTTCGCCTACGTGCTCGACCAGGACAACACCTTCGTTGACCGGGTCAACCACGAACTGGTGGAAATCCAGCGGATCAGTGGCGAAGCGATGGAAGCCTATCGCAGCCACCTGCAAAACGTGCTGAACGAGTACGTCGCGGAAACCGACAGCGAGTGGGGGCGTGAACTGGCCGAGAACCTCGACGACTACCTGCGTCGCTTCTGGCTGGTCAAACCCAAGGCAGCGAACCTGAAGTCTCTGCTCACCAGTACTCGTGCGAGTCCGCAATAAAGCAGCTGCAAGTGGCAAGCCTCAATCTGCAAATGAAGCAGTGCGAGGTTTGCCGGGCATACGTGATCGACTTGCGGCTTGCAGCTTAGAGCTTGCAGCTGCTGTATAGAGGTTTTTGAAAATGGCTGAACGTCTGAATAACGACTTCCAGTTCATCGATGTCGGGCGCAAGGATCCGAAGAAGAAACTGTTGCGTCAGCGCAAGAAAGAGTTCGTGGAAATCTACGAGCCCTTCAAACCCCAGCAGTCGGCCGACCAGGCCCACCGCTGCCTGGGTTGCGGCAACCCGTACTGCGAATGGAAGTGCCCGGTGCACAACTTCATTCCCAACTGGCTCAAGCTGGTGGCCGAGGGCAACATCCTCGCCGCCGCCGAGCTGTCGCACCAGACCAACACCCTGCCGGAAGTCTGCGGCCGGGTCTGCCCGCAGGACCGGTTGTGCGAGGGTGCCTGCACCCTCAACGACGGCTTCGGCGCGGTGACCATCGGTTCGGTGGAGAAGTACATCACCGACACCGCCTTCGCCATGGGCTGGCGCCCGGACATGTCCAAGGTCAAGCCCACCGGCAAGCGCGTGGCGATCATCGGCGCAGGCCCGGCGGGCCTGGGCTGCGCCGACGTGCTGGTGCGCGGCGGGGTGACCCCGGTGGTGTTCGACAAGAACCCGGAAATCGGCGGTCTGCTGACCTTCGGCATCCCCGAGTTCAAGCTGGAAAAGACCGTGCTGAGCAATCGTCGCGAAGTCTTCAGCGGCATGGGCATCGAGTTCCGCCTCAACACCGAGGTGGGCAAGGACGTGACCATGGAGCAACTGCTCGCCGAATACGACGCGGTGTTCATGGGCATGGGCACCTACACCTACATGAAGGGCGGCTTTGCCGGCGAGGACTTGCCGGGGGTGTATGACGCCCTGGACTTCCTGATCGCCAACGTCAACCGCAACCTGGGCTTTGAAAAGTCGCCGGAAGACTTCGTCGACATGAAGGGCAAGAAGGTGGTGGTGCTGGGCGGTGGCGACACCGCGATGGACTGCAACCGCACTTCGATTCGCCAGGGCGCCAAGTCGGTGACCTGCGCCTACCGCCGTGACGAAGCCAACATGCCCGGCTCGCGCAAAGAGGTGAAGAACGCCAAGGAAGAAGGCGTGAAATTTCTCTACAACCGCCAGCCGATCGCGATTGTCGGTGAAGACAAGGTCGAAGGTGTGAAGGTGGTCGAGACCCGTCTCGGCGAACCGGACGCCCGTGGCCGCCGCAGCCCCGAGCCGATCCCCGGTTCCGAGGAGATCATCCCGGCCGACGCCGTGGTCATCGCCTTCGGTTTCCGCCCGAGCCCGGCGCCGTGGTTCGAGCAGTTCCAGATCCAGACCGACAGCCAGGGCCGGGTCGTTGCACCTGAACAAGGTCAGTACAAGCACCAGACCAGCAACCCGAAGATCTTCGCCGGTGGCGACATGGTGCGTGGTTCTGATCTCGTGGTGACGGCGATCTTCGAAGGGCGCAACGCCGCCGAAGGCATCCTCGACTACCTGGGCGTCTGACCGCCATCCCTTGTAGGAGCGAGCTTGCTCGCGATAGCGGTGTATCAGCCAACCACCGATGTTGCCTGATGCGCCCCCATCGCGAGCAAGCTCGCTCCTACAGGTACGTAGGTTGTGGCGCGACAAATTGACCTCATAGACATAAAGAAACGGCTCTTGCCGTGCCTTTTATGCCCGGCTCTGAGAAAATGCCCCCACTTTTTTTCCGGATGCCGACATGACTGCCCTGAAGAACGACCGTTTCCTTCGTGCCCTGCTCAAGCAACCCGTAGACGTCACCCCGGTGTGGATGATGCGTCAGGCTGGGCGCTACTTGCCTGAATACCGCGCCAGCCGTGCCAATGCCGGTGACTTCATGAGCCTGTGCATGAACCCGGCGTTCGCCTGCGAAGTCACCCTGCAGCCTCTGGACCGCTATCCCCAGCTGGATGCGGCGATCCTCTTCTCCGACATCCTGACCATTCCCGACGCCATGGGCCAAGGCCTGTACTTCGAGACCGGCGAAGGCCCGCGCTTCAAGAAAGTGGTCAGCACCCTGGCCGACATCGAAGCCCTGCCGATTCCCGATCCGCAAAAGGACCTGGGTTACGTGATGGATGCGGTCAGCACCATTCGTCGCGAACTCAATGGCCGCGTGCCGTTGATCGGTTTTGCCGGCAGCCCCTGGACCCTGGCCACCTACATGGTCGAAGGCGGTTCGTCGAAAGACTTCCGCAAGTCCAAGGCCATGCTCTACGACAACCCGCAAGCCATGCACCTGCTGCTGGACAAGCTGGCGCAGTCGGTCACCTCCTACCTCAACGGGCAGATCCTGGCCGGTGCCCAGGCGGTGCAGATTTTCGACAGCTGGGGCGGCAGCCTCTCGGCGGCGGCCTATCAGGAGTTCTCCCTGGCCTACATGCGCAAGATCGTCAGCGGCCTGATCCGCGAGCACGACGGGCGCAAGGTGCCGGTGATCCTGTTCACCAAGGGCGGCGGCCTGTGGCTGGAAAGCATTGCCGATGCCGGCGCCGATGCCCTGGGCCTGGACTGGACCTGCGACCTCGGCGAAGCCCGCCGCCGCGTCGGCAGCAAGGTCGCCCTGCAAGGCAACATGGACCCCACCGTGCTCTACGCCAACCCGCAGGCGATCCGTGGCGAAGTCGCGCGTATCCTCGCCAGCTATGGCCAGGGCAGCGGCCATGTGTTCAACCTGGGCCACGGCATCACCCCGGAAGTGAAGCCGGAGCACGCCGGGGCCTTCCTGGAAGCGGTGCACGAGTTGTCGGCGCAATACCACGCATAAGCGTCACCCCATACAAACGCCCGGCACCTGCCGGGCGTTTTCATTGGCGAACACTTTTTTGTAGGAGCCAGCTTGCTGGCGAATAGGCCCTCGAGACCTGCACCTGTCTGGTGGCCGCCTTCGCTGGCAAGCCAGCTCCCACAAGGGCCTGCCGGCACAGACCCAATCCGTGTAGTAGCCGGCTTGCCAGCGAATAGGCCCTCGAGCCCTGCACCTGCCTGGCGGTCGCCTTCGCTGGCAAGCCAGCTCCTACAAGGGCCCGCCGGCACAGACCCGATCCGTGTAGGAGCCGGCTTGCCGGCGAATAGGCCCTTGAGACTTGCGCCTGCCTGGTGGCCGCCTTCGCTGGCAAGCCAGCTCCTACAAGGGCCCGCCGGCACAGACCCGATCCGTGTAGGAGCCGGCTTGCCGGCGAATAGGCCCTTGAGACTTGCGCCTGCCTGGTGGCCGCCTTCGCTGGCAAGCCAGCTCCCACAAGGGCCCGTCTGCACAGACCCGATCCGTGTAGGAGCCGGCTTGCTGGCGAAAGGGCCCTAGAAGACCTGCACCTGCCTGACGAACGCCTGCACACAGGCCAGGCGTCACAACGGCGGGAGTTTCGCCAGTTTCATGGCAATCAGCAGTGCCCCGAGCAACAGGGTGCCGATGAACAGGCCAATGCCGTTCCACCCCGCCAGGTGCCAGAACACCCCGCCCGCGGTGCCGGCAATGCTCGACCCGGCGTAGTAGCTGAACAGGTACAACGAAGAGGCCTGGCCCTTGGCCTTGGTGGCGCGGCGGCCGATCCAGCTGCTGGCCACCGAGTGGGCGCCGAAGAAGCCGAAGGTGAACAGCAACATTCCGACCAGCACCAGGGCCAGTGGGGCGAGCAGGGTCAGGGCAATGCCCGCGAGCATCAGCACGATGGTGCCCCACAGCACCCGGCGCCGGCCCAACTGGTCGGCCAGGGCACCGATCTTCGCCGAGCTGTAGATGCCCGACAGGTAGACCACCGACAGCAGGCCGACCAGGGCCTGGCTCAGGTGATAGGGCTCGGCCAGCAGGCGATAGCCGATGTAGTTGAACAGGGTGACGAAGGCCCCCATCAGCAGGAAGGCTTCGAGAAACAGCCAGGGCAGGCCGGCGTCGCGAAAGTGCATGGTAAAGCCGTCCAGCAGGCTGCGCGGGTGCAGCGAGCGCGGGCGGAAGTTGCGCGACTCCGGCAGGATGCGCCAGAACACGGCCGCCGCCAGCAGGGCCAGGCCGCCAATCACCAGCATCGCCGTGTGCCAGCTGACAAAATCGATCAGCACCCCGGTGATCAGTCGTCCGCTCATGCCGCCAATGGCGTTGCCGCCGATGTACAGGCCCATGGCCAGGCCGATGTGCTGAGGGTGGATCTCTTCGCTCAGGTAGGTCATGGCCACTGCCGCCAGCCCGCTCAGGGACAGCCCCACCAGCGCCCGCATCAGCAGCACCCCGTGCCAGCTGGGCATCAGCGCACTGGCGATGGTGCACAGGGCGGCGGCCAGCAGGGCGGCGAGCATCACCGGCTTGCGGCCGATGCGGTCGGAAATCGGCCCGGTGATCAACAGACCGATGGCCAGCATGCCGGTGGCGACCGAGAGGATCAGGCTGCTCTGGGCCGCATTGATGGAAAACTCCGTGGACAGCAGCGGCATCATCGGTTGCACGCAATACAGCAGGGCGAAGGTGGCAAAGCCCCCGGAGAACAACGCCAGCACCGTGCGCATGAACAGCGGCGTGCCTTTTTCGATGTACACCTCGTTGAGCTGGGCGAGCACCTCGTCCGCGGACGTGGAGGGGATTTCGTGGGCAAGGGGGGCGACAGCGATTTTCACGGGAACCTCGGGGGGAGCGCAGCCGGTCAGGCAATGGAAAAAAGCATATAGCTGGCTAATGTTCCTTTCCAATATATTGTTCGACCTGTTTGATAGCTTTAACGACTCAATGGAGCCGCCCCATGGAATTGCGTCACTTGCGCTACTTCATCGCCGTCGCCGAAGAGCTGCATTTCGGCCGCGCAGCCCAGGTCCTGGGCATTTCCCAGCCACCGCTGAGCCAGCAGATCCAGGCCCTGGAGCAGGAGGTGGGCGCCCGCCTGTTCGAGCGCACCAATCGTCGGGTCGAGCTCAGCGAAGCCGGACGCCTGTTCCTCGAAGAGGCGCGCCTGGTGCTGGCCCAGGTGGACAAGGCGGCGGACGTGGCCCGGCGCGCGCAATTGGGTGAGCTGGGGGAACTGAAGATCGGCTTCACCTCGTCGGCGCCGTTCAACTCGACCATTCCCCAAGCGATCTTCGCCTTTCGCCAGCGCTTTGCGGCGGTGCACCTCAAGCTCAAGGAAATGAGCAGCACCCAGGTGGCCGAGGCGCTGGTGGACCAGTCGATCCAGGTCGGTATCATGCGGCCCCTGCCGTTGCCGGACTCGCTGTCGGTGGTGGAGCTGCTGCGCGAGCCGCTGGTGGCGGTGCTCAGTTCCAAGCACCCGCTGGCAGGCGGCACTGAAGAGGGGCTGCACCTGGCGGCGCTGGCCCAGGAGCCCTTTGTGTTCTTCCCCCGCAGCTACGGCAGCGGCCTGTATGCCCAATTGCTCAGCCTGTCCCGGGACGCCGGCTTCACCCCGCATTTTGCCCAGGAGGCGGCGGAAGCCATGACCATCATCGGCCTGGTGGCGGCGGGCCTCGGTGTTTCGGTGCTGCCGGCGTCCTACCAGCGCATGCGCATCGACGGCGTGGTCTACCGCCGGCTGCTGGACCCCGAAGCCATGACCGCGGTGTGGCTGGTGCAGCGCAAGGATCAGTGCTCACCTATGGCCAGGGCCTTTGTCGAACTCCTGACGCGCAAGACCGGGGCCGCGTCCTGAGTCTGGGCGTGCCGGCGCTGGTCACGCAGGGGTTATCCGCGCGTTGTCCTGCACACTCGGGTCCCAGGCGGAAGTGAAGGCTACCGGCTAGAGGCACGCCCACAAAAAAGGGCGCCCCAAGGCGCCCTTCGCGGTCCGCAACGGTTCACTGAACCTTGGACAGATCCCCGCGCAGCGCCACGCCCGCCATGATGGCGCCGGCATGGCACTCATAGGTGCTGGCGTCCTTGCGCTCACGGCTCTTGTAGAAGCTGGCGATGTCGGTCACGGCGTTGGCCCCGACTTTCTTCGCCGCTTCATGCAGGGTGATCAGCGCCGATTGCAGGGCCCACTCGCAGGCCACCTGATCGGCCTTGCCGAAGGCGTTGGTCTTCTTGTTGGTCACCGCGCCCGGGCTGAGCACGCTGACCTTGCCGGCCGGCTTGTTGCCCGCCAGGTAGAACTTCACGCTGCCGTCGATCTTGCCGGTGCTGATGGCCTCGGCGACCACCTTGTCGAACGGCAGGAACAGGGTGGTGTCGCGGGCCTGGCTGACGCCGGGCAGGGTGCACAGCAGCAGGGTGGCGGTTGCCGCCAGGGTCTTCAAACGCATCGCAGTCTCCTTGACTTGAAAAGGGGGCAAAGCAGCCCGGTGACCGGGGTCACAGGGGGATGATCATTGGCCGGCCGGGAAGCTCTTGGTCGCAGCGTCTGACAGTTGTTGCGCGGTCCGCTCGTTCTGGTTGTCCCGCAGCTCGCGCAGGATGCCCTTGTCCAGCAGGCGCACCCAGCGGATGTAGTTCTTGTGGATCTTGCCGTCCTTGTAGTCCAGGTCGCGGCTGTCGCGGTAGACGATCTTGTAGGCGCTGGCGCTGTACGGAATATCGATCTCGGCGTGGAACTGCCCGCGCACGGTGATCTCGGCCTGGATCAGCTCCGGGCTGATGCGCTGCACGGTCCACTTGCGGGCCACCAGGTTCTTCAGGATCGCCTGTTTGACCTGCTCCTGGCTGGCCTGGATGGTGGTCGGGATCACCCGGTTCGGGGTGTACATCGGTTTGCTGGTGCAGGCGGCCGTGCTCAGCAGGGCCAGGAGGATCAGCGTCGTGCGAAACAGGGAGGACATTCCATTTCTCCAGTGGGGTTGGGCGTTAAGGCCAGCGGCGGAAGATCAACGAGGTGTTGACCCCGCCAAAGGCAAAGTTGTTGTTCATCACGAATTCGTGGCTCATGGCCCGGAAGCCGTCCTGCAGGTAGTCCAGCTCGCCGCAGCGTGGGTCGACCTGGTCCAGGTTGCAGGTGTGCACGTACAGGTCGCGGTTGAGCATCTCGATGCTGAACCAGGATTCCAGCGCGCCGCAGGCGCCCAGGGTGTGGCCGAGAAAACTCTTCTGCGAACTGATGGGCATGCGGCTGCCGAACAGGCTGTTGGTGGCCAGGGTCTCGGCGATATCGCCCTGCTCGGTGGCGGTGCCATGGCCGTTGACGTAGCCGATGGCCGAGGGGGCCAGGGCCGCGTCTTCCAGCGCCAGCTCCATGGCCCGGCGCATGGTGCTCTGCTCGGGACGGGTGGTGTGCTGGCCGTCGGCGTTGCTGCCGAAGCCGACGATTTCCGCGTGAATCCGCGCGCCCCGGGCCAGGGCGTGTTCCAGCTCTTCGAGCACCAGCATGCCGCCGCCTTCACCGATCACCAGGCCGTCGCGGTCGGTGTCGTAGGGCCGGGGGCTGGTGTGGGGCGCATCGTTTTTCAGGCTGGTGGCGTAGAGCGCGTCGAACACCATGGCTTCGGTGGGGCACAGCTCTTCGGCGCCGCCGGCGAGCATCAGCGGCAGACGGCCGAACTTGATCGCTTCGTAGGCATAGCCGATGCCCTGGCTGCCGCTGGTGCAGGCGCTGGAGGTGGGAATCAGGCGCCCGGTCAGGCCGAAGAAAATGCTGATATTGGCCGCGGTGGTGTGGGGCATCATGCGCACGTAGGAGTTGGCGTTGAGCCCTTCGGCCACCGAGTTCAGCAGCATGTTGCCGAAGGCCTTGATCTCGTCGGTGCTGCCGGTGGAAGAGCCGCAGGCCACCCCCATGCGCCCGTCCTTGATCGACGGGTCGCCCAGCAGCCCGGCATCGGCCAGGGCCTGCTCGGCGGCACCGACCGCCAGCCGCGAAACCCGGCCCATGCTGCGCAGTTGCTTGCGGGTCCAGTGCCCCGGCACCTGGAAGTCATCGATGGGGCCGGCCAGGCGGGTGTTGAGTTCGCTGAAGCGGTCCCATTCGTCCATGCGCCGGATGCCGCTGCGGTTGGCGGCAAAGCGCTCGGCGATGCTGGCCCAGTCGCTGCCCAGGGAGGTGATGCCGGCCATGCCGGTGACGACCACGCGTTTCATCAGCACAGGCCCCCGTTCACCGCCAGCACCTGGCGGGTGATGTAGGCGGCCTCGGCGGACATCAGGAAGTTCACCGCCCCGGCCACCTCTTCCGGGGTGCCCATGCGCTGGGCGGGAATCATCTTCATCAGCTCGTCCACCGGCACGTTCTCATCGAGCATGGCGGTGTCGATCAGCCCCGGGGCCACGCAGTTGACGGTGATCTTGCGCTTGCCCAGCTCGATGGCCAGGGCCTTGGCGGCGCCGATCAGGCCGGCCTTGGAGGCGCTGTAGTTGACCTGGCCGCGGTTGCCGATCAGCCCCGACACCGAGGTGATGCAGACAATGCGTCCGGCGGCGCGGCGGCGGATCATCGGCATCATCACCGGGTGCAGGACGTTGTAGAAACCGTCGAGGTTGGTGCGCAGCACCTGATCCCAGTCGTCTTCGCTGAGGGCCGGGAAGGCGCCGTCGCGGGTCAGCCCGGCATTGAGTACCACGCCGTAATAGGCGCCATGGGCTTCGACGTCGGCCTCCAGGGCGGTCCGGCAGGCCTCTCGGTCCGATACATCGAATTGCAGGATGCGGGCGCCGCGGCCCAGGGCTTCGATCTCGCCCTTGACGGCTTCGGCTTCGCTGCGGCCGCTGCGGCAGTGCAGCACCAGGTCATAACCGGCCCGGGCCAGACGCAGGGCGATGGCACGGCCGATGCCACGGCTGGAGCCGGTGACCAGTACGGAGTCAGTCATGAGGGAGTTCCTGTAGAAGAGGCAGGTGTTTCATGCAGATAGTCGGCGGCCTGGGGCGGACGGTACACGTTCAGGCGCGCCGTGGCGGCAATGCCGGGGCCGCTGAGGTGGCATTCGAACACGCCCATGCCGTTGTCGTCTTCGAGGGAGCGCAGGGCGTGGATCTCCAGCAGGCTGTCGACCGGGAAGTGCTCGACATTGCATTCGAACTTGCGAGTGCCCAGCAAAAAGCCCAGCTCCACCGGCAGGCCTTGCTGGCGCGCGCGACAGCCGGCGTAGGCGGCCACGCTCTGGGCCATCAGCTCGATCCCGACCCAGGCCGGCAGGCTGCCGTCGGGGCGATTGAACAGGCCACCGGGGCGAACCTGGAGGCGGGTGCGGATCTGTTCTTCATCAAAGTCCAGGACCTGATCGATGAGGATCATGTCCCCGGCGTGGGGCAGCAGTTCGGCGAGCGGCCAGTCGATCATGGGGCGTCTCCGATTATCAGGCTGACATTGTTGCCACCGAAGGCGAAGGAGTTGCTCATCAGGTGGCGTGGTGAATGCGCCGCCAGGCGGTCGGCCGGGGTCACCCAGTGCAGGGGCGGCAGGGCCGGGTCGGCCGCGCCGTCCCAGACATGGGGCGGCAGCGCCTGGTCGGGGTTGTCGGCACTCAGGGCCAGCCAGCAGAACGCCGCTTCCAGGGCTCCGGCGGCGCCCAGGGTGTGGCCGCTCATCGGCTTGGTCGAGGAGCAGGGCAGGCCCTCGGGGAACAGCTGGGCCACCGCCAGGCTTTCCATGGCGTCGTTGTGCTGGGTGGCGGTGCCGTGCAGGTTCAGGTAGTCGATCTGCTGCGGCTGCAGGCCGGCGCTGCGCAGCGCCAGGCTCATGGCCTGCAAGGCACCGCGGCCATCGGGGGCCGGGGCGGAAATATGGTAGGCATCGGAGCTGGCGCCACCGCCGAGCAGGGCCACAGGGGCGGCGCCGGCGGCCTCCCTGCTCATCAGGAACAGCACTGCCGCCTCGCCGATGTTGATCCCGTCACGGTTGCGCGAGAACGGATTGCAGCGCTGCCCGGACACCGCTTCCAGGGCGCTGAAGCCGTTCAGGGTGAGCTTGCACAGGCTGTCGACCCCGCCGCACAGCACGGCGTCGCACAGGCCCAGGTCCAGCAGGCGCCGGGCGCTGATCAGGGCCCGGGCGCTGGAGGTGCAGGCGGTGGAAATCACATAGGCCGGGCCGCACAGTTGCAGCCAGTCGGCAAGAAAGTTGGCCGGCGCGCTGAGTTCCTGCTGGCGGTAGTCGTAGTCCGCCGGGAATTGCCGGTCCTGCAGATAGCGGGCAATGCCGCGGCTGGCCTCGTCGATGCCCGAGGTGCTGGTGCCCAGGACGATGCCGATGCGGCCGCGGCCGTAGCGCCGGATCGCCTGGCGGATGTCGTCCTCGATCTGCAGCGTGGCCTCCAGCAACAGCTGGTTGTTGCGGCTGCTCTGCGCCTGCAGCCCGGCGGGCATGCTGGCCAGCGCGCCGCGCACCGCCGCCACCGGCAGGCTGCGGTCGGGTACCCAGTGGCTTTCGGCGCGCAGGCCCGAGCAGTCCCCGGCCCACAGGCTGCGGGCGACTTCCCGGCGATTGCGCCCCAGGGCGCAGATCACTCCGAGGGCATTGAGGTAGGCCGTCATGGCATGCCCCCGGTGCTCAGTGGGCTGATGTGGTAATGCGGGCCTTGGGGCAGGTTCAACTCGAAATCCAGAGGTTGTTGATAGTCAATCCGCCAGCGTGGGCCGAGGGTGCGTCGAGTGCCTTGCTCAAGGGCGCCGGGGTAGTTGGCCCGCAGTTCGGCCTTGGGGGTGAGGGCGAACAGCAAGGCGGCGAACAGCTCCCGAGCTTCCGGGTTGGGCGGCAGCAGACCGTCGGCCTGCCAGTGGCCGGCCACCAGGCGCTGGCGGGCCTGGGGGATGCCCAGGGGGTCCATCAGCGACCAGCGCAGGTCCGGGCCTTCGGCCTGGATCACCAGCAGCCAGTCCTGGCGTTGTCCGTCGGCCTGGCGCTCGACATGCAGCTGCAATGGCAACGCCAGGGTGGGCATGCGCTCGGGCAGCGGAGCCTGACTGACGCAAGCGCTCAGCAACAGGACACAACCGAGCAGCAGAGCGCGGATCATGCCGACTCACCTGCCCCGGCAACGCTGGCATCCAGAGGCTTGCGCGCCACCACGTTGACCAGGGTTTCCTCGCGTTGGCCCACCGGCGGCGGCTGGCGCAGACCGAGGCGCTCCAGCAGGCCGAAGTCCTTGGCGCGGCTCCACCACAGGTAGGGATAAGACACGTTCTGCGGGCCGAATTCAAAGCCCTGCCGACGAATCATCTGCAAATATTCGGCGGCGCTTTTCTGCACATGCATCGGATGGCGGAACAGCCAGCGGATCACCCAGGTATCGATGTAGGCCTCGGTGGATTCGGCGAACAGCAGGTAGCCCCCGGGCTTGAGCACCCGGTGGAACTCGGCCAGGGCCTTTTCCTGTTCCACCAGGTGATGGAAGGTCTGGTGGCAGAACAGCAGGTCGACACTGGCGTCGGCCAGTTGCAGGGTCGCGCAGTCGCTGCCGATCAGCTCCACCTGCAATTGCTGGCGCCGGGCTTCTTCGGCGCTGAGCTTTAGGCTGTGAGGGTCGGCGTCGATGCCGATCAGGCGCTGCGGGGCGAACACCTGGCGCAGGTGCTGGAACGACTTGCCCTGGCCGCAGCCGGCATCCAGCAGCACCGGATGGGCGGGCGGCTCGCCGTCGAACAGCGAGCGCAGGTCGTTGATCGCCACCCGCAGCACATGGTGCTGCCAGGTGTGGCTGCGCAGGAACCAGAAACCGAAGCGGGTTTCCTCGACGTAGCTGGGGCTCAGGTACTGGCCGCTTTGCTCGCTCATGCCACGTCCCTCGCGCAGACTTCCGACAGGGCCTTGAGCCGGCGCTTGGGCTCGCTGACGAAGGGGTTGCGTTCATCCCAGGCGTAACCGGCGAGGATCGAACTGATCATGCGGCGGATTTCCGGCGAGCTGCCCGGGTGGTAGATCACGTCCTGGAAGGTGCCGGCGTACCAGCCCTCGACGTAGCAGCGGAAGGTGTCGACGCCGCGCTTGAGCGGCTCGGCGAACTCGCTCGCCCAGTCGACGCTTTCGCCCTGCAACTGCCGGTGCAGCACGGCGGCGGCCATGCTCGACGAGCGCATGGCGATGGTCACCCCGGAGGAGAACACCGGATCGAGGAACTCCGCGGCATTGCCCAGCAGGGCGAAGCCAGGGCCGTGCAGGGTGGTGACGTTGGCCGAGTAGCCGTCGATGGTCCGCGCCGGGGTGTCCCATTCGGCGTTTTCCAGGACCCTGGCCAGGCTCGGGGTTTGCTCGATGAAACCGCGCAGGCAGGCGTCCAGGTCGCCATCGCGCCCGGCGAAGTGTTCATCGGCGGCCACCACGCCCACCGAACAGCGGCCGTTGCTGAAGGGGATGCTCCAGAACCAGATGTCGCGGTGTTCCGGGTGGGTGGTGATGAGGATCTTGTTGCGGTCGAAATGCTCGCAGTCGATGCGGTCTTCGACATGGGTGAACACCGCCCGGCGTACCGGGAAGTTCGACGGCGCCTCCAGCTCCAGCAGGCGCGGCAGCACCCGGCCGTAGCCGCTGGCGTCGAGGATGAAGTCGGCTTCGATGCGGTACTGGCTGCCGTCCTCGCGACGGCAGTCGAGCTGCGGCAGCGGCCGCGCCACGTCCACCGCGATGATCTCCTCGCCGTAGCGGATCTCGACCCCTTGCAGCGCCGCCTGATCGGCCAGCAGCTTGTCGAAGTCGGCGCGCTGCACCTGGAAGGTGGTGGGCTTGCCGTGGCTGAAGGTGTCGCCGAAATCGAAGGTGCTGTAGTGCTCGCCCCAGGCGAACGCCGCGCCGTTTTTCAACTGGAACCCGGCGGCCTGCACGGCCTCCAGCATCCCGGCTTCCTCGACGAAATCCAGGCAGTGGGACAGCAGGCTTTCGCCGATGGAGAAACGCGGGAAATGTTGCCGCTCGACGATCAGCACGTCGTGGCCCTGGCGCTTGAGCAGCGCGGCCGCGATGGCCCCCGAGGGGCCGGCACCGATCACCACGACCTGGCGACGTTGCATTTCAACTGTTGGCACTGGGGCTCCTTGCCGGTTTGGCGATGTTCAGATTCAAGGGGGCAGCGTGGGTCGCTGCCGGGGGCGTTCGGTGCATCCCGGCCAGGGCCGGCAGCAGGGTGGCGATCAGGCCCATGAGCATCAGCGCGAAGTACAGCGCCGGGCTGATCAGTTGTTGTTGCAGCAGCAGGTTGAGAAAGACGATCTCGCTCAAGCCGCGAATGTTCAGCAGCAGGCTTTCCCGCCAGCGGCTGGCGCCCGTGAAGGAGGCGCCGGCCCAGCGCAGGCCCAGCCAGTTGCCCAGCAGCTTGCTGGCAATCGGCAGCACCAGCAGCGCTGCCAGTTGCACCCAGCCGAGGCTGTCCATGGCGCTGTGCACATTGATCTGCACGATGCCGAACGTGAGGATCAGCGGGATGGCGATGCTGCTCTGCAAGCGGTTCATCCAGGCAGCCTTTAACGGCAGCACCAGCGGCAGCTTGAGGGCGGCCATGCACAGCAGGTAGCCGATGCCGAAGATCAGCGCATTGAGCTTGTAGTGCTCGGCCACCACCAGCAGGCCGAAGAACCCCAGGCTGTGCAGCAGCGGCTGGCGCAGGCCCAGGCCACGCAGCAGCAACGGCAGGCAGGCGCCGGCCAGGGGCAGCAGCAGGCTGCTCAGGTGCAGGCTGCCCTGGGCCAGGGCGAACAGGCTCCAGCAGGTCAGGTCGATGAGAATCGCCGTCTGCACCAGGCGCCGGGTGGCGGCGGGCGGGTACTGGATGTGCCGCAGGTACAGGTAGAGCACCGGGATCGCCGTGATGGCGAACAGCAGGCCCACCGCCAGGGAGCTGATCCAGGGTTGCGCCGGCAGCAGCCAGAAGGCCGTGGCCAGGCCGCAGGCGAAGGGAATGCCGAAGCTCGGCACGGCGATCTTCAGGCTCTGGCGATCCAGGCGCAGGTCGATCACGTCGCTGAGGATATGCCCCAGCAACAGGGCGAAGCTCAGGCCGTACAGGTGCTTGAGCCACTGCGGCGCCACCAGTTGCGCGCCGTCAAGCTGCCAGTGCGGCTCGATCCATAGCAGCATCAGTAACGGCAGGCCGAAGGTCGCCAGCAGCAGTTGGCTGACAATCGGAATCAGGCCCAGGTGGCGCCCGATGTAGGTGGCCAGGGCGAACAGGGCCAGGGCCAGCAGCCAGAACAGCAGGATCAGCATGGGCCGCGCTCCGCCTCGGGCGTCGGGTGCGGCGTGTGGCCGGCCCAGGGCGCGAGGATAAAGCTGAAGGCCAGCCCCAGGCTCACCGCCAGCCCGAAGTTGCTCACCGCCGGGGTGCTGGACACCGCCAGCAGGCCGAACGACAGCCAGGTGGTCAGGGCCGCCAGCAGGGTGCCCAACAGGCTCACCGCGGCACCGCCGATCTGCTCGCGCATGAGGATCGCGTAGTCGACACTGATGGCCGTCACCAGCAACAGGCCGAACAGGCTGAACAGGGTCAGGGGCTGGCCCAGCCAGCCGAGGCTGGCCAGGCTGCACAAGGCGGCCAGCAGCGGCAGCGCCACCAGGCGCAAGGCGCCCCCGAAGCCGAAGGGCAGGATCAGCAGCAGCACGATCAGCACGCAGGAGGCCAGCTTGAGTTCGGCGGCGCTGACCTGGGTCGCGGCGAACACCCGGTTCAATTCACCGAGGCGGTCCACCAGTTGCACCCCGGGCAGATCGTCGGCCTGAACCCGCAGCAGGGCGGCGTCGTTCAACCCTTGCAGGCTGACCATGGCGGCCACGCCGTCGGCATTGGGCCCCAGCCACAATGGACGATAGGGTTCGGCCAGGGGGCCGTTGAGGGCGCTGTCGATATCGCTGGGCGGCAGTTCCTGCAGTTGCTGCAACTCGGCCTGCAACGCCTCCAGGGGCACGCCCAGGGCCAGCAGTGGCTGCCAGAACTGCGGCAGTTGCTGCAGCGCCTGGCGCAGCCGCTGCTGGTCCCGGGCCTGGCTGAGCAGTTGCTCCAGGGACAGGTAGCCCTTGAGCTTGCCCAGGTTCACCAGTTGCTGCAGGCGTTCGTCCAGGGCGCCCAGACGTTGCAGCAATTGCTCCTGGCTGGCCGCGCGCACCAGAAAGAACTGGCTGGTGGGTTGATAGCCGGTGATCCGGGCAATGGCCTGGGCCTCTTGCAGCAGTTGCGGCGGTGCGCCGACCCACTGGCGGATATCGTTCTTGCTTTCCAGTTGCCACAGGCCGCCCGCGCAGAACAGCGCCAACAGGGCCAGCAGCGCCGGGCTCGGCACACGCTTGAGCAGCGCTTCACGCACCCTGAGCAACGCTTCGGCGACCCGCAGCGGCCATTGCGCCGGATGCAGTTCGACGCCCTTGAGCAGCGCCGGCAGCAGGCACACCGCGGACAGGTAGGCCCCCAGCAGGCCGGCGGCGGAGAACGCGGCGATCTGGGTCAGGGCCGGGAACGGAGTCCAGGCCAGGGCCAGGTAACCGATGCAACTGGTGATCAGGCTCAGGCTCAGCCCCGGCAGGGTCAGGCGCAGGGCCGGCCAGCTGCGCCAGGGCTTCAGGCTCCAGCTCTTGGACAGGTAGTGCAGCGGGTAGTCGACGGCCACGCCGATCAGGCTCGACCCCAGCACCAGGGTCATCACGTGCATGTGGCCGAACAGGGCGACACAGGCCACCGCGCCGAACAGCATGCCCACCAGCACCGGAACGAAGGCCAGCAAGGCCCGCCAGCGGCGGAAGGCCAGGAGCAGCAGCAACAGGATTCCCAGGGTCGCGCCACCGCCGACCCAGGTGATCTCGCGGCTGGCCTGCTGCTGACCGTTGGCGGCGTACAGCAGGCCACTGGCGGCCAGCAGCTGGACCCCGCCCTGGCTTGCCTGTTCCCGGCTGTGGCGCAGCAGCTCGGCCACTTGCAGGGGCAACTGCATGTCGAACGCGTTGCCGCGGGTATGGGCCCGCAGCAGCACCCAGTGCCGGCCCTCGGCTTCGGCCACCAGGGCGCCGCTGCCGATATCCAGTTGCACCGCGCCATGTTGCGGCTGGCTGTTCTGGATGCGTCCGGTCAGGCCCAGCCAGTCATCCTGGCTCGGCACCAGGGAGAAGCCGGCAAAGGGGTCGAACAGGCTTTGCACCCGCTGCTCGATGAACGCCTGGGGCTGGTTGATCAACTGCTCCCGGTCCTTGGCCGCGAGCATCGCCAGTCGTCCTTGGAGCAATTGCTTGCGCAAGGCCGGCAGGTCGGCCTCAAGGTTCCACTGCACCTTGTCGAACAGCCCGCTGGCCTGCCACTGCTCGGCCAACTGGCGGGCCATGTTCAGCGCCTGCGGGCGCTCGGCGTGACCCACCAGCACCAGGATTTCCCGGTTCAGCGGCTCTTGCATGCGTTGTTCGGCCTGCAGCTCCAGGGCATCGGGAGCGGTGCCGGGCACCAGTTCCATGAGGTTGGCCGACAGCGGCGCGCCGTGGCGCCATTGCCAGGCCCCCAGGGCCAGCACCGCCAGCAGCAGGATCAGGAAAGCACGGGGCAGCCAGCGTTCACTCGGCAAAGTCATGTTGCTCCGTCGCGCTCAGCGGCTCGGCGCTGCTGCTGTCCTGCATGATCAGCAGGGTGCGGTCGCCCTGGGCTTCCAGCAGTTCGATGCGTTGCACCAGTGCGCCGCCGTCGATGTTGATCTGGTTGAAGATCTGTTTCAGCAGCAGGGAGCGGGGGATCAACTGCAGGTGCCAGTCTTCGGCGCTGCCTTGCAGCTTGAGCTCGAAGTCCCGTTGCAGGCCGCTGCTGTCGCCTTGCAGCACGGCCAGGAACAGGCGGTTCTGCTCGGCCCCGGCGCTCTTGCCGGGGAGCATCTGCCAGCCGCCGGCATCGCGCCGGGCAATGCCCTGGGCGGTGATGCGGTAGTCCTGTTGCAGCGGGGTTTGCAGCAGCCACAGCAGGCCGTGGTTTTTCGCCAGGACGAAGTGGCCCTTGCTGGTCAGCGGCTGGGGCAGGGCGCGCAGGTGTTTCTCCTGGACGAAGCGGCCGTGGATCACCTCCGGCCGCGCCAGCTGATCGCTCAGCTGTTGCAGGTCGAAGGCCTGGGCCAGGCCCGGAACACAGCACAGCACCCAGAGTGCAGGCGCGAGCTTGCTCGCGAACCGCCGCAGCACGGTGCGCAGCGCCGTGCACTGGGCAGACAGGCCGACCCTCTTCGCGAGCAAGCTCGCTCCCACGGTCACGGCAGGGCCCTCGCGACGGCGTCGGTGAAGACCTTGGGCGAGGCCAGCTGCATCTCCCGGCTGGCGATCTCCACCGCCACCTGCACCGAGCTGGCGCGGGTCAGGCGCTCGCCACTGGCCAGGTCGGTGATCAGGTAGTTGATCTTCAGACGGTTCTCCCACTCCACCAGGCTGGCGCGCACGTTCAGGGTCTGGCCGAACACCGCGCCGCGCACGTAGCGCAGTTGCAGGTCGATCACCGGCCAGGCGTAGCCGGATTCAAGCATCTGGTTGTAGTTGTGGCCGAGCTTGTCCAGCAGGGCGCAGCGGGCCACTTCCAGGTACTTGACGTAATGCCCGTGCCAGACGACGTGCATGGTGTCGACGTCGAAGAACGGCACCAGCACCTGGGTGTCGGCGTGGATCACTCCCTTGCTACGCATGCAGCCTCCAGTGTTGTTCGGCGATGCGCTGCAGGCACAGGCGCAGTTCGCGCTCCAGGGCGCGGTCCTCGATCACCGGTGGGAAGTCCGCGGCCAGTTGCCGGTGCATGGCATCCAGGGCCGGCGGCAACGGCCGGGCATCGGCTTCCTGGCGGCGCAGCCAGACGCCCTGGTTGGCCGCGAGCAAGGTGGCGGCGGCCACTTGTTCGGTCAGTTCCAGCACCCGGATCGCGTCGCGGGCGGCGATGGTGCCCATGCTCACCTTGTCCTGGTTGTGGCATTCGGTGGAGCGCGAGAACACGCTGGCCGGCAGGGTGTTCTTCAGGGCTTCGGCGGTCCAGGCGCTGGCGCCGATCTGCACCGCCTTGAAGCCGTGATTGAGCATGGCGCGTTCGGCGCTGGCGCCGGACAGGTTGCTCGGCAGGCCGTGGTTGTAGCGCACGTCCACCAGCAGCGCCAGTTGCCGGTCCAGCAGGTCGGCGACGTTGGCCACCAGGTTCTTCAGGCTGTCCATGGCAAATGCGATGTGGCCGCCATAGAAGTGCCCGCCGTGCAGCACGCGCTCGGCTTCGGCGTCGATGATCGGGTTGTCGTTGGCGCTGTTGAGTTCGGTTTCGATAAAGCTACGCAGCCAGTTCAGGCTGTCGGCCAGCACCCCGAGCACGTGGGGCGCGCAGCGCAGCGAGTAGCGGTCCTGCAGGCGGTGCAGGGGCGCGGTCGGTGCATCGATCGCCAGGTCCTGGCGCAGCCACGCGGCCACTTGCATCTGCCCCGGGTGCGGCTTGGCGGCGAACAGGCGCTCGTCGAAGTGCTCCGGGTTGCCTTGCAGGGCCACCACGTTGAGGGCGGTGATGCGGGTCGCCAGGCGCAGCAGGTAGTCGGCCCGGGCAAAGGCCAGGCAGGCCAGCCCGGTCATCACCGCGGTGCCGTTCATCAGCGCCAGGGCTTCCTTGGGCCGCAGCACCAGGGGCTCCCAGCCCAGCTCGCGGTGCACGTCGGCGGACTCACGACGCTCGCCACGGAACAGCACCTCGCGTTCGCCGGACAGGGTCGCCGCCACATAGGACAGCGGCGTCAGGTCGCCGCTGGCGCCCACCGAACCCTCTTCGGGGATCAGCGGCAGGATGTCCTGGTCGAGGAAGGCCTGCAGGCGTTCCAGCAGTTCCACCCGCACCCCGGACACGCCGTGGCACAGCGACTGCAAGCGCGCCGCCAGCACCGCGCGGGTGGCCTGGGCGTCCAGCAGCTTGCCCAGGCCGCAGCCGTGGAAGGTGTACAGATGCCGGGGCAGGGCCTCGACGTGCTGCAGCGGCACGGCCACCACGCAGGAGTCGCCATAGCCGGTGGTCACGCCATAGATCACCCCTTCCTTGTCCAGCAGGGAATCGAGGAACTGCGCGCCCTTGGCGATCCGCTGGCGCCAGGCGGCGTCGTCTTGCAGGCGGGTCGGCGCCTGGCGGTTGGCCAGGGCCAGCACGTCTTCGATGCGCAGGGGGTGTTCGCCGAAGGTTACCGGCTCATGGGTCGAGGTCGTCATCGGTCTTCCAGAATGGGTAAAAGTTGAACCATTGTTGCGGTGCCTGCAGGCAGTACTGGCCCAGGCGCTCGGCGTAGCGGGCGGTCCACTGGGCGATCACCTGCTGGCGGTCGTTGCGCTTCCACTGCACGGCCTCGGCGAAGGGTTCCAGGGTCACCTGGTAGCGGCCCTGCTGTTTCAGGCACAGCAGCAGGTTGACCGGGCACTTGAGCAGCCCCGCCAGCAGCCAGGGGCCCTGGGGGAAGGCCGCCGGATGGCCGAGGAAATCCACCCGCACATTGCGCCCGCCGTGCAGCGGCACACGGTCGCCGGCAATCGCCAGCCACTCGCCGCGATCCAGGCGCTGGCTCAGTTGCAGCATGATCGCCGGGTCCAGCTCGCTGACCTGGATCAGCCGCAGGTTGCTGGCCCCGGCTTCGCCCAGCAGGCGGTTGAAGCGTTCGGCGTGCTTGGTGTGCACCAGCACGTTCATGGTCACCTGCTCCCCCAGCTCGGCCAGGGCCCGGCAGACTTCCAGGTTGCCCAGGTGCGCGCCCACCAGCAGTTGCCCGCGTTCACCGCGCAGTTGGTGGCGCAGCATCGCCGGGTCGATGATCTCGATCTGTTCGATGCGCAGCTTGCCGTTCCACACGTCGAGCTTGTCCAGCAGGGCATCGGCAAAGGCCATGAACTGAGCGAACACCCGCCCGTGGCTGGGGCGCAACTCTGCGCGCCCGCTCCATTGCGCCAGACGCTGCTGGTACTGCCAGATGCTGCGCCGGGCGCGGCGGCCGAACAGGAAGAAATAGAACACGATGACGTACAGCACCGGGCTCAGGACGCGGCGTCCCAGGACCCGCACGCCGAAGGCGGTGAGCTTCATCAGCCAGAAGCTGCCGCGCTCCTGGTGCTCGGCCCAGTGTTCGTTGGGGGGCGTCTGGCTCATGGGCGCCACCGGCGCCAGAGGATCAGCGGCAGGCGCGCCAACATGCCGCAGAACAGCTTGGCGTGCATCTTGGAAATCAGCGCGTTGTCGTGGAACAGGCGAAAGTGCGAGAGGCCGTCCTGCGGGTAGTGCACCCGGGTCGGCAGCCAGTGCATGGGCTGGTTGCGCCAGGACAGGCGCACCAGGATCTCCGGGTCGAAGTCCATGCGCCGGCCCAGTTGCACCGAGTCGATCAGGGCCAGCGCCGCAGGCAGGGGATAGACCCGGAAGCCGCACATGGAATCCGGGATCTGCAGCGACAGGCTGTTGATCCAGACCCAGACATGGGTCAGGTAGCGGGCGTACAGGCGGCCCTTGGGCACGCTGGCGTCGTACTGTGGATAACCGCAGATCAGCGCTTCGGGATGGGCTTGGGAGCGTTGGATGAAGTGATCCACATCCGTGAGGTCGTGCTGGCCGTCGGCGTCCACCTGCAGGGCGTGGCTGAAGCCCAGCCGCGCGGCTTCGCGCAGGCCGGCCATGACCGCGCCGCCCTTGCCCTGGTTGACCGCCAGGCGGATCAGGAACACCTGCTCGCGCCCGGCCATTTGTTCCAGCACCGCCGCACAGGCCGGGCTGCTGGCATCGTCCACCAGCACGCAGGGCAGGCCCCGGGCCAGGAGCGCATCGATCACCGCGGGCACGGCGGTTTCATGGTTGTACACCGGAATCACCGCACAAGGCCTATGCATGGCCGCAGGCCCCTGCACGGCAGGAGCCGGGGTGCCGGGTTCCATCGCCTGCAACTTATCCACAGCTGGCCTCCAGAACGATCCGCCCACTGGAGCAAGGAGCGCCGTCATTGAGGTAGGCGAAATACAGTTTCTGGCGCTGGGCATCGAAGCGCAGGTTGAGCTGGATACGATCACCGGGGCGCACCAGTTGCTGGAACTTCAGCACTTCCATGCCGGCGAAGCGGCCCGGCAGGTCGAGCAGTTGCTGGCCCAGGGCCAGGGCCCAGTCCACTTGCACGACCCCCGGCAGAACCGGGGTGGCGGGGAAGTGCCCGCTGAAGTAGGCCAGGTCCGGCGGAACCGCCAGTTGCAGTTGCCATTCGTCGGCGTGCTGCAGCTGTTCCAGCACCTCCGGCGCTTTGGGGCGCGGCGCCAGCAGCAGGGCCTGGACCTCGGCCTGGGGCAGCTTGCCCTGGTTGTTCAGCGGCAGTTGCCGCACCAGGCGCCAGCGTCGCGGCAGGGCCAGGGCCTCACAGTGCCGGGACAGGTGCTGGCGCAGGGTCTGGGTCAGGTGACGCCGACCCTGATTGCGCAGGGCATGCAGGCCGGATTCGCTGAGCACCAGCAGGGCGCCGAGGTAGGCGCGGTTGTCTTCGACCACCCCCAGGCGCGCTTCCGCCACCCAGTCGTGACTTTCCAGGGCCTGTTCCAGCATGGGCAGGGAGAGGCGCTTTTCTTCCAGTTTGACGATGCGGTCCAGGCGGCCCAGCAGTTCGAAGCGGCCGTCGGCGGCAATGCGCGCGGCGTCGGCGGTGTGTTCGACATGCCCGGGCGGCAGATAGGGCGAGGCGATCAGCAGTGCGCCGTCAGGGTCCTGGCTCAGGCGGACGTCGGCGAAGGGTTGCCACAGGTCCGCCCCCTGGCGCCAGGCGATACCGCCGGTTTCCGAGCTGCCGAGGATTTCCGTCGGCCACTGCTGCAGCCGTTGCTGCAGGCTGTCGGCGGCTTCGGCCGGCAGGGCGCCACCGGAAGAGAACACCCGGCGCACCGGGCTCAGGGCCGGCCAGTCGAGGTTGTCGCCCATGCGTTTGAGCAGCGCGGGGCTGGCCACCCAGGCGAAGGCCGGGCATTCGCGGCTGGCCCGTTGCAGGTCTTCGGGGAAGGGCAACTGGCGGCGCACGAAGGGGCGCCCGGCGCACAGTGGCCAGAGCACGCGGAACAGCAAACCGTAGATGTGCTGGGTGGCGACGCTGCCGATGATCCAGGCCGGTCCCAGGTCGGCGCCCCACAGGTGCTCCAGGGCCTGGACCTCGTTGGCCAGCTGGCGCAGGCTTTTGTCGATGCGCTTGGGCTCGCCGCTGGAACCGGAGGTGCACAGGCTCAACCGGCAGGCGTCCAGGTCCAGCTCGGCCGGCTCCAGGGGCTGGGCCTGCAACTGCTGCAGCGGCGTGTCCTGATCGGTCAGCCACAGGTCGACGTCCGCCGCCCAGCGTTGGCGGGTCTGGGGCTGCAGGTCGGCGGGCAGCAGCACGCTGACCCCGGCGCGCCAGGCGCCGAGCAGGGCCACGGCCAGGTCCACGGCGTCTTCCAGGTGCAGCGCCAGGCGGCTCACGCCGCGCTGCTGCAGGGCGCCGGCCAGGCTCAGGGCCTGTTGCTGCAGACCCTGCAGGTCGATCCCGGGCTGGGCACTGACCACGCGCGGTGCTTGGGTCTTGAGCAACAGCCGCTCAAGGGCAATCCAGTTCATCTACGGCCTCGTACCCGTTGTCGTAAAAGCCATTCAATGGCAAACAGCAGACCCATCAGCCCATAGGCGATCAGGCCGTTGTACAACGTCCACCAGCTCAGCGGCGCCCACAGGGTCAGGGCCGCGGCGAGCACGCCGTTACAGAGAAAAAACACGCTCCAGGCGATGGTCACCTGGCGGGTATAGCGGATGGCTTTTTCCGGCAGGTCCGGCTCGCCAAGGCGTGCCAGGCGTTCCGCCACCGGGGGGCCATATTTCAGGCTCAGGCCGAACAGACCGAGCATGAAGCTGCTGATCAGCACCGGGTACCAGCGCAGCAGCGCCGGGTTGTCGAACCAGGCCAGGAGCAGGCAGAACGCGATTGCCACAATGGCCATCCACAGGCTGCCGGGGCGGCGTTCGCCGGTCAGCGCCCGGGCCAGCCACAGGCCGCCCAGCAGCAGACCGAACTGCCAGGGCGCGAAGTGCTCCATGCCGAAGTACACCGCGAAGGGGTAAAGCAGGCCGGCCAGCAACAAGCCCAGGCCGATCAGCCGGCTCATGCGGCCGGCTGGACCAGACGGTAGACCGCCTCGACCACGTCGTTGACGGTGCGCACCGACTTGAATTCCTCGGCGGCGATTTTCTTGCCGGTCTGACGCTTGATGTGGTCGATCAGGTCGACGGCGTCGATGCTGTCGATTTCCAGGTCCTGGTACAGGTTGGAGTCCAGGCTGATGCTGTCGGGGGCCAGTTCGAAGAGTTCGACCAGGGCATCGCGCAGGGTGTTGAAGATGTCGTCACGGGTTTGCATGGTCGGTTCTCAAGCTGCCTGTTTTGCAGTGACGAACGCCGCAAGGCTCGCCACGTTACTGAAGTGGTTGCGGGTGTCCTTGGCGTCGGCATCGATCTTGATGCCGTACTTTTTCTGGATCGCCAGGCCCAGTTCCAGGGCGTCCACCGAGTCCAGGCCGAGGCCTTCGCCGAACAGCGTCTGATCGTTGCCGATGTCCTGGGCGCTGATGTCTTCGAGGCCCAGGGCGTCGATGATCAGCAGTTTGATTTCAAGCATCAGGTCCGGGTGTGTATCGCTCATCTCTGGCGAGCTCCTTAATGAAGTAGTGGTGCAAGTGCTCATTGAGCTTGCGCGAAGCCTGGGGCGCCGGGCCTTGGGCTGCAAAGGTCTGTGGGTCTATATCGGCACCGACGTGAAAACTGAAGTGCACACGGCGTTGTGGAATGCGGTACCAGGGCTCGGCCTTGGTCAGGGTGGTGGGGCTGACCCGGATCACCACCGGCGTGATGATTTTCGCACCGCGCAGGGCAATGGCCGCAGCCCCCCGATGAAAGGCGGGGGCGCTGCCGGGCTGGGTGCGGGTGCCTTCGGGAAAGACGATCAGGGTCTGGCCTTCCTGCAGTGCCCCGGAGGCCGCATCGAGCATGTCCAGGCTGCCGTCGTTGCTGATGTACTGGGTAGCGCGCACCGGGCCGCGGGTGAAGGGGTTGCTCCACAGGCTCTGCTTCACCACGCAGTTGGCGTCGCGCACCAGGCCGATGAGGAACACCACGTCGATCAGCGACGGGTGGTTGGCGATGATCATCTGCCCCGGTCGTCCGAGCCGCTCGGCGCCCTGCACCTCATAGGTGAGCACGCCGCTCTTGGCCATGAAGCGGATGAACAGCCAGAACAGCCGGCTCACGGTGTTGCGCGCCCGCTGGCGGTGGCTGTGGGCATCGCCGGGCAGGCAGGCAAGCAGCGGGAAAATCACCAGGCGCAGGCACAAACCACCTATTCCGAACAGTGCAAAGCTCAGAGCGGTGGCCATCAGGCGCCAGTGGTAGGCATTGCGGCCCTTGGCGCTCAGTGCTTGTGTTGCCAGGTCCATACACGATTCATCCAGGCATGTTGGCAAGTGTTCTGTGCACCGAGCAGCAGGCGCAGCAGGTTCAGGGCGTGGGGCCACGGGGCCTTGGGGGTTTGACCGTCGTCGCTGCCCAGCGACAGCTGCCAGTCGTCGCCCGGCGTCAGCAGCAGGCCCAGGGCGTAGGGGAACGGCACGTCGTCGATCCAGCTGGCATAGGCTTCGGGCGGCTGCTCCTCGGTGATCACCAGCAACACGTGGGGCGCGCCGTCGGCCAGCAGGCTGGCGGCTTCCAGCAGGCCGTGTTCCAGGCCATCGCCGGCGGCGGCCAGAGCGGTCATTTCGCTGGTTTCGCCGCGCATGATCGACCACAGGCCGATCACCGCGTTGTGCACCGACAGGCTGAACTGGGTGGGCGACAGCGGCTGCTCGGCGGCCAGGTCGCTGAGGATGTCGAAGGTGCGCGGGGTTTCGCCATGCCGGGAAATGAACACCAGCGGCAACTGCTCCAGGCCCTCGGCCAGGGGCCAGCCGACGCTGAAGGCCATGCGCGCCAGGCGGCTGAGGCGCCGGCGCTGCATGGCGGGCAGAAAGGACACATCGGGAGCGGCATCGCTGCTTTCCGGCAGGGTCGGCTGGTGGCTCCAGGCCTGCCAGGCGTCCACGCTTTCGAGCCCAGGGGCCCACGCACGCCATTGAGCGATGTTGAACTTGATCACTTGATTTCATCCCGCCCCTGCGGGCTTCCTTGACGCGGTGTATCGCTTCGATTGGCGATTGACCTGGGTGACGCGAAGGCGTCAGTGGCGCGCATTATCCCGGTGCGACTGGCTTGTAGCAAATGCTGCTTGGGTTGTTGGTCGCAAAAACGCCGAATCTGATCTAAGGGAAGGTGTCTATTTGCCACTATTGCGGACCGCTCCGAGCGCAAGCCGCCGTGGCCAAGCCTTGGTCCGGCCCGACCCGGCGCTGCCAGGACTGCGCAAAGTCTTGCGCTGTCGAGGTAGCTAAGGGCCGACGTGGCCTACTACACTCGGTGATCTTTGATACAGGGAGGTCTAGACATGCGGCGTGTGGTGTTCAATCAGAAAGGTGGCGTCGGCAAATCCAGCATTGCCTGCAATCTGGCGGCGGTCAGCGCCAGCGAGGGCTATCGCACCTTGCTGGTGGACCTGGATGCCCAGGCCAACTCGACTCAGTACCTCACCGGCCTGACCGGCGAGGACATTCCCATGGGCATTGCCGATTTCTTCAAGCAGACCCTGTCGTCCGGGCCGTTCGCCAAGAAGAACCAGGTGGATATCTACGAAACGCCTTTCGACAACCTGCACGTGGTGACCGCCACCGCCGAGCTGGCGGACCTGCAGCCCAAGCTTGAGGCCAAGCACAAGATCAACAAGCTGCGCAAACTGCTGGACGAGTTGGCCGAGGATTACGACCGGATCTACCTGGACACCCCGCCGGCCCTGAATTTTTATGCGGTATCGGCGCTGATCGCCGCTGATCGCGTGCTGATTCCCTTCGACTGCGACAGTTTCTCCCGTCAGGCGCTGTACGGCCTGCTGGCGGAGATCGAAGAGTTGAAGGAAGACCACAACGAGGGCCTGGAGGTCGAGGGCATCGTGGTCAATCAGTTCCAGGCCCGGGCCAGTCTGCCGCAGCAGATGCTCGATGAGTTGATCAGCGAAGGTCTGCCGGTGCTGCCGGTTTACCTGGGCAGTTCGGTGCGCATGCGTGAATCGCACCAGGCCAGCATGCCGCTGATCCATCTCGACCCACGGCACAAGCTGACCCAGCAGTTCGTCGACCTGCACAACCTGCTGGAAAACGCCTGACCCTCAAGTCCTCGTGAGCGCAGGCTGTGTCCTGCGGCTCATGACGTCGCGTTAGATCCCCTGGCTGCGCAACCAGCCCAAGAGTTGTGGCAATGGCAAGGCGCCGCTTTGCCGGGCCACTTCCCGGCCGTTCTTGAACAGGATCAGGCTGGGAATCGAGCGAATGCCCAATTGCCCCGATAGCTGCGGGTTGGCTTCACTGTCCAGCTTGGCCAGCCGGCACTTGCCACTCAGTTGCGTGGCGGCCTGCGCGAAGATCGGCGCAAAGGATTTGCACGGCCCGCACCAGTCGGCCCATACGTCCACCAGCAGCGGCAGGTCGCCCTTGATCTGGCTGGCGTAGTCGCCCTGTTTCAAGTCAAAAGGCCTGCTCAGCAAGACCTCGGCCTTGCAGCGTCCGCATTTGGGGTGATCGCCCAGGCGTTCGCCGGGGATGCGGTTGAGGCCGTTGCAGTGCGGGCAGGGAATCAGCAGTGGCTCGGACATGATGGGCTCCGCAAATAGGTGGAGCGCCTTAGATGGCGGCGCCCGGGGTGAATATCAAGTTGGCGTCCGCCGGGCAGGTGTCGGCATGGCCTCACGTGCTGGGCGGGGCCAGTTCGACGCTGAGCAGACGGTCCATGGAGCGGCCGATGTAGAAGGTAAAGGGCCGGCCCAGGTCCATGGCCATGCCCTCGCACCTGCCCATGAAGCCTATGTGCTGAAACGGAGAAATCTCCCCATCCTCGTGGTACTGCAAGCCCAGGGAACCGACACTGAAGCCGACGCGGTCGGCGCGGCGATCCACTCGCGAGCCCCAGGAGGTCTTGATCGCGGACAGTTGGATGCGGTTGTCGAACAGCATCTGGTTGAGCGTGGGGTTGGCGAATCTGATGTTGCCGAACAAGAACTGCGCCGGTTCGCGCTTGTGGTCTTTCCACTCCAGATACACGTTGTAGTCCCCTGGTCCGCTCCCGGCCTTGCTGCCCATCTGGCTGAACGGCATGCCCGGCGCCTGGAGGGTGGCCTGGTATTGGCAAAACGCCTCGTTGGGCGTGCCGGTGGCCGAGAGCTTGCCGCTGATCAATTCCTCCATCGAGTAATGAAACATCACCGCGGCGTACTTCACCGGCTCCAGCGCCAGGGAGAAGTGGCGCGGCAAGGCCATGGCTCTTTTGCGGTACTCGGGGCTGGTGTATTTCCCGGTTTCCGGAGCGATCTCCAGAACGGCCTCGAAGGTGCCGGCTGCGCGCGCCTCGACAATTTCGTTGAACAGCGCCCGCAGACGCTGGCGCTGGCTGTCGGGCACGCTGCTGTCCAGGCTGATATGCAGGGTCTTGTCGTCCTTGCGGTCCATCTCCAGGCCGATGGCGTCGGGCTCGATGCCGATCCCGGTGGCCATCTGAGTGATGGTCTCTGCAAAGTACGGCACGATCCGGGCCTGCTTGGGGTCGCCCACTTCGTCCTGGAAATGCAGGGTCAGGTAGGTCTGCTTGCAGCCGGTCAGCAGCATCAGCAGCAGGGCTGCCGTGTAGAGGCGTCGGTTCAATGGAGGTCCTTGTTGCGCAATGGCGCTTAGCGGAAGTCGACGCTGGTCAAGCGATCCAGGGTCCGGCCTATTTGAAAGGTGAATGGCCGACCCAGGGTCTGCATCTTTTGATCGCACAGCGCTTGCAGCTCGTCCTTGCGGGTGTCGAAGGGCAGGGCCGAGGTCAGGGTCTGGACGCCGATGGAGCCGATGACGATGGCGAATTCGTCGAGGGGCACCGGTGCGGGCCGGGTGATCTTCGAGCTGGATGGCCAGGCCTGGACGGTTTTCTGCTGCAGGAGCCGGTTCAGGTCAGGGTCATCGAAATGCACCTTGAGTGGCACCTTGGCAATGCTGCCGCTGCGGGTCAGCAAGGAGATCAGGCCGCGCTCGCTGTTGTCCTGTTCAAGGGCTTCGTAGGCGATCAGTTTCAAGGGCATGGGCAGCGTCAGGCGCGCGGTGATCTTGCAACTGACCGGGCCTTGGATTTCGCTCGCGTTGACGATGGCCTGCATGCTGTCTTCGTAGCTGCGGTCCAGCAGCATGCCGAACTCCGGCTCGAACGCCAGGCCGGCGTCGAGGCTGTCCGGCAAGTCGCTGCTGCCCGACGGGGTGACCTTGGCTTGGGCGTTGTCCAGTTCCAGGTGCAGATTCATCGAGCTGGCCTTGCGCGCCTCGGTGACCTGCTCGAAGACGGCCCTGAGGCGGCCCCGTTGTTCCGGGCTCAGGGAGTAGTCCACCAGGCGCAGCTGGATCACCTTGTCATCCTCCTTGTCGCGCTCCAGGGCAATGGCATCCGGGTCCAGGCCCTGGGCGCGGAGCGCCGTGTAGATACTCTGCTTGTACGCCTCGTGCACCAACTGGTCGGAGTATTGCGGGCCGGCCTTGGGATCGGAGCGCACCGAGTCCTGGAAGTGCAGGGTGGCGAAGTCTTCCTTGCACCCGGTCAGGGCGAACAGCAGGGGCAACAGCAGCAGGTAGCGAGGTTTCATGGCGGACTCTTGCAGGGTGTCGACGGGGGGACAGGGCTCGTGGCATGGGCGAGTGGTGAAGGTGGCAGTCGGGCCGCCGGTGCGTCACAGGGCCAGGCGATGCCCGTTGAGGCCGATGACCACGGCGAACGTCTTGGCGATCACCACTTCGGCCTGGTTGCTTTCAGCCAGGAAGCTGGCCATCGGGTAGGGGAATTCCACGGGAATACCGGCGATCGACACGTGTTTTATCGACAGCGCCTGCAGTTCCAGCCCGTCGCTCGCGGTGCCGCCGCTAATCAGATAGACGCAGTCGCTGATCGGCTCGTAGGAGATGCCGCCGCTGCCCTGGATACGTTGCAGGCTGGCGGTCTGTTTGGTCAGTTCGTCCCGTTCGGCCTGGGTAATGGTGCGGTGCGGTTTACCGTGCAGGCGCAGGTCCTGCAGGTTCATGCGGTACTTGGCGCGACGGCTCAGGTAGATGACGGCCGATACCAGGGTGATCACGCCCAAAGCCAGGGTGACCAGGGTCAGGAACAGGTTCATGCGCATCCTTGCAGGTACTGGACATCAGGGGCGGGCATTATCCGCATCCGCTGCCGACGGGTCCATGCGCAATCTTGTGTTTGGCGCTTTTCTGCACGATGGCCGAGGCGCTGGCCCTGGCACTCGATGAGCTGTTGGACATCATGAGCGAAGACGAATCGCACCCACTGGCTTCGCTGGTGGACATCATGGGTGACTGGATCGAGGCCTACGACGAAGAGCACCATCCGATGCCGGCGGTCAGCGCCGTGGAGGTTCTACGCTCGTTGATGGGTGTACATGGCCTGACTCAAAGCGACCTGCCCGGGGTGGGCGCGCAGTCGGTGGTGTCGCAAGTGCTCAGCGGTAAGCGCCAGCTCAACCTGCGGCAGGTCCGCTGGCTGGCCGAGCGCTTCAAGGTGTCGATGGAGACCTTCGTCTGACTCAGGACGAGCAGCTGATTTCCAGGTGCTTGCCCCACTCTGGCGGACGTTCGGCATACCCTTGCATGCCCTCTTGTTCCTCAAATGGCCGGCTCAGCACCTGGTGCAGGCGCCGCACTTGCGAGTAATCCCCTGATTCGGCGGCGTCGATGGCCTTCTGCGCCAGATAGTTGCGCAGGATGTACAGCGGATTGACCGCGTGCATGCGCTGCCGGCGCAGGTCCTGGCCCTGGATCGGATCCCGGGCGACCCGTTCCCGGTACTGCTCGGCCCAGGCATCGAAGCCGTCGCGGTCGACGAAATCGTCCCGCAGCCGGGCCAGCGCCTGCTCCGGCGCCTGGTCCCCCAGGTGGCGGAAGAACAGGCTGTAGTCGACGCCGCTGTTCTGCATCAGTTGCAGCAGGCGTTCCACCAGTTTCTGGTCGTCGTCCTCGGCCTGGGTGAAGCCCAGGCGCCGACGCATCAGGTCCAGGTAGTGAGCCTGATACAGCGGCAGGAACAGACCGAGACTTTCCCGCAATGCCTCGACGCTGATGAACGGCGTCAGGGCCTGGGCCAGGGCGCTGAGGTTCCACTGGCCGACGGGCACCTGATTGCTGAAGGAGTAGCGGCCCTGGTCATCGGAGTGGTTGCAGATGAAGTGGGCGTCGAAATCATCGAGGAAGGCGAACGGGCCGAAGTCGAAGGTGATGCCCAGGATCGACATGTTGTCGGTGTTCATCACCCCGTGGCAGAAGCCGTAGGCCTGCCATTTGGCGATCAGCTCGGCGTTGCGTTCGACGATCTCGCGGAACATCGCCAGGTAGGGTTCCGGCTGCTCCAGGCACTCGGGGAAATGCAGCGCCAGCACATGCTCTCCCAACTGCTTCTGCTGTTCGGGTTTCTTGGTGTAGTAGAAGTACTCGAAATGGCCGAAGCGGACATGGCTCGGCGCCAGGCGCAGGACCATCGCCCCGCGCTCCTGCTTCTCGCGCCACACCGGGGTGTCCGAGCCGATCACGCACAGCGCGCGGCTGCTGGGAATGCCCAGGGCATGCAGGGCTTCGGAGGCGAGGAACTCGCGGATCGACGAGCGCAACACGGCACGACCATCGCCCATGCGGGAGTAGGGCGTCTGCCCGGCGCCCTTCAGGTGCAAGTCCCAGTGTTCTCCCGCCTGGTTGTAGACCTCGCCCAGCAACAGGCCGCGACCGTCCCCCAGTTGCGGGTTGTAGGAGCCGAACTGATGCCCGGAATAGACCATGGCCCGGGGCTCGGCCTCGGCCCACAGCTTGTGTCCGCCGAACAGCTCGGCGAACACCGGGCTTTCGGCCACGGCCGGGTCCAGGTCCAGCAGCGCCATGGCCGCCGGGCTGGCTGCCACCAGCCTGGGGTTGTCGAGAGGTTCGGGCAGTACGTGGGTCGAGAAGGCGTCGCCCAGGCGAGCGAAGCGGTTGTCGAAGGTCAGTTCGTCGAGGGCTTTCAACGGCCATCTCCCAGCAGAATGTCCGAGCATTCTGCTAGGGATAGAGGCCTTAGTCGAGTTTGCTTGGCGGCGGTTCCTGCAGCGGCTTGCCTTCGGCCACCGGGACGATGGTCTTGGCCTCCGGCTCGATGGGCACCATCTTGTATTCCTGGCCGTGGAGGTTCTTCAGGTAGACCTCCATCTGCCGGAACGAGATGTTGATGTGCTGCTTCTTGAACTCGCGGTTGATGAAGCGGTTGACCTCGTCCACCACCGGGTTGCGGTCCCCCAGTTCGCGAACGTGCATGCGCAGTTCGTGGTCCAGGGTGCTTTCGCCGAAGTTGAGGAAGTACACATGGGGCTCCGGCTCCTTGAGCACCCGCGGGTTGTCCCGGGCGGCCTTGAGCAGCAGCTCTTTCACCAGGTCCAGGTCCGAGCCGTAGTCGACGCCGAGCTTGAGGGTCACCCGGGTCACGGTGTCGGTCAGCGACCAGTTGATCAGTTGCCCGGTGATGAAGGTCTGGTTGGGGACGATGATGTCCTTGCGGTCGAAGTCGGTGATGGTGGTGGCGCGGATGCGGATCTTGCTCACCGTGCCCGACAGGTTGCCGATGGTGATGGTGTCGCCGATGCGCACCGGCCGCTCGAACAGGATGATGATGCCGGAGATGAAGTTGGCGAAGATCGCCTGCATGCCGAAACCCAAGCCTACCGACAAGGCCGCCACCAGCCACTGCAGCTTGTCCCAACTGACGCCGAGGGTGGCCAGGGTCGAGACGAAGCCGACCCCGGCAATGGCGTAGGACAGCAGGGTGGTGGTGGCGTAGGCGCTGCCCTGGGCCAGGTTCAGCTTGGACAGCACCAGCACTTCCAGGAGCCCTGGCAGGTTGCGCGCCAGGGCGAAGGTGATGCCGACAATGATCAGTGCACCGATCACATCGCCGATGCTGATGGGCACCATGCTCATGTTGGCGCCGGTGCCGCTGGTGTATTCGTAGAGGGTGATGTTGTCCAGGTAGGAGAACACCGTGATCAGGTCCGACCAGACCCAGTACAGCGCGGCGATGAAGCCGCCCAGCAGGGCCAGGCGGATCAGGCGCAGGGACTGTTCGTTGACCTTCTCGATGTCCATGGTCGGCTCTTCGACCACCGCGTCGCCGCTTTCCCCGGCTTCCTTGGCCGCCTGGCGCTTGCTCAGGGCCCGCTGGTAGGCCAGGCGCCGCGCCGCAACCCCGAGTCCGCGAACGAAGGTGGCCTCGATCACCAGCCAGAACATCAGCAGGTACAGGGTGTTGATCAGGCGGTCGCTGAGCTTGAGCGCGGTGTAGTAGTAGCCGAAGCACACGGCGATGAACAAGGCGATCGGCAGCAGGGTGAACAGCAGGCCCACCGCCTTGCGGAACAGCGAGGCATTCTCGTGGGCCGGGCTGCTCAGCAGCAGGCGACTCAGCAGCCAGGCCATCAGCCCGTAGCAGGTCAGCACCACGGCGATGCCCAGCACGTCATCGGCCAGGGCCGCGGGTTGGTGCTCGGCAACGGCCACCACGGCCACCAGCGCCAGGACCACCAGCCCCAGGCGGCGGACCCAGCCCTGGAGGAATTCCACCTGGGGTTTTTCCCAGCGGAAATGCAGTTCCGCCACGCCGCCAGGGGCGAGGATCCGATAGGCGGTGTAGAACACCAGCCAGGCCTGGGCGATCTGCAGCAGCGCCGCGCCGAGGTTGGCGTTCTGTCCCCGGGCGTCGATCTGCAGGGCATAGCCGCACAGCGCCAGGCCCAGGGTCACCGGCATCGCCAGGAGAATGTTGACCAGGATCGCCAGCGGCGTGTGCCACTGGCTGTCGCGTTTGAAGTGGCCGATGTCCTTGTGCACCTTGCTCAGGCGCGCGTAGAGGTTCTTGCGCCGCCACAGCAGGGCGCCGATCAGCAGCGCCAGGGGCAGGAACAGCAACGGCCGCTGCGCCAGGCCGTCGGTCAGTTCACTGAGGCTGGAGGCCCAGGGCAGGGTGGTGACCTGTTTCTGCAGGCGCTGGGGCACTTCCTGCAGCCACTCGGCGTCCAGGGGCTTGTTGCTGGGGATCCAGAACATCTGCTCGTCGAGGGTCGCCCGCAGGCTCTGGGAGGTGCTCAGCAACTGCTTCTGGTTCAGCTGCAGGGTGATGGACTCGTTGAGCAGGGCGCTGAGTTCGCGGTTCAGGCGCTCCAGCAGATCGGCGCGGGTCATCGCCAGGTCGATCAGGGTCCGGCGCAGTTGCGGCGTGACCTGCTCCGGCGGCTGGCTCTTGAGCAGGTTGTCGACGTAGGTGCTGGGGCTGCCCAGCAGTTCCCGCTGCTGGTTGACCTCGAATTGATAGAGGCGGATATCGGCGATTTCGTCCGCCAGGTCGCGGTCCAGTTTCAGGCGTGGCAAGGCCTGTTTCTGTTTGTAGAGAATCTTCGACAGCAGCAGGCTGCCCTTGAGCACGTTGATCTGCTCGTCCAGGGCCGCATCGCTCTGGGTCACGCTGTCCAGCTGCTGTTTGGTCTGCAGGTTCTGCTGGGTCAGTTCGTTGAGGCGGTCGGTGCTCTTGAGCAGGTAGTCGGAGAGCTTGAGGTTGGTGGCGCTTTCGGTGGCCAGCAGGCTGCTGCTTCCGGCCTTCTGCGCCTCGATGGACTGCTGGGTCACGGTTTCCTGGGACTGGGCCAGGCGCTTCTGGTTGATCAGGGTCTGCAGGTCCTGGATTTCCTGCTCCAGGCGCGCGGTCTTTTCCATCAGCAGGTCATGCTGGCTGCTGCCCAGATCCTGCAACTGGCTGTTGCCCGCCAATTCCTGGCGGCGCAGGGGAATCAGGGCGTTGATCGCCGCCAGTTCGGCATTCAGCAGGTTGCGTTGATCGGCGCCGAGCAGCTTGCCGCCGTCCTTGCCGGACTTGAGTGCGGCGTTGATCTGCAGGATGCGGGTCTGGCTGCTGCTGATTTCCGCCTGGGCCCGCTCGGGCCGGGTCTGGGCGGTGATGGTCAGGGTGTTGGCGTCGGCCAGGGCCTTTTGCAGCTCACCTTGCAGGGTGGTGCGTTCGCTCAGCAGTTGCTCCAGTTGCGACACCGCCAGCGAGCCGTAGCGCTGGGCCACCGGCACCACTTTGCTGGCCTTCAGGCGTGCCAGTTCCCGCTGGTTTTCCGTGGTCTGGCGCGGCGCGTTGCTCAACTGCTGGCGCAGGTCGCTGAGGCGTCGCTCGTAGTCCTGCTTGTTGTTCAGCTGATTCAGGGTGTTTTGCAGCAGGGTCTGCAGGGCCTTCTGATCGGCTTCCGGCAATTTGCGTTCGGCGATCTTGTCCAGGCTTTGCTGGACCGACTCGGCACTGGGCGGATCGCCGCCCTGTGCGGCGCCGACAGAGAGACTCAGGCCCAGCAGGGCAACAGCGAAGAATTTACGCAGGTTAGGCATAGAAGTCGGTCAAGCAAATAGGAATGGGGGGACGCGTCGCGACCAGGTCCGACGCGCTCCGCAGTTTAGAGGAAGAGGCCGGGGCCGGGGCGACTTCCTTCGGGGAATCTGACGCCCACCTTGCCGATCTTGTTCCCGTCCATCACCGCCACGGTCCAGATGGTGTTGTTCCACTCCACCTGGTCGCCGACCACCGGTGCACCGCCGACCTTCTGGGCGATGAACGCCCCCAGCGGCATGTCCGCGTCCTGGCCGTCGAGCTTGAGCCCGTAGAGCGCCGACACCGCGCCCAGCTGGGCGTCGCCTTCGAGGACGAAGTCGCCGAAGAAGCGCAGGTCCAGCCCGCGCTCCGGCGCCTGGCTGAAGAGTTTGCCCAGGGCCGGAAGGTTGTGTTCATGGCCGATCACGCACAGCAAGTCATCGGCTTCAAGCACGGTACTACCCGACGGATGGAGCAGTTGCTGGCCGCGAAACAGCGCGGCAATCCGCGTGCCTTCGGGCATCTTCAGCTCCCGCAGGGCGGCGCCGATGCACCACTTTTCCGCTCCCAGGCGGTAAACGAACATCTCCCACTCGCTGGTGACATGGACTTCCAGGGCCGATCGGGAGATCGGCGCCGGGTCCGGCGGCACCGTGACCTTCAGCCACTTGGCCACCCACGGCAGGCTGGTGCCCTGCACCAGCAGCGAGATCAGCACGATGAAGAACGCCAGGTTGAAGTACAGCTGGGCGTTGGGCAGCCCGGCCATCAATGGGAACACCGCGAGAATGATCGGCACCGCGCCGCGCAGGCCGACCCAGGAGATAAAGGCCTTTTCCCGGCCGTGGAAGGCCTTGAACGGCGCCAGGCCCACCAGCACCGACAGCGGCCGGGCGAACAGGATCATCCACAGCGCCAGGCCCAGGGCCGGCAGGGCGATGGGCAGCAGGTCGTGGGGGGTGACCAGCAGTCCCAGCACCAGGAACATGCCGATCTGTGCCAGCCAGGCCATGCCGTCGAGCATGTGCAGGATGCCGTGGCGGCTGCGCACCGGGCGGTTGCCGATCACCAGGCCGCACAGGTACACCGCCAGAAAGCCGCTGCCGTGCAGGGCGTTGGTCAGGGCAAAGACCACCAGGCCGCCGGCGATCACCAGGATCGGGTACAGGCCGTTGGCCAGGTGGATGCGGTTGACCAGTTGCAGCATCAGCCAGCCGCCGCCCAGGCCGATCACCGCGCCGATGCCGAATTCGCGGACCAGGTCCCCCAGCAGGCCCCAGTGCAGGCCGGTGTGGCCGCTGGCGAGCATGTCGATCAGGGTCACGGTGAGAAACACCGCCATCGGATCGTTACTGCCGGACTCAATCTCCAGGCTGGCGGTGACCCGTTCGTTGAGACCCTTGCCCCCCAGCAGCGAGAACACCGCCGCGGCGTCGGTGGAGCCGACGATGGCGCCGATCAGCAGGCCCTGGATCAAATTGAGGTCGAACAGCCAGGCCGCGGCCATGCCGGTCAGCCCGGTGGTGATCAGCACCCCCACCGTGGCCAGGGACAGCGCCGGCCACAGGGCCACGCGGAAACTCGCCACCCGGGTGCGCAGGCCGCCGTCCAGCAGGATCACGGCCAGGGCCAGGTTGCCCACCAGGTAGGCGGTCGGGTAGTTGTTGAAGATGATGCCGCCGCCGTCGACCCCGGCGGTCATGCCCACGGCTAGGATGATCACCAGAATCGGGATGCCGAGCCGGGAGGACAGTGAACTCACCAGAATGCTCGCACCTACCAGCAACGCGCCGATCAAGAACAGGCTGTTGATGGTCGTCGCATTCAAAGGCAGTACTCCAGGGTGAAAAAGGCGGGCGCAAACTGACCATGCAGTCTGCGTGCCAGCGATTCTAACCTGTTGAAATGTGCCGCTGTCAAAAAGCTTTCAATGGCACCGGCCGATCCGGCGCACGTGCTGTGCGCCGGGTCTTTGCCGAGCCTGGCCCGGTGCTTCAAAGGCTGAAGCGCGCCACCAGGCTGTTGAGGTCCACGGCCAGGCGCGACAGCTCGTTGCTGGCTGCACTGGTCTGGTTGGCGCCGGTGGACGATTGCACCGACAAGTCGCGGATGTTCACCAGGTTGCGGTCCACTTCCCGGGCCACCTGGGCCTGTTCCTCGGCGGCGCTGGCGATCACCAGGTTGCGTTCGTTGATCTCGATGATGGCGCTGTTGATGGTGTCCAGGGACAGACCGGCACCCCGGGCGATGTTCAGGGTCGATTCGGCGCGTTCGGTGCTGTTGCGCATCGAGTCCACGGCATGCTCGGTGCCGCTCTGGATGCTGCCGATCATGCGTTCGATTTCGCTGGTGGACTGCTGGGTGCGGTGGGCCAGGGCGCGCACTTCATCGGCGACCACGGCAAAGCCGCGGCCGGCCTCGCCGGCACGGGCGGCTTCGATGGCGGCATTGAGCGCCAGCAGGTTGGTCTGGTCGGCCAGGCCGCGGATCACGTCCAGCACCTTGCCGATGTCCCGCGACTCGTTGGCCAGATCGCCGATCAGGCTGGCGGTGCTCTGTACGTCCGAGCTCATGCGCTCGATGGCGGACACGGTTTCCTGCACCAGGTCGCGACCGTCGCCGGCGGAGGTGGTGGCGTTCTTCGAGGCTTCGGAGGTGCTGACGGCGTTGCGGGCCACTTCTTCCACGGCGCTGGTCATTTCATTGACCGCCGTCGCGGCTTGCTCGATCTCGTTGTTCTGCTGGGTCAGGCCACGGGCGCTTTCGTCGGTGACGCTGTTGAGTTCCTCGGCCGCCGAGGCCAGTTGGCCGGCGGAGCCGGAGATGCGTTGCAGGGTGTCGCGCAGTTTTTCCTGCATCTTGGCCATGGCCTGCAACAGGCGCCCGGCCTCGTCGCTGCCGTCGATCCGGATCGGCCGGGTCAGGTTGCCTTCGGCGATCTCTTCGGCGGCGCTCAGGGCGTTGGCGATCGGCAGGGTGATGCTGCGGGTCAGCAGCCAGGCGAACAGCAGGGTCAGGGCGGTAGCCAGCACCAGCAGGCCCACCACCAGAGCGAAGGCCGAGGAGTACTGCTCGGCGGCTTGCTGGTTGGTGTCCAGGGTCTGCTGGGTGTTGATCTCCAGCAGGCGGTTGAGCACGGTGTTCATGGCTTCGGAGTTGTTCAGCAGGTCGGTGTTGAGCAGGTTGCGCAACTCGTCCACCTGATTGCTGCGGGACAGGCTCTTCATCCGCTCTTCGATCTGCCGGTACTGGCCCAGCAACTGCACGTACTGGTCATAGGCGGCTTTTTCCGCCGGGCTGCTGATCAGCTTTTCATAGGTCGTCTGGGCCGTGCGGATCTGCTGGTTGCGCATCTCCAGCAGTTCCACGGTCTTTTGCTGCACATCCGGCTCGCGGTTGACCAGCAAACGGTAGGACAGCACCCGCAGGCGCAGGGTCAGCTGGGTGAATTCGTCGAGGCTCTTGATGCTCGGCACGCTGCTCAGGGTGATGTCCTCGGCGGCACCGCGGATCTTGCTCATCTGATTCAGGGCGAACACCCCGAGGATCAGCATCAAGCCGCCGATCATGGCAAAACCGAGGAAGGCCCGCGGAGCGATATTCATATTACGAAGGGACATGGTGAGTACCAAAAAGGGCGCATCCGTGCGGGGCTTGAGACTGATCTACCGTGACATATCGGTCGTACGACTAAAGTCTTGAGTCACGCCGCGGATTTAGCCGCCCGCCCATGCACCGCCCTGGCAGCGCCAAGCGCCGCTACCCCTGGCTCCAGCCCCCGCACTAGAGGGCTGGAGCAGGACGCAAGGGGGGGTGTTACAGCTGGAACCGGGTCACCAGATTGTTCAGGTCCACGGCCAGGCCCGACAATTCGCTGCTGGCGGAGCGGGTCTGGTTGGCCCCGGTGGTGGATTGCACCGACAGGTCGCGGATGTTCACCAGGTTGCGGTCCACTTCCCGGGCCACCTGGGCCTGTTCCTCGGCGGCGCTGGCGATCACCAGGTTGCGTTCGTTGATCTCGATGATGGCGCTGTTGATGGTGTCCAGGGACAGACCGGCACCCCGGGCGATGTTCAGGGTCGACTCGGCGCGTTCGGTGCTGTTGCGCATGGAGTCCACGGCATGTTCGGTGCCGCTCTGGATGCTGCCGATCATGCGTTCGATTTCGCTGGTGGACTGCTGGGTGCGGTGGGCCAGGGCGCGCACTTCATCGGCGACCACGGCAAAGCCGCGACCGGCCTCGCCGGCACGGGCGGCTTCGATGGCGGCATTGAGCGCCAGCAGGTTGGTCTGGTCGGCCAGGCCGCGGATCACGTCCAGCACCTTGCCGATGTCCCGCGACTCGTTGGCCAGATCGCCGATCAGGCTGGCGGTGCTTTGCACGTCGCCGGTCATGCGCTCGATGGCGGCGACGGTTTCCTGAACCATGTCCCGTCCGTCCCCGGCGGACTGGGTGGCGTTCTGCGAGGCTTCGGAGGTGCTGACGGCATTGCGTGCCACTTCTTCCACGGCGCTGGTCATTTCATTGACCGCCGTCGCGGCTTGTTCGATCTCGTTGTTCTGCTGGGTCAGGCCGCGGGCGCTTTCGTCGGTGACGCTGTTGAGTTCCTCGGCCGCCGAGGCCAGCTGGCCGGCGGAGGCGGAAATGCGTTGCAGGGTGTCCCGCAGCTTTTCCTGCATGGTGAGCATGGCCTGCAACAGGCGGCCGGCTTCGTCGCGGCCATCCACGGTGATCGGTTGGGTCAGGTTGCCTTCGGCGATGGTTTCGGCGGCATGCAGGGCGTTGGCGATCGGCAGGGTGATGCTGCGAATCAGTCGCCAGGCGAACAGCAGGGTCAGGGCGCTGGCCAGTACCAGCAGGCTCACCACCAGATTGAAGGCGGTGGTGTATTGCTCGGCCGCGTCTTGATCGGCGGCCTGGGAGTACTGGGTGTTGATCTCCACCAGTTGGTTGAGGAGGGCGTTGATCTTTTCGGCGCTGGCCATCAGTTCGGTGTTGAGCAACTGCTGCATGCTTTCGAGCTGGTTGTTGTGCGACAGCTCGATCAACTGGGCTTCCAGTTGGCGGTGGTGGCTCAGCAGCTCCAGGTACTGATCGTAAGCGGCTTTTTCCTCGGGGCTGCTGATGAGCTGTTGGTAGCGGGCCCGGGTTTCATCGATCTTCTGGTTGCGCTGGCTGATGGAGTCCAGGGTCTTTTGCTGTTCCTCGGGGTCGCGGTTGAGCAGCAGTCGATAGGCCTGGACCCGCAGGCGCAGGCTCAGTTGGGTGAAGTCGTCGACGCTCTTGATGCTGGGGATGGTGTCCTGGGTGATGCGTTCGGTCGCCGCGCGGATCTTGCTCATCTGGTTCAGGGCAAAGATCCCCAGAAACAGCATCAAGCCACCTATCAGGGCAAAACCGAGGAATGCCCTCGGAGCGATATTCAGGGTACGCAGGGACATTGAACCTACCTCGGATGTGCGCAGCTTGCGCGTGTGGGGCTGGGAAGTACCTGTGCTATCGCGTTGAAAAAATGCTTCTTGAATCGTCAGGAGCAGTTTCAGAAAAGTCTGAGTGCTCGTTGGGAAATTTCAGAAAAGTCCCGACGGCCCGACGGAGCGTCAGGAACCCACGGGTCGAATGACAGTCTCTAGCAGCTCTCGCGGAAGGGTCATCGCCAGTAAAATCAAGGCCTTGCGCCTGGATAACCCTGGTATCCAAGGTGACTTTTCTTTATCGTACGCGCCCTTTGCAAAAAGCCCGGAAGATCAAAATGTTGGAAGCATCCCTCAGCCAATTGGAACAGCTGGTCAGCGACCTGGTGCTACAGAACCAGGAGCTGCTCGGCACGAACGCAGCCCTCAAGGAACAACTGGCCCAGGCCAAGGATGAAAACGAAAGCCTGCAATTGAGCCTGATGGAACAGGAAGAGAAACAAGGCGCGACCGCAGCCCGCATCCAGGCCCTGGTTGAGCGCGTCAGTGCGAGCCCGGCCAACCCATGAGACACCATATCGATGGGGTGAAGGTGATCTCGATCCTGGGCGAGGATTACTCGATCAAGGCCCCGGCCGGTGAGGAACAGACCCTCATGGACGCCGCGCTGATGCTCAAGGCGGCCCTGGCCGACACCAAGAAGAAATACCCGACGCTGATTGGCGAGCGCCTGCTGGTGCTGGCGGCGATGAACCTGTGCTCGCAGCAGATCGAGATGCAAAAGCGCCATGCCCAGGAACTGGCCCGTTATGAGGAGCAGGTGAGCGCCACCGTCGAGGTGATCGCCAAGACCATTCAACAGAATTGATGGAAGTGCACACAGCCGACGGGTAACGGGTTGGACAAGCAGGGTCAATGTTTGTATACAACTTCCCGCGGCTGGCGCGGTATCTCAGCCTCTTATAACCATAAGAAAGAGGTGTTCCATGCAATTCTGGCGACGCAGTATTCAATGGCAGCTGATCCTCAGCATGGGGTCGGCCCTGTTGGTCAGCCTGCTGGTGGTAGTAGCCATCTACACGGTACTGATCAATCACCTGACCCAGAACTATCTGGTGGACAGGGCGCTACCTTCGAGCATCGAAGCCATGCGCAACGATATCGAACGCATTCTCACCCAGCCGCTGACCGCCGCCCGGGACCTGGCCGGCAACGGCATGCTGCGCGACTGGCTGGCGGCGGGCGAAGACCCGGCTCAGGCGCAGAGCTTCATCAGCTACCTGGAAGACATCCGCGCCGAGAACCAGGCGTTCACCACCATGATGGCCAGCCCGCTCAGCCATCATTACTACAACCAGAAAGGCCTGGACCGGACCCTCAGCCGGGACAATCCCAAGGACGCCTGGTTCTATCGCTTTATCGACAGCGGCAAGCCGCGAGTGCTGAACATCGATATCGACGTTGCCAGCGGCGAGCTGGCGCTGTTCATCAACTACCGGGTCGAGAAGGACGGTGCGCTGGTGGGCGTCACCGGCCTGGGCTTGCGCATGACCGAGCTGTCGAAGCTGATTCACGACTACAGCTTTGGCGAGCGCGGCCGGGTGTTTCTGGTGCGCAGCGATGGTTTGATCCAGGTCCATCCGGACGCCGAATTCAGCGGCAAGCGACAGTTGTCCGAGCAGATCGGCGCGACCGCCGCCGAGGCGCTGATGGGGCACGACGGGCTGACCAGCAGTCATTTCGAGCGTGACGGCGAAGACTACCTGGCCCTGAGCCTGCCCCTGCGCGGCTTTGGCTGGAGCCTGGTGGCCGAGGTGCCGCAGGAGCAGATCTACGCCGAGGCGCATCGGGCGATCTGGCTCACCAGCCTGATCGGCCTGGGCATTGCCGCGGTCTGCCTGTTGCTGGTGGTGCTGCTGGCCCGTGGCCTGGTGCGTCCGGTCCGGCAAGTGACCGAGGGGCTGGTGGCCATCGGCAGCGGTGGCGGTGACCTGACCCTGCGCCTGGACGCCAGCCGCGCCGACGAACTGGGGGGCCTGGCGCGGGGCTTCAACCGCTTCCTCGACAGCCAGCGCGGCATGATCGGCGAGGTGCTGGCCACCACCGAACGCCTGCGTTCCTCGGTGAGCCAGGTGGCGGCGGTGGTGGAGAACACCGCCGAGCGCTCCGGACAGCAACAGGAAATGACCGACACGGTGGCCACCGCGGTGCACCAGATGGGCCTGACGGTCCAGGACATTGCGCGCAATGCGGGGCAAGCGGCGGACGCTTCCCAGGCGGCCCGGGACGAAGCCTTGCAGGCCCGGGAAGTGGTGGGCGGCTCGATCCGGCATATCGAAAGCATGTCCGGGGACATTGCCCTGGCCGCCGGCGCCGTGAGCGAGCTGGCGGAACAGGTGGCCTCCATCGACCAGGTACTGGCGGTGATTCGCGGGGTTTCCGAACAGACCAACCTGCTGGCCCTCAACGCCGCCATCGAAGCGGCCCGGGCCGGCGAGATGGGCCGTGGCTTTGCCGTGGTCGCCGATGAAGTGCGCACCCTGGCCCAGCGCACCCAGACCTCCACCGATGAAATCCAGCAAATGATCCAGGGCCTCAAGCAAGGCGCGGAGAACGCGGTGTCCTCGATGCATGCCGGGCAGACGGCGACCGGCACCGGCGTTGAATCCAGCCAGCGCACCGGCGCCTCGCTGACCGCGATCACCGGGCAGGTGGAGCGCATCAGCGACATGAATCAGCAGGTGGCCACGGCCACGGAGCAGCAGTCGACGGTGACCGAAGAGATCAACCGCACGGTGCAGGGAATTTCCGATCTGGCCCGGGCCACGGCGGCCGAAGTGCATGGCTGCCGTGAAGACTGCCGGACCCTGCAGCGCCTGGCCGAGGATCTGGTGCGCCAGGTGGGTGGTTTCAAGCTGCACTGACCAGCCTGTAGGAGCTGGCTTGCCAGCGAACCGCGCGCCGCGTAGTGCCAGGCCGGACGCTTTCGCCGGCAAGCCGGCTCCTACAGGTGTGGAGTGAAAGTTCTGGTAGGAGCTGGCTTGCCAGCGAACCGCGCGCCGCGCAATGCCAGGCCGGACGCTTTCGCCGGCAAGCCGGCTCCTACGGGTGTTGAGTGAAAGTTCTGGTAGGAGCTGGCTTGCCAGCGAACTGCGCGCCGCGCAATGCCAGGCCGGACGCTTTCGCCGGCAAGCCGGCTCCTACAGGTGTGGAGTGAAAGTTCTGGTAGGAGTTGGCTTGCCAGCGAACTGCGCGCCGCGTAGTGCCAGGCCGGACGCTTTCGCCGGCAAGCCGGCTCCTACGGGTGTGGAGTGAAGGTTCTGGTAGGAGCTGGCTTGCCAGCGAACTGCGCGCCGCGTAGTGCCAGGCCGGACGCTTTCGCCGGCAAGCCGGCTCCTACGGGTGTGGAGTGAAGGTTCTGGTAGGAGCTGGCTTGCCAGCGAACCGCGCGCCGCGGTGTGTCAGGTCGCCTGGGCCTCAGAACCAGGCGTCCTGCATCTCCAGGCAGGTGGCGTCCCGTGCTTCCAGCAGGGTCAGCTCATGCTGGCAGGCCGGCACTTCCCAGGTCAGGAAGTAGCGCGCGGCCTGCAGCTTGCCCCGATAGAAATCCCGATCCGCCGCCACTTCCCGGGCCAGTCCTTCCTCGGCCCTGATGGCCTGTTCCAGCCAGCGCCAGCCGATCACCGCGTGACCGAAGGCCTTCAGATACAGCGCCGAGTTGGCCAGGGTCGCCGTGACCTTGCCAGTGGCCAGATCCCCCAGCAGACCCAGGGTCACGCCCTGCAGGCGCGACACCAGTTGCTCCAGAGGCTGGCGCAGGGCATCCAGCGACGGATGGGCGCGGGCCCGCTCGCCGGTCTCGGCGATCAGGCGGATCAGGCGCTTGAGCCCGGCGCCGCCGTTCTGCGCCAGCTTGCGGCCCAGCAGGTCGAGGGACTGGATGCCGTGGGTGCCTTCATGGATCGGGTTCAGGCGGTTGTCGCGGTAGTACTGCTCCACCGGGTATTCCCGGGTATAGCCGTGGCCGCCGAGGATCTGGATCGCCAGCTCGTTGGCCTTGAGGCAGAACTCCGACGGCCAGGATTTGACGATCGGGGTCAGCAGGTCCAGCAGTTCGTGGGCCTGCTGGCGTTCGCCGTCGTCGGCCAGGGTGGTGGTGTCATCGAACAGCCGCGCCGCATACAGCCCCAGGTCGAAGGCGCCTTCGACGTAGGCTTTCTGGGTCAGCAGCATGCGTCGCACATCGGCGTGCTGGATGATCGAAACCGGTGCGGTGGTGGGGTCCTTGCTGTCCGGCAGGCGACCTTGCGGGCGTTCGCGGGCGTATTCCAGGGAATACAGGTAGCCGGCATAACCCAGCATCACCGCGCCCATGCCGACGCCGATCCGCGCCTCGTTCATCATCTGGAACATGTAGCTCAGGCCCTGGTGCGGCTGGCCCACCAGATAGCCGACGCAGTGGCCGTTATCGCCGAAGTTCAGCGCGGTGGAGGTGGTGCCGCGCCAGCCCATCTTGTGGAACAGCCCGGCCAGCAGCACATCGTTGCGCGGCCCCAGGCTGCCGTCGTCGTTGACCAGGAACTTGGGCACGATAAACAGCGAAATGCCCTTCACCCCGGGCGGCGCGTCCGGCAGCTTGGCCAGGACCATGTGCACGATGTTCTCCGACAGCGGGTGGTCACCGCCGGAGATGAAGATCTTGTTGCCCTTGAGCCGGTAGCTGCCATCGCCTGCCGGTTCGGCGCGGGTGCGGATATCGGCCAGCGAGGAGCCGGCATGGGGCTCGGTCAGGGCCATGGTGCCGAAGAAGCGGCCGTCGATCATCGGTTGCAGGAAGCGTTGTTTCTGCTCGTCGGTGCCAAAGCTTTCGATCAGGTTGGCCGCGCCCATGGTCAGGAACGGGTAAGACGTGGTGGCCGCGTTGGCCGCCTGGAAATGGGCGAAACAGGCCTGGGACAACAGGGTCGGCAACTGCATGCCGCCCGCGTCGAAACTGCGCGCGGCGTTGAGGAAGCCGGCTTCGAGGAAGGCGTCCACCGCCGGTTTCACTTCAGGAATCAGCACCGCCTGGCCGTCTTCGTAGCGCGGCTCGTGTTCATCGCCCTTGCGGTTGTGCGGGGCGAAGTACTTCTCGGCGATGTTGCGCGCGGTGCCCAGGGCGGCATCGAAGGTTTCGCGATTGTGCTCGGCAAACCGCTCGCGCTGGGTCAGGCCCTCGGCGTCGAGCACCTCATACAGTTCGAAAGCCAGATTGCGGGAACTGAGCAGCGTCTCGGACATGGCGGCATACCTGTTGGCTAGGGAATGGACCGAGTCTAGGCGCGTGAATAAAGGCTGAATAGAAAGATTGATAAAGGTGATGGAGGGGCAGAAGCAGCTACAAGCTACAAGCTACAAGCTACAAGCTGCAGGCAAAGGCGTTGCACCCTTACTTGCCGCTTGTAGCTTGCAGCTTGTCGCTGCTCTTAACCGATGGTCATCAGGCTGGCGTTGCCGCCGGCCGCCGCGGTGTTGACGCTCAGGGCGCGCTCGATCACCAGGCGTTCCAGGGCAATCGCCGTCTCGCCCTGGGACAGGCCCTGGACGCCGACGATGGCGCCGGCACGCTGGGCCACTTGCTGGCAAACGCCGCGCAGTTGGTCAGAGTCGCCGTGGTGCAGGACGGCGTCGAACACCACCTCGTCCTTGGTCCAGTCGGCCACACGCTGGATGCGTGCCTGCACGTCCTTCGGCAAGCGGGCGAACAGTGCCTTGCTGAGCTCGCTTTCCGGCCACACCGCCGAACCGCCGACTGCCAGCACGGCCGCCAGTTGGGTCAGCAGATCGCCTTCGATGTCCGCCAGGCACAGCACGTGCTCGCGAGGCAGGATGGCGTAGCTGTTGCGTTCGCCGGTCGGGCCGGTCAGTTGCCGGGTGATGCCGCTTTGCGATTGGCCGGCGAACTGTTTGCACAGGGTCGCCAGTTCCGCCAGCTTGTTGCTCTCGGCCCAGGCTTGCAGGGCATTGAGCGGCTTGCCGAGGACTTCGCGCAGGCGCAGGTCCGGAGCGTTGGCGGCATCGGCGCGGGCGAAGGATTGCTCGATGGCGTCCACCGGACGGGTCGACAGCAGGCGGTACAGGTACAGCGGGCCGCCGGCTTTCGGGCCGGTGCCCGACAGGCCTTCGCCGCCGAACGGCTGCACGCCGACCACGGCACCAACGATGTTGCGGTTGACGTAGACGTTACCGGCGTGGACGTTGTCCACCACCTTGGCGATGGTTTCGTCGATCCGGGTGTGCACACCCAGGGTCAGGCCATAACCGGAGGCGTTGATCTGGGCGATCAGCTGGTCGATGTCCTTGCGCTTGTAGCGCACCACGTGCAGCACTGGGCCGAAGATCTCGCGTTGCAGCTCATCGAAGCTTTCCAGCTCGATCAGGGTCGGCATGACAAAGGTGCCGCGCTTGCATTCTTCGCTGTCGGCAATGGCCATCTGGTACACGCTGCGACCTTTGTCGCGCATGGCCTGGATGTGCTTCTCGATGCCGGCCTTGGCTTCGGCGTCGATCACCGGGCCGATGTCCACCGACAGGCGCTCCGGGTTGCCCAGGCGGCTTTCGGCCATGGCGCCCTTGAGCATTTCGATCACGCGGTCGGCGGAATCTTCCTGCAGGCACAGCACGCGCAGGGCCGAGCAACGCTGGCCGGCGCTGTCGAAGGCCGAGGACACCACGTCGATGACCACTTGTTCGGTCAGGGCCGAGGAGTCGACGATCATCGCGTTCTGGCCGCCGGTTTCGGCGATCAGCGGGATCGGGCGGCCCTGGTTGTCCAGGCGCCCGGCGATGTTGCGTTGCAGCAGGCGCGCGACTTCGGTGGAACCGGTGAACATCACGCCCTTGACGCGCTCGTCACCAACCAGGCGGGCACCGACGCTTTCGCCCTGGCCCGGCAGCAGTTGCAGCACGCCTTCGGGAATCCCGGCTTCGAGCAGCAGGCGCACGGCCTGGGCCGCCACCAGCGGGGTCTGTTCGGCCGGCTTGGCCAGTACCGGGTTGCCGGCGGCGAGGGCGGCGGCAACCTGGCCACTGAAGATCGCCAGCGGGAAGTTCCACGGGCTGATGCACACCACCGGACCCAGCGGACGATGGGCGTCGTTGCTGAAGTCATTGCGAGCCTGCACCGCGTAGTAACGCAGGAAGTCCACGGCTTCACGCACTTCGGCGATGGCGTTGGCGAAGGTCTTGCCGGCTTCGCGGGCCAGCAGGCCCATCAGTGGCTGGATCTCGCCTTCCATCAGGTCGGCGGCGCGTTCCAGGATTGCGGCGCGTTCGGCCGGCGGCGTGGCCTGCCAGATCGGCGCGGCGTTGAGGGCGCACTGGATGGCGTTGTCGACGTCTTCGACCGTGGCTTCCTGGACGTGGCCCACCACATCGCGGTGGTCCGACGGGTTGAGGACCGGCGCCGGGGTTTCGTTGCTGGCGGCGCAACCGAGCATCGGCGCGGCCTTCCAGTTGTTGTGAGCGGTGGCCAGCAGTGCGCAGGACAGCGACGCCAGGCGGTGTTCGTTGGCCATGTCGATGCCGGCGGAGTTGGCGCGTTCGGCGCCATACAGGTCACGCGGCAGCGGAATGCGCGGGTGCGGCAGGCCGAAGCCGCCTTCCAGGGTGGCCATCTGCTCGATCTGGCTCACCGGGTCGGCCACCAGTTCCTGGATCGAGATCGACTGGTCGGCAATACGGTTGACGAACGAGGTGTTGGCGCCGTTTTCCAGCAACCGGCGAACCAGGTAGGCCAGCAGGGTTTCGTGGGTGCCGACCGGTGCGTACACGCGGCACGGACGGTTCAGCTTGCCATCGGCGACCTTGCCCACCACTTGCTCGTACAGCGGTTCGCCCATGCCGTGCAGGCACTGGAACTCGTACTGGCCGGGGTAATAGTTCTGACCGGCAATGTGGTAGATCGCCGACAGGGTGTGGGCGTTGTGGGTGGCGAACTGCGGGTAGATGACTTCCGGCACCGACAGCAGTTTGCGTGCGCAGGCGATGTAGGAAACGTCGGTGTACACCTTGCGGGTATAGACCGGATAGCCTTCCAGGCCTTCAACCTGGGCGCGCTTGATCTCGCTGTCCCAGTAGGCGCCTTTCACCAGGCGGATCATCAGGCGGTGACGGCTGCGACGGGCCAGATCGATCACGTAGTCGATCACGTACGGGCAGCGCTTCTGGTAGGCCTGGATCACGAAGCCGATACCGTTCCAGCCGGTCAGTTGCGGCTCGAAGCACAGGCGTTCCAGCAGGTCCAGGGACAGCTCCAGGCGGTCGGCTTCCTCGGCGTCGATGTTCAGGCCGATGTCGTACTGCTTGGCCAGCAGGGTCAGGGACAGCAGGCGCGGGTACAGCTCTTCCATCACGCGCTCGTACTGGGCGCGGCTGTAGCGCGGGTGCAGGGCCGAGAGCTTGATCGAGATGCCCGGGCCTTCATAGATGCCGCGGCCGTGGGAGGCCTTGCCAATGGAATGGATGGCCTGCTCGTAGGAGGCGAGGTATTTCTGCGCGTCGTGCTCGGTCAGTGCCGCTTCGCCGAGCATGTCGTAGGAATAGCGGAAGCCCTTGGCTTCGAACTTGCTGGCGTTGGCCAGGGCTTCGGCGATGGTTTCGCCGGTGACGAACTGCTCGCCCATCAGGCGCATGGCCATGTCCACGCCCTTGCGGATCATCGGCTCGCCGCTCTTGCCGATGATGCGGCTCAGGGAAGAGGTCAGGCCGGCCTCGTTGTGGGTCGACACCAGCTTGCCGGTGAGCAACAGGCCCCAAGTGGCAGCGTTGACGAACAACGACGGGCTGTTGCCCAGGTGCGGCTGCCAGTTGCCGGTGCTGATCTTGTCGCGGATCAGCGCGTCACGGGTGCCCTTGTCGGGAATGCGCAGCAGGGCTTCGGCCAGGCACATCAGCGCCACGCCTTCCTGGGACGACAGGGAGAATTCCTGCAGCAGACCCTGGACGATACCGGCACGGCCGCCGGCGCTCTTCTGGTTGCGCAGTTTCTCGGCGATCGAGGCCGCCAGCTTGTTCGCGGCTTCGGCGGTGGCGGCCGGCAGGCGCGCCTGCTCCAGCAGCATCGGCACCACTTCCGGCTCCGGACGACGGTAGGCGGCGGTGATCGACGCGCGCAGCACCGATTGCGGGAGGATGCTCTCGGCGAACTCCAGGAAGCATTGGTGAGCGTGATCGGTCTGCACTTCGCCGGCGTCATCGCCGTCTTTGGCGGTGACACTGCTCAGCTCGGACAGGGTTGCACCACCCTCGAGTTTTTCCAGGTAATTGAAAATCGCCTGCTTGATCAGCCAGTGCGGCGTACGATCGATCGAGGCCGCGGCGGCCTTGAGGCGCTCGCGGGTTGGGTCGTCGAGTTTGACCCCGAGGGTGGTGGTAGCCATATTTTTATCCTCATGTTTGCCACGCACGTGTGGCATCAGCTGGCGGCAAGATTATCCGCGCGCTGAAATAGGTGCAACCGGGTGCAACCCATTTTCGGACGGAAAAAACCGCAGCTTGTCAGGAATAAAATTCCTGCCTGATCCGGCTTGCCTCCTGATGGTGCATTTACTTCTGAAAAACCGGTTTCTTGCTCCAAAAGGGAGCAAAAGCGTCGTTGGCAGCCGATTATTCGACAAGGTGCAACTTAATCGCCGCAAATTGGTTGCACCTTGTTCATTTTGTTGCATAGGATTCGCGCCCAAGGTGCAACCGACCCCTTTTTGGGGTGGTTCATCGGCTGATGGCTTTCCTGGGGAAACATCAGTCATAAATGCGCGGCTCGCCTGACCGTCTGCCAAATACCATCGTTTGGCGTCGGCGGGCAGTGACCGCCGCACCATAAAAACAAAGCCAGGGCGTAACTCAATGAGTGCAAGCAATCCCACCCTGATCACCTTCGTGATCTACATCGCAGCAATGGTGCTGATCGGCTTCATGGCCTATCGCTCCACCAACAACCTTTCCGACTACATTCTGGGCGGCCGTAGCCTGGGCAGCGTGGTGACTGCGCTTTCCGCCGGTGCTTCCGACATGAGTGGCTGGTTGCTGATGGGCCTGCCGGGCGCCATCTACATGTCCGGACTGTCGGAAAGCTGGATCGCCATCGGCCTGATCGTCGGCGCCTACCTGAACTGGCTGTTCGTGGCCGGTCGCCTGCGGGTACAGACCGAGCACAACGGCGATGCCCTGACCCTGCCGGACTACTTCTCCAGCCGTTTCGAAGACAAGAGCGGCCTGCTGCGGATCATCTCTGCGGTGGTGATCCTGGTGTTCTTCACCATCTATTGCGCCTCGGGCATCGTTGCCGGCGCCCGTCTGTTCGAAAGCACCTTCGGCATGCCTTACGAGACAGCCCTGTGGGCCGGCGCGGCCGCGACCATTGCCTACACCTTTGTCGGTGGTTTCCTGGCAGTGAGCTGGACAGATACCGTACAAGCCACCCTGATGATCTTCGCCCTGCTGCTGACCCCGATCATCGTGCTGCTGGCCACCGGTGGCGTCGACACCACCTTCCTGGCCATCGAGGCTCAGGACCCGACCAACTTCGACATGCTCAAGAACACCACCTTCATCGGCGTGATCTCGCTGATGGGCTGGGGCCTGGGCTACTTCGGTCAGCCGCACATCCTGGCGCGCTTCATGGCGGCGGACTCGGTGAAATCGATCGCCAACGCTCGTCGCATCTCCATGACCTGGATGATCCTGTGCCTGGGCGGCACCGTGGCCGTGGGCTTCTTCGGCATCGCCTACTTCTCGGCGCATCCGGACGTGGCCGGCCCTGTGAGCGAAAACCCTGAGCGGGTGTTCATCGAACTGGCCAAGCTGCTGTTCAACCCGTGGGTTGCCGGTGTGCTGCTGTCGGCCATCCTGGCGGCGGTAATGAGTACCCTGAGCTGCCAGTTGCTGGTGTGCTCCAGTGCCCTGACCGAAGACTTCTACAAGGCCTTCCTGCGCAAGCACGCCTCGCAGCTGGAACTGGTATGGGTCGGTCGCGCCATGGTGCTGGTGGTGGCGCTGATCGCCATCGCCATGGCGGCCAACCCGGAAAACCGCGTACTGGGCCTGGTGAGCTATGCCTGGGCCGGTTTCGGCGCCGCCTTCGGTCCTGTGGTGCTGATCTCTGTGATGTGGAAAGGCATGACCCGCGACGGCGCGCTGGCCGGGATCATCGTCGGTGCCGTCACCGTGATCCTGTGGAAGCACTTCGCTCTGCTGGGCCTGTACGAAATCATCCCGGGCTTCATCTTCGCCAGCCTGGCGATCCTGCTGGTGAGCAAGATGGGCGTGCCGACCGCGGGCATGGTTCAGCGTTTCGAAGCGGCCGAGAAGGATTTCAAGCTCAACCACTGAGTGCGAAGGCCTGGCCCTGATTCTGCAGGGCGCTGAACAACGGCCCGCTGCGTTATCGCAGCGGGCCGTTTTTTTGCGGTTCGGCTAGCGGCTGCCGCAGGCTGCGAACCTGATGGGCGGCATTCCGGCGCAGCGGTGGCGGCGCTCTGAAGAACGCCAAGGCTCGTCTGGCAATCGCCAGGCAAGGCCTTGCCATGGCTCGGCAGCGGCTACAACCAATGCCGATCCGAGATTGGTGTAGCCGCTGCCGCAGGCTGCGAACGGCCCGAAGGGACGCGGCGCTCTCACGGCCGATGAGCTCCGACAGGGGATCGCCAGGCAAGGCCTTGCAGGCCTTTGCGCAGCCTCGCTATGGCTCGGCAGCGGCTACAACCAATGCCGATTCGAGATTGGTGTAGCCGCTGCCGCAGGCTGCGAACGGCCCGAAGGGACGCGGCGCTCTCACGGCCGATGAGCTCCGACAGGGGATCGCCAGGCAAGGCCTTGCAGGCTCGGCGGCGGCAGGGTTAGTGCAGTTCTGCGTCCGGCTGGTTGAGGAAGATCAACACGCCAAGGATCGCCATGTAGAACTTGAAGGCGGCGTCCTGGCCGTTCCAGACCTTGGATTGCCACATCATGAACCACTCGCCGCCCACCACCATGAAGCCGAAGAACCAGACGCAGAAGCCCAGGCAGAAGCCGGCAATGGCCCAGCCCTTGGAGCGGTTGAAGTAGCTGGCCACGCCGTGCCGTGCCAGCCACAGGCGCAGCGCGCCGACGACCAGCAGCACACCGGTCAGGGCTTCGCCGCCGATGATCAGCCAGTAACCGAGGTTCCACAGCCGCGGCAGGGTCACGGCGCGGTCGGTGGCGGTGTTGTCGGGGAAGACGCTGTCCATGCTCAGTACATGCTGGACAAAGGCAAAGTTGGAGCCGTAGTCGCTGATGTTGTTGTAGGCCACCAGCAGCGCGAAGGCCGCGACAGCCAGGGTCATGGTGATCTTTACGTAACGCACAATCATGGTTGAGTCCTTTGCGGGTAAGAGAGGTTCCTGGGGGCTGTCGGTGGGGAAGGCGCGCCGGTGCCGACGCGGGTTGCTCAATGCTTGGGACACGGGCCCGCCACCCTCAGGCGGCGGGCCTTGCGGGATCAGGCCTGGCGCAGCGCCTGATCGAGGTCTTCGAGCAGGTCTTCGATGGCTTCGATGCCCACCGAGAGACGGATCATCTCCGGCTTGACCCCGGCCTTGGCCTGCTCTTCTTCGTTCATCTGCCGGTGGGTGGTGGAGGCCGGGTGGCAGGCCAGGGACTTAGCGTCGCCGATGTTCACCAGGCGCTTGAAGATCTGCAGGGCGTCGTAGAAGCGCACGCCCGCGGCGTAGCCGCCCTTGAGACCGAAGGACAGGATCGCTGACGGCTTGCCCTGCATGTACTTGCGCGCCAGTTTATGGTGCGGGTGATCGGGCAGGCCGGCGTAGCTGACCCAGGCCACCAGCGGGTGATCCTTGAGGAACTGCGCGACCTTGATGGCGTTGTCGGTGTGGCGCTCCATGCGCAGGGCCAGGGTTTCCATGCCTTGCAGCAGGAGGAAGGCGTTCATCGGCGCCAGCGCCGCGCCGGTGTTGCGCAGCGGCACGGTGCGGGCCCGGGCGATAAAGGCCGCCGGGCCGAATTTTTCGGTGTAGACCACACCGTGGTAGGCCGGCTCCGGGGTATTGAGGCTGGCGAATTTCTGCGGATGCTCGGCCCAGGGGAAGTTGCCGCTGTCGACGATCACCCCGCCCAGGGAGTTGCCATGGCCGCCGACGTACTTGGTCACCGAGTGCACCACGATGTCGGCGCCGAACTGGATCGGCTTGCACAGGATCGGCGTGGCCACGGTGTTGTCCACCATCAGCGGCACGTTGCGGGCGTGGGCGGCCTGGGCCAGTCCCTCGATGTCGACGATGTTGCCCGCCGGGTTGCCGATGCTCTCGCAGTACACCAGCTTGGTCTTGTCGTCGATCAGCTCGGCGATGGCCTCTGGCGAATCGTCCCGGGCGAAACGCACTTCGACGCCGAAGCTGGGCAGCAGGTGGGCGAACAGGGTGTAGGTGCCGCCATACAGCTGCGGGGTGGAAACAACGTTGTCGCCGGCCTGGGTCAGGGTCTGGATCGCGTAGTGGATCGCGGCGCTGCCGGCGGCCACCGCCAGCCCGGCGATCCCGCCTTCCAGGGCGGCCATGCGCTGCTCCAGCACATCGTTGGTGGGGTTCATGATGCGGGTATAGATGTTGCCGGGCACATCCAGGTTGAACAGGTCGGCACCGTGCTGGGCGTTGTCGAACTCGAAGGCGACGTTCTGGTAGATGGGCACGGCCACGGCCTTGGTGGTCGGGTCCGACTTGAATCCATGGTGCAGCGCAATCGTTGCGTCTTTCATAAATCCTCGACTCAGTAGCAATCCGTTTATGAGCACAGCCAGGCAGGTCGTGTGCCCGCGCAGCAGTCAGTGGTCCCGTGTGTCTGAGTCGCCAGCAACCGCTTGATGTGCCCGCCGCTCGGTGGCGGGCGGGCGCGTCAGTGTCCAATAGGCGTGGCGGATCGGCAAGGGGAGCGCAGGCGTTCCGCGAGAGTGGCGGCCATCCTTGGCCAGTGGAGCGTTTCAGCGTGGTTGCGACCAGCCTTGGGAGCGCTTGACCGCGGCGCTGAAGGTGCGGCGCCAGGCGTCTGCCGTGGCCCGGTCGATGCGCGGGTGGTAGTCGGTGCGGGTGTTGTCCAGCTCGGGCAGCTCCAGGCCCAGGCCGCGGGCAGCCAGGGCGGCGCAGCCCAGGGCGGTGAGTTCGTCGAAGCGCTGGGTGACGATGGTGCGCTGCAGGATGTCGGCGAGAAACTGGGCGAAGTACGGGCTGCGGGCCAGCCCGCCGTCGATCGATAGCTGGTCGGTGACGCTGAGGTGATCGTCCATCGCGGTGATGACTTCGGCGCTGCGCAGGGCCACGCCTTCCAGTACCGCCTGGCACAGGTCCTGGCGGCTGGTGGCGGCGTTCATGCCGATCCACACCGCCCCGGCACTGCGGTCCCAGTGCGGGCAGGCGAGCCCGGACAAGGCCGGGACGAAGGCCAGCTCACGGGAGATCGCCGGAGGCTGGTCAAAGGCAGCCAGCTCCGAAAAATCACTGAACAGCCCCAGCCGCCCGGCCCACTCCACCGCGGCGCTGGCGTCATAGACGCCACCGTCCATGGCATACACCGGTTGGCCGTCGGCCTGCCAGGCGACGGTGGCCAGCAGGCCTTTTTCCGGGGCGCGGATGATCTGCTCGCCCGTGACCGTCAGGGCAAAGGCGCCGGTGCCGAAGGTGATCTTGGCATCTCCCGGTTTGCGGCAGCCGTGGCCGTAGAGCGAGGCTTGCTGGTCAACCACCGAAGCGCTGATGGGGGTCTGGCCGATGCGCCCGAAGTCGCCGACCGTGGCGCGGATTTGCGGCAGGGCCTGCAAGGGCACGCCAAACAGTGCGCAGAGTTCCGGGTCCCACTGGCCGCTGGCGAGGTTCATCAGCGAGGTGCGCGAGGCGGTGGTGATGTCGGTGGCATAGACCCCGGCCAGGCGGTCGAGGAAGTAGGCATCGGTGGTGCCCAGGCGCAGGCGGCCGGCGCTCAGGGCTGCTTGCGCCTCTGGCAGGTTTTCCACGATCCAGGCCAGCTTGCTGGCGGAAAAATAGGCGTCCAGGGGCAGCCCGGCGCGTTCCAGGGTCAGGGCTTCGGCGCCATTGGCCCGCAGTTCTTCGATGCGTGCGGCGCTGCGGTTGTCCTGCCAGACGATCACCGGGGACAGCGGTGCGCCACTGATGGCGTCCCAGGCCAGGCAGCTTTCGCCCTGGTTGGCCAGGCCGATGGCGTCGACCCGGCCGGTGGCTTCCAGGCAGCGTTGCAGGTTGGCCAGCAGTTCCAGCGGGTCGTGCTCGACCCAGCCCGGACGCGGGTGGTGCTGCTGGTGGCGCAGCGCCAGTTGGATGTCGGCACGGCCTTGCATGTCCACGACCAGTACGCGGGTGCTGGTGGTGCCCTGGTCAAGTGCGGCTATTCGCATGGTCTTTTCTCTTGTTGTGGGACGGGCCTAGTCGATGCAGATGTCCAGTTGGTCGAGGTGTTCCGGCAGTTGCAGTTCCTTGAGGGGAATCAGCAGGCGCCGTTCCGGCAGTGCCGAGACCGGGCGGCTCCAGAGGTCCAGGCCCTGGGCGCGGACCCGCAAGGTGCCACTGACCGCCCGGCTGACCCGCAGTTGGATGTGTCGCAGGCCCGCAAGCTCGCCGCGCACCAGCCTGCTCGGTACGCCGAGCTTGATCGGCTCTGCGTATTTCAGGGTCAGCGCGTCATGCGGGGCGGGTAGTTGGCCGCACAGGGCCAGGGCCATCAGGCTGCCGATGCGCCGCCCTTCACGGTACGACCAGCCGGCGGTCTCGATCGGCCGCAGCAGGTTGCCGGCGGCGAAGTAGGCCGGGTCCGAGCAGCGCCCGTACTGGTCGATCTTCGGCCCGCCGCTACCGCTGTCCAGTTGCAGGTGGCTCTGGCGCACCAGGCTCGATTCCGGGGTGAACTGGCCCGTGAGCAGCACGCCGTCGCAGGCAATCTCGCGCAGCTGACCGTCGGCCAGGCGCACCTGGGCCGATTCCACCCGGCCGGTGCCATTGATTGCCAGCAGTTGCGCGCCGAAATGCATGGGGATGCCCAGCAAGCGTGGAAACAGCGACAGCGGCCAGCGTGCGGTTGCCCGGGTGTTGGCTTCGAGCACCGCCACCGGGCGGATTCCGGCGCGCTGGCAACTGAGCACGGCGGACAGGCTGACCAGCTCGGTGCCGACGATCAGCGGCCGCTCAAAGGGCTTGAGGTGCTGCATATAAAGGAAGTTCTGCAACGCTCCGGTGTTGATCACGCCCACCGGGCGGTCGCCGGACAGCAGGCGTGCCGAGCGTGGGGTTTCCCGGGCGCCGGTGGCGATCAGGACCTTTTGTGCCTGGATCTGCCGCGGCCCGTCGGGGCTGGCCAGGCGCAACAGGCCGCCGGGTTCCAGGCTGACCACGGTGTGGCGCAGCAGCACGACCACGCCGGCCTGCAACGCGGCCTTGACATTGCGCCGAGCGTAGGCCGGGCCACTGAGAACACGCTGGTATTCACCCATGCCGAAGGGCGGGTGAGCGCAGTGCCGGGGAATGCCGCCGGCCTCGCTTTCACGCTCGATGACAATCACCGGGCCGATGCCCTGGCGCCGCAGTTCAATGGCTGCCGCGAGGCCCGCCGGGCCGCTGCCGATAATGGCCGCTTCGGCCTGAAGAAGTTCAGTGCTGTTCATGGCAACGACCTGTGGCAAGTGGGACGGCCAGCTGGCTGGCACTGAGTTCGGCGACCTGGGCCGAGCAATAGAAACCCTGGCAGCGTCCCATGCAGGCGCGGGTGCGACGCTTGAGCCCGCCCAGATCGCCAGGGGGCAGGGGGCTGTGCAAGGCGCTCTCGATTTCGCGACGGGTCACCAATTCGCAATGGCAGACGATTTCGCCATAGCCGGGGCGTTGCCAGTCGCGGGGCAAGTGCTCCGCGAGGTTGGGCATCTGCGGCCAGACCGGCTCCCGCACCGGATGGTGCTGGCGGCGCTGGCTGTACAGGCCATAGACGTGCCGGGCAATGCCCAGGGCGGCGGTGAGCCCGGTGGAGCGGATGCCGCCGACGGTGATCCAGTGCCGGGAGTGGTCGGCCTGGATCCGGTATTCCTTCTTTTCGCTGGCGGGGCGCAGCCCGGCGTAGGTGGCGGTGACCGGCATCCCCGCGAGGGCGGGAATCCGCTCCACGGCGGCGTCGATCAGGCTTTGCAGGGTCGGGCCGTCGAGCCCGGCATGCACCCGGTCTTCCTGTTCTTCGGCGGTGGGCCCCACCAGCAGGTTGCCGTAGACGGTGCGGGTCAGAACGATGCCCTTGGTGCGTTCGTTGGGCACCGGCAGGACGATGCGCTCCAGCAGTTTGGTCGCGGCCTTGTCGAAGACCACGAACTGGCCCTTGCGTGGCATGATGCGAAATTCGCTGTGGCCCAGCAGGTTGTGCTCCAGGGTGTCGCCGAACAGCCCGGCGCAGTTGATCACCTGGGCGCTGCGCAAGGTGCCCTGGTTGGTATGTAGGGTCCAGGCGTCACCGTCGAACTGGCCTTGCTGCACCTCGCACTGCAACTGCACCCGGGCACCGTGGGCCATGGCCTGTTGCAGGTAGCCCAGGGGCGCGGACCAGGGGTCGATCAGGTGTTCGTCGGGCACCAGCACCGCGCCCACGGCGTGATTGGCCAGATGCGGTTCAAGGGCGAGGATCTCGCTGCGTTCCAACAGGCGCGCATTGTCGACCCCATTGGCCTGGGCCTGGGCGAGGATCCCCGGCAGCTTGGCCTGGTCCTCGGCGTTCCAGGCCACCACCAGTGCCCCGCACTTGAGCAGCGGCAGGTTCATCGCCGAGTGAATTTCCAGGTATTCCTGGTAGCCGGCCTGCATGCACTGCAATTCCAGGCTGTCACTGGGGGCATCGAAGCCGGTGTGCAGGATGGCGCTGTTGGCCTTGCTGGCGCCGGAAAGAATGTCGCTGCCCTTTTCCAGCAGCACCACCCGTGCGCCTTCCAGGGCAAAGCGCCGGGCCATGGCGCAACCGACGACCCCGCCACCGACGACGGCCACATCGAAAGTCACATTGTTCGGATAAAGTTCGGTCATATAAATGCCTGTTTCCTGCGGTAACACCCAAGGATCTGTGCAGGAATCAAAGCATAATGCGCGCCATATTTGTTGTTTTTATTTTCTATTCGGTCATTTATCGGTCGCTATACTGTGGTTTTTGCTGTGGAAAACTATTTCCTGCAATAGCCCGGGGCTCAGGGCTGTGTCACGACATGCACGTCCACGCCGGCCTTCTCCAGTGCGGCCAGCAGCTCGGCACCGGGCTGGCGATCGATCACCAGGCGGTCGATGCGCTCCAGCGGGAATACCTTGAACAGGCCACGGCGTTCCAGCTTCGATGAGTCGGCGATGACCGTCAGTTGGCGGGCCTGGGCAATCATCGCGCGGGCCACTTCGGCTTCTTCGATGGAGAAATCCATGGCGCCGTCTTCATTCAGTGCACCGATGGTGATCACGGCATGCTCGGCGTTGAAGCGGGTGATCTGCTCCAGGGCCAGGGTGCCGACGTTCTGGGTCGAGTCGGGGCGATATTCGCCACCGATCATGAACACCCGGTTGCCCGATTCGCCAATGCAGCCGGCGATCGGCAGGGAGTTGGTGATGACCGTCAGGCGCGTGTGCTGCGCCAGTTCGCGAGCGAAGAACAGGGTGGTGGTGCCGGTATCGATGAAGATGCTGTCACCGGCGCAGAACAGGCCGGCGGCGTAGCGGGCGAGGGCGCGTTTCTCTACCGCATGTTCGTTCATGCGGGTCTGGAAGGTGTTTTCGTGCTCGCCGGTCGGTGGTAGCGCCGCACCGCCGTGGAACTTGGTGACCAGGCCGCTTTCCGCCAGTTCGCTGAGGTCGCGGCGGATGGTTTCCTGGGAGGTGGCGGTGATGCGCGCCAGCTCTTCCACGGAGATCCGCTCGCGCTGGCGCAGGAGTTCGAGAATGTGCTGTCGTCGTTCGTTGGGGCGCATGGTGTTTTCCGTTAGTGGTACTTCGCCACACAAATGGGCATTTTTTGTTACTTAGGCACACTCATGACTCAGAAATGTGCGTATTCGGTCAAGTTCGCTGGAAAAGTTAAGCATTTACTTGCACGTTTCACAATGCTCAGCAGTCATGAGGTTTCAATAGGGCTGTCGGCCTATCGGGGCAACACCGAGCGCTTTTTTTGACCGATATTTGGTTGTTTGTCTGTAAAAACCACAACTAATACACATTGTGGCACGGGATATGCCCTGTGTTTCCTCACCTGCTCCATCGCCACCTGTGCGATGGGTAACCCGTGCTGGCCTCAACAAGAACTTCCCCGGTGGGGGAACCCTATAAATGACGCTCAGAGAGATGAACCCACATGGCTGAATTTGGAAACTACGTCATTTACCTGATCATGCTGGGCGCCGTGATCGGCGCCTTGTCATCCATCATCAAGCCCGAGAGTGGCCTGGGTAAGGAGTTCGTCAACGGTATCCACTCCATCGGCCCGGTGTTCCTGGCCCAGGCCGGGATCATGGTGGCGATTCCCTACCTGTCGCAGGGCATTTCCCATGCGTTGGGACCGTTTTTCAACGCCCTGGGGTCGGATGTGTCGATTGCGGCACTGTCGATCATCGCCGTGGACATGGGCGGCTACCAGTTGGCCAATGCGCTGACCGCCAACCGTGATCTGTGGATCACCGCGATGCTGGTGGGCTACACATCGGGGGCGACCATCGTCTACCTGATCCCGGTGGGCCTGACGATGCTCGAACGCAAGGACCACAAGTACCTGGCCCTGGGCGCCATGGCCGGGCTGATCAGCATTCCCTTCGCGGTATTGATGTCGCTGTTGATCATCACAGCGACCCAGCTGCCGGTGCGGGACATCGTTTCCACCAACTCCGAGGCGCTGTATTACCTGTCCCTGGGCTTGGTCGACATGCTCAAGCTGCTGGCGCCGCTGTTCGTGTTCTGCTTCCTGCTGGCGGCGGGGCTGCGCTACCGGCCGCAGATGATGGTCAAGGGCTTCCTAGTGTTCGGCAAGATCATGGACGCGGCGATCAAGCTGATCCTGGCGCTGAGCATCGTCGAGCACTTCACCAAGTTCTTCAGCATCAACTTCGGCGGCTGGGGCTTCGACCCGATGTTTGCCGACGAGAAGGAGCTGTTCCGGGCCATCGAGATCGCTGGCTACATCGGCATCATGCTCGCTGGCACCTTCCCCATCTGCTACCTGTTCCAGCGCTACTGCAAGAAGCCCATGGAACTGCTGGGGCGCCAACTGAACCTGTCGAGCACCGGTGCGGCGGGCTTTGTCATGGTGTTCGCCAACATCATCGCCACCTACCACCTGTTCAAGCACATGACTGCCCGCGACAAGGTGCTGTGCGTGGCCCTCGGGGTCTGTGCCCAGGCGCTGATCGGCGACCACCTGGCGTTCACCGCGAACTTCCAGCCAAGCCTGATCCTGCCGATTCTGTTCGGCAAACTGTTCGGCGGCCTGCTGGCGGTGGCGATCGCCATTCGTATCTCGGTGCCGGCCGCCCAGCGTTATGAGCAACAAGAGCAGGAACAGGCCGCGGCCTTTGCCCTGCAACCCGCGCGGGCCTGAATGGCCCGCTCCACCTCCCCATGATTTCGAGGTCACGATGCGCAAGATTTTCCTCGCCTGCCCCTACAGTCACTCCGAGCCGGCCGTCATCAATGAGCGTTTTCTCAAGTGCAACCAGGTGGCGGCGCAGATACTGGAAGCCGGGCATGCCGTGTTCAGCCAGGTGAGCATGTCCCACCCCATCAACCTGTGCCTGGCGGGCAAGGACAACGCCGCCATCGGCAAGCTCTGGGCGCCGGTGGATGCGCTGTACATGGCGATGATGGAGGAGCTGATCGTGCTCGACCTGCCTGGCTGGAAGGACAGCGGCGGAATCAAGCGCGAGATCGAGGTCTTCGAATCCTCGGGACGGCGGGTCAGCCTGTGGTCCGAGGTCAGCCACGAGTTCGCCTGAGCCACTCCCCCGTACCCGTCGTCGACTGCGCCGGGTGCGGGCCTGCCGTGAACTGACGACAGGCTGCACACAAGGTAAACTTGCGCTCCTGCGCAGGAGCAACCATGAACTATCGTCACGCCTTCCACGCCGGCAATCACGCCGACGTCTTCAAACACCTGACCTTGACCCGCCTCATCGCCCTGATGTCGCGCAAGGAGCAGCCGTTCGCCTACCTCGACAGCCACGCCGGCATTGGTCTGTATGACCTCAAGGGCGATCAGGCGAGCCGTACCGGCGAGTATCTGGAAGGCATCGCCCGCTTGTGGGGCGAACAGGATCTGCCGGCGCTGACCGCCGACTACATGCAGGTGCTGCACAAGATGAACCCCGATGGCGAGCTGCGTTACTACCCGGGGTCGCCGGAGCTGGCGCGGCGCCTGACCCGCCCCCAGGACCGGGTGCTGCTCAATGAGAAGCACCCTGAAGACGGCCTGTTGCTCAAGGACAACATGAAGGGCGATCGGCGGGTGGCGGTGCACCTGGGGGAAGGCTGGCATGTGGCCCGGGCCTTGCTGCCGGTGGCGGAGAAGCGCGCGGTGATGCTGATCGACCCGCCTTTTGAACAGCTGGACGAAATGCAGCGCTGTGCGGCATCGCTCAAGGAAGCCATTGGCCGCATGCGCCAGACCGTGGCGGCCATCTGGTACCCGGTCAAGGACCAGCGTGCCCTGCGGCGTTTCTACCAGGACCTGGCCGGCACCGGTGCGCCGAAACTGCTGCGGGTGGAGTTGCTGGTGCATCCGCTGGATACGCCCAACAGCCTCAACGGCTCGGGCCTGGCGATTGCCAATCCGCCTTGGGGCCTGGAGGAGGAGCTGCGCGAGCTGCTGCCCTGGCTGTCGAAGAAGCTCGGCCAGACCCAGGGTGGCTGGCAGATGGACTGGCTCATAGCTGAGTAGCAGCTACAAGCCGCAAGCTATAAGCGGCAAGCGGCAAGCCTCAAATCGACAGTGAACCTCTTGCTGCTTGAGGCTTGCAGCTCGCAGCTGCTTCAAATGGGGCAAGTCACTCCGGTGCCGCCGATCCCGCAGTAGCCTTCAGGGTTCTTCGCCAGGTACTGCTGGTGGTAAGCCTCGGCGAAGTACACGGTCGGCGCTTCTTCGATTTCCGTGGTGATGGTGCCCAGGCCAGCCTTGGTCAGCTCCGCCTGGAACACGTCCCTGCTGTGCAGCGCCTGCTCCAGCTGGGCCGGGTTGGTGGTGTAGATCACCGAGCGGTACTGGGTGCCGATGTCATTGCCCTGGCGCATGCCCTGGGTCGGGTTGTGTAGTTCCCAGAACATCGCCAGCAGTTCTTTGTAGCTGACCTTGGCCTTGTCATACACCACCAGTACCACTTCGGTGTGGCCGGTTAAGCCCGAGCAGACCTCTTCATATGTCGGGTTCGGCGTGAAGCCGCCGGCGTAACCGACCACGGTGCTGACCACGCCCTCGCGCTGCCAGAAGCGACGTTCGGCGCCCCAGAAGCAGCCCAGGCCGAAGATCGCGAAGTCGACGTCCTGGAAGAACGGACCCAGCAGCGGGGTGTCTTCGAAGACAAAGTGCTTTTCAGGCAGTGTCATCGGGGTTTCGCGGCCAGGCAGAGCTTGTTCTTTGGTAGGTAGCACGTTTTTTTTCACCAGAATTTCCGAGCGCAGAACCATGATCAGTCCTCTCAGTCAGGGTGGGATCGAGTAATTAATCAGACACGCAGTTTGCCCGAGTGTTACAGCGCTGTCAGGCAATTGGGCCGCGGGGATAGCGCTTGAGCTTGGCGATCAGCTCGGTGCCGGGAATCGGTCGGTCGAACAGGTAGCCCTGGCCGACGTCGCAGCGATGGCGACGCAGGAACGCCAGCTGCTCGGCGGTTTCGATGCCTTCGGCGACCACCTTGATCTTCAGGTTGTGGGCCATGGCGATCACCGCCGAGGTGATTTCCATGTCGTCCTGGTTGTCGGGGATCTCGTGGATGAAGCTGCGATCGATCTTGATGATGTCGATGGGGAATTTCTTCAGGTAGCTCAAGGACGAATAGCCGGTGCCGAAGTCGTCCATGGCCAGGGTCAGGCCGAGCTTTTTCAGCTGTTCCAGTTGCTGGTGGGTGTCCTCGGTGGCTTCCAGCAGCAGCCCCTCTGTCAACTCAAGCTCCAGCAGTGAGGACGGCAGTTGTTCTTCCCTGAGGATGCTGGCGATGGAGGCCACCAGATCCGGGTCGGAGAACTGCTTGGGCGACAGGTTGATGGCCACGTGCAGGTTGCCCAGGCCGGCGGCGGTCAGCTGTTTGCTCATGCGGCAGGCCTGACGGGCGATCCACTTGCCGATGGGGATGATCAGGCCGGTTTCTTCCGCCACGCTGATGAACTGATCCGGACGGATCATGCCCTTTTCCGGGTGATTCCAGCGCAACAGCGCTTCCATGCCCAGCAGGCGGCCGCTGCGCAGGCACAGCTTGGGCTGGTAGAACACGTCCAGCTCGTTCTGGGTCAGGGCGCGACGCAGGTTGTTCTCGACGAACAGTTTGTAGCTGGCCTCGGCGTTGAGGGCTTCGGTGAACACCTGCACCTGGTGCTTGCCGTTGGCCTTGGCCTTGTGCAGGGCCAGGCCGGCGTTGCGCATCAGGGTCTGGGGGTCGCGGCCGTGCAGCGGCGCACTGGCCAGGCCCACCGAGCCGGTGACGCTGATCAGCTGGTTGTCGACGAACATCGGCTTGTCCAGGGTCATCAGCAGTTGGCTGGCGATCTGCTGGCCGGATTCCAGGTCGGTGTTGTCCAGCAGTACCGCGAACTCGTTGCTGGCAAAACGCGCCAGGCTGCCGCTGGGGCTCAGGCTGTTGCGCAGGCGCCGGGCCAGGCTGATCAGCAGTTTGTCGCCGGTCTGGTGGCCGAGGCTGTCGTTGATCCGCTTGAAGTTGTCGATATCCACCAGCAGCAGGCTGATCGGGGTATCGCTGTCTCGGGCGAAACGCTCATCCAGGTTGCGGATGAACGCGGGGCGGTTGCCCAGGTTGGTCAGGTTGTCGGTGTAGGCCAGGCGCTCGATGCGCTGCTGGGCCAGCTTGGTCTGGGTGATGTCTTCGTAGATGCCGATGTAGTGGGTCAGCTCGCGATTGTCGCCGTAGACCTTGGAGATCGACAGCTGGCCCCAGTAGGGCTCGAGGTTCTTGCGCCGGCTCTTGAACTCGCCTTGCCAGCTGTTGCTCTTGGCCAGGCTGGAGGGGGCATCGAACAGCAGTTCGCTGAGGTTCTCCAGGGCCGGAAGTTCGGACAGGCGATGGCCATGAACCTCTTCGGTGCTGTACTGGGTGATGGCGGTGAAGCTCGGGTTGACGTACTCCACCACGCCGTCGCAGTTGACCAGCAGGAAGGCGTTGGCGCTCTGTTCCACGGCGCGCTGGAACAGATGCAGGGCGCTGGTGGCGGCACGCCGGTTGTGATTGTTGATGACCTGGGCGAACTGGTCCGCCAGCTCGCCGGCGAAGGCGATTTCGTCGGACTGCCAGGCGCGGGTCATGCCGGTCTGTTCCAGGCAGAGGACGCCGACCACCTGGCCATCGATACGGATGCTGGCGTCGAGCATGGCGTTGACGTCCCTCGGGCGCAGGCTCTCGGCCATCTCCCGGGTGCGCGGGTCACGCATGGCGTTCTGCGCATCGATGGCGCGGGAGCTGTGCAGGGCTTCCAGATAATCGGGAAAGCTGCTGGCGTCGATGGGCTCCGGCATCCGGTATTCCTGCGGGCCGCGATGGTAGGCGGCAATCGGCACCAGTTGCCGGTCTTCCAGGTTCCAGATGCTGGCACAGTCGATCTGGTAGATATCACAGGCGCAGCGGGTGATCAGTTCGGCGGCTTCCTTCAGGGAGTTGCCGCTGCTGTAGCGCTGGCGGGTCAGCAGCAGAATCAGGTCCTGCTGGGCACGCACCCGTTCCAGGTGCTGAAGTTGTTCCTGCTGGGCCCGCTGGTTGAGTTCCAGGGCGATCTGCAGCCTGGTGTTCTGGGTTTCCAGGTCCTGGGTCGGCAGGGGCGCGGAGCCGCTGAACAGGCCGTCGACGACCAGCAGGTAGCCGCGCAGCAGGTGCCGGTTGTGCTGTTTGTAGGCTTCCCCCAGCTCCAGGATGCTCAAGGGGCCCTGGCCGGTGTGCAGGGTGTAGCGGATCAGGTAATGGGGGCTGCTGCTCAGCTGTTCCTGGATGGTGTCGTGCAGTTGATAGCGCGCTTCGGGCTCCATCAGGCTGGCGTAGGGCGAACCCACCAGGGCACAGAGTTCGACGGCGGGCAGGCCGAACTGGCGTTCGCAATTGGGATCGAGAAATAGCAGCGCCCAGCTTGCTTCATTCAGCCGTTCGAAACGCAACATGCCGAGCCGCGAGGGCACGGGCAACTGCGTCACTACCTCGGCCGCCATACGGCTGGCGGCATCGGGTTGGCTTTTCATGGGGAAACTCGCTTCGAAATTGCTGATCGCGCCGGGCTCACGCCCTCTTTACTGTTGCCTGCGGCAAGGTTGCATCATGGCGCATCGACTGACAAGTAAGATGAAGGCTAAGTGCTATAAACCTGTATCGGCAGGCACAAGTATTTCTGCAAAGTTACTTTTCTGGGCCTTTGCCTCATGGATTGACGGGCCAATGGCGAGGTTTTTTCGGCAAAAAAAAGCCCCGCCAAATTGACGGGGTTGAGGTACGAGCGTGGCGCTCGGAAAGCGTGCGATACCGGCCCGCCCTTGTCGGGAGGGCCGGTTCGCGGGTTACAGCAGAATGGTGCGGATGTCCGCCAGCAGGTCGCTCAGACGCTTGGTGAAGCGTGCGGCGGCCGCGCCGTTGATCACACGGTGATCGTAGGACAGGGACAGTGGCAGCATCAGCTTCGGCTGGAAGGCCTTGCCGTCCCAGACTGGCTGGATGGTGGCCTTGGACACACCGAGGATCGCCACTTCCGGCGCGTTGACGATCGGCGTGAAGCCGGTGCCGCCAATGTGCCCGAGGCTGGAGATGGTGAAGCAGGCGCCTTGCATCTCGTCCGCGGAGAGCTTCTTGGTCCGGGCTTTTTCGGCCAGGGAAGCGGCCTCGGCGGCCAGCTGCAGCAGGCTCTTCTGGTCGACGTTCTTGATCACCGGCACCAGCAGGCCATCCGGGGTGTCCACGGCGAAGCCGATGTTCACGTACTTCTTGCGGATGATCGCCTTGCCACTTGGGGCCAGGGAGCTGTTGAAGTCAGGCAGTTCCTTGAGCAGGTGGGCGCAGGACTTGAGCAGCAGCGGCAGGATGGTCAGCTTGACGCCGGCCTTCTCGGCCACGGCCTTCTGGGCAACGCGGAAGGCTTCCAGTTCGGTGATGTCCGCCGAATCGAACTGCGTCACGTGTGGCACGTTCAGCCAGCTGCGGTGCAGGTTGGCGGCGCCGGCCTGCATCAGGCGAGTCATCGGCACTTCTTCGATTTCACCGAAGCGGCTGAAGTCCACGACCGGGATCGGCGGGATGCCCGCGCCACCGGTTGCACCGGCAGCCGGTGCTTCCTTGGCCTTCTGCATCATGGCCTTGACGTAGACCTGCACGTCTTCCTTGAGGATGCGACCGTGGGGGCCGCTTGGGCTCACGGCACTCAACTCGACGCCGAATTCCCGGGCCAGTTGACGCACGGCCGGGCCGGCGTGAACTTTCGCGCCAGGCTTGGCCGGTGCGGCAACCGGGGCTGCAGCGGCAGGCGCGGCGGCGGCAGGAGCAGCTTCAGCTTTCGCCGGGGCAGGGGCGGCGGCAGGTGCCGGAGCGGCTGCCGGGGCGGCGCCCTTGACCTTGAGCTTGAGAATCAGGTCGCCGGTGCCGACTTCGTCGTCCAGCTTGATCGATACGCTTTCCACGATGCCGGCGGCTGGCGATGGGATTTCCATGCTGGCCTTGTCGGATTCGAGGGTGATCAGCGATTGGTCGGCAACCACGCTGTCGCCGGCCTTGACCAGGACTTCGATGATCTTGGCCTTGCCGGCCGAGCCGATATCCGGAACGTGGATGTCCTGCACGCTGTCGGCCACCGGGGCGGCGGGTGCAGCGGCTGGCGCAGGTGCGGCGGCCGGCGCTGCGGCCTGGGCCGGGGCGGCAGCGGCAGGCGCCGAGGCACCGGCCACTTTCAGGGCCAGGATCAGGTCGCCCGTGCCAACTTCATCGTTGAGCTTGACGCTGATGCTCTCGACCACGCCGGCAGCCGGCGATGGGATTTCCATGCTGGCCTTGTCGGATTCGAGGGTGATCAGCGACTGGTCAGCCTCGACGGTGTCGCCGACCTTGACCTGGATCTCGATGATCTGGGCCTTGCCCGACGAGCCGATATCCGGCACGTGAACCTGTTGCACCGAAGCGCTGGCCGGTGCGGCAGCCGGAGCGGCAGCCGGAGCGGCAGCAGCAGGCGCAGCGGCTGGCTGTGCAGGGGCTGGCGCAGCGGCGGCAGGGGCAGGGGCCGCAGCAGCGGCGCCCTCGACTTCCAGCTCCAGCATTTCGTCGCCTTCTTTCAGGCGGTCGCCCAGCTTCACTTTCAGGCTTTTGACCACGCCGGACTTCGGTGCAGGGATTTCCATGCTGGCCTTGTCCGACTCGAGGGTCAGGATGCTCTGGTCGGCTTCGATGCGATCGCCGACCTTGACCATCAGTTCGATTACTTCACCTTCACCGCTGCCGATGTCAGGTACGCGAATGAGTTCGCTCACAGAAAGTCTCCTCAGCAGTCCAGTGGGTTGCGTTTTTCCGGGTCGATACCGAACTTGGTAATGGCTTCAGCCACGACCTTGGGTTCGATGTCGCCACGGTCAGCCAAGGCTTCCAGGGCTGCCAACACCACGAAGTGACGGTCTACTTCGAAGAAGTGACGCAGTTTCTTGCGGCTGTCGCTGCGGCCGAAACCGTCGGTGCCCAGGACTTTGAATTCCTTGGACGGCACCCACTGGCGGATCTGTTCGGCAAACAGCTTCATGTAGTCGGTAGAGGCAATGACCGGACCCTTGCGGCCGCTCAGGCACTCTTCGACGTAGCTCAGCTTCGGCTTCTGGCCAGGGTGCAGGCGGTTGCTGCGCTCTACGGCCAGGCCATCGCGACGCAGTTCGTTGAAGCTGGTCACGCTCCACACGTCGGCGGCGACGTTGAACTCGTCACGCAGGATCTTCGCCGCTTCGCGGACTTCGCGCAGGATGGTGCCGGAGCCCATCAGTTGCACGTGGTGCGCGGCTTCGCGGGTGTCCTCTTCCAGCAGGTACATGCCCTTGATGATGCCTTCCTCGACACCTTCAGGCATGGCTGGCTGCTGGTAGGACTCGTTCATCACGGTGATGTAGTAGAAGACGTCCTGTTGCTCTTCGGTCATCTTCTTCATGCCGTCCTGGATGATCACCGCCAGCTCGTAGCCGTAGGTTGGATCAAAGGTGCGGCAGTTCGGGATGGTCCCGGCCAGCATGTGGCTGTGACCGTCTTCGTGCTGCAGGCCTTCACCGTTAAGGGTGGTACGGCCGGCGGTGCCGCCGATCAGGAAGCCGCGGGTGCGGCTGTCGCCGGCAGCCCAGGCCAGGTCGCCAATACGCTGGAAGCCGAACATCGAATAGAAGATGTAGAACGGCAGCATCGGCTGGTTGTGGCTGGAGTACGAAGTACCGGCCGCGATGAAGGAGCTCATGGCGCCCGCTTCGTTGATGCCTTCTTCGAGGATCTGGCCCTTCTTGTCTTCGCGGTAGAACATCACCTGGTCTTTATCGACTGGCTCGTAGAGCTGGCCGACGGAGGAGTAGATGCCCAACTGGCGGAACATGCCTTCCATACCGAAGGTACGGGCTTCGTCCGGGATGATCGGCACGATGCGCTGGCCGATTTCCTTGTCCTTGACCAGCTGCGCGAGGATCCGCACGAAGGCCATGGTGGTGGAGATTTCGCGATCGCCGGAACCGTCGAGGATGGCCTTGAGGGTATCCAGTGGCGGAGTCGGGATGCTGAAGCTCTTGGCGCGACGCTGAGGCACGAAACCGCCCAGCGCAGCACGACGCTCGCTCAGGTAGCGGGCTTCGGCGCTGCCTTCTTCAGGCTTGAAGAACGGCAGGTTTTCGAGGTCGTCGTCTTTCACCGGAATGTCGAAGCGGTCGCGGAACAGACGCAGGCTTTCAACGTCGACTTTCTTGGTGTTGTGCGCGGTGTTCTTCGCTTCGCCGGCGCCGGTGCCATAACCCTTGATGGTCTTGGCCAGGATCACGGTCGGTTGCTCTTTGTGGTTGACCGCCTCGTGGTAGGCCGCATAGACCTTGTACGGGTCGTGGCCGCCACGGTTGAGCTTCCAGATCTCGTCGTCGGACAGATCGGCAACCATCGCCTTGAGTTCAGGGGTGTTGAAGAAGTGCTCACGGACGAACGCGCCGTCCTTGGCCTTGTAGTTCTGGTACTCGCCGTCGATGACTTCGTCCATGCGGCGTTGCAGGATGCCGTCGACGTCCTTGGCCAGCAGTGGGTCCCAGAAGCGGCCCCAGACCACCTTGTTGACGTTCCACTGGGCACCACGGAACACGCCTTCGAGTTCCTGGATGATCTTGCCGTTGCCGCGAACCGGGCCGTCGAGGCGCTGCAGGTTGCAGTTGATGACGAAGATCAGGTTGTCCAGCTTCTCGCGGCCGGCCAGGGAGATCGCGCCCAGGGATTCCGGCTCGTCGCACTCGCCGTCGCCCATGAAGCACCAGACTTTCTGCTTGCCGGCCGGGATGAAGCCACGGGCTTCCAGGTACTTCATGAAGCGCGCCTGGTAGATCGCCTGGATCGGACCCAGACCCATGGAAACGGTCGGGAACTGCCAGAAGTCAGGCATCAGCCAAGGGTGTGGATAGGACGACAGGCCGTTGCCATCCACTTCCTGGCGGAAGTTGTTCATTTGCTCTTCGGTGATGCGACCTTCCATGAACGCACGGGCGTAGACGCCTGGCGATGCGTGACCCTGGAAGTAGATCAGGTCGCCGCCGTGTTCGTCGGTCGGGGCCTGGAAGAAGTAGTTGAAGCCGATGTCATACAGGGTGGCGCTGGAGGCGAAGCTGGAGATGTGACCGCCCAGGTCAGAATCTTTCAGGTTCGTACGCATGACCATGGCCAACGCGTTCCAACGTACCAGCGAGCGAATGCGGCGTTCCATGAACAGGTCGCCAGGCATGCGTGCTTCGTGGGTGACGGGAATCGTGTTGCGGTACGGCGTGGTGATGGCGTAGGGCAGTTGCGAGCCGCTGCGGGTCGCGAGTTCGCCCATACGGGTCATCAGATAGTGAGCACGGTCTTCGCCTTCTTTGTCGAGAACCGATTCCAGGGCGTCCAGCCATTCCTGGGTTTCGACGGGATCGAGGTCTTGCATGGCTTGCTCCAGGGCGGAAAGGCTTCCAGAATCGGTTGCCTGAGTTTGCGACTGGCCTTGTGGGCAGACGATTATAAATTCTTGGATTGCCGGAGGTTGATCCAGCGGCGTGTAGTTTTACTACAAATCGTCGGCCATTTCAGCCTTTCGAATGTATATACGAGTAGTAAAACTACAGAAGAGCGGCTTATGGCGTCCTGCTGCGTTGTGAGAATAATCGTTACTGTTGGTCGGTGACTAACGGGAATAGGTAAAAAATTAATGCCGGCTGCCAAAAAAAACCTATTTTCAGCTATTTCTAACTTTTGTTCGACAGTCCATCAGGCTGCTTGCCCTCGATATCCCTCTCCGCCTGCCTTTTCCACGCCGATCAAGGATAGCCCATGAGTCTGCCCGCGCTTGCCCCAGTTCCCGCGATTCTTCTGCCATTGGTCAGCCGTGCAGAGCAGTCGTTCCGCGCTGCGGTGGCGGCCCTGGAAGACAGCCCCGGCGTCGCGGATTGGACTGCCGAGCGCTGGGCCGAGTTTGCCCGGGTCGGTGCCGCCAGCGACTTCGTCATTGAACAGAGTCTGCGTGACCCTTTGATGTTGCTGGAGTTGGTGCGCAGCGGCGAACTCGATCGCGGTTTCGCCCCCGGAGAGTTGTGCGCACAGATTGCCGCGGCCGTGCACACCGCCGAGAGCGACGACCAATTGGGGCGGGTGCTGCGGCGCCAGCGCACCCGGCAGCAGGTGCGGATCATCTGGCGCGATCTGACCCGCCGGGCGGATCTGGTGCAGACCTGCCGCGACCTGTCCGATCTGGCCGACGCCTGCATCGACCAGGCCTATCAATGGCTGTATCTGCGTCATACCCAGCAATTCGGCGTGCCCACCGGTGGCCGCAGCGGCGAGCCGCAGCAGATGGTCATCCTCGGCATGGGCAAGCTGGGGGCGGTGGAACTCAACCTGTCGTCGGACATCGACCTGATCTTCGCGTACCCCGAAGGCGGCGAGACGGTGGGGGTCAAGCGTGCCCTGGATAACCAGGAGTTCTTCATTCGCCTGGGCCAGCGGCTGATCAAGGCCCTGGACCCGATGACCGTCGACGGTTTCGTGTTCCGCGTCGACATGCGCCTGCGGCCCTACGGTTCCGCCGGGGCCCTGGTGCTGAGTTTCAATGCCCTGGAGCAGTACTACCAGGATCAGGGGCGCGACTGGGAGCGCTACGCCATGATCAAGGCCCGGGTGGTCGCCGGGGATCAGGTGGCCGGGGCGCAATTGCTGGACATGCTGCGGCCCTTCGTCTATCGCCGTTACCTGGACTTCTCCGCCATCGAGGCGCTGCGCACCATGAAGCAACTGATCCAGCAGGAGGTGCGGCGCAAGGGCATGGCCGACAACATCAAGCTGGGTTCGGGAGGCATTCGCGAAGTCGAGTTCATCGCCCAGGCCTTCCAGCTGATTCACGGCGGTCGCGACCTGAGCCTGCAGCAGCGTCCTTTATTAAAGGTGCTGGGCACGCTGGAGGGGCAGGGTTATTTGCCGGCGGCAGTGATCAGCGAGCTGCGCGAGGGCTACGAGTTCCTGCGTTATACCGAGCACGCGATCCAGGCCATTGCCGATCGCCAGACGCAGATGCTGCCGGACAATCCCCAGGACCAGGCGCGAATCGCCTTCATGCTCGGCTTTGCCGACTGGAGCGCCTTCCATGAACAGTTGATGTACTGGCGCGGGCGGGTGGAGTGGCACTTCCGCCAGGTGATTGCCGATCCCGATGACGATGACGGCGCGGAGAGCGAAGTGGTGGTGGGCGGCGAGTGGCTGCCGCTGTGGGAGGAGGCCCAGGACGAGGAGGCAGCCTGCCGGCAGTTGCAGGAGGGCGGCTTTGTCGATGCGCCCAAAGCCCTGCGGGCCCTGGCCAGTTTGCGCGGCAGCCCGCAGTTGCGCGCCATGCAGCGCCTCGGGCGGGAACGCCTGGATGCCTTTATTCCACGCTTGCTGGCCCAGGCCGTGGAGCACGCCAATCCGGATCTGGTACTGGAACGGGTGCTGCCATTGGTCGAGGCCGTGGCCCGGCGTTCGGCCTATCTGGTGCTGCTCACCGAAAACCCTGGCGCCTTGCGCCGCTTGCTGACCCTGTGCGCGGCCAGCCCATGGATTGCCGAGCAGATCACCCGCTTTCCACTGCTGCTGGATGAATTGCTCAATGAAGGGCGCCTGTTCAAGCCGCCCCTGGCGCCGGAACTGGCGGCCGAGCTGCGCGAGCGCCTGACGCGGATTCCCGAGGACGACCTGGAACAGCAGATGGAGGCGCTGCGCCACTTCAAGCTGGCCCACCGGTTGCGGGTGGCCGCCTCGGAGATCGCCGGCAGCCTGCCTTTAATGAAGGTCAGCGATTACCTGACCTGGCTCGCCGAGGCGATTCTGGAGCAGGTGCTGGCCCTGGCCTGGCGCCAGACCGTGGCCAAATACGGTGCGCCACAGCGCAGCGATGGCACCTTGTGTGATCCGGGGTTCATCATCGTCGGCTACGGCAAGGTCGGCGGCATCGAGCTGGGCCACGGCTCCGACCTGGACCTGGTGTTCATCCATGATGGCGACCCCCAGGCCGAAACCGACGGTCCGAAACCCATCGATGGTGCACAGTTCTTCACCCGGCTGGGGCAGCGCATCATCCATCTGCTGACCACCCAGACCAACTCCGGCCAGTTGTACGAAGTGGACATGCGCCTGCGGCCGTCCGGCGCGTCGGGGTTGCTGGTGAGTTCCCTGGGGGCCTTTGCCCGCTATCAGGAGAACGAAGCCTGGACCTGGGAGCATCAGGCGCTGGTCCGGGCCCGGGTACTGGTGGGCAGCCAGGATGTGGGGCAGGCCTTTGAAAAGGTCCGTGCCGTGGTGTTGGGCAAAAAGCGCGACCTGCCGACCTTGCGCCAGGAAGTCAGTGAGATGCGGGCCAAGATGCGCGACAACCTGGGCAGTCGCCTGACCGCCGCCGGAACCGCGGCCAACGCCTTCGAAGCCACGGCGCCGTTCGACCTCAAGCAGGACGCCGGAGGTATCGTCGATATCGAATTTATGGTGCAATACGCGGCCCTGGCGTGGTCCGAAGAGCACCCGTCATTGCTGCGCTACACCGATAACATCCGCATTCTGGAAGGTCTGGAGCAGGTCGGCCTGATGCCGGCGAGCGATGCCAGCCTGCTGCGCGAGGTCTACAAGGCCTATCGTTCTGCGGCTCACCGACAGGCGTTGCAGAATGAGGCCGGAATCATTACCGGTGATCAATTCGTGACCGAACGACGGGAAGTGTTACGGATTTGGCGCGAGCTGGGGCTAAGCTAAGCGGCCTGACAGGGCCACTCCTATTTCGGCGAGCCTTGTGGGCTCGCCCAAACTGAACCGGCGGTGAAGGCCGCGGTGCTGGATTCTCGAGGCGGGGAGGCATATGCCTCCCCGGCTCGTTTATGGAAACCACATGAATATTCTGATCGTTGGGCCCAGTTGGGTCGGTGACATGGTGATGGCGCAGACACTCTTCGAGTGCCTGAAACAGCGTCATCCACAATGCGAGATCGACGTGCTGGCCCCCGAGTGGAGCCGGCCGATCCTGGAGCGCATGCCCCAGGTGCGTCGGGCCTTGAGCTTTCCCCTGGGCCACGGCGCCCTGGAGCTGGCCACCCGCCGGCGGATCGGCAAGTCCCTGGCTGGCCAGTACGATCAGGCGATCCTGCTGCCCAACTCGCTGAAGTCGGCCCTGGTGCCGTTCTTTGCCGGCATCCCCAAGCGCACCGGCTGGCGCGGCGAGTTCCGCTACGGCCTGCTTAATGACGTGCGCAAGCTCGACAAAGAGCGCTACCCGCTGATGATCGAGCGCTTCATGGCCCTGGCCCATGAGCCGGGCGCCGAACTGCCCCGGCCTTATCCACGGCCGAGCCTGCAGATCGATCCGCAAAGCCGTGAGGCGGCCCTGGCCAAGTTCGGCCTGGTACTGGATCGTCCGGTGCTGGCGCTGTGCCCTGGGGCGGAGTTCGGCGAGGCCAAGCGCTGGCCGTCCGAGCATTACGCCCAGGTGGCCGAGGCCAAGATCCGCGAGGGCTGGCAGGTGTGGCTGTTCGGTTCGAAGAACGATCATGCCGTGGGGGAGGAGATTCGCGGGCGACTGATTCCCGGGCTGCGTGAGGAATCGACCAACCTCAGCGGCGAAACCTCCCTGGCCGAGGCCATCGATCTGTTGTCCTGTGCCGACTCGGTGGTGTCCAACGACTCCGGGTTGATGCATGTGGCGGCGGCGCTGAATCGCCCTTTGGTGGCGGTGTATGGCTCCACTTCACCGGGCTTCACTCCGCCCCTGGCGGATCAGGTCGAGGTGGTGCGCCTGGGCATCGAATGCAGCCCGTGTTTCGACCGCACTTGCCGCTTCGGCCATTACAACTGCCTGCGCCAGTTGTTGCCGCAGCCGGTGAATGAAGCCTTGCAGCGCTTGCAGGGCTCCCCGGTCGAGGTTCAATAAGTTGCGGGTACTGTTGATCAAGACCTCGTCCCTGGGGGATGTGATTCACGCATTGCCGGCGCTGACCGATGCCGCGCGAGCCATTCCCGGGATCAAGTTCGACTGGGTGGTGGAAGAAGGCTTCGCCGAGATCCCCACCTGGCATCCGGCGGTCGGCAAGGTGATTCCGGTGGCGATCCGTCGCTGGCGCAAGAACATCTGGCAGACCATCAAGAGCGGCGAGTGGCGCCGCTTCAAGCAGAGCGTGCGCTCGACCAAGTACGACCTGGTGATCGATGCCCAGGGCCTGCTGAAAAGCGCCTGGCTGACTCGCTACGTGCGTGCCCCGGTGGCGGGGCTGGACAAGAACTCGGCCCGTGAGCCCCTGGCGTCGCGTTTCTATTCGCGGCGCCTGGCGGTGGCCCGTGGGCAGCACGCGGTGGAGCGGGTGCGTCAGCTGTTCGCCGTGGCCCTGGGCTACGACCTGCCGCAGGGCCTGGGCGACTACGGTCTGAATGTCGAGAAGCTGGTGGAGCTGCCGCGCAAGAATCCCTTCGTGCTGTTTTTGCACGGCACCACCTGGGACACCAAGCACTGGCCCGAAGCCTATTGGCGCGAGTTGACCGAGCGTATGGGCATGCTCGGGGTGGAGGTCAAGCTGCCGTGGGGCAACGCCGCCGAGAAAGCCCGGGCCGAGCGCATCGCCAGTGGCCTGAAAAATGCCACGGTGCTGACCAAGCTGAACCTGGCCGGGGTCGCCAAGGTGCTGGCCGATGCCCAGGCCTGTGTGGCCGTCGACACCGGGTTGGGTCACCTTGCCGCGGCTCTGGATGTGCCGACCATTTCGTTGTTCGGCCCGACCAATCCGGGCCTCACCGGCGCCTATGGCAAGGTGCAGATCCACCTGGGCAGCAACTTTCCCTGCGCGCCGTGCCTGCAGAAAAAATGCACCTACCAGCCCTCCGCTGTGGACCAGCAGCGCTATGACATCAAGCGCGAGTGGCCACTGTGCTTCACTCGCCTGAACCCCGAGCGTGTCGCCAGCCGACTGAGCGCCTTGTTACTGGCTGAGGAGCCGCGCTGATGCAATTGGCCTTTGTCCTTTATAAGTATTTTCCCTTTGGCGGCCTGCAACGCGACTTCATGCGCATTGCCCTGGAGTGCCAGCGGCGCGGGCACCAGATTCGCGTCTACACCCTGATCTGGGAGGGCGATGTGCCTCCCGGCTTCGAAGTGCTGGTGGCGCCGGTCAAGGCGCTGTTCAACCATCGGCGCAATGAAAAGCTCAGCGCCTGGATGGAGGCCGACCTGGCCAAGCGTCCGGTGGATCGACTGATCGGTTTCAACAAGATGCCGGGGCTGGACGTGTACTACGCCGCCGACGGCTGTTTCGAGGACAAGGCGCAGAACCTGCGCCATTCCCTGTACCGGCGCTGGGGCCGCTACCGGCATTTTGCCGAGTACGAGCGGGCGGTATTTGCCCGGGATGCCAAGACCGAGATCCTGATGATCTCCGAGGTCCAGCAGCCGCTGTTCATCAAGCACTACGACACCCCGCTGGAGCGCTTCCACCTGCTGCCGCCGGGCATCGCCCAGGACCGCCGGGCCCCAGCCAACGCCGCCGAGATCCGCGCCGAGTTCCGTCGCGAGTTCGCCTTGCGGGATGACGAGTTGCTGCTGGTGCAGATCGGCTCCGGGTTCAAGACCAAGGGCGTGGACCGCAGCCTGAAGGCGCTGGCGGCGTTGCCGTCGGCGCTGAAAAAACGCACCCGGCTGTTTGTAATCGGCCAGGACGACCCCAAGGTATTCCAGGTGCAAAGTGCGGCGCTGGGTTTGAGCGATCAGGTGCAGTTCATGAAGGGGCGCAGCGATATCCCGCGGTTCCTGCTGGGCGCCGATGTGCTGATTCATCCGGCCTACAACGAAAACACCGGCACCGTCCTGCTCGAGGCCCTGGTGGCCGGGCTGCCGGTGCTGGTCAGTGCGGTCTGCGGCTATGCCCACTACATCGCCGAGGCCGAGAGCGGCCTGGTGCTGGATGAGCCGTTCGAGCAGAGCCAGCTCAATCAATACCTCAACACCATGTTGACCGACGACGCGGCACGCGCGACCTGGAGCCGTAATGGCCTGGCGTTCGCCGAGACGGCCGACCTTTACAGCATGCCGCAGCATGCTGCGGATGTGATTCTGGCGGAGCAACACCGATGAAGTTGATGCTTGCCGAACCCTTCAAGAGCCTGTGGGCCGGACGCGATGCGTTCGATGCTGTCGAGGGCCTGAAGGGTCAGGTCTACCGTGAGCTGGAAGCGCGCCGTACCTTGCGTACGGAGGTCGCCGGCCGCGGTTATTTTGTGAAGATCCATCGTGGTATCGGTTGGGGTGAGATCGTCAAGAATCTGCTCACCGCCAAGTTGCCGGTGCTTGGCGCTGGTCAGGAATGGCGGGCCCTGGAGCGTCTGCATCAGGTCGGCGTGCCGACCATGACCGCGGTGGCCTACGGCGAGCGCGGCAGCAATCCGGCGGATCAGCATTCGTTCATCGTCACCGAAGAGCTGGCGCCGACCGTCAGCCTGGAAGATTTCAGCATCGACTGGGTCAAGCAGCCCCCTGCGCCGGCCCTCAAGCGCGCGCTGATCGCCGAGGTGGCGCGCATGACCGGCATGATGCACCGCGCCGGGGTCAACCATCGCGACTGCTACATCTGTCATTTCCTGCTGCACACAGACCGGCCCATCACCCCGGAGACCCTCAAGCTCTCGGTGATCGATCTGCATCGGGCCCAGACCCGGCCGAAGATCACCTTGCGCTGGCGCAACAAGGACCTGGCGGCCCTGTATTTCTCGGCCCTGGACATCGGTCTGACGCGCCGCGACAAGCTGCGTTTCCTCAAGGGCTATTTCCAGCAGCCGCTGCGGCAGATTCTGGGTGAAGAGGCGGCGCTGCTGTCCTGGCTCGAGGGCAAGGCGGAAAAACTCTACGCCCGCAAGCAACGTTACGGAGACGCACTCTGATGGCGAGTTGGAATCTGGACCCCGCCTATCAGGAGTTGACGCAGGATTTCGGCAGTCTGGAAGCGGTATTCGCCCTGCAGGGCGAGCACCTGACCCGTGATCCGCTGTCCGAAGTGATTCGCGTCGAACGGGGCGGCATTCACTATTACGTCAAGCGCTACACCGGCGCCGGCAAGAACCTGCGGCGTTACCTGGGCAAGCCGCGGGTCAAGTTCGAGTGGCAGAACCTCAAGCGCTTCGCCAAGTGGGGCATTCCCACGGCGGATGTGGTGGCCTGGGGTCTGGAGCGGCGCTGCCTGGCCTATTCCCGAGGCGCGATGATCACCCGCGAGTTGCCGCGTACCGAGGACCTTTCGGTGCTGGCCGAGCGCAATGATCCACGGCTCAAGGACCGGCGCTGGGTCGATGGCATCAGCCAGCAGCTGGCCACTCATACCCGCGTGATGCACGACCATCGCTTTACCCACAACGATTTGAAGTGGCGCAACTTGCTGGTCGACGACCAGGACCACTTGTACCTGATCGACTGTCCGAACGGCGATTTCTGGCGTGGATTCTGGCTCAAGTACCGGATCACCAAGGATCTGGCCTGCCTGGACAAGGTGGCCAAATATCATCTGTCGGCCACTCAGCGCCTGCGTTTCTATCTGCAGTACCGCGAGCGCAACCGGCTGAGCGCCTCGGACAAGGAGCGCATTCGCCACGTGGTGAGATTTTTTGAGGGGCGTGAATGACTGATTTCCTGGCGCCGGAGGAGCGTGCGCTGCTGGAGCGCAACGGCCTCGGCACTTTTGACCAGCTGTGGGCCGTGCAATTGGCTGCGGTGGATGAACCCAATACCAGCCGCGGCGGCAGCAGCAGTGTCTTTCGCCTGGATGTGGAAGGGCAGGGGTTCTATCTCAAGCGTCAGACCAACTACCTGACCCGCACCTTGCACCGGCCTTTCGGCGAGCCGAGTTTCGCTCGGGAGTTCCGCAATATCCGGCGCTATCAGCTGCTGGGCATTCCGGCCTTGCAGGCGGTGTTCTTTGGCATGCGCAAGGTGGCGGGCGAGTCCCGGGCGATTCTCCTGACCCGGGCCCTGGATGGTTGGGACGACCTGGATGGGCTGCTGTTGCGTTGGGATGAGCTCAGCGAACTGCAGCGTCAGGCGGTGCTCAAGGCTTGTGGGCAACTGGCCCGGCAGTTGCACAGCCTGCGTCAGGTGCATGGCTGTTTCTATCCCAAGCATATTTTCCTGCGGGGCCACGGCGATGGTTATCAGGCGCAGTTGATCGACCTGGAGAAAACCCGGCCTCTATTGTTCGGGCAGCGTGATCGGGTCAAGGATCTTGAGCCTTTGCTGCGCCGGGCTTCGGTGTGGAGCGGCGACGAAGTACGCGCGCTGCTGGCTGCGTACCTGGATCAGTCTCCAGACAGTTCCCTGGTGCAGGCCTGGCTGTCCCGTCTCAGTGCTCGCAGCAGTCATAAGGAATCTCGCTGATGCGTTTGTCCGAGCTGAAGAACAGCGGGCGCAGCCCGGCCCTGCCCCTGAGCCTGGAGCTGGCGGATGCCGCCGGCCCGGCGCAACTGCAATTGCTGAGTTTGCTGCGGGTGTTGCCGGGGCAGCGCTATGTGGGCGCCGGGGTCTGGCGAGGCCGCCCGGTGCTGGCCAAGTTGCTGGTGGGGCCCAAGGCCGCGCGGCATTTTCAGCGAGAGTTGAACGGCGTGCGCCTGCTGGCGCAGCAAGGCCTGACCACGCCTCTGTTGCTGGCCGACGGCTTGCAGGAAGGCGAGGGCGGCTGGCTGCTCTTTGAGTTTCTGCAAGGGGCGCAGAGCCTGGGCGAGGCCTGGCAGCAGGTGGAGAACCTGCCGGTGCTGGCCGATGAGCAGACGGCGGTGCTGGCCGAAGCGCTCGGGGCGATTGCCCAGTTGCACGCCAAGGGCCTGTGGCAGGAAGACCTGCATCTGGACAATCTGCTGCGCCATGCCGGCCAGTTGTATTTGATCGATGGCGCAGGGATTTGCGTCGAAGAGGCCGGCAAACCGCTGTCCCGGTCCCGGGTGCTGGAGAACCTTGGGGTGTTCTTCGCCCAGTTGCCCAAGAGCCTGGAGCCCTTCACCGAAGAGCTGCTGGTGCACTACCTGCTCGGCAATGCCGAGCATGCCTTGCCCCTGGAAGCCCTGGAAAAACAGGTGAACAAGGTGCGTGGCTGGCGGCTGCGGGATTTTCTCAACAAGGTCGGCCGTGATTGCACCCTGTTCAGCGTGCAGCGCGGGCCGTTCGCCCTGCGGGCGATCCGTCGCGAAGAAGAGGCGGCGATGCGGCCGGTGCTGGAGCAGGCCGATGCCTTGCTCGACCAGGGCCATCTGTACAAGACCGGCGGAGCGGCCAGCGTCGGCCGGGTCGTGTTGGCGGGTCGGACCCTGGTGGTCAAGCGCTACAACATCAAGGGCTTCGCTCATTGGCTCAAGCGTTTCTGGCGCCCGAGCCGGGCCTGGCACTCCTGGCGCGAAGGCAATCGCCTGGCGTTTCTCGGCATTGCCACCCCCAAGCCCCTGGCACTGCTGGAACAGCGCTGTTTCTGGTTGCGCCGGCGCGCCTACCTGGTCACCGAATACCTGCCGGGGCCGGACATCATCGAGCGTTTTGCGCCGTTCGTGGACAGCGGCGCAGCGCCGGAATCGGAGTTGCTGGCATTGGACCGGCTGTTTGCCGAGCTGATCAAGGAACGCATCAGTCATGGCGACTTCAAGGGCCACAATCTGTTCTGGCACCAGGATCGCTGGGCGTTGATCGATCTTGACTCCATGTGCCAGCACGCCAGCCTGAGCAGTTTCGCCCCGGCTTATGCCCGGGATCGCGCGCGCTTCATGCGCAATTGGCCCGAAAGCAGCAATTTGTATCAAGTGATTGATCAGCGCTTGCCCAAGACTGTCCATTCCACCCAAGCCTGACCTGCGACCCATGGCCGCTGTTGCTGGCAGCGGCTGCGGGCCCTGGTGGCCGCGGCGCCCTGGCTTGCCGCTTGCGGCTAGAGGCTTGCCCCTGCTTTTCAGTTATAATCGCGCCCTTTCGTTGTTTCTCGCCCCTTGCGAGCACACTTTATTTTCAAGGCGCATCGCGCCCGCATGCAGACTAAACGAGGCTAGACCCCTGTGGCATTGACGATTCTTGGCCTGTCCGGCGCCCTTAGCCATGATCCTTCAGCAGCCCTGTATATCGACGGCAAGCTGATCGCGGCTGCTGAAGAAGAGCGTTTCGTGCGCGACAAGCATGCAAAGAACCGCATGCCCTACGAGTCGGCGAAGTTCTGCCTGGAACAGGCCGGGATCAAGCCTTCCGACGTTGACGTGGTAGCGATCCCCTTTGCACCCATCAGCCTGTTCGGCAAGGCCCGCTGGCACTACGCCAAGCGTTACTGGTACGCCCCGGACCGCGCCCTGGACGCGATCCTGATGGGCAACCGTCGCTACAAGCGCTACCGCAAGAAGATCGTCTGGTGCCTGGAGCAACTGGGCTTTGACCCGAAAAAGGTCAAGATCGAGCCGGTGGAGCACCACCTGGCCCACGCCTCCAGTGCCTACCACTGCTCGGGCTTCAAGGAGAAGACCGCGATCCTCGGGATCGACGGCAAGGGCGAGTACGCCACCACCTTCTTCGGCTATGGCGAGAACGGCAAGATCCACAAGATCAAGGAGTTCTTCGATCCGGACTCCCTGGGTGGCCTCTATGGCGCGATCACCGAGTTCCTCGGTTTCGAAATGCTCGATGGCGAGTTCAAGGTCATGGGCATGGCGCCTTATGGCGATGCCAGCAAGTACGATTTCTCGCGTCTGGCCAGCTTTGAAAACGGCGAGCTGGTGATCAACACCGACTACGCCAACGTCATCGGCCTGCGCCGCTACAAAGAGAAGGGCAAGGGCTTCTACTTCTCGCCAAAACTCATCGAGTGGCTGGGGCCCAAGCGCGAAGGCGACATCGCCGACGAGCCTTACATCCACTACGCGGCGAGCATGCAGGCGCTGTTCGAGAAGCTGGCCCTGCAGATGATCGACCACTACCTGGGCGACATCCTCAAGGAAACCGGCAAGCTGGCCTTCGCCGGCGGCTGCGCGCTGAACGTCAAGCTGAACCAGAAGATCATTGCCCGTCCCGAGGTCAAGGAACTGTTCGTGCAGCCGGCGTCCGGCGACGCCGGTACCGCCGTCGGTGCCGCGGCCTACGTTTCCCATGCCCGTGGGGTGCCGGTGGAGAAGATGGAACACGTCTATCTCGGCCCGTCCTACAGCAACGAAGACGTGATCGCCGCCTGTGCCCGCCACCCGAACAAACCGGCCTGGCGGCAGATCGACAACACCCCGGAACGCATCGCCAAGATCATGGTGGACGGCAACCCGGTGGCCTGGTTCCAGGGGCGCATGGAGTTCGGTCCGCGGGCCCTGGGCGGTCGCTCGATCATTGGTTGCCCGAGCGCCACGGGCGTGGCCGACCGGATCAACGAGCAGATCAAGTTCCGCGAGCGCTGGAGGCCTTTCTGCCCGTCGATGCTCGACACCGTTGGTCCGCAAATGATCAAGGTCGACCATCCGGCGCCGTTCATGACTTTCACCTTCGAAGTGGCTGAAGAGTGGAAGACCCGCGTGCCGGAAGTGGTCCACGAGGACGGCACGTCCCGGGCCCAGGTGCTCAAGCGTGAATACAACCCGCGCTACTACGACATGATGAAGGCCCTGGAAGTCCTGACCGGCAACGGCGTGTCGCTGAACACCTCGCTCAACCGCCGCGGCGAGCCGATGATCTGTTCGCCTACCGACGCCTTGAACATGTTCTATGGGTCCGATCTGCAGTACCTGATCATGGAAGACATTCTGGTGGTCAAAGACGGCGTGGACCCTTATGACACGCTCGGCTGAACGCCATGTGCTGCAGTTTTGTCACGGCTATGACGGGCCGTTCCTGGACTGCGCCCGGCAATACGCCAATCTGTTCGCCGGCAGCGGCTATCGGGTGACCACGGTGTTTCTGACCGGGGCCGCCGATGCCGATGTGGCGGCGGGCTGTGCGTCAGATGAAGTGTTGTTCATGGAATACAGCTCCAAGGCCATTCGTGGCCTGAAGCTGGGCGCGATCCGTGACTTGCGCAAGATTGCGGCCTCGCGCGATTTCAGCTTCTGCATCGCCCATCGCTTCAAGCCGATCTACATTGCCCTGCTGGGCACGGGCTTGCCGGTGATTGGCGTCCATCATGCGTTTTCCGATTACAAGCGTGGCAGCCGCAAGCTGTTCGCCCAGCTGTTCCGCAAACGCTTGAGCCTGCTCGGGGTGTCGGATGCGGTGCGTGACGATATGCGCGCCTGCCTGCCGAAATGGCCGGCGCAGCGCATTCAGACCCTGTACAACCGTATCGACCTTGAGGCGCTGCAAACCGAACAACTGAGCGCGGCCCAGGCCCGCAGCGAGCTGGGCCTGTCCGCTGAGGCCTGGATTGTCGGCAATGTCGGGCGCCTGCATCCGGACAAGGACCAGGCCACTCTGCTGCGGGGTTTTGCTGCCGCCGTGCCGCAATTGCCGCCACACAGCCAGCTGGCGATCCTGGGTACCGGCCGCCTGGAGAAGGAGCTGAAATCCCTGGCCCGGGAACTGGGAATCGCCGATCGCGTGCTGTTCCTTGGGCAGGTGCCGCAGGCCCGGCGCTACTTCCGCGCGTTCGATGTGTTTGCTCTGAGCTCCGACCACGAGCCCTTTGGCATGGTCCTGCTGGAAGCCATGGCCGCCGGCGTGCCCCTTTTGGCCACCGCCTGTGGTGGTGCGAAGGAGGTGGTCGAGGGCGTGGGCATCCTGTTTCCGCTGGGTGACGTCGAGCACATGGCGCAAGGGCTGCAGCACCTGGCCGCGATGGATGATCATCAGCGGCGGGTCTGCGCCGAATTGATGCTTGATCGCCTGCGTGAGCGTTTCTCCGACCGTGCCGTACGCGACGTATTCTGGCGTTTGCCGCAAGTCACCGATCTGACCGCGAGGGGCTGATGCTCAATCGATTTCAAGGCTGGCGCGAACGCGGCTGGTCAGTCATTGACGCATCGACCTATGCCGATGCCTGGCAGCGCTTTGGTGGCAGCGTGGCGACTCACCCGCTGGTGGTCGAGCAACTGGCGGACCTGGCGCAGATTCCCGTGCGTTATCTGGCCTGGGAACACAACGGCCAGTTGCAGGCGGCCATCGCCACGTGGGGGCGTGATCTGGCGCTGTCCAAGGACGTGCTCAAGCGTGCCGGCAAGAAGGGATTGTTCGATATCGGCAATGCCGAGCTGATCCTGCCGGCCGCCGCGGAGGCCCAGGCCGTGCTGCGCCATCGCGGACGTTATCTTTCCGCGCTCAACCAGGGGCGCTTCACCGCCCTCAGGCCCCAAGCCGAACAATTGGCCATGGCCCGCACCCCGGAAGAGCTGTCGAAGAAGTTTCGCTACAACCAGCGCCGCGAACTGCGCCTGCTGGAAGAGGCCGGCGGCGTGGTGCGTGCAGTCACTGATTTCAGCAGTGCTGAGCTGGCGGCGATCTACTGTGATCTGTTCCAGCGTCGCTGGGGTTTTGCCGCGACGGGGGCCGAGCGCATGGCCGAGGTATTGGAGCGCCTGCGCGAGCTGCTGATTGGCTCGGTGATCTTTCTCAACGATGCGCCGATTGCCGTGCAGTTGATCTACCGGGTCGAAGCCCCGCAGTGGATCAGCGTCGAGTACGTCAATGGGGGGGTCGATCCCGAGACGCGGGAGTTCAGCCCCGGTAGTGTGCTGAGTTTCCTCAATACCCAGAGCGCCTGGGAGCAGGCCCGGGCCTTGAACAAGCCGCTGCGTTTTTCCTTCGGTCGCGCCGATCGTGAATACAAGGATCGTTGGTGCAATCCTGTGCCGGTTTTCCAGGTGTGAGTCCGTCCATGAGTCGCAAGCAGCAATTGCTCAAGCGCCACCGGCGCAACAAACGAATCGTCCTGTTGGCGGGTCTGGTCCTGTTGCTGCTGGTGGGGGGGCTGGTGGCCTGGTGGTTGCCGCTGCTGTTGGCGGTGCTTGGCTGGCTGGCTCATGAGGCCTGGTTTGCCGATCACCTGTTCTACTCGCCCAAGGATGACTACTGCTACGACTTCGGTCATGAAGCCCGGCAGGTCGCGGTGCGTCTGGAGGCGGGGCGTTTGTTGCTGGATCCGGCGCCAGAGTTGGGCGCGGATGAAACCCTGATTCTCGGAGTGCAGGTCAAGAGCTCCTGGATCGGGCGATTTCTCGACCCGGCCATTGAGGTGCTGGGTGGTCCGAGCGCTGATCGCCAGGCGTTCGAGCGCGGGGTCAATGGCCTGCGCTATCTCAACCTCAGTGGCCTGGCCGGTCCCCTGGTTCGCGGCGAGCTGCAACTGCGCGGGCGCTTCTGCCGGATTCAGGTCCAGCCTCGGTTGCTGGCTTGGCGCGACCCCGACTACCGGCGTCAGCGGGTGATGGTGATCGCACCCCATGCCGATGATGCCGAACTGGCAGCCTTCGGCTTGTACAGTCAGGCTGACGAAGCCTGGATCGTGACCCTGACGGCGGGTGAAATCGAGGCCGAACATTATCAGGCCATGGGCATGAGCCCGGTCGAGGCGGCGCGTATCAAGGGCCGCTTGCGGGCCTGGGACAGTATCGCCGTGCCTCGCTGGGCCGGAGTGCCCGAGGCTCACTGCGTGCAATTGGGGTATTTCTGCCTGCAACTGCCGGCCATGCAGGCCGATCCGCAGCAGCCGGTAGCCTCGCGTGAGGCGCAGTTGAACGATATCCGCCTGTTCCGTCAGTTCAATCCGTTCCCCTTGCCTGCCGACCGGGACGGCCTGCCGACCTGGGACAACCTGCTGGCGGATCTGCGGGCGCTGTTGCTCAAGGCCCGGCCTGAAGTGATAGTGCTGCCGCACCCGTCATTGGACCCGCATCCCGACCATATCTGCGCCCAGGCGGCGGTGATGCAGGCCTTGCAAGGGTTGGACTGGCAACCGCACACCGTGCTCGGGTACGCCAACCATCTGCATGATAACGACCGCTGGCCCATGGGCGATTCTGGAGCCGGCGTCGCCTTGCCACCGCTCTTCGATGCGACGGCCGCCTTGCGTCCGTGGTGCCTGTCGCTGTCCCAGGCCGAGCAGTTTGACAAGGCGATGGCGCTGGGGATGATGCATGATTTGCAGCCATCAGCGCCCTTCAAGCGACGTGTCCGACGATACCTGCAGCGTTGGTTGGCCGGCCGTTCAGGGTCGACTTACGGTGAAAACGAGTTTTTCCGCAAGGCGGTTCGCAAGCATGAGTTGTTCTGGCGTTTGTGAGTTGTTGCTTTAAAACTGCCTTGTGCCAAGACAACAGGGCAATGTCGATTTTTTTCTCGGACTGCTCAGCGTCGAAAGGAAGATGATGAAGGTTTTATTTCTGGTGCAGAAAGAACAGCGAGCCATCCTGGATCGTTTGTACGAAGGCGTCGCCGAGAATTGTGAATGCGATGTGCGCTGGCTGAGCAGCGACGAGCAACGCAACTTGCGTCGTTACTTCCGGCGGGAGGTCGATGTTTCCCGTTATGACCGCATCATCTTCTTCCTGCGCTTCAAGCAGGAGATACGCCAGGTCGGGTTCATTCGCACCGTGCCCAACTTGGTGATTCTCGAGCACGATGCTTATCAGAATTACATTCCCTGCAAGTACACGGGCAAGTTCAGTGCCCATTACCGCCGCTTGCCTTGGGCGCGGGTGATCAGTTCAGGGCATATGGTGACCGAGCGCTTGCGCGAGGAAGGTTTCGACGCGGTGTTCGTACCCAAGGGTTACGATCAGGCGCTTTTGCAGGAGCAAGGGCGTGAGCGTGATATCGAACTGGCCTTTGTCGGCAGTACCAACAGTGTTGCCTATAGCGGCCGCAAGGCATTGCTGGATGAACTGGCGCGGGTTGAACCTTTGGTGGTCACGCGAACCAAGTCAGGCGAAGAGTACTGCGCGACCCTCAATCGGATTCGTTTTTTCGTCAGTGCCGACGTGGGTATGGGCGAGTACATGATCAAGAACTTTGAAGCGATGGCTTGTGGCTGTGTTTTGCTGGCCTTCGATCAAGGGGCTGCCGAGAATGAGGCCTTGGGTTTCAAAGACATGGTCAACGTCGTGTTTTACAAGGACATCCCTCAGTTGCAGGAGAAGTTGGTCCACTTGCGCATGAATCCGTTACTGGCGGCGGATATTGCTCGTAATGGACAGGAACTTGCGGTCAAACAGTTCAGTTTTGCCCAGATTGGCCGGCGTATCGTAGATGCGCTCCAACCGCCCTTGAGAGCGCGTGCTCCCTTGAGTCTGGTGGAAAGATTGCGGTTGCGATTGGGTGTTTGATATCGACTTGTCGGGAATGTTTAGTGGCTTTTTGATATCGTCCGCGTCGGGTTCAGTTATTTGATCAAAGGTCGACCAGGCATCACTGAATTGCACATGGCGGGCTTGCGAAACCACGTATCAAGGTCATTTTTTCAATGAGCATTCTTAACATCATGTGGGCCGGCGGCTCTGCCTTTGCTTCGGTGCAGAAGGTACATCAACAGATACTTTCTCGCGTTGAGGGCTGTGCATCGATCAACACTTGGCTGCTTCAAGGAAGTGCGGGCGTTGGCGATCTGGGCAACCACGTTGTCGAGTGGAATCTTTCTTCTGACCAGCTCAAGGAGCGGCGCATCTGGAAGTTGCTGGCTCCCTGGATGCGCATGCGTTTTAAAAAGGCCCTGCCGAAAGACGTGGAAGTGGTGCTTCTGGATGGTATCGGTGTTGCGCGAGCCTTACTGCCAGTACTCCGGGCTGTGCCAGGGGTGCGTGCTGTGGTCATTTTTCATGGCACCACTCGCCTGCGCGGGAGCGATCTCAAACTGTTTGAGAGGTTCTCGGACTCTGAGCTGACGCTGGTTGCTGTGTCGAACACTCTCGCCCAATCCCTTGAATGTGACACGCGCCGGCCTGTTGCAGTCTTGCGCAGCGCCTACGACCCGGTCGCTTTTCGTGCCGGGTCGCTGTCTCGTGAGCAGGCTCGAGCTCGCTTGGGAGTGCCATTGGAAGCCTCGCCAGTGCTGGGTGCGGTAGGCCGCTTGGTGAGTGGCAAGGGCTTTGCCTGTCTGCTGGAGGCCTTCGCTGCCGCGTCGGTACATCGACCCGATGCGCGCTTGGTCATTGTCGGCGAGGGCCCCGAGCGGCTCGCCCTTGAGGCCGGCATCGAGCGTTTGGGCTTGAGTGGCAAAGTTTTCCTCCCAGGTCATCTGCCAGAGGCCGCAACGCTTTATCGAGCGTTTGACTGGGTAGCCATTCCATCGCTGGACGAGGGGCTGGGCTTGATCTTGCAAGAGGCGGTGATCTCGGGAGTTCCGGTGCTCACCAGTGAGCTTGCGGTATTCCGGGAGCAGTTGGCTGAGGCCGGCTGGTATGCGCCGCCGGACGATGCCGGTGCCTGGAGCAACCTCATGGAGCGCGCATTTTCAGCGTCTGCCGAGGTGATCCTTGACGGTCAGTCGCGAGCGCTGGCGCCGGAGCGGGCCTGGACAGATTTCACTGAAACCTCGCGGCGGCTGTTTTCATGCCGGTAACAGCGCTTGTTCCAGTGCCTGCATTGGAAAGCGTTCGTTCAGCTCTTCGCGCGCAATATAGCGTGCAAAGTGCTGCAAGTTGCGCTTGATCAGCCTGGGAGGCAGTGGCGCCCGCAAGAAACGCATATCGGCTACATCGATCAGCCCCATTTCATTGTCGGGCGTGATCACGATATTGCCCAAGTGTAATGAGCGGAAGTAGATGCCGGCTGTGTGCAATCGACGAATCAGGGCCACCAGCGGCTCGAGGTTCTGTTGCCAGTCAAAGTCTTTCTGGCTGGCCATTTGACGCAGTGTCTGCCCAGGTAATGGTCGATAAAGCACCGCGGTCATGCCGGGGGCACTTAGTTCGAAGAACTTGAGTACGGTCAAGGTGGGGATTCCACGCTTGCGCAACTCCGCCGCGTTGTCGATGAAGCGTTTGGAGTAGGGGTGAAACAACGCTGAAGAAAAAAGGCGTTTGCGGCGAAACAGTTTGAGGATGTCTCCGTCTGCCAGCAGGTAGACTTTAGGACCATAGCTGTCGGCTTCCAATATTCTGGCGCCTTCAGTCATTGAAGTTAGAGCGGCTTGGGAAAGCCTTGAACATTGCATCGTCGGAGCCTTCTCGGAGTCGCGGGCACAGTGGTCGGTAATGATGCCGAAAGTTTTGGGTTTTAACCATGCCGGTCAGGGTGGTTGGCCGTGATGAGGGGGAAGGAATGCAAGCAAATCGTTGGGCGCAGGGATGGATGGTCTGTGGACTGTTATGGTTTTTACTGGCTATTGCATTTGCGCCGACCAACAAGATCTATCAGCAGGGCCTGGTGCTCTTTCTCTGGTTGCCGGCCCTGGTTTTTGCCTGGCCTGCCCGTGATCGGCTCAAGGAAGTCTGGCGTTCGCAAACCTGGATCTGCCTGATGATCCTGTTGTTGGCGGTATGGGGCGGGATCAGTTTGCTCTGGACCAACGTAGAAGATCCTTCCCGTGAGGCCAAGCGCCTGCTTTACATCGGCGTCTTCCTGCTGTTCTTCCCGGTGTTTGCCAATGCTCGACCCGAGCGGGTCATTCGAGTCATGCAGTGGGGAGGTTTCGGACTGGCATTGTCGTCGCTGATTGCAGTGATCAAATTCTATGGCATTGAAGGAAATGCCTGGTATGCCCGTCTTGAGGGGTTAGGCCAGCTGTCTCATCCGATTCTTGGTGCTTACGTCATTGGTTTGGCTGCGGTGTGGATGCTGCACTGGGTGCCTCGCGGCCGTTGGATGCAGGTGGCTTGGTTGCTGGCAATGGGGCTGCTCGCACTCTTTGTGGTGCTGAGCCAAAGCAGAGGCGCCGCTCTGGCACTGCTTCTGAGTATCGTGGCTATGCCTATCTGGTGTCGCGACCGGCGCAGTACGTTGATCGCGGCAGCGGCGGTTGTCACCGCGTTGGCGGTGTTCTGGGCAATGGAGTCTCTGGTCTTGTCTCGTGGCGTTTCCTATCGTCCTCAGATTTTCATGGCGGCCTTGCACATGATTGCTGAGCGGCCTTGGGGCGGCTTGGGATTGGGCGGCGATTACAAGGTCTTTGCCGATAACCTCTATTTCGATCACTCTCACAATCTGTTCACCCATGTGACCATCGAACTCGGTCTGCCGGGCCTGCTGCTTTGGTGTGGGCTGTGGTTCGGAGTGCTATGGCAAGCGTGGAAGGCGCGTGATACCCAATATGGCAAGGGCATCATCGGGATATGGGTGTTCTCATTTCTGGCGATGCAGTTCGATGCTGCAAGCCTGACAGGCACACCTCGCGCCGAGTGGTTCATCTCCTGGTTTCCAATTGCCTTGGCCAGCGTTTTGGTCTGGGCTCGGGCCAAGCCCGAGGCTTGTGATAAAATTCGCCGTTCTACCTAACCAGTGAGCCCGATGATGAGTGACGCACCGCCCAAAGCGGAACAGGATTCCAGCCTGAAAATCTATTTCCGGCTGCTGGGCTATGTACGGCCGTACCTTGGCATGTTTCTGTTGAGTATCGTGGGCTTCGTGATCTTTGCGTCTACCCAGCCGATGCTCGCGGGAATCCTCAAATACTTCGTTGATGGCTTGAGCAATCCCGATGTGGTGTTCTTCCCCAATGTGCCGTATCTGAGAGACCTGAAGCTGCTGATGGCTGTTCCGCTGCTGATCGTCCTGATCGCCGCGTGGCAAGGTTTGGGGTCGTTTCTTGGCAACTACTACTTGGCCAAGGTTTCCTTGGGGTTGGTCCACGACCTGCGTGTCGAACTGTTCAACAAGCTTTTAGTCCTGCCCAATCGCTATTTTGATACTCATAGTTCTGGGCACCTGATTTCCCGTATCACTTTCAATGTGACTATGGTTACGGGGGCGGCCACCGACGCGATCAAAGTGGTCATTCGCGAAGGCCTGACAGTGGTCTTTCTATTTGTTTATCTGTTGTGGATGAACTGGAAGCTGACGCTGGTGATGCTGGCGATCCTGCCAGTGATTGCCCTGATGGTCGGCAGTACCAGCAAGAAATTTCGCAAGCAGAGCAAAAAGATCCAGGTCGCCATGGGAGATGTGACCCATGTTGCTTCGGAAGCGATCCAGGGGTATCGAGTGGTGCGCAGTTTCGGTGGTGAAGGCTATGAGCAGCGGCGCTTTGCCGCGGCTAGCCAGAGCAACACCGAAAAACAGCTGCGCATGACCAAGACTGGCGCTGTATACACCCCCATGTTGCAACTGGTGATTTACTCCGCCATGGCTGCATTGATGTTCCTGGTGTTGTTCTTGCGGGGCGATGCAACAGCCGGTGATCTGGTGGCCTATATCACTGCCGCGGGTTTGCTGCCTAAACCGATTCGGCAGTTGTCGGAAGTCAGCTCAACGATTCAAAAGGGCGTTGCTGGTGCCGAAAGTATCTTCGAGCAACTGGATGTTGAGCCTGAAGTCGATAGCGGTACGGTCGAACGAGATCGTATCAGTGGTCGCCTTGAAGTACGCAACTTGAGCTTCACGTATCCGGAGACCGGGCGTGAGGTTCTCAAGAACATTACCTTCAGTGCCGAGCCAGGGCAGATGATTGCCTTGGTTGGGCGCTCTGGTAGTGGTAAGTCGACATTGGCCAGCCTGATTCCGCGTTTTTACCATCATGAAACCGGAGAAATACTGCTCGACGACGTGGAGGTCGAAGACTACCGGCTGCGCAACTTGCGCCGACACGTGGCTCAGGTCACGCAGCATGTGACGTTGTTCAACGATACCGTTGCCAACAACATTGCATACGGGGACCTGGCCGGTGCGCCGCGTGCGGATATCGAGAAGGCTGCCCAAGATGCCTATGCGATGGACTTCATTGCTGAACTGCCCCATGGCCTGGATACCGAAGTCGGAGAGAACGGCGTGCTCCTTTCGGGTGGCCAGCGTCAACGCTTGGCTATCGCCCGGGCGTTGCTGAAGAATGCACCGTTGCTGATTCTGGATGAGGCGACATCAGCACTGGATACCGAGTCGGAGCGGCATATTCAGGCGGCGTTGGACAAGGTCATGAAAGGGCGTACCACCCTGGTTATCGCTCACCGGTTGTCCACTATCGAGAAGGCTGACCTGATTCTGGTGATGGACCACGGCGAAATTGTCGAGCGTGGTACTCACCTCGAGTTGCTGGCCATGGGTGGCTACTACTCGCGGCTGCACGCCATGGGGCTGGACGCGCCGACTGAGGCCGATATCGTCTGATATTCCCGGGCGCGCAATGCGCCCGGGCATTTGTATCAATGCCCTTACAGGGTTGACCAAAGCTAAATAATTCCTTCTCCAGCGTTTGTTATGTTGACCCTCTCGATTCGAATGATGAACGAGAGGGCTAACCTTCTTGCGTGGATAATCGGATGTTGCAACGTCTGTTGTGGAAACTGCTTCCTAAGAATCAAAGGGCTTTTTTGCTGGGACGATTGTCAGTGGTTGACCGGCAGGCTGTGAACAAGTCTCTGTCTGCGAACATTGCGCTTCCAAAAAGTTTTGTGACGCATAAGTGTGTGTTCATTCATGTACCCAAATGTGGTGGCAGTAGCCTGTGCTCTGCGTTTTTAGATGGTCGGTGGCCAGGGCATTTACCGTATTACTGGTATCAGCAGCAGTTCCCCGAACACTGCGCGGGTAGTTTCAAGTTCGCTTTTGTCCGCGATCCCTTGGAGCGGGCTTACTCGGCGTACGCTTACTTGCGGGGCAATAACATGGGGCGGCGTGACCGGGAGGCTCAGGCCTTGGTGACCAGCTACCGAGACTTCGACGATTTCGTTGCTCAGTGGTTGCACCCGGACAACCTGCGTCGTCAGCTCCACTTTGCGCCTCAGACAGACTTTCTTGTTGATCAGATGGGGCGGATGTCCATGGATTTTCTAGGCCGGCACGAGCATATTGAGCGAGATTTTCGCCATCTGTGTAAGCGACTCGGAGTGGACACATTATTGCCACATCTGAATGTTTCCCTTGACCGTCGAAATGAGCCGGTCAGGGAGTTTTGCTCCTTGCGTACGCGGCGCTTGGTCAGGCGTGCTTATCAGCGTGATTATGAGGTCCTGGGTTATGAGTGACTCTTCAGTCTTTCCGGCCTCTACTGGGGTTGCTCCCGCTATCCGTCCCTTTTCCCTATCGTTGTCAGTGGATGCCCGCTCTGCGTTAAAGCAACAGCAGCCTTGTTGTCTGTGGCTGACGGGGCTGTCGGGCGCTGGAAAGTCCACGTTGGCCAACGCGTTGGAGATCAAGCTCAATGAGCTGGGTCGCCATACATTTGTGCTGGACGGTGACAACCTGCGCACCGGTTTATGCAGCGATCTGGGGATGGGAATCGAGGCGCGCAAAGAGAATGTTCGTCGTATTGGCGAGGTGGCGCGCTTGATGGTCGACGCCGGACTGATTGTGATCGTCTCGGCTATTTCGCCTTTCAGTGCTGGTCGGGCGATTGCCAGGTCGTTGTTTGGTCCTGGGCAGTTTTTCGAGGTCTATGTCAGCACGCCGTTTGATGTGTGCGCCCGACGTGATCCCAAGGGCCTGTATCAAGCTGCTCTGCAAGGAGCAATCAAGGATTTCACCGGGCTGGACAGTCCTTACGAAGCGCCAGAGCGCGCAGATTGCGAGGTCAATACCGATGAAATCGAATTGTCCGATGCGGTGCAGTTTGTTTTGAGTCGGGTGTTCAAAAAGTGAGCAGATAATGTGCGTGATACATCCCGCGTAAAGCTCTCAAACGAGACGGCGCCAACCCTGTGTTAATATCGCGCCCCTGTTCATTTTGTATGTGGGATGCTCCATGAAGTTGTCCATGCCGCGATTCGATCAAGCCCCTGTCTTGGTGGTCGGCGATGTCATGCTCGACCGTTACTGGCATGGTGGTACCTCACGGATTTCCCCTGAGGCACCGGTGCCGGTGGTCAAGGTCGAGCAAATCGAGGACCGCCCGGGTGGTGCCGCTAACGTTGCCCTGAACATCGCCGCTCTCGGCGCTCCGGCGTCTTTGGTGGGGGTGACCGGTGACGATGAGGCTGCCGACAGTCTGGCCAACAGCTTGAAAGGCGCGGGCGTACGGGCGCTGTTCCAGCGCATTGCTCACCAGCCGACCATCGTCAAACTGCGGGTCATGAGCCGTCACCAGCAGTTGCTGCGTATCGATTTCGAAGAGCCGTTCGCCACTGACGCTCTGGCCCTGGCGGCCGAGGTCGACGCTCTGCTCGACGGGATCAAGGTGCTGGTGCTGTCCGACTACGGCAAGGGCGCGTTGCGTAACCATCAGGTACTGATCGCAGCGGCGCGGGCGCGGGGCATTCCGGTGCTGGCCGATCCCAAGGGCAAGGATTTTTCCATCTATCGCGGCGCCAGCCTGATCACGCCGAATCTCAGCGAGTTCGAAACCATCGTCGGCGGCTGTGCCGATGAGCACGAGCTGGTGAGCAAGGGCGCCAAGCTGATGCACGATCTGGAGTTGGGTGCGCTGCTGGTGACCCGTGGCGAGCACGGCATGACCCTGTTGCGTCCGGAGCACCCGCCCCTGCACCTGCCGGCCCGTGCCCGTGAAGTGTTCGATGTCACCGGTGCCGGGGATACGGTGATCTCTACCCTGGCCGCTGCCATTGCTGCCGGTGAAGAGTTGCCCCATGCCGTGGGCCTGGCCAATCTGGCGGCGGGCATCGTGGTCGGCAAGCTGGGGACTGCCGCCATCAGCGCGCCGGAATTGCGCCGGGCGATCCAGCGCGAGGAAGGTTCCGAGCGTGGGGTCCTGAGCCTCGACCAGCTGCTGCTGGCGATTGACGACGCCCGGGCGCACAACGAGAAGATTGTGTTCACCAATGGCTGCTTCGACATTCTCCATGCCGGCCACGTGACCTACCTGGAACAGGCTCGGGCTCAGGGTGACCGGCTGATCGTGGCGATCAACGACGATGCCTCGGTCAGTCGCCTCAAGGGGCCCGGCCGGCCGATCAACAGTGTCGACCGACGCATGGCGGTGCTGGCGGGATTGGGCGCCGTGGACTGGGTGATCAGTTTCCCTGAAGGCACTCCGGAAAACCTGTTGACCCAGGTACGGCCGGATGTGCTGGTCAAGGGCGGCGACTATGGCATCGATCAGGTGGTGGGCGCAGATATCGTCACCGCTTATGGCGGCACGGTGAAGGTGCTGGGGCTGGTCGAGAACAGCTCGACCACCGCCATCGTCGAGAAGATCCGCAAGACCGACAAGGCCGAGTAACGGCCGCAGTGAAAAAAAGGCGCCCGCTCCAGGCGCCTTTTTTTTGCCTCAGCCCTGGCGCCTGGCCTTGGCCGGAACCATCTTGCGCAGGATCTGCCGGGCCTTGCCGGTCAGGCGTGAGAGTTTCGAGTCCTTCTCCGGTTCACTCAGGCCTCGTTGCCTGAGCCAGTCCTTCCAGCGAATCCGCTCGTCGCGCACCACCCAGCCTTCCTGCTGGGCGAAGCTTTCTGCCAGGTACAGGCCACGGGTGCTCGCCGGGTGCAACTGGTCCTTCCTCAGGGTGTAGAGCTCGGCGCAAGGTTCGCCGTTCTCCAGGGGCATCAGGTACAGGTCCGGGCGCTTGCGGTCCAGGCGGGCCACCAGTTGATCACCTTCCAGGCGTTCATCGACGTGGAACAGGCTCAGGGACTTGGCTTCCCGGGGCACCTCCAGGCGCAGGTCGTAGATCAGCTGCAGCGATGCCGTGGGCAGGTGGACATAGGCCTGGGGACGCTCGAGCAATTGCAGGTTGGCGCAACGCACCGGCCGCGCCGCGCCGGACAGCGGCGTCAGGCGAAAGGGCAGGGCTTCGCGGTAGTGCAGGGCCCCGGCATAGGGGGCGGGGAGCCAGGTGTCGTTGAAGCGTCCGCCGAGCCAGCCTTCCGGGGTTTCCAGCAGGCATTCCTCGGCAATTTCCTGGATGGCGGTGAGCAGCGGCAGGTTCAGCTCATGGGCCGGCACGTAGCCGGAGATCAGCTTGAGCACCACGTCGCCGCGATCCTGGCGGCGCTGGCGCACCAGTACCCAGTAGTCGCGGTTCTGCCAATGCAGGGTCAGGCGCACCGAGACCCCGAGGTTGGCCAGCTCCAGAGCGAAACGCTGGTTATCGGCCACGGTCACCGGGCGTCGGCGCTGCAGGGTCTGGGCGAAGTTCAGCGGCATGCCCACGCTCTGGTAGCACAGGCCTTCGGGAGTCGCTTCGACGAACAGAGGCAGGGTCTTGAAGTTGCTGGGGTTCTTTCTAATCAGCGGTCGCGACATCTCGGCTCCTTCTTGCGTCGGGGTCGGCCGCGTCGGCGGCATCAGTTTTGGCCCAGGGCCTGTCACCCAGCGGGAACAGCCCCTAGAACCTGTGCCACAGTCGTCACGTTATGGGCCAGGTGCAGCGGATTGATGGTCCCGACAATAGCACTGGCCACACCGGGCCGGTCAAACAGCAATTCGAAGCTGGCCCGCACCGGGTCGGTGCCCGGGCTCAGGCACACGTGGCCGCTGGCCAGGGCCTTTTTCACCAGGATGCCCTTGTGCTGGGCGGCGGCATAATCAATGACCGCCCGCTCGGCCTGTTCGTTCAGATTGTAGGTAACCATGGCGCAATCGCCTTGCTCCAAGGCCTTCAAACCGCCGTCCACGGTCTTGCCGGAGAAGCCGAAGCCGCGGATCTTGCCCTCCTGCTTGAGCTGCGCCAGGGTCTGGTAGACCTCGCACTGCTCGAGGATCGCCAGGTCGTTGCCGTCGGAATGCACCAGCACCAGGTCGATGAAGTCGGTTTCCAGGCGTTGCAGGCTGCGTTCCACGGACAGTCGAGTGTGGGCGGCGCTGAAGTCGTGGCGGGACACGCCGTCGGCAAACTCTTCGCCGACCTTGCTGACGATCACCCACTCCTGGCGCTGGCCCCGCAGCAGCGGGCCCAGGCGTTCCTCACTGCGGCCGTAGGCCGGAGCGGTGTCGATCAGGTTGATGCCCAGGTCGCGGGTCAGCTTGAGCAGCATGCGCGCTTCCTGGTCGTCCGGGATCTGGAAGCCGTTGGGGTATTTCACGCCTTGGTCACGGCCCAGCTTGACCGTGCCCAGGCCCAGGGGGGAAACCATCAGCCCGGTGCTGCCGAAGGGGCGATGCAGGTCGTGCAGGGTTGGCTGGCTCATGGCAGCAGTTGCTCCCAGGCCGTTTGCGCCAGGGGCGGCTTGGGCAGGTCGGGGAGGGCCTGGCTGGGGCCAGGGCGAATGCCATCGCGCTCCAGGGCCGCCAGGACTCGGTCAGCAAAGTCCGGCGCCAGGGCCAGTTTGGTCGGCCAGCCCACCAGCAGGCGGTCTTGTCCGGCGAGGAAGGCGTTGTCCGGGCGGGTCAGGCCTGATTGTGCCGGTTCCGCCCGTTCCACTCGCAAGGTGGCCCATTGCGCCTGGCTCAGGTCGACCCAGGGCAGCAGCTGTCCCAGTTCCTTTTGGGCAGCAGCGATCTGCGCCGCCGGCTCCCGGGCCACGCCGTCGGCTTCGGCGAGATCGCCCCCCAGGTACCAGACCCACTGGCCGTCGGCGGCCGGATGGGTGGTGACGGTGATCCGCGGCTTGGGGCCGCCGCCCAGGCAATGGGCGTACAGCGGTTTCAGGCTGGGTCCCTTGACCAGCACCATGTGCAGCGGGCGTCGCTGCATGGCCGGCTGGCTCAGGCCGAGCGCCTGGAGCAGCTCGGCATTGCCGGCACCGGCGCTGAAGACGATGCGCTGCGCGCGAATTTCCCGTTCGTCGATCCGCAGGCCTACCAGTTGACCGCTCTCGCGCAGTGGCTCGATCTTCTGGCCGGCCAGCAGGCTGTCGCCGCCCAGGTCCGCCAGACGCTGGATGACGCTGGGCACGTCCACCACCAGCTCGGCCAGCCGATAGACCTTGCCCTTGAAGCGCTTGTCCTGCAGCGCTGGAGGCAGTTGCTCGCCCTTGACCTGGTCGACCCGGCCGCGCACGGCCTTGCTGGCAAAGAAGCTGGTGAGGTTGCCGGCCAGGGTGCCGGGGGACCAGAGATAGTGGGATTCGGAGAGCAGGCGCACGCCGGACAGGTCCAGCTCGCCGGTACCGGCCAGGGCCTCGCGCCAGCGCCGGGGCATGTCGGCGATGGCTTCCGAGGCGCCAGTGAGGGCACCGTGCAGGGCGTACTTGGCGCCGCCGTGAATGATCCCCTGGGACTTCACGCTCTGTCCGCCACCGAGGCTGGCGCTTTCCACCAGTACAGTGGAAAAGCCCTGGCGCCGCAGGCGGGCGTTGAGCCAGAGACCGGCGACGCCTGCGCCGACAATCAGCACATCGGTGGAAATAGCGGATGGCATGCAGCGACCTCGGTAAACAAAACGAAGGCGCAAGTTTCAAGCCTCAAGCCTCAAGCTGCAAGCATGGCACTCACTCTTGCCGCTTGAAGCTTGTCGCTTGAGGCTGCTTTTTAATGCCCGGCGGTTTTCGAGAACAACTGGATCACCACCACGCCGAGGACGATCAGCGCCATGCCCAGCATCGCCGGGATATCCAGCTTCTGGCCGTACAGGAACAGCGCGGCAATGCTGACCATGACGATGCCCATGCCGGCCCATACCGCATAGGCCACGCCCACCGGGACGGTGCGCACCACCAGGGTCAGCATCCAGAAGGCCACGCCGTAGCCGACGATGATCAGCGCCAGGGGCAACGGTGTGCTCAGGCCCTTGACCGCTTTCATTGAAACAGTGGCAATCACTTCCGCGCAGATGGCGATGGCCAGGTAGTAGTAAGCGTTCATGGGAGGGTTCCTCGTGTCTGGGACTGCTTTCTGAGGTCGGCATTCTAGAGGCTGCCCAGATGGGGTAAAGTCATTACCTATCTGTTATAGAGATAGGTTGCGCTATGAACATGCAATGGAACCTGGAGCAGTTGCGGCTGTTCGTCAGTGTCGCCGAGCTGCGTTCGTTTTCCGCGGTGGCCCGCCAGCAACGCAAGGCGCAATCGGCCATCAGCAGCGCCATCGCTCTGCTGGAGGAGGACCTGGGGGTCAGCCTGTTCGAGCGCAGCAGTGGGCGCCAGCCCAAGCTCAGCGAAGCCGGCAGTGCCTTGTTGCAGGAGGCGCGGGAGATTCTGCGCCAGTGCGATCGCCTCAATGGCCGGGCCCTGGCCTTGATGCGGGGCCAGGAGGCGCGCTTGCGCCTGGCCCAGGATGAGGCGATGCCTTACCAGCCGGTGCTCGACAGCCTGGAAGCCCTGGCCGAGCGCTTTCCCAGCCTGGAGGTGCAACTGGCCAGCGGCGCCCAGGGCGATGTGGCGCGCAAACTGGTGGAGCGCCGGGCCGACCTGGGCTTGCTGTTCCACCATGAGCAGATGCCCGAAACCCTGGAGCGTCAGGCCCTGGGCAGCGTTGAAATGGTCACGGTGTGTGCCGTGGGGCATCCCCTGGCCCATGAAAAACGGGTCAATCGCCAGCTCCTGGCCCGGCACCGGCAGTTGCTGATCGCCCCGCAACTCAGTGGTTATCCCGGTGGTGAGCAAGTCAGCCCCCAGGTCTGGCGGGCGGACAGTTTCTACGTGATGGCCGAATGGCTGATGCGTGGCCTTGGCTGGGCCTGGTTGCCGCGGCATGTGGTGCAGTACCCGACCTATCAGCATCAGATGGTGGAGCTGGTCAGCGAATGGACGCCGCCGGCGCTGGTGGTGGAGCTGGCCTGGCGCCGCGACGAGCCCCTGGGGCCGGCCGCGCGCTGGCTGGCGGAACGTTTTGCCGTGCACCTGAAGGCGATCGGCTAAAAAACCGATAAACTCCGCCGCCATGAATAGAACTCTCTATACCGCACTGTTTTACCTGGGGCTGCCATTGGTAGCGATTCGCCTGTGGCTGCGTTCGCGCAAGGCCCCGGCTTATGCCAAGCGCATTGGCGAACGCTTCTCTCTGGGCTTGCCGGTGATGCAGACCGGCGGTATCTGGGTGCATGCGGTGTCCGTGGGCGAGAGCATTGCCGCGGCGCCAATGATCCGGGCCCTGTTGGCCCGTCATCCGCAACTGCCGATTACCGTGACCTGCATGACCCCCACCGGCTCCGAGCGCATTCAGGCGCTGTTCGCCCATGAGCCGCGCATCCAGCATTGCTACCTGCCTTACGATCTGCCTTGCGCTGCTGCGCGCTTTCTCGATCGGGTGCAGCCCAAGCTGGCGGTGATCATGGAAACCGAACTGTGGCCCAACCACATCGACCAGTGCGCTCGGCGCGGGATTCCGGTGGCCCTGGCCAATGCCCGATTGTCCGCGCGTTCGGCCAAGGGTTATGGGCGCTTTGCCGGTCTGACGGCGCCGATGCTGGCGCAGATGAGCCTGTTCGCGGTGCAGACCGAGACCGAGGCCCAGCGTTTCCGGGAGCTGGGTGCGCGTCCCGAGACGGTGGAAGTGACAGGCTCGATCAAATTCGACCTGAGCATCGATCCGCAACTGCTGGTGCGTGCCCGTGAGCTGCGCCAGCAGTGGCAGGCCATGGACCGCCCGGTATGGATCGCCGCCAGTACCCACGAAGGTGAAGACGCCGTGGTGCTCGACGCCCATCGGCAACTGCTGGCCAGTTACCCGAATGCCTTGCTGATTCTGGTGCCACGGCACCCGGAACGCTTCAACTCGGTGTACGAGCTGTGTCGGCAACAGGGTTTCACGACCATTCGCCGCTCCGCCGGAGAGCCGGTGGACGCCAGCACCTCGGTGTTGCTGGGGGACACCATGGGCGAGTTGCTGTTCCTCTATGCCCTGGCCGACAGCGCCTTTGTCGGTGGCAGCCTGGTGGCCAACGGCGGGCACAATCTGCTGGAGCCGGCGGCGCTGGCCAAGCCGGTGATCAGCGGACCGCACCTGTTCAACTTCCTGGAAATCGCCGCGATGCTGCGCGAGGCCGGAGCCCTGCAGGAGGTGGATGACGCCGAAGGGCTGGCGGTGGCGGTGCAGCGCCTGTTCGAGTTGCCCCGGGATGCGCAGAAGATGGCCGAGGCCGGGCTCAAGGTGCTCAAGGCCAACCAGGGGGCCTTGCAGCGTTTATTGGATGGCCTTGATCGTCTCTTGAACAGGCACTGATCGTCCGTCTGTAGCCGCTGCCGCAGGCTGCGTTCGGCTGCGTAGCGGCCACAAAAAAAGGCCACCCGCAAAGGTGGCCTTTTTCATGGCTCCAGGCTTCAGGGACGAGCCTTGAGCTGCTCCTGTGCGGCCTTGGCCAGGTCCGGCGGCAGGAAGTCGCGGTCCGGGTTGTAGTCGGCCTTGAGGTAGCGCGACAGGTCCTGCAGGTCGCCGGGGTTGAGGGTGCCGGCGGCCTGTTTCAGGCGCAGGTTGTCGAGGATGTAGTCGTAGCGGCTGTTGTTGTAGTTGCGCACCGAGGTGTACAGCTGACGTTGGGCATCCAGCACGTCGACGATGTTGCGCGTGCCCACCTGGTAGCCGATTTCCGTGGCTTCCACGGCGCTCTGGTTGGAGATGATCGACTGGCGTCGGGCCTGGACCTGTTCGACATCGGTGTTCACCGCGCGATGCAGGTTGCGGGTGTTCTCCACCACCTGGCGACGCAGGGATTCGCGCTGCTGCTCGGTCTGGCTCAGGCGCGAGTAGGACTCGCGGACCTGGGAGCTGGTCAGGCCACCGCTGTAGATCGGGATGTTCAGTTGCAGGCCGATGGAGCGCTGCTCGACATCGCTGCCGTAGCGCGTCAACGGGTTGGGGTTGCTGAAGCCCAGGGCGTCGTTATCGCCTTTCTTGTACTGCGCCACGGCGTCCAGGGTCGGGGCGTGCCCGGCCTTGCGCTGCTTGAGGGTTTCCTCGGCGGCGCTGACCGCGTAGTTGCTGGCCAGCAGGTTGAGGTTCTGCCGGGCGGCGGTGTCGACCCAGGCCTTGGCGTCGTTGGGCGTCGGTGCCAGCACCGGCAGGGTGTGGACAATGCCCTGGATCGAGTTGTACTCGCGGTTGGTCAGGGTGATCAGCGCTTCGAAAGCGTCATCCACCTGACGCTGGGCGAGGATCCGGTTGGCCCGGGCGGTGTCGTAGCTGGCCTGGGCCTGCAGGACGTCGGTCTTGTCCGACAGGCCCACGTCGAAGCGTTCGTTGGACTGGTCCAGTTGACGCTTGAAGGCGGCTTCCTCGGCCTTGGTCGAGGCCAGGTTGTCCTGGGCGCGCAACACCGCGAAGTAGTTTTCCGCGCTTTGCAGGATCAGGTTCTGTTCGGTGGCCGAGAGCTGCAGCGAGGCCTGCTCGTTGATGTCCTTGGCGGCCTGCAGCTGGAACCAGCGGTCGGCGCGGAACAGCGGCTGGGCCAGGGTCGCCTGGTAGACGTTGCCGCTGCGGGTCGAGGCCATGGATGGCTCATCGAACTTGGTGCGGGTGTTGTTGATGTCCGCCCCCGCCGAGAGGTTGGGCAGCAGCCCGGCGCGGGCCTGGGGCACCACTTCCTTCTGGGCGCCGTACTGGGCGCGGGCAGCGGCCAGATCGGCGTTGTTGTCCACCGCTTCCTGGTAGACGCTGACCAGATCGGTCTTGGTGGTCAAAGGTGCTTCTGCTGCCCATGCCATTCCATTGGACGCACAAGACACGGCAACAGCCAGTGAGAGTTTGCGCAGCATTCGGCGATCCCTAGAGTTGATATTACGGAGATAATCCAGGCGCCAAGGCTAAGGCGCGGTCCATGGAGCGTCAAGGTTCGACATAGGGCAGGGAGTGTAGAGCTGCTGACCTATGGCAACAATCCTGCAATTACGCCATTCATCCTGCTTATTGCACCGGTGTTGGCGTTCTGTCCCGGCTTTGTCTAGACTGGCGCGGTTCTTGTCGGGGTGCCTTGCTATGAGGCTGAGATCGGATAATCCGGATCCCGTTGAACCTGATCAGGTTAGCGCCTGCGTAGGGAACAAGATTTCTCGTCACCCGGCGAGTCCTCTTGTGCTTCGTCCGGGATGTTGTTCGACAATCGAACACCCCTCGAGTACCAAGCACTGCACTCACTAGTTGCTTAGACAGGGTGCGTCCGTCCGTTACAGGTTCGCTCCGACAACAATCCACTGCCTGGATGCTGTCTGGAGAGCCCGTGATGACGACAAAACTAAAAAACGCTAGCAACCTCAGTGAGTCGGCCCAAGTCGACCAACAATCGGTTCAGCCCTTTACCCGCTCGCAAAAAATCTATGTCCAGGGTTCGCGCCCGGACATCCGCGTGCCCATGCGCGAAATTACCCTGGACGTGACCCCCACCGATTTCGGTGGCGAGATCAACGCCCCGGTGACCGTGTACGACACCTCCGGCCCCTACACCGACCCGAACGTGGTGATCGATGTGCGCAAGGGCCTGGGCGATGTGCGTTCGGCGTGGATCGAAGACCGTGGCGACACCGAGCGCCTGCCCGGCCTGAGCTCCAACTTCGGCCAGCAGCGCCTGGCGGACCCGGAACTGACCCAGCTGCGCTTCGCCCATGTCAACAACCCGCGCCGGGCCAAGGCCGGGGCCAACGTCAGCCAGATGCACTACGCGCGCAAAGGCATCATCACCGCCGAGATGGAATACGTCGCCATCCGCGAAAACATGAAGTTGCAGGAGGCCCGCGCCGCCGGCCTGCTGAACCAGCAACACGCCGGCCACAGCTTCGGCGCCAGCATCCCCAAGGAAATCACCCCCGAGTTCGTGCGCGAGGAAATCGCCCGCGGTCGCGCGATCATTCCGGCCAACATCAACCACGTCGAACTGGAACCGATGATCATCGGCCGCAACTTCCTGGTGAAGATCAACGGCAACATCGGCAACAGCGCCCTGGGTTCCTCCATCGAGGAAGAAGTGGCGAAACTGACCTGGGGTATCCGCTGGGGTTCGGACACGGTGATGGACCTGTCCACCGGCAAGCACATCCATGAAACCCGCGAGTGGATCATCCGCAACTCGCCGGTGCCGATCGGCACCGTGCCGATCTACCAGGCCCTGGAAAAGGTCAACGGCGTGGCCGAGGACCTGACCTGGGATCTGTTCCGCGACACCCTGATCGAACAGGCCGAACAGGGCGTGGACTACTTCACCATCCACGCCGGGGTGCTGCTGCGCTATGTGCCGCTGACCGCCAAGCGGGTCACCGGCATCGTGTCCCGTGGCGGTTCGATCATGGCCAAGTGGTGCCTGGCGCACCACAAGGAGAACTTCCTCTACACCCACTTCGACGAAATCTGCGAAATCATGAAGGCCTACGACGTCAGCTTCTCCCTGGGAGATGGCCTGCGTCCGGGGTCGATTGCCGACGCCAACGACGAAGCCCAGTTCGGCGAGCTGGAAACCCTCGGCGAGCTGACCAAGATCGCCTGGAAGCATGACGTGCAGTGCATGATCGAAGGCCCGGGCCACGTACCGATGCAGTTGATCAAGGAAAACATGGACAAGCAGCTGGAGTGCTGCGACGAGGCGCCGTTCTACACCCTCGGCCCGCTGACCACCGACATCGCTCCCGGTTACGACCACATCACCAGCGGCATCGGTGCGGCGATGATCGGCTGGTTCGGTTGCGCCATGCTCTGCTACGTCACGCCCAAGGAGCACCTGGGCCTGCCGAACAAGGATGACGTGAAGACCGGGATCATCACCTACAAGATCGCCGCCCACGCCGCCGACCTGGCCAAAGGTCACCCCGGCGCGCAGATCCGCGACAACGCCTTGTCCAAGGCGCGTTTCGAATTCCGCTGGGAAGACCAGTTCAACCTGGGCCTGGACCCGGATACCGCCCGTTCGTACCACGACGAAACCCTGCCCAAGGACTCGGCCAAGGTGGCGCATTTCTGCTCCATGTGCGGGCCGAAGTTCTGCTCGATGAAAATCACCCAGGAAGTTCGCGAGTACGCGGCCAACCAGCGCATCGACGCGGTGGACGTGGACGTCGCCAAGGGCCTGGCGGAGCAGGCCGAGCGCTTCAAGCAGGAAGGCAGCCAGCTGTACAAGAAGGTCTAAGCCACGAGCTGCAAGCCGCAAGTGGAAAGCAAAGGGCGACGTGCTTTTTCTTGACGCTTGAGGCTTGCAGCTTGCTCCTGTCCCTTTTGAGATATATCCCTTGAACAGTCCAAGTACCTATTCCCCCAATCTTGCGGTGCCCGCCGATAAGCGTGTGTTTGGCGCCCGGGATCTGTTCTCCCTGTGGTTCTCCCTCGGCATCGGTTTGATGGTGTTGCAGACCGGTGCGCTGTTGGCGCCGGGCCTGGGGCTGTCTCATGCGTTGCTGGCGATCTTTCTTGGCACCGCTGTGGGCGTTCTGCTGCTGGCGGCGGTGGGGGTGATCGGCAGCGACACCGGCCTGTCGTCCATGGCTGCGCTCAAGCTCAGCCTGGGCCGCCGCGGCGCCAGTCTGCCGGCGTTGCTCAACCTGCTGCAGTTGGTGGGCTGGGGCGCGTTTGAAATCATCGTCATGCGCGATGCCGCCAGCCTCCTGGGCACCCGGGCCTTCAGTGAAGGCAGCCTGTTGGCCAATCCGCTGCTCTGGACCCTGTTTTTCGGTGCCCTGGCGACCTTGCTGGCGGTCAGCGGCCCCTTGACCTTTGTCCGCCGGATCCTGCGCAAGTGGGGCATCTGGCTATTGCTCACGGCGTGCCTGTGGCTGACCTGGAACCTGTTCGCCCGGGCCGACCTGGCGGCGCTCCGGGCTCAGGCCGGGGATGGCTCGATGCCGTTTGCCGCAGGCTTCGACATCGCCATTGCCATGCCCTTGTCGTGGTTGCCGCTGATCGCCGACTACTCGCGCTTCGGCAAGCGCGCCAAGAGCGTGTTCGGCGGCACGGCCCTGGGTTTTTTTATCGGCAATTTCTGGCTGATGAGCCTGGGCGTTGCCTACACCCTGGCCTTCGCCCCGAGCGGTGAGGTGAATGCCTTGCTGTTGGCGCTGGCCGGTGCCGGGTTGGGGATTCCGCTGCTGCTGATCCTGCTGGACGAGTCGGAGAACGCCTTTGCCGACATTCATTCGGCGGCGGTTTCCAGTGGCATTCTGCTGCGCCTGAAGGTCGAGCACCTGGCCCTGGCCATCGGTGTGCTCTGCACCCTGATCGCCTGCCTGGCGCCGCTGGCCCAGTACCAGAACTTCCTGCTGCTGATCGGCTCGGTGTTCGCGCCGCTGTTTGGCGTGGTGCTGGTGGATCACTTCATCCTGCGCCGACGCTGCGGGGATGATTCGCTGTCAGCCTGGCGCTGGACCGCGCTGTTGGCCTGGCTGGGTGGGGTGAGCACCTACCACCTGCTGGCCAACCTGTATCCGGATGTCGGGGCTACCCTGCCGTCGCTGCTGCTGGCAGGGCTGTTGCAGTGGCTGCTGGGCCGGGGGGTCAGTTCCCGGGAAACAGCTCGGGCTTGAGCACGCCCTTGAGGCGGTCGTAGGGAATCTGCAATTCGATATGGCCCAGCACCGAGGGCGCGATGGTGCTGACGTCGTACTTGAGGGTCACGGCTTTCTGGGTCAGCGCCACGTTGGCGGTTTTCTGGAACGGCCAGGTCTTGATGAATTCGGCTTCGCGATCCAGGTGGGTGCTGATCAACCAGTTGTTGTGGGCGACCCGCGCGGCCTTCCAGAACATCTCCTCCTGGCCGGGCAGCAGCATGTCCGCCAGGCTCAGCGCCCGATGCTGCTGGCGCGAATAGTTGACGAAGCCCCGGCCCGGGGTGCCGTTGGCGGCACCGGTGTCCAGGTAGCTGGCCAGCTCGATGATCACCAGGCCGTCATGCTGCTCGCGTACCTTGGATTGCAGGTACATGCCGTGGCGGTCCGCTGCGCTGCGCAGGAACTGCTCGCGGTAGGCTTCCAGGCTGGCCGGCAGCGCTGCGTCGGGGCTGGTGCGGGTCATTTGCAGCAGGCGTTTTTCGACGATGGCATCCAGTTGCGGCTCGGCGGGAAAGTGCACGGTGTCGAGGTTGACCAGCGGACAGTCGGCGCCGCTGCAGCCGGGCTTGAGCTGCTCGGACTTCTCGCGCTTGGTTTCCAGCGGCGTGTTGTAGCTTGGCTGAAACAGGCTTTGGCAGGCGCCCAGGGTCAGGGCGATACAGGCCACGGAGGCGATTTTGACAAGCGACATGGGCGTCCTTCATAAACCAGGGGGAGGCATGGGTTACCGGCTTCGACTGCCTGCGAGGCAGTCGGTTCGCCACTAAGCTCAATAGAGGCAATTAGATTAGGTTTAGCCCCTCGCCGTCTATCCCGCTGAGGCTAAAGGGGCTGCATCGGCAGCGGCGGGCGCGTTAGGATGGCGCGAAGTCGAGGGGGATCCTCGGGACGAACAGGCTGTACACGAGGATTGCTATGACTGACTTTGCCAACTCCACGCCGAGTGCCGTCGAGATCATCCGGCGCGAGAACTGCTTCCAGGGTTTCTACCGGCTCGATCGCCTGCAACTGCGTCATGAATTGTTCGCCGGTGGCATGGGGCGGGAAATCAATCGTGAGGTTCTGCTGCGTCACGATGCGGTGTGCGTACTGCCGTACGATCCGCAGCGCGATGAGGTGGTGCTGATCGAACAGTTTCGCATCGGCGCCATGGGCAAGGCCGCCACGCCCTGGCTGGTGGAACTGGTGGCCGGGTTGATCGACAAGGACGAGCAGCCGGAAGAAGTGGCGCGTCGTGAGGCGCAGGAGGAAGCTGGCCTGGATATCTCGGCGCTGTGGCCGATGATCGAGTATTTCCCGTCGCCAGGGGGCAGCACCGAATTCGTTCATCTGTTCCTGGGACGATGCGACAGCAGTGCCGCCGGCGGGTTGCACGGGCTGGAGGAAGAGGCGGAAGACATCCGGGTTTCGGTGATGGCCTATGAAGATGCGCAGCAGGCCATGCGCGATGGGCGGATCTGCAATGCCGCCAGCATCATTGCCTTGCAGTGGCTGGCGCTCAATCGCGCTGAAGTGAGGGGGTTATGGTCGTAAACAAGGTACGCGACCGCTATCGGGTGGATCTGGCGGGGCTGCAAGCTTCCTGCGAGGCCAACTATGCCCGACTGATGCGCCTGCTGCCTGACATGCGCAACCAGCCTGTGGCTCGGCGCATCGCCGTGACCCAGGGCGAGCAGATGCTCGGCGTCCTGGCCCTGGAAGTGGTGCTGACCTGCCCTTACACCACCACCTTGCAGGTGCGCCAGGAGCACAGTCTGCCCTGGCTGCCGGTGCCGCAACTGGAGGTGCAGGTCTATCACGATGCGCGCATGGCGGAAGTCATCAGCGCCGAGCATGCCCGGCGGTTTCGCAGCATCTATCCCTATCCGAATGCCTTCATGCACCAGCCGGACGAGAAGGCCCAGCTGAATGTTTTCCTGGGGGAGTGGCTGAGCCATTGCCTGGCCTGTGGGCACGAGTTCGAAGCCGTGCGCTAGATGTGAACTGGGTCCGCTTCCCGGGTTTCCTCTTTTTTGCTTCCCCCAGCATAATTACCGCCTTCATCATGCTTTGTGCCCTTGCACCGGGAGAACGCCGTGCCAAGCGTATCCGCACTGACTGCCGACGACTCGGTGCTGCTGGTGCAACTGTCCGATAGCCATCTGTTTGCCGAGACCGACGGTGCGCTGCTGGGCATGAACACCGCCGACAGCCTGCAACGGGTCATCGACCTAGTGCTGGCGCAGCAGCCGCGTATCGACCTGATGCTGGCCACCGGCGATCTGTCCCAGGACGGCACTCTGGAGTCCTATCAGCGCTTTCGTCAGTTGACCCGGCAGATTCCGGCGCCAGGCCGCTGGTTGCCCGGTAATCACGACGAGCCACAGGTCATGCAACTGGCGACGCGGGACAGCGATCTGCTGGAACCGGTCGTCGATATCGGCAACTGGCGCATAACCCTGCTGGATTCGTCGGTGCCCGGTTCAGTGCCGGGCTATCTGCAGGACGACCAGTTGCAATTGCTGGCCCGCTCCCTGGGCGAGGCGCCCGAGCGTCATCACCTGATTTGCCTGCATCACCATCCGGTGTCCATCGACTGCGCCTGGATGGAGCCCATCGGCCTGCGCAATGCCGAGGCGCTGTTTGCCGTGCTCGACCGCTTCCCCCAGGTTCGCGCCTTGCTCTGGGGGCATGTGCATCAGGAGATCGACCGCTTGCGTGGCGACGTGCGGCTGTTGGCCTCACCCTCCACCTGCATCCAGTTCGAGCCCGGCAGCGACGATTTCAAGGTCGAAGAACAGGTGCCCGGCTATCGCTGGCTGCGCCTGCTGCCCGATGGACGGTTGGAAACCGGTGTACAACGGGTCCACGGCTACGCATTCAGCATCGATTACGGCAGCAACGGCTACTGAAGCGGCTTCGTTAGCTGCCGTCATCCCTGTAAACTGCGGCTTTTGCCCAGGTGCACAGGGAGTTCGCATGTCCGGTTCGATCCTTTATATCCACGGCTTCAACAGTGCGCCCGCGTCGACCAAGGCCTCCCAGTTGCGGCGCGTCATGGAGCAGTTGGGGCTGGGCGAGCAATTGCGCGTACCGGCCCTGCATCACCATCCGCGCCAGGCCATTGGCCAGCTGGAACAGGCGATTGCCGAACTCGGTCGTCCATTGCTGGTCGGCAGCTCGCTCGGCGGCTACTATGCGACTCACCTTGCCGAGCGCTATGGTCTGAAAGCCCTGCTGATCAACCCTGCTGTCAGCCCGCACCGGATGTTCGACGGTTATCTGGGCACGCAGAAGAACCTGTACACCGACGAAACCTGGGAACTGACCCACGACCACGTGGCGGCGCTGGCGGCGCTGGAAGTCGCGCCACCCCAGGACCCGCAGCGTTATCAGGTGTGGTTGCAGACCGGGGACGAGACGCTGGACTATCGCAGCGCCGAGCGCTACTACCGCGCCTGTGCCTTGCGCATCCAGGCCGGCGGCGATCATAGTTTCCAAGGATTTACCGGACAATTGCCGGCAATGTTGAATTTTGCCGGCATCACTGCCGATCAGTACCAGGCGATCGACTTCACGGCACTGTGAAGCCTCGCCCCATATTCATTGAACGACTAACGACGAGAACCCATGGCCACTCCCAGCGCTAGCTCTTATAACGCAGACGCCATCGAAGTCCTCTCGGGACTCGACCCGGTGCGCAAACGCCCGGGCATGTACACCGACACCACGCGGCCCAACCACCTGGCCCAGGAAGTCATCGACAACAGTGTCGACGAAGCCCTGGCCGGCCATGCGAAGTCGATACAGGTCATCCTGCACGCCGATCACTCCCTGGAAGTCTCCGACGACGGCCGCGGCATGCCCGTGGACATCCACCCGGAAGAGGGCGTCTCCGGGATCGAGCTGATCCTCACCAAGCTCCACGCCGGCGGCAAGTTCTCCAACAAGAACTACCAGTTCTCCGGCGGTCTGCACGGGGTGGGTATTTCCGTAGTCAACGCCCTGTCGAATCAGGTGCGGGTACGGGTCAAGCGCGACGGCAACGAATACCAGATGACCTTCGCCGATGGCTACAAGGCCAGCGAGCTGGAAGTGGTCGGCACCGTCGGCAAGCGCAACACCGGCACTAGCGTGTACTTTGCCCCGGACCCGAAATACTTCGATTCGCCGAAGTTCTCCGTCAGCCGCCTCAAGCACGTGCTCAAGGCCAAGGCCGTGCTGTGCCCGGGGCTGCTGGTGAGCTTCGAGGACAAGTCCAGCGGCGAGAAGGTCGAGTGGCATTACGAAGATGGCCTGCGTTCCTACCTGGTGGACGCGGTCAGTGAATTCGAGCGCCTGCCCAACGAGCCGTTCTGCGGCAGCCTGGCAGGCAACAAGGAAGCGGTGGACTGGGCCCTGCTGTGGCTGCCCGAAGGCGGCGACAGCGTTCAGGAAAGCTACGTCAACCTGATCCCCACGGCCCAGGGCGGTACCCACGTCAACGGCCTGCGCCAGGGCCTGCTGGATGCCATGCGCGAGTTCTGCGAATTCCGCAACCTGCTGCCCCGCGGCCTGAAGCTGGCCCCGGAAGACGTCTGGGAGCGCATCGCCTTCGTCCTGTCGATGAAGATGCAGGACGCGCAATTCTCCGGCCAGACCAAGGAGCGGCTGTCGTCCCGTGAGGCGGCGGCGTTCGTGTCCGGAGTGGTCAAGGACGCCTTCAGCCTGTGGCTCAATGCCAACCCCGAGTTGGGCATGCAACTGGCGGAGCTGGCCATCAGCAACGCCGGCCGCCGCCTGAAGGCCAGCAAGAAGGTCGAGCGCAAGCGCATTACCCAGGGCCCGGCACTGCCCGGCAAGCTGGCGGACTGCGCCGGCCAGGACCCGATGCGTTCCGAGCTGTTCCTGGTGGAGGGTGATTCCGCGGGTGGTTCGGCCAAGCAGGCACGGGACAAGGAATTCCAGGCGATCCTGCCGCTGCGCGGCAAGATCCTCAACACCTGGGAAGTGGACGGCAGCGAAGTTCTGGCCAGCCAGGAAGTGCACAACATTGCGGTGGCCATCGGTGTCGATCCGGGCGCCGAGGACATGAGCCAGCTGCGCTACGGCAAGATCTGCATCCTCGCCGACGCCGACTCCGACGGTCTGCACATCGCCACCTTGCTCTGTGCCCTGTTCGTCCAGCATTTCCGTCCGCTGGTGGATGCCGGCCACGTCTATGTAGCCATGCCGCCGCTGTACCGCATCGACCTGGGCAAGGAAATCTACTACGCCCTGGACGAGGCCGAGCGCGACGGCATTCTCGACCGCCTGGTGGCCGAGAAGAAACGCGGCAAGCCCCAGGTCACCCGATTCAAGGGGCTGGGTGAAATGAACCCGCCGCAGCTGCGCGAGACCACCATGGACCCGAACACTCGGCGCCTGGTGCAGTTGACCCTGGACGACGTCGAGGCCACCGCGGAAATCATGGACATGCTGCTGGCGAAGAAACGCGCCGGTGATCGCAAATCCTGGCTGGAGTCCAAGGGCAACCTGGCCGAGGTGCTGGCCTGATGCACAGAGGTTTTGCCCTGGCCCTAGCGCTATTGGCAACCTCGGTGGTGGCCGCGCCTGCGCCCGAACTGACCTTGCTGTCCGAGCATCCTGTGGAAGGCATGCGCGGCGGCAATCTGTCTGGGCTGGCGCTGTGCGGCCAGGAGTTGTGGACGGTTTCCGACCGCGACGACGATCAGATCTACAAGCTCGATACCCGCGACAGCGTCTGGCAGGCCGAGGCCCTCAAGCTGGAAGTGCCGGCGGTGCCGGACACGGGCTTGCCCTGGGGCTTGAAGTCGCGGACCTGGGCCGCGTCCTTCGTGCGTGGTGGCGACCTGGATTTCGAAGGCATCTCCTGCGACGCCGCGGGCAACAAATATGTGGTCAGCGAGGCTCACGCCACGGTGCTCAAAGTCCCGGCGCAAGGCGCTCCGGCCTGGTTGAAGATTTCGCCGATCATGGTCCGTGAAGCGCGGGCCAGCGGCATGCTCCTGCATTTCAACGCCTTGTTCGAAGGCCTGGCGGTGAACCCTGCCGGTGACCGGATCTGGCTGGCGGCAGAGCGAGAGCGGCGCGGGCTGTTGTTGATCAAGCGGGGGCAGACCACCTGGGACTGTGATGGCGGTTGCGTGCTGCTCAGTGAGGCCGGCTCGGAAATGCAGCCACCGCAGGTGCCCAACGCCAAGGCGGTGTCCCGGGACTTTGCCGACCTGTCGCTGTTCGACGGCAAGCTGTTCACCCTGGAGCGCAATGCCTACCAGATCTGCCGCCGGGATGCGCAGAACGCCAAGGTCGAGCTGTGCTGGTCCTTTGCGGCCGAGGCGCTGCTGGAACACCGGCGTTATCCACAGCCTTACGGCTTGGCGGAGGCTCTGGTGGTGGATGCCAAGGGCGCCTGGATCGGACTGGACAACAACAACGGCGCCCGCGCCGATGGCGAGGCCCGCCCCATCGTCTGGCGCTTTGCCGCCCCTGAAGGCGGCTGGAGTGCCAAGCCATGAGCCAGCAACCGGGCAAGAGCGCCGGGCGGGTGATGCTGATCCTGGCCTGGGCCGCGGCGCTGTTCCTGGCCACGCGGTTCTTCGCCGACTGGGAGGCCCGCCAGGAGAACCCCAACACTGTCGTCAGTTCGCAACAACATGAGGGTTACATCGAAGTGAAGCTGGTCGGTAACGGCCAGGGGCATTTCGTTGCCAGCGGCCATATCAACGGGCAGCCGGTGCAATTCATGCTCGATACCGGGGCTACCGAAGTCTCGATTCCTTCCGGGCTGGCCGAGCGCCTGGGCCTGGAGCGCGGGGTGCCGGTGACCCTGAGTACCGCCAACGGGCGCAGCGAGGGTTATCGGACCCGCATCGAGCGTCTGCAACTGGGGGATATCGTTCTCCAGGACGTCAGGGCCCTGGTGGCCCCGGGGCTCGACGGCGACCAGGTTTTGCTGGGCATGAGCGCTTTGAAGAAACTTGAATTTACTCAGCGCGGCGGCACCATGCTGCTGCGCCAGACCACGAACCAATGAGGCCCGCATGAGCGACTCCCTTGATCTCAGCCTGGATGGCGTAGAACGCCGGTCACTGGCTGACTTCACCGAAAGTGCCTACCTCAACTACTCCATGTACGTGATCATGGACCGTGCTTTGCCGCATATCGGCGACGGCCTGAAACCGGTACAGCGGCGTATCGTCTACGCCATGAGTGAGCTGGGGCTGGATGCCGATTCCAAGCACAAGAAATCCGCGCGTACCGTGGGTGATGTGCTCGGTAAGTTCCACCCTCACGGGGATTCCGCCTGCTACGAAGCCATGGTGCTGATGGCCCAGCCCTTCAGCTACCGCTACACACTGGTGGATGGCCAGGGCAACTGGGGTGCGCCGGACGATCCCAAGTCCTTCGCGGCCATGCGTTACACCGAGGCGCGTCTGTCGCGCTATTCCGAAGTGCTGCTCAGCGAGCTGGGCCAGGGCACGGCAGACTGGGGGCCGAACTTCGACGGCACCTTGCAGGAACCTCTGGTATTGCCGGCGCGTCTGCCGAATATCCTGCTCAACGGCACCACCGGTATCGCCGTGGGCATGGCCACCGACGTGCCGCCGCACAACCTGCGGGAAGTGGCTTCGGCCTGCGTGCGTCTGCTGGACGAACCCAAGGCCACGGTGGAACAGCTCTGCGAGCATATCCAGGGGCCGGATTACCCCACCGAAGCGGAAATCATCACCCCGCGCGCCGACCTGCTGAAGATCTATGAAACCGGCCGTGGCTCGGTGCGCATGCGCGCCGTGTATCGGATCGAGGATGGCGACATTATTGTCACCGCACTGCCGCACCAGGTCTCCGGGGCCAAGGTGCTGGAGCAGATTGCCGCGCAGATGCAGGCCAAGAAGCTGCCGATGGTGGCCGACCTGCGGGACGAGTCGGACCACGAGAACCCCTGCCGCATCGTGATCATCCCGCGCTCCAACCGGGTCGATCCCGATGAGCTGATGCAGCATCTGTTCGCCACCACCGAGCTGGAGTCGACCTACCGGGTCAACATCAACATCATCGGTCTGGACGGCAAGCCGCAGTTGAAGAGCCTGCGGGCGTTGCTGGTGGAATGGCTGGAGTTCCGGGTGGCCACCGTGCGCCGGCGCCTGCAGTTCCGCCTGGACAAGGTCGAGCGTCGCCTGCACCTGTTGGACGGCTTGCTGATCGCCTACCTCAACCTGGATGAAGTGATCCACATCATCCGCACCGAGGAGCATCCACGGGCCAAGCTGATCGAGCGTTTTGCCCTCAGCGAAATCCAGGCCGACTACATCCTCGACACCCGTCTGCGGCAACTGGCGCGTCTGGAAGAGATGAAGCTGCGGGCCGAGCAGGACGAGTTGCTCAAGGAGCAGGCCAAGCTGCAGGCCCTGCTCAACAGCGAAACCAAGCTCAAGAAGCTGGTGCGCACCGAATTGCTGCAAGACGCAGAAACCTACGGCGACGATCGTCGTTCGCCGATCGTCGCCCGCGCGGAAGCCAAGGCCCTGTCGGAAAACGAGCTGATGCCCACCGAGCCGGTGACCATCGTTCTGTCGGAAAAAGGCTGGGTCCGTTGCGCCAAGGGGCATGATATTGACGCCACGGGTCTGTCCTACAAGGCCGGTGACGGCTACAAGACCGCCGCTGCCGGGCGGTCCAACCAGTTTGCGGTGTTCATCGATTCCACCGGCCGCAGTTACTCGGTGGCGGCCCACACGCTGCCATCGGCCCGTGGCCAGGGCGAGCCGCTGACCGGTCGCCTGACGCCGCCGCCGGGTGCGACCTTCGAATGCGTGCTGCTGCCGGATGACGAGGCTCTGTATGTGATCGCATCCGACGCGGGCTACGGTTTCGTGGTCAAGGGCGAGGACTTGCAGGCCAAGAACAAGGCGGGCAAGGCGCTGCTGAGCCTGCCGAACAACGCCAAGGTTCTGGCGCCGCGGCCGGTGGCCGATCGCGAGCAGAACTGGCTGGCTTCGGTGACCACCGAAGGGCGTCTGCTGGTGTTCAAGATCAGCGATCTGCCGCAGTTGGGCAAAGGCAAGGGCAACAAGATCATCGGCATTCCCGGTGAGCGGGTGGCCAGCCGCGAAGAGTACGTCACCGACATCGCGGTGTTGCCGGATGGCGCGACCCTGGTATTGCAGGCGGGCAAGCGGACCTTGTCGCTGAAGGCCGACGACCTAGAGCACTACAAGGGCGAGCGCGGACGCCGGGGCAACAAACTGCCGCGCGGATTCCAGCGGGTCGATGCGTTGTTGGTAGAGCCTCTCAGTTGAGTGCCGGCCAGAGCGCTTGATCCTGGATTTAAGCGGCGGATCGATGCTGGAACACTGGAGTCAAGGCGCATATTCACGGATGATATGCGCGTTTCAAACGCCGGCCTTGCCGGCGTTATTCAATTTTTTTGAGTATTTACACTGTGGCCAGCCTTGTGGCCGCCACCTGGATGGGATGATGACTGCTCTGCGCCTTCCTCTTGTTTTTCTGCTCGCGGGCGTTCTTGGCCTGGCGGGTTGCAGCGTGCACCAGCCGGTGTCGCTGTATCAGCTGGACAGCGGAAGTCCAGCTCAGCCGGCCAGTGCCGGCATGTCGGTATTGTTGGGACCGGTGCTGATCGCCGATTACCTGCAACGCGAAACCCTCCTGCAACGCCAGGATGATGGCAGCCTGCAAGCCTCCACCGACGGTCGTTGGGCGGGCAGCCTGTCTTCGGACATCGACCAGTTGCTGTTGCGCCAGGTGGCCGGTCATCTGGACAGTCAGCGCGTAGTGCTGGCGCCGGCGACCAGCGGTTTCACTCCGGATGTACAGGTTCTGCTGTCGATCACTCGCCTGGATTCCGGCAAGTCGCAACCGGCGGTGCTGGATGCGCAGTGGCGTCTGATCGATCGGCGTGGTCAGGTGCGGGATAACCGCATCGTGCACCTGCAGGAGCAGCATGCGGGCACCACCGCTTCCCAGGTCCAGGCTCAGGGCGTGCTGTTGCAGCGCCTGGCCGAGCAATTGTCGGTCGCCCTCAAGCCCCTGGCCAACCAGCCTGCCGTGGCGGAGGTGCCGCGCAAGGCGCCGCCGGCACCGGTGGCCAAGCCGGTAGAGCAGGAGAAGCAGCCAAAGATTCCGATGGCCACGCCGATCCGCACGGATATGGAAGTGTTCAGGTTCTGAACGTAGTGGCTGCAAGACGAGGCCCGCCCATTGGCGGGCCTTGTCGTTTCTGCAGTGGGGTGGGGGAGGTCGGGTGGCTTTTTGTCCTGGCAAGCCAGTTTCTACCGAGTCTGCGGGACTGTTGTAGGCGCTGGTTTGCCGGCGAAGGGCTCCACGTTGCCCACCCGCCAGGCATAAAAAAGCCCGCACTTGGCGGGCTTTTTCTTGGACGCAGGGCAGCCTTACAGCTTGGCCCGCGTCTCATGCATGCGCGCCAGTTGCCGCTCCAGCATGGAGGGGTAGGGCTCCATCAGCCGTTCGACACAGCAAGCCCCTTCCGGGCTGGCGATAGGGCGGATGCGTGCGCGCTGACGGATCAAGGCGTCGTCATTGACCTGGCGTTCCACCAGCAGCAGGTTGCGGCTGTGCTGGGACAGTGCCAGGGCATCCTGGGCGCTCTCGGTCAGCAGCAGGTCGATCTGGCTCAGGCCGAACAGCCCTTCGCCCAGCGTCAGGCCCAGTTGCAATTGCAGGGTGATGCCGCTGTCCGCCACTTCGATCTGCAGGGCATGGCCCAGGGCGCGCAGCAGTTCGCCGCAGCAGATGGCGTTGGTCAGGTAATCGTCGCCGCTGTCTTCGCTGTGGAACAGCATCAGCGTGCTGCCGTCGTTCAGGGTGTGCAGCTCGCTCTGGTAGAGCGAGGCGGCCTGATCCAGGCAGTCCCGATAGCGTTCCAGCAGTTCCATTAGGCGGGCCCGTGGCAGGCGGCGCAGCTGCTCCTGGGCTCCCAGTTGTACTGCGAGTACCGCGCTGTGCTGAGGCTGGGCGGGCGTTTGCGGTTGCAGCGCCGGTTTGGGCGCGGGTGTCGACGAGTGATCACGCAGGTCGGCGAACGGATCTTCCTCGTCCAGTTCGTCCTCCTCGGCGCTGACCAGGTGCCGTGGCGCAGGCTTCAGGCCTGCCACGGGCGCGCTTTGATCAAAGCTCGGATCGCGCAGGTTGCGCACTTCGAACCCGGGCTCGGGTTCCTCGTCGGCCTCTGTTTCCAGTTCGGGTTGAGGCTCTGGCTCGGGTTTTTCCGGCACCAGGCGGGCGTGCAGCTGGCGCGCCAGATCGCCGATCTCGTCCTGGCGCTGAGTGGCCGGTGTGTGTTCATCCAGGTCCCGCAGCCAGACCCGCAGTTGCAGCAACGGGGTGGAGATGTGGCGACCCAGGCGCAGGCTCAACGCCAGCGCCAGGGCCAGCAGGATGGCGCTGAGGATGCCCATGCTCTGCAGGCTGATGGTCATCGGCTGCTGGAACTGTGCCATGTCCAGGCTGATCCGCAGATTGCCGGCGGTCACGTCCTGAAAGGTGATCTTGGTCTGGTACACGCCCTCGGTTTCGCCCAGCAGGCTGCTCTTGGGGCGCTGTCCGGCCTCGGCGAGGATGCGGTTGTCGACGCTGTAGATCGCCGCGTGGGCCACCAGCGGGTTCTTGGTCAGGTTGTTGAGCAGGACGTTGAGGCTGAGGATGTCGTTGGACACCAGCAGCTCGGTGGCCGAGGTGGCGGTTTGGGTGGTCAGGCTCTGACCCAGGGCGTCAGCCTGTTCGTGCATGGCTTGCTTGAACTGCAGGCCCATCACGCCGGCATAGATCACCAGGGCCAGGGCGACCAGGATCACGTTATGGCTGGCAATGCGCAATGCAATCGGCACACGACGATGGCGCAGTGCACGGAAGATCAGCAGGAAGAAGTTGTCGGTTTTGACTGGCGTGGGCCGGTTCACTGAGCTCGGCTCTTTTGTCCGTGAATTTGACGCGCAGTATAGCGACAGGCCCTAGACCGGCAAAGCGCTGGCTGTGCCCGATGGTCACCGAAAGTGGGTAGAATGCGCTTTTTTTCCACCTCGGGGGTGCGCCTTGCGCGAAATTGTCCTGATCAACATCACCGGCGAAGATCGTCCCGGTCTGACTACGGCCATTACCGGCGTTCTGGCCCAGGGCGGTGTGAACATTCTCGACATCGGTCAGGCGGTGATCCACGACACCTTGTCGTTCGGCATCCTGGTTGAAATTCCGAGCAACGAACAGAGTTCTTCGGTGCTCAAGGACATTCTGTTCACCGCCTACAAGCTCGACCAGCAGGTGCGTTTCACGCCGGTGTCCGAAGACGATTACCAGCAGTGGGTCGACGGGCAGGGCAAGCAACGCCACATCGTCACCCTGCTGACCCGCAAGGTCACCGCCGAGCAGTTGCAGCGGGTGAGTTCGATCACCGCCAAGTACGGTCTGAACATCGATCACATCGATCGCCTGTCCGGGCGCATGCCCCTGGACATGCCAGCCGATCAGGGCAAGGGCTGCATCGAGTTCTCGGTGCGTGGCGAGGCCGCTGACCCGCAAGCGCTGCGGGCCGAGTTCCTCAGCGTGGCCCAGGAGCTGAACGTCGACATCGCCTTCCAGGAAGATTCGCTGTTCCGCCGCAACCGCCGCCTGGCGGTGTTCGACATGGACTCGACGTTGATTGAAGCCGAGGTGATCGACGAACTGGCCAAGGCGGCAGGCGTGGGTGACCGGGTGGCAGAAATCACTGAGCGGGCCATGGCGGGCGAGCTGGATTTCCGTGCCAGCTTCAAGGAGCGCCTGGCCTTGCTCAAGGGGCTGGACGTCAGCGTGCTGGACTCCATCGGTGCCTCGTTGCGCCTGACCGAGGGTGCCGAAACCCTGTTCGCCGAACTCAAGCGTCTGGGCTACAAGACCGCAATTCTCTCAGGCGGCTTCACCTACTTCGCCAAGCAGTTGCAGGCCAAGTTGGGCATCGACTACGTGTTCGCCAACGAGCTGGAAGTGGTGGACGGCAAAGTGACCGGCGTGGCGGTGGAGCCGATTGTCGACGCCCAGCGCAAGGCTGATCTGCTGCGCGAGCTGGCGCACAAGGAAGGCCTGCGTCTGGAGCAGACCATCGCTGTCGGCGATGGCGCCAACGACCTGCCGATGCTGGGCATTGCCGGCCTGGGCGTGGCATTCCGAGCCAAGCCGCTGGTCAAGCAGTCGGCCAAGCAGGCGATCTCCACCCTGGGCCTGGATGGGGTGTTGTATCTGCTGGGCTTCCGGGATCGCGACGGTCAGCTCTGAGCAGTGGGGGAAAGCCCCGTGAATAAAAAACGCCGCTGATCAGCGGCGTTTTTTTTGTCCGGTATCCGGGCCTCAGGCCTTGGGCAGGCCCAAGCCCTGGCCCATGCGCACTGGCGAGCCGGCGGCCAGCTCTTGCGCCCACTGCACCTGGTCCGGGCCAAACAGCACGATGGCCGTGGAACCCAGCTTGAAGCGCCCCATTTCGGCACCTTTTTCCAGATGGATCGGTGCCCGGGCCGCTTCGTCGTAGCGCACGGTCTTGAGTTCACGCTTGGGCGGGGTTACCAGGCCGGCCCAGACGGTTTCGATCGAAGCCACGATCATGGCGCCCACCAGTACCAGCGCCATCGGCCCGCGTTCGGTGTCGAAAATGCACACCACGCGCTCGTTGCGGGCGAACAGTTCAGGCACGTTCTCGGCGGTGGTCTGGTTCACCGAGAAGATGCGGCCTGGAACATAGACCATTTCCCGCAGTGTGCCGGCCAGCGGCATGTGCACCCGGTGATAGTCCTTGGGCGACAGGTAGATGGTGGCAAAGTCGCCGCCCATGAAGGGAGCGGCCAGGGCCGGATCGCCCCCCAGCAATTCCAGCACGCTGTAGCTGTGGCCCTTGGCCTGGAATACCCGGCCATGTTCGATCGGGCCCAGTTGGCTGACAGCGCCGTCGGCAGGGCTGAGCACTGCGCCTGGTGTCGGATCCAGCGGTCGTGCACCGTCTTTCAGGGCGCGGGTGAAGAAGGCGTTGAAGTGTTCGTAGGCGGTCACGTCCTCGACCTGGGCTTCGGACATGTTCACTTGATACTGCTTGGCGAACCAGCGGGTGAAGGCATTCTTGAACCAGCGCACGCGGCACTCGGCAATGCAGCCGGCCAGGCGCGACAGCAGGTGGTGAGGCAGCAGGTACTGGCTGAGGATGAACAAGCGCTTTTTCATTGGGTGTCCTTAAAAACCTTAAATCTCTACGGGCGTATCGGGATGATTGCCCCATTCGCCCCAGGAGCCGGCGTAGCCCTTGACCCGTGGGTAGCCCAGCGCCTTGGCCACCAGGTAGGTGAAGCCGGAGCGGTGGTGGGTCTGGCAGTGGGTGATGATTTCTTTGTCTTTGCTGATGCCCAGGTCCATGAGGATCTGCGGCATGTCGCGGCGGATGCGCAGGTGGCGTGCCTGATCCATGCCGGCGGTCCACTCGAAGTTCACCGCGCCGGGGATGTGTCCGCCCTTGGCGGCCAGGACCTTCTCGCCGGAGTATTCCAGCGGGCCACGAGCGTCCCAGATTGCCAGGTCAGCGGCGCCAAGACGGCTTTGCAGGTATTCGCGGGTGGCGGTGGGTTCGTCGTGCAGGGTCAGCGGCACCGGACCGCCTGCCACAGGTGGCACTTCGGTGCTCACGGGCAGGGTTTCCGCCAGCCAGGCCGGCAGGCCGCCATCCAGGTAGTGGTAGCGGCCGTGGCCGATCACATCCAGAAGCCAGATGAAGCGCCCGGCCCAGCCGCCGCCTTCGTCGTCATAGACCACGTAGACCGCGTCCGGGTTGTGCCCGAGCTCGCCGAACAGCGCTTCCAGGGCGTGTTGTGGCGGTAGCAGTCCGGGAGCGGGGGGCTGGCCGAGCTGGGTGCGCTTGGGGTCGACGAAGCGTGCCCCGGGGATATGCCCGGTGGCATAGCGGGCGGCGCTGGTCAGGTCGACCAGGATCAGTTGGCGGGCGTCGAGGCGGGCGAGCAAGTCGCTCGGCTCGATGACCAGCGGCAAGCCAGAGAAGTCAGACATGTGAGGTCCCCAGGGCACAAAGGGTGGGATTGTAGCGCAAGCGTCATTGGCTGCGGTTGGTAAAGCTGTGCAAGGCTTTTTCGATGCACTGAGCGGTCTTGCCGAATGCCTGGACACTGATTTCCGAGAACGGCACGCCGCCTTGGTCGGCGATTACCAGCATCAGTACCCGACCGTTGCAGGACAGCGAGCGCAGCAGCAGGTGGTCGCCGCGGAACAGCTGGCGCAATTGTCCCGGCAGGTGGGAGGAGTACTGTGCATTGTTGGCCGGTGTCAGGCGCACCTGGGCGGATTTTTCCAGCAAGCGCTGTAGCAGCGAACTCTGTTGGGTGTGCAGCGTCAGGCCCGCAGCCTCCTTGGGCAGACCGTATAACTGTTGTACCCGCAGATGACTGAGGCTGCGGTCGACCATGAGCAGCAGCACCCGACGCATGCCGCATGCCACCAGCGCGTCCCTGGCAAAGCTGGTCAGATGCACGGCATTGGTAAAGGGGCTTTGTTCGAGCAGCAGTTCGCTGCAGGCCTTGCGCCACTTGGCCAGTTCTTCGGCCGTGGGTGCCGGCGCGGGCTGTTCGCCGCTGTGCAGGCGGCGCGCGTCCCATGGCCAGAGCAGGGCCTGGGCCGGATGCCAGAGGTCGGGCTGGCTGTCATTGCGGGCGCTGGTTGCGGCCTGCTGGTGCAGCTGTTGCTGGACCTGGGCGATCGGCATCTGCAAGTAGAGGCCGGTGAGGTTCTGCCAGCGTCGGCCGTGGGGGTTGTTCCAGGAGTGTTGTGCCGCCAGGGCCAGGCCGTTGGCCAGCAAGACGCAGTTGGCCGGCTGGTTCAGCCAGCGCTGCAGTTCCGGATCGGCGTCCAGGCGCTGCTGCTGGCGCAGGGGATGCTCGTTGTCCCGGGCGATCAGCATGGCCTTGGCCAGTTGACGTCGCTCACGGGTCAGCAGGCGGTAACCCTGCTGCACCCAGATCGGCAAGTGCCAGACCTGCACCAGCGCCTGGCACAGCTCCATCAGTGGCACGCCGAACAGCTGCATCTCCACCTTGCGTGCCGACTCATGCTTATAGATGACCCGCAGCTCCCACTCTTCCATGAGCTTGGGATAGACCAGCGCCATGGCCCACAGTGGCGAGAGGAACAGCAGGCTACCCCAGTGAATGTCCTGCCACAGCCGCGCCAGGCGCCCGGCAAAAAAGCCGTTGGCTTGCTGGGTGGCGTGCTGGCTGATCAGTTGCAGTTGCCGCAGCTCCTTGGGGATCTTTTCCTCGGGCAGGGTCGGCAACTGCTCCAGCAGTTCTTCGGTGCGCTTGAGGCCCAGGCGGTTGACCGCGACTTCCAGGTTTTCCGCCGGTTCGCTCATGCTGCCGTGAGAATGCCGATTGGCTTCGCGGATCACGCTCAGGGCCAGCGCCGGGCTGTTCTGCATCAGGTCGGCGATATCCCGCAGTGAACTGCGGTTGTTGGCGATGGCTTTGCACACCCGATCATGGCTGGCTTGCGGCACGGGCAGGCGCACGCCACTGAGCAGCTTTAGCCAGGCGTCGAGAGAGGTAGGCGGGGAATGTGGGACGTTGGTTTCATTAGACATGGTTGGGCGCAATCATCGTCTGCTTTGAACACGCCCAGAGCGGGCCAAACTGGCTTTTCGCCTTAACTGGCTATAGTCTGGCGCAGTTTTGCCGATAAGTAGAAGAAGAGTTTTAAGAACTTCCGAATATGACCTTGAACCCGACTCAATAAGTACTCTCCTACCTATGGCTAAAATTATCGGCATCATCGTCGTATTCGCGAGCGTGCTCGGCGGATACGTGCTCTCTCACGGCAAAATCGCTGCCCTGATCCAGCCCTTCGAGGTCATGATCATCGGTGGCGCGGCCTTCGGCGCGTTCCTGCAGGCCAACCCGGGCTACATGACGATGCACGTCGTGAAAAAATCCCTGGGCATGTTCAGTTCGCGTTTCACCCACACTTTCTATCTGGAAGTGCTGGGCCTGATCTACGAGATCCTCAACAAGAGCCGCCGCGAAGGCATGATGGCGATCGAGGGTGATATCGAAGACGCCGCGGCCAGTCCGATCTTCGCCAAGTATCCGGCAGTGCTGAAAGATGAACGCATGACGGCGTTCATCTGTGACTACCTGCGGATCATGTCCTCCGGCAACATGGCGCCCCACGAGCTCGAAGGCTTGTTCGACATGGAGCTGTTCAGTCTCAAGGAAGACCTCGAGCATCCATCCCACGCGGTCACCGGGATCGCCGATGCCATGCCCGGCTTCGGTATCGTGGCGGCGGTACTGGGGATCGTGGTGACCATGGCGTCCCTGGGCGAGGGCGACCAGAAGTCCATTGGTCTGCACGTAGGTGCGGCGCTGGTCGGTACCTTCTTCGGTATTCTGGCGGCCTATGGTTTCTTCGGCCCCCTGGCGACTTCGCTGTCCCACGACGCCAAGGAAGAACTCAATGTCTACGAAGCCATCAAGGCGTCCCTGGTAGCTTCCGCTTCCGGCGTTCCGCCTTCGCTGGCGGTGGAATTCGGGCGCAAGGTCCTGTATCCGGCCCACCGTCCTAGCTTCGCCGAGCTGGAACAAGCGGTTCGCGGTCGCTAAGTCATGGAAAATAATCAGCCGATTATCATCAAGCGCGTCAAGCGCTTTGCTGGCGGGCATCACGGAGGCGCCTGGAAAATCGCCTTCGCCGACTTCGCCACGGCGATGATGGCGTTCTTCCTGGTGTTGTGGCTGCTGTCCACCGCGACCCCGGAACAGAAGATCGCCATCGCCGGTTACTTCAAGGACCCGATCGGCTTCTCGGAAAGCGGCACGCCCTACATCATCGACCTGGGCGGCTCTCCACAGCTGGCTCCGGAAAACACCCTCAACCCCGAGGTCAAGTCCCAGCCGCAGCCGGACAAGGTCACGGTGGATGCCGAGCAAGTGGAAGGCATGGCCGAGCAGGTGGAGCGCGAGCGTCTCGAACTGTTGCTGCAAGAGCTGCAGAACAAGGTCGAAGAGAATCCCCAGTTGCAGAAGTTCAAGGACCAGATTCTCTTCGAGATCACGCCGGACGGCTTGCGGATTCAGATCATGGACGCCGAGAACCGGCCGATGTTCGACTCCGGCAGCGCCCGCCTGAAGCCGTATTTCGAGGACATCCTGCTGGCCATGGCCGACACCATCAAGGCGGTGCCGAACAAGATCAGCATCAGCGGTCACACCGATGCCACGCCTTATGCCGGCAGTGGCGAGTTCGGCAACTGGGAGCTGTCCGCCAACCGTGCCAACGCTGCGCGTCGGGCATTGGTGGCCGGTGGTTACCCTGATCCGCAAGTGGCTCGGGTGGTGGGTTTTGCCTCCTCGGCGCTGTTCGATCGCAAGAACCCGCTCAACCCGGTCAACCGGCGGATCGACATTGTGGTGCTGACCAAGAAGGCCCAGCGTGCCATCGAGGGCGAACAGGTGGATCCTCAGGTGCCGGCACCGACTCAGGGCAGCGGGGCTCCCGGAGAAGTACCGGCCGATCCCCATGCCTTGCCGCCGGGCAGCGAACCGCTGCCGGCTCACGAGGTGCGCCAGCGTCTGAACATCTTTGAGGACGGTGTGCTGAAGATGGATGAACAGGGGGCTGCGGGTCAGGCCCCCGCTGGCAAACCGGCGGCGCCGGCACCTCAGCCAGCGGCACCCCCGGCGACGCCGGGAAGCGCCAGGTAAGCAACGAAAAGGCCGCGATCTTCGCGGCCTTTTCGTGTCTGGAGCGCAGGGGTCAGTAGCTGCTGTCGGGCAGGCTGGCGAGAATCGAGCGGTAGCTGTTCATCCGTTGTTGCTGGATGCGCCCGTCTTCCAGGGCCTTGAGCAAAGCGCAGCCCGGCTCGCGATCGTGCTTGCAGTCGCGGAAGCGGCAGGTGCCCAGCAGGTCATTGAACTCGATGAAGCCGGCCTCGACGTCGGCGCGGCTGACATGCCCCAGGCCAAATTCGCGGATACCGGGCGAGTCGATCAGTTCGCCGCCGCCGGGGAAGTGGAACAGGCGCGCGGTGGTGGTGGTATGGGTGCCCTGCCCGGAAAACTCCGACAACGGCCCGACCCGGGTTTCGACTTCCGGCAGCAGGCTGTTGACCAGGGAGGACTTGCCCACCCCCGACTGGCCCACGAACACGCTGATGCGGCCGTCGAGCAAGGCCTGCAGTTGCTCCATGCCGTCGCCGTGGTGCGCCGAGACTTCCAGCAGCGGATAGCCCAGCTGGCGATAGACCGCGAGCAAGGCGTTGAGCGCCGGGGCGTTCTGCTCGTCGATCAGGTCGGCCTTGTTCAGTAGCAGCAAGGGGCGGATGCCGGCGTGTTCGGCAGCCACCAGGTAGCGGTCGATGAGGTTGGCGTGGGGCTCGGGCATGGGCGCGAACACGATCACGATCATGTCGACGTTGGCGGCGACCGGCTTGAGCTGGCCGCGGCTGTCCGGGCGGCACAGCTCGGTGCTGCGCGGCAGTTGCGCGACGATCACGCCGATCCCTTGATTGCCGGCACGCCAGACCACCTGATCGCCGGTCACCAGTGCCGGCAGGTTGGCCCGCAGATAGCAGCGGAACACCTGGCCGGCCAGCTCGCCTTCGCGCGCCTCGACCTCGACCTGTACGCCGAAGTGGGCGATGACCAGGCCGGTCTGTTCCGGGCCCAGGTCGCCACCTTCGAGCGCCTCAACGGCAGAGGACTCGCGTTTGGCGGCGCGGGCAGCGCGCTCACCCTGAATCTTTTCGATGCGCCAGTTTTGGCGACGATTGAGCTGGCGTTTGGCCATTGGTGTTCCGTGTCGATAATTACGGCGGTTGGGTAAAGCGGCGGCGAGTTTAGCACGCCGGGCGGGTCCTCTAGGCTAAACTGCGCAACTACGCCGAGGAGCCCTCCCATGCAAAACCCGCAGAACCTGATTTGGATCGATCTGGAAATGACCGGTCTGAACCCCGACACCGACGTCATCATCGAGATGGCGACCATTGTCACCGACAGCAACCTCAACACCTTGGCTGAAGGACCAGTCATCGCCATTCACCAGAGCGACGAGATTCTCGCCGGCATGGATGAATGGAACACCCGCCAGCACGGTGGTTCCGGCCTGACCCAGCGCGTGCGCGAAAGCCGTATCAGCATGGCCGAAGCCGAAGCCCAGACCATTGCCTTCCTCGAACAATGGGTGCCCAAGGGCAAGTCGCCGATCTGTGGCAACAGCATCTGCCAGGATCGGCGCTTCCTCTATCGCCACATGAAGGCCCTGGAAAGCTACTTCCACTACCGCAACCTGGATGTCTCGACCCTCAAGGAACTGGCCGCGCGCTGGGCTCCGGACGTGCGCGACAGCTTCAAGAAAGGCAGCACCCACCTGGCCCTGGACGACATCCGCGAGTCCATTGCCGAGCTTCAGCACTACCGCAAGCACTTCATCAAGCTCTGACCTTCAGGAGCCGGCTTGCCGGCGAACGGGCGCGCGATGCCATTCGGCGCCCGTACCCGCCCTCTTTTGGTGCTCGCCTCAACTGAGTAGACTGCGCGCCTTCTTGTAAGGACCGCCATCATGCTGTTGATGCTTTATCTGATCGCCATTACCGCCGAAGCCATGACCGGCGCCCTGTCTGCCGGCCGCCGCGGCATGGACTGGTTCGGCGTGGTGCTGATCGCCTGTGTCACCGCGTTGGGTGGTGGTTCGGTGCGCGACGTGTTGCTCGGCCATTACCCGCTGACCTGGGTCAAGCACCCGGAGTACCTGGTTCTGACCTCGGTGGCGGCCTTGGTGACGATCTTTATCGCGCCCTTGATGCGTCATCTGCGTTCGCTGTTTCTGGTGCTCGACGCCGTGGGCCTGGTGGCCTTTACCCTGATCGGCTGCATGACCGCCCTGGAAATGGGCCACGGCATGCTGGTGGCGTCGGTCAGTGGGGTGATCACCGGGGTCTTTGGCGGCATCCTCCGGGATATCTTCTGCAACGACATTCCGCTGATTTTCCGCCGTGAGCTGTATGCCAGCGTGTCGTTCGCCGCGGCCTGGTGCTACATGCTGTGCATTTATCTGCAGTTGCCGAGCGAGCAGTCGATCCTGATCACCCTGTTCGGCGGCTTCCTATTGCGGCTGCTGGCGATCCGTTTCCACTGGGAAATGCCCAAGTTCGTCTACAACGACGAACACTGACGGTTGGCGTGCTGCGCCAGGGCCCATTCCACGTGTTCGCGTACCAGTTCCGAGGGGTGGTCCTGCCGGGCCTTGAGCGCTTCCAGCACGGGAATGCTCGACGGTGCGTTGCCCAGGCCCACGGCCAGGTTGCGTAGCCAGCGCTCGTAACCGGCGCGGCGCAGGGGCGAGCCCTCGGTGCTGCTGAGGAACTTGTCCTCATCCCACATGAACAGCTCTGCCAGTTCGGCGTTGTCCAGGTTATGCCGGGGCTTGAAGTCGCCTTCTGCCGAGGTCCGGGCGAAGCGGTTCCAGGGACAGACGATCTGGCAGTCGTCACAGCCGAATACCCGATTGCCGATGAGCGGGCGCAGCTCTTCGGGAATGGCGTTTTTCAGTTCGATGGTCAGGTAGGAAATGCAGCGTCGCGCGTCCAGCACGTAGGGGCCGACGAAGGCGTTGGTCGGACAGATGTCCAGGCAGGCGGTGCAGCGCCCGCAATGCTCACTGGCGTGAGGCTCGTCCACCGGTAGCGGCAGGTCGACGAACAGTTCGCTGAGGAAGAAGTAGCTGCCGGCCTTGCGATTGAGTACCAGGGTGTTCTTGCCGATCCAGCCGAGCCCGGCCTGTTCGGCGATGGCTTTTTCCAGGACCGGCGCGCTGTCGACGAAGGCGCGATAGCCGAACGGACCTATGGCTTGCTGGATGCGCTCGGCCAACTGCTGTACGCGCTTGCGAATCAGCTTGTGGTAGTCGCGGCCCAGGGCGTAGCGCGAGACATAGGCCTTGGAAGGCTGGGCCAGGCGCTGGGCCATCTGGGTGTCGCCAGGCAGGTAGTCCATGCGCAGCGAAACCACGCGCAGGGTGCCGGGCACCAGTTGTTCGGGATGGGAGCGCTTGCTGCCGTGGGCGCCCATGTAATCCATCTCGCCGTGGTAGCCGGCGGCGAGCCAGCGCTCCAGGTGCTGTTCGTGCTCGGCCAGGTCCAGGCCGCTGATGCCGACTTGCTGAAAGCCCAGTTCGCGGCCCCAGTCCTTGATCGATTGGGCGAGAGCGGGAAGATCCTGGGTAATAGCGGGCATGAGGCGAGAGAAACCGGGGCTGAGGTGCGTATAATTCTGCCAGACATCGGAGCCCTGAGACGCATGCCGCAGACAAAACACCCATTACCTGACGTTCAGTTGCTGACTGGCGGTCATTTGCCGCGCTTGAACGGCCGGCCTGTGGATGCCCATAAGGGCCAGTTCGGCCATCTGTTGCTGATCGGCGGCGACCGCGGTTTGGCCGGCGCCGCGTTGTTGAGCGCGGAAAGTGCCTTGCGCAGTGGCGCGGGGATGGTTTCCCTGGCGACCCGCAGCGAGCACGTGGCGGCTGCGCTGGCGCGCCTGCCGGAAGTCATGACCCAGGGCACTCATTCGGCCAACCAGTTGATGGGGCTGCTGGCCAAGGCGTCGGTGTTGGTGGTCGGCCCGGGGCTGGGGCAGGGGGCGTGGGGACGCAGTCTGTTGTCCGCGGCGGCCAATGCACCCTTGCCTCAAGTCTGGGATGCCGATGCCTTGAACCTGCTGGCGCAAGGCGAGCTGCAACTGCCAGCTGGCAGTGTGATCACGCCCCATCCTGGTGAGGCGGCTCGTCTGCTGGGCCTGACCAACGCGGCGGTTCAGGCCGATCGGCCGGCGGCGGCCCGGGCCTTGAGCGCAAAATATGCGGCGGTTGCGGTGCTCAAGGGCGCCGGCAGCTTGATCGCCGGTCCCGATGGGCAGCTGGCGCGCTGTGATGCCGGGCACCCGGCGATGGCGACCGCGGGGCTGGGGGATGTACTCGCGGGGCTGATCGGTGCGTTGCTGGCGCAGGGGCTGTCGGCGTTCGATGCGGCTTGCCTGGGTGTCTGGCTGCATGCCAGCGCCGGCGAGCAACAAGGCAAATTGGGCCGTGGGCTGGCGGCCAGTGATCTGATTCCAGCCATTCGTCAGTTGTTGGAGGAGCAATCACCGTGTCTGAGTTAACCCTTTTTCTGGCCGACGAGCAGGCCATGGTGGAATTTGGTGCACGCATTGCTCAGGTCACCCAGGGGGTGGGGGTGATTTTTCTTGAGGGCGACCTGGGGGCGGGTAAAACCACCTTGTCCCGAGGGATCATCCGCGGGCTGGGGCATGCAGGGGCGGTGAAGAGCCCGACCTTCACCCTGGTGGAGCCCTACGAGATAGGCGCGGTGAGGGCCTTTCACTTCGATCTGTATCGTTTGGTGGACCCGGAGGAGCTGGAATTTCTGGGCATCCGCGACTACTTCGAAGGCGATGCGCTGTGCCTTTTGGAGTGGCCCCAGAAGGGTGCAGGCTTTTTGCCAAAGCCTGACCTGACCATTACCATTACCCCGCATAACAATGGGCGTTCTGTGCATCTGTTGTCTCAAGGCTCGCGAGGCGAGTCCTGGTGTGCCGCTTTGGCGTTGGAATTCAAATAATTGATGGGGTTAGGTATGCGCATTCGCGCGTTGGTTGCTGTCGTAGGACTGTTGCTTACGGCATTGGCCGTCGATGCTGTGGCCGCTACACAGGTTCGCAGCGTCCGCCTGTGGCGGGCACCGGATAACACGCGACTGGTCTTCGACCTGTCTGGCCCGGTTCAGCACAGCGTCTTCACCCTGACGGCCCCGGATCGTCTGGTCATCGATATCAATGGTGCGACCCTCGGTGGCCCGCTGAATGTCGCCACGGCCAACACCCCCATTACGGCCATGCGCTCGGCGCAGCGTACCCCCAGCGATTTGCGGGTGGTCATCGACCTGAAAAAGGCCGTTACACCGAAAAGCTTCACCCTGGCGCCCAACGCGCAGTACGGCAATCGCCTGGTGGTCGATCTGTTCGACAATCCATCCGACGCGGCGCCGCCTGCTGCCCCGCCACCGACAGTGACCACCGTGCCCGCCGTGCCGGTCACGCCTGCTGAACCGGCGATCAAGCTGCCTCCGGCGCCGGCCGGCAAGCGCGACATCATCGTGGTGATCGATGCCGGTCACGGCGGTGAAGATCCGGGCGCATCCGGCTCTCGTGGTCAGCACGAGAAGGATGTGGTGCTGGCCATCGCCCGCGAGTTGCAGCGCCAGGTCAATGGCCTCAAGGGCTTCCGCGCCGAGCTGACCCGGACTGGCGACTACTTCATCCCGTTGCGTGGACGTACCGAGATTGCGCGGAAGAAGGGTGCAGACCTGTTCGTCTCGATTCACGCCGACGCCGCGCCTTCGGCTGCCGCCTTTGGTGCTTCTGTGTTCGCTCTGTCCGAACGCGGCGCCACCTCGGAAACCGCCCGCTGGCTGGCGGACAGTGAAAACCGCTCCGACCTGATTGGCGGGGCCGGTAACGTCAGCCTCGATGACAAGGACCGGATGCTGGCCGGGGTGCTGCTGGACCTGTCGATGACTGCGTCGCTGACTTCGAGCCTGAATGTGGGGCAGAAAGTCCTGAACAACATTGGCCGGGTCACGCCCTTGCACAAGCAGCGGGTGGAGCAGGCCGGGTTCATGGTGCTCAAGTCGCCGGATATTCCATCGATCCTGGTGGAAACCGGCTTCATCTCCAATTCCAATGAAGCCTCGAAGCTGGCCACCGCCAGTCATCAGCAGGCCCTGGCGCGCTCCATCAGCAGCGGCGTGCGGCAGTTCTTCCAGCAGAATCCGCCACCGGGCACTTACATTGCCTGGCTGCGGGACTCCGGCAAGATCGCCCAGGGACCTCGTGATCACCGGGTCAACCCCGGAGAAACCCTGGCCATGATCGCCGTGCGCTATCAGGTGTCGGCGGCCACCCTGCGCAGTGCCAACAATCTGAAAAGCGATGAGTTGAAAGTGGGCCAGGTCCTGACCATCCCCGGTACAGAATTGGCGGCCAAGGAATGAGTGATTCGGTAATCAGCGGCGCGCGCATCGAGCTGCTCAGTCCGCGGCTGGCCAACCAGATTGCAGCAGGCGAGGTTGTCGAGCGCCCTGCCTCGGTGATCAAGGAACTGTTGGAAAACAGCCTGGACTCCGGCGCCAAGCGCATCGATGTGGATGTCGAACAGGCTGGGGTCAAGCTGTTGCGGGTCCGCGATGACGGAGGCGGTATCTCCTCCGACGACCTGCCGTTGGCTCTGGCACGGCACGCCACCAGCAAGATCCGTGACCTGGAAGACCTGGAGCGGGTAATGAGCCTGGGGTTCCGGGGCGAGGCCCTGGCCTCCATCAGTTCCGTGGCGCGCCTGACCCTGACGTCGCGGACCCGGGATGCCGAGCAGGCCTGGCAAGTGGAAACCGAAGGTCGGGACATGGCGCCGCGGGTTCAACCGGCGGCCCATCCGGTGGGTACTTCGGTGGAAGTGCGCGACCTGTTCTTCAATACACCGGCGCGGCGCAAGTTCCTCAAGGCCGAGAAAACCGAGTTCGATCACCTGCAGGAGGTGATCAAGCGCCTGGCCCTGGCGCGCTTCGATGTGGCTTTTCACTTGCGCCACAACGGCAAAAGTATCCTCAGCCTGCACGAAGCCAAGGACGACGCGGCTCGCGCCCGGCGTGTGGCGGCGGTTTGCGGTTCGGGCTTCCTGGAGCAGGCGCTGCCCATCGAGGTCGAGCGCAATGGCCTGCATCTATGGGGCTGGGTGGGGTTGCCAACCTTCTCCCGCAGTCAGGCGGACTTGCAGTATTTCTACGTCAACGGTCGTGCGGTGCGGGACAAACTGGTAGCCCACGCGGTTCGCCAGGCTTATCGCGATGTGCTGTTCAACGGGCGGCATCCGACTTTTGTGCTGTTTTTCGAGGTCGATCCGTCGGCGGTCGACGTCAACGTGCACCCGACCAAGCACGAAGTGCGCTTCCGCGATGGGCGCATGGTCCACGACTTCCTGTATGGCACCTTGCACCGAGCCCTGGGGGATGTGCGCCCCGAAGATCAATTGGCGGCGCCGGCAGCGGTGGCCGGTATCGTGCGCCCGACCGGTATCGAGGCCGGTGAGTTCGGACCGCAAGGCGAAATGCGCCTTGCCGCGAACCTGGCCCTGGAGCAGCCGCAGTCCCAGCCGGGTTTCAGCGCTCCGGGTTCCGCGGCCGGCAGCGGCTATCAGTACCAGTACACGCCGCGTCCCCAGCCGGTATTGCCGGCGGCGGAATCCCAGGGCGTCTATCGCGAATTCTTTGCCCCGCTGCCCGGTGCGGCGGCCACCACCCTGCCGGAAGGGCAGGAGGACATTCCGCCTCTGGGCTACGCCCTGGCCCAGCTCAAGGGCATCTATATCCTTGCGGAGAATGCGTTGGGCCTGGTGTTGGTGGATATGCATGCCGCCCATGAGCGGATCATGTACGAACGCTTGAAAGTGGCGATGGCCAGCGAAGGCCTGAGTGGTCAGCCGCTGCTGGTGCCGGAGTCGATTGCCGTCAGCCAGCGTGAAGCCGATTGCGCGGAAGAGCATGCCGCCTGGTTTCAGCGGCTGGGCTTTGAGTTGCAACGCCTGGGGCCCGAGTCCCTGGCGATCCGGCAGATTCCGGCGCTGCTGAAGCAGGCCGAAGCCAATCGCCTGGTGCACGATGTGCTTGCGGATCTGATGGAGTACGGCACCAGCGACCGGATCCAGGCTCATCTCAACGAGCTGCTGGGGACCATGGCCTGTCACGGTGCCATTCGCGCCAATCGGCGTCTGGCCGTGGCAGAAATGAACGGCTTGCTGCGGGATATGGAAAATACCGAGCGCAGTGGCCAGTGCAATCATGGTCGACCGACCTGGACCCAATTGGGTCTGGACGATTTGGACAAACTCTTTCTGCGCGGCCGTTGATGACTCAGCTTCCTCCAGCGATTTTCCTCATGGGCCCGACCGCTGCGGGCAAGACCGATCTGGCCATCGAGCTGAGCAAGGTGCTGCCTTGCGAGTTGATCAGTGTCGACTCGGCGCTGGTCTATCGCGGCATGGACATCGGCACCGCCAAGCCTTCCAGGGAATTGCTGGCGCAATATCCCCATCGCCTGATCGACATTCTCGATCCCGCAGAAAGCTATTCAGCGGCGGACTTTCGGACCGATGCCCTGGCGGCGATGGCCGATATCACCGCGCGGGGCAAGATTCCGCTGCTGGTGGGCGGCACCATGCTGTACTACAAGGCGCTGCTCGAAGGTCTGGCGGACATGCCGCCGGCGGACCCTCAGGTGCGGGCCGAGCTTGAAGAAGAGGCCCGGCGTCTGGGATGGCAGGCGCTGCATGATCAGTTGGCGGCGGTGGATCCGGAGTCGGCCGCCAGGATCCATCCCAATGATCCCCAGCGTCTGACTCGGGCACTGGAAGTCTATCGGGTCAGTGGGCTGACGATGACCGCTCATCGTCAGCGTCAATTGGCGCAAAGTACTGAAGCAGGCGCATCGGGACGCGGTCAATTGCCCTATACTGTCGCCAATCTGGCCATCGCTCCGGCGAATCGTCAGGTACTGCACCAGCGTATTGCACAAAGATTCACACAAATGTTGGAACAGGGATTCATTGATGAGGTCGTAGCTCTGCGCTCCAGAAGTGACCTGCACGCCGGGTTGCCGTCTATACGTGCTGTGGGCTACCGCCAAGTCTGGGATTACCTGGATGGCAAACTGACGTCAGCTGAAATGCAGGAGCGGGGCATCATCGCCACGCGCCAATTGGCGAAGCGGCAGTTCACCTGGTTACGCAGTTGGGCTGACCTGCAATGGTTGGACAGCCTGGATTGCGACAATCTGCCACGCGCCTTGAAATACTTAGGGACGATCTCCATATTGAGCTGAGTCCTTGCAATTGCCGTCTATCCTTGGGGGTGTGACGGTTTTAGCTATCTGTTTTCCGATTTTTATTATTGATCCTTAAAGGAGTGCGGCACATGTCAAAAGGGCATTCGCTACAAGACCCTTACTTGAATACATTGCGTAAAGAGAAAGTTGGGGTATCCATCTATCTGGTTAACGGAATCAAACTGCAAGGCACGATCGAGTCCTTTGACCAGTTCGTCATCCTGCTGAAAAACACCGTCAGCCAAATGGTTTACAAGCACGCTATCTCTACAGTGGTTCCGGTTCGCCCAATTCGTCTGCCTAGTGCATCCGAATCCGAACAGGGTGACGCTGAGCCAGGTAACGCCTGATAGGAGTCTCCTTTGTTCTTTGAGCGCCACGGTGGTGGTGAACGGGCCATTCTCGTTCACTTGGATGGTCAGGACCCTGAGGCGCGCGAAGATCCGCAGGAGTTTCAGGAGCTGGCATTATCGGCCGGCGCCGAGACCGTCGCGTTTGTTAGCGTGCCGCGTCATCGGCCAACCGCCAAATACCTGGTTGGCAGCGGCAAGGTCGAGGAATTGCGCGACCTGGTCAAAGCCGAACAGGTAGACCTGGTGATTTTCAATCACATCCTCACGCCCAGTCAGGAACGTAACCTCGAACGTGTATTCGAGTGTCGCGTGATTGATCGCACGGGCCTGATTCTCGATATCTTCGCTCAGCGTGCGCGCACCCATGAAGGCAAGCTCCAGGTTGAACTGGCCCAGCTTGAGCACATGAGCACGCGGCTGGTCCGTGGCTGGACTCACCTTGAACGGCAGAAAGGCGGTATCGGTCTGCGCGGTCCGGGTGAAACCCAGTTGGAAACCGACCGGCGCCTGCTGCGAGTGCGTCTGCGGCAAATCAAGGCGCGCCTGGAAAAGGTTCGCAGTCAACGTGAGCAGGCCCGCCGTGGCCGCAAACGTGCCGACATTCCTTCGGTGTCGCTGGTGGGCTATACCAACGCTGGCAAGTCCACGTTGTTCAATGCTGTCACCGCTTCCGATGTGTTCGCCGCCGACCAGCTGTTCGCTACCCTCGATCCGACTTTGCGCCGCTTGGAGCTGGATGACCTGGGGCCGATTGTATTGGCCGATACCGTGGGATTCATTCGTCACCTGCCGCATAAGCTGGTGGAGGCATTTCGAGCTACCCTCGAAGAGTCCAGCAACTCCGACCTGCTGCTGCACGTGATCGATGCGCATGAACCCGAGCGTACTGCCCAGATCGAGCAGGTGATGGTGGTGCTGGGCGAGATCGGGGCTCAAGACTTGCCGATCCTGGAGGTCTATAACAAACTCGATTTGCTCGAGGGTGTGGAGCCGCAGATCCAGCGCGATCCGGACGGCAAGCCGCAGCGAGTCTGGCTGTCGGCCCGTGACGGCCAGGGGCTGGATCTGCTCAAGCAGGCCATCGCGGAACTGCTGGGTGAAGATTTGTTCGTGGGCACCTTGCGCTTGCCTCAACGTTTTGCTCGACTGCGAGCACAGTTTTTTCAGTTGAACGCTGTGCAGAAAGAAGATCATGACGACGAGGGTGTCAGTTTGCTGGCCGTTCGCCTGCCGCGGGCCGAGTTGAATCGGCTGGTCAGTCGCGAAGGTTTGCAGCCGTCGGAATTCATCGAGCAACACACTTTGCAATAAAAGCCTGGGCAAGCGGTTGTGCCGCTGTAGCAGGCATTCTGTAGCATTGGTCGGCGCGCCGTGGGTGCGTCTTTGCTTTATCAGATGGAGAGCGCTATGGCTTGGAATGAGCCGGGTGGCAACTCGAATAATCAGGACCCTTGGGGTGGTAAGCGCCGCAATAATGGCGATCGCAAGGGGCCACCAGATCTCGACGAGGCCTTCCGTAAGCTGCAGGAAAGCCTGAATGGGTTGTTCGGTGGTGGTAAGAAACGTGGTGATGACGGCGGTAGCTCCGGCAAGGGCGGTGGTTTCGGCTTGCTGGGTATTGGTCTTGTCGTGCTGGCGGCCGTGTGGCTGTACAGCGCGGTTTATGTAGTCGATGAGCAGGAGCAGGCCGTGGTGCTGCGCTTCGGCAAATACTACGAAACCGTCGGCCCGGGTCTGAACATCTACTTCCCGCCGATCGATCGCAAGTACATGGAAAACGTCACGCGCGAGCGTGCCTATACCAAGCAGGGGCAGATGCTCACCGAGGACGAGAACATCGTCGAAGTGCCGCTGACCGTGCAGTACAAGATCAGCAACCTGCAGGACTTCGTGCTGAACGTGGATCAGCCGGAAATCAGCCTGCAGCATGCGACTGACAGCGCCCTGCGCCATGTGGTGGGTTCAACCGCCATGGACCAGGTGCTGACTGAAGGCCGTGAATTGATGGCCAGCGAGATCAAGGAGCGTCTGCAGCGTTTCCTCGACAACTACCGCACCGGTATCACCGTGACTCAGGTGAACGTACAGAGCGCAGCTGCACCGCGTGAAGTGCAGGAAGCCTTCGACGACGTGATCCGTGCCCGTGAAGATGAACAGCGCTCGCGCAACCAGGCTGAAACCTATGCCAACGGCGTAGTGCCGGAGGCTCGCGGTCAGGCTCAGCGCATCCTCGAGGACGCCAACGGTTATCGCGACGAAGTGGTTTCTCGGGCCAAGGGTGAGGCAGATCGTTTCACCAAGCTGGTTGCCGAATACCGCAAGGCTCCTGAAGTCACCCGTCAGCGCCTGTACCTGGACACCATGCAGGAAGTCTTCAGCAACACCAGCAAGGTGTTGGTGACCGGCAGCAAGGGTGGGCAGAACAACCTGCTCTACCTGCCGCTGGACAAGATGATCGACAGTGGTCGTAGCGGCGCTGCTCCGGTAACGGGCTCGGCTTCTGCGGCCAGCAATGAAGCGAACGCGCGCGCTGCGGCTGATCATATGCAGCAACAGCAGCAGACGCGTTCTAGGGAGAGTCGCTGATGAGCAATAAATCGCTGATCGCCCTGATCGTGGGTGTTGTCGTGGCGGTGGTTGCCTGGAACAGCTTCTACATCGTCGCTCAGACCGAGCGTGCGGTGTTGCTGCAGTTCGGTCGTGTGGTCCAGGCCGATGTCCAGCCTGGCCTGCATGTGAAAGTGCCCTACGTGAACCAGGTGCGTAAGTTCGACGCGCGCCTGATGACCCTGGATGCACCGACGCAGCGCTTCCTGACTCTGGAAAAGAAAGCCGTGATGGTGGATGCCTACGCCAAGTGGCGGGTCAAGGATGCCGAGCGCTTCTACACCGCCACATCCGGTCTCAAGCAGATCGCCGACGAGCGTCTTTCTCGTCGCCTGGAATCGGGCCTGCGTGACCAGTTTGGTAAGCGCACCCTGCATGAAGTGGTTTCCGGCGAGCGTGACGCGCTGATGGCGGATATCACCGCTTCGCTGAACAAGATGGCCGAGAAGGAACTGGGTATCGAAGTGGTCGATGTCCGGGTCAAGGCGATCGATCTGCCGAAGGAAGTGAACCGCAGCGTGTTCGAGCGCATGAGCACCGAGCGTGAGCGTGAGGCTCGCGAGCACCGGGCCAAGGGTAACGAGCTGGCGGAAGGCATTCGTGCCGACGCTGATCGTCAGCGGCGTGTGTTGCTGGCTGAAGCCTATCGCGAGTCCGAAGAAGTGCGCGGTGATGGCGATGCCCAGGCGGCGGCGATCTATGCCAAGGCCTACGGTCAGGATCAGGAGTTCTACGCGTTCTATCGTAGCCTGCGTGCCTACCGTGAAAGCTTCGCGAACAAATCCGACGTCATGGTCCTGGACCCAAGCAGCGACTTTTTCCACTATCTGGAAAAGTCCAAGCCTTGATCAGGCCCTGATCCGGGAACACCCCGCCGGGCGGCTAAAATGCCTCGCGGGGTGATCCTTTGGTAAAACGGGTGTATGATGCGGCAGCCGGGAAATTCCCGGCTTTTTTGCGTCTGCATCTTTGATTGGCCGTGGTTCGTTCAAGAGCCCGGTAAGATTTTTCGAGGAAAATGGTCTGTACAGCTGATTTCTGGCTGCCTGTCCGGCTGAGCTCGCGTCGGATGCGACTGTTTTCTGCTTCACTCTAAGGCTGGCCGAAGGCTTGCCGCCCGGACCATAGGGGAATGGCGTAATGGCAACGGTAGACCGCTGGCTGCTGCCAGATGGCATCGAAGAAGTATTGCCGCCGGAAGCGGCGCGCATTGAAGTAGCGCGTCGTCAGGTGTTGGATCTGTTTCAGAGCTGGGGTTACGAGTTCGTCGTTACTCCCCATATCGAATACCTGGAATCCCTGTTGACGGGCGCCGGCCAGGACCTGGATCTGCGCACCTTCAAGGTCATCGACCCGCAATCGGGCCGGCAGATGGGTTTCCGTGCCGACATCACGCCACAGGTGGCGCGTATCGACGCTCACACTCTGCGTCGCGAAGGGCCGAGCCGCCTGTGCTACGCCGGCAGCGTGCTGCATGCGCAGCCCCGAGCCTTGTCGTCCTCGCGCAGCCCGATCCAGCTGGGCGCCGAGTTGTATGGCGATGCCAGCCCAAGCAGCGACGTCGAGGTCATCAGCCTGATGCTGGCCATGCTGCAACTGGCCGATGTGCCGGATGTGCACATGGATCTGGGGCATGTGGGTATCTACCGTGGCCTGGCTCAGGCGGCCGGTCTGTCCGGTGCCGTAGAGCAACAATTGTTCGATGCCCTGCAGCGCAAGGCGATCGATGAAGTCATCAGCCTGACCCAGGGCCTGCCCGCCGATCTGGCCGACATGCTGCGCTCCCTGGTGGAGTTGTGCGGCAGTCGCGAAGTATTGAGTGATGCCCGTCGCCGCCTGGCTGGCGCACCGACTTCGGTGCTGCTGGCACTGGATGAGTTGCTGACGATTGCCGAGCGCTTGTCGGTGCGTTTCCCTGATTTGCCGCTGTACTTCGATCTGGGCGAGCTGCGTGGTTACCACTACCACACCGGTGTGGTGTTCGCGGTGTTCGTGCCGGGCGTGGGTCAATCCATTGCCCAGGGCGGTCGTTACGATGACATCGGCGCGGACTTCGGACGTGCCCGTCCGGCGACCGGTTTCTCCACCGATTTGAAAACCCTGGTGACCCTGGGGCGTGCTGAAGTCGAGCTACCGTCCGGCGGTATCTGGATGCCTGACAGCACTGACGCGGCACTCTGGCAGACCGTCTGCCAGTTGCGCAGTGAGGGTCAGCGTGTCGTTCAGGCGTTGCCTGGACAACCTTTGGCCGCCGCCCGTGAAGCGGACTGCGACCGGCAATTGATTCAGCAGAATGGGCTTTGGCAAGTATTGCCGCTGGCTTCTTGAGTTTTCCTGCCGGCGGCTGCCGGCACCAAGTTTGCGCGAATGAGGACAAGTGTTATGGGTAAGAATGTCGTAGTCCTGGGCACCCAGTGGGGTGATGAGGGCAAAGGCAAGATCGTTGATCTGCTGACCGAACATGCCGCCGCCGTAGTGCGCTACCAAGGTGGCCACAACGCTGGCCACACCCTGGTGATCGACGGTGAGAAGACCGTGCTGCACCTGATTCCGTCCGGCGTGCTGCGCGAAGGCGTGCAGTGCCTGATCGGTAACGGCGTGGTGGTAGCACCGGACGCCTTGATGCGTGAAATCGTCAAGCTGGAAGAGAAAGGCGTGCCGGTGCGCGAGCGTCTGCGCATCAGCCCTTCCTGCCCGCTGATCCTGTCCTACCACGTAGCCCTGGACCAGGCTCGCGAGAAGGCCCGTGGCGAGCAGAAGATCGGTACCACCGGTCGCGGCATCGGCCCGGCTTACGAAGACAAGGTTGCCCGTCGTGGCCTGCGCATCGGTGATCTGTTCCACCGCGAGCGTTTCGCCGCCAAGCTGGGCGAGTTGCTGGACTACCACAACTTCGTCCTGGTCAATTACTACAAAGAGCCGGCCATCGACTTCCAGAAGACTCTGGACGAATGCATGGAGTACGCCGAGCTGCTCAAGCCGATGATGCTCGACGTCACCGCCGAGCTGCACCAACTGCGCCGCGCCGGCAAGGACATCATGTTCGAAGGTGCCCAGGGCTCGCTGCTGGACATTGACCACGGTACCTACCCGTACGTCACCAGTTCCAACACCACCGCCGGCGGCATCGCCACCGGTTCGGGCGTGGGCCCGATGTACCTGGACTACATCCTGGGCATCACCAAGGCCTACACCACTCGCGTGGGTTCGGGTCCATTCCCGACTGAACTGCTCGATGACGTCGGTGCGTTCCTGGCCAAGCGTGGCCACGAGTTCGGCGCTACTACCGGTCGTGCCCGTCGTTGCGGCTGGTTCGACGCCGTGATCCTGCGTCGCGCCATCGACGTCAACAGCATCTCGGGCCTGTGCCTGACCAAGCTGGACGTGCTGGACGGCCTGGAAACCATCAACATCTGTGTCGGCTACAAGAACCAGGATGGTGCAGTCATCGACGCGCCGACCGACGCCGACAGCTACATTGGCCTGGAGCCGGTGTACGAGCAGATGCCGGGCTGGAGCGAATCGACCTTGGGCGCCAAGACCCTGGAAGAGCTGCCTGCCGCCGCCCAGGCCTACATCAAGCGCATCGAAGAGCTGGTCGGCGCGCCGATCGACATTATTTCGACAGGTCCGGACCGCAACGAAACCATCGTTCTGCGCCATCCGTTCGCTTGATAAGTCGTTGATGTAAAAACCAAAGGGCCCTTGATGGGGCCCTTTGTCGTTTCTGCTCGCCGCGCGGCACGACCCTTGCTGTGAAATCCACTTCTAGAGTGCCATCAGAATAATGGCGTCAAAAGTAGAGGGATTTCCTGTGTCGGCCGTTCTCTCACTGTTACAAAGCCGTTTACTGCGGCCTGTGTTCGTTACCCTCGGTATCGCCCTTTTGGTGCAGGTAGTGCTCGCTGTTGCCCTGACTCGGAGCACGGTGACTGCCCTGGAGGCCGATCTGGCTTCGCGTTTGGGTGTCGATAGCCAGAAGTTGTCTGGCGAACTTGAGCAGGCAGGCAAGGAAGTCACTTCCAGCCTGGAAAGCCTGTCCAGCAGCACCCGTCAGCGTCTGACCGCGGGCCTGTCTTCCCGTCTCAAGGAAGAGCAGGTGCAACTGCGTGCGGCCCTGGAAAAGGACCTGAAGGACTCTGCCAATGACATGGCTCAGTTGCTGGCCTCCGTGGCGCCTCGTGCCATGTGGGACAGTGATGTGCCGACTTTGTCCGAGTTCGCACGACGTGCTCAGCGTAATCCCAACGTGTTGTTCGTGGTTTATGACGATGCTGCGGGTGAACACCTGACGCGTTACCTGAACCGCGAGAATCCGATCAACAAGGCCCTGCTGGAGAAGGGCAAGGGCGATCGGGCCTTGGACAAGGTGCTGGATGCGGCCAAGAACGATCCTTCGGTCTACTACCTGGAGGCATCGATCAACCCTAATGGGGTTGAGATCGGCAAGGTGCTGATGGGGGTGTCCACGGCTTCTGTGGAAGCGGATATTGCCGCCCTGGATCAGCGTTTTGGGGCATTGATCGCCAGCAGTGACCAGTTGGTCGGCGACAGTCTCAAGGGGGCTTCTGCCGACAGTTCGGCGGCCATGCGTTCACGCTTGCAGTCGGCCCAGGCCACTGCCGCGCAGATGCAGGCCAATACCACCAGCACGGTGCAAGAGGCGGCAGCGACGCTGCGCTGGCAGATTGGCGTGGGCCTGGCGCTGGTGGGGCTGGCTCTGCTGCTGTTGCTGGCGGTGGTGCTGGGGCGGCGCGTGGTGAACAAGTTGCACCTGTTGATTTCCGCCCTCAATGACTTGGCAGCAGGCGAGGGGGATCTGACCAAGCGTGTGCCGCTCAACAGCAATGATGAGATCGGCGACATGGCCTCGGCGGTGAATCGCTTTGTGGATAAGTTGCAGCCCATCGTGCGTGAGGCGGGGGATGTGGCGCAGCGTACCGGTGTCGAGATCGGCGCCATGAGCCTGCGTAATGCCGGGGCGGATGCGGCGGCCGAAGCGCAGCGCGACGAGGTGGCGGAAAGCCTGCGGGCGCTGTCGCAGATGGCTGATGAAGCCCAGGCGGAAAGCCAGGCGATGCAGGCGGCGCTGCAGCAGGTGGTGGAGATCCGTCAGGCCACTGACGAGAACACCCGTACCTCCGAGCAGGTCGGCAACCTCATCGAGGCCTTGGCCGGGCAGGTGGATACCGGGGCCAAGGTGATCGAGCGCCTGGCGCAGCAGAGCGAGCAGATCGAGGTGGTGCTGACGGTGATTCATGGCATTGCCGAGCAGACCAACCTGCTGGCGCTGAATGCGGCGATCGAAGCGGCGCGCGCCGGTGAGACCGGGCGCGGGTTTGCCGTCGTGGCGGATGAGGTGCGAGCCCTGGCCAGCAAGACCCAGAGCTCCACTGGCGACATCCAGGCCCATATCGGCGCGCTGCAGCAGGGCGCGCGGGAGGCGGTGGCGGCCATTGGTCAGGCTGGGCGTCAGGCCAGCGAGGGCTTGCTGGTGCTGCGTGACAGTGCTCGCCTGCAGCAGACGGTGCAGTCTTCGGTCGAACAGGTACATGCCGCCATTGGCCTGGCCACCCAGGCCGCGGCCCATCAGGCTCAAGGCGCGCAAGCGGTGCGTGGGCGGGTGGAAACCATCCATGCCCAGGCCGAGCGGGCGGCCCAGGCGGTGGTGGAAACCACGGCCAGTGGCAAGGTGCTGGACAGCCTGGCGGCGCAGCTCAAGGCCAGTCTCGGCCAGTTCCGCGCCTGATGCTTCGCTGATAAGCCGGCTCCTGCACCGTTGCGCAGGAGTCGGCTTGTCGGCGCAACCCTTCTCAGCGACTCAAATACATCCGCGTCGTCAGCAGATAGACCGGCAGCCCCGATACCAGAATCAGCAGCGCCGCATAAGGTGCCGCCGCCGCAAATTCCACATTCGCCGTATGCGCCCAGACCTCCGTGGCCAGGGTGTTCAGCCCTGTCGGGCTGAGCAGCAGTGTCGCGGTCAGCTCTTTCATGGCATCCAGAAACACCAGGGCAAACGCCGCACCCAGCGCAGGAAAGATGATCGGCAGGGTCACCCGGCAGAAAGCGCTGAACGACGATGCGCCCAGGGTTCTGGCCGCCTCTTCCAGCTGTGGCGCCGCCTTGTTCAGTGCTGTGCGGATCGGCGCCTGGGCCAGCGGCAGGAACAGCAAGGCATAGGCGATCAGGAGCAGCGCCGAGGTTTGATACAGCGCTGGCACATAGTGCAGGGCGAAATACACCAGGGTCAGGGCGATCACCAGGCCTGGCAGGGCGTGCAGCAGGTAGGGCAAGCGTTCGGCCCAGAGCGCCAACGGCCCCTTGTAGCGCACCACCAACAGGCCCACTGGCACCGCCAGCACCAGGCACAGACCGGCACCGCCCAGCGACAGTGCCAGGGAGGAAAACAGCGCCTGGCTGATGGCGGCCACTGGAAAGGCGGCTGATGAGCCTACCGCCAGCCAGTAGGCGAGCATGCCCAGGGGGATGCCGCTGCCGATCACGGTCAGCAGCAGGCAGTAGAGTTGTCCCCCTGCTGACCAGCGCCCCAATCGCACTTGTTCGGCGTGTCGTGCCGCGCCCTGGCCGGTGCGCACATGGCGACCCTTGCCCCGAACCCGCAGTTCCAGGCCCAGCAGAATCAGGCACAGCGCCAGCAGCACGGCTGAGAGCATGGCGGCGTTGGCGTTGCTGAATTCCAGCTCGAATTGCTGGTAGATCGCCGTGGTAAAGGTTTGCAGGCCAATGATCGACAGGGCGCCGAATTCCACCAGCATGTGCAGGGCGATCAGCAGCGATCCGGCCAGCAGAGAAGGCCAGAGCAGGGGGAGGGTGATCTTAAAGAACACGCCCCAGCGATTTTGTCCCAGGGTTCGCGCCGACTCCTCAAGGGCCGGGTCGAGATTGCGCAAGGTGGCTGCCACCGGCAGGAATACCAGCGGGTACTTGGACAGGGTCATCACCAGGATCGCACCGCCCAGCCCTTCGAATCCGGAGCTCAGGGATACCCAGGTAAAGCTGCTGACAAAAGCCGGCACGGCGAAGGGCAGGCACAGCACCACGCCCCAGATTCGCCGCCCCGGCAAATCGCTGCGTTCCAGCAGCCACGCCAGGGACAGGCCGATGATGGCGCAGGCGATGGTCACCCCGCACATCAGCAGCAGGGTGTTGCTTAGCAGGCGCAATACGTAAGGGCGCCATAGCAGGTGCAAGGCTTCCGTCCAGCCGGCCTGCCAGGCCTTGAGCCCGACATAGAGCAGCGGTAGCAGGCTCAGGCAGACCAGCAGCAGGACCGGCAGCAGCAACCAGATCGAAGGCCGCTTGCGCCTCGGCACGTAGGGCGTGCCTGAGGCGAGTGGCGATAGCGGTGGGTTCATCAATTCAGGCCGACGTCGCGTTCCAGGTCCAGGGCTTGCTCGGCGTTGCCCAAGTCGGCTGGGGTCACCTTGGGTGCCTGCAATTCGCTGAAGGGCTTGAGCCCGCGATTCGATTCCATGCCTTTATGCAGCGGGTATTCGGCGGTGGTCTGGGTGATCACTCGCTGACCTTCTTCGCTGGCCATGTAGGCGAGTAGTTGCTGGGCTTCTTTGGGGTGCTTGCTGGACTTGAGCACTGCGGCACTGGAGACGGTGATCAGGCCGCCGACGTCGCCGTCGGTGAAGTAGTGCAGTTTGGAGTCCAGCTGGCCTTTTTCCCGTTGCAGGGCGAACCAGTAGTAGTTGTTCACCAGGACCGTGGCGACTTCGCCGTTCTCCACGGCTTTCAGCGCCACCATGTTGTTGCTGTAGACCTTGCCGAAGGCTCGCAGCCCGGTCAGCCACTCCTCGGCAGCGTCCATGCCATGCAGCTTGATGATGGCTACGGCCTGTTCCTGGAAGGCGCCGCTGGTTGGTACGAAGCCGACCTTGCCTTGCCATTGTGGTTGGGAGAATTCCAGCACGGATTTGGGCAGGTCTTTCTCGTCGATCAGTTTCGGGTTGAAGGCCACCACCCGTACCCGTGCCGTGACACCGATCCAGGTGCCGTTGCCAGCTACGTATTCCTTGGGCAGCACGGCCAGGGTTGCCGCGTCGGTCTGGGCCAGCAGGCCCTGTTCGCCGAGCTTGTTCAGGGGCGGGGATTCTTCGGTATAGATGACGTCGGCGGGCGAGCGCTCGCCTTCCTCGACGACTTGGCTGGCCAGCTGGTTGCTGCTGCCTTTGCGCACGTTGACGTGAATTCCGGTCTTGGCCTCGAAGGCCTTGGCGACGGCGTCGCCGACTTCCTTGTGCTGGCCGTTGTACAGGGTCAGGGAAATCTTATCGGCTGCCTGGGTGAGTGGAGATGCCAGGGTCAGTCCCAGCAAAGTGATGGTCAAGCCACGCAGAAGGGATGTTGAAAGGAGGGTGTTTCTGAACATCATTCGCAGGTTTCCTCACTGTTGTGCCGCAAAAACTTGTAACAATCATAAACGATATTGTTTCTCATGTGCGCTTCGCGGGTTGGGCTGTGGGTGAGGAGGGGGGAAATGGCTGGGGGCAGAAACGCAAAAACCCGCTTTCGCGGGTTTTTGTGAGACTTGAAAGCGTTGCTCTCAAGTTTTGAATTGGTGCCCAGAAGAAGACTCGAACTTCCACGACCTTGCGGTCACCAGCACCTGAAGCTGGCGTGTCTACCAATTTCACCATCTGGGCAGTATCGACGTCGTCGCCGTGTCGATGGAGCGCACTATACGGATCGTGTTTTGATCTGTAAACCCCTGTTTTGGATTTATTAAATCAAACACTTAGAATGCAAAAACCCGCTTTCGCGGGTTTTTGTTTGAGTCTTGAAACTGATCTAATCTCAAGCTCTTGAATTGGTGCCCAGAAGAAGACTCGAACTTCCACGGCCTTGCGGCCACCAGCACCTGAAGCTGGCGTGTCTACCAATTTCACCATCTGGGCAGTATCGCTGACGTCTCCGTCGTCGATGGCGCGCACTATACGGAGGCTCCTTTGAGCTGTAAACCCCCGATTTCAAAAAAGTTTGAAAAAAGTCATCGGCGGCATGCATAAGGATGTTTCTGAAGCGAAGGGGCGGATTTTTCCAGCGTTGTCTGAGCCTGAAATTTCCCGTTTCAATACGCGTATGCCAAACTAACCCGCATATAGACAAGGTGAAATTTATCTAATGGCCGATTGGCAGTCCCTCGATCCCGAGGCCGCTCGTGAAGCGGAAAAATACGAAAACCCTATTCCTAGCCGCGAACTCATCCTCCAGCACCTTGCTGACCGGGGTTCGCCTGCTAGTCGCGAGCAGCTGGTAGAAGAGTTCGGTCTGACCACAGAGGACCAACTGGAAGCCCTGCGTCGCCGCCTGCGCGCCATGGAGCGCGATGCTCAACTGATCTACACCCGCCGGGGTACTTATGCACCGGTGGATAAGCTCGACCTGATCCTGGGCCGTATCAGCGGTCATCGCGACGGTTTCGGCTTCCTGGTGCCGGATGATGGCAGTGATGACCTGTTCATGAGCCCCGCGCAAATGCGTCTGGTCTTCGATGGCGACCGCGCTCTGGCCCGGGTTTCCGGCCTGGATCGTCGTGGTCGTCGCGAAGGCGTGATCGTCGAAGTGGTGTCCCGTGCCCATGAAAGCATCGTGGGTCGTTACTTCGAAGAAGGCGGTATCGGCTTCGTGGTGGCGGATAACCCGAAGATCCAGCAGGAAGTTCTGGTCACTCCCGGTCGCAATGCCAACGCCAAGATCGGTCAGTTCGTTGAGGTGAAAATCACGCACTGGCCAACGCCGCGCTTCCAGCCGCAAGGCGACGTGATTGAAGTGGTGGGCAACTACATGGCTCCAGGCATGGAGATCGATGTCGCCCTGCGTACCTACGACATCCCTCATGTCTGGCCCGAAGCCGTGCTCAAGGAAGCCGGCAAGCTCAAGCCGGAAGTGGAAGAGAAGGACAAAGAGAAGCGCATCGACCTGCGTGACCTGCCTTTCGTCACCATCGACGGCGAAGACGCTCGCGACTTCGACGATGCGGTGTTCTGCGAAGCCAAGCCCGGCAAACTGCGCCTGTTCGGTGGCGGTTGGAAGCTGTATGTGGCGATCGCCGATGTGTCCAGCTACGTGAAGATTGGTTCGGCCCTGGACGCCGAAGCCCAGGTGCGCGGCAACTCGGTGTATTTCCCCGAGCGGGTGATCCCGATGTTGCCGGAGCAGTTGTCCAATGGCCTGTGCTCGCTGAACCCGAAAGTCGATCGCCTGGCCATGGTATGCGAGATGACCATCTCCAAGTCCGGCGAGATGACCGACTACCAGTTCTACGAAGCGGTGATCCACTCCAAGGCGCGTCTGACCTACAACAAGGTCAGCACCATGCTCGAGCAGCCGAAAACCAGCGAAGCCAAGCAGCTGCGTGGCGAGTATGGCGATGTGCTGCCCCACCTCAAGCAGCTGTATGCGCTGTACAAGGTATTGCTCGGTGCCCGCCATACCCGTGGCGCCATCGACTTCGAAACCCAGGAAACCCGGATCATTTTCGGCTCCGAGCGCAAGATCGCCGAAATTCGCCCGACCACCCGCAATGATGCCCACAAGCTGATCGAGGAGTGCATGCTGGCCGCCAACGTGGCCACTGCCGAGTTCCTCAAGAAGCATGAGATCCCGGCGTTGTACCGGGTGCACGATGGTCCGCCGCCGGAGCGCCTGGAAAAGCTGCGCGCCTTCCTTGGCGAGCTGGGCCTGTCCCTGCATAAAGGCAAGGACGGCCCGACGCCGAAGGACTACCAGGCACTGCTGGAAACCATCAAGGATCGTCCGGATTACCACCTGATCCAGACCGTGATGCTGCGTTCCCTGAGCCAGGCGGTGTACAGCGCCGATAACCAGGGCCACTTCGGCCTGAATTACGAAGCCTACACCCACTTCACCTCGCCGATCCGTCGCTACCCGGACCTGCTGACCCATCGGGCCATCCGCAGTGTGATTCACTCCAAGCAGGACACGCCGCACGTGCGTCGAGCTGGAGCGATGACCATTCCCAAGGCGCGTATCTACCCGTACGACGAAGCCACCCTGGAACAGCTCGGCGAACAGTGCTCGATGAGCGAGCGCCGTGCCGACGAGGCCACTCGCGACGTAGTGAACTGGCTCAAGTGCGAGTTCATGAAGGATCGCGTCGGCGAGTCCTTCCCGGGGGTGATCACTGCGGTGACCGGTTTCGGTCTGTTCGTCGAACTCACCGATATCTACGTCGAAGGCCTGGTGCATGTCACCGCCTTGCCGGGTGACTACTACCATTTCGATCCTGTGCATCACCGCCTGGCGGGCGAGCGCACCGGGCGCAGTTTCCGCCTGGGCGACACCGTGGAAGTGCGGGTCATGCGCGTCGATCTGGATGAGCGCAAGATCGACTTCGAGATGGCCGAAAAAACCATCAATGCCCCGATCGGCCGCAAGAAGCGCGGTGTCGTGGACGTGCCTTCAAGCAAGGCGGTAGAAGAACCGGCGCCGGCCAAGGCGGGGCGTCGCAGCTCCACCAAGGAGAAGGCGGTCGAGGCTTATCGTCCGAGCGACGCGGCGGCGAAAAACGCCGAAGTACGCAAGAGCCGCGAAATGAAACGGGCGCTGCTGGCAGAAGCCAAAAGCGGTGGTAAAGCGGCGTCTGGGGGAAAGTCCGGCAAATCGGCTCCGGCCAGAGACAGCGACCGTCCAGCCAAGCCGAGCAAACATCGTAAAGGTCCGCCCAAGGCGGGCTCTGCTTCCGGCGCGAAAAGCGGCGGGGCGCGCAAACCTAAGGCCAAGTCATGAGTCAGTTGGAAAAGATCTACGGCGTACATGCTGTAGAAGCGTTGCTGCGTCACCATCCCAAGCGGGTCAAGCAGATCTGGTTGGCTGAAGGGCGCAGTGACCCACGGGTTCAGGTACTGGTGGATCTGGCGGCACAGAACCGTGTGTCGGTCGGTCAGGCCGAGCGTCGCGAAATGGATGCCTGGGTTGAAGGCGTGCACCAAGGCGTGGTGGCGGAAGTCAGCCCGAGCCAGGTGTGGGGCGAGGCCATGCTCGACGAGCTGCTGGACCGTACCGAGGGCGCGCCGCTGTTGCTGGTGCTCGATGGCGTGACCGACCCGCACAACCTCGGCGCCTGCCTGCGCACCGCCGACGCGGCCGGTGCCCTGGCGGTGCTGGTGCCCAAGGACAAGTCGGCGACCCTGACACCAACCGTGCGCAAAGTGGCGTGCGGCGCTGCGGAAGTGATTCCGCTGGTGGCGGTGACCAACCTGGCGCGGACCCTGGAAAAGCTCCAGCAGCGCGGCCTGTGGATCGTCGGCACCGCCGGCGAGGCCGAACAGGAACTGTACGATCAGGACCTGACCGGCCCCACCATCATCATCATGGGCGCCGAAGGCAAAGGCATGCGGCGCCTGACCCGCGAACACTGTGACTACCTGGTACGCCTGCCAATGGCGGGCAGCGTCAGCAGCCTCAACGTCTCCGTGGCCACGGGCGTCTGCCTGTTCGAAGCCATGCGTCAACGTAGCGTCAAGGCTTCGACTTCGCGTAAGTAACAAATAAGCTGCAAGCGGCAAGTTACCAGCGCCAAGCGCTTTGACTTGTCGCTTGAAGCTCGTGGCTTGCAACTGCTGTTCAAATAATCACCAATTGCCTTGCGCCGCTGTTCCCCCTTCTCTACAATTGCGCCCCTTGCCGTGACGGCAGGCGCATATGTGCCTATCTGTGGCAAGACACACCAGTGTCATTCACTCCTTGTCTGACCGCTTATAGGCGGCAGGCTACAACCCGTAAGGAGCATTCATGCGTCATTACGAAATCATCTTTTTGGTCCACCCGGATCAAAGCGAGCAAGTCGGCGGCATGGTTGAGCGTTACACCAAGCTGATCGAAGAAGACGGCGGCAAAATCCACCGTCTGGAAGACTGGGGCCGTCGTCAACTGGCCTACGCAATCAACAATGTTCACAAGGCTCACTACGTGATGCTGAACGTTGAGTGCACCGGTAAAGCCCTGGCCGAGCTGGAAGACAACTTCCGTTACAACGATGCTGTGATCCGTAACCTGGTCATCCGTCGCGAAGAAGCCATCACTGGCCAATCCGAGATGCTCAAGGCTGAAGAAAACCGCAGTGAGCGCCGTGAGCGTCGTGACCGTCCTGAGCATGCTGACAGCGCCGATGGCGATGACAGCGACAACAGCGACGCCAGCGATAACGCTGACGAGTAATCCACGGACCTTTTGAGGAGCCAATTACATGGCACGTTTCTTCCGTCGTCGTAAATTCTGCCGCTTCACCGCTGAAGACGTGAAAGAGATCGATTACAAAGATCTCAACACTCTGAAAGCCTACGTATCCGAGACCGGCAAAATCGTTCCAAGCCGCATCACCGGTACCAAAGCTCGTTATCAGCGTCAGCTGGCCACCGCTATCAAGCGCGCCCGCTTCCTGGCCCTGCTGGCCTACACCGACAGCCACGGCCGCTGAGATCGGGCAGTCGACAAGTAGTAAGGGATTGAATGCATGCGCGCCTTAGCTGAGTTCATCATGCGCGGTCGTGTGCAGGCCACTCTGGTAGTGGCTGGCTGTTCGGCATTGCCGTTGTTGTATTGGTTGAGTGCTGCCGCCGGGAGCCTAGTGCTTCTGCGGCGCGGATTGAAGGATGCCCTTGGCGTCCTTGCTCTGGGAGTGCTGCCAGGTTTGTTCTGGTGGCTGATGTTCGATGATCCACGGGCGCTTCTGGTGCTGCTGGGGTCTTCGAGTCTTGCGTTGGTTTTGCGCGCAAGCGAGTCCTGGAACCGCGTGCTGCTGGTCAGCATAGCGATAGGGTTGGTGTTTGCTGGAGTCCTGGGGGCGGCTTACCGCTCGCAGATCGAAGCGCTGGCGCAGGAATTGATAAAAGTCCTGCCGATGGCCTTTGGTGAGGTCTACCAGCAGTTACCGGTGGAAGACCAAGCTCGTCTTGCCACGCTGGTTGCACCGGTCCTGACCGGCCTGATAGCGGCCTTGTTGCAAGCCGTCAGTGTGCTGAGCCTGATTCTCGGGCGTTACTGGCAGGCTGTGTTGTATAACCCGGGCGGTTTTGGGCGCGAGTTTCGGGCCATCAGAATCCCTCTTGGGCCAGCGATGTTGCTGCTGGCGTGCATGCTGGTAGGGCCGAATTTCGGACCACAACTGGCCATGCTGACGCCGATGTGCAGTATCCCGCTGGTTTTTGCCGGGCTGGCCCTGATTCACGGGCTGGTGGCACAAGGGCAGCTGGCCAGGTTCTGGCTGGTGGGGTTGTACGTCACGCTGTTGCCGTTCATGCAACTGATCTATCCGTTGCTCGTGGTTGTGGCCATTGTCGACAGTCTGGTTGATTTTCGCGGTCGTTTGGCGCCGAAAGACGCTGATAACGGCTCTGCGAACGGTGAAGGTTAAAAGTTAAGAGGTTATTACCAAATGGAACTGATCCTGCTGGAAAAAATCGCCAACCTGGGCAACCTGGGCGATAAGGTAAACGTTAAGGCTGGTTACGGCCGTAACTACCTGCTGCCTTTCGGCAAAGCCACCGCTGCTACCGCTGCCAACCTGGCTGCGTTCGAAGCGCGTCGTGCCGAGCTGGAAAAACTGGCTGCAGAGAAGAAGGCTTCTGCCGAAACTCGCGCTGCGCAACTGGCTGAGCTGGAAGTGACCATCACTGCCACCGCCGGTGACGAAGGCAAGCTGTTCGGTTCGATCGGCACCCACGACATCGCTGATGCACTGACCGCCTCGGGCGTTGAAGTGGCAAAAAGCGAAGTTCGTCTGCCGAACGGCACCATCCGCAACGTAGGTGAATTCGACGTAGCCGTGCACCTGCACGCTGAAGTTGAAGCAACCGTACGCGTTGTCGTGGTGGCTGCTTAAGCAGTACCAAATCGTCTGGCACCTTGTGTGGCTGACGGTTAACATCGGGCACGATCCTGTTTACAGGTCGTGCCCTTTGTCTTTCTGCTGATCCTGATTTTCACCCCCGAATTCCAAGTGGCCATGAACGATATCTCTGCTCCCGAGCAATACGATCTGCAAACCGCCGCCCTGAAGGTGCCGCCGCATTCCATCGAGGCCGAACAGGCCGTGCTCGGTGGTCTGATGCTGGACAACAACGCCTGGGAACGCGTGTTGGATCAAGTGTCCGACGGCGATTTCTACCGGCATGACCACCGTTTGATCTTCCGCGCCATCGCCAAGCTGGCCGACCAGAACATGCCGATCGACGTGGTCACTCTGTCCGAGCAGTTGGACAAGGAAGGCCAGACGTCGCAGGTTGGCGGCCTGGGCTATCTGGGCGAGCTGGCGAAGAACACCCCGTCGGTGGCCAACATCAAGGCCTACGCGCAGATCGTTCGCCAGCGGGCAACCCTGCGCCAGCTGATCGGCATCAGTACCGAGATCGCCGACAGCGCCTTCAACCCCGAAGGCCGCACCGCCGAGGAGATCCTCGACGAGGCCGAGCGGCAGATCTTCCAGATCGCCGAAGCGCGGCCCAAGACCGGCGGCCCGGTGGGGGTCAACGAACTGCTGACCAAGGCCATCGATCGCATCGATACCCTGTTCAACACCGACAACGCCATCACTGGCCTGTCCACCGGCTACACCGACCTCGACGAGAAGACCAGCGGCCTGCAGCCGGCCGACTTGATCATCGTCGCCGGCCGTCCGTCCATGGGTAAGACCACCTTCGCCATGAACCTGGTGGAAAACGCGGTACTGCGCAGCGACAAGGCGGTGCTGGTGTACTCCCTGGAGATGCCAGGTGAATCGCTGATCATGCGTATGCTGTCCTCCCTGGGTCGCATCGACCAGACCAAGGTCCGTTCCGGCCAGCTGGAAGACGATGACTGGCCTCGCCTGACCTCGGCGGTCAACCTGCTCAACGACCGCAAGCTGTTCATCGACGACACCGCGGGCATCAGCCCCTCGGAAATGCGCGCGCGGACCCGGCGCCTGGTGCGCGAGCACGGCGATATCGCCCTGATCATGATCGACTACCTGCAGCTGATGCAGATCCCGGGGTCCAGCGGTGACAACCGCACCAACGAGATTTCCGAGATCTCCCGGTCCCTCAAGGCCCTGGCCAAGGAATTCAACTGCCCGGTGGTGGCCCTGTCCCAGCTCAACCGCTCCCTGGAACAACGCCCCAACAAGCGCCCGGTGAACTCCGACTTGCGGGAATCCGGAGCGATCGAGCAGGACGCCGACGTGATCATGTTCGTGTACCGGGACGAGGTGTATCACCCCGAGACCGAGCACAAGGGCATTGCCGAGATCATCATCGGCAAGCAGCGGAACGGCCCGATCGGCTTTATCCGCCTGGCGTTCATCGGCAAGTACACCCGCTTCGAGAACCTCGCGCCGGGCAGTTACAACTTCGACGACGACGAATAACGGCGCACGCCATGGTGGTGGCCGTCTGTGGCGAGGGAGCTTGCTCCCGCTGGGTCGCGCAGCGGCCCCATGTCCGGTCGTCACCCAGCTTCAGATAAATTGTCAGCACCGACTCTGCGCCTGCCGCGCAGTCGAGCGGGAGCAAGCCGGTTGCGTGACATGAAAATGAATTCCGACCCTTTTGGTCGGAATTGGTTATTTTTTGTGCTATATTCCGCGCCCGCGAATTTTCCTGATAGCCATCGCGTCCCTATTCAAGCCAACACCGGTCATCGACATGCAAGCAGCCAAGCCGTTATTTGACTATCCCAAGTACTGGGCCGAATGTTTCGGGCCAGCGCCATTCCTGCCCATGAGCAGGGAGGAGATGGATCAGCTCGGCTGGGATTCCTGCGACATCATCATCGTCACCGGTGATGCCTACGTCGATCACCCTTCGTTCGGCATGGCGATCATCGGCCGCCTGCTGGAGTCCCAGGGCTTTCGCGTGGGGATCATTGCCCAGCCCAACTGGCAGTCCAAAGACGACTTCATGAAGCTCGGCGAGCCGAACCTGTTCTTCGGTGTCGCCGCCGGCAACATGGACTCGATGATCAACCGCTACACCGCCGACAAGAAAGTCCGCTCCGACGACGCCTATACCCCCGGCGGCCTGGCGGGCAAGCGCCCGGACCGCGCCAGCCTGGTGTACAGCCAGCGTTGCAAGGAAGCCTACAAGCACGTGCCGATCGTCCTCGGCGGCATCGAAGCCTCCCTGCGCCGCATCGCCCACTACGACTACTGGCAGGACCGGGTGCGCAACTCGATCCTGATCGACGCCAGCGCCGACATCCTGCTGTACGGCAACGCCGAGCGGGCCATCGTCGAAGTGGCCCAGCGCCTGTCCTATGGCCACAAGATCGAAGACATCACCGACGTGCGCGGCACCGCTTTCATCCGCCGCGACACGCCCAAGGACTGGTACGAAGTGGACTCCACCCGTATCGACCGTCCGGGCAAGATCGACAAGATCATCAACCCCTACGTCAACACCCAGGACACCGCCGCCTGCGCCATCGAGCAGGAAAAAGGCCCGGCCGAAGACCCCAACGAAGCCAAGGTCGTGCAGATCCTCGCCAGCCCGCGCATGACCCGGGACAAGACCGTGATCCGCCTGCCGTCCATGGAGAAGGTACGCAACGACCCGGTCCTGTACGCCCACGCCAACCGCGTGCTGCACCTGGAAACCAACCCGGGCAACGCCCGTGCCCTGGTGCAGAAACATGGCGAAGTGGACGTGTGGTTCAACCCGCCGCCCATTCCCATGACCACCGAGGAAATGGACTACGTGTTCGGCATGCCGTATCAGCGCATTCCGCACCCGGCCTATGGCAAGGAAAAGATCCCGGCCTACGAGATGATCCGCTTCTCGGTGAACATCATGCGTGGCTGCTTCGGCGGCTGTACCTTCTGCTCCATCACCGAGCACGAAGGGCGGATTATCCAGAACCGTTCCGAAGAGTCGATCATTCGCGAGATCGAAGAAATTCGCGACAAGGTTCCCGGCTTTACCGGGGTGATCTCCGACCTCGGCGGCCCGACTGCGAACATGTACCGCATCGCCTGCAAGAGCCCGGAGATCGAATCCGCGTGCCGCAAGCCGTCCTGCGTGTTCCCCGGCATCTGCCCGAACCTGAACACCGACCACTCGTCGCTGATCCAGCTGTACCGCAGTGCCCGCGCCCTGCCCGGGGTGAAGAAGATCCTCATCGCCTCCGGCCTGCGTTACGACCTGGCGGTGGAATCGCCGGAGTACGTCAAGGAACTGGTGACCCACCACGTCGGTGGCTACCTGAAGATCGCCCCGGAACACACCGAGGAAGGTCCGCTCAACCAGATGATGAAGCCGGGCATCGGCACCTATGACCGCTTCAAGCGCATGTTCGAGAAGTACTCCAAGGAAGCGGGCAAGGAGCAGTACCTGATTCCGTACTTCATCGCCGCCCACCCGGGCACCACCGATGAAGACATGATGAACCTGGCCCTGTGGCTCAAGGGCAACGGCTTCCGCGCCGACCAGGTGCAGGCGTTCTACCCGTCGCCGATGGCCACCGCCACCGCCATGTACCACTCGGGCAAGAACCCGCTGCGCAAGGTCACCTACAAGAGCGACGGCGTGACCATCGTCAAGAGCGAGGAGCAGCGCCGCCTGCACAAGGCGTTCCTGCGCTACCACGATCCCAAGGGCTGGCCGATGCTGCGCGAGGCCCTGCTGCGCATGGGCCGTGGCGACCTGATCGGCCCGGGCAAGCACCAGCTGATTCCGGCTCACCAGCCGGCCACCGACAGCTACCAGAGCGCGCGCCGCAAGAACTCGACGCCTGCCGGCAGCCACAAGGTGGCCAAGGAAACCAGGATCCTCACCCAGCACACCGGCCTGCCACCGCGTGGCAGCGACGGCGGCAATGCCTGGGACAAGCGCGAGCAGGCCAAGGCCGCGGCGTTCGCCCGCAACAAGCAGGCCGCCAAGGAGCGTGCCGATGCGGCCAAGGGCAAAGGCAAGAAGCCGACCCGCAAGCCGGTGGTACCGCGCTAAACCGACAAAACGCCAGCCGCCGAGCTGGCGTTTTGCTTTCAGGGCGATGGTTTTTTTGCCCGTGGGTCCGCAACAAATCGCCAGGGCTTTGTTAAGGTTGCCGGGTTTTTATCGCCGTAATGCCGGGATGGCTTTAGGCCATCATGCAGCTTCCAATCGCCAGACCAAGGATGAATCCCGTGACCAGCTCGTTAGCCGCCATTGGCATGGACTCCAGCCCTTCGCAGTTTCTTGCCCGCCAACGTATCGAAAGCCAGATCAACCTGCCGCGCCTGTTCGCCGCCATCGACGCCGATCCAGCGATTGTCGGCGCCGGGGTGGTGTACATCGATGCCGACTTCAACGTGGTGACCCTGCGCGAATTCAAGCCGATCTGCAGTATCACGCCCAAGCGCATCATCCTGCGGGAGGCGAAGAAGTACATCGCGCCCCAGCAGTTCGTCGATCAAGTGAAGAACAACCCAAGGGAATCCCGCCTGGCCACGGAATCGTTCAACGCTACGCTGTCCTGCACCGCCGCGGTCATCGGCTGGCTGGTGGTGTTCAGTGGCAGTATCGCCGTGCCGTTCACCGCCGGCGCCAGCGCCTGGATGGTCGGGTTGGGAGTCACCGTCGCCGCGGCGGGCACCGCCCAGTGCGCCATCGGTGGCGCCCGGGTGATCAACGAGATCCAGGATCCGGCGGCCAACGACCGCATGGACGACGCCGAGTGGTACAACACCGTGTCGCCGATCCTCGACGGCATCTCGCTGGTGGGGGTCGGCGGTTCGGCGCTGACCACGGTCAAGCTGCTCAAGGCCAGCAAGGCCGCCGGCACCGGCAAAAGCTGGGTGCAGTTGCTCAAGGGCCTCAATCGCCAGGAGCGGGCCAAACTGACCAAGGAGTTGCTCAGCCTGCGCGACCCCAGCCTGACGCCCAAACTGCTCAAGTTGCAGCAACGGGCAGGGGGGCTGCCCAAGCGCTACTCGTCGGCGCAGATCAAGCACGCCACCCTGACTCAGATGAAGGATGCCCTGGGCGCCGCCCTGAGCACCGCCGGCAGCTACAGCTCCGGCAACCTCGGCACGGTGAAGACCCTGGCGGTGGGCCTCTACGAGGAGTTCGACCAGTGATAGGGGGCGGCCGGATGGGCGAGTTCCTTGCGCGTTATTTTCCGATTTTCATGCTCACGGTCCTGCTCGGCTGCTTCAGCGCTTCGCTGCTGCTGTCCCTGTGCGGAACCACCTATTGGCGTGGCATGGCGCCGGCGCAGCGCGACGACTACCTGCTGCTGGGCCTGTTGCTGCTGATTCCGCTGCTGGTGCTGAGCAACCTGCTGATCGTGCGCGGAGTGGCCTGGGCGGTGTGGCTGCTGGCCGGTTACTTTCTGGCCTGCCTGCTGCTGGTGGTGCCGATGATCCAGTACCGCCCGCACCAGGGCGTGTACCTGTTCGCCATGCTCGTGCCGCTGCTCGGCCTGCTGTTGCTCAACAGCCGACGGTACCGGGAGATGCGTGAGCGCCTGCTGGAGATCCGTCACCAGCGTCGGCGCCTGCTGGCTGCCGCCAAGCAATCGCGCAAGCGCCATTGACGTTGGCCCGGCCGGCCGGTGCATTTTCGTGCAATCCGTTGCACAGGGATGCACCGGTTGCGCGATTTTGGTGCTGTACTGCCCCGAGTCGTTGAGCAAACCCCGGAATCTGTGCGCTGGCATAAGTCTTGCGCGGGTCCATCCACCGCTCAGGCTCGCAGGAGGCACGCCGTGTCGATCCATGTCGCATTGCACCATGTCACGCACTATCGCTACGACCGCGCCGTCGAACTTGGCCCGCAGATCGTCCGCTTGCGTCCGGCGCCCCACAGCCGCACGCGAATTCTTGCCTATGCCTTGAAGGTCGAGCCCGAGCAGCATTTCATCAACTGGCAACAGGACCCCCAGGGCAATTACCTGGCGCGCCTGGTGTTCCCGGAGAAAACCACCGAGCTGCGCATCGAAGTGGATCTGCTGGCGGAAATGGCGGTGTTCAATCCCTTCGACTTTTTCCTCGAGCCTTACGCGCAGCAGATCCCGTTCAGCTACGCCGCCGATGAGCGGCGGGAGTTGGCGCCCTACCTGGAAACCCTGCCCCTGACCCCGACATTCCAGGCCTACCTGGACGCCATCCCCCGCACGCCGCTGCCGACCGTGGATTTTCTGGTGGACCTGAATCAGCGGCTCAGCGACGACATTGCCTATCTGATCCGCATGGAGCCCGGGGTGCAGACCCCGGAGCAGACCCTGGTCAACGCGTCGGGCTCCTGTCGCGACTCGGCCTGGCTGCTGGTGCAGCTGTTGCGCCACCTGGGGCTGGCGGCGCGGTTCGTCTCCGGCTACCTCATCCAGCTGACCGCGGACGTCAAGGCCCTGGACGGCCCTTCGGGCACCGAAGTGGATTTCACCGACCTGCATGCCTGGTGCGAGGTCTACCTGCCCGGCGCCGGCTGGATCGGCCTGGACGCCACCTCCGGGCTGTTCGCCGGGGAAGGGCATATTCCCCTGGCCTGCAGCCCCGATCCTTCTTCAGCGGCGCCCATCAGCGGCCTGGTGGAGCCCTGCGAGTGCCAGTTCAGTCATGCCATGAGTGTCGAGCGGATCTGGGAAGCGCCCCGGGTGACCAAGCCCTACACCGATGGACAGTGGGAGGCGATCCAGGCCCTGGGGCGGCAGATCGACCATGAGCTGCTGGAAGGCGATGTGCGCCTGACCATGGGCGGTGAACCGACCTTCGTGGCCATCGACGATCCCGACGGCGCCGAATGGAACACCGCGGCCCTGGGGCCGAACAAGCGCCGCCTGGCCGGCGAGCTGTTCCAACGCCTGCGCCAGCGCTACGCCCCCCAGGGGCTGGTGCACTTCGGTCAGGGCAAGTGGTACCCGGGGGAGCAATTGCCGCGCTGGTCGCTGAACGGCTACTGGCGGCGCGACGGCGTGCCGATCTGGCACGACCATGCCCTGATTGCCGACGAGCACCAGGATTACGCCGCCGACGCGCAACTGGCCGGGCGCTTCCTGGCCTCTGTCGCCGAGCGCCTGAAACTGCCGGCACGCTTCGTGTTCCCCGCCTACGAGGACAATTTCTACTACCTGTGGCGCGAAGGCCGCCTGCCGCTGAATGTCAGCGCCGAAGACTCGCGGTTGGAGGACGCCCTGGAGCGTCAGCGGCTGCGCAAGGTGTTCAGCCAGGGCCTGGACAAGGTCATTGGCCAGGTGCTGCCCCTGGCGCGCACGGCCAAGGGTGACCAGTGGCAGAGCGGGCGCTGGTACCTGCGCGACAGTCACTGCCGCCTGGTGCCCGGGGATTCGCCCCTGGGCTACCGCCTGCCCCTGGCGTCCCAGCCCTGGGTGACGGCGGCGGAGTACCCCTTCATTCACCCCCAGGATCCGAACCAGGACTTCCCGGACCTGCCGGATCCGTCGCAGCTGGCGGATGTCGCCGAGGCGGCGGCCGCCCAGGAGCGCGTGCCCGCGATCGATCAGTCCGCCGACTGGCTGACCCGCACCGCGTTGTGCGCCGAGGCGCGGGAAGGACGCCTGTACCTGTTCATGCCGCCGCTGGAGCGACTGGAGGATTACCTGCAACTGGTCAGCGTGATCGAGGCCACCGCCGCCGAGTTGCAGTGTCCGGTGCTGCTGGAGGGCTACGAGCCACCGGCGGACCCGCGCCTGTGCAATTTGCGGGTGACCCCGGACCCGGGAGTGATCGAGGTCAACGTGCAGCCTTCGGTGAGTTGGGACGAACTGGTGGAGCGCACCGAGTTCCTCTACGAGCAGGCGCGGCAGACGCGCCTGACCAGCGAGAAGTTCATGATCGACGGGCGCCATACCGGCACCGGCGGCGGCAACCATTTCGTCCTTGGCGGCGCCACCCCGGGAGACTCGCCGTTTCTGCGCCGCCCCGATCTGCTGCGCAGCCTGATCAGCTACTGGCACAACCACCCGTCGCTGTCCTACCTGTTTTCCGGTTTGTTCATCGGCCCCACGTCCCAGGCGCCCAGGGTCGACGAAGCCCGTAACGATGCACTCTACGAACTGGAAATTGCCTTCGCGCAGATGCCCGCGCCGGGCGAGGAGTGCGCGCCCTGGCAGGTGGACCGCCTGTTGCGCAACCTGCTGATCGATGTCACCGGCAACACCCACCGCGCCGAGTTCTGCATCGACAAGCTGTATTCGCCGGATGGCGTCACCGGGCGTCTCGGGCTGCTGGAGTTGCGCGCGTTCGAGATGCCGCCCCATGCGCGCATGAGCCTGGTCCAGCAGTTGCTGTTGCGGGCGCTGGTGGCGCGGTTCTGGCGCGAGCCCTACGCTCCGGCCAGGCTGGCGCGCTGGGGCACGGAGCTGCACGATCGCTTTCTGCTGCCGCATTTCATCGAGCAGGATTTCGCCGATGTGCTGCTGGAGCTCAATGCCGCGGGCTATCCGTTGCAGGCCGAGTGGTTTGCCGCGCACCGGGAGTTTCGCTTTCCCAAGGTGGGCGACTATGCCGTCGGCGGTATCGAACTGGAGTTGCGCCAGGCCCTGGAGCCCTGGCATGTGCTGGGAGAAGAGGGCGCGGCCGGGGGCACGGTGCGTTACGTCGACTCCTCGCTGGAGCGCTTGCAGGTCAAGGTCAGCGGGCTGACGCCCGAGCGCCATGTGCTGACCTGCAACGGCGTGCCGGTGCCATTGCAGCCCACCGGGCGGGTGGGCGAGTTCGTCGCCGGGGTGCGTTTTCGCGCCTGGCAGCCGGCCAACTGCCTGCAGCCGATGATTCCGGTACATGCGCCACTGGTGTTCGACCTGCTGGATACCTGGATGCAGCGCTCGCTGGGTGGTTGCCAATACCATGTGGCCCACCCCGGAGGACGCAACTACGACAGCCTGCCGGTCAATGCCAATGAGGCGGAAAGCCGGCGCATGGCGCGCTTTTTCCGCCACGGCCACAGCCCCGGCAGCCTCCCGGTTGCGCCGCCGAGCAGCAACCAGGAAATGCCCATGACCCTGGATTTACGACGCTTTTAGTCCCGCTGCGACGCCCGCGATATAGCCATATCCGGGCGTCATGGCTGTGGGTTAATCTGCCTTTCCCTGCCGTCTGCCGAGTGTTCCATGCCTGACTTGCTAGACCGCTACCCGCTGACCGCGGGTACCTACCACGAGCTGCTGGATGACCAGGGTGCGGTGCGGGCGCACTGGCGGCGCCTGCTCGAACAGCTGCAGCGCAGCAGCCCCGCGCAGCTGGCTCAGCGCCAGGCGCTGCTGACCCGGCAGATCCACGAGAACGGTGTCACCTACAACGTCTATGCCGACCCCAAGGGCGCCGACCGCCCCTGGGAGCTGGACCTGTTGCCCCATGTGATCCCCGCGGCGGAGTGGCAGCAGTTGTCGGCCGGGATTGCCCAGCGGGCGCGGCTGCTCAATGCCGTGCTGGCGGATCTGTACGGCCCGCAACGCCTGATCAGTGAAGGGCTGTTGCCCGCCGAGCTGGTGTTCGGGCACAACAATTTCCTCTGGCCGTGCCAGGGCATCCAGCCGCCCGAGGCGACGTTCCTGCACCTGTACGCGGTGGATCTGGCGCGCACCCCCGATGGTCGCTGGTGGGTCACTGCCGATCGCACCCAGGCGCCGTCGGGGGCCGGTTATGCCCTGGAAAACCGCATGATCGTGTCCCGGGCCTTTCCCGATCTGTACCGCGACTTGCAGGTCCAGCATCTGGCCGGGTTCTTCCGGACCCTGCAGGAAACCCTGGCCCGCCAGGCCCCACGGGATGCCGAGGCGCCGCTGATCGTGCTGCTGACTCCGGGGCGTTTCAACGAGAGTTACTTCGAGCACCTGTACCTGGCGCGCCAGCTGGGCTACCCGCTGGTGGAAGGCGGCGATCTGACGGTGCGCGACGCCACGGTCTACCTCAAGACCCTCAGTGGCCTGCGTCGGGTGCACGCCATCATGCGGCGCCTGGACGATGACTTTTGCGATCCCCTGGAGCTGCGTACCGATTCGGCCCTGGGGGTGCCCGGCCTGCTCGACGCGGTGCGCCAGGGCCGGGTGCTGGTGGCCAATGCCCTGGGCAGCGGGGTTCTGGAGTCTCCCGGGCTGCTGGGCTTCCTGCCGAAGATCAGTCAGTTCCTGCTGGGCGAGGACTTGCTCCTGCCGTCCATCGCCACCTGGTGGTGCGGTGAGGCTCCTGTGCTGCAACAGGCCCTGGAAAAACTCCCGGAACTGTTGATCAAGCCGGCTTTTCCGTCCCAGAGCTTTACCCCGGTGCTGGGCCGCGACCTGAGTCCCGAGCAGCGCCAGCGCCTTGCCGAGCGCATGCGCGCGCGGCCTTATGCCTATGTCGCCCAGGAGTTGCCGCAACTGTCCCAGGCGCCGGTCTGGCAGGCCGAGGACGGCCGGCTGCAATCCCGGGCGATCGGCATGCGGGTCTACGCGGTGGCCAGTGATGAGGGTTACCGGGTCTTGCCCGGCGGCCTGACCCGGGTCGCCGCCGACGCTGACGCCGACGCGGTGTCGATGCAACGCGGCGGCGCCAGCAAGGACACCTGGGTGCTGGGGGAGCGAGCCCCCAGCGGCGAGCAGTGGAAGGCCCAGCGCACCATTGGCGTCTACGATCTGGTGCGTCGCGACCCCTACCTGCCATCGCGGGTGGTGGAGAACCTGTACTGGTTCGGTCGTTACTGCGAGCGCTGCGACGACAGTGCGCGGTTGTTGCGGATCATGCTGGCGCGCTACGTCGATGGCGATGACCCGCAAGCCTTGCGGGCCGCGGTGGACCTGGGGGAAAGCCTGATGCTGCTGCCGGAGGAGGGCGAATTGCCCGAGCGCTTGCTGGCGGCCCTGCTGGGCGAGGACTGGTCGTTCAGCCTGCGTTCCAACCTGCAGCGCCTGCAGTGGGCGGCGTCCCAGGTACGCGGCAAGCTGTCCCGGGAAAACTGGCAGGCCCTGGTGGAGTTGCAGCGCGAGGCCCAGGAGCTGGACACCCAGGAGCCGGATTTCGGGGAGCTGCTGGACTTTCTCAATCGGCTGGTGATGTCCCTGGCGGCACTCTCGGGCTTTGCCCTGGACGACATGACCCGGGATGAAGGCTGGCGTTTCCTGATGATCGGCCGCCGTATCGAGCGCCTGCAGTTTCTCAGCAGCAGCCTGGCGGCCTTCCTGCGGGGCACCGCGGCCTTCGATCAGGCGGGCCTGGAGTGGCTGCTGGAGTTGGGCAACAGCAGCATCACCTATCGCTCGCGTTACCTGGCGGTGGCGCAGTTGATCCCGGTGCTCGACCTGTTGCTGCTCGACGAGCAGAACCCCCATGCGGTGCTGTTCCAGCTCAAGCTGGTGACCCGCACCCTCAAGCGTCTGAACGACGACTTCGCCGTGCCCCGCGATCTGGCGCTGCCCAAGCTGGTGGAGCGCCTGGCGCGTTTCGACCTGGGTTGCCTGGAGAACTCGCTGTTCGGCCAGGCCAGTGTCCGGGCGGCGGTGGAAGGGCTGGCGGACCTTTTGCAGGAGATCGCCGAGGTCAGCGGCCAGGTTTCCGATCGCCTGGCCCTGCGGCATTTCGCCCATGTGGATGATGTCAGCCAGCAAACGGTGTCGGTCTGATGAGCGCTCGTTACCAGATATTCCACGACACCCATTATCGCTATGACAGCCCGGTGTCCCTGGCCCAGCAACTGGCGCACCTGTGGCCCCGGGCCTGTGCCTGGCAACGGTGCAGCGAGCGGCAGTTGCTGATCAGTCCCGAGCCCACCAGCCGCCGCGACGAACAGGATGTGTTCGGCAATCCTCTGACCCGGCTGGCTTTTGAGCGGCCCCATGATGAATTGCAGGTCAACGCCCAGCTCAGCGTCGAGGTGCTGGACCGGCCGCCGCTGGACTTCGCGCTCTCCGAGGCCTGGGACGCTGCCCGCAGCAGCCTGAGCTACAGCGGCAGGCCCCTGGCGCCCCAGCTGCTGGATGCCTGCCGTTATCGCTTCGAGTCGCCTTATGTGCACCTCAAGCAAAGCTTCGTCGAGTTTTCCGCCAGCTGTTTCCCTCCCGGCCGGCCCTTGCTGCTGGGCGTCCAGGCGTTGATGGAGAAGATCTTCAGCGAGTTCACCTTCGATGCCGAGGCGACCCAGGTGGCAACGCCCCTGGTGGAGGTGCTGGAGCGCCGCCGTGGGGTGTGCCAGGACTTCGCGCACCTGATGCTCGCCTGCCTGCGTTCGCGGGGGCTGGCGGCGCGCTACATCAGCGGCTACCTGCTGACCCAGCCACCGCCGGGGCAGCCGCGGCTGATAGGCGCCGATGCTTCCCACGCGTGGGTTTCAGTGTTTTGCCCGGTGCTGGGCTGGGTGGATTTCGACCCGACCAACAATGTGCAGCCGGCGTTGGAACACATCACCCTGGCCTGGGGCCGGGATTTTTCCGATGTGTCGCCGTTGCGTGGGGTGATTCTGGGAGGGGGCAGCCATGACCCTGATGTCCGGGTCACCGTCATGCCTCTGGCATGACACGGCTGATTCCGACCTTGTAGAAGCCGGCTTGCCGGCGAAGGAGCCAGCGGATACTGCGTAGGGCTGGAGAGCGCTTTCGCTGGCACGCCAGCTCCTACGGGGCAGGTCAGGCCTGGGGGGCCTCGGGTTCGGCGTCGTCGATGCTCACTTCAGGATCCGCATCCGGTGCGCTGCTTTCTTCGGCGGCGGCTTTCTTGCGTTGCAGCTTTTCCTCTTTCTTCTGTTCCTTGGCCAAGTCACGTTGACGTTTGGCGAAGGAGTAATTGGGTTTGGCCATGGGCGATCCTCTGGGGTCGAAGGTGAGGTTGAGCGGCGCGTATTCTGCCTGTAATCGGGCGTTGACCGTTAACTGGGTTTGCTGTCGGCCCACTTGTCCGCCACCGACGGTTTCCAGGCGTCCAGGGCATCCAGCAGGCTGGCGGGCGAGTCGCTGATTTGCAGCATGTCACGGTGCGGGGCGCGGACGAAGCCTTCGCCGACGATATGGTCGAGAAATCCGCTGAGTTTTTCGTAGAAGCCGCTCACTTCCAGCAGGCCCAGGGGCTTGTGGTGATAGCCGAGCTGGCCCCAGGTCCAGACTTCGAACAACTCTTCCAGGGTGCCCAGGCCGCCGGGCAGGGCGATGAAGGCATCGCTGAGTTCGGCCATGCGCGCCTTGCGCGCGTGCATGCCGTCCACCACTTCCAGGCGGGTCAGGCCGTTGTGGCCGATTTCCTTGTCTTTCAGGCTTTGCGGAATGATCCCGATGACCTCGCCGCCGGCCGCCAGGGCCGCATCGGCGACGATGCCCATCAGGCCCACCGCGCCGCCGCCGTAGACCAGGGTCAGCTTGCGCTCGGCCAGGGCGCGGCCCAGGGCCTGGGCGGCTTCACGATACAGAGGGTTGGTGCCGGTGCTGGCGCCACAGAATACACAGACGGATGTTAACGACATGCCTTACTCCGAGGTCATTGAGGGCCTCAGAGTAAAGGCAGGCAGGCGTGGCTCCAAGCATTAAACCTCGTGTTGCGGGGTTTCATGGGTGCCGCTGGCGCCACAGGCGTAGGCGGCGAGCAAACTGCGAAACAGGCTGTTGAAGGGCATGACCAAGGCTCCGGAAAGTGCAGGTGGGCGAAGTCTAGGCTGCCCAGGCGAAGCGGGCTGTTTGATTGTCTCGATCGGCCTGATAGCAGAGAGTTGTATACAGTTTTTTGATGCACATCATAGGAACTTGGGAGAAATTCAGGCAGTCTTCGCTCCCATGGATTCAGATGGATTTTGTTAACCCTGCCTTGGAGATTCACCATGTTTGCCAAACTCGTTGCGGTATCCCTGTTGACACTGGCCAGCAGCCAACTGATGGCTGCCGAATGCAAGGTCGATGTCGACTCTACCGACCAGATGTCCTTCAACACCAAGGAAATCACCATCGACAAGAGCTGCAAGACCTTCACCGTGAACCTGACTCACTCCGGCAGCCTGCCGAAGAACGTCATGGGCCATAACTGGGTCCTGAGCAAAACCGCAGACATGGCCGGCATCGCCACCGACGGCATGGCCGCTGGCATCGACAAGAGCTATCTGAAGGAAGGCGACACTCGCGTCATCGCCCACACCAAGATCATCGGTGCCGGCGAGAAAGACTCGGTCACCTTCGACGTGTCGAAGCTGACCGCGGGCGAAAGCTACCAGTTCTTCTGCTCGTTCCCAGGCCACAACTCGATGATGAAAGGCGCTGTGATCCTGAAGTAAGCATCAGGCACGGCTGCAACAAGAAAGCGCCCCTAGGGGCGCTTTTTTTGTGGGTGCATCTGTAGGAGCGGGCTTGCCCGCGAACAGGCCCTTGAGCCTTGTGCAGCATCAAGCGGCCCTTTCGCCGGCAAGCCGGCTCCTACAGAACATGGTGGCTCACGGGGCGAACGGCATGACGCGCTTGTGGTGGGTCTTGCGGTAGGTGTCGCAGATGATCTTGAAGGCTTCCTCGCGCACCGGCTGGCCGTGCAGGAAGGCGTCGATCTCGGCGTAGGTGACGCCGTGGGACGCTTCATCCGGCTTGCCCGGCGACAGGTCTTCAAGGTCGGCGGTCGGGACTTTTTCCACCAGGGACTCCGGCGCGCCGAAATAGCGGGCAATGGAGCGCACCTGGTTCTTCACCAGGCCGCTCAGGGGCGCGAGGTCGCAGGCGCCGTCACCGAACTTGGTGAAGAAGCCCATTACCGCTTCGGCGGCGTGGTCGGTGCCGATCACCAGGCCATGGGCGGCGCCGGCGATGGTGTACTGGGCGACCATGCGCATCCGCGCCTTGGTGTTGCCGAGGACGAAGTCCCGGGACACCGCGTGCTGCCCTTCGAAGGCCGCCACTTCGCTGGCCAGGGCCTTGACCGCCGGGCCGATGTTCACCGTGTGGCGTTCGTCGGGGTTGATGAAGTCCACCGAGGCCTGGGCGTCGTGTTCGTCGAACTGGGTTTCATAGGGCAGGCGCACCGCGATGAAGCGGTAGCTGTCGTCACCGCTGCGCTCGCGCAGTTCGCGCATCGCCCGTTGGGCCAGCAGGCCTGCGGTCAGCGAGTCGACGCCGCCGCTGATGCCCAGCACCAGGGTCTTGAGCCCGGAATTGACCAGGCAATCCTGGATAAAACCGATGCGTCGGGCGACTTCCGCCTCCAGGGCGGCGTGGTCGGAAAAAGGGGCTTGGACCTTGAGCTGCTGCGCAATCTCACGCTGTACGGCTTGCATGATTTACTCCTTGCCAGGTTGGGCAGGTACTTGGAAAACGTGGCGCAAGTAAGCGACGAAGTTGGGATCCTTGCAATGGGTCTTGCCCGCTTCATCGGAGATCTTGGCGACGGGCTGGCCATTGCAGGCGGCCATTTTAAGCACGATGCTCATCGGCTCGACACCGGGAATATCGCAGGTCAGGTTGGTGCCGATGCCAAAGCTGACGTTGATCCGTCCCCGCAGCGCGCGGAATATTTCCAGGGCCCGGGGCAGGGTCAGGCTGTCGGAGAACACCAGGGTCTTGCTCATCGGCTCGATGCCCAGCTTGTGGTAGTGGGCGATGGCTTTTTCCGCCCAGAGGATCGGGTCCCCGGAATCGTGGCGCAGGCCGTCGAACAGCTTGGCGAAGAACAGGTCGAAATCCCCCAGGAAGGCATCGGTGGTAATGCAGTCGGTCAGGGCGATGCCCAGCAGGCCGCGGTATTCCCGGACCCAGCAGTCGAGGGCGGCGATCTGGCTGTCGATCAGCCGGGGCCCCAGTTGCTGGTGGGCCATGATCCATTCGTGGGCCATGGTGCCCAGGGGCTTCATGTTCAGTTCGCGGGACAGGTGCACGTTGCTGGTGCCGACAAAACGCCCGGGGAAATCGTGCTTGAGCACGTTCACCACTTCTTCCTGGACCCGATAGGAAAAGCGCCGGCGAGTGCCGAAATCCGCCATTTGCAGCTCGGACAGTTCCTCGCTGCTGGCGTTGGCGGTCAGCCAATCGAACTTGCGGTACAGCTGCTCCCGGGCCTGGACCAACTGGATCTCGCGGTAACGGTAGCGGTTGCGCACTTCGCTGATGATGGCCAGCATCGGCACTTCGAACAGGATCACGTGCAGCCAGGGACCGCGCAGGCGGATGAACAGCTCGCCGTTCTCGATGCCGGTGTGCACGTAGCGCAGGTTGAAGCGAAACAGCCCGAGAAAGCGCAAAAAGTCCGGCTTGAGAAAGCTGATGCGTTCGAGAAAACCCAGCTGGTCGGCGCTCAGGCTCAGTTCCGCCAGGCGCTCGAACTGGTAGCGGATCTCTGCCAGGTACGGCCGCAGGTCCTCGCTGTTACGGCAACGAAACTCCCATTCCACTTCCACGTTGGGGTAGTTGTGCAGCACCGCCTGCATCATGGTCAGTTTGTAGAAGTCGGTGTCGAGCAGGTTCTGCACGATGCGATCGGCAAACACACTCTCGCTCATAACGGGAATCTCCATGCTGGCCGCGACGGACAGCGGCGGCTTCAGCTCTTTCAATGAAGGCGCTAGTGGCGCATAGACGTCCTGCGCTTGACCAGCGATTTTTGCGGCGGGCCATTCTCCTGCCGTAGGAGCTGGCTTGCCAGCGAACGGATCTTCAGCCTTGTGCCGGGCTCAAGGGCCCCATCGCCGGCAAGCCGGCTCCTACGGGAGGGGGGCGTCGTTGTGTTCGAGCATCCAGCGCACGAAGTCGCGGACCTTGGGCACTTCCGCCGAGTGTTCGGGGTAGGCCAGGTAGTAGGCGTCCTGGCTGGGCATGGCGTATTTCCAGGCGATCACCAGTTTGCCCTCGGCCAGCTCCTCTTCCACCAGGAAGCGCGGCAGCAGGGCCACACCGCAACCGACCTGGGCGGCGCGGATGCACATATAGAAGGTTTCGAAACGTGGGCCGTGATAGCTGTGTTCGGTCTGGTAGCCCTGCTGTTCGAACCATTCGTGCCAGCCCTGGGGGCGCGAGGCGTTCTGCAGCAGTACCAGCTCGGTCAGTTGCCGAGGGTCGCTCAAGGGTTCGGCGGGCAGGCTGTCCGGGGCGCAGACCGCCACCAGTTCCTCGCTGAACAGCTTCAGGCTTTCGGTGCCGGGGCGCGCGCCCTGGCCGAAGTAGAACGCCAGGTCGGCGTGGCCCTGGAGCAGTTCGTCGGGCTCCTGCTCGTTGCACAGGTCCAGGTGGATATGCGGGTGGCGCAGGCGCCAGCCCTTGAGGCGCGGCACCAGCCAGCGGGCGCCGAAGGTGTAGGGCGTGGACACCCGCAGCACTTCGGTCTCGCCGCCGTAGGAGCGCAGGTAATGGGTGGACATCTCCACCTGGGTGAGGATCTTGCGGACCTCCACCAGGTACAGGTCGCCGGCCGGGGTCAGCTGCAGGCGGCGCCGCACCCGGCGGAACAGCAGGTGCTGCAGCAGCTCTTCGAGTTGCGCCACCTGCTTGCTCACCGCGCTCTGGGTCAGATTGAGTTCCTCGGCGGCGCGGGTGAAGCTCAGGTGCCGGGTCACGGCCTCGAAACACTGCAGGGCGGTGATCGACGGCAGGTAGCGTTTGTTCAGCATGGGTGGTCCTTGTTCTTATCGGTGCTGGATACCGGCTCAGCATGAATAAACGGAATGATATCTCGCTTAAAGGTCGTTTGTTGGCAAGTCTCGGGCCAGCTACAACTACAGGCCTTGATGGCCGTCGCAGCGGTCGGGATTTTTCGCTTTTCACCTGTAAGGAGTGACCCCATGGTTGCCGCATTGCTTGATCGTCTGGGTGTGAACCCGGCCCTGTACCAGTCGGGCTCCCAGCCTGTGCATTCGCCCATCGACGGCAGCCGGATCGCCGCGGTGAACTGGCAGGGCGCCGCGGAAGTGGAGCAGCAGGTCAGTCGTGCAGAGCATGCTTTCGCTCTGTGGCGCAAAGTGCCGGCACCCCGTCGCGGCGAACTGGTACGGCAATTTGGCGAAGTGCTGCGTGAGCACAAGGCCGACCTGGGGGAGCTGGTGTCCTGGGAAGCCGGCAAGATCACCCAGGAAGGCCTGGGGGAAGTGCAGGAGATGATCGATATCTGTGACTTCGCCGTTGGTCTGTCGCGCCAGCTCTACGGCCTGACCATCGCGTCCGAGCGTCCGGGCCACCACATGCGTGAAACCTGGCATCCGCTGGGCGTGGTGGGGGTGATCAGCGCCTTCAACTTCCCGGTGGCGGTCTGGGCCTGGAACACCGCCCTGGCGCTGGTCTGTGGCAACTCGGTGATCTGGAAGCCGTCGGAGAAGACCCCGCTGACCGCCCTGGCGTGCCAGGCCCTGCTGGAGCGCGTGCTGAAGAATTTCCAGGACGCCCCCGACTACCTGAGCCAGGTGATCATCGGCGGTCGTGACGCCGGCGCCGCCCTGGTGGACGATCCGCGCGTGGCCCTGATCAGCGCCACCGGCAGCACCCGCATGGGCCGCGAAGTGGCGCCCAAGGTCGCCGCGCGCTTTGCCCGCAGCATTCTCGAACTGGGTGGCAACAACGCCATGATCCTGGGCCCGAGCGCCGACCTGGACATGGCGGTGCGCGCCATCCTGTTCAGCGCCGTCGGCACCGCCGGCCAGCGCTGCACCACCTTGCGCCGACTGATCGCCCATGAGTCGGTGAAGGAAGAAATCGTCAGCCGCCTCAAGACCGCCTATTCCAAGGTGCGCATCGGCCACCCGCTGCAAGGCAACCTGATCGGCCCGCTGATCGACAAGCACAGCTTCGATGCCATGCAGGACGCGCTGGAGCAGGCCCTGAGCGAAGGCGGCCGGGTTTTCGGTGGTCAGCGCCAGTTGCAGGACACCTTCCCCAACGCCTACTACGTGTCGCCGGCCATCGTCGAAATGCCCGAGCAGAGCGACGTGGTGTGCAGCGAAACCTTCGCCCCGATCCTGTATGTGATCGGCTACAACGACTTCGAGGAAGCCCTGCGCCTGAACAACGCCGTGCCCCAGGGCCTGTCGTCCTGCATCTTCACCACCGACGTGCGTGAGGCCGAGCAGTTCATGTCGGCGGTGGGCAGCGATTGCGGCATCGCCAACGTCAACATCGGCCCCAGTGGCGCGGAAATCGGTGGAGCCTTTGGTGGCGAGAAGGAAACCGGCGGCGGTCGCGAATCCGGCTCCGACGCCTGGCGTGGCTACATGCGGCGCCAGACCAACACCGTCAACTACTCCCGGGAACTGCCGCTGGCCCAGGGCATTACCTTCGATTGAGTCTTTTCGCGAGCAAGCTCGCTCCTACGGGGAGGGTTGTAGGAGCCAGCTTGCTGGCGAACAGCGGTCAATGCGTTTCAGCGTCTGTGGTTCGTTGATTTCGGAGTCTGGCAATGGCGCTACAAGAACAATGTCTATGGGAAAAACTGACCCCGCAGCGGCCTGACAACGCCCCGCTCAAGGGCGAGCTGACGGCGGATGTGTGCGTCATCGGCGCCGGTTTCACCGGCCTGTCGGCGGCGGTGCATCTGCTGGAGCAGGGCAAGCGGGTCTGTGTGGTCGAGGCCCATCGCGCGGGGCAGGGCGGTTCGGGGCGCAACGTCGGGCTGGTCAACGCCGGCCTGTGGATTCCCCCGGACGAGATCGAGGCCGGTTTCGGCGAGCAGGTGGGCAGCCAGCTCAACCGCATGCTCGGCGCCGCGCCGTCCCTGGTGTTCAGTCTGGTGGACAAGTACCAGATCGATTGCCAGCTGCGTCGCGAAGGCACCTTGCACATGGCCCACAACGCTCGGGGCGAGGCTGACCTGCGCAGTCGCGAGGAGCAATGGAAGCGCCGTGGTGCACCGGTGGAACTGTTGACCGGCGCCGCCTGCGAACAGGCCACCGGCACCCGCAAGATCGCTGCCGCGCTGCTCGACCGGCGTGCCGGCACCCTCAACCCGATGGCCTACACCACCGGGCTGGCCAAGGCCGCGATCAAGCTCGGCGGCCAGCTGTTCGACCATTCCCCGGTCACCCGCCTGGAACGCCAGGGCCAGCGCTGGTCGGTGCAGACCGCGCAGGGTTCGGTGCTGGCCGAACAGGTGGTGATTGCCTCCAACGCCTACACCGAAGGCGACTGGACCGAGCTGCGGCGCAACTTCTTCCCTGGCTACTACTACCAGGTGGCTTCCGCGCCGCTTACCGAAGAGGCGGCGCGGCAGATCCTGCCCGGTGGCCAGGGTTCCTGGGATACCCGGCAGGTGCTGAGCAGTATCCGGCGCGATGCCGACGGGCGCCTGTTGCTCGGCAGTCTGGGCAACGGCAACCAGAAACCGCTGTGGTTCCTCAAGGCCTGGGCCGATCGGGTGCAGCAGCACTACTTCCCCTACCTCAAACCGGTGCAGTGGGAATGCACCTGGACCGGCTGCATCGCCTTCACCCCCGATCACCTGATGCGCCTGTTCGAACCGGCCCCCGGCCTGGTGGCCGTCACCGGTTACAACGGCCGTGGGGTGACCACCGGAACCGTGGTTGGCAAGGCCTTCGCCGACTACCTGTGTCACGGCGATCCCCAGGCATTGCCGATTCCCTTCGCGCCCATGCAGCCCCTGGCCGGCGTGGGGTTGCGCAGTTGCCTGTACGAGGCGGGATTTTCTCTCTATCACGCGGGCCAGTGCCTGCGGATCGTGATCTGAACAAGGAATTAAACGGCCGGAGACGACGCTTTTCGATGCAACGACTAGCCTGTAATGGTGCGGCTCGTAGCAGTCCCGCACCAGCAGTGTGCAGTTCGGTGACGCGGGCTGTTACAGCAAGGTTGCACGTTGAATTGTGTCGCGGTTGCAATGATGGCACGCATGGGTTGCGCCCATTAAAAAGCAGGGTTTCACCTTCCGCGGTTTAGACGGTTGCACGCCCAATAAAAAAGGGCTCGAAACAGTCGAAATAACAATAAGACAGCGACTTTTTTCAGAATAAAAAACCACTGGCACGGCGCTTGCTCTGAGCAATCCTAGTGAAGTCGCAGTGCCAACTAAAAAAACCTTGGAGCACCACCTCATGTCCCAGACGTTTTACAAGAAAGGCTTTCTGGCCCTCGCAGTGGCAACTGCGCTGGGTGTTTCTGCGTTTGCTCAAGCCGACCTGAAGATCGGCGTAGCGGGTCCCATGACAGGCGCCAATGCGGCATTTGGCGAGCAGTACATGAAGGGTGCACAGGCAGCGGCTGACGAGATCAACGCCAAGGGCGGGGTCAACGGCGAGAAGATCGTCCTGGTCAAGGGCGACGATGCCTGCGAACCGAAGCAGGCCGTGGCGGTGGCCAACCGTCTGGTGGACCAGGACAAGGTGGCGGGCGTGGTCGGGCACTTCTGCTCTTCGTCGACCATTCCGGCTTCCGAGGTGTACAGCGACGCGGGCGTGATTGCCATCACCCCGGGCTCCACCAACCCCCAGGTCACCGAGCGCGGCCTGTCCGCGATGTTCCGCATGTGCGGGCGTGACGACCAGCAGGGCATTGTCGCCGGCGATTACATCGTCGACGTGCTCAAGGGCAAGAAAGTCGTGGTGCTGCACGACAAGGACACCTACGGCCAGGGCCTGGCGGATGCCACCAAGGCGCAGCTGACCAAGCGCGGCGTGACCCCGGTGCTGTACGAGGGCCTGACCCGTGGCGAGAAGGACTTCAGCGCCGTGGTGACCAAGATCCGCGCTGCTGGCGCCGACGTGGTGTACTTCGGCGGCCTGCACCCGGAAGCCGGTCCGCTGGTCCGCCAGCTGCGCGAGCAGGGCCTGAAGGACGTCAAGTTCATGTCCGACGACGGCATCGTGACCGACGAGCTGGTGACCACCGCCGGTGGCCCGCAATACGTTGACGGCGTGTACATGACCTTCGGCGCCGACCCACGCCTGCTGCCGGACAGCAAGGCGGTGGTGGATGCTTTCCGCAAGGCCGGCACCGAGCCTGAAGGCTACACCCTGTACGCCTATGCCTCGGTCCAGGCACTGGCCGCCGGCTTCAACGGCGCCAAATCCAACAAGGGCGAAGACGCCGCCAAATGGCTCAAGGCCAATCCGGTGAAAACCGTGATGGGCGAGAAGTCCTGGGACGCCAAGGGCGACCTGAAGATCTCCGACTACGTGGTCTATCAGTGGGACAAGGACGGCAAGTACCACCAGCTGGAAAAACAGAAGTGACCTGAGTCCGAGCGAACCGGTACTACCCCCTGGTGCCGGTTCGTATTCGTGCAGTACTTGCCTTTTCTCGTAGAGCTGCACAACGGACGTGTTGCGCGGGCCGGTGATCCCTGCCCGTCGCTGACGCCCTGTGCCGTCTCTCAAGTCCGTGAGATTGCGTTATGGATGGTATTTTCCTGCAGCAACTGATCAATGGACTGACCCTCGGGTCTGTCTATGGTCTGATCGCCATCGGCTACACAATGGTCTATGGCATCATCGGCATGATCAACTTCGCCCACGGCGAGGTTTACATGATTTCCGCTTACCTCGCGGCAATCAGTCTGGCTCTGCTGGCCTACTTCGGCATCGAATCCTTCCCGCTACTCATTCTCGGCACCCTGATCTTCACCGTGGTGGTGACAGGGATCTACGGCTGGGTCATCGAGCGTGTGGCCTACAAACCCCTGCGCAACTCCACCCGCCTGGCACCGCTGATCAGCGCCATCGGCATCTCGCTGATCCTGCAGAACTACGCGCAGATCAGTCAGGGCGCCAAGCAGCAAGGGGTTCCGACCCTGCTGGCCGGGGCCTGGAAAGTCGACATCGGCACCGGCTTCGTGCAACTCACCTACACCAAGATCTTCATCCTGGTGGCGGCGTTCGCCGGCATGGCGCTGCTGACCTACATCATCAAGTACACCAAGCTGGGGCGCATGTGCCGGGCCACCCAGCAAGACCGCAAGATGGCCTCGATCCTCGGCATCAACACCGACCGGGTGATCTCCTATGTGTTCGTCATCGGCGCGGCCATGGCGGCCCTGGCCGGGGTGCTGATCACCATGAACTACGGCACCTTCGACTTCTATGCCGGCTTCGTGATCGGCATCAAGGCGTTCACCGCGGCGGTGCTCGGCGGCATCGGTTCGCTGCCCGGAGCGATGCTTGGCGGGATCATCCTCGGGATCTCCGAGTCGCTGTTCTCCGGCTTGATCAACTCCGACTACAAAGACGTGTTCAGTTTCTCGCTGCTGGTGCTGATCCTGATCTTCCGTCCCCAAGGCCTGCTGGGTCGCCCACTCGTGGCGAAGGTATAAGTATGTCTGCTGCCAATAAACCGATTGATATCAAGAAGAGCGTCATCGACGCCGTACTGGCCGGGCTGATCTCGCTGATCGTGTTCGGTCCCATCGTGGGCGTGGTGCTCGACGGCTACAGCTTCAACCTGCAGCCAACCCGCGTGGCCTGGCTGGTGGCGATCGTCATGGCTGGCCGCCTGGCCCTGAGCCTGTTCCTGCAAACCCCCAAGGGCCTGAGGATTCTCCAGGGCTTCGAGACCACCGGTTCCGGGGTGCATGTGCTGGCGCCGGACTACAAGTCGCGGCTGCGCTGGATCATCCCGGCGCTGATCGTGATCGCCATCGTGTTCCCGTTCTTCGCCAACAAGTACCTGCTGACCGTGGTTATTCTCGGGCTGATCTACGTGCTGCTGGGCCTGGGGCTGAACATCGTGGTGGGCCTGGCGGGGCTGCTGGACCTGGGTTACGTGGCGTTCTACGCCATTGGCGCCTACGGCCTGGCCCTGGGCTACCAGTACCTGGGCCTGGGCTTCTGGACCGTGCTGCCCCTGGCGGCGATTGCCGCGGCGCTGGCGGGGTGCATATTGGGCTTCCCGGTGCTCCGGATGCACGGTGACTACCTGGCCATCGTGACCCTGGGTTTTGGCGAGATCATCCGCCTGGTACTCAACAACTGGCTGTCCTTCACTGGCGGTCCCAACGGCATGCCGGTGCCCTCGCCGACCATCTTCGGCCTGGAGTTCGGGCGCAAGGCCAAGGACGGCGGGGTGCCGTTCCACGAGTTCTTCGGCCTGGAATACAACCCCAACCTGAAGTTCCTGTTCATCTACATCGTGCTGTTCATCGTGGTGCTGCTGGTGCTCTACATCAAGCACCGGCTGACCCGCATGCCGGTGGGCCGCGCCTGGGAAGCCTTGCGTGAAGACGAGATCGCCTGCCGCGCCATGGGCCTGAACCATGTGCTGGTGAAACTCTCGGCCTTCACCATCGGTGCTTCCACCGCCGGCCTGGCGGGGGTGTTCTTCGCCAGCTACCAGGGCTTCGTCAACCCGTCCTCGTTCACCTTCTTCGAGTCGGCGCTGATCCTCGCCATCGTGGTGCTGGGGGGCATGGGCTCCACGGTGGGCGTGGTGATCGCGGCCTTCGTCCTGACCGTGGCCCCGGAGCTGCTGCGCAGCTTCTCCGAATACCGGGTGCTGCTGTTCGGCATTCTCATGGTGTTGATGATGATCTGGCGACCGCGAGGGCTGATCCGCATCAGCCGTACCGGGGTCACTCCACGCAAAGGTGCTCTGACTGAGGGGAACGCGCCATGAGCGAATACATTCTTTCGGTCGAGAACCTGATGATGCACTTCGGCGGCATCAAGGCCCTCAGCGACGTCAGCCTCAAGGTCAAGCGCAACTCGATCTTCGCCCTGATCGGCCCCAATGGCGCCGGCAAGACCACGGTGTTCAACTGCCTGACCGGCTTCTACAAGGCCTCCGGCGGGCGCATCGAGCTCAATACCCGGGGCCAGCAGACCAACGTCATCAAGCTCTTGGGCGAGCCGTTTCGCGCCACCGACTTCGTGTCGCCAAAAAGCTTCGCCAGCCGCCTGTATTACAAGATGTTCGGCGGCACCCACCTGGTGAACCGGGCCGGCCTGGCGCGGACCTTCCAGAACATTCGCCTGTTCAAGGAAATGTCCGTGGTGGAGAACCTGCTGGTGGCCCAGCACATGTGGGTCAATCGCAACCTGCTGTCCGGCATCCTCAACACCAAGGGCTACCGCAAGGCGGAAAGCGCCGCCCTGGATCACGCCTTCTACTGGCTGGAAGTGGTGGACCTGGTGGACTGCGCCAACCGCCTGGCCGGCGAGCTGTCCTACGGCCAGCAACGGCGCCTGGAGATCGCCCGGGCCATGTGCACCCGACCGCAGATCATCTGCCTCGACGAACCGGCCGCCGGCCTCAACCCTCAGGAAACCGAAGCGCTGAGCGCGATGATCCGGCTGCTGCGCGACGAGCACGATCTGACCGTGGTGCTGATCGAACACGACATGGGCATGGTGATGAGTATTTCCGACCACATCGTGGTGCTGGACCACGGCAACGTGATCGCCGAAGGCGGACCGGAGGCGATCCGCAACGATCCGAAGGTGATCGCCGCCTACCTGGGTGCCGACGAAGAGGAGCTGGTATGAGTCAACCTATCCTCGAACTCAAGGACCTGGACGTGTACTACGGCCCGATCCAGGCCCTGAAGAAAGTCTCGCTGCACATCAACGAAGGGGAAACCGTGAGCCTGATCGGCTCCAACGGCGCCGGCAAATCGACGCTGCTGATGTCGATCTTCGGCCAGCCCCGGGCGGAGTCCGGGCAGATCCTCTATCGCGGCGTGGACATCACCCACAAGTCGTCCCACTACATCGCCTCCAACGGCATCGCCCAGTCCCCGGAAGGGCGCCGGGTGTTTCCCGACATGACCGTGGAGGAGAACCTGCTGATGGGCACCATCCCGATTGGCGACAAGTACGCCAATGAGGACATGCAACGCATGTTCGAGCTGTTTCCACGGCTCAAGGAACGGCGTACCCAGCGGGCCATGACCATGTCCGGCGGTGAGCAGCAGATGCTGGCCATTGCCCGGGCGCTGATGAGCCGGCCCAAGTTGCTGCTGCTGGACGAGCCGAGCCTGGGACTGGCGCCGATCGTGGTGAAACAGATCTTCGCCACCCTGCGGGAGCTGGCGGCCACCGGCATGACCATCTTCCTCGTGGAGCAGAACGCCAACCACGCCCTGAAGCTGTCGGACCGCGCCTACGTGATGGTCAACGGCGAGATCCGCCTCAGTGGCACCGGCAAGGAGCTGCTGGTCAACGAGGAGGTGCGCAACGCTTACCTGGGCGGTCACTGACCGCCCGCTCTGTGGATAAAAATGCCCCGTCGGTTCCCGCCGCCGGGGCATTTTTTATCCACAGCAGCCTGCCCGCCGTGTCGGTGCTGGCCTGCCGGCGAAACCACTCTCCCCGATGGCCGCTCGTTGAGATGGGCTCGTGGGTTGCAACCGCGCTGGCCAGCCGGCTCCTGGGTGTCTGGCGCGTGTATGGACAAGGGAGCCTTCGCAGCAGGGCCGCTCACGTCGGACAATTGTGGACAACATTATTCGCAAGCTGCTAAAGCGCGGCATAAAGACGCTGCAAACAGTTGTTTTTCCACCGTTTTGACTTGTCCCCGTTTGCTGTGGAGCGGGCTGTGGGTAACGTGGGAGTAGCTGGCTGAAGGCCTTTATTTACGTGGTCTGCAGGCTTTTGTGTGTTTTTTGATCAGGGCTTTTGCAGGGGCTCGTGGAGGCAATTGTCAACCTTTTTATTGTCGCAGTCGGACCTTGCCAAAGGCGGGGATGAGCCTGTGGATAAGTCTGTGACTAAACTCTGGAAAGACTGCGCTGAGCAGCGTGGTTGCTGGCCTCTGGCCTTATGCACTTTGACCGCGCGGTCATCTTTGCCGGTCGCGGGTGCATGGACAGCCGCTGCGGGTCAAGCAAAAAACTTCTCGTGATCGGCTGCAAGCCTTGTGCACAGAGGCTTTGCGGGATCTGCACTTGCCCCCAAAGACTGTGGACCGGCCTGTGGATAAGGTGCGCGCAGCTGGCTGCAGGCCACGGCTGCCGTGCCTTCCGGGCCAGTGAGCGTTTATTGTACAGCTGCCCGGGGTGTCCGGGGCTTCTGTTGCCGCCCAGAGCCGGGCCGGGCATGCTGCGAAACGCTTTTTTCATGAAACGGCGGCTCGCCACCCAGCAAGGAGAACACCATGACTTCCACACTGTTCATTACGGGCGCGACGTCCGGTTTTGGCGAAGCCTGCGCCCGGCGTTTTGCCGCGGCCGGTTGGTCGCTGGTGCTCACCGGCCGGCGCGAAGAGCGTCTCAACGCGCTGTGCGCAGAGCTTTCCAAGCAGACCGAAGTGCACGGCCTGGTGCTCGACGTGCGCGACCGCAAGGCCATGGAAACCGCCATCGCCAATCTGCCGGCGTCCTTCGGCAAGCTGCGCGGCCTGATCAACAATGCCGGCCTGGCCCTGGGCGTCGACCCGGCGCCCAAATGCGACCTGGATGACTGGGACACCATGGTCGACACCAACATCAAGGGCCTGATGTACAGCACCCGCCTGCTGCTGCCGCGGCTGATCGCCCATGGCCGGGGCGCCGGGATCGTCAACCTGGGCTCCATCGCCGGCAACTACCCGTACCCGGGCAGCCACGTCTATGGCGCGAGCAAGGCCTTCGTCAAACAGTTCTCCCTGAACCTGCGCTGCGACCTGCAGGGCACCGGGGTACGAGTGACCAACATCGAGCCGGGCCTGTGCGAAAGCGAGTTCTCCCTGGTGCGTTTCGCTGGCGATCAGGCGCGCTATGACGCCACTTATGCCGGCGCCGAACCGATCCAGCCCGAGGACATCGCCGACACCATCTTCTGGGTGCTCAACACGCCTGCCCACGTCAACATCAACAGTCTGGAGCTGATGCCGGTGAGCCAGACCTGGGCCGGCTTCGCCATCGAGCGCAAGGTGTAGCCGCTGCCGCAGGCTGCGACAGGGCCGCCAGGCCCTCCTGCGTTCGCAAGACCTCGGCGCTCGCAGCCTCGCCATGGCTCGGCAGCGACTACAGTTGTACTCGGAAACACATAAGCTGATTCGTTTCAGCTTGAGGCCGGCCCTGGCAAGGTAGAATTCCGACCCGAAATTTCGCGGCCGTCTCACACGAGGCGGTGTTTTCGAAGTTCGATAGGAGGAATCGTGAGTAACCGAGGTGAGCAGTCTCTGCTCAAACAATCGACTGTATTGATGTTCATCGTGGCGATCGCCGGTATCGTCACGGGTTTTGTTTCTGGCGCCCAATCCATTTTGTTCGATGGATTTTTTTCCCTGATCGCGACCTTCATCAAGGTCCTGATGCTGATCACCGCCCGGTTGATCGCCAAGGAAAGCAACCACCGTTTCCAGTTCGGCTTCTGGCATCTGGAGCCCATGGTGCTGTTGATCGAGGGCAGCTTCCTGCTGCTGATTGCCATCTATGCCTTCCTCAACGGTGTGTTCGGCATCATCAACGGTGGCCGAGAGGTCGAGTTGGGGCTGGTGATCTTTTATGCCGCCTTTTTCGCCGTGGCGGAGTTCGCCTACTTCTTCTATGTGCGCCGGCGTAACCGCAAGCTCAAATCGTCACTGATCCAGTTCGACAACATCAGCTGGCTGGTGGACGCGATGCTCTCGGTGGGGCTGCTGGTGAGCTTTGTCACGGCGCTGCTGCTCAAGCAGTACGGGCATGACCGCTGGGCGGTGTATGTCGACCCGGCGATCCTGATCCTGCTGGCCATCAGCATGCTGCCGCCGGCCTTGAAGATCCTGCGGCCGGCGTTGCGTGATGTGCTGGGCATCGCTCCGGACCAACTGGATGAAAAGGTGCGCAGCGTGATGGAAGAGGCCATGGTTGCCTATGGCTTCCAGGAATACATTTCCTACGTGCAGAAGCACGGCCGGGCGCGTTTCATCGAGATCCATATCGTGCTGCCGGCGGACTATCCGCTGCAGGATGTGGCGACTCTGGACCGCTTGCGCGAGGAGATTTCCAGTGAGTTGGGAGAGGCCGACGCCGCGCGTTGGCTGACCATCAGCTTTACCGGGGATCGCAAGTGGATCGTTTGATCGGCGGTGCACTTTTCGCCGACCAGCCGTCTCCTACAGGGGGCTTGCAGGAGCCGGCTGGCCGGCAGAGGCTTCAGGCAAAATATTCCGCCAGCCCGCGATAACAGGTCGCCAGGTGATAAGGCGTGGTCGATGGCATATCCCGCCGGCTGACCGCGCCACTGGCATCCAGGCATTCATTCCAGCCCCCTGCATGCAGGAAATGCGCGTGCAGCGCCTTGAGCTGACGCAGCAGGGGCGCCTGGCTGTCCGCACGCAAGGTCAGGGCACGCACGTACTCGGCCTGGGCCCAGATGCGCTGGGTGGCGTCCTTGATGGGGGCACCCGGTTGCAGGTCGAGCATGGCGCACACCGCGCCGCTCTTCGGGTCGACACCAAGCTGCTCGGCAAACGCGAAGGCACGACTCAATGAGGCGTGCAGCGGGTTGCTGCGCAGCAAGGGCGAAGAGTCGAGGAGGAAGAACCACTCGAACTGATGCCCTGGCTCGAACCAGTTATCCACAGCCCCCAGTGGCTTCTCCAGCATCACTCCGTGCTGCGGGTCGATGAACTGCTGCTGCATGGCCTGGCACAGCTCCAGCAGTGCGGTTTGTACCGCGGCGTCTTCGCGCACTGCCAGGATTGCGAGAAAGGCTTCGGCCAGGTGCATCAGCGGATTCTGCAGGGGCCCGGAACCCAGTACGGACCAGTCCTCGGCGAGGCTGGCTTCGTAGAGTCCATCGCCCCGGGCAAAGCGCAGGGCTACCACTTCCAGGGCGGCATTGAGCACCGACTCCACCAGCGGCTCGCGGACCTTGGCCCAGTAATGAGCGCAGGCGAAGAGGATAAAGGCGTGGGTGTAGAGGTCCTTGCGCCGATCCAGCGGCGCGCCGTCGGCATCGATGCTGTAGAACCAGCCACCGTGCTCGGCATCGTGGAAGTGCCGCTGCAGCGAGCGGAACAGCGCGGCGGCCCGCTCTTGGGCAAAGGGGGCGGCGGCATCACCGATCAATTGGGAGAACAGGTACAGCTGCCGGGCACAGGCCATGGCTCGATAGCGCTGCGGCGGCAATGGCCGCTGTTCAGCGTCCAGCGCCTCATAGGGCAGTGCCAACTGCGGATTCCAGCCCGGGCCTTGCCACAGCGGCACGATCACCTTGTGGAAATGCTGCTGCATGGCGTTGAACAGAGCGCTCGATTCAGGCGAGGTGGCGGAGCGGGATACATCGGGCATTGGCTGGCGTCGTCACGGCAGGTTTGAGTGCGCGACATGTTACCAGAGAAGCCCCGCCAGGCGGCTTGCCCGCCAAGCACGCCATACGGGTAGGAGCCGGCTTGCCAGCGAAGGCGGCCGAAAGATCACCTCAGCCTTGCAGGAGCTGGCTTGCCCGCGAACGAGGCCCGCAAGACCGCCTTCGCCGGCCAGCCGGCTCCTACAGAAGAGGGCAGGGATCAGCCTGCCAGCAACCACACGCCCGTTGCGGCCGAGGCGGCACCGGCCACGCGCACCAGCGGCGCCGCCGCCTGAGGCAGTACCCGCACCACGGCATAGCCGGCGGCATGCAGGGCCGCGGTGGCTGCGACAAAACCGGCGGCGTAGGTCCAGGGGCTGGACATGTCCGGCAGCTCCAGGCCATGGGCCACGCCGTGGAACAGGGCAAACAGCGCAGTGGCGGCGAGCGCCAGGCTCAGCGGCGGACGCACGGCCAGGGCCACGGCCAGGCCCAGGGCCAGTACCGACGCGGCAATGCCGCTTTCCAGGGCCGGCAGGTTCAGCCCTTCAAAGCCCAGCAGGCCGCCGATGAGCATGGTGCCGACGAAGGTGCAGGGCAGCGCCCAGCGCGCCGCGCCTTGCTGCTGGGCCGCCCACAGGCCGACCGCAAGCATGGCCAGCAGGTGGTCGAGGCCGCCGATGGGGTGGCTGATGCCGGCCAGCAGGCCGTTGTCGCCGTGGCCCGGGTGAGCGAAGGCCAGGGCCGGGGTCAGCAGCAGCGCCAGGGCGCCGAAGAGTGATTTCAGGGTCATGAGTGGCTTCCTTGTTGAGCTTTTTCAGGTTCGGTTTCAGGCCGCGGTCAGCAGCCCTTGGCGTTCGATGAAGGCGATGATCTCTTGCAGTCCCTGGCCGGTTTTCTGATTGCTGAAGACAAACGGCTTGCCGCCGCGCATGCGCTGGGTGTCGCTGTTCATCATTTCCAGTGAGGCGCCCACCAGCGGCGCCAGGTCGATCTTGTTGATCACCAGCAGGTCGGACTTGCAGATTCCCGGGCCGCCCTTGCGCGGCAGCTTGTCGCCGGCGGAAACGTCGATCACGTAGATGGTCAGGTCCGACAGTTCCGGGCTGAAGGTGGCCGAGAGGTTGTCGCCGCCGGATTCCACCAGGATCAGGTCGAGCCCGGGGAAGCGCCGGTTCAGCTGGTCCACCGCCTCCAGGTTGATCGAGGCGTCTTCGCGAATGGCGGTGTGCGGGCAGCCGCCGGTTTCCACGCCGATGATCCGCTCCGGGGCCAGGGCCTGGTTGCGTACCAGGAAGTCGGCATCCTCGCGGGTGTAGATATCGTTGGTCACCACCGCCAGGTTGTAGCGTTCGCGCAGGGCCAGGCACAGGGCCAGGGTCAGGGCGGTTTTGCCGGAGCCCACTGGGCCGCCGATGCCGACGCGCAGAGGTTGTGCGTTCATGAGTTTCTCCTAGGAACGGAACAGGCGGCTGTATTGGCGCTCGTGGGCCATGCTCGCCAGGGACAGGCCGAAAGCGGCGCTGCCATGATGGTTGGGATCAAGGTTCGTGGCGTGGTGCTGGGCCTGCTGCAACAAAGGCAGCAGCTCGCTGGTCAGGCGCTGGGCGGCCTGCTGGCCCAGGGGCAGGGTCTTCATCAGCACCGCCAGCTGGTTTTCCAGCCAGCTCCAGAGCCAGGCGGCCAGGGCATCGGCGGGGCTGATGTGCCAGGCGCGGGCGGCCAGGGCCCAGCCCAGGGCCAGGTGCGGTTCGTCCTGGCGCGCCAGCAGGTCCCGGGCACCAGCGTCGAGTTCCGGCAGGCCTTCCAGCAGTTGCTTGAGGGAATAGCCCATCTGCCGGCTTTCCTGGTACAGCTCACGGGTTTCGCGGCTGGCCCGGTGGGCTTCGCACAGCTGCTGCAGGCGGACCCAGTCCTGATCGGCGGCGGCTTGGCAATGGGCCAGCAACAGCGGTGCTTCGAAGCGCGCCAGGTTCAGCAGCAGTTGGTCGCCGATCCAGCGGCGGGCGCTGTCCGGGTCATGCACGCGCTGCTGTTCCACGGCCATCTCCAGGCCCTGGGAATAGCTGTAGCCGCCAATCGGCAACTGCGGACTGGCCAGGCGCAACAGGGCCCAGGCCGGGTTCATGGACGGACGCCGAACTGGTGCAAGCGCGGTGGATAGTTGAAGTCTTCATCGCCGTGACGCGAATGATGGTGGCCGCCGCCATAGGCGCCGTGCTCGGGCTGGAAGGGCGCCTCGATGGTGTCGGTGCTGGCCCCCAGTTGTTCGAGCATGGCCTTGAGCACGTAGTCATCGAGCAGGCGCAGCCAGCCGTCGCCCACTTGCAGGGCCACGTGGCGGTTGCCCAGGTGATAGGCGGCGCGGGTCAGTTCGAAGGCATTGCGGCAGGTGACGTGCAGCAGGGTTTCCGGGCGGGCGCAGACCTTGACGATGCGGCCGTCCTCGGCTTCAAGGAACTCGCCGTCGTGCAGCGGCGGCTGGCCACGCTCGAGAAACAGGCCGACGTCTTCACCCTCGGCACTGAAACAGCGCAGGCGGCTTTTGCTGCGGGCCTCGTAAGTCAGGTGCAGCTCGGCGGACCAGGCGGTTTGGGGGGCGGTTCTGCGGTGGATCACCAGCATCGGGGAGCTTCCAGCTATGAGCGATGCACAAGCCAGAGCAAGGGGCTTGCCAATCGCTCGGAGGAGAGGGAAACCCCTTTGTCGACACCGGAACTGCGCCTGAAAAAGGGGCAAAACCTTGTTTTATCTTGTTACAAAATGGCGCGCTGCGCTGATTTATAGCACCGAGTTGGTGCGCGGGAAATATTTTTGCCGCAATCCGGTGCCGGGCCGGCGCCCAGGCGCGAACCCGCGCCCTTGAGCGGGGCGCGCAGATGAATTGAAGGGGGGAGCGGCGGGTTACTCGGTGCTGCCCAGGCCTTGCCAGTGTTTCAGGCCGATGAAGATGAAGCGCAGTTGCTGGGTGATCTTGGCCTGGGGCGTGAGGTGCTCGGGCAGGGCCTGAGCTGGCGGATCGATGATGTCCGGCAGGGTGGCGAACACGCTCTTGACGATCAGGTCGGCCATCACCCCGAGATCGGCGGCATTGAGGTGCTGCAGCTTGGGCATCAGGGTCAGGTCGGCCGCCAGGTCGGAACTGATGTTCTCCCGCAGGCTGGCGATGGCCTGGCGTACTGGCAGCGAGCCGCCGTATTGCTCGCGGGCGAGAAACAGGAACTGCGCGCGCTTGGCTTCCACCACGTCGAGGAAGATGCGCACCGAGGCGTCGATGATGCCGCCCATGACGAATTCGTTGTGGCGCACCAGGCGGATGGTTTCGCGAAAGGTCTGGCCGACCTCGCTGACCAGTTCCAGGCCCAGTTGGTCCATGTCGCTGAAGTGCCGGTAGAAACCGGTGGGCACGATCCCAGCGGCTTTCGCCACTTCCCGCAGGCTCAGGCTGCCGAAACCACGACCACACTCCATCAGATGCCGGGCGGCATCCATCAAGGCATTACGGGTCTGTTGCTTCTGTTCGGCGCGGGGCAGCATCGGCGGGTTATTTCTTTGCTCAAGAGGAGCGGCGCACTCTAGCAAATCAACTTTGCCGGAGTCGAACCTGCGTCAGGCGAGGGCAGGGAGGGCGGGGGGCGACAACGGGGCTCCATGAAAGCCAAAGCCCGATCCAGGGATCGGGCTTTTTTTAAGGGCCAGCATGGCCTCAGCTCGCTGCTTGATGACGTTCGGCCAGGCGATCGGCACCGCCTTCGGCAACAGTCTGGCCTTGAGGGGTGCGGCTGAAGCCATCTTCCACCAGGCCTTTCTCTTCCAGGCGATCACGGCCGCCTTCGGCTACGGTTTGACCTTGTGGGGTGCGATCGTAGCCATCTTCAGCGACGTTCTGACCTTGTGGAGTACGGTCGTAACCATCTTCGGCAACGTTCTGGCCCTGAGGGGTGCGATCATAGCCGTCTTCGGCAACGCTCTGGCCTTGTGGCGTGCGGTCATAACCGTCGGCAGCGACTTTGTTGCGTTCGATCAGGCGATCCGAACCGCCTTCAGCCAGGGTTTGGCTGAACACGCTGTGGCTGGCCTTGACCTGCGGAGTGGCTTGTTCGGCGGCCGGCAGGGCGAAGGCGTTGGCGGCCAGGATGGACAGGGTCAGGCTCAGTAAGATGTGGCGTTTCATGATGGGTTGCTCCTTGGCAGGGCGATAAATTGGATACGGAGCTAATGTTACCGCCGCAAATTCGATATAAAAGTTCATAACCACAATGGTAATAATCAACGAAATTGATTGTTTGCCCGCAAGGCTCTAGCCCGGGCCTTTGCGCCGACGGCGTTTGCACCGCAGTGGGTATTTTCGACTCACTCAGGCTTCGCAACAGGGCAGGGCGAGGTAACACCCGGCTGTCCGATCGATCAGGAAATCGGTTTTTTTTCGCCTGGGCCGGCGCCCGGATTAAACCTGTGCGGGCTTTATCAGTCGTAGTTTTCATGGCCGGGGATTCTCCACCGGCATTTCACCGATGCGTCGTGATTTGGCGCTCAGTTGTCTTCAGGAGCCTCGTGCAATGACGCGCACTCGTAAAATTCTCGCCTGGACCGTTTGTGGTCTGATCCTGCTACTGGCCGTGCTGGTGCTGGTGATTGCCTTCTTCGATTGGAACCGGATCAAGCCGACCCTCAACGCCAAGGTGTCCGAGGAGTTGCACCGGCCGTTCGCGATCAATGGCGACTTGTCGGTCGCCTGGCACCGCGAGCCTGAAGAGGGCGGCTGGCGCGCCTGGGTGCCCTGGCCCCACGTGGTGGCCCAGGACCTGACCCTGGGCAATGCGGACTGGTCCAAGGCGCCGCAGATGGTCGGCCTCAAACGGGTCGAGCTGCGGATCTCGCCCCTGGCCCTGCTGGTGCGGCGGGTCAGCATCCCGCGAATCGACCTCACCGAGCCCGACGCCGCGCTGCAGCGGCTGGCCGACGGTCGCGCCAATTGGACCTTCAAGTTCGACCCGAAAGACCCTGAGGCCGAGCCTTCCAGCTGGACGCTGGATATCGGCGCCATCGGTTTCGACAAGGGCCACGTGACCCTGGATGACCAGACCCTGAACACCCAGCTCGACCTGCAAGTGGAGTTGCTCGGCAAGCCCATTCCGTTCAGCGACATCGTCGGTGAAAGCGAGGCGCAGAAGGTCACGGCAAAAGGCGCCGAGCCGCAGGCCTACGCGTTCGCCCTCAAGGTCAAGGGCCAGTACCACGGGCAGAAGCTTGCCGGCACCGGCAAGATCGGCGGGCTGCTGGCCCTGCAGGACGGGCGCAAGCCGTTTCCACTGCAGGCCCAGGCGCAGATCGGCGCCACCCAGGTGGAACTGCGGGGCAGTCTCACCGATCCGCTGAACCTTGGCGCCCTGGACCTGCGCCTGAAACTGGCGGGCACCAGCCTGGGCAACCTCTATCCGCTGACTGGCGTGACCCTGCCGGATTCGCCGCCCTATGCCACCGATGGCCGCCTGACTGCGAAGCTGCGCGACCCGGCGGGCGCGACCTTCAGTTACCAGGGTTTCAACGGCAAGATCGGCGACAGCGATATCCACGGCAACCTGACCTACGTGGCCAGTCAGCCGCGGCCCAAGCTCAGCGGTGCGCTGGTTTCCAACCAGTTGCTGATGAGCGACCTGGCGCCGCTGATCGGTGCCGACTCCAACTCCGCGCAGAAAGCTCGGGGCGGCGAGAGCAAGCAGCCGGCGGACAAGGTGCTGCCGGTGGAGGAGTTTCGCACCGAGCGCTGGCGCGACATGGACGCCGATGTGGAGTTCACCGGCAAGCGCATCGTCCACAGCGCCGATCTGCCGTTCACCGATCTCTACACCCACCTGGTGCTCAATGACGGCCAGCTCAGCCTGGAGCCGCTGCGCTTCGGCGTGGCCGGCGGCAGGCTGGATGCTCAGGTGCGCCTCAATGGGCAGGCCACGCCGCTGGAAGGCCGGGCCAGGCTGACCGCGCGCAACTTCAAGCTCAAGCAGCTGTTCCCAGGGTTCGAACCGATGAAGACCAGTTTCGGCGAGCTCAACGGCGATGCCGACATCTCCGGCCGCGGCAACTCGGTGGCGGCCTTGCTGGGCAGCGCCAACGGTGACCTGAAGATGCTGATCAACGACGGCGCCATCAGCCGCAGCCTGATGGAAATCGCCGGACTCAACGTCGGCAACTATGTGGTCGGCAAGATGTTTGGCGACAAGGAGGTGAAGATCAACTGCGCCGCCGCCGACTTCGGCATCAAGAGCGGGCTGGCCAGTTCCCGGCTGTTCGTCTTCGACACCGAGAACGCCATCATCTACATCGACGGCACCGCCAACATGGCCACCGAGCAACTGGATCTGACCATCACCCCGGAATCCAAGGGGCTGCGCCTGTTCTCCCTGCGTTCACCGTTGTATGTGCAGGGCAAGTTCATCAAGCCCAGCGCCGGCGTCAAGGCGGTGCCGCTGGTGCTGCGCGGGGCCGGGATGGTGGCGCTGGGGGTGATCGCCGGGCCGGCGGCGGGGCTGCTGGCGCTGGTGGCGCCCAGCGGTGACGAGCCCAATCAGTGCGCGCCGTTGCTGCAGCAGATGCGCTCGGGCAAGGCACCGGTGACGGTGAAACCGAGCAAGTAGGAAAAGGGGCGCCTGGCGCGCAAGCCCGCTCCTGCGCAAGGCAGGGGCGGGCGGAGGGGGTTACAGATCCTTGAGGATGTCGGCCATGTCGTCGGCGTGTTCTTCTTCCTGGGCCAGGATCTCTTCGAACAGGCGGCGGGTGGTGGGATCCTTGTCGCCGATGTACTGGATGATCTCGCGGTAGCTGTCGATGGCGATCCGCTCGGCCACCAGGTCCTCGTAGACCATTTCCTTCAGGTTGTTGCCGGCCACGTACTGGGCGTGGGAGTGCTTGGACAGCAGGTCCGGATTGAATTCCGGTTCGCCACCGAGCTGGACGATGCGCTCGGCCAGCTTGTCGGCGTGTTCGGCTTCCTGGGTCGCATGCTCGAGAAACTCGTCGGCCGCCACGCTGGCCTTGAGGCCGGTGGCCATGAAGTAGTGGCGCTTGTAGCGCAGGACGCACACCAGCTCGGTGGCCAGCGACTCGTTGAGCAGGCGCAGCACCTCCTCGCGGTCGGCGCTGTAGCCTTCGGTCACGGCGCCGTTTTCCACGTGTTGACGGGCCCGCTGCCGCAGGCTTTGCACATCAGATAAATGCTTGTCGCTCATGTCGATCTCCTGGGGGCTAATCCGTTTGGCGTCAGGCTCTGTCGACCTGATCGCTACATGGGTTGTGAGTCCCGGGCGCGGCAAAAAGTTTTATCGGATAGGCCTGCTCCTTCAATTCGCGCTGTGTGAGCGGCCAGGAGCGCCGCCGCGCGCCAGGGGCGGATGCCCGTCCAGCAGCGATTCCTCTTGCAGCCACTGGAGGAAGGCCTTCACCGGCGGATGGCGTTCACGGCCCGGCACGCACAGGGCGCTGTAGCCGGCACCGTCCACCTGGACCTGCGGGCGATAGGGTTGCAGCAGGCCGCTAGCCACGCTCTGGGACACCAGGATATTGCTCGCCAGCACCAGGCCCTGGCCGGCAATGGCGGCCTGCAGGGCGTATTGCTCTTCGTCGTAGGAGCGGACCAGCGCCGGGTCGTCGAGCCACTGTTCACCGGCCAGGGTGCACCAGGCCTGCCAGCCGTCGGCGTAAAGCCTTGAGTTGCGCCAATGCACGCTGATCAGGGAAGGTCGCTGCTGCTGTGCGAGGGCCACTTGCCGGGGGGCGCCGTAGACCGCGAAACGCTCATCGAACAGACACAGGCCGTGGAGGTCCGGGTAGTCATCCTGGCTATAGCGGATCGCCACATCGATGCTGGCGTCCTGCTGCAAGTCCACCACTTCACAACGGGTGTCCAGGCGCAGGCTGATGCGCGGGTGCCGGGTGTAGAACCGTCCCAGCCGCGGCACCAGCCACAGGGCGGCGAAGGCGGCCGTGGTGGATACCGTCAACTGGGTCGGGCTGGGGCTGGGGCGCAGGCTATCGACACTCTGGGTCACATCCAGCAGGGCGCCGTGCAGGCTGTGGAACAGCCGTTCGCCGGAGTCGGTCAGGCGTACCTGGCGTGGCAGGCGCTGGAACAGGGGCACGCCCAGCCAGTGCTCCAGGCTGCGGATCTGGTGGGACACCGCGGTGGGTGTCACCGACAGGTCCTCGGCGGCGGCCTTGAAGCTCAGCAGGCGCGCGGCGGATTCGAAGGTGCGCAGGGCGGTGAGGGGCAGATGGGCGAACATGTTTGGCTCCATGGATGAGCTAAGTTCATCTGAGTGAACTTTTGCTCATTTGTTGCGAAAACCCGGTGCCTCTAGATTTATCGCGGAATCTACGGCCATGCAAGGTCGTTGAAATCAATCCGCAGGAGAGCATCAAGATGAGTTCAGTTCTTGTCATTCACGGCAGTCCACGGGGCGAGCGTTCCCATAGCCGGCGGTTGGCCGAAGCGTTTCTCCAGGCCTGGCAAGGGGCCCATCCCCAGGGCAGGCTCACGCGCCGGGAAGTCGGGCGGGGTTCCCTGCCCCACGTCAGCGAGGCCTTTATCGCCGCGGCGTTTTATCCACAGCCCGAGGCCCGGTCGCTGTCGATGCAGGCCGACCTGGCCTTGAGCGACGAGCTGGTGGGCGAGTTGCTGGAGCATCGGCGCCTGGTGATCTCGGCGCCCATGTACAACTTCAGCGTGCCCAGTGGGATCAAGGCCTGGGTCGATCACATCGTGCGCCTGGGGCTGACCTTCAACACCCTGCTGGACAACGGCGTGGCCCAGTACCAGCCACTGGTGCAGGGCAAGAAGGTATTGATTGTCACCAGTCGTGGTGGTGGCGGCTTCGGTCCCGGGGGCGAGCACGAAGCGCTGAACCACGCCGATCGCTGGTTGCGCACGGCCCTGGGATTCATCGGTATCGAGGACGTGACCGTGGTCGCGGCAGAAGGCGAGGAGTCGGTGCCCGAGCGTTTCCAACAGTCCTGTGACGAGGCGCAGCAGCGTCTACTGGCCCTGGCACGCACGTTCTGAGGTGGCGCCATGGCCTGGATATACCTGCTGCTGGCGGCGGCCTTTGAGGTCACGTTCGCCATGGGCATGAAGTACGCCGAGGGCTTCACCCGTCCCTGGCCTTCGCTGGTGACGGTGGTGGCGGCCGTGGCCGGCATCTACTTCCTGACCCTGGCCATGCGCGAGTTGCCGGTCAGCGTGGCCTATCCGATCTGGACCGCGATCGGCTCCCTGGGCACGGTGCTGCTGGGCGTCGTGCTGCTGGGGGAAAGCCTGACGCCGCTCAAGCTGCTGTCGGTAGGGCTGATCGTGGCCGGGGTGGCGGGGTTGAAGTAGGCGGGGCTGTCATGCTGCTGTCGTCAAACCGTCACGGGGACTGACGATGCCCTTGGTTATGGTCTAGCTTTCAGCCTGGGCCAGCCCGGCCCATTTCAAGGACTCCCTGCATGTCCCAAGCGCTTGCCACGCGATACCCCCTGGTGCTGGTTCCCGGCATGCTCGGTTTTGTCCGCCTGCTGCTGTACCCCTACTGGTACGGGATCATCCCGGCCCTGCGCCGGGGCGGGGCCCGGGTGTATGCGGTGCAAGTGTCGCCGCTCAACTCCAGCGAGGTGCGCGGCGAACAACTGCTGGCCCAGGTCCAGCGGATCCTGGCCGAGACCGGTGCCTCGCGGGTCAACCTGATCGGCCACAGCCAGGGCGCGCTCACCGCGCGCTACGCTGCCGCCAAGCGCCCGGACTGGGTGGCTTCGGTGACTTCGGTGGCCGGTCCCAACCACGGTTCCGAACTGGCGGATTACCTGGCCCGGCATTCCCCGGCCCACAGCTTCAAGGGGCGCATCCTGAGTGCGCTATTGCGGGGTATCGCGGCCTTGATGACGCTGCTGGAAACCGGCTATCGCGGGCCGAAACTGCCAGTGGATATTCACGCCTCGCACCAGTCGCTGACCACCGCGGGCGTGGCCCTGTTCAACCGCCAATACCCCCAGGGGTTACCGACGACCTGGGGCGGCCAGGGGCCGGAGCAGGTCGACGGTGTGCGCTACTACTCCTGGTCCGGCACCTTGCAGCCGGGCAAGACCAATCGCGGACGCAATCTGTTCGACGGCACCAGTCGCAGCTGCCGCCTGTTCGCCCGGACCTTCGTCCGCGAAGCCGGCCAGTGCGACGGCATGGTGGGGCGCTACAGCTCCCATCTGGGGCAGGTCATCGGCGACGATTACCCCCTGGATCACTTCGATATCGTCAACCAGTCCCTGGGCCTGGTGGGCAAGGGCGCTGAACCGATCCGCCTGTTCGTCGAACATGCCCAGCGCCTCAAGGCCGCCGGCCTCTGACCTTCAGCCTTGCCCCGTAGGCGCCGGCTTGCCGGCCAACGGCCGCAGTACCGTGGTCCAGCGCTCCGAGAGAACCACCCCGGCCAACGTCAGCACGCCGCCCACCAGATGAAACCAGGCCAGTCGCTCATGCAGCACCACCGCGGCAATCAGCGCCGTGATCAACGGCAAGAGGTTGAAGAACAGCGTGGTCCGGCTCGGCCCCAGGCGCACCACCGCCTGCATCCAGGCCAGGGGCGCGAGCATCGAGGCCAGCAGGCAGACATAGAGCACCAGGGGAATGTTCTGCAGGGTCGGCCCGACTTTTGGCGAGGCCAGGAACAGCGGCAGCAGTACCACCACCGCCACCAGCACCTGCAGGTACAGCAGCACCAGGGGTGGCAGGCGCAGTTGCCATTTTTTCAGCAGGGTGCTGTAAATCGCATAGGCCAGGGTGGCCACCAGCATCATCGCGTCCCCCAGGTTGACCCCGTGCTGCAGCAGCGCCGCCAGGCTGCCGGAGGACACCACCAGCAGCACCCCGGCAAACGACAGCACCGCGCCCACCAAGGCCCCGGCGGTCAGGCGCTGGCCCAGGGCGGCGATGGCCATGGCCAGGGACATCAGCGGCATCAGCGACAGAATGATGCCCATGTTGGTGGCCGAGGTCAGGCTGGCGGCGAAGTAGGCCAGGCTCTGATACACCGCCATGCCGAGGATGCCGAGAATGGCGATGCGCCACAGATTGGGGCGGATCACCGGCCAGTGGCCGATCACCGGCTTGAGCATGAAGGGGGTGAACAGCAGGCCGGCCAGCAACCAGCGATAGAAGCCGATCTCCGCGGGGAAGATCGCGCCCACGGCGAGTTTGTTGATCACGGTATTGCCGGCCCAGATAAAGATGGCCAGCAGTGGATAAGCGTATTGCATGGAGACAGCCACAGAGTTGATGAGGAGCGATTATCCCCTTGTCCGGATCAACGCCTATACTGCGAACCGGACAACCCGCCCCGACATCCGGACAGCATGAGCAAAAAACACATCGACCTCCTGGATTTCCACGGGCTCCCCGCGCCGGTGTATTTCCGCTATGCCGACTTCGCCGCCCACAGCCATGCCCTGGAGCACCGTCATCCCTGGGGCTGCCTGGAGTATTCGGCCCATGGGGTGATGCATATGGAGATCGCCGGCCAGCGCTTCATGTCGCCACCGCAATACGCGGTCTGGGTGCCGCCGCAGACGCCCCACAGTTTCTACACTTCCCAGCCGATCAACTACCGGGCGGTGCTGCTGGCGCCGGAACTGTGCGCGGACCTGCCGCGGCAGGGCAGCACCCTGGCCATCAGCGAGATTCTCAAGGCGATCCTCAAGGACTTTGCCGCCCGGGACGTGCAGATCCCCGAGGGCGAGGCCGACCAGCGCCTGGCCCAGGTGGCGCTGGACCAACTGCGCCAGGCCCCGGTGCATAACTGCTACCTGCCCTACGCCAGCCACCCGGAGCTGCTGCGAGTGCTCCAGGCCCTGCAGGCCGAGCCGGGCAACCACCAGCCGCTGGCCCATTGGGCGCAGCAGGCCCATGTCAGCGAACGCACCCTGGCCCGGCAGTTCGTTCGCGAGCTGGGCATGAGCTTTGGCGAATGGCGCCAGCGCCAGCGTTTCCTGGCCTCCATCGAGGCCCTGGACAGCCCGCGCAGCATCCAGGAAATCGCCTTCGACATGGGCTACAGCACCGCCTCGGCGTTTATCGCGATGTTCCAGCGCCAGGCCGGCTGCACCCCCGAGCAATACCGCCGGGCCGGCCTGCAGAACAGATGAAGGTGTAACAGGCTTTGTCTACACTGCGCAGGAGGCCGTGCCCGTCGGCGCGGTGACAAGGAGAAAACTCCATGAAGATGTTGCGTATTCCGTTGTTGATGGTGGGCCTGCTGTTGTGCTCCCAGGGGTTTGCCGCCACCGCCCAGCAGAACAAGATGACCAGCTGTAATGCCGAAGCCACCGCCAAGAGCCTCAAGGGCGACGAGCGCAAGGCCTTCATGAGCACCTGCCTCAAGGCCGCCCCGGCTGCCGCCGCCACCCCTTCCACGCCTCAGGAAAGAATGAAGACCTGCAACGCCGACGCCACCGCCAAGGCCCTCAAGGGCGATGCGCGCAAGGCGTTCATGAGTGATTGCCTGAAGAAGAAATAAGTCCCTGTCGATACCGTCATTGCGCCTCCCCGTCTTGCCTTGGGGAGGCTCATCTCCAGCGCGCCTCGTTGCTCATGGCTGTTTTTTCTCAGCCATAGCCAGTCATTGTGTTTATGATCCTCCGCGCTTCATCGCAAGCAAGGGGGCGGATGTTCGACGCCTTAATGGAGGCTCAGCGCCTGGAGCTGGCCAGCAATTGCATAGGGATGTGACGGTGAAAAAAGTTCTGTGGGTTCTGCTGTGTTGTGTTCTTGCCGGGTGTGCTTCTGCTCCTCGTCAAAAAAGCCAGGATGAGGTCCTCTCTGACGTGGTGTCAGCTGTGCAGCACAGCCGCGATGGTTCGTTGCAATCCAAGGAAGGCCCGCCACTGGTCTTCACTCGGATCAACAGTCATGGAGTGCTTCCGGATCGCCTGGCGATTGTGGCGGGGGGCGGAATGGAACGGTTCAACATGCGCGATATGTTTCGCACAGCCTCGGCAGAGCAGTATGGAACGTTCGTGATATTCGGCGCCAACCCGGCACTGGACAAGGCGATTGTCGGCGGTGCGCTGAGTGATCAGCAGTTTCCTCGGGTCTGGGTGTTCTTTGTCGGCGAGCCGGCGCAGGAGCAGGAGATGCAGGCCATCGTCGAAGCCGCGGGGAGCAAGTATTCGTTTATCAGCAAATACCAGGAATGAGCAGGCTCAGGTTGGCCGCAAGCCTTCGCCGCGCCCTTGGGCACCTACTGGTAGGCGGACTGTTGGTGATCGTCAGCGGCTGCATGTCGCCGCCTCTGGTCTACGAAAATGATCGCTTGGACAGCCGGATGCTATGCACGGAAGGCGCGAAGCGGATCACTCTGATGCAGCGTTACTCCTTCGACCTGCCCGAGCCTTATCGGCATGCGCAGTGCGGAACCATCACCGGCGGGTTCACCTATGAAAAGGGCCGTGATGCGCTGTCGGTCGGCACCTCGGGATCTTTCTCCTATGGGGACATTCAGGTGACGGCTTCCGGGCTCTATATGCGGGTCAACAGCTTTCTCGATGGCTGGGGGGATGGTCTGCTCTATCCGAAGCAGGCCTTTCTTGAGGATCTGCTGGCCAGGCAGGCGCGGCCATCCCATACCGGTGTCAAGCCCAGCAGTCTCGATTGGGTGAACATGCAGGGCTATCAATGCCTGCGCGCCTACGAGCGTTGGGAAGGGACCGCAGTGGGCATTCTCGAAGACAAGGTCAAGTACTGGTGCTGGGAGCAGGAGAGCGGCCTGCAACAGCCGTTCTATGTGCATGCAGGCCAGCGCTTGCCCTTGGGGAGCAAGGGTTACGACCTGGATCAGGTGTTCATCGTGCCGTTCTTCCAGAGCCTGAAGATCAACCCCTTGCCGGCGCCGGTGCTGGCCAAGGCACGGGCTGATATCCAGGGGGTCTGTGCCCATATCAAATCGCGCTACGACCGCAAGCTGCCCTGGGGCAGTGACTACCCCGACCAGCGACTGATCCGGACACAATTGCACTACTGCGGCTATGACGTGCCGCTGCCCGACCTTTCAGCCCCGGTGCCTGGGGCCAAAACCGACTGAACCTTCGCCTGTCACAACACTCAAGTACCCTGTAAGCCCATGCCCTTGGGGCGCCTGCCACTATTCCTCCGGGGTGAAGGCTGGCAGACTGCCGGTCTTTTCCCGCTGTTTGTCTTGAGGCTATATGCCAGCGTTTTCACAGCGTCATCTGTTGTTCATCAGTTGGATCATCATCTTCGGTGGCCTGTTGCTGGCCTTGCCCTTGCGTCTGTTACCCAGCCTGCTGGCGGGGCTGTTGGTGTTCGAGCTGGTCAACATGCTCACCCCGCAATTGCAGCGGCTGATCGAGGGCCGGCGGGCGCGCTGGCTGGCGGTGGCGCTGCTGGGCACGCTGGTGGTCAGTCTGCTGACCCTGCTGTTCGCCGGAGCCATCAGTTTCCTGTTGCATGAAGCGGAGAACCCTGGCGCCTCGCTGGGCAAGTTCATGGTGGTGGTGGACAAGGCCCGGGGCCAGTTGCCGCCGTTCCTCGACGCCTACCTGCCGGCCAGCGCCGCGGAGTTCCAGGCCGCCATCGGCGCCTGGGCCAGCAAGCACTTGAGCGAGTTGCAGCTGGTGGGCAAGGACGCGGCGCACATGTTCGTGACCCTGCTGATCGGCATGGTCCTGGGGGCGATCATCGCCCTGCAGCGCATCCCCGACCTGACCAAGCGCAAGCCCCTGGCAGCGGCGTTGTTCGACCGCCTGCACCTGCTGGTCCAGGCGTTTCGCAACATCGTCTTCGCGCAGATCAAGATCTCCCTGCTCAACACCTTCTTCACCGGGATCTTCCTGGCACTGATCCTGCCGCTGTTCGGGGTCAAGCTGCCGCTGACCAAGACCCTGATCGTGCTGACCTTCCTGCTGGGCCTGTTGCCGGTGATCGGCAACCTGATCTCCAACACCCTGATCACCATCGTCGGGCTGTCGCTGTCGATCTGGGTGGCGGTGGCGGCGCTGGGCTACCTGATCTTTATCCACAAGCTGGAATACTTCCTCAACGCGCGGATTGTCGGCGGGCAGATCAGTGCCAAGTCCTGGGAACTGCTCCTGGCGATGCTGGTGTTCGAGGCCGCCTTCGGCCTGCCCGGGGTGGTGGCGGGACCGATCTATTACGCCTACCTGAAGAGCGAATTGAAGCTGGCGGGCCTGGTTTAACAGCAGCCGCCAGCTTGCAGCTTCAAGCCGCAAGCTACAGCCGATCCCGCTCTTGCCTTTGCTTGCGGCTTGCCGCTGCCCTTATCCGTAGCGCTTCTTGGCTTCGATGGCCAGGCCGCTGCCGATGCTGCCGAAGATGTTGCCTTCCACATGCCGGGCGTTGGGCAGCATGGCCGCCACGCTCTGGCGCAGCGCCGGAATGCCGCTGGAGCCGCCGGTGAAGAACACCGTGTCGACCTGGGCCACACCAACATTGGCGTCGCTCAACAGTTGAGTGACGCTGGTGCGGATGCGCTCCAGCAACCCGTCGATGGAGGATTCGAACAGGGCCCGGCTCAGGTCGACGCTGAGGTCGCGCTCGATGCGGTCCAGGGCCACCAGGCGGTTCTCGGCGTGGGTCAGCTGGATCTTGGTTTCTTCCACTTCCATGGCCAGCCAGTGCCCGGCGCGCTGTTCGATCAGTTTGAACAGGCGGTCGATGCCGCCGGTGTCCTCGATGTCGTAGCGCATGCTGCCCAGGGCCAACTGGGACTTTTGCGAGTACACCGAGTTGATGGTGTGCCAGGTCGCCAGGTTCATGTGGTGGCTGGTGGGCATGTAGGCGCCGCTCTTCATCCGGCTGCCGTAGCCGAACAGCGGCATCACGCCTTGCAGGCTCAACTGCTTGTCGAAGTCGGTGCCGCCGACGTGCACGCCGCCGGTGGCGAGGATGTCGTCGTGACGGTTATCGACGCCACGGCGCTCGGGGGACAGGCGCACCAGGGAGAAGTCCGAAGTACCGCCGCCGATGTCGACGATCAGCACCAGCTCTTCGCGTTCGATGGTGGACTCGTAGTCGAAGGCCGCGGCGATCGGTTCGTACTGGAAGGACACGTCCTTGAAGCCGATCTTGCGCGCCACTTCCACCAAGGTGTCTTCGGCTTCCTGGTCGGCGGCGGCATCGTCATCGACGAAGAACACCGGGCGGCCCAGTACCACTTGCTCGAATTCCCGACCGGCGGTGGCTTCGGCGCGGCTTTTCAACTGGCCGATGAACAGCCCCAAGAGGTCCTTGAACGGCATGGCGGTGCCCAGCACGCTGGTGTCGTGCTTGATCAGCTTGGAGCCCAGCAGGCTTTTCAGCGAGCGCATCAGCCGGCCTTCGTAGCCTTCCAGGTACTCGTGCAGCGCCAGGCGGCCGTACACCGGACGGCGCTCCTCGATATTGAAGAACACCACCGAAGGCAGGGTGATCTTGTCGTCCTCCAGGGCGATCAGCGTCTCCTCGCCGGGGCGCAGCCAGCCGACGGTGGAGTTGGAGGTACCGAAGTCAATGCCGCAGGCCCGGGCCGGGGTGGCGTTGTTCATGTCTTTGGATCCGGTGAAAAAAACGGCCGCGCAGCGTACGCCAGTCCTCGCGCGTTGCAAAGGCCGACCATGTGCTAAATCGCAACCCGTTGTGCCTTGAAAGACTATCCTTGACCCCCAAACTTGCAGGCATGGGCCGAGCAGTCGTCCAGGGATCACAAGATCCGCCCGCGGCTGCCGATAAACTTCTGATGCGCCGTTCAGTCAGAGGATTGAGATTGATCAATTCTCATGCTGCCAGACCGAGCATGCTGTGCTGCACGCCGCGCGACTTTGATAACGGATGGTGATTCCCTCGATGGACTTCAAAGACTATTACAAGATTCTCGGCGTGGAGCCGACAGCGGACGACAAGGCGATCAAGGCCGCCTATCGCAAGCTGGCGCGCAAATACCACCCCGACGTCAGTAAGGAAAAGGATGCCGAGGCCAAGTTCAAGGATGCCTCGGAAGCCTATGAGGCGCTGAAAAGCGCCGACAAGCGCGCCGAATACGACGACCTGCGCAAGTACGGTCAGCATGGTCAGCCCTTCCAGGGGCCGCCGGGCTGGCAGAGCCGTGGCGGCTTTGGCGGCGGCGACGGTGGTGATTTCTCGGACTTCTTCAGTTCGATCTTTGGTAACCGGGGGCCAGGATTCGGCGGCCCGGAACAGCGCCGCAGCAGCGGTCGTCGTGGACAGGATGTGGAAATGGAACTGCCGATCTTTCTTGAGGAAACCCTGTCGACCGAGTCGAAGAAGATCAGCTTCCAGGTGCCGCAGTACAACGCCGCCGGCCAGCACGTCAGCAACACCAGCAAGAGCCTGAACGTGAAGATTCCTGCCGGGGTCACCGACGGCGAGCGCATCCGCCTCAAGGGCCAGGGCGCGCCGGGCGTGGGCGGCGGGGCCAATGGCGACCTGTACCTGACCATTCGTTTTGCGCCGCACCCGAAATTCGATGTCGAAGGCGAAAACCTGATCATCACCCTGCCGCTGGCCCCTTGGGAGCTGGCGCTGGGCACCGAGGTCGCGGTCCCGACCCTGACCGGCAAGATCAACCTCAAGGTTCCGGCCGGCAGCCAGAACGGCCAGCGCATGCGCGCCAAGGGCCACGGTCTGCTGAACAAGGCCGGCCAGCGCGGCTACCTGTTCGTCCAGCTCAAGGCGGTGATGCCCAAGCACACCGGCGATGACGTCAAGGCCTTGTGGCAGGAGCTGGCGAAGAAGGCGGCGTTCGACCCCCGGGAAAATTTCTGATTCGACACTAGGAGGCGCCGATCATGAGCACCCTGATCGTTCAGCTGGACATGGAAGAATTCTGTGAAGTGGCCGACCTGTCGGCGGCCTACGTGATCGAAATCGTCGAGCACGGCATCCTCGAACCTCAGGGGACGGCGCCCCAGAACTGGCGTTTCAGTGATGTCGAACTGTCCCTGGCCAAGCGCGCGGCGAAGCTGCGCCGCGATCTGGACCTGGAGTGGGAAGGGGTCGCCCTGGCCCTGGACCTGCTGGATGAAGTGCGGCAACTGCGCGCCGAGAACCAGATGCTCAGGCAGCGCCTGGGCCGCCTGCTGCTGGACTGATGACCTGTAGCCGCTGCTGAGCGCCAGCGAGGCTGCGACCGGGCGCGCAGCGACCGCAGAACCAGGCGACTGCGGTGTGTCAGGCAACATCGGGTTGCGAGGACTGCATCCTCGTTCGCAGCTTCGCTGGCGCTCGGCAGCGGCTACCAAGAGCGCTAGCGTTTGTAACGTGCCTCAGGCGCGGGACACCCGCGGCAGGGTGACGGTGAAGGTGGTGCCGTCGCTTTCGTTGGAGCTGACCTCGATGCTGCCCTGGTGCGCGGTCACCACTTCCTTGACGATGAACAACCCCAGGCCAAGGCTGGTGCTGGTACTGCCCAGTTCCTCGTCGGCACTGCGCACCAGCGGGTCAAACAGGGTGGCCAGGGCTTCCGGGGGGATGGGGACGCCGTAGTTGTGAACGGTCAGCAGCACTTGCTCGACGCCGCCGGTGAGGGTCACGGTGACGGTGCGGCGGTTGCTGCCGTGCTGCAAGGCATTGCCGATCAGGTTCTGCAGCATCTGCTCGATGCGGGCGCGGTCCCAGATGCCGTGGCTGTCTCCTTCGAAGCTCAATAGCGGCAGGCAGTCGGGCTGGCCCGCGCAGGCTTCGTCCATGGCCGCCTTGGCCGCGCTGGCCAGGTCCATGGGCGCGGGGTCGATGGGCAAGCCGTTGCCCAGGCGACTGCGGACGAACTCTAGCAAATCGCTGACCATGGCGCCCATGTGGCGGGTGCCAGTCTTGATCCGCGACACAAAGGCCAGGGCGTCCTCATCCAGCGGCACTTTGCGCGCCAGCATCTCGGTGGACATGCTCACCGCTTGCAGCGGCGCCCGCAGATCGTGGCCAAGAATCGCCAGGAAGATATCCCGCGAGCGGCTGACCTGCTCGGCATAGGCGGTGGTGGACTCGGCCAGGGCTTCGTCGATCGCCTCGTTGAAGCGGATCATGTCTTGCAGGTGCTCCAGGTCCGGGGTTACCAGGCTGGCGACCCACAGACGGATCACACAGGCCCGCAGGTGGCGGAACTCGGACGTCATCTGCACCAGATCGAAACCCACGTGATGGCGCAGTTCGCCATGGCTGGCGGCGGCCGCATCCAGGCTCGGGGATTTCTCCGGGCCTTCGCCCCTGGCCTTGGCCAGCTGTTCACCCGGGCTCTGGGTGATGCGCATGTCCCGGGCGGCCGCCAGCAGGATCGAGGTGGCGTGATCCCGCAGGTCGCTGCGGGTCAGAGTGTCCGCGGCCAGGGTCCTGGCAAATTGTTCCCATTCATCAACGATTCGATCAACGTGCTGCACGATGAAATCGGACAGGCGCATAGCCGGGCACCTTAGTGGGCAGAGAGTGGAAAACGAGACGCATCTTAGCGCCATATCCGCCGGTTCAACACCGTCCCTGCCCAGCGGCTGGATGGGTTTCAGAACAGGAAATAGCGCTGGGCCATGGGCAGCACATCCGCTGGCTCGCACCACAGCAGCACACCGTCGGCCTTGACCTGATAGGTCTGCGGGTCGACTTCGATGTTCGGCAGGTAGTCGTTATGGATCAGGTCGCTCTTTTGCACCGTGCGACAGCCCTTGACCACGGCGATGCGTTTTTTCAGGCCCAATTGTTCCGGCACTCCGGCGTCCAGCGCCGCCTGGCTGATGAAGGTCAGGCTGGTGGCGTGGCGGCTGCCGCCGTAACTGGCGAACATCGGCCGGTAATGCACCGGCTGCGGGGTCGGGATCGAGGCGTTGGCATCGCCCATCAGGCTCGCGGCAATCGCTCCGCCCTTGAGGATCAGGGTCGGCTTGACCCCGAAAAAGGCCGGGCGCCAGAGCACCAGGTCGGCCCACTTGCCGACTTCGATGGAGCCCACTTCATGGCTGATGCCATGGGTGATCGCCGGGTTGATGGTGTACTTGGCGATGTAGCGCTTGACCCGGAAGTTGCTGTTGCCGGGGCCGTCGCCCGGCAGCGGGCCGCGCTGGCGGTGCATCTTGTCGGCGGTCTGCCAGGTGCGGGTCACCACTTCGCCGACCCGGCCCATGGCCTGGCTGTCGGAGCTGATCATCGAGAACGCCCCCAGGTCGTGGAGGATGTCCTCGGCGGCGATGGTCTCGCGGCGGATGCGGCTTTCGGCGAAGGCCACGTCCTCGGCGATGCTCGGGTCCAGGTGATGGCAGACCATGAGCATGTCCAGGTGCTCGTCGATGGTGTTGCGGGTGAAGGGCCGGGTCGGGTTGGTGGAGCTGGGCAGCACGTTGGAAAAACCGCAGGCCTTGATGATGTCCGGGGCGTGGCCGCCGCCGGCGCCTTCGGTGTGGTAGGTGTGGATGGTCCGCCCCTTGAAGGCGCCCAGGGTGGTTTCGACGAAGCCGGACTCGTTGAGGGTGTCGGTGTGGATCGCCACCTGCACGTCGTACTGGTCGGCCACGCTCAGGCAGTTGTCGATGCTGGCCGGGGTGCTGCCCCAGTCCTCGTGCAGCTTGAGGCCGATGGCCCCAGCCTTGACCTGTTCGATCAAGGGCTCCGGCAGGCTGGCGTTGCCCTTGCCGGTAAAGCCGATGTTCATCGGGAAGGCGTCCGCGGCCTGGAGCATGCGCGCCATGTGCCAAGGCCCGGAGGTGCAGGTGGTGGCGTTGGTCCCGGTGGCCGGTCCCGTGCCGCCGCCGATCATGGTGGTGACGCCGCTCATCAGCGCTTCTTCGATCTGCTGCGGGCAGATGAAGTGGATGTGGGTGTCGATGCCGCCGGCGGTGAGGATCATGCCTTCCCCGGCGATCACTTCGGTGCTGGCGCCGATGGCGATGGTCACGTCGGGCTGGATATCCGGGTTGCCGGCCTTGCCGATGGCGGCGATGCGCCCGTCCTTGAGGCCGACGTCGGCCTTGACGATGCCCCAGTGATCGATGATCAGGGCGTTGGTGATCAGGGTGTCCACCACATCGCACGCCAGCAGCTGGCTCTGGCCCATGCCATCGCGGATCACCTTGCCGCCACCGAACTTCACTTCTTCACCGTAGGTGGTGAAGTCCTTCTCCACTTCGATCCACAGCTCGGTGTCGGCCAGCCGTACCTTGTCGCCCACGGTGGGGCCGAACATGTCGGCGTAGGCCTCACGGGAAATGCGCATTCCTCGTTCCTCGGAAATGAGCGGCAAGCTTCAAGCTGCCAGCTGCAAGAAAATTCAAAAGACATCCATAGCGCTTCAGGCCGCTGTTGCTTGGCGCTTGAAGCTTGTCACTGGGAGCTGTGTTCAGAGGTCGCCCATGATGCGTCCGGCAAAGCCGAACACCCGGCGCTTGCCGGCCAGCTCCACCAGTTCCACTTCGCGGGTCTGCCCCGGTTCGAAGCGCACCGCGGTGCCGGCGGCGATGTTCAAGCGCATGCCGCGGCTGGCGGCGCGGTCGAAGGTCAGGGCGTCGTTGGTTTCGAAAAAGTGATAGTGCGAGCCGACCTGGATCGGCCGGTCGCCGCTGTTGGACACCTTCAGGCTCAAGGTGCGGCGCCCGACGTTGAGTTCGATCTCGCCGGGCTGGATCTGGTATTGGCCAGGAATCATAGCGGTTGTCCCAGGGTCTTGAAGTAGATGGCGGTAGGGGTGTAGGTGCCGTCCGGGCTCTGGCAGTAGTTGGGCAGTTCGCCGACCCGGGTGTAACCCAGGGCGCGGTAGAACGCTTCCGCCGCCGAGCCGGCCTCGGTGTCCAGGTACAGCAGCCCGCGCCGGTGCTGGCGGGCAGCCTGCTCCAGGGCATTGATCAACTGCTGGCCCAGGCCGCGACGCCGGGCGCTGTGCAGCACCATGAGCTTTTGCACTTCGGCGCGGTTGCGCCCGTTGGCCTTCATGCACAGCGCCAACTGCACGCTGGCCAGGACCCTCTCGTCATGCACCACCACCCACAGCAGCAGGCTGCCGTCCTCGACCCCGGCCTGCACGCTGCTGAGGTAGGCCCGGGCCTGACTGTCGTCCAGGTCGGCCATGAAACCGACTGACGCGCCGTGCTGCACCGAGTCCAGCAGCAGGTCGATCAATCCCTGGCGGTAATGGGCAAAGCTTTCTCCATGGACTCGGCGCAGTTGGGCGGCGTTCATCGAGAGGTCACTCCTGGTGAGGGGCGGGCGGTTGTGCCCCGGGGTTGAGAGTCAGTTGCATGAAGGTCAGGTCCAGCCAGCGCCCGAACTTGGTGCCCACCTGGGGCATCTGCCCGGTACTGATGAAACCGAGGCGCTCATGCAGACGGATCGAGGCGGTGTTGCCGCTCTCGATGGCGGCCACCATCACGTGCTTGTCACAGCCACGGGCGCGTTCCAGCAGCACCGCCATCAGTTGTGGACCCAGGCCGTTGCCGCGCTGGTCGCGGCGCACGTAGACCGAGTGTTCCACGGTGTGGCGAAAACCGTCGAAGGGCCGCCAGTCGCCGAAGGAAGCGTAGCCGAGCACCTGCTCCTCGGCGTTGACCACCACCAGGATCGGATAGCCCTGGCTCTGGCGCGCGCTGAACCAGGCCTGACGGTTGCCCAGGTCGACCGGGGCGTCGTTCCAGATCGCCGTGGTATTGAGCACGGCGTCGTTGTAGATGTCGCGGATCGCCGGCAGGTCGGCGTGCAGCGCATCACGGATGCGATAGGTCATGACGCGGCCTCAGGCGATGGGTTGGTGGACGGTGACCAGCTTGGTGCCGTCGGGGAAGGTGGCCTCCACCTGAATCTCCGGGATCATCTCCGGGATGCCTTCCATCACCTGTTCGCGGCTGAGCAGGGTGGTGCCGTAGTGCATCAGATCGGCCACGCTCTGGCCGTCCCGGGCACCTTCGAGCAGCGCGGCGGAAATATAGGCCATGGCTTCCGGGTAGTTGAGCTTGAGGCCGCGGGCCAGTCGCCGTTCGGCCACCAGGCCGGCGGTGAAGATCAGCAGCTTGTCTTTTTCGCGTGGGGTCAGGTCCATCGTGATCGATCCGTCGTTGGGCAGTTTGAAAAGGGCAGGTGTTTCATGTGTTCCAGATCCTCGGCGGCACGGCCTCGCGGCCCAGCAGGACCGGGCGCAGCAGGCGCCACAGGTCGATCAGCCAGGCACGGGCCAGCAGGGCCTCGCTGGCCAGGCAGCGGGCCACCAGCAGCCCCGGCAGCTGGCTCAGGTCGCCGCGTACCGGGTGCTGCAGAGCGCGGCAGCGCTCCAGCAGTTGGCTGTCGATGTCGCCGGTCACCAGCAGGGTGGCGAACACCGGCTGGCCGTCCAGGCCGATGGGCGAATCCAGCAGGCCGTCGCCGCCGCTGAGGCGCTGGCGCTCATGCCATAGCGGCCGGCCGTCGCGACGGATATCCAGGTGGGCCTGGAAGTGTCCGTGCTCGAAGCGCTCGGCACTGGCCGGGCGGCCGAGGGCGACGATGTCCCAGTAGAACAGCCGGGCATCGCCTTGCAGGTCGATCCGGGTCGTCAGTTCGGCCTGGGCGGCGCTGAAGACAATGGTTTCCTGGGGCAGCCACTCCAGGGTCGCCCCCGGCGCCACCTGCAGGTCCAGGGTCTGCCCGGCCGGGCTGTTGGCGCGATACCACTTGGCGGCGCCGGGGCTGGTCAACTGGGCCCAGGCGTCGCGCTCGACCCGGGCACTGATGGCCAGCCGGTCGCCGCCGGCGATGCCGCCGGGCGGGTGCACGATGATGTGCTGGCACACCTCGGGGCCTTCGGCGTACAGGTGCTTCTGCACCCGCAGCGGGCCCAGGTGGCGGCGCAGCACCGGGCGCGTGCTGGCGCCGAAACGGGCGTAGGCCAGCTCCAGTTCGGCGTGCCAGCTGGGGGTGAACAGGGCGGTGGCGGCAGGTGAGTTCATGCTGGGTCGTTATCGTTAGGAGGCTACAGATTAGATCGTAACCAGGCCGCGTACACCGTCGGCCTGCATATTTTCACCACGGCCCTGCTGGATGATTTCCCCCCGGGACATCACCAGGTACTGGTCGGCCAGTTCGGCAGCAAAGTCGTAGAACTGCTCCACCAGCACAATCGCCATGTCGCCCCGGGCCGCGAGTTGCTTGATCACCGCGCCGATTTCCTTGATCACCGAGGGCTGGATGCCTTCGGTGGGCTCGTCGAGGATCAGCAGCCGGGGTCGACTGGCCAGGGCCCGGCCGATGGCCAGCTGTTGCTGCTGGCCGCCGGAGAGGTCGCCGCCGCGGCGCTGCTTCATCTGCAACAGCACCGGGAACAGTTCGTAGATGAAGGCCGGGACTTCCTTGGCCTGGGAGCCGGGGAAGCGGGACAGGCCCATCAGCAGGTTTTCTTCCACGGTCAGGCGAGCAAAGATCTCCCGCCCCTGGGGCACGTAGCCGATGCCGGCCTGGACCCGTTGGTGGGGCTTGTAGCCCGTGATGGCCCGGCCCTCCCAGTTGACCGCGCCTTCCCTGGCCGGCAGCAGGCCCATCAGGCATTTGAGCAGGGTGGTCTTGCCCACGCCGTTGCGCCCGAGCAGGCAGGTCACTTCGCCGATCCGGGCCTCGAAGCTCAGGCCCCGGAGGATGTGGCTACCGCCGTAGTACTGGTGAAGCTGTTGGACCTCTAGCATCGGAACTCCGTCAGTAGATTCAAGCTGCAAGACTCAAGCTGCAAGTCAGGGCAGGATGGTTGTACGGCTTTGCTCTTTACTTGCCGCTTGAAGCTTGCGGCTTGTCGCTGGCCGATTCATCGGCCCAGGTAAACCTCAATCACGCGCTCATCGGCCTGCACCTGTTCCAGCGATCCTTCGGCCAGCACGCTGCCCTGGTGCAGCACGGTGACGTGGTCGGCAATCGAGCCGACAAAGCCCATGTCGTGCTCCACCACCATCAGCGAGTGCTTGCCGGCCAGGGTCTTGAACAGCTCGGCGGTGAACTCGGTCTCGGCATCGGTCATGCCCGCCACCGGTTCGTCCAGCAACAGCAGTTGCGGGTCCTGCATCAGCAGCATGCCGATCTCCAGGAACTGCTTCTGACCGTGGGACAACAGGCCGGCCTGGCGCTGGGCCGAAGGGCTCAGGCGAATGGTCTCCAGCACCTGGGCGATGCGGTCCTGCTGTTCGCCGCTCAGGCGCGCGCCGAGGCTGGCCCACACCGACTTGTCGGTCTTCTGCGCCAGCTCCAGGTTCTCGAACACGCTCAGGGCCTCGAACACCGTGGGCTTCTGGAACTTGCGGCCGATCCCGGCCTGGGCGATCTGCACTTCGCTCATCCGGGTCAGGTCCAGGGTTTCGCCGAACCAGGCCTTGCCCCGGGTCGGCCGGGTCTTGCCGGTGATCACGTCCATCAGGGTGGTCTTGCCCGCGCCGTTGGGGCCGATGATGCAGCGCAGTTCGCCGACGCCGATGTACAGGTTGAGGTCGTTGAGGGCCTTGAAGCCATCGAAGCTGACGCTGATGTCTTCCAGGGTCAGGATGGTGCCGTGACGGGTGTTCAGGCCCCTGCCGGCGGCCTGGCCGAGGCCGATGGCGTCGCGGCTGCTGCCCGAGTCCTTGTTGGGTTCGAGTATGGGTTCGAGCATGAAGTCCGCCGTGGCCGTGACTCTCATTGTTCACCTCGTTTCTTCAGCAGGCCGATCACGCCCTTGGGCAGGTACAGGGTCACCACGATGAACAGGGCGCCGAGGAAGAACAGCCAGTACTCGGGGAAGGCCACGGTGAACCAGCTCTTCATGCCGTTGACCAGCCCGGCGCCCAGCAGCGGGCCGACCAGGGTGCCGCGTCCGCCCAGGGCCACCCACACGGCAGCCTCGATGGAGTTGGTGGGGGACATCTCGCTGGGGTTGATGATGCCCACCTGGGGCACGTACAAGGCGCCGGCCAGGCCGCAGAGCACCGCGCTCAGGACCCAGACGAACAGCTTGAAGCCGCGCGGGTCGTAGCCGCAGAACATCAGGCGGTTTTCGGCGTCGCGCAGGGCGGTCAGCACCCGGCCGAACTTGCTCCGGGCCAGGCGCCAGCCCAGGAGCAGGCTGGCCACCAGCAGCAGTACCGTGGCCAGGAACAGCACCGCCCGGGTGCCCGGCTCGGTGATGCCGAAGCCCAGGATGCTGCGGAAGTTGGTGAAGCCGTTGTTGCCGCCAAAGCCGGTCTCGTTGCGAAAGAACAGCAGCATCCCGGCGAAGGTCAGGGCCTGGGTCATGATCGAGAAGTACACGCCCTTGATCCGCGAGCGGAAGGCGAAGAAACCGAACACCAGGGCCAATAGACCCGGCGCCAGCACCACCAGGCACAGGGCCCAGAGGAAGTGGCTGGTGCCGGTCCAGTACCAGGGCAGTTCGCTCCACGAAAGGAAGGTCATGAACGCTGGCAGGCCGTCTCCGGCGGCCTGGCGCATCAGGTACATGCCCATGGCGTAGCCGCCCAGGGCGAAGAACAGACCGTGGCCCAGGGACAGCAGCCCGGCATAGCCCCAGACCAGGTCCAGGGCCAGGGCGACGATGGCGTAGCAGAGGATCTTGCCCACCAGGGTCAGGGTGTAGGCAGAGACGTGCAGCGGGTGGTCCGCCGCCAGCAGCGACAACAGCGGCAATGCCAGCAACACCAGGAGCAGCAGGGCGCCGACGCTGAGGGTGAGCTTGGGCCCGGCTTTCTGGCTGGCGGTAATGAGCAGTGGTTGGTTCATCAGTCGATCACCCGTCCTTTCAGTGCAAAGAGTCCCTGGGGACGTTTCTGGATGAACAGAATGATCAGCGCGAGGATCAGGATCTTGCCCAGCACGGCGCCGATCTGCGGTTCGAGGATCTTGTTGGCGATCCCCAGGCCGAAGGCCGCCAGCACGCTGCCGGCCAACTGGCCGACGCCGCCGAGCACCACCACCAGGAACGAGTCGATGATGTAGCTCTGGCCCAGGTCCGGGCCGACGTTGCCGATCTGGCTCAGGGCCACGCCGCCCAGGCCAGCAATCCCCGAGCCGAGGCCGAAGGCGAGCATGTCCACCCGTCCGGTGGGCACGCCGCAGCAGGCGGCCATGTTGCGGTTCTGGGTCACTGCGCGCACGTTCAGGCCCAGGCGGGTCTTGTTCAACAGCAGCCAGGTGAGCACGACGACAAACAGGGCGAAGGCGATGATCACGATGCGGTTGTAGGGCAGTACCAGGTTGGGCAGGACCTGGATGCCGCCCGACAGCCAGGCCGGGTTGGCCACCTCGACGTTCTGCGCGCCGAACAGCAGGCGCACCAGTTGGATCAGCATCAGGCTGATGCCCCAGGTGGCCAGCAGGGTTTCCAGCGGGCGGCCGTAGAGGTGGCGGATCACCGTGCGCTCCAGGGCCATGCCGATGGCGGCGGTGACAAAAAATGCCACCGGCAGGGCCAGCAACGGGTAGAACTCGATGGCCTGCGGAGCAAAACGCTGGAACAGCCACTGCACCACGTAGGTGGAGTAGGCGCCGAGCATCAGCATCTCGCCGTGGGCCATGTTGATCACCCCCAGCAGGCCGAAGGTGATGGCCAGCCCCAGGGCCGCCAGCAGCAGGATCGAACCCAGGGACAAGCCGCTGAAGGCCTGGCCGAGGACCTCACCCAGCAGCAACTTGCGCTTGACCTGGGCCAGGCTGGTTTCGGCGGCGGTGCGGACGTTGGCATCGGCCTCGACCCCGGGTTGCAGCAGGCCTTCGAGACGGGTGCGGGCCAGCGGGTCGCCGGTTTCCCCCAGCAGGCGCACGGCGGCCAGGCGCACTGCCGGATCGCCGTCCACCAGTTGCAGGTTGGCCAGGGCCAGGCTCAGGGCGGCGTGCACGCCGGGGTCCTGCTCGGCGGCGAGCCGGGCATCGAGGAATTTCAGTTGCGCCGGCTTGGCGCTTTTCTGCAGCTGCCGGGCGGCGTCGAGCCGGGCGCTGGCCTCGGTGGCAAGCAACTGGTGGCTGGCCAGGGCGCTGTCGATCAGGCCCCGCAGGCGGTTGTTCAGGCGCAGGGTTTTGCTTTCACCGGCGATGCTCAGTTGACCCTGCTGCAGGGCCTTGAGCAGTTCCAGGCGCGCCGGATCGGGCTGAGCGGCCCAGGTTTCCAGCAGTTGCGCCTGTTGGTTGGAATTGGCCGCGACAAAATCTTCGGCTTCACCGGCATGGGCTGCGATGGGCAGCAGCAACAGGCAGGCGAGGAGCAAACGGTAGAGGGCAGTGGGCATGGCGATGTCCTTGAAAACACCCGGGTAACCCGTAGGAGCGAGCTTGCTCGCGATCCGCGCAGCGGCCAGCCGAGCGGTTTTCGTTGCAGGTCCTGCGGACCTCATCGCGAGCAAGCTCGCTCCTACAGGGAAGGCGTCAGGCCTGGGGCTGGATCAGTTGCTCTTGACCGCGTAGTCCGGCTTCTTGTCGTTGCCCGGAATGAACGGGCTCCAGGGCTGGGCACGGATCGGCCCTTCGGTCTGCCACACCACATTGAACTGACCGTCCGGCTGGATCTCGCCGATCATCACCGGCTTGTGCAGGTGGTGGTTGGTCTTGTCCATGGTCAGGGTGTAGCCCGAGGGGGCGGCGAAGGTCTGCCCGGCCAGCGCCTCACGAACCTTGTCGACATCGGTGGACTTGGCTTTCTCCACCGCCTGGGCCCACATGTGGATGCCGACGTAGGTGGCTTCCATCGGGTCGTTGGTCACCGCCTTGTCCGCTCCCGGCAGGTTCTTGGCCTTGGCGTAGGCCTTCCAGGCAGCGACGAACTTCTGGTTCACCGGGTTATCCACCGACTCGAAGTAGTTCCACGCCGCGAGGTTGCCCACCAGCGCCTTGGTGTCGATGCCGCGCAGTTCTTCCTCGCCTACCGAGAACGCCACCACCGGCACGTCGGTGGCCTTCAGGCCCTGGTTGGCCAGCTCCTTGTAGAAGGGTACGTTGGAGTCGCCGTTGACCGTGGAGATCACCGCGGTCTTGCCGCCGGCGGAGAACTTCTTGATGTTGGCGACGATGGTTTGATAGTCGCTGTGACCGAATGGCGTGTAGACCTCTTCGATGTCCTTGTCGGCCACGCCCTTGGAGTGCAGGAACGAACGCAAAATCTTGTTGGTGGTGCGCGGGTAGACGTAGTCGGTGCCCAGCAGGAAGAAGCGCTTGGCGCTGCCGCCGTCTTCGCTCATCAGGTATTCCACGGCCGGGATCGCCTGCTGGTTCGGCGCGGCGCCGGTGTAGAAGACGTTGGGCGACATTTCTTCGCCTTCGTACTGCACCGGGTAGAACAGCAGGCCGTTGAGTTCCTCGAACACCGGCAGCACCGATTTGCGCGACACCGAAGTCCAGCAGCCGAACACCACCGCCACCTTGTCCTGGGTCAGCAGCTGGCGGCCCTTCTCGGCGAACAGCGGCCAGTTGGACGCCGGGTCCACCACCACCGGTTCCAGCAGCTTGCCGTTGACCCCGCCCTTGGCGTTGATCTCGTCGATGGTCATCAGCGCCATGTCTTTGAGCGAGGTTTCAGAGATCGCCATGGTCCCCGACAGGGAGTGCAGGATACCGACCTTGATGGTCTCGGCGGCCTGGACGGTCCAGGTCATGCCCATCGCGGCAATGCTTGCCGAGAGAGTGAAAGCCTTGAGCAAACTACGACGCTTCATTGTGCGATCTCCATGAACTTTTGATTTTTTTCAGGCGGCAGATGCGGACTTCACAGGCTCGGTGAACACCTCGGTACTCGCCGAGGTGTTCACCGAGTCGGTGCTGAAGGGGTGTTTTGCAAGGGATGTGCCGAGTCGCCGCAGGGCATGAAAACGTCGCTTCAGGCGCTTGGGCAGGGCGGTCGATGCCCCAAGAGGAGGCCTGGATCAGAGGATGGTGCGCAGGGATGCGTCATTGTGGTGCTGCCGCAGAGCGGCAGCCTTGGTCAGCGAGGGCTTCAGTTCACCCCAGGGAAGGAGTCGACGTATTTGATGGTGAAGTCGGGAAAGGAGTCGACGATCTGGATCTTGTAATCGGGATAGCTGTTGACGATCTTCCACTTGCCCGGCGAGTCGGCAAAGGAGTTGACCTGCTTGACCTTCAGGTCGGGAAAGGAGTTCACCACCTTGACCTTGTAGTCGGGGAAGCTGTTGACGATCTGGATGTTGCCGTAGATTTTCGAGACGTCGACCGAGGTGCCGGCCTGGGCGCCTAGGGCGGTGCCGAGCAACACGGCCAAGAGTGCGGTTCTGAACATGAGACTCATCCTGAGAGATCCAAGCGCGCGATCTTAAAGCAAGGGCGACGATTGTAGGAGCTGGCTGGCCAGCGAAGAGGCCCTCGAACCTGGCACAAGGCTCAGGTGCGTCTTCGCTGGCCAGCCGGCTCCTACAGCGGCGGATGGATCAGCGGCGGCGCATCAGGCCAATGAAGAACAGCCCGCCAATGGCCGCGGTGGCCACGCCGATCGGCAGGTCCTCGGGGGCGATCAGGGTGCGGGCGGCGACGTCGACCCAGACCAGGAACAGGCTGCCCAGCAGCACGCACACCGGCAGCAAGCGGCGATGTTCGGCGCCCACCAGGCGCCGGGCGATGTGCGGCACCATCAGCCCGACAAAACCGATGGAGCCGCTGATGGACACCAGCACTCCGGTCATCAGCGAGGCGATCAGGAACACCTTCAGGCGCACGTTGCGCGCATTCAGGCCCAGGGTCACGGCGGTCTGCTCGCCGGCCATCAGGGCATTCAGCGGCCGCGCCATGCCCAGCAGCAAACCCAGCCCCAGCAGCACGCTGGCCGCGGGAACCGCCAGCAGTTCCCAGCGCGCCAGACCCAGGCCGCCGAGCATCCAGAACATCACCGCCGAGCTGGCCCGGTGATCGCCCATGAACAGCAGCAGGTTGGCCACCGCCATCATCACGAAGGACACCGCCACCCCGCACAGCATCAGGCGGTCGCTGTCCAGGCGGCCGTTGCGGGCGGCGATCCCCAGGACCAGGGCCATGCTCAGCAGGGCGCCGACAAAGGCCGCCAGGGGCAGGGTCAGGAGGCCGATGACCTGCCCCAGGTGCAGCACCACGATCACCGCGCCCAGGGTGGCGCCGGAGGTCACCCCCAGCAGGTGCGGGTCGGCCAGGGGGTTGCGGGTCACGGCCTGCAGCACCGCGCCGATCAGGGCCAGCCCGGCGCCGACCAGAGCGCCGAGCAGCATGCGCGGCACGCGGATCAGCCAGACGATATGCTCCTGGCCCGGGCTCCAGTCCACCGTGCCCAGGCCCAGGGCCTTGTGCAGGAGAATCCGCCCGACCACCTCCGCTGGCACCCGCGCCGGGCCAAACCCCAGGGACAGCACACAGGACGCCAGCAGCAGGGCGCCCAGGCTCAGCAACAGCCAGGCATAGCGACCCTTGATCATTGGCCGTGGAAACCCTTGGCCAGGGTTTCCACCGCCAGCACGTTGTCGATCCCCGGGGTGGCCTGCACATAGGGAATGACGATGAAACGCTGGTTCTTGATCGCGTCGACCCCTTGCAGGGCCTGGTTGTTCAGCAGGAACTGCTGCTTCTGCTCGGCGGTGACTTCGCTGTAGTCGACGATGACGATCACCTGCGGGTTGCGTTCGACCACGGTTTCCCAGTTGACCCGGGTCCAGCTGGCCTCGACGTCGTCGAGAATGTTGCGCCCGCCGGCCGCATCGATCAGGGCCTGGGGCATGCCCAGGCGGCCCGAGGTCATGGCCCGGTCTTCGCCGCTGTCGTAGAGGAACACCCGGGGCTTGTCCTTGGGCAGGTCCTTCTGTACCTCGGCGACCTGCTCCTGCATCTGCGTGATCAGCGCGTTGGCCCGGTCCTGCACGTCGAAGATCCGGCCCAGGTTGCGCAGGTCGTTGTAGGTGTCGTCGAGGCTGGCCGCCGGGCGCTTCATCACGAAGGCGCAGGACTCGGTCAGTTCGTAGACGTTGATCCCCAGTGGCGCCAGGGTCTGCGGCGTGAGGTCGCCGCCGACGCGCATGCCGTAGTCCCAGCCGGCGAACAGGAAATCGACGTTGGCGTTGAGCAGGGTTTCCACCGACGGGTACTTGGCCGCCAGCTCCGGCAGACCGTCGAGCAAGGTGCTCATTTGCGGGGTCACGGCCTTCCAGCCGCTGACGCCGCTGTAGCCCACCATGCGCGGCTTGAGCCCCAGGGCGAGCATCATCTGGGTCATGTTGATGTCGTGGCTGAGGGCGTGTTGCGGCGCCTGCTTGAAGGTCACTTGGCGGTCGCAGCTGTTGATTGTCAGCGGGTAGTGGGTGGCTGCGGCGAAGGCCTGGGCGGTACCCAGTGACAGGGCCAGAAACAGGCTGCGGTGGAGCAGGGAGCGCAAGGTCATGGTTGAGTGATCCAGGTGATTCGTGGGTAGCCGGACAGGGGATGGGCGTCGATCAGGGCCTCGACCCCGAAGACATTGCGCAACAGCTCGACCGTCAGTACCTCGGCGGGGGATCCGCTGGCGACGATGCGCCCGTGATCGAGGACGTACAGCCGGTCGCAGAACGCCGCGGCCAGGTTCAGGTCATGGATGCTCGCCAGGGTGCCGATGCCCAGGCGCTTGACCCGTTGCAGCAGCTCCAGCTGGTAGCGCGGGTCGAGGTGATTGGTCGGTTCATCGAGGATCAGCAACTGCGGTCGCTGAGCCAGGGCCCGGGCCAGGATCACCCGCTGTTTCTCGCCCCCCGACAAGGTGGCGAACGCATGGTCCTCGAAGCCCAGCAGGCCCACCGATTCCAGGGCCTCGCGGGCGATGCGCCGGTCTTGTTCGGTGTCGCCGTCGAACAGGCCCTTGTGCGGCGTGCGGCCCATGGCGACCACTTCTTCCACGGTCAGGCCGAAGGCGTCGGGGAACTCCTGGAGCACCACGGCAATGCGCTGCGCGCACCAGCGCGGCGACTGCTTCCAGACGTTGTGGTGGGCCAGTTGCACCTCGCCCTGCTGCGGTTTGCTGAAGCGGTAGGCGCAGCGCAGCAGGCTGGTCTTGCCGCTGCCGTTGGGGCCGATCAGGCCGACGAATTCGCCGGCCGCCACCTGGAGGCTGGCCTCACGCAGTTGGAACTGGTGATGGCAGTGGCCCTGGCCCAGGGGTGTCCAGGCCAGGTTGGTGAGGTTCAGCGAGGTCATGCGGTGTCCGTAGGGGCCGGCCGGTGCGGTTAAAAGGTGTAGTCAGCGGTGACGAACAACGAGCGCGGCTCGCCGAGTATCCATTGCTGGCCGTCATTGTATTGGCTTTGTGCGTACTGGCGGTCAAACAGGTTGTTCAATTGCAGGCCCAGGGTGGTATTGGGCAGGGCTTTCCACGACAGGTTGGCGTCGACCACGGTGTAGCTGGGCAGTTCGTTGCGGTTGGCCATATCGGCGTAGCGCGCATCCACGTAGCGCACTCCGGCGCCGGCCCGCAGGTCATCGTTGAGGGCCTTGCTCAGCCACAGGTTGGCGGTGCGGCGCGGCACATCCACCGGGCGATTGCCATCGCGGGAGACTTGCACGCCGTTGACGTCCTGCTGGAAGTCGTCGTACTGGGCACGAACGATGGCGGCGTTGGCCTGCAGTTGCCAGGCGTGGGGCAGTTGCAGCTCCAGGCTGGCTTCCAGGCCGTTGGAGGATTGCTGGCCCACTTGCTGTTTGCGGTTCGGCTCGCCGGGCACATCGGTCAGCAGCTTCTTCTTGACGATGTGGTAGGCCGCCAGGGTCCATTCGCCGCGCTGGTCCCAGAACGCCTGCTTGAGGCCGATCTCGGTCTGCCGGGCGCTGGACAGGTCGAACTGCTGCTGGCTCTTGCTCAGGGAAATCAGCCCGCCGACACCGTCGGTGCTGGTGGAGTACTGGCCGTATACCGAGGTGTCCGCAGTGACGGCGAACACCAACCCGGCCTTCCAGTTGTTGCCGGTGAGGGTCTTGTCATCGCGCTCGTTCTTCACCAAGTCATCGCGATCGATATGCGCGTAGTCGCGGCGCACACCGCTCACCAGGGACCAGCGCTCGCTGAGTTGCAGGCGGTTTTCGGCGAACACCGACATCTGTTTGGTGGTGGTCTTGAATTGATCGCGGTAGGGGCTGTTGCTGGCGAAGTCGCCCGGTGCCGGGTGATACAGGTCCAGCGGTTGACCGTTGGTAACGCTGTCGGTGAAGGGCGAATTGCTTTTCAGGTGAAAGCGAATGCGGTTGTAGTCCACCCCGGTCAGGGTCTGGCTGTCGAGGCCGAACAGCGAGTGCCGGAGGGTGAAGGTCTGGCGGTCGCCGACCTGTTCCTGCTGGTGGCCGATACCGTAGTAACCGCTGCGGCTCAGTTGGCCGGTGGCGGAATTGAAGTTGTAGTTCTCGGCGTTCTGCCAGCGGCGCTGGGCCTTGAGGTAGTACAGCTCGTTGCTGGCACTGAGGGTGTCGGAAATCTGCCATTCGCTGGTCAGGCGGGTCCACTGGTCGTTGTAGTGCTGCTGGTCATTGCGGATGTTGTAGTTCTTGTCCCGCAGGCTCTTGTGCAAACGCCCGTCGATCAGCGGCGTGCCGAAGTTGTTCATCGGGTTCTGGTCGCCGTAGTCGTGGGCCAGGGTGAAGGCCAGGTCGTCGCGGGCTTGCCAGCGCAGGGCGGCACTGACGAAGTCGGCGCTGGAGTCGCCGCGGTCGATCCAGCCGTTGCTGCGCTCGCGGTTGAGGTTGAGCCGGTAGCTCAGGCTGTCGTTCAGGGAGCCGCCGCTGTCCAGGGCTTGTTGCTGGCGATCGAAGGAGCCGTAGCCCAGGCGCAGGTGGTTTTCGATCGCGCCGCTGAACGGCTTTTTCGGAATGCTGTTGATCACCGCACCGGTGGCGCCTTCGCCATACAGCACCGAGGCCGGGCCACGCAGCACGTCGACCCGCTCCACCGCCCAGGTGTCCACCGGGAAGGTCACGGTGCCCATGCCGGTGTACAGGCGGTTGCCGTCATACAGCTGCATCACCGAGCTCTGCCCGGTAAAGCCCCGTGCCGACAGCGAGGTGCCGCCGTCCCCCGGGGTGCCGGTGCGGCTGATGCCGGTGCTGCGTGATACCGCATCCTGAATGCTGCGATCGCCCCGGGCGCGGATCCGTTCGCCGCTCAGGCTGTCGGTGCTGGCCGGGGTTTCCAGGGCGCTGAGGTTCAGGCGCGAACCGGAGCGGGTGGGGGTGCTCAGGCTGACGCTGTCGTCGGCTTCGCTGGTCGCAGCCGAAATGGTGCCGGTAGGCAGGGTCAGGGGCGAGGCAGATGGGGCCGCTTGGGCCAGGCAGGGCAGGGCGATCAGGCAGAGGCCGGGCAGCAGGGAGTTGTTCATCGGGACGCTGAATCACTTCTTCGAGGGGGTGCCCGCAGTGGGGGGACTGCGGGCCGGGATCTTACACGTTAGCGTTATAAAGTAACATTATAACTGTGCATGGCTAAGCTGCCGGGATTCTACAGAGCCCTCTGGAACGCGCATCTCGGCTGATTCATGTTGAAGATGAAGCCGATTCAGGGCCGCGGTTGAAGCGTGACAGCAGCAGCCGATCCAGCAACCACACGGCAACCAGCGAGGCCCCGACCAACGGAAAGGCCAGGGCCAGCAACGCCATGATCAGGGTCGCGGTTTTCCATTTCGGCAGGTCATGGCGCAGCGGTGGGACGCCGAGTCGACCCTGGGGACGGCGCTTCCACCAGATGACGATGCCGCTCACGGCGCTGAGCAGGATCATCAGGCACACCACCAGCACCAGGATCTGGTTGACGCGGCCGAACATCTTGCCCTCATGCAGCATCACCCCAAGCTCCGTGGCCCGGGCCACGTTGCTGTAATGCTGCCAGCGCACGTCGGCCAGGACCTGGCCGCTGTATTGGTCGACATGCAGGGTGGCGTCGTGGCGCGGGTCATCGGCGAACACCGAAATGGTGAACACCCCGGTGGCGCTCTTGGGCAGGGTAATGCTGTAGCCCGGCGCCACCTGGCGCTGTCGAGCGATGTCCTGCACCGCTTGCAGGCTGACGCTCGGGGCCGCGGGAGCACTGTCGGCCCCGCTATGGGCCATGTGTTCGGCGTGGTCGCCGGACATCGGCATCGGCGTGTTTTCCAGCGCCCAGGGCACGGTCTGGCGCGTGGCGCTGTTGAGTTCCCGGGCCTGCTGGTCGGAGGTCGGTACATCGTTCCACATGGCCGCCGGGAAGCGGTTCCACAGGTCGGCGTACTGCTTGCCCCAGAAGCCGGTCCAGGTCATGCCGCTGAGCAGCATCAGCAGCAGGAATGCCGCGCCCCAGAAGCCCAGCACGCTGTGCAGGTCACGCCAGAACAGGCGGCCGCGGGCACTGAAGCGCGGCCATAGCACGCCGGCCGACGACTTGCCCCGGGGCCACCACAGGTACAGGCCGGACACCACCAGGACGATGCCCCACCCCGCGGCCAGTTCCACCAGGCGGTCGCCGACGGTGCCGATCATCAGTTCGCCGTGAATGGCCCGGGCCACGGCCTGCAGGTTGCGCTTGGCATCCTGCTCGCCGAGCACGTCGCCGTGGTAGGGGTCGATGAAGACATTCAGCTCCTGCCCCTGGTCCTGCACCACGAACTGCGCACTGCGCTCGGCATCGATGGGCGGCAGGTACTGCGTGATATGGCCCCGGGGGTAGGCCGCTTGCACCCGTTGCAGCAAATCGTCGGCGCTCAGCTGGTGATGACCGGCGGGCACCTTGAGCAGGCTGGGGTACATCAGCGGGTCCAGTTGCGGCTTGAACAGGTAGATGATGCCGGTCAGGGCCAGCATCACCATGAATGGAGCCACGAACAGCCCGGCGTAGAAATGCCAGCGCCAGGCCAGGTTATAGAAAGACACGTTGGGTCGACTCATCGGGGAACGCTCCGCAGGGCAGTGGATCTTTTCTTATGGGGACTGTTCGCCGGCCAGCCAGCTCCTGTGGCGAGGAGTCGGCGTGCCGGCGAACGAGGATCAGAAGCTCAGGTCGACCTTGGTCCAGAGGGTGCGCCCGGGCTCCTTGATCGCCTGGGGATCATTGGCCGGGTAGCCGAAGCCGGCGTTGCCCGCCAGGTTCAGGTGTTCGGCGTAGGCCTTGCCGAACAGGTTGTCGACCCCGGTGCTGAGCTTGAGGTTCTTGGTCACCCGGTAGGCGCCGTTGAGGGAGAACACGCCAAAGCCACCGCTCTTGCCGAAGTCCTTGCCGACCACGTTGCCCTTGTTCAGGTCGACGCGGTTTTGCGCCGCCACCACCCGCCACAAGGCCCCGGCGCTCCAGTCGTCCTGGCTGTAGGTCAGGCCGAAGCGCGCATCCAGCGGCGGCATCTGCGGCAGGGCCTTGCCATCGCTGCTGTTCTTGCCCCAGGCGTAGGCCAGGGTCGCATCGGCTTTCCAGTTGGAGGTCAGCTTGTAGGCCGCGCCCAGTTCGCCGCCCATGATCCGGGCGTCGATGTTGTCGGCCCGGGAGGTGCTCATGTTCATCATCTGGGTGTTGTAGTCGAAGAGGATGTAGTCACGCACCTGGCCGATATAGCCCGAGGCCCAGGCTTCAAGGTCTTCGCTCTGGTATTGCAGGCCGAAGTCCAGCTGGGTGGTTTTTTCCGGCTTGATCGAATCGAAGGCATTCAGCGAGCCGGCCGGGCCCATTTTCGGCGAGAACAGCTCCCAGTAGTCGGGGAAGCGCTGGGTGTGGCCAAGGCCGACGTAGAGCGTGGTCGGGCTGTCGGCCAGGTCGTGCTCGTAGCGCACGAAGCCGCTGGGCAGGGTATCGGCGCGGGTGTCGCCGGCGGTGGGGTTGGCGCGGCTCATCATTCCCGAGCCGATGCGCTCGCGATAGTCCTTGGCCGAGGCGCGGTCCAGGCGCGCGCCGGTGATCAGGCGATCACGCTCGGCGGCGTACCAGGTCAGCTCGCCGAAGGCGCCGTAGTTATGGAAGTCGGCGTCCTTGGTGCGGGGCAGTTGCTTGTAGGTGTCGATGCCGCTGCTGGCCCGGGCGCGATGCTCGTTGGTCTGGGCATCCAGGCCGCCGATCAGTTGCAGGTCGGCCCAGCGCCAGGTGGCCTTGATCCGCGCGCCGAGGGTGCGGCGGTCGACGTTGGAGGCCATGGGGCCGGCCATCATTCCGGTGCCGGACGGGGTGCGCAGGCTGTAGTTGTCCATCACGTGGTCGGCGTAGTTGTAGTAGACCTGGGCCTCGACCTTGTCCAGCACCTCGCCGAGGTTGGATTTTTCGAAACGCAGGCCCAGGCTTTCACGCTTGAACTGCGAGCCGTCCATGCCGCGCCCGGCGTAGCGGGCTTCACCGTCACCCTTGCCGGCGGTGAGCTCCAGCAGGGTGTCGGCGTCCGGGGTCCAGCCCAGGGCCACGTCACCGTTCCACTTGTCGTAGCGCGAGGCCACGGTGTCGTTGTTGCCGTCTTTGTAATCGTCGGAATGGGCGGTGTTGCCGATCACCCGCACATAGCCCAGGGGACCACCGGCGGCCGCGTCCAGGGTCTTGTCGAAACGGCCGTTGGAACCGGCCAGCAGGCTGGCGTTGACCCGGGTGCCGAGCTCGCCGAAGTGTTCCGGTTCGCGCTCGAACAGCACGGTGCCGGCCGAGGCGCCCGGGCCCCAGAGCACGGTTTGCGGGCCCTTGATCACGGTCAGGCGGTCGTAGGTTTCCGGGGAAATGTAGGACGTCGGTGCGTCCATGCGTCCCGGGCAGGCGCCGAGCATCATGCCGCCGTTGGTGAGGATGTTCAGCCGCGAGCCGAACATGCCCCGCAACACCGGGTCGCCATTGGTGCCGCCGTTGCGCACCAGGGCAAAGCCGGGAATGGTCTTCAGGTAGTCGCCGCCGTCACTGGCCGGGACCGGCTGGCGCGGGTCCTTGGGATTGGTGACCACGGTCAGCGGCGAGCTCGGGGCGACGGCGGTGATCACCGTCGGGCTCAGTTCGGTGCTGTGTTGGGCGTGCTCCATTGGCGCGTCGTCGGCCAGTGCCAGGGGGCTCAGCAGGGCGCCGCAGAGTACCGCCAGAGCACGGTTGAAATGCAGGCGGGCAGGGTTCAAGGCGAAGGGCTTGAATGGCTGGGCAACGCCCAGGCGAGAGTCAGCAGAAAACATAGATGTTCCATCGATCAGTCTTGAATGACACGGCCGCGGGTACGCGCCTGTCGCGCTGACAGCCGGCCGTGTGAGATGAGCAGGGGACTCAGGCGAGGATCGGTGGGGCGCGGGTCAGGGCGCCGGGGAACACGGTCTGCCGGGCGTGGCCCAGGCGCGTGGCGGGGATCAGGAAACCGCTGGTGGGTGTGGTCGCCAGTGCGGCGAACGACAGGCCCGAAGGCAGTGCCGGGCAGTTGAACAGCAGGCTGCAATAGCCGCACTTTTCCCAGAGCACATGCTGCTCGCCCTGGGACTTGCCCGATTGCGCGTGATGCGGGGTTTCACCGTGACAGCCGGGCGCGCCGTCGCCCATGTCCATGGCGGAGGACATGTTCATCGGCGTGGTGTGATCCATCGGCATCGACTGGGAAATCAGCGGGCCGATAAAGATCATCAACATGGCGAACAGGCTGATCCAGCTGCCGCGTCGAACTCTTCGGGAGTTGCGACGCGGCACGGACCGCCCGCGGCCAGGCGCGTGCGGGGCGTTCACGGTCGAAGGGCCGGTCAGGGCTTACTGGTCGTGCATATGCCCTTGCATGGCGTCGGGGGCCTGCTTCTGCACGGCGACCTCAACCGTGACATTGCCGGACTTCTCGAAGTGCAGGGTCAGGGGGAAGCGCTTGCCGTCGCTGAGCAGGCTGCGATCCTTGAGCTCCATCAACATCACGTGGTAGCCCATGGGCGCGAAGGTCACCTCGCCACCGGCGGGAACCGCGACCTTGGGCACCTGCTGCATCTTCATCATGTCGCCCTGCTTGACGTGCTCATGCAGCTCGGCCCGACCGGCGATCGGCGAGTCGACACTGAGCAGGGTGTCGGCGTTCTTGCCCGGGTTGTGCACCACGAAGTACGCGGCCACGGTCGGCGCGTTCGGCGGCAGTTCCTGGGACCAGGGATGGGCGATCTGCAATTCGCCGGCCTTGTAGTCATGGGCGTTGGCGAAGCAGGCAGGCAGCAGCAGAGCGGCCAGGAGCAGGGATTGCTTGACCAGGGATGGTTGAGACATGGCAGTTCTCCAGAACGATTCAAAGACGCAGATCACTTGCGAAACGGAATCATGCCAGAGGCGGTGCACCGGGGTTCAGGCTGGGCCATTGCTGGCGCAGGGTGAGTAGTTCGATCTTCGGTTGCGGCGCGCCCGGCTGGGCGGCGAAACGCATGAAGTTCAGCGGATGAGCATGGCCGGGCAGGGCCACCAGGGGCGCCGAGCCGGAGCAGCACCAGCAGTGCTGCATGTTCGAGTGGTCGTCGTTCTGCGGAGCTTTCTGTTCAAGCTTGCCCAAGGCAATGGCTTGCAGCTTGGTGCCGCTGGCGGAACAGAAACTGCCCCACAGCAGTTGCTCGTCCAGTCCCGCATCGCTGCGCTGCATGGCCCCGGAAAGCGGCATGGCAAGCATGTTGAACAGCACTGCGAAGCAGGCGATCCAGGCAAATGCGAGCCGTTGTCGGGACATGGGGACGATCCGTCGGTTGAGCGATCAGGCGGGTATTTAGCCTGATCGCCGTGGATAAGTAAAAAAGCAGCGTATGCGGTGTGGTGTCGCAGTGCCAGTTCAGGCCGGGCTGACGTGGAGCTTGAGTCCGAGCGCTTTCATGACCTTGATGATAGTTGCGAACTCGGGATTGCCCTGGCTGCCCAGGGCCTTGTACAGGCTCTCGCGGCCCAGGCCGGTATCGCGGGCGATCTGGGTCATGCCGCGGGCGCGGGCGATATCGTTGAGGGCGGCGCGGATCAGCTTGCCGTCGCCGGTGTCTTCCTCGAAGCAGGCGTCGAGGTAGGCGACCATGTCTTCAGGGGTCTTGAGGTACTCCGCCGCGTCGAAGCGGGTGACTGGGGTGTGCATGTTTCAACCCTCGCTCTTGAGGTCGTGGGCCAGTTGCCTGGCGCGTTGGATATCGCGTCTCTGGGTGTTCTTGTCACCGCCGATCAACAACAGGTAGATCACCGTGCCCCGGCGCGAGAAGTACACCCGGTAGCCGGGACCACGATGGATGCGCATCTCGTAGACGCCTCCACCCAGTGCTTCGCAGTCGCCGAATCGGCCCAGTTGGGCGGCGCGGATCCTGGCCAGTACACGGGTTTTGCCTTGCGGATCCTTCAGGTGCAGGAGCCAGCGGCTGAACTCCAGGGTCTGCTCGAAGACGTACATGGTGAATGTATTCCTTGGGATACAGCGTGGCAACCCATTTGCCCGCCTAGAGCTCAACTAGGCGACGAGCGGAGCCGGCGCCATTGAGACTGTCCAAGGAGGCTAAAGCATGGGGTTGGTAGCGCGCTGCCAGGGGCTTCCCAAGTGTTTGTGGGGCGCGGCGGTTTTGCCTGTCAGGTTTTGTCCGGCGAGTGCAGGGCCTGCAGCAACTCGGCCACGCTGGCAAAGTGGCGGTCGGCCTCGGGCAGCTTTGGGCGCTTGAGCACCAGCACCGGTATGCCCCGCTCACGTGCCACCTCCAGCTTGGGCTCGGTGGCGCTGCTGCCGCTGTTCTTGCTGATCAGCACATCGATGTCCCGACGTGCGAACAGTTGGCGCTCGTCTTCGATCAGGAAAGGCCCACGGGCACCGATGACTTCGCAACGCTCGTTGCCGGGGCAGCTTTCCAGGGCGCGCAGGGTCCAGAACTGCCCCGCAGGAATCTCGTTCAGATGCTGCAACGGCTCGCGGCCCAGGGTGAACAGCGGCCGCTTGAAGGGGCGCAGGGCCTCGACCAATGCCTCCCAGCCGGCGATCTCGCGCCAGTCATCGCCCGGTTGCGGCTGCCAGGCCGGGCGCCGCAAGGCCCAGCAAGGCACGGCTGCGTGCTGTGCCGCAGCCACGGCATTGGCGCTGATCTGCGCCGCGTAGGGGTGGGTGGCATCCAGCAGGAGGCCAATGCGTTGTTCGCGGATAAAGCGCGCCAGGCCCTCGGCACCGCCGTAGCCGCCCACCCGCACCTGGCACTTGAGGTCGCTGGGCACCCGACCGACCCCGGCCAGGCTGTAGATATGTTCAGGGCCCAGGGTACGGGCGATGGCCAGGGCCTCGGTGACCCCGCCCAGCAGCAGGATGCGGCTCATGACAAGACTCCGGCGTGGCCAACGATGCCGCCCTGGCGGTCGATGGCGAAGACTTCCACCTGGACCTGAGCCGGCACCACGCTGCGGGCGAAGTCCAGGGCGTGCCGGCACACCGCGTCGCCCAGGGCGATCCCGGCGGCGCTGGCCATGGCCAGCGCCTGCTGGCTGGTATTGGCTGCGCGGATGGCCTGTTGCAGCTCGGCTCCGGCGCCCACCGCGGCGGCCCATTGCGCCAGTTGCGGCAGGTCGATGCTGGAATGGCGGCTGTGCAGGTCCATGTGTCCGGCGGCCAGCTTGCTGATCTTGCCGAAGCCACCGCACAGGCTGAGTTTATCCACAGGCACTTTGCGCAGGTGCTTGAGCACCGCGCCGACAAAGTCGCCCATTTCGATCAGGGCGATTTCCGGCAGGTTGTAGACCCGGCGCATGGTGTCTTCGCTGGCGTTGCCGGTGCAGGCGGCAATGTGCAGGTAGCCGTTGGTCTTGGCCACGTCGATGCCCTGGTGGATCGAGGCGATATAGGCCGCGCAGGAGAAGGGCCGGACAATGCCGCTGGTGCCCAGGATCGACAGCCCGCCGAGAATCCCCAGGCGCGGGTTCATGGTTTTCAGGGCCAGTTCGGCGCCGCCCTCGACATTCACCGTGACTTCGAAACCGCCGGTGTAGGCGTGCTCCTCGGCAAGCCGTTGCAGGTGCTCGCTGATCATCCGGCGTGGCACCGGGTTGATCGCCGGTTCGCCCACCGCCAGCACCAGGCCGGGGCGGGTCACAGTGCCCACGCCCTGGCCGGCGACAAAGCGGATTCCCGGCTCGCGGGTCAGGCGCACCTGGGAGTAGAGCAGGGCGCCGTGGGTCACGTCCGGGTCGTCGCCGGCATCCTTGAGGGTCCCGGCTTCGGCGCCCTCGGCGGTGCGGCGGCAGAACTCCAGGCGCATCTGCACCTGCTTGCCCTTGGGCAGGACGATCTCCACCGCATCGGCGTTGACGCCCCCCAGCAGCAGGCGCGCGGCGGCCAGGCTGGTGGCGGTGGCGCAACTGCCGGTGGTCAGGCCGCTGCGCAGGGGCGCGGGCTGTTCCGCTGTTTCCTCACGCATGCCCTTGCTCCCGTAGGAGCGAGCTTGCTCGCGAAGGGCGCGCTGCGGTCTCTTTGCTGGACGCTTTTGCGGGCAAGCCCGCTCCCGCAAGGTTCATGGCAGGTCCAGGGGTTTGTGCAGGTCCAGCAGGGTGATCGGCAGGGCCTGGCGCCAGGTATCGAATTCCCCCAGGGGCTGGGCCTGGGCGATATGGATGCGGGTCAGCTCACCGCCGTGCGTCTGGCGCCAGTGCATCAGGGTCATTTCACTTTGCAGGGTCACGGCGTTGGCCACCAGGCGTCCGCCGGGCTTGAGCCGTTCCCAGCAGGTTTGCAGCACGCCTTCGCGGGTCACTCCGCCGCCGATGAACACCGCATCGGGGCGCTCCAGTCCGGCCAGGGCCTGGGGCGCGTTGCCGCGGATCAGCTGCAGCCCGGGCACGCCGAGCACGTCGCGGTTGTATTCGATCAACTGCTGGCGGCCGTCGTCGGCTTCGATGGCCAGGGCCCGACAACTGGGGTGAGCGCGCATCCATTCGATGCCGATGGAGCCGCTGCCGGCGCCCACATCCCAGAGCAGCTCGCCAGGCACCGGGGCCAGGCGGGCCAGGGTGATGGCGCGCACGTCACGCTTGGTCAACTGGCCGTCGTGGCGGAAGGCCGAGTCCGGCAGGCCGGCCAGTCGGGACAGTTGCGGCGTATCCGCTGCCGCCCGGCATTCGATGGCCAGCAGATTGAGGTCGGCCAGCGCCGGATCGCTCCAGTCATCGGCGGTGCTGTCCAGGCGCCGTTCCAGGGGGCCGCCCAGGTGCTCCAGCACCGTCAGGCGACTCGGGCCGAAACCGCGTTCGCGCAGCAGGCCGGCGATCGCCGCCGGGCTGTGGCGGTCATTGCTCAGCACCAGCAGGCGCACGCCGCTGGACAGCTGGGCATTGAGCGCGGCAATCGGCCGTGCCACCACCGACAGCGTGACCACGTCCTGCAGCGCCCAGCCCAGGCGAGCAGCGGCCAGGGAATAGGAAGAGGGGAAGGACACCACCTGCAACTCGTCGGCCGGCAGTTGCCGGGCCAGGCTGGCCCCTACGCCGAACAGCATCGGATCGCCACTGGCCAGCACGCAGACCGGCGTTCCGCGCAGGCTCAACAGCGGTTCCAGGGAAAACGGGCTGGGCCACAACTGGCGCTCGCCGCGGATGCAGGCCGGCAGCAGATCCAGCTGACGCTGGCCGCCGACGATCCGTGAAGCGCCCAGCAGGGCGTGGCGGGCATTCCTGCCCAGCCCCTTGAAGCCGTCTTCACCGATTCCCACTACTGTCAGCCAGGGCGACATCTATATTCCTCAAACCTAAGGTTCCGACCGGCAGGCTTTTCATGCCTTCGGACAAAGCAGGCATAATACCGCGCCTTCGCTGACGAAGCGCTTTTCCCACACTGCCGGTTGCCCCTTTGAACGAACGCCCAATGTCCACCGCCATCCGCCCCTCGGCCTGCCCGGGATTGCTGCGCATCGTCCCGGCGCTGGACGGCGGCATCTGCCGGATCAAGCTGGCGGGCGGGGTCATCAGCGCCGCCCAGGCCAGGGCGGTGGCCGAGGCGGCGCAGGCCTATGCCGGTGGCGTGATCGAGGCCACCAACCGCGCCAACCTGCAGATTCGCGGGATCGGTGTCGAGCATCAGGCGCTGATCGATGCACTCCTGGCGGCGGGCCTGGGGCCGACCACCGCCGCCGGCGACGATGTCCGCAACCTGATGCTCAGCCCCGGCGCCGGCATCGACCGGCAAATGCTGATGGACACCCGCCCCCTGGCCGGGCAGATCCTGGCGACCTTGCAGAGTCACCCGCGCTTCCATGAACTGTCGGCCAAGTTCGCCGTGCAGCTCGATGGCGGCGAAGCCCTGGCCATGCTCGAACATCACCACGATCTGTGGCTGGCGGCGGTTGTGCATGACGGGCAGTTGCTGCTGGCCTTCGGCCTGGCCGGCAGTCCTGTGGATAAACCCCTGGCGGCGGTGCCCGAGGCACAGGGGCATGAGCTGCTGGTGGCGGTGCTGGAGCTGTTTCTCGAACTGGCCACCCCCGAGCAGACGCGGATGCGCCACCTGTTGGCGCAGATGCCGGTGGCGGATTTTCTCGCCCGACTGAACCTGCGCCTGAGCAGCCCCTTGCTGAACATCGATGGCTGGCAGCGTCCAGCTGCGGTTGCAGGGCTGCACCTGGGAACTTATCCACAGCGCGAGGGCGACCGGGTCTATGTCGGCGCGGTCGCGCCCCTGGGCCGCCTCGATCCCGTCATGCTCAAGGGCGCCGCGCAACTGGCCGAGCAGTACGGCGACGCCAGCCTGCGTTTTACGCCCTGGCAGAGCCTGTTGCTGCCGGGCATTGCCCCGGCGGACGCCGCCACCGTCACCGCCCGCCTGGAGCAATTGGGCCTGTTGTGCAGTGCTCGACAGTCCCTGGCCCACCTGATTGCCTGCACCGGCTCCAGTGGCTGCGGCAAGGCCCTGGCCGACACCAAGGGCGATGCCCTTGAGCTGGCGCAGCTGATGCAGCGCCACGGCCGGCAGGCGGCCGTGCACCTGTCGGGCTGCTCCCGTTCCTGCGCTGCCGCCCATGTGGCGCCGGCCACCCTGCTGGCGCTGGCCCCAGGGCGCTACGACTTGTATTTACGCGATGCAGCGCAGCCGGGGTTCGGCACGCTGCACGCACGCAACCTTTCTATTGCAGCGGCAGAGGCCCTGCTTGATGCCCGCCTACGGAGCTCCCTAGATGATTGATTACATCCGCGACGGTCAGGAGATCTATCGCAACTCCTTCGCGATCATTCGCGAAGAAGCCAAGCTGGATCGCATTCCGGCCGACCTGGAAAAACTCGCGGTTCGGGTGATCCACGCCTGCGGCATGGTGGAGGCCATCGACGGCCTGCAATTCTCCGTGGGCGCCGGCAAGGCCGGGCGTGATGCCCTGGCCGCCGGGGCACCGATCCTCTGCGATGCACGGATGGTCTCTGAAGGCATTACCCGGGCACGCTTGCCGGCCAACAACAAAGTGATCTGCACCCTGCGCGATGACAGTGTCCCGGAGCTGGCCCGAGAGCTGGGCAACACCCGTTCGGCGGCGGCCCTGGAACTCTGGCGTCCGCACCTGGAAGGCAGCGTGGTGGTGATCGGCAATGCCCCCACCGCGCTGTTCTACCTGTTGGAAATGCTCGATGCCGGCGCGCCGAAACCGGCGCTGATCCTCGGCTTCCCGGTGGGCTTCGTCGGCGCCGCCGAATCCAAGGCCATGCTCGCCGCCGACAGCCGTGGCGTGCCGTTCGTGATCATGCAGGGGCGCCTGGGCGGCAGTGCCATGGCCGCCGCCGCCGTCAATGCCCTGGCCACGGAGGTCGAATGATGCAGCAACCCGGACGTTTGATCGGCCTTGGCGTGGGCCCCGGTGATCCGGAACTGATCACCCTCAAGGCCTTGCGCCTGCTGCGCGAATCGCCGGTGGTGGCGTATTTCGTGGCCAAGGGTAAGAAAGGCAATGCCTTCGGCATCATCGAGGAGCATTTGCAGGACGCCCAGACCCTGCTGCCACTGGTGTACCCGGTGACCACCGAAGTGCTGCCGGCGCCGCTGTCCTACGAGCAAGTGATCAGCGATTTCTACGACGGCGCCAGCCAGGAGCTGGCGCTGCACCTGGATGCCGGCCGCGACGTGGCGGTGATCTGCGAGGGCGACCCGTTCTTCTACGGCTCCTACATGTACCTGCACGACCGCCTGGCCGAGCGTTACCAGGCCGAAGTGGTGCCGGGGGTGTGTTCGATGCTGGGCGGCGCCTCGGTGCTGGGCGCGCCCCTGGTGTATCGCAACCAGAGCCTGTCGGTGCTTTCGGGGGTATTGCCCCACGAGGAGCTCAAGCGGCGTCTGGCGGACGCCGACGCGGCGGTGGTGATGAAGCTGGGGCGCAACTTCCCCAAGGTGCGCCAGGTCCTGGAAGAACTGGGGCTGGCGCAGCGGGCGCTGTACGTCGAGCGCGCCACCATGGCCAACCAGAAGATCGTGCCGCTGGATGAAGTGGAGCCGATGTCCTCGCCGTATTTCTCGTTGATCATCGTGCCCGGCGAAAGGTGGCAAGGCTGATGGCCCGTTCAATTCCGGCCATCGTCATCCTGGGCCAAGGCAGCCTCGACACCGCGCGGCAGATCCAGCGGCTGTACCCCGATTCGTTGATCCACGGTCTGGCGGAACGGGTCGAAGGCGCCGATCGGATCTACCACGAATTCGGCGCGACGCTGCGCCAGCTGTATCAACATGACACGCCGATCATCGCCCTGTGCGCGGCCGGCATCGTCATCCGCACCCTGGCCCCGCTGTTGCTGGAAAAGGGTGCCGAGCCGCCAGTGCTGGCCGTTGCCGAGGACGGCAGCGCCGTGGTGCCGCTGCTGGGTGGCCTGGGCGGGGTCAACGTCATGGCCCGGGAAATAGCCGCCGGCCTTGGCGTGGCCGCGGCCATTACCACCAGCGGTGAACTGCGCTTTGGCACCTGCCTGCTGAACCCGCCCAGCGGCTATGCCCTGGGGGATCTGGAACTGGGCAAGCGCTTCGTCTCCGATCTGCTGGGTGGCGAGAGCGTGCGTATCGAAGGCGCCGCGCCCTGGCTGGCTGAGGCCAAGCTGCCCGAGAACGATCAGGCCCGCCTGACCATCCGCGTCGGTTCCGCCGAGCGCGAACCGGCGGCCAACGAGCTGCTGATCTACCCCCGCAGCGTCCTGGTGGCCTGTCGTGGGCCAAGCGACGCGGGTCTTGCCACGTCCATCCGCCAGGCCCTGCATCAGGCGCGCATCGCCGTGCAGTCCCTAGCCTGCCTGCTGGCCGCCGACAGCGACATGGCCGACCGCGGCCTGCACCAGGCGGCTGACGAGCTGGGGGTGCCGCTGCGCTTTCTGCCCGCCACCGGCAGCGTCGCCGAGCTGGCGCAACAGGCCGTGCCGCAATTGCTGCCGCCGCTGAAGGTGGGTGACGACCTCGTCATCGCCGTGGCCAACCAGCCCCTGGACCCCGAACAGATCGGCCGGCCCCGTGGGCGCCTGGCGGTGATCGGCCTTGGCCCCGGCGCAGCCGAACTCATGGTGCCGGCGGTAAAAGCCGAACTGGCCCGGGCCAACGACATCCTGGGGTATGAAACCTACGTGCGCATGGCCGGTCCGTTCCGCGCCGATCAGGTCATGCACTGCACCGACAACCGTGAAGAAATGCAGCGCGCCCGCCATGCGTTCGAACTGGCGGCCCAGGGCCGTTCGGTGGTGGTGGTGTCGTCCGGTGATCCTGGGGTGTTCGCCATGGCCGCGGCGGTGCTCGAAGCCCTGCACGAATCCAGCGACCCGGCGTGGCACCGCGTGGACCTGGAAATCCTTCCCGGGGTTTCCGCGTCCCTGGCCACTGCCGCCCAGGCCGGCGCGCCGCTGGGGCATGACTTCTGCGTGCTGTCGCTGTCGGACAACCTCAAGCCCTGGGACATCATCGAGAAGCGCCTGGACCTCGCTTCCCAGGCCGATCTGGCGCTGGCCTTCTACAACCCGATCTCCCGCTCGCGGCCCTGGCAACTGGGCCGGGCCCTGGAGATCGTGCGCCAGCACCGCACGCCGCACACCCCGGTGGTACTGGGACGGGATATCGGTCGTCCGGGGCAGACCCTGCGGGTCATCACCCTGGGCGAGCTGACCCCGGAGCAGGTGGACATGCGCACCATGGTGCTGGTGGGCTCTTCCACCACCTGCGTGTTCCCCCGGGCCGAGGGCGGCGAGTGGGTCTACACCCCGCGCTGGTACGGTAATAAACCCGTGTAGGAGCCGGCTTGCCGGCGAAGGCGCTCGTAAGATCGCCATCGCCGGCAGCGGCTTCTAGCGTGCAGGGTCACTCATCATCCTGGTCCTTGTCCTTGGCGCTCAGCAGCCAGGTGATGAATTCGAAGAAGCCGGCCCAGCGGGCGGGGAGGCGGCCGGCAACGAACGCCTCCCGGTCGCCCAGGTCGAAATCCCAGACGCCGCCGCTGTCCTTGTCCAGCAAGTAGCCGCCTTCACCTTGCAACGAGGTGAAGGCGACGAAGTTCTCTGGCAACTCCCAGACTTCATGAATGAACTCGGTGCACATCTGGATTTCATCACTGGGCCCGTCGATATCCATCAGCACTTCGTAGCTCGCTCGGCTTTCGAAGTCGGCGGGGTGGTAGGCCAGATAGATCTGGGCGAACTCGCTGTCCAGGGCAATCCCCAATGCCGCCAACGCTCGGGTGACCTCGGCGGTGTCGGGACGCGGGCGGAAGCGGGGCTGGGCTTCGATCAGACTGACCAACTGCTGGGGAATCATGGGGTGTCCTTGCTGATGTGTGGCCACTTGTCCAAGGGCAGGCGGCCCTGCTGCCGGGCAAAGTGTTGCCGGGCCTGGCCCAGGGTTTTGTGGTTGGGTCCGCTCAGCACATCCAGCGCTTCGCTGCCGTCGTCTTCCCAATGGCAGAGGTCGCAGATCTGGTAGTCGCCCCGCGCCGAGAGGGTTCGATAACCGCAGCAGGGACAGGCCTCCAGGTACTCGATGTCCGCGCTGACGGCGTAGTCGCCCAGTCCGGCTTCACGCAGGCAGCGCATCAGGTAGCGGTGGGTCACGCCGCGGTATTCGGCGCGCAGGGCGATCAGCAGCAGGGCGTCGTAGCGCTGGGCCTGCGGGTCTTCCGGGGGCTCCGGCTGCGCCCTGAGCTGTTGTTGCAGGCTGGGTGGGAGTGCGGCGAACTCAAGGTCGTCGCTGTCTATTCCCCACCAGTTCAGGAGGTGGGAGGCGCGGGCGGCGGCGTCGAGGCCGGGCAACCGCTGGCGGCTGAGGAGGTCGATGGCGGCGGTGACGGTCAGTTTTTTCATCGGGCTCGGTGGCAGTGCAAGGGTCATGGCCAGGCCAGGGTCAACTGATCGGGGCGCTCCAGAGGGATCTGCACGCTGACACCGGAGGTCGACTCGGCATAGAGGTGTCGGTCCTGGATCTCGACCCGGTTGAAGGGATTGGTGTCCCTCAGGACCAGCAGCCAGATCAGGGTCTCAGAATCTTTCTCCTGCAATGCCAGGAAACCATCCCCGCCATGCGCGGCACACTCGCCGGCCCGGGCCTGCAAGGCGCCGTTGCCGGCGACGCACAGCGCCAGGGTCGCGAGGCCTTCGCCGTCCTGATGAGCGTCGCAGTCCGAGGCCGGCAGCCACACTTTGTTGATCAGTCGGGGATGCTCATGGGGCAGCTCGAACAGGCAGTAGAAGCCCGAGCCCAGGGCGAGTGAGTTGTCCCTGGGGTAGCGTTCGTCCTGCCATCGTTGCTGGATGAGCTGGCGATCTTCATGGCCGGGCATGTGACATTCCTTGTCCGCTGGGGCGCGCCGCTGCTAGGGCACCAGATAGCCTTTGACCCCGGTGAAGATGATCTGCGCCGCCAGGGCGCAGACGAACAGTCCCATCAGCCGGCTGACGATCTGCAGGCCCTGGTCGCCGAGGATGCGTTCGATGCGGTTGGACAGGTACAGCACCACGCCCACGGTGAGGCTGGCCAGGGCGATGCTGAGGATGGCGGTGAGCTTGTCGTCCCAGTGCGGCTGGCTGACCCCCATCACCAGCAGGGCACCGATGGTGCCCGGCCCCACGGTCAGGGGAATGGTCAGCGGCACTATGGTCACGTCCTGCTGCACGTTGTCGGTCTGCACCGCCGACTTGCCCTGGGCCATGCCCAGGGCGGAGATGAACAGCACGCTGCCGGCGCCGATGCGGAAGGCATCCACGGTAATGCCGAACACGCTGAAGATCACTCGACCGAACAGGTACAACAGGACGCTGGAAACCAGGGTGGCGAGGGCGACTTTCCAGGCCAGGCGCCGGCGCTCCTTGGAGGAGTAGCCGCGGGTCAGGCTGATGAAGCACGAGAGAACGAAGAACGGGCTATAGAGCACCAGCATCTTCAGGTAAACGCTGAACAGCACGTGGAGCATGGTGGAAGCTCACGACTAGGGAGGGCGAGCGAGAGTTTAACAGGCGCCGCCCGGGCTGTCGGCTCAACTGGTGTGGGCGGCGCTGCGTTCGCGCAGATCGCGCTGGGTGACCCAGTGTTCCACCAGCTCGCGCAGTTGCGAGAGCTCTACCGGCTTGGCCATGTGCCCGTCCATGCCGGCCTGGCGCGCGCGCTCCTTGTGCTCGGCGAGGATGTGCGCGGTCAGCGCCACCACCGGGGTGCGCACCCGCTGGTTGCCCACTTCCCAGGCACGCAGTTGCTGAGTGGCGGAGAAGCCATCGAGCACCGGCATCTCGCAGTCCATCAGCACCAGGTCGTAGCGCTTGGCTTTCATCGCCTGCAGCGCTTCCTCGCCGTTGCTGGCGGTGTCGGGCTGCAGGTTGAGTTTGCCCAGCATGCCGCGGATGACCTTGGTGGAGATGCTGTTGTCCTCGGCCACCAGGATGCTGAAGTCGCTGGGAACCGTGACCGGCTCAGGCCCCGGAGCCGGGGCCAGGGGCATGTTGTAGGGGGCGGCAGGGGCCTTGTCGCGCTGATTGAGTTCGTCGGCCAGGGTGGTCTTGAGGGTGTAGCCGGCCACCGGCTTGGCGAGGATGCGCTTGATCCCGGCATTGCGTGCAATGACCTTGCTCGGTGCGTTGCTGATGCCGGTGAGCATGATCAGCAGGATGTCGTGGTTCAGGCTCGGGTCTTCCTTGATCTTGGCCGCCAGTTGCATGCCGGTCATGCCGGGCATGTTCTGGTCCAGCAGCACCACATCGAAGTAGTCCCGCAGGTGCGCCTTGGTCCGCAGCAGGGCCAGGGCCTCCTTGCCCGAAGGCACGGCGCTGACGTTCAGGCCCCAGGCGCTGCATTGCTGCACCAGCACCTTGCGGCAGGTGTCGTTGTCGTCCACCACCAGTACCCGCGCGCCCTGCAGGGGGCCGTCGAGATCGGCGGTCGGGTGCTCCAGGCGCTCGGCGTCCAGGGGCAGGGTCAGCCACAGGGTGCTGCCCTGGTTGGTGCCGCTCTTGATGCCGAACTCGCCGTGCATCAGCAGGATCAGCTGGCGGGCGATCACCAGGCCCAGGTTGCCCCCCAGGCGGGTGGTGGCGAGGAAGTTCTTGCTGTGCAGTTCGGTGTGCAGCAGGGCCTCGCGCTCTTCGGCGTCCATGGGCTGGCCGCTGTCCTGCACGGCGATGCGCAGGCGCGGCTTGCTGCTGCGCTCGTCGATGGCGACGACGATCAGCACTTCGCCCTCGTCGGTCTTCTTCAGGGCATTTTCCAGCAGGCTCAGCAGCGCCTGGCGCAGGCGGGTCGGGTCACCGCTGATGACCCGCGGCACCTGGGGCTGGATAAAGCTGATCAGCTCGACGTTCTGCTGTTCGGCCTTGGCCCGGAAGATGCTCAGGCAGTCTTCGATCAGGGCGTTGAGGTCGAACTGCACGTCGTCCAGCTCGATCTGCCCGGACTCCAGCTTGGAGATGTCGAGGATCTCGTTGATCAGGGTCAGCAGCTCGTTGCCGGCGCTGTGGATGGTTTGCACGTAGTCGCGCTGCTTGACCGACAGCGGGGTGCCCAGCAGCAGCTCGGTCATGCCCAGCACGCCGTTCATCGGGGTGCGGATCTCGTGGCTGATCTTGGCCAGGAACTCGGCCTTGGCATTGACCTCGGCGGTGCTGGCGGCCAGATCGCGGCTGACGCTGAAGCGGTTCTCGGTGATGTCGCGCTGGCGTTCGCCCAGGGCGACGCTCATCAGCAGGCCGGCGACGCAGACCACGCTGAGCAGGGTGACGATCAGCCCTTGCGGGGCCACTAGGGTCAGGCCCAGCAGGGCCGGGAGAATCACCAGGGTGCCGAGGTTGAAGATCACCATGGCGGTGACGAACAGCCGGGCCGGGCGATAGCCCTTGTGCCAGTGATAGCCGCCGACAAACAGCATGCTCAGGCCGGCCAGGGCCACCAGGCCGTAGGTGATGATGTTCAGCGGCAGGGTGTTGACGAACAGCAGCAACAGGCCGAACAGGCTGATCAGCAGGATATTGCCCAGCAGCAAGCGGTTCAGCGGGTGCGGGCCCAGCGGGGCGAAGAAGCGGTAGGCGAACATCATCCCGCAGGGCGCGGTCAGCAGCAGCGCCAGGTAGGCGCCCGGGGTCTGCAAGGCTTGCCAGTCCGGCAGCCACGGGCCGAACAGGTTCAGCAGCATCAGCAGGCTGAGGGTCAACAGCCCCTCGCAGGCCGCCAGCCACAGGCTGCTGCGTGAGCGGGTGTAGGCGAAGCGGGTGAGGTTATGCAGGATCAGCATCGCCAGGCAGCCGAACAACAGACCGTAGATCAGGGTCTGGCTCTGGTCGGCGGCGCTCATCACCGCCGATTGCAAGGTGATGTAGGGGCGCAGTTCGTGTTCGGACACCAGCCGCAGGTAGACCTCCAGCGGCTTGGCGCTTTGCGGCAGCGGCAGCATGAAGTCGCTGCTGGGCAGGGGCTTTTCCGTTTGTGGCTGGCTGGAGCCGGTGTTCACTTGCTCGATCAGCTTGTCGCCGTCGAGCACGTAGAGATTCAGGTGGGACAGGTCGGGGGCGAAGATCCGCAGGAGCTGTTCGTGGGGCCCGGGTTGCAGCTTGAAGCGCAGCCACAGCGCGCCGTCGGGTTCGGCGGCGGTCAGCTTGTCCAGCTCGATGGGGCTGAACTGGTTGGTGTAGCGCGGGGAGCGGATGTCACTGAGCTGCAGATCGGCCTGTTCGTCGAGCAAAACCGCCCAGCCACTGCCTTGAGCGGCCAGAGCCGGATTCAAGCAGAGCAGGGTCAGCAATGTGACGGTGAAGCCTAGGGCAATCCTGAGCCAGCGCACGGCGAAATCCCTTCATTGGTTGATGCCTGATTATAACTATGCGCGGCGTAATGACCGCACGGCAAGGGCACCGGGCCCTTGCCGGGGACAGGGGCAGCTTTACTCCTGACCGCGCTCACGGGCAATGGCTCGGTAGCCGATGTCCTTGCGGTAGAAGCAGCCTTGCCAGTCGATCTTGGCCGCCAGGCGGTAGGCTTGCTGCTGGGCCGCGTCGACGCTGTCGCCCATGGCGGTGGCGCAGAGTACCCGGCCGCCGGAGGTCACGATCTGACCGTCCTTGAGCGCGGTGCCGGCGTGGAACACCTTGCCTTCCAGGGCCGCCGCCGCGTCCAGGCCGGTGATGACCGCGCCCTTGGCGTAGTCAGCAGGATAGCCGCCGGCTGCCAGGACGATGCCCAGGCTCGGGCGTGGGTCCCACTGCGCTTCGACCTTGTCCAGGGCCTGGGCCAGGGCGGCTTCGACCAACAGCACCAGGCTCGACTGCAGGCGCAGCATCACCGGCTGGGTTTCCGGATCGCCGAAGCGGCAGTTGAATTCGATGACTTTCGGGTTGCCGGCCTTGTCGATCATCAGGCCTGCATAGAGGAAGCCGGTGTAGACATTGCCTTCCTCGGCCATGCCGCGCACGGTGGGCCAGATCACCTGATCCATGACCCGCTGGTGCACTTCGGCGGTGACCACCGGTGCTGGCGAGTAGGCGCCCATGCCACCGGTATTGGGGCCAGTGTCGCCGTCGCCGACGCGCTTGTGGTCCTGGCTGGTGGCCATTGGCAGCACGTTCTTGCCGTCGACCATGACGATGAAGCTGGCTTCCTCGCCGTCGAGGAACTCTTCGATGACCACGCGGGAACCGGCTTCGCCGAAGGCATTGCCGGCCAGCATGTCGCGCACGGCTTCCTCGGCTTCGGCCAGGGTCATGGCGACGATCACGCCCTTGCCGGCGGCCAGGCCGTCGGCCTTGATCACGATCGGGGCGCCCTTTTCCTTCAGGTAGGCCAGGGCCGGCTCGATTTCGGTGAAGTTCTGGTAGTCGGCGGTCGGGATCTTGTGGCGCGCGAGGAAATCCTTGGTGAAGGCTTTCGAGCCTTCCAGCTGCGCGGCACCGGCAGTCGGACCGAAGCAGTCCAGGCCGCGGGAGCGGAACAGGTCGACCACGCCAGCCACCAGCGGCACTTCCGGACCGACGATGGTCAGGGACACATTCTTCTCGGCGAAATCGGCCAGTTGCTCCAGGGCCAGGACGTCGATGGCGACGTTCTCGCACTTGGCTTCGATGGCGGTGCCGGCGTTGCCGGGGGCGACGAATACTTTTTCGACCCGTGGGTCCTGAGCGACTTTCCAGGCCAGGGCGTGTTCGCGACCGCCGCTACCAATGATCAAAATGTTCAAGTCAGACTCCTTCGGAGGAAGCTACAAGCCGCAAGCTGCAAGTGAAGAGCAATTCTTATCGCCCTGCCGTGCTGCGTGCGGCTCTGAAAAGGGAAGGCTGCAAGGATCAGGCAAGCGCAACTGCGCTTGGCCCTGGCTTGTCGCTTGCAGCTTGATGCTTGTGGCTGCTGTTAGTGACGGAAGTGGCGCATGCCGGTGAAGACCATGGCAATGCCGGCCTCGTCGGCCGCGGCAATCACTTCTGCATCACGCATCGAGCCGCCGGGCTGGATCACCGCGGTGATGCCGACCTTGGCCGCGTTGTCGATACCGTCACGGAACGGGAAGAAGGCATCGGAAGCCATCACGGCGCCCTGAACCTGCAGACCGGCGTGTTCGGCTTTGATCGCAGCGATCCGCGCCGAGTTCACGCGGCTCATCTGACCGGCGCCGACGCCGATGGTCTGGCGGTTCTTGGCGTAGACGATGGCGTTGGACTTGACGAACTTGGCCACTTTCCAGGCGAAGATCAGGTCGTGGATCTCTTGCTCGGTCGGGGCGCGTTTGGTGACGACTTTCAGGTCATCGGCACCGATCATGCCGATATCGCGGCTCTGCACCAGCAGGCCACCGTTGACGCGCTTGTAGTCCCAGGCCGGAACCCGGTCGGCCGACCACTGGCCGCAGGCCAGCAGGCGCACGTTGGCCTTGGCGGCGACGATGGCGCGGGCTTCCTCGCTGACGCTCGGGGCGATGATCACTTCGACGAACTGCCGCTCGACGATGGCCTTGGCGGTGTCGGCGTCCAGTTCGCGGTTGAAGGCGATGATGCCGCCGAAGGCCGATTCGGTGTCGGTGGCGTAGGCCAGTTCATAGGCCTGGCGGATGCCGCCTTCAGCGTCCGGGCTGACCGCCACGCCGCACGGGTTGGCGTGCTTGACGATGACGCAGGCCGGCTTGACGAAGCTCTTCACGCATTCCAGCGCGGCGTCGGTGTCGGCTACGTTGTTGTAGGACAGCTCCTTGCCTTGCAGCTGGGTGGCGGTGGCGATGCCGACTTCGGCGGGCTTGGCTTCCACGTAGAACGCCGCGCTCTGGTGCGGGTTCTCGCCGTAGCGCATTTCCTGGGCCTTGATGAACTGGCTGTTGAAGGTCCGCGGGAATTCGCTGCGGCCTTCTGTGCTCAGGGTGTCGGCGGCCTGGTTCACGGTGCCCATGTAGTTGGCGATCATGCCGTCGTAGGCGGCGGTGTGTTCGAAGGCCTTGAGCATCAGATCGAAGCGCTGGGCGTAGGTCAGGCCACCGGCCTTGAGGCTTTCCAGGACACCGGCGTAGTCGCTGGCGTTGACCACGATGGCCACGTCCTTATGGTTCTTGGCCGCCGAGCGGACCATGGTCGGGCCGCCGATGTCGATGTTCTCGATGGCGGTCGGCAGGTCGCAGCCGGGCTTGGAAATGGTGGCTTCGAAAGGGTAGAGGTTGACCGCCACCAGATCGATGGGCTTGATCCCGTGCTCGTTCATGATGGCGTCGTCGATACCGCGACGACCGAGGATACCGCCGTGGATTTTCGGGTGCAGGGTCTTGACCCGGCCATCCATCATTTCCGCGAAACCGGTGTAATCCGCCACTTCCACTGCGGACACGCCGTTGTCCTGCAGCAGCTTGAAGGTCCCGCCGGTGGAGAGGATCTCCACGCCGAGGGCTTCCAGTTCCTTGGCGAATTCAAGGATCCCGGTCTTGTCGGAAACACTGATCAAGGCGCGGCGGATCGGCAGGCGGGTAGTCTGGTCGGTCATCTCAATTTCCATCAAAAGCAAAGGAGTCAGCAAAAAAGGCGACCGTTTTTTACGCGGGCGCCTTTCTGGTTTGATTGAATGCTTACAACAAATCGTACTGCTTGAGTTTCTTGCGCAGGGTGCCGCGGTTCAGGCCCAGGAGTTCGCTGGCCTTGGTCTGATTGCCCTTGACGTAGTTCATCACGCTTTCGAGCAACGGAGCCTCGACTTCGGAGAGCACCAGGTTGTACACGTCCGTGACGGCAGCGCCCTCAAGGTGGGCGAAATAATTGTGCAGCGCCTTCTCGACACTCCCGCGAAGGGTCTGGCCTTCTTCGCTGGGGGTATTGAGGTGCTGTTTCAAATTCACGTTGTCGCTCACGGGTGTTGTTCCACTCACTAAAGTCTCGGTCATCATCGTCATGCGGCCACCCCTTCTCCGTCCCCTGTTTCCAGGCTCTTGTAACGTCCGGCAAAGAACTCACGAACGTTGGCGCATTGTGCTTCCGTATCTTCCAAACGATTGAAGTGGGCGCGGAACTCCCTGGCGCCCGGCAGGGTTGCGAGATACCAGCCCACATGCTTGCGTGCGATGCGTACGCCCATGACCTCTCCATAGAAGGCATGCAGCGCGGCCAGGTGCTCTAGCAGAATACGTTCCACTTCGAACAGCTCCGGTGCCGGAAGGGTCTCACCGGTGCGCAGGAAGTGCTCGATTTCACGAAAAATCCATGGCCGCCCCTGGGCGGCCCGGCCAATCAACAGCCCGTCGGCGCCGGTGGCATGCAAGACCTGCCGGGCTTTTTCGGGTGAGTCGATATCGCCGTTGGCAAAGACCGGAATCGACACCGCCTGCTTGATCGCGGCAATGGTGTCGTACTCGGCTTCACCGGTGTACAGGTCGGCCCGGGTCCGGCCATGGACCGCCAGCGCCGTGATGCCTGCCTGTTCGGCGATCTTCGCCACCGTCAGGCCGTTCTTGTTCTGCCGGTCCCAGCCGGTGCGGATCTTCAGGGTGACCGGTACATCCACCGCGGCCACCACCGCCTGGAGAATCTCGTTGACCAGGGCTTCGTCTTTCAGCAACGCGGAGCCGGCGGCCTTGTTGCAGACCTTCTTCGCCGGACAACCCATGTTGATATCAATAATCTGTGCGCCCAACTCGACGTTGGCGCGGGCGGCATCCGCCAGCATCTGTGCATCGCCACCGGCAATCTGCACCGAGCGTGGCTCGGGATCGCCTTCGTGGATCATGCGCAACCGCGATTTGCGGCTGTTCCACAAGCTCATGTCGCTGGTGACCATTTCCGAGACTACAAGGCCCGCGCCCAACTGCTTGCAAAGCTGACGAAAGGGCTGGTCGGTGACCCCCGCCATCGGGGCGAGAATCAAGCCGTTGTGCAATGTATATGGGCCGATGCGTACCGCCGACATAGGACTTCCCTGTTGTGGGGCCGGATCATGAGAGTTCGAAAAAGGGTTGGCATGATACCCGCTCTCGATGACCGGATAAAGGCTGAATTGGATAAAATCTGAACAGTTATTCCGTTATCGCTCTGGGATCAATCTGAGCGACGCAGTCATAAATCTGTCTACAATTCGGAGTTGTTCGCCAGCTCGTTCAGCCGATTCACTCGGGCGAGTGGAAACTGAGACTGTAGTTCACGGCTTTCGGTCCGGGGTCAAGAATGTCCAGGGCGATGTGAATCGGCGTCTGCGGCGGCATTTCCGCCACATCCTGCATCTCACCGCCCAGGTACTCCCCGGGTTTGAAGCTGCGGCTGGCGATCAGGTGGCCGTTGAGGTCGGCGAAGCGCAGTTCCAGCAGCGGGAAGGGTTGGGAGAAGGGCGCACGGTTGTAGATGATGGCGTCCACCACCAGGGCCCCGCTGAATTCCGGGTGGCTGCGCACCACCAGGTTGCTGCTCTTGATCCGGGCGATATCCACCCGGGATGGCACCGTGCAGCCGAACTCCGGGCACAGTTGCTGGAACCAGGGGCGGTACTGGTCCTGGCGCGCCAGTTCGTCGAAATGGTAGGCGATGTACTGACCTGCCAGGCCGCCGGCGGCCAGCAGGATCAACAGCAGCCAGAGCAGGCGCCGGCCCCAGGGCGAGCGGCGTTTCTGCCAGTCGAGGTGGATCGGATCATCCACCAGGTCCAGCAAGACGTCTTCCGGCACGGCGGGTTCGCTGCGTTCGCGGCGTTTCTTGCCGTGGGGGATGTCCGCTTCATCGTCCGCTTCGGCGCTGTCTGCCGAGATCCGGGCGTCGAACGGTTCCAGGTCGTCATCCAGGCGCAGCTTGGGGGCTTTGGGTTCGTCTTCCAGGTCCGCCAGGTTGAAGGACAGCGACGGCTCGGTACGGCTCTGCCGGGGCGGCTCGGGGGCAGGTTCGTCCGCCTGGACCTGGGCCTTGAGAGCGACAGGTTGCGGCTCGTCGTGTTCAGCGGCGCTGCCAAACAGGCCGTCGGGCCAGTGGGCGTCATCGGCGTCCTGCGGGTCGCGGCGGGCGCTGAGGCTGCCTTCCTTGTGTTCCCGTTCCTGGCCAAAGGCCTTGGCCGGCTGGATCTCTCGCTGTTCGAGCTTGGCCAGCTCCTCGTCGAGGTCCAGGTGATCCAGGTCCATTTCGGCAGCCGACCATTGTTTCTGGCTGATGGCGCGTTGCACGGGGGGCGCCGCTGGCGTGGGGCTGGCGGCAGGCTCGGCTGGCGGCTCGACGGGAGGCGCTGCCGCAGGCGCGGGGGCCGGCGCCGGTTTCGCCACTGGCCTGGACGCTGCGCTTTCCTTGGCGGCGCGCTGCTCCAGCAACTGCCGCGCGGCGTTGAACACCTGCAGGCAGGAGCCACAGCGCACCACTCCACGGGCCACGCTCAGTTGAGCGTGGCTGACACGGAACCTGGTTTGGCAATGTGGGCATTGGGTGACGAAACTGTCGGTCATGCGGCCATCCGGATTATGCAGGCGGCCATTCTAGCGCCGACGGCCGGTGATGCGCACCCAGCCATCGAGGGTGGCAATCGGATCCAGATCGAAGTCCTGGGCATAGGCCGCAGCGACTTCTTCGCCTTGCTCGGCGAGGATGCCGGAGAGCGCCAGGCGTCCGCCGGACTTGACCAGGCCCGACAGCTGCGGAGCCAGGGCCACCAGAGGGCCGGCCAGGATGTTGGCCACCAGCACATCGGCCTCTACCTGCGGCAGTTGCTCGGGCAGGTAGAGCGGGAACAGTTCGTCGGCAATCCCGTTGCGTCCGGCGTTGTCGCGGGAGGCTTCCAGGGCCTGGATGTCTATGTCGGTGCCGACCGCGTGGCGGGCGCCCAGCAGCAGGGCGGCGATGGCCAGGATTCCCGAACCACAGCCGAAGTCCAGCACGTTGCAGTCCTTGAGGTCCTGGCTGTCCAGCCATTGCAGGCACAGGGCGGTGGTCGGGTGGGTGCCGGTGCCGAACGCCAGGCCCGGGTCCAGCAGCAGGTTGACCGCATCCGGCTCCGGCGCGGCGTGCCAGCTGGGAACAATCCACAGGCGCTGGCCGAAGCGCATCGGCTGGAAGTTGTCCATCCAGCTGCGTTCCCAGTCCTGGTCTTCGATGACTTCGCTGTGGTGTTCGGGCAGCGGAGCGCCGGTCAGCAGTTCCAGGTGGGCGAGCACGCTGGCGGCCTCGGTGCCGCCCTCGAACAGGGCCAGCAGGTGGGTGTGGGACCACAGCGGGGTGGTGTTCAGTTCGGGTTCGAAGATCGGCTGATCCTCGGCGTCCATGAAGGTGACCGAAACGGCACCGACTTCAAGAAAAGCGTCTTCATAGGTTTCGGCTTGTTCTGGGCTGATGGCGAGACGGACTTGCAGCCAAGGCATGGCGGGCACCTTTGAAAATATGTGAAGTGCAGCCTAGCGGGCCGCGAGAAGCGCGCAAGTTTACGCGAGACGCCCGGTGGGAGCGAGGGGGGAAGCCGAGTGCGTGGTCGCGATGGCGGTTGATCGGGGGATAGCCGCTGCGTGGTTCGCGAGCAAGCTCGCTCCTGCGGGGCGCAGGGGCGGATACGACAAGGCCGCTCGAAAGCGGCCTTGTCGGTGTGGCGGGTGCCGATCAGTGTTGCTCGGCCAGCTTGTGCTCGAGGTAGTGAATGTTCACGCCCCCTTTGCAGAAGCCTTCGTCACGGGTCAGATCGCGGTGCAGCGGGATGTTGGTCTTGATCCCGTCGACGACGATTTCGTCCAGCGCATTGCGCATGCGCGCCATGGCTTCGTCACGGCTGCTGCCGTAAGTGATCAGCTTGCCGATCAACGAATCGTAGTTCGGTGGAACCGCGTAACCGCTGTACAGGTGCGAGTCGACGCGCACGCCGTTGCCGCCCGGGGCATGGAAATGCTTGACCGTGCCTGGGCTTGGCATGAAGGTTTTCGGGTCTTCGGCGTTGATCCGGCATTCCAGCGCGTGACCGCGGATGACCACGTCATCCTGGGTGAACGACAGCTTGTTGCCGGCGGCGATGCTGAGCATCTCCTTGACGATGTCGATGCCGGTGACCATTTCCGATACCGGGTGCTCTACCTGCACGCGAGTGTTCATCTCGATGAAGTAGAAGCGGCCGTTCTCGTACAGGAACTCGAACGTACCGGCACCGCGATAGCCGATGTCGATACAGGCCTTGACGCAGCGGGCAAAGACTTCCTGGCGCGCAGTCTCGTCGATGTCCGGTGCCGGCGCTTCTTCGAGGACCTTCTGGTGACGGCGCTGCAGCGAGCAGTCGCGATCGCCCAGATGGACGGCATTGCCCTGGCCATCGGACAGCACCTGAACTTCCACGTGACGTGGGTTGGTCAGGAACTTTTCCAGGTAGACCATCGGGTTGCCAAACGCCGCACCGGCTTCGGAACGGGTCAGCTTCGCCGAGGCGATCAGGTCTTCTTCCTTGTGCACCACGCGCATGCCGCGACCACCACCGCCGCCGGCGGCCTTGATGATCACCGGGTAGCCGACTTCACGGCCAATGCGCAATGCGGTTTCCTCGTCTTCCGGCAGCGGGCCGTCGGAACCTGGAACCGTAGGAACTCCGGCAGCGATCATCGCGTGCTTGGCGGAAACCTTGTCGCCCATCAGGCGGATGGTTTCAGCTTTCGGGCCGATGAAGGCGAAGCCGGAGTTTTCCACCTGTTCGGCGAAGTCGGCGTTTTCCGCCAGGAAGCCGTAGCCAGGGTGGATCGCCGTAGCGCCAGTGACTTCAGCGGCCGCGATGATGGCCGGGATGTGCAGGTAGGACTGCGCGGCTTGCGCAGGCCCGATGCAAACGGATTCGTCCGCCAGGCCCAGGTGCATCAGCTCCTTGTCGGCCTTGGAGTAGACGGCGACGGTCTTGATCCCCATTTCCTTGCAGGCACGCAGGATCCGCAGGGCGATTTCGCCGCGGTTGGCGATCAGGACTTTTTCCAACTTCGCAGGCTTCAACATCAAAGACTCTCCGCGGTTCAAACGATGGTGAACAGCGGTTGGTCGTACTCAACCGGCTGGCCGTCTTCGACAAGAATGGATTCGATCACACCGCTGGTTTCAGCTTCGATGTGGTTCATCATCTTCATCGCTTCGACGATGCACAGGGTGTCGCCTTTCTTCACGCTCTGGCCGACTTCAACGAAGGCTGGCGAGGTTGGCGAAGACTTGCGGTAGAAAGTACCGACCATTGGCGAACGGGCCACGGTGCCGTTCAGCGCAGGTGCGGCCGGGGCAGCAGGAGCAGCGGCGGCCGGGGCGGCAGCAGCGGCAGGTGCAGCAGCAGGCGCGGCCACCGGTGCGGGGGCGTAGTACTGCTGGGCTGGAGTCTTGCTGTGACGGCTGATGCGTACGGACTCTTCGCCTTCCTTGATCTCCAACTCGTCGATGCCGGACTCTTCCAGCAGCTCGATCAGTTTCTTAACTTTACGGATATCCATGAATCATCAACTCCCAAGGGTCGGTCAGGGGCGTTTATTGCCTGTCGTTCAAGCACTTGCCTGTCGTTCAAGCTGTTCTAGGGCGGCCTCCAGGGCCAGTCGGTAACCGCTGGCGCCAAGGCCGCAGATCACTCCCACCGCAACATCGGAGAAGTAGGAGTGATGGCGGAAAGGTTCGCGTTTGTGCAAGTTGGACAAATGCACTTCGATGAATGGGATGCTCACCGCCAGCAGCGCGTCACGTAATGCGACGCTTGTATGCGTAAAAGCTGCTGGATTGATCAAAATGAAGTCCACGCCTTCATCGCGGGCGGCATGGATGCGCTCGATCAATTCGTACTCGGCATTGCTCTGCAAATACTGCAGATGGTGCCCGGCATCACGGGCCCGCTGCTCCAGATCCTGGTTGATCTGGGCCAGTGTGGTTGCTCCGTAGACCCCCGGTTCACGGGTGCCGAGCAGGTTCAGGTTGGGGCCGTGAAGCACCAGTAGGGTGGCCATCGGTCGTTCCTTGTTGTCGGGGGCTGTTGTCAGAACCCGGCGACTATGCCGGAAAGACTTTATGACTGTCCAGTTCTCGGCAATAGCCAGCACGATGACCGATGTTTGCGCAAAATATGTGACCGAGTGATTAAATCCGGTCATTTGCCCGCAAGAAGGGAGCACTACAGTGCCTGGCGTCGATTTCGCCGATGTTGGGCTGATAAGGGGCGCTGGCCGCTGCGAGCTTGCGCCATGAGCCGCAGTGCCCCCAGCACAGACGGCCGGCAGGAACCGGGCCGGTTGGCAGCGACGCCGAGCGGGGAAACCGGCTCAGACGCGGAAGGCCTGCACCGCGGTGTGCAGTTGACCGCCCAGGTCCAGCAGGTTCTCGCCCTGGGCCCGGCCTTCGCCGATGCGCAGCAGGTTGTCGCCGCCCAGTTGATGGATGCGTTCGCTGTGGTCGCGGATCTCGCTGACCGCGCCGCTTTGCTGGGCCGTGACATCGGCGATGCGCACGGCCGTGTCGGCGATGGTCTGGATCGCCCCGACGATTTCATCCAGCGCGCCGTCGGCGGCCTGGGCCTGACTGGCGGTGGCTTCGGCATGTTCCACCTGGGCACGCATGCCTTGCACCGATTGCTGCGCGGCGCTTTGCAGGCCGGCGATCAGGGTCTGGATCTCAGCCGTGGCCCCGGCAGTGCGCTGGGCCAGGGAGCGCACCTCTTCGGCCACCACGGCGAAACCGCGGCCCATTTCTCCGGCGCGGGCGGCTTCGATGGCGGCGTTGAGGGCCAGCAGGTTGGTCTGTTCGGCGATGGAGCGGATCACCGTCAGCACGCCACCGATGGTCGCTGACTCCTGGGCCAGATGCTCGATCATCTGCGCGTTGCCCTGGACTTCCCCTACAAGGGCATGCAGGCCGGTGAGGCTCAGGCCAATGACTTTCTGTCCCTGTTGCACCGCGAGGCCGGCGCTGCGGCTGGCATCGGCGGCCTGGCTGGCGTCGCCGGCGACCTGTTGGATCGTGGCTTCCAGCTCGCCCAGGGCATCGCGGATCTGCGCGGTATCACCGGCCTGGCGCTCGGCCCCGCTGTGCAGGCCGCTGCTGAGGTCGGCCAGGGCGCGGCTGCTGCCGGCCACTTGCTCGGCGTTCTGGCGGATGGTGCCCACCAGGTCCACCAGGTAGGCGCGCAGACGGTTCAGGGACTCTTCGATGGCGTGCAGTTCGCGGTTGGTCTTGCCCAGTTGGATCGGTCGGCTGAAGTCGCCTTCGGCCCAGGTCGACAGGGCCGGGGCCACGTTGGTCAGGATCCGGGCCAGCTTGCGCTGCAAGGTGTCGATGACCAGGGCGATCAGCAGGATCAGGCCGATCATCAGCCCCTGCATCAGCCGTACTTCGCCCTGGATCTGCCCGTGCTGGGCCCGCACCGCCGGTTCCAGCTCGGCAATGGCCTGGCGCACGGCGGTGATTTTCAGCAGGGTGGCGGCGCTCAGGTCGGCGCGTTTCTGGATCTGCTCGCGGGTGCGCTCAAGTTCCGCCGGGTAGCGGTTGAGCAGGCTGTTGAGCTCGCGCTTGAGGCTGATCCCGGCGTCTTCGGCGGCGGCTTTCTGGGTGTTTTCCAGGCCCATCATGGCGGCGAAATCATCGGTGCCGGACTCACTGCTGGCCGCCACGCCTAATAAAGGCAGGGCCTCAAGCCGATCGGCCTGGGCACGAATGCTGTTGAGTTCGCGTTCGACATCGGCGGCCAGTTCGCTGCGACCGCTGCTCACCAGCTTGTCGCGGGCCAGGGACAGTTTGCCCAGGTGCTGTGAGGCGGTGAGCAACAACGGCAGGTACTGGGCCGCGTCCGAGTTCTTGGTCCCGCTGGCGTACTGGCTGAGCTGCTCCAGGTTGGCCCCCAGTTCGCGCTCGGCCTGCAACAGCAGCGCCTGGGGATCGCCGGCCAGCTTGCCCGCGGCCAGCAGGTCGCTCTTGCTGAAGGTGTCGAGGCTGGCCAGGCTTGGGCGCAGGCTCTGCGCCAGCGGCGCTGGCAGTTCGCCCAGCTCGCCCTGCAGGGCTTCCAGGGCCTGGGTCGCGCCGCTCAGGCGCAGGGCATCGCCGCTGGCCAGATAGTCTTCGATATTGCGTGCCACTTGATTCTGAAACTGCTGGGACAGACCCAGGTAACGCTCCATCAATAGATAGGGGCGTTCCAGGGCCCGTTGCGACCACCACAGCGTTGCCCCCAGGGCGAGGCAAACGGCAACGAGCAACAGGGTATTGAGATTGGTCAGCAGCTTCAGGCGCATCGGGGCTCTACCAACGGCGAAAATGGTAAGCGCCTGAATTTATTGCGTTTGTATTACAAGGTTATGACCGAATCAGTGGATTCGGATGAAAAGGTGGCACTTTGACTTGATTGCCGCGCGGCCTGTACCCGGTTGCGGCCGCCGTGCTTGGCGCGGTACAGCGCTTCGTCGGCCTGGCTGGCCATCATCAGGCTGTCGGAGTCTTCCTGCATCTCCACCACCCCGGCGCTGAAGGTGCACCACAGGTCCTGGGGCTGGGCCGGGTAGTGGATCTCGGCGAAGCGCTGGCGGATTTCGTCGAGCACCTTGCAGGCGGCTTCCTGATCGGTGTCGGGCATGACAATGGCGAACTCCTCGCCGCCGTAGCGGCCGATGAAGTCTGTCTTGCGCAGGCGTTGCTTGAGAAACAGCGCCAGGCTCTTGATCACCCGGTCGCCCATGGGGTGGCCGTGGCTGTCGTTGACCCGCTTGAAGTGGTCGATATCGAGCATGGCGAAGCTCAGCGGCTTGTTCTCGCGGCGGGCGCGGAAGCTGCAGTCTTCCAGCAATTGCAGGATATGGGTGTGGTTGTACAGGCCGGTGAGGCTGTCGCGGACCATCCGCGCCTTGAGGTTGCGCGCCCGGGCCGCGCGGTTGCGCACGGTGGTGATCAGGTGCCGCGGCTTGATCGGCTTGGTCAGGAAGTCGTCGCCGCCTTCGCTCATGGCGTCCAGCTGCTTGTCCAGGTCGTCCTCGGCGGACAGGTAGATGATCGGCACGCTGACGTAGCGGTCGTTGTGGCGGATCACCTTGGCCAGCTCGGTGCCGGTGCAGGCCGGCATGTACATGTCGAGGATGATCAGGTCCGGCTGGAAATCCGCCAGCTCGGCCATGGCCTGGATCGGCTCGATCAGGGTGCGGGTGACGATCCCTGCGCTGTTGAGCAGGCGCTCGGTGTGCAGCGCCTGGGCCCGGGAGTCATCGATGATCAGCACTTTATAGGGTTCGTACTGGGCGACGCAGGTCAGGACCTCGATCTTTTCCAGCAGGCTGGAGGCTTCCAGGGTGCCGGTGAGGAACTCCTGGCCTCCGGCGCGCACGGCGGCGAGGCGGGTCGGGGTATCGGTTTCATGCAGGCTGAAGAACAGCAGCGGCAGTTTCTGCTCCAGGCCGACCTGGGCCTCGGCGGCCAGGGTCAGGCCCATGCCGGGGCCGCAAAAGTCGACATCGATGACGATGGCGGCCGGCAGGCGTTCGACCATGGATGAGCGAAAGGCCGCAATGCTGTCCAGGGATTGGGCGCTGAGGCCGAAGAACTCCAGCTGCTTGGCCAGGCGTTCGGCACGGTCGTGGTCCTGCAGCATCACGTAGATCGGCTTGCGCAAAGGCGGCAGGAAGGTCTGTTCCAGCTGGTCGCCGTGACGCAGGCCGGTGCGCGACAGGCGTTGCATCAGGCGGTTGAGATCGGTGATCAGGGTGCTGCTCAGGCGGCCGCGATTGGCATCCACCGCCTCAAGGGACTGACTGATGCTGCGGGCCAGCTGAGTGTGTTCGGGTTGTTCGAAGCGTTCGGCGAAGCGCAGCAGGCGCAGGTTGGCCTCGCACAGTTCGGACATGTCGTTGGTGGACCATTCGCTGCGTTGCAGACGCTGCCATATCTCAAGAATCTGACGTGCCTGATGAATTACCCGCTGGGCAAAGTGGTGCTTGAGGCGCTCACGGCTGGGGTCTTCTGGCTCGGTCATATCCTGACTACTAGTTAGGGTGCATGCTGAGATCGACTGGTGGCTCTATGCTAGCACCACTTTTGCGTCCCATGAGTGTCGTGCGTCAATAATGTGTGAAGCGACGTTATTCAGTTCCTGACCGACTGGTCGCATAGGCTCGGGACTGTGCTTCATTTATAGTGATCGCCTGATTCGCAATCATTGCGCGGCGCGCATTTGCCGGAAGATTTATCCCGTCAAGGCAAGGCACGATGGAGTAGGGTTGTGGTCGAACCGATGAACCCAAGTGATTGAAAGGACATAGCCATGCTGGATTGGAAGAATCGCGCAGGCAGCGCGCCGGATCGTGCTGCCGAACCCAAGTCGGCGACACGCAGCTATTTTGGTGGCCTGCTGTTCAGTCGCGCCCTGGCCACCTTGCTGGGCCTGTACCTGTTGGTGACCGGTGGCCTGGGTTGGTACTGGAGCCAGGAGCCGGCGCTGTTTCCGGTCCAGCAGAATGCCCAGATTGCCGCCGAGAAGGCCGGCCGGCAGATGGTGGTGGGTTACACCACCGTGGAAACCCTCAAGACCGTCGCCGGCACCTTGCTCGACAAACCGGGTGGCTATATCTCCAACGACCGTTTTCCACCGGGCCTGTGGATGGACAACATGCCGAGCTGGGAATACGGCGTGCTGGTCCAGGTTCGCGACCTGACCCGTGCCCTGCGCAAGGACTTCGCCCGCTCCCAGTCCCAGTCCGCCGAGGATGCCGACCTGGCCAAGGCCGAGCCGCGCTTCAACTTCGACAACAAGAGCTGGGTGCTGCCGTCCAGCGAGTCGGAATATCAGGACGGCATCAACTCCCTGAGCCGCTATCAGGCGCGCCTGTCCGATCCGAACCAGAAGACCGCGCAGTTCTATGCCCGCGCCGACAACCTCAACAACTGGCTGGGTGACGTGGGCACGCGCCTGGGCTCGCTGTCCCAGCGGCTGTCGGCCAGTGTTGGCCGAGTCAAGCTCAACACCGCCCTGAAAACCGAAGTGGTCGCGCCCGGCCAGGTTCCTCAGGTCGATGAAGAGCTTGAGGAAACCCCATGGATGCAGATCGACAACGTGTTCTACGAAGCCCGTGGCCAGGCCTGGGCGCTGTCCCACCTGCTGCGCGCCATCGAAGTGGACTTTGCCGACGTGCTGGCGAAGAAGAACGCCACCGTCAGCGTGCGCCAGATCATCCGTGAACTGGAGGCCTCCCAGGAGCCGGTCTGGAGCCCGATGATCCTCAATGGCAGCGGCTTTGGCGTTCTGGCCAATCACTCCCTGGTCATGGCCAACTATATTTCCCGGGCCAACGCGGCGGTCATCGACTTGCGTCAATTGCTCAATCAAGGCTGATCCATGGTTGCGACCACCAATGAGGCGGCCCATCGCGCCGCCTCCGATGCTGAAGAGATTGCCTGGGTCGATGGCGAAGACCAGATGCTGGGTGCCATGGTCCGCTCCGAGCTGCGCGAGCGTGGCCTGATCGGTCGTGGCACCTACATCATGCTGTTCAATTCCGCCGGTGAGCTGTGCGTGCACCGGCGCACCCTGAGCAAGGCCATCTACCCGGGCTACTGGGATGTCGCCGCCGGCGGCATGGTCCTGGCGACGGAAAGCTATGCCGAGTCCGCCGCTCGGGAGCTGGAAGAGGAGCTGGGGGTCAGCGGGGTCGAGTTGACCGCCCACGATCACTTTTTCTTCGAAGACACCGGCAACCGTCTCTGGTGTTCGGCCTTCTCCGCGGTCTGGGACGGTCCGCTGCGCCTGCAGCCGGAAGAAGTCCTCGAAGCGCGCTTCATTCCCCTGGACCAGGTGCTGCGGGAAATCCATGAAAAGCCCTATTGCCCGGACTCCCTGGCCGCCTTGCAACGCTATCTGGCGCGACGTCGTTAAAGTTGCATAAATTGACGCTGATTGGCTCTTAGCAACCGGGCTTTTTGCCGTTACACTGCGCGACTTTTCAAGCTGAACCGGCGGCGCTTGTTGCAAACGCGCCGGCTCAGTAGCGCTGCCCCTGCCTGAGTGGGGCTTCGCGGTCGATGGCACCGCCATGTGCTTCGACCAGTCTTTGTCCTCCCAAGAGGATTGCCGGTGGCCAAAAAAGCCGCATCCTTCGCCGCCCTTGGTGGCCTGGTGTTTTCCACCGACGCAGGTCGACATTGCCCGGACTGTAGCCAGCCGGTGGCCGCCTGTATCTGCAAACAAACCGTGATTCCGGCCGGCGACGGCATTGCTCGCGTGCGTCGCGAAAGCAAGGGCCGTGGCGGCAAGACGGTGACCACCATCACCGGCGTGCCCCTGGCCGAAGACGCCCTCAAGGAACTGGCGACCACCTTGAAGAAGCGCTGTGGCACCGGTGGCGCGCTGAAAGACGGCGTCATTGAAATCCAGGGCGACCATGTCGAGCTACTCTTGGCCGAACTGGTCAAGCACGGTTTCAAGGCGAAGAAGTCCGGCGGCTAGCAGCCTCTGTGAAAACCACCTCTGACTGGACCCTGTCTTGATTCGCTCAGGACGCTGGCGTCGTCTCCCATGGTTTTCACAGAGCCTGTTCATGAACGGTTTCTAAACTCAGCACGGCAGGCGCGGTCTATTGCGCTTGCAGGCTAATCGTCATTTTCATTCTTTAGACTGCGCCGACCCCGGATTGGGGCGGCGCTCTATGACTTCTTTATAGGGGACTTCGATGTCCGTACGACGCACACGTAAAGACGATGGCAGCCAATGGACAGTTGCGGACAGCCGCAGTGTTTACGGGATTCGCCATTGGGGGGCCGGGTATTTCGCGATCAATGACGCCGGTCGCGTCGAAGTTCGCCCGAACGGCCCGAGCAGTTTGCCCATCGATCTGTTCGAGCAGGTCGAGGAGCTGCGCAAGAGCGGTCTGTCCCTGCCGTTGCTGGTGCGTTTTCCGGACATTCTCCAGGATCGCGTGCGTCAGCTGACCGGCGCGTTCGACGCCAACATCGCGCGCCTGGAATACCAGAGCAAGTACACCGCGCTGTACCCGATCAAGGTCAACCAGCAGGAAGCGGTGATCGAGAACATCATCGCCACCCAGAACGTCTCCATCGGTCTGGAAGCCGGTTCCAAGCCTGAGCTGCTGGCGGTTCTGGCCCTGGCGCCCAAAGGCGGCACCATCGTCTGCAACGGCTACAAGGACCGCGAGTTCATCCGCCTGGCGCTGATGGGCCAGAAGCTCGGCCACAACGTGTTCATCGTCATCGAGAAAGAGTCCGAAGTGGGCCTGGTGATCGAGGAAGCTGCCTCGCTCAAGGTCAAGCCACAGGTGGGCCTGCGGGTGCGCCTGTCGTCCCTGGCGTCGAGCAAGTGGGCCGACACCGGCGGTGAAAAGTCCAAGTTCGGCCTGTCGGCGGCGCAGCTGCTGTCGGTGGTGGAGCGCTTCCGCGCCGCCGGCCTGGATCAGGGCATCCGCCTGCTGCACTTCCACATGGGTTCGCAGATCGCCAACCTGGCGGACTACCAGCACGGTTTCAAGGAAGCCATCCGCTACTACGGCGAGCTGCGCAACCTCGGCTTGCCGGTGGATCACATCGACGTCGGCGGCGGCCTGGGCGTGGACTACGACGGCACCCACTCGCGCAACGCCAGCTCGATCAACTACGACATGGACGACTACGCCGGCGTCGTGGTGGGCATGCTCAAGGAGTTCTGCGACGCGCAGAGCCTGCCACACCCGCACATCTTCTCCGAGAGCGGCCGTTCCCTGACCGCCCACCACGCCATGCTGGTGGTGCAGGTGACCGACGTCGAGAAGCACAACGACGACGTGCCGAAGATCGACAACAAGGAAGAGCTGCCGGAAACCGTGCAATGGCTGGTGGACCTGCTGGGTCCGACCGACATCGAGATGGTCACCGAAACCTACTGGCGCGCCACGCACTACATGAGCGACGTCGCCGCCCAGTACGCCGATGGCAAGCTGACCCTGGCCGAGAAAGCCTTGGCCGAGCAATGCTACTTCGCGGTCTGCCGGCGCCTGCACAACTCGCTGAAGGCCCGTCAGCGTTCCCACCGCCAGGTGCTGGACGAACTCAACGACAAGCTGGCGGACAAGTACATCTGCAACTTCTCGGTGTTCCAGAGCCTGCCGGACACCTGGGCCATCGGCCAGGTACTGCCGATCCTGCCGCTGCACCGTCTGGACGAAGAGCCGCTGCGTCGCGCGGTGCTGCAAGACCTGACCTGCGACTCCGACGGCAAGATCAAGCAGTACGTCGACGAGCAGAGCATCGAGACCAGCCTGCCGGTGCACGGCCTCAACGAGGGCGAGGACTACCTGCTGGGGATCTTCCTGGTGGGCGCCTACCAGGAAATCCTCGGCGACATGCACAACCTGTTCGGCGACACCGACTCGGTGAACATCTACCAGCGGCCCAATGGCAGCGTTTACCACGCCGGGATCGAGACCCACGACACCATCGAAGACATGCTGCGCTACGTGCACTTGTCGCCGGAGGAGTTGATGACTCACTACCGCGATAAAGTGGCCAGCGCCAAGATCAGCACCGCCGAGCGCACCCAGTTCCTCGACGCACTGCGCCTGGGCCTGACCCGTTCGTCCTACCTTTCGTCCTGACGCTCGGCGCAAGCCTTGAAAACCCACCGCATGCGGTGGGTTTTTTTTGTCCCCGGTGCAGCCATTGCAGCTAGCCTGAACACAGCCGTCCATGGTGGGCGATAGGGGGCAAGCGATGAGCGATACGACCCGCAGGACCTGGCGCTTGCTGTGCGGCACCCTGGTGCTCAGCCTGCTGGCGGCCTGTTCGCCGCTCAAGCTGCTCAACGCCCTGACCCCCGGCAGCACCTTCATCAAGACCCCGGACATCGCCTACGGCAGCGATCCACGGCAGAAGCTCGATGTCTATCAGCCGCGCGGGGCGGCTCCCGGGGCGCCGGTGGTGGTGTTCTTCTACGGTGGCAGTTGGAACAGCGGTTCGCGCAGCGACTACGACTTTGTCGGCGAGGCCCTGGCCTCCCGGGGCATGGTGGTGGTGCTGGCCGACTACCGGCTTTATCCACAGGTGCGTTACCCGGCCTTTCTGGAGGACGCGGCCCGCGCCGTGGCCTGGACTCATGAACACATCGGCGGCTATGGCGCCGATCCCCAGCGCCTGTTCCTGATGGGGCACAGCTCCGGGGCGTACAACGCCGCGATGCTGGCGCTGGACCGACGGTTGCTGGAAGAGGTCGGGCTGAGCCCGCAGATCATCAAGGGCTGGATCGGTCTGGCCGGGCCCTATGACTTCCTGCCCATTCGCAACCCCGAGGCGCGCCCGGTGTTTTTCTACCCCGACTCGCCGCCGGACTCGCAGCCGATCAACCACGTCAGCCAGGGCGCGCCGCCGGCGCTGTTGATCGCCTCCAACCAGGATTCCCTGGTCAACCCGCAGCGCAATACCGGTGGCCTGGCCAACAAGCTGCGTGCGGCAGGCGTGCCGGTGCAGGAGTTTTATTTCGCCCGCACCAATCACGCCACCCTGGTGGCCGCCCTGTCCCGCCCCTTGCGCGGGCTGGCCCCGGTGCTGGAACGGGTCAGCGGCTTTGTCCAAACGCCGCCGGCTCAGTGAGCCCCGGCGAACCAGCCGTCGCGTCGCTCCAGCTGCCAGGCGAAGGCACCCAGGGTCAGGCTGCGCAGGAGCATGAACAGCAAGAAACTCAGCCACAGGCCATGGTTGCCCAGGCCTTGCAGGGCCCAGGCAAAAGGCAGCAGCAGGAGTACGGTGAGGAGCATGCCGTTGCGCATTTCCCGGGCCCGGGTAGCGCCGATGAACAGACCATCGAGCAGGTAGCTCCAGACTGCGATCAAGGGCAGCACGGCGAGGTAGGGCAGGTAGGTGAAAGCGGTCTGGCGGACTTCGGCAATGTCGGTCTGCATCTCGATGAACAGGTGGCCACCGAGCAGGAACAGCGCGGCAAATCCCAGGCTGGCCAGCAGCGACCAGCCCCCGGCCACCACCAGTGAGCGACGCAGCGCCGGGCGATCATGGGCGCCAATGGCGTGGCCGCACAGGGCTTCCACCGCGTGGGCCAGGCCGTCCAGGGCATGGGCGGTGAGCAACAGGCCATTGAGCAGCAGGGCATTGGCCGCCACCGTGGCATCGCCGAGGCGCGCGCCCTGGACAGTGATCAGGAAAAACACCGATTGCAGGGCCAGGCTGCGGATGAAGATGTCGCGGTTCACCGCCAGCAGCGGGCGCCAGCTCTGCCAGCGGCGCAGGGCGGCCCAGGCAATCTGTCCCGGGTAGGCGCGCAGGGCCGGCCGGGTCATGGCCAGGCCGATCAGCGCGCCGGTCCATTCGGCGACCACCGAGGCCCGGGCCGAACCCACCACGCCCCAGTCCAGTCCGAGGACGAACCACAGGTTGAGGGCGATGTTCACCAGGTTGGTGCTCAGCAGGATGGTCAGCGGCGCCCGGGCATTCTGGGTGCCGAGGAACCAGCCCACCAGGGCGAAGCTGGCCAGGGCCGCGGGCAGGCCGAGCAGGCGGGTGTGGAAAAATGCTCGGGTCATCTGGTCCAGGTCCGCCGAGGGCTGCATCAGGTGCAAGGCCGCGCCGCTCAACGGCACGCCAATGGCCCCCAGCAGCAGCGCCAGGCCCAGGGCCAGCAGCAGGCCCTGGAGCAGGATCTGGCGCAGCGCCGCACCGTCGCCGCGTCCGGCGGCCTGGGCGGCGAAACCGGTGGCGCCCATGCGCAGGAAACCCATGGCCCAGGCGAGAAAGGTATAGAGGCTGGCGCCCACCGCCACCGCACCCAGTTGATGGGCGTGGGGCAGGTGGCCGATGACCGTGCTGTCCACCAGGGCCACCAGGGGCACGGAAATGTTCGACAGGATCATCGGCGCGGCCAGGGCCCAGACGCGACGATGGGTGGGGCGATGACGCCAATCGGTGATCAGGGGGGACATGCGGGCTCCTTGCGAGAGCCGGCATTGTAGCCCCGGCGCCGTGATGCGCCGAGGTTTTACCGCCGCGTCAGTGGATGATCCAGCTCAGCAGCCAGAGGCCCAGCACCAGCCAGATGATGCCGAGGATGATCGAGGCGCGCATGAAGGCGCGGATCGCCCAGTAGAGAAACATCAGGCCGACGATCAGGCCGATGATGCTGACGATCGACGTGTCCATGCCCAGGGCCCGGGCCAGCCCATCGACGAAGTTGCCGCCGGCGTGGGTCAGGCTGCCGAACAACCCGCTGAGCAGGTCGACGATGAAGCGGATGACCGAACCTATGGCCTGGCCAAGCCATTCGAAGAAGCTTTCTACCTGCATGTGTGTGTCCTGATCGACGAGGGGCCGGGTGCCCGCTCAACCTTGGGCCATGACTGCCCGTAGCGAGTTCCCGGTTGAGCATAGAAGCTGCCGGGGTCGCACATTCTGTAGGAGCCGGCCGGCCGGCGAAAGCGCTCTTGCGTCCCACGGCCATCCCCCGGAAGCTATACGCCTTCAGGAGACCCCGATGAACCTAGAGCAACTGACCCAACGCCTGCATGCCATCCGTGACCGCAACGACTGGCGGCAATTTCACAGCCCGAAGAACCTGGCCATGGCCGCCAGCGTCGAAATGGCCGAACTGGTGGAAATCTTCCAGTGGCTGACCGAGGACCAGTCCCGGCAACTGCCGGCGGACAAGCTGGCCCATGCCGGCCAGGAAGTGGGCGACATCGTCCTCTACCTGCTGTTGCTGTGCAGCGAATTGGGGCTGGACATGGACCAGGTGGTGCGCAGCAAGCTGGCGGACAGCGAACGGCGGTTCTGCTCATGAGCGACCGGCATTTCGACCAGTTGGCGACCCGTTTCGCCGAGAAGATCTATGGCGGTGCCAAGGGCGCGATCCGCCTCGCGGTGCTCCAGGCTGATCTCAAGGAAAGCCTGCCCCAGCGGCCGCTGCGGGTGCTGGATATCGGCGCGGGCCTGGGGCACATGTCCTTGTGGCTGGCCGAGCAGGGGCACCAGGTGACGCTGGCCGAGCCCGCCGCGCCGATGCTTGACGGTGCCCGCCAGCGCTTCGCCGAGGCCGGGCAGCAGGCGACCTTCATCCAGGCGCCCTGGCAGGAACTGCTGGGCCAACTGACCGAGCCCTACGACCTGGTGCTCTGCCATGCGGTGCTGGAATGGCTGGCCGAGCCCCACGCGATCCTGCCGGTGCTGCACCAGTTGACCCGCGTCGATGGCTGGTTTTCCCTGGCCTTCTACAACCGCGATGCGCTGGTCTACCGCAACCTGCTCAAGGGCCACTTCCGCAAGATGCGCAAGAACGACATGGCCGGTGAAAAGCAGAGCCTGACTCCGCAACAACCGCTTGATCCTCGCGAGCTGGCGGCGCAACTTGATGGCTTGTGGCGAGTCGAAACCCAGAGCGGAGTGCGGGTTTTCCACGACTACATGCCGGTGGAGTTCCAGGCGCGAGCCGAGCTGACGGACCTGTTGCAAATGGAACTGGCTCACCGCCGACACCCAAGTTTCGCCGGCCTTGGGCGTTATCTGCATTGGCTGTGCCGGCCGGTCTAACGGAGTGCGCAATGAAACGCCGTCTGGGTCTGATCTTCCTGTGTTCGGGGCTTGCCGCCTGTCAGGGCAGCAACCCCTACGTCGCCAGTAGCAATCCCCTGCCGCCGGCGCCGCCGCAAGCGGCCAACACCTTCGACCGCAGCGCCTACCCGGCGCCGCCGCGCGATTATGGACGTTATCGCAACTGGGCCTGGCTCAATGGGCGCCTGCCCAACGGCTCGGCCTGGGCCGATTCGGCGCAGATCGCCGAGGCGGTGAGCAACGCTCTGGACCAGCAGGGCCTGCGTCCGGTGCTAGACCGGCGCCCGGCGGACCTGTGGGTCAGTGCCGATCTGCACCTGGAGAAGCGCCTGCGCCAGGTCCAGGACGACTACGGTTATGGCGGCTACGGCGGTTATAACCGCTATGGCCCGGGCTACGGCATGTACGGCAGCGTGCCGGTGGTGCGCACCTACGAAGTCGAAGTGGTGGTGGTTCGGGTCAATCTGTACGACGGCGCCAGTGGCCAGCCGGTATGGAGCGCCAGCGCCGAAACCAGCAGCCTCGGCGAGCGCGCCGAGGCCTTGCGTGAGGCGGTGCAAAAGGCAATGGCGGCCTATCCTCCCAGTTAGGGCCACCGGTGGTTGTTCTTGAATCGGAGAATCAGCATGTTCCATCGAATCGCGTTACTGGTATGTGCCGCCTTGCTCAGTGCCTGTGCCGCCAACCAGGTCAATCATGATTTCGACGCCAGCCGGGACTTTGGCGCCTACCGCAGCTGGAGCTGGAAAGAACCCGCCCTGCAATATCGCCCCGATGATCCGCGGATCAAGAGCGACCTGACCGAGCAGCGCATCCGCCAGGCGGTCGCCGAGCAGTTGGACCAGCGTGGCCTGCGCCCAGTGCAGGGCCCTGCCCAGGCCGATCTCAAGGTCCAGGCATACCTGATCGTCGAGGACCGTCAGCAGCAGGTCACCACCAACTACGGTGGCGGTTGGGGCGGCCCCTGGAATGGCTACTGGGGCGGGCCGATGTACAACGAGACCCGCAACATCTCCTACAAGGTGGCGACCATCCAGATCGACCTGCTCGATGGCAAGGACGGCAAGCTGGTGTGGCGCGGCAGCGACGAGCAGTTGCTCAGCAGCTCGCCGAGCCCGGTGGATCGCAGCGCCGCGGTGCGTAATACGGTGATGCGTATCCTGCAGAACTACCCGCCGCACTAGGGCCTTGGGTTCCGCGCGGCACACGCCTCGACACTGACTGGCGGAGCACCCTGGCGCCGCCAGTCAGGCGAGCTGGCACCTTGCCAGCGACGGCCCGGCCTTTGACTACACTGCTGTGCATCGATGGAGTGCGCGCTCGGCCACGAGCCGGGAAAAGGAGTGCCCCGATGTCTCCCCTGAAGCGTTTTACCGGTCCGCGTCGCCAGCGTGGAGCCATTGGTCTGATGGCTGCCGTGACCCTGGGGCTGGCGTTGTTGCTGATGGTCGTGGTGGTGGACAGCGGCCGGCTGTACATGGAGCAGCGCAAGTTGCAGCGGGTCGCCGACAACGCAGCCCTGGAGGCCGTGAGCCGGGGCGGCAACTGCCAGGCCGGCCTCAGCGCCGCGACCTATGCCGGACAGAGCGCGACCCGCAATGGTTTTACCGTCGACGCCGGCAGTACCCTGACGACCGCGTGCGGTGCGCTGACCACCGGGGCCAACAGCTTGCGCACCTTCAATGCCGACCCGGCGCAATCGGCGGCCGTGCGGGTAGTGGCGACCCACACGGTGCCCATCAGTGTGGCGTCGGGCATCGGGGCGCTGTTCACCCCGGGGCCGATCAACCTCAACACCCAGCTCAGCGCCACGGCGGTTGCCGCCGCGCCCACCCCGCCGCGGGCGCAACTGAGCATTCGCAGCACCCTGGCCACCGTCGACAGCACCAACTCACCGCTGCTCAACACCTTGGTGGGCAGCATGCTGGGCGGCAGCCTCAACATCAGCGCCGTGGGCTGGAATGGCCTGCTCAACAGCGACATCAACCTGCTGCGCTACCTCGACCAACTGGCCATCGACCTGGGGGTTGCCGCGGGCAACTACAGCCAGTTGCTCAACACTCAGGCCAGCCTGACCCGGCTGATCCAGACCGCCGCCACCGTGGTCCAGGCCAATGGCGCGACGGCCGATGTGCTGGCGGCCCTGGGCGCCCTGCAAGTGGCGGTGAGCAGCCAGATCCCGCAACTCAAGCTGGGGGATATCCTCAAGTTGCAGACCGGTGCGGCGACCACCGCCCTGGATGCCAATCTGCAACTCTTCCAGTTGCTGCAGGCGATGATCCAGCTGGCCAACAGCAAGAGCGCGGTGGCGGCGGTGGTGCCGGCCAACCTGCTGGGCCTGGCCAACGTCACCATCAGGGTCAAGGTCATCGAACCGCCGCAGTTCTCGGCGGTCGGCGATCCCCGGCTGGCCATCCTCGATCCGAAGGGCGTCAACGGCATCTATGTCCGCACGGCCCAGGTGCGCACCCTGGTGTCGGTCAACCTGACCGGATTGTCCGGGATCACCGGCCTGGCCAACGCCCTGCTGGGCCTGGTGAGTTCACTGACGCCGACCCTCAACAGCGTCCTGAGCCTGAACCTGGCGGCCACCATCAACTCCGTCGGTTGCCTGCTGGGCGCCGGCTGCCAGCAGGTCGATCCCGAGGTGCTGCCCACGGCGCGCATCGACATCAACCTGGAACTGGGGGGCGCCAAGGCCTACGTCACCAACTACAGCTGTCCGACGGACAACGCCGGCAGTAAAAGCCTCACGGTGCACAGCGAGTCGTCACTGGTCGATATCAAGGTCGGGCAGATCGATCCCAGTACCGCCTTCTCCTCGGCAGCAGAACCGGTGGTGACGCCGGTGCCGATCGTCGACCTGGGGATCTGGACCTGCCACAAGATCCTCGGCATCGGCAGTTGCGGACCGGCGCGGACGGCGTTCGCCGCCGGGGGCATCGGGCTCAAGGTCGACAGTGCGCTGGGGCTCAGCCAGACCGGACCCAATGTCGGACGCGACCTGGTGTACGCCAGCAGCGCGCCGCCGTTTCCCACGCCGCCCAACGTCAATCAGGCGCCGAGCTACCAGAACGCGGCGCCGACCAACAATCTGGTCAACAGCCTGTCGGGCGCTATTGCCGGGATCAGCCTGGAGGTGTACCAGCCGACCAGTGGCAATCTGCTGGGCTCGGTGGTGGCGGGGGCGGGAGGCCTGATCAATGGAGTGACCAGCCTGATCATGCCGCTGATCAGCAACCTCTTGAGCCCTTTGCTCGATCCGCTGCTCAACAGCCTGCTGGCGACCCTGGGCATCAAGCTGATGGACGTTGAGGTCGGGGCCAATCTCACCTGCGGGCAGACCGGCCGGGCCTACCTGGTGATCTGATCCGCCGGGGCAATCGGCAGCTCGATGCAAAAGCGCGCGCCGTCCACTCCGTTGCTGACGCTCAGGCGGCCGCCCATGTTTTCCACGATGCCGTAGCTCACCGAAAGCCCGAGCCCGGTGCCGATGCCCGCCGGCTTGGTGGTGAAGAAGGGTTCGAAGATCCGCTCCAGCAGGCGCGGGTCGATACCGCCGCCATTGTCCTCGACCCACAGGCGTACCCAGTGTTCGTCGCGCTGGCCATGCACGGCAATCCAGGGCTTGAAGGCTTGCCGCTGCTGTTGGCCCAGCAGCGCGTCCCGGGCATTGACCATGAGGTTGATCAGCACCTGCTCCAGCTGGTCGACGAAGCCCAGCACCTGCACCTCGAACCCCAGCTCGCTGATGCGCAGTTCGATCCCTTTGCCGCGCATGCCTTCGGCCAGCAGGGACAGGGTGCCCTCGATGGCCAGGGCCGGGTTGAAGGGTTGTTGTTCCACCTCCGAACGTCGGCCGAACACCCGCATGTGGTCCACCACCCGGGCGGCCCGCTGCACCTGGGTGTCGATGCGATGCAGTTTGTCGGTGAGGTAGTCGATCTGGATCTCGCCGCTGTTCAGGCGCTTGAGCACATTGACGATGGCCATGCGCATCACGTTCAGCGGCTGGTTGATTTCGTGGGCCAGGCCGGTGGCCATTTCCCCCAGGGTGGCCATTTTCGCGCTTTGCATGAGCTGCTGCTGGGCACGTCGGACTTCGGTGTTGTCGCGGCCCACGGCCTGGATCTCCAGCAACTGTCCCTGCTCATCGAAGACCCCGCGATCGGACCAGACCCACCAGGCGTGTTCACGCCCCGGCAGTTGCAGGCAGATCTCGGCGGTGCTGAGGGGAAACTCCGGGCTCAGCCGCTGGATCCTTCGCTCGAAACCTTCGCGCTGTTCGGCAGACAGCCATTGCCCAAGATTGCTCCCCGGCAGTTCCTCGGCGGGGCATTCCAGGTAGGCCGCCAGTGGCCGGTTGCCGAAGGTCAGGGTCAGGTCCGGGCGGTAGCGGCAGATCATCGCCGGCGAGTCTTCCACCAGGATCCGGTAGCGCTCCTCGCTCTGGCGCATCTGCTCGGCGGCCAGGGTCGCCTCGGTCACGTCCAGCCACAGGCCGACGGCCTCCACCGGCAGCCCCAGGTCGTCGCGCAACAGCTTGGCTTCATCCATGACCCAATGGAAAGCCCCATGGCGGTCGCGCAGGCGATAGCGGGCGTGGACGCTGCCTTCGCGCAACAACTGGCGGCAGCGCTGGAAATACAGGTCGTGGTCCTCGGGGTGCACCCAGTCCGCCAGGCCGGCCGCGGTGCAGTCCTCCAGGCTCCAGCCCAGCAGCGGTTGCAGGCTGGCGCTGAAAAAGCTCGGTTGCAGGGCGCCTTCCAGGTAGCGCTGGACGTAGATCACCGCCGGTGAGCTGGCAATCAGATTGTCCAGGCGCGCATGGGCCGCCGCCGCCTGTTGCTGCTGGTTCTTGATATCGCTGATGTCCAGCATGAAGCCCAGGAGCCGCTGTTGTTCCCCTCGTCCCAGGGACTGGCCCTGCAAGCGGTACCAGCGTGGCGGCAGGCTCGGGTCCGGCCCGGGCAGGCGCACGCAGAGCAGCAGCGGCTTGCCCAGGGTCAGGGCGTGCAGGCGGCTGGCCAGTTCGCCGCGGTCGGCGGGGTGAATCAGCTCCAGCCAGTCCTGGACCGGCAGCCTGTTGCACGAGTCGGGCAGCTGCAGACTGGCGACCAGCTGACTGGCCAGCTCGATCTCGGCGGTCTCCGGGCACAATTCCCACCAGCCGGCGCCCAACAGGCCCTGCAGTGCCTCCAGGCGTTCCAGATGCAGGTGGTTGCGTTGTTCGCGCAGGCGCTCGAGCAAGGGCTCGGCCAGGGCCGCAGTGAGCATCAGCCAGTCGCGTTCCAGCAGGTGCGGCGCCTGCTGCTGCACGGCGTAACAGCCGCACAGCAACCAGGCGGCGACACCGTGAGCGTCCCGGTAGGGCACCAGGAAGCCTTCGCGGTGACCGAAGATCCCCTGCAGGCGCGGGTGTTCATTCAGGCCCTGGATGTGATTCAGGTGCAGCGGGGCATTGCCGCTCAGGCTGTCCAGGCCACTGCCCAGAACCTGGCCGTCCTGCCACAGCCGGGGGGCGTCGTGGGCGCTGTAGCCGCTGTGCAGTACCCAGGTTTGTTCCTCGTCGTCGAGCAAGGCCAGGCCCACGCAAGGGATGTGGCAGTAGCGGGCCAGGTCGGCGAGTTGGTCGAGCAGCACGTCCGGCAGCCGGCTCAGGGTGCACAGGCGGATCTGCTCGTTGATCTGCGTGGCGAAGATCTGGCATTGCTCCCGGCTCAGGGCCTGCTGGCGCTGTTGGATCAGGTCGCCGATGTCCAGCAGTTGCAGCAGCCACTGGCTGCCACAGCTCTGGACCCAGCCGCGCAGGTGCAGGGTCTGGCCGCCCAGTCCGCGCAGGTCCAGATCCAGCACCTGTGCGCTCCAGTCGGTGGGGTGCCCCTCCAGGGCCAGGGCGCAGCCGGGCAGGGCGTAGTCCATCAGGTGGTGGGGCTCGGGCGAGGGCGGCAACTGCGCCAGCGCGTGGCGCAGCGGTCCGCTGCTGGTGAGGATCCGCCCCTTCGAATCCAGCACCAGTTGCAGGCCGACGGCCTGGGCCGGCAACGGGGCCTGGGGTTCGTCGGCGGGCGCTGGCTGGCGGCCCAGCAGGCGCCCGAACAGCTTGTCGCTGGCGTTCAAAATTGCACGCTCGAGAGGGCGGACAGGGTAGTGGGCAAGTTGGGGACCGGGCCTATCACCGGCAACACCAGGCGCGGCAGCACCTGGGTGAGCTTCGCGGTGGGGTAGTCGATGCGCACGGTGAGCACGCCATTGGCATACACCGCGCTGTAGTCGGTGGCGGCGAAGTTGAAGAGGGTTGGAATCCACAGGGTCTGGGCCTGCACCACGCTATTGGCCAGGTTCTGCACCGTGGTGGCGTAGTTGGCGCTGTTGGGATCCACCGCCACGGCGCGGCGCACGGCCTCGGCGGTGGCCTGGTTGAAGGACTGCATCATCAACAGCGGCAGGCTGTAGCTGACCAGACCGTAAAACACCGCGAAGAAGATCACGAACACCGCCGCGAACTCGATGGCTGCAGCGCCCTTCTGCTTGCTGGGGAGGCCCGGTTTCATGAGTGCGTCTACCCTGACAGTCACTATGTCCATTGAGCATAGAATCAATCCGGTAAAAGGAGCTTTTTAGCTGATGCATTTCTGGGTTCTGTGGATCTGGCTGGGGCTCTGCGCGGTGCAGGACCTGCGTCAACGGCATATTGCCAACACCTTGACGCTGGGCGCCGCGCTGCTGGCGAGCGGCTACCTGCTGTGGACCGGCAGCACCTGGCTGGGCGCTGCGGCTGCCCAGGGCGGCTGGGCATTGTTGCTGGCCCTGCTGCTCACCCTGCCGGGGTACGCCATGGGGCGGATGGGGGCGGGGGACGTCAAGTTGATGGCCGCCCTGGGACTGGCCAGCGATCCCGAACATCTGCTGGGAACGTTTATCGGCGCCGGGGTCTGCAGCCTGCTGTGGCTGCTGCTCGTCCCCAGGCTCCGACTCGCAGCGAAACAGGGGCTTGAGCCACAAGCCGAGACCTGCGCCACGGGGCTGTCAAAAAAATACCCGTTCGCCCCCTTTGTCCTGGCTGGAATGGTCTTAACTGTGTGCGTGATCCACTAGTCGCCGGGCCGATTAATGCTATGTACATAGTCGGAAAGTAGGTCTAGGTTTTAAGTCGTGGCTGCCCGGATCCTGCGGGCAGGACAGGAGTGGTCAATCGGCGATTGGCCCGCACGGAGTCGCACGTGAACAATCTCACCTCCCAGATGAAAGTGCTCGTGGTTGATGATCAGCCGCTGATTGTCGAAGAGCTTTGCGAGTTTCTTGAAAACAGCGGTTACCGCTGTGTCCCTTGCGAGTCCGCCCGCCAGGCGGTGGAGTGCTTCAACAGGGACCCGGACATTTCCCTGGTGCTCTGCGACCTGCACATGCCCGACATGGACGGGATCCAACTGGTGCAGGAACTGCAGCGCCTGGCCGGCAAGCAACGGGTGTTCGAAGCCATCATGCTCACCGGGCAGTCCGACAAGCAGGACGTGATCAAGGCCATGCGTGCCGGCATCGCCGATTACTACCAGAAACCCATCGACCTGGATGAACTCCTCGAAGGCCTGCAGCGTCAGGAAGTCGCCTTGCAGGAGCGGCAGAAGAACCTGCACCTGGGGCATCTGAACCAGAAGCTGCAGTTCCTCTCCGAATCCATCGACGACCTGTACCAGGACCTGGACAAGGTCCGGCGCACGCCAGCCGCCAGCCGCGCCGAGGAGTCCCTGGACGAGGGCAGTGGCGATGCGGACCCGTTCGAAGTGCCAGCGATCTTCAACCAGCTCTCCCCACGCCAGCTGGATGTGGCGCGGCTGGTGGGCAAGGGGCAGACCAACTACCAGATCGCCTGTGAACTGGGGATCACCGAAAACACCGTCAAGCTCTATGTTTCCCAGGTCCTGCGGTTGACCCACATGCACAACCGCACGCAACTGGCCCTGGCCTTGTCGCCGAGCAATTCGGGACTGCGCCAGCGAGTCACCGCCCACTGAGGCTGTCGCAGCCGGCGGCGGGCCATTCGCCGCCGGCTGCGACACTCTTGCCCCTGTCCAGCCGGCCAAGGCTCAGTAGGCAAAGGCCCGGGCAATGGCGGTAAAGCCGGGCCCAGCCAGCACGATCAGCAGGGCGGGAAACAGAAACAGCATCATCACCACCGACATCTTGGCCGACATTTTCGAGATGTATTCCTGCAAGCGGGTCAGGCGTCGGTCGTCGAGCAATTGCTTGAGGGCCTGCAGGGATTTCATCGCGCCGCCACCTTGCAGGATCAGTTGCTGGAGAATCACGCAGGTGTCGGTGAACTCGTCCACCGCCAGCAGGGTCGCGGTCTTGTTGAGTTCCTGGCCCAGCTCCAGGCCTGAGTCCACCCGTGCCAGGATCAGGCGCAGTTCGTGGGTCAGTTCCGGCAGCAGTTTTCCGGCCTCGTTGCTCAGGACCCGCAGTGCCTGCTCCACCGCCATGCCCGACTCGAACAGGATGCGCAGCAAGGGAATGAAGGTGGAGATCTCCAGGGCGATGTGTTTTTGCCGGCGTTGGGCGGCGTAGGCCAGGACCCGCTTGGGCAGCAGGTAGCCGGCGCCGGCGGCGAGCATCGGCGTCAGCCAGTGGCTCTGGGCTTCGGGAAACGCCACCTCCTGGATGAAGATCACCAGGCACACGGCTACCACCGGGGTGCCGATCTGGCAGGCCGCGAACAGTGAACGCTGCGCGGACCGGCGCCAGCCCAGGCGATTGAGCAGGGTCTGGGTTTCGCTGTCCATGTTCACCGCGCGTTGGCCGAAACGACTGTTGCCCAGCCGCCGCAGCCAACTGCCCAGGCGGTTGTCGCGGGTCATGTGGCCCTGCAGCCGCTGGGCAATCTGGCGCTCGCGCCGGCGTTGCGTCAGCAGGCCGTTGCTGAGCAGCAGCAAGGCCCCGAGAAACAGCAGCGCAGCAGCCAGCAGAAGCATTTCAGATACTCCTCAACATGCGCCACAGGGCCAGGCAACCGAAGATCTGCAGGCACACCGCGGTGATCAGCATCGCCTGGCCGGAAGGGTCGTGCCACATGCCCAGCATGTAGCCCGGATTGGTGAGCATGAAGTAGCTCACCAGCAGCAGCGGCAGGCTGCCCAGGACCCAGGCCGTCATGCGGGTTTCCCCGGTCATTGCGCGCAACTGCCGGGCCCCTTGCTCGCGCTCACGGATCAGCTTGATCAGGTTCTCCAGCAACTCGCTGGCGTTGCCGCCGTAACGGTGGTTGACCTTCAGCCCCAGGGCGAACATGCGCAGCTCGTCCTGTTCGTAGAACTCGGCGAAATCACTGACCGCGTCCGGCAGGTTGACTCCCAACTGCACGTTGCGCTGGATGCGTCCCATGGCTTGCTTGAGTGGGTCGTTGCTGGCCTCGATGGCGCCCAGCACGGCATCCGCCAGGGTGCGTCCGGACTTCAGGCTGCGCACGCTGTGATCCAGCAGCGCGGGCAGTTGTTCGATCATGCGCTTGAGCCGGCGCTGATACAGCCAGGCAATGGACAAGCGCAGCAACAGGGGCGGCAGCAGCACGCAAGCCAGCAGGCCAAGCCAGTCTCCCAGCAGGTAACCCAGCAGGGTCAGTACCGCCCAGACCGCCAGCCACAGGCCCAGGCGCTCCGTGGGTTGGCCCAGGCCAGCGCGGGCGAAGGCCTGGTCCAGGCCGGTCCATGAACGGCGTTGCGGGTTGAGTTCGGGTTGCCCCTGAGCCAGGCGATTGAGCACGCGCTCGCGCTCGGTCTTGCGCACGCCGTGGTAGAACAGCCAACCGGAAAGCCCCAGTAGCAGCAGGCAGATCAAGGTAAGCAGCAGGCCGATCATGGGCCACCTCGGCGGTTCAGTTGATGCCCAGTCCGCTCTCGCGGCGCAGTTTGTCGCCTGCCGGGTTCAGCGCCTCGCGCTCAAAACCCAGGCCGTTGCGGCGGTTCAGGCGAAACAGGGTATTGGTGACGTAGATGTCCTCGCGGATGCCCACCACCTCCACCACTTCACTGACGCAGCGGCGGCCGTCGGGCAGGCGGGTCAGTTGGATCACCACGTCCAGGGCCGCGCAGATCATCTGCCGCAGGGTGCGCTCGGCCACCTGGCGCCCGGTCAGGCCCACCAGGGTTTCCAGGCGCAGCAGGGCGTCCTGGGCGTTGTTGGCGTGCACCGTACTCATGGAGCCGTCATGGCCGGTGTTCATGGCCGTCAGGACATCCAGCACTTCGACGCCGCGGATCTCGCCGAGGATGATCCGGTCCGGGCGCATCCGCAGGGCGTTGCGGATCAGGTCGCTGGCCTTGACCTCGCCGTGCCCTTCGGCATTGGGCGGACGGGTTTCCAGGCGCACCACGTGGGGATGCCCCAGTTGCAGCTCGGCCACGTCTTCGATGGTGACCAGGCGCTCGTGGGGGTTGATCAACTGGCTGAGAATATTCAGCAGGGTGGTCTTGCCGGTGCCGGTGCCGCCGCTGATGAGAATGTTGCAGCGCTTGCCCACGGCGTCCTGGAGGAACTCGAAGATCGCCAGATCGATGGTCTGCATGGCGATCAGGTCGCTGCTCTTGAGCATGTCCTTGCGAAACTTGCGGATCGACAGGCAGGGGCCGTCCAGGGCAATGGGGGGAATGATCGCGTTGACCCGGCTGCCGTCGGGCAGGCGCGCGTCGACCATGGGCGAGGATTCGTCGAGGCGCCGGCCCAGGGGCGCGAGAATCCGTTGCATGACCCGCTCCACGTGGTGCGCGTCGATGAAGCGCAAGTCGCTCTGGTGCAGCACGCCATCGCGTTCGACGAACACCCGGTGCGGGCCGTTGACCAGAATCTCGGTGACTGCCTGATCGCGCAGCAAGACTTCCAGGGGGCCGAAACCGGTGAGTTCGTCGACGATCTCCTCGGCCAGACGCTCCATTTCATAGCGGGAAATCGCCAGGTGCATGCGCGCGATGTACTCCGCCACCTTGTCGGTGACGAACTGCGAGAGGTTCTGCCGGGAGCTCTCCAGCAGGTTTCTGCCCGACTCTTCGATGGCATCGATGATGTAGCGATGCAGCACCAGTTTCAGGCCTTCGTGGTCGCTGTTGCCCGGCACCGTGCGGGTCGAGGCACCGAAGAGTTTTTCTCCGCTCATTTGCCCCCCATGATTCGATTGAGCCAGCCACCCTTGGGTCGGGCCAGTCCTTCGGAGCGCTTGGCCAGGCGCTCGCCGAGGGTTTTCAGGCTTTGCGTCAGGGCCTCGCGAGGGGCCATTTCAAACAGGGTCACGCCCTGGTTCTTGGCATTCAGGCGCACCTCCGGGCTGTAGGCCAGCACCGCGATCACTTCCAGGCCGAAGGTCTTGCCCAGGGTTTCGGAGTCCGGCGCGACGGCTTTCAGGTAGCGGTCCACCAGCAAGCGTGCGTGATCGAGCTTCAGGCCCTTTTCGCGCCAGTGGTTGAGCACCGCCAGGTTGCGCCGGCAGGCGAGGACGTTCTGGTCGGTGCACCAGATCAGCTTGTCGCAATGGCTGACAAAGGTGCGCAGTGCCTCGCTGTCTGGCTGTCCCACCAGGTTCACCACGATGTGCTGGAAGTGCTGGCGCAGGGCACTGAGCAGCATGTACAGCTCTGCGGCGCTGGTGTGTTCCAGAGGCTCGTCGTGGGGGGCGTAGGCGAGGATCCGCAAGCCGGCCTCGGCACTGGTGAAGGCGCTGTCGATCAGGGTCGCATCCAGACGCCGCAGGTGACGCAGGGCATCGCCGAAGTGGAAGGAGCTCTCCAGTCCCAGCAAGGCCAGGCTGTCGCCCCGGGGCAGGCCGAGGTCGAGCAGCAGGGTCTGCTGGCCGCTCTTTTGCACCACCTGGGCCATGTGCCCGGCCAGCAGGGCGCCGTCACCGTCGGCCTGGACCCCGTAGAGCACGGTCAGGCCCCCCAGCTGGGTATTGGGGGTGACCGCCGGCAGGCGTTTGCTCAAGCGCCGCACCAGCCCGGCGACTTCGCTGGAGCGTGAGCCGTAGGCGACGAAATCCCGCGCCCCGGCGCGCATCGCGTTGAGTACCAGCTGATTGTCCATGCCGTCGCCGAGGGCAACGATCGCCAGCATCGGCTTGGCCTCCAGGGCGCCTTCGATCAGTGCGGCCTGGGCCACCACGTGCTCGCGGTCGAGGCCGACGAACACCAGGTTGGCGAAGGTCACGTCCACCAGCGCCAGCAGTTCGTCGAGACTGCCGTCGGCGCCCACCACCTGGCCCATGGGCGCGAGGGCGCCTTGCAGCCATTCGAGGTCGGTGCTGTTGCGGGTGATGGCAAGAAAGGTCTGGTTCAGGCTTTGACTCATGGTGATAGCCCGCTGCGCATGTCGAGAATCCTCGCCTGATCAGGGCGTTTGTTGAGTGATCTGGTTGCCGCGAATCACCTCCACCGCTGATCGTGGTGCGCCGTTTTGCTGGGCAACCTGACTGCGGGGGGCATTGCCGAGCGCCAACTGGGTGAACTGAAACAAATTGCTGTTGGCCACATTGAGGTGGCTGACCGCGTTCTTGTCGCCAGCCCAGTACTGGGCCAGGCGCTGTTCCTCGCTGCTGCGAACCGCCAGGCGCAGTACGCCGACCTGGGTGGCGAGCATCAGGCGGCTCAAAAGTTGTTCGGGAACGGCCAGGACCACGGTGCGAGCGGCGACCCGGCGCTGGTCCTGCTTGAGCTTTTCTTCGTTGCTCAGCGCAGGGGTGGCGGGCTGTCCGTCGTTGGTCAGCCCCAGCTGTTCGCCGACCGCCAGCACGCGCATCGCCGGGACCGCGATCTGCGCCGACTGCTGCAGATTGGTGGTGTCCTGGCGCAGGAACAGCAGCACGTCGACATAGTCCCCTGGGCTCAGTTGCCCGGCGGCGCCTATCACTTCATCCACCGCCACGGCCAGCGCGCGCTCGTCACGGCGAATCATCCGGGCCAGGGCTCCACCGCTGTCGAAACTCTGGGCGTTGAGCCAGGTCCCGGCGCTCAGTTGCCGCCAGGGCGTGCGTCCCACCGCCTGATCGATCGCGCTGAGGCTGCCGGCCGGTGCGGTGCGCAGTTTTTCCAGCGCCAGATCGGCGGCGGTGAGGGGAACGAAAGGAGGTACGTCGCGCACCACTACCACCACGGGCTGGCGGGTCTGGTCTTCGGCGCTGGCAGTGGTTTTTTCAACCATGCTCGGGGCTGCCGGGGCAGGCGCGGTGGTGGGCGCAGGCTGGCGGCTGAGTACCAGCCCCCAGTAACCGAAAAACACCGCACCTAGCAGTAGAAGCCCAGCCAGGCCTATGGTGACGCGACTGTTCATAAAGGCTCTCCCTATCCTGCTGCATTACCAGTCGGCGCTTCCAAACGAGTTAACTTCGCAACTAGGCAGCTATGAACATGCAACTATTTCGCTATGTGAAGGTAGTAGAGCTAGGACGAAATGCCATTAACTCGCGGAAAAATTGCACACAAAAGCAGGCTGCTCTCAATTGGAGGAGAGTTTTTGGTGTCAGCCTTCCAATTAATACTTAGTGATTAATCCGTTCTTACAGTTGCTGGTCGCCACTTTGTTGACAATGCTCAAGTTGCACCGGGGAATCGTGTTCCGGTGCGCTTGCATCGGCGCCCTCTGGCGCCCAGGAGAACTAGGATGATCCTTCAATATTTGTGGCTCAGGGCGCGCCTGTTTTTTGACCGTACCGACGGCGCTTCGGCGATCGAGTACGCGATTGTGGTGGCCATGGTTGCGGTTGTGGTGGTGGCGTTCGTGACCCCTCTGGGCAATCGGGTACTGGCCATTTTCAACAACGTTCTGGTGGCCCTGGGAGGCGCGACGGTCACTCGTCCAGTGCCTTGATCCGACGCATGAGTGCTTCGCCGGCTGTAGCTGCGATCGATAAATCGGAGGTGCTTCATGCTGCTGGACTACCTGCTGCTTCGCGCGCGTCTGTTCCTGGCCAGAACTCACGGTGCCTCGGCGATCGAGTACGCGATCGTGGTGGCCATGGTTGCCGTGGTCGTGGTGGTGTTCGTGACGCCGATGGGTGACCGGGTCCTGGCCATCTTCAACAACATCCTCGTTGCCATGGGAGGTGCCACGGTTACCCGCCCCGTGCCTTGAGACCGGCGATTGCTCCTGTGAAGGCCGTCGGACAGTCAGTTCAAGGTAATGTCGATGAATAGTGCTTCCCCCCACGCCAGCAACTGCTTCTGGTCGACGATGAAGAAGACGCGCTGCTGGAACTCACCGAGCTGCTGGAAGGTGAGGGCTTCTGTTGCTTCACCGCAACTTCGGTGAAGCTGGCGCTGGAGCACCTCACCCGCCATCCGGACATCGCGCTGGTCATCACCGACCTGCGTATGCCGGAAGAAAGCGGGCTGTCGTTGATCAAGCGCCTGCGTGAACACACCTCGCGACAGCATCTGCCGGTCATCGTCATGTCCGGCCATGCCGATATGGACGACGTCAGCGATCTGCTGCGCCTGCAGGTACTCGACCTGTTCCGCAAGCCGATCTATCACGTGCGCCTGCTGGAAACCCTGAACAATCTGTTTCCCCAACCCCGGCTGCATATCGTCGGCCCCTGAGCGCCAGCGGCGGTCCCGGTTCAAGCCCTTCGGCTTGCCGGTGCGCCAGCGGCATCTGTTGCAAACTCCACTCAAACTCCTGCGCGCCAAGGCCTTTGGCTGAGCCTTGGTGCGGATAGGAAAAGGCCTGCAATGGCAGGCCCTGGTGCTGCGCGGGCTCAGAGTTGGTAGCTGAAGCTCAGGGTGTAGCGCGGTCGGCGGTTGTAGGTGTCCAGGGCTTCGTCGGACATCGGCTTGGCCGCCTCCAGGGCGATGTTGTAGTGCTTGGCATCGCCGAAGCGCACCCCCAGCGCCGCCGACGACAGATTGCTGCCCTTGACCGGCAACTGGTTGAACCAGGTCTTCGAGCGGTCTAGCACTACATAGGGCTGCAGCACCCGCACCCAGGGGCCTTCGCGGTTGAAGCTGTAGTTCACCTCGTAGGCGACGCCCCAGCCCTTGTCGCCGGTGGCCTGGTCATCGGGGTAGCCGCGAGCGAAGTTCTGGCCACCGAAGCTGGCTCGTTCACTGTCGGGCAGGTTGTCCGCGCTCCAGTACAGGGCGCCGGAAAGCACTCCTTGCCAGTTGTCGAAGAAGCGGTCGCTCTGTACCCCCGCCAGGCGCAGGCGGAAGAAGTCCAGGTCATAGAGTTCGTTGTTGGTGTTGGCCCCCATGCTGTCCAGGCCGCGGTACAGGCCGGCGCTGAGAATCCGCAATTGCCGTGGATCGGATTTGCTCCAGTCGCCTTCCAGTGCCAGGGCGCGGATATCGGTTTTTTCTTCCAGGGTCAGAGGGCTGTTGCTGACCCGGTAGCGGGTCTTGTCGTTCACCGCATACAGGCGTGTTCCGACGCTGAGCATCTCATTGGGCGAGGCGATGAAGGGGTGGCTGACGCCGATGGAAAAACGGTCGTTCTCGCGATGGGGTTCCAGCTCCAGGCCGTTGCTCAATTGCACGTTGCTACGCGGATCGCTGCGGTAGCGTGCGCCGTAGAGATTCAGTTGCGTGCCTTCCGAGCCCAGCAACTGGCTGTAGTCCAGGCGGTAGTAGTGCTCCTTGTCCTTGCCGGGCGGGAACAGGCCGCTGAGGCTGAGCTGTTCGCCCCAGGCGGTTTGCGAATTGCTGATGATGCCCACCAGGGCCTGCAGGCCGTTGCGGTTGTCATCGGTGCTGTTGAGGGTGGTGGTGATGGATTTGCGACTGGCCACCGCCACCAGCCGGGTCGCACCGTCAGTGGTTCCGGGCGGCGGCACCACCGCTTGCAGCGTCACCCCGGGTACCCGGCTCATCAGGGTGGTGTAGCGCTCGAAGGTCTTGCGGGTCAGTGGGCGCTCGGCCTTGAGCTTGCTCACCAGTTTGTCCAGGTAGGCCGACACCGGGCCGATATCGCCCTGCAGCTGGTAGTCCTTGATATAGCCTTCGACCAGTACCACCCGCAGCACGCCCTGATCGAAGCTCTGTTGCGGCATGAAGGCGTAGGACAGCAGGTAGCCGTCGTTCTGGTAGCGCCGGGTGATGTCGCGGGTGGCCTCGATCAATTGACTGAAGCTGGTTTCGTGACCGATCAGCGGCTGGTAGACGGCCGCCAGTTGTTCCAGGGGATAGACGGTGCCGCCTTCGATCTGCACCTGGCGCACCGTGACCTTGGTCCCCATCATCAGGGGCTGTTGCCCCTGGGGGGCTGCGGGTTGCTCGGGCGTCTGCAACTGCGGAGTGGCCGGACGATAGGCGTCCACTGGCAAGTTGGGCTGGGGCAGGTTGTTGATGCTGTCGTTGCTGTTGAGAAAGCGGGGAAGGGTGTCGGCGTAAGCGGAGGTGCAGCATCCAATCAACAACAAACTGGCCAATGTGCGCATAGGACACTCCATGGTCAAACTGCGGTGGCGCCAATAGTCCTCATACCTGGCGTTGTTCAGGGTCTTGGCCTTGATCGCACGCCGGGATGCCATGCTCTGGATAAAAAAAGCGAGAGATTCATCTGAATCCCTCGCTCTCAACCAAGCGTAGGCGCTGTAGGTAAGGCCGTCGAATCGGCCAGGTGCAATTTATTTCCTGGTGCCGCCCAGGGCGCCGGTCAGGCCACCCAGCACTCCACCCAGGCCGCCGTTGACGGTGGTTCCGGCCGAGGCGCTGCCGCTTGCGCTGGCGCCGACATTCAGGCCACCGAGCAGGCCGCCGCTGGGGGCTGTACCGCCGTTGACCAGGCCACCGACCGAGGCCACGGTTGAGCCCAGTGCACCGAGGGTGCCGCCCAGGGCAGTGCCAACCTGGTTGCCGGTGCTGTTGCCAGCAATGGTGCTGCCCACGTTGCTGACCGCGCCTCCCACTTGACCCAGCAGGCTGCCGGCCTGAGCGCCAATTCCGGTGGCGGCGCCTACTTGCTGAGTCAGGCCGGTGACCGAACTGGTGACCGGGTTCAGCGCCGAGCCCAGGCTCACGCCGACACTGGCCAGGGGCGCGGTGACCACCAGATTGGGTGTACCGCTGCCGCCCAGAGCACCGCCGACCGAGGCGATCAGGCCGCCGACCGCGCCGCCGGTGACACCGCCCGCACTGACCGTACCGTTGCTGTTTCCTGTATTCACACCGTTGCTCAGGTTGGCCACGGCACCGCCGACGGTTTCCAGCAGACCGTTGCTACCGACAGTTGAGCCGGTACCGGAACCGCTTCCCGAGCCGCCCAGGTAGCCACCGGCGCGGCCCACCGCATTGCTGGTATTGCTCAGGGCATTGCCCAGCAGGTCGGTCACAGGGTTGCCGTCGCCGGAGTCGCTGACGGCATTGCCGGAGCTGTCCACCGCCTGGGCCACGCCGTTGAGCAGGCCTTTGACCGGTGCGCCGAGCCCTGTCGCGCTGCCGGCTTTACCAGTCACACCCTCCGCCAGGCTGACGACGGGCACCAGCACCTTGTCGCCCACGCCATCGGTCAGGGTGCCCACCGGGCCGTTGCTGGTGACTGTGCTCAAGGTATTGCCGAGCATGGTCACTCGGGCGCCGACGCCACCGACCACCGGTGCCACGCGAGTCACCACGCCTCCTACCAGTGGAACACTCTGGGTCGTGGTGGCCAGTTTGCCGCTGAGGTCGGTGACCCCGGTGCCCACATCGCCGACGACGTTGCCGACGGTGGCCGTGGTTTTACTCAGCGCCTTGGGATCGGTGCCCAGCTTGCCGAGGCCGCCGGTCAAGCCTTGGCCCACGGTATCGACCACGTTGCCCGCGGTATTGACTGCGCTTTGTGCGACAGCGCCGACGACTGGAACCGCTGCCAGGGAGGTCCCAAGATCGCTGACCCCGGTACCGACGCCACTGACGGTGGTGCCAAGGTCGGACACCAGGCTGCTGGTGGTCAGTGTCCCTGTGGTGCCGCCGGTGCCGCCCGTGCCACCGGTTCCGCCACTGCTGCCGCCGGCGCTGGTCGTCGATGAACTGCTACCTCCGCTCTTGTGACCGCCACCGCCGCTGCAGCCGGTCAGGCCGAGAGTCAGGGCCAAGGCCAATGCGGTACATGCTTTCCATCCAATTTGAGTGTTCATGATCGTTATCCCTGCACCTATTACAACGTTCGTTGTCTTCGACAGTTCTCCAGTTCTTGTGCTGGAGATACTTTCGTCCGTTGAGTACATAAGAGGCGCAAGAAGAAATTTGAACAATTATGAACTTGGTATTAATGACTTATATCTTGCTGTTTTTTTCTCCTGATAAGTAGCTAGTCTGAAAGTATGGGTGGGGAGGTTGTTTGTTTTAATTGTGTTATTAATCAATGGTTTGTAGTTTGCGCGTGAGTGCGTGGGTAGGGCGTGAAACTAAAGTTATATATATACAATTAATGGGTTTTATTTGAGCGAAAGGCCGGGAGACGGCAGTTTATTTGCGGCTTAGTTGGCTTCGCAGACTTTCCGTTTGAGCCTGGCTTATAATGCGCGACCGAAATTCCCTTGGAGTCCGTGATGCTGAGCCCAGTCTGGTGGCTGCTGTGCCTGCCGTTCTTTGCCGGGGCCTTTCTGGCCTTGCAAGCCGGAATCAACGGTCAGTTGGCCAAGCAGGTCGGCGGGGTACTGGCCGCTGCATTGATTTCATTTTTCGTCGGCACCCTGGCCTTGTTGATCCTGGTGCTGGCGCAGCGCGAAATGCCTGCGCTGAGCGCCCTCAGGGGCCTGACCTGGTGGCATTGGTGCGGTGGTTTGCTGGGGGTGTTTTTCATCACCACCGCCGCATTTGCCGGGCCACGGATCGGTGCCTTGCTGTTCATGGCACTGGTGCTGGCCGGCCAGTTGAGCATGGCCCTGGCCCTGGATCACTTTGGCTGGGTGGGGTTTCGCGAGGCACCGGTCAGCCTCGGCAAGATCGCCGGACTGCTGCTGATCGTCATTGGCGTGGTGCTGATTCGTCGAGGCTGAGCGCGCGTCAGGCGATCGGTCGCCAACCTCCCTGCATGTGCTGCAGATCGCCGTTGCCAAGTAATTGCAGTTCACCGCTGGACCCCGCTGCGCTGGCCAGCAAGCGCACTTCACCGGGCAGCAGCAGCGGTTTCAGGAATTGCACCGTTACCTCGATGTTGGCGGCCGGCAAGGTGTCGCTCAGGGCCGCCAGGGCTCGCGCCTTGTTCCACAGACCATGGGCAATGGCTCGGGGGAAGCCGAACAGGCGGGCGCTCCAGGCACTGAGATGAATCGGGTTGTAGTCGCCGGAAACCCGGGCGTAACGCCGGCCGATATCGCTCTGGGCCTGCCAGCGACTGACTTCGTTCAAACCCAGCCCAGACATCGACGGCAGGGCGCCGGGCTCGCCCGGCACTTGCACACCCCGACAGAGCATGCGGCTTTCGGCTTCCCAGAGCGGCCCCAGCAGATCGTCGACCGTGGTCAGCAGATCGAACACCGCGCCCTTGGCGTGAGGTTGCAGGTTGCCCGCCCGAACGGCGACTCGCACGCTGCCGACATTGCCCATGGGGCGCAGAATGCGGATCCGGTTGGCCAGATGAATCAGCCCTAAGAGGGGGAAAGGAAACGCCGGGTCGGTGAGCAATTGCATCTGCAACGCAAAGGCCAGCACATGGGGATAGGTGGCGGGCAGCAGGCCGTTGTCGAGGTAACCGCACACCTGACGGTAGGCCTCCAGCCGGCGCGGCTCGACGCTGATCCAACAGCGCAGGCCCTGCTCCGGCAACGGCGTGTTCTTGATCCCGCGACGCAGCGCGGCCTTGAGGAACAGCGGGGGCAGGGAGGCGGGCAGGTGCAGATCGTGCCAGTGGCTGCTCATCGTCAGGCTCCCAGGACGCTTTGGCCGCAGACCCGCAAGGCTTGTCCGCTGATCGCGCCACTGCCCGGCTGGGCGAGCCAGGCCACCGCCTCGGCGACATCCTGGGGCAGGCCGCCCTGGCCCAGGGCGCTCATGCGTCGCCCGGCCTCGCGCAGGGCGAAGGGCACCCTGGCGGTCATCTGAGTCTCGATGAAGCCCGGGGCCACGGCATTGATGCTGATGTCCCGGGGCTGCAGCGCTGGCGCCCAGGACTGGGCCAGGCCGATCAGTCCGGCCTTGCTGGCGGCGTAGTTGGTCTGCCCGCGGTTGCCGGCAATGCCGCTGATGGAGGCCAGCAGGATCACCCGCCCGTGGTCATGCAGGCGCCCGCTGTCGAGCAGGGCCTGGGTCAGCACCTGGGGAGCGTTGAGATTCACCGCCAGCACCGCATCCCAGAACTCCGCGGTCATGTTGGCCAGGGTCTTGTCCTGGGTGATGCCGGCGTTGTGCACCAGGATGTCGAGTCCGTCCGGAAGCTGTTCGAGTAACTGGGTTGCGGCGTCCGCGGCACAGATATCCAGGGTGATGGCCTGTCCGCCGAGGCGCGCGGCCAGGGTTTCCAGGTCGACCTTGGCTTGGGGCACATCCAGCAACAGCACCTGGGCGCCATCACGGGCCAGGGTTTCGGCGATGGCCGCGCCAATGCCCCGCGCCGCGCCGGTGACCAGGGCCCTGCGCCCGGCCAGCGGGCGGCTCCAGTCCTGGACCTGGACGGCGCAGGGCTGCAAGCGCAGAACCTGTCCGGAAACGAAAGCGCTCTTGGGCGACAGAAAGAAGCGCAGCGCCCCCTCCAACTGGTCCTCGGCCCCGTGGCCGACATACAGCAACTGCAGGGTGGCGCCGTTGCGCAGTTCCTTGGCCAGGGAGCGGCTGAAACCTTCCAGGGCACGCTGGGCGCTGGCGGCGAAGGGCGTATCGAGGGTTTCCGGGGCCCGGCCGAGGATCAGCAGGTGGGCGCAGGGTTCGAGGCTTCTCAGCAGCGGCTGGAAGAATTCCCGCAGTTGCTTGAGCTGATCGGTGTGGCGCAGTTCGCTGGCATCGAACACCACTGCCTTGAGCCTGGGACCGTGCCCGGGAATCCACGGTGTGGCCAGGGCCGGATCGCAGCCGTAGCTGTAGATCGAGTCGGTCAGGCGCGGGGCCAGGCTGCTCACCTGCTGGGCCAGGGGACCGCCGCCCACCAGCAAGGCGCCCTCGATGGGCCGCAGGCGTCCGGCCTGCCAGCGTTCCAGGCGCACCGGCGACGGCAGGCCAAGGGCGCCCACCAGGCGTTGGCCGATGGATGAATTGGCGAAGTCGATATAGCGGTCGGACATGGAACGCACTCCATTGGCTGGGGTTCAAAGTGTGGACCATGAATGGCTCCGAGTCGTTCGATCAGCCAGAAGCCTCCTACGCTAGAGGGGGACCTACTCACCGCAGTCGCACTCACAGAACAGGGAGCTCTCCATGACACAACTGCGTCGCGTGGCGATTATCGGCGGTAACCGCATCCCCTTTGCCCGTTCCAACGGGCCCTATGCCACGGCCAGTAACCAGGCCATGCTCACCGCCGCCCTCGAAGGCCTGATCGAGCGCTACAACCTGCATGGCCTGCGTATCGGCGAGGTGGTGGCCGGGGCCGTGCTCAAGCACTCCCGGGATTTCAACCTGACCCGCGAATGCGTTCTGGGCTCGCGGCTGGCGCCCACCACGGCGGCCTACGACATCCAGCAAGCCTGCGGCACCGGCCTGGAGGCGGCGTTGCTGGTGGCCAACAAGATTGCCCTGGGGCAGATCGACTGCGGCATCGCCGGCGGTGTCGACACCACCTCGGACGCACCGATCGGGGTCAACGAAGGGCTGCGCCAGATTCTGCTGCAGGCCAATCGGGCCCGGAGCATCGGTGACAAGCTCAAGATCCTCCTGCAACTGCGCCCCCATCACCTCAAGCCGCAACTGCCGCGCAACGGCGAGCCGCGCACCGGCTTGTCCATGGGCGAGCATTGCGAGCAGATGGCCAAGACCTGGAGCATCGGCCGCGGCGAACAGGACCAACTGGCCCTGGAAAGCCACCAGAAAATGGCCGCGGCCTATGCCGAAGGCTGGCATGACGATCTGCTCACTCCCTTTCTCGGCCTGACCCGGGACAACAACCTGCGCCCGGACCTGAGCCTGGAAAAACTCGCCAGCCTCAAGCCGGCCTTCGACCACAGCGGCCAGGGCACCCTCACCGCCGGCAACTCCACGCCGCTGACCGATGGCGCCTCCCTGGTGCTGCTGGGCAGTGAGCAATGGGCCAGGGAACGCGGCCTGCCGATCCTGGCCTACCTGCGTGACGGCGAGGCGGCGGCGGTGGACTTCGTCAAGGGGGCCGAAGGGCTGTTGATGGCGCCGGTGTACGCCGTACCGCGCCTGCTGGCGCGCAATGGCCTGAGCCTGCAGGACTTCGACTACTACGAAATCCACGAAGCCTTCGCCGCCCAGGTGCTGTGCACCCTCAAGGCCTGGGAGGATCCGCAGTACTGCAAGACCCGCCTGGGCCTGGAGGCGCCCCTGGGCAGCATCGATCGCGCCCGGCTCAACGTCAAAGGCAGCTCCCTGGCGGCGGGGCATCCGTTTGCCGCCACCGGCGGGCGCATCGTCGCCAACCTGGCGAAGTTGCTGAGTGTGGCGGGGCAGGGGCGCGGGCTGATTTCGATTTGTTCTGCGGGCGGGCAGGGCGTTACGGCGATCATCGAACGCTGATGTTCGCCGGCCAGCCGGCTCCTACAGAGGCAAGTCGCCCATCCGCAGGAGCCGGCTGGCCGGCGAAAAGACCCTCAAGTCTTGAAGCGCCGCACCAGGGCGTCCAGCTCATTGGACAACCCCGCCAGGCTCTGGGAGTCCAGGCGTGCCGAGTTCGCCAGTTCCGCCACCAACTGCGCATCGCCATGGATCTGGCTGATGTGCCGGTTGATGTCTTCCGCCACCTGATGCTGCTCTTCGGCGGCGGTGGCGATCTGGGTGTTCATGTCGCGGATCACGTCCACCGATTCGCGGATCTGCCCGAAGCTGTTGCGCGCCAGGCCGATGCGGTTCACCGACTGCTGGGACACTTCCAGACTGGCGTGCATCTGCTGGGTCACCGCGCTGGTGCGCTTGGCCAGGTTGCCCAGCAGCCCGTCGATCTCGGCGGTGGAGTCGGCGGTGCGCTTGGCCAGGGCCCGCACTTCATCGGCCACCACGGCAAAGCCGCGGCCCTGCTCACCGGCCCGGGCGGCCTCGATGGCGGCGTTGAGGGCCAGCAGGTTGGTCTGTTCGGCGATCGAGCGGATGGTGCCGAGGATCGACTGGATATCGGTGCTGTCGCGTTCCAGCTGTTGCATCGATTGCGCCGACTGTTCGATCTCCTGGCTCAGGCGGTCGACGCTGTGCACCGCGTCGTCGATCTGCTGCTGGCCTTCCCGGGCCTGGCGCTGGCCACTGTCCGCCGACTCCGCGGCCTGGCTGCAGGAGCGGGCCACTTCGTTGGCAGTGGCGACCATTTCGTGGAACGCGGTGGACACCATGTCCACGGCTTCGCGCTGGCGCCCGGCGGCTTCGGCCATGTCGCTGGACACCTGGGTCGAGGAGTGGGAGGTGGCGAGAATCTTCTGCGCCGCCTGGCCGATGTGCTGGATCAGGCTGCGGATCGCCGAGAGGAACTGGTTGAACCAGTTGGCCAACTGCGCGGTTTCGTCATTGCCGCGAATGTTCAGGTTCTGGGTCAGGTCGCCTTCGCCCTGGGCAATGCCTTCCAGGCCGCTGGCCACGCCGCGGATCGGCCGCACGATGAGGCTGGCGAAGCTGGCGCCGAACACCGCGAACAGCACCGCCAGGACCCCGGCGATCACGGCGATGATCCAGGTCAGCTGGGTGGCCGAACCCATGACTTCGCTCTGCTTGATCAGGCCGATGAAGGTCCAGCCCAGCTGTTGCGAAGGCCAGACGTTGGCCATGTAGTGTTCGCCGCCCAGCTCCACTTGCACCAGGCCCTTGCCGGTCTTGGCCAGTTGCGCGTAACCCTCGCCGAGGCTGTCCAGGGCCTTGAAGTTGTGCTCCGGCTGCTTGGGGTCGACCAGCACCGTGCCGTTGTTTTCCATCAGCATCAGGTAGCCGGATTCCCCCAGCTTGATCTGCTTGACGATTTCGGTGAGCTGCTTGAGCGACACGTCGACCGCGACCACGCCGCCCTGGGGCCCTAGCTGGTTGGCCAGGGAGCGCACGGTGCTGACCAGCACCGCATCGTCCGGGGCCCAGTAGTACGCATCGGTGCGCAGGGTCTTGCCCGGGCTGGCCAGCGCGGCTTTGTACCAGGGGCGCACGCGCGGGTCGTAGTTGGCCAGCTTCAGGTCGGCGGGCCAGGAGACGTAACCGCCGTTGCTCACGCCGTAGGACACATAGGCATAGGCGGGATGGCTGGCGGCCATGGCGGCGAACAGGTCGAAGATGCGCTTGTCCTGCTCGCCTTCCGGCACCTTGGCGGCATCGGCGCTCATCCAGGTCTTGAGGTCGCCGCCGGCCTGGGTGAGCAACGGTTGTGCCGCCAGGTAATCGATGTTCTGGCTGATGCCTTCGAAGAACAGCTGCATGGCGTTGGCCACTTGGCGGATCTCGCGGCCGCTGCCGTCGACAAAGGTGTTTTGCGCTTCGCTGCGCAGGTTGATCACCACCAGTGTGGCCACCAGCACCACGGGCAGGCAGGCAATGACGGCGAAGGCCCAGGTCAGTTTCTGTTTGATGTTCATCCGCGCTCCAGTTTTTTGTATGACCACGAAGTGCAGGCGACTCGCGGATTATTGGCAGATTGTGAGGTGGCGCTGATTGTCGTCCCTGTGGCTGAAGTCGAACCGCGGGCGGTCGAACCTTGGCCGGCGGCTGACGTCTTTATTGGATTGTCGGACAAACTCCCTGTCTCTCAGAGGGCTTCGGCTGGCGCCGAGCAATATTGAGCCGGCGGCGCAAAAAAAACTGGTCGCGGCGCGTCGGCGGCGAGGGCGTGTAAAGGCACTGGCCGCTGCAGTCTTGGCTATGATCCCTGGCGGCGTCGATGGATTGATCTGGCACATTGAGTGCATTGCTGTCGCTCGCGGCTCGGCGGCCCTTTCCCGTGGTGGGAGGATTGCCGTATAACGAGTGACTTTCGCGTGTTTGGTAACAAGGGACCCACAATAAAAGCTGATGAAGACTCCAAAACGCATTGAACCCCTGATCGAAGACGGTCTGGTAGACGAGGTGCTGCGCCCACTCATGAGTGGTAAAGAGGCAGCTGTGTATGTGGTGCGCTGCGGCAACGAGCTACGTTGCGCCAAGGTCTACAAGGAGGCGAACAAACGCAGTTTCCGTCAGGCGGCGGAGTATCAGGAAGGGCGCAAGGTTCGTAACAGCCGTCAGGCGCGAGCCATGGCCAAGGGCTCGAAGTTCGGGCGCAAGGAGACCGAAGACGCTTGGCAGAACGCCGAAGTGGCGGCCTTGTTCCGCCTGGCCAACGCCGGGGTGCGGGTGCCCAAGCCGTTCGACTTTCTCGAAGGCGTGCTGCTGATGGAACTGGTGGCCGACGAATACGGCGATGCGGCGCCACGGCTCAACGATGTGGTGCTGGAACCGGACCAGGCCCGTGAGTATCACGCCTTCCTGATTTCCCAGATCGTGCTGATGTTGTGTACCGGGCTGGTGCACGGTGACCTGTCCGAGTTCAACGTGCTGCTGACACCGGACGGTCCGGTGATCATCGACCTGCCCCAGGCAGTGGACGCGGCGGGCAACAACCACGCGTTCAGCATGCTGGAGCGGGACGTGGGCAACATGGCGTCCTACTTCGGGCGATTCGCTCCGGAGCTCAAGCGCACCCGTTATGCCAAGGAAATGTGGGCCCTGTACGAGGCTGGCACCTTGCACCCGGGCAGTGTGCTGACCGGCGAGTTCGACGACCCCGAGGAACTGGCGGATGTCGGCAGCGTGATCCGCGAGATCGAAGCGGCACGTCTCGACGAGGAGCGCCGGCAGGCCGTGCGGGCGGCGGACGATGCGCCGCCAGGCAAATCCGAAGAACCACCGCCTCCGCCCTGGATGCAGTGATGGAATAGAAAAATCCGGCCTTGGCCGGATTTTTTATTCCTGCAAACTACCTGGCGCCTTGTAGCCGCTGCCGCAGGCTGCGCACGGCCCGAAGGGACGCGAGGATCTAGAGGGCGCCGAGGTTTTGCAAGGGATCGCCAAGCAAGGCCCTGCGGGCCTTTTCGCAGCCTCGCCAGGGCTCGGCAGCGGCTACAGAGATTGCTTCTTGCAAGTACTCAGGACCCGCAACAACTGCCCGAAGCCAGTTCCTTGAGGATCGGGCAGTCCGGGCGGTGGTCGCCGTGGCAGTGCTCCACCAGGTCCTGCAGGGTGTCGCGCAGCCCGGCCAGTTCACGGATCTTCTGGTTCAGCTCGTCGATGTGCTGGCGCGCCAGGGCCTTCACATCGGCGCTGGCCCGCTGCCGGTCCTGCCACAGGGTCAGCAGCTTGCCCACTTCCTCCAGGGAAAAGCCCAGGTCCCGGGAACGCTTGATGAAGGCCAGGCTGTGCAGGTCTTCGTCGCCGTACAGGCGATAGCCGCTGTCACTGCGATGGGCCGGCTTGAGCAGGCCGATGGACTCGTAGTAACGGATCATCTTGGCGCTCAGGCCGCTCTTGCGCGCTGCTTGGCCGATGTTCATTCGGCGTTCTCCAGGTCTTTGGGTTTCCAGGTTTTCAACAGTAGCGCATTGCTCACCACGCTGACGCTGGACAGGGCCATGGCCGCGCCGGCCAGCACCGGATTGAGCAGGCCGAACGCCGCCAGCGGGATGCCGATCAGGTTGTAGACGAAGGCCCAGAACAGGTTCTGGCGGATCTTCGCGTAGGTCTTGCGGCTGATTTCCAGGGCCGCCGGGATCAAGCGTGGATCGCCACGCATCAGGGTGATGCCCGCCGCATGCATCGCCACGTCGGTCCCGCCGCCCATGGCAATGCCGATGTCGGCCGCCGCCAGGGCCGGGGCGTCGTTGATGCCGTCGCCGACCATGGCCACCACCCCGGTCTTTTTCAGCGCCGTTACCGTGGCGGCCTTGTCCGCCGGCAGCACTTCGGCGTGCACGTCGTCGATGCCCAGGGCATCGGCCACCACCCTGGCGCTGCCACGGTTGTCGCCGGTCAGCAGGTGGCTGCTGATCTGCCGCGCGCGCAGTTGCTGCACCGCCTGCAAGGCGCCGGGCTTGAGCGTATCGCCAAAGGCGAACAGGCCCAGGACCCGGGATTGCGGGCTCTGTTCGATCAGCCAGGACAGGGTCCGGCCTTCGTGCTCCCAGTCCTTGGCCGCCTGGGCCAGGCTGCCCGGGTTCAGGCCGCACTCTTCCAGCAGGCGGCGATTGCCCAGGGCCAGTTGCCGGCCGTCCAGGGTGCCGGCGATACCGCGTCCGGTCAGGGACTGGCTGGCGCTGACATCGGCCACTGGCAGTTGGCGTTCCTGGCACAGGTCCAGCACCGCCTTGGCCAGGGGGTGTTCACTGCCGCGTTGCAGGGCGCCGGCCAGTTGCAGCACGCTGTTGTCGTCGCCCTCCAGGGCCTGCATGTGGGCGATGCGCGGCGTGCCGGACGTCAAGGTGCCGGTCTTGTCGAAGACCACCGAGCTCACTTCGTGGGCCCGCTCCAGGGCTTCGGCGTCCTTGATCAGAATGCCGTGGCGGGCGGCCACGCCGGTGCCGGCCATGATCGCGGTGGGCGTGGCCAGGCCCAGGGCGCAAGGGCAGGCGATCACCAGCACGGCCACCGCATTGATCACTGCGGTTTCCAGGGGCGCGCCATAGAGCCACCAGCCCACCAGCGTGATCAGCGCCAGCACCAGCACGGTGGGCACGAACACCTGGCTGACCTTGTCCACCAGTTTCTGGATCGGTGCCTTGCCGGCCTGGGCGTCTTCCACCAGGCGAATGATCCGCGCCAGCACGGTTTCCGCGCCGAGGGCCAGGGTGCGTACCAGCAGGCGACCTTCGCCGTTGATGGCGCCGCCGGTGACCTTGTCCCCGGGCTGCTTGGGCACCGGCAGGCTTTCTCCGCTGATCAGCGCTTCGTCGGCATGGCTCTGGCCTTCGATGACTTCGCCGTCCACCGGGAAGCGCTCGCCGGGCTTGACCAGCACCAGGTCGTTCAGGCGCAGGGCGCTGATGGCGACTTCCTGCTCGCGCCCGTCGATGACCTGGATTGCCCGCTCGGGGCGCAGGGCTTCCAGGGCGCGGATGGCGCTGGCGGTCTGGCGCTTGGCGCGGCTTTCCAGGTACTTGCCCAGCAGCACCAGGGCGATCACCACCGCCGAGGCTTCGAAGTACAGGTGCGGCATGCTGCCGGCGGCGGCCGTGGCCCATTCATACAGGCTCAGGCCATAACCGGCACTGGTGCCCAGGGCCACCAGCAGGTCCATGTTGCCGCTGCCGGCGCGCACGGCTTTCCAGGCGGCGACATAGAAGCGTGCGCCGAAGATGAACTGCACCGGGGTGGCCAGGGCGAACTGGGCCCAGGCCGGGAGCATCCAGTGCAGGCCGAAGGGTTGCACCAGCATCGGCAGCACCAGGGGCAGGGCCAGGAGGATCGCCAGCGCCAGGCTCCAGCGCTCGCGGCGCAGGTGCTGCTGTTGCTCGTCGCCCTGTTTCTGCTCGGCTTGCCACCGGCTGGCGGAGTAGCCGGCCTGGGTCACGGCGTTGATCAGCAGCCCCGGGTCGACCTGCCCCAGCAGCTCGACGTGGGCGCGTTCGGTGGCCAGGTTGACGCTGGCGCTGCGCACCCCGGCAACCTTGTTCAAGGCCCGTTCGACGCGACCGGCGCAGGTCGCGCAGGTCATGCCGCCGATGGTCAATTCGACGGATTGCACCGGCACGCTGTAACCGGCATTTTCCACGGCTTGCAGCAGCGCCGGCAGGCTGTCTCCGGGGGCTTCGACCCGGGCCTGTTCCGTGGCCAGGTTGACGCTCACTGCACGGATACCGGCGACCTTGCCCAGGGCTCGCTCGACACGACCGGCGCAGCTGGCGCAGGTCATGCCGGCAATCGGCAGGTCGAAGGTGGTTGATTCAGGCATGGCTGACACTCCCTGTAAATGATGCCCACAGGATCAACCTTGCCATGCAGGCAAGGTCAAGCGGGCATTGCCAGGGTGCTTCATTTTGTCCCAGGGGGGGCGTTGCAGCGCGCCTTGCGCGGGCTGGCGCAAGGCGTGTGGCGAGGCGGGGCTTCAGTATTCCAGGGCGGCGGGCTTGAGGTACATGCCCGAGGCGTTGCTGGCGATGCGGAACTTCAGTACATCGCCGGCCCGCAGGCTGATGTCCTGGGAACCCGGGGCAAGCATGCCGGGGTTGCAGCCCGGCGCCTGGCCCGGCAGCAGTTTCAGGCGCACGGACACCTTGCCCGGTGGCAGGTTGAAGGAGGCGCTCTGCTCCTGGAACAGCCGGCCGGCGAGCTGGTCCTGAAGGTACAGACCGATCTCGCAGGAGGTGGCGACTTCCAGCCGCTCCCGGGAAATGATCAGGACGCCGTAGTCTTCTCCTGCGGCCAGGGCCGGCGGCGCTGCCGCGAACAGACCAAGGAGGCCGACGAGGCTGAAAGTGGACCAGCGCATGGCTGAATCTCCTGCTGTGATGTCGTAAGACGTGCAGCTTGGCGGAGCGCGGCGCCGATTTCCAGCCCGGCAGATCAATCCGCAACTTGACCTTGCCACGGTGGCAAGGACAAGACTGCGTGCATCCCAATACAGGAGAAGCGTGATGCAAGTTTTCAATGTTCAAGGCATGTCCTGCGGCCACTGCGTGCGGGCCATCACTCAAGCCTTGCAAAGCAGGGATCCGGCGGCCACGGTACGGGTCGATCTGGCGGCCAAGGAAGTGGGCGTCGAGAGTCGCCTGTCCAATGAAGAGGTGATCAGCCTGATCAGTGAGGAAGGCTATGCGGTCAAGGTTGCCTGAGTCTTTTTAATCGTTAGCGACCTATCGGAATGTTCAAGGCGTCCAAGCGCGGCTAGACTGTGCGCCCGCTGACCTACGCTTCGCCTGGATGCCATGAACCTGCGCACAATCCTGATTCTCGGTGCCTTGAGTGCCTTCGGCCCTTTGGCCATCGACTTCTACCTGCCGGCCTTTCCATCGATGGCCCTGGCTTTCGGCACCGATGAAAAACACGTCCAACTGACCCTGGCAGCCTATTTCCTCGGCCTGTCCATCGGCCAGCTGGCCTATGGCCCGGTGGCCGACCGTTTTGGCCGGCGCCTGCCCCTGCTGGCTGGCGTGGGGCTGTTCATCCTGGCCTCCGTGGCCTGCGCCTATGCCCCCAACCTGGAGTGGCTGATCGGTGCACGTTTTGTCCAGGCCCTGGGCGGCTGTGCCGGCATGGTGATTTCCCGCGCGGTGGTCAGCGACAAGTGCGACGCGGTGGGCTCGGCCAAGGTGTTCTCCCAACTGATGCTGGTGATGGGCCTGGCGCCGATCCTGGCGCCGATGCTCGGCGGCCTGCTGGTCAACCTGTATGGCTGGCAGTCGATCTTCATCATGCTCACGGTGTTCAGCGCCCTGTCCGGATTGGCGGTGGCCCTGGGCCTGCCGGAAAGCATGCCGGCCACGCGTCCGCGCCTGCCCTTGTCCGGAGCGCTGCGCCAGTACGGCCTGCTGCTGGCGGACCGGGTCTTTCTCGGTCACGCCCTGACCGGCGGCATCGCCATCGCCGGGATGTTTTCCTACATCGCCGGTTCGCCCTTTGTCTTTATCAAGCTCTACGGCGTGCCGGCGGAGCACTTTGGCTGGTTCTTCGGGATCAACGCCGGGGGCTTCATCCTGGTGGCGCAGATCAATGCGCGCCTGCTGGCCAAGCGCGGGCCGGCCTTTCTGCTGGCCCGCACGGTGTGGATCTACCTGGCGGCGGGCCTGACCCTGCTGGGAATCAGCGCCTTGCACACCAGCGCACTCTGGCCGCTGCTACTGCCGTTGTTCGTGTGCATCGCCAGCCTGGGCTGCATCATTCCCAACGCTGCGGCCTGTGCCATGAACGGCCAGGGCGCGCGGGCCGGCAGCGCGTCGGCGATGCTCGGTTGCCTGCAGTTCAGCGTGGCGGCGGGTGCCGCCTATCTGGTGGGGGTATTGCACGATGGCAGCGCCATGCCGATGGCCATGGTCATCTGCCTGTGCGGGGTTCTGGCGGTGAGCATGGCGGTCGTGACCCGGCGTTTGCAGAATGCCCGGGCCTTGAGAGCCGCCGAGCCTTGAGTCAGCCGACGGCGCGCTGAACCTGGGGAATCTGGTGGGGAGCTTGCAAGCGGGCCTGCAGGGTCTGGGTGAACGCCCGGGCTTCGGCCTCGCTGCGGAAAGTCACCGCGTGCTGATCCAGGCGTACCTGCCATTGGGAGCCTTGAGGGTGTGCCAGTTCTTTTATCAGGATCTTCATTGCTGACCTCCTAACGCTAAAAGAGTGCGGTGCAAGGGCTGCCAGTGTAGACCCGAATACGGTCACAAATATGACCGAAATCAACTCTCGGACTGACGGCGACCAGCGGGCTTTTCTGCGCGATGGCCACCGTCCGCCAGGGCCTTAGAAACCTTCCAGAACGATCTTGCCCTTGGCCGTGCCGCTCTCCAGCACGGCATGGGCACGCCGCAGGTTGGCCGCGTTGATCTGGCCGAAATGCTCGCCCAGCGTGGTCTTCAGTGTGCCGGCGTCGATCAGATCGGCGACCTTGTTGAGCAGCACATGCTGCTCTTGCATGTCGGCGGTTTCGAACAGCGAACGGGTGTACATGAACTCCCAGTGCAGCGACAGGCTCTTGCGCTTGAGCTTGGTCACATCGAGGCTTTTCGGGTCGTCGATCAGGGCCAGCTTGCCCTGGGGCGCCAGGGCCTCCACCAATTCATCGAGGTGAGCGTCGGTCTGGGTCAGGCTGGCCACGTGGGTCACCTGATGGATGCCGATGCGCTTGAGCTCGGCGCTCAGTGGCTGGCGGTGATCCACCACATGCTGGGCGCCCAGCTCGCGGACCCAGGCCTGGGTCTGTTCCCGGGAGGCACTGCCGATCACCTTGAGGCCGGTCAGTTGCCGGGCCAGTTGGGTGAGGATCGAACCGACCCCGCCGGCGGCGCCGACAATCAGCAGGCTCTGGCCCTGGTCGCTGCGGTCCTGGCTGATCTGCAGGCGTTCGAACAGCAGCTCCCAGGCGGTGATCGCGGTCAGCGGCAGGGCCGCGGCTTCGGCAAAGCCCAGGCTCTTGGGCATATGGCCGACGATGCGTTCATCCACCGTATGCAATTGGCTGTTGCCGCCGGCCCGGGCAATGGAGCCGGCGTAGAACACCCGGTCGCCGACCTTGAACAGGCTGACCTCGCTGCCCACGGCCTTGACCACGCCGGCCACGTCCCAGCCCAGCACCTTGGCGGCGCCGCCTTCGGGCTGGACGTTCTGGCGGACCTTGGTGTCCACCGGGTTGACCGAGATGGCCTTGACCTCCACCAGCAGGTCGCGAGGGCCGGCCACCGGCTCGGGCAGTTCGATGTCTTGCAGGGACTTGGGGTCGTCGATCGGCAGGGAGGCGTAGTAGGCGATGGCTTTCATGATGAGTTCCTGATGAGTGTGAGAGTTGGGCTCAGACGAGCAATTGCAGGCGCTTGAGCTCGAAGTGCTCGATTGCCTCGCGGGTCTGGGCGATGAAGTGCTGGAAGTGCGCCGTGTGGTTGTGAAAGTCCAGGGCGGCTTCATCGTCCCAGCGTTCCAGTACGTAGAAGGTGCCCGGCTGCGCGGCGTCCTCATGCAGTTCGTAGTACTGGCAGCCGGCTTCCTCGCGGCTGGGCGGGACCAGGGCGCTGAGTTCGCGCTTGAGGACGGCTTGCTGCTGGGGCTTGGCGATCAGCGTCGCAATCGCGGTAAAGGCTTGGGACATGGGGTTTTCCTCAGGGGAGTCAGGCGATGGGCAGATAATTGGCTATTTCTCCTGAAGATAAAACCGGCTAAAAGAGCAGTCTCTTTCAATATTTTTTTGATAATCCGGAAAATCACCGATGCTGCGATTCGATGACCTGCAGTTGTTCGTGCGTGCCGCCGATCTGGGCAGCCTGTCGGCGGCGGCCCGGGTCATGGACCTGTCGCCGGCAGTGGCCAGCGCCGCCCTCAAGCGCATTGAAGAACACCTGGGCGCGCGCCTGCTGGCCCGCTCGACCCGCAGCCTGCGCCTGACCGCCGAGGGCGAGGGCTTTCTGGAATACGCCCGCGCCGCCTTGAGCAACCTGGATGAAGGACGGCGCCTGTTGGCCAGCGGCCAGGATCAGGTCAGCGGCGTGTTGCAACTGTCCGCGCCTTCGGACTTTGGCCGCAACCTGCTGCTGCCCTGGCTCGACGAGTTTCAGCGTGCCTACCCCAAGCTCAGCGTGCGCCTGCTGCTAGGGGACCGGATTGCCGACCTGTTCCGCCAGCCGGTGGATATCGCCCTGCGCTACGGCGAGCCGGAGGACTCCAGCCTGGTGGCCTTGCCGGTGGCCCCGGACAACCGCCGGGTGCTGTGCGCCGCTCCCAGCTACCTGGCCCGGCACGGCGAACCGCGCCAGCTGGAGCACCTGGCCCAGCACAACTGCCTGCTGTACATGCTCGACAGCCGGGCGCACGACCTCTGGAGCTTTTTTGACGGCAAGCGCGAGGTGAGCCTGACCGTCAGTGGCGACCGCTTGAGCGACGATGCCGATGTGGTGCGGCGCTGGGCCGTGGCCGGCGAGGGAATTGCCTACAAGTCCTGGCTGGACGTGGCCGGCGATGTGCTCGCCGGTCGCCTGCAGATCCTGCTGCCGGAGCTGCGCTGCGAAGGCGCGTCGTTGAACCTGCTGTGCACCCATCGGGCGCACCTGAGCAAACCGGTGAAGTTGCTGCGCGACCTGCTTCAGGAGCGTTGCGCCGAGATCAGCGCCCGCCGCCCGTAGCCGCCGGCCAACCCGGGCCCCGTGCCCGGCGTCGCTGCCTGACGCGAACAGGTCGCCCTCAGCCATCCGTCCCGGCCTCGATCCCGCACACTCGGACGGTCCAGCATTCAACCGGGGGAACGGGCATGGCCATACAGGGATACAGCGCCGCCGAGCGCTTGGAACGATTGCCCATCAGCGGTTATCACCGGGTGATCTTCATCATCATCGCCCTGGCGTTTTTCTTCGATTCCATGGACCTGGCGATGATGACGTTCCTCCTCGGCTCGATCAAAACCGAGTTCGGCCTGAGCTCGGCCCAGGCCGGCCTGCTGGCCAGCTCCAGTTTCTTCGGCATGGTGCTCGGCGCGTCGCTGTCGGGCATGCTCGCCGACCGCTTCGGGCGCAAGCCGGTGTTCCAATGGAGCATCGTGCTCTGGGGCCTGGCCAGCTACCTGTGTTCCACCGCCCAGAGCGTGGACAGCCTGACCCTGTTCCGGGTGCTGCTGGGGATCGGCATGGGCATGGAGTTTCCCATCGCCCAATCGATGCTTTCGGAGATGATCCCGGCGCAGCGCCGCGGGCGCTACATCGCCTTGATGGACGGCTTCTGGCCCCTGGGTTTCGTTGCCTCCGGGGTGCTGTCGTATTTCCTCCTGCCGCTGATCGGCTGGCGCGACATCTTCCTGGTGCTGGCGATTCCGGCGGTGTTCGTGCTGGTGATCCGTTTCTTCATTCCCGAGTCGCCGCGCTGGCTGGAGCAGGCCGGGCGGCATGCCGATGCGGACCGCGTGCTGGGCGACATCGAGAACAAGGTCCGGGCTTCCCTGGGCACGGCGCAGTTGCCGGAGCCGGTGCGCCTGCCACGCCTCGACAGTGCGCCGGGGCACTTTTTCTCCGCGCTGAAACAGATCTGGTCGCCCCTGTACCGGCAACGCACGATGATGATCTGGAGCCTGTGGTTCTTCGCCCTGCTGGGTTTCTACGGGCTGACGTCCTGGCTCAGCGCCTTGCTACAAACATCCGGTTTTGCCGTGACGCAGTCGGTGTACTACACGGTGCTGATTTCCCTGGGCGGGATTCCCGGGTTTCTCATGGCCGCCTGGCTGGTGGAGCGCTGGGGACGCAAGCCGGTGTGCATTGTGACCTTGCTCGGTGGCGGGGTCATGGCGTTCTTCTACGGACAGAGCGCGGTGTTTGGCGGCAACGTCGGGCTGCTGATCGGCACCGGGCTGTTGATGCAGTTCTTCCTGTTCGGCATGTGGGCGGTGCTCTACACCTACACGCCCGAGCTGTACCCGACGTCGGCCCGGGCCACGGGCTCGGGCTTTGCTTCGGCCGTTGGCCGGATCGGTTCGTTGCTGGGGCCCTTGGTGACCGGGCTGGTGTTTCCCATCACCGGGCAGGGCGGGGTGTTTGCCCTGGGGGCGGCGTGCTTCGTGATCGCGGCGGGAGTGGTCTGGCTGTTCGGGATGGAGACCCGGGGCAAGACGCTGGAGGCGTTGAGCGAGGCGGCGGGCTGATAGAGAGGGGGGAGCTGTTCGCCGGCCAGCCGGCTCCTACACGAACCTGTAGGAGCCGGCTGGCCGGCGAAGGCCGTTACGGCTTGACCAGCCGCGCATCCAGGCTGTTCTGCGCCAGGCGCCGGGCCTGGTCCTGGGTCATGCCCAGGTCGGTGTACAGGGCGTGGAAGTTCTCGGTGACGTAGCCGCCGAAGTAGGCCGGGTCATCGGAGTTGACCGTGACCTTCACCCCGCGCTCGAGCATTTGCAGGATGTTGTGCTGGGACATGTGGTCGAACACGCAGAGCTTGGTGTTGGACAGCGGGCACACGGTCAGCGGGATCTGCTCGTCGATGATGCGCTGCATCAGCCGCTCATCCTCGAAAGCGCGTACGCCGTGGTCGATGCGCTGGATCTTCAGAAGGTCCAGGGCTTCCCAGATGTACTCCGGCGGGCCTTCCTCGCCGGCGTGGGCGACGGTCAGGAAGCCTTCGCTGCGGGCGCGGTCGAAGACCCGCTGGAACTTGCTCGGCGGGTGACCCATTTCCGAACTGTCCAGGCCCACGGCAACGAAGGCATCGCGGAACGGCAGCGCCTGGTCGAGGGTTTTCTGTGCTTCTTCTTCGCTCAAGTGGCGCAGAAAGCTGAGGATCAGGCCGCTGGTGATGCCCAGTTGCTGTTCGCCGTCCTTGAGGGCGGCGGCGATGCCGTTGAGCACCACTTCGAACGGGATACCGCGGTCGGTGTGGGTCTGCGGATCGAAGAACGGCTCGGTGTGGATCACGTTCTGCTCTTTGCAGCGCAGCAGGTAGGCCCAGGTCAGGTCGTAGAAATCCTGGGAGGTGCGCAGCACATCGGCGCCCTGGTAATACAGGTCGAGGAATTCCTGCAGGTTGTTGAAGGCGTAGGCCTTGCGCAGGGTTTCGACGTCGCTCCAGGGCAGGGCGATCTTGTTGCGTTCGGCCAGGGCGAACAGCAGTTCCGGTTCCAGGGAACCTTCCAGGTGCAGGTGCAACTCGGCCTTGGGCAAGGCGTTCAGCCAGTCATACATGGTGTTGTCTCATCAGGTGCAGGCGGGCGCTGCGAGAGTGATGCGCTGCCGGGGCCGTGCCCTTCTCTGGGGAACTGGCGGCGGTTGCGGCTATCGCCAGGTTTTCACCGGGCCCGAAAAAGCCGCCATTCTACATCTGGCGGCGCCATTGTTCGGTAAAACCTGACCGAATGGGCGATCAGGCCTGCTCCAGCTCCCGGCGATAGGCGTAGGTATCGGCAAAGCGCGACAGCAGGAATTCGGCGCAGGTGGTCACCGGGTACTTGGCCGGGTGCTCCGTGTCCTGGCAGCCGGGCAGGCATTCGATGCGGGTGTCCGGGTGCGGTTCGGCAAAGAACGGCATCGAGTAGCGGTCCACCCCCAGCGGGCTGATGACCCGGTGCGGGGTCGACAGGTAACGGTCGTTGCTCCAGCGCGCCATCATGTCGCCGAGGTTGACCACGAAGCTGCCTTCGATGGGCGGCGCATCGATCCACTGCCCCTGGACGTTGCGCACCTGCAAGCCACCGGCGGTGTCCTGGTAGAGCAGGGTGATGCAGCCATAGTCGGTATGGGCTCCCGCGCCTTGCTGTTCTTCGCTGCTGGCGGTGTGGCGCGGCGGGTAGTGGATCAGCCGCAGCACGCTGACCGGGTCCTGGAAGCGGCGGTCGAAGAAGTCGCGCTCGATGCCCAGGGCCAGGGTCATGGCCCGCAGCAGGGTCTGGGCCAGGGCCTGCATGTCCTGGTAGTGCTGTTCCATCAGGTCTTTCCAGCCGGGCAGGTGCGGGTGGCGATTGGGGCCGCGCAGGGGCTTGTCCGCCAGCACTTCGGGATGCTCGGCCGGCAGGTGCAGGCCCATGTCGAAGGTTTCCTTGAGGTCGCTGGGCTTGCCCGGGTCCAGTTGCTCGGTGGCGATGGCGCCGTAGCCGCGGTGGTGGCGGCTCTGGGTGATGTCGATCTTGAGTTTTTCGGCGCTGGGCAGGGCGAAGAAATGCTTGGCCATGGCCAGCAATTGCTCGATGCGTTGTGCGCTGATCGGGTGACCCTTGATGTAGAAGAAGCCCCACTCGCGACAGGCGCGGTCGATCTGTTTGGCGACACTGTCCCAGCCTGGCTGGGCCTCCTGATACAGCGGGCTGATATCGATGATCGGCAGTTGATGCATGAAATGGCTCCCATCCGGTTGACGGTCCGCCGTCGCTGCCGGATGTTCCGGCAGCGACGACCAGCTTATTTGGGGAGGTCTGCCTTCAGGCCTTCGACGTAGTAGTTCATCGAGGCCAGTTCGGCATTGCTGGCGCTGACCCCCGCGGCGATTTTCTCGACCCCGGCCTGGTCCTTGATCGGGCCGGTGAACGGGTGGAACTCGCCGCTCTTGATGCTGGCGATGATCTGCTCGGCCTCGGTTTTCACCGGGGCCGGCAGCAGGTCGCTGAGGGGCAGCTCAACCGTACCCTCTTTCAGGCCGCCCCAGTAGTCCTGGGATTTCCAGCTGTGATCGAGCACCCCCTGGGTGGCCTGGATGTAGTGCGGGGCCCAGTTGTTGACGATGGAGGTCAGCACCGCCTTGGGGCCGAAGTGGGCCATGTCCGAGGCGTAGCCCACCGCATACACGCCGCGGCGTTCTGCGGCCTGGATCGGCGCCGGGCTGTCGGTGTGCTGGAAGATCACGTCGGCGCCCTGGTCGATCAGGGCGTTGGCGGCGTCGGCTTCCTTGCCCGGGTCGAACCAGGAGTTGACCCACACCACCTTGATCTCGGTGCCCGGGTTGTACTTGTTCAGGGCCAGCTGGATGGCGTTGATGTCGCGGATCACCTCCGGGATCGGGAACGAGGCGACGTAGCCGATCTTCTTGCTCTTGGTCATCTTCGCCGCGAGAAAGCCGCCGACGTAACGCCCCTCGTAGGTGCGCGCCAGGTAGGTGCCAAGGTTCTTGTCCTGCTTGTAGCCGGTGGCGTGTTCGAAGGTCACCTTGGGGAACTGCTTGGCGACTTTCAGGGTGGGGTTCATGTAGCCGAAGGAGGTGGTGAAGATCAGGTCGTAGTTGTCCTTGGCCATGTTGCGGATCACCCGCTCGGCATCGGCGCCTTCGGCCACGTTCTCGACGTAGTTGGTCTTGATCTGCTCGCCGAACTTTTCCGCCAGGGCCTTGCGTCCCTGCTCATGCTGATAGGTCCAGCCGTGGTCGCCGATGGGGCCGATGTAGACGAAGCCGACCTTCAGCGGGTCGGCGGCGCTGGCGGTGAGGCTGGCACTCAGGCCGACGGCGGCGGCCAGGGCGCAGAGCAGCTTGTGCAACGGGCGTGTATGCATGAATGGAAGCTCCATCTTGTTGTGAGGGGGGCGGGCGGCAAACGCTGCAGGCCAATGCAAATAGCTGACCAACAGGACAACAAAGATGGCGGTTGCGCCGGCGAGGCGGTTTCTACGGGGGCTTTGGGGCGCGCTTTTCGCTGGCAAGCCAGCTCCTACGGGGCTGGAATCTAGGAGCCGGCTTGCCGGCGAAGGGCTTTCAAGATCCAACCCGGTGCGCGGTGCCTGAGGCTGGTGCACTAACATGTAACGAAACGTTAGTGACCCGAAGCAGTCTTTTACTCATCTCCTGTACTCGTTTTTATTTCCGTCAAAGGACTGCAATGTTCACTTCCCTCAAGCAAGAACAGTTTTTGCTGCTTGCGCTGCTGGCGGCCGTGGCCGCCTATCCCCTGGAACACCTGTTGCTCAATAGCGGCCAAGGCGTCGCCCTGATGGCCGGGTTGGTGCTGATCGGCTTTATCGTCATCGCCTCGATGCGCGTCGCCCATCACGCCGAATTGCTGGCGGAAAAGGTCGGCGACCCCTACGGCACCATGATCCTGACCCTGGCCGCTGTGTTGGTGGAGGTGGTGATCCTGGCCATCATGATGAGCAACGAAGCCTCGCCGACCCTGGTGCGCGACACCATCTATTCGGCGGTGATGCTGGACATCAACGGCATCCTCGGCCTGGCCGCGCTGATGGGCGGCATCAAGCACGGCGAGCAGCCCTACAACGATGATTCGGCGCGCACCTACAGCGTGATGATTCTCACCGCCATGGGGGTGTCGATGGTGGTGCCGGAGTTCATCCCCGAGGCCGACTGGAAGGTCTACTCGGCCTTCACCATCGGTGCGATGGTGGTGCTCTACACCCTGTTCCTGCGCATGCAGGTCGGGCCCCACAGTTACTTCTTCAGCTACAGCTACCCGGAAAAGCGCCGCAGTAAAGAGGCCCAGGAACAACCCCAGGCCATCAACCTGGCCTGGAGCATCGGCATCCTGGTGTTCGGCGTGGTGGTGATCGGCGCCCTGGCCGAGGTAATGTCCAAGACCCTGGACCTGGGCCTGGAAGGCACGGGCGCGCCGCCGGTGATCACGGCGATCCTGGTGGCGGCGATTTCCGCTGCGCCGGAAATTCTCACCGCCCTGCGCGCGGCCCTGGCCAACCGCATGCAGTCGGTGGTCAACGTGGCCCTGGGCGCGTCCCTGTCGACGGTGATCCTCACGGTGCCGGTGATGGAGGCCATGGCCCTGTACACCGGCCAGCCGTTCCAGATGGCCATGACCCCGGTGCAGACGGTGATGGTGTTCATCACCCTGATCGTCAGCGCGATCAACCTCAATGACGGTGAAACCAACGCCATCGAGGGCATGACTCACTTCGTGCTGTTTGCCACCTTCATCATGCTGTCGCTGCTGGGTCTTTAAAGCGGCTGGGCTGACTGGATGGCGCAGCGAAAGCTGACTCCGGGGGCATTCCAGGCCGCGAGTGCCCCCCAGCTCCAACGACGCACGGTGCTGGCCGAGGGCGAAAAGGTCGGGTCGTTGGCATTTACGTTGTTGGCGCCCCGTTGCGCCCGATAAATGCCTGTTTCAGGCCCTTGCGGGTTCTCCACGGGAGACTCGCGATAGTAGTGTTTATCGTACCAATCGTTGACCCATTCACTGGCGTTGCCGGTGAGGTTGTAGAGGCCCAGCGGATTGGGCACGAACCTATCCACGGCGAAGGTTTCGTTGTCGTCAGGGGCCGGGAAGTTGCGGCCGTAATCCAGATTGCCGTTGTCGGTGGCGAACATCACCGGTTGGCCGCGGTTGCGCGCCGCATATTCCCATTGGGCCTCGGTGGGTAGATCGACGGGATAGCCGCTGAGCTCTGCCAGCCAGCCGCAGTAATCCTTGGCTTCTTGCCATTCTTTAGACGCCGGGGCGGGCAGGTTTGCCTGGTAAAGGTGCTTCATCTCGGCGAGTTCGCGCAGTTTTGCGTCGAACGGCGGCTTGCCTTGGGCCAGGAAGAACAGATCGAAATCGCCCAGGGTGGTTTGCAACGAGGACAGGTAATAGCTGCTCAATTTGACCGGATGAACGAAGTCGTCATCGACCTCGAGGCTGATCCGCTCCATTTTTTCCGGGGCCACGCCACAGGGCCATTGGCACAAGGCCTGTGGGTCGAAGCCACGGGGCCAGCCGAAATCGCCCATCTGGAATTCGCCCCCTTCAATCAACACCATGTTGTCCAGCGAGCGGACCACCGTGTTAAGTACGGCCTCGCGGTTTTGTGGGGACAGATTCGGGTATTTACGGCTGATGGTCGACGCAATTTCTGCCACTTTTTCAGCTGACAGCACGTTGCTGGGCGGGCCAGCAACCTCCTGTTTCTCGCAGCCTGAAATCAGCAGCGCGACGCAGAGCGCCAGTCCGTACTTTGGTTTCACGTAATGTCCCTATAGCGGTTCGTTCGAGGGCGGAAACTAACATGTTTCCTCAATCCGATTCCGCTTAAGGCGCAGGCGAGGGATCGGGTCCCTCGCCGTTGGACTCAACGATCAGCTACCGGCGATCAACTGCCGGGCCGCCTGGCTGTGATCGGCGATCAGGTTTTTCAGGTCCAGCCCTTCGACCTGGCCATCAATCACCCGCCACTGGCCGCCGATCATGACCCGGTCCGCCCGATCCGCGCCGCACAACAGCAGCGCCGAAACCGGATCATGGCTGCCCGAGAAACGCAGCTCATCGAGCTTGAACAACGCCAGGTCCGCCTGCTTGCCCACCGCCAGCTCGCCGATGTCGGTGCGGCCCAGCAGGCTCGCCGAACCCCGGGTCGCCCAGCCCAGTACCCGCTCCGGGGTGATCTTCTCGGCGCCGTAGCGCAGGCGCTGGATGTACAGCGCCTGCCGCGCTTCGAGGATCATGTTCGACGCATCGTTGGACGCCGAACCGTCCACGCCCAAGCCCAGGGGCGCGCCGGCGTCGGTCAGCTCGATGCTGGGGCAGATGCCGGAGGCCAGGCGCATGTTCGAACTCGGGCAATGGCAGATGCCGGTGCCGGCAGCGCCCAGGCGGGCGATTTCATCCGGGTTGAAGTGGATGCCGTGGGCCAGCCAGGTACGCGGACCGAGCCAGCCGACGCTGTCCAGGTAATCCACGGTGCGCAGGCCGAAGCGCTGCAGGCAGAAGTCTTCTTCGTCGAGGGTTTCGGCGAGGTGAGTGTGCAGGCGCACATCGAGTCCGTTGGCCAGTTCGGCGCTGGCCGACATGATTTCCGGGGTCACCGAGAACGGCGAGCACGGCGCCAGGGCGATCTGGATTTGCGCGCCGTCGCCACGCTCGTGGTACTGGCGAATCAGGCGCTGACTGTCGTCGAGAATCACCTGGCCTTCCTGCACGGTCTGTTGCGGTGGCAGGCCGCCGTCCTTTTCGCCCAGGCTCATGGAACCGCGGGTGAGCATGGCGCGCATGCCCAGCTCACGCACGCTTTCGACTTGCACGTCGATGGCATTTTCCAGGCCGTCGGGAAACAGGTAGTGATGGTCGGCGGCGGTGGTGCAACCGGAGAGCAGCAGTTCGGCCAGCGCCACTTTGGTGGCCAGGGCGAGTTTTTCCGGGGTCAGCCGGGCCCAGACCGGATACAGGGTCTTGAGCCAGGGGAACAGCGGCTGGTTGACCACCGGCGCCCAGGCCCGGGTCAGGGTTTGGTAGAAGTGATGGTGGGTGTTGATCAGGCCCGGCAGCAACACGTGCTCGCGGGCATCGAAGACCTGCTGGCAGGGGCTTGCAGGCTGTTGGCCGAGGCCCAGGACTTCAACGATCAGACCGTCTTGCAGCACCAGGCCGCCACGGGCGTCGAGGGCATTGCCGGTGAAGATGGCCAGGGGATTTTTTAACCAGGTACGGGTCGCAGGCATGGTGGCCGGCTCCTCTGAAAGTGGGTTCAGGTTAGCCAGCTCAGTGTTGCCCTGTCTGCTGATCCAGGGTCGCCGCAAGGGGCGAGGTGCGCAGTCTAGCGAAAGATTTGCCGGGGGACAAAACTTGCGGTTTGCCCCCCGTTGCAGAGCCTTGGCAGCGCTGTGCAAGCACTGCCTGGGACACTGGTTGCAGGGGGGCGGGCTTACCAGGGGATGGTTTCGCCCTTGTAGTTGACGAAGTGATGCCCGCCCTTGCCGGTGTAGGCATTGACCTGGGCGATCAGCCCGCGGGTGCTGGTTTGCACGTCGATGTCGGCGCCTTCGCCGCCCATGTCGGTCTTCACCCAGCCCGGGTGCAGCGAGAGCACGGTCAGCTTCTGTTGCAGCTGGGTGACGAAGCTGTTGGTCATGGAGTTCAGCGCCGCCTTGCTGGCCTTGTACAGCGCCAGTTCCGGAGCATCCGGCATGGTCACGCTGCCCAGCACCGAACTCATGAACGCCAGCACGCCGCTGTCCTTGCGGATCTGCCCGACAAAGCGCTGGGCCAGGTTGATCGGCGCCACGGCGTTGGTGAAGAACAGTTGGCCGACTTCGGCCAGGGTCGCGTGGCCCGGCAACTGGTTGTCCGGGCCCTTGACCCCGGCGTTGACGAACAGCAGGTCGAACACCTGATCCTTGAGCTTATGGCTGAGGGCGATCACGGCTTGCTGATCGTCCATGTCCAGCTGCTCGATCTGCACCTTGCCCAACGCTTGCAGGGCCTCGGCCTTGTGCGGGTTGCGCACGGTGGCAGTGACCTGCCAGCCGTCTTCGAGCAGGCGCTGGACCAGGCCGAGGCCCAGGCCCCGGGAAGCGCCGATGATCAGAGCGGTTTTTGCCGTGGACATGAGGAGGCTCCTTGAAAAATGAGGATCACGGATTCAATGGACAGGCTTGGCCGAGCCGCGGTTGCAGCGCCTGGCGCAAGTGCCCCGGTTCGCTTGCGCGGTCTTGATGTCGAGCCGCAATGACCGCCTCTCGGGCGGACAGTCGCGACACCTTTTGGCGCTGCGCGGGGACGCGGCCAGCCCGCTTCGCGGGTCGAAGCTCAGGGTGTGGTGGCTGACGGCGCAGGCGGCGGCCAGTTGTGCAATGCGCATGCGTGGGGCTCGAAAGGGCTTGACCCTGGAGCATACTCCAGGCTTTAGCCTGCGCGCTCCTTGAATCGATGGAGCGACATCTATGTGGACGACCGAGCAGTATCGGACATTGGTCCGGGCCAGCGGCTGGTATGACTTGCTGATGACCCTGGCCTTTGTCACCCCCTGGAGTTTCATGGCCCTGCACGGGTTGCTGCAGGACACGGCCCAGGCCTTGCACCTGGCGGGCAGCCTGCCGCCTTTCGAACCGACCCACCTGTTGATGGCCAACCTGATGGGCTCGATTGTCTGTGTGTGGGCGGTGCTGCGGATTCGCGATCCGCAGCAGGCGTTTGGCCGATATGACGCGGTGGGACGCATCCTTTTCGCCAGCTGGCAGCTTTATGCCCTGATGCACGGCGCCACGGCGCTGCTCTGGGGGATCCTGTTGTTCGAGCTGGCTTGGTGCGTGGCGCAGTTGCTGCCGGTCAAAGGCGTTGCCGGCAAGCCGGCTGCAGCGGGGCGTGTGCCGGTCATCTAATGGCCCGCTTGCCATGGCTGGCCCAGGGACACCGGTGCGTACAGGCGAGTGCGCAAGGCGTCCCTGGACAGCAGCACCAGCACCAGGATGGTCGCGGCATAGGGCAGCATCGCCAGCAGGTTGGCCGGAATCGCCAGCCCCAGGCCCTGGGCCACCAGGTGCAGGATGCTGGCCAGGCCGAACAGGTAGGCGCCGAGCAAGAGGCGCCACACGCGCCAGCTGGCGAACACCACCAGGGCCAGGGCGATCCAGCCGCGACCGGCGCTCATGTTCTCGGCCCACATCGGCGTGTAGGCCAGGGACAGGTAGGCCCCGGCCAGCCCGGCCATGGCGCCGCCGAACAGCACTGCGAGCGTCCGCACCCGCAGCACTGGCAGGCCCATGGCACTGGCGGCGTCGGGGTTTTCGCCGACGGCCTGGATGATCAGGCCGATCCGGCTCTTGAGGATGACCCAGGCCACCAGGGCGAACAGGACGAAGGACAGGTACACCAGCGGGTCCTGGGCGAACAGCATGCGGCCGATCAGCGGGATGTCGCTGAGCAACGGCAGTGCCAGGGGCTCGAACCCGGCCAGGGGCTTGCCGACCCAGGCCGCGCCGACAAAGCTCGACAGGCCGACGCCGAAAATGCTCAGGGCCAGTCCGGTGGCCACCTGATTGGCGTTGAACACCAGGGCCACCAGGGCGAACAGCGCCGACAGCAGCATGCCCGCCGCCATCGCCAGCAGTACCCCGAGCCACAGCTGCCCGCTGTTGAGGGCGACGATAAACCCCACCACCGCGCCGAACAGCATCATGCCTTCCTGGCCGAGGTTGAGAACCCCGCTTTTTTCACAGATCAGCTCCCCCAGGGCCACCAGCAGCAAGGGCGTGCCGCAGCGGACCATGGCGTAGAAGATGTTGCTCAGCAGATCGATGTCCATCACAGGGCTCCGGCGGTTGCGCTGAGGGGCGTGTCGCGGCGTGCCCAGCGCAGGTTCAGGCGCGGCCGGTAGAGGATCAGTACGTCGCAGGCCAGGAGGAAGAACAGCATCATTCCCTGGAACAGCTGGGTGATGGCCTGGGGCAGGTTGAGGGTCATCTGCGCGCTTTCGCCACCGATGTACAACAGCGCCATGAGCAGGCTGGAGAACAGGATGCCGATCGGGTTAAGGCGCCCGAGAAAGGCCACGGTAATCGCGGCATAGCCATAGCCGGGGGAGACTTGCGGCACCAACTGGCCGATGGGGCCGCTGACTTCGCAGACCCCGGCCAACCCGGCCAGGGCGCCGCTGATCAACAGCGCCAGCCAGATCAGGCGCTTTTGGCGGAAGCCGACGAAACCGGCGGCGCGGGCATCCAGGCCCAGCACCTTGATCTGGAAGCCGACAAAGCTTTTCTGCAACAGCACCCAGACCGCCACCAGGGCCAGCAGGGCAAAGTACACCCCGGCGTGAACCCGGCCGTCGTCCATCAACAGCGGCAGGCGGCTGAAGTCGCCGAACATCGCCGACTCGGGAAAGTTGAACCCGGCGGGGTCCTTCAAGGGGCCGTGCACGCAATACAGCAACAGGTTCAGGGCAATGTAGTTGAGCATGATGCTGGTGAGGATTTCATTGGCGTTGAAGCGCGTGCGCAACCAGGCGGTGAGCCCGGCCCAGGCGGCCCCGGCCAGGGTGCCGGTGAGCAGGATCAGCACCAGCGCCCAGCGGCTTTGCAGCTCGATGAGGTTGACCGCCAGGGCACTGCCGGCCAGGGCCCCGAGCAGCAGTTGGCCTTCGGCGCCGATGTTCCAGATGCGGGCCCGGTAGGCCACCGCCAGGCCCAGGGCGCAAAGCAGGATCGGCAGCGCCTTGACCAGCAGTTCGGAGACGCCATACAGGTCGCTGAGCGGCGCGATCAGCAAGGTGTGCAAGGTCAGTATCGGGTCCTGTCCCAGGGCCATGAACAGCAGGGCGCCACAGCCCAGGGTCAGCAGCGCGGCCAGCAGGGGCGAGCAGCCGAGCATCAGGCGCGATTGCCGTCCGCGGGGTTCGAGTGAAAGCAGCATGGACGACTCCGTTACACCGCTAAGGCGGGGGCTGAAGGGGACGGGGTGAAATCGCCGGCCATCCAGCCGCCGATTTCCACCAGGGAGGTGTCGGCGCAGTCCTTCAACGCCGACAGGCGACCGCTGCACAGGGCGCCGATGCGATCGCTGATCTGCAGCAGTTCATCCAGGTCTTCGGAGATCACCAGGATCGCCGCCCCGGCGTCGCGCAGGGCGATCAGTGCCTGGTGAATGGTGGCGGCAGCGCCCACGTCCACGCCCCAGGTCGGGTGTGCGGCGATCAGCAGGCGTGGCTGCTGGAGGATTTCGCGCCCGAGGATGAATTTCTGCAGGTTGCCGCCGGACAGGCTACGGGCCGGGCTTTGGGCGTCGCCGGTCTTGACCCCGAAGCGCTGGATGATGCGCTCGGCCAGGGCCCGGACCCGGGATCGTCGAATCAGGCCGTGGCGCACCAGTCCCTGCTCGAAGGCGCTGAGCAGGGCGTTGTCTTCCAGGCTCAGCTCCGGCACGGCGCCGTGCCCCAGGCGTTCGGCGGGGACAAAGGCCAGGCCCTTCCGGCGCCGCGCATCGGGGTACAGGTGGCCCACCGCCTGGCCGGCAAAGCAGATGCGTCGGGCCTCGTCGGCTGCCAGGCGCTGCTCGCCGCTGAGCAGCGCCAGCAGCTCGTCCTGGCCATTGCCGGCGACCCCGGCGATGCCGACGATCTCGCCGCTGCGCAGGGTCAGGTCGATGGCCTTGAGCGAGCAGCCAAAGGGATCGGGGCTGTGCCAGCTGAGGTGGTCGATGCGCAGGAAGTCATGGCTGCCCCGGGCTTTGGGGTGCTCGGTGATCATCGCCGCGGCGTCGCCGACCATCAGCCGCGCCAGTTCCGGGTCCGAGCACTGCGCAGGAATACAGTGCCCGGCCACCCGGCCCGCGCGCAGCACGGTGGCGCTGTGGCACAGGGCGCGCACCTCGCCGAGCTTGTGGCTGATGAACAGGATGCTGCAGCCCTCGTCGGCCAGCCGGCGCAGGGTCATGAACAGATCGTCGGCCTCCCGGGGCGTCAGGACCGAGGTCGGTTCGTCGAGGATCAGCAGACGGATGTCCTGCATCAGGCAGCGCACGATCTCCACCCGCTGGCGCTCGCCGATGGACAGGCTGTGCACCAGGCGCTGGGGTTCCAGGGGCATGCCATAGCGCTGGGAAACCTCGCGGATCCTGGCTTCCAGCTGGTTCGGCGTGCCCGCGCCGCGGCCCATGGCCAGGGCGATGTTCTGCGCCACGCTGAGGGTTTCGAACAACGAGAAATGCTGGAACACCATGCCGATGCCCAGGCTCCGGGCCTGGGCCGGGTTGGCGATGGACTGACGGCGCCCTTGCCAGAGCAGCTCTCCGGAATCGGCCTGGACCACCCCGTAGATGATCTTCATCAAGGTGCTTTTGCCGGCGCCGTTTTCCCCCAGCAAGGCATGGATTTCCCCGGGGGCGATGCTCAGGTCGATGGCGTCGTTGGCCAGGCAGCCGGGGTAGCGTTTGCTGATCTGGCGCAGTTGCAGGCGCGGTGTGGGGACAACGGGCACGGCGGAATTGGGCATGGCTGGCTCGACGGCTGGGCGGTGTGCCTGTGGATAAAGCAATTTCCTGGCCAGTGGGTCAGAAAAACCGGGAGGTCCCTCAGGCATGCACCTTGAGCGATGAGCCACGACCCCGGACGAGCACCAGTTCGGGGCAAAGTGCTTGAAACGGCTCCTTTTTTGTCCGCCAGCCGGTGAGCGAAAAATGATCAGTTGCCTGCAGGCCCTGTGGCGTCAGGGGCTGAAGCAGCCTTGCACGGGTTATCCACAGCTTGCTCCACAGTAATTGTGTGCAAGCCGCCGGCTTGGGCATAAGCCGGGGGCGGTTGTTTCCGAACCGCGATAAAGCGCCCTAAGCTGCTGTTTTTCAGTACAAAAAGCTCGGCCCTGGGATTTTTGGACAAAAACTGAGCAAAGCCCGCAAAGCCACGTTGCAGAAGGGTTGCAGCGCTATGTGCTCAGGTTATCCACAGGCGGGTGCACAGCCGATGTGGGCAACTGCGCCCGGGGTGCCCAGGTTATGCACAAGGTGGCCGGGCCGGCTTGGTGCGTTCAGCGCTGCAAGAGGATGCGTCCGCGGCTGAGGTCGGCCAGTTGCTGTTGCAGGGTATCGATCAGGGCTTCACCCAGGGCCAGTTGCAGCTCCACGCCGTTGGCGGTGAACGCTTCATCCACCAGTAATCCGCCCAGTTCGGCGATGCGCAGTTTGACCAGGGCCAGCTCGCTGAAGCTGCAGGCGCAGCGCAGTGGCACACGGTTGACCAGGGCAATGCGTTCGGCGCTCTGCAGGCATTTGTTGGCGCCGCCGCCGTAGGCTCGGGCCAGGCCGCCGGTGCCCAACTGAATGCCGCCGTACCAGCGGATCACCAGTACCGCCACCTGATCGCAGTCCTGGGCTTCGATGGCCGCGAGGATCGGTCTGCCGGCGGTGCCGCCGGGTTCGCCGTCGTCGTTGCTGCGGTACTGGTCGCCCAGTTTCCACGCCCAGCAGTTATGGGAGGCGTTGAGGTCACTGTGCTGCTGGATGAAGGCTTGGGCCTCGGCCGCGCTGCTGATGGGCGCGGCGAAGGTGATGAAGCGGCTTTTGCGAATCTCCTCGCGGTATTCGCAAAGGCCGGCCAGGGTAAAGGGCATGGGCGTCAGTCTTTCTGGGCGGGAGTCAGGCCACAGCCTTTGAGAATGATGCGGATCAGGTTGTTGCCGGCCGCTTCGAAGTCCTGCTTGGTCAGGCGGCTGCGGCCGGTGACGCGGCAGATCTGGGTGGCGAAGTCGGCGTAGTGCTGGGTGCTGCCCCAGAGCAGGAAGATCAGGTGCACCGGATCGACCGGATCCATCTTGCCGGCGTCGATCCAGGCCTGGAACACCGCGGCGCGGCCCTGGAACCAGGCGCGGTAGTCCTGGCTGAAGTATTCGCTGAGGCATTCGCCGCCGCTGATGATTTCCATGGCGAAGATCCGCGAGGCCTGGGGCTGGCGCCGGGAAAACTCCATCTTGGCGCGAATGTAGCGGGTCAGGGCCTCGGCCGGATCGTCCTCGGCGGTGAGGGTGTTGAAGGTGCTGTCCCAGAGTTCGAGGATGTTGCTCAGCACCGCGATGTACAGCCCCAGCTTGTTGGTGAAGTAGTAGTGCAGGTTGGCCTTGGGCAGCCCGGCGTTCTGCGCAATGGTGTTCATGCTGGTGCCTTTGAAGCCGTGACGGGCGAACTCGTCCTCGGCGGCCTGGATGATGGCCTCTTCATTCTTCTGCCGAATGCGGCTGGCGGGTTTGCCGGGGTGAGGAGTGCTGTGGGCGGGGACTTCAAAGGTCATGGAGGTTTCCGAGCAAGTCTGTGGGTGCAACCTGTGCGTTGATAGCGCACCCACGTGGATCAGACAAGCCTTGGTGCGACAAAAGCTTCAGCGGGCGTTCAGGCCGGGTTTTTCCGGCGCCGGATTTATGTCGTTCGGCAGGCTTTTGCCCTCCGGCAGCAGCAGGCACATGAGCAGTGCAGTGAGGCCGCCGCTGGTGATTGCCGAGTCGAACAGGGTCTGCACCACCTGGGGCAGCAGGTGCAGCAGGTTCGGTTGTGCGGCGATGCCCAGGCCGACGCCGAAGGACGTGGCGATGATCAGCATGCTGCGCCGGTCCAGGGGCGCCTGGGCGAGAATGCGTACCCCGGCGGCGGCGACACTGCCGAACATCACCAGGGTGGCGCCACCGAGTACCGGTTTGGGGATCTGTTGCAGCAACGCGCCGATCAGCGGGAACAGCCCCAGGCAGAACAGGATCAGGCCGATGTACAGGCCGACGAAGCGGCTGGCCACGCCGGTCAGCTGAATCACGCCGTTGTTCTGGGCGAAGGTGGTGTTGGGAAAGGCGCTGAAGGTGGCGGCGATCAGGCAACTGACGCCGTCCCCCAGGACCCCGCCCTTGAGCCGACCTATATAGGAAGGACCGCTGATGGGCTGGCGCGCCAGCATGCAGTTGGCGGTGAGGTCGCCGACGGTTTCCAGGGTGCTGATCAGGTAGATCAGGGCGACGGGGACGAAGGCGCTCCAATCGAAACTGAAACCGTACTTGAAGGGTTGCGGCAGGCTGATCAACGGCAGGTCGGGCAGGGGCTGGGGCACCAGCTTGCCGCTGAACCAGGCCACCAGGCTGCCCAGGGCCAGGCCGATGATGATGGCGCTGAGGCGAATCCACGGGGTGTCGCTGCGGTTGAGCACAATGATGGTCAGCAGCACCAGCAGGCCCAGGCCGAGATTGCCCGGGGCGCCGAAGTCCGGGGCATTGAAGCCGCCTCCCAGATCGGTGATGCCGACCTTGATCAGGCTGATGCCGATCAGGGTGATGACGATGCCGGTGACCAGCGGGGTGATGACCCTTCGCAGTTGCCCGATAAAGCGGCTGAGGACGATCTGTACCAGGGCGCCGAAGAAGCACACGCCGAAGATCATCGCCAGGATGTCTTCCGGGCTGCCGCCCCTGTGCTTGACCAGGAACCCTGCCGCCAGCACCGCCCCCAGGAAGGCGAAACTGGTGCCTTGCAGGCAGATCATTCCGGCGCCGATGCCCCAGGGGCGACGTGCCTGGATAAAGGTGCCGACCCCGGACACCATCAGCGCCATGCTGATCAGGTAGGGCAGGTGGGTGGACAGGCCCAGGGCCGAGCCTATGACCAGCGGCGGGGTAATGATGCCGACAAAGCTGGCCAGCACATGCTGCAGGGCGGCAAGCAGCGCGGCCGGGGGACGCGGGCGGTCGTTGAGGCCGTAGATCAGTTCAGTGGGGCGGGAAGGGTCGGACGACATGGCATGGAACTCGGGCTGAGGGTTCTGGATGCCCGGGTCTGTGCAAAAAGCTGTCCAAGTGATCAGTTTATTGTCGAAAATATCGCGCCGGGCCTTTGAATGCGCGGCTTTGCCGGGGCCGGACGGGGATTCAGCGAGTCGCCGCCAGGCTCTCCAGAAAGCTCTCCAGCACCAAGTGGGGGCGCCGTCCCTTGCGAGTGACCGAAGACAGGCTCAGGTCATAGAAGCGCGACTTGGGCTTGAGGGCGCGCAACCGGCCCTGTTGGACCCAGAGAGCGGCGTAGTGGTCGGGCAGGTAGCCGATGTAGCGTCCGGTGAGGATCAGGAACGCCATGCCTTCGCGGTCGGATGCACTGGCGGTGCAGTTCAGCGCCTGGTAATGGGCCTGGATCTCCGCCGGCAGGCGGAAGGTCGGGGCAATGGCGTCCTGGTCGTTGAGGCGCTGGTCGTCCAGTTGCCTGTCGTCGACATAGAACAGCGGGTGGCCCACCGCGCAGTACAGCAATGAGCGTTCGTCGTACAGCGGCTGATACTCCAGCCCGGACAGGGCGCTGGCCTGGGGCACGACGCCGACGTGCAGGCGGCCGTCGAGTACCCCTTGCTCGACCTCGCTGGGGGCGATCATGCGGATCTGGATCTGCACATCCGGCCCGCGCTCCTTCAGTTGCGCCAGGGCGTGGGTGATGCGCATGTGGGGCAGGGTCACCAGGTTGTCGGTGAGGCCGATGATCAATTCGCCCCGCAGATGGTGGTGCAGGCCGTTGACCTCGGTGCGAAAGCTTTCCAGGGCACTGAGCAGTTGCAGGGTCGACTGATAGACCTCGCGGCCTTCCTCGGTGAGGGAAAAACCGGCGCGTCCGCGTTGGCACAGGCGCAGGCCGACGCGCTGTTCCAGGTCGCTCATCTGTTGGCTGATGGCCGAGCGGCCGATGCCGAGTACGGTTTCTGCGGCCGAGAAGCCGCCGCACTCCACCACGCTGCGAAAGATCCGCAGCAGGCGGATATCAAAGTCGCTGACTTGCGCCAGCGGGTCGGCTCGACGGCTGCTCATAGTTTAGTGGGGGCCAGACTGAAGGTTATTAAAGTTGGATTTCACCGACTTTATAGCCGTGGCAACTTAGTCGCAACAACGCTTTTGTTCCTATGCCGCTTCATTGCCTCGCGAGGTTTTGCTCATGAACATGCCGGAAACCGCTCCTCAGTCCCTGGCCAGTCAGCTCAAGCTTGACGCTCACTGGATGCCCTACACCGCCAACCGCAACTTCCAGCGTGACCCGCGGCTGATCGTCGGCGCCGAAGGCAGCTGGCTGGTGGATGACAAGGGGCGCAAGGTCTATGACTCGCTGTCCGGTCTGTGGACCTGCGGCGCCGGTCACTCGCGCAAGGAGATTCAGGAAGCGGTATCCAAGCAACTGGGCACCCTGGATTACTCGCCAGGCTTCCAGTTCGGCCATCCGCTGTCGTTCCAGCTGGCGGAGAAAATCACTGACCTGACTCCGGGCAACCTGAACCATGTGTTCTTTACCGACTCCGGCTCCGAGTGCGCCGATACCGCGGTGAAGATGGTGCGTGCCTACTGGCGCCTGAAAGGCCAGTCGACCAAGACCAAGATGATCGGCCGTGCCCGTGGCTACCACGGGGTGAACATCGCCGGCACCAGCCTGGGCGGCGTCAACGGCAACCGTAAGCTGTTCGGCCAGGCGATGATGGATGTCGACCATCTGCCGCACACCCTGTTGGCCAGTAACGCGTTTTCCCGGGGCATGCCGGAGCAGGGCGGCATCGCCCTGGCCGACGAGCTGCTGAAACTGATCGAGTTGCACGACGCTTCCAACATTGCAGCGGTCTTCGTCGAGCCGATGGCCGGTTCCGCTGGGGTACTGGTGCCTCCACAGGGCTACCTCAAGCGTCTGCGGGAAATCTGCGACCAGCACAATATCCTGCTGGTGTTCGACGAAGTGATCACCGGCTTTGGTCGCACCGGTTCGATGTTCGGTGCCGACAGCTTCGGCGTGACCCCGGACCTGATGTGCGTGGCCAAGCAGGTCACCAACGGCGCCATTCCCATGGGCGCGGTGATTGCCAGCTCCGAGATCTATCAGACCTTCATGAACCAGGCGACTCCCGAGTACGCCGTGGAATTCCCTCACGGCTACACCTACTCGGCGCACCCGGTGGCTTGTGCGGCGGGCCTGGCGGCACTGGATCTGCTGCAGAAGGAAAACCTGGTGCAGAGCGTGGCTGAAGTCGCTCCGCATTTCGAGAATGCGCTGCACGGCATCAAGGGTGCGAAGAACGTGATCGACATCCGTAACTTCGGCCTGGCCGGCGCGATCCAGATCGCGGCCCGTGACGGCGATGCGATCGTGCGTCCGTTCGAGGCCGGCATGGCCCTGTGGAAAGCCGGTTTCTACGTGCGCTTCGGCGGCGACACCCTGCAGTTCGGCCCAACCTTCAATAGCAAGCCGCAAGACCTCGATCGTCTGTTCGACGCGGTTGGCGAAGTGCTGAACAAGCTC
>NZ_CP179909.1:0-2500 GCF_047456255.1 Pseudomonas sp. BNK-45 | reverse complement strand
ACCTGTGGATCGGAGTGAAAGGCTAATCAAGCTCGGAGATAGCTGGTTCTCCTCGAAAGCTATTTAGGTAGCGCCTCATGTATCACTGTAGGGGGTAGAGCACTGTTTCGGCTAGGGGGTCATCCCGACTTACCAAACCGATGCAAACTCCGAATACCTACAAGTGCCGAGCATGGGAGACACACGGCGGGTGCTAACGTCCGTCGTGAAAAGGGAAACAACCCAGACCGTCAGCTAAGGTCCCAAAGTTATGGTTAAGTGGGAAACGATGTGGGAAGGCTTAGACAGCTAGGAGGTTGGCTTAGAAGCAGCCACCCTTTAAAGAAAGCGTAATAGCTCACTAGTCGAGTCGGCCTGCGCGGAAGATGTAACGGGGCTCAAACCATACACCGAAGCTACGGGTATCACGTAAGTGATGCGGTAGAGGAGCGTTCTGTAAGCCTGTGAAGGTGAGTTGAGAAGCTTGCTGGAGGTATCAGAAGTGCGAATGCTGACATGAGTAACGACAATGGGTGTGAAAAACACCCACGCCGAAAGACCAAGGTTTCCTGCGCAACGTTAATCGACGCAGGGTTAGTCGGTCCCTAAGGCGAGGCTGAAAAGCGTAGTCGATGGAAAACAGGTTAATATTCCTGTACTTCTAGTTATTGCGATGGAGGGACGGAGAAGGCTAGGCCAGCTTGGCGTTGGTTGTCCAAGTTTAAGGTGGTAGGCTGGAATCTTAGGTAAATCCGGGGTTCTAAGGCCGAGAGCTGATGACGAGTTACCTTTTAGGTGACGAAGTGGTTGATGCCATGCTTCCAAGAAAAGCTTCTAAGCTTCAGATAACTAGGAACCGTACCCCAAACCGACACAGGTGGTTGGGTAGAGAATACCAAGGCGCTTGAGAGAACTCGGGTGAAGGAACTAGGCAAAATGGCACCGTAACTTCGGGAGAAGGTGCGCCGGTGAGGGTGAAGGACTTGCTCCGTAAGCTCATGCCGGTCGAAGATACCAGGCCGCTGCGACTGTTTATTAAAAACACAGCACTCTGCAAACACGAAAGTGGACGTATAGGGTGTGACGCCTGCCCGGTGCCGGAAGGTTAATTGATGGGGTTAGCTAACGCGAAGCTCTTGATCGAAGCCCCGGTAAACGGCGGCCGTAACTATAACGGTCCTAAGGTAGCGAAATTCCTTGTCGGGTAAGTTCCGACCTGCACGAATGGCGTAACGATGGCGGCGCTGTCTCCACCCGAGACTCAGTGAAATTGAAATCGCTGTGAAGATGCAGTGTATCCGCGGCTAGACGGAAAGACCCCGTGAACCTTTACTATAGCTTTGCACTGGACTTTGAATTTGCTTGTGTAGGATAGGTGGGAGGCTTTGAAGCGTGAACGCCAGTTTGCGTGGAGCCATCCTTGAAATACCACCCTGGCAACTTTGAGGTTCTAACTCAGGTCCGTTATCCGGATCGAGGACAGTGTATGGTGGGTAGTTTGACTGGGGCGGTCTCCTCCTAAAGAGTAACGGAGGAGTACGAAGGTGCGCTCAGACCGGTCGGAAATCGGTCGTAGAGTATAAAGGCAAAAGCGCGCTTGACTGCGAGACAGACACGTCGAGCAGGTACGAAAGTAGGTCTTAGTGATCCGGTGGTTCTGTATGGAAGGGCCATCGCTCAACGGATAAAAGGTACTCCGGGGATAACAGGCTGATACCGCCCAAGAGTTCATATCGACGGCGGTGTTTGGCACCTCGATGTCGGCTCATCACATCCTGGGGCTGAAGCCGGTCCCAAGGGTATGGCTGTTCGCCATTTAAAGTGGTACGCGAGCTGGGTTTAGAACGTCGTGAGACAGTTCGGTCCCTATCTGCCGTGGACGTTTGAGATTTGAGAGGGGCTGCTCCTAGTACGAGAGGACCGGAGTGGACGAACCTCTGGTGTTCCGGTTGTCACGCCAGTGGCATTGCCGGGTAGCTATGTTCGGAAAAGATAACCGCTGAAAGCATCTAAGCGGGAAACTTGCCTCAAGATGAGATCTCACTGGGATCTTGAATCCCCTAAAGGGCCGTCGAAGACTACGACGTTGATAGGTTGGGTGTGTAAGCGCTGTGAGGCGTTGAGCTAACCAATACTAATTGCCCGTGAGGCTTGACCATATAACACCCAAGCAATTTGCTTAAGAAGCGAGTTGCGGTGTGTGAAGACGAAACGAACCGAAAGTTTGCAAACACACAAATCTATTACATACCCATTCGCTGGCACGTTGCACAAGCAACGGACTGGCTACCGAATTTCTTGACGACCATAGAGCGTTGGAACCACCTGATCCCATCCCGAACTCAGAAGTGAAACGATGCATCGCCGATGGTAGTGTGGGGTTTCCCCATGTGAGAGTAGGTCATCGGTCAAGATTAAATTCCGAAACCCCAATTGCGAAAGCAGTTGGGGTTTTGTTTTTGCGCTGCAGAAAAGCTGCGCTGCTGCAGCCGGCCATGACCGCTCGGCTGCGGCTGCCGAG